>CAVOJF010000001.1:0-488052 GCA_963696215.1 uncultured Actinomycetota bacterium
ACGCCTCGCGGTAGAACGTGTCCTTCTCCAGCGCGCCGATGGCGTCGGCGAGGGAGATCGGGGAACATCGGGTGCTGCGAGGCGTAGGGGTCGGCGTCGACCGGCGGCGGCGGCTCGAGTGCCCGCGCATGCCGTCCAGCCCGGCCGCGATGTTCGCCGCCATGTACAGGTACGGGTTGGCGGCGGGTTCGCCATCCGGTTCTCGAGGTGGGTGTCGCTGTCGCCGGGCCCGCCCTGGACACGTACCAGCGCGCCGCGGTTCTCCACTGCCCAGGCCACCCGATCAGGGGCGAAGGAGTAGGGCCGGTACCGCCGGTAGCCGTTGATGGTCGGAGTCGCGAAGACGGTCATCGGCATGGAGTGGTCGAGGACTCCGGCCAGGTAGCGCCGTCCGGTCTGCGACAGCCAGTCGGTGCAGGTGGCGAACGGTTGGTACCGTTCTCGTACATCAGGCAATCGTGCAGGTGCCAGCCGGAGGAGAAGAACGTGGGTAGCCCCGGCCGACACATGAAGCTCGCCAGCAGACCGCGCCGTTGGGAGATCTGCTTGACGGCCGTACCGGAAGAGCACGATGGCGTCGGCGGGGCCAATCCCGCCGATCGGGCTGAAGCTGAACTCCATCTGACCGGGGCCCCATTCGTCCTCCATCGAGCGGGGGGGCAGGCCGACCGCCTCGAGGCCGTCGCGCATCACGTTGAGGCTGTCCAGACGGTGTCGAGTCGCACCTCCGACAGGTATTGGTAGCCGTGTTCGCAGACGTCGACCGCCGGTGGCGGCGGCGTGAAGCCACTGCGTCCATCCGATGACCGAGGTGGTCGCGTCGAGTTGACGAGGTAGAACTCCACCTCCGAAGCCCGCCAGGTAGTCGAAGCCCGCGTTGCTGCAGCCGGTCCAGCATCTTGCGCAGCAGCTGCCGCGGCCGTCGAGCGGCAAGGGCGCACCGCTGGGGAAATAGGCGTCGCAGATGCACCCAGCCCGGCTGTCCGGTGCCCATGGCAGGATGCGGAAGGGTCGGCGTCGGGCACCATCACGATGTCGGGGAAACCGGTGAACTCGCATGCCGAAGCCGCCGCCGGCCGCGAACGCTGGTAGGAAGACCTGGTTTCCGGTGTCGAGGCTGTAGATCGCGCCGGAGAAGTCGATCGGCCGTTGGTGCATGCGGCGACGCTGACGTCGGGGGCCAGCGCCTTGCCGCGCGGCATGCCGTGCTGGTCGACGACGATCACCCGCACCGTCTGCAGGCCCTCGCGCGCGGATCTGGCCGGCGACGTGTTCGTCGCGGCGGCCTGCTCCTCGGTGTGCAGGCCATATTCGGCGACGAACCCAGCCCGGCCGATACCGACGCTGTCGAGATGGCCGGGATGTGTCCGGTCATTGCTACTACTCTCCTGGGTTGCGGGTGCTACGGGACGGGTGATGCGGGGGAGCGGTGGCCATCATGCTCCAGCAAGTAGGCGGTGGCAATCTTGGCCGGCTTACATCGGCGATCGACAGGGAGGTCTCGGTCCGCTGGATGCCGTCGATCGTGCCACACCTTGTTCTGTGAGCAAGAGTTGGCGCAGGTGAGTATGATCCCGGACACGGAACCGCACAATCATGTCGACGTCACCGGTCACCAGCGGACATCTTCGACCTCAGCGAAGGGCCCTCATTGCTGCATGATCATCGCTGCAGGTCAATGCCAGCCCCGGCGGTGACCGCGACGTACACCACGACCGGGTAGCCGAGCGCAGCCCAGTCGATGTCGACGCGGTAGCCGCGGATGACCCCGCTGCGTTCCAGCCGCGCCAGCCGGTCGGCGACGGCCGGGGCGGACATCTCGATCGCCCGCGCGAGCGCTCGCTGTGATTGGCGCGCGTCGCGCGCGAGCACCCGCAGCAACGCGAGATCGGAGTCGTCAACCTCGACCTTTGGCGTCGCGGGCGGCGAGACATCGGCGAGCCCGGCTAGAGGCGCCGAGTTGGTGGCGGACCCGGAACTGGTGCGGGCCCCTGACTTCATTCGGGGCGCTGAGACTGAATCCATTTGCCAGGTGACCCGTCCTGGTACCTAGTGATATGAGCTATGCTGGATTCACGGCGTTTTCTTATGTAAGTCCAAGTGTGGGGGATTCTTACATTCGTAAGATCACCTGTCAAGAGTTCTGAAAGCACTGTCAAGAGGTGCGAGTTAGATGACTACAGCCATGCAGCGGCACGACTGGGATGCCGACATCGCCAGACGCACGCAGACCCTCGGCGGCGGGGAGATCACCGCCATCCTGGCGCTCGCCGGCGCCACCGACGTGATCACGTTCTCTGGTGGGTTCCCTGCTCCCGAGACGTTCGCGACCGGCGTGCTCGCCGAGATCGCGCAGCGCCTGATCAGCTCCGACCCGGCCGTCTCGCTGCAGTACTCGGCCACCGAGGGCATCGCGAGCGTCCGGGACTACGTCGCAGGACGGCTGACGACGGCGCAGGGCAGGACGCCAGGCGACGGCGAGCTGATGATCACCAGCGGCGGCATCGACTGCATGGAGCTCGTCGCCAAGACCTATCTGGATCCCGGCGACCTCGTGATCGTCGAGGCGCCGACTTACCTCGGCGCGATCATGGCGTTCCGCGGTTACGAGGCCGACGTGCAGGGCGTCCCGATCGACGCCGACGGACTCCGGGTCGATGTGCTCGCATCACGGCTCGCGGGCGGTGAGCGCCCGAAGATCTTGTACACCATCCCGGACTTCCAGAACCCCAGCGGGCTGTCGATGTCGCTCGAGCGGCGGCAGGCGCTCGTCGCGCTCGCCAGGCAGTACGGGTTCATGATCCTCGAAGACGTTGCCTACCGCGACCTCAGCTTCGATCACGTGCCGCCGCCGACGCTGTGGACGCTGGCCCCTGACGTGGTCGTGCAGGCCGGCACCTTCTCGAAGATCTTCTGCCCAGGATTCCGGCTCGGCTGGGCGGCCGGCCCGGCCGAGATCGTGGCCAGGCTCGTGGTCGCCAAGCAGAACTCCGACCAGTGCTCGGGAGCGCTTGGCCAGCGGATGCTCGAGGAGTACGGCCGCGCCGGGCACATGGATCGGCAGATCGTCGAGTCCCGCGCGCTGTATCAGCGCCGGGCCGGACTGACCGGCGAGGCGCTCGCCAGGCATATGCCCGATGGGACCACGTGGACGACGCCCACCGGCGGCTTCTACTACTGGATCACCGCGCCTGACGGGGTCGACACGGTGGCGCTATCGGCGGCGGCTCGTGAGAGGAAAGTCGCGTACGTGCCCGGACGACCGTTCTACGCTGGCGACGAGGGGCACGCGCAGATCAGGCTCTCGTACAGCCGGGTCGACGACGAGCTCATTGACGAGGGCGTCCGCCGCATCGGCGAGGTGCTCAAGACCGCAGTGGAGGGCACATGAGCGAAGCCGAGAGCTCATTTCAGTTCTGAGGCGCTTGGCGAGCCCGCCGGGGCTGGCCGGTACGTGAGCGTGAACTCGATCTCGCCCGTGGAGTTCGTGCCCGGCCTCGGGTTCCGGCCGGTGCTTGGCCAGCGGGCGATGACGAACTTCGTGAGCTTCAAGCCTGGCGCCGTCGCGCCCAAGCACGTGCACGAGGAGGAGCAGATCGTCATCATTCTCGACGGCGAGATGGTGTTCGATCTGGACGGCGACGTGCGCACGATGCGCAAGGGCGACGTGGCCGTGATCCCGGCCTGGGTGCCGCACGGCGCGTGGACCGTGGACACATACTGCGAAGAGGTCGACGTATTCTGCCCGCCGCGGCAAAGCCTGCTGAAGCTCGCCGAGGAGCAGTCCGCCGCCGCGGCCGCCGCGGCCGCCGCGGGCGCCGAAGTGACGGACGTGACGTAGGTGGACCTCGGGCTGGCCGGGCGGCGTGCCATCGTCACCGGCGGATCCAAGGGGCTCGGCAAGGCCATCGCGGGCGAACTTCTGGCCGAGGGCGCGGCCGTGACGATCTGCTCCAGGAACGCCGCCGAGCTCGACGCGACTGCCGAGGAGTTGCGGAAGCAGGCCGCTGAGGCGTCTGTCTCGCTGGTCGCCATGCCGTGCGATGTCACGGTGCCCGACCAGATCACCTCGTTCGTCGAGGCTGCCGTGACGGCGATGGGCGGGCTCGACATCCTGGTCAACAACGCGGGCGGCGCACGGCCTGGCAAGTTCGGCACGCTGACCGATGATGACTGGCACGCTGACATCGATGTGAAGCTGTTCTCCCAGATCCGCTGCACCAGGGCGGCCCTGCCGCACCTGCGCCGCAGCGAGGCGCCGCGGGTGATCAACATCAACGCGGTGTACGCCCGCTATCCCGACCCCGCGTTCCTCGCGTCGTCGGTGAACCGCGCGTCCTGCCTGAGCCTGTCCAAGGCGCTGTCGATGGAACTTGGCCAGGAAGGGATCCTCGTCAACAGCGTGAACATCGGCCTAGTCGAGACGCCGCAATGGCAGAACATCCACCGGCGGCGAGCGCCTGAAATGCCCGCCGAGGAATTCTTCGGCAAGCTGGCGGCGGCAGAGGTACCTTTGGGCAGGTTCGGCCAGCCCGACGAGGTCGCCGGATTGGTAACGTTCCTGGCCAGCGACCGTGCCAGCTACATCGCCGGGGCGTCGATCGACGTGGCCGGCGGCATGGGGAAGTTCCTCTAAGAAGTTCGTGTTGAGAAGTTCCTGTCAGCTAGTTCCTGTAAGCGAGTTCCTGTAAGGATGCGGGGATCCGGTGTGTCGACTGCTTGGTTATTGCGCGCGCGATGAGGCCGCGGTTGGCGATCTGATTGGCGAGGAGGGCCTGGGCGCCCTCATTGCCCTGTCTGAGCTGCACACGGACGGCTGGGGCATGGCCTGGTACGAGGGGACCAACTCCGAGCCCGTCATCCGCAAGTCGCCACTGCGGGCGGATGAGCCCGAGTTCGAGAAGCTGGCCCGTCAGCCGCTGGGCGACCTGGGCCTCGTGCACCTGAGGTGGGCGACGCCCGGCCTCGCAGTCAATGACCTGAACACCCATCCGTTCCGGTACGGGAACTATGCCTTCGCGCACAATGGCGCCGTGCACCCGCAGGAACGCCTCGGCGAGATCCTGCCGGCGGACTGGGAGGCGCAGGTCGCCGGCACCACCGAGAGCGAGCGCTACCTGCTGCTGATCATGTCCAGGCTGCAGGCCAACGGCGGCGACATGGTCACCGCCATCGCCGATGCGGCGGCTCAGATCGAGCGGCAGTTCGCGCCCAACAGCCTGAACGCGATCCTGCTCACCCCGCGAAACCTGTACGGCGTCAGCTGGCACGACCGGGACAAGGTGCCCGCAGCGAAACTGCGCGAGCGCGGCTACGAGAACCGGCCAGACGAGATCGCCTGCTACTTCGATCTGTCCTACCTGGCCACAAGCGACGCCGTCGTCGTGGCCAGCACCGGCTGGGCCCGGGACGGCTGGAAGCCGCTGCCCAGCCGGCACGTGCTTGTCGTCGAGCGGTCCAGCCTGATCACGCAGGTGTTGCCGCTGACGCCCGCGTCCTCGTAGCTCGCTCGGCTTAAGCTTCTGACCGAGCAGGACCTGCTCCACGTCAACGACTAGCCGCGCGTCCTCACAGGAAGAGGCCCGGCGAGCTTTCGGTCTCGCCGGTCCACGCCACGGCGACGACCTGCGCTGGGTCGAGGACCGTCCACCCGGTGTCGCGCTCGAGCCTGACAAGGCCGTCGTCGCGGAGTTCCACGGCGGTCAGCTTCTTGTTCTCAGTCGCAGAGAATCCGATCTGCCCGATCCGGCTGACGATCAGGGAGAGCGACCCTGACTTGCCCACGAGAGGCTTCAGCAGGTCGAGGATCGTCTCGCCGGTCATGGGCCACACCTCCAAAGCTTTAGCGACATACGCAACATCCCCATCGCGGCGAATGGCCACACGCCAGGCGGGGTCCGGTCCGCCTGTGTTCATGATCACGGACGCCTTTCCGCAGGATCGCGGACAGGCGTCCGTGATCATTGAATTCCTTCCTGCCCAAGGCGGCGTGGTCAAGACCCGCCTGCCTCAGCGCCGTTTCAGCGCCGTTTCAGCGCTCATTGTGACAATCCGAGTGGGTCGCGTTCAGTCGCGCGGCACGTCTTGCGATGTCATGCGGGACTCTGATCGAGGGGCGGGCTCACGATGCCGGTAAGACGAAGCTTCCTGGCCGCGGGGATCACGCGGAGGAGCCGGCGCTCGGTGGCCGCTTTGACCGGCGCGGCGGTCGTGGCTCTGGCCGGGGCCGCTGCCCCGGCGGCCGCCGCGCCAATTCAGCCGGCGCATAATGCTGCGTTTCAGGCACTCGCGCCAGCCAGCCTGTTCGACTGGGGGGATGAGGCCCTGGGCGAGCTCGGCAACGGGGTGAACGGCCCAGACCAGCTCGCGGTCTCCTTCGGCAAGCCTGCCATGATCGCGGCCTCGCCGGCGCCGGTCTCGTTGCCGGCGAGCGTCAGGCAACTCGTCGCGTTCGACGACGACGGCATGGCCCTGCTGTCCAACGGAACGGTTGCGACCTGGGGAGATGGCTCGTACGGCCAGACCGGCGACGGAGTGAGGAACATCAGTCTCATCCCGATCGTCCTTTCCGGCCTGACCGGCATCACCCAGATCGCCGGTAACGGCGGCGACGAGATGGCGCTGGATTCCAGCGGTGCGGTCTGGGTCTGGGGCAACAACTTGTCCGGACAGGCGGGTAACGGCACGCACGACGGGCAGATTCTCACGCCACAGCGTGTCCCCGGGCTCAGCGGCGTGGTCCAGATCGCGGCCGGCGACGCGTCCGACTACGCCTTGAAGTCCGATGGCACCGTCTGGGCGTGGGGTTACAACGAACAAGGCCAACTGGGCGACGACACCACCCTGAACCGGCTCTACCCCTCGCAGGTACCGGGGCTGACGGGAATCAGCAAGATCGCCGCCGGGGAGGAAGACGCCTACGCAATTCGCCCCGACGGATCGGTCATGGCCTGGGGGAACAACCGGCATGGCCTGCTCGGCAACGGCTCTGGCACCGGGATGTCCACCACCCCCGTGCAGGTGCCGGGCCTGACCGGCGTGTCGCAGATCTCCGCGAGCAATTCCGAGGCATTCGCGCTCACCGCTTTCGCGGGCACGGTCTGGGCCTGGGGCGACGATGGCAACGCCGGCGACGGCACGATCAGCCCGCACTTCTCCCCTGTGCAGACCGGCCTGAGCGGTGTCAGCCAGATCAGTGCGGGCGAATACGACGCCGTCGCTGTGCTGTCCAACGGGTCAGTCCTGACGTGGGGTGACAACAGCTATGGCGAGCTCGGCACCGGCACGACTGACTTCAATAACCATCCCAGCCCTGTGCTGATCAGAACACTGGCAGGCGGGAGCCTCGTGGCGGCCGGCGAGGACGACGTCATGGTCGTTGCCTCGCCCGCGCCGCGGATCCCCAGCGTGATCGATGACACCCAGGCCCAGGCGGCGCAGGCGCTGCAAGCCGCAGGCTATGTTCTCGGCCGCGTCAGCACGGTCGTCGACATCACCTGCCAGTTTCTCGGCGTCGTCAAGACCCAGAGCCCAGCGGCCGGCACCGTCGATCCTCCAGGCACCAGCGTCTCCATCGGGATCGGAAAGGCAGGCGGCAAATGTCTCGGCTAGCAGACTCCGGCGGCTGGCTACTTGGCCTAGGCGCGTCTCGTCGTCGTGGACCTGACCTGCGAATACATCGGCGTGGGAAAGCGCAGAGCCCGGCAGCCCGAATCGCTCACCCGCCGGGCACGGCCGTCAACGGATGATAGGAAAGGCAGCCGGAAAGTGCCGTGATGGCGCTGGCGAGCTAGTCGACCGGGGTGGCGTCGTCGGCGGGCGGCACCACCCGGGGCTTCATCGCCTATGAGCTTCGCGCGGACGTTGTCGCCGTCCGGGTGGTCGATCTCGTCGAAGATCAGCAGCGCGTCTGACCAGGCTTGACGCGCGAGTTCCGGGTCGCCGGCGCGAAGATAGCTATCTCCGAGGCTGACCCGCGTGTCGGCCTCGTTGAAGCGATCTGAGAGGTCGTGGTAGATGCCGATCGACTGCTCGTAGCTGTCGATCGCCTGCTGGTTATTGCCGAGGCCGTCGTGAATGTAACCGAGGCTGTCCAGGGTTGCGGCCTCCCAATTGCGCTCGCCGACTTCCCTTACCGCGGCCAGGCCCTGCTCGCAGTAGGCGAGCGCTTCGGAGAAGTTCCCGAGCCTGGCGTGGCAGAAGCCGACGTCGTTCAGGAACATGGCCTGGCCCGGGTGCCCGGCAGCACGGAAGAACTCCAGCGCCTGCCCGGCATGCTCGAGTGCGTCATTGAGGCGATCCTCGTGCTCGGCGATCCAGGTGAGGCTGCTATGAACACGCGCCTGGCTCACGCGGTCACCGATCGACGCGAACAGCCTGAGCGCGTTGTTGAACTCGGGAACGGCGTCGCGGAACCGGCCCGACCGTGCGTAGCCGAGCGCGAGCCCGTGAATGGCGTGCGCCTCACCGGACACGTCGCCGCTACGGCGGACCGCAGCCAGGGCAGCTTGCTGAACGAGCGTGTTGTCGGGCCAGGACCCGCGGCGGAGAAGGTACGTGCTGACGATCCACGCCAGCTGCCAGGCGTGGGTGCTGAGGCCGACCTCGGATGCCAGCCGCACGGCGGCGATGATCCCGGCGTGTTCGGCCATGAACCATGACATGGCGGCCTCGGCTGTCGCCGGTTCGGCAAGAACAGCCCCTGACCCGGACGGGACGAGCGCGAGCGGATCCAGGAGCGGCTCGATCAGCATTGCGGCGCTGTGCGCGGAGCGCAGATAGTGATCCAGCAGTCGATGCAGGGCCGCCTCGCGTACCTGCTGGCTGTCCTCTGCCTGAGCCCGCTCGCTCGCGTAGGCGCGTAGCAGATCGTGGAACGCATAGCGGCCTGGAGCGTGCTCCGTAACCAGGTTCGCCCTGGTGAGTTCGGCCAGCATGGCCCGTCCGTTGCCGAGCCCGATCGCCGCGAGGCTGGCTGCCGCGTGGAGCGAGAAGTCCGGCCCTGGATGCAGGCCTAGTAGCCGGAAGAGCCGCGCTGCCTCGGTCGTCAGGGCCCGGTAGGACCAGGAGAAGACCGACCTGACATCAGTGGCCGTGTCTCCTGCGTGAAACGGGTCCAGGGCGCCTGAGGCGCCGCGCAGTTCGCTGGCGACGGCCGCAAGCGGGAAGTGCGGTGCAGTGGCGGCGCGGGCGGCAGCAACAGTCAGGGCCAAGGGCAGCCGGGCGCAACCATCGATGATGTCGTCGACGGCGTCTGGCTCGCGGGCGACTCTGGCCGATCCCAGCCGCCGGGTCAGCAGGTCGCGAGCGTCGGACGCTGTGAGCAGATCGAGTGTCAGTGACGTCGCGCCCTCGGTGGCGACCAGTCCCGCGAGGCGGTTGCGGCTCGTGACGAGCGCCATGCTGCCGGGCGAGCCAGGGAGCAAGGGCCGGATCTGCTTGGCGTCGCGGGCGTTGTCGAGGACGACCAGCACCCGCTTGCGCGCGAGCAAGCTGCGGTAGAGGCCGGCCCGCCCGGCCAGGTCTGCGGGAATCCGCGATTCTGGCACTCCGAATGCTTCAAGAAACCGCCGCAGGACGTCGCCCGGCTCCTGCGCCGCTCCGCCAGCGTCAAAGCCCTGCAGATTGGAGAAGAGCTGACCGTCCGGGAACTGCGGCGACGCCCGATGCGCCCAGTAAACGGCCAGCGCCGTCTTGCCCACGCCCGGCGTTCCAGAAAGCACCGCAATGGCGGCCGAGTCCGCCGTCGTTTCTGAGCCGCCTGCTGTCCCAGGCATGAGTGCATTAAGGCTCGCAAGCTCGGCGTGACGCCCGGCAAATGCGGGAGCGGACGGCAGTTGGGCTGGCACCGGCGGTCGCGCCCATCTTCGGGAGAACCCGCCCGAGTGCGCGAGCCGGTCGATGGCGGGATCCTGCCTGAGGATGGCGACCTCCAGGTCGCGCAGGGCCTGGCTGGGATCTACGCCGAGGTTCTCGGTGAGATCATGACGGATCCGCTGGTACACCGCCAGCGCGTCAGCCTGCCGGCCGCTGCGGTAGAGCGCCAGCATGAGCTGTGCCTGGATCTGCTCGTCTAACGGATGTTCAGCAGCCAGTTGCTCCAGTTCAGGAACCAGTGCCCGGTGCTCCCCGGCCGACATCCTGGCCTCGTACAAGGCGCGTGTGAGCTCGACGCGGAGCACGTCCAGGCGCTCGGCCTGTTCGTCTAGCCAGGGCTGGCCCGTCACGTCCCCGAGCGCCTGACCGCGCCAGAGGCTCAGCGCTGTGGTCAGGTCTCGAACGTTCTGGGGCGGATCGGTTGATTGCCGCGCTTGCCGCAGTAGCCGCTCGGCGTGCCGCACATCGGTGCCGTAATTGAGATCCAGGAGGTAGCCGGGAGGCTGGGCGAAGATCGCGTTCTTGTTGCCAAGGACGCCGCGCAGATATGACACGTGACTCTGCAGCGTGTTGCGCGACGTGGACGGCGCGGAGGCGCCCCAGACGACCTCGACAAGCCAGTCGACGCTGACGACTTCGCCATACCGCAACGCCAGCGCCGCCAGCACGGCCTTGCGCCGCAGCCCGTGCACCGGACGGAGTTCGCCGTTGACGACGACATCGACCGGCCCTAGAAGCCGCACAAGCATTCGACTGACTCCACGGCGTTAAGCAAAAGCAAAGACAAACCTCTAAAGGGTAGGCCGCGCGCGCCGCGCCGAGAAAGAGGACGGTGCCGTTCGTCTGGCCTGGCCGGGACAGCGCGTCGGATGTCCCGTTAAATTACGTGACCATTACGCCGGTTGCCGGCCAGGCCGCTCAGCAATGTACCGGGTCGCGCCGTCACGTCACCGGGTCGAGCCGCACGAGGGAGCCACCGCCGAGCAGCATCGACGTCACGGCGCCGTCGGCTCGGCGCTGGAAGACGACCGGCTCGCCCGACTGCCGGAACCCCGGAGCGGCCACGAAACTGGCGGGCTCGCTCCCGCGCTCGAGCGGCACCGTCTCGCCGGGCCCTGCGCCCGAACCCTCGACGATCGCCAGCTTCCCGTCCCGCCACTCGACCTTGAGCAGGAAGCTCATGTCCACGGGTGCGTACACGCCGAGCAACGGACGCAGATCAGCCGGCGTCGGCGCGGGCGCGGACAGCCGCGGGACCGCGGCGGCGGCGATCTCGCGGGCCTTTGCGCCCAGGTTCATCGCCATTTCCGCAGCATCCGCCTCGCCGTTCACGAGCACGATCGCGCCGACTCGCGAGCCGCGGTCGAAGCACACGTTCGACGCGAAGCCTGGCAGCCCGCCCGAGTGCTGAACCCAGGTGACGTCGTCCTTGCGGGCCGAGTACCAGGAGACGCCCCAGGCGCTCGACCACTCCTCGTCGCTGAGGTACCGCGGCTTGTGCATCTCCCGTCTGGTGGCCGCCGCGAGAACTTGTGACCCGGCCTGCGCGGTGTCCGCAGTGACGCCGGGCTGCACGCCGGGGTGCGCGGCGAGCTGAAACGACAGCCACCTGGCCAAGTCCGACACGGTGGACCAGAGTCCGCCCTCGGCCCAGATCGGCGGCATCGACGGCGCGAGCGCCAGCTCGTCGGAGAACGCCCTGCCCGCGTAACCGACCGCGCACCGGCTGGCCAGCTCCGGTGCGAGCGGCTCGAATCCCGTCGACGTCATCCCGAGCGGCGCCAGGATCTGCTCGGCCATATACCGGGGATACGGAGTGTCGCTGATCCTGCTGACGATCTCGCCGAGCAGCTGGTACCCGAGGTTGCAGTACTTGAGCTGGGTGTTCGGCGGTACGGCCGTGAAGATCTCGCTCACCCGCTCGAGGTTGAGGGCCGCTACCCCCTGGTAGCTCGGCTGCTCGGCCATGAAGTCGGTGCCGGGCGGCTCGCTGACTAGCCCGGACTCGTGCGAGAGCAGGCGCCTGATCGTGACGCCGCCGATGGTCTCAGGTGTGGCGCTGTCGGCGAGTTCGGGCACCCACTTGACAACCGGATCGTCGAGGTCGAGCTTGCCCGCGTCGCGGAGCTGCATGATCGCCGTACCAGTGAAGGTCTTCGTGATGGACGCGACCCGGTAGAGCACGTCCCGCCCGGCCGGCGCCGGCGGCCATGTCAGCGAATCCCGCACCCCCTGACCAGGCAAGCTCGTCACCGTGCACGACGCCTGCGGCCGCTCCGTACAGCCGGTTCTCCTTGACGAACGACGCCAGCTTCGCCTCGAACTCTGCCGCGCCGTCTGCTACTGATCCCGCCATCAGCCTGCTCCCGGTCCCTGATTCAGATGTCGGCCGAATATACCGCTACCTCCGCGGCTGGCGCCGACCGGAGAGCTGGTCACCAGGCGCGTCGGGTCAGCTCGGCTAGCTCACGGTTGAAGCGTTCAGGGTCTTCCAGGTGCGGCACATGGCCCGTCCCCTCGTACCAGGAGGCCTCGGCGGTCGGACAGGTGTCGAGGACGTGCTCGGCCATCGCCGGCAGCACCACCGTGTCCGCCCGGCCCTGCGTCACGAGCAGCGGGACCTCAAGAGCGGCCAGCACGTGGTCGCCGTCTATCTCGCGAGCCGCAAGACTGGCGCGGATGGCCGCCGGAACCGTGATGTTCCAGCACATCGCCGTCTGCAGGTCGTCGTCCGGCACCGGCTTCACGATGCACGCCTTCACGAACGAGCGGATTGCCGCGATGTTGGTCGGCAGGTCGTCGGCGGTCGCTCCGACGAAATTGTCGAGAAAACCGGGGCCGATGAGCGTGCCGAAGGCCGCCTCGCCCAGCTTGACCGCGCCCTCGACGAAGTTGATCGCGGCGATCCGCTCCTGGCCGAAGGCGCGCACGTAGTCGCAGATCACGAACCCGCCGTACGACCAGCCGACGAGCACGGGCCGGTCGAGGTGCAGTTCCTCGATGATCGCGGCCACGTCTTCAGCCCATAGCTTGCCGTCGGTGTAATGCCCAGGCTCGGTCGGCGCCTCGGACATCCCGTGGCCCCGGAGATCGTAGGCGACGAGCCGGAACTCGCTGGCGAGCGGGCCATCGTACTGCCTCGCCCAGGCAAGGTGATTCTGGGACCAGCCATGGATGAACAGGATCGGCGGCCCGTCTGCCTTGCCCCACTCGCGCACGTGCAGCCGCAGGCCGCCGCCGCCTCGCACGGCGTGAACCTTCATCCGGCCGGCATGCTCTTGCCCGGTGTGCGTCATCGATGTCATCTTGAGCCTCCTCGTGCTAGTCAGATCGAGTCGATCGTGGCCGCACGGGGAACCGGAGCGCATCGGGCGGAAGGCCTTATCTCCCGTCTTCGTTGTGCGTATTTTCGGCAGCCCGGCTGCTTAGCGCTGGCTTCCTGCCGAGCGTTGGCTGCGCGATACTGACCGGAATGGAGGCTGGGGCCGCTGCGGGGTTGGTCGGGCGCGCACGGGAACTCGGGGAGCTCGAGCGCGCGCTGGAGGCAGCGCGGGCGGGGAATGGTGCGACAGTCCTGGTCGCGGGCGAGGCGGGTATCGGCAAGACCCGGCTCGCCTCCGAGTTCGCAAGACTTGCCCGCGTCGCCGGGTTCGAGGTCCTGCTTGGCCGGTCGATCGATCTCGTCGGCACCGAGCTGCCGTACCAGCCTTTCGCCGAGGCGTTGCGGCCGCTCGGGAATCCTTGGCGGGCAGACCCAAAGACGCCAGGCTCGCAGCTGCGGGTGTTCGAGGAGACGCTCGCGCTCCTCGCCTCGCGCGCCGCTGGCGCACCTGTGCTGCTCGTGCTCGAGGACCTGCACTGGGCCGATACCTCGACGCTCGACCTGGTCGTCTTCCTCGCGCACAACCTCAGCGGTCGGCCGGTTCTGCTGCTCGCGACGCACCGCGCTGACGACCCCGCGTCGGCCTCGCGAGTCCGCCGGCTCGCCGACGGCGTCCGGCGCTCAGGATCCGCGTTCGTGCTCGAGCTCCGGCCGCTAGCGCGCGAAGAGCTCTTGGAACTGCTCGCGGCCCGCGCCAGCGATCCGCTGCCCCTAGCGCTGATCGAGACGATCGTCTCCCGCTCAGAAGGCAATCCCTTCTTCGCCGAAGAACTTCTCGCAGCGTCGGGCGAGCGGGCCGAGGCGCTCCCTGATGAACTGCGCGACCTGCTGCTGCAGCGGGTCGCCCGCCTCGACCGGCCTGTGCTCGGCGTGCTTCGCCTGGCCGCCGCGGCCGGGCGTGAAGTCGCGTATCCGCTGCTCCGTGCGACCGCGGAGCTGCCCGACGCAACCCTGCGTGAGTCACTCCGCGCAGCCGTGGAGGGCGGTGTCCTTGTCGCCGAGCCGGGAACCAGCAGCTTCCGTTTCCGTCACGCGCTGCTGGCGGAGGCGGTCTACTCGACCATCCTCCCGGGCGAGCGCGAAGAGCTGCACACGCGCCTCGCCGAGGAGCTCGCGAGCAGCGGTGCGGCAGGAGCGGCGGAGCTGGCACTCCACTGGGCGGCGGCCGGCCGCACGGCAGAAGCACTTGCAGCCTCGGTCGATGCCGCGCGTCAGTCCGAGGCCGTCTTCGGCCTCGCGGAGGCATTTGCGCACCTCGACCGCGCTCTAGGGCTCTGGCCGGCGGTGCCGGACGCGGCCGGGCTCACGGGGCTTGACCTCGCCGAACTTTGTGGCTGGGCGGCGCGGCTGGCCAGCCACGTCGGTGCCGCCTCGCGTGCGATCGATCTCGCACGGCAGGCCATCGACCTCGTCGGCGCACAAGACCGGCGCCGCGCGGCGCGTCTGCACGTCAGCCTTGGCGAGTACCTGTACGAGATCGGAAGCAACGACGCCGCGCTCGCTGCTCTCGAGCGCGCTGTCGATTTCCTCCCAGCCGACCTCGCCTCCCCGGAGCGTGCGTACGCGCTGGGGTCCCTAGCGGGCGGGATGATGGTGGCCTGGCGCTACGCGGAATCGCTGCCGATAGCCAGGCAGGCGCTCGCGCTCGCCCGGGATCTCGGTGCGGGCGAGGCAGAAGTCCGGGCTCTCACCGTGGTGGGCATGGACCTTGCCTGCCTTGATCACCACGATGAGGGCATCGCCTATGTTCGCCAGGCGCTGCGGCTTGCCGAGGAGATCGGTGATCACATCGGCCTGGAACGTGCGTACATCAATCTCACTGACCAGCTCACGAAGCTGGGACGGCTTCGGGAATCGGCGCGAGTGGGACAGGCGGGGCTTGACGCAATCCGCCGCTATGGGATCTACAGCGCCCTGCTCGTCTCGAACCAGATCGAGACACTGCTCGCGATCGGTGACTGGGACGACGCCGACGTGCTCAGCTCCGCCGCGCTTCGCGGCATCACCTCGAGCTTCCCTTACGTGCTGCTCACCAACCGGGCCGAGGTTGAGATCGGCCGCGGTGAGTTCGATGCCGCGCGGACCCACCTCGAAGCCGCGACCGTCACATTGCGTAAGGACCGCATGTTCGGCCGCTACGACGTATGCGTCGCGAATCTGGCCCTGTGGGAGCACCGCTGGACCGACGCCCATGCGGCCATCGAGGACGGCCTGGCCCAGGCGCGCCAGCTCGAAGCTTCGCAGATCCGCGTCCAGATATGCGCCGAGGGACTGCGCGCGCAGGCTGAGCTAGCGGCGCTCGCCCGCGCCCGCCGGGACGCCGGTGCCGTCGGCAGTTGGCTCACCCGCGCAGAAGAGCTCATTACTGTTGCCCGTGCCGCGGCGGCCGATGCCGCGGGGATCACACCGAACGCCGAAGGCTGGCTGGCGATGGCCGAGGCCGAGTACGCGCGTGCTCGCGGCCTGGCGCTGCCGCATTCATGGTCACAGGCGGCGGAGGGCTGGCGGCGCCTGGAGCGCTTGCCACTGGCGGCATACTGCCGCTGGCGTCAGGCCGAAGCGCTCGTCGCGGCAGGGGCTTCACGTGCCGAGGCGGCTGCTCCGCTCCGCGAGGCGCACGCCGCCGCGGCGCGGATTGGAGCCACTCCCCTGGTGAGAGAGCTCGAATTGCTCGCTCAGCGTGCCAGGCTCGACTTCGCGCCGCAGCCAGCCACGTCATCCGAAGCGGACCAGAACGCGGCGGAAACTCTCGGCCTGACGCGACGCGAGGCGGAGGTCCTCGACCTCGTCGCCCGCGGCTACACGAACCGCGAGATCGCCTCGGCGCTCGTCATCAGCGTCAAGACCGTCAGCGTTCATGTCTCGCACATCCTGCGCAAGCTCGGGACGCCTGACAGACGCGAGGCAGCCGCCATTGTCCACCGCATCACCCCCGCTGCCGATAGGACATTTGAGCGTAGGGGATGAAAGACCGGGCTAGCAGACGGCGCCGACGACCCCAGGCCGGCCCAGCGACCCGCGTGCGTGAGTCGCCTCCGCGGCCTGTTGTGACACGCCCATGACAGTCCGACGACACGCTCGCGACATCGGGGCCGCATGGTTGCGTGGATGCGACCCCGAAGTCAAAGGATGGTGCGACGAGCCATGACGACCAGGACACTCAGATCTGCCAGCCGGCTGGCTGGGAACGCCGGCCTAGGCGGCGGCTACCCGCCCCGCGGTATCCGTGCCCTCGCGCCGAGGCGCCGACACACCGCGCTCGCGGCGGCTGCGGCCGTGGCGGTCCTGACCGGAGTCCCTGTTTCGGCTGCGGCCGCCCAGGGCCACCCAGCCGCTGGCCCGGCGCACCGCCACGGCCGGTCCTCCGCGTCAGCCTTGACGACGAAGGCGCTGTTCGCCAAGGTCCACCGCGCGTACCTGCATGTGCCCGCGGTGGAACTGTCAGCGATCCCGGGCAAGTCAACGCTCCGGTTTCCACGGCGGTTCGTGCTCATCCTGCGGTCAGGCCGTGTCGTCGCCGAGGAATTCACGCGGTCAGGCCGCAACGGGACGACGCTGGTCGCGAGAAGCTTCCGCCACACCTATGCCCGCACCGCCGGAACCACGTGCTGGCGCCGTCTGCGTACGGCGAACCCGCAGACGCTTGCCGACGTCGGCGTCCCCTTCCCGTACACCCGCACCAGGCTGGGTATCGGCGACAAGGCGCTGCAGCCGAAGAGGACAGCCTTCGGATGGAAGGTGATAACGGAGAACAATGCAGAGTTCTGGTTCCTGGCCCTGCAGCCGCGGCGCCCGGCTCATCTGTTCGATCAGCGTCACCTGCCGCTCAAGCGCTTCATCACTTACGCAATCGACGCCAAGTCGCACCTGCTCAGGTCTGTGTTGATCCAGCGACCTGCGCACAGGCCGCAGCACACCTGGCTCTCAGCCACGCTGAAGGTGACAGCCCTGACCACGGCGCCACGGCTGCCTATGCCCACTCCAGCCTGCTAACCCTCGAGCTAGGAGATCAACGAGCCGTTCCAGCTCGGCAGCACCGGCTTCAAGGTGCCCGGCCAGTCGCGCCCGTGCGCGTGCCTGACCGCCGCCCCGGAGCGCATGGAGCAACTCGCCGTGGTCGTCCACGGTCCGGCCGAGCTGACGGCTGGAATGCTCAGCCAAGCTGAGAGCCAGGCGCTGCTCCTGCTGGAGTTGCGCGTGGAAGCGGGCCAACCGCGGGCTGTTAGCGGCGCTAACGAGCGTCGCATGGAAAAGCCGGTCACTTTCCAGCACGCGCGAGACGTCTTGGCATGCGAATGCCTCCTCGATCCGCTGCACTAGTTCGGCCAGTTGGTCGTAGGTAGCCGCATCCCGGCTCGCAACCAGCGCATCGAGGCCAGCCATCTCCACCACGGCACGGGCCGCATAGATGTCGCGGACATCGCGTTGAGTGATCTCCGCGACCACGATGCCGCGGTTCATCTGGTACCGAACCAGGCTCTCGCCTTCCAGAATGCGGGCCGCCTCGCGAATGGTGTTGCGCGATACCGCAAGCTCTGCGGCAAGCGCGGTCTCACGCAAAGGCGTGCCTGGCGTTATCCCGCCGGACAAAATGGCATCTCGGATCGCGGCGGCGACCTGCCCCGTGGCCGACTGCCGCTGAATTGTCGTGCCGAGTCCGGCGAAGGGGCCGGTCACGGTCAGGACTCCCCCAGCGACAGGTCACGGCCGGCGCCAAGCTCCTCGGCAAGCGTGGCGACCAGCGCCGCGATGCCGGCGTCCTGGATGCCGAGCCCGGTCAGGTCCGCGACCGTCAGCTCAGACTCACTGCCGCGCCCAGGCAACCGACCTGACGCGAGCGCGCCAAGTTCGCCATACACCGACTCGACGTCGACGACTCCCGCCTCGATCGCGTGATGCAGCTCACCGGAGGCCGCGGCTGTCCTGACGCTGTCAGGCACGTACTTGTCCGCTACCGCGAGGATCCGGGGATCGAGTTCCTGCTTGTGCGGCATATCGGAACCCATCGCGGTGACGTGGGCACCAGCCGCGAGCCAGCCCGCCTCGACGAGCGGCTGGCTGGCGCTGGTCGCGGTGATCACCACCTCGGCGCCCTCGACGGCCGCACGCACGCTGGCGGCCGCCGACGCGGTCAACCCGTCGGTGGCCAGCTCCCGCGCGAATCGCTCGGCTGCCTCCTGCCGCCGGCCCCACACCCTGACCTGCTCGATAGGCCGGACCTCCCGAAGCGCCTGCAGCTGATAACGAGCCTGCCCGCCGGTGCCGATAATCGCGGCCACGCGAGCCCGCCTCCTGGCGAGCAGATCGGCGGCCAGCGCGCCCGCGGCCGCCGTGCGCAGTTCGGTCAGCAACCCGCCGTCGGCGACCAGGACACGGAGCCTGCCAGTCTCGGCGTCGTAGATGAGCGTCAGCCCGCCGCTGACTGGAAGTCCGAGCGCGGGGTTGCGGTAGAAGCCGGTGGCGGTCTTCACCGCGAACACCGGAGCACCCTTCAGATAGGCGCCCTTGACGTGCAGTTCGCCATCGACCTCCGGCAGGCGCAATTCGAGCGGCGCGGGCATGACTGCCAGCCCCTGGTCCGCCGCGACGAACGCCGCCCGGACAGCGGCAATCGCGTCCGCCATGCCTACGAGCCGCCGGACGTCTTGACTCTCGAGGACCCGGACCACTAGAGACCGCCCTCCGACCTTGCAGTACCGTCGCCAACTTCACTAGATTGTCAGATTGTTCAGCAATCCAGCAAGACTTGTAGAACGTCGGAGGCGCCGAGAATGCAAGTGCCCGCACTACGCCGCGACGACTTCCCCGCGCTTGACCGGTTCACCTACCTCAACACCGCCTCGACGGGACTGGTGCCTGCGTCCGCCGTCCGGCGAGCGCACGAGTTCGAGGCTGAACTGGCGCAGGCCGGCACCACTGGAATGGATGAGGACACCGAGATCGGAATCCTGGAGGGCGCGAGGAACGCCGCCGCCGAGCTACTTGGCGCGGATCCATCGACGGTAGCGATCTGCACCAGTTTCACCGACGCGCTGTGCCAGGTCGCGTGGTGGCTGCGGCCAGCGAAAGGCCAGAACGTGGTCTCGAGCGACGCGGACTTCCCCAGCGTCACCTATCCCTGGCACCGGATCGCCGAAGATACCGGCTGCGAAGTACGCCTGGTCAGCGTCCTGGATGACCCTGACGGCTTCGACGTCGACAAGATCGCCCAGCAGGTGGACTCGGCTACCGCGGCGATCTGCATCAGCCACATCCAGTACCTGACTGGCCACCGGCTCGACCTGCATGACCTCGCGACGCTGGCGCACGATCGCGGCGCCCTGCTGATCATTGACGCCACGCAGAGCGCCGGCCAGGTGCCCATCGACGTTGCCGCGGCCGGCGTCGACGTGCTGATCACCGGTTCCTACAAGTGGCTGTGCAGCACGTTCGGCGCCGCAGCCTGCTATCTCAGCCCGCAGGTGCTCGAGCGGTTCCGCCCTCCATTCGTGGGCTGGCGCAGCACCGAGCACCCCTACTCCCTTGACGCCAGGTGGCTACCGCTCGCAGCGACCGCCCGCAGGATGGAGTACTCGACCATGTCGTACTCGTCGGCGATCGCCTTCGGTCACGCCATCCGCTACGTCAGCGCGATGTCGCTCGATGAGGTGGCGGCCCACAACGCCCAACTCGCCAGCCAGGTCATCGACGGCCTGACCAGCCGCGGCGCCGAGCTGCTGACTCCCGCCGACCCGCGGCGCAGAGCCGGAACGGTCACCGCGCGCTTCCCCGGCCGTGACGGCGAGGCGATCGCGGGTGAGCTGACGCAACGAGGGGTGATCGTCTCGCCGCGCGTCGGTTCGACCCGCTTTTCCATGCACTTTTACAACAACACCGACGACGTGGACCGCGCGCTGGCAGTGCTGGACGAGGTACTGCGGTGACGGCCGTGAGCGCGGTCGACTGGCCTGCACACCTGGACCGGGCGCGAGAGGTCGTGACGGCGGCCCTGCCCGCCACGCCGGTGATCGAGAGCCCGGGCCTTGGCGAGGGAGTCCTCCTCAAGCTCGAGAGCTTCCAGCCGACCGGCTCCTTCAAGGTCCGCGGCGCGCTCGCAGCGCTATCCGCAGCGAGGAGCTCCGACGGGATTGTCACTGCATCCAGCGGTAACCATGCGCTCGGGGTGGCCTGGGCAGCAAGGCGACTCGGTCTGCAAGCAACCGTTGTCGTGCCGGTCAGCACCTCACCAGCGAAGCTGAATGGCCTGCTGCGATTCTCTGCCACCGTCATCCGGCACGGGGACGACTACGCGGCAGCTGACCTGCACGCCCGGTCCCTGGCCAGCGAGGGCCCGCACTACATCTCCGCGACCAGCAGTCCCGACGTCATCGCCGGTCAGGCGACCATCGGTGCCGAACTGCTGGCCCAGCTGACCGGCTCATTCACCGTGGCCTGCGGCATCGGCGGCGGCGCGATGGCGTCGGGCCTCGGACTCACCGCGCGTCAGCACGGCCGGATGGCCGTCATCGGCGTGGAAGCCGCCGCCTCACCGGGCATATCGACCGCGATCCGGGCCGGGAAGATCACGCCTGTCGAGGTCCGCGAGACCCTCGCGGACGGGCTCGCCGGGAACCTCGAGCCCGGCATCATCACCGTGGACCTGATTCGCGAGCACGTCGAACGCCTGGTCGCTGTGACAGAGGAGCAGATCGCCGACGGCATCCGCTATCTCGCTCGCGAGCACGGCCTGATCGCCGAGGGATCAGGCGCGGTCCCCGTGGCCGCCATCCTCGCCGGTGTCATCCCGGTCACCAGCCAGACTGTCGCCGTCATCAGCGGCCGCAACATCACCCTGCAGACGCTGGCCGGCGTGCTGTCCTCATAGCGCGGCCTGCTCTGTCGGGCAGCACTGCGAGCGCGCACTGCCAGCCGACCGCCCTGGCCGCCCCGTCTGGCGCTGGTGACCGTTGCGCCAGAGTGTCGCGATTGCCTCGCTTCGTTGCTCGCACCTGGGCAATGCAGCGAGGTACGTCCGCCATTCAGCGCGGTCGGCCAGCCAGGCATGCAGGTAGCTTTCGCAGAACTCCGGGGTGATGCGAGCCAGCCGACCTCGCGAAGCCTTCAGGGCCCGGAGCATGCGGTCCTTGTCTGCGTCAGAACAATCAGAAGCGTGCACCATCGCCTCGACGGCCTCGATGAAGCTCCGGCGCCAGAGCAGGAAATTCTGCCAGTGCGCCTGGTTCGCGTCGGCGATGGAGCCGCCTTGGTCGAGAAGCCAGTACAGGCCTTCGGCGAGCACGTCACCCAGTTCTTCAGAACGGGCTCGTTCCGGGTTCTTGAACGGATCGTATTCATATTGCTTGACTTCGCCCGTGATCGCCGTGGGCTGCAGCCGCTCGTTCCCGTCAAGCAGGTAGAACCAGTCGTCGTTGTAGATGTCGGGGAAGAAAGAATCGCAGCGACCGATCTCGACGGCGAGCGCGCCGCCGCCGACGAAAGAGTCTTGTAGTCCGCCAGCTTCGCGGTAGGCGTGGCAGACGACGGAGTTGTCTGGATAGCCACCAATCCGGAAGCCGACCGCGTTGAAGCTATCGAGGAGGCTGCTGGCCCTCTCGACGTCGTCCGCGGTGAGCCCGGTGATGTCGTCGTCCAGGTAGAGGATCCGCGACCAGCCGAGCTGACGCGCGAGCACAAGCGCGAGGTTCCGCTTGGTGCTCAGATCAGACTTGCGCGTGAAGATGCCATCGTCCGTGCTCAGCAGCAGCTTGCAGGTGGCCAGCAGGGGCAGGCTCAGTTCCTCGCGCGGCCGCAGATCGATGGGAATCAGGTCAACCGTCGCGGGCAGGTGGTCCCTGGCCATCTGCGCAGTCGTGCCCTTGCTGTGCAAGGTCACGAGCGGACGATCGAGAGCCAGCGCCAGCGTGGCGGCCTCAGTCAGGTACTCAGGCGGCCGGATGGTGGGCACGACGATGGCGTCGATGCCCCGTCCGCCGGGTGCCGGGTCGGCAGGTTCCCGCAAAAGGCGCTGGTGTGATTGATGATGAAATGCGGTTTCTTCGTGAGTCACGCTATCGGAGGCCATTCAAAGAGCGTGTTCTCGCCGCTGCTCCAGTCCGGCGTCAGCGTCGCGCCGTTAACGATCGGCACCCGGGTCAGGATGAAATAGGAATCGCAGCCAGCGAACCGCGAGCTCAGGTAGTCGACGTTACGATCACGGAACTCGGCATCCGTCAGTGCCCGGACGGCGCCGTAGGTGCCGCGACCGTACATGCCATTGCAGATGGTCACGGTCCTAGCCCGGTTGAAGGGGTTGGCGGCCCGCGCGAAGAGGGCAACGTCCTCCTCCAGAACCACCTGACCCCCGGACTCGCGCAGCACCGGCGGGTACCGCTCGGTCGCGCCGTTGTTGTCAACCTCGAAGTACTGAGCCCCTTCGGTACCCCAGTCGGCCACCTGCCGGACGGGAAGCCTCAGTCTCTCCAGGATAGTCCGAGTGAGCGCGTTCCAGTCGACTCCTCCCAGCACGGCCAGATGCGTGTGGTAGTCGTCATGTTTCAGCTCGTTCGCGATCCGGCGGTAGACGTGACTGCCCGGGTTCGCGGCCCTCAGGTGGCCGTACAGCTCGAAGAGCGAGTCGAGCTCGCTATACGTCAGCAGCTCGATGAAATCTGGCTCGTCGACGTTCGTGTAAGGGATCTTGTCCAGCATGTCCTGCGGCAGCTTGGCGCAGACCACCGTGACCGTGCCCCCGTCGTCAAACCGCCAGAGGCTCGTGCCGATCGAGTCAGAGAGGGAGCGGGACTGCGCGGGATCGGCTGAGGCGGCGGCCATCGCCCGGCCGCGCAGCCGCATGAGCTCGCTGGTCAGCTCGTTCAGCGTGCGCCGCTCTGTATCTGTGAGACTGGCCGGATCGACGAGGCGCGGCACGGCACCGTCAAAGGATCGACGAGTCGCGAACAACCGGGCGTAAGCCTCCAGCCGGTGTACCGGCGGAATCCGAGGGCTGGTCGCCGACTCCCAGGACGAGATCAGCGGCACACTGAGCCCGCCCAGCGCCAGAGCAAGCTGCGGCTGCGTGATCCGAAGCTCAGGCCAGTGCTGTTCGCGCAGGTCACGCAATCGGGCCGCAAGCACCTGTCGCGCGTCACTGCCGTTCAAGCCCACGCCTCTACTGTGAAGTTCAGGAAAGTGGTGCGAAGTTCATACCAATCTACAGTGATCGCGAAAGTTCAGTCCAGATTGGAGCGGATCAGAAACGATGGCTCCTGAATCCATCAGGGGCCTGGCCATTCTGTGCGGCAGCGATGCGCAGCCAGGGCCAGCCATGGACTGCCGAAGGTAGCTCGCGCGAACCGATCATGCGCTGGCCAGCGCCCGCGACCGGGCTCGCAAGACCCGAAGCTAATCCGTCAGGGCCAGGACTCGTCACATACGGCGGGCGGCGCGGCGAACCCAACGTGAAGATTCAGGGTGAGCGCGCGAAGTTCACATGTCGCCAGCCTGTGGTTCAGGGCCGGAGTTTAAGCCAACGCGGCGCGTCGGCTCGCGACAACGAAGCGTGATCGCTCTCTAAGTCCAGCGCGAATCTCAGCGGGGCGCTGCTGAACATCATTTCATCTATTTAACTGTGTTGTAGGCCATGGTCATCGCGCTTTAGTTTACGGCACTGCAGATCCTGCAAGTCGCGCCACTTTATAAAGCTTTACCTGGGCTGATGTATCGACACCCGCGAGATACCAGTGCGATGGTGCATTCATGAGCAGGAATCAGATATCGCAGCAGAAGGCCCGCGCACCAGTCACCCAATGGAGGGAAGACCCATGATTGCGACGATGACCGGTCACACCCTGACGGCGGCCGCCAGCATGGCCAGCCAGCTCCATCTGCACAGCCCGCTCGCAGGCCCGCTGTCAGCACCTCAGGCGGCTGGCACGATCACCTTGCTGATCGCGTTCCTGATGATCGCCTGCATGGTGGCGGTAGCTGGGGCCGCCAAGCTCGCCGCCTCCTTGTTTGCCCAGTTCCTTCAAGTGGCGGCAAACATCGCCTCGACCCTGTTTACCTTGATGATTCTCGCGGTAGTGGTGGTGACGCTAGCGGTTCATCACTGAGCGAAGGAACCAGCAGAGCCGAGACGAGGAGACGAACCGCAGTGGACGTAGGACACGATCCTGTTATGCGCCAGGAACGGACGCGCGCCTGGCCGCCTAGGTGGTATTGTCCGAGCCGAAAGGCTTGGAGTGCCAGCGGGCAGGCGCGTGTTGGCAAGGTTGGACAGGGTCGTCAAGCCATTCCAGCTAATCATCTTGACTTGCAGCGCTAACTAACTTCTTGGCACCCGGAGAATCCATGACGACCGTGACTGCACCTTTGAAGTTCGCAACATCGGCAGTCATGCCCATCATTTATCAGATTGCTTCCGAAAGACCCGCGAAACTAAAGCGTCTCAGACTGCGGGCTTTGAAAGATTCGCCGGACTGTTTCCTGTCACTGCATGCCGCCGAGAAGCAGTACCCAGACGAACGCTGGATGGCAGAATTCGAGCGAGGCGACTGGTACGTGGGGGTCAGCCGGCACGATGACGTCAGCCTCATCGGGGTCACCCGGGAGCCTGATATGCCAGAATCCGAGCGCTACATCGAATACATGTGGGTGGCCAGGGGATTCCGGCGGCAGGGAATCGGCCAGTACATGCTCCAGGAAGTACTGCGGATATTGCGTGCGTCCGGAGTGAAAGTTGTCTATCTGTGGGTTCTCGACGGCAATGCCGCGGCCGCAGAGCTGTATCAAAAAGTGGGCTTCGAATTTACTCAAGTAGTGCAGCCACTGGCTGCGCGCCCAGGACGGAGCGAGCACAAGATGATGCTCGCTCTCACGTAGTCAGGAAGCGACGGAGCACGTTCTGGGCGACCTGGGCGACGAACGGGTCGCCCGCGCTGAGCGCATAAGGCCACTCTGTGCTCCCGCCGTTGAACACCTCGCCATCGCCGCGAGTGAACGTCACGATCATGCCCGCGCCGCGGTTTTCCCCCTCCAGCACATAGGACGGCATGTCGTCGGCGAGAGCCTCGAGCGTCGCGCGCATCTCCTTGATCGGGCCGCCGAGCGGGCGCATGCCGCCCCACCGGTCTTCCTCGCCACGCTGGGCAGGCGCCATCGCCAGGATCTCCAGGGACGCAGGCGCGCCGTCTTCGAAGGTTGGGTAAGGCAATCCGCGCCGGAACGTGTACTCCACCGCATCCAGCTCGAACGACGCCAGGCAGATCGGGTCGCCGCCTAGCACGTCCCCGTAGTACAGGTCGGTCCCCTCGAACACCCAGTGCTCCGGGCGGTAGATCGTGAACCCGCCCGACGACCGCGGCGCCGCGACCCCGTACCTGTTGTAGACGCCTCCCATCGCGTTGAGGCCGACCGTCCAAGCCCCAGGCCGGCCGAGCGACTTCGCCTCCCACAGGGTCGTGGCGCGCTGCGGCGCGGTCGGGGTGATCGGGTCCGCTGACGGAACCCGATAGCAGTACTGCTGAGTCCCCTCGTCGTTAAACCGGACCTGCCAGCCGAAGTTCCCGCCGAACCGCGCCAGCCGCCCGCCACCATCGACGAATGCGTCGACCGTGTCGCGCATCTCCCACGACCAGTACTCGTCGTGACCGACCACGACCGCGCACCGGTACCCCTCGAGGCACTGCGAGTGGAAATGCAGGTCGTGCTGGGTCAGGTAGTGCACCGTGTACCCGGCGGACTCCGCCCACAGCGCGAACGGTCGCTCGTACGTCGCCCAGTATGCATCGGCGTGATGCCGGCTGTAGCCGTGCAGCCGCGCCCACTCATACGCGGGATAGCGGGGCCCCGCGAACATCGGCGGGCTCCCAGGGTTCGCCTCCCGGGGCGCTCCGGCCGGTTTCCTGATCATGCCCCGCGCGATCGGCCGCTGCGTCGAAGAAATCGGCGTGCCGATGTCCACCCGCGGGTCGTCGCCGATGCCTCGGTAGTGGTTCGCGCCGCCCCAGTCGTTGTACGCGAGCATCGTGCTCGTGGTCACGATCAGCGCGATAGCGCCGGAGTCAGGACTGGCGGCGCGCAGCGTGAAGCCGTGCTCGCGCTCCCAGATCTCCCCGGCCGGCGAGACCGCGCGCACCGTCACGATGTAGAAGCCGCTCACCCAGTCCGGCGGAATCGCCAGCGAATGCGCCACCGGCCAGCCGCATCCCGAGGCGTACGCGTCATCGGGCGTCGGATGAGCTTCAGCCGTCAGTCCCTCTTGCCGGTACACGACCTGAGGCGTAACGCCGTCGCGACTGATCTCCAGCGTGAATGAGTTAGCGCTGGCGCTAACATGCAGATCGAGCTCGTCACCTGGGGAGTACGACAACTTCGACGTATAGGCCCACACTTCGCAGGCCGAGGGATCAGCCGACGGTCGCTCCGACGGCCATCCCCTGGGCGACCATGCATAAGGCGGCCCAGCGCCAGGCCCGGTTAGCTGGGGCTGCATCGGCTCGGTCATCACGAATCCCCATCCACCGACGCGACCGCCGGACGCGGCGTCATGGCACTGAGCAGCTCATAGATCACGTGCGCGGCCGCGATCCCAGTGATCTCCGCGTGGTCGTACGCAGGTGCGACCTCGACGACGTCCACTCCGATCAGATGCAGCCCGCTCATCCCGCGCAGCACCGCAAGCAGTTCGCGCGAGGTGAAGCCGCCAGCCTCGGGCGTCCCTGTGCCTGGCGCGAAGGCCGGGTCCAGCACGTCGATGTCGAGCGACACGTAGACCGGACGCTGCCCGACCCGCGACGCGATCGTTTCGATCACCCCTGCCGTCCCGAGCGCTTCGAGGTCCGTCGCGGCCAGCACCTGGAAGCCGAGCTTGCCGTCGGCCTCGAGGTCGATGGTGTCGTAGAGCGGTCCGCGGATGCCGACGTGCATGCAGCTCTCCGCATCGAGCAGGCCCTCCTCGGCCGCCCGCCGGAACGGGGTCCCGTGCGTGTACGCGGCGCCGAAGTAGGTGTCCCAGGTGTCCAGGTGCGCGTCGAAGTGCACCAGCGTCACCGGGCCGTGCTTCGCGTGCACGGCCCGCAGCAGCGGCAACGCCACCGTGTGGTCGCCGCCGAGGCTGACGACGCGCCCGGCCCGCTCCAGCAACCCGCGCGCGCCGCTCTCGATCAGCCCGAGCGTCTCCTCGATCCTGAACGGGTTGCACGCGATGTCGCCCGCGTCGGCGACCTGCTGCTGGGCGAACGGCTGGACGCCTTGCGCGGGATTGAAGGGGCGCAGCAGCTTGGAGGACTGCCGGATGTGCGAAGGTCCGAACCGCGCACCTGGCCGGTAGCTGACTCCCGAGTCGAACGGAATGCCAACGATGGCGATGTCGACGTCCGATACCTCGTCTAGCCGGGGCAGCCGGGCAAACGTCTCGGGACCCGCGAACCGCGGAATGGCGGTCGCGTCGACCGGCCCGCGCGGGCCCGCGCTCTGGACCCGACCGCGAGACATCGCGTGCTCTGTGCTCACGAACTTCCTTTCAGCTGACCGCGTCGACCTGGACTTCGACGAGCCATTCGGGGTCGACCAGCCTGCTGACTCCGATGAGCGTCGACGCGGGCGGCGCCGGTCCGAGGAACGCCGGCGCGATCTCGCGCTCGGCCTCCAGGTACGCGTCCATGTCTGTGGTGAACGTGTACAGGTGCACGACGTTGCTCCAGTCGCAGCCGGCCGCGCCGAGCGCGATTGTGATCTGCCGGTACACCTCGCGGATCTGGCCAGCCATGTCCCCGACCGCTACGTTCTCGCCAGACGCGGAGACCGGCACCTGGCCACCGAACCTGTGCACCGCCCCACCGCGGGCCGACACCACGTGCGTGTACAAGTTGTCGACTGGGACGTGCAGTTCGGGCGGATTGATCTTGACGATCTCGGGCTGGGTCACGCGGAAGCTCCTCTGTCCGGTACCGGCGGGAACGGAGCGGGATCGATGAACCTCGCGAGCACGTTGCCGGTGATCACAGCGATCTCGTTGGCGTAGTCGTGGTGACTGAGCGCCCCGCACCAGGACATCGAGCTGACCGAGAACACCGCGCCTGAGCCGCGGAAGTACAGAACCAGATCCGCGTGATAGTCCGGCCTGACGGCGCCGAACAGCGGCGGCACCAGGGTGTGCTCAGTCGAGGACGCCAGGATCAGATGACCGGGGCCGAGTTCGAAGGTGGCCGAGTTATCCCACTCCTGCCCGACCACCCCGCCGCCGAGCAGCCCGAAGTTGCCGATCTTCCCGCTGGCCAGCACCTCAGGATCGACCCCGTCGAAGACGAACGAGGCCTCCGTCCGACTCGCCTCGGCGCCGAGGGTGTAGGGATAGGAATGGTCGAAGCCCATCGTGGCGGTCTCGACCCCGATCAGCGCGGCCGTGCTGCGGCCCGTAGACAGGAAGTAGCCGCCAGGTTCGCCGTCGGTCGAGTTGCGCGCCTCGGTGCGCCCGAACTCCTCGGGCCGCTCCCACAGCTCGACCCGGCGGTTCTCCATGATCCACGGTCGCTCGGGGTGGAACGTCACGCTCATCGCGAAGCCGTTGCCGCCCAGGTACATGAGCCGGCCGCCGGACGAGGTGTACTGATCGAACGCGTCGAACATCGCGGCCGACATGTACTCCGGATGGCTGCCGGTGAGCACGACCTGGTAGCCATCGAGCAGCGCGCGCCCGCGGAAGTGCAGGTCCTCGTCGGTGGCGACGTGGTAGTCGGCGCCGATGTGGTCCAGCCAGGCGATCAGGTACAGGTCGCAGGTGTAGCCTTCGCGGCGCACGTGACCCGGCCGCATATTGAGGTTCGGCAGGCGCCTGGACACGTAGCAGATGTCGGTGCCGTCGAGGTGACAGTCATAGCTGGACGCGCCGATCTCCGGATGCGCCAGCAGGAACTGCTCCTCGGTGCCGAGCTCGACCAGCCGGTCCTGCACCATCTCCTGGATCGGGTTCTCCCACCAGAACCGCGAGTTGCCGTACGAGGCGTACGTCGCCGACGGCGCGATCAGCAGCACCTGCGCGGTCGCGGCTGCTGGCGGCCTGACGAAGAACGGGATGTACTCCACGTCCGCGCCCGCTGTGAGCCGTGCCGCGTAGAACCCGCTGCGAGCATCGTCGGGCACCCGGAACGTGAACGCGACCTCCCAGGCGCAATCCTCGAGTGCGTCGGCGAGAAAGTGCAGCGCGGCGTACTGCTCGGGCGCGTCGGTCCAGTTAGTCGCGATGCCGTCCCAGCGTGACCCGCGCACACCGCGCATCGGCATGTTGCGCAGGGCGCCGTGCAGCCCGGACGGGCCTAGGTCGCGGGCGGCCCAGCCGCTGATGCCGTCGGAGAAGTCCCACCAGGCGATGCTGACCTGTGCGGGATCGCTGGCCCCAGGACCGGCGGCGAGCAACGCGGCGGCGTCCGCCGCCGACACCTCGCCAGGCAGCAGAACGGGTGACTCCATCCGCCCCGTGAAAGCGAGCCTGGTCTGGCGCGTGCCCGGCGCGCGCACCGCGCCGAGCAAGAGGTCGGCGGCAGGCGACGCGCCGGAGCTAGCAAGCGTCGCCACGACCGTGCTCCAGCTCCCGACCGGCAAGGGGCAGGCCGGTGACACGGCGACCGAGCCTCCAGCGCCGCGCCCGTCGGGCGTGACCACGACCGGCCGGAGATCAGGGTCCAGAATCAGCGCGACGCCAGCGCCCGCCCACGGGTCGCCGCAGGACACCAGCACCTGCTCGGTGCCAGGCTTGCAGGTCGGCTGGATCAGCACCGCGACGGTGACCGTCCTGTCGCCGCCGCACCGAGAGTCGTCGAACACGCTGCCGCCGCCTGGTACCTCGACGTAGGAGCCCGGATACATCTCCTGGCACCGGCCCGGATAGGACCCGGTGAAGTCGGCGGGCACCAGCGTGCACTCAGGACCAGCGTCCTCCCACCCCGGCCCGCCAGCCCGTGGCATCACCAGCTCGGCGCGAAACTCGGTGATCGCGGGATCGCAGCTCACGAAGAAGCTGGCTTCTTCCCCGGTCCGACTGACAGCGGATCGCAGTACCCCGCCATCCGCTTGGTCAGCGGCATACCGGCAGGAGCGGCGTGCGCGACGGCGTTCGGGTCACTCACCGGCCCCCTCCTCACCGGAGAGCGCCTGCCAGCGCAGGTCGAAGACGTACCGTTCGGCCTCTGCCCGATTGGTGAACTCCAGGTCCCGCACGATCCGAGGCGGCTCCCCGCGCCGCTTGGGCGCCTCCGCCAGCAGCCATGACCGGCCGGGTTCCCTGGTCAGCAACACCCAGCGGGGCAGATCGCGGTTGGACCGCATCGCCCCGAGCGGCAACTGCAGCTCCGCCGAGTGAAACGCGTACGGGTCGGCCATGAACTCGTCCCGCAGCTCCGTACGCCGCGGGTCGATCCGCTCGGGGAGCTCGTACTCGCCGGTGCCGACGTGGTCCAGCATTCCCATGCCTGACTTGCCCCTTACTTGGTGAAGGCCCAGGACTCGGGGTTGATCAGCAGCAGCGGGCTCTGCTGAGTCGCGCCGGCCAGGTTGGACTTGATCGCGGAGACCTGGTTGTAGGTATTCGGCAGCCAGAGGTCAGGCAGCTGCTGCGCGAGGTAGTTCTCGTAGGCGAAGAACGCCGAGGAGTTCGACGAGGTCTGCACCGCAGCGATGTTCGCGTCGTTGGTCTTATTGGAGTAGCTGCCCGCGTTGACCCCCGCGCCGGTCTCGAAGACTGCCTCGCCCGACGGGAACGCGCTCGACCAGATCCAGGACGGCGAGCCCCACTGCACCATTTCCCAGCTGCACGACGGGCCGGGCTTGCACGCCGTGGCCGTGCCGACGACCTGGCCCTCCGACCCCTCGCTGAGGTTGAGCTGGATGCCTGCCCGCAGCAGCGCCGACTTGAACGTGCGGACCTCCTGGTCGAGGTAGGTCACGCCGGTCAGGAACTTGAGGCTGAAGGTGAGCGGCGCGCCAGCCTTGATGCCCGCGCCGCACTGACCCGCGCCGGTGCCCGGCTTCGCGCATGTCGATGTGCCGTTCGGATGCACGGCCCAGCCGTGCGAACGCAGCAACTCGACCGCCTTCGCCGGGTCATAGCCATAGAAGCCGTGCTGCATCTGCGGGCTGGCGAACGAGCTCGGCGGCTGCGTGGGCGCTGGCCCGTTAGTTGCGACGCCGTTGCCCTTGAGGAACGCCTTGATATAGCCCTTCTGGTCGATCAGGTACTGCATGGCCTGGCGGATGTACAGCTGCCGCAGCATCGGCCCGACGGTCGGGTTGTTGAAGTTCAGCACGATGTAGGAGATCGACCAGGACGGCCAGGACACGATCCGGTACCCGGCCGAGCGCAGCAAGGACTCCTGGGACAGGTCACTGATCGGCACGTAGCCGTAGCTGAGCCCGCCGGAGCGGAGAACGTTGAACTCCGCAGCCTCCGAGGTGAACGGCTGCATCACGAACGACTTCAGCTTGGGCCTGGTCCCTGAATACCTGGTGTTCGGAACGAACTGCGCGTAGCCATCCGACCGGAAGGTCGACAGCTTCCACGGCCCGTCCACGACCTGCCAGAGCGGGTTAGAGGCATAGGTGCTGATGTCCTTGGCCTGGGCGTCCAGGAACTTGTAGACAGCGACGGCGCCCGGCGTGCTCTCGTCGAAGTTGCCGACCTTGCCCGACGCGGACGTCTTGTCCCAGGCGTGCTGCGGCAGCGGAATGATCTGCGTGAGCTGGGTGTCGGTGAACCACTGCGGATTGAATTGATGGATGAGCGTGAGCCGGACCGCTGACGGCCCCTGCGCGACCGCCGACTTGATGTTGGACGGGAAGCCTCCAGGCAGGCTGAGCGCCCAGTTCGCGACGTTGGCGCGGAGCAGGTTGATCCAGAACAGCACGTCCCTGCTCGTGACCGGCTTGCCATCGGACCACAGGTAGTGCTTCAGGTGGATCGTCACCACCGTATTGCCCTGGGAGAACACGGGTGATTCCGCGACGCTCAGATCAGGGTTGAGAGACGGCGAGGAACCCTGGCCGAACCAGTACAGCGGCCTGAACTGCAAGAACTGGAACTGGATGTTGCTGGGGAGGTCATAGGCAAGGGAGACCATCGGGAAGATGTAGTCGACGGGACCGGCCGCCGGGTTCTCGGCGAAGGTCGCGGTGCCGCCGCTGACCGGCTTCCCGCTCGGCGCTGGGCCGTTGCCTCCTGAGGATGACGGTGAGTTGACGCAGGCCGCCGCGAGCAGGCCGGTCGCAGCCAGGGTCAGCATGAGCCGGAAGGTGCGCATCAAAGGCTCCCGTTGTTGAGTGGGTGATGGCAGGCAACGCGGTGGAGGCCCGACGCTGGCGACTCCAGCACCGGCTCCACCTCCGCGCAGATCTCGGTGGCGCGCGGGCACCGGGTGCGGAACCGGCACCCGCTCGGCGGCTTCATCGCACTGGCCAGCTCGCCGGATACGCCGGCCCCGCGCCGCGTGCGCTCGACCTTCGGGTCGGGCACGGGCACCGTGTCGATCAGGCCGCGCGTGTACGGATGCAGCGGCCGCTGATGCACGATCTCGGCGGGACCTTCCTCGACGACCTTGCCGAGGTACATGACCGCGATCTCATCGGCCAGGTATCGGATCACGGCGAGGTCGTGCGAGATCACGATGAACGTCAGCCCGTGGCGCTGTTGCAGGTCGCGCATCAGGTTCAGGACCTGCGCCTGGATCGACACGTCGAGCGCGGATACCGGCTCGTCCGCGATGATCAGCTCGGGGGTCAGCGCCAGCGCCCTGGCCAGCCCGATCCGCTGCCGCTGCCCGCCGGAGAACTCGTGCGGATAGCGGTCCACCGCCGAACGCGGCATTCCGACCTCGTCAAGCAGGGCGAGCACCCTCTGCTCCCGCTCGCGCGCCGAGCCCTCCCGCTGCAACAACAGCGGCTCCCGCAGAATTGGACCGACGCGCATCCGCGGGTCCATAGCCGCGGCCGAGTCCTGGAACATGTAGGCCGCGCCGCGCCGGTACCGCCGGTGCGCGTCGCCCTTCAGCGTCGTGATGTCGCTCCCGTGGAACCGGATCGTCCCCGCGGTGAGCACCTCGAGGCCAACCACGAGCCGGCCGATGGTCGTCTTCCCGCAGCCCGACTCGCCTACCAGCCCTAGCGTGGTGCCCTGCCGCACGCTGAAGCTGACACCGGCGACCGCGCTGATCCGCCCGACCTCGCGGCGGAGCAGGCCCCTGACGACCGGATAGTCCTTCGACACCGCGTCCAACTGGAGGACTGGCGCCGTCTCCGCGTCGGCAACCATGGGCCTGGTCGCCTGCTCCGCAGGATGTCCGGATCCTTCGCTAACCGGACTCCTTGGCTGAGGTTCGTCGCTGAGCTGGACATCGACTGGGAAGAAACACGCGAAGCTATGGTCGGTGCCTGCCAGTTCAGGGGTTTCTTCCTTGCAGCGATCCTGTGCCCGCGGGCAGCGCGGCGCGAAGCTACATCCGGCGATCGGCCTCGCCAGGTCCGGCGGCATGCCAGGAATGGTTCGCAGCCTGTCGGAGGTTCGCGCGGCGCGCTCAGGCAGCGCGTCGAACAGCGCGACCGTGTACGGATGCCGGGCGCGGGCGAACAGGTTCTCGGTCTCGGCCGCCTCCGCGATCTTGCCCGCGTACATGACGGCGACCCGGTCGGTGTGCCCGGCGATGACACCGAGGTCGTGGGTGACCAGCAAGACGGCCATGCCCAGCCGCTGCCGGAGGCTGTCGATCAGGTCCAGGATCTGCTTCTGAATGGTGACATCGAGAGCTGTGGTTGGTTCATCGGCGATCAAGAGCTTCGGCTCGCAGGCGAGCGCTATCGCGATCATGACCCGCTGGCGCATGCCGCCGGAGAACTGGTGCGCGTACTCGCTGATTCGCTCGCGCGGCTGCGGCAGGCCGACGAGGCCGAGAACCTCGATCGCGCGCTCGAGCGCTTCCTTGCGGCTGACCTCGCGGTGCTCGAGCACGGCCTCAGCGATCTGGTCGCCGATCGACATCGTCGGATTGAGGGAGGACAGCGGATCCTGGAATACGACGCCGACGTGGTTGCCCCTGACCTGCCTGATCGCCTTCTCGGGCAGGCTCACCAGGTCTCGGCCAGAAAGCTCGATCCGGCCGCTGGTGATCGAGCCGCCGCGCGGCAGCAAGCGCAGGATCGACATCGCGGTCATGGTCTTGCCCGACCCGGATTCGCCGACCAGGCCGAGCACCTCGCCACGCGCGAGGTCGAGCGAGACGCCGCGGACGGCATGAACCTCGCGGCGGCGGCCGCGGATGGTGGTGTGCAAGTCGCTGATGCGCAGCAGTGGCGACTCCGGCCCGGGGCTAGCGGGCGGCCCGTATGGCGCCGTCACTGGTTCACCTGCAGCCTGGACTCGAGCGAGTCGCGCAGGGCGTCGCCAATGAAGTTGAAGGCGACCACGGTCAGCACGATCGCCAGGCCCGGCGGATAGATGAGCCACCAGTATCCGGCGAAGATGTAGTCGACGCCCTGAGAGAGCATGCCGCCCCAGTCGGTCTGCGGCGGCGGCACGCCGAGCCCGAGATAGCTCATCGCCGCGAGCAGCAGGATCGCGTCCGCGACCTGGAACGTGATGTTGACCGCGATCGTGCCGATCGCGTTCGGCAGGACGTGCCTGAACAGGTTGTACCGGCTGGAGCCGCCCATCACCCTGGCCGCCTGAACGTACTCGCGCATCTTGAGCGTGAGCGTCTCGCTGCGGACGAGCCGCGACGTGATCAGCCAGGACACCGCCGCGATCAGAATGATCAGCATCGGCCGCGTCGGGCGGAAGATCGCAGCCATGAACAGCAGCAAGAACAGCGTGGGAATGGACAGGATCACGTCGACGACGCGCATCATGACCGAGTCCACGACGCCGCCCGCATACCCGGAGACCGCTCCCCAGAGCCCGCCGAAGAAGGTTGCGATGATCGCGGCGGCCAGGCCCACGATCAGCGAGGTCTGGCCGCCGGCCATCAGCCGGCCGAGCTCGTCGTAGCCGGTGTCGTCGGTTCCGAGCGGGTGCCCGGCACCGGGCGGCAGCGTGACCTTGTTGAGGTTCGTGTGCACCTGGTCGGTGTGATAGAAGAGCGGGCCGAGGAAGCAGAACGCGAACATGGCGACGACGACCACCAGCCCTATGATGGCCAGCTTGTTCTCGAAGAAGACGGCAGCGACCGAGGCGAACCGGCGCGCGCCTCCCGGCTCGTCGGCACCCGCCGCGCCCGTGCTGGCTGGGCCGAAGACGACTGGGGCGGCGAGGCCGGGAGCGGCGGCCTGAGTCGGATCAGCCATGCTCACGCCGTCCTGATCCTGGGGTCGACGACCATGTACAGCAGGTCGGCGAGCAACGAGCCGATCGCGGTGGCGACGCCGACCACGACCGTGCAGGCCAGCAGCACGGGGTAGTCCTGCGCCTGGGCGGCGTTCCAGAACAGCAGGCCCATGCCCGGGAAGTTGAACACGCTCTCCACCAGCAGCGCGCCGCTGACCACGACCGGGAGGGTGAGGCCGATCAGCGTGATGGTCGGCAGCAACGAGTTCCGCAGCACGTGCCTGCGCAGCAGTTTCGCGTCCCCGAGGCCCTTGGCCTGGGCGGTGCGGATGTAGTCCTGGGTCAGGCTGTCGATCGCCGACGAGCGCATGTACCTGCTGAACAGCGCGATCGTGATCAGCGTCAGCGCCGCGACAGGAAGCACCAGGCCGCTCGGAGCGGTGAGGACCTGGGCCAGGCTGCCTTGCGGCGCCTCAGGCGGGAACCAGCGCACGTCGATCGAGAAGATGATCACGAGCAGCAGCGACAGCCAGAACAACGGCATCGAGTAGAAGATGAACGCGACGCCGGTAACCGAGTAGTCAAGCGCCGAGTTGCGCCGCTTGGCCTGCACCAGGCCCAGCGGGATCGCGAAGACGAGCGCGAACAAGTTCGCCAGCCCGACGAGCAGCACCGTCTTGGGCAGCCGGTCGGCGATCAGGCTTGCAACGTTCTGGTTGAGCTTGTAGGAGTAGCCGAGCTGGCCGGTGACCAGGTGCCCAACCCAGACCCCGTACTGGATGAACAGGGGCCGGTCGTACCCGTTCGCGTGGTTAAACGCCGCGATCGCGGTGGGGGTGGCCCTGATCCCTAGGATCGCCCGGGCCGGGCCGCCAGGCAACAGGTGCAGCATGATGAACACCACGATGGTGACGCCGATGACCACGAACAGGGCGTGCCAGAGGCGCCGGATCAGGTAGCCGGTCACGTGTGGCCCGTGAAGTACCAGTTCTCTGGCGTGATGGCCAGCCCGGCCGACGGCTGAGGGAGCGCGCCTGACAGGTTGCCGCGGATCGCGGAGATCTGGATCGATGCCAGTGGCATGAACAGCATCGGCAGCTGCTGGGTGGTGTAGTCGGCCCAGTCGTGGAAGACAGACAGCCCGTTCTTGGTAGTGGTCGCCTTGATCTTGGTGTCCATCTGCGGGCTGCTGTAGCTGCCCCAGTTGCCGATGGCGCCGGTCGAGAACGCGACCTCACCGCTGGGGTAGTAGTCGGGCGCGAACTCCCATCCGGTGCCCCAGTACGCCATTTGCCATTTGCATGCCGCCGAATGCGGCGAGCACGGCGTCATGGTCGAGAAGATGTTGCCGGCCGGCTGCTGAGCGAGATTGAGCCGGATGCCGACCAGCGACAGCGCCGACTTCCAGGCCTGCATCTCCTGGTCGACCGAGGTGACGCCGGCCGCGTACACGATGTTCAAGGACAACGGCGCTCCCTTGGCGATGCCCGCCCCGCACTGGCCGGCGCCTATGCCGGGCTTGGCGCAGGTGCTGACACCATTCGGCTTCACGGTCCAGCCGTTCTGGCTGAGCAGCGACTTCGCGCGGGAGACGCTGTACTTGTAAGGGCCGTTGCGCATGGCCGGCGTCAGGTAGGAGGTGCTGGGCAGCGTGGGCACGGGGCCGTTCTCGACGGCGCCGTAGCCCTTGAGGATCGCGGAGACATAATGCTGCTGGTCGATGAGGCTCTGCATGGCGCCGCGCACGTATAGCTGCCTGAACAGCGGACCGACCGTGGGGTTGTTGAAATTGATCGGCACGATATTCATCGACCACATGTACCAGGGCTGGACCTGGTAGCCCTGGCCCTGGATGAGCGACTTCTGGGCGACGTCCGTCGCCGGGATGTAACCGTAGGTCAGCTGACCGGCCCTGAGCGCGTTGTACTCGGCCGCCTCCGAGGTGAACGGCACCTCGGTGAAGCTGGAGAGCTTCGGCTTGACAGGCCCCGAGTAGGTCTTGTTCGGGGTGAACTTGGCCAGCCCGCTCGGGTTGAACGAGGAAAGCTGCCACGGGCCGTCGACGACGTGCCAAAGCGGGTTGCTGCCGTAGCCGTTGACCTGCCTGGCCTGCGAGTCGAGGAACTTGTAGACCGCCTTGGCCCCGGCCATCGTCGTGTCGTAGTCACCGATCTTGCCGCTCGCGGACGTCTTGTCCCAGGCGTGCTGCGGCAGCGGCGAGATCTGGGAGAGCTCGCTCTGCGTGAACCACTGCTGATTGACTGCGCCGTTCAGAGTCAACACGACCTGGCTCGTGGTAGGCGCGGTGACCTTGGTGACGTCGTCGGGAAAGAAGCCAGGCGCGTACTCGCCCCAGTTCAGCTTGTTCGCCTTCAGCATGTTGATCCAGAAGACGACGTCGCGGCTGGTCACCGGCTTTCCATCAGACCACTTGTAAGGCTTGAGATTGAGCGTGACCACCGTGTTGTTCTTGCTGTAGACGGGGGCCTGGGCCAGGCTGAGCGACTCGTTCAAGGTGATGTCCGAGCCGTTGCCGATCCAGTACAGCGGGCGCCACATCAGGTACTGGAACTGCTCCAGGTTGTTGGTCGAGTAGTACTGCAGAGCGTCCAGCGGGAAGATGTAGTTCGGCGGTGCGCCTGGAGATTCGGCGAAGGTCACGTCTCCGCCGCTGACAGGCTTCCCGCTCGGGCCTGAATTGTTTGGCGCGGCCGCCTTTGTGCACCCGGCAATGGCTGCCGCGATGACGACGATGGCTGCGATCGCGGACAGCCCGCGGAATCTCACGCGTCGTGACATGGCGTGGAGTCTCGCAACACTGCGCGATCATTGGCAATAGTGGCCGGCATAAGAAATCTGTCCGATTCTGTCGCCGTCACAAGTACGATGACCTGCATGAACGCTGGCGGCGTGATCCGGGTCGAAGATTTGCTGCGCTCCCCCGCCCTGCAGCTTGGCCTGCTCGCGGGCGGCGGAGGCACCGCCAGACGGGTGGCGTGGGCGCACGTGAGCGAACTGAACGATCCGACGCCCTGGCTGTTCGGCTCCGAGCTGATCATGACGACCGGGATGGCCATCCCAGCCAACGCCGCCGGACAGCGCGCGTACCTCCGCCGGCTCGACACCGCGGGGGCGGCTGGCCTGGCCCTTTCGGAGGGATTGTTCGTGCCCCGCGACACGTCGGCGCTGCTCGCGGAGGCCAACGACAGGAACTTCCCGGTGGTGCGGGTGCCGATCCCCGTGCCGTTCATGGCAATCGCGCAGGAAGTGGCGGCGGCCGTGCAGGCCGATACAGCTCAGCGGCTGAGCGCCCAGCTGCAGGTCTTCGGCGCCGTGCGCTGGCTGGCGACCGGTGAGCTCAGCACCGCGGCCATATTCGCCCGGCTGGAGCGGCTGTCCGGGTACGCGCTCTACGCGTGCACGCCGAAGCGGCAGCCGCTCCTTGACGGGGTGCCCGTACCGCCCGACGGGCTCGCGCACCTGGTGCCAGCAGCAGCGACCAGCCCACCCACCATTCCAGGCGGCTACGTGCTGCCGGTGTCGGGCGGCCGGGGAACGGCGGGCTACATTCTCGCCCACGAGAAGGCCGACGCCAGGCCTGGCGGCGTGTCCGTCGTCCAGCACATCGCGACTGTCGCGGCGCTGACGCTGGCCATGCAGGCACATGAGCGCGAGATGATCCGCCGCGAGCACGCCGAGCTGTTCTCCGAGATCTTGCAGGGCGCGCTCGATCGTCAGGCGGTGATGCGGCGCCTGACTGCGAACGGGTTCAGCGTCGGCGACCAGTTGCTGCTAGTGATTGTTCGGGCGACCGATCCGGACGGCGACATCGAGGCGATCGCGGACACGGTCACGCTAAGCGGCTTCCCGCACCTGGTGCTGCGCCAGCACGACGACCTGTACCTGCTGGTGGCGGACGCGTCCGGCCCGGCACGCGCGCTCGCCGGGTTGGCCGGCACCGTGATCGGGATCAGCCGGCCCTTCCCTGCGACGGCGTCATTCGTGGCCAGCCGGCGGGAGGCTCAGTGGGCGCTGACCAGGGCAGCCGAACGGGGCCGTGGCCTGGTGCGCTACGGCGACGACCAGATCAGCCGGTGGCTAGCCAGGGACACCGCGGACTTGTCGGTGCTCGCCGCCGACGTGCTCGGCCCGGTCCTTGACTATGACGCCGCCCACGCCGGGGACCTGCTGCTCTCGGTCCGCACCTGGCTGGAACGCGACCGCAACACCGAGAGCGCCGCGAAGGCTCTCAACATCCACCCGAACACGCTGCTCTACCGGGTCCGCAGGTTCGAGGAGATCAGCGGCCGCTCGCTGAGCTCCACCGAGGCTCTTACCGAGATCTGGCTGGCGCTGCGAACGACCGCCAGCGCGCTGGAAGACGTGCAGTTAACCCCTGGCTCCCTGGTCAACTCGGAGACCAGGCCTCGAATACTTCGCTCAAGCTCGCCCACCACAGGCCCGGCCGCTGCCGCAGCGCTGTGAGGAAATCCTCGAGACCCGCGACGAGATGGGCCCGTCCGATGCACTGCGGGTGCACGGTAAGGATGTACAGCGCCGGATCGACTCGCTTGTAGGCGTAGTCAAAGATCTCCTGCCAGCGAGCGAACATCTCGCGATGCGCGCCTAGTCGCTCGGCAACGCCTGGCACGTACTCCACGGCAGGGAAGTCGTCGAGGTACCAGGTCACCGGGAACTCCAGGACCGGGCTAGGTGGCCCGAACTCGCTCGCAGTCAGGTAGCTCGTGGTGACCGCCCGCGGGTAGTACGGCTCAAACTCCCGCCCCATCAGTGAGCTGTCCCATTCGAAACCGAACTCCTCGAGCAGTCCCGCGGTCTCGTCAGTGAAGTCCCACGACGGCGACCGGTACCCGCGCGGCCGCCGCCCGGTCACCTCCGCGTGCTGCGCCAGCTGGAGCTCCATGAGCCGCCGCTCCTCGCCGGGCCCGAGGTCGCCGAGATTCTCGTGGTAGCAGCCGTGTGCCGCGATCTCATGACCATGCTCCAGGACGGCGTCGATCCTCGCGGGGAACGTCACCAGGCTGTGCCCTGGCGTGAACCAAGTCGTCCGGATGTCAAGATGCTTGAACAGCGCCAGCAGCCTGGGCACCCCGACCTCAGCGCCGAACTCGCCCCGCGACAAGGCGGCCAGGCTCGTCATCTTGTAGGCGCCGATCCACAACGAGTGCGCGTCAAAGTCACACGTGATCGCGACGGCCATCCGCGCACCATCAGGAAGGTTCAGTGGCATCGAGGTTCCTTGCTCGGTGACCTGGGGTGCCAACTGTAACGACCACCCACTCGGGCCGAGCCGTGCGAGCCGAGTGGTCACCACGCGGCTCGCCACCTCACGGTGCGGGGGTGAGCTGCAGGTAGGTCACACCGTTGTCGTACAGCGTCGCGTTCGCCCGCGCCCACTTGGTCGGCGAGAGCCCTTCGTCGAACAGACGCGGCCCCGCGCCACGGGTCAGCGGGTAGACGAACAGGTGCAGCTCATCGACTAGCTGGTCGGCGATCAGCGCGCGAACCAGCGTCCCGCTGCCGCTCACGTACAGGCCCTTGGAGGCCTCGTCCTTAAGCGCCTGGATCCGCTTGGGGTCATAGGCGCCGATGATCTCCGAGTTCCGCCAGGTCGCGTCTTCGAGCGTCGAGGAGACGACGTACTTCGCGGTGTCATTGAAGAACGGTGCACCGGGATCCTGCTCGACCGTCCGCGTCGACCAGGCTGGCTCGAACATCTGGTACGTCTTCCTGCCTAGCAGGATGCCGTCGCTGTTGGCAGTGGCACTCCCGATGTCTTCGCCCATCCTCGGGTCGAATCCGAACTCGAAGGTCCAGCTCGGAGTGTCGATGACACCGTCAAGGCTGATGAACTCGTGCACTCGGATCGATCCCACGGTTCCTCCCTGGCGTGACTCGGCGTTGGCCAGCGTAGCTTGGGAGTGGTCCGCCCACTGGTCCAATTACTGACGTAGAAATGAGTCCAATCGACGGCGAGCGAGCCTTGGAGCTTCCTGACGTGGATCTGGATATCGAGTTCAAGGTCGGTGTACCCCTTCGGCGCCAGCTCGAGCACGCTCTGCGCATGGCGATCCGCTCAGGCCGGCTGGTGGCAGGCTCGGCAGTACCGCCGAGTCGCGAGCTGGCCGACGAGCTCGGCGTCTCGCGAGGCGTGGTGGTCGACAGCTATTCGCAGCTGACCACCGAGGGCTACCTGACCGCCAGGCGCGGGTCCGCGACCCGCGTGGCCGTCCTGGCGCCGCCCGCCAGACCGCCGGAGCGGCGGCAACTTCCGCCGCCCGCGCGCTACCGCTATGAGCTGAGACCAGGACTGGCGGACTACCACCGCTTCCCGCGAGCCGCGTGGAAGTCGGCGCTCGTCCGCGCGCTGCGCGACCTCTCCGATGGCCGTCTCACTTACGCCGATCATCGCGGCGTCCCTGAGCTCAGGAACGCGGTCGCTGAGTACCTCGCCCGCATGCGCGGCGTGGTCGTCGACCCCGAACTCGTCGTGATCTGCTGCGCGGCTTCTCAGGCCCTGACCGTGCTCTGGCACGTCCTGCGCGGCCGCGGCGCACGGCGGGTGGCCATCGAGGATCCCGGCTGGCGCTGGCAGCGGTACACCGTCGAGATGGCGGGCCTGGAGGCGGTTCCAATCCGGGTCGACGCCGACGGACTGGTCGTGGCCGACCTCGCCGCGGCGGACGTCGACGCGGTAGTGATGACGCCGGCGCACCACTATCCCACCGGGGTCGTGATGACGCCGGAGCGCCGCTCGGCGCTGATCGCATGGGCACGCAAGCGCGAGGCGCTCATCGTCGAGGACGACTACGACGTCGAGTACCGGTTCGGCCGCCCGCCGATGGCATCGTTGCAGGGACTTGCGCCCGACCTCGTCGCGTTTGTGGGGACGACCAGCAAGACGCTCGCGCCCGCGCTGCGCCTCGCCTGGATGGTGCCGCCGTCGCACCTAATCGACGAGGTTGAGAACGTCTTGCTGGTCACCGGCGTGACGCCCCCGACGCTTGACCAGGTCGCGATGGCCTCGTTCATCGAGGATGCGGCGCTCGAGCGGCATCTGCGTGCGATGCGGCGGCGATATCGCGCCAAGCGGGAGGTCCTGATCGACCTGCTGGCAGCGCACACGCCAGACGTGAGTGTGGGCGGCACCGCGGCAGGCCTGCACCTGGTCGCCTGGCTACCGGCTGGCGCCGATGAGCACGAAAGCGCGATGCGAGCCCGCGCGAACGGCGTTGGCCTGCATGAACTGCACCGCCACTGCACCACGCACGCGCCCTCTCCGCCGGCGCTGCTGCTCGGTTTCGCGCTTCCGACCGAGTCTGAGCTGACTGCGGCAACGCAGATCCTCGCCAAGGCCATCCGCTAGCCGCCCGTGTCAGGTAAGCGACTCCGGCCCGCGGTGGCGGCGTACGTCCAGAAGTCCCGCATCCACTGTGGCGCGGTCGGGCCTTCCGCGGCGACCTGGGTGAGCAGGATGGCGAGCGAGCCCGTCGAAGGCACGATGTGTGCCGACGTTCCGGTCCCGCCGACCCAGCCGTATCGGCCGGGAATGATCCACGGATCGATCGTCGCGACGTCGACCGAGCCGCCGAAGCCCCAGCCCTGGCCCTCCAGGAACAGCCGCCCGATCTCGCGCTGAGCGGCCGTCGTGTGATCGGTCGTCATCATGGCCACGGCCTCCTGCGACAGCAGCGTCGTGCCGTCGGCCGTGGTTCCCTGGCCGAGCAGCATCCTGGCGAACGCGAGCCAGTCGTCAACCGTGCCGACGAGCCCGCCGTTGCCGAGCGGAAACGCCGGAAGCGAACGCCACTGGCCGTCTGGTGCATCCGCCAGCACCAGGGCACCAGCGTCGTCAGTCCGGTAATAGCTGGTAAAACGATCGCGCTTGGCGGGCGGCACCTCGAAGGCAGCATCTGCCATGCGCAGCGGGCAGAAGACACGCTCGGCCAGGAACTCGGGCAGCGGCTGCCCGGTGACCCTGCTGACCAGGACGCCCTGCAGGGTCGAGCAGGTGTCGTAGAGCCACGCCGCACCCGGCTGGTAGAGCAGCGGGACCTTCGCGAGGTCGGCCATCCAGACGTCCGGCGGCGGGAAGCTGCGGATCTCGCGGCCGTCTTTCTGGACACTGAACAGCCGCTGCACCGCAGGCAGCCCGAAGTCCGAAGCGAAGCCGTATCCGGCCTGAGAGCTGAGCAGATCGAAGACCGTGATCGCCCTGGCGGCTGGCACGACGTCGTCGGCGTCGCCATCGGGCATCCTGACCACCACGGGCGCGGCCAGTTCAGGCAGCCAGCGGTCCACCGGGTCGTCGAGGCCGATCGCGCCGTCGTCGACCAGCAGCATGACCGCGGCGGCCGTGATCGGCTTGGTGATCGACGCGAACCGGAAGATCGAGTCCCGCGCCATTGGCGCGCCGCCGAGGCTGGCATCGCCGGCGGCCGCGAACTCGATCTGGTCGCCGCGCGCGACCAGGGCGACCGCCCCGGGCAGCGATCCGTTGCTGACGTGGGCCTGCAGAACGCCGCGCAGGTCACTCATCGGAAGTCTCCCGTCTGTCGGTGTCTTCAGAAGGTAGACGGTCTCGCGTGCCGCGATTCATCGGCGGCACGGCTGCTCGCGCCCGGCGGGCGTTCTCCTCAAGCCCCGCCGCGAACGGAGGCGTCGAACGCTGGGCGAACGCCCCGATTCTTACCGTCGGCTCTACATCGAACCAACCGAAGCAGCTGAAGGGCCATGAGTACATCAGCGGACATCCACGCCCATGTGAAGGCGACGGGTGCTGACGGACCTGGCGCGCCTGCGGAGGACGAGCGGCGGGACGGCAGCCGGCGGTGGGCCGTGCTGGCCGTCGTCTCTGCGGCGCAATTCGTCATCATCCTCGACCTGTGGGTCGTCAACATCGCGCTGCCTGTGCTGCAACGGGACTTCGCTCCCGCGACGCTGTCGAACGTCTCGTGGATCCTGGACGTGTATGCAATCGTGCTTGCCGCGCTACTCCTGCCGGGCGGCCGCGTTGCCGACACCATCGGGCGCCGCCGCTGCTTCCTGGCGGGCCTCGTCGTCTTCGGCCTCGCTTCGCTGGGATGCGCTGTTGCTCCTACTTTGCCGGCATTGATCGCGGGCCGGGCACTGCAAGCGGTGGGGGCCGCGGTGCTGCTACCGACCTCACTGGGACTCGCCCTGGCCGCGTTCCCGGCACGCCAGCGGGGCACGGCCGTCGGAATCTGGGCCGGAGTCGGCGCGGTGGCCGCCGGCAGCGGCCCTGTCATCGGCGGCGTGCTCGTCGAGTCGAGCTGGCGATGGATATTCCTGATCAATGTGCCCATCGCCGTGATTACGTTCGCGGCAGCTGTCGCGATCCTGCCCCGAGGCGGCAGCGAGCGTCGCGCGCAGCGGTCCGGCTGGAGCATTGACCCGGTCGGGGCTCTGCTCGTGCTGGCCGCTGTCGGACTGGCGTGCACGGCGCTGACCGAGGCACCCGGATGGCCGCTCTCGCGAACAGTCCTGCTGCTGGCCGCGGGGCTGGCGCTCGGTGCCGCGTTCGTGGTCCACATCCGAAGTCACCGCGATCCCCTGATTTCGCCCGGGCTCTTTGGCGTCCGCGCGTTCAGCGCCGGGGCCGCCGGGCATGTCACGTACTACGCGGGGTTCGCTGGCATGCTGCTCGGCATCACCATGCTGCTCACCGTGCACTGGCACTTCTCGATCCTGCACGCTGCTGCGGCGATCGCGCCAGGCCCGATCACGGCCGGGATCGTGTCGCCTTTCACCGGGCGCCTGTCAGCTCGCTTCGGGGCGCGGACCACGGTTACCGCGGGCGCGGTCTTCTTCGCCGCCGCCGCGGGATGGCTGCTGGCCAGCGCGGGAGGCCGCGCCGACTATGCCCACGTCGTGCTGCCGGCGATTCTGTTCTGGGGCGTTGCTAACGGACTCATCCAGCCGTCGCTGCTGGCGACAGCCGACACCGCTCCCCGTTCGGAGCTGGCGTCGGGGTCGGCGGTCCTCGCGACGGCGCGACAGATTGGCGCCGCCCTAGGCGTGGCGATCTTCGTGGCCGCGCTCGGCGCCGGGCCGGCGACCGGCCTGGCAGGGCTCGACCGTGCCTGGATTGTCGTCCTGATAGCCGCCGCCTTGACCGCCGCTGCCGGGCTCGCGACCGGCGGGGGCCGGACTCGTGCCCGCGGTGGAGCGGCCGCCAGCGCCAGCAAGGTCGTGCTCCGAGACCAGTCCGCGGTGCTGATCAGGCAGGTTCAGAGCTCTGACGCGCCGTTGCTGGCCGACGGCTTCGACCGGCTGAGCCCGAAGTCGCGGCAGCAGCGGTTCCTGCGGACGAAGAAGCAGCTGACCGACGCAGAGTTGCGCTACTTCACCGACGTCGACCACCACGACCACGAGGCTCTCGGCGCGCTTAACGACGCTGACGGCCGCGGTGTGGGCATCGCCAGGTACGTCAGGGATGCGGAAGACCCGAAGACGGCCGAGATCGCCGTCACCATCGTCGACGACTGGCAGGGCAAGGGGCTCGGCACCGAGTTGCTGGCCCGGCTGTCTGACCATGCCCTCCGAGCAGGTATCCGCCGGTTCACCGGCATTGTCTCCGCCGATAACGTGGCGATGGAAACCGTGCTGGGCAAGATGCGCGCCAAGCGCGTCGGCTACGGGCCAGGCACCGTGCAGTATGAGATCGCCTTGCCGCCACACGAGTCGCCAGAGGAGTCGCCGGAGCAGCAGGCGGGGAGCCGCCGGAGGAGCCGCCCGAGAGCGACGGAACCGCTCCCGCCAGGGCCGAGTGCTGTGCTTAACCCGGAGGAGTTCGACGACGGCCGGGCAGAGGTTCCTGGCGGAGTGAGCCGACCCGTCGAGCGCGTGCTGGTGATAGGCGCCGGGATAGCAGGGCTCACGATCGCGAACTCCCTCACCCGGGCCGGCGTCGAGTGCGTCGTGCTGGAGGCGCGAGATCGGATCGGCGGGCGGCTGCACACCGTCGACCTGGCCGGCTCACCGGTCGATCTGGGCGGCTCATGGATCCACATGCCTGCCGGGAACCCGATGAGCGCCTTCGCCGACCTGGCTGGCGTGCGCCGGCGCGACTGGAACCCGCTGCCGGACCTGGCCGGATTCGACCGGGGCGAGGGACGCCGCCTGTCGGACGCGGAGGTGCAGGCGAGCCTCGACATTCAGTTCAACGCCTTCCCCGAGGCGGTCCCCCGGCTGCTGGACGCGCTCGGGTCGCAGGCGTCCGCGGCTGATGGCATCGAGGCGTTCGTGCCCAGCGCCGGTCTGGGGCCGGGCGAGGCCAGGCGCGCACACCAGGGGCTGCACGCGATCGTCGAGGCGGAGTCCGCTGACCTGGCCGAGCGCCAGTCGCTGCGCTGGATGTGGAACGAACTCGAGTACGGCGGGGACTACTTCGGCGACGTGCCAGAAGGGGGTTACCGGCGCCTGGTCGACGCAATGGCCGCGGGCGTCGATCTGCAACTGAGCTGGGATGCGGCGGAGGTCGTCCGTTCGGCGAGCGGCGTGCGGGTGCGCAGCGCTGACGGCAGATCCGAGAAAGGCTCGCATGTCGTGGTGACGGTGCCGCTCGGGGTACTCAAGGGCGGCGCACCATGCTTCTCTCCGGCATTGCCGCCTGAGCGGCTGGCGGCGATAGGCCGGCTCGGCTTCGGCCGTTACGAGAAGGTGGTGCTGCGGTTTGACGAGCCGGTCTGGCGCGATGCCGGCATGCCGAATCTGATGGTGTTCCCCCGCGATCCGCGGGAGCCGACGACGTGGGCGTTCGGGCAAGACGCGTTTGGCGCTGGCCCCGTGCTATCCGTCCAGGTCTTCCACAGCGTCGCCGACCGGCTGCAGAGTGCCAGCCACGAGGAGGCCGTGCGATGGGCCATGGACCTGCTCAATGACGCGATGGGCGGTCCGTGCCCGGAGCCGGCCGCCGTCGCGGTGACGTCATGGGCGGCGGATCCGCACAGTCGCGGCGCCTATACCCACATCCCCCCGGGGGCCAGCCCAGCCGACGCGGACCTACTTGGCGAACCGGTCGGCGGGCGCGTGCTGTTCGCCGGGGAGCACACGCAGAGTGCGCGGATAGCGTACGCCGACGGCGCGTTGACCAGCGGCATCCGCGAGGCAAAACGCCTGCTCGGCCTCCCCAGCGTTCGCCTGGGAGTTGTCACGGGCTGAGGGATCAGCACGTCGCCGCGCCCAATCTGCCGGACGTCATTGCGTGGTGGCTGGCGACGGGCTTGCTACTGGCGCGGCGCCGGGAGCAAAGGTCGTCACGCACGAGAAGATAGGCGTGAGCGTGTTGTCGGGCATCCGCGTGACCGGCACGGGTGTAGCGCTGGAGGCAATTGGAGTGGGAGACGGGCTCGCGGGTGTCAGCGTCTGGGTGCCATTGCACGTGACACTGGCGATCCCCAGGTTCGCTACTACCCGAAGAGCGTCATATCCAGACGGCAAGGGCACGTTGAACGCGAGATTTCCATCGCCCGCCGCGTCGGCGCCAGTCTGCGACAGATAGACGACGGGACCGACCGTCAGGTCATCGCCCGCATCGGTAATCCGGACCGCCCGAACGCTCACGTTCAGGGTGTCGCTGACCTTCATGTCACTGATCTGGACCGTCACTGACAGAACGGACTGCGTTCCGACCTGCGTCCAGGTCGACGCTATTCTCGGGCGATCACTGCTCGCAAGTGACTGCTCGAGGAAATAGACGGTGATCAGGGCGGCGATGGAAAACAAGATAAAACTGACGGTCGTCGGATTCTTCACAAACCGCCAGAGTTGCCGGAGCATCCGGCGGAGCAGCTGGGGGAAGAACGACCAGAGCTTGGAAGCGAGTCTCCTTATCCACGAGGCCGATCCCGGCTCACCCGGTGCCCCATCGACACTGCCCGCGGCCAGCTGCGATCCGGCTAGCTGCGATCCGGCCAACGAGACGCCCACGGCGGCCATCGACAGGATGAGCGCCGCCAGCAACGGAATCGGGTTGTTTCGGAGGAAGCGGCTCACCGCGCCCGTGATGCCGCCGACGATCGCTATCGCAGTCGAAACGACGGTGAATCCGCCAGCCACGAGCTTGCCGATATCAAATCCGCCTTGGGCCGGAGCGCTGCCCTGATCCTCGGGCGCGCTTCCATTCGGCCCGGACATAGCGAAGTCCTTCGGAGGGCCTCCGAAACCCAATTCAGCGCTAGGTTCGGCCATATCACCGGGCCGTTCTGCTCATGCGGACGCGGGTAGCATCAATGCTGACGCCGGGCACCCGCCTTGTAAAGGTGCAAAATGCCTGCGCTCTTCTGGAACATCGATGAACCCTTGATGCTGTTATGGAGACATCAAGGGTTCATCGATATCCGCCCCTGCATAGGCGCCCCCGGGATCGTGACGTCCGTAGTCGCCGATCCCAGGGGCGACCGCCCCCCGGTCCCCGCCGGAACATCCGGCCGCGGTTGACGCGGCGGTCGCGCGTTGGCCTCTTCAAGACAGAGTCGGTTTCGTGGATTCAGATACACGGACCGTTAGGGGAACAGCCGCGGTCCGACGCCGACGCGGAACTGGCTCCTGGCCGCCGCGAGCAGCGAGTCAGCCGCACGCTGGGCGTTCTCGCCGGTGCGGGACATCCTCGCGGCGATCAGCCCGGTGACGATCGGCGTGGAGAATGACGTGCCGCTCCACTTAACGATGCCAGCCGAAGTATCGCGCACGGTGCCATCGATGGTCTCGTACCTGAGCTGCGCGTACGCGTTGACGATGTCCTCGCCGGGCGCGTAGACATCCACCCAGGCCCCGTGGTTGCTGAACCAGGACCTGCGCTGGCCGTCGCGGCTCATCGAGCCGACGCCAACGCACCAAGGGAAGGCGGCCGGCCAGAACGGAGCGGTCCTGCCGTCGTTGCCAGCAGCCGCCACGAACGCGACACCGCCAAGCTGGCGCAGGCGCTCCTCCCAGAGCGCCTGAAAGGCGAGCGAAGGCACGTTTCCCCTCGTGTAGCCGCCCGCGGACATGCTGATGATGTCGGGCGAGCTCGCGAGGGCGTCGTGGATCTGCTTGATGAGGCTCGACTCCCGAACGAAGCCAGAGACCTCGATCTCGCGCTCCACCACGACATGCGCCGCCGGGGCGAGGCAGCGAACCACCCCTGACACGAAGGTCCCGTGGCCGGCATAAGGATCGGCGAACCCCTCCTTGATGCGGTCAGGATCCTCGATGTCTGCCCTGGTATCGGGCTCAACGCCTTGGATCCACGGGGCCCACGCGCTGGCGCCCTCTATCAGCCCGGTGTCGATGACGGATATCCGGACGTCAGCACCGGCCGATGGGTCCCCGATAGCTGGCCACAGCGCGGCCCTGACCGCCGCGGGATCCTCGGCGTGCTGCGGCGTGATGACGGCCTCGGGTTCGGTGGCCGGGCACATGGTGTTGGGCGTGATGATGAACACGTGCTCATGCGTCGCGACGCCGAGACCGAGCCGGCTGTCGAGGTCTGCGACCACATCGGGGGTGTGCTGAGTGTCACGGACCTGCACGTCGAGCCTGCTGATGCCGGCGATCAGCGCGTGGTCATCGGTCGCCGGGGACGCGACGCTGGTCCCTGCCCGTTCGTCGGGGAGCGCGCCGAGGGATTGCAGGGCAGCACGCACCCGCGGCAGGTCCCGGTCACGGGTCAGCAGGGACTTGCTCCGGTAGAAGTAGGCGACGTGCCGGTCCTGCTCCCAGCTCAGCGGCCAGGCCCGCACATCCGGGTCAAGCGCGAGAGCACTCCGCGTCTCAGGAACCAGCCGTTGCCGGTTCGCGGCGCGCGCGAGTTCGTCTGCGGCAAAGGTCGCTATACCGTCACCATTCATCGCCATTTACATCATCCCCGCGTCGTGCAGTTAAACGCTCACCCGACTATTCCGGGCTAAGATAACGTATAGGGCCTTTACATTTCCTACTGTTGGGTGACATGTCGAAATGTCCACGGCAGCCATGCGCGAGAAGGCCTCGGAAGCGCTAGCTTGGCTCGAGGTTCCGGTCGAGCAACTGCCATTGCTGGCGCTCTCCCGACCAGCTGACACTGCCCCGATCGCCGAGCGCGTGCTCGCGACCACCCGCGACCCCTATGCGCGCTCCTATGCGACCCAGGCTCTGGGCGTCGCCAGCAGGGAACGGGGCGATGTCGCCCAGGCGGTGCGCTATTTGCGCGAGGCACTGGTCACGGCGGCTTCCTGCGGAAACGAACGCGAAGCGGACGTGCAGGCGAGCCTCGCGTCGACGCTGATCTACGCGGGCCGCAGCGCCGAAGCCATCAGGCACATGGATGAGGCTCTCAGCAAGGTGTCGGGCCCGATGGCGGCACGGGTACGGCTACGCCGCGGTGGTCTCTTGCAAATCCTCGGCCGTCCCGGCGAAGCCGTCGACGATCTCCGGCGCGCGGCCCGGAGCCTGCGCGCCGCGGGCGACTCGGACTGGGAGGCCAGAGCCCTCATCAACCTGTCGAATGCGCTCATCGATCAAGGCGACGCGGAGGCCGCCGACGAGGTACTCACCCGTGCAGAGTCCCTGCTGAGCGCGACCGGCCAGTCGTTCGAGGCGGCAGTCGCCCGCTGCAACAGAGGCCTCGCGGCGTCGTTGCTCGGCAAGGTGCCTGAGGCGCTGGCGCACTTCGACGCGGCCGAGAAGATGTACGCCGTCTGCGGGGCACATCCCCTGGAGCTCGCGGAGTCCAGAAGCACCGCCCTGCTGGCGGCTGGCCTGCATGCCGACGCTCTGCGGCACAGCCAGGAGGCTGCCGACATTCTGCGCAGCCAGGGCGGCACGGCGGCCTACCTGGCCAACGCCGTGCTGCGCGTGGCCTACGCCGCGCTGGCCGCGCAGGAGCCTGAACTCGCTCGCGCCCGCGCCGCCGAGGCGGCGCAGATCTTCCGTAGGCAACACCGTGATCGCGGCGAGATGCTCGCCAGGATCGCGATTGCCCGCGCCAGGTACGCCTCCGGTGAACGCAGCCGCCGGCTGCTTCGCGATGTGACCGCGGTAGCGCAGGCGGCCGACAAGCATCGGGTCTTCGAATCCGTCGAAGCGCACATGCTCGCCGCCGAAGTCGCGCTCGCGCTCGGCGACAGGGCCTCTGCCGGGCCGCACCTGGCTCGCGCGGCACGCGCCAGGTCGGGCAGGTCGGCCGCGGGCCGGGTCCTCGGCTGGCACGCGGCCGCGCGGCGGGCTCAGGCCGCCGGCCGCCGCAAGGCTGTCTTCGACGCTTGCGAGCAGGGCCTGCGGGTTCTCGATGCATACCAGCTGAGCCTGGGAGCCGTCGAGATGCGAGCCGCGGCGACCGGGCACGGCGGCGCGCTCGCGGCCATCGCGTCGCGAGAGGCGCTGGCGGCCGATGACGCGCGCCTGCTGCTGCGGTGGACCGAACGCTGGCGCGCGACAACCTTCGCGCTTCCCCCTGTGCGGCCGCCCGCTGACAGCGAGCTAGCGGCCAGCCTCGCGACATTGCGGCAGCAGACGCGGCTGATCAATGAGGCGACCGCGAGCGGCCGGCCGCCGGCGGCCTCGAGCGCGAACGGCAGCGTGTCGAAGAGGAGGTCAGGCGCCACGTGCTGCGGACCTCCGGCGCCATCGCCGAGGTCGGGACGACACGAGCGGAGATCGACGTCGACGAGATCCTCGCCGCGCTCGGCGACACCCGACTCGTTGAGATCATGAGGCTCGACGGCCGCTTGCACGTTCTCGTCGCGACCCCGGCCGGTGTTCGCCGCCGCACCGGCGGGACGTGGGAAGCCGCGACGCGCGAGGCCGAGTTCACCAGGTTCGCCCTCCAGCGGCTCGCCTACCACGCTCAGCCCGGCGGCACGCAGCCGGCGAGGCGAGAGCCGGCGCGTGCCATCGCGGCCGCGACCGCGGCCCTTGCGGCGTCAGCCGAACGCCTCCAGCGGGAGCTTTTCGCCGAAGCCCTCGACGACCTGGGCGATGGCCCGCTCGTCATAGCGCCGCCCGCCGCGCTGCACGCCGTGCCGTGGGGTGCCCTGCCTGTTTTGGACGACAGGCTCGTCAGCGTCGTTCCGTCCGCCAGCACGTGGCTGCGCGGCCGTGCGGCCGGCGCGCCGGCCGACCGCACGGTCGCCGTCATCGTCGGTCCCGGCCTGGACGGCGCCGCGCTGGAAGCCGGCGGGCTGGCGACCTGCTACCCGGGAGCCGAGGTGCTGACCGGAGGAACTGCCACGGCGGAGAACGCGCTCGCCGCGCTCGAGGGCCGCTGGCTGGCACACATCGCCGCGCACGGCAGTTTCCGCGCGGACAACCCGCTCTTCTCCTCGCTCATGCTCGACGACGGGCCGCTGACGGTGCACGACCTGCAGCGGCTCAAGCGCGCCCCGTACCGGCTCGTGCTCTCGTGCTGCGACTCCGGCGTGACCAGCTCAGCCGGAGCCGACGAGCTACTGGGATTGGTAGCCGCTCTAGGACAGCTCGGGACCGCGGGAGTGATCGCGCCTGTCGTCGCCGTGAACGACGCGGCCACGGTGCCTGTCACATTGCGCCTGCACGAACGGCTCGCGGCCGGGGCCGGAACGGCGGATGCACTGCGCGACGCGCGGCGGAGCCTGCGGGAGGACCCGTGGTCATACGCGGCAGCGCGTGCTTATGTCGCCTTCGGAGCCGCATAGATGCGGGCGGATAGCCGACAATGAAGGCACGTACCTTTCATGGCGGTTAGCGGAGGACATGTAGGCCGTGGAGCAGGGTGAGGCAGACAGCCTGGTCAAGGCGGCTGCGGAAGGCGACGAGGCGGCCTGGCGGGCGATTGTGGACCGTTTCAGCGGCCTCGTCTGGGCCGTGGCGCGCAGCTTTCGCCTCAGCCCATCCGACGCGAGCGACGTCTATCAGACTGTCTGGCTTCGTCTCGCCGAGAACCTGCTCCGCATCCAGAACCCGGATCAGCTTGGTGCGTGGCTCGCCACGACCGCACGGCACGAGGCGCTGCGCCTGATACGCGGCCGCGGGCGGGCCGTTCTGATGGACGACGCCACTCTGGTCGACCTGCTACCCGCAGACGAGGCCACGCCAGAGCTCGCGGCCCTAGAGGCCGAGCATTCGAGTCTGGAAGCGGACCGCGTGAAACGGATGTGCCGCGCTTTCCGCAACCTGCCAGCCCGCTGCCAGCAACTTCTGCGGGTGCTGATGGCGACCCGCCGGCCCAGCTACGCCGAGGCCGCAGCCGCTCTTGATGTGCCGGTCGGAAGTATCGGCCCGACCCGGGCGCGCTGCCTCCAGCAGTTGCGGCGGCTCTTTGGCGAGGTATCCGAGAGCGAGTCGGAGGCTCATACCAAGGAGAAAGACAACCAGGAGGACGGACGTGCGGGACGAGCCTGACGACGCCGTGCTCGAGGAACAACTCAGGCAGATCATTGAGCGCCTCGATCCGGTGCCCGAGCGGCTTCTAGCGGCCGCGAAGGATTGCTATACGTGGCGAACTGTCGACAGCGATCTCGCTGAACTCGTCTTCGATTCCATGGCTGAGGATCACGGGGTACTGGTGCGCGGCGCTGACCCTCCTCGCCTGCTGTCATTTGAGGCCCACGACCTGACCGTCGATATCGAGGTCAGCGGCAGCGGATCGGCCCGCCGCATCATCGGCCAGCTAGCGCCGCCGCAGCGCTCGACGATCCAGATCCGCCAGGGCCGCGATGCTGCCCAACTGGAGACCGACGAGCTGGGCCGGTTTACCGGGCCGCTGCGAGATGGCCCCTTCAGCCTGCTGTGTACCGGCGCCGAAGGAAGCCTGCCGGTCGTCACCGACTGGATCACCATCTAGCAGCTGGTCAAAGACGCCCTGCCGCGCATGTAACCAACACGCTGACGATCAGCGGCGCGCGGCACAGCAGGACGACACGGCCGGAATTCCGCTGCTGCCCGACCGGTTGCCACTGGCATGCGTGTCGAGATTTGGTCGGACGTGGTCTGCCCGTGGTGCTACATCGGCAAGCGCCGCTTCGAGCGCGCCCTCGCCTCCTTTGACCACGCCGAGGACGTCTCAGTCACCTACCGGGCCTTCGAGCTTGATCCAAGCGCGCCCGCAGAGCGGACGGGCACCCACGCCGAGCACCTCGCCCGCAAGTACGGCATGTCGGTCGAGCAGGCCGGGCAACTGGACCAGCAGATGACCGAGCGGGCCGCCGCCGAGGGCCTGGACTTCCAGTTCGACGTCATGCGCGGCGGCAACACGTTCGACGCCCACCGGCTGCTTCACCTCGCCGGAGAGCGCGGCGCGCAGGTCGAGATGAAAGAACGGCTGATGCGCGCCACGTTCACCGACGGGCTGCCTATAGCCGACAAGGAGACGCTCGTAGGCCTCGCCGCGGACGTCGGCATTCCGGCAGACGAGACCCGCGAGAGCCTCGACGGCGACGCCTACGCAGATGCGGTGAGAGACGACGAAGACCAGGCCGCTCGGTACGGCATCACAGGGGTCCCTTTCTACGTCGCCAACGGCAAATACGCGGTCAGCGGAGCCCAGCCAGCAGAGGTGTTCGGGCAACTGCTGCAGCGGGCCTACAGCGAGGACAACCCGCTGGCGCATGTCACCGACGGCGACGGAGACGTGACCTGCGAGGGCGACTCCTGCCCCGTCGGCTAACCCCTTGCGACGGTAACGCTCTTGACGGCCATCTACGTCAAGCCGTCCCGTCCCCTCGTGAGCCGGACCAGGAGCACCTCGAGTATGCGCGTGTCGCTGGGAATCTCGGCCCGTTCCAGCTCGTCGATCTGCCAGGCGGAGAAAGTGTCGTGCATGACGTTCTCATCGATGTCGTTCCGCACGCCGGCCACACGGAGCGAAACCCGGAGGAGCAGCTTGCCGCCTGGCTTTAGCACGCGGCGCAGTTCGGCCGCGTATCCCGGCCGGTCCTGTCTGGCCAGGTACTGGAAGCAGCCGCGGTCAAGGCACACGTCCAGCGTCGCCGACTGGAGTGGGGTACGCAGCAGGTCGGCGCGCAGATAAGCCGGACCAGGGTTGCGCTGGGCGGCAGCGACAAGGGCAATCGCGGATAGGTCCAGCCCGACGACCTGCCAGCCGAGCGAATGCAGATGCGCTGCCTCGCTCCCGAGGCCGCAGCCGACGTCAAGCACACGGCCGGGCGCGGGAAGCCAAGCATCCGTCAGCGCGTCCAGCAACTCCGGCGACGGACCGGACAGATGCCACCATCGGTAAGTTCCATCGGCATACTGATCGGTCACCGCAGCTCACAAGGCCGAGTCAGCAGCGAGCCGGAATCGTGAGCTAACTCGGGTTTCAGGATCGAACGAGCCTGGCGATGGCTTCGGAGGCTTCACGGATCTTGTCTGTCGCGGCATCGCCGCCTTCGGCGACTGCTCCGGCGACACAATGGCTGAGATGCTCGTCGAGGAGGCCGAGCGCTACTGCCTGGAGGGCTCTGGTTGCGGCGGCGATCTGGGTGAGGATGTCGATGCAGTAATTGTCTTCGTCGACCATGCGCTGCAGGCCGCGGATCTGGCCTTCAATGCGGCGGAGCCGCTTGAGGTAGGCGTCTTTGTCGTGGGTGTAGCCGTACACAGGTGTCCTCCGGGCCGGAGCCAGGTCCTGGCGCGGGTTGCGCGTCCTGGCTGCCAGCGTATGGCCTGCGGCACCATGACGCTCGCGGGGAGCTGCATTGGCCGCGGCCGGCATCAGCCCGATGTGCCGAACTGAATGGGGACCTTCACGACCTGCGTGACGCGCCAAGCGGCGGTGCCGTCCGCGAGTTGCCAGACCGTCAGCTCGGTCCGGTGGACGGCTAGGGCGCTGAACCCGCTCACGGGGCCTGGCGTTAGGGTCGCCGTCCCTGGGGGCAGTCGCGGCAGCGAGCCCCATGAGTGCGAGGGACCGGAGATGGTTTCCGCATGATGGCCGTTCAGGATGATCGCGGCAGCGCCGCCTGGGCCGAACGAAACGGAGGTCAGCTTGGCGCCGCCGAGCCTGACCGGGCTTGAGAGAAGCCAGTGGCTGCCGCTGCCTGTCGACCAGGCGGCGATCAGACTCGCGGTCGGTCCGGCCCCAGCTTGAAGGAGTGCCACCGTGCCAGTCAGGGTCCGGGTCAGCCTGAGCACTGTGATGCGCTGACGGGCCAGCGCGGCTGGCGGTGCTGGCCCGGCTGCCTGCCAGGTCCCGTTCAGGAAGGCGAAGATTCCGGTGGTTCCAGGGCGGCTGCAGCTGCCAGCCAGCAGCGGCGCCCCGGCCGGCGTGAACGTCGCAGCCGTGAGTGTGCCGAGGCCGCAGCGCCGGCCGGCAGGTGTGGCGGCCAGGGCGCGCCGGCTGACAAGGGTGGCCCAGCGGGTGTAGCCGGGGACAGCCACTTTCGCAGCACCGCTGATCAGCAGGGCGAGCAGCCGCCCCGTTCCAGGCGCGACGGCCAGGGCGTCAGGCGAGTCAGCAAGGGCTGCGTCGAGCGGGCCTGCTACCGCCCACGCGCCGCCGCCGTCGCGGGTGACCGACAGCGGGGTGTAGGTCAGGTACTGGCTGGGCCGGATCGCCGTGATCAGCGAACGCCCGCCACTATCGGTCACCACCAGGCCGCCGTTGTCGGCCACCCCAGGCGGGGTGACCAGCTTCCAGCGGCTCGTCCCGGCCGGGCGCACGAACAGCTGCCAGAAGTTATTGTGAGCGGCGGCCGAGCCGCCCATGACAGCGACCGCCCATGTGCCCGAGGCCGTCGACAATGACGTTGCCAGGAACGCCACACCGCGCGACTGCGGCCCGCCGTGCAGGGTCGCCGCGGGTGCTGTCCTGCTGCCACAGCCCGCGGCAATGACTGAGGCCGCGAGGGCAATCGCGGCGGCGGCTCTGTGACCTCTCACGGCCGCTCCAGCAGTTGCTGGGCCGCGTCGGCCAGTTCAGCGGCAAACGACGACTGTGTGGCTTGCGTGCCCGGCCCGGTGTCAAAGCCCAGTTCCTGGCGCAGGTGACCGTGCTGATCGATGACGAATGCGTAGTCGCCGTGGCCGATCATCGACCCGGCCGGCAAAACCTCCGCATCGGGCACGCCATAGCGCCGCCATACCTTCTTAAGCTGGCCAAGGGAGCCGGTGAGGAACACCCAGTTGGGCACCCCTGCGAGGCCCTCCTGGCGGTTGAACGCCTGGATATAGCTCACCTGGGTGTAGACCGGGTTGTAGTTGATCGCCACCAGTTCGACCCGCGCGGCATCGGCGCCCAGCAACTGGCCGGCCCGCCGGAACTCCTGGGCGATCAGGGGACAGTCCGTCGTGCAGGTGTCGTCGAGAAATGTCAGCAGCACCACCTTGCCGCGCAAGCTCGCGAGCGTCACGTTCCGGCCGTGCTGATCGGTAAGAGTGAACGGCGCCGCGAGTTGGTCGACTAGCGCGCTGGTCCCGTTGATTGCCTCCGCCAGGATGGGATCTGCGACGGGACTGGCCTGCGCGGCGGCCATCGGCGCCGCACCGAGGATGATCACGCCCAGAGCGCCCACAGAGGCGACGGACCTAAAGCTCGCCGTGGCAATCGACTGGCGCAGCGACCCCAAGCCCAGGCGAGCGCGCCAGCTCGTGCTCGGCACCGCGACCTCTTCCGCCTCCTCCGCCTCCTTCGCTGGCACGTGGGCCAGCGCCAGGTATCCCGCGGCAGCGAGCAGTACGAAAGGGATCATGCTGTTCGGGTCGGTGCCCAGCCCGCCGAAGACGCCGATGTCCTCGATCAGCACCCAGTCCGCCAGGCACAACACGGCGAAGCCGACAAGCGCCGGCCTGATCAGGGTCGGCCGGCCAGTCACGAATACCGTGCCGGTCACCGCAAGTGCGATCACGGCGAGGAGATTGACCGCGAACCCGTGTGCTTGGTCGAACGCGGTGAACGCGCCGACCCAATCGGACAGGACATGCGGCTGCGGAGTCGCGGCCATATTGCTGGTCATGGCGGCCAGCGTGCCCTGCTTATGGTGGCTGGTTCCCTGCCAGAACCCCCGCCCTGGCCATGCCTGCAGGACCGCCATGCCGGCCAGGAAAACTCCGAGGCTGGCCAGGGTGAGCCGCCCCAGCCGCCGTGAGTGCCATGCCTGTGCGGGGAGCGCAATGAGAATGCCGGCTACGACGTACAGTGCCGCGGCGCCGGGGGCGCCGAACAGCCACGTGAGGCCAGGAGCGAAAATCCCGCCGAAGGACTCGCCAAACACCCAGACCACCAGGCCCCACGCGGCGCCGGCCAGCCCGCCGAGCCGGGACGGCAAGCCGTGATCTGCGGCGAGCATCCAGATGCCGATGCCGACCTGGATCCAGACCGCCGCCGCCCCGGCCTGCATGGGGTGGAACGACCACGATGTCCCTGCCCAGTTCACCACCTGTTGCACCCAGGCCGGCGAACTCGCCGCGGTCGGCTGGATCACCTGGGAAGGCAGCCCGATCGCCATACCCGGCTGAGCCTGCAAGATCCCGTCGAAGAGCCACAGCACGCCGAAGCCGGTCCGCAGAACTCTCCGGCCCTGAGCCTCGGCCTCGGCCGGTCCGGCCGGTTCGGCTGGCACGCCCAGCCAGGCACGGGCACTGACCCAGGCCAGGCCGAGGCTCGCGAAGATGAGCAGCGCGATGATCCCCTGATGCAGCAGCAGCGTCTTGAACGCCTCGACCACGGCTGGGGCGTTCAGGTTCAGCCCCGAGTTCATCCCTGGCATGACGCCGCGTCGATCGCGTTCAGCTTCTTCTCGACTCGTGCCGCGCAGGCCGCCGCGCACGTCATCCCGGCGATCGACAGGTCCACGCCGGAAATCTACACACGGGCAAAACAGTTCTGCAATTCGGAAGGCCTAAATAATTCCGGATGAACCAGCGGCAGAATACCGGGAGGGGGTTTGAGAAATACCGGGCGGCGGTATCGAGTGATCACTGAGAATACCCCCGCGAGGTTTAGTGAATACCCCATTGGGGTTCTGCCACCGCACACTGGCCTGAACGGCAGGCGGCTCATGCAACGCGCGGTGCCTTTAAATCGGTGCTGCAACTTGCCCAGCTCGCTGCAGCTGAATTAACCTGCCAGCGTCATGAGAACGCTGAAAGCCGCGCCAGGCACAGGCTCGTCCGTACTGGGATTTGCGCCTTTCGGCGGTTCCACCAGGCGGAAAGTGAAATGACCGGCCCGTCGTGGTTCGCCGGCGCGCTCGCGGCCCTGATGATCCTGGTCGCCGCGGCGGCGGGCGCCCGCCTGTGCTGGTGGCGGCCGCACGGCCGGGCAGCCGAGGCCGACGCCGACGCCCTGCACGTGCTGACGGGCATCGCGATGGCCGGGATGTTCGAGCCCGGGATCGGCCCCGTCCCCGCAATCGCCTGGCAGGTCGTCTTCGCCGCTGCGGCGGCATGGTTCACCTGGCAGGCAGCCCGGCGGCGCCGCGGCCGCGGCACCCGAGCCCTGCACTCGCACCCCGGGCCTCATGTCGTCGAGTGCGGCGCGATGCTCTACATGCTCTGGCCCGCAGGAGCACGCCAGGAGGCGGCCCGCATGCCAGGCATGACAGGGCACGCCGGCGCGATCGCCGGTAATCCGGCACTTGCGCTCGTCCTGGCGGCCGGCATGCTTGGCTACATCGTCTGGGCGCTCGATCAGCTGCTATTCCGGACACGGCCCAGTACCGGCGCGCCAGTTCCCCGCCCGAACGACGCGGCAAGGCAGCCACTCGCCCCGCGCCTTGCCGCCTGCCAGAAGATCACCATGGGCCTGGCTATGGGCTACATGCTCCTCACGATGCTCTAAAGCACTGGTCAGGCGCTCGAGCCGACCGCCATCAAGGCGGCCCATCCCTGGTGGTTTCAGCGGCCGCTATGGTGACGCAGGGTCGCGCCGCTGGCGCGCGTCTATCTGTGATTCCGGTCCGGCGATTGCCACCAGCTGGGTTCGGGACCGGGCAGCGGTCTTGCGGAGGAGGCTCTCGATGTGTTTCTCCACGGTGCGAGGAGACAGATGCAGCCGTGCAGCGATCTCCTTGTTGGAGATGCCCTCGGCCACGAGCCGGAGCACGTCGGCCTGCCGGTCGGTGATGCCTAGCTCGGACCAGCGACTCGGTGGCGGCTGTTCAAGCAGCCGGCTGCACCGCAGCGCCAGCGGCTCTATCCCGTGCTGGGTGAACGCGCCGGCCGCCATTTCCAGCCATCGGCGCGGCTGGCCCCAGCCGTCTGCCAGTGCTGGCTCGGCGGAGCAGAGGCGGGCCAGGTCAGCCCAGACCGGGTAGTGTCGCAGGTCCCTGTCCGCGGCAACGGCCAGTTCGGTGGCCTTGTCCTTGTCCCCAGCTCGGCCAGCGAGGATCGCGTCGGCGTAGCCGAGGATTCCCCGGTTGACCCGGTTGATCGTTAGTCCGATCCGCCTGGCCTTGCGAATCGCCGCCGCCGCTTCGCTGTCGCCGGTCGCGGCCAGCAGCAGCGGCCACATCGCACGATAGGCGGCCGGGCCTTGCTGGGGCAGCGTATCGAGGATGGCAACGCCGCGGCCGAGGCCCTGCAGAGCGCCCGCGCGGTCGTCGTCGAGCAGCGCTAGCATCCCGTGCGCTCCGGCTAGCGCACTGCCTTCGATTTCTGGTTCGCCGGGTTCTGCGGCATGGGCGAGCGCGAGAAAGTGATCCATGCCTGCCTGGTCGCGGCGCAAGGCTTGTATCTCGGCCAGAAAGAGCAGTCCGATGGCATGTACCTTGGCCAGCCCGAGCGGGGTGGTGATGGCCAATGCGGACTGGGCGTGACGTTCGGCTTCGCCGAGCTCAAAGCGGAACATCGCGACGGCGGTTAGCTGCAGGTCAATGACCGCGCCGGTGCTGGCGGCTCCCAGATCTTCGGCGATACGCCGAGCCTGGGCGAGGCGCTCGCTGCGGGCGTCCTCGAACATGTCAATGGTGCCGAGCTGATGCAGGGCACGCAGCCGCCACACCGCGAGCCCTGCCGCGTCCGCGGTAGCAAGGGCCTGCTCGAAGGCGTCCCTGGCGGCATCTAGATCATGTCTCCGCAGGATGCGGCCGAGAAGCTCGAGCGCGTGGCAGCGGATCTGGGTACTTGCTTGCGGCGACGCCAAAGCGCTCTCGGCGAGGCCGCGAGCGTGGTCGATGTCGTTGCCTGCGAATGCGACCTCGGCTTTCAGGGTGGCCGTCTCGGCGGCGAGGTCGGCTTGCGGGACGGCCGCGAGCAGGTCGCTTGCGGCTGCGAGCTGCAGTCTCGCGGCGGCCCACCGGGTTGCGTCCACCGCCGCGTGGGCCAGCTTGAGATGCACCGCCGCCCGGGCGGTAGCCGAGCCGGCGCCTGGGGGCATCTGGGTGATGAGGCGGTCGCCGACGAGCGTCGCCTCGTCGACCCGGCCAGCCAATGCCAAGCCCTCGACAAGGAGCGATTCGGCTTCGGCGCGCTGGTCACGATCAATGAGCAGCTCCACGGCGCGGCTCAGCGTAACGATGGAGGTGGCTAGCGCGCCCCGGTCCAGAGCAGACCGGCCAGATGCCAGCAACAGGCCGCCGGCCTGGTCCTGGTACCCGGCCTGCAGGGCTAGATTCGCGGCCAGGTCACCCGCCTCCCCGGGCAGGTCTGGGTGAGCAGTCTCCAGGGCTGCGAGCGCGCGGGCAGCGAGTATGACCCGCCGGGGCGGGAGTAGTTCAGCGGCTACCGCCTCCCTGGTCAGCATGTGCCGGAACCGGAAGACATTGGCGTCAACGGCGAGCAGCTGTGCCTCGACACCGTGTTCCAGTGCGCCAGCGACGAGGCCGGCATCGAGCCCGGTGGCGGCCGGCAAAAGCCTCCAGTCGAACTGCCGGCCGAGCAGCGCGGCGGTGTGCAGTACCAGGCGCTCGTCATCACTGAGCGCAGCCAGCCGTGAGCGGACACCATCGGCGAACGATCGTGGCACGCCGGGGGCAGCGAGCGACTCCTCGATGAGGAACGGAATCCCGTCGGCCGTACGCTGGACCCGGGCGATGACCTCATCCGGGGCCGATGGCTGGCAGGCCCGCACCATAGCCGCGACCTGGGCTGCGGTCAGGCGGCCGAGGGGCAAGTGCCGGGCGGCGCGTCGACCGGTCACTCTGGCCACCAGCTCAGCTCCCGCCGACGGGGTGTCACGACGGCAGGTGGCTACGCAGAGCACGGCCTGGGCGGACAGATTGTCGCTCAGGTACTCCACGACCGCGAGCGTGTCAGGGTCGGCCCAGTGCAGGTCTTCGAGCACCAAGAGCAGGCCGGCGCTTCCAGCGATACGCCGCAGCAGTTGCAGCACGGCCTCGCCGCGCACCGGTGCGGCGTGGTCACTGCGACCGTCACCCTCGGAGCCGCCGATCGTGGGAACCACGGCCCGTAGCGCGGGCAGCCAGGGCCTGAGGCCGGGGTCGTCCGGATACGCGCGTTCGCGCAGCGCCTGCTGTAGCGCCTCGGTCAGCGGCCGGAACGGGCTGCTGACGCTCGTAGGTACGGCACGGCCGACAAGCACCGTCGCGCCGCGGGCCCGCGCCTCTGCGGCCAGTTCGCCAGCCAGCCGGGATTTGCCGATCCCCGCCTCGCCGGTGACGAATATCACCCCGCCCGCGCAGCCCTGGGCTTCGGCGAGCGCGGACCGCAGCCGCGCGGTCTCCGCGTCGCGGCCGATGACCACGTGGCAAAGCTGGTCCGTCACTAGATCATTATGCTTCGCGGCCGGGTGGCAAGGCCGCGGCGGCAGATACGCGTTTTCACTGATGGGCAACCCTGTCCGCGCTCGGCAGCGATGCGTCCGCGCCCCGCCGATGCGTGTCCGGATACGCGTTGTTACCGATGCGCCCGGTCAGCAGGCCAGCCAACGATGGTCAAGGCCGCAGGACCGGGACAGCGAGCGACAGCCGCGGGAGCCGGTTCTGCCAGGAACAAGAAAGAGGACAGGCATGGGAACAGGCAAGGAACAGGCCGAGCTCTGGGGCCCAGGAGCGCGTGATTGGTCCGACTACAACGAGCCGATGTGCACGCCGTTCTATGAGTCGGTCCTGGACGCGACCGACGTAGGCGCCGGCACCAGGCTGCTCGACGTCGGCTGCGGGGGCGGATTCGCGATGCTGCTCGCCGCCAGGCGGGGTGCCACAGTATCGGGAATCGACATGACGCCAGCGCTGCTCGATATCGCCCGCGAGCGCGTCCCCAGTGCATCTCTCGCCATCGCAGACCTCGAAGACCCGCTGCCCTTCAACGCGGGCGAGTTCGACGTGGCCACGGCGTTCAACTCGGTGCAGTACGCCGCCGACCCGGTCGCCGCCCTCAAGAACATGAGCCAGGTGACCAAGCCTGGCGGGCTCGTCAGCGTGGTGGTCTGGGGCCCGCCCGCACAATGCGAGAGCGGCGTGTTGTTCACCGAGCTTGGCCCGCTGATGCCGCCTGCGCCCCCCGGCGCACCGGGTCCCATCGCCTGGAGTGACGAGGGCCAGCTCGAGCATCTCGCCACGACGGCTGGCCTCAGTCCACTTGTCGTCAAAGACGTGCCCAACCCGCTGATCTACCCCGACCTCGCCACGGCGGTCCGCACGCAGCTCAGCTCTGGCCCGGCGCGCGCAGCCATCGAACACTCCGGGCTGCCGGCCGTCCGCGGCGCGCTTACCAGGGCGTTCGCGGGCAGTCGCAAGTCAGATGGCAGCTACCGGCAGGAGAACGTGTTCCGATACCTGGTAGCAAGGGCCTGACCCTGACATCGTCCTCGGCGTCCATCAGCGGCGCGATCACACCGACAGGCAGGCGAAGGCGAGATCAGGATGACCGTGGACGATCTGCTAGTTGAGGCCCGGGGCGTGCTTCCGCATCGTCCCGGGCAGGCTTGCCGGTCGTTGGCACGGACCGCAGCGGCACGACTATTTAACCCGTCGGGCCTGCTGGGTAGTCTGCGATCATGACGGATCGCGCTCCTTTTGGTCGGACCGGGCATGACAGCAGCCGGGTCATCTTCGGCGCGGCGGCACTGGGGTCCATGCGGCAAGAGCGCGCTGACGAGGTCCTTGCGACGTTGCTGGAGTTCGGCGTCAACCACATCGATACGGCGGCGTCCTACGGCGACTCAGAACTTCGGATCGCGCCATGGATGGCAGAGCACAGGAGGCGATTCTTCCTTGCCACCAAGACGGGAGAACGCTCCGGCGATGGCGCGCGTGCCAGCCTTGAACTCTCGCTGACCCGACTCGGCGTCGACTCGGTCGATCTCATCCAGCTCCACAATCTCGTCGAGCCAGATGAATGGGACGTGGCCCACGGCCCAGGTGGCGCAGTCGAGGCCCTGTCCCGGGCGCGAGACGAGGGGCTCGCCAGGTTCATCGGCGTGACCGGGCACGGACTGCGGATAGCGGGCATGCACCTGCGGAGCCTGGAGCGGTTCGACTTCAGCTCGGTGCTCTTGCCTTACAACTACACCGTGATGTCCGATGACCGGTACCGGGCTGACCTGGAGGCGCTCCTTGCGGTGTGTGAGCAGCGCGGCGTGGCAGTGCAGACGATCAAGTCGGTGGCGCGTCGGCGCTGGCCGGAAGGAGCAGGGCCGCAGTTCAGCTGGTATGAGCCCCTAACCGACGCTGACGCACTGGTCCGGGCAGTGCGTTACGTCCTCGGCCGCCCTGGCCTCTTCCTCAACTCGTCGAGTGACGCCCGCCTCCTCAGGCCAACCCTTGAAGCCGCCGCGGCCGGCGGGCCGGTCCCGGCCGAGCAGGAGATGGCCGCCGACGTCCAGCGGCACGAGATCAAACCGCTGTTCGACGGCGCGGCGCTGGAGCGAATCTAGACGCTGGTACGCGGTGAGCGGGTCGCGTCGGGAGGCTGCCGCGCTTGGCTGCCTTCGCATTCTGTTCCCGGCTCACGACGCGGACTGGGCTTGGCCGTGCCTGACAGTCTGGGCGTCGGCTGCGGTCAGCGGCTGCGCTATGTCTTCCAGGCTCTGGCGCTCTGCCTTGACCCCCAGGACGATCTCCACGAGCCCAGCGATGATCATCAGGGCCGCGCCGATCACGAACGCCACGGCCGTATTGCTGACCTTTCCGCTGGAGACCAGCGAGGAGAACAGCAGCGGCCCGGTGATACCGCCTGCCGCCGTGCCGATGGCGTAGAAGAACGCGATCGCCAGCGCCCTGGTCTCGATCGGGAAGACCTCGCTCACCGTGAGATATGCCGAGCTGGCGCCCGCCGATGCGAAGAACAGCACAGCCGACCAGCACGCCGTCATAGTCACAGCGCTCAGCACTCCCTGGTCGAACAGGTAGGCGGTGAGCAGGAGCAGCACTCCGGAGGTGAGATATGTGCCTGCGATCATGGGCTTGCGGCCGATCACATCGAAGAACCGGCCAAGCAACAGCGGGCCGAGCAGGTTGCCGACCGCGATGACCGCGAAGTAGTAACCCGGATTCGTTGTCACGTGGAAGAACGTCGCGAGGATCTGCGCATACCCGAACGTGATCGCGTTGTAGAGGAATGCCTGCCCGATGAAGAGCGAAAATCCAAGGACCGTGCGTTTCGGATAGAGCGTGACCATGGTCTTGGCGATAGTCACGAAGCCAATGGTCTTGCGCTGCCTGATCGTGATCGACTGGCTGGGTTCGGGCAGCGTGGTGCCCAGTTCCCGCTCGATCCGCTTCTCGATCCCGTCGACCAGATCGTCGGCGGCTTTGGCGTGCCCGTGGATGAACAGCCAGCGCGGGCTCTCCGGGACGTGCCGCCGCACCACCAAGATCACCAGCCCGAGCACGACGCCCAGGCCGAAACAGAGCCGCCAGCCGAACTGGACCGGCAGGTCGTTAATGACGGGGACGGTGATCAACGCACCCGCAGCCGCACCGGCCCAGTAAGTGCCGTTGATAGCGATGTCGATCACGCCGCGATGCTTGCTGGGGATTAGCTCGTCGATCGCGGAGTTGATCGCCGCGTATTCACCGCCGATGCCGAACCCGGTCAGGAACCGGAACAGGAAGAACCACCATGGCGCGAACGACAGGGCCGTCAGCGCCGTCGCGGCCAGGTACGTGCCCAGCGTGATCATGAACAGCTTCTTGCGCCCGAACCGGTCGGTGAGCCAGCCGAAGAACAGCGCGCCGACGCACGCACCGGCCACGTACGTGGCGGCACCGAACCCGGATACCTGCGCCTGCGTGATATGCAGGCCGCTGCCCGGCTTGCCGAGCTGCCCGGAGATGTTCCCGACGATCGTGACTTCCAGGCCATCCAGGATCCAGACTGTGCCCAGGCCGATCACAATCATCCAATGCCACCGAGCCCACGGCAGCCGGTCCAGCCGGGCTGGAACCTTCGTGGTGACGACTCCCGTCTGACCCTCGCTCATGATCGCCTCCGTAGTGCGGAAGCAACGCTCTCCCCCGCGAGGCGGCTGCCAAACAGAGCCGGATCGGCTGGTGCCGCGACCGCGCCGCCCACCTCTCCCCCCGCGTCTTGAGCCCTCAGCAGGCGAAGGTTTGCCTGGTCACGGCGTGGGCAGCCAATGCCGATGACCAGTCAGCGCCAGCCAGGCGCACGCTCAGGCAACCAGGCTGGGCGCAGCGCGACCGCCGCCGGGCGGGCGGTTGCCTGGCTGGGATGGTGGGCCGTCCTGATGGCCTTCTGGATGATCATGGACGACTCCATCGCTCTGGCCGAGTTGCTGGCAGGGGCGGGTGCCGCGGCGATCGGCGCTGCCCTTGTCGAGATAGCCAGTCATCAGGCCTCGGTTCGGTTCGGCGTCCGGCTCGCGTGGCTGCCTCGTGCGCTCGGGCTCCCCCGCCAGGTGCTCGCCGAGACCGGCCTCGTGTTCGCCGCGCTCTGGCGGTTGGTGGCGTACGGACATGAACCTGGGAGCGGATTCGTTTCTGCAGCCGGCCAGGTACGGGCCAGATACTCCCGAGGGCAGGTTGCGCCGCGCACTTCTCGTCGGCGCCCGCTCGCTCGCGCCCAACACATTCGTGCTCGGCATAGACCGGGAACGCGACGTCATGGTCGTGCACAAGCTTGTCCAGGGCGACAGCGAGCCGCCGTGAACGGGTTCGTCGTAGCCGCAATCGTCATGCTGATCGCCGTGATTCCGTGCGGCGTTGTTCTGGTGCGCGGATCTGTGATGGAAGCGGTGGTGGCGTTCGAGGCGATGAGCGCGATCGTAGTGATCGTGCTGATCTTGCTGTCCGAAGGATTCAGAAGATCCGGCGAGTTCGAGCTTCCCGTTCATCTCGCGGTTCTGGCATTTGGCAGCGGCCTGGTCTTCGTCAGCTTTCTCGGGCGGAGCCTATGATCGTGAGGACCGTCGTCGCCGACGTGCTGCTGGCAGTCGCCGCAGTCATCGTCCTCGCGTCCTCCGCCGGCATCTTGCTGATGCGGGACGTCTACCAGAAGCTGCACTACGTCACGCCCCTCGCGCTGGTGGCGCCGGTCGTCGTGGGGCTCGCGATCCTGGTCCAGTCCGGCTGGTCAGTCAACAGCCTGCAGACCTGGCTCGCGATTACGTTCATGGTGATCACCGCCCCGTTCCTGAGCCACGCCACTGTCAGGGCGGCGAGGATCAGGGAAACGGGCGACTGGTTCTCAGCCGCCGATCACGATCCTCCCGATGCGGAGGGCCAGTGAGCCTCGGAGCATCAGCGGTCGTGACGCCTTTTACTATTCCCGCGGCGCTCATGGATGCCCTGCAGCTTGTCGTTCTCGTGCTGGTCGCCGCAGCGGCGACAGCGGTGGTCTCGATCAGGGAGCCGGTGCGACAGGTGGTGGTACTGAGCGGGTACGGCCTGCTGCTCGCCGTGCTGTTCCTGGTCTTCCAGGCACCTGATGTGACCCTCTCCGAGCTATCCGTCGGTGCGATCGCGCTGCCGATCCTGATTCTTCTCGCACTGGCGAAAGTGCGGCGAAACGAGGAGAACGACAAGTGACGCCGCGGCAGCGGCTGTGGGTGTTCGGCGTGGCGATCGCCGGCTTCGCGGCCTTCTACCTGTGGGGCCTGGTCGGCCTGCCGGGTTTCGGTCATTACCCAGGGCCTTACGGGGATGTCATTAACCGCGTCGCCGTCGGCCAGACCAAGGCAACCGGTGTGGTGTCCGCCGTCAACTTCGAGTACCGCGGCTTCGACACACTGGGCGAGGAGTTCATCCTCTTCGCGGCCGCCACTGGTGTCAGCCTGGTACTCAGGCACCTGCGCGGCGAACGAGAGCGCCCGGTCGCGGACGATGTGCCCGACCGGGGTGACACGGTGACCACCGACGCGATCAGGGTCGCCGCGTTGATCTTCGTCGGGCCCACCCTCGTGATGGGCTGGTTCCTCGCCTCGCACGCCCAGACCAGCCCCTCCGGAGGCTTCCAGGGCGGAGCCGTGCTCGGCACCGCCTTCATGCTCCTGTACCTGGGCGGTCAGTTCCTCACGTTCAAGCGCGTCAGCCCTGTCGATGTCACCGATGCGGTCGAGGCCGCCGCATCAGGTGCGTTCGCGGCCGTCGGTGTCGCTGCGCTCGCGCTCGGCCTGCCCTACCTGGCCAACTTCCTGCCGCTTGGCGGCACCCCCGGAGCCGTGGACTCGTCCGGAACCATCGCACTGATCAGCTTCTTCGTCGGTGTCGAGGTGGCGGCGGCGTTCGCCTCGATTGTCAGCGAGATGCTCGAGCAGACCCTGCTCGTCCCGGCCAGGAGGCGCTGATGCAGGTCATCCCGTATGTCGTCGTGGCCTGGATCCTGGCCGTCGGACTCTACGGTCTCGTCACAAGCCGGCACCTGGTGCATCAGATCATGTGCCTGATCGTCGTGCAGTCTTCGACATACGTACTGCTGCTCGCGGTCGGCTACCGCCGCGGCGCTGTAGCCCCGTATTTCTACGACATCCCGCTGCATACCCCGGCCGTCGATCCCGTCGTCCAAGCGCTCGCGCTCACAGACGTGGTCGTCGAGGCGGCCGTAACCGCCCTGCTGCTGGCCATCGCGGTGCAGGCACACAAGCGGTTCGGCACCCTCGACCCGCACGAGCTCATCGAGCTCAAGGGCTGATCGGAGAGCGCCTGTGCGTGAGCTGCTGCCGCTGCCCGTCGTGCTGCCGCTTCTGGTCGCTGCGGCGGTTTCGGCCGTGCACCCGCTGTTCCGCCGCAAGCGCCGGGCACTGGACGGCGTCGCGATCGCTACCAGCGGTGCGGTCGCCGTCATTCTTGCCGTGCTCACCGTCGCCGCGGCACGCCGAGAGTCCGTGTACTGGTTCGCTGGGTTCCGGCCATCCCACGGCGTCGCGATCGGCATCGATTTTGTCGCCACGCCGCTGGCGACCGGGCTCGGCTGCCTGGCCGCGGTCCTCGTGACCGCGGTGATGGCGTACTCGTGGCGCTATTTCGAACGGGTCGCTACCTACTACCACGCCCTCATGCTGACCTTCCTCGCGGGCATGGCGGGATTCTGCCTGACGGGCGACATGTTCGATCTGTTCGTCTGGTTTGAGCTCATGGGCGTCGCCGCCTTCGCGCTGACCGCCTACCGCCCAGAGGAGCGCGGCCCGATCCAGGGCGCACTCACCTTTGCGATCACCAACAGCGTCGGAAGCTACCTGACGCTGTCCGGCATCGCCGTGATCTACGGCCGAACCGGCGCCCTCAACATGGCGCAGATTGGCCACGATCTGAGCGGCCACCCGCCGGACGGGCTGGTCATCACCGCCTTCGTGCTGATCATCACCGGGCTGCTGGTCAAGGCCGCCATCGTCCCGTTCCAGTTCTGGCTGGCCGACGCCGTCGCGGTCGCCCCGACTCCCGTGGGCGTCCTGTTCGCCGGCATCATGATCGAACTCGGTCTGTACGGCGTGGCCCGGGTGTACTGGTCGATGTTCGGCCAGGCCATCGGGCATCGCGCGGCAATCACCGGCATCTTCCTGGTACTCGGCTTGCTCACGGCGGTGACCGGTGCCCTGTTCTGCTTCGGCGAGCGGCACCTGAAGCGGCTGATCGCCTTCGCCGCGATGAGCCACGGCGGGATAGTCCTCACCGGGATCGCGCTGCTGACCCCGCTGGGCCTGGCTGGTTCGGCGATAGCCGTGATCGATCAGGCATTGCTGGCCGGCGCGCTCCTGCTCTGCGCGGGCATCGTGTTGCACCGCCGAGGCAGCGTCAACGAGACAGTGCTGCACGGGCGGGGCCGGGCACTGCGGGCCACGGGGGTCATCTTCACTCTCGCGGCTCTGGGGTTGGCTGGCCTGCCACCCTTCGCCACCTTTCTGGGCGCGGGCTGGATCTCAGCAAGCGCTGCCGACCGTGGGCTGGCCTGGATCGCGGTCGTCGTGGCGTTCTGCTCGGCGCTGGCAGGCGGCGCCGTCCTGCGAGTGGCGGGCGGCGTGTTCTTCGGTCTAGGCGACGCGCCCGCTGAGGACAGGCAGATGGCCGAGCAAGCCAGCGAGGAGAAGAGCGAGACCGATCAGGCGAAGCAGCGGACGCCGCTTTCGATGATCGTGCCCGCGGCGGTGCTTATGCTCGCTGCGCTCGTCCTGGCATTCGTGCCCCACGTGCAGCCGGCCCTGCACAGCGCGGCGGAGCGATTCGCCGATCAAGCAAGCTATGACCGCACCATCTTGTCCGGCGCGGCCACCATCCATCCTGCGATGCCGCATCCGCTGGAGTCAGGCAGCAGTGCCGCCTCTGACGTCCTCAGCGGCGTCAGCACCGCCTTGTTCGCCCTCGTACTGGCTGGCCTGGCCCTGTATGCGCCGGCGCCTGCCGCGGTTGCGTCGCGCGCTGCGACCCGCGATAGCGCTGGTCCGGCCGCTGGAGAACATCCAGAGCGGCATGGTCAACGACTACGTGACCTGGATCATTCTCGGCGTCGCCTGCATCGGCGGAGTCCTGGCGTACGCGATCCGCTGACCGGACGCCCCCGCTGGATGTTTGCGCAGATGAAACAAAGGAAGGGGACTGCCGTGCGAGGGCAGCCGACCTCGGTGACCAGGACTGCTACCAGGATGCCGTCATGAATCCAGCTGAGCCCTTGCAGAAGGCGATGGCCTGGGCTGGATGGCTGGCAGCGGCGGACGCGCTGGGCTGGCGTGCCTTACGGCGTCGTGAAGAAATTCAGCGACGACAACACCAACCTGCTCGTGGTCAGCCTTGCCTGGTACGGCTTCACCGCCATCTTTCCCCTGCTACTCGTCGTCGTTACGCTGCTCGGCTACATCGGCCAGCGGTCCCTGGGCTCAGGCATCATCAGCACACTGCACCAATTTCCCGTCGTGGGCTCGAGCTTCAACCCCGCTAGCCGCAGTGTGCTGTCAGGTAGCCCGCTCGGCCTCGTCATCGGCCTGGTCGGCCTCGTTTATGGCGCGCAGGGAGTGACCCAGACGGCGCAACAGGCAATGGCCACCGTGTGGAACATCCCCCAGACACAGCGCACCGGCTTCCTTCCGCGTCTCGGGCGCAGCCTCACCGGCTTGCTGACTATCGGCGGAGCATTTGTCCTCAACGCCTTCGTGACCGGCTATGCGACCACCGGCGGCTCGGGCTACCTCATCCGGATCCCGCTGCTGGTCGGCCTGCTGCTGGTCAACATCGGGCTCTACCTCGCGAGCTTCACGGTGCTGACGCCGAAGACAGTGCACGTCCGTCGCCTGCTCCCCGGCGCCATCCTCGGCGCTGTCGCCTTCACAGCGCTCATCACCATCGGTACCGGGCTCGTGACCCATCAGCTCAGGAACGCCTCAGCCACCTACGGCGCATTCGGCTCGGTCATCGGAATCGTCGCGTTCCTGCTCCTGCTGGCCAAGATCACCATGTACGCCGCGGAACTGAACCCAGTGCTGACCCGATCGCTCTATCCCAGGGCACTGCCCCTTGGCGGAGAGCCGACTGCCGCCGACCGCCGGGTGCTGGCCGCGATCGCCCATGCCGAACAGCGCAGCGACGACGAGGCGATCGGGGTCGGCTTCGGCGCCGATGCCGCAGGGCAGGCGGCAGCTGACGCCAGCCGCCAGGCCAACCCTCCGCAATAGGACAGATCCGAAGTCAGTCAGCAGGATCGCCGCGATGGAGACGGACGAGCGGCATAACGAACCACAGCACAGCGAACAGGCAGACGATGAACACGCCGACGACGATGGCGGAGACATTGCCTTCCACAAAGCTGGTCACCAGGATCACGGCCATGCAGACCGCCAGCGCGACCGCGACGAGCCCGGCGATCGCCATCTTGTTGGCGACTCTGATCAGCGGCTCTTTGAGGTGGTGCCGGAACACCAGCCGGTGGTACGCGACCGGGGCAAGCAACAGGACCGTCGCGAGCGCGGCAAAAAGCAGATCGGCGACGAACAGGCCCCGCTGGGTATCGGTCAGTTTCGGGAATCCGTGCGTGAACGGGAGTGAAAGCAGGAAGCCGAACAGAACTTGCACGCCGAGTCCGGCGACGCGCAGCTCCTGGAGCAGTTCCAGCAGGTTACGGTCGTCGCGCTCGTCCGTGGTCTCGTTTCTGCCGTCGTCTGTGCCTTGCATTGGCCCGGCCCGGCAGGTGCGGCCGGCCGCTCGGGGTGCTCTGCTGGCAGCTCGCCGGCGTGGGCCAGCAGCTCGGCCAGGTGCATCGCCTCGCGGCCGCCGCTGTCGAGTTCGTGGATCTGGGTACGGCAGCTGAAGCCGTCCGCAAGGACAACGGCGCCGGCGGCCGCCTCCCGGATTTTGGGCAGCAGCACTCGTTCGGCCAGTGCCCGGCTCAGGTCGCCGTGACCGCGCTGGAAGCCGAAGTTGCCCGCCAGCCCGCAGCAGCCGGACTCCAGCTGCTCAGCCTGCGCGCCGGCGGCTTTCAGCAGCTCGGCTTCGGCTTCCCAGCCGAGAACGGCGTGCTGATGGCAGTGCACCTGGGCGAGCACATGCCGGTCCACCTCGGGCGGCTGCCAGCCGGGAGTGTGCTGGGTCAGCAGCTCGGCCAGCGTGAGCGTGTGGTCGCGGAGCCGGCCGACGTCCTGATCGTCAGGGAACAGGTCGGGCGCGTCGGAACGGAACACGGTCGTGCAGCTCGGCTCGAGCCCGACGACGAACCCGCCAGACCGTACGTGCTCTGCGAGCCGTGCCACGGTGCGGCCGAGTATCCGCTTGCCAGTGCGAAGCTGGCCGGTGGAGATCCAGGTCAGACCGCAGCACAGTGGCTCGGCCGGAATGTCGACGGCCCAGCCTGCCGCCTCGAGGACCTGGACGGCCGCCTGGCCGACATGAGGATGGAAGTAGTTGGTGAACGTGTCAGGCCAGAGCAGCACCGTGCCGCGCGCATCCGCCGCCACCGGGCGTCCGGCCTCGGTCCTCTTGGCGTGCCAGCGCTGCAGGCTCTGCCTGGCAAAGGCCGGCGCCTCGCGCGGCTCGATTCCGGCTGCGAACGCGGCTGCCCGGTCGAGGCCCCTGGTGTGGGTGACTGTGTTGGCCAGACCTGCCAGCCGCAAGCGAGAAACGGCAAGGGCGGCGGCTGGCAGCCAGCCGAGCGCCAGATCGGACCGCGGCCGGCGCCATGGCCGGCCTCGGTAGTGCTGGGCGAGGAACTCGGCCTTGTAGGTGGCCATGTCGACGTTGGCCGGGCAGTCGGTCTTGCATCCCTTGCAGGCGAGGCACAGGTCAAGCGCGTCGCGGACCGCCGTTGACTTCCAGCCGTCGGCGACCGGCGAATCGCCGTGGCCGTTGAGCATCTCGAACAGCAGCCTGGCCCTGCCCCTGGTCGAGTGTTCCTCCTCACCGGTCACCTGGTAGGAGGGACACATCACAGCGCCGCCCGGGTGGGCATGCTGCCGGCACTTGCCGACGCCGACGCACCGGTTCGCGGCATGCACGAACGAGCCGCCGTCGTCCGGATAGCTGAAGAACAGGTCCCGCGGCGCGATGGGCGCCCAGTCGGCGCCGAGCCGCAGGTGCTCGTCCAGCCTGGCCGGGTGAACGACCTTGCCAGGGTTCATCCGGTTGTCGGGATCGAAGACGGCCTTGAGCTCACCGAAGGCGCCGACCAGCCGCTCACCGAACATCTGGCCCAGCAGTTCGCCTCGTGACTGGCCGTCGCCGTGCTCACCGGACAGCGAACCGCCATGCGACACGACAAGCCGGGCGGCGCTCTCCATGAAGCGGCGGTATGTCGCCACTCCTTCGGAGCTGTACAGGTCGAACGGGATCCTGGTGTGCACGCAGCCCTGGCCGAAATGCCCGTACAGGCTGGGCATCAGGTCGCTGCTGTAGCCGAACTTGTCGTAGAGGCGCTGCAGGTCACGCAGGTAGTCACCAAGCCGGTCCGGCGCGACGGCGGAGTCTTCCCAGCCTTCGAACGTGTCGGGCTGGCCGGGAAGGTGAGCGGTCGCGCCGAGGCCCGCCTCGCGGACCTGCCATAGCTCGTTCTCGCGCTCAGGGTCGTCGAAGAATTCCACGGTCGGCTCGTGCTCGGTCTCGTGCAGGGCGTCGAGCATGTGCTGCGCGGCCTTGTCGACTTCGTCGCGGCTGGTACCGCCGAATTGCACCATCAAGAAGGCCGACCCGGCCGGCAATTCCTGCAGCGCTTGCGGGTTGAGGTGCTTGACCTGCTCGTCGTGGATCAGCCGGTGGTCGAGTCCCTCGAGCGCGATGGGCTGGTGCGGCAGGATGGCAGGCACGGCGTCAGCGGCCTTGTCGATGCTCGGGTAGCCGAGCACGACCAGGCTGCGCTCCGGCAGTACCGGCAGCAGCTTGAGCTTGGCCCGCAGCACGGTGACGAGCGTCGACTCGCTGCCGACCAGCAGGCCCGCGACGTCGAAGGCATGCTCGGGCAGCAGCGAGTCAAGGTTGTAGCCGGAGACCCGGCGCGGGATGGCCGGGTAGCGCGCTCTGATGTCATCCGCGTATGTCTCACCGAGCCGGCGCAGCCGCCGGTATATCTCGGCCCTGCGGTCGCCGCGCCGCTCAAGCTCGCGGTATTCCTCGTCGCTGGTGGGCCCGCACCAGAACCTGGTGCCGTCGTAGAGCAGCACTTCAAGCGCCGCGATGTTGTCGACGACCTTGCCAGTGCGCTGTGCCGTCGCGCCGCAGGAGTTGTTCCCGATCATGCCGCCGAGCGTGCAGTTCATGTGCGTGGCCGGCTCGGGCCCGAACCTCACCTTGCGCGGCGCCAGCTCGGCGTTGAGCATGTCGAGCACGATTCCCGGCTCAACGACACAGGTCGTCGCGTCGGCGGCGACGCTCACCACGCGGTTGCAGTACTTCGACCAGTCGAGCACGACGGCCTCGTTGGTGCACTGGCCAGCCAGGCTGGTCCCGCCGCCGCGGGAGAGCACAGGCGCACCGTACTCACGGCAGACCGCGACCGCCTCGACTGCCGCATCGACGGTGCGCGGGACGACCACGCCGATCGGAACCTGGCGGAAGTTCGAGGCGTCGGTCGAGTAGGCAGCGCGGCTGCCAGCGTCGAAGCGGACCTCGCCATCGACCCGGCTCGCGAGCGCGCGCTCGAGGTCAGATGGCTTTCCACGCCTTGGTGTCATCAGCAACTCGCTCATCGCCGCTATCCACTGCCCGTTCCTGGCGCCTCAAACATCTGCCGGCATGTTTGCTGCCTGAGTTCCTGGACAGTCGGTTGCGAGCAAGAACGAGGAGGTTCACGGTGGCACGGATCGCATCAGAGGCAATCATCGAGCGGCTCGCTGACTGGGGCGTGGATACCGTTTTCGGGATACCGGGCGACGGCATCAACGGGATCATGGAGGGGCTGCGCAGGCACCAGGACCGGGTCAGGTTCGTGCTCGTGCACCATGAAGAGGCTGCCGCTTTCATGGCGACCGGATACGCGAAGGCAACCGGCAGGATCGGTGTCTGCCTCGCCACCTCGGGACCGGGCGGAATTCATCTGCTCAACGGGCTCTACGACGCCAAGCTCGATCATCAGCCGGTCTTGGCGATCACGGGTATGCAAGAGACCTCCGTGCTGGGTACCGGCTACCAGCAGGAAGTCCACCTGGACAAGCTTTTCAGCGATGTCGCTGAGTACGACCAGATGGTCTACAACCCGGCGCAGCTCCCCACGGTCGTGGACAACGCGATCCGCACCGCGTACGCGCGTCGCGGCGTCGCCCACATCACGGTTCCCAATGACATCCAGGTCGCCGACGCTGACGCCGATCCGTGGGCGCACGTGGCGCCCGCCAGGTCACCGAACACCGCACCGGTGATGCTGTCGGCTCCCGGCCGGCCAGAGGAACATGACCTGCAGGCGGTCGCGCGGCTGCTTGAGGACGGCAGCAAGATCGCGATACTGGTCGGCGCCGGGGCGCTGCATGCTCGCGATGAGGTGCTCGAGCTCGCCGAGGTCCTGGCCGCCCCGGTGGTGAAGACCCTCTCAGGCAAGGCCGTGATTCCTGACGACTCGCCGTACACGACCGGGGGCATCGGCCTGCTCGGTACCCGGCCGACCGAAGAGCTGATGGACGAGATCGACACGCTGCTCATGGTTGGGACGAACTTCCCGTATACCAAGCACCTGCCCGCGCCGGGCAAGGCGAAGGTTGCGCAAATCGAAGCCGACCCGGTCCGTGCCGGGTCCAGAGTTGCGACCGATGTCCCCGTCGTCGGTGACGCGAAGCTCGCGTTGCAGGGTCTGCTGCCGATGCTCAAGCGGCGCACAGACACCTCGTTCCTGGACAAGTACACCAAGGCAATGGACAAGTGGCGGGACCAGATGCACGCGCAGCACGACGCGGCCAGGGATCCGATCGCGCCGCAGTTCGTGGTCGGCATGCTCGACCAGCTGGCCGCCGATGACGCGATCATGACCTGCGACAGCGGCACCATCGCCACCTGGGCGGCGCGGCACTGGACGATCAGGGGCGACCGCAAGTTCTACCTGTCGGGCAATCTGGCCAGCATGGCGCCAGGCCTGCCCTACGCGATCGGCATCCAGCACGCCTTCCCCGGCCGGCAGGTCATCGCCTACGTCGGCGACGGCGGGTTCGCCATGCTCATGGCCGAGTTCCTGACCGCTATTCAGCACAAGCTGCCGGTCAAGGTCGTCATCAACAACAACAACTCGCTCGGCCAGATCCTGTGGGAGCAGATGGTCCTCGGCTATCCCGAGCACGGCGTCCGTTACCCGTCGCCCCCCGTCAACTTCGCTGCCTTCGCCCGTGCCAACGGCGGCCTGGGGATCAAGGTCGAGCGCCCCGCCGACGTCCAGGGCGCGATCAGCCAGGCACTGGCGCACGACGGGCCCGCACTGGTCGACGTGAACGTCAATCCCGACGAGCCCCCGCTCCCCGGCAAGGTGGAGTACAAGCAGGCGGTTAAGTTCGCCGAGGCCTTCCTGCGCGGCCAGCCGCGCAAGGCCACCATCGCGACGACCTTGTTCAAGGACAAGATCGAGCAGCTCAAGGCCTGAGCGGGAGCAGGCGATGACCGAGCGAGAGTTGACAGCGCCGACCATCGAGATCGGCGGGCACGTCATCACGCTCACCGACCCGGACAAGGAGATGTTCGCCAACGGCATCACCAAGCGCGACCTGGTTGAGTACTACGTGGCTGCCGCGCCGTCGATGATCCCGCTCATGAAGGACCGCCCGGTGGTGATGATGCGCTATCCGGACGGCGTCAGCGGCGCGCGCATAGTTCAGAAGAACATTCCTGACTATTTTCCGGACTGGATCAGCCGGGCGGAGGTGCCCAAGCGGGATGGCGGCGCGGTCCACCACGTCCTCTGCGACAACGCGGCCACTCTCGCCTACCTGGCCAACCAGGCGATCGTCGAGCCGCACATCTTCCTGACCAGGTCGCTCAGCCCGGAGCGAGCCCAGGAGGTGGTCTTTGATCTGGACCCGCCGGGCGCGAGCACCTCGTTCGGCCCGGTGCGCCGCAGCGCACTGGTGCTGCGGGACCTGCTCGAGTCAGAGCTCGGGCTGACAGCGTTCGTGAAGACAACTGGCGGCTACGGACTGCACGTGCACGTGGCTCTGGACGGGCGGGAGGAAGTCGACTACGCCCGCGTGTTCGCCCGCGGCGTGGCCGAGGTGCTCGTCGCCAGAGACCCGGGAGTGTTTACGGCGAGCGAGCGGATTGCCTCGCGGGGCGGCTCGATCTACATCGACATCATGCGAAACGCGTATGCCCAGACGGTCGTCGCCGCCTATGCGGTGCGCGCCAGGCCTGGCGCCCCGATAGCGACGCCGGTCTCGTGGGACGAGATGGCGGACACGAGCCTGACCCCTCGCAAGTTCACGCTGCGCGGCGCCAGTGCTCGCCTGGCCGAGATCGGCGCGGACCTGGATCCGTGGGCCGCCTTCGGGCAGGCCAGGTACAGCGTCGCTGACGCCCAGCGCAAGCTCGACGGCCTGGACTAGCGGCCTCGACGGCATGGACTAGCGGCCCAGTGCCCTTTGCAACTGCGCCTTCGTCATGCAGGAGCGGCCCTTGATCCCGCGCTGCCGGGCTTCGTTGTACAACTGCTTGTAGGTTGGCCCGGCCGCGCCGCCGTGCGACCGCAACCCGCCGCGGCGGGGTGAGGAGATGTCCTCGATGGAGCTGCGGCTTGCCGTCCGCGCCTCACCAGATCTGGCGCGCTCCTTATTGACCGTTCGGGCGGCGATCTCCGTCGCCCGCTCCGGGCTCTCGCCTCGTGCCCGGGCGCTGTCCTTGATGTGCTCGTACTGTCGTTCCCGTTTCGGACTTGAACCTCGTGGCATCACGCACCTCCGTCAGTTGCGGAAATCTCCGAGAGCCGGCGGCCCGCTGTGCCTGAGCAAGCCGCGGTCCAGGTCGGCGAGCGTGGCCGCGCCGCAGAGACCCATCGACATGCGCAATTCCTGCGTCAGGATGTCGATGGCGTGACGCACCCCAGCTTCTCCGGCAGCCGCAAGGCCGTACAGGTGGGCCCGTCCGACCAGGACGGCGCGCGCTCCAAGCGCCAGCGCGGTCACGATGTCGGATCCGCGCCTGAACCCCGAATCGACGAGCACCTCGATCCGGTCGCCAACCGCGTCGACGATGTCTGGCAGGACCTCCAGCGTCGCGGGCAGGTGATCCATTTGCCTGCCGCCGTGGTTAGAGACGATGACGGCATCGGCGCCGTGGTCGGCCGCCCGCGCGGCTTCGTCCTGGCGCAGCACGCCCTTGACCGCGATCGGACCGTCCCACGATTCGCGGAGCCAGTCCAGGTCCTCCCAGCGAAGTGTCCCGTCGAACATCTGCTTCATTTGCTGCCTGGATGTCGGTCCGTGCATCGACAGATTCGGGAAGTCGGGAGCCGGAGAGGTCAGGAAGTGCCACGCCCAGGAAGGGTGACGGGCGCCATCGAGCACTGTGCGCAGGGTGAGTTCGGGAGTGGGCAGTTCGATGCCGCGATGCGATTCGCGGTCCCGCTCCGACCGCACCGTGGTGTCCGCGCTCAGCAGCAGGGCGCGGTACCCGGCCGCCTTCGCCCTGGCCAGGAGGTCCTTGGCAACCGACCTGTCGCCCCACAGGTATAGCTGGAACCATAGCGGGCTGCCGTCAGCGGCATCTGCGATCGCCTCCAGCGATTGAGTCGCGAGCGTCGAGACGCCGTAAGTCAGGCCGGCCTTGCCGGCTGCCCGCGCTACGGCGAGCTCTCCTTCGTGGTGGAACATCCGAGGTGCCCCGACCGGCGACAGGACGATCGGCACGGGCATGGCGGTGCCCAGAACGGTCGTCGCGGTCTGCATCTGGCTGACGTCGCGCAGGATGCGAGGGAGGAACTCCACCTCCCCGAACGCCTCGCGGTTGCGCCGCAGCGTCCACTCGTCCTCGCCGCCGCCGTCCAGGTAGGCGGCCGCCCCGGCCGGCAGTCGCTTGCGCGCTAGATCGGCGAGGTCATCGATGTCGTAGCAGCGCGCCAGAGCGCGCACGCCGTAAGGCGGATCCGGCTGGCCAAGGTGAATCAGGTCCCGTATGTCCGACAGCTTCATCCGGTCCCGCTACCCGGCCAGCCGAGCACCGAACATCATTGGGGACTCTATTGCCGAGCGCCCGCAAAGGGTCCCGCAGCGCGGCACAGCCGGCAAGTCCGCTCAGGCAATGAGACGATGGGTCAGAAGGAGACAACCATGCCCTACGACCAGGACCTCGCCGAACGGCTACGCGAAGCCGTCGCCGACATTGACGGCGAGATCACCGAGGTAAAGATGTTCGGCGGGCTCGCGTTCCTGCTCTACGGCAACTTGTTCACCGGCATCGTCGGCAGCGACCTCATGCTCCGCCTCGGAGGCCCGGCCACCGACGCCGCCCTGCGGCGCGAGCACGTCCGCCCCATGGACTTCACCGGACGGCCTTCGAAGTCCATGGTCTTCGTCGAACCCGCCGGGCTGGCCGGACCCGCGCTCACAGAATGGGTCACCCAAGCTGCCGCCTTCGCGGCCGCCCTGCCAGCGAAGCCACGCAGGCCCCGAGCATCCCGGCGAGCTATCTGATCTGGCCACACCGCACCACGAAGGCAGAATCGCCAGTCGGCGCGATCTGGCGGCCTGGTTATCCGGCCTGGGTCATGGCCGCCCGGAGTTCCTGGGCGTCGTAGATGAGCTCGCCGCGGACGATCTTGCCGTCTTCGACGTCGAGGATTTCTGCGGAGGTCATCGGCGCTACCGGGAGATCCATTTCCCAGTCGATGATGGAGCAGACCCGGTTGCCGTCGGTGAACTGGCAGCGGACGGAGAACTTGGTGATCAGCCGGCCGGCGTCTCGCGCCATGGCGCGGTAGCCCGCGGCGTCGGTAAAGCTGCCGACCGGCCCGGTGAACACGAAGTCATCGGCCAGCGGCACCGCACTGAAGTCGCCGAGCTTGGCCTGCCACGCGTCGTAGTACAGGTCCACTATGTCAGCCACGGTCATGAAGATCGCCTCCCAACAGGAGCGCTATTATCCTGATAGCAAGAACGACAACATATGTAGCAACGATTGCTATCCGCTGTCAAGGGATAACTATCGATTGTGAAGTAACCTGGGAAGGAGTCTGGTCCGCGGGATGAGTGACACGTACGGCCAGGGCTGTCCGATCGCGGTCGCGCTGGATGTCATAGGCGACCGGTGGACGCTGCTTCTGCTGCGCGATCTCGCTCACGCCCCGATGCGCTTCAGCGACCTGCAGGCGATCAACCCGAGAATCTCCCCCAACCTGCTCAGCAAGCGGCTGCGCGCGCTCAGGGACGCCGGGCTGGTCACGAGGCGGGAGCTGCCGCCCCCTGGGGCAGTCACTGTCTACGAACTCCGCCCGGAGGCCAAGGCAGATGTCTTGCCGGTGCTGAATGCGCTCGGCAGATTCGGGGCCGGCTTGTTCGGCTCCGCTCCGGCAGGCCCGTCCGACGCGGTGCTCGAGCAGATGCGCCGTAACGGCCACTGGGTGCTGGCGAAGGGCATCGACTTCGAAGCTGCCTTCCGCTTCAAGCTGCACCCACACGACTTCGGGCTCACCGTCGGCCCAACCGTGTTCGAGCCCACCTGTCAGCCGCCAGCACAGCCCACCGCCACCATCGAGTCAGATGCGGTCACGCTCACCAGGCTGTTCAACGCCGGCGTCACGCTAGCTGAGGCGGAAGGGGAGGGCAAGCTGCGGATCAGCGGCGACCGGACCGCCGCCACCATCCTGCTCGGCAGGCTCAGCCTCGGCCCCCTGCAGCCCTGAGCGCCGCGCCGCGGGCGTGGACGGCCTAACCGACGCCAAGATGCTCAGCTGGTGTCTCCGCAAGCTCGTCGAGTTGTTGCGCGAGGAACTGCCGCTCCGGTTCGGTCGGCGCGAGCCGGGCTGCTTGCTTGAGAGCGGCGTGGGCCTCGTCTCTTTGTCCGAGCCGGCGCAACATGGTGCCGCGGGCCGCGTGCATCAGGTGATAGGTATCCAGGTCCGGCGCGATCGTGTCGAGCTCAGTGAGCGCGACAGCGGGACCGCTGGTCTCGGCGATGGCGATGGCCCGGTTGAGGGCGACTACGGGCGTGGGCATGACCGAGAACAGGTGGTCGTACAGGGCGACGATCTGGGGCCAATCGGTTGCCTCGAACGAACCCGCGCGGCAGTGCACGGCCTGGATGGCGGCCTGGAGCTGGAAGGGACCCGGCCGGCCGATGCGGATGCAGGCGCGGACGATCGCGTGCCCTTCGGCGATCTTCGCGCAGTCCCACTTAGCCCGGTCCTGATCGCGCAGCAGCACCAGGGCGTCCCCGGCTGAGCGGGCCGATGCCCGTGACTCGCTGAGCAGCATCAACGCGAGCAACCCGGCCGTTTCTGGCTCACTCGGCATCAACTCGGCCAGAGCGCGAGCGAGCCGAATCGCATCGTTCCGCAACGGGGCCCGGTCCGTGCCAACGAGCCCGGCGTTGTAGATCAGGTACAGGACCGACAAGACCGACCGGAGCCGCCCTGGCAGGTCGGGCGCTTCGGGGATGCGATAGGGGATCTTGGCGGCTTTGATCTTGTACTTAGCCCGGACGAGCCGCTTGGCCATCGCCGGCTCGCTGACCAGGAACGACCGGGCCACCTCAGCCACGCTCAGGCCGCCGAGCAGCCGCAGGGTCAAGGCTACGTGCTGCTCGGTCCGCAGCGCCGGATGGCAGCAGGTGAAGATAAGCCGGAGCTGATCGTCGCGCACCGGCCCTTCCTCTACGTGCCCCTCAGGGTCTAGTTCCGCCGATCTGGTCGCGACGGCGCCAAGCTGCTCATGCAGCCCCCGGCCCCGGGCTGACCGGCGAAGATCGTCGATGGCCCGGTTCCGCGCGGTCGTCACGATCCAGCCGGCCGGATTCGGCGGGATGCCGTCGCCGCGCCACCGGTCGGTTGCGACTACGAACGCTTCCTGCACGGCGTCCTCGGCAAGCGTGATATCGCCGAAGACGCGGATCAGCGTTGCCACGGCCTGGCCGTATACCTCGCGGAACACGCGCTCAACAGCGGCCGCCTCCCCATCGGTGGCGGCGATGGGGATCACCCCTGGACGCGCCCGGTCGCCCGGAATGGGCGGACCTCGATCGAATGGCCGATCGCGTCCACGACCTTCCCTGCCCAAGCCAGCGCCGCATCAAGATCATCTGCGTTGATGATGTAGAACCCCGCGATGTGTTCCTTCGCCTCGACAAACGGCCCATCGGTCATGACCAGATCGCCGTCCATCTTGCGCGCTACCGTCGTGGCGTCCGGGCCGTGCAGTGCGCCACCGAAGACGAAGGTGCCGCTCGCCTCCATCTCGGCTTCTAGGGCAGCGACCCGCTGCATGAATGCCGCCATCTCCTCAGGCGTGCCTGGCGCCCGCGCGCCCTCATCCTCGGCCGCATAGGTAGACAACAGGTACTGACTCATCGTTCCTCCCGCTGGTGCGCCTGTTCCCGTAGCTCACCCTGACTACGAACGAGTCCGGCACGCGAGGACACCCCACGGCAACACTAGACCGCAACAATCTGCGGCCTAGCCTTAAAGCTTTACCGCGGCCATCCGGTCCGCTCGGCTTCGGTCACTGGGTCGCTCAGCATCAGCCGGGCTCCTAGTGCGTTCGCGATGTCCGGCGTGGCGCCGGCGCCGGCGAGAGCGAGCGGGGCGCTGCGGGCGAGTGACGCGAGCGCTGGGTGGAGCGGCTCGAGGGTCTGCTCGATGGTGGCGGCGATTACGACCAGGTCGGGGTGCGAAGCGTCGACGGCCCGCTCCAGTTCCTCGAGCGGTGTGTTTGTCCCGAGGTACTCAATCCGCCACCCGTTGCGATTGAGCACGATGCCGAAAGCCATAAGCGCCAAGTCATGCATTTCACCTGGCGGGCAGGCAAGCAGGGCCCGCGGGCCATGTCCGCTGCCCCAGCCGCGCGCGAGCCCGCCGAGCCTGCCGCGGAGAATATTGCTAGCGAAATGCTCCTGGGCCACGCTGACCGTCCCACGCTGCCAGCGCTCGCCAAGGTCGGCGAGGTACGGCATTACGACGTCCCGAAGGATGGCTGGCACGGACAAGTCGGCGAGAAGCCGGTCCAGCTCAGCCTGCGCCGCCGGTTCGTCGAAGGCATCCAGAGCGCGCCGGAGGGCGGCGCAGGGTTCGTTCCCGACTGACGCGGCTGGGTGCGGCTCGCGAGCCTGACCCGGCTCTGCACCTGTGGTGCCGGCGATGGCGGCGCGTGCCGCCTCGGCCGCGGACAGCCCGGCGGCGAGATAGGCCTGCATCCGGCGGACCCGGGACTCGTCAGCCTCGCTGTACAGGCGGAAACCACCTGGCGAGCGCACCGGCCGCAGCAGACCATAGCGGCTCTCCCAGGCTCGCAGCACGTGATCGCTGAGCCCTAGGCGCCGGCTCAGCTCACCGATGCGCAGCAGCGGGCCGTCCTGGGCGGGCTTCACCATGACACTATACAGTCCTTAGACAGAAATTTGACAGACTCTGGAGGCCGATCTAGCGTAGGCCTAGACGAACTCTAGACGGAACCTGGATGATGGACTCCTCCTTCGCTACCGGCACAACGCCCGACCCCGACCCCGATACCGGTCACCATGCTCGTGACGGCTCGCGGCGACCATCGGTGGCCGTGATCGGAGCGGGGATCTCCGGCCTCACCGCCGCCTACCTGCTGTCGCGCAGCCACGACGTCACCCTTTTCGAGGCCGACGACCGGTTCGGCGGCCACGCGCACACCCACGACATCACCGACCTCGATGGCCGGCGGCACGCCGTCGACAGCGGATTCATCGTCCATAACGACAAGACTTACCCGTGGCTACGCAAGCTCTTCGGCGAGCTGAACGTCGAAGTGCGCCCGACTGAGATGAGCATGAGCGTCCGCTGCGAGGCCTGCGGGCTGGAATACGCGGGCGGTCGTGGAATGCGCGGAGTCTTCGCCCAACCTCGGCGGCTGGCCGACCCTCGCTTCTTGCGGATGCTCTGGCAGATCAGGCGGTTCCAGCGGCTGGCATCAGACTTCCTGCGCACCACAGACGAGGAGAACCTCACGACCTACGGCGGGTTCCTCGAGCGCGAGCGGTTCAGCGAATACTTCATCGCGCACTATGCCATTCCCCTCGTTTCGTGCGTGTGGTCCTCGGGCCGGGAGGCGACGGCGCTTTACCCTGCGCGCTACTTGTTCCGGTTCCTCGACCATCACGGCATGCTCGGTATCGGCGGTTCGCCCCGGTGGTACACCGTCGTCGGCGGATCGCGGGCCTACGTGGAGCGGCTCGCCCTCCTCCTAGCGGACATGCGCCCATCTCAGGCCGTCACCAGCCTCATCCGGCGCGAGGACGGCGTCCACATCCGGGATGTCACTGGACAGACCACCCGGGTGGACCGCGTCGTAATCGCGACTCATGCCGACCAAGCCCTCGGCTTGCTCGCCGATCCGAGTGATGCAGAAGTGTCCACCCTCAAGCAGTTCGGCTATGCGACCAACCTGACGGTTCTGCACACCGACGACTCGGTCTTGCCGCAGGCTCGGGGCGCCCGTGCGTCATGGAACTACCGGATGACGTCCTGCGGTCCGCCTGGACAGCCTGCTGTGGTGAGCTACTGGATGAACCGGCTGCAGGGGCACATATCGCCCCAGGCATTCATCGTCACGCTGAACGACGGCGAACGTCTCGACCCGCGCTCCGTCGCCGCGGTGATGAATTACGATCACCCGGTCTACACGTCCGAGGCAGTGCTGGCGCAGCGCCAGCTCAGTGACCTCGCCACCGATCGCACCGTATTCGCCGGGGCTTACCACGGCTGGGGCTTCCACGAGGACGGCTGCCGCTCCGGCGTTGAGGCTGCCCGTCACTTCGGGGTGACGTGGTGAGCGCCGCGCTGCCGGCGCTGCCAGCGCTTGTCGTCGGCTGGGTCACGCACCAGCGGGGCGGACCAGTGCGTCATTTCTTCCGGCACCGCGTCTATTTGTGGCTGGTCGACCTCGGTTCCCTGCCAGGCGAGCCGGGTTTCCTGCGGTTCTTCGCCAGTTTCACCAGTGAGGATCACCTCGGCGACCCAGGACTTGCGATCAAGGACAACGTCGAGAACTACCTGGCGCTGAGCAACATCGACCTTGGTGATCGAGGTCGGGTCTTGATGCTCGCCAACGCCCGCGTCCTAGGCCACGTTTTCGACCCGCTATCTGTCTTCTGGTGCTTCGACAGCGCCGGACGGCTCGCCTGTGTTGTCGCGGAGGTCCACAACACCTACCGAGAGCGCCACGTCTACCTCCTGCATCCAGACAAGACGGGGGTCGCCACCACAGGTAAGGACTTCTACGTCTCCCCGTTCTTCGACGTCAGCGGCACGTACGAGCTGCGATTTACCCTCAAGCCGGACCGGATTTCTACAGCTGTGACGCTGCGCCGCCAGGGCGCTGTCGCGTTCTCGGCAACTTTCCTGGGCCGACCCGAACCCGCCACGCGCCGCAATCTGATCCGGCTGCTTTTCCGCCAGCCTCTGATGACCCAGCGGGTGTCAGCCCTCATCCGCATGCACGGGATCTGGCTTTGGCTTCGCGGCCTGCCTGTCCGTGCCCACCCGCACCATGTCCGGCAACCAGGAGTCTGACCATGACCGTTGCGACCCCAGTTGGCTGGTCCGCTCCGGCCACCAGGAAGCTGGCGCCAATGCGCGCCACCGTTGCCCGCTTGATCTTCGAGCGCGCCGTCGCCCCGCTGCCTGTTCGCGTGAGCTATCCCGACGGGCGGGTGCTGGGAGCAGGGCCAGCGACATCGCCAGAAATGCAGGTGACGCGCCCCGCCTCGTTCTTCGCCAAGCTGGGCCGCGACGCGAAGATCGGCTTCGGCGAGGCCTACACGGCCGGAGACTGGCGGGCAGGGCCCGGCACCGACCTGGCCGACCTGCTGACGCCATTCGCCTCGCGGTTGACCACGCTGATCCCGCCGGTCCTGCAGCGGGGGCGCATCTTCGTCGACAAGCACATCCCGCCGGACCACGAGAACACCCTCGACGGCTCGCGCGCCAACATCGCGGCCCACTACGACCTGAGCAACGATCTTTTCGCAGCCTTCCTCGACCCGACCATGAGCTACTCCTGTGCCTGGTTCGGCGATAGCGAACCCATCGCTCGGGCTGCCGGGCTGGAGGAGGCACAGCTACGCAAGATCGACGGCATCCTCGACCTAGCGGGTGTCGAAGCCGGGACCCGCCTGCTGGAGATCGGGTCGGGGTGGGGATCGCTGGCCATCCGCGCCGCGCAGCGCGGTGCACGCGTCACGACGATCACGCTCTCCCGCGAGCAGGTGCGCCTGGCCCGTGACCGGGTGGAAGCAGCCGGCCTGTCAGACCTCGTCCAGGTAGGGCTCGGGGATTATCGCGAGGTCGACGGCCAATACGACGCGATTGTCAGCGTCGAAATGGTCGAGGCCGTCGGGGAAGCATACTGGCCCGCCTACTTCGCGACCCTGGACCGGCTTCTCGCTCCCGGCGGCAGCGTAGCCATTCAGGCAATCACGATGGCCCACGAGCGCTTCCTGGCCACCCGCCGCAGTTTCAGCTGGATCCAGAAGTACATCTTCCCCGGTGGCATCATCCCGTCCCTGCAGGCGGTAGACGAGACCCTCGCGGCCCACACCACGCTGCGTGTGACGCGACAACGCGAGCTCGGGCTGCACTACGCCCGGACCGTGCGCCTGTGGCGGGAACGCTTCCTCGACATGTGGCCACACATCCATGCCATGGGCTTCGACTTGACATTCCGCCGCATGTGGGAGTTCTACCTCGCTTACAGCGAGGCCGGCTTCCGTAGCGGCTACCTCGGCCTCAGCCAGCTCCAGATGACCAGGGGGGCGGCATGAAGCTGGCCGGCAAGGTCGCCTGGGTCGTCGGCGGATCCAGCGGAATCGGCGCTGCCGTGGCTCGCGAACTCGTATCCCGTGGCGCGACCGTCGCGGTCTCAGCCCGCCGCGAGAAGCAGCTCAACGATGTTGCCGGCGGGGACATGCTGGTCCTGCCCGCTGACGTCACCGACGCCGCCTCCCTCGCGGCCGCAGCGGCACGGGCCTGGGAGGAACTTGGCCCGATCAATCTCGCGGTGCTCTCCGCCGGCTACTGGAAGCAGATGGATCCCAGCAACTGGGACACCGACCTCTTCGACCGGCACGTCCAGGTCAACCTCACCGGTATGAGCAACGCCATCGCGGCAGTCCTGCCCGGCATGCTGAGACAGCGGAGCGGAACCATAGCCGGCATCGCCTCCGTGGCCGGCTACCGCGGGCTGGCTGGCGCCGAGGCCTATGGTGCGACCAAGGCTGCCCAGATCAATCTCCTGGAATCGCTGCGTATCCACCTCGCCCGAACCGGCGTTCAGGTCACCACAGTCTGTCCGGGCTTCGTGCGGACCGACCTCACGGCCGGCAACAAGTTCCCCATGCCGTTCATCATCAAGGCCGACCAGGCCGCACGGTCCATCTGCGACGGCCTCGAGCGCGGGCGCGCGGAAATCGTGTTCCCCGCCCGGATGGCCCTGCTGATGAAGGCGGCGCGCATTGTCCCCGCCCGCGCCTGGACGGCCATGTGGGACGGCGCCTCACTGCCCTGACACGCCGTCCGGCCGAACGGCTCGACCTAGACCACCCAAAAGCTAAGGACACCATGAAACTGCGCAGGACGGTCGTCGTCGAGAAACCTCTGCGGGCGGTGTTCGACTTCCTCTCCGATTTCAGCACCACCACAGACTGGGACCCGGGCACCGTCATCACAGTGCGCGAGCACGGCAGCGGCGGAGTCGGCACCACATACCTCAACACCTCAAGATTCCTCGGCCGGACGACACGGTTGACTTACGTGGTCGAGAAAGTAGTGGACCAGCAGCTCATTCAATTGCGCGGGGAGAACCAAGCCATTACCGCAGTGGACACCTTGACCTTCCAGCCGGTGGCATCAGGCACCGAGATCACTTATGTAGCCGAGTTCAGCTTCAAAGGCCCATCCCGATTTATCGTGCCGCTGCTCAAACCCGCATTCGAGCGCCTCGGCGACCAGGCCGAAGCGGGCATGCGCAGGGCGCTGTACAGCCTGTGACCGGGCCGGATGGGTGTCATGCGGGAGTGAGCCGGAAGATCGGCCAGCCGATCTCGGTGCGCCACTGGCTGGGGGCGCCGGTATCTCGTGGTCCGGCCAGGTAGGTTTCGTGGACCGGGCCGTTTACGGCCAGGGCATGCCCCGTCACCCAGGCGCCGAGGCGGCCGTAGGTGACGTCGATGTCGTCGTGCGGGCCGGCGTGGACGGTCACGGCAAGCTCGGCGGCAGGCAGGTCGGTGACGGTGATCCGGCCGGACTCGCGTGGCGCACGGACGGGCCGGAAGACGGTCATGGCCCCGGCGCCCTCTGTGAACAACTCATTGGCGTAGCGGCCGCCTGGCGGGCCGGTCCGATCGGCGGCCGGGAACGCCGCGTCGAGTTCAGCCATCGCTTCGTCGTACCAGTGGAGCACCTCGTCTCGGCGCACCTGACCGCTGATGGCGGCGACGGTGCGCACCGGGACTGACCGCAGCTCGACGTACAAGTCCGCTGCGCGGGGGCGCAGCAGCTGGCGCAGCGACATGACGGCGGCCTTCGTCCGGTCCAGTTCGCCCTCGAGACGTAGCAGGTGGCCGGTGATCAGCTCGGCCCGCCGCTGCGGGTCGCCGGTGGCCAGGATCGCCTTGACTTCGGCCAGCGGAACATCGAGATCGCGCAGCCGGCGGATCACCTGCGCCGGCGGGATCTGCTCGGCCGAGTAGTACCGGTAACCAGTAACAGGGTCGACCGCCGCAGGCTCCAGCAGCCCGGCCTCGTGATAGCGGCGCAGCGTCCGCACGCTCAGATGGCTCAGCGTGGCGAACTCTCCGATCGTCAGGCCCGTACGCATACCGCCAACTATGCAACTTCTCCCGGCGGGAGGGTCAGCGGGCTTGACTCTCTCCCGGCGGGAGACCCGACGGTTGGTGCATGCAGACAGCTGACTGGAACCAGGGAACCACGATCACGCCGGACGAGCTGCCGACGGTGATCACGGACTACCTTGCCGCGCACCGCGCCCGCGCTCTCGACGCCGCGATCGCGCTCTACACCGCCGACGCCGTCGTCACCGACGAGGGGCGCGACTACCACGGGCCGGAGGAGATCCGGGCCTGGCTGGCCCGCTCGGCCAGCGAATACACATACACGGTCGAGCTCACCGCCGCGGCGAGAGCAGATGACCAGCATTTCGACGCGGTCCACCACCTGGAAGGCAATTTCCCCGGCGGCGTGGCCGACCTGCATTTCCGCTTCACCCTGCGCGGTCCGCTGATCTCCCGGCTGGTGATCGAGCCGTGAGCAGCCAGCGGAATGCCTCCGCCGGCCCGCCGGTTAGGCGGGCATGAGCGTTTTCACCGATAAGGAACTGGGCTACCTGGCCGAGCAACGCCTGGGCCGGATCGCAACCGTGGGCTCCGACGGACAGCCGCATGTGGTGCCGACGTCGTTTAGGTACAACGAGGAGCATGACGCGATCGACGTGGGCGGGCTGCGGATGAGCCAGACCAAGAAGCTCCGCGACGTGCAGCGCACCGGCCGGGCCAGCATCGTGGTCGACGATGTCCTGCCGCCCTGGCAGCCGCGCATGATCGAGATACGCGGAACCGCGGCCGTGGTGGCAGAAGGCGGCAAAGCGCTGAACGAGCGTTTTGAAGACACCATCGTCCGGATACAGCCCGCGCGCATCATTTCGTTCGGGATCGAAGCCGGCGACGTGACTGCCAACGCACGCTCAGTCAGCTCAACCTGACGAGGGCCGGATTGGCCGACGCACCCTAAGGCACTCGACCTGGGCCGCTTCGAGGAGCAGCAGCTCACCTATCGTCGAGGGCCGGCCCAGCAATTGCCGCTGTCTGATATCGGGTCATTCCCTGTCGCCGGCGAGGATGTTTAACCAGGCAGCAGGGTTTCGGTCCGACGCGGCAATACACGGCGACGACAGCATCGAATGACAATTGGCGGGCTCAAGCCGGCCCGGGGGTGTCGCAGAGCCATAGTGCCCTTGCCTGGTCGGGCTCGTCCGTCCTTCAGATGACAAGTCGCAGAAGGAGACCCAATGCGCTTTCTGATACCGAGCGGGCCACGCCCGATGCTTGCCGGCCTCGCGGCGGCGGCCGCGGCCGTGGCGGTAGCGGTGCCCGCCGCAGCCTCCGCCTCGACTGCCGCGTCCCCGGTGGTCGGGCACGTCTATATCAACGACAACACTGCAGGTGCGAACACGATCGGGGCCTTTGACCGGCACGCGGACGGGACTTTGACCCGGGAGCCCGGATCGCCGTTTGCCGCCGGGGGCGCCGGGACGGGAACGGGACTGGCGTCTCAGGGCGCTCTGCAGATCACGCCGAACGGCCGTTTCCTGATCGCCGCTGACGCTGGCAGCAACCAGGTCTCCGTGCTGCGGATCCGGCCCGGCGGCTCGCTCAGGCTGGTGTCTCACGGCGTGATCTCATCCGGCGGAGTGCTGCCAGTCAGCGTCGCGGTCCACGATGATCTGGTGTACGTGGCCAACGCCGGAACGGGCGGCAGCGACTACACGGGGTTCCGGCTGAGGCCCAACGGCCGCCTGGACCCGATCGTTGAGTCCACCGTCGCGCTGCCCGACGACGCGCAGCCCGGCGACGTGCTGTTCAACAGCACCGGCACCAAGCTGGCAGGGAGCCGCGTCGGCAGCTCACTGATCGACAGCTTCACCGTCGGCCAGGACGGGCGGCTGACCGCCGCGCCCGGATCGCCCTTCCCTGCCGGACGGCTCGGCCCGTTCGGCAGCCAGTTCCGGCCGACGAACCCTGATCAGCTGTATGTGTCCAACGCCCACGACGGCGCCGGCGCCGGCACTGTCTCGGCATTCAGCGATGCTGCCGACGCGACGCTGTCGCCGATCGGTTCCTCCCCCTTCGCCGACGACCAGACCGCTCCGTGCTGGGTGGAGATCAGCCACGACGGCCGGTTCCTGTTCACGGTCAACACCGGCTCCGGCACGATCTCCCGCTACTCCATCGCCGCAAGCGGAGCGCTGACCTTGCTAGGCAGCACGCCGGTCGGCGCCACCGGCGGGGTCGGTGCCGTCGACGCCCGCCTCAGCCCGGACGGCGCGTACCTGTTCGTCGACGAAAGCAGGATCGCCGCTGTTGGCGCTTTCGCCGTCCACGGCGGTGACCTGACCGAACTGGCCACCTCCCCGACGCCGTTGCCTGCTGGCGCCGCGCCCGCAGGTGTCGTCGTCACATAATCCCGGCACTACCCGCGGGGCCGCGAACCCAGGAGGTTCCCGGCCCCGCACCACACGGGGCGTCAGGTCACTGGTCACGGCGCAGTACCGGCCGCTGGTGGCCGCTGCGGTAGCGGTGCTGGTAGGAAGTCACCATGTGGCTTAACGTCGACCCGTTCCTGAAGGCTCACGTTTTTGACGGGGCAGTCGCGGCATGAGCCTCACCGTCGACGCACATCGGCTTCGCGAAGACCTCGAAACTCTGGGCAAGATCGGCCGCACGCCGGAGCCGGCATCACCCGCACCTCATTTTCCCGCCCCGACATGCAAGCCCGTAAGTGGTACCAGGCCTCGTGTCGTGCAGCGGGCCTGAACGTGCGCGTTGATGCCGTGGGCAACATGTTCGCCGACGCGGGCATCAATGAGGAAGTGACAGCAGTCTGGAGCGGGTCGCACATCGATACCGTCCCCAATGGCGGCGCGTTCGATGGTGCGTTGGGCGCGGTGGCTGCGCTGGAATGCGTGCGCAGGATCACCGAAGAGGGCATGCCGCTCAGCCGGCCGGTGCGAGCTATCGTCTTCGCCGATGAGGAAGGCAACTACTCGCATCTGTTCGGTTCCAGTGCGCTGACGCGTGGCTTTGACGAAGAACAGCTCAGGGCCATGGTCGGCCGGGACGGCGACCACCTGGTGGATGCTATGACCGCAAGCGGGTCGGACGTCGGAGCGTTCACCGACACGCGCATCAACCCTGAATCCGTTTACGCCTTCGTCGAACTGCATATTGAACAAGGCCCGAAACTGGAGGCAGCGGCCGCCCAGATCGGCGTTGTCACCTCGATCGTCGGCCTCGGCGGCGCCGTCGTGGAGTTCCACGGCCGTGCCGACCATGCTGGCACCACTCCCATGACCGAGCGGCAGGATCCGTTGCTGGCCGCGGCGGACCTGATCGCCGCAATGCCGGGCATCGCCGCTTCCGTGAGCGAGGTCGCCGTCGCGACCTGCGGCCGGGTGGATACCTTTCCGGGAAGTGCCAACGTCGTCCCGAGCCTCGCCCGGCTGACGCTGGACTATCGCGACCCAGATGCGGCCCGGCTTGGCACGCTGGGTGCGCGCCTCGAGGCGAAAGCGGCTCAGGCTGCCAGCGGCAACGGTGTTCGTTACTCCTGGATTCCAGACCTCCCGATAGCGCCGACCGAACTGAACCCGCACATACGATCGGCGATCGACAGGCATGCGAACAGCCTGGGCCTGAGCACGCTCCCAATGCCAAGCGGTGCCGGCCACGATTCCCAGAACATGGCCACGATCGCACCGACCGGGATGATCTTCGTGCCCAGCAAGGGGGGCCGCAGCCACTGCCCCGAAGAGAACACCGACTGGAGTGACGTGACAAACGGGGCGAACGTATTGCTTAACACGCTTGTTGAGCTAGCGACAAGCGGCATCAGCTGATGCCGATCAGTCTTCGGAGACGGTAGAGCTCACCCCGGTCGCGTTCGCGGTGAAGGCGAGCCGGACCACGGCCGGATCGACGAACGGCGAAGGGCCAGGCCAAGCCGCGTCGGTCACCTCCGCCTCGATCAGGCTGGGCCGCGGTAGCTGGATCAGCGCCGAGCGCAGCTGGTCGTCATCGTGCACTCGCAGCCCGACGATTCCGCCAAGGCTCTGCGCCACGTCCGCGAACCGCGGCGGCAAGCTGAGCGGCTGCTGTCCGGTGATGCTGTACGCACCATCCGACAGCACGACGGCTATCAAGTTAGGCGGCCGGTAAGCCGCCACTGACCACAGCGTGCTGGCGCCCATGAGCAGCTCGCCGTCCCCGAGCAGCGCGACGACCACGCGGCCAGGCACCGCCTCGGCGACGCCCATCGCGGCCGCCAAAGCCGAGCCCATCGATGCGCCAAGATACAGGTGCGGGCCGTCACCCGAGGCGGACCGCAATGCCGACGTCGCCGTACCCAGAGACGAAACGCACAGCGCCTCCGGCAGTGTCCGCACGATAGCCGCCGCGATATCAGCTGGTCTCACGGCCGCCGCCAAGCTCTGCCTCGAGCATCAGCGCCGCGCACTCGCCCGCCTCATAAGCGAGCGTCAGCACACCCTCCGTCGCCTGCCGGACGGCCGCCCCGGATCGCAGCGAGAACGCCTGGATGCCCAGCGCGCCGAGCAGCGGAGCGGCGGCACGGCCCATCGGAATCTGGCTCGGGTTGGCCTCGCCGAGCGTGCCGCGCATCGACACCACCAGCGGGATGCCCAGGCGATACGGCACCGCCAGGCTGCCCAGCGCGTTGAGCGCGTTGCCCAGGCCGGAACTCTGCATGAGCACGACCGGCCGCCCGCCCGCGATCCGCTGACCCGCGGCGTAACCGACGCACTCCTCTTCCCTGGTCAGCGAGCGCATCCGCACCCCGTGCCCGGCCAGCACCCGCAGGATGCCCTGCAGCCGGGTGTCCGGCACGTAGGCCGCCACCGTCACGCCGCGTGCCACGAGGGCATCGGCGATGGTGCGCTGCCAGTCGAGCCCGGGCGCGCCCGCCATCGCGTCCTGCCGGGTCTCGGCGTCGCCCATTGCCCCTCATCCGGTGCCCGCTGCCCTCGCCGGGCGCATAGGTAGCGCGTCCGCTGCCCCGGCTGACCGCGCCTCGGCCGCACCGAGATCTTAAGGGCTAAATCTCATCTTAAGTACGCAACGCGAACCGCGTCCCCCGCGTCCCGGATGTCATCTGCGGTCACGAACTGGTCGTGCCGAGGGCCGTCGCGATCTGCTCGATGGCCTCGGCCTCGCCTGGGCTTACGCCATGCCCTTGCTCCCGGTGTGCTGCCGCGACCTTGTTAGCCAGGGCGAGCACGAAGCGCCGGTAGTCGTCGGCTTCCTCGGCCGTCGCCTTGCTGTCGAGCAGTGTCACAGCGCCTCGGATGTGCTCCAGTCCGCTATCCCTGAGCTCTCCGGCCGAGTGGTACATCTTGTGGTCTATCTCAGGCTTCGCCGCGACGATCTCGTCGAGGAGTTCGCTCTCCCCGTGCTGGGCGCGCGCTTCTACGTAGGCCTTTGACAGCGCGATGGACTCGCGGATCGTCCCGCCGCGCGCGGCGGTGGCCACGATCATTCCGGCGCTGGGCGGGCCCTCAAGGACTGCTTCCCATTGCTCGGGCGAGAAGGCAGCTTTTGTCGTCATCAGGCACTCCTGTCCTCATTGTGCGAAATATGGGCTGCTTGCGACCCGGGAGGAGTAACGCCCGTACGCGACTATCCCCTCTGGAGCCCGCCCAACACCCGTTGCTATGCGTGCCGTGACAGCGCGCCAGGGAAATCACCGGAACCAGGTGACAGCCGCTCACCTTGATGCTCAGTAACGTCGGCACATGAGGTCAGCTTTCACTCTCGGCGGGGTGCGGGTGTGGCGCTCCGGGTACGGCGCGATGCAGCTCGCGGGTCAGTTCGCCGCCGGGCCGCCGCCGGACCGGAGGTCGGCGATCGGGGTGCTCCGTGCGGCAGTAGCGGCAGGAGTCGACCACATCGACACCGCTCAGTACTACGGCCCGGGCACGGTCAATGCCCTCATCCACGACGCGCTATATCCCTATGCCGGGGGACTGGCGATCGTTAGCAAAGTCGCGGCAGGGCAGGATGGCAGCGATGCTGGCCACCTGCGCGCGGGCATCGCGGACAACCTCGGTAGCTTGCGTGTCGAGCAGCTCGCCGCGGTCAACCTTCGCCTGCCAGGTGACGGCCGCGTGGACGCGCGCTTCGACGACCAGCTGGCTGCGATGGTCGCGGCCCGCGATGAGGGACTGATTGCCGGGATAGGCCTGAGTAACGTGAGCCTCGAACAGCTGACTCATGCCGCGGAGCAGACCGACATCGTTTGTGTGCAAAACCTGTTCCACCTCGCCGACCGTCGCGCTGCTCCCCTGCTCAGCGAGTGCCTCAGGCGTGGCATAGCTTTCGTGCCGTTCTGCCCGCTCGGCTGGCCACGCGGCCGCGATAACCCGGTGCTTACCAGCCCGGTGGTCTGCCGTACAGCCAGTCGCCTGGGCGTCACCCCGCCGCAGGTCGCGCTCCAGTGGCTGCTCAGGCTGGCCCCTAATGTGCTGCTCATCCCGGGCACCGGCTCGGTCCCCCACCTTGAGGAGAACCTGGCCGCCGAGTACATCACCCTCGATGACCAAGCGATGCGCGATCTGGACAGCGTCAGCGACTGACCGCTGTCAGGCCCAGTTACCAAGGTGAACTAGTGAATGTGGAGCTGCCAGTCCGCCGGAACGCGGCCCGCCGGTCCGGGGACTGGCTGGCTGAGCGGATGATGGGTGGGCGGAGCCAGCGCCGGACCGGCGAACGCTTCCTCGGTCTGGTAGTTCCAGAACCACTCCTCGCCGGGTTCGAAGCTCTGGACAACCGGGTGGCCGGTGGTCCGCCAGTGCAGGGTGGCGTGCTGGGAGGGCGAGGTATCGCAGCAGCCGACATGCCCGCACTCGGCGCAACGCCGCAGATGTACCCACCAGCCTCCAGCGGCATCACATTCGACGCAGCCCGCTCCACTCGGCTGCACGTCAGCGCTGATGCCAGGTGTCCCGACCATTCGAGCTCCTTTGGTTGTCCGGCGTCGCTCAGAAGCCAAGGCGTTCCCGCACGACGATCGCGGTGACTCGCGCGGGTTCTATCACCTTGTTGATGACAAGGATGTTGTTGACGCCGCTGGGCACTCCGTAGGCCTCCCGGGCGCGGGCGTCCTCAAGGGGGTAGCAGTACTCGTAGATCCGCCGCATCCCGGCCGCTACGTCGGTGACGATCTTCTGGCCTCCGATGATCAGGATGACGTGTGCCGCGCCCGACACGAGCGGGCCAAGCTGGCTGCCGGACGCCGAGGCGATCAGCAACGAGCCGCCCTCGGTCAGCGCGTGGACACTGCCGACGACATAGTCAGGCGAAGCTGCCAGCGTCCGTATCTCATGCTGCTGCATCCTCCTGTCCATCCGCCACAGTCGCGGCCGGAGCGGCTGGTAGCGGCCGGATTGCTCGATGTCGTCGGCTAGTCCGATGGCTTCCAGCGTCCGCGAGGTGTTGTTGAAGACCTCGACGCCCTCGGGCAGGAGGCGGCCGACTATCTCCCGAGCTTCCTCACCCGAGCCGGCGATGACGGAGCGGATGCCGTTGGTCTCGAGGGCCGCCGCCGCCGTTGCAATGCGATCATCAGAGGCCAGGACTCCGAACTCGGCATTCACCGCGACCTCCCGGCTGGTCGCGCCGCTCCGGTCACTCACTACCCACCTCCGCGAGGCGCCGGTGGGCCAATGCCACGGCCATGGATCCCTCGCCGATCGCCGCAGCGCATCGCTTGACCGAGCCAAAGCGCACATCACCGGCCGCGAAGACGCCGGGGAGATTCGTCTCGAGCGGCATCGGCTCTCTCGCCAGCGCCCAGTGCCGGGCCGGCACATCGGCTGAATCGCGGCCAGTCACTAGGTAGCCAGCGTGGTTCATCGCCAGGCCGATCCCGGCCGCACCGTGGGTGCGGGGCGAGCCCCCGATACAGATAAACAAAGCGTCAGCCGGCACGGAAACGGGACGTGCATGTTCGGCCGAGCTGACTGTGACGGCGCGGAGCCGGTCGCTTGCATCGAATCCTGTCACCTCCGATCGCAGCCTGATCTCAACGTTCGGCAGATCGCCGAGCCGGTCGATCAGGTACTGCGACATCGACTGGGCGAGGCTGGGACCGCGGACGAGCAATGTGACCTTCTCGGCGTACCGGGAGAAGCGGACGACGGCCTGACCGGCAGAGTTGCCGCCGCCGATCACAACAACGCGAGAGTCAGTAGACGCGAGCGCCTCACTAGGCCCGGCTCCGTAGTACAGGCCCGCACCCAGGAGGTCATCAATGCCCGGGACCTCCAGCCGACGCCACTCGACCCCGCTGGCGAACAGCAAGGTCCGGCCGCGCAGGCGCGTGCCATCGGACAACACTGCGATGTACCCTGGCGCGTCATCCGCGATGTCTGCCAACGAACGGGCCAGCAGCAATTCTGCGCCGAATTGCCGCGCCTGCACCGCAGCCCGCGTTGCGAGCTCGCTGCCGCTGATCCCGCCCGGGAAGCCGAGGTAGTTCTCGATCATGGAGGTAGTTCCCGCTTGGCCGCCTGGCGCTACGGCTTCAATCATGATCGTGCTCAGGCCTTCGGAGGCCGCGTTCACAGCCGCACCGAGACCTGCCGGGCCAGCGCCGACAATGAGCAGGTCGTAGTCAGACCGAGCTGGCGGCGCCAGCAACCCCAGGCCGGCGGCAACCGACTGGACTGTGGCGGAGGCAACCCGCGACCCGTCAGGCAGGACGCAGACCGGGAGCGATGACGCAGGGACGCCGGCGACACCCAGGGCCGCCTGCACCGCGTCAGGTTGACCGGCATCTACCCACTCAAAGGGCCGGCCGTTTCTTGACAGGAAATCCCGGATCTCGTAGGCCGCACGAGACGAAGGCGCGCTTACGAGGACCACTTGAGCGGTGGCTGGCCTGGAGTCGTAGTCGAACATTGACATGGGCATCGCCTCATTCACGCTCGCGCAAGTGTTACGCCTTGGCCTCGGGCGGCAGGCCGCCGCTTTGCGTCGATCGGGTAGCGATCTCCTGAGCGTCTTCGAATGCGGCCGAGAACATGTAGGCGGTCGCCAGGCTACGGTAAGGCCGCCATTTCTGGGCGATAGCCAGGACCTCCTCCTCCGCGGGCAGGTGATCAAGGCCGTAAATCGTGCGGACAGCCTTGCGGAGTGCCAGGTCGCCGGGCAGGACGACATCGTCGCGCCTGAGCGCGACGATGAGGGCGCCCTGTGCAGTCCACGGGCCTATCCCCGGTATCTCGGTGAGCGCCGCGATCAGCTCATCGTCTGCCAGCGTGGCCAGCTCGTCCGGGTCGAGACGCCCGTCCGTCAGGCGCTCCGCGAGATCGCGGAGCGTGCTGATCTTCCGCCAGGACAGCCCGGCGTCACGGAACTGAGCCGGATCTGTGTCGAGCACCTCCGCGGGCGACGGGAGACGGCCGCCGAAGCGCGCCTGGATCCGGCCGAGGGTCCGCCGGGTTGCCGCGACCGACAACTGCTGACCGGTGATCTGGAAGAGCAGGGCACCGAACAAATCCATTGGCGGCAGCTCGGTTATCCATCGCCGCGGGTCGAAGTCCGGCCGGTCAGCTATGAGCGTGGCCAGGACCGGATCAGCGTCTCGCAGATATGTGCGCGCCTCCTGCAACTCTGCGCTGCGGCTGGCTCCAGCCTGAGCTCCGCCGCCTGGCGTTCCCATTCCGCGGTTACTCCTTCCGCAGACGGTCAGTGAGAACGACCCAGGCTGATCGGCTGTCCGCCCGCCTGGACGACACGATCCAGGCCGGCGCGGTGTGCCTCGAGCGACGTCCCGCCGATCGCGTCGACCACCGGGTATACCTCGTACCCGTCGTGCAGCGCATCAAGCGCAGTAAAGCGGGCTGGCGCACTGGTCATCTGACCATCACTTCCTGATCTGGCGGATCTCGAGCAGGTCGAGGCCGAGCGCTTCGATCTCGGCCAGCACGCCATAGAGCCCGGGCCGGTCCAGCACGCCGGTCAGAACCGTTTCCGGTCCCTGCCACTGCGAGGCCATCGCCGGGAACGCGAACAGGAACGTAGCGCCCAGGTGACCGTTGATCCGGATCAGGTACCTGGCAGATGCAGGATCCATCTGCCCACGGTCCAGCGCGAACAGATGAGTGCGCATCACCAGGATCAGGTGACTCCCGGCGCCGGGAAGGCAAATCGTCCTCCAGGCGACGACGCGCGGACGACCGGTCACGTAATCTGAATTGATGCTCAGAGGCGGACGGCGGCAGGCTGGCACGCTGGTGATCGGGTTCAGGCGTGGCATTTAGGACAGATCCTCGAAGGCCGGCCCCGGCAGCTCCGCGGCTCATTCAGCGGGATGACCTTCTCGCCGCACTCGACCGCGCGGCGGATGCGATGGTCACGCTTATCTCGGCCCCCGCAGGCAGCGGCAAGACCTCACTGCTGCGCGCTTGGGCGGCTGGTCCTGCACGTGCGCACCGACTGGCTAGCGTTCAAGTGCGGCGCGATCAGCAGGACTCCCAGCAGTTCTGGCTCGCCGTCATCAGCGCCGTCCGGGGCGTCGCCGACGCTCCCGTACAAGGCGAGCAACTGGCCGCGACACCCGATTTCAACGAGGCGGCCATCGTCGGCAGGGTTCTGTCGGAGCTCGCCGAGCTTCCAGGCCGAACCTTCCTGATCATCGACGACCTCCACGAGCTGACCTCGCCGGAAGCGCTCAGCCAGCTAACCCAGCTGCTGGAAAAGCTCCCCCAGCATGTGCACGCGATCCTCGCGATGCGGCGTGACCTCCCGCTGCGACTGCACAGGCTCCGTCTCGCCGGCGACCTGGCAGAGATCCGTGCGGCAGACTTCCGATTTTCGGAGCGCGAGACCCGCGAATTCCTGCAGGCATCGGGCATCGAACTATCGGAAGCTGGGGTCGCGCAGCTGCACCAGCGCACCGAAGGCTGGGCCGCGGGGCTGCGGCTGGCGGCGATCTCGCTGGCCAGCAGCCCTGACCCGGAGCGATTTGTCGCGGAGTTCTCCGGCAGCAACCGGACGGTGGCCGAGTATCTGATCGCCGAAATGCTGGACAGCCAGCCGGCCGAGATCCAGCAGCTGCTTCTGCGCACCTCCCTGCTTGACCGCGTCAACGGCGAGCTGGCAGACCTGCTGACCGGTCACTCCGGCTCGGAGGGGGTCTTCCTCGGCCTCGAGGACGCCAACGCGTTTGTCGTGTCGCTCGATCCGGCCAGGACGTGGTTCAGGTATCACCATCTTTTCGCTGACCTGCTCCGCCTTGAGCTGCGCAGGAGGGCGCCGGAAGAACTGCCGGCCTTGCACCGGCGGGCGGCCACATGGTTCAGCGGGCACGGCGAGATCGTCGACGCTATCCGGCATACGCAGGCCGCAGGCGACTGGTCCGACGCTGCGCGGCTCCTGGCGGACCACTCGTTCGGCCTGACGCTGGACGGACAAGCACAGACGATCCAGACGTTCTTGCGGGCATTCCCGCCGAGCGTGGTTACGGAGGGTCCTGATCTTCCTCTCGCGCGGGCAACCAGTGATCTTGTCCGAGGTCGCCTGGACGAGGCTGCAGCCCACCTGAAGGTCGCCGAAAGCTCGATCAGCTCTGCTGAGCCAGACCGCAAGCACCGCCTCCAAGTGGCGACCGCAGCGTTGCAGCTGTCTCTCGCGCGCCGTCGCGGCCACCTCAGGGGCGTGCTTGAACAAGTGAGATTCCTGGCCTCCCCCGTCAGCGGCCAGTCGGACGAGGACATCGCGCTCGACAGCGACTTGCGCGCGGTCGCGCTCATGAATCTCGGCATCGTCGAAGCTTGGGCCCTTGGGAATCGGGACAGCGAGCAGCACCTGCGGGAGGGCGCCGACCTTGCCAGGAAGATCGGACGGCCCTACCTCGAGGTCGCCTGCCTGGCTCAGCTTGCCTTCGCATCGAAGATTGAGACCTTCGCCGTCATGCGGCAGCGCTGCCGCGAGGCCATAGCGCTCGCCGAGCAACACGGCTGGGGCGCGGAGCCGATCATCGCTCCAGCGCTCCTCAACCTCGCCGGCGGCCTGATCTGGGCCGGCGAATTCGACGAGGGCGAACACTGGCTGCAGCACACCGCGCGCGCTCTGGAGACAGACACCGGTCCTGGCATCAGGCTGCTGCTGCACATGGCGATCGGCATGCTGCTGGCCGGCCGCCGCAGGTTCCGCGAGGCCCTTGCGGAATACAGCGCAGCCGAAGACCTCCAGGCGCAGCTGGAAGGCTCACACGCGCTCGCGGGTCAGCTGACGAGCTGGAGATTGAGCACCCAAGCCAGGCTCGCGCAGGTCAGCGAAGCCCGCGCCTCGATGGCAGTGCTCGACCCAGAATTGGCGGGTTCCGGCGAGATCGATAATGCCCGAGCGGCCATCTGCCTCGCCGAAGGCGACCCAGCGGCCGCTCTGGCAGCGGTCCACGATGTCCTGACTGGAATAGCTCCGGCCATCGGATACGTGACCGTCGTTGAGGCACACCTGCTGGCAGCGCTCGCGCACCACGAACTCGGCGACCAGCGCGCCGCGACCGCCGCTGGCGAGAGCGCGCTGGCCCTGGCGGAGGCCGACCGGCTTGTCCTCCCGTTCGCGATGACGGCCTCGCTCGAACTGCTCGAGGCAATGCCGCGGCACGAAACGGCCCATGCGGCCCTGCTGACCACCGTCCTGGACGTCATGCGCGGATCATCGGCCGCGCCGAGCGATGAGTCTTCGCTGTCGGAGACCGAGCAGCTAAGTCCGGGCGAGCTGCGGGTGCTTCGATATCTGCCGACGAACCTCTCCCGGCCGGAGATCGCCAGCGAGCTCTCCGTATCGGTCAACACCGTAAACACGCACATCCGCCATATCTACGCGAAACTCCAGGCGCAAGATCGTTCCTCGGCAGTTCAGCGCGCACGGGAACGACGGCTGCTCTCAGCTGGCCTGACGAGCAAGACCACTCGAAGCGCCGCACCGCGCAGTTAGCGAATCACCATGATCGGGTGACGCCTGCTCACCTGCCTGGCGGGAAGGGTGGTAGATGCCCGCCACCCGGCAGGAAATCGCAGCGGCGGACTGACAGGGCCGGCGCGGAGCACTGCCAGATCAGCCGCGGCCGAAGGGAGACCTGCGTGAGCACCGAGCAGCGGCAGAACCTTGACGCGATCCTGCGGCAGTCAGCCTTCCCGCCCGGCAGCGACGTCAGCGAGCAACGCCGACAGCTCACCGAGTTGCTGTCCGCGCAGCCGCTGCCCGCCGACGTCACGGTCACCCGGACCGTCCTGGACGGCGTCCCGGCCGCCGAGATCACCGTCGACGGAATCGAACCCCGGCACGTCGTCGTGTACTTCCACGGCGGCGTCTACGTCATGGGAGACGCCGCGCTCGCCGCCGGCCTGGCCTCCCAGGTCGGCCGGCGGACCCGCGCCAGGGTCATCTCCGTCGACTACCGGCTCGCCCCCGAGCACCCCTACCCGGCCGCCGCCGACGACGCCCTCGCCGCCTACCAGGCCCTCCTGGACACCGGCACCGCCCCGTCCCGGATCGCCTTCGCCGGCGAATCCGCCGGCGGCGGCCTGGCCATCGCCACCCTGGTCAACGCCCGCGACCACGGCCTGCCCCTGCCCGCCGCCGCCTTCGTCATGTCCCCGTACGCCGACCTCACGCTGACCGGGGCAACCATGGACACCAAACGCGACGCCGACCCGCTGCTCAACCGCGACAACCTCCAGCCCCGTGTCGCCGACTACACCGCCGGCCACGACGCCGCCCTCGCCCTCATCAGCCCCATCTTCGCGGACCTCTCGGGCCTGCCGCCCCTGCTCATCCAGGCCGGCACCCACGAAGTCCTCCTCGACGACGCCATCCGCCTCGCCCGCCAGGCCGCCACGGCCGACGTCGAAGTCACCCTCGACATCACTCCCGGCGTCCCGCACGTCTTCCAGGCCTACCACCCGATCCTCGACGAAGCCGCCGCCGCACTCGACAGGGCCGGACAGTTCCTGTCCGCCCACCTCGCCGCCGTGGCCGCGCAGGGGGTGGGCACCTGATGTCGTCGGTAACGTCTTCTGCCACTGAACAGAGCCGCGCAGCGACTGGTGACAGGCGCTGGCTGGTCCTGGTTGTCGTTGCCATCGCCCAGCTGATGGTGGTGCTGGACGCCACGATCGTGAACATCGCGCTGCCTTCCGCCCAGCGCGCGCTGGGATTCCCTAACAGCGACCGGCAGTGGGTCGTGACGGCTTATGCGCTCGCCTTCGGCAGCCTGCTGCTGGTAGGCGGTCGGCTTGGCGACATGTTCAACCGGAAATGGGTCTTCATCACCGGCCTGATCGGGTTCGCCCTCGCCTCGGCCGTCGGAGGCGCGGCCGGGTCGTTCACCATCCTGGTAGTGGCCCGGGCGCTGCAAGGTGTGTTCGGCGCCCTCCTCGCGCCGTCCGCCTTGGGCACGCTGGTGAGCACCTTCCGGGATCCGCGAGAACGGGGGCGGGCGTTCGGCGTCTTTGGCTCCGTCGCTGCGGGCGGCGGCGGGATCGGGCTGATCCTGGGCGGCCTGCTGACCCAGTACCTGTCGTGGCGATATTGCCTGTACGTCAACCTGGTGTTTGCCGCGATCGCGGTGGCCGGCGCCCTGGCCTACATCCACACCGGCCGCCCTGCTACCCGGCCCCGGATGGACTGGCCCGGCACCGTGCTGGCCTGCGCCGGGCTGTTCCTCATCGTCTTCGGCTTTTCCCACGCAGAGACTTCAGGCTGGACGTCCGCTCTGACGCTTGGCTCGCTGATCCTTGGCCCGGTGCTGCTCGCCGGATTCGTAGCAGCCGAGCAGCGATCCACGCACCCGCTGCTGCCCTTGCGAGTGCTCGTTGACCGTGCCAGGGGCGGCTCCTATGTCTCCCTGTTCATATCCGGGATCGCGATCTTCGGCACGTTCCTGTTCCTGACCTACTACCTGCAGCTCATCAAGGGAGAAAGCCCGCTCACCACCGGATTGCTGTTCCTGCCGATGATCGGGTGCATCCTGATCACCTCCAACCTGTCCAGCATCGTGCTCCTGCCCCGGGTCGGTCCACGCGCGCTCATCGCGGCCGGCATGCTGCTGGGTACGGGCGGGATGGTGTATCTGACCCAGGTAAGCGTTACCTCCAGCTACGCCTCCGGGGTGCTGCCCGCCCTGCTTCTCCTGGGCCTGGGCTTCGGCATGATCTTCGCCCCGGGCATCAATGCCGCCACCACGGGAGTCCGCCGCGAGGACTCGGGCGTTGCCTCCGCGCTGGTTAACACGGTGCAGCAGGTCGGCGGCTCGATCGGGACGTCCGCCCTCAGCACCATCGCGCTGACCGCTACCGCCAGCTACCTGGTCGCCCACCACACCAGCGCGCGAGCACCAGCGATCGCGGCCACCCACGGCTACACGTTGGCCTTCACGATCTCAGCGGCGCTGCTGGGACTCGGGTGCATCCTCGCGATCGTCCTGGTGCCCTCCAAGCACAGGCTCGACGAAATCAGGGCCGCCGCCACTGCCGCGCCCGCCAGGGCCGTGCCCAGGCTGGTGCCAGAGCTAGCGCGCCCCGTACCGGTCCCAATCCCAGGGCCAGCGCGTCCCGTAACGGTCCCAACCTCAGCTTCATCGCAAGCCCAGGAACCGGGGTTCGAAGCGATTCCCGTGGCACTGTGCAGCTGCTCGCCGGTAGTGATCAGGCTTACTGGATCACCACGATGAGCACCGGCCTTCCGCTCGCAACGGATCTGCGCCTTGTCGTCGGCTTTGACGGATCTCCGCCATCAACCAGGGCACTCGACGCCGCTGCCAGACTGCTGCAGGGTCGAACCGGCGGCATCGAGGTGGTCTACGTGGCTCACATGCCCAGCATGGCCGCGCTGTCGTCGGCCGCCGTAGTCGAGCTGGAAGCCGACTTCGACGACGTCGAGCAGGAACTTCGCACGATGGCCGGTGCGCAGCTTAGCGACCGCGTGGAGCGCTGGGGATTCGAGCGGCGCCGGGGCTTGATTACGGAAGAACTGCTCGCGGCGGCCAAAGACATCGGCGCTGCCCACCCCGACGCAACCGTCGTGATCGTGGTCGGCAGTTCGTCACTCGTTGCGCACCGCGTGGTGGGTTCGGTCGCTGTCGGCCTGGCACGTCACTCGCCGGTGCCTCTGATAGTGGTGCCCTAGCCGGGTGGACCGGTGTGGTCACCGTCCTTGACAGTGCATCTATCAAAGTGATATCACTTTAATAGATGACCGGAGTGGCCGGGCACCGAAGGCCGCAGGAGACATCCCGATGAACACACAAGACGACAACACAACTCCGAAAGGGCTGCCGCCGCGCTCCGGCATGCGGCGCCTGATCAACCCAATGGCGTACCGCCACCTCCGCGGTTTTGGGGTCACGCATATTGCCGGTGGCTGTATCCAGGCCGGCGCGGGCATCGTGTGCCTCTCGTACGGCGTCTACGGATGGGCGGCCTTCTTCCTCGCTATTGCGGCGCTGAATCTCGGGGGCGGCTACTGGTACCTCACTATCGATCGGTCCGCATCTGCCCCAGCCTGAGCCTGCGCTCTAGGCACACGGCCATGCGCGTAGCCGGGGTGATTGCGCCCCCGGCTACGCGTCTCAGGCCCGTGCTGCGCTCGGCAGGCTGGCGGGCTCCCTGCTAGCGCCCGCTAGCCGCGGTGCACGATGGCCAGGCTGTGACGGGTGGTCGGGCCGGCGGCGAGGGCTATAGCGAACAGCCCGGCCGGAAGGGTCACCCTGACGGGGGTGTCGCTGCTGACCATGGTGCCGTTGCCCAGCTGGCCGAACTGATTGTGCCCCCAGGTCAGGATGCTGCCCGCCGCGGTGAGAGCGAAGCTGAAGCCGCCTCCGGCGCTGACCGCGACCACCCTCGCGCGCGCGGGAAGGTGCACGCGAACGGGGGTATCGCTGCCGGTTCTGCCGCCGTTGCCCAGCTGGCCGAAGGCGTTCCAGCCCCACGCCAGCACCCGGCCTGCCGAGGTGAGGGCGAGGTTATGCAGGCTGCCGGCGCCGACCGCGGTTACCCTCGTTCCGGCCCGGAACCTGACCCGGACCGGGATTGCGCTGGTGCGCCGGGTGCCATTGCCGAGTTGCCCGAAGCCGTTGTCGCCCCACGCCAGCACCCGGCCGGCCGCGGTCAGCGCGAGGCCGTCAAAACCGCCGGCCGCGATGGCGGTCACCGTGATCCCCCTGGGCAGCTTCACCCTGACCGGGACGTGCCTGTCGGCGCGGGTGCCATCACCCAGCTGCCCCGAGCGGTTGTGCCCCCAAGCCCAGACCTGGCCGCCGGCGGTAAGAGCCAGGCTGTAGTTATAGCTGGCTCCCACCGCGATCACGCGGGTTCCCGCAGGCAGCTTCACCCTGACCGGCACGCTGCGGTCCTTCGTCGTGCCGTCGCCTAGCTGGCCGTATTCGTTGTCCCCCCAAGCCAGCACCCGGCCGGTCGCGGTGACGGCCAGGCTGTGCGCGCCGCCCGCGCTGATCGCGATCAGCCTCGTTCCCCGGGGAACCTTCACCCTGACCGGGGCGTGACGGCCGGCCGTTGTGCCGTCACCCAGCTGCCCGCTGAAGTTGGCTCCCCACGCCAGCACCCTGCCCGCTGAGGTCAAAGCCAGGCTGTACTTGCCGCCCGCGCGCACTGAGATCACGGTGGTTCCGGCCGGCAGCCTCACCGCGACCGGCGTGTCGCTGCTGGCGGTGCCCCCATCGCCGAGCTGCCCGTTGTGATTATCGCCCCAGGCCAGCAACGATCCGCTCACCGAGACCGCCGCGCTCGTGGCCGCCGCTACCCCGGCGCCGGCCATCGCCGGAACCGCCAGGACGGCTACCAGCGGAACGGCGAGGCCGGCAGCTCCCGGCCACCGCCGGCCATGACGGCCCGCCAAAAGCTGACCTTTCCGCGCCTTCATAGCCTCACGCCCTCCCGATTCGGGGTCTATCACATGAACCTGACCGCCGGGCACAAAAGGACCGCCAATCAGGTTTCGCGGGTGACATCAAATGCCCGTCTGATCGCCTGACAATTCCAGCAGCGTACTCACCGGCTCGGGCCATTATTGGGAATCCACGAATCTGATGCAAGCAGCCACATCAGTTCGGAGCCTGGCGGAGATCACCAGCCACAGCCGCAAGCAACCCGAATAATTCTTCGCCAAACCTGGCGCGATTCATTTCGTTCAAAATCTAGACAAGCTGGTGCCATTCCAGTGGAGCATCAGGCCGCGCCAAACCGGGAGAGCGTAAGAAGCTCCCACCGGCCGGCCCGTCGTGGCGCCGCCGGGGCCGCTGACAATTACCGGCCAGCAGGTGCGGCCAGCGCTCTGCGGGCCGTAGGAAATACTGCAGGTTCTGCCAGCCCTCGGCGGCATCGGCGGTGTCGTCGTGGCCGCTGCGGAACCAGCCGATGTAACCAGAGATCTCGGCCAGGTCGTACCACATGCGGTACAGCGCCAGGGCGTCGGTGTCGATGGCGGTGCCGGTCGCGCCGGAGTAGGCATCCAGCAGGCCGGGATCGGATTCCGCCAGCGCCCACAGATCACGTTCGGGCGGTGCCAGCAGCGCGGACTCCCAGTCCACGAAGACGAATCCAGCCGGTGTCTTCAGCACGTTGGCCGCGTGTGGCTCGCCGTGGGTGATGACCAGCCGGTCATCCCTGGCGCGGACTCGGCCGGCTAGCTCGTCGAAAGCAGCCACCAGCGCGCCGAGATCCCCAGCGTGACACGCGAGCAGGTCCCGGCTTCGGCCCCCGTACGGCCCGGTCTGCCACGGCTCGCCGATACTGTCCATGGCCGCCAGCAGCGCGGCACGACCAGGAATCTCGAAGGTATCGGCCGGCGGGCGGGTCGCCTTTGCGCTGTGCAGCCGGATCAGCATCGCAAGCACGGCCCGCCGGTCGGCGCCGGTCTCGAACTCGCCATCGTGGCCGCTCTGGCAGTCAGCGATGTACGGATGGACCACCAGTGAGTAACGATCGGTCAGCCTGCGCAGCACCCTTCCGCCGGTGGCCGGCACCGGCGCGACGACGAAGTCCAGGCCAGCGTCACGGTGCAGCGACAATGCCGACTTGAACGCCTGATCCAGCCGGCCGAACACGGCGCCGGTGGTGTCCGCGTCGCCCCGGAGCTTCTCGCTCAGGTCATCAACAGTGGCGAACAATCTCAACCCGCCCGAGTCGACGGCCAGCCAGTGATGGCTACCGAAGCCCACCGCCTGATAGCAGAGCGAAGCTGGCCTGAATCCCCAGCCGTCCGACAGCGCATCGCTGACTACGACCTCTGGCAGGTCCGCAGGCTGGGTAAACACCCGAGCAAACTACAAGGGCCAGACAGCGACGGCCAACTGCATTTCCAGCCGGTACTCCGCTTATGCGCACTAAATGAGCCAAGTCGGGTAAGAAGCTCCACCGCCCGGCCCGTCGTGGCATCGCCGGGGCCGCGGACATGCTCCGGTCAGCTGCGCGTTTGCCCAGCCCCATCCGCGCTCAACCATCCGCCTGTGCGGCCAGAAGCCGATGCTGGCTGACTTAGCGCGGGATTGCTTCGGGGGGCAAGCCGCCCCATTTCTCTTCCTCACCTTCGTCATCCAGCGGTTCTTGACTGGGACGCGGTTCTTGACTTGGGCGACGGTATTTGTAGTCGGTGCTTTGATCCTCATCATCCCCGGCGAGCGCCTTCAGCGCGCCCTGGATGGGTTTTATCATGTCTTTGCAGCAACGGGATCCTTCTCTAATGCGCCATGGCGCGAGCTCGCCGTCGGGATCGAAGACCAGAAGCGCGAGCAACGTGTCGATATACGCATACGCTCGCGCGACGAGTACCCATTGCGTGTCATGAAGGGATTTCGCAAGGAGGGCCCGGTTATCGTGCCAGAGTTCTGTGGTCGCCCGGTGAAGTGTTGGCAGGTCCTCTAGCGGGGTCGAGGCTGCCCGCTTGGCCGCACCCAGAAAGAAGGCGAGCTCGCTTCGGACAAGGCGGATACCGACTTGACGATCGGATCGGAGTGTTCGGGCCGCGAGCCACGCCGAGACGAGCCCGTTCAGGACGCCTCCGACGATGACCCCTAGTAGCCCAAAGATCGCAGCGGCCATCTAGCATCACCCGCCCTGCACACAACTCTTGCTAGGCCCAACCATCGTCGACACGGCCTACGTGCCAATGCGACGGTTCAACCGCCGAATGCGCTGATGCTAATTCGATGAGGCTCCCAGCGTCCAGACCGCTTGGAACCGGTGTGACGCTGACCATTGACCGCGCCAGTGGGAGTACTCCGCCTCGCCTATGGCCTCCGCGACCCGGTGCCAGCATGACGGAGGCGCTCGCGGGCTTCATTCTCGGACAATGAGGTGATGGGCTGCCCGACCGTGTGCTGATACTTGGCGTCGTAAGCCCGGGTCCAGACGCCAGCCGCCCACGACCGTTCGAGTTCGCCGGCGCTGAACTCCTGGCCACGCGCATGGCAATAGGCGCCGAGGAACCGCTCGGTGTCATCGACGGTGGCTAGCTCGTCCGCGCGGACGGTCGAATACAACGCCGCGGCGAAGCCGACGAGGACAGCTTCGCTATCGGCGGTCATGCTGTCCCAGTCGTGTACCACCAGCAGCGCGTCTCCGCTCCAGCGCAGGTTGCCGGCAAGCCAGTCACAGTGGCCGATCACGGCTTCGTACTCGCCCGCTCGTAGCCGGTCACGGGCGCGGCGCCCGGCATCGTCGATCCACTCCGGGCCGGCGACCTCGTTGAGGTTGACATCAGGGTCATCAGGACACGGCCACAGTCCTTCCCCAGCGTGATACCACGCAGCCCACGACGGTGCCGGGTCGAGCGCGGGCATCTCGGTCGGCCGGGGGGCTAGCCGGATCAGCCACGCGAACGCTTCAGCGAAGGCCCGGGCCGCGTGGTCAGCGCTCGGGAGCATGGCGCCGCCGGGGACATAGGCCTCCGCGGTCGCGACGTCGTCGCCGAATGGGGCGGCGCCAGTAAGCGGCCGGGGGCACGGGTAGCCGGCCTGGAACATGCGGCGCTGGACTTCGACGCATGCCGCTATCCGCGGCGAGTCCGGCCGGACCTTGATCACGACCTCGCGGTCGTCAACCAGCCGGAGCCCGATGACTGCTGAGAGATAACCGGATCTGAAGATCTCGTCCGCTGGCGGGCTGCCGAGATGCTCCATGCACCATCGGGCGAGGCGGGCAGGATCCACGGCATGCGCGCGAGGTGACACCTGACCATCGTCACATGCGCTGGTGGTGCGCCGGGTGAACTCACCTACCGTCAGCACCACGAGACACCCTGCGGGTCGTGAGCGAACCCGGGCAACGGTCAGAGATGGGCCCGGACAAACTGTCCGGGCCCATCTACACACCTCAGGTCAGCTCCGTGGTGTCGTCAGCTCCTCGCATGTGTCTGGGCTTGCAGGCGTAGCAGCTTGACCAGCCGGGCGTGTGCCCAGAGCAGTCCCGCCAGCTTTCCCACAACCGCACCCGCCAGGGCGATCCCCAGCCCCACGAGCAGACGGTGCAGCAAGCCGCCGTGCGACGACGCGTGCAGGTCGTGCGTCATGTAGCCCGCCAGGCAGAGCAGCATGACCACCATGCCCGACGTGCATCCACAGGTGTGGCGCAGCTTCTGGATCTTGCGTTCCTGCTGGCTGGGTATCAAACCCTGCGGGCCGGGCTGCGGAACCAGCGGGGCGGCCATCAGAAGGCCTTCACTTGCAGACGCGCAGGGTCGACGTTGGCCACGATGTACTCCCACACCTTCTTGCCCTCGTCCAGCGTGAATCCGGCCTCGGGGCCGTGACTGGCGTACTGCCAGAACGACGACCAGCTCCAGACGCTCTTCCTCTGGCCGGGTGCGTTCGTGTACATAATTCGGAACAGGCCATTCACGTGGCAGAGCCCAAAAGTGTGGCCCAGCTCGTGGATCGCGGTGTACTTGAACGCCAGGTCAGGCTTGCGATAGCGGATATCGGTCCCCGTGATGCCCTCGCCGAGGAAGGTCGTGTTGCCCGCGTCGTCGGCCTCGAGGCAGGTGCAGTTGGTCAGGTGGGCCGAGATGCCCATGCCGGTGCCGTCCGTGAAACCGAACCCGCCGATGACTAGGGGCATCGCTACGTCGGCGGTCGCCTGCGCCGGGTCGCTCGACTGCTTTGCGCGGCTGAAGGGCGAGTTCGGCAGCACGCTGGCAAACGCATCTCGGTTGACCAGCACCTCGTCGGATCGCTCGAGCCTCGCATCTCGCTTGGTCCACCTGAAGATTAGGCCCACGTCGCTGCTGTGGGTATCAGCACAGTCGAGGCGTGACTGCAGGTCGCCCTCGCTCATGGCGAACAGCGAGAACTGCTTGACGCCCTCTCCGCGGCCACCAGCCGCGACATACGCATCAAGGTCGCCCTCAGTGACGTCGCCGTGGTCTCCGACGAGCTCGGGCCACTCCCGGTTCCACCAGACTGGCGGGTTGAAACCGGCCAGCGCCTTAAGGTCGAGCCCCTCGCGCGCCCACTCCACCAGGTTTGGCGTGCCATCCTTGCTACTGCTGAAGTCAGACCTGACGAAGCTTCGCTGGGCCAGCGCGTCGAGGCGAAAACCGAAGCCTCCGCCATTGAGCCCGAGAGCATCGAGCATGCGCTGCAGGCCTTGGGGGTCCCTGTCGCCGAATGTGGTGGTGAGCAGGTTGCGGACGAACCGGCGCAGCGCCCAGCCCTTGCGAGCATCGTCGAAGGCACCTACGAGGGTCAGGCCCAGCACGATGGGGAGCAGTTCGAGCACCAAGGCGATCACCCCGCCGATGATTTCGCCGAAGCCTGCGACGATGCGCGACCAGTCGAGCGTGAAGATCCCCACCACGATGTCGACGAGGCCCTTGACGATGTTCACGACCAGATCGATGACGTCGGCGACGATCTCGCACACCGTGGTGACCACCCACGTGACGACCACGACCACGACCCAGGCCAGGAAACACAACCACTTGTTGCAGCAGGCGCACCACCAGTCGCAGTCCTGCTCCACGCATTTCTCGACCTGCTGGGTAACGTTGTTCGATACCCATTGACCGACGTCGTGACACTCTTGATGTGACATGGAGTCCTCCTGCCTTTTAGGAGACAGGAGCGACCATATGGATACATCGCCTTCGCAATGCACTGACTCCGCCGCCCGATGCCGCCCGGCGTCGGCGTTGCGGACTCGGCCCGGCAAATCGCGAGATCAGTCCCCGCCATTCGCGCGGTGCCGTTTCGCCAGCGACTATGAGACGGCACGCTCGGCGCTGGTCTGGTACGACATCGGCCCGGTGCCAACACAACCGAGCGGCGGCCAAGTGACGCCCCGACGCTGCCCGGCAGAATCGACCGGAGTTGTCGTATCCGGGCCGCGTTGTTCGTAGCTGGAGTGAGAGGCCGCCCGCGAGGGGGCTGTCAGGACTACAGGAGATGCCGACGATGCCGCACCCACAGGCCAAGGTTCACCGCATGTTCGAGCTCGTCGAGCCGATCGCCACCGTCACCTTCTCCGAGGTGCCGAACGAAGCGTTCCTGGCCCTCGGCATGCGCAACTACTGGGACGGATACTTCGCTGGCCGGGCCGCGCCGCTCGGGCTGGCACCGGCCGGCGTGGTGCACGCGGTGTTCTACAACTTCGCCGCCGGCGAGGTGGCGCGCCACATCCCGTGGGTCTGGGGGAAGACGACCCCGGAGGAGGCGATCGCCGTGCGCGAGCGGGGCAGCGCCGCCGCGCTGCGGCAGATGATCGGGGAGCTCGCCGACTCCCCCGGTCTGGTGCGGGTCGCCGACCTCGCCACGCGAGCAGCGGTCAGCGCGCCGACCGAGGGCCGGGCGCTGTACGCCGGGCTCCGGGCGCTCGACGTGCCGGAGGAGCCGGTGGCCAGGCTCTGGCACGCGGCGACGCTGCTGCGGGAGCACCGCGGGGACGGCCACAATGCCGCCCTCGTCGCCCACGGCATCGGCGGCACCGAGGCCCATGTCCTGCTCGCTCTCTCCCTCGGAATGAGGGCGGAGGAGTTCGGCCGGATCCACCACCTGCCCAAGGCACAGCTGGACGCTGTCGTCGACGGGCTGCGCTACCGCGGCCTCGTGGACGCCGCCGGCGGATTCACCGACGCCGGCCGGGAGACCAGGGAGCGGATCGAGGCCCTCACCGACGAGCTGGCGGCACCGGCGTACGACGTGCTCAGCGCGGAAGAGCTCGACGAGCTGGTCGCGGGGCTCGAGCCGATCGCCGCCGCGGTAGAGGCCGTCGACGACTGAGCTGGCGCATCAGGCGACGGCCACCACCACCACCTCCAGCTCGGCCACCCGGGGTGAGCACGTTACTCTGCTCCTCGGCCGTCACAGCTGGCATCTGCCCCGCTGGCTGCCCGAGAATGGAGCCGGGAGTCCGGTGGCCCTGGGCGATCATGCGCCAGCCACCGACCGCCGAGTACCGCCCTGAACCTGGCGTTAGCCTCCCGCCTGGAGCGCCATGACCTGCTTCCGCGAGTTCTTCAACCCCGCCACCGGCGAGCTCATCGAGTTCACCGACACCGCCGAGACGACCAGCGGCGAGCTGGCCCGTTTCGCCTGGAAGAGCGTGCCCGGCGGCGTGATCACCGAACATGTCCATCCGCACCAGGAAGAGCGCTTCACCATCACCTCCGGCCAGGCCCGTTTCACAATCAACGGCCAAGAGCGCCACGCCAGGGCCGGCGAGACCCTGGTGGTCCCTGCCGGGGTGCCCCACTCCGAGGGCAACCCGGGAAACGTGGACATCGAGGGCATCGTCGAACTCCGTCCCGCCCTGCGCACGAAGGAATGGCATGAAGCCCTCGCTGGCCTGGTCGCCGACTTCCCCACCACGCCACGGGGCGCGCCAAGGAACGTCCTCCAGCTTGGCGTCACCTTCTGGCACTTCCGGCACGAAAGCCGCGTCACATCCCCGCCTGCCTGGATCCAGAACCTCATCCTCCCGCCGCTGTGGGCGCTCGCCAGGGCGCTCGGGAAACGCCCTTACTACGACCGCTGGGATAGCCGCACCCACACCGAGCAGCCGGTCTGATCACTGCGGGCCGTTGCCGCCCAGCGTGTAGGTGTGGGTCAGCTTGTGGCCGTTCTTCCAGTACCGCAGCGTCAGCCGCGTGTAGTACGGCTGCTTGCTGTGATCGCGGACGCGCCAGAGGTTGACGCTCGCCTTGTACTTCTTGTAGTGCCCGGCCGAGCATGTCGGGTCGCACGTGTTGAACCACAAGCGGCCGGTCGCGTAGGCGGACTTTCCGTTCCAGTGCTGCCACCTCAGGTACCGCGCCCAGATGCCGCCGTCCGCGCCAAAGACGATGTTGCCCGGGCGGGTCATGGCGTGCCAGGTCGGGGCGTAGTAGACGGGCCTGGTGCTCGCCGAGGCCGCCGGTGCAAGCGCGCCGCCTAGGCCGGTGAGCAGTGCGGCACAGATGACAGGGGTGATGATCTTCCTCATGCCTGACCCACCTGGCTCCCGGCTGACAATTAGCCTGCCTCCAGTCAACCCCGGGAATTCAGGCATGCCTAGTGCCAATAGTCGTCGCGGCCAGAAGCGCCTTCCGGTAGAGCAGGTTCAGCTGGCGCCCTTGACAGCGCTGCTGCTCAGGTGCGGCTGCATTTGCCGGTTAAGGGAGGTCCGGTTGATTCGGCGCGGCGCGGGTGTCCGCCCTGGGCAGCCCGCCGGATGCTTGCGGGAAGATCCTGAGCGAGAGGCGCGTTGATAAGAAGGACACGACATATCGTGTGGGCTGAGCAGACCCGAGCGGTTGGCGGGCTCCGGGCCCGGAGGGGTGTGAGAGTGATGACCGGCTGGTACGCAGAGCGGATGCCGGGCAGGTCGGCCAAGGCGGTGATCGCCGTGACGCTGCTCGCGCTGTTGCTGCTGGCGGCCGTGCCGGTGGCGCTGCTGACCGCAGTGGTCCTAATGCTGCTGGGACACGTGGTTGGCGGGCTGGCGCTCTTTGGCGGCTCGGTCCTTGCTGCCACAGCGGTTGTCGCGCTCGCGGGCGTGAGCGGGACGCGGCACTTGCGCAAGCTGATCTCCGCGGGCAGCTTCCGCGTGGTCGGGTTTGGCGGCAGCGAGTACAGCGATGCCGCAGAGCCGGAGGACAGCCAGTACACCAACCTCGTGCAGCTGGACCGGAGCGAGTACACCGAGCTGCACTGACCTGGCTCTGTCCTGACTGCCTGTCCGGCTCACCGAGCCTTACCGGCTTGTTGACGGACTCCCCGCGCGGCTCATCCGCCTTGCACGAGCCGCCGACGCAGCATGTCACGCGCCTCAAGGAAAGGCGCACGGAGGAAGTCGAGATGGTCGCCCTGACCGTGTCGGTGACTCACTTTTCCGGGCCAATGGCGGCGGCTCCGCTCCTGGATGTAGGCCAGCGAACCGTCGACGAGGGTGAGCATGTGCGCGAGGGTGTCCGCGTCATAGCGGGAGTATGTGGTCCCGGTGGTGACATAGACAGGCGTGGTGTGCGCCATGATCGGACGGGCCCAGACGTCGTGGTGGCGCGCGACGTCGGCACCGGGGCCGTAGCAGCGGGCGGCGATCCAGGAGTCCTCTTCAATTAGGAGCCCAAGGTCGAGCTCCAGCGCACGCGAGGGCTGCTCTTGCCGGTGCTCGGCTACCACCTTTCCATTTGCGACGATCTCCAGCCGATCCACATCGAAGATCGACTGCACATTGGCACTGACCCGTACAGCTGTATCGGCTCGTGCGGACACCGCTGCCCCGGCGGGCTGATCATTGACGGTAAAGCGGAGCAGGGGGCCGCTAGTGACGAAGGTCGTGCCGCGTTTCACCCCGTCGCACCAGCTCCAGTAATCGAGATCTTGGCCGGGTGGTAGCTGGGCGTAGGTGCGGATGAGCCCGATCGGCACTTCGCTGCTCATCTTGTCGGTACCGCCGACCAGGGTAATCCGGTAGCCAGCGTTGAGGTAGCGGTAATACTCGCCGATGTTGTACGGGTCGTAGGCGATCATCTCCACAGCGTCGAGCCGACCGGTGGCCAGCAGCGCCGCGGCCTCGCCGTTCGGTACCGGGAAGTGCGCGAGGACTACCGTCCCGCCTTGGGCGTGGCATTCGTCGGCCCAACTGGAGAGCGTGGTCTCAAGCCCGCCACCGAGTTCGGACTCCTCGGCGCCTCCCGTGCACCACGGCATCACTGGGCGTCGCAGGCCGAGGAGGTTGATATGGCCGAGCATGCTGGTGCGGTTCTCCTGGCCTGCGTGGACGTAGGTGCCTCCATCAGGTGAAACATGAGGGTGTCCGGTGAACTCTTCGGTGTTGGTGAACAGGTGCCCCCACTGGCTCAGCAGGAGGTTGGTGACTCGCACGTCCTCGCCGCGGGCCTCTAGCTGGGCACCGAGGGTGGAGACGAAATGGACGTGGGTATCACCGCTGTACCAGCCCGCTGTCGTGAGATCGCTGAACCGGGAAAGAGTCAGCTTCAGTTCCTGCTGACCTGGGCTGATCTGAACGGTCGTTCGTAGCGGCTCGTATTCGAAGCCGCGGGCAATCTCCACGACGACCTCGCCAAGCGGGAGCCATCCCTCGCAGGTGCCGTCGATGTAGGCGTAGGTGATCGCGCCGAGCCGGACGTCGCCGCCGATGTCCAGGTTCCAGGTGTTGCCGTCGGAGTTCAGGTGCCCGTGGTGGCCGTGCGGCGGGTAGGGGACGCCGTCGGTCGAGCGGAAGTGGATCCGGCACGGTAGGGGATCGCCGGTATCGGCGTCGCGCACGGTTGTGCGGACCCAGGCACGTCCTGCATCGGGAAGCCTCCAGGTGACTTCACCGTCGCGATGTTCCGCGCCAGTGATGAGGGTTTCCCAGTTGCAGCTGCCGAGCTGAATGTCACCGCGGGTCAGGGTCAGCCTGGCAGAGGGGACTGCGGTGACCCGCACGTAGCCCTGGTGGCGGTCGGTCACCGGCCCGCCCCACGCCGGGGTGGCGGTGTCATCCGCCTCGCCGACGGTCCCATACACATATGTCGCGTAACCGCGGTCGACGACGACCGCCAGCTGTTCGTCAACCGGTCCTGCGGACGGGTCTAGGTCGAAGACGACGTCACGCCATACGGATTGGCCGAACGGGTCCTCGTCAATCTCGCTCGTGGTGATCGCGCCGACGAGGATGGCAGGCCCGGCCGAGCGGATCTCCAGCGCCCGCACCGGCATCTGGGGGCGGGGGTTACGGCACGGCCACAGATAGAACCGGTACGGCAGCACATACGGCGATCGCGCCTGCGGGTCATCGATGTCGACGTACCGGGCGCCAGCCGCATCGAAGCGGCCGTGCGTCCTGGGCATCAGGCGGTGTTGCGAATCGGGGACAGCCAGAAACGGCGTCTGCCCCCAGTCAAGCGGGATCGGCCGGTCGCTCCAGAGTCGAGGCGTGGGTCCGATCTCGAACCGCTGCCGCACCGCGATCGCCGCGGTCGTTCCATCCTCATAGACGAACCGGTACTCACCGCACACCGCACCGAGCGGTGCACCTTCGAAGAGTTCTGGCGACTCCAAGGCGTGGGCAACAAGCAGCCACTCGACCCGCCGCGCCACCGGCACCGTCGCCACGGACGCGGCCGGGCCACCGATCCTGAGCATCGCGGCCCTGGCGTCCTCGTCCGCGAACCGGAACGGGATGCCGTACAGCATGCGGAGCCCGAGCGGATACGTGTCGCCGGCGTCGAGCACCGAGCGTGGCGCGTTAAGGAACGCGCCGAGGTCGACCGGGTAGTAACCGCGGCTGTCTGCCGCGATATCAGGCATTTCAGATTCGGACATCTGTCACACCCCAAAGTCTGGAACAAGACCAATGGTGGCAGATGCCCGAATTGATGAGCTGCCTGGGCAGGGCTTGCGACGTCAGCGGGCGGCCAGCACAATGCCCGGATGGGGCTGCCGACGGGGACCGTGACCATGCTCTTCAGCGACATGGAGGGCTCGACGCGGCTGCTGGCCCGGCTCGGCGCCGGCTACGGCGACCTCCTGTCGGCCCAGCGCAGGCTGTTGCGCAGCGCGTTCGGCGCGCACCGGGGAACCGAGATGGGAACCGAGGGGGACAGCTTCTTCGTGGTGTTCGCCTCGGCCGTCGACGCGGTGAGCGCCTGCGCTGAAGGCCAGCGGGCGCTGGCCGGGCCACGCCTGGCCGCAGGGCGTGGCGCCGCTGATCCGGATGGGCCTGCATACCGGGGAGCCCACCCGGCACGAGGACGGCTACATCGGCATGGACGTGCACCGGGCGGCCAGGATCGCGGCGTCGGCGCACGGCGGCCAGGTGGTCATGTCCGAGGCCACCCGCCAGCTGGTCGCGGGCCAGCTGGCGGACGCCGGCCAGGGCAGCCGGCAGGCGAGCACCCGGCTGAGCTGAGCGTGGCCGACCTCGGCTGGCACCGGCTCAAGGACATCGCCGAGGCCGAGCATCTGTACCAGCTGCTGATCCCCGGCTTGCCGGACACGTTCCCGCCGCTCAAGAGCCTGGGCAACCGGGGCAGCCTGCCCCGGCCGCCGACGCCGTTCATCGCGCGCAGCGCGGAACTCCGCGATGTGCAGGGGCTGCTGTCCAGAGCGGACGCCGTTCGCCTGGTCACCGTGACCGGCCCGGGCGGAGTCGGGAAGACCCGGCTGGCCCTGGCCGCCGCCGAGTCGGTCGGCCGATCGCTTCCCTGACGGGGTCTTCTTCGTGCGGCTCGCGCCGGTGACCGAGGCGTCGGTGATGTGGACGACGATCGCCGAGGCGCTCGGTATCACCGGTGACGGCCGTTCGCCGCCGACGTTCTTCGAGCACATCGCGGACCTGCAGGCGCTGCTGGTGCTCGACAACCTCGAGCAGCTGCCCGAGGCCGCGCAGGTGATCGCCGAGCTGCTCGATGTGGCGCCGCGCGTCGCGCTGCTGGCCACCTCGCGGAGTCCGCTGCACGTGCTCGGGGAGCACGAATATCCCCTGGGCCCGCTGCCGCTGCCCGGCTCGCTGCCGCCGGACCAGCCGCAGGAGGGCGCGGTCGAGCTCTTCGTCCAGTACGCGCGGATGGCCCGCCCCGATTTCCGGCTGACCGCCGAGAACGCCGACGACGTGGCCGCGATCTGCGCCCGGCTCGACGGCCTGCCGCTGGCGCTGGAGCTCGCGGCCGCGCGGTCCAGGCTGCTGAGTCCGCGGGCTCTGCTGGCCCGGCTGGATAGCAGCCTGGAGTTCGAGGCCGGGACCGCGGGACGGGCCGAACGCCACCGCACGCTGCGGGACACGATCTCCTGGAGCTACGACCTGCTCAGCCCCGAGCTGCAGGCCTTCTTCCGGCGCATGGGGGCGTTCGCCGGCGGCTGCGACCTGGCGGCCATCTCAGCGGTCGCCTGCCGGCGGCGCCGACGCGTTCGACCGGGTCGCGGAGCTGGCCGATGCCGCGCTGCTCCGCGTGGCCGACGGGCCCGACGGCGAGCCCCGTGTGCGCATGCTGCAGACCGTGCAGGCCTTCGCCCGGGCCAAACTGCACGAGGCCGGGGAATGGGACGAGATCCGGAACGCCCACGCGTCGTTCTACGCCGATCTGGCCGAGGAACTCTCGTCCCGGCTTGAGGGCCCGAACGCCCTCGCCGCCCGCGACCGCATCGAGGCCGAACTGGAGAACATCCGGGTCGCGCTCGCCTGGTGCCTGGACCAGCCCGCCGACGGCAACCACGCCGCCGGAGCGGCTGACCACCGGGCTCCGGCTCTGCCAGGCCATGAGCTGGTTCTGGTACGCGTTCGGCTACACCGCCGAGGGGCACGGCTGGCAGCGGCGGGCCGTGGCCGTGGCGTCCGCCGCGGGCGGGCCGGACCTGGCCACGGCCCTGCACGGGCTGGCCGTCCTGCTGCTGCAGCAAGGCGAGACCGCCGAGGCGAAAGACGCGCTGACCACCTGCCTGCAGATCCGGCGGGAGACAGGCGACCGCAGCAAGACGGCGATGGAGCTCAGCAGCCTCGGCGTGGCCTACTGGACGCTCGGCGATCTCGACACCGGCCGGGTCATGCTGCGGGAGAGCATCGACATCGCGCGGGAGATCGGCGACGAGAGCCGGGAGTCGACCGCGCTGTCCAACCTCGGCGCGTTCGAGGTCGGGGCCAACAACTGCGAGCACGCCATCGAGCTGCTCGAGCGGGCGCTTGCCATCGACGAGAGGCTCGGGAACGTCTGGGGCTGCGCGGTGATCCAGTCCAACCTGACCGCCGCGATGCTGCGCACCGGCCGGGCCGAGGAGGCCTACGCGTCGCTGCGCGGCCAGGCGGCCGACATCGTCGGGCTGGGTGACATCGAGCTGACCATCGAGATCATCGAGCTGCTGGCCGGCACCTTCAGCCAGCGCGGGGAGGCCGGGCGCGCGGCGAGGCTGCTCGGCACCACGGAAGCGCTGCGCGAGCAGGCGGGCATGCCGATCCGCGAGCCCGGACGCCGAGCTGCTCGAGGAATTCCTCGCACCAGCGCGCGGCCTGCTGAGCGCGGACACAGTGGGAGGAAGAGCGCCGGGCCGGGCGCACCCTCAACGTGCAGGAGGCCCTGAAACAGGCGGACGTCGTCAGCTAATCCGCCAGCAGGCAACCCGGCGCGTTGCTGCACCCCCAGTTCTCGGCCGAGCACTCATGGATTCCTGGACGCCGTCCGGGCCGCGTGCCAGGCTCAGGTCTACCGCAGGCATCGTGTTGCTGAGCCGAGCTGAATGGTCAGCCGGAATGAACCGCCAGCACGCCGAATGCCTGGACCCGCAGGTCGTCAAGGGAGCGAGCGATGAGCGTCTACAGGGTCACCGAGATTATCGGGACTAGCAGCACCTCATGGGAAGATGCGGCAGCGGAGGCGATCAGAACTGCAGCCGCGACACTCCGCGACCTGCGAGTGGCCGAGGTCGTCAAGCAGGACATTCACCTGGACGAAGGCGGCGCGATCACCTACCGCACCAAGCTTCAGCTCTCGTTCAAATACGAACGCGAGCAATGATCCCTCGCCGCACTACCAGCTCGTAGACAGGCTGGTTTCAGCTAGCCGAAGCCTTTGAAGGTGTCGGCGACCTGTTGCCAGAACTGCATGTGCCCGACGACGTAACCGATGAACGGGACGAGAAGGGCCAGGTTCCGCAGCGCGAACCGGCGCCGGATCGAGGCGTCAATCGGCCAGGTGGGCGCGTCGTTCAACTCGTTGAAGCGCTCGATCAGCCGCTGCTGCGCGGCTGGGGTGAGATCAGCTTCACTCACCGGCCGGGTCCCGAGCCCCTCGCACCGTGATGACGGCCATCCCGATAGCGAACACGAGCCCGGCGCAGAGCGCGGCACCGACATCGTGCGGCGGCCGGGCGGGCCAGATCCAGGGCGTGGTCAGGGCCGGGCGGTGCCATTGGGTTTGGATTCCGTAGACGCCGACTACCAGGTAGCCCACCGGGCCGACCCAGGCCAGGCCGCCGCCGAGCACGGCGGCGCACAGAAGGCCGATGCCGGTCAGCCCGGCCGTGTTGCGGAGCACGTCCAGGGTGCCGCCGGCCAGGTGCGCACCGGTCCCTGCGGCGGCCAGGGCGCCGGCGGCGGTCGCGGCGAGCGCCAGCGCAGCGCCCAGCCGCAGGAACGGCAGCCATCGGCCGGTTGCGCGTTCCGGCTCGCCGAGCGGGCTTGCGGTGGTGACGGTGATGACCGCTGCCGCGCATGCCTCGAACACCAGCGGCAGTTGCAGCGCGCCGTAGGTATCCCACCGCCAGTGCAGCGCGATCCGCAGCGCGACGGCGCAGGCTGCCATGGCCGCGAGGGCCGCCGGGATCCGGCGGCTGGCCAGGTGCAGGCGCACCAGGCGCAGGCCCGGTTGCGGCGTCCAGCCTGGCCGCGCCGCCCGGTCCGGCCCGGGCTCCGGCGGCACGTTGCGCGCCGCGCGCGCAGTCATGGCAGCTGCGCCAGGGTGATGCGGCCGGCTCGCAGCGCGGCGAGGTGCCTCACGAGCCAGTCGTGGCGGACGGCGGGCGGCACCGCGGCGAACCGCCGGGCCGCGGCAGCGATGGGCGCCGGCACCGGCGCCGCTGCTGGCTGTGGCCCCGGAACGGGCGGGGCTGACCGCGGAAGGGCGGCTGCCTTCATCATCGCCGTCATGACCGCCAGCTGCGCGGGGCTGTTGCCAGACCCGGAGATGCCGATGACGGTGGCCAGGATATTGAGCCCGGCGTTCCATCGCACCTGAGCAGCGATTTCGCCGATGGTCATCGCGGGGGGCGCCGCTACCTGGTCGGGGAGAAGCAGGTGGAAAACCGGCGTCGTGCCGCGTACGCCTGCGGTCAGGCCGATCTTGACGGTATTGCCTGCTCCCTGCTGGTAGGTCGCGGCGGCCTGGCTGACGCGGACTGGCGCGCCGGGCAGGCCGGCCACCTGGCTGAGCACCGGTTCGAGGGCCGCGGTCACGGCCGACAGGTAGCCCGTGTAGGCCGGGTTCAGGCAGACCGGAATCGCGGTGTGGCTGCAATCCGGGGCGTAGCGGATCGGCCGGTCGCTGGCGGCATCGTGCAGGGCTGGGATGGCGATCATGCCGTGCGCGTCCAGCCGGCCGGTACCGGCCAGCGCAGCGGCGGTCCCGGCTGCCAGCACGCCGGCTGCTGCGATCACCGCAGCGGCCCGCCGGAGCCACCGGCCGCCGGAGCGGCCGGGCAGGCCCAGGGCACCCAGCACCGCAACGGTGATCCCCGCGAGGAACATCGCCTGCGCGATGGACAGGTCAGGCAGGTAATGGTAGAAGGTCGCCACCCCCGCGCTCGGCCCGATGTCCCAGGCACCACCAACGACCGGTGAGATCTGCCAGTACGACTGGCTGCCGTAGATCGGTGCCGTGCTGAACCCGAGCGCGAAGAACGCGGCGACTGCGACCAGCGCTGCGACAAAGCGGCCGGGAAACAGGGTTCCGGCGGCGAACCCGACCGCGGAAAATGCCGGCAGGCTCGCGGCGACGACCGCGGCGGGCCACCAGAGCGGCCCGCCCCAGGCGGCCTGCTGGGCGGTGACGCCGTACAGGACCGCCACGCAGCCCAGGTAGGCAATCAGCGCCCAGCAGGTAGTGGCGGCCCAGGCGGCGAGCTGGCGCCCCCAGCGCGGCCGAGCGGTGCCCGCCACCAGCTCCGCCGTGTTGCGGCGGGCCTCCCGCGACCCCATCCAGGCAGCCGCGCCGGCCACCGGCGACGCGAAAGCCAGCAGGGCAGGACCCCGCATGGTCCAGGCACGTAGGTCCCACAACGGCGGCACCGCCATGCTCTTGCGGTAAGCGGTGAACCAGAACAGCGCAACGGCCACCGGGATCATCCACAGCATCGCGTTACGGCGCAGCTCCAGCAGCAGCAGCCGCCCCGCCGCCGGCAGGTGCCCGCGTCTGGCTGGCGCTGGCCCGGAGGTGGCAGGAGCACCCACGGCGGTCATGACCGGACCCCCGCCAGCACCGCGCTGTACCCGCGCTCCAGCGGCGCGTCGCCGGTGCCGGATCCCGCGCCCCGGGCGGTCAGCTCGCCGGGCGTGCCGTGGAATACGATCCTTCCCTGGTCCATCAGGGCGACCTCGGTGCAGGCGGCGCCAACGTCCTCGACCAGATGAGTGCTGACGACGACGGTGGCCCGCTGGCCGAGGTCGCGCAGCATGGCGCGGAAGTGCACCCGCTGCTCAGGGTCGAGCCCGGCGGTCGGCTCGTCCAGCAGCAGCAGCTGCGGCTGGTTCACGATCGCCTGCGCGATACCGACCCGGCGTAGCGTTCCGCCGGACAGGGTGCGCAGCTTGGCCCTGGCCTTGCCGCCCAGCTCAACCTGCTCGACCGCGGCCGTGACGGCGGCGGGCACCCGCGCCGCCGGCACGTCCTTCAGTAGTGCGAAGTACTCGACGAACTCGGCGACCGTGAAGCCCGGGTAATAGCCCAGGTTCTGCGGCAGGTAGCCGAGTCGGCGCCGGATCTCCCGCCGCGGCCCGTAGGCGGCGGGGTCCCGGCCGAGCAGCCGCACCTTGCCAGAGGTCGGCTGGATCACTGTCGCGATCATCCGCAGCAGCGACGTCTTGCCGGCGCCGTTCGGGCCGAGGAGTCCGAACACCCCGGGCCCGGCTTCCAGAGTCACCCCGGCGACAGCCTGGGTGCGGCCGAAGCGAAGCGTCAGACCGGTGATCTCGACGTTCATGATGTTCCTCCCCGATAGCGTTTCGTCACGCCGGCGAGCTGGATCGCAAATGCCCATGGGGGCAAGGTAGGCGCCCCGCTGCCGGGTGGTCGCCGGCCGCTGGATGCAACCGGCATGCGCCAGCCGGATGATCCGGCGCTGCCGGTCATCCTTGCGAGGTAGCCGGCTACATCTGACGGCGGACGGCATCAGGTCGCCGCCGGGGCACAATGGGCAGGGTGGACAGGGACCGCACGACGCGCCTGCGGCACCGCCCGCACCAGGCCGCCGGGGGGCAGGGGCAGGCGTGGGGCCGACTGCGGCAGGCTGTCGCCTTCGTCTGCTTCGCGGAGCCGCGGAACAGTCCCACGAGGCGCGCGATCGCGATCGACATCGCGCTGGCCGCGGCCGCCACCGCGGCCCTGATGATCACGATCACCTACACCCTCGATCACGGCGGCACCGCTCAGCCGAGCCGGTTCCCCGGCTACGCGGCAGGCGAGAACCCGTGGCCGAATCTGGTGTTCGCGGCGCTGACGACGACGCCGCTGGCCATGCGCCGGCTCCGGCCGCTGACCGCGTTCTGGGTGATCCTGGCCGCCGCCCTGGTTGCCCCCTCCACGGCCAATAACTGGGTCACATTCATCGCTGTCATGCTGGCTGCGTACTCCGCGGTAGTGCACAGCCCGTTCCGGCACGCGGCGATAACTAGCGTCTTCGCGGCCGGCATCCTGATCGCGGCTGCGGTCCCCGACGCAGCGCCGGCGCTGCCAGGCCGCTTTACGGCACTGCTCGTGCTCATCCCGGTCGTCTTGGTCGGCCACGCCACACTGCGGTGGCGGCGCCAGGCCGGCGACTCACAGGCGCGGCTGCTCCAGCAGCAAGCCGAGCAGGAGGCCACCACCCGGCGGGCGCTCAGTCTGGAGCGGGCACGCATCGCCAGCGAGCTGCACGACGTGGTCACGCACAACGTCAGCGTGATGATCGTGCAGGCCGGCGCCGCACGGCAGGTCCTGGCCGACGCGCCCGGCGAGGCCAGGGCAGCGCTACTGGCGGTGGAATCCAGCGGGCGGGAAGCCATGGCCGAGCTGCGCCACCTGCTCGGCCTGCTCAGCCCGCCATCTCACCCGGAAGACGGAGCCGCGTCGGACACGGGCGGCACCCGGGCCGACCAGGAGCTGCGGCCGCAGCCGGGCCTGGGGCAGCTTCAGGCGCTGATCGGCCGGGTGACAGCGGCCGGGCTACCTGTCGAGTTGCATGCCGGCGACGTGCCCCAAGGTCTGCCGCCAGGCGTAGACCTGACAGCATTCCGGGTCATCCAGGAAGCGCTGACCAATGTGATCAAGCATGCCGGAAAGCCGCGGACCAGCGTCAGCATCGACTACCGCGGCGGCGATCTCGTGCTGGAGGTAGCCGACGCCGGCCAGCAGGCTCCGACCGCAGGACCTGCTGTCCCCAGCGCCGGGAGGGGACTCCTTGGCCTCCGCGAGCGAACCGCGCTGTACGGGGGCGAGCTGGAAGCCGGCCCCGGACCCCGCGGCGGCTGGCTGCTCCGGGCCCGCCTCCCGGTGAACCCGCCGCCGGCCTGCGCACCCGGTCCCGCGGCGGCAGCTTCAGCCAGCCGGGCGCCGGCAGCAGAAAGACCATGAGCGAGACCGAAACGCCGCCCCGCGTGGTCATTGCCGACGACCACCTGCTGGTCCGCAGCGGGTTTCGCATGATCCTCACCGCGGCGGGCATCCCCGTGGTTGCCGAGGCCGCCGACGGCGCGCAGGCCGTGGCAGCTGCGCTCAAACACCGGCCCGACGTTGTGCTGATGGACATCCGGATGCCGGAGATGGACGGCCTTGAGGCCACCCGCCGCATCCTCGCCGCACCAGCCACCCATGGCTGCCAGATCATTGTTCTGACCACCTTCGACCTCGACCAGTACGTCTACGCCGCGCTCACCGCAGGCGCCAGCGGCTTCCTGCTCAAGGACGTCTCGCCCGAGCAACTTGTCGCCGCGGTGCGCCTGGTGCGCTCCGGCGACGCCCTGCTGGCGCCGTCCATCACGCGCCGGCTCGTCGAGCGGTTCGCACCACACGCCGCCAGCCGCTCAGCCGTGCACAGCGATCTGTCCGAGCTGACACCGCGGGAGCTTGAGGTACTGCGGCGGCTGGCCCGCGGCCTGAGCAATGCCGAACTCGCAGCGCAACTGACCCTCAGCGAGGCGACGATCAAGACCCACGTCGGCCGTATCCTGGCCAAACTCCAGCTACGGGACCGGGTACAGGCCGTCGTCCTGGCCTACGAGACCGGGCTGGTAGGCCCCGGCCACGACCACAATTGACGCAATCCCCGGCCCGGACCAGGCTCAGCAGCAGCGCTCCCCGATCATGACCCGACGCACCGGCGTGCAGGCCGCCGCCGCCGCCATGTGCAGCATTCTGATCGCTCCATCGTCGGCTGGCCGTGCGCGGGGGGCGCATGTGCCGTAAGCACGAGGACGTGGTCAACGGCAGCTGGTAGGAGTTTGCGGCGCTGCGGCGGTCTGGTGCCATCCGGATTGCCGTGCTGGGCGTCTTAACAGGGTGTGGCCATTTTGCAGCTCCGCTGAGCGCACCTGGCTACCCGATACCAGTCCTGGCTCGGCGGAGGCGGCGGCGCGCGGAGCGGCGGCGCGCGGAGCGGCCGGGCGGGAGGACTTCCGATGGTTGTGCGAGCAGATCAGGACAAGGACGGCGCAGGCGTAGGCCCCCGGCCGATTCGCCGCGCGATGGCGGCGGTTAGCTGCGCGGCGTTGCTGGCCGGGCTGGGCGCCGCGGCGCCGGCTGCTGCCTCGGCCGTCCGCGGGCGCGGCGCGGCAGGTGCCGCCAGGGCAGCGGTGCCGGGCAGCCAGCTGTGGGCCAGCCGCTTCAACGGGCCCCCCAGCACCGGTGACTTCGCCAGGGCGGTGGCCGCCGCCCCGGGCGGGGCGACCGTCTTCGTCACCGGAGGCGCGGGCGGGGACTACGTCACGGTCGCCTACAACGCGGCCACCGGCGCGCAGCGGTGGGCCAGCCGCTACAACGGGCCCGCCAACGCATTGGACGAAGCCGCCTCACTAGCCGTCAGTCCGGACGGAGCGGCCGTCTTCGTCACCGGGACCAGCCAGGGCGACTACGGCACGGTCGCTTACAACGCCGCCACCGGCGCCCAGTTGTGGGCCAGCCGCTACAGCGGGCCCTCCAATGACAGCGCCAGCTCGGTGGCCGTCAGCCCGGACGGGGCGACCGTGTTCGTCACCGGGGGCAGCCGGGCCGGCCCGACCGGCACCACCTCGGGCCCGGACTACGCCACGGTCGCCTACAACGCCGCCACCGGCGCCCAGCGGTGGGTGAGGCGCTACAACGGGCCCGCCAGCAGCGCTGACTTGGCCAGCTCGGTGGCCGTCAGCCCGGGCGGGGCGACCGTGTTCGTCACCGGGGGCAGTCGGGGCGCCACCTCGGGCCTGGACTACGCCACGATCGCTTACAACGCCGCCACCGGCGCCCAGCGGTGGGCCAGCCGCTACAACGCCCCCGCCAACCGCGATGACCGCGCCAGCTCACTCGCCGTCAGCCCAGGCGGGGCGACCGTCTTCGTCACCGGGACCAGCCGCGGCCGCACCTCGGGCCTGGACTACGCCACGGTCGCCTACAACGCCGCCACCGGCGCGCGGCGGTGGGTGAGCCGGTACAACGGCCCCAGGAACAAGGACGACTCCGCTGTCTCGGTGGCCGCCGGCCCTGACGGGCGGAGCGTGTTCGTGACCGGGACCAGCAAGGCCGCCACCCGGGACTACGCCACCCTCGCCTACAACGCCGCCACCGGCGCCCCGCGCTGGGCCAGCCGGTACAACGGGCCCGCCCGCGGCGCTGACGTCGCCAGCTCGCTGGCGGTCAGCCCGGGCGGCAGCGCGGTCTTCGTCACCGGCTACAGCTTCAGGGGCACCTCGGGGGGCACCTCGCTCCAGGATTACGCCACGGTCGCCTACAACGCCGCCGGCGCGCGGCTGTGGGCCAGCCGCTACCGCGGGCTCGCCGGCAAAAGCTACGCTGCCGCGCTGGCAGTCAGCCCGGACGGGACCAAAGTGTTCGTCACCGGGACCTCGAGCCTGGAGTACGCCACCGTCGCCTACAAACGCTGACTCACGGCCCGGGCACCAGGCGCCCGGCGCAGACGCGATGCCACCTCATACTGGCTGCCGAGCACGCCGCCGGCCACGGCCGCGCATCCGGCGCCAGGCGACACGCGAACCTGCCTGCCAGTCAGACCGGGCTCGGGCGCGCTTTCACGAGGGCGGCGATCCGATCGCGGGGCAGTGCGGGGACGCGGCGCCCGCGGTAGCCGGTCATCTCCTCATTGGCGACGAGTGCGTTCAGCACCGCCTCCTCGACCGAGCGCACGACTGCTTCGTAGAAGGTATCGAGGAAGCCCCACGGGATGAAGCGCAGCGTGTCGTAGCTGCCCTGGCGTTCGCCGCGCAATGCGCGCCAGCCGGGCGTGAAGGCTTCTGCGTTCGCCGTCGAGAAGGCGACGAAGAGGTCGCCCGAGAAGTGCGAGCCTGTCGTGCCTGTTCGCGCGAGCCCGAGCGGAACGCGGCGCGCGAGCGCTTTGCATTGTCCCGGCAGGAGCGGAGCGTCGGTCGCGATCACCGCGATGATCGAGCCTGCTCCCGGAGGCGGCGCGTCGTAGCGGTGGCCCATCGGGTTGTCGTCGGCAAGCGCGTCTCCGAGCGGGATGCCGGCGATCGTTAGCTCGCGGCGTGCGCCGAAATTCGCCTGCACGAGCACGCCGACGGTGTAGTCATCGCCGCCGTAATTGGCGACGCGTGACGCCGTGCCTGTGCCGCCCTTGAACTGGTAGCAGCACATGCCGGTGCCGCCGCCGACAGACCCCTCCTCGATCGGCCCCGGCCTCGCCGCCTCGAGTACCTCAATGGTGGTGTCCTCGGTGACGTGGCCGCCGTTGATGTCGTTGAGGTAGCCGTCCCACGTCTCAGCGATGACTGGCAGCAGCCAGGCTTCGGCGAGTTGCGGATGACGCCGGACGGTCCAGCGAACGACGCCGGCGTGCGCCGGCCCAATCGCGTGCGTGTTCGTGAGCGCGATCGGGCCGGACATCGTCCCCGACTCTTCGATCCAAGAGACTCCCGTCATCTCGCCATTGCCGTTGAGGGAGTGGAAGCCGGCGGCGCACGGATCACCGGGGCGCTCCCGTCCTCGCGGCTGGATCGCCGTCACACCCGTGCGCACGTCGTCACCAGCGATGAGCGTGGCGTACCCGACCTCGACGCCGGGAACGTCGGTGATCGCATTCGCCGGGCCGGGGAGTCCGGCCAATGACACGCCAAGGGCCCGTGCACGCGGCTTGCCCGACGGGGTGCCGAGGTGCGGATCACTCACCCGGCTTGTCCTCCTCGTGGTCGAAGATCGGGTTCCTCAGGTTCCACGCGCGGCCCCGCTGCGGCCAGATGACGATGGCCCAGTAGGCAAGTCCGATCAGCATCGTGATTCCGGTGACCTTGAGCGAGGTGCTCGTTTGCTTGGTGGTGATGTAGGCGAGCGCCGCGATCGCCAGCAGCGGCGGCAGCGGCCAGAACGGCATCCGGTAGGGGCTTTGATCGGTCGCCCGCGTCGCGCGGCCGACGAGCGCACCGACGGCCACGATCGCGTAGTTGAGCACGAGCGTCGCGCCCGTCAGGTTGATGATCGTGTTCAGCGACACCGTCAGGCAGAGGATCGCGCCCATGACACCGACGATCGCGGTCGCGAACCAGGGGGTTCGGAACTTCGGTGTCACCGACGACATCCACGAGTTGAGCGGGCCAGGCCACGCGCGGTCGCGGCCTGAGGAGTACAGGACGCGGCCGAATTGGATCACGATTGCGATCACCGCGTTGACGATCGCGATCGTGATGCCGAGCGAGACGATCTTGTTGACAGTGCTGTCGGACGTCGCGAGCAGGAACGCATTCAGCGGGGCGGGCCCGCTGGTCGCCTGGTCGAGTTTGGGCGCTCCGAGCAGAACCGCCGTGGTCGGCACGAGCTCGGCGATCACCGTGATCAGGAGCGACCAGAGGATCGCGCGGGCGATCCCCCGACTCGAGCCGCGCGTCTCCTCGGCTAGGTTGACAGGCGCCGCGTAACCGTTGTAGGCGAAGACCGCAACGGCGGTGATCGCGAGGATCGCGCCGAAAGTCACCGACGTCGTGCCTCCGTGCCCGTTCCCGAGCACCCAGCCGTGGAACAGCTGCCCGATGCGGCCACCGTGCAGATGAGCGAGCCCCAGCACTGTGACGATCGCGAGCGCCGCCAGCTCGATCGCGAGCATCACCCCAGTCAGCACCGCATTCAAGCGAACCTTCAGGATCGCCAGCCCGGCCGCGACGAGCATGACGACCGCCCCGGCCGTCTTCGTGTCAACCGACCAGACAACGCCCAGATACTGCGCCGTCCCGAGCGCGATGACCGCCGGGATGAACACGATCGTGTCGATCCACAGCGCGAACAGCACCATGCTCACCGGCCCCGCGAGCGGCGCTGCCCGCCCCTTGAAGGCGTGCCAGACTACGGCGTAATCGCCTCCCGCGATCGGAAAGGCGGCGCACAGCTCCCCCCAGCAGAACGCCATGAAAATGCCCACGATCGCCGCGAACACAAGGGCGAGGAACGAGCCCGTGCCGACCGTCACGAGGATCAGCGGGATGATGATGAACACTGACGATGCCGGCGTGATCGACGACAGCGTGATCATCACGTTGCCGACCACCCGCAATGACCTGGACAGCTCCTGCTCGTAGACCTCGCCGCCAGCTGGTGCGGCCTCACGCACCGCCGCGGTCTCCGCCGGTACGAAAGCGTCGTCCGTCACGGCAGCCTCCTATCCGAAGCAGAATTCAACGAATCTCAATTCGAAGTATCCTGAATGCTATGGCTCGACGCAAGGACCAGGCCGCCCGGCGGCACCAGCTAGCCCAGGCCGCAGGGCGCGCGATCGCCGCCCGCGGCATTGGCGGCGTCCGGCTCAAGGACGTAGCCGCCGAAGCCGGCCTGAGCTCACAGTCGGTCCTGTACTACTACCCCGACCTCCGCCAGCTCGTCGAACACGCGATCGAGCACACGCTCGAGCGTTTTGCCCAGCGCCGCGCCGCCGCTGCTGCCGCCATCGACAACCCCCGCACGGCGCTCATCTCGACGATCCAGGCCGGCGTCCCTACCGGGCCAGACGACGAGGACCTGCGCATCCTCTATGAGGCCGCCGGATACTTCCGCGACGACCACGCCCTCGGCGAACGCATCCGTGCCATGACCGCCAAGCAAGTCGAGGTCTACCAGCGAATCCTCGAACAGGGCCAGGCACGCGGGGAGTTCGAACTGGCCGACACAAGCAATTCGATCGCCCGCAACCTCATCGCGCTCGAAGACGCCTACGGGCTCTACATCATCGGCGGCGCACCAATCACCGACGACGCCGTACGCCAGATCCTCTCCTTCGCCAGCATGGCAACCCGCTGCGACCTGCGCTGAATCGCACCACGCGCGTCGCTCACATCTCGCAAAGGCCGACTGAGCATCAGCGCGCTCGGGCCGGCACTACGGCCGTCACAGCCGGCGGCGCTGCGGCAGGGCCGACCTAGTCTCGCTTGCCCCGCTCGCTGATGGCATGTGATGGGCGTGAGTTAGTGAGTTAAATAACTTGACAGTGATCGAGGGCGCTGGACATAGTGAGTGAGATTACTAACTTAATCTCTCAGGAGGAGTCCGGGTATGGAATCAGTCCAAGGGCGCGTCCTGCCGGCGGTTGCCGACTCGCGGCTCGTCCTCCGGTCGAGGCTCGGCGCGATCACCCTGGTCCTGCTGTGCGGCGTGCAGTTCCTCGACATCGTCGACTCGGCGATCGTCAACGTCGCCCTGCCGTCCATCCAGCACAGCCTGAGCTTCACGCAGCAGAACCTGCAGTGGGTGGCGAGCGGCTACATCCTCACCTACGGCGGGTTCCTGCTGCTCGGTGGGCGGCTCGCCGACCTGCTCGGGCGTCGCCGCATCCTGCTCGCCGGCCTGACCGTCTTCGCCGTGTCATCGCTGACCGCCGGACTGGCCAACGACGCGGGGCTGCTGGTCGCTGCCCGCCTCGTGCAGGGCATCGGCGCCGCGCTCATGGCCCCGGCGGCGCTTTCCGAGCTGACCGCCAGCTTCCGTGACGGCAAGGACCGCAACGCCGCGCTCGGGGTCTGGGGGGCCGTCAGCGGGATGGCGGCCGCGGCGGGCGTCTTCCTCGGCGGGGTGATCTCACAGGGACCCGGCTGGCGTTGGATCTTCTTCGTTAACCCGCCGGTCTGCGTCGCGGTGGCCGCCGGAGCCCTCGCCCTACTGGCGAGCGACCGTGGCAGCAGGGCCAGCGAGACGGCGTTCGACTCGCAGGGGGCAGCCCTGGTGACCGGGGGCATGCTGCTGCTGGTCTACGGCCTCGTGCGGGCGCCGGTCGTCGGCTGGGGATCCGCGCAGACCATCGGGGTCCTGGCCGGATCCGCCGTCGTGATGATCGCGTTCGCCTTCAACGAGCTGCGCAGCCGCTACCCGCTGGTGCCCTTCGCAGTCCTGCGAGTCAAGGGGCTCGTGGCGGCCGACCTGACCCAGCTCATCGCCTTTACCGGCTTCTTCTCCATGTTCTTCTACGCCACGCTCTACATGCAGGAGGTCCTGCACTACTCACCGCTCAAGGCCGGGGCCGCCTACCTCCCCATCACCGCGGGCTTCGCCGTGGCAGGCGGCCTGGCCTCGCAGCTTGTCACCCGCATCGGCACCCGCCCGGTCGTGGTGGCCGGCTGCCTGATCGCCGGGGCCGGGATCTACCTCGTGTCGCGGGTGCCGCTGCACGGCTCGTACGTAAGCGGCCTGCTTCCCGGGTTCGTCATCATGGCACTCGGGGCCGGGTCGGTGTTCGTCTCCGTCACTGCTGCCGCCAACGCGGGCGTGCCATCCGACAAAGCAGGGCTCGCGGCCGGGCTGCTGAACTCGTCGCAGCAGGTCGGCAGCGCGCTCGGCCTCGCCGTCCTGTCAGCCGTCGCGATCACCCGCACCAACCACCTGATCGCGGGGCACGCATCGCATCTGGTGGCCGCGGACGCCGGCTACCACCAGGCCCTGCTGGTCGGCAGCATCCTGATGGCGGGCGCGGCCCTGCTCGCCCTCCGCATCGGCAACACGCGGCAGGCGGCCCCGCTGGTCATGGTCAGTGCCGAGCGACCCGGGTAACCTGGCTAGTGAGATGACTGACTCAGCAGTGGAAGCCCCGGCCGCCGCCACCCGGCGCCCGGGGAAGCGAGAGCGGCTAGTCGGCGCCGCGATGCAGCTCCTGCACCAGCAAGGGGCTGAGCGGACCACCCTCGCGGACATCGCCAAGATCGCGGACGTTCCTCCCGGCAACGTCTACTACTACTTCAAGACCAAGGACGATGTCATCGCGGCGGCCATTGGGGCCCACGCGCAGCAGGTCAGGACGACCCTCGCGGCCATCGACGCACGCCACAGCGCCCCGAAGAGCCGGCTGAAGGCCCTCGTGCGCGAGTTCGCCTCCCAGAGCAAGAGCATCGCCCAGTACGGCTGCCCGCTCGGCAGCCTCTGCTCCGAGCTCGACAAGCGCGCCGACGCGCTCGACGTCGCCGAGCTGATGCGCCTCCCGGTCGCCTGGGCCGAGGAGCAGTTTCGGTCGCTGGGCCACCGCGACGCTCACGACCTTGCCCTCGACCTGCTGGCCGCCTACGAGGGCAGCGCGCTGCTCGCCAACACCATGCGTGACCCCGCCATCCTGTCCAGGGCCGCCCGGCGCCTGAACCACTGGATCGACACCCTGTGAGCTGACTCCCGTCATCGACAGGCGCTACACCCTCCGCTATCTGCAGGAAAGGCGCGCTCAGGGGAAAGTGAAATAGATCCGGGGATATCGGCGACATCATCTCATAACGCTGCTTCGAGCGATCGCCCGAGCGGCGCTGCCTGCGTCCCCTGGCTAAAGCATCGCACTCGTGCGCGCCCGGCCCATGTCACGCTCGGCGTCGGGATGCAGTGTGTGGTGCCGGGCGCAACTGCCGCGTTGGGTTGCTCTAGAGGTGGACGGGTCGACGCAAATCAAAGTGAACAAGACCGGTAAGGCCCGTAGTTGTCGGGTACACGTTGCATGGGGTTCTCCACGCGGTGCACCGGAGAGGTTCCCACGCGTACTGTGATCGGCACGCTGGAGTGAGGGTGGAGACATCGGTGGCTGAGAGCATTGTCCGGTTCGAGTCGCGCACAGCGATCCAACGACCCGCCAGCGAAGTCTTCGAACGCTTGGCGGATCTGCCGGGCTACGGCGGGTGGATGCACCGCAACGGTCTGTTCCGCGGGTGCAGCCTCACGTCGGAGGCCCCGGTCCGACGAGGGACGACATATATCGATTCGACACGGATGGGCACCTTCGATGGCGAAGTGACTGAGTTCGTGCCGCCGACGCGAATTGCCTTTCAGGAGGCTCTCCGTTGGTTCGGCTCCCCGATGACACAGGCTCGTCCCGAGTACACCTTGGAGGGAGACGAGTCCGCGACGGTCGTTCACCACGTGGCCGTCGGGGAGCTCTATGGCTGGATGAGGCTCATGAAGCCTGCCGCGGCATGGATGGCGAACCGGGAGCGGAGCCGCACCCTGAACTCCCTGAAGCGCTCCCTGGAGTCCGACTAGGCGAGACCTCACCTGTGCCGGAGGCTGGCGCGGGGCTGATGCCGCGATGAAGAACGTGTGCCCGCCGCGATCTGGGCCTGAACGTCGGCGAGCCCTGAAGGTGCAGGGTGAGGTGGCCGCGGCCATACCGGAAGATGCGGGCTGCGAGGTTGATCAGGTCGGCGCGGATGGTGGCGCCGCGCGCCCTGGCGTCGCGGGCGGAGGCGAGGAGCCGACCGCGCGGGTCAGGCTGGGCCTGCGAGGCCAGGCTGAACGCACTGCCGCAGTCGATGACAGAGATCGGCGCGGTGGACGTCCACTTCAACCACGTGCGCCGGCGCCCTCGGCGCTCCTGCGCAGCTCAGCGCATGACCCGTACGAAATGGCGCAAATCAAGTCGTGTGGTGGATGGGCGACGTTACGTCAGCTGTCGAGCATTCAGGGCCCGCCGACGCTACCGCACAGCTCCTTCGGCACCCCGAATCCGACCAGCGCCGGTGGATTGAGGCAGCCCGTCCTTGGGCAGGATGTGGGACCGAGAACATGCTCGTTCGACGGGGCGATCATGCTGGACGAAGGCACCGAACTTCGCGAGGGTCGAGCCGGAACGCGTCACCCTCCTGCTCACCTACTTCTTCACTCCAGCGGGCGCAACCAAGAACGCTAACTGGATTTCGCACAGGTCCAGGGCGATAGAGACGCGGGCATGTATGGGTGTGCCGGTCGTGCGTTTCCGGGTGACTCACCGAGGTGGAACCTCAGATCTGAAGGAGAGCCATGTCTCCTGCTGTTTATGTCCAGACCAATGACGCCACCGCAAACGAAGTCATCGCCTTCAGCCGCAGGGAGGACGGCGCACTCGCCCCGCTTGGCCGCTATTCCACGGGCGGGCGCGGCACCGGCTCACCGCACCTGGCCTCGGCCGGTTCGGTCGTGCTCAGCGCCGATGGCCGGTGGCTGCTGGTGGTGAACGCGGGCAGCGACGAGCTGTCATTGTTCGCGGTTCAGCCGGACGGCCTGCGGCTGGCCGACCGCGCCGGCTCGGGCGGCAGCAAGCCGACCAGCGTCGCCGTCAACGGCGCGCTGGTGTACGCGCTCAACAACGGCACACCGAATGTCAGCGGGTTCTATCTCGCCGATGAAAAGCTGACCGCGCTCCCGGACTCGATGCGGCCGCTGAGCAGCGCCGATGCGGATCCGGCCCAGGTCTCATTCACTACCGACGGTACGGTGCTGATCGTGACCGAGCGCGGGACGAACACCATCAGCAGTTACCTGATCGACGGGCGCGGCTACGCCCAGGGCCCAACGACGATCAAGTCCGCGGGCCAGACGCCATACGGCTTCTGCCTTACCGCCGACGGTTCGCTGATCGTCTCTGAGGCGTACGGCGGCGCGACTGGAGCGGCGGCGACTTCGTCCTATGCGGTGTCCGGGGCTGGCGAGCTGGCGATGGTCAGCGGCTCTGTCGGCGACAGCCGCAGCGAGGTGTGCTGGGTCGCACTGACAAAAGATGACCGCTTCGCGTATGTAACGAACTTCGGCGACGGAACGGTGTCGAGTTATGAGATCACCGCCGATCGGAGCCTCAGGCTGCGCGATCCGGTAGCGGCCTCGGCCGGGCAGGGCGAGAAGGGCATCCGCGACGAAGCGATCTCCGGTGATGGCCGGTACCTGTACGCGATCCACGCCGACGCTCAGAAGCTGTTCGGCTGGGCCGTGGGCCAGGGCGGCCAACTCGCGCCCGTCGGCGAGTTCGGCGGGGTGCCCGACACTGTCGCCGGACTGGCGGCCAGCTGAACCAGAAGGCCGGTGTTTGATTTCTCCACTCGGCCAAGCTCTCCTCAAGGAGGGCAACGTCTCGGCCGGGAGACCTCACCCGGTAGCGAGCAGCGTTCGAGGCATGCAGCTTCCCGGGAGCTTCTGTAAGCGGTCCGTGCAAGGCGGTCGATGAAGCCGTCGGCTGAACCAGGCGCAACCGCCGGCCCGTAGGCCCAATCGAACACTTCGTGCCGGGATGGACTTCGCGCCGGAATGGCTGATATGGGCGCTACGCATGACAGTTGTACCCACCAGGCCCAGTAGCCGGTCCCCGCCGAGCACAGTACTGGGAGTCACCCACCGCTGCGGGCGCCGGAACCCAAGGCGCGACGGCGCTCGCGGTCACCGGACGGCCGTTATCTCGCTGGACTCAGCCCTGTGCTCGCCGCTTCGCAATGTACTGGTTGAGGGCCGCGACGAGCGCATGCCCGGCGGCCTCCACGACATCGGTGGACGACGCCCGGACCGCAACCCTGCGGCCCGGCAGTTCCACGTCGAGCTCGACCTCTCCGACTGCCGCGCTGCCCGGGCCGACTGAGTAGGCCCGGAACGCGACGACCCGCGCCTCCACTCCGGTCGCCTGCGAAATCGATTGGCACACTGCGTCGATGAGCCCGGTGCCAGAACCCTCAGCGTGCACCTGTTGCTCAGCCCGGGAGAGCGTCACGTTGGCGCGCGGCCCGTCCTGCGTGCCCCCGGAGTACGTTATGTCGTCGAGCTGCCAGCTGGTGGACGGCTCCGTCATGCGATGCCCCTTGATGTCCAGCGAAGCCAGGGTCGGTACGGTCCTCGAAAGCATATTGCGCCTGGCGCCGTGAGCTGGAGCCTAGCGTGTCCGACCTGCGAACGGCCCGCCCAGCAGATCTCCGCCGCCGAACTCACCCGCTGAGAGCCTGGGCCGCGGCCAGTCGGTGGCTGGCGAGCTGGCAGCGGGCCCCTGATGATCACGGGCAGACCTCGGTCCGCGAGTGGGTGAAGCAGGCCGGGCGTGATGCCGGGACGGTCAGCGACGGCGGCCTGACCACCGACGAACGCAAAGAGCTGGCGCAGCTGCGGCGGGAGAACCGGCGGCTGCGGGAGGATGTGGAGATCCTCAAGCGAGCGACGGCTTTCTTCGCCGCGAGACCCGGTGAGCGTCTGCCCGTTCATCGAGGCGGGAGAAAGCCGGCAGCCGCAACGTCATGCGGGCGTGCGAGCTGCTGAAGGTCTCCCGTGCCGCCTTCTACCAGTACCTGGCCGGGCCGTCGGCCCGCGAGCGTGCCGACGCTGAGCTCGCAGCGCAGATCCAGTCGGTGCATGCGGAATCGAAGAGCCGTTACGGTTCCCCGCGGGTGCACGCGCAGCTGGCCCGCCTCGGGCACCATCACGGCCGCAGGCGGGTCGCCCGGATCATGCGGTCGGCCGCCTGCGCGGCCGGGCGGCTAAGAGGTGGAAGCGGACCAACCCGGCAGCCACGGCCCGCGCCGACAAGGTCCGACGCGACTTCACCGCGAACGCGGCAGCGGTCAACAGCCGCTGGTGCGGCGACATCACCTACATCTCCACCTGGCAGGGTCGCTGTACCTGGCCACCGTGATCGACATCGCCTCCCGCCGCGTCGTCGGCTACGCGATGGCCGATCACCTGCGCACGGAGCTGGTCGCAGGTGCCCTGGCCAACGCGGTCGCCGTCCGCGACCGCGCACCGGGAGTGATCTTCCACGCCGACTGGAGCTGTCAGTACACCTCGGCCGACTTCGCCGCACTCGCCGCGGACTGCCAGGTCGAGCTGTCGCATGGCCGCACCGGCCAGTGCTGGGACAACGCCCTCGCCGAGTCGTTCTTCGGCTCGATCAAAGGCGAATTGCTTGACCTGCAGCCCTGGCCCACCCACGCTGGCGCCCGTCGCGCCGTCACCGAGTACATCGGCTGGTACAACGGCACCCGGCTGCACAGCACCCTCGGGGTACCGCAGCCCCGCCGAATTCGAAGAAGCAGGCAAAGGGCAAGAAGAAGATAGCGTGACGGACCCGTCAGCCCGTTCCGTCAAAGCGCATCGAACCCAGCCAACGGAGGCGGCGTGACTGGCCAGAACGTTATCCACGACACATTTACGATCGAGCGAGACTATGACATGACGCCCGCTAGCGTGTTCGCCGCCTTCTCGACTGAGGAGGCAAGGAACAGCTGGGGTGATACCGGCGACCTGCAGCATCCCGGGGACGAAGGTGTTAACGACGTCACCGAGTTCGACTTCCGGGCCGCGCGGGCGGGAGAGCTTCACGACTGAGTGGGAGGGCACGACCTGCCGTTACGACGGCCGGTACCACGACATCGTGACCAGCAGACGGATCGTGTACAGCTACGCGATGTACGCCGACGACGCTCTGATCTCGGTGTCCCTGGCCACCATCGAGTTCGCCGAAAGTGGCGACAAAACCAAGCTCACCTGGACCGAGCAGGGCGCCTACCTGGACGGGTATAACGGAGCGGACGCCCCTGAGATGCGCAAGGGCGGGACTATCGAGGTGATCGAGGGCCTGACCGCCTATCTGCAGCGCCAGGGAACGTCACGAGGAACCGGCCACAGCTGCTTTTGCCGGGCATCCGCCGAGTTCGAAGCCAGACACTCAACGAGACCAAGAACGTAGCGACGAGCCAGTCAGCGCCTGTCCGTCAAAGTCGGGACAACCTCAGTCTAACCGCGCAGGAACGGGTGATCTGGACGCGGCTACCGAGCTGCCGATGGCGGCCGCCGCTGCCCTGACGTCTGAGTGCCGTTCGCTCGACCCGGGTCGGATTCGCCTCTCGCCGTCTCGTAGCGTATGTGAACGCGGACCACTGGGCGGTCTGCTGATCACATCTACCTTCCGCGCGAACTTGGAGGCACCTTGAAGCTCTTGCTCACGTCAGGCGGCGTCACGAACCCCAGCATCCACTCGGCGCTCCTGCACTTCTCGGCAAGCCGATCGCCGAGTGTCACGCGCTCGTCGTTCCGACCGCACAGTGGGGCCACCCGATGTGCGGACCCGCATCGGTGCGGCGCCTGGTGGCCGCCGAGCCCGACTTCCGGCACTTCTCCGGCCTGGGATGGGCGTCGGGCTCTCGGGATGCGTCGCCGTGTCCTCGAGCTCACCGCACTGCCCACCGTTGGCGCGGAGCGATGGGTCCCTGGATCCGGGAGGCCGACGTGCTCCTGGTCGACGGCGGCGACGCGACGTACTTGTGCCACTGGATGCGGGAGTCCGGGCTGGCCGATCTGCTGCCTTCGCTGCCCGACATGGTCTGGGTGGGAGTGAGTGCCGGAAGCATGGTCATGACGCCCCGGATCGGGGAGTACTTCGTCGAGTGGCCGTCCGCGGCGGACGACCGTACCTTGGGGATCGTCGACTTCTCGATCTTCCCGCACCTGGACGCCTTCCCGGGAACGCCCTGGCTGACGCAGAGCGGTGGGCAGCCGCCATCGGCGTCCCGGCCTACGCCATCGACGAACAGACGGCCATCAAGGTCGTAGACGGCTCCGTCGAGGTGGTCTCCGAAGGGCAATGGACGAAGTTCGGGTCGTAGCCGCCCGGCATTTGTGACGTCGCATCGTTGGACGTGCTCCGCCCGGCAGGCCCGGGCTCCGCAAGAGGATGAAGCCGAGATCAGGAAGACACCATCTCGCCGGATCTGTGCTCATGGCGAGGCATCGTGCGAGCATTGGAGCGTCGCCGCATGCCGGTTAGGCGGGGTTATGCAGAATCCGGGCTGGGTTCGCTCGGCGGTGATCGCCGTCGCGTCGGCGGTCCTGGCAGGGCTGGTTTCGTGCGGGCACAGCCGGCCTGCCGCAACGTCGCCTCCCAGCCGGGCAATGCCGCACAGAAACCTTGACGCAGCCTATAGCTGGGTTTCGGTCAACGGACTGAACGGTATCGCCGCGGTGTCCGCGCACAGGCGTCTGGGCGTGTGGGCTCGGCAGCAACCGGCAAGCCGCTCGTCGAGCACTGGAATGGCCGGGCCTGGAAGCAAGTGCCGGCCGCCAGCCCGCGCGGCGCGACCGAAAGCCTGCTGACCTCCGTCGCCGCTACCGGGTCATCAAATGCGTGGGCGGTCGGGTACTACAACACTGGCACGACGATCAAGACGCTGATCGAGCGGTGGGACGGCCGCTGGGCGAAGGTGGCGAGCCCGAACCCAGGCGGCGTGCATGGCAGCTTCCTGCTGGGCGTCACCGCCGCCGGGCCATCAGATGCGTGGGCTGTCGGCTACTTCAGCACCGGCAAGACGATCAAGACGCTGATCGAGCGGTGGAACGGCCACATGTGGGCGCAGGTGGCCAGCCCCAGCCCGCGCGGCCTGTACGCGCAGCGCTCTGAACGGCGTTGCGGCGGCTGGCAGGTCCGGCGCCTGGGCGGTTGGCTACTACTTCGGCCCGCCGGTCAGGCCGCTGATCGAGCACTGGAATGGCCGGAGGTGGAAGTTCGTGCCTAGCCCGAACCCCGGTGGGCGTGCGGGCGGCGAGCTGAACGCGGTGACCACCACCGGCGCCTCCGGGGCATGGGCGGTCGGGAACCTGGGCACCAGCACGGTCGCCGAGGCCCTGATCGAGCACTGGAACGGCCGGGCCTGGAAGCAGATGACCAGCCCGAGGCCAGTCGGCTCGCGCGGCAGCGACCTGACGGCCGTCGGAGCCCGCTCGCCCGCCGACGCCTGGGTAGCCGGCTACTACTTCGCCGACACCAAAACCGACCCGGCGGTCTTCACACTGATCGAGCGGTGGAACGGCCACATCTGGAAGCAAGAACCCAGCCCGAGCCCCGGCGGGACGATCAGCTCCGGGCCTGACCAGAGCACCCTGCGGGCAGTATGCGCCGTGTCGCCGTCGCAGGCCTGGGCGGCAGGTTCCTACAGCTCCGGCAACCCCCACGGAAAGATCTTGACCGAGCACCGGACCGGCGGCACCTGGACGCAAGTACCCGCGGAGCCCTAGAAAACAGCCCGCGATCACCCCTCAGCTCAACACCGCGCGGCGTCGAAAGACTTGCCCGCCTGGCCGCCGGGTGGCGGGGCCGGCGACCGCAGCCCGTCTGGGTCATCAGGTAGATCACAGCGTGAGTGATGACCGCTCAGGTCAATGCCGTCCAGTCGTGCGCTCGGGGAAATGCCTTCGGTCGGCGGGGACACGGCGTCAGCAGTCCGTCCTCCCAGGCCAAGCAGTCATTGACTCTCGAATGATCAAGCCCCGGCAGCCCGCGGCGTGCTGTCGTCGAAGAGCAGCAGCCAGGCGACGTTCACATCCAAGAAGACAAGCAAGGTCAGCAATACCGCCTCCACGCGAACGGCCGCCACCGCCAGGCCGACCCCGGCGACGACGCCCGGCGCTATCGCCAGCAGCGCGATCAGGGCGTAAACGGCGACCGCTGCCACGTAGGCGGCGCGCCCGAACCGGGTCGGGGCTGCTCCACGGAGCACCGTAAGAATCACCACCCCGCCCAGCGCGGCGACCGCGAACGAGACCCGCCAGAGCAGCGAACTATCCGGGTTGACCAGCGAGAGCAGGCTCATCAGGCCTGGCAACGAGAAGTTCATCGCGACCCCGTACGCCCGGCGACGGTGGCCCGCATCGCCGCGCCAGTCAGCGTGCCGGGTCTGCACCACGATGAACCACAGGCCGAGCAGGGTGAAGCAGATTGCGGAGAACGCGACGTAGAAATCCTTGAGCATCATGCCCTCCTGGCCCGCCAGGTCAGGGAGCGATCGTCCCGCTGACCCGGTGTGACCAAGAATGGCCGGCCTACAGCCCCGTAGTACCCGATATCACTCATTCGTCACCGGCTCGCACGATCGGGCCCCGGTTGCCGGTCCCTGAGCGTAGGGGTGACGCCAAGTCCTCGCGGCAGCCAGCCGGGCTCGTCCTGAACTCGGGTCGTTGCGGCAGTGTTTGCCCGGGCGGCGATGATGTTCGGCGGCACTGACCCAGAAAAAGGCAGGGCTTGATCAGCGCGAGATTGAGCCCGGCGGCGGAATGGTTCCCGGACCGGTGACGATGCATTCGAGCGCGCCGAGGTGGTCTTCCAGGAGGGGCTTGGCCAGTTGCGGCGGCTGCTTAAAGGCAGGCTGGTTCAGGTCGAGCATGTCCAGCATGTCGTGCGCGTTGGCGTCCCGGCGTGTCATGGCTGCCAGGTTCCACTTGGCCTCGACCAGCGCGCAGATGCTGGTGTGGTCGAAGACGTTGTGCGAGATGTAGTCCGGTCGCGACCACGGCGAAACCACGGCACATGGCACGCGGAAGCCGTAGCGGGTGAATCCGCTGTATGGGTTGCCGCCGTCGGTATCGGGCGGGATGTCATCCGGAGCGATCGCTCGTGGCGGGTCGACGTGGTCGAAATAGCCGCCGTGCTCGTCGTAGCACCAGATCAGCAGGCTGTTCTCCCACGCAGGACCGCTCATGACAGCGTTGATGACCTTCGCGGCGAAACGCTCTCCCAACGCGATGTTCTGCGGAGTTTCCTCTGAGTCAAGGCCGTAGTTCGGCTCCACGAGGCAGAATCCGGGCAGTGTTCCTGCCTCCGCGTCCTCGAAGAACTCGCCCACCGGCCGGAGATTGCCCGCGAATTTCACTAGTAGCGGCGGGAACAGCGCGAGCTGCGATGCAATGGAAGTAAGCGAGAAATAGTCCTTCCACGACACTCCGACCTCTTGCAGCCTGTCGAAGATTGTCCCGTTCTCCGGGTAGGCCGTCGGGCTCGGCACAGTGTCGTTGATCATTCCGATCGAGGTGGCGGCCATCAGATAGCGGCGGTTCGGGAACGTCGGGCCGAGCACCGAGCAGAAGTACCGGTCGGCGATCGGAAACACCGAGGCGAGCGAGTAGTAAAAGGGCAGATCCGCTCGTTGCCAGTACCCCATCGAGACCGGGCCGCTTCCGGACGTCACGAACCCGTCGAGTCGGCCGGCGGCCCGCTGGGCGTGGCTGTCCTGCCAGTTCTGGCTAGGGTGACCCAGAAGCTGACACGTGGTTGGCATCCGGAAGGCGTGCTGGATCCTGCCGTCTCCGTAGGGATTGGTCTCGGCGGGCTTGCCATCGCTGCCGAAGGTAAATCCGTCTGCTCCAGCTCGGCGAAGCATGCCGAGATGGTTGTCATAGGAATGGTTCTCCATCATCAGCACCACGATGTGCTTGATCTGGGGAATCATGTCAGCGCCCGCAGGCTGCCCCGGATGCGGTCGGCTGCCCGGCTCGCGCAGGACCGATTCGGGCGCAGGCTCGTTCTTCACCTTTTCGCACTCCGTTCACAACGGCAGATGGCTCCCATTTAGGGTGCTGTGATCATTGCCAGGGTGTCAATACACACCAGGGTGGTCCGGTTCTGGATCCTGGGCGGCACTCCCGCAAGCACGTGATGCATCCCGAGGTAGTGCGTGAAGGCACTGCGAGATCGCGCTAACCCGGATATGAAACCCGGGCGAGGGCGAGGATCTCGGCTCGGTCATCGGCGAGCAGGTAGCCCTGGCTGATGGTCCAGTCCAGTTCTTCCTCGAAGTCTTCAAGGTAGCCGGGCCGCCCGAATGGCCATTTCCGGCTCATGTCCTCTCCGTCGAACGGCTGCGTCGTTCCGAACAAGAACGCATACGTGCTGCCGGTCTGGCCAAGCCCGGACAGCGTGGCCACGGGAGCCGCCGTCCACGGAGTGCGGATGCCGCCGGTGGCGATCCCGTAATAAGCCCGGTGAAAGTCGCGGCCATCGTCGCTCGGATGGAGTCGATCGCACGCGGGCGCGGGCGGGCCCCCTGCGGCCCAGCGGACCAGGTGCTCGATGGCGGCACACGCGACGTAATGGTGCTGCGGCCCGCTGTTGATCGGCGTGTCCGTCTGTCCTGCCGGGGTGTCCGTGATCGGCGCGAGCAACTCCGCCAGCCGGTCGGCCGGCAGGTTCCCCTGATCGTAGTTGCCGGCCACCAGGAGGTAGGTGTCGGCGTGTGCCGCTCCGGCCAGTTCCCAGAGCCTGAGCCGGTCGCTGTCGGGCTGCGCCGCCCGGCCGCTGCCAAGCAGTGCGACATCGGTCTCGCTCTGCAGCACAAGCACCGGAACCCTCAGGTCATCGCGGATGCGCTCGCCCGGGCTGCTGAAAGCAGACTGGAACTCCCCGTCGATGGCCGCCCCGCCAGCCAGCCGCCGTGAACGCCGAAACCGTTGTACACGGCCGCGAGCCGGTCGATGGCGTTGATGTAAGTGACGAGGAACGCTGCGGACTGCGAGTGACCGGTGGCGATCAGCAGGTCAGGCGCGCGGCCGCCCAGCGCCTGTGCGCCCGGTTCGGAGCGGAGCATCCGGCCGGCCTGGCTGAAGATGTCGTATGACCAGGCATCACCGGGGTGGTTCAGCGCGGCATAACGGTCAGGGAATGCCTTCTTCAGGCCCATCCCGCCGGCGAGGCCGCCCCCTTCCAGGCCGGCCCGCTGGGCCGACACGCCAACCCAGCCATGCCGTCGGCGCATCAGATGCGTGTGGGTCATAGTCCAGTCCGGCGCTGCATCTACGCCACCGGAGACATTCAGCCACTCAACGACCACGGTCCCGCTGAAGCTCGCGGGATCGGCTGGCCGGCGGACGATGAGCCTGGTGGCAAACGGCGCGGTCGCGTCGGGCCGGGCGTCCCACTTGCCGTCGCTCAGGCGCTCCGCGGCAATCTGGTAGGACCGCGCTGAGCCGCTCAAGAGGTATTCCTGCTCGCAGTAGCCGACCTCGCTGAGGTCATAAACTCCCGCGGGCACCGGGTTCGGCCCGGCGATGAGACGCAATGTTCCCACTGGGCTGCCCTTCTGGCCGGGGATCGCCATCGGCGACGACCTGCTGTCGGCTTTGCGTAATATTAGGGCGCTGTTTCGCCGGCAGCCACGGTTACAGAAGCCCCGCCCATGACTTCCAGACAGACATCTGGTCACAGTCCCGGCTAGCAGCGGCGGTCGGGCACGATTCACGAAAAAGGTCTACCAATACAAGCCCGGCCTATTCGCCCACTGGCAGCTCGTCGCATTCACCACCCGGCGGACTGTGGGGGCCGGATGACAGGAAACTGTCACGTCCGGTCCTGAGAGCGGCGGGGGTGAGATTCCCCCGCCGACTCGCTTCCGCAGAGTCCCCCGGCGGTGCGGTCCTTCACGGCGCGAGAACGGATGTTCTGTGAGTGACGATCAGGGCGTCCTATCCATGCGAAGGGTGGATCCGGCGGCGGAGACCAGGTCTGGCCGCGCATACAATTCCGGCGGAAGGGATCGCATGAAGGCGGCCGTTCGGTGGGTGCTACTGCGGACCGGCGTCTACGCCGCTCTCGCCCTGATAAGCGCGACGCTAGGCGGATTTGCTTACAGCACCGTCACGCGTACTGATGTTCTGGCCGGATCGAGCCGATCCTTGGATAACCTCGGCGCATGGTTTCACGTCGGCGTCGGCATCGCTGTTCTCGGCGGTTGCCTGACATTGGTCTCGCTTGGACTGCTTGTGCCCTTCCGCCCGAAACTGTCCAGTGTCCAGCTCAAGCTGACACTCCTGCCCTTCTTGCTATTCCCAGTGCTTGTTGTAGACCTTGCTGGCGCCAGTCCCTCGTTCACGCTTGGGCTGCTTGGCGTGCAGTGTCTTTACCTGATCATCGTGCCGCTGAGAAGCTACAGGTATAACCAGGACGCGCAGTCGGCATTGTGACCATACAAGCTGTAAGGCGTGCAATCTGCGGCAGCACCACGCGGACTCCGGGCTCATATGGAGCCCCAGAACGCTTCTGCGCTCCTCGGTTACACCAATGACAAGTGCCCTGAGCGCGAGCCCGCCACCTCCGGCGCAGCCACGACCGCGCGCAAGCCGACAGTCAGCATGGCCAGATGGTAAGACGACTCCGGCTGGTCCCGGCGCGGTGACCGTAGAGCATCCCTCTCCGTGATCACATTCCGTATGGCAGTTGGCGCGTCGAGGGCTCGTTCTGGCGCATGCCCAACCGCCGGACGTGCCCGACTTCGTAACGCACAGCCGGGCGTTCTGTGTGCCACCACCATCATGTCGGGCCGACAGTACCGAACGCTCACATGCCGATAGCAGCACGTTTGGGCGATGCCGAGTTGGCCACCGCAGCCGGCTCACTGTAGTCGGGCAGCGCAGGTCATACTGATAGGGATCCGACCACGATTGTCCGCGCGATGCGGTGCCAGGCCCACGAGAGCCAAGCCCAGGGCCGGAGGTGGCAGCCTGATGAGGCGGGTGCCCAGCATAGTTGCGGCAATTGCGATGATCGGCCTCACGGGCTGCCGCACCGGCGCGAGCACCGTCCCACCGAGCCGACCGCCACCACCAGTAGCCGCCCCGGTCGCGCCTGCCGCACCGTCCGTGCTGGCGTCAGGCTGCTCGACGTGGGTCACCACGCCCGATTCCGCGACCGCGCTTGTGCACGTCCGGACGACCCTCTATGTGAGGCATGCTCACGCCCCACAAGCAGGCGCGCAGGGGCTGATCACAGTCAGCAGTATCGATGTTGTCTTCCTATCAGGCGGTGCCCAGGTGGGATGGGCAACCCAGGCCACGCCACAGCGTAATGCTGCGATGGTGACTGGCAATGGCAAGGTGAAGTTGACCGCGATTACCTACAGTATCTACCTGGCCGGCCAGTGGGGTCCGGACTGCCGGGTGGTGCGGGTCTACTGGCTCCCCGGAGATCACAGCTGATCCATTCTTCGCCGGCGTCATCACCTACACCCCCGATGTGATCACTGTCGAGCTCCAGCAACCCGACAGCCCTCGCGTCACCCGCGCCCTGGCCCTGCTCCTGGACGAGATCAACGCGGCCCCGCCCAGCCTCCCCGGCGACAACCGCCCTATCAGCTACCAGCTCACCGCGGATCTCACGCCCCTCAGCATTTGACAGCTGGCGCACAACAACCCCCGGATTCTGGGTCCAGCAGCGTCGCTGCTGCTAGTGACACACGCCGAGGCTGATCCTGATCGGGCTCGCCCGGCCAGGCAGAAATACGTCAACCGGGACGCAGCGCGCGCCGTCGACGAGGAGACCCCCGTAATAGTCGGTGATCGGCTCAGCACTGCCAGGGTTGCCGTCCAGCGGGCACATGATGAAGGTAACGCCAGACTCCCCGCTCGCCATCGTGTAAGTAGTGCCGGCGTTGAGGGAATCGGCCGGACCGTACAGGAACCGGAGATAGTTCCGGCCTGCCGGGGCAACCCTCACCACCACGGCAGAAGCCGGCTTGAGCCCTGTCATCACCACGGCTGTCACATACAGCACGGGCTTCCCGCCGACGTTCGCGCTTCCGCCGACGTTGCCGTGCCCGCTGATGTTCTGGCGGCCGCCGACGTTAATGAACCAGAGCGGGCCGGCTTTGCCCGCCCAGCGGCGCCAGCCCTGGCCAAGGTTGCTCGAAGCGACCTGGCCGACATTTGCCCTGTCGCACCCGGCCAGGACTGTGCCAGAGGCGGCAGCTGGCCCAGCAACCGATGCTCGCCCGGGTCCAGGGCTGCCTGAGCCTGCGGGCTGGCCTGCGGACGCCGGGTGTCTGCCGGACTGGCCTGACCCGGACTGCAGTGCGTGCGTGACCGGCGGAATGCCAATCGCCATGGCCGCCAGGACGGCGACGCTGGCAACGCCAGTTCGCCTAATGTGGCGTCTGTGGCGCCGCCGGATACCGTCCATCAGCCTCGCAGGCGGCGGCCCGTCGGCGGATGCCATCGCGGCCCGCAATTGATCACCGAAGTCAGTCATTGCGCCCCGCTCCTTTCCGAGCTGCCGCATCTGGCTCAGCCGGATGGCCCGCGATCTCGCGCAGCCTGGCCATGCCGCGCCCAGCCTGCTTCTTGACTGTGGCGATGCTGCAACCCAGCATCGCCGCCGTCTGCGCTTCGGAGAGATCCTCGAAGTAGCGCAGGACCAGGACCGCGCGCTGCCTCGCCGGCAGTTCGGCAAGCGACCGCAACAACAGATCTCGATTCACCACGTGCGCTGCGGCATCCTCTACCGATGGAATGGCATTCGGCAACATGAGCGGTGCCTCCGGGTGACGCCGCCGCCACCTCGTCCTGTCCACCGATGCATTGACCAGCACCTGGCGCACGTACCGCTCCGCGTCACCCTGGCCGGAGATCCTCGACCAATGCCGGTAGGTACGTTCGAATGCACCCTGGAGCAAATCCTCCGCCTCCGCGTAGTGCCCGCCAGTGAGCAAGCGCGCCATCGTGAACAACCGTCTCGACGAACCAGCGACGAACTGCTCGAAAGACGCGTCGTCTGTGCCGACGATGTCAGGCGGCTTGCCCTGCTCCATCAGCGATCTCGCGGGAGTGACCACATAGTTAATACACGACGCCTAGACCCCCGACGTGGACGGTTGACGACGAGATTTCACCGGCCACCTCCCAGCCGATCCGGGTCTTGCCGTCGCCGATGACCAGGCCGCCATCATCGACGTCATCATTCAACTCCTCGCACGGCGAGAACATCGGCCAATGTCGGGTGCCTCTGATGCGGCATGGCCGTGTCTCTGGTCCGAGCCGGACTCGACAGGAGCAGCATCGCCGAGCCCGGCAGGTGACGGCCCAGGTTTGGCCGAACCGGTGTCACTGCCTTTCACCACAGATCCAGTGGCACGGCGGCTCGGCACGGTGGGCCGGCTCGCCGCTGCCGCACAGCAGGCCGTATCCGGGGTCGAGGCCGCGTTAAAACAAGGTCCCCGCTCGGCTGCCCGCCAACCAGCTCGCCGCCGGCGCACCGAAGGCGATCCTGACCACCCGCTGCCGCTCGCTGCAGATGGTCCTGCGGCAGCTCGCCCACGCCGCCGAGACTGGACCGCCACCCGGCTGAACGACTACCGCGCGACCACGACGAATACCGCGCCACCACCCGCAACCTGCTCCACATCGGCGGCACGATCGCCTGTTCGCCCGGCCGCGATCACCGCCACCCTCGACTGGCCAGCCACCCCTGGCTCACCCGGGCCCTCGCCATGCTCCTCGACGAGATCAACCCACCCCGGATGCCCGACGACCCCCGGCCCATCAGCTACCAGCTCGCCTCGCCGCCGACCCGGATTTAACGATGATCAAGGACCAGCTTCCGGAGGTCTGAGGCCGGGCGACCAGGCGAATAATCGCCGTCGCCCGCAGCTTCCTCACAGAAGTCAATTTCGCCGGCGACAGGCGGGGCAGGGCCACTCAGGAACGGCAAATCAGAGCGCCTGCCAGCGTCCGGACGCTGTGCGCCAAATCAGCGCGTAATCAGCGTTTCCTGCGTCGCCGAAACGGCCCCGCAGACGAGAACCGCTCGAGGGCTCGTTTCGTCGATGTCCCTGCCCAACGCGGGAGGTGCGCCTAGAGCGCATGCGCTCCACCGAGATGCGCCGATTGGCCCGTCGGTCTACGCTGCCCTTATGTCAAAGCGGTCGCTATTGCAACGCTTTGCCCATCCTTTCGGATCCCTGTCCAAATCGGAGCGAGTTCGTAAGTGGGCCGACCGGGCCCTCGGCGGGGCATTGGTCGGCGCGGGCGCCGCACTGATGGGCGCTGGAGTGACGATCCAGTCTGCTCTGTGGTCCATCGTGGGGGCCGTCATCACGGTCATCGGGCTCGCCATGTTGGTAGCCGCCATCATGGTCGGCGCGGTGCCGGAGCCGGTCACGCCGCCGCAGTCTTCACCCGCAGGACCTGAGCCGGCCATGAAGCTGCTGGTTGAGGATGCCCACCGGGCCGACGGCGATCTCGGTGCACTCATGGACGGTCATGGGACCGGCGAAGCCGGGCCGTCCGGCAGTGCGAGCCGGTCGGACGGCCGCAGCTTATGTTGACGCGTGCAGAAGGGCGGAGCAGTGGCGGGACATGTGCTTGAAACGGTGCCGGACGAGACGAAGCCAGCGTCCGTTGATACGGCGCCGGAGCCGACTGACATAGTCCGGGTTGCGCTTGCATTTAAGAAAGCGGTCGATGAACTGGTAAGGCTGGCGCATGCGAGCAGAAGCCTCGGCCTGGTCTCCTGGAGTACTGGCGTCGTATTCGCTGGCACGGCTGTCGGCTTGCGTTTCGTGCGAGCAAAGGATATGGCGGCTCCTGAGTTCGTATCCTGCATTGTCTTTGCGTCCCTTCTTGTGTTGTTCGGCATCGCCCTCTACATCCTGGAGTCGCGGGGATACGTCAAGCTGGTCTCACAGATCGCCGTGAAGCAGCTGGATGGAGCCAACGAGCAACAGTTGAGGGATGGTAGCGGCGGAGCGGGTTAGCCTGCTTGGGTATGGATCGAACGGCGACACCCGAGTTCAGGGGGTGGGTCAAGATTCCCACCGAACCGATAATCGGGGCGACTGAGTCTGATAACGCTAGCGAGTCGCGCTGCGCGCATACTCGGCAATCCGGATCTTTCGGCAGGTGGCGGCGGCTAAGGATTGCGTTGCGCGCGGGGTGCGCGCTTCGGCGTTATCGCCCTGGCGGAGTCCTGGCGCTGGGTTCTCCGGGCATTACCTGCGAGCGCGCCTCTTGCGCATCCGCGCTTGCCTCATTTCCGTCTTGATTGCCTGGACGAGACCTATCGTCAGGAGCACTGCCGCGACTACGAGCGTCAGGAGGAGCCAGATCCTGAACGGTACCGCGAATCCGAACACTCCGGTCCTCCTGGTACGGCGCTCGCGGCGAGCATGAACAGGTTGGCAGGCGCCGACGCTAACGGCCAGTTTGCAGCCGGAAGCAGCGGCACTCAAAGTCGTGCTTATGCGGCTGGCTCGCCCGGGCGGACGGGGTGACGAGGGCTGGCCGGTGTGCGTCTTCATGCAGCGATGGAGGAGTTAGCTGGTCATCTCGGGTTCGCGGTGCCGGGATTCTCGGGCACTGGTCTGGATCGATGCAGCGTGGCGGTGCGAGATGCAACTAGGCGGTGCCTGCTGCGCCGGGCTTAGATCCGGGTGCGGGTTCGTCGGTCATCCCGCGGATATGCTCGGAGAATGGGCTGGCCCGGCAGCGCGGATGAGCTGCTGGCAGGTCCGCGGGGCCGCCGCATGTGCTGGTCCCTGGTCAACCCCCGTGGCCGCGATCTGGTTCTCGATGGTCCGTGCTGGCTTCGTGTCTGGCACGGCGGGACCGCCGATCCGGCAGGTCTTGCCCGCGAGCTTGCTGCCGGGGTCGCGGGGACCGACCTCGATGCGGTCGTGGCGGCAACGGCGGAGGTCGCGCTGCTGGCCCCGCTCGCCGAATCAGTGGACGCCGCGGCGTACTGGGGAGGGCCGGATGCTGAGGATGAGGCCCTCGCCGCTCCGGAAGTCGCGGACGCGCTGCTGCCTGTCGCCGAGGCGATCAGCGCCTCCCCGGCCGCACGGTGGTGGTCCAGCTCAGTGGAATTGGGCCGGCAGCGGTACGTGCAGCACCTGGGCAGCGATCACAATGACGACCCGCCGAGGTTGTCGGGCGCAGCCGGCAGCCTTGCCCGCTGGAGGTCGGAGACCGTCGAGGACGAACGCGCAGCGCGGAAGCGGCCCTCGAGCCCGGCGGCGAACTGGAGCGGGTACTGGTGGTCGTCGCCGGTCATGTCGTCGCTGGTGTCGACGACGAGATGCCTAGCAGGGCTGGGCGCGGTGGGACTGGCGCTGGTCGAGGACACATTCGGGTGGACCGATGCCCGCTGCTGGCCGCTGGCACCACGTCCCGGGGCGCGGATCTATGAGATCTCCGGTCCCGGTGACTGGGCCGAACTGGCGGCCCGTTATCCCCTGGACGTCTCCCGGTCGCGGCGCCACGACTGGTGGAGGGTGACCGGGTGGTCTGGCCGGTGGCTGATCCCGGACTTCGCCGCCGCGGCGGCCGACTACGACGCGGTTCACCTGTCAGTCACCGGCTACCTCACCACGGCAGGCCGCTCGCTGCCCGTCGGCGATGCCCGGACCATGCTCGCGGGCTGGAATCCTGATCAGACGTGGTGGCTTGGCGATGTGCTGTCCGCCGGCGGATCAGCCGAGGTCTGGGTGACCACTGAGCAGGACCAGCCATTCGGCTGGACGCTGTCGGCTGAACACGACGGCTAGCGTCCGGATCCCCTGCTTGCTTGCAAGGACCAGCCAGCTTGTCGGACAGTGTCGCTGACCTGGTGATGGTTGAGTGATCGGGCCGATTGCATCCGCTGCTATCGCACCGTGTTGAGGTCAGATGTGGTGGTCAGCTCTCGCGGTGCGAAGGACCCATCTTCACCGCGGCTAGCGGGCAGCGGCTCGACCGGCACGCAGACGGAAGGATCGTCCGCCGCGTCGCCCGGCGAGCCTGGCTGGCCAAGAATATCGGCCGGCACATGGTGCGGCACGCGTTCTCCGCCGCGATCGACCAGCCCACTCGACTCGCACCAAGCCGGTCAGCTCGCCAGCCAAGGCCTTTTCACTGCGGCTGCGACCGGTGATCTGGACGCGGTGATGCGCTATCCCAAACAGTCGCCGACGCTCATGACGCGGCGTAGTCGGAGCCTTTATATTTCGAATCTCGCACTGAATAGCGCGAATTGATTCGAAATTCGATTGTCGCGATTGACTGTGTACCGATCTGCGGGCTAATTTGGCCCATATGAGCGCGCCCTTCTAGAAGACGGACCGTCAGGTTCGAGCTGACCGGTCTGTGCGGTATCCGATATCTGGAGGCGAGATGCCGGAAGCCCCGACATCGCCGGAGGTGCCCGAGCCCGCTGCGGCGACCTACGAGCGGGAGGCGATCTACCGCTCGGGAGAAGGCCCAACGGTCGACGCGGTCGGCAAGGTCGAATCACACGGCATCGACGTCATCCCGCCGGAAGAGCGGCACGGCACGCCCTCCAGCCTGTTCCCGTTCTGGCTTGGCTCCAACATCATCATCACGTACATGCTGATCGGCGGCATTCTCATACTGCTGGGCCTGCCGCTAGCAGCCGCGATCGCGATCGCGGTCGTGGGCAACCTCACCTGGGTGTTCGTGGGGTTCATCTCGGTCCCCGGGCCGCGCAGCGGCACCGCCTCGATGGTGATCAGCCGGGCCCAGTACGGCATCAACGGCAACCGGATCTCCTGCTTCTTCAACTGGCTGGTCAACGTCGGCTACGAGGGCGTCGACTTCGCGATCGCGGCGCTCGCCTGCTACTCGTTGGCCAGCTACGCGGGGTGGAACGTCAACACGGCGTGGAAGGCCGTCATCCTGGCCGCGATCATCTTGATCTCGTTCGCGGTTGGCCTGTACGGCCATGCCACGGTGCTCTCCTTCCAGAAGTTCTTCGCCTGGGCGCTCGGCGTGGCATCAATCGTCTTCTTCGCGTTCCTGCTGCCGCACGTGAAGCTGTCCTACCATCCGGCCACGCCGCTGCACGGCAGCGCCCTAGCGGTTGCCGTCATGATCGCTGTCAGCGTGGTGCTCGCCGGCCCGCTGTCCTACCCTGTCGCCTCTGACTACTCGCGGTACCTGCCTGCCGATGTCTCGGCCCGAAAGGTGGTTTTCTACACCACGACGGGCGGTTATCTCCCGGCGGTCGCCCTGACCGTTATCGGCATCCTCGCAGCGACCGTGGTCAATGCCAGTGACTTCACGACCTCAATCCGGGCAGTGGTGCCGGGCTGGTTCTACCCCGTCTTCTTGCTGATCGTCATCCTCGGCGTCACCTGTAACAGCATCTTGTCGGTGTACTCAGGCGGGCTGGCGCTCCAGGCGCTCGGCGTGCCGCTGGCAAGGACGCGGACGGTGTGGATCGACGTGGTCGTCGGCACGTCACTGGCTGTCTATGGCGTGCTGGTGGCCTCCAACTTCCTGACCGTGCTGGAGAACTTCCTGCTCTGGTCGATCTACTGGTTCGCGCCGTTCTTCGGCGTGTTCATGGCGGAACTGACGCTGTCCCGCGGCCGCTACGACGGGCACGAGCTGCACCGGGTAGGCGGCCGCTACTGGTTCGACCGCGGGTTCCGATGGGGCGGCGTGGCCGCATTGCTGGCCGGGATGGTCTTCTCCGCGCTGACGTCCAACACGGCGTATCTGAAGGGGCCGCTGTCCACGCATGTGCTTAATGGCGGTGACCTTAGCGCGGTCGGCGGCTTCGTGGTCGGATTCGCCGTGTACTGGCTGCTGTGCGTGCTGCCTGACCGGCGACTGGCTAGTCGGCCGGGGGTGGCAGCTGCCAGGCAGCGGGTCGGCCCCGAGACCTAAGGCAACTGAGATGGACTTCATGGGTGGCCGTGCCGCGCTTGAGCCTGCGGCCTCAACCGTTCCATCCGAGACAGCAGGGAGGCAGCATGGCGGCCGAAGACTGGTTCGCGGTCCGGCAAGTGGAACCGGGCATATATCTGATCGGCGAACCCGGGCACGTGAACTCGTGGCTCATCACAGGCTCCGCGGAGGCCGTGCTTTTCGACACCGGGATGGGGATTTCCGACATCAAGGCTGTGGTGACGAAGCTCACCGACCGGCCACTGCGGGTTGTCAACTCTCATCACCACTTCGACCACATTGGCGGCAACCACCTGTTTGCTGGCGGCGCGATCCATGAGTCCGGTGCCGAGCTGGTGCAGCAGGACATACCGGCGGAGTGGCTCGAGGCGTATATGGAGTATGTGGCGGAGATGCTTGCCCAGGTTCCGGCGCTGGAGAACTTGGACAGCCGGTATTTCCGTCTGCTCACCGCCGACACCACGCCGCGGCAGCTGCCACCGGAGTTCGACCCGAAGAAGTGGAAAGTCGTGCCTACGGCGCCTACTGAGCTACTCAAAGACGGCGACACGATTGACCTGGGAGGGGGCCGGAAGCTGCACGTCTGGCACACCCCCGGCCACACGGTGGACGGCATCAGCCTCTACGACGAAAAGTCCGGCGGGCTGTTCGGCGGGGACACAATCATGGCGGGCCCGATCTACACTCATCTGCCGACCGGCGATCCCGCCGATCTGGCCCGGTCCGCCCGCCGCTTGGCCTCCGAGCTCAGCGGCCAAGTGCGGACTATCTACTGCCAGCACATCCTGCGCTATTCCACCGACCCCGCTTTCCTCGCGGAGGTGGCGGACGGCGCGGAGGAGGTCGTCGAAGGCGCGGTGAAGCCGGTTCGGGGCAGCGACATTCTTGGCGGGGAGATCGCCGAGTACTGGTTCGACCGTTTCTCAATCACCACACCGTGGGATCCCCGCCTGGCTCAGTGAGGCGCAGAGGCCAGGCGTTGCAGCCGAGCGCATGCTTATGGCAGCTGGCGTAGCGACGGGAAGGCAGGTCGCGCGGTTGGCGTGTGCGCGGGCGGATGGTCCAGACTGGCTCTGATCTTGTCCTGGGGCGTGATCGCTGGCCGCGCGACCGCTGGCAAGTCGCAATCACTCAGGAGGTTCACGTGTCGGACACCACCTGCCACATGTCGATCTCACTGGACGGCTTCGTCGCCGGGCCGGACCAGAGCCGCGAGGACCCCCTGGGCAAGCGGGGGCGGGAGCTGCACGGCTGGCACATCGGCGACCCGCGAGCCAACGATGCTGACATGATCGCGAACGAGTGGCTCATGCGCCCCCGGGGCGCCTATGTGATGGGTCGGAACATGTTCGGCCCGATCCGCGGGGACTGGGACGGCGACTGGTCTGGCTGGTGGGGCCCCGAACCGCCGTATCACGCGCCGGTTTTCGTGCTAACCCATCACCGACATGACCCGATCCAGATGGACGGCGGGACGACGTTCCACTTCGTCACTGAGGGCTTCGACGCGGCCTACTCCGCAGCGCGCCAGGCCGCTGGAGGCAACGGCGTTGACATCGCCGGCGGGGCCTCGACCGTCCGGCAGGCACTGATCGCCGGCGTGATCGACGAGCTCACCCTCGACATCGCACCGGTCCTGCTCGGTTCGGGCGAGCGCATCTTCGACGGGGTCGAGTCCTTCGGCTTCGAGCCCGCCGAGGTGCTTCACTCACCGCTGACTACCCACATCCGGTACCGCCGCGTCAGCTGACTACGCGGCCCCGCCCGGCGGGGCTTGCTTACTGGTGCGGGCGGCGCTGCGCAGCGAACGCCTGCCAGACGGTCGCGAAGAGGAGGTCGGCTGCTAGGAAGTCATTGAGCTCTTCAAGTTCCAGTCTCCCGTAGGCGCGGAGAAACTCCGCGACGAAAGTCTCGCTCTCTCCCCAAGCGCGGGCTTCGTTGATGAGCCCCGCAACGTCCCAGTGAACTGGACCAATGCAAGCGTCCTCGAGGTCGTTCCAGATGAGCCCGTCGCCGGTTCGGAAAAGGTTGGACGCCGTCGCGTCGCCATGGATTGCCTGTGCGGGGAGCGACGTCTCAAAGACAGTAGGCGTCATCTCGTGCAGGCGGGAGCGCAGCGAGTCTATGTCTTGCGCCGTGAGCCTCGGCGACGGACGCAACCTCTCGAGAAGCCCGTTGAGCTGGTCGCGCACATCGCTGAGCTGTCCCAGCTTGCCCGGGAACTCCGCGAGCGCGGCGTGTAGCTCGCGGAGTGAGCCGCCGAGCTCGCTCGCGGGCGGCAGAGGCCGGGAAGTGTCATGCTCGACAAACTCCCAGAATGTCATCCAGAGGCCGTCATGCCGGTGAGGCCCCAGGGCAAGCAGATCACTCGGGGGAACGGCCAGGCCCCGTTCTGCCAGGAAAGCCCCGACGGCAACTTCACGAGCGAGCCATTTCTCGACGTCATCGTGCAGTTCCGCGGTGCCGCTCATCACGCGCGCAATAACCGGAGCGGGTTTAAGGTGCACCAGCACATTGCTGCGCGCAGCCACCACGACTGCGTCCTCGCAGGCGACAGAACTGGCGAGCGCGACCGCTCGTGCCGCCGCCAGGGCACGCGCGATACCGGGGTCCTGTGTCACATAGAACATGATGCCGGCTGGCACAGGCGGTATGACCGCAAGGCCCCATGGACCGGCTGTCGAGAACTGCCTATTCGGCAGGGCGGCTGCAAGGTCGGTGCCGTCAGCGGTGGTGGAAGAAGGACTGGGTGCTGGACTTGGACGTCCGCGCCTTCTTTGACTCCGTCCCGCACGACCTCATGATGAAGGCGGTCGCTCACCACACCAGCGAGCGGTGGGTCCTGCTGTGCATCTCGCGGTGGCTGGTCGCACCGATGCAGATGCCGGACGGGACCATCGCCGAGGGACAAGGGAACCCCGCAGGGATCCCCGATCTCGCCCTTGATAGCCAATCTGGTCAGGCACTACGCGTTCGATGCGTGGATGAGCCGGATGTTCCCCGGCTGCCCGTTCGAGCGTTATGGGATGACGTGATCGTGCACTGCGATACCGAGGATCAGGCCCGGCACCGCCGGTCAGCGATCGCTGGCCGGCTCGGCTCGCTGGGACTGGAACTGCATCCGGTCAAGACGAAGATCGTGTACTGCAAAGACGCGAACCGCCGCGGGGACTACGAGCACACCAGCTTCGACTTCCTCGGCTCTACCTTCCGGACGCGCAAGGCCCTGGGCCAGCGCGGTTACTTCGCCAGCTTCAACCCGGCCATCAGCGCCAGCACGAAGAAAGCGAAAAGCCGCCGGATCAAGGCCTGGCACCTCAACCTGCGCAGCAGCGCGGACCTGCCCAGCCTCGCCCGCGAGATCAACCCGATCGTGTGCGGCTCGGTCAACTACTACGGAGCCCTCTACCGCTGCGAGCTGTTCTTCCTCGCGTGGCGCATCAACCACCACCTGACCGATGGGCCGGGGTGCAGCTTGTCATCTCTGACGCCCACTCCGGGCTGACGCCGCCATCCGTACCATCTTCGCCCAGCCCGGGCCCGATCACGTCCGCGTCCAGCTGGACACCATCGCCGGGCTGCTCGGCCGCCAGTTCCCCAGGGTCGAGACGATGCTCCGCGACGCCGCCGGCGGCATCACCGCCTTCGCCGGTTTCCCCGTCAGCCACTGGAAGAAGATCTGGAGCACCAACCCGCTCGAGCGGCTCAACAAGGAGATCAAGCGCCGCACCGACGTCGTCGGCGTCTTCTCCAACCCTGAGGCCCTGCTCCGCCTCGCCGGAGCCGTCCTCGCCGAGGCCCACGACGAGTGGCAGGTCGGCGACCGCCGCTACCTGTCCGAAGGCTCCATGGCCGCGCTCGCCGTTCCACCCGTCCAGCCGAAGGAGTTAGCTACACCCGCACTTCTCACGGCATGATCAGCAACAGCCCGCTGACCAGACCACGGTGAAGATCACTTACACCACGTCGCGAGACGCGACCTGCCTTGGCTCCCACTTTGGCTCCCAGCGCAGGCCACCAGGCATGGGCGGAGGTCACGGACCGCTGTTAGATCTTGCATTGCTGGTCACAGTCCCGGCTAGCAGCGGCGGCGGGCACGATTCACGAAACGGGCGATTGCCTATGGGCAGTAGCTGCGCCCGAGCAGCGCCCCGAGCAGGACTCGAACCTGCGACCTACTGCTTAGGAGACAGAACCAAACCGCAGCCTGGCTGTGCTCAGCATGGCCTGATGTGCCGCTTGCCTGCGACAACGTCCGCCTGAAGCCGCTCGAGAGGGCTTACTGCCTGCCGCCGTTGGCTCCCAGTTTGGCTCCCACGGAACGTGACCCGCACAGGCCGGCGATCAAGATATCGCGCGCACCGATGGCTCTGATCGTGTGTCGCGTAGGTGCTGCGGGGGTTTTCCCGTAGCGTCCAGGGATCCTGCAGCTTGGCTCTCTATGGCTCTGCCGGCCGTTCTCGGTCTGGCTTGATAATGAATGCTGGTCATTTGCCTTTGCCTGCGTCAGGCGTTCTCGCCAAGGAGGCCGCCCAATACCGAAGTCCCGCTGCCAACCCTATTAGCGCGATGAGTAGAGCCAATACCTCAGGAAACAAATTTACATTTTTTTGCACACCGGAGACGTTTGCTGGTAGTGTCAGAGCCCAGTATACTACCCAGGCGTAGAAGATGATGCGAATTAGGCTAGCACTGCCGCTATGGAGTCTATAAAGCAACAATGCGCGGCGGAGTCTCCACTGCCAGGTTCTGCGAGTTCCGGTATTAAAGTTCTCAGCAGCAGCTGCCCAGAACCTGAAGGCCAACGTGAGGATTGCGACAAACATCAGACCTGCGAAATCACCAGGTACATAATGGTGCGAGTTCGACTCAAGCACATCACTTATTACGGTCCCCACGCCCAAAATCAGGAAGGCGAGGGAAACATAGAAGAAGCCGCGAATCATGTTAGCGGCCCGTCCTTGGAGGGTGTAAAATAGCAGCAACCTCCGAAGTGTTATTGGAGTCCTTTGCCGAGCTGCCGGAGGCTTGGATCCAATAACTCGTGTAGAGGCCTCCTCTAACCAATCATCCGCGCATTTTGTGATCTCCTGCAGCGCGCCGGGTGAGTCGGCAATTAGTTTCTTAGCGTTCCACCAGTCGACAGCGAATGATACCTGCTTGCTCGCATCCTCAAGCGCCAGCTTGCGTGGTCCAGCCAGGGATTTCCGCACTCGCCAGTCTTGAATCATGACACCAAGGATGCCAGCCATCGCCGTGACAATAGGAACAAGCAAGGTAATAACAATTGGTAGAATTGGCACACCCGTCACGGCAACCCCGCCCTGCTCACCAGCTAGCCGCATGCCAACTAACCTGTGCTCGGTCGCTTTACTGTGAGCTGCTTCGGACTCTACGCGCGTATACCGCCACGTTAAAGCGGTTTCCGCTGAGTTCTTCCCTGATCATGGAGGAGCCTAGCGTCTGGGCGGCTGAGTTCGGTGACGCGGCCAGGCCAGTGACCCTCGAGGCAGAGAACCTGCAACCGAACTCGCCGTCTGCGCCGTTCAACTGCCGCGAAGCCCGGTTTCGAACCTGCGCCAGAATCGGCGGTCTGCGCTGTCTCATGGGCTCGTCAGCGACACCGTCGTTGTTTGAATACGATCGAGCTGCCTGCGGAGACCGTGTTCGTTGCCCAATGCCACGCCCGCTTCGGCGCACTTTGCATCAGGTGCAGCCCTGACCAGACGACCGTGCCGCGCTTTGGGCTTGGAAGATGGTCAGTCGCATCGTCGTCACTAGTGGTCCTGGGAAGCGAAGAGCAGGCGGAGGACGTGAAACTTCAATGGCAGGCACTCGGCCTGGAGGTCCGTGTCCGGCGCTGGCGTTTGCCCGATCGGCGGGTTCTACCGATTTGCCGTCGAGGAGGAACTGCTGGATCGCTCCACGGCCGCCCATGTTCGCCGGCCCGGATCGATTACGAGTCGCACGCCACCGGCCTAGACGGCATTCGGCGGCCGGGCCCCTTGAGCGACAGTGCGTTCCGGCTCCTAACCACGGCGTAGCGGCGTCGACGATGCAACAGGTTCGTCGGTCACGTCCCATTGCGCCAGTGGGCGGCGGTCGACGCGCCACTGGTGCTGGCCGGCCGGAATCTTGGGCCAGCCCGGAGGGGAGTCTTCCCACGGCTCCTGGCGTCCGAACACCGTGCGGTCCAGCAGCCGATGTCCTGCCATTGATCGGCTGGGACGGCGCGGCGAACAGGTGGGAGAACGCTGTGGTAATCGCGGCAGTGCTGCGATCGTGGGAGGAGCGGTTCGGCACGCGGCTGCTGCGGGTCGGCTTCGCCGAAATACAACTGCTCGCCTACCGGCCGCCGTCGAGCTCGTCGCGGTCCGGGTCGCCGATGACCAGCACGTAGATATCGGCCGGCGCCCGTCCCGCCTGCCCGGCGTACCGGGCCGCCCATGAGCCGAATACGTACGCCGTCGAGATGGCGGCGACCCCGGCGAACTCTTCGGCGAGAACTTGACGTGGCCCGAACGAGCGGAGCAGCAGCTCGGTCAGTGGGCCAGTGAGCGGCGAGTCGGCCGCAGTGACTGGGCGTGCTGCCGAGCGCGCGCGAGGAGACGACCCCGGCCTTGTTTGGCTCTGGCCATCTCGCGCTGGGCCGAGGACAAGGAAGACCCGCACGGTCAGCCAGCTCGGTCAGTGACCACTCCCGTCCCGGTGACAGAAGCACCACGGTGAGCAGCTCGGCGACCGCAGCGGCGGCGGCGGCGTTGCTTGCATAACATGCGATATACCTCGCGTGATACGCAAGCGGTGCTTGGCTGGCGGGAGGCCCGACCTCGCCGTCCAGGCCGCACTCGATTGCCGCGTCCAACCGCGAAGCTGAGACGGCGAGCCAGGACCCTAGTAGACCAGCTCCCGACTGAATTGGCTCCAGTTTGGCTCCCAGGGCCGGCCCGACAACCGCGAGCGTATAGCTGCCGAGCCGCCGTCGTCCCTTACGCGCCTGGTCACAGGCCCGGCCGCCGACGTTGGCATGGCGACACCTCACGAAATGAGTGATTGCCGATGGGCAGTAACTCGACCAGTCAGAGACAATTTCGAAAAATCTCATCTACCAGGCGTCATCGCGCCCCGAGCAGGACTCGAACCTGCGACCTACTGCTTAGGAGGCAGCCGCTCTATCCACTGAGCTATCGGGGCTCGCCAGCTCGTGTGGCTGGCGCCGCTTAGCCTACCGGCTCTGGCGGCGGCACCCGTAACTCATACGCGACCCTGCGCTCTGCGGGCGGCGGCGGTCATCTGGTCGGCGGCCTCGGCCCAGCGGGCGCGCGCCGCGTCGATTCGGGTCTGCCTGGCCGAGGTGCGGCGGACGATGTTCGGTCGAGCCGCGTTCGACCGCCGCCCCGGCGAGATCAGCATCGCGGGCATGCGACCCGGCGTCGGCCGACCGCGATCGCAGCGCGGCCGCCACCTGATCGAGCAGGCCCACTGACTCCACGAGCTGCCGCTGCGCCGCGGCTGGCAGGCTGGAGATCGCATCGGTCAGCGCCTCGATCCTGCGACGCTGGGCCGCGCGCATCAAGGCCTCACCGTCCGCGGTCGCGGCGACCAGCACCGCTCGGCCGTCGGTCGGGTGGGGCTGCCGCTCCGCCAGGCCCGCGTCGATCAATCCGTCGACGATCCTGGTCATCGTCGGACCGGCCACGCCTTCAGCGCTGGCCAGGGCGCCAAGCGAGCAGGGTCCGCCGAAGACCAGCACGGACAATGCCGAGAGCCGCTGCGGGGTCAGGCCAGCCAGCCGGTCGACGGCCCGCAGACCGCGCAGCACGTGGATCGCGCCAGAGTTGAGCGCTGAGGCTGCGGCGTCAACGTCAGCCTTGCCGTCTGTCACAAGATATGTATAGCATGCCTACGAGAATCTGTAGGAACACTACGTACTTCGGCGCGGCGCTTCACAACGCATAGACCCGCTCGGGCAGCAGCCCGGATCCGCGTCCCGGGATGCGTAGTGACCCCGAAGCAATTTACATAGTGATACTACGTATCTCGCCGGACGCCAGGAGCCCTCGGAGGACCGGATGACTCAGCTTCACCAGGTAGCGCAGCACGCCGAGGATCTCGACCGGGCCGCAGACTTCTACACCACAGTCCTGGGCGGCACGATGCTCGCGAAGTTCGACCCGCCCGGCCTGGTGTTCATCGACCTCGGCGGCGTGCGCCTGCTGCTGGAGCAGGCTGCGTCGAGCGCGCTCATCTATCTGCGGGTCCCGGACGTCCAGGCCACGATCAGCGAGCTACGCGACAATGGAGTCACCGTACATACCGAGCCGCACCGTATCCACGTCGACGCCGACGGCGCCTTCGGCGAGCCTGGCTGGGAAGAGTGGATGGCGTTCATCCGCGACAGCGAGGGCAACCTCGTCGGCCTCGCCAGCCGGCACGCGCCCGCGACCTGAGGCTTACGGCAACTCGAACGGCAGCTTGAGGCCGTCCAGCGCCGAACCGCACGGGCAGGTGCGCTTCTCCGGCAGGTTCTCAATGACGGTCAGCAGCAGGCCCCTGAGCCGCGCGACGTTCTGCGCGAAGACCTCCAAGACCTCCATCTGCGTCACGCCCTCGCCTTCATCAACCCCAGAGTCGAGATCGGTCACGAGCGACAAAGACGTGTAGCAGAGCGCCAGTTCGCGGGCGAGGACCGCCTCTGGGTGCCCCGTCATGCCGACGATCGTCCAGCCCTGGGCCGAGTACCAGCGCGACTCGGCGCGCGTCGAGAACCGCGGCCCCTCGATCACGACCAGCGTGCCGGACCGCACCGCCGGCCAGCCGGCCACGTCAGCCGTCGCCAGGGCGACGGCGCGCCCGTGCGGGCAGTATGGATCGGCGAACTGGACGTGGACCGCGCCGCCCTCGGAGTAGTACGTCTGAAGCCGCCCGGTCGTCCTGTCGACCAGCTGGTCGGGGATCACCAGCGTGCCAGGACCGTCCTCTGACCGAAGCGATCCGACCGCGCTGGGCGCGAGTACCTGGCCCACTCCGAGCGATCGCAGCGCCCACATGTTGGCCTGGTAGGGAATGCGGTGCGGCGGGAACTGGTGCTGCCTGCCATGTCGCGGCAAGAAGGCAACCGAGCGCCCGCCGACCGTACCGATCGTGATCACATCGCTCGGCGGGCCGAACGGGGTGTCGACCGTGACCTCGCGCGCGTCCTCGAGGAACTCGTAGAGTCCGGAGCCGCCGATCACCCCGATGCTGGCCTGCGCGGTCACTGCGGCGTCAGGCAACCTTGGAGCCAGTACCGGACTTGGAGCCGGTACCGGACTTCTTCGCCGGGCTCGAATCCGAAGAGGACTCCGACTTGCCGCCGGAGCCGCCCGAGGAACCGTTGGACGAGGAGCTATCTGAGCCCGACTTCGATCCCGACTCAGTCTTGGTGCCAGACTCGGACTTCGAGCTCGAGCTCTCTGAGCTGTCACCGGACTTGCCGTTGCCCGAACCGCCGCTCACCGCGCCAGCGCGGCTGTCGGTGCGGTAAAAGCCTGAGCCCTTGAACAAGATGCCAACCGGCGAGAACACCTTGCGCAGCCTGCCGCCGCACGCCACGCAGACCGTCATCGGGTCGTCAGTGAATCGCTGCACGACCTCGGTCTGATCACCACACTCGGTGCAGGCGTACTGGTACGTCGGCACGTATCCTCCAAGAAAGCGTTAGCACTCGCAGCAGTCAGCTGCTAAATGGTAGCAACAGCTAGCGCTACCTGGAGATTCCTCAGGCAGGCATCCTGGTGATTCCTCGCGTAGGCCGCGCAACTGCCCGTATCCGCTGGTCATGCGGGCCGACCGGGACCTCGTCAAGCAACTCGGGGTCGTACAGCAGCGCCACCGTCGGCACCGACGGACCGACTCTCGCCAGGGCCCGGTCGTAGCAGCCGCCGCCGCGGCCCAGCCGGTTCCCGTCCGGATCGGCCGCCAGCGCCGGAACGATCACCAGATCGGCGCTCCGGATCGCGTCGGGCCCGCGTCGCGGCTCGGTCGGCTCGAGCAGACCGAACGGGCCGGGCGCGAGCGAGTCGGGACCCTCGTACGAGGCCCAGTCGAGGTCGAAATCGTCCTGCAGCACCGGCAGCAAGACGTAGCTGCCGCGCTTCCAGAGCGCGAACACCAGACCGGTGGTCTCGGGCTCGGTTCCGACCGAGAGGTAGGCAGCGATGGTCCCCGCCATCCCGATCTCAGGCAGCCCTAGAACCGTGTCCCGCAATGCTCGCCCGGCCGCCCGCCGCTCCGATACGCTCAGCCTTGCTCTGGCTGCCAGCAGATCCTTGCGCAGCATCGTCTTGCTTTCAGCCAGCCGTCGTCCGGGCATACTTCGCTCATCGGGGGTAGCACTACGTTGCGACGCGGCGTGATCGCTCCCACGGTGGTTACCCGGGGGACGTTCCCCCGGGCTCGCGCTAGCGACGCCGTTCACGATGGCCTCCATCGGGCTAGTTAGGGTTACAGGATGGCTCACTCAGGCACCGTCACCAAAGCGGTCGTACCTGTCGCCGGGCTAGGGACACGCTTCCTGCCTGCGACGAAGGCGACGCCGAAGGCACTGATGCCCATCGTCGACAAGCCGGCGATCCAGTACGTGGTCGAAGAGGCCGCGGCAGCCGGGCTCCACGACGTCGTGCTGATCACCGACGACCGCCAGCAGTCCATCGCGGCGCACTTCAACCGCGACAAGGACCTGGAGAAGGCGCTCGAGGACAAGGGCAACGCCAAGGCGCTCGCCGACGTGAAGTCCCCGACCGAGCTGGCCCATGTGAGCTACGTGCGGCAGCCGACGCCGCGCGGGCTCGGTCACGCGGTGCTCTGCGCAGCCGACCATGTCGGCGACGAGCCGTTCGCCGTGCTCCTCGGCGACGACCTGATCGGCGCCGACGACCACCTCCTGGCCACGATGCTCGCCGCGAGGCGCAAGTACGGCGGAAGCATCGTCGCGCTGATGGAGGTGCCCGCCGACCAGGTATCGGCCTACGGCGTCGCCGCGTTCAAGCCGACCGACGACGCGGACATCGTCGCCGTGACCGACCTGGTCGAGAAGCCGGCGGCAAGCGAGGCCCCGTCGAACTGGATCGTGATCGGGCGCTACGTCTGTGATCCCGCGATCTTCGGCGTGCTGCGCGAGACGCCGCCAGGGCGCGGCGGCGAGATCCAGCTCACCGACGCGCTGCGCACGCTCGCGGTCGCCGACCGGAACGCGAACGCCGACGGCGGCGGGGTGCATGGCGTGCTGTTCCGCGGCCGCCGCTTCGACACCGGCAACAAGCAGGACTTCCTGCGCACGACCGTCGAGTTCGCCTGCTCCAGGCCGGACCTCGCAGCCGATTTCGTACCCTGGCTCAAGGAGTACGTCGCCGCGCTGCCCTAGCTAGGCTGCCAGCCGCGAGCTCGCCAGAGCGCGGCCACAGGGGCGCGACGTCACAATTCGAGCTGCCTGGGCAGGCGGACGGGATCACGACGATGCAGTCGGTCGACAGCTACCTCAGCGAGATCATCGCGGCGATCGTGCCGGTGCCGCCCGAGGACCTGGCGCTGACCCAGGCAGAAGGCGCCGTGCTCGCCGAGGACGCGACCGCGGGCTGGTCGCTGCCCGGCTTCGACAACTCTGCCATGGACGGATACGCCGTCGTCGCCGCCGATGTCGCGACCGCCAGCGCCGAGAACCCGGCCACCCTGCAGGTCGATGCCGAGGTCGCGGCCGGCGACACCGGCGCCTACGCCGTCGCTCCTGGCTGCTGCGTCAAGATCATGACCGGCGCGCTGCTGCCTGCGGGCGCCGACGCTGTCATCCCGGTCGAGTGGACCGACGACGGCAGGCACACGGTGCAGATCAGCAGGAGCGCCGCGGCGGGGAACGCGATACGCCGGGCCGGCGACGACGCCAAGGCCGGTGACCTGCTGCTGCCCGCGGGGACCAAGCTCGGCGCCGCGCAGATCGGCGTGCTCGCGGCGGCTGGTCACGGCGTGCTCCGCGTGCGGCGCCGCCCGAGAGTCACCGTCATCTCGACCGGCAACGAACTCGCCGAGCCGGGGTCGCCGCTGGTTCCCGGTCGGATCTGGGACTCCAACAGCTACATGCTCGCCGCGGCTGCGCGCCAGGCCGGCTGCGAGACGACCAGGCACCCCACGATGCCTGACGAGCCTGATGCGGTCCTCGCCGCGATCGAGCAGGCGGCCGCGACCGCTGACATGCTGATCACCAGCGGCGGCGTGAGCATGGGCGGCGAGCATGACGTCGTCAAGGCGGCCCTGACCAAGCTCGGCTCGGTCACGTTCCGCAAGGTCGCGATGCAGCCCGGCATGCCGCAAGGCTTCGGCCTCATCGGCGCCGGCACGAAGAAGACGCCGATCTTCACGCTGCCAGGAAACCCGGTGTCCGCGTTCGTCTCGTTCTGCCTCTTTGTCGCGCCGGCGGCTCGAGCAATGCAAGGCCTTCAGGCTCAACCGGGCTCTCCCCGCCAGGCTCGGCTCGCCCAGCCGGTCACCTCGCCCGACGGCCGCCGATCGTTCCTGCGCGCCAACCTTGACCGGCTGACGGGATCGGTCAGCCCGCTAACCGGGCAGAACTCTCACCAGATCGCCTCGCTGGCCAGGGCCGATGCGCTGATCATCGTCCCCGAGGCGGTGACCAGCCTGCCGGCCGGCCAGACCGTCGACGTTCTGGAGCTGCCATGACCCACGGCCAGAGGACGAGGCGCAGCGGGGACGACCAGACCAAGCTCATCCCGGCGGGCGGACTGGCCTCGGCCGGGACGGCGGTCGACGAGGCGATCGGGTCGCATCCAGATCCGGTGGCGGCGGACAAGATCGTGCGCCGGGGACTGCCGTCGATGAGGCGATCGGGTCGCATGCTGACCCGGTGCCGGCCGCCGGCTCGCCGGCGGCAGGCACCCCCGCCCCCGGCTTGACCCACATCGACGCAGCAGGTCAGGCCCGGATGGTCGACGTGTCCGGCAAGGACGTGTCCGCGCGGACTGCGACGGCGACCGGCCGGGTGCTGCTGTCTGCGGCCGCTGTCGCCGCGTTGCGGGACGGGACCGTGCCCAAGGGCGACGCGCTGGCAGTCGCCAGGATCGCCGCGATCCAGGGAGCGAAGCGCACGCCGGACCTGATCCCGCTGTGTCACCCGATCGGGCTGCACGGCGTTTCTGTCGAGCTGACAGTCGCCGACGACGGCGTCGACATCACGGTGACGGCGCGGACCGCGGACCGGACCGGCGTCGAGATGGAGGCGCTGACGGCGGTCACGGTCGGAGCGCTGGCGCTGATCGACATGGTGAAGGCTCTCGATCCCGCGGCTGTCATCACGGGCGTCAAGGTGCTCGAGAAGACCGGCGGCAAGACCGGACACTGGAGGCGGCCATGATCCGCGCGCTGGCGGTGACAGTCTCGAACCGGGCTGCGGCCGGAGTGTACGAGGACAGGTCGGGGCCTGTCCTGGCCGAGCTGCTGCGTTCGGCCGGGTGCGAGACCGACGGGCCGGTGGTGGTCCCGGACGGGGCGGCCGTCGAGGCGGCGCTGCGGGACGCGGTCACGGCGGGCTACGACGTCGTCGTGACGACCGGCGGGACCGGCATCACGCCAGGAGACCTCACGCCGGAGATGACCCGCATGGTGATCGACAGGGAGATCCCCGGGATCGGCGAGGCGATCAGGGCGGCCGGCGTCAGCGCGGGGATTCCCGCGGCCATGCTGTCGCGCGGCGTTGCCGGGCTCGCTGGCGCGACGCTGGTCGTGAACCTCCCCGGGTCGACCGGAGGGGTTCGGGACGGCATGTCCGTCCTCGGCCCAGTAATCGCTCATGCCCTAGATCAGGCGGCAGGGGGCGATCATGCCAGAAACGACAGCTAGCCAGGTGGGTCTGTTCGGAGCGTCCGAATAGCGCGCACCTGTGGAGACAGTCCATGATGGTGGAGTGGTATACGCGCGCGGGTGGCCGGCGACACTGACCGAGCCGAGCCTGCTCAGTTCGCCGGTCGCGTTGCGGCCGCTGGCGGCCAGGGACGCGAAGCCGTGGCGTGAGTCGCGGGTGCGCAACGCGGAGTGGCTGCGTCAGTGGGAGCCGACCAATCCAGAGACGCCGCTGTACCAGACCAGCCTCGGCCCGTACATCGCGATGGTCAGGATCATGCGCAAGGAGGCCAGGCGCGGAGCCACGCTGCCGTGGGTGGTGCTCGTTGACGGGGAGTTCGCCGGGCAGCTCACGGTCGGCAACATCATCTGGGGATCAGCCAGGTCGGCGAGCGTCGGTTACTGGATCGACCAGAAGTACGCGGGTCGCGGGGTGATCCCGACGGTCCTCGCGATGGCCTTGGACCACTGCTTCATGACCGTCGGGCTGCATCGGATCGAGGCGACCATCCGGCCAGAGAACCGGGCCAGCCGGCGCGTGGTGGAGAAGCTCGGTTTTCATGAGGAAGGCATCCGGCGGCGGTGCCTGCACGTGGACGGGGCGTGGCGCGACCACATCTGCTACTCCGTCACCGCGGAGGACGCGGTTACCGGGCTGCTCCCCCGCTGGCGCAGCACGGTCCGGGCTACGCGTTCGCGAATCGGTTGACCTCGGGATAAGTCAACAGGCCGTCAATGGACGGTTCAGATTTACCTTGCGCACCGATGTATCTTGCGACACACCGTGCCGCATGCTCGTCAATACTGGCGCAGGCCTTTACGGTGCGTGACGTGACCAGGTGTATTTACGCTTCCCGCCGGCCAGCCTGGTCGCGGTTGCGTGGTCCGATTCGCGGCCTTCCGGAGGCCGCGTGAGCAGCGCGATCCTGTACCTCGCAATCATCGCGATCTGGGCCGGATTCCTGATGCCGGCCTGGCTGCGCCGCCCCAGCGCGCACTCAGATCGGGTCGGGCAGACGGCCGGGCAGGAGGCCCAGGCGACCGAGGCCTACGAGCACGCCGAAGGCGAGCTCACCCTGCAGTACGTGGAGGAACTGACCGAAACCGAGAACGACGTGCATGTCGAAGGCGACATCCACGTCGAAGTCAGCCACCACACGCGCAACCGGGTGTACTTCGAGGAAGAGCCCTCCATGTACTCCGAGACCTCGGAGTACATGGAGGACTACGGGCCCGAGTACCCGGTGACCGAGGCCGTGTCCGAGGTCGGCTCTGAGCCGCCCGCTCCGCGCCCGTCCCAGAGCCGCGAGCAGATGCTCCGCGCCAGGCGCCGCATGCTCACGATCCTCGTCGCCATGACGGCCGTGACCGGCCTGTTCACGTACGTCGGCGTCGTCGCCTGGTGGATCATGGTGCCGCCCGCCGTGCTGCTGGCGCTGTACGTGTTGCTGCTGCGCGAGATCGCCACGGCCGATGCCGAGCTAGCCCGCAAACGGGCCTCGTGGGAGGCCGCCGAGGCCGCCGCGTGGGCGCGGCATCTCCAGGCCGAGGCCGAACGCGAAGCGTACGAGGCGAGCACGGCAAACTCGGGCGCCCAGATCATCGACATCTCCGGCCGCGTCTCCGACCAGCTCTACGACCAGTACGCCGACGCCGCCGTCCGCGCCGTCGGCGACTAGCGCGACGCGGGGAACGCCTCAGGTTTGGTACGCTGGCTCCCGGTCTTGGGGCTGTAGCGCAGTCCGGTAGCGCACCTCGTTCGCATCGAGGGGGTCAGGGGTTCAAATCCCCTCAGCTCCACATTTGTGAAATCTCAGGTCATTGAGGACATCTCGAGTCCTAGTTTGGGCCGGGTGTTTCGGTTTTTGGCCCGGGTGGCCGGCCGGTCGGCGGGTAGTCGCGTGAGGGTCGAAGATCAATTCCCTGATCAGTTCACCGGTGGCGGCGTTGATGATCCGGATGTGCAGGTCGGGGACGAGCATGAAGACGAGAGTTCTGGCGTGCTCGCGGTCGGTGCCGATGTGGTGGAGCTTGCCGTGGTGGTGCAGGGGTGAGCTTGCCGTCTGCGCCGGCCCGGTCGGCGCGGACCGGTGACTGGCGTCGGCTGACCGGTCGCCGGGCGGCTTTGGGCTGGCCGCATAGATGGAGGCCGGGACGACCGAATTGGCGCAAGTTCGCGGCGAGGGGCAGATCCCCTCGACCCCAACCCAAACAAAGTGGCGCTTCGGCTCCTTGTTGACCTCCGCGCTAGATCTTCCGCACCGAACGCGAGACCGTAAGCTGCTCGTAGGTCGAGCGGGAGGCCTACCAAATTGTCTGATCTTGCTAGCTGGGCTGTCACGTGGCGGCGAGCCCTGCTGGAACTTACCGCTGACGAAGAAGCCGCTGCTGACTGGCGGCGACACCGCTACGAGTTTGCGCATCGTCTCGGATCAGCGTTGGTGGCCAGCACAGAACCACACTCGCCGATCAGCGGATCCGTCCTCTATGGCGTGTGGTTGGAATGCGGCCTGATCTATGTCGGCCAGACCGGGGAGGCTCAGCGTAGACTGCGGGACTTGCCCATCGGAGAAAGCCACCATTTGGCGAATACGTTTCCACCTGAGATCTGGAGCCGTGTCGCAGTGGTCGAGTGGACGCAACTGACCGGCGCCGATACCGCTATGGAGGCGCTGGCCGAGCCCCTCATTGGACTTGCGCTTGAGCACCGCCTACAAGCTGCTCTCCTGCCCTTGGCCAACACCGCCCGGCGCACTGCGGGTGGTGATTGGAGAAAGGTCGATTGGAATGCAAGCCGTTCGCGCGGAGCCAAAGCCGCGATGGAGATCGACGAACTGTATTCGGCGGTATGGAAGGCTTGGCAAGTGATGGAAGGATGGCTACCGGGCACCGATAAGAGCCTGCCGCTCGCATGCCATGTGGTCTTTCCAGGCGACTTGATTTAGGCAGCGCGCTGCTAAGACCAACCTCCACCCAACAGCGTTGGCGCTATGGAGTCAGCCACGGCCTGGCTGGGCGTTGTCTAGGACTTGGACGCCGGAGGCGAACTGGGCCAGGTTGGCGGCGTTCCAGCCGAGGGCGGTCGGGGCCTGGATGACGACCCAGCGGCCGTCGGCGCGCTGGAAGGTGAGGATCTGGGTGTCGCCTTGGACGTCCAGGAAGCCGGGGTGGCCGTTGACTGGATCGGACTGGCCCGAGGTCGGGGCCGTGAGGCGTCGCGGGACTGGAGCATCACGACTAGCTTGCCCAGGAACGAGTCGATGCTGGTGTCGGGATCGCCCTTCGGGGCGATGACCAGGGCGTACGGGTTGCCGCCTTGGATGACCCAGCCGCTCGGCACCTCGGCGACCTGATAGCCGGGGATCTGATCGCCGGTGAAGGCGACCAAGGCTATCGAGCGGTGGCCCTTGGCAACAGGCGTGGTCGAGACCGCGGGATGGCTGGGGCGAGTGGCAACCGATGAGGGCGCACTACCGCCGCTGAGGATCACGGGGACCAACGCGCCGACGGCAGCGGCGGCTGCAATGCCACCCCCTGCGGCCAGCCGTCGGCGGCGCAGCAGGCGACGGCCGTTGGCCAGGTCACCAGCGGGATCGACAGAACGCTCCGCAGCCGGTCCGTCTTCCAGCGCCAGTTCCAGCAGGTCCTTCACCGTGTTCACTGATGGGTCCTTTCGATAGCGTCTTCGTTATCTCCGGCGGCGAGCAATTCGCGCAGCCGGGCCACGCCTTTGGCCGTCTGGCTCTTGACCGTCCCCTCGCTGCAGCTCAGGAGGTCGGCGGTCTCCTCGACGCTGAAGTCCAGCCAGTGCCGCAGCACCACGGCCGCTCGCATCCGAGGCGCGCAGCTCAGCCAGGGCAGCCCGGACCGCGGCTCCGTTCACCCAGGCGACGTCGAAGCCGCCGAGGTCACCAGGGCCACCAGGGCCGAACTCGTCCGGCAGCTCCGCGACGTACTGTTCTCGCTTCCACCGAGGACGGCGCACCTCGTCGATGTGCGCGTGCACGACGATGCGCCACGTGTACGCGATCGCCTGCCTGCCGGAGCGGCGCACCCGCGGCCACGCCACGTACAGGCGGGCCAGCGCGGTCTGGACCAGGTCCTCGGCGCGGTGCGTGTCGCCTGCGGTCAGCAGGCAAGCGGACCGCAAGAGCTCGACGCGGCGAGCCTGCACGAACGCCGAGAACTCTTCGTCGCGGGGGGAACGGGTCATCTGACCTCCTCACCCATTCATACGAGACGTCCTCGACCCAGGTTGCCCGCTCAGGCGGATTGCAGGATCCATCCCGACCGACCGGCAAGGCGTCAGCACCGAACGATGCGCGAACGCACCGGACCGTAGCGTTGCAGGCATCGGCTCAGACAGAACAGGCGCGAGCAGGACGATGTGCGCCCGCGGCGACTAGGGAGGCTCTCACGTGGACAGGCCCGGCGGACTATCGGCGATCGGCAACACACCCGTCGTTCGGCTGGAGCGCCTTCCCGACGACGACTCCGCCGAGGTCTGGGTCAAGATGGAGGCCGCGAACCCCACCGGCTCGTACAAGGACCGGATGGCGCTGGCGATGATCGAGGCGGCCGAGGCCGACGGCCGCCTTCAGCCTGGCCAGACCGTCGTGGAGTACACCGGCGGGAGCACAGGTTCGTCTCTGGCGATGGTCTGCGCCGTGAAGGGCTACCCGCTGCGGATCGTCTCCTCTGACGCGTTCGCCCCGGAGAAGACCAAGACCATGCGGGCGTTCGGCGCGGACGTCGAGCTCATCCCGAGCCCGAAGGGCATCACGCCCGACCTCATCCCCGCGATGATGAAGCGCGCCGCAGAGATCGCGGCGGAGACCGGCGCCTACGCCACCGACCAGTTCAACAACACCGACATGGTCGACGGCTACCGCAAGCTCGGCGAGGAACTCCTCGTTCAGCTGGCGGGCACGCCGCCCATCACCGCGTTCTGCTCCTACGTCGGCACCGCGGGCTGCTTCCTCGGCGTCAGCCGCGCCCTGACCGCCGCCCTGCCGCAGCTTCACCGCGTCGTCGTCGAGCCGGCCGAGTCTGCCGTCCTGTCGGGCGGTCCGCCGGGAACGCACCACATCGAGGGCGGCGGTACCGGGTCCCGCCCGCCGCTGCTCAGCACGACCGACTACGACGAGGTCCTCGCCGTCCCTGAGGCCGAGGCCTTCGAGATGGCCCGCCGCGCCGCGCGCACCGAGGCCATCTTCTCCGGGCCGTCCACCGGCGCGAACCTGGTGGCGGCGCTGACGATCGCCAAGAGGCTCGGCCCCGGGCACCGCGTCGTCACCGTGCAGGTCGACAGCGGGCTGAAATACCTCGCGGGCCAGACCTACTAAGGGAGCGGCAGTCACCGCTGCGCTCAGTAAGCGGAAATCCAAGAGATCCAGGACAAGACGGACTCAGCCCGTCAGCACGCCTCAGTGCGTATGCTCGTCGCCATGGTCGTGCGGATGCTCGCCAGTGTCGGTTCCGCCCTCACGGGACGGATCTGACGCCATTCAACAGCCGGGCTGGCCGTTATTGCCGCAGCACCCCTGGCGGCCGCGCACCTTGATGAGCGTGTTCGACATGGCCATCCGCAGCTTCTCGGCGAACGGCGCGTCGTAGCTGCTCCAGTTCGACAGCATGTTCCGCGGGCTTGGGTGGGATTCCGCACCGGGCTCACACATGACGCCAACCTACTCCGCGGGGATGCCGCTTGAGCGCGGGCCCTCGCGGGTATCAGACAGTTCTGCGCCACCCTGAACGACCGGCACCCGCATCAGCAACAGCGGGGCCAACCGCTGCGGCGAAACGCACTCGATCTCGCCGGGCGGGTTCGAGAGTCAGGGACGGTCTCGCGATCTCTGGCTGACATCACCGAAATCACAGACATCGAGGACCTCGAGGTCCCGCAGAGGTCGCAGACGTCGCAGACCTCGCGGTCCGTCACCAGAGGGGGATCGTCGCATGGCTTCTATGCCAAACATCGTCCTGGTACACGGCGCCTGGGCGGACGGATCGTGCTGGGACGGCGTCATCGAGCGGCTGCAGGCCGACGGGTACAACGTGATGGCGCCGCAATTCCCCGAGTCCTCGCTGGCCGACGACGTCAACCGGCTCCGGCAGGTCCTCAACCGGCAGGACGGGCCGACCGTCGTGGTCGCCCATTCCTACGGCGGCCACATCATGACGGCCCTCGGCAGCGACGCGCCGAACGTCGTCGGCCTCGTCTACATCGCCGCCTTCGGGCTCGACGAGGGCGAAACAATCGGCCAGCTGCTGGCGCAAGGCCCGCCCACGCCGGGGACCGCTCATATCGACGTCGACAGCCAGGGGTTCGGCTGGCTCCCGGAAGACGACTTCCTGAATCACTTCGCCTCAGACGTCGACCCGGTCAAGGCCAAGGTGATGTACGCGGTCCAGCAGCCGCTCGCCGCGAGCGCGTTCGACGACGTGATGGGCGCTCCGGCCTGGAAGTCGTTCCCGACCTGGTTCATGGTCGCGACTGGCGACGAGGTCATCCCGCCCGACGCCGAGCGCCAGTTCGCCGCCCGCATGGGCGCGAGCACCGTCGAGGTTCCGACCAGCCATGTCGCGATGGTCTCCCATCCCGACGAGGTCGTTTACCTGATCAAGAGGGCGGCCCAGGGGGTGCCGGTTCCGGCCTAGGCGCGGCTGACGATCCGCCGCCTGACGGTCCGCCGGCTGACGGTCCGTCGGCTGACGGTCCGTCGAGGACGAGTTCCGCGTCGAGTCCGAGGAACTCGCCGTACCGACGGGCCGCGTCCGTCAGGAGCTGCAGCTCGGCGCCGGTCAGCTCCCTGTACGCCGAGCCAGTGAACCGCACCCGGCGCTCGCCGACGTTCCGCCGCAGCCCGGCGGTCAGCTGTCCGTCGACGAGCGCCATCCCGGTTGCTGTCTCGCGCCCACGGGGAACGAGGCCAGCCGAGTCGAGCACCCAGCGAGAATCCTGGTAGCCGCGGTAGATCTCGTCGAGGATCTGCAGGATGTGCGCGCGCGGCTCAGGCTGGCCGTCCGGCGGGGCGTCGTCGGCCAGGTGCCAGTACGCGCGGCCGTCGTGGTCGAACCGGTCAAGCCGATCCGAGACCGCGGCGATGCCTCGCCGGACGTCGGTGAGCGTGAGGCTCGCCCAGTAGGCGAGGTCGCGCTCCGTGGCCGGTCCGTGGTGCGCGAGGTAGCGGATCGCCAGTTCGGCGAGCGCCTCGCCGCGCTCCAGCACGCGCGGAGCTGGGACGCGCTCGGAAAACAGGGCGTACGTGTGCTCGCCTTTGCGCGGGCGGCCGCCGCAGATCAGCGAGGCCAGCTCCGCGTGCGCGAGCAGAATCATGACGAACATGCCGGGCCGCTCGGCGCCATTAGTGATGCCGCGGGCGGTGAGCTCCGCCGCGAGTTCCGCGCGGGTCAGCTCGCCGCGCTCGGCCAGCACCGCCAGCACCGAGTCGATCGCGCGGCCGATCGCGGCATCGTCCAGCCCGTGGACATTGCGCAGCGCCTGGCCTGTCACCCGCCGGATCCGTGGCGCGGTCAGCTCGAGCAACCATCCGAGGTCGTCCGCGCACGCGTAGTGCCATGTCGTCCGCAGCACGTGCGTGCGAATCACAAGGCCGGACTCGAGCAGGGCGTCGAGCTCGCTCGCACCCCCAGCGCTGGCACCGACGCCTCTGGCACCCGCGGCGCTGGCACCAGCGGCGCGGCGGCAGGCGATGGCCCACGCGGTCTGGCCCGTGTTCTCCGCCTGCACGCACAGCAAGGAGCGAACGACCTGCTCAGCGGACTCGGCCGACGGCGCCACGAGGAACTGGTTCCGCAGTCGCCAGCGGGCGATCAGCCTGTCATCGATCGTGCGGGCTCGCGGCCATGACGGCGCCTACCGCTGGCCTGCTGCCTCGAGCAGGACCGCTAGCTCCTCGGCCAGGTAGTCGGCCATGGCCTCGATGTCCGGGACCAGCTCGCGGCACGCGGTCAGCCCGAAGTGCAGCTGACCGAGATAGCCGATCACGGTGATGTTGAGGCCCTGACCATCGGTGATCACCGAGACCGGGTAGTGCGCCAGCAGCTTGGCGCCGCACAGGTAGACCGGCACATTCGGCCCGGGAACGTTGGAGATCGTGAGGTTGAACGGCGGCACCCGGTGCAGCAGCCCGGTCGCGAACACGACCCGCGCGGCCCGCGCCGTGAGCGCGGGCGGGGCGAAGTCGCTGACCTGGTCGACCAGCCCTTGCGGGATCGAGGCCTGCTGCGACTTCGCGAGCTGCGGTCGCGGCGTGGACGATCACCAGCCGCTCAGCATGGATCGGCCACGTTCGTCGGCAGCACGGCCAGCATCGCCGACACCTTGTTGCCCAGCGCTCCCTGGCTGGCCGGGTCGCGGATCGACACCGGGATCATCGAGATCAGCGGCGACTCGGGCAGCGCGTCGCGCGAGGCGAGCCAGCGCCGCAGCGCGCCCGCGCACATGGCCAGGACGACATCGTTGACCGAGACGCCGAACGCGTTCTTGACGGCCTTGACCTGGTCGAGGTCCAGGCTGCGGAAGGCGACCCGCCGGTGCTGCGTGATCGGCCCGTTGAAAGGCGTCATCGGCGCCGAGCCGAGCCTGGTCGAGATGACCTCGCCGTCGCCGCGGTTCAGCCCGAGCATCCCGCCGACGAAGCCGCTGAGGGCCGGCGCGAGGGTAGGCATCACCCGGATCATCTGGTTGGTCACCCGCACCGTCTGCACGGGGCGCCAGGCGAGCCGCGCGGCCGCGAGCACGGCGAGCGACACCGGGCCGGGCGGCCGCGCCGCCGAAGCGGCCTCAGCAACGACAGCCGCGGGCACCACACGGCCCTCGGGCTCCAGGTCGAGCAGGACGGTCAGCAGTTCAGTGCCGGAGACTCCGTCGATCGCGGAATGGTGGATCTTCGTGTACACGGCGGCCCGCCGCTTGGCGAGCCCGGTGATCAGGTAGATCTCCCACAGCGGCCGGCTCCGGTCGAGCGGCCGGGCGTGCAGCCGGGCGATCTGCTCCGTGAGCTGCGCATCAGAACCAGGCCGCGGCAGGGCGATCTCCCTGATGTGGTACTCGATGTCGAAGTCCGGATCGTCGACCCAGTAGGGCTGATCGAGCCCGAGCGGAACGTTGAGCAGCTTGCGCCGCAGCACCGGGACCAGCGGCAGCCGCTCGGCGAGGACCTTCGTCAGCAGGTCCAGCGTCAGCTTCTGCGGCGCGCTCTTGGCGTCCAGGACGCACACCCCGCCGACATGGCCCGTGGTCTTCGGCGTCTCCAGCGCCAGGAACGCGGCATCGAGGCCGGTCAGTTGCTGCAGTTGCGGCACAGCGAATGCTCCCTCCCGTGCGGCGGCCGTCGGCCGGGGCTGTCAGCCCGGGCTACCGGCCCGGGCCGGGTAATGCGATCGCAGCGCGGGCGGCGGCCGGAACCGCGCCCGGCCATCAGCCGGAGCCGCCAGCCGGTCGGCGACCACCCACAACGTCGCTGGATCGGTTCCGAAGCCGAGGTGAGCGCACCGTACCTCAACGTTCTCATGCAGTTCCGTCTCCGGGCCGACGCACGCCTGCCACGCGACGATCCCGTCGTAGCGCGAGTAGACCGCCGTCGACGGCACGCCGATCGGCTCGGCCACCTGCTGCGGCGTCGGCAGCCCCTCGGTCGCGTACAGGTGCGCGCGCCGCCGGTAGGCGCGGTCGGCGTGCGATTGCCGCGCGTCGGTCAGCGCGAACGGGCTGCCGAGCGTGATCACCTGCCTGACCTGCGCCGGCTGCCGGCGCGCCAGCTCCCTGGCGTAGATGCCGCCCAGGCTCCAGCCGATCAGCGATACCGGTCCGCCGGTCCGCTCGGCCAGCGCCGCCAGTTCGCGGGGCAGCTCGCTCATGACCCGCTCGGTGGGGCCCCGGTTGCGGCCCAGGTTCCAGCCAACCGCCCGGTAACCCAGCCGCCGGGTGAACCTGCGGAGCACCGACGTACTGACGTCGGAGGCGAGCAGGCCTGGCAGCACCAGCACGCCGTGACCGTCTCCGCGAGGCGCGGACAACAGCCACGATGCTGCCAGCGGCATTGTCGCGAAGCCGACCATCCCCCTGGCTGGCTCGGTCAGCAAGAGGCCGATCGACGGCGCCGACGCGGCGGCAGCACTCGTGCCGCTCTCTTCCCTGGTAGCGCTCATCGCGACCCGCTCCTGCCGCCTCATTCGCCACGACGTCCGGTTAATCCGGCGAATGCCCTCAGCGTAAGTGCACGGTCACGTCACCGGAAGAGCTGATCAGGCGGACCGGACCCGACAGCGGGCCCGCTCTCGTCAGCGCCAGGTCATCGCTCAGCAGCAGTGGATGGCCAGGACCTGGCCTATCCCGTTGTTATACGTTCCCACCGCCCAGACGTTGCTCGCGGAGGTAGCTGCCACGCTGGTCAGTCCGCTGGAGCTGCCAGGCGCTGGGCTGGCTATCTGATCCCACGCCCGGCCGTCCCAGTGCATGATCAGGGTCTTGGTGGTCGATAGGGCGAGGTCGCTGCCTACCGCCCAGGCGTCGCTGGCTGAGATGGCGGTCACGCCGTTCAGGGAAGGCTCCTACCCGGGACTGGGATTCGCGGCAAGCTTCCAGGCGCGGCCGTTCCAGTGCAGGGTGATCGTTTTCTGACCGGTCCCGTTGTAGGTGCCCACCGCCCACGCGTTGCCGGCCGAGGCTGCGGAAACGCCGTCAAGAATCATCTGCGTGACCGGCCCGGGCGGGTTCGGACTGGCGGCCCGCGCCCACTTTCTGCCATTCCAGTGCAGGATCAGGGTCTTGCCAGAAGTGCCGACGGAGTATCCGCCAACGGCCCAGGCGCTGCTGGCTGATACCGCGGTCACGGCCTCGAGCCTGCCGTCGTGCCCGGGTGAAGGGCTGGCGACGCGCGCCCATTTCTTGCCGTTCCAGTGCAGGACCAGCGTCTGGGCCGACGAACCGGTCGGTGAGGCTTCCCCGACTGCCCAGGCGCTCCTGCGTGGAAATGCGCCAGCACGTGGAATGCTCCGCGTTATAGCTACCAGAGCGTGACCGCCAGGGCAGTGGCCAGGTTCCACCACAACCAGGACTAACGGTCCTCGAACAGCCGGCCAGGCCCGGGCGCGACTCCGGCCACACCGCGTCGGGCAAGCTGGGCAGCCAGGGTGCCGGCACGCTGTATTGACCACCTTGACAAGTATCTGACCGCTCGGATAGATTTTTGAAGGTGCGATCAGAGTCCGGACCGGACGGCCAGCGGGAACGGACATTCATCGAGGCGGCACGCCGGGCCCAGATCATGGCCGCAGCCGTCGACATCATCGCCGAGATCGGCTACGGGCAGGCGTCGCTGGCCAGGATCGCGGAGCGGGCCGGCATCAGCAAGGGAGTGATCTCTTATCACTTCGCTGGCAAGGACGACCTCATCAGGGAGATCGTCGCCGACGTGCTCGCCAGGGGCGAAGCTTTCATGCTGCCGCGTATCCTGGCCGCGTCATCCGGCCCGGGCATGCTGTGGGCCTACATCGAGTCGAACCTCGTGTTCATGCGGGAGAACCGCAATAACCTGCTGGCGTTCCGCGACATCTTCATCAACGCCCGGGCCGGTGACGGCAGCCCGCTCTTCGAGGAGAAGTCCCTCGATCACCTGGTGACCTCGCTGCAGCAGCTTCTGGCACATTTCCAGGCAGCTGGTGACTTCCGCCGGGACTTCGACCCGGAAGTGATGGCCCTGGCGATCCGGGGCGCCATCGACCAGGTCCCGCCCCGGATGGCACGTTATCCCGATCTTGACGTCGATCATCATGCCCGTGAACTGGCGGGTCTGTTCGATCGGGCCACCCGCGCCGACGCACGTCCGGCGGAGGAATGACCTTATGGACGGCATGGAGCGCCCGGCGATCGAAGTACAGCACCTTCGCAAGACGTACGGCACGACGGTGGCCATCGATGACGTGTCGTTTTCGGTGGCCGAGGGTGAGATTTTCGGCCTTCTCGGGCCGAACGGGGCAGGCAAGACCACCACGATCGAGTGTGTCATCGGGCTCCGTTCGCCCGATTCGGGGTCGGTGCGGGTGATGGGTCTTGACCCGCGCGAAAGCAGGGAGGAACTGCACCTGATCGTGGGGGCGCAGCTTCAGGCGAGCGCGCTGCCGGGCTTGCTCAGGGTCCGCGAGATACTCGGGCTCTACCGGTCCTTCTACCAGGCCCCGGCTGATGTTGCCGAACTCGTCCGCGTTCTCGGGCTGGCCGGGAAGCTCAACAGCCTCTACATGTCCTTGTCGGGCGGGCAGAAGCAGCGGCTGTCGATCGCCCTGGCCCTGATCGGGCGGCCGAAGATCGCCATGCTCGACGAGATGACGACCGGGCTCGATCCGCAGGCCCGGCGCGACACCTGGGATCTCATCGAGGGCGTGCGCGACCGCGGGGCGACGATCGTACTGGTCACGCACTACATGGAGGAGGCTGAGCGGCTCTGCGACCGGGTGGCGCTGATCGACCGGGGCCGGGTCGTCGCGATCGACAGCCCCGCCGGGCTGGCCCAGCGGGCGGGCGGCGGCCAGCGGGTGCGGTTCGTTCCATCGGGACCGTTCGACGACCGGCTGCTGACCAGGCTCCCCGAGGTGAAGAGCGTCGAGCGCCACGGCGACCGGGTACTCGTGACCGGATCTGGGGACCTGGTCAGCGCCGTGATCCTGACGCTCGCGTCGGCCGGCCTGACCGCCGGGGACGTCCAGGTGGAATCTGCGACGCTCGAGGACGCGTTCGTGCTGCTCACCGGGCGCCACCTGGATAGCGACGGGACGGTGTCCCGGCCATGAGCATCCGGTCCTCGCTGCTGCCCGCCGGGCACGCCCCGGGCAGCGTTCGGCATGGTCGTCCTCAACGAGTACAGGATCGCCCGCCGGTTGCCCCTCGGGCTGCTCGTCGGGGTCTTCGTGCCCACTCTGCTGCTGGTGGTCATCGGCAGCATCCCGAAGAACCGCCAGCACATGCAGGTCCTCGGCGGCCTCACCTACTTCAGCGCGTACGTCCCGATCTTCCTCGCGCTGGTCATCGCCGCGCTCGCGTTCTACGGCCTGCCGATCCCGCTGGCCATCTACCGCGACCAGGGCATCCTGCGCCGCCTGTCGACCACGCCGGTGCCGCCGGCCTGGGTGCTCGCCGCGCAGCTAATCCTCAACGCGTGCTTCGCGGTGCTGGAACTGATCCTTCTGGTGGTGGTTGCCATGGTCGGCTTCGGCGTAGCCGCCCCCAAGAGCGCCGGCGGGCTGGTACTGGCACTATGTCTGTCGATCGCCGGAGTGTTTGCCATCGGGCTGTGGGTCTCTGCCTTCGCCCGGCCGCGAACCGCCGGGTTGCTCGCCGCGGGGTGCTTCTTTCCCTTAATGTTCTTCGCCGGGTTGTTTTTCCCGCGCGCGGAAATGCCGAAGGCCCTGCTCGACGTCAGCAATCTGACCCCGCTCGGCGCGGCGGTCCAGGCCATCCAGAGTTCTCTGCTGGACGGGTTTCCCCCGATCGAGCCGCTGCTGGTGCTGGCCGCGTACGCGATCCTCTTCAGCGCGCTCGCGGTGCGTTTCTTCCGATGGGAATGACGACAGGAGGCGGCCATGCCAGATTCGCTGGACGGGAAGGTGGCCATCGTGACCGGCGGTGGCTCGGGCATCGGCGAGGCCCTGAGCATGGAGCTGGCGCGAAGAGGCGCGCGGGTGATCGTCGCGGACATCAACTCCGGCGACGCCAAGCGGGTGGCCGCTGCGGTCGCGGACAGCGGCGGCCTGGCTACGGCGAGCACTGTCGACGTGTCGCGAGAACAGGATGTCCTGTCCCTGGTCGAGGAGACCGCCGCCGCCCACGGGCGCCTCGACTACCAGTTCAACAACGCGGGCATCGCGATCGGCGGTGACGCCCGCGACCTGACAACCGATCACTGGCGCCGGGTCCTCGACGTGGACCTCTACGGCGTCCTGTACGGAACGCTCGCCGCTTACCAGATCATGGCCAGGCAAGGCTACGGCCACATCGTGAACACGGCGTCGGCGGCCGGCCTGCTCCCGCTGCCGTTCGGCACCCCGTACTGCACCGCCAAGCACGCCGTTGTCGGGCTCTCCCTGTCGCTGCGCCTGGAGGGCGCCGATCTCGGAGTAAAGGTCAGCGCCGTCTGCCCCGGGTACGTCCGGACGCGGGTATTCGAGAACGCGGTGATGGTCAACATGCCCCAGGAACTGGCGAGCCGCACGCCAGGCAGAACCAAGATGGTCGAGCCATCCCAGGCGGCACGGGTGATCCTAGACGGCGTGGCGCGCAACCGGGCGCTGATCGCTTTCCCCGGCTATGTCCGCTGGGCCTGGCGGGCGACGTGTCTGGTCCCCCGCGTTCTCGACCGGGCCGCTCCGCGACAGCTGAGAGAGATACGGGAATACCGGACAGTAACCCCTGGGCCATGACCATTTAGGGCGCTTCGTTCACGCGCTGCTGCTCGAGATGACTCTTCGCACAGAACCTCTTGCTGTGAGCTCGTCGAGCTAGAAAGCCGTGCGGATTTACCAGTTCTGGCGCGCCGACTTGCGGCTGCAGCAGCACGGCCAGTTTATGGCTCCGGGGGAAAGCCAGCCCTCCCCGGATTCATCTCCGATTTGGGCAGGGATGTTGCGAATCAACGACACCGACGGGATTCTGGACGGAAACTCATTCCCCCACCAGACAGATATGGCAGCTGCTGCGTTCAAGACGATGCCGCTTCCGGTGATCACCACCGTCAGAGTGACGCCTAGTTCGTCCTGTGTGTTCGCCAGGCTCAGCATGGCGACGAAGAACATCGGTGCCTGCGTGAGCACGGTTATCCAGTACGATCGCTGAGGCTGCCGCCGGCTCGGAAGTGGCGTTCTCATACCGGGCGGAGCAGTCCGTGCTCGATGACCCGGGCAAAGAATTCATACGGATATACGCCCCGCTCGCGGACTCACTCGGCGAGCCGGTTCAGCCGGGCTGGCCGGTCACCGAGATCGAGCGGCTGATCAGCCAGTGCGGGCTAGAGGTTGTCGACCACCCGGCACGTGCAGATCTCCAAAAGCGGTACTTCGCAGACCGGGCCGATGCCCTCCGGCCCTACAACGTTGAGACCCTGGTCACCGCACGGGTCACCTAAGCACTGCGGGCAGCGCTAAGGCCGGGAGCAATGCCAGGCAGTCTCAGCCGCGGCACCTCAGGCGCCGCGAGCGAGATCCTCAGCGCCGACGAAGTGGCTCGCTACCACGCACGTGCCTCCAGCTAGCCCCGCCTGACGTGGAAGCCTGCGCGCCCCGCTGCGAACCCAACCAAAGCGGATGGAGAATCAGGTCCTCAACGCGACGAGCTTGCCGTCCTGGTTGCCGATATAGGCAGTTCCATTGGATATTGCCGCCGGGCCCCAGAAGTTTGAGCCGGTACTGCGATCCTGAAAGCTGAAGAGAGTCGTGCCCGCGCCCGTGTCGAAAGCCTTAAGGAATTTCCCTTCACCGGCGAAAACGACACCAGGCACGGCCGTGACCGCGCCGACCACCGGGCCGTCATTCAGGCACTCCTGCCAGACGACATCACCATTCGAGGGCAGGAGCGCCTCCACCGTCCCCCGGCAGACAGCGCCGTTGATGTCTGAGCGCCCGCCGCCCACGTATAGCTGCTTGCCGTCCCATGCACTGGAAGCGATGTTGCCGATCCCGCATTGCGGGCACGGGCCTGGTCTGGAGATCAGGGTTTGCCAGACGGGTCCGCTGCTGAGGGAGCGGCGGTCGAACGCGTAATAGATGCCGTTCTTGTTCTGCAGGCCGACCATGGGTCGGCCGCCCGCGGTGAACAGTGTAGGCGTCGATCCGAAGTCGCTGTCCGGTCCGCGGCTGTTCGCTGGTACCTGCCAGCTGGCCACCATGGAGAGGTCCAAACCGGCCTGGACAATCGCGTCTCCGAGCGGCACGGTGCACTTGGGGCCGCCGTTTCCCGTCGCGAAGTAGATGTCTCCGGTTGAGGCGTCCAGGGTCGGCGAACCCCACACGCTGGCTCCGCCGCACCCGCTAGGGGCTGTGAACAGGGTGTTTCTGATGGCGCCGTTGGTCGCTCTGATCGCCACGATCTTGCCGCGGATCAGTGGGCAGTCCCCGAATGAGGAGACTCCCTCGTAGATGATGCCACGGTAAAACAGCGGCGAGCTCCACAGGAAAGTCCCCGAAGTGGTGCCTAGCGGCCTTTTCCAGATAACCGACCCGGTGGCTGCGTCAAGAGCGTAGAAGGTATGGTCACCGCCGCCGACGAACACAGCCAGCTTGGAAGTGCCGTTCACAGGAATGGTGCCGACCGTGGCGGTGCTGGCGACCCCGACAGTCGGCGGATTACAGCTGCTCTTGGAGGTCTGCCCTAGAAAAGTGGACCACAGTTGCGCGCCGGTCGACGCGTTGACCGCGCGCTCATGGCCGTCCCAGGATCCGTAATAGACAACGCCGCCCGCTTGCACCGGTTCGGCCGACACTGAGCCGGAACTAACTGTCCATACCGGATGCAGGCCGCCGACGGTCGAGGGCGTAATGACGCTCTCCGCGGCGTTGAAGCCGCTGCGGGCCCTGTTGTCGAGGTAGGTCGGCCAGTCGCTCGATGTCGCCGCGCTTGCCGGAGCGGCAAGCGACTGGCTCGCGATCATCGCCGCGGCACCGGCGAGGTACAGCGGAATCCTGCGTGTCTTGCCGAACATGTGCTCCCTCATTGCCACGTTGTGCAGCAACGCCCGCCCGGGTAATGCGAATACTGGCCAATTCGCTCCATAATGGAGCCATTAGCCAGAGCTCCAATGCCGAGTCGATTCTCGTCAACAGTGCGATGAAGCTCGTCCTGACACGCCGAAGTGATCGCGAAAGCCCAGCCCGGCTCGCTGGAGGACGTTCTCAGCCATCGCGACGACTGTCGGGTTCCATGGGTGTGCCACGCCGGGACGGGAACCCGGCCGTGATCTGGCTACGCGGTGAAGCTGCCGCCCGCAGCCACGGCGAGCAGCGGGCCGTACACGATGATGCCGGGCAGGGTCACGAGCACCGTGCACAGGACCGTCGGGCCCGGGCGGCGGACAGGCCACGCCACGGCAGCGAGCAGGACGAGCCCGAGCACAAGGTAGAGCAAGGCGCGAACGACGTCGTGACGCCGATTACTACGCCGAGCAGGATGCCCGCGACGACACGTATTGCCAGAGGTGCCCGCCACCACCAGAACGCGCCGTGGCAGTACGCGCTATTTCTGTGCGCGCCTGACCGGCCGCCTGTCGCGGGCAGGCCCCTCGCGTCGCGTCATGGCCAGTTGCCGGTAATGGCGTCGAGGATGGCCGAGGCGTATTCCGCCGGCTCTTCTTCCCAGATGAAGTGCCCGGCGTCGATCACCACGAGGCGGCTGGTGGGCAGTCGCTGGTCGAGAAATTCCGCGTTGGCGAGCGGGACGACCCGGTCGTGCCTGCCGTTGATGATCGTGACTGGCACCGTGATCTGCGGCAACAGACCGGCAAGCACGGGCAGTTCCTGCGGATACCTGCGGACATAGCGCATCGACTCGGCGAAGCGGTCGCCGTCGTAGCAGGCGAGGTAGTCCGCGCGGATGTCGTCGGGTATCCCGCCGGCGATGGTGTCGAGCGCGGCACCGACGATCGCGCGCGGGTCCATCTTGCGGTACTTCTCGAAGTCGCTGTCCAGGACCCACGAGGCCAGCGGCTCGCCGAGCTGGATCGGAACCGCGGCTCCGCCGGTGCCCACGATCGCGGTGCTGATCAGTTCCGGATGCGTGGCCGCGGCGAACAAGGCGGCCGCGGTTCCGACATCCGGGGCGACGATGTGCGGAGCGCCCAGGTCCGCCTCGGCGATGAACTGGGCCAGGAACTCGCCCATCGCCCGCGGGGACAGCAGGTCCTCTCGGCGCTCGGATGCGCCGAAGCCGGGGAGGTCAATGGCGACCAGGCGTGCGTGCGCCGCAAGCGAGGCCCACATCGGCGCGAAGGCGTAGACGCTCTCCGGCCATGGACTGGTCAGCACGACCGCGGGCTTGTCCGAGCCGCTGTCGGCGTACCGGATCCTGACTCCGTCGATAGTCCTGAAGTAGACCCGCGGGATCGTTGTCGTCGGCATGTGACAATCCTCCAGATTCGGTCCCTCCTACGACGCGGTGCGGCGCGAGCCGGACCGTCCTGGTCAGTTCCTGGCTGCCAGGGCGGGGGCGAAAAAGTCCGTGAGCAGCTGGCTGACGCGCTCGGGCTCGTCGTGATGGACCCAGTGCGAGGCGTCGGGCAGGCGCTCGACACGGTCGAGGTTGGGCACATCGTTGTGGTCCGGTTCGGCGAGTTCTTCGCCGAGGTAGCGATCCTTCTGTCCCCAGATGACCAGAGTCGGCGCATTGATGGGCCGAAGCGCTGCTTCGGCCTTCTTGGGCGGTGTTCGCACCGAGGATCGGTAGTAGTTGATCATCCCGGTTGCCGCGCCTGGCTGTGACCATGCCTCGAGATAGCGGTCCATCTCGTCCGGCGCGAAAGCCGGCTGGGCATCGCGCAGGAAGTGCCGGAAGAACCGCCAGTGGTCACTGTGTACGACACTTTCTGGCAGCTCAGGGAGGTCGAAGAAGAAGAAGTACCAGGACTTGCGAAGCTGGCCTGGGTGGTGCAGCCCCTGCGACAGCTTCCGCGGGTGGGCTGCGTTGAGGATGGCCAGCCGGTCTACGACCTCGGGGTGGTTCATCGCGGTGGCCCAGGCGATGGATCCGCCCCAGTCGTGGCCGACAATCATCGCGGACTCGGCGCCGCGTTCGTGGATGAGCCCGCGGATGTCGGCGGCTAGCTTGCTGGTGTCGTAGGACGCGACGCCGTCCGGCTTCGATGACAGGTTGTAGCCGCGCGTGTCAGGTGCGACGACCCGGAATCCTGCCGCCGCGAGCGGTTCGATCTGCGAGCGCCACCCGTACCAGAACTCGGGGAAGCCGTGCAGCAGAACGATCAGCGGCCCCTCTCCGGCCTCCACGTAGTGCAGTCGCTGGTCGCCGATCTCGGCGTAGCCCTCGCGAAGTTCGGTGTCTGCGGCCATGATCATCGCCCCCCGTGGAACTAGCTTCCCGAAGTACAAAGGCATGCCCGCGAACAGGTCGCTTGAACCCGCACGCGGACGCTGGCCGGGTTTCCAGGTAAGCGTTTGAGCACGTGCCCGTGAGCGCACAACACACTGCGTTGCTTCCGATCTGGACCCAGCTAGACGCAAGGACGGGGCGAAGCGCCATGGCCAAGGGATACGCCGAGCTTCCGAACGAAGTGGTTCGTGCCGCCAATGGCATCGACTACATGTACCGAGACAGTGGTGGTGGCGAGGGCACGGTGCCGCTGGTCCTGCTGCAGCACTTCCGCGGCAACCTCGACAACTGGGATCCGGCGCTGATCGACGCGCTGGCCGCTTCCCGGCGGGTCGTGACCTTCGACAACGCCGGAGTCGGCGGCTCGACCGGCACCACCCCGGACACCATCGAGCAGATGGCCAGCGATGCCATCGCGTTCATCGCCGCCATGCAGTTCAGCCAGGTGCACCTGCTCGGCTTCTCCATCGGCAGCTTCATCGCCCAGCAGATCGCCCTGGTCCGCCCGGCCATCCTCAACCGCCTGGTGCTCGCCTCCTCAGCGCCCAAAGGCGCGGCCGGCATGCACGGCTGGGCGCCCGACGTCATCGGCGCGATCGGAACCCCGCAAACCAGCCCAGAGGCGTACCTTGACGTGTTCTTCGCTGATTCAGCATCAAGCCGGCAAGCGGGCGCAGAAGCGCTGCAGCGCATGCACGCCAGGACCCAGGACCGGGACAAGGCGACGACGTGGCAGACACGCGACGCACAGTACGACGCGGTCTGCACCTGGGGGATCCCCGAGCACGCGCTGCTCCAGCGGGTGTCTTCGATCGACATGCCGGTCTTCGTCGCGAACGGCGACAGCGACCCGATGATCCTGCCCCGCTACACATATCTTCTCGCAGGTCTGATCCCGCAAGCCGAGGTCAAGGTCTACCCCGACTCGGCGCACGGATTCTTGTTCCAGCATCACGCCGAGTTCGCCGCCGAGGTCGGCGCTTTTCTTGCCGACGCTCACCGATCATGATGGCGGTGAGGTTGATGTTCGCCCGTGGGATGGTCGGCATGACCGATGCGTCGACCACGCGAAGGTTCCGGATGGTGCGGACCCGACAGCGCTGGTCGACTACGGCCATTGGATCACTCGGCGGGCCCATCCGTGCTGTGCCGCATGGATGGAACTGGGTAGAGACAGTGGCGCGGACGTATGCCGCAGGTCGGCGCTAGCGAGCAGCAGCGCCCGCCGGTGCGGGGCCGCTGTCTGGCCAGGGGACCGGCAGGGGGGATGCGGCGTGCATGCCAGTGCCTCATTGGGTGACGAACCCCTGGAAGCGGTGGGGGCTGGGGCGGTCCACGTAGTACCCGCCGGCCGCGCAGCCGCCCGCCGGCCTGCACGACACCGAGCTGACCGCGGCGACCCCGGCCGTGTTCAGGGCCTTCAGGCCGGGCACCAGAACGGCGCGGCCCCAGACGCCGTTCTGCTGGCTGACCACGAACCCCTGGGTGCTATGCGGGCTCCGGTAGCTTCCGCCGGCGCCGCAGTTGCCCGGCGAGGCGCACGACACCGAGACGACCTCGGCGAGCCCGCCCTTGTTCAGGGTCCGCCAGGCCGGGCACCTCGATCGCCTTGCCCCACCGGCCGTTCGCCTGGCTGACCACGAACCCTTGCTGGTGGCCGCTTCCGCCCAGGTAGGATCCGCCGGCCGCGCAGTTGCCCGCCGAGGCGCACGACACCGAGCCGACCCCGGCCCTACCGCCCTTGTTCAGGGCCGCCAGGCCGGGCACCTCGACCGCCCGGCCCCACACGCCGTTCGTCTCGACGGCCACGAACCCCTGCCCATGGCCGTCGCTGTCGTCGTAGCCCCCGCCGGCCGCGCAGTTGCCCGCCGAGGCGCACGACACCGTGGAGACGACGGCCTGGCCGCCCTTGGCCAGGGCTGCCAGGCCGGGCACCTCGACCGCCTGGCCCCAAACGCCGTTCCGCTCGACGGCCACGAACCCCTGGTCATGAGCGGGCCGGTGCCGGTAGAACCCAACGGCCGCGCAGTTGCCCGGCGCGCCGCACGACACCGACCGCACGCTGGCGGGACGGCCCTGGGTCAGGGCCGCCAGGCCGGGCACCTCGATCGCCTGGCCCCAGACGCCGTTCCGCTCGCTGACCACGAACCCGTGCTGTTTTCCGGCCAGGTAGGACCCGCCGGCCGCGCAGTTGCCCGCCGAGGCGCAGGACACCGAGCCGACCCCGGCGGCCCCGCCCTTGTTCAGGGCCGCCAAGCCGGGCACCTCGATCGCCTGACCCCAGACGCCGTTCCGCTCGCTGACCACGAACCCTTGCTGGTGGCCGCGGTCCTCGTAGCCCCCGCCGGCCGCGCAGTTGCGCCGCAGCGAGCACGACACCGAGAAGACGCCGGCGCCCCCGCCCTTGTTCAAGGTCCCCAGGCCGGGCACCTTGACCGCCTGGCCCCAGGCGCCGTTCTTTTGGCTGGCCACGAACCCCTGGTCATGGTCCTGGCGGTCCCGGTAGGAGCCGCCGGCCACGCAGCTGCCCGCCGAGCCGCACGACACCTGGCTCACCTCGGCGGACCCGCCCTTGTTCAGCGCCGCCAGGCCCGGCACCCCGACCGCCCGGCCCCATGAACCGGCAGCCGGGACCGCCCCCCGGGCCGCCGGGACAGCCCAGGCGCCCGGAACCGCCACCGGGCCGGCGCCCCACACCGCGGCCGCACCCGCCAGCATCACCAGAAACCGGCCTCGCCTCATCGTTCCTCCATCACCAAATCCGGAGCCGCACCCGCCAGCGGCCCTGCCGCCCCCTGCCCGGTCGCCCGGCGCCGCAGGCACGGCAACGCAGCCCGGCCGGGGCCAAGTCGCCGCCCGCCGGCTGACCGCCAGAAGGTAGCCGACAACGCTTCTCAGACGCCTGGCAGGCGCTAGTGGTTCACCGGCGAGCCAGGATCAGCTCGTTCGGCCGGCGCTGCGGCCATCGCCGAGCATGACCGTGTCTCGCTGTGTCCGGCCATGGAGGAAGGTGACTACGGGGGTGAAGCTTCCGGTCAGAGCCGGACGGCAGGGATAGGCCTTGGCCACGGGAGTCGCGCCGTTGGCGAGGTCCAGCGGCACCGCGGGGCGTGCCCGGCTGGATGCAGAACACCTCCGGCCCCGTCCGCCATGCCGGGATGGACGAGCATGAGCCGCAGCGCTGGGTGCCGGGCGGTAGCCCCCGCACCGGGCCCGTGACCCGCCTACAGGAGCAAGCACCATGGTTCACCGCCCGACCCCCGCTACGTGAGGCGGCGATCGATGAGACGCTGCGCCATGCCGTCTGGCGAGGAGGTCCAGAGCAGACCGGCGCAGCAAGCCTGGGCCGGCTATTGGACACATCACATTGACCTTGGGGCTCATGAGTCTGGGCCGGCCTTCTCCGAGGCGGATTGACAGCCGCCGAATCGCTCATCTGCGGCTGGCTGCAGGCGTGGGAAGCCTGGGCCGGGCGCGGCTGATCAGCCTGCTCGCGTTGGGTTACTCAGGTCTCATCGAGAGAGTCCACCAATGATGGGGCCGACTAGGTGGATCCGCCCGATTCCGGGTCGGTAGACGAGGCGGGCGTTCAGCCGCTTGATCGGTGCGTTCCGCATCGAAGGGTGGCAGCGGCACGCAGGTACCGTGCCCACCACGCCTGGTAACGCTCGTCGCCGGCCACGCTTGGATTGGCCGCTGCCCACCACTTCCCGCTCGCCCAGCCCTGACCCATCCCGTCCAGGACCTCCGCAAGATGCTGGGCAGACCAGCCCCACGGGTAGTCGGCGGTGCGGAGCCGGCGGGCGAAGGACCCATAGGTGACCAGCGACGCCGATCGGTCCGGGTGAGCGGCCGTGAACGCGATGCACAGGCACCCGCCGTCAGAGACACCGAACAGCGCAGCCCGCCGCGAGCCGGCCGCATCCATCACCGCCCGGATGTCGTCCATCCGCTCGGCCAGCCCAGGCGGCCGCGAGACCGGATCCGACAACCCCGTGCCCCGCTTGTCGAAGAAGATCACGCGGGTGAAAGCGGCAGCCGCCGCAGGAATCGGGCCAGGTACGGCTCCTCCCAGGCGAGCTCGATGTGCGAAATGAAACCCGGCACGAACACCAGATCAAGAGGGCCATCGCCGAAAGCCTGATAGGCGATATTCACCTGTTCGCTTCTCGCGTAGCTCGTGGCCGGCACCACATCAGTCTGCAGGCAGCCGCGTCCAGTGGTCCACCAATACCGACTCAAGGCGTCAGGCCAGCATGAAGGCCGATTCGTCTCGCGCACAGTACCAACCGCCGCCGCCCTCGGATGCGTCTCTTGCGCGGCCCGGCCACGCGCAGCCCTGCCGCCGGATGGGCGGCCGGTGCCTGAGGCATGGCGAGCGGGACTGGGTGCGGAGTCCCGCCGTGCTCAGGAGCCAATGTGAAAGTGCCATCATGTCTGCGCTCGGCGGGGGCGCCGCGCTGGTAATGCCCGGCGCCGGTGCTGGCGGCCGGGCTGAGCCCGGTTCGGCGCGTGCGTGGCCGCCTTTTCCTGCGCACATGCGGGTGCGGCGCGATGGTGGGCGGCGCGCGGCGGCGTGATCGCGCGCGGGCCGTGCTGACTGCGGCGGGCACGGCCAGGCGGGGTGGCTCGCGAGGCCAGCGCGCCGGGCGGCGATGCTGCCGCCCGGCACTTGCTGCCCGGGCCGGTGAGTCAGCGTTGGTAGGCGACCGTGGCGTAGTCCGAGAGCGTGGTTTCGCCCACGGTGGTCCCGGTGACGAACACTTTGGTCCCGTCCGGGCTGACCGCCAGCGCGAAAGCGTCGCTCTGGCCGGCGGGGCCGTGGTAGCGGCTGGCCCACAGCCGCGCGCCGGTGGCGGCGTTGTAGCCGACCGTGGCGTAATCCCGGAACGTGGTGCTCCCGGAGGTGCCGGCGAAGCTGGTCCCGGTGACGAAGACCGCGCTGCCGCCCGGGCTGACCGCCAGCGAAATGGCGGTATCAGGGCCGCTGGCCGGCCCGTTGTACCGGCGGGACCAGCGCGGGGCGCCGGTGGCGGCGTTGTAGGCGAGGGTGGCGTAGTCCCGGGTGGCGCCCTTGCTGGTCCCGGTCACGAACACGCTCCGCCCGCCCGGGCCGGCGGCCACCGAGACGGCGCCGTCGTCCGCGTTCTTGGGGCCGTTATAGCGGCTGGCCCACCGCCGCGCGCCGGTGGCGGCGTTGTAGGCGACCGTGGCGTAGTCCAGGCCCGAGGTGCGGCCGCGGCTGGTCCCTGTGACGAAGACGGTCGCTCCGCCTGGGCTGACGGCTAGTGAGCTGGCGGCATCATCGCGGTTGGCGGGGGCGTTGTAGCGGCTGGCCCACCGCTGGGCGCCGGTGGCGGCGTTGTAGGCGACGGTGGCGTAGTCCAGGCCCGAGGTGACGCCCCGGCTCTTCCCGGTGACGAACACGGTCGCCCCGCCCGGGCTGACGGCCACCGAGCTGGCCAAGTCAGCGCTGCTGGCGGGCCCGTTGTAGCGCCTCACCCACCGCTGGGCTCCGGTGGCGGCGTTGTAGGCGACCGTGGCGTAGTCGCCCTGGCTGGTCCCGGTGACGAAGACGGTCGCCCCGCTCGGGCTGACCGCTAGCGAGCTGGCGCGGTCAGCGCTGTTGTCGGGCCCGTTGTAGCGGCTGGCCCACCGCTGCGCGCCGGTGGCGGCGTTGTAGGCGATCGTGGCGTAATCCCAATCCGAATTGCAGCACGCCCGGTTCCTGCCCCCGAAGCTGGACCCGGTGACGAAGACGGTCGCCCCGTCCGGGCTGACGGCCACCGACAGGGCAAAGTCATCGCGTTTGGCGGGCCCGTTGTAGCGGCTGGACCACCGCTGCGCACCGGTGGCGGCGTCGTAAGCGACCGTGGCGTAATCGGCGCCGTGCCCGTAGTTTGCCCCGGTGACGAAGACGGTCGCTCCGTCCGGGCTGACGGCCACCGCTCTGGCGAAGCCGCCGACGCTGGCGGCGGGGCCGTTGAGGCGGCTGACCCACAGCTGGCTGCCCGGGACCGCCGCCAGCCCGGCGGTTGCCGCGCCGTGCCCGCGGCCAGCCGAGACCGCGGCCGAGGCCGCGGCCGGCGCCGCGGCGCCCAGCCCAGCCAGCAACGCCGCGCAGCTGACCGCCGCCGCCATCGCGCGGCGCCTGGCCCGGGGCCCGGCCATCCGCGCCGCGCCCGCCGCTATCCCCGCCCCGACCAACGGCCACGCCGCCGTCGGGCCGGCCGCCGCGCCGCCCTTGTCCTGATCTGCTCCCACAACCATCTGATATTCCTCCCGCCCGGCCGCGCCGCCGAGCCAGGTCTGGTATCCGGTGGTCAGGTGCGCTCAGCGGAACTGCACGATGGCAACACCACTAAGACGCCCAGCACGGCAATCCGGATGGCACCAGGCCGCCGCAGACTTCGGTGCCAGCGGCGACCAGGCCGACCACGCTCCCCGGGTTGCGCAGGAACCGGCCGGGCCTCACCGGCGGCCCCAACCGGCGCGGCCGCCAGCGCAGGCCGCGTCGTGCTCCCATACCGCCCGGCCGGCCTGCGCGGCAGGCATCACCACACGGCGGGCCTTCGGCGGCATGCCGGCGGGCGCCGGCGGCCGGCATACCCGCCAGTGCGGCGACCGATGAGACGCTGCGCCATGCCGTGCTGGGCGAGGAGGTCCTGAGCAGACCGGCGCAGCAAGCCTGGGCCCGCTATTGGGCACACCACATTGACCTTGGGGCTCGTGAGTTTGGGCCGGCCCTCCGAACCGGACTGACAGCCGCCGAATCGCTCATCTCGGCCTGGCTGCAGGCGTGGTCAGCCTGGACCGGGCGCGGCTGATCAGCCTGCTCCCGCCCGCTGGTAGGCAGCCTAGTCAGGGCTCATCGAGAGAGCCCACCAATGATGGGGCCGACTAGGTGGATCCGCCCGATTCCGGGTCGGTAGCCGAGGCGGGCGTTCAGGCGCTTGATCGGTGCGTTCCGCTCCTCGTTGCTGGTGTGGAGTTCGGTGTAGCCGTTGGCGAGCGCCCAGTTGATTTCTGTCGCCTTCAGGGCACGCGCGATGCCGCGTCCGCGCCAGGCTCTCTTGACGGCGGTGATGGAGTGGCCTGCGGCCGTCGGCGCGGTCAGCGACAGTTTTGCGAAGCCGACGACCTCGTCGTCCGCGAGCGCGATGAACGTCGCCTCCTGAGAGTCGGTGGGCCGCTGCATATAGTGCGCCATCCAGTCCTCGAACGGCTCGAGGACGACGTCCTCGAAGCCGGGGATGTCAGTATGGGTTTCGAGGTCGACCTCGTACATCCCGCGTGCCAGCTCCGGCCGTTGCGCCCAGGTGACGATCTCGATCCCGGCCGGTGGCTGGACCTGCGGCGGTGAGATGCCGGCGAGGCTGAGCACGAGGCCCACTGCGCGCCGTTCCTCGGTGAAGCCGCGCCGCTGGGCAAAGGACAGGCTCTCCGGATCGTTGCCGGAGACCGACACCTCCAGCTCGCGTACCCCTCGCTCGCTGGCCCACATGGAGATGGCCTCATACAGTGCCGTACCAGCGCCGCGTCGGCGTTGCCCTGCGAGCACGGTGACGAGCGTAACGACACGGCTCGCCCGATAGGCGAAGATAGCCCCGACCCCGGACCCCAGGATGACGCCATCCTCGCGGACGAGGTAGTCGATGTAATCTTCGGCGCTGTCCCTGAATGAGTGCACCGCGTCGATCGTCACGGCGTCGTGCGGCCACACAGTGTTGTAGACCTCCACCGAGGTCAGCTCGTCCGGCTCATCAACGCAGGCTGTTACCTCAAGCACCGTGCAACACTACGTCGGCCCCTCAGACTTCAACGACTTGATTTCGCCGCAGCAGTATCGCCTGTGTGGCGCCCGACGACGTCCTCACCGTCCGCCGGCCCGTCTCCCGGACTGCCGCTGGCGATCATCGCCGCCCCCGCGACAAGGACCTCTCGCTGTAGAATTCAACCGTGGCGCACGCGATGACGGTGTCCACGTCAGGGTGTGGTGTCCGGACCGGGAGAGGATGAGAGACGGCGGTGACTCAGCGCACTGAGGGAGCGACCATTCGCTTCGACGCCACGTTGTCCACGATCGACACATCGGCGGTGTTGCGCTTGCCTGAGACGGCTAGCAAGAACCTGCCGTCGCGCGGGCAGGTGGCCGTTCACGGAACGATCAATGGCGTCGAGTTCCAGACCGTGCTCGAACCAGACGGAAAGTCTGGCCACTGGATGCGGGTAGATGACGCGCTGCAAAACGATGCTGGCATTGGCGTGGGTGACGCTGCGACGCTCGACATCGAGGTGACCAAGGACTGGCCAGACCCGAGCGTGCCCGAGGACCTGGCGACAGCTCTGGCGGCGGCCCCGGAGAAGATCCAGAAGCTATGGACCGAGATCACCCCGATGGCCCGTTGGGAATGGGTGCGTTGGGTCAACGCCACGAAGAACCCTGACACGCGCACACGACGGGTCGACGTGAGCATCTCGAAGATGGAGAGCGGGAAGAGACGGCCGTGCTGTTTCGACCTCTCCTCATGCACCGACCCAGACCTGTCGAAGAACGGCAAGCTCCTCGAGACAGGGGACGACCGCCCCTAGATCGACGATCCGACGGCAGAGTCAGGGCCCGGCTGTCAGATTGCGATGAGCTCGACATGAACGCCCGCTGCTTCCGCGAGCGCCCAAAGGTCACCAGGATCCGACGTAAGTATGTCGTCGCCATCTGCGGCTTGGCTGACGACCGCCGCATCGACCGGATCCGACCTCCCGCTTGCCGCCAGCAGCATGCCTGCCCTGCGCCGAGAGTCTCATCGACCGGAACCACCTCCGTGCCGGCCAAGAGCTGGCGACGGGGACTTGCCGCCCGCGGCCGCCCCGCCAGACCTGCGCGACGACCGCGCCGTTGGTCACCGGCGGTCGCCCTGCCAGCCGTTCCCGCTTTGCTAGGGCCACGACATCCCGGTCCCCCCGTTCGGCCGCTACGAAGGCACCCGCATCCAGGATCAGCATCAGGCTGCGCCCTGGCCGCGCGAGTCGCCGCGCCGCGGCATACCGCCTGGAGCCGGGAGGCCGAATCGAGTTGACAAACGTCCCGCTCTATTGCTTGATCCAGCTGCAAGGTTATGGCGCCGGGAGGAGAAGAATCTATGCAGTGCTTCAGGGTGGGCGTGCAATTCGAGCCGCAGCACTGCTCGGTCAGCGAGCTGCGCGACGGGTGGCGGCGGGCCGAGGAACTCGGAGCTGACTCGATCTGGACATGGGACCATTTCTTCCCGCTGTCCGGCGATCCGGACGGCCGCCACTTCGAAGGATGGTCGCTGCTCGCGGCGCTGGCCTGCGACACGGTCCGTCCTATGATCGGCGTCCTCGTGAGCTGCAACTCCTATCGCTCCCCTGACCTGGTCGCAGACATGGCGAGAACTATCGACCACATCAGTGGCGGCCGGGTCGTGCTCGGCTACGGCGCCGGCTGGGCGGATCGCGACTACGAGGAGTATGGCTTCGACTTCGGCAGCGCCCGCTCCCGGGCAGCCGCACTCGAGGCGGGTGTTCTCCGGATCAAGGCGAGGCTCGCCAAGCTCAACCCGCCGCCGCTGGGACCGCTGCCGCTAATGATCGGTGGCGAAGGAGAACGGGTGACGCTCCGCGTCGCCGCGGAGCATGCCGATGTCTGGACCGGCTTCGGCCCGGTGGCGACCTTCGCGCACAAGGCGCGCGTCCTTGACCAATGGTGCGAGAAGGTCGGCCGGGATCCGTCCGCCATCGAGCGCAGCGTTCTCCTCGACGGGCCAGAAGAGGTTGACCAGGTCGAGGAGTTCGTAGCCGCGGGAGCGCAGGAGATCATCGTTCCAGCCCAGGCTCCGTTCGACCTCGCCGACCTCAGGACTGTCCTGGGCAAGGCCCGCAGGAGCGGCTGACATGGCCGACTACGAACCGCTTGACCTGGCCGAGTTGTGCAGCGCGGGGTTGGAAACGCTCGGCAGCGCCCGGCGGCCGCCGACTGGTGACCAGATTTTTCACGGCCTGCCGTTCCGAATCGGTGACCCGGCCAGGCCTGATGGCCCATGTTTCGTTCGTGTCAGGCCTGGCGAATCGGTAGTCATTCCCGTTGACCGCGTCGCCGACCACGTCATCGTGGCGCACTGTCGTGTGCAAGCCGGCGACGACGATCGCCCGGCTCCTGGGCGCGTGGTCGCTGAATACAAGTTCCGCCTCGCCGATGCTGAGGCGACGACAGTCGCGGTTCCGATCCGCGAACGGCTTGAGATCGCGGCGCGACCGGGCGACGCCTGGGATGCCAGCGGGCCGTTTCTTGCGGCATCAAGCGCTGAGTTCGGCCTGCCGAACCGCTACGAGGGCCGGTGGGACGAAGCCGGGTGGCGCCAGACAGAGGTCTCCAACACTCTCGCGAACTACTACATGTGGGTCTGGGATAACCCGCACCCGCTCTCAAGGATCGACAAGCTCGAGATCAAGGCTGTCGAAGCGACTGTCGACGTCGCAGCGATCACGATCGGGAACGCAGGCGAGCACCCGTTCCGGCGCGAGGCCGCCAGAACGCTGCGGTTCACGGCGCTTGGCCCGGACGGTCCGCAGGCGCTCCGCGAACCGGTCGTCGACGTGGATCGTGGCGTGGCTGCCTATGCATACCGATTGCCGGAATCAGACGACGTCACCGACCTGATAACCGACCCGGCGAAGGGATGGGGCGAATCCGCCGACCCCGAGAGCCCCCATGCCTATGCACGGGTGTCGGCGATCGGATCGGCGACCGTTGTAGTGAAGGACGGCGATCGCGAGGTAGGCCGTTTCCGCTGGAGCGAACTCAGTCACGACAAACCCATTGCGCAGACTGGCATGCGAGTGGAGGTCGCCGAGCAGGGGCGCAACTGGGTCCATGTGACGGTGCTAGACGATGACACCGGCCGGCCGGTGCCGTGCCGCGTCGCGTTCCGCTCGGCGGCCGGCGTTCCGTATCAGCCGCATGGTCACCACTCGCATGTGAACTCTGACCTCGGCACCTGGCACATCGACGTCGGCGGAGATGTCCGGCTGGGCAGGCTTAGTTATGCCTATATCGACGGAACCTGTCAGGGCTGGCTGCCTACCGGCGAAGTGATCGCGGATGTCGCGCGGGGCTTTGAGTACGAGCCGCTCAGGGAGCGGATCCCGATCGCTGCCGGGCAGCGGGAACTCACGCTGCGGATCCGCCGCTGGACGTCGATGAACGAGCGCGGCTGGTACTCCGGAGACTCCCATGTCCATTTCCTGTCCGCGCAAGGATCGCTGACCGAGCAGCAGGGCGAGGACCTGAACGTGGTGAACCTGCTGCAGAGTCAGTGGGGCAGCTTGTTCACATCCACTGAGGAGTTCACCGGTTCACCTCTCGCCACCGCGGACGGCCGTCACGTCACGTGGGTGAGCCAGGAGAACCGCCAGCCGTTCTTCGGTCACCTCATTCTGTGGGGGCTGCAGCGACCGGTGATGCCGTGGTGTACCGACGGTCCGACCGAGGCGGAGCTTGGCGGATGGCTCGAGACCACGATCAGCGACTGGGCCGACCGGTGTCACGAGCAGGACGGCACCGTCGTCATCCCGCATTTCCCGTTGCCGAACGGCGAGCCCGCGGTGCTCATCGCCACCGGGCGGGCCGACGCCATCGAGATGATCGTCCAGCGGCGATCCCTTCATGAGGAGTACTACCGCTACCTCAACTGCGGCTACCGGCTGCCGCTCGTGGGCGGCACCGACAAGATGAGCGCCGACGTGCCGGTGGGCCTGTACCGCACCTATGCCAGGCTCGGCGATGAGACCTTCAGTTATGAAGCGTGGACCAGGGCTGTCCGCGCTGGCCGCACCTTCCTGAGCGGAGGGCCGATGATCGACCTGAGCGTCGAAGGGCACGAGATCGGCGATCGCGTTCAGATGTCCGGACCTGGCACGGTCAGCGTCTCGGCCCATGGTGAGAGCATCTTCCCGATCGGGACGCTTCAGCTGATCCAGAACGGCCGGGTGGTCGCCTCGGCCGAGGACGTGAATGGCGCGCGTCGGCTAGACCTCCAGGCCGAGGTGCGCGTCGATGGCAACTGCTGGCTGGCGGCGCGGTGCGGCGGCCCGCAGTACTTCGACGCTCCCAGCCACTACGACTCCTGGGAGCGCGGCGTTTTCGCTCATACCTCGCCGGTATACGTGGCGTGCGGGGATGGCGAATGGTCGCAGTTCGACACCGAGCACGCGCGGTCGATGATGGCCATGATCGAAGGTGGCCTGGAGCGCGTCAGGAACGTCGCGGTCAGGTACCCCGAGGGCCGGATCTCGCACCATCATGGCGAGCCAGACCATGGCGCTTTTCTCGAGCGGCCTTTCCTTGAGGCGCTCGAGCGCGTGCGGCGACGTCTGGCTGAAAGTGGCTAATGTGGCTTCGGCCTTTGACACACACTGTCTGTCTTCTGTGCTCGTGGCCGCTGACCTGGGATCGTGGCGAGCCTGGCCCAGTAACATGTGTCGCTGGGCCAGGCTCGCCGACGGATTCAGGAGCCGTCGGTCACGCTGACTGTCGGCCCTGGCTGCCTGGCCGCCATCCGCATTCTGATCGCGAACATGATCACGAGCAGGGCGCACACGTCGAAGACCGCCGCCGTGGTGAACGACATGGCCATTGCGTGGGTCAGGATCTCGTGTGCCCTCGCGACCGGGCTTGCTCCACGCAGCGGATGCTGAGCCGCGGTCTTGCGGGCCGTGCCGAAGACGGTCACCAGGATCGCGAGGCCTAGCGCCCCGCCGACCTGCTGGGTCACGTTGACCATGCTGGACGCGGCCCCTGAGTCTTCAGGCCGGACGCCCGCGAGCGAGGCCATCGTCAGCGGCACGAACGTGATGCCCATGCCGATGCCGAGCAGCAGCATCGGTCCGAGAATCCCTTGGACGTAGCCCGTACCGGGGGTGATCTGGCTCAGCCAGATCATCCCGCCGACCACCGGTAGGAGCCCGGCCACCATCGGCGCCTTAGGCCCGAACCGCGCGATGAGTTGCGGCGCGATGCGCGAGACCGCAAACAGCGCGCCGGTCAGCGGCACGAACGCGACGCCTGCCCGCAGCGGGCTGAACCGCAGGACCTCCTGCACGTATTGCGTCAGGAAGAAGAACATCCCGAACATGCCCGCGACCAGCAGCAGCCGCGCGACGTACGAACCCGACCGGCTGCGATCGGCGAACAGCCGCAGCGGCGTGATCGGCTGCGGGCTGCGGGCCTCGTTGACAAGGAACGCGCCGAGCAGCGCCACGGCGCCGGTGAACGCCGCAAGCGTGAGCCGGTCCGTCCAGCCGCTGGCGGCCGCGCGGAGGAATGCGTAGACGAGCGCCGACATGCCCGCCGTCGAGGTCAGCGCGCCTACGAAGTCGAACCGGCCAGGCTGCCGCGCGGACTCGGGCAGGATCCGCGGGGCGACGAGGAGCACAGCGATGCCGATCGGCACGTTGACGAACAGGACCCAGCGCCACGACGCCCACTCGGTGATCATTCCGCCGAGTACGAGCCCGAGCGAGGCGCCGCCCATCATGACGGCGGTGAAGACGCCGAGCGCCCTGGTCCGTTCCCGTCCTTCCGGGAACCCGGACACGATGGTCGCCAGCACAGCCGGCGAGGCGATGGCGCCACCCACGCCCTGAACCGCCCTCGCGGCTAGCAGCCACGCGGCTGACGTGGCCAGGCCTCCGGCGAGCGATGCGGCCGTGAAGATGGCGATTCCGGCGAGAAACATCCGCCGCCTGCCGAGGATGTCGCCGGCCCGGCCCCCGAGCAGCAGCAGCCCGCCGAAGGTCAGCGAGTAGGCGTTGAGCACCCAGGCCAGGCTGGAAGCGGAGAAGTGCAGACCGTGGGCGATGCTCGGCAGGGCGATGTTCACCACGGTCAGGTCGAGCACGATCATGAGCTGGGCGCAGAGCACGACGGTGAGGACGACGCCCCGCCGGTCCCGCCGCGGGCCGGGCAGCTCAGGGCTTGGAGTTACAGGGCGAGAAAGCGTTGAGGTGGGCACCAGGTTCCTTCCAGGCGCGATGCCGAGCGCCGCTGGCCCCATGGGTCGCCAACGGGCACTAGGCGAGCTATTATCTATTCGGAGGATCCCTCCGGTAACTATACGGAGGCTGCCTCCGTTTTGCAAGTCCCGAGGTAGGTGAGAGATGGCAACGGGATCGGGCACGCAGCCCTCGCAGCCCAGCGCGACTCGTGGCATGCGCGCCGACGCCCTGCGCAATTACCAGAAGCTGCTGACGGCCGCGGCGGCCGCGTTCGCCGAGCACGGGGCCGATGACGTCTCCCTCGAGGAGATCGCCCGGCGGGCGGGTGTCGGGATCGGCACGCTGTACCGCCACTTCCCCACGCGCCAGGCGCTGCTCGAGGCGGTCTACCGCGACCAGGTGGAGGCATTGCGAGCGCGAGCGGACGAGCTCATCGCCTCGAAGCCGCCCGCCGAGGCTCTGGCGAGCTGGCTGCGGGACTTGATCGACTTCGGCCGCACCAAGCGCATGCTAACCACGGCACTGCTCACTACGCATAACAAGGACTCAGAGCTGATGTCCTCTGGCGGCGCCATGGTGCGCGGGGCAGCGACCGACGTCGTCAGTCACGCCCAGGAGGCTGGCGTGGTACGGGCCGACGCCGATCCGGCCGACCTGATGCGACTGGTCCACGCCATCAGCATGACCACCGAGTGGGCGGGCGATGACAACCAACAGGCCGACCGGCTGCTCGCCCTCGTCCTCGACGGACTAAAGAGCCAGCCAGCCGACCGCTCCGCCTGACGTCGCTGCTCAGGCGGACCGCGTGAGGCGGATGACCGGGATCACCCGGTCAGTCTTCTTCTCATAAGCCGCGTAACGGGGCTGGATGTCGGAGATCCGCCTCCATGCGACCTCGCGCTCCTCGCCCTCGAGCTGTAGCGCGTTCACGTGGATCTGCTGGCCATCGATCTCGGCCCACACCTGATCGGGGTGCGCCGCGATGTTGTGGTACCAGGCCGGGTGGACGGCCGCGCCGCCAACCGACGCGATAACGAGCCACGCATCGGGGCCGTCCGCGAACCTGCTGACGGTGACCTGCCGCTTCTGCCCGCTCTTGGCGCCGACCGTCGTCAGGTAGACCAGATCCATTCCCTGGAACTTGTTTCCCGACCGCCGGTGCCACTTCATCATCATGCGGTTGACGAAGCGTGTGAGCCCGTTCGACGGGACGCCCCTGCCGCCGCGTGTCCCACTTGGCGTCTTCTGAAAGCTCATTGCAACCGACCTCCGCCGGCCACGCTACGCCACTTGCCGACTCCATGCTGCGATCACGAGCGAGCAGATCGTGGTTCGCTCGTGAGCTGCCCGGAAGACACCATTTCGCCTGCCAGACGCCAAGCAGGGGCGTCCCGAGCACGCGTCAGCTGTTGGTCGCGACCTGTACGTAATCCGTGAAGACACCGGTCCGCCGTACGGATCTGTCGGGTCAGTTGGCGATGGCCACGTGCCTGCGCACGACCGCCGGGTCGCCGAGCAGCCCGAGCATGCACGCGGCCAGGTCGGCGCGGGAGACGCTGAACCCGTGCGGCAGATTCCTGTCGATCGCGGTGCGGTACGTGCCCGTGGCGGCCTTGTCGTTCAGCGCAGGCGGGCGGACGATCGTCCAGTCCAGGTCGCTGCGCCGGATCTCGTCCTCTCCCGCGCGCATGTCGGCGGCGACATGGCGAAGGAACGTACGCCGCGCTACGGGCTTGACCAGGTAGCGCATGTAGAGACTTTCGCCCTCGTCGGCGACGATCGATCCGCTGACCTGGACGAACCGCCTGACGCCGGTTTTCTCCATAGCCGCGACGATGCTGCGCACGCTGTCACCGATCACTGTGGTGGGCCCAGTCCCCCGCGGCCCGACGGCGGAGACTACGGCGTCCGCGCCTTCTATGGCAGGAGCGATGGATGCCGGGTCCATCACGTCGGCGGTGATGACCCTCAGCCGTGGGTGCGCCGGGACGGCCAGGCGGGCGGGATCGCGGACGATCACCGTCACGTCGTGGCCGGCCGCGAGTGCCTGGTCGGTGAGGCTAGTTCCGGTGGCGCCTGTCGCGCCAAAGATCGCGAGGTGCATCTTCAGCTGACCTTCCGCTAGAGTTGTTCTGTAACTCGTATGATACGGAAAGCTTAACATATGGAATCGGTAGCACTTCGCGGAGGACTGGTCAGGGCCGTCAAGGAGTCCCTCCGCGACCTCGGGACTCAGCTGTCGCTGCTCAACAACAGCGTGGGCGCGCGGGTTGACCTGAAGCCCACGGACCTGGGATGTCTCGACCTGATCAGCCGGTACGGCCCGATCAGCCCGAGCGCCCTGGCCAAGCGCGCCGGGTTGCATCCCGCGACGATGACGGGCGTGCTCGACAGGCTCGAGCGCGACGGCTGGATCGAGCGCAGCCGTGACCCGTCCGACCGCCGCGGAGTTGTCGTCGAGGTCGCGAAGGGCAGGGGCGCAGAGATACTGCGTCTCTATCTCGTCGACTCGGGGATGAACAGCGCGATCGACGAGATCTGCGCCCGGTACGGCGACGACGGCCTGGAGATTCTCGTCAGCTTCCTGCGCAGCACGGCCGACGCCGGCCGGGCCGCGGCCGACCGGCTGAACCAGGGCAGCTAGCCGCCTCGGCCCAGTTGGCAGGCGCGGGTCAGGCCGCGGAGCCAACCGTCAGCGACTCGACGAAGTCGGCGATCTGCCGCAGCGTCCTGCACTCCCTGACCTGCGCGCAGAGCGGCGCGTACCGCCCGATCACCGAATCGCCGTCGTTCCAGAACCGCCGCGGCTCAGGATTCAGCCAGTACACCCGCCCGGCGCGCTCGCAGATCTCCGCGAACGCCTCAACCCGCGGTTCACCGAAATTCGACCGCGCGTCCCCGACGACCAGCACCACAGACCGGCGCGTCAGCCGCGGCGCGTGCTCTCGCGCGAACTCCCGCATCACGAACCCGTAGTCCGAACTCCCGCTCCAACGCACCGCGTCGCGCGCGGCCTCCCGCGCCGACAGCCGCCGCCCGGCGGCGCGCGCCTCCCGCACAAGTTCGGTGATGTCCGCGACCCCGTCCACGAACGAGAAGACCCGCAGCCGGTTCAGCCGCGAGTCCAGCGCCACCAGCAGGTCCAGCGTGAACCGCGAGAACGCCGCCACCGACCCCGACATGTCAGCCAGCACGACGATCTCCGGCCGCGGCGGCCTGGCCGGCTCGGTCACCAGCCGGAACGGCACCCCGCCCGTGCCCATCGCCCGCTGCATCGTCCGCCGGATCGACATCGTCCGCCGTCGCCGCACGGCCAGCCGCGCGAGCACGTACGTCAGCCGCTGCGCCATCGGCCCGATCGCCGCGGCCATCGCCCGTTGCTCCGTCGCAGACGCGGTCACGATGTCCATGTCCTCCGGCAGTTCGACCCGCATACTCTCCCTGACCGCCTGCGCGCCGCGGTCTGCCACCAGCGCCCGCTGCACCGCGGCCCGCAGTTCGGCCCGGACGTCCGCGACAGCTCGGTCGGCGCGCGCCTCGGCGAGCCGCCCGCGCAGCCCACTGGACCCGCCGCCGCCCGGTCCCGACCCCGCGCCGGAACCCGATCCCCCGCCCGCGCCTCCAAATCCTTCAGCGTCAACAGGGCTCTCACCGGACTCCAGCAACGCATCGCGGATCCCGGCCAGGTCGGCTGCCTGGTTCACTGCGATGGTCGCGAACACCCCAGCGACCGGTCGCCCTGGCTCGAGCCCGCCGAACCGGCGGACGTACTCATCGGCCAGCAGCCGCAGCAGATGCCGGTCACGCGCACCAACCGCCTGCAGCAGGGTCTCCTGCAGTTGCTCGTCCGACATCGCCTCGACCAGCGAGGCTTCCCTATCCCCCGGCGACGCCATCACCAGCTCGAACACCAAGTTGAACGTCTCGACGTGCTCAGCGCGCTTGATCAGCGTGCTCAGCAGCGCGGCGCGAACGATGTCCTTGTCCCACAACGAGACCCGCGACAGCGCCTGCGCAGCGTCCAGATGCTCGCCCACGGAGACGCCGATCCCGACGCTCCGAAGCTCATCCACCAGCGAAGCCAGCATCTCTTGCATGTCAGGGGACCTTCGGCGCCTAGATCCGAAGCTCAGCCGCTGCGGTGTCGATGTCCCGCTCGTACTTGAGCAGCACCGACAGCGTCTTCCTGATCAGGTCATCGCTCAGGTCGGTCGCCCCCAGCGTCAGCAGCGTCCGCGCCCAGTCCAGCGACTCGGCGATCGACGGCGGCTTCTTCAGGTCGGCCTGCCGCAGCACCGCGGTCAGCTCGGCGATCTCGGTGGCGAGGTGCCCGGCCAGCTCGGGAACGTGCATTTGGACGATCTCGGCCTCGCGCTCCACGCTCGGATAACCCAGGTGCAGGAACAGGCAGCGCCGCTTCAGGGCCTCCGACAGATCGCGGCTGTTGTTCGAGGTCAGGAACACCTGCGGGATGTGCCGCGCGGTCACGGTGCCGAACTCGGGTATCGACACCTGGTAGTCCGACAGCACCTCGAGCAGCAGCGCCTCGCTCTCGATGTCCAGCCGATCGACCTCGTCGATCAGCAGCACGACCGGCTCATCGGACCGGATCGCGGCGAGCAGCGGCCTGCTCAGCAAGAACTCCTCGCCAAAGATCCCAGCCGCGTCGAGGTCTGACGTCGACGAGCCCTGATGCAGCTGAAGCTGCAGCAACTGCCGCCGGTAGTCCCACTCATAGATCGCCTTGGACTCGTCCAGGCCCTCGTAGCACTGCAGGCGGATCAGCCGCTTCCCTGCGGCGAGCGCGGCGCTCTTGGCGAGCTGCGTCTTCCCGGTGCCCGCAGGCCCCTCGACGAGCACTGGCTTCCCCAGCGCGGTGGCCAAGTGGACGACCGTCCCTGTGGTGCTGTCGGCGAGGTACCCCGCCCCCCGCAGACCTTCGAGCACATGCTCGACTGGGCTGAAATCAACCGTCATGGGATAAGTATCGCTGCCCGATCGGACCTCGCCGGCACGCAGCCGACTGACGCCTCGCGCTGGCCCGCTGGCGGACGGCCGGTCCACGTCGGCCCTCGATCGCTGGGCCAAGCCGACTGCCGGTCTACGCCGCGCCTCGATCGCAGGGCCGATGACGCGGCGCGGGAGTATTTTTATAATCGGTCGTCCGATATGTATTGGAGCGGGGCGCTCCCCGCGGCTATGTGAGGTCCGCAGATGAACCTGGAGCAGGAGACCCTGGCGCGCTGGCACGACGCCGCGGCGGAGATCGCCGGTTACGGCCGGCGGCTGATCACGGACGGGCTCGCGTACGGCACCGCGGGCAACCTGAGCTGCCGGGTCGGCGATCACGTCGTCATCTCGCCCACGAGCATTCCGTATGAGGATGTCGAGCCCGACGATCTGTGGGTGGTTTCGCTGAATGGGGACGTCGTGCGGGACGGGACGGCGGGCCCGTCCTCCGAGACGCCTTTCCATCTGGCCATCTACGCCGCCACCAAAGCGGCGGCGGTCGTCCACACCCACTCGGCTGAGGTCGTAGCAGTCTCCGCGACTCTTGAGTACCTGCCGGCGATCCACTACTCGATCGCCCGCCTCGGCGGCCCGGTGCCGGTGGTCGGCTACCAGCGTTTCGGCTCCGACTCGCTGGCCTCCGGTATTCAGAAGGCCTTGTGCGAGCTGGACAGGCCACGCTCGGCGGCCATCCTGCAGAACCACGGGGCGGTGACGTATGGCGCGTCGCTCGCAGAGGCATACGACAAGGCGATCATGCTCGAGTGGCTGGCCCGCACCTACCGCCTGGCCCTGCAGATCGGCGACCCGAGCATCCTGACGACTGAGCAACTGGACGAGGTGACAGCCGAGGCGAGGCGCCGCCGTTACGCCATGGCCAGGAACGGCGACGGCCAATGAGCCTCGGACCGGTCTTCAGCGTCGGTGTTCACATCCTCGACATTCTCGGACGTCCCGTCAGCGAGATTCCGCTCGGGCAGAGATCTGTCCTCCTTGAGGAGATCAAGGCGACCGCGGCGGGCACAGCCGCCGGCCCGAGCGTGGACCTGGCCAGGCTCGGCGTCCCGGTCTTCAGTTGCGGCGCGATCGGCGACGACGCACTCGGCGACCTGCTGGCGATGCTGCTCGACAAGGAGGGTGTGGATACCCGCTACGTCCTTCGCAAGCAGGGGCAGCGCACCTCCGCGACGATCCTGCCGATCCGGCCGAACGGAGAGCGACCAGCGCTGCACGCGCCAGGGGCGACGCAGCTGCTCGAACCCGGTGACCTGACCGCGGAGATCCTCGACGACGCGGCCGGGGGGAGTCGGCCCGTGCTGCACATCGGCGGCCCGGACGCTCTCGGCCCGTGGGCGGGCGCACCGCTGGAAGCTCTCGCCAGGGCAGCGAAGGACCGGGGCTTCCTGGTGACGCTTGACGTCCTCCGGGTGGGAGACGCCGCGAGCTTCGACCTGCTGAAGCCGCTGCTGGCCGTCTGTGACTGGTTCATGCCGAACGAGGACCAGATCCGCCTGTTCACCGGCGAGGACGACCTCACCAGGGCGATGGCCGCCGCCCGCGCCGCCGGCGCGGCCGGGGTCGCCGTCACGCGAGGCGCCGACGGCTGCTCGCTCCAGTGGGGCGAAGGGGTGGTCGAAGTGCCCGCGATCGAGGTCCCTGTCGTCGACACCACCGGCTGCGGTGACGCCTTCGACGCGGGCTTCATCGCCGCACTCCTGCACGGCTGCGACTACCTGCAGGCGGCCTGGCTCGCCGTCGCGTGCGGCGCGCTCGTCGCGACCGGCCTCGGGTCAGACGCCGGCCTCGCGTCGCTCGACACCGCGCTCGACCTCGTCGGCACGGTCCAGCCGGACGTCGCTGCGGCGATCCGCGCCCGCACGAACGCGCCGGCGGCGCCGGCCTCAGGCTGACGGGAGCCTCGGGACCATGCGCCGGGCCGGGCTAGCGACCAGGAGGGAGCTTGGCTGCCGGGCTGTCGGCCGGGTGAAAGACGCCGAGCACCCGCATCCCGTCGGATCCGGTGTTCTCCAGGCAGTGCGGCAAACCAGGCGGCAGATGCAGGCACGTGCCAGGCGTGATGGCATGCTCGGCGCCGCCGATGTGCGCCGTCCCAGTTCCGCGCAGGATCAGCACGACCTCGTCGTACGGGTGGCTGTGTTCCGGCGCGCGCCCGGGCGGGATCTCGCCGACGAATTGCGTGGCGACCGAGCACCCTTTGCCCGGTCCGAACAGCACGCGGAATTGCCGGTCGCCGGTCGTCTCGATCTCGCAGTCGCCGAAGTCGCTGCTCTGCAGGGCACTGGCCCCGGCCGCTGCGTTGACTGGCCCGTCGGCCGGAAGCGCGACGATGTCCAGACGCAGATCAGCGGCGTCGTCGGCATGGACCGCGAAGTCGCTGCCGGACGGGACCCAGAAAGCCCGGTCCGCCGTGAGCGCCGTACCCGGCTTTCCGCCTACGGCCAGCTGGCCCTCGCCTCCGATCACGAACCAGAGTTCGCCGGCCTCACGGGCCGTGCCGGCGAAACTCGACCGAGGCGGCAGGTCCACCAGGTGCCTGACCAGGCCTGGCCCGCCTGCCCCGGTGTCGAGCAGCTGCCGCAGGCTGGCACCGCCAGATCCCGGCTGAGCCGGGATCTGGTCCGCCTGGACGACGGCGCCGCCGGGTACTTGCTGGCCGGTCATTCGGCGTCCTGCGAGGCCGGCGGGGACTCGGACTGGTGCTTGGCGACCAGCTCGCCGAGGACCTCGTTGAACCTGTCCATCTCCTCGTAGGTGTTGTAATGCGCGAGTCCGACCCGCAGGGCCTCGCCCCACCCGATCCGCTCGTGCAGGCCAAGCGCGTAGTAGCTGCCATGACTCCAGACGCCGAAGCCGTGCTCGGCGAGTTCATGGCTGAGCTTGGCCGACGAGACGCCATCGAAGTTGATCAGGAACGTGGGCACCCGGCCCGCCATCGTCGGCAGGCCGTAGAGCCGCGTGCCAGCAGGGAACCCGGCCATCATCCGCTCGCCGAGCGCGCGCTCCCAGGCGGCGAGCGCCTCCATGCCGCCGAGACTGTCCAAGTAGGCGTAGGTGGCGAGCAGGGCGCCGAGCAGCTCGTAGGCCAGCGTCCCGGTCTCGAACCTGTGGCCGACCGGGTCGAACCCGACCGGTCGCGCCTTGTACGGCTTCCACGACTCGAGCAGGTCACGCTTCCCGTACGCGATCCCAAGGTGCGGGCCGCAGAACTTGTACGAGGAGCAGATCACTATGTCGGCGTCGATCGCCCGCACGTCCATCGGCTCGTGCGCCGCGTACTGGACGGCATCGACCCAGGCGAGCGCGCCAGCCTGGTGGGCGAGGTCGCTGATCGCCCTGGCGTCCACGATCGTGCCCGTCGAGTTCGCCGCCCACGGGAACGCGACGACCTTGGTCCGCGGCCCTAGCTGGGCCTCCAGGTCCGACAGGTCCAGGCTGGTGTCGGCGTGCACGTCCGCGTGCCGGACGACCAGGTCGCGGTCGGCAGCCAGGTCCAGCCACGGCGCCACGTTGGCGTCGTGGTCGAGCCTGGTCACGACGATCTCGTCGCCGGGACTCAGCTGCCTGCCGAGCGTGCGGGAGAACGTGAAATTGAGCGACGTCATGTTCGCGCCGAACACGATCTCGTCGGACGTGCACCCGAAGAAGCGCGCCGATGCCGCGCGCGCCTCGTCCACGAGGGCCTCGAGCCGCCTGCTCGTCGCGTACGGGGCGCCGGTGTTGCCGCTCGATTCCAGGTACACCTGGGCCGCCGCGGCGGCCACCTCGTCCGGTGTCTGGGTGCCGCCGGGCGCATCGAGGTAGACGAAGTCTCCGCGGAGCGAGCTGAAGCGAGCGCGCGCGCCGAGGATCGCGGGTGAGGGCACCGATTCGCTGCCGGTACCTGGGGCTGGGTGTGCCGAAGCCACGTCGGCAGACGAATTTCTCATTAGTTGAAAAATAGGCTGAGAACTTCTCCCGGTCAACGCCGACCGCGGAGGCCTCAGCCCGCCTCCGCCCGACTCCGCGCCGTCGGCGCGACTCCCGACCATGATCACGGAGATCTTTCTGCAGAGCTGCCAAAAAGTGTCCGTGATCATGAACAGCGCGAGGCAGGGCGAGGCAGAACGAGGCAGGGGCGAGGCAGAACGAGGCAGAACGAGGCAGGGGCGAGGCAAGGGCCGGGCGGCTGGACGGATTAGCGGCCGAGGTAGGCGCGCTTGAGGTCCTCGCTGCGCAAAAGGTCGGCGGCGGCGCCGTCGAGCACGATTTCGCCGGTCGACAGGACGTAGCCGCGGTCGGCGATCGTCAGCGCCATGGTGGCGTTCTGCTCGACCATCAGCACGGCCACGCCGGACAGGTGAACCTCCTTGATGATCCGGAAGTTCTGCTGCACGAGCGCAGGCGACAGGCCCATCGAGGGCTCATCCATCAGCAACAGGCGCGGCCGCGACATCAGCGCGCGGCCCATTGCGACCATCTGCTGCTCGCCGCCCGAGAGGGTGCCAGCCAGCTGGGCGCGCCGCTCGAGCAGGCGAGGAAAGAGCGTGTGGATCCGGTCGTAGTCCTCGTCCAGCTTGTCACGCCCGCGCAGCACCGCCCCGAGCTCGAGGTTCTCCCGCACCGTCAGCTGCCCGAAGAGCCTGCGGTTCTCCGGCACGATCGCGATGCCCTTGGCGATCCGCTGCGGGACCGGCCAGCGGCTCACGTCCTCGCCGTCGAGCAGCACCTTGCCGGACCTGGGCTGCACGATCCCGAGGATCGTCTTGAGCGTCGTCGATTTGCCCGACGCGTTGCCGCCCAGCAGGCAGACGAGTTCGCCGTTGCCGACCTGCAGGCTGACGCCCTCGAGGATTCGCATCTGCCCGTAGTAGGTGGTGACGTTGTCCAGGCTCAGCAGCTGTGTCGTCACGCGCGCCTCCGGCACTGCACACTCATGCGCGCCTCCGGCACTGCACACTCACTGCGCGCCTCCGGCACGGCACTCAAGACTCCGCCAGGGCTTCTGGGTCGCGGCCCATGTAGGCCTCGACCACCGCGGGATCGTTGGCCACGTGATCGAATTCGCCTTCGGCGATCTTGACACCGTGGTCGAGGGCGATGACCCGGTCGGAACAGCCGGACACGACGTGCATGTCGTGCTCGATGACGCAGATGGCAACCCCTAGCTCGTCGCGCAGCAGGCTGATCAGCTCGGTGATCTCGTGCGTCTCCGCGGGATTCATCCCAGCGGCCGGCTCGTCGAGCAGCAGCAACCTGGGGTCGGTCGCGAGCGCGCGTGCGATCTCCAGCCGACGGCGGTTCGCGTACGACAGGGAGTACGCGGGCTGATCCCATCGGTAGCCCGCGAGCCGCTGGCCGAAGACCGACAGCACCTCGTGGGCCCGGTCCCGTGCCTGGCGTTCCTCGCGCCTCGCCCTGGGCAGCCGCAGGATCGACTCCCACGGCATGGCCTTCGTGCCGCCGTAGGTCGCGGCCATGACGTTCTCGAGCACGGACATGTTCAGGAACAGCCGCAGGCTCTGGAACGTGCGGGCGATGCCGAGCCGCGCGATGGAGTGCGGCGCGAGTCCGGCGATCGAGCGTCCCAGGAATCTGACGTCGCCAGAACTCGGCTGGTAGACGCCCGTGATGACGTTGAAGACGGTCGTCTTGCCGGCCCCGTTGGGGCCGATGAGGCTGACGATCTCGCCGGCGCCGATCTCCAGGTCGAGGCCGGACAACGCCGCCAGGCCGCCGAAGGCGAGCGACAACTGCTCCAAGCGGAGGACGGTCTCGCGCGGCTGCTGCGCATCGGTCATGTCGGCGTCTCCACCCGGCGCTGTCCGAGCAAGCCCTGCGGCCTGGCGTTCATCATCACGATCAGGATCGCGCCGATCAGGAGCTGCCTCGTGATCGACGGCTCGGCCGCTAGCCGGGTCTCCCAGACGAACGCCGCCAGGTAGATCGTCGGCACCAGCAGGATCGTCCGCCACCGGTCCTTGAACTGGACGAGCGCGATCAGCAAGCAGATCAAGATCACGAACCCGAAGTTCCCCAGGATGCGGGAATCGGCCGGAACAATCACCCAGTTCCGCAGGGCGGAGCCGATCCAGCCGCCCGAGGCTGGGCCACCGGCCACCGCGCGGGACGAGATGGCACGGGCGGCGGCATGAGCGGCGAAACCGAGCGCTGCCGTCGATCCGAGCACGATGGCCAGCCGCCTCCACGGGCGCAGCTTGACCACCAACGTCAGCAGGATCAGGCCGTAGAACAGGTACCCGGAGTCGGTCGGGCTGCGTAGCAGCCCGTCATAGACGACCATGACCAGGAGCGCCCCGGTAGCCGCGCCCGCGATGCTGCCGGCCCCGCCCAGAATCAGCCCCGCGTAGATCAGGATCAGGATCGGCGTATCGAAGTCGAGCGGGAACACGCTGATCTGCTGGGCCGCGAAGACCGTCCCGGCCAGCGCCGCGACCATGGCGCCGAACGCGAACGCCATCAGCTTCACCCGGTTGACCGGGATCGTCATCGCCGCAGCGGCGAGCGGGTCCTCGCGGACGGCCCGCCAGGCCCGGCCGGTACGCGAGGTCTCGAGCAAGCGCAGCACCGCCATGACCAGGACAAGCAAGACCACGAGCAGGTAGTAGTACGACTGATTGCTCGTGAGCTGAATGCCGAACGAGTTGATCGGGTCGATCCCGACGATCCCGTTGGGTCCGCCGAACGTGCCTGGCGCCACGTTGTTCGTGAACTCGACGAACGCCTCGCCGAAGAACAAGGTCACGATCGCCAGGTAGTCGCCGATCAGGCGTCTCGACGGCCATCCGACGATCAGGCCGAGCACCGCGGCGCCGATCATCACGAGCGGCACTGCCAAGATCGAGGGAAGGTGGATACCCGCCGCACCGATCTTGGCCGACGACAGCAGCGCGAAGCCGTAGGCGCCGAAGCCGAAGAACGCGATGTAGCCGAGGTCGAGCAGCCCGGCCCAGCCCACGACGATGTTCAGGCCCACCGCGAGCAGCGCGATCACCAGCGCGTCGATGCCGACCTGCAACTGAAAGCCACCGAGACCGATCAACGGGAGCACCAGCCCGGCGACGGTGACCAGCCCCAGCCTCGGCCACCAGCCAAGCCGCTCGCTGGCTCGCTGCGCCGAGCCCAGCCACGACGGCAGGTGCTCGCGCCTGTGCTCTTGCCTCGCGACCCACTCGTCAGCACCGACCTGCGGGCCGGCTGAGGGCTGCTTGTCGAGGTTCACCGGGCCGTCATACCTTCTGCAGCTGAACCTGGCCGAGCAAGCCGCTGGGCCTGACCAGCATCACGGCGATCAGCAGGGCGAAGACGAGCAGGTTCATGAACGCCGAAGAGATGTAGCCGGTGATGAACGACTCCGCGATCCCGATCAGCAGGCCGCCGAGCATCGCGCCCGGCAGCGAGCCGATCCCGCCGACCACCGCCGCCGTGAAGGCCTTCAGGCCGATGAGGAACCCGATCGTGTTCGTCACCTGGTTGAACAGCAGCCCTCCCATGACCCCGGCCACGCCAGCGAGAGCCGAGCCAAGGAAGAACGTCGCGGCGATCGTGAAGTTCACGTTGATCCCGAGCATCTCGGCCGCCTCCCGGTCGGCGGCCACGGCGCGCATCTGCTTGCCCAGCTTGGTCCGCACGACCAACTGCCGCAAGCCGACCATCAGCGCGATGCCAAGGACGATGACCATGATCTGTACCGCGTCGATGCTGACCGAACCGATCTGGATCCCCGACGAGAACGGGATGAAGTCCGAAGTGTTGTAGATCCGGTACTGTCCGCCGAATAGCAGTAGGGCGGCGTTCTCCAGGAAGAACGAGATGCCGATGGCGGTAATGAGGGGTGCGATCCGCGGCGCGTTGCGCAGCGGGCGGTACGCGAACCGTTCGATCGCTACGCCAAGGCCGCCGGTCAGCAGCGCCGCCAGCACGAACATGATCACCAGCAGCAGTGGCACCGGAATGGCGAGCGCCTTCGAGCCGCCGAACCACTGGATCACGAAGTAGCCAGCGAAGGCGCCGACCATGTACAGGTCCCCGTGCGCGAAGTTGAGCAGCTTCAGCACCCCGTACACCATCGAGAATCCGAGCGCGACCAGGGAGTACAGCGCCCCTACGACGATGCCGTTGACCAGTTCCTGAAAAAAGAAGCCCATCAGGTGCGAATCCGCCCCATTGCCAGGCCGCCTCGTGGCGCGCCGGTGTTCGGCCGGCGCGCCACAGCGGCTACCTCAGGTGCCCGGTCAGCCTGGGATCAGGTTGTACTTGCCGGACGAGTCGATCTTGAACAGGAAGAACTTGCCGTGGGCGTTGTCCCCGTGCGAGTCGAAGCTGATCGGCTGCCCGAGAATCGACGTTGACTCGTTCGTCTTCTTGATCGCTGCCAGCACGTTGCTGCGGCTAGGCGTTTGTCCGGCCTTGCAGACCGAGGCAATCGCTTCGTCGATCACGTGGGTGGCGGCGAAGATCGGAGGACCGAACGTACCGAATGTGCCGTACGTCTTCGCCTGTGCGACCAGCGACGCGTCGGCCGGAATCGCGTTGATGTCCGGGCCAAACGCGGACACGTACGAGCCGTTGATCGTGAACGCGCCTGGCGAGAACAGGCCGTCGGTACCGAAGATCACGGCCTTCTTGTGCTGCTGCGCGAGGTTGCGGCCAAACTGCTGCGCGTTACCGGCCACCTGCCACGGCAGAATCACAACCGTGGTCGCCGGGCTGAGCTTGGCGACCAGCGACGAGAAGTCGTTCTGCTTCTGGGGGACGGACTCGTGGTCCACCTTGATCCCGGCCGCCTTAAGAATCGGCGTCATGAATCCAACGAGGCCAGTCGAGTAGACCTCCTGGTCATCGACGATCATGACGGCCTTCGGGTGCAGGTTCTTGACGATGTAGTTCGCGTCATTCGCGCCCTGCACGCGGTCGTTCGAGACCACTCGGAAGAAGGTCGGGTACTTACCCTCGGTGAGCGTGACGTTCGTCGCCGAGCCTGAGATGAACGGGATTCCCGCCCTGGCGAACAGCGGACCGACGGCCTCGACCTCCTGGCTTCCGGCCGGCCCCACGACCGCCAGGATCTTCGAGTTCGCGGTGAACTGCTGGGTGACGGTGGTCGCCTGGGCTGGGTCGAGCTGAGTGTCGCCCTGCACCAGCGTGATCTTCGTCTTGTTCGCCTTGTTGTCCAGCTTCATGGCAAGCTGCGCGAAGTGCAGCTGCTCCTGGCCGAGCACGGCCACCGGGCCGGTAATCGGCGCCTCGAGTCCTATCGAAGCGACGCACGCCTTGGTGCCGCCGCTCGCGTTGCTGCCGCCGCTGCTGCCGCAGCCTGCGACGACAAGCGCGCCGAGCACCGACGCGACAATAACTCTGCGTCCTTTCATGGACGTTGCCTCCAGTTCCCGCAAATGCCGAATGTCTTGGGGTCGATCGGGGTTAGCTCGCCGCGAGATGCGCCTCTAGCGTGATTTCGGTGCCTGCTAGAGCTCGCGAGACCGTGCAGTTTTTCGCCTGCCTGGCGAGGTCAGCGAAGACGTCGTCGTCGATCCCTGGCACTTCGCCCTCGGTCCTGAGCGCGATTCTGGTGATATTGAAGCCGCCGCCGGCCTCGGCGAGCGTGACTTCGGCGGTGGTGCGGAGCTCCTCCGCGGGATGGCCGGCCTCGGTCAGCAGGTTCGCGAGCGACATCGTGAAGCAGCCGGCCTCGGCTGCGCCAATCAGTTCCTCTGGGTTGGTCGAGTGCTCGCCGTCCTCCACCCGCGCGCGGAGAGAGTAAGGCCCTACGAACGCGCCGCTGCCGAGCGCGATCCTGCCGCTTCCTTGCGGCAACGTTCCGCGCCAGCTCGCTTGGGCACGGCGGACAACGCGGAACGTCAAATTCGCCCTCCCCAGCGCTCGAATTTGTTCCGCCGATCAAACCATCTGGCGCACACTCGTGCAAGGGGCACAATTTGGGATTTGATAACAGTTGTGACTCGCCCGGGAAACGCTAGCTGACCTGCTCAGGGCGGTCATGCAAGATTTCGGCCAGTGTGCTGAGGTTGATGTTGCCGCCCGAGATGACGCACGCGACCTTGCCGCTGCCAGCCCGGCCGGCCAGCGCGGCTGCCACCGACAAGGCTCCCGCGCCTTCTGCGACGACCCGCGCACGCTCGGCCAGCAACCGGATTGCCGCGGCGACCTCATCGAGTGGGATCGCCAGCGCCTCGTCGACGAGCCGGCTGACCTGCGGCCACATGCTGTCCAGCACCTTCCCGCTGCCAGCGCCGTCGACGAACGAGGCGCTATAGCCAGCATCGACCGGATGCCCGGCCGCCAAGGCCGCGCGGAGGGCGCACCCGGTCGCCGGTTCGGCAGTGATGATCTTCGTCCCAGGCCGGAGCGCCCTGATCGCGCTGGCGATTCCGGTCGTCAGGCCGCCGCCGCCGTAGGGAATGACGACCGCGTCGACGTCCGGCAAATCCTCGAGAATTTCCAGGCCGATCGTCCCATTTCCGGCGATGACCGCGGGATCAGAGACCGGGTGCACGAAAAGGCCCTCGATGCCATCGGGGTTTCCTGTGACGAGGATGTTCCACCAGTCGTCGTAAGGAAGTTTGCGTACTTGCCCGCCGAGCCTTTCGATCGCGGCGAGCTTCGCCTCTGGCGCCTGCTCGGGCACGACGATCGTGGCTGGCACGCCGATCGCGCGCGCCGCCCACGCGACCCCCTGCGCCATGTTGCCGGCGCTGGCCGTGACCAGACCCTTGGCCCGCTCCTCCGGCGAAGCGAGCGCCACCGCGTTAGTCGCGCCGCGGATCTTGAACGAATTGACGGGCTGCAGGTTCTCCAGCTTGAGGTAGATCTCTGCAGGGGCGTCCGCGTAGAGCCTGACCAGCGGCGTCCTGATTGCCGCGCCTTCGATCCGCGTGCGCGCTGCCTGGATCTCGCTTAGCTCGACCATCCGAATGCCCCTTCTATCGCTGCCCTGTCTTCGCCGCTGATCGGGCAGTTCAGTGCCTCGACGACCGGCTTCAGATGATCGGGCCGCCCGGGTCCGATGACGACCTGCGTGACCCTATCGTCGGCCAGCAGCCAGGCGAGGGCTAGGCCCGCCATCGACGTGCCCCGGCGCACGGCGAGCCGGTCAAGTTGGTCGAGTGCGTCGAACGTCCGGTTATCCAGGAAGCCTTGATAGGGCTCAGGTCGCTGGGTCATGCGCGAGCCGGCTGGGAACGGCTCGCCGCGCCGGTACTTGCCGGTCAGCCACCCGCCGGCCAGCGGGCTGAACGCCAGGTAGGCGACATCGCGTCGCTCGCACAGCGGGAGGAGTTCGCGCTCGTCGCGGCGCGCGAGCAGCGAGTAGCTGTTCTGAATGGCCTGCGGCGCGGCGACGGCGAGCGCCTCGGCGAGTTGACCAGCGTCGAAGTTGCTGACTCCGTAACTGCGAACCTTGCCGTCGGCCCGCGCGGCTTCGAAGGCGGCAAAGGAGTCAGCCAGTGGCACGTCGGGGTCGTAGTCGTGCGCCAGGTACAGGTCGACGTGGTCGACCTGGAGGCGATCGAGGCTCTGCCGCAGGTGCTTGGCGATCCGCTCGGGCGCGAGCCCGTGATCGGCGCCGGCGCCCATCGGGTTGAACGTCTTCGTGGTCAGCGCCGGCCTGACGCCGCGCGATCTGATCCAGCGGCCGATCGCCGTCTCGCTCCGCCCGCCGCCGTAGGCGTCGGCGGTGTCGAAGTGCGTGATGCCGAGTTCCCAGGCGGCGTCCATCAGCTCGAACGCCTGGTCCTGCGTAAGCCCCTGGTCGAAGAACTCAGGGGCGGAGCCGACGCCGCCGAAGTTGCCGCACCCGAGCGCGATCCGCGGGAGGCTCAACACCCGCACAGTTAATCACTGCGGCTCCGCCCAGCAAACCCGCACCAACCCCACCAATGAGCACCTTGGGTCTCGCGGGCGAGGTCGCGGGCCAAGTCGGCGGTCGGGCGGAGCGGCCTATGCTAAGGCCGATGCGGGTGGCGACCTGGAACGTGAACTCGGTCAAGCAGCGCGTGCCGCGGCTGCTGCCGTGGCTCGACCAGCGCAAGCCGGACATCGTCTGCCTGCAGGAGACCAAGCTCCCCGATGACGCCTTCGCCGAACTGCTCGGCGACGACCTCCGGAGCAGAGGCTACGAGTTTGCCGCGTACGGCGAGGCGCGCTGGAACGGTGTCGCGATCTTGTCCAGGGTCGGCCTGGACGACGTCGTAGCCGGCCTCGACGGCGCTCCCGGCTTCCCCCGGCCCGAGGCGCGGGCGATCGCCGCCACGTGCGGCGGAATCCGGATGCACTCGCTGTACGTGCCGAACGGCAGGGTGCCTGACTCTGAGCACTACCAGTACAAGCTCGAGTGGCTGGCCGCGCTGCGCGACGTGGTCGCGGCCGGCCCTGACGCCACCATGGTGTGCGGCGACATGAACATCGCTCCCACCGACGCAGACGTCTTCGACCCGGACGCCTACATCGGCCAGACCCACGTCACGGCTCCCGAGCGGGAGGCGCTGGCCAGCCTGCAGGCGACCGGGCTGCACGACGTCGTGCGGGACCGCTGGCCGGACGAGCGGATATTCACGTACTGGGACTACCGCGCTGGCATGTTCCAGAAGAACCTCGGCATGCGGATCGACCTGGTGCTTGCCACCGATCAGGTGGCAAGCCGCGTGCATGCCGCCTGGGTGGACCGGCACGCGCGCAAGGGCGCCGGCCCGAGCGACCACGCCCCGGTGATCGTCGATCTCGACCAGGCGCCCAACGGCGACATCGGACCCGTCGTGCCGCCATCGTCGGCGCCCGCCCACAAGCGCGGCTCGTTCCGCCTGCCCCAGGCCCCGCCGTGACGGCCGGAATCACGAACCGCATCCCGGCAGGAGTTCCCTGACCGGTGCGAGCCACCAGCGCGTCAGCCTCAGCTCGCGGCGACGGCCAGTTCGCGGCCTAGCTGACCTCGACGGGGAAGTCGACGAGTTCGCGCATCGCGGAGGCAGGCTGCCACCGGTACGGATGACCGTCGACCAGTCGCCACCGCACGCCGCGCTCGACGAAGGCCGCGAGGGCGTGCTCGACGAGCACGTGAGCCGCGGTCCTGCCCGGGCACAGGTGCGGACCGCCACCAAAGGTGAACAGGACGCGCTGCTCACGGTCCCACCGAAAGCGCCACGGGTCGTCGAAGACCTCAGGATCGAATCCCGGGCTGCCCCACAGCATCGCGATCGCCGTCCCGGCCGGAAGCAGGACGCCGTCGTGCACGATGTCGGCCAGCGCGTAGCGATGCGTCAGCAGCAGGGGCGGCGCGATCCGCAGTGACTCGCCGAAGACCTTTGGCACGAGCGCCGGGTCCCGCAGGATGTCTTCGTACCGCCCAGCGGCGAGGAGCACGTACAGCGCGTTCGAGACCGCGACGCCGACCGTGTGAAAGCCGTCGAACAGATTGGCAGCCACGTATGAGCCGAGGCTCTGCGGTTTGCCATAGACGTCGATGTCAGCCAGATCGCCCGCCATCTCCGCGATGAGCTGGTTGTCGCCGGCCGCGAGCGCGCGGTCTACCCCGCGGGTCACGATCTCGACGTAACGACCGGCCGCGCGGTCGATGACAGCGGAGTCTTCCGGGGTGCGCTGCAGCGCGAAGATGAGGTCCAGGTCGCGCATCAGCGCACCCACCTCGGCGGACTCGTCGAAGGTCAGCCCCAGCACGTCGCCCCAGAAGCGCGCCACGTAAGGCCTGGCGATGTCGGCGCCGAAGTCGATCGCGCTCCCGCGCCGGATGCCTGCTAGCAACGACGCGGTGATGTCCGCGGCCAGCGGTCGCAGCCGCTGCAGGTTGTGGCGCAGCAGTTGCCTGCTGAGCATCCGGCGGGTGAGCTTGTGCAGCGGCGGATTGTGCGTGAAGGCCTGGTCCGCCAGCATCGTGAAGAACGCGCGCTGTTCCCCGGCCGGCTCGCTGGCGGCATCGCCCGCACCGCCAGCACGCCCGGCACCGCCGGCACCGCTGGCACCGCCATTTTGCCGGCGGTTCGACTGTCCGGAGAGCACCTCGATCGGCATGTTGCCTGCGTCACGGGTGACCGAGAGCTCCTTGACGTCGTGATAGCGGAACGCGACGACGACCTCAGGTGAGACCCGGAGCAGGCCAGGCCCTGCCGTGTCCATCAGCGTGCACGCGGCGTCCATGAGGTCGAGGTGCCAGCCGTCACCGACGTGGGCGAAGAAGTCAGGGAGCCCGGTGATGCTGCCGGTGACCTCCGCCGCCGCGTGGTCACCCGCCTCCGCGCGAACCGCGCCCTCAGTCACTTGAAGGCCACCGTGTTGGCCGGGGAGCTCACTCCTCCCGGCACGTTCAGCGGCGCGCTCGCGAGGAACATCGTGTACCGCCCGTCGGCGCGGCAGTCGTCGGCCAGGTCAGCGAGCCACCAGAGCTCGCCGAGCGCCATGCCGAACAGGCCGATCAGCGTGTGGTGCATGAAGCCGAACGGCTGCGCCTTCCTGCTCCAGTCGGGCGGCCACACCTCGACCGACGGACTGTCCGACACGATCGCCGAGACGTGCAGGTCCCACAGGTACTCGGCCATCTCCTCGCTGTGCTCGACGCCGGCCGCCGTCAGGGCGCGATCGTCCGCCATCGCCTGCCGCGCTGACGCGGGCTGACCGGCGTACCAGCGGTCGAAGCCGGTGTAGAGAACCAGGATGTCCCCGGGCTCGAACTCGATGTTCGCCGCGCTGCGGCATTGCTCGAGCTGTGCGACGCTCACTCCGACCGCCTCGCCGGGCCGGACTCCTGCGAAGCGCTCGACGTCGAGCATCACGCCGCGGCCGGCGATTCCGTGCGCGACCCAGTGCCCGATCGTGTTGCGATGCGACTCCCTGATCTGCGCCACCGTGACGCCGTTGTAGAAGCTGCCTGGAGATGACGGCACGTGGGCGAGCGAATCCCACTGGCTTCCCGCCTGCGGGTTGAACGAGTCGAGCTCGTCGTCGAAGCCGGTGTCGCCCGCCTCGGGGATCAGCCGGTGCTTCGTCGCGTTCCGCCCGTACAGCGGCGGGTCATAGCAGCCGATCGGCGCGTTGAGGCCGAACACGCGGCCGTACCTGATCTCCCTCGCGGCTGCCGCCACACGGTCGGGTGTCTGGAGGTTGATCAGGCCGACGTTGTCGTCGGGCCCGAACAGGTGCCAGGCCGACCGGCCGCGTCCGCCAGCCGCAGGAGGGAGTTCCCGGTAGGAGGGAAGTCGTTCGATGCCCATGTCAGTCCTGAGCGGGCAAGGCTGCCGACACGGTCAGGTCGAGGTGAGACTTCTTATCCGTGAGAGCCTCGGTGGCGAAATGGCACGCGACCGGGTGACCGTTGCCCCGCTCGATGAGCGCGGGTGTCTCCACGCGGCAGATGTCCTGCGCCATCCAGCACCGCGGGTGGAACCGGCAGCCGGCCGGCGGGTCAAGGGCGCTCGGCACCTCGCCGCCCAGGACGATCCGCTGCTTGGTCCGCTCCGCCTTCGGGTCAGGCACGGGCGCGGCCGATAGCAGCGCCTTCGTGTACGGGTGCGCCGGGGCGGCAAGCACATCCTCGGCGCTGCCGATCTCGACGATCTGGCCGAGGTACATCACGCCCACCTCGTCGGCGAGGTAGCGCACGACGGACAGGTTGTGGCTGATGAAGACGAAGGCGAGCTGAAGCTGCTGCTGCAGGCGCTGCAGCAGGTTGATGATGTCGGCCTGCACGCTCACGTCCAGGGCGGACAGCGGCTCGTCCAGCACGAGCACCTCGGGATCCACCGACAACGCCCTGGCGATCCCGATCCGCTGCCGCTGGCCGCCGGAGAACTCGTGCGGGTACGCGTCCGCGCGGCGCGGGTCGAGCTGGACCGTCCGCATCAGCTCGGGAACCTTGGCTAGCGCCTCCTTCTGGTCCATGCCCTGGACGATCATCGGCTCGGCGATCGTCTGCCTGATGCGGCGACGAGGGTGCAGCGAGGAATACGGGTCCTGGAAGACCATCTGCAGTTCCTTGCGGAGCCTGCGCATCTCGCCGTGACTCTTGCCGACCAGATCATCGCCCTTATACACGACCTCGCCGCTGGTCGGCTCCACGAGCCGAAGGATGCACCGCGCTGTCGTCGACTTGCCGCAGCCGGACTCACCGACCAGCCCGAACACCTGCCCGGGCGCCAGGTCGAAGGAGACGTCGTCGACGGCCCGCAGCACGCGCTTGCCGAAGTCTCCCGCCTTCGAGCGCAGCGTGAAGTCCTTCACCAGGTTGCGGACCGAGAGCAGCGGAGCCGCCGGTGCGAGCGGAGCCGCCGGTGCGAGCGGAGTCTCGTCGTCGCGGGCCGTCATTCGGTCCCCTGAGCGGTCGGCGCGATCTCATCGGCCGGCACGGGCCGGGCGGCCGGGACAGCGGACCGCAGCGGCTCTGCGCCGGGCGGGGTCGCGACGATGCACGCCACGCGGGAACCCTCGACCCCTTCGAGCTGGGGATCGACGTCCGTGCACTCCGGCACCGCGTCGACGCACCGCGGCGCGAACGCGCAGCCGCTTGGCGCGGGCCGCAGGACGGCGGGCGTTCCCGGGATGCCGGCCAGGCGCAGGTCGTGCTCGTCCGGCCGCGGGATGCAGGCCAGCAGCGCCTTGGTGTACGGATGGCGGGGGTCTTCGAACAGGTCAGTGGTGGGCCGCTCCTCGACTATCCGGCCCGCATACATGACCGCCACCCGGTCCACCATCCCGGCGATCACGCCCAGGTCGTGGGTGATCAGGACGAGCGCCATATCGCGCTCGTCGGCGAGGCGCTGAAGCAGCCGGAGGATCTGGGCCTGGATCGTCACGTCGAGGGCGGTCGTGGGCTCGTCGGCGATGAGCAACGCCGGGTTGTTGGCGATCGCGATCGCGATCATCACGCGCTGACGCATGCCGCCAGACAGCTCGAACGGATACGAGTTGAACCTGTCCTTCGGTGCCGGGATCGCGACCGATACGAGCAGCTCGATCGCCGCTTCCACGACCTCCCTGCGCGACATCGAGGGGTTGTGGATCCTGATCGCCTCCGCGACCTGGCGCCCGACCGTGAACACCGGGTTCAGCGATGTCATGGGGTCCTGGAAGATCATCCCGACCTCGGCGCCGCGGATCTTGCGGAGCGCCCGGTTGCCGAGCCCGATCAGTTCCGTGCCGTTGAGCTTGACCGATCCGCCCAGCCTGGCGCTCCCCGGTAGCAACGAGGTCACCGAGAGCATGCTGAGGCTCTTGCCGGCCCCTGACTCTCCAACGACTCCGAGGCTTTCGCCTCGCCGCAGGGTCAGGTCGATGCCCCGGACCGCCGTCAGGGCGTTCGGGCCCGCGCCGATCGTCACGGTCAGCCCGCTGATCTCCAGCAGCGGAGCATCCGGACGGTCCATGGCGCTCACCACGAACTCGTGGACGAGCGGACGTCGAACCGGTCGCGCAGGCCGTCACCAATGAAGGAGAACGCCAGGACGACCGTCAGGATGGCCACACCTGGACCGAGCGCTACCCACCACTGGTAGAAGTAGCCGGTCGCGTCGTTGATCATCAGCCCCCACTCCGGCGCAGGCGGGGTGGGGCCCAGGCCGATGAAGCTCAGGCCCGAGGCGAGCAGGACAACCTGGCCGAGGTCGAGGGTCGCGTTGATCAGCAGCGGCGTGAACGCCAGCGGCAGGATGTGGACACGGAACAGCCGCCACCGGCTGACCCCCGAGGCCACGGCGGCCTCGACGTGCGGCCACTCCTTCACCGACAGGATCTGCGCGCGCAGCAGCCGGGCATAGATCGGCCACCACACGATGACGAGTGCGATCCCGATGTGAAAGAGGCCAGGACCCAGCGACGCGGTCATGACCATCGCGAGCAGGATCGCGGGGAAGGCCAGCGTCAGGTCGACGAGCCGCATGATGACCGCGTCGATCCAGCCGCCAAGGAAGCCGGCGAGGCCGCCGGCCACCGTGCCGATGATCACGCCGCCAGCGACGACCGCGAATGCCAGCGGCAGCGAGTCCCTCGCGCCGTACAGCGTCCGCGTCAGGATGTCCCGGCCGAGCTCGTCGGTCCCGAGCAGGTGCGCCCCGGTAGGACCGACCAGGGCGGGGCCCGACGGCGCGATCGGGTTGTAGGGCGACCACCACGAGATGGTGAGGGCGACGATGATCCAGCCGCCGGCGACGATGAGCCCGATGATGACCGGAGTCGTGAGCCAGCCGGACCGGCCGCGCCAGTCGTAAGCCCGGGCGGACGGCCTGTCCGGCACCTCGGGGATGAGGAGGTCGGCGGTGCTCATGCGACGCGGATCTGCGGGTCTGCGAAGGCGTAGCCGATGTCGGTCAGCAGGCTCGCGATGAGGAACGCGATGCCGCCGACGATGACCACGCCCATGATGGCCGGATAGTCCAGGGATTCCGCGGCTGTCACGGCGTACGAGCCGATGCCGCCCCACTGGAAGATGTCCTCGACGAGGACGTCCCCGCTGAGCAGGTAGGCGACGGAGAAGCCCACGATGGTCAGCGCCGGCAGCAGGGCGTTGCGCAGCGCATGACTCATGACGACGGAGAACTCGCGGACGCCTTTCGCGCGCGCCGTCCGCACGAAGTCCTGGTCGAGCACGTCGAGCATGCTCGCCCTGACGATCCTGGCGATGCTGCCCATGACGCCCCACCCGAGGATGAACGCGGGCAGGATCAGGTGCTCGACCGCCTGCCAGGCAAGCTGCCAGTTCCCGGCGATCAGCGCATCGAGGACGTAGAAGCCGGTATACCGATGCGGCGCGTACACCGTCGCGTACAGCTGCCCTGGCCCGGGCAGCAGGTGCAGCCTGGTGGACAGGATGAGCAGCAGCACCAGCCCTGACCAGTACTGCGGCGTCGAGGACCCGACTAGCGTGAACAGCCGGCCGAGGGTGTCGGTGAACTTGTTCTGGCGCACGGCCGCCAGCACGCCGATGCCGATGCCGCCGACGACGGCGATCACGATCGACGCGAAGACGAGCTCAAGGGTGAAGGGAAGCCTGAGCGCGATGTCGCTGGACACCGGGCCTTTGGTCACGAAGGACGTGCCCATGTCGCCGTGCAGCAGGTTCACGATGTAGTGGCCGTACTGCTGGACGATCGTGCCGTCCAGACCCCAGTGGGCCATGGCCGCCGCGACGATCTGCTTGTCGCCCAGCGAGCGCGGGTTGAGCACCGTGGCGAGCGGGTTGGCGGGGATGAGCCGGGTGATCAGGAAGGTCACCGTGACCACACCGAGCAACAGCGGCGGGATGATGGCCACCCTGCGCGCTATGTACTTCAGCACGTTCCGTCGGCCTCCTCCCGTTTCATGGCTCGTGCCCAGCTTGGCATCATCTGAGGGGGAACGGGTTCGCCTTCGCCCATTCGCGCGCGTCGGCTGAGGCGACCCAGCCGATGGCGTTGGACAGCAGCTTGCGGAAGCTCGCGTTCGCGTAGGCGGCCGGGCCGTGACCGGGTTGCAGGTAAGCGATCGGGCTCTGGCCTGCGGACTTGACCCACCCCACGAGTCCGGTTCCAGCTGGATGTGACCATCCATCGGACGAATACATGTGGCCGGTGATGGCGAGCTGCCCGGAGAAGAACGCGCTGGAGTCCATCGGGTAGTTCGTCCGCAGGATCGGATGGACGAGGTCGGTGAGGACGGGGTTCAGGTAAAGCTCGTCGACGATGTCGAATCCGTCGCCGAGGCCTTCGCAGATCGGATGGGCTGGGTCGAGCACAGAGATCCGGTGCTCGACCTCCCTGGTGTAGCCGGAGGCCGGATACTGCGTGCCGGCGATCTGGCCGGGCATGTAGTGCCAGCGGCCGCCGACGATCTGCGGCCAGAGCGACCACGCGGGCCACGCCGACATCGCGTGATGCAGGAAGACGATCCCCTGGCCGGCCTCGAGCATCTCCACGATGCCCGAGGCGTAGTCGGCCGGCGGGGTTTCGAAACGGGGCGGGTCGGGCTTGCGGAACTCGATCCCCTGCATGTCGTAGCAGACGATCGAGTCCCACAGCCCGACCTTGTCCCCTCGGAACAGCTCGCGTGCCTCGGGCGGCTGCACGTGCTCCCAGCTGATGCCATCGAGCGCTCGGAAGACGTCGAGGAACGGCTCCATCTCGAACGGGTGCCCGCCCGTGACAACGAGTACCCGCAGGTCTGGTTCGGCCACGTCATCCTTCGCTTTCGCTGGTCGCTGGTCGCCGTGTAGTCACTGGTGCTAGCGGGACAGTTGCCAGAGCTTCAGGTTGCAGCAGCCGCTGTAACCGATGCCCTTGATGCCGGTCTGGTAGCCGATGACAATGTCGGGGCTGAACAGCGGCATCGCAACAGGGTCGGCCTGCATCTGCTGGCCGGCCAGGTTGAAGAAGTGCTCAGCCTGCGACTGGGAGCCCGCCGCCAGCGCGTGCTCGTACCACTTCTGCTCGATCGGGTCGACGACCGGCGGCGAAGATGGCGTCGCGGACGGAGAGGGCACCCATCGTGCCGCCCTCCACGAGGCCGAAGAACCCGACGTACTGCACTCCCGAGCCGTAGTAGTCGGGCGCCCAGTACAAGAGCTCGAACGGCAGCTTGTGGCCGCCCCAGGCTGTCGTGTTCACAGCGAACGTCGCCGGGTTCAGCGACAGGTTGATGTTGGCCTTCTTCAGCTGCGTCTGCAGCAGCTGGGCGAGCACGCCGAGGTCGACACCGTAGGCGTTGATCTCGGGGTACGAGAGCGTCAGCTTGTAGCCGTGCGCGTAACCCGCCTGCGCCAGGAGCTTCTTGGCCAGCGCCAGGTTCGTCGTCGGCAGCGGGAGCCCGGCGCGACCCAGGGAAGCCGTTCGGGATCGGCGATCCCTGGAGCTTGCTGTCCCCCTTCATGAGGACCGACTCGAGCTGCTTGTAGTCGATCGCCGCGAGGATCGCCTGGCGGACCTTCAGCGTCATCGGGCCCTGGACGTACTGGTTCTTGACATCGGCGCTCATGCCGATCCAGAGCACGTTGAACGACGGGATCGTCTTGATGGTGATGCCTTGCTGGCCCTGCAGGCTCCCCGCGGTGACGGGGTTCAGCTGCATGGCGATGTTGGCCTCGCCGCTCTGCAGCAACTGAGCCTGGCTGGCGGCCGTCATCGTCTGCTTCATGACGATTCTCGTGAAGTACGGCTTGGGACCCCAGTAGTGCGGGTTCGCGACGATGGTTACCTGCTGGCCAGAGGTGAAGCTCTGCAGCATGTAGGGGCCACTGCCGGCGGAGTGCGACTGGAACCAGTGGTCAGCGGTGTCGGCCTTGGCGGCGTTGGCGGCGTCCGAGCCGCCGTTGGCCTGGACCACCTTGGCGTTGAGGACGGACGTATAGGTCGCCGACATCTGGTTCGGGAACTCCCAGTCGGGCCGCGTCAGCGTCACAACGGCCGTCTCGGGGTCAGGGGTCGTGACACCCTTCATGAAGCTGACGAGATAAGACGCGCTCCCCGCCAGGTTCTTGAGGCGCAGCAGCGAGAACTTGACGTCGGCGGAGGTGATCGCCGAGCCGTCGCTGAACTTCGCCTTCGGGTTCAGCTTGAACGTCCAGACCGTGTGGGTGGCGTTCGCGCTCCAGGACGTCGCGACCTCGGGGATAAGCGTGTGATTGTCGTTGGCGAGTGTCACCAGAGTCTGGTAGGTCGCGGAGAAGACAATCTGGCACGTGTCGCAGATCGCGGTGGAGGGATCAGTGTCGATCAGGTCCATATTCCTGGCGATCACGAGCGTGTGCGACGTGCTCTTGTTGCCGCCGCCCGAGTTGTTGCCACCCGAGTTGTTTGAGTTCTGCCCAACACAGCCCGCTATGGCGAGCGTGCTGACCATCAAGGCGCCGAACACCCTGGCAATGCGCGGCGTCCGCCTGCGCTTGGATACCCCAGCAGTCATCTTCAGCTCCCCTCCAATTGTTTTTAGGCTGTTACCGGACGTTGACGGTCAGTCAGGACCGAAGGTGGCGCGCACCGCGGCGAAGGCAGCATCGGTGGCCTCGAGAACTCGGTCGATGTCGGCATCGGTATGCGCGGACGACAGGAACCAGTTGTGCCGCGGGTGAAGGATGGCGCCGTGCGCGGCAGCCTCGCCGCAGAATGCCATGGCCTTCGAGAAGTCGGCGTCCCCGGCGAAGCTCAGATTGGGGATCTGAACAGGCCCGGTCTGGCTGACGTCGACGGAGTGCTGCTCCGCTTGCTTGGCGATGCCCTCGCGGAGCCTGGTGCCGGCCGCTTCCATCGCGGCGATGGCATCCTCGTCCCGCAGGGCGCGGATCGTCGCGACGGCCGCGGCCATCGGGACCGCCTGATACCAGAACGACCCGGTGGCGAAGACCTGCTCGATGCCTTCCCGGTACCGGTCGCTCCCGAGAGCGGCCGCGAGCGGGTAGCCGTTCGCTATCGCCTTGCTCCAGGCGCTGAGGTCGGGCTTGACGCCGACCGGCTCCCAGCCGTTGCCGTGGTGCAGGCGGAAGCCGGCCCGCACCTCGTCCATCACGAGCGCGGCGCCGATCTCGTCGCACAGCGCTCGGACGCCCTTGGCGAACTCGTGGTCGACCAGTTCCTCGTCGTGGCCGGCGTCGTGGCGGAACGGCGAGACGAAGATCGCGGCTATTTTCTCCGGGTCGGCCTGCTCGACCGCGGCCCTGACGCTGTCCAGGTCGTTGTAGGTGTAACGGAACGTCTCTGGGTCCTGACGGCCCGCCTTGCCGTCGGAGAACTGGTTACTCCAGGCGTTCCAGCCGTGGTAGGAGTGCTCTGACATGACGACATGCCGGCGACCCGTCGTGGCGCGAGCCGCGCTGAGACAGAGCCGGGTGGCGTCGCTGCCGTTCTTCCCGAACATGGCCCAGTCGGCATGGTCGACTCGCTCGGTCAGGATCTCTGCGAGCTGGACCATGGCTTCGCCTGGACCAGGCTGCGTGTCGCCCTGGGCGCGCTGCGCCGCGGCTGCCTGCTCGACCTTCTCGTGCTGGTAGCCCAGGATCATGGGACCGAAGCTGCACATCATGTCGACGAACTCGCGGCCGTCGACGTCCCACGCCCGCGCACCCTCGACGCGCGCGTAGAACTGCGGGTAGTTCGGAGACAGTCGGCGCGCACTCAGGTGGCCGTACATCCCACCAGGGATGACCTTGGCGGCCCGCTCGCGCAGGCTCTGGTCCTTGTCCCTGGAGATGGTCGTGCGCCCGTCAGTCATGAAGTGCTCCCCGCGGTGTGCTTCGTCATGTTCTTCGTGTGCTGCAGCAGATTCCTGGCGTGAGTTGCGACGCCCGCAGCGTCGAGCTCGTAGTGGGAGTAGAGAGCGGCGGGCGGGCCGAGGGTGACGTGCACGTCGGGTACGCCGTGCCGCCTGAAGCTGACCGGCCTGCCGTGTTCGGCGATCACCTCGGCGACTGCAGCGCCGAGGCCACCTGTGACGTTGTGCTCCTCGACGGTGAGGATCGTGCCGATGTCGTCGACTGCCGCTCGCACCTCTGCCGCGTCCACGGGCGAGACCGTGTGCATGTCGACGACGCGGACGGAGATGCCCTCGTTCGCCAGATCCTCGGCCGCCTGCATGCAGGGCCGGACCTCGGATCCGGTGGCGATCAGCGCGATGTCCGCGCCCTCGGTCAGCCGGATCGCCCTGCCGAAGGCAAAGTCCCCGGGGACGTCCGCGTAGACCTCGGGATCGCGGCCGCGGCCCATCCGCACGTAGACGGGCCCGTCGTGCACGAGCGAGGCACGCAGGATCGCCCGCAGTTCGTTGGCGTCGCAAGCGCTCACGACGATGAGCCCGGCGATGCCGCGCATGGCGCTCAGGTCCTCGAGTGCGTGATGGCTGGTTCCGTAGTAGCCGAGCGCCATGCCCGAGTGGTGCGCGAGCATCACGACCGGCATCCCGGTGTAGGCGAGGTCGGTCCTGACCTGCTCGCAGCACAGCAGCGCGAGGTAAGCGGCGAACGTGCTGACGAACGGCCGCAGGCCGGTGGACGCCATGCCAGCGGCGACCGAGACCATGTTCTGCTCGGCCACGCCGATGTTGAAGAAGCGGTCGGGATGGCGTTGCGCGAAGTCGATCGTGCGTCCGGCACCCGCCAGATCCGCGGTCAGGACGACGACCCGGCCGTCGGCGTCGGCCAGGTCGGCCAGTTCCTCTCCGGCGATGAAGGTCGGGATGGCGCGGGCGCTGATGCCTTGCTCGGTCTTCTTGCCGGATTCCTGGCTGGTTTCCTTGCTGGTTTCCTTCAAGGCGGTCGATCCGTCGGCGCTGCCGCGGAAGACGCCGGAGATCTCCTGCGGGCTGCCGCTGCTCGTCGAGGTCGTCTCGCCGGTCATGCGTGGCTCCTCGAGGGCTGCAGGCCAGCTTCGATCTCGGCCATCACATCGTCGTAGTCGGCGCCCACCAGGTTGCCGACGTGCCAGTTCTTGTCGAGCTCCATGCGCTGGACGCCGCGGCCCTTGATCGTGTCCGCGATCACGCAGAATGGCCGCTCGTCGCTGCGCTCCCTGGCGTAGGCGAAGGCGTCGAGGATCTGGTCGTAGTCGTGGCCGTCGATGCGGCGCACATCCCAGCGGAAGGCGGCGAACTTGTCGTCGAGCGGCTCGACTCCCATGACGTTCTCGGTATTGCCGTCGATGGATAGCTGGTTGCGGTCGATGATGGCGACGAGGTTGCTGGCCTTGAAGTGCCCGGCTGCCATGGCGGCCGACCAGACCTGGCCCTCGGCCAGTTCGCCGTCGCCGAGCATGCAGTACGTGAGGTACTCACCGCCGGTCACCCGCGCGGCGAGCGCCATCCCGAGTGAGACGGAGAGGCCATGGCCCAGGGAACCTGAGCTGAAGTCAGCGCCCGGAACCTTGCGCATGTCGGGATGGTCGCCGAACGGGCTGTGCAGCCGCGTGTAGTTGTCGAGCAGATCAGCCTCGAAGAAGCCGAGGTCTGCCAGCACCGGGTACAGGCCGATGGCGGCGTGGCCCTTGCTGAGCACGAACCTGTCGCGTCCCTCCCACGCCGGTTCGTCTGGCCGGAATCGAAGCTGCGCATAGTAGAGCGCGGAGAACAGCTCGGCGCAGGAGAAGGTGCCGGTGTAGTGCCCCGCACCGGCGATCCGGGAAAGGCGCACAGTCTCGCGCCTGACCAGCTTCCCCTTCTCTTCGAGCAGGCGAAGCAAGTCTTGCCGCCCTTGCGTGGCGGGTGCTGGAATCGGCGCGGCGTTGTGCGTGACGGCCACCTTGTGCCTTCTCATCTCGGGGAGGGTTCCGAGGTGCGTTATTGTAGACGGACGTCCGAAATAAGGTCAAGGAGCCACGAACCCGGTCGGCTACGGACGCTCGGGTCAAGGTGGCGCATGCTGGCCGGCGAGGTCCACGAGGAAGGCGGTAGCCCCTATGCCGAGAGTTGTCGACCATGCGGCTCGCCGACACGAGCTGGCCGATGCGGCGTGGCGGGCCATCGTCAAGTACGGCCTCGAAGGCACGACAACGCGCCTCATCGCACGGGAATCCGGCTACTCGGCGGGCGTGCTGGCGCACTACTTCGAGTCGAAGGACGAAATCCTCCTCGAGGCCCTGCGGATCTCCCACGAGGGCGTCGACAGGCGCATCCGTGAGGCAGTCGACGACAAGGAAGGCTTCGACGCGCTCCGCACCTTCTGCATCGAGGTACTGCCGGTCGCAGAGCAGCCGGTGCGGGAGACACATCTCGAGATGAGCATGTGGAGCCGCGCGCTCGTCAACGGCGAACTCCGCTCCGTACAGCGATCAGAGTCATCCCGCTGGCGTCGGCTCCTCGAAACCCTCATCGTCGACGCCCAGCGTTCCGGCGAGATCGTCGATATGTCCCCGCGCACGTTCGCCGTTCTGCTCTCGGCGGTGATCGACGGCCTGAGCATCTACGCGCTGCTGTACCCAGACCGCTTCGGCAAGGCCGAGCTCATCGGCTTGCTCGACAACTTCTTCGCCGCCTTCCAGCCAGGCAGTGAAGACGCCGACTCGAAGCAGCCGCCCGCGCCCCCCGACGGCAAGGTGACCGCCAGCCCCGACGGCAAGGCTGACCGCCAGCCTCGACGGATCGCGCACCCCGACTCGAGCCCGCCGACGCACCTAGCGACCGCCGCTACCTCAAGCCAGCGAACTTCTCGCGCAGGTACTCGACAATCCTGCTCGCCTGCTCGTGACTGACCTGCACAAGGTCCTCGTCAGTGCTTCCGTGCTCGTGCTCCACGATCAACGAAGTGCGGTGCCAGCCCATGTCTTTCTGCACGCCCTCGTCTTCAGGGCCATCCTCATGCTCCAGCCGCCGCAATAGTCCGTGCGGCTGGTCCACCGTCGCTCCGCTCGCTGACGATCGCGTAGTACGTGATCTTGTTAACCATCCGATCGCCTCACGTTGTAGTCAGGGATGTCCTCGACGCCTGGCGGCTTCGGGACAGCTGCGCTCACCTGCCTCTGAAATCTGATCAGTTCGCGCTCTTCGGCGCGCGTAGCGCTCATTTGACGAAGCCTCTGATAGGGGTCGTGCGTGAGTTGCTCTTTCGCGTAGAAGCTCTCCCGAGTGTGAAACTGCAACTCGAACCGCCCGCCATCGGATGTCGTCCAGCGGCTGTTGATGCCTCTGTAGTCAGGGTCACCCACCCAGTGGTTTCTGAGGTAGGTCATCCGACATCCGGCCGTCTCTAATTGACGCTGCGCGAACGCACGCCCGGCTGCATACTCATCGACGCCAAGGCAGAACGTATACCGGACGGCATCGTTTATTGTCCTGGCCGCCTCAGCTGGGCTGTCCAGCCCCTTGAACTGCATCTTGTCGGCGATCTTTTCTTTGAGGCGGTCGACGCCCTTGAGGTGGCGCTCGAGGCCGACCAAGACCCCGCCGTGCGGGTTGTCGTGCTCGATCTGCTTCAGCAGCCTGGTCACCGCCTCTGCCGGCTGGTGCAATAACGCGATCTGCTTGTCGGCCTCGGCGTTGTCGTCCGGCCCCAGATACCGGTCACCGGGGCCGCGCCAGGAACCCGGCGGATGGTCCCGCCGGTCGGGCTCGGCGACCTCGTCTTTCTTGTCAGGCCAGCGTTCGACGTGCGCTCGCCATAAGTCACGGAATCGCCTGACCTGTGACCAGAACCCGGGATCCGGAGAGTCGCCTTGCTCGGGCGGCCCATCCGAGTCCCGCTCAGTGGAGTCGCCGGCGTCCCGCCCGCCAGCTAACTCTGGCCGCGCCCCGTTCGCGCTCCGCTTGTCATCCCGGATCGCGCTCGGATGCCAGGGCGGCAAGTCCGCCAGTCGCTGTAACAGAGCGTCACGAGCATCGCCACCGTGCACAGCCTGGCCACCGCGGCGACCGTCGATCTCAGCCGGCCCGTCGCCCGCGCGCTTGATGTCCGCCAATCGATCGGTTGGCACTCGGAACCTTCCCGCAGCCCGAAAGGAACTCCCGCGTCACCGGAAATTAGAGCACCATTCCTAGCGGATCGCCGCCGCTCAGCGCATTTAGCGGCGGGCGGTCCCTGGCGACGCCACCGTCAGCGCCGCCCCGAAGCGACCGGCTCTCCGACGTTGGCGCCTTGACGTGATCGCGTGGCGATAAAAGCAAACGTGAGCGCGACGAACGCTGCGATCAGCAGCAGCATGAGGACAGTGACGATCTTCACGAGGCCCGAGTACGTCGAGAAGTTGGTCAGCAGGTCCAGGGGGAGGACGACCACGACTGCCGCCCAGCCAAGCAATATCGCGCCGCCGAGCGCGCTGCTGCGCACGCTGGTCGCGATCAAGGCGGCAAACACGGCGACGACGAGCCCGCCGATGCCAAACGCGTAGTCGAAAGCGCTGAAGTTGTTGAAGGACTCGCGACCGAAGCTCACGTATATGACGACCAGGGCAACGCCGATGAGAGCGGCACCCCCGACCAACACGATTGGCAAGCCGCCGCGAGATCTGGGCGGTCCCGCGGTCCGGTTCGACTTCCAGGCAGACCACAGGACGAGGAGTCCTGCTACGCCGAAAACGTCGCTCAGGTCGCTGACGTAGTAGCTGACCAGACCGCTACCTGTGAGGCCGAAGGAGTGGTCAGCCGCGATCGTGACGACGTCGGCGAAGAGGAAACCTACCGCCGGCGCCCACAGGCCCAGCATGATCGCGGCCACCACCGCCAGCCTCTTCCCGGCCAGGAGCCAGATCGCCAGGACGAGGCCGATGACGTACGGAGCCATGATTACGACCGCGCTGGCGGTCACCGGGCCGGGAAAGACGAGGGAGCCGATAGAGGCGAGCGCGCCGAGCGCGAAGAGGCACGCTGCCGCGGTTACGGCCGGCGGCCGATGAGGTTCTCCCCAGACCTCCGCAGCAGGCGTTACCGGAATGTCCACAGGCGGAGTTACAGGAGTATCTACCGGCGGGGTTACCGGCGGCCGCGGAGTAGTGTCTCGAGGCCGAGGCGTGGTCTGGTCAGCGGCGCGGTCCCAGCCGCTGCCGGTCTTGACGAGGGGCACCTTGCCCTCGGCCGGCGTGGTGCCTGGAGCGGCCACCTCAGTGGGGATGTAGCCATGCGGCACAACAATGTCCGGGCCCGAGTCATAGGGCACGAGACCAAAAGCCTGACGCAGGTCCTCGGCGAATTCGCGACAGCTCGCGTACCGGTCATCGCGCTTCTTCGCGAGGGCCTTGGCGAACACCAGGTCCGCTGCCGCCGGCAGGTCAGGGCGGCGGGAGGTCAGTGTCGGCGGCGGCGCGGACATCTGCGCCAGGATCAGCGCGGTGACGTGCGGCTGCACGAACGGAGGCGCGCCCGTCAGCATCTCGAAGGCCGCGCAGGCCAGCGAGTACTCATCGGCCCTGCCGTCGAGCGGCTTGCCTTCGACTTGCTCAGGAGCGGAGTACGCGGGAGTCCCGAGGATCTGGCCCGTCTGCGTGAGGCCCGCGGCGGAGACCGACTCTTTGCCCAACCCGAAGTCCGACAGGTAGACGTGATCCGGCCGGCCGGCCCGGCTGTCCAGCAGCATGTTGGCCGGCTTGACGTCCCGATGGATCAGGCCCACGGAATGCGCGGCATCAAGAGCCGAAGCGACCGGGGAGATGATCGCTGCGGCGCGGGCGCCTGACATCGGGCCGGAGTGCTGCAGGAGAGTCCTGACATCGCCGCCAGGCACGTAGCGCATCGCGATGAACAGGACGCCAGCCGCCTCGCCCGCCTCGTGCACCGGAATGATGTGCGGGTCGTCCACGGACGCGGCCATTCGAGACTCGCCGACGAAACGCTGCCGGAATGCCGTGTCCTGCGCGAGCGAAGGCGCGAGGAGCTTGAGGGCAACTTGCCGGCCGAGCCGCTCGTCGACGGCACGGAAAACCATTGCCATTCCGCCCCGGCCGATCATCTGTTCCAGCCGGTATCCGGCAACGCGTGAGCCGGCGGTGAAATTGCTGGCGATGGCGGCCGGGAAAGCCTGAGCATCCCAGGTCGGATCGCCGCTCACCGCCGCTGCACCTGATGCCAGGCAGCGTTCGGGCTATCGATGCTGCTCACCCCTCCCCAGCCCAGAACCGGAAACTCTGTGATCGGCAGCATCAGGCCGGCACAGAAGCGTGAATCTGGGCGCTTGCCCAATTAAACTCTCACAGCGCGCGCTCGGCTATGCACCAGCTCAAATCTGACCTGGCAAATGCGGAGTCAAATCGCCTCGGGCCGCGAGCCGGCGGTACCAGTCATGGCGTTCTGGAGCGGAAAAGTTTCGTTAAGCCGGCCGAGGAAGGACTGGAAGCCGGGCGACAGGTCGCTGATTTCGAGCGCGAAGGACAGCGGAGTCACCGAGATGTAGCCGGCCTTCAGCGCGCCGACGTCGGTGCCGAGTGAGTCGTCGACCTCGGGAATGATCGCGTCCGGCTCGCCGAACAGCCACATCGTCCTGATCTCGCCGTCAGCCCACTCGGCCGCTTCAACATCGGCACGCGGGTAGTCGCGCCGGCCCGCCCTGGTGAGCACGCTGACCGCACCACCCTCGCCGCCATCGGCGAACGCATCAATGGAGGCGCCGGCCGAGGCATACCGCGCCGGGTAGTTCACGCTCAGCACGACTGGCTCACCGGGCCGCGCGGAGACAACCGCCCGCGCCAGCGAGGAACCGTGAGCGGCCGCGAACCCGAAGTCGTACGCCAGGCCAGCGCCTGCCAGATCCTCCAGGTAGTTCACCGAGAACGTCCCCGTCGGTGTCTGCTGCGACAAGCACACAGCCGGCGTTCCGAGCAGCGCGGCCTCGAGGCCCGCCCCTACCGTTCCCGAGTAGACGACGTCATCGGCGAGATTCGCGCCGTGGTTAATCCCGCTCACGACCACGTCGGCGTCAGCCGCCAGCCCGCTGAGCAGCCCGGCCCGAACGCAATCCGTCGGCGTCCCATCGCAGCGGTAGATCGGGTGCGAGCCGCCGGCCACCTGGGTCACCCCGACGGGCCGGGAGAACGTGCACTTGCGCGCGAACCCGCTGCAGTTCGTTTCCGGCGCGACCGTCACGACGCTTGAGCACCACGAGGCGAGCGCGGCCCGCACCGCCAGCAGCCCCTCGGCATCGACGCCATCGTCATTGGTCAGCAGAACTCGCACGGCACCTCCGAGCGCATCGGGTCAGTAAGAACGCCACCGCGCACCAGGCAATCACGCCAACGCGGGAGTTCCGCACTGCGGCCTGCGGGTTCACTGCCTGTTCCGTCTATCGTTGCGATATGAGCGCCCGCCAAGCCGAGGCCGGCCCAGCGCCCGGAGCCGCCGGCTCGACGACCGGGCAGGCCTTCTCCGCAACCCATTCCGTCGCCAGGAGCGAGAACTCCCGCACCATCCGCGACGCCGTGGCGCAACGCATCCACGAGCTGATATCCAGCGGCAAGCTCGGCGAGGACGGACGACTGCCCACCGAGCGCGAACTGGCCACCCAACTCGCCGTCAGCCGCACGACGGTCCGCCAGGTCCTCGACCGCCTTGAGCACGAGGGCGAGGTCTACCGCCGGCGTGGCAGGCGCGGGGGCACGTTCGTCAACCGCCCGCGCGTCGACATCGACTTCAGTTACCTGGCCGGCATCCCCGCCTACCTGCGCGCGCAGGGTTTCCGCCCTGGCGCTCACGTAGTTTCCGCGCGGATGGTGCCCGCCGACGACGCCACCGCGACCGCGCTCCAGATCACGCCTGGCACGCCCATCTACGACGTCGTCAGAATCCGGCTCGCTGACGAGGTCAGGATCTCCCTCGAAAACGCGCGCATCCCCGTGACGCTCGCCCCTGACCTGCTCGCCCAGCCGCTCGACAACAGCATCTACGACCTGCTCACCGACCACTACGGCGTGACGTGCGTCAAGGCGATCGAGCGGATGGTGGCGGTCCTGGCCAACGCCGAGCAGTCCGAACTGCTCGGCATCAAGGTCGGCGACCCGCTGATGGCGATCGAGCGCGTCGCCTTCGATCTCGACGACAAGCCCGTCGAGTACTCCAGCGACCTCTTCGTCGGGGACCGCACCACGGTCATCGCATGGGCACACGGCAAGGTCAAAGAGCGTTCGGGGATTCACCGGGCTCACCCGATCACCGAATCTCCGCAGGCCAGCGTCGCCATACCGCCGAACGGAACGCCGGCGACAGCCAACGCCGTCGACTAGCTGTTCGACTGGCGCCGACCGTCAAAGCCGGGTCCGCGCGCCAGACGGGTCATACGGCGGGCGGAGCGACACGGTCGCGTCGTACCGGTCGCCTCCGATCGCCACCTGGTACCGGCCGGCATCCAGCCATTCCTTCGTGGCAATCCCGCCGTCGCGGCGCTCGATGTGGCCGAGCAGGACGGTACGGCCGACGCTGTGGCCGAACGCGGCTGAGCTGGCGAACCCGGCCGGCTCGTCGTCGCGGAGCAGTAGCTCGCCGCCCCACGCGTACGCGGCAGGGTCGGCCACGACGAGGCTCACCAGCCGCCGCGCCACGCCAGACCTCTTGTGCCGCTCCACCGCTTCGCGGCCGCGGAAGCCGACGCTCGTGCCCAGCTTGCACGTGAACGAGAGGCCCGCCTCGACCGGCGTGGTGTCCGGGCCTAGTTCGCGGCCGAAAGCCCGGTACCCCTTCTCGAGCCGGAGCGACTCGATCGCGTAATAGCCGGCGAGCCTGGGCACGATCGCGTTGGCGGGATCGGTCAGCCGCTCGAAGGCCGCGACCGCCACCTCGCTCGGCACGTACAGCTCCCAGCCGAGCTCCCCGACATACGTGAGCCGGGTGGCCCGCACCGTCAACCCGCCGAGATCGACCTCGCGGCTGTCCCCGAAGGCAAACGCCTCCGCCGAGAAGTTGTCGCTCGACAGCCCGCCAAGCAGCGCCCTGGACTGCGGCCCCATCACCGCCAGCACCGCGTATGACGAGGTGAGGTCGAAGAACTCGACGTGCAAGCCACGCGGAACGCCTCGGCGCAGCAGGTCCAGATCATGCACGCCCTGAGCGCTGCTCGTCACCAGCAGATACTCGTTCCAGCGCAGACGTGTCACGGTCACGTCGGCCTCGTAGCCGCCGCGGTCGTTCAGCAGCGCGGTGTATACGGTCCGCCCCGGCGGGACCGCGACATCGTTGGAGCACAAGTACTGCAGGGCCGCCTCGGCGTCCGCGCCGCGAACGGCGATCTTGGCGAACGAGGTCTGGTCGAACAGCGCGACGTCCGCCCGCGCGGCGGCGTGCTCGGCCGCGCTGTAGCCGAACCAGTTCTGCCGCCCCCACGAGTACTCGACGACGGGCTTGATGCCGGCCGGCGCGAACCAGTTGACCCGTTCCCAGCCCATCTTCGTGCCGAAGCAGGCGCCGCGCGCTTCGAGCAGATGGTGCACGGGGGATCGGCGCACGCCGCGGGCGCTCTCCGGCTCACGGTTCGGCCAGGCCATCGCGAAATGCAGGCCGACGATCTCCTGGACCCGGCCCCGCAGCCATCGCTTGTTGCCCTGCATGGGTGCGAACCGCCGGATGTCGACAGGACTGAGGTCCAGTTCGGGTTCCCCCGCGATGATCCATTCGGCGAGCGCCTTCCCTGTTCCGCCGGAGAACGCGATGCCGGATGAGTTGAAACCCGCCAGAACGAAGTAGTTGTCCAGCTCAGGGGCCTGCCCCATGACGAAGTTGTGGTCGGGCGTGAAGCTCTCAGGGCCGTTGTAGAACTTCTTGACGCCGACGCTCTCCATCGCCGGCACCCGGTGCACGGCGTTGCGCATCAGGATGTCGAACTGCTCCCAGTCCTCGGGCAGCAGCTGGAACTCGAACGGCTCAGGAATCTCGTCGGAAGCGACCCACGGCTTGGCGTCGGGCTCGAATCCGCCCATCAGCAGGCCGCGGACCTCCTCCTTGAAGTACGTGTAGCCGTCAGGATCGCGCAGCGTCGGCGCGGAACGCTCCAGTCCGTCGACCATCTCCGTGACGATGTAGTAGTGCTCGGCCGGCTGCAGCGGAACCGTCACGCCGACCCTGGCGGCGAGGGCCTTGGCCCACTGCCCACCGCAGTTGACCACGTACTCGCACTCGATATCGCCGCGGTTCGTCGCCACGGATGTGACCCGGCTGCGGTCAACGCCGAACCCGAGAGCCCTAGTTCGCTCAAAAATGAGGACTCCGCGCTGCCGCGCGCCTCTGGCCATAGCCTGGGTCAGGTCGGCGGGGTTGGCCTTGGCGTCGTTGGGCAGCCAGATCGCGCCGACCAGGTCGTCGGTGCGCATCAGCGGCCACTTCGCGGCGGCCTCGGCCACGGAGATGTCGTGGGCTTCGAGGCCCTGGGCCCGGGCCAGGTCTACGGTCCTGCGGAGCTGCACCATGCGGTCGGCCGACGCCGCGACCCAGAGCGCGCCGCACTGGTTCCACCCGGTGCCGAGGCCGGTCTCGGCCTCCAGCGCGGCGTAGAGCTGGCTGCCGTACAGCATCATCTTGGTCAGCGACGGGTGTGCGCGGAGCTGGCCAACGACGCCGGCCGCATGCCAGGTCGTGCCCGAGGACAGCTGTCCCTGTTCGAGCAGCACCACGTCGGTCCAGCCGAACTTCGCCAGATGGTAGGCGACGCTGCAGCCGACCGCGCCGCCTCCGACGATGACGACCTGAGCCCGCCGCGGGAGGTCGTGGGTGGGCATGGGCTCCCCTTCCGGACATTTGGGCGCACCATATCGACGTCAGCGTAACCGGGCAGCAACATGTCGCGCTAGATGCTGCTACTTGCCTGCATCAAGGTGCCTGCCAGGTCTTGTCAGGGCTCGCGCAGCTACGTTACAGTGCGCCAAAAGTCCTGCTGATCCGATTAATGGACCACCCAATACAAAGAAGGGACGGTTCAGCGGATGGGCGCTGTCGAGACCTCAGAGCCGTTCACTACCGCCACCGGAAAGCTCACCAGGGTGCTGACCGCACTCACCAACGGTGCGCTCACCTTCGCCGGCGTAGGAGTCTTCGCCGGCCTCTTCTCGCTCTACGGATTCGCGATGTCCAGCGTCGGAGGTGTCGAGTTCTGGGGCTGGCCGTTGGTCGCGATCAGCGTCGGCGCGATGGTCCTGGTGATCGCGGAACTCGCCTCCAAGTACCCGTTCGCCGGCAGCATGTACCAGTGGCCGACCATACTGGCCGGCAAGCGGGTCGGCTGGTGGATGGGCTGGATCTACGCGATGGCGATGTTCCCGTTGATGACGGCGTACTACGCGAGCCTGCCCGTGCTCATCCATCCGCTGTTCGACCTCGCGCCCAGCCTCCATACGGACGAGCTCATCATCGTGATCGCCGCCGTGATCGCGGTCGGGTGGAACATCGTGCGGATCGGCATCCTCGGCCGAATCACCCAGTGGGCGATGGCCCTCGAGCTGACCGTCGTCACGATCGTCTGCCTGGTGACGTTCATCCTGGGCGTCAAGCACTTCGGTAACCTCACCCAGACCGCGGCTGTCACGACGACCAGCTCAGGGGCCGCGACCGTCCAGGCACTCAGCGGCCTCGGAAACGTGTTCCCGCTCTTTATCGGTGCCGGCGTCTTCAACGCGCTCTGGGTGCTCTACACCTTCGAGAACGGCGGGACGCTCGGCGAGGAGACCGTCGACGCCGGGCGCAACGCACCGCGCGCGGTAATCGGCGCCTACCTGTTCGCCATCGTCGCCGGGTTCTTGTTCCTGCTCACCCTGACGCCCTCGATCCCTGACATGAAGGCCGCGATGCTCGGCGGCGTCCCCGCGCAGAACGCGATCACGGCGCACCTGCCGGTCGGTATCTTCAAGCTCTTCCTGGTGTGCGTGTCGATTGGCCTGATCGTCGCCACGAACGTGATGTTCTCCGGCGCGGTCCGCCACATCTACGGCATGGCCAGGGACGGGCAGCTGCCGTTCTCGCGAACGTGGTCCAAGACATTGAAGGATGGCGAGCCGTGGGCCGCCGTCGTGCTGATCGGCGTGCTGTCGCTGGTCCTCGTGTTCGTGTTCACCACCAAGACGTCCTCTATCGTCGGGGGCGCCACCGCCGCCATGTACCTGGCCTACTTCCTGATCATGAGCGTGACGCTGATCTACCGGTTCCGCGGCTGGCCGAAGGTTAAGGGAAGGTTCTCGCTCGGCCGCTGGGGCATCGCGGTGAACATCGTCGCGGTGCTCGGCACCGGACTGACGGCGCTCGACCTGCTCTGGCCGCGTCCGGCAACGAATCCGACCTACAACCAGATCTCCGGCACCACCGGCGGCTTCTTCCTGAAGGATGCTCCGATGGCCTGGCTGATCATCGGCCTGCCGCTGCTGGTCGGCGTCGTGTTCTACGCGGTCAAGTCCAAGCGAATCCACGATCACCCACTCGCCATCGACCAGTACAACCCCGAGCCCTGATCGTGACGAGCGAGACGGCAAGCACCGCGGACCAGCGATTCGCCGGTCAGATGGAGCAGATCGCGACGGCGGCCGGGGTGCTGCGCGGGCACCGGCTCGAATGGCGCCAGCTATTCGGCGGGCTCGCGCACGTCACCTACGCGGTGTCGACCGAGGCTGGTTCACGGTATGTCGTCAAGTTCCTGACCCAGGAGATGGACGACTTCGGGCTCATGATCCCGATCCCCGATCTGATCGCCAACACCGTGGCGGCCGGCGAATCGGGCGTCGGCGCCCGGGTGATCCAGGCGCAGCCTGACCTGCCCGCGCTTGTCCTGGAGTACATCGACGGCCGGACCCTGGACACTCCGGACCTCGCCAGGCCTGACTACATCCCGCGCATCGGCCGCGCCATTCGCAACCTGCACGCGAAGGCGCCGCCGATGCGGAACGCCACGGTGATCTGGAAGTTCCTCGAGGACTACCTGGTGCTGATCGACAAGCACTCGCTGGTGTGCCCGCCGGGGATCCTCGACTGGCTGCCGACTGTGCGCAGGATCGAGGCCGCGCTGGCGGTGAACGCGATGCCGCCGGTGCCCAGCAACAACGACCTGCTGGCCAAGAACGTCATGGACGACGGCCAGATCAGGATCATCGACTACGACTTCAGCGGCATGAACGACCCGATGTTCGACGTGGGCGACCTGGCCATGGAGGGCGACTACGACCCTGACCAGATCCGGGTGGCCTGCACCGCGTACTTCGGTAGGCACGACCCCGTCCAGTACGCGCGAGCCAGCCTGTTCGGCATCGCGGCGCAGTACACCTGGTCGCTGCTGTTCGTCGGCATGGACGCGCTGCTGACCGACGCCCCGGCGGAGGGCTTCGATTACTGGCAAGAAGCCTCGTCCCGCTGGGACTGGACCAGGGCCAAGCTCGAGGACGCGGCCCTGGAGCCGCTGATCACCGCGGCCAGCGCCGCCCCTGATCGCTGATCACCGCCGGCGGCTGACCCGCGGGCACGAAGGAGGCACGGTGGACAAGGTCGCGCTGATCACCGGGGGCAGCAAGGGCATCGGCTACGCGTGCGCCGAACGGCTGCTCGCTGACGGCTACTCGGTCGCCATCTGCGCGAGGAACGGCGACGAGGTCAGCGCCGCGACCGGTCAGCTTGGCGGGCCTGACAAGGTCCTCGGCATCCGCTCGGACGTCGGCTCCGTCGAGGACTGCGCCGCGCTGGTGCCGGCCGTGCTCGAGCGGTTCGGCCGCATCGACGCGCTGATCAACAACGCGGGGGTGTACAGCCCGGTCCCGTTCCTCGACTTCACCGCGCAGACCTGGGACGCGCTGATGGATATCAATGTCCGCGGGCCCGTGCTCCTCGGCGGCGCTGCCGGGCGGGCGATGCGCGACCAGGGCGGCGGCGGCCGTATCGTCAACATCGCCTCCACCAACGGGCAGCTCTCCGAGGCCGAGTTCGCGCACTACAACGCCTCCAAGGCGGCGATCATCTCCCTGACCAAGACGATGTCGGTGGAGCTGGCGCCTTTCGGGATCCTCGTCAACGCCGTCGCGCCCGGCTGGGTGCTGACCCCGCTGAGCGAGCCGTTCGTGGGCACCCTGACCGAGGCCTCGCTAGGCCGGATCAGCCCGCTGAAGCGCGTCGGCAAGGCGTCCGAGGTCGCCGACGCGGTCTCGTTCCTGTGCGGCGCTGGTTCCAGCTACGTCACCGGCATCACACTCAACGTCGACGGCGGCCTCACCGCCATGCACCCCGCGATCTAGCGCCCTCCGCCGTCCCCGGCCGGCATCGGGTAGTAGGTCTCGTAGACGGCCTGAGCGTCGCGGCGGGCGTCCTCCCATGACCAGGTCCGCGGGATGAACCGGTCAGGGCTGAGCGACCGCACGTAAGGCGACGGGTCGGCGGTCAGGCTCTCGACCAGGTGCATGGCCAGACCCGCCGACCCCGAGACCCCGTGCGCGTTGCAAGCGGCGGCCATGACGAGACCTCGAATCGCGCTGACCGGTCCGACCACGAACAGGCCGTCGGGGCTGAACGCGGGCCAGCCCTGGAACGTCGTCGCGACGCCAGCGGTAGCGACCGCCGGAGCAAAAACACTGAGGCTCTCGGCGAAGCCGGCGAGCACGTCCCAGTCCGGCCGCGCGGCGAGCACCGACCCGAGGCTCACCTCGCGCGGGTCGATGCTGGTGCCAGCGTTCTCGAAGCCGCCGCACAGCACCCGGTCGCTCTCGCCGCGCGCGTAGACCTGGACCTCAGGGATGCGCAGGCAGGGCAGGTCGGCGTGCCAGCCGGGCACCGGCTCGGTGACGAAGTACTCGTGCAGCACGGGGACGATCGGCAGATCAAGACCTGCGAGCCTGGCCAGCGCTGCCGACCAGGGTCCCGCCGCGATGATCACCTGCTCGGTCCGGTAGCTGCCATCCTGCGTCGAGACCGACTCGACCACTCCGTCGCGCACGCCGATGCCAGTCACGGGGACATGCGTGACGACGGTCACCCCCAGGTCCCTGGCGGCGGCGATGTAGGCAGACACGAGGCTGTTCGGCTGCAGATAGCCATCCGCGGGTGACCACAGCGCCGCCCGCACAGACTCGGTTCGCTCGAGCACCGGATAGATCTCGTGCAGCTGCGCGTCCGAGAGGAACTCCACCGGCAGCCCCGTGATCTCGGCCGTCTCCGCGATCTGCGTGAGCTCCCTGGCCGATGCGTCGGACAGCGCGAGCCTGACCGCGCCGCAGGCGCGGTAGTCCATTGAGTACCCGGTCTCCCGCTCGAAGCCGCGGTAGACCTCGGCGGCGGCCATCGTCAGCCTGGCGCGTTCCACCGTGGGCCTGGCCTGCCCGACGAATCCGGCGGCCTGGCTGCTGGTGGCCTCGCACAGCCCGCCGCGCTCGATGAGCTGGATGTCCGTGCGGCCCTCGCGGGCAAGGAAGTAGGCGACGGCGGCGCCAACGGCGCCGCCTCCGATAATCGTGACCTCGGCGTCGCGGGGACCAGCCATGCCGTCAGCCCTTACCAATGCGGAGCATGGATCGCCTGGCCTGTCGCGCGAAAATTGGTACGCCCAAATCGTAACTGAGCGAGGTGCCGCCGCCAAGGGCGCCAGCCGCGCGGCGCAGTGGCGTCAGCCGAACCGGCTGAGGTAGCGCTCGGCGAGCACGCAGGTCTGCTCGTTGTAGCCGTCTGCCTTCATCTGCGCGGCCAGCTCGGTGTCATGGCGCAACCCTGCGTAGGCGGTCAGCATCAGCCGCCGCAGCATAAGGAAGGTACTGATCTCCTTCTCGTCCTCGGCGGACAGGTGCTCGACGCTCCGGTAGCCGTCTACCCACAGCGCGACCAGCTCATCGACGTCGACCCTGCCCTCGTTGAACGTCAGCGCGCAGGCAAGGTCGTACAGGTACCAGGACAGGCCGCAATCCTCGAAGTCGATGACGGTGATCCGCCCGCCCTCGACCAGCAGGTTGGCGAGCCTGAGATCCGCGTGGACCAGGCCGAACCGCTCTGCGCCAACTCCGAACCCGCGCAGCCGTTTCATAACCACGGCAGCAAGCTGCTCGAGCTGCCTGATCTGCTCCTGGTCGGTCACGCTCGACTGCCACGGCCCCCAGTGCGGCTGATGGCCGAGCGTGGTGCTGATGTCCCAGCGCGGCCGCCGGAACCAAGAAGGCGGGCTCCAGGACCTGGCGTGCTGGTGCAGCCGTGCCGTGATCTCGCCGAGCGTGGGAAACCAGGTGACCAGGTCGTCGTCGGCCGGCTCGCGACCAGGCGCGCAGCTGAACATCACGCAGTAACAGGTTGGCAGTGGCACCTCGCGGGTGAGCTCGAGCACCTGGTTGCCCGCCGCCGTCGGGATGACCGCAGGCACGAGCGATCCGATGTCCTGCCAGAGCGCGGTCATCCAGGCCAGCTCAGATGAGACCTCGGCGGGCGAACGGCCGCCCGGCCGGTAGACGCGGAGGACCATCGGCTCCGCGCCTGCAGACTCGACCCGGTAGGTCCAGTTCTCGGTCAGCGGGTACAGGTGCATGCTGGCGTCCGGTGCGATTCCGTACCGCTCGCAGGCGAGCCTGGCCAGGTCCGTCATGTCAGCGAGCCCGGCCGCGCTCACCTGCTCGGGAGCGGCCAGAGTCGGTGCGCTCACGACGCGTCCACGAGAGCAAGAACGGCCATCGCTACCTCCGGTCCGGGGGAAGGATGCGGTGCGTCCGCAGGGTACGGCTAAGGCTAATTTGGTCAACCTTTTACCACAACGGCCCTGTGCGTATCCGCCACGTCAACCGGTCAGTGGCTCAGCACGTCGATACAGTGCCGCATGCGTCAGGCGTCCGGCAGGGAGGTCTGGTGAAGCCATGAGGCTGAGTGCCATGAGGCCGATGCCGGTCGCCGCACGTGCGATCGCGGTCGTCGCCGCGGTATCGCTGACATGTCTCGGCGGAGCTGACCACGCTACGGCGGTGACGCAGCATGCAGCCCGGGCGACTACTCCCGGCGCGGTTCTGTGGACCAGCTTGTACTCAGCAACGACTGGTGGCGCGGGCACCTCCGTCGCGGTCAGCCCGTCGGGCAACGCGATCTTCGCAGCCGGAGACGTCCCCGCTGGCCAGGGCACCGCCTTCGCCACCGTCGCCTACAACCCCAAGACCGGCTCCCAGATGTGGGCCAGCCAGTACCGCGGCCCTGGGAACTTTTCGATCCCGAGCGCTGTGACGGTCAGCCCGGACGGCGGTACCGTCTTCGTCACCGGATACAGCGAGGGCATCCGCACCAATCGCGACTTCGCGACGGTCGCCTACAAGGCGGCCACTGGTCAGCAGCTGTGGGTCAGAAGATACAACGGGCCAGGCAACGCCGGCGACAACCCCGCCGCTATCGTGACTGATCCGAACGGCAAGACCGTGTTCGTCACCGGTTACAGCCAGGGCAAGGGCACCAACCGCGACTACACCACGATCGCTTACGACGCCGCCACCGGGAAGCAACTCTGGCTCAGCCGCTACAACAACCCCCGCAGAAGCGGCTACGACGCGGCAGCCGCGCTGGCGATCAGCCCTGACGCCAGCCGGCTCTACGTCACCGGCACGAGCCACGGTCGCTCGTCGGACTTTGACTATGCCACCGTGGCCTACGCCACAGCGTCCGGCAGGCAGCTATGGGTGGCCCGCTACAACGGCCACGCCAACAAACAAGACTTCGCCGCGTCGGTGGCCGTGAGCCCGGACGGCAGCAAGGTCTTCGTCACCGGATCCAGCCGGGGCCGGACTTCCCTAAACGACTACGCCACCGTTGCGTACAAGGCAGCAACCGGCGCTCCGCTCTGGACCAGGCGATACGGCGGGCCCAGCCAGGACGCGGCCGTGGCCATCGTCGCGAGCCCGCTCAGGAACGCCGTATACGTCACCGGTTCGACCTATACCGGCCGGACGCACCGAGATATCACGACCATCGGGTATAACGCGACGACAGGTGATCCCCTGTGGGTCAGCACTTTCGACGCCAACCACAAGGACGACATCCCCACATCGCTCGCCGTGAGCCCGAACGGCGACTCGGTCATCGTGGCCGGGAGCTCCGCGGCCGGCACCACGTCCACGCGGAGCTACAGGTTCCTCGTCCTGGCATACGGCGAGATCAGCGGCACCAGGCTGTGGAGTACCCGGCTGCTGCAGGACGCCAGCCCCGTCGACACGGCAGCCGCGGTGGTCGTCAGCCCGAACGACCGCACGGTGTTCGCGACCGGGCACAAGAAGAACGTGATGACGACGGTGGCGATCCGCCTGTAGCCACTACGAGCGGGTCCCGCCGAATCGAGGTGTCGATTCCGGCGGGCGCCGTTCGTAGCCAGGGTGAAGGCCGGCAAGGAGCCGGTCCCTGGCTGCAGGAGGAGACATGCGACTGACCGTGACCACCTTCGTCACCGCCGACGGCGTCATGCAGAGTCCCGGCGCCCCGGAGGAGGACCCGCGGAACGGCTTCGAGCTGGGCGGCTGGCTGCCGCCTTACTTCGACGAGCAGACCGGCGCGTACATGAACTCCGTGTTCGAGCATGCTGAAGCCATCCTGCTCGGCCGGTTCACCTACGAGGCCATGGCCGGCTACTGGCCGAACATCACCGACCCGGCCGTCACGCTCGCCGTCGCGCTCAACACGCTGCCCAAGCACGTGGTCACCAGCACGCTGACCGATCTGGCCTGGAACAACTCCGTGCCCGTCACGGGCGACATCGCCAAAGCGGTCGCCGAACTCAAGCATGAGCCAGGCAGGGAACTGCAGGTCCACGGCAGCGCCGAGCTGGTGCACTACCTGGCCGCGCATAACCTCGTGGACGCCTATCGCGTGCTCACGTTCCCGGTCGTGCTCGGGCGCGGAAAGCGCCTCTTCGCCGACGGCGTCCCCCCAACCGGACTCCGCCTCACCGACAGCCAGGCGACCGGCAGCGGCGTGGTCATGCACACCTACGAAACCGCAGGACAGCCGTCGTTCGGCACGGTCCTCTGACGGTGGCAGCGGCGGATCCGCAACGGCTGTGTGCCGCCACCTGTCCCGCGTATCGCTGCGATGCGGGCGGCCGGGCCGGGCGTGCCAGAATTCGTGTCATGGTTACCCGCCCAGGCCGCGCCCGCCGCGTCACCGCGCGCGACGTTGCCGCCCGGGCTGGCACCTCCCTGTCGACCGTCTCCCTGGTCATCAACGGCAAGGACGAGGGACGTGTGACCGCGGCCACCCGGGAGCGCATCCTGGGGGCGGCGGCAGAACTTGGCTACCGGCTCAACACGACCGCGAGCGCGCTGGCGCGCGGTGAACTGGACTCGGTCGGCTTCGTCAGCCCGGACCCGACCAACCCGTTCTTCTCGATGGTGCTGGAGGGCCTTGCCCGCAAGCTCGATAGCGATCTGTCAGTGACCGTCCTCATGCCGCATCGCGGCGAGGACTACGACATGAGCACCGTGCGGCGCGCCCTGGCCGGCAACCTGGCAGGCCTCATCCTGGCGAGCCCGGGCACCCGGCTGCTCGATGGGTTCGTCCCCACCTGCCCGACGGTGATACTCGACTCCGACGGGTCGGCAGGCTCGTTTCCCTGTATCGACCTGGACGTGCGGCACGCCGCCGCCGAGCTCGCCGCCTACCTGGTCGGACTGGGCCACCGCCGGGTCGCGTATGTAGGCGTCAGCCGCGACAAGGCCTCCTTGCAGCACCGCAGGGACGGGCTGGTTGCCGGGTTGCGCAAGCTCGGCGCCAGCCTTGTCGCGGATGACCTCGTGCTCGAGGAGCTGACCGTCGAGGCGGCCTTCCAGGGCTTCCTGGCCCGCTGGCCCGTCTGGCTCAGGGCCGGCGTGACCGCCGTCGTGTGCGGCGATGACCTGTATGCCTATGGCGTCATGCGCGCGTGCCGGGTCCTTGGCCTCGACATTCCGGCCGAGCTGTCGCTCGTGGGCTTCGACGACCTGCCCTACTCAGAGCTCACCGATCCGCCGCTGACGACGGTGAACCTGTCGGCCAGGGAACTCGGCGAGACAGCCGCTGAGCTGCTGCAGGACTACCTGACCACCGGCTTGCCGCCAGCGAGCCGAGTGCTCGCGACCTCAGTAGTCGTACGCAGCTCGACCGGCGCTCATCCGGCCTCGTGAGGCCGCGGTCTTGCGGACGCGCCATAGGCGTCGAGAAACGCTTGCGCGACCATCTCGTCGATGAACCTGGGCACGGCTATGACCTGGTTGCCGCCGTCGACCGAGCCGGTCGCGATCGCCTCTAGGCAGCGCGCCTGCAGGGCGAAGCCGAGGTCCATGGACTCGATGGAGTTGCCGAGCGGCCTTGGCCCGGCCAGGTTCACCATGTGACCGCCGGCGAGCAGGTGTACCCGGCGGCCGTCTGACAACCGGATGGTGGCGATCCCCTCGCCCGTCGTTTCGACCCCTGCGGCGTCCGGTGATCCGGTCAGCTCGCCGGCGGCGATCTCGGTCGGGAAGTGCCCCGCGTTGCAGAGCACGGCGTCGTCCTTCAGCAAGCCGAGGTCGGCGCCAGCGACCACACCCACAGCCCCCGTCGCGGTGATGACCACGTCCGCCTGACGCAGCGCATCCTCCCGTTCGGGAACGGCGAAGCCGTCGAGGAACGCCTCCAGCCGCGCGACGGGATCGGTCTCGACCACCGACACGGCGGCGTAGGCACTGCGAAAGGCGGCCGCGATGCCCCTGCCGCAAGCTCCGTAGCCAAAGACCAGGACCCGCCGGCCGTTGGTCATCCGGTTGGTGATCCGCAGGTAGGACTCCAGCACGCTCTGGCCGACTGCGTGCCGGTTCTCGGCGAACTGCTTGATCGGGCTGTCGTTGATGACCAGGACCGGGACGTCGAGCGTCGGGGCCAGCGGTTTCAGCCGCATCCGGCCAGAGGTCGTTTCCTCGGTGCCACCGAGCAGGCCGGGGTACGGATTGCCGAGGTAGCTTACGAAGAGGTCGCCGCCGTTGTCGAGCAACAGGTCGGGCTTCTCGCCGAGCACCTCACGCAGGTATCCGGCGTGCCTCGCACCATCGGTGGTGGCATCGCCGACTACCTGCACGCCCCTGTGACGCAGGTAGCTCACCGTGTCTGGCTGAGTGCTCGACAGGTTTCCGGTGGAGATCATCCGCGCTCCCCCGCTAGCCAAGGTGAGGATCAGCGCGACGGTCTTCGGCTCGAGGTGGATGCCGGTTCCGATCGTCAGGCCGGCGAATGGCCGTGTCGCCGCGAACTCGTCGGCGATGCCCGACAGCAGGCGGCAGCTCTGCCGCACCCAGTCGATCCTCGAGGTCACCGCCCGCCTCCTCGGAGCCGCACGGGACACCGTGCCATCAGAACCTCCATCCAGAGGCGCGGAGCGCGGGCGTCACGGGCAGCGCGGGCGGGACCTCGCCGTCGCCGTCGCCGAGGCGCTGGCGCAGCCAGCCGTCGCCGTACCAGGAGGATTCGTGCTGCACCAGGCCGTCGGAGATGTGGAACATGTCGACGGCGCGCAGGAACACCTTCCTGCCGGTACTCGGCGCCCCGTCGAACTCGGCCGCGATCACAGCAGGCTGCGCCCACTCGACGACGGCGGACGGCCCCTCGATCACCAGCCGGATCGGCTCGTACGTCACGTCGGGCAGCGCCCGGTAGTACATGTCGAGGTACCTGCGGATCTCGTCGTGCCCGTGGAAGGCCTGAGCGATCGTAATGTCCTCGAGCACACCGTCGACCGCCCACCATCCCATGACCGCGTCGAGATCGCCGGTGGCCGCGGCCGCGAAGATCCCGTCGATGACCCCGCGCGTGGTCAGGTTCGCCGTACTCATTCCGGCGGGATCTCCCGGAACGCGAGGCCAAGCTGGATCCCTTGCCTGCGCCTGACCACGACGGCCAAGTAGTACAGCAGGACGCCGACCGGGAACATGCCAAGTGTCACCCAGAACATCACGGGACTGGCGCTTGGATCGACGCCGGAGAACGGGTCGCGGGCGAAGTTGAGCACGATCAGCAACGCGCCAGCGGCGCCGAGCAGGCCGATCGCCGTCAGCTTGGGTATCTTCCCGAAGGAGCCGCGGATCGGCGCGACCTCGTAGAGGTCCCGGTGCCTGAACGGGATCAGCGACGCCGCGAGGCAGCCGAGGCCGAGCGTGATCACCTGTCCGAACGCGCCCACGACGACCGTGAAGACCGTCGTATACGCCCAGAACCAGGACATGATCACGGATAGGGCCGTCACCACGATGACGGCGATGTACGGCGAGTTCGTGCGCGAGGACACCTTCGACAAGGCGTCAGGCGCGACCCGATCCATCGACCAGCCGAACATGCACCTGGTCATGATCAGAAGTGACATCGGGACGGTCGGGATCAGCCAGGACCCGAAGCCGAGCAGGATCAATATGCCGAGGACGATGTTGCCGGAGGAGCCTGCAGCCACCTCCATGAACGTGGGCGCCCCGCCGAACCCGAGCTTGCCGGGCGTCGCGGAGGCGATCGACCCGAGGAAACCCGATCCGAGCCGGCCGAGGCTCAGCCAGACCAGCAGGAGGGCGCCGACCACCGCGATGGCCGCGGTGACCGGGCCGGCCAGCAGCTGGGTGCGCCGCCCGGCGCGCACTTCTCCCGCGAAGTACGCCGACCCCAGGTAGTACGGCAGCGAGAACGAGGGCCAGGTGATCGCCAGCACGGTTGCGGCCAGCGAGAACGGCAGCAGCGAGAAGCCGTTCGACGCGGCGGACTTCGCGGCGACCGCGGTCGCGTGCCGCACCCCGCTGGCTCCCTGCACGTACGTGTCGAAGTTGGCGTGCAACCCCGAGGTCGAGTGGAACAGCACCCCGATCGCGAAAGCCAGCAGGCCGATCAGGCTGAGCGGGAGCGTGTAGCGGAAGATCTTCAGGATCGAGCGGGTGCTGCGCAGCACGAACAGCAGCCCGAAGCCGATCACGAAGATCTCGCTCACGATGAAGATGGACAGCGGCTCGACCAGCGTGTTGGCGAAATTCACCAGGCCAGGGCTGGAGAAGTAAACGCCAAGCAGCCGGGACAGCGGCGCCAGGCACCACAGGCAGAAGTAGTAGCCGGACGAGGTCAGGAACACGATCTGGAAGCCGACGAACACGAAGTTGGCCGCGAACCCCAGCGCGGGATGCAGCAGCCGGCTGATGAAGACATAGTCGCCCCCGCTGCGCCGCATCACCGAGCTCGCCACCGCGTACGCGACCAGGATCGGCGCCGCCAGCAGGGCACCGATCAGGATCGTGAGATAGAGATTGGCTCCGCCATAGAACGGCAAGACAATTCCGAGCAAGAACGAAACCATGATCGGGAATGTCGCCGTGTACAGATTCACCAGCGACGCGTCTGTCGTGGACGCGGCACGCACCAGTCCAGACGACCGGCGTGCGAAGAGCTCCTGGCCGCTGGTAGGGAGGTCCTGAAGGGTTCCCATGTTCGCCTCCTCGCGCGAAAGGGGTTGCGCCGTCGCTAGCCAGAGACGAGCTGGCAGCGTTTGACCTTGCCTGGCTTGACGTCGATGAGCGCGCCGAGCAGGGCCGCCTGCTCGTACTCGCTGCCTGGGTTGAGAACCACGGTCCGCCCCGTACGGGTCATCCCCCGGCCCTCGTGAATGTGGCCGTGCAAACTGAGCAGCGGCTGGTATGCCGCGATCGATTCGGCGACCGACGGCGAGCCGACCGGAACCATGTCTGGCTGGCCGCCGACCAGCTGGATCTGCAGCGACTCATCGAGCCGCGGCGCTAGGTCCAGGCCGCAGTCGTACGGCGGGACGTGGATATTGAAGATCGTCCGCGACGGGTCGGCCGCCTCGTGCACGACCGCGAGCTTGGCTGCGAGTGCCTCTTCGGTGCACTCGCGGTTCGTGCGCCACGGGGTGATGTTGCTCCAGCCGAGCGACACGAGCGTGAACTCACCGAGGTCCAGCGGCCCATCGGGAGCGTAGCTGACCGGGCCGAGGCTCAGGTACGGGATCATCTCGTCGAAGTCGTCGTTGCCGAGCCCGATCAGCAGCCGGATCCCTGTTCCCGCCAGCCGCTCGGAGGCCAGTGCGATCCAGGCTTCGGTCCGCTCGAGGATCAGCCGCCGCAATGTCTGCTCGACCAGTTCCTGGTCGGCGCGCAGCTCAGATACGAAGTCCGGATCAGTTCGCAGCGTGTACGGGCCCATGGTCGCGACCCGGCGCTCGAACTCGGTGACCTCCTCGAGCGTCTGGAGCGAGAACTCCGTGCCCCGGAACCTTGCCGTCCACGATCCGCTCCGCGCGACGACAGGTACTAGTTCCTTTCCGGCGAGGTCGCCGCCCATGATCAGCAGGTCGGCGCCATAGAACTTCCCGGCGTTCACCAGCTTGCGGAAGCACGTCTCAGAGCCGTGAATATCCGAGACGAAGAAGACCCTCATCAGTGGCCTCTCCCGAGCGCCAGTTTGCCCGCGGCCCGGTCCAATCCGGCGAATGCCCCGTGCCGTTACGCGGACGCTACATGCGCTGCCCGCGTCTAGTCAAGCGCTTGACTAAGTTGATCTTCAACGTCGCCGCAGCGCGCCAAAGCCTGACAGAAAGCGGAGGCCGGCCCGCTCCGACCGGCCTACCGCGACGGGCGGGCGGTCGTCACGCAGGTGCCTCGACGATCTCGAACTTGTTGCCGTCTGGATCCTTGAACTCGAACATCGGCGGAACGCCAGGCCAGCGGAGCAGGTCGCCGGTCTCGACGCCGCGCTCGCGCATGGCTCCGTACTCGGCGTCGGCGTCGGGCACCGCGAACCGGATGCCGGTGTCGGCGCCGGTCTGCGGATTTGCGATGAGCGCCACCGAGGTCGAGGCTCCAGGCGCGGCGACCGTGACCCAGCGGAAGTTCTCGCCGACCCGAGCGTCGAGCCGCTTCTCGAAGCCGAGCGTGCCGACGAAGAACTCCACGGCCTTGTCTTGATCACTGACCGGGATCCCGATCGTTGCGATGTCGGTGATGGTGGTCTGGTTCATGGTGACTCCTCGAACTATCGGGCGGCTGAGTCGCGGTCTGCTCGTCAGCCCTGGTCCTGGTACATCAGGGAGCCCGGCGTCGTCAGCGTCTGGCCGGTCTCCAGCCAGGTCTTGAGGCCGGACAGGATCATCGGCCAGCCGCCGTACAGCTCAGAGGGAGCGTCCGACGCCAGCTGGTCGTGGATCAGGGTCAGCCGGCACGAATCGCCGACCGGCTCGATTTCCCAGGTCACGCGCGACGTTCCGGCCCGTTCGGCGGCGGGACCCCACAGGGCCCGCATGGTCTGGACCAGCTTGCGCGGCGGATCCACCTCGAGGTTCTCGCCCTCCATCAGCGAACGCTCGGCCGCCGGATGGCCAAGCCGGTACGTCGACCCGGCGGTCCAATCCGATTCGACCGAGGCACCGAAGTGGTATTTCTGCCTCGTCGCCGGGTCAGTGATCGCGTCCCACAGCCGCTGCGGCGTGGTGCGGATGTAGATTTCGAAGACCTTCTCCATCTGGCTCTCCAGGTCGCGCTTCAGGTCGGCCAGACCAGCGACCCACGGCTCGGTGTACTTGCTCACCCAGCGGTCGTGGACCAGCCGAATCGGGACCGGGTTCAGGTAGTGCAACTTCTCGCGGCCTCGTCTTCTGGTGATGACCAGGCCCGCGTCCTCGAGGATCTTCAGGTGCTTGGCCACGGCGATCCGCGTCATCTCATGCCTCGCCGTCAAGGCCACCAGCGTCTGGCCGTCGCTCGCGAACAGCTCGTCGAGCAACGCACGTCGCGTCGGGTCGGCCAGCGCCCGGAACACCGGATCCATGTGAGCAACAATAGGAAACCGTTTGGTTACCTGTCAAGTTAGAGGTGCACTGTGACCACCGGCGCGGACGTATTCAGTCGTTAGGGTGAGACCCATGGCTCACAGACTCGTCGCCGAGAGGTTGGTCCTGCGCGGCTGGGACGTCGAGGACGCCGCCGTCGCACTGGGTGCGTACGGCGATACCGAGGTCGCGCGGTGGCTGGCGCCGGCCATGGATCGTATCCAGGACGTCGCTGCCATGCGCGTGGTCCTGCAACAGTGGATCGCAGAAGACACCCGGATGCTGACGCCGGCCGGGCGCTGGGCGATCGAGACCCCGGAGGACGGGCAGGTGGTCGGCGGGGCAAGCCTGCTGCCGCTCTCGCCAGACGAGGAGTTCGAGATCGGCTGGGCGCTGCACCCGAAGGCGTGGGGCAACGGTTACGCCGCCGAGTCCGGCCTCGCGTTGGCTCGGTGGGCGTTCGACCAGGGCATCGAGCAAGTCATCGCGCTCGTGCGGCCCGCGAACGCGCGCGCCCTGGGGACTTTGCGCCGGATCGGCATGGAGTGGGTCGGCGAGACCGAGAAGTATCACGGCCTGCGCCTGCAGCAGTACCGGTTGCGGCCTGGAGACCTGAAGGCTCCGCACCAGCACCGATAGTTCGGCCCTAGCTCGGCGGATAGGCGTACGGCCCGGCGTACTGGCGTTTGATTGTGCGCTTGCGGACAATGCGGATGATCAGCAGCAGCAAGCCGCCGAGGAATCCGACGAGGATCAACGGGACGCCTGGCAGCAGGATCCCGACGACACCGCTCGCGATGCTGCCGCCGAACGCCAGATCGGCCCCGGCAACCTGCGGGCCCGTCGCGCTCACCCTGAAAGTGCCCGGGCTCGTGATGTGCAAGGTCAGGACCGCCCGCCCGTGGTGCGAGCCGATGTTGTAGGTGACCTGCTGGCCATACTGCGTCAGGCTGGACACGGCAGCGCCTGACGACGCGGGCGCGACGTGGATGTGGAATGCCGGGATATTCCCGCTCTGCGCACCAGGGCCTTCGTAGTAGACGATGTAGCCGCCACTGTGCTTGAGGCTGATCGCGCCGCCCGCCGGAAGCGGTACCCGCTGCAGGTCGTTGACGGTGTTGCCGAGCGAGACGATGCCGTAGATCAGCCACGCCAGCCCGGCCGCGAAGAGCGCCAGCGCGACCAGGTACCAGACGCGGCCTGGCCGCACCTTCGGCTGCTGGACCGACACGTACCCGGATCCAGGCGGGGGGTAGCCAGCGCCCTGCGGATACCCGCCGCCCTGCGGATACCCGCCGCCCTGGGGATACCCGCCGCCCTGGGGATACCCGCCACCCGGCGGGTACTCCCCGCCTGGTGGAGGCGGAGGCGGAGGCGTGCCACCACCCGGTGGGTATCCGCCACCCGGTGGGTATCCGCCACCCGGCGGAGATCCGCCGCCTGGCGGAGGCGGTGTCCCTCCCGGGGGCGTACCGCCGCCCGGCGGGTAATCAGTCATAGCTCCGGCCCCTTCATATATTTGGCCGATACCTTAACGCGTTCCGCAGCCGGCGCGAGCCCGCAAGTGAATGACCCGCCGAACATCATCGGCCAATCACCGGCGGTGCGCCGGGAACGTCCGCTCCGCGGACGCGTTGCGGTTTATTCACGCCGCCACGGGACTCGCAGACCGCGCTCAGACAGGAACTTGCCCCGCGCGGCGAAGAGCAACCGCCAGCCAGGCGCTTCGAGGCGACGCGGCCGCGTCAGCCGCGAGATCGCAGCAGGCCTCCGAGCCAGCCGTTTGCCACCGCCAGCCAGCGCCTGACCGCGGGCAGATCCAGGATGAAGGCGAGCGCGATGACCGTGCCGACGCCGACCGCCGCGCCGCCGACCGTGTCGGTGAAGTAGTGCCAGCGCAGGCCCATGAGTCCGACAGGCACGATGACGGCCAGGACGAACGCGGCCGCGAGGACCAGGTACCGCAGAGCGGCTGCCCGGGTCGGCCGCGGCGGCAGGAGCAGCAGCACGACAACGGTCGCGATCAGCGAATAGATCGCGGTCGTGTGGCCGCTCGGATAGGTGAGCGAGCCCAGGTAGGTCCGGTGGAACACGGGCTTGAGCAACTCCTCGGTGAGAGCCTCCGACACCGCGAGCCCCAGCGCGGCGAGCAGCGCCCCGCTAAGCCGCCTCGCCAGCAGGCAGCCCACCACGATGGCCGCGCACAGCAGGACCGCTGGCAGCTCAGAGCCGGGGCGAGCCAGCCAGAACGCGGTCAGCTGGTGATCGCGGAAGGCGTTGATGATCGGAGCGTCGACGGTGCGATCGAAGGGATCGGCCCTGGTCTGGTGCGCGAACAGCACGCCGAGGAGGGGGACCGCTACCACGCAGGCAGCGAGCAGGCCACCGGCCCACGGCCGGACTCGGGCTCCGAGTAGCGGCCGGTCGGCAGGAGCGACGAGCGGCGGCCTGGGCCGCAGGTCCGTGCTTTCCATGTCGCTCCCTCCCGGTCGCTTCCGGTCACTCCCCCGCGACTCGCGGACGCCCGGTGCGCGGCCGGTCACCGCCACCTCAGCACCGACGCCATACGAGCTAGCCAGCTTACGTGACCTCGACGTTTACCGCGCATGTCGATCCTGACCGGCCCCTCGCGCACCAGGCTAACCGCCGCAGGTCCCCAGCCGCCGCGCCGTCCCATCGCTGCGCGGACGCGACCGTGCCGTCGGCCGACTGCGGCGCTGTGGGCAGTTCCCTGAAAACGAAGAGATCGTTTGCGAACAGCATTACCGAGAACGGCCAGTTAAGAAGTAAGCGACGATTTTCCCATTGCAAGAACGTTGCCCGTTGCTAATGTGATTGACCAGATGGCAGGAGGGGGCCGCAGATGCGAGCACGCACCGTTTCCGGTGGGGTGACCGTCCAGGCGATAGCCGGCTCGAACGGCGTTTTTCTCGGCTTCGATCTCGATCCGGCGCTGCTGGCTGGCTGCCTCGGGTTCGCGATCTACCGCACGGATCACACCGAAAACGAGGCGTACTGGCTGTCCGGCTTCAAGACGTTCCGGTCGGTAGTCCCCACACCCGATCCGACCCAGATGTACCTGTCGGACTCGTTCCCGGTCCAGTCGTTCTGGTGGGGCGACTACAGCGCGAAGCCCGCCCACGACTACACCTACCGAGTCGTGCCCCGCTTCGGCGCTCCCGGCAGCCTGACCTCCCAGGACGGCGTCGAGGCGACTGTCAGCGTCAGCACCAGCAACCCCGATGTCGGGACGCACGGCATCTACTTCAATCGCGGGGTCGCGGCGAGCCAGGCCTACGCCCGCAAGTTCGGCGTCAAGCCCGCCGACCTGCCGGAGCCGCAGCGGATCGCCGCGATGGCCTGGCTGTCGCGCGGGCTGGACGAGGCGCTGCTCGCCTTCATCGGCCAGGCGGCCGCGCCGGGGAACGCGCTGCGCGCGGCCGTCTTCGAGTTCACAGAACCGGGCGTGCTCGCCGCCTTCCAGGCCGCGCACGCCGCGGGCGCGGATGTGAAGGTCGTTTACCACGCCAAGGACGACAGCACCGGCCAGGGCAACGAGCAAGCCATCGCGACTTCAGGCATCGACCGCTCGATCCTGATTCCGCGCACGCACCCGGCGCTCGCGCACAACAAGTTCATGGTCTACGCGACCGACGCCGCCGACGGCACCCTCAGCCCAGTGAGCGTCTGGACCGGCTCGACCAACATGAGCGTCGGTGGCATCTTCGGGCACTCCAACGTCGGCCACGCGGTCCGCGACCCGGGAATCGCCGGCCAGTACCTGGCCTACTGGTCACAGCTCAGCGCCGATCCGCTGGCCAAGGACCTGCGGGCCTGGATGGGCGTCAACAACCCCTTCGACGTCGCGACGGTGACGGCGGCCGGCATCCACACGGTCTTCAGCCCGCGCACCGGCCTCGCGCCGCTGAACTGGTACGCCCAGCAGCTCGCCAGCACCCCGCAGCAAGCCGGGCACATCACGCTGCCCTTCGGGCTGAGCGCGGTGTTCGAGCAGGAGCTCGAGGCCTACCAGGGCCAGTCACTGCACTTCCTCATGCTCAACAAACAGGACAATAACCAGGCACAGTGGTCGAATCTCCCCGGCGTACTCGTCGCCGTCGGATCGACAGGAGGGCCGGACGACCTGAGCACCTGGGCGCAGGAGACGCTCACCGGCTTCAATCCGCTCGTCCCCTACCTGCATACCAAGATCATCCTGGTCGACCCGCTCAGCGCCGACCCGACCGTCATCAGCGGGTCCGCCAACTTCTCGCCGGACTCCACCTCCGCGAACGACGAGAACATGGTGGTCATCCGCGGCAACCTCGACGTCGCCGACGTGTACTTCACCGAGTACGCCAGGATCTTCCAGCACTTCTACGCCCGATGGTGGGCCGCGCAGATCGCGGCAGCACAGCACGCCCCGGACAGCGGGTTCCTCGCGGAAGACACGACCTGGCAGACGTCGTATCTGACCGATGGCAACAACAAGCAGCGCCAGCGACTGCTGTACGCGACCGGCGTCGGGGGGAACGTGGCCGCACCGCCGCCAGCGCCGGCAGTCGCCGCGCCAGCGGTCGCCGCGCCGGCAGTCGCCGCGCCGGAAGTCGCCGCGCCGGAGATCGCCGCGCCGGAGGTCGACGCGCCGGCCGCGCCCGACGCCTGAGCTGAACTGGTGCACCAGGGATATTTCCCGGGTTTCGCCAAGTCTCATAAGTTTCGGGACAACCGCGACTAGATGGCATGTCGCGGCCTAGGCTGCCGCCATGTCGCTGTCCGTGCCGACCTGGATCGCAGCTATCGCCACCGTGGTGCTGGCTGTCGGCGTGGTCGTGGCGGCCATCGTCGCCCGCAAGGCGCTGAGCGCCCACGTCCGGCAACTCGCCGCCCAGCACGAGCTCACCAAGCAGCTCGCCGAAGCCATGGAACTGCAGTCCCAGAACCTGCGGATGGCTCTCGAGGAACGACGGCGCGCGCAGGCGTGCCAGGTCTTCATCGAGCTCAAGCGGCTCGGCTCCGCCGAGCTTGCGGCGGAGGAGCTTGGCCCGAGCCGCTCAGCGGAGGCCGGGGACGGCGCCTGGCTGGTCGCGGCGACGGTGCACAACAACAGCCAGCAGCCCATCTACGACCTCTACGTGATCTGGCTGCTCGGCACGACCAGGATGGGCAGGCCGGACCCGGCGCCCAGGCTGCTGCCTGGCCAGCAGGTCTGCTTCGAGCGCGCGTCCGACCCGGACGGCGAAGGCTCAGAGACCGCCGACGCGGAGGCGCCGACCGCGTTCCTCACGTTCCGTGACGCGGCCGGACTTCGCTGGACCGTCCGGGAGGACGGGACGCTGAGCGATATCTCGCCTGCGCCGGAAGCCCGCGCCCCTCATGACTAGCTGAGCACGACTAGCCGAGCGCAGGAGGGCTGGCGGCCGGGCAAAGATGGGGCGAGTGCCCCATGTGCCGGCGCCGGATGCGCGTGATCCTCGAATCCAAGCGAAGGGCTGCAGGCCCTTCCGCGAGGAGAGGACACCCCGTGGCCAGCAAAGCTGTGATCAACCTGACGACCGGCCTAGAGGACGCCGAGAAGGTGACCGTTGCCTTCCTGGTGGCCGTCGGTGCCGCCGAACAGGGCCGCCCGACCCTGATGTTCTGCACCAAGGAGGCCGTGCGGCTCGCGCTCGACGGCGTTGCCCAGGCCGTGGCCTGCGAAGGATGCCCGTCGCTCCAGGAACTGACCAAGCGGTTCGAGGCGGCCGGCGGCAAGATGTTGATCTGCCCCATCTGCTTCAACGCCAAGCACCTGGACGACCAGGCGCTGGTTAGCAACGCGACGCTGGGCGGCACGGTCCCGCTGTGGGAATGGATCGGCGATGAGCCAGCAACCACGTTCAGCTACTGACGGCGCCGCTGGCGGCCAGGTAGCCGAGCCTTCCCTCGGCGAGCGCTTCGCCATGGCCCTGGCAGCCAAGGACGCCGCGGCGCTCCGCTCCGTGCTGGCCGACCCGATTGACTTCGAGGCGCTGACTCCAGCGCAAGCACTGGCGGGCCAGCACGCCAGCCGAGGTCGTCGACGAGATCGTGCTCGGCACCTGGTTCGACCCTGGCTCGGACATCCAGGCGCTCGAATCGGTCAGCTGCCGCCAGCTTCCCGGGCGCGAGCACGTCAGCTACCTGCTGCGCGTGCGCAACGCCGACGGCGATCACCTCGTCGAGCAGCAGGCGTACTACGACGCCGGCGGGGCGCGGATCAGCTGGCTGCGGGTACTCTGCTCGGGCTATCAGCCGGCTCGGCGGTACGCCCTAGCAGTCGTCGCCGATCAACCCGTGGCTGGCAGCGAACAGGCTGGCCAGCGCCCGGTTGGTAGTGCCGGTCTTGGCATAGATGTGCTCGACGTGATGGCTCGCCGTCCTTCGTGAGATAACCAAACGCTCGGCGATCTCCCCGTTCGACAGTCCGCGCGCCAGCAGCCGGAGCACTTCGACCTCGCGGCTGGTCAGGCCCCCGGGCCTGGCCAGCCTGCGGGTTGCCTGGTGCCCGGCTGCGGTCAGCACCGCGGCCACCGCCTCGGCGTCAAGCGGCCGGCCTTCGCCTCGGTCGCGCATCGCCGCCGCGGCCCCGTCGAACCCGACCGCAGGACGGTGCGGCCGAGGCTCGGTCCGCGAGTGATAGAAGTCGGCCGCGGCCAGCAACCTGCCCTCAGGGCTGACCGCGCCGCCCGCCAGTCCGCGCGGATAGCCCGAGCCGTCCATCCGCTCGTGATGCTGGACCGCGATCGCCGCCAGCGGCATCAGGCCCGGTGAGCAGGCCAGCATGCGCTCGGTGAGGTACGGGTGCATGCGCACCCGTTCGGTCTCGGCGTGGCTGAGCGTCCCTGTCTTGTCCCATATCGTGTTCGGCACGCCGAGCCGCCCCAGGTCATGAACCAGTCCCGCCATCCTGACCTGCTGGGCCGCCGCTTCGTTCAGGCCGAAGACTCGGGCCGCCGCCGCCAGCCAGGTCGGCGACGCCGCGCGAGTGGCCGATGGTGTACGGCGACTTGACGTCGGTGAAGTCCGCGATCGCCTCGAGCGCGGACTCGACCTCGGCGTGCCCGAGCCTCACGCCCAGTGCTGGCTCGACTTCGATGACCGCGTCCCAGGTACTCCCCTCGTCGAGGCCCTCGCACAGCGCGCCCGCATCTGCGGTGAAGAGGTCGACGAGTTGCGGATCGAACTGCGTCCCGCGGCGCTGCCGCGCCACCTCAAGCGCGGCGTCGAGTCCGCCGGCCCGGTGGAACACCTCGACCACGTCGGCCAGCGAGACGAGCCTGGCGGCCAGCAGTATCTCCTCGCCGCGCACTCCCTTGGGAACGCCCCTGCCGTCCCAGCGCTCGAAGGTCTGCTCGACGCAATCGCGCACCCGCTGTGCCAGGCCAAGCCGGGCGGCCAGTTCGTCCGCCGCCATCCAGTGGTTGTCGAGCATCGTCTCCGCGGCCCTGCGACCCTCGCCGAGGAACGCGATGCCGAGCCTGGCCCGCTCCGCGACGGGCCGGCCGGTCCCCAGGTGGCGGAGCATGAACATCGGCTTGGACGCGGCCGTCGCGAAGTCTGTCAGCCGGAAGTCGGTCTTCAGCGCGGTGTCGTCGCCGAACCACTTGGCCTGCTCGTACGCGTCGACGTGACAGCCAACCCACGCGACGAGGGCCGTGTAGTAGACGACCTCGCGCTCGGCTTCGTCCAGGCCCAATCGCTCGGCGAGTCGCAGTGCGATCAGGCACTGGCGCAGCACGTGCTCCATCGGCTGGCCCATGCCCAGGTCCGCCGCCAGGGACAGGACCGCCAGCAGCTCGGCCAACGTCACGCGCGTAGGTGCCGCCGACTCCGCCATGGCACGAATCTAAGCAGGCCAATCCCGCAAACCGCCACCGCCCGCCACCGCCACCCGAGCGCCACGCCACCGCCCGAGCGGCAGGCCACGCGCGAGCGGCACGCCATGCAGCTCGGCCGGCGGCCCCTCAGCCGACCGCTCGCCACCGGCCACAACCATGATCATTTCGACATTGGATACGAATGGGCCATGATCCCGTCCGGTTTCATATGATTTGCGCGACACAATCGTATCCAATGTTCTTGAGGAGGCGGTCCGGCGAGGCCGAGCGGCGGGTGGCTCGACCGGACATGCCACCGTTCGGTCAGTTCGTGGGGTAATTTGTCCGACTGCATCCGGGGAGCCGCGTGAAGCCGTGTCCCGCACCCCAATTGCTAAGGTCAAACTTATTAGCTAGGCTTACGATATGCCTGGTGAGCTCGACGTGAGCGGCCACGACGTGCGCGGCCTCCGACGTGCACGGCCCCGACGTGCGCGACACGCGACGGGCGCGGCCGCGACGTCCAGGACCTCGACGTGCACGATGTCGCGGCGGCGATCCGGGGGAGCGTCGGCCTGCTGCTACGGCGGCTGCGCCAGGTGCGGCCCGAGGGCGAACTCTCGCTGCCCGAGAACTCGGCCCTCGTGCGCCTTGAGCGGTCCGGCCCGATCACGCCCAGCGCGCTGGCCAAGCTGGAGCAGATCAGCCCGCAGTCAGTGGGCGCGACGATCGCCGCGCTGGAAGGTCGTGGCCTGGTCGAACGACGTCCGGACCCGGCCGACGGCCGGCGGATCCTGCTCTCGGTCACCGCTGCCGGCCTGCAGGCGCTGCGGGACAAGCGCACCGCCAGGACCGCGCAACTCGCCGCCGCGCTGTCAACCGGGTTCACCGCAAGCGAGCTCGAGCAATTGCGCGCGGCGGCACCGCTGATCGAGCGGCTGGCGCAAAGCATCTGATGGCGGCGGGACACGAGCACGACGACGCCGCTAAGCCCCGCTCGGCCAGCGATAGCAACGGCCAGATCGCGGCGCCCGACCAAGACGCCGGCCTGCAAGCTCGCAGCAGCGACCGCTATCGCTGGGTCGCGTTGTCGAACACGACGGCCGCGGTCTTCATGTCAGCGCTCGACGGGTCGATCGTCATCATCGCGCTGCCCGGCGATCTTTCGCGGCATTCACCTGGACCCGCTCGCGCCAGGCAACGTCGTCTTCCTGCTCTGGATGATCCTGGGCTACCGCCTCGTCCAGGCGGTCCTCGTCGTCACGGTCGGGCGCCTCGGCGACATGTTCGGCCGGGTCAAGATCTACAACGCGGGCTTCGCGGTGTTCACGGCCGCGTCGGTCCTGCTCTCGTTCGATCCGTTCTACGGGAGCCACGGTGCGCTGTGGCTGATCGGCTGGCGGGTGCTGCAGGCCATCGGCGGGTCGATGCTCACCGCCAATTCGGCGGCGATCCTGACCGATGCCTTCCCTGCCGATCAGCGCGGGTTCGCGCTCGGCATCAACCAGGTCGCCGCCATCGCCGGGCAGTTCATCGGCCTGGTGGCGGGCGGTATGCTGGCGGCGATCGACTGGCGGGCCGTGTTCTGGGTGAACGTGCCGGTCGGGATCTACGGGACGCTACGCGCCTACCTCAAGCTCCGCGACGACGGCGAGCGTCATCGCGGGCGGATCGACTGGTGGGGCAACATCACGTTCGCGGTCGGGTTGACCGCGATCCTGGTCGGCGTCACCGCGGGCATCCAGCCGTACGGCCGGCACGCGATGGGCTGGACGAACCCGATGGTCATCGGCTGCATCATCGGCGGCGTCCTGCTGCTGGCCGCCTTCTGGCTCATCGAGAGCCGGATTGCCGATCCGATGTTCCGGCTTAGCCTGTTCCGGATCAGGGCGTTCACGGCCGGCAACATCGCCGGGCTCGCCGTCGCCATCGCGCGAGGCGGCCTGCAGTTCATGCTGATCATCTGGCTGCAAGGAATCTGGCTGCCGCTGCACGGCTATCCGTACAGCTCCACACCACTCTGGGCCGGCATCTTCTTGCTCCCGCTCACCGCCGGGATCCTCATCTCGGGCCCCATTTCCGGGTACCTGTCCGACCGGTTCGGCGCCCGCGGCTTCGCCACGGCGGGGATGGTCGTGTTCGGCGCCAGCTTCGTCGGCATGATGATGATCCCAGCGAACTTCCCGTACTGGACCTTCGCCCTGCTCACGGCCGCGAACGGGATCGGCGGCGGCATGTTCGCCGCGCCGAACTCGGCCTCGGTCATGAGCAGCGTGCCGGCCAGGTACCGGGGCGTCGCCTCCGGGATGCGCTCGACCTACCAGAACTCAGGCACGGCGCTGTCGATCGGCGTGTTCTTCTCGCTGATGATCGCCGGGCTCGCGAGCACGCTGCCTGCCACCTTGACCCGGGGCCTCCAGCAGCACGGCGTGCCGCATGCGATCGCGCATCAGATCGGATCGCTACCGCCGGTGTCGTCTCTGTTCGCCGCAGTCCTCGGGGTGAACCCGGTCCAGCACGTGCTCTCCTCGACCGGCACGCTGGCCACGCTGCCGGCCGCGAGCCGGCGAGCCCTCACCGGCCGGATGTTCTTCCCGCACCTGATCTCGGTGCCGTTCCACCACGGCCTGATGGTGGTGCTCGCCGTCGCGACCGGGCTGTCGGTGATAGCCGCCTTCGCCTCGCTGCTGCGCGGTGGCAGGTACGTACACCCAGACGGCCCCGGCGAGGACGTGACAGCTACGGCCGGCGGCGCCCGATCAGCCAGTACAGCCCCGCATTAGCGGTGTTCAGCGCGCTGAAGACGCGCCAGAACCTCTTGTTCCCGCGGATCTGTTCGACCGGGCGAGCTGAGATGTCCCGCCACGTCAGTGCCACGATCGCGACGTGCACCAGGCCGACCGCGGCGAGCACGAACTTGTTCGGCTTGCGTTCCATGCTGGACCATTCTTCTCAGTCCTGAGCCCGGCCGCCAGCCGCCAGACCTGGCAATCGGGACTGGCAACCGGCTACCTCGGCCTGACTTGATCGGACTCTAGCTTGGGAACGCCACGCAGGACCGTGAGCGCCTCGAGGGTTGACTGGTAGACGAATCGCTCCCGCTTCGGGCTCGCCAGGAACCTGGCGGCGGCCGCGATCGGCTCGGTCGACCCCGGCCCGTCGCCGAGCGCTCGGGACTCGTCCACCGCCGCCCGCGCGGTCTTGACCACGTGCGCGACCATGATCGGCGCGGCGGAGTGGTCCTCGGCCGCGGCCTGGATCAATGACTTCTCCAGCTGTTCGCGCGGCCCGCTGAACCCGTCGACCAGCGCGACTGCCGCGTCCGGGTCGCGCCCGACGATCGCCTTGTGCACGTCGCTCGGCGTCCTCAGTCCGGTGCGGCGCTGGCCGACCGCCGTTCGCGCCCGGGTTCCGCTCGTCGAACTGACCGGTCCACTGCACGAACCAGGCCGCGTGGAACAGTCCGCGCAGCACCTGCGGAGACGGGTCGGCCGACCACGCCCAGCGCAGGGCGTTCAGGTAGGTCAGCGTGTGCGTGACGTCCAGCCATCCCCACTCGTTGGTGTCGTCCAGGTCCAGTTCGATGTCGAAGCGCGCGAGCCGTTCGGCCGCCGCCCGGCCGGTCACGTCGATCAGCGACGCCACGGGAACCCCGCCCCGCAGTGCGCCAACGAGCGCCGCGCAAGCGTCCTCAGGCGACCCGTCGGTCAGCGCCCGCCGGTACGCCCCCTGGTCGAGCGGCCCGAGGCCAGCACGGCCCAGCGGCCCAGGCGAGCAGCCGCCGAGGGCCCGAGGCCAGCGGCGCCGGACGCCAGCGAATCCAGATCGGGCTCAGCGGCCTGCCACGTCCGGAGGAACTTGCGCATGTACGGGAGCTTGTCGTACCTGGTCCCGAGCACCATCTCGGGCACCAGCGGGGACAGCACCGTGTCGGCCTCCTGCCAGCCGATCTGGTCCAGCATCTCGAAGGCCTTCTGCACGAAGATCATCGAGTGGCCGTAGGCGAGGAAATGGTCGGTCACCGCCGAAAGCAGCATGTGCCGCAAGGCAGGCACAGGGACCCTAGCCGCGATGAGCCCGCGGAGCAGCGCCTCGGCCTCCTCGGCCCGCTCATGGTCGACCAGCACGGGATAGGCGGCGAGCGCGTCGTCGACCGACCCGTACGCGAGTACCGGGTCCACCGGATCGGGCCGCGGCCGATCGGGGCGCCTGACCTGGCTGTCGGCTGCGACCGACAGCCCCTGGATCACCGGCAGCGCGCGCAGTGACTCGGCGAAGAACTCGCTCATCCGCAGGCAGTCGGTCATCGTCGCGAGCGAGTGGTCCCAGCCGTACTCGGCCCGCGGCGCCGCGTACCGCACGCCTTCGCGGATCACGTCGGCCAGCGGAGTGCCGATCCGCTGCAGCCGCATCGCGTCCCGCGCCATCCGGCCGACGTCGAGGTCCTCCATGGCCGCGCTCAGGCTGGCGAACAGTTCTGGCCTGATCACCTCGGCGGCGGGATCGGTGATATCGACGAACACCTGGCCGTCCCTGAGCTGTACCGGGTAGGTCCTGATGTTCTCGCCGCCGAACGTGCAGGCGCCGCTGCCAAGCTCGAACTTCCAGTTGTGCCAGGCGCAGGTGAGCACGCCGTCCTTCACGTCGCCGCGCACGAGCGCGTAACCCTGATGCGGACAGCGGTTGTCGCACGCGTACACCCCGCGCGGAGTACGGAAGAGCGCGATCCGCTTGTCCAGGTAGGCGAACGACTTAGCGCCGCCCTCGGTGATGTCATTCACTGCCGCAGCGCGCACCCACGTGCCCATGCCAGCCTCCGCAAGATGGAAAGAAGCTGTTCTGGACGCTAGTTCTTCAACCGCGCTTGAAGTCAAGGGGCAGTTTCAGGCGCGAGCGGATCAGTGATGCACGGCCGCCAGCAGGGCCGCGTAGGAACGCACCAGCGCCGCGTGCTCGAGCGGGAGCAGCGGGCTGTCGGGCTGGCAGCCTTCGGCGATCCACTGGTCGGACAGGTCCATCGCCCTGGCCCTGTGCGCCGCCGCCGGGCGGACCGCATCTTCAGGCTCGCGGTACAGGTAGGCGTACAGCCTCGTCACCGACTCGACCAGGTCGTCGCCCGCTCCGAGCGGCTCGACCGAGTACTGGTGCTCCCGGTGCGCGCGCCACCAGTCGACCTCAAGCCTGGCAGCCTCGGCGGGATTGGCCGGGTGCCCGTAGCTGAGCTTGACCAGCGCGTAAAACCGCCGCATGCACCGCCGCGCGCCGTCGGGATCGTTGTCGGGCAGCGGCGCCCACAACTGGTTGGCACGCAGCACCAGCCAGGCTCCGTGCAGGGTCCGCACCCAGTCCATCCCGAAGCCGCACCTGACCAGGCCCACCGAAGCGGCCAGGACCTGCGGCCAGCGGCGCAGGTAGTACCCGACCCACGCCCGGTACTCCAGATCGGCGATCCGATTCGGGTCGAACGACCGCAGCCTGCTCGGCTGCCCGCCCGGACTGCCGAGATCCGCCATCTGGCGGGCGGCCGCCTTCACCCGGCGTGTGATCAGCGCGAACTCCACAATGAACCCCCACGAGTTCGTTAACTGGACGCTCGTCGTGCCAGCCCATCGCCCGGCCAGCGCCGCAGGCCAGGATCTCAGACGATTTCAGGGCTGATCCGGTTAATCAAGCACTCAGCGACCCCGAGGACACAGCACGCCACCCCGGAAAGTTGACGTCTGCATGCTTCATATGTAAGTTCTACCTGACAGGTGTTAGAGACAAGCCCAACACAACCCTGGAGCTTGAACTGACCGGCGACGAACTCCTAGCGAGGCTGACGGCGATGGCGAACCCGCACCGGCTGCGGATCATCGCCGAGCTCAGGCGAGGCCGGGTGCATGTCAGCGAGCTGGCCAGGCGGCTCGAGATGTCCAGGCCGCTGCTCTACATGCACCTGGACAAGCTCGAGAAGGCCGGGTTCATAGGCGGGCAACTCGAACTCTCAGAGGACGGCAAGGCCATGAAGTACTACGAGCTCATCCCCTTCGAGCTCCGGCTGACGGCGGAAGAGATCGCCGCGGCCCTGGAGACGGGGGATGCGGACGCGCACAAATCAGCAGACGACAGCGAGGAAAGGTAACCCGATGACCGGCACGACGGCCCTGGCCACCGGAGGAACGAACTTCACCGCGATCAGCATCACCCTCGGGATCGTGTTCATCATCGGCGGCGCGATCGCGGTCATCGCGTGGTCCTACTTCAGGCTGCAGCGGCACCGCGCGGACGCGGTCGCGATGGCCAACTACCGCAAGCTTGCCGAGGAAGCCGTGGAGAACCAGCGTGAGCTACGCGCTCAGCTGGCTGAGCTGACCGCCAAGGTCGGCGCGGTCGAGCAGTTGATGCGGGAAGTCGGATGAGCGCCGACGGCGGCCAGGCCGCTGATCCCATGACCTCGCTCACCCAGCATCGCGGGGGGCTCCTGGGGGTCGCTCCCCCAGGCCAGCCCAGACTGCCGATCTACGGCAACCCGCTCCGGCAGCTGTTCTCGGCGAGCACCTGGCGAGCGACCTGGTGCCTGTTTACCTACCTCGTCGTTGGCGGGGTGCTGTTCAGCCTCGTGCTGGCGGCCGGGATCGCGACGCTGGCACTGGCGATCACGCTGGCCGGGCTGCCGCTGCTGATCGTGACTGCGGCGGTGATCCGCGGCTGCGCGAGCGCTGAGCGCCTGCGGCTGCGGCCGGTGATCCCGGGGCCGGTGACCGGCGGATACCGCGATTCGGCGGGGCGCGGGATGCTCGCGAGGATCCGCGTCGCCTGGACCGACCCCGCCACCTGGCGCAACCTTGCCTACCTCGGCGGATTGTTCCCCATCCTCTGGGCGCTTGACCTGACCGTGCTGACCATCTGGCTGGCGTTCATCGGCTGCGTCGCGCTGCCCGCCTGGTACTGGGCGCCCGAGCAGACGTATGCGAGCGGCACCTACCACGGGGTCGAGATTGGATACTTCCCGAACGGGCCGCACGGGCACGGCGCCGAGGGCATCTTCGTGGACACACCGGGCAAGGCAATCGCCGTTGCCGTCGGATTCCTGGTGCTGAGCGTGGCCTTCCAGTACGTGGTCGTGCTGACCGGCCGACTGCACGCCTGGGTCGCCTACTCGCTGCTGGGCGCGCCTGAAGACCCGCTGGCCGAGGCCAAGAACGTGCTCGACCAACCGGGTCCGCTCGGCCCGCTGCACACCCCGCGCCGGAACGGCAACTCGGGCCGCTCCGCACCCGCTACCTGATCAAATGCCGCCCTCGCTCATGAGGGGCTAGCTCATGAGCGAGGGACCAACAACACACCGCGCATCACAGACCATTGGAAGGACAGACCATGTTGCGCCAGATGCAGAGTTCAGTATTGCCTGAATCAGATCCGGACCGCCAGCGACGGGACCGTGCCGCAGGAGCCAGCACTCGCGCTCCGATCGTGGAACGGATCGCCGGCTGGAGCGCCCGGCACCGCAAGACAGCCGTGCTCGGATGGCTGGCCCTCGTCGCCCTGGTGTTCGTCGGCGGCCAGATGATCGGCACCAAGAACCTGCCGTCGTACGACGCCGGAAGGTCAGGAAGCGCCGAGCGAGTCCTGGACCGGATCGGCTTCACGAGCCCTCCGGCAGAGAGCGTCCTGATCCAGGCGCGCCGGCACGGGGCCACCTACCCGGCGAACGCAGAGATGCGGCGCGCGGTCGCGGAGGTGGCGGCGGCGCTCCGCGCGCTTCCTCGCTCGGCCGCCGGCGTCCGCACGCCCGCGGCTGGTGCGGGACTGGTCTCAGCCGACCACAGGTCGGTCCTGGTGACCTTCAACGTGCCGGGAACCCTCGCGAAGGCCGACTCCGCCGTCGTGCCAGCGCTCCGGGCCGTGGCCGCGGTCCAGGCCAGGCATCCTGGCCTACGGGTTCAGGAGGCAGGTGACGCGAGCACCGACCGGGCCGCGACGGCGCTGGTCAGCCACGACTTCCGTAAAGCCGAGGAGACGTCGGTGCCCGTCTCGCTGATCCTGCTCGTCGTGGTGTTCGGCGCGCTCATCGCGGCGGGCATCCCGTTGCTGCTCGCCGCCACGGCCGTGACGTCGGCGATCTCGCTGCTCGCCATTCCGAGCCACTGGCTGCCAGTCGGGCAGAGTACTTCGGAGGTCGTGCTCATACTCGGGATGGCAGTCGGCGTCGACTACAGCCTGTTCTACCTGCGCCGGGAGCGCGAGGAGCGGGCCAAGGGAGCATCGCACCTGCGCGCGCTGAGGATCGCGGCGGCCACGTCAGGCCGGGCGATCGTGGTCTCCGGCCTCACCGTGATGATCGCCATGGGCGGGCTGTTCCTGACCGGCTACACCGTCTTCAGCGGCGTCGCGATCGGCACCATCGTCGTGGTCGGAGTCGCTGTGGCGGGCTCGCTCACGGTGCTGCCCGCGCTGCTGTCTTGGCTGGGCAACTGGGCCGACCGCGGCCGGATCCCCTTCCTCGGACGCCGCAGGACCGCGGCGCGTCCGTCCCGGCTGTGGGCCGCGCTCGTCAGGCGCGTCGTTCGGCATCCGGTGGTGTGGGGCGTTCTGGGCACGGTCGCGCTGCTAGCGCTGGCCGCACCTGCGCTCGACCTGCGGCTCGGCAGCCCGCCGAACGGCGGCTTCCCTGCTAGCGCGCCGGTGCTGCGGACGATCACAAGGATCCAGACCGCGTTCCCGCAGAGCCCGTCGCCCGCCATGGTCGTCGTCACCGGTCACGACCTGACCGGGCCGGCGGTGACCCACGCGATCGCCGGTCTGCGCTCGCACGCGACCGCGACCGGGCCGATCAGGCAGCCGGTCACGGCGACGACGATAGCTGGCGGCCGCGGGCTGCTGGTGCGCGTTCCGCTGGCGGGTAACGGGACAGGTCCGGTATCCGATCATGCGCTTGAACTCCTGCGCGGACGATATCTGCCTGGCACGCTCGGCCGGGTCGCTGGCGTCTCTTATTCGGTCACCGGTTGGACCGCGTCTGATCACGATGACACCAAGGCGCTGCACGACAGCACGCCGCTAGTCTTCGCTGTCGTCGCGCTGCTCGCGTTCGGACTGCTGCTCATCGCGTTCAGGTCGGTGGCGATTCCGCTCGTGTCGATCGCGCTGAACCTGCTGTCGGTGGCCGGGGCGTACGGCCTGCTCACGCTCGTGTTCCAGGACGGCAGGTTCGAGGGCCCGCTCGGCTTCTCGGGCTACGGCGCGATCGTGCCGTGGGTGCCGCTGTTCATGTTCGTGTTCCTGTTCGGGCTGAGCATGGACTACCACGTGTTCATCCTGAGCCGGATCAAGGAACTGTGGCTGCGAGGCGCGACGACGCCTGACGCCATTGAGGGCGGCATCGCTCGGAGCGCGGGCGTGGTGACGAGTGCCGCGGTGATCATGGTCGCCGTGTTCTCGATCCTGGCCACGCTCTCGCTGATCCAGCTCAAGATGATCGGCATCGGCCTCGGCGCCGCCGTCTTGATCGACGCGACCGTGGTTCGCGGCATCTTGCTGCCTGCGGCGCTGGCCTTGCTCGGCGACCGCAGCTGGTACTTGCCGCGCTGGCTCGCCTGGCTGCCCGGCAAGCGCGACGTGCGGGAACTGGCCACGGCGCCATCCGCGCCGCTTGAGCCCGTCGCGGCGCCCTGATCATCGGATGAATCCCGGGATCGATCCGTATGTACCGGATGGATCCCGGGATTCATAGCATCCGGAGTCAGTCGGCGACGCCGACGCTAGTTGCGGGATGCGCCGTAGCCGAGGAGCGCGGCGAGACCGAGGACGCTGCGCGGGGCGTAGCCGATCCGCCAGAGGCCGCCGTGGGCTGCCGCGTAGGCCTCTTCCTGCCACGGGTGCTCGTGCACCGGGCGGTCCGCGTGCAGGTCGTGCACGAGCAGCGCCGCCATCAGCACCCTGGTCGTGTCAGGTTCGAAGATCTCGGCGCCGAACCGGTGCGCTCCGGCGTAGGCGGCGGCGAGCGCGCGGTTCTTGACCACCGACTTCGTCCTCGTCGGCGGGGCGACGTTCATGGACACGGTCGTGCCCGCGTCTCTGGCGAGGCTGGCCCGCCATCGCTGGAGCCGTTTGGCGAGCGCGTAGTTCGGGCCTTGCTGCGCGACGAGGTTGTCGCTGATGCCGGGATCGGTGCCCGGCAGGTAGGCGCGCCTCAGCAGCCGGCCGCCTGACAGGGTGCGCAGCGGGCGGCCGGCCAGCTTGAGGACCGCCGCGCGATCCTGATAGGCCCGCGCTGAGTGCGCGACGGCCTCGCCAGGGACCGCGAAGACATCGGTGGGCGTGGCCAGGAACGCGAGCGCGACGTCGTCACGAGCGGCCTGCAGCCGGAGCGTGAGCGTGTCGGCGGCGGCGCAGACTCGGACGTTCGCTCCGCCGTCGGCATAGACGTAGTTGCCGAGGACCAGCGGGCCGGCCAGCCCGCCGAGCCAGCCAGCAAGCTCGGGAACCTCGCCGGTCAGGTCCGCCCCGGCCGTGGCGCCGGGCTCGTCGTCCATTCGAGCCGCGTCGACGGGCACATGCAGCGTGCCAGCGCTCGACCTGGCAGCAGGGAGCACCCGCTCCCAGATCCGCGGCCGCTGCAGGTCGATCCCGGCCACGGTGACTCCCCACCGCAGCAGCACGGGCAGCGGGCCCACCTCCGAGCCCGCGCCGAGCACGGCCACGGTCCTGCCCGGCAGGCTCAGCCACTCCGGGTGCGCGGCCACCGTGCGCACCGCGTCGGCGCAGGACGGCTCGATCACGCCGGCGCTGACCCACGCGTCTAGCTGACGGGACAAGTCGTCGCCGCGCAACCGTTCGCCCCGGTACGGCATCGCGAGTTCGTCCTCCGCGTCCGCCGTGCCGGCGACGGTCGCGGTGCCGAGTTCGCGGGTGGCCTTACGCCCCAGCAGGTCATCAAGGTCGGTCTCGTCCTCGCCGGGTTGCACCCACCGCATCCGGCTGCGCAGCGAGCTCAGCCCGTCGGCGGCGATCGCGAGAGCACCCGCCCTGGAGGAGAGCCCGGCCTCGATCACCCGGCGGAAGTGCGTCAGGTAGCCGGAGCGCCAGTTGGTCTCCTGTTCGGCGCCGAGCGCACCGGCCGGATCAGTCGCGCGCAGCGCGTCGGCGATCACGGCCCGGCCGAACGCCGAGGTGCTGCGTCGCCCGTCGGCCGCGACGGGAAACTCGACTCCCGGCTGGACGTCAGCAGCCGCCCCGGCCGTCGCGTTGCTGGCTGCCTGCTCCGTCATCGCCCGCCTCGGATCGTCCGGTGTTGCTCGTCATGGGCCAGACACGCCCTAGTCAACACCCCAGGTATACGCCAGCGTCAACGCCCCGTCCGGCCAGCCAGGCCTCGGCATCAGTCGCCAGGAACTGTTCCGCCTCCGCCGACTTCCGCAGCGTCGCGTCGAAGTGCGCCAGCGCCAGGCCGCGGACGAAGTCGTGCGCCTGCGCGCCTGAGCAGAGTTCGGACATCGGCCGCATCGCGCCGGGAATCCAGGCGGCGTCACCGGGCAGCGCCATCGCGCGCAGCGCTTCGTGCTGACCCTCGACGTCGTCGAGGAAGTGCTGGTGGTCGGCCCAGCGCAGCACGAACATCCGTTTGGGCTCCGGCGTCCGGCCGAACAATTCCCGTACGCCATCGAGCGGTATCGGCACGTCGCTGTCGGCCGCCAGATACAGCACCGGCACCTCCTGGTCCCACTCGAACGACAGGCTCAGCGGCAGGATGCCGGGCAACGGATTCGAGCTGCCGCCGGGTCCCATCGCCACGATCGACGACACGCGGGCATCCGACTCCGGCACGGCGAGCACCGTCCAGCCGCCGAAGCTGTGCCCGGCCAGCCCGATCATGTACTGGCTGACCTCGATCGCCTGCCCGCCGTCCGCGGTCGCCTCGAGCCCGCCGCCGGCCAGCACGAAGTCGAGCAGGAAGCGCACGTCGGGAACGCGGCTGGCGATGATGGCGTCGACCCTGGCCTGCCGCTGCTCGGCGGCCTCGTCCTGGCCGGGCGCGAGGTCAGCAGCGACGACCTCGGAGTGGTCCATCGCCGCCACGACGTAGCCATGACTGGCCAGGTGCGAGCACAGGAAGGTCGCTGAGCGGCGACTCAAGCCGCTGCCGTGGGCGAAGACGATCAACGGGCACGGCCCAGGTTGCGAGGCTCCGTCCGCTGCGACCGGATGCCAGAGATCGACTGGGAACTCCCTGCCGCGCCGCTCGTCCTTCGCCAGCGTCGAACGCTCGCCGACCAGGAAGGACCCGGCGTCAAAAGGCCATGAAGGAACTGTCATTCCGGATCTCCGCTGGCTGCCGATGCGAGCGGCCAAATCATAAGAGCGGTCAGGTCTTTTTGGCCCGGCTCGGAGCTACGCGGGGTGGCTCGTCCGGCATCTTGGGATACACAGGCGGCCAGGGCGCGTCGAGCATGCCGCTGGCGCGGTCCCTGGCATTCATCTCGAGCAACGGCTCCAGGGATTGGGGCTCGTCGTTCATCGCCTGCCACGGATCGCCGACCTTCGCAAGCCGGTCGGCCATCGTGGCGATCGTGAACTGGTCAGGATGGATGTCATCGATCTCGCCCCACGTGATGGGCGTGGAGACCTGCGCACCCGGCCGCGCCCTGACCGACCAGGCACCGAAGACGGTCTTGTGCGGCGCGTTCTGGTTGTAGTCGATGAACACCCGCTGGCCGCGCTCCTCCTTCCACCAGGCCGCGGTGATCAAGTCGGGGCGCCTGCGTTCGAGCTCCCTGGCGACCGCCACGGCGGCCGACCTGACCTGGTAGGAGTCCCAGAGCGGAAGCAGCTTGACGTAGACGTGCAGGCCCCGGTTGCCGGTCGTCTTGGGATAGCCGGCGATCCCGACCTCGGCGAAGAGCACCTGCAGTTCATGCGCCGCCTGGCGGATGTGCGTGAAGTCGATGCCCGGCGTCGGGTCGAGGTCGATCCGCAGTTCGTCCGTGTGATCGGGATCGGCTGCCAGGTAAGGCCACACGTGGAAGCCGAGGCAGCCAAGATTCACCGCCCACAGCACGTGATCGAGGTCGGCAGCGACCAAAGCCTGCGACGTCGTGCCGTTCGGCGTGGACACGGTCGTAGTTTGCAGCCAGTCCGGCGCGTTCTTCGGCACCCGCTTCTGAAAGAACGAAGGGCCGCCGGCTCCCTCAGGGAATCGCTGCAGCAGCACGGGCCGGCCGCCCATCGTCCGCATCAGCGGCTCCGCGACGCGCTCGTAATGCGCGGCGAGGTCGCCCTTCGTGTCGCCCCGCTCGGCGAACAGCACCTTGTCCGCATGGCTGATCAGGCCACTTGTCATCCGGTTCCGCCTCCCGCTCGATCGACAGTACAAGTTTCCCGCAATTGGCACCGCCGCGGTTGGCCGGCCACGGATCTGCGGGCATCGTGCCTGGAACTACGCCTGTTGCGATGGCAGGACTCGTGCCACTATCGGCGGATGCGGGTACTGCGGACGCCAGATGACCGGTTCGACGGGCTTCCCGGGTTCGGTTACCGGCCGAGCTACGCCGATGTCGGCGGGGTGCAGATGGCATACGTACAGGCGGGCCCGCCCGACGGTGAGCCCGTCCTGTTGCTGCATGGCGAGCCAAGCTGGTCCTTTCTGTATCGCAAGATCGTGCCAGCGCTCGCCGCGGCCGGGCTGCGGGCTGTCGCGCCCGACCTGATCGGGTTCGGCCGCTCGGACAAGCCAGCCGAGATCGGCGATCACAGCTACGCCGGGCACGTGGAGTGGGTGCGCCGGCTGGCGTTCGACGTGCTCGACCTTCGCGGCGTTACGCTGGTCGGCCAGGACTGGGGCGGCCTCATCGGCCTGCGCGTCGTCGCCGAGCATCAGGATCGCTTCGCCCGCGTGGTGGCTGCCAACACCGGGCTGCCGACCGGCGACATCGCGATGCCCGAGGTTTGGCACCAGTTCCGCCACGTCGTCCAGACCGCCCCTGACCTACATATCTCCAGACTGGTCGGCTCCGGCTGCCTGAAGCCACTCTCGCCCGAGGTACTCGCCGCCTATGACGCGCCTTTCCCCGGCCCGGAGTACCAGGCAGGACCGCGCGCGATGCCTGGGCTGGTCCCGATCAGACCCGATGACCTGGCGTCGGAGGCAAACCGGCTGGCCTGGGATCGCCTGACTCGCTGGGACAAGCCCTTCCTGGTGGCATTCAGCGACGGTGATCCGATTACGGCCGGGATGGCCCCGATCCTCAAGCGGGCGATCCCCGGTGCCGCCGGGATCGACCACCCGCTGCTGCACGGCGCTGGACACTTCCTGCAGGAGGACGCCGGCGAGCAACTGGCGGCCGAGATTGTGGCGTTTATTGCGGATCACCCGCACTGAAGCCGACCCCGAAGTGAAGGTTACGGCAACAAAGCATGACGGTCGAATGAAATAGGATTGGCATCACCGATAGCGGGCCGAAATGCGCGTAACGCAATCGGAATTGGGCCTGTGAGCAGGGCGTACTTCGCGCCTTTCTTTGCTAGCCTGGCCCAGTGACCGATTCTCATGCGACTGCTAGCAAAGCAGCTAAAAAAGAGTCTGCTTACGGTCGGATAATGCGCTATTCCAGTTCATCACCGGAGCACAGGCGCCCTATTAGTCCGGCCGGCGCGTGGCCGCGTGGCACAAACGGGACCGCCAGCAGCGCTGACCTCCAGCCGCCCGCGCAGCCGAGCCCGCCGGAGATCAGGACCGTGACCGGACTCGAAAAGGTCACGGCCGCGGTGATCGCGACAGCAGGCGTCCAGCCAGGGCTTCGCGTGATCGACCTGGGCTGCGGGTCTGGCCAGGTCAGCCTCGCCCTCGCCGAGCGGGGCGCACTGGTGCTCGCGGTGGACAGCAGCTACGCCGTGCTCAGCCGGCTGAAGGCGGTCGCACTGCAACGCGGCCTGGACGATCTTGAGGTCCTCGCCAGGCCGGTCGACAGCCTTTCGCTGCCCGCCGAGAGCGCGGACCTGATCGTCACCAGCTACGCGCTGCACCGGCTGCGCGACGCGGACAAGCTGCGACTTGTCGCGGCCGCCTTTCACTGGCTCCGGCCAGGCGGAACGCTCATCGTCGCGGACATGATGTTCGGCCGCGGCGGCAGCAGCCAGGACCGCGCGATCATCAAGACCAAGGTCCGGTCCCTGGCGCGCAAGGGCATCGGCGGCTGGTGGCGGATCGCGAAGAACGGCTACCGCTACCTGATCAGGGTCAGGGAGCACCCGGTCTCGATCAGCGCCTGGACGACGCTGTTCGCCAGAGCCGGCTTCACCGGGATCACCGCGTCCCGGGTCATCAACGAGGCAGGTCTCGTCGCCGGCAAGCGCCCGATACCACCTACTGTGCCGCCGCCTACGGCCTTGTTCTGAGCTGGGCTGAGCGAGCGGGGCTGAGCGAGCGAGGCTGAGCCAGCCGGGTTGAGCGAGCGGGCCTAGTAGCGGCCGATGGCTGGCGGGGCGCCGAACTGCTGGAGCACCGCGGGGACGGCGACCTTGCCGCCTTCGTCTTGGAAGTTCTCCATGATCGAAAGCAGCGCCCTGGCGGTCGCTCCCGTTCCGTTCAGGGTGTGGACGAACTCCAGCTTGCCTTCCCTGCGGAACTTAATGTTCAGCCGGCGAGCCTGGTAGTCGGTGGTGTTCGAGCAGGACGTGATTTCCCGGTAGCGCTGCTGCGTCGGGAACCAGGCCTCGATGTCGTACTTCTTCGCCGCCGGGGCGCCGAGGTCGCCGACCGCGATGTTCATGACCCGGTACGGCACCCCGAGTTCCTGGGCGATCTCTTCCTCATACGCCAGCAGTTGCTCGTGGATCTCCCGCGACTGCTCGGGCACGCAGTAGACGTACATCTCGACCTTGTCGAATTGGTGCACCCGGAACATGCCCCTGGTGTCCTTGCCGGCCGCACCCGCCTCGCGCCTGAAGTTCGTCGTGAACCCCACGTACTTGGCAGGCAGCTGGTCCTCCTCCAGCCGCTCGTCGGCGTGGATCCCGGCAAGCGCCACCTCGGAGGTGCCGGTCAGGTAGAGGTCGTCCTTCTCCAGCCGGTACAGGTTGGACTCCTCGGTGGGCAGGAACCCGGTCCCGTACATGGCGGGCTCGCCGGCCAGGATCGGCGGCAGCACGGTCAGGAATCCCTCGCCGCGCAGCTTGTGCAGCACGTACTGGTAGAGCGCCATCTCGGTGACCGCGACGTCGCCGATCCGGTACGCGAACCGCGAGCCTGACAGCCGGGCGCCGCGCGCCATGTCGATCCAGCCGCGCTCTGAGCCGAGCTCCAGGTGGTCTTTGGGCTCGAAGTCAAAAGTGGGCGGCTCGCCGACTTCCCGGACGACCTGGGCGTCCTCCTCGTCCATGCCGTCGGCCGCGGTCGGATCGGGCAGGTTCGGTATCCGGGCGAGGACCTCATCCCTGCGCTGGGCGGCCTCGGCCTGCTGTCGCAGCGCCGTCTCGATCCTGGCTGACAGCTCCTTCAGCGCCGCGAGCTCGTCAGGACTCGGCTTTCCCTTGGAGGCCTTCTTCTGCTCGGCGCGCAGGGACTCGGCGCGCTCGGTGTGCTCGCGCCAGCTGGCGTCGGCCGCCAGCAGTTCGTCGAAGTCCTCGGCCGCCTCGCGCCTGGCCAGCGCGGCCCGGAACGCGTCCTGATTCTGTCGTGCCGCCTTGAGGTCAATCACCTAGACGAGTCTAGTGCCGCGCCGGCGGCCCGCTTTTCATGATCGCGGATGTCTCTCGGCCTTCCTGCTGAAATTCGTCCGTGATCATGAATGGCGGGGCGGGGGCGCCGACGGCGGTGGCGGCAGGGGCGCCGACGGCGGTGGCGGGAGGGGCGGCGGTGGCGGGAGGGGCGGCGGCAGGGGCGGGGCGCGCGGGGCGCGTAGCCAGCACCGAGCCGACCAGGATGATGCCGAACGCGATCAGCATGGTCGCCGTGACGTGCTCCCCGAGCACGGCCACGCCGAGGGTCACGGCGATCGCGGGGTTGATGTAGGTGATGATGCTGGTCCTCGCCGGACCTGCCTCGCTGATCAGCTGGAAGAAGATCAGGAACGCGGCGGCCGTGCAGACCACGGCGAGACCGGCCATCGCGAGCAGCACGTTGGTGGACGGGACGTGCGACGGCCAGTTCAGCGCCGCGAGCGGGGCGTAGACCACGCTGGCGAGAACCAGGCAGGCGGCGGTCATGGCCAGGGGCGGGACGTCGGCCAGCTTACGGTCGGCGATCAGCGGGCCGGTCGAGTAACACAGAGCGACAAACAGCACCTCAGCGACGGACCTCGCGCTGGCGCCACTCGAGGAGACGAGGTGCGGGCCGGCCAGCAGCGCCACTCCGCCGAGCCCGATCAGCAGACCGGTCCAGCGCACCGGGCTGAGCCGGTCGCCGCCGGACAGGAAGAGGCTGAGTACCGCCACGATGATCGGCACTGACGCGATCAGCAGGCCAGTCAGCGAACTGCTGATGCCGCGCTCGGCCTCGGACAGCGCGAACCACGGAATGATGATCTCGACGACCGCGAACAGCAGCAGCCAGGGCCAGACCGGCTTGAGCGCGCTGAACTGCCTGCGCCGCAGCGCGAGCGGCAGCAGCAGCGCCGCGCCAAGCGCGACCCGCGCGAGCACGAGGACCGGTACTGAAACGCCGCCGACGGCGACCTTGATCAGCAGGTACGGCAGGCCCCAGATCACGCTCATCGCCGCGAACAAGACCCAGCCTCGACGGCTCACCAGCCGGCTCCTCTCTCGTCGTCCCGCGTCGCGGCTGTGTCCCCGCTTGGCGGTTGTCGTCCCCGCTTCGCGGCTTCGTCCTCACTCTCAAGGTCGCCTGACGCGCCGGTTATTCCGCGCGAGCCGACGCGCGCGTGGCCATCATGCTCGCGGGATACGCTCGAAGGAACTGCAGAATCATCCGCCACCAACCGTCCGGAGTCTCTGTTGCACCACAGCCAGGCCGCCGCGACTCCGGCCGCCGAGGGCAGTGCTGCACCGGCCGCAACCGCTCCTTCAAAGCCTTCCTGGCCTGGGCTGAATCGCTGGTGGTCGCTTGCCGCCGCGTTCGCGGCCGGACTGGCCCTGGCGGGGGCGTTCCCGCCGTACGGTTTCTGGCCGCTGGCCAGCGTCGGGCCAGCGCTGCTTATCGTCGCCGTCTGGGGCAAGCGGCGGCTGGCGACCTGCGCCCTGGCGCTGCTGTGCGGGCTGGTCTTCTTCGTCGCACTGCTGTCCTGGCTGGTCAACGTCGCGTGGTACGCGTGGCTCACGCTGGCGCTGATCGAGGCGCTCATCTTCGCGGTGCTGGCGCTCGCGCTCAGGCCCTTGCTGCGGCTGCGGTTCTGGCCGCTCGCGGTGGCCGGCTGGTGGGTGCTCCAGGAGGCGGTGCACGACAGGTTCCCGTGGGGCGGATTCCCGTGGGGCCGGCTCGCCATGAGCCAGCAGGACGCGCCGACCGCGGGCTGGACGGCGATCGGCGGCCCGCCGCTGCTGACCTTCCTGGTGGCCCTGGCCGGCGCGGGCTTGGCGTACCTCGCCATAGCGGGCCGGCCGGGCGCCGGCCGCTCGCACGCGGGGCCATGGTCGTCGCGCTGACGTCGGGGCTCGCGCTGAGCGGCAGCCTGGTGTGGTCGCCGCCGTCCGGGCCGGCCCCGACCGCGCAGATCGCGACCGTGCAGGGCGACGTGCCGCACGCAAGGAACCTGCCTAACCTGCTCCGCGCCAGCACAGTGACCGAGAATCACGCGCTCGCGACGATCGCGCTGGCGCGGCAGGTGCGAGCGGGTACCCGCCCCGCACCCGCCCTGGTGATCTGGCCGGAGAACTCCACCGACATCGACCCCAGGCTGTCGGCCCCGACCTACGCCTCGATTGCCTTCGCGGTGAACGCGATCGACCGGCCCGTGCTGGTCGGCGCCGTGCTCGACCACCCGCTGCGCAACTCCGGGCAGCTCTGGCTGCCCGGTCGCGGACCGGTCAAGGAGTACATCAAGCGGCAACTAGTCCCGTTCGGCGAGGTGATCCCGCTGCGCGGGCTGCTCAGCCTCGTCACCTCGCTGCCGCAGCTACAGCCGCGCAACTTCACGCCCGGCCATAGCGCGGTCGTCTTTCCGATCGGCAAGATCAGGCTCGGCGACGTGATCTGCTACGAGGTCGGGTTCGACAACCTGGTGCGGTCCGAGGTCCTGGCCGGCGCGAACCTGCTCACCGTCCAGACCAACGACGCGGACTTCGAGCTCGACGGCCAGCTCGGCGAGAGCCTGCAGCAGCTCGCGATGGCCAGGATCGACGCGATCACGACCGGCCGCGCGGTTGCGGTCGCATCGACTACCGGACTCAGTGCGATCATCGCCCCCGACGGGTCGATCCTGACCAAGAGCAAGACCTGGCAGCGGGCCATCCTGGAGTCGCGGGTGCCGCTGCGGACCGAGCTCACGCCCGCCGTCCACGCTGGCGAGTGGCCAGAACTTGGCATCATCGCGCTCACGCTGCTCGCTCTGGCGTGGGCGATCGGATCAGGCTGGCGGCGACGCCGCCAGCAATAACGGCCCGCGCTTGCCTCGGCGCGGCCCGCGTGCCAGGTTGGCGTGCATGCCTACTCGTGCCGTGCACATAGTCTTCGACGCCGCTGACCCGTCCGCGCTCGCGGCCTTCTGGGCCGCGGCGCTGCATTGGGAGGTTGATGCTGACGATCCCGACGAGGCCGTCGCCGAGCCCGCGGGGTTCGACTACCCGAGCCAGGCCGCGCTTGGACTGGTGTTCGTGCGGGTCCCCGACCGCAAGACCGGCAAGAACCGCGTCCACCTCGACCTGTCGAGCACATCGCTAGAAGATCAGTCCGCGCAGGTGCAGCGGCTGCTCGGCCTCGGCGCCTCGCGCGCCGACATCGGCCAGGGCGACGTCGCGTGGGAGGTCCTCACCGACCCGGAGGGCAACGAGTTCTGCGTGCTCGAGCCCCGCGACGCCTACAGGGACGCCAGGCCGGTGGCCGCGGTCGTCATCGACTGCGCGCGGCCCGACGAGCTGGTGCGGTTCTGGGCCGAGGCGACGGGCTGGAAGGTGCACACCTGCGAGCACGACTTCGCGTCGCTGCGGGCGCCCGCCGGCACGGGCCCGTTCCTCGAGTTGCTCCAGGTTCCTGACGCCAAGACCGCCAAGAACCGGCTGCACGTGGATGTCGCGCCGTTCACAGACGGCGACGCCCAGGCAGAGGCCCGCAGGCTGGAACAGGCGGGCGCTGTGCGGCAAGACATCGGCCAGGGTGACGTGACCTGGGTCGTGCTCGCCGATCCTGAAGGCAATGAGTTCTGCGTGCTGTCGCCGCGATGACCCGGCGATAGCGGCGATAGCCGCGGAGCGGGCGGTACGGCCGTGACATTACGGGCAGCACAATGAAGGTACTGCCAGCCCAGACCCGATCACGGAGCACACTGCCCCACCATGAGCACCCAGTCCGCCGACCCAGCCTTGCCCCGCAGCCCCGCGAGGCCAGCTAGTCGTCGCCGCAGGAGCAGGGGTTTTCTGCGGGCTTTGACCAGGCCCGCCCGGTATGCCGCGCTGGTCGCCGGGGCGCTGCCGGTGCTGGCGTTTCCGTCGCTGAACCTAGAATTCCTCGCCTGGTTCGGGCTCGTGCCCGGGCTCTTGCTGCTCAGGGCGGCTCCGACCGGCCGCGAGGCCGCGGTCAGGGGCTGGTGGCTAGGCATCGGCTACCTGATGATGGCGATGTACTGGCTCACCCCCAACCTCGGCCCTGCGGTGCTGCTGGTGGCGATCGTGCTCGGCGCACCCTGGAGCGGGGTCGGCTACGCCGCCTGGCGACTGCTGCGCGGTCAGGAAGAGGCGCCGGGACGGACCGGGGCGCAGTGGCGCATCCCTGGCCCGCCTGGCCCGACGGCCCGGCAGGCACTCGCCGCGCTGTTCGTCTTGCCCAGTTGCTGGGTGGTGATCGACTGGATCAGGTCGTGGCAGGGAATCGGCGGGCCATGGGCGGTGTTCGGCGCGAGCCAGTGGCAGCACCCCGTGGTGCTCGCGCTGGCCGCGACGGGAGGCGTCTGGCTGATCAGCTTCGTGCTGGTCGCCGTCAACACCGCGATCGTGATCCTGCTCGACGGCCGCGCGGTTGCCAGCGCGGGCTCTCGGCGTGGCCGCTGCTGCGGTCGCGATCGCTGCCGGGCCCGTCGCGTTCGCGCTGACGGCCAGTGAATACCGCGTTCCGCCCGCAGGCCACGTCACGCTCGCGCTGGTCCAGCCGGGGCTGGCCAGCGGCCCGAGGGGCCTGCTCGCGAGGGAGATCAGGCTCAGCTCCACTGGCCCGCGGTCTGACCTGGTCGTCTGGGGCGAGAGCAGCGTGGGCTATGACCTCGCTACCGCGCACCGGGTGCTGCACCGGCTGCAGCGCCTGTCCGCGAAGATCGGGACCCAGGTGCTGGTCAGCCAGGATGCGGTCAGCCCTGCGGGGGCCAAGTCCAAGGTCGCCGTCCTGATCGGTCCCAGCGGCATCGAGCAGAGCTACACCAAGACCCGGCTGGTGCCGTTCGGCGAGTACATACCGTTCAGGTCGCTCCTCGGCTGGCTCACCTCGGTTAGCAGGGCCGCGCCGGAGAACATGGTCTCCGGCGCGGGTGCCAAGGTGCTGCACGCCGTTCTGCCGGGCGGACGCGGCCTGAACGTCGGGGTCCTGATCTGCTTCGAGTCGTCCTTCCCCGACATGTCGGCTGTCGACGCCAACCGGGGTGCCCAGGTTCTCATCTACCAGACCTCCGACTCGACCTTCCAGGGCAGCTGGGCGCCCGAGCAGCACGCGTCGCTGGCGGCGCTGCGCGCCGCCGAGACCGGCAGGCCGGCCGTGCAGGCGGCCCTGACCGGTGACTCCGTCGCCTTCGACTCCCGCGGCAGGCTGCTCACCTGGGCAGGCACCGGCCGTCCTGCCTGGGCTGGGACGGCCGATCGCGGCGTGCTGCTGGTCAGGCTTGCCCTCCCGCCGGCCAGCGTGCGGACCCCGTTTGACCGGCTCGGGGACTACGTGCCGTGGTTCGCGATCGCCGTCGCGGCGGTAGCGGCAGCCGCCGCGCTCGGGGCGGCCCGGCGCCGCCGGCCCGCTGCCGGCCGATGATTTAGGCAACCAATGGCGGCCGCGTTACGTCTAGAAAACCGGGAGAGCGGGGACCTGAGCATGCCGACGGCGAAGGCATACTGAGAAACGACCTGGGTACTCGCACGATTTTCGATCCGGTTCCTGGGAGGACGGCGTGTTGCACGAGGACAACCGATCAAGGCTGCACCCATCGGTGCTGCGCCGATCGGCAAGGGGCAGGTCAGGCCTGGGCCGGCTAGCACCCATCGCCGCGATCTGCGTGACGGGGATCCTCGCGGCCGCATGCCAGTCCTCGTCCAGCGGCGGATCGGGCGGCGGCACATCGGGCCACAGTTCGCCGCCCGCAGACACCGTCCACCTCAGCATCACCCCGGCCAGCGGCAGCGCAGCCGCCAACCCGCGCAAGGGCATCACGGTCACCTCGACCAAGGGCACCATCAAGTCGGTCACCGTTACCGGGGACGGGCTGACCGGAGAGCGGGCCGTCACTGGCACGCTGAATAGCTCGAAGACGCTCTGGCACACCAACTGGACGCTGCCCGTGGACCAGACCCTCACGGTCACCGCTACCGCCGTCGGCTCGGGTCACTCCATCACCCAGACCAGCACGTTCAAGACGCTCAGGCCGTCGCAGACCTTCGTCACCCACATCTTCGAGGGTTACAAGTCTCAGTACGGGGTCGGCATGCCGATCATGCTGACCTTCAGCCAGCCCATCAAGAACAAGGCCGCGGTGGAGCGCGCGCTGCAGCTCACGACGTCCAAGCCGGTCGTCGGGGCCTGGTCCTGGGACAACAGCCAGACGCTGTCGTTCCGCCCCCGCGACTACTGGCCTGCGCACACCCAGGTCAGCTTCGTCGGGCACCTGGACGGCGTCGAGGCCTCCCCTGGCGTCTACGGTGACCACACGCTGACCCAGGAGTTCAGCATCGGCAAGTCGCTCATCGTCGTCGCGAGCACGGCCAAGCACCACATGTGGCTGTACAGGGACGGCAAGCTGCTGCGGCACTGGCCGATCAGCACGGGCCGGCCCGGCGACGACACTCCCAACGGGACCTACCTGACGATCGAGAAGGGCAACCCGGTCCTGATGAAGGGTCCCGGCTACTCCCTCGAGGTGCCCTGGTCCGTCCGGTTCACCTGGAGCGGCGACTACCTGCACGACGCGTACTGGTCGACCGGCCAGCAGGGGTTCGAGAACGTCAGCCACGGCTGCGTCAACATGGCGCCAGCCGACGCTGAGTACTACTACAAGATGGCCGAGCCCGGCGACCCGGTCACGATCATCGGCAGCCCGCGCGGCGGCGTCTGGGACAACGGCTGGACACAGTGGTTCCTGAGCTGGCCAGAATTCCTGAAGGGCAGCGCGCTGCACCAAGCGGTCATGGCAGGACCAACCGGGAGCACCTTCGTGGATCCGTCGACCGTGACGTCGTCCACGGCCTCCTCGCCCATCGGCGCCCCGAAAGCAGGCAACTCGCGCTCCGGCTAGCGGACGCGACCTCGTGACGTGCATCACTTTGATCGTCCCTGGGATGCGGATCTGTCATCGTCGCGTTACACATTGTGACCCCCGCCGGGAAGACGGTACAAACCCCATAAACCGCTTTCCGCTCCCCGAGGCCGGCTGACCAGGACCGCACCCCCGCGACTCCCTGCAGCCGCCCGCGCTGAACCAGCGAGGCGCGTACGAGACGCCCACGGCGTCCTTGTACACATGCGCCAGACTGCCGGCCGGCGAACGCCGGAGGCAAGGCACCGCTCCCAGTTACTCCAGGGACGCGGCGGTGGCGGGTCAGCACGGAAGGAACGCGATGACCCGCACCCCCCGTAACCCCCGTACCCCCCTGCACGACCTGATTTCCCGAGTTCATATCCCGGCTGGCCTCAGCCGGAAGACCGTGGCCTACGCGGGCGCTGGGCTGGCGCTAGCTGGCGTCACGGGCGCGACGGCGGCCGCCGGTTTCGCCGGGGCCCCGGCCAGCGCCGCGACTGCTCAACACACCGTGACCAGGACCATCGGCGGCGCCCCCCACGACGCGCCCGCGGCTGCCGCCAAGCCGGCTGAGGCGAAGCACGCCGCCAAGCCCGCTGCTAAGCCCGCGGCCAGCAAGAGCACGGCCAAGAAGTCGGCGCCGGCGAAGAAGGCCGCGCCCGCGAAGAAGGCCGCTCCTGCCAAGCACACGGCGCCCGCCAAAAAGCACGCGCCGACCACGCACCACGCGCGGACCTGGGCAGCGGTGAGCCGGATTGTGGCCAAGCACACCTACCCGAAGCCCGCGGGCCACGCCACGCTGCCCGCGCAGGACAAGCTCACCCCCGTCGGCACGAGCGGTCCGCAGACCTGGATGCCGATCACGCCAGCCCGCTGGGACAACGCCAAGACCATCGTCCACGAGGCGATCAGGAAGCACATGGGCCTGCGCTCGGCCGTGATCGCCGTCGCCACCTCCATGCAGGAGTCCACCCTGCTGAACCTGAACTACGGCGACCGCGACTCGCTCGGCCTGTTCCAGCAGCGCCCGTCATGCGGCTGGGGTACCCCCGGCCAGATCCAGCACCCCGCATACGCGGCCGACGCATTCCTGAAGGCGCTGCACGGCTACCAGGCCGGCGACCCGGCATGGGCGCACCAGCCGCTGTGGCAGGCAGCCCAGGGCGTTCAGGGCTCCGCCTTCCCCTCGGCCTACGCCAAGTGGGAAGCCCAGGCCGCGCACCTCGTCGCCTCGGTTACCAAGCACCTGGTCTGATCCCCGAGCTCCGCCGCCGTCCCCCCACGGCGCGGACCGCGGCGCGCGCCTCCCCCCGGCGCTGCCGCACCACCCGTGTGCCCCGTCTCTAGCCCCCGTTGGAGACGGGGCACACGCATGCCCGGACGTGGATCGGGGGGTGCAGTCCGGGGCAGCGAGAGCGGCCAGCGGGCCGGCCAATCCGTCCCTGGCCCGGTGATCGCGACCGGGGCTGAACTCGCCGCGAATCTTAAGTACTACCTAATTTTCACCTGAGGCAGGTCAGAGCAGTAACACCGATGCTGTAGAACTTTCGCCATGGAGAACTTCCTGACCACGGTGATGACGAGCCATGGTTACCTGGCGTTGATCATCTTCGCGTTCGTCGAGGCGTGCTGCATCCCGATCTCATCGGAGATCACGTTCGCCTTCGCCGGGGTCATAGCCGCCACGCACCCTGACAAGTTCACGGTCGCGGCGGTGATCATCATCGGCACCCTCGCCGAGATGGGCGGCTCGCTGACGTCCTATGCCATCGGCCGGCGAGGCGGGCGGCACCTGCTCGAGCGGTACGGCAGGTGGGTGCTGATCAGCCATTCTGATCTGGACAGGGCCGAGCGGTTCTTCGCCGGGCGCGGCACCTGGGCGGTGGCCGTGGCCCGCGTCCTGCCTCTGGTGCGGTGTTTCGCTTCCTTCGGCGCAGGAGTCGTTGAGATCCCGCTGCTGCCGTTCACCCTCTTCAGCCTGATCGGCACGACGATCTGGGCCACGGCGCTCACGCTCCTCGGCTACAACCTCGGCTCGACCGTCGACAAGTTCTTCAAGTCGTTCTCCGTCATCGGCATCATCCTGCTCGTCGTGCTGCTGGGCGGCCTGATCCTGCACCGCGTGCACGCGATCAGGAAGGAATCGCACCGCGGCACCGGATCCTCCGGCGGTGCGGGCACCGGAGGCGGGGCGGGCACCGGAGGCGGCGCCGGACACCAGGGCGGATCACGACACGCGGCCGGCCAGGACGCCGACGCCGGGTCCGTCGCGGCCGAGCCCGCAACCCAATCGACCGCATCGCGCTCGCCGAGGACCGGCCCAGGCGATGGCACCGGCACCGGCAGGACCGGCGGCGCGCACCGCCGATGATCGCGGCGTGCCTGCCTAGTCGGTCAGCGACTGGTAGGCAAGCTGGCGTAGCTGCGACCTGATCGGGTGGGCGCTCGACGGCAGCAACTGGGTGAAGAACGAGACCGTGAGCCCGGTCCGCGGATCGACGAAGAACGCCGTGCTCGCCGCCCCGCCCCAGGAGAACTCGCCCTCGTTGCTCAGCGTCTTGCCTGACGCCGCGTCGAGCACGACCGCGAAGCCGAGCCCGAAACCGATCCCGCGGAACGGCGCCTCGGCGAAGAGCGGCCTGCCGTACGCCTCGAGGTCGGCGCCGCCAGGCAGGTGGTTGCGGGTCATGTAGGCGACGGTGCGCGGGCTGAGCAGGCTGACGCCGTCTAGCTGGCCAGCCGGGCTGCCGGGGCTAGCGAGCAGCATCGAGCTGAACCGGTGGTAGTCGGCCGCCGTGCTCAGCAGGCCGCCGCCACCGCCGAGGAACACCGGGGTGCGCTTCGCGACGGCACCGAGAGCGTCCATCCTCGTCGCCTTGCGACCGTGCCCGACCGTGTACAGCGCGGCGAGCCGACCGCGGTCGGATTCGGGGAGCCAGAAGCCGGTCTGCGTCATGCCGAGCGGCCCGAAGATGCGGCTGGCGAAGAACTCGTCGAGCCCGCACCCCGAGGCGACCTCCACCACCCTGCCTAGCACGTCGGTGGCGACCGAGTAGTTCCACTCGGCGCCCGGCTGGAACAGCAGCGGCAGCCGGGCCCAGATGTCGCAGCAGGCCGCGAGATCGGACTCACGCGGCGTACCCCACTCGAAGCCGGCGCCCCGGTACAGCGCGTCGACCGGGTGCGAGCGGTGAAAGCCGTATGTCAGCCCGGCGGTGTGGGTCAGCAGGTGCCAGATCCTGACCGGCTCGGTCGCGGGGACCGTCACCTGGCGGATGTCGGAGCCGCCCGTGTAGACCCGCAGGTCGGCGAAGGACGGGATGAACTTGCTGACCGGATCGGTCAGCTCGAACGCGCCCTCCTCGTAGAGAAGCATCGCGGCGACGGAGGTGATCGGCTTTGTCATGGAGTAGATCCGCCAGATCGTGTCCGTCTCTACCGGGAGCCCGGCCTCGACGTCTCGCTGCCCGTAAGTCGAGACATAGGCGAGCCTGCCGTGCCGGCTCACGGTGATCAGCCAGCCAGGCAGCCTGCCGTCATCGACGTACCGGCTGAAGTGCTTGTCAAGGCGGGCAAGCCGGCCCGCGTCGAGGCCGACCTCGGCCGGTTCTACTTCAGGAGTCAGTGCGCTGGTGGCCATTCGGTCTCGCTCTCATGCCGGAATCTCCGCCATGTCTCATATAGCAATATTCCGGTCGCTACGGCAAGGTTCAGCGACTCGGCGGTGCCGGTCATGGGGATCCGCAGGCGGAGGTCGCCGGCCTCGAGCAGGCGCTCAGGCAGCCCAGGGCCCTCACTGCCAAGCAGAACGGCGACGGGCCGCGGGATCTCCGCCTCCCAGAGCGTCCCGGCGCCGGCCGCCGAGGTGACAGCGATCGCGACCCCATGCGTTCGGCACCAGGCCAGGAAAGCCTCATCAGACGGCTCTGCCGCGACCGGCACGCTGAACAGCGCGCCCATCGAGGCCTTGACAGCGGCCGGGTCGAACGGATCGGTGCCCTGACCCAGCAGGATCACGCCAGCGGCACCGGCCGCGTCGGCGGTCCTGATGATGGTGCCGAGGTTGCCCGGATTGGCGACCTCGTGCAGCGCGACGAACACCGAGTCGGGACGCACAGGCAGGTCGCTCAGTCCCCTGGTTCGGCCCCTGAGGATGGCGGCGAGCCCGGTCGGGCCGTCCCGGTCGGCGATCCTGGCGAACAGCGTCCCTGACAGGCGCGCCACCTTGAGCCCGCGCTGTTCCTGCTCCGCCACCATCGCCGAGGCTGGCCCGCGCAGCAGGTCGGGCGCGACGATCAGGAGCTCGACGTCCGCCCCGGCTTCGACCGCCTGCCAGACCGGCTGCGCGCCCATCACGACGAACGCGCCCTCGCGGCGCCTGTGCTTGCGGTCACCGAGCAGCCGGACGCGCTTGATCAGCGGATTCGCGGCGCTGGTGATCAGTTCCGTCATCGGTCTCCCTCGGCCTGGGCCTGCCAGGCGATTGGTCGGCCTATCAGCCTGCTTCGCTCCCCTTTATAGTTAACGCCCGGCCCTCCGGCTCGCGGTCGCGAATCGCTGACGGGCGTCGAGGAGCGGCAATGGGCGCGGAACGCGATCGGGTGGCCGGCTTCGGGCGGCTGGACTACGGCCTGCGCCAGGCGGGCGACTGGTACCGGTGGGGCCCGTACGTCAGCGAGCGCCAGTGGGGCACGGTCCGCGAGGACTACAGCGCCGGCGGGGACGCCTGGAACTACCTCTCACACGAGGCGGCCAGGTCCCGCGCGTACCGATGGGGCGAGGACGGGCTGGCCGGCTTCTGCGACATCCACCAGCGGCTATGCCTCGGCCTAGCGCTGTGGAACGGCGAGGATCCGATCCTCAAGGAGCGTTTGTTCGGGCTGACCAGCAGGCAGGGCAACCACGGCGAGGACGTCAAGGAGTACTGGTGGTACTCCGATGCCATCCCCAGTCACGCGTGGAACCGCTGGCGCTACCACTACCCGCAAGCCAGGTTCCCCTATGACGAGCTGATCGCCGAGAACGCGTCGCGCGACCGCTCTGAGCCCGAATTCGAGCTGCTCGACGCCGGCGTGTTCGACGACGACAGGTTCTGGATCGTCGAGGTCGACTATGCCAAGGCCGGCCCCGACGACCTGCTGATGCGGATCAGCGTGACCAACGCGGGGCCAGAGCAAGCCAGCGTGCACGTGCTGCCGACCGCGTGGTTCCGCAACACCTGGGCCTGGGGCGACGAGGCCGACGCCGCGGCCAGGCCGTCGCTGGCCGCGAAAAACATCATCGCGGACGCCCGGCCGGCCTGGGACGCCGTCGCCGTGCGGCACCCGTTCGTCGGCGAACTCGAACTGCTCGCAGGGTCAGGGCCCGACGGCAGCATGCCAGAACTACTTTTCTGCGATAACGAGACCAACACCGCGCTGCTGTTCGGCAGCGAGCCGATCACGGCGTTCCCGAAGGACGGGATCGGGGATCACGTCATACACGGAGCGGCGACCGTCAACCCGGCTGGAACCGGCACCAAGTGCTCGCCCTGGTACCGGCTCACCCTTGGCGGCGGCCAGTCCGCTGAACTGCGGCTGCGGCTGCGGCCTGTGGCTACCGGCTCGATCGATCAGCGGGAAGCACTCGGTGCGGACTTCGACCGCGTGCTGGCGCTCCGGAAGGCCGAGGCCGACGAGTTCTATGCCGAGCTGACGCCGCAGGGCGCGAGCGCCGACGAAGCGATGATCATGCGCCAGGCCTTCGCCGGGATGCTGTGGTGCAAGCAGTTGTATTACTACGACGTGGCCCGCTGGCTGGACGGCGACCCAACCCAGCCGCCACCACCGAGCGAACGGCTGACCGCGCGCAATTCGCGCTGGCGCAGCTTCGACGCGTTCGACATCATGTCGATGCCGGACAAGTGGGAGTACCCCTGGTTCGCGGCCTGGGATCTGGCCTTCCACTGCGTGGCTCTCGCGCACGTCGATCCGGCGTTCGCGAAGTACCAGCTGATCCTGCTCTGCCGTGAGTGGTTCCAGCATCCGAACGGCGCGCTGCCCGCCTACGAGTGGGACTTCGGCGACGTGAACCCGCCGGTCCAGGCGTGGGCTGCGCTCGAAGTGTTCGCCGTGGACGGCGGCCATGACATCGACTTCCTGAGCCGGGTCTTCGACAAGCTGCTGCTGAACTTCACCTGGTGGGTCAACCGCGAGGACGCCGAGGGCAACAACCTGTTCGAGGGCGGCTTCCTTGGGCTGGACAACATCGGCCCGATCGACCGCTCGCACCTGCCGGTTGGCGGGATCCTCGAGCAGTCAGACGCCACCGGCTGGATGGGCTTTTACGCGATGGCGATGGCCTCGATGGCTCTGGTTTTGCACAAGTCGGGCCAGCGGCCAGGAACCGATCTGATGATGAAGTTCCTCGAGCACTTCGCCGCGATCAGGGACGCGCTCGACAGCCTCGGGCTGTGGGACGAGACCGACGGAATGTACTACGACAGGCTGATCACCCCGGATGGCGAGGCGGTGCCCATCAAGGTGCGCTCGGTGGCCGGCATGATCCCGGCGCTCGCGCTCGGCGTCGTCGACCAGGGTTCGCTGGAACGGTCGATGGCTGTCGGCAAGCGGTTCGCCGGCTTCCTGGCCGGCCTGGACGACCAGGACGCGCTCGGCCAATCCGGCACCGGTCAGCAGGTCGCCGCGGGATCACTCGGCCTGCTGCGCGGCGAGCCAGGGCACCAGCGCCTGCTGCTCAGCCTCGCCGGGCCGGACAAGCTGGCCAGGCTGCTCACGCGCCTGTTCGACGAGAATGAGTTCCTGTCTCCGCACGGTCTGCGCGCACTGTCGGCCTGGCACCGCGAGCATCCTTACACCATCGACGTAGAGGGTTACCAAGCTTCGATCGACTATGAGCCGGCCGAGTCGACGACGCCGCTGTTCGGCGGCAACTCCAACTGGCGCGGACCGATCTGGTTCCCCGTCAACTACCTGGTGATCAGCGCGCTCGAGCGTTATCACACATTTTTCGGCGCCGACGTCACGATCGAATACCCGACCGGCTCCGGCCGCAGGCTGACCCTGGACAAGATCGCGGCCGACCTGAGCGATCGGCTCATCGCGATCTTCGCCCGCGACGCGCAGGGCCGACGGCCGTGCTTCGGCGGCACCGAGCCACTCCAGTCCGATCCCGCCTGGCGGGACAACCTGCTCTTCAGCGAGTACTTCCACGGCGACGACGGCGCCGGGCTCGGAGCCTCGCATCAGACCGGATGGACCGGGTTGATCGCCGATCTGATCCGCCGTAAATATGGCGCGGTTCCCAGCACAGGCAATGTCATTGCCGAAATTGCGAGTCACTCGGCTGATTGACCTTGAATCGCTGTGACAATCCTCGCCGGGCCGTATGGTTCGTACTGAACCGCGTGCTGGCTGGTCGGGCGACTCCCGGAACCCCCGCTACGCGGTTGTTCGCGAGGAGAATTGCATGCTGACGAGCCACACGGCAGGCGGCCGGTGAGCGTCGACGGCCGGGTCCTGGCCGACGACGCGGCCGGAGTGGCCAGCCAGGGGGACTACCCCCAGGAACGCCCCGCGGTTCCGGCGGCCAGGTGACATGGCCGGTCAGGTCGGGCATGCTGCCCCCGCTGACCGAAGGTTTCGTCGCCAGGCCCGAGTCAGCGCCCGGCCTCAGCCAGGTGCTGACGCCTGGCGCGGCGGTGGCGCTGACGCCGGCCAGGTCGGCGCGGGCTGCCGTGCCACCGGGGGCTCCCGACTGGGCCGGCTCGGTCGGCAAGACACAGCTCGCCGTCTACTTTGCCGAGACGCTATGGCAGTCGCGCGAGATCGACCTGCTCGTCTGGGTAAACGCGGCGAGCAGGGTGTCGATCCTCGCCGCGTATTCCGCCGCGGCGGCGAAGGCGCTCGGCGTCGACCCGGCCGGCGACTCAGAGGCGGTGGCCGCCCGCTTCGTCAGCTGGCTGGGCGAGACCAGCCGAAGCTGGCTCGTCGTGCTCGATGACCTGTCCGCGGCTCAGGACGTGGAGGGCCTCTGGCCAGCGGGCCCGGCCGGCCGGACGCTGGTGACGACCTCCGAGTCGACGGCGGCGCTTGACCAGGATCACCTGCTCACGTTCCCGGTTCCCGTGCTCAGCCGCAGGGAGGCACTGAGCTATCTGCTCGGCCGGCTCACCGAGGACCGGGGCCAGCGCACCGGGGCGATCGACCTGGTGGACATCCTCGGCGGCGAGCCGCTGGCACTGGGCCAGGCCAGCGCCGTGCTAGACAGCTCGGTCCTGTCCTGCCGGGACTACCTTGACCAGTACGCGCGCAAGCGAGAGCAACTCGCCCCGGCCTTCCCCGGCCGACCGGCGGCCAGCGCGATCACCTGGACGCTTTGCGTCGAGCACGCTGCCAGGCTGCTGCCGAAGGGGCCGGTCCAGCCGATGCTGATCCTGGCCGCGGCCCTGGATGGTCACTCGATTCCCGGCACGATCTTCACTACGGCCGCCGCCAGGGATTTCGCCGGCGGAGCCGCGGCCGGCCTGACCAAGCCCGAGGAAGCGTGGGCCTGCGTCACCAGTCTCGCCAGGGCCGGCCTGCTGACGGTAGAGACGATTAGCGCCGGCTCGGCGGGATCTGCGGGATCTGCGGGGTCGTCCCCGGACGCTGGCACTGCGAGTGCTGGCGCGTCGTCGGCTCGCGTGACACCGCCGGTGGTCAGGATGCACCCGGCGCTGCAGGCGGCAGTCCGCTCGGCGTCCTCGCGCGACATGCTGGAGCGCGCCGCCCTTGGCGCGGCCGATGCGCTGCTCGAGGCCTGGCCAGCCGACGATACGGATTCTTGGCTCGCCGACAGCCTGCGTTCGTGCACGGCGAGCATCATGCGCCTGGCGGGCGACCGGCTCTGGAGCGGCAACGGCTACCGGATCCTGTTCCGCACGGGGCAGAGCCTGGAGGACGCGCACCTGACCATGCTCGCGGCGGCGCACTGGAACCACGTCGCGGCCGCGAGCGACCGATTCCTCGGCGCCGAGCACGCCGACGCCCTTGCGGCCAGCGACCATCTGGCCGCGTCGTTCCTCGCGGCCGGCCGCGGCATCGAGGCGCTGCCGTGGTTCCGCCGGGTGCAGTCGAACCGGGTCAGCCTGCTCGGCCCTGACCACCCGGCGACGACCGGGTTCGAGATGCGAATGGGCCGGGCCCTGCTCGCGGCCGGCGGCGCCGAGGAGGCGATCGGCCTGTTCGAGCGGGTGGCGGCAGACCGGAGCAAGCTGCTGGGCGCCGCGCACCCTGACACGCTCGACGCGCGCGACGCGCTTGCCGACGCCTACTGCGCAGCAGGACGGGTGCGCGAGGGCATCAGGCAGTACCAGCGCAACCTGGCAGAGCGCGAGAAGGCCCAGGGCAAGACCCACGCGGCGACGCTCGCCACCTGCCAGAAGCTCGCCGACGCCTACCTGGGCGCTGACCAGCTGAAGGAGTCCTTGTCCGCTTACAAGCGGGTCGCGTCAGGACGAGAGCGCACGCTCGGCGGCGACCACCCCGACACCATCGCAGCCCGCAGCCGCCTCGCCGCGGCCTACCAGTCGGCAGGGCGGATGGCCATCTCAGTTCAGCTGCACGAACAGGCCAGAGCGGACTCCGAGCGGGTCCTGGGGGTCGACCACGTCGACACCCTCGCCAGGCGGATGCACCTCGCCCACGCCTACTACGCGGTCGGGCGGATCGGCGACGCGACGAGCCTGCTGCGCGACACCGCTGGCCGGTGTGACCGAGTCCTGTCACCCGGTGATCCGCTGACGCAGGCGGTCAGGGACAGCCTGGCCAACATCGCCGGCGGCTGACTTCCGGGCACTGCGCGACGAAGGGCCGCGCCCATCAGGGCGCGGCCCTTTCGCCTGACCGGTGCCGCTAGCTTTCCTGCATGTCGCTTTCGCGCCTGATCTGGAAGAACGGCGAGCGGAACACGAACCTGGCGACGAGCATCAGCACCAAGCCGATCGCGATGATCGCGACGAGCGACCAGTTCAGCGCCGCTCCGGCGCCGAGGATCGACTTGACCAGCACCCAGCCGAGGAAGCCAGCCGCGCCCAGCGGCAGCAGACCGATCGTGATCGCGTCCCAGAAGCTGCGGAAAATCCGCCGCCGGTAGTACACCATCGCCGCCAGCGCGGTCATGATGTAGAAGATCGAGAACATGAATCCGACGACCGAGATCACGTCGTTGAACGCGTTCTGGACCGTCGTCGCGAGGAAGTACACAGCGCTGAGCACGATGATCAGCACGCCGACCATGATGCTCGCGTAGACCGGGGTGGCGTACCGACGCGACACGTTGGACAAGAAGCCAGGCAGCGCCCGGTAGCTGGCCATGCCGTACACCAGCCGGGCTCCGAGCACGATGCCCGTGCCGGTGGTCGCGATCACGGACAGCGCGATGGCCAGCGCCATCGCCTTGGCCCAGAAGCCCCCGCCCAGCGCCTGCGCGACCGCGACCAGGACGGTGCCCTGGTTCGCCGCGTGCGCCATCTGCTTGCTGCTGAGCACTCCCTGCATGCCGACCTGTGAGAGCGTGTAGATGATGGCAAGCAGCGCGACCGCGAAGATCGCGGCCCGGCCCGGGTTCACCCGCCGGTGCTTGACTTCCTCGTTGACGTACAGGGTGCCGTCCCAGCCGCCGTACACAAACACCGCGACCAGGAAGCCGGCCACGGCGCTGCCGCCGAGCCCGTGCACGCCATTCGGGTTCAGCCAGGCCGAACTTGGGTGCTCCGCGACCCCCACATGATGGCTGAACTCGTAGACCAGGCCGGCCACGGCGAGCCCGATCAGGATCAGGTACTCAACCAGGGCCATGCCCACCTGCGTGCGGGCGGTGATCCTAATGCCCACGATCGCGATGATCAGCATCACAACCCCGACCACGCATCCGATCGCGATGTACGCGCCGGTGCTGGTGGAGGTGGAGCCGAAAACGGCGAGCACCGACGGGCCGAGCAGCAGCACCTCGGCGACCGTGCCAATGATGTAGGCCGCCACCATCAGCCAGCCGGTCATGTAGCCCAGGTACGGGTTGATCGCCCGCCCGACCCACTCGAACGTGGCGCCGCAGTTGGCGTTCCACAGGTTCAGCCGACGGTACGCGTTGGCGATGATCAGCATGGGGATGGCGGTCAAGATCAGGATCGCGCCGCCCCCGTAGGCAGTAGCAACTGCCAGTCCGGCAATTGACAGGCCCACGGTGGCCGCCGGGGCCGACGACGCCATACCGATGACAGTGTCCTGGGCGACGCCGATGGCATCGGGCTCAAGTCTGGCTACCGGGGATGGCATGGTGCCCGCGACGGACGCTGCCGCCTGTTCCGACATGTGCTTTCCTCTCTCCTGTTGCCGGACCCTGACCCGCCCGGCTCCGGCGAGCCGGGAATAGCCGCTAGTTTGTCGAAGGAACCGAAGAAACCCACTTGAAGTTAATTGAGGGTAATGCTTCTTTTTTTAATTTTCGACAATTTCTACCGTTAATTCCCGCACTAGGCGGTACGTAAACATACCTGGGTGATCTTACTGCCATTTGTACCCGGAGTGGGCGCTTCCGGCAGATAGCTAGCAACTCCGTCGGCAATCGGTGCCCGACCAGCACCCCGCGACGATGCCAACGTTAGCGGGTCGCGAGCGACCGCAGGGCCGCGACGACCTCCGCGACACTCAGCGCGCATGTCGCGTCGCCAACTGTCAGTTCCACTCGCTGGACCGCGGGGTCGACGGTCGTCATCGCCTGAGGCCAGGTCCAGACGCCTTCGCTGGCGGCAAGCGAGCCGGCGGTGGCGACGAATCGCTCGGCCGTCGTGTCGATGAGCAGGTGCATCATGGACGTCTGAGGCGGGTCGGGAACGACCCGCACGCCAGCAACGTCGCGGAGCGCCGCGGCGATCATCCTGGCCCGCTCCAGGTAGCCGCCGAAGCGCGGCAGCCTCTGGTGCAGGCAGTACAGCGCCGACGCCGCGCTCGGCCAAAGCCCGAACAGCATGCCGCCCATTCGCTGCCGCCACTCACGCACATCGGCCATGATCCCTTCCGGCCCGGCCACGCAGCAGCCGGGAAGCGCGCCGATGCCTTTGTAAAACGAGACATAGACGGTGTCGAACAGGGCCGCCACCTCGCCTGGCGGGCGGCCGTAGCCCGCCGCCGACTCCCAGAGCCTGGCGCCGTCCAGGTGCACCGCTGCCCCGGCGCCGCGAGCCCAGTCGCACTGCTCCTGCAGTTCAGGCCACGAGGGCTGCTGGCCGCCGATGTCGCGTTGCGGCAGTTCGATCACGAGCGCGGCGACCGACTCGGCGACCGAGGTCAGATCCGCGACCGTGAGCAGGCGGTTCGGATCCCCTGCCTTCCTCCCGGTCAGCTGATGCAGCCGCCGGTAGCCCTGCCCCTCGTGCTGTTCGAGGTGGCACATCGGATGAAAGACGACCGTTCTGCTGCCGCGCCGGTCAGCGTGCGCGCGCAGCACCGCCTGCTGCGCCATCGTGCCGCTCGGCAGGAAGACCGCCGCCGGCTTGCCGAGGAGCGCGGCGATCTCGCTCTCCAGCGCGGTCACTACGCCGCCGTCGCCGTATCTGTCCACCTCGGTGTCGGGCGGGATCGTCGCGAGCAGGTCGGCCGCCCGCTCAGGGCCGTGCCCGTTCAGGAATCGGGTGCACCGGTCGCGCAGCGCTGATATGTCGGGCACTGTGTTGTCGGACACTGTGTTGTGGGACGCGGTGCTGTCGGGCACTGTGCCGTCTGGCACGGTGCCGTCGGACACGGTGTTGTCCAACACAGGGCCGTCGGGCGCTCGGCTGTCGGGCGCTGGGGCGGTGCGAGGCTTGACCGGAGGCATACCTGCCATTGTCCGATCAGGCACCAGGCGGGTTGCTACTGGCCCGGCGGCTCGGGAACATAGTGCCGGCTGTCATCGGCAGGATCCACCCAGACGCGCATGATCTGCCCGCTGGCGGGGTCGCGGAACCGCTCCGACGTCGGGACCCAGCCAGCTCCTGGCTGGTCAGCCTGAGCATGGCGACGCCGACTCCTGGGCGCCCGTGGTTCCTGGCCCCGCGGCACCTGGCCCCGCGGCCCCTGGCCGCTCAGCAACGGCAGCCCGTTCAGCGCCGCGGCCGCCTCGTCGGTGTACCTGGCCGCGAGCACGAGCCCGGCCCTGCGGTCCAGTTCCGCGTCGTCGAGATTCCCCACCGCGTAGTGCTCGCGGAGCAGCCCAAGCAGCCGCTCCCGGTCAGCGTCGCCCGCCGGGGCGTGCGGCCGGCCATGTGCGAGACCATCAGCCGGCCCGACGGGCCCGCGGCCATCAGCCGGCCCGGAAGGCCTGCGGCCATCAGCCGGCCCGGAGGGCCTCGGTGGGTCGCCGCCCAAGACGATCAGCCGTCCCGTCAGGACCCGTCGGGCCGCACGATGACGGCAGTGCCGTACGCGACGATCTCGGTCAGTTGCTGGCCCATCTCGGAGGAGTCGAACCGCACTGCGACGACGGCGTTGCCGCCCAGCAGCTTGGCGTTCTCGACCATCCGGTCGATCGCATGCCGGCGGCTGTCCTCGAGCAACTGCGTGTACTGACTGACCTCGCCCTGGCGCAGCGCGGAGAAGCTCGCCCCGAACGCTTTGGCGAAGCCCATGCTGCGGACAACCAGGCCGAAGGCGACGCCGAGATCCTTCTCGACGGTCATGCCGGGGATCTGGAAGGCGGTCGTGACGGGGTACCCGCCGGGTACAGGTTCGGTCATGGCATAGAACCTTAACCAAGCAAAGCGGTCCGCACGAGGCCGGACGAGCAGCCGCGTCCGGCTCGAAGCGGTCAGGGCGCTGGCATCGTCGCGGCGATGTGGCGGCCGGCGTAGGTTCCGGCGAGTGTCGCGATCGCGTGGGCGACGTAGTCCCGGTAGCGCAGGCGCAGCGTGGCCGTCCGCCCGTCCGGCGCGGTCACCGTGAGCCAGGCCGTGAGCCGGCCCGACCTGATGTTCCAGATCGCGTGGCCGCTGACCGCGGTTGCCCTTGTCCAGCGGTCGCCGCGGAACGTGATCACGGTCCGCTTCTCCGGTCCGGCGAAACTGAAGGTTCCGCCGCGCAGGCCCCAGCCGTGTACGCCGTCGCCGTAGTACCAGCGCCAGTCCGCGTCGCCCACGACAGCGGCGGCGACTGCCGCGAGCCGCAGCGCGGTGAGGCCTGCCTGGTTCCCGGCCGCCGGACTGGCTGGCCTGACTTCGCCAAGCCGCACGGGGAAGTTCCCGAGCGTGCGCACCTCTGGCGTGTGCCTGGCACAGCTGGCGTTTAGCTGGCGCAGCCGGCGCGGGTCAGCCATGAACTGCCTGACGAGGCCAGCGGCGCAGCCGAAGGTGTCGTCCATGGCGTTCACGTGCGTGTCGTTGCGGATCAGGATCCAGCGCGCCGACGGTCCCATCTCCCTCGCTGTCCAGCGCCCTTCGGCGGGTGTCGTCAGCGAGTCCAGATCGCCGGAGAGCACGAGGACGGGCAGCGAGCGCGGCGCGTACGGAGCCCGCGTGGTGATCGGCGGGTCGGGGTGCACAGGAGCTGGCCAGCTCAGGCACGCGTCGAACTCTTCCAGAGGCTCGGTGACCCATTCGTGCGCGGTGAACGGGCCGAACGCGTGCCGCCCAAGGCGCGCGACCGCCTGCCGGTACTCGACGTGACGCTGCGGGATGGACGAGGAGTAGGAGAACGGCTGCGGGTAGTCCAGGCACGTGGTCGCCTCGTAGCTCCCGGCGTTGAAGTTCCTGACCGGACCAGAGTCCTCTGACGGGAAGATCTCCTGCGCGGTCAGCCGCAGCAGCGGCACCGCGTCGTGGTCGGGCCCGAGCAGCGCGCGGATCGCCGGGTCAAGCTCGCGGTAGACACCGTTGTCGGAACCGGCGATGTTCACAAGCTCGATCAACTCGTTGATGCCGACCCTGGTCGTGGTCATGTCGCCGTAGGGGTCCCTGATCTTGCCGGTGACCGGGTGCTTGCGCAGGTACACGGCGGCTGCGCCGATCCTGGACCAGGACCGGCCGTGCGTGGCCTCGCGGCACGTGACGCTGCGGTCGCAGGCGCGGTTGAAGCCGCGATGCGCGGCCGGCAGCGCCAGCGGGTAGAACGGGTTGGCCTCGACCACGGGGTAAGCGGCATCCAGCGTTACGGACCTCAGCAGCCGGTGGAACCTGGCCGTGAACACCTGCCCGAAGAACGTCGCGTAGGAGTCTCCGTAGTAGTCGACCTTGCCCGTGTGCAGCTTGCGGAGGAGGAGCGCGACATCGCGCGCCGCGTTGGCGGTCGTGTACAGGTCGCTGCCGTGCACGTATCCGCGGCCGCCGCGAAGCTTGCGGGTGTGGTTCAGCTGGCGGCCGCACGCGCCGGTGTCGGCGGTATAGGAGGCGATGCTGTCCAGCAAGGTCCAGTGCTGCAGCGCCTTGCACAGGAACGGCGAGGAGGCGCCTGTCCCGCGCAGGTCGACCAGCAGCAGATTCCTGGTGCGCAGCAGCGGGAACAGCATGGCCCGGTAGCTGAAGGCGTAGTCCGTCGTCGCGTAGCCGGGGCCGCCCTGGATCGCGACGATCGTGCGGTGCGACTTGCCGCCTGTCGCCGGGTACCACTGGAAGCCGAGCTTGATCGTGCCTGCCGCCTTGTTGAAGTAGTCGTACGGCACGTTGATCGTCGTGCACCAGGCCAGCTTGGACGCCGAGCATGGCGGGATGACCACCGAGCCGACCTTGATCGGATGCCGCCCGTCCCGCGCCACGGCGTTCACGGGAGCCGCCGGCGCCCTACGCTGCCCGATCGGCTTGATGCCTGCGACGCCTGGCCCGGGCAGGCCGTGGCCGGCCGCGGCGTTCACAGGAGCTGCCGGCGCCCTGCGCTGCCCGATCGGCTTGATGCCTGCGGCACCGGGCCGCCCGCTGGCCTCGGGCCGAGGACCAGCCGTCGCCGACGCCGCCGGGCTCAGCCCGGCGAGGCCCGCGACAATGGCGAGCGCAGAGGCGATCACGACTGCGAACGAATGCGGCTTTACCGGCATAACGCCGAGGCTGGCCCTGCTCGCGCCTCGTGTCAACCATGATCACGGACGTTTTTTGGCGGGCTGCACCGAAAAACGTCCGTGATCATGGCGTGCGCTACTCGGCGATGCCCATGGCGTCGAGCACGAAGGCGTGCACCTCGGCCTCGTAGTTCGCCTGCGCGAACCGTCCTGACGGACCGGTGTGCGCGCCGGCGCCGAGTTCGACCCTGAACAGGAGGGGCCCTGATCCCGCCGCGGCGGTGGCCCTGAGCCGCGCGACCCACTTGGCAGGCTCATGCACCGCGACCCGCGGATCATGCACAGCGCCGGTGACCAGGAGCGCAGGCCGCCGACCGGCGGGCGGGTTGTCATAGGGCGAGTAGGAACGCATGCAGGTGTAGTCGTCGGGGTCGAGCGGATCTCCCCACTCGTCCCACTCGTTGATGGTCAGCGGGATCGACGGGTCGAGCATCGTGGTGACGCAGTCCACGAACGGCACCTCGGCGACCACGGCGCGCCAGCGATCCGGACGCATCGAGAAGACGGCGCCCTGCAGCAGCCCGCCGGCCGACAAGCCGCGCGAGACAATCCGGCTCCCGTCAACCAATGCGGTTCCGGAACCCCCCGATAGCCAGTCGGCGACGTCGATGAAGTCTGTGAACGTGGTGGGCTTGGAGCGCAGCCTGCCCTGCTGCCACCAGTTCCTGCCGCCTTCGCCACCGCCCCTGATGTGCGCGATCGCGTAGACCACGCCTCGGTCGAGCAGCGACGGCAGGCCGAGGCTGAACGCAGGCTCTGAGCAGTACTCGTACGCCCCGTAGCCGTACAGCAGGCAGGGCCTACTGCCGTCCAGCGCCGTCCCGCTGGCGTACGCCAGGGTCACGGGGATCTGCTGTCCGTCTCTGGCTGGCGCGCTGACCTGCTCAGTCACGTACCGCGCCGGGTCGTAGCCTGGCACATCCTTGCGCTTCAGCAGCGTCCGGTCGCCGGTGGCAAGGTCGAGCCTGAACCAGGCCGGCGGCTCGATCAGTGACTCCTCCATCACGATGACCGATCCGGCGTCGTAGTCCTCTGCGTGCTTGACGCTGATCGAGCCAGCCTGGTAGGCGGGGCCGACCTCGATCACGTTCCCGCCGTCCAGGTCCGTGATGGCCAGCAGCGGCGCGCCGTCGCGCCGGAGCGTCAGCAGCAGCCGGTCGCCGATGACGTCGCAGCCGTGCAGGCGGGTGTCGCCGCGCGCCGGGGCGATGGCCGGGCATGTGACCGGCGTCCAGTTCGCGGCGCCCGGCGCGTGGGCCGAAGTTCGCTTCAGCGTGAATTCGGGCTCACCGTCGTCGGTGACGATGTACAGCCAGCCTGGTCGGAGGCGAGAAGCCGGCCCGCCGTCACCGGACCTGGCGTGATCGACCCAGTACTCGACGCCACGCCGTCGCGGCTCCATTACGACGGGCTCGGCGAGCGGATCGGCTAGCGGGATCAGCGCGATCTCGGTGGTGTCCCTGGAGGCTGAGGTGATGATCGCGAACTGGCCGCTGCGAGAGGCGCGCAAGGTCAGTTCGTACCTGGCGTCCTCCTCGCTGCGCACGAGGACGTCGCCGGAGGCCGGGGTGCCGACCTCGTGCCGCCAGAGCTGGTACGGCCGGTTCAGCTCGTCGGGCACCAGGTAGAAGACGTAGCGCGAGTCCGCGGACCAGGCGACGCCCGGATAGCTCCGTTCGATGTCATCGGGCAGGTCGGCGCCGGTGCGCAGATCCCTGATCCGCAGCCGGTAGATCTCCGCGCCGTCGGTGTCCGCCGACCAGGCGAGCAGCGAACCGTCGGGGCTTGGCTCGCGAGCACCCACGTCCACGTAACCGGTCGCCGCACCGATGATGTTCTCGTCCAAGAGGACTTGTTCGGCAGATTCTCCTGATTGTGACCTAAGAAACTGAAGATTCTCTCTTCCCTGTGGTGTCCTGGTGCGGTAGATAAAGCCTGATAGGGGCCATCCGACCGAGTCTTCGGCCTGGTCGGGTATCCGCCCGGCCGATTCAGCGGCGAGCCGGCCAGCGCGGACAGGAGCGCGGCATGCGCGTCGTAGTAACCGCGCTCCGCGGCGAGGTAGTCGCGGAGCTCAGGCCGCTCATGATCGCGCATCCAGGCGTAGTCGTCGGGCTCGCTGCTCCCGTGCAGTGCCCTGACGCTGCTGATCCGCGGCGCGACCGGCGGGGCGAGGGGCGACGGGACTTGCGGCTGGCTGCTGGTTTCCGGCATGGCACGGACCCTATCGTGAGCCTCGCAACGTGGATATAAGGGCTATACCTAGCGGAACGACAGAAACTATATAAACTTCCCCGAGACTTCGCGCACGTCATCGCGGTCACTGTCGCGGACTGTGGCGGTATAACTACAGATAGCCTCGCATGAGCGCCCGACTAAGGAGAGACCCCCATGCTCCGATCGATCACCCGGCCGCCTCTCCGGCTGGCCGCGGCCTGCCTGGCGCTCTGCGGCGGCCTCGCGGCGGCGACTCCCGCCATCGCCGCGACTGCCGCGACCGCCGCGCCGTCGGCCAGGCTCGCGGCAGCGACACAGAAGGCCGGCTCGACCACGTTCGTGGTCGGTAGCACCGACGCGGTCGACACGCTGAATCCGTTCCTCGGCTTCACCAGCCAGGACTACGAGGTCTACCAGATCCTCTACGACAACCTTTCGAACTACGGCCAGGTCAACTACGCAGGGACGCCGAGGCTCGCGACATCCTGGACACACTCCAAGAACGGCCTGGTCTGGACCTACCACATCAGGCACGGCGTGAAGTGGTCCGACGGCGTCCCACTGACCGCCGCCGACGTCGCGTACACGATCCAGCGCAACATCGTGCCCAACTCGACCGAGTTCGCCGACAACGAGGCCTATGTCGGCGAGATCAAGAGCGCGAAGGCGACCGGCAAGTACACGGTCGTGATGACGGTCAAGCACTACACCCCGGTGATGAACAGGCTCGAGCTGCCGATCCTGCCCGAGCACATCTGGAAGCACATCAGCGAGAAGCAGCTTGGCTCGTTCAAGAACCTGAACCCAGTCGGCACCGGTCCGTTCACGGTCTCCAGCTTCTCGTCCAACCAGACCATCACGCTGAAGGCCAATCCGCACTACTGGGGCGGCAAGCCAGGCATCAAGACGCTCGTCTTCCAGCGGTTCGACAACCCGACCGCCATGAAGCTCGCGCTCGCCAACGGCACCATTGACTTCGCCGAGGGCCTCACGCCCGCGCTGTGGCAGTCGCTGAAGACCACGCCAGGCGTCAAGCTGATCAACGCCGAGGCAGGGAACTTCGACGAGCTCTCCTTCAACAACGGTGCCGCGACTATCACCGGCAAGCCGATCGGCAACGGTAACCCAGCGCTCAAGGACGTCAACGTCAGGCACGCGATCAGCTACTCGCTCAACACCTCTGAACTCGTGAAGAAGGTGCTGCTCAACACCGGGATCCCCGGCACGTCGATCATCCCGCCGATCTACGCGCAGTTCCACTACACCCCGCCGGCGTCGGCTACCTACCACTACGACCCGAAGAAGGCCGAGCGGATCCTGAACGCCGACGGTTGGAAGATGGGCCCGAACGGGGTCATGGTGAAGAACGGCAACCAGCTCTCGCTGCGGTTGTTCGTCAGGAACCAGTCACCGACCCAGACGCAGGACGCTCCGTACATCAAGGCGTGGCTGAACGCGATCGGCATCAAGGTCACCATCACGGCGATGTCCGACAGTCAGCTCACGGCCGACATCGGCAACGGCCAGTACGACATGTTCATGTGGGGCTGGGGTGTGGAGCCGAATCCCGACTTCCAGCTGTCGGTGTTCACGTGCGGCCAGCGTTCGTACGGCTCAGGTCCGAACTACACGCCAGGCTGGTCGGACAGCTTCTACTGCAACTCGACCTACGACAAGCTCTACCACCAGCAGCAATCACTCGACGGGGCCGCGAGGGCCAAGGTCGTCCTGCAGATGCAGAAGATGCTCTACGACGACGACCCGTACAGCGTGCTCTACTACCCGAACGACACGCAGGCGTACCGCAGCGACAAGTTCACCGGGTTCGCGCCGTCCCCGGACAAGGCCAACGGCCTGTACCTGTACCAGGAACTCGAGGCCTGGAGCTACTACTGCATCCGCCCGGCCGGCAGCAATCCGTCGCTCACTGACCGCAACATCGGCTGCCAGAACGAGATCGGCGCGGTAAGCGCCCCCGCGCCCAGCGGCGTCAACACCGGCCTGATCGGCGGCATCGCCGCCGCGGTCGTGGTGATCGGCGCGGCAGCGTGGCTGGTCACGCGGCGCCGGAGGGCGGAGACAGCGGACGAGCGGGAGTAGCCGCCATGGCAGACGTCATGCTCGAGGGTGCTCGTGCTGCCGCGGAGGACCGCAGCGGCACGAGGCCCGGAGCCTCCTCCGGCCTCGGCCGCGCGCTGTCGGTCAAGGTGCTGAGCGCAGCCGTCACGTTGTTCGTCGTGCTGGTCGCCAACTTCTTCTTGTTCCGGGTGCTGCCCGCGAACCCTGCGAAGAACCTGACCCACAACAGCACGCTTACCGCCAAGCAACTCGCCGCGATCAACAGGACGTTCGGGCTCGGGCTGCCGCTGCCGCAGCAGTTCTGGAACTACCTGGTCCAGACCGCACACGGCAATCTCGGCCGCTCGTTCGTCAACCAGTTGCCGGTGTCGCAGCTGATCAGCCAGGCGCTCTGGCCGACCGTGCTGCTGGTCGGCACGTCCACGGTCCTGTCCACGGTGATCGGGGTGTGGATCGGCATTCGCGGTGGCTGGAACCGCGGCAGCAGGTTCGACCGGTCTTCCACCGCGTTCGTCAACGTTCTGTACGCGATGCCGGACTTCTGGCTCGGCATGGTGCTGCTGATCGCGTTGGCTGGCAAGCTCGCGCTGTTCCCCGACGGGGGGATGCACAACTTCACGGGCAGCGGTTCTGGGCTGGCCGGCTTCGGCGACCTGCTCTGGCATCTCGCGCTGCCCTGCCTCGTGCTGACGCTTGTCTACCTCGCCGAGTACTCGCTCGTGATGCGGTCGTCTCTGATCGATGAGCTGAACGCCGATTACCTTCTCACGGCCAGGGCCAAAGGGCTGCGTGATGACCTGGTCAGGCGCAGGCACGCGGTGCCGAACGCGCTGCTGCCGTCGGTCACGCTCATCATGCTCAACCTGGGCTTCGTCATCTCCGGCGCGATCACCACCGAGACCGTGTTCTCCTGGCCTGGCCTCGGGCGCCTGTCATACGTCTCGCTCAACGCACCCGACTACCCGACCCTGGAGGGCACCTTCCTGCTGTTCTCGGCCGCGGTGATCGTCGCGAACCTGATCGGCGACCTGATGCTGAGCGCCTTCGACCCGCGGGTGCGGCAGGCATGACGGCGCAGGCTAGTGCCGCGGGACCTGCGGGGGGCTCAGGAGGGTCGTCGCCCCCGGTCAACTCCGCACTCACGCCGCGCGCGCTCGCGAGGGCGAGGCGCAGGACTGCGATCGCCCGATTCTGGCGGGAGTTCCGCAAAGACAGGCGCGGAATGACGGGCCTGATCATCCTCGCGGTCATGATCGCGGTCGCGCTGCTCGCGCCTGTGCTCGCCAACTCGCGCGGCCTGAATCCCATCTTCGCGACAGCCACCCCGAACACCGGACCGAGCCTGCACGACCTGCTCGGAACCGACAGCGACGGCAGGTCCGTGCTGACCGAGCTGATCTGGGGCGCGCGCAACTCGCTGCTCGTCGGGCTGACTGCGACGCTCATATCGATCCTGATCGGGGCGCTGGTCGGCGTCGTCGCTGGACACTTCGGCAGCATCAGGGCGCGGACGGGCCGACTGACCGACAACGTGATGATGCGGGTGACTGACTGGTTCCTCGTGGTCCCGTTCCTGCCGCTCGCGATGGTCATCGCTCGCACCATCGGCCCGTCGCTCGGCGTGATCATCCTGGTCATCGGCCTCACATCCTGGGCCGGTACGGCGCGGATCGTCCGGGCGCAGGCGCTCGCCGTCGAGACCAGGCCGTACCTCGAGCGGGCGAAGGCCCTCGGCGCCGGGCACTGGCACCAGATGTACCGGCATGTCTTGCCCAACGTGATGCCGCTGCTGCTCGCCAACACGATTCTGACCGTGGCTGGCACGATCCTGGCCGAGACCACGCTGTCTTTCCTCGGCCTCGGCGACCCGATCAGGCCGACCTGGGGCCAGATGCTCGGCGCCGCCTACAGCTACGGCGTCGGCACGGGCAACACGGTCTGGCTGCTCGCTCCCGGCATTGCGGTGATCCTCGTGGTGATGGCCTTCACGCTCGTGGGGCACGCGCTCGAGACCGTGCTCGACCCCAAACTGCGGGAGCGCTGATGAGCCTGCTTGAGCTACGCGACCTGTCGGTGACCTACCGCACAGAAGGCGGTCCCGTCCCCGCCGTCCGCGGGGTGAACCTGGCCCTCGAGGCCGGCCAGACCCTCGGACTGGCCGGCGAATCCGGCTGCGGCAAGTCGACGATCGCGACCTCCATCCTGCGACTGCTGCCGGTTTCGGCGAAGGTCACAGGCGAGATCCTGTTCAACGGCGATGACGTGCTCACGATGAAGTGGGGGCGCCTGCGCGCCGTCCGCTGGGCTGGCGCCTCGATCGTCTTCCAGGGAGCGCTGCACTCGCTGAATCCGGTGCGCAAGATCGGCAGCCAGATCGCCGAGCCGATCCTGCTGCACTACCCCGGCGTCAGCAAGGAGGAGGCAGGCCGTCGCGCCGGCGAACTCCTGAGCCAGGTCGGGCTACCGGCCGCGAGGGGGCAGAGCTACCCGCACGAGTTGTCGGGCGGCCAGAAACAGCGCGTGATGATCGCGATGGCGCTGGCCTGCTCGCCGAAGCTGATCATCGCCGACGAGCCGACCACAGCGCTGGACGTGATGATCCAGGCGCAGGTACTGAACCTGATCGGAGACCTGGTCCGCGAGCGCGAGATCGGGATGATCATGATCAGCCACGACCTGTCCGTCTTGTCGGCCACCTGCCAGCGGCTGGCCGTCATGTACGCCGGCAAGATCGTCGAGGAGGGCCCGGCACACGAGGTCTTCACCGACGCCAGGCACCCCTACGCCGAAGCGCTGTCCTGGGCCTTCCCGATCATCGGCGACACGCGGACCAGAATGAACCCGCGCGGCCTGCCAGGCGACCCGCCCGACCCGGCGGACGTGCCCTCTGGCTGCAGCTTTCACCCGAGGTGCGCCGTGGTAAGGCCCGAGTGCTCGAGCAAGGAGATGCATCTGTGGTCGGCCGGGGACGGCCGCAAGGCGGCATGTGTCCGGGTACTGCCGGGTGAGGAGGGCGAGCCGTCCGAGCGCCCTGTTAAGCAAGGAGCAGAAGAGCCCGATGAGGCGGTCGCATGAGCGCGATTAGCGCAGCCGCCGGCGCGACGCCCGTGCTGTCGGCCGCCGGGGTGCGGGTGGAATTCGCGGGTCGGGGCAGACGGCGGGTCGCCGCCACCGCGGTTGACGGCGTGAACCTGGACATCGCGGCCGGCGAGATACTGGCCCTGGTCGGCGAGTCCGGCTGCGGCAAAACCACGCTGGCCAGGACCATGCTCGGGCTGGAGCGGCCGACCGATGGGCAGGTCAGGTTCGCCGGCAAGCCGCTGTCCTACCGGTCGGCAGCGCTGCGTGAGTACCGGCGCAAGGTGCAGCTTGTGCTGCAGGACCCGACCGGCTCGTTGAACCCGCGGCATACGGTCTATGAGGCAGTCGCCGAGGGCGTACGGATCCATCGTCTCGACAACGAGGAGGCGCGGGTCGCCGACGCGCTGGCCCGGTGCGGGCTGCGACCTCCCGAGCGGTTCTTCCTGCGCTACCCGCATGAGCTGTCCGGCGGGCAACGCCAGCGCGTGGTGATCGCCGGAGCGCTGGTGCTCGAGCCGTCGGTTCTGGTCGCTGACGAGCCCGTCGCCTCGCTCGACGCCTCCGTCCGCGGCGAGATCCTGTCTCTGCTGCTCCGGCTGCGGGACGAACTCGGGCTGGCGGCTCTTGTCGTGACCCATGACCTCGGGCTCGCGTGGAACATCGCCGACCGGCTCGCCGTCATGTACCTCGGCCGGATCGTCGAGGTCGGCACGCCAGAACAGGTCTTCGCCGACCCTCGGCACCCGTACACGAGGGCGCTGATGTCGGTGCTGCCCGAGTCGCCGATCGAACCGATCGTCCTCACCGGCGAGCCGCCTGACCCGACGCGGATTCCTGGCGGCTGCAGGTTCCACCCTCGGTGTCCTGAGCTGGCGTCCGGCTCCGCTGCCGCGGCTGGCGTCGCTGAGCAGTGCACGGGGGCTACGCTGCCGGTGTTGCCCGCGGGCGTTGCCGGGCAGGACCTGGTCTCCTGTCACCTGGCGCAAGCCAAGCTGTCCGCCGACCGGTAGTCGCATCAGGCCGGCGCCCCGGCCCGGCGCCCGGGCCCGGCGGACCGGATGGCCGCCCCAAAACGCGTAGACAAAGGGAAACTGCGTGGAGAAAGGCGCTCTATACGACCCCGAGTCTTCGCGGTTTGGCCGCGAAGAAGTTCGAGGCTGGCTAGATGCGGCCGGCGGCTGACAGGAGTTCGGCTACGCGGTCGGCGGGCAGGCCGCGCGAGTAATTGCCGTCGCGGCCCATGACAGTCGGCGCGGCAAGCATGCTGTTCAGCACCGCCTCCTCGGTCGCGTCGACGACCGCTTCGAAGAACGGGTTGAGCTCACTGCCGGCCACGGGGTCAGGTCCGGTGGGCACCGCGCCTCGCTGCGCGCGCCGGCCGGTCGCGGCCGCCAGGAAGATCTCGCCGCTGCCATGAGTGGCGGTCGAACCCGTCCTGGCGAGGCCTAGGCCGGCCCGCCTGGCCAACCGCGCGCAGGCGGCGGAGTCGAGCGGGGCGTCGGTGAGCACGACCGTGATGCACGAGCCCGCGGGCGGCGGCCATCCAGCGGGATCCTCGGCGGGCGGCAGCAGCCTACCGACTGGCACGCCGTCGACAGTGAGCCGGTTTTGCCCGCCGAAGTTGGTCATCACGAGCACGCCGACCACGTGACCAGACGGCGTCACCCGCGACGATGAGCCGATCCCGCCCTTGAAGCCGAGACAGCTCATGCCGGTGCCGCTGCCGACCGCGCCTTCCTCGGGCGCCAGACCGCCCGCCCCAGCCCTGGCTGCCTCGAGCGCCGCGCGCACGTCGTCGGCACTGACCTGCATCCGGCGCGACTCGCTGAGGAAGCTGTCGTCGCACTCGGCGACGACCGGAATGATCACGTCGTCGACGCCGATCGCGGGGTCCTCGGACATCATCAGCTCGCAGGCTGCGTCGTAGACCCGCCCGACCTGCATGGTCGAGGTCAGGAAGATCGGCGTTTCGATGAGCCCCCACTCGCCCGCTGTGATGAAACCCGTGCACTCACCGGCGCCGTTCAGCACGGCGCCGCCGGCCGGGACGGGGCTGCGGAACAGGTTGCCGCCGATATCGATCACCGTCACGCCGGTCCTGGCGACGCCACGGCCGGCCGGAGGCGGCGATTCGTCGCGCCAGACGGTGGCGTGTCCCACGCCTACGCCGGGTACATCTACAATTGAGGCGGTCTGTCCGCTTGGCAGAGTCCCTATCCTGATGCCGAGATCGGCGGCCCGAGTCACCCGACGATCATCGCCTACCGGGCCCGCCGACGCATGCGAGGGAGAGGGTTCCGATGACGACCCAGGCTCTGGCCGGGCTGCCTGTCGTGTGGAGCGCCGACTGCCTGCTGCATGAGCCGGCCGGCGAGGTGTGGCTCGGGGTCTGGGAGACCGGGACCGAAGTGCCTGAGCGCGCGAGCGTGCTGCTGGAGGCTGTGACCGAGGCGGGAGCGACAGTGACGGCCGCCACACCACACGACGTGAGCACGCTCGTAGCCGTCCACGACGCGGAACTCGTCGAGCACCTCGCGACCATCTGGTCGCAATGGCAGGCAGGCGGCTATGAGCGCGACTACGGGCGCAGCCGGGTCGTGCCCTACGTGTTCCCCACTCCTGGCCTGCTCGGCGACCTGCCGATGCGCTCGCCGACCGCGACACATGGGCGAGCAGGCCGGTTCTGCTACGACACGATGACGCTGGTCGGACCAGGTAGCTGGGAGGCGATCAAGGCGGCCGCCGACGCGGCGCTGACCGCCGCCGACCTAGTCGCGGCGGGAACGCGGACGGCCTACGCGCTCTGCCGCCCGCCCGGGCACCATACGACCAGGTCCGCCTACGGCGGGTCCTGCTACCTGAACAACGCCGCGATCGCGGCGCAGGCGCTGCGCTCGTCGGGGGCCGAACGGGTGGCAGTGATCGACATCGATGCCCACCATGGCAACGGCACCCAGGCGATCTTCTATAACCGGCCCGACGTCTACTACGGCAGCGCGCACGTCGATCCTGGCGAGGGCTGGTTTCCGCACTACGCCGGGTACGCCGACGAGCGCGGGACCGGCCCGGGCGCCGGGGCGAACAGGAACATCCCGCTCGCGCCAGGCACCGGCGACGACGACTGGCTGGCGGCGGTGCGCGCGCTCTGCGCCGACGTGCGCCAACGCGGCGCGGACGCCGTCGTCCTCTCGCTCGGCGTGGACGCGGCTGCCGACGACCCGGAGAGCCCGCTCGAGGTCAGCGCCGACGGGTACTACAGGGCAGGCGAACTGATAGCACCGCTCGCGCCGGTCGTCGCGGTCCAGGAAGGCGGCTACGATCTGCCGTCGCTCGGCGGCCTCGTCGTCGCCGCCCTCACCGGACTGCTGTCCGCTGCGTGAACGCCCTGCTCGCCCTCGCCGCGTCGGTGCTCTGGGGCTCATCCGACTTCGGCGGCGGGCTGATCTCACGACGGCTGCACCCGTCGGCCGCGGTACTGATCTCCCAGGCCATCGCGTTCGCCGGGCTCATCGTGCTCGCTCCCCTGTTCGCGCTTCCCGGTGGCTGGTACCTCGGAATCGCAGCGATCGCTGGCGTAATCGGCACGCTGTCGCTCGCCAGCTTCTACCGGGCGATGGCCGACGCGCCACTATCCCTGGTCGCGCCTATCACGGCGGCGGGTACCGCGATCCCGGTGCTGGTCGGGCTCGCTCGCGGTGAGCACCTGAGCGCGCTCCAGGCCGCGGGAATCGCGGTCACACTGATCGGCGTGATCCTGGCCTGCGGCCCCGAGTTTCGCGGCGGCGCCCATGTCCGGCGGCAAGCCGTGATCTTCGCGGTGCTGGCCGCGATCGGGTTCGGCGTCGCGTACACGCTGCTGGCGCTTGCGGCCCGCGACGGCAGCGTGTACGGGACCCTGCTGCTCCAGCGGGCTGGCGGGTTGTTGGTACTGGCGCCGATCGTGCTCAAGGCCGGGATCCTCCGTGAGGTCAAGCTCGGCGCCAGGCGACTAGCCGCCCTCGCCGCGATCGGGATCTCCGACATCGTCGCGAACGGCTCGTACGCGCTGGCCGCGAGCCGCGGCAACCTGGCGGTCGCGGCCGTGCTCGCGTCGCTCTATCCGGTGGTCACCGCGCTGCTGGCGAGGGGCATCCTGGCAGAGCGACTCCGTCCCGTGCAGTCGATGGGCGTGGTGGCTGCCCTAGGCGGCGTCCTGCTGCTCAGCACCTGACGGCACGAGCCGGGCTAGAGCCAGTCCTTCGCCTTGAACACGAAGTAGAGCGAGGAAGACGCGGCCAGCATGAGCACGAGCGCCACGGCCACGCCCCAGGGCTTGCCGAAGCCGGCGTACGGGACGTTCATGCCGTAGAAGCCGGTCACGAACGTGGGCACGGCGATGATCGCAGCCCAGCTCGTCACCTTCTTGCTGATCACGTTCATGCGGTTGGCCTGCACCGTCAGGTTGGTCTCCAGGATCGTGGTGACCAGATCGCGCAGGCTCTCCGTCCACTCCGTCGCCCGCAGCACATGGTCGTAGACGTCCTGGTAGTACGGCTGCAGCGGCTCGGTCATGATGCCGAGGTCCCTGCGCATCACCGCGTTGACGACCTCCCGTATGGGGAGCACCACCCGGCGCAGCATGACCAGGCTCTTGCGCAGTTCGAAGCTGCGCCGCTGGACGGCGCCCTGCTCGCGCGGGTTGTCGGAGAACAGCAGGTCCTCGACGTCCTCAATCTCGTCATCCAGGGACTGGACCGCCGCGAAGTAGCCGTCGACGATGTTGTCGAGCAGGCCGTGCAGCAGGTAGCCGACGCCTTCCTTAGCCAGGTCGGGGCTGCCGTCCCAGTAGCTGACGACGGCGCCGATGTCGAAGGAGTCGTCCTTGCGGATGGTGATCAGAGCCCGGGGCGTAATGAACGCGGACAGTTCGCTGGTGCCGAGGCGGCCGCTCGGCTCGCTGAGGCGCACCGCGTAGGCGGTGAGGAACAGGTAGCCGTGGTACCGGTCGAGCTTTGTGCGCTCATGCTCATGCTCGGCGTCCTCGACCGCCAGCGGGTGCAGGCCGAACTCCTCGCTGAGCACCCCGAGGTCATGGTCGTCAGGGTCGAGCAGGTCGAGCCAGACGATCGCCCCGTCGTCCTTCTCGAGGTAGTCGCTGATCTCAGCGACAGGGAAGCCCTCGGCGACGAGGTTGCCTGACCGGTACACCCTGGTCCTGGCCTCGCACTTGGTTGGCGTCACCGAGCAAATCGAGGCGGCGCCAGCCGCCTGCGCAGCTGGCTCGGCCCCGTGATAGGTCACCCGACCTGCGGCACTCACGTCATCACCCCCGCTGCCGGATCGACGAATACGGACTGGTCGGAAGCGTACCGCCAACCAGCGACTACCCGTCCTATCGCGGCGTAACGGACCGCCAGCGCCGGTCAGGTCAGCCGGCGACGGCTAACCTGCCAGAAGCAGAACCAGATCAACGCGGCGGCGATCCCGACAAAGATCGCTGTCTCATACCACTGGAGTGCCCAGTACCGGCTGGCCGGCTGGTAGGTGAGGACCTGACGCAGGTGCAGCCTGGCCACCGACGCATAGCACGCCTGGTTGCCTGGGCCAAGGCAGGCCTTAGTCGCCGGCCCCGTGAATGTGTGCCCGGCCGGATCGATGGTCTGGTTCGAGATTATCCACGCGCCAGGCTTGGAGGCCAACGCCTCTACGAACATGTGCCGTTGCGGATCGATCGCCAGCTCCGCGAGTCTTGACAGATTAATCGGCGAGACGCTGCGCACCGGGGTCAGCAGATGCGGCCTGATCCACCGCGGCCACGCGATCTGGATGCCGGCGAACACCGCCAGCGTGGCGGCCATGGCGGGAAGCGTCCTGCGGATCAGCACACCGAAGGCCAAGCCGAGCGCGAATCCGAAGGCCGCGTAGCCGATGGGCGCGATGCCGTTAGCGCCGAAGACCACGGGCGCAAACCGCTCGACCCCGGAAGCTCTGCCGATTGCCTTGTCCGAGGCCTGGTAGACCGGATTCATCCACCAGCTCGCCATGAGGCTCAGCAGGCCCGCGCCGACCAGGGCGGCCAGCCCAATCAGCCCGATCTTGACAGCGAGCCAGCGACTCCTCATCACGCTCTGGGTCCAGGCGAGCCGGAAAGAGCCCGTTTCGATCTCACGCGTGATGAGCGGTGCGCCCCAGAACACCGCGATCAAACCGGGTACGACGTAGGTCAGCCCGATCGTGATCCGGCCGATCACCGCGTAGCCCGAGCCGCTCATTGCGTGAAGGAAGACGCTTGCGAACTGGCCACAGGTGCCGCGACCCTGGCAGCCAGCGATCGCGGCCTGGAACTTGTCAGCGAATTTCACGCCGCTCACTGCAAGCAAGATCACGACAGAGGCGAGCCCCGCAGCCGTCGCGATTGCCTGCGTCCTGAACTGACGCCAAGTTAGCCACATCATCGTTGAGCCTCCAGAGCCCGATCGCGGCGAGGCGCGACGTTGGCGTTGCTCATGTACGCGAGGACCAGGTCCTCCATGCTGATCTCCGCAACGGTCCAGCCCGCGTCGCTGACCGGCTGGGCGCTGCGGATCAGAAGCGTGCTCTGCCGGTCGGTATGGCTGGCGGAGATTACCTCCCAGCCCGCCGGGAGTTCCGCGGTATCGCACCGTGGCCCGGTGAGCAGCCGGTGCGTGGCAAGCAGGTCGTCCAAATCACCCGAGATCTGAACACGAGAGTCGTGCAACACGACCAGGTAGTCGCAGACCCGCTCGAGGTCGGCGACCAGATGAGAGGAAATCAGGACGCTGAGCTCGTGCTCGGCCGTGGCTTGCATCAGGCCTTGCAGGAACTCACGCCTGGCGAGCGGGTCAAGGCTGGCGACCGGCTCATCGAGGATCAGGAACTCAGGTCGCTTGGCAATTGCCATGGTCAGCGCGAGCTGAGCGCGCTGTCCGCCGGACAGTTTCCCCGCCTTCTGGCGCGGGTCGAGACGGAGATCGGTAATTCGTCCACGGGCCAGCTGGTCGTCCCAGCCGGGGTTCATGCGCGCCCCGAGCTTCAGGTGATCGGCGATGGTGAGCCCGCCGTACGCGGGGGTTTCCTGGGCGACGAAGCCCATCCTCGCCAGCTGCGAAGGGCTGTTGGCAGGGCGCTCGCCCAGTACCTCGATGGTGCCGGAAGTCGGCGCGAGCAGGCCGACGGCAAGGTGGATCAGCGTTGTCTTTCCTGCACCGTTCGGTCCGACCAGGCCGGCTATCCGGCCAGCGGGAATGCTCAGATCGCAATCGGTAAGCGCCTTGCGCCTTCCGTACCGCTTGCTGAGCGCCCGCGATTCAAGAGCGACGGTCATACCGCCTCCTTCGTTGTTGCGCGGAGGGTCGTGATGATGAGGGCCTCGACGCTTTCGTCGTCGAGCCCGGCCATGCGAGCCTTTGCTAGCCACTGCTCGAGCTCCGTGCGCAGGCCGGCGTGCGCCGGGAGCGAATCGTCCGCCAGCGACTTGGTCACGAACGTGCCGACGCCCGGCCGGGCCGCGACCAGGCCTTGGTACTCAAGCTCCCGGTACGCCTTGAGAACGGTGTTTGGGTTGATGGCCAGGCTGCCCACCACGTCCTTGACCGTCGGGAGCTGATCCCCTTCGGCGAGCATGCCGAGCCTGAGTGCCTGCCTGACCTGGTGGATCAACTGCAGGTACGGCGAGACACCCGAACGGCTGTCCAAGTGGAACTCGATCACCGCGCTCCGTTCATTCAACTAGGTACCTAGTACTATAGGACGCTGCAAGAACCTGTCAAGTGTTCCCGCAGCGACAGTTTTCGGCCGTCCCATCTGGTTGACCGCGCCCGCGACCGGCGTTACATTCGCGGCAATTGTCGTTCCAGTGGCTGCTCAGCAGATAAGACACGAAGGAACAAAAATGACGGCAATGGCGAGAACGCCGCGGACGCTAAGGCGGATATTCACGGCGGTCGTTTCCAGGAAGCTCGTCTCACTTCTTATCCCGGTCCTGGCCCTCATCACCGCCTTGGGCCTGGCCGCCCCCGCAGCGGGCCAGGCGGCCGTCAGCGTGCTGCGCCTTGGCTACTGCGGCGGTGATGACTGGGAGCCGGCGATGGCGTCGGACAGTTCCCATGTCTACGTGCTGATCACGCACTTCGCGGGCGACCAGACCTGCGACCCCGCGTCCGCTCAGAACAACTCGCGGATCATGATCCAGATCTCGGCCGACGGCGGGAAGACGTTCAGCGCTCCATCGGTCGTCGCGGCCACGCCTGGCGGCATCAACTACACCGAACAAGCCGACCCGAGCATCGCCATCGACGCGAGCACCGGCGCCGTTTACGTGTCCTTCCTCGCCTACGGCCTGTCAGGCGGCCACACGGACATCTACGTCGCCAAATCCACGAACTTCGGCCAGTCCTTCAGTCAGGCTGTCCAGGCCAACGGTAAGGGCTGCAAGAACTGCGACCACGAGAAGATCCTTGCCAGCAGCAACGTCGTCTACGACGCCTACACCCAGGGATCGAGCCATTTCGTGTCGGTCTCGTCGGACGGCGGCCAGACCTTCGTCCAGCATCTTGTCGACGCCACTGACAGGGTCGGCTTTGCAGAAGGAGGCGTGTTCGACTCGCACGGCAACGCCTGGTTCGCCTGGGGCGACTGCCAGACCAGCAATTGCACGGGCGCGCCCGCGGCGGATTACCGCGTCTCGGAGACGGCGCCAGGCGGGGCCACGACGACCTTCAGCCCGGCGATCGCGCAGGCGCCGCAGGGTCCCAACTGCCCGTTCAGCAACTGCGGCTTCTCCTACTTCGGGCCGCAAGACGCGATCGCGATCGACTCGGCGGGCACCATGTACCTGGCCTGGCAGGACGGGCAAGCGCACGGCACGCGGCAGAGCCCGACGATCATCAACTTGTCGCGCTGCTCGTCGAATTGCACGACCGCCGCTGGCTGGTCGTTGGTCGGCCGGGTGGACGACAAGACCGCCGCCAACTGCCCAGGCTCCGCTTGCTACGCGCTGTTCCCGAACATCGTCGCGGCCGGGCCCGGCCAGCTGTTCGCCACCTGGATGGACGACAGGAACGACTCGCTTGACGGGACGGTGGACCACGTCGACGGATACAACCTGTGGTACCGCGCCTCGGCCAACGGCGGGACCACATGGACGACGCCCGGTCAGCAGATCTCCAAGTTCGATCCGGCTCAGTCGCAGTCGACGCCGAACGGTTTCCTGTTCCCCTACGGCGACTACACGGGCTTGATCATGAACACGACATGCGCGACGCCTGCCCCGGCCATGACCTGGGGCGAGGGCCACAACTGGCACGGCGGGGCCACCGCACCAGGACACATCGAGTTCGCCTCACTCTGCTGAGCCACCCCTGACTGATCGGGCGCGAATTGGGTAGCGCCCCCGGATGGCTGAAGATCCCAAGGACGGGCAAGCCGGATCCGGCGGCGGCGAAACCAAGCGCACCGTGCTGGTCGCGGGAGCCGCCAACGTGTTCGTCGCGGTGATCAAGGCGGTCGCTGGTGTGCTGACCGGTTCGAGCGCGATGCTGGCGGAGTCGGCGCACTCCGTGGCGGACACGCTGAACCAGGTTTTCCTGCTGACCTCGATCAAGAAGGCCAGCAAGCCTGCCGACGCGGAGCACCCGTTCGGCTATGGCCAGGAGCGGTACTTCTGGTCGCTGCTGGCCGCGTTCGGGATCTTCGTGCTCGGCGCCGGGTTCTCGATCTTCGAGGGGATCCTCGCGCTTGGCCGGTCCAGCGATGCAGGCAGCCCGCTAATCGCCTACATCGTCCTGCTGGTCGCGGGCGCGGCGGAGACGACCTCGTTCCTCAAGGCCTACCGCCAGATGCACGCTGAGGCGAAGCGGGATCACACCGACCTGATCGAGCACGTCAAGACGTCGGCGGACACGACGGTCAAGGCCGCCTTGTTCGAAGACTCCGCGGCCGTCATCGGCCTCTTGCTCGCCGCGATCGGCATCGCGCTCCGCCAGCTCACCGGCTCCGGTGTCTACGACGGCGCCGCGTCGATCGCGATCGGCGTCCTGCTCATCATCGTCGCCGTGCGCCTCGGGCTGGATAACAGGGACCTGCTGATCGGGCGCGCCGCCGACAAGCGCGATCTCGCCGCCATCCGCCGCGTGATCGAGACCAGCGACGGCGTCGACGACCTGATCGAGCTGCTCACCATGCACCTCGGGCCCGACAACCTCATCGTGGCGGCGAGGGTCGCGCTGGCCGACGGCCTGTCCGCCAACAATGCCGAAGACCTCGCCGACAGGATCGATCACCGGCTGCGCGAGCAGGTGCCCGAGGTCTCGCACGTCTTTATCGACCCCACGCCCAGGGAGGCCGAGCGACACGAACGCGCGGCCGAGCGGCAACGTGCGACCGCACGGGATCGCGCCAACGACGGTCAGGAGACGCCTAGCTCCCAAGCAAGCTAGGAGTGCGGGGATCATGAAGACGTGAGAACCGAATTGTTCGGCGCCCTGTTCGGTCGCGGCGATGTCGACGCCGGCGACACGGCGTGGCTGCAGGCGATGCTTGACACGGAGGCCGCGCTCGCGCGCGCGGTCGAACGGGCCGGGCTCTCACCGGCAGGATCCGGAGAAGCTGTCACAGCCATGGCAAAAGCCGAGTTCTTCGATAACAGGACGCTCGGCGAGCATGCGGCTGCCACCGGCAATCCCGTCCCCGCGCTGGTGCGGGAGCTGACGATGCGGCTACCCGAAAACGCGGCCGTAGCAGTCCATCGCGGCGCAACCAGCCAGGACATCATCGACACGGCGGCCATGCTGCTCGCCAAGCGGGCCATAGCGGTCGTCCTCGCCGACCTATCGGTTTCGGCGGCGAGCTGTGCCGCCCACGCGACGAACCACATCAGGACCGTCATGTCCGGCCGCACCCTGCTCCAGCAGGCCGTTCCCGTGACCTTCGGCCTCGTGGCGGCAGGCTGGCTGACGGCCATCGACGAGGCGCGTCAGGACCTGCACAGGATCAGCCGCACCCGTCTCGCCGTGCAGTTCGGCGGCGCCGCCGGCACGCTCGCTTCCCTCGGCGACTCCGGCCCGCGGGTCGCGGAGATCCTCGGCAGCGAGCTTGGCCTCGCCGTCCCGGCCGTCCCCTGGCACACGAACCGCCACCGGGTGATCGAACTCGCCGCGGCCCTGGCCGGCACCTGCGCCGCGCTCGGCAAGATCGCCCGCGACATCACCCTCCTCGCCCAGACCGAGGTCGCCGAACTGCGCGAGGACGGTGGCGCAGGCCGCGGCGGCTCCTCGGCCATGCCGCACAAGCGGAACCCGGTCGCCGCGATCACCATCCTCGGCTGCACCAAGCAGGCTCCGGGCCTGCTCGCAACGCTGGCCGCCGCGGCCGAGCAAGAACTCCAGCGCGCCGCCGGAGCCTGGCACAGCGAGTGGCAGCCCCTCTCCCACCTCCTCACCCTCACCGGCTCGGCGTCCTCCTGGTCCGCCGAGATGCTCGGCGGCCTGGAGATCGACCAGGCTCGCATGCGCGCGAACTTGGTTGCCACAGGCGGCCTGCCCCTCGCCGAGAACGTCACAACCCTCCTGGCTCCAGCCCTAGGCAAGCTCAAGGCGCACGACCTGGTAGCAGAAGCCACTGCCAGAGCTACCACCAGCAACATCAGCCTCGCCGACGCACTACTCACCAACGAAACGTCCGCGGCGGCCCTGGCCGCCGCGGACATCACCGCAACGGTGCTGCACTCCGCCTTGGAGCCGGAGTCGTACCTAGGCGCCACCGCCGAGTTCATCGAGCGCGCGCTCACCGCGCACGCGGCGGCTGACGCGGCTTTTCGTGGTTAGCCCGCCCGATCCCCACAGATTGGTTCTTTAGACACCATGGACGACACAACAAGAACCCAGCAAGGCATGGCGATCCGCCGCGAGGTCCTAGGCAACGATCACGTGGACCGGGCAGTCGCACTAACGACCGCCTTCACCGCCCCGTTCCAGGAGTTCATCACCCGCTACGCATGGGGTGATATCTGGTCCCGGCCCGGCCTGTCCCGCGCCGACCGCAGCATGATCACGCTGACCGCCCTCGCGGTTCTCCGCCAGGAGGAGGAACTTGCGTTGCACGTCCGCGCCGCGCTTGCCAACGGCCTGTCGCCGAGCCAGATCCAGGAGGTGTTGCTACAGGTAGCCGTCTACGCGGGCGTTCCGGCGGCTAACCGCGCGTTCGCCATCGCCGCAGAAGTGCTGGAGAATGCTACGTAGTCCGCACAGTTGTTCACTTAGCGACCTATCGATATCGTTCCGGTACAGGTGGTCGCGGCTAGGAGGACTGGTACGGGGTGGCTGAGATCATGTCGCTCGCCGAGGCGATCGCCGCTGCCGTTCACGACGGCGACACGGTGGCGATGGAGGGATTCACCCACCTGATCCCGCACGCGGCCGGGCACGAGGTCATCAGGCAGCGCCGCAAGGACCTCACCCTGATCAGGATGACGCCGGACATCATCTACGACCAGCTCATCGGGGCTGGCTGCGCGCGGAAGGTCATCTTCTCCTGGGCGGGCAACCCAGGCGTCGGATCGCTGCACAGGTTCAGGGACGCGGTCGAGCACGGCTGGCCAGTCCCGATCGAGATCGAGGAGCACAGCCACGCCGGCATGGCCAACCGGTACGTCGCAGGCGCGTCTGGCCTGCCGTTCGCCATCCTGCGCGGGTATCGAGGTACCAGCCTGCCCGGCCACACCGCCGGCGTCGCGGAGGTCACCTGCCCGTTCACCGGCGAGCTCCTGACGGCGGTCTCGGCGCTGCGACCAGACGTAGCCGTCATCCACGCCCAGCGCGCCGACCGAAGGGGCAACGTCCAGTACTGGGGGATCACGGGCGTCCAGAAGGAGTGCGTGCTCGCCGCCCAGAGATCGGTGATCACCGTCGAGGAGATCGTCGACGAACTGCATCCGAGGCCGGGCGCCGTCGTGCTGCCGTCCTGGGTCGTCAGCTACGTGGCGGTCGTGCCCGACGGCGCGCACCCCTCCTATGCGCTCGGCTACTCAGCCAGGGACAACGACTTCTACGTGGCCTGGGACGCGATCAGCAGGGACCGGGCGACGTTCGGATCCTGGCTGGACGAGCACGTCTACACGAGGGCGAGCGGGCCGCGATGACCGCCTACACGGCCGACGAGATGATGACGGTCACCGCCGCGCGGGCCCTGCGCGACGGGATGACCTGCTTCGTTGGCATCGGCCTGCCCAGCGAGGCGGCTAATCTCGCCCGGGGCACGCACGCGCCGAACCTGGTGCTGATATACGAGTCGGGAACGATCGCAGCCAAGCCAGGCGCGCTGCCGCTGTCGATAGGCGACGGGATCCTCGCCGAGACAGCGGACTCGGTGGTCAGCGTGCCGGAGATCTTCAACTACTGGCTCCAGCCGGGCCGGATCGACGTCGGCTTCCTCGGCGCCGCCCAGCTGGACAAGTTCGGCAACATCAATACCACCGTGATCGGCCCCGACTACGCCAACCCCGGCGTCCGGCTGCCCGGCGCGGGCGGCGCGCCCGAGATCGCGGCCGCCTGCAAGGAGGTCATCGTCGTCATCAGGCAGTCCAGGCGGACGTTCGTCGAGCGGGTCGACTTCGTCACCTCGGTCGGCCTCGGCGACGGGACTGGCAGCAGGCAGCGGCTCGGCCTCACCGGCGCGGGCCCGAGCCGGATCATCACCGATGTCGGCGTTCTGCAGCCAGACCCGGACACGAGCGAGTTCGTGCTGACGGGGATCTACCCCGGGAGTTCGGTATCCCAAATCAAGGACAGAACTGGCTGGGACCTGCGGACATCTGACGACCTCGCCGAGCTCGCGCCGCCGACAGAGTCCGAGCTGACCGCGCTGCGCCGCCTGCTGGCGACGATGCCGGCCAGCAAGGCTGACGCTGCGCTCGCGGCGCCAGGCATGAAGGGAGCCGCCCGATGACGGCCGAGACCGGATTGATCCTGCCGCGGTACCTGCGGCCGGACGGCGTGCACCCGCCGCTGGACTCTCCCGGGTACCGCTCGTCCCAGCTCCGCGCGCCAGCGCACCCGCTCATGCCGATGCCGCAGTGGCTGACCGAGGTGACCGGGCCGCTGCTCGGCCCTGAGCGGGTCACGCCAGCAGATGCCGATCTGACCACTCGGCACGCGGGGGACCCGCTCGGCGAACGCATCATCGTGACGGGCCGGGTGCTGGACTCCGACGGCAGGCCCGTCCCCGGCACGCTGATCGAGATCTGGCAGGCGAACTCAGCAGGCCGTTACGCACACGCGGTCGATGACCATCCGGCACCGCTCGATCCCAACTTCGACGGCGGCGGCAGGTGCGTGACCGACTCAGACGGCAGGTACAGGTTCGTCACGATCAAGCCAGGCTCGTATCCCTGGCGGAACCACCCGAACGCCTGGCGGCCGGCGCACATCCACTTCTCGCTGTTCGGCCGCGCCTTTACCCAGCGCCTGATCACGCAGATGTACTTCCCGGGCGATCCGCTCTTCGGCCAGGACCCGATCTTCAACTCGGTGCCCGACCCCAAGGCCCGCGAGCGGATGGTCGCCAGGTTCGAGCTCGGCCTGACCGTGCCTGACTGGGCGCTCGGCTTCGAGTGGGACATCGTGCTCCGCGGCCGCAGCGCCACCGTCTTCGAGACGGAGGAGCACCGGTGAGCCTGCCCATCACCCCGTCCCAGACGGTGGGTCCATTCCTGGCGCTCGGCCTGCCGTGGCCCGACGGCCCGTACGTCGTCCCCGAGGGCACACCGGGCGCTATCACGATCACCGGCCTCGTGCTCGACGGGGCTGGTGATCCCGTGCCTGACGCGCTGGTCGAGACCTGGCAGGCCGACAGCGAATCCGGGTTCGACCACCCGGACGACCCGCGTGGGGCCGCACCATCGTCGACGCCGGGGTTCCGTGGCTTCGGCAGGAGCGCGACCGGTCGGGATGGCGCTTACCGCATCGTCACCATCAGGCCAGGGCCGTTGCCCTGCCCCGCGGGCGGCACCGAAGCGCCGCACCTGGACGTCTCGGTCTTCGCCAGAGGGTTGCTGGACCGGGTTGTCACGCGGATCTACTTCGCCGACGAGGCCGAGGCCAACGCCGCCGACCCGGTCCTGTCCGCGATCCCCGAGCCAGAGCGCCGCGAGACACTGCTCGCGATCCCAAGCGGCCAGCCTGGCGAGCTCCGGTTCGACATCAGGCTCCGGGGCGACCGCGAGACCGTCTTCTTCGATGTCTGAGCCCCGCCGGGGAGTTCCGGTGGGTCGCCCCCCTGGGCAAGCACTGTCATTCGCCAGTTCGCTGGACGGCCCGCCCGGTGCGCCCGTGCTCGTGCTCGGCAACTCGCTCGGTACCTCCCGGGCGGTCTGGGACCGGCAGATTCCCGCCCTCGCCGCGCACTTCCGGCTGCTGACATACGAGCTGCCAGGTCACGGCGGCTCGGCGGCGGCGCCAGGACCGTACACGATTGCTCAGCTTGGCGCGGGCGTCCTGGCGTTGCTGGACGCGCACGGCATCGACCGAGCGGCGTACTGCGGCATCTCGCTCGGCGGCATGATCGGCATGTGGCTGGCGGCGGCCTCGCCAGACCGGATCAGCGCGCTGGGCCTGATCTGCACCTCGGCCCACCTGCCGCCGGCCTCTGGCTGGATCGCCAGGGCCGAGCAGGTCCGCGCCGAGGGGATGGCCTCGGTCAGCCAGCCGTCGATCGGAAGGTGGTTCACCCCTGCCTTCGCGGAACGCGAGCCGAGCGCCACGGCGGCCTTCGCGGCCGATCTTGAACGCATCGACGTGGACGGCTACGCGGGATGCTGTGCCGCGATCGCCGCGATGGACCTGCGGGCACAACTCGGCGCCATCGCCGCGCCGGCGTTGGTGATCGCGGGCGCTGAGGACCGGTCGACGCCGCCCGCCCACGGCGCGCTGATCGCGAGGAGCGCGCGGGGCGGGGCGCGGCTCAGGGTCATCCGCGGCGCCGCGCACCTCGCGAACGTCGCGGCCGCCGGCGAGGTGAATGCGCTGCTGCTTGGTCATCTGGTCCAACGGCCTAGCTAGCTGAGATTTGGTCCCTGGGCGTTACCATGCTCAGGAGATGAGAACTTCCGGGCGCACAGCGAACACCTCAGCGGGTGACGGTTTGCCTGAGGACGGGACCGCGACGGACACAGCCGGCGAGCCGGCGAACGGACACGCGGCGAGCCGGCGCGGCGGACACCGCCGGCGAAGCCGACGCGATCGAGTCGGCCGCGGCCGCGCCGGTAAGGGACAGCGACTTCGTCCAGTCGCTCGACCGCGGCCTGGCGGTGATCAGGGCGTTCGGGCCAGAGCGCGAGCGGCTGAGCCTGAGCGAGGTGGCCAGGGCGACGGGCCTGACCAGGGCGGCCGCCCGACGGTTCCTGCTCACGCTGGTCAGGCTTGGCTACGTGCGCAGCGACGGCCGGGAGTTCTCGCTGCGGCCCAAGGTGCTCGAACTGGGGTACGCGTATCTATCCGGCCTCGCACTGCCCGACGTGGCCGAGCCGCACCTGGAAGAGCTCTCGGCCAGGCTGCACGAGTCCTCCTCGATCTCGGTGCTGGATGGGCACCACATTGTCTACATCGCCAGGGTCGCGACCAAGCGGATCATGACGGTCGCGATCTCGGTCGGTACCAGGTTCCCCGCCTACGCCGCCTCGATGGGCCGGGTGCTGCTGACCGCTCTGAGCGCGGAGGAACTCGACAGGTACCTCGCCGAGGCCGCCTTCGAAGCGTTCACCGAACGCACGGTGACCGATCCCGAACAGCTCAGGCAGATCATCGCCGAGGTCGGCCGCGACGGCTACTCGATCGTGGACCAGGAACTCGAGGAAGGCCTGCGCGCGATCGCCGTGCCGATCCACGACTCCTCGGGCGCGGTGACGGCGGCGCTCAACGTATCGGCGCACGCGAGCAGGCTGAGCCCGGACGCCATGCGCGCGCAGTTGCTTCCCGGGCTGCTCGAGACCGCCCGCAACATCGAGGCAGATCTTAAGTCGGTCTCGCCCGGCTAACGGGCCGCTATATCTGGTCGTGCTCGACCGCATTTTGGGCTGTAGCTCCGCACCGTTTTCGCCGTGTTCGTCCGGGACCGCGATAACGTCAGCGCCGGCCTTCGACCGCCGGACCACAATGCCGTTATAGCGACGTTCTTATTGATCACACCGATACGCGAGGGACGTTGACAGTGGTCTAGAACGCTGGCTAAGTTCTACATTGCGTATAGTCGTACGCCAAGCGAACATCCTGCGAGTATCCGTCCTGAAGTGTCGGCCGTCACCGGCGACGCCGCAGCCTTCAGTTCGCCGGCGACCCGCGGGCGCTGACATTCAGAGGAGACGGAATGAACCGTCACGAAGCAGACCTGCCGATGCCACAAGATCAGCCGATCTCGCGGCGTTCCCTGCTGAAGGGCGTGGGCGCCGGCAGCCTCGCAGTCAGCGCGGGTGGGCTCCTCGCCGCCTGCAGCTCAGGGATCAAGGGCGGCGGCTCGGCCGGCGCGAGCGGAACGATCACCATCGGCTTCATCACGCCGCTCACCGGACAACTCTCTGGTTTCGCCTCCGGTGACAGGTACGTGCTCAACCAGATCAAGGCGAGTTCGGCCTACAAGACCGGTATCAAGATCGGCAAGAAAACATACAAGATCAACATCAACGTGCAGGACAGCCAGTCAAGCCCGACCAGGGCAGCCCAGGTCGCCCAGCAGCTCATCACCCAGAGCCACGTGGATATGATCCTGACCACGTCGACGCCTGAGACCACCAACCCGGTGGCGGCGGCATGTGAGAGCCTGCACACGCCGTGCCTGTCCACGGTGGTTCCCTGGGAGTCCTGGTACGCCGGCCTCAAGGGCAACCCGCTGAAGCCGACCACGACCTTCCAGTACTGCACGATGTTCTTCTTCGGCCTGAAGGAATTCCAGGGCTGCTTCGCGCCGATGTGGAACCGGGTCAAGACCAACAAGGTCGTGGCCTGCCAGTACCCGAACGACGCGGACGGCAACGCGTTCCGCGGCGGCTTCGAGCCGCTGATCCAGGCTTCCGGCTACAAGGTCGTCGATGGTGGTCCGTACGCCGACGGCGCAACCGACTTCACGTCGATGATCTCGACCTTCAAGAACAAGCACGCGGAGTTGTTCAGCAACTGCCCGCTGCCGCCGGACTTCAACACGTTCTGGAAGCAGGCGTCGCAGCAGGGGTGGAAGCCCAAGCTGGCAACGGTCGCGAAGGTGCTGCTGTTCCCGGCCGACACCGCGGCGCTCGGCGCGCTGGTCAACAACGTCGCCACCGACTCCTGGTGGGGCCCGTACATGCCGAACACCTCGTCGCTCACCGGCCAGAGCGCCAAGGCGCTGGCCGACGGCTTCCAGGCGCAGACCGGGAACCAGTGGGTCCAGTCGATCGGTTCGACGTATTCGCTGTTCGAGGTGGCCAACGAGGCGTTCAAGACCGTCAGCGACCCGCACGACGCCGCCGAAGTCGCCAGCGCGCTGCACAACGTCAACTACAGCGGAATGTGCGGAGCGCTCAATTTCGCCAATGGCCCCGCACCGGGCGTCGGGATCATCAACCCGGTGGGCGTGCAGTGGAAGAAGTCGACGGGCAAGTTCCCGTTCGAGATGACGGTCGTCGACAATTCACTGAACACCGCCGTCCAGGTCCAGGCGGACCTGGTTCCCACGAATGTCTGAACCCGCGGCCGTCGCGTCGGAGGCGCTCAGATGAACACGGCCCTGCTGGAGCTCGCTGGCCTATCCAAGAGCTTCGGCAGGGTCGTGGTCGCGGACAACCTCTCGCTTACCATTGCTCCCGCCGACCTGGTCGGGATCGTCGGGCCGAACGGCGCCGGCAAAAGCAGCTTGTTCGGCCTGATCGCCGGCGACCTGACGCCAGGCTCCGGCCAGGTCATCTTCGAGGGCGCGCCCATCACCAGGCTCAGCGCGGCCGCGAGGTGCCGGCTCGGTATCGGTCGGACCTTCCAGGTTCCCAAGCCGTTCGGCGCGATGACCGTTTTCGAGAACGTCCTGGTCGCCGCGCAGCAGGGCTCAGGCCTTCGTGGCCGGCCCAGTCATGCCGCGGCGGCCAGGGTCCTGGAGCTGACCGGCCTCGCGCAGGACGCCAACAGCCCAGCTGAGCGACTCGGCCTGCTCTCTCGCAAGCGCCTCGAGGTGGCCAGGGCGCTGGCCACGGGGCCGAAGCTGCTGCTCCTCGACGAGGTCGCCGGCGGCCTGACCGACCCCGAGGTCGTTCAGCTGATCGAGATCGTCAGCGCGATCCGCGCCGAGGGAGTCGCGATCATCTGGATCGAGCACGTCGTGCACGCGCTCACGGCGACGGTACAGCGGCTGCTCTGCCTGTATGGCGGCTCGTTCATCGGCGACGGCGAGCCGGACGAGGTGCTCGCGCTGCCGGCCGTGCGCGAGGTGTTCCTCGGCACGGAGGTGAGCACATTGCTGCACCTGCCTGACGCGCAGCGCTCCGGCGCGGCTGAGCGGGACACCCGGTGAGCGAGGTCGCTGCCCGCGCCAGCTGGTCGGCTCCACTGCTCGAGGTCAGGGACCTGAGCGTGCATCACGGCCAGCTCGAGGCGCTGCACGGGGTGAGCCTGGCCGTGCCGGCCGGCTCGGTGCACGCGATGATCGGCGCCAACGGCGCCGGCAAGTCGACCCTGTTGCGGACCGTCGCTGGCCTGCACCGGCCGACGACCGGATCGGTGCTGCTCGACGGGACCGACATCACGCGCCTGCGGCCCGAGCAGCGCGTGGCCGCGGGAATCGCGATGGTGCCTGAGGGCCGCAGGCTCTTCCCGACGCTGACGGTCGAGGAAAACCTGCAGGTCGGCTTGACCAGTGCCAGGTCAGGACCGTGGACGATCGAGGCGGTCTACGAGCTGTTCGACTGGATGCGCGACCGGCGGGCCCAGCTCGGCGCACAGCTCTCGGGCGGCGAACAGCAGGCGGTCGCGATCGGCCGGGCGCTGGTGGCAAACCCCAAGGTGCTGCTGCTCGACGAGCTGTCGCTCGGCCTCGCTCCCGTGGTGGTCAGGCGGATCTACGGGCTACTGCCGCAGCTGCTCGCCTCGGGCGTGACCGTGCTCCTGGTAGAGCAGGACGTCAGCCAGGCGCTCGCGTTCTCCTCGGTCGTGCACTGCCTGCTTGAAGGCAGGATCACGCTCGAAGGCGAGCCGGCCAGGCTTACTCCGGCTGAGATCGAGGGCGCCTACTTCGGCGTGTCAAGCGGCCGGACACGCAACGGCAACGGTTCAGGTCAGGGCGGAGCCGTCGCGGCGCCCGAGTTCTACCAGCCGCCGGGAGCAGAGGCATGAGCTGGGTAAACGCGGTCATCCACGGGATCTTGCTCGGCGGGCTTTACGCCTTGTTCGCGTGCGGACTCTCGCTGCTGTTCGGCGTCATGAACGTGATCAACCTCGCCCACGGCGACCTGGCAGTCGTCGCCGCTTACGTCGCTCTCGGCGTGGTGGCCATCACCCACGTCCCTGCCGTCTGGGCCTTCCTCATCGTCGTGCCGATCTTCGCAGTGCTCGGCTACATCCTGCAGCGGACCCTGTTCCAGTCCGCGCTGAACCGCAGCGTGCTCACGACGCTGCTGGTGACGTTCGGGCTGTCGGTGGTACTGGAGAACGGGCTGCAGCAGTTCCTGTCGGCCAACAGCCACTCCATCGGCATCGGCTCACTGGTGTCCGACTCCTTCACGATCGGCTCTCAGATCACGATCGCCTACCTGAACCTGGTCATCCTGCTGGTTGCCGTCGTCGTGCTGCTCGGCTTGCAGTTCTTCTTGTCGTCAACCAAGAACGGCAGGCTCATCAGGGCGGTCGCCGACGACCGCGAGGCCGCGCAGATCGCCGGCGTGAACTACCGGCATGTGTTCGGCATCGCGGCGGCGATCGCGTTCGGCACTGTCGCGCTGGCAGGCATCGCGTTCGGCATGTTCACCCAGTTCGACCCCACGATCGGCACCGACCAGCTTTTGCTGTTCGCGTTCGAGGCGGTGGTGATCGGCGGGCTCGGGTCGCTCTGGGGCACCCTTGGCGGCGGCATCCTGCTCGGCGTCGCCCAGGACATCGGCGCAAACTTCAAGGCGGCCGACCAGGTGCTGGCCGGCCAGGTGCTCTTCCTGCTGATCTTGGTCATCAGGCCGCAGGGACTCACCGGCCGGAGGGAGCGCGCGTGACTAGTCCCGCGCTCACAGAAGCTGCCGCGCCGGTCCGGGTGACGAGGGCCAGGCGGTCTACGCTGTGGGCCGCCGTCGCCGCGGTCATCGTGATCGTCGTGCTTGGCTACCTGCCCTACCTGGTGTACTCGGGGACCACGAACCTGCTCGTCAACTTCTTCACACTGCTGATCATGGCCAGCATGTGGAACCTGCTCGCTGGCTATGCGGGCCTTGTCTCGGTCGGCCAGCAGGCCTTCATCGGCCTCGGCGCCTACTTCGTGCTGATCATGGCCGAGCACGGGATCAGTCCGTTCCTCGCCATTCCGGTGGCAACGCTATTGGCCGCGGTCATCGGCCTAGTGCGTCTGGTGGCTGGTATCCCGGCTCCGCAGCGGCTACTTCGCGATCACGATGTGGGTCATCGCCTCGGTCTGCGAGTTGATCATCATCCAGATCTCGGCGCTTGGGGGCGGGACGGGCACCGCGCTGCCTGGCCTGAACCTGAGCCCGACGCTGCTCAATGCCTACACCTACTGGGCGACGCTGGCGGTCACGGTGATCGTGCTCGCCGCGATCTACTACTTGCTGCGCAGTCCGATCGGCCTGGTGCTCACCGCGATCCGCGACGACGAGACCGGGGCACGCAGCGTCGGCGCCCGGGTGTCGGGCACCCAGCGCCTGGTGTTCATGGTTGCCGCCGCAGGCTGCGGCGCGGCCGGTGCGCTCTACATCATCAGCCAGCAGTTCGTGGTGCCCACGGCCGCGTTCAGCGTGCAGTGGTCGGCTGAGATGATCTTCATCACGATCATCGGCGGCATCGGGTCGATCGAGGGGCCGATCCTCGGGACGATCGTGTTCTTCGTGCTGCAGCAGACCCTGTCGCACTACGGCACCTGGTACTTCATCATCCTCGGCATCGTGGCGATGGTGATCGCGATCTGGGCGCCGCGCGGGCTGTGGGGCCTGATCTCCGACAAGCTCGGCATCCGGCTCTTCCCCGTCGGCTACTACCTGTGGCCCGCGGGCTCCGCGCCGAAACGTTCGCTCATGCCCGCCCGCCGTAGCTGACGACCGCTCGGACGTCAGCACTTGTCGCCAATCCGCGCGCGCTCCTACGATTCGGCTAGCTGACCCAACCGGAGGCCGCCAGTGGGCTTTGCAGGCGTGAAGTTTCACGATGGCTGGCCAGCCCCGGGGGACCGCGGCGTCCAGCCACCCAGCAAAGACCGCGAGCGTGCCGAGCGCCGATGGGCGCGTGCCGCGGTGGGCATGGCGTGCTGCTCGCCGCGGCCGTGATCGTCGCCGTGCCCGCATCGGTGCTGCTGACGCTCGCCAATGACTATCGGCCGCTGGGTTATGGCGGTACATTCAGCCTCACTCTGGCGTACCCGGGACTGCCAGCTGGGCACGGCATCAGGACCGTGAACGCCTTCGGCGGCGTCCGCGAGGACTTCTACATCCCGCCGCAGCGCGGCACCTTCTATCTATTCGTCAGCATCATGAACACCGGTTCCCGGGCAGTGATCATCGAGAGCGTGTCGCTTCCCAAGGGCAGCCTTCTCAGGCAAGCGGGCCAGGCCCTTTACGCACGGCCTGGCGGGGGAAACGGAGCAATCGCCATACCGCCAGCGAAACGTGCGGTGCACGACGTCACGCTCGGTCATTACCAGGAGATCTTGGCTGCTATTCCGGTGCGATCATGGCCATGCACGTCCAAGCCATATTTTTGGGTCACGGTGCCGTCGTTCGACGTCACGTACCGGTTCGCGATCTTCCGTCATGTCGCCGCGCTGCCATGGGGACACAAGGACGACATGATCATCATGCATGCGCCTTTTGGTAAGCAGGGCCAGCCGGGCGTCGTTTGCGTGAAGTAACTGCTGAGCCCAGCTATCTGGGCTCAGCTCCAGACGTCCTCGGCGACGGCGACGATCAGGCGGAGCTTGGCGGCTTGCTCGTCCGCGGTCAGCACGTTCCCTTCGACCGTGGAGGAGAACCCGCACTGCGGTGACAGGCAGAGCTGGTCGAGCGGGACGAACCTCGCCGCCTCGTCGATCCTGCGCTTGAGCTCAACTGGGTCCTCGAGCTTCCCGTTCTTCGTCGTGACGAGGCCGAGCACGACCATTTTGCCCTTCGGCACGAACCTGAGCGGCTCAAAGCCGCCTGACCGCTCGTCGTCGTATTCCAGGAAGAACCCGTCCACATTCAGCTCGCTGAACAGAGCCTCGGCGACGAAGTCGTACCCGCCCTCGGCTGCCCACGAGGACCGGAAGTTGCCACGGCACATGTGAGTGGTCACGGCCATGCCGTCGGGCAGGCCGCTGATCGCGTCGTTGACCTGGCGGATGTACCGAAGGTGCAGGTGCTCGGCATCCTCGCCGCGGCCGGCGATCTCGGCCCGCTGAGCCGGATCGTTCAGGTAGGCCAGGCTGGTGTCGTCGAGCTGCAGGTACCGGCAGCCGAGCGCGCCCAGACGCCTGACTTGCTCGGCGTACGCGGCGGACAGGTCCGACCAGAACTCCTCCATGTCCGGGTAGATCGCCGCGTCGATCGCCGCAGGGCCGCCGCGGTAGTGCACCATGTTCGGCGACGGGATCGTGAGCTTGGGCGTCGCCGACATCGCGACGGACTGCAGATACGTGAAGTCGTCTTCGAAGATCGTGCGATCCAGCCGGATCTTGCTGCCGACGTGCAGCGCGGCGGGCGTGAACTCGATCGTGCCCGACCGATTGCGGAACTTGACCGCCAGGTTTCCCGGCGCCTTGCTGATCCCGCCGAGCTGATAGATGAAGTCCATGTGCCAGGAGGCGCGGCGGAACTCGCCGTCGGTCGCGGACTGCAGGCCGACTCGCGCTTGCATATCTACGACTCCGGCGATAGCGGCGTCCTCGACCGCCCGAAGTTGCGCGGCGTCGAGTTGACCAGACGCGAAGTCGTCCCTGGCCGCGAGCAGGCTGGCCGGGCGGAGCAGACTGCCGACGTGATCGGCGCGGAACGGCGGTGTGGTGCGCATGGCGGTGGGAGCTCCTTCGTGGATTCAGCTAGGCAGGGCCGAAGGAACCGGCGGATAGCCGGTGTAATTCTCGGCCAGCGAGGTGGCGGCCGGACGGGATGAGACGACATAACGCAGCTGCGAGAGCTGCAACTCTGTCTCCATCTCGTCAGCGCCGGGGGTGCGGTGCAGCATGGTTGTCATCCACCAGGAGAAGTGCGTGGACCGCCAGACCCGGTCCAGGCAGCTCGCGGAGTAGTCCGCTGCCGGGCCGTCATCGCCGTGCAGCAGGGCGTCGAGAGCCGGGGCCAGCATGGCGACGTCGGCGATCGCGAGGTTCAGCCCCTTGGCGCCGGTAGGCGGCACGATGTGGGCGGCGTCGCCGGCCAGGAACAGCCGGCCGTATCGCATCGGCGCGCTGACGAAGCTCCGCATTGGCGTGATGCCCTTGTCGAGCACCGGCCCTTGCTTCAGCTCCCAGCCGGATCCCGGCAGCTCGAACCGGCGCTGCAGCTCGGCCCAGATCCTGTCGTCTGGCCAGTTCTCGATCGACTCGTCCGGATCGACCTGCAGGTAGAGCCGGCTGACGGTCGGGCTGCGCAGGCTGTGCAGCGCGAAACCGTCGCGGTGGTGCGCGTAGATCAGCTCGTCGGTCGACGGCGGGACGGCGGCGAGGATACCGAGCCAGGCATAGGGGTAATCGCGTTCCCGCACGGTGGTCAGGCCAGGCGGAATGGCTGGGCGGCAGATCCCGTGGAAGCCGTCACAGCCCGCGATGGCGTCGCAGATCACCTCGCTGCCTGACGCCGTCTGCGCCGGTATAGCGGAGCACCGGCTGGTCGGACTCCAGCTGATCAACCTCCGTGTCGGTGACGTCGAAGTGCAGCGCGCCACCTGCGGCGATCCGGTGCGCGATCAGGTCTTTGACGACTTCGGTCTGCGCGTACACGGTCACGGTGCGGCCGCCGGTGAGGTCGCGGAAGTCGATGTGGTGCCGCTCACCGGCGAACTGCAGGTAGATGCCCCCGTGCTCGAGTCCCTCGCGGTCGAGCCGCTCGCCAACGCCAGCCGCACGCAAGAGCCTGGCGGTGCCATCCTCGATCACGCCAGCGCGCTGCCGAGCCTCGCAGTAGGCGCGGCTGCGCATCTCGACCACCACGGAGTCGATGCCGCGGAGCGCGAGCAGATGCGATAGCAGCAGCCCTGCCGGGCCAGCCCCGACGATGCCTACCTGCGTGCGCATGTCCTCATGCTGTCCTAGAAGGGATAAGGGGCAATCTCGCCGTCGTAGCCGTCGGCACGATTTGTGCGCTTCCCGCACAGCAGTTCCGTAATCGAACATTAGAAAACTTAGGTGTGCACCTGGCGCGGTGTCAACGGCCGCTCCGGTTGGCGCCGGAATGGCCGCCGACGGACCGGTGCGCGCTGGTTTCGCGGCCTTCAGGTGCGAACGCGAGCGTCACGGGACGGGAGCGCCGGCCAGCACGGCGATCAGGCCCAGGCAGGCCGCGCCGACGATCGCGACCACCACATGGCGGCGCAGGACGAGCAGCCAGATCGCCGCCAGCGCGAGCACGCCAACCTGCCAGAGCCTGGAGATCTCGAGGCCGAGCGGCACGGTGGACCCCGCGATCGCGCCGATGGCGGCAGGACCCGCACCGGTCAGGAACGCCTGGACGCGGGCGTTGCGGCGGAGCGCGGCGAAGTGCGGCGCGCCGCCGAGCACGAAGGCGAACGATGGGCTGAAGGCGACCAGCGAGGCGAGCAGGCCACCGCCCACGCCCGCGGCGGCGTAGCCGACCACCGCCACGGTCTGGACCACCGGACCGGGCGTCACCTGCCCGAGGGCCACGGCGCTGAGGAACTGCTGGCCACTCATCCAGTGATAGGTGTGCACTGCGTCGTGCTGCATGAGCGGGATGATCACGAAGCCGCCGCCGTACGACAGCGCGCCAACCTTGAACGCCACCCACGCGACTGCCAGCAGCCCGCCCGTCGCCGCGGGCACCGCGAGCGCCAGCGGCAGCATCGCTGAGCGACGACCGCCTGGTCGATCATCGGAACTGTCCTGGCTGTCCTGTCTCCGGCGGCCGGGGGCCGGCGCACCCCGAGTTCGACGAGCCCGCAGGCCGCGAGCACAAGCACGAGGAAGGTGCCGGCCAGGCCCCCGGCCACGCCGCCGAGGATGAGATAGCCGAGCCATCGCCAGTGGGCGGCGGAGATCCGCCGCCGGCCCGCCGGAGGGGGGTCGGCACCCGACGCCGCGCGGCGCCAGCTGGCCGGCATCAGGCCGATCGCGGCGGCCGCTGCGACGGCTGGGACCGCTGCGCCCGCTCCGCCCGCCGCCCCTGCCACGGCGGCTGGCGGGTGCGCCGCGAGGAACAGCGCGGACAGGCCGAGGATTACCGCGAGCCCAGGCAGGATGAAGCACGCACCGCCGACGAGGACTCCGGCCGGGCCCGCCAGCCGCCACGCGCAGTACATCGCGAGCTGGGTCGAGGCGGGCCCTGGCAGCAAATTCGTGGTCGCGACGCCGTCCTCGAACTCCTCGGCGGACAGCCAGCCACGCTCCTTGACGCACAGCGTGCGGAGCAGCGCGATGTGGGCGGGCGGGCCGCCGAAGCCGATGCAGCCCATCCGCAGCCACTCGCGGGCAACCGTCGCGAGACCGACCGGGCGCTCGTCCGCCGTCCGGCCGTGACCCATAGCGGCACGGTAGCAACGCCGTCTGTGGCCGGCACGCCGGGTCGGCCGCTGTAGCGTGGAGTCCCGTCTCAGCGTGACCGCGCCCCGCCCGACACCACCTGTGCCGGAGTGGCCGCAGGGGAGTCGTGCAATGTTCATCGAGAGCATCCGCTTGCCCGAACGCACGCCGGACCGCTGGCCGTTCACCATGGAGCCGGTTCGCCATCTCGCCGAGCACGGGCTCACATTCACCAGGCCGGTCACGTTCCTGGTCGGCGAGAACGGCTCGGGCAAGTCGACCCTGATCGAAGCGCTCGCCGACGCGGTCAAGATCAACTCGGAGGGCGGCAAGGCCGGGACGCGCTACTCGAGCACGGGCGAACCGACGCCGCTCGGCGGCGCGCTCAGGACCGACCTGACCGCGGCCGGCATCCGGCTCGTCGCGGGACCCCGGCTCGCGAGGGCGGGCTTCTTCCTGCGCGCAGAGACACTCTTCAACCTCGCCCGCAACGTCTCGGGACTGCCAGGATTCTGGGGCAGCGACCTGGAGCAGCAATCGCACGGCGAGGGGTTCTTTACGGTCTTCGAGGCCATGTTCGCCAGACCAGGGCTTTACCTGCTCGATGAGCCCGAGGCCGCCTTGTCCTTCATCTCCTGCTTGCGGCTTGTCGAGTTCCTGCACGAGCTTGGCAGGTCAGGGTCTCAGATCATCTGCGCCACCCACTCCCCGATCATCGCCTCGACGCCGGACGCTGACATCGTCGAACTCGGGCCGCACGGCCTGCGGCGTACCCCGTGGGACGAGCTCGAGATCGTCGACCACTGGCGGCGCTACCTTGGCGACCCGCATGCCTACCTGCGGCACATCATCACGTCAACTTAAGTTGACAACAAGGCCTGCGTCAACATATGTTGACGACATGAGCCAGGGAATGGGACTCGCGGAGGCGGCCAGCGGCGCCGATCCGGCCGCCGGACTGCAGGCCGCGCGCGAGCTGCGCGAACTGGCCGAACGGCTGGAGGCGCTGCAGGTGCACAACGCCCGCCAGCACGGCTGGTCGTGGCAGGAAATCGCGTTCTTCCTCGGCGTCAGCAAGCAGGCCGTGCACAAGAAGTACGCCAGCAGGAATAGCTAGCCGCGGAGCGGCCAGGACCGCGCTGGGCCGCGCCGGTCATTGAAGCGGCCGGCCGGAAGAGCGGTCCGAGGTTCCGCGGGAAGGAGCAGCAGTGTTCGAGCGATTTACGACAGAAGCCAGGAACGCGGTGCAGCTCGCACTGTCCGAGGCGCGAGTCCTCGGCGCGAGCCGGATCGGCGCCGAGCACCTGCTGCTCGCGCTGGCGCACGGACGCTCGGGAACGGCGGCCGACGCCCTGCGTGCGGCCGGACTCGACGCCGCGAAGCTCAGGCCGCTGGCCGTGGCGCGCCCGGAACTCGCGCCGCTGGACGCGGATGCACTGGCGGTTCTCGGCATCGACCTGGATCAGGTCAGGCGGGCCGCCGAGGCCGCATTCGGCCCTGGCGCGCTGGACAGGCCGGCAAGATCGGCAGGGTCGCCGACGACGCGGTCCAGGATGACGCAGGACGCCAAGGACGCGATCGCCTGCGGCCTGCGGGTCGCGCAAAGCAGGCATGACCACGAATTCACGTCGGGCCACCTGCTCGCAGGCCTGATCGACCACGGCGACAACGAGGCCGTGCGCATGCTAGCCGCGGCCGACATCGACCCAGCGGCTCTGCGCGCCGACGTCCTGCGCCGAATGGCGGCCGCCGCCTAGCGGGTGTGTCCCACTTGCACGTAGCGAATGCGGCATATGCGACCGCATTCGCTACGTGTTACCACAAACCCTTCCTCCTAAGCCACCGCCGGTGCGGCTGCCGGGGGCTGCCGCGGGCGTTCGCCTGCCAGAGCCCGCGCGCCTCAAGGCGCGACGACCGCGCCACGCCTATCGACCTCCAGGACGCGCACCGTCCAGTCCTCGGCTGACTGCGCTGCGATCGCCGCAACCGCGTCGGGAGGCGGCGTTATCCCTGGCACGACCAGGCCTAGGGCGGCGGGACCCGCCCCTGACACGACGGCTGGAATCCCGGCCTTCCTGAGCGACCCGATCAGCTCAGCGGTCGCCGGCATCGAACTGGCGCGGTAGGGCTGGTGCAGGAAGTCCAGCGTCGCGTCGAGCAGCACACCTGCGTCCGGTAGCAGCCCAGGCTGGGTGAGCGCGGCGACGAGCAGAGCCGAGCGGGCCGCGTTGCGCGCGGCGTCCCCGTGCGGCACGGCTGCCGGCAGGACCTTGCGCGCCGCCTCGGTGGCCAGCGGCACGGCCGGCACGCACAGCACCGGCGTCAGGCCGGGCAGCGGCTCGAGCCGGAGCCAGCGTACGGACCCGAGGCCATCAGCCGGCCCAGAGGGGCCGAGGCCAGCAGCCGGCCCGGAGGACCCGAGGCCAGCAGCCGGCCCGGAGGACCCGAGGCCAGCAGCCGAGCCCGGAGGGCCCGGCGTCCCACGCGATGGTCAGGCCTCCTGCCAGGCACGCCGCCACGTTGTCCGCGTGCCCTTCGATGTCCGCAGCCAGGCGTAGCACAGCGTCGTCGGGCAACCGCGCCGCGCCGGCCCCGCCGCTGAGCGCCCGCGCGGCGAGCACGCCGGCGACGATCGCCGCTGCGGACGAGCCGAGACCGAAGCCGTGCGGAATCGCGTTGACGCAGCGCAGCGCGATCCCTGGCGGCTGCCCGCCGATGGCGTCGAAGGCTGCCCGCATCGCCCGGACGACGAGGTGACCCTCGCCGTACCGTGCCGTGCGTTCGCCGACCCCTGAGACCTCGATATGCAGGCCCGAGCCGGTTACCTCGGCATGCACCTCGTCATGCAGGCTCAGCGCCAGGCCGAGCGCATCAAAGCCAGGGCCCAGGTTCGCGCTAGTGGCCGGGCTCCTGACGACGACGGCCTGGCCCAGGTTCATGCCCATCGGCTCAGGCCAGGCCGAGCGCGGCCGCGGCCGCGGCCGGATCGACGGCCACGATCGCTGGTTCTGGCAATCCGGCCATCGCGGTGTCGGGGTCCTTCAGCCCTGTGCCGGTGATCGTGCAGACCACGACCGAGCCGGGTTCCACGTCGCCGTTCTTGCAGGCCTGCAGCAGCCCGGCGACCCCGGCGGCAGAGGCGGGCTCCCCGAAAACGCCCTCGCGGACCGCCAGCAGGCGGTAAGCGTCGAGAATCTGCTCGTCGGTCACCGCCGCGAACATCCCGCCAGACTCATCCCGTGCCGCCTCTGCCAGATGCCAGGACGCCGGGTTGCCGATCCGGATCGCGGACGCCACGGTGACGGGTTTGATGACCGGCTCCCCGGTCACGAGCGGAGCGGCGCCAGCGGCCTGGAAGCCGAGCATCCGCGGCGTCCGCGTCGACCGGCCGGCGGCCAGGTACTCGCGGTAGCCCATCCAGTAAGCAGAGATATTGCCGGCGTTGCCGACCGGCAGGCAGTGCACCTGCGGCGCGTCGCCGAGCACGTCGACCACCTCGAACGCCGCGGTCTTCTGGCCGTCCAGCCGATCAGGGTTGACTGAGTTGACCACGGCCACCGGGTGGCTGACCGCGAGCTTGCGCACCAGTTCCAGGCAATCATCGAAGTTGCCGTCGACCTGAAGCAGCCTGGCGCCGTAGATCAGCGCCTGAGCCAGCTTGCCGAGCGCGATCTTGCCTCGCGGCACCAAGACGACGCAGTCAAGTCCGGCCCTGGCCGCGTAGGCTGCCGCGCTCGCGCTGGTGTTGCCCGTGGACGCGCAGATCACGGTCCTGGCGCCACGCGCTGCGGCCAGCGAGACCGCGACGGTCATGCCGCGGTCCTTGAACGACCCGGTCGGATTCATCCCCTCGATCTTCAGGTGCACCTCGCACCCAGTGATGCTCCGACAGCGCAGGCGCCGGCAGCAGCGGCGTCCCGCCCTCGCCGAGCGTGACGACGGCATCCTCGGCGACCTCCGGCAGCCGCTCGGCGAACTCACCGATCACCCCCCGCCATGCAATCCCGGGGGGACGACCCCCCGGATCCCCCCGCCACGCAATCCCGGGGGGACGACCCCCCGGATCCCCCCGCCACGCAATCCCGGGGGGACTCACTCGCCCTCCTCGCCCTCGACTCGCAGGACGCTGTCGACGGCGCGCACTGCCTCCATGGCGCCGAGGTCGGCGACCGTCTCCGCCAGCGCGGACTCGCGGGCCGTGTGGGTCACGATGATCAGCGTGGCGTCCTCGCCGCGGCCCTCTTGGTGCACAGCCTTGATCGACACGCCGCGCCTGGCGAAACTCTCGGCCACAGGCGCGAGCACACCAGGCCGGTCGGCGACATCCAGGCAGACGTAGTACCTGGTCAGCGCGTCGGCCATCGGCACGACTGGCAGCTCGGCGTAGGTCGCGGGCTCCGGCCCGCGCATCCCGGCGCGCATGTTCCGCGCGACAGCCACGATGTCGCCGAGTACGGCGCTGGCCGTGGGCTGGCCGCCCGCGCCGGCCCCGTAGAACATCAGCCAGCCCGGCCGCCTCGGCCTCGACGAACACCGCGTTGTACGCCTCGTGCACGGCCGCGAGCGGATGCACGCGGGGCAGCATCGCTGGATGGACCCGCACCGAGATGCCGCCGTCGGAGCGCTCGCAGATCGCGAGCAGCTTGATCACGAACCCGAGCGCACTGGCGCTGGCGATGTCCGATGCCGTGATCCTCGCGATGCCTTCGGTAAAGACGTCGGCCGAGGTCACCTCCGTGTGGAAGGCGAGCCCGGCGAGGATCGCGGCCTTCGCGGCAGCGTCGTGCCCCTGCACGTCGGCGGTCGGATCAGCTTCGGCGTAGCCCAACCGCTGCGCCTCCTCGAGTGCCTCGCCGAACTCAGCGCCCAGGGAGTCCATCCGGTCAAGGATGAAGTTCGTGGTGCCGTTCACGATCCCGAGCACCCGCCGGACGGTGTCCCCGGCGAGTGACTCCCGCAGCGCCCGCAGCAGCGGGATCGCGCCCGCCACCGAAGCCTCGTAGTACAGGTCGGCCCCGTTCGCGCTGGCCGCCTTGTGCAGCGCCTCGCCGTCGCTGGCCAGCAGCGCCTTGTTCGCGGTCACGGCCGATCTGCCGGAATCCAGCGCAGCGAGCAGCAGCGATCTGGCAGGCTCGATCCCGCCGATCAATTCGACGACTATGTCCACATCTGACCTGGTGACCAGGCCAACCGCGTCGCCGGTGATCAGCGAGGCGTCCACGCCACCGATGCGCGCGACCTCGGGGCGACGAACAGCGATCCCCGCGATCTCCAGCGGGCCGCCCGCCCGTGCGGCCAGGTCCGCGGCCTGCTCACCAAGCAGCCTGGCCACCTGCGATCCGACCACGCCGCAGCCCAGCAGCGCGATCCGTAGTGGCGTGCCAGTCCTTGCTCGGGGCGACGACCCCTCGGCATCCCTCTCGCGCACGGCAGCCTGCCTCCCCCAACGGCCATCGGTCGACGAGATCCGCCGTCCTGATCGCCCCAAGCCTACCGAGACCGCCGTCACGGGCACTCCCGCCGAGGTCGGTGCCGCCGCCGACCCTGTTTGCTCACCGCGAACGCCAGCAGGAAACAACCTGGTGCCCGGCGCGGTTTACACCCACGTAATTTCCCAGTAGGTGTAATTAAGTAATCCCTCGCTGGAAGAAGGCTTGATGAGCGAGACCAAGACTCTGACACTCCCGGTGCTTCCGCTCGATGATGACGTCGTGCTGCCGACGATGGTCGTGCCGCTCGACGCCTCCGACCCCGAGGTCCGCGCGGCGATCGCGGCTGCCAAGGCGACCGAGGCCGCGGCGGGATCCGGCGGGTCGTCCGCCAGGTCCGGCACCGACGACGGGCCGCAGGTGCTGCTCGTGCCGAAGATCGAAGGCAAGTACGCGTCCATCGGCACCCTCGCGGTCGTGGAGCAGGAGGGCAGGCTGCCGGACGGCAAGCCGGGCGTCGTCCTGCGCGGTCTGGCCAGGGTCACGATCGGCGCCGGAACTGTTGGCCCTGGTGCTGCGCTCTGGGTGCACGGCACGATCGCCGAGGAGCCAGCGGCCGGCCCGCGCGCGGCCGAGCTCGCGCGCGAATACCGCGGGCTGGCGGCCGCCATCCTGCAAAAGCGCGGCGCCTGGCAGGTGGTTGATGCCCTGTCCCGGATCACAGATCCCTCGGCGCTGGCCGACTCCGCTGGGTACGCGAGCTACCTGTCGGTCGAGCAGCGCAGCGAGCTGCTGAACACCCTCGATCCCGCGCTGCGGCTGGAGAAGCTCGTGGGCTGGGCCCGCGATCACCTGGCCGAGCTCGACGTCGCCGAGACCATCGGCAACGACGTGCGCGAGGGCATGGAGAAGCAGCAGCGCGAGTTCTTGCTGCGCCAGCAACTGGCCGCGATCCGCAAGGAACTGGCTGCGCTGGACGGCACGCCCGCGTCCGAGCAGGAGGACTACCGGGCCAGGATCGACGATGCCGATCTGCCTGAGAAGGTCCGCGAGGCCGCGCTGCGCGAGGCGGCCAAGCTGGAGCGAGGCTCGGACGCCTCGCCAGAGGCTGGCTGGATCAGGACCTGGCTGGACACCATCCTCGACGTTCCCTGGAACACGCGCACCGACGACGCGTACGACATCTCTGGCGCTCGCGCGGTGCTCGACGCCGACCACGCCGGGCTCGATGAGGTCAAGGAGCGCATCATCGAGTACCTCGCGGTTCGCAAGCGGCTCGCCGAGCGCGGCATGGCCGTGGCCGGCGGCCGTCGTAGCGGTGCGGTGCTGGCGCTGGCTGGCCCGCCAGGAGTCGGCAAGACCTCCCTTGGCGAGTCGGTCGCCCGGGCGATGGGTCGCGAGTTCGCCAGGGTTGCGCTCGGCGGCGTGCGCGACGAGGCCGAGATTCGCGGTCACCGGCGCACCTACGTGGGCGCGCTGCCAGGCCGGATCGTCCGCGCCATCCGCGAGGCCGGTTCCATGAACCCGGTGATCCTGCTCGACGAGGTGGACAAGGTCGGCGCCGACTACCGCGGCGACCCGACGGCTGCCCTGCTCGAGGTGCTCGACCCGGCCCAGAACCACACGTTCCGCGACCACTACCTCGAGGTCGAGCTGGACCTGTCCGACGTGCTGTTCATCGCGACGGCCAACGTCGCCGAGATGATCCCCGAGCCGCTGCTCGACCGGATGGAGCTGATCCGCCTCGACGGCTACACCGAGGACGAGAAGGTCACGATCGCGCGCGACCACCTGCTCTCGCGCCAGCTCGCCCGCGCCGGCATGGACGCCACGGAGGTCCAGGTCACCGACGACGCCTTCCGGCGCCTGGCGACGGAGTACACGAGGGAAGCGGGCGTCCGGTCACTCGAGCGCTCGATCGCCAGGGTGCTCCGCAAGATCGCCGCGAAGCAGGCAGGCTCCGAGTCGGTCTCCGATGACGAGGCGCCGCTCACCGTCGACGCGGCCGACCTGACCGACTATCTGGGCCATCCGCGGTTCACCCCGGAGTCCGCCGAGCGCACGGCGGTGCCCGGCGTGGCCGCCGGTCTGGCGGTCACCGGTACCGGCGGCGACCTGCTGTTCATCGAGGCGTCGCTGGCGGACGCGGCGAGCGGCAGCACCGGTCTTACGCTGACCGGCCAGCTCGGCGACGTCATGAAGGAGTCAGCCCAGATCGCGCTGTCCTACCTGCGCTCGAACGGGCCCGAGCTCGGGCTGCCGGTCGGTGAGCTGGCCGAGCGCGGCGTGCACCTGCACGTCCCTGCTGGCGCGGTGCCGAAGGACGGCCCGAGCGCGGGCATCACGATGACGACGGCGCTGGCGTCGCTGCTCTCCGGCAGGCTGGTCCGGTCGGACGTCGCGATGACCGGTGAGGTCTCGCTGACCGGCCGGGTGCTGCCGATCGGCGGGCTGAAGCAGAAGCTGCTGGCCGCCCACCGGGCGGGCATCACGACCGTGCTGATCCCGGCGCGGAACGAGCCTGACCTGGACGACGTGCCTGAGAAGGTCCGCGAGGCGCTGGAGATCCATCTGGTCAGCGACGTCAGGGAGGTGCTCGGCATCGCACTCGAGCGGGCCGCCGCCGCAGCCGACGAGGCCGAACCCGAGTTGCCCGCGGTCGTCGCCGCCTGACAGGCAACGGAAGGCCCCGCCGCCCGAACAGGCGGCGGGGCCTTCTCGTGCGTGCCTAGTTGACCCGCCGCTCGAAACCCTCCCAGTACGGGGCGCGCAGCTTGAACTTCTGCAGCTTGCCGGTCGCGGTCCTGGCCAGCGCCTCCCGCTGCTCGACCGAGGTCGGGCACTTATAGTGCGCGAGCTTGGACCGGCAGAACTCGATCAGCTCGGCCTCGGTCACCTCGTGGCCCTGGCGCACGACGATCAGCGCCTTGACGGTCTCGCCCCACTTGTCGTGCGGGACGCCGATCACGGCGGCCTCGGCGACGGCCGGGTGCTGGTACAGGCAGTCCTCGACCTCGACCGAGCTGACGTTCTCGCCGCCGGAGATGATCACGTCCTTCTTGCGGTCCGAGATCACCAGGTACTCATCGGGGTCGATGTGGCCCTCGTCGCCGGTGTGGAACCAGCCGTCGACCAGCACCTTCGCCGACTCCTCTGGCTGCTCCCAGTAGCCGGCGAAGACGTGGTTCGACCTGGCCAGCACCTCGCCGGCGCCGTCGGTGGCGACCTGCACGCCGACCGCAGGCGAGCCGGCCCGTGACTGCAGCTTCGCCCGCTCGCGGCTGGCAGGTCGTCCCATTCGGCCGGGCCGCCGGTTCATGGTGAGCAGCGGCGCGGTCTCGGTCAGGCCGTAGATCTGGATGAACTCCCAGCCGAGCTCCTGCCTCGACCCGCTCGATCGTCTTGGACGGCGGCGGCGCCCCCGCGACCACGATCCTGGTCCTGTCCCGCCCAGGTACCGGCTCGCCGGCCGCCCGCCTGGCCGACGCGGCGTCCAGGATCGCGGCGACCACAGCGGGCGCGCCGCACATCAGCGTCACGCCGTGCGCGTCGATCCGGCGCAGCAGTTCCTCGCCGTCGATCTTGCGCACCACGACCTGCGGCACGCCCATCGCGGTGACCGCGTACGGCATGCCCCAGCCGTTGCAGTGGAACATCGGCAGCGTGTGCAGGTACACGTCACGATCGGTCACCGTCGTCTGCCAGCCGAAGATCGCCGCGTTCAGCCAGCAGTTGCGGTGGGTCAGCTGCACGCCCTTGGGCCGCGCCGTCGTGCCGCTCGTGTAGTTGATGCTGGCGCGTCGCGTCCTCGTCGGGCTCCCAGCCGGCCGGCTCGGCGTCGTCGGACGCCTCGGCGAACAACTCGCTCGTCGTCCACCCCGTCGAGCACGATCCGGTGCTTGGCCTTGACGTCGCGCAGCGCCTCGTCGGACTCGGGATCGACCAGCAGCACCGACGCGCCGGAGTGCTCGACGACGTAGCTGACCTCGTCGGCGTTCAGCCGGTAGTTGACCGGCACGAGCACCCGGCCGTAGCCGCTGATCCCGTAGAACGCGATGCCGAACCTGGCCGCGTTCGGGCTGACGATCGCCACCCGCTCCCCGTGGCCCACGCCCATCTCGTCGAGCGCGATCGCGAGCCCGCGTGCCCGCCGCTCGAGCGAGCGGTAGGTGATCGTGCCGAGCGACCCCGCCGTTCCCGGCTCGTCGATGAGGGCGATGGCCGGTCGGGATAGACGAGGGCACCTCTGCGAAGAAAGTCGGAAATTGTCAGCGGTACCTTCATGTCGGCTCCCAGCGGTTGACGATTCCCCGATACTGCGTCAGAGCATGCACCGCAGGCAACCAGCACCACGTTGCCGACGCTCGTGCTGGTCCGGTCATTGCCCCGTCATGAGGCGCCGGCTGTGCCAGCATCGACTTGTGCGGCTTCTTTCCAGATTTCACACCAGCCCCGTACTCCTCGCTGCTGCAGCGCCAGTCTGCTGGCCGCCAGCGGCGGTACCGCCGTCGCTGCGACGCACCTAGACCGGCGGCCCGGCCGGCCATGACCGCGCCCGGCGGCCAGGCGCTCGCGAGCTGCCCGATGTTCCCGGCCAACAACGTCTGGAACACCGACATCTCCAAGCTGCCCGTGGACAAGCACAGCGCCGCCTGGCTGCGCAGCATGGACTCGGCGTCCACCTACCTGCACCCCGACTTCGGCCCGTCGGGCGGCTACCCGTACGGCATCCCGTACAACGTCGTCACCAGCTCGCACGCGATGGTGAGCGTCCACTTCCAGTACGCGAGCGAGAGCGACCGCAGGCCGTACCCGTTCGGCTCTGACACCAGGATCGAGGGCGGCAGGCACGCGGGCGGAGACCGGCACGCGCTGATGGTGGACAAGAGCACCTGCACGCTCTACGAGCTGTACAACGCCCGCTACTCCGCCAGCCGGCCGACGGCGGGGTCCGGCGCGATCTGGAACCTGCGCTCCAACAAGCTGCGCCCGGCGGGCTGGACCTCAGCCGACGCGGCTGGCCTGCCTATCCTGCCCGGCCTGCTGAACTACGGCCAGGTCAAGCGCGCGGTCAAGACCGGCACGCCGATCAGGCACGCGATCCGGTTCACCGCCGACCGCACCAGGTCCGCCTACATCTGGCCGGCCAGGCATCAGGCCGGCAGCGGCGGAAACCAGAACCTGCCGCCGATGGGTGCCAGGTTCCGGCTGAAGCTCAGCTTCAACGTGGCCGGCTACTGCCACTCGACCGCGTACTGCGCGGACGCCAAGGCCGTGCTGACCGAGATGCAGCACTACGGCCTGATCCTCGCCGACAACGGCACGAACTGGTACTTCGGCGGCGCCGCGTTCCCGCAGTGGCCCGACGACCTAGTCGAATTGCTCAAGAAGATCCCGGCGCGGGACTTCCAGGCGGTGAACGAGGGCTGCCTGATGGTCAGCCGCAACTCAGGGCAGGCACGTGGTCACCAGGGCTGCCCGGTCGGCTAGCGACTCGCGGACGACGTCGGCTGGGTCCTTGTCGTCCCGGACCCCCCGGTAGGTGGCCGCCCGCAGCCGACCGGAACTCGTCCAGTGCGCGAACTCGACCTCGATGACGAGCTGCGGGCTCGGCCCATACGGCGCCCCTGGCCTGGTCCGCGGGGATCGTCGCGCCGAACGGTGACGTGGGCCGCCGCAGCGGAGCCAGCCGCGCCATCAGCATCGTCAGCGTCTGCCTGGTGAATCCGGTGCCGACGTGGCCGGCGAAGGTGAAGCCGTCTGGCCCGTACACGCCGACCATCAGGGAGCCGATCTGATCGGTCCGTACGCCCTCGCCTGGCTTCCAGCCGCCGACCACGAACTCCTGGCGCTGAAAGTTCTTGATCTTGCGCCAGCTTGACGAGCGCCTGCCAGCCTCGTAGCGCGATGTGAGCCGTTTGGCCATGATGCCTTCCAGGCCGTGCTGCTTCGAGACCGCCTGGACGTCGGCACCTGGAACCCCGATGAACGCGGGCGGGGTCTGCCAGCGCGGACCGTCGACGGCGAGCTCGTCCAGCCTGGCCCTGCGCTTGGTGTACGGCTGGTCAGTCAGCGAGCGGCCGTCGGCGAAGAGCAGGTCGAAGGCCAGGTAGGTGACCGGGATCTCGGCAGCCAGGCGCCTGGCCTGGCTGGTCGCGCTGATGTTCATGCGCTGCTGCAGCGCCTCGAAGCTCGGCCAGCTGCCGCCGCCGAACGCCACGATCTCGCCGTCGAGCACCACGTCGTGCGCGCCCACCGCGTCGCCGATGCCCGGCCAGTTCCGGGTAGGTGCCTGTCACGTCCCTGCCGGTGCGCGAGTAAAGCGTCACGGTTCCGCCCGTGACAGTCGCGATCGCCCGCAGCCCGTCCCACTTCATCTCGTAGGCCCAGGCCGCGTCGTCGGCGGCGAGCTCGCCAGCGACGGCGAGCATCGGCCGGAACTGGGCGGGCAGGCCGCTCCGGTCTCGGTCGATCACGTGGCTAAGGTACCCGCCGCTGGCTCGGTAGGCTGCCGCCGTGGCCGTGCACCGAGCGAGCATGATGCGTGATCGCGGCGGCCAGCAGCGTGTCACGAATATCGAGCTCTTCTTCGACCTGGTCTTCGTCTTCGCGGTGACGCAGCTGTCGCACTTCCTGCTGACCGGTCCTGGCTCGGGCGGGCACGCGGAGACCACGCTCCTGCTCAGCGGCCACGCGCTGACCGCGCTGCTCGCCGCACTGCTGCTCGCGATGGTCTGGCTGCTCTGGTCCTACACGACCTGGGTGACCAACTGGCTCGATCCGACTCTGATCGCGGTCCGGCTGATGCTCCTCGTGCTGGCGGCGATCAGCCTGTTCTCCTCCGCGGCCCTGCCGACCGCGTTCGAGCGATCAGGCCTGATAGTTGGCGCCGCCTACCTGGCGATGCAGGTCGGCAGGAGCGCTTTCACGGTCGTGGTGATCGGCGATCGGGTGCTGCGCCGGAACTTCCAGCGCATCCTGGCCTGGTGCGTGGTGAGCGGTCTGCTCGCGCTCGCCGGCGGACTGGTGCACGGCGACGCGCAGGGTACTGCTCTGGGCCGGCGCGGTCGCGGTCGATCTGCTCGGCGGCGCGGTCGGCTTTTACACCCCCGGCCTCGGCCGTTCACAGACCGCGGAGTGGACGATCGAGGGCGGGCACTTCGCCGAGCGCTGCCAGGGGTTCATCCTGATCGCGATCGGCGAGTCGATCGTGGTGATCGGGGCGAGCCTGGCGGCCAGGCTCGATGCCGGTGCGCTGACGGGTGCCGAGATCGCGGCCTTCCTGATCGCGGTCGTCGGCAGCGTGGCGTTCTGGTGGGTCTACTTCGACCGCGCGGCCGAGGACGCGGCCGACGTGATCGCCAGGTCAGCCGATCCTGGCAGGCTCGGGCGGTCCGCCTATCACCTCATCCACCCGATCATGGTGGGCGGCATCATCGTCGCCGCGGCAGCCGACGTCGCCGTCGCTGGCGTGGCGGCCGGAGCACGGCGGGACCGGGCACGCATCGGCCTGGGTCGCTTGGCTGATCCTCGGCGGGCCCGCGCTGTTCCTCGCCGGGCACGCTGCCTTCAAGGCGGCCATCTGGCGGCGGGTCTCCTGGCCGCGGCTGGCCGCCATCGCCGCGCTCGGCCTGTTCGGCCTGTTCGCCACCCAGGTTCCCGCGCTGGCGCTCGCCGCGTGCAGCGCGGCGGCGGTGGTCGCCGTCGCGGTCGCCGACCACATCTGGCGGCCACCACCCGCGCTGACGCCCGCGGGAGCCGGCGACTAGAGCGTCACCTAGTCCGCTGCCTAGACCGGTGCCTGCGGCAACGTGGCTGGCACGGCCTCGTCTGTGCGCTCAGCCTGCTCCGGCGGCTCGGCCGGTGCCTGGCCGGCCGCCTGCCTCGCCTGCTCGGCCGCCTGCTCGCTCGCTTGCTCTGCGGCGCCGCGACGGACGCCTGCGATGACCGTGCGCATCATGAGCCGCGGCGTATGCCGCGCCATCCGCCACGCGATCCTGGCCGAGCGCGGCGCGACGATGAGCGCGCGGTTCTGCTCGACGCCGCGCAGCACGTCCTGGGCCAGCAGGTCGGCCTGGTACAACTTGCCGAGCATCCTGGCGAGGACGGCCGCGTTCGCGCCGGCCTCGGTCTGCGGCAGGCCTGGGTTGACCCGCTCGAGCAGCGGAGTGTCGACGAAGCCCGGGCAGACGGCGCTGACCTTCACGCCCCTCATCGCGGCCTCGGCGCGCAGCGAGAGGCTCAGCCCGACCACCGCGTGCTTGACGGCCACGTACGGCGCGAGGCCAGGTCCTGGCACCAGTCCGGCCAGCGAGGCGGTGTTGACGATGTGGCCATGGCCCTGACGAAGCATCAGGGGATAGGCGGCGTGCACACCGTGGACGACGCCCTTGAGGTTGACGTCGATCACGCGCTCCCAGTGATCCAGTGTCAGCTGGTCGACCAGCCCTGCGACGGCGATGCCGGCGTTATTGAAGATCAAATCGAGGCTGCCATGATCCGCTGCGACCTGGTTGACCAGGCTGGCGACCGCATCGGCGTCCGTGACGTCGACCACCACCGTGCTCGCAGCCGCAGCACGCGTCTCGTTGACCTGCTCAGCGAGCGCTTTCGCGGCCGCCTCGTCGATGTCGGCAATCACGACTGTGCTGCCTCGGGCGGCGAGGGCGCACACGATCGCGGCGCCGATGCCCGACCCGCCGCCTGTCACGATCGCGACCTTGCCCGCGAAGGCGTCCTGCGACGGCGTTCCACTCGTGGTTGGCAACTCACTCACCTCGCGCTCCGGTGCGGTTACTACCGGACGGTAACGCAGTGTCAGAAACCGGGGCAAGCCACGGGCTGGGCGGTCCGAGCCAATGAGCGTCAGCCGCGGCAGTCAACCCAGACGACCTGCTGCCACGACGTGCCGTCGGGCGCCGACACGGGAATGGCGCCGAACCTGATCCGCGGCCGCTGCCCAAGGCGCAGGCAGTTTGGCCATCCGCCGTCATGCGCGCCGCCTCCGGAGTCGATCCAGAATTCCACCCTGTCGTCGATGCCATAGGACCACCCGCCGACGGTGACAGTGGCCTGATGGCTGCCGACCCTCGCGACCCCGGTGAGCGTCGCCACCCGCGACTGGTGCTGGCCAACAAAGAATCCGATGGCCAGGAGGCCGCACGCGGCAACGGCGACAACAGCAATGCGGACCGCCGGGCGCTTGGCCAATTTTGCCCACCACGAATCGGAAAGAACCCCGCTCCGCGCCTCCACTAAGCCTCCGCTCGCCGCCAGTGCACTGGTGCGAGTTTCGCGCCTATCCTCTGACGGAGTCAACGGCCACTCTGGCTGGACAAAGGTCGCGTAGCGTTCGCGTATTAGCAGGCCTGAACCCCAGCGAGGAGCCCATGACCGAGCCGCATGTTCCCGACGACGACATCTCCCGCTGGCACGCGGCCATCGCGCCCGAGCTACGAGCCGCGTTCGAAGACGTTCTCGCGGGTCCGCGGTTCACGATGGGCCCGAACCTGCGGGCGTTCGAGTCCGAGTTCGCCAGCTACTGCGGCTCGCACGCCTGCATCGGTATTTCGAGCGGGACGGCCGCGCTGCACCTGGCGCTGCTGGCGCTCGGGGTCGGTCCCGGCGACGAGGTGATCACGGTGCCGAACACTTACATCGCCACCGCGTTCGCGATCACCTACACAGGAGCCGTCCCCGTCTTCGTGGACGTGGACCGCGCCACGCTCAATATGGACCCGGCAGCGATCGGGCCTGCCCTGACGGACCGGACCAAGGCCATCTTGCCGGTGCACATGTACGGGCAGTGCGCGGACATCGACGCGATCCGGCGAGCGGCGCCCGGCGTCGCTGTGCTCGAGGACGCGGCACACGCACACGGCGCCACCCTGGGCGATAAGCCAGCGGGAAGCCTAGGCGACCTAGCAGCCTTCTCGTTCTATCCCACGAAGGTGCTCGGCGCCCTCGGCGACGGCGGCGCGATCACGGCGTCTACTCCAGATCTCGAGTCCCGGGTCAGGCAGCTGCGCTACATGGGGCAGCAGGTCAAGTTCGACCACGCGATCCTCGGCTATCAGGAGCGACTCGACGAGATGCAGGCCGCGTTCCTGCGCGTGAAGCTGCGCTATCTGGATCAGCAGGTCGCCGGCCGCCGCCGGGTCGCGGCGCGCTACGCGGAGCTGTTCGCCGCGACGCCACTGACGTTGCCGCCAGCCGATGTCACCGGCCGGCACGCCTACTACATGTACACGGTGCTGGCGCCTGAGCGGGACGCGCTGGCCGCGCACCTGAAGAAGCGCGGCATCGACAACATGGTCATTTACCCGCGGCTGGTCACCCAGGCAGGCGCCTACGCGAGCCTGCCCTGGCGGTCCCAGCCCATCCCGGTCGCCGAGACCCTGCCCGACCTGCTGCTGTCGCTCCCGATGTTCGCCGAGCTGACCGACGAGGAGATCGAACGGGTCGGCGCGGCGATCACCGAGTTCTACGGCACGGTGTGACCGGTCTTCCGGCCAGTGGCGAGCAGACGGCGCGAGCCGATGGCGCCGTGCGGCTGGTCGTGCTCGGCGGCAGCGCGCCAGCCACCGTACAGCTGATCGACGCGCTCGCGACCGGGCCGCGTGAGCTGCACGAGATCGACCTCGTGCTGCATGGCAGGTCGGCCGGGCGGCTGGCGGCGGTCGCGCGCGCAGCCGGGATGCGCGCCGACGCGCTCGGGCTGGCGATGCGAGTCACCGCCCAGGAAGACCGGACCGCGGCGCTGGCCGGCGCCGACGTCGTGCTGAACCAGATCAGGCCGGGCGGCCTTGCGCAGCGGTCGGCCGATGAGTCGTTCCCGCACGGCTTCGGCCTGCCCGGCGAGGAAACCCTCGGCCCAGGCGGGTTCGCAAGCGCCATTCGCTCCGTCGCGGGGCTGCGGCCGATCTGGGCCGACGTCGCTCGATGCTGTCCTGGCGCCCTGCTGATCAATCTCACCAACCCGGCCGGCATCGTGACCCAGGCGGCCAGGCAGGAATTCGGCCTCGAGGTCATCGCCGTCTGCGACTCACCGCTCGACCTGATCGCCTCGGTCGCGCAGACGGCTCGGCATGAAGGACGCGGCCGCCCAGATGCTCAGGTACGTCGGGATGAACCACGTCGGGTGGTACGTGCCGACCTCGCCGTCCGAGCTCGACCGGCTAGTCGGTCTCGTTCCTGGCATCGACCATGACCTGCCGCGGCTGCACTGCGCGCTGCCGGGCCCCTACCTGCGCTATTACGCACATCCCGACCGGATGCTCGCGGCCCAGCAAGGCCGGCCGACGAGAGCGGACCAGCTGCGCGAGGTGGCCAGCACGACCCTGGACACCTTCGGGCGGGGCGAGATTCCCGGCACCTGGCAGCGTCCGGCGCCGTGGTACGCGCTCGCGGTCGTGCCGGTGATCGGCGCGTGGCTGCACGGCTCGGCGTCGCCGCTCATTCTCGGCCTGCCGAACCTGGGCCGCGTTCCCTGGCTAGCCGACGACGTGATCGTCGAGGGTCCCGCGACCATGACCGTCCTCGGCCGGGCCGCGCCGCTGCCGGTCGCGGCGCTGCCCGACCTGCCGCGCGGGATCCTGGCGAGGCACGCGTCCTACGAACGGCTCGCGGCGATCACACTGGCGGCCGGCCCGCCGTCCGACGAAGACCTGGTCGCGATCCTGCTCGCTAATCCGATGGTGACCAGCCTGGACCAGGCCATCGGACTGGCTGCCGCGATTGCCGCCCGGATGGAGGCCTACGACCCGCGCTGGCGTTCCTAACCAGGGCGCCCTGGCTCGGCCAGCGCGGCGCAGAGCCTGCCGACCGCGGTCGTGAACGCGTGCTCGGCCGGACGACCGTAACCGATGACCAGCGCCGGACCGCGTTCATGCCCTGGCGCCGTGTACAGCCGTAGCCCGTCGACGGCCACGCCATGGCTCGCCGCCCGCTCGACCGTGCCCGCCTCGCTCCCACCTGCCGGCAGTTCCGCGACAGCGTGCAGACCGGCCGCGATGCCGGTCAGCCGTACCGCCGGCGCGTCCAAGCGCAACGCCGCGATCAGCCGGTCGCGGCGACGCCGGTACGCGAGCCTGGACTGACGGATGTGCCGGTCATAGCCCCCGGACTCGATGAACCCGGCGAGCGTGAGTTGCTCGAGAGTCCCGTTAGCGCCTCCCGATACTTCCTTTGCCGCGACGACCTCGTCGATGATCGAGCCGGGAACCACAAGCCAGCCGAGCCGGAGGCCAGGCGCCAGGCTTTTGCTCGCCGTGCCCGCGTAGATGACGTGCTCGGGCGCCAGTGCCTGCATCGCGCCGACCGGCTGCCGGTCGAAGCGGAACTCGCCGTCATAGTCGTCCTCGACTATCACCGCGCCGGTTCGCGCTGCCCAGCGGACGAACGCGGTGCGGCGCGCGGGTGCGAGCGTCATGCCGAGCGGGTACTGGTGCGCCGGCGTCAGCAAGGCGGCGGTCACGTCGCCAGGAACGCCCGGCGACTCAAGCGCGCCAGCCACAGCACCGGCGTCGTCGACCGGCAGCGAGAGGAGACGGAGGCCGTGTGCCTCTGCGATCCGCCGGTGCAGCAGGTGCCCGTAAGCCTCGATGGCCATGTGGGCGCGGCCCCGCCGATGATCGCCGTGCCCCTCCGCGGCGCGCTCCGCGAGCACCCGGCAGATCAGCGCGAGCCCGTGCACGAAGCCCGTGCAGATGATCACGTTCTCCGGGCTCGCGTGCACGCCCCTGGCGCGACCCAGGTACCCGGCCAGCGCTACCCGCAGCTCAGCGAGCCCGCGCGGATCGGGATAGCCGAGCACGTTGTCGCCGGCCGCGGCGAGAGCGGCCCGGCCGGCCGCCAGCCAGGCCCGGCGCGGGAACGCTGACACTGCGGGGATCCCTGCCCGCAGGTCGTACCGAGGATCGACCGGAGGCAGGCGAGCCGCGTCCGCCGACCGGGCAGCGGCGGGTACGGGCGGCTCGGCCACCCACGTTCCCGAGCCCGTGCGTGCCTCGAGCCAGCCCTCGGCCACCAGTTGCCCGTAGGCGTCGGCCACTGTGTTCCTGGCGATGCCGAGGTCAGCGGCGAGATCACGAGACGACGGCAGCCTGACGCCAGCGGCGAGCCTGCCGTCGCGCACGGCATCGCGCAGCGCGCCCTCCAGCCCCGCCCGTACCCGAGACCCAGCCAGCGGCAGGTGCAGGTCGATCCCGTAATTGGCCCAAGTTTCTGGCATAGATATGGACCTTACTCCTGGGCCGCTGTGCGCCTAGCGTGGTAGCCATGACGACAACGCAGATCAGCAACGACACCCCAGCCACCAGCAAAGTGGCCGTCCGGCTCGACTTCGACGCGCACGCGGCCGGCTTCGCGCGTGCCATGGCTCACCTGGACCGGGCCGCGATCAAGGAACTCGACAGCGTCGACTTCGACCCGCGGCTGCGGGAACTGGTCAGGATCCGCGCCTCCCAGCTCAACGGCTGCGCGTACTGCGTGGACATGCACACCAAGGACGCGAGGGCGATCGGCGAGACCGAGCAGCGGATCTACGCGGTGCCGGTCTGGCGGGAGACGCCGTTCTTCTCCGTGCGGGAGCGGGCGGCGCTGGCGTTCACCGAGGAAGTCACGCGGCTCGCGAGCACGCACGTCCCTGACGAGGCATACAGCGCCGTCGCGGCCGAGTACAGCCCGGCCGAGGTCGGCGCGCTGCTCAGCCTGATCGTGGCCATCAACGCGTGGAACGCGATCGGCGTCGCCACCCGCGCCTGGGAACCAGGCTCCTACCAGCCCTAGGCGAGGCGCTCAGGCGAGGCGCTCAGGCGAGGAGGCAGGCAACCTGGTGGGCGACACCGGCGCCGGGTGCGGGCGCGAGTGCCGGGTCTGTCTCCGCGCAGCGGTCCTCGGCGATCGGGCAACGCGGGCGGAACCGGCAGCCTGCCGGGATCGCCACCGGGTTCGGGGTCTCGCCGGACAGGATCTGCGGGGTCTTGCGCATCCGCGGGTCGCGGTCGGGCACGACCGACAGCAGCGCCTTGGTGTAGGGATGCTGCGGATCGTTGATCACCGAGCGGGCCGGTCCGTACTCGACGATCCGGCCCAGGTACATGACCGCGATCCGGTCCGCGAAGTGCGCGGCCGTCGACAGGTCGTGGGTGATCATCAGCACGCCCAGCCTGCCGTCCCTGCGGAGCGCGTCGAGCAGTGCGAGAACGCCCGCCCTGACCGAGACATCCAGCATCGACACCGGCTCGTCCGCGAGCAGCAAGACCGGATCGAGCGCCAGCGCGGCAGCGATCGCCACCCGCTGCCGCTGCCCGCCGGACAGCTCGTGCGGGTAACGGTCCAGGTAGAGCGCGGCCGGGGCGAGCCCGGCACGCTCGAGCGCGTCCGCGACCAGGTTGTCGCGCTCGGCCCTGGTCGAGCCGATGCCGTGCACGAGCAGCGGCTCGGCGACGGTCTGCCTGACCCGGAACCTCGGATCGAGCGACTCGTACGGGTCCTGGTAGACCATCTGGATGTCCCGCCGCAGCGGCCTGAGCCTCCGCTGCGACAGGGCAGTGATGTCTCGCCCGTCGACCATGATCGTTCCGGCGATTGGCTCGATCATCCGCAGGATCGTCTGGGCCGTGGTGGTCTTTCCGCACCCCGACTCGCCCACAAGCGCGACCATCTCGCCACGGCGCAGCGAGAACGAGACGTCGTCGACGGCTCGGACCCACTGCCGCGGCCGCCTCGCCAGCCGGTCGGCGATCGACCGCCTGACCGGGTAGCGCGTCCGCAGTCCCGCCACCTCGAGCAGCACGTCGTCCGCGCTCACGACGAACCTCCAGGGTCCGAACCTCCAGAATCTGACCGGTGGCACGCGGCCGCATGCAAGGTGTCCGCGTCGTTGCCGACCACGGGCAGCAACACCGGACGGTCGAGCGAGCATCGCTCGATCACCGAATCGCACCTCGGCAGGAACGGGCAGCCCGTCACGGGCTCGTCCAGTCGCGGCGGCGTCCCGGGGATCGAGGTCACCTCGTCGTCGCCGTACAGGTCGGGCGTCGCTGCGAACAGCAGCCTGGTGTACGGATGCCTGGTCGCGTGGTAGAGCGCGTCGGTCGTACCGGTCTCGATAATCTCGCCCGCATACATCACGCCGGCCCGCTGGCAGATCTGCGCGACGACTGGCAGGTCGTGGGTGACGAGCACGAGCGCGAGACCTAGCTCGTCGGACAGCTTGACCAGCAGGTCGAGGATCTGAGCCTGGACCATGACGTCGAGTGCCGTGGTCGGCTCGTCCGCGAGCAGCACCTTCGGTTCACACGCCAGCGCCATCGCGATCGCGGCCCGCTGCCGCATACCGCCGGAGAACTCGTGCGGGTACCGCGCACCGGACGCGGCCGGGATACCGACCATCTCCAGCAGTTCGCCGGCGCGCTTCCGCGCGGCCGCCGCAGAGCTCTCCCTGTGCAGCAGGATCGGCTCGGCGATCTGAGCTCCGACGGTCCGCACCGGGTTCAGCGCGTTCATCGCGCCCTGGAAGACCATCGCGAGGTCGGTCCACCGATGCGGCCTGACCGTGTCCTCGCCGCCCCCGAGGATGTCAGTCCCGGCCAGCCTGACCTCACCGGCCACCGTGGCATTGGGCGGCAGCAGCCCCATCATCGCCAGGATGCTGGTGGTCTTGCCGCAGCCCGACTCTCCAACCAGGCCAAACCGCTCGCCCGCGGCGAGCTCGAACCCGACGCCTTGGACCGCGTGCAGTTCGCCGCCGCCCGGCAGGGTGAACCAGACGTGCAGGTCGCGCACCTCGAGCAAGCTCATATGGCATCAGGTCCGCGGCCGGCGAGCGGCCTGAGCGCCCAGCGCCGCGAGGACAGGTGGGCGACCTTCAGCCTTGGGTTGAGCGCATCCTCAATGGCCTGGCCGAGCAGGAAGCACCCCATGATGAGCAGGGTGATAACAATTCCATCGGGGACGATCGCCCACCACGCGCCGGCGCTCACGGCCGCACGGTCGAAGGCGTGCTCCAGGATGGTGCCCCACGTGATCGTGCTCGGGTCCTCCAGGCCGAGAAACGCCAGCGCGGTCTCCAGGTAGATCGCCACCGCGACCGTCAGCACGGTGTTGGCCATGAGCAAAGGACCGACCTGCGGCAGGATGTGCTTGCCGATGATCCTGGCGTGGCTGGCGCCGATCGAGCGGGCTCGCTTGATGTAGACCCGCTCCTTGACGCTCATGACCTGGGCCCTGATGATCCTCGCGGTCGTCGCCCACTCCAGGACCGCGATCACGCCGATGACGTGGCTCAGGCTCGGACCCCACACGTCCGCGATCACCATCGCGAACGCCAGGTCCGGAATCACCAGCAGGTAGTCGGTGATCCGCATCAGCAAGATGTCGATCCAGCGGCCGAAGTACCCGGCCGCGATGCCGACGCCGCCGCCGATCAGCATCGCGATCAACGTGGCGGCGAAACCGATGATGAGGGAGATCCGGCCGCCGGAGATGATCTCGCTGAGCACGTCGATACCGCCGTCGTCGCAGCCGAGCCAGTGGCTCCCGGAAGGCGCGGCGAACACCGCGCAGGTGCGCGCAGTCGTGGAGTACGGGGCGATCACCGGCGAGGCGAGCGCGAGGATCACGAAGAACACGATGATCGCCAGCCCCAGCGCCGCCGCCTTGCGCTCGGTGATGGCTTGCCTGATCAGCCCGGCCCGGCCGGGACCGTCGGCAAGTATGGCTTCTGCCGCGATGGCGCTCATCTGCCCGCCTCCGGCACGAGTCTCATTGCTTGATCCGCGGATCGAGCTTGAAGTAGGCGAGGTCGGCCAGCAGGTTCAGCACCACCACCGATACCGCCAGGATCAGGAAGCCGCCCTGCAGCATGGGGTAGTCGCGCTGGTTGACCGCCTGCCAGAGCGCCTGTCCGATGCCCGGCCAGGAGAAGATGTACTCGACCAGGATGGCGCCGCCCACGATCCAGCCGACCGACAGCGCGACCAGCGTGGCGATCGGTAGCAGCGCGTTGCGCACCACGTGCCTGGCGATCACTCGGCGATCGGACAGGCCCTTGGCCCTGGCCGTCAGCACGTAGTCCTCGCCGAGCGTCTCCAGCATCGAGGAGCGCATGATCAGCGTGAACTCGCCATACAGGGTGAGCAGCAGCGTCAGCGCCGGCAGGATCAGGTGCAGTCCGATGTCCTGCAGCCTGGCGATGGTCGACTGCGGGCCGAACACGCCCGCGTAGGGGTTCTCCATCCCCGAGGTCGGCAGCAGCCCGCCGAGCACGATCAGCAGCATCAGGCCGAGGAACTGGGTGGGGAACGCGTAGAACGCGATCGCCAGGTTCGTGCTCGCGTGGTCGGCGGCCGTCCCTCGCCGCCAGGCGGACAAGATGCCGGTCGCGATCCCCAGCACAATCGCGCCGAGCGTGCCGATGGTGACCATCGGGATCGTGTTCTTCAGGTCGTTGAGCAGCAGATGGGAGACAGGCTGCTGGCTCGCGAAAGAGACGCCCATGTTGCCGCGGCCGAGTTCACGCAGGTAGATCACGTACTGCTGCCACTTCGGCTTGTCCAGGCCGAACTCGACCGTCAGCGCGTGCCGAAGCTGGGGCGTGGCGTGCGGGACCCTGGCCAGGTCGGACACGACGTTGCCTGGCAGCACCCGGAACAAGAAGAAGTTGATCGTGATGGCGAGGAAGATCGTCAGCAGCGCGAACCCGATCCGCCTGATGACATAGTCAGCTCCGCGCATCCCGACCTACGACCCGGGCCTACTTCTCGTGGACCTGGAGCAGCGTGGATGTGGACAGCGAGTTGACCGAGCCCATCACCGGCGAGACGACGAAGCCGGTCCACTTCGTCGAGTGCGCCTCGATGATGTCCGGGTAATCGAGGATGATGTACGGCTTGGCCGCGTAGATGTACTGCTGCATCTGCCAGATCAGTGAGCGCCGGGCCGAGGTGCTGATCAGCGTGCTCTGCTTCGCGTACATCTTGTCGTAGGCGGGGTTGCAGAAGCCGCTGTCGCTGTTGTTGCCAAGCTGGGCGCAGGTCATCACCGAGAGCATGAAGTCCGGGTCGACCGGCGGCACCCAGTCCCACATCGCCATGTCGAAGGTCTCGTACTTGCTGTTCGGAGCCGAGATCGCGTTGAAGGTGGCGCTGTCGTCCATGTTCTGCTGGCTGATGGAGATGCCGATCTTGGCGAGGTCGGTCTGCATGATCTGGAACGTGCGGTCACCTGTGCCGCGCTCGTCAGGCGGGAAGATCACGCTGTAGGACATCGGGTGGCCGTCGGCGATCCTGACCCCGTTCGACCCGCGCTTGTAGCCGGCCGCATCGAGCAACTGGTTCGCCTTCGCGATGTTGAACGGCAGCGCCTTGATGTTCGGGTCGTGCCAGGAGCCGTCGGCAGGGGCGACGATCGTGCTGCCTGCCTGGGCCAGACCCAGCCAGGCGGTCTTGATGATCTGGTTCCGGTCGGTGGCGTACTCGATCGCCTCCCGCACATTCGGGTTCAGCAGTTCCCGGTGCGTGGTCTTGTGCGGGTTGGTGTTGATGATGAACGTCTTCATCGACAGCGAAGGCGTCGTCGTCACCGCGAAGCCGGCCTGCTTGAGTGCCTTGACCGCGGTCGGCGGCGTGTACTCGCCGATGAAGTCGACCTGGCCGTCCTTGAGCGCCTGGACCATCGCGTCGGCGTTGGAGAAGAACTGGAGTCCGAAGCCCTCGATCTTCGGCTTGGGCCCCCACCAGTTCGGATTCTGCTTGAACAGCGCGAACTGGTTCGCCTTGTACTGCACGAGCTCGAAGGGCCCGCCGGAGACCATCGGCTTGCCGTTCGCCGGCGGCACATTGGCGAACGTCTTGAGCTTGGCGCCGTTACCGGTGAAATACGGCGCCCAGACCTGCTTCGGCAGCACCGACATGCCCTGCATCTGCTCGAGCACATTGGCCACCGCGGTCGAGTACTTGATCACGAGGGTGGTGGCATTCGGCGCCGACGCGCCGATCATGTGTGCCAGCAACCCGGCCCACTGGCCAGCCGGGCCGTTCTTGTACTTCATCACCTCGTTGATCGTCCAGGCCACGTCGGCCGCGGTCAGCGGCTTGCCGTCGGACCACTTGGCGTGCGCGACCGTGTGGAAGGTCCAGGTGCGGCCGCCGTCGGAAGCCGACCAGCGACGGGCGAAATCCGGCACGATCCCGAGCTTGGCGTCGTACTGCACGAGTTGCGGGTAGACGTACTCGTAGACCGCGTAGGAGTAGTCGGACTGCGCGACGAAGGGGTTCATCGAGTCGATCGGGTACGTCGTGCCGATGTGCAGCACGCCGCCCGCCGAGCCGGCTCCCGTGCCCGACGCGCTGCACGACGCCAGCGCGACCGCCGCCGCGACGGCGAGCGGGGCGGCGATGACATACCGCAAGACGCGCATATGGCGATCCCCTTTAGGCTGCGGACGCATTCCGGAGAGCAGGCCAGCGACCGGCTCTTACAGGAGGCTAGCCGCAGACAATATACAGAGTATGAGGATTGCGCAGAACCACGTCAATCCGGTTCTTCAGACTCTATCGGCACTTTCTTGCCACTGCCCTCGCTTGCCGATTGCTCAGGATTCGGCCCCGCCGCCGCGAAGCGCTCGACCCAGCGGAGCAGCGCCCGGACCGGGGACCCGGTCGCGCCCTCGGGCCAGCACTCACCCGCATGGTCGAGGTAGGCGGTCGAGCCGTTGTCGATGTGCAGCCATGGCACGCTGCCGGCGAACTCGCGCAGGTACATCGCGGCCATCACGGTCGTATCTGGTATGCCGGAAGGCGCATTCCGGACGTCGGCGACAGCCGAGGTCAGGTACCTGCGATAGGCGGACGGCAGCGGCAGCCGCCAGCCAGGGTCACCGGCCTCGTCGCCGGCGGCGATCATCTCGCCGATCTGCGAGTCGTCGGTGCCGAGCACGGCCCACAAGTCCTCGCCGAGCCCCGCCGCGTCGGTCAGCGTCGCGACGTCGACCAGCGTTGCGGGATTGCGTTCGGCCAGGTAGGCGAGTGCGTCGGCGATGACAAGCCGTCCTTCGTTGTCGGTGTCCCTGACTTCGCTGGTCGTGCCGCCGCGGTGGCACAGCACGTCGCCAGGTCGCTGCGCCGAGCCGCCCGGCATGTTCTCGGCGAACGGGATCGCGGCGTCGATGTTGACCGGCAGGCCGAACTCCGCGGCGCCGCGCAGCACGGCCATGATCGTGGCCGCGCCCGCCATGTCGGACTTCATCCACTCGATTTCGGAATCGCGCTTCAGCGACAGCCCACCAGAATCGAAGGTGATGCCTTTGCCGGTCATCGCGATCACCGGCCCCGCTCCGCCGCCACGGTAGGAGAGTTCGACCAGCCGTGGCTCGTTCTTGCTGCCCTGGCCGACGCCTAGGATCCCGCCGAAGCCGCCGGCCTGCAGTTCGGGCACTCCGAGCACGGAGCATGTCAGCCCGTGCGCCCCGGCCAGCTCGCGTGCCCGCTGCGCCATGTCGTCCGGTGTGGTGTCCGACGGGGAGGCGTTGACCATGTCCCTGACCCAGTTGGTCAGCGTCGCGACGGCCTGGCCGCGGCGCAGCCCGGCCGCCACGGCTTCGGTTCCCGAACCATTAGTCAGCACCCGCACCAGCTCGGTTGCCGGCCGCGGCCGGCCCGCCGTGACCTGCTGGCGGCGATACCGGTCGAACTGGTACGCGCCGAGCAGCAGCCCCTCCGCGAACGCGGAAGCCACCGCTGGTCCGTCACCAGCGCCTCCGGCGTCTGAGAGCACGACAGCGATCGTTGCCGTCCTGGTCAATTCCGCCGCGGCGCGCATCGCGGCCTGCCGGACGACGCCGGGTCCCGCCACTGCCCGCGGACCAAGCCCGACGACGAGCAGCCCGGCGGAGGCGAGCCGGCCGAGTGTCAGCGTTGCGAATGTGTCGCCAATCTCCCCCGCGAAGCCGTGCGCGTGCAGGACGGCCCGCAGGTCGAGACCGAGCGCCGCCGCCGCCTCGCCGCAGCCGGGTCCTGGCTCGGGCAGGCCGTCCTGGCCAGCGAAGGACGTCAGCACCAGGACGTCTGCGTGCGCCTGCGGCACCTGGCCGGAGATGACCTCGAAGCCGATCATGGAGTCACCCTATACCGTGCCCAAAGCCTCAAAGGGTATTGAGTATGCAGAGTATACAGGGTACGATCCGGGCTGAATCTGTGCCGACGAACCGGGGCCTGGGCCCCGCTTATCGCTTCCAGGAGCACGCAGCGTGACGTTCGACGACAGGTACGCGGCGTGGGCGAGTCGCTCGCGTCAGTTGTTTGACCAGGCTAGCGAGATCATTCCGGGCGGAGCGGGGAGCAGCGCGCGGACGGCGAAGTTCGGCTGGATGCCCTATCCGCCGTTCATGGCAGGCGGCACGGGCTCGCGGATCACGGATGTGGACGGCCACGAGTACGTGGACTTCCTGCTCGGGCTCGGCCCGATGATCCTGGGCCACCGGCACCCGGTCGTGACGTCGGCGGTAGCGGCCGCGATCAGTGAGTACGGGACCTGCCTCGGGCTGCCGTACCCGCTGGAGATCGAGGCAGCCCGCAAGGTCGTCGACGCCGTGCCAGGCGTGGAGATGGTCAGGTTCACCAACTCGGGCAGCGAGGCCGTCGGCAGCGCCATCAGGATCGCCCGCGCGTACACCGGACGCAGGCTGGTGATCAGGTTCGAGGGCCACTATCACGGCTGGCAGGACGCGATCTACTGGAGCAACCACGTGGATCCGGCGGCCGCCGGCCCGGCGAACAGGCCACGGCCCGTTCCGTCTGGCCCCGGCGTGCCCGCCGAACTCGAGGCCACGCTCATCGTGCTGACCTGGAACGACGCGGAGAGCTTCGCCGCCGTGATGGCTGAACGCGGCGACGAGGTGGCGGCGGTGATCACCGAGCCCGCGGTGTTCAACACGGGCTGCATCCTGCCCGAGCCCGGGTACCTGGAACTGCTCAGGGACCAGACCAGGCGGCACGGCGCCCTGCTGATCTTCGATGAGGTCATCACCGGCTTCCGGTTCGCTAGGGGCGGCGCACAGGAGTACTTCGGCGTGCTTCCCGATCTGACCACGATGGCCAAGGGACTGGGCGGCGGCTTCCCGGTCGCCGCCATCGGCGGCAGCAGAGACGTCATGTCGATCATCGCCGATGGCAGATATTCACATTCAGGCACGTATAACGCAAACATCGTGGCTTGTGCCGCAGTCAGCGCGACCATGGACCTGCTGGCTGAACCAGGGTTGTACGAGCGGCAACGGAGGCTCGGCGAGCGGCTGATGGCGGGACTGCGCGCGCTTGCCGACGAGGCCGGCCTGCCCGTCATCGTCGAGGGGCTCGGCACCGTGTTCCAGGTCTGGTTCAGCGAGCGGCCGATCAGGAACTGGCGGGACGCCGAGCAGTACGCCAGGATCGACCTGTTCACCCGGTGGTGGCAGGAGATGCTGCTGCGCGGCGTGCTCTTCCATCCCAGCCAGTACGAGAACCTTTTTCTGTCAATGGTGCACACAGATGCCGACATTGACGCGATGCTGAATGCGGCGGCCGATTCGTTCGCCGCGGCGCGGAGCGCCCCTCCGCTGGCCGCGACACGGGGCTGACGATGCCGCTCATCACGGTGCGGCCGAAGCGCGGTATGCGCCCGCCGCGGCGTACTCCGGCTGGAATGAAGGCTTAGATGGTTCTCGATCTCGGTGGCAGCCCGCCCGGGCCAGGGGAGCCGAGACCCCGCGCGGCGGCCTCGCGCCTGCCCAGGGGTGAACTGCTGTACGAGCGCGTCGTCGACCTCGTCGAGCAGCTGATCGCCGACCGCGGCCTGCGGCCAGGGGACATGCTGCCCAGCTACACCGACCTGGCCGACCAGGCCGGGGTCAGCCTGATCACGGTGCGGCGGGCGCTCGACGAGCTGGAGCGAGCCGGCCGCGTCCGCCGCCACCAGGGCCTGGGCACGTTCGTGGCCAGGCCGCGCATCGTGACGGAACCGACCAGGACCGGCAGCCTGCTGGCCACGCTCGCCCGTGACGGCGAACCCGCCGGCGAGCTGCGGACCTCGGTACTCGGACTCGACCAAGGGCAGCCGTCGGATGACCTGTGCCAGGCGCTGCGGATCACCCCGGGCAGCCAGGTCTGGCGGCTGCGCAGGCTGCGGCTGCTGGACGGGCATCCGGCCGTGCTGGAGACCTCGGTCATCCCGGTCGCGCTCGCGCCAGAACTCGACACGCTGGTTGGCAGGCTGGACGGCTCGCTGTATGACCTGCTGGCGGCCGAGTACGACCTGGTTGACTCCTACGAAGAGCAATACCTAGAGGTGCTCACTCCGACCCAGGAGGAGGCCAGGCTGCTCGAGCTGCCCGCCCGTGCGCAGGTCGTGCGGATCCGCGGGCTGAGCGCCGACGGCACCGGCCTGCCGTTCGACGCCTTCGAGCAGCTGTATCCCGCGAGCCAGTTCGCGTTCGCCTTCTCGGGCAGCGCTACCAGGCAATTGCTGCCGGCACCAGGCAACAGAGACTGGGACGTCCGCTGTCCGGCGTGACCACCGCTTCCGCGAGGGCCGCCTCCGACGGCCTCTACGTCGGGCTTGATCTCGGGACCTCGGGCCTGAAGGCGGTCGCGATCGGCACCTCTGGCGAGGTCGTAGCCCGGGCCAGCGCCAGCTACCCGACCAGCAGGCCTGAGCCAGGCGCGGCCGAGCAGGATCCGGCCGACTGGATCGCGGCCGTGCGGTATGCGGCAGCAGCGCTTGCCAAGGATGCACCGCCGGGACACTGGCTCGCTATCGGCCTGTCGGCAATGATTCCGACGCTGGTTACCGCCGACGCCGACGGAGCGACCATCGGCCAGGCGATCACCTGGGAGGACAGCAGGGCCGAGGGCCAGGCTGCCCAGGTTCAGGTCACTGGCTGGCAGCCTCTACGAGATCACCGGCCAGTGGGTCGACGGCCGTTACCTGCTGCCTATGTTCCTGCGGCTGGCCGAGCGCGAGCCGCACCGCGCCGCCGCCACCACATCCGTGCTCGGCGCCAAGGACTACCTGTTCTGGTGGCTGACCGGGCAAGCCGCCACCGATCCGAGCACGGCCACTGGATTCGGCGCCTACAGCCTGCTCGGCGGCGGATGGGATGCCGGCCTGCTAGCCGCAGCGGCGTCGCTCGCCGGACCGCTGCCCAACCTGCCGCCCGTGCTGCCGCCCGCGACGTCCAGGCCGCTGCGCGGCGAGGTTGCCGCCGGGCTGGGCTGCGGGCAGATACCCGTGTGCGTCGGCGCCGCTGACTCGGTGCTCGGCGCCCTGGGCCTCGGGGCGCGGGCGCCAGGCCAAGTCGCCTACGTGGCCGGGACGAGCACGGTGATACTCGGCGTGGCCGGTCAGCCGCTGCTGGATCCGCGGCACCGCTTCCTGGTGACGCCGCTGGCCGAACCTGACCGGTGGGGGCAGGAGATGGATCTGCTCGCCACCGGCAGCGCTCTGCGCTGGCTGGCCGACCTGCTCGGTACGGACGAGAAAGGGAACCCGCTGGACGAAGCAGGCGTGATCGGGCTCGCCGCGCAGGTCGATCCCGGCGAGGCGCCCGTCGTGCTGCCGTATCTGAGCCCAGGTGAGCAGGGCGCGCTGTGGGATCCGGCGCTTTCTGGAACCGTCACCGGGCTCACCCTCGGTCACGACCGGCGGCACCTGGCCAGGGGCCTGGTCAACGGGATCGTGCTCGAGAGCCGCAGGTGCCTGGACGTCCTGGCCGCGGCCGGCCAGCACGGGGCGGACCTGCTGGTCGCAGGCGGCAGCGCGGAAACGGCAGCGTTCCGCGCCGACCTCGCCGACGCAACCGGCCGCCGTGTGATCATGCCGAGCGGGCACGGCCCGGACTCGGCGGCGCGAAGCGCGGACTTCTCGGCGCTGGGCGCGGCGCTGGTCGCGGCCCGCGCCGCCGGGTGCCCGCTGCCCGGCGGGCCCGAGGCCAGCGGCCGGCCCGGCGGGCCCGAAGCCAGCGGCCGGCCCGAAGGGCCCGAGGCCAGCGGCCGGCCCGGCGGGCCTGGCGCGGCGGGCGTGATCACCGATCCTGACCCCGGCCGGGCAGCGCTCTGGGACCGGCTGTGGGCGGACCACGAACGAGTCAGGCGCGCGATCAGCCTGGCCTAGTCCTCGCAGAGCGCGAGCAGCTTGTTGACCGTCGCCCAGTTGCGCGCGGTACCCGAGGCGAGCGGGTCCCGGCGGTTCTTCAGCAGCAGCTCCTTCGCCAGCTCACTGGTGCCGAATCCGTCCGGCGTGTGCAGGTAAAGCGTCCTGCCGACGATGGCCGCCTCGTCCCTGCTGCCCTTCTCCGCGACCGCGGCCACGGCCTCAGCGACGCGGTCGAATTGCGCCTGATCCGGCGCGGTCAGCAGGAAGACACCGTGTACCCACTTCGGGTTCGGCTCGTCGGGGTAGGGATTGGCCCCGATGATCTTGGCCAGCTCGGCCCTGGTCAGCACGACGGCGGACGTGTTCACGCCGAACGAGGACTTGATCGCGTCCTGAAGCTCGGCCGCCAGCGCGTCGGTGTCGTCATGCGATGGCGTGAAGATGATGTTGCCGGTCTGGATGTAGGTCTTCACATCGGCGTGGCCGCGCTTAGTGAGCAGTTCCCTGAGTTCGGCCATCGGCACCTTGCCGCCGCCCCCCACGTTGATCCCCCGCAGCAGTGCAACATGAGTCGGCATGGGCCCATCCTGCCAGCAGGCAACCGGTCACGAGGCGCACGGCGTTGCCGTCGCCGCTGGAATCAGCCGGAAGCCGGTAACCAGTTCCGCGGAGATCGTGATGACGTCCTCCGCGGTCCCTGCGATCCACGGCCGCAGCCGCGCCCGGTAGCGAGCGGCGGCACGCTCGTCGGTCATGAGCCTGGCGGTCCCGACCACGATCACGCTCCAGCCGAGCCGCGTCTGCGAGTCGATGGCGTCGGCCTCGTAGGCGACCACCACCCCGTGCCTGCCGGCCGCCGAGGTGATCGCCGCACCGACGGTGGCCCTGACGATGATGGACTCGCCCTCGACCACGTGGTTGACCGGACGAATCGCCGGAAGCGCCTGATGGGTGAAGACCAGGCGACCCAGGCTTACGCTGCCGAGCAGTTCGAGTGCCTGGGTCCTGCTCAGCTCGTCCAGCGCTCTGTACTCGTCCATAGCCAACCTCATTTCCGCACGACATCGCGGTGCGATGCGACCCACCATGCCGTCCGCGTCACCGGCACGTTAGGGCCGAACGTCCCTGCCTGGTGCGCCCGATGGCACCCGCGGCGGCCGGAACGGGCATCCTGGTAGCAACCGGCAACGAACTTGAGGTTGGCAGGTGCCGATGAACGCAGCGGATCCCAGTTCAGCGGACGGGGTCTACGCGCTGCTCACCGATGGCACGACGGTCCTGATCAGGCAGGCAAGGGCGCAGGATGAGGACGCCATCAGGCAGATGCACGCGCGGATGTCGCAGGCCAACACCTACCTGCGCTTCTTCAGCCTGAGTGCGAAGTCAGCGGACAGGGAGGCCGCGCGCGTCAGCAGGCCGCCCGATGCCCGCCACTTCGCGCTGCTCGCCTGGCTCGGAGATCAACTGGTCGGGGTCGCCAGCTACGAGCCGACTGGCAAGCCGGGAGTCGCCGAGATCGCGTTCGCGGTGACCGACCACATGCACGGGCGCGGCGTCGCGAGCCTCCTGCTCGATCACCTCATCTCGACTGCGCGGCTCCGCGGCGTGCGCGCCTTCACCGCGCAGACGCTGGCCGACAACGTCGCGATGCTCAGGGTGTTCGCCAACGCCGGCCTGGCCGCGCGGCGAGAGGTCTTCGAAGGGGTGATCGAGACGACCTTCCCGCTGCCCGCTGACGAGGCCGACGAGCAGCTGCACAGCTACCTGGACTCGGTGGCGATGCGCGAGCGCTTCGCCGACGTCGCCAGCCTGCGGTACCTGCTGGAGCCGGCCTCGGTCGCGGTCGTCGGCGCCAGCCGCAAACCCGGGCGGGTCGGGCACGCGATCCTGCGGAACATGATCAGGGCCGGCTTCCGCGGCCAGCTGTACGCGGTCAACCCGAACGCATCGTCCGTCCTCGGCGTGAGCTCCGTGCCAGCCGTCGCCGACCTGCCGGAGCCGCCCGACCTCGCCGTCCTCGCCGTGCCGCCCGGGCAAGTCACAGCCGTCGCGGAGGACTGCGGCCGCCGGGGAGCGCGGTCTCTGGTGGTGGTGACAGCGGAGATCGACACCGAGACCGGCTCCGAATTGCTGGCCGCGTGCCGCCGTCACGGCATGCGCCTGGTCGGCCCGAACTGCTTCGGCGTCGCCGTGCCGCAGATCGGCCTCAACGCAACTTTTGCCGGCGCCCAGCCCATCGCCGGCCGTGCCGGCCTGGTCATGCAGTCAGGCGGCATCGGCATTGCGGTGCTCGATCATCTGACCAGGCTCGGTATCGGCGTGTCGTCGTTCGCCTCGGTCGGCGACAAGTACGACGTGTCGAGCAACGACATGCTCACGTGGTGGGAGCAGGACGGCAGGACCAGGCTGGCTGTGCTCTACGTCGAGTCGTTCGGCAGCCCGCGCCGGTTCGCCCAGACCGCCCGCCGGGTCGGCCGGCAGTTCCCCGTGCTCACCGTGATCGGCGGCAGGTCGGCGGCCGGCCAGCGCGCTGCCGCGTCGCACACGGCGGCGGCCGCGACGCCTCTGATCACCCAGGAAGCGCTATTCGGCCAGGCCGGTGTCATCGCCACGACGAGCCTGGGCGAGCTCGTCGACGTCGCCGCCTTGCTGGCCTGCCAGCCCCTGCCCGCAGGCGGCAGGATCGGGATCGTCTCCAACGCGGGCGGAGCCGGCGTGCTCGCCGCCGATGCCTGCGGCGACAACAACCTCACCGTGGCGGGCTTGTCCGAGGCGACGCAGCGGCGCCTGCGCAGGCTGCTACCCAGCGGCGCGGTCGTCACCGGGCCGGTTGACACCTCGGCCGCGGTCAGCAGGCGGGCGTTCAGGTCCTGCTTGGAACAGGTGGCCATGGACGATGGCGTCGATGCGGTCATGGCGATCACCGTGCCGACGGCGCTCGGGCATCTCTCGACCGTGATCGGTGGCATCGGGATCGTCAAGCCGCTCGTCGCGGTCACACTGGACCAGCGGGAGTCCGTGCGGCTGATGCGACCCGCGACGAAGCGCGCCAAGCCGGCCGTGCCGGCCGGCAACGCCGACGATCCAGCCGCGGTGCCGGTACCAGACGCGATCCCGTCTTACCTGTTCCCCGAGACCGCCGCCCGCGCGCTCGGTCACGCCGTCAAGTACGGCACCTGGCGCTCGAGCCCGGCGGGTCAGGTGCCTGAACTGGACAGGATCAGACCCGACGATGCCCGCCAGCTGGTGGCCGACTTCCTGGCCAGGCAGCATCTCGGCGGCTGGCTCCCGGCAGACCAGGTGACCAGCCTGCTCGCCTGTTACGGAATCGACCTAGTCGCCGCGAAGGGTGTTGCCAGCGGGGACGATGCCGTGGCGGCCGCCGCGGAACTAGGTGGCGGTCCGATGGTGCTCAAGGCCGAGGTCAAGGGACTGGTGCACAAGACGGACGCTGGTGCCGTGCTGCTCGACCTGCGGAGCGAGGACGACCTCGTCCGCGGCTACGCCGAACTGACCACGCGGTTCGGGCCCGATCTGCGCCAGATCCTCGTCCAGCCGATGCTGACCGACGGCATCGAGGTCCTGGCCGGCGTCGTGCACGAGCAGGTGTTCGGGCCGCTCGTCGTGTTCGGCCTCGGCGGCGTGGCAACCGATGTGCTCGGCGACCACACCGCCCGCCTGACCCCGCTGACCGACGTCGACGCGCAGGAAATGATCAAAGGCATCCGGGCTGCGCCGTTGTTCTACGGCCACCGCGGCAGTGCCCCCGTAGACCGGGATGCCCTGGCCGGCATCCTGCTCAGGATCTCCCGGCTGGCCGACGAAGTGCCCGAGATCGCTGAACTCGAACTCAACCCTGTCATCGCGCAGAGCGCGGGGGCGCATCCGGTGGACGCTCGGATCAGGATCGTTCCCGCTGAGCCACAAGACCCGTTCCTGCGCCGGCTGCGCTGATCCTCTTTGGCGGACTACGGGTTGAGGTGGTGACGCCAGGAGTGGTGCGGGGTGAAGGCGAGGACCTTCCTGGCGAGGGCGTTGCTGAGCAGCGTGTCCGTGCCCTCGATCTCTCCCCTGAGCGGGACGCCGGGGAAGACCTCACGCATCAGGTCGGCGCTCGGCCGATTCATCACGGTGTCGGCGGCGGCGATCACGAAGCTCGCGCTACTGCCCACTTCCGAGATATCGGCGTCGAGCGCCAGGCGGCACGCTTGGGCGGCGTCCCGCTCGTCGATGTAGCCCCACAGGTTCCAACTCCGCCTCGCGGGGTCGTCCCAGTAGGTCGGGAAGCGCTGGTAGTCCGCGGGCCCGAGGATGTTCGAGAACCGCAGCGCGACGAACGGGATCCCTGACCACTGGGCGATCTGGTCCGCGACGGTCTCGCTGGCGACCTTGGACAGCGCATAGGTCGACGTCGGCACCGGATAGTGGTCCTCGTCCACGGGCGCGTAGCGAGGCGGCGTGCTGAACGGCAGACCGAGGGTCGTCTCGCTGGATGCCCAGACCACCCGCCGCAGGCCAGCCTGCGCCGCGGCATGGAAGACATTGAAGTTCATGGTCATGTTGTCGTTGAAGGTCACGCTCGGCGTGCGCAGACCAGGCGCCGGGATGTTGGCAAGGTGAATCACGGCATCCGCGCCCCGCACAACCTCGATGACCTGCCCGTAGTCGGTCAGGTCGGCCCGCAGGAACTCGGCCAGCCGTTCGTCGGCGCCAGGTAGGACCAGATCGACCCCGACGACGCGATGACCGTGCTCGGCCAGGTCTGCCACCACTGCCCGGCCTGCCCGCCCGCTTGAACCCGTTACGCAAATCTTCATGACAACTATCGATATCACCCGCAGTCCCCGCCGGCCTCTGGTCGGCGGGGACTTTCTGCCGGCGTTCAGGCCGGCGGGGCTTGGTCCGGCCGTTCAGGCCGGCGGGTCGCGATGGCCGAGCGACTCGCTCAGACCGTCTGGACCTGTGCGTGCGCAACCTTGGTGAGCACCTCGGCGGTTTCAGGCACCCGGCGCAGGTGCCAGGCTCCCGCCAGCGACAGGATCAGCATCAGCGCCGCGCCCGCGAAGGCGGCGATCGCCGCGATCCAGGCGATCTGGCCCATCTGCCAGAACCCGTAGGCGTTAAGCAACATCCCCCGCAGCGTCGTGCCCTTGAACACCGTCGCGACCTGGTCGGCCAGTAGCCGCGTTCTTCGGGTCAGCCATCGCCTTCGCGGACAGCTGGCTGTAGGTCAGCCCGCCGCCGATCTCACGCAGGTGCACCGCGATGAAGTGGTCGGCATAGGTCTGCGCCTGCGCACCGGTTGTCATCGTCCTGGCCCGCGTAGACGCTCATAGCCTTCGCGTCCGCCTTGGGCAGCGACGTGATCGCCTGGCTTGATGCGGGCGGGAAGACGATCTTCTGTGCCGCAAGCTGGCTGCGTACTTCGCTGCTGACAAAGGTGTGGCCCCACGTCAGCAGGCCGCCAGCGACCAACAGCACAGCGGTCAGGGCAAGACCGGCCACCACCATCAGGGCGTCGAATGTCCTTCTGCGCATTTCGATTCCTCCTAACATCCGCCCCCGGAGCCATTCCTGGCGCCCGCCGGGCTTCCATTTCCTTAACCGCACTCAGCATCCGCCCGCGGACCCCTGTCGGGTCAGGGCCGAGGGTCGTCACCCGCCGGGACCTTGGTCCCCATCGCGGCCACGGCGGATTTGCGCAGTTGAAGAAGGCCATGCGAGAGCCGCTGTCGGACACGGCGCGCCACGCGGTCGCTACGAACGTGGCCTTAGCCAGGTTGCTGGTCCGGGGTGTCGAAGATGCGGGCCGCGTACGCGGCCGCCTGCGTGCGCCGCTCCATGCCGAGCTTGGCGAACAGGGCCGACACGTAGTTCTTCACGGTCTTCTCCGCGAGGAACATCCGCTCGCCGATCTGCCGGTTCGTCAGGCCCTCGCCGATAAGCTCGAGGATCTTCCGCTCCTGGCCGGTGAGCGCGGCGAGCGGGTCGGAGCGGCGCGACTGATCGCGCATCCGCGCCATGACCCGGCTGGCCGCCTCCGGATCGAGCAATGACCGCCCCGACGCGACGGTCCGCACGGCGCCGACCAGGTCAGTCCCCCTGATCTGCTTGAGCACGTAGCCAGCCGCGCCAGCCATGATGGCGTCGAAGAGGGCTTCGTCATCGCCGAACGAGGTGAGCATCAGGCAGGCCACCTCGGGCAGCTGCGACCTGATGTCACGGCAGACGCTCACGCCGTCACCGTCCGGCAGGCGTACGTCGAGCACCGCGACGTCGGGCCGCAGCGCCGGAATCCGCGCCAGCGCGGACGCGGCGGTGCCCGCCTCGCCGATCACGATGATGTCGGCTTCGGCCTCGAGCAGGTCCTTCACCCCGCGCCTGACGATCTCGTGGTCGTCGAGCAGGAACACCCTGATCGAGGCGCTGTCCTTGGCGCTCTCATCCACCACAGCACGGCGCCTTCCGCTCGGCCCTCGCCTGCACGCCGCGCACTAGAGCAGCACTTCGTCGACGCTGCGCCGCACGCTGGCCGATGCCCGGCCTGTACAGCCGAGCCTAATCACCATCTGCGGGTGAGCTCCCTCGCAGAGGGTGGCTCCGATGAAGGCACGCAGATCGGCGACCTCAAGCGGCTGGCTGTGCAGCGCCGCGGTCAGTCCGCAACTAGCGGCCGCGAGCAACACCCGCTGCAGCGCCTGACCAGCGTTGACCCAGTCCAGCGGCCGGTCAGACGGCGTGGTCAGCACGCAGACAAGCCCGGCCGACCTGGGCACCGCGTCCGTACCCGTCGGTGGCAGCCCCCAGCCTCTGCCGTGCGCGAAGTCCCTGGCGGGGAACGAAGGCTCGGTGCGCTCGGGCCGCGCGGGATAGGCGGTCGCTGGCACGCCGTCCCGCCGCTGGGTGCCCGGCGGGGGCGCCCACTTGGACTGCTCACGCGTCCGCTCCGCATCGAGCCTGAGCGCGAAGTCCGCCGCCTCGACCACCGCGGCGAGGGCGCCGCGCTGCGTCTCGTCGGTCATGATCGCGAGCGAAGCCTGCTCCCTGGATGCCTCGTCGCGTACGACGGCGATCACGCTGGCCGGCAGGGGCTCGCGGTCGAAGCCACCCCGGTGGGTGCGCCGTCGCGGTATCTCCGCGAACAGATCGCGCTCGTAGTCGGCCGGAGCGACCTGTTCCTCGCCATAGGTGATCCTTGCCACCAGGTTCGGAAGGTCAGGGTCGGGCAGCAGGTGCACCGCGGGCACCAGGCCGAGGTAGCGCAGCGCCACCCTCGCGGTGAACAGCGCGGCGCCGCAGCTGATCATCATCTCCCTGCCATGCGGATCGGCGACGCTGAGCCGCCGCTCGGCGTCTGCGTGCAGGGTGATCTCACGGCCGTCGGAGCTGAACCACCAGGGCTGGGTGTTGTGCACAGACGGCGCTTGCACGGCCGCCTCGACCACAAATCGAGAGATCTCCTCTGGCGTGTGCGCCAGCCCGGGACGCTCGTTGGCGGGTGCTCTGAACACGTTCATGGCACGCTCCTGTCTGGTGCTCGCGAACGGACGCCCGCGATTCCAGTAGATCGCGCGGGCTCCATGCCCAGGCAGGTACGAAGGTCGCCGGTGGACCGGGACCTTGGTCATGCTTGTGAACTAGGCCTCAGTGCCGATAGGCGTGATCTCCGGCGGGGCCTGACCGGAGTCAGTGGGCGTCGATCGCCTGGGTCACCGATCCCGCGGTCACGGTCACAGGCGTCGCCGCGCCCTTGCTGGCGGCACCGTTGAACCACTGCGTGATGTAACTGCTGTCGCCGCAGCCCGCTGTGAACTCGACGTCATAGCTGCCACCCGCCAGGGCGTCCATCTCGTAGCTGCCATCGGCTCCGGTCTCGGCCACAGCGGGCCCGCGGCCTCCGCTGACCGGGAACGCGATCGCGCAAACCCCGGCGGCAGGCTGACCGGACACCTGCACCGTGCCCGAGATCCCGCCCTCGGCGGTCAACGTCGCGCCGACGCCTGAGTGGGTGGCGCCTGCGGTGACGGTGATCGGCGTGGCCCGCGATTCTGCTTGCTGGCCGTCGAACCACTGCGGCTCGAAACCGCCCACGCTCGCAGGGCAGTCAGGGGCGAACAGGATCGTGTAGGTGCCAGCCGCCAACCCGGTCATCAGATACCGGCCGTGACCGTCGGTCACAGCGAGTCCGGCCGCTCCCCTGCCGCTCTTCGCTGTGGCTTCGACGCAGATGCCAGCGACCGGCCCGGCCGCGCTGCCGTCGCGGACTGTTCCCGACACGGCGCCGGACTGCGGCAGCGTCACCCCGGCGCCGGTGACCGGCCTGCTGCCGACTCGCAAGTCCGGGCTCGCCACGTTGGCGAGGTGTGATGTACCCCGGCCGCACAGGAAGAAGTCGATCGCGTAGCGGCCTGAGTGCAGACGTCCGAAGGCGAAGTGACCGCGACGGCCCGTCGTTGTGAAGCCGATCGCGAGGCCACCACTGTCGACGGCCACGACGCAGACCGATTTGACCGGGGAGCCCGACACACCGGACCTTACGGTGCCAGTAACGTATTGATGCCACGGGTGGTCTTGCCATTGGTGACGCTTACCAGATCCTTGAGCCTCCGCCCGATGTAACGCCCACCTGCGCCGCAGTGCGAATCGAACTCCACCTGATACTTGCCGGTGCCGAGGCCGGTGATCCGGTAGCTACCGTCCTTGCGCGTCTTCGCCTGCTGCTCGATCCCGGCCGCGCGACCGCGCCCGGTCGCGACTACGCAAACGCCCCCGAGCCGCGGGCCTGAACTGCTCCGCGCCCTGACCGTTCCGGTGATCACGCCGCCGGTCACGAGCTTCGCGTCGATGCCCGTGAAGTGGCTGCTCCGGCCCACTGTAAGCAGCGTGGCTTTGGCCTCGGAGGCAGCGTGGTTCCACCACTGCGGCGCGTACGTGCCGCCGCAGTCGTTAGCAAAGCTGACCTCCCACTTGCCGCGTCCGACGTCGAACTTGTAACGGCCGCCGCGGCCAGTCAGAGTCCCCTCACCGGTCGCGCTGTTGGCTGTCTGGGTGAAGGCGCTCACGCAGATCCCGGCCAGGCCTTTGCCCGCCGCGTCCTTCACGACGCCGCTGATCGACGGTCCCCTGGCGGCTGCAATGCCAGCCCGCGAAGCCGCCCGCCGCGCGAAGGCACGAGCGGCTGCGCGCATGCCGCCGACTGGCTCGAGGGTCACCGGCTTAAGCGCGACCGGCGTGCTCGCGGTCACCTGGATCCGGGCAGCGCCATGAGGCAGGACCGAGCCGCCGTACCAGTGGTCCAGGTAGCGTCCGCGAGCACCGCAGTCGCTGAAACCGACCGCATAGAAACCAGGTCGCAGGCCAGTGATCAGGTATCGGCCGCCCTGTCCGGTGACTGCCGGCCGAGCCCCCGCGGCCCCGGTCACGGTGACGCATACGCGCGCGAGCCCGGCCCCGTCCGGCCGGCGCACTACACCGGAGACCACACCTCCGCTCCTGGGCGCCGGCCTGACCGAACCCTGTCCAGGCCAGGCCGCGGTGGCGGGTGCGATGGACGGAAAACTCAGGCAGAACCCAGGAAAGTCACGGGAATTACTAGCTGCCGGCTCAGCGCGCCCATCGAGGCTTTCCGTGCCTCATCTTGAGGCGACGGCATCTGCCATCAAAGAACGCGAGGTTAAGAATGTTGAGACGTCCCGTCACGAGGTTTGTCTCGGCGGTTTCGGTAGCCGGCACCGTCTGCGCCCTGGGCGCCGGGGCCGCGCTGGCCGCGACGACGGCCACCTGGTCAGGCCCGAGCAAGCCCGTCCCTGGTGCGCTGACCAACAGTTCCCCGGCCCTGAGCACTGTCACCTTCCCCAACCCGGTCGGCCAGGGCCTGCTCGTCGCCTGGCGCGGTCGCGGTTCCGCTGGCCACATCTTCTATAAGTACCGGACCAATACCAAGCAGCACTGGTCGCACGTTGCCGAGCTTGGCGGCGCCCTGACCAGCGCGTCGCCCTCGGTCGCGTCGTACACCGACCCGCTCGGCCGCAACGCCGTCCTGATCGTGTGGGCAGGCCACCTCAACCGGCACATCTGGTACGCGCAAGGCGAGACGAAGGCGAACGGCACGATCAGCTTCACCACGCCCGCCTTCTTGCCAGCGAGCATCAAGTGGGCAAGCACGTTCAGCGCTCCCGCGGTGTTCTTCCCCGACCACAAGAACGTCGTGATGGTCGCCTGGCGCGGCCCAGCGAACCACGTCAGGTACTCCATCGGCATCCCGCGGGGGAGGAACTTCGGCTGGATGCCTTCTGACAAGGTGCCGGGCAACCCGCCGTCGCCGAGCAGCGCGCACTGCACCGTGGCGCCGTGCACCAGCGCGGCTCCCGCCATCACCGAGCAGACGACCAGCACATCGACCGGACTGATCTACGTGTTCTGGAAGCAGCTCGGAAGCCACGACCTGTTCTACAGCACCACAGCTGACGACCACACGACGAACTGGAGTCACCTGACCTGGACAGGTCCGACCCAGGTGCCAGGAGCGGTCGCCCTGACCGGCCCGGCTGTCTCCGTGCCGCGGCTGAACGGCACCGGTCCATTGCTGCTTGCCTACAAGGCGCCGTTCTCCACCCACGTCAGGTTCCAGACCCTGACCGCCGGGACCTGGAGCGCGTTCGCCACCGTTCCGCGGACGCGCACCACGGTCGCGCCCGCGCTGCTGCGCAACATCCTCGCCAACACCACCCCTGGCTCGATCGGCAACATCGTCCTGCACGTTTACGGCTGATCCCGCCGGGCAACTAGCGCCGCAACATCCGGGTGCCGGACTCCCTTCCGGCACCCGGATTTTTGCCACACTGGAGTGGTGAGCCAGCGGATCAGGACGCACGTCCGGGTCACCGGGATTGTCCAGGGTGTCGGCTTCCGGCCGTTCGTGTATTCCCTGGCTAGCGGGCTCGGCCTCGGCGGCTTGGTCGGCAATGACGTCGACGGGGTGTTCGCGGAGGTCGAAGGGGCGCCAGAGACCGTCGCCGCGTTCATGGCCGCGCTCCGTACTGACGCACCGCCGCTGGCCAGCATCGAGCAGATCGCGACGAAGCCGCTACGGCCCGATGGCTCAACCACGTTCACGATCGCGCCGAGCCAGGTGCGGGGGCCGCGCCGGACCCTGGTCTCGGCCGACACGGCCACCTGCGAGGACTGCCTCGCCGAACTCGCCGACCCCGCGGACCGCCGGTTCGGGTACGCGTTCATCAACTGCACCAACTGCGGCCCGAGGTTCACGATCGTCACGGGCGTGCCGTACGACCGGCCGCTGACGACGATGGCGGGTTTCGCGATGTGCGCGCCGTGCGCGCGGGAGTACCACGACCCGGCCAACCGCAGGTTCCACGCCCAGCCGACGTGCTGCCCGGCCTGCGGGCCACGGCTCAGGCTGACGAGCGACACTGGCGCCGAACGTCCTGTTAATCCCATCGAAGCAGCGGCCGAAGTGCTCGCGGCAGGTGGCGTGCTCGCGGTGAAGGGGATAGGTGGCTATCATCTGGCCGCCGACGCGCGGAGCGAGCGGGCGACCGCGGCGCTGCGGGAGCGCAAGCATCGCGAGGACAAGCCGTTCGCGGTGATGACGGCCGGGCTCGACCAGGCGCGCCGCCTGTGCGCGGTCGACGACGTCGCTGCAGGGCTGCTGGCCAGTCGCCAGCGGCCGATCGTGCTGCTTCCAAGGCTGGCGGGCGGGTACGTCGCCGCCGCAGTCGCGCCAGGCAACCGGCACCTCGGCGTGATGCTGCCTTACACGCCGCTGCATCATCTGCTGCTCGGCCAGACCGGCGGCCCCATCGTCCTGACCAGCGGCAACGTATCTGACGAGCCGATCGCGTACCAGGACGACGACGCGCTGGAGCGGCTGGGCGGCATCGCGGACGCCTTTCTCACCCACGACCGGCCGATCCACATCAGGACCGACGACTCGGTCGTGCGCCCGTTTCGCGGTCGGGCGTCGCTGCTACGCAGGGCTCGTGGGTACGCGCCTGAGCCGCTGCGCGTGGCCGCTCGGTTCGCCGCGCCAGTGCTGGCCTGCGGCGCCGAGCTGAAGAGCACGTTCTGCCTCGCCAAGGACGACCGGGCGTTCGTCTCCCAGCACATCGGCGACCTGGAGAACGCCGAGACGCTGCGGTCGTTCACCGAGGGGATCGAGCACTTCGCCACGCTGTTCGAGATCCGGCCCGAAGTGATCGCGCACGACCTGCATCCTGACTACCTGTCGACGAAATACGCACTCAACCTGGCCGACGCCGATCCCGCGCTCCATCTCGTCGGCGTGCAGCACCACCACGCGCACATCGTCTCCTGCCTCGCCGACAACGGCGCCGGCGCGGATGGCGAGCGCGTGATCGGGGTGGCGTTCGATGGCACCGGCTACGGCCCCGACGGCACCATCTGGGGCGGTGAGTTCCTGATCGCCGGGCTGGCCGGGTTCGAACGCGCCGGTCATCTCGCGCCCGTGCCGATGCCGGGCGGTGCGGCCGCGATCAGGCAGCCATGGCGGATGGCCGCCGCCTACCTCGACGCGGCGTACCCCTCCGGGCCTGGGAGCCCGCTCGCGGTCGAGCGGCGCAACGAGGCACAGTGGGCAAGCGTGGTCACGATGGCCAGGCGCGGCATTAACGCGCCGCTGACGTCGAGCGCGGGCCGGCTGTTCGACGCGGTGGCGGCGCTGCTCGGCGTCAGGGACGCCGTGAACTACGAGGGCCAGGCCGCTATCGAACTCGAGCAACTCGCCGACCAGGCCGAGACCGGCGGCTACCGGGCGTCGGTCGAGCCGGGTGAGGTCCTGCGGGTGGCCGGCACCGACCTGGTCCGCGCCGCGGCCGAAGACCTGGCGGCCGGTGTCGCTAGCGAAAGGATCGCGGCCAGATTTCATCACGGGATCGCGGGGCTGATTGCCGATTGCTGCGAACTGCTGCGGGAGCGGACTGGCCTGGACACGGTCGCGCTATCCGGCGGGGTGTTCCAGAATCTGCTGTTGCTGCACACCGCCGTCGGGTTGCTCGAGTCGAACGGCTTCACGGTGCTCACGCACTCGCGCATCCCGTGCAACGACGGCGGGATCAGCCTCGGCCAGGCCGTCGTGGCGGCCGCCAGGACCGCAGGGACCAACGCGCTTTGAACAGCTACGTGCCGCCGAGGTTCAAACAGCGCGGTCGTCGGTCCTTCGCTGTTCTATTTCCAGGGCTCCGTTCCTAGGCGGGCTTCGCGGTCGCCGCTGCGGTGAGCCATTCGAGCCAGGCGTTCATGCCCACGCCGCTGACCGCGGACAGGTGCATGAGCCTCGCAGACGGGCTCACGCGGGCTAGGTCGGCGGCGTACTGCTCGGTGTCGAACTCGATGTACGGGAGCAGGTCCACCTTGGTGAGCAGGACCAGGTCGGCCCGCCTGAACATCTGCGGGTACTTCATCGGCTTGTCGGGGCCCTCGGTCACCGCCGCCAGTACGACCCGGTGCGCCTCGCCGAGGTCGAACAGGGCGGGGCAGACCAGGTTGCCCACGTTCTCGATGATCACCGCGGTGCCGGCGGCCGGGTCGAGTTCGGTGATCGCGCGCTGCACCATCGCGGCGTCCAGGTGACAGCCTGACCCGGTGTTGATCTGGACGACCCTACAGCCCGCGGCGCTGATCCGGCTCGCGTCCAGGGCGGTCTCCTGGTCTCCCTCGACCACGGCGATGTCCATCGCGCCAGCCAGCGCCCTCGCTGTGCACTCGAGCAGCGTGGTCTTGCCGGCTCCCGGCGAGCTCATCAGGTTGAGCATGCGGACGCCGCGAGCGGCGAGCCGGTCGCGGTTCTGCGCCGCGATGCCGTCGTTCTTCGCGAGCACCTTCTGCTGCAGGTGCACGGTCCGTGCGTCGCCTGGCGGGATCACGTGCGCGTGGGGGTGACCGCCGTCGTGCCCGAGGTCATGATCGTGTGCCGAGCCGTGCTCGGTGTGCACCACGGCACCTGACCCCTCGCAGCCGCACGTCGCGCACATCTCAGGCCACCTGCACAGACAGGATCCGCAGGTCCTGGCCAGACAGGATCGCGACGTCCGCGCTGCCGCACGCGCAGAGCAGAATCGGCCAGTCGGGCGCGAACTCGGCCCCGCACGTATGGCACGTGCAGCAGGCTGCGGGCTCGACGATCTCCAGGCACGCGCCTTCCAGGTCGGTCCCCTCGGTGACGAGGTCGAAGCAGAACCTGACCGAGTCGGCGACCACGCCGGACAGCGCGCCGATTTCCAGTCGCACGGTCGTGACCTTCGCGCCGGGCACGCGCTCGGCGACGGCGGCCACGACGCTCTCGGTGATCGCTAGTTCGTGCATCGTTCAGGGCTTCCAGCTCAGCAGATGCGCGGCAGCGGGTCGCCGACCAGCAGATCCACGATCCTGGTGCCGCCGAACGCCGTCCGCAGCTGGACCACGCCGGCCGGGCCGGGCACCACATGGCCGATCACGGCGGCCTCGGCGCCAGCCTCATGCGCGCGCAGCGCCGCGACCGCGGCGTCGGCCTGCGCGGGGTCGACCACTACCACCATCCGGCCCTCGCACGCGACGTACATGGGATCGATCCCGAGGAGTTCGGCCGCCCCGCGAACCTCGGTGCGTACCGGGATGGCGTCCTCGCTGACCAGCACGCCCACGTCTGCGGCTGTGGCGATCTCGTTGAGTATCGTCGCCACGCCGCCGCGGGTCGCGTCGCGCATCGCGCGGACCCCCGACACCTGCGCGAGCAGCGCTGCGACCAGTCCGTTCAGCGGCGCGGTGTCCGACACGATGTCGGCCTCGATGTCGAGCTCGCCGCGGGCCAGCATGATCGTGACGCCGTGGTCGCCGATCGGGCCAGACACGATGATCGCGTCGCCGGGTCGCGCGGTCGCCACACCAAGCTCGACACCAGGCTCGATCAGCCCGACGCCCGCGGTGTTGATGTAGCAGCCGTCGGCCTTGCCCATCTGCACGACCTTCGTGTCGCCCGTGACAATGGACACGCCGGCGGCCTGCGCGGCCGCCTGCATCGACGCCGTGATCCTGGTCAGGTCCTCGACGGCGAAGCCCTCCTCGAGGATGAACCCGGCCGATAGGTACAGCGGCGTCGCGCCTGAGACGGCGAGGTCGTTGACCGTGCCGTTCACCGCGAGGTCGCCGATGTTGCCGCCGGGGAAGAACAGCGGGGACACGACGTAGGAGTCCGTGGTCAGGGCCAGCCGCGCGGTCCCGACGTCCAGCCGGGCCGCGTCCTCGAGCGGCTCGAGCTGCGGGTTGCGGAACGCGTCGAGGAAGATCGCCTCGATCAGCGACTGCGTCGCCTTGCCGCCGGCCCCGTGCGACATCGTGATCCGGTCTTCCCGCACCCTGGCCCGCGCCCGCCTGGCCCGGTCGATCCGCTCGAGCACCATCTCCTCGCGCACGGTGCCGGGCAGCGGCTGCGGCGAGCCCCTGCGCTCGGGCGCCTCGGCCTCGGCCTCTCGTGCTCCTCGAGCGCGCGCTCGACCCAGCCGGCCGTCATGACCGCCTGCCGGGCATGGCCAGCGGCACCTTGGTCCTAGTGAGCCTGCCGTAGTTGTAATACGCGGCGCAGGCCCCCTCCGGGGAGACCATGCAGGTGCCGATCGGGGTCTCCGGCGTGCACGCGGTGCCGAAGACCTTGCACTCCCACGGCTTGAGCACGCCCTTGAGCACCTCGCCGCACTGACACGCCTTGGGATCGGCGACCCTTACGCCGGGCACACCGAACAAGGACTCAGCGTCGAATGCCGCGTAATCCTCCCTGACCTTGAGCGCGGAGTGCGAGATGAAGCCGAGGCCGCGCCATTCGAAGTACGGGCGCAGTTCCATCGTCTGGCCGATCGCGCGCAGCGCGACCATGTTCCCGTCCCACGGCACCACGCGGGAGTACTGGTTCTCGATCTCCGATCGGCCTTCCGAGAGCTGAAGCATCAGCATGTAGATCGACTGCAGGATGTCGAGCGGCTCGAACCCGGCCACCACGACCGGCTTGGCGTAGTCGCGCGCGATGAACTCATATGGCCGGCAGCCGATCACGGTCGAGACGTGGCCTGGCCCGATGAAGCCGTCGAGGCGCAGGTCAGGGGAATCGAGAATGGCCTTGATCGCGGGGATGATCGTGACGTGGTTGCAGAAGACAGAGAAGTTCTTCAGCCCCTCCGCGGCGGCGCGCAGCATCGTCATCGCGGTCGACGGCGCCGTCGTCTCGAAGCCGATGGCCATGAACACAATCCGCCGGTCGGGGTTCTGCCTGGCGATCTTCAGCGAGTCGAGCGGCGAGTACACCATCCTGATGTCGGTGCCGCGCGCCTTGGCGTCGAAGAACGATCCGTTGCTGCCTGGCACCCGCATCATGTCGCCGAACGAGGTCATGATCACGTCTGGCTCGGCAGCTAGCGCCATCGCGTCGTCGACCCGCCCCATCGGGATCACGCACACGGGGCAGCCTGGCCCGTGCACCAGCGTGATCTGCTCGGGCAGGTAGTCCTCGAGCCCGTGTTTGTAAATGGTGTGGGTGTGCCCGCCGCAGACCTCCATGAGCTTGTACTGCCTGCCTGGCTCACAGAGTCCGGCGATCTTGGCGGCCAGTGCCCTGGCCTTGTCGCTGTCCCTGAACTCGTCAACGAAGCGCATGACCGCTCCCTACTCGATCTGTGATTCGGCGAGCGCCGTGAGCTCGTCTTCGTAGGCCTGGCCGATGCCCTCCAGGAAGGCAAGCGCCGACGCGGCCTCGTCTTCGTCGATCTTCGACAGCGCGAAGCCCACGTGGATCAGGACCCAGTCGCCGGGCACGAGCGCCTCGTCGGAGAGCAGGCCGACGTTGATCACGCGCCTGACCCCGCTCACGTTCACCCGCGCCAGGTCGGGCTGGTCGGGCATGAACTCGACCACCTCGCCCGGTATGCCAAGGCACATATGACATCTCCTCCCGGCTGGGTTGGCTAAGGATCGGCCGAGGACAGGCCCTCGATCCCTAGATCAGCTCAAGCACTTTGCGCACCGCATCATCCACCGCGGCGGCCACCGGAACGCTCAGCCCGATGCCCGGGCCGGAGTCTTCTGGCTCGCAGCCGACGATCAGCATCTGCCCCGTCTTTCCCCCGAGCATGCCGAGCATGCCGAGCACCACATCAGGCTGCATGCCGTGCGCGTCGAAGAGCGCCGCGCTTGCTTGGGCCTGGCTCCTCAGGCTCCAGGACATAGACCGTACCGGGGGTCCCGCCACGTGGCGCGGCATCGATCAGAATGGCGCGGTCAAAGCCATTGGACAGGTCATAGGCCAGGTGCATGCCCCTGATCCCGTAATCGGCGACGGTGACCCCTTCCGGCAGTTCGCACTCGGTAAGGCGCCTCGCGACCTCCACGCCGAACCCGTCATCGCCGAAAAAGATGTTGCCTACCCCGGCGACGAGCGTGCGTGCGGAGCCCGTGGTCATGTCGGCACCGCGTCGGGCTCGCCGAGTTCGGCGACGATCTGCTCCCACAGCACGTGGTAGATCGTGGTCTGCGCCTCCTGGATCCGGTGGATGGACGATGACGGCGCCACGAACAGGAAGTCGATGCTGTCCAGTTCGGCCATCTTGCCGCCGTCGTAACCCGCGATCCCGATCGTCAACAGGCCGCGGCGGCTCGCCTCGTCGAAGGCGCGCAGCAGGTTCTCCGAGTTGCCGCTCGTGGACAGGCCGAGCGCGATGTCGCCGGCCCGGCCGAAGGCGGCGATCTGCCTGGCGAAGACCACGTCCACGCCGATGTCGTTGGACAGCGAGGTCAGCACGGCCGTGTCGCTGGCCAGGCCGATGGCCGGGAGCGGCCGCTCGTCACCGCCCGGATAGAGGAACAGCGTCGTGATCTGCTGCGCGTCCGTGGCGCTGCCGCCGTTCCCGAAGGTCAGCAGGCGGCCGCCTGCCGCGAACCTGGCGGCGGCCTGGCTGGCGCAGGCGGCTAGCTGGTCGCCGCTGCGCGCGCAGACCTCGGCGCGCAGGGCCATCACCTCGTGCGCCTTGGCGACCGTGGACGCCCTGGCCTGCTCGAGCACCGCGTCGATGTCGGTCGCGCCCTGGTAGAGGAACGGATAGAGGGACTCGATCGACCCTGGGTGGTGCTGGCTGACGTGGTCGGCGGGCGGCGGCACCGTGGTCATGGCGCGACCACCGCGATCGCCTCGCTGGCGTGCACCAGGATGGTGTCGCCGACGTCCGCGGTCACGAACGCGACGCTGACCTCTTCCTCGCCGGCCTCGGTCGCCACGATCGCGAGGTCATCGTCGAGCAGGCGCACGACGGTCACCGCCACCGCGGCGTCTGAGCAGGTAATGCACACATCGCCGTCGCACTCGGGCAGCCTTGAATCGGTCATGCCACTACCCCCGGTCCGAGCACCCCAGGCTGCTCGAAGAAGACATGAACGAGCTCCCACAGCACGTGATAAGTGCTGACGTGAATCTCCTTGACGATGCGCGGATCGGCTGAACCGGTCGCAAGCAAATAGTCCACGTCCTGGCTCGCCGCCAGCGCGCCGCCATGGTCGCCGGCCAGGGCTATCGTGAGCATCCCGAGTTCGCGGGCCGCGCGCAGCCCGCCGAGCACGCTCGGGCAGGCGCCGTCCGGCGAGATACCGAGCGCGATGTCGGCTGGCTCGGCCAGGTACCTGATCTGGTGCGAGAAGACGTTCTCGAACCCTTCCCTGGCCGCAACGCCCGTCACGGTCGCGGCGTCGGAGGTCAGCGAGATGGCAGGGAGCGCGCGCTTGCCCACGATCACCGGGTGCACGAACTCCACGGCCACGTGCTGCGCGTCGGTGCTCGCGGCGCCCGTGCCGAAGACGACGAGCTTGCCGCCCTGGTGAAACCGCAACGCCATCGCGTGGGCTGCGCTGGCGATCTGTTCTGCCCGGTCGGCGAGTTCAAGGCCAGGACCGCTCCTGCGCCCGAAGGCAGCTACGACTCCCGGAGCGCTGGCGGGCCCCGGCTGGGAAGTCATGCCTGTTCACCCGTACTGGACTGTTCACCGGCACCGGACTGTTCACCGGTACCGGCTGGCGCGTCATCGGGAACCTGCACGTCGACAGCGATACCGACGGCGTCGCTGACCTTGAGCACGCCGAGAAACGCGCTGTACGGCTTGATGCCGAAGGCGGACTGCCGGACTGACCCGGCGGCGTGATACGCGGCGTCCCCTGTCTTGCGCACCTCCAGCGTCAGGGGCTGGCTGGTTCCGTTCAGGCTCAGCGTCCCGTGCACGACGCCGCCACCGCCCTGACCAGGCTCGAATCCGGACGCCTTGAAGGTCGCCTCCGGGTGGCGGTCCACCCCGAGTAGCTTGCGCGCGGTCACAGCGATCTCGCGCCGGTCCCGGTCCGTGAGCGGCTTCACGCCACCGGTGCCCTCGCGGACCGTGAGCGAGTTCATGTCGGCCCGGACCGTGAGCCCGGCAGGAGTGAGATCATCGGCGACCTCCAACTCGGCCGACCACCGCGTTATCTCAATGGTCAGATCATGGCCAGCCTGGGCAGCCAGGCCATCGCGAGTGGTCAGTAAAACTATCCTGCCGCGCTCAGCGCCGAGGTGTAGGCGTCCTGCGTGATCCGCCATGGCAGAACCGTAGGACACATGTGGGCGGTCGTCTAGCTTTCTCACGAGACAGCCCTGACTTGCGGAGAATGTGCGCGGACATAGGTAGTGAGATTGACCATTAACGGCCAGCAGGCCGCATCAATGGTGTTACGGAAGTGGCAGCGTGCCGAAGACTTCTTGAATGCGCCTCAGGTCGCGCATCCGCGGTTCGGTTGTTCCGCCTACCCAGCGGCTGACCGTCTTCACCGACACGCCGAGCTGGCGCGCGGCCGCTTCCTGGGTCAGTCCTTCCCTGCGCAGCGCCGTCGACATCCACTCAGCGAACGTAGCTGGCTGGCCGGGGCCGCCGAGCCGGACGGTGCTGGACGGCGTCATCGCCGCAGCTCTGGCCTGGTCAAGGGCGGTGTCGTCCGGCGCGTCCTGCCACGAGGCTCCGCGAGCCGCAGCGGCCGAAGGTGCCGCCGCTTGCCGCTGGCCGAGGCCGGTCTGTCCGCTGGCGCCTGGCTGGCCGCCCGACCCGGTGAGCTGAGAGTCCGAGTGCAGCACGTCCACCTCGACGTGCTCAGGAAAGATGCGGAAGGCGACGTTGATGGACCCGGTGGGGCCCGCGGCGTCCAGCAGTGCCCTGAAGACCGTCTCGCCGACCTCCCTGATCCCCTCCTCGGTGAGCGGCGACTCGGCCAGGCAGCGCCGGACGAAGTTCCTGATGTCCGGAATCGAGGATGGCCTGGCAGGGAAGACTTGCGACAGCACCACGACCGGCACTACCTCAATGTGGTCTTCGCCTGGCCTGAGGATGGGCTCGGCCACCAATTACTCCTCACCAACGCCCGCCTCGCTGCGAGCGGGTCGGTGCAAGGCTAGTTGCCGGGCAGCTAAACCGGAAGGCTAGATGCCCGCATCTCGCCGCTGTAGTCCCGTTCGTACGGAAAGTCCGTGGCCTCCTATCGGAGCCGGACATTACTGTCCGGACAATTGAGAGCTTTATCTTGTCGGCCGATCCTCGGCAGGTTTAACATGGCCACGTCCGCGCATCGGCAAAGCGACGGCTCCGCATCGGCAAAGCGAGGTCCGTACTTGATCGTTAACGGCGACACGGCGTTGCGAAGTGGGGATACTCAGGGTTGCCGGTTAGGTCAGCTCTGTAGCGACCGACCTCTCCGGTACATCTTCGCGGCGTCGCCGGCACAACGCGCCACTTGGGCCACCAGCAACAAAGAGGCCCGGGTGAAGCGGCCGGCCGATCCAATTCGCGTCCACAACTAGCGGATCGTCAGCGAGAGGATGCATCGCTATGACTGCAGGCACAGACACAGGCGAGAGTTCAAGTGCTGCAAGCGGGGCGGACGCCGAACCGCTCGTACACATCCTGTGGATGAATGGCGGGCTCGGCTGTGACGGCGACTCGGTCGCGCTCACCGCGGCCACCCAGCCCAGCATCGAGGAGATCGTGCTCGGCGCGCTGCCTGGACTGCCGAAGATCGCGGTGCACTGGCCGCTGATCGACTTCGAGTGCGGGCCAGAGACCGGCGCCGACAACTTCATCGAATGGTGGCACAAGGCCGACCGGGGCGAGCTTGATCCTTTCGTGCTGGTGGTCGAGGGCTCGATTCCGAATGAGGCCATCAAGGACGAGGGCTACTGGTGCGGGTTTGGCAACAACCCAGCCACCGGGCAGCCCATGACGACGAACGAGTGGCTGGACCGGCTCGCGCCGAAGGCGACGGCGATTCTCGCCGTCGGCACCTGCGCGACCTACGGCGGCATCCACGCGATGGCCGGCAACCCGACAGGCGCGATGGGCGTGCCCGACTACCTCGGCTGGGACTGGCGATCCAAGGCTGGCCTGCCGATTGTCTGCGTGCCAGGCTGCCCGATCCACCCCGACAACCTGTCCGAGACCATCCTGTACCTGCTCTACCAGGTCGCCGGCCAGGCGCCGATGATCCCGCTTGACGAGGCGCTGCGGCCTACCTGGCTGTTCGGCGCGACCGTGCACGAGGGCTGCGATCGCGCCGGGTACTACGAGCAGGGCGACTTCGCCGTCGAGTACGGCTCGCCCAAGTGCCTGGTTAAGCTCGGCTGCTGGGGTCCTGTGGTCAAGTGCAATGTGCCCAAGCGCGGCTGGATCAACGGCGTCGGCGGCTGCCCGAACGTAGGCGGCATCTGCATCGCCTGCACCATGCCAGGGTTCCCCGACAAGTTCATGCCGTTCATGGACGAACCGCCTGGTGCCAGGGTCTCGACCGCGGCGAGCACGCTGTACGGCACGGTCATCCGCACGCTGCGCGGCTTCACGGCCAAGACCGCCGACGAGGAGCCCAAGTGGCGCAAGAAGGGCGACGAACTCCTGACGGGATACCAGAAGAGCTGGTGATCCGCGCCGGGCGGCTGCACGCCGGCCGCCTCCTAACTGACTGGAGGGATCAGCGATGACGACGGTCGATGACACCGGCGTAGTCGAGATGGCCTGGGATCCGATCACCAGGATCGTGGGCAGCCTCGGGATCTACACGAAGATCGACTTCAAGCAGAAGAGGGTCATCGAGTGCCACAGCACCTCGTCGATCTTCCGCGGCTACAGCATCTTCATGAAGGGCAAGGACCCACGGGACGCGCACTTCATCACGAGCCGCATCTGCGGCATCTGCGGTGACAACCACGCGACGTGCTCGGTCTACGCCCAGAACATGGCCTACGGGGTTCGCCCGCCGCACCTCGGCGAGTGGATCATCAACCTAGGCGAGTCGGCCGAGTACATGTTCGACCACAACATCTTCCAGGAGAACCTGGTCGGTGTGGACTTCTGCGAGCGCATGGTCGGCGAGACCAACCCCGGCGTGCTCGAACTGGCCAACCGGACAGAGGCGCCGCACGCGGGCGACCACGGCTACAAGACCATCGGCGACATCATGCGCTCGCTGAACCCGCTCGAGGGCGAGTTCTACCGCGAGGCGCTTCAGGTAAGCAGGTCGACCAGGGAGATGTTCTGCCTGATGGAGGGGCGCCACGTGCACCCCTCGACGCTCTACCCTGGCGGCGTCGGCACCACGGCAACCGTGCAGCTGTTCACCGACTACCTCACCAGGCTGATGCGGTACGTGGAGTTCATGAAGCGGGTCGTCCCGATGCACGACGACCTCTTCGACTTCTTCTACATGGCCCTGCCTGGCTACGAGGAGGTCGGCAGGCGCCGGGCCGACATGGTCTGCTGGGGCAGCCTGAACGACCCGGAGCACTGCGACTTCAGGTACGACCACATGACGGACTGGGGCAGGAAGATGTTCGTCAGCCCCGGCGTGATCAGGAACGGTGAGCTGATCACGAACGACCTGGTCGAGATCAACCTGGGAATCCGGATCCTGCTCGGCTCCTCGTACTACGAGGACTGGGAGGACCAGGAGATGTTCGTGACCCGCGACCCGCTGGGCAACCCGGTGGACCGCAGGCACCCGTGGAACCAGCACACCATCCCCAAGCCCGCCAAGCGGGACTTCGACAGCAAGTACAGCTGGGTCATGTCGCCGCGCTGGTACGACGGCAAGGACTACCTGGCATGCGACACCGGCGGCGGCCCGATCGCCAGGCTGTGGGCGACCGCGCTCGGCGGGCTGGTCGACTTCGGCTACGTCAAGTCGACGGGCAGCAGCGTCCAGATCAACCTGCCGAAGACCGTGAGCAAGCCCGAGGTCACGTTCGAGTGGAAGATTCCTCGGGACGCCTCCGGGGCTCCGCTTTCCAACGCGATCGAGCGGGACAGGGCGCGCACCTACTTCCAGGCATACGCGGCCGCTTGCGCGCTCTACTTCATCGAGAAGGCACTAGCCGAGATCCGCGCCGGGCGCACCAAGACCTGGGAGCCGTTCTCGGTGCCCGACGAGGCGAACAGCTGCGGGTTCACCGAGGCGGTGCGCGGCGTGCTGTCGCACCACATGGTGATCAGGAAGGGCAAGATCGCGAACTACCACCCATACCCGCCGACGCCGTGGAACGCGAGCGTCAGGGACTCCTACGGAACGCCTGGCCCGTATGAGGACGCGGTCCAGAACACGCCCATCTTCGAAGAGAACCCGCCGGACCGGTTCAAGGGCATAGACATCATGCGCGCGGTGCGCAGCTTCGATCCCTGCCTGCCGTGCGGCGTGCACATGTATCTCGGCAACGGCAAGCTGCTCGACAAGACGCACTCGCCAATGTCGGCCATCTTGTCGACCTGACCGGCAATCTAGTCAGGGACGCCAATCCAGGCAGGCCCGGCGCAGGCGGCCGGCCAGGCAGGCCCGGCGAACAGGCAGGAGCGCGAGCGCATGGCCGGAGTGCGAAGGGTCGGAGAGCAGGTCGAACAGCTGCTCTCCGCGCTCCGATCGGGCGGCGATCAGGCGAGGTCGGCTGATCCCGCCGAGACCGCCGAGGAACTCGTCAGGCTGCTTGTCAGCCTGTACGGCGAGGGCCTCGAGCACATCGTCGCCGCGCTGGCCGAGCGCGGCGAGGCCGGTGCGGCGATGCTTGCCGCCCTGACCGAGGATCCGCTGGTCGAGAGCCTGTTCCTGCTGCACGACCTGCACCCGCTCAGCCTGGACGAGCGGGTGCAACGTGCGCTAGACCAGGTGCGGCCTTATCTCGGCTCGCACGCGGGCGGGGTGCAGTATCTCGGCGTCTCCGAAGGCGTAGCGCGACTGCGGCTGGAGGGCAGCTGCGACGGCTGCCCGTCATCGACGGTCACGGTCAAGCTCGCGATCGAGGGAGCAGTCCTGGAGGCGGCGCCTGAAGTCTCCGAGGTCGTCGTCGAAGGCATGACGACCGTGCCCGAGCCTGCGCTCCTCCAGATCGGCCGCCGCCCGGCCGATGCCGCCGAGCCAGGTCCTGACTCGGGCTGGGTGACGCTGCCCGACATCGGCCCGCCTAGCTCGCGGCCGGTGATAGCGCCCGCTGGCGACGGCGCCGTGCTCGTCTGCGCGGTGCGCGGCACGCTATACGCCTACCGTGATGCCTGCGCGGCGTGCGGCTCGTCGATGGCGGACGGGCTGCTCGCGCGCGAGGAACTGACCTGTCCGGCCTGCGGCGCGCGCTTCAACGTGCGGCTGGCCGGGCAGGGCCTCGACGACCAGACGCTCCATCTCGATCCGCTGCCGCTTCTCGCCGATAGCCACGGCGTCCGGGTTGCGCTGCCAGAGGCGGCCCGGCTATGAGCAGCAGCACCGGCCTGCGCCGCTTCGTTTCCGGCCCCCCTTCCGGAGCGCAGGCCGGTGCTGCTTCGAACCTGCGCCCGCAGGATGCACCGGGCGAGAACAGGCTGCCGGCCGATGGCCAGGCAGCCCCCGAGCCGGAAAAGTGCGAGCTGTGCGCGACCGAGATCGCCGCTGAGCACGGGCACCTCGCCGACCTCGACCACTCAAGCCTGCTCTGTAGCTGCCGCGCCTGCTATCTGCTGTTCACCCAGCACTCCGCGGCCCGCGGCAGGTTCCGCGCCGTACCCGACCGGTATCTGACCGACCAGGACAACCCGCTGACGGCAGCGGAGTGGAACGAGTTGGAGATCCCGGTCGGGCTGGCCTTTTTCCTGAAAAGCTCACGGGCCGACACGGTGACGGGCTTTTACCCGAGCCCGGCGGGGGCGACCGAGTGCCGGCTCGATCTCGCCGCCTGGGCCAGGCTGACCGCGGCGCACCGGCTGCTGGCGGCGGCCGAACCGGACGTCGAGGCCGTGCTGATCACTCGCTCGGACTCCGCGGGCGTGGAGAGCTTCGTGGTGCCGATCGACGCCTGCTATGAACTCGCAGGGCGGATGCGGCTGCACTGGCGCGGCTTCGACGGCGGCGCCGAGGCTAGGCAGGCGATCGCCGAGTTGCTCGACGCCGTACGCAGCCGCGCGGTGCCCGTGGATCAGGAGACCTGATCGTGGCGGAACTGGTCTTCGACTGCATCGGAGCCCGGCCAGACAAGTTCGCCGTGGTGCCGTCGATGTCGCTGACACTAAAGATCGCGGAGACGACAGGGCAGCGGATCGACGCGATCGCGCTTCGCTGCCAGATCAGGATTGAGCCGGCCAGGCGCCGGTATTCACCGGCCGAGGCAGAACTCCTCAATGACCTTTTCGGTGATACCGAACGCTGGGCGGACACGCTCAAGCCGATGCAGCTCACCACGGTGTCGACGATGGTCCCCGGCTTCACGGGCAGCATCGAAATCGATCTGCCGATCCACTTCAGCTATGACCTCGAGATCGGCTCGACCCGCTATTTCGCGGGCCTCGAAGACGGGGAGATTCCGCTGTTGCTGCTGTTCAGCGGCACGGTCTTCGGGTCGGCCGACGGCAAGCTCGCCGTGCAGCAGGTGCCCTGGAGCAAGGAGGCCCCGTACCGGCTGCCGCTCAGCACCTGGCGCGAAGCGATCGATGTCCATTTCCCTGACAGCGCCTGGATCAAGATGAGCCGGAGCACGCTCGATGAGTTGCTCAGGTTCAAGAACCGCGAGGCGCTGCCGACGTGGGACGTGACGCTGTCCGCGCTGCTGAAACGGGCTGGTTCCGGAGGTGAGGGCTCTTGAAGCTGGAAGCGGCCCACCTGGACCAGGCCCGCAAGGTGGCCGACGCGGTGCTGTACGAGGGCTACCTGCTCTACCCGTACCACCAGGCGTCGCAGAAGAACCAGGCCAGGTTCCAGTTCGGCGTGCTGATGCCGCCTGGCTACCGATCGGTCGATCCGTCCGAGCCGTCGGCCAGCCAGACCGAGTGCCTTGTCGAGTGCGCCAACGACGCGCAGGTCTTGGTCAGCGTCCGGTTCCTGCAGCTGCAGCGCAGGCAAGTGCTGCAAGTCCAGCCGGGAACGGGCAAGACCCGCGAGGTCGCCTCCCTCACAGTCGACGGCACGGAGCACACCGCGTGGGATGAGGCGATAGAGCGGGAGCAGCAGGTCTGCGCCGAGGTAAGCGAAGTCCTCAGTGGTGACATCGCCGTCGCCGTGCACGTCGATCCCGGCGAGTCCGTGCAGGACGTGGTCGTCGCGTCGACCGGCCGGGTGGCCTGGCTGGTCAGGTCCTGGTCCGCCATCGACGGCGTGATCAGGTTGCACGCCGAACGTACCGCGGGACCCTATGGCGCGCTGAAGCTCAGTGTCAGGATCGAGAACCACAGCGTTCCTTCGGCGCCGCCGCGCAAGCGCGAGGACGGCCTGGTGCACGCGCTGATCGCGGCGCACTCGCTGATCTGGGTTCCCGGCGGCAAGTTCCTGTCGATGACAGAGCCGCCCCAGTGGGCGGCAGGGGCGGTCGCCGCGTGCGAGAACATCGGCACGTGGCCGGTGCTCGCTGGCCCGCCGGACTGCGAGGACCTGGTCCTGTCCTCGCCCGTGATCCTCTACGACCACGCCGAGGTCGCGCCGGAGAGCGCGGGTGACCTATTCGACGCGACCGAGATCGACGAGATCCTCACGCTGCGAACCCTGGCGCTCACCGACGAGGAGAAGCGCGCGGCGCGGGCCACCGATCCCAAGGCCGCCGAGCTAATGGACCGCCTCGACGGGATGCCGGCCGAGATGTTCGAACGCCTGCACGGGGCGATCAGGTACTTGCGCTCGGCGCCGGGCGGCGGCTCGAACGGTGCGATACCCACGCTGTCGACACCCGATCAGCCGCAGACGCCGTGGTGGGATCCGGGCGCGGACGCTAGCGTGTCGCCGGAGACCGACCACGTGGTGATCGCTGGCGTTCGAGTAGCGCGCGGCAGCAGGGTGACGATGCTGCCTGGCGCCAGGCGTGCCGACGCCCAGGACCTGTTCCTCACCGGTCGCGAAGCCACGGTGCAGGCGGTATTCCAGGACGTGGACGGCAATGTGCACGTCGCCGTGAGCCCGGACCGCGACGAACTCGCGGACCTGCAGAGCAGCCACGGCAGGTACCTGTACTTCAGCATCGATGAGCTCCAGCCGCTCTCGTCCCCGCGCAAGCAACAGCCACAACTCGAGGAGGATCCGGCATGATCAGCAAGATCATCAAGGCAGTGATAGTGGCGGCCATTCTCGCCGTGGTCATTCAGTCGCTGCCCGACGTCAAGCGCTATCTCGAACTCCGCGAGATGTGAGGCGGGCTTCATGGAGACCATCATCGGCTTCGCCGCTGGTTACCTGACGGGAGCCAAAGACGGCAGCCAGGGCCTCGAGCGGATCAAGTCGTCATTGCGCGACATCGCACGGTCCGCTGAGGCTCGCCGCCTCGCGACCGAGGCGGTGGCGATGGCCGGGGCCGTGATCGGCCGCGGCGGTGCCCGCGGCACCCTCAAGACGGCCAGCGGGCTAGCCAAGGCCGTGATCCGCCAGATCACTGAGGGCCAGAACGACAGGAACACCGCGCACTAAGCCGCCGGCCGGGCACTGCAATCTGGCTGCAAACTGTCGCGCGCACGATGGCTGGGTACTGCCAACCCCGCCATCAGGAGGCGACATGTCAGGCTCAGTGATCGACAAGTTCCTGCACGCCATCGAGAGCGCGACCATCCCCGGGTCAGATTTCTGGAGCCCGGATGCGAGGCTGGACGCGACGGTACCGAACTGGCGGATGCACATGACCGGCCCAGACGCGATCCGCGCCGAATACACGCGCTGGTTCGCAGACCCTGGTCACTTCCACGACCTGCGCCGCGTTCCGCTCGGTGATCGCGAGCCTGACGAGGGAGCGAGCGAAGTGGTCGAGTACACGCTGAGCTGGCAGGAGAACGGCGTGCCGCACGCCGCCCACCACATGCACGTGCTGACCGTTCGCGACGACCGCATCATTGCCGACACCGTGTTCTGCGGCGGTCGCTGGCCGGCCTCACTGCTCGCCGACATGGAGGCGGCAGGTGCCTGACGGCGACCTGGCCAGACTGATCGCGAGGGCAACGGAGCGTGAGGTGCTCGCCGATGCACCTGGCAAGTCGGGCGCGAGGCTCGAACGGCTGGTGATCGACGGCGAGCGCTATGTGCTCAAGCACATGGACCTGTCTAGCGACTGGACGATGCGGACGACGGGTTGCCTGCGCGGTGCCCCGTTTGATCTGTGGCAGCGCGATCTGCTGGGCAGGCTGCCGGCCTGCTTCAACCAGCCGATCGTGGCTGTCGCCAGAGAATCTCCGAAAGGCAAGCAGCCCTCCGGCGGATGCACCATGCTCATGCGCGACGTCTCGGAGTGGCTGGTCCCCGCCACCGATGAGCCGATCCCGCTGACCCAGCACCAGAGTTTCCTTGACCACATGGCGGCGCTGCACGCGACGTTCTGGGGCAGCGGCCCCGAGGTCGACATCGTGCCGGCCATGCACCGCTACCTCGAGCTGTCGGTATGGACCGCACAGGCGGAAGCCGCGCTCGGGTCAGGGCACCTGGTGCCGCAGCTCATCGGCCGTGGCTGGCCGCTCCTGGCCGAGATCGCGCCGGCCGCGGCGGCCGTCGTCGTCCCCCTTGCCGCCGATCCCGGTCCGCTGGTCGAGGCCCTGGCGGCCACGCCGCAGACGTTCGTGCACAGCAACTTCAAGCTCGACAACCTCGGCACCGACGATCAGGGCCGCACCGTCATCCTCGACTGGGAGGCGCCAGGTCTCGGCGCGCCGCTCACGGATCTGGCCTGGTACCTGGCGATCAACTGCCGCCGCCTGCCGGAGTCCAAGGAGGACTCAATCGGCGTCTACCGCACGGCGCTGGAAGGCTATGGCATCGCCACCGCAGACTGGTGGGAACGGCAGTTGTCGCTGAGCCTGCTGGGCGCGCTGGTCCAGTTCGGCTGGGAGAAGGCGCTCGGCGGCTACGACGAGGAGCTGCAGTGGTGGGAAAGCAAGGCGATCGCCGCGGCGGCACAGCTCCGCTGAGACGCGGACCCGGCAACGGGCACGCGCGGCTGAGCGCGCAGGTTCGGGCCGCCTACGACTCGTCGGCGCAGGAGTGGGCCGACGGGCCCGTCCTCATGTACGCGCCGCTCGCGAAGGCGCTCGTACGCGCGGCATCAGGTGCCACGCTCGACGGGCAGGCGGTCCTCGACATCGGAGCAGGAACCGGCGTCGCGGGCCGCGCGGCCCTCGCCGCGGGAGCGAAGCGCGTGGTCTCGGTCGATCTTGCCCACAACATGCTGCGCCGCTGCGGGCCAGACCTGCACCCGCTCGCCGCCGACGCCGCCAGCCTGCCATTCCGCGACGCAAGTTTCGACCTCGTCCTGGCCGCCTTCTCGCTCAGCCACCTGCCCGATCTCGCCGCCGGGCTGACGGAGATCAGGCGAACCGGCCGGGCGCTCGCCGCGAGCGCCTTCTCCCCGCAGTGGACGCACCCGGCGAAGGACGCGGTCGATGCCACGCTGACGAAGTCCGGCTACCGGCCCCCGGACTGGCACGACTGGCTGAAGATCCACGGCGAGTCGGCGGCCGGAGATCCGGCACGCCTGGCGGCCCAGGCGACGGCGGCCGGTTTCACCGGCGTCAGCGTGCGCACGGTCACCGTCGAGACCGGCATCCGCGATCCTGCCGAGTTCGTGTCATGGCGGCTCGGCATGGCACAGGCGGCTCCGTTTGTCCGCGCGCTCGAGCCGCCAGCCAGGGCGGCACTGCGCCGCGCGGCCGCGCACGCGGTCGAAGCTGCGGGTGGCGGCCCGCTCACGGTCCCGATGCTCGTGCTCACCGCAACCGCCTGAGCGGAGGCCAGCCCGGGCAGAGGTACGCCCGGCCTGAGCGCGCCCTCGCAGAGCCGACGCTGGCCCGGCGATTCCGCACCCCACGATCAGCGCAGGCTCAGCTGACGATCGGCCGCGGCCAGGAGGCCGTCCGCGTAGTCTCCGGACGCCTTCGCCAACCTGGCAACCGCCGACCCGGCCCGGTCCAGCAAGGCCTGGCTGGCGAAGTCGGCGGCAAGCTCCCCTGTCAGACGCCAGGCTTCGATCGCCACGCTCGCATCGACGGCGTCGAGGTCAGCGGCGATGATGTCCAGGTCGGACGGCAGGCCGAGCGCGCGGCGGGCGCGGTGCCTGAGCAGCCGGGCCGCACTGCCGTACCGGGGGACACCGAGTGCGCCAGCCCGGTCTGCCAGCCGCTCAGCCTCGGCGAGCGCCTGCTCGTACCGCTCGCTCGCGACCGCCAGCCGCGCACCGATCAGCAGGTGCTTCAGCTCGAGTCGCCAGCCGAAGACCAGGTCGCCGCCGAGCATGGCCGCCGCCGCATCCAGCTTCGCGCTGGCGCCGTCCAGGTCACCCGCGTCCAGGTGGTGCTCGGCGAGATCCTCGAGGGCCGCGATCTGGGTCTCGATGGACCCGTTGGTGCGCGCCACATCGAACGCCTCGTGGTGATGATCGAGGGACTCGCTCGTCGCGCCGAGGCAGCGGAGCACCCACCCGGCGAAGTTCACCGCCCGGCCGGCGAACCGCGGCACCTGGCGGCGCTCGACCTCCTCGGTGTACCGCGAGAACGCCGCCAGCGCCCGCACCGGGTCGCCGACCAGGGCGTGCGAGTGGCCGGTGAACAGCAGTGCGTGCAGCGTGGCCGCCGTGTGCTCGGCCCCGACCTGCCCGCGCGCCGCGGGGCGGAGCAGCGTGAGCGCATCGTCCGCACGGCTCTGGTGCGACCTGAGGACGCCGAGCCACGCGGCGGCGGTGACCCGGTCGGCGCCCTCTGCGAGCGCGAACGCCTCGCTCAGCGCACGCTCCGCCTCGGCCAGGTCCCCGGCCGCGTGCCTGGTGCGCCCGCCGACCGCCAGGCAGCGGGCGCGCAACCCGGGATCCTCGGCGGCGAGCGCGCCGTCGGCCGCGAACTGCGCGGCCTGGGCGAAGCGCCGGCCGAAGTACGACGCCCAGGCGGCCACCTCGAGGGCGGCAGAGCCTGCCGATGACGCCTGCTCGACATCGCTCAGGGCTTCGGCGTAGTGGCCGCGCCTGGTCCTGACCCTGGCCCTGGCCAGCCAGCCGTCGGGGTCGGGGCTCAGGCTCAGCGCGTCGTCGAGCAAAGCCTCGGCGGCGGCGTGATCGAAACGCTCAGCGGCCTTCCCGGCTGCCTCCCGCAGCGCGCGGGAGGCAAGGTCGATGTCACCGCCGAGCCTGGCGTGCCGCGCGACGATCAACGGATCGACGCCCTGCCGCCCGGACAGAACCCGGCCGGCCTGCCGGTGCAGCAACGCAGCCCTGCTGGCCGTGGCGCTGACCGCCAGGGCCTGCATAACCAGGTCATGCCTGAACTTGAACGTCCCGCCGTCCTCGGCCAGGAATTGCCTTGCGACCGCCGTCTCGGCGTCATCGAGCAGGTCGACGACGGATCGGCCGAGCACGGCGGCGAGCAGGTCGATGTCGAGTTCCTGGCCGATCACCGCCGCAGTGCGCAGCAGGGTGCCAGCCGATCCGAGCTGATCGCAGCGCGCCGACACCGACTCGACCAGCGACTCCGGCAGCTCACCACCCGAAGACCGCTGAGCAAGCTCGGTGAGAAACAGCGGATGCCCGCCCGACCTTGCATACAGCTCGTCCACCCTGGCTGAGCCGACCAGTTCGGCCGCCGCGGCGTGGCCCAGCACCTCGAGATGCAGTCGGGCGGTCGCGGCCAGCCAGTTCGCTTCGCCCGTCCTGACGGCCGCGACCATCGTCACGGCCAGCCGTTCGCGCTGCACGAACCTGAACCAGTCGTGCAGTACGGGCCCGGCCAGGTGTGCGTCGTCGATCAGGACCACGAGCGGCCCGTGCTCGGCCAGGCGGCCGAGCACCCGGGCCAGCGCCGAGTAGAGCGCCGCGGGCCCGAGCACGCTATCGCCGAGCATGGGCAGCTGCGCAGGCCCTGGAGTCGCACCGAGTAGCGGAGCGAGGACGGCCGCGTCGGCGCCGAGCATCGCCGCGCTCGAGTCGGCGCCGAGCCGCCTTAGCAGGTCGGCCATGGCGACGAGCAGCGCGTCGAGCGGCATCGCCCGGTCAAGCTGCCCGCACTCCGCGGCGATGATAGTGTCACCGGCCGCTGCGCGCCTGGCCGCCCACGCTCGCAGCAGCATCGTCTTGCCGATGCCGGCCTCGCCGTCCACCACCACAAACTCGACCGCGCCGGCGCGGGCCCGCGCCGCGATCACGTCGAGATGGGCTAGCTCGTCGTCGCGTCCGACGACACCAAGGTCAGCGGCCGCGGGCAAGGCAGCTGGAGGCGCCAGTTCACCCCGCAGGATCGCCGTGTGCAGCTCCTCGGTCTCTGGCGACGGATCGGTTCCCAGGTCATCGGCCAGCCGGTCGCGCGCGGACGCATACGCGGCCAGCGCGGCGGCTACCTGCCCGCCCATCACGTAGCCACGTAGCTGAACGCGCAGCGCCGCCTCCGAGTAGGGGTCGTGCGCGAGCACGCCGGTGGCCGTGTCCACTGCGGCCATCCAGTCGCCGGCGTCGAGCAGCGCGGCGGCCGCCAGCTGACGCGCCCTGGCGGCCAGGCGCTCGAGCTCCGCGTGCCCGCGCTGCGCCCACTCCCCCGCCATGGCCGACGGCCCTGATCCCCGGACCAGCGAGAGCGCCACCCTGGCCGCGGCCGCAGCACCGGCGAAGTTCCCGACGTCGCGCCGCCGCTCCATTTCGTCGGTCAGCGCGGCGAGTTCTGCGGCGTCGAGCCAGTCGTAGTGCAGCAGATAGCCGTTGTCGCGATGCTCGATCCTGGCGCGGCCGAGGACCGAGCGCGAGCCGGCTCATCAGGACGGCGATCTGATCGTCTGGCTTGGCCGGCGGCGCGTCGCCCCAGAGGGCGTCGGCGAGGACGTCACCGGGCACGGCGCGGCCCTGCGCCAAAGCGAGCAGGTGCAGCGCCTGCCGCGCCTTCCTGCTGCCCAGCGCTGCCGGCTCGACACCGTCCACTGTGAAATCGCCGAGCACTCGCACGGCGAGCGACTTCATGGCTAAATCAAACCCTGCTTGGCAGGCCTTGTGCCACCTCAGCGGCCTGCAAGCTGGTTGCAATCAGGGCGCGGCAGGCTCGTCACGACGGCCCGGGAACGCGGGCCGAACCAGGCGGCCCGCCAGGGCCCGGAACCAGGGAGAACGCCATGTCCGCACAGGCCGAGCAGAAGAGCTTCGACGCGCCGGACGAGACCCGCAGCTTCGAGCGCGGTGCGATGCACCTGCTGAAGATCGGCGGCGCCGAGATCGGAATGCTGGTGCTGCAGCCCGGCTGGCGCTGGTCAAGCCACGTCAAGCCGCTCGCCGGCACCGAGCTCTGCGAGGCGCCGCACTTCCAGTACCACGTCCAGGGAACCCTGCACGTCGTGATGGCGACGGCCGAGTTCGACGCCGGGCCAGGCGATGTCACGGCGCTCCCGGAAGGCCACGACGCCTGGGTGGTGGGCGACGAGCCCGTCATCGTCGTGGACTGGTACGGCGCCAGCAACTACGCCCGCTGAACCCCCCGCCCCCGCCCGGCCCCGTCCCTCCGCCCGTCCCCCGCGCCGCCGCCGTCCGCCCCTCCCCTCCGCCCCGTCCCCTCCGCGCGTCCCCTCCGCCCATCCCGTCCGCCCGTCGGCCGCAGGCCACCACTTTGGATACGACTCGTAGTCGCAAATCGCCTGAATCGGACGCCGAAATGGCCCATTCGTATCCAATGTCGCAGGCGGGCGGACGGACGGCGGCGCGCGCGGCGGGCGGACGGACGGCGGCGCGGGCGGCGGGCGGACGGGCGGCGGGCGCGGGCTTTGGGCGGACGGACGGCGGCGCGGGCGGCGGGCGGACGGGCGGCGGGCGCGGGCCTCGGGCCGACGGACGGCGCGGGCGGACGAGCGGCGGGCGCGACGGCGGTCCACCCGCGGGCGGCGCGACGGCGGCCCACACGCGGGCGGCGGGCGGCGGGCGGAGGGCGCTGCGGGGCACCCCGAGCGCGGGTTAGTTGCTGCGGGCGAAGATGCGGAGGAAGAAGAGGAACACGTTGAGGATGTCGAGGAAGATCGACGCGGCGAGCAGCGGCGCTGACCTGATGTCCTTCGACGTGCGGAGTCGCTGGAAATCGAACATCGTGAAGCCCGCGAAGATCACCAGGCCGATGATCGAGAAGATCAGGTTCCCGTGCGGGATGCGGACGAAGATCGTCACGATGCCGAAGACGATCAGGCCGAGCAGCGCGAAGAAGCAAATCCGCGCGATCGCCGACAGGTCGCGCCTGGTCGCGTACCCAGCGGCTCCGAATCCGGCGATGAACAGGGCGCTCGCGCCGCCGGCCGCCCACAGCGCGCTCGGATCGGTGCCCGCGTAGTAGGCGAGCACTGGCGCCATCGCCAGTCCGATCAGCACGCCGAATCCGCCCAGCAAGATGACTGTGAGCTGCAGCGATTTGCGCACCGTGAAGTTCATGGCGATCAGGCAGATGAAGGCCGCGATGAACCAGACCCAGCCCAGGCTGTACGACATCCCACGACCCAGATACGCGCCAGCGGCAAAGAGCGCGGCGGTCAGGGCGACGTAGCCCATCGTCTGGCTGAACAGGCTGTGCGTCTGGTCGCGGGTCAGGGCGGCGCCGTACCCGCCGACGCCGCCGTAGGTCGCTGAATCGCTCACATGATGCTTGTTCCCCGCCGCCGCCGCGATCATCCAGGATCGGCACACCGGGGCCGCGGCACGCATCACGGCAGCGCGCTGACATCATTCCTCCATGCGGATACTGATCATCGGCGGCACCGTGTTCGTCGGGCGGCACATCACCGAAGCGGCCATCGCGGCAGGGCACGAAGTCACGGTGTTCCACCGCGGCCGTTCTGGGGCTGACTTGTTCCCCGGAGTCACGCATCTGACCGGCGACCGAAACGCAGACTTGTCCGCGCTCGCCCATGGGCAGTGGGACGCGACCATCGACGTATGCGCGTACTTCCCGCGGCAGGTAAGGACGCTGGCGGCGGCGCTGGGCGGCCGCGGCGGCCGCTACCTCTACATCTCGTCCACGTCGGCATACAAGACCCCGGTCTCGTCCGGGTTCGACGAGGACGCGCCGCTGGCCGGGCTCGTGGATCCGGCGACCGAGGAGATCACGGACGAGACCTACGGCGGCCTCAAGGTCGCCTGCGAGCGGCTGGCGGTCGAGTTGTTCGGCGCGGACCTGACTACCGTCATCCGGCCCACCTATATCGTCGGGCCGTACGACTACAGCTACCGGTTCAGCTGGTGGGTCGAGCGGATCGCCCGCGGCGGCCACGTTCTCGCACCCGGCCCCAAGGACGGCCCGATCCAGGTCATCGACGCCAGGGACATGGGCCGCTGGATCGTCTCGCTGGCCGAGCGGGCGGTGGCCGGCACCTTCCATGCGGTCAGCCCGCCGCCCCCGTTCGGCTTCGCCGGCATGCTCGAGGCGATCGCCGAGCAGGTGGCGCCGGCCGGCACGAAGCTGACCTGGGTCGACCAGGACTTCCTGGTGGAGTTCGGCGAGACTGCGGAGGGGATCCCGCTATGGCCAGGCGGCGATAGCGAGAGCGACATCAATACGGCCGACCCGGCAAGGGCTTACGCGGCCGGGCTCGCCCCGCGCCCGCTGGCCCAGACGATCGCTGACGTCCACGCCGCTGAGCTCGCCTCGCCCACGCCACCCCGCGCGGGCGTGGGACTGACGGCAGAGCGCGAGGCCGAACTGCTCGCTGCCTGGCGGGCGATCCAGGCCGCTGGCCCGCAGCAGGAGGATTAAGACCCCGATCGTCCTTTACAGGACGCGGGACGCACTGCCGACCGCAGGCGGCGGAGGCCCTACCTCGGGGAAGATCTGACGCGGGACCACGGGCGGCCTGGCCCGGCGGCGCCACTCGCGCGGGTAGCCAAGTGAAACCTCGACGTGGCGGATCCCGTCGTGCCAGATCGTGCGCGGGATATGCAGATGGCCGTAGACCACCGCGGCGGCGTTGAACCGCAGCGGCCAGTCGGCTGTGCGCACCGTGCCGCACCACTGCGCGAACACCGGATATCGCAGCACCCTGGTCGGCTCTCGCACGAGCGGGAAATGGTTGACCAGGATCGTCCGCGTACCGGCCGGGAGGGCGGCTAGCCGGTCGGCCGTGGCGGCCACCCGGGCCGCGCACCATGCCTCCTTGCTCGGATAAGGATCGGCGTGCAGCATGGCCTCGTCATTGCCGACGATCCCGGTCGCGTGGGCGCGCTCCAGTCCCTCCGCCTTGGTAGTCGCGCCGTGGGGCAGGAACGTGTAGTCGTAGAGCACGAACAGCGGCGCGATCACAAGCGGCCCGCCAGCCTGCTGCCATATCGGGTACGGGTCCTCAGGCGTGCGCACGCCGAGGCGGCGGCACATCCCGACTAGGTGTTCGTAGCGTTCGACGCCCCGCAACGGCAGCGGCTCCCTGCGGTGCGTCCACAACTCATGATTGCCAGGAACCCAGATCACCTCGGCGAACCGTTCCCGCAGCGTGCCGAGCGCCCACTCGATGTCGGCCGCGAACTCACCCACGTCTCCTGCCACGATCAGCCAGTCGGCCGGCGAGGCCGGGCGCATCGCGGCCACGATCTCGCGGTTCTCGGCGAAGCCGACGTGCAGGTCACTGGCGGCGAGCAGCCTGGGGCCGGCGTCATCGGTGTCGGGCACCTACCGGCATCCCATCGCCTGCGGATCATCGGCCCGAAGGCCAGCCTGCGGATCATCGGCACGAAGGCCAGCCTGCGGATCATCGGCACGAAGGCCAGCCTGCGGCAGCGGACGCCTGGCAACGACGCAGCGACAGATGCCCTGAGACGGTCTTCGCAACTTTTCGGCTCCTTTTCGGCGGCTCAACCAGTCGTTCGGCGACCTTCGGCCACATCCGCCCGTTCTAGGTGATTTTCGCCAGTATCACCGGGCACGCCCTTCACTGCGAACACACAAGCCCGAGGCCCAGCAGCCGGGGCCGAAGGGCCCAACGGAGTCGGAAGGGAGCGTCCGATGACACAGCTACTAATCATCATGGCAGCCGCCGCCGCGCTACCGACGATGGCCAAGCTGGTGGCAGCGCTAGTCGGGTTCGTCATCAAACTCGTGGCGACGATCTTCGTCCTGGGACTGACGGGACTGGTGCTGTTCATGATCCTGGCGTTTGCCGCGTACGGGCATTCGCTCTGACCGGATTTGCCACTGACCAGGGCACGCGGCGGGCGATCGAGTTATCGCGCAATTCATGTCAGACTTTCCCTGTGTTCAACGACCGTGACGTAACCGATCGGGCACGGCGACTTGCTAATGAACTATCTGATTGCCGCCAGCGCGGGATCGAACGGCTCGATATTCACACCCATAATCAACGCCCAGTTGCCGCTCCGGAATTGGAGCGGCTCGCCCAGGCCCACATGGCTTCCCGGCGACTGCCGCTTCATGGCCGCACGGCCCAGATCAAGCTTCTGCTCTGGGACACCGTCGCGGCCATGGAGCAGCAAGACGCGGCCGATGCGGCGATCGTGCGCGAACTCTTCTTTGGCGACCTGCCCTACCTGATCGAACCGCACGCGGCCGACCCGGAGGCTGCCTGGAACGGCAAACTCATCCTGGCAGTCGTCCAGCAGAGCGCCGGCGAACTGTTCGACCTGGCCAAACGCAAGTCCGGGCTGACTCCGAGCCGTTTCAGGGATCGCCGCGCGACGGCGTTCAGCAAATTCAGCGAATACCTGGCCGAATTCGGCCTGCCGCGGCCGTCACCACCACCTGACCGCACCGAGCCTTCCGAGGACCGGCACGACCAGGCTGGCCCTAATGGTCACCCGCATGCCGACTTGGCATTGGCCGGAGCAGCAAAGGCGGATGCCGTGCAGCACCCACTGCGAACCGGGCACGTGGACGACGCCGAGCGATTTACGCAGCTACTCGCCGAGGCCGTCAACGCCACGATCGTGGGCTTCACCAACGAGAATCTGACCGCGGTGCTGGAGAACGCCCTTGCGCGCAAGCGCGCCGCGATGAACGACCCGGACGTCTTCTGGCGGTCGCTGCGGATCGTGTTCTTCAGCGACCATCTGCTCGACTCGATCATCGACGAGCGGCCAGAGTACCCGGACCGACGCGACGCGCTGCGCCAGCGCAGGCTCGCCGCCGTCTCCGGGCGGCGCTCGGTGCAGGTGTTCCTGCGGCGGATCACCGCCGACCGCTGGACGCTTTATGAGTCGCCGTTCGTGCCACCGCTGGTGGGCACCCTATTCGAACTGCCAAACGGCAGGCGGGTCGTGCACCTGCTGATCAGGCACCCGCAGCGCAGTCCGTCCGATCACCTCTACCTTGAGGTCGACGAGACCAGCGACCAGTACTTCACCGCCGTTATCGAGGACATCGTCCACAACAGCATCAGCGACAACAAGATTGTCGCGATCGGCCATGTCCGTGGTGAAACGTTCCATCGGACCGCGACCCGGTACCGGCACAACGTCCTGCGGGCGGGCTCGGGCAGCCTCGGCTGGCTCCCGTACGTACTGGTCGTCACATGGCGGCAGCGGGACGGCAGGGCCGAGCCTTACCTGCAGCTGCGCAGCACGATGAACTCGGCGCGCGATCTCAGCCGGCTAACGCACGTGGCCACGCACATCTTCCAGGAGGACTACGACGACTCCCCGGACGGCGCGGTCCCCGTCCCCCCGTCTACGTTCGATCTGCAGCATCCCGCGCCGCAGCGAGCCGGGCGCCGAAGGGTCTACATGGAAGCTGGCGAGGACTGGCACGGCGAACTCGTCCAGGTCAGCACCGGCCAGTACCTGCACTATGACAGGGAGCATCTGTACTTCCTGATCTATTCGCTGCGGGTGCCAGCCGACTTCCATTTCCCGCGGCGTGCTGAAATGCACCACGTCCCGCTCCCCGAACTGCTGGCCATCTGCGAGAACCAGGCGCTGCGCAAGGCCGAACTGCTCTTCCGCGCCCCCGCGATGCCGAAATGGGTCTGGTCAAGGGCCGTGGAGATCGCCTCGCTGAACCTGCTCCTGCACGGGCACGGTGACCTCAGCGAACGGCTCAGAATGCTGGGGAGCCAGCGCCAGGCGCAGCGCGATGAAGTCGCCGGCGTGATCAGGCAGTTGATCGAGGAAACCAGCCAGACCTGGTTCTCAGCGGGCCGGGACGTCGAGGTGCTTGGCCTGTCCGGCCTGCACTACCGCGAGTTCTTCACCTTGCTGCTGCCGCTGTACGCCAGGCTCGGCGTGCCGGGTGCGGCCGAGCATCTTGAGCACGTCGCCACCGATGAGCGTCTCACCGCGGCGATCGGCAGGCTCGCTGAGCTGTACAGGGACGAAGAGCTGATGATGGCGATCCCGGTCGAACTCTGACCTGACTTTTATCAGGCTAGTGCGCACCCCATCAGTCGTCGTTGATCTTGGTCAGGGCTTCCTGGAGATCCGTGGGAGAGAGCGACGGCGTCAGGGCCGGATTGGACTTCGCTGGTACGGTGGCGGCTGGCGGTGCGGGCGAAGGTGCCGAGTTGCCAGCTGTCTGGTTGTCCATCCATTGGGTGACGGCGAGGGCCGCGGACACGAGCTACTGGCGTCAGTCCGTCACCGGCATAGCTGTCATGGCTGGCGGCAGGGCTGGGCGGGCTAGCACTGGGATGGCCGCGATGGTTACGACGATTGCCGCGATGATGAGGAGCGGCTTGTAGCCGAGCGTGTCCACCAGGGCTGCGCCGACCGTGATCGAGAGCGTCTGGGCCAGGTCGGCTGCCATGAACGAAGCGGCGAAGGTGCGGCCCTGGAGGTGCGGCGGGGAGTAGCGCTGGGTTGCGCTACTGACGACGACGACGTTGAGCGGTACTGCGACTCCGCATATCGCGAGTGCGACGCAGGAAGCCGGAAGTACCGGAATCGTGTAGATGAGGCTCGCGACCGCCCAGGCGGCCAGAGCGATCCCGAGGGTGCGGGCTTCGCCAGTGCGCCTGATCAGCGGCCCCACCGCAAGTCCGCCCGCGATGGAGCCGGCGGCCTGGATGCTCATGAGCACACCGAAGAACGAGGCTGGCTTGCCGATCGCTGCGATGACGGCGAAAGTGACCGATTCGTAGAAGCCGAGCACCAGCATGGCAGTGGTGGCGCTCAGCGTGATCTGAGCGAGCAGAGGGGTGCGGCGGATGTGGACCGCACCAGCGAGCAGCTGGGTACGGATCCGCTCTCCGGTGGTAGGGCGCGGCCCGCTTTCGGAGACCTTGGCTGATAGCAGCGCGCCGATCGCGACCACGAACGTGGCGGAGTCAAATATGGCTAGGCTGCCGCCGCCGAAGCTCGCATAGATGGCCGCCCCCGCCAGGGGCGACGCGATTCGAAGGCCCTGCCTGATGGTCGTCTGCGCGGCGTTGGCGCCGATGAGGTCCTCGTCAGCCAGGAGGTCATTGAGCAGAGCGGACCCGGCTGGCCCGATCACGGTGGATGCCGCCCCGTAGAAGATCGCTACCGCGTACATCACCCACAGATCGGCCCGCGAATGAACCATCAGAAGGGCGAGTACGGCGGCACCGGCCGCCGCGTTGGCGGCGATGAGCAGCGGCCGCCTTCTGACCCGGTCGACAAGCTGACCAGCCAGCGGCGAGGCAAGGCACGGCAGGCCCATCGCGAGGAAGATGGCACCGGCGGCCGCGTTACTGCCGGTCAGGTCCTTGGCCCAGATGCCGAGCGACAGGTACAGCGCGCTGTCACCGAAGCTGGAGACCGAGTTCCCGATCAGCAGCCTCCGGAAACGCGCGTCACCAAGCGCGCTCACTCGGAGGTTTCCCGGCCGTCCTCGGGCAGCGGGTAAGCAGCCGAGAACAGCCGCACCAGCCGGGAACCTGCGGGCCTTGTAGCCGGGTCGGTGACGCGGTCGCGGTAAGCCAGCATCAGCGTCTCAATCTGATCGCGCAGGCCGGCGAGCTCGTCCGCGGTCAGCCATGTGATGGCCCCGGCGCGCATCGATGCCCGCTGCCAGTCATCCTCGTACGCGGCTGCGGTCCGGGCCCAGCGCATCAGGGTGGCGAACTCGTGCTGGACGAACACCCGCTCCAGCTCGGCTACCGCCTCCGAGCGCGCCTGGTCAGGCTGCACCCGTGACCATGACTGGTCCACCGTCGCCAGCCGCCAGGGCCGTTCCCTTTTCGATGGGCTCGGAGCTTCCTCGACCAGGCCGTAGCGCGCGAGCTGCCGCAGATGAAACGAACAGTTGGCCTGGCTCTCGCCGGTCACCTGCGCGCAACGGGTCGACGTTGCTGTCCCCTCTGTCAGTAGCACGTCCATCAGCGTCCACTTCAACGGATGTGCCAGCGCCCGCATGGCGGACGCGTCCTCGATCCTCAGCGGATCATCCCGTAGTCCGTCGGCTGCCATATGCAAGAACGTACTCTTGCATGTGCCCGACGTCAAAGCGTACTCTTGCTTTGGCTGCGCGCCCGGCCCGGGTACGCTTCGACCTGGTCGCTTCGCGGTGATAGACCAGCCGGGCTCCGGGACAGGAACACTGGCCCGCCTGCGGCGCCAAGATCCCTGGCTAGTGCGCAAGTCTGACGCAGCGCTCCGACAAACCCCCAGGTCAGTTCGCCAAGACTCGCGAACTCGATGATCGTGATAAAAGTCGGGCCGAGCATCTTGAGCACGTCGCCAGCGATGAGCGTCTCACCGCGGCGATCGGCAGGCTCGCTGAGCTGTACAGGGACGAAGAGCTGATGATGGCGATCCCGGTCGAACTCTGACGGGGCCGGCCGCCCGGCTGCGGCGCGGGACGGGACGGATGTCGTACCGGCACGGCAGAATCAACTCGTGCGGGTTGCTGTTGTGCCAGGGCCCGAGGCCACCGGCCGGCCTGGAGGGCTCGAAGCCAGCGGCCGGCCCGCAGGGCCCGAGGCCAACGGGCGGCAAGCAGGGCCCGAAGCCAGCGGCCGCCCCGGACGGCCCGAGGGCAGCGGCCGGCCCGCAGGGCCTGGGCAGTCTGGCTTGCTGTGCGAACTCCTGGAGGATGGCAGCCCGGCCGGATCGCCGGTTGAAGTCGCCGATCTCGCCGCGGCCGTCCGCGAGTACGAGCGGGCGGGCGACACGCGCTGGGTCTGGCCTTCCGCGGGGATGGTCTACCAGCGGCTGCTGCGGGCCGGCGTCCGGGTGGCGCGCTGCCACGACGTGGCGCTGGCTGACGCGCTGATTCTCGGCAGGGATGCGGCGCTAGGGGTCGGCGCCGCCCGTGAGGGCCGCGAGGATGCCCGAGCGCTGCTGCGGGCCGCCGAGGCGGGCTGGAGCGGTGACCTAGGCGGCTCGGGCGCGGCCGGCGACGGTTGGGGCGATGCCGGAGGCGCCACGCTCGGGGCCGGCTGGGGCCAGCGAATCGAACAGCCGGCCTTGTTCGACCCTGTCCAGGCGGGCGCAGTCGAGCGGGCCGATCCTCGGTCCGTGCTCGACGCGCTCGTCGAGGTTCACGCCAGGCAACTGCGCAGCATCGCAGCGGACGAGAATCCTGGCAGGTTCGGGCTGCTGGTCTCCGCCGAGTCGGCGGGCGCGCTGGTCGCGGCCGAGATGAGCATGGCCGGCCTGCCGTGGCGACATGCAGCGCACGACGCGTTGCTGACCGAGATGCTCGGGCCGCGGCCGCCGCTGCCTGGCAAGCGGCCGGCCAGGCTCGCCGAACTTGCCGACCAGGTCGCTTCTGCATTCGGTACCAACCCCGGCGCTGGACGGAGGCCCATCAACCCCGACTCCCCGTCGCAGCTGCTGCACGCGCTCGCGGCCGACGGTATCCGGGTGTCGTCGACCAGGCTCGCCGTGCTCAGGGACGTCGATCATCCGGCGATCGCGCCGCTACTCGAGTACAAGGAACTGGCCAGGCTGCACTCGGCGTTCGGCTGGACCTGGCTGGATACCTGGGTTCGGGACGGCAGGTTCCGGCCCCGGTACGTGGTCGGCGGCGTGGTGTCTGGGCGGTGGGCCTCGCATGGCGGCGGCGCGCTGCAGATCCCGCGGATGCTGCGCCGCGCCGTGATCGCCGATCCTGGCTGGGTGCTGGTGGTGGCTGACGCCGCCCAGCTAGAGCCGCGGGTGCTGGCCGCGCTGGCCGGCGACCGCGCGTTCGCAGCGGCCGCGATGGCTGGCGACCTCTACGCCGAACTGGCCACCGCGTTCGGCGGCGAGCGAGCCAAGGCCAAGGTCGCGATGCTGTCCGCCATGTATGGCGGCGCCGGCGGCGAGGCAGGGCAGTTGCTGGCGGTGCTGCGGCAGCGGTTCCCGGCCGCGGCCGGCTACGTGGAGGCCGCGGCGCGGGCCGGCGAGGAGGGGCGCGTGGTCAGATCGGTGCTCGGCAGGACCTGCCCGCCGCCGTCGGCCAACTGGCGCGCGCTCACCGAGGAGGCGATCGACCCCGAGGCCGAGCGCGACCCGCGCGCAGGGCAGGCGTCACGCGCTCGCGGCAGGTTCACCAGGAACTTCGTGGTTCAGGCGAGCGCGGCGGACTGGGCACTGGTCCTGCTGGTGAGCCTGCGCGCCGAGCTCGCGAGCCTCGCCGGCGGCGGCGGCGACCGCCCAGAGCTGGTGTTCTTCCAGCACGACGAGGTCATCGTGCACTGCCCGCTTGAGCAGGCTGACGACGTCGCGGCCGCGGTCGCCCGCGCGGCGATCACTGCCTCACGCCTGGTATTCGGCCAGACCAGGGTCGCGTTCCCGATGAGCACCGCCGTCGTCGGCTGTTACGCCGACGCTAAGTGACCGAGTCCGCATGCCGCCGCAGTGGCGGTCAGCGCTCGACAGCCACCGGCGGCAGCGCGGCCACATCGTGCTTGCTGATCTGCAGCTCGATGCCGTCCTGCACTCCTTTGACCACGCTGATCGGGATGGCGACCTCCTTGCGACCCCACAGATGCCCCTCGGCAAGCAGCACATGGGAGACCCGGCGGCTGTCTTTATCGATCACCAGGCCGTGCACGTGCCCGATCGCGCCGTCGGTGGCATAGACGGGCTCGCCACGCCGGACGCCTACCTCGCCTTCGGGGACGGTGTCGTAGGTCACAGTCTGCGAGACGCCAGGAACCGCGGCGCCTTCGATGCCAGCCGCCTGCCCTCCGTGCAATCCGTAGTAAGGCCAGGACAGCACCTGCTCGGGGCCGTAGTTCTCGTAGCCGATTGTGCCCGGCACGAACTGCGTCTCCTCGGCCGAGTCCAGTTCCTCGAACTCGGCCGTGCTGCACAGCAGCCGCACGCCCTCAGGAGTGGCCTCGGCCAGGCGGACCGGGACCAGCCGCGCCAGTCCGCGCCTGTGCTTCGGCTCGACCACCAGGTGCGTGATGGTCTCGGCGAGCGGGTCGACCACGACCCGCTGCACCGTACCGCAAGGACCGTCGTCGCACGACGCGTGCGCGCCGATGGTGAAGGACTCTGTCTGCGCCATGGCAACCCCCCGGCTTCGCCAATCGCCACGTTGTCATGGAAAGCCTAAGCCAGCCCCGTCAGGTCAGTGCCGCAGGCTCATGGGCGGGGACTGTGGCTGAGCTGGTGGTATAGCCGCTCGGTGTCGGGATGCGGCTCGCCGCCCGGTGCGATCTCGGTGATCGCGTCGAGGCAGGCCGACCAGGCGTCGGCGACGCCTGCCGCGTTCCCTGCCGCGTGCTCGGCTCGCATGAGCGCCCGCCAGAGCTGCTCGGCAGCGGTTTCCGCCGATAGCCCGATCCGAGCCGCCCGGCATGCGGCGTGCGCGTCGCCAGCCTGAAGCTCAAGCTGGGCGAGCAGGTCCGCTGTGTCGACGATCTCAGCGCGCATGGTCTCCACCAGCGCGATGTCGATCCACCAGTGGAAGCACTCGGCGAAAGGCTCACCGCGAACCAAGTCAAGTGCCGCGCGCAGGTCAGGCACGCTCCGGTCCGCCCGGCCCCGCCTGGCCAGCGCGCTGAAGGCCGCCCAGTCCAGCCGGACGTCCTTGTGCAGCACGTAGATGCCGCTGCCCAGGTGCACGATGTACTCCTGGCCATCGGCCGTCTGGCCGAGACGCCGCCTCGTCCTGGTGATCAGCTGCCGGACCGAGTCGGCGGGGCGCGGATGGTCGGCGTCGGCGCCCAGCATCGTGCACAGGGCCGAATTAGACAGGCCCACGGGAGCGTGCAGGGCCAGCGCCAGCACGAGTTCGGCCTGCTTCGGCTGCAGCGGCTCAGGCGAACCGAGCAGCTCGAACGTGCCGAGAACATTGACCTTCAGGCTTGGTTCGGCCAGACCAACCCGCCTGGCGAACTCCGGTGCCGGATCCCCGCTTGCCTCATCGCCATGACCCTGACCATCGCGGCCACCATCCCTGGCCGTAGCGTCGGCGAGATCCAGCATGATCGGCGCGGCGGCGAAGTGCATCCACGGCGGGCCGGCGGCCTCTTCATACGGCGCGGCGTCCGGGCCGACATCGGATGTGCCAGGCCGCAGTCGCGAACAACCCGGCCAGCGCCAGGTACTCAGGCACGGTCAGCGTCTGCGGGCGCACGGTCAGCTGATGGTGCGGACCTAGGTAGGCCAGCGTGATGGTGGCGATCATGCCGCCGGGGCCGTCGGGGTCGGCGTCCAGCCTGAAGACCGCCGGGGCCAGCTGGCCATCGGCCGCCTGGATGTCACCGGCGACCAGAGCGGCGATCCCGCCGGGACCGTCAGACAGCTCGAGCAGCCGCGCCATCTGATCGGCGGTCGGCTGTAGCCTGCTGACCAGGATCGTCAGGCCCCAGTCCTCGTCCTCGGGGTCCTCCATCCGCCGGGTCCTCACGTCGGCCTGCCGGTCGTCACGCAGCCGTCTGTCGATCGTCGCGACCCTGGTCTCGAGCGCGTCGAGCGCCTCGTCGAGGTCGCGGCACCGGTCAGCCCGGCCGAGCACGTCGAGCTCGTCGCAGCCGGCCAGGATCAGCTCGTACCAGCCGCTCCAGCGGCTGGCGGCCAGTTCGGTGGCGGCGGTCACCAAGAGCCGGTCAGTCAGCTCGGCGGGACCATCGCAGCAGGTGACCCGCATGGCCTCGAGATCGAGCAACAGGAACCCGCCGTCGGTCGCCCCCGCGGTGAACAGACCTGGCAGCAGATCGCCGACCTCACCGGGCATCGGCGGGGACGTAGCCCAGTCGGACGGCACGTCCGTCAGCGTTGTCGTCCAGCACATGCCCTGTCGGCCTGGTGCGATCCTGAACGGCGGTGGGGGCGGCCCGGCCGCCGGGCCGGACAGCAGCACGTCGATGCTGTCACGGGTCAGGTGGATGCCGACGATCGGTGGCAGCGGATCGCCGCCCTCCGCCACGCCAGTGCTCAGGTCGCAGAGCGCGTCCCTGAGCGGGGCCGGAGGAGCCGGCGGCGACGCGGCGCGAAGCTTGCGCTCGATTCGCTGGCTTTCGGTGTCAGCGGGCAGCGCGATCCTGCGGCCTTGCCGCCGGTGCTGACGCTGCCGGTGCCTGAGCCGCTCCAGGCAGACCAGAGCAGCGCCAGCGAGCATTCCAAGCGTGAAAAGCACTGCCTGCTGAACCTCCTCCTGCTGCCCCGGCGTCTGTTGGGAGGATCCGGATCGTCTGTCCTGCCCGGCGCCGCTAGAATGACCCGCTCCCCCGATCTGGCGTCCTGAACCCGCTCCAGCGCCCGCCGATCCGGCAGCGGACCCGCCCGCCTGCCCACCCGCGCCGGTATGCGGATCGCGGAAATGCTTGTTGCCCGACGGGTGGCCGTGATGCTCGCCAGGCTGTGGATGCGAGTCTGACGTGGAGCCTCCGGTGCCGCCAGCGGCGGCGCTACCAGGGAGCGTGAGATGCCAGCCCGGCATGATCAGGGATGGGTCGGTGAAGACCTGGCCGTCGCCCATGTCGTGCCCGAGGTTCAGCCTGATCAGCGCCGGATAGCGATCACCTGAGCCGAGGTAGTGCGCCGCGATGGTCCACAGGCAATCGCCAGGCTGTACCACCACGATCCGGTGCGCTCCGTGGTCGTGCGGCGCGGCCGCGGCACGCGCTGGGTCGTGCGTGGGCGAGGCCGCGGCTCGCGCTGAGTCGTGCGCGGCGACCTCCGCAGGCTTGACCAGCGCGGCGAGGGTGAACTGCTGGCTCGCGCTGGCTGGCAAGGCCCGAAGCTCGGCCGCCACCACCCCCGCCACCGCGGCCGCGGGGCTGGCGTGGGCGCCGACCGCCGCGGGAGCCGCCATCGCCGGCGCCGCCGCGAGACTGACCGCGGTCGGCGTGGTGAAGGCAACGGACGTGGCCGCGACGAGCTTGGCCGCAGCCCCTTGCAGGCCCAGTACGTGCATGCGGGGGGCCGGCCGCGCAGCGCCGCCTGCGCCTCGGCCAGGACCGCGACCGTAAAGGCGGACCAGGCGAGCCACGAGATGTCGCGGACGGCGCCGAGGAAAAGGGTCCCGTTGTCCCTGTGCAGGAGGGCGAACGTCAGCTCGTGCCAGGACGGTAGGTGGCCAGGCATCGGCGAGCCGCCGAGCCTGAAGAGCAAGACAGGCAGTCCGATCGTGGTGGCCGCCAGGGTCAGCAGCGCGGCACAGCCGCGCAGAAGCGTCCCCGCCCGGCGCATCGCAGGCAGCGCCCCCTCCGGCCTAACGGGCGTCACGTGCCCGGTCCTGTCACGCCGGTTACCAGGGAAGCGACGGCCGAGCCCGTCGAGGTCATCGAGTCGATGCCGATCAGCGACAGCACCAGGGTCGGCTTGGTCACAGTGACGGTGACCCGGATCCGCTGCGTCCCGTCCGAGGTGACCGAGCCGCTGTACCCGGCTCCGGTCAGGTAAGCCCGCGCGGCTGCAAGCGCCTCGCCCTCGTCTACCCGGAAGGTGCCTAAGCGGTAGGCGGCCGACCTGTCCACCATGCCAGCGCCGGCCCGCGCCGCTTCTTGCGCGATCGCGTAGGCGCTCGCCGACTGGTTCAGCTTGCGCCCGCCGTCGATCACCAACCCGGCCAGGGCCAGCAGGGCCACCATCAAGACCGCGAGCACCAGCGTCAGCGAGCCTCGCTCGCCGTCAGCCCGTGCGGCGGACGGATGCCGCATCCTCGCTCCCCTCTACGTCATGCCCCGAGCGTGCCCGCGGAAGTGTGACGGTGCTGTGACAAGATCCCGAGGCCAGCAGCGGTCCCGAATGGGCCGTCCGCACGCGACCGGTACGGATCAAGTGGTGACGAGAACCGTGCGGTCAGCCTGCGGGAGCCGGGAACGCCGGGGACGAGCAGGTCAGAGAGCGGCACGGTGCAGCTGACCGAGGCGCTGACCTGCGCAGGCTGGCCGAGCGGGGTGCTGAATCCGGGTTCCAGATTGAGCCTGACCACCGCCTTGCAGTGCAAGCCGTCGGCCCGGAGCGCCGCATTGGCGCTCGATAGGGCCGCCTGGCGCGCCGCCCCCGGCGTCAGCGAGATCGATGCCTGCCGTGCGGCATCGCGGGCCGCCGCGTCGACCGATCCCTGTGCGACGGACGTGCGTCCTGCGGCGATCACGAGGCCGATCAGCGCCAGGATCACCGGGGCGAGGATCAGCAACTCCAGCGGGGCGTTGCCGTCGTCATCGAGCAGGAGCCGGCCGCGCCGCCAGCGACGGCGGAACCAGCTAGCCGGGCATGCCCGGCCTCCCGCGGTCGCGAGCCTCGCCAGGGCCAGGAGGTCGGGGCCCGAAGCCAGCGGCCGGCCCGAAGGGCCCGAGGCCACCGGCCGGCCGAAGGGCCCGAGGCCAGCGGCCGGCCTTCCGCGATGAACCGCTCGACCGGGGCAGTGACGACCTCACTCACGGTGAGCGCCATGCCGGGAATCAGCGACGGCACCCGGCCGGTGACCCTGATCCTCACGGTGGCAGCCGAACTGCCTGCCGCCGAGGCGGACGGGGAGAGCAGAAATCCCGGTGCGGCCTGCCTGGCGAAGACGACCGCGGCCTGGGCGCCGCCGCCGGGCGGCGGGTGCGCGGTCCTGGCCACGTCGGCGCCCTGGCGGGCGGCGCCGATCGCGGTCTCGCGCGCCAGGTACCACACGCACGCCTGGACGACCACCATGATCCCGGCCAGGAAGACCGGGATGATGATGACGTAGCTGAGCGTCAGGGCGCCGTCGTCGCGGCGCAGCCAGCGGGCGCGGGTCCGCAGGCGGCCGGAGCCCGCTCGCGGACGACGCGCCTTACGGCAGCTTGCCGGCTTCATGGCTGATGGCGCTAGTGAAGAACGCGCCGGCCGCCGTGGCGGCCGCCACGAGCAGGACCGCGATGACGATCCATTCCAGCGACAGCGCGCCAGCTTCGTTGTCCTTCAGCAGCGCCCTGACCCGGCGCTGAACAAGGCTGGCCAGGTAGCTGGCCGTGAACAAGAGCGTTCCCACAGAGCCTCCCTCGTGGCGATCCGTCAGCCGAACGTCCGGTAGACGATCGGGAAAATGAGCAACAGCAGGAAGCCGGCGCCCAGCAGAGCGATCGGGACGACCATGGTGGTACTGCGCGCCCCTGCCTTGGCCTTGGTCGCCGCTAGTGCCTCGGCCCGCATGGACTCGGCCCTGGCGGCGAGCGTCTGCAGGATCCTGGCGCCTTCATGACCGGCCACCTCCGCGATGTCGGCGAGGTCGGCGAGTTCGACGACGCCGGTCTCGGCGGCGAGAGCTGACAGGCCCTCCCATGGCGGCCGGCTAGCCTTCCGCGACGCGTCAAGCGCGGCCTCGATCCTGGCGAACGCCCAGCCGCCGCCGATCTGCGCGGCGGCTTCCAGCGCCTCGGTCGGCCCAGCCCCGGCGCCGCGCTCCAGCGCGACTAAGTCCAGGTAACTGGTAAGCGCGTGCCGGAAGTCGGCCCGCTTCTCGGCGGCGTTGACCCTGACCACCAGGTCAGGGGTGAAGAACAGGCCGACGCCGAGCGCGAGCGAGAGCACCGCTGGGATGGTCCACGAGGGCTGGTATCCGGCCAGCCTGACCAGCGCCGTCAGCGCCGGCACGAGGCCCAGACCGACAAGGCCGCAGATGATCTTGCTGCTGAACCAGCGCTCTTTGTCTTGGCCGAGCAGCGCGAGATCGGCTGCGGGAACAGGCAGCCACGGCATGGCCGCCGCGAGCCTCCTGAGCGACTGGCGGAAACCGGAAAGCTCGGGCTCGCCTGGCCCGGCAGCGTGGATACGCGCGAGCGCCGCGTCGAGCCGCGACGCGGCTGGCATCAGCTGCGCGATGGCCGCGAAGACGCCTAGGCCGGCCACCGTGCCAGCGAGAACGATCAGGGGGTTCACCGGCCAGCCTCCACCCGGCGCGGCGCGCTCCATGGCTCGGCGTGCCGCCCGTCAGGCCGGCCACGCCTGGCCGAGAGGAAGCGCGCGGGGCCGGGCTGCATGCCCAGCCGGTGCAGCCAGCCGAGCCCGGCCGCGTAGAGCAGCGCGACCAGGGCCAGGACTACCTGGCCGACCACCGTGCCGTAGGGCGCCGAGTACGCGCGGTTCAGGATCGCGAAGACTGTGAACCCGGCCACGAACGCCACGATCCAGCGCAGCGTCGTGCGGTGCTGCGCGCGCTCAGCCTCGATCTCACGCCGGGCAGCGATGTCCCTGGCCAGGATCTCCGCCAGCGCACCGAGCACGCCGTGCACCGCGCCGCCCCGTCGACCGGTAGCGATGATCAGGGCGGCGGCGATCCGGTCACCAGCGGGGTCGTCGATCTCGGCGGCGAACGCGCGCAGCGCGTCCTCGGTCCCAGCCCTCGCCGACAGCCGCCTGGCAAGAGCTGTGACCGGCCCGGCGATCGCGGCCGGGGCAGTCCTGGCGCTGACCGCGAGCGCGTCTTCGAGTCCGCGGCTGGCCGTGAGCGTGTCCGACAGCCTGCGCGTCCATTGCTCGAGCCCTTCGAGCTTCGCGGTCTGCCGCCTGGCGGCTCTTGTGGCTGTCAGCTTCGGCAGGAACATGACCGCGCTGACCGCCGCCAGCGCCGCGACCGGCCAGCGGGTCAGCGCCAGCGTGATCAGGCCGGCCAGGACCGCGAACGCGATCCGCTTACGCATAGCCCTGATCCGGCCGGATATCAGCATCCGGCCCGGCGGCTGCCCCGGCGCCGGCGCTCTCCTGGTCAGCTCGGCGACGCTGAGCACGATCCCGGTCATGAGGAGCGCTCCAGCGAGCGCGGCGATAATGATCACCGCCGCACCCAGGACGCATCGGCACGCCGGTCGAGCAGGGCAGGGTGCAGGCCCGCCGCTTCCAGCCGAGCCAGCATGCCAGGTGACGGCGTGTGCGCTGCCTTGGCGCGGCCAGCGGGTCCCTCGGGCAGGAACAGCCGGTTCACTGCGGGCCTGTCGGTGTCTCCCGGCGGCATGACCTCGAGGATCTCGGATACGAAGCGCACCATCCGCTGCCCGTCGTACCGCTTGCGCACGTGCACGATCAAGTCGACGGCCATTCCGACGAGGATGTGAATCGCCCGCTCGGCCAGCGCCAGCCCGCCGCGCAGTCCGAGGATGAGGATCCGGTCGAAGGCCTCAGCCGGGGAGTTGGCGTGCAGCGTGCACATCGAGCCGTCCTGGCCTGAGTTCATCGCCTCGAGCATCGGCATGATCTCGGTCCTGCGCACCTCGCCGACGAGGATGCGCTGCGGGTTGTGCCGCAGCGCGTGCGCGATCAGATCGTGCAGGGAGACCGAGCCAGCGCCCTCCGAGTTCGCCTCCCTTGCCTCGAACGCGATCACATCAGGGTGCTGCTCCGTGTCGTGCAGGTAGAGCTCGTATTCGGACTCAAGCGTGGCGATCCGCTCGCCGGGGTGGATCTCACTCGCGAGCGCACGTAGCAGTGTGGTCTTCCCTGCGTTCACTCCGCCGGTCACGATGATGTTGCACCGGCTCCGCACGGCTGCGGCCAGGAAGCCGGCCGTGACCTGGTCGATCGTCCCGAGCTTGATCAGGTCGGCGAGCGTGACCTCGAGCTGGCCGTGCCTGCGCAGCGACAGGCAGGGCCGCGGCGTGACCGCCATCGTCGCGGTCATCCTGGCGCCACCCGCGAGCGCGACGTTGACCAGCGGTGATGCCGCCGAAAAATCGCGCGGCGTCTGACCGCCACGAGTCGCCCAGGTCCTGATCATGTCGGCCAGGGCCTCGTCGCTGGACGCGATCGGCGCCGCCGCGACCCGCTCCCCTGTGCCGTAGGTGACCCAGACCCCATCGCAGCCGTTGACGTCGACGTTCTCGACATCGGGATCACGTAGGTAGGCCGCGAGCGGCCCGAGCCCGTAACGCTGGTCGAAGACCGCCTGGGCCAGCGTCTCCAGCGCATCGGCACCGGGTACCGGCACGCCCTGGCGCAGCTGGCGCTGCGACCAGGCTCGTGCTGCGTCCCTGATCAGCGGCATGACCTCGGGTTGCTCGGCCCGGTCAGGTAGCAGGTCCGCGATCATGGCGAGGATCTCCGGGATGCCGCCCAGAAGCCGGGAGTCGGCCACTCCGAGCGGCTCGTGGGTACAGCCAGGCTCTTGCGGCCCGGCCGGCCCGGGGAGACAGCCGGCCGGGCCTGCTGGTCCGGGCGGCAGCCTGAGGCCGCCCGCGGCCTGCCGCCCGTTCTGGTGCGGTGACTCGTGCACGGGCGGCCACTGCAAGCCGGCGCGGCGCTCCGCTTCGCCCGTCATGCCAGGTGCCCGTTCGCGTTAGCCAGGTCGAGCGGCTTGGCGTCCCTGGCTGCCTTGGTCATAGCGGCGCCCGCCGCCTGGGCGGCGCGCATCAGCGGCCGGTCGGCGAGGTTCGTCCGGCGGCCGACGCCGTCGGACAGCACCGCGGCGGTCTTCGCGTCCGACGGGAGGCAGGCCATCACGGGGACGCCGAGCGTCCTGGCGATCTCGGCCCGGCTGTGACCTTTGTCGCCGACGAGCAGCAGGCCCATCCGGTCATAGCCGCCGTGCAGCTGGGCGAGCATCTCGATCCGCGGCCTGGCGGCAGCGATCTGCCGCAGCGACGAGCGCAGCGCCATCGCCACCAGGTCCGCCTCGGCGAGCACGCCGGCCGGCTGCCCGTCGCCCGCGTCGAGCCGGCCGCAGTCGGCGATCACGTCGCAGCTCTGACCTGAGAGCATCCGCGCGATGGCCGGCCAGGCTGGCGCCAGGCCGGGAGCTTGGCGCGGGTCGCTCAGGCCAGCCAGGAACATCCTGGTGCGGCCGTCATCCAGGGCGGCAAGCTGCCCGTCAGCCTCGGCCGACATCGCCGCCACGCCCCGGCCTACCTCGAAGGCCACGCCGAGCAGCCCGCGCGGCGCGGGCAGATGGCCCGCGAACAAGCCGGCCAGGATGTCACCACCTGCCGGATCGCACTCGGCGAGGATCACCGGCTTCGGCCAGGTCAGCGTGATGGCCAGGGCCGTCGTGGTGCATCCGGCGGCGCCGCCGGGAGAGACCAGCGCGTACAGGCTCACGACGGGCTCCGCTTGGTCACGATCAGCGCGAACTGACCGGTCGAGGCCTGTGCGGCCAGATCCGCGCCACTCTTGGCCGGAACCAGAACGTCCACCACGTCCAACCCGTCGGTGTTGGCCGTCGTGCTCACGGCCTCGACCACCCCGGCGACCGGGACGCTCATCACCGGCGCGGCGTTGGCCGAGCCGGCCTGGCCCTGGGCGCCCGGCGTGGCAATCACCAGCACCTGATCACCGGGCTGCAGGCCGCTGGCCGGCAGGGCGGACGGCCGCACCGGCAAAGGGACAAGCACCTGGCCGGGGCCCGGCGGTCGCTGCGTGGCCAGCTCGGCCGCGGTCAGCAGCATGCCGGGATGCAGCGTCGTGCCGGCAACCTGGCCGACCACCTGCGACATCTGACTGGCCGGGATCACCTGCACCCCGGCGCCGACCGAGACGCTCGCCGCTGCGACGTCGCTGGCCCTGATCAATGCCCCGGCGGGAACATTGGCCTCGGCGACCAGCACCGGCACCCTGCGGTTGGTTGCGGAATAGGCGGCAGTGCTCGCGAGGATGCCCGCGCCGACCATGGCTACCGCCAGCGCGATCATGCCTGGCCGGCGCCGTCGCGGCAGCCGCGCCAGCGCAATCGGCTGGGCGGCCTGGCGACCCGTGCCGCCGAACCCGGTGCCGGCGAACCCTGTGCCGTTGAACCCGGTGTCGGTCTGCGGATGGTATGCGGTGCCGATCGCTGGTCCTTTCTTGCCGCTCATGGCGTGGTCACCAATGCCTCGGCCTGGGCCACCCGGACGGCGAACGCGTTCCCTGTCGTGTAGTCGTTCGTGACCAGGCCGCCCGCACCTCCCGAACCGGTCCAGCTGACCGTCCAGGTGACGAACAGCCCGGCCCGGAAGGCGTTGCCTGGCTGGCCTTTGGAGGCCTGGGTGTAGGTGTAGGAACAGCCCGTGTGCTGGCGCGCGGCTGGCCTGCCGCGGTCGAATGGCGTGCCAGGGCCGCGGCAGCTAACCGAGCCCATTCCGCCGCCAGGCACGTAGCTGAGCGCCGTCGGGCTGGCAGTGGCGATCGCCCAGACCGGGCCGGCCCGGACCGTAACGCTCGCCGGATGCCACTGGCCGCGCGCCACCCAGTACCACTCGGGCAGCCCGACGAGGCCGTCCTTGCCGCGCGGCGGTGCGGTCGCCGCGGCCAGCGTCGGCACTGACAGCTCCCCGATCCCGATCTTGAACAAATCAAAAGGGCTGATCGCCGGGCTGCCGGTGGTGGTGCTGACCTGGACGAGCTGGCCGCCGAGCGGGCCCGTGTTGGAGCCCGGGCAGGTCATGATGTCCCACTGGTAACCGCGCGCGGGCGGCCCGATGCCGGCCCGCTGCAGCACGCCGGGCGGCGCCTTGGTGTAGGTGCACGTCACGGTGCCAGAGCCGCCGCCGGATCCAGGGCTGCCGCCGCCATTGCCGTTGTAGACGCAGATCCAGGTGAAGTTGACCGGGTAGCAGGTACCGCCCCCCTGGCCGGCCGCATCGGCAGGCACCGCCACGGCCAGCACGCTCGCGGCCGAGGTGACCGCGCCGAAGGCTGCGAAAGCGAGACGAGAACGGATCAGTACGCGCATGACTGCACCACCGGAATCGCTCCCGTTACCAGCCACCGCCCGCGCTGGCGGACGAGGGTGGTGACCATGAAGTCGTGGGACTGGCCGAAGCCGCCGACGATCTGGCCGGTCTGCTGGTTCTGAAAGCCGGTGTGGCTCAGATCGACGCAGTCGTGCACGGCGGCGGTGCCGCGCCCGGTGATCGTGACGCTGAGAATGTGGAAGACGGGGCTGCCGTAGCCGATCTCATCCCGGCGCCAGATCGCCTTCAGGCCCCGCACCAGCCCGGGGATCACGCTGCCTGGGACGTAGCCGGCCATGATCGCCATGGCCTTCGCGGGATCGCGGGACGCCAGCGCCTCGTCCGTCGCGCGCCAGTAGCCCTCGTAGGCCGCGACGACCAGGTCCCGCGCCGTCGGCGCGACCGGCTTGGCGGCGGCCGAACTGACATGCCCGGACTTCGCGGGCAGCGAGACGTTCATCGCCTGCGTCCCGCAGCCTGCCAGGAAACCAGCCGATCCGGCCAGGCCAGCTAGTAACCAGGTGGTCTGCTCACGGCCGAGGCGTCCGCCCCGGCCGGCGACGACCCTGCCGTTAGCCATACCCGCTCCTGTCCCATGCGCCGCGCCCGTGATGGGCGACTATAAGCCGGGTTCAGTGACCGATCCGTGATCGCAGCGTGAATCCGCAGCCAGGCGTTCAGTGGGCGGATTTTGCCGTAGTGGCGCGACCTGTCCGCCCGTGCCTATTCCTGCCGTTTCCCGGTCGGGACGGGTGATGGCGTGCTTACCATTGGCGCGTTCCTTCCGAGGTCAGCAGGACGGAGGGGTTGCTATGCGATTCCGGATTCTGGGCCCGTTAGAGATCACTGCCGACGACGGCAGGCCGATCGCGATGACCAGACGGTTGCATCGCTCGGCGCTCGCGCTCCTGCTGCTCAACGCCGGCCGGCCCTGTTCGGCCGGGAGCCTGGTCACGGGCCTCTGGGGGGACAATCCGCCGCTCAGCCCTGACGTGTCATTACGCAGCTGCGTCTACGGGATCCGTAAGGCACTTCCTGATGCCGGCAGGCTGCGGACCCATCCGTCCGGGTACCTGATCTGGGCAGCGCCAGGTGAGCTCGACCTTGACGACTTCCTCGATCTGGCCAGGCGTGGCAGGGAGGCGCTCGACGGAGGCAACGCGCGGCTAGCGGCCTCCCTGCTGAACCAGGCCGTCGGCCTCTGGCGCGATCCGGCGCTCGCTGACATGCCCGCCGTTCCGGCCAGGGAACGGCTGCTCGGTCAGCGCAAGGAGGCGCAGGACGCGCTGACCGATGCCAGGCTGGCCGCCGGCGAGCACCGGCAGGTGCTCACCGACCTGCGCGCGGTCGTGGCCGCCGACTCCCTGCACGAACACGCGTGGGCCCAGCTCATCACCGCGCTGTACCGCTCGGGCGCCAGGACCGAGGCGCTGGCCGCGTTTGGCAGGCTCCGGATGACGCTGATCAGCGCCTACGGCATGGACCCAGGCCCTGAACTGCAGGAACTGCACCAGCGGGTACTGGCCGACGACCCGAGCCTGATGCTGCGGCCGGCCCAGGGCGCACAGGACCGGCCGGACTGGCCCGCGCCGCTGACTCCTGTCCTTGCCGAGCCAGGCGACTGGCAGCCGATGTGCCAGCTGCCGAGGGCCGTCGCGGACTTCACCGGCCGGGCCGCCGAGCTAGCGCGATTGCGTAACCTCGTGGCGGGCGAAGGGATGCCGATCGCGGTCGTCACGGGCATGCTGGGGACCGGCAAGACCGCACTAGCCGTGCAGGCGGCGCACGAGGCAGCGCCGGCATTCCCCGACGGCCAGCTCCATGCCTGCCTGGACGACGGCGGCCGGCCCCGCGACCCGCAGGTGGTGCTCGGCGAACTGCTACGCGGGCTCGGCGTCGCCCCGGCCGGTATGCCTGCCGCGAAGTTCGAGCGCGAGGCGCTGTATCGGGCGGTGCTGGCTTCGCGCCGCGTGCTGCTCGTCGCTGACGGTGCGAGCAACGCGGCCCAGGTCAGACCGCTGCTTCCGGGAACGGCGGGCTGCGCGGTGCTCGTGACGAGCCTGGCCAGGCTGCCCGATCTGGATGGCGCCAGGCACGTCGAACTCGGCGGCCTGCATCCGGCCAACTCGGTCCGTTTGCTGGCCAGGATTTCCGGCCGGAACATCGCGGACGCCTACTGGGACGCCGACGCGGAGGCCGAGACAGAAGCCGAGGCGGCCACGGTGATCGCTGAGGCGTGCGGGCACCTGCCGCTCGCCCTGCGCATCGCGGGGGCCAGGCTGGCCGACGATCCCGACCTGACCGTGACCGAACTGGCTGAGCTGCTCGCGGACGAAGACCGGCGCCTCGATGAGCTGACGGTCGGGAATGTCAGCATGCGGAGCAGGTTGGGAACCGCGGCCCACGGCGTCAGCGACCCGGCTAGGTGCGCTCTCGCGCTCCTGGCGGCGAGCCAGCGCGATACCTCCGACGCCCCGACAGCCGCCCCGGCCGGCGCTGACGCTGACGCGGACGCGGACGCGGCCAAGGTCGCGACTGAGCTAGCCGACGCCGGCCTGCTGCAGAGGTTTCACGGCGAGGGTGCGGGCGGCGGCATGAACTACACCATGCATCCGCTCGTCCGTGCCTTCGCGCGCGAGATGCTCTCCAGCCCCTGGCCTGACCGGGTGGCCTGACCGGGCGGCCTGACCGGGCGGACTTGCTGCGCGGCTGACCGCGCCGATCACGTGCCGGAGTCGAGCTCCCGGCGCATCACGACCCTGGTCGGTGACCGGCGAACGACTTCACGGAACCCAGCCCGTTCGTAAAGGCTGCGCGAGCCGAAGAACATGAAGTCGTCGTGGCTACGTTCGGCCTTGTCGATCGGATAGGCCTCGAGCACTCGCACGCCGCTCTCCCGCGCGTACTCGATAGCGGCATCGAGCAGCAGATGCTGCATGCCGAGGCCGCGGTACGGGCGTGCGACGTAGCTGCAGATCACAGACCAGACCGGCGTGTCGTCGACCGGTTTCATGACCGGCGACCGGCGCATCTTCAGGTACTCCTCGCGCGGTCCAAGGCTGATCCAGCCAGCCGGCTCGCCGTCGGCGTAGCCGATCAGTCCAGGCACGACGCCCGAGTCGACCAGGTCGCACATGGCCTGCTTGTTGGCCGCCTGCATCGCGCCTGGCGGGCCGCCGGCTCCCGGCGACTTGCCGGTCCTGCGGTAGAACATGCACCAGCAGCCGCGGACCATCGAACCGCCTGGCAACCCGAACAGCTCCTCGAGGTCCGCCCAGGTCTGGGGTGTCAGCGGGCGCGTGCTGAACGCGCCGACACCGCGCTCGCCAGCCACCTGACCTCCTCGATCAGTTCCCCGTGAAGACGGGCGCGCGCTTCTCGGCGAACGCCGCGACCCCCTCGGCGAAGTCGGCCGATTCGGCCCGCTCTTGCTGGATCTGTGCCTCGAACTCAAGCTGCTCGGCCATGTTCTGGTACAGCCACTTGTTCAGCTGGCGCTTGCTGCCCGCGTAGGAGCCGGTCGGGCCATCGGCCATCTTGGCGCACAGCGCCTCGGCCCGGTCAGTCACCTCGCCGTCCGGCCAGACCTGGTTGATCAGTCCCCAGTCCAGGGCCTTGGCCGCGTCAAGCCGCTGGCCCAGCATCGCAAGCTCGGCCGCACGCGCGAAGCCGATCCGGCTCGGGACCAGCAGCGACGAGCCTCCATCCGGCACCAGGCCGATGTTCACGAACGCGAGCAGGAAGTATGCCGACTCGGCCGCCAGCACCAGGTCGCAGGCGAGCGCCAGGGACAGCCCGATGCCCGCGGCCGCCCCGTTGACGGCGGCGATCACCGGCTTGGGCATCTCACGCAGGCACGTGATGATCGGGTGGTAGTGCCCGGTCAGCACGCTGTAGACGTCGGGGTGTCCCTCCGGCGTCCGCTCCCTGTCCTCGCGGAGGTCAGCTCCGCTGGAGAACGCCCGCCCTGCGCCGGTGAGCAGCACAGCCCTGACACCGTCGTCCAGCGCGATGGTCTGCACCGCATCGAGCAGGTCCGCCCTGAGCCGGCTATTCAGCGCGTTCATGCGATCAGGCCGGTTCAGCTCGAGCTTCACCGCCGCGCCCGACCGGTAGACGCTGACCGTTTCGTAACCCTTGGCCGGAAGGAAGTCACCCATGCCGGACAGCCTAAGGTGGCTGTCCGTAGGTTGATAGCCGGGCCAGCCAATGGGAAGGTGCCGATGAGCTCAGCTGCCAGCGCGCCGGGTCAGCCCCCAGCGCCCGTATTCGTGCTCCTCTACGAATCGGCCGAGAACATCGCGGCCAAGGCGCCGCCCGTGTTCCCCGCGCACAAGGCCCGGCTTGATGAGTTTCACGCCCGCGGCGAACTGCTGCTGGTCGGGACGTTCGGTGACCCTCAGGCTGAGGGCTCGATGGCGGTGTTCCGGTCCAGGGCAGGGGCTGAGGAGTTCGTGGCAGGCGACCCGTTCGTGCTCCAGGGCGTCGTCAAGTCCTGGCAGATCCGGCAGTGGAACGAGGCCCTGGGAGGGCAGCAATGACCTACGTCGCCGACGCTGGCCGCTATCAGCAGATGAGCTACCGACGGAGCGGGCAGAGCGGGATCGACCTGCCGATGATCTCGCTCGGGCTATGGCAGAACTTCGGCCACGACATCCCCGTTGACACTCAGCGCGCGATCATCCGCCGCGCCTTCGACCTCGGCGTGACCCACTTTGACCTGGCGAATAATTACGGCACGCCGTATGGCTCGGCGGAGACGAACTTCGGCCGGATCCTCGCCGAGGACCTGCGGCCGTACCGCGACGAACTGCTGATTTCCACCAAGGCGGGCTGGGACATGTGGCCGGGTCCGTACGGTGACTTTGGTTCGCGGAAGCACCTGCTCGCGAGCCTGGACCAGTCGCTGCGCCGCATGGGCTTGGACTACGTCGACATCTTCTACAGCCACCGGCCCGACCCGGACACCCCGCTCGAGGAGACGATGAGCGCGCTGGCGACGGCGGTCAAGTCCGGCCGGGCCCTGTACGCGGGCATCTCGCAGTACTCGCCCGAGCAGACTGAGCAGGCCGCGGCGATCCTGCGGCAGATGGGGGTGCGGCTGCTGATCCACCAACCGTCGTACTCGATCCTCGACCGGTGGGTGGAAGACGACGGCCTGCTCGACGCGCTCGACCGTGAGGGCCTCGGCTGCATCGCGTTCTCCCCGCTCGCCCAGGGCATGCTGACAGGTCGCTACCTGCACGGCATCCCCGACGGCTCGCGGGCGAGCAAGGCAGGCTCGCTCTCGCCCGACCTGCTGACCGACGCCACCGTCGGCCACCTGCGCGCGCTGAACGAGATCGCGCAGGCGCGCGGCCAGACCCTGGCGCAGCTCGCGCTGTCCTGGGTTTTGCGCGATCCGCGGGTCACTGCCGCGCTGATCGGCGCGAGCAGCGTCGCTCAGCTCGAAGAGAACCTGCACGCCGTGGCCGGACCCGCGTTCTCCGCCGACGAACTTGCGGCCATCGACGCGCACTCGGTCCAGGCGGGCATCACAGTCTGATTCGCGTCACCGGACGCACCCGCTAGTCCCGGCGAGGCAGCCGCAACGCCGCCCGCCGGGACTTGACGAGTCTTGCTATCCGTGGGCCTCCTACCTGGACAGGAACGCGTCCATGGTCGGGACCTGGGCGTGGTCGCTTGTGAAACCTAGTTCAGGCAGGTTCCACGCGTCCTCGATCGTGCGCAGCATCGAATAGTGGTTGAAGGCGGTGTTGTCCACGAAGTGCCGAGGGCCACTCGGGTCGATCACGACCGCGGGAACGAGCCCGCCGCCGTAGAGCCCGCCCGGCCACGCGACGTTGATGTCGGGGTCGCCGGCGGGCAGCACCGGCGAGTCACAGCACCCGGCCGGTGAGTCCCAGCCGCCGTTGACGGCGTTGCCAGTGAAGTCGCCCTCGTCAGCGACGATGAAGATCGCGCTGTGCCGCGTCCAGGCCCGGCTAGACATGATCGTCCCGACCGCGCCCTGCACGAACGCGTCGGCCTTCTGCTTCAGCGCCGCATCGTTCGCGTCGTCGTTGGTGTTGCCGAACGGGCACGGCGTCTCCGGGTGCCCGGGCACCGCGGTGAAAACGCCGCCATGCATGTCGTTGCACTGGTCAGGGACGATGTACACGAACTGCGGAGCGCGCCGACTGTTCAGGTCGCCTGCCAGGGCGGTGTACGGCTTGATGTTGGCGACCCTGGCCGGGTTGTCGCGGACGTCGCTGTACAGCGCGAAGGGGTTGTGCTTGGACGCGTAGAGCGGATTGCTGATGGATGGCCAGAAGTCATCGAGCGGGTTCGGCGGCAGCGCCTCCATGTAGGCGCCCCACGAGATGTGCGCGGCCTCGAGGTCGTCGACGATGTTGGTGTGGTCGAACCTGTTGGCCGGGTTGTCGTTGTTGATCCACCAGTTCGAGCCGCTGGTCATCGCGATGTAGTTCGGCTCGCTCGGGTGCGTGACTCCGAAATAGTTGCTGGCCTCGCCGTACCGCTGCGCGAGCGAGGTGATGAACGGCGCGTTCGGGTCTCCGATCACGGCGTTCTGCGAGTGATTCTCCAGCACGATGATGAACACGCGATCGAGCCGGACGCCGCCCCGGCCGTCGGCCGGACGGTTGCCAGCGGCGACGGCGCTCGTCGCCGCCAGCCCGATCGAGAAGGCCGCCAAGGCGGTCGCGGAGAGCACCGCGCGCGAGCCTGACAGGCCGGTGGCGGGCTCCGGTACTGGTATTCATGCGCATAGATGCCTCCTGTACGGATGCAGCGTGACGAGGTCGGACAGGTAAAGAACAACCGAACACAAGGTGACAACCAATACGCCGAACGTCAAGAGCCGTTCAGGGTTTCGGCGGCGCTGGCGCGTAATCCACCGCGGCCGGGAGAGACTTGTGCCATGCGCTATCTGGACATGGACACGGCCAAGAAGGTCTCCAAGATCGGCCTCGGTACCTGGCAGTTCGGCTCCCGTGAGTGGGGCTACGGCGACTCCTACGCCGGATCGGAGGCCACGGCCATCGTCCGCCGCGCGCTCGAGCTTGGCGTCACGCTGTTCGACACCGCCGAGATCTACGGGTTCGGGCGCAGCGAGCGGATTCTCGGCGCGGCGCTGGGCGACGACCTCGAGTCGATCTTCCTGGCGACGAAGATCCTGCCGGTAATGCCGATCGCCCCGGTGGTGGAGCAGCGCGCGGTCTCGAGCGCCAGCCGGCTCGGCGCGCGCAAGCTCGACCTGTACCAGGTGCACCAGCCCAACCCGGCTGTCAGGGATGGCACGATCATGCGCGGCATGCGCGCGCTGCAGCGGACAGGACTGGTCGACGAGGTGGGCGTCAGCAACTACTCACTGCGCCGCTGGATCGCGGCGGAAGACGCGCTCGGCACCAGGGTGCTGAGCAACCAGGTCAGGTACAGCCTCGCCGACCGCAGGCCAGAACGCGACCTGGTGCCGTACGCCGAGGCGCACGGCCGGGTCATCATCGCCTACAGCCCGCTCGCGCAGGGCTTGCTCTCCGGCAAGTACGACGCCTACAACCGCCCGGCGAACCGGGTCAGGGCCACCAACGCACACTTCCTGCCCGAGAACCTGGAGAAGGCCGCCGACCTGATCGCGGCGCTGCGCCAGGTCGCAGACGCGCATTCGGCGACACCGTCGCAGATCGCGCTTGCCTGGCTGATCCGCAACCCCGTCGTCGTGGCCATCCCTGGCGCCTCCACGGTCGCGCAGCTGGAGAGCAACGTCGCCGCGGCCGACATCGACCTGTCCGACGAGGAGTACCGGCTGTTGCGGGCCGAGTCCGAGCGGTTCTCGCCTGTCACCGGCCCGGCGGCGCTTGGCAGCCTGATCAGGAACCGCCTGGGCCGCTGACCGCGGTCTAGGTGAGCACGGGCGGCGGCGTCCTGCCGCAGCCCGTAGCCTGCTCGAACGCGTGCGCGACAGAAAGCAGGTCCCAGTCGCCGCGTCGCCGCCCGACCAGCTGCAGGCCAACCGGGAGCGGCAGGTCAGATCGCGTGAACCCGGCAGGAACCGAGATCGCGGGAAGTCCCGTCGCCGAGATCAGGTAGGCCGAGCGCATCCAGTCCAGGTAGGTGTGCTGCGGCACGCCGTCGATCTCATGCACCCAGTCGAGTCCGATCTCGAACGGCGGCACCTGACTGACCGGACACGCGAGCACGTCGAAGGACTCGAAGAAGGCGTTGATCCGTTCCGCGAGGGCCGCGAGCAGTCGGGTCGCGCTGCTCAGGTCAGCCGCGCTCAGTTCCAGCCCGCGCTGAACGTTCCATGTGACGTTAGGGCCCACATCCCCTGGCCGTTCCGCCACCAGCGGGCCGAAGGCCGTGGCGTACTTCAGCGCCCGCCAGGTCCTGAAACCCTCGTCCGCGCCGGTCAGATCGGGTGCCGCGTCGGTAACCTCGCACCCGAGGTCGCTCAGCACCTGCCTGGCCGGTGCGAGCGCCGCCCTGACCGCCGGATCGACAGGCAGGCCGCCAAGATCGGCGCTCCAGGCGACCCTGACCCCGCCCATGTCCTTCGCCAGCCGTTCGTGCACCTGCGCGGGGTCGGACAGCACCGGCGGCGGCGCGTCGAGCGCCAGCGGCGCCCGCGGGTCAGGTCCGCTGATCGCGGCGAGGAACAGAGCGACGTCGGCCACGGTGCGGGCCATCGGGCCCTCCACGCTCAGCCAGTCGGCGACGTCAGAGAACGGCCAGACAGGGACCCGTCCTGGCGACGGTCGGAGACCGACGACGTTGCAGAAGCTCGCTGGGTTCCGCAGCGAGCCGCCGAGGTCACTCCCGTCCGCGAGCGCGACCATGCGCGCCGCGAGCGCGGCGGCCGCGCCGCCGCTGCTGCCGCCCGCGCTACGGCTCGTGTCGTACGGGTTCCTGGTCGCGCCGAACACCCGGTTGACGGTGTGCGAGCCCGCTCCGAATTCGGGGGTGTTGGTCTTGCCCAGGCTGATCCCGCCCGCTCCGGCCATCCTGGCCACGATCAGGTCGTCGGTGTCGGGGACGTTGTCCGCGAAGGCTGGCGATCCGAAAGTGGTGCGGACTCCCGCGGTCTGGACGAGGTCCTTGTGCGCGACCGGCAGCCCGTGCAACAGCCCGGGGTTCTCGCCGCGAGCCAGAGCGTCGTCGGCGACGGCCGCCTTCTCCAGTGCCTGGTCGAAGGTCCTGGTCACGACCGCGTTGATGACCGGGTCGACCTCTTCGATCCGCTTGATGTGGGCGGCGACGACCTCTCGCGCCGACACCTGCTTGGCCCTGAGCAGGCCTGCCAGGACCACAGCGTCGTGGCCGCAGAGATCAGTCATCTCGCTGGTCGGTCCCTTAGGTCAGGCGGCGCTCGGCGGCCCAGCGGGTCAGCTGGTGCCGCGTCGAGAGCTGCAGCTTGCGCAGCACCGACGATACGTGGCTCTCGACGGTTTTCGCCGAGATGAACAGCTCCCGCCCGATTTCCTTGTACGTGTAGCCGCGGGCGATCAGCCGCAGCACGTCCCGCTCCCGCGGGGTGAGCTGGTCGAGTTCGCTGTCGAACGCGGGACGCACCTGCTGCTCGGGCAGCGACGCGAACGCATCGAGGACGAACCCCGCAAGCCGGGGCGAGAAGACCGCGTCGCCGGCCGCCACCCTGCGGATCGCATCCACGAGTTCGCCGCCGGAGATCGTCTTGGTCACGTATCCCCGCGCGCCCGACCTGATCACGGCGATGACGTCTTCCGGCGCGTCGGAGGCGCTGAGCGCGAGAAACCGCACTCCCGGGTGCGTCCTAGTAATCGCAGAAACGACATCTTGCCCGCCGCCACCTGGCAAGTGGACATCGAGCAGGACGACGTCGGGCTCCTTGGCGGCGATCGCCACGATGGCCGGCTGCACATCCTCGGCCTCGCCGATCACGTCGACGTCGTCGCCGAGTTCGGAGCGGACGCCCGACCTGAACAGGCCGTGGTCGTCGACGATGAAGACCGTCGGCTTTGGCGGGCCGGCTGGGCCGCCGCTCATGTCGCCGCGCTTGGCTCGCGCTGGCCGGCCGTCCGCGGCATGGTCAGCACCACCTCGGTGCCCTCGCCCAGCGTGCTGCGGACCGTGGCCGAGCCGCCGCGGCGCTCCATTCTGGCCCTGACCGACTCGGCCAGGCCCTTGCGATCGGCCGGCACGGCGGCCGGGTCGAAGCCGCGACCGCGGTCCCGCACGAAGACCGAGACGGCGGCTGGCTCGACCTCGGCAAACAGCGACACCGAGCCCGCGCCCGACCACTTGGCGGCGTTGACGGTCGCCTCGCGGGCCGCGGCCAGCAGGGCGCTGAGGTCGTCGTCGAGCGGGCAGTCGCCGACGCTGATGGCCTCGACCACGACCCCGTGCTGCGCCTCGATCTCCTGCTGGATGAGCCTGATCCCATCGCAGACCGTGGTCGCGCGCCCGTCTAGCGTGCCCGGCGCCTTGCCGTCGAACAGCCACGACCGCAACTCGCGCTCCTGTGCCCTCGCGAGGCTCACGACCTGCTGCGGGTCGTCGGCGCGGCGCTGGATCAGGGCCAGCGTCTGCAGGACTGAGTCGTGCACGCGGGAGGCCATCTCGGCGCGTTCCTCGGCCCTGATCCTGGCCTGGCGCTCGGCGAACAGGTCACGTGCGATCCGCAGCCACCACGGTCCGAGCAGCAGCACGATCGCGATGAGCAGCGTCGCGACGCCGGTGAGCGGCCACACGATGAGCCTGGTGATGCGCTCGGACACCAGGATGACCACGCCGCTGAGCAGGAAGACGCCGGCCACGATGACCCGCAGCCAGAACATCGACCTGCGGCCGCCCGGCGAGAGGCCGAGGATCGGCTCGGCCACCGTGCGCATCAGGTCCTGCTCGCCACGGGACGAGTTCCGCCAGATCAGCACGAGGCCCGCGAGGGCGATCACCGGTGGCCAGGACAGCGAGCCGAGCCAGCCGACGTGCAGGATAGACGCGATCAAGAGCACGAGCGCGAGCAGCGATGCGACGCCGGCCGCGAGGGCGATTCCGCGCCGATCGGCCTGCGCCCGGGTCGCGATGTTGGTCTCCTCGCCGACCGCTGGCACGAAGAGCCAGGCCAGGACGTAGACCGCCGCGCCGAAGCCGCCGATCAGCGCGCTGCAGACGAACGCTGTGCGGATGATGTTCGGGCCGATACCGGTTCGCGAGCTGATGGCAGCCGCGACGCCCCCGACGAGCCGCCCCTGTTGTGGCCTGCGCAGCGGACCGCCAGGGCGCTGCATCGTCCAGCCGCCGCGCAGGTGCGACTGCCAGCCTCCGCATCCCGGCCCGTCCTGTGCGCGCCCGTTCGACGGCGCCCCGCCAGGGCCCCCCTTCGTCAGCGGCACCGTGACGGGCGCACCGGGCCTGGTGGGTCCCGGGGCGGTTGGTCCCTGAGGAGGTACTCCTGGGTTCGATGCTGCCGGGTTCGGTGCTCCCACGGCGGGCGCGCCTGGTGGCGGCGTACCTGTGCTAGGGGGCTGCTCGTTCACCCTTCCATCATCGCCCCTGTTGCGCCGTGCTGCTATCCGGGAAGCGCCGGAGCCGCGGGGCCAGTGATCCGGGTCCAATCAGGGTTCTTCCCGATGGCCTCTCTTTATCGCGCGACGCAAGCTGGACCCATGAACACCACAGAGTCCCAGTCAGAGTCCCACTTCGATGCCGAGACCGCCGACGACGGCGGCCGCGGCGACGCAGCCGGGCACGCCGGCACCAACGGCAGCACCGGATCGGCGTGGACCACGCGCCAGGGCGGGCCGAGCCTGCCGGATCTGCGCGAGCTGCGCCGGCCCACCAACGACCGGATGATCGCGGGAGTCGCTTCAGGCATCGCCCGTTACCTCGGCGTTGACACCAACCTGGTGCGGATCGCGTTCGTCGTGCTCGCGTTCGTCGGCGGAGCGGCGCTCCCGCTCTACCTGGCCGGCTGGCTGCTGATCCCCGAGGAGGGCGCCGCCCAGTCCATCGCGGGTGAGCTGTTCAGCTCGCTCGAGAACCGGTCGCGCTAAGTGTCCGGCAAGAGCCAGGAGGACGCGCACATGTCCTCACAAGCGAGCCCGCCGTGGATGAGCAACCCGCCGTGGTCGACGCAGTACCACGTGCGCCGTCGCAGCGGGATCAACCCCGACCTGCGGGTCTCGGACGCCGAGCGAGCCGACGTCGCTGACCGCCTCTCCAAGCACTACGGAGACGGCCGGCTCGACCAGGCCGAGTTCAACGAGCGGATGGAGCGCGCGATGAGCGCCAAGACCATGGGCGACTTCGCCGGGCTCTTCTCCGACCTGCCCGAAGTGACCGAACCGGGCGCTAGCCCGCCCGTACCAGCTATCAGACCATCACATAGGAGTCCCATGTACCGGCTAGTTCTGCTGATCTTCATCGTCGTGGCCGCGGCCTTCGTCGGCCACGCCCTGATCCACTCGTTCTTCCCGTGGCTGCTATTGGCGCTGGCCCTGTTCCTCTGGCTGCGCCGTACGCCGAGCCACCAGCACCGCAACCACGACAATTCATAGTCATGCGGGGCCGATGCGGCCGTCAGGAGCGATCGCTTCCTGGCGGCCGCTCTGCTGCTGGCCCGACGAGCGCCATGGAAGGCCTGTCGCTCCGGCAGGCCTGTCCATGTGACCGCATGCGGGTGGTTATCACGGGGGCCGGGTTCGCTGGCCTGATGGCCGCGGACCGGATCGCGCGTTCCGGTCATGAGGTCGTCGTCCTCGAAGCGCGGGACCGCGTCGGCGGCCGGGTCTGGTCGGCCGAGCTGGTTCCCGGCGACCCGCGCACGGTCATCGAGCGTGGGGCAGAGTTCGTGCTTGACGGCTACGACGTCATGCGGCTGCTGCTGTCCGACCTCGGCCTGAACCTCGCTGACACGACGATGTCCTACTACCAGCGCGAGCCGCGCGGCGACGGCATCGTGACCGACGCCGAGGTCGTGGAGTGCGGGCAGGTCATCGGTGCCGCGGCCGCGAACGCCCCGCCGCACCTGTCGCTTGCCGCCGCCGCATCCTCGTGGCGCGGATCGGCCGCCGCGCTGGCGGCCTTCTTGTCCAGGGTCACGACCACCAACGGCGTCGATGCCGGCCGGCTGTCGGCCGCCTCGGTCGCCAGTGTCGCCTCCGATCTACTCCCGCGCCCATCCTGGCGGGTGGCGGGCGGCAACCAGCAGCTGGCTCTTGGCCTGGCAGCACGGCTTGGCCCGGCGATCCACCTCGCCAGCCCGGTCCTGTCGATCGAGCATGACGAAGAGGGCGTGCTGGTGCGCACCGGCGACGGCGAGGTCGCGGCCGACGCGGTCATCACGGCTGTGCCGATGGCGGTGCTCAGGCAGTTGCCATTCACACCAGCGCTGCCCGGGTACCTGCGCGCCGCGTGGCTGCGAGCGGGTCTCGCCCACAACGCCAAGCTGCACGTGCCGCTGACGGCCCGTGCCGAGGCCTCCGCGGTACAGAGCGTCCCTGGCCGGTTCTGGACCTGGACCGCGACCGACGGGTCTGGCGCTGTCCAGCCCGTGCTGCACGCGTTCGCCGGAACGGAGGAAGGCCTCGCCGCGCTCGATGTTGCCCACGGGCCGTCCACCTGGGCCAGCCAGGTCGCGGCGTTGCGGCCTGAGCTGGCCCTGGACCTGGACCGGGCGCTGCTGACCACCTGGAACGACGACCCGTGGGCGGGCGAGTCCTACACCGCGCTGACCGTGGAGCAGACGCCGGGAGACGACCAGCTGATCGGCGCCCCGGTCGGCCGGGTCCACTTCGCGGGCGAGCACACCGCAGGCAACTGGGCCGGTTTGATGGAAGGCGCGCTCCGCTCCGGCGTCCGCGCCGCCGACGAAGTGCTCGCCGGCTGGGCGTGATCCCCGATCATCCCGCGCTCCGGGCGTATCACATGTGCCCTGGCCCTGGCTCGGGGCGCCAGTAGACGGAATTGACCCAGATGGTGGCCAGGGTGTCGATGGCTCGCTCGTCGTCGAACTGAACTTCGGCGCGCTCACCGCCCTGGCCGAGCCAGATGTAGCTGAAGTGCTCGAGCATCGCCGACAGCGCCGACGCGGTCAGGACCGGGTCGACGCCGGGGCAATACCCCTCCGATTGCGCCTGCCTGATCTGCCTCGCGATCCTGCTCACGGCCTCGGCCCTGATGTCGAGCCAGCGGTCGAGGAACTCCTCGTCGAGCATGGCCGCCTGGAACACGCCGATCAGCTCGCCGCGCCGCTTGGTGTAAGTGCGCCAGAAGCCGGCCACCGCCTCGCGCATGGCCTCCTGCCTCGTCAGGCCGCTGCGGTACGGCAGCACGGCCATCTGGGTCGCCTCGGCGTGGAACTCCTCGGCCAGTGCGATCAGCAGGTCCGCCTTGGTGTCGTAATAGTTGTAAAAGGAGGCCACCGACTTGCCGGCCTCGGCGGCGATGTCGCTGATCTTGGCGTTGAGGTAGCCGTCTCTCGCGAACACCGTGCGCGCGGCCTCGCGGAACGCCTCGCCGGTCTCGCGGCCCTTGCGAGTCGGCGGTTCCGCGCGCTCGGGCCGCTCGTCCCGGCCGGCCTGGCCGCACGGCCCGCGGCCTGGCGATGGTGTGCCTCCTCATCGCAGCCAGCTCGCCACGCCGGTCACGAGACCTGCCGCTCCTGGCCGGCCTAGGCCTGGACGCGCGCGACTCGGTCGGCCGCCGTCTTGGGCTTGTGCCGCACATCGCCTGGCTGCCCCATCACGCGCCGCCAGCAGGCGAACTCCAGCAAGATGCCGTCCGGGTCCTGGAAGTAGAACGACCGGACGAATACGCCCTCGTGCAGTTCCCTGGCCACGCCGAACTCGCTGTCATCGTGATCGATGACGGGACTCACGCGAACGCCCTTGGCCTTGAGTTTCGTCCGGTACTCGAGGAACTTCTCCTCTGGCACATCGAACGCGACGTGGTTCATCGAGCCGACGGCGCTCGTCCACTCCCCGAGGCCGGGGACGGTCACAGGGGCCGAGACGCCGGGAACAGCGTCAGGGGCGTCGGGGAACCAGAAGAACGCCAGCGCGTTGCCGCCGCCCATGTCGAAGAAGAAGTGCTGGCCGGAACCGCCTGGCAGGTTGATCGTCTTGATCAGCCGCATGCCGAGCACCTCGGTGTAGAACTCCACCGTGCGCTGCATGTCCGAGCAGACCAGCGCCAGGTGATTGACACCGCCAAAGCTGAATTCCTCGTTCCGCCACTCCGCCATCGCTGGCCTCCCTCGATCCGGCGCCCGGTGCTGGCCGCCCATCCCGGCTGCCATTGACACCGCACTCCCTCAAGAACTAAATCTAAACTCAGTTTCATGCTCGGGCCAGGGGCTCCGTGCAAGATGGACGGCGGTGTCGGTGCGTCGCCGGTGGCCCGCCGGACACGCCGGAAGGGATCGGATGAGCGAGATCAGCAGGGAATTCGTTGGCCTGCCGTCCCCCGTTGTAGGCCGCGCCGGGGCAGGCGGTCACCCTTGCCAGGGCATCTATCACCGGCCTGCGGGTGGCCAGGCGCCGGGGACGGCGTTCATCGCCACGCACTACAACGTCGACTTCTCCGAGCACTACCTGGCCTCGTTCCTGGCCGAGCGCGGCTACGGGTTCCTCGGCTGGAACACTCGCTTCCGCGGCAACGAGGCACACTTCCTGCTCGATCACGCGCTGGCCGAAATCGGCGTCGGCGTTCGGTGGCTGCGGGAGCAGGCCGGGGCCGAGCGCATCGTGCTGCTGGGCAATTCGGGCGGCGGATCTCTGATGGCGGCCTATCAGTCGCAGGCGGTCGAGCCGAACGTGACGCCGGTGGCCGGGATGCGGCCCCTTCCGGCGATCGAGGACCTGCCGCCCGGTGACCTGTTCATCGCGGTCGCGGCCCACTCAGGTCGGCCTGAGGTGCTGACCAACTGGCTCGACCCGTCGGTCACCGACGAGACCGATCCACTCTCGGCCGATCCGGCGCTCGACCCGTTCAATCCGGAGAACGGCCCGCCCTTCAGCGATGAGTTCCAGCGGCGCTACCGCCAGGCGCAGCGAGCCAGGAACGAGCGGATCACCGACTGGGCGCTCGCCGAACTGGCCGCGCTGGCAGACACCAGGGCCAGGGACCGGCTGTTCAACCTGTACCGGACCTGGGCCGACCCGAGGATGATCGACCCGGCGATCGAGCCGTCGGACCGGCGGCCCAACTGGTGCTACCTGGGCGAGCCGCTCAAGGCCAACTATGGCGTCTTCGGCATCGGCACGCTGAACACTCTGCGCACCTGGCTGTCGATGTGGAGCCTGCGCACGTCGCAGTGCACCGCGGCGCCGCACCTGCGCAGGATCACTGTGCCGTCGCTGGTGGTGCACGCCACCGCCGACACCGGCGTGTTCGAGAGTGACGCACGTGCACTGTTCGACGCGATCGGCGCGACGGACAAGCGAATCGAGTTCATCAACGCCGACCATTACCTGCTCGAGCCGCCGGCGCACGGACACAGGCGGCGGACCTGATCGCCGCTTGGCTGGCGGGCAAGAGCTAGACCACAAGTGTGGGCGCGAGCCTCGCGGGTAGTCTCGTCTGTCATGACTGCGGGGAAGAGCGTGCTCGTCACGGGGGGAGCCGGTTTCGTCGGCGCCACTCTGGTCCGCGACCTGGTCCAGGACGGGCACCGGGTCCGCGTGCTCGACAACTACTCCACCGGCGATCCCGCGCACCTGGCCGGCGTCGATGCCGAGCAGGTCGAGGGCGACATCCGGGACGAGGCCGCGGTCGACAACGCCCTAGCCAGCGTGGACGCCGTCATTCACCTGGCGGCGGCCGGTTCTGTGATCAAGTCGATCGACGACCCGGTCGCGAACTTCGAGGCCAACGTGCTCGGCACGTTCCGCGTTCTGAACGCCGCGAGGCGGGCGGGAGTCGAGCGCACCGTGCAGGCATCCACGGGCGGCGCGCTGATCGGGGACGCCACGCCGCCCGTCGACGAGAACTCACTGCCCAAGCCGATCTCGCCCTACGGCGCGAGCAAGCTGGCGGGCGAGGGCTACGCGTACGCGTTCTCGCAGTGCTACGACCTGCGCACGATCGCGCTGCGGTTCGCCAACGTCTACGGCCCGTGGAGCGAGCGCAAGACCGGCGCCATGAACATGTTCTTTCAGGCCATCCACGATGGCGAGCCGATCGTGATGTACGGCGACGGCAGCTCGTCGAGGGACTACACCCACGTCGACGACATCTCCCGCGCCCTGCGGCTGGCGCTGACCAGCGACGTTCCCGGCGGCACGGTCCTGCACATCGCCTCCGGCGTCGAGACCACGGTGGCCGAGCTCGCGGACCTGTGCAAGGCCGCCGCGGGCGTACCCGATCACCCCGTCAAGCACCTGCCAGAACGGCCTGGCGAGGTCGACCGAAATTTCGCCTCCTACGAACTGGCCAGCAAGGTGCTCGGATTTACCCCGACCATCAGCCGCGAGGACGGCATCCGCCGTACCTGGCAGTGGTTCACCCAGGCAGTGTTCGCCACCCCGGTCCGGCCGGCCTAGCGGCGCAGCTTCCCGTCCAGCGGCCTATCCTTCTGCTGTGCAGAAAGAGCACGGACTCCGTCAGACCGAGCGGCCGGCCTATCCGATCGCTTCCGTCGACAAGGCGCTTCGCCTGCTGATGCTCTTCCGCGAGCAGACCAGGGTCCGGTTGTCCGAGGCCAGCGAGCACCTCGGGGTCGCGCACTCCACCGCGCACAGGCTGCTTGCCATGCTCGCCTACCACGGCTTCGTCCGGCAGGAACGGGACTCTCGGGCCTATGTCGCAGGGCCGGCGCTGGTCGAGATCGGACTCGCGGCGATCAGGCAGATGGACATCAGGCTGCACGCCAGGCCGGTCCTCGAGGACCTGGCGGCGAGTTTCGCCGAGACAGCGCACCTGGCCGTGCTGGAAGGCGCGAGCGTCCGCTACCTCGATGCCGTGGAGAGTTCGCGGGCGCTCCGTGTCGCCGCCAGGACCGGCGCCGCCCTGCCAGCCAACTGCACCGCGTCCGGCAAGGCAATGCTGGCCGCCATGCCGGGATCCGAGGTAGCCGGAATGTTCGCCGAGGGTGCGCTCCCCGCGCTCACGAAGCGGTCGCTCACCAGCCTGCCCGACCTGCTCGCCGAGCTGCTCGAGATCCGCGAGCGCGGCTACGCGCTGAACATCGAGGAGAGCGAGGAGGGCGTCGCCTCGGTCGCGGTGCCGATCCTTGGCCGTGCGGACGCGCCAGTCGCGGCCCTGGTTGTATCCGCGCCGGTGACCAGGCTCGACGCCGAAAGCGCCGAGCGGATCGGCGCCCGGCTTCGCGCCGACGCCGATCGCCTGAGCGAACTAGTCGGTCCGCACCCCGGGCCATAGACCTCATCGCGCCCTGTTCCACCGACCCGGCCGCCCCATTTGTGGCGCGCGCCCCGGCTCGCCGCCGGCACCCACCACCCGCCTCGCCGCCGGCACCCATCAACCGGGCTCGGCGCGGCTCATACGACTGCCCCGCGCCGCCCTCTCCCATGATCAACTTGACTTCGGACACGAATGAGCCATTTCGCCGCCCGACTTGCCCGTTTTGCGACTATGAGTCATGTCCAACGATGAGGTGGACAGTCTCATCGGAAGGCTGAGCGTCATCTGCCGGGCGAGTTCGAACGCCTGGGCGCGCCGGTATGGCGCTCCCGCGCCCGCAAATCTTGATCAACTTTGACTTTGGATCCGAACGGGCCACGTCATCGCCCGAAATAGGTGGCTTTGCTGCGCCAGTCAGATCCAATGTCGCGATCGACAGTCCGCCTCACCAACAGGAGACGGACTGGGTGGGCACAAGGCGACAGGCGGGGGCGGGGGCGTAACCCGCGAAACCGCGCGGTCGCCGGCATCGCCTAGCCGGCCCTGCGGCTAGGCCGACGCCGGCGCCGCCATCGGAGTGGACGATGGTGCCGGTGATGCCGCGGGCGCGGTCCGAGGCTAGGAACACGTAGCTGCCCGCGTGATCAGCCCCGGTCAGCGCGACCTCCAACGGCGTGCGACGCCTCAGGTCCTCCGCACGGTCGGGCGTGGCATCGAGGGTTCGGTCGTCAAGGCCGAGACTCGCGAGGCCGGTTAGCTCGGTGCCGAGGGTTCCGCCGGGAGCGACGCCGTTGACACGGACCTCAGGGGCCAGCTCGTGCGCGAGCGCGATCACGCAGCCGCGCACCGCGAACTTGGACGCGACGTAGAGGACGCCGCCGCGGCCCGGGTAGAAGCCGGACGTCGAGACCGTGAGCACGACCGACCCGCGGGATCGGCGCAACTCGTCCAGCGCGGCCATCACGCAGACCAGCTGGCTCTTCACGTTGACGCGGAACATCTCGTCGAACGCGTCGTCCAGCCGGCCAGGATCGATCTCGGCCAGCCCGCGATAGAAGTCGAAGATCCCCACGCAGTTGACCAGCACGTCGATCCCGCCGAGCCCCGCAGAGGTAGCGCGAACGCAAGCCTGCGCATCCGCCAGCACCGTCGCGTCACCGTGGTGCACAAGGCAGTCCGCACGCTCCGCTGCGAGCCGCGAACACTTGACCGAATCAAGCTCCATGGCCGCGACCCGCGCCCCCTCGACCGCGAACGCATCGACAACGGCCCGGCCGATGCCGGAGCCAGCGCCGACGACCAGGGCCCGCTTGCCGTCCAGCCAGCCCATCAGGGCTCCCACGCTCCCGGCGCAGGGCCGGGCCCAGGACCAGGCCCAGGATCGGGCCCAGGACCGGGCTCAGGACCGGGCTCAGGACCGAACGGCGTAGCCAGCAGACGGCTGAAGAACTCGGGCTCCTGCCAGGTCAGCGACTCGAGTTCCAGCGGGCAGAGGGAGACCTCATGACCGGACGCCGGCACCGAGATCCGCAGCCGGGCGCCGTTCCTGGTCCGCACCATTTCGACGACGACCTGGGTGAACTCGTTGCCAAACTCGATCGCACCGCCGGCCGGGCCTCGCTCGGAGTTCACAGGAAGATCGCCAGATTCTGCGTCCGCAGCACCGACTCGTCGACCGTGATCTCCCGCCTGGCGAGCCGGTACCCGCATGGGCCAGGACCAAGCCGCAGCAAGTCGGAGCGGCCGCAGGAGAGCAGATCCGGCTCGCGGGTGTCGCCCCTGCTGCGGAACAGCAAAAGCGCCGACTCGACCCGCAGGCCGCCGCCGTCCTCGGCGAGGAAGGTGCGTACATTCGTTATGAAATGCCTGGTTCGCGACGGCGGGTCCTCGGTCCACGCGTGGTCGGTCGCCAGCCGCTGCACACGCTTGCGCAACGCGTACATGTCCTCATCGAAGTGCCCCATGTCGTGCAGCGAATCGAAGCCGGCCCGCGGGCGGTCGTCACCCGGACCGGCATCAGGTAACGGATGTCGTCGGTCAGCAGGCCGAGCCACGCGTCGTACTCCCCGGCGTCGAGCAGCGCGGCCTCCTCGACCAGGAACTGATGCGCCGCCTGATGCGCCGGGTCGCCGTACGGCAGCGGCCGACCCGTGCTCACCGCGAACTCCGGCCGACCCGTGCTCACCGCGAACTCCGTTCGGCCGGGAGCTCGCACTCCAGGAGATCGCTCCACTGCCGCAGCCAGTGCCGCTGGTTGAACTCGCCGAATCCCTGATAGGCGATGCCCGGCCCGGAGAAGTTCGTCATCGGGGGCTTGATCGGCTTGCCCTCCGAGGTCAGCCCCATCCGGCTGTTCAGCAGCAGCCGCCTGGCCATCGAGCCGCCTGCCATGTCGGTGATCGAGACCCAGTTCTCCACGTCGTCCTGCTCGAACATGCCAGAGCTGCCGAAACACATCAGGTACGCCTTGTACGAGTCGCGCTTGAAGCTCTCCGGCGCCGACGCGTCGACGGCGAACCACGACAGCACTTCCGTCTCTCGCTCCGAAATCGGCTGCCATTGCCGCAGCGAGATGAACGGCGCGACAGTGCCGGCCTCGTCGATCTGCGGCCAGTTATGCACGAACGACAGGTTGGGGAACAACGTCGCGGCCGAGACCATGAAGCCGTCCTCAGCGACGAGCCTGCGCTGCGCCGCCGACCAGGACGACCCGATCGCGGCGATCATCTCCTTCGGGTAGCCGAGGTAGCGCAGCTGCTCATCGAACGATCCGCCGGGCGGCAGCTTGTACGTGGTACCGGAGCCGGGACCCGCGAGGTACAGCGCGCCCTCCTTCCGCTTGCTCGCCTTGGGCTCGCGGAACAGCCCGATTTCGACCACGCTCGCGTGCGTGTGCGGCGTGTGATAGCTGTCACCAGCGAAGTTCTCGGCGCCGATCTTCCAGTTCGCGTTCACCCGCCAGCGCTGCGGCCCGCGCAACTCCACCCCCGCGGGCGACTGCCGGGTATAGAGATCCAGATAGAAAACGAAATCTCCGAGCCACTCGCGCAGCGCAGGCGCATCGGGATCGAGGCTGATGAAGATCATCCCGTTGTAGCCGTCCACCGAGGGCGCTGGCAGCAGCGACTGACCGGTCCTGGCGAAGCCGTCCTCGCCGCCGTACGCCTCTGCGTGGAACGGCACCCCAGCCAGCCGTCCGTCGTTCCGGTAGGTCCAGGCGTGGTACGGGCAGCGGAAATGCGACGCGTTGCCCATCTCGGCCCGGCACACCTGCATGCCCTTGTGCAGGCACATGTTGAACATCACCCGGACGGTGCCATGCTCGTCCCTGACCACGATGAACGAGTCGGCGAGCACGCGGCGCACCACGTAGTCCCCTGGCGCGGGGATCTCCGACTCGTGCGCGACGAAGATCCAGGACCTGGCGAAGAGCCGGTCTCGCTCCAGCCCGAAGATCTCGGCGTCGTTGTAGATGTGTGCGGGCACCATGCCGTCTCGGACGTTGGCGAGCACGGCGGCTAGCTCGGTCATGACCGTGCACGCTCCTCAGGCAGGCCGAGCCCAGCGTGGCCGAGGCTTGCGAGGTGGTACCGCCACACGTTCTCGGTGTTCAGCGTGGCCCCGAGATCGGGAAGTTCGGCGATGTCGGCCTCGGGCAGATCGGGGGGACGCCCGCCGGCCTGCGCCGCTGACAGGATCAGGCGGGCAAGCGATTCGAGGTTGACCGCCCTGATCACCGCCTCGGCGATGCTCGCTCCCGTCGTGGTGACGCCGTGACCCCGCAGCACGCAGACCGGAGCGTCGCCCATGGCTGCGAGCATCTCGGCGGCGAGGTCGGCACGGCGGATAAGAACACCCCGCGGATATACGGGGACGCCGTCGCTGGCCATCCGCATCGCCGGGATGTTGTACGCGCCGATCACAGGACGTAGCGCGAGCCCGGCCAGATCGGCGGTGACGACGGCCGGTGGGTGCGCGTGCACCACCGCGGTCACGCCTGGTCGAGCCCGCAGCGTCTCGGCGTGGATTGGCAGTTCGCTGGGCACGCCGTAGCCGTCAGGCAATTCGCTCGTGCCGTCCAGGCCGACCAGGTGCACGTCGTCCTCGGTAGTGAACAGCAGCCCGCGCTCACGCGAGCCGCGGCAGCGGATCAGGAGCGAGTCCGCCCCTCCGGGCCGGCTGCTGGCCTCGGTGCCTACCCTGACGCTGACGTGACCGAGCACGTCGGCGGCTAGTCCGGCGTGGGCGAGCACCCGGCAGGCCAGCGCGACCTCGCGCCGCAGCCGAGCTAGCTCGGTGCCGCCGGTCGGCCGATAGCCGCCTGGCTGACCCGTGCCGCCTGGCTGACCCGTGCCGCCTGGCTGACCCCTGCCGTCTGGCTGACCCGTACCGTGTGGCTGACCCTCGCCTGGCTGTCCGGGCAGGTCAGCGACGTTTCGCACCCGAACCCCTTTCCCGGCGATGCGCGGAATTCCTGCTCGGAGTCTGTCCTACAGAAGCCCTTTCTGCAACGATAAGTCCGGCGACGAAGGGCACGAATCGATGCAGAGCTGGATCCACGTGATCGAGTGGCGCGCCACCGTACACCCCGACGTGCCTGCCCTGATCGACGACCGCGGCGCCAGCTTTACCTACACCGAACTGAGGACCGCGCTCGAACACCACGCGGGCGGCTGGGCCGGTCTGGGTGTGGGGCCCGGTGACCGGGTCGCCATCGTCGCCAAGAACAGCGCGGACTTCCTCGTGCACACCTTCGCGATCATGCGCGCGGGCGCCATCCCCGCACTGGTGAACTGGCGTCTGTCGGCTAGCGAGATGGCCGAGGTGATCGGGCTGGTCGAGCCGGCGGCGATCGCCGCCGACGCCGAGTTCGCCGCCCTCGTCGAGTCCGCGGCACCGGAACTGACCCGCAAGGTGATCATCGGCGTCCCGCCAGGTCCGACGGACCCAGTCGCTCCGGGTTGGAAAGCCGGGTCCGCACTGACCGGCAAGGTGCCGCCGAGACCGGCGCTGTCGGCGGGCGACGTGCTCGCCCTCGTGCACACGAGCGGCACGACCGGCAAGGCCAAGGCCATCCCGCTGCGGCACGGAGCGCTGCTGGTCAGCGTGGCGGGCTTCGCGCTCGAGATCGGCGACCAGGTGGCAGGCTCAAGGCATCTGCAGATCCTGCCGCTGTTCCATCTCGGCGGGTTCGGCCAGTGCATGCAGGCTCTGCTGACCGCGGGCACGGTGTACGTGCATTCCGGGTTCAGCCCGCCAGCCGTCATCGACGCGATCGAGCGGGACAGGATCGAGTTCTTCACGGCCGGGCCGTCACTGATCGACATGCTGGTCGCTGAGATCCGCCGCCGCGACGAACCAGACCTTCGCAGCCTGAAGGAGATCGCCTACGGTACGGCGCCGATCACGCCCACATCGCTGGCCGCGGCGATCGAGGCGTTCGGGTGCCGGCTGCGGCAGATCTACGGCAATACCGAGAGCCAGTCCATGATCAGCCTGCTCGCTCCCGAGGATCACCAGCCAGGGCACCCGCATCTCGCGAGCGCAGGACGAGTGTCGTTCGGCTGGGAGGTCAAGATCGCCGATCCGTCCGACCAGGCAGGCGGGGCGCTGCCGTCGGGCGCGACCGGCGAGATCCTGATCCGCGGCGAGTGCCTGTTCTCCGGCTACTGGCGGAACGCGGCGGCGACGGAGGCCGCCTTCACCGCCGACGGCTGGTACCGGACCGGGGACATCGGCCGGCTTACCGACGACGGGTACCTGTACATCCTCGACCGGGCCAGGGACATGGTGATCAGCGGCGGCGAAAACATCTTCCCCGCCGAGGTCGAGGCCGTGCTCGCGAGGCACCCGGACATTGCCGAGGTCGCCGTGATCGGCCGGCCAGACCCAGTCTGGGGCGAGGCCGTGCACGCGGTGATCCGCCTGGCCGGCGACGCGACGCTCTCCGACAAGGAGGTCATCGCCTTCTGCCGCGATCGGCTTGCGCACTTCAAGTGCCCGAAGAGCGTGGAGTTCTCCGGGCCGCTCCCCCGCACCACGACCGGCAAGGTGCTCAAGCGCGAATTGCGCGCCCGCGCCGCAGCAGACCCCGCCGCAGCAAACGGAGCCAGCCGATGACGCCCCTCGGACTGTCCATCGCCTCACACAGCGGGCTGCCGCCGGCCAGGATCGGCGGCCTCGCGGCCGCCGCCGAACAGGCTGGGTTCGGCGCGGTGTTCGTCGCCGAAGGGCACGGCGACGCGCTGGCAATGTGCCATCCGGTCGCCGCGGCAACCAGCAAGGTCCAGGTCGGTACCGCGATCGCCAATGCCGCGCTTCGCCCGCCCGTGCTCGCGGCGAAGACCGCCGTGCAACTCGATCACGCCAGTAATGGGCGATTCGTCCTGGGGCTTGGTACCGCCAACGCGATCATGAACGGCAGGTTCGGGATCGCGCCCTTCGCTCCGTTGAAAATGATCGAAGAGTACGTAGCCGTCGTGCGCGCGGTGCTGGTGGGGGACATAGGCGGTTTCACGGGTGACGTGTTCCGTACCGGCATGGTGCCGCTCGACGGCCCGGTCGTGCGCGCCGACCTGCCCGTCTATCTGGGCGCGCTCGGCCCGCGTATGCTCGCGCTGGCGGGCCGGATCGCTGACGGGGTGATCCTCAACCTCATGTCGCCGGCCAGGCCGGCGAGGCGGCCGCGATCGTGCGGAAGGCCGCGCGGGAGGCCGGGCGTGATCCATCGTCCGTGCCGGTCGCGTGCGTGGTGCACCTGTGCCTGTCCGACGACGCCGCGCTGGCCGCTGCCGCCGCGAAGTCCGTGGTCCCGCGATATGTGCTGCACCCGGCAGTTCCAACACTTTTCGGGTCGGGTCCTTGGCTGGAGCAAGCGCGGTCTCGCACGCTCGCCGGGGACCGCGCAGGAGCCGCCGAGCGGGTTCCGCAGGAGGTCGCCGACGGATTCGTTGCCCACGGGGACGCCTCCGCGTGCTTCGCGAGGGTCGAGGAATACCGAGCAGCCGGCGTCGACCTGCCGGTCCTGTTCCCGATGCCCGTCGGCCCCGCTGGCTGGGACTACGAGTCCGTCATCGCCAGCTTCACCCACTCCCGGTTAGGAGAACGCAGTGAGCAGCGAGGACACCGTCAACCGCTTCTTCGCCGCCCTGGAGGCCGGCGACATCGACACGGTACGGGCGATCTACTCGCCGGACGCGCTGATCTGGCACAACGACGACTTGATCGAGCAGCCTGTGGAGGAGAACCTGAAGGTGCTCGCCGGGCTGCATAAGGCGGTATCCGGGCTGCACTACGAGATCATTCGCCGGGCGCCCGCGCATGACGGCGTCATCCAGCAGCACGTACTGCGCGGGACACTGCAGAACGGCCAGGAAGTCGCTCTGCATGCGGCGATGTACCTGCAGGTCAGAGACGGTCACGTCACGCGGATCGAGGAATACCTCGACTCCGCGAAACGGTCCGCCATCAGGGCGGCCAGGGAGGCCATGAGCGCCGGCTGACAGCGACCGGCGAGCCCGCCGCCATAGCAGCAACACTGACGGGTGCAGGCGAACCGACTCGGACCGGGCTTGGCGCCTGCTGTAACATTTAGCGACAAGACGATTACCAAACGTGATCGCCGGGGGGTCGCAGTTGACATCACGCGCCCCGTCAAGCCTGCCCAAACGGCGCCGGCGAAGCCTTGCCCGGTGGTGGCTCAACCGCCCCGTTCGAGCCAAGGGGCTGATCACCATCGCGGTTCCGCTGCTGGCCCTGCTCGTCACAGCAACGGCGAGCCTGGCGCTGCAGTTCCGCGAGCAAGAAGCGCGAGAAGCTGGACGTGCGAGCTTCAACCTCATCGGGGCCGCCGACCGCGTCCTCGGCGACGCGCTCAACGGCGAGACCGCGGTTCGCGGCTACGCCGCGACTGGCGAAGTGCTGTTCCTCCGGCCGTACCGCATGATGCGGCACCAGATGGGCCCAGCGAGGGCGTCGTTCAGGGAGGCCGCCATCCGCGCGGGCGACGTGCCTGAGCAACGGGCAGCCAACATCACCACGGGACGGGCGGTCGCGGAACTCGAACGGATTCGCCTGGCGGTGGCTGGCGGCGCCCCTGCTAGCCAGATCACACGAATGCTCAGGCAAGGCAAGCACTCGATGGACCTGCTGCGCAGGCAGATCGCAGGCACCAGGAACCGGGCGATGAGCATGATGCTCAGCCAGCGCGCGGCCGTCGACCGGACGGAGACCGGGATCGACGTCGTCACAATCGCCGGCCTGCTGCTCGGTTTGCTGGCCGGCCTGGCCGGTGTTGCGTTGTTCGCGTCAGGCATCTCCCGCCGGGTGGCGGCGGCGGCGGCCAATGCGGACCGGCTCGGAGCCGGCCAGCCGATCGTCGCGGCCGATCACTCAGGCGACGAACTCGGCCGGCTGGCCGACTCGCTCGCATCGGCGGAGAAACTGCTGGCCAGCCGCAGCGCTCAGCTGATGGCGGCACGCGACGAGGCGCTGAAGGCGAACCAGGCCAAGAACGCCTTCCTGTCCAGCACCAGCCATGAGCTGCGCACCCCGTTGAACTCGATTCTCGGCTTCACCCAGCTGCTCGAGCTCTCCGACCTGACGGGCGAGGACCGGGAGAGCGTCCAGCGCATCCTGGCGGCGGGCCGGCACCTGCTCGCACTGATCAGCGAGCTGATCGACATCGCGAGGATCGAGTCCGGCGAGCTCAGTGTCTCGCTCGAGCCGGTGGTCGTCCGGGCGCTGATCGCCGACGTCTGCCAGCTCATGACGCCACTCGCCGCCAGGCGAAACATCGAGGTTCGGCAGCAATGCAACCGGCCAGGGCTCTCGGTCTACGCGGATTGGCAGCGGCTCTCGCAGGTCATGGTCAACCTGATCTCCAACGCCGTGAAGTACAACCGCGAGGGCGGCTCGATCACTATCACGTGCAAGGAGGACGAGGACGGGCAGGTCGCAATCGCCGTCACCGACACCGGGCCTGGCCTGTCGGGTGCGGACCTCGACCGGATCTTCGTTCCTTTCGAGCGGCTCGCGGCAGATCAGAGCGAGGTCGAGGGCACCGGGATCGGGCTGCCGCTGGCCAGAGCGCTGGCACAGGTCATGCACGGTGAGCTGAGAGCCATGAGCACCATCGGGCACGGCTCGACCTTCACGGTGAGCCTGCGCCAAGCGCCACTCCTGGCGCGCGTCCCCGGCCAGGTGGTGCGCCCCCTTTCCGCGGTACCGTCCGGGCGCGCGATCCCGGCCAAGCCCGCCCTCACGCTGCTGTACATCGAGGACAACCCGGCGAACGTCGAGGTCGTCGAGCGCTACCTACACGGTCGCGCAGAGACCAGGCTGCTGACCTGCGCGTCCGGCGCCGAGGGCATCGCCGCCGCCGCTGAGCACCGGCCCGACCTCGTCCTGCTCGACCTGCACCTGACTGACATGCACGGAGACCAGGTGCTGAGCAGGCTCACCGCCGAGCGGGAGACCTCTGGCATCCCCGTCGCCGTACTCTCGGCCGACGCTTCGCCCCGCGTCATCCGCAGGCTGCTGACGGCCGGCGCCTGCTCGTACCTCACCAAGCCGCTCGACCTCGCCCGGCTGGGCGAGCTCCTCGACTCGTTCGAGGCCTCCGAACCCACCTCCGCCGGGCAGCACGGTGCCCGCGCGGTGATCAGGAGAAGGTGATCAGGAAACCGGTACATGACATTCCCGTCCGCACACTCACCCCATCGCGAGAGCCGTGACCATGACCCAGTCAGCCCTGTACATCGAAGACAACGCGAGCAGCATCCGCCTGATCGAGACCTTGCTCAACCGGCGGCCTGACATCGAACTCAGGGTGGCCAGGACCGGCCGCGACGGCGTACAGGCAGCCGTGAACAGACCGCCGGGGCTGATCATCCTGGACAACCGGCTGCCCGATGCCCGCGGCGGGGACGTGCTCAGGATGCTCAGCCTCGAACCAGCCGTCGGCGACGTCCCTGTGGTTATCCTCAGCGGCGACTCCGACACCCAGCTCGCGCTTGACCTACTCGCCTCGGGAGCGGCCGAGTACCTGGTGAAGCCCTTCGACCTGCGGCGGTTCTTGCTTATGATCGACCGCTACTTCCCGCCGGAAACGAGCACGGACGTCGCGTAGATCCCCGGTATCAGGCGTGATCGCACGGCAAGCCGACGCCTGCGGCCGTCACCTGCCGAGCACGACTCCGCCGTTGGGCGAGATGATCTGACCGGTCACCCAGCCGCCGTCGGGGCCAAGCAGCCATGCGATCAGGGACGCGATCTCCTCCGGCGCGCCTTCCCTGCCTACCGTGGTCTCTGCCGCCCGGCGCTGCCGGGACTCGGCGGTCAGCCGCGGCCCAGAACTCCGTGTCGGGCACGAAGCCCGGAGCGACGACGTTCGCCGTGCCGCCGTGCGGGCCGAGTTCGGCGGCGAGGTCGTAGACCCAGCCGTGCAGAGCAGCCTTCATGGCGCCGTACGGGCCGCCGCCGCTGCCGCGCAGCGCCGCCACCGACGAAATCAGCACGACCCGGCCACCGGCTTGCTCAAGCTGGTCGCGTAGCGCCTCGGTGAGCAACACCGCGGTCAGCACGTTGGACTCGAAGGACGACTGCCAGTCCAGCCTGACGCCCGTCAGCCGATCGGCGTCAGCCACCGCGGCGCCGCCAATACCGCCTGCTGCGCTGACGACGCCCGCGCATCCGAGCCCGGCGGAGGCAACCTGTGTCGCGACGCTGATCGCGCCTAGCTCTGTCGACACGTCGGCCGCGATGACGCCGATCTGCTCGCCGGCTTGTGCAGCGAGTTGCGCCAGGGGTTCCCTGCGCCGCCCGACCGCCGTGACATGGAATCCGTCCGCCGCCAGCTTGCGCGCGACGGCCCGGCCAATGCCGGTACCCGCGCCGCTGACGACGATCGTGCTCGCTGCGCTCATCCGAGGCCTCCATCGCGGCGGTCCTCGCTACTTTGCCTCCGCTCGCTCCCGGAAACCTTAGGCGGTGTGCCCGTCATCCCTCATCAAGATTTCGGTACACCGGACGGGGTGCGCGGCTGCAAGCGATTGCCGGCACCTCAGCGTGCGCTGCCCGGGAGACCAGCCCGGTACGGGCGAGTTAACCCGCTATGAACAATGCGCCCTTGAGCGAGCGGCGGTTACGACCCGGCCGGCGCGCCGGGCGCGAGCGCGCGCACCCCGGCGATGAACAGGTCCACGCCGAACCGGTAGTGGAACTCGGCGTTGTCGTCACACGAGGTCATCGGCACGGCCGCCTCGATCAGCCGCGGGTAGCGGTCGGGCGCGAGCGAGGCGAGTTCGATCTGCTTGCGCCGCATCACCTCGGCACTCTCCTGCGCTGTGCAGGCTGGGGTCGAAGCCCGGTTCGCTCATCACCAGCGTCAGCCCGGTCCACAGCGCGGACTTCGCGATCTCGCTCGCGTGCTTGGGGTCGAAACCCGCGTCGTGCAGTATCGCCAGCGTCTTCTCGGTCGCCCCCCAGTGCGACGGGCCGAGCTTCTCGCTGGTCATCAGCAGCGCGGACGCCGATGAGTGCGAGCGCAGCACGTCGATGCAGCGACTCGAGCATCATCGCGCAGCTGATCAGACCAGTGCGCCGACCGGATCGACGTCGGTGCCGATCTCGCCCCAGACCCGGTCGGCCAGGCCGGCGATCAGCTCTTCCTTGCTGCGGAAGTGCCAGTACAGGGCCATCGGCGTCACGCCGAGTTCGGTGGCCAGCCGCCGGATCGTCAGGGCGTCCAGGCCGTCGGTGTCGGCCAGCTCGAGCGCGCGGTCGACCACGGCCGCGCGGCTCAGCTTGGTCCGCTCGGCTTCTCCGGTCTTCGTCGCTGCCATCACTTGACAACTATACGCCGTACAGTCAAGATAAGGAATATACAACGTACAGGAGCAACGTATAGGTGTCCCGTATAGGTGCTCTGTATAGGAATGACGTACAGGGACGCTGTCGCTCGGAAGGAGCAACTCGATGGCCAGACGCTGGTGGACCCTGGTGGCAGTGAGCCTCGCCACCTTCATGACCTATCTCGACAACAACGTCACCAACGTCGCGATCCCGACGATCCAGCGCGACCTCGCACCTGTCGATCGCGGGCCTGGAGTGGGTGGTCAGCAGCTACGTGCTGGTGTTCGCCGGGCTGCTGCTCGCCGGCGGCAGGCTCGCTGACAGTCTTCGGACGGCGCCGGCTCTTCTTCGTCGGCACCGTCGTGTTCACGCTCTCCTCGCTCGCGGCCGGCCTGGCCGGCAGCGGCGGCGTGCTGATCGGCGCCCGGGTGGTGCAGGGGCTCGGCGCGGCGCTGCTGGTGCCGACCACGCTGGCGATCATCATGGCGACGTTCAACAACGCGCGTGAGCGTACCAGCGGCGATCGGCGTCTGGACCGCGATCGGCGCGATGGCGCTGGCGTTCGGGCCGCTGATCGGCGGCTTCATCAGCCAGCACCTGCACTGGGGCTGGATCTTCTTCATCAACGTGCCGGTCGGCATCATCGCGCTGACCATCGCGGCACTTCGCCATGGACGAGTCGCGGGACACCACGGCGCCAGCGCAGGCTCGACGTTCCGGGCATGATCACCTCGTCGCTCGCGCTGTTCGCGCCTGACCTACGCGCTGATCGAGGGCCACGACAAGGGCTGGACCTCGCCTGATCGTCGGCGCGTTCGCTGCTCGCCGCCGATCGCCGGCGCGGCGTTCGCGGTGATCGAGTCCCGCACCGCGCACCCGATGGTGGACGCTGAAGCTGTTCCGCTCGCGGGCGTTCAGCGGCGGCACCGTGACGATGATGCTGTGGGCGTTCGGAATCTTCGGCATCTACTTCTTCACCTCGCTCTACCTGCAGGACATCCTCGGCTTCTCGCCGACCAAGGCCGGGCTAGCGTTCGTGCCGATGGCGCTGTGCCTGGCGGCCGCGGCGACCGTGGCCGGACCGGTCTACCCCAGGCTCGGCGCGCACCGCACCGTCGCGGCCGGTATGCGGCGTGATGGCGGTCGGCCTCTACCTGTTGTCGATGCTTGGCGCTGACGCGACCGTTCGCCGCCTGATGCCAGGCTTCGTGCTCTTCGGTTTCGGCGCGGGCCTGATGCAGGTGCCGCTGACCAACACGATGCTGCAGGGCCAGCCGCCTGAGCAGTCCGGCGTGGCGTCGGCGCTGCTGAACGCCTCCCGCGAGGTCGCCGGACTGCTTCGGGATCACGGTGATCGGCGCGATCCTGCGGTCCCAGCAGAGCAGCGCGCTGCTGCACGGGCACAGCCCCGAGCGGCGCGTTCCTCGACGGCTACCACGCCGGCCTGCTGGTGACCGTGGCCCTCGTGGCGGCCGGCGCGGTGCTCAGCTACCTGGCGCTGCGTGAGCCGCGGGCGGCCGAGCCGGTCCCCGCAGTGGTGCTGGTCCAGGCGGAACCGCAGTCCGGGCCCGATCGGCCCGAACTCGCCGAAGCTGGCCGCCGCTAACCAGGCACCCCCGCCGCAACGTGGGCGCCCAGTTGTTGTTAGAGCGACAACCGGGCGCCCTCGTTGTGCGCGCGGAAGCCGGAGGATCGCGTGGAACGCACCGGAACGCGTCGGAACGCGGGGATCGCGCGGCACGCGCGGGTGGCGGGAGTGACTGTGCGTGATCATGATGATCGGGCCGGTATTGTTGAGCGTGGCCGGGAGGCCGCAGTTCAGAGCAATTGCCGCGCACCCCGAACCCGCATCCCTGGACCATGGACACAGATACCTCGCAGCAGGTCTACAACTTCAGCGCCGGGCCAGCCGTGCTGCCCGCGCCGGTGCTGCGCCAGGCGGCGGACGGAACTAACCGACTGGCGTGGCACCGGCATGAGCGTGATGGAGATGAGCCACCGCGGCAAGGATTTCATCGGCATCGCCGAGGACGCCGAGGCCAGGCTGCGCGCGCTGATGGACATCCCCGACAACTACCGCGTGCTGTTCCTGCAGGGCGGCGCGACCGGGCAGTTCGTCGGCGTGTGCCGAGAACCTGTCGACCGCGACCGCCGTCGCCGACTACGTGATCACCGGCCAGTGGGGCAAGCGCGCCTACGCCGAGGCGAGCAAGTACCTGGACCGGATCAACGTGGCGGCGCGCACAGACCCGCACACGTACGTGCCGCCGCAGGCGAGTGGAGCCTGTCCACGAACGCCGGCTACGTGCACATCACGCTGAACGAGACCGTCAACGGCGTGGTGTTCGACAAGGTGCCGGACACCGGCGAGCGTCGCCGCTCGTCGCCGACGTCAGCTCGATCATCTTGAGCGAGCCGATCGACGTGACCAAGTTCGGCGCGCTGTACGCGGGCGCGCAGAAGAACATCGGGCCGTCCGGACTCGTCGTCGTGATCGTCCGCGAGGACCTGCTGGCGCCGCACCAGGCCGCGCATCCCGCAGGTCTGGGACTGGTACGCGATGGCCAAGGCCGGCTCCATGCTCAACACGCCGCCTACCTACGCCTGGTACATCGCCGGCCTGGTCTTCGCCTGGCTGCAGGAGCCAGGGCGGCGTCCCGGCCATCGCGAAGGTCAACCAGCGCAAGGCGGACGAAGCTTTACGCCGCTATCGACGGGTCCGGCCTGTACGCCAACCCGGTCGCGCCGGCAAACCGGTCCAGGATGAACGTGCCGTTCACGGTCGCCGACGGCCGACCTCGAGCGCGCGTTCCTGGCCGAGGCGAGAAGCGGCGGGCATGGTCAACCTGGCGGGCACCGCAGCGTCGGCGGCGTCCGGGCCAGCATCTACAACGCGATGCCCGAAGCGGGCGTCGACGCCCTGGTCGAGTTCATGAAGGAGTTTGAGAATAAGCATGGGTAAGTTCAACGTCAGGACCTATGACGCGATCTCACCTGCCGGACTCGACCGATTCAGTCCCGATTACAGCGTGTCGCCGAGCTGGAGCAGGCCCGACGCGATCATGCTGAGATCTTTTAATTTGCATAACGAATTGATCGGACGACAGCTGTCGTTGCGATCGGCCGGGCCGGCGCGGGGGTCAACAACATTCCGGTCGACGCGATGACCGCAGCGCGGAGTCGTGGTGTTCAACGCGCCGGGCGCCAACGCCAACTCGGTGAAGGAACTCGTCGTGGCCGGCCTGCTGCTCGCCGCGCGGAACCTCCCCGCCGCGCTCGCCTACGCCAGGGACCTGCCGGCGCGACGACATCAAGAAGGCCGCCGAGCGCGGCAAGAAGCAATTCGCCGGACACGAGCTCTCCGGCACCACCCTCGGCGTGATCGGGCTCGGCGCGATCGGCCACCGGGTCGCCAACACGGCCATCGACCTCGGCATGCGCGTGCTCGGCTATGACTCCGGCGATGTCGCGAGCAGCACGCGTCCCAGCTGTCGGCCCAGGTGCACCTGGTCAACAGCCTCGACCGGCTGCTGGCCGAGAGCGACTACGTCACGCTGCACGTGCCGCTGATCGAGTCGACCAGCGAGCTGATCGACGCCGGCCGGCTCGGGCTGATGCGCCAGGCGCGGTCCTGCTCAACTTCGCCCGCGACGAACTGGTCGACGAGCGGGCGCTGATTGCCGCGCTGGACGCCGGCGAAGTGCGCGGTTACGTGACCGACTTCCCGAACGAGGTGACCTACGCACACGACAAGGTCATCGTGCTGCCGCACCTGGGCGCGAGCACCAGCAGCGCCGAGGACAACTGCGCGATCATGATCGCCGATGAGCTGCAGGACTTCCTGGAGAACGGCAACATCACGTACTCGGTGAACTTCCCGCCGGTCTCGCTGCCGAGGCGCGGCTTCCGCCGGCTGACGCTCGCCCACCGGAACACGCCCGGCGTGATCGCGCAGTTTGCCAGAGTGATCAGCGGAGCCGGGATCAACATCGTCGAGCTGATCAACGACTGCCGCGGCGACTACGCCTACAGCATCATGGAACTCGACGCCGACGACCTGCCGGCAGCCGTCGTCAAGCAGCTAGAGCAGATGCCGGAGCTGCTGCGGCTGCGCGTACTCGCCGAGCCGTCCTGACTCATTGCCCAGGCCCTGCGTTGCGCGCGCGCGTGCCGGGCAGGTGTTACGGGCCAGCGCGCTATCTCGTCTGCTGAGTGAAAGCCAGAAATCGCAGAACGAGGAGGACTGCACCATGCGAGTGCTCGTCGCCGGGGCAACCGGCGTAGTCGGACAGCAGCTCGTGCCGCAACTCATCGCGGCCGGGCACCAGGTCACCGCCACGACGCGGAGCGCGGGCAAGGCCGCTGGGCTGCGAGCGGCAGGCGCTGACGTCGCGGTCGTCGACGGTCTCGACGCGGTCGGCGTCGGCCAGGCAGTCGCCAGGGCCGAGCCAGAGGTCGTGGTCCACCAGATGACGGCACTGAGCGGCGGCTTCGACCTGCGGCACTTCGAACGCACCTTCGCCAAGACCAATGAATTGCGGACCGCGGGCCTGGACCACCTGCTGGCCGCGGCACAGGCGGCCGGTGCGCGCCGCATGATCGTCCAGGGCTACACGGGCTGGCCCAACGTCAGGACCGGCGGCCCGGTCAAGACCGAGGACGATCCGCTCGACCCTGACCCGCCGCGGGCGATGCGCCCGACGCTCAGCGCGATCAGGTACCTCGAGAACGCGATCACGAACTCGCCCTTGGAGGGCGTCGTACTCCGCTACGGCAGCCTGTACGGACCCGGTGCCTCGGACCTGATGGTCGACATGATCAAGCGCCGGCAAGTTCCGGTCATCGGTGACGGCGCGGGCATCTGGTCGTTCAGCCACGTCCAGGACGCCGCGAGCGCGGCAGTCGCCGCGCTCGACCGCGGCACCGGCGTCTACAACATCGTGGACGACGAGCCCGCGCCGGTGAGCCAGTGGCTACCAGTCCTGTCCGCCGCTGTAGGCGCGAAGATGCCGTTCCGGGTGCCGGTCTGGCTCGGGCGGCTGGCCGCCGGCGAGACCGCGGTCGCGATGATGACGTCTGTCCGTGGCTCGTCCAACGCCAAGGCCAAGCGCGAACTGCGCTGGGAGCCGGCGTGGCCGACCTGGCGGGACGGTTTCGCCCGCGGCCTGCACACGGTCGCCGAGCAGGATCCGGCGTCTCGCTCATGACCGCGAAGCAGCGGCCGGGAAGCCACCTGACAACTGCCGCGGAGGCGTTCGACGACCTGCGGCCGCTGCTGTTCGCGATCGCGTACCGCATGCTCGGGAGCGTCACCGAGGCCGAGGACATCGTGCAGGAAGCGTTCCTGCGCTATCACCGGGTCGTCGCCGGAGGACAACCACCCGGCGGCCCAGGCGCGCCCGAGTCGCCCAAAGCGTACCTATCGGCGGTGACCACCAGGCTGTGCATCGACCACTCCCGCTCGGCCAGGGTGCGGCGCGAGACCTATGTCGGTCAGTGGCTGCCAGAACCCGTACTGACCGACCTCGCAACGCCGGGGTCTGGCTACCTGTCAGGAGCGGACCCGGCCAGCCTGGCCGAGCAGTCGGACACCATGTCAATGGCCTTCTTGCTGCTGCTCGAGCGGCTGTCGCCGGTCGAGCGGGCCGTGTTCTTGCTGCACGACGTCTTCAGCTACGGCTACGACGAGGTGGCCGGCATCGTGGGCCGATCGCAGGACGCATGCAAGCAGCTCGGATACCGCGCGCGCAAACACGTCGCCGCTGGTCAGCGCCGGTTCGAGGCGTCTACGAGCAAGAGCGCAGAGCTCGCCACGCGGTTCTTCGCCGCCATGGCCGCCGGCGACATGGACGGCCTGGTGTCGATGCTCGCCGCCGATGCGATCGTGGTGGGCGATGCGGGCCAGACCAGGCCGTCCTGGCCGCGGCCGATCGTCGGCCGGGACAAGGTCAGCAGGCTCTTCGCCGCCCTGGGTGCCCAGTTGCTGCAGGTCGGCGGCGCGATTGAGCCGACGGAGGTCAACGGTCAGCCGGGTGCGCTGTTCCTGGCCGCCGACGGACGCCTGATCAGCGTGATGGCGCTGGAAATCACCGGCGGGCAGGTAGTCGCGGCTCGCAGCGTGATCAACCGCGAGAAGTTGCGGCACCTCGGACCGCTCGCCGACCTGCCAGAACTGATGGACCAGGCACGGGGGGCGACCCTGGCGGCATCTCGGGCCAGCCGTAGCCGCGGACTCTGAGCACCGCGGGCTTTGCTACTGACGCGTAACGTTGCCTGACTTGTCCTGCTCGCGCTATTTTTCCGTGCGTGGAGGCGACGGATGCGCTGCTGGCGGCGCGCCTGACGGCCGGCGATGACCACGCGCTCGCGGAGGTCTTCGATGGCCTGGCGCGTGCCGTCTACGGCGCTGCGCTGCGCGTGCTCGGCGAGGGCACCGCGGCTCAGGATGTCGTCCAGGACGTGTTCGTCGAACTCTGGAGTCATCCTGATCGCTACGACCCCGCCATCGGACCGCTCGGGACCTACCTGATCGTCCTGGCCAAGCGCCGCGCGATCGACCTGATCAGGAGCGAACTGCGCAGGCTGGCGCGGCAGGAGCGGCACTACCGGCTGACGCCGGAAGGCTTGGACCCGACGCCGGGCGACGCGATCGCGGCAGCGGACACGGCCAACGCGGTGAGAGCCGCTGTCACGCTTGTTGCCGGATGGGCAGCGACAGGTGGTGGAACTCGCCTACTTTAGGGGCCTTAGTTACCGGCGAAGTCGCACTTGCGACGGGTATCCCGGAAGGGACCGCGAAGTCTAGACTGAGACTGGCGCTGGCCAAGCTCGAGACCGCGCTCGACCGGCAGCTTCTGGAGTCACCATGACGGCCGAGAGCCCTGAGGAGGTCGTGCTGCCCGCCGGGCTGCGCGAGCGCGTCATGACGGCGTCGCACCAGACCAGACCGCCTGGCCGGACCGTCCCTGAGGTCGTCGAAGACTCGCCCATCGAGGCATTCGCCCACGCCGCCGAGGCGTTCGCGGAGATGCTGGGCTCGCTCACCGCGGCGGACTGGCACCTGCCCGTGCTGCGAGACCTTGACGTGCAGGGCCTCGTCGGCCACCTGACCGGGGTCGAGCGCGACGTGCACAGCGGCATGGCCGGTGATCGCGAGGTGGGCAAGGCGGACCACGTGCGGTCGACCCAGCCCACCGCGCTCCAGCAGGCGGGACGCCCGCCGACGGCGACGACGGCCGACTGGCGCGCCGCGGTTGACCATACGCTCGCCCTGGCAGCCGAGTCTGACCTCGACGCCATGGTCGCGATCCACGGCATCGCACTGCGGCTGCGTGACCTGCTCGTAGCCAGGACGTTCGAGCTGTGGACACATGAGAACGACATCCGAGCCGTGGCCGGCCTGCCGCCGTCGACGCCTGCTCCCTCGACACTCAGGCCGATGACGGAGCTCGCGACCGCGCTGCTGCCCTTTGGCGCGGCCGTGACCAGGCTCTACGAGCCGATCAGCGTGCACCTGGTGCTCACCGGAGCGGGCGGCGGCACCTGGGATGTAGCGGTCGGAGACCAGACCGCGGATCAGCGACGCGATCGACCCGCCGACCCGGCCGCCATCGACATCGTCACCGACGTGGTCAGCTTCTGCCGCCTCGCGGCCAACCGGATCAGGCCGTCGGACCTCGACGCGTACGTGACTGGTGACCGGCACCAGGCTTCGTCCGTGCTCGCGGCCGCGGCCGCGCTAGCCCTGGACTGATTCACCCTCGCTGGGGTGATCCGCCCGGCTTGACGGCGACGTACCACTGGCAGAGGGCGCGGGCCCTCATCACGTCAAGGGCAGAGATCACCGCCGCCGAAGCTGTCGCCGCGCCTGATCAGTTCTGACCGGCAGCGCCGGAGGCGGAACGGCCGGTTTTGAGGGGAGCCGGTGGCCAGGGCCGCAACGAGCCGGCGCTGTCCATCGGCACCGGTCCGCGGTCTGGCTACCTGGTCGCTGTTCCCCGGGAAGGTGACGGGCTAGGCGGCCCGCTTCCTCCTGGCGAGGCGGGCGGTGAGGCCGACCTCGAGCCTGCCGCTTCAGGCCGCTGCAGCGCCTGGACATCGGCGAGCGCGATCGCGAGCTGGCCGGCGACAGTCGGATGGAAGGGCGCCTTGCCATGCAGGCCCTGGACATACGGCTGCGGATCGCACAGGGCGTGCCCGGCGAAATCGGGGCTCACGGCGATCAGGCCGGTCGCGCGGGCGCCGTTCGCCAGCACGTTGTTCAGGGCGCCTAGCAGGCGGATCAGCGTGTTCTCCTTCGCGGCGGTCAGGCCCACGCTGTCCAGGCAGTGCGCCGTGGTGTCGAACGGGTTGTAATACAAGTTCACAAGCACAACAGGATGCGAGGGCAGCGCGGCGAGCCTGCGCAAGAGCTGGTAGTACCCAACCGTGAACGACGCGAGCTGCTGCTGGAAGTACGCGGTTGAGGCCTTGTCGTCGCAGGTGGTCACCGCGCAGAGCTGCAGCAGCGAGGACCAGCCCAGGTCGTCGGCGCCGATGCTGACGATCACGTAGGAGGCGTGCGTGGCCTTCTTCGCCTCGCCGAACTGAGCAGGCGCGGTCGCCTCCGGCAACGGCTGCGCTCCGAGGATGCCGGCCGGGATCGTCGCTCCGCTGCAGGCCAGGTTGAGCACCTTCCAGTCGTTGATCTGGCCGAGGTCGACCGCATAGCTCGCCGTGCTCCGGCCACAGGCAAGGTCGAGCTTGCTCGGGCGGGCTGGCCGGGGGTTACCGATGCCGGCCGCGGTTGAGTCACCCATCACCACGACCTGGACGTGCGGTTCGGGTGCCCCTGGCGCGCGCGGCACCGCCGGCAGCGGCGACCGGCCAGCGAGTGCGGCGATGGAGTTCACCTGCCGCAACCTGGCCGGGGCCGTGTACGCCGTCGCCATGATGCCGCCGAGGTTCACCACCTCCGCGACCGCCAGGCAGGCCGCGAGCAGGACGATAGTGCGCCGCGCGCTGAGCCGGAACCAGCCGGCCAGGGCGCCAGACAAGACCAGCGCGCAGCCCGCGGTAATGACGATCTCCCAGCCGAAATACCGCTTCCATCCCGACGCGAGTGCGTCGCCGATCTCGCGCTCCTGACCGGGCCTGCCTGGCGCGAAGGCCGTCGCCAGCTGGCGTCCCAGGGTGATGCTGGTCAGCGCGAGCCTGGGCCGAACCGGGCCAGCGAACTGCAGCGTCGTTGGCAGCCGCTGGCCGAACAGGTCGAGCTCACCAGGTCCCGACAAGCTCAGCGACGGGGCCGCGGCTCCGACCCGCACGGTCTGCCCGGCAAGCGACACCTGCTGCATCGGGGTAACCAGCAGGGCCACGGTCACCGCCAGCGCGGCAATCAGCACCGCGCCCGCAGCCCACGCGATCTTGGTGTGCATGCGGCGCAAGCTCTTCATACCCAAGCCATTCTCCTGCCCGCTCTGACAGCCAAGAATCATCCGGGTCCGCATGCCGGCACTCGGGTCAGCCCGGCGGCGGTCCGGCGCCGGACCTGCCCAGGTTGCGGGCGCGGATATCGGGGACGAGAGTGAGGGACCGGGACAGCGACACGATGACCCGCCGCAACGAGGGGAGCTGACCAGGTGAAGACGTTCGCTTCGTCGGGCGACCTGATCCGAAAAAGAGCAGAGACTCGAAGTCATCGGCGACGGCGTGTACGCGCTGACGGCCGAGGGCGATCCGAACGTCGGCGCGATCGAGGGCGAGGACTTCCTGGTCTGCTTCGAGGCGATGGCGACGCCGGTCGCGGCGCGCGGCTGGCTGGAGCGGCTGCGCGAGCACACCGACAAGCCGATCCGGTACCTGGTGCTCTCGCACTATCACGCGGTGCGCGTGCTCGGCGCGAGCGCGTTCGGCGCCGAGGTCATCGTCGCGCACGACAACACGCGGGCGCTGATCGCCGAGCGCGGCCGTCAGGACTGGGAATCCGAGCTGGGCAGGATGCCGAGGCTGTTCCGCGATCCCGAGTCCATTCCCGGATTGACGTGGCCGACGGCTACGTTCTCCGATCGGATGACCATTCATCTCGGCGGCAGCCGCGGCGAACTGGTGCTCGCCTATTGCGGACGCGGCCACACCGAGGGCGACATCGTTGCCTGGCTGCCTGGCCAGAAGATCTTGTTCGCAGGGGACCTGGTAGAAGCCCAGGCGGCGCTGTACACCGGCGATGCCTTCCACCAAGAGTGGTCAACGGGCACGCTGGACGCGGTCGCGGCGCTCGGCGCCGAGTCCCTGGTTGGCGGCCGTGGCGCTGTCGCGCTCGGCGGCGACGCCGTGACGGCGGCCATCGGCCAGACCCGCGACTTCCTCGCCGCGATGCTCGCGCACGTCGGCGCCGTGCATGCGGCGGGCGGGACGCTCAAGGAAGCGTTCGCCGCCGCGCACGGCGCGCTCGAGCCCCGATACGGGCGCTGGCCGATCTTCGAGCACTGCATGCCGTTCAACGTCGCGCGGCTCTGGGACGAGCTCGCCGGCATCGACCGGCCGATCATCTGGACCGCCGAGCGGGACCGGCAGGTCTGGGCACCAGCTCCAGGACTAAGGCGTTGTCCGAGGCACTAGCCGAGCCGGTCCTGATCGCAGGGGCAGGCCCCGTCGGCCTGCTCACGGCCCTGCTGCTGGCCCGCTGGCAGGTCCCGTCGGTGGTGCTGGAATCGGCTCAGTCTGAGCGGACGCACGCGGGGTCCAGGGCGATCTGCTTCCAGCGGGATGTGCTCGATATCTTCGGCCGGGCAAGCTGCGGAGACGAGATGGTCGCCGAGGGCGTGACCTGGACGACGGGGCGGACGTTCTACCGGTCGAGCGAGCTCTTCGCGGTGACATTTCCCGGCACCGGCGCCGGGACGCTGCCGCCGTGGATCAACATCTCCCAGGCCAGCGTGGAGCGGTACCTGCTGGCCAGGGCGCGAGCGGAGCCGCTGATCGAGCTGCGGTTCGGCCACCAGGTGACCGCGGTCGCGCCCGGCGAGAGCGGGGTGAGCGTGCGGGCCGGGGGGTCAAGCATCAGCGGCAGTCACCTGATCGGCGCCGACGGTCCTCGCAGCGCGGTCCGGCATCTGCTCGGCATCGGCTTTCCTGGCAGATCGTTCGACGACCAGTTCCTGATCTGCGACATTCGCGCGCAGCTCTCGTTTCCCAGCGAGCGAAGGTTCTTCTTTGACCCGAGCTGGAATCCCGGCCGGCAGGTCCTCGTGCATCACTGCCCTGACGGCGTGTGGCGCATCGACTGGCAGGTTCCTGCCGGGTTCGACCTCGATGCGGAGCGCACCAGCGGGGCGCTGAACGAACGGATCAGGCAGATCACCGGCGACCGGCCATACGAGGTCGTCTGGGCGACCGCGTACCGGTTCCATGAGCGCGTCGCCGACTCGTTCGCGGCCGGGCGCGCATTCCTCGCGGGTGACGCCGCGCACCTGTACGCGCCGTTCGGCGCGCGCGGCCTGAACTCGGGCGCGCAAGACGCGGAGAACATCGCGTGGAAGCTTGGTTTCGTCCGGCGCGGCTGGGCACCCCCTGACCTGCTCGGCACGTACGACTCCGAGCGCTCCGCCGCCGCGCGGGAGAACCTGCGGGTCACGAGCGCGACGATGGAGTTCCTCGTGCCGCAGACCGACGCGCTGCGGCGGCGCCGCAGCGAGGTGCTGGAACGCGCGCTGACCGATCCCGCCGCCCGGGCACAGATCAACTCGGGCAAGCTCGCCGAGCCGTACTGGTACACGACCAGCCCGCTGACCACGCCGGGGCCGCCGCTCGACGGCTTCCCCGTCGAGCCAGGAGCACGCCGTCCGCCGGTGCCCGGCGTAATCTGCCCGGACGGCATCTGCCGCGCCGGCGGTGCGGGGACCCGGCTGCGCAGCCTCTTCGGCTCCGCGCTCGTGCTGCTGACCCAGCGGCCCGAGACGGCGACCGCCGCAGGGCGGGCGGCAGCGGCGGCGACACCGGCGCCGGTCGTCAGCTACGCGCTCGCAGAACTCGACCCGGCCGGCGGACTGCGGGCCGCTCTCGATGCCAGCGACGAGAGCGTGCACGTCGTCAGGCCCGACGGTCATCTGGCCGCTGTGCTACCCGAGTACGATCCGGCGAGCCTGACGGCTGCGCTGCGGCGTGCCGTCGGCTCTGCCCCTGCCGGGTAGCCGCGGACGCGCCCCGGCCGCTAGCCGGGGGCGCCGACCGGCCCGGACAGGCCGACGAGGGCAGGCAGCAGCCGCTGCGCCACTTCGAGGTCGGTGTCGAGCGCGCGGTCGGCGGTACCCGCCGGCAGCGATCCCGCCACATGGTCGTAGGCAGCACCCAGGTCCTGGCTGGCCGGCCTTATCCCGCGCAGCCGCAGCGCCCTGACGGCCGCGACGAGTTCGCAGGCGAGCACGATCCGGTAGGCCTCGATCACGTCAGTGGTTGCCCTGGCCGACTGAGTGGAGAACCCTGCGTGCTCCTCCACGCCGCGTGACAGCACCGCGCTGCCTAGTGCGGCGGGGGCGGCGAGCCTGCGAATGTCGGCGATCGCGGACTGCGACACGTATTCCAGGATCATGACTCCCGAGCTGGGCGGCGGATCGGTTGCCAGGAACGGCGCGAGGCCGGTGAAGTCCGGCTCGACCAGCGTCCCGAGCCGTGCCGCAGAGAGCGCCGATGTCTGGAACAGCGCCGCGCGAAGGGCGTCGAGCGCCAGGCCGACGTAGGCGGTGTGGAAGTTTCCGTTGTGCCAGACGGTCGCGCCGGCGACGTCGACCAGCGGATTCTCGGCGGCGGCGTTGACTTCGGCCGCCACCGCGGCCGCCGCCTGCGCGACCGCGTCCACGGCAGGTCCGTGTACCTGGGGCAGCGAGCGGTAGCCGTACGGATCCTGGAGCCGTCCCGCGTGCCCGTCGCCGGTGCCGAGCAGGTCCCTGAGCGCGGCAGCGACGGCGCGCTGGCCGGGATACCGCCTCGCCTCATGCACGGCCGCGGCGTATGGCTCAACGGACGCATCGACAGCGCAGTGCGACAGCGCCGCGATCACGATCGCCGCGCTGAGCAGGTCGGCCAGGTCCGAGCAGGCGAGCGCGGCCTCGCCGACCGTCGCGGCGTTGCTGGACAAGAACGCAAGCGCGTCTGCCGAGGCGAGCTGGAACCTCGGCTGATCAGCCGTCTGCTGGCCCGGCGGGACCTGCCAGTCCCGCTCGCCGAGCAGGCACAGGGCGGCAGCGGCCAGCGCGGTCAGGTCGCCGGTGCCGATGGCGCCGTACCGCGGCACCGGCACCCACAGGCCCGCGTTGACCCCGGCGAGCATCGGTCCGAGCACGCCGGGGTCGACCCCCGATCCGCCCGCCGCGATCTGGTTGGCGCGGACGACGAGCATCGCCCGGCTGAGTTCGGCCGCGATCAGCGGCCCGCCGCCGCCCGGCGTGGCTGCGCAGCAGGCGGTACCCGTGCTCGACCTCGTCGCCCGCGGCCACCGGCTGGTCCCGGTTGGCGCCGACCCCGGTTGTCCTGCCGTAGACCTCGCGGCTGGCGGTCACCTGGGCAGCGATCCTCGCCGCCGCGGCGGCCCGCTCGACTCCCGCCTCCGAGACGACGGCCGACGCGGCTCCGCGGGCCACGTCGCGAACCTGCTCGCAGACCATACGCCGACCGTCGAGGAGCACGACCGGCCTGGCCTCGCGGGCGGCGAAGCCGGCGTCAGGCACGCCTGATCCAGCAGTGCTCGCCGTCGCGGACCGCATCGGTGCGGGTCATTCCGGCCGCCAGGGCGACCCTTTGGGAGGCCATGTGTCCTGGGTGGATATACGCGGCCGTGGACCAGCCGGCGCTGGCCAGCCGGTCGGTCAGGCTGCTGGCGGCCTCCCGTGCGTAGCCACGCCCCTGCGCCGATCTGGCGACGACCCAGGCAACCTCTGCCTGGCCGGCGCCTGGACCGCTGGCCGGCAGCGTCGCCTGCACGGTGCCCACTGCCGCGCCGTTCTCCCTGACGCGCAGGACCCAGTTGCCCCATAGCTGGTCGCCGTCCGGGGAGCGGCGCGCGGCCAGCAGTTCGTACCTGGTGCGGAGGGCCTGCTCGCCGAGCGGCGTACCGCCGGTGAAACTGTGCAGGCCGGGATCGTCCAAGGCGGATGCGAGCTCGGCCGCGTGCGCGGGGACGAGCGGCTCGAGGTCAAGGCGCTCGGTCTGCCATCCCGCAGCCAGGTCGATCGCCCCGCCTTCACCCCTGTTCATCTCGCCTTGTCCGCATCAACGGACGCGGACCGGAAGTAGGCCGCCGGGGTCATGCCGGTCTCGCGCCGGAACGCCGCGACGAACGCGCTGGCCGACTCATACCCGACGTGCCTGGCCACGTTGCCGACAGGCTCGCCGGCGGCGAGCGCCGCGATGGCCGCCTGGAGCCTGAGCAGCCCGCGCCAGCGGCCGAACGGCAGCCCGGTGTCGGCCGTGAACGCGCGCGCCAGGGTGCGCGCGCTGGCTCCTACCTCGCGGCCCCACTCGGCGAGCGTCCGGTTGTCGGCCGGATCGCTGGCCAGCGCCTCGGCTACCTGCCTCGCCCGTTCCTCGCCGGGCATCCGCACGTCGACGCTGGTCATCGCCACCGGCTTGAGCAGGTCGGCGAGCATGGTCTCGGCGTGCGCGCGCCGGCCGGCGTCCAGGTCAGGGTCTTCCAGGTAGCCGATCAGCTCCGCGAGCAGCGGGCTGGCCGCCACCGGGGTGAAGTCCGGCCAGCTGATCGGGCAGAGTTCAGGCCTGATGTACAGCGTCCGCATCGTCGCGGTCCCCGCCGACAGCGTCTCGTGCCGCAGCCCGGCCGGAATCCACAGCGCCCTGGTCGGGGGCAGCACCCAGGTGGCGTCGCTGGTTCGGACGGTCAGGACGCCGCTTGCCGCCCAGGCCAGCTGATGGTCGGGATGGGTGTGCCAGTCGAAGACGTGGCCAGCTGGCATGGGGAAGGTGACGACGAAGACGCCGCCGATCAGGGGCATCAGGCTCGCAGTAATCCCGCCGCTGCGGGGCAGGTTGTCCATCCCGCGACACAGGATGGCAGCCTACGCCCTTGGGCCTGGCGGCCTGCAGTCCCTAGCGTCGGGTGCATGAACGAAAACCATGCCGTATGCGGCAGCCCCGAGTGGGCCGCCTACATCCAGGACGAGATCCTGCCATCCCTGACCCGGCACGCTGACCTCGGTGACGAGATGCTCGAGATCGGCCCGGGCCCGGGCGCCGCTACCGCCTGGCTGCGCGACAGGGTGAAGAAGCTGACGTGCGTCGAGATAGACGAGGAGGCGGCCGCGAGGCTGGCGCCGATCTACGAGGACACGAACGTCGAGATCGTGATCGGCGACGCGACGCGGCTGAGCTATCCGGACGAGGCGTTCGACTCGGTGGCCTCGTTCACGATGCTGCACCACGTGCCCACCGCCGCGCTGCAGAACAAGATCCTGGCCGAGGCGCTGCGGGTGCTGCGGCCCGGCGGGGTGCTCATCGCCTCGGACAGCCTCGCGAGCAACGGCCTGCACCACTTCCACGAGGGCGACACCTACAACCCGATCGAGCCCGGCACCGTGATCAGCCGACTGCAGACGATCGGCTTTGGCGGCCTCGTCGTGATGGTCGATGACGTGCTCCGCATCGTCGCGCGCAAGCCAGCGGCCGAAGATCCCGCCAACGGCTGCGGGCAGGACGAGGAGGCGGCGGCATGACGGACGCGCGGCAGCTCAAGGCGGCGATCACCGGTCTGCTCGGGTTCGCGGCGGCGGAGGAGCAGATCCTGCTGACCAGCAGCCCGGCGGGCGAGAACGGCAGCGCGGCGAGGTGGGCGGCGCTGCCGGTTGTGGCCCACAACACCGAGTTCAAGTCCCAGCAGGTGCACCGGCTTACCTCGATCAGGATCGGGACTGCCCCTCCGGAGTTCGCGGAGATCGATCATGCCGACGCTGACGTGTACCGGGGCTACGTGAGCGTCGCGCCTGACCAGGTCGCGCGGGAGAGCATCCGGGTCACCGGCGAACTGATCGACGGGCTGAGGGCGACCGGCGCCGATGACCTGTTCGACCCGTCCAGGCACCCGTGGCTGAAGGGGCGTCAGCTCTGGCTGCAGGTCGTCGTGCGCGGATTCTGGCATCCGACCGGCCATCTCGCCGACTACTACCTGGCGCACGGCCAGCCACTCCGCGCCGTCGCGATGGCCAGGCACGCCCTGGCGACCGCTCACTACCTGGGCGTACCTGACGAAGCGGCCGGGATGGCCGCCTACAACCTGGCATGCGCGCAGGCCAAGGCCGGCGACCTAGCCGACGCCGCGGCGACGGTACGCGAGATGATCGCGCTCAACCCCGGACTGCGGGCCAAGGCAGCAACCGAGCCAGATCTGGCAGCGCTCCGCGACCGCGGCATGCTCGAGGCGGCGGGCACGTCCTGAGGACCGGTGGCAGGATGGCGGCATGCCGGCCTACGCGGAATTTGCCAGGTTCTATGACCAGATCATGGGCGACCGGTCGCTGGATGTCAGGCGGGTGCGGGACTACATCACCCGCTTCAACCCGGCGGCCGGCTCGCTGCTCGAACTGGGCTGCGGAACCGGCGCGATGCTGGCGGGACTGGCACCCGGCCTGGCGGTGACCGGCGTCGATCAGTCACCTGACATGCTCGCGGTCGCCGCTACCGCCGTGCCCGCCGCGCAGTTGGTCGAGGCCGACATGACCACGTTCTCCCTCGGGACCAGATTCGACGTCGCGATCTGCGTGTTTGACACGCTCAATCATCTGCCGCGGCTGGCGGACTGGCGCGCGATGTTCGCCAGGGTGCACGAGCACCTGGCCGACGACGGCCTGTTCGTGTTCGACGTGAACACCACCGGCAGGCTGCGCAGGCTGCTGGCAGGGCCCCGCCTTCGCCTCGGACTTCGGCGAGCACACCATGACCATGGACGTACTGCCCGTCGGCGGCGGCGACGACGGCCACGGCGAGCTATCGATGTGGACGGTCAGGATCTTCGAGCGGGTCGATGGCGACGCATTCCGGCTGCACGAAGAGCGCATTCCCGAGCTTGGCGTACCGCTGGCGACCATCCGCGAGGCGCTCGAGCCGCACTTCGAGCTACTCGACGCGACGGGGCTCAACGGCGAGGCGGCGACCGACGAATCCGCCAGGGCGTTCTTCGCCTACCGGCACCGCGCAGCGTGACGCAACCCCGACAACACACACCGCGGAAACACCCTGACGGCGAGCGCCCATTCACTCAACAGACATGTGCTGTGAACCGGAACGCCACCTTTCGCGTCTTCGGACAAGGAAGACAACTCACCAAGTCACGCGGAGAAGCTGTGCGGAGATTTCTCGTCGCAGGAGCCACCGGACTCGGGCTGCTGACACTGAGCATTCCTGCCGCACAGGCAGGAACGGGCGGCGAGCCGCCGGCCGCCGGGGTCGTGTCGGCATCACCGGTCACCAGCACACCGCACCTGGCGACGACAACGAGCACGACCGAGCAGATCCGTCAGCTCGTCCCGTGCGGCGGCACCATGTATGCGGTCGGCACGTTCAGCACGATCAGGAAGGGCAGCTCGGGATTCGCCCGGACTGACATCTTCAGCTTCAGCGCGAGCGCCCCCTATACGGTGACGTCCTGGGCCCCCAAAGTCGTGGGCAGCACGACCACCGGGCAGACCGGTACGAACGCGATCAACTCGATCGCCTTCGCGAACGGAAATTGCTCGGTCGCATACATCGGCGGCCACTTCACGTCCGTCAACGGCACGAGCGTGTCCAACATCGCCGCCATCAGCACCAGCACCGGCAACGTCGTCAGCACTTTCGCCCACTCGGCCAACGGCGGTGTGGACACGCTGGCAGCGGCGAAGGGGCACCTCCTCGTGGGCGGCACCTTCACGGCGATCAACGGCGCGAACATCCCGTACCTGGTCAGTCTCAGCCCATCAACGGGCAAGAGCGATGGATTCCTGAACCTGTCCATCAAGGGCAGCCAGGTCTACAACCAGCAGGTCAGCCACGGCGGCAACCTCGACCTGTTCGAGGGGGTCTTCAGCTCGGTCGGCGGGCTCGGCAGGCACCAGATGTTCATGCTCAACGTCGGCGGCACCACCGCCACCGTGACCGGCTGGTACTCGCCGGACTTCGATGGCGCATGCGTCCAGTCCTTCTGGGCTCGCGCGGCAGCCTGGTCGCCGGATGACTCGAAGGTCTACGTGGCGACCACCGGCTACCACCCGCCCGGCGGCAGCAAGCACGGACCGCAGTCCGGGACCTGCGACGTCGCCCTGGCCTACCCGGCGACCCAGACGTCGGTAACCCACAGCTGGATAAATTACACCGGCTGTGACTCGCTGTACTCGGTCGCGGCCGACACCAAAGGCGCCTACTTCGGCGGTCACGAGCGCTACTCCATGAACCAGCAGGCGTGTGACACGCTCTCGCAGGCCGGCTACAACGCCCCGGGGATCGAGGGCCTGGACCCGGCCAACGGGCACCTCTACGTCAACGCGGCAGGTACAGCGGGTTTCTACAGCAGGGCCCGCGGGCTAGGCGCCGACGACATGCTCGTCACCAGCGCCGGGTTGTGGATCGCCAGCGACAACCTCGACGGAAGCGACACCTGCGGCGGCGTCAGCGGACTGGCCGGCATCTGCCTCCTGCCGTACGCCTAGTCGCGACTGGTGCCAGGGCTCCTCTGCGGCGATCATTGCCCGCTGCGACCGATCTGCTGGTTGATCTGGTCGGCGCAGGCCTTCAGTGCCACTATCGCCTCCGGGCTGAGCACATCGATGACGAGTTCGCGGACCTTCCTGACATGCCCGGGAGCGGCAGCGACGAGGCGGGCGTAGCCGGCCTCGGTCAAGATGGCGTCGGTATAGCGCCCGTCTATCGGATCGGGTTCCCGGCGAACGAATCCGCGCCTCTCGAGCCGGCTGATGAGATGGGAGATCCGGGACAGCTCGGCGCTGGTGCGCACGGCGAGCGTACTAATCCGCATCGTGTGGCCGGGCTGGTCGGACAGGCCGACCAGGACGTAGTACTCCAGGTAGCTCAGCTGGGCGTCGCGTTTCAGCTGCTCCTCAAGCACGGCCGGGAGCCGGGCCATGAGGACGGTGAGCGACTTCCAGGCATCCAGCTGTACGGGAGTCAGCCACTGTTGCCTGGCACCGTGCGATCCCTCAGTCACCCCCGCATCCTACCCCTGACTTGAATGTTCATGTCCAGGCGGTTATGGGGATCACATGAACTTTCACGTCATGCCGGATGACAAGACGGTTCCGTGGTGGGTTTGCCTGCCGCCCGGCGTGGCCATTCAAAGGAGACAACATGAGCGACGTAAAGATCGCGATCATCGTCGGCAGCACCCGTCCAGGCCGCAAGGCGAAGGCCGTGGCCGACTGGGTATATGACCAGGCGTCCCTGCGTGACGACGCCGGACTTCGAGCTCGTCGACTTGCTGGACTTCACCGCTGCCGCAGCTCGACGGCGATGCCGCCTAGCCCTGGGCCAGTACGCGAACGAGCACACCAAGGCGTGGGCGGCGAAGGTCGCCGCCTTCGACGGGTACGTCTTCGTGACGCCCGAGTACAACCACGGGACTTCGGCGGCCCTCAAGAACGCGATCGACTTCCTCTACGGCGAGTGGAACAACAAGGCGGCCGGTTTCGTGGGCTACGGCAGCCACGGGCGGGGCCCGGGCGGTGGAGCACCTGCGGCTCATCTGGCGGAGGTGCAGGTCGCCACCGTGCGCACCCAGGTCGCGCTCTCGCTCTTCACCGACTTCGAGAACTTCAGCAACTTCAAGCCGGCCGATATCCAGATGCAGGCCCTCAGCGACACGCTAAGCCAGACCGTCGCTTGGAGCGAGGCCCTGAGTACCGTCCGGGCTGGCAGCTGAGCCCACCGGGGAAACTCCGGCGATCAGGCGCAAGACGACCGGGTTGCGGATCACGGCGACAACCTCGACGGAAGCGACACCTGCGGCGGCGTCAGCGGACTGGCCGGCGTCTGCCCCGTGCCCTACGCCTAGTCGCGACTGGTGGCCGGCCCGCTACGCCAGCAGGTCGGCCACCAGTTCTGGCGGCAGCCCGTGCGTCTCGTGCAGGTAGGTCAGTTCCTGCGAGCTGAGCTCGCGGCCCGGCTCGTACTGCGAGAGGACCTTGCGCCCTCTGGTCAGCAGGCCGCCGAAGCGCCGCTCTTCGGCCGCGAACACCTCCCGGACCTCGTGCACCAGATCGCCGCCACCAGGGATCAGCCCGAACACCTGCCTGGTGTGATCGGTCAGCGAGTCCGGGAGGTCGAGCAGCGACCTGGTCCTGTCGTCACGCCACAGGATCGTGAGCACGCGGCGGAGCAGCCGTCGCAACACGTAGCCGCGCCCGGTGTTGGACGGCCGGACGCCGTCGCCGATGATCACGATCGCGGCCCGCAGGTGGTCGGTCATGACCCGCAGGGTTCGCAGGTCGGGTTGCCACAGGTCGGGCAGCGTCCGCATCCACGGCCAGAAGATATCGGTGCCGAACACCGAGGACTGGCCCTGCACCATCATGAGCAGCCGTTCCAGCCCCATGCCGGTATCCACGCCGTGCTGCGGCAGCGGCTCGAGGCTGCCGTCGCCGAGCCGCCGGTACCGCATCGTGACGTGGTTCCACAGCTCCATCCAGCGCCCGTCTGTGCCCTGGCGTGCCGCGCGGCGGCCCGGAGCCGGTCCACACGAACATCTCCGAGTCTGGCCCGCACGGGCCGACCGGGCCGTTGGACCACCAGTTCTCGGTGGTCGTCAGCTCGACGGGCACGCCGAGTTCCTCCCAGGTGCGTAGCGAGGCGACGTCTGGCCGCACCTGCGAGTCGCCGCCGAAGACGGTCGCGTGCAGCAGGTCGGGCTTCGATGCCGTAGCCGTCGGTGACCAGCTCATAGCCCCAGCGCAGGCTCTGCGGCCCTTCGTAGTCGCCGAGCGACCAGGACCCGAGCATCTGGAACACGGTCAGGTGCGTCTCGTCCCCGACCTCGTCCAGGTCCGTGGTGCGCAGGCAGCGCTGCACGCCAGTGAGCCGCCGGCCGTACGGGTGCTGCTGGCCTTCCAGATACGAGGTCAGCGGGTGCATGCCCGATGTTGTGAACAGCACGGGGTCACCGCCCGCCGGGACCAGCGAGCTGCCGTGGATCGGGTGATGAGCGCGCTGGGTGAAAAACCCGGTGAAGGTGGTGATCGTCTGTGTCCCGTTGTGAATCATGTTCGGAATTCCCTTCCAGTCGGGACGGCAACCGGAAAGGAGCCGCTGGCGCGGCCACGAACGAAGACAAGGTGACGCACCGGCGAGCCGTTTCCGGCCGCCAGCGTGCGGGTGAGTGATTCAGGCAGCGGCAACCGGCGAGCGCGTAGCTCGCGCGGTCGCGAAGGTATGACTGCCTGTCATGTGCCCCACTGTAGGCCGGCGCTGCCGCCTGGCCAACGCATTTACCGCGGCCAGCACCTGGGTGCCGGCTCCGACCGGGGACGTCCAGGCTACGGGCGGAGGTCACACGCCACGGCAATCTGGCCAGGGCGCGCGACCATCCAGCTAGCTGTCTAGAGGTCCTGGCTGCTACCGGTGTCGTGCCCGGCGCCGGTCCCGTCCTCCCGCGCGCGGCCCCTGCGGCCTGGTGTCTGCTCGAACATGTAGTAGACCGCGACGAGGCCGCTGATCAGCAGGGCAGCCGACGGGCTCAGGAACGCGATGCCGACGGCGGCGAGATAGGCGATGTTGCCGATGCCGAACCGGATGATGGCCGCTGGGATTGCCCCCGGCGGCAGCGCTGCCTTCAGGTGCTCGCGCCTGATCGACCACCAGAACAGCACGCCGAAGGCCAGGCCCATGCCGAGAAAGACGCCCTCGTAGAGCGCGGCGGCGACCGACGCGTCGGGGCCGCCGTGCTTGAGGTAGCCCGCGATAGTCGAGGTGACAAACGGGATGGAGACGACAAAGAACAGCAGCAGCAGGTTGAGGAATAGCAGCACCCGGTCGACCCGCGCGATGTTCCTGAACAGGGCGTGGTGATTGACCCAGATGATCCCGATCGTCAGGAAGCTGACGACGAACGCCGCGAACGACGGCCAGTGATCGCCCAGCTGCGTGAGCAGACGGCGATGCCCTGGCTCCGGCACGGCCAGGTCGAGGGCGAGCAGGGTGATGGCCACGGCGAACACGCCGTCGCTGAACGCCTCAAGCCTGCCGCTATCCATGCGGTTACATGATTACAGACCCGCGGCAGGCGCCGGCTACTCCATGCGGTTGGCGAGGTAGTTGACCTTGAACAGCACGTCGGCGAACTCCGGGTCGGATGCCTCGAACTCCCTCGCCGCGTACACCCCGAGCGTCAGGCTGGCGCGCTTGTCCTCGGGCAGCGGCTGGCCCGAGCTGATCACCTCGGCCAGATACTCAAGCTGGCGCTCGATAGACAGGTAGACCGAAAAGCCCGGGCTGGCCTGACGCCGGTGCCTGACCAAACGCAGGCCCTCGTCAACCAGCCCGGGCAACTCGCTGCGCTGCGGATTCGTCAGCTTCCCGCCCACACGATCGGCTTGTCGAAGTAGACGCTAACGCCGTTCGGCGGCGTGGGGCCGTCGTTCCAGTTGATGCTCTGGATCGAGCCGCCGCCCGGCAAGAGGTAAGTGAAGCAGCTCTGATACGACTTGCCCGCGGTGAATGGCTTCGGCGCGCTGACCTCGTCGCACCGCTGGAAAGTGCCGAAGAACGTCAGGCTCCCCTGCTCCTGACCACGGTCGTCGATCGCGCGGAAGGAAATCGCCGGGTCATCGGCGCCCTTCCACGTCATATCGGACGCCGCCTTGACCATGACCTTGACGTAATACGGGGTCATCTTCTTCTGCTTGGCGTTCAAGGTGACGTTCTTGAAGTCGTCGATCGTCCCCTTCTCGATCGACTCGACGGTGACCTGGAACTTGATCGCCTTGTGCGCGCCAGGCTCGAGCGCGACCGACGGCGGAATCCAGCCGACGGTCGCGGCCTGGCCGAAGCCCAGCTTCGTTCCCGGCGCGGTCAGGCCGCCCGCGCCCTTCGCCGTGGCGGGCGCCGATGACTGCGCAGGAGCCGACGCAGGCGCGCTGCCCGAGCCGTTGCCCCCCGAACTGTTGCCCCCCGAACTACTTCCACCGCATGCCGCAAGGCCGAGTACAAGTACTGCGCCCGCGGCCCACGCAGCAACTGATCCTGACTTCATCTGAGAATGACTCCGTTCTGAGCGACGCCTGCGTTCGCATGCTTCACGGGACGCGATGCGCCACGGTTCACGTAGAAAGCGGAATTGCGCGCACAGACCTCGCTTAGACGACGTTCCCTGGCTGCACGCCGATGCCGCCGGAATGGCTGCTCGTGTAGGCGGCGAGCGCGAAGCGCAGCACGTCGACGGCCTCTGTGCCGCTCCACAGCAGCGGCCCTTCGCCGGTTCGCAGCCAGCGCAGCCAGTGCCGGCCCGAGTCACGGAAGCTGCTCGCCCAGTCGTCGTCGAGCGCGTGGTGCCCGCGCATCTCACCGTCGGCGTAGATCTCCAGGCTTGGCTGCTGGATGCCACGTCCCGTGCACCTGTTGACCCTGGCGAAGCCCTTGCTGCCGGTAATCTCCCATCGCTCGTCGTTGGTGTAGTAGTCCGAGCGCAGGTACAGGTCGGGCGCGAGCGTGATGTCCCAGACGCCGCGGACGCCGTTTGCGTGCTCCCAGGCGATCACGGTCGGCGCGTCCAGGTCGATCCCCGAGCCGAACGACGTGGTGCCGATCCACGCCCGGACTTCGGCTATCGGGCCGAACAGCCAGAGCGCGGTGGAGAGCTTGTGCCAGCCGTCGTCGAAGACGAGGATGCCGCGGCCAAGCTTCATCTGCTCCATCTGCCACTCGAAGCTGCTCCACGGGACGTGCCAGCCGCCGGAGCCAGAGCCGACCATCTTCATGTGGTAGCCGGCGATGGTGCCCAGTTCGCCTGCCTCGGCGACCGCCTTGAGCCTGCGCAACGGCTCGTAGAACAGATAGTTCTCCATCACCCGCAGGATCCGGTCATGGGACGTCGCCGCGTCGAGCATCCGCTGTGCCTCGGCCAGGTCGTTGCACATCGGCTTCTGCAGGTTCACGTGCCAGCCGTAGCCAAACATCTCGATCACGCCGTCGGTGTGCAGCGGGATCGGCAGCAGCGCCTCGACCGCGTCCACCTCGATGCCGCTGGCGGCGAGTTCGGCAGCTGACGCGAACGTGGCCGCCCGCGGCCAGTCGGCTTGCCGCTCCACCCTGCGCTCCTCGCTCGGGTCCACCAGCGCGACGACCTCGACGTCCGGGTTGCCTAGATAGCCGCGGACGTTCAGGTCGTATATCCGGCCGAGCCCGATGATGGCCGCCCTGACGGGACGGTCATAAGGAACGAAGGTCATGTCGGGTCTCTTCCTGGCTAGCCGGACGTGACACCGCCGAAGACCGCGATGCGGTTCTTGCACGGTTTCAGCATTATTGGCCGGCATACACCCCGGTCGTCCAGTCCCCCTTGGCCCCGGCGATTGCGGCATTTACACTGACGGCACCCATCCCGGCACCGCCCTGGCCTGCGGCCCGAGGCCCACAGCCGACCCGCAGGGCCGCGGTTACCCACTAGGAGCGACGATGACCAGTTCCGACGTAGCCGCGATCGAGGTCAAGGGCAGTTGCAGCGCTCGGTTCGAGGCCGTGCGCGACGCGCTCGCGGAGAAGCTTGCCTCCGGCGACGAACTCGGCGCCTGCGTCGTCATCGACGTCGACGGCGAGGTCGTCGCGGACATGTGGGGCGGCTTCCGCGACGAGGCCAGGACGGTCCCGTGGAGGGACGACACGATCACGAACGTCTGGTCGACCACGAAGACGATCACGAACCTGGCCGCGCTGATGCTGGCCGACAGGGGCCAGCTCGATGTCTACGCGCCGATCGCCAGGTACTGGCCCGAGTACGCGGCGAACGGCAAGCAGGACATCGAGGTCAGGCATCTGCTCTCGCACACCTCAGGGGTATCGGGCTGGGAGCAGCCGTTCCTGATCGAGGACATGTATGACTGGGACAAGTCCACCTCACAGCTGGCCTCGCAGGCGCCGTGGTGGGAGCCGGGAACGGCGTCCGGCTACCACGCCCTCAATCAGGGCCACATGGTCGGCGAGATCATCCGCAGGATCACAGGAAAGTCGCTCAAGCAGTTCGTGGCCGAGGAGATCGCTGGCCCGCTCGGCGCCGACTTCCAGATCGGCGCGCTCGAGCGGGACTGGGACCGGATCGCAGACGTGGTGCCACCGCCGCCGTTGCCGTTCGACATGGACGCCATCGACCCGCAGAGTCCGGCGTTCAAGACCATGACGGGCCCGATCCCTGACGCGGCCGCGGCCAACACACCCGTCTGGCGGAACGCTGACATGGGCGCGTGCAACGGGCACGGAAACGCCAGGTCGGTGGCCAGGATCATGTCGGCCGTGGCGCTCGGCGGGGAAGTGGACGGCGTCCGGCTGGTCAGCCAGAAGACCATCGACCTGATCTTCGACGAGCAGTCCAATGGCATCGACATGGTCCTTGGCGTGCCGCTGCGGTTCGGCATCGGCTATGGCCTGCCGCTGCTTGAGACCGTGCCTTACGTGCCCGACGAGCGGATCTGCTTCTGGGGCGGCTGGGGCGGGTCGGTCATCGTGATGGACCTCGATCGCCGGATGACGATCTCGTACATGATGAACAAGATGGGACCAGGCGTGATCGGCTCCGACCGGAGCGAGGCCTACGTCAGCGCGATCTACGCGTCGTAGCGGGAACCGCGCGACGCCGCCGAGCTAGTGTTACTGCGGAACGGGTCGCACAGGCGGACAATGGTCTGGTGATCGCGGAAGATCCTGCCGAACTGTCCCGGATGCGCATCTCTGACGCCGACCGGGACAGGGCCGCTTCTGTGCTCAGTGCCGCGCTGGCCGAAGGCCGCCTGACGGCCGACGAGCACGCCGAGCGGCTCGACGCCATCTACGCGTCGAGAACGCACGCCGAGATCGTGCCTCTGGTCAACGACCTGCCGGGGGCGACCGCAGCGCTGCGGGCGCCGGGCAGTGAGCTGGCGCCCGACAGCACCGACCTCGTACCTCGCCGGGCAGGCAGGCCAGCGCGGATGGTCGCGATCTTCAGCAACGTCTCACGCCGGGGCCTCTGGCGGGTTCCCGCGGCGATCGCCGCGGTCAGCTTGTTCGGCCACACCGAGCTTGATCTGCGCGACGCAGTGCTGCCCGGCAAGGACGTGCGGATCAGGGCGATCTGCGTCCTCGGCGACATGCGCATCACGGTGCCGCCTGAGATGCACGTGATCGACGACGGCTGGGCGCTGCTCGGCGGCCGCGAGTTCCCTCCCGATACTCCAGAGTCGGCGAGCCAGGACGCACCGGTGCTGCGGGTCAGCGGCGTGAGCATCCTCGGCCTGGCGACCGTGCGGCGCGAGAAGCGCCTGCAACCCGCGCTCGACCCGCAACCCGCGGAGGCAGAGATCCCGAGGCGCGGCTCGGACGATCCGACCTAGCCGAGCTCATGGGCGCGACCTCGGCGGGCCATCAGGGCCGTGCGAACTCAGCGCGCCAGCGCCGCGGCCAGGGCAGCGCCTCGGAACGCATGTCCTCGATCCGCACAGGCTCCAGCCCGGTCTGCCCGAGCGCATCGATCTCGGCCCTGGTCAGGGCCCACGGCGGGCCATCGACGACCTCGCCGTCGGCACGCGCGCGGGCGATCACGACGAGCGTTCCGCCGGCGGCCACGAGGTCACCGACCCTGGCGATGGCGTCGCGCCGCGGCGGATCGGACAGCGCCTGCAGGGTGAGGCTCTCCACCACCAGGTCGAAGGCGCGGTGCCACTCGGGCGGCGGGTCAAGCAGGTTCGCGACGCGGTACTCGACCGCGGAGTCGGGGAAACGGCGGCGCGCCGCCGCGATCGCGGTCGGCGAGATGTCGAAGGCGACCGTCGTGTAGCCCAGCCCCGCGATGAACTCGGCATCTTCGCCGAGTCCGCACCCGACCACGAGGGCTCGCTGGCTGGCGCCGGCCAGGCCGCGCTGCTCGGCCCACTGCACCAGGAACTGGCTCGGCGCGTGCCGGTCCCACGGCACCTCGGTCTCGCCCGCTTCAGCGGCAGCGTAGAGCCGCTCGAACCACCCGGTCAGGTCACCGGCCGCGATCGACTGCTTGGCCAGATTGCCGGAAAATTCCTCAGGATCCTCAGACGCCATCGCTCATCCTCCAGGCGGTTCACAATAATCCAAGCCATGACCCACCCGTATGAGGCAGGACCAGGCCGCGCCAGCCGCCTCAACAGATCGGCACGGAAGCCGCGATGACGGCGCAAGTGCGCAGGCCGACCAAGGCGGACCTGGCCGCTGCCGCCGGACGGGAAGTCCCCGATGTCACGGCACCGGGCCTGCGCGTCCTGTTCTGCGGAATCAATCCTGGCCTGTACTCAGCGGCTACCGGCCACCATTTCGCCCGCCCGGGCAACAGGTTCTGGCCCGCCTTGCACCAGTCAGGGTTCACCGAACGGCTGCTGGCGCCGAGTGAGGAGAGGGAACTGCTGGACCTCGGGCTCGGTATCACCAACGTCGTCGCGCGCGCGACGGCCCGCGCGGACGAGCTACAGGCGGCCGAATTGGTCGCGGGCGGCAGGATCCTGACCCGGAAGGTGCGGCGGCTCCGGCCGGGGTGGCTCGCCGTGACCGGGGTGACCGCCTACCGCACCGCGTTCGCGCGGCCCCGTGCCACGGTGGGGCGTCAGGAGATCATGATCGGCGGCGCGCCGGTGTGGGTGCTGCCCAACCCCAGCGGACTGAACGCCCACTGGAACGCGGCTCAGCTAGCGGCCGCGTTCGGTGAACTGCGCGAGGTTGGCATCGGCGCGCCAGCCAGGACGTCCTCGGCCCGGTGGCAGGCCACGTGATGTCCTGGCCCGGCCTCGCGCAGGACGGGGATCTCGGTCCGGCAGCGGGCGACGGCGAGCGGGCACCGCGGGTGAAATACGCATCCGGCTGGCGGGTTCGCGGCGTCGGGCGGGTCTCCTGGCAGGACGATCCTCGACCGGCGCGCGGCGACATCCACCTCGGGCACCGCTGACCGCAGCGCGACGGTGTAGGGGTGCGCCGCGGCGCGGAGCAGGACGTCCGTGTCCCCGATCTCCGCGACCCTGCCCAGGTAGAGCACCGCGGTCCGCTCGCAGAGTTCGCTGACCACGCCGAAGTTGTGCGTGATCAGCAGGTAGGCCAGCTTGCGCTCGGAGCGCAGCCTGGCGATCAGCTTCAGAATGCGCGCCTGGGTGCGGACGTCCAGCGCGCTGCGTCGGCTCGTCGAGGACCAGCAGCCTGGGCTCGACGCTGAGCGCCCTGGCGATGGCGACGCGTTGACGCTGACCACCAGAGAGCTGATGCGGGTACCGCTCGGCAAACGCAGGGTCCAGGTCCGTCTCGGCCAGCAGCCCGGCCACTCGCTCGGCGAGGGCGGCCCGCGGTACCACCTGGTGGGCGCGCAGGACCTCCGAGATCGTGGTCCCGACCGGCATCCTGGGATCGAGGCTGTTGTCTGGGTCCTGGAACACGATCTGCGCCTCGCGGCGGTACGCCTTGAGCCCGGCGCCGCGCAGCGAGCCGACGTCCTGGCCAGCGAACGTGATGGTGCCGCCGGACGGGCGCAGCAGGCGGAGGACGGCGCGCCCTATCGTCGACTTGCCTGAGCCGCTCTCCCCCACCAGGCCGAGGCCGAACGGTCCCTCCGCGACCTCGAGCGACACCCCGTCCACGGCCCTGACCGGCCCGAACCGGACCGTGAGGTCGCGGATGGCCAGCAGCGGCTTAGCGCTGACGGAGTCCTGCGTCATGCCTGGCTCGCCAGCTTCGGCACCGAGTCAAGCAACTCGGCTGTGTACGGGTTGGCTGGCGCGGACAGGACCTGGCTGGCCGGGCCCTGCTCGACGATCAGCCCTTGCCGCATCACGGCGACCCGGTCGCACAATTCCGCGACCACCGCCAGGTCGTGGCTGATGAACAAGATCGACATTCCGATGGACTCACGAAGGTCGCGGAGCAGGTCGAGCACTTCGGCCTGGACCGTGACGTCCAGCGCGCTTGTCGGCTCGTCGGCCAGCAGGATCTCCGCTCGCAGCGCGATCGCGAGCGCGATCGCCACCCGCTGCAACTGGCCGCCGGAGAGCTGAGACGGATACCGGCGCATCAGGTCAGGTGAGAGCAGCACCTGGCGCATCGCCGCCGCGGCCAGGTCGGGTGCCTCGGACTTGGACGCGCCGTGCAGGCGCAGCGCCCTGGTCACGAGCGTCCCCACCCGGTACACGGGGTTGAACGCGGTCGACGGACTCTGGAAGATCGCAGCGATTCTGCGGCCACGGATAGCGCGCAACTCATCCTCAGCCAGTCCGGTCAGCTCCTGACCGTCGAGCGTGATGCTGCCGCTCACGGTCGCGCCGACGGTATGCGCGAGGCCGAGGATTGCCAGGGTGGTCATGGACTTTCCTGAGCCGCTCTCCCCGGCGAGGCCCAGGATCTCGCCGTGGTCGAGCCGCAGTTCGTCGATGGCGACGACCCGCTTGCTGCCGAAGCTGATCGTGAGATCGGCGATGCCAAGCCGGCCCGTGGCCCTCTCGGTCATGGACGTCCCGGTCATGGCAGCAAGCTCCGCTTCGGGTCGAGCAGGTCGCGGAGCCCGTCACCGAGCAGGTTGAACGCGAACGCCGTCAGCAAGATCGCGAGGCCCGGGAAGGTGACCAGCCACCAGTCGGGCGTGAAGTAGCCCTCGCCCTGGGCGACCATCAGCCCCCAGTCGGGCACCGGGTCCTGGGCGCCGAGGCCGAGGAACGACAGCGCCGAGGCGGTGAGGATCACCCCGCCGACATCGAGCGAGACCTGCACGAGCACGGGTGTGATCGAGTTCGGCAGGATGTGGCGGAAGATGATCCGCGCGGTGGAAAGGCCCGCCGCCCGGCACGCCTCGACGTAGGGCCTGCCAGCCACGGACGAGGCCTGGCCGCGGATCAGCCGGACGTACCAGGGCCACCAGACCGCGGCGATCGCGATCGTGAGGCTAGTGAGGTTCGCGGGCAGCACCGCCGCGAGCGCGAGCGCGAGCAGCAGCGGCGGGAACGCCAGGAACACGTCGGTCACCCGCATGATCAGCTCGTCGACCCAGCCGCCGAGGAAGCCTGCCGCGAGGCCAAGCGGGATGCCGACGAGACAGGCGACGACCAGGACGATGATCGCGATGACGGGCGACACCCGCGCGCCGAACATGACCCTGGACAAGATGTCGCGGCCGACCTGATCGGTGCCGAACCAGTGGGCCGCCGACGGCGCCTTGAGCACCGCGAACGGATTGGTGGCCGTTCCGGCGTCGCCCGGAAACGGTGCGATCAGCGGCGCGAAGATCGCGACGAGCACGATCAGCAGGACGAACGCGCCACCGACCGTCAGCAGCGGGTTGGCGCCAAGCCCCGCGCGCAGTGCTCGCCGGGCAGCGATCCCGGTCTGCGGCGGCCCGACCGCCGGGGACTCGATCACCCCTGGCCTCCGATCATCGCAGCCTGATCCGCGGGTCGATGGCGGCCTGCACGACGTCAGCAAGACGCCGCCGAGCAACAACGAACAGCAACAAGGCGCGGCGAAAAAGGCGAAGATCGCCGGCGATGACGCCGAGCGCAACCGTGCCTTCGCGGCGCGGCTGAACAGAGCGCGGACTCCCGACGGAGGCAGGCGACGGCCGACCTTGGGGTCGACCTGCGAGTCGAGGCGAAGGTTGTCGCCGACCGGCTGATGCGACGCGGGTGGCTCGCCCGCACGGGCGACGAGTTCGTGCTGGGCGAGCATCCATCCGCCTCCCACCATCTGCGGCTGACCGTCCACGATCTCACCGAGGACGAGAAGAACGGAACGACTCCTCGACGATCTGGCCGACGCCGCGAATGTACCGCCATCTAGGTGAGAGGATCGGGGATGAAGGTCCTCTCGATCCAGTCGGCCGTCGCCCACGGCCACGTCGGCAACTCCGCCGCCACGTTCCCCCTGCAGCGCATCGGGGTCGAGGTCGTGCCGGTGAACACCGTGAACTTCTCCAACCACACGGGGTACGGCTCGTGGCGCGGCCCCGTGATGGCGGCCGCCGACGTCGCCGACGTCCTCGCGGGCGTGGAGGAGCGCGGGGTGTTCGCCGACGTCGACGTCGTCCTGTCCGGCTACCAGGGCGGCGTGGGGATCGGCGACGTCATCGTGGACGCGGTCCGCCGCGTGAAGGCCGCGAACCCGTCCGCCGTCTACGTGTGCGACCCGGTCATGGGCAACGCGCGGTCCGGGTGCTTCGTGGCCCCCGAGATCCCCGTGCTGCTGCGCGACCGGGTCGTGCCCGTCGCGGACGTCATCTGTCCCAACCAGTTCGAGCTGGGGTTCCTCACGGGGACCGAGCCGTCGGACCTGGAGTCCACGCTCGCCGCGGCCGACCTCGCGCGCGCGACGGGCCCCTCGACCGTGCTGGTGACCAGCGTCGAGCGCCCCGACCGCGCCGAGGGCACGCTCGAGACGGCCGTCGTCGACGGCAGCGGCGCGTGGATCGTGAGCACCCCGCACCTGCCCTTCAAGGCCAACGGCTCGGGCGACGTGACGGCCGCGCTGTTCGCGGCGCACCTGCGCCGCACGGGCGACGCCGCGGCCTCCCTCGAGCGCACCGTCTCCAGCGTGTTCGACCTCCTCGAGGCGACGCTGGCCTCCGGGGCGCGGGAGCTGCGCATCGTCGAGGCCCAGGAGGTCTTCGCGAACCCGCGCCTGCAGTTCCCGGTGCGCCAGGTCCGCTGAGGGCCTCCCGCCCGCAAGCGACTGCGCCCTTTCGGTACGTCTGCGGTGCGGCGCCGAGGCGCAATTGTTCCGTGACGCAGCAGACACCACTGGTGGGCTTGGCGGTCGGGTCAGGCGTCCTGAGGCCAGGCGTTGGCGATCGTCTCGCGGACCTCGCCCAGCAGCTGCGGCAGTGCCTTCGTCCTGGCGATGATCGGGAAGAAGTTCGCATCCTGGGCCCAGCGCGGGACGATGCGCTGGTGCAGGTGCGCCGCGATTCCGGCGCCGGCGACGACCCCCTGATTCATGCCGATGTTGAAGCCGTCGTTCTTCGACACCTCCCGGATGACGCGCATCGCCGTCTGGGTGATGCTGCCGATCTCGGCGACCTCCTCCGGCGTCGCCTCGTCGTACAGGGCGATGTGACGATACGGGCAGACCAGCAGGTGACCGCTGTTGTAGGGGAACAGGTTGAGCAGCGCGTGCGCGGTGGCGCTACCGCGCGCGACGATCAGCGCGTCCTGGTCTTGCTCAGGGTCGGGCGCGATGCAGAACGGGCAGTCCCCCGCCCCCGTTGGGCTGCTGTCCGGAGTTGGACTGGATGTAGGCGATCCGGCGCGGCAGCCCAGAGGCGCTGGGGAACGCATCCGGGACCGCGGCGACCAGGTCGGACGCCGGTTCGTCGGGGCGGACGGGCTCGGACGCGCGTCGGACGCCCCGTCGTGCGAACCCGGGTTCGAGTCGTGCCATGCCGGATTGACGAGTCCGTGCGCGCGGATGCTCTCGACGATCCGTTCGATCGCGTCGATCGACCGTCACGCCGTTGCTCCTGTGTGCCGTCGCGGAAGCGGAAGCTCGACCGTGCCGTTCGCCGAGGCATCCTCTGCGGCCACGATGAGCTGGCACGGTACTTCTGGCCGTGGTGCGGGCGCGGATCTTCTTCTGCATTGCGGTCGCCATCGAGTGGTCGGCCTCGCGCGCGCTTCGCCGCGGGTTCGCGCATGACGCGAGATCACGTCGTCGAGGAGCGGCGCGTACTGGCCTCGGCGACCGGGATCCCCGACCACCTGCGACTGGCGACAGCCACACCGGGTAACGCGCCGGCGTAGTGCTCCAGCAGGATCGCGAAGAACCGCTGGATCGACCCGAGCAGCGCGCGGTGGATCATCGGCAGCTCGTCCG
>CAVOJF010000002.1:0-789296 GCA_963696215.1 uncultured Actinomycetota bacterium
CCAGGTAGACGCCGTGATCACCCGGCCAAGCGCGATCACCGCGAGGCGCCCGAGGGCCGCGGTGTCGGAGTCCAGCTCGTGCTGGCCCCGGTCCCGGCCGGTGAGCGCGGTGAACAGGACCTTGCCGCCGCGGACGCGGTGACCTCGGCGGTCGCGTGCTCTACGAGCGGCGGCAGGGCCGCCAGGACGAGCACGCGGCCCTGGTCAGCTAGCTCAAGAAGGAGCGCCGACGCTACCTCGCGTCTTTCGCCGACCTGGACGACGCGATCGTCAAGTCGATCGGCTGACCAGCGGCTATCGCGCCCGCGACGAGGCGACCGCCTTGCCGCGACGATGCCGGACTGCTTCGCTAGCGTCACACATCGGCGCTGCGCTCGTTTCCTACTGGTGAGAACCCGGCCGCTGCCGTGCCGGAGCCCTGACCGAGAAGAGCGCACCTTGGAGCACACGATGAGTACGCGGGCTAGTCCGCAGAGCCAGTCCTGGGCGGTCCCGGCAAATCTGGCCAGCGCCGAGATGGATGATCAGGCGCTCCTGCGTAGAGCCTGCGCGGGCGATCAGCGTGCCCTGGACATGCTGTGCCGCCGCTGCTGGAAACCGGTATACCGCTCCCTGGCGAAGTTCACCCAGGATCCGGCCGAGGCCGAGGACCTCACCCAGGAGGTGTTCCTGCGCGCGCTGCGCGCGCTGCCTCAGTTCGAGGACCGAGGGCTGCCGTTCGCCTCCTATCTCCTGCGGATCGCCCGCAATCTGGCCAGCGACCGATGGCGCGCGGGACGAGCGCGAGTAGTGGTGACCCAGGAGCTTCCGGAACGGAGCACCACCGGGCAAGGGCCGGAAAGTTTGGCCATCGAGAGCGCCCGCCGGCAGACGCTGCTCGCGGCGCTCGACCGGCTCGCGCCAGACCACGCTTCGGTGCTCCGCCTTCGCGTCCTCGAGGGAAGGCCGTCGAACGAGGTGGCGACCCTCATCCGCCGCAGCCCGCAAGCCGTACGCCAGCTGCAGGTCCGGGCGCTTGCTGCGCTACGCGAGCTACTCACTGACGAACTCGGCAATGAGATCGCCGACTATGAGAGAGGTCCGAGATGAATGACAGTTCCCGTGTGCCGCAGGTCGACAAGATGATCGACGACATCGTGGCCCGGCACCGGGCCCTTGGGCCGCCGGCTGCTGGCTCGGTGACGCTGGAGACGACCGACGAGGCGCTGGTCGCGGAGCTGGCCGCGTTGAGCGCGCTCGACTGGCCAGCCGATGAGATAGGCGACCGGATCGCCCGCAGCGTTGCTGCCAGGCTCAGCCAGCCAGAACGGGACCGGGCCGCCGCGCCCTCGCACGCTGGACGCCCCCAGGTGGCCCACTCCGGGCGGTGGCTCGCGTCCGGCCTTGGCGCCGTAGCGGCCGCCGCGGCCGTAGTGATAGCCATTTCCGTGGTCTCGCCGGCGAGCCGGGGGCACGGAACCCGGCCCTCCGGGGTGGCACAAGGTGCGGGGCAAAGCGCACATGGATTCCTGCTGGCCAGTGCGGTCAGAGCGGCGAGTGTCCCAGCGAAGGCGGGCACCGTCTGGTACGTCCGGAGGCGGGATTTCCTGCCCAGCGAATCGGTGGTGGCCAACCGGAAGCTGGACTTCGGCGCGACGGTTGCGCTGACCACGGAGACCTGGGACGGCGCGACCCGTTCCCGGATGATCGTCAACGAGAAGGTCGCGTTCAGCTTTGCATCCGCCGCGGACAAGGCGAAGTGGGAGTCGGCGGGCAAGCCGCCGCTGTCGACCATGGGTACACCATTTGGCAGCATCCGGCCCGTGACCAGCAACCACTACCTCAGCGCCCGGCCCGAGACCAGTGGCTATTATGCCGGCCTGGGGCCGAGCATCGGGCGCAGGGTCACCTGGGCGCAGTTCCGTGCGCTCCCGAGCACCGCGGCCGTGCTCGGCAAGACACTGCGCGGGATCTGGAACGGCATCCCGAAGAACAACAAGGCGGCGAGTGATACTTTCGGCGCCTACCTCATCCAGTGGGCGGACGCGCTGTTCACCGGGCCCGCCACTCCGGGCACGAGGGCCGCGATGTACCGGCTGCTCGCCAGGCAACCGGGAATCAGGATCATTCGGTCGGTTACCGACCCGCTTGGCCGCACCGGTGTCGCCATCGCGGACGGCCCCGCCAGGTGGGGTTCCCTGATCGTCGAACCGCATACCGTCCGGCTGCTGGCCTTCACCATCGATCCCGTGCACACGAACAGCACCATCGAGAGGGTCGGCACCGAGGTCTACGAGGCGTATGGCTGGGCAGGCCAGATCGGGTCCGGCCCTAGCCCGCAGGCATGAGGGCCTGATGACGGGTGTCGGCTCCCTGATCGAACGGGGCTGACCTGACGTGCTGCTTGTCTGCGACCCGCGGCGCCTTTTCGCCGTACGACCTTGCTCGGATGCAGTGGGGAGCGATCGCCGATGCGGTGGCGGGCTGTATGCAGCCTGGCACGTTTCCCATCTCCCTCCAGCGGGCAGGGCCGCTGGCTAGCGATCAGCCAGCCTGAGACCGTGGCGCCCAGGCTGCCCGCTTCAGGAGGTTGCCAATGAGCGAACAGATCAGCGGGACGCACGGACGGGCGGAGGATGACGCCATCAAGCGCCAGGACAAAGGCGAGCTGCAGGCGCATGGCGAGGAGTGGCCCGATCCCGAGTCGCGCGGCGATGATGAGTCCGAGGCGACTTGGGCGCCGGAGGGCAGGTTCGCCGGAACACCATCCGGTGAGGACTGGGACGCCATCGAACTGCGCAGCGAGCTGGCGCGTCACCTGGACCGCACCGCGTTCCCTGCGACTCGCGGGCACCTGCTCAAGCACCTCGAGGCGCATCAGGCTGAGCAGCGGCTGCTGGATCTGGTGTCATCACTCGCGGACGGCGCTACGTTCGCCAACCTCGGCGAGCTGCTCCGGGCGCTGGGCGTGCCGATCGAAGAACGCCCGGCTTGAGCCTTCGCAGGCTCGGCAGACCTGCCTACCACCGCTCGTATTCTCGGCACAGGAGGCTGAACGCCCTGGCCACATCCGAGCCCTGGTAGCCGTTGTGCAGGTTGTCCTGCAGGATGTGTGCGAGGTTGTCGGGGTTGGACGAGACCTCCATGTCCTGGTCGAGCAGCTCGACACGGAAGCCCCAGCCGTCGGGGAGGTCGAGGCTTCTGCCGAGATGAGCGAGGTTGTCTTTGCTCAGAGTGGGGTCCCAGTGTCGTGTGAAGGACTGCATGACGAAAACTTCGCCGTCGGGAGCGTCGAGCACGAATACCTCGCTGCCGCTGTTGAAGGTGAAGGTGGTCTTGCGGTGGATGTAGGTGGGGTCGTAGCTGCCCTGACCCGTGGCCGGCGTCATCGTTGCCGCTCCTCCCACGCCGGTCCAGGTGCCTGTGATTCCCCCGAAGGTCCTGTCGTCTCCGGCTTCCCAGACATCGAGCCGGTCGAACATCGAGCGCCTTAGCGGGTCAAGCCACGCCCGCAGGGCCCCGTTTTCGCGCGCGACGGTGTCGGCATCGAGTGCGTCGAATTGCTCGGGTGTCGGTTCGCACGCGCCCGTGCTGTTCCAGATGTTCGCAATGGCGTTGCCCTGGTCCGTGCCAGTGATCAGGCCTACTTCGCAGAACCGGTAGCCGCGCATGTCCTGCATGTGGATCTCCCGGCCAGGAACCAGGTGTTCGTGACGAGCCGCTGTCATTTGGTGCTCAAGGCTGGCTTCGGTCATGGAAGTCCTCCTAGCGCTGACTGCCTCAATGCGGCATACGTTCAACGGTAGGACGTCAGCCTTCCAAGCGGATCATGCGGGTTCGGGTCCCAGGGTGGGGGCGTTCATGCCCGGCGCCGGAGCGTAGCGTCCAAAGTCAGGACACGCATACCGAGAGCCAAGGAGGGTCGAAGACATGAAGCTCGCTGTCATCGGTGGGACAGGGCTCATCGGATCGCAGGTAGTCAAGATCCTGAACGCGAGCGGGCACGAGGCGGTGCCGCACACGCCGTCCACTGGTCTGGACCTGCTCAGCGGCCAGGGCCTGCCGGAGGCGCTGAAGGGGGCCGAGGTCGTCGTCAACCTGACGAACTCCCCTACTTTCGACGACGCCTCGCCCGCGTTCTTCCAGAAGACCATGGACAACCTGCTCACGGCCGCCAACACGGCTGGCGTCGGTCACGCCGTCATCCTTTCGATCGTGGGCGCCGAGCGGGTGCCAGGACTGGTCTACTACCGAGCCAAGGTGCTGCAGGAGGACATCCTCAAGGCCGGCCCCGTGCCGTACTCAATCGTCCGCGCCACGCAGTTCTTCGAGTTCATCGACGCGTTGCTGTCCGAGACCGCCGACGACAACACCGTCCGCCTGCCCGCCACGCTCGTCCAGCCCATCGCGTCGGCCGACGTTGCCCAGGCCGTGGCTGACGTCAGCGTCAGCGCACCGCTGGAGGGCACACGCACCATCGCAGGCCCCGAGGTCTTCGCGCTCGACGAGCTTGGCAGGATCACTCTCGCCGCCCGGGGTGACCATCGCACGGTCGTCCGCGACGATGGCGCAGGCACGTTCGGGGCCGCCTCGGGCGACGTCCTCGTCGCCAAGGATGGCGCCGTCATCGCCAAGACCGCCTACCGGGACTGGCTCGCGCGCTGAGCCCACTCTCCCGCATCAGCGATGGGAGGGAGTCGTGGTTGGCGCAAAGTTCCACTTCAAGGCCGAGCGGGCACCGTGCGGCAAGATCCGGGACGGCGATCACTATGCAGACGGGGACAACGAGGGCCTGATCATCCGCGACAAGTTCTACCAATGCGGCTGCCGCCGGCTCCTCCACGAGTACCACGACGGCAGCACCGAGGAACGGGCAATCCGGCACGACGGCAAGCTCGTCAAGGGAGAGCTTGGCCCGGACCATGGCTGGTGAGGCTCGACCCGCTCACCACGTTCTCGTAGCGTCCATGGCCGCGGCGTCTGTTCCGGTGCGAGCCCGCGTCCCTGCGCTGGTGAACATAGACCCGGACGCAGCAGCGAGCGCGTCAATCGCCGCGCTGACTGCCGGCACCCGTGTGAGGTCGCGGGTGGTAACCGCATGAACATTCCGCAGCGAGACCGGCTCCAGTGGCTTGAGCATGACGCCCGGGCGGCTGACTGACTTGAGCACGAGTTCGGGCAGGATGGCCACGCCGCATGCCTGCTGCGACGAGGCCTATGACAGCCATGTAATCGTCGGTGGCGTAAGCGATCTCCGGGACGAAACCCTCCGCCTGGCAAAGGTCGAGAAGGTGACCACGGCATCGGGGGCAGCCGCCGATCCAGGCTTCCTCCCGCAGACCGCCGAGGTCGGGCGTCCCTCGGCCGGATGGCCAGCCGGCAACGCTACCCGAGCCGATCGCGAAGTAGCGGGCTCACGGCCAGACCACCGAGGTCGTCATCGGAGTCGTTACCGTCGTAGTTGAAGACGACAGCCACGTCGGCCCCGCTGCAGCTTGCCCTCAAGGCAATCTGGTGACCGGTCTTCCAGGCACGGCGCGTTGTCCCGAGCTCCCGACTCCGGCGATTGCGAGACCGATGTCATGACCCTGGACCATCTCGTCTACGCCACGCCGGACCTCGAGGGATCCGTCCGCCACATCGCCGACCTGACCGGCGTAGAGCCGGTCGAGGGCGGCCGGCATGTCGGCCGGGGCACTCGCAACTACCTGCTCGGACTCGGAGGGCTGCGCTACCTGGAGATCGTCGGGCCCGATCGGGACCAGCCAGGGCCGACGCGATCAATGCCGCTGGGAATCAGCGACCGGACCGGACCCCGCCTGGTGGCGTGGGCGGCGCGGGCGGACGATATCGACGCGCAGGTCGCCCGGGCGCGGCAGCGCGGCTACGACCCAGGCCCGGTGGAGCCGATGTCCCGCCGCACGCCGACCGGGGACACGGTGAGCTGGCAGCTGACGCTCCGGCATGACACGGTCGTGCCGTTCCTGATCGACTGGGGCACGACGCCCCACCCTTCCCGCAACTTGCCCGTGGCAACGCTGACGTCGTTCGCAGGTTCGCATCCCGACCCGACAAGTATGAGCGCGGCGCTGGCGGCGCTGGGCGTTGAACTCGCCGTCAGCCATGGAGAACCCGGCCTGGTCGCGATCATCGGCAATGCCATCTTGGAATGAGAATCACAGGGGGTTCACGGCATGAGTAGCACCACGGCATGCGCAATTTCGCAGGGAAAGCACGCGATCACCATTGACGGTGTGCGGCAGGTATTCCACGTCTTCGGTGCCGGGCCATTGTGCCTGGCCCACGCCGGAGGGCCGGGCTTCGGGTGGGAAGACCTCCGCATGCCAGCGCTGGAGCAGCACCTGACCATGGTCTATCTGGAGCCGGTCGGAACCGGCGACTCCGGTCGTCTTTCGGACCGGCGCGACTACCGGCTGGACGTGTGGACGCGCTTCCTCCACGGTGTCGTCGAGCATCTGGGGGCGCCCAAAGTGCTCTTGCTCGGTCATTCGCACGGCGGTTTCGTTGCGCAGCGCTATGCGCTAGAGCACGCGGATCAACTGGCGGGTCTCATCCTCTACGCGACCTCCCCGTGCTCGACGCCGAATTCTGGGCGGCCGCCATGAGCAACCTGCAGCGCTTCGCCCTGCAGCACCCGGACCAGCCGGAGGCTTCCGGCATGTTCGGCGCCTACCAGGCAACGCTCGCCGCTCAGGACGATGACGCCATCACGCACGGCCTTCGCCGGATAATGCCCGTCTCTTTTGGCGATTACTGGGCCCAGGAGAACCGCCTTGCTCCGGTGCGCGCGGCCGTGCGCGCGTGAGTGGACCCTCTGCGCGGGGAGGACCCAGCACCGTTTGACGTGCGGAGGCAGCTCAGCTCGATCGCTACTCCGTCGTTGATCGTCACTGGCGAGCACGACTTCTTGTGCGGCCCGCGCTGGGCGAGGGAGTTGCATGATGCCATCTGCGGATCCCACCTGATGATCCTCGAGCGCTGCGGACACATGGCCCACCTCGAAGATCCGGAGGCGTTCGGCCAAGCCGTTGCCGAATTCGGCCTGGCCAGGAGCAGCCCATGACAGATAGGCAGGTGACTGCCGAGCAGCTCGACATCGCCGTGGACGCAGTGAACAGCGCGCGAATCACCCGGATCCGGTGACGACCTCTCACCTGCCTGGCATCGAGCCTAGGCATGTCGGGAACGCTCGCACGGCCACCAACGGACGTGCCCCGAGATTCCAGGGAGACACCGTGACCTCACCAGCCTCAGGCGCCGAAATTGCCGAGATCCCCGGCTACATCGCGGGGACCTGGGACATCGACCCTGTCCACTCGCACGTCGGGTTCGTGGCCCGCCACCTTATGGTCAGCAAGGTCCGCGGGAACTTCACCAAGGTCGAGGGCCAGATCATCACCGCAGACAACCCGCTGGAGTCTTCTGCTACCGCCATCATCGACATGACCTCGTTCAACACAGGGAACGAGCAGCGGGACGGCGACGTGAAGGGCGAGAACTTCCTCGACGTCGCCAACCACCCCACCATGACCTACCGGACCACCGGGATCCGGCAGGACGGCGAGGTCATCATCGCCGACGGTGAGCTGACCATCAAGGGCATCACCCGCCCGGTGGAGCTGGCCGTCGAGGTGAACGGCTTCGGCCCGGACCCCTACGGCGGCACCCGGCCGGCCTGTCGGCCATCGGCGAGATCAACCGCACAGACTGGGGCATCACCGCCAACATGGCGCTGCCGACCGGCGGCGTCGTGGTTGGCGAGAAGATCCAGCTCGTCATCGAGGTCGAGGCCTCGCTGAAGACGGAGTAGCGCACACAGCAGCCCGCGTCGCCGCCCGGCCGCTTGTAGTGGATCTGCCCGGGAATGACAGCAGAGAGGACCAATCCAGTGCCCGAAGCGACTGAGCTGCTTCACAGCAACTTGCACGAGATTTTTGCCGAGCGAGACCCAGAACGCCGGCGGGCGGCCATAGGGCGGACCTATACCGAAGACGTGACGTTCATCGATCCAGACGGAGAATTCGTAGGGTGGCAAGCGCTGAGCGACCGGGCTCAGGAGCTCCTCGACGGAGCGTCAGCAGACGATGTCTTCGAAGAGGACGGCCCAATGTACGTTGGCGCCGAGACGGCAGCACTGGCGTGGCGTTTCGGGCCGCCCGGCAAGCCAGTCGCTCGCGGGGTCGATTTCCTCACGATCCGTGACGGCCGCGTGAGCGCTGTGCGCACCTTGATCGCACCTGAATCGGACGCATGATCACCATCCGCCCTTGAGACCTCGTCGCCCTGCCTGATCGTCTGGCCGCGCGGCATACCTTCTCGACGCCGGGTCGCCGACCTGATCCACTCGGGCGCCGCAGAACCTGGTCCCGGTGCATACCCCGGGATCGTCAACGACAGGAGTTCGACATGAGCGAGACGCTCGACCGGAACGCGAAGACCATCGCCGAGTTCCGAGCGAACGAGGGCAGGGTTGGCGGGCCCTTCGAGGGCGCTCCCATGGTCCTGGTGCATCACCGCGGCCGCACAAGCGGGCGGGAGTACGTCACCCCCGTCATGTACCTCCCGCACGACACCGAGCCTGACAGCATCTACGTCTTCGCAACGAAGGCGGGAGCACCCACCAACCCCGACTGGTTCCACAACCTGACCGCCGCCGGTGACGGCAGTGTCGAACGCGGAACCGAGGCATACAAGGTGACCGTCCGCGAATTGACCGGCGCTGACCGCGACCGCATCTACGCCGAGCAAGCGCGCCGCTACCCCGGCTTTGCCGAGTACGCACGCCAAACCGATGGAGTCCGCACAATTCCTGTGCTCGAACTTGTGCGGGCGTAGCCCACACTGGAGCGCACCGAGGGCTCTGATATGCGCAAAGCGAAGCCGTGTGGCCCTGGCTACCAGATGCGGACCCGTGCCGCGGGCTCGAGCCACAACTCGTCGGTGGCGTCGACGTCAAACGCCGCGTAGAACTCGTCGAGGTTCCGCACGATCTGGTTGCAGCGGAACTCGGCCGGGGAATGCGGGTCGATGGCGAGCAGCCGGATGACTTCCTCGTCGCGGGCCTTGTGCTTCCAGGCACGAGCCCATGACATGAAGAAGCGCTGCGCGCCCGTCAGACCGTCGATTATCGGTGCCTCCTCGCCCTGCAGTGACACCAGGTAGGCCTTCCACGCGATGCCGAGGCCCCCGAGGTCCCCGATATTCTCCCCGATCGTAAGCGCTCCGTTCACATGCTGGTCAGGAGTCTGCTTCGGGGCCAGGGCGTTGTACTGCTCGATCAGCGACCGGGTTAGGGATTCGAACGCTTGCCGGTCCGCTGCGCTCCACCAGTCGGTCAGCCTGCCGTCACCGTCGTACTTGGAACCTTGGTCGTCGAAGCCGTGGCCGATCTCGTGGCCGATGACCGCGCCGATCGCTCCGTAGTTGGCCGCCTCGTCGCGGCCGGGATCGAAGAACGGATCCTGCAAGATCCCTGCCGGGAACACGATCTCGTTCATGCCGGGGCTGTAGTAGGCATCGACGGTCTGCGGGGTCATCCACCATTCGTCGCGGTCGATCGGTTTGCCGATCTTGTTCAACTGGCGCTGCAACTCGAAACCACGAGCGGCCCGCACGTTGGCCATCAGATCTGCCGGGTCGACGCTCAGGCCGGAATAGTCCCGCCAACGGATCGGGTAGCCGATCTTCGGCATGAACTTCCCGAGCTTGTCCAGGGCTCGGCGGCGGGTGTCTGCCCCCATCCATTCGAGCCTCTCGATGCTCTGGCGGTAGGCCTCGCGGAGGTTGGCCACCAAGGCGTCCATCCCTTCGCGGGCCCCAGGCGGGAAGTGCCGGCCGACGTAAGCTCGCCCGACAGCTTCCCCCATCGCCCCCTCTACCAGCGAGACACCCCGCTTCCAGCGCTCACGCAACTGAGGGGTGCCACTCAAGGTGCGGCCGTAGAAGTCGAAATCCTCCTGGACGAACGCCTCGGACAGGTACCCAGCAGCGCTGTGGATCACCTGCCAGCACAGCCAATCCCGCCACGCCGGAAGCTCCTCGTCGGTCAGCAGTGAGGCAAGCCCGGTGCTGAAACTCGGCTGGCGGAGCACGATCTCGTTGAAGGCGCCGGGAGGCGGGTCCAGGGCCGCCAGCCATCCGCGCAGGTCCGGCCCCTGAGACAAGGCGTCGGTCCAGGTGAACAGGTTGTAGGTTTTCTCCTCATCTCGGCTCGCCACATTGTCCCAGTGGTGCCCAGCCACCGCGGTCTCCAGCTCGAACACTCGCCTGGCTGCCCGGTGTGCGTCCGGGAACCCGGCCAGCTCGAACATGCGCTGCACATGACCGGCGAACGCGTCGCGGACGCCAGCGAACCGGTCCTCCCTGTAGTAGCTCTCGTCCGGCAGCGAGATAGCAGCCTGCTCGAAAAACACCACATAACGCTGCGGGTTGCCAGGGTCGGGTTCGACAAGAAGCCAGTACAGACTCCCGATTCCCAGTCGCTCCATCCGCCCGAGCGTCTCTAGCAGCTCCGGAATGGAGCTGACGGCTCGAGCCACCGCGAGCGCCTCGCTGACTGGCTGCCAGCCGAGCTGCTCCGCTCGCTCGGCGTCCATGAAGCTGGCATACAGGTCGCCGAACTTCCGCTCCTCACTGCCCGCCGGTGCCGACGCGGCCCCTTCCACGATCTCGCGCACCGCCTTCTCAGCCTCCTCGGCCAGGAGCCGGAACGTGCCGTCGCGAGCCCGGTCAGCGGGGATCTCGGTCCGCGCCAGCCACCGGCCGTTGACGTGCCGGAACAAGTCGTCTTGCGGGCGGATGCCGGGATCGAGCTCGTCGATGGGGATACCGGATGGGAGCGTCATGCGCTCAAGCCTAGGACCAGCGACGGCCAGAACGCCGAACCAAATGGTTCCCGCCGCCCCTTTCGGTGCACATACGAAATGTTCTCAGCGGCGTCTGGGAGACGCCGAGTACGAGCTAGAAGTCCCAGTTGTCGTCGCTGCCTCGGGGCCGGCGATGGCCGCCCGACGGCGCCGGGGTCCGGAAGGCGTGCCTTGGCGGGTGAGCGCGGCGGCGCAAGCTCAGGCGCAGCCAGCGGCCGGTCAACAGCGCGAAGCCCCCGAGCAGCGCGGCGAACATGGCGACTACGGCAGGGCCGGTCCCGTCGGGCTGCGGCCGATCGGCACCGATGCTGGCAACCGGAGTAAACGCCCCAGCGCTGGCATCGCTGGTCGCCGGCGCCTTTGCCCCGGCAGTCACGCTGGGCCCTTTCTTAGCGTGAGCATGACGCGCGGTGTGCGCCGCGAACGACGGCCACGTAGGCGCCGGCCAGGAACTGGGCGAAGGGCTCGGCGCCGGGCTGCGCGTGTGTGGCGGCTCGCTGCCTCGCGTAGGGCTCGGAGTTGGAGCGGGGACCGAAGTGGGGGCAGGCGACGGCTTCGGTGATGTTCGTGAGGGAGTCGGTCGCGGAGAAGTCGGCGATGGCGTGGGAGTTGGAGACGTCGGTGAAGGAGTCGGGGCCGGAGACGTTGGCGATGGCGTGGGGCTTGAGCTGGGCGATGACGATGAGGGTTCAGGCGTCGGCGATACCGACGTCGGGCTAGGACTGGGCGACGGGGTCGCCGACAATGCAGCCACGGCAGCAGGGCAGAACGCTACCGTCCCGGCGATCAGCAGGCCCGGAAGTATCGTGCGCCGCACGCGAGCAGTGCAGCGTCGCATAGCAGGCATTGACGTCGGACGCCGGAACCTCGCTCTGGAAATGATGGCCCTCCGTCCTGACCGTCCCGCCTGCACCTCCATTGGGCGAACCGCTTCAAGCAGACTAAAGCGAAGAACAAGTTGTAAGCGGATTATCAGAACATACCAGCGTAACGAGTAGTCGGAGGCTCGAACGACACATCTGCGATGCTCGCGCAGGTTCGCCTGAACTACCGCGGTTGGCTGCCGTCCGGATCCTCTGGGGCTGTCCGGGAAGGCTTGGTACGGTCATCTGCGCTGGCTTCGGCGGGCGAAGCGGTTGCCTCCGGGCTTGCCATCGTCGCCTCTCCGGCCGACTGCACGCTCTCGGCGGCGGGCTCCGTCGCGGTGTCGGCGGCCGGCTTGCGGCCGCCGATCAGGCCTGCGCGCATCGGGTGGACTAGGAAATGCAGCAAGGCCGCGAGAACGGCTCCGACCATCGGCGCGACAAGGAACACCCAGACTTGGGAGAGCGCCGCCCCGCCGGTGACAACTGCGGGCCCGAGGCTGCGGGCCGGGTTGACCGACGCGCCGTCGAAAGCGACGCCGATCAAGTTCGCCAGTGCCAGCGCAATGCCGATCCCGAGCCCGGACACCGCGACGCTGGCTTCCTCCCGGGTCAGGCTCAGCACGACCAGGACAAAGAACGTGGTGAGGATGACCTCTACCAGGAAGGCACCGCCGCCGCTAATGTGCAGGATCGAGTTCGCACCGTAGCCGTTCGCGCCCAGGCCGGTTTTCGACTTGGTGTAGAACGGCGACGTTCGCATCATCCAGAACAGCAGCAGCGCGCCGACGACCCCGCCTGCCAGCTGGGCAACCCAGTACCCGACCGCCTCTATCAGCCCCATCCGCCTGCTGATGTAGGCACCAAAAGTCACTGCGGGGTTGACGTGACCGCCGGAGATCGGGCCGATCACGTACACCAGAGAAGCGTAGATCAGTCCGAAGGCCAGCGAGATGGCGATGATGCCGGCGGCCAGGCTGCTGCCGAAGATCCGGTAGCCCAGTACGAGCGTCGCGACTCCGGCCCCGAAGAAGACCAGCAGCACGGTGCCGAGAAACTCGGCCGCGAATTTTCTCCCCATATTCATCCCAACTGAGCCGGGAACCCAGGTCTCAGACCGGTGAAGTCCGCCAGCCTCACCCCATACGGGCCGTCAGTGCAGCGGGCTGAACGCTGCCCTGATCTCGGTCGCGAACAGCTCGGGCTCTTCCCAGGCGGCAAAGTGACCGCCCTTTGCGGCCTCGTTGAAGTAGGTCAGCTGGGGGTAACCCTTCTCAACCCAGCTGCGCGGGGCCCGGAAGATCTCGCCGGGGAACGTAGTGAAGCCGACTGGGAGCGAGACCTCCGGCGGAGGCCGCCCAGCCGCATCAGCCTGCGCTCGTCCGCTCTCCCAGTACGACCGGGCCGCCGAGGCCCCGGTACCCGTCAGCCAGTACATAGTGATGTTGTCGAGGATGTGGTCCCGGGTGAGCCCCCCGGACGGCTGGCCGTCCACGAAAGCTCGGGAGATCTTCTCGTAGGCGTCGGTGTCGTGGTCGAGCATCCAGGCCGCCAACGCGACTGGGGAATCCAGCAGGGCGTAACCGATCGTCTGAGGCCGCGTAGCCTGCTCCAGGAAGTAACCGAAGCCGCTCGCCCGGAATGTCTTTGTCTGCTCGAGTGCTGCGCGTTCCTGCTCGGTTTCCGCCGGCATGGCGCTGCCGCCCAACGCCGTCACGAGCAGGTTCATGTGAATGCCGGCCAGCCCCTCGGGTGCCTGGCGGCCCATCGCGTCGGTGACCGAGGCGCCCACGTCACCGCCCTGGGCGACGAAGCGGGTGTAGCCGAGCCGGTGCATCAGCTCTGCCCAGGCCCGAGCGACGCGGCCGGGGTCCCAGCCGATCTCGGCCGGCTCGCCGGAGAAGCCGTAGCCAGGCAGGGACGGCAGCACCAGGTCGAAGGCGTCCTCAGCGCGCCCGCCGTGCGCGGTCGGGTCAGTCAGAGGGCCAACAACCCCGAGCAGCTCGATGACCGAGCCGGGCCAGCCGTGCGTCATGATTAGCGGCAGCGCGTCCGCGTGCGGCGACTTCACGTGGATGAAGTGGACGTCCACCCCGTCGATCTCGGTTTTGAACTGCGGTAGCGCGTTCAGGCTCGCCTCACATGCGCGCCAGTCGTAGTCGGCCGCCCAGTAGCGGGCGAGCTCCTGACTCGTCGCCAGCTGCACGCCCTGCGACCGATCAGAGACGAGCTCCTTTTGCGGCCAGCGCGTCGCGGCGACGCGCCGCTGAAGATCGGAGATCACTTCGTCGGGCACGTCGGCCCGGAAGGGACGGACGTCAGTGTCGCTGGACATAAGTTTCCGCCTCCACTGATCGATTGACGACGACGGCCGGCCCGCCCGGCCCGAGGTTTCAGGGCAACAACCCTCAGCCCGGCACCATCGGAATTGCTGGCAATGGGTCACGCCTGCGGACGGGCGTCTGCGTCCCGCCCGCGATATCCCTCCTCCGTACCCAGGTCCGCGGCAGGCATGTCAAGGATGTGGCAGGGACCGACCTATGGACCCAACCCACCTTCCCACGCACTCCATCGCCGCCGTATCTGGCAGCGCCACCCTCCTAGCAGTGGAACTAGTTCAGCCCAGGCGCAAGTACCACGGCACTGGCGAGCTCTTCGAGTACGACCTCTACTCCTCTGCTTTCGAGGTGACCCAGCCAGACGGCACCTCGCTGTGCTCGGAGAAGATCGTCTGCGAGCCAGGGCGGTACCCGGTCCGAAGGGCTGGCGTCATGGGGGAGTTCGATTTCCTCGCGAACGTGACACTCGTCACCCCGCCGCTGCACGCGGAGGCAGTGCTCGAAAGGGTTGATACCGGACTTGATACAGCCGCTGGCTGGATGGCCGGCGCCAGCCGCCTCCCTGGCCAGGCCGGCCTCAGCTACAAAGTGCTCGGGAAGGAGGCCGACGTTGTCAGGACCAAGGTTCGCGAGTTCTGGAGAGCTGTACGGCGCGAAGTAGCCGATGCGCCGATACCTGAGCCACGCCCCTGGGGATGACACCCGGCTGCCTGGCCGTCACCGTACGCGCCAGCGCGATTACTGGGGGCACGAAGGGCACGCTTGTTAGAGGACGACCCAAGATCGCCGACACAACTACCAGGAGTGGCAGCGATGGACAGTTCACTGTACGAGCGCCTTGGGGGAACCGACGCCATCAGCACGGTGGCTGTCGCCTTCGAAAATCGCGCAGCCAAGGACGAGCGGATCAACCAGAAGTTCGCGCGAACCGACCTGAACCGGCTGACCAAGGAGTTCGTCGACCAGTTGTGCCAGGACACTGGCGGACCGTGTAGGTACACCTGGCGCGACATGAAGGAAACGCACACCAACATGGGCGTAACCAGCGGGGAGTTCAATGCCTTCATGGAGGACCTGGTCGCGACTCTGGACGCCTTGAACGTGCCGAAGGCTGACCAGAACGAGCTGCTGGGCCTGCTGGCTCCCATGCAGTCCGAAATAGTCGAAGTGGACTCACCGCAGGTCGGTACTCCCCTGCCAACGCCGTTCGCACCGGCACCGCCGCTCTGAGCTCGGCAGGTCACACCTGGGCGATCTCCGCCGTCTTTGCGACGACATCGCGGTCGGCGTCAGGCCGCAGGCTGCGCTAGTCGGTCCAGCAGGCAGTCGAGGACTGGCTTGGCTGCGAGGCAGAGCCTCGGGGTTGGACATTGATACTTGGAGTCGTGGACATTACATTGATCACCGGCGCGAACAAAGGGCTCGGGCGCGAGGCGGCGCGGCGGCTGCTTGAAGTCGGGCACACCGTGCTCGTCGGGGCGCGGGATTCAGAGCGCGGGCGGCGCACGGCCGACGAACTCAACGCTGTCTTCCTCGAGATTGACCCCACAAGCGACGCAAGCGTCGCGGCAGCCGCGGAGCGGGTTCAAAGTGAGTACGGGCGGCTCGACGTGCTCGTCAACAACGCAGGCACCGCCGAACCCCGCATCGGCGCAGCCGATCTGACGGCGGAAGAGGCGATGCAGGGCTTCGGCATAAACGTGTTCGGGCCAATCCGCGTCACACACGCGTTCCTGCCGCTGCTGCGCGCCTCGGACCATCCCAGAATCGTGAACGTGTCGAGCGGCGTCGGGTCCTTCACCCGCATCCTCACACCCGGCACGGTGGAGAATGCCGTGACACTACCGGTCTACCCGGCGACGAAGGCGGCGCTGACCATGCTGACCGTGCAGTACGCCAGGGTGCTTGACGGCATCTTGGTCAACGCGGCCGACCCGGGCTTTACCGGAACCGACTTCAATAACAACCGCGGCAGCCAGACGGTGACCGAAGGCACGGACGCGATTGTGCGCCTCGCCACCCTGCCCAAGGACGGCCGGACCGGCACCTTCCAGGATCGCCATGGCACCGTCCCCTGGTGACGCGCCGAGCACGACCGGCAGATTCGGGGTGAGCTGAGCGGCGTCGGCGATGGTCCCTGACCCGGCCACGATGTTCACCGGGGGCTGCGCGAACAACCACATCGGCGACGGCGGCCACGACGCGACTGACTGCCTTCGATCGCTCCCTTGTCCTAGCCGACTGACACCGCAACTCAGTCGAGGCAGAACTCGTTGCCCTCGATGTCTTGCATCACGAGGCATGACTCGTTGTCGTCATCGGCAGGCAGCAGTCGCACGCGTGCCGCACCGAGCGCGACCAGCCGTGCGCATTCGGCCTCCAGTGCGGCTAGGCGCTCGTCACCAACCAGCCCGGTGCCGACCCGCACGTCAAGATGCAGCCGATTCTTGACGACCTTGCCTTCGGGAACGCGCTGGAAGAACAGTCGCGGGCCCGCACCTGAGGGATCAATGCTTGCGAACCATGAACCCCGATCCTCAGGCGGCAGCGTGCGATCAAAGTCGTGCCAAGTGGCGAACCCCTCCGGTGGCGGCGGTGCGACGTACCCCAACACCTCGCACCAGAACCGAGCGACGCGCTCCGGTTCTGCGCAATCGAAGGTGACTTGGACCTGCCTGACCTGCGCCATCGGGCCACCATAGAGGCGAGGTCGTTCGTCGTCTCCACGGGGCTGCCCCTGGCTAGGTTGTGGCGCACCCGGCCGACTCCTGAAGAATCTCGACGTACCCATCGGTTCCGTGCACGCGGATCCGCTGCCCATCGGGGATCAGCCGGGTGGCATTTACCACACCGACGACGGCCGGCAAGCCGTACTCCCGTGCGATCACTGCGCCGTGCGTCATCAGGCCTCCCACCTCCGTGACCAGGCCGGTGATCGCCACGAACAGTGGCGTCCAGCTGGGGTCCGTGTAGGCCGTGACCAGGATGTCGCCCGCTTCGAGATCGGCCTGCGCCATGTCCAGGATGACGCGGGCTCGCCCTTCGATGACCCCGGCGGAGACCGGTAGGCCGACCAGGGCACCGCTCGGCACGTCGTCGCGTCGGTACGCCCCGGTGATGACTTCGCCGTCCGATGTGAGCACCCGGGGCGGCGTGAGCGCTTGATACGACCTGAACGCGTCCCTGCGCTGGCAGATGAGCTGGTCATCCGCCTCGTTCGTGCGCGCGACCTCGTGCAACTCTTGGAACCTGAGGTAGAAGATGTCTTCCTTGTCGCGAAGCACGCCGGCCTGCACGAGGCGCTCGGCCTCTTTCAGCAGGGCCTGCTTGTACACGAAGTAGCGGCTGACCATGCCGTACTTCGGGTACTCCCGGTATCCGATGAAGGTCCGCACCCGGTCGATCATCCGCTTGGTCTCTTCGGACTTCCGGGTCCCGTCCGGCAGCGCCCGCAAGCGCGCCAGCAGATCATGCTCCTTCGCCCATGCCTCCTGCCGCCCTTGGGCGAACCGCCGCGCGCCGGCGCCCGGCTCGAAGTTCTTGATGTTGCCGAGGATCACGGGCAGGAGCGCTGAGGGGCGCTCGCTCCAACGCGGCCGCGTGATGTCGATCTCGCCGACGCAGCGCATGCCGTACTTTTCGAGCCACGCCTCGATGGCGTCTCGCGCCTCCCGGCCGCCGGAGAGCTTGGGCAACTCGTCAAAAAACCCCTCGTCCTCAACGTGGTGCAGAAAAGCCACCACGTCCGGATGCGGGCGGATCACGTCTGCGACGTCCAAGAGCGCCAGCCCCATCTCGGATGTGACGTTATGGGGAACGGACTGCGTGAGCGTGTCGGCCGCGTTCTTCTCGCCTAGCCACGCCTGCAGCTGATCGTTGAGCCACCACGCGGCCTCCATCGCCGACATGAACACCTGATGGCTCTTCGGATCGAACAAGATCCGCCTCAGCTCCTGGATGTCCGCCTCGATGAAGTCGAGCAGCGCCTCACCCGTTTTCGTCCGGATGTCGCGTTCCGATGCGGCGATTGATGCCTGGCTGCGCCCGATCAGCTCGGTGACGATGGCCGGATCGGTCTCGATAGGAGCAGGCGCGCTACCAAACAGCGGCCCGGGGGTGCCCTCGCCAGGCAGCGGCCGGATGAAGCCGTCGCGCTCGATGATGGCCTCCAGCGCGTCCCCGGTCAGCGGATCGGATCTTCCTAGCGCTTCCAGGAGGCCAGCGCGGCTCGCCAGCGAGGCCAGCCTTTGGGTGACGTCGACGAACAGGCGGCCGCCGGCCTCGGCCATGGGCGCGGGGGTCGTCATCTGCCAGAAGGACAGGCCGAGGGGCTTCATGGGGTCGGTCATCATCTGCTGATGACCGACGGAGACATAGACGTGGTTCTCCCGATCGCCGGACTCGGGCATGGGGAACAGTGTGGTGATCGACCGGCTCTGGACGATCTGGAAGCCATCATCGACCAGGCACCATTCGATGTCCTGCGGACGGCCGAAGTGCGCTTCGATCCGCCGGCCCAGCCGCTCGAGCCGTACAACCTGCGCATCCGTCAACGCCGGCTGCTCCTGCCGTTGCGGGTCGACCGCCTGTTCCTGCGTCCCGCCAGCCTTCGAGGCGTGAACCGTTCGTTGCTTGGCGGCGATCTCCTTGGCGACGACCTCGCCGTCGCGCACCTTGAAGACATCCGGCTTCACCAGGCCGGAGACCAGGGCCTCACCGAGGCCGAAGCTGGCCTCCACGGAGGCGACCTTCCGGTTGCCCGTAACGGGGTCGGCCGTGAACAGGATGCCGGCCGCATCCGGGAAGACCATCTGCTGCACGACCACGGCCATGTGGACCTTCCGGTGGTCGAAGCCGTTCCGCAGGCGATAGGTCACGGCCCGCTCGGTGAACAGCGACGCCCAGCACCGGCTGACGTGCTGGAGGATCGCCGCCGGCCCCATGACGTTCAGGTACGTGTCCTGCTGGCCGGCGAAGGAGGCCGTCGGCAGGTCCTCAGCCGTCGCACTCGATCGGACGGCGTAGCTGGCTTGCTCGCCGAGCGGGGCGAGAGCGCGGGTGATCGCCGCCGCGAGATCGCCCGGGATGGCGATCCCCTCGATGGTCCGACGGATCTGCGCGCTGAGCGTGCGGATCGCCTCCCGGTCGTCCGAGTTCAGGCGCGACAGCTGATCGAGCCGATCATCGATCGAGGGCGCTTCCGCCATGATTCGCCGGAAGGCGTCCGTCGTAACGCAAAAGCCAGCTGGCACTCGGATGCCGTCGATCCGCGACAGCGCCCCCAGGTGCGCGCCCTTGCCGCCAACGACCGCGACCTGCATCTCGTCAACCTCTTGAAGACCCAACACGTACCGCTCGCTCACTGCGATAACTCCCTCCGAGGGCAGCCGTGCTCCGTTGCACTGCACGGGCCGGCCGTGCCGCTTCCGTCCGGCGCCAAGCTCTCTGCCGTGGTATACCGATCAAATCCTGGCGAAGTCGTAGGGGATGAGCGTGACAGCCGACTACTACGCCGTGCTCGGCGTGCGCCGGGACGCGAACGCCGACGAGATCAAGTTGGCGTACCGGCGCCTGGCGCGCGAGCTGCATCCCGACGTGAACCCTGATCCGGTCAACCAGGAGCGGTTCAAGCAGATCACCCAGGCCCACGAGGTGCTCTCCGACCCCGGCAAGCGACAGACGTATGACCTGGGCGGCGACCCGCTCGCTGCGGCCGGCGGCTACTTCGGTCAAGCCCGGACCGAGCCCTCGAAGAAGGACGGGTATCTCCCAGGCCGCTGGGAATCGCATCGGGAACGACGGCCACCGCACCCTTCGGACGATGCTTGGAATCTGGAGTGGGATCAAGCGAGGTACTCGGCTTACGTCGGCGGCCAGCCGCCGTCGTTTTCATACGACCGTCAGCCACCCCCCGCGGTCAAGCCACACCGTCCCCGGCCATTTTTTGAAGCGGTCGCGCTCATATGCGTCGTGCTCGCTCTCGCCGTCCTGGTCGTCACCCACCGCTCTAGCAAGCCCGGCCCGCTCGGCCACCCGTTCCAGGGTGGCATCGAGTGTCTCACGCTCGCCGGCCATCAGGTTGTCACGTACGGCGTCGAGTGGGTGCGGAACCCTGGCACGGCTACGGCCGTCATCGATCACATGACGCTGGCGCAGCCGGAAGGCCTGCGGCTCGTCGCGGCCTGGCTGGTCCCGACAAGCGGGCTGCTCTACGGAGCCCAGGTTGGCTACCCACCCAGCGCGATGCCCCTGCCGGGATGGCAGTGGGCCAACCGCGAGCCGCCCAACGGCGCCAAGGTGCCGCACACGCCAGGCAAGCGCAACCGGCTGAACCTAGTGCTCGTTGTCGGCCTGAAATCCAGTGTCACACACGGCCAGGCTGCTGGCATCGACATCTGGTACCGCGTCGGCAGCAGGCACTACCACCTGAGAACCGCGAAGCGCCTAGTCCTAGGGGTCGGCGAGGTTGGTCCGCCGCCATGCTGACCGACCTGCCCGGTTAAAGCCGAGCGTTCACGGGCACTTTTACAAGCTTGGAGCGCCGCCGGCGTCGCCCATGCCACAACTGAGGGAGGCCAGGATGAGCACAGCGGAGCGAGGCAGCAACGGGACTGACCGCGCGCGCTGTCCGGCTGGCCCCCGACTCTGGCGCACCGATCTCCAGCAGGAGGATCTCAGCGCTCCCGGGCTCGAGGTAATTCATCTGCATGGCGAAGCGCTCGGCGGCAAGAGGGGGACACCATGAGCACGACAGAGCACCGCACACGCACCTCGAGCGCAGCTGAGAGCCAGCAGGGCCTCGATCAGAAGCTTGAAGTCCTCACCATCCCGGTCACAGATGTCGAGCGGGCAAAGGAGTTCTACCAGAGTCTTGGCTGGAGACTCGATGTCACGCCACCCGGCGTGGTGCAGTTCACGCCGCCCGGATCCGCGTGCTCGGTCCAATTCGGAGCCGGCCGCACCTCGGCAGCGCCCGGGTCAGCTCAGAACAACTTCCTCATCGTCTCCGACATCGAGGCGCTGATCGACCGACTGGCCGCAGCCGGCCGTGACGTGGCGAAGGTCTTCCACCGCACTGCCGATGGCATAGCGGACGGCCCCGACCCGGACCATCGCAGCTACAACTCGTTCGCTTCGCTCAAGGACCCAGACGGCAACAGCTGGCTATTCCAGGAGATAACAACACGGCTTCCGGGCCGGGTCGACAGCGCCGAGACGTCTTTCGGGTCAGCAAGCGACCTCGCGAATGCCATGCAGCGGGCGTCGGTCGCGCACGGCGAGCACGAGAAGCGCATCGGCGGGCCAGACCCGAACTGGCCTGACTGGTACGCCGCCTACATGGTGGCGGAGGAGGCTGGCTCAGAGCTGCCCACCTGAGAAACACCGTGTGATCGCCGCGCTGCTCGACAATTGCAGCTGCGCCTTCAGATTGGTACCAGCGCGATCCTGGTGCCGTTCCGCCGTCGTCGTTATGATCCGCTCAGGTCCGTAACGAGCGGCGATCTTTGGTCGCCCTCCGCGGCCGAGCCTGGGCTGCCCGAGGCTCGCGACGAGGAACGTCGTCAGAGGAGGTCGCAATGCGAGGCGCTCGCGCATTTGGTTCGCTGGCCGGGGCCGTGCTTGTCCTGTCGGCTGTCGCCGCCGCGCCTGCCTGGGCCGGGACGTCCCTGCAGGTCATGCCCCGGGCGGCTGCCACGGCCGCGGCCGCCCTGCCCGCACCGGTTCCGTGCAATACGTCGGCTGGCTCCTGCTGGAAGCCACCGCTCGTCTCGCGCTGGCAGTATCAGCTGCAGGGCTCGGTCAACTCGGCCGGCCAGTGCCTCTACCCAGCTACCGGGTTCATCAACACGGCTATTACCGGCGCGGCTTTCTCGACCGGCCAGCAGATGGCGCCGTCGGTATTCGACATCGACATCTACCAAGACGGCAAGTGCTACTCACCGAACAACAACGGCGTCTTGAATACTGCTGCGGTCAGCGCCCTGCACGCGCTCGGCGACAAGGTCATCGGCTACATCGACGCCGGGACAGCCGAGACCTGGCGGCCCGACTACCCGCAGTATCAGAGCTTCAACACAAGCTGCGGCGGCTGCCTGCTCGGCAAGCCGGTCGGCGGGTTCCGGGACGAGTTCTGGCTGAACATCAACACAAACGTCTCCGGAACGAACCCCAACACCGGGCAGACCGAGACCGCGCAGCAGTTCATACTCGACGAGCTCGCCGCCCGGCTCGCGAAGGCCCGGTCGGCCGGTGCGGATGCGATCGAATTCGACAACGTCGACGCGTACCAGAACAAGACGGGGCTGACGATCAGCGCGGCAACGCAGGAACAGTTCGACGCCGCGATCGCCAACCTGGCGCACACCGCCGGCTTCGCCGTCGGGCTCAAGAACGACCTCGGCCAGGCCAACGACCTGCAGCCCTACTTTGACTTCGCCATCAGCGAGCAATGCTGGCAGTACCGCGAGTGCAATTTCCCCGCGCCCGGGCTGCAGGTCTGGCCATCGGGATTCGGCAAAGCCGTCTTCAACGTCGAGTACAAGCTCGCGACCTCAAAATTCTGCCCGCAGGCGAACTCAGCCAGCTATAACTTCAATTCGATTCTCAAGGACGTCAATCTCTACGATGTCCCCTACACTCCCTGCCGCTGACGCCGCGCTCCGGATGCTGCGCGGATTCGCTGTGAAGCGGCAAAGCCTGGCCGCTCGTCGATGAGTTGCTGTGCGCCCTGTGCTCGGCACGGGCGTTTCACCCGTGCGTCTCCTCACAGGTCGGAGCGGTAGTCGAAGTCGGTGGCGAAGGCGGCATGGCGACGCCCTCGAACTTCCCAGCGCAGTGCCGGGTCCGTCGATTGCAGTGTGTCGCCATGCAGCTCGGTACCAGGGTGGTCGAAGCCCGGGATGCCACACCGGACGTCGCCAGGCTCGGAGGCATCGCCTTCGGCCTGGACCGTCAGGTAGCCGACTACGTCGATGCGTCTGCGGGCTTTTACGTGCTCGAGGGCTATCCGTGCTGCCCGCACGGCGTGGACCTCGCCGATGGCCGGGCCGTACAGCTGCGCGACCGTTCCGCCGGCCCGGCCGAGGAGGATATCGGCTAGGGCGGCGCGCTGGCTGTCGTCGGCTTCCGCATCGACATACAGCACGACCTCCCAGGCGGTGGTCGGCTGTACCCGGTCGAGGTAGCGGAGCGACATCACGGCCCGCAGGTCGGACAGGTCGATCCCGCCTGCGTAGCCGTCGCGCACATGCCACGACAACGCACCGAAGCACTCCCCGAAGCTCGAGGGTCCGCCGGGGCGGCCGCCGACGCTGCGGCACGGGCAGATCGCTTCGCAGTTGCATCCCTCGAAGTAAGAGCCGCGGACCCGCCAGTTCCCCGTCGGGTCTGGTTCCTGCACGGCCATCAGCTGTCACCCATGCCGCCAGCGTAAGCCACCCCATCCATGCTCGGCGGACCTTGCGCTTGGCAGCTCGCTGATGGTATGACGCGATGACATGTCGCGCTCCGCCCGGCGGACGGGACAAGCGACTGGGGCGAGGGAGGGCCACATGAGCTTCTCGGTCGAAGGTGATTACTTCGAGGTGTGCAACTGCGATGTCAGCTGCAACTGCGTCTGGCTGGGGGAAGCCACCCAGGACAACTGCGACGTGATGCTGGCGTGGCATGTCACCAACGGAAGCAAGGACGGGGTAGACCTGTCCGGCCTCAACGCAGTGATGGCCGTGCATTCGCCGAAGCGGATGACCGACGGCGGCTGGAAGGTGGCGCTCTACCTGGACGATCGAGCCTCTGCCGACCAGTCCGAGGCTCTGGGCGCCGTATTCTCAGGGGGTGCCGGCGGCTACCTGGCAGGTCTGGGTCCGCTGATCGGCGAGATCGCCGGCGTGAGCCCGGCGGCAATCACCTTCGAGAAGTCGGAAGGCTCGCTGCACGCTGAGGTCGCTGGCGCACTGTCGATGAGCAGCGACCAGATGGTGGGGATGGACGGGCAAGGCCCTGGCGTGATCTCGAACGCGCCGTTCGGGGCCGTCCCGCAGCCTGTCCGCCAGGCTACTGCGAAGGACGTCAGCTATCACGGCCACTGGAGCGTGGATTTCTCTGGCACTAACAGCTTCGTCACCGACTTCCGTTACGAGGGCTGACGAGGGACCGGCGGTGGCTGACAACGCCATACAGGCCACCGCCACGCGGCCTGTGCAGGCTCTCCGGCCGCGGCAGCTCGCCCTGCCGTGGGCAGCCTTGATCACAGTCGCTGCAGGGGCATGGGCGATCACCATCATCTGGGCACGTGCCATGGGCAACGGCCCAGGGACCATGGGCCTAGCCTTGCTGCCCTTCCTCGGACTGTGGGTGCTGATGATGGCCGCGATGATGCTGCCATCGGTGGCGCCGGTCGCCGTGCTCTGGACCCGTTTGATCTCTGGTACCTCGGCCGGTCTTGAGCGAGCCGGCCGGATCGGCATGTTCCTCAGCGGCTACCTGCTGGCGTGGGCAGCTTGCGGCGCGGTTGCGTTCGGGGCCCTGACCGGGACCGACCGGTTGCTCACGGCATCCCCGACGGCGGCGAAATGGCTCGGCGTAGCGATCTTCATTACCGCCGGCGGATACCAGCTCACCCCATGGAAGGACTGGTGCCTGCGCCGTTGCCGTTCGCCGATCGGCGCGCTCATGTACTACGTCGGTTTCAAAGGCCGAGGCCGCGATGCCCGTGTCGGCCTTCACCATGGCATGACTTGCGTCGGGTGCTGTTGGGGTCTGATGATCGTGCTCATCGCCGTCGGAGTGATGAACCTGGCTGCCATGGCGGCGGTCGCCGCGGTCATCTTCGCTGAAAAACTCTGGCGCTATGGCAAACCATTCGGCCAGGCCGCGGGAATCGTCCTGGCGGCGATCGGCATCCTCGCGATCTGGTTCCCTTGGCTGCTGCCTGGCCTGCACGCCTCCGGAATGCCGACAATGTAAGAACGCGACCACCCCTGGCGGCGTGCAAGCGGGGTTGTCGCTAGCTGATCACGACGGCTCGTCCAGCGACTGGAACTGCTCGATCAGTGGCCACATGTCCTCGCCCAGTTCTACTTGCGTGAGGAGCACGCCGACCGTGCCGTCCGGGTCGACGAAGAAGTTCGTACCCAATCCGCCGGACCAGCCGACGCGCCCGCGCTGCGGTCCCTCAGTCTGCACGGCTACGCCAAAACCCCATCCCGTGCCGTCCCAAAATCCCGGGAAGAAGCTGTCCGCGGTCTTGCACGCCGCTGGGACTTGGTCGCTGGTCATCTGCTGCAGGTGATCAGGTGAGATCATCGGCTGCCCGTGGACCCGGCCTCCTTCGGCAAGCATCCGCGCGAAGCGGTGATAATCCCGTGCGGTGGAGACGAGCTCGCCGTGGCTGACGTCGAACGACGGCGGCCCTGCGTAGAAGCCGCCACCGGCCGGCTCGATCTCCACGAGTCCCTCGTCGCCGTGCCGGTAAGCCGCCGGCAGCCGGTCAAGCTCGGCCTCCGCCACCCACAGCGCGGTGTCGCTCATCCCGAGCGGCCCGAACACGTCCTCGGCCAGGTGCTCACCGAGCGGGCGGCCCGTCACCCGCGAGATGAGGATGCCGAGCAGGGCGAACGAATGGTGATAGCGCCATCCTTCTCCCGGCTGGAACGCCAGCGGAAGTTCCGTCAGGCGACGCAGCCACTCGTCAGCGCCCACCGCCGGCGGCTCCGGGCCGGCCTCAGTGCCGTTCGCCGCCATCGCCCGCTCCAACGGCGAAGCCTGGAGCACCATGCCGTACCCGCAGGTATTGGTCAGCAGGTGGCGAAGCGTGATGGGGCGGCGAGCCGGCACGGTATCGCCGATCTCAGCTGTCGGATCGCGCAGCACCCGACGGTCAGCCAACTCCGGCAGCCACTCCACCAGACTCTTGTCGAGCTCCAGACGCCCTGCCTCAACAAGACGCAGCGCGGCGACCGACGTAATCCCCTTGGTCATGGACTGGATCCGCATGATCGCGTCCTCGCCCATAGGACCGCCACCGATCGACGCCACGCCCGCCGGGACCACCTCGGCGTTCTCAGCACCCAAGAGCGCGACCCCGCCAGGAATCGTGCCGGCGTCAACGTGACGAATCAACAGCTCCCGCAACGCTATGCTCACCCCGGCGATCGTGCCAGCCCTGACCGCGAGGATCAAGCCACCGCCCACGCCGCCGTAAACGGCAGGTAGCTGGAGATGGGGCGAGAGTACGCGAAGTGGTTGAATGCCTCGATTGGGCCCAGCTACCCTGGCTGATCAAGTTCATCGCTTGGCAGCCGCCGCAGTGGCGGTGGCGACAGGGCGCTACCCGTTCTCGGGCTGGCCGCGAGCCATCTGGTGAATCGGGCCCCCGGAGGAGCGTGACTGCGCGTGCATACGCCGCTCGCAGTTCGCATCGTCAGAGCTAGGCACAAGCTCAAGGCCGGCTGGCTCAGCATGGTCAGCCTTACGACAGCGGTCTGCCTTGCGACACTGGTCACCGTGGTGGGCTTCAGCGGCCCGGCAGGGGCCACGCCGAAGCCCACTCCCGCGCAGGCTCAGAAGATGCTCGCCGAGCTCAATCGCGAGGCGACTAAACTGGGCCAGCAGTACGCGGTGGTGGTACAGCATCTCGTGCTCGCCAACCGGCAGATGAGCTTCCTCAAGAAGCAGACCGCGTCCTACCGCTCCACCTTCGATGTGATGCGCAAGCACGTCGCCCAGCTTGCCGCCATCGCCTACGAGCAGGGCGGCGTGGACCTGCCGTTCGTGCTGCTCACGTCGGCCTCGCCGCAGCACGTACTCGACGAAGCGTCGATCCTGAACGAGCTGGCCGTCGGCGACAACGCCCAGATCGACCAGTACCTGGCCGCGACCCGGGAGTTGCTGAGCGCCGAGCGGGCGACAGCCCGCGCCAGAGCCGGGATCCTCCGGATAAAGCACGCGCTAGGCAAGCGACTCGCGGTGCTGAAAGCGCTGAATCGTAAGGAAGGGAACTTGCTGCCGCTGCTGACCCTAGAGCAGCTGGCGACCGGCGGCCATCCCTACCAGAACCCCCTGCGCCAGGTCGGCGGCCTGGTTCCGGAGCGCGTTGACATGGGCGTCGACTTCGCTGGAGCAGGACCCGTCTATGCCATCGGCGCTGGCGTGGTCATTCAGGCGAAGGCCTGCTGTAGCGGCTGGCCAGGCGGCGGCTGGATCACCTATCAGCTCACCGACGGCCCAGCGGTAGGCGAGGTCGTCTACTTTGCCGAGAACGTCACCCCGGCCGTGCAACCTGGCCAGAAAGTGACGCCCGGCACCGTGATCGGGCACATGTACAACGGAGGCGTCGGCATCGAGACGGGATGGGCGATGCTCGACAGCGGGTCGGCCGAATCGCAACTAGCGGAGGCTGGCAGCATCGGCGGCGCCGGCCCGTTCCCGACCGCCATCGGGATGAACTTCGAGGACCTGCTCCGGGCGCTTGGGGTGGTGGCCGCGCCCAACTCCGGCGACACGGCAGCCGGGATCGTCCCAGGCCGCTACCAGATCGACTGGGCCAAGGCATTGCGCTGACAACTGACCGCCGACTAACCGGGGTGGAACGAATTTGGTTCATGATGAGCGTCATGAGCGAACTCGACGTCATCATCATCCACATCCGTGCCGAGCAGGCGGCGGAGTATGAGCGCTTGTTTGCCGAGCGTGAGCTGCCGCGCTGGCGCGAGTTCAAGGCACGAGGCGCATTCCTCAGCGCCCGGATCTCCCGGGTCGCATTCGGCACAGACGACCGCGAGGACATCGTCAAGTACGCCATCGCGGTCGAGGTTCCCAGTCATGCCGCGCATAGCGAGCATGACTCGGACCCCGGCTTCCAGGAGTTCAATCGTCTCGCTGACCTCCTGCAGCCCGAACATCCGCTGGTGTACGGCGGAGAAGTGCTGTACGCCGTCTGACCAAGCCAGCCAGCGGCATGAGCGAGAGCGCATGGCTGAGCTACGCGCCTCTGAAACATGGCCGGGCCGCCGCGCGCTGACAACCGGGGCGACGCGGGCGACGTCTACTTCGTGAGCGAACGGCGGGATGCGATGCGGACGACCATCGGAGCGGCTGCTGTCGGGACCGCGCTGGTGCTGGCGTCGGCGGGATCGGCTCTGGCCGCGAGCCAGGTCAGTCCCGCGAGTCATCGTCCGGCGGCGGTCAGAGTCCATCTGCCCACCTGCGGATCGGCGCGGGACTAGTCCGGGTGGACCCTGCGAAGGCCATGGTCGTGGCGGTCAACACGGCCCGCGGCACGATAGTGGAGGTAAGCGAGCGGACCAACAAGATCATCCGCACATTCTCGGAAAACGTGGGTTCGAGGGCCTGGCCCTCGATACCGAAGACCCACACGATCTGGTTCTCCTCAGGCGACTCGGTGACCGAGCTGAGCGAGGCCACCGGGCATGTCCTGCACACCGTGCCGGTCGCCTCGGGGAGCCGGTTCAAGTTCCCTGGTGCGCTCGCCGTCGACTCCTCGCGAGGGCTGGTATGGGTTTGCATTGACGGCGATGGCCAGAATCCGCCGCCGGGCCTGATTGCGGAGATCAGGGAGTCCACCCACCGGGTCAGCAAGAAGTTCGGCATCGCCTCCAGAGGCTGCACCCCGGCCGTCGACCCAGCCGCCGGCAAGGTGTGGGCAGCCCTCGGCGGTACCTCCTTCCTCATCATCAGCGAGAAGACCGGCGCCGACAAGGTGGTGGCCGGCATCCCGAATAACGCCGATGGTGTCGCAATTGACCACCGCGCGAAGACCGTGGTGGTCACCGGCAACGAGTCCGGCACGAACGACGTCTACCTGGTGAGCGAGAGGACGGAAAAGGTGACCCGTACGATAAAGGTCGGCTTCTTCCCGATCAGCGCGACGGTCGACCCGGTCACCGGCAACGCGTACGTTCCGATCGCATTCCGAGGCGTAGTCACGGAATTCCACGTGTGAGACACGGATCATTCCGCATAGGCCGCAGTGAGATCTGACCGTGACCGGCTCGAAGTGCTGACCTGATCTCTGGCCCTTGCTGGCCGCGTTTAGAGATATCGGTCGGGTTCCGCGAGCCGTAGGTCCGCGCCCACGTGGACTATCACGCGAACGCCCGGCCCCTGCTCGGAGGGGCCGGGCGGTCTACTCATCTTGGGTGACGCGCGCCGCAAGATGGTTCGGGTATGCAGCCAGGTTTGCCCTACTTGCCCGGGGGTTTCGCGGCCTAACTGTCGAGTGACCCTATTTGCATCTGCGGCGGTGCCATCACGGTCGTGTAACGACCGCGTTAGCCCAGGTCATGCCGCAAATGACTGTGATACTCGTCACCGGCATGCGCGAAGCTGATGGGACCGCTGGCGGCCGTCACGGGTCGCTCAGGCCGGCCCTGTGCCCGGCTTAGCCGCCGCCGCCGGCGGGCAGAATTCGTGGATGTCCAGGCAAGCCGGCCGCGATCCGATTGTCATCCTCGGCGGAGGAGTCGCGGGGGGCAACGCAGCAGCGACGCTCCGGGATGAGGGCTTCCGCGGCCAAGTGGTGGTCATCAGCCAGGAACCCGGCTCTCCTTTCGGGCGTCCGCCCCTTTCGAAGACGTACCTGCGCTCCGAGGAGGAGCTGCAGGATTGGTACGTCCGGCCCGCAGGCTGGTACCAGGAGCACGACGTCGATGTCCTGACCGACTGCCATGCCGTGGCCGTCGACGCGGCTGCCCATACGATGGTGCTCGATGGCGGCCAGGAACTCAGCTACCAGCAGCTCCTGATCGCCACCGGGGGCACTAACCGGCGGCTTGATATTCCTGGTGCAGAGCAGCCGGGGATCCACTACCTGCGCACCGTCGCCGAGTGCGACGCTATCAAGGCCGAGGCTGCCGGCGGCCGCCGCGCCGTCGTGGTGGGCATGGGCTTCATCGGCTGCGAGGTGGCAGCATCGCTCACGCAGCTCGGGGTCCAGGTAACGGTCCTCTTGCCCGGCAAGGTGCCGCTGGCCAAGGTGCTAGGCGACGAGATCGGCACGCTGATCGCCGGCATTCACCGCGCGAAGGGCGTCGAGATCCTGACCGGAGAGCAAGCCGCCCGGTTCGATGGCACGACACGTCTCGAGGCAGTCGTGACGGCCAGCGGGACGCGGGTCGCGTGCGACTTCGCCGTCGTAGGTGTCGGGATCACTCCCGAAGTCGGGGTCCTGGCCGGATCTTCCATTGCGCAGGATCACGGGGTCCTGACCGACGAGCTGTGCCGGACCAGCGCACCTGACGTCTATGCGGCCGGGGACGTGGCCAACCATAGTCATCCGCTGTTCGGGCGCGTACGGGTCGAGCACTACAACAACGCGGAAAAACAGGGAACGGCGGCGGCCAGGATCATGCTTGGCTCGGCAGATCCTTACGCATACGTCCACACGTTCTGGTCCGACCAGTACGAGCACAAGGTCGAGTACGTGGGACACGCCGCCACATGGGACGACTTCGTCGTGCGCGGCAGCGTCGATGAAGGGAAGCTGATCGGGTTCTACCTGCTGGAGGGCCTGGTGCAGGCCGCGGTGGGCTTGGACCGCGGCGGCGACCCGGAGCTTGACGACGACGGTGAGATGGCTGCCGCCCGACGTCTGGTGGCCGAGCGCGCACGGCCGGCCCGCGACTTGCTCGCTGACGAGCGCATGGACCTGTGGTCCCTACCGACAACTGCGTGACGAACCCGCAGTCAGGCGTTCGAGAACAAGGGAATGTTGGCCCCGCTCGCCGGCGCCAGCGGGCTGTCGAGCAGGGCAAGGATCAGGTCCGCCACGTCACCGGGTACCAGGCCGGGACGCAGATCCGGGTTGGCGCGGCGCAGCATCTCGGTGTCGACTGCGCCGGGACTGACGCAGATCGCGCTGATGCCGTGCTTCCTTCCCTCGACGGCAACGGCCTCGGTCAGGCCCACAACCCCGTACTTGGAGACGTTGTAGGCGGCCAGTCCGGGGAACTTCTCGGTCGCGTAGACCCCGGAGAGCGATGCGATGGTGACGATCCTCCCCTGCCCGGCCCCGCGCATGGCGGTGAAGGCCGCGCGACAGCACAGGAACGTTCCCGTCAGGTTGACGGCGAGCGTCTCATCCCAGATCTGAGGCGTGGTCTCCGCGAACGGCACTGATGTCAGCGCGCCTGCGGCGCACACTAGGGCAGCAGGATTGCCTGCCAGTTGTGCCTCCCTGAACAGGCGGTCGACGTCTGCCGGCTTGCTGACGTCGGTCGGTACGGTTCGCGCCGTCCCGCCGTCGTGTCTGATCCGGTCGGCAACTGCCTCGAGCGCTTCGTGGTCGCGCGCGGCGAGGATGACCTGCGCACCGGCCCCCGCGAGTACCGTCGCGGTCGCGGCGCCGATCCCGCGGCTGGCGCCCGTCACGACCGCGACTCGCTCGTTCAGCCAGTGTCGTGCGTCACCCATGGCCTGCCTCCGCGGCATTTGTAGCTGTCATCTGGCGGTAGACGCGTTCGTGCGCCTCCAGGCTCTGCTCCAGATCGAGATGACGCTCGGCATGAGTGCGGCACGCCGCACGCGAGATCCCGGCCGTCCGCCCGACGGCCTCGACTGCCGCCTGAAAGTCGCCGGGAGGCACCAGGAACCCGGTGACGCCGTCCTCGATTACCTCCGTGAGCCCGCCGCGGCGGAACGCCACCACCGGAGTGCCGCACGCCTGCGCCTCGGCGGCTACCATGCCGAACGGCTCATCCCACTGCACGGGATTCAGGACGACCGCCGCCCTGGACATCGCCGTCCAGAGCGCTGTCCGCGGGATGGCATGGTGAACCCTGACGCCTGGCCTGGCCTGCCGCGGTGCAATGTGGTTGCGGGCATACTCTTCGTCGTAGGCGTCGCCGTAGACGTCGACGGTCAGACCTGCTGCGGAGGCGATGTCGATGGCCTGCGAGGCCCCTTTTTCCGGGCTGAGCCGACCAGCGAAGACTGCGCCGTGCCCCGCCGCCATCGAGTTTGCGATGACACGCGTAGGCACATACGGCGGGAGGACCTCGTCGACGCGGATGACGCCGCCCCACACAGCCGCCTGGAAGGCGGAGACCGTCGCGACAACTGGAGGCCGCACGGAACGCGCCGCCTGGTCCAGCGCCCGGTTCAGCGTTTCCTCAGGGGGCAGGTGCAGCGTGTGCAGCACTGGTGCAGGCACGGTGGTCGCGAAACGGACGGCGGGAGCGTCGAAGGCGTGGTTGTGGATCACGTCGTACCGGGCGTCCCGCATCGTCGCGTACGCCGCCGCGAAGGCTGCCTCAGCCGCGGCCCTGGCGGACGCGGCCTGGGCGGGGCCCGGCGGTGGCGAGGCGTTCGGGGCGCCGGCCGAGCCGGTGTCCACGGGCACGACGGCGCGGTAAAGGGTGCCCGCCAGGACCTGCGGATCGGCCCCGGTGTCAATGACCGTCACCCCGGGGATCTGGGAGCCTGAGGCAGCGTACACGTGAACCTCGTGCCCCCGGCCGGCCAGGCCGCGGGCGAGATCGGACACGAAGGCCTGCGAGCCGCCAAGCTGAGGCTCACGGATGGCCGTGACGAGCGGCGCCATGATCGCGATCTTCATCGAGGCAGGAACTTGTATGCCACGTCGCGCGGTGGATTGATCCCCACGAGTTCGAATGGCACCCGCCGCAGGCGCTGTGCGCGCACTTCTTTCGCAGCGCGCGGATAGAAGATCTCAGAGAGCTCGACTGCCTCTTCATTGCTGGGGAACTCAACAGCCATCGGCCCGTCGAAGCTGACGTACTGGTAGCCGCGCGCGGTCAGCCAGTCCACGTTGTTGGGCCAGATGATGGCGACGCATCCGCCCGCTTTGCACACCCGCTCCATCTCGGCCAGACCCGCATCGCCGCAGCCGGTAGCTGGAGTGAAAGCCGAACACGCGACGACGACGTCTGCAAATCCGGACGGCAGCGGCAGGTCATCGAAGAACCCGTGAATCACGCGCACGTTGCCGTGGCCGGCCTCGGCGAGTTTCCGCTCCAAGATCTGCCGCAGCGGCGTCGCTGGCTCGACGGCCACCACTTCGCGTCCGCGGTCGACTAGGTCGAGCGTCAGCCGTCCCGTTCCGGCGCCAACCTCGACGATCCGCTCGGCGGTGCGTGGCAACCATCCGAGGATGGCGGGATGAAGACGCTCGGCAGACGCGAGCTTGTCGTAGAGGTCAGGTTCGAGCCGGTAAAGCAGCTCCCAGGCCAGGACTGTGTCGGTGCTGGGATCGCCGTCTCCGTCAGGGATGAACCGGCGAGCCTCGTCGACGGTAAACACGCCCAGGTCAGCCGCGGTGTAACGAGTGTGCAGTTCCCGGCCTGATGGGCGCGAGATCTCAGATTCGCTCACCAACCTCAGCCCAGTTCTTGTCTGTCTCCCAGACACGCAGGGCCCGGAGCCCTCCTTCGGGAAGCTCAGTCCTGATCCGCTCCCAGAAGGTGAGCGCGAGATTCTCGGCGGTCGGGATGCGCCCGGCCAGCCAGGGGACGTCAGTGTTGAGGTTGCGATGGTCCACATCGCTGATCACTCGCCGGCAGATGACCTCGGACAGGAACTTGAGGTCCATGACGTACCCGATGGCCTGGTCGATTTCTCCGCCCACGACGACCTCGAGCACGTAGTTGTGCCCGTGCAGGTTGGCGCACTTTCCGAACATGCGGCGGTTCTCGTCGTCCGACAAGCCCGGGTCGTACAGCCGATGTGCGGCATTGAACGACTCGCGGCGGCCGATCTGCGCGGTCACCGGCATGACGGCGGTTTCTGGTCGAACGCGCCCGCTTTATCGCTGTTTTGCGCCCGAACGATCATGTATCTCCTCCTAGGAGGGAATCGGGCCGGTCCGGCCATGATCATTTAGGTGGCGGGGTCGGCCGCGCAGTTCGGTTCCCCGCGAACATCATGCCCAAGCGCTCTTGCGCCAATCGGTCACGCTCGCCGACCGGCCGGGCACTGCTTGTTGCGTCCGCCCGAAGGTCGACGCCGAGAGTTCCTGCCGGATCCGGGGAATAACAAGGCGAATGAACCACGAGCCTGCTTCGGGCCGGCCCGAGCAGCTACCAGGGCTGGCGACCTTCCCGAACGAGGACGGCTATGACCAGCTGGTCCTGACCCTCGCTATCCCGTTCCGAGGGCTCTGCGATCACCACGCCAGGCCCGTTGCGGCTATCGCGCACATCGGCTACCTGCCAGCGGAGCTCATGCTGGGCGGTGCGACGCTGGGACAGGTCGTCGAATTCTTCGCCGCGCGGAAGCGGTCGCAAGGCGACCTGACTCAGGAGGTCGCAGAACACCTGGCTGCAAACCTGCATCCGCGCGGTGTCGGCGTGATGGTGGAGGCCGAGCACTCCTGCATGACTCCGAACTGCGTTCGTGCCGTCGGCCCCACCTCAATCACCTCCGCGCTGCTCGGGACGCTGCGCACCGTTCCGAGCTGCCGCGAGGAGTTCTTCGCTCTGATCCGAGCGCGCCGAGGCTGAACGAATGCCCCGCTCGGCGGTGTCCGGCCAACGGTCTGCGGTGACCAGGTCCCCGGCGCCCTCGTCACCGGATCCTGGCGATGCGGGCTCACCTGGCGGCGCCCGACCATAGCCGCATGGACCTCGCATCCGCCAGGTACAGGATCAGGATCAACGGTCATCTCGGCGCCACGTTGCTTTCTGCGTTTCCGGCGCTGGCATGGAAGTGGGAAGGCTCGGAAACAGTCCTGACCGGCACGCTGGACCGACCCGGGCTGCACGGCATCCTGGCTGAGATCGAGGCGCTCGGCCTTGACCTGCTCGAGGTGCTCCAGCTCGCCCCTCAAGACACATCGCCAGAAAGCGGTGACGCCGGCTCACCATGAAGATCCCTGATTCGAGGGTCTTCGCCATGCCGAATCACCGGAATCTAGTGATGCCGCTTCACCTGCGAGGCGGCGAGCCTGAGGTCTGACGAAATGGACAGGGAGGCGGACTTCATGAATACTCGCGTCGCGATTGTGTCCGGAGGGGGCGGGCCCCTCGGGCGCGCCACGAGCCTGACCCTCGCGGCCGGCGGCTTCACCGTCGTAGCCGTTGACCGTGACGAGCGCGCACTGCGCGAGCTGCCCGGCAGCATCCGGACCGAGGTTGCCGACACGACTGACCCGGCAGTGCCCGCGCGGCTCATCGACGGGATCGTTCGTGATGTTGGCAGGCCTGAGGTGCTCGTCAACACGATCGGCGCGTTCGAGCTGGGAGATGCGCTCACCGCCACCCCGGAGACGCTGAGCACCATGATCGACGTCAATCTTGGTGCCGCGCTGTGGCTCACGCAGGCAGTGGCGCCATCCATGCAGGAACGCGGCTCGGGTGCCATCGTCCACGTGACGGCCCGCCCGGCGCTCGAGCCGACGGGTGGCATGGCAGCGTACAGCGTGAGCAAGGCGGCCCTGGTGCACCTCACCCGCGTGCTCGACGTCGAGTTGCGTCCGCACGGCATCCGGGTCAACGCGGTTGCGCCCCAGCTGCTGGACACCGCCGCTACCCGGGCCTTCTATCCCCCTGAAGTGATAAAGCATGCGGTCGCGCCCGAGGTGATCGCCGGCCTGATCGCGTTCCTGGTCAGCGACGCTGCTGCGCCCGTGAGCGGGGCGATCCTGCCAGCCTACGGTGGCTGACCAGGCACGACGTCGCGGGCAGGTCGAATCACCATGATCCGGTGATGACCTCTCACCCGACGCGCGGCGAACCTGAAACTGCTGCCAATCCGCGCACGACCTGCAGGGGCGTGCCCGAGCATTAAGGGAGATGTCGTGACAACATCAGATGCCCGTAGTGTCGACGAGCTGCCCGACTACGCGCCCATCCCGCGTTCGGCGCTCGGTCCCGCCGTGAACGAGCAGGGCTACTACGTCGGGCGGGTAGAGCGGAACCTGTACTGGGTCACCGACGGGGTATACCAGTCGGCGTTTCTGGTCACTCGCGACGGCGTGGTGCTCTTCGACGCACCCCCCAGCATCGGCCACAACCTGCGGCGGGCTGTCGACGAGATCACCGCTGCCGAGGGCGTCAGCAACACCGTGACGCACCTGGTCTACTCCCATCACCACGCCGACCACGGCGCGGCCGCCTCGCTGTTCGAGAACGTCACCAGGATCGGGCACGAAGAGACTCGCCGGCTCCTCATCCGGGACAATGATCCGGCCAGGCCCGCCCCGGACGTGACGTTTGCCGATACTTACACGCTCGAGGTGGGCGGAGAGCGCGTAGAGCTGGCGTGGCACGGCTCCAACCACTCGCCGGACAACATTTACATCCATTTCCCGGGCCACGACACCTTGATGTTCATCGACGTCGTCAACGCCGGCTGGGTGCCGATCTACAACCTCAACCTCAGCGAAGACGTGCAGGGTTACATGCAGGCGCCGGACATCGCCCTGTCGTACCCGTGGTCGCATTTCATCTGCGGGCACCTTGGCAGGCTCGCCACCCGCGAGGACGTCGCACTGCACCAGCGGTACATCGCTGACATCGAGTCCAGTTCCAGGGAGGCGCTTACGAGCGTCGACCCGGTCCCGTACTACATGCACTACGCGGAGAACTTCTGGGCTGGTGTGAAAGGCCACCTCGATGCCGTCACCGAGCGTGCTGCCGCGCCCGTGATCGCCAAGTACACCGGCGTGCTGGCCGCCGCGGACATCGAGGTGTTTACGATGACGACCACCTTCGCCATCATGCAGTCGCTGCGCCTCGACAAGGGCCCGAGTGGCCCTGTCCACCCCTGAACCGGCATTGCCCGCGCCCGGGGCCCGCGGCCGTCGGTGTCGGCGGCTGCCGGTCCCGGCGCGGGCACGCCATTCTGCTTAGGTAGGTGATGTGGCGGCTGATCGATCGGCGCCCGGACTGCCTGGCGCCATCGGCGTCCGCGGCGCCCGGCACAACAACCTGCGCGACGTCGACGTCGACGTGCCGTTGTGGCGCATTGTCGCGGTCGTGGGTGTGTCCGGATCGGGCAAGACCTCGCTAGCCATCGGCACCTTGTATGCCGAGGGCATGCAGCGATACCTGTCTGGCCTCAGCACGTACAGCCGCCGCCGGCTGACCCAGGCGCAGCGCCCGGACGTGGACCGCATCGATCATTTGCCGCCAGCGCTGGCACTTCGGCAACGTCCGCCGGTTCCTGGCCCGCGCAGCACGGTCGGGACCATGTCCGAAGTCCTGAACGTCCTGCGGCTGATGATGTCGCGGCTCGGTTCGCACCTGTGTCCGAACGGCCACCGCATCGACCCGTCGATCGCAATGTTCGCGGAGGAAGTCGTTTGTCCGGTCTGTGGTGCGCGCTTCGAGCATCCCAGCGCCGAATCCTTCGCTTTCAACTCCTACGGCGCGTGCCCGGCGTGCCAGGGCCTGGGCGTGCGGTCTGAGGTCGACGAAGCCACCTTGGTACCCGACCCGGATAAGACGATCGAAGAAGGGGCAGTCCTGCCGTGGAACTCTGGCGGCCGGCGGCTGTCGATGTATGCCGCAGGCGAGCTCGGTGTCCGCCTCGACGTGCCATACAGGTCGCTCACCAAGCGCGAGCGCGACATCGTCCTGCACGGCGCGCCCGTGCAGCGGCAGGTGACCCTGCACTCGGGCCGGAATGAGCGCACAGTACGGCTATCGGTGAACTACGACAATGCCCGCGCCGCGGTGGAGCGGTCACTGCGCAGCGACAACGAACGCACTCGTCGGCTAGCGCAGCGTTTCGTCATCACCCGCACCTGCTCGGTATGCCACGGGACACGGCTGCGGCCGGAGGCGCTGACTTCCCAGCTTGCCGGGAGAAACATCGCCGAGATCAGCACGCTCAGCCTGGCAGCGCTCCGCGAGTTCACGGCAAGCCTTCCCGCTGAACTTCCCGCCGAGCTCAGCAAGGTGACCTCCGGCCTCTTCGCCGAGTTCAACAAGACGCTCGCGCCACTGCTCGACGTCGGGCTGAGCTACCTGACCCTCGATCGTTCCGGCGCCTCGCTGTCGACAGGCGAGCGGCAGCGGATCGAGCTCACCTCAACGGTGCGAGCCAGCACCACTGGCATGCTCTACGTGCTGGACGAGCCGTCGGTCGGACTGCATCCCAGCAACGTGACCGGCCTGCAGAAGATGATCTCCGCCCTGGCCGCGAACGGCAATTCGGTCATCGTGGTCGAACACGAGCGTGATCTCATCCGCTCGGCCGACTGGATCATCGAACTCGGCCCTGGTGCCGGAGCACAGGGCGGCCATGTGATCGCCGCGGGCACGCCCGGTCAGCTGGAAGCCGACCCTCGCTCGATCATCGGTCCATTCCTCGCCGGCGCGCCCGGCGTTTCCCGCGACCGGTCCTTGCGTGCCACTGACGGCGGGCAGATCGCCATCGAGATCGCCGACCTCTACAACCTGCGCGACCTGACGGCTGCTTTCCCGGTGAATTGCCTGACAGCGGTAGCCGGTCCGTCCGGGGCGGGCAAGACCGCCCTCGTGCTGGATAGCCTCGTTCCCGCCGCCCGTGCTCGCTTGGGCGGCTCCGCGGAGCCGAGCCACGTCCGTTGCCTGAACCTGCAGGGCATACGGCAGGTTGTCCAGATTGACGCCTCGCCCATCGGGCAGAACGCGCGGTCAACCCCGGCAACCTACTGCGGGGCGTTCGATCACATCCGCCGCTTGTTCGCCGCCTCCGCGTACGCCAGGCGCCAGCGCTGGAAAGCCGGCCACTTCTCGTTCAATACGCGCGAGGGCCAGTGCCCGACCTGCCGCGGCCTCGGACACATTGACCTCGACGTTCAGTATCTGCCGGACATCACCGTCGACTGCCCGACCTGTCACGGCGCTCGCTTCAATGAAGCGGTCCTCGCAGTCCAGGTCGACGGCCTGACGATAGCTGATGTGCTAGCCACTAGCGTTGACGACGCCGTCGAGCTGTTCGCCGGCAGGTCATCGATCGCGGCGGCGCTGCGGCCCGTCAGCGAGGTCGGCCTCGGCTACCTGAGGCTTGGCGAGCCCACCCCGTCGCTGTCCGGCGGCGAGTCGCAGCGTCTGAAGATCGCCTCCAGGCTTCGCAGCAGCCAGCGCGGCGCGTTGTACGTGTTCGACGAGCCGACTGCGGGCCTGCACCCGCTCGACGTGGCCACGCTGGTGCGCGTGTTCGACCGGCTGCTTGACGCCGGAGCGACGATCATCGTCATCGACCACGACCTCGACCTGCTGGCCGCCGCAGACTACCTCATCGATATGGGCCCAGGCGGCGGCCCCGAAGGCGGCCGCATTCTCGCCGCGGGAACGCCAGCCGATGTCGCTCGTGACCCGGGCAGCGCGACCGGGCCCTGGCTGGCCGAGTACCTCGGCCTAGGGGTCAGCCTTTGATGCGGCTGCGTTCTGGCAGTAGCGGAATGGCACCGACCTGCCGCTGGTACGCCGCCAGGTCCAGATAGGTGTCCTTGCGGGCGACAAGACCGTCCTGCACCTCGATCACGTCCGCGCCGTCACATACGAAAGGTGACCCACCGGCGGTACCGGACATGTCGTACTCCAGCACGAGGTGGTCTGCTCCCAGGTAGGCCCTCTTGGCGTCGAAATGAAGATCGGGCACGAGCCCGAGCAGTGCCACGATGGTCTGCCGGATGGAGCTACGGCCGGTCGCAGCGTCTGTGACCCCGTGCAGGTGGAAGACCGAGCTTGCGGTGTGCAGGGCGACGATGGCATCTACGTCCAGGTCAGCCCAGGCCCGGTGGTACTGTCCGGCCAGCTCTTCAATGCTAAGGCTCACCTGAATCTCCCCCTGTCCCGAACGTGGCTGTTCGGCTCGAGAACAGTAGCTGAGCAATCCAAGCTCGGGAAGACCCTGTCACCTGCGGTGATTCCGCACCCCATGCCTTCTCCTGGCTCGGTCACGAACCGAACTTAGAGCCAGCGACGTCGCTAGCGACCGGATACAAGCACAGACATGATCTCGCCGCTGCGGTCGTGGCCGACATCGTGGCCTGCCGAGTCGCTGATGTGCAGGGTGGCGTCGGGCAGTTCGCGGACGAGGTTGCGTGCGATGGCGATCGGCGCGTTAGTGTCGCCGGCACCGTGCCACAGGTGTACCGGCGTTTTGATCTCGCTGAGCGGGAACGGCCACGGGCGCTTGGCTACGGCGAGTTCCTGCACTGCACCGCGCGTCCCCTGCCGGAGGGCGTCAGCGACGGCCTCGAACTCGATACGCAGGCCGGCATGCTTGGCCTCCGGCGCGGCGGCAATCTCCCGGCGCAGGGAACGCTGCCGCCTGGCCGGGCTGACCAGCGACCATCTCATCACCGTAAACGGGACCGCATTCAGCGCCGGCACGCTCCTGGCGAGCCAGCCATAGAACCGGATCCTCGCTTGCTGGCCCGCTCGCTCCGCCGCGTCCATCGGCCCGCCCGTCGCAATGAGGGCGGCAACGCTCACCCGGTCCGCGAGCCGGAGGGTAGCGGCCAGCGTGTACGGGCCACCGCCGGACTCGCCGGCCAGCGCGAACCTGTCCAGGCCGAGATGATCAGCCAGCGCAGCCAGATCATCACCCCAGCTGATCAGGCTGCGGTCCCGGTGGTAGTCGGAGCCGCCGTAGCCGGGCTTGTCCGGTGAGATCCAGCGCAGGCCGGCGGCCAGGGCCGTCTCGTCATAGGAGCCTCCGTACAGGCCCGACACCGGTGTCCCCGCCGTGTAGATGACCGGCGACCCGTTCTGGTCACCGAACTCATGCCAGCGCAGCCGTCTGCCGTCATGGAGGGTCATCACATCTGACGTCACCGGTACATCCTGACGCTGGCAGAAGTCATCCGGCATGGCGATGGCGTATCAGCGAGCCAAAGGCACGGGTCAGAAGATGATCAGGAACATCAGCCACTTCGCCTTGAAGGTCCAAATCCTGTAGTCATACCAGCCGATGAGCCCGGCGATCGCGGCGGCGCCGAGGAATTGGAGGAAATGACCGCCGAAGAGGCTGATCAGTGCGCTGATCGTGCAAAGGGCGGTTCCGAGCGCCCACCAGAGGCCGCATAGCACTCGCCGGACACTGTACGAAGGCCGGTTTACTATCCCTCCAATGCCGTCGGGCGCGACGGGGCCCTGGCCCGCGCCTATCACTTGATTTGGCTGGATCTGGTCACTGTTTACCTGGGAGAAATCCTGTGCTCCGCTCGTCATCTCACTCGCACTTTCTATTGCTCGAAGTGGCCTGGTTCTCAGGGTTCGACTAGAGGGTCAGCGAGCTTCCGGCTGGGCGATGAGTTTCGCGATGAGTTCGCCGGTGTTTCCCGGCAGCGGCCAGCGAAGATCGCCAGGGTTGGCGCCCTGAACCGCTCCGTTACCTGTATCTCTGTAGCCCTGCAGCGTTGCGAGGTCGGGCGAGGCCTGCGACAGAAGCGCCAAGCGATTTGTGGCAACAGTGCTAACGAGCCAGCGTGCGAGCTTCTCGTCGACAACTTGCGGCTTGTACAGCTCGATGATCGCCGTTCCAGCGCTGGTCGCCGCCGCGAGGTGCACGTAAGTGTCGCGGCCGAAGACGGGCTTGCGATAGCGCACGGCGATCGCCGTGAGCCATTCGTGGCGGAGCTGGCCGATGGCGATCTTCCCAGCGCTCCGTTTCGCCGCCCGGTTCTTGCTCACCGCGTTGGCGGTAGCGGCAACGGCCAGGCCGGCGAGACCGAAACCGCTCCAGCCGCCTCCCTTATCGAACTGTGTCGTCATGAAGGCGATCCGCCGGTCAGTAATCACAACGGTCGTCGCATCCGGAAGCTGCCACTTCTTTGCGAGAGTCTGCGAGGGGCTTGGCTTGGTCTGAACCGCCCTCTCGGCGAGCTGCGAAACGTGGCAATAGCAGACGTGCAAAATGGACTCGTCCGGCTCCAGGTGTAGCTGCATGCCATCCAGTGACGCTGCCGTCCAGTACGGCGACTCGGTATCTCCGATTTCGCGAACCCAGAAAATCTGGTGTGGCAGCATCTCGGACATAGGTAATCCCCCCAGGAACGGGCTATCGGTAAGCCACGCACCAAAGGCAGCGTAGTCCTTGCGATACGGAATATGGAAGGGTGTTATCACACAAAGCGGCTAGGATGAGCGCGCTTCGATGGCGTCCAGGTCTCGTTCGGCGTAGAGCCGGTGCTCCCATTCTTCGTTGAGGATGATGAGCAAGCACTCGCGCACCTCGAAGCTGCGGGGCGGTGGCCAGCCGGCTGCTTCGACAGGTTCAGTGTGCTCGTCTAGCGACGTCTCCGTCAGGCCTGTGATGACCTGGCGGACTGTGGCCATCCGGTCGCGGCGCAGTTCGAGCACGGTATCCAGCGATGGGCGCACTTCGCGGTCACGCGGCACGCCAGGCATGTCCGGCATCTCGTCCCACGGCAGACCCAGGGGTTCCCACGGCGACGGGTCACCGAGGATCGCCCGCCTGACCCATGAGTCGGTGGCGAACACCAGGTGGCGGAGCGTCTGGATGAACGACCACTCGCCGTCGACCGACTCGTGCAGCATCTCCGGTGTAAGACGCCGGGCCCGTTCGACGGTCTGGCTCCAAAGCCGCTCGAGAATGTCCCACGCTTGCTCGAACCCGGCAGGATCGGCCGGGTGCATCTTCGCGCGGTCGGGATAGCGCCGGTTTAGCTCCGCCTCAACGAACGGTCCGATGTCGACGCCGTTGACCGTCACGTTGATGATCTCGCCGTGGATGTCGACGTTCGCCAGTTCGACGCCACGCATCATGACGCCGCTGAGGTTGACGCCTTGGAACTGTGCGTCGGCCAGGTCGACGGCGCTCAGGTGGGCCCCGCTGAGGTCGACGCGCTCGAACCGCGATCCGCGCAGATCGGCATCGATGAAGTCAGCCATGGGAGGACACTAACCTCCGGTGCCGACGACCAAGCGGACTCCTGCCATCGCACGGTTGAGCGAACCCCTCAGAGAATTCGGTCGACCATCGGCTTGCACGCTGGGACGCTGAGTTCCGTGAGCCAGTCGCTACCCGGCAATCTGGTGCTGCGCGCCGCGATGCCATCCGATCTCGAACAGATCGCTGCCTTGCTCACCGACCGCGGCGAGGCTGCCGACGCGATCGACCACCAGCTGGTCACGGGCGACGCAGAGGCCGGATGGGAGTCCTGCGCCGTCGTGGTCGACGGCGACCGGGTTGTTTCAACCGCGGTGCTGCTGGACGAGACCTTGGTCCTCGGCCAGGTCCGGGTCGCTGCAGGTCAGGTCGAGCTGGTCGCCACGGATCGCGAGTACGAGGGCCGCGGCCTGGTCCGAGCGCTGATGGGCTGGGCCCACGAGCGGTCAGCGAGCCGCGGCCACGTCGTTCAGGTGATGATCGGCATCCCGTACTTCTACCGGCAGTTCGGCTACCAGTACGCCATCGACCTCCCGCAGTCCCGTGCGGTGCGAGGGGTACCGCCGCCAGACGGCGAGCACGTGGTGCGCAGGGCCGCAGTCGAAGACATCGCGGCGCTGTCGGACCTCCAGGACGCGGTCCAGGGTGCGTACGAACTGCGCATGCCGCATTCGGCGGCCTGCTGGCGCTGGCTGGTATCTCGCGCCGGCAGCACCCAGTTGCTCGTCGAGCGCGCTGGGACTCCAGTCGCGACCGGCCGGCTGACCGCGCCCGACGACGAGGAGGTGGTGCTCGGAGAGATCGCCGCCGCTGATCCGGCGGCGGCGTACGACCTGCTCGCGCACGCCGTCGATCAGGTCGGCACCGACGTTCTGCGGGTCGAAGGACGCCCGGGCTATCCGGGCGGCGATGCGATTGAGAGATGCCTGGAGCCGCCGCCGCGGCAAGCCGCTCAGTATTACGTCCGGGTTCCCGACGTCCCGGCGCTGCTCGAGCACCTGCGTCCTGTTCTCTCCGCCCGGCTCGCCGCCTCGAAGTTCGCTGCGGAAAGCGGCGAGGCCATCGTCTCCTTCTTCCGGCACCACGTACGGATGGCATTCACGCAAGGCACTGTGGAACTGCCAGAGGCAGGCGGACCCATGCAGGCGCCGGCCTCCGTCGGCGGCGCTGGGGTTGCTCCTGACCTTGCAGGCTCACTTCTGTTCGGCCCGCACGGCATTGCCGGCCTCTGAAGAGCGCCACCCAGACGTCTACGCGGGACCAAACGAGGAATTGATGCAGACGCTGTTCCCGCCGGTGAGCGCCGATCTGCTGACCTTTTACCTGCCATGAGCCGGTTTGGCCTCGTCCGGCACCTCGCCTCCCGCAGATCCGGCCGCGCACCATACGCAGGCAAACCAGCCTTGGCGCCCCTGACCTCGTGGGAAGGTGACCCTCATGAGCATGCCGCCGATGGACTCGGCTGAACCCCGGCTGTGGTTGACCGTCATCGACGTCTTTCACGTCCAGGGCCGCGGCACGGTCATTACCGGCCAGCTGGAGGGACTGGGCCTGCTCAACGTCGGCGACTGGATGCAGTGCGACGGCCAGCGGTGGCAGGTCGCCGGCATCTCGCAGCTCCACCAGCAGCTGACGACGGTGGGGCCTGGCCCGAACGTAGGCGTCATACTGAAGAAGGGACCAGCCGCCGACGAGCTGCGCGGGAAGACCTTCCTGGTTGAGCAGAGTGCAAAGTGGACGGCGGTCGCCCCTAAAGAAGCGACGCTGGCGCCGTTGAGTTCCGGCGGAAGGCCGCTGCTTACTCCAACCTCCGATCTCTCCCAAGTGTCTATATGACATGAGCAGTTCGTCCTCCAACCTGCTGCTGTCGCGAGCGGCCCGCTGCCTCAGAATCACAATGCTCCTAGCGGGCGTGGCAGCCTGTGCAGGACCAGCCAGCCATCTTCGTCCGCAAGCACCGCCACTCGCCGCCGCCAGAAATCCGGCGACAGCCATCCGCCTGGGCGCCGAGGTAGACGGCCTCGCCGCGGCCGACGGTTCCGTCTGGGCCTACGTGCGCGACGCGGGCGTCCTGATCCGCGTCGATCAGCGCACGAGCCAGGTCCGCCGCTTCCCGCTCAGCCGGTGGCGGGGCATGCCTGTCGTGATCGCCGCGGGTTCTGGCGGCCTCTGGCTAGCGAATCAGCACAGCACTCGCCCTGATCTGAGCAGGATCGACAGGCGAACCGGCCGGATCGTCGCCCGGCCGCACCTGCCCAGCCGGTTCGGGCCGATCACAGGGATGACCGCAGCCTTCGGTGCGGTGTGGATCCTGGTGCCTGACGCCGCGTCCATGCCAGGCTGGCGCGTGCTGCGCTTGGATCCGAGCACCGACCGGATCGACGGGATCAGCCCGGCAATCCTTGGTACCCAGTTCACCGGGCACACGGCAGCGATATGGGCCAGTGCCGGACGCGTCTGGGTCACCGGATCGATGCGCACGATCGTCAGCCTTAACCCGCGCACGTTGCGCACACACGCGACGACGACGGCAGGCCTGACCGAGAGCCTGATTCTCGGCGCCGGGCGCGCTTGGGGCCTCAGCAACTCGCAGCCGCGGCTCACCGTGATCGATCCCAGCACTGGAAAGGTGCTGCGGACTTTCACTGTCGCAGCGCCCAGCGCCACCGGCGACGACAAGATCGCGGTCGCCCCCGGGATGCTCTGGGTGTTCCGCGGATCGTTGCTGACGCAGGTGGACCCGGTATCTGGCCAGACCATCAGCAGCGCGCGCGTAGATCCGCTCGCTCCCGCCTTCTTCACCCAAACGGCAGTTGCTGGCACGAGTCTGTGGTACCTGGCACAGACCAGCCACGGCATAGCGCTCGAGCACATCACGCGTGGCCGCGGGCGCTAGACGAGCGAGATAATCCGGGCTGACAGAGTCCGCCCAGAGCGACCCCACGAGCCCCGATCACCTGACTGGCGGTCGAGCAATCTGATCGGTCATGGCGGCCAGATCGCCTGGGTCGCCGTAGCGAATCCACATGTGGCGGTGGCTTCGTACCAGTCCGTAGGCCTGGGCGGACACACCAGCAGCGCGCGGATCGCTGCGGCCGCCCGGTCCGCGTCGGCGCCGAACTCGGCGACCAGATCGGCAGCCTCTGGCTCGCGCAGCCTGCGCAGCCCTGCCGCGACCTCATCCGCCCTGTCCGCCAGCCGTGTGACCGCCGCTAGCGCGTGCGTGAACGGCAGCGACCGCAAGCCCGCTAGGCCAGGCAGATCAGCCAGACCGGGCAGATCCGAGGTCAGGCCAGCTTCGTCCATTGTCACCAACTCCCGCCGTACTAGCCCTGATGATGGACACGTCGGAGGCGCCTGACAAGTTCCCTGGCAAGGCGCCAAAGGCCAGGCAGGCAGCCGCGGCATCGAAGACCGACGGCTGCCTGCCGGCGACGGGCGCGGTCGCTCCCCCGCCTAGGCGACGACGATCGGGAAGGCAACCGGGCTGTTGTTGCCCGACGTGTCGACGGCACGCAGGCCGAACTGCACATTGTCCTTGGAGATGTCGAGCGTGACGCTGGTCGCGGTGCCGACGTCGATCACGTCGGTCCAGTCGGCGGCGGTCGTTTCCCTCTTCACCACTTCGTAGCGGGCCAGGTTCGACTCAGGGTTGGCATTCCAGCTGAGGGTGGTCAGGTTGGTGCCGCTGAGGGTGCCCGGTGGCGTGGTGTGGATCTGGAGGTTCTTCGGCGTGCCTGGCCCGGTCGCAAGCGCCCACAAGGTGGCAGCGTTCACCCTGGCGACGCGCGCGACGTAGTCGAAGTCAACGAAATCGATCAGGTCCCCGAACTGCACGCCGTTGACGACCTGCACGTTCTGGTGCTCGTGGTTGAAATTCTCCCGCGGTTCGGTGAAGCGAGCCGCCGGGTAGCCGAACGTCTCGAACGACACGTGATCGCTCGCCCGCAGGTACCGGTCACGGCGCCAGATCTCCCTGATGTTCATGTTCGTCAGCCCGAACGGTGCCACCTCCTCGACGAACCGGCCAAGCTGGCGAGACGCGCTGTCGTTCTCGCCGCCGGTCGCCTGCAGGAGCGCGATGCCGTTCGCGGTCACGTTGGTCGGCACGCCCTCGGTGAACAGCCGCAGCGTGGACGGATCAGGCTTGGTTCCGTCGAACGCCCGGCTCGCACCGACGATGTCATTGCTGAACATCGCCTGGACGTCGTTGCCAGCGGCGTTCATCTGCGTGGCCATGTGGCCTGAGCCGTACAGGCCCTGCTCTTCGCCAGCAACCGTGGCGAGCACCAGAGTGCCGGGGAACTGATGTGTCGCGAACACCCGGATGAGCTCGAGCACCACGGCGACGCCTGACCCGTCGTCGTCAGCGCCAGGAGCGTCGCTGGTGAAGTCGAGGACGTCGGTGCAGCGGGAGTCGAGGTGTCCGGTGACGACGTAGAACCGCTCAGGCGACGCGGTGCCCTGCAGCGTCGTGATCACGTTGGTGATGGTGGTGGGGACGGGAATCCGGCTGGAAACCGGCTGCACGAAGGTCTGCTGCTGTACTGTCATCCGGCCATGGGAGGGTGCCGCGAGCGACTGCATCTGCTGGGTCACCCAGGCGGTCGCGGCGCCGATGCCGCGCACGGGGTCGGTCTGGCTGGACGCGGTGTGCCTGGTGCCGAAGTTAACAAGGGTCTGGATCGTATTCTGAATCCGTTGCGGGTCGATCTGGCGTAGGAGCGCCCTCAGGTCAGGGTCGAAATGGCTCCGGGAACCGAGGGCCTTGGCGGCGTTGGCCGCGTGGGCGCCCGCAATGGGCGCGGCGCTGGCGCTGACGGACTGGGCGACGAGCGGGGCGGCGACCGCCGTAGCGGCCGACGCAGACAGGAACGTTCGGCGGGTAGATCCACTGCGGCGCTGAACATCTTTGTTCTCCATGCCTTCAGATCATTGGCTAATTCATCGCAAAGTCAAGGTATTGTGACATTTAGTCACGCCTCGCTGCCGTGCGTATTTAAATCAATTCGCGCGGCACTCGCTAACGGCGAAAAATAACGAACTCGGGCATTGAGGGTCTTAGTACGAGTAAAGGCCGAACATGCACCATGCGACTGCGTCGTCGGCGATCACCGAGTGCGACCAGCCTGGCAGTTGCCCGTATGCGTAGGCATAATCGTCCGCACGGCCGGATGTACAGGACGGACGCGGATGACTGAGCGGGAAGCTGACCTGATACTGCGCGGTGGCGCCGTCTACACCGTCGACGCGGCGAGGTCGTGGGCGCAGGCGGTCGCGGTGCGTGACGGCTCGATCGTCGCCGCCGGCACGGACGAGCAGGTGGCTGTGCTGGCTGGGCCAGGTACCCGCTTGGTTGACCTGGCTGGCCGGATGGTGCTGCCCGGGTTCATCGACGCGCACGTGCACGCCTCGGCCGCGGGTCTCGAGCGGCTGCGCTGCGACCTGACTGGGGCGCACGGACTGGCCGACTACCTCGCGGCTGTCCGCGCGTACGCCCAGGCGAATCCCGGCTCAGGCTGGATCACTGGCGGCGGGTGGTCGATAGACGTGTTTCCTGGCGGCGTCCCGTCCAGGCACGACCTCGACCAGGTCGCGCCGGACCGGCCGGTGTTCCTGTCGAACCGCGACCACCACGCCGCCTGGGTCAACAGCAAGGCTCTCGAACTCGCTGGCGTGACGACGAGCACGCAGGACCCGGCGGACGGAAGGATCGAGCGCGAATCCGACGGCACTCCGGCGGGCACCCTGCAGGAAGGCGCGATGAACCTGGTCGAGCGCGTCATGCCGCGGCCTCCGGTCACCGAGCAGGTGGCCGGGATCCTCGAGGCCCAGCGTTACCTGCACTCGCTCGGCATCACCGGCTGGCAGGAGGCCATCGTCGGGAACTACGCCGTCATCCCGGACTGCTTCGACGCCTACCTGGACGCCGACGGCCGCGGCCTGCTGACCGCCCGGGTAGTCGGCGCGCTGTGGTGGCAGCGCGGCACCGGCGCGGGTCAGCTTGACGGCCTCGCTGAACGCCGGGAGCGGGCAGGCCAGAACGGGCGCTTCCGCGCCACCAGCGTCAAGATCATGCAGGACGGGGTGTGCGAGAACTTCACCGCATCGATGCTGACGCCCTACCTGGACGGGCATGGCCGGGCAACCGATGGCAGCGGGTCGAGCTTCTTCGACCCTGACGAGCTGAACGAAGCCGTGGTCGCGATCGATGCGCGGGGATTCCAGGTCCACTTCCACGCGATCGGCGACCGCGCGGTCAGGGAGGTGCTGGACTCCGTCGCGGCGGCCAGAGCGGCGAACGGTCCCGCCGACCATAGGCATCACGTCTCGCACATCCAGGTCGTGCACCCGGACGACCTGCCGCGGTTCAGGGCTCTCGACGTGCTCGCCAACTGCCAGCCGCTCTGGGCCTGTGAGGAGCCCCAGATGACCGAGCTCACTCTGCCCTACCTCGGGCCGGAGCGGGCCGGCTGGCAGTACCCGTTCGGCCGGCTGTTGCGATCGGGCGCCCGGCTGTGCTTCGGCAGTGACTGGCCGGTGTCGAGCCCGGACCCGCTCTGGGAGATGCACGTCGCGGTCAACAGGACCGTGCCGCCCGGGCACCCGTACGCCAGCCCTGGAGCTGGCAATGTCTTCCTGCCCAGCGACCGGATCGGCCTGCACGACGCGATCGCCGCGGCGACGATCGGCTCGGCGTACGTGAATCACGCCGACGACGTCAGCGGCTCGGTCGAGCCCGGCAAGGCGGCGGACCTGGTGGTGCTGGACAGGAACCTCTTCGAGCACCCCGCCGAGGAAATCGGCCTGGCCCGGGTGGACCTGACGATCGCGGGCGGCCAGATCGTGCACGACCGCGCCAGCTGACCGGGTAACGCCCGGATCCGGCGACGCCGCCGCGCTTCACGAGCGGCCGTTCTTGCGGTTGACGAAGACGTAGCTCAGCTCGATGATCTTCGGCAGGGCCAGAATGGCGAGGATCAGGTCAGCGAGGTCAGCCGCGGGAATCTGGATGCTCTCGTCCCTTGTCAGCTTCGTCCCCAGCATGCGCTCGTAGATGCTGCTGGTGAAACCGCTCGGGCAGATCTCGATGACCCGCGCCGCCGAGGCTTGCAGGTGCCGCTGCAGGTCCTGGCCGAACCGCTGCATGGCCATCTTCGATGTCGAATAGCCCGTGAACCCCGGGCTGAATCCCCTCGTGACGCTCGAGGTGATGTTGATGACGTCGGCGGAGTTGGAGTCGATGTGCTTGAACAACCTGGACTCGATGTACATGGGCACGAGCGCGTTCAACCTGTAGACCAGTTCAAGATCGGCAAAGTCGATCGCCGCGACGTCATGCGCGGCCAGGACTCCGACCCCGTAGATCAGCACGCTGAAGTCAGGGACCTCACGCTCGATGTGCTCGATGACGCGCGCTACGTCGTCGTCACGTGCCAGGTCGGCCTGAATCTGGGTCAGGCGACCGTCGTGCCGTGGCAGGCTCGAGCGGGCGACTCCGACCACAGCATCGCCCTTATCCAGCAGCCGCGCACAGATCGCCTGTCCGAGTTCGGAAGTGTGACCGAAGAGCACCACCGTCCGCCCTGGTCGGCGACGCTCGGCAATCTCAGCGAGCTCTGCAATCTCGGCAACTTCGGACATGGCACCTCCCCTTCGCGCGATGCCCGGTTACTCAACGAACGCCGTCAGACAATCGTTCTCGCCGCCTCCACACGGCCTCCATACGCCCGGCAAGCCGCATACACACTCGGCTGATCACCTTTCCCCGGACCGCAGACGCGTCCTTTGCTCCGTCGTGGAGGCCATCGTGCGGTCGGACACCGTCCGGCAGTCCCCTGGGCCGCCCGCCGCGCTGGCCGGCGAGGTGGCCAGAAGCCGGCTGCTCTCGGTGCTCGCTGGCAGGTTCGAGCGACCCGTGACCATGCTGGTGGCGGGTGCGGGCTTCGGGAAGACGACACTGCTGGCTCAGGCAATGCGCCAGAACCTGGCGGCGCCGGTCGGAATCGACGCGTGGGTGTCCTGTCAGCCAGACGACGAGGACCCTGTCCAGTTCGCCGCCACCTGCTGCCGGGCGATCGGCACCGAGCAGGCGGTGTCCATGGGACGCGGTTCAGACGTCATCGCCGCCATGCGGCGCCTGTCGCCCATCGACGTGTGCCTGATGGTTGACGACATCCATCAGCTCGCCGGCCCGGCGCCACACGCCGTGCTTGCCGACATCGTCCGGCACCTGCCGAGCAACGGTCACCTCGTCCTAAGTGGCAGGGCAGAGGCGGACGTGCCGCTCGCTCGCCTGCGCGTGACCGGCGGCTGCGTCGAGATCACCGAGGAGCAGCTCGCTTTCACCCCGGCCGAGGAGCGGAGCCTGGCCAGGCTCCTCGATGTCCCGCAGCCCCGCGGCAGGCTGGCCGGCTGGCCTGCCCTGGTTCGGCTCGCGCTCACGTCGCCGCGGACTTTAGCGCAGCAGTTCCTCTGGGAAGAGATCGTAGGCAGCCTGCGGCCAGGCGAAGCCCGCGCCCTGCTGGCCCTTGCCATGGTCGGCTGGGGTGACAACGCCATGGTGTCGTCGGTCTGCGGCGAGAACATCGACGTCGGCAGGCTGGCGGCGAAGGTCCCTCTGCTGACCGTCTCTGGCCGCGGCATCGTGCGCGCCCACGACCTGTGGACGGATTCCATCGAGCGCCTGTTCACCGCCGACCAGATCGCTGACCTGCTGCCTGCGGTGCGCGAGTCCCTCATGCGCAGGCAGGACGCGCTCAGGCTGGTGACGATCGCCGAACTGCTCAAAGACCAGGAAACGATCAGGGTCGCGGCCCGCGACTTGGTCAGGCAGACCATGGCGTCGCTGCCCGTGCAGCGCGCCCGCGCGCTTCTCGCCGCCGCGGGGCCAGCGAGCCTGGACACCCCGGAGGTCCTGCTGCTGCGGGCGGCCATCGCGCACGCGGTGACGATTGACGACCCGGCGATCGAGCCCTTGATCACCGAGGCCACCGAGGCCTTCTCAGCCGCGGGCGACGAGATCGGAGAGATTTCCGCGCTCCAGTTCGCTGGCCTGGTCGCGAGTTCTCGCGGGCAATACGCCGACTTCTTGCGGATCGCGCTGCGGGTGGCCGAGCTGCCCCCCGCCCGCGAAGATCTGGTCCTGCGCGTTGTCGCTGAGATGGTGACAGCCACCCTCGCGGAACTCAACGGTGACATCGATGCCGCCCTTGACGCGCTTGCCAGGCTGCCAAACCCCGACAGCAGCCATCCGATGCGCGAACCGGCCGCCAGGCTGCACGTCTACATGCTCGTCCTCGCAGGCCGCGCCGACGAGGCAGTCGCGATCGCCGACGGCGTGCTCCGGGCCTCGAGCCACGCGCACGTCAGGAAGACACCGCCGTTCGTGCACTGGTCGGCTGGCGACGTGTCGGAGCTGGCTGAGCTGCGCGCCGACGACGGCCCGGCGCCCGACACCAACGCCCGCGACCAGTTCTTCTACGCCACGCTCTCGATGTACGTGCGAGCGGCGACCGGCGATATCGACCGGCTGCGGGAGCTCGCCAAGCTGCTCGAGACGGTGCCGGTCAACCTGAATGATCCGCGGGACGCGTCGATGCTCGTCGCGGCCGTCGCGACACGCCTGATCGCCGAGCATGACGAGGAAGGCGCGCGGCGCGCGCTCACCGACCACCTAAGCCGGTACCCACTTGACGATCCGCGCTGCGACGTCCAGCTCAGGCGGGCACTCGCCGGCGTGTACATCTGCGTCCCCGGCATCCGGCCAACCTGGGACGCCGCGCGCCTCGGCAAGTGCCATCAGCGGATGCACGCAGTGGCCCTGGCCGTCCTGGCAGCCCGCCAGGCAGGCTCCAGGAAGGCCGGCGGTGTCTCCGCACGCGCGAGCCCGCCCCCCGGGCAGGACGGCGACACGATCGCGGCGGCGCTGGAGGACACCGACGCGCTCATCACGATGCTGCCGCTGCCGCTGTCCGTCGAGCTCGCCGTGCGCGCCCACGATCTGGGGCTGACGGCAGGACAGCGCGCCGTCGAATTGCTCCGCCGGCGGGTTGGACCGAACGTCCTGACTGAATTGCACTGGCAGCACGAGCACGGCGACGATGTCGTCCGGCGCGGCGCGGCAGGACTGCTCGCAACCGCGGAAGCGCCGCCCGCGCGCATGGTCCGTATTCAGGTCCTCGGTCCGGCGCGCGTTTTTATCGACGGCAAGGCAGTCGACAACGCGGCGAGCCGCCGGATCCGGGTCCGTCAGCTGCTGTCCCTGCTGGTCGTCGAGCCGAACCTTCGCCGCGATCGGGCGATGGCGCTGCTGTGGCCCGAGCTCGACCAGACCGCAGCCTCGCGCAACCTGCGGGTGACGCTGACTTACCTGCGACAGGTCCTCCGGGACTCTGCCGCTGACGCGGCCGCGGCCGGCCCGTTGCTCGACGAGCGATTCCTGATCATCGACTCGTCGTCGATCCGCCTCATCGCTCACCCCGGCCTGGACGTTGACCTCTGGCAACTGGACGCGTACCTGACGTCTGCCGCACAGGCCAGGGCGACGGGCGACCAGCGCGCGCATTCTCATGCGCTGGCTTCGGCGGCGGCGTTGTGGCGCGGTGAGCCGCTCGTCGACGTCCAGGACCTCGACGAGCTCGGCGGAGAGGTGACCCGGGTCCAGACTGCCCTGGTCGACTCGGTGCTCACGCTCGGCGAGGTCCGCCTCAGCGAGGGCAGGGCCGCGGACGCCGTCAGGGGCGCTCAGGCTGTACTGGCTGCCGACGCGTACAACGAGCGCGCGCACCGCCTGGCCATCGCCACCCAGATTCACCTTGGGGACCATGGCGCGGCTACCGCGGCCGCAAGGCGCATGCTGCGGGCGCTGTCTGAAGTCGGCGCTCTCCCCGCGGACACGACGAAGATCCTGCTCCGGCGCATCGCCACCGCGCGCAGCGCTCGCTAACGCCTCGCGCAGCGCTCGCTAGCGCCTCGCTAACGCATCCCGCCGAAGGTAGCGGTGCAATGCATCGTCAGGCGCGAGGAGCCAGTCATGCCTATCGAACTCATCGACATTCCGGCCGCCGTCGCTGACTACCTCGACAATCAGGTGATCACGGCGGTCTCACCCGTCCTGCCCAAACGGCAGAACCAGGACGTGCTCACGCCAGGGCAGGACGGAACCTTCACGGTCACCGTGACGAACGCCGGCTCGCCGGACGGGGTCAGGCTGATCAACATCACCTACCACGTGAAGATCAGCGACGACTCGATCGCGCAGCTGATCGTCCCGCCGAGCGCGGTGGTGGCTTCCTACGCGTCCCTGACCAGCACGACGCCGCTGAAGCCTGGCTCGAAGCAGCCTGCCATCTTCGTCAGGCTGCTCACCAGCACGACGCTCGACGTCGGAGACAGCCAGCCGCTCCTGATCGACGTCCACTGCAGCGACCAGGGCGACGCGAAGATCACCTGTCATATCCACGCCGACATCGACCAGACCGACTTGTTCCCGACCAGCCAGAACCCGAACGGCGAGCAGACCATCTCGGTGCTCTGAAGCCTGGCAGGTCCGGCGCCCGGCGCCGGATAAGGAGGGGTTTGCATGCGAGCAATCACGAGCCTGGCCGCGAGCCAGGAGCGATCGGGGGCCGCGCCATCCGCCGTGAAGCATCAGCAGATGCTGGACGTGCGGGCGGTGCGGAAGCACTTCCTGTTCCCCGCGACCGGACGGGTGGTCACGAACAACGCCGCGTCCACCCAGCCGCCGCGGCAGTTGCTCGATCTCTACCGCGACCTGGCGCCGGGGTATGAGAACGTGCACCGCGGCCAGTCCACCGCATCCCAGCAGATGACCGCGCTGTTCGAGGAGTCCTACGGGACGATCGCGGCGTTCCTGGGCGCACCCGGGCCCGAAACCATCGCGCTGTACAGGAACACGACCGAAGCGATCAACGCGGTCATGTACACCCTGCTGACCGAGTTCCGCGACGGCGACAACGTGGTCACCACGCTGGCCGAGCACAACTCCAACTACGTGCCCTGGCACGGCCTGTGCCGCGAGATCCTGCCCAGGCTCGGCCGCCGGGTGGAGTGCCGGCTCGCCAGGTTCGACCCGGTGACCGGCGAGATCGATCTCGACCATCTCGCGTCTCTCGTCGATCACCGGACCAAGCTGGTCGCCATTACCGGCGCCTCCAACTTCCTCGGCAGCCGCACGCCGCTGACCGCGGTCAAAGCAATCGCAGACACGTCAGGCTATGGGCAGCCCGACGGCGACAGCCGGTCGCTGCTCCTGGTCGACGGCGCGCAACTCGTGCCGGGCAGCCACATCAACGTCCAAGCGCTGGGGGTGGACTACCTGGCGTTCTCCATGCACAAGATGCTCGCCCCGTTCGGCATAGGCGTCCTGTACACCCGCGGCCACCTCGCCAGCCGGCAACTGCCCTTCCTCTACGGCGGCGACATGATCGCCGAAGGACAGGTCTTCCCTTATTACGTCGGTTACAACGCGCTGCCGTGGAAGTACTCGGCGGGTACTCCGAACATCCTCGGCGCCATCGTCTCGGCGCAGGCCATCCGCCTCCTGCTCGACTTGGCCCTCTCCCCCAGGCGGCTCAGCTACTTCGGGACCTCCAAGCCGATCCAGGCGCCGGACGTCCGCGCCGCCATGCACCGCATCGCGGACTGGAACACTAGCCTCACAGCGCGCGCCCTCGGCGGGCTCAGCGGCATCGACGGGATCACCATCTACGGGCCGCCCGACCCGGGCCGCCGCACCTCGCTCGTCGCCTTCAACCTGGCGGGCCGCGACCCGATGGCCGTCGCGCACGCCCTGAACAGGGCGGGTGTCGAAGCGAGGGCCGGCTGTCACTGCGCAACGCTCGCCCACCATGCCCTTGGTCTCAACCCGCCCGCTAGCTGCCGGCTCAGCTTCTACCTCTACAACACCCCGCGCGACGTCGATCGGGCCGTCGAGACCGTCGCAGCCATCGCTTCGGACCGCGGGATGCACGGCCGTGTATTCGCGTGAGACGGCGTTCGCCCCTGCCGAGCAGGCCGGCCGTGGTGCCGCGGCCCCGGCCTCGCGACCGGCTGGACGGCGCTGGCCGCCGGCTGCCTGCTCTGGCCAGGGCTCGGCACCACCGACTCTGACGCGTCCCTGCCAGCTGGCTTCGCGTCCCACCGCGGCCAGTTCGAGGCGCTCGTCATGATTCCGGTCGCGACGGTCCTCGTGGCCATGACCAGCTATCACCTAGCGACCAGGGACCGGCACGGGAACCAGGTCGCGCGCGTCACCGAAGGGCACTAGTCATGTCAGCAACTGCTACGCCTTGTCCCGAGTGCGGGGCGCAGGCCGAGATCACCGAGCGCTTCGTGCTACCAAGCACGGACGGGCCCGTCGGTCACGTGGCGCTCAACTGCGTCGCTGGTCACCACTTCAGGATGGCCGCGGACCGGCTTACGACCCGCGCCATTTCCCCGCCTGGATTCCGGCCGCGTACCATCCAGCTCTGCATTCACTGCCGCCAGACGCCGGCTGGCTTCTGGGTCGGCCGCAAGAACGGTTCTGTCGCGCATCGGCCGTGGTGCCTGTCTTGCTGCCAGGAACTCGACAGGACCCGATGCGAAGTGATCCCGTTCGCCTGCTAGGCGCGGACGCGGGGTGTCGGCCGGGCGCGGCATGGACGGGGCGTATTGTGCGGAACGTCCGGGCAGCGGACGCCTGCAAAAACAACCGGGAGGTTTCAATGGCTGGGGAGCCGAGCGCGACCGTCGCGGGAACGATCGGTATCGGCGGGGACCTGACCGTGAACCGGATGGGGTTCGGCGCAATGCGGATCACCGGCCAGGGCATCTGGGGCCAGCCGCCTAGCCGCGATCAGGCGCAGGCGACCCTGCGACGGGCGGTAGAACTCGGCGTCAACTTCATCGACACAGCCGACTCCTACGGCCCTGAGGTCAGCGAGGAACTGATCGCCGACACGTTGCATCCGTATGCCGATGACCTGGTGATCGCCACCAAGGGCGGCCTGGTGCGGCCAGGTCCTGGGCGCTGGGATGCCGACGGGCGGCCCGAGCACCTGCGGGCCGCCTGCGAAGGCAGCCTGCGCCGCCTGAAGCTGGAGCAGATTCCGCTGTACCAGATGCACCGGCCCGACCCGAAGGTGCCGTACGCCGAGTCCATCGGCGCGCTGGTGGAGCTCAAGAACGAGGGCAAGATCAGGCACATCGGCCTGTCGAACGTCTCGGAGGCGCAGCTACGTGACGCCCAGCGGCTCACGCCCGTGGTTTCCGTGCAGAACCGCTACAACGTCGCCGACCGGTCGTCGGAGTCGATGGCCGATCTGTGCGACCAGGAGGCGATCGCGTTCCTGCCCTGGGCACCAATCCAGGACGCCGACCGGCTGGCGCCCGTGCTCAGCGCCGCGAGCAGCCATGCCGCGAGCACCCGGCAGATCGTGCTCGCCTGGCTGCTGGCCAGGTCACCGCAGATGCTGCCGATTCCGGGCACCGGTTCGCCAGGACACGCCGAGGAGAACGTCGCGGCCGCGTCCATTCAGCTGACGAATCATGAGGTGACGGCAATCTTCGAGCTGGGCCGCTAGCTCACGCGCTGGCGCCGAGCGAGCGGATCCTGACCGCCATCGAGATCTGCATCACGCCGAAGACCACGAGCCAGATGCTCAGTACCACGGCGAGCACCAGCAGCGAGATGCCGGGCACCGAGAGCACGACGATGCCCGCCAGCACGCTGATCGCGCCCATCACCGCGTTCCAGCCGCGGTGCGGCATGTCCGGGTGTGACAGCGCCATGAAGAGCTCGACCGCACCGCTGACGATCCAGAAGATGCCGAACAACACCGCCAGCGCCAGCAGTGTGATCAGCACATGCCGGATCGCGTACAAGCCGATGATCAGCGACAGCACTCCGAGGAGCGCCAGCAGAGCACGTCTGCCGCCGCTCACGTCGTCGGATGCGATCGCGGCGACGAACCGGAAGATCCCCAGCACGATGAGCTGGATGCCGAACAGCACCGCGACGACCACGAGCGTGCGACCAGGCCACGCCAGTGCGGCGATCCCGATAACGACCGTGACGATCCCGAACGCCAGCACCCATCCCCAGTGCCTGCCGACCCTGGCGATCATGTCCGCGGGGTCGGCTCTTGTGCCAGCCGGCATCTGTGCCCCCTCAGCGCGCTGACTGTCACTTGCTATGTGCCCGGAAGGTGACCGGTCTCACGCCCGCCCCCCGACTCACCCATCGGAACCGCCTGGAGGTCGGGCAGCTCGGCTGCCGGAGGCCAGGGACAGCGAAGCCTCGGGCTGATGATGCACCATGAAGGAGTGCGAGTCGGTACCAGGGACCAGCGGGACGGCCGCTAGTGCCGACCGCGGGCACGGCGAGTGCCGTCACCGGCGTCATCGCCATGATCCTGCTGACTCTCTCAGTGGTGCTCGGCGTCCTGCTGAGCCGACGGCCCCGCCCGGCTTCGCTGCGCGGCTGGCGCAGGTGGCTCGCACATGTCGCGCACCGGGATGTCTCCCTGCTGGCGGCGGCCTTCCTGGCGCTTCACATCGCCACCACCGTGGGGGCCCGCCTGGGCGGAGTCAGCTTGATCGCCGCGCTCGTGCCCTTCGCAGGCCAGAGCGACCGGCTCTGGATGGGCCTCGGCGCCGTCGGCACCGATCTGCTGCTCGCGCTGCTCCTGACCAGCGGCCTGCGGCGCCGGCTGGGCCGGCGGATCTGGCGCGGCGTGCACTGGACCGCCTACCTCTGCTGGCCCGTCGCCTTGGCGCACAGTATCGGCCTGAGTCCGGACCGGCGGACGGGCCATCTCCGCGCTCTTGCGCTGACATGTGTGATTGCCGTCCTGCTCGCAGTCGCCTGGCGCCTCGCTGGCGCCCTGCGCCGGACGCCCGCTTAGCTGCAACGAAGGCCGACCCCGTGGCCTGAGTACTCACCGGGGCGCAATATAGTACCGAGATACGGAAAGTCGCGGGGTGGCCGGGTCAACAGCCCGCCGGGCATATACCGCAGCCAGCGACCGGCGCGCGACAGCCTCGCCAGTGCCAGGGCCCGGTGTCTCGTCGTTCCCCCGTGCGACGAGGCACCGGCGGCCCCGCCGCCAGCGCCGCCGCCGGGCCGGTTCCAAGCCCGCGCGGCCCCCACAGTCCTGCGGGGCAGCTAGGCGGACCCGAGATCGCGTCGAGCCACACCGGCCAGGCGAGGGCAGCAGCGGGAGGGCCCGGTTGCCGGGAAGGTCAGGTCCCTTTCCTCCCCGGCAACCAGCGTCCGTGCTGTTAGTGCCTGCCCTCCCCGCGCAATCCTGGCAGCACCTTCGTGTGCTCGATTCGAACCGCCTGCAGCTCGTCGGCCGACATCCCGAGCAGGGCCAGGATTGTCGGGGCGATCTGCGTCGTCTCGACCGGCGCCGCGATGACGTGGCCGTGCCGCAGGCCTGGCAGCACCACCAGGATCGGGACGTTGCGGTCCTGCTGGTCGTTGCCGCCGTGCTCGGCGATCTTGCCCTTCCCTCCGGTGTAGACGACCCCGTGCTGCGCGATGCCGACGATGTCCGGATGGCGCGGGTCACCAGGCGGAACCCCGAACAGCGCGGCGGATTCCGCGCCAGCGAAGACGCGCTTCACGCCGGAGGACTGGACGGTGATCGGGTTGCCGCTGATGTTGTTCCCCGCTGCCGAGTGGGTCAGCAGGTAGTGCTTGGCGAAGTCGCACGCCGCCTGCGAGGTGTCGCTCAGCCACATCAGCATGCCGTCGTCGTCGACGGCGAACGCCACCAGATTGCCGGCGCTGGGGTGCGCCGCCTTCCAGGCCGCGTTGATGCCGTCGATGATCGGGCCGTCGCCGACCCGCGCTAGGGCGTTCGGGTCGGTCGGCGACTGGCCGTGCTTGGCCGAGATGATCAGCGCGGTGCTGCCCGCCAGGCCTTCGGCCCGGATGCCGGCGACCATCTTGCCGATCTCGGTGTTGACGTAGTTCAGCGCGCGCCTCAACAGCGGCCCGGGCACCGTGCCGCCCGGCAGGTAGCCGCCGGTGAGCCCGTCCGAGGTCGGCAGCTTCTCCGCTGTCGATACGGTCTGGAAGTTCATACCGAAGATGGCGGGCACGCCCACGTGGTGGGTTCCGCTGTGGTCGAAGCCGCCGATCTCGTTCAGCACCGCCTGCACCTTGTACGAGTCGTACTGGATCGTCGCGGCGTTGTCGGTGGTCCAGTCGTTGCCAGCCGGGAAGCCGTTGGCGTCGCTGTTGATCTCAGGGGTGAAGAAGTCCTGGACGCCCATGCCTGACGGCCCGGAGAGGATCTCGTATGCCGGGTGCTTGTCCGACCACGCGGTGCGCAGGCCGTGCTCGCGGGCCACCTCGAAGATCGTGTTCACCTTCAGGTACTGGCTGGGGATGATCGGCTTGCACGTCGCCGCGTTGACCGGCAGCGCCGCCGGGTTGATGACGGTCAGCGGATTGCTGGTCATCTGCAGGATTGAGCCGGGCAGGCCGGGCAGCCCCTGCCCCGCATCGATCGACAGCTGGTTGATGTCAGCGGCCTCGGTGTAGGACACCTCACCGCCGGGCGGCGGGCCCGAGCACTTCGTGGTGCCAGCGGGGAACACGGCGTGGTTCCAGGTGTCGTCGTAGTAGACGCCGGTCACGCCTGGCTCGCCGCCAGTCACCTGGCCGACCATTCCAGGGAAGGAGTCGGAAGGGAACTGTGTCATGGCGCGGCTGTACTCCAGGCCGTGCCGCGTCAGCGCGGCAAGGACAGAGCCGGGGTGCGTGTGCACGAACCAGGTCAGGTCCTGCTGGTGCAGGCCGTCCACCGATATCAGCAGCACGTGCCGGATCTGGCCGTCGTGATGACCGCCGCCTCCTGGGGTTGCTGGACTGGCCAGCGCCGGCGCTGAAGCTAGAGCAGACCCGGCGAGCAGCGCAACCGCTGTAGCGGCCAGCGCGGCACGATGCCGGAAAGGCGTCACGCGCATGATGTCCTCCTGTCGGAGCGGATGCAGCCCCCCGCGAAGTAGAGCTATTGGACGAAAGCCACATCCCGGCGACGACGCGGCGACGGGGCGGTGAGCAACCAGTGATGGTTCGAGAATCCCGGGTTCAGGCGGCCGCCGGCCCGCCGGCGTTGGCGAGCGCAATTAGCCAGCTCACCTGGGCTAACTCAGATGCGGGCGGGCCGGTGTGATGCCAGAGAAAATGGCGTTGTAAGCTGCCGCCAAATCGAGATATAACTTGAGTTGGTCCTCGTGACAGTGCGAGACGCGCGCGGGCTGACCCTGGCCATGTACCACTTTAGTGATCGGGAGCTATGGAGATGAGCAAGGCCCGCGCCCTGTTGCGCTTGCCTGGGGGCCGCCGAACCAAGTGGGCGGTTCTCGTGTTCTGGCTGATCGTCGCCGCGCTGGCGGGCCCGCTGTCCGGCAAGCTGACCGGCGCGGAGAAGAACGACGCCCAGGCCTGGCTGCCGCCCAAGGCGGAGTCGACCCAGGTGCTGAAGCTGCAGTCGACGTTCCAGTCGCCGAACGTCTTTCCTGCCGTGGTGGTCTACAGCCGTCCATCCGGGCTGACGGCAGCCGACCGGCACAAGGCCGCCCAGGATGTCGCCGGCTTCAAGGGCATACACGGCGTCGTGGAGCACCAGGTGGCAGGGCCGTTCTTCTCGGCCAACGGAAAGGCTGCGCAGACAGTCGTCCCCGTCAACCTCGGCTCCAAGGGGTGGAACGGCGCCACAGCCGCCGTTGACAGCCTGCGGTCCATCGCGCACACGAACTCCGGCGGGCTGGTCGCCCACATCGCGGGGCCGCTCGGTAGCGCTTCTGACTCCGCCAAGTCGTTCAGCGGCATCGACAGCACGCTGCTGTTCGCGACGCTGGCTGTCGTGATCATCTTGCTGCTGATCACGTACCGGAGTCCCGTGCTCTGGTTGCTGCCGGTGATCACCGCCGGGATCGCGCTCGTCAGCGCCGAGGCGCTGATCTACTTGCTCGCCGCGCACGCGGGCCTGACCGTGAACGGGCAGAGCGCCGGAATCCTGAACGTGCTGGTCTTTGGCGCTGGGACTGACTATGCGCTGCTGCTGACGGCGAGATACCGCGAGGAACTGCGCCGGCATGAGGACCGGCACGAGGCCATGGCGGTTGCGCTGCGCCGGGCCGGACCTGCGATCATCGCCAGCGCTGGAACCGTAGTGCTGAGCTTGCTCACGCTCACGGTCGCCGAACTGAACTCCACCAAGGGAATGGGCCCGGTGCTGGCCATCGGCGTCGCCGTGGCACTGGCTGCCATGATCACGCTGCTTCCTGCGCTGCTCGTGATCTTCGGGCGGTGGATCTTCTGGCCGGTCCGTCCCGCCTACGGCTCAGCCGAGCCGACCAGCAGCGGCTTCTGGGCCCGCGTCGGCCGCAAGGTCGCCGTCCGGCCGCGCACGGTCTGGGTCGGTACCGCCGTCGTGCTCGCGATCATGGCTGTCGGCCTGACCGGCCTGAAGGCGAGCGGCCTGACCGCCGCGCAGTCCTTCGCCGGCAATCACCCGGACTCGGTCGTCGGTCAGCGCGTGATCGACAGGAACTTCCCGGCGGGCGTCGGGCAGCCGGTCGTCGTGGTAGGCAGCCCGGGCGCAGCCAGCCAGTTGCGCACGGCGTTCGCCGGCGTGCGCGGGATCACGGCTGTGACCGCTCCGCAACTGCACGGCAGTCACGTGTTCCTGAACGGAACACTGACCTCGGCGCCGGACAGCCAGGCCGCTTACACGACCATCGACCGGGCGCGCGCCACCTTGCACGCGGTGCCTGGCGCGCACGCGCTGGTCGGCGGCAACACGGCGGTGAACCTGGACGTGCAACGGGCCGCGGCGCACGACCGGAACGTGATCATCCCGCTGATCCTTGGCGTGGTGTTCGTGATCCTGGCGTTGCTGCTCCGCGCGCTCATCGCGCCGATCATGCTGATCGCGACCGTCGTGCTCTCGTTTGCGGCGGCACTCGGGGTCAGCGCGCTGGTCTTCGACCACGTGTTCCACTTCGGCGGCGCGGATACGTCGTTCCCGCTGTTCGTGTTCGTGTTCCTGGTAGCGCTGGGCATCGACTACAACATCTTCCTGATGACCAGGGTGAGAGAGGAAACCAAGCGGCACGGCGCGCGCCGCGGCGCGCTGATCGGGCTCGCCGCGACCGGCGGGGTGATCACGTCGGCTGGCTTGGTGCTGGCCGGCACGTTCGCGGTGCTCGGCACGCTGCCGATTACCTTCCTCGCGGAACTCGGCTTCGCGGTCGCGTTCGGGGTGCTGCTGGACAGCATCATCGTCCGGTCGGTCTTGGTCACCGCGCTCAACCTGGACATCGGGAGCAAGGTGTGGTGGCCGAGTCGCCTGGCCCACGAGGCGCTGCCTGAGGAGGACCTCAGCGGCGAGCTCGAAACCGTCGGCTCAGGCGCGAACTAGCCGGCACGGGGGCTGGCCGTCCGGCCGGCCCCGCGGAGCTCTACAACGAGCGTTGCCTCAGCCAGTCCAGCGAGTACTGGGCGATCTCCTGCCAGCCGTGGTCGATGGTCAGTGAGTGACCGCGGTCCTCGAACTCCTTGAAATCGGTGATCGCCGGGGACTTGTGGTAGAGCTTGCGCGTCGATGTCGTGATCGCGGCTGGCACGGTGTGGTCCTTGCCGCCAGCGATGAGGAGCAGCGGGCCGCGCTCCTTGTTGCGGGTGTCGACCTTCGCGGGCGAACCGGGCGTGAAGTTCGCCAGCGCGGCCTCGAACAGGGGCTTGCCCGGCGACGGGACGGTCCAGCGGTCGAAGAGCTCGGTGGATTCCGGGACGGGCACGGCATTGCCGAACCCGTACCTGAACTGGTCCGCGGTCAGCGCGACGGCGTGCTGTCGGTTGGCCGGCTTGCGGAGCGCGATCGAGGCGACCTTCAGCGCCGATGGCGGGAGGCTGAGTACGCCCTTAATCGGGGCCGCGTCGATCGCGACTGCCGCCGCGGCCAGCGACTGCCCGAGGAGCCGCTGGGCTATCAGGCCACCGAAGGAGTGGCCGATGACCACCGGCGGGGCGTCCAGGTCGCGGATGATCCGTGCGTAGTGCTGGACGACGTCCTCGATGCCCTTGCCTGCCACCTTGTCGGGGTTGCGCCTGGTCTCATCGACGGTCTCGGAAACACCTGGCCAGCCAGGGGCGACAGGCGTGTGACCGTTGTCGCGGAAGAAGTCTTCCCATGAGCCCCACGAACTCGGGTGCAGCCACAGGCCGTGCACGAAAAGTACTGGTCCGCCCGGTTGCGACATCGCGCGCTCCCTCATCGCTTGCTCGTCTTCCCGGCAGTCATACCCAAACCGGCGGCCGAGCTCAGTCGGTCGTGAAGAGCGTGAGCTGCATGCCGTCCAGGGCTTGGACCCTGGCGTTGCGGTCGCCCCAGGGCGTGGTCACGGGCGGCGCGACCGCATCGGCGCCAGCCGCGACCAGTTCCCGCGCGACCTGGTCGCTGTCGGCGACCTTGAGCGCGAGCCGGACCGTACCGGAGACCCTGCGGCCAGCCTCGATCTCGTCGACAGCGGCCGCCTGCGCCTGGTCGAACAGCTCGAGCGTCGCGCGGCCCGCTTCCAGGACCACGACCTTGCCGTTGTCGGTGCTCCAGTCGGCGATCTGCTCGAGCCCGAGCGCGTCGCGATAGAAGGCGAGTGCCTGCTCGAAGTTCTCAACTGTCAACGTGACCCGCAGTTCCGTCACTTCAGCCACGGTCGTATCCAATCAACCTGCGTTCCGGATGTCTCGGTCAGGGTTGGCGTTGCTAGTCCCCCTGCTTGCCTGCCCGGGGGCGTGCGGGGTCAGCTCGTCGCGACGGGCGCGCACTTCGGCGTCTCGGTAGGGCGCTGCGGTTGGTGTTCTCCATGATCACGGACGACTTTTCTCGTGCCTGCAGAAAATCGTCCGCGATCATGAGCGCCGAGTGCGCTCGGCGATGTGCTGGGCGATCACCGAGTCGAAGTCGGGGTCGGGCGCCAGGCCAAGCCGCGCAGCGCGGTCGGTGCGGACGGCCGCTGGCCAGCTCGTGACGATCTGAGCGATGGCCGGATCGGGCTTCCAGTCGATCAGTGCGGAGGCTTGCCCGCCTGCGGCGCGTTCGAGGGCGCTGACCATCTCCGCGACGGTCACGGTGAGCGCTGGCAGATTGACCGCCGTGCGGCCGCCCCAGGTGTCATCCGATGTGCTCGCCGCGCACAGCAGTCCTTCGATGGCCCTGGCGGGAGACGCGAGCGCAACCGCGGTCTGCGCGCCGACCGGGCAGATCGCACGCTCGCCGCGGAGCGGCTCGCGGATGATCGAGGAGAGGAAGCCCGACGCCGCGGCGTTGGGCCGGCCTGGGCGGACGACAACGGTCATCAGCCTGACCGTCCGGCCGCGCAGGTAGCCCTTGCGGGTGTAGTCGGCGACGAGGTGTTCGCCGATGACTTTCTGGATGCCGTAGCTGGACTGCGGGTTCGGCATGCTCTGGTCGTCGACGACCGCCGGCAGCCGATGGTCGGCGCTCCCCCCGAAGGCCGCGACCGAACTCGAGAACACCACGACCGGACTGGTACCTGCCTTGCGGCAGGAGGCCAGAAGCCGTTCGGTCGCCCGCAGGTTCGCCCGCAGACCTAGGTCGAAGTCTGCCTCGCATTCCGCGCTCACCGCGGCGGCGAGGTGGAAGATCACGTCAGCGCCGGCGAGGTGCTCGGCGCCGTTTTGCGCTGGGTCCATGAGGTCGGTCAGGTCGCCGCGGACCGCTGTCACTCGCTTGTCGGACGCGAGATCCCCGGCGACGGGCGCGCGGTCGATCAGCGTCAGCTTGCTGAGCGGGCCAGCTGCGCTACCTGCGACAGATAGCGTGCCGACGGCCAGCAATTCCCTGGCCAGGCGGGTGCCGAGGAACCCGGCCCCTCCCGTGACCAGCACGTGTGCCACGGGCTCTCCTAGTCCGCTGGTGGTCTCCGGGACGTCGCTACAGTGATCGTAGATGCACGGCGGCCAGCGCCGCCCATCGCCGACGTGCCCGGGAAGGGTTCATCGTGATGCGGGACAGGCCGCCGACCGAGGCTGAACTGCTCGCTGGACAGCCTCCTCCGCCTCCCGATGATGCGTTGCTCCGGGCCGCGATCCGCGAACTGCGCTCGGCCGACGGCCGGCTGATAGGAGTGCTCGACGACGACCCGACCGGTTCGCAGGCGGTGCACGACGTTCAGGTCGTGACGGTCCTCGAGGAAGACGCGTACGAGGACGCCTTCGCCGCGGCGGCCGGCGGGGCTGCCCCGTGCTTCGTCCTGACTAACTCGCGCAGCCTGCCCGAGGCCGAGGCCGTCAGGTTGACTCTCGACGCTGCTCGCGGCCTGCTTGCCGTGGCCGGGCGCCGGTGCGCGCCGATTGACCTGATCAGCCGCAGCGACTCCACGCTGCGCGGGCATGTGATCGGGGAAGTCGCGGCGCTGGCTGATGTGCTGCGGACGGCGAACGGCGCACATCCCGATGGCGTGCTGTTCGTCCCGGCATTCATCGAGGCTGGCCGGCTGACGGTCGGTGACACCCACTGGGCGAGGACCGACGCGGGCATGGTGCCGGTCGGCGAGACCGAGTTCGCGCGGGACCGCGTCTTCGGTTATGCGGCGTCGGACCTTCGGGAGTTCCTCTCGGAGAAGAGCGGCGGTGCGATCGCGCCCGGTGATGTCGCGAGCATCAGCCTTGCCGACATCAGGGCTGGCGGAATGCCTCGGATCCGCGAGGTCCTGGCCGAACTACGCGGCGGTACCTGGGTCGTGGTGAATGCCGCCGCGTACTCCGATCTGGAGACGGTGGCGCACGCGGTCCTGCTCGCCGAGCAGGCCGGCCAGTCCTTCCTGTTCAGGACCGGGCCGTCGTTCGTCCGCGCCCTGAGCGGCCTGCACCCGAAGGCACCGCTGCGCGGTCCGGATCTGGCGCGTTCTGCCGGTGCTCGAGTGCGCGCCGGCCAGAGCCGGCCGGGGGGACACGGGTTGATCGTGGTCGGGTCGCACGTCGCCCAGACCAACCGGCAGCTTGATGCCTTGCTGGCAACGGGCTCTCTCACGCCTGTCGTGCTCGAGGCTGCTGAGGTGGTCGGCGGTTCGCCGGACGTAGTGTGGGCGACCGCGCAGCGGGTCGTCCAGGCTCTGCGCGTGGCTGACGTAGTGCTCTATACCAGCCGCGACGTGCTCGACGGAAACGCAAGTCGGGACGACCTCGCGGTCGCGCGTGCCGTATCGGCGGCCCTGGCGGCCACCGTTCGCCTGGCACTTGAGGCTGAGCCCGCGTGGGTCATCGCCAAGGGCGGGATCACCTCACACGACGTCGCCGTGCACGGACTTGGCATTCGCCGCGCCGAAGTGGCCGGCCAGTTGTTCCCGGGCCTGATTTCGGTTCTCCGCCCCGCCGACGCGGCGCCCGAGGCGATCGGCATGCCGTACGTCGTCTTCCCCGGCAACGTCGGCGACGCTCAAGCGCTCGTCAAGGTCGTAGCGCTCTTGAACGGGGCCGAGGCTGACAGCTAACGCTCAGGGCGCGGCTGTCAGGTCAGGCGCACCAGGCCGGAGATGGCCATGTAGGCGCCGGCGAGGATTATGACAGCGGCAATGAGCTGCCTCGCGTGCGCCAAGAGCCAATCCTGGGCGTGTCTTAGCTTCGCCTTGGTGCCCTCAGGGCGGAACTCCAGGAAGGCGTACGGGACGATCACGAGCGAGAACTCGATAACGGCGAAGATGACGACGGCTACAGCCTGCACAGCGGTGGAGGATTTGCTTGTCACTAGCTGATGCAGCGCAGCGATATAGCTGGCACCTGGCGTGCCGACGATCACTCCGATCACGATGGCCAGGCCGAACCTCGGTTCCCGCAGGACGCGCTGTGCCCAGCCTCCCGACTTCAGCCGGCTTTTCCTCACCTGCCGAAGCATGCGCTGGTCGCGGGCGTCGGTGCAGGCGGCCGGCCGCCAGGAGCAGGCCGATGACCAGTAGCGGCACGCCGAGAGCCAGGTCCACTCCGGCGCTCACAGATCCCTGCGTGTTGATGGCGTTTGCTTGCAGGACGAACACGTCGAGGAAGCCGATCGTCATGGCGGTGCCCATGCAGCCGAGCAGGAAGCTGAGGAACATCAGGCGCGGACGCCGGTTATCGACCAGCAGCAGGTCGACTGCGAGGAGCTTCGGATTGAGTCCTGCGAGGATCGCCAGCCCGAAGAAGGCTGCGTTCACCGCAATTCGGCTGGCATGGTCGTAACCCCTGCCCCTAGGCAGAAAGGATGAACATCCGCTCAGCAGAACCCAGCGCAGGGGGCCAGGGCATCATCCGCCGGGGATGAACAGAAGGAGCGGTCATTCGGCGCAGGGCGCCAGTCCTTCTCGACCAGGAGGGCGGCGCGGCCCGGCGATTCTGGGCGGACTAGCTCATGTCACGATGGCCGCCTGATCCATGCGGCTAGCGCGCGCTGTTAACCAGAGCCTGGGAGTACAGGGTGGCTGAATTCGTTGTCCGGGCCGTCGACTATCACACGGCTGGTGAGCCGTTCCGGATCGTGGTCGATCCTCCAGCCGAGCTACCGGGCGACAGCGTGGCGGACCGTCGGGCGCGGGCGATCGTTAACCCGGAGGTCAACCGCCTGCGCCAGCTACTCTGCTACGAGCCCCGCGGTCATGCGGACATGTACGGCGCCTTCATCGTGCCGCCCGACGATGACGGCGCCCACCTCGGCGTGCTCTTCTGGCACAAGGACGGGTTCTCGACAGCCTGCGGCCATGGCACGATCGCGCTGGGCGTCTGGGCGCTGCAGACCGGACGCGTGACTCCCGGGAACGCCGGCATGACCGAGGTCGTGATCGACGTGCCGTCCGGCCGGGTCGGCGCGCGCGTCCACGCTGACGGTAAGCGGGTCACTGCGGTGGACTTCGTGAACGTAGAGAGCTACGTCATCGCCGATGCCGTGCCGGTCGCCACCTCGCGCGGTGAGGTCACCGCCACCGTCAGTTTCGGCGGCGCCATGTATGCCAGCGTCGAGGCCGGTGCTGTCGGACTGAGCGTGTCAGCGGAGCACCTGCCGGACCTGATTAGCCTCGGACGCCAGGTCAAACGGGCGCTCGCGGATTCCCCTCACGCTGAGCATCCGGCCGATCCACGGCTGAGCGGCATCTACGGCACGATCATCTTCGACGACCTCGGACGCGACGACTCCGGAAACTTGTGCCAGCGCAATGTCACCGTATTCGCGGACGGCGAGGTCGACCGCTCGCCGTGCGGTTCGGGAACGTGCGCACGGCTGGCAGCGCTGCATGCCTCAGGCCAGCTTGACGTCGGCCAGGTACTCACCCATGAATCCATCGTGGGTACTCGCTTCCAGGCGCGAGTGCTAGACACTTGCACGGTCGACGGCAGACCCGCAGTCATACCCGAGGTCACCGGGATGGCGTATAAGACCGGCGAGCATGTGTTCTCCGTCGACCCGAACGACCCGCTGACTCCCGGCTTTGTCCTGCGCTGATCAGGATCTCGGCGGGCGGTAGATCCAGGACGCGAATACCACTTCACGCCCGTCCGGGTCCTGATAGGTCAGGCCGCCGTTGGCCTGCCAGTAGTCGATCTGCGCAACGGGGTGGATGCCGGCGGCGGCCAGGCGTTCCCTGACGTGTTCCTGGGCGGCAGCGTCCGGCAGATAGAACACGAGCTGATCAAGTCCGCCCTGCGGGGACGCGGGCTCCGCCAATTGGACGATCTCCAGGTGAACGGGGCTCCCGGGCAGGCCGAGGATCGTCCCGTCCAGGCCGTAGCTGTCCTGGAAGGTTTCCAGGACCTGGAGCCCAATCGCATCACGGTAAAAGACGACCGCCTCGTCGTAGCGCGCGCTCCACCGCACGACCCGCAACGCACCCACTGGCAGGTGCCCTGGCCATGTACCCATCGCAACAGTCTTTCATCAGCTCCGGCGGCCTGGTGCAGACGAGGAATCGTGCCCGACATCGTGCGGCCCGGCCCTAGTGCAAGAGTCCGATATCGCGGGCATGTGGTAGAACCGATTCGCACTTTCTCGCGTAGTCCACGGTGTGGGCGGTACGTGCATTACCTACCGTTGCGAGCGGCTGGGCGGAGGCGGCTGGATCGGAGCCGTGACTATGTTGGAGAGGGTGATATGAGCAAGCCAGCCATCGTGGTCCGCGGACTGCTTAAGAGCTTCGGACAGAAGCAGGCGGTCGCCGGTATTGATCTTGATGTAGAGGCCGGCTCCTGTACCGGCCTCGTCGGCCCGAACGGGGCAGGGAAGACCACGTCCCTGTCGATGATGACCGGCTTGCTGCGGCCCGACGGCGGAACGGTCGGGATCAACGGCATCGCTGTGTGGGAGGATCTCCGCGCTGCTAAGGCGATCATCGGCGTGGTGCCGGCCGAGTCCCAGCTGTTCGAGCGGCTCAGCGGCGCGGAGTTGCTGGAATACGCGGGGCGGCTGCATGGCCTGCCGGCCGCCCAAGCCCGCTCACGCGGCGCCCAGCTGCTGTCCGTGCTGGATCTCACCGCGGACGCGAAGAGGCTCGTCGCCGACTACTCAACCGGCATGCGAAAGAAAGCCGCGCTCGGCTGCGCGCTGATTCACAACCCCTCAGTGCTGTTTCTTGACGAGCCGCTCGAGGGCGTCGACCCCATCTCAGCGGACGTGATCCGCCGGTTGCTGACTCACTACGTGCAGTCAGGCTCGACCGTCTTGTTCTCCAGCCACGTGATGGAACTGGTCGAGCAGCTTTGCGACCACGTCTGCATCATCGATCAGGGCTTGATCGTGGCGGCGGGCACGACCGACCAGGTCCGCGGCGGCAAGACCCTGCAGCAGGCGTTCGTCGACATCGTCGGCCCGCGCTCCGGCCAGGAGGAGGGACTGTCGTGGCTCGGCTCCTCGTCCAGCTGAAAATCCGGATGCTGCTCAACGCGCTGCGCGCGTCGACCCGCGCCAAGGTGTCGTTCATCATCAGCACAATCGGTGCGGGCATGCTCGCGATAGGAGTCTTCCTCATCCTGGCCCTGCTGCGCGGCCAGGCCGCTGCGGTCGATGAGACCAGTGTCGTGTTCACCGTGTTCGCTTTCGGCTGGCTGATCCTGCCCATTCTCGTGTTCGGCCTCGACGGGACGCTCGACCCGGCGGTGCTCTCGCTCTACCCACTGCGGACCCGCCCGCTGGCGATCGGGCTGCTGGCAGCCTCGGCCACCGGAGCCTGGCCGCTCGCGAACGTGATCGGCCTGATGGGGGTGACCGTCGGGCTGGCGCGCGGCGTCACCGGCGTGAGTGTCGCGGTTGTTGCAGTACTGCTTCAGGTGCTGTTCTGCATCACGCTTGCCCGGTTCGTCATCACGGCACTGGCCAGGCTGCTCCGCTCGCGCCGCGGCAGGGACCTCGCGGCTCTTCTCGTCCTGCCGATCTTCGCGCTGTACGAGTTCTTCATCCAGGTGGTGCCGAATGCCGCTGCTCAGCACCGAATAGGAGCCGCGAGCTTCGCCGGCATCGACCGCTGGATCCGCTGGATCCCCCCTGGCCTGGCCGCGCACGCGGTCCAGGACGCGTCCAGCGGGCGCCTGGGCACAGCGCTGCTGCGCCTGGTCATCCTCGCCGCCGTCACCGGCGTCCTCGGCTGGCTGTGGATCCGCTCGCTGAGCCGCGCCCTGGTGACGGCGGACACTTCCAGCCAGGCGTCCCAGGTCAAGGGGACTGCGCTGCCCTTCGCCCGGTATGGACTGACGGGAACCTTTGCAGCCAGGTTCCTGATCTACCAGCGCCGCGAGCCGACCTCGCTCATCTACTGGGGCATCATCGCTGTCGTCATGGTCGTGGTGTCGTTCCGCGTCATCACCACGCCGGCATACCTGGGCGGAATCCTGTTCGCCATCGGCTTGGGAGCCGCCATGACCGGCGTGTTCCACGCCAACTCGATCGGCGTGACCGGGCCAGGCTTCGGCTCAGAAGCCGCCGCCCTGACCGCCCGCCGCGAGCTCCGTGCCTACTTCTGCGGCCAGAACATCGCGCTCGCCGCAGTCGGGATGCCGCTGCTGGCCGTGTTCTCCTTTGGCCTGATGGCGGTGGCCGGACATCCGGTCGACGGCTTTCTCGCGCTGGCAGTCGGAGCCGCCGCGCTGGGAACTGCCCTGGGCCTGAGCAACATCTTCAGTGTCGTGGCCCCCTATCCGATGGAACGGCGCATCGGCAGCCCCGTGCGCAGGGCGGCAGAGGGCTACACGGGCCAGTCGCTCGGCGCAACGTTCGGCAGCCTGCTCGGCGTCGGGGTCTGCGCCATACCCGTCGTTGTTGCGGTTGAATTGACCAATTCGGCAGCCGCGTTGGTGCGCATGCCGCTCCTGGTGGCCGCCTCGGCCGTGTACGGGATCGCGCTCGCCTGGATCGGACAGCGCATCGCCGCAAGCGCGGCCGAACCCAGGCTGCCCGAGCTGTTCCAGGTCGCCATCCGCAGCAAGCTCTGACCTCCCCTTCAAACGGGCCGTCCCGACGACCGGTCCCCGACGACCGGAGCGGCGAGCGCTTTACAGCGGCCGCTGTGCGTGGGAGCCTGCGGCCGTGCCGGTGCATTCGGGATTGGTGAATCCGTGCGGGCTCCGGCGCGCGGCTGTGCTGGCGGCTTCGCTGGTCATGGCGGCAGTGGCGGCCGGGTGCGGAAGCGTTCGCGGCGGTCATGAACCGGCGGGGGCGGCATCAGAGACTGGCGCCTCCGGCTGGCGCGTGATCCGGGGAGCGCCGGTCCGGTCGGTCATCACGATCGCACCTGGGGAAACCTTCGCCCCGCCGCCAGCCTGGGCGAAACCGAAGCTCAACGGCGTGCGGGCCTGGGACAAGTCGTTTCTCGGCCGCAGCAAGGGCGCGCCCCGGCGGATTCCCGCGGATATCAGCTATCAGCTCGGCTTGCTGACAGTGCCGCCGTCGGTCACCGACGTGCTGGCCTGGGGGTACAGCTCCCCGCCCGGCCGGTGCCCGCTGCCGATAGGTGGCCCGCACCTGGGCACGACGCGCTCCGCCGCGCCGCGGCCGCCGGCGCCGCGGGGCCGGTGCATCGAGTGGACGTTCATTGACGCTGACAACGCCTCCAATCCGGAGGGCACCTGGCAGCGGCTGGACACGCCGTCGCCGTCGCCGAGCCCGGTGCCGGTGACGGTCATCGCCCTGCGATCCGGCGGCTTCGTCAGCAGCGACCTGGAACGGTATTCCCCGCGGCGGTTGGTGCTGCAGGGGCCGCTCAGCACGATCCGGTGGACCTTCCGGGCCGCGACCTGCTCGATCGACTTGTACTGGTTCGCCCCGCCGCAGCTGCAGCAAGGCCCGGCCCGCGGCCCGTGCAGGTGGCGGCACCGGTTCTCGTTGAATGTTGTCGGCGGTTTCGCCAGCCGCGGCCACGTGTTCTCGGTGATCGGGGGGTACGTCGCTAAGCGGGAGGGCCAGCTCGTCCGCGCGGTCCTGGCCGACGGCCGGACCTGGATCTACGACGCGCAGAACGGCGCGTGGCTGTTCGCCGTCCAGCGCTGCGGCGACTTCGGCGGCACCGCATTGCGGGCGGTCGAGGAGATCAACCAGGACCGCACGGTGATCGCCCGCCTGCCCGTTCCCGCCTCGCCGAACCTCCCCGGTTCCGCCAGGTGCTGACACTGAACGCTGATGCCGGCTCCCGCGGTCCTGGGCGTCAGCGTGAACGGCCCGGCATCGGCTCTGCCAGTGCCGCCCGCCACGGCGGCGGGTCGAAGGAGTCGGCGAAGTACTGAGTCTCATGCGCGACGAGGCCCGCGGAGAACTCCATGATGCTCACCGAGTGGGAGGGCACCCCGTCGTAGCTGATCATGCACTCGCTGACCCAGTCGTCCCCGTGGCCGGTGATCCGGATCACGGTAAAGTGCCGGTCCGCCGGATGGCCGCCGCGTTGCGCAGCGATGTCGGCGCGGCCGCGGAACCGTTCCCCGGACTGCGGGTAATCCAAGATCGCGTCCGCCGCGTAGATGGCATGCTCCGCCGCGCTGTCCCTCTGCTCCGAGGCCCGCCAATGCTCCATGATCCTGGCCCTGACCTGCGCGTCACCGTCCATCGTCTCGCTCCTCACATCCGGCGCCTAGGGCTCCGCCGTATATGCCCGGGACCGTCATTGGTCTCGCCACCCTGTCGGCCCGAATTCGCAATCGGCCTGGCGGCACGGTGTGTAACCGCGAAGCCCAGGTGGGCGTTTTAGCAGGCACAAGGCCGCAGGCGTGAACTGGAAGATCCCGTAGGACCGGCGCAGGCTCGCTGGCCAGAAGCGCGCTAATGCGGAGGGCGCCCATCGTCGGGCGGCGGGAAGTACTCGGTGGCGCCATGGCCAAAATACTCAGGGGTGATTGGGAGCCAGTCCCCCTTGCTTGCTTCGACCTGGCCAGCCTGTGGGCTTCGCGCGCGTCGTCGCAGGGACTTGCGGGCGCGGAAATCGATGGCGATGGGCAGGCCGAATGCCAGGGCGAGCAGGGTGCCGACCGTGACGAGAATGATCATCTTCCGCCTTCTTCCGGCACCATGATCATAGAGCCCAGAACGGTCGGCCGGAAGCTCGCCGGCGCCCCGCGCACAGCGACCCGAGCGCCGCTCGCGCGCTACCCCGGGCGGACGATTGTGGCACCCGGCAGCTCTGCGCGGCACACCGTGCTCAGGCAGAGATGGTAATCCGGGGATGGTCGCGGGGCCGGAGCCAGCGCATGATCTTGATCAGTCTGGCCAGCGGCAGAGAGACGCAGCCGGCAGTTGCCGTGCCGGTCCCTACGTGCAGGAAGATCGCGCTGCCCAGACCCGGAACGCGGGCTGTGTTGTAGGCGATCACGGCCGCGTAGTCGTAGGCGGGTACCTGATGCAGCGGCTCAGGTCTGGCGCCTGGATGGTGCTTGCGCGCATTGACCCACTCGTTGTAGCGAGCGCTGGCCGGGTCGTCGTCCCAGTAGTCGTAGGTGTGCGCGTGCCGGAAGGAGAACGCGAACCCGCGATCTGGCTGTACGCCGAAGAAGAAGCTGATCGCGTAGGTACCCGAAGGGGTCCGGCCATCTCCCTCTCGTTTCCTGCCCGGTCTGGCCACACCGTTGTAGCCCACGCGCGCGGTCCACGGACCGAGGACCAGGATCCGCTTGCCGCCAGATACCCGGTACGCCCGCAAGACCGCGAAGGTGGCCGAATGCGATGCCGCGGTCACCGTGATCAACTGCCGCACGGCCCGGGTTCCAGCGAGCCCCGCCCACCCGGCACGGGCGTGCCCGGCCGGCAGGATTCCGGCCTGCACCGCCACCAACGCCAGGACGAGCGCCGGCAGTGCCAGCGCTGGCCGCACCCGGAGCGCTGAGCGCATCGCTGCCCTCCCGTCATGAGGCCGATGCCAGGTCCATCATGCCCCGTCGCCCCAGCCCCCGCTCCCGCCTCTAGTTTTCATGATCACGGACACCTTTTCGCAATCCTGCTCAGAATCGTCCGTGATCATGGCGGGCGGCAAGAACTTGGGGCCCCGCCGGCCGGGATCACGTCCGCTATGTCGCGTTTGCTCTGATCCAGCCAGTGCAAAGTCGCGGGGGGACACCCGGTCTGCTCACGAGGACCTTGCGCGCGATCAACTCGGCGACGGTGTCCGTGCGAGAGCCGCTCATGTGGCTCCTTGCGCGGTCGTTTCCATGATCGCGGACAGTTTTTTGCGCCCGTGCGAAAAGTCGTCCGTGATCATGAAAGCCGCGGGCCGGTCCGGGGCCGAGGGGGGGTCGGTGGAGGGGCGGGCCGGCGGAGGGCTGGGCGAGGGCCGGGCGAGGGCCGGGCCGGGCGAGGGCCGGGCCTGGCGAGGGCCGGGCCGGACGATGCCTGACCGCTACCCAGGTCAGTTCGGCCGGTTGCGCCGTACCCTGTGGTCGTGATCAGCCCACGCGTCATGGCCACCGCCGTGGCCTTCGCGGCGATCATGGTCGGCACTGGCTGCGACGCGGGAAGCGCCCGTCCGCCCACGGCGGCGCCGGCACCGGCGGCGGCAACATCAACACAAACGCCATCCACCGGCCCAGCACCTGGCGACCCTCCTCGAGCCACACCCGGACCCGGGCCACACCGTACGAGGCTGCCCTTGCCGCACTTCTCCGCAACTGTGTCCGGCCCGCTCTCCCCAAGGGACGTGCCATTCAGCTGGCATCCCGGCTGCCCCGTATCGCCGAGCGTGCTGCGCGCGATCCACGTGTCCTATATCGGCTTTGACGGCACGGCGCACACCGGCGAGATCATCGTGAACGCCAGGGTCGCCGAGAAGATAATCAAGGTCTTCTCGCTCCTCTACCGCGCCCGGTTCCCGATCAGGATGATGAAACCGGTCGACGTATTCCACGGCAGCGACCCGCGGTCCATGGCCGCCGACAACACCTCGGGATTCAATTGCCGCCGCGCCGTCGCGCCAGGACCGCCGCAGTGGTCGATGCACGCATACGGGCTGGCAGTAGATGTAAACACTCTTCAGAATCCCTACATCGAGGCAGGATCTGGCGTTCACCCGTCCGCCGGTGCCGCCTACGTCAACCGAGCAGACATCCGGCCAGGGATGGCATATCCCGCCGGAATCCTGGTGTCGGCCTTCAAATCGGTCGGCTGGGGATGGGGAGGGTACTGGTCCGGCTCCCCCGACTACCAGCATTTCTCCGCCAACGGCCGCTAGCAGCGCGCAGCCGCCTGCTCGCGTCAGGTGAGTTCGAGGAGGATGCGGGCAAGATCGTCGGGACGGTTGCTGGGGATCATGTGAGTGGTGGCGATCTCGTGGTAGCGCCAAGCCTCGGAGTTCCTGGCACGATCCGCCGCTGCCCAGAACGGTCCTGGCACGTCGGCGCGGGGTTCCCCGGATGCCTTGATGTAGGTCCTGGTGAACGGGTAGTCCTCCAGCGGCCGGGCCAGGCGGACCGGCTCGCTGAAGCAGCCGACCGGGTGCGGGGTGCGGCGCTCTGCGGACCAGGCGGCCTCTGCCGGGTCGTCGAAGTCCCGCGGATACGGCGGCACCAGCCAGCCTGCGCCTGGCCCGATCGCGGCGGTCCGGCCGCCGCCTCCGCCGTCCAGGCTCTGGCCGTCCGCAGGCACGAACGCGTCGAGGTAAACCAGATGGCTGACCCGGTCGCCGATGTGCTCCAGGGCGCCAGTGACCACGAACCCGCCGTAGGAGAATCCCAGCAGTACGATGCCGCGCAAGTCCTCGTACAGCACCGCGTTGGCGACGTCGGCGATGTGCGTGCTCAGGCAGACCTGCGGGCTCGCCAGGTGCACCCGCTCGCCGATGCCGGTCAGGCTCGGCGTGAACACCTCATGCCCGGCCGCGCGGAGCAGCGGCCGGACCGGCCGGAATCCGTGCGCACCGCCCCATGCGCCGTGCACAAGAACGAATGTCGCTGTTCCGCTCACGCCCGCATTCTGCCACTGGACCCTGCCACTGGACCCTGCCACTGGACCGAGCCGCCTGAGCGAGCCACCTGGGCGAGCCGCCTGAGCGAGCCATCAGGCCGAGTGGCCTGGCTGGTGCCGCCCAGCCGGCGGCCTGGCTGCTGCCGCCCAGGCAGCGGCCTCGCTCACTAGCCGCGGCTGAACGCCCGCATTGAGGTCGGTCCGGCGCTGGGGTGAACGAGAGGCAAGTACCCGGCCTTGAGTACGGCGACGATCGCGGGCGGCGTGAGCAGGTCGACGCGCGTGCGAGCCGCTGGCCGCACTGGCGGGCCGTAGCCGTCGAATGACCACGGCAGCAGCGTGCCGCCGGTCCGCAGGGCGGGACCGGCGGCGTAGCTGACCATCGCGCCGTCCGGCACCTCACCGAGCGCTACCTCGCGGGTCCGCTGGCGCCTGGTCCGCCCGTCGACGCGTTCGCCATGCAGCCACGCGTCCATCTCGAAGGCACGCGGGCGTGCGGTCAGGCCCTGGGCTACCCACCAACTTTCACCGAACCAGCGATGGTCGGCCTCGCGGCAGTACCCGCATGGCCGGTGACCCGCCGCCAGAGCCGTCGCCTCGTCGAGGAAGAACAGCGCAGTCCAGCGCCCGGGCGGCATGACGTCCCGCTGCCAGCCGCCGTAGTCGAGCACGCAGCAGATCCACAACTTGGAGCGCCAGCGAGTCACGCCCAGGGTCCGGTCGGCGTTGTGGATGCAGCCTCGGTTGCCCATCAGCATCCCGCGCCCTGGGTGCGACACGATCTCACCGGTCGGCTTCACCCGGTTCTGCAGCGGCGGCCGCTGCCTCTCCTCGCTCACCGGGCCCGTTCCTTGCCGACCTGCGCGCACGACCCAATCCTCAGATCGCGACTCAGGTCTTCGCCCTAGGCGGCGCAGTGTTGCGGAACAGGTACACACCGATCGTCGTGCCGCTGACGGCGGTGGCCTGGCCGCTCACGAATATGCGTTCCGTACTGGTCTCGCCGGTGATCATGAAGTAGTAGCCGACGTGCTCCAGGTGCCAGCCGAGCCTTTCTATGTCACCGAGAATGACGGCGGAACTCGAGGCGCTGCGGCGGCCGTCGGCCGCACCGAAAACGGCACTACCGACGTGAGCGCCCACTTCGAGCTGTATCTCGAAGAACGTCTGCCCATTCTCCTTCGCGGCTGTAGCGGCGCCAACGGGACTTGCCAGGAACGCGGCACGCTTTCGCTGCTCTTCGGCCGCCTTCGCCTGCTCGGCGCGGCCGGCCTCCTCGCGGTCCAGCTCTTCGGCACGTGCCCGGCGTTCGGCTTCTCGTTCTTCAGCGCTCTTGAACACGGCATCCCCACTCAAGTTGTCAGGCCGAGCGTACGCCACTGCCCAGATACCGGACATCTCATTGCATCGGACATTCGACGGCCAACGCGCCGAGCCACGCCGAGCCACGCCGAGTTAATCAGTATTGTCAGCGGGTGGCGTTACATTCGTCGTCGTGTTCGAATCCGGCGCGGTTCTCGAAGATCTTGACGAAGAGCAACGGCAAGCTGTCACGTGGCCGTCTGGTCCATTGCTCGTACTGGCCGGGGCGGGCACTGGCAAGACCAGGACTCTCACGGCACGGGCCGGCTGGCTACGCGACCAGGGCATGGACCCGACCAGGATCTTGTTGCTGACGTTCACCCGCCGCGCGGCCGAAGAGATGCTGTCGAGGCTCTCCCCGGACGCTGGCGCAGATCAGGCAACAGCCGGCTCGCAGGCGGCAGCATCGCCCGGACGGATCAGGGGCGGCACGTTCCACTCCATCGCGCACCGGATCATCAGGCAGCACGCCGAGGCGTTCGCGCTGCCGCCCCAGTTCACGGTCATCGATCCTGGCGACGTCACCGACCTGTTCGACGTGCTTCGCGGCAACCACGGGCTGATCAGCACCGAGCGGCGGACGCCGCGGGCTGGAGTCTGCGCCGACATCTACTCCCGTTGCGTGAACACGCAGCAGCCCGTGCACGACGTCGTCAAGGCCGGCTATCCGTGGTGCACGAACTTCACCAGCGAACTCTCGGAGATGTTCCGCGCGTACGTCGCGCATAAGCGCAGCCACGGGCTGGTCGACTTCGACGATCTGCTGCTGCTCTGGCGCGCCGCGCTCGCGGACAGCTCAGCCGGCCCAGTGCTGCGCGGGATGTTCGACGCCGTGCTGGTCGATGAATACCAGGACGTCAATGCCGTGCAGGCCGACATCGTCAGGCTGCTGCGGCCCGATGGCGGCGGGCTGACCTGCGTGGGCGACGACGCGCAGGCGATCTACGCCTTCCGCGGTGCCGATCCTGAGCACCTGCGGCGCCTGCACGCCGACTTTCCTGGTCTCGGCGTCGTGCGCCTGTCAAGGAACTACCGGAGCAGGCACCCAGTGCTCAGGCTTGCCAACCTTGTCAGGCCCCAGTCCCCCGGCCTCGAGCTCGAACTGACGGCGATCAGGAAGAACGGCCCGCTGCCGAATCTGGTCCGGTGCTACGACGAGGCCACGCAGGCAACCCAGATCTGCGCCAGGGTCCTGGAAGCACGCGAGTCCGGCACAGACCTGCGCGATCAGGCTGTACTGGTCAGGTCGTCGCACCACAGTGACGTGCTCGAGATCGAGCTTTCGGCCCGCGGGATCCCGTACGTCAAGTACGGCGGCCTGCGCTTCACCGAGGCCGCGCACGTCCGCGACTTCCTCGCGGCGCTCCGGGTGATCACGAACCCGGCCGACGATATCGCCTGGTTCCGCCTGCTCCGGTTGCACGACGGGATAGGGCCAGCGCACGCCAGGCGGATCAGCGCCGCGCTGCACCTCAGCGAGGAAGCGCCGCACAACCAGGCCGCCCTGTCCCGGCAGAACGAGGCCGTCGCCGCCGCTCCAGCCCGCTCGCGGGAGGAACTCGCCGCCACCCTGCACAGCCTTGCCGCCGCTGCGCTGCTCGCGGGCACCGCCGAGCAAGCGGCCGCCGTCCTGGCCGCGCTCGACAGGCCGCTCCGGGCCAGGTACGGAGACGCGGCCGCCAGGATCGCGGACCTGCAGCGGCTGACCGACGCCGCGGCCAGCCACCCGTCCCTGCATGACGCCATTGTCGAGCTGGCCCTCGATCCGCCAGTCTCGGCCTCCGACCTGGCCGGGCCGCCCAGGCTGGACGACGACTACCTGGTCATCTCGACGATCCACTCGGCCAAGGGCCTGGAGTGGCCGGTCGTCCACCTGCCACACCTCGTCGACGGGGCGGTGCCGAGCGATATGGCGCTCACCAGCCGGGTCGGCCTCGAAGAGGAGCAGCGCCTGTTCTACGTGGCCGTCACCAGGGCCCGAGATGAGCTCTATCTCTACGCGCCGCTGCGGTTGCATCATCACCGCACTGGGCGGGACGACCGGCACAGCCTCGGCCAGATCACCAGGTTCCTCGACGCTGCCGCGATGGCCGTCTGCGTCACGGTGGAGGCCAGCCCGAATCCCCCGTTTTTTGTCCGGGCCGGACCCCTCACCGCGCAGATCGACGCCACTCTCGACGCGCTCTGGTCAGGCTGATGGCACCGCGCCACCAGCGGGAACGATGTTCTGGTTGATGTGGAACACGTTCTGCGGGTCGTAGCGGTCCTTAATCCTGGACAGCCGCTCGTAGTTGCCGCGGTAGGACGCCTTCACCCGGTCGCTGCCCTCCTCCATCATGAAGTTGACGTAGGCACCGCCGGCCGAGGTCGGGTGCAACTCGTCCCAGTACGCCCTGGCCCAGGCCGAGATCCGCTCGGCGTTCGCGGGGTCAGGGTCGACGCCCACGATCACGCCAGCCCAGCCGCCGTCGCGGTAGGCGAAGGCCGTGGAACCGGCCGGCACCCGGCCTGCCGCACCGTCGATCGGGTACATGTGCATGGTCGAGTGCCCGGTCGGCAGCTGCGCGCCGTACTTGAGGTGCACGTCGATTGCCTTGTCGGAGATCTCGTTGAAGAAGTCCGCTCGCCAGTACCACTGCAAGCCGGCCGGGTAGAGCGCGTCGAACGCGCTCTGCAGCACGTCGAACGGCATCTCCATCAGGCCGACCACGAGCGGCGAGCCGAAGCTCTTGACCGGCTCGAGCACCTCATCGGCACGGTCGTGCCGGCCGGTGTAGCACCAGACGATGCCGCACGCCTTGCGGCCCCACAGCTCCTCGGGGAACGGCGGCGCCGGCGGGATCGTCAGCAGTGCGATCCAGCCGCTGAGCTCCTCGGGCAGCGACGGCAGCAGCTCGCGGTACCACCGCATGACCTCCGCGGTGTCGGCGATGTCGTAGAGCACGGGACCGCCGATGATGACCCCGTTCTCGCCGATGTCGTGGCATCGGAACGTGAACGAGGTGACGACGCCGAAGTTGCCGCCGCCGCCGCGCAGGGCCCAGAACAGGTCGCTATGCGACGTCTCGCTCGCGGTCACGAACGTGCCGTCGGCCAGCACCACATCGGCGGACAGCAGGTTGTCGACCGTGAGCCCGAAGCGCCTGGACAGGTAGCCGATGCCGCCGCCGAGCGTCAGGCCAGCCACACCGGTGGATGCCAGGAAGCCCGATGGCGTGGCCATGCCGAACGCCACGGTCGCGTGGTCGACGTCGCCCCAGGTGCAGCCCGCGTCAACCCGCACCGTGTGGTTCGCGGGGTCGACCGTCGTGCTGCGAAGCTGCGAGAGGTCGATGACGAGCGCGTCGTCCCAGACGCCAAGGCCGCCGGCGTTGTGGCCACCGCTGCGCACGGCGAGTTCAACGCCGTGCTCGTGGCCGAAGCGTACGCAGGTGATGACGTCCGCGGCGTCCCGGCAGCGCGCGATCGCCGCGGGTCGCTTGTCGATCATGCCGTTGTATACCGCGCGAGCGTCGTCGTAGCCGGGGTCGCCCGGCACGATGAGCTCGCCACGCAAGCTGGACGCGAGTTCGTGATACGGCGCGGCCGTCGTCGTGGAAGCAGTGGAAGTCATGGTGGGTCCCCTCCGGAATCCTGTTGTCTTGCAGACATGGCGAAGCTAGGACCTGCCGCGTTCGCGCAGCGTTCGCCGGCAACCGCCGTCTTAGGTGTCCGGGCGAACGCCAGATCCGGCAGGCCGAACGGCGCCGTCCGGATAGCCGCCGCCACGCGCCGCGATATCCCGCTCGCACCGGCGCAGCAGCGCAACGCTGCCGTGCGCGGATGCCAGCGCCGCGGCGGCGCGGAGCCGAGTGAGCGCAGCCTGGTCCGACTCTTCGTGCATCGCGCGCATCCTGAGCACCTCTGGCAGCCACCACACGTCATCGTGCGACTGTCCGGTGACCGCTGCCGCGTCGAGTGTGGCCCGCGCCGCGTCGCGCTGACCGGTTCGCGCCAGCAGGTCGGCGAGCAGCGACAGCCAGTACGGCATCCTGGCAAACGCCCCGGCCGCGCGCAGGTTGCCGATGCCCTGCCTGATCAGCGGGATCCCTGACTCGTCACCGCGGGACCAGCCGTCCAGAATCAGGCCCCACTCCCTGTAGTACGCGAAGCCGTGCCGCTCGCACAGGTCACGCAGTTCCGGCACGGTCCCAGCCAGATCAGGCAGCCTGCCGCAGATCTGGTAGGTGACGCCGGCATAGGCCAGCACGACGGCCATGCTGTACGGATGCCCCGCGACACGGCCAGCCGCGACCGCTTCGCGGCAGGCCGCGAGGGCGTCCTCGTCGTGGCCTAGCAGCCAGTGCGCATGCGCCTTCCAGGCGGTGCCGTGCAGGTCAGGGCGGGTGCCGACGGTCAGCCACATCGATCCGGCGTTCTGCTGGGCGGCCAGGTCCAGGTGCTCAAGCGCTTCGGCCGGGCGGCCCAGGCTGAGCGCCGAGCCGCCGACGCCGAAGTGCGCGTGCCCGCTCAGCTGGGAGCCGGGTTCGGCCAGGGCCAGTGCCCGCAAGGCGGTTCGGTGGCTGTCAGCGGTGCGCCCCTGCACGAACTCCGCGGTGTTCAGCGCAGCAAGGCTCGTCGCCTGCGCATCCGTACGCCCGAGCGACTGGGCCAGCGAAATCGATCGCTCCAGGGTCAGCTGCAGCTCAGCCGAGGCGTAGCCGTACCTCGCATTCAGCGGCGCCGCGATGGCCTCGAGGATCGCCAGCTCCCGGCTGTCTCTTTCGACTCCGGCCGGCAACGACCGGACCACTGACAGTGCCTGCTTGTGCAGCCTGATCGCCTCGGCGTGCGCGAACACGCGAGCCGCGAGGTCAGCGGCGCGACGATAGTAGGCGACCGCCCGCCCCGGCCTTCCGCCGCGGGCGTATTGCTCGGCGAGCTGTGCGGCCACCTGATCGGTGCCGTCCGGGTGCAGCAGCTCGAGTCCCTGCGCGATGCGCCGGTGCAGCAGCCACCGCTTAGGGGGGCTGACCTGGCCGTATGCCGTGTCGCGCAAGAGGTCATGGGAGAAGTCGTAGCCGTCTCTGAACTCCTGAACGATCCGGCGCCGCCACAGCTCGTCGACGGCTCCGACAACGACGTCGGCGTCGAGGTCGCTGGCCTCAGTCAGCAGGTCGAGCGTGAAATCCGTGCCAACTGCCGCCGCGAGGCCGGCGATCTCGCGCGCGGGAGGGCTGACCTGACCGAGGCGATTTCGGAGCACAGCGGACAGGTCGCCCACCGGCATTCTGCCGTGGATGAGGTCCTGGCTGCCGCGGACGGCCTCGACAATGAACAGCGGGAAACCGCCGGTGGTGGCCTGCAGCAGCGCAACGTCCGGCTCGCGCAGCGGGCGGCCTGCGATCGTCTCGGCGAGGCGCGCGGTGTCGGGAGCCTCGAGCGGAGCCAGCGTCAGCTCGGTCAGCCTGCCGCCCTCGCGCATCCCGGCCACCCACTCGGCAGGCACCGAGTAATCATCGGACTCGTCATCTCGCAGCGTGGCGGTCACCAGCAGCGGTGCGTCCGGGTCAAGCGTCAGGCCGAACGCCAGGAACGCGAGCGTCTCCTCGTCGCACCACTGAAGGTTGTCCAGCATCAGCAGCGTCGGCCGGCCCGCGCCGATCAGCGCGCGGGCCAGGCCCTCGAAGAACCGGTGCCGCTGCCAGGCGTCCACCATCGCCCTGGCGCTGGCCACGTCGTCGCCCTGACCGAGGCCCGACGGCACCAGCCTGTCCACCTCCGTCCGCCACGCCTGGTCGAGCGCGGCGATCCCTGGCCTGCTCACCGGGTTACGCAGCCAGTCGGCCACCGGCGCCAACGCCAGCCGTCCCTGGGTCGCGAAGCACTGTGTCATCGCGACGACGGCGCCCTGGCTCCTCGCCTGCTCGGCCACGGCAGCCACCAGCCGGGATTTGCCGACACCCGCCCCGCCACGGACGACGACCAGGCCAGCCTGGCCGGCGGCCGCAGCTTGCCACCGCTCGCGCAGCAGGCCGACTTCGCGGGAGCGGCCCACAAGCTGTGCGGACGCGGCTCCCGGCCGGGCTGCGGGTGCCGGCTTCTTCGCCGGCGGCCGGACCTCAGCCCGTTCGGCAGAGCTCATCAGGCGCGCAAGGAGGTCCTGCGTCGGAGCATCGGGCACGACACCGAGCTCGCGCTCCAGCACCGACGCGCAGTGGTGATAGGTGCTCAGCGCGCCTGCCCGGTCGCCGAGATCGGCTTGCAGGCGCATGAGCGTGCGGTAGCCGACCTCCTCCAGCGGCTGAAGCTGGATCCTACGGCGCGCCGCAGCGACCGAACCGGTGAGGTCGCCGCTGCTGGCACGGGTCTCGCTGAGCAGGTCGTACAGGTCGGCGCACTGCCGCTGAAGTTCCGTCCTGATGTCAAGCAGCCAGTCGTCGTAGCTTCCCGGCAGGAACTCACCGCGGTACTGACCGACTGCCATGTCGGCGTGCGCGAGAACACGGGCTAGGTCCCCCGCCGCGCTCGCTGCCAGCGCCGCCTTCCGCTCGCTGTCGAAGACCCGCAGGTCGACCCGGCACGTCCGGCTGTCCTGCCAGCACAGGTCCCTGGGCGTCACGACCAGCGACGGATCATCGCCCATGATCTGGCGCAGGTTGTGCAGCTCGCGCCGCAAGTTGGTGAGCGCCTGGCCGTCCGCCGATTCCGGCCAGAACAGCCCGGCGATCCGCTGCCGGCTCTGCGGCGACCCTGAGTGCGCCACGAGGAAGCCAATGAGCGCGACAGTACGCGACGAGCGGATCCGCACGCTTGCGGTCCGCTCATCGATGATCGACTGCTCCCCTAGGACGCAGACGTGCAGCATCTGCCACGAGCCTCCTGAGTGCTCAGGGTAGACCCGATGCTTAATTGGCGGAAGCTGGTCAACCCGGACTCAGGTGCTGACACCGGGCGCGGATGCCTGCCAGCTACCGGATTCCGGCCGGCCGGAATTGAACGCTGATCCGAGGGCCAGCCGGCTTAGCGGTCTTGGGAACCGAATGCTCCCAGGTGTGCTGGCAGGTGCCGCCCATCACGAGCAGGTCACCGTGCCCGACCAAGTACCGCAGCGTCTGCCCGCTCGCGCGGCGCGGGCGCAGCAGCAGCGCGCGCGGCGTGCCGAGCGACACGATCGCGACGACCGTTTCGCGCACCCGCCGGCCCGCGGTATCACCGTGCCACGCCACGCTGTCCCGTCCGTCGCGGTACAGGCACAACCCAGCCGTGCACAAGGATTCACCGAGCTCACGGCGATAATGCTGATCAAGGGCACGACCTGCGTCCGTGAGGATGGGATCGGGCAGCGGCTCGTCAGCACCGTAATAGCAGAGCAGCCTGGGGACGTCGACGACCTGGTCGTACATCCACCGTCGCTCGGCTCGCCAGGGCACGGTCTCGGTGAGGCGCCCGAACAGATCGTCGGCTCCGCGCAGCCAGCCTGGCACCAGGTCAAGCCAGGCACCATGCGACAGGCGGATCCTGGCCGACTCGTCAAGCACACCGAACTGGCTGGTCCCGACGCCAGACGCCGGCTCCACGTCGAAGAGTGACGCCTGGAACGCGGTAGTCATGGCTCAATCATAATCACAAATTCAAACGCGTGTTCGATCAGGCCCCACGCCTGGACCGAGCACGCTGCCGCGGGTCACAAGTGAGGCGCGAACCATCGCACGGACAGCGCGGAGCCGCGGCGAACCCGAGTATGTTGTGCCAATGGCTCCCGCCTTGCAGGAGATGGTCGCCGCGACGTACGTGCGCGACATCGACCTCTCGCGGCGCTTTTACGAGTTGCTCGGCTTCGGTGAACAATCGAGCGGTAAGGGTGAGACCTCCGCCTGGTCGGCGCTCCATCACGGCGGCTACATGGTCTTGCTCGCCTCGACCAAACCGCCGCTGGAAGTGCCGCGGCTCCCGCTGCTCTTCTACTTTTACTTCGACGACGTGGACGCGGCCATCGAGCAACTCCGCTCCGCCGGGGTCGAGGTCATCCACATGGGTTACCCGCCGCACGCCAAGGGCGGCGAGGCCAAGATGTCCGATCCCGACGGCAACACGGTGCTGCTCGGCCAGCGGGAGCGCTTGGCGACACAGCCAGAGCCCGAGCACGATGACGCCTCGCCGCATTTCTCGCTCCTGAAGGAGGCGGCCACCGTGGTCGCGTCCCGCGGCCACGCCACCCCGGTCTGTCAGGTCAGCGACATCGACGGCAACCGGTGCGGCCAGCAGGCCAGCGTCAAGCTCGCCGACTCAAAGGGCGACTCGCTCTGGGCCTGCCTTGATCATGCGGACGAGATCCTCGTCACGGTGCGCGGGGCGTTCATCGCCAGCCAGGCCGAGGCCGGGATCGCCGGCTACTTCTCCCGCCGCCGAGGCTGAACGGCGCTATCTCGCTGCGACGTCTGGGCGGCGCCTAGTCGACGGATGGCAACTGCTGTCCCGCTCCTAGCACCGGCCTAAACAGGTCACCGCGCTCGGCGATCCGGTCCCCGATCGTCCTGATCGTGAATCCGTCAGGACGCAACGACGGATCATCCAGCTCTTCCCAGGCGATCGGCGCTGAGACCGGCGCTCCAGGCGCCGCCCTTGGGCTATACGGCGCCACGAGCGTTTTGTTGCTCACGTTCTGGGTGTAATCCAGGCGTGCCAGACCGCCTCGCTCCTTGACATCCCACTTCCAGCTCACTAGTTCGGGCACGACAGAGCCGATGGTCTTCGACAAATGCTCGACCCAGCCACGCGTGTCCTCGTAACTCAATCCCGGTGTCACCGGGATCCAGATCTGGATGCCACGTCGCCCGGTGACCTTCGGCTGCGCCCGCACGCCGAGATGCCCGAGAGCCGTCCTGTGCAGCCTGGCCAGGACGAGGATCTCCTCCCAGGTCGTCGTGGATCCTGGGTCGATGTCGATCAGCGCGTAGCTCGGGCTGCGCGGGCTGGTGGTAGTGGCGGTCCAGGCGTGCCATTCGAGCGCCCCGAAGTTCGCGGCCCAGATCAGCGCCGCCGGCTCGTCGACAACCAGGTAGGTCGTTGTCCTCCCCCGCTCCGCCTCCGGATTGTCCCAGCGCGGTACCCAGTCGGGCGCGTGGTCGGGAAGCTGCTTATGCCAGAACCCGGGCACGCCGACGCCGCCGGGAAAACGGTGCATGTTCAGCGGGCGGCCTGCCAGGTACGGCAGGATCACCGGCGCGATCCTGGCCGCGTAGCCGATCAGCTCGCGCTTGGTAACGCCGTCGGGGGCGCCAGGCCGGCCAGGGAACAGCTCCTTGTCCAGGTTCGTCAGCCGAAGTGAGCGGTCGAACACGTCCCAGCGGCCGTTGCTCCCTAGCTCCTCGAGCGCGTCGAGATCGTCCTGGCTTGGCCCGGGTATGGTCGGCGGCCGCAGCGCGATCGACGCTTCGGCGGGCGGCAGGTCCGACCGCCACATCCGGTCAGGGTCGGCGCGCACCTCATCGTTGGTGCGTCCGGACAGGACTGACAGCGGATGGTCCTCGGGGTTCCAGCCCTTGACGGCCGACTCGTCGTCCTTGTGCAACAGCAGCCACTGCTCAGATTCGCCGCCAGAATGACCAGAGTCTGCGCGCGTTCCGCCCCGGCGCCCCCGGCCGCCACTGCGGACCAGGATCAGGCGGCCATGGAGCTTGTGGCCCGTGACGTCGACGTGCAGCTCACCGGATGCGACTGCGCCCGCAGGGTCATCGGTCGCATGCGGCTCCCACGTGCCGAGATCCCAGACGATGACATCGCCGCCGCCGTACTCTCCGGCGGGGATCACGCCCTCGAAGTCGAGATACTCGATCGGATGGTCCTCGACGTGGACGGCCAGCCGCTTCACGGCCGGATCAAGGGTCGGGCCGTTCGGCACAGCCCAGCTCATCAGGACGCCGTCGATTTCGAAGCGCAGGTCGTAGTGCATCCGCCTGGCGCGGTGCCGCTGCACGACGAAGCGCCGCCGGCTGTCTGCTCCGCCCTGCCCGGCCGGCGCGCCCGCCGGTTCTGGCGTCCTGGCGAAGTCACGCTTGGCCCAGTACCGCCCGAGCTTGTCGGTGTCCTTGGCCACGACTCCAACTCTCGCATCCCGCGCGGCGCCAGGCCAAGATCCGCCCGGTCATGACCGGGACCAGTGATCATGCCAAGGCCCGGCGCGATGCCGGGCCTTGCACACCTGACCTACCCTGACCGCCTTTGCGGACGGTCAGGGTTCGGATTCAGCGAACGCCGAGCTTCTTGGCGAGCTCGTCGCGGCCCATCTTCGACCGCCCGGGCAGGTCGCGCCGCTTGGCCATCTCGTACAGCTCGGCGCGCGTCTTCGGTGTGCTACCCCCGGTCCGCTTGCGCTGCGCCACCGCCGCACCCTGCTTGCCGAGCGCCGTCTTGGTCTTAGGCGGCATGTGCGCGATCGTCTTCTTGCTTGACGCCGACCGCTGAGCCTTCTTCGCACTGGATCTGGCGGACTGCATCTGCTTGGTCGTTGCCATGCCTATCTGGTTCCCTTCCTTGTCCGATCTGTTGTGCTCGCAAGTCCGTTGCTTACCCACCGGTCGTGCCCAATAACGGTCTAGTCAGGTAAACGCCCAGTTCCCGGCCCGAGGCGAGAAGCCGGCCCGGAGGGTCCGAGGCGAGCGGCCCGGAGGGCCCGAGGCAGAAGCGGCCCGGAGGGCCCGAGGCTCGTGTCGCCAGACAGCCTGACGGCGCACTCGAGCATGGCGGCGTGCACGAAGGCCTGCGGCAGGTTCCCGCGCAGCTGCCGCTGGTGCACGTCGTACTCCTCGGTGTAGAGGCCGGCGGGCCCGCACGCGGCCCGGTTCCGCTCGAACCAGTGCGCGGCCTCGACGTCGTTGCCGCGCACGTGCGCGGTCAGCGCCATCCAGAAGCCGCAAAGCAGGAAGGCGCCCTCTGACTCATGGAGCGGCCGGTCGTCGTGCCGGAAGCGATAGACGAAGCCGTCGTCAGCGAGTTCGGCGGCGATGGCGGCGACTGTGGCCACCGATCGCGGGTCGTCGGGCGGCAGCGCACCGCGCAACACGGAGGGCAGCAGGGCCGCGTCGACACGATCGTCTCCGACGGCCCGGGTCCAGCGGCCGGTTGGATGCACCGCCTTGCTCATGTCCGCCATGATCGCGTCGGCCAGGCTGCTCCACTGAGCAGCCAGCCGCGTGCCGACGCCACCGGGCGACACCCCGCCAGGCCCGGAAGAAGCCACCATCGCGGCGGCAGCCGCCCGCAGCCCGGCCACGCAGCACAGCCTGGAGTGCGTCCAGCGGTCGTCGTGCAGCTCCCATATCCCCGCCTCAGGATCGTGCCAGCGCTGCTCGATGGCGCTGGCGGCCACATCGGCGGCGCGGATGCCGTCCGCGTCGAGCACACCGAGCTCCGCCGCTGCGGCGAGCAGTTGCAGGATCTCGCCAAGGCTGTCCAGCTGGAACTGCTTGCGCACCCGGTTGCCAATCCGGACCGAGCTTCCCGGGTAGCCGCGCAGCCGGAGGCTGCGCTCGTCGGGAATGGGCTGGCCGTGGGCCGTGTAGGCGGGCCTCAGGTCAGGGCCGTCGGCGAGCACCCGCTCGGTGATAAACCGCACCGTAGCCGAGAGCTGATCACGTGCGCCATGCGCCGCCATTGCGATGCCGGCGTAACACTGATCGCGGATCCACGCGTACCGGTAGTCGTAGTTGCGCACACCTTCGAGCCGTTCGGGCAGGGAGGTCGTGGCGGCCGCGACCATGCCGCCCGATGCCGAGGTCAGCCCCCTGAGGACGGCGTGGGCATGGCTCGCGTCCCTGGCGGCCACCAGACCGTCGCAGGACGGAACGGCTCCGGCCCAGGCGTCCTCGGTGGCGGCCCAGGCGTCCCCCGCGCCGGCGGGCGGCTCGCCGAACGGCCGGTCGCAGATCTCGAGCACCAGGTCGTGGTGCTGGCCGGGCTGGACCGTCAGTGTCATCCGCAGCCGGCCGTCCCGGTCTGGCCTGGCCTTGGCCGCGCCTGACCACCGGAACCACACCGAGCCCGATCGCGCGCTCGCTCCGCTGCGGCCCGTCCAGACGCCCCGCTCCCTGGCCAGGTCGCGCATCGGGCTGCGGTCGAACCCGGCCCGCACGTCGAGCACGACCGACACCCGCGCGGGACCCGCACATGCCTCGATCCGGCGCAGGATCACCGCCCGGTGCGGATCGGCTGGCATCGCCAGCGCCTCGCGGCACTCCACGATGCCGCTACCAACCCAGCGACTCCGCCAGATCAGGCTGGCGGGCTCGTAGTAGCCGCCCCAGACGTGCCACGGGTCAGCCGGCGTGACGGCGTAGCCGCCCTGGCCGCCGAGCAGGGCGGAGAACACTGCGCCGCTGTCCCACCGCGGCGCGCACAGCCAGACGATCGCGCCGTCAGGGCCCAACAGGGCGCCGCGCTCGCCGTCGGCAATGAAGGAGTACTCCCGCAGGACGCGCGGATGCCACAGGTCGTTCACCGGGTCAGCAGGTTCGCGTGCGCCCGCGCGCACATCTGGGTTGCCATGGCCGCTACCGCTTCCCCTGGGGCCCTCATCTAACCGGAATGCCCGGCGGGCCGGCGGCCGTTTGAGTGACCCGCAGCCGGGTAGCCGCGCGGCATGACTCAGACCGTCGTTATCAATGGAGGCAGCGCCGGCATCGGCCGCGCGACCGCGCGGCTGTTCGGCCGCCGCGGCGACCGGGTGGCCGTACTCGCGCGCGGCACTGATGGCCTCGCCGGTGCCGCCGATGAGATCAACGCCGAGGGCGGCACGGCGCTGCCGATCAGCGCCGATATGGCCGACTACGCACAACTGGACGCCGCGGCCGAGCGGATCGAACGCGAACTCGGGCCGATCGACATCTGGATCAACGCGGGATTCAGTTCAGTCTTCGCGCCCTTCGCCGAGATCAGCCCCGAGGAGTTCCGCCGGGTCACCGAGGTGACCTACCTCGGCTTCGTGCACGGCACCATGGCCGCCCTGGCCAGGATGCGGCCGCGCGACCACGGCACCATCGTGCAAGTCGGTTCCGCGCTGTCCGAGCGGAGCATCCCCCTTCAGTCGGCCTACTGCGGCGCTAAGCACGGCGTGCTCGGCTTCACCTCGTCGCTCCGCTGCGAATTGCTGCACGAGGGATCGCACGTGCACGTCACCGTCGTGCAGATGCCCGCGGTCAATACGCCGCAGTTCTCGTGGGTCCGCTCCAAGCTGCCGAATCAGCCGCAGCCGGTCGCGCCGATCTACCAGCCGGAGGTGGCGGCGCGCGGCGTCGCCTACGCAGCCGATCATCCGCGCAGGCGGGTGTACTGGGTGGGCGGCACCACGGCCGCGACCCTGGTCGCCAACAGGATCGCGCCCGCCCTGCTGGACCGGTACCTGGCAAAGACCGGCTACCAATCGCAGCAGACCGATCAGCCTGCCGACCGGCACCGCCCTGAGAACCTGTGGCAGCCGGCCGACGCGCCGCCCGGCGACGACTACGGCGCTCGCGGCCGGTTCTCTGACCGGGCCCACGACCGGTCAATGCAGCTGTGGGTCTCCCAGCACGCGCGTCAGGTGACCGCTGGCCTGGCAGGTGTCGCCGTCGCCGGCGGCGTTCTCGGCGCGCTTCGGCGCGGCCGGTAGCGCGCCCTCCGCGGGGCCAGCAGTGAGCTGTCGCCTACTAGCCAGCGATGGCCGATAGGGTCATCGAAGCGACCCTGGCGATGCGGGCCTGGCCTTCATCAGGCTGTCCCCGAGGTCGCTGACTTCCTGCGCGGACAGCGCCTCGCGCAGGCCGGGCCAGATCTTCGTCTCCTCGAATGCCACATGCTCGCGGGCGGCTGTGATGAACTCCCTGAGCAACCGCTCGAAGCCCTCGTCCCAGGCCTGCAGCGACTCCAGCTTCGCGAGCACCTTCCTGGCCTCACGCTCCTGGCTGATCGCCTGATCGGCGAGTTCGGCGCCGCCCGGCATCCGGTCCCTGACAACCGGCCAGAAATACGCGTCCTCGATCGCCTCGTGGCCAGCCTCGTCGGCGATGAGCTGCTGGGTGAGCCTGCGCCTGGAGATCAACTCGACCTGGTCGGCACCGCTTCCAGCGTTCGCGCCGTCTTCGAGTGAGGAGAGCGTGCGCTCCACCTTCTCGTGATCCCGCCTCAGGACACCGAATGCGTCAACCATGACACTTCCCTCCCCGCGAATGCACAAGTCCCGGTGCTACCCGGCGCGGCCCAAGTGAACCCCGTCGGCACCTGGCTGGCCAATCCGGCTGATGCCCGGTTTGCGGTGCCTCAGGTGGGGTAGCGGCTGGCATTCGCGGTAGCGGCAGCGAGCCGTTGCACCGCAGTCAGGGGGCACGATGACCGCTCGTCGTCGAAGGCGTGAGCACGCGAAGGCGATGTTTAGCGCCCGCGTGTGGGGCATGCCTCCATCTGACCTATTCATGGAGGTAACAAGCTGTGTCCTCGCCCGTTCGACGGATGGCGCCGGTGCCTGCCGACCTTGGTGACAGCGCGGACCACGAGCTGCTCAGGACGGTCCAGTCCGAGCCCCATGGCAGCAGCGCGCGTAACGCCGCGTGCGAGGTACTGGTCGCCCGCTATCAGGGCCTGGTGCGCTCGTGCGTGATGCGCTACCGGGATAGCCCTGAGCCGCTGGAAGAACTTATGCAAGTCGGCTATGTCGGGCTGCTGAAGGCAATCAACAACTTCGATCCGGACATCGGCGAGAGCCTGGCGGCCTACGCGACGCCGTGCATCACCGGCGAGATCAAACGGCATTTCCGTGACAAGCGCTGGCAAGTCCATGTCCGCAGGTCAGCGCAGGAGCTGCGACTAGAGATCAGGAAGGCGAGGGGCGACCTGGCGCAACAGCTTTCCAGGACGCCAACCGATGCCGAAGTCGCGGAGCACCTCGGGATCACCGCAGCCGACTTGCTCGACGCGCAGCGGGCTGACCTTGCGTTTCAGGCCTCCTCACTCAGCGCGCCGCTGTCCGATGGCGCCGATGCGGGAACACTGGAGGACCTGCTGGGGGGCGATGATCCGCAGCTCGAAAACACCCTGGACATGGAGGCGGTCTGGGAGCATCTGGGCGAGCTGCCCGATCGGGAGCAGCGTCTGCTGATGATGCGTTTCTACGGCAACATGACGCAGTCCGAGATCGGCGAAAAGCTCGGGATCTCCCAGATGCACGTGTCGCGGCTGCTCTCGCACGCGCTCGGCTATCTGCGCGAGCGGATACTCGAGGCTGGGCAAGCGGCGCAGGAGGACGAGGAATAGCCGGCTGGGCGCCCGGCGGCCCCGATCGCGGATCAGTCGGCAGCGGCCCGCTGGCCAGCCATCGCCAGATCGACGGTGTCGTACATGGGGATCCTGTCCGCGAGGCCGGTGATCCACAGCGTCCTCGTGTACTGGAACCTGGCGCCGGCGAGCGCGAGCAGGCCGCCGGAGGCCACGAGGCCCTTCCAGTGGCTGACAATGACGGCGAGCGAACTCGTGTCCATGAAGTCGACGCAGGACAGGTCGAGTACGACGCGGTCGAGGGTCCGGCGCGAAGCGGCGAGGGTGTCATCAAGCTGGCGGCTGGTGACGATGTCGAGATCACCGATCAGCCTGATGACGGCGGTGTCATCGCGGTGTTCAGATGAGAGCTCGAATTCCGGCACGATCTACCCCCAAGCACATCAGGCCGGACGGGACGCCTCGACGCCGGCGCGGCCAGGACGCCGATGCCGTACCAGGGACATGCTACGACGGCAGATGCGCAAATCGCGGGCCGGGCGGGCTTGTCGGCTCTTGCCGGCGTTGTAGACAAGCGCGCGGAGGTCGTGTAGTTTCTCTTCCAGTGCTTACGACGCAGGCACACCCCATTTGTCACGGCGTGACGATGCTGGGTGTGCCTTTCCGTTTTACGGCGGTACTAGCGGCTCTCTCGTAGCGCTCAGAACTCCTGGACTGGCCTCCTGACATAGGCATCCGCGCGGTGACACCAGCCGGACAGCCGCAAGGAGGCCCCAGGGATGAAGATCGCCCTCGTCGCACGGCATGCATCAGCCCCCGCAACCACCGCCGACCCGTATGCCGCTGAGCAGGCCGCGCAGGTCGCAGGCCTGGGCAAGGCGCTCGCCGCACTTGGCCACAAGGTCGTCATCTACGCGCGCAAGGACGCGCCGGGAATGCCCGACCGCGAAACCCTCGCTCCCGGGCTGATCGTGCGCTACATCAAAGCGGGCCCGGCTGCGCCGCTGCCCGCCGATCAGTTGCCGCAGCATGTGGCTGAGATCGGCCGATACCTGGCAGCGCGCTGGAAGAAAGACACACCGGACATTGTCCATGCCCATCACTGGACCAGCGGTCTTGCCGCGATGCTCGCCGCCCGCGAGGTGCCCGTGCCCATCGTCGCGAGCTTCGGCTCCCTCGGAATCGCCGAGCAGCGACACGGCGTCCCAGGCCCGCAGGACAGCGCGCGGATCCGGATGGAAGCCTGCATTGGCAGGTCCGTCGCGGGAGTCATCGCACACACCTCCGACGAGGTTAGTGACCTGGCCGCGCTCGGCATCCCTGGCACGCGGGTGCGAATCGTGCCGTGCGGCGTTGACACCAGCCGGTTCCAGCCCGAGGGTCCGGCGGCCAAGCGCCAGGCCGACCTGCGGTTGCTGCACCTCGGCTCTCTCGCCGAGCACCAAGGGCTCGGCAAGCTGCTGCCGATGCTGGCCGACCTGCCCGGCGCCGAGCTCGTCATCGCCGGCGGCCCCGATCCGGACGATCTGGACTCCGATATCGCCTACAAGAAGCTTGGCAAGCTCGCAGCCGGCCTCGGCATCGCCGACCGCGTGACCTTCACGGGCCAGGTGACCGGAAAGAACCTCGCTGCTCTGATCAGGTCGGCGGACATCTTCATCAGCACGGCCCGCTACGAGCCCTTCGGGTCGGCCGTGCTCAGCGCCATGGCATGCGGCAAGCCAGTCGTCGCCAGCGCGGTCGGCAGCTACGCCGACGCCGTAATCGACGGGACCACCGGGTTGCTGCTCCCGCCCGGCAGGCCCCAGCTCATGATCAAACGGCTGCGCGATCTGCTCGCCACGCCCATGAAGCTGACCGGATTCGGGATCGCGGCCGCCGACCGGGCCAGGTCACGCTACCCGTGGGAGCGGATTGCCGCCGAGACCGCGGCCGCCTACGAGCGCTGCATGGCGGCGCCGGCCGCCACCCGGCCAGCGGCCGCACAGTCGCTCGCCAGCGCCCGGCGCCCGAGCGCACCGGCCGACCAGCGGCGCGCTGCCTAAGAAGGCGGCCTTGGCCAGCCCCTTCGTCTTTCCGCTGCGCAGGCTTGCGGGCCTGCGCAGCGGAAAGGATGACCAAGGGGAGGTGAGCGCCATGCCCAACTACTGGCTCGGCATCATGGCCGTGGCCTTCGCGGCCGCGATGGCTCTCTGGATCACCGTGGTCTTCAAGGCAGGCACGCACAAGCCGCGCCGACCGCCGCCCGAATCCGGACCGCACCGCGAAGTCGTGGGCGGCGCCTTTGATGCTAGCCAGGGCGGCCGCCAGGTCATGCCGGATCCTGGCGCGCCGCTCAGACCGGAGACCGACCGGCCCGCGCACAGCGCCGGCCAGCGCCACGGTCCTTAGCCAGCACAGTCCGTCATCTCGGGCCTGACGATAATGACGGCGGGGCGATCGGCCCAAAGGCCGGCGCGGGTGAATTGGGGGGACGCGTGATCAGGACACTGCTCAAGCTCCTCGTCGTCGCGGCGACGGGAACGCTGCTGGCCATCGGCTGGCCCGATATCAAGCGCTACCTGGCGATCAAGCAGGCCTCAGCCAGCCCGCACCCGGAGAAGATCCCTGCACGAGGCCGGATCGGCTACCCGCAGAGCCACGCCGGAGGCGCAGTGGACGGCACCGGCGACTTCGACTCGGCGCGCCGTGGCGGCCCGGCGCTCCGCTGACACGGCTATGGCGCCTCGCGCACGACCGCGGCCGGATCCTTATCGTCGCGTAGGCCCTGATACCGGGGATGCCGCAGCTGCCCCGCGGTGGTCCACTCGGTGAAGCCCACCTGCGCGACCAGCGTGGGCTCCACCCAGTGCACACCATGCCTGGGCGGTCCGCCGTTGCTCGGCCGCGGCAGCCGCGTCCGGTCAAACGGCGCATCGTCGCGCTCGATCTCGCGAAGCGCGCCGCCCAGCGTCGCTAGCGTCGCGTCGCTGAAGCCGGTCCCCACCTTGCCCGCGTAGACCAGGCGGCCCTGCTCGTCGTAGTAACCGAGCAGCAGGGCGCCGAAGTGCGTGCGCGAGCCTTGCGGGTCGGTGTAGCCGCCGATCAGCAGTTCCTGGCTGGCCTCGCATTTGAACTTCAGCCAGTCCCTGGTCCGCCCGGCCCGGTACGGCGCGTCCGCGCGCTTGGCGATCAGGCCCTCCCAGCCCTGCCGGCATGCGTCCTCGAAGTACGCGACGCCGTCGCCCTCGCGGTGCTCGGTCAGGCGCAGCGGGCCGGCGAAGGACAGGTTCTCCCGCAGCAGCCTCTTGCGACCTAGCAACGGCAGCCCGCGCAGGTCCTGCCCGTCCGCATAGAGCAGGTCGAAGACGTAGTAGTACACAGGCACACGGCGCCGCAGCTCATCGCCTGGGTCGCGGACGCCGAGCCGTTGCTGCAACATGCTGAAGCTGGTCGCCGGGCCGTCAAACGCCACGATCTCCCCGTCGCAGACGAAGCCGGACGCCTGCTGCGCGGCGAGAGCGTCGTGTACCTCCGGGTAGGCACGGCTGACGTCCAGTCTGTTGCGGGTCAGCAGCAGCGCCTCGCTGCCCGATCGGTAAGCGAGGCAGCGCTCGCCATCGAGCTTGCGCTCGTAGATCCACGCGGGATCGGAGAACCGCTCCTTGGTAAGGGTGGCGAGCTGCGGCTCAAGCCAGCCAGTGCTGCCAAGATCCGGCTGGCCCTGGCGACCAGCGCCCGAGGATTGCGTAGATCTCACAGCTGAGTTCCCCCTGTCATAGCCAGTCCGTTACCCGCAGCCCGGCCGCGTACACGACGCGATGGACCCGCGTGGGCCGGCCGTCGTGCCGGCTCAGGACGTGCCGGGCCTGCCAGGCGGGGGCAGCGCGCCAGTCTCCATCGCCTTGGTCACCGCCGCGGTACGGCCGGCCACGCCGAGCTTCGCGCAGGCCCGCGTGAGGTGCGTCTTGACAGTCGCCTCGCTCACAAACAGCGCGCGGCCGATCTGGACGTTGGTCAGCCCGCGGGCGACGAGGGCCAGCACCTCGGTCTCCCGCGCGGACAAGGCATCGTTGCCTGGTCCGCGGACCCTGGAGACCAGCCGGCCCGCGACCAACGGGGCGAGGACGGTCTCGCCGCTCGCGGCGGCCCGAATGGCCCTGACCAATTCGCCGCGCGGAGCGTCCTTGAGCAGGTACCCGGTCGCTCCCGCCTCGACCGCCCGCAGGATGTCAGCGTCGGTGTCGTAGGTCGTCAGCACGATGATCTTCGCGGCGGCTCCGTGACCGGCCCTGATCTGCTCGATCGCGCCGACGCCATCACCGCCAGGCATCCGCAGGTCCATCAGGACCACGTCGGGGTGCAGCGTGCCGAACAGGGCGACCGCCTCCGACCCGGACGCGGCCTCGCCGGCTATCTCGATGTCAGATTCAGCCGACAGCATCCCGCGCAGCCCTTCCCTGACCACGGGGTGATCGTCGGCTAGCAGAACCCTGATCACGGCACCTCCGCAGTCACCGTCGTGCCGGCGCCTATCGCGCTGCGCACCGCCAGCTCGCCGCCTATCTCGCTCACTCGCGCGCGCATCCCGCGCAGCCCGTACCCGGCCGATGGCAGCTCTGGATCGAACCCGGCGCCGTCATCGCTGACCTCTAGCCTGACGCGGTCGTCGCAATAGCGCAGCGTGACCAGGACACAGCGAGCCCCAGCGTGCCGGCGCACGTTCGCCAGCGCTTCCTGGCAGACCCGTAGCAGCACCACCTCGACGGCGGTCCCAGCCGGACGGGGCGTGCCTCGCACAGAGAACTTGGCCTGCACGCCGGATTCCTCGCTCGCACGGTCGGCCAGCCTCGCGAGCGCGTCGGCGAGCGACGCCGTCGCAAGCGGTGCTGGCCCGAGCCCGGCAAGGAGCGCACGCGCCTCGGCGAGGTTCTCGCGCGCGGTCCTGCCGATCAGGTCAAGCTGCTTGCGGGCCCGGTCCGTGTCCTCGCCGAGTACGGCCTCCGCGGCCTGCACGAGCATCACGATGCTGGTGAAGCCCTGGGCGATCGTGTCATGGATTTCGCTGGCCAGCCGGTCACGCTCGGCCAGGATTCCGGCCTCCCGGTTCGCGTCGGCTAGCTCGGCCCTGGTCCGCTCGAGCTGGTTGATCAGCTCGGCCCGCTCTCTGCTCTGGTCGATGATCCGGTAGATCCAGGTGCCGAACGCGATGCAGAACACCGTCGCCAGGGCCGCGACCCAGATCGTGCTGACCAGGAACGGGCCGCGGGCCCCGCGCGCGAAGGCGGTTAGCACGGCGGCCGTGTTCATGAGCACGACGGCGGCGAGCGCGAGCCGGTACGAGACCGCCATGAACGCTTGCGGCCCGAGCGCGAGCAGGATGAACGTGACATTCCCGGCGTTGGCCTCGGCGACGGTGAGCAGTGCGATCAGCCCGGCCAGGTAGACGAGGCCGCGCCAGGGCCCATCGGCCGGGCCATATATGACGCGCCGGCCGAGCAGCAGGTACCACGGCACCATCGCGACCAGGGCAGCGCTCGCAACCACCCGGTCGGCGGCTGAATGCAGTCCGGAGGCCTGGATCAAGCCGAGCGTGCCGACCAGGACGACGGCGAAGTACGCGTCCCAGCGTCGTTCGCCGCCGTCCCAGGCGTGGCGTACAGCCGGGCTCAGGGATCATCGATCACCCTGCCGCTGCCAGCGGAAGGTGCGCACGCATACCACCAAGCTTGCGACGAGCCAGATGCCTAGCACCAGTGCGATCTTGCCGTGCTCCCAACTGTGGGCCGGCTCCGCCGCCAGCAGCCGGTCCGGCAAGAACGCCGAGCGCAGACCCTGGCAGATCCACTTGAGCGGGAAGATCGCGGCGACATGCTGCAACCCGGCCGGCAGCCTGGAGAACACGAAGTAGACACCCGAAATGAACGACAGCACCAGGTACGGCAGGTTCATGGTGGCGAACGCGCTGCGAGTGTTGCGCACCAGTACGCCGACCGCGATGCCCAGCATCGAGCATGTCGCGCTGCCCGCCACGAGCACCCAGACGAGCGTGAGCCAGCGTTCGGGCGTCGCCGGCAGGTGCAGGCCCAGGACCGCCACCCCGACCGCGAGCAGCGTCGCCACCTCAAGCACCGCGGTGACGAAGGCCAGGATCGCCTTCCCGGCGAAGTACGCGGCCGGCTGCAGCGGCGTGCCGGCCAGCCTGGTCAGGGTGCCCTCGTCGCGGTCAGCCGCGATGCTGACGCCCACGCCCACGAACGTGGCCGACATCAGACCGCTGGCGATGATTCCTGCGATGAAGTACTGCCGGAAGCTCACGCCGGTGTGACCGACCTCGCCGTGGAAGATCTGGCCGAACAGCAGCAGGAGGATGATCGGCAGCGAGAACGTGAAGATCACGTTCTCGCGCTGCCGTGCGAACTGCTTGATCTCGATCAGGCCGCGGACCAGGCTGACCCGGCCCAGCGCTGGCAGCTTGCCGCTGCCTGCCTGGCTGCGCGATGCGAGCCTGACCGGCTGTCCTGGCCGGCCGGGCTGGGAAGTGGCGATCATCGTTCTGCTCCGTTCTGGGTCGACCCGATCAGCTCGAGGTACCTGTCTTCGAGAGACGGCCTCGTCACGGTCAGGCCGGGGATTTCGCCTCCGGCTTCTTCGGCCAGGCTCAGCACGTACTCCGTCGGCGCAGGCGTCTGGACCGACCTGATGCCGTCCGGCGCCTGCCAGGTGACCGTCGCCTCCGCCGGCTCGCCGGTGCTCCCGAGGCCTGCCGGTGTCCCGATGGCGACGATGCGGCCGCCAGCCAGTACGCCAACCCGGTTCGCAAGCGCCGATGCCTCGTCCAGGTAGTGAGTGGTCAGCAAGATCGTGGTGCCATCACCGGCGAGGCCCGCGATCAGGTCCCAGAACCTGCGCCGCGCCTGCGGGTCGAAGCCCGTGGTGGGCTCGTCCAGGAAAAGCAGTTCCGGCCGCCCGACGATGCCGACAGCGACGTCGACCCGGCGAAGCTGCCCTCCGGACAGCCGACGGAGCCTGGTCCGCGCCTGCTCACCGAGGCCGACCGCCTCGATCACCTCGTCGGTGCCGCGGGGATCGGGGAAGTACGAGCCAAAGTGGCTCACCATCTCGCGAACGGTGAGTTCGCCGGGCGTAATCTGCGTCTGCGGCACGATGCCGATCCGCGAGCGCCACGCCCGGTCCGCCCTGGACGGGTCGGAGCCGAGCACGCTGACCTCGCCCGCGTCCCTCCGCCTATGGCCCTCAAGTATCTCGATAGTGGTGGTCTTACCTGCGCCGTTGGGTCCGAGCAGCGCGAAGATCTCGCCGCGTTCGATGTCGAGGTCGATGCCAGCGACCGCCGTCGTGCCGCGGTACTGCTTGCGCAGGCCGCGGGCGCTGACGGCGTGCTCCGTTGCCATGTCTGTCATGGCAACCATCGTGTGGCCAGGGAACCTCGTCGCGCGTCGGCCAGCTTGTCAGTCAGCTGTCATCCGTTTGGCGGACACCGTGAGCGCCTTGGCCTGCCAGGTCGCCTATGAGGGGCGGCATGCACTCTGTCACAGGCAGGTCATCGGGGACGGGTCATCCAGGAGGATGAGCCAGGGTCCACTCCGCGGGATGACGTCAGAACGAGGTACCGCGGCTAGCCTTGTGCCGTGTCCGCGTTGTACGCCTGGCTGGGCCGTCACCCGAGGCTGGTCGACGGCGTCCTCGCGTTCGTGCTGGGATTCGGCGGCATCGCCGACGCGATCAGCCTGCGGCGCTATCTGCTGATCCCGATCACGCTGGCACTAACCGTGCCGATCATTTTCAGGCGGGCTCATCCGGTCGGTGCGTTCACCGTCGTCATCACCGTCGGAGCCATCCAGGTCGTCGTCGGCCTGCAGACGGCCCCGGCCGACGCGAGCATCGTGGTCATGCTCTACACCCTCGCGGCATACACGACCAGGCGCCTGTCGCTCACTGGGCTCGGCACCTGCCTGCTCGGCTCGGCCGCCGAACTGGCCAGGCTCTACAAGGACATCTGGACGCGGGTGCCGAACTGGTTGCTGATGGGCACGATCCTGTTCGCCGGGCCCTCGCTGATCGCGTGGGCGCTCGGTGACTCGATGCGCTACCGGCGTGCGTACTACGCCAACCTGGAGGAGCGCGCAGCCCGGCTGGAACGCGACCGGGATGCCCAGGCCCAGATCGCCGCCGCGGCCGAACGGGCCCGCATCGCCCGCGAACTGCACGACGTCGTGGCACACAACGTCAGCGTGATGGTGGTGCAGGCAGACGGGGCCGCGTACGCGCTCGGCTCCGACCCGGCGCGGACCCGCGAGGCGCTGACCGCCATCTCAGCGACCGGCCGTCAGGCCCTCGCCGAGATGCGCGCCCTGCTCGGCGTGCTGCGCAAGAACGACGCAGCGCCCGATGCGCTGCCTCAGGTCAGGCCGTCCATCGCCGCTGCCGCGGACGACCTGGCCAGTCCCGCTCAAGACGGCCTGGCGAGCATCTCAGAGCCCGCGTCGCTGACACCGATACCAGGCATCGAGCAACTAGACGACCTCCTCGATCAGACCAGAGCGGCGGGCCTTGAAGTGTCTTGCACGATCGAGGGCGAACCGCGGCCGCTCGCAGGCGGAACCGCACTCGCCGCGTACCGGATCGTTCAGGAATCGCTCACCAACACCCGCAAGCACGCCGGTCCGCTGGCCAGGGCCAGCGTGCTGCTCCGCTACTCCGCCGACGCACTCGACCTGGTCATTTCTGATGACGGGCTGGGCCGCGCGGCACCATGCGACGGGGCTGGACACGGCCTGACCGGCATGCGAGAGCGCGCCACCATGTACGGCGGCTCGGTGCGGGCCGAGCCTGTTTCCGGCGGCGGGTTCGTGGTCACCGCGCGGCTGCCCGTGACGCCAGCCCAGGCCGGTGCCGCGTGAGCATCAGGATCTTGCTGGTCGACGACCAGGAACTGGTGCGCACCGGCTTCCGTATGGTGCTCGATGCGCAGCCCGACATGACCGTCGTCGGCGAGGCTGGCGACGGGCTGAGCGCCGTCGCGCTGCTGAAGCAGACGCAGGCCGACGTCGCCGTGATGGACGTCAGGATGCCCAAGCTCAACGGCATCGAAGCGACGAGGCAGATCTGCCAGGCCGGCGACCGCCCGCGTGTGCTGATGCTGACCACCTTCGACCTGGACGAATACGCGTTCGCGGCGCTCAAGGCGGGTGCCAGCGGGTTCCTGCTGAAGGACGTACCGCCCGAGGAATTGCTGTTCGGGATCAGGGCCGTGCACTCCGGCGACGCCGTCGTCGCTCCCTCGACTACCAGGCGGCTGATCGACCGGTTCGCCCCCATGCTGCCCGAGGGTGCCGGCCAGGAGCCTGATCTCGCCGGACTGACCAGCCGCGAGCGCGAGGTGCTGACCCTGATCGCGCAGGGCCTGAGCAACACCGAGATCGCGGAGCGACTCTTCGTCTCCGAGGCAACGGTCAAGACGCACGTCGGCAGAGTCCTGTCCAAGCTCGGGCCTGCGTGACCGGGTCCAGGCCGTCGTGTTCGCCTACGAGACCGGCCTGGTCAGGGCCCGTCACCGGGCACGCTAGTAGCCCCGACCCGCCAGTAACCCGGTCCGGCAGTAACCCGGGCTGCAGCAACCCGGCTCGGCGTCATCTCTCCCGCCTGGCGTACCGGGCCTGCCGCCTTAGGACGTATTGCCTGGTCAGCAGCCTGTGTGGCGCCGCGCTTGACATATCTTCCCATTGCAAACTATAGTTTGCTACAGAATCTATGAGGAGGATCTTCGATGATCGACACCCGCGCCAAAGGGCAGGAGCTCCAGGAGCAGATCCTGGCTGCTGCTCGCAAGGGCCAGCAGAGGGTGACTAGCACAGTCAAGAACGTGACGGCCACGGCTCAGATGATCCGGCCGCAGCTCCCCAGCATGCCCACCATCAACGTGATCAAGCTTCCGAGCGCCGAGCAGCTCTCACAGCTCAGGGACAAGCAGCTGGACCAGCTCAGGGAGATCGCTCCCGGCCTGGTCGCCAGGATCCCGAGCGCCGATCAGCTCGCCGCGATGACCGAGAAGCAGCTCAGCCAGCTTCGGGAGAAGGCTCCAGGCCTGATCGCCAGGCTGCCGAACGCCGAGTACCTCAAGGCCGGGGCGACCGAGGTCGCCGCCCAGATGCGGACGGTCCAGCGGCAGGTCGCTGACGTGCAGCGACAGGTCGTCGACCAGGTCCGCACCGTCGCCAGCCCGCTGGCCCAGCAGGCGGCCGCCGCGTTCGCGCAGGCCACCGGCAACGTCCAGCAGGCCGGTCGCGCCGCGGTGACCGGGAACGGCTCCGCCGCCGGTCACGCCACCACGGCAACCGCCAGTGCTTCGACCGCATCGCAGTCCAAGCCAGCGGCGTCCAAGCCAGCGGCGTCCAAGCCAGCGGCGTCCAAGCCAGCGGCGTCGCCAGCCACGGCCGCCAGGCCCGCTTCTGCTCGCAAGGCCGAGTCGGCCCCGAAGGCGCAGGCGGCTCGCAAGACCAGCACTGCCGGCAAGACCAGCACCGCCAGCAAGACCAGCAAGACCGGTGCGGCCAAGACCGGCTCGCAGGGGAGCACGGCCAAGAAGGCCAAGCCACAGAGCAAGTAAGGTCCGGCGATGATCGGGGCGCGGCTGACGGCACTGACCGTCGGTCGCGCCTCGTTCGCGACCAAGCACAGCAGATAGCAGCACGGCGCGACGAGGAAACGACATGACAGAACCCTGGGACTCGCAGATGGAGGCGCTCGGCGACTTCATCCGGCGGCAACGCAAGCTGGCCAATCTGTCGCTGCGCCAGCTAGCCGAGAAGACCAGGCTGTCGAATCCTTACCTGAGCCAGATCGAGCGCGGCCTGCATCAGCCGTCGATGCGAGTGATCAAAGTGATCTCGGAGGCGCTGAACGTCTCGGCCGAGACGCTGCTCACCCACGCCGGCCTGCTGCATCACGCTGGGAGGTCAGACGGTGAGACGCCAGAGGCGCCGACCGTGGAGCAGGCGATCGAGACCGATCCCCGCTTGTCTGAACAACAGAAGGCCGCCCTGATCTCCGTCTACCGGAGCATGTCTAGCACTGGCTAACGCGAAAACCGCGTAGCATACCCGTGAAATTGTGAATAGCTAATACATCCGACTTTTCGGTGCGAACATCACAGAACGACGGCCGGCAACTCGCGAGAGCATTACGATACATGAGCGTGACTGATCGTTTCCCGGACTCGGAGCCGTTCTCCCCGCTGCCGCAGCGCAGGCCCGCCTCCGGCAGCGGAGCAAACGAGGGCAACGGCTCCAGTCCATCCGCACCAGGTCAGCTGCCACAGCGGCAGCCTGGCCGACCCGGCCAGCCAAGCCAGCCCTTGCCGCAGCGCCTCCCCGGCCCCGCTGGCGCACCAAGCTTGCCGCGGCGCGGCGCGGGCGGCCGATCACGCAGGTCCGGGCGGCACCGCAGCCTGCACCGGATCAGCGTCGCCAACGACGCTCCCGCGCTCGTGCTGGCCGTTCCCGGCTGGGTCGACGACGCGGCCGACCTGGCCAGGCACGTCGCCGAGGCTGCGACCGAGTCCTGCCCTGGCGTGGACATCAGGGTCGGGTTCCTGAGCGGCGACACCGAGACCCTGGCCGACGCGCTCGAGGCCGACCCGGGCGAGGGCCACGAGCGGTTCGAGCACGGGCCGCAGGCGGTCGTGGTGCCGCTCCTGGCCGGGCCGCATCCGGACATCGATCCGATGATCGCCGCAGCGGTCAGTTCGGCTCAGACCCCGGTCATGCTGGCAACCGCGCTCGGCCCGCACCCCTTCCTGGCTGGCGCGCTACACGACCGGCTGTACGAGGCCGGCGTCGCGCGGGCCAGCCGTGCCATGGGCCTGAACATCTCGGCCGGAGCGAGCGGCGTCATTGTGGTGGCCGACCGGGGAACGCAGGCGATCACCGACGCCGGGGTGACCACGGTCCTGCTGGCCTCCAGGCTGTCGATCCCGGCTGCGCCCGCATCGCTCGGCGACCGCGCCAGCGTCGAGGCTGCCGTGCGGCGGCTCCACGAAACGGGCGCTACTCATCTGGCCATCGCGCCGTGCGTGATCGGCCCGGAGACCGATCCTGCCGAGTTCACGGCGCTGAGCGCCGCCCTCAACGCACCGTGCGCGGCGCCGCTCGGCGGCCACCCGGCGATCGCCCAGCTCGTCGCGGTCCGCTACGGCGAAGCGCTCGCGAGGATCGCCGTCGCCAGCCATTGACAGTCGGCACTCGTTTGCGCTGAGGTTCGTCATATGTGCCGCCCGGCCGCTCTGGCCGTGCCTGAACAATCTCGACCCTGAGCAATCTGGACCGGGGCGGCTGATCCTGCGTTCTTCCGATGACGACACACGAGGTGGGCGGTATGAGCGAGTGGAACGCGATGACCTTCGAGGGCAAGGACACCATTCTCAGGGTCGTACGCGAGCAGGCAGGGCAGATGTTCGCCCTTGCGGAGCAGCCCGATGCCTGGCAGAGGAAGACGGCGTGCGAGAACTGGGAAGTCAGGGACGTCATCGGCCATCTGGTGGACACGACCGAGGGGTACTTCAAGGCCTTCGACGTCGCGCGCTCGGGTGCCACCGCGGAAAACGCCTATGGCCTGCTCGGCATGCACGAGCGTGCTGGTGACTCAGCGCAGGGTTTCAGGAGCCTGTCCCAGGCCGAGATGATGACCAGGGCCCGTGGCGACCTCGACAAGATGATGGGCATCCTCGAGCCGCTCAGCGCTGAAGAGTGGACGACCATGATCGTCCCGCACTTCTACATGGGCCCGGTGCCTGCCTTCATCTACGCGGCCGGCCAGCTGATGGACTACGGCGTCCACACCTGGGACATCCGCGAGGGCGCTGGCGCTGCGCACGCGCTCTCCGCCGAGGTCGCCGATCTGCTCGTTCCTTTCATGTTCATCATCTGGCAGGCGACGATGAAGCCAGACGCCGACCGGACCCCGTTCACCATCGGAGTCAGCATCACGACCGGCCAGAACGCCGGCACGACCAGGGTGACCGTGAACGAGGAGGGGCTCAGCTACGAGCCAGGCCCCGTCGATGACCTGCCTGCGGTGATCGAGTTCGACGCGGGCAGCATGGTGCTGGTCGCCTTCGGCCGGATCAGGGCCGGCACGGTCCATGGCGACCAGGCGCTGGCCGACCGCTTCCTGAACCTCTTCCACTGGATCTAGCCAATCCCTGACTGACCAGTGAGCCCTCTGGTGGTGCTATGCCCGCCAGAGGGCTCATTGGGTAACGGCGGTACAAGCCCTAGCCGGGCTCGGCGTCGAATTCGCCCGGCTGGTGGCCGGACGGCAGCCGGTGCTTGGCGATCCTGGCGGTAGGTGTCCTCGGCAGCTCACCGATGACCTGCCAGAACCTGGGCACCTTGAACGCTGACAACCGCTCTGCCGCGTAGCCCCGCAGGTCGCCTAGGTCGAGGTCGGTCCCGGGGACCTGCACGACGAACGCCTTGATCTCTTCCTCGGTCAGCTCAGAGGCGATCCCGACGACCGCGGACTCCAGCACGGCCGGGTGGGAGTCGAGCACCTCCTCGACTTCCAGCGGCGACAAGTTCTCGCCACGGCGGCGCAGCACCTCCTTGCGCCGGCCGACGAACGTAAACGTCTGGTCGGCGTTGACCGTGACCAGGTCCCCGGTGTGCAGCCAGCCGTCGGCGGTCTTGACCGCGGCCGTCTCCTCGGGCATTCCCCAGTACCCAGGCGTGATCACCGGGTTGCGCAACAGGATCTCGCCGGTCTGCCCAGCCCTCAGCTCAGTCCCGTCCGCGGCGGTCAAAGCCTGACCGTCCTCGCCGGCCGCCGCGATCACCTTCGCCTCGTTGATGGTTCCGAGATACGGGTGCTGGCGGACGCTGCCGAGCGTGCCGTACGGCCGGGTACCGTGCCGCCAGATCAGGCCGTACGGCGACTCCGACATCGCGTACCCGACCACGATCTTGATCCCGAACCGCCGCTCGATCTGCTCGTGCCGCTCCTTGTCGGGCGCGGGGCCCGCGTAGCACAGCCGCAGCGGGTTGTCGGCGTCGTCTGGCCGCTCGGGCTGCCGCATCAGGATCTCGAGCATCGCGCCGATCGCGTTGAACTCGGTCGCGCCGTGCCGCCGCGCGGTGTCGAGGAACCCGCTCGCGGAGAACCTGGGCACCAGCACCAGCCCGGCCCCGCAGGCCAGCGACCCGAGCACCGAGTAGATCGGCGCGTTGATGTGGAACAGCGGCAGCGACGTCATCAGCCGGTCGGACGCGGTCAGGTCCATCCAGAACGGGAACCCCTCGGCCGCGAGCGCGTACGCCCCGTGGGTCTGCATGACCAGCTTGGACCGGCCCGTCGTGCCCGACGTCGGGATCAAGACCGCCAGGTCATCGGGGCGAACTTGCCCGCTGGGCAGCGACGACAACGGGTGATCGGCGCGACCAGCACCAAGACCAGCCACATCGATCACCAATCGCACCCGCCCGTCGCCCTCCCCCAGCCAGTCCGGCTGCGCCTCGAAGTCGGACCCTGACGCGTGCCCGTCGCCGTCAAAGGCCTGCTCGCCCCCGTGGCCGGTCCGAGAACCAGCCCCAGCGCCAGGCTCGGGGCCAGCCCCAGAGCCAGCCCTAGTGCCAAGCCCCGGCTCAAGCAGCCGGTCGGTGAGGACAGCCTTCGGCCGCACCTGGCCGACCAGCCCGGCCAGTTCCGCCGCGGCGCTGGCCGGGTTGACCGGCACCGTCACGGCGCCGAGCGCGGTCAGCGCCAGCCAGCTCAGCAGGTACTCCGGCGTGGTCCGCGCGGTCAGCATGACCAGGTCGTCGCGGCCGATCCCGCGGTCGGCAAGCTCGGCGGCGATGGCGGCGACCCGGCCGGCCGCCTCGGCGAAGGTCAGCGTCACGTCGTCGGTCCGCAGCCAGGTCCCGCCGGGATCTCGCTCCGCGGCCCGGTCCAGCAGCCCGGGAATGGTTCCTGTGTAGTCCGCCAGGGTCGTGCCGAAGACCGCGGTCATGTCATCAGACAATACGGGCCGACTCACCTCGCGGACGGCGGCGCCCTGGCGCGCTGTTTGCGTCGGCCGACGGCATCGATAACGATGAGGCGATGAACGACCAGCCGGCCTGGACGATGGGCGTGACCAGCATCGCCGTGCTGACCGGGGCCGGCATCTCCACCGACTCCGGCATCCCCGACTTCCGCGGCCCGCAGGGGCTGTGGACCCGTGACCCTGCCGCCGAGCGGCTCTCGACGTACGAGGCCTACCTGAGCGACCCGGCGCTGCGCCGCCGATCCTGGCAGGCCAGGCTCGCGCACCCGGTCTGGTCCGCGACCCCGAACGCGGCGCACGCCGCGCTGGCCAGGATGGGCCGCGCCATCAGCACGTGGGTCATCACGCAGAACATCGACGGGCTGCACCAGCGAGCGGGGACGCCAGAAGACCGCGTGCTTGAACTGCACGGAACGGTGTACCGGGTCGTCTGCGTCGCCTGCGCCGCGCAGACCGAGATGGCCGCGACCCTCGACCGGGTCAGGGCGGGCGAGGCCGACCCGCCGTGCGAGCGGTGCGGCGGCATCCTCAAGTCGGCGACGGTGATGTTCGGCCAGTCGCTCGACCGCTCGGTGCTGTCGGCGGCCGTCCGCGCCGCGGCCGGCTGCGACCTCATGCTCGCCGTCGGAAGCACGCTGACCGTCGAACCCGCCGCCTCTCTGTGCGGCGTGGCCGCGGACGCTGGCACGCGGCTGGTGATCGTCAACCGCGACCCGACCCCGTATGACGCGCTCGCCACCGAGGTGATCAGGGAACCGATCGGCGTCGCGATCCCGCGGATCGCCGACGCGGTATTGAGGGCCAGCGTCGCCCGTAGCTAGCGGCGGACGCCGACCAGGTGGAAGAGCCGGCTCAGCTGGCGGTACGGATCGCGGCGACTGGCCAGAACCTCTACGGCCAGCATGGCGTCCCGGCTGTCCGCGGCTCCTGGCTGGTCAGACTCGTCGTAGCCGCTCACCCAGCCGTCAGTGAACAACCGCACGCCGTACCACGCGACGGGTTCGACGCCAGCGTCGGACAACAGCGCAGACAGGTCCTCGACGGTGTCGGCGCGGGTGTCAAGGCCAAGCCCGTTGATCTGGCGCTCGGAGCCGAAGGCAGCCAGCGCCTCCTGCCACCGGCCCTCGAGTGCGGGGCGGGTAGCCAGGCAGCGGGCGTTCTTCGCGACAAGCGAGACAATCGCGCCAGGTTCGGCCAGGTCAGCGAGCGCGGCCGTGAACGGCCGCGGGTCGTCGACGTACATGATCACCCCGTGGCACAGCACGCCGGCGAACCGCCGCCCGCCGAGGGCCGCCCTCGCATCCTCGGCGTCGGCCTGGACCAGGCTGACGCGCCCGGCAACGTCAGGCTTCTCCTTCGCGAGCGCGTCCTCGGCGCCGGCCAGCATGGCCGCTGACGGGTCGGCGATCGTCACGTCGTAGCCGGATCGCGCAAGCGGGATCGACTGGTTGCCCCCGCCGCCGCCCACGTCGATCAGCGCCGCGGGAGGGGGCGGCAGGTGCGCGCGCAGGTGCGCGTCGATCACGTGCGTCCGGACCCGGCCCCTGATTGTCCCGTAATGACCCTGGATGAACCGGTCGGCCAGCGGTGCCCACGCGTCGCCTGCCTCGGGGCGGCCGGCGGTGCCAAAGCTAGCCGTGATGGCCGCCGCCACCGTGATGGCCGCCGCCACCGTGGTGACCGCCTTGATGACCGTCGTGCTGACCAGGGCCTTGCTGCTCCGGCGGGACCGGTTGACCCGTGTGCGGGTCGACAGTCCACTGGTCGTTGTAGTGTCGCGCCATCCGGCCCACCCTGAGGTTGATCAGCACAAATGAGCCGATGGTCGCCCCGACGAGCGCTATTCCGATTGCGATGCCCATAGCCCCTGCCCTCCTGGTGGGCGCGCGCTCAGCATATGCCGGGCCCGCGGCGCTGGTCACGGGGCCGATGAGCCGCAGACCTCGCGGCGGCGATCGGATACGGTGCGGATGTGACCGCAGCGAGCCCCGATGTCTTCCTGATCGGGGCCGGGGTCAGCGGCCTGAGCACGGCGATAGTGCTGCTGGACGCGGGGCTGTCGGTCCAGGTCTACGCCGCGGATCCACCACATCGCACGACCTCCGCCGCCGCGGGAGCGCTGTGGGGCCCGCATCTGGTCGGTTGCGACGAGCGAATCGGGCCGTGGGCCGCCCAGACCTTGCACAGATTCGGTGACCTGGCGGCGGAGCCCGCGGCCGGAGTAACGCATATGGCCGGCCTCGTCGCCTCACCGGCGGAAGCCGAACCCGAACCGCCCGCCTTCACCGCCGGCGCTGGTCCGGCCACAGCCTGCGACCCCGATGAGCTGCCTGCCGGTTTTCCCACGGGCTGGCGGTATGTGGCTCCCGTTGTCGACATGCCGGCATACCTGGACTATCTGCTGACCCTGGTGCTCGGCAAGGGCGGGCGCGTGCAGCTTGGCCCGCCGCTGCGCAGCCTGGGCGAAGTGCTGGACGCCTCGCAGGCTCCGGTCGTCGTGAACTGCGCCGGGATCGGCGCCCGTGACCTGGTGCCGGACGACGGACTGACGCCGGTTCGGGGCCAGGTCGTCGTCGCCGCGAACCCTGGGCTCGCCGAGTTCTTCGTCGGCCAGGGCGCGGATCCGGCCGAAGTGACCTACATCTTCCCGCACGGCCCGATCGTGGTACTCGGCGGAACGCAGCAGCACGGCGAGGCGAGCCTGCACCCCGACCCGGCCACGGCGGATCTGATCATGGCGCACTGCGTGGCGGCCGAACCGCGCCTCGCGGACGCGCCCGTGCTCGGGCACCGGGTTGGCCTGCGCCCGGTGCGGGCAGAAGTTCGGCTCGAGGTACAGGCGATCGGCGGCGGTCGCCACCTCGTCCATAACTACGGCCATGGCGGGGCCGGAGTCACCCTGTCCTGGGGATGCGCCCTGGCCGTTCACGCTGAAATCGCCGCGCTATTCGGTTGCTGATACGAATAATCGGCGTTCCTTAACCCGTACCGAATAGGCCACGCTTTGGCGGTCCGCCTTGACCGGCCTGCAAGCGATTGTTAGGTTCCGCACGTGTCCGCGTGGTCTGTGGCGGAGATCGCGTAGAAGTGCACATACAGTGCGCTTCTTCATAGGAGGCCGAACGAAAGGACAAACGCGTGCAACGTCGCTGGTCGTTTAACAGACGTTCTACCTGGGCGCTTTTCTCAGCGCCCGTCCTGGCGGTGGCAGGTATGGCCGTCATCGCTGCCGGACCGGCCCAGGCGCATACGAGTGCGCCAGCCGCCTCGCACATTTTGAAGCCCAATAAGACCAACAACCTGGACTGCAACGCCTGGAGCAATGCGTACAAGTCCATCGCCCCCGCGCACAGGATGCTCTGCGCCGACCCGCACGGCCCGCTGCGCACCCGCTATTCCTCGGGCACCAATGCCCCGAGCAAGTTCTGGTCGCGCTTCACCGACAACGGGCACTACGTGGGGCACGACGAGCCCAGCGTGAAGTTCATCTCGAGCACCGCTGGCTCGGGCAACACGATGACCTATTTCATGCGGCTCCCGCATGACCCGAAGAAGAAGGCCACCAACGATGGCAAGGTCGTCGACGCTGCCGAGCTGAGCCCCGCGATCTGGTTCGGGCTCCCGCTCTGCGATCCCAAGTCGTATCCGCAGAACCCGTGCACGCCGGATAGCGACGCGAACTCGGGTGCTATCAATGACCCGAATGCCGCCGGCTCGGCATTTATGGAGCTGCAGTTCTACGCGCCGGGATTCACCGGGCCCGATGAGCCAGGGTGCCTGCGCACCAAGTGGTGCTCGGCTCTCACCATCGACAGCGTGGAGTCGCAGTTCAATTTCGTCAACCTGAACCCTGGCTGCCAGGAGCCGCAAAACTTCGCGTTCCTGCAACGCAATGGCGTTCCCGCCGGACCGCCTAGCCCGCAGCTATCGAACATTCGCTCTGTAACGCCGAACGGCGAGACGCTGACGTACAACCCCGGCGACGTGCTGAAGATCTCCATCAGCGACCCGGGCTCGGGATTCACGACCAGGATCACTGACATGACCACCCACCAAACCGGGTTCATGGTTGCCAGCGCCTCAAACGGCTTCGCTAACACCGATTTCAAGACCTGCAACGGCACCCCGTTCACGTTCCACGCGGAATACAGCACCGCGCAGATCCAGAACCAGGTTCCGTGGGCCGCGCTCGAGGGCGGCGTGCTGATGCAGGAGGAGATCGGCCACGCCGAGACCTGCGCGTCGCTGACCAGCCACGATCCGTTCAACGCACCCGGGTTCTTCGTCGACAACAAGGTCTTCGACACCTGCGTCGGCGGCACCGAAGGCCGCATGAACGGCCACCCGCGTCGCGGTGAGGGTCCGTGCAACCCCAACACCGGTGTCTGCAAGGGCGCAAGCACCGAGGGCACGACTGGCCCGATCGCCTGCCCGAGCAATAACTTCGCCAGCGGCCAGCTGTGCGAGTACGCCGACGGATTCTGCGTGCCGGCTGGCACCAGGACCGTGACGCTCGGGACGAACACCACGGCCAAGGAAGTCTCCCCGGTGAACTTCTGCGGTGACAACAGGTTCCAGAACGGCGACCTGGACTTCGACGGCATCTCCTACCGGGCCACTAGCTGGCCGAACGGATCGCCGAACGTCCCGCAGTCGGTCAGGTTCGCGGGGCCATTTATGGCCAATGGCTCGCCATATCCAAAGATCCAGTTCGAAACCGACGCACCAGGATCTGAGTTCTTGTGCAACCTGGCGACGCAGTTCAACTGCGTGGTCCCGCCGCTCGGGGCCAAGTTCTATCCGTTCTGGACGCTCACCAACAAGAAGGGCCAGGGAGTCGGCCCGTTCCCGGCCGGAGCATGCGTGTGGAACTTCGGCAACATGATCCCGAAGGTCACCACGCAGAACTTCGGAAAGGACCACGAGTACGGCACCGCCGACTTCGCACGGTTCGGTGGCACCGCCACCTCGACGGTCCACGCCAACCCAGAGGTGTCGGGCAAGTGCCCGGCGCTAACTTCGCCGTAACCCGATCCCGGTAAAGCGGGGGCCCTGCCGCGTCGCGGCAGGGCCCCCGCTGGCGTCCGGCGCACCACTAGGGTTGGTGCCATGAAAGTCGGATTCGGCCTGCCGGTCTCAGGCGCCTGGGCAACACCGGACAACGTTTCCCGGTTCGCGACACTGGCGGAAGCGTCCGGTTACTCCTCGCTCTGGACCTTCCAGCGGCTGCTCGTCCCCGAGGGCTCCGCCATGGAGCCCGTCTACCAGAGCGTGCTCGACCCGATCGCGGCGATGGCGTACGCGGCGGCCGTCACGACCAGGATCAGGCTCGGCGTCGCGGTGATCAACGCGCCGTACGTCTCCCCCGGCTATCTCGCCAAGCAGGCGGCCAGCGTCGACATCCTCTCGTCTGGCCGGCTGGACCTCGGCCTCGGTCTCGGCTGGATGCCTGAGGAGTTCGCGATGACGGGGGCCACGATGGAGCGCCGCGGTGCGCGGACCGCGGAGTACGTCAGGGCGCTACGCGCGATCTGGGGCGAGCAGCCAGCCGAGTTCAGCGGCGAGTTCTACACCGTGCCGCGCGGCATGGTGCTGCCCAGGCCGGTCCAGCCCGGCGGGCCGCCCGTGCTGCTCGGCGGCACCGCCGACGTCGCGCTGCGCCGGGTCGGCCGGATCGCCGATGGCTGGGTCACCTCGAGCCGGGCCGACCTGTCCAGGATCGCGGGCAGCATTCAGATCGTGCACGACGCCGCGGTGGCCGCGGGCCGCGATCCGTCAGCGCTGCGCATTATCTGCCGCGGTGTGGTCCGCTGGCGAGAGCAGGCCAGCGACGACGAGGGGCACAGGCGGCTCCTCTCCGGCAATCGCGAGCAGATCAGGGACGACTTCACCTGGCTGGCCGGTCAGGGCGTGACCGAGGTCTTCTGCGACCTGAACTGGGATCCGCAGGTCGGCGCTCCGGACGCCGATCTTGCCGCGGCCTCCGACCGCGCGGCGGAGATTCTTGAGGCGCTGGCCCCGGCTTCTTAGCCATCATCGGCGTGATGACTGACCAGTGCCTGCGTGGACATTGGGTCACGGTATGAGGTGATCTTGTGACCTTGTCTCGCTATGATCCTTGGCGCAGGCCGTAACCACAGGTGGCGCGGGTTGGAGTGGCGATGCGGAAGTATGTGACCGAGTTCATCGGGACGTTCGGGCTGGTCTTCACGGTTGGCTGCGCGGTCATGTCGGGCAGCCCGGTGGCGCCGCTGGCGATCGGGGCGGCGCTGATGGTGCTGATCTATGCGGGCGGCCACATCTCGGGCGGGCACTACAACCCGGCCGTGACCCTGGGCGTGTTCCTGCGCGGCAAGCTGCCGCGCAGCGACGTCGGGCCGTACTGGATCGCCCAGCTTGCCGGCGCGTTCCTGGCGGCCTGGCTGGCCAAGTTCACGATTCACCCAGGCCTGCTGCACGCGCTGTCGACCGCCGGCGCGCACGCGGTGTTCTCCGCGATGTTCGCCGAGTTCTTCTTTACCTTCGCGCTCGTCTACGTCGTGCTGAACGTCGCGACCAGCAAGGACCAGCCGGGCAACCAGTTCTTCGGCCTGGCCATCGGGTTCACGGTCGCCGTTGGCGCCTTCGCGGTCGGCAACGTGAGCGGCGCGGCCTTCAACCCGGCAGTGGCCTTCGGGGCCATGCTCATGGGCCTGCTGAACTGGGGCAACTTCTACATCTACCTGATCGCGAATGTGCTCGGCGCCGCCGCGGCCGCGCTCGCCTTCAGGTACCTGAACCCCGACGACGTGACCGAAGGCCCGCTCGCGCGCAGGTTCGCGGCCGCGCCGGCAGCTCCGACGGTAACGGCGACCGCGACGGCGCCAGCCAACGCGGCGGCCCCGGCCAGTCCCTCCGGCCAGGCCGCTCCGCCCGCCGGTCCGGCGGACGGGGGCACGCCAGCGGGCTGAGCGCGCCCAGCGTGACCTGCCGGCCGCAACTTCGCCGCGGCCGGTACGCTCGTTGCATGGCAGAAGCTCAGCTTTCAGAGGACGAATGGCGCAAGCGACTCACGCCTGAGGAGTACCACGTCCTGCGTCAGGCCGGCACCGAGGCTCCGTTCACCGGCGAGTACACCGACACGAAGACCCGCGGTGTCTACCACTGCCGCGCCTGCGGCGCCGAGCTGTTCGCGTCGGACGCCAAGTTCGAGTCGCACTGCGGCTGGCCGAGCTTCTACCAGCCCAAAGAAGGCGACGCCGTGGTCCTGCTCGAGGATCGTTCCTTGGGCGGCGTCAGGACCGAGGTCCGCTGCGCGAATTGCGACTCGCACCTCGGGCACGTCTTCGAGGGCGAGGGCTACGAAGTCCCGACCGACCAGCGGTGGTGCATCAACTCGGTCTCGCTCAAGCTCGAGCCCGTCGAGAATGCCTGACCGCGACGGCGCCGCCGCCCTGCGGCTGATCCGTCCGGCTGACCTGTCCGGCGCCACCGCCCAGACGGCCGGCATGGTCAGGTCGGCGGCGATCTCCGGCGACCTGGTAGGCGCGGAGTCGCTCTGGATGGGCAGGACGATCCTGCCGGCCGGGGTCTCGTCGGGCGACCACCACCACGGCGAGTCGGAGACCGGTATCTACGTTGTCACCGGTCACCCGGTTTTCGTTGTACCGCGATCCCAGCTCCGGCGACATCGTGCGACTCGAAACCGCGCCTGGCGACTACGTCTGGGTACCGCCATACGTCCATCACAGGGAAGAGAATCCGTCGGCCGACACCGAGGCGGTCGTCGTGATCGCGCGCTCGACGCAGGAAGCCATCGTCGTCAACGTCGACAACCTCTGAAGCCGCCGCGTCAGTGGATCCGGATCAGCGCATCCGGGCTCAGGTCGGCCAGGCTCGCGTACCCCGCGAGCCGCATCGTCAGCTCGAACTCCTGCCGGAGCGCTCGCAGCACGTGTGCGACACCCTCCTCGCCGGCCAGCCCGAGCGCGTAAACGTACGGCCGCGCGATCAGCACCGCCTGCGCCCCGAGCGCCAGCGCCTTGACGACGTCGGCGCCGCTGCGGATTCCGCTGTCGAACAGCACGGTCAGCTGCGAGCCGACGGCCGCCGCGACCGGCGGCAGCGCGTCAAGCGCGGCGATGCCGCCGTCGACCTGGCGGCCGCCGTGGTTGGAGACCACGACCCCGTCCATGCCCGCGTCGGCGGCACGCTTGGCGTCATCGGCCGACTGGATGCCCTTGAGCACGATCGGGCCGTCCCAGTGCTCGCGCAGGAACGGCAGGTCGTCCCAGGTCAGTGATGGGTCGCCGAAGATCTGAGTCCAGAGCAGGATGGCCGCATCGCGATGCTCATCGGCCGGGCCGGGCAGGCCCGCGACGAAGGCCGGATCGCTGAAGTAGTTCTGGTTGCCGATGCCGCGCAGGAACGGCAGGAACGCCCTGTCGAGGTCGCGGGGCCGGTACCCGAGCACCCTGGTGTCCAACGTCAGCACCAGCACGGTGAATCCTGCCGCCTTCGCCCTGGCGAGGAAGCTGGCGGCGATGTCCCTGTCCTTCGGCCAGTAGAACTGGAACCAGCGCTGACCGTCGCCGTTCGCGGCGGCGACCTCCTCGATCGTGCAGGAAGCCGCCGTCGACATGATCATCGGGACGCCCGTCGCGGCGGCCGCTCGGGCGACAGCAACCTCGCCGTCCGGATGGGCCAGCTTGAGCACGCCGACCGGCCCGAGCATGATCGGCGCCGCGAGTGACGCGCCGAGCACCGTGCTCGCATAGGAAGGAGCGCTGACGTCGGTGAGCATGCGCGGCACGATCCGCCAGCGGCGGAAGGCAGCCTCGTTCTCGCGCACCGAGTCCTCGGTGCCCGCCCCGCCGCAGACGTAATCGAACGCCTCGGGCGCCATTTTCTCGCTGGCCAGCTGCTCAAGCGCGGACAGCCTGGCTGGCAGGACCGGCGTGGCACCGCCCAGCCCGTTGAGGTAGATCTCGTCCTGATAGGTCTCGAGCGGCTGATTCAAACCTGCGCCCAATCAGTCGAAGAGGTCGGGGTCGGTCGCGACGATATGATCCCACAGCGGCCGGAACTGGAACTGCCCGGCGATCGGTATGCCCAGCTGGCCGCGCGTGATCAGAGCCGTATCCCTGTCGATCGGCCTGGGCATCCCGGCGGCCATCGCCAGTAGCTGCGCCTGGCAGGACCGCTCCATCGTGACGAACCACCAGGCCGCCTCGGCGACCGACTCGCCCACCGTCAGCAGGCCGTGGTTGGCGAGGATGACCGCCTTGGCGCCGCCCAGGGCGGCAGCGATCCGCTTGCCCTCCTCGATGTCGTTGACGACCCCCCGGTAGTCCTCGTACAGGGCGTGGTCCTCGAAGAACGCGCACGCGTCCTGGGTCAGCGGATCAAGCAGCACGCGCAGGCTCGAGAACGCCTTGCCGTGCAGCGAGTGCGCGTGCGCCGCCGCGATCACGTCCGGCCTGGCCAGGTGCACCTGGGAGTGGATGCAGAACGCGGCCCTGTTCACAGGCTGGTCGCCTTCGACCACGGTGCCCTCGTGGTCGACCAGGATCAGGTCGGAGACCTTGATCTGACTGAAGTTCATCCCGAACGGGTTGACCCAGAACCGGTCGAGGTGCTCGGGGTCGCGCGCGGTGATGTGCCCGGCGACGCCTTCGGAGAAGCCGAACCGGCCGAAGATGCGGAACGCCGCCGCGAGCTCCTGCTTGCGGTGCAGGCGCTCCTGCTCGAGGGTGTCCCCGCCAACCGGTCCAGCCGCATCGCCGGCCGCACGGGCGCCCGCCTGCTCGGTCACCGTCATCTGGATCTCCTTTGCCGCATGGCCGTCATTGTCCCTTGTTATCTACAGTGACACCCATTGTCCTGGTTAGCCAGCCGGCTCTATCCAGGGAGGTCAGACATCTTGTCGCAGCCGCGCTCTAGGCTCAGGGCATGACCGACGATCTGAGCCCGGCCGGCTACGCGCAGGCCATCGACGCGGCGCGGCAGCGGCTGACGGACTTCGTGCGAGGTTGCCAGGACGAGCTCTGGCGCTCGGCGCCCGTCCCTGGTGACCCGCGCGCCAGTCGCCGTCATCGCGGACCACGTCGCCCATGCGTATGAATACCTGGCGGGCTGGATCGGTGACATCGCCGCTGGCTTGCAGGTCGAAGTCAGCACCGAGCTGGTCGACGACCTCAACGCCGCGCACGCCGGCGACGCGGCGAACCTGACGCCCGAGCGCGTCGCCAGTCACCTGGGCTCCAGCGGTGACGCGCTGATCGCGCTGGTCGCCGGGCTCGAGCCGGCCCAGCTCGACCTCGACGGCGGGCGCATTCGCAGGCTCGCTACCGTCGCGGCACGCCACGCTGACGGTCACCGGGCCGAGTTCGAGCCCGCGCCGGCCAGCCGGTCCTAGCGGGCAGGGACAGCGGTCCTCGGGCCAGCACGCAGATGCCTCAGGCAAACGAGGCAGTCGCGGCACTCCTGCAGGAGTACGCCGATCTGCTGCAGATCGCGGGCGGCGATCCTTTCCGCGCTCGCAACTACGAGAAGGCCGCGAAGTCCGTCGCCGGGTTCAGCGGCGACGTCGAGCACGCTCGACGCGGCCGCGCTGCGCAGGATTCCCGGCGTCGGCAGCTCGATCGCGGCCAAGATCATTCAGTTCCAGCAGACCGGCACCATCGCCGAGCTCGAGGACCTGCGCGCCAGCGTTCCCGACGGGGTCAGGGAGATGACGAGGATCCCAGCGCTCGGGCCCAAGCGCGCGTTCCAGCTCTACCGCGAGCTCGGGATCGGCTCGATCGCCGAACTGTCCGCCGCGATCGACGACGGCAGGCTGAAGGACCTGCGCGGGTTCGGGCCCAAGAGCGAGGACAAGCTGCGGCGCGGCATCGAGCTGGCGCACAGCTTCGGCGAGCGGGTCCCGCTGAACGTCGCCGCCGACATCGCCGAGCGAATCGTCGCGGCGATCAGCGCGGTGCCCGGCTGCGAGCGCTGCGAGCACGCCGGCTCGCTGCGCCGGTTCAGGGAGACGATCGGCGACGTCGACATTCTCGCCGCGGCCAGCGACTCGGGTCCGCTGATGGCCAGGCTCGTCGAACTGCCAGGGGTGACCGAGGTGATCGCGCGCGGCGACACCAAGACGTCGGTGCGGATCAGCACTGGCCACCAAGCGCAGAATGGGAGCATCCAGGTCGACCTGCGGGTCGTCCCAGCCGACTGCTGGGGCGCTGCGATGCAGTACTTCACCGGCTCGCAGGCGCACAACGTCGCGGTCCGCGAGATCGCGGTCCGCAAGAAGCTGAAGCTGTCCGAGTACGGTCTGTTCGACGTCGAGAGCGGCGACCTGATCGTGAGCGCGACCGAGGAAGAGGTCTACGCCCGGCTGGGAATGGCCTGGGTGCCGCCGCCGATGCGCGAGCACACCGGCGAGGTGCGGGCGGCGCTGAACGACGAGCTCCCTGTCCTGGTCCAGGTCGGCGATATCCGTGGCGATCTGCATACGCACACGAACCTGACCGACGGCGTCGCCACGCTCGAGGAGATGGTGACGACGGCACGCCGTCGCGGATACGACTACTTCGCGGTCACCGACCACGCGCCGAACCTGTTCATGCAGCGGATGACGCTGGACAAGATGCTCGAGCAACGCGACCAGGTGCGCAGGCTCGAAGCGCAGCCAGGCAGCGATGGCGAGCACCCGATGAGCCTGCTGCACGGCACGGAGCTGAACATCGCGGCCGACGGCACGGTCGACTGGCCGCAGGACATCCTGGCCGAATTCGACGTCTGCGTAGCCTCGGTGCACTCCCATTTCGACCAGCCAAGGGCCGAGATGACGAGGCGGTTCCTCAGGGCCTGCGAGAACCCGCAGGTCAACATCATCGGGCATCCCTCTGCCCGCAAGATCGGCAAGCGCCCGCCCGTCGACGTGGACTGGCACGAGCTGTTCCGCGCCTGCGCGGCCACCGGCACCGCGCTGGAGATCAACGCCAGCCCTGGCCGGCTCGACCTGGCGTCGGACCACATCAAGGCTGCACGGGACGCGGGCGTGAAGTTCTCCATCGACACCGACGCGCACGCGGTCGGCCACCTGGACTTCCTGCGATTCGGCGTCGGGACCGCGCAGCGCGGCTGGCTCACCGCCGACGACGTGATCAACGCCTGGCCGCTCGAACGGCTGCGCGGCTTCCTCCGCAAAGAGTCCTGACCGCCGGACGTCGCCTGGCGATGGCCGCGCTCCTCAGGCGAGGCTGGCGACCAGGTCGCTGAACGCCTTGCGGCGCCCGGTGTAGAACGGGATCTCGACCCTAGTGTGCAGCCTGGCGGTCGCTCCGCGCAGGTGGCGCATCAGGTCGACGATCCTGTGCAGTTCGTCGGCCTCGAAGGCGAGCATCCACTCATAGTCGCCGAGCGCGAAGGCCGACACGGTGTTCGCGCGGACGTCTGGGTACTCGCGAGCCATCTTGCCGTGCTCGGCGAGCATCGCGCGGCGCTCGCCGTCGTCGAGCAGGTACCACTCGTATGACCTGACGAACGGGTACACGCAGACGTAGTTCTTCGGCTCCTCCCCGGCAAGGAACGCGGGGATGTGGCTCTTGTTGAACTCGGCGGGCCTGTGCAGCGCCATCGCGGACCAGACCGGCTCGCAGGCGCGGCCGAGCCTTGTCCTTCGGAATCTGGCGTACATCTCCTGGAGATCATCGGCGGACGGCGCGATCCACCAGAACATCAGGTCGGCGTCGGCGCGCATGCCCTGCAGGTCATAGCCGCCCCTGGTGATCACGTCCTTGCCGGCCGCCTGCTCGCAGAGTTCGGTGACCTCGGTCGCGAGCGCCTCGCGGCTCGCCAGGTCCATCGCCGCGCGATCGCCGACCCGGAAGACCGACCACATGGTGTAACGGATGAGCTGATTCAGATCGCGTGCCTTCGGCCTGGCCACCTCGTCGCCGGTGCCGGGCGCGGGACCGGCGGGATGTGCCTCGCTGTGCTCGTCTGCCATGCCCCCTATTCTCCCGCTCCGCGCGGCGCGCTCAGGACCGCGGGGTCGCGGCCACCGTCTGAAGGTAGCCAAGAACCTGATCAGCGGCCAGCCGGGCCGTCGCGACGCAGGCGGGGATGCCGATGCCGTCGTAGGCGGCGCCGCAGACCGCGAGTCCCGGCTGCGCCGCGACCGCCGCCCTGATCGCGTCCACTCGGTCCAGGTGCCCGACGGTGTACTGCGGCAGCCCGCCGCCCCACCTGCTCACCCGGACATCGGCGGGCTTCCCGGCCACACCGGTTGCCGCAGTCAGGTCGGCAACGGCGACTTCAGCCAGCCCGGCGTCATCGCGCTGCAGCACCTCCTCCTCGCCGATCCGGCCGATCGAGCAGCGCACCAGGTGCAGGTCGCCGGCGAGATGCGGCCACTTGACTGTGCTAAAGGTGACCGCCTTAACCGGTCGGCCGTCCACGGCCGGTACCAGGTAGCCGCTGCCGGCCGGCGGCGCGGGAAAGGCGGCGGCCGGGTAGGCCAGCGTGACGATGGCCATGCTCGCGTACTCGATTTCGGCCAGTGCCGCGGCCGCCGGCGCGGCACCCGCGAGCTGTCCGATCAGCCGGCTCGCCGGGCGGGCCGGCAGCGCGAGGATGACGGCATCCGCATCGATCCGCTCAGGGGCGATCGCGGGGCCGATCGTCAGCCGCCAGCCGGCCTTCGACCTGGCGAGCTCGCGCACCGTCGCCCTGGTACGCACCTCCGCTCCGCTCGCCAGCGCGAGCGCCTCTGGCAGCGCGCCGAGGCCGCCAGCCAGGGTGGTGAAGATCGGCGCCGGCGGCGCCGCCGCCTGAGCGCTCGGCAGCAACGTTCCGGCGGCGGCCGCCAGCGACCGGTGCGCGCGGGACGCCTCCGCCAGGGCTGGCAGCGTGGCCTCGAACGACAACTGGTCGGAACGGCCCGCGTAGACGCCGCCGAGCAGCGGGTCGACGAGACGGTCCACCACCTCGGCGCCGAACCTGGCTGCCACGAATTCGGCCACCGGTACGTCGCCTGCGCGCTCGGTGGTGGGCAGCAGCGCGTCCTGCCTGGCCCGGTCGAGGCCGCTGGAGGACAGGATCGCCGACCGTTCCAGGTCGGCGACGTCAGCGGGCACGCCCATGAACTGCCGCCGCGGCAACGACCGGAACTGACCTCTGGTCCAGATGCTGGCGGTTGTGGTGCCCGGGTACACGAGGTCACCGCCCAGGCCGACCGCCTTGATCAGGTCCACGCCTTCCGGCCGGCGGGCGAGCAGCGCCTCAGCCCCGGCGTCCACGGAGACGCCAGCTACCTCGGACACCGTCAGCTTGCCGCCGGTGCGGCCCGACGCCTCGAGCACGATCACCTCGGCGCCGCTGCCGCGGAGAAAGTAGGCGGCAGCGAGGCCCGCGACCCCGGCGCCGACGATGGCCACCCGCCCGTGTCCACCGCGCGGGTCTGCTGAGTTCACACCACCACCCTGGCAGAACCGCGAGTGCATCGCTCGGCCGGACCGACCGAGCGAGGCTCCCCTGCGCCGCCAGCCTCAGGCAGCGGTCAAGCGAGCGGCCGCCGTGCCGTGCAGTCGGCCGGGCGGCAGCTTCCTGCCGCAGATCGCGACGGCCAGATCCTGGGCATGACCGGACACCACCTGCCCTGATCCGAACTCCCAGTCCATGTCGTCGGCCCGCAACTCGATGCCGGCGAGATCGGTGCCGAAGTGCTTGAGCGCACTCTTGCCGGTGATCGACGTCAGCACAACGCGCAGCCGCTGCTGCGGGACCTTCCGCTCGATCCCGAGCGGCACGATGAGATCGAGGCCGTGGATGACATCGTGGGTGAGCGCGCCGGCCTGGCCGCCACCCGGCGGGCGCCACGGATTCGCGACGTTGTCGCGGAGCGAGGCCAGCAGGCCGGCCGCGGGAATCGTGGCGGCGTCCCGGCGGGCGCAGCGATCCGCCATCGCGTGAAACCGCCCGCCGGAACGGATTAGCTCGACCGCGAACCGGGCGCCTCCGTATCGCAGCGGCATCGTCACGTGGGCGACTAGCTCCCTTACCCGCCAGCCAGCACACAACGTCGGCTCGTCCCACGCCTGCGCCGGCAAGGCGGCCAGCACGTCGGCAAGGTCCTGCCGCTCGGCCGCGATCGATCGCGTCAGTTCCTGCTCGGTCATCGTCGTCGTCATCTTCGCTATCCTTCCCGCGCGTCCGGCGTACTGCGTATGTGCTCGCGACCTGGTCAGGGCAGCGTCGCAAGATAGGCGGCGAAGCGGTCGAGCGATGTGGCGAACCCCGCCTGCGCCTCAGGGCTGCGGTACGGCGCTGGCACGTGCGCCTGGTGGATCGTGACCTCGGTGCGCGAGCCGCCCAGGTCACGCAGCGTAGAAGTCGTCGTCACGCCGCTGTCCGGCTCGGTCCACACCAAGCGCTCGGGCTCGGCGATCTCCACGAAGACCGCCCGCGTCGGGTAGCGGCTGCCGTCGGCGTCGTTGACCATCACGGTCTCGAAGACGCCGCCGGGCCGCGGATCCACCGTGATGGTCTCCAGTGGCGCGCTCACCCCGGCAGGACCCCAGAAATGGGTCAGATGCTCTGGTTCGATCAGGCACCGGAACACCAGCTCGCGTGGTGCGTCGAAGACCCGCGTGTAGACGAGCTCGTCCGGTGCGCTCTGGTCAGTCATGCCATTCGCCCTTCTCCAGGTCCGGCCGGGAACCAATGTCACGCAGGTGCTCGTCGAGCTTGTCGAAGCGCTCCGACCAGATCCGCCGGTTCTCCTCGATCCAGCCGCCGGCCGCCTCCAGCGCCGCATGCTCAAGGTGGCATGGCCGGAACTGCGCGCTCCTGGTCCGCGAGATCAGCCCGCATCGCTCAAGCACCTTCAGGTGCTTGGAGATCCCAGGCAGGCTCATCGCGAACGGAGCCGCTAGCTCGTTCACGGTGGCATCGCCGCTGGCCAGCCTCGCCACGATGGCGCGGCGGGTCGGGTCGGCCAGCGCGGCGAACGTCGAGTCGAGCAAGTCTGCCGTCATCGTCATGCCGTCCGCCTTCCGCCGTCCGCCTTCCGCAACCCTTCGCGGTGTACTTAACCAAATAGTTAGTTAGCTGTCAAGTTAAGTACGAAGCCGCGATCAGGCCATGGCAAGCTTCTTGGCATGGACGAGCAGGCTTCAGGCAGCCGTGTACTGGAGGCGCGCGATGTGGATCTGGTCCGCCAAGGCCGGCCACTGCTCGATCAGATCACGCTGTCGGTCGGGCCGGCGAACTCTGGGCCATGCTCGGCCCCAACGGCGCCGGCAAGAGCACGCTGCTGCGGCTGCTCGCGACGTACGCCCACCCAACCCGCGGTCAGGTCGACGTGCTGGGCAAACGACTAGGAAGGGTCGATGTTTTCACGCTCCGCCCGCTGGTCAGCCTCGTCAGCACGCATCACCATGTGCAGCCGGCGAGGACGGTCAGAGACCTGGTGCTGACCGGCGCGACCGGCACCCTCGACGTGGCGCCGCGCTGGACGCCGACGCCGGCCGAGTCGGCCAGGGCAGAGATGATCATCGCCCTGATGGGGCTGGCCAGGCTCGCCCCGAGCCGCTGGTCGCTGTTGTCTCAGGGCGAGCGGAGCCGGGCACTGATCGCCCGCGGACTGATGGGCTCGCCGCGCGTGCTGTTGCTCGACGAGCCGGCCGCCGGGCTGGATGTCGCCGGGCGTGAACAGCTTCTGGCCAGCATCGCCGATCTGCGCGGCCGCGAGCCGGAACTGGCGGTCATCCTGGTCACCCATCACCTCGAGGAACTCCCGGCCGGCACCTCGCACGCGCTGCTGCTCCGCGACGGCCGCCAGCTAGCCGCCGGGCCAGTCAGGCAGGTCCTCACGAGCGACCTTGTCAGCGACTGCTTCGGCTACCCGGTCACGGTGACCGAACGCGCCGGTCGGTGGACGTGCACGGCGCGCTGAAAGGCCCCGGCCTAGGTGACTGCTGCGACATGGGTCACGCGAACCCGGGAATGAGCGCGCTCACGGCCTCGACGCTGGCCCTGGCTCGGGAAGCAGGGGCAGCACGACCGGGCGTCTGGGCCGCTGGCTGAAGTTGAAGTCGGCCACGAGGTTGCCGAGCACCTTCGCGTTCTCACGGACGTCGGGCCGCGGATCCGGCCGGCCGTCGGTGCGCGGGTTCAGCCGGCCGCCGTGCAGGAAGTCGTCCTCGATGAACTTGTTGTAGGCGTCGAAGGACAAGATCTGGTGATCGACATAGCCGTTCTTCGCGTACGGGCTGATCACCAGGGCCGGGACGCGCATGCCATATCCGTTCTGGTCGACCTGCGGCGGCACGACGTGGTCGTAGAACCCGCCCCAGTCATCCCAGGCCAGGAAGATCGCCGTGGACCTCCACTCAGGCCCGCTCATGATCGTGTTGATCAGGTTGGTGACATAGGCCTGCCCGGTCCTGATGCTGGCCGGCGGGTGATCGCTGTTGTCCTGGCTCGGCGCGATCCAGGACACGGCGGGCAGCCTGCCCTGCCTGGCGGCCGGGTAGAACTCCGACAGGTGCCTGATGTCGCCAAGCTGATGGTCGGCTTTGACGTCGGTGAAGGAGGGCAGCGGGTTCCAGATCGACGGAGTCGACAGGCCCTGGCGCACCGGTGCGCACCCGGCGGCGGATTCGTCTGGGTTGTCGTCGCAGTCAGGCTGGATGCCGCTCTGCACGTAGTAGGACCAGGAAACGTGGTGCTTGTGCAGCAGGTAGGTCAGGTCCGTCCACGAGTAGATGCCGAGCCGCTCGCCCTCGCCACCGCCGCCGCCAGCGACCTTGGCGAGCACCCGCTCACGCTGCTCGGGTGTCAGGACACCGAGGCAGGCCGCGACGGCGCGCCGCTCCCTTGGCGACAGCTCGGCCGAGCGGTGCAGCCTGACCAGTTGCACGCCGTGCGTGCGCAGGCACCGCAGGAAGGCGAGCGGCAGCCGGTGGGCAACCTGCTGGCCAGGGTCGTTCCGGCAGCTAAACGGATTGGCGTTCTTGCAATGCGCGGACCAGCCACTGACCAGGTACAAGTGCGACGGCAGGCTCCAGGAAGCGACCGGCTCGAACATATGGTCGTCGAGCGCGAAGTTGTGCGCGTAGGTCCAGTAGTTCGGGATCTCGCGGGCGTCGTGGTAGCCCATCACGTCCGGCGGCCCTTTGGGAAGGCAGACGAGGGGCGGCGGATGGGTCGCGCTGCAGCCGCGGCTGATCGCCAGTTCCGCGGACCTGACGAAGCCGTCCATCCGGCCACCGTCGATGTCGGTGATGGCGTCGCCGCGATCGTGTCCCGCTCCGCCATTCACCAGGCTGGGGTCGTGGTACGGGCGGTCGCAGCCATGAGTGCGCGGGTCAGGCACGCAGACCGTGAAATGGCCGTTCGTCGCGGGGATTCCGTCCGCTCCCGGGTAGGTGCCGAAGAAGGAATCGAAAGAGCGGTTCTCCTGCATGATGATCACGACGTGCCGGATCTTGTGAATCCCCCTCAGCACCGGCCGGTGCGACGAGCATGCGGCGAGGCAGGCAATGGCCAGCAGGAGCGCGACCGCGACGGCTGACCCCCGATTTGCGCGCTTGAGAGCCACCGTTTTCATGATAGGCCGGCGCCCGGCGTCAGCAAGAGTTGCTCACGGGGCCCCGGCGTCTTCCGCCAGCGTGGCCGAGGCCCAGTCGAAGACGGCCCCGATGCGCAGCAGTTCCGCCCTGGTCTCTTCGTCGCACAGCGCACCGTGCACGCCGGCGGCGTAGGCGTCCCGCGGCGACGCACCCAGGCGCAGCGCCGTCGCGTGCTCCATGCCGAGATCGCTCCCGAACATCGCCGGGTCGTCGGTGTTGATCGTGCACGAGACCCCCGCGGCGAGCAGCGCGGGCAGCGGGTGCTCGGCAAGCGAGCGCACGACGCCGGTCCGCACGTTGGAGATCGGGCAGACGTCAAGCACGACGCCGCGTCCGGCGATCTCCGCGAGCAAGCCAGGGTCCTCCGACGCGCGGATGCCGTGCCTGATCCGGTCGGCGCCGAGCACGTCGAGCGCGGCACGCACCGATGCTGGCCCGTCGGCCTCGCCAGCGTGCGGGACCGAGCCGAGGCCACCGTCCCTGGCCCGCGTGAACGCCCGCTCGTAGAGCTGTGGCGGGTTCTCGGCCTCCGGCCCGCCGAGGCCCACCCCCACGATCCCGCGGCCGGTGTTCGCGAGCGCAAAGGTGACTGTCTCCTCGGCCGCCTCGATCGGGTATCCGCGCACGATGTCGGGTGTGAGCGCGACCCTGACCCCGTGCTCTTCCCATGCCTGCTGGACGCCGTCGCAGTAACCAGCGAAAACTTCTTCATACGGCACGCCGCGGCTGGCCGGCTCGGACGGAGAGAAAATGCCCTCCAGGTACACGGCGCCGTGCCGGGCCGCCTCGCCAGCGTAGTCGGCGACCACCTGCCGGAAGTCCCGCTCCGTGCGCAGCGCCCCCGTGGTCATCCACCAGACGTCGAGGAAGTGCGGGAAGTCGCGGAATTCGTAGATCTTGGTCAGCTCCGCGACGGAGTCCGCGGGCAGTGCGACCCCGTTGCGCCGGCCGAACTCGAGCAGCGCCGCCGGGCGGACTGTGCCCTCGAGGTGGACGTGCAGTTCGATCTTCGGGTAGCTCACCCGGCCATCCTGGCATCCGGTGCCGGACAGGCAACGCATCGGTAACGCCCTGATGCCATTTCGCCAACCACGAAACCGGATGGCTCGCCGCTGCGTCCGAGATGCATGAGTCGCTCGTTCCGCGCCTTCGGCGCCAGCGCACGCCAACGAGCGGTGCGCACACTCCTCATCGCCGGCGCCGCCTCGGTCGGCGCCGGCCTCCTGGCGACGGCCTGTTCCAACACCGCCTCCGGCTCGGGCTCGGGCGGCACCGCCAGCAATGGCGGCGGGGCCCCGGCCAGGCAAGCGGCCCCGGCGTCGGGGAAGGCTGCTTTCGGCGTCACGGGGCGCAGTGGCAAGCTCGCGAACATCGTGCTGCCGCCACAGAGCATCATCTACACCGCCAGCCTGTCGGTGCGGATCACAAAGGGATCCGTGACCGCCGCGGCCAACCAGGCCACCAGCATCGTCAGCCACGCAGGCGGCTACGTCTCAGGCGAGCAGCAGATCATCCCGCCGGGCAGGCACCAGGTTCCGCAGATTGACCTGACGCTGAAGATTCCGGTCGCGCAATATGGCTCAGCGCTGGCCGGGCTGAAGGGGCTCGGCACCAAGATCGGTTTCAGCTCGCACGCGGTGGACGTCACTCAGCAGGTCGCCGACGTGGGCAGCCGGGTCGTCTCCGCGCAGGCGGCGATTAAGCAGCTGCGGGCGCTGCTCACCAAGGCCGGCTCGGTGGGCCAGCTGCTCTCCGTGCAAGAGGAGATCAACAGCCAGGAATCCGACCTCGAGGCGCTGCTCGCCCAGCAGCGCGCACTAGCTCACGAGACCAGCTACGCGACCGTGACCGCTGTCCTGGTTGGTCAGCACGCGCGCATTGTCGAAAGGCCAAAGAAGTCGTCGCCGGGATTCCTGGCTGGCCTGAAGGGCGGATGGCACGCGCTCGGCGTTGTGGTCGGCTGGGTGCTAACCGCGCTTGGCTCAGCGCTGCCGTTCCTCGTCCTGGCCGCGCTGATCGCCGGGATCGCGCTCGGCGGCCGTCGCAGGCTCGGCCGGAAGAAGGCACCGCCTGCCTCGGAGCCGCCAGCGCCGGCCGCGTCGTAACCGGCTTACCCGGCTTACCCGGCTGACGCGGCGGACCCCGCGGGGACCGCGTGTACCAGGTCGGTCAGCCGGGCGAGCATGTCAGGGTCGGTCTCCGGAAGCACGCCATGACCGAGATTGAAGATGTGACTCTCGGCCGTTCGGCCCCGCTGCAGCACCTCCCTGGCCCGCTCCTCGACCACCGGCCACGGTGCCAGCAGCACCGCAGGGTCCAGGTTGCCCTGCAGCGCCTTGCCCGCGGCGACCCGGTGCACGGCCTCGTCCAGCGGCACCCGCCAGTCCACCCCGACGACGTCCGCGCCGGCCTCGCCGAGCAGCCCGAGCAATTCGCCGGTGCCGACGCCGAAGTGGATGCTCGGCACGCCGGTCGCCGCCACCGCGGTGAAGATCTGCCTGCTGTACGGCAGCACGTTTCGCCGGTAGTCATCGGGGCTCAGGATCCCGGCCCAGGAGTCGAACAGCTGCACAGCCGAAACGCCCGCCTCGATCTGGACCTGCAGGAACGTGACCGTGATCGCGGCCAGCCTGGCCAGCAGCGAACGCCACAGTGCCGGGTAGCCGTACATCAGCGCCCTTGTCCTGTCGAACGTCTTAGACGGACCGCCGTCGATGAGGTAGCAGGCGAGGGTGAACGGCCCGCCCGCGAAACCGATCAGCGGCACTGCGCCAAGCTCGCCGGTCAGCATCCCGATCGCCTGGCCAACGAACGAGACGTCGCCCGGCTCGAGGTCGCGCAGCCTCGCCACGTCGTCGTCCTCTCGGAACGGCTTGTCCAGCACAGGGCCGGTGCCTGGCCGGATGTCGATGTCGACCCCGGCCGCCTTCAGCGGCAGCACGATGTCGCTGAACAGGATCGCTGCGTCCACGCCGTACCTGCGAACCGGCTGCAGCGTGATCTCGGTGATCAGCTCAGGGTTGGAGCACGCATCGAGCATCGCCATCCCAGCCCGCTTCGCCCGGTATTCAGGCAGCGACCGGCCGGCCTGGCGCATGTACCACACCGGCGCGCAGGACACCGGCTGGCGGCGGCAGGCCCTGATGAATGCTGAGTCGGCGGTCTGCATGCTCACGCCTGGGATCGTCTCACAGCCGCCGGGCTGCCGTGCGAGTACGTCTGGCCGCGGCCGCCGCGCCAGCCGCCGGCCTGTGACGGCGAAACGTCCAGATGACACGCCGCCGAAGATCCACGGCTTGTGGCCAGATACATGCCAGCATCGAAAGAGTCTCGAGCGACAGCGGGGATGCACAGCGCGAAAGGAGCGGCAGATGACCGACGACCTCCGCGAATGTCCCGGCTGCGGCTCCGAGCGGGAGTTCGTCCGGCGTCATCCGGAGACCGGGTGCTGCCCAGACAGCGCGGACGGCTGGTGCCCTGAGTGGTTCTGCACCGGGTGCGGGACGGCACTGCTGGCCGGGGTCATCCCGCTGAGCAAGGATCTGGCCGCCGCGTCAGGAACGCACCGAGCCGGGCAGCTCGACCGCGTGGCGTGAGCATGTCGTGCCGCTGTCTTCCGCGCCCGTGCCTGCGTCCCGAGCGCTAAGGCCCGCAGGGATGCCGGAGAATCAGGAGCCAGGTGATGACCCGGCGTTCCGCGCGGCGGTCGGCGAACTCGAGGCAGCGGTAGCCGAGCAGCGAGAGCTGCGGCCCGAGGTCAGTTTCGACGGCGAGCCACCGCCGCGGCGGCTGGCGCCGCACGCGGCAGCGGTGGGCGCGACGGTCGAGGTCGACGGCAATGAGATCGGGTGGGGCAGGTTCGTCTTGCTGTATGACCCGGCCGGGCAGGACGGATGGGCGGGCCCGTTCCGCGTCATCGCCTACTTGCGAGCGGCGCTGGAGCCGGAGATCGCCGCCGACCCGCTGGTCGGTCAGGTTGGCTGGAGCTGGCTCACTGAGGCGCTCGACTCGCGGGCCGCTGGCTACGCCGCTCCAAGCGGTACGGTGACAAGAGTGGTCACGGAAGCGTTCGGCGCCAAGCAGGACGAGCCGACGGCGACCGAGTTCGAGATGCGGGCATCCTGGTCGCCGATGACGAGACAGCGCGGCCGGTTCGAGCTCGACCGGCACCTAGCGGCGTGGGCCGACACGCTTTGTCAGGCGGCTGGCCTGCCTCCGCTGCCGCCAGGTGTCGCACAGCTCAGGCCGCCCGCGCCGCACCAGCCCCGTGCGAGGCGCCGGTCGTGAGTGTCCCCTTGCTGGAGCCTCGCGACGGGCTCCCGCCACTGATCGTGTCCGCCGCCGACCTGGCCGAGGCGACCGCCAGGCTGAGGGACGGGACCGGCCCTGTGGCGGTCGACGCCGAGCGGGCGTCCGGCTTCCGGTACGGTCACCGCGCCTTCCTGGTCCAGCTCCGCAGGGACGGCGCCGGCACGGTCCTGATCGATCCGGTCGCCTGTCCCGATCTCGCCGAGCTTGACGAGGCGCTGGCCGGTACCGAGGCGGTGTTGCACGCGGCCAATCAGGATCTTCCCTGCCTGGCCGATCTCGGCTACCGGCCGCGTCATCTGTTCGACACGGAACTGGCCGGGCGGCTGCTCGGCTATCCGCGGGTCGGCCTCGGCACCCTGGTCGAGGAGGTGCTCGGGCTGACCCTGGAGAAGACCCATTCGGCGGCGGACTGGTCCACGAGGCCGCTGCCGCAGGAATGGCTCAAGTACGCGGCGCTGGATGTGGAAGTCCTGGTCGAGTTGCGGGACGCGCTCGCAGCCCAGCTCGCCGAGGAGGGCAAGACCGGCTGGGCGGAGCAGGAGTTCGCCGCGGTCCTCGCGGTCAAGCCCGCTCCACCGCGGCACGACCCCTGGCGCCGGACGTCCGGCATTCACCGCGTCCGCAGCAGGCGGAGCCTGGCGACCGTCCGCGAACTATGGCTGGAACGCGACCAGATCGCTCAGCGGCGCGATATCTCGCCGACCAGAATCCTGCCCGATGCCGCAATCGTCGAGGCCGCGAGGACCACGCCAGCAAACCTGGCCGAGCTCGCCAAGCTGCCAGGCTTCACCGGGCGGGGCGCCCGCCGGTACGGCCCTGACTGGCTGCGCGCGATCAAGCGGGCCAAGGCGCTGTCGGACACCGCGCTGCCCGACGCTTCGGCCCCGCCAGGCGAGGGCCCGCCGCCCGCGCACCGCTGGGCCGAGCGCGACCCGGTCGCGGCGCGGCGGCTGGCGGCCGCCAGGACGGCCGTGGCCGCGCTGGCCGACGGCAGCCACTTGCCGGCCGAGAACCTGCTCGCGCCTGACGCCGTGCGCCGGCTGTCCTGGCAGCCACCCGATCCGATCAGCCCCGAGTCGGTCGCCGCCGAACTCGAGCGCTACGGCGCGAGGCCCTGGCAGATCGAGGTGACGGCCATGCCGATCGCGATGGCGCTGCTGAGGCTCATCGAAAAGGGCGAGGCCTGAGCGCTGGTGCCCGATCAGGCGGTGCGGCGGAGCTGGCCGAGGTCACAGGGCCGGTGCGAGCCTGGCTTCGCGACGCCCGCGCACGGCAGCGCGGCAGGCACGTTCGGGTAGTCGGGATAGACGTTCATCAGGATCTCGCAGTCGCAGCAGCCGCCGCGCCTGGCGAGCTGCTCGAGCAGCCTGCCTGGCTGGGCCGCGCAGGCGTCACGCCAGCGGATCGCCCAGCGGTAGGTTCCGTCGCAGCCGAACTCGGCGATCATCCGCAGCAGGTAACACCGCAGGCACTCGGCTTGGCTTGGCGCGGTTAAGCGCTTGGCGAGGTCGACTAGCTCGGTCTCTACCTCGCGCGACATGTCATCGGCCATCATCGGTCAGGTCCCCTTCCGCGGCGAGAGCTCGGATACCAGACTTTTACCGCGTGCCTCCGACAGTCGGGCGCTAGCCGCGGGCCGCGCTGCCGGGCGCTTGGTAAGGCGCTCAGGCCGTGGCGCTCGGCGGCGATCAGCCTGCCGTCCGCCGTGTGCAAGACCCAGAAGTCGCTCTTGCCGAGCGGCTGATCCGACAGCGAGCTGGCGCCCAGCGCCGTAACCGCCGCCTGGATGATCGCCGGCAGGTTCTCACGATGCGCGCAGACCAGCGTCGGCTCACCGGACGCCGCCAGCTCGGCAACTAGCGTGCCTGCCTGCCCGGCGGCAGACGGCTCCCCTGGCCGGGCAGCGCCACCGTGAATGTCGCGCACCACGGCCCCGTCGCGCGCGGTCGCGGCCGCCACCAGTGCCGCGGCCGAGATCGGGCCAGGCACGACGGTGAGCGCGGGCTCGGCCTGCACCTGCACGTGAGCGGCCTGCGCGTACGGCCGCACCGTCGCCAGGCAGCGCTCAGCCGCCGAGCTGATCACCTGGCAGCGCCCGTAGCTGGCCAGCACATCGGCGAGGGCATCCGCGTCGGCGACGCCGCGCGCGTCAAGCGGACGGGCCAGGTCCGCTGCCGCGGCCCGGTCCGCGCTAGATTCCGGCTTGCTCCCTGCCTCGGCGTGCCGGAGCAGGATCAGCGGCGCGGTCTGGACCGGGCGCGCGAGGAGCTGGTCGAGTAGCGCGACGTCCCGCTCGTAGCTCAGCCGTCCGCGCGCGGCCGCCACGGGCAGCCACGTCAGATCGTCGACCTCGTCGTTCGGGACGAACGCGGTCGGCTGCGCGCAACTGGCTGCCCAGAAGCTGACCTGCTTGATACCGCCCGAGACCTCATACACAGAAGGAGGCAGCGGCCGTCCGAGCACAACGTCGAACCCGGTCTCCTCGGTCACCTCGCGAATCGCCGTGCGCAGCAGGTGCTCGCCGGGTTGCCGCTTGCCCTTCGGGTGCGACCAGTCGTCATAGCGGGGCCGGTGCGCGAGCGCGACCTCGAGTCCTGCGGGTCTCTGCCGCCAGATAACGGCACCTGCCGCCTGGATCACGCGATGCTCGTCGCCCTCAGCCATGCCGCTCCGCGCGGCGCGAGTCGATCCTGCTCGTGCCCGCTGCGACGTCCCCGTCGACCGTGCGATTCTGCCTGAACCTGATCAGGTGCTCCTGCAGGTCGACCAGCGGCTGGCCGGATTCGTCCAGATGGTGCCTGGTCCAGGCGCCCTCGGGGCCCAGCCACCACGACGCGGTGCCAACGTCCATGGCCAGGTCGATCAGGTTCCTGAGCTCAGCCTTCTGCCCGTGATCAGTCACCCTGATCAGCAGCTCGACCCGGCGGTCCAGGTTCCTGTGCATGAGGTCGGCGCTGCCCATCCAGACCTCGTCGGAACCGTTCGCGCCGCCCGCCCCGAACGCGTAGATCCTGGAGTGCTCGAGGAACCGCCCGACCACGCTGCGCACCCTGATGCTCTCCGAGAGCCCTGGCACGCCCGGGCGCAGCGAGCAGATCCCGCGCACCCACAGATCGATCGGCACGCCAGCGATCGAGGCCTGGTACAGCGCGTCGATGATGGCCTCGTCGATGATCGCGTTGCACTTCATCTGGATCCTGGCCGGCTTGCCCTCCCTGACCAGGCGTACCTGTTCGTCGATCCGCTTGATCAGGCCGGACCGCAGGCCGGCCGGCGCGACCAGCAGCCGGTGATAGTCGGCCCGCAGGCTGTAGCCGGTGAGGTGGTTGAACAGGTCGGTGATGTCCTCACCGACCTGGGGATCCGCGGTGAGCAGGCCGTAGTCCTCGTAGAGCCTGGCGGTCTTCGGGTGATAGTTCCCGGTGCCGATGTGGCAGAACCGGCGCAGCGAGCCGTCGGCCTCTTCGCGGACGACGAGCACCATCTTACAGTGCGTCTTCAGCCCGACGAACCCGTACACGACGTGGCAGCCGGCCTGCTCAAGCTTGCGCGCCCAGGCGATGTTGGCTTCCTCGTCGCCCCTGGCCTTGATCTCGACCACGACCACGACCTGCTTGCCGGCCTCCGCCGCGTCGACGAGCGCGTCGACGATCTCGGAGTCGCCGCTGGTCCTGTACAGCGTGTGCTTGATTGCCAGGACGCGCGGATCGGCCGCCGCCGAGACGACCAGCCGCTGCACGCTCGCGGTGAATGAGTCGTAAGGCAGGTGCACGAGCACGTCGCGCTCGGACAGCGTGGAGAACACGCTGCGGTCGCCGGGCAACGCCCCCTCGGCTGGCACGAACGCCGGGTACTTGAGCTTGCGCAGGTCCAGGTCGGCGATCGAGGACAGGCCGGACAGGTCGAGCGGCCCCGGCAGCCGGTAGACGGCCCGGTAGTCGATGTCGAGCTCGGTCACGAGCTTTTCGAGCACGTCGGCGGAGATGGACTCCTCAACCTCGAGCCTGACCGCCGGCTCGAACCTGCGGCGCATCAGCTCTCGCTCCAGGGACTGGAGCAGGTTCTCCGTCACGTCCTCGTCGATCTCCAGGTCGCGGATCCTGGTGACGCGGAACGCGTGGTGCTCGATCACCTCGAGCCCGGCGAACAGCTCGGTCAGGTGCGCCGCGATCACGTCCTCGAGCGGAACGAACCGGTTCGGCGAGACCGTCAGGAACCTCGGCAGCAGCGGCGGGACCTTGACCCTGGCGAACAGGGTCAGCCCCGATCGCGGGTCGGCGACCATGACTGCCAGGCTGAGCGAGAGCCCGGAGATGAACGGGAACGGGTGAGCCGGGTCGACTGCCAGCGGCGTGAGGACCGGGTAGATCCGCTCCCTGAACAGCGCCTGGAGCTTGGCCTGCTCGTCCGGGGTCAGCTCCTTCCAGCGCAGGATCTCGATGCCAGCGTCGACGAGCGCCGGCAGCAGCCGCTCGGCGAAGCAGTGCGCGTGCCTGTCGGCAAGCTGGCGCGCCATGTCCAGGGTGTTTTCCAGGATCTGGTCAGGTGCCTTGCCGCTGACGCTCTCGACCGGCAGGCCGGTTGCCATCCGGCGGATCCGCCCGGCCACCCGCACCATGAAGAACTCGTCCAGGGCGCTGGCGAAGATCGATTCGAACCTGACCCGCTCCAGCAGCGGCACGTTCGGGTCCTCAGCGAGCTCGAGCACCCGCTGGGCGAACCGCAGCCAGCTCTCCTCCCTGTCCAGGTACCGGTTGGCAGGCAATTCGGGCAGCTGGCCGAGCATGCCGAGCCGGTCCTGCGCCGTTGGGACGTCCTGACCGGCCCCCGCGAGCACAGCAGCCGCACGCTCGAAGCTGTCGCGCCCGCCCGCCTCGACCAGCCCGTCGCTCGCCGGCATCTTCTCCGCGGCCCGCGGCGCGTCGGCACTGGCTGCCGCGGCGGCGGACGTCGCCGCGCCGTTGTCGCGGCCTGACGGCATGGCTTGCCCCGAATCCATGTTTCTATACTCCCCTAGCTGATACTGATCCAATACCCCGGAAGCGGTCATCATGGAAACGGAGCCGCCCGATGCGCATCGGAACATCCCTAGCCGAGCCGCAGTCACCGCAGGCGCTCAGCCTGCTCCGTGACGATTTGCTGATGGCCGTCGACGACGGCTTCTCATCCGCGTGGATGGCGAACATCTTCGGGCTCGACGCGCTGACCGCCCTGGCCGTCGCTGGCCAGGGCATCGAAGGCATCGAGATCGGCACCGCGGTCGTCCCGACCTATCCGCGGCACCCAGCCGTGCTCGCGCAGCAGGCGCTGACCACGGCGCTCGCTCTCAGCTCGCCGCTTGCCCTGGGGATCGGGCTGTCGCACAAGATCGTGATCGAGGACATGTATGGCTACAGCTTTGACGCGCCAGCCGTGCACATGCGCGAGTACCTGTCAATCCTGCAACCGCTGCTCGACGGCCAGCCGGTATCCGTCGACGGCAAGACGATGAAGGCCGGTATCGGCCTGTCGACCCCGCGCACGGGTCAAGTGCCTGTTCTGCTCGCGGCGATGGGACCCCAGATGCTCCGCCTCGCCGGACAGCGCACGGCGGGAACGATCCTGTGGATGACCGGGCCGGCCACGGTCAAGGACTACATCGTGCCCACCATGAACACCGCGGCCGCGGAGGCTGGCAGGCCTGTGCCGCGCACCGTCTGCGTGCTGCCGGTCTGCGTGACCGACGATCAGGACAACGCCCGCGCCAGGGCGGCCAAGGTGTTCGAGATCTACGGCCACCTGCCCTCGTACCGCGCCATGCTCGACCGCGAAGGCGCCGAAGGGCCCGCCGACGTCGCGATCGTCGGCACCGAGGATCAGGTTGCCAGCCAGATCACCGCCCTCGCCGACTGCGGTGTGACCGACTTCGTCGCCGGCGAGTTCTCCAAGGGAGACGAGCGCGCGCGCACCCGCGCCCTGCTCAAACGCCTGATCACCGCCAGCTGACTATGCCGCTCCCCCAATCCGCGGTAAGTCGCGCGAGGCGGAGCGGTCAGGATTTGCGCAGGCCGCAGGCGGCGTGAATGTCGGCGCGGCTGGCGAGCTTGACCCGCGCGCCGCGGCCCAGGGCCGCCGCGAGGTCCTTCTCGGCGGTCTCGATCTTGAGCCAGTCGGCGTAGCCGATCGGCGTGATGCCACGCTCGGCGAGCAAGGCGGCGAAGCGCTCCGAGCCCGTCGCGGCGGGGACGGGCCCGGCCGCACCTGGCTCACCGGCGGCTTCGGCCTCGCCAGCGGTAGCGGCCGCGACGGGCTCGGTCTTGGGCAGCCTGAGCAGGCCGGGCCTGGGCAGCTGCACGTCGTCGGGGCCAGGCCCGCCGGCCAGGTCGGCAAGCAGACTGCGGACCGTCTGCGCGGCATCGGACTTGTTGGTGCCGATCACGCCGGTCGGCCCGCGCTTCAGCCAGCCAGCGACGTACTCGCCGGGCAACGGCTGCCCGTCGGGACCGAGCACGCGGCCGTCGGCGTTCGGGACCGTGTGCGAGCGCTCTTCGAACGGCACTCCAGGCAGCGGCACGCTCTGATAACCGACGCTTCGCAGCACCATCTGGACCGGGAGCCGCTCGTACTGCCCGGTGCCGGTGAGCCGCCCGTCAGCGTCCAGCCTGGTCCGCTCCAGCGTCAGCCCCTCGACCCGGTCGGTCCCGTGAATCTCGACCGGGCTGAGCCAGAAGCGCACCGTCAGCCGCCGGGCAGCGCCTGGCTGCCGGCCGGCCCAGTTGCTGATCACGGTGTAGTTGCCGCGGACGTGCCGATCGGTCGTCGCCAGCCTGGTGCTCTCCCCGCTGGCGTCGAACGCGTCGAGGTCCGCCTCGCCGTCGCCGACCACGACATCAACCCCGGCGAGCTCACCGAGCTCGCGAAGTTCCTTGGTGGTGAACTTCGCCTGGGCAGGCCCGCGCCTGCCGATCACGTGGACCTCGCGGACCTTGCTCGCGATCAGCGTGTCCAGCACCGGCTGGGACACGTCGGTCTCACGGAGTTCATCGGGATCGCGGATCAGGATCCTGGCCACGTCTACGGCGACGTTGCCGACCCCGATCACGGCCACAGACTCCGCGTCCACCACGAACCGCTCTGGATCGACGTCTGGGTGCCCGCAGTACCAGTTGACGAAGTCGGTGGCAGCGTAGCTGCCAGGCAAGTCCTCGCCGGGAATGCCGAGCCGCCGGTCCCGCATCGCGCCGGTCGCGTAGACGACCGCGTCATAGCAGGACAACAGGTCGTCCCTGGTCACATCGTCGCCTAGGTGCACGGCCCCGACAAACCTGACGCCTTCGTGCTCGAGCACGCCGCGCAGGTAGTCCGCGATCGACTTGATCGACTTGTGGTCGGGCGCGACGCCGTAGCGGACGAGGCCGTAAGGGGTCGGCAGCCGGTCCAGCACGTCGACCTGGACCGAGCACGGGCTCTCGAGGGCGGCGCCCTGCTTGATCAGGGCCTCGGCCGTGTAGAGACCTGCGGGGCCCGAGCCGACGACGGCGACGTTGAGGGTTTTCATGGACGCGATTCTGCACCTTCCTGGCCGGCGGCGGGACCTCGACGCGGCCGCCCGGTCCCGCCTGCGCTCAGCGCCAGGATACGTTCAGGCGACGCAGAACTCGTTGCCCTCAGGATCAGCCATGGTCACCCACCAGTGCGGACCCTGAGAGGCTTTGTGCAGGTATGTGGCACCGCGGCCGGACAGCTTCGCCACCTCGGCGTCGACGTTCGCCTCGCCGACCCGGACGTCGAGGTGCATCCGGTTCTTGACCGTCTTCGGCTCGGGCACCAGCTGGAACAGGATCCGCGGCCTGGCGAGGCCTGACGGCGCGTCAGGGTGCCGGATCGCCGCGCCTTCCTTCCACACCAGGGCGCCGTTGTGCGTCATCGTGTCGTCCTCGGACGCGTAACCCTCGGCGACCATCTTGCGGATGAATGCCTCGTCCGATGGCTCCAGCACCCACCCGAGCGTCTCGGCCCACCAGTCGGCGAGCACGTGCGGTTCGCTCGCGTCGACGGCGATCTGAAAGTCAAATGGCATTGCTGTTGTGTCCTTTCGCTCGGTACAGGTCCCTGAGCAGGGCGATCTCCGCCCCGTGGTGCAGAGCCTCGCGGTTGATGTGCAGCACGAGCTGGGCGAGCGAAGAGTCCGCGTACGGTCCCTCGGCAGGTCCGCAGCGCCTGGTAAGGCCGTCCTGGCCGAGGCCGCGCACAGCCTCGATCCAGGTCGCGTACGCGTCATCGAGCTGGGCGAGCGCCCCGGCGGCGGTGCCCGCGTAGCTGAACTCACGCCAGCTCGCTGGCGGGCCGCCAAAGTGCGAGGCGTTCCGCGCGGCGAAGACACCCACGATCGTGTGCGCGAGCCGCCAGGCGATGGTCGTCACGGGCGGGACTTCGGGCTCAGGATAGACGAACTCGAAGAGGTACTCCCCGGTGCCGACCGTGGTCGTCTGCGTCGGGGTGCCGCGCGTCCGCAGGGTCCAGCAGCCGGGCACCGGCTCCCAGAAGTACTCCTCGTCGGTCAGGCCGTCGAGTCGCGGCCGCAGGTGGTTCTGCCACTGCCAGTCGAGCTGCTCGGCGAGCTCGTTGCTCCAGTCGATGTCCATGACGGCCAACCTAAATGCTATTGCGGACAGTTTCAGTCCTCAATGCCAGGGATACTCGGATCCGTGCTGGAAACCTCGGCCCGGCTGCTGCGGCTACTGGGGCTGCTGCAGTTTCGCCCAGAATGGTCAGGCGCAGAACTGGCCGAGCGGCTTGGCGTGACCGTGCGAACGCTGCGCCGCGACATCCAGCGGCTGCGCGACCTCGACTATCCCGTGCACTCGGTGCCTGGCGTCGCCGGCGGATACCGGCTCGGCTCAGGCCGCGCGCTGCCGCCACTGCTCCTCGACGATGACGAGGCCATTGCCGTCGTCGTCAGCTTGCGGAGCGCGGCGAGCCATTCCGTGGCTGGCCTCGCCGAGGCATCGGTCAGCGCGCTGGCCAAGCTCGACCAGGTGCTGCCCGCGAGGCTGCGGGAGCGGACCGCCGCCATCCAGCAGGCCACCGTGGCGCTGACCGGGCCAGGCCCGGTCGTCGATCCCGAACAGCTCGCGTCGCTCGCCTCCTCCTGCAGGCGTCATCAGCGACTGCGGTTGAGTTACCGAAATCGCTCGGGTTCTGACTCGGTCCGCGTCGTCGAGCCGCACCGGCTGGTGAGCACCGGATATCGGTGGTACCTGATGGCCTACGACGTCGAACGGGCCGACTGGCGCACGTTCAGGATCGACCGGATCAACCAGACGGCGCAGGCCGGAGGCAGGTTCGTGCCGAGAGAGCCGCCAGACCCCGCCACGTTCGTGGCCAGGGCCGTGACCTCGGCGCCCTACCGTTATCAGGCGCGGATATTGGTGCACGCGCCCGCGGCGGTGGTTGCCGAGGAGTTCTCGCGCACCTCAGGCGTCATCACCGACGCGGGCGATGACGGCTGCCTGCTGACGACCGGCTCCGACTCCCTCGGCGCGCTGACCTTTCACCTGGCGGCGCTCGGTGTCGACTTCACCGTCCTCGAGCCCCAGGAGCTGATCGACTTCGTCGCAGCGACAGCGGAGCGGCTCGCAAGGGTCGCGGCACAATCAGCGCAGGCTAGTCCTGGTGGTCGGTGACCAGGTCGGCCGTGAGTTTGGCGACCGCTTCGGTGATGGCGCGGCCGAGCTGCTGAGAGGTCAGCCCGGCAAGCGCGAGCACCTCGCCACGCTCGCCGTGCTCGAGGAAACGCTGCGGCAGGCCGAAGGTGCGCAGCGGCGTCGTGACCTCGGCATCGCGCAGCGTCCTCGCGACCGCATCGCCGAATCCGCCGACCGTGCCGTTGTCCTCGACCGTGACGACCAGCTTGTGCCGGGCGGCGGCCTGCGCGATCGCCTCGTCCACCGGCTTGACCCAGCGCGGGTCGACCACGGTGACGCCGATGCCCTGGCCGGTCAGTCGCTTGGCCACGTCCACCGCGATCTCGGCCATCGGGCCGACGCCAACGAGCAGCACGTCCTGACCCGTGCCCTCGGCTGGCACGGCGAGCAGGTCCATATCGCCGAGCTTGCCGATCGCCGGGAGGTCGTCTGGGGCGCTGCCGCGCGGGAACCGAATGGCGGTCGGGCCGTCGCTGATGGCCACGGCCTCGCGGAGCAGCTCAGTCAGCCTGGTACCGTCTCGCGGCACCGCGACCTTAATCCCCGGCACGATCTGAAGCAGCGAGCCGTCCCACATGCCGTGGTGGCTGGCGCCGTCAGGCCCGGTGACCCCCGCGCGGTCCAGCACGAACGTGACGGGGAGTTTGTGCATCGCCACGTCCATGAGCACCTGGTCGAACGCCCGGTTCAGGAAGGTGGCGTAGATCGCCACGACCGGGTGCATCCCGCCCATCGCGAGTCCTGCCGCGCTGGTCACCGCGTGCTGTTCTGCGATGCCGACGTCAAAGACCCGGTCGGGGTAGAGCTGCGCGAACTTGGCCAGCCCGGTCGGGTGCAACATCGCGGCCGTGATCGCGACTACGTCCGGCCTGCGGGCGCCGACGTCGACGAGCTCGTCGGCGAATATATGCGTCCAGCCACGCTTGGTTGGTTTCGCTGGCACCGGGCTCGCGGCCCGGGGCGCCGGGGGCGCCGCGGCCGGCGCCGGGCCCCGGCCGTTGAGCTGGACTTGCGCACCAGGTTGAACCTGATGCAGGCAGTCCTCGTCGTTCTCCTCCGCCAGCGCGTAGCCGCGGCCCTTCTGCGTGATCACGTGCACGAGCACGGGGCCGCCGAACTCCCTGGCGCGGCCGAGCGCGTGTTCCATCGCCTGCTCGTCGTGGCCGTCGATGGGCCCGAGGTACTTCAGTCCGAGATCCTCGAAGAGCACCTGCGGCTGCAGGACGTCCTTCAGCCCCTTCTTGATCCCGTGCAGCGTCTCGAACAGCGGCGGCCCGACCACCGGCGTGTGCGACAGGGTGGTCTTGACCAGGTCAAGCACCTGCTCGTAACGCTGCGACACGCGCACCGAGGCCAGATGGTCGGCGATCCCGCCGATCGTGCGCTGATAGGACCTGCCGTTGTCGTTGACGACGATCACGACAGGGCGGTCCTTGGCGCCCGCGATGTTGTTCAGCGCCTCCCATGCCATGCCTCCGGTGAGCGCCCCGTCGCCGATCACCGCGACCACCCGGCGTTGCCGCTCGCCGCGCAGGTACAGGGCCTTGGCCAGGCCGTCGGCGTAGGACAGGCTCGTCGACGCGTGCGAGTTCTCGACCCAGTCGTGCTCGGACTCGCCCCGGTTCGGGTAGCCGGACACCCCGCCCTGCTGCCGCAGCTTGGAGAAGCCGTCCATCCGGCCGGTCAGCAGCTTGTGCACGTAGGACTGGTGGCCTGTGTCCCAGACGATCGGATCGGCCGGCGAGTCGAACACCCGGTGCAGCGCGATAGTGAGCTCGACGACGCCCAGGTTCGGGCCGAGATGACCGCCATTGCGCGATACGGCCTCAATCAGGAACGCCCTGATCTCGCTGGCCAGCACCGGTAGCTCGGCCGGCGTCAGCGCCTTGACATCTCGCGGACTCCAGATCGACTCGAGCAGTGTCATCTGGTGCGCTCCTCACGTCGCGGGCGCCGCCTGACGGCGCGTCCGGAACATTGCACGACCGCCGGATGAGAACTCTTCCGGAGTACGGGCTTGGCCGCTCCCAGGCCATCTGGCCAGGAGCGAACCTAACGAGTCTATTTCGCGCACGCTGCGGAGTCTGCCTGCGCTATGACGGTTGCGTCAGCATGGTGTTATCGCCCCGCTGTGGCTCCCCGCTCGCTAGTGTTCCCAAACCGGCACGCTGGCCGCGGTTCCTTGACCAGCTGCCGATCCCCTCCGGAGGCGAATGTGAACAGCCGTCGCGGCGCCGGCAGCAGATACCTGATGGTCGGCCGGCTGCTGGCGGTCGCGCTCGCGGTCCCCGCGGTGACGGCCGCCACGCACCTGCCGCAGACCGGCCTGCCGCCGTGGACGCTGAAGCTGGCCATCCACTACCTGCCGCCGGCCACCAACCGCAGCCAGTACGACGTCGTGCTCGCCTGGCCTGGTCAGGCCTGGTTCCTAGGCGGCACCGATGTGGGCGGCCACGGTAAGCCGAAGGCGGAGCGGATCACGAACGGCTCGCCGCAGTCCACGGCCCTGCCGACGGGCCCGCATAGCTGGATCACGGCGGCCAGCGCGCCCGCTCCCAGCGACATCTGGGCCGTGACGTTCCTGGGCGGCTCGGTGCTGAACTGGAACGGCTCGGCCTGGCGGAACGAGCCGCGCGGCGGCTGGAAGTCAGGCACGAGGTTCACCGGCATCACCGCGCTCAGCAAGACGGACGTCTGGGTATTCGGAACCCGCGGGCGCAACCATCCCGGTGCCGGTACCTGGCACTTCACCGGTACGACCTGGAAACCGGTCAAAGGCGTCGCGGCCGGGATCTTCCAGGCGAGCGCGGCGGGTCGGTCGGACATCTGGGGAATCGGCAACGCGGGCCATCCCGGCAATGCCTTGTTCCATTTCGGCGGGTCGGCCTGGCGGCGGGTCATGCCAGCGGTGCTGGCCGGCTTCACCTACAGCCACGTGCTCGCCCTGTCGCAAACGAACGTGTGGGTCGCCGGGCAGGTAGCTGGCGTCCCGAAGCTCGGCCACTTCGACGGCCACGGCTGGACCAGGCTGCGGATGCCTGGCACGACCGCCGGCACCGGGATGTGCCGGGACGGCAGGGGCGGCCTGTGGGTGATCGCGAACCCGGGCACGGCACCCTCCGTTGTGCTCAACCGCTCGGCGAGCGGCACCTGGGCTAAGGCCAAGGTCAGCGGCAACGCGGCGGACGAGGTGCTGGCCTGCGCGCTGGTTCCTGGCACCGTCCGCGCCTGGGGGGCGGGCAAGGCGGTGGCGCCGCAGGGCAGCGCCGCCGCGGCCTACCGCACCGGCTGACCAATCGGCATGACACCTGTGCAAGCGGGGTCGGTTCGTTCGGATAATGGTGGCCATGACCGCGAGCACGCTCCGGCCGATGGCGGGCCGGGTTTGCGTCGTGACCGGCGCGAGTTCCGGTATCGGCAGGGCTACGTCGGTCGAGCTGGCCGGGCTCGGTGCCAGCGTCGTGCTGGTCTGCCGGGACAAGGCCCGCGGCGAGGCTGCCGTGGCCGAGGTAGCCGCCGCGGCCGGGGAATCCGGCACGCCGTCGCTTGAACTTGCCGACCTGTCGTCAATGGAGCAGGTCAGAGCCCTGGCAGCCAGGCTCGCCGCGCTACCCAGGATCGACGCGCTGGTCAACAACGCCGGGCTGGTAGTGGCGCGGCGGCAGCTGACCGCGGACGGCTTCGAGCTCAGCCTGGCGGTCAACCACCTGGCGCCGTTCCTGCTCACGAATCTGCTGCGGCCGACGCTGGCTGCCAGCGCCCCGGCCAGGGTCGTGACGGTGTCATCGATCGCGCACCGGGCCGCGCTACTCAGCCTGGACGACCTGCAACTTGACCGGCGCTACCTCGCGATGCTGGCCTATGCCAACAGCAAGCTCGCCAACGTCCTGTTCACCAGGGCACTGGCCCGGCGGCTTGACGGCACTGGCGTCACAGCGAACTGCCTGCACCCGGGAACCGTCCGCACCAGGTTCGGCGACACCGGCGCGCTCTGGCTGAGGTTCGGCCTGGCCGTCGGCGGCGGCCTGCTGAGGACGCCGGAGTCCGGCGCGAGGACGGTCGTCTACCTGGCCAGCGCGCCCGAAATCGCCGGGCAGACCGGCGGCTACTACGTCAACGCCAGGCGCAGGCGGCCGTCCAGGCGAGCCCGCGACGACTCGCTGGCCGAGCGGTTCTGGGAGGTCAGCGCACGTCTGACCGACCTGGTGGACTAGCGCGGCCTAACTCGCCAGCACCGTAGCCGGCGCCTCCAGGTCCGCGGCGCTGATGGTCTTGTCCCTGCTGGCCAGCAATCCCATGACTAGCTGGCCAACGCCCACCCCTAGCAGGATCGCGATCGGTACCGTCCAGCTTCCTGTCACCGAGTGCAGCAGCCCGATCAGTAGCGGCCCGGTACTGGCCAGCAGGTACCCGAGGCTTTGCGCGAACCCGGACAGCGCGGCCGACGTATGGCTGTCCGCGGCACGCGCGGTGAACAGGTACACGCTGAGCCCGAATGCACCGCCTTGACCGAGGCCGAGCAGGCACACGAAGAGCACCACGACCGAGTTGGGCGCGAAGGCGGCGCCGGAAAGCCCGATCATGATCAGGATGACCGCCGAACCAGCCAGCCACCGCTGGTCTCTGACCCGGTGCGCGAGCACCGGGACGATCAGGCCGGTGATCGCGTTGCCGACGTTCATAAGCGCGAGCAGGTTGCCGGCCGCGTCGGCGCTGATCCCGTGGTCCCTGAACATTGTGGGGAACCAGGACAACGTGGCGTAGTAGGACAGGCTCTGCAGGCTCATGAACGCCATCACCTGCCACGCCAGCGGGATCCTGCCCATCGCGAGCACGCCGCGGCTGCCAGCGACGGACACCGGCACGGTGCGGAAGCGCAGCTGAGGCAGCCAGACGAACACGGCGGCGAGGGCCGGGATCGCCCACATGCCCAAGGTGAGCCTGACGGCGAGGCCAGAGCCGCCGGACGCCGCCCCGCCGGCCGCCGCGAATACCGGCACGGCGATCACGGCGCCGACCACCGCTCCGGCCGTCAGCGTGCAGAGGTACAGGCCGACCATCAGCCCGGCGCGGTCCGGACTGCGGCGCTTGATCATGCTCGGCAGCAAGACGTTCACCAGCGCGATCGCGCAGCCGGCCACGATCGTGCCGGGGAAGAGCATGACCCCTGGCGCGGCCGAGCGCAGCCCTAGCCCGGCCGCGAGCAAGAACAGCGCCAGAGCGAGCACGCGCTCCTCGCCGATCTTCCTGGCGAGCATGGGAGCGAGCCCGGAGAACACCGCGAAACTCAGCACCGGCATCGCCGCGAGCGCGGACTTGGTGGCCGTCGACCAGCCGGCCGCGGCGGTCATCTCCGGGAAAACCGGCGGCAAGCTGGTGATCGCCGCCCGCATGTTGAACGAGACCGCGAGGATGCCCGCGATCAGCAGGGTGCCGCCGGCCGCGAGGCCGACGGCACCAGCTCCGCTAAGGGCGTGACCTGCTGTGACGTCCCCCGTTGCCCCGCGGGCGTCGTTGCTCGCTGGGCCGGGACCTGGCGTTGCGCTGTGTCCGCTCTTCGGCACGACCCGGCGTCAGCCGCTGGCCAGCAGCGACCGCAGCACGTACTGCATGATCCCGCCGTGCCGGTAGTAGTCGGCCTCGCCTGGCGTGTCGATCCGCAGGATCGCGGTGAACTCCTTGCCGTCCGCCGCGACCGTCACCTCGCGCGGCGCGTCACCCGCGTTGATGGCCTCGATCCCGGTGACGTCGAAGACCTCGTGGCCGGTGAGGCCGAGCGAGGCCACGTTCTCGCCGGGCTTGAACTGCAGCGGCAGCACGCCCATCCCGATCAGGTTGGACCGGTGGATCCGCTCGAAAGACTCGACAAGGACGGCGCGGACACCGAGCAGCGCCGTCCCCTTGGCTGCCCAGTCGCGCGATGACCCAGAGCCGTACTCCTTGCCGCCAAGCACGATGAGCGGCGTTCCTTGCTCGATGTAGGCGCGCGACGCCTCGTAGATCGAGGTCTGCTCGCCCTCCGGCAGCTTCAGCGTCACGCTGCCTTCGGTGCCAGGGGCTAGCTGGTTGCGCAGCCTGATGTTGGCGAACGTTCCGCGGATCATCACCTCGTGGTTGCCCCGCCGCGAGCCGTAGGTGTTGAAGTCGCGCCGCTCGATCCCGTGACTGGTCAGGTACTGGCCAGCCGGGCTGTCGGTCTTGATCGCGCCCGCGGGCGAAATGTGGTCGGTGGTGACTGAGTCGCCGAGCATCGCGAGCACACGGGCGCCGTGCATGTCGGTGGCCGGCGCTGGCTCGGCCGGCATGCCGTCGAAGTACGGCGGGCGGCGGACGTAGGTGGACGACTCGTCCCACTCGAACACCTCTCCCGCGGGAACGTCGAGTTGCTGCCACCGTTCGTCACCAGAAAAAACGTCCGCATAGTCCCGACTGAACATTTCTGGAGCTACCGAACTCGTCACGACCTCTTCGACCTCAGCTGGCGACGGCCAGATGTCGGCCAGATAGACCTGCTTCCCGTCGGCCCCGGTACCTACCGGCTCGGTCGTCAGATCGATGTCCATGGTCCCGGCGAGCGCGTAGGCCACCACGAGCGGCGGCGACGCCAGATAGTTCATCTTCACGTCCGGGTTGATCCGGCCCTCGAAATTCCGGTTACCTGACAGCACAGAGACCACGGCGAGGTCGTTCTCCGCAACGCCGGCGCTGATCGCCTCGTCCAGCGGACCCGAGTTGCCGATGCAGGTCGTGCAGCCGAATCCGACCAGGTTGAAGCCGAGCTTCTCCAGGTAAGGCGTCAGTCCCGCCCGCTCGTAGTAGTCCATGACAACCTTGGAGCCCGGCGCCAGCGTGGTCTTGACCCAGGGCTTCCTGCTCAGCCCGGCCTCGACCGCATTGCGCGCCAGCAGCGCCGCTCCGACCATGACGAACGGATTCGAGGTGTTCGTGCACGAGGTGATGGCGGCGATGACGACGGAGCCGTGGTCGACGCTGGTCTCGGTGCCGTCGTCCAGCGTGACCCGCACGGGCGAGCTGGCCCGCTCGTCAAGCCCGACCGATATCGGGTCAGAGGCTGGGAACGTGCCCGCGATCCCGTTGTCCAGGCTCGGCTTGTGCACGTAGGAGCCGAGCGCGTCGCGGAACGACTGCTTGGCGTCGGTCAGGGCGACCCGGTCCTGGGGCCGCTTCGGCCCGGCCAGCGACGGCACCACTGTGGACAGGTCGAGCTCGAGCTGCTGGGAGTACCTGGTACCGGTGGCCGACCCCGGCTCGTGCCACAGGCCCTGCTCCTTGGCGTAGGCCTCGACGAGCGCGATCTGCTCGGCCGCCCGGCCGGTCAGCCGCAGGTAGATCAGCGTTTCCTCGTCGATCGGGAAGATCGCGATGGTGGAGCCGAATTCCGGGCTCATGTTGCCGATCGTCGCCCGGTTTGCGACCGGTACGGCCGCCACGCCCTCGCCGTGGAACTCAACGAACTTGCCGACCACGCCGTGCCGCCTGAGCAGTTCGGTGACTGTGAGCACGAGGTCCGTGGCGGTCGCTCCTGACGGCAGTTCGCCGGTCAGCTTGAACCCGACCACCTTCGGGATCAGCATCGAGATCGGCTGGCCGAGCATCGCGGCTTCGGCCTCGATGCCGCCGACACCCCAGCCGAGCACGCCGAGGCCGTTCTCCATCGTGGTGTGCGAGTCGGTGCCAACGCAGGTGTCCGGATAGGCGGCCAGGCCGCCAGCGGCGTCCTGCGCCGTCATCACGACCCTGGCCAGGTGCTCGATGTTCACCTGGTGCACGATGCCGGTGCCCGGCGGGACCACCCGGAACTGGCGCAGCGCCTGCTGGCCCCAGCGCAGGAAGGCGAACCGCTCGGAGTTGCGCTGGAACTCAAGCTCGACGTTGCGGTCGAACGCATCCGGCCTGCCGAAGACGTCGGCGATCACCGAGTGGTCGATCACGAGCTCGGCGGGGACGAGCGGGTTGATCTTCTCTGGGTTGCCGCCCAGGTCGCGCATGGCCTCCCGCATGCTGGCGAGGTCTACGACCGCGGGGACTCCCGTGAGGTCCTGCAGGATCACCCGGGCCGGGCTGAACTGAATCTCTGTGCCGGGCTCGGCGAGCGGGTCCCAGCCGGCCAGCGCCGTGATGTGCTCGGCGGTGACGTTGGCGCCGTCCTCGGTGCGCAGCAGGTTCTCGAGCAGGATCTTCAGGCTGAACGGCAGGTCCGCCGATCCTGGCACGGCGTCGAGCCGGTAAATCTGGTAGCCGTTCCCGCCCGCCGTCAACGTGCCGCTAGCACCGAAGCTATTCGCTGTCATGACCCTTTGTCCTTCCGCGTCTTCCTGAGCGCGCGCGTCGGATGAGCCGCCGCGCGGGCGCTCAGCTGCGTGCCCGTACGGCCCAGGCGAGGACCCTAGCGCCATCCTGCCTTAGTACGCCGACGCCGTGGCCGTCAGGCCGACTAGCCGCACGGCAAAGTATCTCGATGTCAAGTTACTTTGCCAGCGTAATGAGCAAAGTATCTCGATGTCAAGCTATCGGCGCTGCGTGCCCGCCTGCCGCGACCGACACCAGGTCGGCCGCCGTCGAGCGGGCCAGCAGGCGAAGCGCGCGGGCGGCAGGCGAGACCCGCAGCGCGCTCTTCGGTAGCCAGACCCGGAGCGCTCCGGGCTCCGTCCTGAACACCAGCGGAGGGTCGAGCACCATGGCCTCGCCATCGACCCCGAGTTCGAGCGGCGTCGCTGAATCCACGACGAACTCCTTGGCAGTCCACTCCTGCCAGCCGGTGAATCGCTGCATCTGACCGGTGAGCTCAAGCATCATGAAGTGCCTGGCGTCGGCGGCGTCGCCGACCTGAACGGCGACGACGCCAAGCGTTCCGAGGTCGAGTCGCTCCCTGGTCCCCCGGCCACCTGGATGGGCAAGCTGGTAGGGGTTGTTCGAGATCAGGATCAGGTGCGCGGTAGAAAACCGCTCACCTTCAGGCCCGGCGAATCGCAAGTCAAGCGGCTTGGCGTCGGGACCGATCAGGTCGGGCAGCTGCTGAGCCGCGGTCCGCAGCTTGGCATCCCGGTACTCGGGCGACTGCACCACCTTGGCGTAGAGCCCGAGCGAGCAGTTGTTCACGAACGGGTGCCCGTTGACGAAGGCCAGGTCAACGTGGCGCTCGATCTGGTCGTCGTAGGCGTCGAGCGCGCCGGCCACGTCAGCTCGATCCAAGCCGAGGTCCAGCGCGAAGTGGTTCCTTGTCCCAGCAGGGATGCAGATGAAAGGCACGTCGCGCCTGGCCGCCACCGATGCGACCGCGGCCTGCGAACCGTCCCCGCCGGCCATGCCGATCGCCATGGCACCCGTCGCGACCGCATTCTCGGCCAGCGCGATCAAGTCATCGCCAGGCTCGAGGATGACGGGCCTGATCCCACGGGCTGTGCACTCGTCCGCGAGCCCGAACTGCTCGGCCTTGCCGCCGCCGGACTTGAGGTTCATGATCAGCACCGGCGCCCCCCGGTCCTGGTCTGTCCGCGCCGCCCTGGCCCCGACCTTGCGGCTGGCGGAGCGGATCGCCTTCGGTGTCAGCCGCAGCGCGTACCTGGCCGAGACCACCGAGATCAGGCCGAGACCGGCGATGGCGAGCACGATCCAGCCGTTGATCACTGTCAGTACCAGGCCGGCGACCAGCGCGCCTAGCGCGATCAGCGCTGCGACAGCGGCGAGGACCCGCACCGCTCCGCGCCTGGCCACGATGTACCAGCATGCGGTGACGCAGGCAAGCAGGCCGGCCAGCGCGAGCACGAACGCCCCGACCCTGAGCACCACGTTCAACGCGACCAGAACCAGCGCGCCCGCCAGCGACAGGATCGCGAGAACCGCGCCCGCCCGCTCGGGCAAGGAAGCACGATCCCTCGCGGCCGGGCCGCCGCCCACCTGTTCCGTCGAGCTAGCCACGTGCGCACCCCCTGCCAGCACCAGCCGACGCTCGCCCTGAGAACTGCCCTGCTCAGGGTGTTAGCATGCATCGGTGGCCGGGACAGAATCGGGTCGCGGGCGGCAGGCTGCCGAGTCACCAGGCCAGGCCGGCTGAGGCCGTCGCCGATCTGATCGCCGAGAATCTGGCCAGGCGCGGCGGCCCGGTCCAGCATCGGCTGGCCGAAATCTTGCACCAGCTTGGCGCGATCGACCGGGCTGTGTACGAGGCGGTCGCCAGCGTCCCGGCTCCGGCATTGGACCAGGCCATGCGGCGTCTGTCCAGGTCCGCCGACCGATCCAGGCTGTGGTTCGGGATCGCAGGAGCGCTCGCCCTGACCGGGCCTGCGGCCGGCGCGCGGCCGGCCGCGGCGTCCTGGCCATCGGCGCGACGTCGGCGCTGGTAAACCTCGGCGTGAAGTCCCTGTCGCGCAGACGCAGGCCAGACCGGTCAGGGGCGGGCGTGCCCGACGCGCGCCAGGTCGCGATGCCGTCGTCGACGTCCTTCCCTTCTGGCCACTCAGCCGCGGCGTTCGCGTTCGCGACCGCGATCAGCAGGGACAGCCCGTGGCTCGCGATCGCGATCCAGTTCCTGGCCGGCAGCGTTGCCTACTCGCGCGTGCACACCGGCGTGCACTATCCGGGCGACACGGTCGCCGGAGCCCTGATCGGCGCCGGCGCTGGTCAGGCGGTCAGCAGCGTCTTCGACCGCGCGACCTCGCGCCGTTCGCCAGCAAAATAGCCCGGGCCGCCGGCCTTCAGCTCAGGTCTGGGTGATGAGCTCGTCAGCTGCGGAGTAGGGGTCGAGCTTTCCGCAGGCAACCGCAGTGGCGAGCTCGTCCAGCCTGGACTGGCCAGGCAGTCCGCCGACCTGGCGCCGCACCTCAGCGACCGCGATGGCGGACACTTCCTCGCGCGCCCGCACGATGCGCCGGCGCTCGCGCTCGCCGGTCTCGCAGAGCCAGGTCCAGTGCGCGTCAAGCTTGCTGGTGAGCTCGTCGATGCCATCGCCTGCGGTCGCCGAGAGCGACACGATGGGCGGCCGCCACGCGCCCTCGCCGTAGCTGACCATCGCCATCATGGTGCGCAGGTCCCGCACCACCTCCTGGGCGCCAGGCCGGTCGCTCTTGTTCACGACGAAGATGTCGGCGATCTCGAGGATCCCGGCCTTGGCGGCCTGGATCGAGTCCCCCAGCCCCGGCGCGGCGATGACCAGGGTGGTGTCGGCCAGCGCCGCGATCTCGACTTCGGCCTGCCCGACGCCGACCGTCTCGACACAAATCACGTCGAACCCTGCAGCGTCGAGCACCCGCAGCGCCTGCGGGGCCGCGACGGAGAGCCCGCCTAGGTGCCCGCGCGTCGCCATCGACCTGATGAACACGCCGCTGTCGACCGCGTGATCCTGCATCCTGACCCGGTCGCCGAGCAGCGCGCCTCCGGTGAACGGCGACGTCGGATCGACAGCCAGCACGGCCACGCGCAGGTCGAGCGCCCGGTAGGAGCGGACCAGAGCGCTGGTCACGGTCGACTTACCGACCCCTGGTGACCCCGTCAGCCCCACGATCCTGGCGTGCCCGGCGTACTGCGCGACCGCGCGCATCACCGGCCGCAGTTCGGCCGAGCCGTTCTCGACCAGCGAGACCAGCCTGGCCAGGGACCGGGCGTCACCCTCTCGCGCCGCTGCGACCAGCGCCTCGGCGCGCGCGTCCGCTGGCACGCCTCAGTCGCTGCCGGGACCAGGCACTCGCAGCAGCAAGGCGTCGCCTTGACCGCCGCCACCGCACAGCGCCGCCGCTCCGAGTCCGCCGCCGCGCCGCCGCAGCTCGTAGGTCAGGTGCAGCGCGAGCCTGGCGCCGCTCATCCCGATCGGATGGCCGAGCGCGATCGCGCCGCCATTGACGTTGACGATGTCCGCACCGATCTGCAGGTCGCGCATCGACTGGATGGCGACCGCTGCGAACGCCTCGTTGATCTCGATCAATTCCAGATCGGCCACGGCCAGTCCGGCCTTGCCGAGCGCGTGCTGGATGGCCCTCGACGGCTGGGACTGCAACGAATTGTCGGGGCCCGCGACTACGCCGTGCGCGCCGATCTCGGCGAGCACGCTCGCCCCTGCGGCGGCGGCCGCCCGCTGCGACATCACGACTACCGCGCACGCGCCGTCCGAGATCTGGGAGGCGGTGCCCGCCGTGATGGTGCCATCCTTGGCGAACGACGGGCGCAGCCTGCCGAGTGCCTCCGCGCTCGTGTCGGCCCTAACCCCCTCGTCGGTGTCGAACGTGACCGGGTCGCCGCGCCGCTGCGGCACCTGCACGGGCACGATCTCCTCGGCCAGCAGGCCATTCTTGATCGCCAGTGCGGCGCGCTGATGAGACATGGCCGCGAACTCGTCTTGCTTCAGCCTGCTGATTCCGAGCTTGGCGTTGTGCCGCTCGGTGGACTCGCCCATCGAGACGTGGTCGAACGCATCGGTCAGACCGTCCAGGGCCATCGAGTCGGCAAGCTCAGCCGAGCCGTACTTGAAGCCCTTCCGCGCGCCAGGAAGCAGATGCGGCGCGTTGGTCATCGACTCCATCCCGCCGGCCACCACGACCTCGAACTCCCCAGCCCTGATCAGCTGGGCCGCCAGCGCGATCGCGTCAAGCCCGGACAGGCACACCTTGTTGATGGTCAGCGACGGCACGGTCATCGGGATGCCGGCCGCGACCGCAGCCTGCCTCGCGGTGATCTGGCCGGCACCGGCCTGCAGCACCTGGCCCATGATCACGTACTCGACCTGGCTGCCGGAGATCCCGGCCCGGTCGAGCGCCGCCTTGATCGCGATCCCGCCGAGGTCGGCGCCGCTGAAATCGCTGAGCGAACCGAGCAGCCGCCCGATCGCCGTTCTGGCACCACCGACAATTACCGCTTCGCCCATAGCTGCAACGATACAGAGGTCAGGGCGGTAGCCATGGGCAAGCACTCGCCGCCTAGAGGTGCTGGCCAAGCGTTTCAGGTCTCGGAGGAGCAGTGCTGACTCGCATCGACCACGTCGGAATCGCCTGCAGGAACCTCGACGCGGCGGCGGCGTTCTACGAGGCCACGTTCGGGCTCACCGTGGTCAGCAGGGAGACCAACAGCGAGCAGGGAGTCAGAGAGGCCATGCTCGTGGTTGGTGATTCCCCCGCAGGCGTGTCGTACGTGCAGCTGCTCGAGCCGCTCGGCCCCGGTACGCCGGTCGGGCGGTTCCTCGAGCGGCGCGGTGAAGGCATCCACCACGTGGGGTACGCCGTGGCCGACATCCAGGCCGCGATGGCGGCGATCGGCGCGACCGGCGTCCGGCTGCTCGACGCCCGGCCTCGGCACGGCTCGATGGGCGCCTCCATTGCCTTTCTGCACCCTGCCGACGTCGGCGGGGTGCTCACGGAACTCGTCGCGCCGGCGGCCAGATAACGGCAGAAATGCCGCCGGGCACCGAGGCTGAGGCCGCCGCAAAGGCGCACTAACCGGACAGGATCTGTCCGGACAGTGCGCAAAAAGGCGGGGCAAGCAGAATAATTGGTGAGCTAGGCCACGAGCAGCAGCGAACAGGCCTCCAAGGCGATCACGGCGGAGTACGCTGCCAGGCACCGGGAAGGTGAGCTGGCGTGCGGGCTGTGGCCCAAGTGGTCCTGCGGCTGCGGGCGAGCCTGGCAAGCAAGCGAGACGAACCGCACCGGTGCGGGCATCGCGGTCCCCGCAGGCTGAGCGATGCAACAAACCCGTCTACCCGCGTCTACCCCAGGATTAGGCGACATGCAGCCCGATATCAATGCTCAGCTCGGCACGTTCTTTGACGAGGACCAGCCGCATCCCGTCTTCTCGCAGAAAATGCGTGGCTATGACCAGGAGGAGGTCGAAGGCCATCTCCGCGAGATGGACGCGAGGCTGCGCGACATGCGGCAGTCCTACCAGGCGACTCAGCAGGAGATCGCCTACCTGCACCGGCAGATGCAGGAGCAGGAGCGCCCGACCTACTCGGGCCTTGGCTCCCGGATTGAGCAGTTGCTGCGGCTGGCCGAGGAGCAGCGCGACGAGATCCTGCAGGAGGCCAGGACCGAGGCGAGCCAGCTGCTGGCATCGGCCAAGGTGGACGCCGCCGAGCTGCGGGCCGGCGCCGAGAACGAGACCGCCGAGCTCCGGGCGAACGCCAAGCGTGAGACCGACGATCTGCGCGGATCCGCTGAGCGCGAGGCGGACAGCTTCAAGACCACCGCGCAGCGCGAGGCCGACGAGCTGACCTCGACCACCGAGCGCGAGGTCGCCAAGCTGCGCGCGATGGTGGACCACGAGGTTGCGGAGAAGCGGGCCGCGGTCGAGCGGGAGATCGCCAAGCTGCGCACCACGACCGAGCGCGAGGTCGCTCAGCTCAAGGCGTCGTCCAAGCGCGAGCGGGACGAGATCCTGACCACCTCCAAGCGCCAGGCAGACGAGATGCGCAGCCAGGCGCAGCGGATCCTGGAGGAGAGCGAGGCCCAGCGCGCCCAGGCCGAGGCCGAGTTCGACATCCAGCTCGCCTCGCGGCGCGAAGAGGCCGAGCGGCAGGAGGCCGAGCGCCTGGCGGCGGCGCAGGCTGCGACCCAGCGCCTCGTCTCCGAGGCCGAGCAGCGTGCGGCCACGGCGGAGCAGCGAGCTACCAAGGCCAGCGCTCAGGCCGAGCAGTCCAGGCGTGACGCCGACGCGCACGCCAAGCAGCTCGTCAGCAGTGCCAAGAAGAACGCCGACGACATCGTCGCTCAGGCCAAGTCCCAGGCGGACCAGCTGCTCGCCGAGGCGAAGGCCGAGGCCGACCGGCACGCGAACGCGGCTCAGCGTCGCGTCGACGAGGCCAACAAGCAGTACGAGACCGTCCAGGCGCACCTGGCGCAGATCAGTCAGCTGCTCGGACCGTCCGCCGCTAGCCTCGCGGCCTCGGCCGCCCCGGCGCTGGCTGGTCCGGCGCTGGCTGGTCCGAGGCAGGCGGTGGCCGCGGCCCCCGCCGCCAACGGCGGCGGCCAGGCCACCAGGCCCGCTCCGGTGAGCGCCACCAAGACGGAGGCCAAGCCGGCCAACGCCAAGCAAGGCGACGGCGACGAAGAGTGGTGGACCGAGTAGGTCCGGCTGATCGCGAAGCACGAGGCCCCCGGCGCCGCGGCGCCGGGGGCCTCGTGCCGTTCTGGCTAGGAGTTGACCGTCTGGCCGCCATCGACGACGATCGCCTGGCCGGTCAGGTACGACGAGGCACCGCTGGCAAGAAAGACGGCCGGGCCAGCCATCTCCTCGGCCGTAGCCCACCGTCGCATCGGCACGGTCGCGATCGTGGCGGGCCCGGCGACCGGGTCCTCCCAGAGGTTGCGGTTCAGGTCGGTAGCGGTCCAGCCAGGGCAGAGCGCGTTGACGCGAACACCGTCGGCCGCCCACTCCACCGCGAGCGACTTTGTCAGCGAGACCAGCCCTGCCTTAGCCGCGCCGTACGGGCTGATCAGCGGGGACGCCGAGACGCCGGCCACCGACGCGACGTTGATGACCGATCCTTGCTTGCGGTCGAGCAGGTGCCCGGCGAAAGCGTGGCACACGTACACCGCTGAGTTCAGGTTGAGCCTGATCAGCTTGTCCCAGCCGGACAAGCGCAGATCACGGAAGCTGACCATGAAGTTCGAGCCGCCCGCGTTGTTCACCACGATGTCGACGTGGCCTAGCAGGTCGATCGCCGTGGCAACCGCGTCGCTCACCCGGCCCTGATCGGTCACGTCGGCGGGGATCACAACCGCCTTGCGGCCCGCGGCCGTCACGTCGTCGGCCGCGTCGGCGAGCCCTTCTGCCGTCCGCGCCACCAGCGCGACGTCGGCGCCTGCCTGTGCCAGCGCGACGGCGATCGCGCGGCCGATGCCGCGCGATGCGCCGGTCACGAAGGCCGTCTTGCCAGTCAGGTCGAACAGGCTCACGGGCGTTCCTCTCCGTCACCGGGGTGCGCCCCGGTCCATTCGGCGGGCAGCGGCCAGGCAGCGGGGTTCAGCAGCCGCACTATCTCATTCAGCACGATCCGGACGTAAGTCTCCCCCACCCACAGGTGCTTGGCCTTGCTGACCGCGATCAGCTGTGCCTGCGGAACCCGCGCGAACCTGGCCCTTGCCTCGTCGGGTCGAAGGTAGTCGTCCAGCTCGGGAACCAGCGCCACGAGCGGCTTACCGGTCGCCGCCCAGCCGTCGAGATCGGTGTCGGTGGCCCTGCGCAAGGCTGGTGAGAGCAGGATTGCGCCCTCGACCTGCGGCACGTTGCCCCACATCAGTGCCAGCTCGGTGCCGAACGACCAGCCGAGCAGCCAGATCCTCGGCAGCCTGGCGCCGACGCAGTAGCTGATCGCTGCGGCGACGTCGGCCCGCTCGGCCATGCCAGCACCGAACTGGCCGGCGCTAGTGCCACGCTCGGACGTGGTGCCCCTGGTGTTGAAGCGCAACACCGCCAGGCCGGCCTGAGCGGGCAGCCGGAACGAGGCCTTGCGGAGCAGGTGGCTGTCCATCATGCCGCCGGCCGTGGGCAGCGGATGCAGGCAGATCAGCGTCGCTGCCGGCGGGCCGTCAGCTGGCAGCGCAAGCTCGCCGACGAGATCGATCCCGTCGGCGGTGTGCAGGACGATGTCCTCGCGGCGGGCGGGCAGGACCGTGTTCGCCTTGATCTCGATCGTCGCGTCAGTATTGATGGCACACCTCCGGCATGACGCTGATGGCACATCTCCGGCATGACACTCGCTCGTCACCTTCGTAACTAGCGGTAGCGAGCCGGGCCTGCCCTGCGCGGGCGGCGCCGCCAGCAAGCATTGTGCCAGTGCCGCCGCTCCACCAGTCCAGGCGTCTCGGCCGGCCACACCACGACGTGCGCGGTGCCCGGCCTGATCTCCTGGTCGCAACCAGGGCAGCGGTAGTCCTTGACAGCGGCGGACCCTGGCACCTGCCGCACCACCCAGTCGCCGTCGGGCCATTCCTGCAACTGCGGCGGGCCAAGCGTCGCCGCTGACTCGTCGTCGGCGGATTCGCCCTTTCCCGCCGCTGGCGGGGTTCGCCCGGCACGTCTGGGCCGGCGCGGCTGATCGGAGGGCAGCCGGCGAGCCTTCCGCGGGCTCACCGCCGGTACCGCGCGCTCATTTCCCCGCGCTCGGCGCCGGCTGCAGCCCGCCGATCGCGTACTCGCGCAGCAGCGGCGGCGGGGCGAAGGCCGGGTCGCCGTATCCTGCGTGCATTGCGGAGAGCACCCGCACCGCCTCGGCTGGCCCGGCGTCGGCCAGCAACCGCATCGGCCCGCGCGGGTATCCGCAGCCAAGCGTCATCGCCGCGTCGACGTCGGCCGGCGTCGCGTAGCCGTCGGCAACCATCGCCACCGCGTCCCTCAGGTGGGCGAAGAGCAGGGCTCCCACGAGCAGGCCAGGCCGGTCGGCCGAGCGGACGGCGCGCAGCCCGAGCTTGGCGACGAGCGCCCTGGCCGCGGCCAGCGCCGAGGCCGAGGTTAGCGGGCTCGGGACCAGCTCAGCCAGGCCATGCTGCTCCGCGCCAGCGGCCGGACCATGGCCCGACACGGTCGGGTCAGGCACTGGCAGGCCGGGCACGGACAGGCCTGGCACGGACAGGCCGGGCACGGGCAGATGCAGCCCGATGGCGTCCGTCGCGCGGCCCGCCGCGGTCGCGGGCCCGAGCACCCCGCCTTCCTGGCCGATCGCGACGATCACCAGATCGCTGGGGTGCGCTGGGTTCCTCGTGACGCTGATGCCCGCCGCGGCGATCACGCTCGCCAGTTCGGCGCAGCGGTCCGCGTGCGACCCGGACGGCTTGCCAGTGGCTGCCGCGCCGTTCCCGGTACCAGCCGCCGCGGGGTCGAGCAGCGTGACCGTGCCGGGAGTCGCCGGCAGGTCTGCGTGATCCTCCTGGATCGAGCCGTTTGTGCCGCCTGGCCGCTGCCCGGTGTAGTCGTAGAACCCCGCGCCGCTCTTGCGCCCGGTGCGGCCCGCATCGGTCAGCCGGCGAAGCATCGGCGCTGGGGTGAAGCGGGTGCCGCCGAACTCGCGCTCGAGCACTTCCAGGACGGCGAGCGAGGTGTCGAGGCCGATCAGGTCGAGCAGAGCGAGCGGGCCCATCGGCAGGCCCATGCCCGCGGTGGCCGCTAGGTCGATGTCGTCCCTGCTGGCGTGGCCGGTCTCGAACAGCCGGGCAGCGTGATTGAGGTACGGCAGCAGGAGCGCGTTCGCGACGAATCCGGCCCGGTCGGTGACCTGGACCGGCGTCTTGCCGAGGCGCGCGGCCAGCGCGGTGACTGCGTGTGCGGCCGCGGGCTCGGTCAGCACGGTCGTCACGACCTCGACCAGCCGCATGACCGGCGCAGGGTTGAAGAAGTGCATGCCCACGACCCGGCCGGGGTGCGCCGAACCAGCCGCGATCGTGGTGACCGACAGCGACGAGGTGTTCGTCGCGATGATCGCCGCCGGCGACAGCGCCTGATCGAGGTCGGCGATGATCTGGCGCTTGATCGCCAGTTGCTCGGGCACGACCTCGATGACCAGATCGGCGCCTGACAAGCTGGCCACCGCCTGGCCCGGGTTGACCCGAGCCATGATCTGGGCGTACTCGTCCTGGGTCAGCCGGCCGCGCGAGACAGCCTTGCGCAAGGACCCGTCCAGGATGGACATGCCCCTGGCCAGCGCCTGCGCATCGGCCTCCACCGCAGTGACCCTGAGGCCAGCGCGGGCGAAGACCTCAGCGATCCCGGCGCCCATCGTGCCGAGACCGACGACCCCCACCTCGCGAATATCCATGGCGAGACCATACCCAGCGCAGCACGGCAGCCGGCTCGCCGGCAGCCCACTACAGTTGCCGCGTGCGCCTCGTCCTCGGCGAGGACCCCGGCCTGATCAAGGACGGCGTCGAGTCGCACCTGCAGGAACTGTTCGCGGCGCGATTTTCAGGTGCTTGTATTGAACGCTGCCCGGGATACACATGCCGACCTGAGGACGGCGACGAGGGTCAGCCGACCTTGTCGACGAAGCGGTGCCGTGCTGCCTGGCGGGAGACGCCGAGGGCAAGGGCGATGCGGTTCCAACTCCGCCCGCGAGCACGGGCCGCAGCTACTCTTTCGGTGACTAGCGCTTCATCGCGGCGGACCTGGTCGGCTGCCTCTGCGACGGCGCGCAGGTCCGATAGGTCGTCGACCGTTGCAGTCGCGGGGTCGAGGTTGTTGGCGAGCTGCTCGAAGCGGCTGGCAGCTTCCTCGATCTGCGCGTCTGAGTGCCTCATGCACGATCACCTCCTCTGCTGATGAACGGGTAGAACTTCGGCCGTAGTCGTATCGCATGGATGATGACCGGGTCCTCGCCGCTGATGTCGAGTAATCCGATTTCGAGTGGCGTTCCGTCATGGGCTGGCCCGATCAGCATGGTCAGGTCCTCGTCCATATCGATCTTGTGGGTGGCGGTGCGAATGGCGTGCCAGATGTCGGCGTCGCCGACACCGTGCTTGCGAGCTGGCCCGGCGATCCTCACCCGTTCGCCACCTCATACCTCGATGCTATGTCAACAGGTGTTGTCTAATCCTAGTTCCCTCGGGGGCAAGATCGCCGCTGCCCGGCCGGGTGCGGTCATGGGCTTGCCAGCTATCCGGAACAGGGTCGCGGGTCAGCGTCCGAACACAGATCATCGGCGGCGTGGTGTCGTGGTGGTGCCTCCGCGGGGGGCATGCGCTGGCGCCGGTAGGCCACCTCACCGCCAGGGTCACCAGTACTCCGTGACCATTCCCCCAGCGGGCCGACACACGTGGTCAAGCTCCAAGGCCTCCACAATGGCCATCTTCTGGCTAACCTTTCGATACACCTCTCGGCAGCGGACCGCTGCCGAGCGGACGCGTATCGTACAGGCCCCGGCATTGCCAGGGACGTGAGTAAAGTTGCGCCGTGCGACTGGTAATTGCCCGGTGCAGCGTGGACTACGCGGGACGACTCGCGGCTCATCTACCGCTGGCCACCCGGCTGATCATGGTCAAGGCGGATGGCTCGGTGCTCGTGCACAGCGACGGGGGCTCTTACAAGCCGCTGAACTGGATGTCGCCGCCCTGCAGGCTCGCCGAGTCGGCCGCCGAATGGGTAGTCACCGGCAAGTCAGGCGAGACGCTGACCGTGCACATCCAGGAAATCATCAGCGATACCTCGTTCGTCCTCGGCCAGGACCCCGGCCTGGTCAAGGACGGCGTCGAGTCGCACCTCCAGGAACTGCTCGCGGTTCAGCTGCACGTGCTCGGCGACGGCTGGCGGCTGGTCCGGCGCGAGTACCCGACCCCGATCGGGCCGGTCGACTTGATGTGCAGGGACGCCATCGGCGCCAGCGTCGCCATCGAAGTCAAGCGGCGCGGTGAGATCGACGGCGTCGAGCAGCTCACCAGGTACCTTGACCTGCTGAACCGCGACCCCATGCTCGCGCCCGTGCACGGCATCTTCGCGGCGCAGGAGATCAAGCCGCAGGCCCGAGTTCTGGCCGCAGATCGCGGCATTCGCTGCGTCACGCTTGACTACGACACCATGCGCGGCGCAGACGACGGCGCGCTCCGCTTGTTCTGAAACGTTCCAGTCTGAGGCGCTACTTGTCCCACTGAGAGTGCGCGCCTGGCGGCAGCGGCACGGTGAACGCGTTGAGCAGGTAGGAGATCAGTGTGTAGTAGCCGCACAGCGAGACGAGCTCGACCATGCCCGCGTCGCCGAGCAACAACTGGGCCGCGTCATAGCTGTCCCGCGTGAGCTGACCTGTGCTGGTGAGCTGGCGGGCGACCGTGTAGATGGCCCGCTCGTCCTCGGCCACGAACGGCGGATCTTCGCCCGCGGCGATGGCCTCCACGACGGCGTCACTGACGCCGTGCTCACTCGCCATCCGCGCGTGCGCCCACCACTCAAATTCGGCCTTCCACGCGGCCCCGACGGTGATGATGGCCAGCTCGAGCAGCCGCCGCTCGATCGAGTTCCTGAACCGCAGCCTGCCGCCGAGCGCGCTCAGATGCCGGCCGACGCCTGGCGCGTGCACGAAGGCGTTGAACGGGCCGATCAGCCCGCCGTCGGCGTTGACGAGCTCGCCGCCGCGCGAGCCAGCCACCGAGTCCCACACATCCTGACCGCGAGCGTCCAGTTCGTCATAGCGCAGGTAAGGAAGGCGCGATTCTCGCAACTCTTGTGATTCTTCGCTCATAACATGACATTAGTCACCGGCCCGGTCGCTTGCACAGGTCAACCGGCGGTGCGGGCATCGCGTCTAGGTAGCGGGGGCAGGACAACCGCCTGGGCGGCCGCGCATGTAGCTGGTTCCGGGTGGTCAGACGGCAGGGGATGCCGATGCGCGTAATTCACGGTCCGCTCTCACGAATCCTGTTGCTCGGCGCATCGGCTCTAGCCGCCGTGACGGCGCTCCTGTCCGGGGCCGCCATCCCTGCGGCGGCAGCGCCACCCGCTGCGGCGGCTACCGCTCAGCCGGCCACCACTTTTGGCGGAACGGCCTACCTGGCCGCCGACTCGTGCGCGGGCCCGTCCTGGTGCATGGTCGTCGGCAGCTATACCACTACGGACCACGTGCGGCACTCGCTGGCGGCGATCTTCAACGGCACCTCGATGCGCAGCCTGAAGAATCCGCCGGGCAAGCAGCTGGACGAGGTCGCCTGCTCCTCGACGACTTTCTGCATGGCCGAGGGCGGTCCGACGGGGGCCGAGCGGTGGAACGGCACGGCCTGGCGCACAATGGCGAGCCCGAAAGGCGGCCTGCCGGGCCTGACCTGCGCGAGCCACAAGTTCTGCGTGCGGCTCAACGGCAACATTCCCAGCATGTGGAACGGCACAGCCTGGCACAACGCGAAGGTGTCCGACTTCTGCATTGGCGGCCCGTCTGGCCCGTGCGGTCTCGCAGGCCTGTCTTGCGGCTCGACGAAGAACTGCGTGGCGGTCGGCACCTTCACCGTCTCGCAGGAACCCGTTCAGAATGCAGTCGCCGAGATGTGGAACGGAACGACGTGGACCTTCGACAGCGAGCTGCCGGCCGCCGGCAATCCCGCCCAGCTGAATCCGGTCTCGTGCGCGGGGACGTTCTGCATGGCGGCCGGCGTCGCCTCCAGCGACACCGCGCGCGCGAGCATCGCGGTCGGTGACAAGTTCGACGCGACGACTCAGACGTGGACCGACGTTTCGCCCAATCTGGGCGGCATCTGCCCGGAGTTCCAGTCCTGCGCCTGGGCAGGCGTCGTCGCCTGCGGCAGCTCAACGAGCTGCATCACCCTCGGCGGCATGAGAAGCGGCCAGTTCTGGAACGGCAGCGGCTGGCAGTCAGCGAAGGCCGTGTCGGCTGGCAGAGGATCGGGCCTGCAGGACGCATCCTGCGGCGGGAGCATGTGCCTGGCTGTCGGCTTCCAGAAGTCGCACGGCCTATTGCGAACTCTTGCTGAACTGTGGAACGGATCGGCCTGGGCGATCGTCAAGACTCCCAGAGGACCCTGAAGCCAGCGGCAGGCCCGGAGGGCCTGAGGCCAGCGGTCGGCCCGGCGGGCTGAAGCCAGCGGCCGGCCCTGCGGGCCTGAAGCCAGCGGCGGCCCGGAGGGCTGAGAATTGACGCCCTGACGCGGGCGGGAGCGGACCAGGCCCTTCCAGGGGCGGCCTGGTCCGCTCCCGTATTCTGCGGCAACGAGCACCGTCGGCCCGGGCGGCGGAGAGCCGAGCTTGCCAGCCATGGCGCATTTACCTAGGCTTCGACCGGAAACGCAGTGATAGGGCTGGCCCAGCCTGTTCGCCCGGGGATCAGGGGGATCACTACCGTGCGGGAATATCGGCTGTACGTCGACGGTAGCTGGCGGCCCGGCGGTGGCGGCACCGCCGCGGCCGTGAGTCCGTCGACCGGCGAGCAGTTCGCGACGGTAGCGGTCGCCGACCCATCCGACGTCGATGCCGCAGTCGCCGCTGCCGTCTCGGCGTTCGGCCAGTGGGCAGCCACCTCGCCGTTCGACCGGGCGGCCGCCTGCGAGCGGATCGCGGCCGGGATCGCGGCCCGGCGCGAGGACCTGGCCAGGGCGCTCACCGAGGACCAGGGCAAGCCCCTGGTGGCCGAGGCCTACGACGAGGTCGACGAGCTCGCCGTCTATTTCAGGATGGCCGGCGAGGACGCCAAGCGAGTCGCTGGCTCGCTGCCAGCATCCACATCGGCGGAGCGGCGGGTGCTGACAGCCAGGGTGCCGCTCGGCGTGATCGGCGTCGTCAGCCCGTGGAACTGGCCGTACACGATGGGCGCGGAGATCTTCGCGCCCGCGATGGCGGCCGGCAACACCGTCGTCTGGGTGCCGGCGCCGAGCACGACGGCGTGCTGCGGCTTGCTGGCCGAGATCATTGCTGAGGCGAGTCTCCCGAGCGGTCTGTTCAACTTCGTCTCGGGCCCCGGCCCTGTGGTCGGGGACGCCGTGGTGGGGCATCCGCTGGTCGCCGGGGTGGGTTTCGTGGGCTCGGTGGAGACCGGCGGCAAGGTGGCGGCACGTGCCGCCGGCAAGACCCAGTTGCTCGAACTCGGCGGCAACGGCCCGATGGTGATCCTCGACGACGCCGACCTTGATCTCGCCGCCGACGCCGCGCTGGAGGCCGCGTACCTGTGCGCAGGTCAGAGCTGTACGGCTGGCGAGCGGTTCCTGGTCCAGGCGGGCGTGCTGGCCGAGTTCACCGAGCGCGTTGTCGAGGCCACGAAGACGCGAGTGCGGCTCGGTGACCCGTACGACGCGGAGACGACAATGGGGCCGCTGAACAATGAGGCCACTGCGGCCAAGTTCGATCGGCACATCGCTGACGCGGTCGCGGGCGGCGCGCGAATCTGCTGCGGCGGACGGCGCGCCCTTGGCTTCCCGACCGGGTTGTTCGTCGAGCCGACAGTGCTCGATGGCGTCACGCCTGGGATGTCGATCGAGCGGGAGGAGACGTTCGGGCCGGTGGTGCCCATCGTGGCGGTGGAGTCGGCGGCCGAGGCACTCAGGCTCACCAACGCCTCCCCGTTCGGCCTGACGACGGCGGTGTTCACCGAGGATCTCGAGCGCGGCCTCGCCTTCGCGGAGCGGACCAGGGCCGGCTGGGTGAACATCAACGCCTCGACGAACCTGTGGGAGTCGCACCTGCCGTTCGGCGGCCGTGCTGGCAGCGTGAGCGGCCGCGGCAGGGTCGGCGGCCGGTACCCGATGGAGACCTTCACCGAGCCGAAGACCATCGTCTATCCGGCACCGCGGTTCAGAACCTAGTTACCTCGTCCAGCGCCAGCCAGAACAAGGCAAGCCCGAACAAGGCAAGCCCCGAACAAGGCAAGCACAGCCAAGCCAACCTCAAAGGACAGCTCAACGGAGAGTGGGGTCACCGATGCCGATGCCAACCGCCCTGGAGATTGCCCGCGCGGCAACGCTCAAGCCGATCGCCGACGTGGCCGAGGACATCGGTCTGCCGCCGTGGCTGGTCCAGCCCTACGGCGAGCACGTCGCCAAGATCGACCTCAAGGCGATCGAGGAACTCGCCGACCGGCCGAAGGCCAAGTACGTGGTCGTCACCGCGGTCACCCCGACGCCGCTCGGCGAGGGCAAGACCACCACCACGGTCGGCCTTGGCCAGGCGATGCGGCACATCGGCAGGCGAGCCACGATCGCGCTCAGGCAGGCCTCGATGGGCCCGACGTTCGGGATCAAGGGCGGCGCCGCGGGCGGCGGCTACAGCCAGGTCGTCCCGTTCGAGACGCTGAACCTGCACTTGACCGGTGACATGCACGCGGTCACCGCCGCGCACAACATGCTCTCCGCGATGCTGGACAATCACCTCTTTCAGGGCAACAAGCTGGGCATCGACCAGCACAACATCACCTGGAAGCGGGTGCTCGACGTCAACGACAGGGCGCTGCGCAACATCGTGCTCGGCCTCGGCGCCGCCGCTGACGGCGTGCCCAGGCAGACCGGGTTCGACATCACGGCGGCATCAGAGGCGATGGCGGTGCTCGCGCTGTCGACCTCGCTGCACGACATGCGCGCCAGGCTCGGCAGGATCGTGGTCGGCTACACGAAGGCGGGCGAGCCGGTCACCGCCGAGGAACTCAGGGCCGGCGGCGCGATGACGGTGATCATGCGCGAGGCGATCAGGCCGAATCTGCTGCAGACCCTTGAGAACACGCCAGCGATCATCCATGCCGGCCCGTTCGGCAACATCGCGCACGGGAACTCCTCGGTGGTAGGCGACATGATCGGCATCCACACCGGCGACTTCCTGATCACCGAGGCGGGCTTCGGCGCCGACATGGGGGCCGAGCGGTTCTTCAACATCAAGTGCCGGGTCTCCGGGCTGAAGCCGGACGCGGCGGTCGTGGTGACGACCGTGCGAGCGCTGAAGGCGCACTCGGGCAACCACAGGATCGTGGCTGGCCTGCCGCTGCCTGAGGCACTGCTCGCCGAGAACCCTGACGAGGTCCACGTGGGTGGCTCGAACCTGCGCAAGCAGATCGAGAACGTCAAGGCGCACGGCGTCACCCCGGTCGTGGCGATCAACGCCATGCCAGAGGACTTCGCCTCCGAGCACGAGGCGATCGCGGAGATCGCGGCGTCCATGGGCGTGCGCTCGGCCGTCTGCACGCACTTCGCCGAGGGCGGGCGGGGCGCGGCGGCGCTGGCCGAGGCGGTTGTCGAAGCAACCGACGAGCCAGGGAACTTCAACTTCCTGTACCCGTCCGACGCGCCGCTGCGCGAGAAGATCGAGAGCGTCGCGACCAAGGTGTACGGTGCCGACGGCGTCGACTACACGCCGCTGGCCGCGCGTCAGCTGGACGGATACGAGCGCAACGGGTTCGGCGGGCTGCCGGTCTGCATCGCCAAGACGCACCTGTCGCTGTCGCACGACCCCACCCTCAAGGGCGCTCCGACCGGATGGCGGTTGCCGGTACGCGAGGTCCGCGCCTCGGTCGGCGCCGGGTTCATCTACCCGATCTGCGGGGACATGCGTACCATGCCGGGGCTGGGCACCAGCGCAGCCGCCGAGCGCATCGACATCGACGAGAACGGGGAGATCGTCGGACTCTCGTGAACCCGCTGGCGTGACCGCCAACCCGGACAAGCAGGGCCCGGACGGCTTTGCCGCGCTGCCGGTCGGCGCCTTCCTCGACGCGCTGGCGGCGGCGGCGCCAGCCCCGGCCGGCGGCTCGGCGGCTGCGCTAGTCCTTGCGCAGGCGGCCGCGCTGTGCGCCAAGTCCGCGCGGCTGTCGGCGCGCCAGCTGACTGCCGAACGGGCCGCTGCCCTTACCGATGAGGCAGAACAAATTCTCGCGACGGCCGCTTCGCTAATCGACGAGGATCCGCGGGTCTACAAGGCGGTCATCGAGCAGATCCGGCGTTCGGCCGGCGACAGCGATGCGGCCGGCCGACTGGCTGACGCGCTGTCGGAGGCGGCCGAGGTCCCCATGCGCCTGGTCGAGCTGGCCGTTCCGGTGGCCAGTCTCGCTGCCGCGCTTGCGGCGGACGGCAACCCAGCGCTGCGCGGCGACACCATCACTGCCGCGCTGCTGGCCCACGCGGCAGCCTGCTCGGCTGCGGCCCTGGTCAGCATCAACCTCGCCGGCGCTCCCGGCGATCCCCGCCCCGCTCGCGCCGCCGAGCTACTGGCCGGACTCGCACCGCCGCCCCGCTAATCACGGGATTGTGCTGCTTCATGACTAGATTCATGGGTACGGCGATGCGGTCTTCCTCACAGCCGTTCACTATCGTCGACGATCATGAATCCGCAGACCGCCGACGGCAGGGTTGTCGATGTCGCGCTGGAGGCATGAGCGATCTTCGTGGTGCGCTCACCGACGTGCACTCCGCCGCGACCCCGCTCTGACCGGCTCGGCGTCCTCGGCCTCGTCCTCGTCGGCTTCGTCGTCGTCGTCGTCGGCCTCGGCCTCGTCGGTCTCATCCTCGTCGTAGTCAGCGTCGTCGTACGCGGCTTCGTTCTCGACGTCGTCAGCGTCGCCCTCCGAGTAGTCGTCATCGGACTCGTCCGAACCGTTGTCGCGCTCTTCCCGGATGGCGGTTTGGTGGTCCTTGACCACCTCACCGTCCTCGATGACGCCTCGCCAGCCCTCGATCTCGTCGGGATGCAGGATGGCGTTCGTCATCACGTGGCGCCTGAAGTGCTTGAGCTCCAGCCGCACCCGGCGGCCCTGGGCTCGCCACATGTTGGCGGTCTGCTCGAAGAATCCCTGTGGCCAGTACTCAAGTACCACAAGAATACGGGTCATTTCGGGGTCGAGCTCGTGGAACGTGACAGCACCGTCTACGTGGCCCTTGTCACCCTTCGAGGTCCAGATGATCCGCCGGTCAGGGATTTGCTCCTGGACGGTCGCCTCCCAGCTGCGATGTGACATGAAGATCTGCGCCTGCCAGTTGAGTTTCTCGTCCGACTCTTGCTCGACCTTCTCGACCTTTTTCATGAAGCCAGGAAATTCGGTGAATTGCGTCCACTGGTCATAGACGAGGCGGATCGGGGCGCCGACATCGATCGACTCGACGATGTTCGTAACCTTCAGGCTCTTCGCGCCGCTGCCACCGCTGCCTCCGCCTTTGCCGAGCAACCCCCCGGCTGCTCCCTTGACGGCGGTCGTCCCGGCACTGAGCGCCGCCTTCCCCCGCGAATTCCCTTTCGCAAGCTGGTCGGCACCCGTCAGGGCAGCCTTAAGACCAGGACCGCCGCCATTTTCCGCGTATTCATGCAATCGGCCGACCGATTCCTCGATCCGGCCGCGCACCGATCCCAGAACCCGTCCGGCCAGCGCGCTGGCTAGATCACCCGCTTCAGACTTGAGGCGGTCGGTAGGCGAGCCGGAGTTGGTGTTGCTAACGGTCTTGTCTGTCATTGACATCACTTCCCTCGCCTGCGGGCAGCCGGCGAGCCCGATCCGCTATCGGAACTGGGCCGACGGGCAGGGCGCGTGCTTTCGCGACTCTCGGACTCACGGCGCCGCCGAGGCCGATCGGATCCGTGGTCGTCTTGCTCGCGGCGCCGCGGGCCTTCAGAATCACGCCGAGCGCTCGGTCGGCTTTCGCCGCGACCGCGGGCGCGTGGCCGTTCGCCCCTGCCACGGCGATCGGGCTCGTCTGGCTCTTCCTGTTCTGCCTCTTCCTGTTCTTCTTCCTCCTCTGGCTCGTCAGGTTCGGGCGGACTGCGCAGTCCGTCGGTTCGCTCGTGCAAGGAGTCAGTCAGCGATTCGATCCGACTGGCCACCGCAGCCTGCACTGCGGCCTTGCCGGCTCCAGCCAGGTCACCGCGCACCGTGCTCATGACCTTGCCGAGGTCGGGAGACAGCTTGCCCATGGCGTCGGACGAACCAAGCAGTGACCCGCCGCGCTTGATCGCCTGGGTTGCCGCGCCACCGAGGCGGCCGGTTGCTGTGGCTGTCGCCAGGATCAGCGCCAGGCGTAGCTTGTGCTTCCTGCCGAGCAGATAACCAGCTCCGATCGCAAGTGCCACATTTGATGCCTTCTTCATGCCTGGATCCCTCCGGTCATGGCTCCTGGCCTTCGACCCGGTGCGGCTGGTACTGCCAGCCCCCACCTGTCGCTGCCTTCCGGCACAGACGCGTCATCGTTCTCATTGCTCGCCTGCGGCACGGTTACCCGGCCACGCACCCCGAAAACAGGTTCACCAGCAACAGCTGCCTGATCACAGGCGTCACGAGTCCGCAAATCCAGCAACCGCAAGGCTTTGCGCCCGCGAAGATTTTCTGACTCCGACGGCTGCATCGGCGCGCGCTCGCCGGTGCGCTGAGCCGGGGGAGGCGGATCACGACTGGCCAGACGCGTCGGCATCGACCAGCCACGCCGCAATGCGGAACGTGGCATGCACATCGGTGAAGCGGGCGCCTTCGCGCACTCGAGCTGGAAGCCCGCGCCGCTGTCTTATGTGGTCTACAGGCGCCGCGCCCTCAGAGTGCGTGTGGGTGCGACCTGGCACCAGGAAGCGGATGCGCTTAGCCTCCGCCGCGACGTCGAGCTCGAACGCTGGCGGCCGCTCCTTACCTGCTGGCATTTGCCCTCCGATATCCTGGGTCAGCATCCTCACGCCGGGACCGGCGAACCTTGCGCCGGGCGTGTGATGGGTCCGATCCGCCTGCCGCAGAATCGGATTCGCGCGGCGTCGAGCCGCGTTTAGCCGGCCGCGGCTGCCCGCCCTCCCGAGTTGCGCGTCTCTTTGGGATCTGCGCCGGTCGGTCCGGCGTGCCTTCAGCGATTTGCTGGGTCCCGGCGGCAGTTTGTTGCGCTGTATGGCGCACACCCTCGCCTGCAGTCTGAACCGCATCGGAGGCCGTATCGCCGACTCCAGCGGCGACGTTGCCGGCCGCACTAGTCGCCTCGCTGACGGCGCCGCCTGGCCCCACGGCCTGGGAGGCCGTATCCATCACGCCCTCTGTCGCTTGCGAGACGACACCACCAGGCCTGACCGCCTCCTGCGCGATGCCTCCAACGGTCCCGACCGCCTCGGTGCCAGCGCCGCCCGGGCCGAGCGCCTGCTTGCTGGCCTCGCCGACATCACCGGCCAGCTCGCTGACGGCGCCGCCCGGCTGGACCGCCTGCTTCGCGGTTTCGCCGACGCCGCCGACGGCCGAGTCGACCGTATTCACCAAGCCCTGCAGGATCTCTGGGTTGCGATCGATCGTGGTCAGGGCGCGGTCCAAGATGCTGTAGAGGTTCTCCAGCCTTACCTTGAGCACCGCCTCGGCACCGACGTCCTTGATGTCCAGTTCGACCTTGCCGATGTGCACGTGGACGCCCGCGACGAGCTGGACGAGATTGGCAAGCCTTGCCTGCAGGGACAGGTGCGCGTCCAAGTCCTCGACGTTGAGGTAAATCTCGCCAACGTGCACGTCCGGTACGTGCAGGAAGACGTCGGGTTTATCACTCGGGGCGCGGCCCTGCGTGCCGGGGCCCTCCCGAGCGGCCCTAGTGCCTTGTTCGCTTCGAACTCGGGCGTTGCTTCCATCCTCGCGAGAAGCTGGCTGACTACCAGCGCGCCCTGCCCGTCGCTGAACGGGCGCGCGGCCGTCACTCGACGCGCGCCCGGCATTCTGCGCCCGCGCGGCGTTCCCCCCATTGTTACGATCGCCGCTGCGAGCGGCGGCTGTTGGCCACCCGTCGGTACCGGACGACATGGCAACCCTCCCCCCTGCTTGGTCACCTGAATAACAATCAGTGTTTCCAGCGGGTCAGGTTTACACCTGAGTCGGCTCATGAGTTTCAAAAATGCCGCCGCGGCTAGGTTCGGCGTCGATCGTCCTGGTGCCAGAGTCACCGTGCGGCAGTGCGTTTACCGAATGGTGTAATTGTGGTGGTCCGTGTGCCGGAGCGGGCCCGGGGGCGCACGCGGACGCCCAGCGTGAAGCTCGGCAAGGGATCGTAGCCCGGCAGAGCCGGTCGCCGGGATTGACAGCAATAAGCTTGGCTGCCAGCGGGTGCGCGCTCTTCTCCCGGTGTACGGGTTCTGGCGGTCGGATTTGTCGTGCATGCACTTATCGATGACACGCAGCGAGTCCTCGGCCTGGCTGGCGTGTTGAATGTCCGCTACCCAGCGTCGCTCTAGGTGTTGGTGGACAGGCACGCTGCCGACGTCCAGGACGTGGGCTTTCAACGAGACCTGTTCCTGGCCGACGGACGCCAGCCTGATGCGCGGCCAGTCGCCATCACCGCTCGCGTGGTGGCCGGACCGGCTGTGATAGCCGTCTCAGCCTCCGACCGGGCCGATGAAGAGCGCGATCGCGAGGAACTGACAGCTCGCAGCAGCGCAGACGCAGGCGTGGAAGACCTCGTGGTAGCCAAATACTGCCGGGAAAGGATCGGGCCAGCGCCGGTGGTAGGACAGCGCTCCGGCTATGTAGAGCAGACCGCCGACGAGAATTAGCATGCCCGGCCCGACCCCGGCATGCACCCAGACCGCAGGCAGGGCAAGGGCGGCCAGCGAGCCAAGACCGACAAACGTGGCGCCGACGAGAAACTCTGGCGCGTGCATCCACGCAAAGTGGATGGCAGCGGCGGCGAGCGTCAGCACCCACATCACAATCAGGCATGTCACTCCGAATGCGCCGCGCGCGGCAATGAGGAAGACCGGAGTCGCCGTGCCGGCGATAAGAAGGAAGATCATCATATGGTCCAGGCGCTGAAGGCGCCGATTCCACGCGGGAGTCCACCTGCCGCGGTGATACAACGCGCTGACGCCGAACAGCCCAATCAGGCTGAGTGCGTAAATGACGAGGGCTGAGCTCCGCGAGGCCCCGTGCCCGCTGACTACCAGCAGCGGGCACGCGATCAGCGACGCCCCAAACCAGAGCACGTGCAGCCATCCACGCAAGACCGGCTTGGGGTAGTAAACACTGCGCCGCGCATCGTAGAGCGCATCGGCTGGCAGCGCTGACGCCGCGCCTCGGTCAATCGCTGTCACAGCGCGCCGACCTGATCACCGCAGGAAACCGAACGGACGCGATAGCCGCCCCGCGCGCCTTCTGATCCACGCAGGATCCTGGCTGGAATCCGGTTTCGAATATGCCAAGCGAGGCCGCCCCGGCGCTCAGGCCGGCGGCAATGAGAAGCACCACGCGGTCCGCGTGGCCCGGTGGTAGGCCGCCGGCCAGTTGACGATGACCGCATGCTGACCGGTTCGCGGATGCGTCCGAACGACGCGCGGTTCCGTCGCCTGCGCTGGGGGCGGGCGTACTGCACGTCAGGGAATGATGGCGTCGACCGTCTTATTCACCGCACTGGGTTGGGCCGGCGACCTCGGCGCTTTCTTCCGGGCCTGCTCCAGCCTGACCCCGAGTTCCTGCAGCTGTTTACGGCCGAGGCCGGACCGCACCTTGGGGAACCAGTCCTGTTCTTCCTCCTCGATGTGATGGGTCACGTTCTCGAAGAGCACCGAGGCCTTGGCATCGAAGCGCTCAGCCCCGGCCGGGCATGCCCGGCCAGTTCCATGCACAAGACGTCGGCCACGTGATGTTCTTCGTAAGACTGCAGCACTTCTTCCTTGAGGTCGGGGAGCAGCGCGCAGACCTCGGGATACATCACCTCATTCTCAATGTAGGTGTGGACCGTGAGCAGTTCGATGATCTGCCCAACGATATTGGCCTTCTTCCTGACCGCCTTATCACCGGCGGCTTGGAACTTCCGGAACAGGTTGCGAATTTCCTTGTGATCGGCCTTCAGCAAGACGATGGCATCAGATGACATGCTGCTCCTCCCAATTCGCTCGCATCCAGCGGCGGTGCTACCCGCCGGCCCCGCCACCAAACCCCGGCGCGAGCCATGGCGGGGCACTCATCAGTTGCCGGCATGAGGACGCTGAATGCCGGCGATATAGCCCTGGGTGCTTCGCCAGATTTGGGAACGCGCGGACGGGCAGTGCCCGGGCACGCGCACGCCTGCCCTCCAGCCCGCAGGCGCGGGCGTTTCATTGCTGAGGTGCGTATCATCTCGCGAGCGGGAAGCGCGCTGGGCATGTCTGGGCAGATTACGTGGTCACGGCACGGACGTGCGAGGTGAACTTGGGCTTGCGTTCCAGGCGGCCGGGCCGGCCCCGCGCTCGCACAAGCGGTGGAGCTCGTCGAGCAGGGAGCCGACACGCCGTAGCCGCAGGCGCAGCCGCAGCACTGACCGCAGCGGCAGCCGGAGCCGCACCGGCCGGTCGCCAGGTCGCCCCAGAGCGAGCTGATCGGCGGCCGTTTGGCCGATGAAAGCCAACTGGCGCAGAACGCGCGCTCCTCGGTCATTAGGGGCGCTGAAGTCGCGGCTATGTGCCACACTTGCGTTCCGCGAACAGCCAAGGCGTGCTGATCATGGACAATCCGCTTCTGCGGATGCCTGGGCGGACGAGGAGGGGCTGGCAATGGGACGGCGAGCGCACCTAGTCGGGTCAATTCCTGGCACGAATGCTACCGAGGCGATGGAGGCGGCCCTCAGCCGGCTGGGCCCATTTCTCCTCACGCTGAGCGATGGGGAAACGGGGCAACGCGCCTGGTGGATCGGCGCGTGCATCGGCAACATGGGCGCCAATCCTGACGTCGAGATGTCCGGAGGCGGGCGGAACGATTTTTCCAGCTATGAGGACGTGCCGCAGTACCGGCTGCGCGACGGCGCGACGCTCTCGGCCGAGAACGTCGAGGCGTGCCTGCCATACGAGCAGGCCTTTACCGCCAGCTTCCCCGTCTTCCTTGAGCTGCGGGAAAAGCACGCGCGGCCCGACCTTCCGTTCCAGGTCGGCATCCCAGGCCAGCTGGACCTGTCGGTCGACACGTTCGGCTTCGACGTTGGCTTTGACCCGCGCTACTACCAGCCCTCGCTCGAGGCGACGGCCAGCCAGGTCAGCAAGATCGCGGCCGCGGGCGGCAGTGACGTGGTGTTCCAGATCGAGACGCCGGCCGCGCTGATCTCCGTGACCAGCGCGGGCGAGGCCGCCGCCGAGCAGACCGCGCGGCAGGTCGCGGCCATGACCGCCCAGCTTCCCGCTGCCGCACCCGCGGGCACCAGGTTCGGCGTGCACCTGTGCCTCGGCGACCTTAACCACAGGTCGATGGTCGGCATGCCGGACATCAGCCCGGCCGTGCACGTCGCGAACCAGATCGCCGCGGCCTGGCCGGCTGACCGGCCGCTGGAGTTCATGCACGTGCCCTTCGCCGCCGCCGAGGAGCCGCCATCCTTCGACCCGGCCTGGTACGCGCCGCTTACCGATCTCGACATCCCGGACTCGGTCCGCTTCGTCGCGGGCTGCATCCACGAGAGCTTGTCGAGTGACAAGCAGGTCGAGCTGCTGCGGATGATCGAGGCCAAAGTCGGCCGGGAGGTCGACGTCGCGGCCGCCTGCGGCCTCGGCCGCCGCCCCGACGTCTCCCAGGCCTGGGACGCCATGGAAAAGGCCCTGCTCCTCGTGGAAGCCCCGGCCTAGCCGACTCGCCCTCCTGTCGCGAACTTCAGGCCCGCAGGAGGTGCGCGTTGACGGCCCTGGCCTCGTCTGCGAGTTCCGCTAGATGGACGACGCAGATGTCGCGCTCGGTCAGCCAGGCCGCGCCTCCGTTCGGGACGAAGACGGGCGGCTCTAGCCAGGCGATCACCACCCTGCGCAGGCCAGAGGCCGCGATCAGCTCCGAGCAGGACACCGGACTGGAGGCGCGGTGCAAGCAGGGCTCCAACGAGCTATAGATGGTCGCCGCGCCGAGCCCGGCTCCCGCGGCGCGGCGGAGGGCCACCTCTTCGGCATGGTCCTTGTCGCTGGCCTCGCGCGAGTAGCCGGTGGCGATCGGCTCGCCGGCCCGCGACACCAGCACAGCGCCGACGGAGAACGCTGAATCGGACACCGGGCACAGCCTGGACAGCTCGATCGCGGCGGTCAGCCAGTGCCGGTCCGCGTCGGGATCGCCGGGAATCCTGGCCGCGCTAGCGTCAGGACCGGCCATCGGCACCCTCCCCGTGTCGGCCTAACCAACGGTATCTTCCGCAGGCCGGGCAGTGATTTACTGGCACACATCGGCGCGGGCATCTCCCGTGGCCCGGTTTGTGAACCGCATGGAGGATGGTGCGCGAGGCGATGGTAGCGACGACACGCAAGCCCGCCCAGTCTGGTCTGGTCAAGACCTTCGACTCGGTGAACCCGGCCACCGACGAGCCGGTCGGCACCTTTCCCATCTTCGGCGAGGACGAGGTGAACGAGACGGTCGCCAAGGCGCGGGAAGCGGCCGCCTGGTGGTCAGCGCTGAGCTTCTCCGAGCGCAAGACCAAGCTGCTGGCCTGGAAGTCGTACCTGACCAGGTACATCATGCGGCTGGCCGAGGTCGTGCACGCCGAGACCGGCAAGCCGACCTCCGACGCCCAGCTAGAGATCATGCTCGCGATCGTGCATATCGACTGGGCGGCCAAGCACGCAGGCAAGGTCCTTAGCCCGCACAAGGTGCGCAGCGGCCTGGTCGCGTTCAACCACGCGTCCACGGTCGGGTACCACCCGCTCGGCGTCGTCGGCGTGATCGGGCCGTGGAACTATCCGGTCTTCACGCCGATCGGCTCGATCGCCTACGCGCTGGCCGCTGGCAACGCCGTCGTCTACAAACCGAGCGAGTTCACGCCGGCGACCGGCGGCTGGCTCGTCAGTTCCTTCGCCGAAGTGGTGCCCGAGGCCCCGGTCCTGCAACTGGTCACGGGCTTCGGCGAGACCGGCAGCTTCCTCGCGAGCAGCGGCGTCGACAAGATCGCCTTCACGGGTTCGACCGGGACCGCGAAGAAGGTCATGGCCGCCTGCGCCGAGAACCTCACACCGATGGTGGCCGAGTGCGGCGGCAAGGACGCGATGCTGATCGCCGCCGATGCGGACCTGGACGCCGCGGCCGACGCGGCCGTCTGGGGCGCGCTCTCAAACGCCGGCCAGACCTGCGTAGGCATCGAGCGGATCTACGTGGCGCAGGACGTCTACCACACGTTCATCGAGAAGCTTGCTGACCGGGTCAGCGAGCTTCGCCCTGGCGATGACCGCGAGGCCGACTACGGCCCGATGACGATGCCCAGCCAGCTTGAAGTCATCGAGCAGCACATCGCCGACGCGATGGCCTCGGGCGGGCGCGCCGTGGTGGGCGGGCTCGGCAGCATCCGCAAACCCTACGTCGGCCCTGTAATCCTGGCCGACGTGCCAGAGACCAGCGCGGCCGTGACCGAGGAGACGTTCGGTCCGACGATGACGGTCAGGCCCGTCGCGGACCTCGCCGAGGGCGTCAGGCTCGCCAACGCGAGCCGGTACGGCCTCGGTGGCAGCGTCTTCTCCAAGAACAAGAAGGCGGGCATGCGGGCCGCCAGGTCGCTGCGGACCGGGATGGCGTCGGTGAACTCAGCGCTGACCGTCCTGAGCGTGCCGTCGCTGCCATTCGGTGGGGTTGGCGAATCCGGATTCGGGCGGATTCACGGCGCCGATGGCCTGCGCGAGTTCGCCAGGGCGCAGTCGATCACCAGGCAGCGGATGAAGCCGACGTCGAACCTGACGTCTTTCACCAGGTCCGACAAGGACCTAAAGTCGATCATGACCCTCGTCACCCTCCTGCACGGCAAGCGCTACAAGTAGCACTGGCCGCGCTCCCCGCCCGCACTCCCGGCCACGACGTGGGCGCAAAGCTGCCGTTAGAACAACAGCATTGCGCCCACGTTGCAGAGCGCTGCAGGCTAGCGGACGGCGGCGAGGGTGAGGTCGGCGGGCTCGACCGCGGCGAGCGGAGCGCGGCCGGAGATCATGTCGGCGGCGCGCTCGGCGATGGCGATCGTCGGTGCGTTTGTGTTGCCGCGCGGCACGGTCGGCATCACCGACGCGTCGACCACGCGCAGCCCCTCGACGCCGCGCACCTTCAGTTCGGTGTCGACCACCCCGGCCAGCTTGCTGCGGTCGACCTGGGTCTCGCCGCTCATCGCACAGGTGCCGACCGGGTGGTAGACCGTCGTCACATCGCGGCGCACAAAGTCACGGAGTTCAGCGTCGCCGGGTGCCAGTTCGGCCGCCCACATCTTGCGCAGCGGCCGCACCGCCGCGATCTGCCGCACCATCCCGACGGCCTTGACCAGGGCCTCCATGTCCGCATGGTCGGTCAGGTAGCCGGGGTCAATCAGCGGCTTATGCCGCGGATCGGCGCTGCGCAGCGTGATCCGGCCGCGGCTGCGCACGTCAACGAGCGTCACGAGCACGGAGAAACCGCGGTCCGACGGGTCGGCCAGGCCGCCGTTGCGGAAGGGCACGGGCAGCGCGTGCCACTGAATGTCGGGAGCCGGCAAGCCAACCTCGGTCCTGGCGAATCCGCCGGCCTGCGCGACATTGGTGGTGAACGGACCGGAATGGGTCAGCCGCCAGCGCAGCAAGTTTCTCGGTCCGGCCAGTTCGGCCAGGCCGCGTAGCTTCGGCGTCGACCAGATCGCTGTCACGATCGGATGGTCTGACAGGTTCGCGCCGACGCCAGGGCTGTCGGCGACCACGGCGATGTCGTGCTCGCGCAGGTGATCGGCCGGCCCGATGCCGGACAGCATCAGCAACTGCGGGCTGTTCACCGCGCCGCCGGACAAGATGACCTCGGCCTCGGCGGTTGCGATGTGCTCGGCGCCGCGGCGGCTGTACCTGACACCGACCGCGCGGCCGCCCTCGATCACCACGGAGGTGGCGAGCGCGTCGGTCAGCACGGTCAGGTTCGGCCGGTTCGCTGCGGGGTGCAGGTAGGCGTCCGCCGCCGACCAGCGCCTGCCTTCCTTCTGCGTGAGCTGGTAGAAGCCGACGCCGTCCTGGTTCTGGCCGTTGAAGTCCGGGTTGGCCGGTGCCCCCGCGTTCACTGCCGACTCGACGAACGCCGTGGTCGACGCCGACCTGAACTTCTGGTCGATGACCGACAGCGGGCCCGATCCGCCGTGGTAGGCCGATGATCCGCGGGAGTTCTGTTCCGCTCTGATGAAGTACGGAAGTATGTCGTTGTAGCCCCAGCCGTCGCAGTCGTACTCGTCGCGCCAGGTGTTGTAGTCGAGCTTGTTGCCGCGGATGTAGATCATCGCGTTGATTGACGACGAGCCGCCGATCACCCGGCCGCGCGGCCAGTACACCGTCCGGCTCGCCGCTCGCTCTTGCGGCACGGTGCGGAAGCCCCAGTCGTAGTTGCTCTGGAAGAGCAGGTTGAGCGCGGCGGGGATGTGGATCTCGTCGGCGGTGTCGGGCGGGCCAGCTTCCAGCAGGAGGACGCGCGCTGACGGGTTTTCGCTCAGCCTCGCGGCCAGCACGCACCCCGCGCTACCTGCGCCAACGATCACATAGTCGTACACGGCCGCTCCGGTGCCAAGTCGGTATTCAAGAGCAAACCATACTAGTGCGCGCACCAGTCGCGAGAAATTGCGCGTAGCAATAGAACGCGCTCCCGGCATTGCCGCCGAGAGCGCGTGGTGAGGTCCATCCGCAGCACCCGGCGGGCCCCCGATGCCGCCGGAGAACTGCCACTATGGGCCTCGGGGGAAACGAATACTACGTCAGAATGATTACTGTACGTAACTTGATGATGCCACACTGTGCTCGATTTGTGAATACTCCGACCGGCGCGTCACGTCAGCCACAGTGGCCACGCATTCGTCCCGGCCGCTTGCCAGGCCGTCCTGGCCGTTACCGTGGACTGCATGCCCAAGGACCAGGACACCCCCGTCGTGCTATCCCGCATCTACACCAAGACCGGCGACGACGGCACGACCACGCTCGGCGACTTCAGCCGCGCCCCGAAAACCGACCTGCGGCTGGCCGCATACGCAGACGTCGATGAGGCCAATAGCGCCATCGGCGTGGCGGTCACGATGGGCGGGCTCGCTCCGGACGTCACCGCGCTGCTGATCGGGATCCAGAACGAGCTGTTCGACGTCGGCGCTGACCTCTGCAACCCGGTGGTGCCGGAACCCGAGCATCAGCCGCTGCGGGTGCAGGAGAACTACCTGACCAGGCTGGAGCAGGCATGCGACGCCTACAACGAGGCGCTGCCGACCCTGCGTAGCTTCGTCCTTCCGGGCGGGACGCCGGGCGGCGCGCTGCTGCACGTCGCGAGGACGGTCGTGCGGCGAGCCGAACGGACCGGCTGGGCGGCGGTGAAGGAGCACGGCGACACCATCAACGTGCTCGCGGTCAAATACCTGAACAGGCTGTCCGACCTGCTCTTCATCTTGTCGCGGGTCGCCAACGGACCCGACGGTGACCTGCTGTGGAAACCAGGCGGAGAGCGCTGAGCTAGCTCAGCTCTCCTCGCCGGCAGCGCGCAGCTGCGCGGCGAGGTAGGCGGTGCGGGCCGCCCTGGCGGCCCGCTCGTCTTCGTCGGCCCCGCCCGTCTCGCCGCCCGCTGAGTCCAGTTCGGACCGGACCGCGGACTTGTCGACGTCGGCTCCGAGCGCGGCCTCACGGGCGAGGATGGAGACCTTGTCATCGGCTACCGAGAGGAAACCGCCGCCGACCGCCGCCTGCACCCAGCCTGACCCGCTAGAGGCGCCCTCCGGCAGGATCCTGACGACGCTGCCGGCGGCCAGGATGCCGAGCACCGGGGTGTGCCCGGTCAGCACGCCGATATCGCCATCCAGCGTCTTGGCGACGATGCGCTCGGCGTCGCCCGCCCAGACCTGGCCCTCGGGGACGACCAGCATCACGTGCAACGTCACTGTTCCACCTCGCATGACCCGGTCATGACGCTACCTCGCATGACTCCGTCATGACCGCTCGAGCTCCTTCGCCTTGCGCTCAACGTCCTCGATCCCGCCGCACATGAAGAACGCCTGCTCGGGCACGTGGTCGAACTTGCCCTCGGAGATCGCCTTGAACGAGGAGATGGTCTCCTCGAGGTCGACGAACACACCTGGCTGGCCGGTGAACTGCTCGGCCACGTACATCGGGTGGGACAGGAAGCGCTCGATCCGCCTGGCCCGCTGCACCGTGACCTTGTCCTCTTCGGACAGCTCGTCGATGCCCAGGATGGCGATGATGTCCTGAAGCTCCTTGTACCGCTGCAGCATCCGCTGCACCTCGCGCGCCACGTCGTAGTGCTCCTGGCCGACGTACTTGGGGTCTAGGATCCGCGACGTGGAATCCAGCGGGTCCACGGCCGGGAAGATGCCCTTCTCGGTGATGGCCCTAGAGAGCACCGTGGTGGCGTCCAGGTGCGCGAACGTAGTGTGCGGGGCCGGGTCGGTGATGTCGTCCGCGGGTACGTAGATCGCCTGCATCGAGGTGATCGAGTGGCCGCGGGTCGAGGTGATCCGCTCCTGCAGCTGGCCCATCTCATCGGCCAGGGTCGGCTGGTAGCCGACCGCGGACGGCATCCTGCCTAGCAGCGTGGACACCTCGGAGCCCGCCTGGGTGAAGCGGAAGATGTTGTCGATAAACAGCAGCACGTCCTGCTTCTGGACGTCGCGGAAGTATTCGGCCATGGTCAGCGCCGACAGGCCGACCCGGAGCCTGGTGCCCGGCGGCTCGTCCATCTGGCCGAAGACGAGCGCGGTGTCCTCGAGGACGCCTGACTCCTTCATCTCGAGGAAGAGGTCGTTGCCCTCGCGGGTCCGCTCCCCCACACCGGCGAAGACGGACACACCACCGAAGTTCTTCGCGACCCTTCGGATCATCTCCTGAATCAGGACTGTCTTGCCGACGCCGGCGCCGCCGAACAGGCCGATCTTGCCGCCCGATACGTACGGCGTGAGCAGGTCGATGACCTTGATGCCGGTCACGAACATCTCGGTCCTCGGCTCGAGCTGGTCAAGCGGCGGAGCCTGGCGGTGGATCGGCCAGCGCTCGGTCACCTTCAGCGACGCCGTCGGGACGTCCAGGGTCTCGCCAAGCGCGTTGAACACATGCCCCTTGGTCACGTCGCCGACCGGAACAGAAATCGGCCCGCCGGTATCCGTCACCGTGGCGCCGCGTACGAGGCCATCGGTGGGCTGCATCGAGATGGCCCTGACCGTGTTGTCGCCGATGTGCTGCGCCACCTCGAGCGTCAGGGTGTTGGTATGGTCGCCTACCGTCACGTCGACGTGCAGCGCGTTGTAGATTTCGGGCATGTCATCGGCCGAGAACTCGATGTCCACGACCGGGCCGATGACCCGGACCACGCGGCCGGTGAGCTCGCCGGTGGCGCCGCTGCCGGCGGCCTCGTGCTCTGCGGTAGCGGTCATGATGCTCACTTACTCCCACTGATCGTCTCGGCCAGCGCGTTCGCGCCGCCCACGATCTCGCTGATTTCCTGCGTGATCTCGGCCTGCCTGGCCTTGTTGGCTTCCCTGGTGAGCGCCTCGAGCAGTTCGTTGGCGTTGTCGGTAGCTGACTTCATCGCCCGCCGCCTGGCCGCGATCTCAGCCGCCGCCGAGTCGAGCAGCGCGTGGAAGATCCGGCTCTCGACGTACCACGGCAGCAACGCGTTCAGCACGGCCTCTGGCGACGGCTCGAACTCGTAGACCGGGATCGGCCCGCGCTGATCGACCTCGCGCTCGGTGATCTCCAGCGGGAGTACCCGGTGCACGACAGGCCGCTGGGTGAGCATCGACACGAACTCCGTGTAGACCATGTAGATCTCATCGACCCCGCCCTCGTCGGCGCCCTTCTCGAACGCCTCGAGCAGGGCTGTCGTGATCTCGGTCGCGTTCGCGTGCCGCGGGGTGTCAGAGAAGCCGCTCCACTGGGCGGCCATCTCGTGGTTCCTGAACCGGTTCCACACGATGCCCTTGCGGCCGGAGACGAACGGAACCGACTCCATGCCGCGCTCGCGCAGCCGTGCGTTGAGCGCCTGCGCCTCGCGCAGCACGCTGGCGTTGTACCCGCCGCAGAAGCCGCGGTCGCTGGTCAGCACCAGCACGGCCGCCCTAGCCGGATTTGGCGCCTCGGTGGTCAGCGGATGGTTGATGCTGGCCGACCGGCTGACCACCGCCTCGACGGCGGCCGTGAGCTCACGGGCGTACGGTCCTGCGGCCTGCGCTCGCTGCTGCGCCTTGATGATCCGCGACGACGCGATGAGTTCCTGAGCCTTGGTGATCTTGGCGGTGGATTTGACCGTGCTGATCCGCCGCCTGACCGCGCGAAGCTGTGCTCCCATGGGCTACTTCTTCTCCACCCGGGGCACGACCTTGGCCACGCCCTCGCGCTCGATCTCCGCTTCCTCCATCGCCTCCGCCGGCTCGTCTTTGACGAGCAGCTCACCCGAGCTCGTCTCGAACCCGCGCCGGAACTCCTGTACCGCGTCCTTCAGCGCCGTGACGGTGTCGTCGGACAGCTCGCCTGTCTCCCTGATCGCGTCGTAGATGCCGGCGCGGTCGCGCTGGATGAAGTCGAGCAGTTCTGACTCGAAGCGGCCGATGTCCTCCACCGGCACGTCGTCAAGCTGGCCCGTCGTCCCGGCCCAGACCGAGACCACCTGGCGCTCCACCGGGTAGGGGCTGTACTGGCCCTGCTTGAGCAGCTCGACGAGCCTGGCGCCACGGTCGAGCTGAGCACGGGACGCGGCGTCCAGGTCGGAGGCGAACGCAGCGAACGCCTCGAGGTCGCGGAACTGCGATAGAGCGAGCTTGAGTCCGCCAGCCACCTTGCGCATCGCCCTGACCTGGGCGTTGCCGCCGACCCTTGAGACCGAGATGCCCACGTTGATCGCGGGCCTGACGCCCGAGTTGAACAGGTCGGTCTCCAGGAAGATCTGCCCGTCCGTGATCGAGATGACGTTGGTCGGGATGTACGCCGACACGTCGTTGCCCTTGGTCTCGATGATCGGCAGCCCGGTCAGCGAACCGCCGCCCAGCTCCTCGGATAGCTTGGCGCACCGCTCGAGCAGCCGGGAGTGCAGGTAGAACACATCGCCCGGGTAAGCCTCGCGGCCCGGCGGACGTCGCAGCAGCAGCGAGATCGCGCGGTACGCCTCAGCCTGCTTGGTCAGGTCGTCAAAGATGATCAGCACGTGCTTGCCCTGGTACATCCAGTGCTGGCCGATCGAGGAACCGGTGTACGGGGCGATGTATTTGTAGCCGGCCGGGTCGGACGCGGGCGCCGCCACGATGGTGGTGTAGTCCATCGCGCCGGCATCCTCCAGCGACTGCCTGACCTGGGCGATCGTCGAACCCTTCTGGCCGATGGCCACATAGACGCAGCGCACCTGCCGCGCCGGGTCTCCTGACTCCCAGTTCTGCCGCTGGTTCAGGATCGTGTCGATGCAGATGGCCGTCTTACCGGTCTGCCGGTCGCCGATGATCAGCTGACGCTGCCCGCGGCCGATCGGCGTCATGGCGTCGATCGCCTTGATGCCTGTTTGCAGTGGTTCCTTCACCGGCTGGCGCTGCACCACGCTCGGGGCCTGCAGCTCAAGCGCGCGCAGAACGGTGTCCTCGATCGGGCCCTTGCCGTCCAGCGGCTCGCCGAGCGGTCCGACGACGCGGCCCAGATACGCGTCACCAACCGGGACAGACAGCACCTCCCCCGTCCGCTTGACGCGCTGGCCCTCCTCGATCTTGCTGAAGTCGCCGAGAATGACCACGCCGATCTCACGCACGTCCAGGTTCAGCGCGAGGCCGCGAGTGCCGTCCTCGAACTCGAGCAGCTCGTTCGCCATCGCGGACGGCAGTCCTTCGACCCTGGCGATCCCGTCGCCGCACTCGGTGACGGTGCCGATCTCTTCGGTCGCGGCGGCGCCGGGCTGGTAAGCCTCGACAAACCGCGCCAGCGCGTCCCTGATCTCCTCGGGCCGGATAGTCAGCTCCGTCATCTTCCTCGCGTCTTTCTCGTCTGGTTCTTCATCGGCGGTCTCGAGAGCGGGCCCGTCATGCGGCCAGGTCCCGGCGAAGGTCGGCCAGCCGGCCGGCGACGCTGCCGTTGATCAGCTCGTCGCCCACCCGGACCGTGACGCCGCCGATCAGTTCCGGGTCAAGTACCACGTTCAGGTACACGTCATGTCCGTACGCAGCCACGAGCGCCGCAACCAGCCTCTCCCGCTGTTCGCTGGTGAGCGGGATGGCGACGTGGACCTCGGCAACCAGGCGTTCCCGCAGCTCGGCAACCAGGTTCGCGTACGCCTCAAGTCCTGTATCCAGGCTACGTCCACGGGGATGAGCCGCCGCCTGGGTGATCAGCCTTAGCGCAGGATCGCTCACCTTGGCGGCCACCAGCTCTTCGACCAGGCCAGCCCTCGCTTCGGCGGGCACAAATTGGTTCGACAGCGCTGCGCGCAGGCCAGGGTTGCCCTGCACGATCCTGCTGAACCTGAACAGCTCGTCTTCGAGCTCGTCCAGCTTCCCTTCCTTATCGGCGGCCTCGGCGATCGCCAGGACCGCCAGCTCCTCAGCGGCATCGGCCAGGTCGCCAGGCGCCGACCAACGGTCCGCCACCAGCTCGGTGAACAGCTCCAGCGTGGTGTCGGAGATCTTCCCGGCCAGCAGCGTCTGCGCGAGGCCCGTCCTCGCCGCACGCTCTCGCGACGGATCGGACAGGTTGCGGCGCAGCCCTGGCTCATTGTCGAGCAGGTTGACTACCGCGGTGAGCTCATCACCCACCTCATCCGCCCGGGTGGCTGTGGCTCCGGCCAGGGCAACCGCAAGTCGCTCCTTGGCCGCCCTGAGCGCTGCCCTGCTGGCGCCTCTCACCGGACGGCCGTCTCCGGAGCGGTCTCCTGCGCGAGCTCGCCGAGGAACCGGTCCACCATGCGAGACTGCCTAGCCTCATCGGCGAGCGACTCGCCCACGATCCGGCTGGCCAGCTCGACCGCGAGGCTGCCCACCTCGGCGCGCAGCGCGGTCAGCGCCTGCTGCCGGTCAGCTTCGATCTGCGCGCTGGCCGACGCGATGATGCGCTCCCGCTCGGCCGCGCCCGAAGCCCGCCCTTCTGCGACGATCTGGGCCGCTTCTTCCTTGGCCTGCTCGCGCAGCCTCGCCGCCTCGTGCCTGGCATCGGCCAGCTGAGCGCGGTACTGATCACGCAGGTCATTGGCCTCAGCCTGGGCGTCCTCGGCGCGCTTCAGGCCGCCTTCGATCTGATCGGTGCGTTCTGCCAGCGTCGCGCTGATCCGCGGCATCAGCACCTTGGCCAGCAGCGCGAAGACGATCAGGAAGGCGATCGCGCCGATGATCAGCTCAGGCCAGTGCGGTACGAGCGGGTTGGGGCTGCCCGCGGCCAGATACCTTGCCGACATCTCTACTGCACTCCTTGCCGCGACAACCTAGATAGCGGAGTAGTGGAAGATAAACGGGATCACGATTCCGATCAGCGCGAGCGCCTCGGTGAGCGCGAAGCCGATGTACATGTTCGACCGGATCAAGCCGGCCGCCTCGGGCTGGCGGGCCATGGCCTCGACGCCATGACCAAAGATCAGGCCGATGCCGATACCGGGGCCGATCGCCGCGAGGCCGTATGCCACCGCACCGATGTTGATGCTGAGTACGGTGTTGTTGTTAACGGCGAGCACGTGGTGAAAAAGTTCAAGCATCTGTGCTTTCCTTTGCAGTCAAGCCGGCGGACTGTCCCCCGGCGGTGAGGTGAACCAACGGCCGGTCTCCGGCTCGTGCGCCAGTTTCCAGGCGTCCCGTTCCGCTCATCTCAGTGACCCGCTTCCAGCGAGCCGCCGATGTACTGCGCGGTCAGGATCGTGAAGATATAGGCCTGCAACGCCTGGATCAGGAGCTCAAAGGCCGTCAGCACGACGGTCAGGGCGAACGACGTGGCACTCCAGAGCAGCCCGAGGCCGACGCTGAGCAGGTACCAGGTGGCCAGGGTGAAGACCAGCAGCAGGATGTGGCCGGCGAACATGTTCGCGAAGAGCCGGACGGCCAGGGTGAAGGGCCGGACGATGATGTACTGCAGGATCTCAACCGGAGCAAGGATGACCAGGATGCCGGCCGGCACCCCGCTCGGGATCATGTTCTTGAAGTAGCCGAGCAGGCCCTGATTCTTGATGCCCAGGTAGGTGTACGTGCCATAGACCATCAGCATCAAGGCGGCAGGGAACGCAATCTCCGAGTTCGCGGGGAACTGTGCGACCGGGATGATCTCCATGATGTTCATGATCCAGATGAAGAAGAACAGCGCGACCAGGAAGGGCAGGAAGCTGTCCCCCTGCTTCCCCATCATCGGCCGCAGAATCTGGTCGCGGACGAACAGGACACCGAGTTCGCCGACGTTCTGGATCCCCCTTGGGACGACCTTGGGCTTGGCGAACGCCGCCCAGAAGAACGCGATGACGATCGCCGCGCAGATGACGGCGAGCAGCATCGGCTTGTTGACCGTGAACGAGCCGATCTGGAACAAAGGTCCGTAGAGAAAGCTCTTCGGGAAGCCGGGCGCCGGATAGCCGCAGCCCGAGTGCAGATGCCTCGACGCCTCATCGGCGCACTTGTCCAGCGTGAATGTCACAAGGTCAGCGGCCAAGGTTGCCTCCTACAGCCTTCTGCGCCAATGACATGCGACTCGCCGTCACAGGGCAATTCCCTCCGAGGTAATAGGCGCGCGTCGTCGCACCCGCGGTCAGGTGAGCGTAACGGTGTGCGCGCACGCGGTCGAGAGCGGGGCGGCTCGCGCCGGACTGCCCGCGCTGAGGGTCGCGAAACGGCATGCTCAGAGCACCTGCAGTGGGCGCCGCTACGACCGGCCGTACTTGTAGAAGACGGCAAAAATCCCTACTCCCAGCCCGACTAGCGCGCCGATCGGGATTAGCAGGGCCACGTGCGTGAAGTGCCCGATCAGCCAGCCGAGCCCGCCGTAGAACACCATGCCGGAGATCAGGTAGCCGAAGATGGACCATCCGGCGTTCTGCGAATCCTCGGCCATCACCGCTCGCCTCGCCTCGGCTCTCTCGCACGGCGTCTCACCGTCCGGAGGGTTCGACGTAGGGCATCTTCAGCCGCATCGACCACAGGACCTGCGACGCGGACCAGGCCAGAATGCAGGCCAGTGCCGTCAGGCCGAACAACCGGGAACTGAACACCGTGGTACCGGCGAACCGGACCACGAAGAAGAGCAGGAGCAGGATTTTCACGATGTACGTCGACAGCGCGGTGATCATCATCGCCTGCGGGCTACGACGCGCCGCGCGCCCGACGGCGAACACGCTGATCGCGAAGAAGACCGCCACGAGCGCAGCACCGAGAACGGCGCCCAGGAGCCCTTTCGTCCCGGCAACCGCGACGCTGACGACGATCATGACCGCGCCAACCGCCGCCGTGGTCAGTGCTGACCGGCGGACGATCTGGGCGTAGTTCGCCAGCATCAGTTTTCAGACTCCGGTGGGACTGGCGGCAGGCCGGTCGGCCAGCCAGGGCGTACAGGATCAGGTGGTGTCCCTGCGATCCGCCCGGCGACCTCCATGACAGCGGAGAAACTCCTGTGCTGTCAGGCCTCGCAAACGTATCACGGGCCACGCAGCCACCGGGTTGGGGCTGCATGTGAAAGATATCACAAGCTCTCCGGCTTTGGTTGCACCAGGTTACCGAACGTGACGAATGCAACTGATGTGACGCCGCTGACCTGAGGAAGCTAAGGGATGGCGTTGCCAGATGTCCGGCCGAGCGGTTCGCCCGCTGTCGCGCCCTGATCGGCGCTCTGATCCTCCTCGGTCTGGCCCGCATGACCATTGGCCATGGCCGGCCATCCCGCGGTCTGCCAGCCATTGCTGGCGCCGTGATCCTCCCCCACCGCGTACGCCGGTCCGGCAGCGTGAGACCGCCCGGCCGCGGGTGCGGCTTCTGCGCGGCTGCGTTCCCACCACCGCAGCTTCGGCATCGACAGCAGCGCGAGGGCGAGCACTGCAGCCAGCGTGGTCCAGACCAGCACGGCCAGATGCACGGTCACAATCGACAACCCGACCACGGTGCCGGCGAACAGCGCTGCCCACGCATACAGGATCAGCACGCTGGACCGGTGCGAGTGGCCGATCTCCAGCATCGTGTGGTGCAGGTGCTTGCGGTCGGCCGCGAACGGCGACAGGCCGGCCCTCGTCCGCCTGATGACGGCGCGGAGCATGTCCACATACGGGATCACGAGAACGGCGGCCGGCAGCAGCAGCGGCAGGATTTCCGCGTACCTGTTGGCCTTGTTGTTCAGGCTCGTGAAGTCCAGGGAGTTGATCGCCCAGATCGGCACGTAGGCGAGCAGCAGGCCGAGCAGCATCGACCCGGTGTCGCCCATGAAGATCCGCGCGGGATGGAAGTTGTGCGGCAGGAACCCCAGGCACGCGCCGGCCAGCACGATCGAGGCCAGCGCGGGCACCGCCTCAGCCGACAGCCCGACCACCCTGGTCAGCGAGTAGTAGTAGATGAAGAACGAGATCGCGGCGATACAGACGATCCCGGCCGCCAGGCCGTCCAGGCCGTCGATGAAATTGACCGCGTTGATCGTCGCGACCACGACCAGGATGGTCAGCACCACGGACTCGTTCTGGGTCAGGCTGAACAGGCCGTTGTGCGGCTCGGGGAAGTAGGTCAGCCTGGCGCCGCTGGCGAACAGGATGGCCGCGGCGCCGATCTGCCCGATCAGCTTGCCGATCGCGCCGATGGACCAGCGGTCATCGATCACCCCGACGGCCACGATCAGCCCGCCGCCGCCGAGCAGGCCGGCGACAAGCCCGGTGCCATGGAACGAGTTGCGCAGCGGGACAAGGTTGCTGCCGACGAACAGCCCGGCCGCGACGCCGATGTACATGGCGACGCCGCCCATCCGCGGGATCGGGTCAGCGTGCACGTCGCGAGCCCTCGCTGGGATCACGGCGCGGAACCTGATGGCTGCCTGACGGACCAGCGGGGTCAGCAAGTAGGTGACCGCCACCACGACAAGCAGGGTTAGGACGTACTCACGCACCGCCGCTCACCAGGTCCGGAGATCACGGGCATCGGATTTCACTCTATGGCACCTGTCGTACCACCGACGTCTGGTCTACCCGATCAGTCCAGCTCCATAGCCGTTAGTCAGGACCCATCGCAACGGCCGCGACCTCGCGCAACCGCCCGATCGAGACGGCGCCGCCGCGGAGCAGCCGCGGCATGTCGCCGGTCAGATCGACGATCGTCGACGGCACGTCGGTCTCGCACGGCCCGCCGTCGAGATAGACCTCGACAGCTTCCCCGAGTTGCTCACGGGCAGCCTCAGCGGTCGTCGCGGCCGGCTGTCCGGTCAGGTTCGCGCTGCTGACCGCCATCGGCCCGGTCTGCGCGAGCAGGTCAAGGGCGACCCGATCCTGCGGCATCCGCACGGCGACTGTGCCCTTGGTGTCACCGAGGTCCCACTTCAGCGACCGGCTCGCCCGGCAGATCAGGGTGAGCCCGCCAGGCCAGAACTCGTCGACGAGCTCCTGGCCGTACGGCCCGAGGTCTTCCACCAGCGCACTGGCGGCGCGGACCGACCCGACAAGCACCGGAGGCGGCATGTCCCTGCCCCTCCCCTTCGCGGTGAGCAGGCTGGTAACCGCTGCAGGCCGGAAGGCGTCGGCGCCGATCCCGTACACGGTGTCGGTCGGCAGCACGACAAGGTCGCCCTTCAGCACCGCCGCGACGGCGGCTGCGATACCTGCGGAACGCTGCTCTTCGTCGGCGCAGTCGAACATCTCACTCATGGCCGATCATCCTGCCACGACCGTGCGATCTCTCCCGGCCAGATCGCGGTGACGAACCGGTCAAGCCCGGCCAGGTCGCAGTGATTGCGCGTTTCCTTCCAGCCGTTCTCTTCGGCGAAGACCCAGTACACGGCCGCGCCCTGCGGTGCGCCGTGCTCGACGGCCACCAGGCCGCCAGGCCGCAGCAGCCGCCGCGCGGCGCGCTCGACGACCCGCACAGCGTCCATCCCGTCGCAGCCGGCGTACAGCGCGGCCGTCGGCTCATATTCACCCACTTCAGGAGGCACGCTGGCGCCAACGGGAATGTACGGCGGATTGCTGACAACGAGATCGACGGATCCGTCCAGATCCCGCAGCGCGTCGGCGAAGTCGCCGGAATGCAGCGTGACCCGCCCGCTGGTGTGCGGCGCGGCGGCTGCGCAGCGCGCGATGTTCCGCTCGGTCCACGGCCTGGCCAGCGGGTCACCCTCGACCGCGTGAACTTGCGCCCGCGGCACCTCCTGCGCGATGGCGAGCGCGATCGCGCCTGACCCGGTGCCCAGATCGGCGACCACGGGCTCAGCGACGTCCATCTCGGTCAGCCGATCGATCGCCCAGCCCGTCATGACCTCGGTCTCTGGCCTGGGCACGAAGACGCCGGGGCCAACGTCGAGCTCGAGGTACCTGAAGAAGGCGGTGCCCGTGATGTGCTGAAGCGGCTCGCGTGCCGCCCGCCTGGCGATGTCGTCCCAGAATCTGGGGTCGAAGTCAGCGTCGGCGACCAGGTTCAGCTCGGTCCTGGCGACCCCGTGCCGGTGCGCTGCCATCAGCTCGGCGTCGGCCCTCGGCGACTCGACTCCGGCCTCGGCCAGCCGGGCCACGGCCACGGCGATCTCGGACATCAGAAGGCTCATCGGGACCGCGACCTCACCGGGCGGCGGCCATCTTGTCCGCCCGGTCGGCATCCACCAGCGCGGCGATGACCGCGTCAAGGTCCCCGTCGAGCACCTGGTCAAGGTTGTAGGCCTTGAACCCGACCCGGTGGTCCGAGATCCGGTTCTCCGGATAGTTGTAGGTCCTGACCCGCTGCGACCTGTCTACGGTCCTGACCTGACTGCGGCGCTCGGCGGACGCCTGCGCGTCGGCCTCCTCCTGCGCGGCGGTCAGCAGCCTGGCACGCAGGATGCGCAGCGCCGCTTCCTTGTTCTGCAGCTGGCTCTTCTCGTTCTGGCAGGACACGACGATGCCGCTAGGCAGGTGCGTGATCCGCACCGCGGAGTCGGTGGTGTTCACGCTCTGGCCGCCAGGGCCGGACGAGCGGAAGACGTCGATCCGCAGGTCGTTCGCGTCGATGGTGATCTCGACCGGGTCGGCCTCCGGCATCACCATGACGCCCGCCGCCGAGGTGTGGATCCTGCCCGAAGACTCGGTCACGGGGACCCGCTGCACGCGGTGCACGCCGCCCTCGTACTTCAGCAGTGACCAGGCGCCGTCCGGAGTCCCGGCCAGGCTGCCCCGGCCGGCCGCCTTCACCGCGACGGTCACGTCCTTGTAGCCGCCGAGCCCGGTGCCGGTGGCGGCGAGGATCTCGGTCTTCCAGCCCTGCCGTTCGGCGTAGCGCAGATACATCCGTAGCAGGTCAGCCGCGAACAGGGCCGACTCCTCGCCGCCCTCCCCCGCCTTGACCTCGAGGATGACATCCTTGCCGTCGAGGGCGTCACGCGGCACCAGTAGGTGCTCGAGCCGCTGCTCAAGCTCGGCCTTGCGCCGAGCGAGCTGACCCGCCTCCACGGCAAACGCGGGATCTTCGCTCAGTTCCAGGGCAGCGGACTCGTCGCCGCTGACCTGCCGCCACTGGGAGTACGCCTGGACGATCGGGGTGAGCTCGCTGTACCGCCTGCCCAGCGTCCTGGCCTTGTCCTGATCGGCATGCACGGCAGGGTCGGCCAGGTCGCGCTCGAGCTGCTCGTATTCAGCGGCGAGGTCGGCAAGCCGTTCCAGCACTGCTTACCTCCTCAGAGCAGATATATCGGACACATGGGAGCGAGCCCAGACCCGTGCAGGTCCAGGGGAATGACCCCCTGAGACCCGAGAAAGGGCCCGGGCTCGCATACCTATTGGCCCGCTAGGCCGGCGAATGCACGGGCTTGCGGGCTACTTGGCCTGCTTGCCGAACCGGCGCTCGAATCTGGCCACGCGGCCGCCGGTGTCGAGAATCTTCTGCTTGCCGGTGTAGAACGGGTGGCAGCTAGAGCAGACGTCGGCATGAATCTGGCCGTTCTTCGCCGTGCTCCGGGTCGTAAAGGTGCTCCCGCACGTGCAGGTCACCTGCGTCACCACGTAATCGGGGTGAATGTCGCGCTTCATCTAGTCTCCTGGTTCCCGCGGTCGCCGGGTCGCCATGCGGGAACGAACCCGCCGACGTGAACCGGTACCGCATATGTCGGCACCCAGTGTGCCACAGCTTCAACAGGCAGGCAGGCCTGCGGATTCCCGTTCGCCGGCCGGCCAGCGGACGTGCTGAGACCTAGGAGGCCACCGTCGTCTTCTGCACGTGCAGCAGGAACTCGGCGTTGCTCTTGGTCTCCTTCATCCGCTCCATCAGAACCTCAAGCGCCTGCTGCGGCTCGAGTGCGTGCAGCACCCGGCGCAGCTGCCAGACGATCTTGAGCTCCTCCGGCGTCATTAGCAGCTCTTCCTTACGGGTGCCCGACGCGTCCACGTCGATGGCGGGGAAGATCCGCTTGTCTGCCAGCTCGCGGCGGAGCCTCAGCTCCATGTTGCCGGTGCCCTTGAATTCCTCGAAGATGACCTCGTCCGCACGCGAACCGGTCTCGATCAGCGCCGTCGCGAGGATCGTCAGCGAGCCGCCGTGCTCGATGTTCCGCGCCGCACCGAAGAATCGCTTGGGCGGGTAGAGCGCGGTCGAGTCGACACCACCGGACATGATCCGGCCGCTGGCCGGCGCCGCCAGGTTGTAGGCGCGGCCGAGCCTGGTGATCGAGTCGAGCAGCACGACGACGTCGTGGCCCATCTCAACCAGCCGCTTGGCCCGCTCGATGGCCAGCTCGGCAACCATCGTGTGGTCCTCGGCCGGGCGGTCGAAGGTGGAGTGAATGACCTCACCCTTGACTGACCGCTGCATGTCGGTGACTTCTTCAGGGCGCTCGTCGACGAGCACGACCATCAGATGGCACTCGGGGTTGTTCTTGGTGATCGCGTTGGCGATCGCCTGCAGGATCATCGTCTTGCCGGCCTTGGGCGGCGAGACGATCAGGCCGCGCTGGCCCTTGCCGATCGGGCTGATCAGGTCGATGATCCTGGTCGTCATGACCGTCGGATCGGACTCCAGGCGCAACCGCTGCTGCGGGTAGAGCGGCACTAGCTTGGAGAATTCGGCGCGGCCCTTGCTCTCTTCAGGATCGAGGCCGTTGACCTTGTCCAGCCGCACCAGGGCGTTGAACTTCTCCCTGCGCTCGCCCTCGCGAGGCTGCCTGATGGCGCCCTCAATTACATCGCCCTTGCGCAGGCCGTGCCTGCGGACCTGAGACAGCGAGACGTACACGTCGTTGGCGCCTGGAAGGTAGCCAGTCGTCCGCACGAAGCCGTAGTTATCGAGCACGTCCAGGATCCCGGCGATCGGGATCAGCACATCGTCCTCGGTGATCACAGGCTCTGACTCACTGCCGCCGCGCTCGCGGCGCCTGTTCGTGCCCTGATTGCGGTTGCGGAACCGGTCGCGGTCCCTGCTGCGCCGGCTCTGGCTGTCGCGGTCGTCGTCGCGGCTGTTGTCCCTGCCGTTGTCGCGCCCGCCGTTGTTGTCGCGGCCGTTGTCGCGACCGCCACCGTCCCGGCTTGAGCCGTTGTCGCGGAATCCCTGCTGGTCACCGCGCTGCTGGTCACCACGCTGCTGGTCACCGCGCTGCTGGTCACCACGCTGCTGGTCACCACGGGCGGAGTCGCGGGCCTGATCGCCGTCGCTACCAGCACGGCCCTGATCGTCCCGGCGGCCGTTGCGGCTGCGCCGGTCGCCCCGCTGGCTGTCACGCCGCGATCCGCCGTCGCTGCGCCTGGCCGAGCCCGACTCGCCATCCTGGCCGGCCCCGTCGGAGGCACCGTCCTGGGCGGCCCCGTCCCGCTCGGTGACCTCCCTGACCGCCCCGGAGGCGTCGCTGCTCAACGCGGTGGCGCCCGCTGGCGCATCCTGGCGCCGGAAGTCAGTGCCGTTGGCCGGGTCGCCGCTTACCGGGCTGGCTTGCGCTGGCGCGCCGCCCGCCAAGTCAGCACCGGACTGGGCGACCTGTGGCGCGTGCGGCTCACCCCCCGCGTTGCCCGTAGCGTTCGGCGTGCTCACGCCGGGACCCGCCGGGTCCGCACTGACCATGCTGAGCTGCCCTGATTCTGATTCCATGGCGTCCTGCTCAAAGGGGCGGTTCGCGCCGGCTCCCGCAGGCACGGTCCGCTTGACTGAGTTTCCACTTGATTCGCTTTGACTGGCGGTCACGGCGTAGGAGGAGGCCGCAGATTCGCCTGCCGACGGCCTCGCACCTTGGGTGCGGCCCGGTCCCGCCTCTTCGATTGCCGCGATCAGCTGACCCTTGCGCATCCGGGCGGTCCCGGCCAGACCGAGCGACTGCGCGAGTCGCTGGAGATCTGGCAGCCGCATCGCGGACAACTGCCTGCCGTCACCGCCTACCGCAGGCGAGTCGTCTGAGGGAGTGCTGCCAGGCCAGGAGCGTACCGCGCCGGTCTGTTCCGCGGAAGACCCCGCCGCTGCGGACTCGGAGTGAGCACTGCCGGCCATGTCGAACATGACCCCGTCGTTCTTCGGCAGCGGCTCGGCCGAGTCCGGGAACAGATTGGTAGTTTCGGTCACAAAGGGTCCTTCCAAGATATGAGGTCACCAGCGAGCAACCGTCTGCAATCAGGCGCCACGCGGGTTCCGCTCTGGCCGTAACCCTCGACGGCCAGGCCGGTCATTGTGCAATCCGCCATCTCCCGTGCTTGCCTGGGTGCTGACGGCGTCTGCGAGCATGCTCGGTCAGGGCCGTGAGCCAGGCGCGTGCGTTGAATGTCTCCCGACAGATGGATGTCACCGAGAGCAACCCGCCACTGCGCGTCACGAAGTTGGCCTGACGGGATGCGGATATGCACCTGGCCCCGAGTCGGAGCGCCTGGTGCTTCGCACAGTCTAACACCAACAGCGGTCACGGCATTCCTTCTAGACCTCTGGCCGCGTCCACACACTGCTGTCGCATAGCTAAACAGTCAGGAACGCGGTCAAAGTCGCCAACACTGGACTCCGGAAAGCTCTGTGCCGGCAGAGCCTGCCTGGTGGGTTACTGCCCGGCTCGTGGGGGTTGAGCTACGCCGAGATCGTCGACGCATTGGGGGCTTACACGGCATGCGATACCCGCTTCACTCATTCTTGAACCGTGGGCAGGACGAAATCCTGAGGCGGCCCGCCGGGTTACAAGATCAGGCCGAAATTACATTAACCAGGCGTTACTTACAAGACCTAAGTCGCGCGCGGGCCGTGGTCGGCGCGGCGCTCACATGCGCTCTGGTGCATCGATCCCGAGCAGCCCAAGTCCGCAGGACAGCGCTGTCCTGGCCGCGTCGGCGAGACCCAGCCTCGCGGTGACGCGCCCGGTCGCCGCCGGATCAGGAGCCGTGCCGCCCTGAAACGGCAGAGCCGGGCAGCGTTCCCTGCAGTCGAGCCACATTCCCGCCAGGTACTCAAGAAAGGCGGCAAGCTCGGCCGGGCGCGTGCGACGAGCCGCTGCGGCCACGCGTTCCGGCAGCCAGGAGATGGTCTCCAGGAGCGCGAGTTCCGGGGCCAGGAGCCGTTCCGGCGCAGCCACGCCGGCATCTGGCGGCTGACCCGCCAGCAGGCCAAGGTCTGCTGACCAGCGCAGCGTCGAGGACGCGTCGGCGTGTGCGTACCTGACCGCTACGAACGGGTTGCCCAGATCGAGCGGCAGGTCGAGTTGGCGGATGATCGCCGCCGCGCGCCGGGCCGATGCTCGTGCGAGCGCATAGCGGACCGCGTCGGCGCCGTGGTACGCGACCGCGTCGCTAACCTGGCCAGGACCTGTGCTCTTGTCTGGCGTCGATACGGGGCCGGCCTGCGGGGGCGACGGGCGTCTATGGCCCTGTTGCGAATGCAGGAAGAGAACCTCGGCTCCGGCGGCATGGGCCAGCCGGCCGGTTAGCGCGTCCCTAGTCTCCTGCCAGGCTTGCGGCCAGGTCGCCGAGGCGCCTAGATCGGCCGGGGCGGGCGCGCTCAGGCGGCGGCCCGCGAGCGCGTCGCTGCTGGCCGCGGCCGGCCCGGCGGCCACGATCCGCGGCGCCAGCGCGGCGAGGTGCTCAGCCGTCACGGTGATCGTCAGGTAGCCGTCGCCGGTCGGCCGCACAGCACTGACCCACGGCAGGACGGCCAGGCCGGAGGCGAGCGTCTCGGCCACCGACGTCGCGGACGTGCGGGTCAGCCGCGCGAGCTCGAGCGGCAGCGAGGTCGCATAGCTGCCGGCCCTGGCGCTGATCGCCGCCGGCGCGGGGCGCCAGGTTCCCGCGGCGGATAGGTCGGCGGCGGCCGGTGGCCACTCCCGCGCCGCGGCACCTGCCCGCAGCAGGCGGGCGATCTCGGCGCCGATGTCGCCGGGGATCATGTCCTCAGTCGAACGCGCTGCTCGGGGCTCCGGCCAGCTCGCGGACCACGCGGATCATCTCGGCCGGGTCAAAGGGCTTCGTCAGGTACGCGTCGACCCCGACCTGCCGGCCGCGGTCCCTGTCGTCCTCCTGCGCGCGGGCGGTGATGAGGACGACCTTGATCCTCGAGGTGACGGGGTTCCTGCGCAGCTGAGTCGCGGTGACCCAGCCGTCCAGCCTGGGCATCATGACGTCGAGCGTGATCACATCGGGCTTGACGTCCTCGACGCGGTCCAGGCAGTCCTGCCCGTCGACGGCCGTGAAGACCTCGAACCCCTCAAGGGTCAGGTTGACGGCGATGAGCTGCCTGATGACCTCATCGTCATCGACAACTAGCACCCGCCCCAGTCCCTGTGTCACGGGCGTGAGGCTACCTGGCAACGCCGTCATTACGCTTGCAGATCGCGCACGTGTCCCATAGAACCTTGTGACTGGTACCCTTGCGGAGGCCCAGCCGGGAGTCGGTTCCGGCTGGTAGTCACGCGCCAGCCCCCATAGCTCAGGGGATAGAGCAACGGCCTCCGGAGCCGTGTGCGCAGGTTCGAATCCTGCTGGGGGCGCCACACAGATCATGCCCGTTTCTGGTTGCGACGGAGGCCGGGGTGAGCTGGCTATGGTTTCCGGCTGGTGCGCGAAGACGGCGTCGATGGGCTCGCCGACGAGGGTGATCTGGCAGGCGGCGATGCGGGCGACAGAATGCTCGTGTGTCGACTTCTGCGCTAGGCGCTACTCGGGCTCGGATCGTCACGGCCTTCCTGCGTGACGGCAACCGGGTGTTGCTGTGCCACCGATCTCCCCAGCGTCGTTGGTACCCCGACGTGTGGGACCTGCCCGGTGGACATGTGGAACCTGGAGAGCTTCCCGGCGCGGCGCTTGCTCGGGAGTTGCACGAGGAGCTCGGGATCGACGTCGCGGAGCCCGCCGGCCCGCCCATCCTGCAGATCCATGCCGATGCGTTCGACATGCAAATCTGGCTGATCGAGAGTTGGACGGGAGATCCGGTCAATGTCGCGTTGGACGAACACGACGCCATCGGGTGGTTCCAGGAGAATCAACTCGGAGGACTGCGCCTCGCTCATGACAGCTATCTCGCGATGTTCACGGAGGCACTCGCCGTGCGCTGACGACATGGCCTATGAACCGCGGAAACAGGAGCGACAGCTCGCATTTGGCAAATGTCACCTGGGACCGCTTGCATTGGCGGGAACGGCCCGCGCAGCGCGACCGTATCGAGCGCCCGCCATTCCCCGCCCGTCGATATCTTGATCAGCCTCCAGCCGGAGTTGGGGAGTTCGCTGCGACCGCGTGCGCCTGTTTGCGCTGTGCCAGCCGGTACTTGACGCCTTCCATGGTGAGGAAGGCGGTGACGACGGCAATCAGGATGGGGGCGGTCTGCAGCGCCCCGACCTGAGTCAGGAACGCGGCCATCAGCACCATGGAGAATGGCGCAGGCGCGACCGCCCCGGGGACGGCTGCGAGGAGGCAGGTGAACGCTAGTCCCAACGGCACGCCTGGGATCACCTGGTGGACGAGAACCCCGGCGGTTCCGCCGATGAACAGCGAGGGGAAGATGGGGCCGCCGACGAACCCGCTGCCTTGGCTGACTGCGAAGGTGAGCATCTTGGCGATCAAGATCGCGGCGAGCAGGCCGATCCCCAGGATCCCGCCTTCTTTGAGTACGGTCTTGAGCTGATCGCTGCCGGAGAACATCGTCAGTGGTAGCGCCACGCCGACGATCCCGAATAGCACGCCGCCCAGCGTCGATTTCACGATGGCCGGCACGTTGATTCGGCCAAACAGCCGCGCCGCGGCCATCATGAACCCGGCCAGCAGCGTCACCAGGAGGGCCGCGAACAGGCCCAGCGGGATTCCGGCGAGTAGCTGCCAGTCCTCGAACTTGTAGGACGGCACCTGGTAGTCGTCAAGGAACACAGCGCCAGCGATGGCGAAGTAGATGCCGAACGAGACGCTCGATGCCACTATCTCCGCGGCGAGCGCCTTAGCGAACCGCTGCCCGCCAGGGCGGGCGGCCTCCAGGATCAGGAGCACGACGATCAACGTGCTGGAGAACAGGCCGCCGTAGGCGCCGGCGAAGCCGGCCAGGGTGTTCACCTGGGAATCCTCTTTGCCGAGCCCTCTTCGCCCAGCGATCCAGGTGCCCACCCCGCCACCCATGGTGCCCAGCGCCTTCTCCGGGCCAAGGCTGGCGCCACCTATGAGCGACACCGCCGAGACGGCCGTCATCCCCAGCACCAAGTGCGTCTCGACGTGCCCGGTTTTCAGGTCGTCGAACATGCCGGGTGTCTGCCAGGGCAGGCGGGTCAAGCGGCGCAGCAGCCCGACGACGACACCGGCCGCTGCGGCAACCGCCACCCACCACCAGTGCCCACCGAACCAGCCAGGATGAGCGTCGGTGTACCACTTGCCCCCTGCCTTGATTACCCCGATGAACGCAAGGCCGGCGAAAGCGCCGAACACCCCCAGGACGACCGCGCAACCCATCAGGACCCAGAACTCCCGCTTCTGGGTTACCGGCTCTGCCGCGGCCGGCCCCGCGGTGGCGCTCACCAGGCGAACCTCGCCGGAGCGGAACTCGCGCGCCGCCCCAGCAGGCAGTAATAGCTCGTCACAAGCTCCCCGGCCTTGTAGGTCTCGGTGCCGCCACACGCCCATGCGACGCGAGCCAGCGGCGCCGCGAGAGGAAGATGGCGACCAGTCAGTTCTTGCCGGTAAGGGGCGTGGCAGGCATCGCGGGAGCCGCTCGCGGGGCAGGTGCCCGCATTTCGGTGTCGCTGCTTACACCGAGCCGCTCGGCGATGTGCTCGCCGACCCGGATGGCATTGGCAATCGCGGTCAGCCCCGGATTGACCGCCCCGATGCTCGGCATGAAGCTGGTGTCGGCCACGTACAGGTTGTCTAGTTCGTGCGCCTTGCAGTTGACATCCAGCGCTGAGGCGGCCGGATCGGCGCCGAAGCGGCAGGTTCCGGCCTGGTGGGCGCAGCCGGCGAGCGGGATGTTCATGCCCATGTAGAAGCTCTTGTGCAGTACATGATGCGTGGCCAGTCCCACGTGGTTGAGGATCTTCCGCATTTCCTTGTACAGGTCGGCCGCTTCGGATTCGTTGCTGTGGCCGTACTCGAGATGCACGTTCCCGTCCCTGTCCACCGTGACCCTGTTGTCAGGCTTGGGCAGGTCCTCGGTGGTCAGCCAGAAGTCGACGGCGTGCTTGGCTGCCTCGGCCAGGGTCCAGTGAGGTACCAGCTTGGTCAGGTGGGGCTCCTCGCCTTTCATCGCGCCGGCATCGGACTTCCCGAGCATCTGGATGTTCCCCAGCGGCCATGGCCGGTCATCGCCGGGCAGGTAGAAGTCGTTCACCCCGAGCGTCTTCTGGTAGACCGTGTCGTTCGGCTCGGCGCCGAACCCGGATACTGCCTTGCTGTTGTGGAACATGTAGTTCCGGCCGACCTGGTCCGATCCGTTGGCCAGGCCGGCCGGGTGAGCTTCCGAGGATGACCGGAGCAAGATCTTGGCCGTGTTGGCCGCGCCGGCGGCCAGCACGACGATGTCGCCCCGGTAGACCTCCTCCTTGCCGTCCCCGCCGCGATCCACGACCACACCCGTGACTGTCCGGCCAGACGGATCGGTTTGCAGGCTGGTGACCTCGGCGTTGCGTAGCAGCGTGACGTTCGGCAGGTCCAGGATCGGCCGGACGGCGATCACCTCGGCATCTGACTTGGCATGGACCATGCACGGGAAGCCGTCGCACCATGCGCACCTGATGCACGTGCTGGCGGGCCGCTCCGCCTCATCGAGCAGGATGCCGCATGGTGCGTGGAACGGCTGGTAGCCGCCTTTTTCGAGGGCATCGGAGATCTGCTGGATCCGCGGCTCATGCGAGACCGCCGGCCACGGATATTGCCGTGACCACGAACCCTCGGTGGGATCCTCGCCGTGCCTGCCGTGCACCTGGTAGAGCCACTCGGCCTTGGTGTACCACGGCTCGAAGTCGGCGTAGCTGAGCGGCCAGGCCGGGGAGATGCCGTCGACGTGCTTGATCTCGCCGAAGTCCTCAGGCCGCAGCCGGTACAGGGCTGCGCCGTACATCTTCGTGGCGCCGCCGACGAAGTAGTGCACCTGGGGCTGGAACGGGGTGCCGTCGCCGTCGTACCACGTATCAGGTGATATGTACCGCCCGTCGACGAAGACCGGCTCTGCTCGCCAGTTGTCCAGCTCCTTGGTGAGGTAGTCACCGCGCTCCAGCAGCAGGATCCGCTTGCCGGACGGCGCGAGCGTGTGCGCCAGGGTGCCCCCGCCCGCACCGGTTCCGATAATGATGACGTCGAACTGGTCCGACACAGCGCCCTCCCCATATGGCTCAGCTGCTGCTATCCAGGCTCACGACGCGGGTGTGCTGTGGCGTCATCCGCGCTGGGTGATTCTGCGGCCTCGCCCGGGACGACGCGGGGCTGGTCGAGATTACTCACGCCTGCCGCGACGGCCGCGCCTTGGTCGCGGCCGAAGCCAGCCCTTGCGGGGGTGCGCGGTGCCGCTGGCCTGTTCGGCTGGCTGGCCGGCGATCGCTGCCGTCGCGGAGACCGCGGGCCGCGGAGTGGTACCGGCGGTCGGGCGGAACGACTCATCGCTGATCCGCCGACGGAACACGTAGTAAGTCCAGCCCTGGTAGGCCAGCACGATTGGCAGCAGTACCAGCGCGACGACGGTCATCACCTTCAGCGAGTACGGCGGAGATGCGCTGTTGTGCACCGTCAGGCTGTAGGCCGGGTTCGTGCTCGACACCATGACCCGCGGATACAGGTCGACGAAGATCGTGACAATGGACAGCCCGATCGCGACCGTGGTAGCGGCAAATGCCCAGCCTTCGTGCCCGCGGACCAGTGCCCACGCGGCCGCCACGGCCAGGACGGCAAGAAGCTCGACCGGGCTGAGGAACGCCCCCTTCCCGGCCGTGACATGCGTCCAGCCGATGAAGGCCGCCACCAGCAGCGCGGTCACCGGAGCTATCCGCCGTGCGAGCCGCTGGGCACGGTGCATGATGTCGCCGGTCGTCTTGAGGGCGATGAAGGTCGCGCCGTGCAGGACGCACAGTGATACCAGCGTGACGCCCACGAAGATTCCGAACGGTTGCAGCAGATCCCAGAAGCTGCCGGCGTACTCGTGGTTGGCGCCGATGGGCAGGCCGTGCAGCAGGTCACCGAGCGCGACGCCGATCAGCAGCGGTGCCAGGAGGCTGCCGGAGATCAGCAGCCGGCTCCAGTTCCCTCGCCATCGCTCGGCCGGGCTCTTGCCGCGGTACTCGAACGACACACCGCGCACGATCAGCGCGCACAGCAGCAGCACGAGCGCGAGGTAGAAGCCAGAGAACATGGTGGCGTACCAGCCGGGAAACGCGGCGAACATTGCCGCACCCGCGACGATCAGCCACACCTCGTTGCCGTCCCATAGCGGCCCGATCGTATCGATCACCGCCCGGCGGCCAGCTTCGTCCTTGCCGATGACGCCGTGCAGCATGCCGACGCCCATGTCGAAGCCCTCGAGGACGAAGAACCCGGTCCACAAAATGGTGATCAGTACGAACCAGAAGGGGACGAATGCCATCGGTGACCTCAGTACTCCATTGCCGGTACAGGTTGGTCTGGGCGGCTGGCGCGGGCACGGGCGGCAGTTCCTTGCGCGAGTAGCGCAGCATCAGCAGCAAGTCGACAGTGCCGAGAGCCCCGTAGAGCAGCACGAACACGGTCAGGCTGATCACCAGGTAGGTAGTGCTGACCGACGGGGACAGCCCGTTCTTGGTCAGCATGATGCCCTGCACGATCCACGGCTGCCGGCCGGACTCGGTCAGCAGCCAGCCCGCCGTATTCATCAGGAACGGCAGCACGACCACCCACTGCGCGGCCCAGAGGAACCGCCTGGACGTCGCCAGCTTCTTGCGCCGGTTGAGCCACAGGCCCCAGAGCGCGACCACGGTCACGATCAGGGCCAGGTAGGCCATCACCCGCATGGACCAGTACTGGATGAAGACGTTCGGCACGTAATAGCCGGATCCGTACTTGGCGGAGTATTGGTTCTGCAGCGGCGTCAGGCCGATGACCTTGCCGTTCCAGTGGTTGGTGGCAAGAAGCGATAGCAGGTGCGGGATTTCCAGGATCTGAGTCGGGGTGTGGTCGTTGTTGCCGCCGCCGATCTGGAACAGCGAGAATGAGCACGGCTGGCAGGTGGTCCACTGGGCCTCTGCCGCGGCGATCTTCATCGGCTGGTACCGGGCCTCGATCACCCCGAGTTCGTCGCCGACCAGCATGGCCAGCAGGATCGCCGGGACCAATACGACCAGAGCGCAGCCGCGCCGACTTGCCGAAGACCGCGCGATCCCCGCCCTTGCGCAGCTGCCAGGCCGACACCGCCAGCATCACCGCCGCTCCCGTGGTCAGGGCCGCGAAGATAACCTTGGCGTACCCCCACAGGAACACCGGGTTGGTGAACAGCGCCCAGATGTCGTTCAGCTCCGGCAAATGCGTCTTGGGATTGGTGACGTAGCCGACCGGATGCTGCATCCAGGAGTTTGCCGCCATGATGAACAGCGCTGATAGCACCGATCCGAATGCGACCAGCCAGATTGTCGTGAGATGAACCCGGCGGGAAAGCTTGTCCCAGCCGAACAACCACAACCCCAGGAACGTCGACTCGAGGAAGAAGGCCGCCAGTCCTTCCATTGCGAGCGGCGCGCCGAAGATATTGCCGACCAGTCGTGAGTATGACGACCAGTTCATGCCGAACTCGAACTCCTGCACGAGGCCCGTCACCACGCCGATCGCGACGTTGATCACAAGCAGCGTGCCGAAGAACCTGGTCAGCCGCAGATACTCCGGCTGCTGGCGGCGGTGCCAGGCGGTCTGCAGCAGTGCGGTCAGAAACGCGAGCCCGATCGTGATCGGGACGAACAGGAAGTGGTTGATCGTGGTGAACGCAAACTGCCACCTCGCAAGGTCCGTCGGCATCTGACCTCCTGCCAGGCGACCGCCAGGGCTGCCCGGATCTGGTGACAGGCATAAAAAGACCTTCGCGTTGCTCTCTGACTGTCCCCATATGCAGGCGAGTGCGTGTCACCCTTCCCGGGTGATCGGTGATGCGCGTGCCGTGAGCGTCCTTTGGCCGAGCTGCAACAGCAATTCACCGGCAGCCGGTAGCCGTTCGGTTGTTGGAGTTAGCCCCGCGGACGTGAGGCGGCGGGTGACTCGGCGGCACCGCGCGGCTGCGGCGGTTGCCGTCCGGGGGCCAAGGCCATGCCGTCATCGGCTTGGTAGATGTCCCGCCGTAGGCCGACGCTCTTGGTGGTGAATGCGCGTTCGCGGCGGCTGTCACGGGTGAAGGCAATCGACCAGGTCAAGATCGCGCCAACGCGGTTGCGGAAGCCAGTGAGAAACGCGATGTGGATGAACAGCCAGAGGACCCAGCCAGGGAAACCGCCCACGTGCAGCGGCCCGGCCGATACGACGGCCCGGCCGCGGGCGATGTAAGCGGCTGAGCCGAGATCGCGGTACTTGAACGGCCCAGTCGGATCCCGGCCCTCCAGCTCGCTCCTGACCCGGCGGCCTGCATGCAGACCAGCTTGCATGGCCACTTCTGCAACGCCAGGGAGCTTGCGCAGGCTCATCATGTCGCCGATGACCGAGATCTCAGGATGCCCGCTGATTGTCAGGTCGTCTTGAACTTTGATCCGGCCTGCGTGGTCGCGCTCGGCGCCGGTTGCCCTGGCGAGGGCATCGGCTATCGGCGGTGCCTCGACGCCAGCGGTCCACAGCACTGTAGCCGCTTCGTGACGCGTTTCTTTGCCCTCGTGGTCACGGGCCACCAGGCCATGGCCGTCCACGCTGGTCACGATCGAGCCCATGTGCAGCTGCACGCCAAGGGAGCGGAGTTCTCTGGCGGCTTTACCTGACAGCCGGTTGCCGAAGGCGACGAGCGGCGCCGAGCCGCCGTCGAAGAGCAGAACCCTCGCGTCCTCAGGCTCGATCTGCCGGAATTCGGAGCGGAGGGTCTTGGTGGCGAGTTCGCGGATTTGCCCGGCGAGCTCGACGCCCGTCGGCCCGGCGCCGACGAGCGCGAAGGTCAGCAAGTAGCGGCGCTCGGCAGGATCCGTCGCGGTCTCGGCCATCTCGAACGCGCCGAAGACGCGCCGCCTGATCGTGAGGGCATCGGCGATCGTCTTCATGCCGGGCGCAAACGCCGCGAATTCGTCGTGGCCGAAATACGACTGCCGGACCCCGGCGGCAACGATGAGGTAGTCGTAGGGCACGTCGATCTGCTCGCCGAGCGGCCGCCGGCAGATGACCCGCCGCCCGGCTGCGTCCACGTCGATGGCTTCGGCTGCGATGCAGTCGAGGTTTCGATGCTTCCTGAGCACGAACCGCAGCGGCGCCGTGATCTGGCCCTCGGACAGGATGCCTGTCGCGCACTGATAAAGCAGCGGCTCGAAGACGTGCTGAGCGGTGCGGTCGATCAGCGTGACCGAGAACGGACCGCCGCGCAGGGCCCGGGCCGCGAACAGGCCGCCGAATCCGCCGCCGATGATGACTACCCGTGCGCTCGTGTGCTGCTCGTCCATCGTGAGCCCCCGTCGACGATGTTGTCCTGTTATGCCGGGTCGTGCCAGGGAATGCCGTCCGGCAGCAGGGTGTCTGCTTCCTTTGGTCCCCAACTGGCCTGGGCATAGCTGTGCAACGGAACCACGTCGCCAAGTACTGGGTCGACGACGCGCCAGGCAGCTTCGACTGTTTCCTGGCGCGCGAACAGCCAGTGTTCACCGGACAACGCTGCACCGATCAGCCGGTCGTAGGTCCGCATGTCGGAGGCCGGCTGCTCAGCGAAAATGAGCTCCTCCTCCCGCACCGCCCAGCCAGCGCCCTGCCTCTTGCCGATCAGGGTCAAGCTGACCTGAGCCTCCGGATAGACCCGGAACCGAAGAGCATTGGAGATCGACGACGGCTGGAGGCCGAACGGGTCATGCGGCGGACGGCGGAAGCGGATATAGACCTCGGTCGCGGTTACCGGCATGCACTTGCCTGCTCGGATGACGATCGGCACGTCGGCCCAGCGCCACGAATCGACGCCGAGACGGACGGCCACGTAGCTCTCGGTAGTCGAGCCAGGCGCGACGCCGTCCACGTCCAGGTAGCCGTCGTACTGGCCCCGGATTGTGTCTTCCGGGGTCAGCGGCCGCATCGCGCCGATCAGCTGTGATTTTGAATCTCGCCAGGAGCCTAGGCCCTGGCCCTCCGGCGGGTCAGCCATGACGCTCGCAGCGATCTGGAGCATGTGGTTTTGCAGAACGTCCCTGGTGGCACCGGTTCTGTCGTAGAACCGGCCGCGGTCGGCGACGCCGAACTCCTCGGCCATGGTGATCTGGATGCCGTGCACATGGGTGCGGTTGAGCAGCGGCTCGAGGACGGAGTTGGCGAACCGTGCGAACAGCAAGTTCTCCACCGGGTCGAAGCCGAGCCAGTCATCGACGCGGTAGATCGCGTCCTCGGGGTAGAACTTGTGCATTGTCTGGTTGAGTTCCTGCGAGCTCTTCAGGTCGCTGCCGAATGGCTTCTCGACCATGACGCGAGCGTTTTCGGCTCGACCCGCGTCCGATATACCCTGCGCGATGCGTCCGAAGAGCGGCGGCGGCACCTCCATGTAGAACAGGACATTTGTGCCCTGCCCTATGGCGTCCGACATGGCCTTGTACGTGGCCGTATCGCCTAGGTCGCCGTCCACGTAACGCAGCAGGCTCAGCATCTTGACGGCGGCGGGGCTCTTCGGGTCCATCTTGTTCAGCTTGAGCGAGTTAACGGCGTAGTCACGGAACTGGTCCAGCCCCCAGCCGCTCTTGGCAACTCCGATCACGGGGACATCGAGCACGCCGCGATCGACGAGCCCGACGAGCGCCGGGAACGTCTCCAGCTTGGCCAGGTCGCCGGTCGCTCCGAAGATCACCAGCGCATCCATCTTGTCTGTCGTCATGTCCGCTCCCTCGACGTTCGGCGCTTGTTCCGATCCGACGCGCTTTGAGGCGGCGGCGCGCCACCCGGCGCGCGTGGCAACGCTCGGGAACGTGATCTACCCGAGCCAGCAGCCAGCAGGCCCCCACGCGTACCGGCGCGATGCCCGCGAGCGATCGGGCCCGAAAACGGCCCGGCACCGCCGCGCGGGCCGTAATGTCCGTGAGGAACCATACCCCCGGCCGAGTGAGACATGTCACTCGCTGAGTTGGCGCGATTACGCGATGGCTTCGGAGATCCCAGAGCACAGACCCGGTGAACCCGTGTCGTCATTGCTTCTCTTCCTTGGTGTCGGGGCCGGGGACGGTCAGGCCGAGGTAGGCCATCTCGCGTTCGGATTTGCCTTTGAGCTTGCGGCCGAGCATCGGGCGGCCGTCGTCGTGGAGGTACACGCCCTTGGGTTCGCTGGCGAGTGGTTCCTCCCACGCGTAGTACAGGGCCAGGACCCGGACCGTGTATCCGACCGCGAAGGCGGTCAGTGCCGATGCCCAGGTCGGGAGGCCGGCTGAGTCGCAGATGACCCAGATGATCCCGGTCAGCAGCGCGATGGTGACGAACCATTCGCCGCGGATGAACTGCTTGGGCGGGACGCCGCAGGATACGTCCACGTACCACCGTCCGGCGGTGGGCGCGATGACCGCCAGGGCGAGCACGCCCAGGACGGGCAGCCCGGCATCGACGCCCTTCTGCGCCCCGACGATGGCGTACAGCGGCAGCGAGAACGAGGTCATGAACTGGAACAGGCCTTCGCGGAACAGCTGCCCGCTGTTGTAGGCCAGGCTGTACCCGATGATGCCGGCGGCCAGGCAGACGGTGATGTAGGCGGGGTTGGTGAGCGCGCCGGGGACCTGGTTGATCAGCACGTCGCGGGTCATCCCGCCGCCGAGCCCCATCAGCAGCGCCATCAAGATAATGCCGACGACGGTGAAGTTCTTGTAGTGGTCGGGGCGGCGGGCCAGCAGGGCGCCGTTCAGCGCGTTGGTGGCTGCTGCGATCAGGTCCAAGGTGGTGAATTTCCCCGCCCACTGCCAGCCGTGGAACCAGTCGACGCCTGACGCGAGGACAGCTGGGTCTAGCGGGTGGGGCATGTGTTCTCTCTCCCGGCGTGCTGGTCGTAGCAAGACTCGCCCGCATCCGTGCGTGAGGCACGTACACGTCCTGTTACCCGCCGTCAGCACCGCGGATGCCCCGCGAGATGTAAGCAGGCTGGATTCACCTCAGCTGGGTGACGACGGCGAGCTGTGACGCGGGAAGCGTCTGTCAGGAGGAACTGACTCCGATCAGCGAGGAGCTGCTGCGGGAGTTCGACGGGTACCGGGACAAGGTAGGTGCGGCAAGCAGATGAGCAGCGGCCTGGTGCAGCTTGAGGTGCTGCTGGCCTGCTTCGATGGCCGTCATCAGGCGGCCAGGACCCACCGTGCTCTCAGCAAGCAAATCAAGGCTGACGGCGGGACGATTCTCGACGACGTCGTGCTCAGGGTGACGCCTAGGGGAAAGGCGCGAGTCTACGACCCGCGCCGGACCGTGGCCGGCACGCTGACTCCAGCGCTCACCTGGGGCCTGTTCGGGCTGCTGGCCAGTCGCGGGAGCTGGAAGAGCCTGGTGCTCTGGGCTGTCGTCGGCGGCGCATGCGGCGGCCTGTACGCCTACTATGCCGAGCACCTGTCGAGCAAGCACGAGCTGGCGCGCCTGGGCAAGCAGCTCCCGCCTGACTCCTCAGCCATCCTGGTTTACACCGCTGGTGCCGACGCCGCCAAGCTCACCTCGGCCGCGGCCAGATTCGGGCCGTCACCCTCCAGCGTGGCTACCATCGGCGCTGACCTGTCGGCCACAGCCCAGAGCGGCACAGTCAGCCCGGCCGGGGCAACCCCCGCTCCGGCCGGGAACGTTCCGGTGAACCACGATCAGCTGCTGTCGATGTTCCTGTTCCGGTACGCCGGCAGCGACACCGCCAAGCGCGTGAACGCCGAAGCGAGCGGCAAGGCCAACGGGAACCAGCCGGCCGCCGACACCGAGCTGCTGCTCCGCACCGATCCAGGCGGCAGGCGCCACGTCGTCAGCCCCGCGCACGGGGCGATGGCCTTCGCCAAGAGCGACCTGGTCAGCTGGGGTGCTTTCGGCCTCGTTTTCGGCGCGATCGTAGGTTTCACCAACCACGGCGGCTTCTTCGGAGCCCTCAAAGGAGGCGTCCTCACCGGCCTCGGCTGGGCCATCTTCGGCCTGGCCGCCGGCGCCCTCTACGGCCTGTGGGCCGGCCGCGCTGTCTCCGCCCGCCGTCTCCGCGCGGTCCAGCAGCTCATGCCGCCTGACACCTCGATGGTCCTTGCCTGGGCTGAGGGAACACCCGAGGACAACGCCGTCGCCGCGTGGTCCGAGCCGGCTTCCCAGCAGCTGGTCCTGCGGTTCTGCCAGGCCCCGCACGGCGCCGTACTCCAGCTATGAGGCACCCGCTCGGTCCTCCGCCGGTCCTTCGGTGCTGTTACCGGATCACGCAGCGGAAGCCGATATGGCTAGTCGAGGTGTCGACCGCCTCGGGTTGACGCGCCGCAGGCCGGTAGCGCACGCAGTAGCTCGGGGCGCAGAGGTGCGAGCCGCCCTTGACCACGCGGCGCGGGATGTGTGCGCCTGGGCTGCCGATGTCATAGCTCTCGTCCGGAGTATCCGTGCGCGGATTGGAGGGCGGAGCGCAGCAGGCATTGGTGACCGTGCCGGAGCCTGCGCCGCGGGGCGAGTAGTAGTCGGATGTCCACTCCCAGACGTTTCCGGTCATGTCGAGCAGACCGTAACCGTTTGCGGTAAACAGGCCGACAGGGGTAGTTCCGCGCCATCCCTTGGCTCCAGTGTTGCGCCACGGGAAGTCTCCTTGCCAGAAGTTCGCCATCAGCTCACCGCCGGGCCATAGCTCGTTTCCCCAGGCGAAGATCGCCTCGGCCAGACCGCCCCGGGCCGCGTACTCCCACTCCGCTTCGGTGGGCAGCTCCTTGCCCGCCCACCGCGCGTACGCCTCGGCGTCCTGGTATGCGATGTGGGTTACCGGATGATCGCGGCGATCGATATTGTCGCTGCGAGGCCCCCAGGGGTGGCGCCAGTCGGCGCCTGGAATGTACGCCCACCATTGGCCCGGATCGTCGAGTGGCACTGGACGGGCGGTGGGGTGGAACACGGCTGACCCGGCGACCAAGAGCGTGGGGTCAGCGTCCGGGTACTGAGCAGGGTCAGGCGCCCGCTCGGCGAGCGTCAGGTACCCGGTCTCGTCGGTGAACCGGGCGAATTGCCCGACTGTCACGGGCCCGCGGTCGATCGCGAAACCATCGACCTGGACTTCCCGCACCGGTCCTTCTTCGGGGTAGAAGCGGTCCGAGCCCATCCGGAAGCTCGCCGCGGGCAGCTCAACCATTCCTTTGCCCATCATCCGGCGCCTACTTGTATCCGTCGAACTCCTCACCGACCTCGATGTTGGGGTATTCCTTGACGCTTTTCTCGTACTCCGCACGGGCCATGAAAGCCGGCCCCAGCATCCAGCCGTTGGTGAGGTCAGTCCAGAAGAGATTGAAGTCCTCGTGGGGATCGTTGCTGAGGTCGAAGCACATCGGTATCGCCGGCTCGATGTAGCCGCCATTGATAGCGGGCAGATCCGCTATGTAACGGAAGATCACCTTGTACTGCTTCCACTTGACTGACATCACCTCGCCGTCCGGACCGAAGAACATGTAACTGTCGCGGCCCGTCGTGTCGCTCTTGCCCAGCATGAAGGCTGAGGCGTCGACGCCGTCGATCGGCCGATCCTGGGGAACGAGTTTCGATGCCCCCACCATCGTCGCCAGCGTCCGGAACCAGTCCACGCCGGCGAGCATCTCCTCGGTGACGACACCGGCCGGGACCGCACCCGGCCAGCGGATCATGGCAGGCACGCGGTGGCTCCCCTCGAACGGGGTATAGAAGAAGTTGCCCCGCCAGGGTCCGTTGGAACCTGGCCCAAGTTGCGGCAGCGCCCCGCCGCCACCGTTGTCGCTGCTGAAGATGATGATCGTGTTGTCATCGATGCCGGCCTGCTTGACGGCGTCCACGATCTGGCCCACGTGGTCATCCATCTCGGCGATGATGTCGGCGAAGGTACCTCTGCGCGCGCTTGACTTGCCCGTATAGTGCGGGTTCGGGACCTCCGGCGGGTGCGCCTCGCCGTAGGCGTAGTAAACGAAGAAGGGGTTCTTCGCCGCCGCGTTCTTCTTGATGAACTCAACCGTCTTCGGGACGAGGTACTTCTCGTCCACGGCGCACCGCGTGTCCAGGTCAAGCGGCATGACCTCTCTGGACTGCTCGCCCTTCTTTCCCTCCCAGATCATGGGCGCCGGGATGCCTGTCTCCTTGAACGCCGGCCACGAGGTATAGCCCGCCTCGTCCCAGCTGTCCTTGATGCCCCACCATTCGTCGAAACCCTGATCGTTCGGCAGGCGTCCCTCGACGTTGCCCAGGTGCCACTTCCCATACGAGGCGGTGGCATAGCCAGCGTCTGAGAGCAGCTCGGCAATCGTGTACTCCCACGGCGCCAACCCAGACGGGCCCTCGCCGGGCCACGAAAGCCGGTAGGTGCCCGAACGAACGGGGTGCCGCCCCGTCATGATGGCCGAGCGTGACGGAGTGCACTGGCATTCGACGTTGTAGTTCCTGAAGAGGATTCCCTCGTTGGCAAGCGCATCGATTCGGGGCGTGGGGATAGTACCGCCGTACACCCCGAAATCGCCCCAGCCGATGTTGTCCACCAGGATAAAGACGATGTTCGGCTGAGCCTGATCGTTCATGACACTCTCCAATCCCGTAGGTGGGCTGCCGACACTCAGTCCTTCAGACGCACCCGTCGGCGCCGGAGGCGCTCATCGCGGGTCGAGATTAGGCTTCGAGACCTGCTGGCTGCCCCGCCGCGGAGCGCCGCCGGGCGCTGGGAGGTTGCCGGGTGCCGGACGCCGGAATCTCGGTCACCGCGCGAACCTAAACGCCGAGCCCTCCCCCGTGGCCTCATCCCGGTCGGGTGATTGCGCGCAGCGGACGCGAACCGCACCCAATCCGCCGCGATGCCGACCCTCAGCCGATAGTGGCGCAGCCCCCCGGAGCGTGCTCGGCGTGCCGGAGGGCAGCCCGCCAGCCGGGTCACCGCTCATGCGCCGTGCGTGTGCGCCAGCCCGTGCTCGGGCTGATGTGTGCTGATGTCGTGCTCCTCATGGCCGTTCGGATGCTGGAGCGTGGTGACGAATTGGGTGATCGGGCCGATCTGCAGGTGCTCCTGCGGTACCAGCTCGCCCGGCTGCGGCGGCGTGTACGGGTCCGGAGTACCCGGCTTGACCGGCGGTTCCATTGCCAGAGTCTTGAGGAACGCGCCGGCAGCGGCGGCCATCGGGTGGAAGACCCAGGCGTGCGGGAAGTCGATCACGTGTTCTTCCCGCTGATCCCATTCGAGGTTGTGCAGGTGCGGGCCGTTGTACGGCGTCCAGGTCGAGTAAACGTCGTCCTGGTCGAACAGGTGCGCCTTCCACTGCCGCCACTTGACCGCCTGAAGCCGGTTGCCCTGCAGGCACAAGACGGTGTCGCGGCCCGACTCGGCGGCGTCGCCGAGCAGGAAGTCCCGCATGTCCATGCCGTCGATGATCCGGTCACCAGGCACCGTCGCGCCTGCCGCGCGGAGCAAGCTGGTAAACCAGTCGACCTCGTGCACCAGCTCGTTGCTGACCTTGCCCGCCGGGACCTTGCCTGGCCAGCGCACGATGCACGGGGTGCGGTTGGAGCCTTCCAGCGACGTGAACAGACCGCCGCGCCAGGGCCCTGAGCTACCGTTCCACTGGCCGCCGAACTGGTCAGGGTCCCCTGCGGGGGTCCGGTAGTCGGTGTCGGCGCCGTTGTCGGACGCCCAGACCACGATGGTGTCGTCGGCCAGGCCGAGCCGGTCCAGGGCGTCGAGGATCGTGCCTGTGAAGTCGTCCATTTGGGTCAGCAGGTCGGCCCAGTTTCCCCGTTTTGTTCTGCCCGCGTACTCCGGGTCGGGGATTGTCGGGATGTGTACCTGGGTGTACGGCAGGTACGCATAGAACGGCTTGCCGTCACGGGCGGACCGGGTCATGAAATCGACGGCCCAGTCCGTGATCTTGCGGTCGAACCCGGCGCGGAACTCCGCGTCGTAGGTGGCGATCACCTCATGCTTCGCGCCCTTCTTCCGCGCGTAAATCGGCTGTGGCTCCATCGGGACCTGCGTGTTCCCTGCGTACGGTGCAGCGGTGACCGCGCCGTCGGGGAAGTAGGACTGCATCGTCCACAGCACCTCGTCGGCGGTCCGCGGCGACCAGACCGCCTCATCGAATCCGAAGTCGACCGGGCTGCGCTGCTCCGGGTCGCTGCCCAGATGCCACTTGCCCCACATCCCCGTCGCGTATCCCGCGTCCGAGAGCATCTGGGCGGTGGTCATCTCCCACCGGGTCAGCCCGTCTGGGCCGCCCGTCACCGGAACAGTCTGCGTGCCCGAGCGGATCGCGTGGCGCCCGGTCAGCAGCGCGGACCGGCTCGGCGTGCACTGCGCCTCCACGTTGAAGTTCAGCAGCTTCAGGCCCTCGCCTGCGAGCTTGTCGATCCGCGGCGTCGGCGCGCCGCGCAGCACTCCGCCGCCATAACATCCCAGCTCGCCCCAGCCGAAGTTATCCCAGAAGAAGAACACGATGTTCGGCTGCTTGCTGGCCATCAGCCCGTCCTCTCGCTGGCGGCGGGCGGTCTCGACACCACCCCCAGATCCTCTTCCCAGGCTGTGCCCTCACTGCGGGACGAGGCACCACCTGTTGCGGGTGAGGCGGTTAGGTTGTCCTCCGCGAAGACGGCGTCGCGGGCGGGCCATAGTGTCCTACCGCGCCAGGAAGTAGTTCAGCATCCAGGCAGGTCCGGCCGGAGTCCGCCAGCTCGAGGACGAGCACGGCACGCGGACGGCGGAGGCTTCCGTTCCGCAGCTTGATCGTTTATCGTCGATGAACGATGAATGTTCCGAGACCGCTTGAGCGGGCCGATGCTACGGAGTACGCGAGCTGGTTCCGTGCGCTGGCTGATGCCACCCGGGTGCAGATCGTGTCGTTGCTGGCGCGGCGCGGGGAGCCGATGAACGTCGGCGAGATTGTGGCGCGGGTGGAGGTCGGCCAGTCGACGGTTTCTGCGCATCTGAAGGTGCTGGCTGAGGCCGGATTCGTGCTGGCCGAGCAGCGGGGCACCGCCTGCTTCTACCGGATCAACGAGACATGCGTGGAGTGCTTTCCCACGGCGGCAGACATCATCATGGGACGACCGGTACCGGCGCATCTTGCCTGACGCAGCACCTGAGGGAAACGGGGCAATCCGATGACTGACGACGATCTGGCCGGCAGGCGCGTGCGGACGATCAGCCGGTACGCGGAGCTGGCGCGCGCCGCGCTGGAGGGCGCTTCGATCGCCGATTGCGAGCCCGCTGCTTTCACCCGCGGCGGGTTCGGGGCAGCCGCCTATTCTGACCACCCCGATGACGCGCCGGAGACGGCGTTGCGGGCCAGTCTGGGCTGCGGGAACCCCGTAGCGGTCGCGGAGCTGAAGCCGGGCGAGCATGTTCTGGACCTCGGTTCGGGCGGCGGCCTGGACGTGCTGCTGTCGGCCAGGCGGGTCGGCCCGGCTGGCACGGCTTACGGGCTGGACGGAAGTGCCGACATGGTCGCGCTGGCCCGCGCCAATGCCGCCAAGGCGGGAGTGAGCAACGTCCGGTTCATGGTGGGGCACATCGAGGACATCCCGCTGCCTGCGGGGCACGTTGACGTGGTGATCTCGAACTGCGTCGTCAATCTGTCTGGCGATAAGCCGCAGGTACTTGCTGAGGCCTTCCGGGTGCTGCGGCCTGGCGGGCGGCTAGGGATCAGTGACGTCGTCGCCGACGCAGGGCTTGACCCGCAAGTCCAGGCCGAGGCTGAGCTCCGCATCAGCTGCACAAGCGGAACGCTGACGCAGGCCGAGTACGAGAGCCTGCTGGCCGCGGCCGGTTTCATCTCCATCAGCATCACGGCCACCGCCGACGCGGGCGGCGGCCTGCACTCGGCGATCGTCCGGGCAGTCAAGCCGCTTATGTCGTGACGGCCAGAGCGCTGGCCGACGGACCGATCAGCGTGGCCAGGCTGGCCAGGGCGCCAGTGCGCGCCCGGTAGTACACCCAGACGCCGCGCTTCTCGCGTGCCATCAGGCCGGTGTCGTGCAGCACCTTTAGGTGGTGGCTGATCGTCGGCTGCGACAGGTCGAACGCCCCGGCCAGGTCGCACACGCATGCCTCGCCGCCCGGGTGGCTGGCCACGAGGGACATCAGCCGCAACCGGACGGGGTCGGCGAGCGCCTTCAGCAGCGGCGCCACCTGCTGGGCCTGCTCCGCGGTCAGTGGTTCCTGTGACAGCGGCGGGCAGCAGGCCGCCGCGTCGGCGAGCGGCAGCAACTCCAGAGACTTAGACACACCTCTATATTGACAGATGTCTATGCCGCTGGCAAGCTAGCGTACGAGAATACATAGACAATCATCAATGTTCGGAGGTTCCCGTGTCACGGATCCAGCTCGCGCTCAACGTCGACGACATCGACGAGTCCGTCGCCTTCTACAGCAAGCTCTTCGGCACCGAGCCCGCCAAGCGCCGCCCCGGCTATGCCAACTTCGCGATCACCGAGCCGCCGCTGAAGCTGGTGCTGCTGGAGAACTTTGGCCAGGGCGGAAGCCTGAACCACCTCGGCATCGAGGTCGCCGGCACCGACGTGGTCGATGCCGAGCAAACCCGGCTCGCCGCGGCTGGCCTGGCGTCGGTCGACGAGCGGGACACCACCTGCTGCTACGCCAGGCAGGACAAGTTCTGGGTCCAGGGCACCCCGCACGGTGAGCGGTGGGAGATCTATACCGTGACGGAGGACACCCAGACCTTCTGGGGCGAAGGCGACGAGCGGCGCTGGGAAACTGTCGAGGCCGCGCTCGACGCAGGCGATGCGCCGAGGTGCTGCGGCACCAGCCCGGCAGCCGCCGCGGCGAGAGCCGGCTCCGCCGACCAGTGCTGCTAGAGGGCGCGGATCTAGCCCGGGGGTACGGACAGGAGCGCGCCCATGCGTTCCAGGGCGGCGGGGACCAGCCGGTAGTAGACCCAGGTGCCCCGCCGCTCGCTGTCGATGATGCCGGCCTCGCGCAGCACCCTCAGGTGATGGCTGATCGTCGGCTGGGTCAGGCTGAACGCCGAGGTCAGGTCGCACACGCAGACCTCGCCGCCCTGGTGCGCTCCGATCAGCGAGACCAGCCGGAGCCTCACCGGGTCGCCGAGAGCCCGGAAGATCCGCGCTAGCCCGGCGGCCGCGGCCTCGCCCAGCGGCTGGCCGGTCAGCGGCGGACTGCACGCGTCACTGCCGGGCTCGGAGATGCCGACGATCGTCAGGTCTGCGTGCTCCTCCTGGATCGACATTCTTCTATCTTGACGAGTTTCGATACAGGCTGGCAAGCTGAGCTGCATCGACAATCATCTATCCATACTGGCGGGCTGAGTGGGCGAGGTTGCGCTATGGCGGCGGCTGGCCGCGGAATTCGCTGGCAGCGCGTTCCTCGCGGCGACCGTCATCGGGTCCGGCATCGCTGCTGCCGCGCTGTCGCCGGGTGATACCGGGCTGGAGCTCTTCGAGAATGCTGCGGCCACTGCGGCGGGTCTGTTCGCGATCATCTTGATGTTCGGCCCGGTGTCGGGCGGGCACTTCAACCCGGTCGTGTCGTTCGTCGACGCGTTCTTCGGGGGGCTGCGCTGGCGCGACGCCGCCGCGTATCTGGCGGCCCAGGTGGCCGGCTGCATCGCCGGGGCGGTGCTGGCGAACCTGATGTTCGCCCAGGCCGCGGTCAGCATCTCGGTGAAGGACCGCGCGAGCGGACCGCATTTTCTGTCCGAGATCCTGGCAACGCTGGGGCTGATGCTGGTGATCTTCGCGCTGGCCCGTTCCGGTCGGGCCAGGTCCGCGCCGGCCGCTATCGGCGCCTACATCGGGGCTGCCTACTTCTTCACGTCCTCGACCAGCTTCGCGAACCCGGCGATCACGGTCGGCCGGATGTTCTCCGACACTTTCGCCGGCATCGCCCCCGCGTCGGCGCCCGCGTTCATCGCGGCGCAGGTCGTCGGCGGAACCCTGGCGATCGCGCTGATCAAGGTTCTCTATCCAGGAGTCACGCCCGCCGACGCCGAGCGCATCGTCGTCCCGCATGCATCGGGCAGCGGCGCAGCGCCCGAGACCGCCATGTCCGACGGCAGCCGCCAGACCCGCACCTGATCGTCGCGAGCGAAGGAGTCACCCATGCACCTGGTCATGATCGGCGGCAGCGACGCAGGCATCAGCGCAGCCCTGCGCGCCGGGGAGATCGATCCTTCCGCCGACCTGACCGTGGTCCTGGCCGACGCCTACCCCAATTTCTCGATCTGCGGGATCCCGTACTACGTCTCTGGCGACGTCAGCCACTGGCGCAACCTCGCCCACCGCACAATCGCCGACCTCGAGGCGGCCGGCATGACCCTGCGGCCCGACACGACCGCGCAGCGGATCGACGTCCCCGGCCGGAACCTACTGGTTACCGGACCGGGGGGCGCCGAAGATCTCATCAGTTTCGACAAGCTCGTGATCGGCACCGGCGCCGTCCCGGTCCGGCCCCCGATCGAAGGCCTGGACAAACTCGGCCGGCCGACGGAGTCCACCAGCTCCACACGATGGGTGACACGTTCGCCGTCATGCGCAGCCTCGAAGAACGCCAGCCAGCCAGCGCCGTGATCGTCGGCGCCGGATACATCGGCCTGGAAATGGCCGAAGCCCTGACCGCCCGCGGCCTGGCCGTCACCCAGATCGAGCAGCTGCCGGAGGTACTGCCGACCGTCGACCATGAGCTGGGCGCGCTCGTACACGCCGAGTTGGCCCTGCACGGCGTCACCGTCAAGGCCGGCACGGCCGTCCGGCGGGTCAGCCCGGCCGGCAATGGCCAGGTCGGCCGGCTCCAGGTCGAGGCAACTGCCGACGGCGCGAACCTCAGCGAGCTAGCGGACATGGTTCTGGTCGTCACCGGCGTACGGCCCGACTCCGGCCTGGCCGCCTCGGCAGGAGCGGCGCTGGCGGTCAGGGGAACCATCGCGGTCGACCGGTCCATGCGCACGAACCTGCCGGACGTCTTCGCGGCCGGAGATTGCGTCGTCACCCATCACCGGCTGCTTGGGGAGACGTACCTGCCGCTCGGCACCACCGCGCATAAGCAAGGCCGGGTCGCTGGCGAGAACGCGCTCGGCGGCAGCCGTCAGTTCGCCGGCAGCCTCGGAACCCAGGTCGTCAAGATCTTCGACCAGGTCGCCGCCCGCACCGGACTGCGTCACGCCGAAGCCGCCGCAGCCGGGTTCGACCCCGTCACCATCCAGGCCGAAGCCGATGACCACAAGGCCTACTATCCCGGCAGCCATCGCATCACCATGCGCGTCACCGGCGACCGCGCCACCGGCAGGTTGCTGGGCATGCAGCTGTTCGGCCACCGCAACGCCGAGGTGGCCAAGCGGATAGACATCGCCGCCACCGCGATCTTCCACTCCATGACCGTCGACGACGTCGCCGACCTCGACCTGTCCTACACCCCGCCGCTCGGCAGCCCCTGGGAAGCAGTCCAGATGGGCACCCAGGCCTGGGCCAGGCAGGCCATCCCAGCCCGGTCATCAAGTCCGGCCTGAGGAATCGCGCCCGCATCATGGGCGCGCACTGGAGAGGAGAACCCGTGCAGGGAACTCACACCATGACCCAAGGCGAGCGGATGTGCCTCAAGGCCGCGGCTCGCGACCTGCGCCAGCGGTTCCGCGGGGTGTTCGGCGAGGAGACCATCGAAGCGATGCTCTTTGCCAGCTACGCCGAGCTCGACGCCACGGCGACGGTCCGCAGCTGGCTGGTGATCGGCGCCGAACGATTCGCCCGGCAGCGTCTCCAGGCCCTGGCTCATGCCCGCATCGAGGCCACCGGGCGCAAGCCGTCCGTCCTGTTCTTGTGCGTGCACAACGCCGGGCGTTCGCAGATGGCCCTGGGCTGGTTCACTCATCTAGCCGGTGACCAGGCGATTGCCTGGTCCGGCGGATCCGAAGCCGCGGCGTACGTCAGCCCTCAAGCCGTGGCCGTCATGGCGGAAGCCGGCATCGATATCTCGGACGAGTTCCCGAAGCTATGGACCGACGAATTCCTACTCGCGGCCGACGTGGTGATCACGATGGGCTGCGGAGACGCCTGCCCTCTGCTGCCCGGCAAGCGATACGAGGACTGGGAGATCGACGACCCGGAGGGCAAGACCATCGACCAAGTCCGGACTATCCGCGACCAGATCAGGAACATGGTCACTGCCTTGCTCGAGTCCCTCCAGCCTGCGATCAGCCAGTAGAGCAATTGCAGCGGCCAGCAACGGCTAGCCAGGATCAGCCAAGCAGCTGAGGCAGCGCGCGAGCTATGCACATCAGGCGAGTCGCACTGGCAGTTATCGCAATGACCGTCAACCAACGGAGGCCGGGCTCAGCAGCCACCGTGGCCGCGATCATCGAGGTATCCAGCGCCGCCAGGCCAAAACACCCGGCCGCACCAGCGCGCCGGACGGTCCAGTAGCGCTGACCGAGCGCAGCCGCCAGGAGAACGACGATGCTAACGACGAGCAAGCCGCCCAGCAGCGAGCGGGCGAAGCCGGGAACCGGCCACTCCCAGGCCTTGCCTGTGATCAGTACCAGACCCCAGCAGATGCCCACGGCCGGCCCGGTACCAACGAGCGTGCGCGCCACCCGCCGCGCTGGGCTGGCGCGGCTGAATGCCTGAACTACCGCCTGGGCGCTGCCGAATTCAGCGACGGCTGCCTGGGCCGCGGCCTCTGCACCCAGGCCGAGCCGCCGGTACTTGGCGTATGCCTCGGCAAGCCCGTCACTAACCTCCTCGGCCAGCGCCTGGGACAGCTCGGCGCGAAGGAACGCCTTATAGTTCGCAATCAGGCGGGGCTCAGCCACGGCTTGCCATCCAGGGCCGAGCTGATGACCGCGGCGAAGTCTCGCCAGTCGGCACGCCGGCCCGTCAGCGCGCTCTCTCCCGCGCTTGTCAGGGCATAGGACCGGCGGCGGCGGCCGACGACGACGGACCAGGAGCCCGAAATCAGGCCCGCGGCCTCAAGCCGGTGCAGGGCCGGATAGATCGTCCCGGTCGGCAAATCGACCTGTCCCCCGGTTGACGTCCCGCAGAGCTTCCATGATCGCGTAGCCGTGCTTCGGCCCGTTTTCCAGGACGGCGAGGAGCAACGCGTCCAAGTGGCCCTTCAGCTGCTCCGCCCTCATAAGTAGGGACGCTACATGAGGCCTTCCTGCCAGGCAATTCGCCGACTAGGGTGGTCTCATAAGTAGCGTCGCTACATATGCGACCAGAGGAGATCGGCATGGTGTCCGCAAGCAACATCCTCGGAAACCAGGTGGGCTCCATCACGTCGGTCTTCCTCGCCTTCCTCGCCGTTCACGTCCTAGCCGGACTCATTGCGGTCGCCGCCGGCGCGATCGCCGCCCTAACGCGCAAAGGCAGTTCCCGGCACATCCATGCCGGCCGCTGGTTCTACCGCACCATCACAGTTGTCTTCGCGACAGCAACTGCGTTGTCGATCATGCGGTGGCGGCAGGACTATCACCTGCTCATCATTGGAGTAGTGGCCCTCGTCGCGGCAACCATCGGCTACCTGCACCGCCGCCGCCGCCGGCCAGGCGATACAGGCCACATCGTCGGCATGGGAACCGCGTACGTCGCGATGCTGACCGCCTTCTACGTCGACAACGGCCCGCACCTGCCCCTTTGGGACAGGCTGCCGTCCCTCTCGTTCTGGTTCCTGCCCGCTGCCATCGGTGCGCCGATCATCACGCGAGCAGTCCGGTCCGCTCGCAAGCGGACACCGCATCCGCAGCCGCCGACAACAGGAGCCGAGGCTTGATACCCGCTTGGCGGGTAGTAACGCTGATGGGGGATCTACGCTCGTGAGCCCGGTGATGGCACTCCTGTGTCAGCCCCAGGCCGCGGCTTTCTCGGTAAGAGCGGCTGCTGTGCCGTGTCTGGCTAGGTCGTAGGGAGGTACCGTCTTGCCAGCAGCGCCAGAAGGCGCCGGTCTAAGCGCGGGCCAGGATGCATGCGGCGTGAGGAGTCCGCGGCCCCGCGAGAGCCGAGGCCTGTGGCCTGCTCAAAGCCCATCACCCGGCGACCGTGACCGTACGCACGAACTGCCGCGATTCAACAGGACCGGCAATCCCGTCTGCGCTACCTCTTAACGAGGCTTACCGATGAGCCAGTCCCGAGTTCCGGATTCCGTGCTTCTCCGGGGGGACCGGCCTGTCGACAGCCAATCGATGCTCCCGCTGACTCCGAGCGGCCCTCTGGATGAGCTGTCGGCGTTCTGCGTTGTCTTGGTCGGCGCCGCCTTGGTGGTCGTGGCGTACCGCATAGCGCCGACCTCCAGGAGCCAGGCGTATATCCCCATTTTCTGGGCAGGAATGCTGCTTGCCTACCTGGCGGTCGCGTGGCGGGCGGTATACGGGCGCTACGCGGTTGTCTGGCTTGGGTTGCTGGGGCTCTTCACCGTGTTGCCGACGTTCTTGGTGAGCCCGGGTGGCCCGATCGGTTTCGATGAGACTGCTCACTTCGCTCTGCTGCGGAACGTCATTTCGGCGGGTCGGCCCTTCCAGCACACGCCGTTGCTCCCGATCGGGACCTTCTACCCAGGGTTGGAGAGCGCGGCGGGCACGATCCACTGGCTCACCGGCCTTTCCCCGTGGGACTCGGCCCTGACCCTGATCGCCGTGGTGCACTGCCTGCTCCCGGTACAGGTCTACTACCTAGCGCGAGCGCTGCCAGTTCCCCATCGATGGGCGGCGGTGGCGGGCCTTGTATACGCCACCAATCCAAGTTTCATCTACTTTGACGCCCAGTTCGCCTACGAATCCGTTGCGATCCTGCTCATGCTGACGATCGTCCGGTTGTATGCGGAAGCCTTGGCGGCCGAGCGATCTGGCAGCCCCACCTGGAGAAGGAGCCTAAGCGCGGCACTGCTGATCGCGATTATCTCCTTCGGCCTGGTGGTGACGCACCACCTCACCAGCCTGACCAGCATCGCCCTGCTCTTGGGGGGCGCGCTCCTCCTCAAGCCGATGAGGGGGCTCGCCGACCGCATGGGTGGTTGGCGCCGCCTTTTCGTCAGGTGGATGCCAGTGCTGACGCTGACAACGTGTTTCGCGTTGTGGGTTGTCTTTGTCGCGCCAGGAACGGTGTCCTACCTGTTCCCAAACGTGGCACACACCGCATCACAGCTTGTCGCCTTGGCCACTGGCTCCAAGGGCAGTAGTGGTGCAGTGCGGACGATATTCGGCCATTCCACTGCCCCTGGCTATGAACGAGTCGCTGCGATCGCCGCGCCTATCATTATCGCGGTTGCGCTCCTCTTTGCTGGACTTCGCTGGTTGCAAAAGCCCGCTCTACGGTCGAATTTCCTGTGGTCGCTCGCGCTCACAACGGCCTACCTGGTCAGTCTTCTACTGACGCTGACCGGCGCGGGGGCTCTGGGATCGCACCGTACCTGGGCCTCGACGTTCGTCGGAGTCGCTCTCCTGCCGGCGGCTCTCGTCATCTTGTTCGAATTGGACAAGCGCAGGCCTTGGGTAAAGCGTATGGCCGCGACGGTCGGCGCAGCAGTGCTCGCCGTCCTGCTCGTCGGGAATGTCGCAGCGAATACAACGACCGACTCTCGATTCCCCGGGCCTTACCAGTTCGGCTCTGACACCCGCAGCGTCACCACGGAAACCGTCAGGTTTGCGCACTGGGTTCAGGCGCATCTGCCCCACGGGGCGCACGTGGTGACAGATCGTTTCACCGGTATTGCACTCACGGCCCACGCCGGCGCCGTCACACCGCCACAGGGTCACACGCTGCCAACTGCGAGCATCTGGTACAGCCCCCGCGCACCGACACCGGCTCTCATGTCCGCCATGGAGCGTCGGGCGGACAACTACCTGGCCATCGATGTCCGCGACGCGCACCACAGCACGACAGCGCCGCCCCTGTTCTTCCCTGGCGAACCGAAGGTGGTGCCACTGCGGAGCTTCACGCGTCTCGCGCGGTGGCCGTGGCTGCGGCTCCTGTACTCCTCGCAGCACTATCGCCTGTACAAGATCAATTACCACTCCTATTTTTCGTGGTATCCGTCCTATGCCAAGGGTCATTGACGTGCCGCGGGGATGGCGCACCAGCCTGCGCGTGGCTGGAACCCCAGGACTGCTTGCCTTCGTCGGAGCCGCTCTGCTTATATGCGCGCCGGTCCTTCCCGGGCTATCACGGCTGGTTGTGCTGCCGGCACTGCTGCTGGCCCCGGGTTATGCGCTCCTGCGGCTGTTTGGGCAGGCTACGGGCCAGCGGTCTATCTCCCTGGCGGTCCCGGTGTCGCTCGTGCTCGTCGTCTGTGCATCGCTGGTTCTTGACGTCAGCGGCAATCGGCTCGGCCCGCACTCGCTCGGGTTGCTGCTAGGCGCGGTCACGGCTCTTTGCCTGGCCGGCTCGTACGGCCGCCAGCTTGCCGCCGATGCGCGGCGGCAGCACCAGATAGCACCGCCGGGCGATCGGGGGCCTGGCCGGCGCGATGCTACTCGCAGTGAGCGGAGGTGACATTCCAACTGTGGCACGCGGGGCCGTGGCCTTTGCCATGCGTCGTAGTGGCACAGCGCTGACGTCTGCTTGGCCGCCTGTGACGCGAGCGCCTGCTTGATGGGGCGTCTCTTGCAAGTGTGAGGAACGACATTTGGGAAGGCGCGATTGGGGCGGTTGGGGCCGCGGTCTCCGCCGACAGGTAAGCCCAGGTACTCGACGCGACGGGCGCCACCCTCATGACGAGGTTGTGCCAGCGACCTCGCGCGGCGATGCAGCCGCGACCAGTGCCCTGCGTGCCATGTTCACTCGGGATTTTGTCTACCTTGGAGCGTCCGCCCTTCAGGTGGTCCTCGCGGCGCTGATGACGCCCATCCTGACCCGGCTCGTCGGCGTCGGCGAGTTCGGGCAGTTGGCGCTTGCCATCGTCGTGGCGCAACTCCTGGGGCTGACCTTTAGCCTCGGACTCCCCTTCGCGGCTCAGAAGATTTTCGCGGAGGAGGACGGTGATCGTCGGTCTAGCGGAGTACTCGCCATCTCCGCTGTCCTGGCGGTCGCCACTTCGCTTGTCGTCGTCCTAGCCGCACCAGCGTGGGGCAACCTGGTCGGCCTGGACCGGGTGCTGAACGCGCGATTGGCCGCACTGTGGGCTGGCTGCTTCGCGTTGACGTTGACATCGCTCGCCATTCTCCGGTCCAGGGACAAGCTGCGGCTGGCAATCTTCGTCGCTGCTCTGCAGTCGGTGGGGGCGCAAGCGGTCGGCCTGGCTCTGCTGGACTGGTGGACGCCTACTGTTACTAGTTACCTCTGCGGCCTGATCATCGGGCAAGGCGCGGCTGCTCTGGTCGGCTTGGTGGCCCTCCGGCCGGACTGGTCGGCGCTTGCCGCGATCCGGCGCTACGGCGGGATCTTCCTTTTCGGCCTCCCTTTGGTGCCGCAGCAGCTCAGTGGCTTCATTCTCGGCGTTGGCGACCGTGTAGTCGTTCGCCATGTGCTCGGGTCCGCAGCCGTTGGGCGCTACTCCGTCGCTTACAACGTGGGCAGCCTCGGCTTCATCCTTCTCGTCTTGGTCAATCAGGCGTGGCTGCCACGCATCTATGCAGTGGCGGACCGAGCGGCACGATCCCGGCTGCTGGCCAGCAGCCGCGACATGATGAACCTGCTGTTGATCCCGGTGGCAAGCGGCCTGGCTGCCGGTGCCCCGCTGGTGCTGGCAGTGTGGGTTCCAAAATCGTTCCATCCAGCTGAGCTGACACAAATTGTCGCGATCGTAGCCGTCTGCACCTTCCCATTCGGTCAGTTCGTGGCCAACCTGCGCGCACTGATGAGCGAAAGCAGGACTGGCCGGGCAGCGGTGGCGACGCTCGTCGCAGCGACGGTGAACATATGCCTGAACATCGTGATGGTTCCGTTCCTCGGCATCACCGGCTCGGCTATTGCGACGGTCCTCTCTTACGCCCTGTGCGCCAGGCTCACCCGGCCGCCCGCGAGTACCGGCCTGCAGGTCCCCCGCGCCTCGGTCCTCCTCCGCTCCCTCATCGGCTGTGCCGTTGTAGTAACCCTGGCGATTGGGGCACTGCCGACCTCACCCGTGTGGCTCGCCATCCGCATCGCTATAGGTGCCGGGTCCCTCCTCGCCTTCGCTCTGCTGCTGCGCGAGGCGATGGCGGGGTTCGAAACACCTGGTCGGCTCCTGACGCCGGTCGTCGCCCGATATCAGGGAACTCAATCTGGAAGGTCCATCACGCGCAAACGCTAATGCCAGCGAAGTCCGGGGCAGCGGGCGGCGGCCAGTTACTTGGACGCGGCAGTAGCCGGATTCCCTTGATCACCTCCGTGGCCGGCGTGGATCGCGCCAGCGCCTGAACCGGGGTCGCGCTCATTTCCCTCTGTTGCGAGCGCGACCCCTTCGCATCCCGCCGAGCCTCAACCCTCATCCTCTCCCGCGGGGGCATTGCGACATAACTGCCCATACGCGGCCACCTAACGGGTATTGTGCGGCGCTATGACCTGATAGCCCGGTAGATAGATCAACGACCGACTTCCGCTTTCTATCGCTGATCGTCCGTTGTCGTGGTCCGGCCGACCATGCCGTGCGAGGACGACGTATGCGACGCGCTCTGGCCGGAAGGCCACCGCGACATCCCCAGAGGAGGATTCATGACAACACGCCGCCAGGTTCTGGCCGGAGCAGCCGCCGTCGGCCTCGTCCCCGTGATAACGAGTCGATCAGCGACCTCGGGGAAAGTTAGCCGTTCAGGCACGAAGCTGCTTCTGAACGGCCATCAGCACAGGATGATCGGCTTCAATATGTGGCCGGCCGCCGTCAATACGTGGAACAGGCCCGCCAACGGTGCCGTCGCACTGAATGCTGGAAACACGCTCGCCACCTGGCTGGCTCACATCCGCCAGAGTGCTCCGCGCGTTAATACCATCAGGTGCTGGTTCTTTCAGCAGTTCGCCTTGCGCAACGGCGTTCGTGACTGGTCCGCCTTCGACAAGGTGCTGGCCGTCTGCGCGTCCCGTGGCTTCAAGGTCATTCCTTCGCTGGAGGACAGCTGGGACTACGAGCGCAATCGCACTCACGATCCTGCGCTGAGTAGTTCCTGGTTCCAGGGCGGCTACAGGACGACCGTGCTGCAGCACGAGAAGATCAGCTATCGCGCCTGGGTGCGGGAGGTGGTGAACCGCTATAAGGGCGACCCTCGTATCGCCATGTGGGAACTGTGCAACGAGCCGAACGCCATCACGTACGGCTTTGTCCGGGATGTCTCGGGGTTGATCAAGAGCATCGACCCGGCAACCCTGGTCGGCTGCGGCGAAGTAGGACCGCTCAGCAGCAGCATCTATGCGCTGCCGACCGTGGACCTGGCCAGTTACCACTATTACTCGGTCTACCACCAGAACGGCTACGCGCAGTGCGCCGCGGCCGCCTACGCGCACGGGAAGCCGACGCTTATCGGCGAGATAGGCATCCCGTCTTCGACGGGCTTGTCTGCGCGAGCCTCGCAACTCAAGAGCCTGATGGCCTCGATGTTCAGCACGAAGGCCATCGTCGGGTTCTTGTACTGGCAGTATGCCGAATCCGGTGGCGACCAGTTCAACATGACGTCGGGCGATCCCGGCCTCGCGATCATGAACAGCTACATCCGGTAAAGCCGACTACCTGGCAGAACGCCTGCCGGCTGGCCGGCCTGGCGGCCAGCCGGACCATTCGCCGTAACGTAGAGTGACCGCAACTGCACGCTGGGACAGGACCCACCGTAGGATCAGAGCCCAGAACGTACCGACGCCGTTGGGACGTACATGTGCGGAATCGTCGGCTGCCTAGCGCTGGCCAGCGACGCCGGCCCCGATCAGGCCTGGGTGGCGAGCGCCACTCAGCGCATCGCCCACCGTGGGCCTGACGACGAGGGCTTCTACTGCGACCACGATGTAGCTCTGGGCTACAAGCGGCTCGCCATCGTGGACCTGTCGCAGGGTGGCCATCAGCCGATGCGGTCCGGCGACGGTCGCTACTGGATGGTGTTCAACGGCGAGATCTACAACTACGTCGAGCTGGGCGCCGAACTGCGCGAGCAGGGCGTGGTCCTCCGATCAAGCAGCGACTCCGAGGTCCTGCTCGAAACCTACGCCAGGGTCGGCAAGGACGTCGTGCACCGGCTCCGCGGCATGTTCGCGTTCGCCATCTGGGACAGCCTTACGCGCGAGCTATTCTGCGCCCGGGACCAGTTCGGCATCAAACCGTTCTACTTCAGAATTGACCCCGGGCCCGGCGCGGCTGCTCGTTTCCGGGGGCCTGGCGCCGATGCTGACGGGCCCCTCCTAAGTCCCGGTGACGGCCTCCCGCCGGAGCCCGACCGACTGATGCGGTTCGCCTCCGAGCGCAAAGCCCTGGCCGACCCGGGCGAACTGCGCGACCTCGATCCTGACGCGATCCGGCGGTACCTGTCCTTCCAGTACGTCCCGCCGCCCGGCACCCTGACGCCGCCCGTGCAGGTGCTGCCGCCCGGCCACGCCATGATCGCCCGGCCCGGCCGAGCGCTGGACGTCTACCGTTACTGGAGCGCCGATCTACGGCCGGCCCGCGGCCCCAGCGGCGGCACCCCGCGGGCCATCCTTGACGTGATGCGCGACTCGATCGCCGTTCACCTGCGCAGCGACGCCCCGCTCGGCGCATTCCTGTCCGGCGGCATCGACTCCGCCGCCATCTGTGCCCTCGCCGCCGAGCACCGGCCCGACCTGCTCACCTTCACGGTCGGCTTCGAGCGCGAGGGCTTCAGCGAGATCGACCGGGCCTACGAGACGGCCGCCGCGATCGGGGTGAAATCGGTCCCGTACGTGGTCAGCCAGGAGGAGTTCTTCCATTACCTGCCGCGGATCATCTGGCACCTGGACGACCCCATGGCGGAGGTGGCGGCGGTGCCACTGTGGTTCCTCGCCCGCGAGGCCAGCAAACAGGTCAAGGTCGTGCTGTCCGGTGAGGGCTCGGACGAGCTCTTCGGCGGCTATGCCATCTACCATCAGCCCGGCGTGGTGCGTGCCGGCGAGCACCTGCCCGGCTGGAGCCGGGCCCCGCTGCAGCGGGCCGCGGCGCTCGTCCCACCGGGCGTCAAGGGGAAGGCCCTGCTGGAGCGCATGTTCACGCCGCTGCGGCACCGCTACATCGGCAACCCTCGTCACGGCGACCTGATCACCGAGCCGGGCCGGCCGGGGCCGTCCCGAGCCTATGAGGTGACCGACCCGGTTTACGACCGGGCCGCGGCAGCCGAACTGGATGACGTCTCCACCATGCAGCTGGTGGATATCAACACCTGGCTGCCCGGCAGCATCCTGGTCAAGGCTGACCGGATGACCATGGCGCACAGCCTTGAACTGCGGGTTCCCTTCCTCGACCGGGAGGTGATGGCGGTGGCGGCCCGCCTGGCCCGGGAAGAGAAGATCGGCGCCGGACGCGGCCTCGGTGGCGTCTACGTCGGGACCACGAAGCGGGCGCTGCGCATGGCCATGAGCGAGGTGCTCCCGAACGCGGCCGCGGAGCGCGCGAAGCTAGGATTCCCGGTCCCGATCGGCCACTGGCTGAAGGGCGACGCCTACGGCTTCGCCGACCGGCTGCTGCGTGAGGCGCAGACTGGCCAGTGGGTGAACCGCGAGGCAGCGCTGGATTTGCTGCAGGCATTCAGGGCCGGCGACCGTGCCGTGAATGAGCGACACATCTGGGTGCTCATCGTGTTCTCTCTCTGGCACCAGATCTACGTCGAGCGGACCTACGACCCGATCGCCCTTGGCTGGGAACCGGCGCAGGGGGCTGCACGCTGACCAGGCGCCTCTTATGAATAAGCCTCAAGCTCTCCATTCGTGACGTAGCTAACCTTCGGGTTTGCGCTGATGTAACGAAACACGCTTTCTAGGCGCTCCCAGTCATGATGCTCATCAATTTCCCAGCTATGACCCCAGATATGGTAAATGCCGCCTTTCTTTACAACCTGATCAAACATGACTTTTGCCAAAGTGTCCCATTCGAGGCACCGCAGGAGTTTTACGGGCTGGAACTTCACAAAACGGGCGGTTTGCCATAGGTCGAGCCCGTGATGGTTATAGACGTGCACGGAAGTTCCGGCTTCGTAGGGATCGCCTGCTGTAAATATGTACCTGTCCACCGTTCGCGCATATCGATACCCTGCGTCTTTGACCAGTTGCACGTGCAACTGGGTGTAGTCGCCGCCTGGATAACAAAAGACCTTGATCTCGCTGTCGATAGCGTGCTCAAGCATGGCCTTCGATTCGAATATTTCCCTCGCCGCCTCCTGTTCAGAGATGGTAGGCAGCCGACGATGTGTCATCGAATGGGCGCCGATCTCAAAGTCCTGACTTAGATCTCTGATCTGCGGCAAAGTTAGCAGGTCCTGCTTCGCGAACTCTTGATTCTCAGGTGCCATGTAAAACGTGGCCTTGAGCCCGTGTTCTTTGAGCATCCGTGCCAGCCTCACATCACACCTGTGACCGTCGTCCCAGCTGGTTGTGAGTACAGCTGTCTTCATTCAGCGACCAGACTTGAATCTCGTGGTCACGGCAGCCGGTTCGGCGGGAGGCACCACGGCGGCGAAGATGTCCGCATACGACTGCGCGACGGCCTCCCACGTGACTGGCGCGGAATGTATGCGGCCGCGCAAATCAGCTGCCGCGAGCAGCCCCCGCGCGAGTTCGTCAGGCCTGCCAGGTCCGACCAGAACCGCTCCGCTGTAGTCAGCAGCGGCTTCCACCAGCCCGCCGACTGCAGTTACTACCACGGGCAGGCCATACGCCTGGGCGATCGCGAGCGGCCCGCTGGCCGACGAACGCAGGTAAGGCAACGCAACGACATCGGCGCGGCGGAAGTAGCCAGCCGCCTCCTGGTCGGTCACGTATCGGTTGACCAACTCGATGTCCTCGCGGCACGGGCTGCGCTCGACGAGCTCGATAGGAAGCGTCCAACCTTCCCACGTCTCCCCCACCACCACCAGCTTCCACGGAACAGCCAGATCCCGGCGGACCTGCTCGAATGCCCGGATCAGGTGCTCCAGCCCTTTGTATGGGCGGATGGTCCCGAAGAAGAGCACGGTTAGCTCGGAGGACTTGCGGAGGGGCCGCGGCCGCGCCCGCCCGGTGCCTTCTCCCGGCATGGCCTCGGAGATCGGAAATGGGCCGTGCGGAATCACACGGAATTGCGCGGGGCTGATGCCGAGGGACGCCGACATCCGGTCCCGGTCCCAGGTTGAGTGGACAACCAGCATGGATGCCGACCGACACAACGTCTTCAAGCCGCGGCGCGCGAGCCAGCCGACGAGCGGGACCCTCGCCTCTCCCGTATCCAGGTCCTCATGGAGTTCCACAACGACCACACACCTGCGCCGAAGCGCCTGCCTCGCCAGCAGCAGGTACCAGGGCAGAACCGAGGAGGACCACCACTGGAGGATCAGCACCTGCGGTCGGTGCGCGCGAAGGAAGGATAGTGCCCGCGGTACCGACGGCCAGCCCCACCAGTCGACGCCGTCAAACGCGGGCACCTCGGCGGCGAGGTCATAGGCCATCACGCTCTGGCCGACGCGTTTGCCGCCGGGATACCAGCGCCTGGGGATCAAGTGGCGCATAAGGATGGCTACTACGTCGTACCGCGGCTTGAGAGCGCACGCGAGAAAGTAGGTGTAGTAGCTGATTCCGCTGACGAACCTCGTACCCGATCCGACGACACACACCTTGAGCCCGGACCTAGGTTCATCCGTGCCGACCGCTGCCCTGGACGACACCTCGGACCCGTCGACGAAGTACTTCGGTGCCATCGGAATGCTGTACCCCCACCTCAGTGGAGTAAGCCTGACTTGCTGGAGAACGCCCTGCTCACGACGGCAGCCGCTGGTTTCGGAGTGCCGTTTGGCTGGAACAAGCCATAGCCATACTGGGCCGGCTGATGCGCTGCCGCGCTCTGCGGCGGGATAGCGCCCGCAGAGAAGTCGTTGAGGATCCACGGCGCTGGGGTGGGCAGCCTCAACGCCGCAGCCGCTGTGAAGACGGCCCGGTAGTAGGCGGCCTGTGCCCGCTCCTGCGCTGTTTGGTCACCGGGCGTTCGGTCGGTGCTGTAACCGGTTTCTCCAACGAACAACTGACGGGGAGCCGCAAGCGCCTTGATCAAGCTCAGCACGGAGTGGGCGTCCCGCGCCGGACCGTAGTAGTGGTAGTCCCAGAAGTCCGGCGGCGAATTCTTGAGCTCGCGGGTGAACAACGCGAAGTCATCAGGAGGCACGCTCGGGGTAGATACCGTCCGCAACGTTCCGGGCAGGACGGTGGACAGGTACGGAAGCATCGTCCGCACCCAGGCCACGGCCTTGCGGTCCTGCGGGCTGACTTCGTTGTGCAACTCCACAACTGCGATACGCGGATCGTCCCTGTACCGTGACAGCAGGGAGGAAACCCACTTCTTGCTGCCGTGAACATCGGCGTACCGGGACCACCAGTCGAACAGTGTCAAGTGAACCCGCAGGGAGTGTTTCGCGGCCAGCCCGATCACCCTGGACAGGCGATCCGCCATGACCGGGCGGACGGTCGGGAAGCCGAAGACGATTGGCTGGATGACGATGCGGACGGTGTTCGCGTCCAAGGCGCGGATCCGTGCGAAATCACGATCGATCGCCGCCGGGTTGAAGTGGGACCACATGAACGTCCACCCACCGCCGGCCGGGTAGTAGTTCACCTCATGGAGGTTGTGAACTAGGCCTTGCCGTGCAGCCGGAAGCCGCCGGGCAGATCCATCCGAAGATGGCTGGGCAGCGCCGATGGCCAGGACCAGCAGAACCGCGATACAGACCACGGCACCTGCCGCAAGGCCGACACTACGCGCATGCCTCATATTGGGCCCCCGTACAGCCCGCTGGACTACCGAAACGGACCATCCCCACAAGCAGCCTACCTAGCAGGCGATGTGCGAGGTCGCCTCCAGTGCCTCCTCGAACGGCCCGGTCCCTTGTGTCGCGGTGAACCGGAGCCCGTTCAGGCGCCCAGCCTGACCCATCGCCCGGGCCCGGTGGCCGCTGCCTAGCAACTCCGCGAGCCGATCCGCCAGAGCCTGTTCGTCGGCCGCGGGCACCAGCCAGCCGGTCTGCCCGTCGAAAATCTGCTCAGGTATCCCACCGACCGCGGATGCGATCACCGGGACGCCACAATTCTGCGCTTCGCTGACCGTCATCGGGAGTGAGTCGGGCCCCACCGACGGAACTACCACGCAGGCAGCCCGCACCATGGCGGCGATGACGCTCCGGTGCGCGACGCTGGTCCGCATCGTGACGCCAGGCGGGAGGGACTCAGGAGCCGGAGAGGTCGGATGTGGCGTTCCGAGCATCACCAGCGGCGGAGGCGATGGGAGCCGTCGATATGCATCGATGAGAACGTCGGCGCCCTTGAATCGGGAGAGTTGCCCGACGTAGAGGAAGTAGCCGTCTTGGGCGGGCAGGAACCCGGGCCGCTCCGCCTGCCAGCCGCTCTCGTAAAGGTCATCCGGCACGAAAGAATGCAGGGTGTGGACCGGCTTGCCAGCGATCTGGCCGATGATCGGCGACAGCCGGTTCGCCACGTAATCGCTCACAGCGGTGAACGTGGCCACCTTCTTGAGCAGGCTGAGACTGGACAGGGATGCGGCCGCCAGTACATTGCCCCTGGCCAGGCCGTACTGGGAGGCAGCACATGGCCCGCACCGGTGCCAGGATGGGCCAGCGCACGAGGTACCCGACCTGTGTACCAGCGACTTTCTCGCGCAAACCAGACTGTAGTCGTGAGCGGTCACCATAACGGGCGTCCGCGGGAAGGTCCGGGCCAGGCAGGAGAAGAGGCTCCACGCGTGGGCGTGAATGACGTCCGGCTTGACCTCCTGGACGACATCGGCCAGCAGGCGCCGGAACAGCGGGTCCGGAGCCGGCGGGTGAAATGGACGGGTTGCATCTTGGCTCAGCCGGGGCGCGAGCCGCTGGTAGAGCAGCGGAAGCCGGTGAACGGTCACACCGGCGTACGTCTCGACCGCCGGGGCGCCCGGAACCGCGCTCGTCACCACGTGCACCTCGTGACCACGGCGGGCAAGCTCCTCGGAGAGCAGGGCAACGAAACGCTCTAGGCCGCCGATCGCAGGCGCGTACAGGTCGGTCAGCTCAATCAGCCGCACGACACTAACTCACAGACCTGTAGATCTTCTCGAACCGCCGAGCCATCGTGGACCAGCCAAAGCCTTGATCCGGCAGCGGGGTCAGGCGTTCCATCTCGACTTGAATGTCCAGCGTGGCTGCGACCGCGGCCACATCTGGCGTCACGACAGCCATGCGCGTACCCACGCCCGCCCACCGTTGGGCTAGTTCGGCATGGGCAGGGATATCGGAAGCCACCACTCGGCTGCCCGCCACGGCCGCCTCCAGGACCACCAGACCGAAAGCCTCCCTTGCCGACAGGCTCAAGGTTGAGGTGGCCGTGCGCTGCCAGCGGCGCAGCTCCTCGTCGCTGACCTGACATCGAAAGGAGACCCTGGCGGTTATCCCCAGCTCCCGGACAAGGCGCTCGAGCGCGGGCCGGTGGGAACCTGTTCCGCAGACAACGAGGTGTGCGTCCTTACGCATAGACGCGAATGCCCGAATGGCCGTGTCGACGCGCTTGTAGGGTTCCAGGCGCCCAGCGACCAGGACGATCGGACGATCGGTCTCGAAGGGCTCGGCGGCCATAAGGGCCTCGGTGTCCACCCCGAGCGGAACGATGGACAGCCGAGGCTCCACGGACGGATAACGCCGCAGCAGCAGCTCGGACTCTGCCACCGAAACGCAGGTCACCTTGTCGGCACGGCGGAACAAGAGCGTTGCCAGCGGGTCGTAGACGGTGTGCACGGCGGATGCGGTCCTGGTGTGACCGACGGCGTGAAAATGCGGGGTGAAGACCAGCGGCACCTTCGGTACGGTGGCGGCCATCATCGCAGGCACCGCGTGGAAGCTGTGCGCGTGGATGACGTCAGACAAGCCCCTGTCTCGCCACAGCGCGCGGGCGAGCCCGGGCGCGACAGGAAACTGTCCGGAGCCAGTCCAGTCCGCAAACCGGCGCACCGAGTAGTCGTGCGAAGCCGGAAACGAGGAGCCACGGGGTCGCTGTGCGTAGACCGTCACCTGATGGCCGTGCTCGCACAGCGCGTCGGCCAGATGTCCGACAACCACTTCGACGCCACCGAGTTGTGGCGGGAACCCAGGGGAGACCAGCGAGATCTTCATTGGAGCGTCCGATGGCAACGCCTCCAGTGCGTGACCGGGCACTGCCGCACGACGACCCGTCCCGTTGCTTGCCAAGTACATCCGCGCCACCCCCGCAGCCGGTGCCCCCATGCGGCGTCAGCTGGCCTCCGCTGCTTTCTACCCTGGCTGAACGGTCCCAAGTCACCGCCGCCACAGGCGTCTGCGAGTCCCTCCCCCGTCGCCGTCTGATGCGATGTGTCGTCTACAATTCCACTTGGGATTAACGCGGCTGCGGGGGAGGGACGACGGCCGTGCCGAAGCCCTTGCTGGTTCACCTTGCCTGGCTGTATGTCCAGGACTGGTCGTCTGTGACTCCGATCTTTCTGGCCACAGCCAGGTTCCGTCCCGCCCTGCGAGAACCTGAAGATCCCCGCCCCTGGGTCAGCCGGACAACCGAGATCGTAATAGAGGGATATCCGCGCTCCGGAAACACGTTCGCCGTCGTGGCCTTCCGGCTGGCTCAGCGTCGCGAGATCAAGATGGCTCATCACCTGCATGCCGCCGCTCAGATTAAGCGCGCGGCTCGTCTTGACGTTCCGGCGATCCTGCTGATACGGAAGCCATCTGAAGCGATTCTTTCCTTGATGGTCAGGGACCCGCATGCCTCGATGCGGTGGGCTATTCGCAGTTACATACGCTTCTATTCCGCCGTTGTTCCTTACCTCGAGAAGACGGTGGTCGCGCCCTTTGCAACGGTTACATCGGACCTTGCAAGTATTATCCGAATGGTGAACACAAGCTATGGCACGGCCTTTAAGGAGTTTGTGCCAACTGAGGACGCGCTGAACTCGGTGCGGCAGACCGTCGAGTGGATGGCGCAGCGGGACTCCATGATGACGGGCTGGGATTACCGTCTGGGCGTCGCCCTTCCCAGCGAAGAGCGCCGACGCGCGAAGGAATCACGCCGGACCGAGTACTTTGACGAGCGCAATAAGCCGCTCCGGCTGACGGCGGAGGCGCTCTATGAGCGCATTATGCAATACTCGCATAGCTGACTGCTGACTTGTTCCCCGCAGGTTATGCCGTCCGTGACCGGGCTTCGGCAGGCACCTAGGGCGCAGACTATGATTGGTTGCGAGTGGCCGCCATGACTAGCGGGGGATGCCAGAATTGCGGCAGGGCAGGCGTGGATTTCTCAGTGAACGCCTATCGGCGCGAGCTTTGTTCGCCCGGAAACGCAGGGGCCAGCGCGTCAGTGACAACCCCGCGGGGAAGTTGCTGCGCAGTGTGGAAGGCGCGGCTTACTGGGCGGCAGTCGCGCCGGCCCTGGCCCGCTTGCCGGCCACCTTGGGCTACCGCGTCGCATGCTGGCGCGGCGACTTGCTCTTCCGGTGCCAGGCTCCGAAGCGCACCGAACTGGCACGTAACGTACGGCTGGTGCTCGGGGACGAGCTCAGCCCAACGGCGGCGCAGCGGGTAGTCCGGGATTGGTTCCGGCTCACCTCATGCAGTCCGGTCGACGTGAAGCGGCTTCGGCGCGGGGCAGTGCCCCTGCGACGGCTCGTCGAGATCCGTGGGCGCGAACACATAGAGGCGGCATTGGCGGCGGGCAATGGAGTCATCCTGTGCTCCGCCCACTTCGGCTCCCACGCCAGCGGCTTGTCGGTGCTGCACGCCAGCGGCTTCCCCGTCACCCACATCGGGCGCTGGGACCACAACTATAACTATGACTACAGGGTCAACTATGACGTGAGGGCGGGCGTCTCCTCCGCCGAGCGGTGGTTCTGGGAGGCGGTCTACGCCAGGCCGGTGCTGCGTTACCGGCAGCGGCCAAACATCGAGCCATGGCCCGGCCGGCCCCAGGTCGCGATGCTGGCAGCGGCCGCGCTCCGTGCCAACGAGGTGGTGTCGATCTCGATCGACGCGCCGCCGCTGGATAACGAGCGGGCACGTGCCGTCGATGTTCCCTTCCTAGGCCGCCAAGCCCAGCTGCTGCCAGGGGTGGTGACGCTCGCCGAGCTGACCGGGGCGCCGCTGCTCATGGGTTTCCTGCGCCGCGGGGTCGATTACAGCCACCAGGTGTGGGAGATCTCGGCGCCAGTGCCGCTCGAGGGTGGAACCGCGACGGCATTCGGGCGCTGCGTCGCCGAGGTGAGCGCCGCCATCGGAAAAAGCCCGGCGCACTGGAACCTCTGGCACACAGTCGATCTTGCCCGCCTCGGGATGATCGACCCTCCTGGGGACAGGTGACCATCCGCGGGACCGTGATCGTGCCCGTCGTAAACGACCAGGCCACCCGTCCTTCGCAGTCACGTTGCTTCCGCAGGTTCCGCGATGCGTCGGTTGAACTCTTCCAGGGCGCGGAGGCTCTTTGACAGGCTGGCGTCGTCCGCGGTCACCGCTTCGATCTCGCCGGCGGCGAAACGGCTGTAGGCACTCAGGTCCAACAGGCCGTGCCCGCTGATGTTCACGAGGACGACCAGCGGAAGACCTCGGCGCGGGTGCCGCGACACAACGTCCATCATCCCGGCCACCGCGTGGGCGGCTTCAGGAGCAGGCAGAATCCCCTCGGTCTCGCAGAAGAGCATTCCAGCCCGGAACGAAGTGAGCTGGTCGATGGCGACCGCCTCTGCCGAGCCGTCCGCATACATGGCGCTCGCCAGCGGCCCAGCGCTGTGGTGCCGTAGTCCGCCTGCGTACACCGGCGGCGGCACGTAGGTGCTGCCGAGCGAGTAGATCTTGGTGATCGGGGTCGTGCCCAGAGCGTCGCTCAGGTCGTAGCGGTAGCGACCTCGGGTCAGCTTCGGACACGCGGCCGACTCAGCGGCGATAAGTCGAATCGGCCTCCCGGAGTCCTTCGCCGCACCTAGGAAGGGCAGCGTAATTCCGCCGAAGTTCGATCCGGCGCCCATGCACGCAATGACGCAGTCGGGGAAGTCGCCCAGCGAGGCCATCTGCGAGACGGCCTCCTGACCGATGATCGTCTGGTGGAGCAACACCGAGTTCTCGCCACTCCCGACGGCAAAGCGTGATTCGCTGTCCTCGCCTGCGAGCGCGAGAGCTTCCCCCGTGGCCCCGGCGAGGGTGCCGATCCCGTCCGGGTCCTCCTCGAGCGCTCTGCGCCCCACTTCGGTCAGGGTGCTAGGACTCTCATGGACGACCGCACCGAACAGACGCATCATCTCGCCGCGGATGGGCTTTTGACGCAAGGTGGATCTGACCCAGAAGATCGTGCAGCGCAGACCCATTACCTGACACGCGTAGGCCAGAGCAGTCCCCCACTGCCCCGCGCCCGTGCCCGTAACCAGGTGCTTCACACCTGCGCGGGAGTAGTAGTAGGCCTGCGCCAGGGCAGTGTTGAGCTTGTGGCTCCCGGTTAGGTTGGCGCCCTCGTACTTGTAGTAGATACGGGCATTGGCGCCGAGGCGCTCCTCCAGGCGCGCTGCCCTGCGCAAGGGTGTCGGACGGTACTGCGCATACAGGTCCAGGATCTCCTCGGGGATCGGTATGAACCGATCGGCCGTGTTAATGGACTGCCTGGCGAGGGACAACGGCTGCTGGAGCAATGCGCCCTGACTCGCCGCTTTCACCTCTCCCGCCAATCGTGATCTCGACACAGCCGACGTCACGTATTGCGGCCGGTCATGCAGGATGTTGAACCAGTGAGTAGGAAGCTGTGGATCTCGTGGCACGCGGTTGTCACCCATGCGCGGCCTCTTTCCCGGGCTGACGAGCGCGGAGGTAGACGCAAATGGCGTTCACGCTGGCGAAGTTCTCAGGCAGGAGATCCCCGTCGCCCATGGTGATCCCGAACCGCTCTTCCAGGAAGACCACGATCCTGAGCAGGCTCAGCGAATCAAGGATGCCGCTGTCCAGTAGCGGTGTGTCGTTTGCCAACGGCAGCAGCGCCGGGTCTGGGACGAGTTCCCTGCTGATGTACTCGTTGATGACCGTCTCCACTCGAGCACGCTCCTTTCGCGTGTGTCTGTGTCTCTGCTAGCCCTTCTTTCGTGGGCCGTCTCCCACCGGCTCCAACTCGTAACGTTCCTGGGCGAGGCCTGCCCGGTCGACCTTGCCGGTCGAGGTTCTCGGCAGCCCCTCGCGGAGTTCGACTATGTCGGGCACCATGTAGCTCGGCAGCCACCGCCGGCAGTGCTCCAGCACGTTGTCGCGGGTGAGCTTGCTGCCGTCCTCCGCGGTGACAACCGCCCTGAGGCGACTGCCGAGCAGCGCATCCGGCACCGGCACCACCACCGCCTCCCGGATGGCCGGATGCCGGTACAGCGTCGCTTCCACCTCCCCCAGCTCCACCCGGTAGCCGCGAATCTTCACCATGCTGTCCTGGCGGCCCAGGTAGGCGTAGTTCCCTGTCTCTTCCAAAGTCACAAGGTCGCCGGTCCGGTAAACGAGCTCGTCGTACTCCGCCCGGAACGGGTTCCTGACCAGGACCTCGCTGGTCTTGGCCGGCTGTCCCCAGTAGCCCCGCATCAGGGAGGGACCCCGCACGTACAGCTCGCCCACCTCGCCAGGCACCGATGCCCGGCGGCCTTCGCTTGTGACCGCGAACACCTCGCTGTTCGCGCATGCCTTCCCGATCGGGCCGGCCGTGCGTCAGTCCAGCCCGCAGGCACTTCGAATGCCGTGCATACGTTGGTCTCAGTCGGCCCGTACCAGTTGAGGTGGCGAGAGTGCGGCAGCTCCGCGATCAGCCGGGCGAGGTACTTGGGCGGAAACACCTCCCCGGCAAAGATCACCGTTCGCAGGCGCGACAAGTCGAATCGATGCAGGCTGCCGTAGCAGGCAAGCATCACGAGGACCGAGGGCACGGAGTACCAGACCGAGATCCGCTCGGCCTCGAGCCACCTCGCAGTCGAAACCGGGAAGGTGGCTGCTGCGTCAGGGAGCACCGTCAGGCAGGCGGCAGCCCGGCTAGTGGAGAAGATGTCGAAGACCGACAGGTCGAAGTGCAGCGGCGCGGGGCTGCAGACGCGGTCCTGCTCGCCGAGCCCCGCAGCGCCTGCCGCCCAGTCGACAAACGTGAGCGAGTTGCGATGGGAGACCATCACCCCCTTCGGGGTGCCGGTCGATCCGGACGTGTACAGGATGTACGCGAGGTCGGTCTCGATCGCGCGTTCCTCCGCCAGTGGCTCTGCAGATTCCCCGGCCAGGTCGCTCCATGGCACGATGACCCCACGCTGGGACGCACTGACCGCCTCATCGCGCTCCGCGACGCCGGGAGCGCTCACCTCGACAACACCAGCCGGCCAGGGAGCGGCGTCGGCCAGGGCGGCTGCCTGAGATCTCCTCGCCCCGTCGGCCATGAGCACAGTGGCACCGCTGTCGCGCACGATGTGATTGAGCCGCCCAACGGGTGCCTTCGGGTCAAGCGGCACATAGCAGGCTCCGGATTTCAACGCCCCGTATAGCCCGATGACCGCGGCGGCAGACTTGGGGGCTAGGACGGCCACCCGGTCGCCGGGTACCACGCCCAGGCGCAGCAGGGCACGGGCCAGCTTGTTGCTCAGCTCGTCCAGCTGCCTGTAGGTGAGCACGCAGCCGTCAGAGGCTACCGCTGGCCGCTCCGGCCGCCGCGCTGCAGCCTCGGTCAGCAGCCGCTGCAGCAGATTCGCCATCACGCTTCCTTTCCTGGCCCCCAGTGGTGACGCCTTGCCTGCTCAGATGGTCAGAGCCCGAGCATCCGGCCAATGACCACGCGCTGGATCTCCGACGTGCCCGAGTAGATGGTGCCAGCGACCGCATCCCGAAGGTCCCGCTCAACCCCCGCGTCCTTCAGGTAGCCCCAGGCCCCGTGGACCTGGATCGCGTCCTGGCTGGAGCGCACCCATGCCTCGCTCGTGAACAGCTTGGCGGCGGCCGCCTCCGCCGGGGCGGACCGGCCCTGCTGCTTCTGCCATGCCACCCGATAGATCAGCTGCCTGGCCGCCTCCACCCGCACGTACATGTCGGCCAGCTTTCCTGACACACCCTGGAACTTGCCTATGGGCTGGCCGAACTGCTCCCGTGAGCGCGCATACTCCACACACACCTCAAGCTGCCGCCGCATCGCGCCCACGACGCTGGCAAAAAGGCAGCTCCGTTCCCACTCCATGGACGAGTTGAAGATCGCCATGCCGGCCCCTTCCGAGCCGAGTCGGCTCGCCACGGGAACGAGGCAGTCGTTCAGGGTTATCTCGCCCATCGGCGAGGTCCGAAGGCCCATCTTTTCGAAGCCGCTGCTCACAGCCAGCCCCGGTGTCGACGCGTCGACGAGGAAGGCAGAGATACCGGACAGTGTGGGTAGGTTCGGGTCCACGGCGTAGACGAGCAGCACGTCAGCGATGGGCGCGTTGGTGATGTACTGCTTTGTCCCGTGCAGGAGGTAGTGGTCGCCGCGCCGCTCGGCGCGGGTGTGCATGTGCAGCGCGTCGGAACCGGAGCCGGCCTCGGTCATCGCGTGCGCCCCTATGAGCTCCCCCGAGACCATCCCCGGAAGGTACGCGTGCTGCTGGGCCGGCGTCCCGAACATCACCAGCGGCAGCTCGACGCTCCACATCTGCGCGTTGAGCGAAAAGAGGAGCCCGTTGTCGTGACACCCGTATCCCAGTGCCTCCATGACCAGGGCTGTCGTGAGGATGTCAGCGCCGGCCCCGCCCAGCTCGGCGGGAACAGGCAAGCCCTGGACCCCGAACCCGGCACATTTCCGCCACGCATCCCGCGGAAAATCCGCGGCATCCTCGCGCTTCGCCAGATCCTGGTTGAGCTCCCGCCGGGCAAAGCCGGCCGCGGTCTCCGTCAGCTCGCGCTGCTCGGCACTAAGTGCGAAGTCCACGCCGCCCCCCGCCTGCGGGACTGGCCTCACCGGCAGTTGCGGCCTTCGCCCCCTCGGAGATGCCCTCAGCGACTGGCTCGCGGGCCAACTCTGACCATTGCACCGCCTGGTATGAGCGTGGCGAAAGGTATTCGCTGAGCACCGTGCGCAGCACCCGCAGGCCATCAGACCACGCCCTCAGATTCGAGAGGCCATGTAGCCTGCCCGGCTCAAAGCTTGGGACCTCCGCCACTTTGAGGCCGGCCCTGGCGGCCCTGATGTTGAGCAGGGATTCAACCTCGAAGCCATCGCTATTCACCTCGAGCCTCGGGAGGCAGCGCGTCCAGAACGCGTTGAAGCCGTAGCACAGGTCGGTGTATCTGGTCCGGAACAGCATGTTCACCAGGCGCACGAGGGCGAAGTTGCCGCCTTTACGTAGCGCCGTGATGTCGGCCGAGCCACCTCCCGGCAAGAAGCGGCTGCCCTTCGCAAAGTCAGCCCCATGGCGCAGCGGCTCTACGAAACGGGGTATCTCTTCCGGCACTGCTGAGCCATCGGCATCGAGCGTGACGATGACGTCGCCGCGGGCGGCGGCGAAGCCACACGCCAGCGCGTTGCCTTTACCGATTCTGCCTTGATGGACCACCCGTATATCCGGCCGGCAGCTCCTGGCTACAGCGATAGTATTGTCATTGCTGTGGCCATCGACCAGGATCACCTCGTAAAGGTCAGTTGGCAGGTGCGCCAGCACGAACGGAATGTTGGGGGCTTCGTTGCGGGCCGGGATTACGACACTGACGCGAGGGTAAACTGTTGCTCTAGCCTGGCCATCTGGCCAGGATGATCTGCCAAGTCTATTCACATTCCCCCCCGGGTTCTTCTATAAGCTGCTCGCCATTACCCTCCCGGTTCTCCTGTAGGCTTTTCGCCCAAAGGGACCGGCAAGTACATAGCAATCACACTAGGCCGCGGGGGCTTATGAAACCTGCTGAAGTCATCGGGAGTCCAAGGCGCTGCGGAAGGCCGAATGTCGTGGCCGGATGGCTGCGAAGGCCCCGCTATGGAAGCGCCGTGATTCCCCATCCCGCGAAGGGGGTCGACCTGGCTGCTGAGTTTTGCGGCATTGCAAGTAGGCATGGCAGCGCGATCACCTATCTGCCCATACAGTCAGCGATGAGTACTTTCTGGAGAATCTTCCCGTGCACAGCCGACTGGTTTGTGGCTCAAGCTGACAGTGATGCGGTGTACCCACCGCTGACAAGACAATGCTGCCGCCCGCAAGAATTTTGGGCCAGGTCTCCGGGCGAATCACTTCACTTGCTGAACCTGCTCGCAGGAATCTGCCGCAGGTAACGGGCTTGCTGCATGCTAGCGGCCGACGCTCGCGGGTCGTAACCACGGTTGCATCGATTTGTGAGTTAGCCTACGGTGAGGACCGTGACCGACCGCCTGGACTGGGTGCTTCTTGCATACCGGCTTCCTCGTGAGCCGTCGACGCCGCGGATCACACTGTGGCGCAAGCTTCGCCGTCTCGGGGTAGTCCAGATCGTTGACAGCCTCGTTGCGCTGCCGGCCGATTCGCGAACGAAGGAGCAGCTGGAGTGGCTGGCGGACGAGGTGATCGAGGCTGGCGGCGAGGCTACCGTGTGGGTCGGCAGACCGGGTTCGTTGAGTGACGAGCGGCACCTCGCGTCCACGATGGCTGAGACGATCCGAGCCGAGTACGAACAGGTCATCGCCGACGCTGAAGCGGCCGCCGGCCTGCCAGCCGGCGGGCGGCACCGGACGGCCGTGCGCCTGCGGAGGCAGCTGTCGCGCGTCGAGCGACGCGATTTCTTCCCGCCGCCGGACCGAGAGCGGGCCCGGCGTGCGGTCGAGCATCTGGCCAGCGCGCACGTGGAGGTGCCGTGAGGTGGGCCACGCGGCAGGGGTGTCACGTAGATCGGGCGGCTTGCGCATGGCTGGTGCGCCGCCATGTCGACCCGGAGGCTGAGTTCGTCTTCGTCGAGGATCCGGCTGAGGTACCCGCCGACGCCACCGCGTTCGATATGCGAGGCGCCGAGCTGTCCCATCACGGGGGCGACTGCAGCTTCGAGACGATCCTGCGACGGCACGATCTTGACGATCCGGTGCTATGGGACGTGGCCCGCATCGTCCACGAGGCCGATCTGGCCGACGATCGTTACCACGCCCCGGAAGCACACGGCCTGGACGTGATCTGCCGGGGTCTGTCCATGGTGGCCGGCGACGAGGAGATACTGGCGGTCACCGGACCCTTGTTCGACGGGCTGTACGAGTACCGGCGCCGTGCCTTGCTGCTGGGCCGGGAGCCGGGCTGAGCGTGAGCAAGCAGCCTCGCAACCCGCGGTTCTTGTGGACGCTGCGACCGTACTACCGACAGGTGGCCGGCCTGCTCGTGGTCGGGTCGGCCGGGGGCATCGTGATGAATATCGCGATCGTGCTGCCCGCGGTACTGCTCGGCAGGGCGGTCAATGTCGTCCTGGCCGCGGAGCGCCATGAGGCCACCTCGACGCAGGTGGGCGTGGCCGCCCTGCTGTTCGTGGCGGGAACGGCGGCGACCGAGCTGCCGAGGATCGCCAAGCGCTATTACCTCGGGGTGGCGCGGACCCGGTTCGCGGCGAGCGTCCGTTCGGACGCGCTGCGCGGGGTGCTCGGATGGCCGATGGAGCGGTTCGCGCTGGTCCAGGTCGGCGATGTGATGGCTCGGGTGATCGGCGACGTGGACGTGCTCGGGACCGGCGTCGGCGAGCTGATGGTGGAGACCTGGGACACCTTGCTGTTCTCGGCATCGCTCGTGGTCACGATGTTCCTCTACGACCCTGCGCTGGCCGCGGCCGCGCTGGCGCCGGTACCGGCCGCCCTGTGGCTGGCCAAGCGGGCCGGCCGGATGGTCGCCCACCGGACAACCGTTGCCCGCGCGTCCGAGGCCGAGCTCACCGGCGTGCTCCGGGAGCAGTTGGGCGCGCTGCGGCTGCTCCGCCTGTTCGGGCGGATCGAGCCGGCGACCGAGCGCATCCGCCACTTCGCCGGCGTCCAGGCCCGGACGGAACTGGCGGCCATCCGCCTCGATGAGGCACTGTCGGCCATCTACACGGCCATGCTCTCGGCCGGGGTTCTGTTGATCGTCTGGCTCGGCGGAGCCCGTGTCATCGCCGGCTCGATGTCGGTCGGCGCCCTCGTCGCCTTCCTGGCCCTCTTCGTGCGGTTCGTCACGCGGGCGCCCCGGATCCCCCAGATGGCCAACCGGGTCCAGGCCGCTGGCGCCGCCTACCGCCGCCTCGAACCCCTGCTCGCCACACCGTTGCCGGCGGCTGCCGAGCCGCGCTGGTCATCGTTCCGCTCGGCGCACGTGCCCGGTGCCACCAGAGCGCCTGATGGGCGGGCCGAGCGGAAACCTGGCCCGGTGGGTGTCCGGTTCGCGCGGGCGAGCTTCTCCTATCCAGGGGCCGCGGCTCCTGCGGTGCTCGACGTGGACTTCGAGGTGCTGCCGGGGGCCCTGGTGGCGGTGACGGGGCCGGTCGGATCCGGCAAGAGCGCGCTTGCACGCCTGGCGGCTGGCCTGTATCCGCCTGACGCGGGCACTGTGGAGATCGCGGGCTGGCCTGCTGCCGGCCTCGACCCTCCGCTCCGTGCGGTGATGGTCGGCTATCTGGGGCAGGAGCCGCAGGTGTTCTCCGGCACCGTTGCCGAGAACATCACGATGTGGGCAAGCCCGTCCGCTGACGCCGCCATTAATACGGCGGCGATCCGGGCCGCTGCGATTGCGGCCCTCGAGCAGGACCTCGCGGCCATGCCCGACGGAATGGCAACGCAGATCGGCGAGCTGGGCGTCCGCGTGTCAGGCGGACAGCGCCAGCGGATCGCCCTTGCCCGCGCGGTAGCCGCCGCCGGGCAGGTTCCGGGTTTGCTGGTGCTGGACGATCCGTTTTCCGCCGTCGACGTGCACACTGAGGCGACGATCGTGGCAGGCCTGCGCGCCACCTTCGGCCCGGCTGCGGCCGGGCCGGAGCGAGCCACGATCCTGCTGTTCTCGCACCGGCTCGCCGCCTTCCCGCTGGCCGACATGGTCGTCGTCCTCGACGCAGGCCGGGTCATCGAGAAGGGCAGCCATGCCGACCTGGTAGCGGCGGGCGGCCTGTATGCACGGATCGCGCAGGCCCAGGCCCGCATGGACGCACTCGATGAGACGGTCGGAGCGGCACCGTGAACCCGGCTCAGGCTCACCAGGCTGCCGCCGGCACTCGGCCTCCCCGCTCCGGCCGGCTCGGGTTCTGGGCGCAGGTTGCGCAGCTCGTCCGTCCCTGGCACGGGCTGCTCGTGGTGGCCGCGTCGTGCGTGCTCGGCGCGGCGCTCGCCGGCGTGGTGCCCCCGCTGATCATCCGCCACGTCGTGAATGACAACCTGGTCCCGCGCAATGCCGCCGGCCTCCTCTCGGCCGGCCTGGCGTACCTCGGGGCGGTCGCAGCTGTCGCCGGGTTCGGTTATGCCTACAGCTACCTGGCGGCCGTTGTCGCTCAGCGGGCAATCGCCACGATCCGGGTCGGGCTGTTCGCGCACCTCGCGAGGCTGCCCGTTTCCTACTACGACCGCACCCCGCTCGGCGACACCATTAGCCGGGCGACATCAGATGTCGAGACGATCGACACTCTGTTCACTGACGGGATCGCCACCCTTGTCGGTCAGCTGGCCTCCCTCATCATGGTGGCGGTCGCCATGGTGGCGATCAGCCCGGTGCTGAGCGCCGTGTCGCTCCTGGTGATCCCTCCGCTCGCGCTGGCCAGCCGCTGGCTGCAGCTACGGGTACTCCGTGCCGAGCGGGCTACCCGCGTTGCCATCGGCGGTCTGAACACTCAGCTGTCGGAGACCGTCGGCGGATCAGAGACGATCCAGGCCTTCGGCCGCGAGGCGGCGTTCGCGGCGCGCTTCCGCGACGGCCTGCGCCAGACGCTCAGCGCCCAAGAAAGGTCCATCCGCTACAACGCCTTCTTCGCCCCGGTCACCGGGCTGCTGTCGGCGCTGGCCATTGCCGGCCTGCTGTGGGTAGGCGCCGGCGGCCTGTTCCGCTCCGCCAGCGTGAATCTCGGCACCCTCGTTGCCTTCGTCCTGCTGTTCCAGGGGTTCTTCGCCCCGATCGTCGCCCTGGGTGATCAGTGGAACGCGGTCCAGGCCGCGCTCGCGGGTGCCGAGCGCGTCTTCGAGGTGCTCAACCTCCCGCCCGAGGCACCGCCGTCAGGGCACGCTGCGGCACCGAGCGGGAAGGGGATCGCCGTCTCCGGCGTCCGCTTCGGCTACAACGACGGGAATCTGGTCCTGCAGGACGTCAGCCTCGCCGTCCGGCCCGGCGAGCAGGTCGCCGTCGTCGGGCGCACCGGCGCAGGCAAGTCGACCCTGCTGGCCCTCCTTGGCGGCCTCTACCAGCCGTCGGCCGGAGAGATCCGGATCGCCGGCCGCCGCCCTGGGGATATCGCAGGGCACGAGCGCCGCAGGACCGTCGGGATAGTCCCGCAGCACGTCCAGCTGTTCTCCGGGTCGGTGCGCGACAATCTGACCCTCGGCGATGGATCGATCAGCGATGACGCCATTCGCGGGGTGCTGACGCTGACCGGACTCGAGCCGCTGATAGCTGCCATGCCGGACGGCCTTGACACCATCGCGGCCGGATCAGGCGGCGGAGCCGGCGTGGTCCTTTCTGCCGGGCAGCGCCAGCTGGTGGCACTTGCCCGGGCGCTCGTCACCGAACCGGAAGTGCTCCTCCTCGACGAGGCGACCGCCGCAATCGACGCCGAGAGCGACGGCGCCTTCCGGTCAGCGCTCGCCCGAACCGCCTGGGCACGAGGCTGCGCCGTCCTCACCGTCGCTCACCGGATCTCGACCGCCCGCGACGCCGACCGCGTCGTGGTCATGGAAGCTGGGCGGATCATAGAGCAGGGCATCCCCGGGAATCTCGTCAGCGAGGGCGGCGCCTTCGCCGCCCTCGCCGCCCTCGACGAGGCGCACTGGGACTGGTCCGGCGCGGTGAACGCTCGATCTGCCCTCGCCCGGTCGCCTGGAGGCTGAATGATCATCATCACCGACACGTACTCCCAGCCCGATGCTCCCGATCCGGTACTGGCCGACGCCCGGGTCATCGAGCTCGCGCGACGTCACGCCGGATCGGCGCGGAAGGTCACGTTCGTCGACGAGAGCGGGGGCGAGGCCCGCGCGTACATGTGTGACGACGACCTCGTGCTCAAAACCCAGCGGCCGCAACAGCTCCGGCCACGCACCAGCCTCAAGAAAGAAGCCTTCATCCTCGGCCAGCTGGCAGCCCAGGACGATCTCCCGATCCCGCGCGTACTCGGCTACGGCCGCCAGGACGACGCCGAGTACATCCTCATGACCCGCATCCCCGGCATCTCTTTGGAAGCCTCATCGCTGTCGGGGCCCGCCCGCATCGCCGTCCTGCGACAGCTCGGCGCGACGCTGCGGCGGATCCACGACGTCGACCAGAGCGCGATGGAGGCGTCCGCGCTCATTCCGGGTGACCGAGCGGCCTCCGGCCTCCTCGACCGGCTCTCAGCCATGTTCGACCACCTGATCAGCGCCCTGTCCGCAGAACAGCGCTGGGCCGCGACAATTGACCTCCGCGCGATCGCCGACCAGGCCCTGGCGGATTTGCCCGCCAGCACTCCGCCGGCCACGCTGCACTCCAACCCCGGGCCCGAGCACTGCTTCGTCGACCCCGGCACCGGGCATTTCAGCGGGCTGATCGACTTCGGCGACGCCTACCGATCCCACCCGGCCCTCGACGTGCGGTCCTGGCGATCCCCCGAAGACAGCCTGGCACATGCTGGCCGGCTACCAGGCTCTCGGACCAGTCCCGGACGGCTTCGACCATGTCTGGCGCACCGGCATCATCCTCACCCAGCTCCGGCTCGCCACCCGCGGCCACGAAGAGCCCCGCGAGATTGCCCGCGCGATCAGGGACCTCGTCAGCTAAGCGGCCCGCTGTCGAGCGCGCAGGTCATTGCCCTTTCGGCTCCGTACCGGGGTCGGCGACACCCTGCGGGTCGACCTTGCCCTCGTCGATTTCCTTGGACAGTCGAGCCTTGGCGGTCAGGGTGCCCTCGTCCAGTACGCCGGACCCGGCCGCACGCGAGATGACGTCGCCGCCACGGCCCCGCAGCACCATCGCGCAGCCAACCGCGATCACCGCGCCGGTGACCGGCCCGACGATGTACACCCAGTAGCTCGTCCAGTAGCCGCTGGCGAGGGCGGGGCCGAAGGAGCGGGCCGGGTTCATCGACACGCCGCTGACCGGCGCCGCCCACAATCCCGCCAAAGCGATGTACGCGCCAACGCCCAGCGCGGCCACCGCGCCGACGTTCTGCGCGGCGGATGCCGTGCCGAGGATGACGCTGACCAACAGCGCGGTGAGCACGATTTCCATTAGCAGGGCCTGCCAGTTCTTGTACCCCGAGCCCGGCAGCGTCGCCCCCAGATGCTCGACGTTCCCGAACACCCAGCGCAGGAACAGGCAGGCCAGCGTCGCGCCGGCGAGCTGGATGATGAGGTAGCCAGGGAGGCGCTTCCACGGGAAGTCCCCGCGCAGCGCGAACGCCAGCGACACGGCCGGGTTTAGATGGGCACCGGACACAGCGCCCATGAACAAGATGATCGCCGTCACCATCAGGCCAGGGGCGACGACTGCCGCGGCGAGGCTGATCTGGCCCTTCGCGTGCAGAAGCCCTCCGCCTGCGGCGACCAGGACGAGCGCGAAGGTGCCAACCAACTCCGAGAACAGCCGACGCCACTCCTGGCGCGGGTCGTCGAAGTCGCTACGGTTCCCGAACTCGAGCCAGAGCACGTGGTGCGTGCGCGGGAAGGCCGTCCCAACCGCCGCCGGGTCGATCTTCCGATCGCTCGCGTCGCTCACAACATCCGCCATCTGTGCGGTTCGATAAGTCGGCTCGGTCCAGCCCCGCGTAGATGCTCATGTTCAAGGTGTCAACGCCGCACGGCGGCGACGCTACGAATGACTGCGGCGAGCCGCATCATCCGCCTCGGGTGATACTCATTTCGGCGATGGCGGCCGGGCCTGCCAGAAAATGCATTGCCTCTCCTCGCCCGATGTTGCCGCTGACCTGCCAGGAGGATCTGCGTGAGCGACGATACGATGATGCGGCGGGTTTCGCACGGGGCCAGTAATACTGCGCGGGCGTCGCGGGCCTTCTAGACTGGCCAGCTCGGGGACGTAAACTGATAGTCGAAGTGCCTAAATCGGGGTAATCAAGATCACGGCGGGAGATAAGCCACGTTTGGAATAACGCTTCGCGAGTTCGCACGCGACGGACTTCACAAGACGTCGATGGATCACGTGATTATGAAGCGGCGCATGGCCCGTCAGCAAGATGTCCGTCATCTCTTCGCACCTGATCGAAGGCAAGTCTTCGAGCAGATCTACACCCGGGGCGTGTGGCTGGAACGGAACGATCAGGTAGCCAGGTCAGGCTCGGGCTCTCAGCTGGACGCGACGAGGCACGTCAGGCGCCAACTGCCCGCCCTCCTCGCCGAGCTCGGGGCCCGAACCTTGCTCGACGTTGGTTGTGGCGATTTCACCTGGATGCAGCACGTCGACATTGGCGTCGAATATGTCGGAATCGACGTCGTTCAATCTGTCATCCGCGCGAACCAAGACGCCTTTGCGTCGGCTGCGAGGCACTTCTACTGCGCGGACGCGGTCGAGGACGCCTTGCCCCAGGCAGACGTCGTCCTCTGTCGCGAAATCCTGTTCCACCTTTCATTTGCGGACGCGAAAAGTCTGTTGAACAACGTGAAGCGCTCGGGTGCGCGATACCTCATTGCAACGTCTGATACCTGCACTTCCTTCAATGCCGATGTCCGCACGGGAGATTACAGGCCGCTCAACTTGCAGCGCCGCCCATTCCGTTTTCCTAGGCCCCGGGTTTGGCTGCAAGATGAGGCCATGGTGGGCGGCCGTGGTCTGGGTACCTGGAACCTGGATGAGATCAGCCTTGGACCTCGTGGACGGCTAGCTGCTCCCCCAGACACGAGAACGTTGAGATTCAACTGGCTTACGGGCGATCGTCGCGGGCTTTGAGCTCCTGCTCGATCGACGCGACGAGGTCGGGATGCCTGCTCAGCCTGTCTAGGAAATCAGCCGGAAGCCCTAGCTGGCGGCTGGCTTCCTCGAGCGCCGGCCGGGTCATCGCGAGCGCACTGGCCAGCACGGCGTCCCGCTCGTAGGACTGCGGCAGATCCGCCATGTCGAGATCCGCCGGACGACGGAACGTCCCGTCGGCAGCCGGAAGCCACGCCGCGTCCCTGGCAATTTCCCCGATGGGTGACAGCAGGTGCTCGCGGCGGGCGTCGGCGAATTCCATGCGGTGCGATTTCTCGACAACGCCCGCGACCAGGTGCCGGCCTGGAATGAGCAGCATGTTCCAGACGAATTCCGAGCGAGCCTGGTTCGGGTTCCGGAGCGCGTACTCCAGCCCGTCGATCATCGCCGACGGATCGAAGCCAGCTACCCCGCGCTCGTGCCGGGCGAATTCGTCGGCAATGATCACGTAGCCGAGTTCATCCGCGGCGCGCGCGTCCAGCCGCACAGTCTCCCGGACGCCCATTCCGCGCAGCTGAGTCAGCCAGGGACCGTAGACATCTGCCGCGAGCCAGGCATCGGGATTGCCGTCGAGATAGCACTCCATGGCCCTCGTCCGCTGATACAGATCCCCTGGCCGCATCAGGCGCTGGTCCCCGGTCGCCGCGTTCTCTCCCACCAGGAAGGTGGTTTGCCGCAGTGCTTCGAGGACTCGCTCCCGGCTAGCTTGAGAAGCCCCGTCGAGCGCGCGGGCGACTAGTTCGAGGTCGGCGTCGTGCTGGGCTGCATCCAAGTTCACGACATCCGCGTCGTGGTAGCGGGGCAACACGCGGTCAAGCACCTCAGCGACGACGTCTGGCTCATCGAAGCCGAGCGCGGTTAGGAACTGGCGGCCGTCGGGATGGGTTGCGATGGCCCGCCGGACCGTTGCGAACCCGGTGTCGGCAGGGCCAGGCAGATAGGCGGCCGGCCTGCCTCGGGGATCGAACGGCGCCACGTGGGCACCGCCTTCGAGCCGGATGATCGGCTTCGAGCGAACAGGGCCGGCCGGATCGCCTGGATGCCTCGGCGCCTGCCACAACGCCGGATGCTGGTACAGGAACCAGTAGAAGCTGACGATCCACTGGTCAGACCGGGCCGAGAGAAACTCAGCGCTGAGGCGGCCCACGACGACGTCCGGCGTCAGCTCGTCCAGGCCGGCCGTCTCGCGCAGGTATCGCCAGAGGTCGGGTGTCCTGATGTCCGAGATCGAGTCAGAAACGAACGCGATCGGTCCTTCCTCGCCGCACAGATCGCCCAGGAGGTCTGGCGTCAGCAACTCGCGAAGGCCTGTCGCGCTGGCCAGCTTCAGCTGCCGGGCGGCACGATAGCCGCCATCAGCAGCTGGGATCATCTCCTCCTGACAGAGCGCGGAGCGGGTGGCCTCGAAGAGGGCGTGGAACATCGTCTCCGGTCCGAAGCGGACAGCGTCCAGTGGCAGCGACTGCAGCACCTCGGCGGTAAGAAGTCCCTCGTCCCGTAGCTCTGTCAACACCTCCGCGAGCAACCTGGCTGTCTCGCGGACCAGGGACTGGTTCCACTCGTCATGCTCAGGAACGTTGTCACGCGCAGGCGTCGTCCGGTACGGGCCTTGGAGGACAAATCCGAGGAACGTCTCCTTCTGCGTCGGGAAGAACACGACAAGCGGCGAGGTGTCGCGCCTGATCAACCGCCAGGAGTCAATCTCGGCGCGCACCATGAAGGCGATCTCCACCCGCTGATCCGGCCGACCGAGTGCCTCGAGCCGCCGTTCCCAGACGAACCATTCCTCGTCGCCACGGCCGAGCGCTTGGCCGCTGGAAAGCGAGACGTGCCGGCCGGAATGAGCGCGCGCGGCTGACCTCCGTTCCAGCACGATGTCCGCTGTCACCAGTCCGCAGCTGCGAATGCGTCCGATATTGCGCAGGAACAGGAGAGTCTCGACACCGATGTTGCCAAGGGCGGCGGAGATCTCCTCCACGGCGGCAGCCGAGGGGACGTCTGGGCGGTCGAAGGGGAACACGAAGACGGTCCCGGCTTCGGGTTCGGCGAGCGGTTCCACGGGATAGGGCCGGACATATTTCTCGATCAGGAAGTTCTCGGCGCCACTGTGGATCTGCGGGCTGTCGGTGTACGCGTAGACCGCCTTGAAGCCGATGCCGAACTCACCGATCTGGGTGAGGTCATCCGCCTTGGCGCCCTGGCCCACGCCGCAGATGGCGCGGACGTCGGCGATCGTGAAGTCGCGCCCGTCGTGCCTGACCTCTAGCCGATCGGCGAGAAGAGTGAACGTAAGCTCAGTCGCGCCGGCGTCCTCAGCGTTCTGGATCAGCTCAAATATGAAGTGCGTGCGCTCGCTGTAAAGCTGGCCGAGCAGTTCGAGCACGGCCGTGTCCCAGCCGTAGCGGGCCACATTCTCTGCCCTGATCTCGTCATACTCAGCCGGCACTAATGATCTCCGAGAGTTAGCTTGGCCGGCACCCCCGCCGAGCCCGGCGCCTGATGCGGACGCAGGCGAGCCATGGTAGCGAGGAGCTAGATGAAGGCGTGATGGCCACCCGGCGGCAGGTCGTTTGGCTGCGGAAGGGGTCGAGCGCCCATACTTGTCGCCATGGCAGCGTGGCAGGACGTGGAGCAGGCGGAGCCCGAGTTCGCGGCGCGGGTGCAGCGACTTTTCGACGCGGGCAGGCACAAGACGATCGCAACGGTGCGGGCTGACGGCTCGCCGCGGATCTCGGGCATCGAGTGCGAGTTCACCGACGGCGCGCTCAGGTTCGGGTCCATGCCGGGGGCACGCAAGGGCGCAGATCTGCGGCGGGATCCGAGGTTCGCTTTGCACGGCCCGGTGTTTCACCCCGTAGAAGGCAAGGAAGCCGAGTGGCCTGGCGAGGCGAAGATCGCCGGGCGGGTGGTTCTTGCCGGGCCGCTCGGCAACGGGACTGATGGGGATCTGTTCCTCGCTGACATTTCCGAGGTTGTCATCACCCGGCTGAACACTGAGGCGACGATGCTGGTCCTCGAGTCATGGACGCCGCAGCGCGGTTTGCGCGTGGTTGAGCGCGAGTAGCGCTTGACACTTCGAATAAACCGGAGATAACTTCGAGTTATGCGTAGTGTCGCGCCAGCGTTGCTGCCGATCTTCCGGTCCAGGCTGCAAGCCGACATCCTTGCCGCGCTCCTGCTGAGCCCCGATCGGGAGTACAGCATGACGGACCTGGCCAGGCGGTTCCAAGCCCCGCTTAGCACCGTGCACGGCGAGGTTCAGCGACTCATCGACGCGGGACTGCTCGTCCGCCGGCAAGCCGGCCGGTCCGCTATGGTGCGGGCGAACGCCGGCAACCGCCTGACCGGGCCGCTCTCCGAGGTGTTGCTGCTGTCCTGGGGGCCACAGCAGGTGGTGGCCGAAGAGTTCGCTGGCCTGGCAGGAGCCGAGCAGGTGGTGATCTTCGGCTCGTGGGCGGCCCGCTACCACGAGGTGCCAGGGCCGCCGCCGAACGACCTGGACGTGCTCGTCGTCGGCGCGCCCGCCCGCGACGCGATCTACGAGGCCTCTGATCGCGCGGAGCAACGGCTCGGCATGCCGGTGAACCCTGTCATCCGCTCGGCTGTCTCCTGGCAGGACACGTCCGATCCCCTCGTAGGCCAGATCCGGGCCGGTCCGTTTGTCGTGGTTCTCGCCTCCGACGACGACAAACCGCACACGACAGTGCCGGCAGGCGGGGGCGCGAGTGCCTAGGTGGGCCCGCGGAGCGGATGAGATCGAGCACCTGCTGGCAAGGCGAGAACTCGAGCGGATCAGCGGCGCCGCGGCTGACGGGCGACCGATGCTCACGCACGCTCGCACGACGGTCGCAACCGCCGCCTCGCTCATCACGTCCGACTCCTACAGCGCCTACGTTCTCGCCTACGACGCCGCCAGGTTCGCCTGTACCGCACTCCTCGCCCAGCAGGGCCTCCGGCCGACTTCGTCAGGCGGCCACACAGTCGTCGCGGCCGCCGTGCGGGCGCAGTTCGGGACCAGCTTCCGGCCCTTCGGCACGCTGCGTCGGCGCCGCAACGAGCTCGAGTATCCGCACCTGCCCAGCGAGACCGCCACGAAGGAAGAAGCGGAGCAGGCGGTCGGCGTTGCGAATGACCTCATCGGCGCCGCCGCCAGGCTGATCGACCACCTGTCGTTCTTCGACTAAGCGCGACTAGGCGGCCCCAGGTATGACGAGGCGCGACTAGGGAGCGTCGGCGCGAAGCTGAGCTTCGCCAAACCTGGAGCTAGCCCCCAGGTTGGCTGATGGTCACCAGGGCATGATCGTCAGTCCTCGCAGCTTGCGAGCGACTAGCTGCCAGGAAGGGCGGTTACCCGGAGGTCTTCGTGACGGTCAGTGCGGTCGGCTGGATCGCGACGATCGGCGTGATCCTGGGGCTACTCGCCCTGGACTTCATCGTGGCCACCGTGCGGCCGCACGCGGTCGGCTATCTGGAGGCCGCCGCCTGGTCAGCGTTCTACATCGGGGTCGCGGTGATCTTCGGGCTGGTCCTCGGCGCCATCTCCGGCTGGAACTTCGGCACCCAGTACTTCGCCGGCTACATCGTCGAGAAGAGCCTGTCGGTCGACAACCTCTTCGTCTTCGTGATCATCATGACGACCTTCGCGGTGCCGCGCGAGCACCAGCAGCGAGTGCTCGTCGCAGGTATCATCGCCACGCTCGCGTTGCGCGCGGTCTTCATTGCCCTCGGCGCGACGCTGCTGTCGCTGCTCTCCGTCATGTTCCTGCTCTTCGGGCTGCTGCTGATCTGGACAGCGGTACGGCTCTTCCTGCACAGGAACGAGGACCCGGACATCGGCGACAACGTCCTCGTGAGGTCCGCGCGCCGGCTGCTGCCGGTCACCGACAGCTACGACGGCGGCCGGCTGACCACCAGGATCGACGGACGGTTCGTGGTGACGCCGCTATTCATCGTGTTCATCGCGATCGGCGGCACGGACATCTTGTTCGCGCTTGACTCCATCCCTGCGGTCTTCGGTGTCACCAACGAGGCCTTTATCGTGTTCACGGCCAACGCCTTCGCCCTGCTTGGCCTGCGGGCACTGTTCTTCCTTGTCACCGGCCTGCTCGACCGACTCGTCTTTCTGTCAAGCGGGCTCGCGCTGATCCTGGCATTCATCGGGGTCAAGCTGATCCTGCACTGGGGGCACAGCGTCAATCAGAGCGTGCCGGAGATCAGCACTGCCATCTCGCTGGCCGTGATCGGCGTGATCCTGGCCGTCACCACCGCGGCCAGCTTGCTCAGATCCAAACGCGACCCCGCGGCCCGGGCGCACGCAGGCAATGTCATCGGCAGCCAGCCACGGTCGGAGCGCGGCCCGGCTCAGCGCGAGGAATCCTGAATCCTGAGTCCTGACAGCACGAACAAGCCGCCCAGGATTGGCTTACAAGCGCACATCACAGCAGATTGGTCATTTCCTCCCGGCGAACTCAACCCCGAGCGTATGGTGTCCGATGCATCTATCAGCCTGAATCTGCGCAGAGGCCGGGTGATAGGCCATCGGAACATTTCGCTACGCAGCCTCAGCATCATCGCTAGCTGCGATCGCGTTCGCGGCGATCTTGACCTTTCCGCCAGCCGTGCGTGCGAGCGTGGGCGTCGGCATCCAGGAGAACCCCGTCAGCCTGCAGAGGGTGGCCCACCCTGGCAAGACTTACGCGCTCCCTGCGGTACATGTCGCTGATACGGGCAGTCAGGCAGAATCCATCACCATTAAGGTCGAGCGCGTCTCGAAGGGCAATGGCCGGGCAGTGCCCGCATCGTGGATCCACATCGCTAGCTCCCAGCTTCGCCTGTCGCCCCATCAGGAAATCACGATCCCGCTCCAGCTGGTCGTACCAGACGGCGCCAAATCGGGCGGATATCTGAGCGACATTGTGGCGATCGGCTCCGCCGCTGTCCCTAACGCAGGCACCAACTTCGGCGCTGCTGCGGCGACGAAGCTCAAATTTCGGATCCTGCCTAGTCCGAGCCGTGGGCTGCTGCCATCACTGCCAGCCTCGCTTTGGGCGGCGCTCTTGGTGCTGCTGCTCGCGACGCTGGTCCTGATCGCCAATCGCTTCTTCACTCTGCAGATCGGCATCAAACGCAGGCAGCCTCGAACTGCCGGTGCTAGCGGTCGCGGTGGTGCTACCAAACCCGGGGAGTCCAGTGTTTGACAAGGTGTTCAAGTTGGGCGTCAATGCCGGGTTGGCGATTCTGCTAGTCATCGTCGTCGTCGCCGTAGTCGCGGTAGCTCAGCTCCAGTCCATTGCCCAGACCCCGGCACGCCTTGGCCCCACCACGACGACTCTCAAGGTCGTTCCCACCCTGCGCTCGGTGACCATCTCCTCGGACGCCAGGCAGTTCATGCACTGCGGGGGCGGACATCACCCGTGGCGCTCAACGAAAATTGCACTCGGCTTTCCCAATGGACACTGTTTGGTGGGCGCCAGAGGAAAGGTCTACCCGATCAAGATCAAGAATGGCCTCCAAGCCAGGATCCTTGTCGAGACCTCAAACGCTGTTCCGTCAGACGGGGGAAGGCAGTGGCTCCCCTGCAAGATCGGCTCCCATCCTGCTGTTGCCTGCGAAGGACCCAGCAACCGCCCGGGCCGCGATCAGTTCGCCGTGGAGAATTTCTCTAGGCAAGAGCCAACTGGCACTGACATAACCAACGCTCCGGCCTGCGACGCCGAATTTCAGCCAGGAGGCTGCTTCGCGGTAACCGGCCAGCAGCAGCGCGAAGCCCTGATGCTGACGGGCCCGTCGGCGCCCGATGACAACGCCACGAAGTGGAGCGTCACGATCATCTGGATGGCCGTACCCGCGGAGTGACGCAACCTCAGTTACGAAACGAGGCGTGAAAGGCGCCCGCGGATCAGCCGATCTCGAGGCCGCTCTCGCACCTTTTCCTTGGTACTAGGCACACCTACGACTCGCCAGCCAACACCCTGGCCCGCCGCGGCGAGCGCACCCACGCTGAAAAGGTAACGGGCTCCCGGGAAGGGGCGGAATCGTGACCGTATTGGCCGCCAGGGACATCAGCAAGTCATTCGGCCGCCGACGCGTGCTGTCCGGCCTCGATCTCGAGATCGCGGCCGGGGATCTGGTGGCCGTGGTCGGCGAGAACGGAACCGGGAAGACGACGCTCATGCGGATCCTCGCCGGTGATCTTCGTCCGGACAAGGGCAGCATCACGATCGATGGCAGGCCAGGCTACTGCCCGCAGGCGGTCGTCCTCGACGATGCGCTCACCGTGAACCAGAATGTGCGCTATTTCCAGGCCGCCTACCGGCTCGCAAGCGCGGATCGGGCCGACGAGCTGATCGAGCAGCTTGGCTTTGCGGCCGCCCGCGGCCAGCGTGCCGGAACCTTGTCCGGCGGGACCAGGCAGAAGCTCAGCCTGGTCCTGGCACTGATGCACGACCCGCCGGTCCTGCTCCTCGACGAGCCCTACCAGGGATTCGACTGGGAGACCTACCTGGCGTTCTGGGAACTCGCCGGCGAACTCAGGGGGCGCGGAACCGCAACCGTGATCATCAGTCACCTGGTTTTCGAGCACGATCGTTTTGACCGTATCTGCCACCTCAAGGAGGGGCGGATCGCCGAGGAGGCGGTAAGCCATGCGCCAGCAGCTTGAAACGGCGATCCGGTTCAGCCTGGCAGGCCAGGTCAGGAACCGCTTCGCCTGGATCCTTCTCATCGCGTTTGTCCCGGTGTGGTATCTCCTGATCGGCTCGATGATCACACGCACGCCGGTGGCATTCAGGCTGGCCGCTACTGACGCGACAGTGACCGTTGACGGGCACAACCTCACGCTGATCACTGCGGGGCTCAGCTCAATCACGCTCATCACGGGTTTCGTGGTGTTCGCGACGGTTCGCCGCTCCAGGACCTTTGACCGACGTCTCGCCCTGGCCGGGTACCGGCCATCTGTGCTCATCGCCGCCAAGACCAGCGGCGCGCTGGTCCAGGCCGTGGCCATCGGAGCCTATGCGGCGCTCGTCTTGCTGTTCTTCTGGCGCCCGGCCGGCGTGTGGGCCATCGCGGCCTCGTTCATGCTTGCGGCTGCCACCTACGCGGCTCTGGGTCTGCTGGTCGGGGTCCTCGTCCGGGGCGACCTGGAAGGCTTCTTCCTGATCATCATGATCTCGATGCTCGACACCTTCCTCGAAAATCCCGTCGACAACCCGCTAGCGAACAAGCCCTTGCTGGCGTACTTCCCCTCCTATGGCCCGACTCAGTTCGCCGCCGGGGCGTTCCATCACCAGGTACTCCCCAGCCTGGCGGCCCTGTCGCTGGCCTGGACCGGAGCCCTCGCCGTGCTCGGTCTCGCGGCCCTGCGGCTCCGCCTGCCCAGGCTCGGGCCGACAGATAGGTAGCTGATCGGCCGGCCAGGACTTTGGCAGGATTGCCGCATGGATCGAGAAGACCTGCGGCTTGCCGTCTACAGGGCGTTCGCCGACACGGGACGGGCCCCTGAGCCTGGCGACCTCGCCGCTCAACTCGGCGTTGACCTGGCGTCTGTCGTCCTGGGCCTGGTTGAACTGGCCGCCGATCGTCATCTAGTGCTGGACGAACGCGGGCGGATTGTCATGGCTCACCCGTTCTCCGCCGTGCCGCTGGGGTTCGCGGTGATGGGAACTCGGACGCTGTGGTGGGGCGGCTGCGCCTGGGACTCGTTCGCGCTGCCCAACCTGCTGCCCGGCGAGGGCGAGGTGCTCGTCGCCACCCGCTGCCAGGCTTGCCAGCGCCCCCACGCCTGGAACGTGGGGCACGACACGCCGCCGGAAGGCAATCAGGTCGCGCACTTCCTCGTGCCGGCCTCGCGGATGTGGGACGACGTGGTTCACACGTGCCAGAATCAGCGGCTGTTCTGCTCCAGTGACTGCGTCGATGACTGGCTCGTGGCCACCGGGCTGACGCGCGGATACATCATGGACCTGGTCACGCTCTGGCGCTTCGCCGCGCACTGGTACGACGGGCGCCTCGAACGCGGTTACGTCAGGCGAGAGCCATCACGGGCCGCGCAGTACCTCCGCAGCGTGGGGCTGACCGGTTCATTCTGGGGACTTTGACCCATCGGTTGGCTGATTTCCGGCTTTGCCGGAACACGATGCAGCCGACCCGCTAGCTTCTCCTGCGGAGCGGGAGGAGCCCTTCATGCCGATTCGCCGACTCGTTGTCGGAACGGTCGCCGTCGCTGCCGCGGCGGGATCGCTGCTTAGCCAGTCCGCCGCATTCGCCGCGTCAGCATCACCCCGGGTGCCGGGAGTCTCGGCCGTAGCCCAGACCGGCATCCTGCCGCCGCACAATCCGAGCCGAAGCCTGCCCCCGCGGCCGAACTTCCTCGCCGTGCGCGCGTGTTCTACCGCCAAGGACGGGACCTACTGCGACCGGCAGGTCCTGCGCGCCACAGGCCGGTCTCGCAGCGTGCTCGAGCACATGGGCGGAATGAGGTTCTCGCTGACGGCCTACCGCAAGCTCGGCCCCATCAAGCAACTGTTCGTCACCGTCAACCTCGAGCGCCTGGCTCGCGGCCTAGCCCCGGCCGCGGTATTGACCAAGTCGCTGAACGCCATCGCGCAGACTGGAGCCAGGAACGACGACGACCCCCCGCTGAACCAGCTACCGACCCGCCTGCCGGGGGGCGGCCGCTGGATTGCCGCGGGCGGCAACTGGGCCGGCGGCTGGCGTAATCCGCTCGGCTCCAACTACGCGTGGATGTACGACGACGGACCTGGCTGGGGGCACCGCGACAACATCCTCGGCCGCTTCGCGAACCGCGCCCGGTGCGGCGGGCTGGCGCCCACCTTGGCCATGGGCGCCGGTTACATCGGGTCAGGCAAGAAGTACGGCGACAGCGAGACCGAACTGCTGCTCGGCGTCTGCGGACACGTCCCCACCGACGTCGTTTTCAGGTGGACCAAGGCGAAGCAACTGCTACACGTCAAGTTCTGACCCTGGCGGAAGCTCTGGCCGCTTCCGCAGCCTCGTCGGTCCGCGGTTTGGCGCCGTTGGCGGCGGGCGTCGCCGGTCCCGCGAACGGTATGGGCGGCGTGGCCAGCGGCAGCGCCGCCAGCTGGACCAGCAGCAGCACGTTGTCGTCGGCGGCGGTGCGGTTCATCCGCAGCCGGCCGCAGTGGGTGCAGCGGTGAATCAGCATCCACCGGTGCTCCCCTCGGACCGTGACCGCGATCGGCTCCATGCCGCCAGGACAGCCAGCTTTCCGGTCACCGGGGACGTTGCGATCGAGGTGCCTGGACCACAGGCAGCTAGGGCAATGGTTGCGATGCGACGTGCCGGGAGCATCCAGCGAGACAGCTACGCCGCAGTGTCCGCATTGAAACGAGCGAGGAAACGACAAGTCTTGCGACCTTTCACGACAGGGTTCAGGGACCGGGCAGACATCTCGCCTCCTCTCGTGCTCGCGCGTACTTGTCCGCCGACCGGGCAGACGCGCAGAGACCCATGGTGGGCACCCTGCTCGCCGTCCGTCAAGCAAATATCGCTGCCGGGCTCAGCCATTCACGAGCCCTCTCAGCCAGCCCAGCTCACGCGCGCACGGTGCCCTGGTGGTCGAAGGTCATGGCTCGCTGGAGCGCCGCGGCACGCAGGTCAGCGGGAATCTCGACCGGCCCGCCGAGCCCGCCGGCGTTGATGCCGGCCTGGGCCGCCTCCTCGATCACGCCGCCTGCGAGGACGGCCAGGTCCGGAGTCCGGTGAAAGACCAGGACGCCGTGATTGGCAAGCAGCACTCCTGGCACCCCGGGCGTCACAGCAGCCCGGATGTTGGCGACGGCCTCGTCGGATCCGCGCGGCCCGTAGCCGGCCACCGGCACGCCGTCCGCCAGCCCGAACATAGCCATGGCTTCCACCCAGCACCCGATGGGCCGGTGCGCGACCGCGTAGGCCGTCGCGTACGGCGAGTGTGTGTGCAGCACGCAGCCCACGTCCTGATGATCGGCGTACATGGCCGTGTGCATGGCGACGACGGCCCCCTGAATCGGCGGCAGGTCGCCTTCCAGCAGCGTCCCGTCGAGTCCGACCCGCACGACCGCGGACAGGGGATGATTGCGCAGGGACGGGCCCGCGGTGAAGTACATCTCGTCGGCGCCGGGCACGCGGATGCTGACGTTGCCGTGCCCGTTCGTCGAGATAGCTCCGCTGGCGACGACTCGCTGAGCCACGTCAACGACCTGCCCGGCCAGATCTTTATCCACGAGAAACCCCCTCCGCGAACGCCAGCCCGCCACCTGCCCCGCCTCAGGTGCGCGACCACTGGTCTGGCCAAACTATCCGCGGACACTACGCCCGACAAGCGCATGGAGCCGTGGCCGGCCACCGCCAGGCCACCATGGGCCGGAAAGCGCCGCGGCAGTCGACCCGTGGGAGGATTGCGCTTCGTCCTCCGAGGCCGACCCAGGAGCTGGCAGTGAGATTTGGCACGGAGCGATTCACGCACTCTGAGGGGGCTCGGCTGGCGAGCGAACGCTCATGAGGCCGGTCAGCTTCGATCACGTCGCGATCGGCACATACACGCTCGCTGACGGCTGGCAGCTGTTCGGCGGCCTGCTCGGCGGCGGCTGGGTCTACGGCGACGACTCTCCTGGCTACTGGTGGGGCCAGCTCCGCTTCGGCGCTGGCCCGAAGATCGAGCTGCTGACCCCGACCCCCGGGCCCGATGGTGCGTTCCTCGAGCGCTTCCTGACCTCGCGCGGCCCCGGGCCGCACCACTTCACGTTCCTCGTCGCCGACCTCGGCCAGACGCTGTCCGATGCGCGGGCGCTCGGCATCGAGCCGGTCAGCGTCGACCTGTCGAGCGCCTTCTGGAAGGAAGCGTTCCTGCACCCGAGGGACGCCCACGGCATCGTCATCCAGCTCGCCGAGCAGTCCGGCACGCCGAGCCTGGACCCGCCTGCTGACCTGCCCGCACCCGGGCCAGCGTCGGCATTCGGACCGGTCGAACACCGCGTGAGTGACCTTGCCGACGCTACCAGGCTCTTCACGGAACTGCTCCACGGAGAGCCGGTCACCCCGGCGGGCTCGCGTGGCGCGTCCGTGGCCGAGCTGACCTGGGACAACGGGGCTCGTTTGCGACTGGTTGGGCCGTCCGCGTCCGCGGACGGCCCAACCACTCCCCCGAACCTCGGCACGCACTTGCACTTCACCCGCCAGGGCTCGCCGTTCAGCCCGGCCGAGCTCAGCCGCGCCGCTGACCTGGCCCGCCGCCTCGGCACGTCCCTGCACCTCGCCAGCAACTGAGTCCGACCTGGCCCGCCCGCGCCAGCACCGCCGAGCGGGCCGGCCTGGCGTGTCCTACCGGCGGGCATGAATGGTCCATCGATTGCGGATTTCGGGTATGAGTGGCCCATTCATACCCGCCGGACGCGGCGGGGAGCCGAGACACGGCCCGCGAAGCAACTCGCGAGCGGCGCGTCACGGGGCGGCGGGCACTGGTGTGTGAGTGGCCGAATGCAGGGCAGTCGCTGGACACATCCGCGGAGCACGGCGCTGCGCGGAGCCGTGAAAGGAGGCGCACCATGGGCTTCATGGACAAGCTCAGGAACCGGTTCATGATGAGCAGGGGTCACGCCAAGCAGGACCTCGGCAGGGCGACCGGCGATCCGTATCTGCGAGCCGAAGGCCAGAGCGAGCGGATCAGCGGCAGCACCAGGCAGGTCGGTGAGCAGGCCAAGGACGCCAGCAAGAACATCAAGGATGCTTTCAAGCGGTAGCGACCGTCGGCTATCTGATTGCCGTGTTAGTCGGTTTCCGCGGTCAGGCTAGGCTCTTTCGAGCCAATCCGCCCACCTGAGGGGGACCATGATGGACCTCACCGGTCGGGCGGTCATCGTCACCGGTTCCTCGAGCGGCATCGGCGAGGCCATCGCCCGGCGGCTCGCCGGCCTCGGCGCCGGGATCGTGGTCAACTCCGCAACGTCGGTGGAGGCGGGCACGCAGGTCGCCGCCGAGCCTGCCCGACGCCGTGTACGTCCAGGGCGACATCGGCGACCCGGCCACGGCGGCCGCGCTGATCGCGCGCCGCCGAGCAGCGGTGGGGACGCCTCGACGGCCTGGTCAACAACGCCGGCGTGACCGTCGACGTGCCGCTGCCCGACATCGACGCCGTCACCGTCGAGCACTGGGACACGGGTGCTGCGCACCAACGTCGTCGGCACCTTCCTGGTCAGCCAGGCCGCGCTCCCGCTGCTGCGGCGGCGCCGACGACGGCTGGATCATCAACATCACCTCGATCGCCGGCGTCCGGCAGACGGGCAGCTCGCTGCCGTACGCGGTCTCCAAGGCCGCGCTCGATCACCTGACGACGATCATGGCCAAGCACGCCGGGCGACGGCGTGCGGGTCAACGCCGTCGCACCTGGGCTGGTCGCGACGCCGTGGACGCAGGACTGGCACGAGCGCAAGGCGGGCGTCGAACTCGTCGCGCCGCTGCACCGGGTCGCCACCGCCGACGACATCGCCGACGCCATGCCTCGCGCTCATCGGCACGCCGGTACGCGACCGGCCAGACCCTGGTGGTCGACGGCGGCCTCGGCCTCGTGATCTGACAGGCGTATGACCGATCGGATCCGGCGCACAGACAGCACCGTTCGGCGACCGCTGGCGACCTGGTCGCCGGCGGTGCACGACCTGCTGCGATACCTTCGCGCGGCCGGGTTCCCGGCACCGGCGGTCGTCGGAACGGACGGCGCAGAGGAGATCTTGAGCTGGATCGACGGCGAGTCGGGCGCTGACGGCTGGGCCAGGATCGTGCCAGAGGATGGCTTGCGGCAATGGGCCGGCTTCCTGCGTCGCTACCACGATGTCGTCGCCGCATACCGGCCAGGACCGGACAGCGAATGGGCCTGCGGCGCCGGGACTTGCGGGCCAGGCCAGATCATCTGCCACGGCGACTTCGGGCCGTGGAACACGGTCTGGCGCAGCGACGAGATCGTCGGGCTGATCGACTGGGATCTTGCCATGCCGGCGCTGCCGGTCTTCGATGTCGCCTGCGCGCTCGAATACTCTGCACCATTCCGCCCTGACGAGGAGTGCGTCCGCTCACTGCGCTACGCGAAAGCACCGGATCGTCGTCGACGGATCGAGGTGTTCTGCGACGCCTACGAGATAGAGGTCCCCGACAACGTCGCCGCCATCGTCGCGGACCAGCAGCGCCAGACGGCTGCGTTGTGCGCGGCGCTCGGTCGCCGCGGGGTCGAGCCGCAGGCGACCTGGATGAGCCAGGGCTATCTGGACGAGCTCGAGGCCAGGATCGCGTGGACGAAATCGGTCGCCATCTGACAGGCCACGAGGCCGCGGCGCGCAGGCGATCACTGCGCCGCCGAGTCCGCGTCCCGTCATCCGCGCTCCGAACCGGTCGGCGCAGAACGTGGCAGGCTGGTTCGCTGCCGCACGCGCGGTCATGGCACGACCACGACCCGTCCGCCGTCCTTCATTGACGTGATGGCTGACTCGGCGATGACCGCCGCGGCCAGGCCATCGCGTGCCGAGGCCAGCAGGGCGCTGGCTCGGTCAGCCCGGATGCCGTCAATCCATTCCTGCAGTTCAAGCCGGTAGGCGTCGGCGAAGCGAAACCGCCAGTCAGCGGGATACGACCGCCTCCTGGTCCGCTCCGAATCGATCACGACATGGCCCGCGTGGCCCAGCGAGACGGCGCCGCGGTCGCCCATGACCTCGCACCGGATGTCGTAGCCGTACCTGCCGTTGAGCAGCGTTTCGACCGTGGTCAGCACACCATCCGCGGTGTGCAGCAACATCAACTGCGGATCCTGCATCCCGCCCGGCTGCGCGCTGATCCGTGGCGAATGCCAGCTCACCGAGACCACCGGCTGGCCGAGCAGCCACGGCACGATGTCGAACTCGTGCACCGCCGAGCCGGTGATGCTGCACTCCGTTGTCGCGTCAGGGACCGACCGGACTCCCCGGTGACAGCAGCGGACCATCAGCGGCACGCCGCACACCCCGGCGGCGATGGCCGCCTTCATTTCCTGATAGCCAGGGTCGAATCGGCGCATGAACCCGACCGACACGAGGGGCGGTCGTCCTCCGCCGGCGCGCGCCTCGTCCTCGGCTCGCACGACGAGGGCGCACTCGGCGACGCTCGGTGCCAGCGGTTTCTCGCACAAGACGGGCTTGCCCGCCCGGATGGCGGCAATGGCCAGGTCGGCGTGCGTCGAGTCGCGCGAGGCGATGACGACCGCATCGACGGCCCGGCTTGCGATCACCTCGAGCCCCTCGCTGGTCACAGCCGCACCAGCCGCAAGCTGAGCCGCCTGCTCGGCGCGTCCCAGGTCGACATCGGCGATCATGGTCACGGTCGCGCCGAGCACAGACCGCTCAACCGTGCGCACGTGATCGGCCCCCATAATGCCGGCCCCGATGACGCCGACCCGCACGCTCACCTGACGTCCGCCCATGAGCCCTCCCGCACCGACCTAGTGACCGCGTCAAGCACCGCGGCGACCCGGACGGCGTCTGCGAGCGCCGCCCCGCACGCACGTCGCTCACTGATCGAGCGCAAGAAGCGGGACGCCTCGATGACCTTGAGGTCGTCATAGCTCATGGCGGTTGCCGCCCCCGGCTGGAACGAGGCGTAGGCGCCGTGCGCCGGGCCAACGTGGACGGTCGCGACCGGCTGATCCTGGTAGTCGGTGCCGCGGCTGACCCGGAGTTCACCCATCCGGCGGAAGTCCCACCACAGCGCGCCCGAGCGGCCGTGAATCTCGAAGCCATAGGCATTCTGGTCACCGACGGCGACGCGGCACGCCTCGATCACGCCGCGGGCGCCCGAAGCGAACCTGACCAGGCACGAGACATAGTCTTCGTTCTCCACCGATCCTGGCTTCCCGGCCGCCCGCATATGTCCCGTCGTCGTTGTGGTCGGCGTCGCCCTGGCGGGAACGAACACGGCCGCGTCCGCCGCCACCGAGGAGATCTCGCCGACGAGGTGACTGGCCAGGTCGACGGCGTGCGACGCGAGGTCACCGAGCACCCCGTTGCCGCCTCGGTCGCGCGTGAACCTCCAGGTCAGCGCCGACTCAGGATCGGCCGCGTAGTCACTGCAGAACCGGAACCTGGCGTGCGTGATGTCTCCGATCGCATCCGATGCGATCAGGTCGCGCGCCGCCTCCACAGCCGGGGCGTAGCGGTAGTTGAAGCCGACCGTTCCCTGGACGCCGGCCGCCGCAGCGGCAGCCGCCACAGCCCTGGCATCGTCGGAGCCGAGACCGACCGGCTTCTCGATCCACAGGTGCTTGCCGGCCTTCGCCAGCGCCGTTCCAACCGTCCGGTGCAGGTAGTTGGGAACGGTGACGCTGACGGCCGTTACCCGCGGATCGGCGGCGACCTCGCGCCAGTCCGTGGTCGCGGCCGCGAACCCGAACTGATCGGCGGCCTCCTGCGCCCTGCCTGGCGCGTCGTCGGCGACGGCGATCAGGTCCGCCCGCAGCGGGAGGTCAGGGAAGTGGTGGGGCAGGCGCGAGTAGGCCCGGCTGTGCACCCTGCCCATCCAGCCAAAGCCGACGACCCCGACGCCGATCCGGCCGCCGGCCGAAGCCGGAGGCTCCAGCGCTTGTTTGGAACGGTCCATATCTAGAATTCAGCGTGTGCCACGGCTACGCTCCATGTCAATGCCCGATTATCGGGCCGCATCGACGGCTCTTAGCCGAGTGGAGCGTTCCAGATGACGCAGGCCGGCCCGGACTCTCGTCATCCCACCATCCGCGACGTGGCCGAACTGGCCGGCGTCTCGAAGTCGCTCGTGTCCCTCGTGCTCCGCGGCGCCGGCAGCGTGAGTCAGGGCAAGCGGCAGGCGGTGCTCGCCGCGGCGGCCGAGCTCGGGTACCGGGTGAACGCCGCTGCACGCAGCCTGAGCGAGCGCCGCACCCACACCGTTGGCGTGCTCCTTGACGACATGCGCAATCCGTGGTTCGTCGATCTGCTCGACGGGCTGAATCACACCCTCGCCGCACACGGCCTGAGGATGCTCATGGCCGACGGCCATCTCAGCCGGCGCACGGGCCAGGACCTGGTCGCATCGTTCCTCGAGCTGCGGGTGGACGGGATCGTCGCGGTCGGGACCCTGCCTGACCCGTCGATTCTCAGGTCGATCGCCGCCAGGCTCCCGACGGTTGTCGCGGGCGCGAGGGATGACGCGACGGCTCAGCTCGATGTCGTCGCGAACGACGACGCGCATGGCGGCACCATCGCGACCGAGCACCTGATCGGCCTGGGTCACCGGGCCATCGCGCACATCAGCGGCCGGGGCCGGGTCGGTGAGCTGCGCCGCGGCAGCTTCGAGGACACCATGCGCGCGCACGGGCTCGCCGCCTGGGCGACGGTCGAGTCCGGCGACCATACCGAGGAGGGCGGCTATCGGGCCACTGTCCGGCTGCTGAGCTCGGCGGCACCGCCCACGGCCATCTTCGGCTACAACGACATCTCCTGTGTCGGCGCCCTGACCGCCGCCGAGGAGCTCGGCCTCAAGGTGCCGCGGGACCTGTCCGTCGTCGGCTATGACAACACCTATCTCGCGCAGCTGCGTCACCTGTGGCTGACCACGGTCGACAGCGCGGGATTCGATGTGGGCCGTCAGGCCGCGAGCTGCCTGCTGAACCGGATGGCGCATCCCGGCGAGGTCGGCTCGGTGATCCTGGCCAGGCCGCACCTGGAGATTCGGGGCAGCACGGCGGCCCCGCCCACTGACCGCCGCCGCCCCGGCGACGGGCGCCCGCCCGGTGACCGGCGCCCGCCGGGAGGCCGCGGCCCGGCCGCGGAACGCGGCTAGCGGGTTCAGCGCCGGCTGCTGGGTGCGGCCGAACTCTGCCGTTCTGTGACATCGGCCCGCTGGCTGCGGCGGTCCTTGCGGCGCTTGAGGAACCATCGGACGACCTCGATCACGCCCGTCAGAGCGATTCCGGTCACGAGCGCGAGGATTAGTCCCTTCCAGGCGGCTCCCTCGAACGCCTGCCCGCCGAAGTAACCGAGCGACGCCGCGTAGACGGCCCACAGCACCGCGGCGATCGCGTCGAAGACAGCGAATCGCTTCCAAGGGAAGTGCAGGATTCCCGCGCTGAGCGTCACGGCGGTCCGCCCGCCGGGAATGAACCTGGCCACGGCGATGAGCTCACCGCCGCGCCTGGCGAGCTGCCGCTCGGCCCACTCGAAGGACTTCTGGCTCTTCTTCCCGCGGAAGATCGTCTCCATCGCCCGCGGGCCGAAGCGCCGGCCGAGCAGATATGCCGTGTTGTCGCCGAGGAACGCGCCGAGCGCAGCCGCGACGATGACCAGCAGAAGGTTCATCCGCCCGGTAGCCGCCACGACGCCGGCCGTGATGACCGCGGTCTCACTGGGCACGATCGGCAGCAGCGCGTCGAGCATCGCCAGCGCCAGGACGATCGCGTAGGCCCATCCGGACGCGTCGGAGACGATGCGCAGAAACTCGTTAAACACGGTCTGCGGGATGCCGCGGTCGGTGTGGCGGGACTCGGGCTGGCGTGCCGGCAGCGCCTGAACACGGATGATGGCCGGGCGCGGCGCGCTCATACTGCCCGGCAGCGTCTGCGAAGCTGCCCGCCGCCCCCATCAGCGATCCCTCCCGCATTTAGGCCCGTGCCAAACATAGCGGCGAGACCCGGCCCAGACCCGCCAGCCTGTCGCCCGGCTGCCCGATGCCGCGACGGCGGACCTCGCGAGTTGTCAGATGGCTGTCAGGTCCTTCAGGCTACCTGACCCTCCTCCTGACCTCCGCTCCCGACGCTCGCGGTCATGCCACGGCACGCACGTCTCTCAGTTTCTTGGCAGAGCCAGAAACGGAGAGTTCGACGTTTGGTTAACGAGTGCTCCGCAAGCCCGGGCCGCCGCGCCGGGATAACGGCAAAACACTCTTTGCAGGCTAATCGGCTCACAACAAGCCTTCGCCCATCAAATGCGTTCTACAGGTTGTTATCGCCCGGCTCGTGCATTCGTGTTCAGGAACCTGCGGCCGCTATGCATATCCGCTTTGTCGTTTGTGATGAAAACGTGCACTGATATGCCTACGCGGAAGGTCTTACGAAGTGTATAACTTACCCAACCTTCGGCGAGTGGCGGCAAGCAATGAAGCTTCGGTTGATTCCTGTAACTCTGGCGTGCATGGCATTGGCCAGCGGTTTCGTGGCAGTTTCGGCTCAGGCGAGCACAATCGGAACGCGCCATCCGGCAACGGCTCAACCCGCCCCCAGCGGGATCGGGCCGGACGCCAGGATCGCGGGCGCCCCGGCAATCAGCAGCCGGGTCGGCGCAATTACCGGTGTCGTCGCGGGCACTGGCCACACGCCACTGGCTGGCGCGTGCGTTGTCGCGACCGGGCCCGCAGGGAATGCGATGGCGATGACCGGCCGGGACGGCAGGTATACGCTCAATCCGCTCCGCCCGGGGAATTACACGCTGCATTTCAGCGACTGCTCGGATCCAGGGCGCTATCTCGATCAGTGGTCGGGCGGCCGGCTGGTGCCGACGGCGGCATCCCAGCTAGCTGTCGCCGCCGGACACGTCAGGAACGCGGGCATGGCAGTGCTCCGTACCTCGGCGTCGGTCGTGGCGAGCGCGGGGAACCAGGCAGTTTCCGTTCGGAGCACGAATCAGGGAACCGCGCCGCCTCGGCGCCCGGCGCGCGCCGGCACATCAGCCCTGACCGCGGGCAAGGGCGCGATCGCGGGCCGGGTCACCGGCCGGGGGCAGCCGCTCCGGGGGATGTGCGTCGTGGCCTACTCTGTGGGCCGCGGTCGCGGCGCGCTCGTCAGGACCGCGAAGTCCGGACGGTATCGCATCGGCAGCCTGCGGCCCGGGCGGTACATCGTCGCCTTCTATGACTGCTCGCGCAAGACCAACTGGCTGGGCCAGTACTACCGGGGCGTGACGTTCTATCTTTCGCGGCACCGGCCGACAAAGGTGCCAGTCACGGCCGGCCACACGACACGCGGGATCAACGCGGCGCTGGAACTGGGTGGCGAGATGGACGGCACGGTTCGGAACTCCGCCGGCCAGCCGCTGGCGAAGATCTGCGCCGAGTCAATCGGGCGAGTCGGCAGAAGGTTCCTGTTCGGCGGGTTCGCGCGGACGGCCAGCAACGGCCAGTTCACCATGCACGCGCTCATCCCTGGCACCTATCAGGTCCGCTTCGCGCGCTGCGGCAACAAGGGCAACTACGCCTCGGTGTGGTGGCGGCACGCCTTTACCCAGGTGCACGCGACGAAGGTCGTCATCAAGAGCGGCACCGTCGCCCGGCACATCAGTCCGGTCATGCCGACCGGCGGCGCCATCACTGGCACGGTCAGGGCCGCGGGCCCCGGAGGCAAGCGGCTCAGGCGGATCTGTGTCTTCGCCGAGGGCCATGCGAATTCCTCAGGCGCCAGGACTGGTGCTGACGGCACCTATCAGATCCTCGGCCTGAGCACCGGCAAGTACCGGGTCTTCTTCCGCCGCTGTGGCAACCGGGGGAACTACCTCCCGCTGAGGCGCTCGGTGAAGGTCCGCATTGGCCACACCGTGTCCGGTTTTGACGCCTTCATGCCGCTCGGCGCCATCGCGAGGGGCGTGGTGACCGACATCCACGGCGCTCCGGTCGCTGGCATCTGCGTCGAGTTCCAGGGCAGGCACGGCTTCGCGGGCGCCGTTAGCCGGCGCGATGGCTCGTATTCGGTCAACGCCATGCCGACCGGCTCATACCGGATCCGGTTCCAGGGCGGGTGCAACAATGCAGGCAGCTACGCACCGCAGTTCTACCGCGGTCAGACGAACCAAGCCACGGCCAACCCGGTCGAGCTCACCGCCGGCAAGACGAGGGGCGGCATCAATGCCGCCATGCGGCCGGGCGCGACCATCGCGGGCCTGATCACCGACACGTCGGGGAACAGGCCGAGGGACGCCTGCGTCATCATCACCCCGGTGTCGGACCTGCGGTTCGGCTTCTACTTCGGCAACTTCGCGTTCGCCTCCAACGGTGCGTATCAAGCGACGAACCTGACGCCCGGGCTCTATGCCGTGAACTTCGGCTGCTTCTACGGGATAGGCACGCTGGCACGGCAGTGGTTCATGGACAAGCCAGATGCGGGCAGCGCCAATTTCGTGTCTGCTACCGCGGGTTCGGTCACGTCCGGCATCAACGCCGTGCTCCAGCCGAGCGGAAGCATCGCGGGGACGGTCACGAACCGTAACGGCCAGCCACTGGCGAGGATCTGCGTGACGGCGACGCCCGTCGGAGAGGCGAGCCTGACGCGGTTCTTCTTCGGATCGGACACCGCGGTGACCAGCAAGGACGGCAGCTACGTCCTGCGCGAGGTGCCGCCCGCGACCTACGTGGTCCAGTTCTTTGAGTGCGGCCGAGGACTCTACGGCAGCCGCTGGTACAAGCAGAAGGCGACGCCGCAGTCTGGCACGCCTGTGACGGTCGCTCCCGGCGGTGCCGTGACCGGGATCGACGAGACGCTGGCGCCTGGCGGCTCGATCTCCGGCCGGGTCAGGAACGACTCGGGCACCCCGGCGGCGCGAACCTGCGTCGAGGCCGTTGACTCGGCGACGGAGTCGCAAGGATTCGCCGAGACCAACGCCAGCGGGAACTACACGATCGCCGGCCTGAGCACCGGCTCCTACCAGATGACGTTCATACCGTGCCGGAGATCCACGCCGCAGCTCGCGACGTCGGTCCGGCCGGCGCCGGTCGCCGTCAAGGCGCCCGCCGCCGTCACGGGCATCAACGCCAAGCTCGCAGTGGCCGGATCGATCGCCGGAGCGGTGCGCGGCGGCTCAGGCAAGCTGGCTGGCGTCTGCGTGGTCGCGGTGCCCGTTGATCCGGGCAACTCGGCCGGGGCCGCGATTACCGGCCCGCGTGGCAACTACCAGCTACGCACGCTCGGTGCTGGCACCTACCACGTCTACTTCGGCGATGCGTTCTGCCCTGGCAATGCCACCCAGACGGCCTACGCGCCGCAGTGGTACAAGAACCGGCAGTCCATGGCGACCGCGACGGATGTCACGGTCACGGCGAGCGCGACGACGGCGGGCATCAACGCGACGCTCGCCGCCAGCGGCGCCATCTCAGGGACGGTGACGCACCAGAGCCAGCCTGTCGCTGGCGAATGCGTGACCGCCTTCCCGGTCAGCCCGGTGCCAGAGCCGCTCTTCGGCGACACGCTCAATCCGGTCATCGCTGTGACGGCCAGTGACGGGAGTTACTCGCTGATCGACCTGCCTCCTGGGCAGTATCACGTCAAGTTCTCCATCGGCTGCGGCGACTCGGGCTTCGCCACCCAGTGGTGGCAGCAGGCCACGTCGGAGCAGACGGCGACGACCATCAACGTCGCCGCGAACGGGGCGGTCACCGGGATCGACGCGAGCCTGCCCTAAGGGCCGGCGACTCCGGATCGGGGGTTCTGACGAGACGAGGTCTCGTCAGAACCCCCGATCCCGCGACCACGCCTCGCGTCGTGACGGCGGGTGCTGGGTATTGATTCCCTGGCCGGGCCTGTGGCGTGCGTGGGTCAGGGGAGGTGCCGATGGTGAGTCCGGCGCAGGCTGGCGGGGTCAGGGACGTCGTGGTCGTCGGCGGCGGACACAACGGCCTGGCGTGCGCCGCCTACCTGGCAAAGGCCGGCCTCGACGTGCTGGTCCTTGAGCGGCGGGACCTGCTCGGCGGCGCGGCGGTGACCGAGGAACCATGGCCCGGCTACCGGATCTCCAGCGCGTCCTACGTGGTCAGCCTGCTCCCGCCGCGCATCGTCCGTGAGCTTGACCTGGAGCGGCACGGCTACCGAGTGTCGATCGTCACGCCCGACTATTTTGTCCCGTTCCCTGACGGGACCGGCCTGACCTTGTGGGGAGACGCCGCACGCGACGCCGCCGAGATCGCGAAGCTCTCGACCGCGGACGCCGCGGCGTACCTGGAGTTCGACAAGCACTTCGACCGGGTCGCGCACCTGCTGAAGGACCTGCTGTTCGTGGTTCCGCCCAACCTCGCGCTCGCCGAACTGCCGAAGTGGGCGGCGGTGGGCGCCAGGCTGCGCGGCTGGACCGGGCGGGACATCGCCGAGGCCGTACGGCTGTTCACGATGTCGGCCGCTGACTTCCTTGACGAGTGGTTCGAGGACGCGAGGGTGAAGGGCGCCCTCGCGACTCAGGCGATCATCGGCGCCTGGTGCGGGCCGATGAGCCCGGGTTCGGCGTACGTGCTCATGCACCACTGGATCGGCGAGGTGAACGGGCACAAGGGCGCGTGGGGCTGGGTGCACGGCGGGATGGGCGGCGTGAGCCAGGCGCTCGCCGGTGCTGCGCAGGCAGCCGGTGCTGAGATCCGCACGGCTGAGGCCGTGCGCCGGGTGACGGTACGAGGCGGCCGCGCCGGCGGAGTGGAACTCGACGACGGATCGGTCATCACCGCCCGCCGGGTCGTCTCAAGCGCGCACCCGATCACCACCTACCGGGATCTGGTCGGCTTCGGCCATCTGCCCGACGAGGTCGTGCGCGACGTCAGGCGACTGCGGACCAGGTCAGGATCGGTCAAGGTGAACCTGGCCCTGTCCGAACTGCCGCGCCCTACCGCATGGGACGACAGCCGGCCCGAGCAATTGCATCGCGGCCTGATGGCGATCTCCCCGTCGGTGGAGTACCTCGAGCGTGCCTGGGACGACGCGAAGTACGGCCGCTCGTCGGAGCATCCCTATCTCGAAATGGTCTTCCCGACCGCGCATGAGGCAGGGCTGGCGCCGCCCGGGCAGCCACATCGCCCTGGCATTCACCCAGTACGGGCCCTATCAGCTCGCGACCGGAACCTGGGACAGCGAACGTCAGGGCCTACCTGCGGCGGATACTCGAGACGGTCGAGGAGTACTGCCCAGGGTTCACGGCGTCGGTGCTGCACGACGAGGTCCTCGCACCGCCGGACATCGAGGAACGCTACGGCCTGCTCGGCGGCAATATCTTCCAGGGCGAGATGACGCCGGATCAGATGCTCTCGCTGCGCCCGATCTTCGGCTACGGCGACTACCGGTCCCCCGTCGCAGAGCTGTACCTGTGCGGCTCGGGCACGCACCCAGGCGGCGGGGTGATGGCTGCCCCTGCCCGCAACGCCTCCAGGGTGATTCTGGCCGATGTCCGCAAGGAACGGCTGCGCGCCAGGCTGCGGCGACACTAGCGTGGATTGCAGTGCCGCGAGCACGTCCGTGCCAGACTGGCAGCGACATAAAGTACATTCGTCGGTAAGGAACCCAGCGCATTCGCCAGCCGTTGTCCGCGGAGCGGGAGTGACCCGGCGGGACCGTCAAGCCGCATATGGTGGCATGCAGCCGGCGACTTCTGCCGCGGCCGACGGGCGCAGGGGTTTTCCGATCTGGCGCCTGAGCGCGAGCCACGCATGCTGGCGGGCTCGTCACAACACGATCCACCAGTGTTGCCCTGGAGGCCTTGTGTGCCACCCACCGCTCCGTTAGGACGTGCTGCCATGGCTGAACGCGCAGGCATGCAGACGACGGACGGCGAGGAAGCGCCGGCCGTCGCTGCCAGCCTGAACGGTTCCGCCGCCACGGAGGCTCCCGCGCTCGCGCCGGGCGCGGCTGACCAGGAACCCGCTGAGCGAAAGCCGGCCAGGGGACCTGTCGAGTGGGTGATGAGCGAGCTCATCCGCAAGCTCGCCTGGAGCAAGCTCTCGGAGCCGAAGGTCGCGATCTCCATTTCCGCGCTCGGCCTGTTGCTCGGGATGCTGGTGGGAGCGACCGCGCCGAATACCGAGACGCTGAAGGTCGAGCTGCCGCTGTCGCACCTTCTGCCCTCGCTCGCCAACGAGAACGTCCTCGCGTCGGTGATGCTCTATACCGGCAACATCCTGGCTTGCCTGGGGCTCGCTGGAATGCTCGTGGGCGCACAGCCAGGGCTGGCGGCCCAACCCGCGCCACCTGCTGCTGGCGAGCGCCGGCGTCGTCGCGGTGATGGTCGAGCCTCACCCCGGTTGGCTCGTCGGACACGGCAAGCTACGCGGCCTACGGCAGGATCGCGGCGCGGGGCGGCAATCCCTACACGACCAGCCCGCTGGCGTTCCTCGGAGCACACTCGCCGTACACGAAGGCGGTCGGCGACCTGTGGAAGTCGCAGCCCTCCGTATACGGGCCGCTGGCCACCGTGATCCAGAGGTTCGCCGCCTTCATCGGCGGGCCGCACGTCGCCAGCACCATCTGGATCCTGATGATCCTCAACGGCCTGGTGTTCATCGGCGTCGGCGTGCTCCTGCTGAAGACGTCGGACGATCCGGTGCGGGCGACGCTGTTCTGGGTGGCAAACCCGGTCATTTTGCAGCAACTCGTCAGCGGTGGTCACCTTGACACACTGGTCGCTGCCGCCGCCATCTGCTCGATTCAGGTGGCCAGACGCGTCTCTGGCCTTTGGGGCGACGTGCTCATCGGCGTTCTCATCGGCCTCGCCTGCGGGATCAAGATCAACGCCGTCCTCATCGGCATCGGCCTCGCCTGGCCGTTGCTCAGGCGCCGCGAGTGGCTGCGCACGGCCAGGATCGCGGCGGTCGCCATCGCTGTGATGGCATTTCAGTACAGCTTTTACGGGATCAGTGCGCTCACGCCGCTCGCAGGCGGAGCCAAGTGGATCTCACTGCCATCGCCGTGGTGGCTGGTCGAGATCGGCGGCGAAGCGCTCGGAGTCAGCAAACCCGCGATGGTCTCGGCGATCGGCGTCCTCTGGCCGATCGCCCTGCTGGTCGTCGCCTGGCTGGTCTACCAGCGGATCTCGTCTGACCAGCCGCGTGAGGTCGTTGCGCCCTTCGCGGTCACCTTCGCCTGGATCGTGGTTGCCCCCTGGGTCTTCGCGTGGTACACGGCGATCGCGTGGGTCACCCTCACTCAGGTGCCGCGGAACCGGATGACCAGATGGCTGGCCCTGGCGACCGTCTTCCTGGCCCTGTGGCATTCCAGCGGCGGCCACCACCCGACGCCGCAATGACGAGCCAGGACACCGACCGCACGACGAAGGGGATGCTCCCCGCCGTGCCGGGCCGCCAGGCCGGGCAGGCCGGCTGGCGCGCGACCGCCGCCGCGACGGCGCGACAGCACTGGCCCGCGCTGGTCCTGCTGGCTGCCGGACTCGCGCTCAGGATTCTCGCGATGCTCGCGTACCGTCCTGCGCTGTTCTACATCGACACGCCCAGGTACCTGCTGGGCGAGGCGCCCGGGATGGATCCTCTCGGCTACGGCGGGGTCCTGCGGGCGATTCTGGCCGTCGGGAACTTCGACCTGGTCGCGGCCGTCCAGCATCTGGTCGGCATCGCGATGGCGGTCGTCATCTACCTCGTACTGCTGCGCCGCGGTGCCGGGCGCTGGCTGGCCGCGCTGGCCATGGCGCCGGTCCTGCTCGACGCGTACCAGGTGCAGATCGAGCAGGTGCTGATGCCGGACGTCTGGCTCGAGGCCCTGATCGTCGCGGGCCTGGCCATTCTGCTCTGGCAGCCGACCGCCGGCTGGCGCCGGGTCATCGCCGCCGGGCTCGTGCTTGGAGCCTCAGCCACCGTCGCGCAGATCGGCGAGGCTCTGCTGCTGCCGGCCGTCATCTTCCTGCTCGCACTCGGTGGGCGGGCTGCCGGCGGCTGGCGAATCGCGATCGGCAAGGCGGCGACGCTATGCGCGGCGTTCGCTCTGCCCGTCCTTGCCTACATGACCGGCAACTACCTGATCGCGGGCAACTTCTTCCTGTCCCATACCGGGGACTCCTCCCTGTACGGCCGGATGGCGGCCGCTGCCGACTGCGCCACCCTCCGGCTTCCTGCGGCCGAACGCGCCATGTGCCCCTCGCCGGGACAGCAGGCGCACGGGCCTGACTGGCTCGAGTACGACCCTGGGTCCCCGATCCGCCCGTACTACCGGAACCCGTCGCGAGCGCAGACCGACGCCCAGATCTCTGACTTCAACCACAGGGTGTCGAGCCAGCAGCCGCTGAGAGTCCTGGTCGCCTACGGCACCGACGTCGCGAAGCTGTTCACCGTCAGTCACACCACCGCGGCCGGCGACACGCCCGTCTACCGGTGGCAGTTCCAGAGGACATACCCGTACTTCCCGCCCTGGACATCCACGGCCAAGATCGACCGGGCGATAGCGAAGTACGGTGGCGGCAAGCCCGCCGTCTGGCGACAGGGCGCCGCATTCCTGCGGGCCTACCAGCTCGGCGGCGGCTATCCGCCGGGCGCGCTCTATGCCTTGCTTACGGCGGCCGGACTCCTGGGCTCGGCGCTCATCCTCCGGCGACGACAGGACACCGGCACCAGTCAACTCGCGCTTGCGTGCCTGCTCTTCACGGGTTCGGGCACGTGCGTCCTGCTGGTGTCCGATCTTTTCCAGTTCTCCTGGCGGTACCAGCTTCCCGCGCTGGTCACTATCGTGCCGGGCGGTGCGCTCGGGCTCGCGGCCGCGATCCGGCTATTCAGGGGTCGCCGTCACGTCCAGGCTCAAGCTTAGGTTAGGCTAACCTAACTTCTGAACGTCGATGCCGCCGCGTCCCCTCAGTCTCTGGAGTCCCGCGCATGAGTGAAGCTCAGACCCTCCTCCTGGGTCTCATCGCCGGCGGAACCATCGTGCTCGGCCTGCCGATGGGAAGGCTCCGCTCACCGCGGCCTGGGCTCTCCCAGTTCCTGAACGCGCTGGCGATCGGCATTCTGCTGTTCCTCGTCTGGGACGTGCTCTCGCACGCCTTCGAGCCGGTCGACTCGGCCCTCGGCAACCTGCACGACGGCAGCGGCGGGATCGGGCCTGTCCTGGGCTACGGCGCGCTGTTCCTCGCCGGGATCAGCGTCGGCCTGCTGAGCCTGGTGTACTACGAGCGCTGGCTCGGGCGGGCGAAGCGGGCAAAGCGCTTCGGTCCTGGCGCGATGGCGTCGGGCGAACTGTCGGCGACCCGCGCGGGTGTCGCAGGCTGGTCCCCGGCCAGGAGGCTGTCGCTGCTGATCGCCGTCGGCATCGGCCTGCACAACTTCGGCGAGGGCCTGGCCATCGGCGCCAGCGCTGCGGCCGGTGCCGTCGGGCTCGCGACCGTCCTCGTCATCGGCTTCGCCTTGCACAACGCTACCGAGGGTTTCGGTATCGTCGCTCCCCTGGCGGCCGATGGTGACCGGCCATCGTGGCGCTTCCTGCTGCTGATGGGCCTCATCGGCGGGGGTCCGACCATCGTCGGCACCGCCCTGGGGCGGCAATTCACCAGCGACGCGGTCAGCGTGATCTTCCTGACGCTGGCCGCTGGCTCGATCCTCTATGTCGTCATCCAGTTGCTCGGGGTGGCCTTCAAGAGCACCCGCAAGGACCTGCTTTACTTTGGCGTCCTTCTCGGCCTCATCGCGGGTTTCGTCACCGACATGATCGTCACTGCTGGCGGCGCGTGAGCTGCTCTGCACGCCCGCGGGCGCTCGACCTGACGTAGCGCTTCGCTAGCCGCTCTGGAACTAGAGCCTCGGCGGCATGCCTGCGACCGATCTCCTGGCGTACCGATCTCCTGGTGTATTTGTCGCAGCGGTCAGCGCTGGATGGGTACGGGTTCTATCGAGAGGCCGCCGGTCGTTTGAACCGCCAGCCTCGCCCTTACGTATGCACTACCAGGCCATGGGCGGCTGGGGGCTCGCGCCATGGCACCCAACGAGGAGGACTTGTGTTTCCATCACCGACCGTTCGACGCGCGTCGCGGAGACGGCCGCGGCGCCGCGCCTTTGCGGTCGCCGTCCCGCTGATCGTTGCTTCCTTCGCCATGATCGCGGGCTGCTCCTCATCCGGCTCATCAGGCAGTGGCGGCTCCGGCGGCCAGACGTCCGCTCCGGCCGGTCAGTCCGGCGGCGGCAACAGCGGAGGCGGCGGCGGGACCTCCGTGACGGCCACCGAGACCGAGTTCCACATCGCGCTGTCGACCAGCAGTTTCACCGCAGGCAAGTACACCTTCACCGCCGTCAACAAGGGCCAGCTCGAGCACAACCTGGTCATCAACGGGCTTGGCGTGAGCCACGCTGAGACTCAGGGCCTGCTTGCGCCCGGTCAGTCCGCATCGGTGACGGTCACGCTCAGTAAGGGCACATACGACGTCTACTGCGGGGTCCCAGGCCACAAGCAGCAGGGCATGGACCTCCACATCAAGGTGTCATGACCACACGGCCCGCCATCTTGCAACGGCCGTCGGCCGCTGCCGCGCCGCCCAGCACCACGGGCGGCGCGGCAGCAACACGATCTCGCCGCCGTCTGGAGATGGCCCTAGGCGCGCTCTGGCTGCTTGACGGGGCGCTGCAGTTCCAGCCGTCCATGTTCAGTAAGTCCTTCTTCGCCGACATGCTGGGCATGGCCAACATGGGACTCCCCCGGCCGCTCACCGGGGCCGGGTACCGGGTCGCTGACCTGCTCACCGCGCACCCGGTCATCTGGAACAGCGCCTTCGCGGCGCTGCAGGTAGCTCTCGGCGCGGGGTTGCTGTGGCGTCGCACTGCTCGGTTCGCGCTGCCTGCCTCGATCGCCTGGGCGCTGGGCGTCTGGGTTCTGGGTGAGGGCGTCGGCGGGCTGTTCATGCCGGGCGTCAGCGCACTGAACGGGGCGCCAGGGGCCGCGCTGCTGTACGCCCTCGTCGCGGTCATCCTGTGGCCCAGGCGCGGCTCAGAGGTCGCGGTGCCCTCGAGCGAACCCGGGTCCGCTGGAAGCTGGACTCCGGGTAGTGACGGCGCTCCTGCCGCGGCCGTCGGCCTGCTCGGCGCCAGAGGCACCCGATGGTGCTGGGTGGTGCTATGGACCGGTCTGGCGCTGCTCGAAATCGGCAGCGCTAACCACGCCGCGGTCGTGCCGGGCGCCGAGTTGACCTACGCCGGGAACGGCGAGCCCGGCTGGCTCGCCTGGCTGAATCACCAGGCTGGCCAGCTCTTCGCCGGGCGCGGCACCGCGTTCGCCGTGGCGGCTGGCATCATCCAGGTCGTCGTCGCACTGGCCGTCCTGCGGCCGCGGTGGCGGCGCCCCGCACTGATCGCGGGAATGACGCTCGCGGTCCTCTATGGCCTGTTTGGTCAGGACTTCGGTGGCCTGCTCACCGGCGATGCCACCGATCCGGGCACGGCACCGTTGTTCGTCCTGCTTGCCCTGACCATCTGGCCCGTCGGCAGCCGGCCATGGCCGGTTTACATCCGCCGAAAGGTTGAGACATGCGCATGAGTACTAGCACAAAGCAGCCAGCATCTCGCAGCCAGTCCTTGATGGCCGTCTTGGTCAGAGGCCCGGGGGTGATCCCCTCGCCTGGCACCCGCGCGATCGTCACGGGCCTGCTGGTGATCGGCGCGCTCCTCACGGCCGCCTCGGGCGCCATTCACCTGTACCTGTGGGGTGAAGCCGACGGCTACCGGCATATCCCGACGATAGGCCCGTTGTTCCTGACCCAAGGCATCGTCGCCATCCTGTTCGCGCTCGTATTGCTGGGCACGCGCTGGCTGGTCGCGGCCGTCGCCGCCGCAGGCCTGCTCATCTCGACCGCGGCCGGGTTGCTGATCAGCGTCGAGGTCGGCATGTTCGGGTTCCAGGAAACGTGGTTCGCCCCGTGGGCCCGCACATCTTTCGCCGAGGAACTGGCCGGCGGTGTCCTGCTGCTGATAGCCGCCTGGCCGCTGCTCCGAGCCGGCAACCAGGCCTGATCGGCCCGTCGCCCGGGCTAGTTCGTGCGGTCAGAGGCCGCGCTCGCCGAGCCAGCCGGCCAGTTTCCCTGCGCGGCTGACGGCGCGCAACCGTCGCTCGGTGTGCTCACGGACCGCCGGAGCGGCGACGACGAGCAGCCAGTCCCCGGTGCGCAGGGTGGTGGCCGGCTGCGGTACGAGTCCGCGCCCAGCCCTGACGATCAGCGCGACGTTGGCCTCGGCCGGCAGCCGTAGCTCGAACACCTCGACGCCGTGCAACCTCGATCCGTCCGGGATCTGCACCTGCAGCACGTCGGCCGCAAGCGTCTCCAGCGGCGCCGTCTCGACGTCGATCTCCAGCGGCTCGGCGGGTGTCACCACGTTCAGCCTCCTGGCTAGCCAGGGCAACGTCGGGCCTTGCACCAGCGTGCAGACCACCACGACGACGAAGACCACGTCGAACACGCGCGTGGCCCCTGGCACGTGTGCGCTCATGGGGATCGTCGCGAGCACGATCGGTACCGCACCGCGCAGTCCGGCCCAGGACAAGAACGCCTGCCACCGCCAGGGCACCCGCAGCGGCAATGCCGACACGAGCACCGCGGCGGGCCTGGCAAGCAGGATCAGCACGAAACCGACGGCCAGGGCAGGCAAGATCACCCCGGGCAGCCGCTCGGGCGACGCCAGCAGTCCGAGCATGACGAACAGCCCGATCTGCGCGAGCCACGCGATGCCTTCGGCAAATCCCCTGGTGGCTGGGCGGTGCGGGAGCCGGGCGTTGCCCAGCACGAGCGCGGCGACGTAGACGGCCAGGAAGCCGCTGGCGTGCGCCAGGGCCGCGGCGCCGTACCCGGCGACGATCAGGGCTAGCACCGCGATCGGGTACAGGCCAGAGGCAGGCAGGGCGAGGCGGCGCAGTGAGACGGCGCCGAGTAGGCCAGCCAGCAGCCCGATCAGCGCACCGACCGCCAGTTCGTAGGCCACGGCGCCGATGACGACGCCGGGGCGCGGCGAGATGAGCACAGTGCCGCTCAGCAGGGTGACCGCGAGCACGGCGGCGGCGTCGTTGAGACCGGACTCGGCCTCGAGCATGCCTGACAGGCGCGGCGGCAGCGGCAGCTTGCGCAGCACGGAGAACACGGCCGCCGCGTCGGTCGGCGCCAGCACCGCGCTCAGCAGCAGCGCGTTGCGCCAGCTAAATGACAGCAGCCAGTGCGCGGTCAGCGCGACCACGGCAATGCTGACCGCGACCCCGACGGTCGCGAGTACCAGCGCGACAGGGGCCGCCGCGCGAGCGTGCGACCAGTTTGTCGTGAGGCCGCCCTCGGCGAGGATCAGCACGAGCGCGCTCGTCCCGAGGGCCTGGGCTAGCACGGCGTTGTCGAACCGCACGCCGACCCCGGCCTCACCGAGCGCCAGTCCGAGCCCGAGGAACACGAGCAGGGCGGGCAGGCCGACCTGGTGGGTGATCCTGGAAGCCACGACGGCGACCAGCACCACGATCGCGCCGACGAGCAGAACCAGGCCAGGGTCGCCCGCGATCACGGCAGACTCCCCATGACTGCCCCCATGCCACGGCGTTCGGTGAACCCAACAGTCTGCCAGATGCGCCGCTAGCAACCGCGGGGCCAATTCCGGCACGAACGCGCCAGCCGTGACAGTGGCGAACTAGACGGAGTCGCTGCCGCTCCCGCCTCGCCGTCCGTTAGTTCTGCCGGGCCGGTAGCTGCGGCTTAAGCCAGCCGACGAAATCGGCAGGGCTGCGGGTCTGCAGCCACAGGGTGCCAGGCCCGGTGAACGTCGCCACCAGGCCCTCGCCGGACAGCAGCGTCGACTTCCAGCCGCCGACCTTGTTGACCTGGTAGCTCACTCCTTCGGAGAAGGCGACGATGTGCCCGGTGTCGATCTTCAGTACCTCGCCCTGGGCCAGATCACGGCGCTCGATCGCGCCGAAGCTGGAGACGATCATGTCGCCGCCGCCAGTGCAACGGAGCAGGAACAGGCCCTCGCCAGAGAAGAACGTGCGGGCACCGCCCCATTTGGTGTCGACCTGCACCGAGGGATCCGAAGCGAGCCAAGAGCCTGACTGCACCATCACCGCCTCCGAGGTGCCAGCCGGCATCCGCACGATGTCGCCTGGCAGCGTGGGGGCGACGGTGAGTTCGCCGCCGGACGGCGCCGAGAAGGTGTTGATGAAGAAGCTCTCGCCGCCGAGGACGGACCGCTTGAACCCCTTCAGCATGCCGCCCTGCGCCTTCGTCTCAATCTCAACGCCGCCGGACATGCTGGTCATCGCGCCTGCCTCGGCCTTGACCTCACCACCTGGCGGCAGCGTGATGACCCCGAGGGCAAAGGACGGGCTGTACCGGATATCCACCTGCATGTAATCCCCCCATCCGCACCGTTACCTGGCCGACCTCGACTCGCTCACGCGCATCGGCTGGCCCGCCTGTCGTCATCTCTATTCCCATCGCCGCCCCGGCTGCCCGCTGGGCACGCCGGCTGGCGCCAATTCGCGAAGAATGGGACGAGATTCGCCCGTAGCATCAGGATCTTCGAGCCCGCTGTTAGATTCCTCCGGTGAGCGAGCACCTGCCCGGCGGCGGCATCGAGCTATCACCCGCCGACATCGAGGGCCTCGACGCCAGGTGGTCATCCTGCTGGACCCCGAGCGACGTCGCACGCCACCTGGCCGGCATCGCCGTCCCCTGGTACGTGGCCGCGGGCTGGGCGCTGGATCTGTTCCGCGGCAGACAGACGCGCGAGCACGGCGACATCGAGATCGCGATCCCCGCCGCGAGCTTCCCCATCGTGCGCGACCGCTTCCCCGGATACGTCTTCGACGGGGTCGGCAGCGGCCGGATCTGGGCGGACGCCGCGCCGGACGTGCTGGCCGCCCTGCATCAGACATGGCTGCGCGATCCGGCCACCGGCAACTACCTGCTGGACGTGTTCCGCGAACCGCACGACGGGGACATCTGGATCTGCCGGAGGGACGAGACCATCCGGCTTCCCTACCGGGACATCATCCACCACACCCGCGACGGCATCCCGTACCTGGCGCCCGAGCTGGTCCTGCTGTTCAAGGCCAAAGCACGCGCGCCGGAAGGACCGGGCAGACTTCGACGCAACCGTCCCGCACATGACCCCGGCTCAGCGCGAGGCCCTTACCGAGCTACTCGCCCGCGCGCACCCGGGGCACCCCTGGCTCGCGGACCTGTAGCCCAGCCTCGGACAGCTCCGAGCGGTTCAGCCGGCACCAAGGGATTTGACCTGAGCGCCGGAATCGGCGTGCCGAGGATGGGCGCGATCATTACCCGCACCTTCTAACAACGCTCCGACGGCGCCGGGGACACCACCTGTCCCCGGCGCCACCTTTTCCGAAGGCCCGCGGCGAGGCCGCGTCATGATCGCGGACGACTTTTTGCGCTATTGCCAAAAGCCGTCCGTGATCATGGAATCGGTCCGTCGGCGAGGACCGCATTGGCCAGTGACACGCATTCCGCGCATATCCAGACCCCGGGGCCGGCCACCATCGCCGCGCCGCTGTCCTCGGTCTTGCCGCAGAACGAGCACCGCCGATCACGGCCCCTGCCGCGCCTCCGACGGCGCCGGGACGGGCTGATGTAGCACTCGAGTTCGCGCTTGATCGCGGGGATGCTGGCATCGAGGCGGATCAGGACCCGCCGCGCGCGCGACCCGGGGTCCAGCGCCAGAGCGCCGAGCAGATGTTCAGGGCCGACGTTGCCGGAGCCCCCGCGCCTGGCCAGCCGCACCGCGCCGTTGAGCGCCTCCTTGGCCTCCGCGGATTCCGGCGGCTCTGTTCCCGGCTCGGCTCCCGCCTCGGCTCCCGGCTTCGCGCCCCTCTCGCCTCCCGGCTCGGATCCCGGCTCCGCTCCCCTCTCGCCTCCCGGCTCGGATCCCCTCTCGGCTCGGTCGCCGCCTCCCGGGTCGCCGGATGGCGGGAACACCTCATGCGCCGCCCGGCGTACCGCGTCGCGGCGCAGCCCGATCTGCTCCATGATCGCTGCGGCCGCGCCTTCCTCGAACAGCCCCACCAACAGGTGGTGGGTGCCCACCTCGGCGGCCCCATCGGCGCTCGCCTCGCGTCGCGCGGCTTCGCGGCACGCCTGGAGCCTGGGCCGCTCGGGCAGTTCGGCCGGTTGGCCAGGCCCGGCCACGGGACCCGTAAACCGCTGTCTGGCAGCCTGTTTGGAGACGCCGAGCCGCTGGCCGATCTCGGTCCATGAGCAGCCCGCCTGCCTGGCCTGGGTGACGAAGTGGCCGACGAGATCGTCGGCACCCGCCTGCAGTTGGTCGCTCACCGCCAGCGCCGCCTCGATTTCGTCGAGCGGCGAGCCGGCCACCCTCCGCCGGACCTCGGCGATCAGTGCCGGCAGTTCGATGCCGTCCATAGGGACAACTTAAGATTGTCGGGCGCCTCGCGTCAACCTTAAGTTGTCGCATCGGGTCGGCGGACAGGTTAGTAGTTGTCGATGAAGAACGCGAGCGCGACGAAGCCGATCAGCGCGCCGCCGGCAATTTCAAGCGGCCCGACGTGAATGGTCAGTCCCAATACCAGCAAGGCCGTTCCCCCGAGGAGCATTCTCGGCGCCCACTTGGGCGCGGTCTCGCTGAGGACAGCGGTGATCTGGTCGCTGAGGACCGGGATCCACAAGAGCACGACAATGACCACGATGGCGACCAGCGCCAGCACGATGTAACGGCCCGAGAAAGGCATCGAGCCAAGGACATAATTGCCAAGAGCGCTAGGAATTAGCCCCGGACCAGACAAACCAGCCATGACCAGGGCTGGCGTCGCCCCGTTCAGGCCTGGGCAAACCCCGCGAACCGCAAAGAACTACTGCTCGAGCAGGTGCTTCAGCTTCCGGTAGGCGCTGGCGATGTTGCGCTGGACCATCATCCGCATCGGTACCTCGGCGATCCGGTAGAAGCCGCTCACGTCGCCCGCGGCGATCTCCGTCACCAGACAGCGCTGCGGATCGATCGGGTCGAGCTTGCGGGTGATCGTCAGCGGGAACGAGGAACCGGGCAGCGACGTGATCGTGATGAGCCGCCCAGGCTCGAGCGCGCTCACCTCGAAACTGGTCGTGACGTCCTTGCCGAGGAAGCGGGCATGCTGCTCATACCGCGAGCCGATCCTGATCGGCGGGTCGGTGGTCCAGCGGCACGAGGTCATGTTGGTCAGCCAGTCAGGGTTGTGCTCGGCGTTGGCCAGGAACTCCCAGACGTCGGCCGGTGGACGGCGGATCTCGATCTCGACGGTGACGGGCTTCACGGGTATCCCTCCGGCGGGTATTCGGGCACATCGGCCCCGGCTGCGGCGGCCGACAGGCGGGCCAGGAACGTAGTCCAGCCCTCGTCGTGGATGGCGCGCAGGTCACCGGGAAGCCGGTCATGGGTGAGCTGGACCCGGGTTCGGTCGCCGGCCGGCGTCAGCCGGACCGACACAAGGGAGGATCCGGGCGGCAGGTGCCATCCAGGGTCGGTCCACCCCCACGTGAACGACACGAACTCCGGCGGGTCGACCTCGACGAAGCTGCCCTCGCAGTGCTGTCCTGGCTGGATCTCGAACCGGAAGCCACCGCCCGGCTCGGCTGACAACTCTGCCGACAGCCCGATCCACCGCACCAGCCGCTGCGCGTCGGTGAAGAACGCGAAGACCTCGTCCCTGGGCAGGCCGACCTCGATCTCGTGCACCACGCGCCCCGCAGGATCGATCACCGCGATCCCCTGATCTCGTCCTCGAGCACGGCAAGCCGGGCGAGCCAGAAGTCGTCGAGGAAGGCGCGCAACTCGGCGAGCCCTTCCCGCCTGGCGCGATACAGGCGGCGGTTGCCGTCGGCCCTGACCGCCACCAGGCCAGCCTCACGCAGCACCTTCAGCTGCTGCGACGCCGCCGGCCTGGTCCAGCCGCACTCGGCGGCCAGCGCGCCCGAGGTCCGCTCGGCCTCCGCCAGCAGCTCGAGCACCCGCCGCCGGCCTGGGTGAGCGAGCGCTCGCAACGCCGCCTCTCGTCCCGCCACCAGGCTATTTAAGCATATGTGCAATTAGCTCGCCAGCACGAAGGCCCCGGAACTGAGGTACCGCCCGTTACGCGTAACATGGGCGGGTGGCCGATATACGCAGTTGTGACCAGTGCGGCGTGATGTTCGAGCCGCGCCGTGAACACGGCCGGTTCTGCTCAGCACGCTGCCGGGTTGCTTGGAACCGCGAGAACGTCGGCGACCGCGCCGCTGGCGGAACGGCGCTCGCGTGGTCCGTGGGCGCGATGCGCGATGTGACGGGTCGCCTGCTCCGGGCCCAGGCCGGGGACAGGTCCAGGGCGTTCGCCATGATCAGCGAGGCCGTCTGGTGGGTGACGATCGTCGATGGCACGCTCGTGCGGTACCACCCCGATGGCTACGACGCCGTGCTCGCCTGCCAGGCCACGGCGGACCGCGACCTGATCGAGGGAACCCTGGCCGGGATGCGCTTCGTGAGGAACAGGGCGGGCCAGCACGTTGACCACACCGACTTCATCGAGGTGCAGGCGCCGCGTGACGGCCGGGTAGCGGCCTGGCGATGGGCTTCTGTGCCCGAGCCGACGCTCGCGTCGCTGCCGCCGAGGGGTCAGGCGTGGGAGGCGTCTCGCTACCGCGACTACGAGACATACCTGGCGGGCTGCACGATCGAGGAGACGGTCAGCCGGGCCAGGGCCTTCCTCAAGCAAGCAGCGGCCAGCGCCGTCGCCGCCGAGCCGCAGGCGACGGCCGCGCGCGGCAACCTGCCGTGACCGCTCCCGCTACGCGCCTGACCCCGCCGAAACGGCCCGCTCGGCTGCTCCGATCAGCCGCCGCATGATTTCCGGGTAGAGCCGGACGAGGGTGCGGTGCACGAGCAGGCCGCCAATGGTCCGGTCCCAGGACGCCGACCACAGGATTCTGGTGCCGTCCCCGGATGGAGTCAGCCTGACCTCGGCCTGGTAGTTCCTGACCGGGATGCCCCCGACGACGGTGTAGCGCAGCCACTTTCCTGGCTCGGCGGCCAGCACCCTCTCGACCGTGGTCGTTCGTCTGTACCTGAACCAGCGGATCGCGCCAGGCCCGCCGGGAGCCGGATCGCCCTGCTGGCTGTACCCCGCGTCGGTCCAGGGCCCCCACACGGGATAGCTGGTGGCGTCGAAGACCAAGCGCCAGACGGCGTCCGCAGTGGCCATGGCGACTCCCTCGGCCTCGACACCCAGTTGCCTTCGCTGTCGTTGTACCAAATGGTTCATGTACCGAATGGTACAGTCGAACATGCCCACTTCGCAAGCCAAGGACCGCCTGCTGGCCGCCGCAGTCAGTCACGCGCTTATTGCCGGAATCGCCGATCTCAGCCTGCGCGAGCTCGCAGCGGCTATCGGCACCAGTCACCGGATGCTGATCTACCACTTCGGATCCCGCGAAGGCCTGCTCGCCGCGGTCACCAAAGAGGTCGAGGCGCAGCAGAAGGCAGCCCTGCTCGGGGCGGGAGCCACCGAGGAGGACGCGAGGGCAGCGTGGCGACGGCTCAGCGAACCCGCTCTCTGGCCGCAGGAACGGCTGTTCTTCCAGATCTACACGCACGCGCTGCTCGGTAGGCCAGGCACAGAGGGCTTCCTGGACGACATCGTCGAGTCCTGGGTCGCCCCCGTGGCCGCCCGCCTGGTCAGCGCGGGTGCTGGCGAGCGCGCCGCCAGAGCCGACGCCCGGCTCGCAGTGGCCGTCGTCCGCGGGCTGTTGCTCGACCTGCTCGCCACCAAGGATCGGGCCGGCGTCGACGAGGCTTACGAGCGGTTCTTGCAGTACGTCTCGCCAGGGTGAGCGAAAATGGCAACGGCGGGCGCGACTACGCCGGGCACTTGCCGCGAAGAAGCCGGCCAGCGGCGCGGCGCGACGAGATCGGAACCGACATGACGCAGCAGGGTGACGACCGCCAACGGTGGGACACCGACGACAGGTTCCACGGAGTCGCTGACGGCGCTGCCTTCGCAGCGCCGATCGACGAGCTGGCGAACCTGGCCAGGCGACCAGACTGGATCGCGGAGGAACCTGATCTGCACCTGGCGCCGCACCTGCGCGACGTGGAGGCCTCCGGCGCGCCTGGCCTGCGCCTGGTGCGGACCACCTGCGGCGCCGATGGCGTGCTGACCGTCGAGCTTGAGGGTGCCTCCGACGCCAGCTACGGCGAGATCAGGCGGCGCGCCTGGATGTACATCGGCGCGATCGCCGAACTTGCCACGAGTGTGCGCGAGCGCCGCGACGGCGACCAGACCACTTTCGATGTCGTCACGGGCGTGCCGGACGATGGCGGTCGGTTCGCCAGCCACGGCCATACCGTCCGGCTTGTCGTCAGGCCGCCGGCGTCCGGATCCCGGTAGACGCCGCTGTCGAGTTCAGGCCCGCGCCGATCGACGGTAAGGGTGGAGGTGACGCAATGAAATACCTACTGTTGTTCTGCGGCAGCGCTGAGGACGCCGCGGCGTTCGAGGCACTGACAGCAGACGAGCTCGGCGCCAGATATGAGCAAGTCGGTGCGTGGTTCGCCGAGCACAGGTCACGGATCGGCGCGACCGGGCAGCTGCAAGGCCCGCATACCGCGACGTCGGTCAGGTTCGGGCTCGACGGCCCGCCTGTCGTGACCGACGGCCCCTTCCTTGAGGGCAAGGAGGGCATCGGCGGCTACGCGGAGATCGACGTGGCAGACCTCGACGAGGCGCTGCGGATGGCGAGGACATGGCCAGGACGAGGGACGGTGGAGATCCGCCCGACCATGACGCAGCGCTAGCGCTAGCCAGCGACACGCTCGCCGCGGTCTTCAGGGAAGAGTCCGGCCGGCTCGCCGCGTCGGTCATGCGCATCCTGGGCGACTTCGACGTCGCTGAAGAGGTCGTCCAGGATGCGCTGCTCGCGGCCTGGCGGCAATGGCCCGTCGACGGGATACCTGAGCGGCCAGGCGCGTGGCTGTGGACCGTAGCCCGGCGCAGGGCCATCGACCTGCTGCGCCGTGACCGCAGGTACTCCGGCCTGGTCGCGGCGCTGGCCCTCCCGGCTGAGCAAGCAGCCGAGGACGACCGCCTGATGCTGCTGTTCACGTGCTGTCATCCCGCCCTGTCCGCTGAGGCTCGGATAGCCCTGACCCTGCGGACAGTGTGCGGGCTAGGCACCGCGGAGATCGCCGGAGCGTTCGTGGTCTCCGAGGCTGCGATCGTGCAGCGGCTCACCAGGGCCCGCCGCAAGATAGCGGCCGCGGGCATTCCGTACCGGATACCGACCGACGACGAACTCGGCGACCGGCTGTCAGGTGTCCTCGCGGTCATCTACCTGATGTTCAACGAGGGATACCTGTCAAGCGGCGGCCGGCTCCCCCATCGGCGCGACCTCACCGAGGAGGCCGAGTGGCTTGCCGGCCTGCTCGCCAGGCTGATGCCCGGCGAGCCTGAGGTACTCGGCCTGCTCGCGCTCATCCGGCTGCATCGCGCCAGGGTGCTGGCTCGCTTCGACCAGGCGGGCAAGCTGGTGCTGCTTCGCGACCAGGACCGCGGTCGCTGGGATCGCGCGGCGATCGCGAATTCGGCAGACCTGATCGTCAGAGCCGCGCAGCTGCGCAGGCCTGGTGGTCCCTACCAGCTCCAGGCGGCCATCGCGGCATGCCATTGCGAGGCAGCGACCTGGGCAGATACCGACTGGCTGCAGATCACGCTGCTCTACGACGCGCTCCTCGAGGTGTCGCCGTCGCCGGTGACCCGACTGCACCGCGCCATCGCCCTCAGCCACGTGATCGGGCCGCAACCGGCCCTCGATGCGACCGACCTGCTGGCCAGAGACCTGGATCGCTACCACCTCTTCCACGCCACCCGCGCCGAGCTGCTGCGCCAGCTTGGCCGTGGCGACGAGGCGCGGCAGGCCGACCTGCGCGCGATCGGCCTTACCGCCAACCCGGCCGAACGCGCTCTGCTCGAGCAACGGCTCGCCTGAGCCAGCCTGGTGCGCCGCCGCCGGTGCGCCGCCGCTGGCGTAGCGCCCTATCCTGTCCACGTGCGCCTGGTGTCCCTGCTGCCGTCGGCCACCGAGATCGTGTACGCGCTCGGTCTCGGCGAGGACCTGGTCGGCATCACGTTCGAATGCGACGAGCCGCCAGCGGCGAGGACCGAGAAGACCGTGGTCGTGGGAAGCCAGGACACCGGCGGCATGACCCCCGGCGAAATCGATCTCTACGTGCGCACCCAGCTTGCCGTCGGCGCCGACCTGTACACCCTGCACGCGCAGGCGCTGGCCGCCCTGCGGCCCGAGCTGATCCTGACCCAGGACCTGTGCCGGGTCTGCGCGCTGCCGTCGGGTCAGGTCGATGCGGCCCTTGACTACCTCGGCTGTCAGGCTGAGGTGCTGTCGCTGGACCCGCACACGCTCAATGACGTACTGGATTCGATCCTCGCAGTCGGCGAGCGGGCCGGCGTCCCCGACCGGGCCGCCGCGCTGGCGTCCAGCCTGCGCGCCCGGCTGGATCGGATCGCTGAGCTGGTGACTGGCCTGCCCAGGCCCAGGGTGGCGATCATCGAGTGGACCGACCCGCCGTTCACCGCTGGACACTGGATCCCAGACCTGGTCGCCGTCGCTGGCGGTGAGCCGGTCGCGGCCAGTCCGGGCGCCAGGTCAGTGCCCGCTAGCTGGGACAGCATCGCCGCGGCCAGCCCTGACGTGGTCATCGTCGCGCCCTGCGGCTACCACCTCGCTGGCGCCGCGGAGCAGGCGCGAGTTGTGGCGGCGGCGCTGCCCGGGCGGCCGGTCTGGGCGATCGACGCCGACGGCATCGTCGTCAGGCCTGGTCCGCGCCTGGCCGACGGAGCGGAGGCGATCGCCTCGATCCTGCACCCGGACGCAGTGCCCGCGGCGCCGCCAGGCCGCGTCGCTCTGGTGGAGCCGGGCACGGTCGGCCGGCCGCGCTGATGACGGGGCAGCTACCGCCGGTCCCGTTGGCCGACATCGGCGCGATCGGCCCCTACTTCGCCTTCGGCAGTGCGCGTATCTCCGCTGACGCGGGCTGGCGAACGGTGCCTGACTTGATCGATGACGACGGTTGTCTCGGCCAGATGATCGACGATGTGGCTGGAGCGCTCGGCACAACGCAGCGCTGGATCGCCGCGTCGATCTTCTATCAGGGCTGGACGGCGCGGCTGACCTCCATCTACGCGGCCTCGGCCTGCTTGTGCGGCGCGGTCCCCGATCTGCGCGCGGATCTGGTCAGCTGGCGGCGGCGCCAGCCCGGCCCGGTCGAGCTCAACGTCGCGCCGCTGCGGTCCCTGACTCCGGCCGCCGGATGGCGCAGCCTGCGCGACGAGCACCTTGACCCGCTCGCCGGGGCCATTCGCCGCCGCGTGCGCATCGGCAGGTACCTGCTCGCCGGCAACGCGGCCTCGGCTCTGGCCGGGGCGCTCGGCACCATCGCAACGCAGCGCCCGTACCCGCTCGACTCGCTGCTGCGCCTGCACTGGGCGCGTCCCGTCGATCTGGCTTCGTCCGGCCGGTGGCTGCGAACGCCGGCCGGCCCACGGTACGCGCGCACGACCTGCTGCGGATACGAGCAGCTCGACCAGGGCGGACGCTGCGGCGACTGCTCGCTGAACTGGCACGGCGCGCGCTGGCCCGTGCTGGCCGCGCCTCGGAACGCGCAGTCCGGCGGTGCCTAGTTCGTCGGGCCGGTGGCGTGCTGCTCGTGCCCGTCAGGACCACCGCCCATCATCTTCAGCATCCGCGCGCCGCCGGTGCGGAAGAACCGCACGAGCAGAGCCGCGGCGAGCAGCAAGAAGATGATGTTCAGCACCGTGGTGTAGTTCCAGGTCACGCTCGTCTCGGTGACCTTCGCGGCTCGCTCCTGCGGAATCAGCCCGAGCCCGCCGGACACGAACTCGACCACGTACCCGGCGATGACCATGGATACGTAGAAGATCGCGAGGATCACGAGCATCATCCGCGTGCCGTAATACTTCCGGTAGATCACCAGGATCGGGATGATGATCAGGTCGGCGAAGATGAAGGCCACAACGCCGCCGAAGCTGATCCCGCCGTTCCACAGCACGGCGGCCAGCGGAACGTTGCCGATCGAGCAGACGAAGCTGAGCACCGAGATGACCGGGCCGATCACCGGTCCCCAGAGCTTCGCGCCGAGCGGATGGCTGGTCAGGAACAGATGCTGCCAGAAGGCGTCCGGCACCCAGGCGCCGACCGCGCCAGCGATCAGCAGGCCGAGCACGACATCGCGGATGACGGCGGCCCACTCCATCACGAAGATGTGGCTCACCGAGGTGTACCCGTCGCGGCTCAGCAGCCGATGCCAGAAGCTGCCATCCGATTTGATGCTCATGTCCATCGCCGCGTGCCCCTCCATCGATCCGGCGAGCCCGGCATCGGCCTGCCTGCGTGCCTCGTCGATCAGCCGCTGCCGGACGAAGATCCGGAACGCGACCGCGACCAGCACGATGATCACCGGGCCGCCGATGAACTCGGCCACCGTGAACTGCCAGCCGATGAGGAGCGCGAGGATGATCCCGAGTTCGATCACGAGGTTGGTACTGGCGATCTCGAAGGCCATGGCGGCCGTGAAGTTCGCACCGCGGCGGAAGAGCGCCCTGGCCAGGGCCACCGCGGCGTAAGAGCACGACGACGACGCGGCACCAAGGCCGGCGGCGTTCAGCAGCGTCCTGGGCCGGTCATCGCCAAGCAACCGGACGACCGTCTCTTTGTGCACCACTGCCTGGACCACGCCGGACAAGGTGAACCCGAGGATCAGGGACCAGGTGATCTGCCAGGTCATGGAGCCGGCGAGGGCCAGGGCGTGGCCGATTGCGGATAGCGCTCGCATGCCGCCCGTTATCCCGGCGGCCGGCGCCGGACGTGCCGGTACGGCCCAGCCTGGTCGGCGAGCCGCCAGGCCAGGCGGTAGTAGCGCAGTGCCATGGTGTCTGCCGTCCTGCCCGTCGCGTCGGTTTAGGCGGCCAGCCCGCCGGCCGCCCCGTTGTCCAGCATCCACAGGTCCCGCTCTGGCGGGGCCAAGGCAACAGTGTCCCAGTCGATGAGCAGCAACTCGCGTCCAACGCGCATGAGAAGGCCAGCCGACGGACACTCGCGCGACCTGGTGGTGCGGTCCTTTTGGTCGCGGCCCGTCCCGTCGATAGGCTCAGCGCGTGGCAGGCAGCCCTAGTCCCGGCGTCGGCGAGGGATTCGACCCGACAGTTGCCAACGTCGCGCGCGTCTATGACTACATGCTGGGCGGCAAAGATAACTTCGCAGTCGACCGCGACCTCGGTGACCAATTGCTGGCTGCCTTCCCTGAGAGCGCCTGGATCGCGCGGCAGAACCGCGAGTTCGCCGCGCGTGCTGTCAGTTACTGCGCCGAGCAAGGGGTCAGGCAGTTCCTCGATATCGGCAGCGGGCTTCCGACAATGGACAACGTGCACGAGGTGGCCCGCCGCGTGATTCCGGGAGCTAGGGTCGTGTACGTCGACAACGACAAGGTCGCCAACCGGCACGCCGAGGCGCTGCTCACCACGGGCGACGGGGTCTCGGCCATTTTCGGCGATGTGCGTGCTCCCGAGCAGATACTGGCCGACGTGCGGGCCCGCCGCCTGCTTGACCTGAGCCAGCCGTTCGTCGTCATGATGACCGCGCTGATGCACTTCATCACCGAGGACGAGAAGCCTGATGAGCTGGTCAGGGTCTTCAAGAACGCGATGCCGGCCGGCAGCTTCCTGGTTCTCACGCACGCAACCCATGACTTCGCGCCCGAGGACTCCGAGCGCGCGACCAGGATGTATCGCCGTGCCTCAGCGCCGCTGGTAACCAGGTCCAGGATCGACATCGCGGCCCTGTTCCGCGGGCTCGACATGGTCGAGCCCGGACTGGTCCGTACCTCACGCTGGCATCCGCTCGAGGAGACCACGGCGGAGTCTTCCGATCTGTTCGGCGGCGTCGGCCGCAAGCCCTAGGAATGCCGCAGCCAGATCCGGGTGATCTGCAACGATGACGGGATGCTCCGACCAGCCTCTGGATCCTGAAGCATGTCAGCCGGCCTCGCTTTCACGGCGTTCCTCGCCGCCGCCGCGGTCAGCCTGGCCACCAGTTTTCTGCTCGTGGCCAGGCTGGAGCGAGTCGGCGAGCGCCTTGGACTCTCAGAAGCGCTGCTCGGCATGCTGGCGGCCCTGGCCGCTGACGCGCCAGAGATCACCGCGGCCGTCACCGCTGTCGCGCACCATGAGCAGCGTGTCGGCGCTGGTGTCATCCTCGGGTCAAACGTCTTCAACCTCGCCGCGCTGCTCGGCCTCGGCGCCTTCGTCGCGGGGCGGATCAACCTGCACCGCAAGGTGGTGCTGCTTGGCGGCGCGGTCGCCATCTGGGTCGCGGGGGTCTGCCTGCTCGTAGTCGCCGGAGCGCTGCCAGCCGCGGCTGGCCTCGGCCTGGCCTTCGCCGTTCTGGCCGGCTACCTCGGCGTGCTGGCGACCGAGGGCCGCGGCCTGGAGCGCTTGGGCCTCACGACCCGGTGGGCGACCTGGCTGCGTTCGGCCATCACCGAGGAGGAGCAGGAACTGCTCGAGGCCATCAGGCCCGCCAGGGGCCGGTGGCCGGACGTCGTAATCGCGGCCGGCGCGCTTGTCGTCGTGATCACTGCCAGCGTCACCATGGAGCGGGCGGCATCGGACCTGGGCACCCGCTACGCCGTTCCTGAGATCGTCCTCGGCGGCCTCGTGCTGGCGGCAGTGACCAGCCTGCCTAATGCCGTCGCCGCCGTCTACCTCGCGGCCCGCGGCCGCGGCGCCGCCACCCTCAGCACGGCGCTGAACAGCAACACCATCAATGTCGTCTTCGGACTGCTGCTGCCAGCCACCATTCTCGGCCTGGGCAGGCCGACCGGCCAGGCGATCCTGATCACGGTCTGGTACGCGGGCCTGACGCTCGCGGTGCTCGCCATGGCATACCGGTGGCACGGCCTCAGCCGAATGGCAGGGGCGCTGATCATCGTCGCTTACGCCGCGTTCACCGTCTCGGTACTGGCCAGCGGGCACTGAAGGCCCGGGGTGATCAAGGCAGCCGCAGCCTGTACAACTCCTCGCCTGCGTCAGGCACCACCAGCGTCTCTGGATCGCGGGCCCAGGCGGCAGGGTCGATCCCCGCGGGGTCGAGGTAGTCGAGGTTGACGGCGCGGGTGCGGTCCGCGCTGATGCCAGTCGCCAGCGTGACCGTCACGCGGCCGCGCTCCCCGAGCGTCTCGTCGAAGGTTCCAGCGCCACGCAGGTGGGTGGAGTGCGCGAGATCGCCCCAGTGCAGGTGTTTGAAGCGGTCCCACTGCCGGACGAAGTAGTCCCGGCAGTGATAGCCGATCTGCTCGATGTCCGGATGAGTGCTCGCGATCTCGCGGATACGCGGTGCGTACAGCACCACCTGGCCGCCATCAGCGACGACGGGCTCCACCTTGTAGAACCCCTTCGCGCCCGTCCACAGGTCCTCGTACCTGGCCGGGATCAGGGACAAGACCCGGCGTACCGGCGAGTCCAGGTACCTGATGTGCACCTGCGCCGAGACGCCGGTGGCGGCCGCCCATGCCGCGCTCGGCTCCCCGAACGTGACGGCATGCAGGTCAGCCGCGTGGGGCCTGGTCACCACGCAGAACGCGCGCCGTTCGCCCGGCACCATCGCCGCCGCCTCGTCGATGAGCGCGCGGACCGGCGTTGCTCCGCGGGTTCCGATTGTCTCGGCGCTGGTGATCAGCGCTCCGAGCCAGTGCGAGAGGTCGATGAATTCGCGGCCTGACACACCGGGAAACAGGTACTTGTTGCCGCCGGAGAACCCGGCGACCTCGTGCGGGAACACCGGTCCGACGATCAGCGTGAGGTCGTGCTCGATCACGGCTCGGTTGATCTTGACCCTGACCTCGTGCTGCAGCAAGCCGCCGGAGAGTTCGGCGACCCGGCCGGCCGTGATCGTGCCGACCTCGGCGAAGGCGGAAGCATCCCACCAGGCGTGGTTCACCGCGCTCATGCCCGGGTACCGCTCCGCCACCCGCCCTGGCTTGCAGCCGAGATGAGACGCGAGCGCCCGCTCGGTCATCGCCGGATGGGTGCCGAGCGCAACGAGCACCGTCATGCGGCTGACCCTGCCATGCAGCGCCCGGTGCACGGCCGAGAGCAGCAGCGGCAGCGGGCAAGTGCGAGTACCGTCCGGCACGAGCACGCAAACGCTCAGCCCGTCCAGGCGAACTTCGCCGAGCCGGTCACGCACGAACCGCTCCACGTCGCCGGCCTCGAGCAGGTGGCCGGCGCCGCCGATCTGAGCCACGCCGCCGGCGGCGGGCGCGGCCCGCAATCCTGCTGCGTCTCCTGCATCCGGCACTCCGATCATGTCGCTGGTGCGCCCGGCCAGCACACCCTACGCTCGGGGCGTGCCACGGCTGTCGCGAGCGACCCGCAGGGACGGCGCAGCCGGGCCGGTGCGCATGGTCCATCTGGGGCTGGGAAGCTTCTTCCGCGCCCACCCATGCTGGTACACCCATCACGCGCCGGACGCCGGTGCCTGGGGAATCGCCTCGTTCACGGGGCGGGGCAGCCGGTCGCTGGTCGACGCGCTGAACGAGCAGGACGGCCTGTACACGCTGGTGTCCCGCGGGAGTGACGCCGACGAGGCGGAGGTCATCACGTGCCTGGCCGCCACGCATACGGCCGCCGAGCACGAGGCCTGGCTGCGATCCTTTGCCTCGCCTGACCTGGCGGTAGTGACTGTCACCGTCACCGAGGCCGGGTACCTGCGCGGTCCTGGCGCCGGCCTGGACACGCGTCACCCCGAGGTGGCGACCGACATCGAGGCGCTCAGGGCAAACCCGACGGCCGTCGTGCGGACCGCGCCGGCCAGGCTGGTCGCGGGCCTGGTCGCGAGGCGCCGCGCCGACGCCGGCCCGCTGGCCATTATGCCCTGCGACAATGTGCCGCAGAACGGTCCGATGGCTGTTCGGGTGCTGACCGATCTCGCCGGGCTGGTTGACCCGTCCCTCGTGCCATGGCTGCATCAGTCGGTGAGCGTCGTGACCACCGTGGTCGACCGCATCACCCCGCGACCCGTGCCGGACGACAGCCGCGCGGCCATGGCCGCGACCGGATTCGATGACCGCTGCCCCGTCGTCACGGAGCCATACTCCGAATGGGTGCTGAGCGGCGCGTTCCCGGCAGGTCGGCCGCGGTGGGAAGTCGCCGGCGCCGTGTTTACCGCGGATCCTGGCCCATATGAGCGACGCAAGCTCTGGCTGCTGAACGGGGCCCACTCGCTGCTCGCATACGCAGCGCCGCTGCTCGGGCACGCCACCGTTGCGGAGGCAACCGCCGACGACACCTGCGGGAGCTGGGTCGAGGATTGGTGGGCAGTGGCCGCCAGCCACCTTGACCGGCCGGCCGGGGAGACGGCGCTTTACCAGCGAGCCTTGCTCTCGCGGTTTGGCAACAGCCGGATCAACGACCAGCTTGCGAGGATCGCCGCCGACGGCTCGCAGAAGCTGCCGGTCAGAATCCTGCCCGTACTGCGGGCCGAGCGCGCAGCCGGGCGCCTGCCCGCGGCCGCTACGCGAGTGCTGGCCGCCTGGATCGCGCACCTGCGCGGCCAGGGCGCGCCGGTCAGCGATGTCCTGGCCGGCGAACTACTGCCGCTGGCCGCAGGCCCGCTTCCGGCAGCCGTACCGCGGCTGCTCGCCCGGCTTGACCCCGAACTTGGCGCCGACACAGCCCTTGTCGCGCTCGTGGCCGAGCAGGCCAGGGAACTGACCAGGACCGCCAGGGCGCGATCATGATATTCCCGACTCTCTCGTGGTCGCCGCGACCGCACGCCAGGGGTGACCTGCCGCCCGCGCCGCGCCGCCGTCCGCGCCGCGCCGCCGTCCGCGCCGCGCCGCCGTCCGCGCGCCCCCGATCGCCCGCCCCGCCGTCCGGCCCACCGATGCCCGCGCGGCTGCGATCGCCCGCCCGCCTGCGACATTGGACACGAATGAGCCATCTCGGTGTCCGATTCAGGCGATTTGTGACTATGATCGTGTCCAAAGTGCTGGGCGCGCCACGGGCGGGCGGGACCGGGGGGCGGAGGCGCGCGTGACGGAGGCGCGCGTAGCGGGTGGGGCGGGTGGGTTAGCGGGAGTAGTTGCTGACGCAGTACCAGGCCACGACGATGACGGGCTCGTCGCCCGGGTCCTTACGTGTGGTCCGGCCGGACGCGGGCAAGGGCTAGATGAGGCGAGCCGATACTCGGCTGGGGATCTGGAGCCGACCGCAGGGAGGCAGCCGTGCCGATCGCGACCATCAACCCCGCTACCGGCGAGACCGTGCAGACCTTCGAGGAGATGAGTGACGCAGACGTCGAGCGAGCCCTCGCGGTCGCCGCCGCTGCGCACGCTAGCTACCGGCTGACGACCTTTGGCGAGCGAGCGGACTGGATGCGGCGCGCGGCCGAGATCCTGGACGGTGAGCAGGACAAGGTCGCGGCGATGATGACCACCGAGATGGGCAAGACCCTCGCCGCAGCGAAGCAGGAGGTCGCCAAGTGCGCGACCGCGTGCCGGTACTACGCCGAGCACGCCGCGGGCTTCCTGGCCGATGAGGCGGCCGATGCCGCAGCCGTGGGCGCCGAGCAGGCCTATGCCAGGTACCAACCCCTTGGTCCCGTTTTGGCGATCATGCCGTGGAACTTCCCGCTCTGGCAGGCGATGCGCTTCGCGGCCCCGGCGCTGATGGCCGGCAACACCGGGCTGCTGAAGCACGCATCGAACGTGCCGCAGACGGCGCTTTTCCTGCAGGAGCTCTTCGCCAGGGCAGGCTTCCCCGATGCGACATTCCAGACGCTGCTCATCGGTTCTGCCAAGGTCGAGGGAGTCCTGCGCGACGATCGCGTGGTCGCCGCGACGCTGACCGGCTCAGGTCCGGCCGGGCAGTCCGTCGCTGCGATCGCGGGCAGCGAGGTAAAGAAAGTCGTGCTCGAGCTCGGCGGCAGTGATCCGTTCATCGTCATGCCGTCGGCGCAGCTCAATGCGGCAGCCAGGGTCGCGGCGTTCGCGCGCTGCCTCAACAACGGGCAGTCCTGCATCGCGGCCAAGCGCTTCATCGTGCACGAGGCGATCTACGAGGAGTTCGCGCCCTTGTTCACATCGGCCATGGCGGCCATGTCGGTCGGTGATCCGATGCTGGAAAGCACCGACGTGGGCCCGCTGGCGTCCGAGCAGCAGCGCGACGATGTCGAGAAGCTGGTCGCCGACGCGGTTGCGCGCGGTGCGAAGGTGCTATGCGGCGGCGCGGCGCCTGACGACCCCGGCTTCTACTATCCGCCCACCGTGCTCGCCGGCATCACCGCGGAGATGCGGGTCCATCATGAGGAGGTGTTCGGTCCGGTCGCGACCCTGTACCGGGTCAGCGACATCGACGAGGCCATCGAACTCGCGAACGGCACCGAATTCGGGCTCGGCGCGAACGCGTGGACCAACGACGAGACCGAGCGGTCCAGGTTCGTCCGCGACCTGGACGCCGGGATGGTCTTCATAAACGGCAACGTCACGTCCTACCCGCAACTGCCCTTCGGCGGCGTGAAGAGTTCGGGTCACGGCCGCGAACTGTCGGCACACGGCATCAGGGAGTTCTGCAACATCAAAACGATCTGGATCGGCGACCCGGCCGCCGCTAGCTAGGGGCGCCAGCGTCGTCGGAGCCGTAGCTCTGCCGCAACGCCCTCTTGGCAATCTTGCCCGTGGCCGTGCGCGGCAGTTCGGCGGCAAAGCGGACCGACCTGGGGATCTTGTAGCGTGCGATCTGGCCGTCCAGGAATCGCAGGATGTCCGCTTCGGCCGCGTCCGCGCCCGCGCGCAGCACCACCACGGCCCTGCCGACCTCGCCCCAGCGCTCGTCGGGCACCCCGATGACGCCGCAGTCGGCAATCGCCGGGTGCGCCCGCAGCGCGCTCTCGATCTCGGCGGGGTAGATGTTCTCGCCGCCTGAGATGATCACGTCCTTCACCCGGTCAGCCACATAGACGTAGCCGTCCTCGTCGGCGCTGGCGATATCGCCGGAGCGCAGCCAGATGCTGTCGGCGTTGACATGCCCGGTTTCTTCCGGCTGGTTCCAGTACCCGGGCATCACGTTCGGGCCGGCGACGAGGATCTCGCCCCGCTCGCCCGCCGCCAGGTCCACGAGGTCCGGCCCTACGATCCGTACGTCAGTGAAGAAATGGGGCACGCCCGCCGAACCGGCCTTACTCTCCGCGTGCGCGGCATCGAGCAGCAGCACGCCCGGTGCTGCCTCGGTCATGCCGTAGCCCTGAATGAAGCTCAGGCCGCGGTCGAGGTAGCCGCGGATCGTGGCCAGCGGCACCGGCGCTCCGCCACAGAGCAGCGCTCGCAGGCTGGAGAGATCGGCACCGGGCCACTCAGGCAGCGCCGCCATCGCGTCGTACATCGCGGGCACCCCGAACAGGACCGAAACGCGATAGCGGCCGATCAGTTCCAGCGCCTTGCGCGGGTCGAACCCTGGCTCGATGACGAGCGTGCCGCCCTTGAGCAGGACCGGCAGGCTGAGCATGTTGAGCGCAGCGGTGTGAAACAGCGGTGCGGCGACAAGGGCGACAGCGTCGCTGGTCAAATCTGTATCAATCAGCACATTTAGCGTGTTCCAGGTGATGTTGCCATGCGTCAGCATGGCGCCCTTCGCGCGCCCGGTCGTCCCTGACGTGTACATGATCAGACAGGGATCCTCTAGTCCTATGGCCCGGTCGACCCAGAGCGGCGCGGCCGCGTCTATCAGGTCGTCGTATCCGTGCACGCCGTTGCCCGGGCAACCGTCGAGCACGACCAGGTGGCTGACGGCGACATTGCCGCGAAGGTTAGCCACGGTGGCTTCGTGCGGGGCCGCGTAGATAAGTGCCACGGCGCCCGAGTCGGTGAGCTGATGCATCAATTCCGGCGGCGCTAGCCGGAAATTCAGCGGCACGAAGACGCCGCCGGCGGCCCAGGTCGCGAACATGGTCTCGATGAAGGCAGGGTGATTGGGACCGAGGAAGGCGACCCGGTCCGCGGGCCGCACGCCGAGGTCACGCAGGGCGGCGGCGAGCCGGGCGGCACGGTCGTGCAGCCTGGCGTAGCTCACCTCGGTGCCGTTATAGATCATCGCGATCCGGTCCGGCGTCTTGCGCGCGCGCCGCGCGGTCCAGGAGCCCACGCCGTCATTCAGCACCGCCGGCCACCCTCCGCCCGAGTCCGCGGCCCGCCCAGTCCGCGGCCCGCCCGACTCCGCGGCCCGCCCGAGTTCCGGCAAGCCTAACCGGGCGGCGGCCGGCCGGAAAGCGGTCGTGACCCCGCCCGCGCGACCGTGAGCCCATGCGGTTGCATGGGAAAGATGGAAGCCGACCACGATGCCACCATCCAGCAGGAGGCCAGGGCGGCCGCGAGGGCGGCTCTGGGCTGGGTCACCGACGCCGGGGTAGCCGTCGACGGTGGCCTGACCTGGCCGCACACCCGCTCTCCTGGTGCGCCGCTCACCGACGACCTGTACTTCGGTACAGCCGGGATCCTGACGGCTCTCGCCGAGGCCAGGATCGGCGGCCTGACCGAGTTCGACGAGCACGCACGCGCGGCCGCAAAGCGACTGCGGCAGGTCGCGCTGCGCGCGAGCGATGCAGGTGCGGCCGCGTGCGCGACGGAACTCGAGCCAGAAATGGACATCCCCGACCTCAGCCTCTATACCGGTCTCGCTGGAGTGGCTGCGGCCCTGAACATCTGGGCGCAGGCCAGCGGTGACGATCAGTCCGACGCCGATGTGCGCGCCCTGGTCGGCGCGATCGCCGTCCGCGCCGCCGCCGAGCGGAAGGAGTTGCGGTGGTTTGACCTGCTTTCCGGCCAGGCAGGCGTCATGCTGGTCCTGGTCACGCTCGGCGACTCGAGCGTCCTGCCGCAGGCGTCGGATCTGGCCGACACGCTGATCGCCGAGGCGCAGTGGATCGACGGGCTGCCGGACTGGTATCCGCGCCGCGACAACCAGGTCTTCCAGCCGAACTTCTCGCACGGCCTGGCCGGCATCGGCTATGCCTTCGCCGCCGCCGGCCGTGCACTCGGCAGGGCTGATCTGCTGGATATCGCCATCCTCGCCGCCAGGAGGCTGATCCAGCTCGGGGCCCAGCCAAACGGCACGCTGACCGCGCCGGTCAGCATCCCGCCGGCCGGCTCCCCGCGGCTACGGTGAGCTACGGCTGGTGTCACGGGCCGACCGGGACGCTGCGACTGTTCGAGCTGCTGGATCGCAGTCAGCCAGAGGCTGGCTGGGCTGGCTACGCGCAGGCAGGCCGGCAGGCGGTGCGCGCCAGTGGCCTGCCCGCGCGCCGCTACCCCGGATTCTGGGACAACCAGGGTCAATGCTGCGGAACCGCGGGTGTCGGCGAGATGGCGCTTGACCGGTATCAGCAGACCGGCGACAAACAGTGGCTTGCCTGGGCCGAGACCCTCGCGGCTGACGTCTTGAACCGGAGCATCCACGACGAATCAGGCGTCCGCTGGTCCAACACCGAGCACCGCCTCGACCCGCCTGACCTCGAGCCTGCGATCGGCTTCATGCAGGGAACCGCCGGGATCGCCAGCTGGCTGCTGCGGCTGAGCAGGGTCCAGCGCGACGGCCCTGACGCGGTGATGGTGAGCTGGCCGGACCGGCCCGACATTGCCCGATCAACGTGATCAGCACCGCCCTCTTGCGATATCAGTCACACAGAGTGAGCCAAGGCTACTTAAAGCGACGGTACAGTGACCTGATGGGAGGGATGCAGTGCCAGGTGCTGGTCGGCCGTGACGCCGAGCTAGGCGCACTGACGGCTGCGCTCGACCAGACCAGCACCAGCGGGGGGCTCGTCGTCCTGGCAGGCGAAGCGGGGGTCGGCAAGTCCAGGATGGCCAGAGAGCTTGCCTCGCTCGCGTCGTCCAGGGGCTACACGGTCGTCTGCGGCCGCGCGGTGCAGACGTCGAGCCCTGTTCCGCTTCGGCCGTTCATCGAAGCGCTGATCGCGGTGGCGCGTACTACCGCGATGAAGGATCTGCCTGCGGTCGCTGAGTACCGGCGGGCACTGGCCTCGATCGTGCCTGACTGGGGCAAGGCAGGCGAGAGCGCGGCGGAGATGTCGCCGCTCATCCTCGGTGAGGCCGTCCTGCGGCTGCTGTCCGACCTCGGTGGCAAGGGCACCGTGCTCGTGCTCGAGGATCTCCAGTTCGCCGACCCCGAGTCGGTGGCGATCGTCGAGTACCTCGCCGACAACCTGGCGAGTGAGCGGGTGCTCTGCGTCGCGACGCTGCGCGACACCGAGCCGTCTCTGGCGCTCGACATGGTCAGGGCGGTACACGCGCGCCGCGCCGCCACCGTCATCGACTTGCCCCGGCTAGCCGCTGCCGAGGTCGTGCAGATGGTGGCCGCGTGCCTGGATCAGCGGATCGCGCCGACCGGGATCGTGCACCGCCTGCTTGCTGACTGCGAGGGCCTGCCCTTCGCTGTCGAGGAGATTCTCGCTGACGCGGTCACGGCAGGCGAGCTGGTTCGGGGGGACGGAGGCTGGCAGGTGAACGAGAGTGTCACCACCGGGGTGCCGACGTCGATCGCGCAGTCGGTGCGCCGCCGGCTCAGCGAACTCGGCCCGCACGTCTCCGATGTGGTCGCAGCCGCCGCGGTCCTCGGCCGGCAGTTCGACTGGACTTTGCTGCCGGCCATGGTCGACGCGGCCGAGTGCGACGTGCTGACGGCACTCAGGCACGCCTGCGACGCGCAGCTGATCGAGCCTCATTCTCCACGGCAGGCCCTGTTCAGATTCCGGCACTCCCTGACCAGGGACGCGATCATGGCGGACCTGCTGCCGCCGTTCCTGGCCGAGCGCTCGGCCCGCGGTGCCGCCGCGATCGAGGCGGCGCATCCCGGCCTTCCAGGCGCCTGGTGCGAGCTGGCGGCCGAACTGCACGAGGCGGCCGGAGAGCGGGCAAGGGCGGCTGCCTTGCTGCTCGAGGCCGGGCGGCGTGCCCTCCAGCGCGGGGCGCTGACTAGCGCTCTCGCGTCGCTGGACCGCGCCAGGGAGGTCCTCGCGCCGGTGACTCCTCCGCCGGTGCAGATGCTGGCCGACATCGACGACACGCTGGCCAATGTCTACACCCTGACCGGCGACGGCGATCGGCTCGTGCCGACAGCCGAGCGGCTGCTCACAGAGCTTGACGCGCTCGGGACCGACAACGCGCACAAGGCCGTCATCCACCTGCGCGTAGCGCGGTCCTTGTCCGAGTCTGACCGAGCGGACATGGCAATCGAGCAGGTCGCCGCCGCCCGGCTGCTCGCGGAGAGCACGGCTGATCCGTCGCTGGGTGGCTGGGCTGACGCAGTCGCGGCGCGCTGCGCGATGGATGCCGGCGATCCCGACCGCGCGCTCGTCCTGGCCCGCAGCGCACTGGCGAGCGCCGAGGCGGCGATGCCGTCTGCCAGCGCCGCCGACGCTGCCTGCGAGGCGCTCGAAGTGATCGGCCGCGGGGAGCGCATCAGGGACACGGCCGCTGCGAGCAGGGCCTTCGAGCGGGCCCTGGCGATCTCCACCACCAGCAGCCTGCCGGTCAGGCGGATCCGCGCCATGCACGAACTAGGCACGATCGAGCTGCTCGAGCAGGCCGAGGCCCACCGGCTGACTGAGGCGAGGCGAATGGCCGTCGAAGCCGGCGCGGTCTCGACGGCGGCAGTGCTCGATCTCCAGCTCGCCAACGCAGGCATTCTCGGTGCGGATCTGGACGGCGCGGTCGGGGTGGCGCGGCGCAGCCAGGAAGCAGCGCGCCGGCTGCGGCTCCGCCGGGTCGAGGCGATGGCCATCGGTGCACACGCCTGCATAGCCGGCTTGCAAGGCGATCGCGACTATGCCGAGTCGCTGGCCAGCCAGGCCGAGCAGGTCGCGCCGGATGATCCCTCCGTCCTCATCACCGCGTGGGGCGAGGCGCGTGTCACCGCGGCGATTGTGAGCAACGACCTGCCCAGCGCGCTCAAGTTGAGCCGGATGGGCGTCAGGTACGGCAGGAACGAGCCGATGACCGCGCCGTCCATGGCGTGGGGATACTGGCCGCTGCTCGAGGCCACGGCCTATAACGACGGCACGGCCGCGCTCGACGAGGCCCTGGCGGCGGGAGCCGAGGTTGCGTGCTGGAATCGTGGCTGCCTGGCCTACGCCCAGGCGGTGCTGGCCGGGCGCCGTGGCGATGTGCGGCACGCCGAGGAGATGGCGGAGCGCGGGCGCCAGCACTATCAGGGCTGCGCGCCGTGGTGGAACCACATCCTGCACCGGCTCGTCGCGTCGGCGGCGCTGCGCGACGGCTGGGGCGAGCCGGTCGTGTGGCTCCGCGAGGCGGCCGCTGACCTTGACGGCAGCGGGTTCACGCTGGTGGCCTCGGCCTGCCGCGGCATCCTGCGCCAGGCCGGGGAGCGAGTCCCCAGGCAGCGCAGGGCCGGCTCGGCTGTCCCGGCCCAGCTGCGCAGGCTCGGTATCACCAGTCGCGAGCTTGATGTGTTCGTGCTCATCGGCCAGGGTTGCTCGAACGCCGAGATCGCCGGCCGGCTGTCCATCTCCCCGAAGACCGTCGAAAGCCACGTGACGAGCATCATCACCAAGACCAGCCTGACGTGCCGGCGCGAGCTCGTGGCGTTCGCCGCGCGCCCCGCAGCCTCCGCCTGAGACGTCAAGGCGACATTCCGCCCGGTCGTGCGGCACTCTACAATCGGCTGAATGCGGCCGCCGTTCCGCGCCGACCACGTCGGCAGCCTGCTGCGCCCACCTGAGTTGCTCCGCGCTCGCGCGGACTTCGCGGGAGGACGCATCGACGCCGATCAGCTCAGGGCGATCGAGGACGCGGCGATCCGCGATGTTGTGCGCAGGCAGGCCGATGTCGGCCTGCGATCGGCGACCGACGGCGAGTTCCGCCGCGAGTCCTGGCACATGGACTTCATCTACCAGCTCGGCGGCGTCCAGCAGGTGCAGGACGACACCATCAGGGTGATGTTCAGAAACGAGCAGAAGACGTACGAATGGACGCCGCCGTCCGCCCACATCGTCGCTCCCGTCACGCTGCCGCGCACGATCTTCGGCGACCATTTCAGCTTCCTCACGTCCGCGGTTACCTCGGCGCTGCCCAAGCTCACGATCCCGTCGCTGAGCATGGTCCACTACCGCGGCGGACGGTCTGCGATCGACGAGTCCGTCTACCCCGACCTGGACCAGTTCTGGGCCGACCTCGTGGCCGCGTACGGGGAGGAGACCAGGCGACTGTATGACCTCGGCTGCCGGTATCTGCAGTTCGACGACACCAGCCTCGCCTACATGAACGACCCAGAGCAGCGCAGGCACGTCGCCGACATCGGCGGCGATCCCGAGCACCAGCATGAGCACTACATCGCCAACATCAACCGGGTACTCGCTGACCGGCCTGCTGATCTCACCGTCACGACGCACATGTGCCGCGGCAATAACCAGAGCATGTGGGCCGCTGAGGGCAGCTACGACTTCGTCGCCGAGGCGCTATTCAGCACGCTGGACGTCGACGGGTTCTTCTGCGAGTGGGATGACGAGCGCTCAGGCGGCTTCGCGCCGCTCCGCTTCGTACCCCCGGGCAAGCGCGTGGTCCTCGGTCTGGTCACGACCAAGCGCGGCGAACTGGAGAGCAAGGACGACCTCAAGCGGCGGATCGACGAGGCCGCCAGGTACGTCGACGGCGACCAGCTATGCCTGTCTCCGCAGTGCGGATTCTCCTCTACGAAGGAAGGCAACGATCTGACCCAGGAGCAGCAGTGGGCCAAGCTCGCACTGATCGTCGAGACCGCGCAGGAAGTCTGGACTACGTGGTAGCCGGGCGCCGGCCATGATCGCCCCGCAGGACGCCACCGCCGGACCTGACGGCCCGGTCCTGGTCGTCAGCGCGCACGCCGGCGACTTCGTGTGGCGGGCTGGCGGCGCGATGGCACTCGCCGCTTCCCGGGGCGCCGCCGTGACCGTGCTGTGCCTGACGTACGGGGAGCGCGGCGAGTCGGCCAGGGCCTGGCGCGACGGCCTGGGGCTGAGCGAGATCAAGGAGCTCAGGCGGACCGAGGCGGCTAAGGCCGCCCACGTGCTCGGCGCCTCGATCGAGTTCCTCGATGCAGGGGACTATCCGTTGCGCGAGTCGGGCGACCTGGTCGACCAGATCGTGCATTGCTACCGGCGGCTCGAACCTGCCGTCGTGCTGACCCACCCGATGGCCGATCCGTACAACCCTGACCATCCAGCGGCCGGCAGGATGGCGCTCCAGGCCAGGGTGCTGGCGCAGGCGGCCGGGTATGACGCTCCGGGCGAGCCGCTCGGCGCGCCGCCGGTCTTCCTGTTCGAGCCGCACCAGCCTGAGCAGTGCGACTTCAAGCCAGAGATCCTCCTCGACATCACCGACGTCTTCGCCATCAAGCGACGCGCGATGGAATGCCTGGTCGCGCAGCAGCACATGTGGGACTACTACACCGATCTGGCCAGGCGGCGCGGTGTGCAGCTGAAGCGGAACGCGGGACCCAATCTCGGCCTTGCGCACGACACGATGGCCGAGGCCTACATGCGCGTCTATCCGCAGGTCACGGACGTCCTGCGATGAGGAACGTGATCGTCACCGGCTGCCCGCGCGCCGACCTGGCCGCGGTAGCCGAACTGACGGCGTTCGGCGTCGCGACCGTGCACGAGGCCGCGGGCCGAACCGGCTATCTCGGGCCGGCCATCCGGCCGGTCTATCTCGGGGCGCGCACCGGCGGCACAGCGGTCACCGCTGTGTGCTGGCCGGGCGACAACCTGATGGTTCACGCAGCAGTCGAGCAGTGCCGCGCAGGAGACATCCTGGTCGTGACGACCACGTCGCCGAATACCGACGGCGCGTTCGGCGAACTGCTCGGCACGTCGCTGCACCAGCGCGGCGTGCGTGGCCTGGTGACAACCGGTGGAGTGCGCGATGTGGCCGAACTGCACGCGATGAGCTTTCCGGTCTTCTGCGCCGCCGTCTCCGCGCAAGGAACTGTCAAAGCCACGGGAGGCGCGGTCAACGTCCCGGTCAGCATCGGCGGGCAGCGGATCTGCCCGGGCGACGCGATCGTGGCCGACGATGACGGCGTCACCGTCGTCGCCCGAACCGCGGTCGCGGCCACCCTGACGGCCGCGCAGGCACGCGCGGAAAAGGAAGCCGCGACCCGTGCCGCACTGGGCCGTGGCGAACTCGGCCTCGATCTCTACGGACTACGAGCGATCCTGGCAGACCAGGGCGTCGAGTACCTCGACCACGGGTCCTACCAGGAGCCGCCGTGACCACGGGGGGGTCCAGCGGGTCGGACCACGGCCTGGGCGTGCGGTGCATGATGATGCGCGGCGGTACGTCCAAGGGCCTGTATTTCCTGGCCAGCGATCTGCCTGGCGATCCTGGTGAGCGGGACACGATGCTGCTGGCGATCATGGGCAGCGGCCATCCCATGCACGTCGACGGCGTCGGCGGCGCCCATCCGCTCGCCTCCAAGGTCGCCGTGGTGTCGCAGTCCGCGCGTGCCGACGCGGACCTCGACTACCTGTTCCTGCAGCTCGGAGTCGAGGAGGCGACCGTCACCGACCGGCAGAATTGCGGCAACATCCTGGCCGGGGTCGGGCCCTTCGCCGCCGAGCGCGGCCTGATCAGCCCGGCCAGCCCGGAGACGACGGCGCGCATTCACATGGTCAACTCGGGCAGCGTGGTCACGGCCACGTTCGCCACGCCGGAAGGTGTACCCCGCTATGCGGGCGACACCGCCATCGCCGGCGTTCCTGGCAGCGCCGCGCCGGTGCTGCTGAGGTTCGCCGGCACGGCGGGGTCGACCACCGGCAGCCTGCTTCCCACCGGGCAGGCCAGCGACGTCATCGCCGGCATCGAGGTCACCTGCATCGACAACGGCATGCCGGTGGTCGTCGCGCGCGCCGCCGACCTCGGCATCACAGGCTACGAATCGCTCCAGGACCTCGCCGGGGACGCAGGACTGGCCGAGCGCGTGCAGGAACTGCGATTGGCGGCCGGCAAGCTGATGGGCCTCGGGGACGTCGCCGGACTCAGCGTGCCGAAGACAACCTTGATCAGCCCGCCGCGTGCTGGCGGCACGATCTGCACCCGGACGTTCATCCCGGCACTGCCGCATCATTCGATCGGCGTGCTCGGCGCGGTGAGCGTGGCCACGGCGCTGCTCGTGCCGGGCGGGATCGGGGCCGAACTGGCTGTGCCGCCGGCGTCCGGGCACCTGTTCGACATCGAGCACCCGACCGGTCACCTGCAGGTAGACGTGGAGGTCGACGTCAGCGTGCACCCTGTGCTGGTGCGCAGCGCCGGAGTGGTGAGGACGGCGCGCAAGCTCTTCGACGGGACGGTTTTCCCAGCCCGATAGCCACCGCTGATAGGACACCGCCGATGCCCCTACTGCACGAGGTAGCCCACCTCGGCCACGCCGAGCTGCTGACTCCTGATCCAGAGCGGAGCCTGTGGTTCTGCACCGAAGTGCTCGGACTAACCGAGGTCGGCTCCGCGGGCGACTCGGTCTACCTGAGGACCTGGGATGACTATGAGCATCACAGCCTGAAGCTGACCGCCGCTGCCACCTCGGGGATCGCCAGGACCGGGCTTCGCGCGGCCAGCGAGGAGGCGTTGCAGCGGCGGGTCGCCGCCATCGAAGCGGCCGGACTCGGCGTCGGCTGGCGGGACGGGGATACCGGCATCGGCCCGACCTATTTGTTCCGCGATCCTGACGGCCACGAGCTGGAGCTGTACTTCCAGACCGAGCGGTACCAGCCTGCTGGCGCGCTGAAGCCGGCGCTGAAGAACCAGGCCCAGGCCTACCCGGGCCGCGGCGTCAGCGTGCGGCGCCTCGATCACGTGAACTTCCTCGCGGCGCAGACCGAGCCCAACGGCCGGTTCATCTGCGAGGCCCTAGGCGCGCGCGTCACCGAGCAGATTGTCCTGAACGACGGCACGATCTCGGCGCAGTGGCTCCACTTCGCGCAGAAGTCCTACGACCTTGTCTACACAAACGACTGGACAGGGACACCGGGGCGACTGCACCACCTCGCGTTCGCCACCGACACCAGGGAAGACATCCTGCGAGCCGCCGACATCTGCCTGGACAAGGGCGTCTTCATCGAGACGGGGCCGCACAAGCATGCGATCCAGCAGACCTTCTTCCTGTACGTCTACGAACCTGGCGGCAACCGGATCGAGCTGTGCAACCCGTGCGCCAGGCTGATCTTCGCGCCCGACTGGCAGACGATCAGCTGGTCCGAGCAGGAGCGGGCCAAGGGCCAGGCCTGGGGCCTGGCTACGATCCCGTCGTTCCACACGCACGGCACTCCCCCGGTCGCGTGAGCGGCGAGCCGTTGACCACGCAAGCGCCAGTGATCGCCGTCCTCGGGCTTGGCGAGGCAGGTTCAGCCATCGCCGCCGACCTCGTGGCGGCCGGCGCCCTGGTGCGGGGCTACGACCCGGTCGTGCCCGCGAGCGCCGGCATCACCCAGTGCGACGGCGACGCCGACGCTTGCCGCGGCGCCACACTCGTGCTGTCGCTGACCTGCGCGCACGAGGCCGAGGCCGCCCTGCAAGCCGCGCTGCCCCGGTGCGGAGCCAACGCCGTCTTCGCCGACCTGAACACGGCGTCAGCTGGGTTCAAGGCGCATCTCGCCGAGCTCGCCGCGGCAGCGGGAACCGGGTTTGCCGACGTCGCCATGATGTCGCCGGTCCCGGGTCTCGGGATCCGCACGCCCATGCTCGCAGCCGGCCCAGCCGCTGAGCAGTTCGCGGCGATCCTCACCGGGGTCGGTGCCACGGTCGAGGTCCTGCCCGGGCCGCCGGGCACCGCCGCGGTCCGCAAGCTGGTGCGGAGCGTGTTCTACAAAGGCCTGGCGGCGGCTGTCACCGAAGCGCTCCGCGCCGCGAGGTCGGCGGGCTGCGAGGAGTGGCTGCGGTCGATCATCGCCGCGGAACTCAGTGGCTTCTCGGCGGCGACCGTCGACCGGCTGGAGGACGGCAGCAGCCGGCACGCACGCCGCCGGGCGGATGAAATGGCAGCCGCGGCCGCGCTGCTTGGCGAGCTCGGCGTCCCAGCCAGGATCGCCGGAGCAAGCGAGCAATGGCTGCGCGACCTGATGGCGGAATCCGCCCTCTAGCCTTCGCGGTCATGGTCGGGCTCGTTGATAGTAACGACCCGCCACCAGTGCTCGGCAGCCCTGATCAGGTCATCGCCGAGGAGTTCCAGGAATTGGCCGGCCTGGCCGAAGCCGTACACCCGCCGGCGGAGCCTTCGCCCAGAATCTGGGCTCCCTGCAAGGCGGCATCAGCCAGCATCGCGTTCGTCCTGGCGCTGACCAGCGTGGATCGCAGCCATGCGTTCTTGTCGACGATATAGCGCTCCCGGCGGGCGCCGCGCTCGCGCCTGACCAGGCCCTGATCCTCGAGGAAGCTGACCGCCTTGGAGATGGAGGCGGGACTGACCCTGAGCCGCTGGACGAGTTCGGCAGAGGTGAGGCTGCCTGAGTCGGTGATCGTCAGGCACGTGAGCACGCTGGCCGTCATCCGCGTCAGGCCCATCTCGACGAGCACCGCGGTCAGCCAGTCCTGGTATTTCCGCACCGCTTCAGGATCCCGTCCGTCGGCGGCCTCCCTGGCCGGTGGCGCCGCGGGGGTCGCCGCCGCCGGCGCCCGCCGCCGTTGCGCGCGCTGCTCGGTCGCCTGGTGCGCCTGATCGGGGCGGTAGCCTTCAGGCCCGCCGTTGCGATTGACTTCGCGGCTGACGGTTGACGTGGGCCGACCGAGCCGCCTGGCAATCTCGGCCTGCGAGATGCCTTCGGCCAGAGCCTCGGCGATCTTCTTACGGTCCTGGTAGGTCAGCCGGCCACCTGGCATTCGCCGCTCCTTCCGGTCGCCCGGCCCGCGCGCCTGGCGCGCCGGGGCCGACCGCTCGACTGTATGCCATCACAAGGCTCATTGCAACACGACGCTCGCCGTTCGTTGCGTTCATTGGCAAGATGATTGCAACGTAGTCTCGTTAAATCTCCAGTTCGAGCGCATCAGCCGGGCGATTATGTTGACAGATTAATAAACGCAACGTAGCTTTTCTCATGTGCTGAACACAGGCGCTAGTCTCAGGCCCCGACGAGTGAAGGAACGAACATGACCGGCCATCTGTCCGTGCCCGCGATCGTGGCGGCGGGCCTGCGGAAGTCCTACGGCGACAAGATCGTGCTGGACGGCGTCGACCTGGAAGTCGACACCGGGACGATCTTCGCGCTGCTCGGCCCGAACGGCGCCGGCAAGACCACCATCGTGCGGATCCTGTCCACGCTGATCCGCGCCGACGGAGGCGAGGTGCGCGTGGCAGGACATGACCTGATCCGCGAGCCCGACGCGATCCGGGCGGCGATCGGGGTCACCGGCCAGTACTCGGCCGTCGACAGGCTGTTGACCGGCGAGGAGAACCTGCGGCTCATGGCCGACCTGCACCACCTGAGCAGGGCAGAGGGGCGGCGGCGGGCGGGCGAGCTGCTCGAGCAGTTCGACCTCGTCGACGCCGCAACAAAACCGGCCGCCACCTACTCAGGAGGGATGCAGCGCCGCCTGGATCTGGCGATGACGCTCGTGGGCGACCCGCGCATCATCTTCCTCGACGAGCCGACCACCGGCCTCGACCCGCGCGGCAGGAAGTCGATGTGGCAGATCGTGCGCGATCTGGCCGCCCGCGGCGTCACGATCTTCCTCACCACCCAGTACCTGGAAGAAGCCGACGAGCTTGCGCACCGGATCGCGCTGCTCGACCGCGGCGTGCTGATCGCGGAGGGTACCTCGGCGGAGCTCAAGCGCCTTATCCCCGGCGGCCATCTCCAATTCAGGTTCACCGACGCGGCCGGCCTGAACGCCGCTGTGGCTGTTCTCGGCTCCGGTACGCGGGACGAGCACGAGCTCATCCTGCAAGTCCCCAGCGACGGCAGCGTCGCCGCGCTCCGGTCGCTGCTCGCGCAGCTCGACGGCCACGCGATCGAGATCGCGGAGATGTCGGTGCACACGCCCGACCTCGACGACGTCTTCCTGACCCTGACCGGCAACCCTGTCCAGCCCGGCGCCACCGCACTGGCCGTCAGAGAAATGGACTCGGTCCGATGAACCTCTCGTACTCCATCCGCGACTCAGCCACCATGATCCGCAGGGAGCTTCGGCACATCCAGCGCTACCCGTCGATGACGCTGATGATCCTCGCGATGCCGGTGATCTTCCTTTTGCTGTTCGTCTACGTCTTCGGCGGCACGATGGGAGCCGGCCTGGGCGGCGCGGCGGCCTGCCGCGCCGTCTACGTCAACTACGTGACGCCCGGCGTGCTGCTGATCACGATAGCCGGTGCCGCGACCGCCACGGCGGTCTCGGTGGCGACCGACATGACCGAGGGGATCGTCGCCAGGTTCCGCACCATGGCGATCTCCCGCGCGTCGCTGCTGACCGGCCACGTCGTCGGCAGCATGATCCAGTCGCTGCTCAGCGTCGGGGTCGTCATCGGCGTTGCGCTGCTGGTCGGTTTCCGTCCCTCAGCCGGGCCGGCCGGCTGGCTCGGGGCAATCGGCATCCTCGCGCTGTTCATCCTGGGGGTCACCTGGCTGTCCGTCGCCCTCGGCCTCATCTCGAAGAGCGCAGAAGCCGCCAGCAACGCGCCGATGCCCCTGCTGATCCTGCCGTTCCTCGGCAGCGGCTTCGTCCCGACCGCGTCGATGCCCGCCGCGTTGCGCTGGTTTGCCGAGTACCAGCCCTTCACGCCGGTGATCAACGCGATGCGGGACCTGCTGTTCGGCCATCCTGCCGGGAGCAGCGCGATCGTCGCGATCGCCTGGGGCTCCGGCATCACGCTGGTCAGCTACCTGTGGGCGGTGCGGCTCTTCCATCGTGCGCCCGTCAGGTAGAGCCATTTTGGCGATGCCGTAATCGTTCCGGCGGCCTTGCGCGTCCTATAGCCAGCACCGCGTTTGCGTGGCCACGACTAAGGATTGCCATGACCGCTCTCGCCTGCCGGCCGCGCCGCAGGCACACGCACCAGCTGGCCCCGCCCTTAGCAGGGCTAGCTGCGTAGCGGCATGCCACACCGGAGGTGCAGGAGGGGATCTCCGGTCAACAGCCGCCGCGCACCGCCCTGATATACCGGGCTCATGACTCGTGACAGCCTCGCGGCGCAGATGCGATCGGCCGCGACCGTTCTGTTGCAGGCGCTGGACGACGAGCAGCGAGGGCTGGCCGCGATGCCTTTTGCTGACGAGTCCACGCGGCGCTGGCTCGAGTACCGGCCGCGGCAGCGTCCCGGTGCCTGCCTGGCGCTGATCAGTCCGCCGGCGCGTAAGGCAGCGCACCGGCTGCTGGCGACGGCGCTCAGTGATCGCGCCTACGCGCAGGCCATGGCCATCATCGCCCTTGAAGAGGTGCTCGACAGAAAGGAAGGCTGGCGGCGCGGCCGGCACAGCGGCGATTACTGGGTAAGCGTCTTCGGCGAGCCCGGCGCGGAAGCACCGTGGGCGTGGCGTTTCGAAGGCCACCACCTGTCGGTGAGCATGACCGTGCGCGGCGCCGAGGTCTCGCCAGCCCCTGTCTTCTTCGGCGCCAACCCGGCCAGGGTTGCCTACGCTGGCCGGGTCGTGTTCAGGCCGCTCGCACCCGAGGAGGATCTGGCGCACGCCCTGCTGGAGGAGATCGGGCCGCGCGGCCGGGCCGTGGCCGTGGTGGCTGACCGGGCCCCTGCCGACATCAGGTCGGGCACGAAGGGCCGCCTCGCCAGGGCCTTCGAACCGAGCGGCATCGCCACCGGGGGGCTCGGACCGTCCGCACACGCCCTGCTCGATCAGCTCGTCGCCCTTTACCTGGACCGGCTGCCCGGCGAACTCGCGGCCGCCATGGCGGCCAGGCTGGCCGGCGGCCAGCTGCGCTTCGCCTGGGAGGGACCGCCAGCCAAGGGCACCAGGCACTACTACCGGGTGCAGGGCGATGACCTGCTGATCGAATACGACAACACCCAGGAAGACGGCAACCACGCCCACACTGTGCTGCGCCGGCCTCGCAGCGACTTCGGCGCAGACATACTCGCTGAGCACTACGCTGCGGCTCACCCGCCCGGCTAGCCCGATCGGACCGTCAGCAAGGTCCAGGCGCCGAGGCTGATCCGGTCGCCGTCTCGCAGCTTGACGGGTACCCCTGAGGCGATCTGGCGGCCGTTGAGCTGGGTGCCGTTCGACGAGCCGTGGTCCAGCAGCAGCCAGGTGCCATCTTGCTGGGCGATCAGGACCGCGTGCAGATGCGAGATGCCGGGATCTGCGGGCGGCCCGGCAAGGTCGATCTCGGGGGCCAGGCAGCCGCGCGATCCTCGGCGCGTCAGGCAGCAGGTCGGCGAGCAAATTGGCCAGTTCCCGCGGGCGGGAGAGCATCTCCGGACCGTGTTCGGCCACGACGGCACGTAGCGCGAGACTCGCCTGGTCAGCATGCTCGAAAGGCGTAGCGGCCATTCAGTCCTCCGCGAGCGGCCGGCAACTGCATCTGCGTGAAGTACCAGACCACCGCATTCGGACTGTCCTTGAGGTAAACGCAGCGTCTCACGACGATGAGAAAAAGGAGTACGTCCGGCTTCTTGAGCCTCGCGCCGCTCAGCGCTCATGATCGAGGACGATTTTCGGCAGGCACGCGGAAAGTCGTCCGTGATCATGGAGAACAGCAACCCTTGGTTCAGCCTCGCTTTTCTGCGACTGCGCAGTACAGCCACCGCGAGCCTTCAGAGTCCGCGGCCGACGGGTCTTCACAGCCCCACAGCCCCACCCAGGTGACATCGGGCTCGGCGCCCTCGTACGGCACGACGATCCGGAGCGGGCCCACGATCTGGCGCACCTCGTCACGGCTGCGCACGTAGTTGCCGCCCGCCGAGCGCCGGCCGGCCTCGTTCATGGCGTCGAGCGCCTTGGGCGGCTTGTGGTCGCCAGTGGTGTGGGACAGCGCGAGGTAACTCCCGGCTGGCAACGGCGCGAAGTAGCGGGCGACGATACCGGCCGGATCGTCCTCGTCGGGCACGAAATGCAGCACAGCGGTCATCATGACCGCGGTCGGCTCGCTGAAGTCGATCAGCTGGCGCACAGCCTCGCTGCCGAGCACGGTGTCCGGCTGCTTCAGGTCGGCGACCACCACTGCCACGTCGTTTTCGCCGGCGAGCAGGCGAGAGCTGTGCATCTGGACCATGGGATCGATGTCGACGTAGACGACGCGGGCGTCGGGATGAACCTTGCGCACCACCTCGTGGGTGTTGCCAACCGTCGGCAATCCTGAACCGAGGTCGATGAACTGCCGTACGCCCCGTTCGGCGATCCATTTCGCCGCGCGCTGATGAAAGCCGCGGTTCGCGAAAGCCGCATCCACCAGTTCGGGTGCCCTCGACCGCATCAGATTGGCCGCCGCCTGGTCGACGGCGAAGTTGTTCACGCCCCCGAGCAAGCTGTCGTAGATGCGGGCGACGCTCGGCCTTGTCGCGTCGACGCCCGGGGGAACCTGAGTCTCGGCCATTAAGTTGCCTCCGCCTGATTACATTTCACGGACATTCTGGCATAGATCGATCAGGCGGCCGTCGCGGCAAGGGCGGCGGCTGACGGCTATCAAGCCGTAAGCGGGACGGCTGCTTCTGCCGTGTACACCAGGAAGGTCAGCGCCTGGATGAAGTACATGTGCACGCTGTCCGCGTCGTGCGACTGGTAGCCGATCGACAGATCCTGCGCCAGGCGCATCTCGAAGTCGCCGCCGCGCGTGGTCAGCACGAACGCCCCGTCGATCGCGGGCGCCCAGATGATCGGCCCGTCGACGAGCCTGCTGAGGTGTTCCCGCACCGGGTAGCCGTGATCCGATGTCTCGCTGACCGCCGTGTACGCGTCCGCGCTGAGCAGTAGCGCGTAGGGCCCGCCGACGCCCGCGAGCCGGAGCGCCGACAGCGCCTCGCTGATCACGTCCGGGTACTGCCTGGCGTCCGACGGCAGGGTCATCGCCGGGTTCGACGCGACAGCGCGGATACCGGAGATGCCGCCGGCTTGGTAGCCCTCGAACACGGCCCTGTCCTCGGCGAACGCCATCGTGCGCGCAGCGTCCTTGACCGGCTGCCAGTCGGGATCCTGTGCCCCACGGTCGACGTCGTCGACGGCTTGCCGGCTGACGGCGAACGGCACCTTGAGCTCGACCACTGGCTGCGAGGTCCTGCTCCACGCGAGCACGCCAGGTCCCGGCGAGGCGATATCCCTCAGATGCCCCGTGCCGACCGCGGCTAGCGCCGCATCACCGGCGCCCTCCAGGCCGGCCCCTTGCCCTATGCCCTTGACCTCGGCCACCCGGCGGCCGGCCAGGTGCAGCGTGAACGTGCGCCTGGCCTCCTCCTCGATGCTGGCCCAGGCAGCCGACGAGACCGGCGCGAGCTCGCGATGCAGATTGTTCATAGCTGGGTGCTCCTTTGCAGGCTGCCGATGCCGAGTGAGCCGTCTGACCGTGGCGTCCCCGCAGGCCCCGGCGGGCCTGGCGGGCCTGGCGGACCTGGTGGGCCTGGCGGATCGGGCAGATCGTCGAGGAAGCCGGCCGACGGCACGAAGAACAGGCCGCCGGTCACGGCCGTGGAGAAGTCCAGGATCCGGTCGTAGTTTCCCGGCGGCTTGCCGATGAACATGTTGACGAGCATTTGCTCGATGACCGACGGCGTGGCCGCGTAGGCGATGTAGTAGGTGCCGAACTCGCCGCGGCCGGGAGCACCGAACGGCATGTTGGCGCGCAGGATCTGCCGCTGGGTGCCGTCGGCGTCCACGATCGTGTTGAGCGCGACGTGCGAGTTCGCGGGCTTGACGTCATCGGGCATCTCGATGTCGGCGAGCTTGCTGCGGCCGATGACCTTCTCCTGCTCCTCGACCGGCAGCGCGTTCCACGCGGTCACATCGTGCAGGTACTTCTGTACGACCACATAGCTGCCGCCAGCGAAGTCAGGGTCCTGGTCGCCGATGATCGCGGCCGCAGCCGCCGCGGACCCCGTCGGGTTCTCCGTCCCGTCCACGAATCCGATCAGGTCGCGCTCGTCGAAGTACCTGAACCCGTGCACTTCGTCACACACAGTGACCCGGCCTGCCAGCCGGTCAAGCACCTGAGTGGCGTACTCGAAGCACAGGTCCATTCTGGTGGCGCGGATGTGGAAGACCAGGTCGCCCTCCGTGGCCACGGCGGTGTGCCGGCTGCCGGACAGCCCGCGGAACGGATGCAGCTCGGCCGGCCTCGGACCGGAAAAGAGCCGGTCCCACCCCTGCGAGCCGATACCTACGACGCACGCGAGGTGACCTCCAGGGATCCGGAATCCGACCGACCGCTGCAGCGCGGCGAGATCGCCGAGCAGGTCGCGAACCTCCGCCTCGCCGCCAGAGCGCACCGTCATGACGAGGAAGATCGCCGCCGCCGTCAGCGGCGAGAGGACCGGCTGGGCCGTGTCGTCGGTCGCCGCCGCGGCATCCGGCAGCGCGGAGGTGTCCGACGGCCCTGGCACCGTCATCGCCTGGCGTCCCTCCCCCTTCGCCGGAACTGCCGCTGGTCACGCCACAGGCCAGTTTTCCATAGCGCCCTCGTCCCGCGTGCGCGGCACCACCGCGCGCACGCGACCCTATGGCCGGCCGGGCTGACCAGGACCGATTGGCGGGTGCCATGTCTCGGGGAGGCACCCGACATCACCAGGCGCTACTGGACTCGCGCGTCAGTGTCCGGCGAGCAGGCCGATCGCCAGCTACGGGACTGGGACCGATTCAGGCGCGGGCACTCCGAGGCGGTCGAGGACATCGACTTCCTGCTGATGCCGGCGCTCAGGATCCCGGTCGGCACCGACGCTCGCGGCCTGCCGAATGCCGTTCAGTTCATCAGCCGTCCGCGGGAGGACCACCGGGCCCTCGCCGCGGCGAGCCCGCGCGCGCTGCGATGATTGGCTGCCGCGTGCGCGGCGGGGACGATCGTCTCCTGCAGCCGGCGAGTCGCGTCCAGGTGATCCCCCGTCCAAACGATCCTGACGGCGGTCGCGGCCGCCTCACTGTCGCCGCCGTCGAGGTCACGGCGCACGGCGGCGATCAGTCGCCCGTCGGCCGCCTGGTCGTAAGCCAGCGGCTCGTGCGGCTTGTCTCCGTCGGTCAGGATGCCGGCCAGGTCCTCATACCAGCCGCGGACCCTGGTCAGCGACTGGAGGATCTCGCTGCGCGCCGCTGATCGGTCGGCCGCCACGCCGCCCGGATCGCTGCGCCACAGATCAATCACGGCCCCGGCCGCGAGGCGAAGCCCGGACGCGCCGGTGACCAGCCTTGCTATCTCGGCGAGCGGCACGGGCTTGGGCCCGTGCTCGGCCAGATAGGCGCGGAACGCGTCGTCCAGCCGCTGGTCAGCGGCGAAGGCTCGGCTGGCCTGCTCGGCCGGCTCCACGGACCCAGCGCCCTGCCCGGTGCAGCGCAAGATCCCGAACTCCACGGCGCCAGCCAGGTAGGCGGCGCCGCCCGCGTAGGCGTCCGCGAGCGCCTGCCTGAGCGCCGTGCTCGCGCCGCGCGGCCAGAACAGCAAACCGACGACGATACTGACGCCGCAGCCGAGGGCGATGTCCTCCAGGCGGAGCAGCCCCACCTTCCAGCCTGCGGGCTTGATCAGGTTGAACAGGACCACCAACGTCAGGGTGAACGCCGCCTGGCCGGCGGCGAAGGAGATGGCCGCCGGCGCCACGCCTGCTAGCAGCACGGCGAACGGCAGCACGATCCACAGCGCGGTCTCGTGCGGACCGATCGCCGCGAGGATGCCTGCGCCGATGACCAGGCCCGCGACGGTCCCGGCCAGCGCCCGCAAGGCGTCCTGCCCGGTGCTCAGTGCGTTTGATCGCAGCACAGACAGCGTGCCGAGCACCACCCAGAACGAGTGCTGCACCCCGGTCAGCCTGGCCAAGAGCACCGCAAGGCCGAGCCCGGTCGCGGCACGGACGCTGTTGCGCAGCCACACCGAGTGCGGCTGCGCGTGCGCGGCGGCGCGCGCCTCTGCGGCGGACAGGGTGCCACGCACGCCTTCTGGCTGGCGCCCGAGCACGCGCTGCAGCCAAGTGCGGCGTTCGGCGGCCGCTGTCAGCGCGATCGTCCGGCCGATCAGCGTGACCGCGTAGCCGGCCTCCTGGGCGCGAAATGCCGGGTCGAGCGCGCTGACGAGCATGCTCATGTGATCATGCGGCGCGGCTGACGCCTCGTTCCCGCCGTCGGCCGGCCCGCCGGGCAACTCGGCAGCCGCGTGCCGCTCGAGCTTGCTGAGGGCGGCGCGGAGGCGGGACATGGCCTCGTCAAGCTCCTTGCCATCCCCGCCGGTGGCCGTGAGCAACTCGGCGCCGCGCTCCAGCACCGCGGCCGCGGCGATCTTGACGGCACGGGCTGGCCTGCTGACTGCGGCGGGTGGGTTGCCGGGTGTGGCCTGCTGGGCAGGCTTGTTGATGATCAGGTTCAGCCAGCCCACCTCGGCCACCAGCCTGGTGATCGTGCGAGCGGAGGTGCGCAAGCCGCCGGGCCGGTACGGGGTAGCCAGGAATGTACGCCGCAGCGCCTCGCTGGCCTCCTGCGCTTGCGCGATAGCGCGCTCACGGTCGGCGGCGAACTCCTGATCTGCGCCGCTGAGCAGAAAGGCCACCTCCGCCCTGAGCCGGCGGCCCAGCGCTTCGCACGCGGCGATGGCCGCCGGACGCAGCCGGTCCCGTGCCGGAACAGGCCAGAGCAGCGCGATCGCGATCAGGCTGCTGACGCTCGCGAGCCCCCAGCCAGCCAGCCGGTCCGGCACGGCTGAGAGCGGGGCTGGCAGCGAGACCGGGAGGATGAACGCGAGCAGCAGCGCCGTCGAAGCGGCCGCGAGCGTCGAACTGACGACGCCGGCGAACAGCACGCCGAACCCGACCACAGCCATCCCGGCCGCGGCCAGCCAGGGCGTCGCGGACGCCAGGGTAGCCAGGCAGATCAAGATTGCGCCCGCGAACGCGAGCGCGGCCTGTGCCTGCAACCGCTCTGCCATCCGGCCACCGAAGTCGACCAGCAGCAGCATCGCGAAGGCGCCGAATGCCCCGAACGTCGCGATGTCGACGTTGCCGAAGACTTTGTCGCCCAGCGCGAACAGCCCAGGCATCACGATCGCGGTGCGGCCGGCCCGGCGCAGCGCCACGTAGTCGCGGTCGTGCCGTCCAAGCCACTGCCACAGATGCATAGCCCTCCGCTGGTAGCGCGTCCGCACGATTGTCTCAGCCGGTCCCCGCCTCGCCTGGGCCTGGCCGGCCTGGCGCCGCGGCCGAAGTCTCCGGATACCTCGGCGGAGAGCGGGTAGCCTGGCCGCGATGTCCCTTTCGCTCAGCCCCGAGGTTCTAGCGTCCCGGTACCGGCTGGATCACTTGATCGCCTCGGGCGGTATGGGTGCCGTGTGGCGCGCCGTGGACCTGGTACTTGACCGTCCGGTGGCCGTCAAACTGCTGCGTGATGAACTCGCCCAGCACGCGGACACCGCCGCACGGTTCCGCGCCGAGGCCCGGCACGCGGCGGGACTCTCGCATCCGGCGATCGCCCAGGTCTATGACTTCGGCGAGGCCAGCGGGGGGCAGCCTGCCTTTCTCGTGATGGAACTCGTCGACGGGCCACCGCTAACCGATCTCATCGCGGCAGGAGCGCTGCCCCCTGGCCAGGTCATGGACATCGTGGCCCAGGTTGCCGCAGGCCTGGCCGTCGCGCACGCGGCGGGCGTGGTGCACCGGGACATCAAGCCTGGCAACCTGCTGATCGACAGCGGCGGCGTCAAGATCACCGACTTCGGCGTCGCCTACGCGGCCGGATCGGCGCCGCTCACGAGGACAGGGACGCTGATCGGCACGCCCGCGTACCTCGCGCCTGAACGGATCGCCGGCCAGCCGGCCGGTCCGGCAAGCGATCTGTACTCACTCGGCATGGTGGCCTACGAGTGCCTGGCAGGCCGGGTCCCGTTCACCGGCACCGCCATGGAGATCGCGCTCGCGCACCGGATGCAGTCGCTGCCGCCGCTGCCCGCGTCTGTCCCGCCCGAGGTGACCAGGCTGGTCGCCGACCTGACGGCCAGGGATCCTGGCGACCGCCCGGCAGCTGCCGGCCAGGTCGCCGCGCGCGCCGGCGCCTTGGGTGCCGCGATCGGCGGCCGTGCTCTTGCGAGCGCGCCCGGGACCGGAGCGGCAGATCACGAGGTGCCGGGCGCTGCAGCGCGGCCGCCCGACGAGACCGCGGAACTCCCCGCCGCCGCATGGCAGCTGGCCGGCCGGCCGGCGACGGCACGCACGACAGCCAGCCGGGCTACGTCCCGCCAGATGCGGTGGCCGGCGACGGGCCGCAGGGCTGGCCGCATGGGCGGCGGGGGCGGCCGAGCGGCAGGCGCGGCCTCGCGGTCGCCGCTGTCGTGGTCTTCGTTGCGTTCGCCAGCCTGGTCGGCTGGCTGGTCGCGAGCCTGGCGGGCGCGGGATCGCCGCAAGCGCAGCGATCCCAGGGGACCAACTCCGCTGGCCGCTCGGTCACGGTCAACGCGGCAGCCCTCATCGGCCTGCCGGTCCGCGACGTCGTACCCGAGCTACGGCACCGCGGCCTGCTGGTCGCGATCACCTGGCAGCCCACGGGAGATGCCAGGCCGGGAACCGTACTCGCGGTGCATCCGAGCGGCAGTGTCCCGGCCGGCACGACGATTCACCTCACCGCCGCGCGCAGGACTCACGGCCAGCATCGCGGCCACGACGGTCATGGCGGCGGGGGCGATGGCGGGGACGGCGGCAACGGCAATGGCGGGGGCGGGGGCAATGGCGGCGGCGGCGACTGATCGGGCCGCCGGCGCAGTGCAGGTGTACCTGCCAGTCCCGTGGCACCCGGCCGGCCGGACCAGGCACCGGCTGATCGGCGGGATGATGCTCGGGCGGTGCTAGCGCGGGGCCGCCCTCGTAGATCTCGTTGGCCTGGTAGCTGAAGAACCAGTCCTCGCCGGGTTCGAAGCTGCGGATGATCGGGTGGCCAGTCGCGTTCGCATGCGCGGTAGCGTGCTGCGACGGTGAGGTGTCGCAGCAGCCGATGTGCCCGCACTGCGCGCATCGCCGCAGGTGCACCCACCACCCGCCCGCCGCGTCACATTCCACGCATCCGGTGCCGCTCGGCTGGACGGCCGGCTCGACGCCGGGGAGTGCGGTCATGTCGCCTGCTCCTTCGCTATCGGGCTGGACTCGGTCGCCGCTGGCTCGGTCGCTGCCGGCTCGGTCGCTGCCGGCTCGGTCGCTGCTAGCTCGGTCGCTGCCGGGTCGGTCGCTGCCTGGGCGGCGGTGACCGGCAGCCAGACACTGAACCTGGTGTCGCCGGGCACCGACTGCACCCTCAGGTCGCCATGATGCCTGCTCACGATGATCCGCCAGGAGATGTCCAGGCCGAGGCCAGTGCCCTGGCCGACCGGCTTCGTGGTGAAAAAAGGCTCGAAGATCCGGTCCTTGATGTCCTCGGGTATGCCTGACCCGGTATCGGCGAACTCGACAAGAAGCCGGTCCCGGTCCGCCGCGGTCCTGATGGTCAGGGTGCCGCTCCCGGCCATGGCGGCGACGGCATTGTCGATCAGGTTCGTCCAGACCTGGTTGAGCTCGGCGGGATAGGCCGGGATACGCGGCAGAGTTCTGTCGTACTCCTTGACGACCCTGATGTCAGGCCCGATCTTGCTCTCCAGCATGATCAGCGTGCTGTCCAGCAGCTCATGCACGTCGATCACCTGGTAAGGCGCCCGGTCCAGCTGTGAGTACTGCCGCGCCGCGCCGACCAGCGCGGAAATCCTGGTAACCGAGTCGGTGATCTCGGTCATCAGCATCTCGGTCTCAACCGTGTAGCCGAGCCAGCGGATGGCGCTGTCCAATCCCCCTCCGCCCGGCGCGGACTGCGCGGGCTGGTCGGCGATCGCGAGCGCGACCTGGTCGAGCCAGGCGCTATCCAGCCCGGCCTGGACGAACAGCGGAGCGAGATCCCAGCTCGCTGCGACGCCCTGGGCGTCAAGCCAGTCCGTGACCTCGTCCTCGGCGTCAGCGGTCTCGATCGGGCTGAGCGCCCTCGCCTTCGACGCGCGCTCGACCGCGTCCTCTTGCATCCTGACCAGGCTCGCGACGAACGCGCTGTCAAAGCCGGCCGCGGTGATCACGGCGAGCTTGCCGCGCATGCCGGCCACCCGCTCCCGCAGCGAGCCGGCCGCCCTGACCGCGGCCGCCGCCGGATTGTTCAGTTCGTGCGCGAGACCCGCGGACAGCGAACCGAGCGCGAGCAACCGCTCGCGCTGGCCGACCGCCTCCTGGGCGTTCTTGGTCCCGAACAACAGCCCTTCGAGCAGGTGCGTGGCCATGGGGAACCAGTCCGTCATCAGCTGGGCGAACTTGCCAGCGGCGAGCACATAAAAGCGCGAGGGCTCGGTCGCCCTGAGCGAGTTGTTGTAGACCTGCGGGACCCGGTCGCCGAGATAGGCGAAGAACGCGCCCCCGTAGGCGCCAGGACCCGACGTCCTGCTCACCTCGACCTCGTCGCCGCCGATCCGGCGCGACAACACGATCGTGCCGCTCAGCAGGACGTACAGGTACTGCGCCTGGTCCCCTTCGATGTAAACCATGCCGGGGGCGGTCGTGATGACCCCGCCCTCCCGGCAGAGCCAGCCAAGCTGGTCGTCGGTCAGTTTCTCGAACAAGAACAGATCGCGCAGTTCGGCCGCGCTGCACTCGGCCGGGGCCGACCGCGCGTCCGGCGTTGTCACAACATCTCCAGATAGCGGTGCACGAGCATGACGGCCATCGCGCCCTCCCCGACCGCCGAGGCGACCCGCTTCGCCGACTCGGCCCTGACGTCGCCAGCGACGAAGACGCCAGGCACACTGGTCTCCAGGTGATAGGGCGGCCGGTCGAGCGGCCACCCTTTCGGCCGGTCACCGCCGGTGACCAGGTCGGGCCCGGCCAGGACGAAGCCGTGTTCGTCGCGCTGTACGACGCCGTCAAGCCACTCGGTCAGTGGCGCGGCGCCGATGAAGACGAACACCCACTGCGCGTCGACAGTCTCCGTGCCGCCGGTCCTGCTGTCGCGCAGCGTCAGCCGCTCCAGGTGATCGGTGCCGTGCGCCGCGGCGATCTCGGTGCACGTCCTGACGGAGATGTTGGGCGTCGCGGCGACCTGCTGGACGAGGTAATGCGACATGGACTTCTCCAGCGAGGACCCGCGCACCAGGATCGTCACGGACTTCGCGGTCTTCGCCAGGTAAACGGCCGCCTGGCCGGCGGAGTTCGCGCCGCCAACGACGTAGATGTCGTGACCGGTGCAGCCGGCCGCCTCGGTCAGCGCGGATCCGTAGAAGACGCCGCGGCCGGTCAACTCGGCGCTGCCCGGCACAGTCAGCTGGCTGTAGGTCACACCGGTGGCCAGCACGAGAGTGTGCGCGCCGACCGAACTGCCGTCGCCGAACAGGATCCGCCGCGCCGACCCGTGTACGTCCAGGCCGACGACCTCGCGGGTAGTCAGCATCTCGGCGCCGAACTTGTTGGCCTGGCGACGGGCCCTGTCGGTCAGCTGCGCGCCAGAAACGCCGTCGGGAAAGCCCAGGTAGTTTTCGATCCGCGAGCTCTGACCCGCCTGGCCGCCCGCCGCCGTCCGCTCGATGAGTATCGTCCGCAGCCCTTCCGAGGCCCCGTAGACGGCGGCGCCGAGCCCGGCCTGCCGCCGCCGACGACAATCAGGTCGTAGAACGCCTCGGCGGGCGTCGTGGCCAGCCCGACCCGGCCGGCCAGTTCGGAGTCGGAAGGCGCGACCAGCGCGTCACCGTCGGGCGTGATCACCAGGGGCAGTGTCCGGTCGTCGGCGCCCGCGGCGTCGAGCAGCCGCCGGCCCTCGGGCTCGTCCGAGCTATACCAGCGGTAAGGAACCTGGTTGCGGGCCAGGAACTCGCGCACCTGCGAGGAGCGCGCCGACCAGCGGTGCCCGACTAGCTTCGTCTCAGCAACAGGCCTGTGGTCGGCCGAGCGCCAGGAGTCGAGCAGCGAGTCGACGACGGGATAGAGCTTCTCCTCCGGCGGGTCCCACGGCTTGAGCAGGTAGTAGTCCAGGTCGACGACGTTGATCGCGTCGATGGCCGCGCCCGTGTCGGCATAGGCGGTGAGCAGTGCGCGCCTGGCTGACGGGTACACGTCCATGGCGTGCTCGAGGAATTCGATCCCGTTCATCTCCGGCATGCGGTAGTCAGCGAGGATCACCGCGACGAGGTCGCCCCGCAGCTTCATCTGCCGCAGCGCGTCCAACCCGGCCGCGCCGGATTCGGCCCGCAGGATGCGGTGCTCCTCGCCGTATTTGCGGCGCAGGTCCCTGGCGACCGCGCGGGACACCCCGGGGTCGTCGTCGACCGTCAGGATCGCGGGCCGCGGCGACGCCTGTCCGTTCGGCGCGGCTTGCTCGGTCATGTCGCTCCTTTCCGTCATGCGCCGACCAGGTCCGACAGCCCGCGCAGGTCGACGCAGTTCATGCCGTGCGCGGTGACGATGACCATGAGGACAGCCGAGCAACGCCGGCACCGCGCTACAGTGCCGGGCGCACGCAGGAAGACCGTGAACTCGCCCACCGCGCCGGTCGCGCCGCAATTAGCGCAGGTGCCGGTGGCCATGGTCATCTCGGTGCCGAACACGTCGTAAAGCAGCCCGCCGATCGCGTTCCCGTCAAGTGTGTTCATCACGGTCCTCCTGGCCCGCCGAAGCGTTCGGTCTTCACCCGTACAGCCGGGTAGCCGAGCTTGGTCAGGCCATCGGCGATTGTTTCCACGAAGGCGGTCGGCCCGCAGACATATGCGGCCGGGTCAGCGACCGCAGGCCAGGCCACGCCGGCGAGCAACGCGCCATCGACCCGGCCGCGGTGCCCAGTCCAGTCTGGGGGCTGGCTCCTGGTCAGTGCGTAGGTAACGCTGACGCCGTCATCGTAGTGATCGATCTCGTCCCGGTAAATCACGTCGGTCAGCGCGCGCGCCGAGTACAGCAGCCTGGCGGGAACCGCGGAGCCGGCCAGGTCCCTGTGCCGCAGGATCGAGCGCAGCGGCACTATCCCCGACCCACCTGCCGCGAGCAGCAACGGGCTGGCGCTCTCGCCAGCGTCCCAGACGAAATAGCCGCCAATTGGCCCGCGCACCTCAAGCTGGTCGCCGGGCCTGAGCTCTTCGGTGAGGTACGGCGAGACCTCCCCGTCGTCCAAGCGCTGCACGGTGATGGCGAGCGGCTCACCAGGCGCCGAGGCGATCGAGTAGGACCGCTCGGCGGTGTAGCCGTCCTCGGCGGTCAGCTTGACGTCGAGGTGCTGCCCGGCTCGGTGGCCTGCCCAATCGCCGGCCCGCAGCTCGATGGTCCTGGCGGTCGCGGTCTCAGCGCGGACCCGCGTGACCGTCGCGAGTTGCCAGGTCAGTCGCCTGCGTAGCGCTGTTCCCGCCATGGATCTCCGTACATGTGGTAGCCGTAGGTCTCCCAGAAGCCAGGTTCGTCCTGGCCGAGCAGCTCCAGGCCGCGCACCCACTTGGCGCTCTTCCAGAAGTACAGGTGCGGGACCAGCAGCCGCACGGGGCCGCCATGCTCGGGATCGAGCGGTCCGCCGTCATACCCGAACGCGAGCCAGGCCTTCCCGCCGGTGATGTCGGCGATCGGCAGGTTCGTCGTGTAGCCGCCGTCGCTGTAGGCCAGAACGAACGCGGCATCGGCGCCGGTCTGCTCAAGCAGCGTGTCGACCGAGACGGCCTCCCACGTCGTGTCGAGCTTGGACCACCTGGTCACGCAGTGGATGTCGGCGGTGATCGTCTCCGCGGGCAGCGCGCGCATCTGTTGCCAGGTCCAGGTTTTGAGGACCGCGCCGCCTTGGCGAACGGAGAAATTCCACCCGTCCGCCGCGATGTGTGGCGTGGGCCCGGCCGACAGTACAGGGAAGTCGCTGGTGACGTACTGCCCTGGGGGCACCCGCTCAGGTGCCGCGCCGTCCCTGCGGCGACCATGAAAACCACGTGTTACCGGATTCACCCGACCATCGCCTCCCCGTCCCTGACTCGCGGCCACCGTCAGAAACATCCCCTCAAGAGCACCCTAACCGTAGGCCGGCCTGGCGTCCGCGCGGTGCGCCATGGAGAGAGCCTGCCCCAGGGTGAGCGGCAGCCCGACCGGGCCCAAAGCGGCCGTGGTGGGCCACACTGGTGCCATGACGGCACCCGCAGCTGGCACAGAGCCTGGGCTCAGGCTCGCCAGCGCGTCGGGCCGATGGGTGCTGTTCGCCACCGTCCTCGGGTCCGCAATGGCAGCGATCGACGCCACGGTGGTCGGAATCGCGCTCCCGGCGATCGGGCAGGAGTTCACCGCCAACCTGGCCGACCTGCAGTGGGTGGTGACCGCCTACACCCTCACGCTCGCGGGCTTGCTGCTCGTCGCGGGCGCACTAGGTGACCGGTACGGGCGCAAGCGAATATTTCAGATCGGTGTGGTCTGGTTCGCGATCGCGTCCGCCCTGTGCGGGATCGCACCGAACGCCCCGGTGCTGATTGGGGCGCGGGCTCTGCAAGGCGTCGGCGCCGCGCTGCTCACTCCAGGCAGCCTGGCCATCATCGAGGCGTCATTCCATCCAGACGATCGCGGCAAGGCGATCGGAGCCTGGTCAGGCTTCGGCGGGGTGGGCACCGCGATCGGCCCGTTCATCGGCGGCTGGCTGATCCAGGCCGTGTCCTGGCGGTTGATCTTCGCGATCAACTTGCCGATCGCGGCGCTGGTCCTGCTGGTCACCTGGCGGCACGTGCCTGAGTCCCGCGACATGGCCGAGACCGGGCGGGTCGATATCAGCGGCGGCGTGCTCGTCACGCTGGGCCTGATCGGGCTGACCTACGGCTTGATCGACGGCCCCGCCGGCGGCTGGGACCGGCCAGCCCCCCTGGTTTCGGTGGTCGCCGGTGTCATCCTGCTTGTCGCCTTCGTGCTGCGGGAGCGCCGCGCCAGGACCCCCATCCTGCCGCTGTCGCTGTTCTCATCTATGCAGTTCACCTCGGCGAATATTGTGACGTTCGCGGTCTATGCGGCACTCGGCGGAGCGCTGTTCTTGCTGCCTATCCAGCTAATACAGGTATCCGGGTACACCGCGCTTGAGGCCGGGATCTCGCTGCTGCCCGTGACGGTGATCATGCTGTTGTTGTCGGCCAGATCAGGAGCGCTCGCCGCGAAGATCGGCCCGCGGTTGCAGATGACGCTCGGCCCGCTCGTGATCGCCGCCGGGCTCGCGCTGTTCGCCAGGATCGGCCACTCCGGCGACTACGTGACCGAGGTGCTTCCCGCGGTCGTGGTTTTCGGCTTCGGCCTGGCCATCAACGTGGCGCCGCTGACCTCGACCGTCCTGGCCGCGGCTCCAGCCGAGAACGCGGGCGCTGCGTCGGCGATCAACAATGACGTCGCCAGAGCGGGCAGCCTGATCGCCGTCGCTGTGCTTCCCGCAGCCGCCGGGCTGACCGGCGCCGCCTACCTGCACCCTGACACGTTCTCCGCGGGCTTCCGAATGGCTTCGTTTATCTCGGCCGGGCTGTGCGTGCTCGGCGGCGTGCTTGCGGCCTTCACGATCCGCAACCCGCGAGGGGCCGCTCCGGCGGCCGCCGACCAGTCCGCGGTGTTGCATTGCGGCCTGGACTGCCCCCCTCCCCGCGCTGCGCAGTCGGTCACGGAGTCAGCGACGTAGGCCGCTCCTTCCTGCCGGCGGGCGGGAAGGAGCGGCCATCAAAGGAGCGCCGTTCTGGGTTACTTACCGGTGCACCTGCGACAGCGGCCCGGCGTTGACCGGGAACTGCGCGGTGTTGAGAACCTGGATCCCGGCGTGCTGCTCGCCGTTGAACGGCGTCACGATCGGGTTCGGGGCGCCGGACTCACAGCCCAGGTTGAACGGGGTGCGCGGGTTGTTGAACCACAGGCCGAGGTGGTACTGATGCGTGGGCGCGATCGGTGCAGTCGGATCCGGCGACACCGTGAAGGTCTCCTTGTCGAAGATGCCGCGCACGGTCGCGCTGCCGTTGCCGTGCTCGTCAGCGTTCACGTCGGTCTGGTACCACGAGATGCCGAACGGCTTGGCGGGCTGCTGGATCACGAACAGGTCGAACCCAGCGCCGGCCGGCATGCCGTGAATCGACACCACCATGGTGTCGTTCTGCTTTCCCGGGGTGATCGTGACCTTGCCGCCGGCGTGCGGCAGGCAGGTTGCGATGCCCGCGGACGGCACGAGCTTGAAGGTGAACGAGCTCGCGTGTGCGCTCGTGACGGCCGCCCCTGCAGAGCTGGCGCCCACGGTTAGTGCGGTCGTACCCGCGAGGCCGAGAGCACTCGTGGCGGCGGCTACCAAGGTCAGCGCGCGCCGGCTCGGGAATGTGAACTTCATGGTCGGGAATCTCCTGTCTCGATGGCGGCCTTTTGCGGCGCCGCCGGTACTGGCGTTTCCCGGGCCCGGGATGTCAGGCAGGGGTACGCGCGGCCAGTGCCGCAAGGTTCAGGAAGAGCTCAGGAAATTTCACGCTCCTGCTCGGCCGGGCAATCCGGCGGGAAATGGCTGTACGATCTCATGCGATCTGCTGATCGAGCAGCCATCCGGACGGGAGAACGGCAGATGGCAATCCCTGGGCCGTCGGGCCGGGATACCGGCCAGCACCGCCACGGCTGGGGCGGCCAAGGCCAGAGCGCCAGCGCCGACGACGATCTCCTGGTCGCCGAGCTCTACCGCCGCTACCGGACCCCGCTGCTCGCGTTCGTGCTGCGGCTGACGGCTGGTGACCGGCAGCATGCCGAAGACGTCGTGCAGGAAACAATGCTGCGGGCCTGGCGGCAAGCCTCCCAGTTTGATCAAGCTGAACGGTCTTTGATGCCCTGGCTGGCTACTGTCGCCCGGCGTATCGTGATCGATGAGCAGCGCAAGAGGAATGCCAGGCCAATGGAGACAGACGAGGTGATGCTGACCAAGGCATCGGTTCCTGACTGGACCGATGACCTGCTCCGCAGCGTGATCGTGGCCGATGCGATGCTCGAGCTCTCCCCGGCGCACCGGGAAGTACTGAACGAGACGATCCTGCGCGATCGTAGTGTTAATGAGGCCGCCGAGGTGCTCGGCATCCCGGTCGGAACCGTAAAGTCGCGCGTGTATTACGCCATCCGGGCGCTGCGCCTGGTCATGGCCGAACGGGAGGTGTCGCTGTGAGCGTTCAGCACACCGACGTGGCCGCCTACTCGTTCGGCCTGCTCGAACAGCATGACAAGCTGGAATTCGAGGCCCATCTCGCCGAGTGCCCGTCGTGCGCGGCTGAGCTCGCCGAGCTATCAGCGATGGCCGGCCTGTTCGCCGACGTCGAGCCCGTCGAGCCGGTCGAGCCAGCACAGGATGAAGCCGACGGGGCCGTAATCGAGGACCTGATACGCCGGCGCGCAAGCGCTCGCCGGCGCGCCACCCGCCAGCGAATCTTCCTGGCCGCCGCGGCATGCCTGGTGTTCGCGGGCGGCGGCCTGGCCGTCGGCGTGGCCGCGGCGCCGCAGCAGAGCCCGCCGTCGGTACTGGCCATGCAGGGCCAGAAGCACACGGCTACCGACCCCGCGACCGGTGTGCGCGGCCAGGTCGGGCTGGTCAGCTTTGCATGGGGTACCCAGGTGATCCTGAACCTCGCGGGCGTGCGAGGGCCGCTGACCTGCGAGCTGGTCGCGGTGTCACGTTCTGGCCAGCGCCAGGTCATCACCGGGTGGCAGGTGCCGACCGCCGGTTACGGCGTTCCCGGTCACCCGGCTCATCTGCTCCTGGCGGGCGGTACATCGATCATGCGGGACGACCTTGCCCGCATCGACGTTGATGTCGTTGGCGGACGCAGGCTCGTCAGCATCAAGACCTAGGCGGTGCTCGCCCGGCCCTGCACGTCCCTGCGGGTGATGGCGAGGTACGCCACCAGGATCGCGATCATGCCGATAAGCGTGAAGGCAACAGGGCCGTCGCCCCAGCCGAGGCCGCCCAGAATCTTCGGCTTGCCGAGCCAGTCGGCGACAGAGGCTCCGAAGGGCCTGGTGAGCACGTACGCGCACCAGAAAGCGAGGATCGGATTCCAGCCCAGCCACCGGTAGCCGATCGCGGGAACGGTGATCAGGCAGGCGAACAGCACCGCCGAGAGCAGGTAGCCCAGGTGCATGGTCACCGCTGTCATGTCGCCGACGGCGGTGCCCATCGCGAACGTGGCCACCACCGCTGCCCAGTAGAACAACTCGCGCCTGGTGGTGTTGATGGTGTGGATCGACAGTGTCCGCTCCATCCGCTGCCAGGTCCAGAACACAGTCGCCAGGGCCAGCGCGTAGAAGGCCGACGAGATCACGTAGGGCACGCCGAAGCCGACGTGCAAGACGTCGGCTGCCATGGTTCCGAAGACACCGACCATGACGACCGCCAGCCAGTAAGCCCACGCGACGTAGCGGCGCATGGCGAGTTGCAGGCAGAGGGCCACGAGGAAGCCGATGAAGCCCAGGCCGACGGCGGCGACCGGTGCGATCGCATGGACGCTGTAGTCCGACGTTGATTCGCCCATCGCGGTCGACATGGCCTTGATGACCCAGAAGTAGACGGTGATCTCCGGCACGCGAAGCGCTCCGCGCGACGTCATGGACGGCAGGCGTAGTTTGCTGCTCGCGGGGGCAGCGTGGCGCCCCGCGGGCCGGGCAGAAATCTGGTCCACATCGGCTCCGTCAAGGGAAAGCGAGAGGGGTGCGGCCTCGCGCGCGGGCCACGGCGCTCGTCAGGCTACCCAGCGTTCGGCCCGCGCGCTGGCTATGTGCTGATGCGGTAACGATCACGGTCACCGCCGCGTTCCTAGCCGGCCAGGGATCACAGTGAGATGCCAGGCAGATCGGCGCGCCAAGCGGCCAAATCTGCGCCGATAATGGCGGTATGGCGAAGAGCACAGAACCGCAACTGCCGGCCGCACGGCTGGTCGCGTACTGCCTCGCGATCGCGAGCGGGGCGGCGGCGGTCATCCACTTCACAGTGGCCGGCTCGCACTTCCAGCAGTACTGGGTGTTCGGCGTCTTCATGCTGAGCGCCGGCTGGCTCCAGCTTTCCTGGACGGTCCTCGCGGTGATCCGGCCTTCACGGGCCGTGCTCTGCGGCGGCGCGGCGCTCAACGCCAACATCATCGCCATCTACATCCTCACCAGGACCGTCGGCGACATGGTCGGCCCCACCCCGAGCGCCATCGAGCCGGTCGGCTTCGCCGACCTGTTGTGCACGATGTTCGAGGCGCTCATCCTCATCGGCTGCTTCTGGCTCTTGTGGGCCGAGCCCACGGGGCGGGTGCGGCGCAGTGAGCTGATGGCCACGGCCACCGCCGCGGGCGGCGTCACCGCCGTCCTGCTGAGCGTCGCGCTGGTGTCAGGCGGCCCCGAGATGGTGATGGCCGCCGGCCCAGCGGGCCGACCGCCGGCCATGGTTCAGCAGACCGGCAGCAAGACCGCGGCGTCATCGCACATGCGGATGCCCGCGGCGCACGGCTCGCTTCTCAAGCTGGCGACCGGAACGCCGGGCGGGGCCATCACCATGCCCAATCCGAATATGCAGATGGCGCCAGGCATGGCCATGGCCAGCTCCGCGGCGTGCGACGCCAGGCCCACGACCTCCCAGCAGCGCGCCGCCGTCGCGCTGGTCGATGCGAGCTGGCGGGGGGCGAGCAGGTTCCGCAGCCTGGCGGTCGCCAAGGCGGCCGGCTACCAGGCCATCACACCGCCAGGACTGCCGGTCGTGCACTACCTGAACGTGTCGTATTACCTGTCCGACGCGATGGGAGGGCGGGTGCTCGACCCCGCCAAACCGCAGTCGCTTGTCTACGCCAACACGCCAAAGGGCGCCGTGCTGGTCGCCGCCATGTACATCACCACGCCTGGCGGCGTCACACCGCAGCCCGGCGGCTGCCTGACCCAGTGGCACGTGCACACCAACCTGTGCCTGCACCGTGGCTTCGCTGTGGTGGGCGTCGTCACGGCCGCGCATCCGACGTGCCCCCCAGGATCGCGGAACCACGTGACCCCGCCGATGATGCACGTCTGGTTCGTGCCGATCCCCGGCGGTCCTACGTCGATCGACGCGTCGGACGCCCAGGTCGTGCGGGCCGCGGAGCGGGTGCGTGCGCCAGCCAACGGGCCGGCCTGAGCCCGGTCCTCTTACGCCCGGCGCGAAAGCGCTTCAGCGGGCTGCGACGCGACGCGTAGCGTGGTTGCCGCGGGTACGGCGACAGGTGCCGTCAAGGCCTGAAGGGAACGGCGATGCCCGATCCGGTCGTGACTGGCCTCCAGGACGGCGCGCGGCGGCCGAGGCCGTTGCTCAGGACGATGCTCGGCGATGTCCTTCGGCGTACCAGGCTCGAGCAGGGCAGGACGCTGGCCGACGTGGCGAGGGCAGCCCGGGTCTCCATGCCGTACCTATCCGAGGTCGAGCGCGGCCGCAAGGAGGCGTCGTCTGAGGTGCTGGCCGCCATCTGCGACGCGCTGCGCCTGGAACTCGCCGAGCTGCTGACCGCGACCGGGCAGGAACTGACCGGCGGCGGACACGGCGATGCCGCGATCGTCCGCCTGGACTCGGTCCGCCGCGCGGACGCCCCGGTGCTCCCGCGCGGCGCCGGCGACGCGCTCTGCCTGCTCGCCGCGTGACGGTCGGGCCGTGACGCTCGGGCCGTGACGCTCCGGCCGTGACGCTCGGGCCGTGACGCTCGGGCCGTGACGTTCAGGCGCTGAGCAGCTCGGCCGTCGTCGCGGCTTTCCGGCTGGCGATCACCGCGTCCGCAAGGCCGTAGTCGACAGCCTCCCTGGCGCTGAACGTCTTGTTCCTGTCGGTGTCGCTCCTGATCGTGGCTACCGGGTGGCCGGTGTGCCTGCTGAGGATGTCATCGACCTCGGCGCGCACCTTGGCCAGGTCCTTCGCCTGGATCGCGAGATCAGGCAGGGTGCCTTGTGCCTGGCTGGACGGCTGGTGCAGCAGCACCTTCGCGTGCGGCAGAACCGCGCGCCGGCCGGGAGCGCCGGCCGCGAGCAGGACAGCCGCGGCCGAGGCAGCCTGACCCATGCAGATGGTCGCGACATCGGGGCGGATGAACTGCATGGTGTCGTAGATCGCGGTCAGCGCGCTGAACGAGCCGCCAGGCGAGTTGATGTACAGGCTGATCTCGAGGTCAGGGCTGGCCGACTCGAGGTGCAGCAACTGCGCCATCACGACGTTGGCGACGCCGTCGTCGATCTCGGTACCGATGAAGACGATCCGCTCGGAGAGCAGCCGCGAGTAGATGTCGAACGCGCGCTCACCGAGCGGCGTCTTCTCGACCACCGTTGGAATCGTGTACTGGCCCATCGTCACAGCCCCGCCATCCTGGTGGCGACCGCCGGGCGGACGTCATCGAGCCGTTCGACGATGTGGTCGATGATCCCGTAGTCGCGTGCCTCCTCGGCGCTGAACCATCGGTCGCGCAGGCTATCGCGCTCGATCACGTCGGCCGGCTGGCCGGTATGGAGCGCGATCAGGCTGATCATCGTGGCGGCCGTCTTTTCCAGCTGCGCGGCGTAGATCTCCACGTCCGCGGCCGTGCCACCGAACCCAGCTGAGCCCTGGTGCATCAGCACCTGCGCGTGCGGCAGGCTGTACCGCTTGCCAGCCGCACCCGCGCACAGCAGGAACTGGCCCATGCTGCCCGCGAGGCCCATCGCGAGCGTGCTGACCTCGTTGGGGATCAGCCGCATCGTGTCGTAGATGGCCAGCCCGGCCGTCACCGAACCGCCTGGTGAGTTGATGTACAGGCAGATGTCACTGCGCGAGTCCTCGGCCGACAGCAGCAGCAACTGCGCGCACAGCCGGTTGGCCACGGCGTCGTCCACCTCCGAGCCGAGCACGATGATGCGGTGATAGAGCAGGCGGCTGATCAGCTGATCATCGACCGAGCCTGGATTCGTGCTCGTCTGCGCTAGTGCGGTCGTCATCGGTCTCCTTCGGTCTGCGATCCGGCCTCACGATCCACATTGCTCGACGCGCAGGCGGCATTCCAAGGCAATCTGCTGACAGCAGAGGATCGGCCAGCACGGCTACAATCGCCAGGTGATCAACGGCGTGCACGCGATAGTTTTCTCAGCAGAGGCCGAGAAGGTCCGCGCCTTCTTCGCTGATGAGCTCGGCTTCGCATCGGTCGACGCGGGCGGCGGCTGGCCGATCTTCGCCCTGCCGCCGGCCGAACTAGCGGTCCATCCCGCCGAGGGCGGCACCCGGCATCAGCTGTTCCTGATGTGCGACGACATTGACGCCACGCTCACCGAACTAATGGGCAAGGGGGTGGAGGTCACGCAGCAGGTCTCCGATCAAGGCTGGGGCCTGCTCGCCGCGATCCGGCTGCCGGACGGCTCTGACCTCGCCGTCTATCAGCCGATCCACCCGTCGCCGCTTAGCGGCTGAAGCGGGGATCAGCCGCCGTAGGGGCGAGTGATGATTTCCATCAGATGGCCGTCGGGGTCGGCGAAGTAGACGCCGCGACCGCCATCATTGCGGTTGATCTGCCCTGGCCTGGTTCGGCCCGGGTCGGCCCAGTGCTCGATCTGCCGCTCGGTGATCCGCCCGAAGATCGCGTCGAAATCGCTCTCGCCGATCAGGAATGCGTAGTGCTGAGCCGTGATCTCGCGATCGGTCTCTGCGTAGTCGAGCGACACGCCGTTGTCCGCGTTCACTACCAGGAACCGGCCGAACCTGGCAGCTGCGGGCAGCCCGAGCAACCCGGTCAGGAAGGCCGCCGACCGCTGCTGATCACGGCACGCCACGATCGTGTGATTCAGTTCAACGCTCATCGCGCTGCTCCCTTCCGGCGACCCTGTTGTCCATCTGACCACGGCGGCGCCGCCGGCGTGGTCGCGGGCGAATATTCCCGGCGCGTGATCGGCCTGCTGCCTATGCTGCGGGTGTGAGCTCAAGCCGATCGTCCACGGTGCTTGTCAGCACGGGCTTTGCCGACACGCCCGGGCCGGCCGCATCCCCGCAGGGCCGCCCGGAGTTCGCAGACATCGGCCGGCTCGCGCGGCGCATGGTGCGGCGCACCGTGGCCGCGGCCAGGGCCGAGGAGGAGTCCATCGGTCGGCTGCTGGCCGGCCACCTGGGTACCAGCGACACCACCCCACCGGTCGCCAAGGGAACCTGGCCGGCTTACGACCAGGTCAACGTGCAGGCCGGCCTGGAGGCATGGCTCGCCGAGCCGGGCCGCACGCATCAGCTTGTCGGCATCACCAGGTTCCGGCATCGCGACTTCAGCCTCGCCGACCTGCTACAGGGCAGTGACCAGCCATGGAACCCCGGTGTCGGCAGCGTCGCGACCGAGGCGCTGCCCGCCGGGCCGGACGGCACGACCAGAGCGTGCGTGCAGTGCGGCATCTTCCTGGCCACCGACGCCGACGGCGCCGTCGCGCTGCTGGTGCGCGGGCCGGAAAGGCACGGCTCGATCGACGGCGTGGAACTGGAGGTCACCTGCTCGCCGCCGGGGCGGGCCTCGGAGATCGTCGGTCAGATCCGTGCCCTTGCCCTGCGCGACAACGTGTACCGCGGCAACGTCCTCGCGTTCGGCGACGAAGTCTTCGACCATCGGGCCGGCGCGCTGCTCAGCTTCGCCGAGCGCCCGGCCGTCGATCGCGAGCAGGTCATCCTGCCGCCCGAACTGCTCGACGGGATCGAGCGGCAGGTGATCGGCGTCGCCAGGCACGCCGCCCGGCTGCGCGCCAGCGGTCAGCACCTGCGCCGCGGCGTGCTGCTCTACGGCGTGCCTGGCACAGGCAAGACGCACACGATCAGGTACCTGCTCGGCCAGTTGCCTGGCACGACGGTCGTGCTGCTGTCAGGCGGCGCGCTCGGCATGATCGCCGAGGCTTGCTCGGTGGCGAGGGCACTGCAGCCGTCGGTCGTGGTCGTTGAGGACGTGGACCTCATCGCCGAGGAACGCGATCATCACCTCGGCGAGAACCCCCTGTTGTTTGAGCTGCTCAACGAGATGGACGGGCTCGCGGCCGACAACGACGTGACCTTCCTGCTCACGACGAACCGGGCCGACCTGCTCGAGGAAGCCCTCGCGGCCCGCCCCGGCCGGGTTGACCACGCGGCCGAGTTGCCCGTGCCCGATGCCGATGCCCGTGCCAGGCTGATCCGCCTGTACCAGGGCAACCTGCTGCTCGATCTCTCCGACCTGACCGTGGTGATCGAGCGCACCGAAGGGGTGACGGCATCCTTCATCAAAGAACTGCTGAGGCGTGCCGCCCTGCAGGCGGCCGAGGACTCCGGCGACGACGAGGGGGACGAGGGGCCGCTGCGAGTCTCCGACGCGCACATGGCTGCGGCGCTCGATCAGCTGCTCGACACCCGGAGTGCGCTGACCAGGGTGCTGCTCGGCGGTGCCGCACCGGCATCGCAACGACGAGGCGGAGGTGAGAGCGGTTCCTGAGCCCGACTTTGACCTGGTGATCCGCGGCGGGACCGTGGTGACGGCCGGCAGCTCGGCCGAGTGCGACGTGGCCGTGCGGGACGGCACGATCGCGCAGCTCGGCGGGAGTCCGCGCGGGCGCAGCGAACTCGACGCGGCCGGCGCGCTGGTGTTGCCAGGCGGCATCGACATGCACGTGCACCTGTCGGTGCCCGAGCCACCCGACCCAGCCGAGCCCGCCTGGGTGGACGACTTCGGCAGCGGATCTGCCGCGGCCATCGCCGGCGGCATCACGACGTTCGGGAACATGACCTTCCCGGCGGATGGCGACTCGCTGCATGGCTCGCTCGAGCGGGACCTGACGAAGGCGAAGGCTCAGGCGGCGGTGGACTACGTGCTGCACCCGGTGCTCGCCACCCCGACACCGCAGGCGCTGGCCGAACTGCCGGAACTCGCCAGGGCCGGGCATACGAGCGTGAAGCTGTTCATGGTGGCCGAGGAGTTCGACGCGCACGCGGACGGGATGATCGAGGCCGTGCGCATCGCAGGGCAGCACGGCATGCTGACCTTGATCCACTGCGAAGACGGGCCGCTGGTCAGGTTCGCCGCAGAGCGACTGCTCGCCGATGGCCGTGGCAGCATCGCCGACTGGGCGCCAAGCCGACCGGTGGCCGCCGAGCGCTCGGCCGTCGAGCGAGCCGTCGCCATCTGCGAGGCGAGCGGCTCACCGATCTACATCGTGCACCTGTCGTCGGCGGAGGCGCTCGCGGCCGCCCGCCGCGGTCGCGCCGCCGGCCTGCCAGTCTTCGTCGAGACAAGGCCGCTGTACCTGTACCTGACCAGCGAGTTGCTGTCCGGGCCAGATGGCGGGAAGTACATCGGCGCTCCGCCACTGCGCGAGCCAGGCGATGTCAAGGCCTTGTGGACGGGGCTGACAGACGGGTCAGTCGACACCGTCGGCAGCGATCACGCGCCGTGGGCGCTGGCCGACAAGCTCGACGAGTCCCAGAATGTGGTCACCGCGCGCCAGGGCGTCGCCGATCTGGAGACTATGCTGCCGATGCTGTTCGACGCCGGCGTCAGGACGGGCCGGATCTCGCCGCACAGGTTCGTCGGGCTGACCGCGACGGGGCCAGCCAGGCTGTTCGGCCTCTATCCGCGCAAGGGCACGATCGCGGTAGGAAGCGACGCCGACCTGGTAGTGCTGGATCCGCAGGTACGGCGGCGCATCGACGGCAGCGCCATGCACTCGCGGGCCGGCTACTCGGCGTACGACGGCCGTGAGGTCTCGGGCTGGCCTCGCTTCACGATCAGCCGCGGCGAGGTCGTGCTGCAGGATGGTCAGGTATTGGCCACGCCTGGCCGCGGCAAGTGGCTGCACCGCGGAAGGACCGCATCGCCGTGACCGCCGCAGTCAGGCGGCACACCCTTGATCCGGCACCGAACACAACCGTCAATGTCTTCAGCAGGGATCTGCCGCCAGTCCTGACCGTCGCGCCCGGCGACACGGTGGTGGCCGGCTCACTGGACGCGTCTGGGTACCTGAGCCGTCAGCGGGTGCGAGGCGAGGAGCGGCCGAGGATGTTCGGCGCGGGCCGCCGCGGGCACTGCCTGACCGGCCCGATCGCGGTAAACGGGGCCCTGCCTGGCATGTTCCTCGCCGTCAGCTTCGTCTCGCTACGGCCCGCTGACTGGGGCTGGACCGCTGCCGCCGCGCACGACAACCGCCTGACCAGGCGGCTGGGCCTGTCGGCAGGACCGCCATCCTGGCTGCTGTGGGAGATAGACGCCGACCGCGGCCTCGCCACCTGCGACCGCGGCTATTCGGTCGCGATCGCGCCATTTCTTGGCGTCGTCGGCTTGCCGCCCGCCGAGCCTGGCGAGCACTCCACCATCCCGCCGCGATCGGCTGGTGGCGGCAACATTGACTGCCGGGAACTGGTGGCTGGCGCCACCTTGTACCTGCCGGTCACTGTGCCCGGCGCGCTGCTTTGCCTCGGCGACGGGCACGCCGCGCAGGGCGACGGCGAGGTCGCGGGCACGGCGATCGAGTGCACGATGACGACCGAAGTTGTCCTCGACCTGATCGCCGATCGGCCGGTGCCAGGAATTCACGCCCAGACGCCCGCTGGCCGGATCACGTTCGGCTTCAGCGCGGACCTCGACGAGGCCATGGGTGACGCGCTCGAATCGATGCTGGTCTGGATGCAGGCAAGCTACGGAGTCGACAGGGCCGCCGCGCTGGCGCTCGCGAGCCCGGCGGTCCACCTGCGGATCACTCAGGTCGCCAACGACACGTGGGGGGTGCACGCGTTGCTGCCCGGCGGCGCGCTCCTGCCCGCCGCGGACCGGTAACTTCCGACGCTGCCCTGACCCGCGTCAGGCGTCCTCGACGCCCAGCTTGGAGTCCGTCTTGGCATCCCGGTCGGCGAACAGCACGAAGTGGAAGATCACGAACCTGGTCAGGAACGTGAAGCAGTTGGCGGCCAGATAGAACCCCTGGACGAATGCGTCGTGCGCGGCACCGTGCAGGCCGAGCGCGGCCGCTTCGCGGTAGCCGAAGTGACTCGCCTCGGTGAGCACGATGCCGACAACCAGCGAGACGGCCACGAACGGCAGCGTCTCCCTGAACACGCGGGGCTTGCCCTTGCGCTCCCAGGCCCAGCGGCTGACGCCGTAGCTGACCGCTGCCCCGGCGAGCCAGCCAGCGGCTCCGGCCGTACGTCCGGTCATGGCCAGTGCGCTGAAGCAGATGAAGTAGGTGATCTGCGTCGCGGCGAGCGCGAGAGCCGCCGCCGGAGCGAACCTCATAAGACGCCGGCCACCAGACGAGCCAGCCCAGCGGCGCAGCGGCTCAGGAAATCTGGACCAGATGGCAAGCAGAAGTCGGCGAGGTGCGAGCGGCATTGCTTCAAGCTACCCGAAACCGGCTGTTGTTAGGGCCTGAACGCGCCGTCCGCGGCCGAGCCCTCTTCAACCAATTGGTTGACAACAGCCGCTTCGGCGAGCTACGTTTATTCAACCAGATGGTTGAAATCATGGAGGGAAGGCCGTGGCCGCTGATCCGCTCTCCAGGGTGTTCGCGGCACTGGCCGACCCGACCAGGCGCGACATGGTCGCGCGGCTCGCGACCGGCGACGCCACCGTCAACGAGCTGGCGAGGCCGTACAACGTGACCGTCCAGGCGGTCTCCAAGCACCTCAAGGTGCTCGCAGACGCCGGGCTGGTGAGCCGCGGCAGGGACGGCCAGCGCCGACCCGTGCACCTGGAGGCTGAGGTCTTTGACTTGATGACCAAGTGGATCGAGCGCTACCGGCGCGAAGCCGAGGACCGCTACCGGCGCCTGGACGACGTGCTGGCGACGATGCCTGACGCCGCAGCCGCTGGCGCCCCAGACCAGCAACCGAACAAGAAAGGAACCGTGTCATGACCACCAGAACGCACGAAACCGACATCGCCATCGACTCCGAGGTGCCGCTGGTCAGGATCACCAGGGAATTCGAGGCCCCCGTGGAGAAGGTCTTCCGCGCGCACACCGATCCTGACCTGCTGACGAGGTGGCTGGGCCCACGCGACCTTGAGATGCGGATCGACCACTTCAGTTGCCGCACCGGCGGCTCATACCGTTACGTGCACGTCAGGGGCACCGATGAGTTCGGCTTCCACGGCAGCTTCCACGAGGTCCGCCCGGGCGAACTGATCGTGCAGACGTTCACGTTCGAGGGGGTCCCAGATGGCGTCGCCCTCGAGCGGGTCGTGTTCACCGATCTCGGCGACGGCAGGACCAGGCTGACCTCGACGTCGCTGGTCGACTCGTTCGCGGCCCGCGATGCCTTCGTCGCGAGCGGCATGGAAGTCGGGATACGCGAGAGTTACGAGCGGCTGGATGACGTGCTGGCCGGCTCGGACTGAGGCGATTCGCCTGGCCTATTCCGATTGCGGCAGCCCGTCAGGGGAAGAGTGAACCCCAGCGTGAGATCACGCAGCATATTCGCGGAGGTTCAGATGTCCCCGAAGAACAGAAGCGACGCGATCAAGGACAGTGCCCGGCAGGCGGCAGCCCAGCTCAAGCCAGCTGCCGAGCGCGCCAAGCCGCTGGCCAAGAACACAGGTGACGCGGCCAGGCGGGGGTTCCTGCGGACCCGCGCCTGGGCAGCACCGCAAGTCGAGCGGTCAGGGCAGGTCCTGCAGGACACCGTCGCACCGAAGGTATCGGCCATGCTGTCCTCGGCGGCGAAGCGGATCGACCCGGCTCAGCCGCGGTACCGGCGCTGGCAGAAGCCGCTTGGCCTGGCCACGCTGACCGCCGCGGGCGGCGCCGTGGCGGCTTTCCTTCGCAGCAAGCGGAAGACAGGTCCCGCCATAACCACCGCTGACGAGACCAAGGCCGCGGGCAACGGCCAGGCAGCGACGGGATTCGGCGCTGACGCCGACGTGAACTCGCAGGTCAAGAGCTGACAGCCGGTCTGTGACGAGTGGCGTGCCGGTAGGCACGCCACTCGTTACCCTGCCGCCTGTCGACGTCAGAAATCGGGCCGAGGCTGGCGGGTGAGTCAGGTTACGAACCCTCGCTGACTTCAAAAACCGCGTCGGCCACCAGGCCATGCGCTTCGCGGTGCACCGTCGACGCGGCGTCCGCGGACGGTGCATCCACCAGGCAGAAGACCTTGCCCTCACCTTCGTTCACCCAGTAGCGCAGGTAGTGCACGTCGTACTGACCCTCGGTCTGCAGGTCTGCCATGTGCGCCTTGGCGACGTCGTCGACCGATACTCCGCCATCGATGGTATGGACATCCATGTAGAGCGGCATTGTTCCTCCTGTGTCACGGCAACGAGCTTGTGCTGTGACGCTAGGCCGGCCGGCCCACGCCGGGGATCGGGAGCTATTCCCATCTTTGGCTGTCCGGCCACCTAGTTTTCTGCCGCGACCACCAGGCCGAGCCGCGCTGCTGCCGACGCCGCGGCATTGCGGGTAGACACCTCGAGCTTGGCCAGTACCGCCGAGACGTGGTGATCAACCGTCCGCACCGAGATGAACAGCCGCTCCGCGATCTGCGCGTTGGTGCGGCCGGCGCAGATCAGGTCGAGCACTTCCCGCTCCCGCCTGGTCAGGCCGAGCGGATGGGCCCTGGTGGCGGTCCGCGGGCCGGCGGGCACGGACTTGATGCCGAGCCCGCGCATCTTCTGCCTGGTGATCCGCGCTGCCGGTCCGGCTCCTAGCTCGTCGAACACCTGGAGCGCCTCGCGGAGCGCGCCGTCATCGGCCGAGTCGGCGAGCGCCATCGCGGCGTGATACGGGCAGCCCAAATCGGTCCATGCCTGCGCGGCCTGCCGCCAGTCGCCCTCAACCTGGGTGAGATACGGCTGAGCCAGCTCGCCCTTCGGCCTGCTGGTCGAGCCGGTGCGGACCAGCCAGGCGCCGATCTCGCCCCGGTCCCACGGGTCGCAAGACGCCGCGATGTCACCGGCCAGTTCGGCCTCGCGCCGCGCCGCTTGCTGGTCGGCCTGCAGCCAGTAAGCCTCGGCGCGCGCCACTCGAGCCGACGCGATGTGCGACCCTTCGCCTGACCCGTCGGCGGCCCAGACTGCCTCGTCGAGGCACTCCCAGGAGCCAGGCTCGCCGCGCCTGGCCCTGATCTTTCCCAGCGTGACCAGCGGCACGAGCCGGTTGATCGGGGAGGCGCCTGGCCGATCGATCAGGGCAGCCGCGAGCAGCGCAGCTTCCTCCCAGTCGCCGGTCTTCTCGAGCGCGTTAGCTCGCTCGCCCCGCAGGCACGTGCCATAGGTACCGATGTCATGCTCGTCGCAATAGGCGATGCCGTCGAGGTAGACACGCTCGGCTTCGGCGAAGCGCCAGCGCGAGTGGAACACGATGTACAGATTCGTGAACGCTCTGCCCGCCTGTTCCTCGTGCCGGCCGGACACCGCGATCTCCAGTGCACGCCGCAGCATCGGAATTGCCTCATGGCCCTGTGCGAAGAGCGCGCACGCCTCCGTGTCCAGAGCATCACTGACGACCTCGTCGACACCAATCGGCTCGGCGATCCGCACGGCCTGCTCGGCCAGGCTGATCGCAGCGTCGTTGTCGCCGGCGAGCATCCGCGCACTTGCCATGTTGGCGTACGACCTGGCCAGCTCGGGGCTTGGGCCGAGCGGCTCGAGTACGTCCAGCGCACCTTGTCCCGCAGCATCCGACTCGGGGCCACGGCAGAGCCGCCACATGGTGCGCGACAACAGGCGTAGCGTGTCCCCCTCGCGCAGCCGGTCACCGGCCTCCCGCCAAAGCGCGAGAGCCTGCTCACCTGCGTCGGCGGCGTCCTGCCAGCGGTCCACCAGCGAAAATTCGGTGGCGAGCCCGTCGTACAGGACGGCCCTCTCGCGTGCCTCGGCGTCGGCCGCGAACCGGAGTGCACGCTCGTATTGCGCGGCGGCTTCGCGATGCGACGCGAGTTCGACTGCGCGCCTGGCGGCCCGCGGCGCGAAGCGCAGCACGCCGTCTGCGTCGCCTGCCGCCTCGGCGTGATAGGCCAGGCTGGCATCGTCCTCCGAACCGCCGGCCAGCAGCGCCCGCAAGACTCTGGCGTGAATTGGCCCGGCGCGGTGCGCGGCGACCGCCCGGGCAACGGCCAGCCTCGCGATCTCATGCCGGAACTTCAGCGCGGCGCCATCGCCGCTGACCAGACCGGATGCGACAAGATCGTCCAGATCAGCGGGCTGGCATCCGGTAACGCTCTCGAGCAAGGCGATGTCGATGCGGGAGCCGATCAGCGCGGCCGCGTCAAGGGCGTCCCTGGCCGAGGGACCGAGCCTGGCGGTGCGCGCCAGCACCGCGTCCCGCGCCGATGCCGGTATCTCCTCGATCCCCGCGGTCACGACCTCATTGACGTAGAACGGGTTGCCGCCGGTCAGCTTGAACAGGTCCGCCCCGGCGAACTTGGTGCCGCTCGCCAGCGTCCGCACCGCCTCGGCCGAGAGCGGGGCGAGCGCGATGCGCCTGGTCGAGCGCTGGTTCCCGAGCTCACCGAGCGCGATCCTGAGCGGGTCAGCCGCGCTCAGTCCGTCATCGCGGTAGGTGGCTATGAGCAAGGCAGGCGCGAACCTGATCCGCCGGCCGAGGAACCTGAGCAGGTCGACGGTGGCCTCGTCGGCCCAGTGCACGTCCTCGATCACGACCACGTTCAGCCTGCGCCGCTCGCTGACCTGGCGGAGCATGGCCCCGAACAGCTCCTCGCGCGGAGCGCGGGCACGGCACAGTTCAAGCAGCTCGCCGCCGAACTGGGCGGCCAGGTCGAAGAGCGGGCCGAGCGGCCGGGGCGTGAACAGGCCGTCGCACGCTCCCCACGACCACCGGGCATCAGGAAGGTCCGCCGTGAGCCGCTCGACCAGCGCCGACTTGCCGATCCCAGCCTCGCCGCTGACCAGGACCAGACGGCCCTCCCCCTGTACGGCCTCCTCCGCGTAGTCGCGGAGCGCCGCCAGGTGCGACTCCCGTTCTAGCAGCACCATGCCTAACAGTCTGCGGCATAACTGCCAGGACTGGCGACTGCCGCCCTTGCCAGCAGGCGCCGCCTGGTGGGCGGACCGCCAGGCGGCAGGTCCTCCTCGCTGAGCACCTGGAAGCCCGGCGGCAGCAGGCTGGCTGGCTCACCGGGGCGCACGCACCACCCGGCTGTCATGTCGGGCCGCAGCAGCAACGCATCGGTCGTCAGGGATTCCCAGCCGAGGAGGCCGCCTGACCTCACGGCGCGCGCGGCCGCCGCGAACAGGCCACGTTCCCAGTAGCCGGTGCACAACACGAGCGCGCAGCTCGCCGGGCGAGGCCGCCAGCTTGCCAGGTCGGCGTGCACGATCGCCACCGGCGCCGCCAGCCGTCGCCGGCGTACCTGCTCGGCGAGCAGGCGCAGCGCCACGTCGGAGATGTCCACGGCGACGCCGGCCCGACCCGAGGCGGCCGCGAGCAGAACCGTCCCCGACGGGCCGCTGGCCAGATCGAGCACGGGCCCGGCGGGCAGCGGCAGCGCGAGCGCGCGCTCCGCGAGCGGATGCGGCAGGAAGTCCGCGACGTAATCGCCGCCGTACCGCGCATTCCACCGCTCCTGGTCAGAGCGCATGCTGGAACACTACGACCTATCGCACCGCGGGAACGCGACGGGAGGGACGCCGCCATGACTGCAGGCTGGGCGTGCCTGGGGGTGCCGATCGACAGTGTCGGGAGCCCAGATGAGGGGCCGCCGTTCGGCACCGAGACGGCGCCGGCCGAGCTGCGGGCGCGGGGAATCGTGGACCGGCTCGGAGCGTCCGATCACGGTGACGCGGCCGTCCGCGTCACCGGCTCGCACCGAGATCCGGTCAGCCGGATCGTCGGCTGGCCCAGCGTCGGCGCCATGACCGCGACCGTCAGGACCGCGGCAGGCCAGCTCATCGGCGACGGCGAGCGGCCGTTCCTGCTCGGCGGCTGCTGCGCACTCGTGATGGGCGCGGTCGCCGGCGCGAAGGACCGGCTCGGCGCCGTCGGCCTGGTCAATGTCGACGGGCACCTCGACCTGTACGACCACGAGACCTCACCGACCGGCGAGGCGGCCGACATGCCCGCCGCGGCGCTGCTGGGGCAGGGCTGGCCAGGATTGCTGGCCGAACTCGGCCCGAAGCCCGTGCTCACCGGCTCACAGGTCGCGCTGCTGGGAGCGCGCGACCCCGACGAGGCTCGTGACGTCGGCGACCTCCCCAGGCGGCTCGGCGTCGCGGTCAGCGACGGCCCCTCGTGCGCGGCCGACCCAGGCGGCACGGCGACGCGGGTGATCGGCGCTTTCGCGACCGCCGGCCTGCCGTACTGGCTGCACCTGGACGTCGACGTGCTCTCCGATGTGGCGTTTCCAGCCACCGACTACCTGATGCCTGGCGGCCTCGACCTGGCCCAGCTGACCGAATTGCTCAGCCGCTTCGGCGGCGACGACGCGCTCATCGGCTTCTCGGTCGGCTGCTACAACCCGGCCAAGGATCCAGGCGGCCGGTATGGCGACTATCTCGCTGGTGTGCTCGCCGCGGCGTTCGGCTAGGAGCCGCCCTCTCGCGCCGCTTGCGCGGCGGTGACCAGCCCGTGTCCTGCCCGGCGTAGCCGGCCCTGGGCGACGAGATCGTCGATAAACGTAGCCGTCACGTACCAGGTCCAGGAGAACCAGCGCCGCAGCTCCCGCTCTGGCGCCAGGACCGCGGCGCTGACCCCCGCGACTACGAGATCGCCGAGGGCCTGCACGGGGGTGACATCGGCGCCGCGCTGCCCCCGGAAGGCGTGATCCCACCGGACTAGTTCCCTGCCCTGTGCTTGCCCGTGGGCCGAAGTCAGCTCCACCGAGCGGGACACGATCGCGCCGCATCGCTCGAGCGGCGAGCGCAGCGCGTTCAGCTCCTGCCGCTGCATGCGCAGCTCAGCGACCAGGTCATCAACCATGGCAGGGCCGGCGGCGTCCAGATGGTCGAGCAGCCTGCGCGAGCCAGGGTCCTCGGCCCGCATCCTGGTGATCTCCGCGCGGCAGATGGGATCGACCAGCCTCGCACCGTCCGCCGAGAGGATCAGGTTCTTCCCCTTGTGCAGCGCGGTCACGAGGTAGCCGCGGCCGGCCAGCTCACCGAACCACGGCCACTTGGTGGCTGGCCAGCTCGCGAAGCCAGGGCTCCCAGGGCGGTACGGGTCCTCGTGGCATGCCTCGTACAGGCTGGGCAGCGCGCAGTCTGGTGTCCTGGTCAGCAGCCAGCGGTCGGCCAGGAAGGCCTCGGCCTCGTCGAGCGAGATGAGCGCGAGGTCCGGCGTCAGCCGACACTCGCGCTCGCGGCGCTGCCCGAGCTGAGCCAGCGATTCCACGCTCCGATTCTGCCCCGGCGCCGGGCTACCCGCACCGGGCCGCGCTGGTCGAGCGCGACCCGGCCGCACAGGTCAGACGCGACGCCAGCGGGCCTCGCAGAGCCCGTAGACACCGAAGATCAGCAGCCCGAGCGCGGTGATCAGGAGCAGGAACTCACCGAAGGCCTGATGGCGCAGCGTGAGCAGCGCCTTGTCCAGACCGCCGGACTTCTTCGGGTTGAAGGTGATCGCCGCGTCGACGATCAGCGCGCCCACGATCGCGAAGACCACGCCTCTCGCCGCGGTGCCGATCATGCCCAGCTTCTCGACCACCTTGCGGGTGCGCGGGCTCATCTCCCCTGTCCGCAGATATTTCATGAACTTGCGGCGGAGGCCCTCGGACACCAGCGTCACTCCGACGACGACGATGACGAGGCCGACGAGGCCCACGAGCCACTGACCTCCGGTGTGATGCATCACCGTCGCGGTCAGGTCCTGCTGCTTGTGTGTCTGATTGCCCGCCGAACCAGCGATGACCTGGAAGGTCAGCACCGACAAGAAGGCGTAAACGATCGCCCTGACGAGAGACTTCAGGCGCGGCCCCGCACCTGGCTTCTCGGCGGTGACGCCGAAGGCAGCCTCGCTCAGCCGCCACAGCGCGTACCCGGCGAAGCCGATACCCAGGAGCCAAAGCGTGACCAGGCCGTAGGACTTGCCCGCGAGCAGTTGCAGGGCACCCTGCTGGCTGGGCTGCTGCGAGCTATGGCCGATCGCCACCTCGATCGCGAGCCAGCCGATCAGGATGTAGATCACACCGCGTGCGGCGAGGCCGAACCTGGCCAGCGCCCGCGCCACGGGGCTGTTCGAGGCACGTCTGGCCTTCATCGACGCCCGCGTTGTCTGAGACGAAACTGATGCCATGGCCGCTGGTTGCCTTTCGCTCGGGATTGGCCAGCCAGGACTACCCAGGCGAAAGGGCTTCATGCATCCGCGACCCGGGCGATGTCCGCCACCTGAGCGGATCTGGCCGGCGTGGGCACGGCGAGTAAGGGCGCTAAAAGCGGGCAGTAAGCGGCACCACTCACCCAGGCATCACGCGCCAGACCCCGATACCACGTGCAGAAGGGCCTTCACCATGCTCGGCATCATCGCGGCTGTCCTCTTCGTGATCGCGTTTATCCTGAATGCGGCTGGGACCAACGTCAGCTCCGTGTTCTCGCCCTTCAGCCTGATGCTGCTCGGCCTCGCCTGCCTGGCCTTGCACCTGTCAGGTGTCGGGACCGGCTGGATGCGGCGCCGCTAGCGCCGTACCCGGCATTACGCTGTGACGATGCCGGCCGTCACGGTGCCCGACCCCGCGCTCGTCGTGCTGGTCGGGGCGTCAGGATCGGGCAAGTCGACCTGGGCAGCCGCGCGCTACCGGCCGGCCGAGGTCGTCAGCTCCGATCAGCTGCGCGGCGTCGTGGGCAGCGGCGAGAACGACCTTGACGCGTCCGCCGACGCCTTCGCGCTCCTTGAGCAGATCGTGCGGGCCAGGCTGCGGCGCGGGCTGACGACCGTAGTCGACACCCTTGGCCTGGATCCCGAGCGCCGCCGCGCACACCTCGACCTGGCGCGCCAATCGGGGTTGCCGGCGGTCGCCGTCCTGTTCGGCACCGACCCCGCTGAGTGCCGCCGCCGGAACCGGGAGCGTGCGAGACCGGTGCCGGCGCCCGTGCTCGACAGCCAGCTACGAAGGATGGCCGACGCAGCCGCCGAGATCGCCGCGGAAGGCTGGGCCGTGGCCAGCGATGCGGAGCAGACCGTCATCGAGCCCTCGCACTCGGCGGGCAGCCAGGCGGCGGCGGCGCAGCAGCGCAGCGAGCCGGCCGGACTCAGCTTCGTGCTCCAGATCTCCCGTTTCCCGTGGGGCGATGACCCTGCGGCCTGGCTCACAGCTGTCGCGGCCGCCGCGGCGGACGCGGGGCTCAGCGGCATCGCGCTGATGGACCACCTGATCCAGATTCCGCAGGTAGGCCGGGCCTGGGAGCCCCTGCCCGAGCCGTGGGTGACGCTTGGCATGCTGGCGGGCATGGCGCCAGGCATGCGGCTGGGGACGCTGGTGAGCCCAGTGACGTTTCGCGCGCCAGGTGTGCTGGCGAAGGCGATGGCCACGCTGGACGTGCTGAGCGGCGGCCGGGCGTTCTGCGGGCTCGGCGCTGGCTGGTGGGAGCGCGAGCACGCGGCGTTCGGGCTGCCGTTCCCGCCGGCCAGGGAGCGTCTCGATCAGCTCGAGACCGCGATCGAGACGGTCAGGGCGCTATGGCGGCAGGGCACGCGCGGATACGCCGGCCAGCGGGTATCGCTGCCGGAGACGACCTGCTATCCGCGCCCGGTGTCGGCCGTCCCGATCATCGTCGGCGGCGGCGGCGAGCGGCGGACACTGGAGATCGTCGCGCGGCTTGCCGACGGCTGCAACCTGCCGGCCAGTCTGAGCGTGCTCGACCACAAGCTGGCGGTCCTGCGCGGGCACTGCGAGCGGGCCGGCCGCGATCCCGGCGACCTGCTAGTGACCGTACTCGACGTGCCCGTTCTCGGCGCGGACCGGGAACACGCTGCTGACCTGGTCGAGCGGCTCAGGGGCCGGACATCTGCCGCGGCGTACGCGCGCCAGCACCACGCGGGCACGGCCGCCGACCACATCGGCAGGTACCGGCAACTCGCGCAGCGCGGGGTGGGCATGGTGTTCGTCTCGCTGCCTGACCTGACCGGACCGCAGGACGTGCTCAAGCTGGCGCCTGTCGTGGCGGCCTTCGCCTAGAGCGCGAGCAGGCGCGCCGGATTCTCGTAGCAGACTGCGCGCAGCCAGTCGTCGCCGAGATCAAGCCTGGCCAGTGCGTCTAGCTGAGTGAGGTACCGATAGGGGATGTTCGGGAAGTCGGTGCCCAGGACGATCCGGTCCCCGGCCTCTGCCAGCCTGGGCACCAGCGCGCCGGGGAGCGGAGCGATCTTGTTCATGAAGTCGGTAAACGCCATCGTCGTGTCGAGGTAGACGCCCGGATACCGGCCGGCCAGGTCGAGGAACTCCTCGTACTCCGGTGCGCCGAGGTGCGCGATGATCATGATCAGGCGCGGATGCCTGGCCAGAACCGCCGAGATCGGGCCTGGCCCGGTGAACGCTCCCGGTGTCGGGCCAGAACCGCAGTGCACGACCGTCGGCACGCCGGCATCGGCGAGAACGCCCCACACGGCGTCGAGCAGGTCGTCTCGCGGATCGTAGCCGCCGACCTGGACGTGCGCCTTGAACAATCGCGCTCCGGCCGCGATCGCGGCCGTGACATAGCTCGCCGCCGCTGGCTCGGGGAAGAAGGTGGCGCTGTGCAGAGCGTCGGGGGTGCGAGCGGCGAAATCCACGGCCCACGAGTTGAGCCAGGCGGCCATGTCCGGCTTGTGCGGATACAGCAGCGCGCCGAACCGGCGGACGCCGAAGTCCCTGAGTACCGCGACCCGCTCGGCCTCGGGCAGCCGGTACACGATCGGCCAGGCCTGCCCGAGCCCGGCGCGAGCCCCCTCGAAGAATGCCCACACCTTCGTCAGCACATTGGCCGGCATGAAATGGGTGTGCACGTCGATGAGGCCGGGCAGGCCGAGCGCTCGCCAGAAGCCGGTGACCGCGGCAGCCTCGCCGGCCAGGGCCTCGTCCTCCGCGCCGGGCCTGGTGCTCACCGTTGCGGGCGGCGGAGCCGGCTGCGCCGCCTGAGACTCATCGTCGGCCATGCGCCAAGTCTGGCAGCGCTGCCCGGGCGGGCAGTGCGGCGCTCCTAATAGCTATTAATACTGTCGGCAATAGATGAATCACTCGCGGCTGGCCAGGTCAATCGCTCGTATCGCCTCCGCCGGCCTATGGCAATGCCGGGCGCATCGTGCTTCAGCACCCGCAGAGTGGGTAGGCAATCGCCGCACGGCTGCTTAGCGCACGCCGTCATTTGCCCGCAACAAAAGGAGCATCGGCCGCGAGCACGGCGTCGCATTAGTCGCCAGAAACCGCAGTCGCTTAAGTCCGATGCCGCTGTCACGGTGGACACAAAATTGACCGTCAAAGCCCAGCGAGTTCGTCCCGCGCGGCCGCCGGCCGACAGGCCGTGCCGTGCCCGGCGGGCGCTCAAGCTCCGTCCGCCAGCCGCCCGCGGGCGCGGTACGCGGCGGGCCTGGCTGACAACCGATCCCGGCCGCGGCGCGTCTGTGAATTGTGCTGACGCGGCCGCGAGGGGCTCCCGGCGACCGCCGCAGCCGGCTAGAACGGCCCGGCCGACCAGCCCTGAGAACGCCGGCGCAAGCCGGCCATGGCCTCTCACCGAGGCCCAGGCAGGCAGGATTGCCACGCAAGCCGCACGGGGAACCATGGTCGCCAAAACTTGGACGTCTCAACCCCGAAGGGCACCGTGCCCACGACGGTTTGTGATAATTTACCGCCGCAGGCAACCGGAAGGTCATGGAGGCACGGACGCACCCTGGTCGGACGTGATGATCTTCCCAGTGAGCCAGACACTCCGGCAGTCGCACCGGGCGGCGGCGTGGCGGTGAGCTATTAACACTGTCGGCTCTACGTTTCTTCGCCAAGGTAACGCCGCCGCATAGCGGGGCACGAAAAATGGAGGCCCAGATGAAGGTAATCGGTGCCGGCTTGCCGCGCACGGCTACTCTCACGCAGAAAATCTCGCTTGAGATGCTCGGGTTCGGCCCTTGTTATCACATGGTCAATGTTCTGTCCGACCTCAGCCTCGCGCCGCAGTGGGCTGCCGCGTTCGACGGCAACCCTGACTGGGACAAGATCTTCGGTGGCTCCGAGGCTTCGGTCGACTGGCCGGGCTCCTTCTTCTGGCGCGAACTGGTCGAGTACTACCCGGACGCCAAGGTCCTGCTCAGCGTGCGCAGCGGCGACAGCTGGGCGAACAGCATGAAGAACACGATCTGGGGTGTCTTCTACGACGACGTCCTCATGCGTCACCTGTCCGACGCTCGCGCGAGCATCGAGCCGGGCTGGCACGACTACATCGAGCTGATGAAGGCGATGTGGCAGAAGAGCGGCCTCATCGGCGAGATGACCGGGCTCTTCGACCCGGCGATTCTCGGCGCGGCCATGGAGCGGCACAACCAGGAGGTCAGGGACGCCGTTCCGGCCGACCGGCTGCTCGAGTGGAAGCCGGCCGACGGCTGGGCGCCGCTGTGTGAGTTCCTTGAGGTGCCGGTGCCCCAGGCTCCGATCCCGCACGTCAACGACTCGGCCATGTTCGCTGGCAGGATCGTCGAGGGCTCCCTCGCGGTGCTGAACGCGTGGCATGGCAAGCACGCGGAGGCCGCGGCCAAATGAATTTCCGCGTCGGCACCCTGCGGAACAGGACCGAGGACAAGCAGCCGGCAACGAGGAGCGAACCAGGCACCCGCCTGGGACTGCTGCTGACGGTGTGCTGCGTAGCGCAGTTCATGGTGATCCTTGACCTGTCCATCGTCAACGTCGCCCTGCCCTCGATCCAGTCCGACCTTGGTTTCACTCCGGTGAACCTGCAGTGGGTGGTCGACGCGTACGCGATCGTCTTCGCCGGCTTCTTGATGCTGGGCGGACGGGCCAGTGACCGGTTCGGGCCGCGGCGCATGCTGGCCGCGGCCCTGGTCCTGTTCGCGTTCTCCTCGCTGGCCGGCGGCGCGGCCACCAGCCAGGCCATGCTCATCATCGCCCGGTCCCTGCAGGGGCTCAGCGGCGCGCTGATGGCAGCGTCCTCGCTGGCGGCCATCGCGATGTCGTTCCCGCAGGGCCAGGCGCGGCACCGCGCCATCGCCCTGTGGGGGGCGATGAACGGCGCGGGCGGCGCGGCCGGCGCGCTCTTCGGCGGCGTCATCACGCAGGAATTCGGCTGGCGCTGGGTCCTGCTGATCAACCCGCCGATCGGAGTCGCCGCGGCCGGCGTGGCCTGGGCGGTGATCGCCGAGACCAAGAAGAAGGAAGGCGCGGCGCGCAGCTTCGACCTGCCTGGTGCGCTCACCCTGACGCTCGGCCAGATGATCCTTGTGTACGGCATCGTCGAGGCCGGAACGCATGGCTGGAGTTCGTCGCTCTTCTATATTCCTGTCATCATCGCGATCGCGCTGTTCGCGCTCTTCGGTCTCATCGAGACACGGTGGGCGAGTGCCCCGCTCGTTCCTTTCAAGGCGATCACCAAACCGCTGGCTGACGCGAACACGATCGTGTTCGTGTTCAGCGCCGCGCTGTTCCCGATGTGGTTCGTCAGCTCGCTGTACCTGCAGGAGGTACTCGGCCTGTCGCCGCTCAACGCGGGCCTGGCGTTTTTCCCGATCGCCGTGGTGATCATGGTCACGGCCAGGCAGGCGGGCAAGCTCGTCGGCATCTTCGGATTGCGAGCCGTGCTGACGTCCGGCCTGGTCTTGCTGGCCAGCGGGATGCTGCTGTTCGCGAGGATCGGCCCGACCGGCAGTTCCCTCGGCTACATCGTGCTGCCTGGCCTCCTGGTCGCCAGCGGCATCGGGCTATCTGTGGTCGCTTCGACGATCGCGGCGACCCAGTCCGTCCAGCCCGCCCAGGCTGGTCTGGCCTCCGGCCTGGTCAACACGTCCAGGCAGGCGGGCGGCGGGCTCGGCATCGCCGTGCTGATCTCGCTCGCGACGTCCTACACCACGCACCAGATCGGGCAGAACCGGCCGGTTCCTGACGCGCTGACCGCCGGGTTCAGGCTGGCCTATCTCGTCGCCGCCGGTCTCGCCGCCCTGGCCGCTGTGCTCACGTTCACGCTGATGCGGCAGCAGCAGGCGCCAGGTCACGCTGCCGCGCCATCGCCAGCCGGCCCCCAGGCTGGCGAACAGTCCGCGCGGCAGGCACCCGAGCCCGGCGCTGTTCGCGGTGGCAACGCAGCGCCTGCTGCTCAGCCTGCGACGGCACAGCCATCGGGTGCTCCGCCGGCCGCTGGTCCGCCGGCCGCTGGTCCGCCAGGCCGCCCGCCAGCCGGCGATGCCCAAGGCACGGTCGCCGCTGCGGCTCGCCGCAGTCGTAGTCGGGGTGCTCGCGGTCTTCGCGATCCTCGACTTCACCGTCGGGGCTCGCCCTGGGCCGCCGATCGGCGCCTACCGGCTCGATGACGCCTACTCGTTCGTCTCGGCGCCGAGCCTGCACCCGCCGATCGTCAAGGCCGCCTCGCATCAGGCCAGCGGCGCCCCGGCCCCTGGCCTGATCCTGACCGGTGCCTTCTACGACTTGAGCAAGCCGCCCATGCGCGGTCAGAGCGGCCCGCTGATCCTCGACAACAACCTGCAGCCGGTGTGGTTCCAGCCGGTCCCGCAGAACGTCGTCGCCGCGAACCTGGACGAGCAGGTCTACCGCGGCCAGCCGGTGCTGACCTGGTGGCAGGGCGTGGTGACGAACACCGGCCAGACGTCCAGCGGCAAGTACATCGTGGTCAACCAGCACTACAAAACCGTCGCCACGCTGCACGGCGCGGATGGCTGGGTGCTCACGTTGCACACGATGGTCATCGACGGCGACCACGCCTGGGTGACGGCCAACAAGAACGTGCCGATGAACCTGTCCAAGTGGGGCGGGGTCTACAACGGCACTCTGGTCGACTCTGCCTTGCAGGAGTACGACCTAGCGACCGGCAAGCTGGTGTGGACCTGGGATGCGTTCAAGCACATCGGCCTGGACGACACCCACTCGCTGCCTCCGGGTAACGGATTCCCGTGGGACGCCTACCACATCAACTCGATCGACCTGATCGGCCAGAACACCGCGCTCGTCTCCATGCGAGACACCTGGGGCGTCTACAAGATCAACACGGTCAGCGGGAAGATCGAATGGACCCTCGGCGGCAGCCACTCGAACTTCACGTTCGGGCCGGACGCTGAGTTCAAATACCAGCACGACGTCACGTTGCTGCCCGACGGCGACATCAGCGTGTTCGACGATCACTGCTGCTTCCTGGAGAGCGGCGGCACGTACCTCGAGCCGACCGGCCCGTCCAGGGCAGAGGTGCTGCGGCTCGACGTGGACAACCACACGGCGACCCTGGTCAGACAGTACCGGCACCACGACGAGGATGGTCGCCAGGGCACTGACGCGTCGTACATGGGCTCGGCTCAGTTGCTGCCGAACGGCAACGTCTTCGTCGGCTATGGCAACCTGCCGTTCTTCGCCGAGTACACCAACTCGGGGCAGATGGTGATGGACGCGCTGTTCCCCGGGCCCGACCTGACCTACCGCGCCATCAAGATTCCGCAGACGGCGTTCGTCGGAGCGCCGCTCACCCCGCCAAGCGCCGCTGTGCGCCAGTCCGGCGGCAAGACGAAGGTCTACGCCAGCTGGAACGGCGCCACTCAGGTCGCGTCCTGGCGGTTGCTGGCCGGGCCCAGTGTCAGTCAGCTCACGACGATGACGACGGTGCCCAAGGCGGGTTTCGAGACGGCCATCGCGGTGAGCCAGGAGTTCAGGGTGCTCGAGGTGCAGGCGCTGGACGCCAAGGGCAAGGTGCTCGGCACCTCCCAGCCGGTCCAGTCACGCGCTTAGCGCACGGCGTAACATACGTGCCCTGTCCGCAAGGGCGGGAACGTCGGTTGAAAGGAACGCAGTGGAGCACGCATCAGTCCGATCGAAGCAAGCCTCGACGCTGCACAAGGTCCTTCGGGCGCTGCTCGTGGCCGTCGCCGTGGGCGGCATGGCCGTCGGCGCCGCGGCGTGCGGCCCGTCCCACCCGCACCAGAAGCAGAACACAGGGCCCGGCGGGTACTAGTCGCTGATCGGCAGCTGGCCGTGCGGGTGCCTGGCGCTCGGCACGGCCGCTTGCCGTTTCGCCCGCACGCCGTCGGCGTTCAGGCCGGAACGGCGCGACCGAGCGGCATCTGCTGGGTGATGCAGTGCGGGCCGCCGCCGCCATAAGACAGCGCGGCGCCAGGAACGCCGACCACCTCGCGGCCGGTGAAGACCTCCCGTAGCCGGGCGAGCGCCTGATCGTCCGCTGGCGCACCGGCCAGCGGCACGACGACCCCGCCGTTGGCGAGGTAGCAGTTCAGATACGGCACGTCCACGGTCTCGCCGCCAGCCGGCGCCGACGCGGTGATGCCGAACGTGGTGACCTCCAGCGCCCTGCCGCGAGCGTCGACCGCGCCAGCGAGCCGCTCAAGGTTCTGAAGTGCGAACGGGTAGTTCGGGTGGGCAGGCTCGGCGGGCGTCAGCAGCAGGATCTGGCCGGGCCGCACCAGTTGCGCGATCCCGTCGATGTGACCGTCGGTGTCCCGGTCCGGATAGGCGACCAGCCAGCACACTGCGTCGATCCCCAGGTAGTCGCCGACCACCTGCTCGAACAGCTCGCGTGAGGCGGCCGGGTTGCGTGCCGGGTCCAGGACGGGACCTTCCGTGGTGAACAGCGTGCCCTGGCCGTCGGCGTAGAACGAGCCCCCCTCGAGGACGAACGGCGCCTGGTAGCACCGAGCGCCGAGCACGTCAGCAAGGGCCGCGCCGAGCGCGGCGTCGTGGTCATAGGGCAGGTACTTGCCGCCCCATGAGTTGAAGCCGAAGTTCACGGCCGCGACCTCGCCCCGGTCGTTCACGACAAAGACGGGGCCGCTGTCCCTGGTCCAGGAGTCGTCGATCTCGATCTCGGTGACCTGGACCGCCGAGCCGCAGTGGTCATGAACGTCGGCGGCGTCACCTGGCCGGCAGATCATCGCGACCGGCTCGAAGGCCGCGATGGCGCGCGCGACCTCGGCGTAGTCGCGCTTGGCCTGCGCGAACAGGTCGCCCCACAGGCTCGCCCTGGTCGGCCATGCCATGAAGCAGCACTGGTGCGGTTCCCACTCGGCGGGCATCCGGAATCCGTCGGCCAGTGGCGTCTGCCCGTGCTCGCTGCCGTCGGCGCTCATCCGAGCAGGTACCTGCGGGACAGCGGCACCTGGGCGACGGGCGCGGCGGCCAGGTCCCTGCCGTCCAGCCGGACGGTGCCGTTCGCGGCATCGATGGTGATCGGCGGGCAGGCCCGCCCCGCGACCAGGCTCTCGCGCGTGATCGAGCGGGTCCCCGAGACCGCGACGAGCCTGCGCTCGCCGCCGAGGCTGGCCCCGAGGCCGGCGTCCATCGCGGCCTGGGATACGAACGTCACCGACAGGCGCGCCGGGCTCCTGCCGTAGCCGCCCCAGTGCGCGCCGTACCTGCGCGGCTCGGCACCTTCCACGGTCGCATTCCCCTCCCCCAGCGCCCCCCAGGCGAAGTGGCCGGCCTTAAGTATCAGCTCTGGCTTCACGCCGAAGTAGCCAGGCCGCCACAGCACGATGTCGGCGAAGCGGCCCGGCGCGAGCGTGCCCACGTGACCGGCGATGCCGTGCGTGATCGCCGGGTCGATGGTGTACTTGGCCAGGTAGCGAAGGATCTGCTCGTTGTCGTCAGAGCCGAGGCCGTCATCGGCCAGCGACGCCGCAGGGCGCGGTCGTTCCCGGCGCACACCGGGCGCGTCAGGCCAGCCTGCTCCGGCAGCCTCGCCGCGCCAGGCCTTCATCGCGTCCGCGAGCTGCCAGGTCCGCCTGATCGTCTCGCCGATCCTGCCCATGCCCTGGGAATCACTGTTGATGATGCTGATCGCGCCCAGTTCGTGCAGCGGTCCCTCGGCTGCCAGCGTGGCTGACCTGACACGCTCGCCCGCGAGTTCCAGGTCGGCGGGATCGGCGCCCGAGCCCCCGTGCACCGCCAGGATCATCTCGGGGTGCTCGGCCGCTGTGCCCGTGCCGTATGGGATCGTGGGCGTGGTCGACGAGCAGATGATGCCCGGCTCGCGCACCAAGCCGAGCAGGTCGGGGATGTGCCCTCCCCCGGCGCCCTCGACGTGGTAGGCGTGTACGGCCCGGCCGCCGATAGCCGCGATGGTGTCCTCGAGCTCGCAAGACTCGTTCAGCCCGTCGGTGTGCAGGGCGACCGCGACATCGTAGTCGTCGGCGATGCCGAGCACCGCGTCGATGATCTCGGGGTAAGCGCCCCAGTCTTCGTGGATCTTCAGGCCGACTGCGCCCGCCTCGATCACCCGCTGGACCGCGCTCCTGACTTCGCTCCTGGCGCTGGCCTGCAGGCCGACGTTCACGGGAAGCTGCTCGAACGCGCGCAGCGTGGCGGCCATTGCGGCAGGAGGTTCCTCGAACCCCGCTGTGATCAGCGTCGTCACTCCCCCGGCGAGCGCGACCGGTATCAGCCGGGGAGTGATCAGGTGCACGTGCGAGTCGACCCCGCCGGCGGTCGCGATCAGACCGTAGCCCATGAGCGGCAGCGTGTTCGGCCCGATCGTCAGGTCGACGCCGCTGGTGACGTCGGGGTTCCCGGCTCTGCCGATCCCGGCGATCCTGCCGTCCTTGATGCCGATGCTGGTCTTCACGACGCCCAGCAGCGGATCGACCAGCAGCACGCCGGCGACGAGCACGTCAAGCTCACTGTCGGCGCTCGCGCTGTCCTGCTGGGTCATCCTCGATCGGATGTTCCGCGCGTACCCCCAGACCGGCTCGTCGCCGTAGCCAACGTGATCGTCTTCGACCCGCAGCCACAGGTTCGTGTCGCCCAGCCGGACCCGGTCCCCGGTGGTCGGGCCGAAGTGGCGGCTGTAGTCGCCCTGCCGCATGCCGGTCACGGCGCCGCTCCTGCGGCGCCGCCGAGGCGCACCAATCCGACGTCCCTGACCTGGCCTGGCGCCCAGCGGACCGAGGTGCCGGCCGGGATGTCGAGCCGGTAGCCGATGGCGGCAGCCCGGTCGAACTCCAGCCTCGGATTGACCCGCCAGAACGGGTAGTGCGAGGAGACCCTGATCGGCCGTTCGGAGCGGCTGGTCACGGTGATCGTCTGCCTGGCCAGACCAGCCGCCAGTTCGATCCCGCGGTCCGGGCTGCGCACCTGCCCGGGCTCGGCCGTCGCCCCGAGGCTAGCGGCCGGCCCGCAGGACCCCGCGGTCACGGCCGCCGCCACGGGTCGCGGAGCACCACTAGGCGCATCCCGTCACCGAGCAGGACTTCGAGCCTGATCTCGTCCAGCAGCGCGTCGACGCCGTCGATCAGGTCCTCTCGCCGGACGGCGGTACGGCCGGCCGCGAGCACGCCGTCGGCCGAAGCTCCGCGCCGGGCCGCGCGGTGCATCTCGTCGCAGATGAGCGCCGTGGCCTCAGGCGCGTTCAGCAGGACGCCATCGGCCAGCGCCCTGCGCGCCAGTTCGGCGGCCGCGAAGATCGTCAGCCGGTCTTCCTCGGTCGGGGTGAGGTACATGTCCGCAACCTAGCGGACCGCCCGTCACGATCTCGTGCGTGGATGGTCCATCCATTGCGGAATTCAGCTATGGATGGACCATCCAGACACGGACAACTCCGCGCTTATCCATTGACCGCGCGATCCGGACTGGTTAGCGTCCGCTAGAACACGTTTCAGTACGCTGCGGCGGGCCGTCAGGAGGCGCTCATGACCGAGCCCACGTTGGCCCCGGACGACCCCCCGGAACCCGCGGTGCTGACCCGGGGGGACGACCCCCCGGAACCCCCCGCGGTGCTGACCCCGGGGGACGACCCCCCGGAACCCGCGGTGCTCGAACCCCCCGCGGTCAGGGGCGAGCGGATCCAGATGACGGTCAGCACGCGCGATCCCGAGGCGCTCGCCGGTGCGCTGCAGGAGTGGCTGGCCGGCAAGCTCGGGCTCAGCGAGCCGCCAGTGATCAGCGGGGTGCGGATGCCGCCGAGCGGCGGCCTGTCGAGCACCTCACTGCTGTTCGAAGCCGAATGGTCGGAAGGCGGAACGCGACGCCGCGGCGCCTACGTAGCGAGGATGGCGCCTGAGCAGAGCGCGGTCCCGGTGTTCCCGCGCTACGACCTGCCAGGCCAGTTCCGCCTCATCGACCAGGTCAGCAAGCGCTGCGGGGTGCCGCTGCCGAGGCTGGCCTGGAATCAGCAGGACGGCGTGCCGCTCGGGACCGCGTTCTTTGTGATGGACCAGGTCGACGGCAGAGTTCCGCTGGACAACCCGCCCTACGTCTTCGGCGGCTGGCTGCTCGACGCGACGCCCGACGAGCGGGCGCAACTGGAGCGGGCGAGCGTCAAGATCATGGCCGACCTGCACGCCATCCCTGAGCCCGCCGAGGCGTTCGGCTGGCTCCGGCCGCCGGCCGGCACGTCTGCGCTGCGCTGGCACGTCGACCAGCAGTACGCCTACTACCGCTGGGCACTGACCGACGACGGCATCACGATCCCGATCATCGAGCGCAGCCTGGACTGGCTGGAGCGGCACTGGCCGGCCGAGTCAGGTACTGACGTGCTGTCCTGGGGTGACTCGCGGATCGGCAACATCATCTACGACGGCTTCACCCCGGTCGCCGTGCTCGACTGGGAGATGGCGGGGCTGGGGCCGCGCGAAATCGACGTGGCCTGGTTCATTTTCCTGCACAGGTTCTTCCAGGACATCGCCGAGTTCTTCGAGGTGCCCGGGCTGCCGGACTTCCTGCGCCGCTCGCAGGTGGAGCGCCTGTACACCGAGCTCAGCGGCCACCAGCTCAGGGACATGGACTTCTATCTGGTGTACGCGGCGCTGCGGCACGCGATCGTGATGGCCAGAATCAAGCGCCGGATGATCCACTTCGGCGAGGACCAGGCCCCCGACGACATCGACGACTACGTGATGCACAGGGCCAGCCTGGACAGGCTGCTCGACGGCACCTACCGATGGGACTGACAACACCGTGTCGCTAACCACAGGGCCAGCACCCCTCGATGAGTTCCCGATCCACCAGGCACCGATCCCGATCAGCAGGGTCGCGAGCAGCGATCGCAACTTCTACGACCGCTGCTACTTCAACGCCCACGACCGCACCGGCGAGGTATTCCTGGTCTCCGGGCTCGGCGTCTATCCGAACCTCGGTGTGATCGACGCCTACGCCGCGGCCAGGGTCGGCGACCGGATCTGGAGCGTCCGTTTCTCCGACGCGCTCGCGGAGCGCAGCCTGGACCAGCACGTCGGCGGCTACCGGATCGAGGTCCTCGAGCCGCTCAGCAAGCTGCACCTGACCTGCGCCTCGCCGGACTCGAGCCTGGACTTCGACCTGCACTGGACCGGCTCGTTCCCCGCCGTCCAGGAAGAACCGCACCTGATGCTGTCGGGCGAGCGGGCGATCATCGACTCGTCCAGGTTCTGCCAGCTCGGCAGCTGGAGCGGCAGCCTGCGGATCGGCGGCAGGGAGTTTGCTGTCAGCGACGAGCGCTGGGCGGGCGCGAGGGACCGGTCATGGGGCATCAGGCCGGTCGGCGAGGGCGAGCCTCCTGGACGGGCAGCGGCCGAGTCCCTCGCCGGGTTCTGGTGGGTGTACCTGCCGCTGCGGTTCGAGACCTGCGCGCTGATCGTGATCCTGCAGGAGAGCCCGGACGGCTACCGGACACTGAGCAACGCCAAGCGGATCTGGCCGGACGGCCGGGTGGAGCAACTCGGCTGGCCGCGAGCCGAGATCAGCTACGCGCCGGGAACCAGGCAGCCCACCGCGGCGCGGATCCACCTCACGGACGGCACTGGCAAGCCGGTCTGCGTAGAAGTGGAAATTCTGACTTCTCTTCCGCTGCACGTCGGCGCCGGGTACAACGGGGATCCAGACTGGACGCACGGCCGGTGGATGGGGCGAGATTGGAGCGGCACCAGCGTCTACGACCTCACCGACCCTGCGGTGGCGGGGCGAATCCCGTGGGGCGTGACGGACCACCTGGCCAGAGCGAGCATGGACGGCGAGGAGGGCTGGGGCATGTTCGAGCACGCGAGCATCGGCAGGCACGACCCGACTGGGTTCGCCGACTGGTCGTCGGTCGCGGCTGGCTAGGGCCGGTCTGGCCGCTATCCGGACAGCCTGACGGGGTTCACGATCAGGACGTCGGTGCCGCCGAAGTTCGCGATCCAGAGCCGGCCGTCGTAAGCCGCAAGTGTGAACGGGTCGGCCGCGTGGAGCGGATAGGGCCCGCTGACCTGGTTGCCGGTTCTGCCGATCCGGTACAGGCCGCCGCTCTTGTCAGGGAACCAGACGTACTTGCCAAGCACGTCGCCGTCGTTCGGGGTGTGGCCGACCTTGATCCTCGCGACCACGGTGCCGGTGCGGGCGTTGATCCGCACCACTTGCCCGGCGCTCTGATCACCGACCCAGACGGTGCTGCCCGCGTAGGCCGTCCATGCGGGCGACCCGCCGATTTTGATCTTTCGCACTCGCAGGGTTCGAGTGTCGATGCGCGCCACCGTGCCGTCCCCGTAGTCCGCGACCCACACCGCTCCTGCGGCCTTGGCGACTCCTTCAGGGCTGACCCCGACGGGAATCGACCTGGTCTTGCCGCTGGCGGCGTCGATTCTGGTCACCGTGCCGGCGCCGTAGTTGGTGACCCAGGCGGCCCCGCCCGCGAAAGTGACGTCGTAAGGGCTCGCGCCGACCTGGTAGGTGCGGGTGCGCAGCGTCCGCACGTCGATCCTGGTGACACTGTTGCCGCCGTAGTTCTCCACCCACACCGAGCCAGCGCCGTAGGCCATGCCGCACGGCTGGAGCCCAGTCTTGATCGTGGCCGTGGTCTTGCCAGTCGCCGGGTCGATCCTGCTGACGTGGGTATCGACGAGATCGGCCACCCAGATCGCGCCAGCCGCGCCCAGCACCGCGCACGGCCGGTGGCCAGTACGAATCGTCCGCAGGTAAGCAGGCCGGGCGCCAGCGGAGGGCGACGTTCGCGCTGCAGCGGCCGGCTGGCCGGATCCTCCGCCACCGCTCGGCCCGGAACCAGCTGGCGCAGAGCCTCCGCCCGGGGGCGATCCGGCCGTTCCGCCGCAGCCAGCGAGCGCGAGGACAGTCGCGCTGAGGAGAATCGCTATGCGCGGCATCGATGCGGGCATCAGCGAATCGTAGCCAGCCGTCGGTCGCGAAAGTATTACGAACTCGTAGTAGTGATATTACGAAGTCGTACTAGATTGACCGCAACCATGGGAGGAGGCCCTCGTGGCCGGGATCGAGCAGCGCGGGCCTTTCCTGATGCTGTTCGCGCTCAGCCAGCAGCTATCCGCCTTGCTCGCGCGCGCGCTGGCCGACGCTCCGCTGACTCCCGCCGACTTCGCCGTCTACAGCACGCTGCGGATCATGCAGCCCACTACGCCGACCGAGCTTGCCGCGGCGCTCGGAATGCGGGTGACCACCCTGTCGAGCGTGCTGGCCAAGATGGAGGCCCAGGCGCACCTGCAGCGGCAGCGCAACCCCGCCGACGGCCGGTCCAGGCTGATCTCGCTGACGGACGAGGGCGTCGCAGCGACCGAAAGCTGCTTCCCCGCGTTCGGCCACGCCATCGGGCTGTTCCGCAGGCACCTCGCTGCCGACGAACAGGAGATCCTGCGCAGCCTGGAGGCGACGAGCCAGGCTCTGCAAGAAGCCGCCGCTGATCTCGCGAGTGACGGCGCAGCAGCCTCCGGCGCGTCCCCGGCCAGCTAGGTCGGCGAGCAACGTGGGCGCGATGCTGTCGCTCTAGGGGCAGCTTTGCGCCCACGTTGCGCAGCTTGCTGCCGAGCGGGCGCCGGACGCCTTGGAGGGCTGCTGCGCTCCGCTACGGGCTGCTGGACGGGGATGCCCCCTGGGTGGTCGACGCCGACGGCGAACTGGACGGCGTCGGGGTTGATGACGGGCTCGGCGTCGGGCTCGGCGTCGGGGTCGGTGTCGACGTCGACGGAGCGGGTGACGGTGAGCCCGACGGCGAGGTGCTGTGCGACGGCGCGTGGTGCGAGGCCGGGTGACTGTGCTGGTGCGAAGGCCCGGTCAGCGTTGGCGACTGCACGAAGTGGTGGCTGGGCGCGAGCAGCAAGACCACCGCGGCGACCACCACGACGGCGACCGTGACCAGCCCGCCAGCGGCGGCGCCCGCGGCGAACGAGCGCCGGTCGCGGCGGTACTCGGTCGTCCGGCGCGCCCGCAGGGCGGCAGGCAGCGCGGCTCGTCGCGCGGCCCAGCTATTGAACGGAGCGGCGGCCATCCCGAGCGTCGGGAATACCAGCAAGCCAGCGAGCAGCCAGCCGCTCAGCTGTGCCGGCCTGCTCAGCGCCGCGACGATACCTGCCAGCCCGAGCAGGGCGAGAAGCGATTCCGCCCAGTTCGCGCGCAGCGCCTCCCACCATCGGGCTTGCTCGCTGGTCTTGGGAGTGCGCAGGAATGCCGCCTTGCGTGCGAACAGCCCGAGCACCGACGCCCGCGCGACAACGAGGGACGTGGACTGCCAGATGAAGAATGCGCCGAGGGCGTCGCGCCAGGACGCGCCGGTGCCGCGCCTGAGCAACGCGACGGCGCGGATCAGGCCGAGACCGACCAGCACCGGCACAGTCGCTACCAGGAAGACGGTCAGCTTGCGGAAGAGCGCGCCGCCGCCGAGCGCCTCGTTGGCCGCCCCGGCCAGCAGGAACACCAGGAAGGCCAGGCCGAGCACGTCGCCGTACCACTGGACGCCGCCGGCCAGGTACGCCCAGCGCTGCGCCGTCGTCATGTGGTTCTCCCTGGACTTCCGGCCGGGAATCAGCGACCGCCAGTGCATCCGCAGGATCTGGATGCCGCCGAAGCACCAGCGGTAGCGCTGGCCCTTCAGTGCCTCGAACGTCAGCGGCATGATCCCGTGTCCCCAGGTCTGGTCCACGTGCAGGCCAGAGAACCCGGCCCGCAGCAGGCGCAGCGACAGTTCTGCGTCCTCGGTGATGCACCATTCGTCCCAGCCGCCGAGCTGCTCGAGCGCGACCCGGCGGATGAGCCCCATCGTGCCCGCGAAGATGGCGCCGTCGCGCTCGTTACGCGAGGGCTGGGACACGGCGAAGAAGTACTTGTAGGAGTAGTACAGGCGCTTGTAGTACGGGGCGCCCTGCCAGTCGCGGTAGTCCTGGGGCGACTGCACGAAGCCGACCCACGGCTCGGCGAATGCGGGCGCGCAGCGCCGCAGGAAGCCTGGCTCGATCTGGTAGTCGGAGTCCACGACCCCGATCACCTCTGCGGCTGGGTCGGTCATCTCGCGCAGCGCGTAGTTCAGCGCCCCCGACTTGTAGCCCGGCCAGTCCTGCAGGTGCTTGAACTTCACCCCGTGCCGCGCGCACCAGGTCTCGACCGGGCGCCATAGCGCCTCGTCGTCGGTATTGTCGTCGATCAGAATGATCTCGTAGCGCGGGTAGTCCAGCCGCAGCAGCGACCTGAGCGTGTCGATGACCATGTCAGGCGGCTCGTTGTGGGCAGGAACGTGCAGGCTCACCATCGGCAGCTCAGCGGCCGGAACGTCGAACGAGACCTGCGGGGTGACCCTCCTCGTCCAATGCTCGGTGCCGAGCGCGTCGCAGATTTCCCACAGGTACGCACACGCCATGACGGCGGCGAACAGCTCGAATATCCACAGCAGCAGCGCGCCGATAGTGCTGGCCAGGCCCAGATGGCTGGCGAACGTCCAGTCCATGGCGAACACCAGGTAGGTCACGAAGAGGAAGATGGCGGAGGCCCAGCACAGGTGCGCCCTGGCTCGCCAGCGCCTGGTCAACGGCAGCCAGATCAGGCTGGCGATCACCACGCTAGCGGCGCCAATGATCAGGTTGTGCTCGGAGACCGAGAGCAACTGCAGCACCCCGGCGACCGCGGCCGCCAGGATCAACGTCCCGGCTACGGCCAGCACGATCCGGCGGATCGACGGCCAGGTTCCGGCCGCCCGCCGCCGTCTTCTCGCCGGCAGGAAGAGCGAGGCCGAGCCGAGCGGCGCTGCGACCATCCCGGCCAGCAGCAAGGCCGCTAGCATCTCTACCCTTTGCTCGTGATTGATGTGGATTCAGCGAGGCCAGGTACCTGAAGAAACGGACATGAAACGCGTTCAGCCGATCGCGTTGCAGACGCCTCGCCGAGGGAGTACATATAACGGTTCATGCAACCACGTCGGTCGAGCCCGTTCGCACGCACGATCCAGCGGTTCACCGCCGTGGCCGCCGGCGGCGCGCTCCTGGCGTTCGCGGCACCGGCCGCCGCCACGATGCCGCGGGGCGCCACGGCTGGCCCGGCAGCGGCACCCGCGTACTTCCACACCCTTCCCCCTGGGACGAAACTGCCCACTGGGGCGCAGTGCGCGACCTGGGTGCGTGCCAGGCCGGTGAAGGAGAACAAGGGCGTCAACCGCCGCTACAACCGCACGACAGGGCACCACGTCAGCAAGACCTTCTTCTCCGGCGACAAGACGCAGGCGAACAAGTGGATCGCCCCGCGGATCAACGGCAACTTCACCGGCACGACCGAGCAGATCCTGCGCTGGGCCGCCTGCAAGTGGGGCATCGACCAGAACATGGTGTTCGCCCAGGCAGCGATCGAGAGCTGGTGGCGGCAGACCACCAAGGGTGACTGGGGGTCCAGCGGCTGCCCGCCAGGGCACGGACCTGGCGTCGACGGACGGGCCGGCCTGTGCCCGCAAAGCTGGGGCATTCTGCAGAACAGGTACCCGTACGAGAAGTCGAGCTGGCCTGGCATCGCCAAGTCGACGGCCATGAACGCCGACACCGCCTACGCGATCTGGCGCTCCTGCTTCGACGGCTACGAGACCTGGCTGAACACGGTGGACCGCGGCCAGACCTACAAGGCGGGCGACGCCTGGGGCTGCGTCGGCCGCTGGTTCGCCGGGCGCTGGCACACCCAGCCAGCACAGCAGTACATCGCCAAGGTCAGGCAGTACCTGCGCGAGAAGATCTGGACGACCAAGGACTTCCAGCAGCCCTAAGCCGCTCCCGCCGCACCTCCGGCGCACCTCCGCCGCACTTCTCTCATGATCAAGGAGAGTTTTAGACCGCACAGCCGAAAAGTCTCCGTGATCATGGAGTCGGCCTAGGCGGCGTAGCCGGTCACCTTGTCGACCACCATGCGGACGACGACGCGGACGGCGCCCGGGCGGTCCTGGCCCGGGTCCTTGCCGTCGTACTTCCAGGACAACCGCTTGTCTACCTGGCGGCCGATGTCGGGGGTCATCGTGACCCGCCCGCGCAGCTCGACGTAGTTCTCCGGGTCCTCGGCGTCCAGCACGGTCACGCTGACCCGCGGGTCGCGGAGCATGTTCTTGTGCTTGACCCGGCCCTCGACGGTGGAGAACAGCAGATCATCGCCGTCCCTGCCGACCCACATCGCCGAGGTCTGCGGGCTGCCGTCCGCGTTCACGGTCGCGAGGACCGCGTAGTTCTTGCCGTCGAGCAGCTTCCGGGTTGCGTCACTAAACGAGATGGCCACGCCCCGCACGCTAGCAAGTCCAGCTGGCAAACACAGCCGTGCTCCGCCCGCCCCGGTCAGGGCCTGGTGCCGAACGACGGCGGGCCGGTCAATTCCGGCAGCACCCGGTAGGCGTCGTGCACCCACTCGCAGAGCAGCGGCCTGCTGTCCCGCGGATCGATCATGTCCTGCACGCCGAACCGCTCTGCGGTCCTGAACGTCGAGGTGAGCGCCGCGAGCGTGGTGCGGATCCGGTCGATCTCCGCCTGCGGGTCGTCCGCACCATCGATCTGCGCCCGGAACGCCGCCTCGATACCGCCCTGGACGGGCAGTGAGCCCCAGTCCCCGGAGGGCCAGGCCCAGCTCCTGCCGACCCGGTGCCTGTTGATCATGCCGGCCCCTGCGACCCCGTAAACGCGGCGCACGATCAGCTCGGCCTGGGGAACCCTGGCCTGGTAGACGGCCGCGATCGCGCGCGCCGCGTGCCTGATCGTGCCGCGCTCCTCGGCGACCCTGCCGATGGTGATCCCGCCCTGATCGGTGAGGCTGACGAGCGGCAGGTGGAAGGTCTCGCAGAGGTCGACGAGCCGCGTCAGCGCGAGCGCACCCTCCAGCGACATCGTCGTGCCCCGGTAGGGATCGGTCGCGATCACACCGACGGGGTGACCATCGAGCCTGGCCAGCGCCGTCACGGTAGCGCTCCCGTACTCCGCGTACCTGAACACCGATCCGGCGTCGAAGATCGCGTCGAGAATCGGCTCGATCCGGTACGGCAGCCGGGCATCGCGCGGAACGGCGTCGATCAGCGACTCATCCCGCCGCCCTGCCGGATCATCGCTGGCAACGACCCGTGGCGTCTCGCTGACGCAGCCTGGCAGAAAGGACAGGAAGTCGCGAATGATCGCGAACGCCTCGTCCTCTGAGGCCGCGAATCGCTCGATGGCGCCGTTGCGCCGGTGAATGGCGACGCCGCCGAGTTCCTCCTTGGTGAGGTCCTCGCCGGTACCGCTGCGCACCACAGGAGGGCCGGCGGTGAACAACTGGCCGATCCCGGTGACCATGACGGCCAGGTGCGACATGACAAGTCGAGCCGCTCCGAGCCCGACGACCGGGCCGAGGCACGCGGCGACCACAGGAACGAGCGACAGGTTCTCGACCACGGCGTCCCACGCCGGGTTGACAGGGACATATGTGAACCCGGAGTCCAGGACCGACTTCACGCTGCCGCCGCCGCTTGCCCCGTCGAGCAGTCGTACGACCGGCAGTCGCATGTCGGCCGCGTATTGCTCGGAGAAGATCTGCTTGGCGTGAATGGCGGCGTCGCCAGAACCGCCGCGCACGGAGAAGTCGTCGGCGCCGACCATCACGCGTCGGCCGCCGATGCTGGCGGTCCCGGCGACGAAGTTCGCGGGCTGGATCGTGACCAGCCGCCCCTCGTCGTCGTAGCTGCCGAAGCCGGTGAGCGCGCCGATCTCGGCGAAGCTGCCAGGATCGGTGAGCCGCTCGATGCGCTCACGGACCGTGAGCCGGCCCGACTCGCGTTGCCGTCGCACCTTGTCTGGTCCGCCCATCACGAGGGCGAGATCACGCCGGCGAGCGATCTCTTCGACTTCCGGCGTCCAGCCGGGCATCTCGCCTGCGTGCGGTCGCCCGGCGTCGTCTCGTGCCCCGCTCACTCGCGCCCTCCTGCTCACCTCGCCCGGCAATTGGCGGCCTAGGGCGCAGCCTACGGGCAAAGACGGCCTATAGGGAGAATGCCGACAGCGGACGGGCCCGAGGCCCGAGGCCGGAGGCCGTCACGAGACGCCAGGGTTCGTCGCCGGCGTGACGGCCAGTTGCTTCTCGAACCAGTGGTGCGCGTAGGCCTCGTGGCTGAACGCGGGCACTTCGCGGTAACCAGCTGACCGGTACAGGCCGATGGCCTCGCCGAGCGTGCGATTGGTCTCCAGCCTGACGACGCGCGCGCCGCACTCGGCTGCGTGATCCTCGAGCTCGGACAGCAGCCGCCGGCCGAGGCCGAGTCCGCGCGCCGCAGCGGCGACCCACATCCGCTTGATCTCCACAGGCGCCAGGCCATGCAGCTTCAGCGCCCCGATGCCCACCGGCTCGCCGCGCAGCGTCGCCAGCAGCAGCAGCCCCGCTGGCGGGGTAAGTTCGGCGTCATCGGCCGAGATGCTGCGCTCCGGATCGAAGCCGCCGTCAAACCGTGCGGCCAGCTCGGCGAAGTAAGCCGCCATGCACGCGCGAGCCGCTGGTTCACTCGGATCGGCCACCCGCACCCGGACTGCCGACGCGGTCAGAAGCTGCTCCACCTCGGCCATCGCGGCGATCAGGCGGGTGCGCTGCCTGTCGCTCAGCGGACCCAGGATGTCGGTCGCGGCTTCGTCGGAGCGCCGGTCGAGTTCGTCCCGCTCGGCCAGGCCGCGCGCGGTGAGGCGAGCTGTCCGCACCCGCCGGTCCGCTTCGTTGCGCGTTACCGCCACAAGCCCAGCCTCTTCGAGCGACCTGAGCAGCCGGCTGAGGTAACCGGAATCGAGCTCGAGCCGCGCCCTGAGCCGCCGGACGTCGCAGCCATCACGGCCGATCTCCCACAGGACGCGCGACTGCCCAAGCGGGCGCCGGCGATCAAGGAACGCGTCGTCGAGCGCGCCGACTCGCTGGGTAACCGCGCGGTTGAAGCTGCGCAGCTGGCTGATCATCACCTGCTGGCTCATTCTCAGACCTTAGTCAGAGAATGAGTCACGTTCCAGAAGGCGCCGCCTCTTACGGAAGCAGGAACGTCGCCCAGACCGCCTTCTGGCAGGCGCCCAGGCTGACCCAGCCCCAGGCGGCCGTCAGTGCGTGCACAACCTGGAGCCCGCGCCCTGATTCAGCGGTCATGTCAGCGTCCTCGAGGACCGGGGGCTCGTCGCTGCCGTCGGTCACGACGCAGATGATCCCGTCGGTCTGGCGCTGCCAGGCGAGCCGAACTGTGGCCACATCGGCGGTCGGAGGCGAACAGCGCGTCCCGTGCCTAATGGCATTCGTCACGAGTTCCGACGCGACGATCACGGCCTCTTCTACAAGATCGCCTAGTTGCCAATCTTGGAGTGTGGCAGCAGTGAACTCCCGAGCCAGCTTCACCGATTCTGGCCCGGGCTTCAAGTCGAGTTCGCAGGGATCAGCGACCGCCTCAAGGGTCTCAGGCAGGCCAGGCAGCGGCATTTCGCGCTGCCTCATGCTATCCGGCTGGCGCAGGTCGCCTTTGGCACGCAACCCGGGGCTGCCATAGGTCAAATCCCGTGCCTGCGCGGAAGTCACTATTCGTTTCCCTTATGCATGAGTAAGTACTCAAGCGTGGTCTCGGCCGAGTCCATTCGGGCCTGCTCGTCCGTTACGATGCCATTAATCGGTGTGCACATGCAAGTGCCGTCGCACACTGGCTCGGGGGTGTTCGGACATGTTCGTCCCGCTATGATGACGTTCATACGTGCAGATGCACGTGCGCATGCACAATATTCTCGACCCAGTCACAACTCCCCAGCCCCCGGAGATGTGCCCGCGAGGCTGTGTACGGAGCGGCGAAGGGATGACAAGTGGATCGTGCGTTCAACGGGGTACGGGCATCGCTCCTGCGCGCGGCAGCATGGCGCAAGAGCACCTACAGCAACCCAAGCGGCAACTGCGTGGAGGCGGCCCCGGTGGCCGACGGCGTGGCTGTGCGGAACTCCAGGTTCCCCGACGGCCCGGCGCTGCTCTTCACCGGTGCGGAGTGGGACGCGTTCCTACGCGGGGTCAAGGATGGCGACTTCGGCTGAAGAGCTAGTCGTCGCCGACGGACAATGGCTGGCAAGGACCTGGCGAGGAACTTTAGGCATTTCCTAGGGGTTAACGTCGCGCTTATGGCGCAATGGCCACCGTGCGTGGGACACTCTTGAAGTCAACCTACGTCAGCTGACCACGCAGGGGGATGCAATGGTCACCACAGCCGGACCCTATGGGGGCCCGGTGCAGAGCGTCATAGCGCCGTCGGGCTCAGGTAGCCCGACGGTGCTGAGGATCCTGCTCGGAGCTCAGTTGCGGCGACTTCGCGAGGCCAACAGGCTGTCGCTGGAGGAGGCAGGCAACGTCATCCGGGCGTCCCACTCGAAGGTCAGCAGGCTCGAGACCGGCCGGGTGGGATTCAAGGACCGCGACATCGTCGACCTGCTGACGTTCTACGGCGTCACCGACGAAAAGGAGCGCGAGGCGCTGCGCGCCCTGGCCGCCCGCGCGAACTCCCCGGGCTGGTGGCACGACTACGCCGACATTCTGCCCAGCTGGTTCGAGGCCTACGTCGGCCTCGAGGAGGCAGCGAGCCAGATCCGTGCCTACGAGGTGCAGTTCGTCCCGGGGCTGCTGCAGACCGAGGACTACGCCCGCGCCGTCACCATGCTCGGGTACTCGAATCCCAAGGAGATCAACCGCCGGGTCAGCCTGCGGCTGGCCCGCCAGGCCATTCTGGACCGGCCCGACGCGCCGAGCCTGTGGGTCGTGCTCGACGAGGCGCTGCTGCGGCGCCCGATCGGCGGCACGAACGCCATGCGCGCGCAGGTGAAGCACCTTATCGACATGTCCGAGCGCCCGAACGTCAGCGTGCAGGTGATCCCGTTCAAGGCAGGTGGCCACGCCGCGGCCGGAGGGCCGTTCAGCCTGCTTCGCTTCTCCGAGTACGACATCCCCGACGTGGTCTACCTCGAGCAGCTGACGACCGCGCAGTACCTGGACAAGCAGGAAGTGGTGGACGGCTATCTGGCGGTGATGGAGCGGCTGTGCATCGACGCCCAGACACCCGCCAACAGCATCAAGACGCTGAAGGCGATCCTGCGCGGAGGGTGAGCCGCCCGGTCGTCACGACATCCTAGATGTCACGACTCGCACCGATCTAATCGGCTTCCTCCAGCACAAGCCGGTGAGCGGGCTGTGTCAGCGAATCTCTGAGTTCGTCGATCGCGGCGCGCTGGCCGCGGATTGTCACGCCGATCCCGCAGTCGCACAGCTGGGTCAGCCCCGCCAGCACGCCAGGGCCCATCAGCCGCGCCGTGGCGAGATCCACTACGACATCGGCGCGGACCGGCAGCGCCTCGAGGGCAAGCCAGAGCAGGGTGATGGCGTAGGCGTCGACGCGGCCCTCGATCCGCATCGCGTGACCGTCGGAGAAGATCCTGACCTGCGGGACCGGACCCGACGCTGACGACAGCGGGTGCACCATGGCCAGCTGGCGGAGCCTTGCGTTGTCCACCCTGTCCTTGCCGAACGCGCACATCGCCGTGAACGGATGGGCGGCGACGGTGTGGTCAGCCACGACCTCCCACTCCATCCACGCCTTCATCTGGCTTTCGTCGCCGACCAACGAGCTGTTATCGGCAGCGACCCTGAGCCCGGTATATCCGGCGGCCTGCGCGTCCGCCAGCTCGGCCATGAAGGTTGCGAGCTGACGGACCTGGTCAACGACGCCATTTGCTCCGTAGATCTCCACCACGCTGGCGATGCGCAGCCCATCACCACCGACGAGGCTTGCGACCTGCGACATATCATCAGGATTCGGATCGTCCGCGATATACAAGAGCCGCTCGCCGAGCGCCGCGCCTTCCCTCAAGTACGGTGCGGCGACCGCGGCGAACTCGTTGGGCCCGGTGAAGACCCAGCCCATGTGGTCGTGCGGGCGCATCCTCAGGAACTCGAACCGAATACCGCGTTCGCGCTCAGCAGGCATCACTCATCGATCCCATGGTCACGAGCCCCCCCGAGCTCACTGTGTCGCATGCGGGCCAGCCAGGCTGCAAAAGACGACTGTCTCATGGTTCAGGCTAGCCACACACAGCACCAAACGGAACAGGAGGGCTGCGCCGCGCCGGCCCAGCGGACCCGGCTCAGCTCATTCCAGCTAGCGACCGGCGGATCGCCTTCAGGTTGCGCAGCCTGGCTTCGTAGGTGGCGCCGGCCCAGAGCAGCACGGCACCGCCGACCGCGACCGGGGCCCAGCCGGGCAGCGCGTGCACCAGGTGCATGACATCGGGACCTAGCTGCCGGCCGGCCTCGAGCAACGCCACCGCTGTGCCGCTGATCAGCGGCGCTTGGGTCCTGCTCCGGGCCCCGTATATGGCGACGCTGATCGCCGCCAGGCCCAGCAGCACCGGCCGGATCCATCCGGTCCCGTTCCATGCTGCGAACAGGCTGGGCAGGAACAGAAGCCCCAGGCCCGGTCCGTAGGCGAGCCAGGAGTGTAGCCGCGGCTCACGCCCGGACGCTCGCCACCCGGCCGCGATGGCGATCAGGGCGGCCGCGGCCGTATACGGCTCCGGTGCGCTGACGCCCGCCGCCACAAGGCCGGTGCACCACGCCGCATAGCACAGCGCTAGCCCGGGCCAGAGCGCCGTACGCCGGTCGTTGCGGGCCGCCACGCCCAGGCACGTGATCCCGGCGAGGGCGGTGGCGGCGCAGGCAGTCCACAGCTGTCCGAGGCACTGAGCGGCGCCCGTGGCCGCCACCAGCCAGCCGGCGACCTCCACTGTGAGGCTCATGACCGCGCGGGTGTAAGGAACTGATTCCGCCGCCTCCAGGCGGCCGGCGGCCCGCGGCGAGCCGGCTGGGCGAGAACCGCGGGAGCCAGCGAGCCGCGCCGCGACGACCTGCGCGATCGCGGCGACGGCGAGCGCCGCAAGCCCCGCCTGCCAGGCGCTCAATCCCGCGGCGAGCACCGCTGCCTCGGCGAACGCGGCAGCCGACAAGACGCTCAGGCAGCTAGCCGCGATCCTGACCACCGCGAGCCTGCACCGCCAGGCGCACAGGCCGTAGCCGACCGCGAGGCTGCCGAGCACGGCCAGCGTCGGGATCGGCTCTGCGAGCGCCCACGTGACCGTCAGCGCCGCGCTCACCAGCGCGGCGCCAGCCGGGGCCAGGTTGTCACCGAGCGCCGCCCACGCGGTCAGCGCGAGCGTCAGCGCCAGCAACCCGCCGACGACGGCGAGGTAGCCGAACCCGTCGTCCAGACTCGCCACCCCGGCAGGCGCCGCGACCAGCGGCAGCGCCACGGCCACCGCGTCCATGCTCACACGCCTGCTGCCGCGCCAGGCGCCCGCCGCGACCGCCAGGGCCGCCAGGCACATGGCAAGCACGAGGACGGCGAGCGACAAGCCTGCTAGTTGAGCAGTGGCGGCCGGACCTGGCTGCCGCCACGGGTGCGCGAGGATCCGCGCCGTAGTCAGCAACGCCCTGCCGAGCGGGCCGCCCTGCGCCACGACCGCGGCCAGCGCCGCGCAGACAGCCATCGCGGCGGCGACCGCACGCTGCCGCCCCGTCCGCAGCCACGCCACGGCGCTGCTGACGAGCGCCGATGTCACGGCCACGACCGCGAAGACGTCGTGCCGTCCGGCCGCGACCACGGCTGCGAGCAGCGCGACCACGCAGGCGCCCACGTCGAGCACGTTGGCGTGGACGGGCCGCGTCCGTCGCAGCGCCGTCGCCGCCGCGACCGCGACGATCGCGACGCCCAGGCCCGGCAACGCGGCTCGCTCGGCGGGCCATCCCGCGGCGAGCGGCGCCGCCCAGGCCAGCCCGGTAGTGGCGAGAAGGGCGCCAGACGTCGCGACGACGGCGGCTACGGTGTGCCTGGCCCGCGCGGCCGTCAGCGAGAAAGCCACGGCCAGAGCGGCCAGTTCGGCAAGCGTGGTCGCGCGTCCGGCCAGCGACCACGCAACGGCCGTCAGGGCGAGCGCAGTCCCGCATCCGGCGGCGACGTTGGCTAGCACCCGCCCGCCTAGCACCGCGGCGGCCGTCAGCACGATCACCGTCACGGCGGTCAGGACACTCAGCGCGGCCCAGCCGGTCAGGTGCGCTGCCGAGGACAGCGATCCCGCGGCCACGGCCGCGGCCGCCAGGCCGACGGCCCCGAAGGACGCCCTCAGCCCGGCGGAAACCCCGCCGCGGTCGGCCCGGGCGAGCAGGCACGCCAGCGCGCACAGAGCCAGCACCGTGATCGCTGCGGGCAGGTAGGGCCAGATCGCCGGTCCGGTCGCGGTCGACCCGGCGCCCGACCACGCGGGCAGCACCGGGCGGTCCGGGACAAGACCTGCCACCGCGGCCGGCGCCGCGATCGCAGCTGCAACCGCCAGCAGCGCTGCGGATCCGGCGGCGAAGTGCCGCCGACGCGCCGACGCCGGACCAGAGAGCGGCCCGAGGAAAAGCGCCGCAGCACTGAGGGAGAAGCCGGAAATACCCGCGCACGCCAGTTCCCAGCCGGCACTGAGGGCGGGGCTCGCGATCGTGGCCAGACCGATCCCGGCGAGGGCGCCGGACGCGACCGCCGCCGGCCGCGCCAGCGACTCCAGTCCGGCGCCGCGGGCTGGGCCGGCGATGGCGGTGCCCGCCGCTGCCAGGAAGACAAGCGCCAGCCAGGTGGCGCCGCTCCACGAAGCGCCGTGTTGCGCGCCTTGCGAGGTGATCAGGGCAGCCAGCCCGATGACCGCCGCAAGGACACCGCACCCCCAGGCGACGACTGCTGTGATCGTTGCCACGTCGCTGTCGGTGTACCGCTGCGCGGGACGCCCCGCGTGTTCAGGCTGCGGCCGGCCGCGGGCTGCCAGCCGGGCGGCCAGCAGGATGTCGGCGACCGCGGTGACGAGGAGGCCGGCCGCTGGGCCGGCCATCGGAGCGGCCGGGCCCACACTCAGGTTCGCGAAGCTGACGAATGCGAGCGGCGCGATCAGCTGGACAAGACCGATAGCGGCCAGTCGCGGCCCTCTGAGCCTGATCGCCGTCCCGTAGGCGCCCCACGCCGCCGCCCCGACGGCGCACAGCGCCGCAGCCGTCAGCGGGCCGATCCGCAGCCCGGTGAAGCGATGGATCAGGTAGGCGTCCCCGATCGTCAGCACGAGGCCGGTCGCGGCGATAGCTTCGGCGGTCGCACGCAGGCTGCGGCGGACGAGCGGCCGCGGAGCGGCCAGCACGCCGGCCGTCACCGCCAGCAGAATGGCGCAGCGGCCCAGCGGGCCGATCCTGCTCCAGCTCGCGACCGTGAAGATCGTGACGGCGATGGCGACCATCGCGGCGCCGGCGCCCAGCAGCAGCCTGGCCGCGGTGCGGCCGGACATCTCGGGCCGCTGCCTGGGCTGGGCCTGAACCGCTTCCCGTGGCTCCGCAGGGCGCAGCGGCTCCGGTCCGCCGGGCTCGGGCTCGGTCGCAGGCCCGGCTGGCGCGGCGACGGCCGTGGCCGGCCGCATGCGCAGCCTCATCACCTCGTCAATAAGCACAGCGCGCCTGCTGATCAGCCAGGTCCTGGCGGAGTCGACACGAGTGAGCTCGGCATCGATCCAAAAAAGCTCGGCCACTTGCGGGCCGGCCAGCCATATTCCGCAGGACGGGCAGTGCGGTCCGCCAGCGCCGACCGGCGTGAGGCAACCGGGACAGTGCAGGTCTGCGGTGCGGGGGGCGTTAACAGCTGTGCTCATGCTGTTCACAGTGCCGATTCGCGGATGCCGCCAGAACCGCCCTGCTACTCAATCTTCCGGTCCGCATACCTAGGCAGCGCTGAGTACCTCGTACCACGGCCGCGGGCACGATCAGTCGGTACGCTTCTCGGGTGGTCGTTCCCTTTGTCCGGTAACCGGTCATGAGCCTGCAAGCGCCGCTGTGGCGCTCAATCGCCGTCTTCCGGTTCGCTTCGCTCGGCTACGCCGCTGTGCTGATCGCGATCAGGCCCGGCTACTACCGGTACTGGGGCGCGGCCTGGGTCGTGCTGGCCGCGATGATCGCCTGGACGGCCGTGAGCACGTTCGCCTACGCTAAGCCCGCCCGCCGGACGTGGCTGCTGCTAGGCACCGACCTGATCGTGACCGCCCTCGCCCTGCTATCGACCGCCATCCTGCAGACCCCCCACGCGACCAAGATCGGCGTGATGCCCGTCACCGCGACCTGGCTGGCGGGCCCCGCGCTGGCCTGGGCCGTCGCCAAGGGAGCGCGAGCAGGTGCGATCGCGGCGCTGGTCATCGGCGGCTGCGTGGTCTCGCTCAGATGGCCGATCTCGGGCACCTACTCGAGCACGGCGCTGGACGGCCCAGTCATCTTGCTGCTGGCGGCGGCGCTGGTCGGCTACGTCTCCACCCTGTCCTCGCGCGCCGAGCTGGCCTTGCAGCGGGCAACCGAGATCGAAGCCGCGAGCCGGGAGCGAGAGCGGCTTGCCAGAACGATTCACGACTCGGTGCTGCAGGTCCTCGCGATGGTGCAGCGGCGCGGCGCCGAGGCCGGCGGCGAGGCCGCGGAGATAGGCCAGCTTGCCGGGGAGCAGGAGGCCGCGCTGCGCGCCTTGATCACCGGCGACGAGCTCGCATCGGCTGGGTCAGGCGAGCTCGACCTCAGTGCCCATCTCAGCCGTCAAGCCTCAGCCCTGGTGTCGGTGATCACCCCCGCTGATCCCGTTATCCTCACTGAAGCGGCGGTCACGGAGATGACAGCGGCGGTCAGGGCCGCGATCGACAACGTGCGGCGGCACTGCGGTGCCACCGCGAGGGCCTGGGTGCTGGTCGATGACGAGGGCGCGACGGTGACCGTGACGATCCGCGACGACGGGCCAGGCATCCCGTCCGGGCGCCTCGCCGAGGCGGCGGCGCAGGGCCGGCTCGGGGTCAGCCAGTCCATTCACGGCCGGATCAAGGACCTCGGCGGTTCGGCCGATATCAGCAGCACTCCGGGCGCTGGAACCGAGGTCCGGCTACGGGTACCGAGGGCGGCGCTCCCGGCTTAGGGTGTCGCTGTGGACATGGCCGGCGGTGGCGGCAATGCGCGGAGCGATAGCACCATGCGGGTGATGGTCGTTGACGACCATCCGATGTGGCGCGACTCGGTCAGCCGCGACCTCGGCGAGGCGGGCTTCGAGGTCGTGGCCGCGACGGGCGAAGGCGCCCAGGCGGTGCGCATCGCCGCCTCGGTCCGGCCCGACGTGGTCGTGCTCGACCTCCAGTTGCCTGACATATCAGGGGTCGACGTCACCCGCGGCATCCTGGCCACCTATCCGAGCGCCAAGGTGTTGATCCTGTCCGCGAGCGGCGAGCATCACGACGTCCTCGGCGCCGTCAAGGCCGGCGCGACCGGCTACATCCTGAAGTCGGCCAGCCGCGCCGAGTTCCTCGACGCGGTGCGGCGGACGGCTGTCGGCGACGCCGTGTTCTCCCCTGGGCTGGCCGGCCTCGTGCTCGGCGAGTTCCGGCGCATGGCCAGCGATCCCGCGCCCGACACGCCGCGCCTCACCGACCGCGAGGCCGAGATCCTGCGGATGGTCGGCACCGGCATGTCCTATAAGCAGATCGCCGAACGGCTGTTCCTGTCCCACCGCACCGTGCAGAACCACGTACAGAACACGCTGAACAAGCTGCACCTGCACAACCGGGTCGACCTGGTCAGGTACGCGATCGAGCACGGCCTGGACACCGGCCCGAGGTGAGGCCGAGCACAGGGTGGCGGCGAGCGTCAGAGTGTGAAGCGGGTGCCGACGCTGTTGGGAATGTAGGCCTCGCCGAAACGCGCCGCCATGGCCTGTCCTGCGCGCCAGCCCGTGCAGTGCGCGGGGACCAGGACGGCCGGGTCCAAGCCGGCGAGGTCGTCAAGGACGCGCGGGATCAGCGGCTCGAACACCGGGCCCTGCAGGTGGAAGCCGCCGATCACCGCGTAGAGCGGCAGATCGCCGGTTAGCCGCCTGGCGTACCGGCAGATGTTGACCACGCCCGCGTGCCCGCAGCCGGTGATCACAACGATCCCCTTGCCGGCCACGTTGACGATGAGTGCCTGGTCGTCTAGCACTAGCGGATCGGGTTCCCAGGCCCCCGACAGCCACGCCTGCTGCGGCGGGAACCCTGGCTCGTAGCCGGTGACCCGCGGCACCTCGCCGGTGATCAGGACCGAGCCGTCGAGCAGGAAGCTGGGCTGCCGCTCCTCGATGATCTCGAAGCCGACGTCGGTCAGCGCCCGGCGGCTGGTAGTGGGGATCTCGCGCGGATCGGAGCCAGGCACCGCGATCCGGCGGCGACGCCAGAAGTGCGGGTGGATCAGCACCGGCAGGCCGGCCCGGCCCAGCACTCTGGTCAGCCCGTCTAGCCCGGTCGTGTGGTCGAAGTGCCCGTGACTGCAGACGATCGCCTCGATCGAGCCAGGGTCTACATCCAGCCTGCGCATGTTCTCGACGACGCCGTCCGGGCTGGTGCCCGTGTCGAACAGCAGCCTGCGCGATCGCCCGCCCTTGACGACGGTCACCAGCATCGCGAAGCCGTGCTCGGCGACAAGCGCGTCCGGCGTCCACCCCTCGGCCATCAGGGTTGCCGGGCGGGTCGCGCCGATCCGCAGCCCCACGCGCTTGGCGGGCCCCTGGTCCGGCATGAACACGTCGATCACGTTGTCGATGAGGCTGACCAGTTCGACCGAGTCCACCGGCTCCAGCGGGACGGTCACGGCCGGCTCGAAGTCCTCGCTGAGCACCCCCGCCGGCTGATGCTGTGCTTCCGCGTCGTCACACATGCAGACCACGCTAGAGGCCGGCGCTAGGGCCTGCTACGCCGGCGGCCCGGCCAGGCTGACCGCGCCGAGGTAGCCCGCCAGCAGCGCGCTCGCCGCCTGACCGACCATGTCGTCGTCGGGCAGGAACGCGGGATGGTGCAGCGCGTGCTTCCCGCCGGTGCCGAGGAATAGCATCAGCGTGCGCCCGCCGCGGCTGAAATAGGAGAAGTCGTCGGCGCCGCACGAGCGGAACGACGTGTCGATCCTGAATCCGGCTTCGCGCAGCCAGGGCCACGTCGCCATCGTCAGTGCCTCGTCGTTGACCAGCGCCGGCTCGCCCTCGTCGATGGTGACGGAGCCGCGGCAGCCGTGGGCCGCGCAGGTGTGCTTGACGATCTCGCGGACGCTCCGGTGCAGGCCAGGCCGGTCGACCTCGTCGAGCACCCGGAGCGTGCCCTTGGCGGTGGCGCCCGGCGGGATGACGTTTGCCGCCTGGCCGGCATCGAGCATGCCGATCGAGACGACGACTGCGTGCGTCGGGTCGGACCGTCGGCTGACGGCGGTCTGCAGCGCCACGACGCTCTGGCACAGCGCGACGACGGGATCGGCGGTCAGCTGCGGGTAGCCGGCGTGGCCGCCGACGCCTTCGACGGTGATCGTGATGTCGTCGGTGGCGGCATTGACCGTTCCGGCGGCGGCGGCGACCGTGCCGAGCGGCAACTGGTGCTGCAGGTGCACGGCCACGATCGCGCTCGGCTGCTGCGCGGCGAGCAGGCCGGACGCTACCAGGTCCTTGGCCCCCGACGGAATCGCTTCCTCCCGCGGCTGCAACACGGCGAGCACAGGCACGGGCAGCTCTGCACCCGTGGCGCTGGCCGCCCGGCACACCGCGGTCAGCGCCGCGAGGTGCACGTCATGGCCGCAGGCGTGCATCGCGCCGGTCTGCGACGCCCACGGCGCGCCAGTCTCCTCAGTGATCGGGAGCGCATCGAGTTCGGCGCGCAGCGCGATGCACGGGCCATCCTGGCCGCCGATCCGCACGAGCCGACCGGTCTCGACAACGGCGGGGGCGTCTGCGGCTCCGAGCGCTTCGGCCACCCTCGCCGCGGTCTGGTACTCCCCGCCAGAGGGCTCGGCCAATGCGTGCAGCTCGTGCCGCAGCGCCACGGCGTCGTCGAGCTCGGCAGCAACCCCAGCGCGGAGCCTGGCCGCCAGCTCCGCCAGAGTCACGGCGGTCCTCGTCATGGCCGCGCCCTCGCCGCAACGGTTGGCTGCGGCCTGCTTGCGCAAATACCTGCACACCATGACAAGGTGGGGGAAGGCTGGGCCAGCCTGACGACGCGACTGGCTGGGCGAGTCAGCCAGTCGGCCTGAACTGTCATCATGACTGGCCCAGCCGGTATACGCGGGCCGCGTTGGCCGAGCCGATCAGCTCGGCGACCCGCTCGGCGTCCGCGGCCGCCCACGCCCCGTCCGCGACGAACTGTCCGGTCACCGCTGCGAGGTCACGCCGGAACCCGATCGCTCCGAGGTAGTGCAGCTCTGGCAGGCCGAACGCGTCGGATGAGTAGAGCATCTTGCCGAACGGCGTGAGCTCGAGGGCCTCAGCGAGCACCGCCGGCGACCGCGCGCCCACGTAGTTGAGGATCGCGCCGAGATCCATGTAGACGTGCGAGAACACATGCGACAGGTACCCCGCCGCGCGCTGATGCGGATAGCAGTGCAGCAGCATGACGGGCGTTCCGATCGGCTCGGTCGCGATCAGGAAATCGGTCAGCAACGACGGGTCAGACGTGTGCAGCCGCACGTCGGTATCGCCGAATCCGACGTGGAACTGCAGCGGCTTGCCGATGTCGATCGCCGTCCAGATCAGGTGCCTGAGCAGGACAGGATCTTCGATCCTGGCCGACGCGTCGGTCTCCAGCGAGCGGAGCAGCCGGCCAGCAGCGGCCGTGACGTCCGCCGACGCGGGCCTGGACGGATCGAAGTCGAACCCGTAGCGGTATGCGACGATCGATTTGTAACCGACCGCACCCGTGGCTGCCGTCTCGACGCCCAGCTCCTCGGCGAACGTCGCAGCCCAGTCCGCCGCCGTGGTGCCTGCACTGGCGACCCGCTCGGCGACCGCCTCGAGCCGCACGACATGCCTGGCCGGGGCGCCGCTGGCAGCCACCATCTCCTCGGGCGTGGTGATCTGGTCGCTGCGGAAGCCGGTGTCTACCAGCCACTGGGTCACCCGCGCCGCCGTCAGCAGGCGCCTGTTCACCTCGGCCGCGCCCAGTTCCGCGCGACGGCGCAGGTAGTCCTCCGCCGGGGCAGACGGTTCCAGGTCGAGCACGGGAGCACACCAGCGCCTGATCGTGAAGCCAAGCTGGCTGTCGAACGACGACGTCCCTGGCGCAGGCGGCCCGGAAGCCTCGGAGATCAGATCCTCGAACCCGGCCCGATCCAGATCGGCGGTCAGGACGCCATGCACGTGATGGTCGATCAGCGCAAGGGACTCGAGTCCGACCGTGGTCATTCTTCCTCCACTACGACACCGTCGGGGGTATGGGCCTGGTCAACCATTCCTGCGGAGATGACGTCGTAGCGCGCCATCCGTTCGAGCGGCAGGTCGCCGAGCCGGTCGATCAGCGCGGTGATGGTCGCCTCGACCATCGCGAGGGCGGGCGTCAGGCTCACAAAGGGCGAGGGTGACTGCACGCTCGATGTGAGGATCACGTCCGCGCGCGCCGCCAGCGGTGACAGGTAGGGGTCAGTGAACACGATCAGCGTCGCGCCGCGCTCCTTCGCCGCGGTCGCGGCGCGCACCGTGTCGTGCTGATACCTGCGGTAGTCGAAGGCGATCACGACGTCTCGGCGGCCGACATCGAGCAGGGCGGTTGTCCGGTCGGTGCCGAGCGTGGAGACCGCGTGCACGTTCTCGCGCAGCACGCGCAGGTTCGCGGCTAGGTACTCCGCCAGCAAGAAACTGAACCGGCCGCCGATGATGGTCACGCCGCGGCGCTGATCGGCAAGCAGCTTGATCACCTGCTCGAACTCCGAGCGCGGCAGCCGGGCGAAGCTCGCCTTGATGCCGTCACAGAAAATCTGCTCAGACCGGCCCAGCACGTCGCCGCGCTCCCCGGCCGGCCTGCCGGCATGCATCTCGCGCGGTGAAGAAAGCCGCGCCGACACCTCAGACTTCAGTGACCGCTGGAAGCCCGCGTAGCTGTCGAACGAGAGCTTGCTTACCAGCCGGATCACGGTCGGCGCGCTGACCCCCGCGGTGGCAGCGAGCTTGGCGACCGGCTGGAGGCCGCGGACCGGATACTCCGCCATCAGGGCGCGCGCCACCTTGCGCTCCGCGGGCGTGAGCTCAGCGAGCTTGAGATGCAGCAGCTCGGCGACGGTCACGTCGGGCTCGCCAGTTTCCGTGACGGTCATCACCACCGCCAGCGGGTGCGGGCCACCACGTCGGCCTCGCTGACGCCGGAGAACAACTCGATCTCGGCCCGCCGCACGGCGAGGAACGCCTCGAACATCGGCTCGCCCATCGCGTCGCGCAGCAGGTCGCTCGCCTCTAGCGCGCCGGCCGCCTCCGTCAGCGACTGCGGCAGCCTGCGCGCGCCCCTTGCCGCGAGGTCAGCATCGGACAGCTCGACCGGATCGCCTTCGATCTCGGCCGGCAGCGCGGCGCCCGAGTCGAGCCCCGCGAGCCCGGCGGCGAACAGGGAGCCGACGATCAGGTACGGGTTGGCGGACAGGTCGAAGCACTTGATTTCGAGGTTGGCGCGGACGTCATGCTCCCCCGTCGAGCCGGTGACCAGGCGCAGCGCGGCCTCCCTGTTCTCCTTGCCCCAGCACTGATAGGCGCCGGCCCAGTGCGACGGCACCAGGCGCACGTAGCTGGCGACGCTCGGCGCGCCGACGGCGACGAGCGCGGGAAGCACCGCGAGCACACCGCCCGCGAAGGCCTCGCCGTCGGCCGTCAGCCCGTACCGCCCAGGTCCGCCCGCGAACAGGTTCTGGCCGTCCCGCCAGAGGCTGAGGTGGACGTGGCCGCCGTTCCCCACGCCGCCCGCGACGACGGACGGCGCGAACGAGACCTTCAGTCCGTGCCGCTGCGATACGGCCCTGATGGTCTGCCTGACCAGGACGCTGTCATCGGCCGCCGCGATCGGGTCCTTCGGCGCGACGGAGACCTCAAGCTGGCCGGCGGCGTACTCCGGGTGGAACTGCTCGACCTCGATGCCCTGCTGCTCGATCGCCTCGACAACCTCGCGGGAATAGTCGGCCAGCTCGATGACCCTGGTCATCCCGTAGGCGGGCCCCTCGCAGGCGGGTACGAACCTGCCGTCCTCGTCGGAGCCGACGGCCCACTCGATCTCGAACGTGGCCATGGCGGTCAGGCCGCGCTCGGTCGCGCCGGCGACGAGCCGCTTGGCGAACGAGCGGGTGCAGCCCGCGAACGGCTCGCCTTCCTGGGTGTACCGGTCGGCGGGCGCCCACGCCCAGCCTGGCAGCGCGGCAAGCGGTGTGACCCTGGCCAGGTCGGGCATCAGCCGCAGGTCGCCAGCGGGTCCGCCGATGTGCTTACTCGTCGTGATGCTGTCATCGACGACGAACACGTCGAAGACTGGCGACATGCCGATCCCCCAGGCGGCGGCCCGCTCCAGGCGCCCGATCGGGACGGACTTGACCCTGGTAATGCCGGAGTTGTCGACCCAGCACGCAGCGAGAATGGTGACCCCCGCGTCGGCGAGCCGCTGAGCCACCTCGCTGCCCAGATCCGATCGCCGAGCCCGCTCGCCAGCATTAAGCTGCGGGGTCTGCGTCGTCACTGAGCACCTCGATCCGGCTCGCCGCGCGCGTCCCCCCCGGGTGTCGGAAACGTTACACACGGGGCATCAGCCCGTCAACACGTAACAGAAGTATCAGCCCATCTCGCCAGCCCGGCGCGCCGATCATGGAGCAGATCGGGCTGCGCCGCGACGCGGTACGCCGGGCGGCGCATGAGGTGTGTTCCCGGCATCCGGTGACCCGGGAGGCGGCGCTCAAGCCGCGCCGGGAGAGGCCGCGCGCGCGGCGGGTCTTGATCCGCCTCGATGCCAGCATCCCCGCGATCAAGCGCGAACTCGAGTGCTACATCAGCCCGCCCGGCGCCGTTGCAGCAGACCAATTCCATGATCACGGACGACTTTTTGCAACGACGCAAATAATCGTCCGCGATCATGACGGGCCTCGGCGCTCTGTGTCCGGTTGGTGTGGTGGTGCCGGAATTGAGCCACGGCTATTAAGCGGGCATCTGGCAGACTGTTGGTTCACTCGACCGCGCGGCAACGGTTACCAGCCGCGGAGGTCGATTGGCCAGACGTCGATGATGTCGTCGCCAGCGACGACGTAGGCGCGCTCGTGATAGGCCATCGTGGGGTCGATGTGCGCTGGCACGAACCTGACCTTCTCCCCCACTTGCCGCGGGTCAGAGAAGGTCGTGTGCTCGTCGGAGCAGAACCACACCGTCGCGCCGTCGAGATCCGGGTTGCCGTGATCCATTCCGAACGCCTTCAGCCCCGCGTCGGCGACCGACCACTCGGCGGTATCGGACCCGACAGTGCTGGAGATCACGGTCGCGAGCACGAACAAGGCCTGGCCGAACGGCAGCCCGAGCTTGCCGTAGGCAGTGTCCATAAGCGCGTACGAACCGGCCTGGATCTCATTGGCCCACGTGTTGCAGGTATAGGTCCCTGTCCCGCCAGCCGATACCAGGTCTCCTCCGACATCAGCGTGCGCGGCGACCAGCATCTCCATCGCGGTCTTGGTCTTCTCGGCCCGTTCCGTCGCTTCGGTCAGGCCGACGACGTGCCCTTCGTAGCCCATGACGCCGCGGACCTCGAGCCCCGCCTTGCGTGCGGTGTCCGCCAGGTTGCCGGCCTTGCCGGGATCGCAGCCGCAGCGCGGCAGGCCGACGTTGACGTCGATGACGACCTCACGAACTCCGCCGATCGCCGCAGCCTCGATGGTCTGCGGTGAGTCGACAGCGAGCGTGACGCGCGCACCGCCCGCGACCAGTGCCCCGAGCCGGCGTGCGTCGAGCACCTCGTTGGCCAGCAGCAAATCCTGGCCGAGCCCGGCGGCGACCATCCCCTCGCACTCGCGGATGGTCGCGCACGTGAAGCCCTCATGCCCCGCGGCGGCTTGACGCCTGGCCAGGTTCGTGCACTTGTGCGCCTTGACGTGCGGCCGCAACCGCGGCCCGGGCAGCGCCGCCGACATCGTGGCGATGTTCTCGTCGAGCACGGCGGCGTCGATCAGAAGCGCCGGAGTCTGCAGGTCGGCGATGTGCGGCTGCTTCTGACTAGTCATAGGTACCTCCGCTGACGTGGCAGGGCCGATTCGTAGGCCGCCCTGGCTTGCCTGACCGACTCGATCTCGGACACCTCGGCGACCGGCACGTCCCACCAGGCCTGGCTGTCCGGCGCCGGGACGAGCGGGTCGGTCTCGATCGTGATCACGACCGGGCCGGTCACCGACTTGGCCGCCCGCAGCGCGGCCGCCAGTTCGGCGACAGTGGCCGCTGCGATGACGTGGGCCCCCAAGCTCGCGGCGTTCGCGCCGAGGTCGACCGGCAGCGTGCCGCCGTCGAGCCGGCCTGTCTCCTCATTCCGGTAACGGTACGCGGTGCCAAATCGCTGCGCGCCGACCGATTGAGACAGTGAACCTATGGACGCGAAGCCGTGGTTCAGCACGAGCACGACGATGATCTTGATGCGCTCCTGCACGGCTGTCACGAGTTCGGTCGCCATCATCAGGTACGAGCCGTCCCCGACCAGCACGTACACCTCGCGGTCGGGCGCCGCCATCTTCGCGCCGATGCCGCCGGCGATCTCATAGCCCATGCAGGAGTAGCCGTATTCGACGTGGTAGCCCTTGGCGTCCCTGGTACGCCACAACTTGTGCAGGTCGCCTGGCATCGACCCCGCAGCGCAGACCACGACGTCCCGCGGCTCGCAGACGGCGTTGACCGTGCCGATCACCTCGGACTGGGACGGCAGCGGCACGTGGCCGAGGTGGTAAGCCTGCTCGACCGCCTTGTCCCAGCGGCTGGCCCGCTCCGTCGCCTCCGCTCGGTAATCAGCCGCGACCTCCCAGCCGGTCATGGCGCCCGCCAGCTGCGTCAGCGCCGCGCGGGCGTCGCCCACGACGTCGGTGGCGGCGTGCTTGGCCGCGTCTACGCCGGCGACGTTGATGTTGATGAACCGCACGCCAGCTGCCGCGAACGCGGACCTGCTCGCGGTGCTGAAGTCCGACCAGCGGGTCCCGATCCCGATCACCACGTCGGCGGTGGCGGCCAGCGTGTTGGCGGCTGTGCTGCCTGTCGCCCCGATCGCGCCCGCTGCCTGCGGGTGGTCATAACGCAACGAGCCCTTCCCCGCCTGGGTCTCGGCGACCGGGATCCCGGTGGCCTCGGCGAACGCGCGCAGGCAGTCCTCCGCCGCCGAGTAGATCACGCCGCCGCCCGCCACGATGAGCGGCCGGGCAGCGCCGCGCAATATGTTCGCCGCCCTGGCGATCGCGGCCGGGTCGGGCACCGGGCGGTGCACCGCCCAGATGCGCGGTGCGAACAGTTCATCCGGCCAGTCGAAGGCCTGCGTCTGCACGTCTTGCGGCAGGCAGATCGTCGCTGCTCCGGTCTCGGCCTGGTCGGTCAGCACCCGCATCGCGCCGAGCAGTGCATCGGGTAGCTGCTCGGGCCTGCTCACCCGATCGAAGAACCTCGACACCGGCCGGAACGCGTCGTTCGCCGAGACATCCCGCTGGCCTGGGTGCTCAAGCTGCTGGAGCACAGGCTCGGCGGCCCTCGTCGCGAACACGTCTGACGGCAGCAGCAGCACGGGCAGCCGGTTGATGGTCGCGAGGGCCGCGCCGGTCACCATGTTCGTGGCACCGGGCCCGACCGAGGTCGTGCACGCCAGCGTCGACATGCGGTTCCGCATCCGCGCGAAGCCGGCGGCCGCGTGCACCATCGCCTGCTCGTTGCGGGCCTGATAGTAAGGCAGCGACCCAGGCGCGCTCAGTTCGGCGGCGAGCAGCGCCTCGCCGAGGCCCGCGACGTTGCCGTGGCCGAAGATCCCGAAGCAGCCCTCGATCAGCCGGTGGCTGACCCCGTCCCGCTCGCTGTGCTGGGCGGCGAGAAACCGGACGATCGCCTGCCCGACGGTGAGCTTCATCTGCTGCTCCCTGACTCTCCGGACGCGGTGTCGTAGAACGGCAGCCTGGGGTCGGCCGGCTGGCCGTCCCAGGTCTGCCTGATCCAGGCGTGATCGGGATCGTCGCAGATCAGCCACCTGCGCTCGCCGGGACCCGCCATGACGTTGAGGTAGTACATGTCGTAGCCGGGCACAGCCATCGATGGCCCGTGCCAGCCGTGCGGGATCAGGACGACGTCGCCGCTGCGTACCTCCGCGAGAACGTCGACGGGCCGCTCCGCGGTGCCGTAGACACGCTGGTAGCCAACGGGTGACTCGCCAGTCCCACCGACTCGGCCGGCTCCGTCGCTGAGTTCGAAGTAATAGATCTCCTCGAGCACCGACTCCCCTGGCCGATCCTCGTCGTGCTTGTGCGGCGGGTAGGACGACCAGTTCCCCGCGGGCGTGATCACCTCGCACGCGAGCAGCCGGTCGGCCTCGAACGCGTCCTGGGTACAGAAGTTGTTGACCTGCCTCGAGCAGGAACCGGCGCCTCGCAGTTCGATCGTCACGTCCGCGGCGGGGCCATAGCGCACCGGCAGATCCCGGCCGGCCACCGCGCCGGGCAGCGCGAACCGGCCGCCGGCCTCGCTGGTGATCTCGGCGCGCGCCGCTCGCGGCAGATAAGCGAAGTCGCTCAGCCCTGCGAACACGTTGATCCGTCCTGCCAGGTCAAGCCGTCGGCCGCCGCACGTCACGGTGCACGCGCCGGCCAGCGGCAGCACGAGCATCTCGCACGGCCCGGTATCGAGTCGCTGCGTCTGGCCTGCCCCGAGAGTCAGCACCTTGAGCGAGGTCCACGTCCACCCGGCCGCGGCCGGGTCAAGGTCCACCGACCAGCGCCCCGCGGCGAGTGAGCCGCGTGGGCGATGCAGGTGCGCGTCCTTGTTCGCCATGTTCCCTCCTTTATGCTCTCCCTCTGGCCAGCCCTGCGGGGGGTGCCGGGGGGTCGGCCCCCCGGGCCAGCACCTCTTCAACCTCGGCCGTCGTCGGCATGGCGGTCGAGCATTCCAGCCGGGATGCCACGATCGCGCCCGCCGCGTTCGCGAACCGCAGGGTGCGCGCGAGCGGCCAGCCGGCCAGCAGTGCCGTGGCAGAGGGCACCGCCGAAGCCGTCGCCCGCGCCAAGGCCGTTCAGCACCGACACCGGCAGCGGCGGCATCGTCACCTCCTCATCCGCGGTCATCCCGAGCACTCCTGCCGGGCCTTGCTTGATGACAGCCAGGTCGATGCCGGTCGCGAGCAGCGCCCGCCCCGCGGCGCGCGGCGCGGTTTCGCCCGTCGCGGTCAGCGTCTCGTCAAGGTTTCCGACGGCGATCGTGACGTGCGCAAGCGCGGCCTGGACCTCGCGGCGTGCCGCTTCCCGCGACGCCCAGAACATCGGCCGGTAGTCCAGGTCGAGCACGGTCAGCGCGCGACGGCCGCGGGCCTGCCATGCGGCGTGATGCGCGTCCCTGCTCGGCCGCTGCGACAGGCCCGTGACGGTCGCCCAGAAGATCCGCGCATCGCGGCAGGCTTCCAGGTCAAGCTCGTCGGGCCTGATCTCCAGGTCTGGCGCCTTCGGGTACCGGTAGAACCAGAGCGGGAAATGGTCGGGCGGGAAGATCTCGCAGAAGGTCACCGGGGTGGGCAGTCCAGGAACGGGGCTGACGAAGGCGTCGTCGACCCCGAGGTCCCTCAGCGCGGCGTGCACGAACCTGCCGAACGGATCGTCACCGGTCCGCGTGATGACCGCCGACCTGCGGCCGTGCCTGGCCGCGGCGACGGCCACATTGGTCGCGCTGCCGCCGAGAAACCGGCCGAAGGACGTGACGTCCTCCAGCGCGACGCCAGCTTGCAGCGGGTACAGGTCGACGCCAACCCGTCCGATGGTGAGGACGTCGTAGCCCGGCTCGGTCATGACCGGCCGGCCTACCAGCCGCGGTCGCGCAGGTAGCTGCGGTTCTGCCGCTGGTCGGCGCTGGCCTGCTGGTAGGCCGCCGGGCTGCGCGGCAAGACGTCCTGCTCGACGACGATCCAGCCCTCGTAGCCGCCCGCCCGCAGCGAGTCAAGCACCTCGCCGACCTGCCCCCGGCCGGCGCCGAGCCGGCAGAAGACGTCGCCTTCCCATAGCTGCATCGCGTCGGTGAATGGCGCTGCCGCTGGCTTGGCGTCCTTGAGGTGCACATGCGTGACCCGGTCCCGCCAGCGGTCAAGGATGGCGAGAGGGTCACCGCCCGCGGCGACCAGGTGGCCGGTGTCCAGGCAGAGGGCGGCCTGGGTGGTCTCGAGCACCCGGATCACGCTGTCCTGCGAGGAAATCTGCGTGCCGACCTCGTTGTGCAGCACAGCTTGGTAGCCGCGCCCGTCGCAGACCTTGACCACGTCGCCGACAACGCGTTCGATCCGTTCCCAGCGCTCGGCTTGCTCGGCCAGGCCAGGTCCTGGCTGCGACCCGATCAGCGCGACCGTGGGCCGCGGCAGGAAGCGGCTGGCGAGCCCGTTGGCGCTGCTTGCCAAGCTTGCGACCGCGTCGAACTGGTCGCACACCTGCGCCAGCTCGGTCATCCCGGCCGCTGGAGCCTCGTCGGATGACACGTCGACCTCCACGTAACCGCCGGTCAGCAGCAGGCCGCGCGAGCTCAGCGCCGTTCGCAGGCCGGCCCCGAGTCCGAGGTAGCCGAGAGGGCCCAGGTCGATGCCCTCATAGCCGGCAGACTGGACGGCGTCGAGCACCTCGGCTGAGGTCGGCACGCCCTCGTGCTTGCCGACTGTCACCTCGAAGGCTCCGTAGCTGACGGGCGCGTTGCCGATCTTGACCATTGCGTTCCTCACTGTGACGGGCTGAGCTTGGGCGCGTCGGCGTCGGCCAGGCTGGCGATCTGCAGGGCAGCAATCGCGTCAGCCACTGTCGCGCCAACCACTGTTGCGTCAGCCACTGTTGCGCCGGCCACTGTTGCGCGAACCACGGGCGCATCCGAGGATCCGGCGGTTGCCGACCTGGCGAAGTCCTCGGCTTGCAGCCGCAAGGCCTCGCGGAAGACCGCGTCGCCACTGGCCGGGTCGAGGAACCACGCGGACACCGTCCCCTTCGTGCCGAACACCTCTACCTTGCAGCTGTCTCCGGCCGGATGCCAGCGCCCGAGGCTCACCACCGCCGTGCTCCCGCCGTCCAGTTCGGCGACAAGCTGGGCGCAGTCCGGGTCGGTGCCTCCGCTCGCGGCCGCCACGCTGTTGACCCTGGTGAATTCCTGGCCGGTCAGCCACCGGACCTGGTCGAACTCGTGCACGCCCATGTCGACGTAGATCCCGCCGCTGCTGCCGCGGAACTCGGCGCCCGGTGGCGCTGCGTCCCACTGGTAGCAGTTCACCGCCAGGATGTCGCCGAGGTCGCCGCCGAGAATCTGCTGCCGCAGCCTTGCCAGGGCGGGCACGAACCGGCGCCAGTACGCCACCTGCAGCACCAACCCGGCCTCGGCGGCGATGCCCGCGCACCTGGTCGCCTCGGCCACGGTCAGCCCGCACGGCTTCTCGCACAGCGCGGGCACGCCGGCGGCCATCACCTCGGCGAGCACCTCGACGTGCCGATCGGTCGGGACCGCGATCAGCGCGCCGTCCAGGTCCGCGCCGGCCAGCATCTCGCCCACGCTGGCGAACACCAGAAGGCCGGCGGCCGCGATCTCAGCCCGTGCGGCCGGGTCCGGCTCGGCGACTGCGCCGACCGTGACGAGGCTCGAGTCGCTGATCGCGGTTAGATGGGTGCGTCCCATCCGGCCGGCCCCGATCAGGCCGATCCTGAACCGGCCCTGACGACTACGGCCCGCGGCCTCCTGGCCGGGCAGGTCCCGGCCAGCGGTTCCCTGAGCGGTCATCGTCTGGCCTGCTTGCTTCCGGCCCGTGGCTCGTCTTTCCATGCCTCGTCGGAGCTCAGCGCGCCGTCGGCCATCCGGCCCTCGCCTGCCCAGCGGGCCTCTAGCTGGCTGACCAGGTCGGTGAGCGTGCCCGCGTACCGCTGCAGCCAGCCGAGCCGGACCGGGATGACCCGGTCCGCCAGCTCAGCCTCTGACGCGTGCTGGTCCACAAGCGCGCCGCCCTGCTCGTCGGGGAAGGCCAGCGCGTCGAGCGAGCGGATGATCAGGCGGCGCAGGAACTCATCGGTTCCCGCGACCCGGACCGTCCGGCTGCCGAACCACGTCTGGCCCGTCGCGTCGCGCGCGGTTGCGGTGACGATCAGCCAGTCGTCGCCGTCGTCCGACGTCGTGATGATGTGCCCGGCGGAGCCGCCTGGGCGTACCTTGCCGCCGGTCACGCTCCACTCCGGCGCACCGAGGCTCGCGTGGGCGGACTGGCCGCCGTCGACATACCAGTCGGCGTCCTGGCCGGCGCCGACCATCTCACCCTCGCCGATGTAGGTGCCTTCGGGGAGAACCGGCCCGTGGATGACCAGCGCGCGGTGCCGCAGCCGCTCGATCACGTTGGCAGTGATGGCGCCGATTGCCTCGTCGCTCAGAAGCGCGAGCGGCCAGTCGGTGCTGCCGGTCGTGAACACCATGCCGCCGGACGGCGCGGTCCTGATCATGATCGCGGCGTTGGCCTGGTCGTAGCCGGCGACCCAGCCGTCCGACAGCTTCGCGAGCGCCAGCAGCACCCGCCCGCCCGAGCCGCCCTTTCGGTGCTCGCTGAGCCGCGGCGGGTCTGAACCGCGGCGCAGCCGGACTCCGTCGGTCTCATAGCCGATCACCGGGGTCTGCTCGCCGCCGCTGATCCCCTCGGCGGGAACGTCGACGCCGTCAAAGATCCAGTGGCTCGGCACGACGGGCCGATACGCCTCGATCGCCCGGCGCCCGTCCCACCAGCCGCCGCCCCACGCTCCGCTCGACATCGTCAGCCAGTCCTGCGGATCGTTGACGTGCCATAGCGCGCCGACGCGGTACGTGCCGTCGCCCTCAGGCGAACTGCCGCCCATCTTCGGGCAGAACAACCGCTCGCCGGAGGCGGCGAAGTGGACCTCGAAGCAGGCGACGTCGCCCGCGAAGAAGCAAACGTTGCCGCCGCGGTCGACGAACTCGAGCAGCCGGCGGCGCATCTGCGCACTCCAGTACTCGTCGTGTCCCGCGCTCACCAGCAGCGCCTCGCCGCCGAGCAGGTTCTCGTCCTCGTGCAGGTCGTAATCGGTGCAGTAGCTGACCTGATAGCCGCGGTGCTCGAGCCAGCGCACGAACGGGGCGTCCCAGTGCGCGAAGACCTGCCGGCGCGATCCGCGCGCGTAGACGTCGGGCGCGTCGCCGTCCATGACCCGGCCTCCGACGCCACCGTTGCCAGGTCGTTGCAGGCTCGCGACGTACCCCTGCGCCGACCAGTCCCTGACCCAGAAGGCTCCGGCGTACGTGCTCGCTCCGCCGAGTTGGTTATAGGCCGCGTACGTCGCGATCGGGAGCTTGTACCAGATCCTGGGCCCGGACTGGCTCGCCGCCGGCTGCCTGCGGAGGATGAACAGGCAGGCGTCGGATCTGGTCGCAAGCTCAGGGGATGCGAAGACGTGATCGATCGTGCCGTCCTCGGCCGCCGGCGCGGGTACGGCCAGGTAGATGCCGTCGGCCAGAGCCTGGTCGAGGCTGATCACCTGAAGCGGCCAGCCCCACGCCTCATCAGGCCGGCCGAGTGGCAGGTCCGATCCGTCGTAGATCTGGCCCGGCGCAGACCCCCCGGTCACCTCTTCGACCGCGGCGCCGTACCTGAACAGCCGGACGCCGAACCTGCGGTGCTCGGTCGAGACGTGCAGCCGCAGGTCCTCCCCGGCCTGCACGGTCAGCGGCCAGGCATAGCAGCGGGTCACGCGTGCTCCTTCTGGTCGGGTGTCACCGCGGGTGTCAGCCGCTCTGGCCACGGGCCGTTCTCCGGGTAGTGGCAGGCGACCTCGTGCGTGTCGTCGATGCTGGTGAGCGGCGGCGTGTGGGTTGCGCACCGCTCGTCAGCCTTCCAACAGCGGGTGCGGAACCGGCAGCCGGAGGGCGGGTTCGCCGGGCTGGGGACCTCGCCGCGGAGCAGGATCCGCTGCCTGTCGCGCTCCCTGACCGGGTCGGGCACGGGCACAGCGGACAGCAGGGCGGTCGTGTACGGATGGGCTGGCCGTGCGTAGATCTGGCTGGCAGGGCCGCGCTCCACGATCACCCCGAGGTACATCACCGCGACGTCGTCGGCGACCTGGCGCACGACGGCCAGGTCGTGAGCGATGAAGAGATAGGCCATGTTCTGCTTGCGCTGCAGGTCGCGGAGCAGGTTGAGCACGCTGGCCTGAATGCTGACGTCAAGCGCCGAGACCGGCTCGTCGAGCACGATGGTCTGCGGTTCGAGCGCGAGCGCGCGTGCGATGCCGATTCGCTGCCGCTGACCGCCGGAAAATTCGCCGGGGAACCGCACGCCGCTGGCCGGATCGAGCCCGACGCTGCTGAGCAGGGTCCGGATTCGCTCGGCCCGGTCCGGCACCTTGTGCACGGTCAGCGGCTCGCCGACGATCTCGCCGACCGACAGGCGCGGGTTGAGCGAGGAGTACGGGTCCTGGAAGACCATCTGGATCTGCCGCCTGATCGGGCGCATCTCCTCATCGCCAAGCGTCGTGAGCTCGCGGCCGTTCAGCACGATGCTGCCCGAGGTCGGTTCCTCCAGCCTGAGCAGCAGCTTGGCGAGCGTGGACTTGCCGCAGCCTGACTCGCCGACCAGCGCGAGGCACCGGCCGGCCCGAAGCTCGAGGTCGACCCCGCAGACGGCCTGGACGGTGCTGACGTCACGGAATCCGGTGCCCCGCACGCGGAAGTGCTTGGTGAGGTTCCGCACTACGAGCACGATGTCGTCTGCTGCCTGATCAGCGCCAGAGTCCAGTTCCTGCTCATGGAATGTCACGCCGTTACCGGGGGACGCGGCGGCCGGCTCCGCTGCGGTCAGCGGCGCCTCGCCGGCTGCGAAGTGACAAGCAGCGACATGAACCGCGGCGGGAAGCCGGGAGGTGTCCCCCATGGCAAGCACGGAACCGACGCTGATCAGCTCGGGCTGCACGGCGCACTCGGGCGCGGCGATCGGGCAGCGCGGCGCGAACGCGCACCCTGGCCCGTAGCCGATGCCGGACGGCGGCGTACCCGGGATCGACGCCAGCCGCTCCCTGCGCTGGTCGAGCGAGGGCAGCGACGCGAGCAGGCCTGCGGTGTAGGGCATGCGCGGACTCGCGAAGACGTCATCGACCGAACCGACCTCGACCGCCTTGCCTGCGTACATGACGAGTACCCGGTCCGCGACCCCGGCCACCACGCCGAGGTCGTGGCTGATCAGGATCATCGCGGCGCCGGTCTCCGCCCTGATGGTGCTGAGCAGATCCAGAATCTGCGCCTGGACTGTCACGTCGAGCGCGGTCGTGGGTTCGTCGGCGATCAGCAACTCTGGTTCATTAGCGATCGCCATGGCGATCACGACACGCTGGCGCATCCCGCCGGAGAGTTCGTGCGGGTACCGCCGCGCCATCTGTGCAGGCTCGGGCAGGCCGACGGCGCCGAGCAGCTCGACGGCGTGCTGCCAGGCCGCGCCGCGTTGCGCCTTGCGGTGCAGGCGCACACACTCGGCGACCTGCCAGCCGACCTGGTACATCGGGTTCAGCGCGGTCATCGGGTCCTGGAACACCATGGCGATCCGGTCGCCGCGCACCGACCGCCACTGCGACTCGCTGCCGCCGATCAGCTCTTCGCCGTCCAGCCGAATGGAGCCGCTGACCCTCGCGGCCGCGGGCTGCAGGCCGAGCAGCGACAGCGCGAGCATCGTCTTTCCTGAGCCCGATTCGCCGACGATCCCGATCGTCTCGCCGGTGTCGATGGCCAGGCTGATGCCCCTGACCGCCTCGATCGTTCCGCTCTCGGTCGGGATCGCTATGGCCAGGTCGTCGACCTGAACCAGCGGTCCGGCTGGGGAGGGCGCAACTGGGCCGCCCTCCCCGACCTCCCCGCCGGGCACGCGCCTCGCGGCAGGCTGACGCACCGGCCGCAGCGACCTCAGCCGCTGGTTTGCCGTCCTGCCGCGAAGCGTCATTTCTTCTTCCTGAGCTACTTGATGTACAGGGTGTTGTAGTTGATGGCGTCCATCGCCTCGCTATAGATGTAGCCGCCAAGCTGCTTGGAGACGAAGTCGTACCACTTGGGGTTGAACAGCGGGGCGTACGGTGCCTGATCGGTCATGATCTGCTTGTCGAGCGTGGCGTACGCGTCCGCGCGGGCGTTGCCCTGAAGGGCTAGCACGTGGTTGAACGCGCCGATGAAGGACTTGTCGCCCCACCTGGCCATGTTCGGCGGCGCGTCAGGCGCCGACGGGTCCAGGCCGGTGTTGATGATCGCCTCGCCGTCAGGGAAGTCGAGCGACCACGGCTCGATGCCCATCGGCACGTGGGCCTTGGGGTTGGTGATGAAGGAGCCGTTCACGCTGTTCGGCGAGCCGACCACCTTCACGTTGATCCCGATCACCTTGAGGTTCGCCTGGATCACCTGAGCCATGTTGATGAAGCCAGGCGTGTCGTTCTGGGTCCGCAGCACGAGCGTGACCGGCGTCTTGACGCCCGACGCCTTCATCAGTTTCTTGGCTTCGGCCAGGTTCGGCGTGTTCGGGTAGATCGAGAACTGCTTGTAGTCGGCTTGGCCGGCCGGGATGATCTGGTCGCTCGGGGAACCCGCGAGCGGGCCGCCCCACTGGGCCAGGATCTGGGTCCGGTTGATGGCGAAGTTGATCGCCTTCCTGACCATCACGTTGTTCAGCGGCGGAACCTCGTTGTTGAGGAAGATGTAGGTCAGCGATGGCCTGGCCGAGACGTGCACCTGGGCCGCGAGCGCCTTGTTCTGCGAGACCTTGATGATGTCGGCGGTGCCGAGGTTCGAGGTCTGGAAGTCGAGCTGACCAGCCTCGATCTGGAGCACAGACTGGCTGGACTCCGCGCCGATGGTGAAGACGATCTTCGCCACGTGCCCGCGCACGCCGAGCGCCTGGTCATAGTTCTTGTTGAACGCCAGGACCAGTTGCCTGGAGGGGGAGTACGAGGCGATCTTGAACGGGCCGCTGGCGTACTTCATCTCCAGCGAGCCGTCCTCGATCGGCTTCATCGGCGTGCCGACGGGAACCGGGCACGTTGTCGGCAGCGCTGCTTTGTAGAGGAACGCACCGTCCGGCGCGCTCAGCTTGAAGCTGATGGTCTTGGCCGTCGTGGTGATGCCGCTGATGTCGTTCGCCTTCCCGGCCATGTAGTCAGATGCGCCGATCAGGTCGGTGAAGTAGCCGCCGGTCCCGGTGCCGACCTTCGGGTTCATCAGCCGCTCGAAGCTGTACTTGACGTCCGCCGTGGTGATCGGCTTGCCGTCGGAGAACCGGGCGCCAGGCCGCATCGTGAACGTGTACAGCAGGCCGTTGTCGGTGACCTTCGGCAGGCTCGCCGTGCCGGGCACAATCTGGGTGCCTGCCACGCCTGGCTTGTCGGCGTACCTGACCAGGGTCGTGCACAGTGCGTTCGCCAGGCCCCACGTAACGGCGAACCACCAGCGGTTCGGGTCGATGGTGTCGATGGCGCCGGACGACATCGTCGCGCGTAGCGTGCCCGCCGCGACACCGGGCTTAGGTGCGCCCGAGCCGTTGCTGCCGCCGCCGCCGCCTCCTCCTCCCCCGCCGCCGCTCCCGCCACAGGCCGCCAGCACGAGCGCGGCCGCCGCGGCCATGGCCGCACCGGCGCGCCGCACCGGAATTCTTGTCTTACCCATTGACGTGCTCCGATCTTTACTTATTCCGTGCCGATTCGTTCACCTTCTTTTCAGCCCCCCATCGGACTGAACATTGAGCCAGTTGCCATTTGCCTTACACTCCGGTAAACCGGCGCAGCCGCGGATCGAGGACGGTGTGCAGCAGGTCAACGACGGTGTTGGCCAGCACCGCGATCAGCGCCGCAACGATGATCACGCCTGTGATGACGGGGTAGTCGAGGTTTTCGATCGCGCTCAGCCCGGTAAATCCGAGGCCGGGAATAGCGAAAACGGTTTCCACGAAAAAGACACCGGTCAGCGCGGTCGCGATATCGGCGCCGAGCAGCACGGTGACGGTCGGCGCCACGTTCCTGCCGACGTGCGTGACCAGCACGCGCAGCGTCGAGGCGCCCTTAGCCTTCGCGGTCCTGGCATAGTCCTCCCCGAGTTGCTCGGCCGTGAGCGTCCTGATGAACCTGATGTAGATCGCCGCGAAGCCGATCGCGAGCGTGATCCACGGCAGCACGAGGTGGTAGGCCCACCCGGCCGGGTTCTGCCCGAAGTCGGTGTAGCCCTGGATCGGGAAGATCGTCGTGCCGACTGGCACCACCGGCAGGCCGAACAGCTGACCCTGGGTGGGCTGATAGCCGAAGAAGAACGAGATCATCGGCGCGAGCCAGAACACCGGGATCGACATGCCGAGGATGGCGATCGCCCGGCCGGCGATGTCGCCGGCCGACCTCGGCCGCAGCCCGCCGTAGGCGCCGACGGGCGCGGCGACCAGCAGCCAGATCACCGCGGCACCCAGCACGAGCGACGCGGTCGCCCTGACCGCAGGCCACATGATCGCCGAGACCGGGCGCATCTGCACGTAAGAAAAGCCCAGGTTGCCTCTGACCAGATGGCCCATGAAGATCAGGTACTGCTGCCAGTACGGCTTGTTCAGGCCGAGCAGGGCGGCCACGTGTTCGATCTGGGCACGGGAGGCGTTCTTTCCGGCGATCCGCTGCGCTGGACTGGCGCCCGGTGAACTTGGCGATCACGTAGAACAGCAGCCAGGCCAGCAGGGTGACGAGGATGATCTGGGCGATCGCGCCAAGCAAGCGATTGACTATAAGCCTTCTCATCGGGCCGCCTTCGGGTCGAGCGCGTCCCTGAGGCCGTCACCGAGCAGGTTGAACGCCAGCATCGTCAGGACCAGCGCGATGCCGGGGGCCAGCGCGAGCGTGATGTCTGCCTGGTACATGCCTGAGGTGACGGCGTCCGAGAGCATCTGGCCCCAGCTAGCCGTTGGCGGCGGGACACCGACGCCCAGGTAGGACAGGCCCGCCTCGAAGATGATGTTGTTCGCGATAATCGAGGTGCCGTAGACCAGCAGCGGCCCCCACACCTGCGGCAGCAGGTGAACTAGCAGGATCCGCCTGGGTCTGGCGCCGACGGTGCGCGCAGCGGCAACGAACGTCATCTGCTTGGTCGCGATCGTGGCGCCTCGCACGATCCTGGCCGGGTAGTACCAGGTGAACAGCGCGATGATGAGCACGACGTTGAGCAGCCCGGGCCCGACCACGACGGCAAGGCCCACCGCGAGCAATAGGTTGGGGAAGGCCATCGCCGTCTCTGTCAGCCGGTTGACGACGCTGTCGATCCAGCCGCCGAGGTAACCGGCGAGCAGCCCGAGCGAGATCCCGATGATCAGGGCGAGCGACGTCGCGGCGGTCGCGACCAGAAGCGAGATCCGCGCGCCGTAAAGGACCCTGACGAGCACGTCGCGCCCCAGCTCGTCAGCGCCGAGCACGAACAGGCTGCCGTGCGGATTGTGGGTCGTCCCGTTGGCCAGGTACGTCCGCTGCCAGACGCCGAGCGGTTCGCTGTTGGCGGCGAGCGCGTTCGCGAACTGCTCGTCCGGGCTGTGCCCGGTGAAATGCGCGGCCAGCGGGCCGCCGATGAGCGCCGCCAGGATCAGCAGCACGAGCAGGCTGAACGCGAAGATCGACACCGGGTCCCTGCGCAGCCGCCGCAGCGCCGTCGCCCGCAGCCCGGCCGGCCTGCCACCCGCCGCGGCCAGCGGCTCCAGGTCGATGGACTGCATATCGGTGGTCATCGAGCCTGCTCCCTCGCCCGGCCGCGTGCGTGGTGGTCGCCAGGTGTCGGCTGGCGCGGGACGGCGGGCGCCGTCGACTCGCGGACCACAAGCTGACCGTCGAGCGTCCTGGCCGGGGCCTTCGCGGTCGCCCCCGCCGTCGCCCCCCCGCCGTCGCCCGCCCCGCCGTCGCCCGCCCCGCCGTCGCCCGCCCTGCCGTCGCCCGCCCTGCCGTCGCCCGCCCTGCCGTCGCGCGCCGGGAACTGTGCCTGCTTGCCAGCGCTGGCCAGCAGCGCGTCGACGGCGAGCGCGCCGAGTTCCTGCTTCGGCTGCGCGACGGTGGTGAGGCCCGGGTTGGTGTAGGAGGCGAACTGAATGTCGTCGATGCCGACCACGGACAGGTCATCGGGGACCCGCCAGCCGGCCTGATGCGCGGCTCGCAGGGCGGCGACCGCGGCCATGTCGTCGTAGGCCACCATCGCCACTGGCGGCGTTGCCTCGTGCAAGAAGGCGGCCACGGCCACCTCCCGGCTCGCCATCTCGGCCGAGTCCGGCGCGATGACCGGCTGCGGCCACAGTCCAGCGTCGGTCAGCGCGAGCCGGTAGCCGAGCAGCCTGAGCAGGCTGGACCTGACCCGCGGACCGCGCAGGTGCACGAAGTTCGTGTGGCCGAGCCCGGCCAGGTGCGTGGTGGCGAGCCGGCCGGCCGCGACGTCGTCGAACCTGATGTGGCAGATCGGCTCCGCGTCGTCGACCGACCCGAATCGCGTGATCTTGGTCCCGAGCGTGCCGCTCGCGGTGTCGGTGAAGAGCCTGGCCGGCACCTCGGCGTCGCCGTTGATGACCGCGACGTGCATGCCCTCGGCGACCGCGCGGCGCAGCAGTTCTGGCCGTCCGGTCGGCGACACCGCGATCAGCTCAGTGACCTGTTCGGACAGGAAGACGTCCAGCGCCTCGGACTCGAGATCGGCGCGCGCTTCGGCCGCGAAGAACAGCGGCTGGTAGCCAAGGTTCCTGGCCCGGCTCTGGATGCCGAGTACGACGTCACCGATATAGCCGTCGCCGACGCTCTGCACGACGACACCGATCAGCGAGGTCGACTTCGTCCTGAGCCTGCGCGCCGCCGCCGATGGCCGGTACTGCACCCGCTGTGCGACCTCGAGCACGGCGCGCCTAGTCGCGACGCTGATCGCGGGGTCGTCTTGCAGCGCGCGGCTCACGGTCGCGGTGGAGACTCCGAGCACTTCGGCGACGTCTTTCATGGTGACGCGCCTGGTCACCGGGTGGCTGTCCCGGTGCGCAGGGCGCTTGCGCGACCCATCGGGCGAAGCTGAGCGGGCATCGGGGACCCTTCAGCGCAGCACGGAGCGCAACAGGCAATAAGAACGTTCTGGCGGCTCCACGCATTGGTTAATCGATTGCAGGTTAAACGATTGCATTAGGGCAAAGACTGTGTCAAGACCCGATCTTCAGGAACAGCGAAGTGCCGTCACCCGCGCTGTTTGAACGGTGACGGTCCTTCGCTGCCGGTGAGAATTGCGCCTGGCCGACCGGGCGCACCGGCTGGCATCGTCGCGCCCGCCGGCGCGGGCGGTCAGGGGCGGCGGCGATTTAGCTGGTCGAGCAGCGTGGCGCAGGCGTGAATGGACTCAACGTGCGGAACGAGGACGCCCAGCCTGCCGGCGAGTTCCACAACCGCGCCGGTCATGCAGCCAATCTCAAGCTGCTTGCCAGCCTCGAGGTCCTGCAGCATGGAGGTCTTGTGGTCACCGACCGCGATGCCGGCCTCCAGCCGCCGGTCGAGCGACACCGGCAACGTAATCCCCAGGCGCTCAGCAACACCGCCGCACTCCGCGAAGACCGCCTTCAGCAGCGCCACCATTTCAGGAGCCGTTCCGAGCTCACCAAGCGTTGCCCGCGTCAGCGCGGTGACCGGATTGAACGCCACGTTGCCGATCAGCTTCAGCCAGATCTGGTCCCGCAGCTTGGCTTCGACCGGCGCCCTGAGGCCGCCAGCCTTGAACGCGGCGGAGATCTGCGTGCACCGCTCCGACACTGATCCGTCGGGCTCGCCGAGCGTGAACCTGGTGCCCTCGATGTGCCTGATCACGCCCGGTTCGATGATCTCGGTTGAGCAGAACACGACGCAGCCGATGTTGTGGTCGGGCGCGATCGACTTCGTGATGATCCCGCCGGGATCAACGCTGTCGAGCGCTCCGCCGACGGCACCGTCCAGGTCAGCCAGTCCCTGGAAGTACCACCACGGAATCCCGTTCTGTGCCCAGATCGCGGCGGCGCCCGGCGCAAGCAGTTCGCCGAGGCGCGGTGCGAGGTCGGGCAGGCTGTACGCCTTCAGCCCGATGAAAACCACGTCAGCCGCCGATACCGCGGCGAGGTCATCTGTGACCGGCGGATGGGCGGTGAAGTCGCCGCGTGGCGAGAGCACAAGGACACCGTTCTCCCGCATCGCGGCCAGGTGCGCACCGCGCGCGATCAAGGTGACGTCCGCGCCGCCGCGCGCGAGTGCCGCGCCCACGTACGCGCCGATCGCCCCGGCGCCGAGTACAGCGAACCTCATGACGGCGCCGGGCCGTCAGGTGGGCCGTCACCCGCGCCGTCAGGTGGGCCGTCAGCCGCGCCGTCAGCGGCCCCGCCAGCCGCGCCGTCAGCCGGGCCGTCAGCGGCGCCGCCAGCAGCCGACACAGCGCCTCCCGCCGCGATGAACTCCCCGACCCGCCGGCGCTGGATCTTGCCGGTCGCGGTGCGCGGGATCTCGCCGAGAACGTGCACGGTGGCAGGAACCTTGAACGCCGCGAGCCGCTCCCTGCAGTGGTCGATCAGGTCCCTGACTTCGGCCTCGCTCCGCAGCGTCACCGCTGCCGACACGAGTTCGCCGTACTTTTCGTCCGCGACCCCGAAGCAGACGGCGTCCTTGACCGCGGGGTGCGCCAGCAGCGCCTGCTCGACCTCGGCAGGCGAGATGTTTTCACCACCGCGCAGGATCATCTCCTTCAGCCGCCCCTCCAGGAAGAGGTAGCCGTCGCGGAGCACGCCGCGGTCCCCGGTCCGGAACCAGTCTCCGTAGAACGCGTCAGCGGTCGCCGCCGGGTTGTTGACGTAGCCGGGCATGATGCCGGGGCCGCGGATCACCACCTCACCGGCCGTGCCTTCCGGCTGCAGGTTGCCCTCCTTGTCGGCGATCCCGATCCGAGTGCCGGTCGCGATCCCGACCGACCCGGCGATCCGCTCCCCCGGCGGCAGCGGGTTCGACGCCATCTGGTGGCTGGCCTCGGTCATCCCGTACGCCTCGAGCATCGGCACGCCGTACTCGCGCTCGGCGCGCTCCATCAGCGCTGGCGACAGGGCGGAACTGCACGACCGCGCGAACCGCAGCGTCGCGGGCGCTCCGGCCTCGTCGGCGCGGTCCAGGATCATCTGATGCAGTGTCGGACCTGCCGACAGCCAGGTCGCGCCGTACTCACGCGCCTGCCGCCAGAACCGCTGCGGCGTGAACCGTCGCGGCACGATCACCGACCCGCCGCCTGCCAGCGCCGCGAACGTCGACGCGACCAGTCCGTGCACGTGGAACAGCGGCATCACGCAGAATGAGACGTCGTCGGGCCCTAGGCCGTAGTGCGCCGTGATCGTCCTGACCGACGCCATCAAGTTGCGCTGCAGCAGCGGCACCTGCTTCGGCCGCGACGTCGTTCCGCTCGTGTGCAGGACGAGTCCCGGATCGTCAGGCTGACCGGGCTCGAAGCTGGCCTGGGGTGAAAGCTCTTTATCGTCAACAAGGAGCGCGGGCGGACTGTCAACGCCGGCCTGCGCCGTCAGCACGGTAGTCGAGCAATCCTCCGCCGCGCTGATCGCCGCTTCAGGCCGGCTGGCCGGCATCAGGAACACCCTGGGCTCGATGTCGGTGAGATAGAAGACGAACTCGCTGCGCGTGTAGGCCGGGTTGAGCGGGGCCGCCGCGGCGCCGAGGGCCGTGATCGCCAGCAGAATCTGGACCATGTCAGGGCCATTAGGCAACGTCAATGCGACCCGGTCGCCTCGCGTCACTCCAGCCGCCGCGAGGCAGCCGGCCAGGCTCTCCACCCGGCTGGCAAGCTGCCGGTGCGTGAGAACCTGGCCGTCCTCGGGAACCACGAGCGCGGGGCCGTCGCCGTGCTCGAGGATCGCGTTCAGCGCTTCGGCGGGAGCCTCGTTGCTCATGTCCGGTCTCCTATCGCGGGCTCCCCACATTCTGCCCGCTGCAAGGCGCCGGGCAGGAACCCGGACCGGCCTGCGGCCGCCGCGCAGCCGCGCCTAGTGCTCGATCACGGACCTGGCGCGGATCGTCTTGGCTGCAGCGTCGGCCTGCCCCGAGGCCGATCCGCCCGCGTAAATGACATCTCCGGCGGTCGTGTCATCCACCCAGGAACAGCGGATCACAGTGCCGCCCCCGCCAGGCTTGGAACCGCAGGCCAGCACGCCGCCCTTGGGCCCGGCCGGATAGGCCGCGGCCCGCGTGAATCCCTGCGCGACCAGGCTGTTCTTCAGGTCGACCGCAGACTTGGCCGAGCAGGTTCCGCAGATGCCGCCACCTGCGATGGCGAACCACGCACTGGTCGGAGCGCCGTAGACGCCGGCCTCGATGCCAAGGAGCTTGCCGTCGGCGCTCTTCCTCTCGTCCCTGACGAGGCCGACCGCCAGGTGCCTCGCGCCGGCGCTGGTCGCCTTGGGCAGGCCAAGGAGCGTGCCGGGCAATGTGACCGTCCCCTTCGGGGTGGCGGTGACATGCTGGACCACGATGCCCACGGCCGCAAGCACCAGCACGAGGCCCGCAATCAGCCAGGGCCATCTCCTGCGGCGCGGCTTGGCTATCCCTGTGACAGCCCCGAAACCAGCGGGGCCGCCCCGATCACCCGGCTGCTGCCAGTTGCCGGGTTGCGCCCCGTACCCGGGTTGCGTCCCGTAGCCGGATGGTGGGGGGTATTCCGGTTGTGCCCACTGTCCTGCGGGCGGCGGTTGAGTTGCCATTGCCCTGTCCCATCTCGTGCGTTGCGCTGGAGCGCAGCCAGATCAGCCTCAACCAACGTAGGGACGGCCTAATGGGCAGCGAATCGGCAGCATTACCCACACTTGCGCGCGGGCTGCCTATCTTGGCGCCGCGCCGCAAGGGGGCCGCCGCGCAGCGCTCCGGTCAGCGCCTTAGCCAGCGGCGGATCTGACCCGGCGCCGGGCGAGCCAGGCCTGCTCGGCATCGCCCATCGGCGTCGACGGCGGCCCTTGCACGAACGGCCAGATCTCCTCGGCGATAGATCGCCAGTCCCTGGTCGCAGACAGCTCGCCGAGCACCGCGAACAGGCCAAGGTTGATCCGCTGCAGGACCACATAGGAGCGCGGAATGGAGACGTATCCGGCGACCGGGCTGCGCACATCGAAGAACCGCCGCACCACGGCCGACGAGTAGTCCGGCCTGATCGTGACCGGACCCGGCTCACGGATCGTGGCATAGAAAACGGCGAGGTGCTCGACCACCGCCTCGGTGCTCAGCGGAGCGCCGGGAACGAGGAACCCGGCGACCTCCATGCTGCGCCTGAACTCTTCCGGGTCCCGGCGCACGCAGAGGTTCCGCGCCATCTGCATCAGCGGATACAGCTCGTCGTCGGTGAAGTGCTTGACCAGCCCGAAATCCAGGAAGGTAACCTTGCCCCCGCCGTGGAACAGGTAGTTGCCGGGATGCGGGTCACCGTTGAACGCGTGCAGCTCGTACAGGCTGCGGAACACGAACCGGTAGATCGTCTCGGCGGCAAGGTCGCGCTCATGCTGCGACAGCTCGGCCAGGTCCGCGAACCGCGAGCCAACCGCGAGCTCGCTGGTCACCATCCGGCTGGTGGACAGATCGTCGATCACGCGGGGCACGCAGATCGTCGGGTGCCCGTCGTAGAAGTCCGCGAACAGCGTCTGGTTGGCCGCCTCGCGGCGGTAGTCGAGTTCCTCGAGCACACGTTCCCGCAACTCGGCGAGGAGGGCATCCACATCCTGAGCTGGTGCGGTGATGCGCAGCATCCTGCGCAAAAGCGCGACGTTCTCCAGGTCAGCCGCGATCGCCTCGGCGATGCCGGGGTACTGCACCTTGACCGCCACGGCCCGGCCGTCCTTGGTGATCGCGCGGTGGACCTGCCCGATCGACGCGGCCGCGATCGGCTCGGGGTCCCACTCCGCGAACACGCGCTCTGGCGGCTGCCCCAGTTCCTGCTCGACCATCCCTGCCGCCAGTTCGGCGCTCATCGGCGGCACGCTGTCCTGGAGCCGGCTCAGCGTTCGTCGGACGCTCGGCGAGAGGCCCTCATCGACGTAGCTGGCCATCTGGCCGATCTTCATCAGGACGCCCTTCATCGCCCCCAGCGTCTGGGCGACGTCCTCGGCCGTCTCCAGCGCGAGATCCTGGCGTAGCTGCTGGCGCTGCTCGCCTGCGGCGGCGAAGAGGCGGGGCGCGCTGCCGGCGTAACGGGCGCCGCCCCTGGCGATCAGCTGCAGCGCCGCGATGCCGCGCCGCAGCCGCACCGGCCCGATCGTCCGCCCGGCCGTCACCAGGTCCAGCCTTGGCCGACCGCTCGCTGGCCTAGCCCGCCGCCGCGCCGCGGCGACGCCCAGGCCAGCCAGCATGACGCCGCCCGCGACAGCCGCGCCCGCGCGCAGCCTGCTCCGCCGTACCCGCGCCGGCGTCGTCGTGCCGCCCTGGCGCCGCGACCGCCTCACGCCCGCTGCGCCGCGCGTACCCGCGCGGTGATCTGCTGCCGTGCCTCGAGCACCCCAGGCTCGCCAAGAAAGACGGCGTCGAGCACGCCGAGCGCCTGGCGGATCTCCGTGCAGCGCGCCGAGCTCAGCGGCTCGTGCCCGTAGCCGTACATCTCCGCCGCCCAGTCAGGCAGCGACCCGACAGCGCCGTCCCTGATGTCCTGCCAGATCTCGGCGAGGTCCTCATCCAGTCCAGGCGGGTCAAGGAGAAACGCCATTGACTCGCTCGCGGCCGGAGTGCACAACAGTTCGGGTCGCACCGATGCGATGTAGCTCGCGAGCTGCGCGACGGAAGCTGGAACCATGTCCCGCGGCACCCCGACGAGTTCGGCTGCGACGACCATCTCGGCGATGTACTGATCAGCGTCGGCCGGCGGCGGCGGAGCGCCGAACAGCGTTCGTGCGGCGAGGGTCGAGTCGACGAGCGCCACGTGCACCCACAGCAGAAGGGCGGGATCGCTAGCCGCGTAGGGCTTGCCGGTGACGCCGTCGACACCGGCGACCCTGGTATGGATGCGGCGGACCCGCGCCGCGACCCGCTCGGCGGCGGCCTTCTCGCCGAAGCTGACGATGGACAGGTAGGCCGAGGTCGCGGCCAGCCGGCCGACGGGGTCCTCGCGCCAGTCGCTGTGCTGGTCCACGCCGGCCATCGCGAGCGGGTGCAGCGCCTGCAGCATGAGCGCCCGCAGTCCCGCGACGGGGGCCGACAGGTCCCCGGCCGAGCGCCAGGTTACGCTCGCCGGGCCGAAGAAGCCGTCATCCGCCGGATGCTCGGACACGCCGCGCGAGTAGGCGGCCGCTGACCGCTCGACCAGGCCGGTGACGTCCTGGCTGGCCGTCATCGCAGGACCACCAGGATGTTTGCGAAGCTAACCGTCATACGAGCCAACGTACGCTAGCTGACCTCTATCGCCATGCCCCACCAGCCACGCTCACGTCGCCACGGCCCGATCGGGCTAGCCATTCTGAAGGACGACAACGCCGTCCTGCTGTTCCCAGCGGTGCGGCGGATCTTGTGATACTCGTCACAGATGCGCCATATACGTGAGATACAGCCGGATACCCGTCACGATGGCGAAGAGGCGTTGAGTCCGATGAGTCGGATCCGCCGGTAATCTCATGGGCCTACCGAGATCTCCTGGATCTCCTGGATCACCTGGATCTACTGAGAAGGCCTAAAAACAACTAAGAACTACTAAAACTTTGTTGTTTTTCGTGTTTAAGCCTTGCTGAGACGTTCAATGGTGCATCGTAGTGACCGACAACCTACCGTGCGTGATGACTACCAGCGTGTATTTCCGCAGGCCGGTTTGCACGGCGCCCGAATGTTGCCAAGTCCCAGACCCGACGGCGGCGTGGGCTACCACCGAGCGCAGGCGCTGCGCCCCACCGGAGGCCTAGACGTGTCAGGCAGATCCGCCAAGCACCGCAAGTCGAAACGGGCGCCCGCCAGGCAGCCCGCGTCGGCTAGGCATCGCAAACCATCGCCGATCTCCAGCGCGTTGCAGAATCACCCTGGCAAGACCGCGGCCGCGGTGACGGGAGCCGTGCTGATCGCCGCTGCAGCGCCGGTGGCGACGCACTGGGCGGGTGATGTGGGCGTCGGCCAGGCTGCAGTGATCGGCCACGGCCACGATGGCAGCCTCAGCGGAGGATCGCAGCAGGGTGCGTCCCGCGCGACCCACCATCGACACGAGGCCGTGCCCACCGTCTACGAGAACTCGCTACGCGACATCTCCGGCCTGATCCCCGAGCGCATCGACCAGGGCGTCGACTTCGGTGGCACAGGCCCCATCTACGCCCTCGGCGATGCCGTCATCACCAGCGCGACGGCGACCAACTACGGCTGGCCGGGTGGCGGCTGGATCACCTATCAGCTCACCGACGGCCCGGCGAGGGGCCTGATGGTCTTCGTCGCCGAGTACGTCACGCCAACCGTGACTGTCGGCAAGCACGTCACCGCGAACACTGTCATCGCCAATATGTACAAAGGCGGCGGCGGGATCGAGACCGGCTGGGCAATGGCCAGCGGGTTTACCGCCGAGTCACAACTGCCCGAGGCCGGCGGCATCAGCGGTGCCGGCCCGTTCCCGACCGATGTCGGGCTGAACTTCGAGGAGTTGCTCCAGGAACTCGGCGTGCCCGCGGCCAACAACCGCACCGACACTCCGTCCGGGCTGCTTCCCTCCCAGTACCCGACTGACTGGGCGACGGCGCTCAAGTCATCCTGACGCCAGGTGTTCCTCGGGCCGCAGGGAAGTCACCTGAGCCGCGTGTCGACGATGCTTGTCGCCAGGTTGGCGCGCAAGGTAACGCAAAATGGCAGGCGCGCGGCTCGCATCGGCAACCATTCGTGCTGTGGCGAATGGTGAAGCTGCCATGATGAGGACGATGCGATTTGAGCTCCGGGACGCCGGCGGCGCCAGCGAGTTCCTGGCTGTCGACGTCGACCCGCGGTTCGACGCCGTGATGGCGGCGCTGGCGTGGCAGCGGTCAGGGTACGTCTGGCGGCGCCGGCTCGGCTGTCCGGTGGCGGCAGCGCAGCCCGCGCTCGCGAATCTGAGCCGCTACATGCTGCCGCTGCTGCGTCAGGCGGCGGACCTCGACCCTGTGCCCTGGCAGGACGCGCTGGATGAGGTGTGCCGCCGATTCGCGGCAGCCGGAGGCGTCGACTGGTTTCTTGGCGGCAGCGCCGCCCTCGCGGTGCGGGGCGCACCGATCAGCCCGCACGATCTTGACCTGATCATCTCGGAAGCCGACTCGGTCAGGGCTGGTGAGCTGTTCGCCGATTGCATCCTCGAGCCCGTCGCCACCGCCGAATGGCCGATCAGCATCTGGTGGGGCCGGGCGTTCCTGCACGCGAGGGTCGAGTGGGCCGGCGGCATGACGGCCGCCGCCGACGAGCCAGAAGCCACCGACTTCGGCTTGACCGCGGCGAGCCTGCTAGAGGCAGTCCGGTGGCGCGGTTGGGCGCTGCGCGTCCCGCCGCTGGCTTTGCAGCGCGCGGTCTGCGAGCGCCGCGGGCTGACAGCCCGCGTCGCCCTCATCGACGACTTGACCGCCGGCCGCTGACGCCTTTCTAAACGCCTGGTCTAATGCCTGGCGGCCTCGCCAGGTGCGAACAAGATGGCGGCTAGCTGCTCGGCTGGCAGCTCACCGACCCGGTCGAAGATCCGGTCTCCGATCACGGCCAGAACGGCGTCAACCGCGAGTTGCTCGGTCCGGCCCGACAAGTCGAACTCCGGGTTGACCTCGCAGAGATCAAGGCCCACGAGGCAGTCCGCCTCGGCCAGTACAGCTAGCGCCTCGATCAGCGCCCTGGCCGAGATCCCGCGGAAGCCAGGCGCTGACGTCGCGGGCGCGTCGCTGGAGTTCACGACGTCGATGTCGACGCTGACGTACAGCGCATTGGTGCCGTCCAGCAGGTAGTCGAGCACCCTGGACATCGCCTCACGCGGCCCGACCGTTTCGACGTAGCCGGCCGTGGCGACCCGGAATCCGCGCTCATACATCACGCTTACCTGGTTGGGCTGGGTCATGGCGTTAACTCCGAACCACGCCATCGCGGTAAGTTCGGGGATTTCAGAGACCCGTCTGGCCGCCGAACCGTGGTGGAACCGCCCGCTCTGATGGTGGAAGTCAACGAAGTCGGTGTGCGAGTCGATGTGCAGGTAGCCGAGCCTGATGCCTGGCCTGCGCTCCCGCAGCCCGCTGATCACGCCGAGGGTCGCGGGGTAAGCGACGAAGTGGTCACCGCCCAGCGTGACCGTCAGCCCGCTCGTCCTGCTCGCGGCGGCGATGTGGTCAACGGCCGCGGCGACCTGCGCAGGGGTGTCATTCGGCAGAATCGGCACGTCGCCGGTGTCGACCACGGGCAGCCGCTCGGGCCAGGCCCGCACGACGCCGGTCTGGAAGTCGCTGATGCCGACGTCGGACTGGATCCCGTGGTAGCCGGCCAGGAACAGCGAGGCCTCCCTGATCTTGCGCGGCCCGTGCCGCATACCGGTGTGACCGGCCGTCGTGGCGTACTGGTCCACCGGCATCCCGGCGATGGCGATGTATCCGTCGGGCACATCGGCAGGCGGGACCCACGGAGCGCGGAGAAATGACGCGCTGCCCGCGTACCACGGCGCGGCGAGGTCTCGTATCCCATAGCGATCGTGCAGCATCGCAACTCCCCAGGTCCTGGCGCCGGCGCAATCAGCGCAGCGGGTCGAACGGCGTGAGATCGAAGGGCTGGTCCACGCCGAGCGCGGTTCTGGCCGCCACCGCGCCGGCCAGCGGCCCGAGCGTGAGCCCGGTCGCGCCAAGGCCGGTCGCGATCACGAGCCCGTCAATCCCGGCGGGCCCCAGCAACGGCCGGATGTCGGGTCCGGCCGGACGCAGGCCGACCCGCGTCTCCACATGACTCGCGTCGGCGAGGCCAGGCGCCACCGCCAGGGCCTGGGTCAGCACCTCGTCAAGGCCGCTGGCGGTCACGCGAGCGTCGAAGCCCGATCCGGTCTCGCGGGTCGCCCCGGCGACCACGCGCGAATCGTCGAAAGCGAGCAGGTAGTGTCCGCTCGCAGCGGGCAGGACGACAGGCCAGCGGCTGGTATCGACCGAGTCGAGGCGCAGGTGAACGATCTGGCCGCGCTGCGGCGTCACCCGGACGGTGACGCCGGCCGCAGCAGCCAGCGACGCGGTCCACGCACCGGCGGCGGCCACCACGACATCAGCGGGCATGATCTGGCCATCGACCTCGACGCCAGTGACCCGCCCGGCCTGACAATCGAGCTGTGCCCGGCCGGCCATGACAACCGCGCCCTTGGCGAGCGCCGCCCTGACCAGCGCTGCCCGCAGCCGCCTGCCGTCCACCCGTGCCGCCCCGCCGACGTAGACGGCAGCCGCACCTGGCACCAGCGGGGGGAACAGCTCGCGAGCCTGCGCCGCGCCGAGTGCCACAACCTCACCCATCTCAGGGGCGGCGGCGAGCCCTGCGCGCAGCCGCTGGCACTCGCGCTCGGCCTCGTCCTCGTCGTCCGCCAGCATCAGCGCGCCGACCCGCCGGTAAGACAAGGCGGCCGCGTCCGTGCCGATGCCGGCGGCCAGTTCGTCAACCACGGCGGGATACTCGCGCGCGGCCGCACACGCGAACGCGTACCAGACCGGGTCGTGCACACGAGATGACCATGGGCAGATGATTCCGGCGCCTGCCGCTGTGGCCTGTCCTGGCAGATCCGCGTCCACCAGCACGACCTCGGCGCCAAGGCCCGCGGCGGTATAGGCGCAAGCGGCGCCGACGACTCCGCCGCCCACGACGATCAGCTTCACCGGGCGTCACCGACCGCGGCCCTGGATCGCCCTGCGCGCGCCCTGGCTTGCTCCTTGGCAAGCCGCTGCACGTCGAAGTTGTGGTCGGGCAAAGCGGGCGAGAACACCCAGAGCACCTTGGTCGGCCCGGCCGACGGCGGGACCTGGAAGGTGTGCTCGGCCCTGGACGCAAAGGTAAACGCGTCGCCCTCGCCGAGCACGAGCTCCTCGCCGGCCACAACGACGCGCAACTGCCCGGCCAGGACGATGGCGAACTCCACGTCGGTGGGCAGCGAGTAGGGCTCGTCGCCGCTGCCGCCGCCGGGCTCGATGTAGCTCAGAATGGCCTGCACGCGCTTTTCGCCGGCGGGCGTGAGCAGGTACTCCCTGATTTTCTTGCCGCCGAAGTTGATCGCCGGGTACTCGCCCTTCCTGACGACCTCGCCTTTGGCGGCACGGAACAGCGAGCCGACCGAGATGCCGAGCGTGTCACACAGCCTGATCAGGGACGCCACGGAGACGCTCGTCAGGTCTCGTTCCAGCTTGGACAGGAAGCCCTTGGTCAGTCCGCTCTTCTCAGCGACCTCGGCCATGCTCATCCGGGACGCGTGCCGCGCGGCCCGAAGCTGGGCGCCGATCCGCGGGCTCTCGTCGGGCCGGCCGGCGCCGTCGCCGAGGCTCGCGCCCGCCGCGCCGCCCCCGCCATCTCGACCTCTAGCCGTGAGCATCGCCCTCCTTTGCCCATGTCAGGCATGTGTCCGCCGCTCCATTCATGGGATACCAGAAACCCTTGGGAAACAAGGGTTGACATCAATGAAACGTCCCGTCACAGTCAGGACTAGCTTCAGCGGGCCGTCACGGCCAATCCCCGACCAGGAGGCGAAATGACGACAGGCGCCCAGGACGGAAGCCCCGCACCCAGAGGTCGAGGGCGCGCTGCTCAGCCAGATCGAAGTGCATTCGATCGACTGGATCCCGGAGTCCGAACGGCACGGCAAGACCTGGCAGCAGGCGATGCTGTGGTTCCTCGGCAACTTCCAGTTCTTCACGATCCCGATCGGCTTCGTCGGACCGGTGCTCGGCCTCTCGCTTGGCTGGTCGATTCTGGCTGGCTTCCTCGGCATCGCCTTCGGCACCCTGTTCATGGCCTTTCACGCGACCCAGGGGCCGGTCTTCGGGCTACCGCAGATGATCCAGACGCGGGCTCAGATGGGCTACCGCGGGGTTGTGGTCGCACTGTTCGCCGTGCTCTTCACCTACATGGCCTTCAACGTGGCCGACCAGGTGATCATGAGCAACGGCCTGCATAGCGCCTTCGGCTGGAGCGCAGGGCTCGTCGCAATAGGCACGGCCGTGCTGGCCGCCCTGCTCGCGATCTTCGGCTACGACTGGGTGCACCGGGTATTCAGGTTCCTGCTCGTGATCTCGTTCCCGTGCTACGCCATCATCTCGGTCGCGATCTTTCTGGGCCACGCCGGCGGCCATGCGCCGAAGCCGGCGGGATTCGTCTTCGCGGCGTTCATGGCCCAGTTCACGGTCGCCGCCGCCTACAACATCACCTACGCGCCCTACGTCTCTGACTATTCGCGCTACATGCCGAAGTCGACCAAGCCCGCAGGCATCATCTTCGCGGTCTTCTTCGGGGCCTCGGGCTCGGCCGTGTGGCTGATTGCCTTGGGTGCCTGGCTGGCGACGCGGCTCGGCGCGACCGACGGACTGGTCGGCCTGCAGCAGGTTGGCGACAACATCGCGGCGCCACTCGGTTCGGTGACCGCGGTCCTGTCCGCGACCGCGCTGATGGCCACGATGGGGATGAACGCGTACGGCGGAATGCTCAGCGTCCTGACCGGGATCGACGCGTTCAGGAAGATCAAGAGCAGCAGGCTGTGGCGAGCGGGCACGATCGTCGTGCTGGCCGCCATCTGGTACCTGCTGGGCCTCGCGTGGAGTTCGGCGAGCGCCGTGACAGCGGTGCTGGACTCGCTGACTTTGATGCTGTACCTGCTTGTCCCGTGGACAGCGCTCAACCTCGTTGACTACTTCTTCGTGCGGCACGGCCATTACGCGATTACCGACATCTTCCGGCTGGACGGCGTCTACCGCCGGTGGGGATGGCGGGGCCTGACCGCGTACGCGGTCGGGTTCGCGGCCGAGATCCCGTTCATGGTGATCTACCCGATCGGCAGCTTCTCCTATACCGGCCCGGTGCCCGGCCACCTGACGAACGGCGTCGACTACTCGTGGGCAGTTGGCCTGCTCATCTCAGGCCTGCTGTACCTGCTGTTGTGCCGGTCGCTGGACAGAGCGGCCGAGCAGACCGCGATCGAGGCCAGCGATCGCGAGCTTGCGGCGATAGACGCGGGCGTCGCGGTCAGCGCCTGAGCATCGCGCGGGCATCCCGCGCTCGGCCGCCGCCTGCCCAGCGTGACGGGGTCACCCACAGGGCCGCGGCCGTGCGCGGGATGATCGATGCCATCGCCGGCCAGCATCGACGAACGGAGCCCGAATGAGCGACCCTGTCCCGAGGATCAGCGAGGGTGGCCACGTCGGCCAGGTCGACGCGTTGAAGGTGCCGCGGTTCGCCGGGCCCGCGACCTTCGCCAGGCTGCCGAGGATCGGCGAGGTCAGCCGGGCCGACGCCGCCGTGCTCGGCGTTCCTTTCGACAGCGGCGTGACCTACCGCCCTGGCGCCAGGTTCGGCCCGGCGCACATCAGGGAGTCCTCGCGGCTGCTCAGGCCCTACAACCCGGCGCTCGACGTGTCGCCGTTCGCCACCCTCCAGGTCGTCGACGCCGACGATGTCGCGGTCAACCCGTTCAGCATCGACGATGCCGTCGCGGCGATCGAACGCGCGGCACGCGGCCTGCTCGAGCGGGTGCCGCACCTGCTCACCCTGGGCGGCGACCACACGATCGCGCTGCCGCTGCTGCGCGCGTTCGCCGCAGTGCACGGGCCGGTCGCCGTCGTGCACTTCGACGCTCACCTGGATACCTGGGACACCTACTTCGGCGCCTCCGTCACGCACGGCACGCCGTTCCGGCGCGCATCGGAGGAGGGCCTGCTCGACCGGTCAGGATGCATCCACGTCGGGATCCGAGGGCCGCTCTTCGCCGGCACCGACCTCAGTCAGGACGCCGAACTCGGCTTCCAGGTGATCTCCGCTCCCGAGGCCGACAGCCTGGGCATCGAAGGAATGGCCGAGCGCATCGCCGAGCGGGTGGGCGACCGGCCGCTCTACGTCTCCGTCGACATCGACGTTCTCGACCCCGCGCACGCGCCTGGCACCGGGACGCCAGAGGCGGGCGGGCTGACCAGCCGCGAACTGCTCGGCGTGCTGCGGTCGTTTACGAAGCTCAATCTGATCGGCGCGGACATCGTCGAGGTCGCGCCGAGCTACGATCACGCGCAGATCACGGGCATCGCCGCCGCCCACGTCGGGTATGAGCTGCTGTCAGCGCTGGCGGCGGGCTGGCCAGCGGGCTGACCGCCGGCACCGATGCCCGCGAAACGTTCGAGAGAGGATGCCCTGATGCCAGCGCCAGGGGACCGCTACGACGTCGCCGTCGTCGGCGCGGGAATCGTCGGGCTCGCGGTCGCGCGCGAGGTGCTCGCGCGCCGCCCCGACGCAAAGGTCATCGTCATCGACAAGTCCGCCGCGGTCGCCCAGCACCAGACCGGCCACAACTCGGGCGTGATCCACGCGGGTGTCTACTACGCGCCTGGCTCGCTCAAGGCCAAGCTGTGCGTTCAGGGCGCGAGGCTGATGTATGAGTTCTGCGAGCAGAACGCGATCCCGGTCGAGCGGTGCGGCAAGCTCATCGTCGCCGTCAGGGACGAGGAGCTGCCGCGGCTCGCCGACCTCGAGATACGGGCTCGCGCCAACGGAGTCCCCGGGCTCCGCCGGGTCGAGGCCCGCGAGATCGCCGAGATCGAGCCTGAGTGCCGCGGCCTCGCGGCGCTGCACTCCCCCGCCACCGGGATCGTCGACTTCGCCGCAGTGGCCAGAGCGATCGAGCGGGAACTGCGAGCCAAGGGCGTGGAGTTCGCGCTGGGCTGCGAGATCAGCGCCATCCGCCGCGAGAGCGGGCCTGCCACCGTGCTAGTCCACGCCGACGGCGCCTTCCGCGCCGACTGGGCCATCGCCTGCGCCGGGCTCTGGTCCGACCGGCTGGCGGTCTCGGCCGGCGCGCCGGCCGAGCCGCGGGTTGTGCCTTTCCGCGGCGCCTACCTCCGGATCGCCGACGGGCAGCGTCCGGTGGTCCGCGGCATGGTCTACCCGGTGCCTGACCCGGCGCTGCCGTTCCTCGGCGTCCATGTCACCAGGCACATCGACGGCGGGGTCATGCTCGGACCGACCGCTCTGCTCGTCGCCGCGCGGGACGGATACCGTCGGCCAGGCTCGCGATCCGAGGTGCGGGAGGCGCTGCGCGACGCCGGAGACACGCTGCGCTGGCCGGGAACCTGGGCGCTGGCCAAGGGATTCTGGCGCACCGGGGCGAGCGAACTCGCAATGGCGAGTAGCCGTCGGCTCTTCGTTAAGAAGTGTTCGCAATATGTTCCCGCAATTGCGCGCACGCAAATCGAGCGCGGCACGGTCCGCGGCGTCCGGGCCCAGGCCGTCGACCGCGACGGCCGGCTCGTCGACGACTTCACGATCTCCCAGACACCGGGCGCGACGCATGTGCGCAACGCCCCTTCACCGGCCGCGACCTCGTCATTCGCGCTCGCAGCGCGGATCGTGGATGAGGCCGAGGCGGCCTGCGCCTGACGCCGCCACTGGGGCCTTCACAATTCGTGCGCGGTTGCGTCCGCATCGTGATGAACTGAAGCGCATGTTTGTACGTCAACTAGGTAGGTTGCGTCGAGGCAGTTCGGAATAACACCAGCCCGGGGTGAATAGGAATGCCCGTTGTTGCCCTCATCACGTGGATCGTCACCGCGCTCGGCGGCCTCTACTTGCTGGCCATCTGGCTGATCGAGTATGACCCGGACTTCCAGCGCGCGGCGGCCACCAGGCTCCCGGTGCCGGTCGTATCCGGGCACGTGCTGTTCGCCGTGGGCGGCCTGGTCATCTGGCTGATGTACCTGATCACCGACAAGGACATCTTCGCCTGGGCGACCGCCGGCATCCTCGCCTTCGTCGCCACCTTCGGCCTCACGATGGCCGTGCGCTGGATCGGCGTCTACCGAGCCGGGCCCCTGCCGTCCGGTCTTTCCCTGTCGAGCCCGGCACCCGTGCGGGCGGACCCGCGGGGGGACGCATGGACGGCGCACGAGCCATGGGCCGCCGGCAACAGTACCGCGATGCCCAACAGCGACCAGGTCAGGCCCGGTGAGCTGGCGGTGCCGCCGGAGCGGCATTTCCCGGTTTCTGTCGTGATCGGGCACGGGGTGTTCGCCCTCGTCACGATCGTCCTCGTCGTGCTCACACTGCTCGGCATCGGCAGCAGCTGAGCTGTTACGGTACGGCGTCCACGACGGGCTGGACCGAGTCCGCGAGCGGCTCTGCCCCCTCCAGAGCCTCGCGCGGAATATCCTTCATCTTCCGCAGCGGCGAGAAGATCACCCAGAATGCCGCGGCCCAGCTACCGATCACACCGATCCAGATCGTCGTCCTGATGCCGAGCAGGCTGCCGAGCACACCGCCGAGCAGGCCGCCAAGCGGGAGCGTGCCCCACACGATCCACCGCATGGCCGCGTTCATCCGGCCAAGCAGGTGCGGCGGGCAGATCAGCTGCCGGTAGCTGAGCTGGGCGATGTTGTACAGGACCACGGTGAAGCTGAGCCCGGCGATCGCGATCGGGAACAGCACCAGCCTCGGGCCCCGCTCGGCCAGCGGCATGACGATCGGAATCGCGCCGAACACCGCCATCGAGAACCAGATGATCCTGGCCGTCCCGATCCACTTGGCCAGCCGGCCGGCAAGGATGCCGCCGAGGACCCCGCCGACGCTGCCGACGCCGATCAGCAGGCCGGTTTCGGCTGGCCTCACATGCAGCACCCTGACCAGGAACACGATTTCCAGGGCGCCGGAGATCGAGCCGAACAGGTTCGCGGTCCCCGTGCACGCCGCAATCTTGCGCAGCACCTTGTGCCCGAACACGAACCCCAGGCCAGCGAAGAGTTCCTTCCGTAGCCCGGCGAACCCCGTGGGCGCTGGCACGCCAGCGGCGGCCGCTTCCCTGGCAGCCAGCGCGGACACGTCGCCAGGTCGCGGCTCGCGCGCCCTGATCAGCAGCAGCGTGGCGGTCGAGACCGCGAAGGAGATCGCGTCGGCGGCCATCGCGCCAGCCTTCAGCAAGCCGAACAGCGCACCGCCCAGCCCCGGCCCGGCAACCTGGGAGAACGCCTGAGTCGCGCCGAGCTTGCCGTTGCCGTCGTGCAACTGGTCGCGGGCGATCAGCGCCGGCAGGTAGCTCTGGTACGCGACGTCGAAGAACACCGTCGCCAGGCCCGTGAGAAATCCGACCGCGAACAGTTGCGCCATAGTTAGCACGCCGAAAGCGGCCGCAACCACGACCGAGCCGAGTATCAGCATTCGCGCGACGTCGCAGAAGATCATCAGGCGGCGCTTGGCGACCCGGTCGACGATGAGCCCGGCGGGCAGCGCGACGACCAGGAAGCACACCGTCGTCGCCGCGGACAGCAGGCCGATCTGGAACGTGGTCGCGTGCAGCAGCACGACCGCAGCCAGCGGCAGCGCCACGATCGTGACAGCCGAGCCGATCTCGCTGACCGCCTGCCCGCTCCAGAGCAGCATGAAGTCCCTGTGCCGCCAGAGGCTCCGGCCTTTCTTTGCTGAACTCCCCGCCGGCCCAGGCGGTTGTGATCCGGCCGGAGTCGGATCGGGTGCGGGGTCCTCTCGCGCTGCCGGGCTCATAGATCCCATTCTGGCGTGCACCGCGCAATGAGGAGAAATCAATACTCGGCCGGCAGGAAGGACGCGCGCCGACATGTCAGAGGCTGCCTGACATGTCGGCGCTACGGCGCTACGCCAACGTCAGCGGGTAAAGACGTCCCGCCCGAACGCGCGGACCTGCGGCTGCAGGGCGTCGCCTAGCAGGGGCAGCCCGAAGATCCGCTCCACGGTCTTGAGCAGCGAGTAGTGGTTGTAGTCCGCGTTGCTCCTCGTTCCTGGCTTGATGAACGGGGACAGCGCGACCGCGCCCACCCGGCCGCCGCCCGGGCCGAACAGCCCTGGCTCGTTGGCGTCCGGGTGCGAAGGATCCTGATAGCCGACGCTGAGCCGCTCGCCGCAGCACGCGGCGGCCTGCCGGTCGTCGCCGGACTCGTCAAATGTGATCACAATGAGCCCGCCGCGGCGGTAGGCAGGCGAGGCCATGATCCGCGGTACCCAGTGGGCCAGGAATCTGTCGACCTGGACCAGACCGCCCTTGGCGCCGTTCTGGCAGCGCGGGGTGTCATGTCCGTCCGTGCAGGTGTTCGGCGTGATCCAGGAGTACGCGGGCGTCGTGCGGGCGGACCGCAGATCGCTGCCGAGCGGGCGCAGCGACACGACATGCCGATCGCAATAGGCCGGGCGCCCGATGATGGCCTGGAAGTAGACGAACGGGTTGTGCCTGGTCGCGTAGCTGTCGTTGGCCGGTCCAGTGATGTCGGTCTTGTCGATGGCGCCCAGCCGCGGATGCCCGCAGGCCGGCCCGCTGGCGGTCATCGTGGTTCCGTCCCGCCGCGGGTTGTTGCCCATGTCCTGGTTGTAGGACTTCCAGGCCAGATGCCTGGCGCTCAGCTCAGAGGCGATGGTCGGCACGTACGCCGGGTACACGCACCCGTCGCCAGAGAGCTGCCGGTATTTCGTCCACTTGTCGAACGTCTCGCCGCCGAACTGCAGGAACTTGCTGAAGTACTCACAGTCCTGCCCGGTCTGGAAGTCGGGCGCCTGCCCGGAGATCTGGGCGATGTAGTTGTCCAGGCTGTCGTGGCCGATCCCGAAATAGTTAGAGAGCAGCGCGCCCTTGCCGACCAGCGTCCGCGCCAGGTACGGGTCGGCCTTCGGGTCCCCGAAGCTGCTCGCGAACGTCGTGTTCTCCAGCTCGATGATCCAGACATGATGGATCTTCTTGATGGAGTCACCGGACGCTTGGGCCTGACCAGCCCCCGCCGCCCGGGCCGTCCCGGCCGAAGCCGTTCCCGCAGTCGCGGGACCGGCGGCTGACAAGGCGGCCCCGGCGAGCAGCGCGGTCATTGCCGCTGTCGCTGGCAGCCAGTGCCGCCGCCATCCGATTTCGCGCGCTCTGCCCATGGAGATCCTCCGCTCCGCCGATCCCGCTATTTGCGCCAGATCCAACCACCGCCACCTGAACCCCGCCCATCTCGCGGGCGAATTCGAGGTGCGGAGGAGCGTCGGATCGCCCGATCGCCCGATCGCCCGCGACATTGGATACGGATGAGCCATTTCGGCGTCCGGTTCAGGCGATTTGTGACTACCAGTCGTGTCCAAAGTGGTGAGTTGGGTGGCGCGGGGGCGGGACGGGCGGTTGGGTCAGAGGGCGGCGCGGGAGTGCGGGGTGTCCCAGCCGAGCAGCGGGCCGTCGGGGACGATCCTGGTCGGGTTGATCGAGCCGTGGGTCGTGTAGTAGTGCCGCTTGATGTGGTCGAAGTTCGTCGTCTCGCGGAACGCAGGGCGCGAGTACAGGTCCCGCGCGTACCCCCACAGGTTCGGGTAGTCGGTGATCCGCCTGAGGTTGGTCTTGAAGTGCGAGTAGTAGACAGCGTCGAACCTGGCCAGCGTCACCCACAGCCGGACGTCGGCCTCAGTCAGCGTGGGACCCGTCAGGTACCTGCGGTCTGCCAGACGCTGCTCCAGGTCGTCGAGGACGCCGAAGAGGTCGGTAACCGCCTCGTGGTAGGCCTGCTGCGTGGTGGCGAAGCCTGACCGGTAGACGCCGTTGTTGACCGAGGTATAGACCACCTGGTTGATCTCGTCGATCTCGGCCCGCAGTTCAGCCGGGTACAACTGCACCGACGGGTCGGCCCAGCGGCCGAACTGGGTGCCCAGGTCGATCGTGATGTCGGGGAAGTTGTTGCTGACGATCTGGCCCGCCTGCTTGTCCCACAGCACAGGGACCGAGATATGGCCGTCGTACCCGGGCTCGGTCGCCGCATAGGCCTCGCGCAGGAATGCGAAACCGTTCACCGGGTCGAGGCCGTGCCCGTCGCCCTCCCGGAACGCCCAGCCGCGCCCGTCGCGCACCGGATCGACGACGCTCAGCGAGATCACGTCTTCCAGCCCGAGCAGCTTGCGCACGATCGCGGTGCGCTGCGCCCACGGGCACGCCCAGGAGATGTACAGGTGATACCGGCCGGCCTTCGGCTGGGTGGCCGCTTGACCCGTCAGCGGTGACCCGGCCCTGGAACGGATAGGCGGGCCGCGAGAACTCAGCAGGAGCCGGCTGCTTCGCGGCAGCCTTCGGCCGGCCGCCGTAGTCGCCGTATGCCTCGAAGTCCACCGGGCTCGCGCCGTGCGCCCGGCCGGTCAGGTCTGTTGTCGTCGTCATGTGCCAAGTTAAACCCGCCAAGCCCACCCCGGCCAACCGCGCCTGGTAACCGGACCTGGGACCGCGCAGGTGCGAACGACAGTCCGCGCGTTCAATCGGCCGGCAGGCGGCGATCGGCCCGGTGGTACCGCTCGTAGGCGAGCCGGTCCTGCTCGGTCGCGGGCGCCCGCAGGCTGCGCGGCCAGAGCCGCCAGGTGCGCACGGTGCACACCTCGGCCGCGTACAGCGTGATCTGCGCCTGCAGATACAGCCATGCGAGCAGGCCAAGCACGATGCCGAACACCCCGTACAGGGCCGAACTGTGCTGCAGGCTCCGGCCGACGATGACGCCGCCGAGCAACTGCAGCACCTGCCAGGAGGCCGCCGAGAGCACAGCGCCCAGGAATAGCTGGCTCCAGCTCACCTCGGCGGCAGTGGCCAGCCTGAACGCTACCCAGAAGACCCCGATGTTGAGGACAAAGGCCAGCGCGATGGTGCCGACTTCCGCGGGAGCCCCGGTCAGCAGGTGGCCGAGCCCGCCAGCGATGCCGGACAGTAGCACCGTCACGATCTGGCCGACGCCGATGACCGCGATCAGGGCGATGCCGCGCAGCAACGACCACGGGAAGGCCGGCCGGCGCTCCTGGGGTACGGCCCAGACCGAGTTGAGCGCGTTCTGCATGGCCATGGCGATCCCGCGGGCGCCGAGCAGGGCACCCACGATGCCGACCGCGAGCGCGACGCCGGTGCTATGGAGCGGGCTTACGTTGCTGCTGAGCTGGGGGCCGATCACCGGGTAGGCGCTCAGCGCCGAGTTGACCAGCTGCTCACGCAGCCCTGGGTGCTGGCGCAGCACCAGGTCAAGCACGGTGACCAGTACGAGCAGCAGCGGAAAGATCGCGACGAACGTGTAGTAAGCGATCAGCGCGGCGAGGTTGCCAGCTCGATCGTCGGCGAACTTCTTCAGCACAGCGAGGGGGAACGCCAGCACCGGCCGGTGCCGCTGGAGGTCGTCAGCGCGCTGGATCAGGTCGTCGATGAGCTTCATCGACCTAGGTGCTACCCATCTGGGGATCATCGTGCGCGGTTGCGGGGGTGCCCTCGAAACCAGCCAGGAACATAGTTAGCCTATGAAATAAGTTGACTCCACGTCAGGTTCAGACGTGGAGTAGCGGCAGACCACACCACCCCAGTGAGGCATACGAATTTGGCTACGACAGATCGCGGGCAGGCAGGCGGCAACGCGAGCGGGGCACAGGAGCCCGGCAAGCGCGGACTGCGGGGCGGCGGCCACTACAAGTGGGTGGCGCTGTCGAACACCACGCTCGGGATGCTCGCCGCCACGGTCAACGCCTCGATCGTGATCATCTCGCTGCCGGCGATCTTCCGCGGGATTCACCTGAACCCGCTGACCCCGAGCAACATCAGCTACCTGCTCTGGATGCTGATGGGCTACCTGGTCGTCTCGGCGGTGCTGGTGGTCACGCTCGGTCGTCTTGGCGACATCTACGGCCGGGTCAAGATGTACAACCTGGGCTTCACGGTGTTCGCTCTCGGAGCCCTCGCGCTGCCGTTCGACCCGCTGACCGGTCCTGGCGGAGCGCTGTGGCTGATCGGCTTCCGGATCATCCAGGCTGTCGGCGGCGCCATGCTGATGGCCAACTCCCCTGCGATCCTGACCGATGCGTTCCCGTTCAACCAGCGCGGCATGGCGATGGGGATCAACCAGGTGGCTGGCATCTCCGGCCAGTTCATCGGCCTGATCCTGGGCGGCATCCTGGCCGCCGTGGACTGGCGGCTGGTCTTCCTCGTCTCCGTGCCGATCGGGATCGGCGGCGCGATCTGGTCCTACCTGAGTCTGCGTGAGGTCGGCGCGCGGACGCCATCCAAGATCGACTGGCTTGGCAACATCACGTTCGCGGTCGGCCTGATCGCGCTGCTCACCGGTATCACCTACGGGATCCAGCCCTACGGCGGGCACTCGATGGGCTGGACAAGCCCGGTGGTTCTCAGCGGCCTGATCGGCGGTGCCGCGCTGCTGACGGCCTTCTGCTTCATCGAACTGCGGGTGCAATCGCCGATGTTCGACCTGCGGCTGCTGAAGATCAGGTCGTTCTCGACCGGCGCGGCGGCGGCGCTGCTCGCGTCGATCTCTCGCGGCGGAATGCAGTTCATGCTGATCATCTGGCTGCAGGGCATCTGGCTTGTGCTGCACGGCTATTCGTTCATCGACACGCCGCTGTGGTCGGGCATCTACCTGCTGCCGCTGACCGCCGGCTTCCTGGTCGCGGGGCCGCTGTCCGGCTGGCTGTCCGACCGGTACGGCGCCCGGTTGTTCGCCTCGGGCGGGCTGCTGCTGTCCGCGGCTTCCTTCGGCGGCCTGCTGCTCTTGCCCACCAACTTCAGCTATCCGGCGTTCGCGATCCTGATCTTCATCTCAGGCGCCGGCATGGGCCTGTTCTCCGCGCCGAACGCCGCCGCCGTCATGAACAGCGTGCCGCCCAGGCAGCGCGGCGCGGCCTCCGGCATGCTCGCCACGTTCACCAACTCGGGCTTCGTGCTGTCGATCGGCATCTTCTTCTCGCTGATGATCGCGGGACTGGCCTCGACCCTGCCCACGACCTTGACCAGGGGCCTGACGGGCCAGGGGGTGCCGGGCGCCATCGCGCACCAGATCGCCAACCTCCCGCCGGTCGGCAGCCTGTTCGCCGCCTTCCTCGGCTACAACCCGGTACACCAGCTACTGGCCCCCACCGGCGTGCTCAACCACCTGCCGGCGCACAACGTGCACGTGCTGACCGGCAAGCAGTTCTTCCCGCAGCTCATCTCCGGGCCGTTCCACCACGGCCTGGTGATCGTGTTCGCCATGGCCATGACCGTCTTGGTCATCGCCGCGCTGCTGGCGCTGCGCCACGGCGGCTCGGAACTGGTCAAGCAGCGCGAAGCCGACGAGATTGCCAGGGCCGAGCAGGCCGAGGAGACGGTCCAGGCCTAGCGAGCAGGGCCGGCGAACGAGCGGTCAGGCCAGGTAGTCGCGGGCGGTCAGGTCGAGGATCTCGGTGAGCCTGACCAGTTCGCCGATCGAGGCCCACTCGCCCGCGGTGTGATAGTTGCCCCCCGTGGAGCCGAGCAGCAGCGTCGGGATGCCGGCGGCCTGGAGCAGGGCGGCGTCCGTCCAGCCGTTCATGCCGGTGATCGCCGGCTCCCTGCCGAGCACCGCCGTCATCGCCTTGACGACGACGTCCTGCAGCCGCTCGTGGCCGTGCGCCACGAACGGCTCACGCTCCAGCCGGATGATGACGTCCCCGCTGAACCCCCGCTCGTGCCTTGCGATGTCGGCGAAGATCGCCTCGATCTCCGCGACCCGGTCGGCCAGGCGCTCCCCCGGCTGGGTGCCGACCTCGATGCCAACCTGGGCGAAGTTCGGGTACGTGGCGTAGTCCGTGCCGCCACCGACGGTGCCAGTGTGAAAGACCGTCCTGCCGTTGAGCGGCGACGGGTCCTGCTCGAATACGTCCTGGTCCAGCCGATGCAGCCTGGTGATCACCTCAGCCAGGTGCACGATCGCGTCGACGCCTGTGTCCGGCTCGCAGCCATGCGCCGCGACACCGTGCGTGATCACGTCGATCCAGCCGAAGCCCTGGTGCTCGACGACGAGCTCGTGCGTAGGCTGCGGCTCGAGCACGATCGCCGCGTCGATGCCGCCTTGGCGCACGAGGTGCTCGGTGCCGATCGACCTGCCTTCCTCGTCGGCGACGCAGGCGACCAGCAGGTCTCCGCGAAGCCGCGCGCCGGACTCGGCGATCCCCGCCAGCGCCAGCATCGCGGCAGCGCAGCCGCCCTTGTCGTCGGCCGCGCCGAGTCCGTACATCCGGTCTCCGTCGACGCGCGGCACCAACGCCTCGTCCGGCCAGCCCGCGTAGCCGACCGTGTCGCTGTGCGCGTTCAGGCACAGGGTCGGCCCGCCGCCACTCCCGCGGAGCCTCGCAAGGACGTTCGGCCGGCCAGGCGCGGCGTCGACGACCTCGACGTCGGCTCCTGCTCGCGCCAGCCACTGCGCGATGAACCCGGCCACCTTGCCCTCGCCAGCCCCGGTCGGGATCAGCGACGGCGTGACCGACTCGATCCGTACCATCGCGCCGAGCAGTTCCGTGACCTGCCTGGCAGTGACCGGCATCGGGGCGTCTCCTTTGCGGCTAGCCACGGGTGGCGCATGGTTCCCGACGCGGCCCTGGGTGTGCATACAGAGTATGGAGAGCATCGCTTCCGGCGTGCGGCAGTGTCAAGCAATGCCCGCGGCGGGTGTTATGAGAGGCAGACCTCGCGAGCCAGCAGGTCGTCGACCGTTTCGCGGCGGACGCCGACCCTGGCCGCACCGTTCGCGCAGAAGATCACGGGCGGCCTGAGCGCGGCGTTGTAGTTGTTGGCCATCGTGAAGCAGTACGCGCCGGTGACGGGGACCACGACGAGTTCGCCGATCCGCGGGCTGGCAACCGGCACGTCGGGCGTGATCACATCGCCGGCCTCGCAATGCTTGCCGACCAGGTCGGCCAGCACGGGCTCGGCGTCCCAGTGCCCTACCACGAGCGGCGTGAAGCGCTGGCCGTACAGGGAGTGCTCCAGGTTGTCGCCCATGCCGCCGTCCACGGCCACGTGCAGCCTGCCTCGCTTGATCGTGACCACCCGGTAGAGCGTCAAGCCCGCCCTCGCGACCATCGAGCGACCAGGCTCGATCAGGATCTCGATGTCCTCGCCGAGGTGCTTGTGCGCGGCCCCGATCAGGCGGTCGGCGTACTCGGCCAGCGTCGGCGCGGCATCCTCAGGCACATAGCGGACGCCTAGGCCGCCGCCGAAGTCATAGACCTCGAAGCGCTCGAGGCTGGCCAGCGCGTCGACGGCCGCCTCGAACTGCTCGGTACCGAGGATCTGGGACCCGATGTGGGCATGCAGCCCGTGCAGGTCGATGGCAGGCACCGCCCGCATCCTGGCGATCGCTTCCGGGACCTGCTCGACCGGCACGCCGAACTTGGACGCCTTGCCGCCGGTAGCGAGGGCAGCGTGGGTCTTCGACTCGACACCTGGGCTGACCCGCAGCAGCACCGGGGTCGGCCTGCTCGCCAGCCGTTCGATCCTGTCGATGTCGTCGAAGCCGTCCACGACGATGTAACCGATGCGCGCGTCCAGGGCAGCCTGGATGTCCGCATCGGATTTGGCGTTGCCGTGCATGACGATCGTCGCTGGGTCGGCGCCGGCGGCGAGGGCTAGGCGCAGTTCGCCGCCGCCAACGACGTCGCAGCCTAGCCCCGACTCGACCAGCACCTTGATCATCGCGACGGACGGGAACGCCTTGACCGCGAAGCAGACCCGGCTGCGGCTGTGTCTGGACGTCATGGCATCGGCGTACTCAGCCGCCCGGTCGCGCAGCGCCTGCTCGTCGACGACGTAGGCCGGCGTCCCGAAGTCGGCCGCGATCTGCCCGAGCAGGCAGCCGCCGATCCGCAAGTCCTCGCCATCGATGGCGGCCGACGGCGGCAGCAGCGACAGGTCAGGCATGCGGGCACCCCTCCGCATTCGTGGTCCGCTACGGCAGCATGAACCAGACAATGCCCTACAGGCTATGTGCTAGCGCGGCAGGCACCGCGCGAGCTGATCAGCTCGCTTTGCCCGTTTCGAACGTGACCGTGCGCTTGGCTACGATCTTCGAGCTGCATCGATTGGTGCCTGTCTTCTGCAACCGTCCGTGCAGCCTGGAGGTGAAGTGACCTGAGTCGTGCAGGCCGCGGTACGCGCCGGTGGCCTTCCGCACCACGAAGGTGCCACGCTCCACGATCGAGAATTCGCAGGTCCGCAGGTTCGGGCCGCTGTAGGTGACCTTGCCCACGTGCCGCCGGACGATGATTCTGCCCTTCGGGAAGGTGATAGCCGCTTCCTTCCTGATGAAGTGCCCGCTGGCCTTGAACGCGCCCCAGGCCTGCGCGGTGCCGTGCCGCGGGCCGGGCATCCTGAAGACGATCTTGAAAACCTCCCGCCCGGAGAACGCAGGGCTGGCCAGGTGCGCTGGCGCGCCGCCGGACGCCGCCGACGCGCTCGCCGCCGTCTGGATCAGCCCGCCGGTCATCATCGCGAAGGCGGCAGCGAGCGCCGCCAGCCTGGTCGTGGGTGGCATCTGTCCTCCGCAGGTCTATCTGGCCATCAGGTGAAAGAACGCAGGCACGCGGCGATCGCCGTCACCGCCGCCGTGAGAAGCAAGGCGCCGTCGAACCGGCGCCAGTAGATCGTTTTCAGCACCATGTCCAGGTGCGTGGGCACTACGTCCAGCGCCATGGGGACGGCTGGAACGGGACTGAGGTCGCGCACGTCGCGCACGTCGCGCACGTCGCGGACCAGGGCCATCGCCCGCGCTGCGCCGTGCGCCAGCCCGATCGCCGCGCCGAGCGCGATGCCGGGGCCGATCCCCGGCATCGCGACGATGGCGAGCGGCAGCAGGCCGAAGCCGGCGAACGGGTTGCGGGTGGCGAATCCCGGCCCGAGCAGTGCGCCCCAGACAACGAGCCGCCGCCGCGGCGCCGCGGCGATCAGCATGGTCTGCGGCACCTGCCAGCGCCGGCCTGGCGGCGAGAGGCCGCGCCGGCCCGCGATCTCGGTCACGCCGTAGTAGCCGCCGTAGGCACCTGCCCCCGCCAGCGCGACCGGGCGCAGGCCGGGCAGCGCCACGCCCGTGGCGCCAAGCCCGAGTCCCAGCAACGTCCAGGCCGCGATCGCCGGGAGCGTGTACGCGGCGAGCACGCCGATCCTGACGGCACGCCTCCCGACCGGAAGACCGGCTGCCAGCGAGGCCGCCGAGTTCACGCCTCATGGCGAGTACGCCTTGGCGTAGCCGTTGGCGGCCGCCAGGAGCACCGCGAGCGCCGCGAGCCCGACCAGGAGCGTGGCCAGGAACGCGCTCACTGGGGCTGCGCGTCTATGTGCTGCAGCCTGTGCTGCTCGGCGCGGACGTCGGCGGGGCTCGCGCAATTGCAGCAGATGCACTCGCTCAGGCAGGTGCACCAGTCCCGGCAGCCGCCTGCCCCGATGCAGTCGTAGCAGACCTTGTAGCCCATCCCCTTGCCGAGGTTCATGCAGGCGATCCAGCTACCCGACGGCCACTCGCACCGGTACCCCTGGCGGTTGAAGCAGTTGCCGGTGAACGAGCCCTTGCACAGGTGATGCTTGGGCGGGCAGCCGACCTTCGGGCAGCTCGAGCATCGTCTCGTCGGACCGCAGTCGCACGTCGCGGCCAGCGCGGGGGTCGCGCCGATGGCCAGCGCCGCGATCCCGGCGGAGCCGCCCACGACGACCCGGCGCAGGGCGTCCCGCCTGCTCACTCTCCTGACGACTCGCTCGGTGATCGCCCCGATCCGCTCGTCGAGACTCGTGCCGCGTCGACGGCTCATATGGCGTTCTCTCCCATCGCAGTGGTCGCCGGGCCGGGGCTGGCCGGGATCGTGGCCAGTGCCGCCGCCCGCGCCGGCAGCAGGCAGGACTGAGCGAAGGCACGGACCTCTGCGGCCTTGATGACCGAACCGGCCGCGCGCACGACGCCGCCGGCGTCGATCGCGACCAGCAGCGGCGTGGCCGAGACCTGGTACGAATCGAGGCCATCGCGCCCGGCAGGCCGGCCGACTTCGAGCCCGGTCGCCCCGAACACGTCGGAGATCTGCAGATAGGAAGCGGGATCGGAGATCAGCACCAGCGTCCTGACCGCGACCAGATCGCCGGCCGCAGTGAGCTCATCCAGCATCCCGACCAGCTGTTCGCAAGACGGGCAGGTCGGATCGGCGAAGGCGACAAGCAGCGGCTGCCCGTCGCCAGGTGTCACGGTCCGCCGCTGCTGGTCCCCCGGCCTGACGTAGCTCAGCGGCGCGGCCTGGCTGCCCACGGCAGGGCCGAGGTCAGCCGCCTGGCCGCTCCCGGTCAGCAGCCGGCCGAGCTGGCGGTACAAGATCACGACGAGCAGCCCGAGCGCCGCGAGCATGGCCCACTGGGCCACGAACAGGAACACCGGAATCCGGATCATGGCGCCCACCCCGTCTGCACGTCGCGTCCCGCTCCAATCGCCACCGCCGCGGTGAATCCGCACCAGGCGATCAGCGCCGCCCCGGCGAGCAGGCCAAGCCGGCCGGCAGCGCTGAGCCGCAGCAGGGGCGCGCTGACAGGCAGCGCCGCCAGCGCAGCGGCGATCGCGAGCAGACCGGCCCTGCCGACCGCGGCCCGGCTGAACGCGCGCCCGGTCAGCGCGCCGAAGCAGTGGCACGCACGGCCCGGATAGCGCGCGTGACCGACGGCCGAGATGGCCACGAACCCGCAGCACAGCGTCAGCACCGCGATGTTCAGCCAGGAAGCGAGCGGGCTGGACAGGCTCGCGGCGCCGAGGACCATCTCGCCAGCGGCGACGGCCAGGGCGGTCGCGTGCCGCGACCCCGACCTCGTTCTGACTGGCAGGAATAGCCGCACGGTCGCCGCGAAGCCAGGCAGGTCGGCGAGCTTCGCAGCGCCAGCGGTGACGAGCAGCACCGCCAGGGACGCCTTGCAGGCGAGCGCGATTCCGGCCATCCAGCCATCCACCGTCCTAGCCGGCCGTCGCCGTGCTGCCGCGCCACGGACCCGGGCCCGCCGTCGTCGCGGCCTCATCAAGATCGGGCGGGATGGCGGCGACCCGCCGCAGTTTGGCCAGCTGCCAGTCGTGGTTAACCAGGCTGGAGCCGCGCACCAGACCAGCCGAGTCAACGAAGATCACGAACGGCATCACCCTGACGTTATAGCTGGCGTACAGCCGGGGTGAGCCAGTCAGCACGGGCACGCCGCCGATGCCGAGCGCGTCAAGCACTTGGATGGCCGGCCCGGCAGGTCCGCGCGTCACTATGACGATTTCCAGATCGGCGTCCGCGCGCACGTCCTGCAGTCCGGCCACCACCGAAGGGAACGACTTGAGGCTGTGATCGGCGAGGACGACGAGTTGCAGCGGCCGGACAGGCGGCGAACGGTACACGGCTCCCGTCGCGTCGGCCAGCGACCACGTCGGCGCAGCATGTCCTCTGGCCAGCCCGTCTCGCTCGAGGGCGTCCGCGCCGGAGAGCATCAGGTGACCGATCCTGAGCAGCGCGAGCACACCAGCCGCGCACAGCATCGCCGCAATCACCACGAATCCGATCGCGAGAGCTGTCATCGACCGGCCTAAGACCTTCGACCTGCCGTTTTCATGTGCAGAACCAAACCATCCAGCGCCAGCCCGGTCAAGCGGGACACGGCACAACGCCGAGGCCGCCTGCACGCTGCCCGGTCCGCCATCGCCGGAGGACCTAAGGCCCTGGTGCCAGCGGGCCCGATCGTCAAATCTGGGTACACAGTCAGATGACAGCTGAACTAGATCCGCCGGACCGCGGCCCGCAACCCGGGCGGCACGGACAGACGAGGCAGATATGACCACAGCTGACACCATCTCGGAGCCGGCTGCGCAGCCGCGGCCGAGCTCAGGCGGCAGCACGGAGACCGTCGTCGTGGGCGTGGACGGGTCCGCGCCGTCGGTCACCGCCCTGGCGTGGGCTGCCCGCTACGCCGACGCGATAGGAGCGTCCCTGCAGGCGGTGCTGACCTGGCACTATCCGTCGGTGGCTGGCGGTCCGCCGATCGGTGTCGCGCCTGAGCCGGTGACCGCCGAGGTCATGCAGTCCAGGCATCAGATCCTCGACGAGGCGATCGCCGCTACATGCGGCGACAAGCCCGCGCTCCCAATCGAGCGCCGGGTCATCTACGGACATCCGGCGCAGAGCCTGGTCGATGAGTCCAAGAACGCGGACCTGCTCGTGGTCGGCGGCAGGGGGCACGGCGGGTTCGCCGGCCTCATGCTCGGCTCGGTCAGCACGTACTGCGTCACGCATGCGCACTGCCCGGTCACTGTCGTCCGGCAGAACTGACCGGCCGCCGCACTCAGACATGACAGCCCCGCGCACGCTCGCCCCTGACCACCTCGCCGCGCTCCACGCCTACTGGCGGGCAGCCAACTACCTATCGGCCGGCCAGATCTACCTGATGGACAACCCGCTGCTCGCCGAGCCGCTCAGACCTGACCACATCAAGCCGCGGCTGCTCGGGCACTGGGGCACGACACCCGGCCTGAACTTCATCTGGGCGCACCTGAGCCGCGCCATCACTCTGGGCGATCTCAACATGATGATCGTGATCGGGCCTGGGCACGGCGGCCCGGCCGCGCTGGCGAACTGCTGGCTGGAAGGCAGCTACGCAGAGATCTACCCCAGTGTGTCCAGGGACGAAGCAGGCATGGCACGGCTGATGCGCCAGTTCTCCTTCCCAGGCGGGGTGCCCAGCCACGTGGCCGCAGAGACCCCTGGCTCTATCCACGAGGGCGGCGAGCTCGGCTACTCGCTCTCGCACGCGTACGGCGCCGCCTTCGACAACCCCGACCTGATCGTCGCGTGCGTGGTCGGCGACGGAGAGGCCGAGACCGGCCCGCTGGCCACGAGCTGGCACTCCAACAAGTTCCTCAATCCGGCCACGGACGGCGCGGTGCTGCCGATCCTGCACCTGAACGGCTACAAGATCGCCAATCCGGCGCTGCTGGCCAGGATCGGCGATGACGAACTCGACGCGCTGCTGCGCGGTTTCGGCTATCAGCCGTCCTACGTCAGCGGGGACGACCCGCTGGTCATGCACGAGCTGATGGCTGCCACCGTCGACGCCGCCGTGGCGCGGATCAGCGAGATCCGGGCCGAGGCAAGGACCAGCGCCAGCGGCCAGGCCGGCCACGCGCCACGACCAGCTCGACGGCCGGCGTGGCCGATGATCGTGCTGCGCTCTCCCAAGGGCTGGACCGGCCCCGTCATGGTCGACGGCCTCCCCGTCGAGGGCACCTGGCGCTCCCATCAGGTGCCCCTCGGAGAGGTCAGGACCAACCCGGCGCATCTGCGCCAGCTCGAGCAGTGGCTGCTCTCCTACGGCCCCGGCGATCTCTTCGACTCCGGCGGCCGCCCGCGGCCAGAGCTGCTCGCGCTCGTCCCGACGGGCGACCGGCGGCTCGGCATGAACCGGCACGCCAACGGCGGCCTGCTGCTGCGCGACCTCGACCTGCCCGATCTTCGCGACCACGCGGTCGACGTCCGCGAGCCGGGAGCCACGAGCGTCGAGCCGACGAAAGTGCTGGGCGGGATGCTGGCCGACGTTATGCGCCGCAACCTGGCGACCAGGAACTTCCGCCTCGTCGGGCCCGACGAGACCGAATCGAACCGGCTGACCGCGGTCATCGAAGTGACCGGCAAAACGTGGGAAGCCGAGGTCAAGCCGACGGACGTGAACCTGGCACCCGACGGCCGGGTGCTGGAGATACTGTCCGAGCACACCTGCGAGGGCTGGCTCGAGGGCTACCTGCTCACCGGCAGGCACGGGCTGTTCTCCTGCTACGAAGCGTTTATCCACCTGATCGACTCGATGCTGAACCAGTACATCAAGTGGCTGAAGGTCAGCAGGCGGCTGCCCTGGCGGCAGCCGGTCGCGTCGCTTAACTACCTGGTCACCTCGCACGTCTGGCGGCAGGATCACAACGGCTTCTCCCATCAGGACCCCGGCTTCATCGACCATGTCGTGAGCAAGAAGGCCGAGGTGATCAGGGTCTACCTGCCGCCGGACGCCAACTGCCTGCTCTCGGTCGCCGACCACTGCCTGCGGAGCAGGAACTACGTCAACGTGATCGTCGCTGGCAAGCACCAGTCGCCGCAGTGGCTCGACATCGACGAGGCCGCCGTGCACTGCGCGCGCGGCGCGGGCATCTGGACCTGGGCGAGCAGCGACGGTGGCGATACCGGCCAGCAAGCTGAGCCCGACGTCGTGCTCGCCTGCGCGGGAGACGTGCCGACGATCGAGGTGCTCGCGGCCGCGGACATACTCCGCGAGCACCTGCCTAGCCTGCGCGTGCGCGTCGTCAACGTGGTCGACCTGATGCGGCTCCAGCCGGCCAGCCAGCACCCGCACGGGATGAGTGATGCCGAGTACGACACGCTCTTCACGGCCGACAAGCCGGTCATCTTCGCCTATCACGGCTACCCGACGCTGATCCACCGGCTCACCTATAACCGCCACGGTCACGACAACCTGCACGTGCGCGGGTATCTGGAGGAGGGAACCACCACCACGCCGTTCGACATGCTCGTGCTCAACGACATGGACAGGTTCCACCTGGTGATGGACGTAATTGACCGGGTGCCAGGGCTGGGCCCGCGCGCCGCCGTGCTGCGCCAGGAAATGACCGACAGCAGGGCACGGCACCGGGCCTGGATCGTCGCGCACGGCGAGGACATGCCCGAGATCACCCAGTGGGTCTGGGGCAGCGGCACGCACGCCGGCCAGGGTGAACCGGTCCCGCGGGCCAGGACGGCCGGCGGCCGCGCGATCCGCGTTCCCGGCTTGCGGTGACCCGGCTGCCCGGCGGGGCGCGCGTACTGGTCTTCAACGCCGGCTCGAGCAGCCTCAAGCTCTCGGTCATCGCCGCCGACGAAACCGAAGCTGACCGCCGCGACATCGATCGCTGGGACGGCAGCCCTGATGCTCCCGATCTGCGCGACTACCTCAGCGCGCTGAAAGAGGACGATCGCGCGCCGGCGGTGATCGGGCACCGGGTCGTCCACGGCGGCAGCGCGTACACCGTGGCCACGCTGATCGACGACGACGTCCGCGCGGGCATTGCCCGCCTGACCCCGCTCGCTCCCCTGCACCAGCCGCGCGCCATCGCCGGGATCGACGCCGCCACTGCCGCGTTCGCCGGCCTGCCTCAGGTCGCTTGCTTCGACACGGCCTTCCATGCGACCTTGCCGCCGCACGCGTACGCCTATCCGCTGCCGGCCGGCTGGCGCACCACCTATGGGCTGCGGAAATACGGCTTTCACGGCCTGTCGCACGCGTACGCGTCCCGCCGCGCGGCCGAAATGCTGCATGCATCAGATACGCGACATGACCGGATCGTGACATGTCACCTCGGAGCCGGGTCCTCACTGGCGGCGGTGCACAGGGGTCATAGCGTCGAGACCACTATGGGATTCACGCCGGTGGATGGTCTGGTGATGGCCACCAGGCCTGGCAGCGTGGACCCCGGGATGGTCGCGTGGCTCGCGGACCGGATTCCGTCCGCCGAACTGGCCGGCGGTCTCGAGCACCGGTCCGGCCTGGCAGGGCTGGCCGAACTGCCTAGCGGCAGCGGCGACTACCGGGAGGTGGCGGCGGCCGCGGCCAGCGGCAACGCGGCAGCGGCACTCGCGCTCGACGTCCACGCGCACCGTCTCACCGCCGCGATCGCGGCAATGGCGGCCGCGATGAACGGCCTCGACGCGCTCGTCTTCACCGGCGGGATCGGCGAGCACGCCCACGTAGTGCGGGCCCGCGCGGCGGGCGGGCTCGGTTTCCTTGGCGTCGCGATCGACCAGAACGCGAACGCCGCCGCCAGCGCCGACGCCGACATCACCGCGGACGGCGCGCCGGTGCGAACCCTGGTGGTGACCGCGCGTGAAGACCTGGAGGTTGCCAGGGCGGTCACCGCTGTCCTGGGCACAGCCCGCGCCGGCTAGTACCAAGCGCGGCTAGCTACGCGGCCACCGCCTGGTGCTCCAGCGCGGCCCGAAACACGCCCAATCCAGGCCCCAGTGCACCATCCGGCGCCGGTTCAGCATCAGCTTGGTCAGTCCGGCCAGCAGGAGCAGCAGCAGGCCAAGGGCGACCACGCTGCCGACCTCCAGCAGCACCGCGCGAACCTGGACCATGCCAACGGTCATCGGATGCCTGTTCATGACATGACCGGCCCAGTCGACCCAGATCCTGACCTTGCGCCCCGCCTGATCTCCGGACCTGGCCGGAATGCGGCCCTGCCTGGCGGCGCCAGAGGGCGCCTGCCAACGGCCAGGCACCCAGAAGGTCGCCATCGACCCGTAGCCGTAGAACTGCGGTGGCGCGGCCCGCTGCAAGACGGCAGGTACCTGGCGCCAGGAGGCCTCACGATGCACCTGCCGAAGGCCAGCCGCCTCGACAACGTGACGCATCGCAGGTGCCAGCATCGGCGCGCCGATCAAGAACGCGAGCACCAGAACGACCCGCACCGCGCTCTCGAACTTGTCAATCGGGCGCCGCAGTGGATTGCCGTCGGCCCCGATCCATCGTCTGATCCGCTGCCTGAGCGGAACCCTCGGAGCAGTCTTCGAGCTCCGGTCCCCCGTCCGTCGCACCAGGACAGCATTCCCGCCCTCGCCAGTTCTCACCCCGCGCAAGCGGGGCATGTTCGGGCGCACCGCACCAGTGCAGGCCGACCTCGGCGAGGAGTTTGCACGCCGATGACCGGCACGTGCCAAATCGCAGGTCAGGGCGCCAATCCGGGCGCCGCGCGGTTCCCTTTTCCGCGCGCCGCATCGTGGTAGCCTGCGCGAGGTAGGCGGGGGGGTCAACTGTTGTACGGGGGATGAGCCATGCGGCTTCTCGCTGCCGCCAGGCTCTCGGCAAGCGGACCGGCACTGGACCCGCTGGGGCCCAGACGACTGTTCTTCGGCGGCCTTGCCATTGGCGTGGTCGCCATGTCGGTGGTGGGCCTGGCCACGACCGTTTTCATCGAGTCACCGCACGACGTGGCGGCACAGTCGGCCGCGCCCGCGTCGACGCCCATCACCGCCGTGGCGCGGTGGCAGGTGCTTCGGCACGCCATTACCGTGCAGGGCATCGTGCGGTCCAGGCGGCCGATCTTGTTGACCGCTATGGCCCCGTTCAGCACCGTCACGCTCACCAGGATGCCGGAGAAGGCCGGCGACCGCGTCAGGCCAGGGCACCTCATCGCTGAGATCGACGGACGCCCTGTGATCCTGCTCCGCGGCCGCCTGCCCGCCTACCGTGACCTGCACGAAGGAGACCACGGCCCGGATGTCAGCCAATTGCAGCGGAACCTGGTGCACTTCGGCTACGCCGACTTCGACACGCGCGGCACTTTCGGCGACAGCACGGCTCTCGCCCTGCTGCTCTTCTATCGCCACCTCGGCTATCAGGCCCCGGTCTACCACCGCAGGGTCACCCGCCCGCCTGCCACCAGAGAGCCCGCCGCGCCACATTCCGCCGCCCACGGGATCGCTGCCAGGCGGACGACGAGTGTGTTCGTGATTCCCAGCGCCTACCTGCCGAGGAGCGAGGTCGTCTTCATCCCGTCCGCATCGGCCCTCGTCACATCCGTCGGAGCCCGAGTCGGCGACCTGGTCGGCGGCGCGGCCGTGCTGACGCTCGCGACCGGATCTCCGTACGTCACGGCCGACCTGACCGCGCACCAGGCCGGGGAGGTGCACCTGGGAATGTCTGCCACGATCATCGCGGCGAGCCCGCGGCTGACCGCCCGTGGAACGGTGACCAGGATCGGCTCGCTGCCAGCCGTCGGCGGACCACCGCCGCACGGCTACCCGGTCCTGGTCAAGCCGGGACGCGCGCTGCCGCAGCGCATGATTGGAGCGAGCGTCCGCCTGACGCTGCGGGCCCGGGTGACCAGCGAGCCGGTCCTGACCGTGCCCGTCGCGGCCATCGCGTCGAGCGGGCATGGCAGCGCCGCCCATGTGGTCGTGCTCAGGGGCGGCCGGCGGGTCACAGTCGCGGTTGTCACCGGGCCAACCGCTGACGGACTGGTTGCAGTGCAGGCCTCCAAGCGCGGCGCCCTGCGGGCGGGCGATCACGTGCTGATCGGAGTTGGCCGATGGCCACCGAGTCGCTGACCCAGCCGCTGAGCCGTCCGGCCGCGCCGCTGAGCCGTCCGTACGCGCAGCCCCTGATCGATCTGCGTCAGGCGGGCGTCAGCTATCCAGGCCGGCCGGGGCCGCGCTCCGCCCGATCGACCTGGCTGTCAGGCACGGCGAGCTTGTCACGCTCACCGGTCCAGCCGGATCAGGTAAGTCCACGCTGCTCAACGTCGTCGGCCTGCTGCTGCGGCCGACCACCGGCAGCTACCTGCTGAACGGCTCGGACACGGCCAAGCTGGCCGACCGCGAGCGTACCGCGCTGCGGGGCCGGCTCATCGGCCTCGTCTTCCAGCGCCCGCAGCTCTTGCCTACGCGGTCGGTGCTGGACAACGTGATGCTTCCTGTGCTCTACGCGGGAATGACCAGGCAGGAGCGGGTGTCCGCGGCCACCGAGGCGCTCGAGCGTGTCGGGCTCGGCGGGCGGCCGCACGCCTCGGTGAGCGAACTGCCAGCCAGCGAGCGCCAGCGAGTCGCTATCGCCCGGGCGATCGTGACCGACCCGAGCCTGCTGCTCTGCGACGATCCGACCGCGAGCCTCGATCACGCCGCCGCCGCCCAGATCATCAGGCTGCTCGTCAGCCTGCACAAGGACGGCAGGACGGTGCTGGTCGCGACCCGTGATCAGCTAGCGGCCGCGCACAGCTCGCGCAGCCTCGGTGTCCCGGCCGGGGTCCGGCCGGCGCCCTGGGCGCGGGCACATGATCAGGCGCAGGCGCAGCCCGCCGACCAGGCTCCGGCTAGCTGATGCCATCAGCGAGGCGGTCACTTCCATCGTCGCGAGGCCGGCGCGCGCGGTCATCACCTGCCTCGGCACGCTGCTCGGCGTGGCCTGGTTCGTCACCGCGCTCGGCCTGGCCAGTACCGCGAACGCGCAGGTCACCGCCGCCTTCGCGCGGCACCTGCCCACCCATGTCCTGATCGGCCCTAAGGGCACGGGACCGGTCCCGGCCGCGAGCCCGTACCCGGTCGACGTCGAGCGCCGGCTGGACGCGCTCCACGGCGTCGTCGCGTCAGGAGTGTTCTGGCGGGTTGCACTGGGGCGTCCGTTGACCGTGTCCACCGTGCCACTTGGGGACGCCGGCGGCACTGGCAACGGCGCTGGTCAGGGTCAGAGCGGGCGCGGACCTGGCCGTGCCGCCATGCAGGCGCCAGTGATCGCGGTGTCACCGGGATTCCTCGCGGCCGCGGGGGCCCAGGTCAGCGCCGGCCGCACCTTCGACGCCTGGGACCAGGCGCACCGAGCGCAGGCCTGTGTCGTCGGCGCTGTCGCGGCGAAGGCGATGGGGCTCAGCGACCTCCGGGCGCAGCCGACTGTCTATCTCGACGATGTGGCCTGCGCTGTCATCGGGATCATTAGCCACGCCGGCGAGCGCCCCGCGGTGCTGCGGTCGGTCATGCTCCCCGCCGCGACCGCTGTCGCGCTCTGGGGGCCGCCCGATGCGCGGGCCGGCGCGATTCCCATGGTCTTGATCAAAACCAGGCCAGGCGCGGCCGGAGTGGTAGCCCGGCAGGCTCCGTTCGCCATCAGCCCGACCCGGCCACTTCATTTCATCGTGCGCGTGCCGGCGAGCCCGCAGCATCTGCGCGACGAGGTGCTGAGGATCCTGACCAGCATGTTCTACGCGCTCGGCTGGGTCAGCCTGGCCATCGGCACGCTCAGCATCGCCAGCGTCACCTGGCTGTCGGTGCGCGAGAGGGCTGCCGAGTTCGGCCTGCGCAGGGCGGTCGGCGCCCGGAGACGGCACATCGTGGGGCACATCGTCTGCGAATCGGCGATCCTCGGCCTGATCGGCGGCCTGGCCGGGGCGAGCCTGGGCATCGCCCTGGTCATCCTGCTGGCTTGGGCCAGGCACTGGGTCCCGGTCGTCGCTCCGCTGACCGTGCTGCCTGCGCCCCTGGCCGGCGCGGCCGCCGGCGTACTGGCCGGGCTCGTGCCTGGCTTGCTGGCCGCGAGGATCCAGCCGGCCGCCGCCCTCAGCACATCGATCGCCGGCTGACCGCGGATACGCTCGCGCCAGGAAGAATGCGGTGCAGGTGGCCGGGTAGCCCCGGCACCATACGCGGCTTGCGCAGCGAGAGGATGACCAGATGGCCTGTACCGTGCACCTGGCGTGGGACGAGCAGCTGGTGAGCTACAACTTCGGCCCTGGTCACCCGCTGGCGCCGGTCAGGGTCGAGCTGACGATCGAACTCGCCAGGGCGCTCGGGGTACTCGATGCCGACGGCGTCAGCGTCGCTGTCCCGGAGCCCGCGACCGACGCTGAGCTTGAGTACGTGCACGATGCCAGGTACATCGCGGCCGTCAAGGAGGCAGGGGCAGCCGGCGCGATCCCTGCTGCCGGCCAGTTCGGCCTCGGCACCACCGATGACCCGATCTTCCCCGGCATGCATGAGGCTTCGGCCCTGGTCGCCGGCGCCACGCTGGCAGCCGCCAAGGCGGTCTGGTCTGGCCAGGCAGAGCACGGCGTCAACATCGCAGGCGGCCTGCACCACGCGATGCGCGACCACGCGAGCGGGTTCTGCGTGTACAACGATCCTGCGATCGCGATCAGCTGGCTGCTCGCCCAGGGCGCCGAGCGCGTCGGCTACGTCGATATTGACGTGCATCACGGGGACGGGGTCCAGGCCGCGTTCTACAACGACAGGCGGGTGCTGACGATCAGCCTGCACGAGCATCCGCGGACGCTGTTCCCCGGCACAGGGCGCGCGTCAGAGACCGGCGGTCCAGACGCCGAGGGCTACGCGGTCAACGTGGCGCTGCCTGCCGGGACCAGGGACGCTGGCTGGCTGCGCGCGTTCCACGCTGTCGTGCCGCCGCTGCTGCGCGCCTTCAAGCCACAGGTCCTGGTCAGTCAGCACGGCTGCGATACGCACTGGATGGATCCGCTCGCCAACCTCGAGCTGACGATCGACGCCCAGCGCGCCGCTCACGCCGCGATTCACAGCCTCGCGCACGAGACAGCGGGCGGCCGATGGCTGGTGACCGGCGGCGGCGGCTACGAGGTAGTGCAGGTGGTCCCGCGCACCTGGTCGCACCTGCTCGCGGAAGCGGCAGGCCGGCCGATCGATCCTGCGATCCCGACACCGCCAAGCTGGCGTGACTACGTCGCGCGCCGGACCAGGGCAGCCGCGCCGGAATTCATGACCGAGCAGGCGCCAGCGAGATACCCGGCCTTCGAAGACGGATACGACCCCGCCGAGCCCATCGACCAGGCCATCATGGCAACCCGCAACGCGGTCTTCCCGCAGCACGGCATGATGCCCTGAAAGGCCGGTACGGCAGACTACGTCCATGGCCGAATCCCCCACGACCCCGCAAACCGAACCCCGCGCCGTGCGCGACATCGCCGACGGCTATGTCAGTGCCCTGGCTGACCTTGATCCGATCGTCGCCACCTCGCTCGGCGTGCGGCCAGGCGAGGACCGGCTGCCCGACCTGTCCCCGGCCGGCCAGCAAGCGGCTGACGAGCTAGCCAGGGCCACGCTGGCCAGCCTCGGCACGGTCGACGGAGAGCTCTCGGGGGATGAACGCCGCTGTGCCCGGCTGCTGCGCGAGCGTCTCGAGGCGGGCCTGGCGATGAGCGCCCAAGGTGAGCACCTGCGCGCCGTGTCGAACATCTTCGGTCCGCCGCACCGGATCCGCGGTTGTTTCCTTGATATGCCGGCCGCGGGCGAGGAGGACTGGGCAGCGATCGCGCGCCGGATGGCACGGGTCAGCCGGGCGCTCGCCGAGTACCAGGCCACCCTGACCGAGGGCGCCAGCCGCGGCATGTTCGCGGGACCGCGGGTGGTGCGCGCGTGCGCTGAGCAGATGGAGCAGTGGGCCGCTGCCTCCGGCGGGCGTGGCTGGTTCGCAGAGTTCGCCGCGAGCGCGGATGTCCCAGCTACCCTCCGGTCAGAGCTTGACCAGGCGGCAGCGGCCGCGAACGAGGCGACCGCTGCGCTGGCTCGCTGGCTCGGCACCGTCTACCTGCCACAGGCAGAGGGCACGGCCGATGGCGTCGGCGCAGATCGCTACCTGGTCTGCGCCAGGCGCTGGACCGGAGCCGACCTAGACCCGCAGGAGGCGTACGACTGGGGCTGGTCGCAGTTCTTCGAGCTTCAGGAGCAAATGCGCAGCGAGGCAAGCCTGGTGCTGCCCGGTGCATCGGCTCAGCAGGCGATGCAGCACCTGGAGCTCAGCGGCGAGGCCATCGACGGCGTCGAGGAGATCAGGGCCTGGCTGCAGCAGATGATGGACCAGGCGATCGCCGACCTCGACGGCGCCCATTTCGACCTCGCCGATCCGCTCAAGACCGTCGAAGCCAGGATCGCACCGCCAGGCAGCGCGGCGGCTCCTTACTACACCAGTCCTTCGCAGGACTTCTCCCGGCCAGGGCGGACCTGGCTGCCGACGTTGGGCCGGACCAGGTTTCCGCTGTGGGGACTGATCAGCACCTGGTACCACGAGGGCGTGCCAGGCCATCACCTGCAACTCGCGCAGTGGCGGTACCTGTCCAGCGAGTTGTCGGTGTACCAGACGACGGTCGGCGGGGTGAGCGCCTGCAGCGAGGGCTGGGCGCTGTACGCCGAGCGGCTGATGGATGAACTCGGCTACCTGTCGACGCCCGGTGCGCGGCTCGGCTATCTGGATGCGCAGAACATGCGCGCGATCAGGGTGATCATCGACATCGGCATGCACCTGGGTCTCCGGCTGCCCGATGATTCTCCGTTCGCCGCCGGCCAGACCTGGACGCCCGACCTTGGGCTGGAGTTCTTTGCTTCTTACTGCGGGCGCGATCGGGAGTTCCTGGCGAGCGAGGTCATCAGGTACCTGAGCGGCCCGGGTCAGGCCATCAGCTACAAGCTAGGTGAGCGAGCCTGGCTGGCAGGCAGGGATGCGGCCAGGGCCGCGCACTCAGCCAACGGCGGCGCGTTCGACCTGAAGTCCTGGCACATGTCGGCCCTCTCGCTTGGCGCACTTGGCCTGGATGACCTGACCGACGAGTTGGCCGCGCTCTAGGGCGGCCACCTCGGGCCGGAAAGCGGGGAGCAGTGCGGCATCAGCGTCGCCGTAATCAGCCAGCGGTCGGCTCGCCCGCTGGCGCCAGGCCTGGCTCGCGGCCGGCCATCAGGTCGGCTATCGCGCGCGCGCCATCGCCCGGCTCCGCGCGCAGCGCGGCGATCACGCCGGCCCGGTCTTGCGGCGTGCGGTTCTGGGACAGCTTGTCCTTCGCCTCGATCTGCTGCACCGCCATCTCGACGCCGACGATGGCGCGCAACTGGCCGGCGATGAACTTCTCCGGCGCTTCGTGCACCCACCAGCGGCCAGGCCGGCTCGCCTCGTAGCGCTCGGTCAGCCTGGTCACGATGTCCCGCAGCCACTCGTCGTCGCGGTGGAACCTCACAGGACCCGACATGTGCACGGTCGTGTAGTTCCAGGTCGGGACCGTCCTGCCATGGTCCTTGGTGCTCTGATACCACGACGGCGAGATGTACGCCTGCGGGCCATGAAAGATGGCCAGCGCGGGTACGTCGGGCACCGCGGTCTGCCACTGCGGGTTGCTGCGCGCTACGTGCCCGAGCAGGCGGCCGTTCCCGTCTTCCGACCGCTCCCAGATCATCGGCAGCAACGTGGACACCGGCCGCGTTCCGTCGAATGTCACCAAGTCGGCCGCCCCGGCCTGCTCCACGAACGCGGCGATCTGGGCAATGTCGTGGGCTGCGAAGTGCGCAGGAACGTACATATCGCCAGGGTATCCGCCGCTACCCCGGCAACTAGCCGGACTCGGCCTGGCAGCCGGTTTGGGCCAGCGTGCCCGGCTCGGGCAGCAGCACCGGCAGCACGCCGGGACGGCGGGCGATCTCACAGGCCAGCCAGCGCGCAGCGCTCGGTGTAAGCACCGCGACCTCGACCTCTTCGGGCATGTCCCGCCAGGCCAAGACCGCCTCGGCCTGGTCGGCCGCCGGGCACAGCATCACCCCGGTGAGGCCATATCGGTGAATTCGCAGCGGCTCTCCGATGACGGCAACGCGGGCCATGGATTAAGCCTTTACGAACATGACGAATCAGGCAACAGGCAATGAGCCGCGATTATCCGGGTCATGCCAGACGATCCGGACCGTGCCTCGCGGTCGCGAGGCACGGCGGGCAGCGGCTGGCAGGACCCTGGCAGGCCTGCCGGACCGGACTTGCGGTGCCGGACTGGCGGGCGGACAAACCGGGTAGGTACCGCGGGGGGAGGGATAGTCATGAAGGCAGCTATCGGAGACGAGCTCATAGTCAAGGGCCGGCATCAGGGCGACGGGGACCGTCATGGCCAGATCATCGAGATCCACGGCGAGCAGGGCAGCCCGCCTTACGTCGTGCACTGGCAGGACGGCCACGAGAGCGTCTTCTTCCCGTCCGCTGATACCGTCCTCGGCCAGTCCAGGCGGCGGCAGAGAAGGTAAGCGCCGCGGTCGGCACCGCGGCGCGACGATCGCCATGGCCTGCCCGGCACTCGTGGTCGCCGGGCGGCTGGCCCCTGTGCGCGGACGTGTCCCGCGAGGGCAGTGCCCGGGCACGTCCCGCGAGCACCGGTCAAGACCTGGAGCAGGCGAGCGGTCCGTGTACCCGTACCCGCCTGCGTGATGACGGGAGGATCGCATGTCACGCACCGGAGTCGACAGCCTCGACCGCAGCATCGACAAGACCAACGCCTGGCTCGGCGACGTCGCAGCGAGCTTCGGCACCGAGGATCGCCGGCTTGCCTACCGGCTCGCCCGGTCGTGGCTGCACACGCTGCGTGATCGCCTGCCGGTCAACATCGCGGCTCACATCGCGGCGCAGCTTCCTGAACTACTCCGCGGTGTGTTCTACGAAGGCTGGAATCCCAGCAAGGTCCCGATCAAGTTCAGCAAGGACGAGTACATCGCCAGGTTCGCCAAGGACGCGCAGATCCACCAGAGCGAGGTGCCGAGGGCCGGGCGGTTGGTGACGTCCGCGTTCAGCAAGCACCTGTCGCCGGGGGCGGTGAACGAGGCACTCGGAGCGCTGCCTGCCGACATCAGGAAGCTCGTCGCCGCGCCCGACGGCGGGCCGGCCGGAGACGAGCGCCGGCGGCGGAGTCGCGAACGACGCTGGAGGCTCGCAGTGATCTCGGCGGCCGGCGCCGAGCGGCTGCGCTCCATGCGGGCGGACGAGCCGGCCGTGCTATCGGTGTACCTGACGGTGCCCGTCGACGTGGCGGATCATCGCGGCCTGCCGGTCAGGGCACGCGAGCTAATCAGGTCAGCGGCCAGCAAGGAACCGCGCGCGGGCGGTCGCATGGTCAGCGCCGCCGACATCGAGTCGATCATCGGCACCGTCGATCAGAACAGCCAGGAGTGGCTGGGTCACACCGTCGCGCTGTTCGCGTGCGCGCGGATCGGGTTGTTCGAGACGATCCCGCTGCCGCGGTCGCCGTCACAGCAGGCCGTGATCGCGGACCGCCCGCACATCAGGCCGCTGCTCGCGGCGGTGCAGCGTAACCCGGCCTTCCGGGCCGCACTAGTCGACACCAAGCACGCGTGGATCCTGCACATCTCCGATGACGGCATCGAGATGGTCGCCGAGCGGACCGGGACGGGCGTTCGCAGCCCCGGATTCGGCGGCTGGTACGGGCTTGAGGCCCACCGGGTGCAGCAGCGGGTCATGGAGCTGTCCAAGCAGCACTTTCGTGACACGATCAGCCTCCTGGAGCACCAGGAGGACCGAACGGGATGGCCGCTCGTCCTCGGCGGGCAGGACAACGAGATCAGCCAGTTCGCCGGCATGCTGCCGCAGGCTGTCCGCCGGACCGTCGCCGGCAGCTTCACAGTCGACCTGCAGACAGCGACGCCGGGCCGGGTACGCGAACTGGCCCGCCCGGTCATCGCCAACTGGACCGAGCGCACGGAGGCCAGACTGGTGCAGGAGACGCTGGATCAGCCGCCCAACGTCACCGCCTGCACGGACCTTGACGGCTGCCTGACGGCGAGCAGGGTGCGCGCGATCGCGAAGCTCATCTTGCCCGACGACGTGCTGGTGCCAGGCTTCGCGTGCTCGGCCTGCGGAGCGCTCGCCAGCCGCGCGGGTGAGTGTGACTGCGAGGATCCTGGCGAGTGCTGCCGCCCCGTGACGGATCTGCTCGAAGAACTCGCCAACCGCACGCTCGATGACGGCGGCAAGGTTGTCTCCGTGCGCACGGCGCCGTTCACCGCCGCCGCCAAGCTGCGGTTCCCGCTCAGCGCGGTCGCGGCTCGCTGAACCGCTCGCCTCGGCGTAAAGCCCTGGCGTTCAGGCGAGGGTGAGGAACAGGCGTTCCAGTTCGTCGATGCTCATCGCCGACTCGCCAGCCAGGCACGGCCGCATGTTGGTCGCGACGATCTTAAAGCCTGCCCGATCCAGGGCACGCGAGACGGCCGCTAGCTGGGTCACGACGTCCCGGCAGTTCCGGCCGTCTTCCACCATGGCGATGACGCCGGCTAGCTGGCCCTGCGCCCGCCGCAGCCGGTTCAGCACGGCCGCGCGGGCAACTTCATCGACTGCGGTCATCGTCGTCACTGCCGCCTCATGCGTCGGTGCTGGCACCGGTCTCCTGGCCGGCGGTCATCCCCGCCTTTACCTCGGCCATGTCGACCTCGCGGGCCTGGCTGATGAGCTGCTCGAGTGATGCCTCGGGCAGCGCTCCCGGCTGCGCGTACAGGATGACCTTGTCCCTGATCACCATGAGGGTCGGGATCGACGTGATGCCGAACGCCTGCGCGAGCTCAGGCTGAGCCTCGGTGTCGACCTTGGCGAAGACCAGGTCACCGTGCTTCTCTGAGGCACGCTCGAAGATCGGCCCGAACATACGGCACGGGCCGCACCAGGTCGCCCAGAAGTCCACCAGGGCGAACTCGGCGCCACCGACTACGGCGTCGAAGTTCTCGGTTGTGAGTTCCACGGTTGCCACGCATTAACCTCCGTCCGCCTAGGGCATCGCCCTCGATACCCCTCGGGGTATGAAACCTGAGTCCCACCGCCTTCATTCCCGTGCCTCGCGGTCACGCGCGCATCAGCGCGTAGCGCCTGCGTCGTATACGGCCGCGTTCGCTACCTCTTACCGCAAATCCTTCCTCTTGTGCCTGGTCTCACCGCAGGTCGGCCGCGATCTCCGCGCCGACCACCTCGAGGAGCGCCGCGGCCTCGGCCATGCTGACGGCCGGGTCCGGCTCGCGATCGGCGAGGGAATACGCCCGCGCGAAGCCCGCATCGGCCAGTTCGGCAGCGGACAGTTCGACCCGGCCGGCGACGACGACCACGGGGATCCCGCGAGCCGCCGCTGCCCTGGCGACGCCGACCGGCGCCTTGCCACCTAGCGTCTGCCGGTCCAGGCTGCCCTCGCCAGTGATCACCAGGTCAGCCCCGGCCAGCGCGTCGTCGAAGCCGGTCAGGTCGAGCAGCAGCCCGGCACCGGGCACGAGCCTGGCGCCCAGATACGCGAGCGCGGCGAAGCCCGTCCCGCCTGCCGCCCCCGCACCGGGTTCGCAAGCAAAGTCCCGGCCGGTCGCCGTCTCGGTCAGGGCGGCCCAGCGGGCGAGGGCCCGGTCGAGCACGGCGATGTCCGCCGGGCTCGCGCCCTTTTGCGGGCCGAACACGGCTGCCGCCCCCGACGGTCCGAGCAGCGGATTGTCCACGTCGCTGGCTACCAGGATCGTCGCCGCCGCCACCCGCGGATCAAGGCCAGCCGGATCGACGGTAACCAGGCCAGCCAGCGCGAGACCGCCTCGCCCCAGATCCTGGCCGCGCTCGCCGGTGAGCCTGACGCCGAGCGCCTGCACCATCCCGGCGCCGCCGTCGGTGGTCGCGCTGCCGCCGATCCCGAGCACGATCGTCGCCGCATCGGCGAGGGCGGCGCTGATCACCTGGCCGACGCCATAGGTCGACGCGGTGAGCGGTGCGAACCCAGCCGCCAGCCGCCGCAGCCCGGCCACGTCGGCCATCTCGATCACCGCGGTTCCGTCCCTGACCGCGAACGTCGTCTCGACCGGCTCACCGACCGGGCCCTCGGCACTCACTCGCACCGGAGTGAAGCCGGCCGCGATGGCGGCCGCGACGGTCCCGTCTCCCCCGTCGGCGACCGGTACTTCCGCGATGTCCAGGCCGGGCGCGATCCGCCGCAGCCCGGCAGCCAGCGCCGCCGCGGCCTCGGCGGCCGTCGCGCTCCCCTTGAACTTGTCGGGGGCGACGACGACGCGCACGCGCTACTCGCTGAGGCCGAGCGTCGCGATCAGGCTCCGCGCCGCGGCCCCGCCGGCGTCCTCGGCGACCGTGAGCGCCGTCGGAACGTCGAGGTCGTCACGGAGCGCGGTGGTGATCGCGGCGGCGGCCGCGGCCTGGGAGGCGTCGGCGGTCAGCCCGCCGCGGCCGGCGGCACGGTACAACCGCTCGAGCCGCGCGGTGGCCGAGTCGAGGTCCGCGGTCGTGTAGTCCCAGGTCTCCGCCCACGGCCGGTCCAGCAGGCAGAGCCGTAGCGCCGCGGCCGGGTGGCCAGCAAGCACGTCGCCGACCAGCACGAGGTTCCCTGTCGACTTCGCCATCTTCGCGCCGTCCAGGCAGACCACGCCGACCTCGAAGATGGCGCGCGCGTGCGGGCGGACGCCGGTGACCGCCTGCGCCATCGCGACCTGATAGGCGTGGTGCGGGTAGCGCAGGTCAGCGCCGCCGCTGAGCACGTCGACGGCTGGCCCAAGCACAGATAGCGATATCGCCGCGCACTCGGCGTGCCAGTCCGGGCCGCCCGGTCCCCCAAGGCGACGGCCAGCCGGGCTCACCAGCACCCGAGCGGCGCCATACCGCCACGTCCAGCTTGTCGTCTTTGGCCGGATCATCGAGCCGTGCCCCGTACTCGGCGGCGAGGGCTTCCGCGTCGTCCCTGGACAAGCCGACGGTCGCGGCCGTGTGCGCGCCGCGGAAGTACACGCTGCCGTCGCGCAGATAGGCCGCGTCCGCCTCCAGCAAGGCGGCGGCCAGCCTGATCACCTGACTGATGTTCCTTCTCGCCCGCGGCGCGAACTGCGGCTCACGGACGCCGAGCGCCGTCATGTCCTGGTCGAACCTGAACTGCTGCACTGAGGCGAAGGCGTCGTACGCGGACCCTGATCGCTCCGCCGCGGCGAACAGCACGTCATCGACGTCGGTGACGTTCCTGCACAGCTGCGTGGTCACCCCGACCGACCCGAGCACCCTGGTCAGCACGTCCACCCAGACGAACGTCGCGGCGTGCCCGAGGTGAGTGACGTCATACGGGGTAATGCCACAGCAATAGATGCGGGCCCGGTCAAGCACCGGCAGGTAACTGCCGTCCAGCCGCAAACCGGTCGTCGTCGCGCTCTCCGTCATGGTTGCCAGTATCGCGCGCACGTGGCCGGGAGCCGGCGCGCTAGGGTCGCCATCGGGCATCTGGACGGGAGAGGACGGACGCAGGCGATGACGACGACACCACCAGCCGGAGGTTCGAGGCCAGCGGCCGGCCCGGAGGGCCCCGAGGGGTCAGCACCCCAGAGCCGACCTGCCTGGTCGGCGCTGACCGAACACCACGCCGCGATCAAGGACACGCACCTGCGCGATCTGTTCGCCAGCGACCCGGACCGCGGTGAACGGTTCACCGCTGAGGCGGCCGGGCTCTACCTGGACTACTCCAAGAACCGGATCACCGACGAGACCCTCACCTTGCTGACCGACCTGGCGGTCCAGTCGGGCCTGCCCGAGCGGATCGAGGCGATGTTCTCTGGAGAGCGGATCAACACCACGGAGAACCGCTCGGTGCTGCACGTCGCCCTGCGGATGCCCGCGGACGCGCGTCTGCTGGTCGACGGCACCGACGTGGTGGCCGAGGTGCACCAGGTGCTCGGCAAGATGGCGGCATTCGCCAGGCAGGTCAGGTCGGGTGACTGGCGGGGTTTCACCGGCCTGCCGATCACAGCCGTCGTGAACATCGGGATCGGCGGGTCGGATCTCGGTCCAGTCATGGCGTACGAAGCCTTGCGTTTCTATGCCGACCCGCACCTCACGTTCCGTTTCGTATCCAATGTTGATTCAACCGACTTCGCCGAGGCCACGCGCGACCTCGACCCGGCGCAGACCCTGTTCGTCGTGTCCTCCAAGACCTTCACCACCCTGGAGACTCTGACCAACGCGAGGTCGGCGCGGGACTGGCTCACCAACCGCCTAGGCGACGAGGCCGCGGTGGCCAGGCATTTCGTCGCGGTCAGCACGAACACCGCGAAGGTGGCGGAGTTCGGGATCGACACGGCCAACATGTTCGGCTTCTGGGACTGGGTCGGCGGCCGGTACTCGATGGACTCCGCGATCGGCCTGTCGACCATGATCGCGATCGGGCCTGACCGGTTCGCCGAGATGCTGGCCGGGTTCCACGAGATGGACGAGCACTTCCGCACCGCGCCGCTCGCGCGGAACCTCCCTGCGCTGCTCGGCCTGCTCACGGTCTGGTACACGGACTTCTTCGGCGTCACCAGCGTCGGCGTGCTGCCTTACGAGCAGTACCTCAAGCGGTTCCCCGCGTACCTGCAGCAGTTGACCATGGAATCCAACGGCAAGCACGTCAGGCTGGATGGGACGCGGGTCAGCTACCCCACGGGCCCGGTCTTCTGGGGCGAGCCAGGCACGAACGGCCAGCACAGCTTCTACCAGTTGCTGCACCAGGGCACGCACATCATCCCCGTCGACCTGATCGGCTTCGGCCGGTCGCTGAACCCCATCAGGGATCACCACGACCTGCTGATGTCGAACGTGTTCGCCCAGGCCCAGGCGTTCGCGTTCGGCAAGACCCTCGATGAGGTGCTGGCCGAGGGCACCGACCCGGCGGTGGCGCCGCACCGGGTGATGGAGGGCAACAGGCCAAGCAACGTGATCCTCGCCGATGTCCTGACCCCGCGGCTGCTCGGCTCGCTCGTGGCGCTGTACGAGCACGCGGTCTTCACGGCCGGGACGATCTGGAACATCGACTCGTTCGACCAGTGGGGCGTCGAGCTTGGCAAGGTCCTCGCGGCCGCGATCATCCCCGAGCTGACCAGCGGGCCCGAGCCTGCGCTCAAGCACGATTCGTCAACGAACACGCTGATTCGCCGTTATCGAGCGATTAAGGGAGCATAACTATGACCACGGACCACTCGATGCAGCTCGGCATGGTCGGGCTCGGGCGGATGGGCGCGAACCTGGTCCGCAGGCTGATGCGCGACGGTCATCGCTGCGTCGTCTACGACGTGAACGCAGAGGCGGTGGCCAGCATGGTCGCCGAGGGCGCGGTCGGCGCGACCGACCTCGATGAGTTCGTCGCGAAGCTGGAGCAGCCGCGCACCGCCTGGCTCATGCTGCCCGCGGCCGTCACCGGCCGCACCCTGGATCACCTGGCCGCCATGCTCGAGCCCGGTGACACCGTCATCGACGGCGGTAACTCTTATTACCGAGACGACATCGCCCGGGCCAGGCGGCTCGCCCCGAGGCAGATCCACTACATCGACTGCGGCACGTCGGGCGGCGTCTGGGGCCTAGAGCGGGGCTACTGCCTGATGATCGGCGGCGAGGACGGCCCGGTCAAGCGGCTCGATCCGATCTTCGCCACCATCGCCCCCGGCCTCTGCCTCGGCGAAGTCGAGGCGACCCCAGGCCGCAAGCCAGGCGGCACCGCGCAGAATGGCTACTTGCACTGCGGTCCGGCCGGCGCCGGGCACTTCGTCAAGATGGTGCATAACGGCATCGAGTACGGCATGATGGCCGCGATCGCCGAGGGGTTGTCGATCATCAAGCACGCCAACGTCGGCAAGGACGAGCAGGTCACCGACGCCGAGACCACTCCGCTGACCGATCCTGAGGCGTACCAGTACGACATCAACGTGGGCGAGGTCGCCGAGGTCTGGCGGCGCGGCTCGGTCGTCAGCTCCTGGCTCGTGGACCTGACCGCGAACGCGCTCGCGAAGTCCCCTGAGCTGGCGGACTTCGCAGGTCACGTGTCGGACTCGGGCGAGGGCCGGTGGACGGTGCTGGCGGCGGTCGAGGAAGGCGTGCCAGCCCCCGTCATCACCGCGTCGTTGTTCCAGCGGTTCGAGTCGCGCGGGCTCGGCGAGTTCACCGGGCGGCTGCTGTCGGCCATGCGGTCCCAGTTCGGCGGCCACGCCGAGAAACTGGCGCCCAAGCCGCGATGACGGCTGGCGCGTGCGCCAGCTGAGGTCAGCCCAGGGACCGACCCGGCTCGCGGGCGACCGAGCGGCCGAGCGGCCGAGCGGCCGCTGGGTCTACCGAATCTGGACGCGCTCGACCTGGTCGCCGCGGCCGACCAGGATCTCAGAGACCAGCGCGGGCTCGAACAGGCCGTGGCCGATCACGCCGGGGATCGCCGCCAGCCGGGCGGCGAGGGCGGCCGGGTCGTCGAACGCACCGTGGTAGTCGGCGATGATGCCGCAATCCGGACTCGGCGGCGCCTCCCGCAGGGTGACGTCGCCGAGTTCGCGCAGGATCGCCGGCTGACCGAATTGAAGGAGCTCGAGCGGGACCGGCGGATGCAGCGCAGGGACCGGCTTGGTCGAGTCGGCGATCACGATGAACCGCGCGGCCGCCGCGACGACGACCTTCTCCCTCGTGTGCGCGCCGCCGCCGCCTTTGATCAGCCAGCCGTCAGGAGCGATCTGGTCAGCCCCGTCGATCGCGATGTCGAGAAAGTCGAACGTGCTGAACGGCTCGACGGCCAGGCCGAGTTCCTGCGCCACTTTGGCAGTCCGCTCCGAGGTCGCAACGCAGCGCAGCGACAGGCCGCGACTGGCCAGCGCCGGCAGCAGGTACGCGACCGTCGTGCCGGTGCCGAGTCCGACCTTCATGCCGTCCTGCACGAGCAGCGCAGCCGCCTCGGCTGCCACTCGCTTTTCGTGTTCGTTGCTCACGGCGCACCAGTCTTCCCGATCTTCGGACGCATGACACTATGTGTGGCATGCATACCGGTAACAACAGGTCCGGCCTGATCCCCGACGACCACGTCATTGTCCTGTTCGGAGCGACCGGGGATCTCGCCAAGCGCAAGCTGCTCCCCGGCCTGTTTCACCTGGCCAAATCTCACCTGCTGCCGAAGAACTACCGGATCGTCGGCTCAGCCCCTGCCAAATACGCGATGACCGACGATGAGTTCAGGGCGCACGCCAAGAAAGCCGTCGCCGAGTTCGGCCTCGCCAAGCCGGCCGGCGCCGCGTGGCAGGACTTCGAGAGCAAGCTCAGCTTCGGAGCGGCCGACGCCGACGACCCCAAGCCGCTGCTGGCCGCCGTGCAGGAGGCGGAGGACGCGATCGGGGGCAGCCCGCGACGGCTCTTCCACCTGGCCGTGCCGCCGTCGGCGTTCGGGTCGGTGGTCGCCCTGCTCGGCCAGACCAAGCTTGCGGAGAACTCGCGCGTCATCATCGAGAAGCCGTTTGGCATCGACTGCCCGACGTGCGTGAAGCTGACCCAGCAGGTGCACGACGTCTTCGACGAGTCACAGGTGTTCAGGATCGATCACTTCCTCGGCAAGGAATCGGTCGACAACATTCTCGCGCTGCGATTCGCGAATGGCCTGTTCGAGCCGATCTGGAATCGCGATCACATTTCGCACGTCCAGATCGACGTCCCCGAGAAGATCAGCATCGAGGGCAGGTCGCAGTTCTTCGAGGGCACTGGCACGTTCCGGGACATGATCGTCACGCACCTGTTCCAGGTGCTCGGCTTCGTGGCGATGGAGCCACCGACGAATCTCAGCGCGAAGTCCCTGCGAGATGAGAAATCTAAGGTCTTCAATGCGCTGCATCTAGTCGAGCCATCCAAGGTCGTTCGCGGCCAGTACAAGGGCTACCGGGACGAGCCGGGGGTCGCGCCTGACTCGCAGACCGAGACGTTTATCGCCATGAAGATGGAGATCGACAACTGGCGGTGGGCCGGGGTGCCGTTCTACCTACGGTCAGGCAAATCTATGGCGCAGCGCCGTCAGACGGTCACGCTCGGCCTCAAGGAGCCGACGCTGCGGATGTTCCCGAACGTCGCGCACCTGCCGGCCGGCGAGCGTCGCAACGAGATCGTGATCGACTTCGACGATCCCGGCTGGATCGCCGTCCGGTTCCTGGCCAAGCAGCCGGGACCAGCCATGCGCCTGCGTGAGGTCGAGATGACCTTCAACTACGACGATTCCTTCCACCGGATGCACGAGCTGGAAGGTTACGAACGGCTGATCCTTGAGGCGATGCTGGGCGACCAGTCGCTGTTCACCAGGTCCGACGAGATCGAGCGGCTATGGGAGGTGGCGACTCCGCTGATCGAGAACCCACCTCCGATCGAACCGTACGAGCCCGGCAGCTGGGGCCCCGACTCGATCAAGCACCTGATCTCGCCGTATCGCTGGTACCTGCCTGACGGCAAGGACTAAGGCGAGTATCCGGCGGTCGCCCGGGGGCCAGCACCCGCTGAGCCGCTAACCCGGGCTGGGAGTGACCTCGGCGACCTTCCGGCCGTCCTCCAGGTAGACGGCGGAGTTCGCGGCGCAGGCGGCGCGCACCCGCCTCTTGATCGGGCCTCTCAGCAGGGTGAGCGCCTTGCCTAGCTTGACCAACCTGAACTCGGAGATCTCCTCAGCTTGGAGCACGATCTCGCCGAGCGCGGCGTCGTCAAGCCGTCCGCAGTCGAACAGGTACCTGATCCCGCCGGGCCGCCCCGGCCGGGGCCGCCGGAAGTCCATGCAAGCCAGCCGCCCGCTCAGCACCGTCAGGCCGCATTCCTCGCGTACCTCACGCTGGCACGCCTGCCACGGCGACTCGCCGTCGGCCTCCATCACGCCGCCCGGAATCGTCCAGCCACTCTTGTAGGTCGGCTTGAGTATGAGCAGGCGACCCTTCCGGTCGAAGATCATCGCCCCCGCCGACACGGGGATCGCCGGGATCAGCTCATCGTCTGCATCTGCGAGGCCGGCCAGCAGATCTGACAGCTGGCCATCGAGGCGCGGCTCCCTCGCCGGCGACATGTGCTCGGCGTTGACCATTACGCTCCCTCCGTTCTGGGTACCGTTCCGCTACCCGGATTTTCCGGTTGTCATACGAGCCACAGGAGGCAAAGGGATGCCAAGATTCCGCATCGTCGTCGCCGCACTCGCCGTGGCGGGCGCTACCGTCCTGCCGGTCGCCGCGGCGGCCGTCCCCGCGTCAGCCGCTCCCCGGCAGCACGCTTGCTCGACGCATTGGGGCGTTAACCCCAAGCACCGCGGCTCGTCTGCGACGACGGCGGCCACCAGGGTGCTTGGCGTGCGGGCCGGACGCCACGGCTGCTTTGATCGCCTGGTCATCGACCTCAGCGGCGGCACGCGACCTCCGTTCAGCGCCCGGTACGTCAGGCACATCGTCTCGGCTGGCTCTGGCCGAATCTTGCACGTGCGAGGCCACGCGAGGATCCTCATCACGGTCCGCGGACCGGCGGGCGCGCACTTCCCTGCGAACGCCGTCAATCTCGCTGACGTCTCCGGCTTCACGACATTCCGGCAGGTCAGGGGCGCAGGCTCATTCGAGCGGGTGACCTCGATCGGCCTCGGCGTGCGCGCCAAGCTGGCGTTCCGTGTGGCCGAGTTGGGCGACTCGCACGCGGGCTGGCGGATCGTCATCGACGTCGCCCACTGACCGTACCGGTGACCCGCGCGGCCGGTTCGGACCTGAGCACGTGATCGTCGATAAGCGTGACGGCCAGCAGGGCGGCGAGCGCGAGTAGCCCCGCGCAGATGATCATCGCCAGATGAAAGCCGGCCGTCAGCACGGCCGGTGCGTGATAGGCGTTCGCCCCCAGGCCGACCGCTGCAGGCAGCCCAGCGACGGCGATCAGCCCGGCGACGCGGGTCACGGCATTGTTCACGCCGCTGGCGACGCCGGCGTTGCGCACGTCGGCGCTCGCCAGCACGGTCGCGGTGAGCGGCGAGACGATCAGCGCGATTCCCACGCCGAAGAGGACGACGGCGGGCAACACGTCGCTGAGATAGGAGACATCCACGCCGATCCGCAACGCGAGCAGCAGGCCGCCGGCGCAGGTCGCGGCGCCCGCGGTGATTGGCCAGCGCGGTCCGATCCGCTCCGCGAGCGCCGCCGACCTGGGCGACAGCACGATCATGAGAACGGTGACCGGGAGCAGTGCGGAGCCGGCCGCGAGCGCCGAGAATCCGGCCCCGGCCTGAAGCTCGAGCACCAGCATGAACAGTTCGCCCGCGGTCGCGCAGTACACGCAGAACGTGATCACGTTGATGGCGCTGAACTGCCGTGACGCGAAGATCGCCAGCGGGAGCATGGGCGCGGGAACGCGCTCGGATACCGACCTGCCGCGAGCGCGTTCGACCGCGAGGAACGCCAGGAAAGCGGCGGGCCCGGCGACCGCGGCGCTGGTCACCGCGACCCGCTCCACGCCAGCGCTGCCTGGCCAGCCAATCAGCGCGAACGCGGTCCCAGCGAGCGCCAGCGCGGCGAGGAGGGCGCCGAGCACGTCGAACGAGCCGCTCGCGTAGTCATCGCGCGACTCTGGCACCCGGCGCAGCGTCACGACCACTACAGTGGCCGCGACTGGCAGGTTGACCAGGAAGACCCAGCGCCATCCGGCCGCCGCGACCAGCCACCCGCCAAGCAGCGGTCCTGCCGCGGTGGCCAGGTTGCCAAGACCGGCCCACGCTCCGATCGCCCCCGGCCGGTCCCGCGGCGCGAAGGTGGTCTGGATGATCGCGAGTGAGCCAGGGACCAGCAGCGCGCCGCCAACACCCTGCAGTACCCGCGCGGCGACCAGCACCTGGATCGTGGGCGCGAGACCGCATATGGCCGAGGCGAGCGCGAACCAGATCACTCCGGTGACGAAGATGCGGCGCCGGCCGATCCGGTCGCCAAGCGAGCCGCCGAGCAGGATCAGCGCGGCGAGCGCGAGCGTGTATCCGCTCATGATCCATTGCAGGCCGCTGAGCGACGCGCTGAGCTCGCGCCCGATCGTCGGCAGCGCCACATTCACCGCGGTCGTATCGAGCAGCACCATGCCGGAGCCGAGCACGGTCGCGAGCACGACCCAGCGCCCAGACGGCGCCCCCAGCCTGACCCGGCCCATGACCGGCCCGGTCACATGATCGGCCAGGTATGCACCGGTTCCTCAGAATTCATCCGTCCTATGTAATCCTGCGTCATCAGGCGGAGCGCTTCCCCGCGGTCAGCCAGACCTCGGTCCTGGAGCCGGCGCACGGACGCGACCTGCCAGGACGCCCCGTTCTGGACCATCAGGCAACGCCCCTCGATCACGCCAAGGAGCCTGGCCGCGTCGGCCGCGTCCACCCCCAAGCGCTCCAGGCCGCGGGCGGCCAGCGGGAGCAGGTGCCGCAGCGTCAGGTCGGTGACGGAAACTCGGCCGTAGCCCGGCCAGAACATGACCGCGTCGATCCCATCCCTCGCCCCGGCCAGCAGGTTCTCCCACGCCGCCGAGAAGGGCATCTGGGCCCAGACCGGTGGCTCGGTCTCGGCGAGTTCGTGCAGCAGCCCGTAGTAGAACGCCGCGTTGGCGAGCACGTCGATGAGCGTCGGCCCGGCAGGGAGCACCCGGTTCTCGACCCGCAGGTGCGGCTTGCCGTCCGCGACCGCGTAGACGGGCCGGTTCCACCGGTAGACGGTGCCGTTATGCAACGACAGCTCGGCCAGATCGGGGGTCTCACCGCGGTCGAGCATGCCGACCGGATCCTCGTCGTCGACGAGCGGCAGCAGCGAGGGAAAATACCGCAGATTCTCCTCGAACAGGTCAGTGACCGAGCTGATCCACCGTTCGCCGAACCAGACCCGGGGCCTGACTCCCTGACTGCGCAGTTCCTCTGAGCGGGTGTCGGTCGACTGCTTGAACAGAGTGATCCTGGTCTCGCGCCACAACTCCCTGCCGAACAGGTAAGGAGAGTTCGCGCCCAGAGCGACCTGGATGCCGGCGATCGCCTCGGAGGCGTTCCAGTAGCAGCCGAACATGTCGGGACTGATCTGCAGGTGGCACTGCACGCTCGTGCACGCGGCCTCGGTCAGGATGTGGTCGACGTAGGCGAGCAGGCGGTCCCTGCCGTCGATACAGATCCGCATCTCCTCGCCGCGCGCGGCGAGCATCTGGTCGTTCAGCAGCCGGTACCGCGGATTGGCCGACATCGTGTCGGCGCCGATGTCGGTGCGCCGCAGGCTAGGCAGGATCCCGACCATCAGGATCCGGCTGCCCGCCGCCTCGGCCCGCGTGAACGCGTGCTCGAGCGTGCGGCCGAGGCTCGCCTCGAGGCTGGCGAAGACCGAACCGGCCAGGGTGGCGGGCTCGGAGTCCAGCTCGATGTTGAACTGGCCGAGTTCGCTGGTCCAGGACGGGTCGTCGATCGCAGCCAGAACGTCAGCGTTGGTCATCGCCGCGTTGCCGAGGCTGTCGACGAGATTGAACTCTATTTCCAGGCCGATCCGGCGCGATCCGGCGTCGAAGCGGGACTCCTGCAGCATCCGCTCGAGCACTTCAAGGCAGGTGCGTACTTTCTCACGGTATGCCCGCCGGTCTTGACGGGTGATCGTGATCGCAGGTACTTCCCTGCCCATCCATGTCCTCCATGCGCAGCCTCGCCCCTCGCGCCTTCTACCCACATTTGCATGGAATGGGCATGCTGAACAGGGGCCAGGCCGGTCGCGTCCCTGGTCAGAGCAGCACTGTCGCGTGCTAGCTACATCCAGCTAGCCGCGATCAGCCCTGTCGCTAGCTTGGTTGGGATGTTGCCGTCCTGCGACACCCACAGGTCATGGTCGGCCACAGGCGGCCGGAACGGGTGCGGCGTCAGGCAGCCGGCAGGGCTGCCGCCATCCTGCGCACGGCCTCGGTGATGAGCTCAGGTGAGGTTCCGATGTTGAGCCGTGCGAAGCCCGCGCCATGCTCGCCGAAGTCCCGGCCCGGGCTCAGCGCCACCCGGCCGCGGTCCAGGAAAGCCGCCGCCGGGTCGTCGCCCAGCCCGAGGCCGCGGCAGTCCAGCCAGGCGAGGAACGTCGCCTGGCCAGGGACGTAGCCGACGCCCGGCAGCCGGGCGCGGAGCTGGGCCGCCAGCACCTTGCGGTTCTCGTCGATCTGCGCCACGACGGCGTCGAGCCAGCCTTCGGCCTTCGCGAAGGCGGCGACCGAGGCCAGCACGCCGATATGCGAGCAGAGCAGGGCCTCCCACCGCTCGGCGAGCACGTCGGCGGCCTGGGCCGATCCCACGACGGCGACGCCGCACTTCAGGCCAGCGATATTCCAGCCCTTCGAGGCCGAACTGAACACGAAGGCGCGCTCGGCCATCGGATGGTCGACCACACCGAACGGCACGTAGCGCGCCTCGGGCATCGTCAGCGGAGCGTGGATCTCATCGACCAGCAACTGCACGTCGTGCCGCTGGCACAACTCGGCGACAGTGGTCAGCTGCTCCCGGCTCCAGACGACGCCGACGGGGTTGTGCGGGCTGCACAGCAGGTATGCGCTGACGTCCGGCCTGGCGAGCGTCTGGTCGAGGACGTCGAAGTCCAGGTCGTAGCCGCCGTCGTCAAGCCGGCGCAGCGGCGCCTCGACCACCCGCCGGCCGATGAATCCGAGCCGGAAGAAGAAAGGTCCGTAGACAGGCGGGTTGATCACGACGCCGGAGTCGTGCGGCGTCGTCGCGAGCAGGACCTCGACGATGCCAGTCATCACGTCGGGCACCGCGAAAACCCAGTCACTGCGCGGTGTCCAGCCGAGCCGCCTGCCCGCGAAGTCGGCGAACGCCTCGCCAAGCTCACCGATGTGCGAATAGCCGGTGTCGCCGATCGCAAGCGCGGCCCTGATCGCTTCACCGATCTCCGCGGCGACGGTGAAGTCCATCTCGGCGACGAATGCGGGCAGGACGTCAGGAGGATAGGTGCGCCATTTGAAGCTCTTGCGCTCGGCGAGATCGGCCAGTGCGCAAGTTCCGAGGATGTCTTCCACCCGACGGATGCTAACTCGGTGCAATTCGGGGCGGCACGCGCGCTCCCCCGGCCGGGTGCTCGACGACCGCGATCACCCGGCTGGCCATGAACCTCGCTGTACGCACCGGCGTGCCGCTCCTGGTCAGTTCGCTCACCTCGACCTGACCCCGCCTGGTGACCACCTCGACGCGCCTGCCCGCCTTGGTGGCCCGGACGTCGTAGGTCTTGGTCACGTCGCCGGCGTCCACGACAATCTCGACGCGGTCGCCCTTCATACGGTGTGAATACCCACGCAGCGGCGCAGATACCCCGTATTGCGCGCCGCTGGTTTCAGCGGCCCGCGCTCGCGGGCCGCCTCCGCCGCGATGGCCGGTCAGGCAGCCCGATGTCTCCGGTCAGGTACCGGTCAACCGACGGCCCCACCGTCGTAGCCAGTTCGTCGACCGTCGCTTCGGCGACGGCTGGCAGGCCCAGCACGAGCCTGGTGAGCGCCAGCCCCAGCATCTGGGTGGCCACGAGGCTGGCGCGGAACTCCGCTTCCGCCGGGCTCCACTGCTCGTCAAGCCCGGTCGCCTTCGCGACCGTGGCCAGGATCGTGTCGGAGATGAACTCACGCAGCATGACGCTGGCCTGGTCGCTCGTGACAGCTGACCGCAGCAGCGCGAGGAAGGTGTCCTTCACGGCGGCGGATTCCCAGAGCGTGAGCGCGGTCTTGACCAGGTGCGCGCCGACGCGGGTGTCGCCAGCCGGCCGGTTCGACAGCGCGGCGGTCAGAACCTCGCTCGGCACGACCGGGATCTGCATGGCGGCGGCGAACAGTGCTTCCTTCGAACCGTAGTAGTGATGTACCAGCGCCGGGTCCACCTCGGCGGCGGCCGCGATCCCCCTGATCGTCGCGCCGTGATAGCCGAAGTCGGCGAACTGCGCCCGTGCGGCCTCCCCGATCGCCGCCCGGGTACCGCTGTCGCCCGGTCGCCTTCCGGCCGACCGCCGGGCCGGACTCATGCGGCCTCCGGTGCCGGGGCTCTCCGGGCCGGCTGCTGGCCTCGAGCCCGCTGCGTCAGCTCGAAGAAGCGCTCTTCCAGCGTGGCCGGGACCTCGCAGACCGTCGCCGCCGTGTCGCCGAGCGCGCGTCGTACCTCTGCGGGATCGGCACCAGGCACTCGCAGTCCGCGCCCGGCGAGTGCGACCTGGAAGCCCGCAGACTCCAGGCTGGTGAAAGCCGCCGACCACGTCTCCGCCTCGACTGCGACCACGTGCCTGCCACCGATGATCTCCGCTGCGGTCCCTTCCGCGACGACGCGCCCGTCGGCCATCACGACCAGCCTGCCGCACTCCTGCGCCTCCTCCATGTAGTGCGTCGTGACCAGCACGCCCGCCCCGCCGTCGGCCGCTTCGGCGATCGTCTCCCAGAGCCTGGCGCGGCCAAGCGGATCGACGCCTGAGGTTGGTTCATCCAGGATCAGCAGATCCGGCTGGTGCGAGAGCGCCTGCGCGAACGCGACCCGCCGCTGCACGCCGAGCGGCAGCGAGCCGACCAGTTCGCGACCGTAGGCCCTGAGCTCGTCGGGCAGCGCCGCAGGCGCGGATCCGAAGATCGCCTCGCTGAACTCCAGGTTCTCGGCCGGGCTCAGGTCGTCGTAGAGCCCCAGGCCCTGCGGCACGTAGCCGAGCCGGCGGCGGGTGTTCCTGGACGGCGGCTCGCCGAAGAGCGTCACGTCGCCCTCAGTGGTGCGGATCAGCCCGAGCAGCATCCTGATCAGCGTCGTCTTGCCCGCGCCGTTGGCGCCGAGCAGGCCCACGATCTCACCTGGCCCGACGTCTAGGTCGACCTCGTGCACGGCGGTGAATCCGCCGAAACGCTTGGTCACCGCCACGCAAGAGGCGAGCGCGCTCATGCCGCGCCTCCTGCGGTTAGCGCCGCGGCTCTACCGGCTAGCGCCGCGACTTCGCCGGCCAGCGCCGCCACGGTGACCGCATCCTGCAGGTCGGGAGCGATCAATTCGCCGCCGGCCGCGGCGCTCGTGGGCGACCCGGGATCCCAGACCCGCCACTGTCCTGCCCGTCGCCACGACCTGGCAGCCGCCTCACCATCGGGTCTGGCGGAAACCGCCGTTAGGGAGCCTGGCATGGCAGCGACGATCTTTTCGGCCGTCCCTGACGCGAGCACCGTGCCCGAGTCGAGCACGAGGACCGAGGCGCATCGCTCGGCCTCATCCAGGTAGGTGGTCGCCAATACGACCGCGCAGCCCTCGGCCGCAGCCCTGGCGATCAGCCACCACAGTCCTGACCGGCTGACCGGGTCGACGCCCGTTGTCGGCTCGTCGAGCACGATCAGCTCGGGTTGGTGCAGCATGGCGGCGATCACGGCCAGCTTCTGCCGCATGCCGCCGGATAGCTGGCCAGCGAGGCGGTCAGCCGCGGGAAGCAGGCCGGCGCGGTCCAGGTACTCCGCGGCCCGCTCTCGCGCGAGACGCCGGGACATCCCGTAACCGACGGCGCGGAAGTCCAGGTTCTCGGCGACGGTCAGGTCCGGATAGATCCCCGAACTGGCCGGCAGGTATCCGGCTCGCTGCTTGTCCGGCCGCCGGACCGTGCCGCTGTCCGGCGCGATCGCTCCTGCCAGGCAGCGCAGCAGCGTGGATTTGCCAGCGCCGTCGCCGCCTACGACCGCCGTCACCTGACCAGGCGGGGCCGACAGCGACACGCAATCCAGCGCCACGATCTTGCCGTAGGAGACGCATACCTCGTCGGTGCCCCACGCGCTGGTCATACCCCGGCTCCCTGCGGCTGGACGGCCGGCTTACGCGGGCGGTGCTCGCGAGCCGTCGGGGCGAGATAGGCGCGGAAGCGCAGCGTCGCTCCCGTGACGACGATCGCACCGAGCAGCGCGAGGAAGACGAACGGCTGCCACAGCGACGTGATCGGCTCGGCTCGCAGCATCACGCCGCGCGAGATCTGATTGAAGTACGTCAGCGGCAGGAAGTAGGCGATCCAGCGCACCCCGGCCGCGATCGAGGTGAGCGGGAAGATCAATCCGGAGAGCAGTACCTGCGGCAGCAGCGTCATGACCGCTAGCTGGATCGCCTGGCCCTGGTTCTGCGAGACGCTCGAGATCAGCACGCCCACGCCGAGCGTCACGAACAGGAACAGCAACGCGCCGAGCCCGAATGTGGCAGGCGAGCCGCGGAACGGCACCCCGAAGACCGCGATGCCGACCGCCAGCACGATCGCGAGGTCCACCGCCGCCACGAGGAAGTACGGCACGATCTTGCCCAGGAAGACGTCCCTTGGCTTCAGCGGCATCACGGCGAGTTGCTCGAGCGTGCCAGACTGCCGCTCGCGGACGACGCCAAGGCTGGTGATGATCGTGCCGACGAAGACCAGCACGACGCCGCAGAGCCCGGGGATCATGATGTCGGACGTCGTCAGGCCCGGGTTATAGAGCACCGTGACCTTGGGGTGCAGCGCGAGACCGCCGGATTGTCCAGAGGTGCGCTGCTGCATCCCGGCCAGCGCGGCCAGCGCCGCCTTCGCCGAGAACAGCTGGCTGCCGTCGATCAGCACCTGCGGCCTGGCGCCGCCGGTCACGACCGCCACCTCAGCCTTGCCGTCGCGTAGCTGGTCCCTCGCCCAGGACTCGCCGCGCCCCGCGGCGGTCAGTGTGACGTCGAACGGGGACCGCAGCACGCTCGCCACGGCGCTGGCCTGCGGACCCGACGCGACCACCGTGATGGTCTTGACGTCGAAGCTGGCCGCGTAGCCGAGGACGACGAGAAGCAGGACAGGCAGGACGATCATCATTGCCAGCGTCCGGCGATCCCGCCGCACCTGGCGGAACTCTTTCACGATCATTGCCCACATCGGCGTGCCTCCGCCCGGCCGGGAATTCAACGCTCGTTGAACTCTACAACCGTTGAATTACTGCCGTCAAGCGCCAGCGGGTACGGGCCACCGGGTCGCGGCGATGGGGTAGACAGGTGGCATGACCCAGACTCGGCACGCCGGGATATGGACGATCGAAGACCGGTGCGAGTCGACGTGGCATTACCTGCCGTTCAACGTGCCGCCGGGAACCGGCGCCTTAAGGGTCGAGCTTGACTATGACCGCTCCGGAGCGGTGCTCGACCTGGGTTGTTTCGGCCCCAGCGGATTCCGCGGCTGGTCAGGCGGTGCGCGCCGGCGCTACGTCATTGCCGCGGACTCGGCCACTCCTGGCTACCTTGCCGGCGAGCCCGAACCCGGCACCTGGTTCGCCGTTGTCGGCCTGCACAAGGTTCCCGCGGCCGGCGTGCGATATGAGCTCGAGGCGGTCACTGCGGGGGTCGAGGCGCCAGCGATCGACACGGACCCGGTGCCGCCGGTGACCGACCGCCCGGCCAGGCGGGGGCTGCCCGCTGAGGCCGGGATGCGCTGGCTGGCCGGGGACCTGCACGCGCATACGGTGCACTCCGACGGCGTCATGAGGGTGCAGGAACTCGCCAGGTACGCGGCGAGCCGGGGGCTCGAGTTCCTGGCGGTGACCGACCACAACACCATCAGCCACCATCGCGAACTCCCCGCCGCCGGGGCGAACCACGGGATCGCGCTGCTGCCAGGTCAGGAGGTGACGACGGAGCACGGGCACGCCAACGCGTTCGGCGACGTCGGCTGGATCGACTTCCGTGAGTCACCAGACGAGTGGCTCGCCGCGACCGAGCGCGAGGGCGGACTGCTCTCCGTCAATCATCCGTACGGCGGCCAGGTGAGCTGGACGGCCCCGATGGTCAGGCGGCCGCCGCTGCTCGAGGTCTGGCACTGGAGCTGGCTCGACCCGCACTGGACGACGCCGCTGGCGTGGTGGCAGGCCTGGCACCCGGAGGCGATCGCGGTCGGCGGCAGCGACTGGCACCGGCCAGGCTCCGACGCCCCGCCAGGCGCGCCGACGACCTGGGTGCAGAGCGAGGGCAGCGAACCGGAGGCGGTCCTGGCGGGGATCGCGGCCGGCCGGGTCGCGGTCTCGGCGGGCAGGCAGGGGCCCGCGCTGCTGCGGGTCGACGGCCAACTGGTCGCGTGCGACGCCGACGGCCTCATCCTCACCGGGCCTGGCGGCCCGAAGTCCCGCGTCCGCGGCGACATGGTGAGCTTCGCGGGCGACGCGGGTCACCACCGCCTGGTCGATCCAGGCGGGGCGACCCTCGCCATCACAAGCTGACCTAGCCGGCCGAGCCGGCCGACAGCGCTGCGGCGGTCACGTCCGCCGACCGTGGGTCCTTACTTGTTCACTACGTCGTCGAAGAGCGTGAAGTTGCCGTCGCCCTGCACCACGTCGGCGTCGTCGTGGCTGATCAGCTTCAGCGTGTAGGAGTGCCCGGCGGTCACGGTGTGGCTGACCTGCACCCAGCCAGCGTGCGCGGTGCACGTCTTGGCGAGGACCGTGGCGCTGCTGTGCGCGGTGTTGTCGGTGAGAGTAGCCGTCGCCCACGACTCGGCGACCGTGTCAGGGCAGTTGCCGTTGTACCAGAACGACAGGTGCGTGCCGCGCGCCGTGAAGGTCTGCGCGATGCTGGAGCTCCCGCTGGTCGGCGCGGACTTCCCGAGCTTGGCCGCGTCCTTGCCACTGTGCGCGCCGGACGTCACGATTGCGGTGGCGGGCCCCGACGTCGTCCAGCTAGCGAACGTACCGGCCTCGAAGCCGCCGTTCAGCACCCAGTTGTTGGTTACCAGCCGGTGCGTGAACGCGCACCCGCCGCCAGCGTTGTCGTTCGCCCAGGTCGACTGCATCGCGAAGGTGCCCGTCGTCAGGCTGAGGTCATTGGTGCCGCCGGCGGTGCCTGGCGGGTTCCAGGCGCAGAGGTCGGCGTTCTCCTCGCCGCCTGAGAACGGGTTCGTCCAGCCGAACGCGGGAAGCTGGTCGGTGATCGTCTCAGAGTATTCGTGCCCGAGGACGATCGAGAAGCCGTCAGGGACGCCCGCCGCGCCACCGTTGACGAAGTTCTCGCCGCAGGAGACGCCCAGGTCGGTCACGTACGGCATGTTGGTGAACGCCACGTCCAGCTTGGAGTTCACCGGCCCGCCTGGCAGGTTCGGGTCGGCCGAGTCGTCGTGCCACGCGCAGAACTGGCCGGTGGTGCCAAAGCCGTCGGGATGGGTTCCGGTCGGCGAGATGATCGCGTACTGCGTGTCCCTGTTGGACGCCTGCGTCGTGTTCCCGAAGTGCTTCGCTGCCCTGATCGCCTCGGAGCCGATCTGGTTGCCGGTCGCGGTGTCCGGTGCCGCGCCTGACTCGTCGACCCAGACGCCAGCCAGCGCGCCACCCGTCGGATAAGCGACGTGCGAGGAGTTCGGCGGGCACGAACGCGCGTTGACCGGGACGCCGTCGCAGTACTGCGTCATTACGCCCGACCAGCGCTCGCCGCCGGTGCCCAGGCCCTTGAACAGCTCCTGAAGGTAAGGCGCGGCGCCGCTCGGGTCATTCGCCAGCGTGACGTCGCCGTGGGATCCGGTGGAACTTGCGCCCCACTGGGATCCCCAGAACACCAGGTAGACCTTCTCATGCCCGGTGGTGACGCCGACGCCGTGCACGCCGCCGCCGTAATTGAGGTTGAAGCGGCTCGCCGCTGGCCTGGCGGCGTGCTGACTCGCCCAGCGGTTCATCCGTCGGAACTGACCGACCGTGGGCAGTACGCCGTGCCGGTAACTGTGCCCGGCAGCGGGCGAGAGCGGGTTCGCCGCAGACGGCCCCGACCCCGCGCCCCGGATGCCCGGGGTGGCGGCATGCGCCCCCGCTGTGCCCGCCAGCCCGGCCGCCGCGATGACCGCCGTCACGGCGGCAGTCCCGGCGCGAGTGGCCCATCGGACAACGAGGGTGCGCGACGTCATCGGGGTCCCTTCACTGGGTCAGGGTGGTCGCGCGACCGCTTGGCCGCGCTTGTGAGACACCGCCTGGAAGGTGGCAACTCGCGCTGAATCTAGCACTTCGGTAAGCCCATCATCGCCCAGATACCCGTTACAAATGATGTAGTGGGAAAGACGCCGCTTTGCTCCGCCAGACCCGTGAGTGAAGTCCGGGTCCGTGTGTCATTCAGGGTCGCGACCATGCGGCGGGCGCCGGCCGGCCGGGTTGTGATCCGGGATGTGATATCTGTGCCTGAACCGGCCCGCGCCTAGGTCTACGCCTGGAGGTCACGATGGCAGCCATCCCACGATGGGGCATCACCGTGCCGCTGCAGGGTCTCTCGCTGCCCGAGCAGCGCGAGATCATCGCGGCGCTGCCCGACCTGGGTTACACGGACGCCTGGTCCTCCGAGCTGGCTGGCATCGACGCGTTCACGCCCCTGGTCCTGGCCTCGCAGTGGACAGATCAGATCAGGTTCGGCACCGCGATCGCGTCCACCTACACGCGCGGGCCCGCCTTGCTCGCGATGATGGCGGCGACCCTCGCCGATCTCGCGCCCGGACGGTTCGTGATGGGCATCGGGACGTCGACGCCGGTGGTCGTGGAGCAGTGGAACGACATTCCGTTCGAGGCGCCCTACCAGCGCTCCCGCGACATGCTGCGATTCCTAAAGGCGGCGCTGGCCGGGGAGAAGGTCACCGAGCGGTACGAGACGTTCTCGGTGAACGGGTTCCGGCTTGAGCGAGCGCCCGCGGTCACACCCGACCTTGCGCTCGCCGCCTTGCGCCCGCAGATGGTCAAGCTGGCCGCGGACGAGGCTGGCGCGGCGATCACCAATTGGCTGTCCCCCGCCGACGTGCCTAAGGTTCGCGCCGCGGCCGGACCCGACTGCGAACTGATCGCGCGGATCTTCGTGCTGCCGAGCACCGACCTCAGCCTCGCGCGCATGATCGGCAGGCGGCTGGTGACGGCCTACCTGACCGTGCCCGCCTACGCGGCGTTCCATGAATGGCTCGGCCGCGGCGAGGCGATCCGCCCGATGCGCGAGAAGTGGGCCGCGGGAGACCGCCGCGGCGCCAGCGAGGCGATCCCCGACGAGGTCGTCGACGACCTCGTCATCCACGGCGACCTGGAGACCTGCAGGGAGCGGGTGGACGCCTACCGCGCCGCCGGGCTGGACACCCCCGTGATCGCCGTCATCCCGCCGCCGGGCATGGACGCCGCCGAAGCCGTGCGCGGCCTCGCCCCGCCCGCCTGACCCCTCCGGATTCTCATGATCACGGACGACTTTTAGCAGAGCTGCAGAAAGTCGTCCGTGATCACTGGAAATCAGCGACGAGTGAACGGCTCGAGCAGGTGGCTGAACGCCCAGGACTTCTGCCTGATCCCCGAGCACGAGTTGCTGTCGATGACGCCGGGGCAGCCGCCATGGTCTCGCTGGATCGCCCAGATAGACAGCAGGCTCATCCGGTGCGCTCGCGCGAAGCGCAGCATCGCCGCTGCGTCGTGCAGGTAGGTGACCTCGGTCTTCTTCGGATAATCGTCGATGCCAGGCAGCATCGTCATTCCCTCGACGTGCCAGACCCGGGCCTGGCTCCAGCCAGGGAACACCGCCATCAGCTGCCGGTGCGCGTTCGTTACCGCCTCGATGGCCAGGTGGCCCATCCGCAGCGCCTTCGGCTCCTTGGCCAGGTAGTAGTCGAAAACCATCAGGTTCACCGCGCTGACCCTGACTCCGTGCGCGACCGCGCTGCGCACGACTCCCAGGTTCTGCTGGTCCAGCCCGATCGGCTCGATTCCTATCGTGAACTGGACTCTCAGGTTGATCCCGTGCCGCCTGGCCCAGTGCTGCGCCATCGCGATGGCTGCACTGCGCCGCGCGATGCCCGCCTTATTGGTCAGCGACCTCGCCTCCACGTCCATGTCCAGCCTGGTGACGTGGTAGACCCTGACGACCTGCTCGTAGGCGCGGGCAACTTTGGCCACGCTGTGGCAGGAGTCGGCGATCTCGGTACCGCCCTGGTCGGCGCTGAACCCGCCGAACGACGGGATCACGTCACCACCGTGCCAGGCGCAGCGCGGCGATCTGCTTGGTGTACCGCCCCGCCGAGATCGGCTGCTTTCTGACGCCGTCCCAGGTGACCGTGCACGCCGCCGCGCCCTTCTTGCCCGCGGCCTGGATGAAGGCGAGCGTCAGGAACTTCGCGCCAGACCGGCGCGCGATCGCCGGGATGCTGTCCTTCGTCCAGGTCTCGAAATACGGCGCATACACGCGGGCCAGCCCGTGACTCCTGCCACCCCAGGCACTCCCGGCGACCGCGGCATGGCCTGTCGAGTTGTGCCGGGCCGCGGCAAGCGCTGTCGTCGCCGAACCCCCGGCGGCAAGCATCATCGCCGCCGTCGCTCCCGCCAGCAAGATCCTGAATCGCATCGCGTTCCTTTCGCTGATCAGCCAGTGAACGGCTCGAGCAGGTGGCTGAAGTCCCAGGTGTTCTGGGTGACGCCTGAGCAGGTGTTGCTGTCCGTCGAGCCCGGGCAGCCGCCATTGTCGCGCTGGATCGCCCAGATTGACAGGAAGTTCATGTTTTCCTGCTGAGCGAAGGCCAGCATCGTCTGCGTGTCCGCCAGTGACGTCACCTCGGTCTTCTTCGGGTAGTCGTCGATGCCCGGCAGCAGCGTCATCGCCTCCATGTGCCAGATATCGGAGGACGTCATGTTCGTGAAAATGCTGGTCAGCTGCGCATGGGTGTTAGTAGCGGCGTTGATCGCCGCCTGACCCATGTTCACCACGCCCTCGCCGGCGATGTAGTAATCGAAGACCATGATGTTGACCGAGCTAACCGTGGCGCCGTTGGCGACGGCGCTGCTGAGCACGGCCTCGCCGTTCGGGTCGAGCCCGTACTGCTCGACCGGGATCGTGTACTGGATCTGCAGCGGGATGCCTTGCGTGGCGGCCCACTGCTCGGTGATCGCGATGGCCTGGTTGCGCCGGTCGTTGGCCGCGGTGTTGTTGAGCGCCTTGGCCTCGACGTCCATGTCGAGCCTGGTCACCCCCAGCGTGGTGATGACCGACTCGTAAGCCGCGGCGATCGAGGCCGCGCTGGCGCAGGACACCGCGATTTCGGTGCCGCCCTGATCGGCGCTGTAGCCGCCGAACGACGGGATCACGTCCCCGCCCGCAGCCCGCAGCGAGGCGATGTCGGCCGCGTAGTAGTTCAGCGGCTGGGCGGCGTTGCCATTCCAGTCCAGGCTGCACGAGTGCTTCCCTGTGGACTGCAGGAACGCCAGCGTGAGGTACTTCGCGCCCGATGCCTGCGCGGTCGCGGTGAGGCTCGGAGTGTTGGGGGCGAGGTACGTCTCGTAATACGGCGCGTACACGTGGGCGGGCAGCGGCGTGCCCGCCGCGAGAGCCGGTGTCATGGCTGGCGCGCCGATGACCAGACCTGCCGCCGCAGCGGCCATAGCGAGCCGGTAACGAAGCTTCACGCCTGTCTCCTTTGGTTAGGGCGCGCGTTTAGTTGAAGAGAGAAATCGACTAGGGAACGGGAGCGGCGATGTCCGTCTTCGGCACGTTCCAGCCGGAGACGCTGATCACCGGGGTATTGCCCTGCAGGTCGGCCGAGGAATATGTCACCGTCAGGGTCTGCGACTCCCCTGGCCAGAGGCTGATGTCGTTGCCTTGCCAGATCGAGGACTGCAGCTCGTTGTCGCCGGACAGCTCAGTGCCGCCGGCTGTGCCGCGGCGGACGTCGGCGCGCAGCAGGAACGCGACCGTTGAGCTCGACGTGTTCGTGATCGTCACGGTGGTGGTCAGGTCACCGCCAGGTCCAGCCTGGTGGGTGGTCGCGGCCGTGACCGAGACAGCGGACGTGGGCAGCGTCTGCAGCGATGTCAGGTTCGCGTAGGTGGTCTGCGTGCCCTGTGGCTGGCCGAGCGTCTTGGTCCAGTTCACGACGTCGGGCTGAGTCGATAGCCAGTAGACGTTGCGGTCGGCGAAGACGCCATTCTGCTTGAGTATCAGCTCGACGAAGTAGACCTGAACCGGGTTGCCGGTCGGGACCGTTGGCGTCAGCACGTTCGTGCGGACCTGCTGGCTCGTCAGGCTGATGTTGCTGGCCGTCTGGTCGTTGAGCACCGTCCCTGCCAGGTTGTAGACCTTGGCCTCGACCGACAGGCCGGTCTGGGTGACGTTACTCAGGTTGTCCAGCGTGACCGTGCCGGTGTCGAGGGCGTAGAGCGCATGCAGCGTGCGGTTGGCTTCCTGCGCGCCGAAGTAGCTGCCTGCCTGGTCACCGTCGCTGTTGTAGATCTGCCAGAGCAGACTCGGCCAGCCCTTGTTCATCTGCCAGTAGATCGTGCCGGTCGAGGGCAGTGGCGTGTTGTTCGCGTGCGCGATGAATGCCTCGAACTGGGCCCTGACGGACTCATAATTCTGGGCCTGCGCCTCTTCGACGTATTGGTTCAGGCTCGACCAGGCTCCGTACCTGCTGCTCAGCGCGGTGTCGAAGTGGCACAACGTGCCGAACGCGTAACCAGCCTTACAGCGGGGCTCATAGTTGGTGTGGAACTGGTTGAACTTGGTGTTCTGCCACAGGTTCGACAGGTCGCTGGCCGACATGAACCTGTTGAGCGAGTCGAGGGTCGGGATCGTATTGCCGGCGCTCTCCTCGCTGTCGAAGCCCCAGGCAGCGCCCGCGTTCGTCACGGTCGAGTCGGATCCGAGGTGCGTGGTGTCGTACCAGTAGTTCGGCGGCACCCAGTCGTACGGGCCCTCCTTCTCTCCGGCCGGCCCGAGCGTCGCCGTGGACTTGTACTCAGCCGAGGCGATCAGCGAAGTCTGCGGGTAGAAGTCAGCCGCGGTAAAGCCCGCGATCGAGACCTGCTCCTGCTGGCTGCTCGGCTGGTTGTCCGACCACTGGAAGCTGAACACGCTCGGATGGTTGCGCAGGTTGGTCCCGATGGCCTGGGCTGAGTTCTGCAGGACGTTCAGCTGCGCCTGGGTCAGGGTGCCGCCGACCTCCCACGCGTCACAGCACTGGAAGCCGCCGTTGATCAGGATGCCAGCCGCGTCCATCTGCTCGAAGAAGTCCGCGGGCATGATGTGCCCCTCGAGCCTGATCGTGTTCAGGCCCATGGTTTTCATCAGCGCGATCTGCTTGGCCGTGTCGGCCGCCGAGTAGTGCAGGAACAGGTTCGGGTCAAAACCGCCGCCCCTGATCACGATGGGCACGCCGTTGATCTTGAAGGCGCGGGTGCCGCTTGGCTCGATCGCGTTAGACCCGGTCAGGTTCGAGGTGACGGTCCTGATGCCGAACGTCTCCGTAGTGGTGTTGTCCGTCGTGGTGCCCTGCGCTACCGACGTGCCGAGGGTGTACAGCGGCTGGGCGCCCATCTGGTACGGCCACCAGACCTGCGGGCTGGCGATCGTCAGGCTCGGGAAGCTGGCCGGCGTGAACGATACGGTCTGGGTGCTGCTCGCTGGCACGGTGACGCTCTGGCTGACGGTGATCGGGTTGCCGCTGCCCGGCGGATTGATCGTTGCCGTGACCGTGCCGGTCTGCGATGTCGCGGTGAAGTTCGTGACGTCGGTCTTGACGGTCAGCGCCGCGCTGGACAGGTCGGCGGCGTCGGACTGGTTGACGTGCGAGTTGCCCACCGCGAGCGCGCCGTCGGTCTGCAACTGGACGGGGAACTGGATGCCGGTGTTGTTATCGGGCGGGATCTGGGTCCAGTCCACGTTGTCGGTCGTGAACATGCTCGTCGGGTTGTTGGGGTTGACCTCGATCGCCAGCGAGTTCGTGCCGGACCTGACGAGGTTCGAGATGTTGAAGGTGAACCTGGTGTAGGCGCCTGTCACGGTCGCGGCGGCGGCGACCTGCGTGCCGTTCACCCAGACGTTCGCCGAGCCGATCACGCCATTGACGACGAGGGTGGCGCTCTGGCCGGCGACCAGGTTCGGGGTGAAGTCGGTGCGCCACCACCAGGGCACGTTGAACGCCGCGACGGTGTCCGGGCCGATCTTGCTCATGAAGCCGTAGCAGAGCTGCATGTTGTTCGAGAAGTAAACGCTGCTCGGTCCGCCGCTGGACTGGTTCACGGGCTGCAGCGCGGTATCGCCTGGGCAGAGGCCGTTCTGCGCGAGCGCCTCGATCTCGGTGCCAGGAGCCCCGGCGTCGTCGTTGGCAACCGACAGCCAGCTTGACGTGTTGAAGCCGGGCGTGGAGATCTGGGCGCCCGACTGCGTCGCGGACGCGCTGCTCAGCACCTTCCAGCCGCCGGTGCCGAGGTTCGCGATGTCCGTCGCGCCGGTATCCGATGGCGAGGCGAGGGCCGCGGCGGCTCGCCCTGCCGCGGTCTTGGATGCTGGCGCGGCATGGCGCGGGTGCGGTCCTGCGGTCGACCCGGTCGACCTAGTCGACCCGGTCGCCGCGGTGGCCGACGCGGCGACCAGCGACGCGGCGGCGGCAAATGCTGTAACCCAGAACACGGAATTACGACGAACGGCCATCCCCATAGCTGGCGACCTCTCCGCGACACGTCACGATCGGCCACCCCAGCTGTCCGATTGTGGACGGCGCTGCGTACCTGTTCCCGCTAACGGCTTGATTAGTTCGTATACTTTCCAAACAAACCCGTCAAGGGGAATCCAGAAACTGAAAGATCGCCCCATGTCAGGGCGGCGGAACCGCAGCCCTCGGAGCGGGCAGCAGCCCGCGCCTGGGCCTCAGCCGCTGGGCACAACCGGGGCCGTTAGCTCGGCAGGCGGGGCTCGCCGCGGTAGGTGCCGAACGACCAGCGGTTGCCTTCCGGATCGCGGACGGCAAAGTCTCGCGAACCGTAGCCGGTGTCGTGCAGCCCCATGAGGACCTCGGCCCCCGCCTGGGTGGCGCGCTGGAACAGGCCATCAGGTTCGTCGGTGACAACGTAAGCGCCGAAACTGCCTGGCGGCACGGGCCAGGTGTCGGTCTCCTCGTCCTCGCGGACCGAGCCGAGCATGACCCCGCCGCCTGGCGGCCAGGACAACTGGGCGTGATCGACGCGGTCGCCGTCGCCGAAGACGACTGTCTCCTCGAACCCGAAGGCGTCGACGAGGAACTTGATCAGGGCGCGGGCGTCGCGGGCACGCAGCGTGGGCCAGACCTGAGGTGGTGGTGTGTTGGCTGTCATGACCTCAGCCTTCCTCCGGCTCCGGCGCGCGGGCTTGGAGATTTCGGAACTCTCTGGCTAGCCACGTTGTCGGCGACGCCCCAGCGAACGACTTGAACTCGCCGTCCAGGTGCGCCTGGTCGTAGAAGCCGCAGTGCGCCGCCAGCGCCGCCAGTTCCAGCGGCCGGCCCGAGGCGGCTCGGCGCTGGAGCAGGCGGCGAGCGCGGTCGAACCTGACGACCCTGGCCGCCGCCTTCGGCGTGATCCCGATCTCAGCCGCGAACCTCGCGCGCAGGTGCCTGCCGCTCCACCCGGTCTCCTCGGCCAGCGCGGCAGTGGTGATCGTCCCGCCGGTAGCAAGCAGGCGCTGCCAGGCGAAGCCGACCTCGGCGCTGACTCCGTCGCGGCCGTCGTCCATGCTCGACCGCAACCTCGCGGTCAGCTCCCCGTCGAGGACGGCGAACCGCTCTGGCCAGGTGGCGGCCGCCTGAATGCGCTGCTGGATCTCGGTCGCGAAGCCGCCGCAGACATCGCTCGCTTCGACATCCAGGCTGGCCAGTTCGCTGGCCGGGACGCCGAGGAACGCACGCGCGCCGAGCGGGCTGAGCGCGACCTGGATCCCTGACTGATAACCATCGTGGATGACCAGCGCGGGCGCCGTGTGCAGGCCGCCGGCGAGCGTCAGGTAGCTGTCGCCAGGCTGCGCCGGATCCGGATGCGCGGCGATGGTCAGCGGCTCGTCCATCGTGAAGATCACGGTCATGTAGGGCGATGGCAGCCCGGCGTGGCGCGCTGGCGGGACCCCTGCCTGCCGGTAGCCGCTGTAGCTGGCGATGAACGGCCGCAAAGGAGCCGCGGGTGCGCGCACAGCCATCTCGCTGAGCGGTTCACTCCAGGCGCCTGGTTCTGGCGCCAGATCGGCCGCTGCCATCGCAAGGCCCTTCCCGGCGTCGCGTTCGTCGGCACGCTGGCCCGTTGTCTTTTCGGCCGGGCCCGCGTGTTGCCTGCTACCAGGCTAAAGGGCCGGGCTGACAGGCAAGCGGCTCCGCGACCACCTCCGCTCATCCAGCTAGCCGGATCAGGTGAGCCGGTACTCCCAGCCTTCCTTCCAGCCGAAGTCCGCGACCGCGAGGCTCTCGAGCGGCACCCCGTCCAGCAGGTAGTCAAGCCCCCAGCGCGTCGCGACGTGCCCGATCACCAGCACCCGCTGCCCGTCCCACCGCCGCGGCAGGTCCTGCAGGAACGAGCCGACCCGCCCGACCGCCTGCCGCCAGCTCTCACCGCCCGGATAGGCCGCGTCCAGATGAGCGAGCCGCCCTGGGTGCAACTCGGCGGCCGGCATGCCGTTGCGGTCGCCGTAGTCGCACTCGCGCAGCCGCCAGTCCAGCAGCACGGGCACCGGCGAGCCAGCGAATGCGATTCTGGCGGTCTGCTCCGCCCTGGCGAGATCGGAGCAGAACACCGCGGCCAGTCCGTCGTCGCGACGGCGCCGCCCGAGGTCACCCGCTTGCTCACGACCGCGCTCTGACAACTCCCCTGGCAGCCAGCCGGTGGCCACGCCACGTTCGTTGTCGACCGTGGTGGAGTGCGTCTCGAACACCACGCAGATCGACATCGGCCTGCACCTTCATCAGCCAGAGTCGCGTCCGGTGATCCTCCGCACCGAGGCGCGAGCAAGCTGGCGTACGACAGCCGCCCGGCATGGTCCGTTGAAGATAATGAAGTCACCTGATGTGTGCACGCCAGGCTTGTCGGCGGCGGCCTTGGCCGCGTCCCGGACGGCGACTAGCTGAGCGACCGTCATCTCCAGCTGCGGCTCGTCCGGCTGGTACTTGGACCCCAGCGGGTAGTCGCGCCCCGGCGTCCTGGTCATCTCGATATGGCAGCCCATCACGTGCGTGACTGGCCTCGCCGCGGCGAACTCCGCGAGCCGGTCCAGGCTGTCGGTGAACGAAGGGAAGTCGAGCGCGTACAGGCGACCTCGATAGACCGTGTCGCCGGTCAGCAAGAACCCGCTCCAGGGGTCGAAGATCGCGACCGAGGCTGGCTGGTGACCGGGGATCCCGGTCACATCGAGCACCCGGCCGCCCAGATCGAACTGCACCGTCTGCGCTGGCCAGGATGTGAAGCCGAAGAAGTCGGCGACGGCTTCGGCTTCGCGCGGCACCACTGTCGTCAGCGGCCGGCCATCGAACTGCCCGTCGCCGGCCACATGGTCCCCGTGCGCGTGGGTGTGCGCGACCACAAGCTCGTAGTCACCGCGCGGGTTCTCGGCGAGCCAGCCGTCGATCAGCCCGTCGACGGTTTCCCTGAGCGGGAAAACGTCGGCCTCCTTGGTGGCCCCGGTGTCTAGCAGAATGGCTCGCTCGTTGCCGAACAACAGGTAGAGGAAGGGCGCCTCGTAGTTGGTCGACTTCGCCTGCCTGAGCAGGTACGTGTGCGGATCGTACGGGTGCACCTGGATCGGCGGCTCGCCGGCGGCGCCGTAGTTCCAGCGCACGTCCAGGTCGCCAGCGATCGGCGCGCCGACCGCGAAATCGACAGTCACGAACTCTCCCTTACACTCTCGCCGTGTCCTTGCGGAACCGCCAGATCGCCCCGGCCACGAAGATGACCAGCCACGCGACCGCGTTGAGCACCCAGGTGATGTGCACATTGCCGCCCAGTTGGGGAGCGTGCACCAACTGGTTGAGCCCGTACAGCGGCGTGAACTTGGCCAGCGTCTGCAGCACATGCGGATACGAGGTCAGCGGGATGAACAGCCCGCCGCCGAAGCCGAACAGCATCAGCGCGATCCCGAGGAATTGCATGACGTTCTCGGTGGGCAGCAGGTAGCCGATGAACAGGCCCAGAGCGGCGAATACAAGCGAGCCGATCCAGACGCATACCGGCGTGACGAACCACAACCAGGTGTAGCCGGGCCGCATCGCGGGAACGCCGGAGAGCTTGGCGACGACGTAGACCGCGATCACCGCGGCCGCCCCGAGCACCATGGCGGTCAGCATCTTGATGATGATGTAGGCCACGGGCGACAACGGGGTGAGCCGTAGCTGGCGGCTCCAGCCGGCCGCTCGCTCGATCGAGACCATCGCCCCGCCCGAGGTGGTGGCCAGGACCGCGCCGTACAGCGCCATGCTGACCATGATGAAAGCGGAGACGTTGCCATGCCCGGCGGTGTGGTTCGCGTAGGCCTTATTCAGCCCGAACAGCAGGAAGAACACCGCCGGGATCACGAGCGCGAAGACCACGGTGCGCCTGTTGCGCAGCAGTCGCCGGATCTCAAGCCCGAGCACGGTGGTGTTGACGCCGCCCAGGCTCGGCGGACGCTTGACCGCGATGTCGCTGGCCTGGACCGTCGGGGCGCTCATCGCGAGCCTCCCGCAATGCTGGCGTCTGCGCTCGGGGCGTCATCGCTGGTCAGCGCGATGAACGCATCCTCGAGGCCGCGTGTGTTGATCTCCAGGTCTTTGGCGGCTGTCGCGGTCAGCAGGTACCTGGCCACCGCGTCGCTGTCCTTGGAGTGGACGAGCACGGTCTCGCCGCGCACCTCGACGTTGTCAACCCCGGGGATAGCACGCAGCGCCGCCTCGTCGACGACGGGAATCGTGGCCCGCACGGTGCGGCCGGACGCGAGCGCCTTGATCTCGGCGCCTGAGCCGTCCGCGACGACCTCGCCCTGGCGCAGCAGTACGATCCGGTCGGCGTAGGCGTCGGCCTCTTCCAGGTAGTGCGTCGCGAACAGGACGGTCCTGCCCTGCTCGGCGTCCTTGCGGATCGCGGCCCAGAAATCGCGGCGTCCCTCGACGTCCATACCCGTGGTCGGTTCGTCGAGGATCAGCAGTTCGGGGTTGGGCAGCAGGGCCATCGCGAACCGCAGTCGCTGCTGCTCGCCGCCCGAGCACTTGCCGACCCTGCGGTCCGCGATCTCGCTGATGCCCGCCCTGCTCAGCACCTCGCCGACCGGCGTGCTGCTCGCGAACAGGCTGGCCGTGTACCGCGCGGTCTCCTCGACCGTCAGGTCCTTGAGCAGCCCGCCGGTCTGCAGGACCGCGGAGACCAGGCCGCGCTCGATCGCCTGGCGCGGGTGCACGCCGTACACCGAGACCTGGCCGTCGGTGGGCTGAGACAGCCCAAGCATCATGTCGATCGTGGTGGTCTTACCCGCGCCATTCGGACCGAGCAGGGCGACGATTTCGCCGGGCGCGATCGTGAGATTCACGCCGCGAACGGCCTTGACCTTGCCGAAATGCTTGTGAACGCCGCGCAATTCGATCGCGGGCGGCCCGGTCACGCCCGGCCGCTCCTGTCCGGCGCTGATGGTCGTCATGGCAACCATTCTGGCACCGCCCGCCTTGGCCGGCCGAGCCGACGGGCCATATGCCCACAAATCAGGTGCAACGCTCGCTGCGGTCGAGCCGCTGTTATCCTCCAACCAGACAACCAAGCAAGCGTTTGGTAGGAGCGCGTCAGTGCGGCACCAGGAGGCGCGGATGGGCCGGCTCGACGGCAAGGTGGCGCTGATCACCGGCGGCGCAAGGGGCATGGGCAAATCGCACGTCAGGCACTTCGTGGCCGAGGGCGCCAGGGTCGTGTTCGGCGATGTCCTCGACGAGCAGGGCCAGGCCGTCGCGGCCGCGCTCGGCCACGGCGACTGCCATTACCTGCATCACGACGTCACCAGCGAAGCGGACTGGGCCGCGGTAGTCGCGGCAGCCACAGGGACGTTCGGGCGGCTCGACATCCTGGTCAACAACGCCGGGGTACTCGCGCACGGCTCCATCAGCGAGATGCCGCTGGCTGAGTTCCGCCGGATCATGGACACCAACGCGGTCGGCTGCTGGCTGGGCATGAAGTCGGTGATCGAGCCCATGAAGGCCGCCGGCGGCGGCTCCATCGTGAACATCTCCTCGATCGAGGGCATGACCGGCGCCGCCGACTCCTCTGCCTACACGGCGAGCAAGTTCGCCGTCCGCGGCATGACGAAAGCGGCCGCACAGGAACTAGGCCGGTTCGGCATCCGGGTCAACTCGGTCCACCCCGGCGGCATCCTCACCGCAATGGTCCTGGAAACGGCCGACGGAATGGATCTCGAGCGCGGCGAGCGGTACCTCAAGGCCCTCCCGCTCGGCCGGTTCGGCAAGTCGGCCGAGATCTCGCCGCTCGTCGTGTTCCTGGCCTCTGACGAGTCCTCCTACTGCACAGGCAGCGAGTTCGTGGCCGACGGCGGGATCCTGTCAGGGCCCGGCTACTGACGACGAGTTGACTGCGCCTACCGGTGACTGCCAGAACAGAGAGGAGATAGGTCAACATGGCCCACGACCTGACCCTGGACGGCAGGACGGCGATCGTGACCGGCGCTGCCAACGGCCTCGGCCGGGCTGAGGCTCTGGCGGTCGCGGCGGCGGGCGCCGCTGTGGTGCTCAACGACCTGGCCGGGCCCGGTGTGCACGCGGTCGCCGATGAGATCACCGCGGCTGGCGGGCGGGCTGTCGTGTGCGAGGGCGACGTCGGCGAGTGGGCGACCGGCGAGGCGATGCTGGCAGCTGCCCTCGACACGTTCGGCGGTCTCGACGTCCTCGTGAACAACGCCGGGGTGCTGCGCGACCGGATGGTCTTCACGATGTCGCCGCAGGAGTGGGACCTGGTGCTGCGCGTGCACCTGCGCGGCCACTTCATCGGGACTCGGCTGGCGACCGGCTACTGGCGGGAGCAGAGCAAGCGAACCGGCGGCCCGGTCTACGCCCGGATCATCAACACCTCGTCCGAGGCGTTCCTGCTCGGCTCCGCGGGACAGCCGAACTACGCAGCTGCCAAGGCTGGCATCACGGCGCTCACTGTCACCACGGCGCGCAGTTGTGCCAGGTACGGCGTCAGGGCGAACGCGATCTGCCCGCGGGCGCGGACGAGCATGACCGCCGACCTGATGGGCGCGGCGCCGGGCGGCGAAGTGGACCCGCTCGCGCCTGACCACGTCGCGCCGCTGGTCACCTACTTGGCCGGGCCGGGCGGCGCGGCGATCAATGGCGAGGTGTTCGTGGTGCACGGCGGCGTCGCCGCGGTGATGGACCCGCCGAAGGTGCGGACCGTGTTCCGCACCGCCGACGCCGGCATGTGGACGCTCGACTCGGTGGCCAGCGCGCTCGGTCCTGCCTTCACCGGCGACGGCACCGCCGCGGGCTTCGCCTGCGAAGACACGCTGTCGCTGGCCAGCCAGACGATCGGCTTTGGCGGCGGCGCGTCGTGAAGCAGCGCGACCTGGTCGCAATGCCGGCGGACGAGGCGGCCGCGTTTCTCGCGGCCGGCCGCAAGGTTCAGCTAGCGACGAACGGCCAGGACGGGTTCCCGCACCTGGTGACCATGTACTACGTGATGACCGGCGGCCAGATCACGTTCTGGACCTACCGCAGATCGCAGAAGGCGCTCAACCTCGAGCGTGACCCGCGGATCTCCTGCCTGGTCGAGGATGGCGAGGAGTACTTCGACCTGCGCGGGGTCCTGGTCCAGGGCGTGGCGAGGCGGATCGAGGAGCCCGGGGAGATCGCCGGGATCGGCAGGCAGATCACCGCCGTCGTCGGCGGCGCGCTCGCCGGGGCGAGCGCCGGCGCGCTGACCGAATACGTCACCCGGGCCGCGCGCAAGCGGTGGGGATACCGGGTCGAGCCTGACCGGATCATCTCCTGGGACCACAGCAAGCTGGCAAGCTAAAGCGCAGACCCGCAACCGATGCAGTGTTAAGGAGCAGCTATGCCCACCCGCACCGCCCGCACGACCTGGACCGGTGGCCTGCAAGACGGCACTGGCACAGTGTCGCTGGTCAGCTCCGGGGTCGGTAGCTACGAGGTGAGCTTCCCGAAGCGGGCAGCCGACGACGCGGACGGCACGACCAGCCCCGAAGAGCTGATCGCCGCCGCGCACAGTGCCTGCTTCGCGATGCAGTTCTCAGCCATGCTCGGCGCGGCCGGCGGCAGCGGTCAGTCGCTCGACGTCAGCGCGAACGTGTCGCTCGGGCCTGACCCCGCAGGCGGCTTCCGGATCACAGGCATCGTGCTGAATGTCAGCGGCTCAGCCGACGGGGTCAGCGCCGAGGACTTCGCCAGGATCGCGGAGGACGCCAAGAGCGGCTGCCCGGTCAGCAAGGCGCTGGCCGCGACTGACATCTCGCTACAGGTCGGCTGACCCGATCGGACCTGGCGGCCTGGGCTCAGACCGGCCAGGCCTCCTGGCGATAGCCCATGTCCCAGAACATCCACTCATACCGGCTGGTCGCCCTGAAGTGCTGGTGCACGAGCGTCCGCTCGGCGCGTGAGAGTTCGGGACCGAGCTTGTCGGTGATCGCGATGACGTCCCTGACCTCGGCGTCGAACTCCTCGCCGCCGTAGGTGCCGATCCATTTCTGGTACCGGGGATTCGGCGAGCCGCGTCCGAGGAGGTGCTTGCCGACCTCGCCATAGATCCAGTAGCACGGCAGCACGGTGCCGACGCCCTCGGCGTAGGACCTGCCCTGGGTGTTGGCGATCAGGTAGCTGTTGTAGGCCAGCGTCGTGGGCGCCTCTTGCGCCGTGTCTAGCTCCCCTGGGTCGATGTCCAGGTCGCCGAGCAGGTTGTCGTGCAGGCTCATCTCGACCGCGACGATGCCGGCGGCGTGCCTGGCGAACAGCTCGGTCTGGGCCGGATCGGGGGCGTGGGTGGCCACCGCCGCCAGCGCCTGCGCGTACCGGCGCAGGTAGAGCGCGTCCTGGATCACGTAGAAAGTGAAGGCGTCGGCGGGCAGGCTGCCGTCGGTCATCCCGGTGAGGAACGGGTGGGCCAGGATGGCCGCGTAGATGTCCGTGATGCCGCTCCACAACTCGCCGCTGAAGCTCTCGCTCATGCTTCTCCTCGGACACGGGGACAACACTGCGCGACATTATGGCCCAGGCCGGGTGCCAGATGGTCGCCGGCGGGTGAGCCCGCCCGGCACACAAGCTCACCCGCCGGACATCGGCGAGCCGCGCTTACATCATTTCGTCGGTAAGCGGCAGCATGACGGTCTTCAGTTCGGTATACGCCTCAATTGCGGCCCTGCCGCCCTCGCGGCCAAGGCCCGATTGCCGATGACCCCCGAATGCGGCGTGCGGCTCGATCTGGAAACCGTTAATTCCAATGGTGCCCGCCCGGATTGCCTTTGTCAGGCGCATCGCCCGACGCACGTCAGAAGTCCAGACCGTTGCCGACAGGCCGTAGTCAGTCTCGTTGGCGATTCGTATTGCCTCGTCCTCATCGGTAAACGGAATTACCGAGAGAACAGGGCCGAAAATCTCTTCCCTGGCAATGGACATCTGGTTGGTGACATCGGTGAACAGCGTCGGCATGACGAAATTGCCCGAGGCGAGTTCGCCGTCGGCCCTGGTGCCGCCGGAGACCAGCGTGGCCCCGTCCCGCTGGCCCTGCTCGATCAGGCCGAGCACCCGCTCCATCTGGCGGGTGTTGACCAGTGGCGCCGCTGTCGTCGCCGGGTCGAACGGGTTGCCGTAGTTGACCATGGCGCCGATCAGGCCGGCGGTCTCCAGGAACTCATCGACCTTCTCCCTGTGCACGACGGCCCTGGTCTGCGCGACGCACACCTGGCCGGATAGCCCGAGCGTGACCGTGCCCATGGTCACCGCTGCCGCCGTCGCGACGTCGGCGTCGGCGAAGACCAGGGCGGGGCTCTTGCCGCCGAGTTCGAGGCTGACCCGCTTGAACCCGTCGGCGGCCGCGTGCATGATCTTCCGGCCGACGGCGCGGCTGCCGGTGAAGGACAGCTTGTTGACCATCGGGTGGTTGATCAGCGCGTCGCCCGTCGGGTCGCCAGGGCCGGTGACGATGTTGAGCACGCCCGGCGGGAGGTCAGACTCTTCGGCAATCAGCCTGGCCAGGCGCAGCACAGCGAACGTCGCGTACTCCGACGGCTTGACCACCACGGTGCATCCGGCGGCCAGCGCTGGTGCCACCTTCTGCGCGAACAGCAGCAGCGGCGCGTTCCACGGGATGATCGCGCCGACCACCCCGACCGGTTCGCGGAGCGTCATGACCATGTGGTCGCCGCCCTGGTAGGGCGCGAGCGTCTCGCCGCCGATCTTGTCGATCCAGCCGGCGTGGTGATCGAAGACGTCGGCGACGAATCCAGACGACGTGGCGTAGACCGAGCCGAAGCTCAGCGGCACGCTGTTGTCGAGCGCCTGCAGCCGCAGCAGTTCATCGCCGTGCAGCCGGACCAGATCGGCGATCGTACGGAGCACCCTGATCCGCGCGCCAGCCCTGGTCCGGGACCACGGCCCCTCGTCGAACGCCCGGCGGGCAGCCAGGACGGCGAGGTCCACATCCGCGGTGCCGGCCACAGGAAATGACCCGACGTCCTCGCCGGTGGCCGGGTGGGTGTGCTCCCACACCCGGCCGTCGAGAGCCGCACGCCAGGCACCGTCGATCAGCATGAGGCCGTCGGACAGCCCGAGTTCGTCCCGGTGCGGCTTGATCGAAGCGACCATCGCCCAACTCCCACAACTAGAACGCGTTCTACTTATGGGCAATCTATACCGAATCCGCCTGGCCGGGCTAGGACGACGCCGGCGTCAGGAAAACCGCCCCGTCAACGGTCGGCGAACTGCGCCTCCCCGCCTGAGTAGGAGTAGATCTCCGTGCCGTCGAGGAACACCCGCACCGCCCGGCTGAGCACGTCGAGCGGATCGCCCGACCAGATCACCAGATCGGCGTCCTTGCCAGGCTCGATCGAACCGAGGCGGTCGTCGATCCCCGCGATCCTGGCCGGGTTGATGGTGAGCGCGCGCAGCGCATTGTCGCGGTCCAGGCCGTCCTTGACCGCCAGTGAAGCCTGGTGCACCAGGAAGTTGATCGGCACGACTGGATGGTCCGTGGTGATCGCGATCGTGACGCCCGCCTTGGCTAGCCGGCCTGGGTTGGCCAGCGACCTGTTCCGCAATTCGACCTTCGACCTGCTGGTGAACAGCGGACCGATGATCACTGGCGTGCCGCGCTCCGCGATGATGTCCGCGAGCAGATGCGCCTCAGTGCCGTGATCGATCACCAGGTCGTAACCGAACTCGTCGGCGATCCTGATCGCGGTCGCGATGTCGTCAGCCCGGTGGCAGTGCTGGCGCCACGGGATCTGCCTGCGGAGCACCAGTCCGAGCGCCTCGAGCTTGAGATCGCGCTCGACCGGCTTCCGCTCGGCTTCTGGCTTGCGCTCCTCGGCGTCGATCCGCTCGAGGTAGTTCGCGGCCGAGACCAGCGCGCCGCGGATCACCGCGGCCGTGCCGAGCCTGGTGCTCGGAGTCTTCTTCTGCTCGCCGTAAACCCGCTTCGGATTCTCGCCGAGCGCCGACTTCATCCCCGACGGCTGGCGCAGCGTCATCTGGTCGACGGTCCGTCCCCAGCACTTGAGCGCGACAGTCTGGCCGCCTATCGGGTTGCCCGAGCCCGGGTTGACGTTGACGGCGAGCACGCCACCACTGATCGCGTCGCGGAAGCCAAGGTCGGCAGGGTTGATGGCGTCGATGGCACGGACCTGCGCGGTGACCGGTTCGGTCATCTCGTTGGTGTCCTGACCGGCCCAGCCCTCCGCCTCCTCGCTGACGCCGACGTGAGCGTGCGCGTCGATGAAGCCGGGCAGGACCCAGGCGCCGGCCGCGTCGATCACCTGCGCGCCATCCGGAATCGCGACGGACTCGCCTACCGCCGAGATCCGCCCGTCCTGCATCAGGACCGTTCCCTGCTCGATTTCGGGCCCGGTGATCGGAACCACCCGCCCGCCGACAATTGCCACCGCACCGCCAGCCATCTGACCTCCTTGTCCGAATCGCCGGATCCCACAGTAACGACCGGTCTTGCCCCGATCAGGGTCCGGCCCGGTGTCGCGGACCTGCGCCGCGCCGGGCACGGCCGCATCGCCAGCATCTGATCCGCACGCCAGGCGACGAGGTAGGACCCGCGACGGTCGCGTCTGCGGCGCGCACCGGCCACCAGCTCTGGGCCAGGCGCTACAACAGCGGCGGCGACGATCTCGCCAGGTTCGTCACGGTCGGCCTCGGCGGCACCGTGTTCGTGACAGGAGCCAGCAACGCCGACTACGGCACCGTCGCCTATAGGGGCTAGCTGGCCGCCAGCGACCTGCCGGCGTTCAGCGCGACCGGCGGCCGAGCACGAGCACGCCCGAGGTAGCGAACATGCCGCCATTGCCGACGACGACGCTGATCTCCGGCCCGTCCACCTGCGCGGCGGCTTCGCCGCGCACCTGACGCACTCCCTCCTGGATGGCGAACATGCCGTACATCCCGGTGTGCGTGTAGGAAAGGCCGCCGCCGTTGGTGTTCAGCGGCAGCGCGCCTCCTGGCTCGGTGTGGCCGTCGGCGATGAACCCGCCGGCCTCGCCCTTCGGCACGAAACCAAGCGCCTCAAGGCCGTAGATCGGCAGGTGCGCGAAGGCGTCGTAGATCATCAGGTGCCCGACGTCGCCGGTGCCGATGCCGGCCTCGGCGAACGCGTCCTGCCCGGCCAGCCGCATCGCCTGCGACTCGGTGAAGTCGGCCATCTGCGAGATCAGCGGCGTCTCCGCTGACTCGCCGGTCCCGAGCAGGTGCACGGCGGGCTTGGGGAAGTCGGCTGCGCGATCGGCCGACGTGACGACGAGCGCGCCGCCGCCATCGGTGACCAGGCAGCACTCGAGGAGGTGGAACGGATAGGCCACGAGGCGCGAGGCGAGAACGTCGTCCACCGTGATCGGGTCGCGGTACATCGCGCGCGGGTTCTTGGCCGCCCACCGCCGCTGCGCGACCGCGACATAGGCGAGCTGCTCGTGCGTCAGCCCGTAATCCTTCATGTAGCGCAGGACCGGGATCGTGAACGCCGTCGGCGGGCCGAACAGCCCGTACGGCGCCTCGAACTGACCCTGGATCGAGGACGGCGCCGACGCGTACCTGGCAGCGCCCACCCTTGAGCGGCCAGACTCGCCGTGCGTGATCAGCACGGTGCTCGCGTATCCGGCCCTGATCGCCGCTGCCGCGTGCCTGACGTGCAGCAGGAAGGACGTGCCGCCGACCGCGGTGCCGTCCATCCAGCGGGGCACGATGCCGAGCGAGTGCGCGACCTGGACAGGACCGGGAGCGCTGACGGTCGCGATCCCGTCGATGTCCTTGACCGACAAGCCGGCGTCGGCGAGCGCGTTGAGTGCGGCTTCCGTGTGCAGCTGCAGGGTCGAATGATCAGGCAGCTTGCCGACCCGGTCGGTCTCAGCGGCTCCCGCGATGATGATCCCGCTCACCGGCCCTCCCCCACGGAACCCCCCGCAAGCGGCGCGAACAGCGGCAGCCTGACATCGCCGCGCTGCTCGAACGTGACCCGCAGCGGCATATCGAGCACGAGGTCCTCGGGGGTATTGGCAACCCCGGTCAGGTTGGTCATCATCCGTGGGCCCTCGGCCAGCTGGACGACGGCGATCGCGTACGGCGCCTCGTCCTCGAAACCCGGCGCTGGCCTGTGGTTGATCACGTACGAGTACAAGGTCGCCTGCCCGCTCGCGGTGAACCACTCCACCCGCGCCGAGCCGCATGCCGGGCAGACCGGGCGCGGGTAGAAGTACGGCTTTCCGCAGTCCAGGCATCGCTGGATTCGTAGCTCACCAGCTGCGCAGCCGTCCCAGAACGGCTGCGTATCCGGTGTCGGCACCGGTACGGCCTTCGCCCCCATCAGCCGTTCCGGCCGAGCTTCGGGCCGAACGAGCGCTCCACCTGATTGGCCAGGCTGTCCAGGTCCCATGGCGCGGTCCCGATGATCCTGACCTCCGGCTCCGGGTTGCTGTAGAGCGCGATCTCGTAGCCAGAAGAGTGCACGACCCTGCCGGTAATCCAGCCCGACCGCTCGCTCGCGAGGTAGGCGACCACCGGCGCGACGTTGTCCGGAGACCACTCGTCGGCACTCGCTCGTGCCCGGCGCCGCTCGGTAGGCACCGACTCGGTCATCCGGGTCGCCGCGCCAGGCGAGATCGCGTTGGCGGTGACGCCGTAGGCGCGGAGCCCGTTCGCGCACGAGTACGTCAAGCCGACGATGCCCATCTTCGCGGCGGCGTAGTTCGGCTGACCAGGCGCTCCGTGCAGGCCGGAGACGGAGGTGAAGTTGATGATCCGGTTCTGCGCCTCCGGGTCGCGGATCGACCGCCAGTGCGCCGCGGCGAACTTCGTGGTGTTGAACGTGCCCCGCAGGTGCACCCTGATGACGTCGTCCCACTCCTGCTCGGTCATGTTGAAGACCATCCGGTCGCGCAGGATGCCCGCGACGTTAACCAGCACGTCCAGCCGCCCGAACTGCTCGATCGCCGATCCGATCAGCGCTTGCGCGGCGCCGTGGTCGGAGACGTCGGCACCGTTCGCGACGGCCTTTCCGCCTGCCTCGGCGATCTCCTGGACGACCTGGCCGGCCGGGCCCTGGTCGCTGCCCGAGCCGTCGAGCGCGGCGCCGAGGTCGTTGACGACGACCGAGGCTCCCTGTTGGGCCAGCAACGTGGCGACCGACCTGCCGATGCCGCGCCCTGCGCCTGTCACGATCGCGACACGTCCGTCAAGCAGTCCCATGGCTGCTCACCGGCCCTTTCCTGGCTGGATCCGAGTGGGATTACTAGAATAGCCTTCTGGAATTATCTTCAGGTTGCGACTTGGCAGTGCCGACGCGGCAGGGGCCACGATGGCTTCGTCCTGGCGAGCATGTCAAGGCACCAGACAGGTCGGTGAGCGGCATGACGAGCGAACTGACAAGCAGGACGGCCGCGGGCGCGTGGCAGTGGGGGCGGACCAAGCAAACCCAGCGCGCTTTGCTGGACGCCGCCCGCGAGGTCTTCGCTGAACAAGGCTTCTCCAGCGCCAGCATCGCCGATGTCGTCGAGCGGGCAGGCTCGAGCGTCGGCAGCCTGTATCACCACTTCGGCGGCAAGGCAGAACTCTTCCTCGCCCTGTGGCAAGAACACCAGGCGGCGCACGAGAAGGCGGCGAGCGACGCGGTCTCGCAGGCCCGCAGGTCAGGCGAGACCGATCCGACCGCGCTGTTCTGCGTCGGAGCCCGTGCCTTTCTCGAGGGCAGCTGGGTACGCCGCGATCTGGCGATGCTGTTCGTGTCAGGCGACGGGCCGCCGGGGTTCGAGCTCATCAAGCGCCAGCGCGAGCACGAATGGGTGAGTCAGAACGACGCGCTGCTCAGGCTCGCCGACACGTCCCTCGACCGGCTCTACGCGGCGATCCTGACCTCCGTGATCGGCGTCGGCGCGCGCGAGGTCGCCGCGTGCCGCAACCGCCGCCAGGCCAATTCCGTCATCGACGCGGTGATCGAGTACGCCCGCCGCGCCATGCAAGGCGGCCCCTGGCAGCCGTCGCACCGCGAGCCCCCCGAGCCCCCCGAGACCCCCCGAGACCCCCCACCCCTCCGAGCCCCCCGAGACCCCCAGCCCCCCGAGTTTTCATGATCGCGGACGACTCTTTGCACCGGCGCAAAAAACTGTCCGCGATCATGAAAAAGACCGCGGAAGGAGCCACATGAGCGGCTTCGCACGGACACCGTCGCCGAGTTGATCGCGCGCAAGCTCCTCGTGAGTAGACCGGGTGTTCCCCGCGACTTGCTGGATCAGGACAAACGCGGCATAGCGGACGAGATCCCGGCTGGCGGGGCCCCTGGTTCTTGGCGCCCGCCATGATCACGGACGACTTTTTGCAGCGGTGCTCAGAAATGTCCGCGATCATGAAACTCGGTTGGGTGGCGCCGCGCACCAGGCGCAGGGTCAGGCCGAAGGCCGGGAGCTGGTCCGGCCCGAGGCCGGGAGCCGGTCCGGCTCGCGAACAGGCGCTCTGCCAGCCTTGACAATGCCACGAGCGCTTTGTTGTGATCGAACTTAGAATTCGATTCTAAGATTTGACCCTGCCCGACCCCGTCCCTGCCCGACCCCGCCCTGAACCCGACCCCGCCGGGAGGCTCGTCATGGATCTCGACCTCGGCCCGGAGATCGCGGAGTTCCGGTCCGAACTCCGCGAGTGGATCACGACCAGCGCCCCTGACGGCCTTGCCGGGCTGACCGACTGGACCATCGCGGCGACGACCGGCGGGTACCAGGGCGCCGAACTGGCCAAAGCGGCCGCGCAGCCGGAGTACGCCGAGTGGGAGCGCAGGCTCGCCGACGCCAAGCTGATCTGCCCGCAGTGGCCGGAGGAATTCGGCGGCAAGGGCATTGACGGCGTCAGGCTCGCGGTGCTGAACGAGGAGTTCCACCAGGCCGGGCTGCCACGGGTACGGCGCGGCATGGGCGAGACCCTGGTCGGCCCGTCGATCATCGTGCACGGCACCGCCGAGCAGCGCTCGTACTTCCTGCCGAGGATCATCTCCGGCGAGGACGTGTACTGCCAGGGATTCTCCGAGCCTAACCAGGGCTCCGACCTGGCCGGAGTGCAGACCAGGGCCGACGTCCAGGGCGACGAGGTCGTCATCACCGGCAACAAGGTGTGGACCTCAGGAGCGCAGCGGGCGACGATGATGTTCGCGCTCTGCCGCAGCGACCCTGATGCGCCCAAGCACGCGGGTCTGTCCTACGTCCTGTTCCCGTTCAAGCATCCAGGCGTGCAGTACCGGCCGATCAGGCAGATGTCCGGTGCGGCCGAATTCTGCGAGGACTTCATCGACGGCGTCAGGGTGCCCCTGTTCAACGTCATCGGCGGGCTCAACAACGGCTGGAAGGTGGCCATGACCACGCTCGGGCACGAGCGCGGCGGCGCGGCGACCGTTCAGCACCTGGGCTTCGAGAGGGAGTTCTGGGAACTGGTCGACACCGCGCGCAAGTACGGCAAGGACGCCGACCCGCTGGTCCGCCAGCAACTTGCCTGGGCCTACACCGGCGTGCAGGTGATGAAGTTCAGCGGGCTGCGTACGCTCGCGCAGGTAGCCGAGGGCAGGCAGCCAGGGCCCGAGGCGTCCGTCGCGAAGCTGGCCTGGAGCGAGTACCACAAGCGGCTCGGCGAGATCGCCGTCGGGATCGTCGGCACGGACGCGCTGATCCGCCCGGATGGCCCCGGCTACCCGACCGCCGACTGGCAGAACGTGTTCCTGTCGAGCCGGGCCGGAACCATCTACTCGGGCACCAGCGAGATTCAGCGCAACATCATCGGCGAGCGTGCGCTCGGGCTGCCGAAGGAGCCGCGGGCCGCCCTCAATGACCGGCGGTGAGCGCGTTCTGATGAGCACCGACCAGGGCTGGGCTGCGCCCCCGCTGGCACCACCAGCGGCGCCGGCACCGGCGGCACAGGCGGCACCGCCCAGGTCCAGGACAACGCACCGCCAAGGCACAGGTCGCGGCGAGCGCGGCGGGCGTCCGGCGCTGGCCGGGCATGCCCCTGGCGCTGACGCCGGCGGACGAGGAAAGCCCGGTTCAGCGGACACGCGGGCGTCGGCGCTGGCCGCCCTCGTCACGCCTGAGCGCCTGGCGCGGTTCTTCGCGCCCCGCGACATCGCCGTCGTGGGCGCGTCGCCGACCTCAGCCTGGGCGCGGTTCGTGCAGGCGAGCGCCGCGGCCACCGGCTTCACCGGCAAGCTGACCCCGGTGCACCCAAGGCACGCCAGCGTCTTCGGCCTCCCGGCCGTCGCCAGCCTGCGTGACCTGCCGAGGCCCGCAGACCTCGCCTTCATCATGGTCCCGACCGAGGCCGTCGAGGACGTGCTCGACGACGCGGCCGCGGCCGGCGTCCGGGGCGCGATCGTGCTCGCCTCCGGGTACCGCGAGACCGGCGCGGATGGCATGGCGCTCGAGGATCGCCTGGTCAGCCGCGCGGTCGAGCACGGGATCACCCTGCTGGGCCCGAACTGCCTAGGCTTCCTCAACGCGCACGCGAACGCGGGACCGTTCGCGCTGACCGTACCGCTGCCGCTGGCGGCAGGGCCGGTGGGGATCGCGATGCAGAGCGGGGCGCTGGCCAGCGTGATGCTGAGCTTCGCGCGCTCGCGCGCGATCGGGGTCAGCACCCTGACCAGCCTGGGCAACGAGGCGATGATCACCGCGTCTGACGTGATCAACTACCTGATTGACGACGAGGACACCCGCGCGATCTGCCTGTTCCTCGAGCAGATCGGCGACCCGGCCGCGTTCGCCGCCGCCGCCGAGCGCGCCGACCTGGCCGGCAAGCCGATCGTGGCCCTCAAGGCCGGCTCGAGCGCGGCGGGCAGCCAGGCCGCGCTCGCGCACACCGGCTCGATCGCGGGCGACGACGCCGTGGTGGACGCTGTGCTCCGCCAGCTCAACGTCGTCAGGGTCACCAGCATCGAGGAGCTCCTGACCACCGGGGCACTGCTCGGATACGGACCTCGGCCGACCGGCCGCCGGATGGGAGTGCTGACGGCCTCGGGCGGCGCGTGCGACATCATCGCCGACCGGGCTGCCGGGCAGGACATCGAGATCCCGGCGTTCGCGCCGTCGACCGCGGCCGCGATCGAGCCGCACGTGCCGCCGTTCGCGCAGGTCCGCAACCCGCTCGACGTGACCGGCTACTTCCTGGCCAACCAGCGGACGTCGGCGCTGACCGCGATCGACCACGCGCTGGACGCGGCAGTCGCCGACCCGGGCCTGGATTTCGTGTTCTTCTCCGGGCTCACGTTGCCCGACGTCAGGCCCGCCGACGTGACCCTGGCCAGCATGCTCGACGAGCGGATCGCCTGGCTCGGCCAGCGGATGGAGTCCTCGCAGATTCCCGTCATCTCAGTGGGCTCGACCTGCGTGGACGTGACGCCCTTCGGCCGGGACCTGCTCGGAAGGAACGGCATACACCTGCTCGGCGGGATGGATCTGGGCGTGCAGGCGATCGGCAACGCGATCCGCTGGGCCGAAGGTCGCGGCCGGACCTGGCCTGGCCCGGCCGCGCAGGCATCAGCAGCGGCAGCCAGGCCCGCCGCTGCCGGCCGTGCGCCGCGGCACCCGGACGGGCCGTGGCGGGAGGCCGACGCCCGCGAGCTGCTCGCGACCTTCGGCGTGCCGCTGGTGCCCGGCGAGCTGGTGAGCTCGGCGGACGAGGCAGTGGCTGCGGCCAAGAAGCTGGGATACCCGGTCGCGCTGCGGATCAGCTCGGCGGGCATCACCCATAAGTCCGACATCGGTGGCGTCGCGCTCGGGCTCCGCACCATGACAGCGCTGCGGTCGGGGTTCAAGCGTGTCCGGACGGCCGGCCAGGCCGCGGAAGCCGTGGCCGCGGCGGAAGCAGCGGCAGAGTCGGGTCAGCGGGTGGTCATCGACGGCGTAATGGTCAGCCCGATGCGCACCGGCGGCGTCGAACTGCTGGCCGGAATCAGCGTGGACCCCGCGTTCGGGCCTGTCCTTGCCGTCGGCCTGGGCGGGATCTTCGTCGAGATCCTCGGCGACGTCAGCCTGCGGGCGCTCCCCGTCGGTCACGCCGACGTGGTCGAGATGCTCGGCGAACTGCGCGGCGCCCCGCTGCTGCGCGGCGTGCGCGGCCAGCGCCGTGCCGATCTCGACGCCGTCGCTGACGTCGTCGTGCGGATCGCCGAGGCCGCCCTGTCGCTCGGCGACTCGCTCCAAGCGCTCGAGATCAACCCGCTCTGGGTCGACGGCGACCAGATCGAAGCGCTCGATGTCCTCGTCATCACCGGCCGGAACGGCCATCAGATGGACCCCTCGAAGCCGGACCGCAGCGCGGCCCAGGACAGAACGGAACCGCGACGATGAAGCTCGCCTACAGCACGGAGCAGCAGGAGCTGCGGGACTCGGTCCGGCGTTTCCTCGCGGACCGGGTGCCGCTGCCGCGGGTTCGCGAACTCATGGAGTCGGACGACGGCACCGACGAGAAGGTCTGGAGCTACGCGGGCAGCCAGCTTGGCCTGCAGGGCATCGCCATTCCCGAGCAATACGGCGGCGCCGGCTTCACCTTCATCGAGCAGGCGATCGTGCTGGAGGAAATGGGGGCCGCGCTGTACCCAGGTCCCTACCTGGCCAGCGCGGTGCTCGCCGCGACGGCGCTGCTGGCGAGCTCGGACGACGCAGCGAAGCAGGACCTGCTGCCGGACATCGCGAGCGGCGAGACGGTCGCCACGCTGGCATTCACCGAGGACAACGGCGCCTGGGAGCCGGACGCGATCGGGCTCGCGGCCAGCGAGCGGGATGGCGGATGGGTGCTGGACGGGCACAAGAGCTTCGTCCTGGACGGGCACACGGCCAGCCTGATCCTCGTGGTCGCGAGGGCCAGCGATGGCCTGTCGCTGTTCGCGGTTCAAGCCGGCGCTGACGGCCTGACCAGCAAGGAGTTGGCCACGCTCGATCAGACCCGCAGGCTGGCCAGGCTCGAGTTCAGCGCGGTCCAGGCGAGGCCGGTCGGCGCCCCGGGCGAGGCGGAGGCGATCCTGAACCGCACCCTCGACGTCGCGGCGATCGCCCAGGCCGCCGAGCAACTCGGTGGCGCCCAGCGCGCGCTCGATATGGCAGTCGGCTACGCGAAGATCAGGCACCAGTTCGGCAGGCCGATCGGCAGCTTCCAGGCCATCAAGCACCGATGCGCCGACCTGCTGCTCGAGGTCGAGTCGCTCCGCTCAGCGGTCGGCTACGCTGCGGCCGCCGTCGCCGAGGACTCCGCAGAGGTGCCGGTCGTCGCCGCCCTGGTCAAGGCGCTCGCCTCGGACACGTACTTTCACGTCGCCGCCGAGAACATCCAGATCCACGGCGGCATCGGCTTTACCTGGGAACACGACGCGCACCTGTACTTCAAGCGCGCGAAGGCCTGCGAGCTGTTCCTGGGCGACGCGAGCTACCACCGCGAGCGCCTGGCTACCAGGATCGGCGTCTAGCCCGGCACCTGCACGCCGAGTTCGGCGAGCAGTTCCTGGGAGTAGGTGATCCGCCCGGTCAAGGTCTGCGGATCGGCGTGGCAGAGCGCGAGCGCCGCGGCCGCCATGATCGCGGGTGGCTCGGAGTTCTCGGCGCCCGGCGTGGTCAGCCGGTGGAAGATCGTGCCGGGCGTCGGCACCACCAGGGTCGGTGACAGCGCGTTGACCGCGATGTTGTCGGCGTAAAGCTCAGCGGCGAGGCCGGTGGAGAACCGCTCGATCGCTGCCTTGCACATGCCGTAGACGGTCCCGCCGCGCCCGCCCCACGCGTTCGGCGGGATCTCCGGATGCAGGGCCGCGCGCGACGAGATGTTGAGGATCCAGCCGCTGCCGTGCCCGCGCATCGCCGGAAGCACCAGGGTCGCGAGGTGGAACGCGGCCTGCACCTGCACATCGAACATCAACTGATAGCGCTTGGGCGTGAAGTCCTCGACCCTGGTGAAGTACGTCACCGCCGCGTTGTTGACCAGGATATCGGGCGGACCGAGCCGCTGCGTGGTCTCGGCAACCAGCCGCTCCCGGTCTGCGGGCTTGGACAGGTCGGCCGCGATCGCGATCGCCGTGCCGCCCGCGGCTTCGATCGCCGCGGCTGTGTCGCCGATCGTCCCGTCCAGCGGCGACTGGCCGGGCTCGGTCGTCCTGGCCGCGACGGCCACCGCCGCCCCTTCGGCGCCGAATCGACTGGCAATCTCCGCGCCGATGCCCCGGCTCGCGCCGGTCACGATGGCGACTCTTCCGTCCAGCAGGCCCATGGCTGACTCCCGTCGATCCAGTTGCTCGCGCCGGCGAACGTTGACACGGTGAGGTGCGCCTTCGGAGAATGATTCTAGAACCAAGTTCTAATACCGGGCTATAACCAACCCCAGGAGGCCGTCATGGCGCTCGACCATAGCTTGGTGGGCGAACCAGGAGAGCCGCACGAGCGGTCCTGGACCTCGAAGGACGCGCTGCTGTACGCGGTCGGGGTCGGGGCCGGGCTTGGCGACCCGCTCGAGGAGCTTGCGTTCACGACGGAGAACACCAGCGGGGTGACGCAGCAGGTGCTGCCGACGTTCGCTGTCCTGATCTCCCAGGCCGCGGTCAGGCGGAACCTCGGCGACTTCGACCGGGCGCTGCTCGTGCACGCTGAGCAATCGTTCGAGCTGCACAGGCCGTTGCCGGTGGCGGGCACGGTGCGGACCGTCTCGACCGTGACCGGCATGTACGACAAGGGCTCGGGCGGCCTCATCACGCTCGAGAACCAGGCCGTCGACGCGTCGACCGGCGAGCCGATGGTCACGACGCGCAGCGGCACGTTCATCCGTGGCGAGGGCGGCTTCGGCGGCGAGCGCGGCTCGAGCGAGCCGTGGGAGCGCCCTGACCGCCCGGCCGATCACGAGGTGACCCTGCAGACCAGGCCGGAGCAAGCGCTGATCTACCGGCTGTCCGGTGACCGTAACCCGCTGCACGCCGACCCGGCCTTCGCGGCCAGGGGCGGCTTCGCCAGGCCGATCCTGCATGGATTGTGCACCTACGGCGTCACAGGCCGGGCGCTGCTGCGTGCGCTCTGCGGCTCTGACCCTGCCCGCTTCGCCGCCATGTCCGGGCGGTTCACCAGGCCGGTGTTGCCGGGCGACTCGCTGACGGTCTCGATGTGGGTCACCGAGGAAGATGGCGGGGCGAACGGCGACGGCACCGAGGGCCGGGCCCTGTTCCAGACCGCCACCCAGGACGGCACTGTCGTCATCGACCGCGGCGTCATGCGCTTCCGCCCCGCCTAGCCGCGCCAGACCGGCCAGCCTGTTGTCTGCGAGCCGTATTTAGAACAGCGAAGTGCCGTCACCCGCACTGTTTGAACGGTGGCGGCGCGTTGCTGTTCTAAGTGCGCGGCTCGCGGCGGGCTAGGACGGGCCGGCGGCGCGTTGCTGTCCTAAATGCGCGGGTCGCGGCGGGCTAGGACGGGCCGGCGGCCTTGGCGAGGCGGACCGCCTCGGGCACGCCATCGGTCCACGGGTCACCGTGACCGGCCAGCAGGACGTCTGCTTTGACGCCAGCGATGTTGTCCAGCGAGCCCATCGCCTGTGTGCTGTCCAGGTTCATGCCCGACGGCATGATCTGCGGACCCTGACGGCCGGTCAGCGGGTTGAGCGTGCACAGCGCGTCCCCCGTGAACACGACGCTCCGGTCCTCGACCGTCAGGACGGCGCTGCCGTCGGTGTGGCCGGGAGTGTGGATCACCCTGGGGCGGCCCGGTACGTCGACCGTCTCGCCGTCTGCGAATGTCGCAAGCTCCTTGATCGGGATGATCTTGGTCGCGCCCGCCCTGGCGAGGATCCAGAACGTAATGTAAAGCTGGCGCATGAGCAGGTACGAGGTCACCTTTCGCTCGTTGGGCGCAGCGGCCTTGCCGGTCCTGGCCATGTCCTCGTCCGCCCGGTGGATGAACACGCGCGATCCGGTCGTCGCGCGCGCCTGCTCGGCGAAGCCCGTGTGGTCGGAGTGCGCGTGCGTCAGGAGCACCGCGTCGAGGTCGTCGGCGCGGTGCCCGAGGGCCGACACCGCCTGGACGAACAGGTTCCAGTCCTTGGGTGTACCCGCGTCGACCAGGACCAGCTTGCCGGACTCCTCGATCAGGTAAAAGTTCGCGATGCCCTGGGTCAGCCGATGGACGCGATCTGCCACCTGCGTGTACATAGCCACTCTCCGAGTCACATGACAGCGAACTCAAATACTGCCCGGCCGGCCTGGCAGGTATGCCCTCGGACCGCTCGTCGAGGCGCCAGTAGGGTTGGCGGGTGCCTAGCCCCCTGCGCCCGGCCATCCTCGGCATCCGCTTTGCCTCCGAACTCGTCCTGCTCACCGTCCTCGCGATCGTCGGCGCGAACGCCGGGCTCGGCACGCCGGCGGACGTCGCGCTCGCCGTGTTCGCCCCCATTGCCGCCGCCGTCATCTGGGGCACCGGCATCGCACCGCGGGCGCGGCGCCGCTGGCCGGATCCCTGGCGGCTCGGCGTCGAAATCGTGTTGTTCCTAGCCGCTGCGGCGGGTCTCGCGGCTGAAGGCTGGTTGGCCTGGGCCGTCGTATTCGCGGTCGTCGCGATCGGCATAGCGGTCGCCGTGCGGCTGGTCGCGGCGGGCAGCTGACAGGGCCGTGGAAACTGGCCGGGTGGTTGTGCGCGAGGGTTTGCGCTATGACAGCTGATGCCTTCCGTGCGCCCGTAGAGTTCCCGTCGCCGACGACTCCGGCCGGCTCGCAACGCGAGGTCTTCCTTGGCTACCTCGCGTACTTTCGCTCCCGGCTAGTGCAAAAGCTCCGCGAACTGCCTGCTGCCGAATTGACGCGTAGCATCCTGCCATCAGGATGGACCCCGATCGAGCTGCTCAAGCACCTGCAATACGTGGAGAATCGCTGGCTGGAGTGGGGCTTCGATGGCCAAGAGGTTGCCAATCCCTGGGCCGAAGACAAGGACGGGCGCTGGTACGTCGGCGTGGAAGAGACGCTAGAGGGGCTGATCGCCGCGCTGGCAGCGCAGGCCGAGCGGAGCACAGCGATCATCGAGGCACACGGCCTCGACGAAGTTGGCCAGCCTGGCGAACGCTGGGCTGGCGCCGACGCCGCGCCGCTGGAGCGGATCCTGCTCCACCTGCTGCAGGAGTACGCCAGGCACGTCGGCCACCTCGACATCGTCGCCGAACTGGTCTCCGGCTCGGCCGGTGAGTAGGCAGCGACATTCTCGCTCCGCTAGCCCAGGCGTTCGATGATCGTGACGTTGGCCTGGCCGCCCCCTTCGCACATGGTCTGGAGGCCGAGCCTGCCGCCGGTCCGCTCGAGCCCGTAGAGCAGCGTCGTCATCAGCCGGGCGCCGGTGGCGCCCAGCGGGTGGCCGAGCGCGATCGCGCCGCCGCTGACGTTCACCCGGTCCAGGTCCGCTCCCGTCTCGCGCTGCCAGGCGAGCACCACGGGCGCGAATGCCTCATTGATTTCGACCAGGTCAATGTCGCCGAGGCCGAGGCCCGCCTTGCGCAGCGCGTGCTCGGTCGCCGCGATCGGCGCGGTCAGCATCAGTACCGGGTCGTCGCCCCGAACGGAGATGTGGGTGATCCGTGCCCGCGGGCGCAATCCGTGCTCGGCGATCGCGAGGTCGGAGGCGATCAGCAGCGCGGCCGCGCCATCAGCGATCTGGCTGGACAGCGCCGCCGTGATCACACCGCCCTCGTCCTCGGGGCGCAGCGGGAGCAACTTCGCCATGCGCTCCAGGGAGGTGTCGCGGCGCGGGCACTCATCGGTTCCGAAATCCCCGTACGGCGCGATCTCCGTCGCGAAGTCACCGCGGTCAATCGCGGCGATCGCCCGCTGGTGACTGACCAGCGCATACTCCTCCATGTCGGCCCGGTCGATCCCCCACTTGGCAGCGATCATGTCCGCGGCCCGGAACTGCGAGATTTCCTGATCTCCGTACCTGGCGCGCCAGCCCCGCGATCCGCCGAACGGATCGTCGTGGCCGAACGCCTGCCCTGCAATCATGGCGGCCGCGATGGGGACCTGGCTCATGTTCTGCACCCCGCCCGCGACCACGAGGTCGGCGGTGCCGCTCAGGACCGCCTGGGCAGCGAAATGCACGGCCTGTTGAGAGGAGCCGCACTGCCGGTCCACGGTCACGCCAGGCACCGCCTCCGGCAGTCCGGCGGCGAGCCAGGCCGTCCGTGCGACGTCACCGGCCTGCGGGCCGATCGTGTCGACGCAGCCCATGATCACGTCGTCGACGGCGGCCGGGTCGACGCCAGTCCTGGCGACAAGCGCCGACAACACATGCGCGCCGAGGTCGGCGGGATGCGCGCCGGCGAGGCCGCCACCGCGGCGGCCGACCGGCGTCCTGACCGCGTCGACGATGTACGCCTCAGCCACTGCTCCCAGCCCTTCCTTGCGCCAGGTCTGTCACGACAAGTAGAACATGTTCTACAACCCCGGCGTGGCCAGGCCGAACTCACATGGAACTCACACGCTATCCGGCCAGAACTTATCGGCTCGTTCCCCGAGGATGGGGCCATGCGTGCTCCGGCGCGAGTCTCTGAAGAGGCCACGGCACCGGCCAGTCAGCGGCCAGGACGGGCTGAGATCGCGCTGGCCGTCGCCGCGTTCGCGGCATTGTGCGTCGTCGCGCTCCACCACGCGCCTCAGCTCGTGGAGCCCGACGACTTCGCGTACCGCGCGTCCATAATCGGCATTACCGACGGCCACCTGCTGACCTTGTCGACCGCTCAGATGCAGGCGCTGGCGCTCCAGCTCGTGCAGCCGACCGGCCCGCACTCAGCCGCCTTCACCGCAGGGCCGCGAACGCCTGGACTCATACAGTGGTCGCACCTCGCCAACGGCCGCTGGATCAGCGAGAAGGACCCCGGTTACCCGTTCCTCGCTGCACCGTTCCAACTGCTCGGCCTCATCAGGCTCGCTCCGCTGTGCTACGGCGCGCTCGCGTGCATCGCGCTGTTCGCCGGGGCGCGGCGGTGGCTTGGCCGGTACGGCGGCGCCGTCGCGGTCGGATTGTTCTGCTCATCGGGCGCTGCTTTGCTGTTCGCCTGGCGCGACTACATGCCTACGTTCACCGACGCCTCGCTCATCGCTGCCGGGTCTGGCGCGCTGCTGTGGTCGGCGCTGGCCACGGACGCGCCAGCACGACGGCGCACGGCCGCTGGGCTGCTCGGCTTCATCGCCATCGAGGCGGCTGTGTTCGCCCGCTACACCAACGTCGTCGTGCTGGCCTGCGCCGTCGCAGCGGTGCTGATCCTGCGGTGGCGGCGGCCGCGGCTCCTGCCGCCGGGAGCGGCGCTCTGGTGGACCGGGTCCGCCTTGCTGTTCGGGGCGGGCGTCGCGGTCTTCGACACGCTGGTCTACAGCGGTCCGCTGCGGTCCGGGTACCGGTCTGGCGAGATCAGGTTCGGTCTCGGCGCCGTCCTGCCCAACGTCCGGCTGATGCCCTCGCACCTGATCGAGGCCATGCCGATGCTGGTGCTCGGATTCGCGGCGCTGATCGGGATCGGCGCGCGCTGGGCCACGTCGCGGCGATCGGGCGCGCTGCCGCCGCGCGAAGCCGGTGACGACTCCGCGGTGGCGCAGGTGCCAGGCGGCCAGCACGCGCCGCAGGACGCCGCGATCGGCCTGGCACTCAGCGCGGCCTGGCTGAGCGTGTGGGGACTATACGCGGCGTATGACTGGACCGCCGAGCCTGGACTCAGCACGCTGCAGTCGGTGCGCTTCTACCTGCCAGCGATCGGGCCGATCGCCTTGCTCGGGGCCTGGACCCTGACCCGGCTGCCGCTGCGGAAGGGACTCGCGGCGGCGACGGCGATCGCGGTCGTGGTGATGTTCGGGTTCGGGATCTGGTCGTTCAGCGGCACGGCCTCATCCCGGCTCGGCCCGAGGCCGGTGCCCGGCGGGCGGCCGCCGCCGGGAAGTCACCGTCCCGGCGCGCCGTTCGCGCCGTCACGGCAGCAGCAATAGACCCGGCCGCTGATCCTCCGGACCCAGGGCGTTACCCAGCGCCGGCCCGCGACACGGCCGCCGGGTGCGGGACATCACGCCGCAGGCCCGACGGCAGGTAGACCGCGCCTGGGCCGCCCGAGCGCGCGGAGTCCGAAGGGTTGGAGAACGCGCACCGGTCAAGCGACAGGCAGCCGCAGCCGATGCAGGAGTCGAGCCCGTCGCGCAACGCCACCAGCGCGTCGATCTGGTCGTCGAGCCGCCGGCGCCAGCTACCTGATAGCACGGCCCAGTCTGATCTCGTGGGCGTCCGCCCGGCGGGCAGCGACGCCAGCGCCTCGGCCACCTCGTCGAGGCTGAGGCCGATGTTCCTGGCGGCCCTGATGAACGCCAGGCGCCGCAGCGTGCTCCGCTCGAACCTGCGCTGGCCGCCAGAGGTCCTGGTCGCTGGCAGCAGTCCGATCCGTTCGTAGTACCGAACGGCCGAGTCGGCGAACCCGCTCCTTCGGGCGATCTCCCCGACCGTGAGCAGATCTGTCTTATGCATCGTCCAGCGTCCTTGACTTGAAGTTGACTTCAACTACCAGTATGGCACGCATCCGATAGTGAGGAGCAAAACAATGCCTGTCGCCCTGATCACCGGAGCGTCCCGAGGACTCGGCCGGGCGACCGCGCGCGCCCTCGCCGACCGCGGCTGGTCGCTCGTCGTCGACGCGCGCGGCGACGCCGACCTGGCCGCTGCCGTCCGCGGCCTCCCCCATGTCACCGCGATCGCCGGTGACATCACCAGCGCCGGTCACCGGGCCGCACTCGCGGCCGCCGTGAAGGGCTTCGGCCGCCTCGACGTGCTGATCAACAACGCCAGCTCGCTCGGGCCCAGCCCGCTGCCGCCGCTGCGCGACTACGACGTCGGCGCGCTGCGCCGCGTGTATGAGACCAACCTCGTCGCGCCGCTTGCGCTGATTCAACTGGTGGCCGACCCGCTCACGGCGGCCGGCGGCGCCATCATCGACCTCAGCTCAGACGCGGCGGTCGAGGCCTACCCGGGCTGGGGCGGCTACGGCTCGTCGAAGGCCGCGCTCGACCAGCTCACCGCGGTGCTGGCCGCCGAGGAGAGCGTTCTGCGCTGCTACGCCTTCGACCCTGGCGACATGCGGACGCAGATGCACCAGGAGGCCTTCCCCGGCGAGGACATCTCCGACCGGCCCGAGCCGGAGAGCGTCGTTCCCGCGCTGCTACGCCTGATCGACGAGCGGCCGCCGAGCGGCCGGTACCGGGCCGCCGACCTGGCCACTGCGGCCGACCTGACCATTCCGTCCCCCGCGGAGGTGACCTCATGAAAATCGCGGCAAGCAGGCCGGCCGAGGAACGCGGCCTGACCAGGGATGGCGTTCGGATGCTGGTCGCCACGACCGACGGCCTGGCTCACGCCAGGTTCGCCGGCCTTGGCAGGTTCCTGTCCCCCGGCGACCTGCTGGTCGTCAACACCTCGGGAACCCTCGCGGCAGCGGTCGATGGGCACCGCCAGGACGGCCGCCCGGTCACAGTGCACTTCTCCACACCGCTGGACGACGGCTGCTGGGTGATCGAACTGCGCGACAGCGATACCGAGCGCGGTCGGATGAGCGACGCCGAGCCGGCCGAGGCCATCTCGCTGCCCGGCGGGACCTCGCTGACCCTGCTCTACAGGTACCCGGACCCGGCCGCCGACCGGCTGTGGGTCACCGCCGTCACCGGGGCGGACCTCACCACCGGAGTGGAGTCGTACCTAGCCAGGCACGGCCGCCCGGTCAGGTACAGCTACGTGCCAGACGAGTGGCCTCTCGCGGCCTATCAGACCGTGTTCTCCCGCCATCCGGGTAGCGCGGAGATGCCGAGCGCGGGCCGGCCGTTCACCACGGACCTCGTCGTGAACTTGATCACCGGCGGCGTCCTCGTCGCGCCGATCACGCTGCACGCCGGGGTCGCGTCGCTCGAAGCTGGCGAACTGCCGCTCCCCGAGAGGTTCGCGGTGCCCGAGCCCACCGCCAGCCTGGTCAACCTGACCAGGGACACGGGTCGCCGCGTGGTAGCGGTGGGCACGACGGTGACCAGGGCACTGGAGACCGCCGCCCGCGACGATGGCACGGTACGGGCCAGCCGCGGCTGGACCGACCTCGTCCTCGGCGCCGAGCACCCGGCGCGGGTGGTCAACGGGCTGATCACCGGCTGGCACGACCCAGAGGCCTCGCATCTGGCGCTACTCGAGGCCGTCGCCGGCATCGCTCTGGTCAAGGTTGCCTACGCGGAGGCTGAGAACGCCGGGTATCTCGGGCACGAATTCGGCGACAGCTGCCTGCTGCTGCCTGCCTAGTGAACGCTGGCCCATGCAGACCACTGGAGGGAGCACCCATCGCAGCGGCTACCGGTGACGAGGCGGGCGCGGGCTAGACTAGAACACGTTCTATTTCTTAGGCTGAGGTTCGCAGGCTGGGTCAACTGAGGCTGGGCCAACGGCGACGCGGCGGAGGCGGCGTGCACCTGACCTATACGCCCGAGCAGGACAAGCTCCGGGGCGAGTTGCACGAGTACTTCGCCGGCCTGATGACGCCGGAACGCCGGGCCGGGCTGAGCCGGACCGGCGGCGACTACGGTGACGGCGTCGCGTATCGCGAGATCGTCCGCCAGCTCGGCGCCGATGGCTGGCTCACGCTGAGCTGGCCGGCCGAGTACGGCGGCCGCGGCGCCAGCGTGACCGACCAGCTGATCTTCACCGACGAGGCGGCCGTGGCCGGAGTGCCGGTGCCGTTCCTGACCATCAACACAGTCGGGCCGACGATCATGCGGTTCGGCACTGATGAGCAGAAGTCGTTCTACCTGCCGAAGATCGCGGCCGGGGGGCTGCACTTCTCGATCGGCTACTCAGAGCCCGGCGCCGGGACCGACCTGGCTGGCCTGCGGACCACGGCGGTCCGCGACGGCGACGACTACGTGATCAACGGCCAGAAGATGTGGACGTCGCTGATCGGCTACGCGGACTACGTCTGGCTGGCCTGCAGGACCGACCAGGACGCGCCCCGGCACAAGGGACTGTCGATCATCATCGTCCCCACCAGCGCCGCGGGCTTCTCCTGGACGCCGGTCCCGACCGTGGCTGGCGTCTCCACCAGCGCGACCTATTACTCCGACGTCCGGGTCCCCGCTGCCAACCTGGTCGGCGAGGAGCACCGGGGCTGGTCGCTCATCACGAACCAGCTCAACCATGAGCGGGTCGCGCTGACCTCCGCCGCGCCGACGCAGTACGCGCTCCGCGAGGTGCGGGACTGGGCCGCGCGAACGCCAGCGGCCGGCGGGGGGCTGGTCATCGACGCTGAATGGGTCCAGACGCACCTGGCCCGCGTGCACGCCAGGACCGAGGTGCTGAAGCTGCTGAACTGGCAGATCGCGGCGCGGCTAGACGCCGGCCAGGCGCTCGGGCCAGCCGCCGCGTCCGCCACCAAGATCTACGGCACCGAGCTGACCATCGAAGCCTGCCGGCTGCTCATGGAGGTCCTCGGCTCAGCCGCCGCGGTCAGGGACGGCTCGCCCGGCGCGCTGCTCGCGGGCCGGATCGAGCGGATGCACAGGTCCGCGCTGATCCTCACTTTCGGCGGCGGCACGAACGAAATCCAGCGTGACATGATCGCGATGCTCGCGCTCGGCCTGCCCTACCGGCGCTGACTTCGGGAGAAGCCCAGTGGACTTTTCGATCACGCAGACGCAGGAGGAACTGTCGGCCCTCGCCCGGCGCATCCTCACAGACAAGCAAAGCCCGGCGCGGCTGACCGAGCTCGACCAGGCCAGCCAGGGCTTCGACCGGGCACTGTGGGCCGAGTTGGCCACCGCGGGCATCCTCAGCGCCGCCCTGCCAGAGAACGTCGGCGGCGACGGCCTTGGCCTGCTCGACCAGTGCTCGGTCCTGATCGAGATCGGGCGCACAGTCGCCAGGGCGCCGTACCTGAGCGCGATCGTGCTCGGATCCGGCGCGATCGCCACCTTCGGCTCGGACGAGCAGGTCAAGCGCTGGGCCATCCCGGCCGCGGCCGGCGACCTGGTCATCGCCGCCGCGCTCGCCGAGCCGGGCACCGGTGACCCGCGCGCGCCCAGCGCCCGAGCCGAGCGGGCCGGAAACGGCTGGCTGCTCCGCGGCACCAAGACCGCGGTGCCCGCCGGTGCCGATGCGGGCCTGTTCCTCGTTCCCGCCGCGACGCAGGACGGGCCCGTTGTCTTCTGCGTCGAGCCAGCCGACCCCGGGGTGATCGCCGAGCCGCAGCAACTGACCGACGGACCAGGCTTCGCCCAGCTGACCCTCGACAACGGCGAGGTCGGCCCTGACCGGGTCCTGAGCAAGCATGTGGGCAAGCATGGACCGGACGTCACGGGCTGGCTTGCCGACCGGGCCGTGGTGGGCATCTGCGCCACGCAGCTCGGCGTCACCGAAAGGGCCCTGGAGCTGACGGCGGGGTACGCCCAGACCAGAGAGCAGTTCGGCCGGCCGATCGGGGCATTCCAGGCGGTGGCGCAGCGGCTGGCCGATGCCTACATTGACGTCGAGGCCATCAGGCTGACGATGTGGCAGGCGGCCTGGCGGCTCGAGGCTGGCCTCGCGGCCGACGAGGAGGTCGCGACCGCCAAGTTCTGGGCGGCCGACGGCGGTCACCGGGTCGCGCACACAGCCGTGCACATTCATGGCGGCGTCGGCATCGACGTCTCGCACCCGCTGCACAGGTACTTCACCGCCGCCAAGCAGAACGAGTTCGCCATCGGCGGCGCGACGGCGCAACTTCGCCGCCTCGGAGGTCTGCTGGCCGGGGCGGAGGCGCCCCGGTGATACGGTCGTCCGCGTCGGCGTAATGCGAGCGCGTGATCGGGGCTGGAGGCGGCGGGCGACATGTCGGAAGGAACACCGATCTCATTCGCGGCCGCGGCCCGGGGCACGCCGGTGCTGAGCCGCTCGGGGACCAGGATCGGCACCCTGGAACACGTCTTGGACGTGGCAGAACTGGACATCTTCGAGGGCATCGTGATCGCGACGCAGCACGGGCTGCGGTTCATCGACGCCGAGCACCTGCCCGAGTTCACCACCACCCACATTCAGTCCAGCCTCAGCGACGAGGAGGCAGCCACGCTGCCGCCACCGGACGGGCCGCCGGTCTACAGCGTGGACGCGCTCGCCGATGCCGGGCACAGCCTGCACGACGTGGTCAGGCGCCTCTTCGGCAAGCCGCACTGGAAGCGCGACACCGAGTAGCTCACACCCACAGCTGCTCGGTGAGTACCGCTGGCGCCTCCGCGAGCGAGGGCCCGTACCAGGTCAGGTGCCTGCCGCTGACCAGGGCCGCGGGGAGGCCGGGAAAGGCCTCAGGACCGTCGCTCGCGGTGAAGCAATAGGGCTCATCCGGCAGCACCACGAGCTCGGCGCCGCAGGATCGCAGCTCAGTGAGATCGACCCGCGGATAGCGCTCGGCATGGTCCGCGTAGACGTTGCTGACGCCCAGCCGCGCCAGCAGGTCGCCGGCGAAGGTGTCGCTGCCGAGCACCATCCACGGCCGCCGCCAGATCGGGATGATCGCCCGGCGGATGCCGTGCGGCGCTGGGCTAAGCCACGCACGCTCCGCGTCGTCGAGCCAGGGCGGCCTGGTCAGCCGGCAGGCGATCGTGAGCATCCGTTCCAGCGAGCTGATGGCCTCCGGCAGCGTTCTGATCCTGGTCACCCACACGGCAACGCCGGCCTCGCGAAGGTCGGCCAGGTCGGAAGCCCGGTTCTCCTCCTCGTTGGCCAGCACGATATCGGGCCTGCACCGGATGATCCTGGCGACGTCCGGGTTTTTCGTGCCGCCGACCCGCTCGACGTCCAGGCCGGCCGGGTGGGTACAGTATTTCGTCGCCCCGGCCAGCAGGCCGGCAGCGGACGATGCGACAGCCTCGGTGAGCGACGGGACGATGGAGACGACCCTGCTGACCGTTGCCGGCACGGTCACCGGCTCACCGATGTCGTCTCGCCCCCGCACGCCTCGTACCCTAGCCGCCTCGTCAGCCCAGCAAGGTCTCGCCAACGTAGCCACCGGCCGGCGCTCCTGGCGGGCAGGCGAAGATCGCGCTGCCGATGTGCGTGACGAACTGGTTCAGCGAGTCTCTCGCAGCGAGCTGGCGCTGGATCGGGATGAACTGGCGCCGCGGGTCGCGCTGGTAGCACAGGAACATCACGCCGGCAGCCGGGGCACCCGACGAGTGGTCGACGCCGTCGACGTAGGAATAGCCGCGGCGCAAGATCTTCGCACCGTTGTTGGCGCCGGGCGACGACAGCAGGATGTGCGCGTGCAGCGGGATGTCACCGAGCAGGGCGCCGCTTGCCTTGTGCCGGCCGATGGTGCGCTCCTGTCTGGCGACGGCCGTGCCGTCCCACCCGCCGAGCGCGATCTCGATGCGGCGTGCTACCAGGTACGAACCGCCGTGCATCCAGGCCGGCGACGCAGGCCCGGCCGCCCAGACGGAGTTTTTCAGCACCGACGTGTCTTCGACCTTGATGTTGGCCGTGCCGTCGAAGAACCCCATCAGGTTCCGCGGCATCGACTGACGGCGGCTGTTACCGGTCCTGCCGAACCCGGCGAGCAACCAGCGCGGCCACGCGGCCGGCGCGGCGAGCCTGATCAGTTCGTGCACGGCGTGAAAGGCGACCTGCGGATCATCGGCGCAGACCTGCACGCCGAGATCGCCGCCGCTGATCGGGGCCCTAAGCGCGTCATTGCGGAACGCGGGCAGGTCGACGAGCGGCGCGGGGCGATGCGCAGCCAGGCCGAATCGGTCGCCGTCGCCGAACAGAGACGGGCCGAAGCCGAACGTCATCGTCAGGTTCGCTGGGCGCAGCCCGAGCGCCTCGCCGGTGTCTGCGCCAGGCTTGCTTCCCGTCTCCACTGCGCCAATCGCCTTGCCCGCGGCCATCAGGGCCGCTGCAGCGGACCAGCGTCGCAGCAGATCGCGCAGGTCGGCCGTGGAGTGGCTGATCATGTCCAGGGCCGCGAACTGCAGGTGGTCCTGCGCGGGCGTGGCGATGCCAGCCTGGTGAGGGCCATGAAACGCCACCTCGGGACCGGCAGCGAACGCGGCGCCGGCGGCGGATGCCTGAGCGGTGCCCGCCAGCATGCTGCCCGCTGTGGCCGCGCCGGCACCGAGGCCGGTCAGGCTCGCCGACCGGAGGAATCCGCGCCGCGTTGCGTCCATTCGCCGGATTATGGCAGCCAGTCCGGCTCAGCCACGGCTCACTTCGGGCATCCGCAACCTGGTCGTTGTGATCGCGCAGTTCAAATCGGACTGCCGGCCTTAGCATGGCTAGCAGGCTCCGCAACGACGGTGCCGCACTAGCTGGCCGGGGGGACGAGCCGACCGAACCCCACGGCACGCCGCGAGGAGGCTCTTATGTCCCCGAGGATGCTGCGATCTGCCGCTGGGGTGGCCGCGTCGGCGACGTTGTTGCTGACCGCCCTCGTCGCCGGATCGTCGGCCGCCGCGAGCCAGCGAACGTGCGGATGGGTCGTCAAGCCGAGCCCGAGCAGGGGCGCGGCGATGCTCAGCGCTGTGGCCGCGACCTCGGCCAAGGATGTCTGGGCCGTCGGCAACTACGACGTCGGCGGAGCGTTCAAGACGCTGATCGAGCACTGGGACGGCGCGCACTGGAAGATCGTGCCGAGCCCGAATCCGGCCGGCGGGTTCCACACGACCAACTCACTCGGCGCCGTGGTCGCCCTGACCCCGACAAACGCCTGGGCGTTCGGGTTCTTCGAGAAGGCGACGACAAGCTTCCGCACCCTGGTCGAGCACTGGGACGGCAAGAAGTGGTCCGTCGTGCCCAGCCCGAACAGCGGATCTGGCGAAAACGCCTTCCTTGGCGCGACAGCGCGGAGCAGAACCGACATCTGGGCGGTCGGATACCGCAACGATCCCGGTCACCGCAGAACCCTCACCGAACACTGGAACGGGGCGAAATGGTCGATCGTCGCGAGCCCGAGCGTCGGATCAGGTGACAACTTCCTCTTCGCGGTGGCCGGCCAGATCGGACGACCCGTGTGGGCCGTTGGCAACAACTCTGTCTCGTTCGGGCAGACGCTGGCGCTGCGCTGGAACGGAAAGGCCTGGACGCGCAGCCGGACGGCAAATCCAGGCGGCGGCGATCGCTTCCTGTTCGGCGTCGCCGTGCCGGGGGCGCGCTACGCGCTTGCGGTCGGCAGCGACCTGTCCGGCAACCAGACCAGGGCCATGGCCCAGCGCTGGACGGGTTCTGGCTGGTCGGTCGTGCCCTCCGCCAGCCCGGGCGCGGACTATAACGCGCTTCAGGCCGTCGCCGCCGCGAGCACTACCTATGCCTGGGCCGTTGGCGCCCGGCGCGCGACGCTAGGGTCCTCCTTCCGCACCCTCGCCGAACGCTGGAATGGCAAGGCCTGGACAGTCGCGACGAGCCCAAGCCCGGGCACAGGTGACGACACATTGTTCGGCGTCACCAGAGTCCCCGGCGGCGGCTTCTGGGCGGTGGGTTCGGCCGGGAACAAGACGCTAACCGAGTTCCACTGCTAGCCGATCCCCTGCCCGGCGGGGGAAGCGGGAGACTTCTGAGCCGCCGCTGAGCGGGCCATCGCCGGGCTTTGGCCAGGTTCTTCGCCACCACCTTGCGATCACGTGCTGCCATCCGGGGCTGGAACATCGCTCCTTGCGGGAGAAGCCGTTGCCGCGGGCTGCTACCTCCAGGCTGGCGGCCAGCCGCTGTCCAGAAGCGAATCGGGGCGTTTGGGAAGTCACAGGTCTAGTCTCATGGCATCGCGGCCTGCATCTGCTTGCTCGCTGCGCTTGGTCGCTAGGTGACTCAGGGAAGACGATGCCCCACACGCCCTACACGTACGCAAGTCCGGATGATCCCGCGAGGGAAGATGATGGCTTGTTCGGCCCGGAGTCGGTGACCTGGCGTGTTATGAGCAGCCGGATCATGTGGGTGGCGGTTGTCCGCGCACTGTACCTGCAGGCTTTGCATCCGCGGGTGATACGCGGCACGTTGCAGAACGCCGCTACGATCACGGACCCCGTGGATGCGTGGGCCAGGCTGAGGCGGACCAGGATGTTCATCGAGACACGCACTTTCGGGACCGTGGCAGACGCGGAACGCGCGGGACGCCGCGTGCGCAAGATTCACGAGTCGCTCACCGGAACCGACCCCGACGGCACGCGGTACCGGGTGGACGAGCCCGAATTGCTGCTGTGGGTGCATTGCGGCGAGGTCGCTTCCTGCGCCGACGTAGCCCGGCGCAGCCGACTGCCGTTCTCCACGGCGGATCTCGACGCCTTCGTGCACGAGCAGCGCACAAGCGCGGAACTGATCGGCGTCGACCCTGCGTCAGTGCCCGCTTCCATGGCCGAACTCGACGCCTATTACGAGGAGATGAGGCCGCGGTTGTACGCGTGCGACGAGGCGAAAGAAGCGCTGCGGCTGACCTTCCATCCTCCGGTACCCGACGGCAACCGCGTGCTCAAGATAGGGCTGCCACCAGTAAGCGCCCTCGCGTTCTCGACCCTGCCGCGATGGGCGCGGCGGCTGTACGGCAGGCCGAGCGGCCCGCTAAGCGACATCGCGGCGACTGCCGGGCTTCGGGCCGCGCGCCTGGCGTTTAGTCAGCAGCGGCTGTTCCTGGGCGCCATGCGGGCAATACACCGCGCCGAATCGGCAGCCGAAGGACCAGGCTCCTAGTGCGGCCGGTCCTTCACCACGTTCGGGCAGCGCGGCTAGTAACGGCAGGCCCTGAAGATCGACATGGACCCGAGCTGGAAGACCTGGGTGACGTAGACGGTTCTGGTCCGCTGGTTGATGCTGATGGCGATCGGGATTGGGCCGACCGCCTGCTTGGTGACCGCGCTGCGGCAGCCGCCTGTCACGCCGGCCCGGCATTTCGCGCCGTTGAGCACCGAGACAGTGGCGCTGTTCTCGTCTGTGACATAGATGGTGTCGGTGCGGGTGTCCACCGCAATGTTGTTGGGTGATCGGCCGACCGGAGCCGTGGGCATGCGCCCGGCGCAGCCCGAAGTGCGCGAGCCGTTGCAGGTCGCCCCGTCTATGACCGAGACCGTGCCCGGCGTCTGGCCGAGGGCGTTATTGGCCACGTAGACGGTCCGGGTCCGGTCATTGACGGCCACGCCCTGGGGGGCGAGCCCGACCGTAACCGTGGCGGCGAGGTGGCCGCAGCCGGAATGGTGGGTTCCGTTGCAGGCTGCGCCGTTGATCACGGCGACCGTGTCGCCGTCAAAGGCCGGCGCGCCAGTGCTCGGCGCGTAGATTGTGTCGGTGGCGTGGCTGACCGCCAGGACGAACGTGCCCTTCCCGACCTTGACTATGCCCGGGGCCTGGCCGCAGCCCGACGTGTTCTCGGCGTTGCAGGCCGCGGCGTTCACCACTGCGACCCTGTTGGCCGCATTGCCGAAGGGCACGTAAAGGGTCTTGGTGCCTGGGTTGAGGGCCGGGGGGCCGGGGCCAGGGCCGACCGCGACGGTCGGCGGAGCCTTGGGGCATCCAGCCGTGTGGGCCGCGTTGCAGGTGGCGGTGTCGATTATCGAGACAGTGTCGGAGAACGGGTCGGACGCGTAGAGCGTGTGGGTGGCCTGGTCGATGTCGCCGACGTTGGCCTCCGGGTCGGCGATCGGAATCTCCGCGACTGGCGCGCAGCCAGAGAGGCGTGCGGCGTTGCAGGTGGCGCCGCTGATCACGTCAATCTGGGGCCGGTTAAGGTTGCCGGCGTAGATAGTGTCGGTGGCCGGGTCGACGGTAGTGGTGAACTCATGCTCAGGGACGCTCGGCGCCTCATGACGGCAGCCTGAGGTATTGATGGCGTTGCAGCGATTGATGCTGACCACTGAGACGATGCGGGCGCCGCCAACGTTCACCAGGTAAGCAGTGCCGGTCTTGTGGACCAGCGCGAACGCGTTGGGATTGAACCCGTGCGCCGGGTTGAAAGTGGCCTGCTCGTTGGGTGGCCTCGTCCGGCAGCCTGATGTCACTGTCGCGCCGCAGGTCCTGGTGTTGATCGCCGACAGCGTACCGTCGCCTTGGTTGATCGCGAACGCTGTGTGCAGCGCCTGATCCACCGCCACGAACTGTGGCTGTGCGCCTGGGGTCACCGTGGGCGGCGTGCGGCGGCAGCCAGACCCCACCCTGGCATTGCACCGGGCCCCGTCGATGGCTGACACGGTGTTGTCGTTGTTGTTCGCGACGTAGACGGTTTCGGTTGCCTGGTCGACCGAGACCGAGAAGGCGCCGCTGCCGACCTTGACGGTCCGGGTGGCCCGCCCGCAGCCACGCCCGGTGTGCCCGTTGCAGGCCGCGCCGTCGATCACCGACACGGTGTCGCCGTTGCCCGAGAGCCCGCCGTTCGCGACGTAAACGGTGTCGGTCGCCACATCGACATCGACGGCGGCGGGGCCGAACCGGTCCTTGACGGTCTTGACCGCGTGCCCGCATCCGCGTGTCGTCACGGCGTTGCACCCGGCCGCGTCGATCACCGAGACGCTGCCGCTTCCCACGTTCGCCACATACAGCGTCCGCGTCGCCGGGTTGAACGCGGCTGCCACCGGGATCTTCCCGACCTTGATAGTCGCCAGCGGCCTTCCGCAGCCGCGCGTCACCGTCGCATTGCACCGGGCGCCATTCACTACCGAGACGGTCCCAGCGGCACCCTGGGGACTATTCACGACGTAGACGGTGTCGGTCTTCTCATCGACCGCGCCGGCCACCGGGCTGGTCCCTACCCTGGCCCTGGCCACCACGCGGCAATCCTTGGCGATCCTGGCGTTGCACCTCGCGGCGCTGATCACGGCCACGACGTGACCACTTAGGACCGGCACATAGACGGTGCCCGTCTTCGGGTTCGCGACCGGCACCCCGGCGATGCCGCCCAAAGCGATCGAGCTGCCCCGGGGACCCGGCTGGCTTTGCGCGCGACTTTCGGTACGCTCAAAGCCCGTGGGGCGGCCGACACCAGCGAACCGCTGGGCCTCGGATCGCGGAACTGGAAAGCGGACGGCAGGCGCCCCATGCGGCGATACCGATCCGGATGCCGCCGCCCCAGCCGCCGTGACAAGACAAGCGGCCAGGCAGACAGACATGCCCAGCGGCGCAAGGTACCGGTGCCTGAGCGCCTTCCCGCAGTGCCGGGCCACGCAGCTCAGCTTCTTCCTCGCCAATGCTTGCCGCGCCGGGACAGCAACTCCGGTGATCGCCGACATGACACTGCGCATGACTCCCCCGATGGCTATCAGATGTGGTCGCCGGATTCTCGCGCTACGACCTCACAAGAAGCTCACAAACGTCCCGGGCGCCGTCGCCAACCTGCCCGTGCGCCTTCATCTGCGCGACCAGCTCAACGTCGTGGCGCATTTCGGCCCCGAGCCGGGAGCGCTGGCGGGCATCGCGCAGACGACCAAGCCGTTCCGTCAGCGGTGAGCGCCAGCCGCGGATCAGCCTAGCTTGCCCAGCCTCGTCAGAGCCGCGTCGGCCTCGGCGAGCAGGCCAGCCATCACGTCGGCCACCGGCCGGACGCTATTCATCCTGCCGACGATCTGGCCAACCGGCATCGGCACGACAGCCGGGTTGCCGGACTCCATGAGCCGCTGATGTGCGTCGCTGACCAGCAGATTCTGCAGCGGCATGGGCAGCGGTTCCGGAGCGCCAGGCTCATCCCAGGCCTTGGTCCACTCGTTCTTGAGCAGCCTGGCCGGCTTGCCGCTGTAGATCCGCGAGCGCACCGTGTCCGACGAGGTCGCTCCCAGCAGCGCGTCGCGCAGTCCGGAGACGCCTGACCCGAGCACGTATTCCTGCGTGGTCAGCCAGTACGAGCCCATCCAGACGCCGGTCGCGCCGAGCGCGAGCGCCGCAACGATCTGCCTACCTGATCCAATGCCTCCTGCGGCGAGGACGGGGACGCCTGGCCCGACCGCATCGACTACCTCGGGAACCAGGACCATGCTGGCGATCTCGCCGGTGTGCCCGCCCGCTTCGTACCCCTGCGCGACCACGATGTCGACGCCGCGCGATACGTGCCTCGCCGCATGCTCGGCCTTGCCCGCAAGCGCTGCGACCGCGATGCCGCGGTCGTGCGCGGCCTCGATCACATCGTCAGGAGGTGATCCGAGCGCGTTGGCGATGAGCGCGACCGGATGCTCAAGAGCCACTTCGACGTGGGCGCGCGCCACCGAATGCAGCCAGCCGAGCACTCCGTCCCGTTTAGCTTCGTCGGTAGCCAGCGGCGGCACGCCGAGCCGCAGCAGCGTCTGCTCGACAAATTCCCGGTGGCTGGCCGGGATCAGCCGGCCGAGGTCGATCTCCGTACCCTCGGCGGGGATCTTGGCGGGCATCACGACGTCGACGCCATAAGGCCGGCCGTCAGTGTTGGCGTCCATCCAGGTCAAGGCCGCCTCGAGCTCGTCGGCGTCGTTGTAGCGAACGGCGCCTAGGACACCAAGACCGCCTGCCCTGCTGATCGCGGCGGCGACCTGCTCCGATGGGGTGAAACCGGCGATCGGATGCTCGATGCCGAACCGGTCGCAGAGCGACGTCCGCAACGCCACGGCTCAGCTCCCGGCCGCCGGGGTGACGGCGGTCGCCAGCTTGTCATCGGCGAACCGTCTGGCCCAGGTGTAATCGGCCTTGCCGCTCGGGGTCCGGCCAATGTGATCGGTCAGCCACACCGTCCTAGGCACCTTGTACCCGGCGACGTGCTGGCGCACCACCGCCTCCAGGTCGCCCAGATCCAGTCTGACGCCGGCCCTCGGCTGCACGATCGCGGCGACGCGCTGGCCGAGGCGCTCGTCAGGAATGCCGATCACCAGGGTGTCGAAGACATCAGGATGCTCTTTGATCGCGCCTTCGACCTCCTCGGGGAAGACCTTCTCCCCGCCGGTGTTGACGCAGACGTTGCCGCGGCCGAGCAACGTGACCGTGCCATCCTCCTCGACCCTGGCGAAGTCACCAGGCACGACATACCGCTGCCCGTCGACCTGCACGAACATCGCCGCCGTCTTGACCGGGTCCTTGTAATAGCCAAGCGGCACGTGCCCGCCGCGCGCGATCCTGCCGATCTCGCCCGGCCCGACCTTTCGGCCGTCATCATCGATCACGATCGTGCTCGGACCCGGCGTCACCCTGGGGCCGCCGCTGGTCTTCGCGCCAGCGCTGACGAAGCTGATCCCGGTGAACCCGGTCTCCGAGGAACCGATCGCATCGGTGATCACGACGTTCGGCAGCGCCCGCAGGCAAGCTTCCCGCACCACCGGCGAGAAGAGGGCCGCGCTCGAGGACAGCGCCAGCAGTGACGAAGCGTCGTAGCCCCCAGTGGCGTACTCCTCAATCAGCGGCCTGGCCATCGCGTCGCCGATGATGACGAGGACATTGACCTTGTACCGCTGCACAGACGTCCAGATCTCCGCAGGTTCGAACTTCGGCGCGAGCACGATCGTCTCTCCTGCGAACAGGCCCATGAGCATGGCCCACTGCGCGTTGCCGTGGATTAGTGGCGCCGTGCAGAGCTTGACCAGCCCGCCAGCCAGGGCCTTCTGCGACTGCACCCACTCGCTGGCCAGCGGCTCGCCGGTGAGGAAGTCGATGCCGCCGCCGAGGGTCCGCCAGACGTCCTCCTGCCGCCACAGCACGCCTTTCGGGTACCCAGTGGTGCCGCCCGTGTAGAGCATGTAGATGTCGTCGCCGCTGCGCGGGCCGAAGTCGCGGTCAGGTGACTGTCCGGCCAGGGCTGCGTCATACGGCACGCCAGGGATCTCGCCCTCGGGCGCGGTGCCGTCGTCGATGACGACGGCACCGTGCAGCTTGGCGGCATCCGGCTGCACGGCGGCGACCAGCGGGGCGTACTGCCGGTCGTAGACGAGCGCGACCAGGTCGGCGTCGCCGACCATGTACCGCAACTCGGCCTCCACGTACCGGTAGTTGATGTTCACGGCCCTGGCGCGGAGCTTGTACGTCGCGACGAGCATCTCTACCGCTTCGATGGAGTTGCGCGCGTACAGGCCGACGTGATCGTCAGGTCCCACCCCGATGCTGGCCAGGTGGTGCGCGAGCCTGTTGGTGCGCTCGTCAAGCTCGCGGTAGGTCACATGCCGGTCTCCGCAGGCCACCGCCATCCGGTCGGGAACTACGTCGGCGGCATGCTCGAACAGATCGGCGATGTTCAGTGCCATGGGACGAAACTAGAACCTGTTACAGTCTGGAGGCAATACTCCGGCCGGACAGGAGATGCCCGCGATGCCCGCGACCAGCCACGACGACTCCGCGCAGCGGGCGGGAAGTCCGCAGCAGCCGCCGGAATCGCCGGAGCAGCCGCACGCGCTGATCGAGCGGCGCGGGCACGTGCTGATCGTCACGATGAACCGCCCGCGGGCCCGCAACGCGCTGAGCGGCCCGATGATGGCGCTGATGCGCCAGGCCTGGGACGACGTCGATTCCGACCCGGACATCAGGGTCGCGGTACTGACTGGCGCCGGGGACGCGTTCTGCGCTGGAGCCGATCTCAAGGCGATGACGGCGGCGCCCCCTGGGGATTCGTTTCGCCAGGGCGGCCTTGACCTCTCGGTGATCGACGCCCTGCTTAAAGGCAGACGCCTGGTCAAGCCATTGATCGCGGCGGTCGAAGGCGCAGCGATCGCGGGCGGCACCGAGATCCTGCAGGCCACCGACATCAGGATCGCTGGCCGGAGCGCTCGATTCGGGATCTCCGAGGCGCGGTGGGGACTGTTCCCGCTCGGCGGCTCGGCGGTCAGGCTGGTGCGGCAGATCCCGTACACGATCGCGGCCGACCTGCTGCTGACCGGCCGGCATGTCACCGCGGATGAGGCGCTGCGGATCGGACTGATCGGCGAGGTGGTGCCGGACGGGCAGGCGCTCGCCAGGGCCCTGGAGGTCGCGGACCTGATCGCCGCGAACGGCCCGCTCGCCGTGCAGGCGATCCTGCGCACGATCAGGGAGACCGAGGGGATGGCGGAGAACGAGGCGTTCGCCATCGAGTCAAGGATCGGCATGGAAGTCTTCATGTCCGCGGACGCTAAGGAGGGGCCGCGCGCGTTCGCCGAGAAGCGGACGCCGCTCTTCACCGGCCACTAACCCGTCACGGACCGCGCGCTTGCGGCGGCTATGGCTTGGTGAACGCCAGGAGCATGAACCTCGGGAACCGCCAGCCTTCAGGCAGGATCGATTCGGGTGCTGGCAGGAAACAGTGGTCGCGTGAATCTGCCAGCTTGGTGAGCCGCAGGCCAGCAGCGATGAACGCATCGAGGTATTCCTCGAGCGTCCTGTGGTGAAGGTAGGTCTTGATGCCCACCGCCCAGAGGCCCCGGTACGGGCTCGTCGCGGCCGAGTCGAAGTAGTCGGGGACATTGCCCCTGATGACGACTCCGTACGGGCTATTGAACGCAATCACCAGACGGCCGCCTGGCCGTAGCAGGCTGGCGATCGTGGCGATGAATCCGCGGTACTCGACCACGTCGTTCAGCGCGAGAAAGCTTGCCACCGCGTCAAAGGTCGATGCCTCGCCGGGCATCGCCTTGCTGAGGTCGCCGACCCGATAGTCGATAGCGCTGCGCGAGTCCCGCTGCATGGCTCGCTCGATCAACTGCGGGCCAACGTCGATACCGGTCACCATTGCGCCTCGCGCCGCGAGCACCCGAGCCACATACCCGTCGCCGCACGCCGCGTCGAGCACCCGGAGACCAGTAACGTCACCCAGCAAATCGAGCAATTGCTGCAGCAGACCGTCCCCCGCCACGCCGCGCTGCTCGCGAACGGCCGTATAGCTCGCAAGCTCGTCCGCATAGGAGTCGTAGTCGCTCGCCTGGAAGTTCATCGGGTCTTCAGGCCTCACTCGGCTCAGCGACCCATGCTGAGAATACGGGCACGCCAGTCCACCGATCCGACCATTCACCTCCGCTATCAGTGTCTGCATCGCGATTACTCGCGGCAACGGCAATAGCGGCATACGGATGCCCGAACCGCAACTCAGCCGTGCGCCGCAGCCCAGGCAGCCGCGCGCTCATCACGAACGCGAGGCTGGTGACAGCAGCGGCCTCGAACCCGACCCTCGTATATCGCGCCAGCGCCGCCTGTGTGGCCTGCCACGGGCCCCCGTTCCCGAGAGCGGCAGCCGCGGCGGCAAAGCCGAACAGCGGGCTCCCGAGGTCGTGCTGACTTCGCGCCTCCCACGCGGGCAGGTACGCCATGCACTGCTCGCCCGCACCCTGCGGCGACATCTCCTCACGTACCGACCAGAGCGGCGCATCCCCGAGCGGTAGCTGGAACAACGACCGCTTCGCCACCGGCCGGCCAAGCACCACATCAGTGGCCAGCCGATGCCCGGCCGAAAGCACATCCACGGAAGGCACGTCACTTGCCGCGATAACCGACACGACCATGAGCCCGTCGCGAGCCCTCCCAACGTGAACCGCCACATCGCCAGCCTCCGCCGTGCCGACAATAAACGCCGGGTGCGTGCCACTCGGCGGCGAAGCCAGTACCTGCTCGACCTGCTCACCCCACGGACTGGCCGGGCCGAGCGCACTGCCCGGCGCGAGGTCGAACGGCCGGTCCCACGACACCTTGGTGGCGAGAGCGCTCGCGAGCAGCAGGTAAGTGTCGATGGTGATCGTGATCGGGAACCGCTCGATCAGCCCGAACGTGTGTTCCTGCGCCCACGCGTCGGCCTCGTCCTGATTCGGAATGGACCCCCGCTCGACGCTGGCAGGCAACCCGGCAAGCCTGCCCGGATCACCGGCCCCTTCCATGTTCCATACAGCCGCCGCGGCACCAACCACAGGATGAGGCACCTCAAGCAGACCAGCGGCTACCGAGGCCGCCTCATCGACATCACATCCGAGCACGCTCTCGAGCGGGCGCCGCTCGTCGCTCCGCGTAGCGGAACCGCATAGTGCCAGGAGCAGCCACGCCCCCAGCGGCGATGCCACGTGGTGCTCGGTTCCGATCACCCCATGAATCCGCCGCGCATACCGCGCCACCAACGCGGCTACTTCTGATACCTGCATCGTCACGCCACCACTCTGCCTGGCGACATCGACCCCAAGCCAGTACCTGAGACCCAATTCGCGATCAGCGAACTCGAGTCCGCTGCATGGCCGCGATTTCAGTAGGGTTCCTATCTAAATAGAGTCAGCGATGGGAGCTTTGAAAGCTCAGCCAGCATGAAGGGCGAGTCATACTGACAGCGTGTCTCAAGACAGCACGACGGCGTTCTTGCCCTCGGCCCATGGCTTTGCTTTCGCTAACTCGTGGCCGACCGGGCCGGCGATGTCGATTCCGCTGGGGGTCGGGGTGCTCGGGATCGGGAACGCCGGGCGGGGCCTTTGCGGCGGGATGGTGTTCGCGGCGCTCGACTACTGGCATGCCGGACTCGCCCAGCCGGACGAACAGCCGAGGGCGGGAACGCCGCTGTTTCGGTTCATCGTGCGGCGGCTTGTTGACTCATGGCGATTGCCAGTTGGCGTGGCGCGGTACTACCGGTGGATGTTGCTGCCCGATGGCGACCGGCCCGCAAGGCCCGGAGCCCGGATGGGCGCCAGGCGGGCAGGCGTGGCTCGGCGCACAACCGGTGAGCACTGGCCCTCCGTTAAGGCGAGGCTGGACGCCGGTGTGCCTGCGGCACTTGGTGTGGTGACGGTCGGGTCGGTGAACCCGCTCTTGCTTGGCGCCAATCATCAGGTCCTGGCGTATGGCTATGAGACTGCGGGCTCGTCGGTGATCCTTCATGTCTATGACCCCAACATCGGCCCTGACGACTCGGTCATGATCCGGTGGGATACCGCCGCGGAGCCTGCTGCATTCGAGCACAATCTCGGCCTTCGACTGCCGGTGCGCGGGTTCTTCCTGACCAGGTACCGCCCGGCCAGGCCGCCCGGAGTCAGAAGCCGGCAACTCCGCGGGCGACGTGCAGCAGGTACTCCTTCCTGCTGAGCGGGTTGTGGTCCGATCGCGGCCGGGACGGGATGTCGCCGCGGACTAGCTGGTAGCGGTTGAACTGGCTCTCCAGCACGCCCTCGCCCCTGGTCAGGCCCGGCAGTTGCTGTTGCAGCTGATGAACGGCCGCCGCAGGGATGTCGCCGTCGATGACGACCAGCTCGCCCTGCCCGCCCGCTTCTCGCCTCGGGCCTCGCAGCTCCTGATGCAGCGGGATGGCGAGCAGCCTGGCCAGCGCGGGCAGCACTGCGCGGGCCGTGTCGGCCGGGATTTCCAGGCTGAACCTGTGGATCGGCTCATGCACCATGGTTCCGGCCTGGCGCAGCGCGCTCATCAGTACGAGCGGCGTCAGGTTGCGGAAGTCGCCTGCCGAGCTCGACCACTTGCTCCAGCCGTAAGGCGGCGGAGGCGTGTAGCCAGAGTGGGTCAGCATGACCGCGATATCACTGACCCGCCACCCGTAGAGCCCCTGCGACAGGGTCTGCCTGACGCTCTCCTCGATCGCCTTGAGGAACGACGAGGGCAGCGCCCCGAACTCGATTCCCAGGCAGAACGTCACGCCAGTGCCGATGGCCGCAGGCTCGACGCGCAGCCCGACGGTGGCACGGAACGGGTTGTCGCCGCCCATGAACTCGGCGGCCGACCCTTGGCCAACCGGGCGTTCTATGCAGATCGTCGTGGTCTCACGAAATTCCACCGCCAGCCCGAAGTCCTCGGCCAGCGTGGCCTGGATGACCTCCTTCTGCACCTCGCCGTAGAGCGAGACGAGCAGCTCGGACCTGACGTCGTCCTGGCGCAGGTCGATCAGCGGGTCCTGTTCGGCGAGCTGCGTCAGCGCCGCGTGCAGGGCGCCCTTCTCGCGAGCGCAGGCAGGAACGACCACGGTCTCCAGCGACGGCGGCGCGAAGTGGCGCTGCACCATGCCGGACGGCCGTTCGCCGAGCGTGTCCCCGATCTGGATGCCAGGCAGCCCCCAGACCTTCGCGATCTGCCCGGCGACCACAGCCTGAACCTCGCTGGCCCCGCCATCGGAGAAGGCGCTGATCGCAGTGATCTTGCCGGTGCCGTCGACGCCGGTCCGCACCCGGTCCCTAGCCCGCAGCGTGCCGGACACCATTCGCGCGTACGCGATCTTCTCCCCGGCCGGGCCGCGCTCGACCTTGAACACCATTGCCGAGACCGGCCCGTCGGCCTCCGCCTGTCCTGTCGGCCGCCGGCAGCAGCGCCGTGATTCCCGCGGTCAGTTCCGTCAGGCCGGCCCCGGTGATCGCGGAGCCTGCGAAGACCGGGTGCACCAGGCCGCGCCTGGACTGCGACGCCAGCGCCGCCGTCAGTCTCGCGCAGGTGAGCCTGGACTCGTCGTCGATGTAGTCGGCGAGCAGCGTCTCGTCGCGCTCGGCGAGCAGGTCGGCAAGCCTGGCCGTGAAGCAAGCGTCGTCTGGCCCGAATGGCGTGAAGCGTGCGGCGCGTGTGCCCTCTCCGCTCGCCGAGCCCATCGCGACGACGGCCGGCGTCAGTCGGTCTGCGATCCGCTGCAGGACCCGCCGCGAGTCGGCACCAGCGCGATCGATCTTGTTGACGAAAATGATCGTCGGTATCCCGAGCCGCTGCAGCGTCCGCATCAGCACCTGCGTCTGAGCCTGCACGCCCTCCACGGCCGACACGACAAGCACGGCGCCGTCGAGCACGCCGAGTACGCGCTCCACTTCGGCGATGAAGTCAGGGTGACCTGGCGTGTCGATCAGGTTGACCGTCACGTCGTCGATCGCGAACGAGACGACGGCGGACTTGATCGTGATCCCGCGCTGCCGCTCGAGCGCGAGCGTGTCGGTCTGGGTGTTGCCGCCATCGACGCTGCCGATCTCGTCGATGACTCCGGCGGCGAAGAGAAGCCGCTCGGTCAGGGTGGTCTTACCGGCGTCTACATGCGCCAGGATCCCCAAGTTCAGCGTTCGCACGAAGCGTCATGTCCTCTACGTAGGTATGAGTGATGGACATGAACGCTGCTCGCATCCGCTTCTCCCTGGTCGGTGACTCTGCCGCAGGTAGTGCAGCAGATCTACGACGCGCTGAGCAAGCTATTTTCCGGCGGGCGCGAGAGCGCGCAGCAGGGCCTCGACGTCGGCCGGTGTCCGCAGGCGGACGAAGGACAGATGCGCGTTCGCGGGGTCAGCCTGCGCGCTTCGGTACCTATCCTGATATTTGCGGTGGTTCGTCCAGGCCCAGAGGATGATCGACTCTTCAGGATCCATCTTGAACAGGAAGCGCCAGTTCTCCTTGTTGCCGTTCCACAACTCGGCTCCCGTCGCCATCCGGCGTAGCGTCCGCGCGATGAGCTGCCGCATCACCCGGTAGCGCGGCGGGTCGACCCAAACCACCGCGTCGGCCCGGCCCCAGATGATGTCCCTGACCCTGGAGTAGTTGCCGTCCACGACCCAGCCGCCGGCGGCCGTGAAATCCGACACGATCCGCCGGAACTCCTCGGTGTCCAGCGGCTGCCAGTCCGGCTGGTGAAAGACGGCGTCAAGTTCGAGGTGCGGAACGCCGAGCGCCCCGGCGATCGCTTCGGCGACTGTGGTCTTCCCCGAGCCGCTGTTGCCGACCACGGAGATCCGCTGCATCCCGCCAGTATCAGCGAAGCCCCGTCAGCCCGGCGACCCCTTTGTTCCCCGCGAACGGCGTCGTCGGCGGCCGACCGCGCGCGTCCGCCCTCGGGCGGGGAAGCGCGAAGACGCAGGGTCTTATAGCGCACCTTTCTCTTCGCGCTATCCCTTTGTCTTCGCGGATCGGGCCGGGCCCTGACGGCCGCGGGTCGGCCAGGGCACGACTAGAACGTGTTCTAGATTGCCCTTGCCGGCACACCAGGAACATGTTTCACTTCGATCCGTGAACCAGCCTCTGCACGCTCCGCTGGAGATCTCGTTCGACTACACCAGGTCACTCGGGCCGACGCTGAGCGCGTTCGTCGACGGCGCTGGCAGAACGGCGCATTCTGGGCGCGCGGGCGCGGGACGGCCGGGTGCACGCGCCGCCGTTCGAGTATGACCCGGTCACCGGCGCTCCGCCGGCCGAGTTCGTCGAGGTAGGGCCGGACGGCACGGTCGTGAGCTGGACCTGGACCGACCGGCCGCTGGACGGGCAGCCGCTCCGCCGTCCGTTCGGCTGGGCGCTGATCAGGCTGGACGGAGCCGACACCGCCATGCTGCACGCCGTGGACGCGGGATCGGCCGACCGGATGCGGACCGGGATGCGCGTCAGCCCGCGCTGGGCCGAACAGGCGCGGCGCGGGCATCACGGACATCGCCTGCTTCGAGCCGGCGGGAACCGACGGCACCGCCGCCGGGCCAGCCAGGCCAGCCAGGCCAGCGCGCAGGACGAGCACCAGCCCGAGCCGGTCACCATGATCACCTCGCCGGTCCGGCTGAGCTACGAGCACACCGTCTCCCCTGGCGAGTCCAGCTACTTGCTCGCCCTGGCCGAGGGTCGCCTGATCGGCCAGCGCTGCCCGGCCTGCGGCAAGGTGTACGTGCCGCCGCGCGGCGCGTGCCCGGTCGACGGTGTTCCGACCAGGGACGAGGTGGCGTTGCCTGACACCGGCATCGTGACCACGTTCTGCGTCGTCAACGTGCCGTTCCAGGGCCAGAAGTACCCAAGCCCGTACGTCGCGGCCTCGATTCTCCTGGACGGCGCGGACATCGCGTTCCAGCACCTGGTGTTCGGCTGCCCGCCTGACGAGGTCCGGATGGGACTGCGCGTGCGGGCAGTGTGGAAGCCGCGCGAGGAGTGGGACATCGGGCACAACATCGACCACTTCGAGCCGACCGGCGAGCCCGACGCGCCCTACGACTCCTACGCCCACCACCTATGAAAGCCGCGAGCGCGAGCGGAGGACGCGGGACACCATGACCGATGTCGCGGTAGTCGGCTTCGCCCAGGCGCCGAACGAGCGGCACTCCCCCGCCACCACCAACGGGGTCGAGATGCTGGTGCCGATCTTCGGCGCGGTCCTCGAGTCAACCGGGCTGACCAAGGACGACATCGGCTTCTGGTGCTCGGGCTCCTCTGACTATCTCGCGGGCCGCGCGTTCTCCTTCGTCTCCGCAGTCGACGCGATCGGCGCGTTCCCGCCGGTCATGGAGTCGCACGTGGAGATGGACGGCGCCTGGGCGCTGTACGAGGCGTGGCTGAAGATCCTCACCGGCGAGGCCGAGATCGCGCTCGCCTACGGCTTCGGCAAGTCCTCCGCCGGCACCCTGCGCCGCGTCCTCGCCCTCCAGCTCGACCCCTACCTCGTCGCGCCGCTCTGGCCGGACTCGGTCGCGATCGCGGCGCTGCAAGCCAGGCTCGGGATCGAGGCTGGCCTGTGGTCAGAAGCGGACATGGCAGCGGTGGCTGCGAGGTCCAGGGCATCAGCGATAACGAACCCGCTGGCGCTGGTGTCCGCCGCGTCGCCGCCGGACGATTTGCTCGCCGGTCCCTATCTCGCCGACCCGCTGCGCGCGCACGACTGTGCGCCGGTCACCGACGGGGCGGCCGTGGTGATCCTTGCGGCGGGGGACCGGGCCCGGGAACTGTGCGAGCGGCCGGCCTGGATCACCGGCTTCGAGCACCGGGTCGACTCGGCGTCGCTGGGCGCCCGCGATCTCACGTCCTCGCCGTCCGCTGCCGCCGCCGGCAGGGCCGCCGGTGCCAGCCGGGCCCAGGTCGCCGAGTTGCACGCGCCGTTCACGCACCAGGAGATCATCCTGCGCCGGGCACTTGACCTGGCCGACGACGTCAAGGTCAACCCGTCGGGCGGCGCGCTCTGCGGCAACCCGATGTTCGCCGCTGGCCTGGCCAGGATCGGCCTGGCCGCGACCGAGATCATCGCAGGGCGCGCCGAGGTGGCGCTCGGGCACGCGACCAGCGGGCCCGCCCTGCAGCAGAACCTCGTCTGCGTGCTGGAGGCCCGGTGAGCTGGCGGTCCGTGATCGGCGGGAGCCCAGGCCAGCCTGCGAGGTCCATGAGCGGGAGGGTCCGGTGAAGCAACGAGCGGCGGTCCTGGGTACCGGGCAGACCCATCACCGCAGCAAGCGGACGGATGTGTCGCTGGCCGGGCTGTGCCGTGAAGCCGTCGACCGGGCGCTGGCAGACGCGCACCTGAGCGCCGACGACGTCGACGCGGTCGTGGTCGGCAAGGCACCCGACCTGTTCGAGGGCGTCATGATGCCGGAGCTGTACCTGGCGGACGCGCTCGGCGCGGTCGGCAAGCCGCTGCTCCGCGTGCACACCGCGGGCTCGGTCGGCGGCGCGACCGGGATCGTCGCAGCCAGCCTGATCCAGTCCGGCGTGCACCGGCGGGTGCTGGCCGTGGCGTTCGAGAAGCAGAGCGAGTCCAACGCGATGTGGGCGCTGTCGATCACGCCGCCGTTCGCGATGCCGGTGCTGGCCGGGGCAGGCGGCTACTTCGCCCCGCACATCAGGTCCTACATCAGGCGGTCGGGCGCGCCGGTGCACATCGGAGCGATGGTCGCAGCCAAGGATCGGCGCAACGGCGCGCGCAACCCGTTCGCCCACCTGCAGCAGGCCGACATGACCACCGAGAAGGTGCTGGCCTCGATGATGCTGTGGGATCCGGTCCGCTACGACGAGACCTGCCCTTCCTCGGACGGCGCCTGCGCCGTCGTGCTCGGCGACCAGGCCGCGGCCGAGGCGTCGGACCAGCCTGTCGCCTGGATCAGGGCGACGTCGATGCGGACCGAGCCGACCATGTTCTCAGGCAAGGACCACGTGAACCCGCGCGCCGGAGCCGACGCGGCGGCCGCGCTCTGGCAGGCAGCCGGGATCACCAGCCCGCGCGACCAGATCGACGCGGCAGAGATCTACGTGCCGTTCTCCTGGTTCGAGCCGATGTGGCTGGAGAACCTCGGCTTCGCCGGGCCTGGCGAAGGCTGGCGGATGACCGAGGCAGGCGAGACCGAGATCACCGGCTCGCTGCCGGTCAACCCGTCCGGCGGCGTGCTCAGTTCCAATCCGATCGGCGCCTCAGGACTGCTGCGGTTCGCTGAGTCGGCGATGCAGGTGACGGGCAAGGCCGGCGAGCACCAGGTGGCTGGCTCGAGGACCGCGCTGGGGCACGCGTACGGCGGCGGCTCGCAGTACTTCTCGATGTGGGTAGTCGCCGATACCCCGGACTAAGTTCAGTCGCCGGTCGCGACGACGCCGGCCTTCTCAATCATCAGCACCGCGCTGCGCACCGGCACGACGGGCCGGTGCAGCATTCCGGCGGGCACGGTGAAGGCCTGCCGCGGGCGCAGCTCGACCGGCTCGGCGTTCTCGAGCTCAATCCTGAACACCCCGTCAAGCAGGAAGAAGAACTCGTCCTGGTCGTCGTGCTTGTGCCAGATGAACTCGCCCTGCATGACGCCGAGCCGGACCACGACGTCGCCGACCTGGATCAGCGTCTGGTTGTACCACGGGTCGGTGACCTGGTCGATCAGCTTCTGGACGTCGATCAGCTGCAGCGCGGAAAACAGCGGCTGGTACTGGATGTTGTAGTCAGATTCGCTCACACGCCTACTCTGACTGATGCGTGCCGTGCGGGGCTAGCCGTAGCTGACCGGGAGGCGCTTGATGCCGTTGAGCCAGCCGGAGCGCAGCCGCTCAGCGGCGCCAGCCTGGCGGATGGCGGGCATCGCGTCGGCGATGGCGTTGAAGATCAGGTCGATCTCGAGCCTGGCCAGGTTCGCGCCGACGCAGTAGTGCGCGCCGGTGCCGCCGAATCCGAGGTGCGGGTTCGGGTTGCGCATGATGTCGAACCGCCCTGGCTCGTCGAAGACCTCTTCGTCGAAGTTCGCCGACCGGTAGAACAGGCCAAGGCGATCGCCCTTCTTGATGGCCTGGCCACCGACCGTTGTGTCGGCCTTGGCTGTGCGCTGGAACGCGGTCACCGGCGTCGCCCACCTGACGATCTCGTCTGGCGCGGTCGACGGCCGCTCGGCGCAGTACTGCTCCCACTGATCGGGGTGCTCGAAGAAGGCGAGCATGCCGTGCGAGATCGCGTTCCTGGTGGTCTCGTTGCCGGCGACCGAGAGCAGGATTACAAAGAAGCCGAACTCGTCGGACGTCAGCTCACCGCCGTCGATCTGCGCGTCGACCAGCTTGGTGACGATGTCGTCGCGCGGGCACTGCCGGCGGTCCTCGGCCATCAGCATCGCGTAGCCCACGAGTTCCGCGGCGGCCGCCTGGCCGTCCTCGGCGAAGTCGGGGTCGTCGTAGCCGATCATCGTGTTGGACCAGTCGAAGATCTTCTTCCTGTCTTCCTGCGGCACGCCGATCAGCTCGGCGATCGCCTGCAGTGGAAGCTCGCACGCGACGTCGGCGACGAAGTCGCCTTTGCCCTCGGACATGGCGGTGGCGACGATCCGCGCGGCCCGGTCGGTGAGCACCTCGCGCAGGTTGCCGATGGCCCGCGGCGTGAAGCCACGCGAGATGATCCCGCGCAGCTTGGTGTGCTGCGGCGGGTCGATGTTGAGCAAGATCAGCCGCTGCATCGACAGGCTCTCCTCGGTCTGCAGCTGGCCCAGCCTGATGATCGCGGTGTTCTCCCAGCTCCCGAACAGGTCGCTGTTCCTGGAGATCTCGACGATGTCGGCGTGCCTGGTCACCACCCAGAAGCCCTCGTCGTCGAAGCCGCCTGAACCGCGCTCCTGGGCGTTCCACCACACCGGCGCGGTGCGCCGGAGCAGCGCGAACTCCTCGGTCGGAACGCGATGCACGTAGAGCTCGGGATCGGTGAAGTCGAATCCTGGTGGAAGCTGCGGGTCGCCCATGGTTCCTCCCGACTGGCGGCCGTACGGCGGAGCTTGCCGACGCGCGCGCTCCCGGCAACACTGCAACGCGTTCTAGTGGGATTGAACCACGTCCGGCCGTGCCGGTGAACCTCAGCGGCGGCGATAATCAAGAACACGTTCTAGTATGAGGACGACCGCAGGGAGGCATCAGCCATGGGCACAGCCGTGATCGTCGAAGCGGTCCGTACCCCGATCGGCAAGCGCAATGGCAGCCTCTCGGGCATGCACGCGGCCGAGATACTCGGAGCCGCCCAGCGCGGCATTGTCGAGCGAGCCGGCCTCGATCCCGCGCTGATCGAGCAGGCTGCCGGCGGCTGCGTCACGCAGGCGGGCGAGCAGTCCAACAACGTGACCCGCACCGCCTGGCTGCACGCTGGCCTGCCGCAGCAGACCGGCTGCCTGACACTGGACGCCCAGTGCGGCTCGGCCCAGCAGGCCGTGCACGTAATCGCCGGGCTGATCGCGGCTGGCGCCATCGACGTGGGCTTGGCCTGCGGCGTCGAGGCGATGAGCCGGGTGCCTCTTGGGACCTCTGCAATGGCAGGGGGCGGGGCAGGCCCTCGGCCTGCCAGCTGGTCCATCGACATGCCGAACCAGTTCGAGGCTGCCGAGCGGATCGCCAAGCGACGCGGCCTGACCAGGGCGGACCTGGACGCATTCGGGCTGCGGTCACAGCGCAGCGCGGCCGGCGCCTGGTCGGCGGGCCACTTCGACCGGGAGGTCGTCGCGGTCAAGGCGCCGGTCCTCGGGGCTGACCGGCAGCCCACCGGAGAGACCGCGACCGTCGAGCGGGACCAGGGCCTGCGGGAGACCACGGCCGAGGGACTGGCCGGGCTCAAGCCGGTGCTAGACGGCGGGCTGCACACCGCGGGCACGTCGTCCCAGATCTCGGACGGGGCCGCGGCCGTGCTGCTCGCTGACGAGCGGCGCGCTCACGAACTTGGCCTGCGGCCGCGGGCGAGGATCGTGGCGCAGTGTCTGATCGGAGACGAGCCGTACTACCACCTCGACGGCCCGGTCGCGGCGACCGAGCGGGTCCTGCGGCGAAGCGGCATGACGATCTCCGACATCGACATATTCGAGGTCAACGAGGCCTTCGCGTCGGTCGTGCTCTCGTGGATGAGCGTGCACCAGCCCGACCCTGACCTGGTCAACGTCAACGGCGGCGCGATCGCGCTCGGGCATCCGGTGGGAAGCACGGGATCACGATTGCTCACCACGGCGCTGCATGAACTCGAGCGGCGCGACGCGAGCACCGCGCTGATCTCGATGTGCGCGGGCGGCGCGATGGCCACCGCCACCATCATCGAGCGCCTCTAGCCCGCCGGCGCGGACCCGGTTCGGGCCAGGCTCGGACCCGCGGCTCGCGTGGCGGTGGTCATTCGTCTTCGATCGTGATGCCGAGGGCACCGGCCAGGATGAAGGCCAGCGCGACCGCGTCCGCGCTCGTGACGACCGAGCCGCGCATGCTCGTCACGCCGCCGATGTCGGTGAGTTCGCAGCGGGTCAGCCTCGTGCCGGTCATCTGGGCGCCAGTGAACTGGGCGCCGGTCAGGTTGCAGCCCGTGAATCTGGCTCCGCGCAGATCCGCCTCGGTGAAGTCTGCCTGCTCCAGCCGGCAGTCGGTGAACACGACGTAGTCGAGCTTGCTGGCGCGGAACGACGACAGGTCGATCCGGCAGCCGCTGAACGTGACGTCCCGCAGACCGACATCGATCAGCGACAGGCCGGTCATGCGGCAAGACGTTATTGCCACCCTCGTGAACGAGGAATCAATTGCGCGCAGGTTGGCCAGGTCGCAGCGCTCGAATGCCACGTCCCTGACCAGGCCGCGCCGCAGCTTGACCTGGCTCAGGTTGACCGCGCTGAACCGGCACGCCTCGATTTCGGCCCCGGCGGCCTCCCGCTCGGAGAGGTCAAGGTCGGCGAAGGCGAGCAGTTCGTAGCTGCAACCGTCGTCCAGGTCGTGCTCCGGGAGCGCGGCGGTCGAGAAATCGGCGGGCAGATCGGGAGGCGACGGCTCGCGCAGGCCGCCTCGTCCGCCCTTGCCGCGTCGATCGGATCGGCCAGCCACCGGCACATGCTATCGGCCGCGTGACCAATCTCCCTCCGCCGATGCCGTCCGGTTAGGGCCGGCAGTCGCGACCTGAATGCCCCCAGTTGTGCTCAGGTCTGCACGGGCCCGCTGTGCAAGGTCGGGGCGGCGGGCGGCCCGACCGCCATAGTCGTCGGAGCGGTCGTGGCCATCGTGGGGTTTGGCATCAGGCGGGTCTAGCGCCCGCGCCGGGATTCCTGAGATCTGCCTCGATCACGGCGGCCAGTGGATGGCCGCCCAGGAGGTGCCGGCCGTGGGCTCGCTCGCTTCCCGGGCGCGCCGGTATTCCTCGAGCTTCTCGTCGAGCTCACGCACCGCTGGCGAATCCTCGACTTCCCTGAGCTGACGACGCAGGGTACCGACCCGGCGGGCGATCCGCCGGGAGCTGTTCAACGTCGTCAGCCTGGCCGAGTCGGCGAGCGTCACGCAAGCCTCGTCGAACTCGCGCTGCTTGATCAGCGCCTCGGCGCTGAAGGCCAGCGTCAGCGCGCTGTTATGCAGATTGAACGGAAGTACCAGCCCGAGCGACCGGCGCGCTGCGTCCGACGCGTCGACCGGCATGTTCAGCCGCAGCGCGCACTCGCTCTCGGTTCCCCAGTAGAACGAGCGATCGTAGAAGTACCACCACGGCGAGCGCGGCGTCTCATCGCTGATCAGCTCGAGCGCCTCCCGCTCCTTGTCCAGCGCGCCCTGGCACCGGCTGACCTGTCCAGCGGCGGCATACGCCCTCGCCGTCACGTCGGCCGCGTAGGCGACCGCGTAAGGACTTCCGCTGGCCTTGGCCGCCTGCAGCGCCGCCTGCGCGTGGTCGACGGCGTGCCCGGGCCGCTGCCGTACGGCAGCAAGCTGGCTCGCGGCCGACAACGTATAGGCAACCAGGTCGTTGTCGCCTGCCCGGTACGCGGCAGCGCGCGCGTCGTCGTAGTAGTAGCTCGCCGCCTTGTGATCGCCGAGGTTGAACATCAGCCAGCCGATGAGCTGGGTCAGGTCGCCATAGGCGGTCAGGGCCTGCGCAGTGACGATCTCCGGCATGTTCCTGGCCAGTGCCGCCATGGCCGAGCGCAGCGCCATCGCTGGCTGCAGCGTGATCCGCGGGCCGACCGCGCCGCCGAGTCGCCGCAGCCCGGCCACGACCTCACCGGTGTAGTTCACGATCGCCAGATCGGCCTGGCCGCGCCGCGATCTGGCCGAGCCGGTGACCCGCGGGACCTCGAGCACCGGTGCGGCTGCGACGACCGCCAGGGCGCTGCTCGCCTCGAGCAGCAGGGTCCTGCGCCGCAGCCGCCTTGCTGGCTCGTCAGCGTCGGAACCCGCCTGATCGAGTTCGCTCGCTTCTGCCTGCCTGATCATCTCCAGGGCGGCATGCAGTGTCGAGCTTGAGATCTCGGCGACATCGCCTGGGGCGTAGCCGAATCCGGCGGACACGGTGACGGGCACGGCGGCGGCAGGCTCGGCTGCCCAGGTATCCGGCGCCCTGGGTTCAGCGGGTGCTTGCACGGCAGGATAGGCGGCCGCGTCATCGCCTGGACCGCGATCCTTTACCTGCGGGTTAGCGACTGGGGCTGGTTTCGCCCCGTAGTCCTGGCAGTCAGTCAGCAGGTCGGTCACCTTGCACTCGTACATCCTCGCGAGGCGGTCGAGGGTGTCGAGGGACGGCGAATGACCGGTCTGGCCCGGCCACTGCTCCCAGTACGAGAAGTTCTTGAATGTCTTGGGATCGTCCGGCCACAGCTCCGTCCAGCGCTCGGCAGCCTGGGGCTGGCTCCAGCCATGTGCGTGGCGCAGCGCCACCCTGGGGTTGACCCGGAACGCCACCTGGAAGGCGGCCCCGATCTCAGCCCAGCTGCGGCCCTGCTGGCGCATGTGCGCGGCCTGCATCGCCTGTGCCTGACGGATACTGCGTGGTTTGCCTTTCACACCTGCGTCCCCCGCGGCGTTAGTCGCGTCATGGTCGCCGTTCCGCCCCTTGATCTGAAGGTAACAAGAAGTCATTGGTCGGCGGGCCATTATGCGGGTGTTCCTCCCTACCGAACAGGGAGAATCTGATGAGGTCACCTATCAGCGGCGAACTGCGCCAACTATGTCCCTAGCAGGTCGCCAGTCCGCGGTTACTGAGCGCGGTCGCTGGCAGCGTTCAGCACAAGACAGCGAGGGGCACGAATCCGGGCATCCATGCCGCACTTACTTGGACTGGAAGTGACCGATAATGGACGGTTCCCGAGGGGGCGGGAGCGTCGCAGCGGGGGCAAGGCCACTGTTTCACCGCAGCCGCCTGAAGCTGGCGATCGCACCGTCAGCGGTACGCATCGCGCGGCGTTGGACGGGCGACCAGCTTGCCAGGGCTACACCGGCACCCGGGTACTGGCCGCTCGACGTTAATCTCGTGGCCGCAGCGGTCCTGGTGGTTTCCGACTTTGTCACGAACGCGATCCGCGCTGTCAGCGAGGTAAGCCCGGTCAGGATACTGGCGCCGGGCCGGGTCCCGTGGTTCGCAAATGGCGCCGCGTTCGCCGGCCGGGGCCCGGCAGGGTCGCCAGGGACGGCAGGGACGCCAGGGACGCCAGGGCCGATGTTCGCACGTCGCGATGCCGGAGAAGAAACCGGCCGCGGCCTGACCGTCGTCGCCGCCCTCGCCGAGAACTGGGGCTGGTGCCCAGAACCCCCCGGCAAGTCGGTGTGGTCCGAACTGGCCGTCACCGCAGGTCACGCGGACTCTGAGGCTGGAGGCTGACGGCAGTATGTCTGTTCAATGGCGCGCTGCCAGGCATGCTCGTGGCCACTGGTCTCCTGCGGCGCAGTACCGGCGCTGGCGTCTCGCGCACGGCGAACCCGGCCCCAGTGATCCGATCGAATTGACGAAGCAAACAAATACTCGTGAGCTTGTGCGCAAATTGCGCGTTAACGAGCCCGACAAGAATTAGCCGCCTGCAATTCCTTTTGCTTAGCTAACGGCAATCGCGACGCGCAGTCACGGATGCTGACTGCTGACGGAGATAACCTCGCCCGTCAGATACGAAGCGTAATCACTGGCCAGGAACACCATCACGTTTGCCACTTCCCACGGCTCTGCCGACCGGCCGAACGCCTCCTGCGTGATCAGGTCGTCCAGCACCTCCTGGGGCATGACCTTGGCGAGGAACGGGTGCATCGCCAGGCTCGGCGACACGGCGTTGACTCTGATCCCGTGCTCGGAAACGTCCATTGCCGCGCACCTGGTCAGAGCCATCACGCCGGCCTTCGCCGCCGCGTAGTGCGCCTGGGCCGGCTGGGCTCGCCAGCCGAGCACCGAGGCGTTGTTGACCACTGCGCCGCCGTGTCCCTGCGCCACAAGCTGCCGCAGCGCCGCTCGGGTGCAGCGGAAGGTGCCGGTCAGCGTGACGTCAAGGACCCTGGACCACTGCTCGTCGGTCATCTCGAGCACCGACGCCGTGCCGCCGAGCCCGGCGTTGTTGATCATTACGTCGATCCGGCCGAACCGGGCGACAGCGCCGTCGACCAGCGACTGCACCTGCTCCTCGCTGGTGACGTCGCACGGCGCCGACCACACCCGGTCAGCGCCATAGTGCCCGGCGAGCTCCTCATGACTGGCTGCGAGCCGCCCGGCGTGCGCGTCGCTGATGGCCAGGCTCGCTCCCTCGTCGAGACAACGGCGGGCCGCGGCCCCGCCGATCCCGGTCCCCGCGGCGGCGGTGAGCACCACAACCTTCCCGGCCAGCAGGTCACGCCCTGCCGGGATGGCCGGCCCGCCCGGCTTCACGCCCGCTCCCGCGCAGGCGCGCAGTTGCTGCGCTGCACCGGCACCTCCCGCGGGTCCCCGGCCGCGGCAGCCCGCGGCGCGCCCAGCCTAACAAGCCGCCCACGCCCCCAGCCGGTAAGACAACGGGGGCGCATTGCTGTCGCTAGAACGACGACAACGCGCCCACGTTGCTAACCCCAGTCCCTGCGGATTGCCCTGGTATGAGAACGGCGAGCGCGGCTAGGCTCCCTACCAAGCACTTGCTTGACTGAGCCACTGGCCCCGGACGTCAGCCGCGGCCTGGGAGGGACACGGTGGAGGGCGCGATCCTGACCATCCCCGCAGCCCTGCGGGCCGCGGCGGGGACGTTCGGCGACGCCGTCGCCGTCGCTGAGCCAGACGGTCCGGTCCTCAGCTACCGCGACCTGCACGACCGCGCCCACCACGCAGCCAGGGCCCTGCTCGCCGGCGGCGTCGAGCCTGGTGACCGGGTCGCGATCTGGTCGCCGAACACGCACCACTGGGTGATCGCGGCTCTCGGCGCGCTCTACGCCGGCGCGACGCTGGTCCCGGTCAACACCCGCTTCACCGGGCCTGAGGCCCTCGACGTTGTCAGCCGGAGCCGGGCCCGGGTGCTGTTCGTCGCGGGGCCGTTCCTCCGCGCCGACCGGCACGCCCTGCTCGCGGCCGCGGCCGCGGAGTCCGGCGCCGACATGCCGGGTCTGGTCGTACAGATCCCCGTCGGGGCATCGGCCGGCAGTTCCACCAAACAGCTGGTCAGCTGGGCTGAGTTCCTGACCAGGGCGGCCGGGGTGCCCGAACCGGCCGTCGACGAGCGGGCCGACGCCGTCGGACCAGACGACGTGAGCGACATCCTGTTCACCTCGGGGACGACGGGGCGCAGCAAAGGCGCCATGTCTGCGCATCGCCAAGCGCTGGATGTCGCCGGGGCGTGGGCCGATTGCGCGCGGCTGACCAGCGCGGACCGCTACCTGATCGTCAACCCGTTCTTCCACAGCTTCGGCTACAAGGCGGGCATCCTGGCCTGCCTGCTGAGCGGCGCGACGATCGTCCCGCAACTGGTCTTCGACCCCGGCCAGGCCATGAGGCTGATCGAGCAGATGGGAATCACGGTCTTTCCCGGCGCTCCCACCATCTACTCCTCGATCCTCGATCACCCTGAGCGAGGCGACCGCGACCTGTCGAGCCTGCGGCTCGCGGTCACCGGCGCGGCGGTCGTCCCGGTAGCGCTGGTCGAGCGGATGCGGGCCGAGCTGACATTCGACGATGTGCTCACCGCCTACGGGCTCACCGAAGCGGTCGTCGTGACCATGTGCCGGCCTGGCGACGATCCGCGGACCGTCGCCACCACCTCGGGACGGGCCACCGCCGGGTTCGAGATCCAGATCGCCGCAGCCGGCGGCCAGCCGGGCGAGATCCTGCTCCGAGGGCCGAACGTGATGCTCGGATACCTCGATGACCCGGCAGCGACGGCCGGGGCGATCGACGTCGACGGCTGGCTGCACACAGGCGATGTCGGCAAGCTCGACGGTCGCGGCTACCTGACGATCACCGACCGGCTGAAGGACATGTATATCTGCGGCGGGTTCAACGTGTACCCGGCCGAGGTCGAGCAGGCACTGGCCAGGCATCCGGGCGTCGCGGAGGCGGCGGTCATCGGGGTGCCGGACGGCCGGCTCGGCGAGGTCGGCAAGGCGTTCGTGGTGCGCCGGCCTGGCGCCGAGCCCACGGCGGCCGAACTCATTGAGTTTTGCCGGGCGTCCCTGGCCAATTACAAGGTCCCCCGCCAGATCGAGTTCCGCACCGACGTGCCGCGCAATCCGGCCGGCAAGCCGCTCAAGCGGCTGCTCAGGACCAGCCCACACCGACAGGAGTCCCGATGACCGCGGAAGAGAACGGTGAGCCGGTAGTCCGCTACGAGCGGCGCGGCCAGACCGCCGTGATCACGCTCAACCGGCCGAGGTACCGCAACGCCCAGAACTCGGTGATGACCTACGCGCTCGATGCCGCCTTCGAGCGGGCGACCGGCGACAACGACGTCCGCGTCATCGTGCTGGCGGGCGCCGGCGATCACTTCAGCGCTGGCCACGACATCGGCACGCCTGGACGCGACGTGCACGTGCCGTATGACCGCAAGTCCGTGATCTGGTGGGACCACACCGACAAGGAAGGCGCCGACGCGAGGTACGCCAGGGAGATGGAGGTCTACCTCGGCATGTGCCGGCGCTGGCGGGAGATACCCAAGCCGTCGATCGCGATGGTGCACGGCGCCTGCATCGCTGGCGGGCTGATGCTGGCCTGGGTCTGCGACCTGATCGTCGCCTCCGACGACGCGTTCTTCGCCGACCCGGTGGTCAGGATGGGCATCCCTGGCGTCGAGTACTTCGCGCACCCGTGGGTGCTTGGGCCAAGGTTCGCCAAGGAAGCGCTGTTCACCGGCGACCGGTTCAGCGCGCAGCGGGCCTACGAACTCGGCATGGTGAATCGGGTCGTGCCGCGGGCCGAGCTAGCCGAGACGACGTTCGCCCTGGCAGACCGGATCGCCGCGATGCCCCCGTTTGGCCTGTCACTGGTCAAGCGCGCGGTGAATCAGTGCGAGGACCTGATGGGGATGCGGTCAGGGATGGACTCCATCTTCGGCCTGCACCACGTCGCGCACGCGCACAACGCCGAGACCGGCGCGGACTCGCTCGCTGGCATGGACGCCAGGTCGATGAAGTCGGCGGCACAACCGTCGCCCCAGGAGGCGCACCCACAGACGCCAGCGGCCGGGCAGGCGTGAACCTCGATCCCGATCCGCAGTCCGAGCGTTTCCGTGCCGAGGTCCGCGCCTGGCTGACGGCCCATGTGCCGGATCCGCCGCTGCCGTCGGTGAACACCGCGGCGGGTTTCGCCGCGCACCGGGAGTGGGAGCGGGTGCTGGCCGGCGAGCGTCTGGCCGTTGTCTCCTGGCCGAAGCGATACGGCGGGCGGGACGCGTCGCTTGCGGACTGGCTCGTCTTCGAGGACGAGTACCACCGGGCCGGCGCGCCGGTCAGGGTCGGCCAGAACGGGCTGTTCCTGCTCGCGCCCACACTGTTCGCGCACGGAACGGCCGAGCAGCGGGACCGGATTCTGGCGCCGATGGCGACCGCGGAGCAGGTGTGGGCGCAGGCGTGGTCGGAGCCGGGGGCGGGCAGCGACCTCGCGGCGATCCGGTCGGCGGCCGCCAGGACCGACGGGGGCTGGTTGCTCACCGGGCAGAAGACCTGGAGTTCCCGCGCGGCGTTTGCCGACCGCGCGTTCGGCCTGTTCCGGTCCGACCCGTCGGCTGAGCGGCACCGGGGCCTGACCTACCTGATGTTCGACCTGCGCGCTGCCGGCGTCACCGTCCGGCCCATCGCCCAGCTAGACGGCGACCCGGGCTTCGCCGAGATCTTCCTGGACGAGGTATTCGTGCCCGACGCCGACGTGATCGGCGCGCCAGGTGAGGGCTGGCGGGTCGCGATGTCGACGGCCAGCCACGAGCGCGGGCTGACGCTGCGCAGCCCCGGCCGGTTCCTCGCCGCCGCGGGCCGGCTGATCGAACTCTGGCAGCGAACCTCGGACGCCGGTCTGGATGCGCAAGTAGCCGACGCCTGGATCGCCGCCCGCGCCTACCAGTTGCACACCTACGGCGCGGTCGCCGCGCTCGAGGACGCCGCCGGCGCCGGAACGCTCGGCCACGTGTCGTTGGGGGTAGCGTCCAGCCTCGGAAAGGTGTTCTGGTCTGAGCTTGATGTTCGATTGTGTGATACCGCCCTCGAGTTGCTAGGCCCCGATGGCGAGGTGCTCGGCCGCCAGGGGCCGGACGGAGACTGGGCAGGCGCCTACCTGTTCTCCCTGGCCGGCCCGATCTACGCGGGCACGAACGAGATCCAGCGCTCCATCATCGCCGAGCGCCTGCTCGGACTGCCGCGATGAAGTTCGCGCTCACGGCCGAGCAACGCCAGTTCGCCGCCGCGATCCACGACCTGCTCGCCGCGGCGGACGTGCCCGCCGCGGCACGGGCCTGGGCGGCCGGTGCCCATGAGCCAGGGCTGGCGATCTGGCGGCAACTCACCGCGACCGGTGTGCCAGCGCTTGCCGTGCCGCAGTCCGCTGGCGGGCTCGGCGCGCACCCTGTCGACCTGGTCGTGGCCTGCGAGGAACTGGGTCATCACCCGCTGCCTGGTCCGATCGCCGAGTCAGTCGCGGCCGTGCCCGCGCTGCTGGCCGCGCTCGGCGAAGGGGAGCAGTACGCGACATGGCTCGCGGCCCTCGCGGACGGCGCCTTGATCGCGACGCTGGCGATGCCGCCGCTGCTGCCCCACGCGCTAGACGCCGATGCGGCAGGACTGGTGCTGCTTGCTGCCGCGAGCGGGCCAGGGCCATCCGCGATCTGGCAGGCCAGCCCGCGATCGGCGCACAAGTCGGCCGACCCGGCCAGGCGGTTGTTCGAGATCTGGCCCGTACGGGCGCTGGGAACCGAGCCCGAGGCGGACGTCGGGGCGGCCGCCACCGCCGCCGTGCACTACGGGACGCTGGCCAGCGCGGCGCTGCTGCTCGGCGCGGGGCGCGGTCTGCTCGATGCGACCGCCGTGCACGCGAAGACCAGGGAGCAGTTCGGCAAGCCCATCGGCTCGTTTCAGGCGGTCAAGCACGCCCTGGCCGACGTGCTGATCGGCCTGGAGTTCGCCAGGCCGCTGCTCTACGCGGCCGCCATCGCACTCGGCGCAGGGGCTGCCACGATCGCCAGGGACATTTCGGCCGCGAGGGTGGCCTGCGCCGATGCCGCGCGTCGTGCGGCACGGACCGCGCTCCAGGTGCACGGCGCCATCGGCTACACGCTCGAATGCGATATCAGCCTCTGGCTGGCCAAGGTTCGCGCCCTGTCGGCAACCTGGGGCAGCCAGGCCGCGCATCGGGCCGCGGTGCTCGAGGCGCTGAGCACCGAAGAAGCTGGCCCCTGGCGCTAAAGAGCCGCGAACCGCGCACCCAACACGGCCCAATGGGTAGCCGACACCGTCACATCCAGTCTGCGTGGCGTGGCCAGGCCAGCAGCGTCTCGACGACCTCGGGCGGGCCGCCGGACTCGGCGGATGTAGCGTACCTGCCCCGGTAGAACAGCAGCGGCCGCTGACCGCCGCACTCCCCCAGTTCGCGCACCCTGCCGATGACGATGCTGTGGTCACCGCCGGGGTGGACGGCCTCGATCTCGCAGCCAGCCCAGGTCAGGACGCCGTCGATGATGGGCGAGCCTGCGTTGTCGGGGGCCCACTTCACCCCGTGGAACTTGTCCGGCCTGCTCCTGCCGAATCTGTTCGCCAGGTCGTGCTGGTCCTCGGTCAAGACATTGACGGCGAACTGCTTGGCCCGCGCGATCCTGGGCCAGGTTGTCGACGTGAGCGAGGGACAGAACATCACCAGCGGCGGCGCGAGCGACAGCGCCGCGAAGGCCTGGCAGGCGAACCCGACTGGCTCGCCCTCGTCGATCGCGGTGATGACCGTAACGCCGGTGCCGAAATGCCCGAGCACCTGCCGGAATTTCTGCGGCTCTGGCTCGAAGCTGACAGCACTGCCCACAGTCACCGCAAGCGCCTCTCGCCTGGAGTTCATTCCCGGCAGCCTGGACTGGATGCTTACGGCGCCGACGCACAAGACCCTAGTGCGCGGCTCCCGAGGCGAAGACGTGGCCCCAGAGGCTGACGGCGGTGGTCTGCCTGCTGACCCAGGTGGCGTCGTCGACCAGCAGGCCGTCGGTGCCGTACTCGATGTCGAAGCCGCCTGGCGTCTGCACGTAGAACGAGACCATGTGGTCGTTGGCGTGCCGGCCCAGCGATGCGCTGATCGTGCCGCCGCGCCTGGCGCACCTGTCCATCGCCCGGCCCACGTCGTCCAGCGTCGCGACCTCGATCATCAGATGGATGATGCCGGCCTGGCTGGTCATGGGAGCTAGCGCGAGGCTGTGGTGGCGCGGGTTGCAGCCGAGGAAGCGCATCATCGCGGGCGGGCCGCCGGCCGGGCGGCCGAACAATTCGGGGGGCAGCCCCATCGAGTCGCGGAGCGCGAAGCCCAGCACCGTGGTGTAGAAGTCCATCGCGGCCGCGTCGTCGGCGGCAGGGATGACGACATGGCCCATGCCCATCTCGCCGGTGACGAACTCGTTGCCGTACGGGCTGAACATCGGCCGGCTGTCGAGCGACGCTCCCCAGAACACCTCGAGCGCGTGACCCGACGGATCCTCGAACCGCAGCAGCCCGCCGACGCGGCGCAGCGCCAGTTCGGCTGGCGTGCCCGCCTTGGCGGGGACGCCAGCACGGTCCAGCGCCTGCCCGATCGCGGCGAGGTCCGCTTCGGTGGCGACTTCCCAGCCAGAGGCCGCCAGCCGGTCGGTCTCGCCGGGCACGATCACCAGCCGCGCGGGAAAGTCATCCATCCGCAGGTAGACCGCGCCGGGCTCGGGGCCGCGGCCCTCGACCATGCCGAGCAGCCTCGTGCCGAAGTCGCGCCACGCCGCCGGGTCGGTGGCCTCGATCCGCAGGTACCCAAGCGACCGGATGCCGCCCATCACTGACCTGCCTTCCTACCTGAGCCGAGGAAATCCAGCACCAGCGTGTTGAACTGGTCGAACTTCTCTAGCTGCGCCCAGTGCCCGCAGCCGCTGAAGACGTGCAGCTGTGCCCTGCGGATCTGCTTCAGCGGGACGATCGCGCCGTCGAGGGGGTTGACCCGGTCCTCGCGGCCCCAGATGAGCAGCACCTCGTGGCGCAGCCGGTGCACCTCGCGCCAGAGCATGCCGTCCTCGGCGGTGGCCGGGTCGTAGAACGACATGCCGAGCGCTGCCATGGCCGCGAGCGCCTCTGGCGTGCTCGCCCGGGCGTACCGCTCCTCGACAAGGTCGTCTGTGATCAGCTTCTGGTTGAACACCAGCGTGCGCAGGAAGGCCGCCATCTTCTCCTTGCTCGGCCCGGGCGGCGCCCCGAACGCGGCGAGCCTGCTGACGCCTTCGGTCGGGTCGGGCGAGAACACGTTCAGGCTCAGCCCGCCAGGACCCATCAGCACCAGCAGGCCGGCCCGGTCAGGGTAGTTCAGCGCGAACCGAACGGCGGTGCCGCCACCGAGGGAGTTGCCGACCAGGTGCACCTTCTCGATGTTCAGCGTGTCGAGGAGGCTGGCGAGGGCGCGGGCAGCGAACGTGAAGTAGTTGCCCTCGACCCGCGGGGCCGCTGACTTGCCGAACCCCGGCTGGTCGGGCATGAAGACGCGAAAGTGCTCGGCGAACACCGGCAGGTTGCGTCCGAAGTTCGACCAGGCCGACGCCCCAGGGCCACCGCCGTGCAGCAGCACCACAGGCACGTCCCCGCCCGGCCCGAGCCCAGGTCCCGCCTCGTGGTAGTGCAGCCGCATCATGGCGGTCTCGGCGAACCGGCTGCCGGCAGCGTCCATCCGGACTGTCACAGCATCGCGTCGGCCGCAGGGGGCAGGCCGAACTCGCCCCTGCCGAACATGGTCAGCGCGCGCTCCGGGTCGTTGATCGCGTGCACCCGCCCGGCGTGCGCGTCCCGCCAGAAACGCTGGATGGGCGTCCCGGTGCGCAGCGCGCGGCCGCCCGAGTTCTCGAACAGCAGGTCCACGGCGCTGATCGCCTGGCCGGTCCCGCGCACCTGGTCCCGCCTGATCCGCAGCCGCAACGGCATCGGGATCGGCTCGCCGGCCGAAGCGTGCGCCATGAGTTCGGTCATGTTGCGCTCGAGCGCGGTCCAGGCCGCGTCGATCTCGGCCGCCGCCTCAGCGATCCGCGCCTGGGCGAACGGGTCCTCGGCGACCTTGTGACCCGCGTAGGCGGCGCTCACCCTGGTGCGCTGATATTCCACATGCGCCTGGTAAGCGCCGGTCGCCATTCCGATCACCGGCGTGGTGATCGCGTAGGAAAAGATCGAGCCGAACGGGATCCGGTACAGCGGAGCCTCGTTGACCTCCTGGCCAGGACAGACGCACTTCGTCACGTCGGTGAAGCTGAGCGAGCGGTGCGCCGGTACGAACGCGCCGTCCACGACGATGTCGTTGCTGCCCGTTCCGCGAAGCCCGACCGTGTCCCAGACGTCCTCGATCACGTAGTCGCTGGCGGGCAGCAGGAACGTGCGGAAGTCGACAGGGACGCCCTCGTCGTTGGTGACGATCCCGCCGAGCAGCACCCACGTGGCGTGACCGCAGCCGGAGGAGAAGCTCCAGCGGCCCTTCAGCCGGTGCCCGCCGTCGACAAGCTGGGCCCGCCCGGTAGGCGCATAGGACGACGACATCCTGGTGTTTGTGTCCTCGCTCCAGACGTCCTCCTGCGCGGCCGCCGGGAAGAGCGCGAGTTGCCACGGGTGCACGCCCACGACCGAGGCGACCCAGCCGGTCGACCCGCACGCGCCGGCGATCATCCGCACGGCCCGGTAGAACGTGAGCGGGTCGGCCTCCAGCCCGCCGTACCTGGCCGGCTGCAGCAGCCGGAAGAACCCGGCCTCCTCCAGCGCCTTGACCGTCTCGGCAGGAACGGTTCGCGCGTCCTCGGTCTCCTGCGCCCGCTCGCGCAGCACGGGCAGCAGGTCGCCGACCGCGGCGAGCACCGGCTGCCCGACCATCTCGCCCACTGGCTGCTCCTCCCGCGACGCCTGGATAGCGTCCTACCAGCATGGCAGGCGCCTTCGTTGCGCCCTAGACTAGAACATGTTCTAGTCTAGGGCTATCACCGCCAGGAGGGGCCCATGAACGGTGCTGACGCAGCGGGACGACGCCCCGGCGACCGTGCCCGGGTCCGCGACATCGCCGCAGCGCCGCCGCCGGCCAGGTATGCACGCGGCTGGCATTGCCTAGGACTGGCCGAGAAATATCGCTCCGGGGGTCCGCACCCGGTGCAGGCCTTCGGCACAAAGCTCGTCGTCTTCGCCGACTCGGCCGGCGACCTGCACGTGCTCGACGGGTACTGCCGGCACATGGGCGGCGACCTCACGATGGGCACTATCAAGGGCGACCAGGTCGCCTGTCCGTTCCACGACTGGCGCTGGGGCGGCGACGGCAAATGCGCGCACATCCCGTACGCCAGGCGGGTGCCGCCAGCGGCCCGCACCAGGTCCTGGCTGACCCTGGAGGAGAACAAGCAGCTGTTCGTGTGGAACGACCCGCAGGGCAATCCGCCGGCCGAGCACGTCGCCATTCCGCGGATCGACGGCGCGTTCTCCTCTGAGTGGTCGAACTGGACCTGGGACTCGATCCTCGTCGAGAACTCGAACTGCCGCGAGGTGGTCGACAACGTCGTCGACATGGCGCACTTCTTCTACATTCACTTCGCGTTCCCGACGTACTTCAAGAACGTCCTTGAAGGCCACGTCGCCGCGCAGTACCTGACGACGAAGTCCAGGCCCGACGTCGCGACCGGCTCGAACTACGCCGATGGCGGCGAGACCACGCTGCGCTCGGAGGCTGCCTACTACGGCCCGTCGTACATGATCGACTACCTGTGGCACGACTACCACGGCCTGACGATGGAGAGCGTCCTCATCAACTGTCACTACCCGGTGACGCCCGATTCGTTCCTGCTGCAATGGGGCGCGATCGTCAAGAAGCCGCCCGGCGTGAGCGACGCGCAGGGTGACAAGATCGCGGCCAAGTTCGCCGACTTCATCGGCATCGGCTTCGGCCAGGACGTGGCGATCTGGATGAACAAGACCAAGATCGACAATCCGCTGCTGTGCGCCGAGGACGGGCCCGTCTATCAGTTGCGCCGATGGTACGAGCAGTTCTACGTCGACGTGTCCGACGTCACCCCGGACATGGTCGCCAGGCACGAGTACGAGATCGACACCTCCCGCGCCATCAAATCCTGGGAAGCCGAAGTCGCCGCCAACATGGCCGCCCGCGCCGCGGCTTCGCCAGATCCGTCCGCAACGATGAACCCCTGATGGTGCTATGACGCCAGCAGAGGTTGATCGTCGGGCGGGCGAGGTCGGCTCGCGAGCTGACGAGCGGCCGTGGCGGTACGCCGACGTCGCCTGCGGGCGGTGCGGGGCCGTTGTCGAGGTGGCGAAGTTCAGCTTGCAGCACACCAGCGTGCAGTGGACGGCCGAGTCGGTGCTGCGCTGCGCGGAGTTCGCCGCGCGCGTCGCCGGGGGCGAGACGTCCGCACTGATCGCGACCTGTGCCAGCTTGCGTGCCAGCATCGACGACGCCGTGACCAACGGCCGCGTCGAGGTGCTGCCGCCGTGACCCCGCCGGGCCCCGCGGGAGGGCCGGGCCCGGCGGGACGGCCGTGAGCTCGGAGCGAACCAGCTACCAGGTGCCGGTCGCCGAGGTGATCAGCGAGACCGACCAGGCCTGCTCGCTGGTGCTCGACATCCCGCCCGGGCTGGCCGGCGTCTTCGCCTACCGGCCAGGCCAGTTCCTCACAGTGCGCGTACCCGGGCCCGACGGCGGCTCAGTGGCCAGGTGCTACTCGCTGTGCAGTTCACCGGACGCGGGCGACCGGCCAGCCGTGACGGTCAAGCGGATGGCGTCCGGCTATGCCTCCAACTGGATCGCGGACAACGTCAGATCCGGAAGCGTGCTCGAGTTGCTGCCGCCGGCGGGAACCTTCACTCCCGAGTCCCTCGACGCCGACTTCCTGATGTTCGCCGGCGGCAGCGGGATCACTCCAGTGATGTCGATCTTGCGCTCCGCGCTCGCCGTCGGGCACGGCCGGATCGTGCTGATCTACGCCAACGCTGACGAGCGCTCGGTTATCTTCGGCGAGCGACTGGCAAAGATGCGGGCCACGGCGCCGGACCGGCTGGTGATGCTGCATTGGCTGGACGCGCTGGCCGGCCCGCCAGACGCGGCCGCGCTGCGCGAGCTGGCGCGTCCGTATGCCGGCTCCGACGTCTACGTCTGCGGGCCAGACCCGTACATGGCCGCGGCCCGCGCCGCCGCCGCCGCACTGGGCGTTCCTGCCAAGCGCGTGCACGTCGAACGGTTTCTGTCGCTGGCGGAGAACCCCTTCGAGGCGACCGAGCCGCCTAAGAGCAGCGTCGCGGCGACGCTCGAGGTCGAGATCGACGGCTCCGTGCGCACGCTGGAGTGGCCCGCTGGCCGGCGGATGCTGGACGTGATGATCGACGGCGGCCTGGACGCGTCTTACTCCTGCCGCGAGGGCGTGTGCGGCGCCTGCGCGTGCCGGCTCCTCGCCGGCGAAGTCGAGATGGCGCACAACGAGGTGCTCGAGGACTCCGACCTCGCCGATGGCTACGTCTTGGCCTGCCAGTCGGTCGCGCTGACCGACCAGGTCAGCGTCAGCTACGACTAGCCAGCCGCGAGCCAGCGCCGACCGGGACGACATGCCGGTGATGCTGGCCCTACCTAGGCCTAGTCGCCGGTCACGCCGTCGAGACGCTCGCGAAGGATGTCGGCGTGGCCGTTGTGCCTGGCGTATTCCTCGATCATGTGCAGGTAGATCCACCGCAGGTCGAGCGTCGCGCCATCGGAGGAGATGAACGTCTCGTCCAGTGACCGGCCAGCGGCTACCTCGTCGGCCAGCGCGCACTCGGCAGTAAAGGCGTCGAAGGCTTCCTGTGCCCCTGCCGCCTCCGCTAGGTCGAAGTCGCCGTCGGGGTGCTCGTCGCTCCAGTACAGGCTCGGCAGTTCGAGCTGGCGGCCGAACCGCCGGCGGAACCAGGCGCGCTCGACGTCGGTCATGTGCCTGACCAAGCCGAGCAGCGACAGGCTGGACGGCTCGGCCGTCCGCCGGACGAGCAGGTCACCGGTCAGTCCCTGGCACTTGAACAGCAGCGTGGCGCGGTGAAAGTCGAGCCAGCCCTGTAGCGCGGCTCGTTCGGGCGCCGGCTGATCCGGCTCGGTGCGCGGCACGTCTGGAGCGGTCCATGTCATCGGAACATCATCCACGTCGGGGCGCGGGTGGCGCAATTAGTTTCTGCCTGGGTATTAGGCTTGTTGGCGCTCGCATTTAACAGGTATAAACCCTTCGCCAGTCGAGAAGATGAAATCCATGAAGGCTAGAACGCTTGTGACGCTGGTCACGGTTGTCGGCGCGACCATGGCTCTTACCGCGTGCACACCTGCGGTGACGGCCTGCACGGTGCGGCATCACTACGCCATCGTAATATTTGAAAATGGCGGCGGTGGCGTTGGCAAAACGTTCGTCAAGCAATTCCGGCTGAACGTAAGGTATAGCCCTTATTATGTCCAGCATCAGGTTGTGAACGCGCGGATTGCGCTGAGGCCGGTACGCGGGAATCAGCTTCCGGTCGCCATCAAGACCTACCCGGTAGGCCACGCGCGCAGTTGCCGGGTCGACAGGATCAAGACGCACCAGTAGGACAGCCGGGCCGGCTCGCGGGCTAGCCGAGTTCGTCGCGGGCCTGTGCGAACGCGGTCGCGGCAAGCTCGAGGTCCTCGGCGGTGTGTGCCGCCGAGACCTGGGTCCTGATCCGCGCCTTGCCGATCGGGACCACCGGGTAGCTGAAGCCGATCACGTAGACGCCCTTGCCCAGCAGGAGGTCGGCGAGCCTGGCGGCCTTCCCGGCGTCCCCGATCATCACGGGGACGATCGGATGATCGCCAGGAAGGATGTCGAACCCGAGCCCGGTCATCCGCTCCCTGAACAAGGCCGTGTTGTCGCGCAGCCGGGCCCGCAGGTCGTCGCTGGAGTCCAGCAGGTCGAGCACCTTCAGCGAGGCCCCGACCACCGCGGGCGCGACCGAGTTCGAGAACAGGTACGGCCGCGAGCGCTGCCTGAGCAGGTCGATGATCTCTGCCCGGCCGCTGGTGAAGCCGCCGCTCGCGCCGCCGAGCGCCTTCCCGAGAGTGCCGGTGACGATGTCGATCCTGTCGGTCACGCCGTGCAGCTCGGGAGTGCCGCGGCCGGACGGGCCCACGAAGCCCACCGCGTGCGAGTCATCCACCATGACCATCGCGTCGTATCGCTCGGCCAGGTCGCAGATCTCGCGCAGCGGCGCCACGTAGCCGTCCATGGAGAACACGCCATCGGTCGCGATCAGCCGGCGCCTGGCGTCCGCGGCCGCTTTGAGCTGTGTCTCGAGGTCCGCCATGTCCCGGTTCTTGTACCGCAGCCGCCGGGCCCGGCAGAGCCTGATGCCGTCGATGATCGACGCGTGGTTCAGTTCGTCGCTGATCACCGCGTCCTGGTCGGTGAGGATGGTCTCGAACAGGCCGCCGTTGGCGTCGAAGCAGGACGGGTACAGGATCGTGTCCCGCGCGAATCCGGGGGGTTGTCCCCCTGGGCTGGCATCGCGGGGGGATCCGGGGGGTTCTCCGCCCGGGCTGGCACTGCTGGTGCCGAGGAAGTCGGAGATCTTGCGCTCGAGCCGCTTGTGCACATCCTGGGTGCCGCAGATGAACCGGACGCTGGCCATGCCGAACCCCCACCTGTGCATGGCGTCCTTCGCGGCCTGGATGATCCGCGGGTCGTCGGCCAGCCCGAGGTAGTTGTTGGCGCACAGGTTCAGCACCCGCGTCCCGTCAGCGACCATGATGCTGGCCTGCTGCGGGCTGGCGATAACCCGTTCGTTCTTATACAGGCCCTGTTCGCGGATCTCGTCAAGCTCGGCGGCGATCTGCGGTGCGACGCTGGAGAACAATCTCAGCCCCCTCACTAATAGCTGAGTCGGTGTTTGGCTAGCTGGCGGGGTCGGCCCAGTTCAGCACGACCTTGCCGCACCGGCCGGCACGCACGGTCTCGAAGGCCGCCGCGTAGTCGGCCGCGTCAAAACGGTGCGTGATGACGGGTTCGATGTCGACGCCCGACTGGGTCAGTACGGACATCCAGTACCAGGTCTCGAACATCTCGCGGCCGTAGATGCCCTTGATCGTGATCATGTTGAGGACCAGGTGTCCCCAGTCGATCGGGAACTCGGCGGATGGCAGGCCGAGCATGGCGATCTTGCCGCCGTGGGTCATGGCGCCAAGCATCTCCCGCATCGCGACTGGCTTGCCCGACATTTCCATCCCCACGTCGAAGCCTTCGCGCATGCCCAGGTCGGTCATGATCTGCGCGAGCGAGCGCTCCCTGGTGTCCGCGGCGACGGTCACCCCGATCTTCTCGGCAAGTTCCAGCCGGTACGGCGACACATCGGTGATCACCACGTACCTGGCGCCCGCGTGCCTGGCGACGATGGCAGCCATGATCCCGATCGGCCCGGCCCCTGTGATCAGCACGTCCTCACCGTGCACAGGGAACGTGAGCGCCGTGTGCACCGCGTTGCCGAACGGATCAAAGATCGCCGCCACGTCGAGGGCGATTCCCGGCAGATGCCGCCAGACGTTGCCGGCAGGCAGCGCGATGTACTCGGCGAAGGCACCAGGGTGGTTCACGCCCACGCCTTTGACGTGCGCGCACTGCACCCGGCGTCCGGCCATGCAGTTGCGGCACCGACCGCACACGAGATGTCCCTCGCCGCTGACCAGGTCGCCGACGTCGAGGTCCCTGACGTCGGATCCAAGCTCGACGATCTCGCCGGCGAACTCATGCCCGACCACCAAGGGCACCGGCACGTTGGCCTGTGCCCAGCCATCCCATTCGTAGATGTGCAGGTCCGTTCCGCACACCCCGGTACGCAGCACCCGGATCAGGACGTCGTCCCTGCCGATCGCGGGGACCGGCACGTCTTCCAGCCGCAGACCAGCTTCGGCCCGGACTTTGACCAGCGCCTTCATCAGCTGCTTGCTCCCAGCTGAGTCCCTTACCGCCCGGACCTCATTGCCGGGCGAACCGGGTCGACTGTACCGCAGCCGCGTCGCGGCCTTGTGATAGCGGATACTGCAACCAAGGCTGCGAGCGAGACAGGACACCAAACTTGAGCGATCTCATCGATCTCCGCTCCGACACGGTGACCCGCCCGACGCAAGCAATGCGCGCGGCGATGGCGACCGCCGAGGTCGGTGATGACTGGTACGGCGACGACCCGACCGTGAACAAGCTGCAGGAGATGGCCGCCGAAGTCACCGGCAGGCAGGCGGCCCTGTACCTGCCGACGGGCACGATGTGCACGCAGATCGCGCTGCACGTCCTGGTCAGGTCGGGGCATTTCGCCGTCTGCGAGTCCCGCGCGCACGTCGGCAATACGGAGGTGCACTCCGCGGCCGCGCTGTCCGGTGTGGCCTTCCGGCGGATCGGAGGCGTGCGCGGGCTGCTGAGCGCCGAGCAGGTCGCCGATGCCCTGCGACCCGACCCGGCGGACGTGACAGTGGTTGACCTGGTCGCCATCGAGAACAGCCACCAGGTCGGCGGCGGCACCCCGCAGCCCGTCGACGACGTCCGCGCGATAGCCAAGGCGTGCGCGGCCGCGGGAGTCCCGCTCTATCTCGACGGAGCCAGGATCTTCAACGCGTGCGCCGTGACCGGCGCGACCATCGCCGACTATGCGGCCGAGGTCAGCGCGATGATGTTCTGCCTGTCAAAGGGGCTAGCCGCGCCAATCGGCTCGATGCTGGTCGGCGACGCGGAGTTCATCAGGGAAGCCAGGCGGGTGAAGATCCTGTTCGGCGCGGCCTGGCGGCAGGCCGGGATCATGGCGGCCGCCGGACTTGTCGCCCTCCGCGATGGCCCGAAGCGGCTGCACGAGGACCACGCCAAGGCGCGCCTCCTGGCCGAGGGAATCGCCGACCTGCTGCCGGGCTCGGTCGACCCTGACGCGGTGCCTACCAACATCGTCTTCGTCGACGTCAGCGCCACTGGCCGGTCAGCGCCTGAGTGGAAGGAGCGCCTGGCGGCCGAGGGCCTCCTGGTCACGATGGGCGCCGGTCGCGTGCGGATGCTGACGCACCTCGACGTGAGCACCGCGGACATCGCTTCAGCGCTCGCCGCCTGGCGCCGTGCGGCCGCACGCACAGGCTGAGGGCGACTGACCGGCGGGTCGCCCTCCGCCTGAGTCAGCCGCCCTCGGTCGTTGGCTCGCAGTTCCGTGCTGCTCGCCACCGGCTTGCTGCCTGGGTGTTACCTGCTGGCCGACGCCGCGATCCGCAGGCCGATCTGGACCAGCGTCCAGCCGGTTTGCTGCCGGATCGCGCGGGCCTCGCCGCGCCGCTTGGCCGCCGGACTGGCTGGCCTGGGCCGCTCGGTCAGCGTGTTCGCGGACTGCCTTGCCAGCTCGTTGATCTGACTAGGAAACATCGATGCCGTCACTCCTTCGATGGGGCTAGGCGAAGGAATTTCACCTTGCCGTTAATGTTCACGTCTACGTGAATGATTGCATACGCGTGAACGGGTGGCAAGATGGGGTCATGAAAAAGTTCGGTGCGCCAGGCGACGAGGCCGGCAATGCGGGCGGCGAGGCGCGCAACACGGGCGGCGAGGCGCGCAAAGCGGGCAGCGAGGCTGGCCAGGCAGCGCCGGGCCATGACCCGCCGTCGGCCTCCCACATCGACGTCCTCAAGGCACTGGCTGACCCGCTGCGGCTGAACATGCTGCACGCGCTCACCCGCGGCCGCGGCCCTGATGTGCCGGCGAAGACGGTCAAGGAACTCGCGACCGAGCTCGGCGAGCCGCAGACCAAGCTGTACCGGCACATCAAGCACCTGGAGGCGGCCGGGCTGATTCATGCCGCCGCGAGCCGGGTGGTGTCGGGAATCGTCGAGTATCGCTACCAGGCGAGCCACGGCGACATGATCATGGGCGACGATCTCACCGACAACGAGAAGGTCAGCCCGGAGGCCGAGGCGATGGCGGCTGCGGCCCTGGAGCTGTACCGGCGGCAGTTCTTCGCGACGCGCAGGACGCGACTCGGCGCGGCGGCCGCCGATGAGCAGCACCGGAGGATGGTGCTAGCCATGGCCGACGGCATGGTCCCCGTGTCCCGGGCGGCCGCTATCTATGACCTGCTGTATCAGCTCCTCGAGGAGGTAGCCAGGTCCGACCGGGAGATGCCCGCGGATGGCGGTGGCGAGCCCCTGGTATCTGTCGACCTGCTGCTCGGATACTTCAGCCAGGACCCGACGGACTGACCATCTCCGCGGCGGCGGGCCGCAGGGCCGCGATCACCACCACTCGGCCAAAACTGAAACGTGTTCTAGCATGGTGCCGGGAGGCGCGATGGCACCCGAGGACCCCGAGTTCGACGTTGTCGTGGCTGGCAGCGGCGCCGCTGGCATGACAGCGGCGCTCACCGCGGCCAGGCAGGGACTGAGCGTCGTGGTGATCGAGAAGACCGGCTACTTCGGCGGCTCCACGGCGCGCTCGGGCGGCGGCCTCTGGGTTCCCTGCAACGCTGTGCTCAGGCGAGCTGGCGTGGCGGATACCCCCGAGCAGGCCAGCGCCTACCTCGCGCACGTGGCAGGGGACGACGTGACGCAGGAGCGCCAGCGGGCGCTGCTCGAGCACGGCCCCGCGATGCTGGACCTGGTGATGTCGGCCGCGCCCGTCGGCTTCGCCTGGGTGCCCGGTTATGCGGACTACTATCCCGAGGCACCGGGCGGCCTCGCCAGCGGCCGCACTATTGAGCCGGCGCCGCTCGATGGCCGGATCCTCGGGACCGAACTCGGCCACCTCAATCCGCCGTACCTGCCCGCTCCCGACGGCATGGCGATCACGGCGGCCGATTACCGCTGGCTCAGCCTGGGCACCAGGCATCCGCGGGCGATCTGGACGACCGCCAAGGTCGCTGGCCGGATGGCAGCGACCAAGGCCCTGCGCCGCCGCACGATGACGCTGGGCCAGGCGCTCTCGGCGGGCCTGCGCGCCGGGCTCGCGTCGGCGGGGGTGCCGCTGTGGCTGGACACGCCGCTGACCGGGCTGCTGACCAGCGACGGCCGGGTCGCCGGCGTACGCGTGACCAGGGACGGGCAGCCCGCGACCATCGCCGCGCGCCGCGGCGTCCTGATCGCCACGGGCGGATTCGAGCGCAACGCAGCGATGCGCGCTGAGTATCAGCGGCAGCCGATCGGGACGGACTGGACCGTCGGCTCACCGGGCAACACCGGCGACGGGATCGTCGCTGGCCAGGATGCGGGAGCGGCCCTCGACCTGATGGATGACGCCTGGTGGGGCCCGTCGATCCCGCTGACCGGCGGGCCGTTCTTCTGCCTGTCGGAACGGTCGCTGCCTGGCTGCATCCTGGTCAATGCCGCTGGCGAGCGGTTCGTCAACGAGGCGGCCCCCTACGTCGACGCCGTGCACGCGATGTACGACAAGCACAGCGACGACAAGCCGCACATCCCGGCCTGGCTGATCATCGACCAGCGGTACCGCAACAGCTACGTCTTCGCCGGGCTGCCGCCGCGCAAGCCGCTGCCCAGGCGGTGGTACGCGGCCGGAGCGGTGTACCGCGCCAGCACGCTCGCCGAACTCGCCGGCCAGGTCGGGATCGCCGCCGATGGACTGGGCGAGACCGTCCGGCGGTTCAACGGCTTCGCCGAGGCGGGTAAGGACGAGGACTTCGGGCGCGGCGATTCCGCCTATGACCGGTACTACGGCGACCCGCGTTGCCGCCCGAACCCGAACCTGGCGCCGCTCGCCAAGCCGCCCTTCTACGCGATCAAGATCGTGCCTGGCGACCTCGGCACCAAGGGCGGGCTGCGCACCGACGAAAGGGCGCGTGCGCTGCGCTGGGACGGCAGCGTGATCGACGGCCTCTACGCGGCCGGGAACGCCAGCGCGGCGGTAATGGGCCACAGCTACGCCGGTGCCGGCGCGACGATCGGCCCCGCGATGACGTTCGGCTACATCGCGGCCCTCGATATGGCGGCCGCCGGCGACGGCGCCCGGTCCTAGGCGGGCGCGAGGATAAGGCCGCTGGTGGGCACGCCGGTGCCGGCGGTCACCAGCACAGGTCCGTCGCCAGGGATCTGGTTGACCGCGGACCGGCGCACCTGCCTGACCGCCTCCGCGATCCCGTTCATGCCGTGGATGTAGGCCTCGCCAAGCTGGCCGCCGTGGGGGTTGAGCGGCAGCCGGCCGCCGGCCTCGATCGCGCCGCCGGAGATGAAGTGCCGCGCCTCGCCGCGCGGACAGAAGCCGAGTTCCTCAAGCTGCATGAGCACGTAGGGCGTGAAATGGTCATACAAGATCGCGGTCCTGATGTCCTGCGGACCCACGCCAGCCTGCCGCCACAACTGCCGCGCGACGACGCCCATCTCCGGCAGCCCGGTTAGCTCGTCGCGGTAGTAACTGGTCATCGTGAACTGGTCGGGTCCGGCGCCCTGAGCCGCCGCGCTGATCACCGCGGGGGCCGATCGCAGCTCGCGCGCCCGCTCCAGGCTGGTGACCACGACGGCGACGGCGCCGTCGCTCTCCTGGCAGCAGTCGAGCAGCCGCAGCGGCTCGGCGATCCAGCGGGACGCCTGGTGATCGGCCAGAGTGATCGGCTTGCCGTAGAACCACGCGTTCGGATTGGTCGCGGCGTGCCGCCGGTCGGCGACGGCGACCGCGCCGAAGTCTGCGCTGGTGGCGCCGTACACGTGCATGTAGCGCCTCGCCGCCATGGCCACTGTGGCCGCGGGGGTGGACAGCCCCATCGGGTAGTGCCAGCCGTTGTCGATGCCTGACGATGTCGGAGCCTGGACCGCCCCCACCGAGACCTGGCCGAACCGGCGGCCGGACCGCTCGTTCAGCGCCCGGTAACACACCACGACCTCCGCGGCGCCGGTCGCGACCGCCATCGCGGCGTGGTGGACCGTCGCACAGGCGGCGCCGCCACCGTACCCGACCTGGCCGAAGAACGTCAGATCCCCGACGCCCAGTTCGCGGGCGACAGCGACCTCGGCATTGCTGTCCATCGTGAACGTGACCATGCCGTCCACGTCGGCCGGGCGCAGCCCGGCGTCGTCGAGCGCCGCCTGGACCGCCTCGGCCGCCAGCCTGAGTTCACTGCGGCCCGAGGCCTTCGAGAACTCGGTCGCGCCGATCCCGGCTATCGCCGCCTCCGGCGTTCGTCTGCGAGCCTGGCCGGTCATGGCCCGACCTCCGGCACGTCGACGACCGCCGTCGCGATGATGTGATCGCCCATGCTGCACTGGCCGGTGACCTGCACCTCGTACCGGTACCCGTCCGGCAGCGCCGTGCGATCGCTCACCCGCCCAGTGAACCTCAGCGTGTCTCCCGCGTAGCACGGGACGCCGAGGCGCACCGACGTCTGGCGGAGCAGCGACTGCGGTCCGGCCCACTGTGTGACGAAGCGCTGGACCAGGCCGTTGTCGGTCAGGATGTTGACGAAGATGTCCTTGCTGCCGTTGGCGACCGCGAGGTCCCTGTCGTGGTGCACGGGGGTGAAGTCGCGGGTGGCGAGCGCGCTCGCGACCACGAACGTCGCGGTGACGTCGATCACCATCTCGGGGAGAATGGCGGGAAGCTCGCCAGGGCTGGTGGCGCGCTCGGCTGGCCGCCAGGCGGGCAGGACGAGGTCATCGTCGATCCGCAGGAAGTCGATCTGGACCGGCATGCCGATGCTGACCTCGTCTGGCCCGACACCAGGCATCTCCGCGAGTACCCGGACACCCTCGGTGAGTTCGACCAGGGCGATCACGAGCGGCAGCCGCTTTCCCGGTACCGGCGGGTGGTGGTGCACCACGTAGCTGAAGACCTCGCCAGCGCCGGAAGCGACCACGTACTTCGGGCTTGGCGACCCGCAGCGCACGCACATCGGTCCTGGCGGGTGCCGGAGCGCGCCGCAGTCGCCGCACTGCTGGATGCGCAGCTCGCCGTGCCTGGTGCCCTCCCAGAAGAAGGCCGTGTCCGGTGAGACCACCGGCCGCATCACGAAACCGCCGGGCGCTGTTGCCTGCCCCGTGGTGGCCGGTCCCGTGGTGGCCGGTCCGGTGGCGGCCGGTCCCGTAGTTGCCGGACCCGTAGTTGCCGGACCAGCGCCCTGGCGCGGGCGGAACTTGAGTATCCGGAAGTCCATCGTGGCGACGGCGTCGCGGTCGCTGTACCAGGTCTGCCTGGTTGTGAAGAACCAGCCCTCGCCAAGGGCCGTCCGCTTCGGCCCGATCAGGCCGATCAGGCTGACTGTCACCGCGAGCCGCTCGCCGTGCCGCACGTACCGGTGGAAGACGTGGTCGGAATTGGTCGCGACGACCCCGGTGAAGCCCGCCCCGTCGAGCAGGCGCACCATCTCGCCGGTCGGGTCCCCAGCCTCGCGGGCTTGAAGGAGGCCAGTCATGGTCCATACCTGCGCCATCATCGGCGGCGCGACGAGGCCGCCGTGCACGGTTGCGGCGAAGTCCTGGTCGGTGTAGACCGGGTTGGCATCGCCGATCGCCTCGAGCCAGTTCTCGATGATCGGCAAGTTGACCGGGTCGCGGGCGAGCCGCGGGCTGCTCTCCCCCAGCGCCATGATCCGCTCAGCTGCTGCCCTGAGCTCCGCCGCTCCAGGCTGATCGGCCTGCGGCGCTGTCATCGCGGCACCCTCGGCAGCCCCAGCCCGGCCATCGCGATCAGCTCGCGCTGGACCTCGTTCACGCCACCGCCGAAGGTGAGCACAAGGTTGCGCTTGTGCTGGGTGTCGAGCCACTCCAGCAGTTCAGCGGTGCCGTCGCTGGCAGGATCGCCGTACCTGCCGACCACGTCGATGAGCAGTTGACCGAACCGCTGGATCCGCTCGGACGAGAACACCTTGGTTGCCGACGCGTCGGCGATGTGCACGGTGTCTGCGACCGCGACCTGCCAGTTCAGTAGCTCGTTGACGCGCAGGCTCGCGGCGACCTCCGCCAGCGCGAGACGCACATCGGGCTCATCCGCGACCACGCCGCCGCCGGGGGCGCTTGTCGCATAAGCCCAGGCGTGCACCCGGTCGTGCAGGGCGCCCAGGCGCCCGGCCGGGCCGAGCATCACCCGCTCGTGGTTGAGCTGGGTAGTGACCAGCCGCCAGCCCTGGTTCTCCGCCCCGACCCGCATGCTCACCGGCACCCGGACGTCTGAGAAGTAGGTCGCGTTGACGTGATGCGCTCCATCGCACGTGATGATCGGCGTCCAGGAGAACCCGGGATCGGCGGTGTCCACGATCAGGATGGAGATCCCCTTGTGCTTGGGTGCCTCCGGGTCGGTCCGGCAGGCCAGCCAGATGTAGTCGGCGTCGTGCGCCCCGCTCGTGAAGATTTTCTGGCCGTTGACGATGTAGTCGTCGCCGTCCCTGACCGCCCTTGTCGTGAGCGAAGCCAGGTCGGTGCCGGCACCTGGCTCGGTGTACCCGATCGCGAAGTGCACCTCCCCGGCCAGGATCTTCGGCAGGAACATCGCCCTTTGCTCAGGGGTCCCGTATGCCTGCAGCGTCGGGCCGACGGTCTGAAGCGTCACCGCGGGCAGCGGAACGTCGGCCCGCGCCGCCTCGCTGACGAAGATCTGCTGCTCGATCTGACCGAATCCGCGCCCCCCGTACTCTGCGGGCCAGCCCACCCCGAGCCTGCCGTCGCTGCCCATCCGCTTGATCAGCCGCCGATAGGCGGCGCCGTGCCGGTCGGTACGCATGGCCTCGCGTTCGGCGGGCGAGATCAGGCCGGCGAAGTAGGCCTGGAGTTCGCCGCGGAGCGCGGCCTGTGCATCGGTCAGGCCTATGAACATGCCGGAGACCGGGCTCACGGCAGATGGATGGCTAGCTGCCGCATCAGGCCGGCTCTCGGCGAGCGTGGCGAGCCGGTAGCTCGCGCCGCCCGCGAACCTGGCCAGGTCGCTGACCATCGCCGAGTAGCGGTGCAGCGGGTACTCCACGTCGAGCCCGATCCCGCCGTGCAGCTGATGACAGGTGCGCAGCGCGGCCGGCGCCTCCTGCGCGAGCCAGTACGCCGCGACGTCGACGTCCCCGGCGGCATCGAGCCCGGCTGCGAGCCGCCAGCAAGCCGAGAGAGCCGCGAGGTGCAACGTTCGGCTGGCGATGTAGATGTCGGCTGCCTGCCCGGCGACTGCCTGGAAGGTCGCGAGCGGCAGGCCGAACTGCTCGCGTGCGGCCACATACGTCGCGGTCAGGTCGAGCGCACCCGCGAGCGCCCCGGCGGCCATAGCCGCCGCCCCCGCCCCGGCCAGCAGGTACAGGTCCTCCAGCGCCGCCGCGCGCCGACCGCCAGCAAGTTGCAGGCCGGACTCGCCCGCCTCAGCCCCGAGAACGCCTGCGATGGGTGCGCCGTCCAGCCGGACCGTGTACTCCGGCGTTCCGCCGGAGGTAGGGGTACGGACGGCGGTGACACCGGGTCCCTGAGCGTCGACGACGACGACCGCGCCCGTGTTCGGGCCTGCGTTCGCGCCCGTGTTCGCGCCCGTGTTCGCGACCGTGGCGGGCACCAGGATCCAACTCGCCTGGGCCGCGTACGGCACGCCGATCTTCGTGCCGGTGACCGTGCCGGACCCGGCGTCGTCCAGGGTCGCGATCGTGGCTGGTACCGGCGGCAGCACGGTTGATTGCTCGCGGACGCCGGCCGTCAGGATGGTCTCCCCCTCACCGACCCCAGCTAGCACACGCTGCTGCAGGTCACGGCCGCCCCACCGGACGACCGGCAGCGTCCCGAGCATGATCGTCGCCAGCGCGGGGACGTCGGCCGCCTGACGGCCCGCCTCGGTGAGCAGCACGGCTGCCTCGATTACGCCGAGGTCGTCGCCGCCCAGCCAGCCCGGCAGCGTGAGCGCGAGCAGCCCAGCCTTGGCCAGCGCCTGCCAGAGCGCTTCGCCCGCGCCCTGGCCCGCCTCGGCGCCGCGCAGGACGTCAGCGGCCGAGGAAGCGATCACCTGCTGCGCCTCGTCGAACTCGAAGTTCATCAGCGTGTTTCCTCCCTGGGCAGGCCGAGCACCCGTTCGGCCACGAGGGAGAGCAGGATCTGGCTGGTGCCCCCCGCGATGCTGAGGCACCTGGTCAACAGGAAGCTGTCGACGGCGTCCGCCGCACGGCCATCCGCGGCCGCTCCCTGCACGCCAGCGAGCGTGACCGCGGTCTCGGCAACGGCCTGCCGGTGCGCGACGCCGAGCAGTTTGCGCACGGCGGCGGCCTGGCCCGCCCCAGCTCCGCGAGCAGCAGTGTCACGAACGGCGGCGCCCGCGATCCGGTCATCCATCACCGACAACGCCAGGCTCTCCGCGAGGCGCGCCCCGATCTGGTCGATCACCGCCGGATCGCTCACCCCGCCGTCGGCCGCCGCGGCAGCGAGCAATTCCTCGGCGTCCTCGCCGAGCCCGGCGCCCCTGACCATCGCTACGCGCTCTGTCGCCAGGGTCGTCCTGGCGACCCGCCAGCCTTCACCTGGCTGGCCGACCACGCACTCGTCGGGAACGAAGACGTCGTCGAGGAAGACCTCGTTGAACATCTCGCGGCCCGTGATCTCGCGCAGCGGCCGCACGTCGATGCCCGGCTCGCGCATCGAGACCAGGAAGAACGTGATGCCCTTGTGCTTCGGCGCGGCCGGATCGGTCCTCGCCAGGCAGATCGCCCAATCAGCTTCCGCCGCCAGCGAGGTCCAGACCTTCTGCCCGGTCAGCCGCCAGCCGGCGTCCGCCTCCCCGTCGCCAGACACCCTGATCGCCCTGGTGCGCAGCGACGCCAGGTCCGAGCCGGCCTCGGGCTCGCTGAACAGCTGGCACCAGGTGATCTCGCCGGTCAGCGTCGGCCAGCCAAACCTCGAGAGCTGCTCGGCGGTTCCATGGCTGATGATCGCGGGGATCGCCCACGCGCCGATGGCCAGGTCGGGCCGCTCGATGCCCGCAGTCGCCAGCTCCTCGTCGATGATGAGCTGCGTGGCCGGCGTCGCGGCCAGGCCATACGGCGGCGGCCAGGCCGGTGCCGCATACCCGATCTCGGCCAGCCCTTCCCGCCAGTGATCCCGCGGCGTGGCGGACACGGCACTGGCGACCAGCCGCGCTGCCGCGCGGACCTCATCGGCGTCGGATGGCGAGTGATCGCCGGAAAAGGGTTCTGGCTCGAACGGATGCCTGCGCGCGCCGCCGAGCGCGAGGCTGGCCGCCCGCGCGCGCCAGGCCGCGCTGCCGCCGAGCAGGCTGCGCAGCGCGAGGGCGCGGCGCAGGTACAGGTGCGCGTCGTGTTCCCAGGTGAACCCGATGCCGCCAAGCACCTGGATGCAGTCCTTGGCGTTGTCGACGGCCGCGTCCAGCGTCAGGCCGGCAGCCGCCGCGGCCGCGAGCGCTAGCTCACCGGGAGCCTGGTCCGCCGCGCAGGCGGCGTCCCATGCCGCGGCGGCGGCGAGTTCGGCCCGGCACACCATCTGCGCGCACAGGTGCTTGATCGCCTGGAACGAGCCGATCGGCCGGCCGAACTGCTGCCTGGTCCGCGCGTACTCGGTCGCCGTCTGACTGCACCAGGCGGCGACGCCGCTCGCCTCGGCGGCGGCCAGGGCGGCAGCGAGGTCGGGCACGAGCCGCGGGTCAGCAGCGCCGAGCACCCTGGCAGCTGGCACCGTCACGGCGGTCAGCGTCACGTCGGCGAGCGGGCGGGAGAAGTCGACCGGCGACCTTGGTGTCACGACGACGCCAGGCTGCGCGGCATTGGCAAGGAACCACACCAGTCCGTCCGGGGCGGCCGCTGGCCCCGGACCCTCCGGGCTGGGCGCTGACCCCGGGGGCTCCGGGTCGGCCGCTGGCCCCGGGCCTTCCGGGCCAGGCGGTGGCGCCACTCCCTCCGGACTGGTCTGCGCCGCGAGGAGCAGCCAGCGGGCGTCACCGGCGCCAAGCACGAGCCTGGCGGTGCCGCTGACCCGCAGTCCGCCAGTTGCTGTCGCGGTGCGGGAGAGGCCACCGGCCGTCAGCGCGACCGCGACGGCCGCGTCGCCCGTCGCGATCTCGCCGAGCAGGGCCCGGACGTCGCCGTCGCGTTGCTGGCCGCACCGGGCGAGGACGAGCCCCGCGAGCAGCGTGGGCAGCAGCGGTCCGGGCGCGAGCGCGACCGCGAGTTGCTCGGCCACGACGGCGACATCGGCGACGGTGCCGCCAGCGCCGCCGAGGTCCTCGGGCAGCGCGATCGAGAAGATGCCGAGGTCGGCCACGTCGGACCAGTGTTCGCCGAGCCGGGCCCTGGCGGCGGCTGACCAAGCGCCAGACCCCGCTGGCGCGAGGCCGTCGCCCTCGGCCCCGCCGGCGGCCTGGCCGCCCGTTGCTTCGAGCCTGCGGACCGCGGCGATCGTGCAGGCCCTCTTCGCCCACTGCGCGACCGAGTCGGCGATCGCCACCTGCTCGGCTGTGACCGCGATCGGCAATGCTCCTCCTGCTGCTCCGGCGCACAAAAATTAGAACACGTTATACTATTGGCGGCTACCGCGACGCCAGCCTGAGCAGGCACGCCAGCGTGAACAGTCGCGATATGGTCCAGGCCGGGCAAGGCTCCGCCTGCGCGCTGCTGACGGGCTCGGGAGACGGGGGCGGTCCGGGATGCCAGGACAAGCGCGGCGAACGCCGGCACAACGAGAGGCTCAGATGGCTGCTGCGAAGACCCTTGCCGCACCAGCCACACAGGGCGGTTCGGCCGACGGCGAGCTTGGCTCGGTCGCGCAGCGGGAGCGCCGCAAACGGATACTCGACGCGACCTTGGCGCTCGCGTCCAAGGGCGGCTACGACGCCGTGCAGATGCGCGAGGTGGCTGAGCGTGCCGACGTCGCCCTCGGCACGCTCTACCGGTACTTCCCATCCAAGATTCACCTGCTGGTCTCCGGGCTGATCAGGGAGTTCGAGCGAACCAAGGAGAAGCTGGACAAGCGCCCGGTCCCTGGGAATATGCCAGCCGAGCGGATCATCTACGTGCTCAACAAGGTGACCAAGAACATGCAGCGTGAGCCGCTGCTTACCGAGGCGATCACCAGGGCGTTCATGTTCGCCGATCCGAGCGCGGCAACGGAGGTCAACGCCGTCGCCGCGCTGATGGAGCAGATGCTCACCGACGCCCTGCACGACGGCGAGCCGACGGAGGACGAGCGGGCCATCGCCAGGGTGATCGGCGACGTCTGGCTGTCCAACCTGGTGGCGTGGGTGACCAGGCGCGCCTCCGCGAACGACGTCTCCCGGCAGCTCGAACTCGCCGCCCGGCTGCTGCTGCGCTAAGCCGGCTTGGCCTTGGCAGGATGCGGTAGATCGCTGCCGTACCAAGTCTCGATCAGCCAGCGTGAGATCGACAGCGACGGCGGCATGACGAGGTCCCGGGCGAGCAGGGCAGCGCGCAGGTCGTCCCTGCTGTACCAGCCCGCCTCCTCGATCTCCTCGCCGTCGACCGTGATCTCGGTGCTGGTCGCCCTGGCGTTGAATCCGAGCATCAGGTTGTGCGGCATCGGCCACGGCTGGCTCGCCGCGTAGGTAACCGTCGAGACGATCACGCCGGTCTCCTCGTGCACCTCGCGCGCGACCGCCTGCTCCGCCGACTCCCCCGGCTCGACGAAGCCGGCTAGCACGGAGACCCGGCCCTTGGGCCACTGAGCGTTCCTGGCCAGCAGGCAGCGATCGTCGGGGTCGGTGACCACCATGATCACCGCCGGGTCGCAGCGCGGGAAGTGCTCGCTGCCGTCGACGGTGCACCGGCGCGAATGGCCGGCCAGCTCCGGCTTGGTCGGCGCCCCGCAGCGCGAGCAGAATCCGGCGACGGCGTGCCAGTTGGCCAGCGCGACGGCGTGCGTGAGCAGGCCCGCGTCCCGGTCGCTGAGCAGCGTGCCCGCCTCGCGGAGGCCTGCCTTGCTCGGCCCCGACGCGTCGTCGCTCCGTGCGCTGTCTTGCGCGGGAGTTGGGACGTCCGGGAGCGGACCGCCGACGCCGAAGTAGGCGATGTCGTCGGCATCGACGCCGAGCAGGAACCTGGTGCCATCCGGCGCCTGGTCCGGGCTCGTGAAGACAAGCTCGGCCGACCCGTCGTCGAGCCTGGCGAGCGCCTGGCCGTCCTCGATGACGAGCACCCGTGTGCCGGGGTCGTCCCACGCCTTCGCCAGCCAGGCCTCGTCGGTCCGCAGATGCGTATACCGCTCGACCTCATGCCGCGTCAGCGCGATCCCGCCAGAAACCGAAATCAGGGAGCCCGTCACCGCCCCAGAATACGGCGCGAACGCCGCGTCGCCGATCGCTGCTCGGCGCTCGGCGACGCGCGACGAGATCAGCTACGGCCGGTCAGCCGAGCGCGGCAAGCTCGTCCCACAGGTACGCAGCGGTCTCCGCACCCTTGAGCAGCAGCTTCATGTCGACGCGCTCGTTGGGCGCGTGGATCCTGTCCTCGTCAAGTCCGACCGCGATGAACACAAGCGGCGCGCCCAGGATGTCGGCGAGGTCGGCCTCTGGACCGCTGCCGCCTTCCCTGGTGAACAGGATCTCCTGACCGAAGGCACGTTCCATCGCCCGGCGGCCCGCCGCGACCGCCGGCGAATCGATGGGCGAGAACGAGGGCCGCACGCCTGGACCGTCGACCGTGACGACGACGTCGAGCCCCGGCGGTGTGTGCTCCGCGACGAATGCTCGGAGCATCCCGGCCACCTCGGCCGGTTCCTGGTGCGCGACCAGCCGGAAAGACAGCTTGGCGTGCGCCTCGCGCGGCACGATCGTCTTGCCGCCCGGGCCAGTGTGGCCGCCCCACATGCCGTTGATCTCGGCGGTCGGGCGGCCCCAGATCCGCTCGATCGTGCTGAAGCCGGCTTCGCCGCTGGCGGCACCGCTGTTGCCGGCGGTGACCAGCCAGGCCTTCTCGTCGAACGGCAGCCGCCCGAACAGGTCGCGCTCGTCGTCTGTGAGGTCGGCGACCTTGTCGTAGAAGCCAGGCAACGTGATCCGGCCGTCCGCGTCGTGCAGGGCCGCGAGCAGGCTGGCAAGCGCGTGCAGCGGGTTGGGCACCGCGCCGCCGAACGAGCCGGAGTGCAGGTCGCGCTCGGGGCCGTACACGTCGATCTCCGCGTCAATCACGCCGCGCATGCCGGTGCACATCGACGGCACGTCGGCGGCCCACATCGTTGTGTCGGAGACGACGATGACGTCGCACGCCAGCCGCTCGCGCTCGCGCCGCAGCAGGTCGGCGAAGTGTTTCGAGCCCGACTCTTCCTCGCCTTCGATGATCAGCTTGAGCGTGACCGGCGGGGCCGTGGCGTCGTGTGCCGCGAGCCACGCACTGGTGCCGAGCGCGTGGAACAACACCTGACTCTTGTCGTCCGAGGCACCGCGGGCCAGGATCTGGCCGTCGCGCTCGACCGGCTCGAAGGGCGGTGATTCCCACTCGCCGAGCGGTTCGACGGGCTGAACGTCGTGGTGACCGTAGATCAGCACCGTCGGCGCCTGTCCGTCGGCGGCCTGCCACTCCGCGAACACCGCGGGCAGCCCGGGCTGATCTGCCGTTCCTGTCTCCCAGACCTCGGCTATTTCAAACCCGGTCGCCCGCAGGTGGTCGGCGAGCCATTGCGCGGAACGCCGTACGTCGGCGCTGTGCGCCGGATCGGCGGAGATCGACGGTATGCGCAGCCACTGCATCAGCGCCGCGTAGAACTCTCCGGCGTGGGCGTCGATGTAGTCGCGGACGGCCTTGTCCATGCGGTATCACCTCGGGGTCGCTGATCGCGTGCCTGTTCAGCCTGGCTGTTGCAGCCTGGCTGTTGCGCCTGGCTGGGGACAGCCTGGCTGGGGACAGCCTGGCTGGGACAGGCACGCCTCCTGGTCCAGTTTGGCACTCTAGACCTAGGCCCCGATTTGCGCTGAAGCAGCGCGTTGCGATCGTGGCCATGGCCACCGCTGACGCTTGCTGCCCCGCGGCCGCGGGTTGGAACCGCCCGCCTCATTCGACATTGGATACGGAAGGGCCATGATCACGCCCGATATGCGGCCTTCCGCCAACCCATTCAGATCCAATGAACCAGCGGAGGCCCTTGCGATCGGTCCGCATGGCCGCACAAACCACCCAGGGCCAGGCGATCCGGCTGGCGGCGGGCTAGCGGGCCGCCTAGGCCTCCGCGGGCACGTTCTCGATCAGGGCTGCCAGGCCGTCGGCGTCGAGCAGGTCGGCCGGACGGACGGTCAGGTTCTCCCGCACGTAGTAGAACGCCGCCCTGACCTCCGCGACGGGCACGCCGGCCAGCGCGGCCCAGGCCAGCCGGTACGCGGCTAGCTGGACCGCGACCGCGCGTTCTTCCCGGCCAGGACGCGGCGGCCGGCCAGTCTTCCAGTCGACGACGTCGAACCCGCCCGCGCGATCGTCGGCGAAGATCGCGTCGATCCTGCCGCGGACGAGGCGATCGCCGACCCGCGTCTCGAACGGCATCTCAACCTCGGCCGGCCAGCGATTGCCCCACTCCCCTGCCTCGAAGCGCGTCTTGAGCTCGGCCAGGTCGGCGTCATCAGCCACGAGGTCAGCGTCGACGGCGCCGCCAAGGTCATCGACGTCGATCAGGCGCATCTGACCGAACCGTTCCTCCAGCCAGCGGTGGAACGCCGTCCCGCGCTCGGCCCGCGGCGCGGGCGGACGCGGCATCGGCCGCCTGATCTGCGCGGCGAGCTGAGCAGGATCCCTCGCCATCGTGACCAGGGCCGAAACGGCGAAGCGACGCGGCAGGTCGACCGGGATCGGCCCATCGGGTCTGCGCCTCGTACGCTCGGCCAGCAGTAGGTCAGCGTCCGCAGCCCAGCCAGCCACCAGTTCGGCGTAACGCGCGGGCACCGACCCGTCCAGCCCAGCACCGGCCAGCCCACCACCCGCCAGCCCAGCAACAGACGACGCCGAACTTGCGCCAGCGGCCGCGAGGACCAGGTCGCCGGCCTCACGGATGGCCTCGTACCTGACGCCCGCGGGCGGCTCAGGCCACGACGCCGTCAGCGGCTCGGCAAGCGCCGGATTCTCTGCGCCGTCCTCGGGCTGAGCGGCCCACTCGACGACCTCGCCGGCGCCGGCCCGGCAGCTCTCGGCCACCTCGTGCAGGAACGCCGAGGGGCCGAGCGGACTCTTGCCCGCGCCCCACCAGTAGCCGGTGCAGGCCAGCCAGTAGGCGGCCCTGGTGACGGCGACATAGGCGAGGCGCCGTTCCTCGGCCAGGTTCCGGTCGTCGCAATCCTGCTTGAACGCGGCCAGCGCATCAGTGTCGAGCCCGGTCAGCGCCGGCAGATCAGCCTCGTCGCCCCGCAGCCAGAACGGCAGCAGCCGCGGATTATCCGTCCACCGGGTCGTCAGCCGCGGCCTCGCCGGGAAGTTCTGCGCCCGGCTCCCCGCGGCGAGGCCTGGCACTACCACCGCCGGCCACTGCAGCCCCTTGGCCGAGTGCACAGTCGCGAGCTTGACCGCATCGGTGTCGCTGACCTGACCGGCTTCGAGGCCGAACTCCTCGGTCTCGGCCGCGGTCAGATAGGCCAGAAACGCGCCCAGCGTCGGCTCCTGCGCGTCCCCGGCGAACGCCGCGGCGGCGTCAGCGAACGCGTCCAGATCTGCCCGCGCCGCCGCATGACTACTCCCCGGCCGCGCCGCGACCTCGACATCCAGTCCCAGCGCCCGCTCCACCTCCGTCACCAGCTCAGGCAGCGGCCGGCCGACGTGCCGCCGCAGCGCCCGCAACTCGGCGGCGAGCGCCTGCAACCGCGGGTACCCCTCGTCCGAGTACGCGGCCGGCACGCCGAGGTCATCGAGCGCCTCGACCAGGCTGCCTGTCTCAGCCGTGAAGTCGGTCACCGCCCTGGACAGATGATCATCAGCCGTAACCGGACTCCCGGCCGCATCCCGGCTCGCCTCGCCGGTGTCCCCGGGGTGGCGGGAGTCCTGGCGCTGACCGGTTCCAGTCTGAGAACTGCCCTGATCCCTGGCCAGTGTCTGGGCCCGGCGGCCGAGCGCGACCAGGTCCCGCGGGCCGATCCGCCACCGCGGCGACGTGAGCGTCCTGACCAGCGAGTCCGACGCCGCCGGGCTGTGCAGCACCCGCAGCATCGCGACGATGTCGGATACCTCGGGCACGGTCAGCAGGCCGCCAAGCCCCACGACCTCGACCGGGATGCCTTCTGCCTCCAGCGCCGACCGCAGAGCGGCGAACTGCGTCCGCTTCCTGCACAGCACAGCGATGTCGGATGGGCGGACCGCGTCGCTCCGTCCGTCCGGCCACGGCAGCCCGTCAGGAGCGAGCCCCGGCGACAGCCGCAGCAGGACAGCGACCTGCTGCGCGACCCACCTGGCTTCGTCGGCGCTGGACTCGAGCAGCGCGCAGCGCACTGCGCCGCGACTTGCTCGCTCGGGCGGGGCGATAAGCCTCGGCACGTCTGGTGCGATCTCGCGCAGGTCGCGCTGGATCGTCGCGGCGACATCGAGCACCCGGCCGGTGTTGCGAAAGCTGGTCGACAGCAGCCTGACCTCGGCCCGCGCGCCGCTGGCCAGCGCGTCCCCGCCCACCGCAGCGGCACCCGGCGCCCCAGCGGCGGCAGGCGGGAACAGGTCGGCGAACCGCCGCATGTTGCCAGCGCTGGCGCCGCGCCAGCCGTAGATCGACTGGCAAGGGTCACCGACGGCGGTGACCGGGTGGCCGCCGCCGAACAGCGCGCGCATCAGTTCCAGCTGCGCGTGGCTCGTGTCCTGGAACTCATCGAGCAGCACGACCTGGTACCTGGCCCGCTCCGACCTGCCGACCTCCGGGTGGGCGATGGCGATCCTGGCAGCCAGCGCCATCTGGTCGCCGTAGTCGATGACCTCGCGCTCGGCCTTCGCCTCGGAGTAGGCGCGAACCAGCGGCAGCAGTTGCTCGCGGACCCGCTGGCTTTTCATGATCGCTTCGGCCCTCGTCCGCTTGCCTGGCTGTAGCCGCTCGAAGCGCTGCCGCAGCCAGTCGCCGGCCTCCAGCACGTCGTCGGGTCCGCGCAGGTGCTCGGCAAGTTCCGCGGACAGCTCGACGACGGCTGCCGTCACCGTGACCGGCGCCCAGTCGACCGCGTCCATCGGCCCGTCGTACCCGGCCACGATCCGCGCGGCCAGCTGCCAGGCGACGGCCGGCGTGATCAGGCGCAACGTCGGCTCAAGTGCCTCGCGCAGGGCGTTGTCGGCGATCAGCCGCGCAGCATAGGAGTGATAGGTCGCGATCACCGGGTCACCGGCGAGATCGCCATCGTCGGGCCAGTCCGCGAGCCCGTCGCCGGTGCGCCGGCCTCCGGCCGGCCGGCCGCGCTGACTAGGGACCGGCGAGGCGAGGCCGACCCGGCGCAGCCCGTCAAGCCGCGTCCTGACCCGCCCCGCTAGCTCGGCCGCCGCCTTCCTGGTGAAAGTCAGCCCGAGCACCCGCTCCGGCCGGACGTACCCATTGGCGACCAGCCAGACCAGCCTGGCCGCCATGGTCTCGCTCTTGCCTGAGCCTGCCCCGGCGATCACCGCCATCGGGGCTAGCGGCGCGCTGACCACCACGGACTGCTCAGGGGTCGGCTCATCGATGCCGAGCAGCCGCGAAAGCTGCGCCGGGTTAAATCGGGGCTGCCTGGACGCGACCGGTTCTGGCGGCGGCCCGTCGTCCCAGAGGGTCAGCTGGCTCACGGAGTCACCTGACCGCCGCGCTCGTCGACAGGGCAGCTCGGCGCCGCCGGGCACCTGCGGCACCCGTCGTTGACCGTCGCCTTGAATTGCGGGCCAGCCATAGCCGCGGCGGCCTCCTTGACCAGCGCCTGCGCCCAGCCCGGGTCTGGGTCGTCGGCGAGCGCCCGCTGGCTCTGGACCACTGCGGTCTTCTGCCTGGCCGCCTTGCCCACCTGGACGAGCTCGGCGCCGCCCGGCTCGGTCGCGCCCAGTTCGATGAAGGCACCGAGCAACACCGCAAGCTGGTAGACGCCGAGCTGCGGATTCCTGTCCAGGTCGCCGGCTGGCGGCCTCGACGAACCGGTCTTGAGGTCGACCACGACGGCTTTCCCGTCCTCGTCTCGTTCCAGCCTGTCCACCTGCCCGGAGATCAGGACATCGTCGACCCTGACCCGCAACCGCTGCTCGACGGCGATCAGCTCGCGCCGGTTCGCGCGGTGCCAGTCGAGGAACCTCGCGACCATCTGGCTCGCGTTCTCCCGCTGCTTCGTGCTGTACCAGGCGCTGCCGAAGTCGAGCTGGTGCCAGATCTCGTCGATCCGGCCGGCGATGTCCGCCTGGTCGGCGCCCTCGGCGACGAGCGCTGCCGCCGCGTGGATGACCGTACCGAGGTTGCCTGAGACCGACGGCGGGCTGGCTCCGACGGCGGACTCGATCAGCCAGCGCAACCCGCACGTCACGAACTTGTCGACCTGCGAAGGCGAGACCCTGACCTCACGATCGCTGATCGGGCCCGAGCCAGACCACGGCGTCAGGGCATACCACTGGTCCGGGCTCGCGCCGGCCACCCCGGCGGCCGCGAGCCTGGCGAGCTGAGCGGCGGCGGCCGAGCGAACGGACGCGGGCAGTGCCCGGTCGGCGGCCGCACGGCGCAGGTCGGCGGTCAGCGCGGGCAGCGAGAGCCAGCGCGTGCCGAGCCGCGTCACCTCCTCGATCGGGATCTCATCACCGGCGAGCTCCGCAAGGAACCTGGACGGCCGCTCCTCGCTGTCGTCGCCGCCGACCGCCGTCACAACGAGACTTCGCCGCGCCCGGGTGAGGGCGACATAGAACAGCCGCCGCTCCTCGTCGAGCAGCTTCGAGCTGAGAGCGACCGCCGCCGCGTCGGGCGCGGGGGTCCGGCCGGGCGCGCCGCCAACGCCCCGGTCCGCCGCCTCGACGAGCTCGTCCATCCCGAGCAGCGAGCCGCGTAGCCGCAAGTCGGGCCAGACGCCCTCCTGGACACCGGCGACGACGACGAGGTCCCACTCCAGGCCCTTGGCCCGGTGCGCCGTCGAGATCGTGACGGCGTCGCCCGCCTGGGCACGTTCTGCGAGGGTGTCGCCGGCGATCTCCTGTCCGCTCAGGCCGTCCAGGAACAGCGCCATCGAGCCGGGCGGCATCCGCGAGTCGAACCGGGCTGCCGCATCGAACAGCGCCAGCACCGCGTCGAGGTCGGCGTCCGCGGTCGCGCCGCGGGTGCCGCCGGCCGCGCTGGCAGCATGCCACTGGCTCGCTAGCCTGCTCGCGTCCCAGACCGCCCAGAGCACCTCCTGGGCCGTCCCGGTCGCCGCCGCCGTCCTCGCGACGGCGACTAGGCCCGCGATGTGCCGGGCGGCGGCGAGCGCCTCGCGCGCTGCCTCCAGGCCGTGCCCGGGCCGCCACCCGGCCGCGGATAGCAGCGTGGAGTCCAGCAGTGCAGCTGCGAGCGGACCTGGCTCTACTGGTGCCCCTGCCCGAGGCTCGGCGCCGGGCGGATGCGGAGGCTCGGCCGGCGGCGCGGACTCGCCAGGGTCATGGCCAGCCGCAACGTCCGCGACCACACCGAGCTCGTCCACCTCGCGCTGCCGCAGCAGGCGATGGAGCCGGCGCAGGCCGATCGCATCGGTGCCACCGAGTGGCCCCGTCAGCAGGTCCGCGGCGACATCTTCGGTCAGCCCCGCGGGGTCAAGGGCGCTGCCAATCAGCCGCAGCAGCGGGCTGGTCGCCGGATCGTCGGCCAGCGGTAGCTCGTCTCCGGCCACCGCGACGGGGACGCCCGCGCTCGACAGCGCCCGCTGCAGCCCTGGTACCTGACGGACTGCGGAGCGGACCAGCACAGCCATCGATGACCAGGGAATCTGATCGATCAGATGCGCTCGCCGCAGCGTGTCGGCGACCAAGGCCGCCTCCTGACGCTCGCTGGCGGCTACCACGATCCGCGCGGCACCTACGCTGGCCGATGGCAGCGGCGTCAATGCCCGGTGGTCGCGTTGCACCGAATTCTGGCCTGAGGCTCTGCTGGCGGGCAGCCGGACGGCTGGCAGCCTGGCGGCGACGCGGCGCGACGCATCCAGCAGGACAGGACCGCTGCGACGGCAGGTCCGCAGCGCGAGCACCGTCGCCGGCCGCCCGTCGGGCGAGCGGAACCTGGCAGGGAACCGGCCGATCGCGTCCGAGTCGGCGCCCCGGAACGCGTAGATGGACTGGTCAGGGTCGCCGACGACGATCAGCTCGCGGCCGTCGCCGGCCAGCGCGTGCAGCAGTTCTTCCTGCGCCGGGTCGGTGTCCTGGTACTCATCGACCAGGACCACGTCGTAGGCCTGGCGCTCGCGCTGCCTGACCTCGGGCCTCGTCAGCAGCTGACCGGCGATCCTGATGAGCTCGGCGTAGTCATAAGCCGGGACGGGCGCAAGGTCAAACCGGGCCGCGTACCTGGTCAGGAAGCCGCCTGCGGCGATCCAGTCATCACGGCCGAGGCGGCGGCCGAGCGCGGTCAGCTTGCTTCCGTCGAGGCCGCGTTCTGCGGCCCTGAGCAGGAAGTCGCGCAGTTCGGCCGCGAAGCCGCGGGTCGCGAGCAACGAGCCGAGCCGCTGCGGCCAGTACCTGGCGCCGTCGACTGCCTCGCCGCGCAGCATCCGCCTGACTTCCTGCAGCTGCTCGGGCCCGGAGAGCAGGATAGGCGGCTCCTGACCGGCGAGCACCGACTCGCGCCTGACCAGGGCGTAGGCATAGCTATGGAACGTCAGGGCAAGCGGCTCAGTGGTCGTGCGGTTCAGGCGCAGGGTGATCCGCGCCCGCAGTTCTTGGGCAGCCTTGCGGCTGAACGTGAGGACCAGGACGCGGGCAGGATCGACGCCGCGGCCGGCGATCCGCTCGACCACCGTCTCAACGATGGCGGTTGTCTTGCCTGTGCCCGGTCCGGCCAGTACGAGCAAGGGGCCGCCGGAATGTCTGACGACCTGCGCCTGGGCTGGATCGAGAACGGGCGGCGCCGCGGCTTCGACCGGCCGGCGAACCAGGCGGTATGCGGGCGGTTGCCTATCCATGTCGTATCGATTTCAGCATCCGATACCGACACCGCGCTGCAGACTTGGCCACACCGGCGTGTCGCGGCAGGCACGTGCTCAGGAACGGCTCGATTCCAGGCAGTCCCGGCAGCCCCTCAGGTCACACCTGACCCCTGGGTCGCGTTCGTCAGGTCGCCGATGCATCGCCCAGCCATCGCGCCTTGCGCATGTCGAGTCGTCCTGGCGTCCCGTCGGGAGATCGCCGCAGCGGCGTGCCTTCGCTGCGATAGTGCCGCAAGGCTTCGCGTTCATGACCTGCCAGCAGGCTGCCATCGGCGTGCACGACGCGCCACCACGGCACCCCGCCGCCCCACAGCGCCATGACCCGGCCGACTTGCCGGGGACCGCCCTCGCCGACGTACTCGGCGATGTCTCCGTAAGACATGACGCGACCGGGCGGGATCGACTCGGCCACGTCGAGGACCTTGCTGGCGAACTCGCCCACCTCAGGTTTCTGCGCCCCGGCCGCACGACCGGTCAGTGCAGCGCGGGGCAGGGCCTCACGCCTGGTCATCGCCAGAATCGGATCCGTCCTGCTTCCCGCCTCGCTTCGCTGCCGCGGTCGGCCGCCAGGTGTCCCAGACACTGGGCAACGGCCCCGCGTCGGCAGGCCGCTGCTGCTGCGAATCCGCTGACGACCGGTCGCGCCGGAGCGGAGCCGCCAGGTGCGTCATAGGCTGCCGACGCGGCAGCGGATCGCCCGCCGATTGCTCGCTGGCTGCCGGCTGCTCCGTCCTGGCGGCCGCCTGCCGCCGCGGCAGCCCGTCAGCCGCCGGTGGAGCTGGCCGCTTCGGCAGGCCATCCCCGGCCGGCTGAGGCTGACGGCGGCGCAGAGCCGCGAGGTTGGCAGCCGAGTTGGGGCCTGGTTCCTGCATAGACCGAGCCGACGTGCCGTCGGCCGGGCTGGCCAACCCTTCGGTTGCCGCCGGTCCCGAGGCGGCAACCGTGTCGTCGCGCTGGATCGTTTCGGGCTGTCGCGCCAGCCGGGTCTCCCACGCGGAAGGACCAGCCTTCACCGAGGGGCTCGTGTACTGGATGGTCTCCGCGGAGGCAGGATCCACAGCCGGCCTGGAGCGGTTCTTGGCGAGCGGCTCCCACACAGAACGCATGCCCGTTTCGTCGGTCGCTGGCGATCTGCCGGCCGCTGGCGATGCACCGGCCGCGGGTGCAGATGGCCGTCCGCCAGGAGTGCGCCTCGGCAGGAGAGGCTGCCGCATCGGACTACTTGCCGCTGTCGGCGACGCATCAGGCGCTGGCACGGCCGGCGCTGGCACGGCCGATCCTGGCACGGCCTGTCCAGGCACGGCCGACGCTGGCACGGCCTGGGCTGCCACGGCCGGTCCTGACTCAGCTGGTCCAGTCAGGGTTGGTCCTCGTTCAGTTGAACGGGCATCGGCCGGCCCAGCTTGCGCTGGTACCGGCGGACGCGGTCCCGCCTGGGTCGATCCTGAGTTCTGCTGTCTGTCAGCGGCGTGCGCCGCTGACGGATCGTGGCCCGCCTGACCGGTCGCCCTAGTGGGTTCCGCCTGCGGCTTGACATGCGGAGCGGAAGCCGTCTCCGGCGCGGCTGGTGCCAGCGGCGCGGCCTGCGCGGCGTCAGCGCTTCCTGCGTCTGCGTGCCCGGTCTGTTCGGTCTGCGCCGACCTGGGAGTCCGTTTAGGAAGGAAGCGCGGCCCAGGCGGTGATGCTGGCCCAGGCGGTGATGCTGGCCCAGGCTGTGATGCTGGCCCGGTCTGACCCGGTCCGGCCGGACCCTGCTGGTCCGGCATGGCTGACCGCCGGGGCGACGACATCGGCCTGGTGACGCCCTGCCCGCCGGATAGCCAGTCATCACCGTAGCCGCCGGATCGGAGCGCCCGCTCAGCGCGGCCATCGCGGCTGAACCTCGGGCTGGTCAGCGGATCGTCGTCGACCAGGCCGCCCGTGTCAGGCTCAGGCAGCAGTGTGCGTCCCGGCGGAATGACGGTGCGCTGATCCGGGCTCGACTGCGCGTTGGTGGGGCCGCGCGTCGGCTGCGGCGACACGACATAACCAGCGCCGATGCCCGGCGCTGGTGGCGGATCTGCCAGCGCCTGCGCCGGGATCGCAGCGGCGGCGCTGGCTGCTGCGGGGGCGCTCAGGTCGTCCTCGAACGGCCACTCCGACTCGCCTGACCCGGCCGCGCCCGCTGATGAGGTCGCGGAAGCAGGGCCTGAGCTCACATTCTCCGCATAGGCCGGCGGCGGGAAACCCTCGCTCGCCGCGCCGGTCCCGGCCACCGGCCATGAGTATCCCGGCCCGCCGTATCCGGGCGCAGCCGTCCCTGGCGCGCCGTGGTCTTGCAGCGGCTGGCTAGGGTCGGCGTGGCCAGGGCCCGGATAAGCCGAGCCCGCGTAGCCCGGTCCCGCGTAGTCCGGCCCCGCGTAACTATTGCCCGCGTGGCCAGGTCCGGCGAATCCCTGCGGATCACTGCCAGGCGGCGGGCCGCCAGGCACTGGCGCTGTCTGGCCTGGGTAGCCAGGTCCTGGCCACGCTTGTCCCATCGTGAACTGGTCACTCGGTACGGACTGACCAGGCGCGGCGGGCGGGGCAGGCTGGCCAAACTCGAAAGGCCCCCCATACTGACCGAACTGGCCGGGCTGACCGTAACCGGGCTGCTGGCCGAACCCTCCGGCATCCGCCGGAGCAGGCTGAACTGACTGCCCGTACTGGTCGGCCCCTGGAGGCTGGCTAGAACCAGGCTGACCGGGAATGGGTTGACCGGGAACGGGCTGACCTGGATTGGGCTGACCTGGATTGAGCTGAGCTGGCGGCCCCTGGCCCGGGCCGCCCTGGGCGCTTGGGCCAGGGCCGATCTGACTCTGTCCCTGCTGGCCGAGATAACCATGGACTGGCAGCCCCTGACGGGGCTGGCTGATGAAACCCTGCACCGGCACGCCCGGCCGCGGCTGCTGGGCAGGAAAGATCTGCGTGGGGTAACGCACGTCCAGGTCGGTACCGCTCCCGTCGGCCCCAGCGCCCGGAATGGCGGCACTGCCCGGCCAGGCGAATTCGCCTGGTCCGACCGGCGCCCCTGGTCCTGCCGGGCCGGCCGGCCACGGCGGACCGACCAGGCCAACAGCGCTGACCGGGCCCGCGGCCTGCGGCCGGCCCAGAGGGCCCTGGGTCGCAGTCACGCCGATGGGGCCCCTTTGCCGCGCGGCCCGCCGCTGGCGCCGGCTGCTGGCGAGCAGCCAGAGAGCGACGATCAAGAGCAGCAAGCTGCCTGCGGCGATGCCGCCGAGCACCAGCAGCCGTTCGCGCCCGCGCGGCGCCACGGGGAACGCGGCCACCCCGGCCTGACCATGGCCGAAGTTGCCGCCAGCGGCAGATTTGCCTGCCCTGGTCTGCCCCGCGGGCACCTGCGTCGCGAGCTTCCCGGCAAGCGTGAGCGCAGCCGCCGCGTCGACCGTGCCGAACCCGACGTGATCGTTATAGCCGCCGTGCGGCCGGTGCGCGCTCGATCCGGTGATCGCGGTCCTGACCTGGGCAGCCGTGAGCTTCGGGTACTTCGCCTTGATCAGTGCTGCGACCCCCGCGGTGAGCGCGCACGCTGGACTTGTCCCGCTGACGACCCAGTACTTGCTGCCGCGGCCCTGGGCTGGCACGTTGACGCCGGGAGCAGCGACCTGCACCGACAGGTTCTCGCTCGAGAAGTAGGCAGGCCGGCCCGACTCTGCGATCGCGGCAACGCCTATCACGCCCGGGTAGTCGGCGGGGAACGAGTAAGGGGCGTTCCCGTGGCTGGCCGTATGCGTCGCGCCCGCGTTGCCTGACGACGCCACGACGACCACGTTGTGCGCGAGCGCGCTTTGCAGCGCGGACCTGACTGCACTGCTCGCCGCCTTGTATCCGAGCGACATGCTGATCACTTGCGCGCCGTGCCTGACCGCGTACTTGATCGCGTTGGCCAGTTCACGCTGGCCGCGCCAGTTTGGCTCGTGATCGTAGGTGTTGTAGCCAGGGTCGGAGCGGTCGGTGATCACCCGGATCGACAAGATCCTGGACTGCGGCGCGACGCCGAGTATGCCGTCCTTGCCGCCGTGGCCGTGCCCGGCGATCAGCGAGGCCATCCAGGTGCCGTGTACTCCCCAGTTCGGGTCGCTGGGCGGCGTGTGCACACCGGTGAAGTCTGGGCCTGACGTCACCGAGCCGGTGAGGTCGGACACGGTGGGGTCAACCCCGCTGTCGATCACCGCGACGGTGACACCGCGGCCCTGTGTCACCTTCCAGGCCGTGGAGACGTCGAGCGCGGATAGCACCCACTGCTGACGCTGCCTGGCCTGATCGGCGCTCGCCGGCCCCGCGGCCAGGAGCGGCAGGGCGATCGCGCTTGTGATCGCGGCCAGGCCCGTCAGCCAGCGCCGCGGACGGCCAATCGGCCGCCAGGGCCAGCGAGACGTGGTCGACGCGCGACGGGGCGGGTTCGCGGCCGCGCTACGGAGCGCCAGCCGTGCACCAGGGGTCAGCATGAAGGAACTCCAGGACAGCGCGGAACGGGCGGGGCTGCTGCCAGTGGGGCAGCGATCCGGACCGCGACGCCGCGGGCCAGGCTTGTCATTTCCTGGAAAGCGTAAGAGTCACTGCTTACCTGCACACGCGGCCTGCCATCGGCGTAGCCGACCGTCGCCATCACCAGGTACGGCCCCGCGGCGACAACCCAGGAGAGCTGACGCTCCGGGTAGCTGTAGCTGGCCGCCGGGGTGCCGTAGACCGGGAACGGCCTGAGCACTAGCTGGTGGGAGGGCCCGCCATGACGTGCGGCCGCTCCGCCGGTCAGGTACTTGGCGGCGCTCAGGGCGCCGGCCTTATCCTTCAGCACCGCGATCCCGGCCGTGACCACCAGGCTGCTAGTCGAGTCGGTGTACGTCGAGCGCAGCAGCGCATCGCAGCCCTCGCGCCCGAGCACCGTCATGAACTTGCTGCTGGCTCCCGCGTCTGCCGCGCAGGTGGACTGATCGGCGATCTCGAGCCGCTCGGCACTCAGGACCAGCGGGCGCTTACTCGCCGAAGGATTACCGAGCTTGTAGGTGACTCTGGCAGGAAAGAGCTCACCCTTAGGAGTCGTCTGCCAGCGCTTGGCGACCTCCCAGGCCTCGATCCGCTTCTGCTGAGCAGGTGTGAAGGTTCTCGGCTTGAGCTGGCCGCGGATGCCGATGCCCGCCACTGCGAGCCCGCACAACCCCAGGAGCGCGACGATGACGACCAGCAGCGGCCTGCGGCTACGACGTGCAGGCCGCAGGCGAAGTTCCGCGGTGTCCGTGCTGCGCCCTGCAGCGTCGATCCCGCCTGATCCGCGCTGCTGGTGAGGGGGCCCCGGCTGAATAGCCACCTGATGATGTTAAGGCCACGAATAGCGCTCGCCTACCTGAACTCCGCGTTCGGGTGGTCCAAGACCGGGAACGGACCCGGCGATCCGGTCAGTAAACCGGCAGCGAGGGGTCCACCGTGCTGACCCAGGACAGCACTCCGCCGCCGAGGTGCACCGCGTCGGAAAAGCCAGCGTTCTTCAGCACGGCGAGGCACTCCGCGCTGCGCACGCCGGACTTGCAGTGCAGCACGATCCGCTTGTCCTGGGGCAGCTTCTCCAGCGCTGACCCGTTCAGGAACTCGTCCTTCGGGATCAGCGTCGCTCCGGGAATCGAGACGATCTCGTACTCGTTCGGCTCGCGCACGTCGACCAGGAAGATGTTGTCCTTGTTGTCGAGCATGGCCTTGAGTTCGACCGCGGTGATGGTCGATCCCGACGCCGCCTCCTGCGCGTCGGCCGAGATGGTGCCGCAGAACGCGTCGTAGTCGATCAGCTCGGTGATGGTGGGGTTCTTGCCGCAGATCGGGCAGTCCGGGTCCTTCTTGATGTTCAGGCTCCGGTAGCTCATCTCGAGCGCGTCGTAGATCATCAGCCGCCCAACGATCGGCTCGCCTATGCCGATCAGGAGCTTGATGGCCTCGTTGACCTGGATCGATCCGATCGAGGCGCACAGCACGCCGAGTACGCCGCCCTCGGCGCAGGAGGGAACCATGCCGGGAGGCGGCGGTTCGGGATACAGACAGCGGTAGCACGGGCCGTACTCGGCCCAGAACACGCTCGCCTGGCCGTCGAAGCGGTAGATCGAGCCCCAGACATACGGCTTGCCAAGCAGCACGCTCGCGTCGTTGACCATGTACCTGGTCGCGAAGTTGTCGGTGCCGTCGACGATCAGGTCATATCCGGAGAAGATCTGCATCACGTTGTCATTGGTGAGGGCTTCCTCGTGCACGATGACATCGACGTACGGGTTGATCTCCTTGATGCTGTCCCGCGCCGACAGCGCCTTCGGCCTGCCAATGTCGGACTGGCCGTGGATGATCTGGCGCTGCAGGTTGGACTCGTCGACGACGTCGAAGTCGATCACGCCGAGGGTGCCGACACCGGCAGCGGCGAGGTAGAGCAGCGCGGGCGAGCCGAGGCCGCCTGCCCCGACGCACAGTACTTTGGCGTTCTTCAGCCGCTTCTGGCCCGTCATCCCCACGTCCGGGATGATCAGGTGGCGGGAGTAACGCTTGACCTCATCGACGGTGAGCTCGGCAGCGGGTTCGACCAGCGGCGGCAGAGTCACAGGTGATCTCCTGTAGTAACTAACGATCGGCTTAGCACCTACTGTGAACGACCGAGCATGGCCGGGCATTCCTGCGCCGGCGCTGGCAGGCCTAGGGCGAGCGACGCAGGGGCCTGCGGGCGGATTCCGGGTTCGCGAGTGCCGAAATTGTCACCGGTGGCAGGTAGAACTCAGGCATGTCAGACGCACCGGACAAGCCATCCTTGCTCCCGATGATCATGATTCCCGGGCAGCGGCCGGGAGTCGGACCGAACCGGCGCACTCGCCGGTCGTCCGGCCGCAGGCCGTTACCCGACGCCCAGGCCATCAGCGCCTGCCTGGTGCCGGAGGTTGCGCCGCCCTACGACGACGCTGTTCAACCCCGGCCGCGGCCTCCAAGCCGGGATCCCTGGCCTGGCGGGGAGGCCCCGCTCCCCGGCGAGGGGCCGGCTCGCGGCCAGACGACCCTCGCCACCGACGCATGGCCCAGCCAATTCGCGCAGGTCCTGAGCGAGACGCTGGCCGGGTCCCGTCCTGCCAGCCAGCTCACCCCGTGGACCACGGAGCAAGCCCGCAAGCGGATCAGCCAGCTTGGGCTGATGCTCGCACCGCGGGGGGTTCCGCAGGGTCGTCATCCCGGGCTGGCAACTGCTCGCAGACCGCGGGTGCGCCGGGTCATCGTGACCTCGCCGGCCAAGGGCGTCCTGGAAATGACGGTCATCGTGGACATCGGCTCCCGCGCCCGCGCCGTAGCCGTCCGACTCGAGCGGTCAGCCGCCGACGATGTTCCGGCAGGCGCCAGCCAGCACGGCGGGCCGCGCCCGGACGGGCGGACGCGCCCAGCGGGCTGGCTCTGCACAGCCGTCGAGGCGGCTTGACACCGCCCCGCCCGGCCCACGTGGCGCGCACTGCTTGGGGCCCGGCCCGGCCGGCTAGCGCTTGCGCGGGTCTCCGTGGCAGAGCTTGAACTTCTTGCCTGACCCGCACGGGCATGGCTCGTTCCTGCCGACCTTGCTGAAGTCGACGGCTCCCGCCGATCCCGAGGACTGTACGGATGTGCCGGACGCGTCGTCGCTCGGCGCGCTGTAGCTCAGCCGGTCTGGACGCTTCGGCTGCGCGAACCCGCGGGAGGTGAACGCGGCGGGCACCGACGGCTGCTCGGCGGCGGGCGGCTCTGCTACCCCATCGAAGGTCGGCAGCGGGACGGCGTCCTGCACCTGGCCGCCGAGCGTGATCTGCGGGCCTGTCCACTCGCCGTCCGGTCCTGCCTCGCCGGTGATCGGGTTCTCCTGCACCTCCACCTGGAGGGTGAACAAGTTGCCGACCGACTCCTCCTTGATCGCGTCCATCATCGCGGTGAAGAGCTCAAAGCCCTCCCGCTGGTACTCGATCAGCGGATCGCGCTGCGCGTGGCCGCGCATGTGGATGCCGGACTGCAGGTAGTCCATCTCATACAGGTGCTCGCGCCACTTGGAGTCGAGCACGGACAGCACGACCCGGCGCTCCAGTTCGCGCATGACCTCGGGCGACAGGTCCTCCTCCCGCCTGTCGTAGGCGGTCTGCGCGTCCTCCTGCATCCGCTCGGTAATGCTCTCGGAGGTCAGGGAATGCACGCCGCCCTCCTCGTTCTCGACCTGGGCAACGGTGATCCCGACCGGGTACAGGCGCCGGAACGCGGTCCATAGCTGGTCCAGGTCCCACTCCTCAGCGAAGCCATCGGAGGTCGCCTTCGCGACGTAGTCCGCGACAACCTCGTCGACCATGTTCCTGACCTGCTCGTGCAGGTCCTCGCCAGCCAGCACCCGGTGCCGCTCGGCGTAGACGACCTCCCGCTGCCGGTTCATCACGTCGTCGTACTTCAGCAGGTCCTTGCGCATCTCGAAGTTCAGCGCCTCGACCTGGGTCTGGGCCGACCTGATCGACCGGCTCACGGTCTTGCTCTCGATCGGGACGTCAGGCCCGGTCTTGGCCCACTCCAGGAACTGAGCGACCCGGTCACCGTTGAACCGGCGCATCAGGTCGTCCTCGAACGACAGGTAGAACCGCGATTCGCCGGGGTCGCCCTGCCGGCCGGACCGGCCGCGCAGCTGGTTGTCGATTCGCCTGGACTCGTGCCGCTCGGTGCCGAGCACGTAGAGCCCGCCGAGCGCGACGACCTCCTCGTGCTCCTCGGCGACCGCGCGCCTGGACTTCTCGACGGCCTCCGGCCAGGCAGCCTCGAAGTCCTCCGGCGTCTCGGTCGGCGACAGCCCGCGCTGGTGCAGTTCGAGATCGGCGAGGAACTCGGGGTTCCCGCCGAGCATGATGTCGGTACCGCGGCCAGCCATGTTCGTCGCGACCGTCACCGCACCCTTGCGCCCCGCCTGGGCCACGATCGTGGCCTCACGCTCGTGATGCTTAGCGTTCAGCACCTCATGCGGGACGCCGGCGCGCTTCAGCATCCGCGACAGCACCTCGGATTTCTCGACGCTCACGGTGCCGACCAGGACAGGCTGGCCGACGTCATGCCGCTCCGAGATGTCCTCGACCAGGGCGTCGAACTTGGCCTGCTCCGTCTGGTAGACGACATCGGCCTGATCGAGCCTGATCATCGGCTGGTTGGTCGGGATCGGGATGACGCCGAGCTTGTAGGTCTGGTGGAACTCGTTCGCCTCGGTCATGGCCGTACCGGTCATGCCCGCGATCTTGTCGTAGAGCCGGAAATAGTTCTGCAGCGTGATCGTGGCGAGAGTCTGGTTCTCGTCCATGATCTTGACGCCTTCCTTGGCCTCGATCGCCTGGTGCATGCCCTCGCTGTAGCGGCGACCGTGCAAGATGCGCCCCGTGAAGTCATCGACGATCAGGACCTCGCCGTCCGAGACGACGTAATCTTTGTCCTTTTTGAACAATTCCTTCGCCTTGATGGCGTTGTTCAGGAACCCGACCAGGTGGGCGTTCGAATGGTCGTAGAGGTTCTCGATGCCCAGCCAGTCCTCGACCTTGGCCACGCCTGTCTCGAGGATGCCGACGGTGCGCTTCTTCTCGTCGACCTCGTAGTCGCCCTCGCCATCCTCGCCGCGGCGCAGCCGCGGGACGATCTTGGCGAACTCGGAGTACCACACGCTGTTCTGGTCGGCTGGCCCGCTGATGATCAGCGGCGTCCGCGCCTCGTCGATGAGAATCGAGTCCACCTCGTCGACGATGGCGAAGTTGTGGCCGCGCTGGACGCACTCGTCGAGCGCCCAGGCCATGTTGTCCCTGAGGTAGTCGAAGCCGAACTCGTTGTTCGTGCCGTAGGTGATGTCGGCGGCGTACTGCTTACGACGCTGTTCCGGCTCCATCTCGGTCAGGATCACGCCGACCTCGAGTCCCAGGAACCGATGGATCCGGCCCATCCACTCGGCGTCGCGCCTGGCCAGGTAGTCGTTGACCGTGACGATGTGCACGCCCTTGCCGGTCAGCGCGTTCAGGTAGGCGGCGAGCACGCCGGTCAGGGTCTTGCCCTCACCGGTCTTCATCTCGGCGATGTTGCCGAGGTGCAGCGCGGCGCCGCCCATGATCTGGACGTCAAAATGCCGCTGGCCTAGCGTGCGCTTGGCCGCCTCGCGGATGGCGGCGAAGGCCTCGGGCAGCAGGTCGTCCAGCGTCTCGCCGTCCGCGAGACGCTCCTTGAACTCATCTGTCAGCGCGCGGAGTTCGGCGTCGGTCAGCGCCTCGTAGTCCTCTTCAATGGAGTTGACCTGCCCCACGATCCGCTGCAGCTTGCGCAGGATCTTGCCCTCGCCAGCGCGCAGGACCTTATCGATGATTGCTGGCACGTCTTGTGCGCTCCTCGCGGATCCGTTTGACTGACTGACCAGGTGCCTCCCGCGGCCCGGTAGAGGTACCGTGCCGGTCGGGCTCACGGTAGGGCCGCCAGTAACCACTCTTTGACTGCCATGGTAGGCGAGATGGCGAGCCTTGCCGAGTCGACGCATCAATGCTGCGCTCCCGGCTGAACTGTCCTGGCCAGCGCCCATAACATGATCTGCGGCAGTTCCCCGGGGGGCGATCGCAGGCGAGCGTACCGGGCTCGCCACAATATTAGGCACGTCGGTCCAGGCGAGCGGGAAGGAGCAGGGTGATGCCGAACCACTCTGACCGCGATGCCATGGCCAACCCCTCAGCCGGCTACGTGACATCGCAGAGCGAGGCAGCTATGCAAAACGCATCCGTGGTGCCCGGCGAGCAGACCGGGCAGGGCGGAGTCGCGGCGCCCGGCCAGTCTGCGTCGTCCCTTGGCCCGCACCCCTCCTACCACGGTCGGACGGTCTCCTGGGTCGCCGTCGGACTCATGTCGGTCGGGTTCATCTTCGGCGGCCTCGGGCTCATCCTCGGCCACGGCGGGCCGACCTGGTGGGCGTTCTGGGTTGGCCTCGGCGTGGCCGTGCTCGGCCTGCTCGTCTCCCTCGCAACGAACACCTTCGAGGACTGGTACTAAACCGCCGCCACTACTAAACCGCCGCCACCTACCCGGGGCAGGGTGTCGGTAGCGCCGGTTACGCTCCTTTCGTGGCCCGATCTCCCGCTCCGGCTCCCGAGCTCAAGCTGACAGCCGATGACACACGCCTGCTGACGTTGCAGGCGCAAGGGCTGATCGGAGCACGGGCGCGGGTGGGTGGCGTCGCGGCGATGCTGCGCAGGGTCGGCGCCGTTCAGCTCGACACGATCAGCGTGCTCGCCCGCTCACACGAACTCGTCGCCTACGCCAGGCTCGGCGCCGTGCCCCGCTCCGTCATCGAGCGCGCGTACTGGAATCCGCGCACAGCCAGCGCGTTTGAGTACTGGTCGCACGCCGCCTGCGTGCTGCCGATCGAGGAGTGGCCCTATTACGCGTTCCGGCGGCGCTGGTTCACGGCCAGGGGAAAGCGCTGGCACGACATTCACGCCTCGGTCTGTGACGAGGTGCTGGCCAAGCTGCGGTCCGAGGGGCCGCTCACGACGACCGATCTGGGCGGCGCCAAGAACGGCGGCGCCTGGTGGGACTGGTCGGAGACCAAGATCGCCGTCGAGTGGCTGCTGGATACCGGCGAGGTCATCTGCGCCAGACGGTCAGGCTGGCGGCGCATCTACGACCTCCCAGAGCGGGTCCTGACCGCCGACCTGCTCAATGCGGACCCGACCGACGCGGAATGCCTGATCCACCTGACCGGTGCGGCCGCCAGGGCCCTCGGCGTGGTCACGAGGGCAGACCTGACCGACTACCAGCGGCTGGCGAACTTCGGCTCGGGCCGCAACTCAGCCAACCTCGCGGCCGAGGACGCCGCGATCGCTGCCGGCCTGGTCCCGGTCGCGATCGAGAGCCAAACCGGGCCAGCCATCCCGGCCTGGGCCGACCCTGCCGCTATAGCTGCCCTCACCGCCACGGACGGCAGCCCCCCAAGGTCTGGCCGACACCGGGTAACGCTGCTGTCGCCGTTCGACTCGCTGATCTGGGACCGCAAGCGCACCAAGCGCATGTTCGGCTTCGACCACAGCCTCGAGGCCTACGTCCCCAAGCCCAAGCGGGTCCATGGCTACTACACGATGCCGCTCCTCGCGGGCGGCAAGCTCCTCGGCCGCGTGGATCCCGCCCGCGACGGCAAGACCCTGATAGCCCGCCAGCTCACCCTCGACACGCCGAAAGCAGCAGCACCAATGGCGCGCGCCCTCCTGGAGGCCGCCACCTGGGTCGGATGCGACAACATCGCTCTCGAAGTGATCAAGCCTGCCGGAGTCGAGGCGCGGCTGCGAGCTGAGCTGGCGGCAGCCGTATAGCGACGGCGCAGGTCACCCGAGCTCGATCAGCTTGTCGCGCACCGCGACCATCACGGCCTCCATGCGCGAATGAATCTGTAGCTTCTCGAGGATGTTGCGCACGTGATTTTTGACCGTGTTGTCCGAGATGAACAGCTCTTTGGCGATATCGCGATTGTTCATCCCGCGCGCGACGAGCTTGAGCACCTGCATCTCGCGGTCGGTCAGCTTCGGCGCGGGAAGCCGCTGCGGCGGCTCCTCCGACTCCCTGCTGGCCAGGGACGCGAACTCGGTCAGCAACTTGCCGGCCATCGAGGGGCTGATCAGCGACTGCCCGCCATGCACGGACCTGACGGCCTCGGCGACCTGATCGAGCGGAATGTCCTTGAGCAGGTACCCGCTCGCACCCGCCTTGATGGCGTCGAAGAGATCCTCCTCCTCGTCGCTCATCGTCAGAATCACGATCCTGGCGCTCGGCGTGACGTCCTTGATCGCGCGGCAGGCCTCGATGCCGTTGCTGCGGGGCATCTTGATGTCCATCAGCACGACGTCGGGCAGGGACTCGCCGGCCTTCTCCACCGCCTCCGCTCCATCGCTGGCCTCACCCACCACTTCGATGTCGGACTCGGTAACCAGCACGATCTCCAGGCCGCGGCGGAACAGCGCGTGATCGTCGACGATCAGCGTGCGGATCGGCTCGGGCCCTCGGGGCCGGCCTCTGGCCTCGGGACCCGGCCCGGCCGAAGGACGGGTGGGCGGGGTCCCGTCACCAGCCACGCTCGGTGCCATGACCTACCTCTCGTCGCAGATGCTGATCCACCGCGGGGTGGCACGGCTGCGCCGTGCCGCCCCGCGGCACTGAAGATCGCGTGTAACCAAACTCTGTCCGACCATGCACGGGCATGCAAGCGCGCCTTCGGCGCGCCCCTACCCCGGCCTGAGCGCGGCTTGCTGGGGCCGCCGCCGCCCGGGGATCTTGGCTCCCAGGCCGGCGGCGGGTGACTCGGGCACGAGGCCGGGGACCGAGGAGTTCTCGATCAGCCTGATCACGCCGTACTGGTAGCCGTGCCGCCGGTAGACGACGCTCGGCGTATCCTCCTCGATGTCATGGAAAAGGTAGAAATCATGACCCACAAGCTCCATTTCCAGCAGTGCCTGGTCGATGGAGATCGGCTTGGCGTGATGGAACTTCTGCCTGACGACCAGGGGACCGTCGCCTTCCATCTTGATCGGGACGACGCTGTCGCCGGCGACCGAGGCATCCTCGTCCGAGGCCGGATCGATCAGGAAGTCCTCGTCCTCTCTTTCGACGTCATCCTCAGCGGTGCTCGTGCCGACGGCATCAGCGCCTGGCCTGGGTCCTGGCCCGGCACCTCCTGACGGCGCAGCGCCGACTCCCGTGGCAGCGTCGGCCCCGGTGGCAGCGCCGATCCCCGTCCCGTGGTGATTCTTCCTCCTGTCGAGGGCGCGGCGCAGCCGCGAGTCGAGCTTGGCGAGGGCAAGGTCAAGGGCCGCCAGCCGGTCCTCGGCCGCGGCCTCGGCCCTGATCGCCGGGCCCCGCGACCTGATCGTCAGCTCCACCCGCTCCTTCTGGCTGGCCTGGCGGGGGTTGCGCTCGACGGAAAGCTCGACATCAACCCTGATCGCCTTCTGAGCTAGCCTCTCCAGCTTGCTGAGCTTGGCGATGGCGTACTCCTTGAAGCGCGCAGGCACGTCCGTCTGGCGACCCTTGAAGATGATTTCCATGCCCGAACCCCCTTACCTCGGAGTGAAAGAGCACCCGTCCGGCCGACCTGGTCTTCGACCCCACATCCGCCTGCTGAGGCTTTCGCGGCCTGCTTGTGCCACTACCGGCCTTCTCCCGCGCCCACGGGCATCTGGCCCGCGGGACGAGGCAGGACTTACCTCTAAACCGCACCGTGATCAGTCGACGAGAAGTCGCCTTACGTGGGCCGTTTCGCCTGCGGCTGGCATCGGCTTGCCGGGGCTGCCGTCCCGCTATCGGGACAGCTTGCCCGGCGCAACCACGGACCCGGACGGGTGCCACACCATGACGGTAGCCCGACGCGGACCCGATGTCAGGACCAGGGTCGCCTCGCGTTTATCTGTTCGTAACCAAACCGGACAGGCCGGGCGTGGCGGAGAACGCTTTCAGCCAGGAAAAACCGGAGTGACGCCCTTGGCGACCTGCCGCCAGTCCGGGTTCAGCAGGCCGGACTTGGCCAGCTGGATCACACCAGCAGATGTGGCGGTGGGCGCGATCGCGACCGCGATAGACGGGGCGGCCTGCGTGGACGGCCAGTTCGCGGTCACCAACTCCGTGCAGTTCTCCGTCGCAGAACACGTGACGCCGCGCGGAGTGGCGATCGGGGTCGACTGACCGCCGTTCAGCGGCACCTCGTAGAGCTGCGTCCTGTGGCTGCCGATCTGCGCGAGCACCAGCAGGTGATCGGGGTCCAGCCAGGTCAGCCCGACCGGCTTGGCCACATCGGTGCCAACCCGCAGCATGTTGCTGGTTTGCGCGATGTAGGTGTACTGCCCGCTGTTCCTGCTGATCGCCGCGATCCTGATTCTCGTGCTTGTGCCAGAGCGAATGAGCAATGCCGCCCTGACGCCATCCGGCGCCACTCGAAGCGACTGGATGCTGGCCTTGTTCAGCGACGGGCTGAGCACGCCGGTCAGCGGCAGATGAGCTGACGGGACGGTGCCAGCTCCAGATATCACGTATACCTGCATCTTGCTGACCACCCAGAGGTTGCCCTGGCTGTCGAAGCTCAGCGAGGTGCACGGGGAGTGCAGGTGCTCGGTAATCACCTGCCCGGCGCGGGCTTGCGGCATCAGGAATACCGTATTCGCATCGCATCCGGCCAGCACCGCGGAATCGACGGGCCCGATCGACACCGCCATCGAGGTGAACGTCTGGCCTGCGAGCGCCTTCGGCAACGGCACTGATCCGCTCTGCGAGGGCTGAGCGTGCAGACGGGCCACGGCCAGCCCAACCGGGCTGGCCGCCTGCTGGTAGTAGAGCGACCCGCTCACTGCGCGGGGCACCCAGCCGGCGTAGCCCCGCGGGTCCAGCCTGACCGCCCGGCCGTTCAGCTTGAGCACCACCGACCTGATCGGGTTCGCTTGCTCGGATGGGTACGGCGACTGCACGAGCGATGACCAGAGCTGGGCCGCCATCCGCTGCCGCTGAGCAGGGCTCGCCTTCGCCGCGGCACCGCCTAGGTTGACGACGGCGGTGACTCCGCCTACGACCTGGGCGCTGAGCAATTTGGTGGCGGGCGGAAACGCCGTCTTCGCGGCCCCGAAGAGCCAGCCGCCCTCGAGCGCACCCGCCGGGCTGGCAGCGCGACTGGAGGCCCCCGGCTTGAGAAGTGTCTGGACAAGGCCACGAATGCCTTTGGTCCCGGCCTGGGCTGGAATGTACACGGGGTCAGGGACGAGCGTGTTGGTGTCACCGTTCGCCGGATAGAAATACAGATTGCGGGACTGGTATTCGCGCTCGAAGTCTGACTTTCGCAGCAGCAGGAGCGTCGGATTCGCTGGCTTGGTGCCAACGAAGATGTTGTTGATCCGCCACTGGCCCTGCACCTGGACCAGTTCGAAGCGGAACTGGGTCGATGAGGGCATGACCACCACGCTGCCCGCCTGATAGCGGCCCGCGGTATGAAGCGCGGTGAGATGCTTGCCCTTGACCAGGACATCAGCCGGCTGCGGCCCGCCGCCTTGCTCGGAAATCCCGCGGATCGGCGGGGCCGTGTTGAGCTTGGGCGAATCGACGATGGTGGCAGCCCAGCCTGGACGCCACCGGCGCCCGAAGCCATGCTTGCCCCTGGTCAGGTACTCCTTGGCCACCTGGTGGTGCGGGTCATAGCTTGCGCTGGCCTCCATGAAGCCCCTGACGATGTCCTGCGCGCTCCAGCCCTTCACCGGCGCCCTAGGCACCATCTGGACGCCGTTCTGCCCCCCGACGCCGCTGCCGTGCAGCGTGTTCAGCGGGATCGTGCCGCTGGTCGGCAGGTTGGCGCAGGCGGCGAGCGACGCGGCCAGCGCGACCGCGCCGGACGCAGCGAACCAGTTACGCGCGGTCACTTGCGATCCTCAATCGCTGCCGCGGTGCGGCCGTCCGCGAGCCGTGCGACGCTCAGGTCCGCGGCGGCGTGGCCGGCCAGGGTCGACATATCGATCTCGTCGGGCACCAGCGGAAGGGGTGACCCGGCCAGCTCAGCGCCGACGGCACGCGGCAGCGTGAGCCGGAAGACCGATCCGCAACCGGGCTTGCCCCAGGCTTCGAGCCAGCCGCCATGCAGCCTCGCGTCCTCCAGTGCGATGGCCAGGCCGAGCCCGGTTCCGCCGCTCGTCCTGGCTCGGGCCGGATCAGCCCGCCAGAACCGGTCGAAGACGAGATGATCCTCGCCTGGCGCCAGGCCCACGCCGAAGTCACGCACGACGACGGCCACCGCGTCGCGGTCGACGGCCGATGTCACGATCACGTCCCTGCCCTCGCCGTGCTCGACGGCGTTGCACAGCAGGTTGCGCAGGATCCGCTCCACCCGCCGCTTGTCCATCTCGACCAGGCAGGCCTCCGCCGGCAGCCGGAACTCGATCCGCGCGCCGCGCCGCTCCGCGAGCTGTTGCGCTACGTCAGCCGACTGGCGCACCACATCACAGACGTCGACCGGTTCAGCCTCGAGCGTCGCGGCGTTCGCGTCGTACCTGCTGATCTCCAGCAGGTCGCCCAGCAGCGACTCGAACCGGCCCAGCTGGCTCTGCAGCAGCTCGGCCGAGCGGGAAGCCGCCGACTCCAGCTGTTCTCTGGCTTCATAGAGCAGGTCAGCGGCCATCCTGATCGTGGTCAGCGGGGTGCGCAGCTCATGCGATACGTCGGAGACAAACTGGCGCTGCACCTGGGACAGCTCTTCAAGCTCGCGCATCTTCTCCTGCAAGCTCGCCGCCATGTCGTTGAACGAGGTGGCGAGGGCGGCGATCTCATCGACACCGTGCACGGCGAGCCGCTCGTCCAGCTTCCCTGTCGACAGGAGCTGAGCGCCCTGCGCCGCTCTGGCGACAGGCACGACCACCCACCTGGTGACCAGCCAGGCGATCCCGGCCAGCAGGAATACCAGGGCCAGCCCGACCAGGACAAGCGTTCGCTGGATCAGGTACAGCTCGTTCTGCAGCTGAGTGAGCGGGAAGAAGTAGAACAGGGTGTATGCGCTGCCGAACGGCGCCGCGTAGAGGAATCCGGAGGTCTTCGGATCGCCGGGTCCCGGATAGGGCAGGCTCGCGAAGATCATGCGCGCCTGCTTGGGATCCAGCTGATTGATCAATGGCGGCAGGCTGTGGTAGTCGAGGTTGGACTGATCTGCGACCACGTAAGCCGGGTACCTCGCGCTGTTCTGCACTCCGACGGCCACACCGTAGTCCGCGCCGGTGTTCTGTGGCCTAGCCTGCAGGCTGTTCACGATCCCGCTGATCAGGTCCTGTGACTGCTGACCTGGCGACTTAAGGGTGGCCGGGTCGGACTGCGCGATGATCGTGCCGTCGAACGCCTGCGTGTAAGCCTGCACCTTCGCGCTGGTCAGCAGGTTGGACGCGATCTGCTGCATCAGGAAGAAACCGAGCAACGACACGACCAGGGCCGAGACGACCAGCGTCGTGGATACCACCCGCAATTGAAGCGAACTACGCCAGCGCCGCTGCAGGCGCCGGACCGCGTTCACCGCGCCGAGGCGGAGACTCGCTACCGGATGCGCTGGCACCCGGCGGCGCGGGCCGCGCCTGACCCCTGCCTGTCCCGCCCTGCCAGGCGGGACGAGCGCGGCGCCGGTGCTCGGCTCGTCCGCACCGGTCCTGCGTCCGCGCAGGTTGAACCACCGGCCTGGTCGATCACCGTCGGCCAGCCAGGCCAGCCGCGATTTGGACTGGCCCGACGTGCTCAGCCGGGCCCTGCCTTATATCCGACGCCGCGGACCGTCACGACGATGTCCGGACGCTCAGGATCTCGCTCGATCTTGGCCCGCAGTCGCTGCACATGCACGTTGACCAGCCTGGTATCGGCTGCGTGCCGGTAGCCCCAGACCTGCTCGAGCAGGACCTCCCTGGTGAAGACCTGCCGCGGCTTGCGCGCGAGCGCGACCAGCAGGTCGAACTCGAGCGGCGTCAGGCTTATAACCTCGCCGTTGCGCCGGACCGAGTGACCGGCAACGTCGATCGAGACGTCGCCGATCGACAGCATCTCTGGCGCCGGGTCGTCGGTGCGCCGCAACCGGGCCCTGACCCTGGCGATCAGCACCTTGGCCTGGAATGGCTTGACGATGTAGTCATCTGCGCCGGATTCGAGGCCGAGAACCACGTCAACGGTGTCGCTCTTGGCGGTCAGCATGACGATCGGAACACCGGACTCGGCCCTGATCTGACGGCAGACGTCGATCCCGTCCATCCCGGGCAGCATCAGGTCGAGCAGGATCAGGTCTGGCCTGGTCTCCCTGAAGGCCTCGAGCGCCCGGTCGCCATCAGCGACGAACGTCGGCTCGAATCCCTCTCCACGTAGCACAATGCCGAGCATCTCGGCCAGGGCGGCGTCGTCATCGACGACCAGCACGCGACCTTTCATAATCCCCATCGTTCCACGGAAATTACAGCACGGAAGCCCGCAATGTTACGAGCCGGTATCCAGCACACGCAGAGTACCCCTTGTGACCGGCTGAATGACCATCGACTCGGTGACGATGGCGCTGATCAACGCGGGTGGCGTGACATCGAAGGCGGGGTTGTACACGTCGCTGCCAACTGGGGCTACTTGCTGGCCCGCTAGGTGTGTCACCTCCCGCGCCGGTCGCTGCTCGATGACGATCGATGCGCCGTCGGCCGTGCCGAAGTCGATCGTTGACACCGGCGCGACGACCACGAACGGCACGTGGTGGTGCCGGGCGAGCACCGCGAGCCCGTAGGTGCCCACCTTGTTCGCAACGCTGCCATCCGCAGCGATCCGGTCGGCGCCGACGACCACCAGGTCGACCTGACCGGCCGCCATCAGCGACGCGGCGGCCGAATCGGCCAGCACCCGGTGCGGCACCCCGGTCCTCGCGGCCTCGTACGCGGTCAGCCGCGAGCCCTGCAGCAGCGGCCTGGTCTCATCCACCCACAGCAGGTCGAGCAGGCCGGCCCGGTGGGCCGCGAGCACCAGGCCAAACGCTGTGCCCTCGCCGGCTGTCACCAGCGCGCCGGTGTTGCAGTGGGTCAGGATCCTGGCCCCGGCTGGGACGAGGCCAAGTCCGAGGGCAGCCATCTGGCCGCAGGCTTTCTCGTCCGCGTCCGCGATCGATCTGGCCTCGCGGAGGGCAGCCAGGGATGCGTCCCGTCGCGCCGCAGGATCGCCTGCGGCCGCCGCCTGCTCATAAGCAGCGAGCGCTCGCCTGGCGCCCCAGCCCAGGTTCACCGCAGTGGGCCGGGCGGACGCGATAGCCGTCGCCGCGGCTTGGACGTCCTCGCACCGGGAGGCCGCGAGCGCGACTCCGTAGGCGCCTGCGATACCCAGCAGCGGAGCGCCGCGGACCACGAGCCGGCGGATCGCGTCGATCAGCGAGGGCACGTCGGCGCAGGTGACGACCGTCTCGATGGCCGGCAGCCTGGTCTGGTCAAGCAGTTCGATGGCGGGGCCCGCCGGCGGATCCAGCCAGCGCAGCGCGGCGATGCTCACACTGAGAGTCTGCGCTGCCTGTCCAGGATCGGCCTAACGCAGGGCAGAACCTGGCTACGTGTTTCCCGGCCAACATGTCTTTCGCAACCTTCGCGAAGCCTCCTCGCCCTGGTTCGCGTGCCAATATGGGCATGCTGCCGCAGGGCAGCCCCGGTGAGCCATGCCGTCCGCAGTCCCGGACCGGCGCCGGGCGGCAGAAAGCGATCAGCCGAATGAGCGACGACCCCGGCTGGGGCGGCGAGGCAGGCCAGCCGACGCCTCCTGGGTATGGCCAGCCCCCGCCGTACGGCCAGCCCCCGCCGTACGGCCAGCCCCCGCCGTACGGCCAGCCCCCGCCGTACGGCCAGCCCCCGCCATACGGCCAGCCCCCGCCATACGGGCAACCTGGCTACGGTCGGCCCGCCGCGCCTGCGCCAGGGGGCGTCCCGCTCCGGCCGCTGGCCGTCGGCGACATCGTGAGCGGCGCGTTCACCCTGATCAGGCGGAACCCGGTGGCCACTCTCGGCCTCGCCGCGATCATCCAGACGCTCTACGGAGTCTGCAGCGCCTTCATTACCTACCAGGAACTCAATGCGGCACATCATCTGAGCCTCCGCATCACGCCAACGACGACGGGGACCCAGGCCGCTCGCGCGTTCGGACAGTTCTTCGGGTCCTTCGGCCCGTACGCGGCGCTTCAGTTCGCGCTCGTGTTCGTGTTCCTGACGGTGCTGACCGGCATGCTCACCGGCGCCATCGGCCACGGCCTGCTCGGCCACAAGGTCGCGATCTCCGAGGCATGGCGGATTGCCAGGGTGCCAGCGGTCCTGGCCGTCAGCCTGCTCGTTCCGCTGATCGCGATCGCGATCTGGCTGCCGGTTGTCCTCATCGTCATCGTCCTGCTGGCGGTGAACGTCACCGCTCTGGCCGTCGTGCTCGGCATCCTCGGCTCGATCGGCGCCCTCGTCGTGACGATCTGGGTCACGATCAGGCTGACCCTCGCCGTGCCCGCTGTCGTCCTGGAGGGCGCAGCGCCGATCGCAGCGCTGAGGCGATCCTGGCAGCTCGTTCAGGGAAGCTGGTGGCGGGTCTTCGGTGTCACCCTGCTGGGCGGCCTGGTCGTCTTTGTGATCAGCAGCATCCTGCAAATCCCGTTCGCCATCGTTGGCTCGCTGTTCGGCGGCGGGGGTGGGTTCACGATGTTCAATCCTGGTTCGACGGCTGCCGCCGCCGCTCCTACCGTTCTCGGGGTGACGATCGGCGCCATCGGGACCATCATCGCCGCCACGTGCACCAGGCCGATTAGCGCCGGTGTGACGGTGCTCCTCTACACCGACATGCGGATACGCAAAGAAGGCCTCGATCTCGCCCTCAATCAGGCCGCGCAGACCCAGGGACTGAGCGGCGACGAATTCATGAACCTGTGGCGGCCGGGCCAGCCGACGTGGAGGCAGCCGTGACGGAGCCGCCGTCGTGGGCTGAGTTCGCCCAGCCCGGCGCAGCCGGGCCCGGCCAGTGGCACCAGGCAGGCCCCCATGGCGGCTGGAACACGGGCGGCTGGAACGCGGGCGGCTACAACACGGGCGGCTGCTACAACAGGGGCGACTGGCGGGCGCCGAGCGCGCCCGGCCGCGGCGGCGTCCCGCTCCGTCCGCTGGCCGTGGGGGACATCCTGAGCGGCTCGTTCACGCTGATCAGGCAGAATCCCGCCGGGACGCTCGGCTTGACCGCTTCGGTCGTAGCAGCGATGGCGGTGGCCATCTCGTTGTGCGCCGTGATCGCCGCCCACACAGCGGGAGCGGTGCTGCTGGTCGCGGTCCCCCTGGGGCTCAGCGGGTTTGCGCTGCAGGTTGGCGGGCTTGCAGCGGCCCAGGGCCGCGGCCTGCTCGGCAGGAAGATCGGCATCGCCGATGCGGTCAGGCACTCCAGGGCCGGCTGGGTCCTGCTGACCATCGTCGTGCTCGTACTCGGGACCGCCGTCATCTGGGTGCCGCTGCTCGCACTGCTGAAGGGGTGGGGCGTGATTCCCGCCCTGCTGCTGACCGCCTGGCTCGCGGTCATGACGAGTCTCGCGATCCCCGTCGTGGTGCTGGAGCGGCGCGGGCCATTCGCGGCCATCGGCAGGTCCTGGCGCCTGATCCTGCGCAGTTACTGGCGGGTCTTCGGTATCTATCTCCTGATGTACCTGCTGGCGTCGACCATCAGCGCGGTGATCAGCTTTCCGCTCGGTTTCGCCAGCGGCCTGATCAGCGGCATCGGCTCCGCCAGCAAGGCATCGGTGTCGGTCGCCGTCGTCGTCTACGCGGTCGGCGAGATCGTCATAGTCAGCCTGACCGCCACGATCGAGATGAGCGTCATCGTGCTCGTCTACGCGGACATGCGGATGCGCAAAGAAGGCATGGATCTGGTGCTCAGGCAGGCCGCCCAGGACCAGCGGCTCACCGGGGACGAGTTCGCGAGCACCGGGTTCACCAGCGCCTACACAGGCGGGGCCTACCCAGGCGGGGCCTACCCGAGGGCCTACCCGGGCGAGGCCTACCCGGGCGGGGCATATCCGGGCGGGGCATACCCGGACGGGGCATACCCGGGCAGCGGATACCCGGGCGTGCCCTATCCGCCGCCGCCGACCTGGCAGGCGTGAACAGCGGAATGTCTCGTTTCTGGGCCGCGATCGCGGTCAAGTCCGCTGCCGCCACGGCGACCGCAGCCGTTGCCGCCGGTAATCCGCTGATCGGACGGCGTACCGGGCAGCGTCTGGCTAGGCGCGAGCTGGCGGAGATGACGTTCTGGCAGCGGGTCTGGCGCTGGCTGACTGGCCTGCCCGCGAACGCGGGACACGTGGTCCCCGGCGGCTGGTTCGGGCTGATCGCGCTCGCGATCCTCGCCGTTATCGCCGTCACCCTGGTGATCTACTGGGCCCGCCCGAGTAGGACAAGGCGTGTCAGTGCCGATTCCGTGCTGGCCGGCAAGTCGATGTCGGCGCGGGACTACCGCCGCGCAGCCGAACGGCTGGCTGCCGCACGCGACTACGCCGGCGCGATCGTCGAAGGCGTCCGCGCGATCGCGGCTGAACTGGACGAGCGCGAGATCTTGCCACCGCGGCCCGGCCGTACGGCCGACGAACTCGGCGCGGAAGCGGGCAAGGAGCTACCCGGGCTCGCCGCTGACCTGCGCGCCGTCACGAGGCTCTTCGATGACATCAGGTACGGGGACAGGGACGGCACCCTGGCCGGGTATGACCTTGTTAGCCGCGTCGACACGGCCGTGCGAGGCGCCCGGCCAGCGACCGGGCAGGCACCTGAGCCTGCAGTGACCGGCCTGGCGGTGCCGAAATGACCGCTCCGCCAGCCCTGACCGATCAGACGCCGACTCGCGCGGGCCGGTCCCAGCAGCCGCAGGCCGCGGACGGCGACCACGCAGGGCACGGCGTCCGGCAGGCCTGGCGAAGGTGGCAAGTGCCGCTGGCGCTCATCGCCGTGATCGTGCTGGGCGGGATAGCGATCGCGGTCATCGGCCGGCTCGTGCCGCCCCATGCAAACGCCTACCTCGACCCGGCCAGCAGCGCACCGGACGGCAGCCACGCGCTCACCGACATCCTCGGCGAACGCGGCGACACCGTCATCAGCGCCTACAGCCCAGCCAGCGCCCTCGCCGCCCTGCGGGCCGGCTGCAGCGGAAGGATCCGGCCCAACCGAGCCTGCCACGCTGGTCGTCACCAGCCCGTACCTGCTCACCCGCGGGCAGCTCACCAGGCTCGGCAAGGCCCGCGCCGACCTGCTCTTGGTCGAGCCAGGACCGCGCGGACTGGCGGCACTGGCCCCCGCGATCGCCCTCGAGGAACCGGTGACAGGGCACTTCGCCCAGCTGCTCGAGCCCGGCTGCGACCTCGCCGCAGCCAGGCTGGCCGGAGATGCCAACACCGGCGGCGCCAGCTACCGCGGGCCAGCGTCGGCCTCCGGCTGCTACCCGCTCGGCGGCTCCCCCACGATCGTCACGTACCGCGCGGCGGGCAGGACTATCACGGTCATGGGCAGCGGCGCCCCCCTCGCAGACGGGCGACTGGCGAGGAACGGCAACGCCGCGCTCGCCCTCAATCTGCTCGCCGGGCACCGCCGGATCATCTGGCTGACGCCAGAACCCCCGCTTGCTCCGCCGCCTCCGGCCCGCTCCGGCCAGCCAGCCAAGCCAGCCCCGGCGTTGATCCCCTGGCAGGCCTGGCTGGTGGTGATCCAGCTAGCGATCGCTGCTGTGCTGACCGGGCTCTGGCGCGCCCGAAGACTCGGCCCGCTGATCACAGAGCGCCTTCCCGTCGTCGTCCGGGCGTCGGAGACCGTGGAAGGGCATGCCGCGCTGTACCAGTACCGGCGCGCGAGGGACCGGGCGGCCGCCGCCTTGCGCGAAGACGTGCTCGGCCGCATGCTGCCGGTCCTCGGCCTGGTCAAGGAGGCACCGCAGAAGGCCGTGACGGACGCGGTCTCAGCCAGATCCCCTCGCGCCAGGCAGGAGGTCGCGAGGATCCTCTTCGGCCAGGTGCCGGGCACCGACCTCGACCTGGTGAACCTCGCCCGTAGCCTGGACGAACTCGAAAGAGAGGTATGTACCCAGTGATCGCCGACGACCAGGTACCGGCCACGGGCTGGCAGGCCGGCGCCCCCGAGGCGCCCGACGCGCCGCGGGCGGCGCTGGCGAGGGTGCGGACCGAGGTGGCCAAGGCGGTGGTCGGCCAGGACTCCGTCGTCAGCGGGCTGCTCATCGCGCTGATCTGCGAGGGGCACGTCCTGCTCGAGGGCGTCCCCGGCGTCGCGAAGACGCTTCTGGTCAGGACGCTGGCGAGCGCGCTGTCGCTGGAGGGCAAGCGGCTGCAGTTCACGCCGGACCTGATGCCAGGCGACGTGACCGGCTCGCTCGTCTACGACGCCAGGACGGCCAGGTTCGAGTTCCGGGCCGGCCCCGTCTTCACGAACCTGCTGCTGGCCGACGAGATCAACAGAACGCCGCCGAAGACTCAGGCGGCGCTGCTCGAGGCGATGGAGGAGCGGCAGGTCTCCGTCGAGGGCGATCCGCGCCCACTGCCTGCGCCGTTCCTGGTGGCCGCGACCCAGAACCCCGTCGAGTACGAGGGCACCTACCCGCTGCCCGAGGCTCAGCTAGACAGGTTCCTGCTCAAGCTGACCGTGCCGCTGCCTGAGCGCGACGACGAGATCGCGATCCTTGGCCGACACGCCGCCGGATTCGATCCGCGCGACCTGCCAGCCGCGGGAATCGGCCGCGTCGCCGGCCCTGCCGACCTCGTGCAGGCGAAGGACGAGGCCCGCAAGGTGCACCTGACCGCCGAGGTCACCGGGTACATCGTGGACATCTGCCGGGCGACCAGGATCTCACCGTCACTGCGGCTCGGGGTATCCCCGCGCGGAGCGACGGCGCTGCAGGCCACTAGCCGCGCCTGGGCCTGGCTGTCCGGCCGCGACTACGTCACGCCCGACGACGTCAAGGCGCTGGCCGGGCCGACGCTCCGGCACCGGATCCAGCTCAGGCCGGAGGTCGAACTTGACGGCGCCACCGCGGACGGCGTGCTGGCCGGCCTGCTCTCGGCTGTGCCAGTACCGAGATGACCCTGACCGGCCGCGCGGGCGCGCTGGCGCTGGCCGGGGCTCTCGTGGTCGCGGTCTTCGGCACCGGGCTCGCCGCGCTGGTCGTGAACGCGGTCATCCTGGCCGGCATCGTCATCGACGTAGCCATGGCCGGCTCGATCGCTGGCCTGCGGCTAAGCCGTTCGGGCGATGCGAAGATCCATCTCGGCCAGTCGGGCACGACCACGCTCACGGTGCTCAACTCCGGGAGCCGCAGGCTGCGCGGCGTTATCAGGGACGGCTGGCAGCCGAGCGCCGCGGCGCAGCCCGGCAGGGCCAGGATCGACGTGGAACCAGGGCGGCGAGCGAGAGTCGCCACGACCCTGACCCCGCAGCGTCGCGGTGATTTCGTCGCCGGTCAGGTCACGATCCGCTCGCTGGGACCGTTCGGCCTCGCTGGACGCCAGCACGGCAGGCAGGCGCCATTCACGGTCCGGGTGCTGCCGCCGTTCCTGTCCCGCAAGCACCTGCCAGAGAAGCTGGCCAGGCTGCGCGAACTCGACGGCCAGCACAAGTCGATGATCCGCGGCCAGGGCAGCGAGTTCGACTCGCTGCGCGCCTACGTCCTGGGCGATGACGTCAGGTCGATCGACTGGCGATCGTCGGCCCGCCGGGCCGACGTGCTCGTGCGAACCTGGCGCCCGGAGCGGGACCGCAGGATCGTGATCGTCCTCGACACCGGTCGCACCTCGGCCGGACGGGTCGGCGGCATCCCGCGGCTGGACGCGTCGATGGACGCGGCCTTGCTGCTCGCCGCGCTGGCCGTCCGGGCCGGGGACCGGGTCGACCTGATCGCCGTGGACCGGCAGGTTCGGGCCAGGGTGGTCGGCGCGGGCCGCGGCGACGTGCTGGCGGCCTTCACCAACGAGATGGCGCTGCTTGAGCCCGCCCTCACCGAGCCGGATATCGGGCTGATGATCGCGACGGTGCGCAGCATCGCCAGGCAGCGCTGCCTGGTCGTGCTGCTCACCGACCTTAATCCGGCGGCGATCGAACTCGGCCTGCTGCCGCACGTCCAGCTGCTGTCGTCCAGGCATCAGGTGCTGCTCGCCGCCGTCGCCGACCCGCGGGTCGCTGAGATGGCCGCGGGGCGCGGCGACGCGGCCGCGGTCTACGAGGCCGCCGCGGCGGTGACCGCGCAGGCCGGGCGCGCGCACATCGCGGCGCTGCTGCGCAGAAATGGCGTGGAGGTCGTCGACGCGCCCGCTGACCAGCTTCCGCCCGCGCTCGCCGACGCCTACCTCAGCCTGAAGGCGGCGGGCCGGCTCTAGGCGCTATCCAGCCACGGGCAGGACGTCTGGTGCCCCGGCGACGTCGCCGACCTCACCGGCTGCCACCGCACGGCGGCCGAGCACGATGACGTAGCTCAGGAAGGCGATCTCGGCGACGACGCCGATCCCGATCCTGGCCCAGGTGGGCAGCGGCGACGGGGTGACGAACGCCTCGATCATCCCGGACACCAGCAAGACGGCGATGAGGCCGACGGCGACGGTGATCAGGGCTCTGCCCTCCTCAGCCAGCGCCCTGACCCGCGGCCGGTGCCCGGGATCGATGATCGTCCAGCCCAGCCGCATCCCGACGCCGGCGGCCAGGAAGACCGCGCTGAGCTCCAGGATCCCGTGCGGAAGGATCAGGCTCCAGAACTCCCCTGACCTGTGGTACGCGGCCATCAGGCCGCCGACGATGCCCACGTTCAGCGCGTTCTCGAACAGGACAAGCAGGACCGGGATGCCGAGCAGCACCCCGAAGACGACCGTCTCGGCAGCGACAACCGCGTTGTTCGTCCACACCTGCGCGGCGAACGACTGCGCGTCGTGGGCGGAGTAGTAGTGCCGGAACTGGTGGTGCACGAGCCTGGCCGCCGCCGACTTCGACAGCAGGCTTGCCTGCAGCGCGCGCGAGCCAGCGACCCGCCAGCCGACCAGCACGGCGACCAGCGCGGAGCCGGCCGCGCAGCCCAGCCACCACCACCGCGCCCGGTACGCGGCCGCGGGAAAGGAGATCGTGGCGAACCTGCCGACCGCGGCCCAGCCGCTGGCTGGCGCTCCGCTCACCGCGGCCCGTGACCTGGCTAGCAGGCTCGACAGCTTGCCTGCCAGCGGCGGATCCAGGCCCGCCGTCTGCAGCGCGGACAACTGCGTCGCCGTCCGCTGGTAAAGGCGGATGAACTCATCGATCTCAGCGCCGCTGAGCTGCCTGCGGCGCTTGGTCAGCGCCTCCAGCCTGGCCCAGTCTGGACCGTGCTCTGCGACGAAGACCTCCAGATCCACGGCTGGAGACTACAACCTGGTTCCTGGATAGTCTTGGCCCGACCGCGAAGACGGGCGATGCGCCCGAAGCCGGAGGAAACAGTGGCCGAGGTCGTGACGGGCGAGGCGGTGGTGCTCGACCTGACCGTCGCGCGTTTCCCGAGCCGGATCCTGGCGCTGCTGCTCGACATGCTCATCCAGATCCCGGTCCTGATCTTCCTGGCCGTCGTCGTCTCATCGACATCGGCCAGCCATCTGAACTCGGCGTCGGCTGCTGCCGTCTACCTGACCGGCTTCATGTTCGTGGTGATCGGTTACCCGCTGATCTTCGAGACCCTCAGCCGCGGCAGGACTCTGGGGAAGATGGCGCTCGGGATCCGCGTGGTCAGCGACGACGGCAGCCCCGAGCGGTTCAGGCAGGCGCTGATCAGGGCCCTCTCGGCGGCGTTCCTCGAGGTATGGCTTCCGCCACTGACCCTGATCGGGATTCCGGCCGGGCTGATCACCTCGATGGTGTCCGCCAAGGGCAAGCGGCTCGGCGACATGTTCGCCGGCACGTTCGTGATCCAGGAACGGGTGCCGCCGCGGCCCGACCTTGCTCCTGTCTTCACCGTCATCTCGCCGCCGCTGCTTGGCTGGGCGCAGCACCTGGAGGTTTCCCGGCTGTCCGACCAGACGGCCGCGTCGGCGAATAGCTTCCTGCGCCGGTTCTACGACCTGCGGCCGGCGGCCAGGGAACAGCTGGGAATGCAGCTTGCCTCGGCGGTCGCGGCGCAGGTCAGCCCGCCGCCCCCGCCTGGGACCGAGCCCGCCGCCTTCCTGGCAGCGGTGCTCGCCGTGCGCCGCGAGCGCGAGCACGCCAGGCTGTTTGCCAGGCGGGCGGCCGCGTACCAGGGCCTCACCGCGCAGGGATCACCGGGCGCCCAGGGTTATCCGGGCACGCAGGGTTATCCCGCGGCGCCGGGTTACCCGGCGGCCCAGGCCGCCGGGCAGGAGGCTGCACCGGGCTGGCGCGGCACGCTGCCGCTCGGCCCCGACGACTTGATCACGCTCGCGCGGGAACCTGAGGCGGCGTCCCCCCAGGCCAGCACCGCGGGGGTTCTGGGGGGTCGACCCCCCAGGCCAGCACCGCGGGGGGTTCTGGGGGGTCGTCCCCCCAGGCCAGCACCGCCGAGCCCGATCAACCCGAGGACTACGGGTTCGCCGCTCCGCTCTGACCGGGGCGTGGCCAGATCCTGGGGCACGTCCCGGCCGTCAGCTTCGTAAGACAGCCGCGGCGCGGGTCCGGTGAACGCACGAATTCGGCGATCACCGTCTGGCAGGCGGCTGCCGCAGGAACGGCTGCAGCAGGTCGCCGGTCGCGGCCATCGCGAGCGCTAGTCCCTGCGTGACCGGGATGTCGCGGACCGAGTAGTGCTGCTGGCCCGCCGCGGTCGTCGCGGTCAGCGTCATCAGGCCCTGGCGGCGCTGGAACCACGTCTGGTGGAGCCGCCAGCCGATGATCGCGTCGGTGGAGATGATGTTGCGCCGCCTGGCCAGGGTCCCTGTCCTGGTGACCAGCCACCCTCCGGCCAGGCGGTGGCCGAGGCTACGGTACCGGTCGGCGGCGAGCAACGCGGCCGCGGGCACCAGCGCGAACGACGCGATCCAGGCCCAGGCCGGCCCGTTCTGGGCGGTTGTCGCCAGGTAGATGGCCAAGATCACGGCGGCCGCGCTCGCGAGCGCGCGGACGTACCTGCGGCGGCGCGCCGCCGGGCCGTGCTGGATGAGCGGGCCAGCGCACAGGTCCTCGGACAGGCCGAGCACTGAGGTGGCGACGTGCAGGGCGACCGCGCGGGGCGCTGGCGGCGACAGCACCGAGCCCTCGCGCTCGGCGCCGCGGCCGACGTGCAGGCCGGTGGCGATCGCGATGCAGCGGGCGCCGCGGGCCGCGCGCAGCAGCAGCGACTCGCTGATCTCGACCCCGCGCAGCCTGCTCAGTGAGATCGTCGTGGCGCGGACGGACAGCAGGCCGCGGGTCACGCGCAGGGTGTCCGAGCCGAGGCCGACGAGCCTGAAGTCCCAGAACACCGCGATGTAGCCGATCATCGCGATCAGCACGTAGCAGGCCAGCAGCACGGCGCCGCCGGTCAGGATGCGCTGGACCACCGACAGGTCGGTGAAGTCCGCGACCACATGCTGGACCGGGTCGGTGGCCGCGAGGTTGATGTTGGTGGCGTTCGTGATCTGGATGACCGCGCCGAACAGCACGCCCAGCACCACCACGCCGGTCAGGGTGAGCGGGGCGTACCGCAGCCAGCCCAGCCGCAGTCGCAGGATCTCTCTGCTGAGTTCCGGCGTCTGCGGCGCGCCATCCAGCCCGGCGCGGCCGGGGACGGGCTCCATGGCACGATCTGAGTCCGCGGCGGCGTGTGTCGCCGCGTCTGCCGGGCCCGCGACCTGGCCAGCCGGCGGTGCCGCCGCGCTGGCCGCATCCGCGTCGATCCCGACGTCCGCCACGAACTCAGCCGCGGGGCCGGCCACGCTGGTCAGCAGTTCGATCCGCAGCAGCTCGGCCTCGGCCCTGGTGACGCCGTCGAGGTGAAAACTCTCTGCCGACCGCAGGTCGTTGCGTCCGGTACCGATGCTGACCCGGCAGACGCCGAGCACCCGGTGCAGCAGGTGCGCGGTCACGTCCACGGTGCGGATCCGGTCCCTGGCCACCGACAGGGTCTTCTGATTCAGCAGGCCGCGGCGCAGGTACACCCGCTCGTCGGTGATCAGGTACCTGGTGGTGGCCCAGTGCACCAGGCCCGTCACGACGGCGATCACGGACGCCGCCACACCCCAGGCCAGGCCGCCGCCGGTCTTGGTGTGCAGGAGCAGCAGGCCGGCCACTAGCGGCAGCAGCCTGACCAGGTCGGTCAGCGGCCGCACGATCATGCTCCTGCGGCTCAGGCGGCGCCATCGCAGGTCAGGATCGGCCAGCACCCCGCCGGCCGCCACTGCGCCGGCGGTTGCGGCGGCCGATCCGGCATCGGTCAATCCGGCCTCGGTCATTCCGGCATCAGTCATTCCGGCATCGGTCATTCCGGCCTCGGCCGTGCCAGCGCCGGCCGTGCCGGCGTCGGCTATCGAGGCGTCGTCTGGACCGCCCGTCAGGTCAGGAGCGGTCACGTCGCGTCGCCTGGCGTCTGCCCCGTGGCGACGGCCAGCTGGTCGAGCAGCCTGTCGGCGAGCTGCCGGTCGAGCCCGTGAATCCGGACCGGGCCGGCGGCGGACGCGGTCGTGGCCGTGACGTTGGCCAGGCCGAAGATCCGCTCTCCGACGGACCTGTGGCTGTCGATGGTCTGGATCCTGCTGATCGGCGCGATCCGCCAGTGCACGGAGAACCAGCCAGAACGCGTATAGAGCGCCTCGTCGGTGACCTCCCACCGGTGCACGTTGAACCGCCACCGCGGCATGATGATCGCGTGCAGCGCGGCCAGCAAGGCCGACGCGATCAGCGCCGCCCGCCAGGGCGCGGGAAACCCGCTCATCCCGGCGAGCACAAGCTCGATGATCAGCACAACGGAACCGCTCAGCGCCGCCCGTGCCGTCCAGTAGCTAATCGCCCTGCGGCTGACCCGGTTTCCTGGTGCGCGGAGTCCCGGCAACAGCGGCTCAGCGGCAATGCTGTCCGTCGTCATATCTCTAGAGTGCCATCAGCGGCCCGCATGCTGAAAACGGCCGTCATCGGCTGCCCGGCCGTTCTGCACAATCGTCACTGCATTAACTTCCCTGCCGCCACGACTCGAGATACTCCTGCTGCGCCGGGGTCAGCACGTCGATCGTCGTCCCGTGCGCGGCGATTGTCAGCCTGGCGACCTCGGTGTCGATCGCCGCGGGCATCGGGTGCACCCCGGCGGGCAGCCCCGCCTCACCGCTGAGCAGCCACATCAGCGCGAGCGCCTCTGCGGCGAAGGACAGGTCCATGACGGCGGCCGGGTTGCCCTCGGCCGCGATCAGGTTCACGACCCGGCCTTCGGCCAAAAGGATGAGCCTCCTGCCGGTGCCGAGCACGTACTCGTCGGCGTTCGGCCGGATGCCGCGATTGACCTCGACGGCAAGATCGGCCAGCGCGCGCACGTCGATTTCGACGTCGAAGTGACCGGCGTTGGCCAGCACAGCCCCGTCGCGCATGGCCGCCAGGTGCGGGCCGGCGATCACGTCGCGCGACCCGGTCGCGGTGATGAACACGTCCCCTTCAGGCGCGGCCTGCCCCATCGGAAGCACCCGGTAACCGGACATGATCGCGTCGAGCGCGCGGACCGGGTCGACCTCAGTGACGATCACCTGCGCGCCGAGCCCGGCGGCCCGCTCGGCGATCGCGCGCCCGCACGAGCCGTAGCCAGCGACCACGATCGTCTTGCCCGCCAGCAGGATGTTCGTGGCCCGCATCAGGCCGTCGATGACCGACTGGCTGGTCCCGTAGCCGTTGTCGAACATCCGCCTGGTCACCGACGCGTCCGCGGCCACAACCGGGAAAGCCAGCGAGCCGGCGGCCGCCATCCTGCGCAGCCGCATCACCCCGGTCGACGTGGACTCGCAGCCGCCGACGACGCCGGGCAGCAGGTCAGGACGCTGCTCGTGCAGCGTGTTCACCAGGTCGCCGCCGTCGTCCACGATCAGGTCGGGCGCCCCGTCGAGCGCCCGGTGCAGGTGCGCGTAGTACGTCTCCCTGTCGACTCCAGTTCGCGCGTTCACGAAGACTCCGGGCTGACTCGCCAGCGCAGCCGCGATGTCGTCCTGGGTGGACAGCGGGTTCGACGCCGCCAGGTGCACCCGGCCGCCGCCGGCCGTGATCACCCCCACCAGGACCGCGGTCTCCACGGTGACATGCAGGCAAGCCGCGATCGAGCGGCCCGCGAACGGCTGTTTGCTGGCGCACTCCTCGCGCAGCAGCCCAAGCACCGGCATCGCGCGCTGCGCCCACGCGATCCGCGCCAGGCCGCCGTGTACCAGGCCAGCGTCCGCGACATCCGAGCCGAACCCGCTGGCTGCGACCGTCTCTCCGGCGCTGTCCGCAGTCACATCAACCCCGTTCGTCGCGCTGGTCCCACCAGTAACTTGATCTTCGCGGTAGCGGCTCTGGCTCCTTCGCAACGTGGGCGCCCAGTTGTCGCTCTAGCAGCAGCAGGGCGCCCACGTTGTTCAGGGTTGCCGGACCTCAGTAGCGGTAGTGGTCGGGCTTGAAGGGGCCCTCGACGGGGACCCCGATGTATTCGGCCTGCTCCTTGCTCAGCTCGGTCAGGCGGACGCCCAGGGCGTCGAGGTGCAGCCTGGCGACCCGCTCGTCCAGGTGCTTGGGCAGGACGTGAACGCCGAGCGGGTACTCGTCGGGCTTGGTGAACAGCTCGATCTGCGCCAGCACCTGGTTGGTGAAGCTGGACGACATCACGAAGCTCGGGTGGCCAGTCGCGTTGCCCAGGTTCAGCAGCCGGCCTTCCGAAAGCACGATGATCGAGTGCCCGTCAGCGAACACCCACTCGTCGACCTGCGGCTTGATGATGTTGCGCCGGATCCCGGGCAGGCGGCCGAGGCCGGTGATGTCGATCTCGTTGTCGAAGTGCCCGATGTTGCCGACGATCGCCTGGTGCTTCATCCGGCTCATGTGCTCCGCAGTGATGATGTGCAGGTTGCCAGTGGCCGTGACGAAGATGTCAGCCGTCTCGACGACGTCCTCGAGCGTGGCGACCTGGTAGCCGTCCATCGCGGCCTGGAGCGCGCAGATCGGGTCGATCTCAGTGATGACCACCCTGGCCCGCTGACCGCGCAGCGATTCGGCGCAGCCCTTGCCGACATCGCCGTACCCGCAAACCACGGCCACCTTGCCGCCGATCAGCGTGTCGGTAGCGCGGTTGATGCCGTCGATGAGCGAGTGGCGGCAGCCGTATTTGTTGTCGAACTTGGACTTGGTCACCGAGTCGTTGACGTTGATCGCCGGGAACCGCAGCGTGCCTGCCTTGGCCATCTCGTAGAGGCGGTGCACGCCGGTCGTGGTCTCTTCCGTCACGCCGAGGAGCTGCCCAGCGGTCCTGGTCCACTTGGACGGGTCGGCGGCCATGCTGCGCTGGAGCACGCCGACGATGACGTGCCACTCCTCGGGGTCATCGTCGGATCCGGCGGGCACCGCGCCGATGGCCTCGAAGTCCGCGCCCTTGTGCACGAGGAGGGTGGCGTCGCCGCCGTCGTCGAGCAGCATGTTCGGGCCCTGAGTCCCGTCACTGCCGTCCGGCCAGGTCAGCGCCTGCTCCGTGCACCACCAGTACTCCTCAAGCGTCTCGCCCTTCCAGGCGAAGACCGGGATGCCGCGCGGGTCGCCGGGGGTGCCGTCCGGCCCGACCGCGACGGCCGCGGCCGCGTGATCCTGGGTGGAGAAGATGTTGCAGCTTGCCCAGCGAACCTGTGCGCCGAGCGCCACCAGCGTCTCGATCAGAACCGCCGTCTGCACCGTCATGTGCAGCGATCCGGTGATCCTGGCGTTCGCTAGCGGCCTGGAACCCGCGAACTCCTCGCGCAAAGCCATCAGTCCTGGCATCTCGTGCTGAGCCAGCCGGATCTCGTTCCGGCCGAACTCGGCGAGCGAAAGGTCGGCGACCTTGAAGGGAAGTGGCTCGGCGGCCATCTGGGCTCCTCGTCATCGGGCAGTCTCGTGCTCTGGCTTCTCCGACGCTACGTGACCGGGCAGGTGCTTCGCATCCTCGGACGACCGTTCTTAACAAGAAGTTGTTAGAATTACTCCATGCGCATCACCGAGGCCTCGCACCAACTGGGGATTTCGCCCCGAATGCTCCGTTATCGCGAGTCTCTGGGTCTGCTTCCGGAGGTCCGCGTCCGTCGCGGCCGCCCCGGCGGCGCAGCCGGCACCGCCGGCACGACTGGCACCGCCGGCACCGCTGCGCGGCACCGCCAGTTCGGCGCCGGCGACCTGGATGCCGCCGCACTTGGCCTCGCGATCGAGCAGCGCTACGACATCAGCCCGGCGGCGCTGGCATTCGGCCTGCGCGTCCTCGCCGATCCCGCGGCACGCGCGGAGGTCGGCGAACTCGGCCGCAGAATCGGCAGGATCAGGCCGCTGCCCGCCATGGCCATGGACTTCGAGAAGGAACGCGCGCTTCGCCTGCTCGGCAACCCGGAGAGCAGGACTGCCGGGCGCGACGGAGCATTGCCGAGGCTTGGGCGCGCCACTCGGCAATCCTGACGAATCCCAGCGTCATTTGACCATAGTGGGCGATTGCCGTTTTTAGCGACCGGGTAAGTCGTCGCCCGGACGATCTTCTGACCTCTGGAAACGCGTTCTCCGCCCCGTTCGGGCCGAGCGCGAAGCCGCATGAGCGTGCCGCCGCTGCTGGCGGCGGCACGCCTTTTCGCGGAAGGACGACGGACGAGTGATATACCGGGCCAGGCACCAGCGACCTGCCACTCCGGTCAGCCCGCAGGTGCTCAGCCCGCGCGCTCGGCGCCGTTCAGCTAGCGAGCGGATTGGCACGCCGCTGCTGGTGATCGGCGCCGTCGCGTTCGCGCTGGCGCTGGCCAGGTTCATCGTGCACGCGGCCGAGCCGTCCTTCCCCGCCAGGATGTTCGACCTGGGCATTTACCGCGATGGCGGCCTGATCGTCCGGCACGCCTACCGCTTCCGCTCTGGTCATCCGACGCCCCTGTACGACTGGGTCTCCCCCGGCGGCGGCAATCCCTTCACCTATCCCCCGTTCGCTGCCGCGATCTTCGCGCTGATGTCGTTCGTGAAGCCTTTGATCCTGACGTGGGGAATGACCGCGTTCAGCCTCGCGGCGCTGATCTACGCGCTCTGGCTGACGCTGGCAGGACTGGGCGTTCAGAAAGGCCGCCTGCGCACCGGAACCTTGCTCGCGGTAGCCGGCGCCGCGCTGTGGACCCAGCCGGTACAGTCCAACATCGGGCTCGGCCAGATCAATTTGCTGCTGATGGTGGCGATCATCTGGGATCTGCGACCCTCCGCGGCCGACCTGGCCGCGATCCGGGCGAGCGGAACGCCGGCGAGCCCCACCTGGTCCGATGCCGTCGCGAGCCCGTGGTGGACCGGGATCGCAACAGGCGTCGCGGCCGGGATCAAGCTCACGCCGCTGATCTTCATCCCCTACCTGCTGGTCACGCGCCGGTTCCGGCAGGCGGCGGTAGCCACGGCCGCATTCTTGGTCACGGTCGGGGCCGGCTTCGCCGTCATGCCCGGCGCATCGGCGACCTACTGGCAGAGCGGGCTGCTCAACCGGGCGAACGGCACTCCGAAGGCGAACGTCGAGTTCTTCTTCGCCTCGGCCTGGAACCAGTCGCTGCGCGGCTATCTGAGCAGGCTGCTCCAGCACGCCCAGCTAGCGGCCGAACCGTGGCTGATCGCGGCCGCGCTGACGCTGCTCACCGGCATGGTCTGCGCGACGTGGCTGCATCGCGATGGCTATCCGATGCTCGGCGTGCTGACCTGCGCGCTGACCGGCTTGCTGATCTCACCGATTAGCTGGCTGCACCACTGGGTCTGGGTCGGCCCGTGGCTGGCCGCGCTGGCCGGCCTGGCGCTCCTGGCACGCGGCGCGTCGCGGCGGGTCTGGCTCGGCATCGCCGGGCTGGTCACGCTGGCGTTCGGCAACTTCCCGGTCCTGCCGATCCTGACCGGCACGCAGAACGGCCTCAACGTCGTGACAAACGTGCCGATGAAGCAGCCGCTGACCTGGCACGGCGCCCAGGTGATCGCTGGCAACATCTACCTGTTCGCGGGTGCTGCCGGGCTGCTCGCGCTGTTCGGCTGGGGCATCGTCCGTGCCTTCGTGCCAGGGCAGGCCGCCGTGCGGCCAGTGGCTCAGGTCCCGGCTTCGCCGCCAGCGGCCCTGTCGCCACGATCAGGCGCGGCGTCCGGCCCGTCCTGACCTGCCTCACCGCCACTGGCCCGGCCGGCCTGACCGGCCTGACCGGCTTGAACCGTGCCGCCGCGCGCAGCGCGGACCGTGCTGACGGCGGGGTCGGACGTGTCCTGCCTCGTCGCCTCGTACAGGTCAGGCTCCAGGTAGATCAGGCCCGCGATCGGCGCGGCGGCCCTGATCCTGCGCTCAGCGTCGTCGATAGTCGCCGTGATGGTCTCGGCTAGCTCGCCCCGCCGCACCGCCACCTTCGCGGCGACGAGCAACGATTCAGGGCCGACGTGCAGCGTCCGCAGGTGGATCACCTGGTCGATCAGCGGCGTCCCCTCGATCGCGGCGACGATCTGGCGCTGCATCTCGGGGCTGGCTGACTCGCCGATCAGCAGGCTCTTCATCTCCACGGCGAGCACGACGGCGACGCAGCCGAGCAGTGCGCCGATCGCGATCGACCCGGCACCGTCCCACCTGCCGTCGCCGGTCACCGTCGACAGGATCACGGCGCAGAGCGCGAACCCGAGGCCGATCAGCGCCGCGAAGTCCTCGAGCAGCACGATGGGGAGCTCAGGAGCCTTTGCGCGCCTGATGAAGGCGCCCCACTTGACCCGGCCGCGGGACAGGTTCGACTCGCTGATCGCGGTGCGGAATGAGAAGGCCTCAAGCGCGATGGCCACCCCGAGCACGACGAACGCCACGACCGGCGAGAGCACCTCCTCCGGATGCCTGATCCGGGATATCCCCTCGTACATCGAGAAGATGGCGCCCACCACGAACAGCACGACGGCGACGATGAACGCGTAGACATAGCGTTCCGCGCCGAAGCCGAACTGGTGCTGCTCGGTCTCCTCGCGCCTCGCCCTGCTCCGGCCGATCAGCAGCAGCACCTGGTTGCCCGAGTCCGCGACCGAGTGCACCGACTCGGCAAGCAGCGACGCCGAACCCGTGATCGCGAAGGCGACGAACTTGGTCGCCGCGATCCCGAGGTTCGCACCCAGGGCCGCGAGGACCGCGCGCGGGCTGTCGCCGTGCCCGCCGCCGCCGCCGCGGGAGTCGCTCATACGGCCGGGTGCCGCGGGTTAGCTGGCGGCTGGATCGCGGGCCTCGCTGACCAGCAGCACGGGTATGTCGTCGCGCACCGGATAGGCAAGGCCGCAGTCGGCGCCGGTGCAGACCAGTTCGCTGGCCGCCTCGTCGGCGCGCAGCGGCGCGTGGCACTTCGGGCAGGCGAGGATCTCTAGCAGCCAGTCGTCGATGTTCACCGGTTCTCCAGGGTGGTCACTGCTCGTCGGGCACGGTCGGCGGGCGCCGGCGGAAGGATGGTCGGCACTGCCTCGTCACGCATTTTCGCGCACGATGTGCAGCACGTCGTCTGTTACCTTAGTCAAGGTGGCAACGTCCTCGGCCTCCACGTTGAGCCGCAGCAGCGGTTCGGTGTTCGACGGGCGCAGGTTGAACCACCACCGCGGGGCCGTGATCGTCAGCCCGTCGAGTTCGTCGGCGGTGATCCCCGGGCGTCCCGTGAACGCCGCGCGCACCCGCACCGTGGCTCCTGCCTGGTCGGCTACCTCGCTGTTGATCTCCCCGGACATCACGTTCTTCGAATACGCGCCGAGCAATTCCGATAGCGGCTTGTCCTGGCCGCCCAGGGCGGCGAGGACGTGCAGCGCGGCGAGCATGCCTGAGTCGGCGAACCAGAAGTCCCTGAAGTAGAAGTGGCCGGAGTGCTCGCCGCCGAACACGGCGCGGCGCTCCGCCATCACGGCCTTGATGAAGGAGTGCCCGACCCTGGTCCGCACCGCGGTACCGCCGTGGCTCTCGATGATCTCCGGCACGGCCTTGGACGTGATGAGGTTGTGGATCACCGTCGCGCCTGGCTCCCGCTCCAGTTCGCGAACCGCGATCAGGGCCGTCAGAACCGACGGGGAAACGATCTCGCCACGCTCGTCGACTACGAAGCACCGGTCGGCGTCACCGTCGAAGGCAAGACCGATGTCGGCCGAGCACTTGATCACCATCTGCTGGAGGTCGACCAGGTTCGCGGGGTCGAGGGGGTTGGCCTCGTGGTTTGGGAACGATCCGTCCAGCTCGAAGTAGAGCGGCACGGTCTCGATCGGCAGGCCATCGAACACCTTCGGCACGGTGTGCCCGGCCATGCCGTTCCCGGCGTCAGCGACGACCTTCAGCGGCCTGATCCGCGACAGGTCGACCAGGGTCTTCAGGTACTCCGCGTAGCCAGAGAGCAGGTCTTTCTTACGCACCGTGCCTGGGTTCGCCGCGGTGCTGCGCACCCAGCCGCTAGCCAGCTCGCGCAGCTCGGAAAGCCCGGTGTCCTCGCCGACCGGCTTCGCTCCGGCCCGGCAGAGCTTGATCCCGTTGTACTTTGCCGGGTTGTGGCTGGCGGTCAGCATCGCACCAGGGATGCCGAGGTAGCCGCTGGCGTAGTACAGCATGTCGGTCGAGCCGAGCCCGCCGTCTATCACGTCGGCGCCCGCCGAGGTGGCGCCGCGAGCGAAGGCGGTGGCGAGCGGGCCAGACGAGGCGCGCATATCGTGCACGATCACGATCGCCTCGGCGCCAGTCAGCCTGGCGAAGGAGGCCCCGATGGCTTCCGCCGCCCCTTCGTCCAGCTCATCAGGGACGACGCCCCTGATGTCGTATGACTTAAAGATCTTCGCGTAGTCGGCCACTTCGGCTTGCCCTTCCCGACCGTCCCCGTGCGCCGCCCTGCTGGCGGACCGCTGTGCAGATCCAGGCGGCCAGACTATCGGTCACCGAGCGGCAAGAGGCCGGACGCCGACGGCTGATCCGAGCCAGATGTGGCCAGCCGGCCGCGGGACGCGAGATCCGGCTAGCCCGGCCGGCCGCGCTCGGGCGGCGCCGACCGTAGCACCCGCAGATGTCCTCGCCTGCCGACTTCAATCCCCTGCCCGACGGGTTCGGTTCTGGTTCTCGGCACCGACGCCTCCCTGACGGCGTTTGCCAGGGCCTCCAGGTCATCCGCCGCCGCTTCCTGGCTCGGGGCGAGCGGCAGCCGGACGATGTCCCAGCCGCGCGGCGCGGTGAGCCGGTCGGCGTGTGCGCTGCAGAGGTCGTAGCAGTGCGGCTCGACGAAGGCCGCGAGCGGTCCGAGCACCGCCGTTGAGTCCCGGTAGACGTAGGTCAGGGTGCAGACCGCGTCGCGTTTGCAGGTCGGGCGGGAGCAGCGGCGAGAACTCAAAGACCCACCTCGCTCACGGCTCCGAGGGGGACGACGACCCCCCGCGCCCCACACGGCCGACGCATGCCGCGGCCGCGTAGTTCGCTCACAACCGCTGACCGTATCGGTACGCACGGCGGTAACGCCACCACCCGGGGCACTCTGCACGATCGTGTCTTGGCTCGCCATCGTCACGCCAGCGCCCAGCACCGTGCGCCGCATGCGGCAGTCAGGCACATTTGCGTTACGCTGTGTGATTGTGCGACCGGCTGACAGCCGACCACCGGCGACCGCGCGGATCCGGAGGCGTGACCGGCATGGGCGCGGCTTGCGCGGACCCCTTGCCCCAGTCGGTTCGCCGATGAACCGCACCAGAGCCGAGCGCTTCGATGAACTCGTCCTGCAGGCAGTCGCGCAGCTGGAGCCCCGCTGGGAATCCGAGCTAGCCGGGGTGGAATTCGCGGTCGAGGAAGTCCCGTCAGGCGACCTGACCGCCGAGCAGTTCCTTCCCGACGCTGACCCGGTACCGCTCGCCCGCGTCGACCCGGCGTGGCCCGATCCCGCGAACCCGGCGCGGCCAGCGCGCCCGGCCAGGATCGTGTTGTACCGGCGGCCCCTGCTGGCCAGGGCGGAGGGCGAGGATGAACTCGGCGAACTGGTGCTCGACGTGGTCATCGAGGAATTCGCGCGGCTGCTCGGCCTTGACCCGCAGGCGATTGACCCCGGCTATCCGGAAGAGGACTGACGCGGCGGCGACCGCCTTACGACCCGAGCACCTGCAGCAGCGACTCGCGCACGCTAGGCAGATTGACCATGGTCGGCGACGAACCGATCGGCAGCACCGTGACCACCGATCCGCTGTTGAGCGCGACGCTGGCCGCGTAGACCGGCCCCGAACCGGCCAGGGGCGTCACCACAACAGCCATGAGGGAGCTCTTGGACGCCTGTTTGGGCAGCTTCAGCTTCACCTCGGTGGCACTTCTGGCCGCGATCTTCACCACCTGGCCTGACGGCCCCGTCAGGGGCGTCCCAGGGGCCGCCTGCGTGATCCGCACGCTCGCCGCCTTGCCGGGGGCAGACAGCACGATCTCGGTCGTGCCCGCAGGACCGGCAGGCGCCGCCGCAACCACTCCCTGCTCGGTGATCGGCGCCGAACCGCTGATGAACGCGCCTGGCGAGCCGGCCCGCCTGACACCTCGAGCACGGCCGTCACGGGGACATTCGCGGAGACCTTGATCGACCCGGGGAAGCCGCTCAGCGACGGCAACGCGATCCCGGTGGTCAGCCTGCCGAGCAGGCTGATCCCGTTCCCGCCGGTCGGCTGGTAGGTGCCGCGCGGCGTTACCGCGGTGATCTTCACGCGCGCGGCCGCGCCGCCAGGCACGGTGATGAACAGTTCGCGCGTGCCCGTCGTGTCAGGAAGTCCGGTCAGCACCTGCGTCGTCGCGGGGGCCGGCGCCGGCGGCAGCCAGATGCCGGGCTTACCTGGCTTACTGGTCTCCCTGACAGCGGCGACCACGCGTCCTGTGCTGGTCGTGACGTGCAGGGCTGCCGCCTTCGCGGACCGAACGAGCTTGTCGAGGTTCTGCACCACCATCGAGTGCGGCGGCACCAGGATGCCCGAGTCAGGGGCGCCGAGCCGCGGGCCGCTGTCGGTCTGCACGCCGACATGCGCGTCCGCGGGTGCGTCGTCGGCGTTGATCAGGTACAACTCGGTGGTCAGCTTGGTCGTCTCCGGTCCGATGAACCAGAAATCAGAGCCCGGCGCCTGGCAGCGTGCGGTCGGCTGCCCGCCAGGACCGAGTTGCTCCACGTCGAATCCCTGTGCATCCGACCCAGTCGCCGAGACGATGAGCCCGCCGTTGGCCAGGCTGGTCGGCACCAGACCGCCGGCCATGGCCAGCATGGCTGTCTTCACTTTTTTCGCAACGGGAGCCAGGTGGATGGTCTTGATCGTCAGCTGACCAGGCGGCGGCGCTGAGCTGACGGTCGTGACCGGGCTGGTCGGCGTCGCCAGGTGCAGCGGCGTCAGGGACAACTGACCGCTGCCCGTGCTGGCCGGCGCGCTGGCTATGGCGACGTTGCCGCCGGTAGGCGCGGCTAGACCTGGCGAGGGGCAGGCCGCGACGGCCGAGCTGACCTCAAGGCGGCCGACCGTGCCCACGGGCTTGGTCGCGGCCGTCAGCAGCACTGCGCGGCTGAGCCCGGCCACACCGTAGAGCCCGGCCAGCGCGAGCACGACAAGGAAGGCCAGGATGAAGCGGTTCGCGAGCTGGCGGCCTCTGGCCGGCCTGGCCTTACGGCCCGTCACCAGGAATCCCCTTCATACTCGGCCTCGAACTCGGGCAGCGGTGCGGCCCAGCGCGGATCAGAGCTGTCCTCGTCGGCGAACCGCCCCCAGTCGCTGTCCTCGGCCGACCGCCAGGCGCGGCGCCGGCCTGGATCCTGCAGCGGTGGCAGCGGCTCGAGTTCGTCGGCGCCGCCGGACCATGCGGCGGGCTGCTCAGCCGATGGCCAGTCATCGCCGACCGGCTGGGCAGAGCGTGATGACCGCTCGTCGCCGCCCCGCTGGCCCCGCCGGCTCACGCCGCGCCTGCCAGATCCGTGCCGGCCGGCCCGGCCCCGCTCCGCGCCGTACCGGTCCTCGCTGGGCTGCGACCGGTCGGCATCGCGATCATCCTGGCTCACCCAGTCGCTGCCGTCCCGGTCCAGTTCGCTCCTGCTCCGGCGCGGACCGGTCAGCGGGTCACGACCGTAGTCGCCACCGCTGCGCCCGCCGAGATCACGGTCCCCGCGCTCGCGCGAGCTCCCGCCGCTCTCTCGCCCGGATCGGCGCCGCCCGCCGGAGCCGCTCTCCCGGCTGTCCCCGGCCTCCAATTCGAGCCGACGGTGGGTACCGGAGTCTGCGCGCCGCTCAGGCTCCTGGTAGGGCCACAGGCCCGACGGCGAGCTCGGTTCGCTGGTCTTGTAGTGGCGGGTGCGGCCGGCCCGATCACGGTCGGCGTCGTCCCGCCCGGATTGATGGCGATCCTGGCGGTACATGTCCAGGCCGTAGGGATCCTCGTCCGCGACGTCGCGGCGGTCGCGGTCCAGGTAGTCCCGCTCCGACCCCGGCCAGGAATCGGCCGCGCTTGCTCCGGACTGTGCGCGACCGCGCCCGGCCTCGGCGTCAGGACCCGGATAGGGCCAGTCACCCTCCGGCGACCGGCCAGACGGCGATCGTCCGGCCCCTGCGCCGCGATGACCGCCTCCCGGCTCACGTTCGCTCCCGTCATACGGCTGGCCCGAGAGCCCCGTTGCCGGATAGCCGGACAATTCGCCCCTGTCGGCATCCCGCTCATCGGAGTACGACCAGTCCGCAGTCAGCGGGTCCGCTGGCCGGCTCCGGTTCCCCGCGCGGGCATCCTGACTGGCGTACGGGTCTGCCAGGCCAGACCGCTGGCCTGATGCTGCGTCGCCCCCTCCGGCGTATGGCCACGAGTCCGAGAGCGGGTCGGCGGCGCGGGCGCCTCGCCGGTCTTCATCAGCAGCGGCGTACGGCCGCGCCTCGGTCCGCCGCTCGCGACGTCCGCCCTGCCGGTCCTCATCGGCTGGCGCGTATGGCCACGCCTCCGTGAGGCGTCCCTCGTCGGCGGCGCCAGCCAGGTCGTCGTCCGCGGCCGAATATGGCCACGCCCTGGCCAGCCGGCCATCGCCGCCTCGGGCCGGCTGATCAGCCAGCCTGCCGTCACGTTCGGCCGGACCTGCGCCGCTGCGGCGGCCCGCGTCCCTGGACTCGGGTCCCGCGGCGCGCCTGCGGCCTGGTCCCCTCCTACTCCCCGTCGCCGCTGCCAGCCCCGCTGCTCCTGCGCCGCCCTCGAGCGCCGCGTCCGCTCCTGCGGCGGCTCCGCCAGCAGCGGCGCGGCCAGCGCCTCTGCTCCGGCCGGCCCGCCCGCCACCGGCAGCCCGCGCCCTGCCCGCGCGGGCTCGGGCACCACGCGCGAGCCTCTGGCTGCCCGCGCTGCCGGCGCCGCCGACCTCGGCCAGTCCGGGCCGCCCGGGGGCCGGTACGAGGGCCGTCGCGTCGCCGGCCTCCTGATCAGCATCGGCGAGCCCCGCAGCGGCCACGCCCGCCGGAATGCGTGCCGCAGTGCGGCCCGTGGCGCGCCTGCCAGCGGCACGGCTGCCCGTCCTAGCTTCCGCGGCACCGGCCGTGGCGGCCACTTGCGCCTCAAGCTCCGCGACCTTGATGCCCGGCAGGGCCAGGCTGGCAACGACGAGGAGCGCCAGCAGCTCGAACAGCAGCAGCAGGTCACGGGACAAGCCAGGGTGACCGACGCTGAGCGTGCCGCCGCTGCGGGGCAACCGGAACGCCTGCGCCCAGCTCCCGGCCGGCGAAGGCACGGCGGCCAGGGCCTGGCCGTTGAGGGTGACGGTCCAGCCGCCGGCCGGCTCGGCCAGCAGGAGGGTTCCGCCGCCCGCGGGAACCGGCGCGCCTGCCACGCTGACCTGGCCCGACGGAACCGGTACCACCGTGCCGTCCGGCTTGATCACGCTGACCCTGGCAGGCAGGGTGTCGAGCTGCCAGAGCGAGTAGTGCGCGGTGTTGCTGTAAGGGTGCAGGCCGCTCACGTTGTTGAGCACCGTGGCCAGCTGCCTGTCGACGGGCGACTGCACGAGGATGAAGCCGATGTCGAAGTCCGCCAGCAGCTGTGCCTGGTTCGCGGCCAGCCGGCCGTCGGGGGTGGTCAGCGCGGAGACCGTCTTGCTCAGGGCTCGCTGCGCGGCCGGCGGCGGCGCCAGCGCGGCGTCACCCAGCGACGGGCTGGGCCCGCGCAGCAGCAGGTAGGACACGTGGCCGTGCTCTGACCTCAGCACCAGGGTGCGCACCTGCCTGCTCTGGCCAGCGGCGACGGCGACGAGCTCGGGCACCACCTGGTTGCTGACCGGGTGGACCGGGCCGCTCACGCCGTTGCTGAGCCACGCCGCGGCGGCCAGGACCGGCGCGGAGCACGCGATGAGCCCGAGCAGCGCTGCCCACGGCCCGCGGCCGGACAGGATCGCACGCCAGCCCTTGACCCCGGCCAGCAGCCGGCCAAGCGCGTCCGCGCCCGCCGCGGCGGCAAGCAGCAGGCCGATGGCCGCCAGCGCGAGTGGCAGGCCCGCCCAGACGGCGATCTGTGCGCCGTCCTCGGGCTGCACGACCAGGTGACTCGTCACGACGGCCGCGAGCAGCCCGGTGAGAGCGAGGCCCCATCCGGCGATGATCACCCGGCGCTTGCGCCCGGCGAACAGCGCCGCGAGCGCGACAGCGACGAGGCCCGCGGTGACCCAGTACGGCGGCATGCCTGGCCCGCCTGGGCTCAGCAGCATCAAGGACCTGGCTGGCAGGCCGAAGATCGGCGTTCCCTGCTGCGGCAGCCCGGCCTCGAGGAACAGCTGAGCCGGGTGCGAGAGCAGCGTCACGGTCCACGGCAGCATCAGCACCAGCGGTGTCAGCGCCGCGATCGTGAGGTTGCGCAGCAGACCGCGCCTCGTTGTGCGGAACACCAGGGCAGCGAGCACGCACGTAATCAGCAGGAGCAGCCAGAGCAGCGGCACGAATGCGCCAGCGATCGCCACGAGCAGCCCGGTCGCCCAGGCTGCCCGGCCGGCCCGCGCGCCTGACTCGGTGACCATCTTGCCGGCCTGCGCGACGACCAGCGGCAGCAGCACGAACGCGACGGCGGTGCCGAACCGTCCGGACGCGATCACACCGGTCGCGACCGGCAGCAGCGCGTAGGTCACGCTCGCCCAGACCCGCACCGCAGCGGACGTCGTCACCTTGCGCACCGCGAGCATGGCGGTCATCCCGGCCAGCGGCACGCAGCCGATCAGGAGCACGTCGACGGCCAGCCATGGCTTGCCGGCCAGCACCGTCGACAACGTCGCGATCACCGCGAGCCAGGCCGGGGCCGGTGTGGTCGAGCCGATCCCTGTGGGGTGGAACGACTGCAGGTAGGTGCCCCACAGGTCAGAAGCGCCGTCCCAGGCTGGCACCAGCGAGCCCCCGCCCAGCGGCCCAGATCCGAGCAGCGACCGGCCGGCAGCGATCGCGACCGCGAGCAGCAGGACAAACGTCAGCAGCGACGGGCTGGTCAGCAGCCGCCTGCCAAGGCCGTTGTCGATGAGCATGGAGTCGTCGTCGGTCGGGTCATCGGTCGCGTGGTGGGCTCCGGCCGTGTCCGGCTGCGTCTTCGACATCGCCGACATCACGAACTCGGCCAGGCGCCTGCCTGACCGGCCGGAGGGCACGTCGGCCCTGACCCTGCTGTAAGCGGCCCGCCGGCCGCGTGACCTGGCGCCGCGCATCTTGATCAGCCTGAACGGATGGCACAGGACCGAGGTCAGGGCCTTCATCTCGTCCACGGCCGCTGTGAGGCGCTTGGCGAGCAGGAAGAACGTGATCCGCAGCAGCGACACGATCAAGTTGCCGGCCGCCGCGGTCACCATCTGCCTGAATGGCAGGTTCCCGAGCAGCGTCAGCAGGCCGTTGCGCCGGTCGAGCATCCTGGCCCGGCGGCCGACCGAGACCGGCCTGCGGTGCCTGGCCGCGGCCTGGGCGTGGTAGACGATCGCGTCGGTGATGACCCTGACCCGGAAGCCGGCCGCGTGCACCCGCCAGCAGAAGTCGATGTCGTCCATGAACAGGCCCATGGCTGGGTCGAAGCCGCCGACCTGCTCCCATACGTCGCGCCGGACGAGCATGCCTGCGCTGCTGACGGCCAGCGAGTCCCGGTCGCCGTCGTGCTGCCCCTGGTCGACCTCGCGCGGCTCGATCCCGGTCAGCCGCCGCGTCGCGGTGTCCAGCGTGAGGCCGGCCTCGAGGATGACGTCGCGGTTCGACCAGTCCCTGACCTTGGGCCCGAGCACCGCCGCTGTGCTGGTCTCGACGGTGCCGCGGAGCAGCTGCTCAAGCGCGTCGGGCGCGGGCTCGCAGTCGTCGTGCAGCAGCCAGAGCCACTCGATCCGGTCGCCGGACTGGCTTTGCTGGCCGCCTGGCCCTGCGCCCGAGCCAGCGCCGGCGCCGCCCGCGGCAGGCCTTGGAACCTGAGTGTTGGCAGCGCGGTGATGCAGCGCGCGGGCGATCGCGGCACCGTAGCCAGTCGCCCGGTCCATGCCGAAGACCGCTGGCTGGCCGAACTTCGACGCGAGCACCGCGCCGCTGCGGTCGCGGCTGCCCGTGTCCACGGCGACGATGCGCTGCACGGGGCGGGTCTGCCCGAGTACGGCGTCGGCGAGCTGAGGAAGCCAGGACGCACCGTCATGCGCGACGATGACAGCGGTCACGACGTGCTGCGGATAAGACTCGTTCGGCGACAAGGGTGTCCGATTGCTGCTCAGGGGGCGTGACCCCAGCGGGGGCCGGCATCTGCCAAGGCCTGGCCGCCGGCGGGCCGGGTTTCTGTGAACGATACGCGAACCTGGGCGCCCGGCACCGGCAGACGGCGACCTTGGCAGGAAGCGGCCCAGGCGGTCGAGCAGCGCCGCATAACAGTCTATCTCCGCCTATTTCGTAAACGGAGCCAGACGTCACGGAACCGGCGGCGTGCCCGCCGCTGAGCGATGGCTCGGCTAGCCGGCCTGCCGCTTCAAGCGCCTGCGCTCACGCTCCGACAGGCCGCCCCAGATCCCGAACCGCTCATCATGCTCGAGCGCGTACTCCAGGCATTCGGTCCGGACCTCGCAGCTACGGCACACCCGCTTGGCCTCTCTGGTCGAGCCGCCCTTCTCAGGAAAGAACGCCTCAGGATCTGTCTGGGCGCACAGCGCCCGATCCTGCCAGGATGGCTCCGCGGCCTCATCCGCGCCGATGCCAAACGCTTCGTGCACGAGCGTGACGATTGCGTCAGTCACAGCGCACCTCCACCCCTCGCTACCCCGTCTGCTCTCTGATGCCCCGAGCGAAGCCCGTCAGAGAATTACACTGATGAAATTACACGCGCGTGTCTTGCCAAACGTCAAGGCGGATACGTGATAAAGCTGAACCGCTTGCCCCAGATGACGGGAAAGTCGGGCCCGAATGCTGGGGTCCCAGCCTGGCGCCGGCTGGTTACCGGGTCTGGTTGCCTGATCTGGTGGCACGATCTGGCCGCACGGGCTGGCAGACTCGGCGCATGCGCATCACACTGCTGGCGGGCGGCGTCGGAGGCGCCAGGTTCTTGCGCGGGTTGCTGCTCGCCGCCCCGGAAGCCGACGTCACCGTGATCGGGAACACCGGCGACGACATCACGCTCTTCGGCCTGCACGTCTGCCCCGACCTGGACACCGTGATGTACACGCTCGGCGGCGGGATCAGCGAGGAACAAGGCTGGGGCCGGGCTGGCGAGACCCACGTGGTCCAGTCAGAGCTGACCGCCTACGGCGCGGGGCCTGACTGGTTCAGCCTCGGTGACCGCGATTTCGCCACCCACATCGCTAGGACGCAGATGCTGAGGTCGGGGATGCCCCTGTCGGCGGTGACCCAGCGGCTGTGCGAGCGATGGCTGCCTGGCGTGCGGCTGCTGCCGATGACCGATGACGACGTACAGACCCACGTGCTGATCGAAGACGGCGCTGGCCGGCGCACCGTGCATTTCCAGGAGTGGTGGGTCAGACTGCACGCGAAGGTTCCCGCGCTCGATTTCGTGCCCACCGGGGCGAGCCAGGCCGCCCCGGCGCCCGGCGTGCTCGAGGCGATCGAGGCGGCCGACTTCGTCCTGCTGCCTCCGTCCAACCCGGTGGTGAGCATCGGGATCATCCTGGCGATCCCGGGAATCGCCGACGCGGTCCGCGCCAAGACCGTCGTCGGGGTATCCCCGGTGATCGGCGGCGCCCCGGTCCGCGGGATGGCGGACGCCTGCCTCGCGGCGATCGGCGTGAAGACGACCGCCAGTGCCGTCGCGGCGCACTACGGGCCTGAGCTTCTCAACGGCTGGCTGGTCGACACCTCCGATGCGGGCGAACTCGACGCCGCGGAGCTAGCCGCGATCGCCGTCCGGGCGCTGCCGCTGTACATGACCGATCCGGCGGCGACCGCCGCGATCGCGACGGCCGCGATCGACCTTGCACGGGAGCTGTCCCGATGAGCGAGATCACGATCATCGGCGTGCCCGGGCTGCCGGAGATCACGGCGGGCGCGAACCTCGCAGAACTGATCGCGGCAGCCGCTCCCGGCCTGGCCGATGGCGACATCCTGGTCGTCACCTCGAAGATCATCAGCAAGGCCGAGGGGCGTGTGGTCAGCGCCGACCGCGAGGACGCGATCGCCGCCGAGACCGTCCGCGTCGTTGCCAGGCGCGGCCCGACCACGATCGCGCAGACCCGGCACGGGCTGGTCCTCGCGGCCGCCGGCGTCGACCGGTCCAACACAGCCGCCGGAACCGTAGTGTTGCTGCCCGAGGATCCTGATGGCTCGGCCAGGCGGCTGCGCAAGTCCGTCGGCGACCTGACCGGTGCGTGCATTGGCGTGCTGATCACCGACACGATGGGCCGACCGTGGCGCAACGGTCAGACCGACACCGCGATCGGGGCGGCCGGCGTGCTTCCGCTGCGCGATCACCGCGGCCAGGCCGACAGCTTCGGCAACGTCCTCGAGGTCACGGTGGCCGCCGTCGCTGATGAGATCGCCGGCGCAGCCGAACTGGTCAAGGGCAAGACCGACCAGGTCCCGGTCGCGATCGTGCGGGGCCTGGCCGAGCTCGTCAGTCCAGCGGCAGCGGGCGGACAGGACGGCGAAGACGGGCCAGGCGCGGCGGCGCTGGTCAGGCCGGCGGCTGAGGACATGTTCCGGCTCGGGGCCGCCGACGTGCTGGCCGAGCGCCGGACGGTGCGCGACTTCACCGACGAACCTGTTGACCAGTCCGCGGTGCGCCGCGCGATCGCGGCGGCGGTGACCGCGCCGGCGCCGCACCACAGCCAGCCATGGCGGTTCGCGGTCGTGGCCTCGCAGGCTGCCAGGACCAGGCTGCTCGATGACATGCTCGCAGCCTGGGTGGCTGACCTGCGCGGCGATGGCTTCACCGAGGAGCAGATCGCCCGCCGGACCCGGCGCGGCGAGCCGCTGCGCCGGGCGCCGTTGCTGATCGTGCCCTGCCTGGTCGCCGACGCCGCGCACACCTACCCTGATCCGAGACGCAACGCGTCCGAGCGGGCGATGTTCCTGGTCGCGATGGGCGCCGGCGTCCAGAACCTGCTGGTCGCGCTCGCGGTCGAAGGGCTGGGCTCGTGCTGGGTGTCTAGCACACTGTTCTGCGGCCCCGTCGCGACCGCGGCGCTCGACCTGCCCGCGGGCTGGGAGCCGATGGGCGCGGTGGGCGTCGGTCATCCGGCCGCGGCGCCGCCACCGCGCCCTGACCGCGACCCCGAGTCCTTCATCATCGACCGCTGATCTGGCCGGGCCGGCATCTGGCTGCTGCGGCGGGCGCGCCGACCGGAGCTTGCCTACCCGTGGGACTCCGTCACAGCCCGAGACGGCGAGAGAGATCTGAGCTGAACATCCCGGCCGGGTCGATGCTCGCCCGCAGACGGCGGAAGTCCGCCAGCCTCGGGTACATCGCCGGTATGAGATCGGGCGGGATCCTGGAGTCCTTGGCCAGGTAGAGCCGTCCGCCAGCCTCGAGGACCATCTCGTCGAGCTCGGCGCAGAGCCGGCTCAGCCACGGCGTCCTCGCCGGGAAGTCAAGGGCTAGCGTCCATCCCGGCTTCGGGAACGAGAGCATGCCGGGATCCTCGGCACCGAAGCGCTTGAGCACGGTCACAAACGACGGAGCCCGCAGCGCGCTGATCCGTTCCAGCGACCGGACCACCACGTCAGAGGCCTCGAACGGGACCACGTACTGGTACTGCCGGAATCCGGCCGGGCCGTAGGCACGGTTCCAGTTCGCGATGCCGTCCAGCGGATGGAAGAACTTTCCGATCGTCTGGATCTCGCCGGTCCGCAGCCGCGGCGCCTTGCGGTACCACGCCTCGTTGACCAGAGCTACCGTCCGCGCGTTGATCAGTCCCGATGGGAACACCGGCGGAGCGCCAAGCAACGCGGACGGCTTGAAAGCCAGCGGCGTGCCGCGGTCCCGGTAGCGCAGGTCACCGGCTGTGGCGAAGTCTCCGCTGGTGATGACAGAGCGGCCCAGGCTGCCGCGGGTCGCCAGGCAATCCGTCCAGGCCACGGTGTAGTCGTAGTCCTTGTCGGTCGCGGCCAGGTGCGCCATCGTGTCGTCGATGCTGGCGGTCCGCACAGTGTCGACGACCAGCCGGGACGTCTCCACCTTCTTCATCTGGATCGAGGCCCGCAAGATGATCCCGGTCAGGCCCATCCCGCCCGCGGTCCCCCAGAACACGTCGGGATCGGACTCGGGCGCGACCGTAAGCACTGCGCCGTTGGCGGTCAGCAGGTCGAACGACAGAACGTGGCGGGCGAAGGAACCAGCCGAGTGGTGGTTCTTGCCGTGCACGTCGGCCGCGATCGCCCCGCCGACGGTCACCTTCCTGGTCCCCGGTGAGACCGGCACGAACCAGCCGGCCGGGAGCAGGTCGGTCATCAGCTGCTCGAGGCTCACCCCCGCCTCGCAGCTGACGACGCCCGAGGCGGGATCGAAGGACAGCACTTCGCGCATGCCGGACGTCGCGATGACGAGTCCGCCCTCGTTCTGTGCTGCGTTGTTGTAGCTGCGCCCGAGTCCGCGGGCGATCGCGCCGCCAGCCGCGACGCCCTTCACCAGCCCGGCGATCTCGTCGGCGGACGTCGGCTCGGCCAGTTCGGCAACCGTCGGCTCAGTCCGTCCCCAGCCGGTCAGCCGCGCTGAACGAGTCACTGTCGACATCTCAGCCACTCCCTGCTCGATCCGGGTCACGCGAGCGGCGCACGTCAGCGTGGACCGCCCAACGGTGTGATCTTCCCCGGGTCGCCCCGGTCAAGACCCCGTGCTCGGCAGCGTGATCAGCGGCAGCGAGCGACCGGGGTGACCCCGGACCGACGAGCAGACGCCGTCCGACGCCTGAGCGGCCGCCTGCCGCTCGGCCGAGGGCACTTCGTAGGTTGTCGTGCGCTGGCGCAACGGCCGGCCCATAGGCGCAACCATATCCGCCAGCTGGCTGATCGTCTTGAACGAACCGTTCTGCGAGCCGGCCATCCGGCTGATGGTCTCCTCCATCAGCGTGCCGCCGAGGTCATTCACGCCGCCCGCGAGGACCTCCCGGCACACGTCATCGCCGAGCTTGACCCACGAGCACTGGATCGAGCCGATCGCGCCGTGCAGCATCAGCCTGGCGAGCGCGTGCACTGCCCGGTTCTCCCGTCGCGTCGGGCCAGGGCGCGCCAGCCCGGCCAGGTAGATCGGCGAACTGGCGTGCACGAACGGCAGCAGCACGAACTCGGTGAACCCGCCGGTCTGATCGGCGATGGACCTGATGACCCGCAGGTGCGCGACCCAGTGCGCCGGCGTGTCCACGTGGCCGTACATCATCGTCGCGGTCGTCGGGATGCCAAGCTCGTGCGCGGTCGTCATCACCTCGATCCAGGCTGACGTCGGCAGCTTGCCCTTGGTGAGCACCCAGCGCACGTCGTCGTCGAGGATCTCAGCGGCGGTGCCTGGCATCGAGTCGACGCCCGCCGCCCTGGCCCGTTGCAGCCATTCGCGAACCGGCAGCCCGGTCCGCGACGACCCGTTCATGACCTCCATCGGCGAGAACGCATGGACGTGCATCTCAGGGCAGCGCCGCTTGACCTCGCCGGCGATGTCGAAGTACGCGGTGCCAGGCAGGTCGGGATGGATGCCGCCTTGCATGCACACCTCGGTCGCGCCTGCGGCCCAGGCTTCCGCTGCCCGGTCCCCGATCTGCTCGAGCGACAGCGTGTAGGCGTCCGCGTCGGTGCGCCGCTGCGCGAATGCGCAGAACCGGCAGCCCGTGTAGCAGACGTTCGTGAAGTTGATGTTCCTGTTCACCACGTAGGTGACGGCGTCGCCGTTGACGTCCCGTCTGATCGCGTCGGCCAGACCGGTCAGCGCGTCGAGTTCTGGACCGTCCGCGTCGAGCAAGGCCAAGGCTTCCGCGTCGGTCAGGCCGGCCGGGTCGCGCTCGGCGCTGCGCAGCGCCGCTGCCACCTCTGCGCGCAACCGACCGCCTGAGCCATCGCGCCTGGCCGCTGGCGAGATCCGTCCGGCGATCTCGGTCCAGTCGCCATAGACGTCCTCGAAGTCGCCGCGCCGGTCGGCGGTGCGGCCCTGCGTATCGATCGTGACGTGCAGGTCGGTCCGGCCCGCCGACTCGCCCCAGCCGCCGTCGGGCTCCTGCCATGGCAGGCCAGCAGGCATGGCGTCCTCGCGCGCCAGTCCGGTCGCCGGGTCGGCCAGCGCTGCCACGTGTGCCGCGAGCCTCGGGTCGAGCCACGGCTCGCCGAGGTAGCCGGGGTAGATCGTGAGCCGCTCGCGCAGCGAGAACCCGCCAGCGGCCGTCCGTGCGGCCAGGTCGTCGATCTGCGGCCACGGCCGCTCGGGGTTCACGTGGTCCGGCGTCAGCGGCGAGACGCCGCCCCAGTCGTCGATCCCCGCGTCCAGGATGAGCTGGTACTCATCGCCAATCAGGTTCGGCGGCGCCTGGATCCGCAGCGAAGGCCCGAGCACCAGCCTGGCCACAGCGATGGTCGCCGCCAGGTCGTCCAGCTCGGCATCGGGCATCGCCCGCATCTTGGTGTCCGGCTTGGCGCGGAAATTCTGCACGATCACTTCCTGCACGGCGCCGTACTCGCGTGCCACCCCGCGGATCGCGAAGACCGAGTCGGCCCGCTCGGCCAGCGTCTCGCCGATCCCGATCAGGATCCCGGTGGTGAACGGCACCGCGGACCGGCCGGCGTCTTCGAGCACCCTGAGCCTGACCGCCGGATCCTTGTCCGGGCTGCCGAAGTGCGGCCCGCCCCGCTCGGTGAACAGCCGCGACGCCGTCGTCTCAAGCATCATGCCCATGGACGGGGCGACCGGCTTCAGCCGCTGGAAGTCCTGCCAGGTCAGCACGCCTGGGTTGAGATGCGGCAGCAACCCGGTCTCCTCGAGCACCCTGATCGCCATCGCGCGCACGTAAGACAGCGTGTCGTCGTAGCCGTGCGCGTCGAGCCAGTCCCTGGCCTGCCGCCAGCGCGCCTCTGGCCTGTCGCCGAGCGTGAACAGGGCCTCCTTGCAGCCGAGTGTGGCGCCCTGCCTGGCGATGTCGAGGACCTCGTCAGGGGACAAGAACTCATTGCCGTGGCCCAGTCTGCCCGGCACGGTCACGAACGTGCAGTATCCGCACCGGTCCCGGCACAGCCTCGTCAGCGGGATGAACACCTTGCGCGAGTACGTGATCACCCCGGTGCGACCCGCGGCGGCGAGCCCCGCGTCGCGAGTTCGTGCCGCGTAGCCGAGCAACTCGGTCAGCTGCTCGCCCCTGGCGTACAGCAGGACGGTGGCTTCGGTCTGGTCGATCGGCTTGCCGTCGCGAGCACGCGCCAGCGCCCTGCGCAGCGCACTCGGCGACGGGGGGTTATCCGGCGGTACCTGCACAGTTCCGGCGGTTCGCATGTCTCCTACCCTAGGCGGAGCCGTGCCAGACCGCGTCGCACGGCCCCCAAGCACGGGCACGTCGCGGCCGCCTGGCGGGCCTCACAGCCAGCTGACCCTGGCGCTTTCTGGCTGATCACCGGCGGGAGCCGCGGCCAGCTCGCCGGCCTTGACCAGGTCAAGCAGGTTCTGCACGGCAGCCATGATCTGGCCAGCGGCGCCGCGCAAGCTCTCGGCGTCGGCGGTGAACGACCCGTTATCAGCCACGCCAGCCCGCTCCAGGAGCGCGTCCAGGTCAGACAGCTGCTCCCCTACCCACTGCACCGGCGCCGAGGACAGGCCCCGCTCGAAGACACGCTTACCTGGCTCCCATCCGTTGAAGGCGGGGTGGTGATGCGCCCGGTTCAGGCTCCCCGGCGGCCCGTCGACGGCCTCGAGCAGGTCAGCCCGCCACACCGGCCGCCCCACCTCGATCGGCCGCGCCGAGTAGATCGAGCCCTGCAGCTCACCCTGCCCGAGCATCCGCACCTCGAGCCGCACGCCGTGCTCCGCGCCTTCCTGGCCCGGCTGTGGCTTCGGGTCGACGAAGTACAGATCACTAACCACCACGCCGACCCTGTCAAATCCGAACGCGTAGAGCACCGTTCCTCCTGACCTGTTTTCTGAGCTTTTACAGATTCTCGCCGACTAATCCCCGAGCACGCCAGCGGCCCGGCACGCGCCGGTCACCAGGTCCAGCGGGACGGCATACCTGACCCGCCCCAGGTAGCCGCTCGTCGTGGTGGCCATGAACACCGAGTTCAGGATCGCCTCCTCGACGGCGTCCTGCACCGCGGCGAACACCGGATCAAGCGCCCTATCGGGCACGCCGGCCTCGGCCCCGGTAGCGAAGGTCACGGCATAGTCGCCGCTACCCCCGGCGAAATCGGCGCCGGTCCTGCCCATCGCGAACACCGCCCGGCGCGCGACCCTCGTCAACTGCCTGGAGTCAAGCCCCCGGTCGGTCGCGACGACGATCATGCAGGAGTTCCCGGCGGACGACGCAGCGGGTCGCACCTCTGGCGTCGCAGGCCGGGTGATTCGCACGCCGCGGACGGTCAGCACCCCTCCGAAGTTCGCCTGAACCAGGACGCCGACCGTGCAGGCGCCGCCGTCGGCGAGCGTCAGCACCCGCGACGCCGTCCCGATCCCTGCCTTGAATCCCAGTGCCGACGTGCCTGTGCCCGCGCCGACCGCGCCCTCGGCCACGGGGCCGCCTGAGGCGCCAGAGATGGCGGCAAGGACATGTTGCTCGGTGACCGGCCTGGCCCTGATGTCAGACAGGTAGCCGTCGTTGGTCTCCCCCACCACCGGGTTGACCGAGATCATCTGCTCGTTGCCAGGCAGCCGCAGCAGGTAGGTGATCAGGGCATCGGCGGCACGGAACGCCGACAGCGTCCCGGTCAGCACGATGGGCGTCTCGATCGCGCCGAGCTCGGCTAGCTGGGTGGCGCCGGTCAGCTTGCCGTAGCCATTCCCCACGAACAGCCCGGCCGCGAGCGCGCCGCCCGCCCGGTCGACCGCGTCAGGGACGATCGCGGTGACCCCGGTCCTGATCGTGTCGCCTTCGGCCAGCGTCACGTGGCCGACCCGGATGCCGGCGACGTCGGTGATCGCGCCGTACGGGCCAGGCGGGTGGCGCCCGAGCACCAGGCCCAGGTCGCGGGCGCGCCTGCGGGGACCGCCGGTACCGTCCATCAGGGCGCCGGTCAGAATGCCCGGTAGTCGCGGATGGCCAGGCGCGGTCCGCGCCGCTCAGGGCGGGCGCCGCTGAACCACGCCAGCACCGAAGCCCGGTGCCGGTGTCCCTGGTAGGGCGCGAGCAACTCGAGCATCCCGTCATCGTCCACCGGCCGGCCGACGAGCGCCATGCCGACGATGGCGGGCAGGTGGTAGTCGCCGACAGACACGGCGTCCGCGTCGCCGCAGGCTCGCTGCCTGACCTCGGCGGAGGTCCAGACTCCGATCCCTGGCAGGGCCCGGAGCCTGCGGTCGGCCTGCGCCGGCGGCAGCCCTGGCACCTCCTCCAGGCGGTCAGCGACCCGCGCGGCGGCTGCGACCGTTCGTGCCCTGACCGCCTCGACTCCGGCCTTGTGCCACTCCCATGAGGGGATCGACGCCCAGGTAGCGGGCCCTGGTGGCACCCGCAGGCCTGCCGGAGCTGGCCCCGGTGACCCGCCGCTGGCCTCGGGGCCCGGCGCCGGCTCGCCGAACGCGCGCAGCAATAGCCGCCAGGATCGCCACGCCTCCTTGCCCACCACCTTCTGCTCGAGCACGGCTGGCACAAGGGACTCAAGGACCAGACCTGACCTGCCGATCCTGACCATGGCGTGCCGCCTGGCTAGCTCGCGCAGGACCGGGTGCCCGGGGACGAACTCCTCGGGCCTGTCCTGTGCGCCGAGCATGTCAGGCAGCGCGTCAAGCAGCCAGCCCGCGCCAGGACCCCAGGCCCGCGCGTCTGCGAGCGTCACGCCGCCAGGGCCGGCCGGTTCCGTGGACGGCACGGAGCGCCAGGCAACCCGGATCGTGCCAGGCCCGTCGGGCGTGCGACTGGCGCGCCAGATGGCGCCGGCCTGGTCGACCTTGTAGGCGGGGTCGCCGGTTCCGCGGCGATGCACGGACAGGACGCTGCCTACGTCGACCGCGAACGGTGCCTGCCAACGCCGTTCCAGTTGCCGCTGCATCGCAGTCGCGGTCAGGAGCCGGTGAGCGCATGGCCTGCCGAGCACGAGGCAGGTGCCGGCTGGTCAGGCATCGGTGGAGAATCTGATCGCGGTTCCGTCCAGCCGCACGCGTGGCCAGACCCGCAGCCCGTGCAGCAGTTCGTTGCCGCCGCCGATCGCCGCGCCAGCCCCGATGACGGCTCCATCCAGCACCGCGCCTGCGCCGATCCGCGCGCCCGCGCCGAGGACGCTTGCGATCACGCTGGCGCCGTCGCCGACCGTCACGCCGTCGAAGAGCACCGATCCCGACACGGTCGCGCCGGCTCCGATGACGCAGCCGGCGCCGACGGTGCTACCGCCGGAAAGCTCAGCGGATGGGTCCGCGCTCGCGCCGGGCAGCATGAGCACCTGCCCGGGCTCGCCGGGGAGTGCGGGCGAAGTGAGTTCGCCGAGCACCAGATCGCAGGAGCCGCGAACGAACGCTTCCGGCGTGCCGACATCCAGCCAGTACGCGGACGCGAGGTAGCCCATTACGGTCTCACCGGCCTCGATTAGGCCGGGGAACGTCTCCCGCTCCACGGACAGCACCCGGCCGGGTGGCATCGCGTCGATGTAGCGCCTGGTGAAGACGTAGCAGCCGGCGTTGACCTGGCTGGTCACCGGGTGCGGCGTCTTTTCGAGGAACGCGGTGACCCGGCCATCGAAGTCGGTCGGCACGCAGCCGAACCTGACCGGATCGGGCACTTCCACCAGGTGCAGCGTGACCGCCGCGTCGGCCTTGCGGTGCATGTCGATCTGGGCGCCGATGTCGTGTCCTGAGAGCACGTCACCGTTGAGGACCACGACGGGGTCATCGGGGCCGCTGCGCAAGGACGCGGCCGCGTTCCTGATCCCGCCGCCGGTGCCGAGCGGCTCCTCTTCGTAGACGTAGACGATCTCCAGGCCGTAGGCCGCGCCGTCGCCGAACGTCTCGGCGAACATCTCGGACTTGAATGCCGTCGCCAGCACGACCCGCCTGACCCCGGACGCGGCCGCCTTGGCTAGCTGATGGGCCAGGAACGGGACGCCGGCCGTCGGTAGCAGCGGCTTGGGCATCCCGATGGTCAGCGGCCGCAGCCTCGTTCCCTGACCGCCGACAAGCAGGATCGCCTCAAGCTGCCCGGCCTCGCCGTAGCGCCCTTCGTCCGCTCGTCCGGTGCTAGCCGCATCGCTCGACATGACCAGGCAGACTACCCCTGCCCGGCCGACGCGGCGCGCTCATAGCAAGCCATGTGCGCCTGCGCCGACGCCGCCCAGGTGAACTCCAGCGACCTGGCGTAGCCGGCATTGCCGAGCGCCTCGCGCTGGGCGCCATCGTTGATGAGCGCCCGCAGCGAGGCCTTGATGCTCTCGGCGTCCGGCTCGGTGTAAGCGACAGCGTCGCCGCCTACCTCGGGCAGCGAGGTGCGGTGCGTGGTAAGCACCGGCGCACCGCAGGCCATGGCCTCAAGCACGGGCAGGCCGAAGCCCTCGCCGATGCTGGGGAACGCCACGACGAGCGCGCCGCCGAAGAACCCAGGCAGGTCGGTGTAGTGCAGGTAGCCGGGCCGCACCAGGCGCAGGTGCGCAGGCACGGCGGCCACTGCGTCGTCCACCTCGTCGCTCCAGCCGGTGCCGCCCGCTAGCACGAGCGCGGGCGGCTCGGCCAGGTCGGCTACGGCGCCGACCCAGCCGGCGATCAGCGCGGGCACGTTCTTGCGCGGTTCGAGGGTGCCCAGGTAGGCGACATACGAGCGGCCGTGCAAGCCGAGTCGGCTGGCGACCCGGTCAAGCTGGGCCTGGCTCGGCCGGTTGAACTGGGTGTGGTCGACGCCGTGGTAGGCCACGTCGATCTTGGTGGAGTCGGCCTCGAGCACGCGCACGACCTCGTCCCTGGTGGCCTTCGACGGGACGATCAGGCGGGTTGCTCGCCAGGCCGAGGTCCTGATGGCGGCCTTGTAGAACGTGGCCGTGACCGGGCTATGGGTGTCAGGAGCGGTGAAGAACGCGAGGTCGTGGATCGTGACGACAGTCGGCAGGCCAGGGCGCAGCGGCATCGAATAGTGCGGCGAGTGGATGACGTCGGCGGCGATCTGCGTCGCAACGAGCGGCAGTCCGCTCTGCTCCCAGGCGAGCCTGGCCGGCCGGTGCGCGATAGCAGGCGGGCCAGGAACGATCCGCGCGGCAGGGAGCAGCCGGGCATACCGCTCCTCGTCGGCGCGCTGGCAGGCCAGCGCGAGATCGGCACCGGCCTCGGCCAGCGCCGAAACCAAGCCGTCGACGTAGCGCCCCATAGCACCGCGGTCAGCGGGAACGCCAGTCGCGTCAACGAGCACACGGGGACCCACCGCGCGTCAGGCTCCTCTCCGATGGCCTTTCTTCGTCATCCGGGAACTGCCACAGCGAAGTCTGCGCCCACCTACGTCCCCGCAGCATCGAGCCTACGCCCTCGCACGGTGCGACGTGGCCCGGCAAGCGCCGCGTTTGCCGCTTTCTGCCCTGCAGATCGGGCCCGGGTAACGGCAGGCCACGGCTCCGCGGCGCTATGTCAGCACCCGTTACGGCCGGCTGGGCTTAAGGCAACCGCGACGCCTACGGTGACGCCGATCCAGACGGCGACGACGACGGCGACGACGACGGCGACGGCGACGGCGAGCCGACGGGCCCGCTCTTCGAGGACTTCGCGGCGTTCCTGGCCGCGTCGAGAGCCGTCTTCATCTTGAGGATGTCCTTGTAGTACAGGTCGAGCCGCCCCGCGTGCAGGTCGATCTGCGCCTGGTTGTACGCCGCCTCGGCCTGGGCGAGGAATTGCCGCACCTGCGCGCTTACCCGCCCGCCCGAAGGTCCGCCTGGGTTGGTCGGGCTCGGCCCGGCGCCGCCGAACACCTGGGCAAGCGCGTCGGTCAGCGTGTTGCCGAAGCCGACCTTGTTCCCCGCGGCCCCGCCGCCGAAGTAATAGAACGCCAGGAATCTCTGCAGCTGCGGGTACGCGCCAGTGTTGGTGACCGAGGATGCCGAGACGTAGACCGGCTCGACCGAAAGCAGGCTGCCGCCGAGCGGCACCGTGACCTGGTTGCCGAGCGTCACCTTCGAGCCGCCGCCCCGCAGCAGCTTGAGCTGCTCGGATGCGGCCGCGAAGCCCTCGAAGTTGCTCTGCACCTGCTGCGGACCGGGGATCGCGGTGGCCTGCGGAAGCTGCAGGAGCGTGATCTTGCCGTAGCTGCCAGGGGGGCCGACCGGGTTGCTGTTCACCGCCATGTACGCGGCCAGATTCGGCCTGTTCCTCGGCGTGAACAGCGTGGTCAGCGAGAACTCAGGCCCGCCGGCGCCAGGCATGTTGAGCGTCAAGTAGTACGGGGGCTGGCTGATCGGGAAGTTCTCCGGCGCGGTCGGATCGGCGGGGATCTCCCAGAAGTTCTGCCCGCCATAGAACGACGCCGGGTCCGTCACATGGAACTGCGCGAGGATCTCGCGCTGGGCGTCGAACAGCACCTCGGGATAGCGCAAGTGCGGCAGCAGCTCGGGCGGGATCGCGCGCTGCGGGGCGACCAGCCCGGGGAACGACTTCTTCCACGACTTGAGCACCGGGCCCGCCTTGCCCCACTGGTAGATGTGCACCGCGCCGGTGTAGGCGTTGACGGTCGCCTTCACCGAGTTCCTGATGTAGTTGACCTCGCCATCGGGCCCAACCGCCAGGCCGTTCGGGCTATAGGTGTTGGACGTGGCCTGGTTGAGGTTGATCCGCTTGGAGTACGGATAGTCATTGGTGGTCGTGTAGCCGTCGACGACCCACAGGATCTGGCCGCCGACCACGACCGGGTACGGATCTCCGTCGAGGGTGAGGAACGGCGCAACCTTCTGCACCCGTTCCAGCGGGTCCCTGATGTACATGATCCGCGAGTTGCCGTCGATCGCGCTTGAGATCAGGATGTTCAGTTCGCGGAACCGGATGGCGAACAGCAGCCGGGCGCCGAACGAGCCAACCGGCACCCCGCCGGTGCCCTGGTAGGTGGTGTTGCTCTGGCCCCTGCTGCTCTCGTTAGGAAAATCAAGCTCCCGCTGGTGGCCGCCGACGATGACGTAGCTGGCGCCCTCGTGGCCGAAGTACACCCGCGGCTGGCGCAGGCCCAGGACCCCGCGCGGCGGGATGTTGCCCTCAATGAAGTTCGGGTTGCCGTTGGGCTGGGTCCGCGCGGCCGTGGACGCGACCACTCCGTATCCGTGCGTGTAGATCAGGTGCGTGCTGACCCAGTTGACCTGGCCGGCCGGCGGCCCGGCCATATCGCGCACGCCTACCACGGTGTCCTGCGGGATCGGATTCGGCCCGAATATGTACCTGTCCATCGCGAGCACGCCGGCGAACTGGTAATAGCCCTTGACCTGCTGCAACTGCTGGAACGCGATGGAGGAGACGTCCGGGTCCTGGAGCCGGAAGTCGGGAACCGCGGCCGCCTCCTTGGCAAGCGCGGCGCGGGGCAGCGTCGCCGACGCGGGATAGGGGATCACCTGCGTACCGGCCACGTTGTACGCGATCCTGGTCTGCGTGATCTCGCGGCTGATGTAGGGCCGCTCCTTGGCCTGCTGGTTCGGCCCGACCACGAACTGCTGGATGATGAACGGGTACACCCCGCCGATCAGGATCGCAGAGAGCACGAGCAGGCCGAAGCCGATGCCAGGCAGCAGCGAGCTGCGCCGGAACGCGCCAGCCAGCAACAGCACGGCGCAGATGACCGCGATCACGGCGAGCACGGTCTTGGCAGGCAGCACCGCGTTGACGTCGGTGTAGGACGCCCCGGTCTGCACGACGCCCCGCTGGGAGAAGTTGATCCCGTACCTGTCCACCCAGTACGCGGCGGCCTTGAGCGCCACGAAGACGCCGACCAGCACGAAGATCTGAGCTCTGGCTCCGCGCGAGGGTCGCGCGCGCCGTGCGATCCGCAGCCCGCCGTACAGCACGTGCACCGCCGCTGACAGCACGAGCGCGAGCAGGACGGCCGCGAACAGGAACGACAGCAGCATCCGCAGGAACGGATAGACGAACACGAAGAACGAGATGTCCAGGTGGAACTGCGGGTCCTTGTGACCGAACGGCACCCGGTTGATGAACAGCAGCCAGGTACGCCAGTTGCTCGCGGCCGCAAGCCCGGTGATCAGGCCGATCAGGCCGAGCAGCACGATCATGACGCCGCGCCGGTGCGGGTCGATCGCCTGCCGGTATGCCTCGACGCCCTGATGGCCGGGACCGGTGGGCGGGTCGGCCGGCCTAAGGCGGTACGCGACCACGAGGTTCGCGCCGACGACACCGCTCATGAACACGGCCGTGACCGCGAAGAGCAGCCACTTGGTGCTGTAGGTCGTGTCGAAGACCCGCGTCTGGTGCACCGAGTTGTACCAGAGCCAATCGGTCCAGATGCCAGCGACGATCGCGAGCAGTACGGCCACGGCCACGATGATGATCACCGTGGGGATGACGAATCTTGGCCAGCGGGGCAGCACTACCTGGCGTCCGCCGCCCGATTGCGGGCCGGGAACTCTGAAGGTCACCGCTCTTCCCCTTCGACGCCTAAGCCACGTAGCCAGTGAGCTACGAGCGCGTGGCTTCCGGCCCGGAACCTGCCAGACACGGTGGCGGCGGAGCACGCGAACGTAAGTCCTTGACGGCAACTTACCGGCAACGCACCTCGTTACCGCGCACCGCGGGTGTTTCGTGGGTCGTTCCCCTGGCTAGCACTGTCCTGCCGGGCATGCCATCCAGCCGCGGGGCAACGCGGCGAGCGTTAGCAGCTGGGGACCGGCTTGCCCGCCTTGAGCGCTTTCAGCGCCGCGATCGCGCCCCGCAGCGTGCTGACCTTCACCACGCGCAGGCCGGCCGGGACAGAGCCCGCGGTGTCCTGGCAATTGCCCGCTGGAGCCAGGAACACCGTGGCGCCGGCCGCTCTTGCCGCCGCCATCTTCTGCTGGATGCCGCCGATCGGGTCGACCGCGCCGCCGACCTCAATCTCGCCGGTGCCGGCGATGAACTTGCCCGCGGTCAGGTTTGCAGGAGTCACCTTGTCGATGATCGCCAGCGCGAACATCATGCCGGCGCTCGGGCCGCCGACGTTGCCGATGTTGATCTTTACGGTGAACGGGAACTTGAACGATTCGACCACGTTGACGCCGATGACAGGCTGGCCATGGAAGCTGGCGGTCTTCAGCGTGATGACGTGCCGGACGCCGGCCCGCTTGATCGTCAGCACGACGCGCTGCCCGACGTGGCGCGCCCTGATCATGGACGCTGCCGTGGACCTGCAGGTCACTGGCTTGCCGTCGACCGCTGTTATGACGTCGCCGCGCAGCAGCCGGCCGCGCGCCGGCAGGCCCTGGATAGTGCCGCTGATCGTGTCGATGGTCGTGAAGTTGATCCCGAGCTGGCACAGGGCCGCTGCCTGGGCGGTCTCCTGGGAGTTAGCCATCTGCTCGGAGTCCTGCTTGACCACCTGCTGCTGCGTCTGCCCTGGCGGGAACAACTCCTCCTGCGGCACGACAGCCTGATGCGGGCTGAGCCACGCTTGCAGCGCCGCCAGGATGTTGAACGGCGGGCTCGCGCCCGGACCGCCGATGTAGGAGACCGTCACCATGTTCAGGTGCCCAGGCGCGGTGTAGGTGCGGTGACCGGAAATCTGGACGACCGGCTTGCCGCCGAGCGGCCCGAGCGTGTTGTAGGTCGGTCCGGGAATCAAGGCGACGTAGGGAACGGGCACCGCGAACACGACCACCAGGCAGGCGAGAGTTCCGAGCCCGGCGATCAGGAGCGTTACCGCGCGACGTGACATGCGGGCAAGGTTATTACGCGCTGTTGACCCACTCGCTGTCGCCGCTGGTGAAGCGCTGGTGCTTCCAGATCGGGACGGCCGCCTTGAGGTCGTCGATCAGCGCACGGCAGGCGTCGAAGGCGGTGCCGCGGTGACCGCTGGACACGGCGACCACGACCGCGATGTCACCGATGTCCAGGTCTCCGGTCCTGTGCAATGCCGCGATCGCGTGCAGGTCGAACCGGCCAGCGACGCGCTCGCAGACCTTGCGCAGCTCATCGGCCGCCGACGGGTGGGCCGAATAGGACAGGCCGGTCACGGCCCTGCCGTGATCGTGGTCGCGGACGGCACCAGCGAAGACGGCGATACCGCCGGCCGCGTCGTCGGTGACAGCCGCGTAGACCTCGTCGACCGAGAGCGGCGTATCCCGCAACTCGGCGAGCCGGATGACGTTCACCCGGCCACGGTACAGCGCACAGGAGGTGCTCAGGTTTCGCGCCGTCGCTTGCGCACCTGGCGGACGATCGCGGCGGTTCCGATCACCGCCACGGTGGCGCCAGCCGCCGTGATCGTCGCGTCCTTCTTCGCCAACCGGCGACCGGCTACTGCGTGATGACCCGCCCGCTGGACGAGCAGTGCCTGCAGCGCTTGGGTGTTGGTCACCGTAGGCCGCCAGCCGATCTCCCGCAGCGCCTGGCAATCGACCACCCAGGGGTAGACGACGTAGTGCAGGTCAGACACGGGAACCGGAGTGATGCCGGCGCGGTGCAGCCGCTGAGCGGTCGCGAAGGTCACGCCGGCCGGGAGCTCGATCCTGCGCAGCCCGGACTGCTCCTCCACCTGGTCCTGCTCCAGCCAGCCATCGGAGCCGACGGCGAAGGCGCCCTTCACCTCCCCGGCCGCGGCAAGCTCGATCGCCGACAGCAGGTCGCTGACGTGGCAGAACTGCCAGCGCGGCGCGCATCCCTTGACAGCCAGCAGCCGCGGCGCCTCGAAGTGCCTGGTGATCAGCGTGTCGATGCCCTCGCCCACCAGGGCCGCCGGGCGGACGACGGCGATCGACATGCCGGGGTTGGTGCGAGGCGAGCGCTCGGCAAGCTGCTCGATCTCCATGAAGTCGCCGACGACGCTCCCGTCGGGGTCGGCCCCCAGCGCCGCGCTCTCGGCGATCGGCACCGGATTATCTGGCTTGGCCCCGTACACCATCGTGCTCGTGATCAGCACCACCCGGCCGATTCCCCCGGCCGCGGCCGCGGTGAGCACGGTCTGGGCGCCGCGCACGTTGTAGGCCCGCCTGATCTTCGGGTCGGAGTCGGCGGCCAGGTCGAGGTCGGTGTGCACGATCACGTCGATACCGGTGAGCCGGCCGGGAAGCGCCGGATCGCGGATGTCGACGACACGCCAGATGACCCCGGTCAGATCGCCGCGGCGATCGTCGATGGCTATCACGCGACTGAACCGATCGGACTGCGCGAGCCGCGCGGTCAACGCGAGCCCGAGATCGTGCGCGGCGCCCGTGACTGCGACGACCGGCAGGTCATCGCGGTGGGCGTCATCAGCCCTATCCCGCTTGGCCGGACGCAGCTGCCCGCCCCGCCTGCCACGCACCCTCGCGCCCGCCAGCAGCGCTCCGCCCTTGGCGAACCTTGCCAACTCGGTCGCTCACCGCGAAGCGCTCCTGGGATAACTTGGCGAATGTGATACTTCCATCCTGCCCGAGAGGCTATGACGATGAGTGAGCCTCCCTTCGGCTTCGGGCTGCCCGGCCAGCCAGGAGACGACCCAGACCGCGGGTCAGGCGGCGACGCAGGGGGCTCTGGCTCGGGCGGACCCGGCCAGGGCGGACCCGGCGGGCCAGGCGGACCTTTGGGTCCCGGCAGTCCGTTCGGCGACCCGCAGCAGATCGCCGAGGCGCTCAGGCAGGTCGCCGACGCGATGAGCTACCAGGGCGGCCCGGTCAACTGGGACATGGCCAAGAACGCGGCCAGGCAGACGATCGTCGCGAAGGGCGACCCGAGCGTCCTGGAGAACCAGCGCTCGGCCGTCGTCGACGCGGTCCGGCTGGCTGACCTGTGGCTGGAGGATGCGACCTCACTGCCGAGCGGCATTCGTTCGATCAAGGCGTGGAGCCGGTCCGAGTGGGTCGAGGCGACGATGCCTGTGTGGCAGACGCTCTGTCAGCCGATCGCCGAGCGGGCCGTTGACAGCGTGGGCGGCGTCGTCTCGCTGGAGGATGCCGACCTGAGCGACATCCCGCCAGAACTGACCGGCGGCATGCCCGCAGGCGCACTGGCCGGGGCACTCGGCGGCTTCGGCGAGATGATGCGCAGGATGGCCGGGATGATGATCGGGGGCCAGGCGGGCAACGCGGTCGGAACGCTCGCCGAGGACATCGTCAGCTCCAGTGACATCGGCTTGCCGCTCGGACCAGAGGGCACCGCGGCGCTCCTTCCGGCCGGCGTGGCCGCGTTCGGCTCCGGCCTTTCGGTAAGCGAAGACGAGGTCAGGCTCTTCGTCGCGATGCGCGAGGCCGCGCACCAGCGCCTGTTCAGCCACGTTCCCTGGCTGCGGGCCCGGTTGCTGGGCGCGGTCGAGGACTACGCCCGCGGCATCAACGTGGACCCTGAGTCGCTGCGCGACGCGATGCAGCACATCGACATCGAGAACCCGGAGGCCATGACTGAGGCCCTGTCGGGTGCCGCGACCTTCCAGCCAGAGGACACCCCCGAGCAGAAGGCCGCGCTGGCCAGGCTGGAAACGCTGCTGGCGCTGGTCGAGGGCTGGGTGGCCACGGTCGTGGCCGACGCCGCGAGCAACCGCCTGCCGGATGCGGACGCGCTCGCCGAGGCGATCAGGCGCCGCAGGGCGACCGGTGGCCCCGCCGAGCGGACCTTCGCGACCCTGGTCGGCCTGGAACTGCGGCCGCGCCGGCTCCGCGAGGCTGCCACGATGTGGCGCGCGCTGACCAAGGAGCGCGGGACCAGCGGCCGCGACGAGATCTGGGAGCACCCGGACCTGCTGCCGACCGCCGAGGACCTGGAGGACCCGGAGGGCTTCGTCCGCGGGCGGCCCGAGCTTGACCTGTCCGACCTCACCAAAGACGACCAGCAGAGCGACGGCGGGCAACAATCGAGCGGCACAGGGCCGACCGGCGATCAGGCCGAGCCGCCAGACGGCGGGCAGAGCAATGGCGGACAAGGCGACGGCGGGCAAGGCGAGGACGGCACGCCAGGCAAGGGCAGCGACCCCGAGGCCTAGCCAAGCCACCGCGCATCGAGTCGCCGGGCCACGCATTGTCCACAGCCGACGGCACGCGAATAGGCCGCTGATGCGCCGCCGAATTGTCGTCTGCGCCACAAAGACTGCCGCTTATCCCGCTCATTTCCACAGGGACGCCCTCCGGATTCGCCACGCTATGCACAACGTTATCCACAGGACAGAATTGGGAGGCCCAGCCGTGGGCCGGCCGCCAGCCTCCAGCCCGGTTCACCGAGGTCGCAGCCCCTACCGCCGCTCCAGCGGACCACTGGGATCCAATGCGCATCGGGTGGACGGGTATGAATGGTCCATCCATCACCAGAATCCGCTATGGATGGACCATCCATACCGACCGGAGCGGCTTGGCGGCGCGGTCGGTTATGTATTTGGGTGCGATTTTCGTTCTATTTGGCCGGCCTTCCCCCAGAATTCATTGTCGGACCCTGGTGACACGCTGCCAGCATGCGACCAGCACTGAAATCCGGATTACTCCCGGTCTGGCGAGACCGCGAAACGCTACAGATCGGCATCGATCCACGCCGCGCGATCGCCCTGTCCGGCATGGGCAAGGCGGCCCTGGTCATCGGCTTACTCGACGGCAGCCGCGAGCGCGACGAGGTCATCGCGATCGCGGCAGGACACGGCATCCCGGTCCAGGCGACCGAGCGCATCCTCACCCTGCTCGCAGCCGGCGGGGCGCTTGATGATTTCCCCGCAAACACGTTCCGCGCGATCCCGGCACAGGCTCGCGCCAAGCTCGCGCCTGAGCTGGCGACCACCTCGCTGGCACACCGAGACGGCGACGGCGGAGCCAGGGCGCTCGCCAGGCGCCGCGCGGCCGCCGTACGAATCGAAGGCGACCAGCGGATCGGCCGGTCCGCTGCCAGGATCCTCGTGGCCGCCGGGGTCGGTCGCGTCGAATACGTAAGCCCCCAGCGCGGTGCCGAGCCATCGCAGCGCACGGCCGGTCACGTCGAGGCCACCCGGCCGCCGGACCGCCGTCCCTCCGGCGGACAGGCCGAAGCCACCCCACCGCCGGACCGCCGTCCCTCCGGCGGACAGGCCGAAGCCACCCCACCGCCGGACCGCCATCCCTCCGGCGGACAGGCCGAAGCCACCCGGCCGTCGGCGCGGGCCGCATACCGCGGGCAGGGCACGGTCGCGGGACCGGGCCAGCCGCGGAAGACTCGGGCGGCGGCTGTCCCCATCGACGAGCCTGACCTGGTCATTCTCGCGGGGCGCCAGCCGCTTGCCAGGCTCGCCCAGCTGAGCAGGGACCACGTGCCGCACCTGGCCGTCCTCGCCGCCGAGGCGATCGGAGTGGTCGGCCCGTTGGTGGTGCCGAGGCGGACCGCGTGCTTGTTGTGCCTGGACTATTTCAGGGCCGGAAACGACCCGGCGTGGCCCCTGATCCTCGCCCAGCTTGGGCGCAGGCGGCCAGATCCGCCCGCGTGCGACGCCGTCCTCGCCACCGCGGTGGCCGCGCAGGCCGCCGCGCAGGCCCTGATCGCGATCGAGCAGGGCCCGCTGTCAAGCGCGGCCGTCAACGGCACCCTGGAGCTCGTCCTCCCTGACTGGCGATGGCGACGCCGGACCTGGTCGCCACATCCTGCATGTCCGTGTGCCACCCACACCGCCAGGTAACCGACAATAGAGATCATGAACGATCTGCCACGCCGCGCTGTCACGAGGACGGTGAAGCTCGCCGCGCTACCGGCCGGGCTGGCAGGGCGGACCGTGCTCGGGATCGGCAAACGCGTCGGCGGACGCCCCGCCGAGATCGTGGCTCAGGAGATCCAGCAGCGCACCGCCGACCAGATCTTCCGTGTGCTCGGCGAGCTGAAGGGCGGCGCGCTCAAGCTCGGCCAGGCCCTGTCGATATTCGAAGCCGCGCTGCCGCCCGAACTCGCCGGGCCGTACCGGGCAACGCTGACCAAGCTGCAGGAGTCGGCGCCGCCGCTGCCGGCCAGCACCGTGCACAAGGTGCTGGCCGCCGATCTCGGCCAGGACTGGCGGGCCGAGTTCGCGGAATTCGACGACCGCCCGGCGGCGGCCGCCTCGATCGGTCAGGTGCACAAGGCCGTCTGGCACGACGGCCGCCAGGTGGCCGTCAAGATCCAGTACCCCGGCGCCGGCAAGGCGCTGCTCAGCGACTTTGCCCAGCTCAGCCGCGTCGGACGGCTCTTCGCCGTGCTGATGCCCGGCCTGGACGTGAGGCCGCTCCTTGACGAGCTGCGGGCCAGGGTCGCTGAGGAACTGGACTACCGCCTTGAGGCGGCATCGCAGGACGCCTTCGCCGAGGCGTTCGCCGGCGACCCAGACATCTTTGTGCCGCCGACGGTGCTGGCCACCGATCACGTCCTGATCAGCGAGTGGATGGACGGCACCCCGCTCGCCAAGATCATCAGCGACGGTACCCAGGAGCAGCGGGACCGGGCCGGGCTGTTGTTCGTCCGGATGCTGTTCTCCAGCCCGGCGCGGACGGGGCTGCTGCACGCCGACCCCCACCCGGGCAACTTCCGGCTGCTCGACGACGGCCGGCTTGGCGTGCTTGACTTCGGTGCCGTTGACCGGCTGCCAGATGGCCTTCCCCCGCTGTTCGGGCGGCTGCTGTACCTCGTGCACACCGGCGGCGACATCGGCGTGGCGGAAGAAGAGCTGCGCAGGCACGGGTTCCTGCGGCCCGGCGTGACGGTAGACGCGGGTGCGCTGCAGGACTTCCTGGCGCCGCTGGCTGACCCGTCCAAGAGTGAGACGTTCAAATTCAGCAGGGAGTGGATGCGGAGCGAGGCTGCCAGGATGACCGACCTGCGAGGCGCCAATGTGGCGAGGCAATTCAACCTGCCGCCGTCCTACATCCTGATCCACCGGGTCTCGACTGCCGGCATCGGCGTGCTCTGCCAGCTTGAGGCGGCCGGCGAATTCAGGGCCGAGGTGCTGCGCTGGATGCCCGGCTACGGCCCCGACGAGCTGGCCGACCAGGTGCCGCTGGACGACCGGGACCCCGGCGCGCTCGGCCTGGCCAAAGAGCCAGCAGGCTAGGCAAGCGGCCAGCGAAAGCGAACGGCCGGGGTGGCGGCGGGCTCACCAGCCCGCGGCCACCCCGGACCTCATCGCGCGGGGGAGAATCAGGCCGCCACGTCGTTCTTGCGTGGCCGGCCACGCCCGCGCTTGCGAGGAACGATCTCGCCGCGGATGAACAGCTCTCCTCCCCAGACACCCCACGGCTCCCTGCGCTGCATGGCGCCGGCCAGGCACGCAGGCCGGACCGGGCAGTCGCTGCACAGCGACTTCGCAAGCTCAACGTCGTCGGGTGACTCCGCGAAGAACAGATCAGGATCCCCGGCGCACGGCAACGCCAAGGTCCTTCCCGCTCCGCTCAGCCCCGGCCCCGGCACCATCGCAACCGGCGCTGGCCTGCTGATCGCGGTCACCCGCACAAATTCCGCCTCGGCCACCGCGACGTCGTCGATGACGGCGGCGGTTCCCGGCAGGTACATCGGTGTCATCCCCTCTCATCTGCTCTTCGACTGGTCTGACAGCGTCTTCTCTGGTCTGACAAACGTGGCCTCGCATGACTAAGGCCGCGAACCCGATGCTCCGGGTTCGCGGCCTTTGGGGATTCTGGCCGGTCTGTTTTAGACCGGATCCCAAGCCGGATGCGAACCCAATGCACCACCGCCAGCGGCGGCGATCCGGGTCGTACGGGCGTACTTCTTCTGGCTGGTGCGCTGCTGCAGGACAAACTTCGCCTGGCCAGCCGCATGGGTGGCGTTGCCGGAGAGCACGGCGCTCGCCCTCGCCTGCGGTCGCAGGCTCGCGACGGCCGTCGCGGCAGCCGCCGTGCGGACGATGTCCGAACGGACTGGCGCCGTCTCGATGGCACGCTCACGCGGAACGGCCGTGCAGCCGCCGGCGAACGAGGCACCCGTACGGGACAGCGCGCGCGCTGGCGCGGCATCGGCCATCCACATGTGGCTCAGCATTCCGGGCACCTCCTTCTTTCGTGCAGCATCGCTCGACCGCCTTGCTGAGAGAACTTGCTTAGACCCTAAGCAAGTCCACCGCCACGAGGCAACTGAATTTCCGCAGCCATCTTCAGACGTTATCGAAAGGCAACCGTCCAGTTCAGGAGGCTGTCCGGATCAGCCCCTCCTGCATGACGGAAACCACGAGCTCGCCGTCGGAGGTAAATAGCTCACCACGGGCGAGGCCGCGCGCGCCAGCGGCGACCGGCGACTCCTGCGTATAGAGCAGCCACCGGTCGGCTCGGAAGGGCCGGTGGAACCACATCGCGTGGTCCAGGCTGGAGCCGACCGTCTTGCCGTCGGCCCAGGACAACCCGTTGGCGAGCAGCACCGAATCGAGCAGCGTCATGTCCGAGGCGTAGGTCAGGATGCAGACGTGCAGCAGCGGGTCGTCGGGCAGTTCGCCGTCCGCCCGCACCCAGGCCATGCTGTGCGAGACCCGCAACGACGGGTCGCTCACGGCCTCCAGCGACAGCGGGCCGAGATGCCGGATGTCGATCGGATTCGACCAGGCGTACTCCGCGGCCGCGTCGCCGAACAGCTCCTCCATCCGCTCCGCTGCCGACGGCACAGCCTCGGGCGGCGGCACGTCGGGCATCGGGCGCTGGTGCAGGACACCATCCTCAGGGTGATGGAAGGACGCCGACAACGTGAAGATCGTCTTGCCGTGCTGGACGGCTGAGACTCGCCGCGTGGTGAACGACCGGCCGTCCCTGACCCTGTCCACCAAGTAAATCAGCGGCACGTTCGGGTCGCCGGGCCGGATGAAGTACGCGTGCAGCGAGTGCACGGGACGGTCTTCCGGCACCGTCCGCCCTGCCGCGACGAGCGCCTGCCCGGCGACCTGGCCGCCGAAGACCCGCTGCCGTCGCTCGTTCTCCGGGCTCCGGCCGCGGAAGATGTCGAGTTCGATCTGCTCCAGGTCAAGCAGCTCCACCACGGCGTCCAGTGCCTTGCTCATCGCCGCGCGCCTCCCTCAATCCGCGGCCTGCGGCCACGGGTCGTCCCTGCGGCACCGTACCGGTCCCCGGCGCCGGCGCGGGCCACGGGGACCGCAAGGCTGGCGCTGGGCTGCCCCGCGCCGGCCAGCCCGTCCAGCCCGCGGCCTGCCAGCCCGTCAAGGAACCTGGAGGGCCTCCTGGTCTGCCTGCTCCCCGGTGATCGTGCCAGCGACCAGGACAGGAACAACTGGTCCCTGGCCCTGGTGATCCCGACATACAGCAACCGCCTCTCCTCCTGCACCGCTTCGGTGCTGGTGGCGTACACGATGGGAACGGTGCCGTCGACCAGGCCCGGCAGGAACACCACGTCCCACTCCAGGCCCTTGGCCGCGTGCAGCGACGCCAGCGTGACCCCGCCGGTCTCCGGCTCGTGGCCGGTCGCGCTGCGCTGTTCAAGCTCAGCGGCGAGATCTGCCAGCGTGGCCTGCGGCGCAGCCGCGAAGAAGTCGTCGGCAAGCTGGGCCAGCGCCTCCAGCGACTCCCAGCGCTCTCTGGCCCGGCCGCGTCCGGCAGGCGGGTCCTTGCTCAGCCCGAGACCGGTCAGCACCGGCCTGATCGCGGCGGCCGGGTCCTCATCACGGCCGACCGATCGCGCCGTGACCCTGAGCAAGGTCATGGCCTGCTTCACCTCGGCCCGATCGTAAAAACGCTCCGTACCGCGCAGCTGGAACCTGAGGCCCGCCGCGGCCAGCGCCTCTTCATGGCCGCGCGTCATCGCGTTCGTCCTGACGAGCACGGCAATCTGGCTGCCCGGCGTTCCTGCTCGGATCAGGGCGGCGGCCTGCCGCGCGACATCAGCGGCTTCGTCCGGTTCATTCGCATATTCAGTTAGCCGCGGCACGGGACCTCCTGGCCGCTGCGCCACCAGCGCCTGGCCGGGCATGCCGACCACACGGTTGGCCAGCGCCACCACCTGCGGTGTGGAGCGGTAATTGCGGACGAGGCGGATCACCGTCGCCTCGGGGTACTGATGCTGGAATCCGGCCAGATATGCGGGCGTAGCGCCGGCGAATGAGTAGATGGTCTGCCGCGGATCACCGACAACGCAGACGTCATCCCGCTCGCCAGCCCACTGATCGAGCAGCAGCTTCTGCAGCGGGTTCACGTCCTGGTACTCGTCGACCACGAAATAGCGGTACCTGTCCCTGACCGACTCGGCCGCAGCCGGGTGGGCCGCCAGGATCGCGGCGGTCAGCTCGAGAACCGACTCGAAGTCCACCAGATTCCGTTCCCTGCGCAGGTCCTCGTAGCTGGCGTAGAGGTCGGCGATCCGATCGGCTGACACCGGTCCGAGCCGGTCGGCCTTCCCCGCGGCGGCTGGGTAATCCTCGGGCCGCACCTGCGTCACCTTGGCCCACTCGATCTCGGCGGCAGCGTCCCGCAACTCGGCCAGCGCGAGCCTCTGCCGCAGCCTCCTGGCCGCCTCGGCCAGGAGCCCGACCTTGGAATCCAGCACCGCTGGCGGCGGACCGCCCACCGTCGACGGCCAGAAGTGCGTTAGCTGCCGCAGCGCCGCCGAGTGGAATGTCCTGGCCTGTACCTGCTCGAGCCCGGCGCCGGGGACCGCGAGGCTGCCGAGCAACCTGAGCCTGCCGCGCAGTTCGCCAGCGGCCTTGGTGGTGAACGTCACGGCGAGGACCCGGTCAGGTCGGACGAAACCGGTCGCTACCGCATACCCGATCCGGTGCGCGACGGCCCTGGTCTTGCCTGTTCCGGCGCCGGCGAGGACGCAGACCGGTCCTCTGATCGCCCTGGCGACCTCTCGTTGCTCGGGGTCGAGCGCGGCGAGCACGGCGTCTGGCCCCTGCGCCGCCGGCGCGTCGCGGCCTTCGTTCCCCACGAAGCGGCTCCCTTCCGGGCGCCATCCTGCCGCATGGTGCCGACGTTCGCGGCCCCCTGACGGCCCCGGAGCAGCGACGTGCTGAAAAATCGAATATTCAGGTCATCTCAGGCCGCCGGGCAGGAACGTCCGCGCTGATCCGGATGTTAGTACTGTTCAGGTGCTTCAATGGCGGTCAAGGAGGACTAGGGGCATGGCCCAGCCACTGACGATGTACACCACGCCATGGTGCGGTTACTGCCGAAGGCTCAAGAGTCAGCTCGCGCGGGAGGGCATCGAGATCACAGAGGTTGATATCGAGCGCGAACCAGAGGCCGCCGACTTCGTCCAGACGGTGAACGGCGGCTATCAGACCGTGCCGACGTTGCTGTTCGCTGATGGCAGCACACTCACCAACCCGTCCGCGCGCGCGGTCAAGCAGCGGCTGCAAGAACTGGCTGCACCACTATGTCCGAGTTGACAAGTCAGGCCAAGGACCAGGCACACGGCGCCCAGCCGCAGCAGGCGCCCGAGCCGCCGGACCTGTCCGCCGGGGCCGAGATGGCCGCTGACGACGCGGTCGTCCGCAGGACCAAGGACGGCTGGCGGGTGGGCGATGCCGACATGCCCGACCTGACCAGTGCCATGGTGCTCGCCGACCTGATTTCGGCCGAACTTGCCGCGCCCGACGGACCCGCCCTGGCTACCGCCGCCGGCCAAGACGCCGGCGCCCAGGGAACGGTCGGGGAAACGGCGGCAGAACGCGCCAGCGGCGCAACCGGCCGGTCAGGCAAAACGAAGGCCAAGGGCAAGGCAAAGGACCCCGCACCCTCCGAGACCAGCAAACTGCGCGCCACGATCGGGCAACTGGAGCAGGCGCTCACCGCGCGGATCAGGGTCGAGCAGGCCATCGGCGTCCTGGCCGAACGGCACAGGATCCAGCCCCGGCAGGCATTCGAGCAGCTCAGGACCGCGGCCAGGAATCGTGGCCGGAGGGTCATCGACATCGCGAGCGACGTCGTCGCCAGCGCGACCAATCCGCTCCTGCAGCTTCCTGACGAGCTGTCTCGGCCGCGCGCAACCGCGCGCCGGGGCCGTCAGACGCCCAGCGTGCTTGGCAGCGAGTAACTACGGATTGACCGAACGTAACGACGGGTAAACCTCGCCCCGGGGGGCCGCGCCGCGGTCCGGGACGAGGGCCTGAACGTGGACGACAGGGAAATTCCCGGCCGCCTGCTGATCATCGGCGGAGCCGAGGACAGGTGCTGCGGTTCCGGGGTTCTTGAGCGCTTCATGCAGATGTGCGGCGGCAGCAAGGCACGGATCGTGCTGGTCACCACGGCGACCGGGCGTCCCGGGCAGGTACTCGCCGAGTACGAGCAGGTGTTCAGCAAGCTCGGCGCGCGGCGCGTGACCGAGTTGCCGATCAGCGGGCGTTCGGACGCCGACGGGCCCGCGGCAGCGGCAGCGCTCGACGGCGCGACCGGCGTCTTTCTCTGTGGCGGCGACCAGTCCAGGCTGCAGACGCTGGTCGGATCGAAGCTCAACGACAAGCTCAGGCAGCGGCTAGCCGACGGCCTGGTGGTCGCTGGCACCAGCGCCGGCGCGACCGCGCTCGGCCGGACCATGATCCTGCGCGGCAACGGCGCAGAGGTGTCCACGGCCACCGTGCGGACCGCGCGCGGCCTCGGCCTGCTGCCCAGGGTGGTCATCGACATGCACTTCGGCGAGCGCGGCAGGCTGCCGCGGCTGCTCAGCGCGGTGGCGCTCGATCCCGACCGGCTCGGCGTCGGGATCGACGAGAACACCGCGATCTGCGTGCATCAGGACACCTTCGAGGTGCTCGGCAGCGGGGCAGTCACCGTCGTCGACGCCGAGCAGGCTCCGGTCGTGGACGCAGCGTCCGACAACGACCCGATCACCCTCTTCGACGTACGGCTGCACCTGCTCCCCGCCGGGTGCGTGTTCGACCTCGCGGCAAGGTCGCCGGCCATCGGCCCGGCGCACGCGCGGTACTGACCCTGGCTGGCGACTCGCGATGTCACTCATCCCAAGGAGCGAATGTGCGGCTTGAATACGTGCGCCACCTCGGCGGCCCGAACATCTTCAGCACCAAGCCGGTCAGCCTCGCACGGATTGAGCTAGAGGAGCTGACCTGCCAGGAGAGCACGGACTACCCGGGCTTCGCCGAGCGGCTCCTCGACTTGCTGCCTGGGCTCGGCGAGCATCACTGCGCCGCCGGGCGGCCAGGCGGTTTCATCGATGCGATGAGCCGCGGCACCTACTTCGGCCACGTCACCGAGCACGTGGCGCTCGAACTGTCCGGGCTGGCCGGCCGCGACGTGCACCTTGGCCGCACGATGTGGGCGGGCGCCGACGGCCGCTACGACGTGATGATGGAGTGCCCGGCAGACGAGCCAGAGGACTCCGCCGTCCCTTCCGAGTTGTACGGCGTCGCGATGTCTGTGGTGACAGACCTTGTGGCGCAACGCACCCCTGACGTGACTGCCCACGTTGAGGCGATCGGGAGGACCGCTGAGCGTGAGCGCCTCGGCCCGAGCACGACCGCCATCGCGGAAGCCGCGCGGCGCCGGGAGATCCCGGTCCGGCGCGTCGGCGGCCTGTCGATGCTGCGGCTTGGCTACGGCTGCCACCGCCGACTGGTGAGCGCGGCGATGACCGAGCAGACGTCGGCCATCGGCGTGGACATCGCGGGCGACAAGATGCTGGCGAAGAAGCTGATGGCATGGGCTGGCATCCCAGTACCGGACGGGGTCGTAGCGAAGACCGAGGTCGAGGCCATCAGGGCAGCGGACGAGCTTGACGGCACGGTCGTGATTAAGCCGCGAAACGGCAACCACGGCCGGTGCGTGACCGTCGGCGTGCACACCCCAGCCGAGGCCAGGCAGGCCTACCGGCGTGCTGCGGCCGGGTCTGGCTCGTGTGAGGTGATCGTCGAGACTTACGTTCCAGGCAAGGACTACCGCGTGCTGGTCGTCGAGGGCAGGGTGGCCGCCGCCGCGGAACTGCGGCCACCCTGCGTGACCGGCGACGGCGAGCACACGGTGATCGAGCTGATCGACCTCCTCAACGCCGATCCCCGCCGCGGCCAGGGCCACTCAAGGCCGCTCACCAGGATCGCCGTGGACGACGCGATGCTCAGCTACGTCGCGGCCGCGGGGTTCCAGCCCGGCACCGTGCCGACTCGCGGTCAGCAGGTCACGCTGCGCAGGAACGGCAACATGTCCACCGGCGGCACCAGCAAGGACGTCACCGATCTGGTGCACCCTGAGGTCGCCGAGGTGTGCCGCAGGGCGGCCGCCGTGACCGGCCTGGACATCTGCGGCATCGACCTGCGCCTCGAGGACATCGGCGCTCCCCTGTTCGCGCCGAGCCTGGCCGGCGCCGGCCGGTCAAGCGGCGGGCGCCAGGCGGCGGCCGTGATCGAGATCAACGCGTGCCCAGGCCTGCGGATGCACCTCACCCCGGCCGAAGGCGCGGGTCGCGCGGTCGCTGAGGCCATTGTCGACCGGCTGTACCCGCCAGGATCCTTGGCCAGGATCCCGATCGTGTCGGTGACCGGGACCAATGGCAAGACGACGACCGTCAGGATGATCGCGCACGTGCTTCGCCAGGCCGGCCTGCGCACCGGGATGTCGTGCACCGACGGCGTCTTCATCGGCGGCAGGTGCGTGCTCGAGGCAGACGCGTCTGGCCCGCGCTCGGCGGAGATGGTGCTCGACGACACGACCGTCGAGGTCGCGGTGCTCGAAACCGCCAGGGGCGGCATCCTGCGCCGTGGCCTCGGTTACGACAAGGCCGACGTCGCCGTCATCACCAACATCTCGGCAGACCACCTGGGTGAGGACGGCATCGACGACGTAGACGAGCTAGTCGAGGTCAAGGCGCTGGTCGCCGAAGAGCTACGCCGCGGCGGCAGCCTGGTGCTCAACGCGGCCGACCACACCGCGGCCGCGATCGCGGAACGGCCGGCGGTGCGCAAGAACGCGCCCGTGCTCCGGTACTTCAGCATGACGCCAGGCGACGCCGTGATGGAGCGGCACAAGCGGTCGGGCGGCTTTTGCTACGAGGTCTCCGACGGCCAGATCGTCGAGACCACGGGCGGGTTGCAGCGCCTGATCATGAACGTCGCCGAGCTGCCTGGCGGGTTCGAGGGCCGGGCGAGGCATGTGGTCGCGAACGCGCTCGCGGCGATCGCGGCCTGCCGGGCGGCGGGCGTCACGGTCAAGGACATCAGAGAAGCGCTGAGCACGTTCACCCCCGGTGCGGTGAACCCGGGTCGCGGCAACGTCTACGCGGTGGCCGCCGGGCCAGCCGCGACCGCCGCAGCCGGTCCCGTGCTGGTCGACTACGGCCACAATGCCGCGGCCCTGCACGCCACCGGGGAGATGGTCGCCTCGGTCTGGGAGGGCGAGCCGGTCGCGGCGATCACACTGCCCGGCGACCGGCGCGACGACCTCGTCGCCGAGTCAGCGCAGGCCATCGCGGCCTGGTTCGGCACCGTGGTCGTCTACGAGGACGAGGACCTGCGCGGTCGCGCGGCCGGCGAGATGCGCGACCTGATCGCGACCGCGATGCGCGCAATCAGGCCGGAAGTGCACGTCACGTTCGCGGACGGGCCGGCCGCCGCGCTGCGTGCGGCGGTCGAACTCGCCGCGGGCGGCCCCGTGCTGTTCCTGTACGAGAAGCTGGACCCGGCGCTTGCCGCGCTCGAGGCGCTCGGCGCGACCCCATGGCCGGAAGAGGACCTCATGGGCGACCTGCAGGGTGAGCCGATCGTCGACGACCTCCCCGCGGAACTGATCAGGGGCACCACGCAGGGCGATGCCGCCCCGATGCCGATGGCACTTCCGTTCGTCGCAAATCTCCCCGAGCCTGACGAACCCCGATGAGAGGTCAAATAGCGTATTCGACATTGGGTGTCAGCCTAATCAGAAGTTAAGTAACCGTGCTATTTCCGGCGGGGCCAGGAGGGGCTAAAGTAAATCAGGCATGCCCGCGACCGCCTTAATGCGTGGTACCAGGAATCAGTGAACCTCAGTCGCGGGCGCGTGACTGTATTCGCTGCCTGGCCCAGAGGAAAGATGCGGTGAGCGACGACACCCAGCCAGCCCGTGCCGATGTCAAGCCGGGCGACAAGGTGGCCGGGTATCTGCTGGAAGAGCAGATTGGCCAGGGCGGTATGGCCGTCGTCTACCGGGCCTACGACGAGCGGCTGGACCGCAGGGTCGCGCTGAAGGTACTCGCGCCGAGCCTGGCGGCCGACAACGCGTTCCGCACCAGGTTCATCCGCGAGTCACGGGCGGCGGCGACGGTCGAGCATCCGCACATCATCCCGGTCTACGACGCGGGCGACGGCGGCGGCTGCCTGTTCATCTCGATGCGGTTCGTGCAGGGCGGCGATGTGCGGTCGCTGCTGGCTGACGGCAAGGCACTGCCGCCACCGCGGGCATGGAACATCATCAGCCAGGTCGCATCCGCGCTGGACATGGCGCACACGCACAACCTGGTGCATCGCGACGTCAAGCCGGCCAACATGCTGATCGACGCCAGCACCAAAGACACGCAGCCAGACGTCAACACCACGGGCCCGGTCACCGAGCACATCTACCTTTCTGACTTCGGCATCAGCAAGCAGACCGTCGCGAGCAACCTGACCAGCACTGGCCAGTTCGTCGGCACGCTGGATTACATCGCGCCCGAGCAGATCGAGGGCCAGGGCATTGACGGCAGGGCAGACCAGTACTCACTGGCCTGCGCGGCATTCGAGCTTCTTTGCGGCGCTCCCCCGTTCACCGGCCCGAACATTTTCGCGCTCATCAATGCGCATTTGTCGGAGCAGCCGCCGTCGGCCACTAAGCTTCAGCCCGGCCTGCCGCCCGCGGTCGACCGGGTACTGGGCAAGGCGATGAAAAAGACCCCGGCAAGCCGGTACGCCACTTGCGCGGACTTCGCCACGGACCTGGGCCGCGCGCTCGGCCTGGTCGCGGGAACGCTGGAAGCTGACGGCGTCCCGACGATGGTGCCTCCGAGCGAGGGCCCGAACCTGGCCAAGCCGTACCAGGCCACCGAATTGGCCGCCCCCGGGGTGGCGGCGGCTCAGAGCGCGCAGGCCGCGCAGGATGCGGCCAGGACGCCGGGTGGCGCTGCTACCGAAGGCCAGGGCGCGGTGCCAGGTGCAGCGAGCGGGCAGGCCGTCACCGACCAGCCGACGATGACCGCTGGGCAGAGCGGCCAGGCCATCGCGGCCCCCCCGACCGGGCAAGGCGGGCCGATGGCCGGCGGCCAGCAGGTCGCGCCAGACCAGCAGTGGCAGGGCCAGCAGGCCGGAGCGCCACCGCAGTGGCAGGGCCAGCAGGCCGGAGCGCCGCCGCAGTGGCAGGGCCAGCAAGCCGGACCGCCGCAACAGTGGCAGGGCCAGCAGGGGCCAGGTCAGCAGGGGCCAGGTCAGCAGTGGGCGGCCGGACCTGGCCAGCAAGGCGGTTACGGCCAGTACCCGGCGCAGGCGACCTATCCCCAGCCTGGCGGCCCGAGCGGCCCGGGCTGGCAGCAATACCCGCCGCAGGGGCAGCCCAAGCGGTCGCGCGGCCCGCTGATCGGGGCGATCATCGGCGTCGCGGCGGTTCTCGTGGCCGGCGGCGTAGTCGCGGTCACGTTGCTGAACAAGCCGGCCACGAAGCCACCTCCCCACCACAAGGGCTCGTCGTCCTCGCCAGCCATCTCCTCCTCGTCCAGCCCGCCGCCGGTCGCCACGGCCCAGACCCAGGCGGCCGCGATCAACACCTTGCTGCTCAACAGTGAGCAGAGCCGATCGCAGTGGAACAGCAACCTCCTGGTCAGCAACGTGGGCAACTGCGTGAGCATCCCGAGCGATGTGAGTCAGATCCAGGCGATCGCCAGCCAGCGATCGAGCGAGTACAACCGGGCGACAGCGTTGCAGACCGACATGATCCCGAACGGCACCACGCTGAAGTCGCAGCTCATGACGGCGCTGCGGATCTCACTGCGGATCGACAGGGACTACCTCGCGTGGGCACGTCAGCAGCAGAACTCCAACTGCGCCTACGGGTTCAACTCGGCCTACTACCAGCAGGCCACGAACCTCGACCCGCAAGCGTCGAATGACAAGCAGCTATTCGTCGACAGCTGGAATCCGATCGCCCAGCAGTTCAGCCTGACGCAGTTCCAGAACTCCCAGATTTAGCTGGCGCCGGCGGTCAGCCGCTGGCGCCGAGCTGACGGTAGATGCTGGCCGCGATGCCCTCGATGGTGTCGATGCCGTATTGCTCGTCTGTGTTGCCGACCGTGAGGACAGCGAGCACGTAGTCCCTGCCGTTGCCGTGCACCCAGCCGATGCTGTTGACCTGCCAGCCATGCCCGGCCAGCGGAAGCCAGCCGTTCTTCAGCGCCACGGTCGGTGCCAGGCCGGCACCCCACCTGAGACTCCCCAATCCTGGCCCGCCTCGATGTGCCTCATGAGACGGAGGCCGTAGCTCCGGTTTCCCGGCGACAGCAGCCGGTTCTGATAGGCGAATTTGGAGACGAGCGTGACTTCGTCGCGGGCCGTCGTGGTGGTCAGGCCCCATCCGGGCAGGGTCGTTCCCGGGATGTACTGCTGCGAGGACGGCGCTGTCTGCGTGAGGCCGGCCGCTCGGTCGAACCGCAGCACGCCAGGCGCACCGCCCACGTTGGCGTACATCTGCGTGGCGGCGTCGTTGTCGCTGATCTCGATCATCGGCTGGATCAAAGCCTTGTACGACGCTGACAGCGGCGTTCCCGCCTTCTCCGCGTTCCACATGGCCGTGCCCATGATCTCGACCTTGACGATGCTCGCGGTGTCTTCGCTGATTCCTGGGTGGAACACCCATGTCTTGCCAGTGCGCTTGTCGTAGACGGCCGCGGTGATGGTGCCCTGCAGGCCGGCCAGGTAGTTCGAGAGGCTCACGAACGGCGAGATCGCCGGAGCGCCCACGGGAGACTTGCTCGCCTTCGGGCTTTTTGGCTTCGTCGATGCGGCCGCGGGCTTTGTCTTCTTGGCAGGGTCAGATTTGTTCGCCGAAGGCGGTGCGATGATTGTGCATCCGGCGATGACCGACGCGAGGACGCAGACGGCAGCCAGCTGAAATGGCTTCATGATGCGGTGATGCATTGAAGTCACCCTGGGCTCCTCCGGCAAACTCTGGATTGATCCTAACTGCGACGGCAGTGCGCATTGTCCCGATCAAGGGAACGCGAACTGCGCGGTCTCCGCCCGGCCGGTTATCCGGTTCTGTGGACTGATGGCCAGCGCCCGGTGAGAAAGCGGAGAATCGCCGCCTCAAGCGCCCGCGCGATCTCGCGCTGCACCCGCGGCGTGGTCAGCAGGGCGGCGTCCGCGGCGTTGGGCATGTTGCCGCATTCGATGAGGACCTTGGGCACGGTCGTCAGATTCAGCCCGGCGAGGTCGTCCCTGCGCTGGTAGCCGTCATGGCCGTAGTAATCACTGACCCGGATTGGCGTACCGGCGAGGAAAGCCTGGTGCACATACCTGCCGAAGCGCAGCGACGTCGCGATGACCTTGTCGTTCGGTCCGTCAGGGACCGGTTCGAGCACCGTGAACCCGCGGCCCCAGGTCGGACCGCCGTCAGCGTGAATATCGATCGCCACCGAGGTGTGATTGAGCATTGTCGAGCGCTTGTTAACGCAGGGGCCGATGCCATGGTTATTCCGCCTCGTCAGCACGACCCTCGCGCCATCGGCGCGCAGATCGGCCGCCAGGTAGGTGGCGACGTTGAAGTTGAAGCGAGCCTCGGTGTATCCGCTGGCCGTCTCGGTGCCCACGGTGTTGCAGGCCTCCATCGACCTGCCGTTGAAGATCTGATGGTCGATGAAGGCGGGATCGGTGTTGTTACGCCCGTTGTGGCCAGGATCGATCCCGATGACCTTCCCGGCCAGCGGCCTCGAGGCGTGGTGCACGGGGCTCGCAGGACTCGATGACGCCGCAGGACTCGATGACGACGGACGACTCGTTGACGACGGTGTGCTGCCTGCGGCCGGCGAACTCTTGCCGTGGCTCGCGGTCGCCGATGGATGCCTAGCCGGCGCGGCCGATGAGGGGCTGACGATCGAGCAGGAGGTGGCAGCCAGGGCCGCGATCAATCCCAGTGCGAGACCGCGCGGGGTTCGGCGATCGCAGGACCCATCCACGCAATCCCCTCCAGGATGCTGCGGGCAAACGCGGCCAGTGACCCAACTCGTGAGCATAGTGACGAGAGCCAAAGCCTGAAGCAGAAGGACTCAGCCGACGACACCCCGGCCGCTGATCAGGGACTCGGCGATGACGGTGCGGAGAATATCGTTCGTCCCCTCGCCGATCACCATCAGCGGCGCATCCCGGTAGAGCCGCTCGACGGTGAACTCCTTGGAGTAGCCATAGCCGCCATGAACCTGCATCGCGGTGACCGCGCATTCTTGGGCGACCTCTGATGCGTAGACCTTCGCGAGACCTGACTCCAGGTCTGCCCGCCTGCCGGCGTCGGCGTGCGACGCGGCCCAGTACGTCAGCAGCCTGGCGGCCTGCAGCTTCATCGCCATGTCCGCCAGCTTGAGCTGCACGGCCTGGAAGCCCGAGATCTTCTGCCCGAAAGCCTCGCGCTCTCCCGCGTACCGCAGCGCCTGGTCGTATGCCTCCTGCGCCACCCCGACGGCGCGCGCGGCGATGTTGATCCTGCCCTTCTCGAGCGCGGCAAGCACGTGCTGCAGGCCACGGCCTTCAACGCCGCCTAGCAGGTCCGACGCGGGCACCCGCACCTCGTCGAGCACGAGTTCGCAAGTCTCCGGGCCTTTGTAGCCGAGCTTCGGAAGGTCCCTGAGCACCTCGAAGCCCTCGGAGTCCGGATCGATCAGCAGCACTGACATGCCCTTGTGCGCCGGCTTCGCCGACGGATCGGTCTTCACCAGGACGGGCAGGGGGTTCGCGTGCCTGGCGTTGGTGATCCAGGTTTTGCGGCCGGTGACGACGTAGTGGTCGCCGGTCAGCCGAGCTGTGGTCGCGATGCCCTGCAGGTCGCTGCCCGCACCCGGCTCGGTCAGCCCGATGCCGGTGCGGCGCTCGCCGCTCGCGAGCGCGGGCAGATGGGCGCTCTTCTGTGCGGGCGTCCCGTGGGCCGCGATCATCCAGCACGACAGCGAGTGGCTGCCTATGATCCCGGCGATGCCCATCCAGCCGCGCGAAATCTCCTCGAACACCACGGCAAGCGAGACCATGTCGGCCGCCAGGCCGCCGTACTCCTCGGGCACCAGCAGGCCGAAGAGACCCATCTCGCGCATGGTCGCGACGATCTCTTCTGGGTACCGGCCCGATTCTTCCCACTCCCTGGCGACCGGCCTGATCTGCGCGTCGACGAACGACCTGATCGTGTCGCGGAGCAGCCGCTGCTCGTCCGACAGCTCAAAGTCCATACAGGCTCCCCAGGTCTGGCCGGTCCGGTATGCGTCCGGTATGCGCCTATGAATGCCAGACACTACGGTATCGGGCGACACACGCCCTGACTGTTCTCAGCGGGTAGCAACGGCGGGTGTCTGCCTGATGCCGGCGTGCGCCCAGGGCCTGGTGAAACCGATCGCCCCGGCGGCCGAGTAGGGCTCGATTCGCACCTGAAGCCCCTGTGACGGCGCGTCGATCATCAGGCCATGCCCGATCACGATCCCGACATGACCTGGTGCAGAGCGGGTCCCGCGAGCACCGACGAAGAAGACCAGATCACCGGGCTGCACCTGGCTCGGGTCCACCCGCGGGCCCCACATCCACTGCTCGGCGGCCGTCCGCGGGATGTCGACGCCGGCCGCCCGGTAGGCCATCATCGTCAGCCCCGAGCAATCGAAGGCGTCAGGGCCGGTGCCGCCCCACAGATACTGCTTGCCGATCTGCTGGCGTGCGAAGGCGATCGCGGCCGCTGCGTGCACGCTGGAGGTCAGGCCGATGGTCGGGCCGCACTCGGGGGCGTTGCTGCCAACGGGCGAACTGACCTGGAACCCGCCGCCGGCATACCGGTTCGCCCAGCCGAGCACCGACTGCACGTAGGAGTTCAGGTGGTTGTACGCGAAGATCGCGTTGGGGATGCTGGTCAGCACGCCGTGCTCGAGCAGGTATTTGGCCGCGCCCGCGATGGCGTCAGCCGGCTCGTAGACGCTGGCGATGCCGTCCCCGTTGCCGTCGGTGGCGACGCCGTCGACGTGCACGTTCGCGCGGTGCACAGGCGCGCCGCCCCAGGTATTGGTCGACGCCCCGCCGATGCCGATCTGCATCGGGCCTGCAGCCCCGAAGGCGTTCGATCCGCTGCGCACGCCGGGGAGCGTCGTGCGGCCGTCGTCGCTCTCGATCTTGCCGATTCCCGCGAGCACCACCCACGGCACCTTGTACCTGGCGCCGATGGACTTGTACAGGCTCAGGTAGTTCGCGGGGATCGAATCGCTCGCCTGTGTGCTGACCGGAGGCTGCGCCGTGGTGACGGTGCCCGATGAGCAGGTGCTGCCCGTCGAGTACATGAGGCCGCCGCCTGCGAACAGCAACATCGGCGCGACGAGAGCGCCCACCACAATCAGCGCGAGCAAGGCTGCCAGCCCGAAGATCGCGGGCTTGACCATCCCGCCTGACAGCCGGATCAATGGTTACCTGCCGAGGCGAGCTCGATATCGTTCACCTGCCAGGTCGACCCGGTGCCGGTCAGCGTGACGGCATAGTTCGTGGTCTGCCTGCTGGTTCCCTTGGTGCTCGCGAGCCGCTGCGAGATCGCCACGACGAAGGTCAGGCTCGTCGGGCCGAACGCGCGCAGCGCCAGGATGCTCGCCGTCGCGGTCGCGACCTCCTTGCTGCTCGCCCTGGTCCCGGCCAGGCCGGGTGCCTCGAACGCGCGGCCAAGGACGATGGCGAGCTGGCCGCTCATCAGCGGCCGCATCGGCGCCAGGTACGCCTGGGTGCTCTGCGCATAGGAGAAGGTCCCGTAGTCCCTGGCGAACTCCGTCGTCGCCGCCGCGGCGCTGGACAGGCCAGCCTGGGTAAACGGAAGCCACTGGTAGATGTCGGGCGCTGCCTGACCCGACGGCGCTGGGCTCACTGGGCTCGAGACGCTGGGGGAAGGCGTTCCGCTGGACGATCGCGGTGGCGCAGCGCCGCCGCGATCGCTGGCCGCCGACGAGTGCGGGAAGAACAGGTAGAACCCGAGACCGGCAAGCACCAGCACGACCACGACGAAGGCGGCGGATCGCTGGACCAGGGTCAGCTCCATGCCTATGCCTTACTTCCGCCGCCAGACCGGGCGGCTCCAGAACGGCCCGGACGTCTCATCGTCGCGGGACCTGGGCGCCAGGCCGTAGGGCGCTCCGAAGATGCCATCGCCTGATCCGTCAGGTCCCTGCTGGTTCGCCGAGCCGCCAGCCGGGCGCCCGCCGGCTGGCCGGCGCGGCGGGTCGCCGCCGCGGCGCTGGCTCTCCGCACCGCCAGCCGAGGAGCCGCGCGCTGGCCGGCTCCACGGTTTCGCAGGGCGGGCGCCGTCGGTTGCCCGCTCACGAGTGCCCGGCTGCTGCGGGACCCGGTCTGGGGGCGGCTTGCGCCGTGACGGCGCCGCGTCCTGCCGCGAACCGCCGCTCCACGGTGCGCTGCCGCCCCATCCCGATCTCGACACTCCACCTCCGCCTGTCGCTCCGCCCGCTGTGCCCCGCGAGACGCGCGGGCTGGACGCGGGCGGCGGAGCCGGCCTGCGCGGCGCCTGGCCGCGCGCGCTCCACGAGGCCGGGATGCCTGCCGAGGTGCCAGCCGACCTGGCCAGCGGCGGCAGCGGCGGGGCAGCCGCGCCGTTCCCGCCGGCCGGCCCAGCAGTTGCGCGCCCACGGCTGGCGCCGGAACTCGTCCCGTTGCCTGAGGCAGGGGCCGTGGACCCGCCTGTGACCCAGCTAGCCGGCGTGCCGCGGCTGGGAGGCAGCCGCAGCGGCGGCGCGTCACTGGCCGAAGTCGCGCCCGTCGACGCTCCCCAGGCCCGCGCCCGGCCCGTCGCGCCGGCCGCCGCGGCATTGCTGGCCGGATCGCCGATGCCATGGGACCCGCTGGCCGACCTGTCGCCGCCGTGCTCGACGGCGGCCCCTTCAGCCCCAGCGGCCGCGCCAGCCGCGACGCCCGCTGTGCTGGCGCTTGCGGCGGCGCTGAGCGCCAGGCCAGCGGCCTGAGCCGGGTTACGCCTGGCCCAGCGGGCCGCCCGGTATGCGGCGAAGCCGGGCATGCCGAGCGTCGCCGCGTCCCTGGTGTTCGCCCTGGCGGTCGCGGCCGCGCGGCTGAGATCGGCCTCGGCCCGGTCGTTCGCGCCGATCGCGCCGTACCCTACCGCCGCGAACAGGTGCTGGAACGGCTTGCGGTAGATGAACACCGCGACGGTGACGAGCGTGATCATCAGGATCTTCAGCGCCCACGGCAGCACAGCGTCGGACGTGCCCATGATGAGCGCATAGCAGTAGAGCAGCACGCTCAGCGCCAGCGCCACCGCGGCCTGTTTCAGCAGCACGCCGACCAGCATCTCGAACCAGCGGACGGCCACCACCCGGCCGAATCCGGGATGCGTCCCGATCAGCAGGAAGAACGGCCCGACGATGAGCAGCAGCAAGAACCCGAGCTTGAGCAGGATCAGGGTCACCGAGATCAGCAGGATCAGCACGCCTGCCACGAGGGCGGCGAGCAGCGCCGCGAAGGCGATCTCCAGCCTGGTCGTCCACTCCTTGCCCTGGAACAGCGGATAGACCGACGGGTCTTTGGTCTTGATCGTCTGCGCGATGCCCTCGTAGGCGGCCTGCTTGGCGTTGATCAGCGTCGTCGTGGGCCGCTCGTTGACGGCGATGGCCTGCGCCCAGAGCAACTGGCGCGCGAATACGGGAACCGGCGTCCGCCGCCCGCCAGCGGCGAACGCGGTTGTGCCGAACTCGCCGTCGAGCCACGGCTTGCAGACCAGGACGGTCCAGAGTTCGTTGGCGTTCTGGTCGACGACGGTGCGGCCCGAGGTGTAGCTGAAGCTGGTCGGGCTGATCTGCGGGTCGTTCCCGCGCACCGGCAGGCAACTCGACTGCCCTGGGCTCGGCAGATGGGCGAAGGCCGCGTTCAGCGTGGTGCTGATGCCGTCAGAGACTCCCTTGCCGAGGCCGGTGAAGTCGGCCGGCCTGCCGATCAGCCAGATCGCGGCGGCGCAGGCGACCACCATCCAGATCGTGCCCTCGATCGTCCTGGTGCCGCGCTTGCGGATCAGGCCCTGCCAGGCCAGCCAGATGGCGCCGAGGATCACCACCACGGCCACGTACGGGAAGTAGATCGCCTTGCCTAGCCCGGTGATCAGGTGATCGGTCACGTCCTGGAGCCAGCCGAGAATGCCCTCGCCGGCGGCCGACTGGTAGACCGTGATCGTCACCCGGTCCAGCGCCTTGGCGAAGTCGAAGATCATCCCAGCGACGTCGTTGCCGATCAGCGACGTCATGTCCGAGCACTGCAGGTCGGTCGCCGCCCAGTACTGCCCGGCCATTCCGTACTGGTTGTAGGGGGTCGCGACCGGCTTGCCGGCCGCCGCCGGCGGCCTGATCAGGGAGTCGACGCCGGCCGAGGCCGATTCGGGCTGCGGCACGCCCGGCTGGCACAGGTTGTTGATCCCGCCGATGATGCCGGACTGGCCGAGCGAGCAGAAGCCGAGCAGACCGCCGATGTCGCCGATCCCGGGCACCGAGCAGAGGTCCGCCGGCCGAGCCGCCGAGGTCGCCGAGACGGTCCTGGCCGTTCCTGTCTTCGCCAGCGTCTTGGCGGTGCCCGTGGCGCTTGCCGCCTCCGGTACCGGCGGTCCTGGTCGCTGCTATCGCGCCAGCGCCGCCTGCGAGACGAGCCCCAGGCCGCCTGACCGACTGCGCGGGCCGCGCAGCAGGCCGAAGAGACGACAAGCATGATCAGCGCGACGCTGCCTTGCGAGACACTCGCCGGAGTGTGAACATCGGGGGGCTCCTCGGGGGTTCGGGGATCGGATGCGCCTATCGGGAGGCGGGCGCCTGAGCCGGGCTCGGAGGTCGGTCCCGAACCTGCTGCTGACCGTTGCTGCCGCGATCGGGCGGCCCGCGGTGATGACGCGGCCGACTGGCCCAGACGCCTTGCGCTCCCTGACCCGCCTGGTGCACCCGCGCCCTGCGCCGCCGGCCCAGAGCCGCTGACGTGGCGCGACGGCACCGGGACCTGGCTGGAGGTGGCTCTGGTCGGATTCGTGTCGAGCCAGCGCCGCAGGTCATCGGAGATCAGGTCGACCTGGATCCGGCCGGCCCGGCCGTCCAGGTCCCGGAAGATGCACTCGCCGTTGCCGATGCTGCGCAGCACGGCGGCGTGCTCATCGGAGGAAGTCAACACCGAGCAGCGACAGCACGTTGGCGACCTCGGCCCGCTCGGTCGAGCGGAACGCGAATACGGCCGAGATGCAGTTCGTCACCTGCTCGTTGAGCAGGTCGCCGGCGTTCTGCGAGACCAGGATCAGCGCGGTGTTCCTGGACCGGCCCATCCTGGATACCTCGGGGATGAGCTTGGCGCCCTGCGGGGTCGAGGTCACCGCCCAGGCCTCGTCGAGCACGATCGCCTTGGGGATCCGCCGGTCAAGGCCGTTGAGCAGGCGCCGGGCGAACTGCGACACCAGGTAGAGCAGTGCGACCGAGAGCCGCTGCTCGTAGGAGTAGTCATCGCGCTTGAGCCCGGACTCCGGCAGCGTGAGCCCGGCCAGCGTGAAGACCGTCGTCCAGCCCTCGGCGTCGATCCGGTCACCGCCGGATGGCGCGAAGCACAACTTGGCCAGCCGCATCTCGGACATGGATGCCAGCACGGCGCCCAGGTTCTTCGACGCAGGCTCGTCGGCCGCTTCGAGATGCTCGACGACCTGCCCGAGGCTCGGGCGCTCGGTCGCCGCGACCGCTCCGACGGCCTGGATCATCGCGCTCTCGCGCTCCTCGCTCATGCCTGGCAGCAGCAGGCGGAGCGTCTCGGCGGCCATCGTGCGCCGTTCGGCCAGGTCGTCGCCGAACGAGAACGGGTCGAGCAGGCCTGGCGGCGGCGCTGCCCAGCGGCAGCACCCTGGCCCGGCGGCCGCGGTGGGCGAGCAGCCTGACCAGGGACTCGGCGTCGCCCTTGGGGTCGATCACGGCAACCGTGACGCCGCGCAAGGCGAGTTGCATGATCAGCAGCAGCGCCAGCGTTGTCTTGCCGCCGCCGGGCTCACCGGTGATCGCGACCGCTGTTGGCCGGTTCCTGGCCGCTGCAACCAGCGGATCAAAGTGCACCACCGAGCGCGCCCGGCCGATCGTCTCCCCGATATACGGCCCGATCCACCCAGCGTCGTCGGCGGCGCGGTCGCCCAGGTCGACGGTGGCCGTCGGCATCCCGCCGGCGATCGTGTACAACGGCTGGCGCTGAAGGTAGGAGGCGACGCGAACCTTGTCCCCGGGAAGCGACTCGTTCAGCAGCGAGATCTGGTCGCCGGTGGAGTTCACCACGTCGATGCCGATGTCGCGGTAGTGCTCGATCACCGCCTCGGCCCTGCGCACGCACAATTCCCTGGTCGGCGCCGTCACCGCGAGCCGGTGCCAGCCGTAGACGAACGGCAGCCGCTCTTTCGTGATCCCGTGCTCCAGCGCTCTGGCCGCCTCGATCTGCTCGGCCAGCGCGAGCGGCATATCCGCTCCGGCTTCGCGGATATGGGCGTCCATATCCCTCGCGTGCGCTAGCCGGCGGCCGACGTCCTTGCTGGCCTTGGCGGGCGGGATCAGCTTCATCCGCAAGCTCGCCTCGACCGGGAACGGCAACGAGTCGGCGTAGTGCAGCCACGGCTCCCCGTCAGGGAAGTACATGACGTCGGGGAACCTGCAGAACGACAGGAAGGCGGAGTGTGACTCCCCTTCTGGATGCACCATTTTCAATACTGTGCGCCCGTTGTGAATCTCGCCTTCCACCAGCGACTCGATCTCGCCGATGCCCCACCGGCGCCGGCGGGCGGCCGACGGCGGCGGGTCACCCAGGCAGCCCGTGATGGCGTGCCGGAACAGCCAGGCGATCTCGTCGGCCGTGGCGTGCCTGGCCGCCAGCGAACTCGCCGCCAGGGTCCGGCCGATCCGGTCAGCGTGCTCGGTCCACTTGGCGATCTCGCCGTGGACCACGGCCTCGTCATCGATCCCGAGCAGCTGCTCGCTCGCCTTGTAGGCGTGGCCGAACTGAGCGAAGACGCCGCCGGTCAGCTGAGCGCGGACGCCGCGCTGGCCAAGCCGGACGCCGAGGTAGACCTCCTTGGTCCAGAAGTCCTTGGCCCAGACCTGCCGGTACATCTCTTCGAGATAAGGCACCCAGCCTGGGCCGCCGTCGGAGGTCGCATGCAGGCCGGTCGCCCACTCCGCCGCCGGGTAGCTTCGGTGCGCGATCCGCAGGTGCACCTCGGCGTCGGCCATCCTGATGCCCGCCAGCGCGACCGTCAGGTTCGTCGCCAGGGCCTCGCGCTGCTGGCCTGTCAGGAACTCATACGAGATCGTCGGCACTCGGAAGTAGGCCCAGGCGTGTGTCTCGGTGAGCAGGATCCGGTCGTCGAAGTACCTGACTGAGAGCCTGCTCCGCTTGGCCCCGCTGGCGCTCATCGCTGCACCTGCCCCGCGTGTTGCGAGGCGTTCCGGGAGGCCGTCCCCCCGGGGACGGCGTGCGCTGGCTCGGCGGTCTGACCTTCGCCGGGGCTCTGGCCGGCCAGGCTGGCCACGAGGACGCCGGCCAGCGCCGTGTACGCGGCCGCCGTCGCGGGGCTCAGTGCGCCTGTCCAGTGCTGGCGCAGCTGCGAGCCAGGGTCGCTCACCAGGACCCGCTTGCCGGCCTGATGCTGCAGCTGGTCGTCCCAGGGAATCCTGACGATGGCGCGGCAGCGGCCTGCGCAGACCCGCTCGGCCTGCTCGATCTGAGCCGCGCTGCGGCGGCTGACGCCGTTCAGCACCATGATCGATCCCGTGGTCAGCCCGGACTGGCCGTGCGCCTCCAGCCACTCAAAGGTCATGGCGATGGCGCCGGGCGCGGCGGCGCTGGCGGGCGCGACCAGGATCAGCTGGTCGGCGACGGCCAGCAGCTTCGGCACGGCGACGGTCGCCGGGTCGGCAAGGACCAGGTCGTACCGGTCGGTCGCGGCTTCGAAGGTGATGGCGTCTATGGCCGGGTCGCGCGGCAGGCTCGCCCCGCCTGGATCGCCGGCCTGCGTGCGGGGCCCGATGACGACAAGCCTGGAGCGGCCGGTCAGCGCGGACTGGCTCAGCGCCGGGCGGCCTTCGGCGCGCCTGCCGAGCGAGCCGGGTCCCGGATTGAGATCGATGACGGCCACCTGGTCCTGGCGCAGGCCAGCCAGCGCTTCCCCGGTCAGCAGCGTGGTCATTGTCTGGCCGGCCCGACCGTGCACCCGAGGACGATGATTCTTGGCCTGATGCCGAGCGGGAGCTGGGCCCTGGCCCTGTCGCGCTGGAGCATGTCGGGTTTGCCGGGGCGGTGACCGCCTGGTACGACAGCTACCCGCCCCGCTCGCAGGTCACCACGCCGGGCCGACGGTCCGGCCAGGGCGCGTTCCACCGATGGCGCGGCAGTCCGCCCGGCTGCGGGGCCGACCACCGTGACCACCGGCCGCTGCGGTGCGGCCGGGTCGCCAGGCTCGCTGGCCACGGGCGCCTGACTCGCCTCCCGCTCCGCAGGCTGAGCGGCGGGCCGCGCAGGCTGTGCGTCCTGGCCGGCCTGCGCGGGCACTTCTGCTGGCGAATCCGCCGGCTTCGCGCTATCGGCCGCGTCTGGCCGGAATGGCTTCGGCCGCTCTGGCGGATCCGGCGGGCTGGACGGCGCAGGCCTGCCCGCTGCCGCGAGCCGGAACTCGGCGGGCGTCACGCGCCTGGGCACGCGCGGCACGAGTGCCGGCTGAACGGCCATCGCCGGTCCGGCTGCATGCGCGGTTCTGCCGGACTCCTGGTCGGGGGAACCCGCGGCGATCCACGCGGGCAGCGCACCCGGACTCGGCTGGCGGTCCGCGGCTGGCGGCGTCAGGTCGCGGGTGCGCATCGGAGGCAGCGGCCCTCTGCGCATTCTGCCGGGCGTCGTCACGGGCTCGGCTGCGCGTTCCTCCGCCGGCGCAAACCCAGCGTCCGCGACCTGGTCGGCGAGCACATCGGCGTGGCCGCGGGCGGTGCGGGGACGCCAGATCCGGCCGGTAACAAGCACGACGTCGTGTTCGGCCAGCGGACTCATCCGGCACAGGATCCGGGGCTCGGCCAGGTACCGAAGCTGCGACTTGACCAGCTCAGGCAGCCGCTTGCTCTCCAGCACCGGCCTGGTGACCAGCCAGGTCAAAAAGCCAGGAGGGAGCAGGTAGAGCCAGATCAGGGTGTGGTTGAAGGGCAGACCGAGCACGGTGAGGAGCAACACGTACGGCACGGCGATCGCGACGAACACAGCGACCTGACCGATCGGGAGCGGCATGGGCAGCCTGAAGTCGTACAGCTTGTACAGCCGCTTCTCGATCCGCCAGATACTCGTGTAGGTGGGCAAATCCACCTGCTGGTCTCCTTCCGCCTGCCGCGGCAAGCGCTGGGGTGCTCCGTTCGCTGGTAGTTAGTGCACGCCGAGGGCGTGCGCGATGCCCATGGCGAGAGCGCGCACGATGCCGGGGACGTAGAAGATCACCGCGATCGCCACGGCAAGCACGAAGAACTGGACGAATCGCGTGACCTCCTTGGTGAACAGGAAGAAGATCGCGACGATCCCGACTATCCCGAGGAAGAGCGGCCCGAAGAGCGTCTGCAGGTACGTCACTAGCCCGGTGCTGCTGAGCGCCACGGTCGGCGCCGCGGCCAAGAGGTGCGTTGACATCACTACTCCGGGTGTGGGGAACGGGGGTGGAGCGCCGGACCTGGCGGGTGGACGGGCGGGCTCATGGCACTGGCCAGGGCCGGGTAGCCGATGCACCGATCGACAGGACCAGCCATCTGGCGCCGTGCCGGACGACAGCTATCGCGTAGCTCATGGTGAGCTCGCCTGGTGCGGCCGGCGGGCTGGCCCGGCCGGCGACGGGCAGCGAGCCGATTTTCCAGACCACCGCGACGGTCAGCTTCCTGATAGTTCCGGCCGCGGCCGGGACGCTCAGCCTGGTGATGCGCGCGAACCTGACGGCACCGCGCAGGCCAGCAATCGAATGCCGGCCGGCGGTGAAGACCGCGAGCCTGGCGTGGTCGCCGCTCGCGTAGGCGCGGAAGAACCCGGGCAGCATCAGGCTGAGCGCGTGCCTGGCCGCCACGTCTGGCCGCACGTGCGGCTGCCTGGGCGGGGTAACCAGAGCCGGAGCGGGCAGCAGCGCAGGATAGCCGGAGACCACCATGCCACGTCCCCTGGTGTAGATCGGGACGCCAAGTTCGAGCAGGCCTCCGTTCACCCTCGCCAGCAGCGTGACGACGGCGCGGTGCTTGTCGACCACGCGAATGCCTGCGACCTGTTCGGACTGCAGGGTCCTGGCCGCCGCGCCGTTCCACCCGAACATCGGATCGCTTCCCCGGGGCAGGAACCCGGATAGGCTGCGTGCCCGCTGGGCCGCATTGTCCGCGCTGAAGTTCAGGTAGACCTGCCCGAACTCCAGCGCGTAGGCCTGCGCCAGAGCGACTGGGAACTGGCCGGACGGCGCCCCGCCGGCGACGGGCGCCGACGCCGATGACGTCCCGCCAGGTCCCGGGTAGCCCATCACGATGGCCGCGATCCCGCGGTAGCCGATCAGCAGCAGCACCGTCCATACCGCGATGCGCAGGACCCAGACCATCCAGCGGCCTCCGGAGCCGCGCCAGAGCCTCGGCGTCCGGCGCGCGCTCTTTTCATCGGCAGACCCTGCGGGCCGCTGACCAGCGGGCGCGGAAGGCGGAAATCCGACCGTCGCATATCCGGCCGGCCCGTGCGGAGCCTGCGCCGCTGCGGGTCCGGCGAACTGGGTCGCACCCACGGGCCAAGCCGCCCGCGGCCCGGCAGGTCGCGGGACGTGCCCGCCTGTCACCGGCGGCCCGGCTGCCGCATGCTCGGCCGATGCCGGAGCTCCGGGCACCACCTGGTTGCCCGTAGCCATCACCCCTCCGCTCGCTCTTCTGCGCCAACCTGGCCAAGAGCTGCGGCGCACCAATGCTCGTCTCGGGCACCATCCTGCGGCAATACGCCCCGCCTCAGCGGGATTTGCGGCCTCCGACGCGCCGGTGACCTGCGAATTAATTCGGCGCGACGGAGCTAATCTGAGGGCGCCGATTCCAGGATTTGGCCGGGACGCCGACCTTGACCTGCACAGATGCGGTGGATTGCGGGTTTTATCCGGCCCGGCCTTGCTTAGCCGCTTTGGGCCGGTCGCAGGGCACTTGCCGAGCTGGGGCATGGGCACCCGCCTTTTCGAGCCGTATCACCGATGAGCGGTCCCGTGCCTCGCGTGGCCTGGACTCCCGCCGCGAAAACAGTGCCCCCAGCGCTGTGAGCGTTGGTGTGACATGGCCAGGGATCCCGCCATTTCGCGACGACACGATGTCCGCGGTGCGGCGTTCGCCCTTATTCGCCGTTCCGGCGCCCCGTGCTCAGGCGGACGCCGATCCCTTTCCATTGACGGTGCTGACGATCCAGGCCAGGACCATGGCTTCCTCGTGCCACGCGTCATACCGCCCGCTGCGGCCGCCGTGCCCGGCGACCATCTCGGTCTTGAGCAAGAACGGCCCGCCCTTGGCGCTCGCCTGCAATTTCGCCGTCCATTTCGCCGGCTCGGTGTAGAGCACTCTCGTGTCGTTCAGGCTGGTAATCGCAAGGATCGGCGGGTAGACAGCGTCGGCCGCGATGTTCTCGTACGGGCTGTAGGACTTCATGTACGCGTAGAAGGCAGCGTCGTGCAGCGGGTCGCCCCACTCCTCCCACTCGGTGACGGTGAGCGGGAGCGACGGATCGAGGATCGTGGTCAGCGCGTCGACGAACGGGACCTGAGCGGCGACGCCACCGAACGCGTCGGGAGCCAGGTTGACCGCGGCGCCGACAAGCAGGCCACCCGCGGAGCCGCCGCGCGCGACCAGCGCGTCCGCCCCGGTCCAGCCGGCCGTCGCGAGGTGGCGCGCGCAGGCGACGAAGTCGGTGAACGTGTTGATCTTGTGCAGCAGCTTGCCTTCGTCGTACCAGCGCCTGCCCATCTCGCCGCCGCCGCGGATGTGCGCGATCGCGTAGCCGAAGCCGCGGTCCAGCAGCGACAGCCGCGGGATCGAGAACGACGGGTCGGACGAGTGCTCGTAGCTGCCGTAGCCATACAGCAAGAACGGCGCGGAACCGTCGCGCGGCATGTCCTTCCTGCAGACGATCGAGAGCGGGATCGAAGTCCCGTCCGTCGCGGTCGCCCACTCCCTGTGCTGCTCGTAGTCCTCTGGCCGGTACGCGCCGCGACCCGGCAGCTCGAGCACGGGGCGGCGGCGCAGCAGCGTGAGGTCACCGGTCGCGGTGTCGCAGTCGTACACCGAGTCCGGCGTGACCAGCGACACGAAGCCGAGCCGGAAAAGCCGCGAGTCGTACTCCGGGTTCGCGCCCGGCGACACCGTGTACACCGGTTCGCCGAACGGCACCTCGTAGTCCGAGCCATCGGCCCGTAGTACCCGCAGCCCGGTCAGGCCGCTGCGCCGGAAGTAGACGACCAGGTGATCGCGGAAAGCGCCGACGTCCATCAGCCGGGTGTCCGCGCGGTGCGGTACCAGCGGAGTCCAGGAGCCTGGCTCGTCCAGCGTCGCGGTGGCGATCTCGAAGTTCTCGGCGCCATCGTTGTGCAGGATCAGCAGCCGGTCGGCGCCCTGGGCCGTCACCTGATGGTCGATGCTGTACTCGACGCCCTGCCGGCGAGGCGCCACTACCCTTGGCTGGCCGGCCGGCTCACCGGCGTCGAGCAGCCACTCCTCGCTGGTGAGCTTCGAGGATGTCGAGATCACCACGTAGCGCTCACTGCGAGTCAGCCAGACCCCGGTGAAGAAGCGCTCGTCGGTCTCCTCGAACACGATCACGTCCTGCTCGACCGGAGTGCCGAGCACGTGCCGCCAGATCCGGTAGGGCCGCCACGCGTCGTCGACCGTCACGTAGAACAGCACTGAGCCGTCGCGCGACCAGGCCGAGCCGTAGTAGGTGCCGGGGATCTCGTCAGCGGCGAGTTCGCCGGTGACGAGATCCTTGAAGCGCATCGTGTAGCGCTCGTCGCCGGCGAAGTCGGTCGAGTAGGCGAGCTTGGAGCCGTCCGGGCTGACGCTGAGCGCGCCGAGCGAGAAGTACGGCTGGTCCCCCGCGAGGTCGTTGCCGTCCAGCAGGACCTCCTCGCACTCCAATGGCGATCCGTCCTGCGTCATCGGCGGCCGCTCGTCGTCCGTCAGGACGGCACGACGGCAGTGCACGGCATACTGCTTTCCCTCGACCGTGCGGGCGTAGTACCACCAGCCGCGCCTGCGGGTCGGGACAGACAGGTCGGTCTCCTTTGTGCGCCCCTTGATCTCCCCGAATATCTCCTCGCGCAGCCCCGCCTGGCCGGCCGTCATCGCCTCGGTGTAGGCGTTCTGCGCTTCGAGAAACGCGATGGTGTCCTGGTTCTCCTTGTCGGCGAGCCAGGCGTACTCGTCGGTGAACGTGTCGCCGTGGTGGGTGCGCTCGACCGGGATCCGCTTCGCGGACGGCAGGTGCGGGTCCGGCGACCCGGTCCCCCCGGAGACGCTGGCCTGCGAGCCGGCCTCCCCGTGCGTCCGGTTACGGCAAAGGACTCAGACCGCTCGGTGCTCATGAGTGCCGATTGTAGGCAGCGCCCGGCACGCCGGACGCAACACGGGCTGGTGTCAGCCGGCCAGTGGCGAGACGGTCGGGCCCGCGAAGGGCTGCGTCTCGCTCTGCGTCGTCGCCAGGCTGGCTCCCTGATCGGCGGCGAGGCCGGTGCAGCCGCGCAGGCCCTGCCACCGCTGCACGGCCGAGGTCGCAGCCGCGCCAGTCAGCGGGATCGGCAGGGCGCCGGAGATCTGGGCAGGCCGCCAGCTGAAGCTGTCAACGTGGCGGCCGGTAATCGTGACGTGCAGCGCGCCGCTGTAGATCTCGGGCGCCGTCGTGTCGTAGAACGCCAGGTTCCCCAGGCCATAGTCGACCAGCGCGCTGCCCATGTAGCCGGCGCCGAGCTCGACGTGCGCGTGACTGCCGACCACGATGTCCGCGCCCGCCTTCACGAGCGCCTTGGCGAGCGGCACCTGGACCGCGTTCGGGCATTCCTGGGTCTCGGTGCCCCAGTGCAGGAACACGACCACAGTGTCGCTGTCCCTGCGCGCTTGCTGCACCGCGGCGACCAGTTGCCCTTCCTGATAGGCCGACGCCAGCCCCGGCTGGGTCGCGGTCGCCGTCCACGAGGTCATCAGGTTCGTGTCGAGTACCTCGGTGGCACCGAAGATCGCGAGCCGCTGGCCGTTGACCGTTGTCCGGTACGGCGTGAACGCCTGCGCCGAGTCATCGCCGATGCCCACGATCGGGAAGCGCGCGGCCTTGGCGATTGCCAGCGATTGGGCGAGCCCTGGACGACCGCAGTCCTCGCCGTGGTTGTTCGCCTCGGTTACGAGCGTGACGTGCTCGGCCTTGAACGCGGTCAGCGCGGACGGCGGCGCGTGAAAGACGAACTGCTTGGGCTGCGCATCGGTGCAGGCCCCGGAGATCAGTGCCGACTCGAAGTTCGTCATCGAGATATCGGCGCCGGCCATCAGCTTCGCGATGTAGCCGCCGAGCGCGGTCCGCGGATCGTCGGCGAGCCGCGTCGCGATCGGTCCCTCGAAGTGGACGTCCCCGCCGAACGCCAGCGTCACTGGCTTGCCGCTGCCGCGCCAGCCGCTAGACAGCGGCGAGCCCTTGGCACCTGCCTTCTTCCCGACCGGGCTGGTGTGCTTCGTCACGGGCGGATGCGGCGAGGCTCCGCCGCTGGAACCGCCTGCGCCGCCAGACGCGATGACGTTCCTGCCGATCAGGACGACGCCCACCACCAGGACCACGGCCAGGGCGCCGACCGCGATGTGGAACTGCCTTCGCAGCCGCTGCCGCGACGTCGGGGGGGAGGAGTGCACGACAAGACGGTAACAGTGCTACGTGCCCTGAACAGGGACGTTTCGCCGCATGATACCTTCGCACCCGATGTCACGGAGGGAAGGCGCTGCGGAGCCAGAAGCCGAGCCCGGGGCGGGTCCTGGGGCCGGGCAAGGGGCCGAGCTAGGGGCGGGGCAAGGGGCGGGGCTAGGGGCGGGGCTGGGGTCACAGTTCGGGAAGCTGTGGGCGGCCAGCGCCATCTCAGCCCTCGGTAGCGGGCTTGCCACGATCGGCACGCCCTTGTTCGTGGCCTCGCACACCAGCAACCCGCTGATTGTGTCCGCGGCGTTCGGCGTCGCGTGGCTGCCCTGGCTCTTGTTCGCGCTGCCCGGCGGCGTGCTCGTCGACCGGGTTGACCGGCGGCGGCTGATGATCGTCGTGGACTGGATCAGGGTGCTCGCGATGGGCGTGCTCTCGACCGCGATCCTGGTCGGCTGGGCCTCCATCGCGCTGCTATACGTCGTGCTGTTCATCGTCAACACCGGCGAGATCGTGTTCCGCTCAGCTAGCCAGGCGATGATTCCCGCGGTAGTGCCCGCGTCCAGGCTTGAGCGGGCCAACGGCTGGCTGGTCGGCGGCGACACGGTGGCGCAGCAGATGGTGGCGGGCCCGCTCGGCGGGTTCCTGTTCGGGCTCACGGCCGGCCTGCCGTTCCTGGCGAACACAGGCTGCTACGCGGCCAGCGCCCTGCTGGTGATGTGGATCGCTGGCAACTACCGCGCCGCGCGCGGACTCGACGGCGCCCCCGACGGCACGAAGCGAAAGGGAGCGGTCGGATCCGTATGGGCCGACGTGGCCGAGGGTTTCCGGTTCCTCGTCAGGCAGCGGCTGCTGAGGACGATGGCGGTGCTGATCGGGCTGCTGAACGTCACCCTCACCGGCGCGCTCGCGGTCCTGGTGCTGCTGGCCAGGGAGCGGCTTGGCCTCGGCTCGGTCGGCTACGGCCTGCTCTTCACCTGCGTGGCGATCGGCGGGATCGCCGGCTCGGTGATCGGCGACCGGCTGATCGCGAAGGTCAGCGCCACCTGGACGATCAGAGTCGGGCTGCTCATCGAGGCCGGGCTGCACCTTGCCCTCGCGGCCTCCCGCAATATCCCGCTGATCTGCGTCGCGCTGTTCGCGTTCGGCGTGCACGGGGCGCTGTGGATGATCGTGAATAGCTCGCTGCGTCAGCGGCTGACCCCGCCGGCGATGCTCGGGCGGGTGGGCAGCACGAACCTGTTCATCGCCGCGGGAGGGAACTGCGCAGGCGCGCTGCTGGCGGGCGGATTCGCCGCCAGGTTCGGGATCACCGCGCCCTACTGGGCCGGCTTCGCGGTCGCGGTCGTGGTCTCGGCGGCCACCTGGCGGGTCTTCAACAAGGCCGCGGTCGCCCGTGCCTTTGCAACGCCACCGGCGAGCGAGGCCGCCGGCCTGGCCGCCGCGACCTGAGCCGGGTTCCTGGCGCGCGAGTTCATCCAGCCGTGTCCATCCTGGGCGGCGGCGTTCGTCGTAGCTGCGAGAGGATAAACAAGGGAGGCGACGATGAAGTACATGCTGCTGATCTGCTCAGACGGCTCGGTCGAACTGAGTCCGCAGGAACTGGCCGAGATGCCGGCTGCCACCGAGGCGTGGGTCAAGGAGACGGACTCCACCGGCGTGCGGTTGACGGGTAATCGGCTCAGGCCAGGCACGGACGCGACCACCGTGCGGGTACGCAGCGCCGAGGTGCTGCTGGCGGACGGCCCGTTCGCCGAGACCAAGGAGCAGATCGGAGGCTTTGACATCATCGAGTGCGCCGACCTCGATCAGGCGCTCGACGTGGCGGCCAGGCACCCTGTCGCCAAGTTCGGGATGATCGAAGTGCGCCCGTTCTGGGAGTGACCGACGACGTCAGCGTGGCGGTAGCCGCAGCGTTCACCGGCGAGTGGGGCAAGGTTATCGCCACCCTGATCGGCATGACCGGCGACTGGGACCTCGCCGAGGACTGCGCGCAGGACGCGTTCGCCCAGGCGCTCAAGGTCTGGCCGCGCGACGGGATTCCCCGGCGGCCCGGCGCCTGGCTCACCACGGTGGCGCGCAATCGCGCGCTTGACCGGTTGCGCCGCCACGCGTCGGAGGCCGTCAAGCTCCAGCAGGCGGCGCTGCTCGAGCCGCCGCAGGACCTGCCGGGAGCCGACATGGATACAGAAGACATCCCCGACGAACGGCTCAGGTTGATCTTCACCTGCTGTCACCCGGCGCTGCCCCTTGAGGCTCGGGTCGCCCTTACGCTGCGGACGCTGGCCGGACTGACCACCGCGGAGATCGCCAGGGCGTTCCTGACCGCCGAGCCGACCATGGCCAAGCGACTGGTCAGGGCGAAGCAGAAGATCGCGAACGCGGGCATTCCCTACCGGGTGCCACCAGCGCACCTGCTGCCCGAGCGGACCAGCGGCGTGCTTGGCGTGTTGTATCTGCTCTTCAACGAGGGCTACACCGCGACCGGCGGCGCTGACCTGGTCCGCCACGACCTCTGCGCGGAAGCGATCAGGCTCACCCGAGCGCTGGCCGGGCTGATGCCCGACGAACCCGAGGCCACAGCGCTGCTCGCGCTGATGCTGTTCCACCACTCAAGGCGTGCCAGCAGGGTCGACGGGCGAGGCGACGTCGTGACCCTGGAAGACCAGGACCGCTCACTCTGGGATCAGGCCGAGATCGGCGAAGGGGTCGCGTTGCTGGCGGCCGCGGCCAGGCGCGAGCAGCGCGGGACCTACCTGGTCCAGGCCGCGATCGCGCAGTGCCACGCGACCGCTACGATCGCGGCGGCGACCAACTGGGCGCTGATCGCCGACCTGTACGGCCTGCTGGCTGACCTGATCCCGTCGGACGTGGTGAGGCTGAACTGGGCGGTCGCCGTCGGGATGGCGGACGGGCCGGCGGCCGGGCTTGAGCGGGTCGACGCACTCGCCGCCGCCGGCGCGCTTGACGGCTACTACCTGCTTCCAGCGACCCGTGCGGACCTGCTCCGCCGCCTCGGCCGCAGCGCCGAGGCTGCCCAGAGCTACCGCGAGGCCCTGGATCTGGCGGTCAACGAGGCCGAGCGCCGCTATCTCGCCGGCCGGCTGGCGGAGACCTCGGGCGACGGCCAGACGGCTCGCGACGGCTCTGCCCCGGCCGGAAATGGTTCGACGCCCGCGTAGCCCGTTGCTAGCGTCCGGCTCATGCGGCATGCCGAGTTCAACCACCCTGTCCTGGTGCAGGTCTACGACGCCATGTTCGGCTGGTCCAGGGACGATGAGTTCTTCATGTCGGTCGTCAATGCCAACCCGTCGGCGCGTGTGCTCGACCTGGGCTGTGGCACAGGACGACTGTCACTCGCCATGTCACAGGCCGGCCACGCGGTGACCGGCGTCGACCCGGCCAGGGCATCGCTCGACGCCGCGAGGGCGAAACCCGGCGCCGAATGTGTCACCTGGATCGAGGGCTCATCGGAGGCGCTGCCCGACGCGGCGTTCGACGTCGCGGTCATGACCAGCCACGTCGCCCAGTTCTTCGTCACCGACGAGCAGTGGAGCCGGGCGCTCGGCGACCTCAGGCGGTCCCTCGTCCCTGGCGGGAGGCTGACCTTCGACAGCCGCGACCCGCGAGCCCGCGGCTGGAAGCAATGGAATCCCGCCGACTCACGCAGGCAGGTCTGCCTGCCCGACGGCCGGAGCGTCACCGCAACGATCGACGTCGACGCCGTCACCGACGACGTTGTCAGCTTCACGATCCGGTATTCCTTCTCCGACGGTCAGGCGCTGGCGAGCACCGGGGACCTGCGATTCCGCACCGAAGCCGAGCTCCGCTCGTCGCTCGCGGCGGCGGGCTTCGCGATCGAGCAAATCTATGGCGGCTGGAACCGCGAACCGATTGGCGCCAGCGACGGCGAATTCCTGGTGATCGCCAGAGCACTCGCCTGATGCCCCGCGCACGAGCACTCGCCTGAGCCCGGCGCATACGCGCCCAAATGCAGGCGCGAGAGGGGAAGCGCGAAGAGTTCGGGTCTTATAGCGCGCTTTTCTCCACGCGGATGACCTAGGTCTTCGCGCTCGGCTGCGGCCGGAGGACGGGGAACACGCGGGTGAAACGCTCGGCTCGTTCGCGATCGCCAGCGACGGTCAGCCGTCCGGCCCGCTCGGCGGCCGCGATGGGCTCGCGGCCGAAGGCCACGGCGCGCATCGTCGCGGCGTCAGCGCGAAGCGCGACGTCAGGATCTGGCGACGTGCCGCGGCTGATGGCTATGGATGCGTCCGTGATCGTCAGGGTGAACGCGTCCCCGTCAATCTCCACCAGATACGTACCGTCCTCGGCGGCCTGGGGATCGAAGGCGGTCTTGAGCGCAACCATCAGGGCGTCCGGGGTCAGTTCCCGGGACGTGGTGACCGGCTCGAGACTGCCCCAGCGACCGAGTTCTAGCAGCACGGGTTCCAGGGCGCGGCCGCGGTCCGTGAGCCGGTAGACCGTGACGCTGGCAGGCGGGGCGAGCAGATCGCGGGCGACGACGCCGGCTTCCTCCAAGTCTCGCAGCCGCTGCGACAGCACGTTCGGGCTGACGGACGGCAGCCCGAAGCGGAGCTGCCCGAACCGCTTCGGCCCGAAGATCAGCTCCCGCACCACCAGTAGTGCCCAACGGTCTCCGATCACGTCGAGCGCCCTGGCGATCCCGCACGGGTCGTCGTAGTTCCTGAACGCGGTCACGTTACTGAGTCTAGCGCAGCTACTTGCTTTTTAGGATCGATCAGTCCTAAATTAGGAGCATGACTACCGCGAGCGACGACATGCAGCAGAGCTTTGTCCTCATTCCCGGTGCGGGCGGCACCGCCTGGTACTGGCACCGCGTAGTGCCGTTGCTGCAGGAGGCGGGACATCGTGCGATCGCGATCGACCTGCCCGGCGACGACCAGGAGGCAGGCCTGGCCGAGTACGCCCGACTGGTGACGCACGCGGCGGACGGCTCGGACAACGTCGTCCTGGTCGCGCAGTCGCTCGGCGGGTTCACGGCGCCGCTGGCAGCCGTCAAGACCGGCGTATCGGCCATCGTGCTCGTCAACGCGATGATCCCGCTGCCCGGCGAGACGCCCGGCGAGTGGTGGGCCGCCACCGGCTGGGATGCCGCGCGCCTGGCGGCGGCCGAGCAAGGCGGCTACCCCGCCGAGTTCGATCTGGAGACGTACTTCCTGCACGACGTGCCCGCCGAGGTCGCCGCCGCCGGCGAGCGGTACCAGCGGCCCGAGTCCGACGCCGCCTTCGCGTCGGCCTGCGACTTCGGTGCCTGGCCGCAGGTGCCGATCAGGGTCGCCTCCGGCGCGGACGACAGGTTCTTCCCCGGTAGCTTCCAGCGGGCGGTCGCACTGGACAGGCTGGGCGTCGAGCCCGACGTGCTGCCCGGCGGTCACCTGAACGCGCTGTCCCAGCCGCGAGCCATCACCGACTACCTGCTCGCGGTCACCGGCTGAATCATCCGCACGCCGCCGCCGCGGCTGGCGCTGGCTTAGACGGAAGGGTTTGCGGTAAATGGTAGCGAATGCGGTCGTATATGCCGCATTCACTACGCGCAAGTTGGACCGGGGGGCCCTTCAACCGCTCTGTTAGACGTTGAAGCGGAACTCGACCACGTCGCCGTCTTGCATGACGTAGTCCTTGCCTTCGATTCTGGCCTTACCAGCGGCGCGCGCGGCGGCGATCGAGCCGGCGGCCATCAAGTCCGCGAACGAGACGATCTCGGCCTTGATGAACCCACGCTGGAAGTCGGTGTGGATCACCCCGGCGGCCTCAGGGGCGGTCGCGCCTACCTTGATCGTCCACGCCCTGGCCTCCTTCGGGCCGGCCGTGAGGAAGGTGGCGAGCCCGAGGGCCGCAAATCCGGCTCTGGCCAGCTGGTCGAGCCCTGGCTCGCCGAGGCCCAGCTCGGCGAGCAACTCGGCGGCCTCGGCCGGCGGCAGATCGGCCAGCTCAGCTTCGTCCTTTGCGTCGAGGAACACCGACTCGGCGGGGGCGACCAGCTTAGCCAGTGCGTCCCGCAGCGCGTCATCGGCAAGCTCGTTGTCATCGACGTTGAACACGTAGACGAACGGCTTGGCGGTCAGCAGCGACAGCTCGCGCAGGTGCGCGAGGTCGATCCCGGCCGCTGCGGCGCCGGCGAACAGGGTGGTCCCGCCGTCGAGCAATTGCTGGGCCTTGGTTGCGGCATCGGCGACGGCGTTCCGTAGCGGATCCTTGGCGGCCTTGGTCTCCTTGACCAGCCGCGGCACCGCCTTCTCCAGTGTCTGCAGGTCGGCCAGGATCAGCTCGGTGGCGATGGTCTCGATGTCGCGTTCCGGCGAGACGTCGCCGTCGACGTGGCTCACGTCAGGGTCGGTGAAGACGCGCACAACCTGGCAGATCGCGTCGGTCTCGCGAATGTGGGCGAGGAACTGGTTGCCGAGGCCCTGGCCCTGCGACGCGCCGCGCACGAGCCCGGCGATGTCGACAAAGCGCACGGTGGCCGGCACGATCCTGGCCGAGTCGTACAGACCCGCGAGGGACTCCAGGCGCGGGTCGGGCAGTCCGACGACGCCGACATTCGGCTCGATCGTCGCGAACGGGTAGTTCGACGCCAGCGCGCCCGCCCTGGTCAGCGCGTTGAACAAAGTGGACTTTCCCACGTTGGGCAGGCCGACGATTCCGATCTCTAGGCTCACCCCGGCGAGTCTAGGCGGCGCGGCGACCCCGCGTGTCGGACGCGGGCACTGTCAGAGCGGGCTGGAAACATGGCCCGATATGGACGCCGCCTCGCTGTTGCTCGGGATCGGCATCGGCGTGCTGCTCGGCGCCGCGATCGGCTTCCTGTTCGCGCGCAGCCGCTTGACCAGCGCTATCACGGACCTAACTGCCCGGGCCCGCGCCGCCGACGAACGGGCTCGCGCCGCGCACGAGCAGGCGGAGCTGATCGACGGCTACCTCGCCGAGCGGTTCCAGGCGCTGTCCGCCCAAGCCCTCGACGTCAGCCAGCAGCGGCTGCTCGAGGTCAGCGAGATCCGGCTGCGCGCGGCCAACCTCAGCGCGGCCAGCGAACTCGATTCCCGCAGGAACGCTGTGGAGCAGCTGGTCGAGCCCCTCAAGCAGACCCTCGCCAGGCTTGAGATACAGCTGCGTGACAGTGAGTCAGCCAGGCAGACCTCCCAGGCGGTGCTGACTGAGCAGGTCAAGTTCGCCAGGCAGGCCGCCGAGCAGCTGCGCGACCAGACTCAGGCGCTGGTCACGGCGCTGCGCCGACCGGAGGCCCGGGGCCGCTGGGGTGAGCTGCAGCTCCGCAGGGTGGTCGAGCTAGCGGGGATGAGCGCACGCTGTGATTTCGACGAGCAGGTCACGGTGGCCGGACCAGGCAGCGAGGAGGGCGCGGGCGCTGCAGTGCGACCCGACATGGTGATCAGGCTGGCGGGCGGCAAGAACATAGTCGTGGACTCGAAGGTGTCGCTGGCTGCATACCTGGAGGCGGCCGAGACGGCCGACGAGCACATCCGCGACGCCAGGCTCGCCGCCCACGCACGGCACCTGAAGGAACACATCGACCGGCTCGCTGCGAAGGCCTACTGGTCGGCTCTGAGTCCCGCGCCCGAATTCGTCGTACTGTTCATCCCGGGCGAGGCGTTCCTAGCCCCCGCGCTCGAGTGCGAACCGGCCCTCCTCGAGTACGCGATCACGAAGAAGGTACACATCGCGACGCCGACGACCCTCGTGACGATGTTGCGGACCGCGCAGTACGCCTGGCAGCAGGACGCGCTGTCCGAGAACGCCCGTGCCGTATTCGACCTCGGCCGTGAGCTCTACGAACGGCTGACCGGCCTCGGCGGCCACGTCGAGCTCGTCGGCAAGTCGCTGGCCAGCGCCGTCACGGCATACAACCGCGCGGTCGGCGCGCTGGAGAGCCGCGTGCTGGTCACCGCGCGCAAGCTCAACCAGCTTGGCGTCACAGACGCCGAACTGGCTGCACCGCCCGCGGTCGAGCTGGCGCCCAGGACCCTGTCCGCACCCGAGCTGGTGACGGAGAGCCTGCCGGCGCACAACGCGATCGTCAGGCGAATCCCGGCGACCGCCAGCTCTGATCAGGACGGGGATAACTGGACCCAGGAGTCAATCCAGGCCCGGCAGGGTGAATCCCGCTCGTTCGGAGCCGTCAGTTGAGCGGCCACCGGCGATCGCCTGCCTTCGCCTGGACCGAACTGTGGCCGCCCATGAGCACCAAGACCGCGATCGTCATGATGTTCGCCGTCTTCCTGCTCACCGACCTTTGCGCCGGCTGGCTGCATGTCGTCGCGCTGACCGGGTTCGGCTACGCGGCGGGCAGTGCGGCAGCGGCGGGGCGGACCAGGCGCGAGGACCTTCTGCTCGCGGCGACCACACCGCCGCTGATCTTCCTGATCGCGGTGACGTCCGGGGAGCTGATTTCGCTGCACCTCGACCACGTCGCCGCGTCAGCGGGCATCGCGCTCGCAGACATCTTCCTGACCCTGAGCACGGCGGCGCCGTGGCTGTTCGGCGGGCTGGCCGGCGCGCTGGTGATCGCGACCGTCCGTGGCCTGCCGCAGTGCATTCGCGGCCTGCGGGCCCAGCTCACCGGGACGCTGCTGACCGAAGAACTGGCCGTCAGGCCGCGGGGGCAGCGGCGCGACTGAGGAGCTAGTGCCGCGGCGGCCGCAGTTCGCGCGGCAGCGCGAAGGACATGCTCTCGCGCACAGCCTCGACTTCCTCGATCGCCGTGAAGCCCGCATCTGCGAGCCAGTCGAGAACCTGCGAGACCAGTTCCTCGGGGACCGACGCGCCGCTCGTGACCCCGATCGTGCTCGCCGTTTCCAGCCAGCCAGGCTCGATGGCCGCGCAGTCGTCTACCAGATAGGCCTGCGCGGCCCCCGCGTCCTTCGCGACCTCGACAAGGCGGACCGAGTTGGACGAGTTCGGCGAGCCGACGACGATGACGAGGTCGGACTCCTTGGCGATCTGCTTGACCGCGGCCTGCCGGTTCTGCGTCGCGTAGCAGATGTCGTCGCTTGGCGGGTCGATCAACTGCGGGAACCGCTCGCGCAGCGCCGAGACGGTCTGCGTCGTCTCGTCGACGGACAACGTGGTCTGGGACAGCCAGGCGACCTTAGCGGGGTCGCGCACCTCGATCTTCGCGGCGTCCTCGGGGCCGTCTACCAGCCGGATGTTGGCCGGAGCCTCTCCGGTCGTGCCGATGACCTCTTCGTGACCCTCATGGCCGATCAGCAGGATGTCGTAGTCCTGAGCCGCGAACCGGCGGGCCTCGTTGTGCACCTTGGTGACCAGCGGGCAGGTCGCGTCGATCGTACGCAGGCTCCGGTCCTTCGCGGACTCGTGCACCTCGGGCGCGACACCGTGCGCCGAGAAGACCACCATGGAGCCCTCTGGCACCTCGTCGGTCTCTTCGACGAAGATCGCGCCTCGGCCCTCCAGCGTCTTGACCACGTGAGTGTTGTGCACGATCTGCTTGCGGACGTACACCGGCGCGCCGTATCGCTCAAGCGCGAGTTCCACGGCCTGGACCGCACGGTCGACTCCCGCGCAGTAGCCGCGCGGTTTCGCGAGAAGGACGCGCTTGATTGCTTCGGACATGAGATCCATGGTAGGCGAACTCCAGAACCCGGTTGCGGTCGTGCCCTTCGCCCCGGACGCCTCGAGCCCGAAGTGGCATGTCCGCGCGGCGCGCCGCCGGTGAAACTCCCCTCAACAGCGCGGATGCGGCACGATGGCGGTTGAGGCTCCGGGCGCTGAGACTCGGCCGTGCGCGAGGACACGCCGGCCGCGGGGAGGAGGCCACTATGGTGCGGTTGCCAGACACGGCAGGACAACTCAAAAATGCCCCGATCAAGGTTATACGAGGATTTTTCTCTGGAATCGGACAGCTACTGCTGGCCGCTGACCGATTCCGCGACGAGGAGGCACAGCGCGAGGGCATCGGCCAGAACGACCAGCACGGCTCGCAGACGGGCCTGGATGGCACGTCCGCCGGAGATACGACGACGGCGGAGTACGTCAGGAGCGCGGCGCCAGGCGTAGCGGCCGAGGCTCAGCCTGGCCGACACCGCAAGCAGGCCGACGCGAAGGCCACGAGGCCCGCCGCGCGGAAGAAGGGCCGGACGGCCCATCCCCGCACGTTCCGGTCTCTCGACTCGACCGGAAATGTCCGTGTTCTCACTCCGGACATGCCGGCCGAGCCGTGGCCAGGCGAGCGACAGGTCAGCGAAGCTCCGCTGCCCGTGTCCGGCTACGACGGGCTATCCGTGGCTTCGCTGCGCTCCCGCATGCGCAATCTCGACGCGAAACAGCTAGCCATTCTGCTCGACTACGAGAGGTCGGCGGCGAACCGCGCCGACGTGGTGGCGATGTTCGAGCGGCGGATCGCCAAGCTCGAGGCCATGCGCGATGCCCCTTGAGACAAACGCCGAGGCGCCGATTCCGGTTCGCACCGTGCTGCGCCTGGTCGGCGAGTGGATCGGCAAGCTCGGCCGGGTCTGGGTCGAAGGGCAGATCGCTGAGCTGAGTCGGCGCGGCGGGACCGTCTATCTGACATTGCGCGACCCGGTCGCGGTCGTCTCGGTGCGGGTGATCTGTCCGCGGCTGGTCTTCGACGCGGCCGATCCGGTGCCCGCCGAGGGCTCCCGGGTCGTGGTCTGGGTAAAGCCTGACTTCAACATGACGAGGGGCTCGTTCTCGCTCAGCGCGCTGGAACTCCGGGCGGTTGGCATCGGTGAGTTGCTTGCCAGGCTGGAGCGGCTGCGGCGCGAACTGGCCGCCGAAGGTCTGTTCGCGCCGGAGCGCAAGCGCCGGCCGCCCTTCCTGCCCGGCCTGGTCGGGCTGATCTGCGGCCGCGACTCTGCCGCGGAGCGCGACGTGCTGGAGAACTCTGCCCGCCGCTGGCCGTCGGTGCGGTTCAGGGTCGAGCAGGTCGCCGTCCAGGGGCCGTTCGCGGTCACTGAGGTCACCGATGCGCTGCATGCACTCGACACCGATGCCGAGGTCGACGTCATCATCATCGCCAGGGGCGGCGGCTCGATCGAGGACCTGCTGCCCTTCTCCGATGAGTCCCTGATCCGTGCTGTCGTCTCCTGCCGCACGCCGGTGGTCAGCGCGATCGGCCACGAGCAAGACGTTCCGCTGCTTGACCTGGTCGCCGACGTGCGGGCGTCCACCCCAACGGACGCGGCCCGCCGGGTCGTACCGGACATCGGCGAGCAACTCGCGATCATCGCCGAACTGCGGTCGAGGGCACGAAGGCAGCTAGCTGGGCGGCTCGACAGGGAGTCCGCCTGGCTGGCCGGCATCAGGTCACGGCCGGTGCTCGCGAACCCGGCCGCCGAGCTGGACCGGCGGAACGAGCAGGTAATCGCGCTCGCCGAACGCGCACGGCGGTGTCTTGCCTCCGGCCTGGACCGGGCCGAGGCCGATCTTGCACACACCAGGGCCAGGCTCGTCGCCCTGTCTCCCGCGGCGACGCTCAGGCGCGGTTATGCAATTGTGCAGCGCGCGGATTCGACAGTTGTGCGCTCGGCACGCGATGTCACCACGGCTGAACCACTTCTGATCCGGCTCGCCGCCGACCAGATAAATGTCACCGTGAGCGACTAGTAATTACCTCTGGGTTACTCTCCGGAACGCTCATTGTTACTTACTCCGCGTGGCGTTTCGTCGCACGAAGCGCGGGCGGAAAACTAAACTGTCGCCCAGCGAAAGACCGATCGACTGGTGCCGTGGGCAGGGAACATCGGCCCCTGGCCAGAGAAATGCCTGTCCGGAGGGGGGAAGCGCTGGCATCGCCGGCGCTCATTCAGAACTGCGGACCTGTCTGAGTTCACGCAATACCAGGGAGGACATCTCGTGCCTGTACAGCCAACCTCTGCCGAATTCGGCGAATCGGCTGTGGAAGGCCAAGGGGCGACAGAGGCCGCGGCGAAGCTTACAGCGACCACGACGTCCTCGGAAAACGGCACAGGAAGCGCGATCGGCGAGTCAGCGGATAGCGTAACCGCCGCGTGGCGGGCACCTGGCCTGGATGGCGTGCGTGCGCTGGCGGTTCTGGCCGTGCTCGCGTTCCACGAGGGATTGCCGTGGATACCGGGCGGCTTCCTCGGTGTCGACGTCTTCTTCGTGCTTAGCGGCTACCTGATCACCGACCTGCTAGCTGCCAGGTACCGCACGCACGGTTCGATCGGGATCGGCAGGTTCTACCAGCGACGTGCCCGCAGGCTGCTGCCCGCGCTGGCCCTGATGCTGATCACGGTGACCGCTGCGGTCAGCCTGCTCGAGCCCAGCCAGCGCAGTACCCTGCGCCCAGCCCTGCTCGGCGCCGTGACCTATACGAGCAACTGGTGGCAGGCGCTCGCGCACCAGTCGTACTTTTCCCTGTACGGGCCGCCGCCGGTGTTCCAGCATCTATGGTCGCTCGCCGTCGAGGAGCAGTTCTACCTGATCTGGCCGCTGCTGCTCGCCGTGATTCTGGTCTTCGTGCACCGCCCGGTCTCCCGGGCGCTATTCGCCTGGGGCGGCGCGGTGGCCTCGGCGCTGGCCATGCTCGCGATCTACTCCCCAGGCGCGGACCCATCGCTGGTCTACTACGGAAGCGACACGCATGCGAGCGCGCTCATGATCGGCGCGGCGCTGGCACTCACCTTCCCGCTGGCGAAGGTCGCGGCCACTACTGGCAAGGCCAGGCTGGTGCTCGACATCCTCGGCGCCGTGGGCCTGGTAGTCCTGGCGTGGGCCATGTGGCACCTCGCTGGCCCGAATCCGTTCCTCTACCCGTACGGCCTCGCGCTGGCCGCAGCTGTCCGCCGGCGGTCTCATCCTCGCAGCGGCGGCCTCCGGACGGATCGGCGGACTGCTCTCCGCCAAGCCGCTGCGCTGGCTTGGCATCAGGTCCTACGGCATCTACCTGTGGCATTGGCCGGTGATCGCGATCACGACCGGCGTGGCGCCCCGGACGGCGACCTCGGTGCCGAGCAGGGTGGTCGACACGGTGCTGCCGATCGCGCTCGCGGCCGCATCCTGGCGCTGGCTGGAGGAGCCAATCCTGCGGAACGGACTGCGCTCCGAACTCGCCAGGCGGGCCAACCTGGTGCTCATCGGGCCCAGGGGCTTCCTGACGACTCCGTCGGCCGCCGTGCCGACGTTGACTGCGGTTGCGCTGCTCGCGGTCGCTGGCACGGCCGGCTACGGGCTCGCGAACGCACGCCAGGGCCCGACGCTCCAGGCGCAGATCAGGAAGGGGCTGCGGGTCAGTTCCTCGACCTTGCCGCCGCAGCCAAGCGGCGAGGCGGTTCCGTTGTGGGTCATCCCCGGGCGGTTGCCGTTCCACCGTGCCGAGCACGTGCGGGCGCCAAAACCCAAGCCGGTGCACGTGCCAGGCACCAAGGTGCTGGCGATCGGCGACTCGGTGATGCTGGCGTCGGCGCCGGAACTGGCCGCGGCGATGCCGGGCATCTACATCAACGCCAAGGTCAGCCGAGCGATGATCGCGGGCGTCGCGATTGTCGGCGATCTAGCCAGGAGCAAGCGACTGCGCCGCGTGGTGGTCGTGGGCCTCGGCACCAACGGGCCGATTACGGCCAGCCAGATCAGCCGGCTCAGGGCTGCGGTCGGGCACCGGTGGCTGGTGCTGATCAACACCTTCGTGCCGCGGTCCTGGGAGCACGAGGTCAACGTCACGCTGGCGCGCGCGGCCGAACGGTACCCGAACGTCTTGCTCGTGAACTGGCACAGCGCGATCGAGCACCACCAGGGCCTGCTCTGGAGCGACGACATTCATCCTCAGCCGATCGGCGGCAAGCTGTACGCGAAGGTGGTCCGCAAGGTGGTGTTGCACGCACTACGCAAGCAGCCCAGGCTGCAGGTACCGCACCGGCCATCCAAGCCGGTACAGCTCAGCGGCTTCCTTCCGCACCTGAACTACGCCACGCTGTACTAATGCCGGAAGGAAGCGGTGCTGCTGCGGGGGGACGACCCCCCGCAACCCCCCGCGGAGCTGCTGCGGAGGGGCGACCCCCCAAAACCCCCCGCGGTACCGCTGAGCGCCCTGGCTACGAGCAGGCACGTGACCAGCTCGCCGATCTTGTGAAGCGGCTGGAGGCGGGCGGCCTGACGCTGGAGCAGTCGCTCGAGCTCTGGGAGCGTGGCGAGCAACTGGCCACGATCTGCGAGGAGTGGCTGGAGGGTGCGCGCGCCAGGCTGGCCGCGGCAACCGGTCAGAGCGGCGAGCCCGCCGACGGCGACGGCGATCCGGCGAGGCCGTTCTGAGCGGCCGCCAGGCGATCAAGACGGGGAGCGAGCGGGCGCGTCGTGGCCGGCTTCGTAGGATGCGACCGAGGCCGGCTGCTCCCTCGGCCGACCGCGTTCGGCAGCGATAGCCGCGTCACGGAAGGTGTAGCGATGGCCGATCAGACTCCGCCGATCACGCTGGGAACCGAGCCGAGCGCACCGGACCGCAACCTTGCGCTGGAACTGGCGCGGGTGACCGAGGCCGCCGCGCTTGCCGCCGGCCGCTGGGTCGGCCGCGGCGACAAGAATGGCGCTGACGGTGCCGCGGTGAGCGCGATGCGGCAGCTAATCAGCACGGTGTCCATGAACGGCTTCGTCGTCATCGGCGAGGGCGAGAAGGACAAAGCCCCCATGCTGTTCAACGGGGAGCAGGTCGGTGACGGCACAGGGCCAGAGTGCGACGTCGCGGTTGACCCGATCGACGGCACCAGGCTGACCGCCAACGGCATGGCCAACGCGATCGCGGTCATCGCGGTCAGTGCCCGCGGCTCGATGTACGACCCGTCGGCCGTGTTCTACATGTCGAAGCTCGTCGCGGGCCCGGAGGCCGCGGACGTGGTGGACATCGACGCCCCGCCGGCGGCCAATATCGCGGCGGTGGCCAGGGCCAAGCACTGCTCGCCGCACGATGTAACCGTGGTGATCCTGGACCGGGACCGGCATCAGGACCTGATCTCCCAGGTTCGCGACGCGGGCGCCAGGATCAAGCTGATCACCGACGGCGACGTCGCAGGAGCGATCCTGGCGGCTCGCGAAGGCTCCGGCGTCGACCTGCTGCTCGGCGTCGGCGGTACCCCCGAGGGCATCATCGCCGCGTGCGCGATCAAGTGCCTCGGCGGCGTCATGCTCGGCAAGCTGGCACCGCGGGACGAGGAGGAGCGCGATCGGGCGAAGTCCGCCGGGCATGACCTTGACCAGGTGCTGACCACCGATGACCTCGTCTCCTCCGACGACGCGTTCTTCGCCGCAACCGGCATCACCGAGGGCGACCTTCTGCAGGGCGTGCGCTACCGGTCAGGCGGCGCCACGACGCACTCGCTCGTCATGCGGGCCAGGTCGGGAACGATCCGCAACATTCACAGTGAGCACGCGCTCTGGAAGGTATCCCGCTACTCGGTCGTGCAGTACTGACCGCGGGTGCTACTGACCGCGGGTGCTACTGACCGCGGGCGCCGGCCCTGGGATTCCGCCGCAGACCCGCGCGCCACCGGGGCCGCCGTGCCGTCACCACCTTCACCGAGCCGCCGAGCGTGATCGTGCGGACCTCGATGACCGCGTTGACCTGCTCGGCCTGGGCGGTCGCAGCCGGCCTGCTCCGCACGCTCCTGGTACCCAGGAACGACTGGCCAGCCAGTTCGACAGCGACACCGGCGGGCACGATGAGCCGGATCTGGCCAGCCACCGCGGTCGCGTGAATGGTGATCCGCTGCTTCTGGAACACGGCCTCGCGGAGGTCGAGCACCACGTTGCCGAAGAACGCCGTGACAGGGAAGACCTCGGGCACGACCCAGCGGCCGTCGCGCCGTTCCCTCGCGAAGGCGGCCGCGACCGAGCGCCGCGGATAGAGCCTGATCGGCTGGCCGGACGGCAGCGCGAGGTCGGCCGTGAGCTTGGTCAGCTCGCCGAGCGTCCTGGCGGCGAGCGCCCGATCGAGGCGCTCTTCGTGCTCGGGCATAGTAATCCTGCCGTCGGCAGCCGCCTCACCGAGCAAGGTGACGACTAGCTCGCGGTCCGCGTCGGATGCGCGCAGGTCGTGGGGTCCTGGCCGCGAGCTCACATCCTGACGATACCGGACCTGCCTGCGGTTCTCAGTTGCCGTAACGCTGCATCGCGGCGTTGCCAACCGGGCAGCCGCCTGGGGTACCCCGGCAGACGCCGATGTCGCAGAGCCGGCACATCCACCTGGTGGCGCCCGGGCCGCGCATCATCCCGACGAGTACCTTGCTGACGAGTCGCTCGAAGGTCGCGCGCTCGTCAGCTGACAGCACGGCGAGCGAGCGCTCTAGCACCTCGGCTCGCGCCCCGGACACCCGGCCGGCGGCCCGCTCGCCCTGCTCGGTCAAGACGATCGAGGTGCTGCGGCCGTCGGCGCCGGCCTCGCGCCGGACGTAGCCGGACTCGGCGAGCCTGTCGACCAGCCGGACGGTCCCCGACGACGTGAGGCCCAGGACCTGTCGGAGCCTGTCGACCGTCGGTCGATCCAGAAAGTGGAGCAGGGCGGAGAGCGCCGCGGCGGCCGAGTCAGACCGGCCGGCCGCGGCGCCGACCGCGTCGCCGGTCTCATCAGCGACCACCAGCGCCAGCGCTCCGAAGACATTGGCCGCGCGGTCCAGGCGCGCCGCCGGTTCGGGCGCCGCTTTAGCCAAGGTCGTATTCGAAGGTGAAATCCCCGCCCGTGCCGCCTGTGGTGACCGCGGTCCCTGACCCGCGCAGGCCCGCGAGCTCGCCCGTCGCCGATCCCTCGACCACCTTCCAGAAGGTGCGCGCCTGGCCGTCTGAGAAGGTCCCGTCTGCGCGCAGCACGAAGTCGCCCTTCTTGCCGGCGAGCGTCCCCGTGGTGTGCTGGTAGCCAGTGAACGACGCGGTGCCGTCCGCCTGGTAGCACATCACTGCTTCCCAGCCGCCCTCGCCGCTCAGGTCGCCCTCGAAGCCGAAGGCGACGTGCGCTTTCGTGAGCTTGCCACCGCCTGCGAGCTCCTCGTAGGTGTTCTCGTCCCAGGCAGAGACCGCGAAGGTGCCCTTGGCCTGCGTCGTCATGATGACTCCTCGTCGCTCGGAAGAATGTGTGACTCACACACTAATCTAGCAGGCCGGCTGCGGCTTCGGTGGCCGGGGCCTGCCGGCATCGCCGGGCAACGTCTCCCGGCATCGCCGACCGACAGTCTCCCGGCATCGCCGGCCAGGTCTCCCAGCATCGCCCGCCAGGGTCTCCCGGCGTCAACGGCCGGCGATGCTCCATTCGCCGCCGAGTGCGACTCGCAGCGCGTTCTCCGCCGCATCTACGGCAGCCCGCGCCGTGATCGTGTGCGTATGCGCCCGGTCCAGTTCGTCCAGGGCGATGCAGTCGAAGGCGACGCGAACGTCGTGCGCGGCCTGCTGCAGCTGCCGGGCTGCCTCGCTCAAGTCGACGCCGTTGCTATCGCGGTCAACAGTGTCCGTCATCGCCCATTCCTCCGCGGTCGGGGGCCAGCATTCAGCCTCGGTGCAGGGCCAGTTACCCCGAGCGAGGCGAGCCACTCCCCGCGCTGTGTCCCTGAACCAAGGCCCATGACCACGGACGCACAACCATCACTTCCGCACGATCAGCAGCGGCCCGTGATTCGGGGTGAAATGGCGCACTGGCGTAAGTATGACGCGCCGTGCCGACAGCAGGATGACGACTTACGGCCGGTCGCGGCGTGCTGCCGGGCGGCCGGTGGCCTCGCGGGTGGCGAACTACGATGAATCCGTCCCCTGGTTTGCCCTGAGGAAGTGCCCCCTGATGCCCGAATTCAGCTACACCGACCTGCTGCCGCTCGGTCCGGACACCACCGAATACCGCCTGGTCAGCGACGCGGGAGTGGAACCGCGTCGTGCCTTCGACCGCGAATTCCTCGACGTGGATCCGCAGGCACTGACCTTGCTGACGGCGCAAGCCATGCAGGACATCGCGCATCTGCTGCGGCCCGCGCACCTGCGCCAGCTGCGGTCGATCCTGGATGACCCCGAGGCCTCGCCAAACGACCGCTTCGTCGCCAGCGACCTGTTGCGCAACGCGTGCATCGCGGCCGGCGGGGTGCTGCCGATGTGCCAGGACACAGGGACCGCGATCGTGGCAGGCAAGCGCGGTCAGCAGGTGCTGACCGGCGGTCGCGATGAGGAGCACATCGCGCGCGGGATCTACGACGCCTACACCAAGCTCAACCTGCGGTACTCCCAGCTCGCGCCGCTGACGATGTGGGAGGAGCGCAACACGGGCACCAACCTGCCTGCTCAGATCGAGCTGCAGGCGACCGACGGCGCGGAGTACAAGTTCCTGTTCATGGCCAAGGGCGGCGGGTCGGCGAACAAGTCTTACCTGTACCAGGAGACCAAGGCGGTCCTGAACCCGACGCGGATGGCGGCGTTCCTCACCGAGAAACTGCGCGCGCTCGGCACGGCCGCCTGCCCTCCTTATCATCTGGCCATCGTGGTCGGCGGCACCAGCGCGGAGTTCGCGCTGAAGACCGCGAAGTACGCGTCCGCCAAGTACCTCGACGCGCTGCCGACAGCGGGCACGATGAGCGCGCACGGTTTCCGCGACATCGAACTCGAGCGGACGGTCCTCGAGATCACGAGGCAGACAGGCATCGGCGCGCAGTTCGGCGGCAAGTACTTCTGCCACGACGTTCGCGTAGTCAGGCTGCCCAGGCACGGCGCGTCCTGCCCGGTCGCGATCGCGGTCTCGTGCTCGGCCGACCGGCAGGCACTCGGCAAGATCACCAGGGACGGGATCTTCCTCGAGCAACTGGAGACCGACCCCGCGAAGTACGCGCCGGAGACGACCGACGCCGAACTAGACGGCGATGTGGTGCGGATCGACCTGTCGCGGCCGATGAGCGAGATCCGCGCGGAGCTGTCGAGGTACCCGATCAAGACCAGGCTGTCGCTGACCGGGCCCCTGGTCGTGGCTCGCGATATCGCGCACGCCAAGATCGCCGATCGCCTCGCCGCCGGCGAGCCGATGCCGGCCTACCTGCGCGACCACGCGGTCTACTACGCCGGTCCGGCGAAGACCCCAGACGGCTACGCCTCAGGGTCGTTCGGGCCAACGACGGCTGGGCGGATGGACAGCTACGTCGAGCAGTTCCAGGCGGCTGGCGGATCGCACGTCATGCTGGCCAAGGGCAACAGGTCCGCCGCGGTGACCGCCGCGTGCCAGCAGCACGGCGGGTTCTACCTGGGCTCGGTCGGCGGGGCAGCAGCAAGGCTGGCGCAGGAGTGCATCACCAAGGTCGAGGTGCTCGAGTACCCAGAACTCGGCATGGAGGCGGTCTGGCGGATCGAGGTCCAGGATTTCCCCGCCTTCGTCGTGGTCGACGACAAGGGCAACGACTTCTTTGCCGACGTCACCACGCCCGTCGCCCCGCTCCTGTCGATCGGACCCCGCTCCTAGGACACTCCCCGAGGGGGCATGATCGGGGGCATGAGCGAATCAGCGTCTGACGCGCCAGCGTTCCGCGTCGAGCACGACTCGATGGGCGAGGTCCAGGTTCCCTCCGATGCACTCTGGGCCGCGCAGACCCAGCGGGCCCGGGCCCACCAGATGTCGGGCGAGCCAATGCCGCGCGAGGTGATCATCGCACTGGCCAGGATCAAGTCGGCCGCGGCCGCCGTCAACGCCGACCTCGGCGTCATCGACGCCGAGATGGCGCAGGCAATCCGGGACGCCGCGCGCGAGATAGCCGTCGGCGAGATGGGCGACGGCGGTCACTTCGAGCATTTCCCGCTCGACGTCTTCCAGACCGGTTCAGGAACGTCCACGAACATGAACGCGAACGAGGTCATCGCCACGCTGGCGACCCGCGCGCTCGGCCGCCCCGTGCACGCGAACGACCACGTGAACGCGTCCCAGTCCTCCAACGACGTGTTCCCTTCAGCCGTCCATATCGCCGCGGCGCGCACCCTCGGCGTCCTGATCAGGCGCGCTCGACCAGCTCGCCGACGTGCTAGATGCGAAGGCCGCGGAGTTCGCCGACGTCGTGAAGAGCGGCCGTACCCACCTCATGGACGCGGTGCCCGTGACGCTCGGCCAGGAGTTCGGCGGGTACGCGGCGGCGATCAGACACGGCATCGCCAGGATCCGCGCGCGTGCTGCCCGAGGTCTGCGAACTGCCGCTCGGCGGCACCGCGGTCGGGACCGGGCTGAACGCGCCCCCCGGATTCGCAGCCGGCTGTGATCGCCCGGCTGGCCATCGAGTCGACAACCTGCCGTTCACCGAGGCCGCCAACCATTTCGAGGCCGCTGGCGGCAGGGACGCGCTGGTCGCGGCCAGCGGCGGTTCTAAGGACGATCGCGGTGAGCCTGTACAAGATCTGCACCGACCTGCGCCTGATGGGATCGGGACCACGGACCGGCCTGGCCGAGATCGCGATCCCCGAGCTGCAGCCTGGCTCGTCGATCATGCCAGGCAAGGTGAACCCGGTGATCTGCGAGATGGTCTCGCAGGCCTGCGCTCAGGTGATCGGCAACGACGCGGCCGTCGGGTTCGCGGGCGCAGCCGGTAACTTCGAGCTGAACGTCATGATCCCGGTGATCGCCAGGAACCTGCTCGGGTCGGCCAATCTGCTGATCTCGGGGGCGCCGCTGCTCGCGCACCGGTGCGTCGCGGGAATCACCACCGATCCGGCTCGGCTGCGGCGGCTGGCCGAGTCCTCCCCTGCCATCGTGACCGCGCTGAACCGGTTCATCGGCTACGAGGCCGCCGCCGCGGTCGCGCACGAGGCGCTGGCGACCGGGCAGACCATCAGGGACGTGGTCATCGCGCGGGGCCACGTGGATCGCGGCGAGCTCACCGCCGGGCAGCTCGACGAGGCACTTGACGTACTCGCGATGACCAGGCCGGAGAACTAGCTGAGTTAGCTGGGTGAATTCCCAGGGTTTCCCATCAAGCTCACAGAAATCTGTAAGCCGACCCGCGTAGATTGCAGCCCATGCATTCCGCCAGGGGTACTGGCCGCCTCGTGGCCGGACGCTACCGGCTGCTCCATGAACTCGGCCGCGGCGCGATGGGCGTTGTCTGGCGCGGCCGCGACGAACTGCTCGACCGCGACGTCGCCGTCAAGCAGATCGCGCTGGCGCCGATGGCATCGGCGGAGCAGGCACGGGACAGTTACCAGCGCACCCTCCGCGAGGCCAGAACGGCCGCGCGGCTCAATCATCCGGGCGTCATCACCGTCTTCGACGTGGTCGAAGAGGACGGCATGCCGTGGATCGTGATGGAGCTCATCAAGGCCAGGCCGCTCGACCAGGTGATCGCGGAAGACGGCCCGCTGCCGCCCGCCCAGGCCGCCCAGCTTGGCCTGAGCCTGCTTGACGCGCTCAGCACCGCGCACGCGGCGGGCGTGCTGCACAGGGACGTGAAGCCGAGCAACGTGCTGATCAGCCCTGAGGGCAAGGCGATCCTCACCGACTTCGGTATCGCGACCGTACAGGGCGATCCTGCGATGACCCAGACCGGCATGGTCGTCGGCACCCCCGGCTTCTCGCCGCCCGAGCGCGTCCGCGGCGCGGACGCCACGCCCGCGTCTGATCTGTGGTCTCTCGGGGCGACGCTGTACGCGGCGGTCGAGGGGCGCGGCCCGTTCGACCGAGCCGGCGGATCGGCCGCGATCGTGGCGAGCATCGCCACCGAGCCCGCACCGAAGGCGCCGTCGGCCGGCCCGCTGGCCTCGGTGATCGACATGCTGCTGCGCGCCGACCCGGCCGACCGGCCGGACACGGCCACCACCTCACGGCTGCTGACGACCGCATGGGCCGACGCGCGCCGGGGCGGCCACCTCGCGGCCGCATCGCGCGCGTTCGCGCGGGTCGAGCCGCCGCAGCAGCAGGGCGCGGTGCCCGGCCTCTCCCCCGACCTGGCTGGCCTGGACGCGACCACCGCGACCCAGGTCGTCACCGTATCCGCCGGCGAGGACGAAGGCGCGAAGGCCGGAGCGCGCGACCAGTCCCTGGTAGGCGCCGGGATTGGGTCGGGGCCGTCTGCGGACGGATCGGCCGCGAGCGGACTGGCCGCGCCAGGATCGCCTGGGCCAGCGGCGGCCTCCGACGTCGTCCCCGATCTGATGGCCACGCCGGTATTCGCGGAACTCAAGATGCCGTCCCCGGCCGGAACCGGAGCCTCCGGGCAAACGCCGGACAACGGCAGCGGCCAGGGCGGCTCGCCCTCGCGTCCGGCCGGCGGCCTCGTCGGCCTGCTGCGCTCCAGGCGCGGCCTGGTCATCACCGCGCCACTGGCCGCGTCCGCGCTGGTCGCAGGCATTGTGTTCCTCGCCTTCCCCGGTTACAGCGAACTGCTCGGCCAGGGACGAGGGCGAGCGCCGAGCGCCAGCAAGGCCGGCACCCGCCCGGCGGGTTCTGGCGGGCTGGGCACCAGGCACCACGGCAGCACCGCTCCGGGCGGCAGCGGCGGGAACCACTCCCAGCCTGCGGGCAAGCAGCCATCGGGCGGGCCTGGTCCCGGCCACCGGCACCACGGGTCGGCCGCACCTGGCTCGCCTGGTCCTTCAGCGCGTCCGTCATCGCCTCAGCCCACGCCATCGAGCCCGTCGGGCGGGCCGTCAGGAAGCCCGTCGGCGTCGCCAACTCCCTCGCCCTCGGTGACGCCCTCCAGCCCGCCACCGACCGGCCCCAAGCTCCCTGCCGGATTCAGCTGGGAGCGGGTGACCGCCAAGAGCATCGGTACCACAGCTGGATTCAGGCTGGCCGCGCCGAGCGCCTGGTTGCTCACGCCCGGGCTGCATTCGGTGATCAAGCCCCTCGTCGGCAACTCGAAGCTGATCATCGACATGGCGCCGTTCGCCGTGTCAGGCCCGGTTCGCGAGGCCAGGCGGCTGCAGGCGTCCGCGATCGCGCACAGCCGGTTCAGGAACTACCACCTGGTGGCCATCACGGGCGGGACGTTTCACGGCTGGCCGGCCGCGACGTGGACCTTCTGGTGGCGGCCGCTGAACGGCGCGCGGATCGACGTCACGAGGATCATCTTCACGGCTCATACAACCGCAGGGCCGCAGCCCTACGTCCTCTCAATGTCCGCCCCCGCCCCGCGCGCTACCTTCGCGGCGAAGGTATTCAAGATCGCCAGGCGAACGTTCAGGCCCCTGCCTGGGTGACGCCAAGACGAGGCGACGGGACGGCTAGTACCAGCCGGTGCTGGACTCGTGGGCCCAGGCGCCGCACGGCGAGCCGTACGTGGACTTGATGTAGCCGAGTCCCCACCTGATCTGAGTGGCGGCGTTGGTCTGCCAGTCAGCGCCCGCGCTGGCCATCTTCGAGCCGGGCAGTGCCTGCGGGATGCCGTACGCGCCCGACGAGGGGTTGGCCGCGTAGGGGTTCCAGCCGCTCTCCCGCTCCCACAGCGAGCTCAGGCAGCTGAATTCGCTGCCTGACCAGCCATAGCCGGGCAGCATCGCCATGGCGATCTGCTGCGGCGTGCCGGACGTCGCCGTGCGGCGCTCATCGGCCGCGCGCCGCTGCCGCGCGGCCTGCCTGGCCGCTGCTTCCGCCGCGCGCCTGGCCGCTGCCGCCTTCCGCGCAGCCAGGACCGCTGCGGCGTAACGCTCGCTCATGGCTTGCCGCGCGACCAGGCCTGGGTTCTGCGGCTGAGCCTGGCCGTAGGCCCGACTTGGCTGCCCTGGCTCACCGGACTGACCGGCCGCCGATGCGTCATCGCGGCCGCTGGCCAGCGCGAGGTCGGTGGTTCCCGAGGAGCCGCTCGCTGCCGTGGACGGGGTCAGCAACGCTGGCCCGAAGGCGATCAACGTCGCGGAGACGGAAGCGGCGGCGACCGCTCCTGCGGTCGCGTAGAGGGTCTTCTTTGATGGTTTGCGTGGAATGCGACGGTGCCGGGACAACTGCTGCCTTCGCTCAGGCGCGTTCGGAGCGCCAGATTCCGCCCAGGTCGCTGGCGCGCGGACGTGTCGCAGGGTTAAGGCGACGGGGGTATGGCTGAAATGGACGTCACGCACGCTGGGCGCTGTCAGCCATCCACCATGCCTTACTGGCGGGAGTGACAGAGCTGGCGATTACCCGTTTTGACATATGAGAAAGGTCACACCCACTGCCACTGAAAGTGACCGCTCAGCTACAGATAGCCAGAGCCGCAGGTCAGGACCCCAAAGAGCAAGCGCCCGTTAGTACCAGCTGTGCCCTTGCCAGAACGCCCAGGCATCGCACGGCGTGCCATAGCGGTCCTTGATGTAGCCAAGGCCCCACCTGATCTGCGTGGTCGCATTGGTCTGCCAGTTCGGACCCGCGGTTGCCATCTTCGACCCGGGCAGGGCCTGCGGGATCCCGTAGGCGCCGCTGGCGTTGGCCGCCGTCACTCGCCAGCCGCTCTCCCTGGTCCAGATGTTGTTCAGGCAGCCGAACTGCTGCTTAGCGTTGAAGCCGAACGAAGGCAGCAGGTTGTAGGCGATGGACTGCGCCGTACCTGGGCTCGGGATGGGCGCGTTCACGACGGGCGCTCCGCCGCCACCAGTACCGCCGGTCGCAGGCGGTGCCGGCTTCGTCGCAACCTTTGGCTTACCGACCAGCTTGAAGCTCTTGGTCGCGGTGGCCATCAAGATCATGCGCTGGCGCTGGTGCTCAAGCTGGACGCCGGCCTTGCTATTCGGGATCGTGGTGAGCGCTTCGGCCAGCGGGTTCGCCTGCACTCCCGAGGAAAGCTGTCCGATCATGTACTCGGCACCGCCCGCGACGAAGATCGCCGAGACGACTGTCGTGATCAAGAAGGCACGAACGCTCCTGCGCGGCTTGCGTCCGCCGCTACGCGGCCTAGCGTCGCCGCTACGCGGCCTAGCGTCGCCGCTACGCGGCCTGGCGTCGCGGCTACGAGGCCTTGCATCGCCGCTACGCGGCCTTCCGTCGCCACCTCGCGGCGCCCCCTTGCCGCTCTTGCGCGGCGTGGGCCTACTAGCGGTGCGCCTCCGATGTTGTGACAATGCCGTCCTTCCGTCGGCCAAGCGCGAACGGCAAGTCGCCGGGCACGCAGGACCGCTGCGGCCAAAGGCAGCGAGTCTTGTGTCTTGTAACGGAACGGCTACTTACAGTGGCCTGCCTATTACAGGACAGGAGCGGCAGAACCACCGAAATAAGGAGCCAAGCTCCGTTGCCGCACCACGTTGCCAGAAGTGACGGGACGGACCAAGCGTTTCCGATGAAAAAGTTGGGGTGTTGCGCGAGGAAATTGTGTCGGTCAGATCACGGAATGGCGGTCAGTATCGTAACGATCACGGGGCGTAATCACCCATATGCTGTGACCACAAGTTGAGCGCGGCACTGCGGCGTGACGGCCGCGCGACACGCCGGCGCTACCCTGGAAACGGAGGCAGGGTTAGCTCGTCAGGCAGGCAGACCCACCGTGCGAACGGACAGGCGATGAGCATCGATCCATCGACACCAGGGCGCGGCAGTTCGTCCAGGCTGGCGCGCCGGGGCTGGGCCGCTCGACGTCGGCGATCCCGGCGCAGTCCTGGCCGGGGCGCGACGGGCCTTCTTCGTGATGATCGGCGTCCTGGTCGTGATCTGGGCGATTCAGATCGCCAACGTCGCTGACGCCTATCACCTGACCCAGTCCTACGGGATCACGCCGCGGGACGTGGGCAGCCTGCCGGACATCCTGACGGCGCCTTTCCTGCACTTCAGCTGGACCCACATCGAGGGCAACTCGGGGCCGCTGTTCATCTTCGGCTTCCTGGCCGCTTACCGCGGCATCAAGAAGTTCGCCGCCCTCACGGTGATCGTGGTGCTGACCAGCGGTCTGGCCGCATGGCTCTTCGAGTCCCCCGGTTCGGTGGGCGCGGGCGCCAGCGGCGTGGTCTTCGGCTACTTCGGCTACATCATCGTCCGCGGCCTGTTCGACCGGCACCTGATCGACGTGCTCGTGGGCGCGGTGATGGCGCTGTGCTTCGCCTACCAGTTCGCCGTGCTGCTGCCGCACCAGGGCATCGGGTGGCAGGCGCACGTGGGCGGCCTGGTGGGCGGCATCCTGGCTGGCTGGCTGCTGCGCGAGCGTCGTGCGGCACGGGTGGCCAAGCCGGCCAGCGCCGCGTCGGTTGCGGGCTCGTCTGGCACAGCGGTCCTGCCTGCGGGCGACAGCACCAAAGCGGGCAAGACCAGCCGCAAGGGCCCGGTAGTCGATCCATCAAACCCCCGCGCGGACCTCTACAAGCAGCTCGACGACATGGGCCTCTAGCGAGGCCGTGCGTCGGGCCTCTAGCGAGGCCGTGCGTCGGGCCTCTAGCGAGGCCGTGCGTCGGGCCTCTAGCGAGGCCGTTCGTCGCCTCTAGCGAGGCCGACTGGCCGATTCCAGGGCTGGCGCGCCGTCCTCTTCGAGGAGCCAGCGCGCGCCGGCCCCGTGGGTGCCAGCCTCGTCTTCCGGGTTGTAGAGCGCGCAGGTCCGCAGCGACAGGCAGCCGCACCCGATGCAGCTGCCGAGCGTGTCGGCCAGCCGCTCGAGCTCGGCGATCCGGTCGTGAATCCTGGCCTGCCACAGCTGCGCGGCCCGGCCCCACTCCCTCCTGGTCGGCGCCTTGCCCGCGGGCAAGCGATCCAGCGCCACCTTGATCTCGCCGAGCGAAAGGCCAAGCCTGCGTCCCGCCTTGATGAACGCGACCCGGCGCAACATGTACCTGGCGTAGCGGCGCTGGTTGCCGGCGGTCCGCTCGGCCGTGATCAGGCCGAGTTCCTCGTAGTAGCGCAGCGCGGACGGCGCGGCACCGCTGCGGGCGGCCAGCTCGGAGATCGTCAGGTGCACGGGCATGGCTGGCACGCCACCGAGAGTACGGGCGTGCTCGCTTGACTTCAAGTGCGCTTTAAGTCCGAGACTCAGGCACATGAACGATGTGAGCACGGAACTCGGCTACTCCTACGCCGACCTGCCGGGCCTGATGACGCTGATGACCGGCGACGAGAAGCACGACATGGCTTCCGAGTCGACACTCGACGTGATCTGGGTCCTCTACGACCGGGTGCTGCGCCTCAGTCCCTCGGCCCCGCCTGCCGGAGCCAGGGACAGGTTCTACCTCTCTAAGGGTCACGGACCAATGGCTTATTACGCGGTCCTGACCGCTAAAGGCTTCATCCCGGCCGACGAGCTCGCGCGCTTCGGCCAGTTCGATTCCCTACTCGGCCGCCATCCTGACCGCAATCTCGTCCCTGGTGCCGAGATCTCGAGCGGGTCCCTCGGCCACGGCCTGCCGCTCGCCGTGGGGACCGCCCTTGGCCTGCGCGCGCTGGGGCTGCCTGATGACCGGGTCTTCGTGCTGACCGGGGACGGTGAGCTTGACGAGGGCTCGGGACACGAGGCGATCGCGTTCGCCGGGCGCGCCGGGCTCGAAGCGCTGCACTGCGTCGTCGTGGACAACAGGTCGGCAAGCTACGGCTGGCCAGGCGGAATCGAGGCGCGCTTCGCCACCGAAGGCTGGTCGACCGCCCGAGTCGACGGCCGCGATCACGCCGCGCTCGTGGCGGCGTTCACCGTCCCGCATCCAGGCCGGCCGCATGCCGTCGTCGCCGTGGTCGAGCCTGCCTGAAAGGAGCATCCGATGGATACCATGCGTGAACGCTTCGCGCGCGTCGCCTCTGCGCTACTGGATTCCGATCCGCAGCTCGCCGTGGTCCTGGCCGACATCTCGGCGGACATGTTCAGCGCCGCGCAGCGGCGCCATCCCGACCGGGTCGTCAACCTCGGGATCAGGGAGCAGCTGCTGATCAGCGTGGCCGGCGGGATGGCTCTGACCGGCCTGCGGCCGATCGCGCACACGTTCGCCAGCTTCCTGGTGGAACGGCCGTTCGAGCAGATCAAACTGGACCTGAACCACCAGGCGGGCGCCGGCGGCGCTGTCCTTGTCAGCTCGGGCGCCTCGTTTGACTACTCGGCCGCCGGCCGCACGCACCAGTCTCCAGGCGACGTGGCCCTGCTGGCCACGCTGCCAGGCTGGACGGTGCACGTTCCCGGTCACCCCGATGAGTCTGAGAGCCAGCTGCGGGCAGCCGCCGCGGCTGACGGCCTGGTGTACCTGCGGCTCTCGGCCCTGGCCAACGCCGCTCCGCTGGCGCGCAGGACCGACGGGTTCACCGTGCTGCGGCGCGGAACGCAGGCCACCGTGGTCGCGGTCGGCCCGCTCGGCGATGCCGTACTCGGGGCGACGTCGGGGATGGACGTGACCGTGCTGTACGCGCCCACAGTCCGGCCGTTCGACCGGGACACGCTGCGCGCGACCCTCGCCGCTCCCGTGGTGGTGCTGGCCGAGCCGTACCTGGCGGGCACGTCGGTGCCCGAGGTCGCGGCCGCGCTGGCCGACGTGCCGCATCGCGTGCTCGGCCTCGGCGTGGCGCGCGACGAACTGCGGAAGTATGGCACGCCTATTCAGCATCAGGCGGCGCACGGCCTGGACGCGGTCTCCCTTCGTCATGCGATCGCGAGCTTTGCCGCGATCGATGACAGCCGCGTTCGGGTGCCGGCGAGGTCGCTGGCATAGCGCCTCCCGCTGGCCTGGGTCCCGCCCCTCAAGGCGCAGAACATGTCGCTGAACTCCATCACGCTCGGCCGGTAGGCTCGCCGCGGGGAAAGGAGAGCGCTGATGGCCGAGGCGACCGCCACGCCAGCCGTGCTGCCGCGGCGGACTGAGCGACTCGTGCTGCGGCCGCTGCGGCACGGCGACGAGGCCGACGTCCTGGCCTATCGCGGCCGTGCCGACGTCGTTCGTTACATGCCGGCCGAGCCGCTGCGAGCCGACGGCGCCTCCGGGTTCATCGCTGAACGCCTGCCAGCCACCGCGATCGCGGCCGACGACGACAAGATCATCCTTGCGGTCGAGCACGACGGCAAGGTCATCGGCGACCTCCTGGTCAAGGCGGGTAAGCTCGCCGACCGCCAGGCCGAGATCGGCTGGGCCTTCAACCCGGACTATCACGGGCGCGGGTTCGCTACTGAGGCCGCCCGCGAGTTGCTGGTCCTCGCCTTCGTCGGCCTGGAGATGCACCGCGTCTGGGCGCAGCTCGATCCGCGCAACGACGCTTCGTCCCGGCTCTGCGAGCGGCTCGGCATGCGGCGCGAGGCGTACTTCCGCGAGGACATATGGTTCAAGGGCGAGTGGGGTGACACGGCCGTCTATGCGCTGCTGGCCGCGGAGTGGCGGCCTGCGTGACCCCTCTAGACCTGCGCGCCGGAGTCGTGGTCCCTCGCGCCCCGCATCGCCACGATCGCCAGGCCGGCGAAGAAGACCAGCCCGGCGCACAACCAGGCGCCTAGGTCCTCCGGTGGCCTGGCGGGCCACAGCCACGGCGAGTGCGTGCCGCCGCCATGCCAGGCGGCGTATAGCGCGTACGCGGCGATGATCAGGTAGCCAGCCGGGCCAGTCCAGGCCAGCCAGCCGCCGAGCGCGGCCGCGCACAACAGGCCGAGGCCGACGCTGCCCGCGAGGTTGCGCGCCACATCGGAGATGCCGCCGGTCAGATGCACGCCCGTGCCAGCCGCCGCCAGGGCGGCGAAGGCCGCGAGGGTGAGTCCGAAAGCGATGCCGAGCCGCAGCGCGGGAAGCCACGTGCCGGCCGCGCGCTCTTGGTCGCCGAACGGGCTGGCGGTCGCGGCGGCGATCACCGTCGCGCATCCAGTCTCGAAGACCAAGGGCAGCTGGAGGGCGCCGTAGCTATCCCAGTGCCAGATCATCGCGACCCGCAGGCCGGCGGCGAGTGCGGCCACCGCTGCCAGCGCGACCACACCGCGCCGGCTCACCAGGAACAGGCGAACAAGCCTGACAGACCTGCGACGGGCAGACCCGCGGCGGGCTGCGCCTGACCTGTCAGCACCCCGTGGCGGCGCTCCGGCCTTCAGTTCGGCGCGACGAGCGGCCGGAACGGCGCTCACGGCAGTTGCCCGAGCGTGACCCTGCCTGCGCGCAAAGCTGACAGGTGGGTGCTGAGCCAGGCGTGCCTGGCGCCGGCCGGCAACGCGGCGAACCGCTTGCCGGCCAGGTAGACAGCGCTGCCAGCAGCGGGTCCTGGCAAGGTCGTACCGAGCCCGTCGCCACGCTGGCTGGGCGAGAAGAGCCGAACACCGGACGCCATCAGCAGCCCGGCCCAGACCGCCTGCTGGGCCTGGTCGCTGCCCGGCCCGACGAGGCTAGTGACGAGGGCGTCGCCGACCTGGGCCCGCACCTGCCTGGCGTACTGCACCGATGTCACGTCGGGTTGCCGTTCGCCTGGCAGCTGGTCGGGCAGGCCGACATACAGCACCCTGGCACCCGACACGGTCCCGATGCCGGTTCTGCCTGTTCTGATCTCGACGCCGTTGCCGGGTATCTGGGTGAAGGTCGGCGCGGCCTGCAGGATCCGCTCTGGCGCCCCTGGCAGGCCGGCCACCTCCGTGAGCACGGGGCGCAGCGCGGACACCACGATCGGCAGGTACGGAGCGAAGACGGGGTTCACGCACACGGGTATCGCGGTCTGACCGCAAACCGGCCGGTACGCGATGGGCCGGTCGCTGGCCGCGTCGTGCAGCGCAGGAATGGCCACCATGCCGTGCCGTTCGAACCTGGCGGTGCTGATGAGGCCGACCGCCGTCGTCGCCGCGAGCAAGCCGGCGGCCGCCATTGCGGCACTGGCTGTTCGCACCCGCCTGCCGCCCGATGCCGCCGGCATGCCGAGCGCTCCGAGCACCATCGCGGCGAGACCGGCCGCGAAGATCACCTGCGCGATCGGCACGTCAGGCAGGAACGGATAGAACGTGGCCACTCCAGGGTCTGGCCCGAGATCGGCGGCGCCAGAAATGACCGGCGACACCAGCCAGAGCGACGTGCCGCCACGTGCGAACTGCGCACTGAGCCCGACGACGAAGAAGGCGCCGATGCTGACCAGAGGCGTCGTGAAGCGACTCGGGAACCACGCGCCCGCCGCGAATCCGATCGCAGCGAGGGCCGGCAGTCCGGCCGCGCCCACTACCGCCGGCCACCATAGCGGCCCGCCCCAGGAAGCCTGCCCGGCAGTCACCGCGTACAGCACGCCGACGCAGATCACGTAGCCCGCCAGCGCCCAGCCCGTCACGGCTGCCCAGGCGGTGAGCTGACGGATCCATCGCGGCCTCGCGACGATCGCGGTTAGGTCGCCGATGCCGCGACGGCTGTCTCTTGAGGCCATCCAGGACGCGGCGCCGACCACGGGCACCACGAAATCCAGCAGCGCGTTGTGCTGCATGGCAGGCGCTCGCAGGCTCCACAACGGCGGCATCGCCACGACGGGGCGGTAGGCGTTGTACCAGAACAGGCCGGCAGCGAGCGGCACAAGCCAGAACATGGCGCTGTGCCGGAGCTCGAGCATGAGCAGCCGCGCGCCGGCCCGCAGCGCGCCGGCCGACAGCCGCAACGGCCGGGGCAAGGGGGCCGGGGTGCCAGCCGCGATCATGCCCGGGCCGCCGCGAGCACCGCGCTATAGCCGCGCTCTAGCGGAGCGTCGCCGACGGCGTGGCCAGCGCCGCGGACAACCAGCTCCTCGGTCGTCCCGTGGAATACCACGCGCCCGTCGTTCATGAGCGCCACCCGCGCGCACGCGGCGCCCACGTCCTCGACCAGGTGGGTGCTGACCACGACAGTGGCGCGCTGGCCGAGGTCCCGCAGCAGGCCGCGGAAGTCCACCCGCTGCTCGGGGTCGAGCCCTGCAGTCGGTTCGTCAAGGAGCAGCAGTTCGGGCTCGTTCACGATCGCCTGGGCGATCCCGACCCTGCGCAGCATCCCGCCGGAGAGCGTGCGCAGCTTCGCCCTTGCCCGGTCGCCGAGGCCGACCCGCTCGATGGCGGCCGCCACCGCGCCAGGAACGGCGGCCGCGGGCATCTCCTTGAGCAACGCAAAGTACTCGACGAACTCCGCGACTGTGAAGCCCGGGTAGTAGCCGAGCGCCTGCGGCAGGTATCCGAGCCTGCGCCTGATCTCCCGCCGCTGGCCGAACTGACCGGGGTCGCGGCCCAGCAGCCGCACCGTGCCAGCGGACGGCTGGATGACCGTCGCCATCGTACGCAGGAGCGTGGTTTTGCCAGCGCCGTTGGGACCGAGCAGCCCGAAGACCCCGGGGCCGGCCGCCAGGCTCACCCCGGCGACCGCCGTCGTGCGCCCGAACCGCCTGGTTAGGTCCATGATCTCAATGTTCACGCTGATCCCCTCGGATGACTGGTCTTGACCAGGACGGTCGCCGCGCAGCAGACGGCGACGACCAGGTAAGGCAGGTAGAGCCAGCGATCACTGACCGCCGCCGCTGGCTGTCCGGCGAAGGCCTGGCCGCCCAGGACGGCCATCGCCCAGACGCCTGCGCCGGCGGCCACGCCGACGTTCGCCGACCTCGTCACGACCGCCACCACCAGCGCGAGCCCGGACACCGCTGTCATCGGGATCAGCCAGCCGAAAGCCAGGCCGGCCGCGGTCGCCGAGAACGCCGACGCTGCCAGCCCGAGCGCGCTATCGACGACGAAGATCGCGAGCACGCGGGCGAGCAGCACCATCCGGTCGCTGACCGCCATGCTCATCGACAGCTCATACGCCGGATCGACACCAGGCCCGTACGCGTAGGCGACGCCTGCGCCCGCGATCGCCGGGGCGAGCAGCGCCACCCAGGGCTTCCCGGTGCCGATGGTCGCGAGCGCGCCGGCGGCGAATACCAGCGCGCTGCCGATCAGCCAGGGAACGAGCAGCGACGGCGCGGAGAGCAGCGCCCTGGAAAGGCCCGGTGAGCGCAGCAACCTGCCGAGCAGCCGCTCAGGGCGGCCGGGCTGGCGCCGCCAGATCTGCGCGGCCACACCAGTCCAGGCCCGGTCGAGGTCGACGTCGGGCGGGACAGCCGAGGCCGATGACATTCCGTTCACCGCACACCTCCCGCGGCAGGGCGCCCGTCGTGCAGCCTGGCGCGCAGCAGCAGCCGCGCCCGGTGCGCCCGGCTCTTCACAGTTCCCGCTGGCACGCCCATCAGCCTCGCCACCTCCGCGACCGGCCGGTCTTCCACGTACAACAGCTGCCACGCGTCGCGTTCCGGGCTGCCCGCTGGTCCGAGCGCAGCGAGCGCCGCCGCGAGATCGGCGCGCGCCAGCGCGATCTCGGCGGGATCAGCCCAAGCGCCGGCGGCGGGCGGCGGGTCTGGCAGTGCGGCAAGGACCGGCCCGCGGCGCCTGATGTGCAGGGCCGCCTGGCGCCTGGCGATGCCCCAGAGCCAGCCGGCGCCCGCACCGGTCGGCGAGTAGGCTTTGGCACCGCGCCAGACGCCGAGGAAGGTCTCCTGCAAGACGTCCTCCACATCGGCGGCGGGCAGCACCGCGCGTAGCCTGACGGCCAGCCACGGCGCGTGCAGGCGGAACAGGTCCCGCAGGGCAGCATCGTCGCCGCCTGCCACGCGCTCGATCAGCTGGTCGTCGTCCATCGCCTCTCTATTGCATCCCGGCGCGGATCGGTTCGCGAGCGATTGAGGCAGCTGATCACGGCGGCCAGGAGCTGGCGGCTCAGAATGACACGGGATCGGTGCCGTGAACCTCGATCCTGTCCAGGTCAGCGGCCGGAACGCGGGCGGGATCGGCGGACAGGAAGGTGCGGCCGGCGGCGGGGTCGGTGCTGATCGCGAGTGCCAGGCTGGCAGGAATCCTGGAGTGAACGGGGGCGGTGCCCTCCGTTTCGTAGCCGGGGCGCCCGGACCGCCCGTTCGCCAGGCGAGCCAGGCCCACCAGGGGGTCGATGACCTCGATCGGGTAGTCGGTGCCAGCCACCAGGCTGGCTCCGGATGCGGCAAGGCTCGCCCACGGATAGGCGTCCCCGACCCGCTCCTGGCCGAGGGCGACGGGGATCTGGGCCGCGTCGGTCACCGCGAACGACGGCTGGATGCACACGGTCACGCCGAGGCCGGTGATCCTGCTTGCGAGCTCCGCGGAGAGCACGCTGGCATGCTCGATCCGCGGCGCGGCGGCGGCGATCGCGCCGCGGTCGCCGCCCCAGGCCTGTTCGTAGGCGTCGAGCACGGCGCCGACCGCCCGGTCGCCGATGGCGTGGGTCGCGATCCGCCAGCCGGCCGCGGCGAAGGGCTCGATCCTGCGGGCCAGCGCGTCTGCGTCGGCGAACAGGATGCCCGCGCTGTCTTCGTCGTCAAAACTGCGGCACATCGCGCAGGTACGCGGCACCAGCCAGCCGTCGGCGTAGAACTTGATGCCGTCGAGCCTGACCCACGGGCCGCAGGCGGAGCGCCTCGCTGCAAGCTCGGCCAGTCCTGAGCGCTCGGCGAGGCCGCTGGCCAGGTAGATCCGCAGCCGGGCGGGCAGCGGCCGCTCGCCAAATTCGTTCAGGGCTTCGGTGTACCACCAGTCCCGCATGCCCATCTCGGTGATCTCGACCAGGCCAGCGGCTGCCGCCCGCGCCAGGCCACGGTGCAGGCGCGCGGAGCGCTCATCGGCTGGCACGTCCGCTAGCTCCGGTTCTGCCACGTCCATGGGCGTGGTCAGATCGGCGCTCACCCGCTCATGAAAGGCACGGACGGTGCCGCCCGCCCAGGGAAACGGCACGCCGGCCGCCTGCGCGAGCAGGTGCGTGTGGTGATCGACGAAGCCGCTGACGGGAACGGAGGTTTCGGCGCCAGGCTGCACCTGCCCATCATGCACCGGCGCCCGTGGCGCGGTCCGCGCGGCGGGCGCCGGGGAGGGTCGGGGTTTGCCAGCCCTGACGGCGGGAAGCTGCGGGCGCTGGAACCGTCCCGAGCTTTGGAGGAAGCGAGATGAGGATTGGTGCTGCGCTTGCACTGATCGCGGTGGGCGCGATACTCAGATTCGCCATCGCGGTCTCCGTGACTCATGGCCTGTACCTGCAGACCATCGGGGACATCTTGATGGGCGTCGGGCTACTCGGCCTGATCCTGTGGTTCGTCGTCTGGGCGCCGAGGTCCCGGGGCCGCACTACATATCGGCAGACAACCGCCGTGGACGGCGGCCAGTACCCGCCGCAGGCCCGTACGCCTGGCTCCTACTCCCGCGACGAAGTCAGCTACGAAGACGATTACCCCCGCTAGTACCCCCGCTGGCCGGACCGCAGCCTCAGGCTGGCACGGCGTCGGGCGCTAGCTGCACCCGGACCTGACGCTCCTTGCCTTCCTTGAACACCAGGTCGGTGACCACGCCGGCGTGCCTGAGGTCGGTCTCGGCCTGCTGCAGCGTCGCGATGAGCTCGGGCTCATCCTCGACGATCAGCGACATGACCTCGTGCCGCTGCGACTTCTTCTCGGCCGACTTGGCCTTGCGGATCTCGGCCAGCACCTCGCCAGCCACGTCGAGAACCGCGGGATCGGCGCCCTGCGCCGCGTGCCGCAGCTCGCTGGTGGCCGGCCAGGGCGCCCGGTGCACCGACCCCTCCTGCCACCACGACCACACTTCTTCGGTCACGAACGGCATGACCGGCGCGAACAGCCGCAGCAGCACCGACAGGGCGGTCGCCAGCGCCGCCTGAGCGGAACGCCCTTCCTGGCCGCCGCGGTAGGCCCGCATTTTGACGAGTTCCAGGTAGTCGTCGCAGAACCGCCAGAAGAATGTCTCGGTCCGCTCCAGCGCGCGGTTGTACTCATAGCCGGCGAACGCCTCGGTCGCCTCGGCCACGACCACCTCGAGCTGAGACAGCATGGCCCTGTCGATGGGCTCGGTGACATCGGCCGCCGTCACGTCGGCAGCACCGAGCCCGAGCACGAACTTCGAGGCGTTGAGCACCTTGACGGCCAGGCGCCGGCCCACCTTCATCTGGGCCGGATCGGCTGCCGTGTCCGTGCCGGGCGCGGCCCGGCAGGCCCAGTGCCGCAGGCCGTCGGCGCCGAACTGCTCGATCAGGGGCATCGGGCCGAGCACGTTGCCCTTGGACTTGGACATCTTCTTCCGGTCAGGATCCAGGATCCAGCCGTTGATGACCGCGTGCTGCCAGGGCCGCTCCCCGTGTTCCAGCAGCGCGCGCAGCATGGTGGCGAAGAGCCAGGTTCTGATGATCTCAGGACCCTGCGGCCGCAGGTCCATAGGGAACACCCGATCGAACAGGTCAGGGTCCGCAAGCCAGCCGGAGGTGATCTGCGGCGTGAGCGACGACGTCGCCCACGTGTCCATCACGTCGGGATCCCCGGCAAATCCGCCTGGTTTCCCGCGCTGTGACTCGTCGTAGCCGGGCGGCGCGTCGCTCTGAGGATCCACGGGCAGCGCCGCCTCGTCGGCCGTGATCACCTCGTCCCAGCGGGTCTCGCCGGCCTCGCTGACCCGGTACCAGACGGGGAACGGCACGCCGAAGTATCGCTGGCGGCTGATCAGCCAGTCGGTGTTCAGGCCCTCGACCCAGTGCTCGTAGCGGACCCGCATGAAGTCCGGGTGCCACTTCAGCTCGCGGCCGGCGGCCAGCAGGCGCGCGCGCAGATCCTGGTCGCGTGCGCCGTTGCGGATGTACCACTGGCGGCTTGTGACGATCTCCAGGGGCCGGTCGCCCTTCTCGAAGAACTTGACCTGGTGCGTGCACGGCCTCGGCTCACCGATCAGCGCGCCGGACTCCCGCAGCAGCTCGACAACCGCCCTGCGAGCCTGCTGGGAGGTCTTGCCCGCGAGCGCGGCGTAGGCGTCGGCGCCGGACCCGGACAGCCACGCCGGCGTCTCCGCCTGGAAACGCCCGTCGCGCTGGATGACCGATCGCAGCGGCAGGCCGAGCTGGCGCCACCAGAGCACGTCGGTGGTATCGCCGAAAGTGCAGATCATCGCGACGCCGGTGCCCTTGTCAGGCTCGGCAAGCTGGTGCGCGACGACCGGCAGCCGCACGCCGAACACCGGGCTGATCACCTCGGTGCCGACCAGATGGGTGTACCTCGTGTCATCGGGATGAGCGACCAGCGCGACGCACGACGGCAGCAGCTCAGGCCGCGTCGTCTCGATCTCCACCGGACGGCCTCCGCCGGCAGCAGGGAAGGCGATCTTGTGGAAGGCGCCGTGCACCTCGCGGTCCTCGAACTCGGCCTGCGCGACCGCCGTCTGGAAGTCCACGTCCCACATGCTCGGGCCTTCGGCTGCGTAGGCCTCGCCGCGCTGGAGGTTGCGCAGGAACGCGAGCTGTGCCACCCGGCGGGATCGCTCGTTGATCGTCGCGTACGTCAGGTCCCAGTCGACCGAGAGCCCGATCGTGCGCCACTGCTGCTCGAAGTCCTCTTCGAACTCCTCGGTCAGCCGCTGGCACAGCTCCACGAAATTGGGCCGCGAGATCGGGCGCTGGGTCTTGTCGTTCTTCTCGACCGGAGCAACCACCAGATGAGCGTCGAAAGGGACGTTCGGATCGCAGCGGACGCCATAGTGCGTCTGCACCCGGCGCTCGGTCGGAAGCCCGTTGTCGTCCCAGCCCATCGGGTAGAAGACCTCGCGGCCGAACATGCGCTGAAACCTGGCGATGGCGTCTACCTGGATATAGCCGAAGGCGGTGCCAAGATGAAGAGAGCCGCTAATCGTCGGCGGCGGCGTGTCGATCGAGTAGATCTGATCACGAGTCTTGGACCGGTCGAAGCGGTACAGGCCGCGTGCCTGCCAGTCGGCACCCCACTTCGCCTCAAGGCCGCTCAGCGACGGCTTCTCCGGGATGATCGCCATGCGGAGAAGGATAGTCGCAATGAGTACCGCTCCGAGTTCCCTCGGACCCTTCAGCCCCGGCCCGCCCGCCGCCTCATCAGCGCTACTTCAGGATCTGGCGAGCCATCACCACGCGCTGGATCTGGTTGGTGCCCTCGTAGATCTGGGTGATCTTCGCGTCGCGCATCATCCGCTCGACGGGGTAGTCGTGGACATAGCCGTAGCCGCCGAGCAACTGCACGGCGTCGGTCGTGACCTCCATCGCCACGTCGGACGCGAAGCACTTGCACGCCGAAGACAAGAACGTCAGGTCGGCGAGCTTCTCCCCCGCCATCGCCCGATCGGACTTGGCCGCCGCGGCGTAGGTGAGCTGCCTGGCAGCCTCCAGCTTCATCGCCATGTCGGCCACCATGAATTGCACGCCCTGGAACTCCGCGATCGCCTTGCCGAACTGCCTGCGCTCGCGCACGTAGCCGACCGCGTAATCAAGCGCGCCCTGGGCGATGCCGAGCGCCTGAGCCGCGATCGTGATCCTGGTGTGGTCCAGGGTGGCCAGCGCGGTACGGAAGCCGGTTCCCTCCTGGCCGATCATCCGGTCGGCCGGTATCACGCAGTTGTCGAAGTACAGCTCGCAGGTGGGCGAGCCCTTGATCCCGAGCTTGTGCTCAGGCGCGCCGAAGGAGAAACCCTCATCGCCCTTCTCCACCACGAAGGCGGAGATCCCCCGCGCGCCAGCGTGCACGTCGGTGACGGCCATGACCGTGTAGTAGTCAGACACGCCTGCGTTGGTGATCCAGCGCTTGGTCCCGTTCAAGATGAAGGCGTCGCCATCGCGGACGGCCCTGGTTCGCATCGCGGCGGCATCGGAGCCTGCCTCAGGCTCGGACAGCGCGTAGGAGAACATGGCCTCGCCGCGGGCGACGGGCCGCAGATACCGCTGGTTCAGCTCGGCCGAGCCTGAAAGCAGCAGCGGAACCGTGCCAAGCTTGTTCACGGCCGGGATGAGCGAGCTTGCGGCGCATACGCGGGCAACCTCTTCGATCACGATCACAGTCGCGAGCGCGTCGGCGCCGGCCCCGCCGAACTTCTCGGGGATGTGCACGGCCTGCAGGTCGGCCTTGACCAGCGCGTCGTGCGCCTCCCGCGGGTACCGAGGCTGCTGATCGACCTCGGCCGCGTACGGGGCGATCTTGTCCTCGGCAAGCTGGCGGACCGACTCGCGGAGCGCGAGATGCTCCTCAGACAGGGCATAGGCGGTGAGTTCAGAGCTCATGTACCCGATGGTAGGGACCGATGGCCCCGGTGCAACCGGCGCCGCTAGCGATGGCTCCGGTTCACCAAAGGGCTTGCTCACCAACACCGGACGCGACCTGCTGGCCCGCCTGACCGGTGAAGATGTCAGCCCCGAGCGCGCGCTCGTCCTGTCCGAATCCCTGAGGCAGGAGTTCCCCGCCGACCTGGTCGCCGCGGCCCTGACTCAGCAGGCGCTCAGGACCGCCGCGCAGGCCAAGTTCAGCCAGGCGGGTCAGATGCTGTTCACCAGGGCCGGGCTCGAGCAGGCATCGTCCGAGCTGGCCGCGCGGCACGCGGCCGCCAGGTTCGCTGGCTCCCTGGTCATCGCAGACCTGTGCTGCGGCATCGGCGGCAACCTGGTCGCGCTCGCCGCCGTCCCAGGCACGGCCGGCGTGATCGGGGTGGACCTGGACCTGACCAGCCTGGAGTTCGCCAGGCACAATGTCGCCGTCTGCGCGCCGGAGACGCGGGTCGCGTTCGTCCAGGCCGACGTCACGCGGCTGGCGCTCGGCACGGTCGATGCGATCTTCACCGACCCGGCCAGGCGAGACGACCGACGGCGGCTGCGGGCCGGCCAGAGCCAGCCCCCGCTGGACTGGTGCCTGCGGCTGGCCCAGACCGTGCCACGGGTCGGCATCAAGTCGGCGCCCGGACTCCCCCGCGACCTGGTGCCGCCCGGCTGGGAGACCGAGTTCGTCGCGATTGGCAGGGACCTGAAGGAGGCGCTGCTCTGGTCGCCTGCCCTGGCGCAAGCGACGACGAGGGCCACAGTGCTGCCGTCAGGCGACACGCTCGCGGGGGCGACCAGCGCCGCAGTTGGCGAGCCGGTCCCGCTCGCCGCGCCGGGGGCCTACCTGCTCGACCCCAGCCCGGCCGTGACCAGGGCCGGGCTGGTCGCCGAGCTGGCCAGGCTGACCGGCACCTGGCAGATCGACCCGATGATCGCGTTCCTGTCCGCTGACGAGCCGGTCCGCACCCCGTTCGCGAGGACGCTGCGCGTGCTGGACTCCGCGCCGTGGCACGAGAAGCGGTTCGCGCGCCGACTCCGCGATCTGGGCATCGGCGCCGCCGACATCCGCCGCCGCGGCCTGGCCGGCGACGTCGCCCAGATCCACCGCCGGCTCGGCCTGCGCGGCCCGGGCGCCGCCACCCTCGTCCTCACCCGCGTGGCCGACCGCCCGTGGGGCCTCATTTGCGCCCCGCCAGGCATTGACTCTCCGCCACCAAAAACGTAGCCCGCTGCGAGCCCCGCAGCGGGCTACGGGCGTTAGTTCTTCTTGCGGAGTTCCTTGCCGAGGCCTGCCATGCCGGCGCCGGTCGGGTAGCCGGACCTGTGCAGGACGTGAGCTTCGGTGAAGCCGTGCCGGTGCCTGCGGACCGGGTCAGGCGACACCGACTGCACGCTGGACGCGCTGCACACGGCGGCGGCGTCGTTGGCCGGGCCAGGCACCTCGGCGCTCGTCGGGATTACGCCGGAACGAACCGGGTGCCGCCGCTCGCGCCGAAGGACCCGGCCGAGGTCATTGGCGTTCGCGTCCCTGGCCGTCATGGCCTGCAACCCGAACGTCGACTCGATCAGCTTGAGCGTCGACGCGTGGTCGAACGGACCGTAGTGCTCGACCCTGGCAGGAGCGAGGTTCGACACCACGATCGCGGGCACCCGGAAGCCGAGCTGGGTGTAGTCGGGAATCAGCTGGCCGTCGGTCGGCGTGGTGCTGTCCCCGCTGTGATCGACGGTGGCGGGATCGGTGTCGTCGGTGACGTGCGGCGGCTGGACGTGGTCGAAGAACCCGCCCCACTCGTCAAAGGTGATCATGAACACGGTGTTGTCCAGATACCCCGCGTCGGCCAGCGCGTGATAGGCGTCAGCGATGAACCTCTCGCCCAGCCGGATGTCGGCCAGCGGGTGGTCGTCAGCCGAGGTTCCGTTGCCTTCTGTGTCGAAAGCCGGGTCGATGAAGCTGACGTTCGGCAGGTTGCCCGCGGCGACCGTGTCGATGAATGACGGCGTGGTGACCGGGATGCCGAGCGCGTCGGTGTCACCGGCGGCGAACGGATGCCAGAACGGAAAGTACTTCAGGCCCCACAGCGCTTGGAACGGAAGATCCCTGAAGAAGTACCCGCCGGTCGGGATGCCCTGGGTATTCGGGACCGGCGAGAGCTGGTCCCAGATCGACGGCAGCTTGGAGATCACCGTGTTGTTGTGGTCCCGGTCGGTCCTCGCGGCGTGCTGGTAGAACCGGTTCGGGAACGTCTCGCCAGCGAACGAGCAGAAGTACCTATCCAGCACGGTGTAGTTCTCAGCGAGCGCGCCGATCACCGGCAGGTCGGGGACGGCCTTGCGGCGGCCGCGGGAGTCGAAGTTGCTGTAGTAGCCGATCGGGAACGTGTTGGCGGCCGCGAGCGTGACACCAGGGTTGCCGGCCGGCGGGGTAGGCCGCTGCAGGAAGCCGTCCATCTTGCCGAAGTTCTGCTGGATCAGGAAGCCTTCCCAGCTGTGGTCGGGGTCGCTGTAACCGCAACCCTGGAAGTCGGGAGCGAGCGGGTAGTTCGGATAGACATTCCCGTCCGTTGACAGGTAGGTCATGTCGTGTCGGCCGTCAGCGCCAGGCAGCCAGCTGAGGAAATGGTCGAACGATCGGTTCTCCATCATGAGGATCACGACGTGCTCGACGCCCTGCGAGCCGTGCGGGTGGCGCGCGGTGGCCGCCCTGGCTGTCATAGCGGACAGGTATTCCGTCCCGGTTAGCGCGGCTCCGGTCGATGCGCCCATGAGCTGAAGAAAAGTTCGGCGTGTCAGCATGAATCCCAGTATGGGTACCCGCATGAACGGCCGGCAAGAAGCACATGTCCGGCCGTTACATCGGGCTGATCAGACGCCTCAGACGCCTCGGACGCCTGGCAGCGTCAGCCGGCCTCGCCAGCCAGCTGCGCGCGGAGCGCGGCGCCCTTCGCCTGCGCGGTCTGCCTGAGCTCAGCCTGGAAGCCGATGACCCTCTGCTGCAGATCGGGGTCTGCCGCGGCCAGGATGCGCACGGCTAGCAGGCCCGCGTTGCGGGCGCCGCCGACCGCGACCGTGGCCACGGGAATGCCCGCTGGCATCTGCACCATCGACAGCAGCGAGTCAAGCCCGTCCAGGTGCGCGAGCGGCACGGGCACGCCGATCACCGGCAGCGGCGTGACCGAGGCCAGCATTCCGGGCAGGTGCGCGGCGCCGCCGGCCCCCGCGATGATCACCTTGAGCCCGCGGGCGGCGGCCGCCCCGCCGTAGCCGATCATGTCGTGCGGCATCCGGTGCGCGGACACAACGTCAGCCTCATAGCCGACACCGAACTCGGCGAGCGCCTCCGCGGCGGCCCGCATCACCGGCCAGTCGGAGTCGCTGCCCATCACCACGCCGACGACCGGACGCTGACTCACCCGCTGCTCCCCTCGTCAGGCTGCTCGGTCCCGAGGCTGAGGTAGTTCGCCGCACGCCAGCCGCGGTCGCGCAGGTCGGCTACGTCATCGCCAGCGACCGTCACGTGGCCGACCTTCCGGCCACGCCGCACCGCCTTGCCGTACAGGTGCACCCGTACCCCAGGGTCTGCGGCCATCACGTGCACCAGCCGCGAGTACATGTCGGGGTCGGCACCGCCCAGCACGTTGACCATCACGGCTGCGGGCGAAGTCAGCACGGGGGCGCCGAGCGGCAAGTCGAGCACGGCCCGCAGGTGCTGCTCGAACTGCGAGGTCCGCGCGGCGTCGATGGTCCAGTGTCCGCAGTTGTGCGGCCGCATCGCCAGTTCGTTGATGATCAGCTCGCCGCCCGCTTCGAAGAGCTCCACGGCAAGCAGGCCCGTCACGCCCAGCTCAGCCGCGATGGTCAGCCCTACTTGCTGGGCAACGGTCGCCAGTTCGGAGTCCAGACCTGGCGCCGGCGCGATCACCTCGCGGCAGATCCCGTTCTGCTGGACCGTCTGCACGACCGGGTACGCGGCGCCTTGCCCGGTCGGCGACCGGGCGACCAGCACGGCGAGCTCACGATCGAAGGGCACGTACTCCTCGGCGATCAGGCCGATCCCGTGCGCGAGCACATCGGCGGCCGCGTCAGAGTTCTCGCAAATCCAGACGCCCTTGCCGTCGTAGCCACCGCGGGTTGCCTTCAGCGCGACCGGCCAGCCGCCGCCGGCGCGCGCGAACTCGCTCACCTCGGCCAGGGTGCCGGCCCGCCGGTACCTCGGGCACCTGACAGGGAGCCGCTTGAGCGCGTCAAGCGCGCTGAGCCGGTCCCGCATGGCGCCCTTGTCCTGCGCGAAACGCAGCGCGGGGCCGCCTGGCCTGACCGCCGTCACGTCCTCGAGCGCGGTCAGGTACTCGGCGGGGACGTGCTCGTGGTCGAACGTCACAACGTCGCATCCGGCGGCGAAAGCCAGCACGTCGTCGGCCGAGCGATAGTCGCCGATCTGCGTGCCCGCGGCTACCTGCGCGGCGCTGTCGTCCGCCCGGTCGGCGAGCACGCGGAAGTCAATGCCTAGCGCGATCGCGGCTTGCGCGGTCATCCTCGCGAGCTGACCGCCGCCCACCATCCCGACAACTGGCCGCTGCCTGGCATCTGCCCGCGTCTGCCCGCCGACACGCGCGGGGTGCGTATCGCCCGTAGTCGCCTCGCCCACGCGCCGTAGCCTACGAGGTCGCCGTCCGCCGCTCAGCCAGGTGGCCGTGCAGTCAGGTGGGACCCATGGCGTTGCGGCCTAGGCCGGTCCCGCCACTACCGGTTGGTCCAGCTGCTCAACAACGGGCTGCGGGAAGATCACGGCGAAGGTCGCCGGCCGCGGCCTGACCAGCACAAGCTGGCCCCCGTCTGAGGACGCGACCGACTTGGCGAGCGCCAGTCCCAGCCCGGTACCGCCAGCGCCGCTCACGCTGCGCTCGAAGATGCGGTGCACCAGGTCGGCGGGGACGCCCTTGCCCTCGTCCTTGACTTCGATCACCACCGAGCGGGGGGTCTGCGAGGTCCTGATGGTCACGGTCCCGCCGCCGTGCGTGAGCGCGTTGTCCAGGAGCGTCGCGACCACCTGCGAGACGCCGCCTGAGCTGACGTACGCACGCAGGCCTCGATCCCCGGTCACCTCGAACTTCCTGTCGATCGCCCTGAACGCCGGCTCCCACTCACTGACCTGCTGGGCGATGATGTCGTCGATGCTGGACAGCTGGGGCGCACCCGACGACGACCGGCGAGCCCGGCCGAGCAGCTGACCCACGACCTGTGCGAGGCGGTCCGTCTGCGCCAGCGCGGCCGTGCCCTCCTCCTTGACCACCTCGGGATCGTCGGCGGCAGCGACCATCTCCTCGAGCCGCATCGACAGCGCGGTCAGCGGGGTACGCAGCTGATGCGAGGCGTCGACGGCGAAATCCTGCTCGGCCGTGATCAGGTCGGTCACCCGCTGGGCGGCGTTGTCGAACCCCTCGGCGATGCGGTCAAGCTCGGCTATCCCGTACCGCCTGCCTACCGGCCGCGCGTCGCCCGAGCCGATCCGGTCGGCCGCCCTCGCCAGGTCTCGCACGGGCCTGGCCAGCCGCCTGGCCTGCGCCATGGTCAGCCCCGCGGCGACCACCAGAGCGATCAGCCCGATGAGCCCGACCTGGAGCGGCGATAGCCGCAACGAATGCGAGTCGGCCGGGTGTGACACTGCCACCAACTCGACTCCCGCCCCGAACACAAGGATCGTCGCGATGGCGACCCCGAACATCGACGTCAGCAGACGGCGCTGGATCAAGGCTCAGTCTCCGCTCGCTCTCGGCGTGCCGTTCAGTCTTCGCGTGCGCTCATTCCCCGCGCTCGAACCGGAACCCGACGCCCCGCACGGTGGTGATGAAGTGCGGGTTGTGGGCGTCGTCGCCGAGCTTGCGGCGCAGCCAGGACACGTGCATGTCCAGTGTCTTGGTCGATCCCCACCACTTGCTGTCCCAGACCTGGCGCATGATCTGGTCCCTGGTCACGACCTTCCCTGCCTCCAAGACCAGCAAGTGCAGCAGGTCGAACTCCTTCGACGTCAGGTCGAGTTCACGCTCGCCGAGCCAGGCTCGCCGGGCATCGTTGTCGATCCGCACGCCCTGCACCTCCTGCGCGGGCGAGGCGCCGCGGCGCAGCAGCGCACGCACCCTGGCCAGGAACTCCGCGAGCCGGAACGGCTTGGTCACGTAGTCGTCGGCGCCGGCGTCCAGCCCGATGACGGTGTCCACCTCCTCGGCCCTGGCCGTCAGGATCAGCACCGGCGTGTCCTGGCCGGCCAGCCGCAGCCGCCTGCACACCTCGAGGCCGTCCATCCTGGGCAGGCCGATATCCAGCACGATGAGATCAATACCGCCGGCCTTGGCGACCTCGAACGTGCCCGGCCCGTCGGCAGAAACACCGACCTCATAGCCTTCCCGGCGCAAAGCGCGCGCCAGCGGCTCGGAAATAGACGGGTCGTCTTCGGCAAGCAATACGCTAGTCATGTCCCCGATGTTAAGGCGGACATTCGCAATTCGAGCGCTCCGACGCACCCGAATTTAGGCAATGAATTGGTCAAGCCCCATTCACATATGTAACAAAACTCGGTTGCTAATGTGGATTTGCCCGCTGGCTCCCACCTCGCGGGGAGCAGTGCGACGCTGCTGATCAACGGCTAGACGGGGGTGATGCCGTGGCGGCGGCGGGAGAAAGTGCGGTCTTTGCCGCGGGCGGCGGCGAAGCGGCGGATCAGGTCAGGCCGCAGGTGCTCGGGTTCCACGATGTCGTCCACGACTAGCTCGCCTGCGAGCCTGAGAATGTCGATGTCTGCCTCGTACTCATCTCGAAGTTGCCGGACCTGCTGCTCGCGCTCGTCCGGGTCTGCGATCGCGGCGAGTTTGTTGTAGTAGACGGCATTCACGGCCGCCTCTGCCCCCATCACGGCGATCTTCGCGGTCGGCAGCGCCAGCGTCGCGTCTGGTTCGAACCCCGGGCCGGCCATCGCGTACAGCCCAGCGCCGTAGGCCTTGCGGACGACCACGCAGATCTTCGGCACCGTTGCCTCAGAGACCGCGCTGATCATCTTCGCGCCGTGCCTGATGATGCCCTGTTTCTCGACAGCCGTGCCGACCATGAAACCTGGCACGTCGGCGAGGAACAGCAGTGGCACGTTGAACGCGTCGCAGGCCTGGATGAACCTGGTCGCCTTGTCGGCCGAGTCGACGAACAGCACGCCGCCCTTGAACATCGGGTTGTTGGCGACCACGCCGATCACCTGGCCGTCCAGCCGCGCGAAACCGGTGACCAGTTCCCGCGCCCACAACTCGTGGATCTCGAACAGCGAGCCAGAGTCGACGATGCCGCGCACGTAGCGCCGCATGTCGAAGGCCTGCCGCTCGCTGACGGGCACCAGCTTGCGCAGGTCGACCGCGTCGGACTCGGCAGGCTCGGTGGCCGGGGGGTCCTCCTGCCAGTTGCCGGGCAGGTAGGACAGGTACCTGCGGACCGCCTCGATCGCGTCCGCCTCGTCCGGCGCGAGGTGGTGCCCGCACCCCGACACGGTGCAGTGCATCCGGGCGCCGCCCATCTCCTCGAGCGTGGTCTGCTCCCTGACCACCATCTCGACCATCCGCGGGCTGCCGAGATACATCGAGGCGTTGCCGTCCACCATCGCCACGTAGTCGCAGAACGCGGGGATGTAAGCGCCGCCAGCCGCGGACGGGCCGAACAGCGCGCATACCTGCGGGATCGAGCCAGAGGCGCGGACCTGGGTGTGGAAGATCTTGCCGGCGCCGCGCCTGCCGGGGAACATCTCGACCTGGTCGGTGATCCGCGCGCCGGCCGAGTCGACCAGGTAGACCATCGGCAGCCCTGACGCGTACGCCTTCTCGATGATCCTGATGATCTTCTCGACCGTCCTGGCACCCCAGGAGCCCGCCTTGACCGTCGAGTCGTTCGCCATCAGCGCGACCGGACGCCCGTTCACCAGGGCCGTGCCGGTGATCACGCCGTCCGCTGGCAGCCCGTCGGCGGTGGCGTTGGCGAAGATGCCATCCTCGGCGAAGCTGCCAGGATCGGTGAGCATCGCGATCCGGTCGCGGGCGAAGAGCTTGCCGGCGGCCTCGGCCGCCTTGTGGTACTTCGGCGCTCCACCCGTTTCGATCCCGGCGCGAACACCCGGCAGGTCCTCGTGGCTGGCTGCCTCGGGCTCCGCGCCTGACTGCGCTCCTGGCTGGCCGTCGCGATTCTGCACGTCTGTCACGTCCAGAGCGTATCTACAGCGCGTGGACAAGCCGTCCGGCAGGCGTGGCAAGACGTTCCTGGTGCACAGTAGTGCCATGTTCGAGACAGAGGCCGAACTCGCGGAAATGCAGACGCTGCTTGACGCCTCGCTGACGCGGGCGACCGAGCATCTGCAGTCGATCATCAGGGCGGGCGAGCGGACCCTGACCGCCGCTCAGATGTCGCTGGCCTGCCGCGGCATGTGCACGCTCGCGATCTCGACCGTCACGGCCAACTGCGAGCCGAGGATCAGCGCCGTGGACGGCCACCTGCTGCACGGCCGGTGGTACTTCAGCACCGCGAGGGGCGCGGCCAAAGCCAGGCACCTGGCGGCGCGTCCGGGAGTGAGCATCGCCTTCCTGCGCGGTGAGGAAATCGGCGTCTTCGCGCACGGCACGGCGCAGGCCATGAACCCGGTCGGCGGGCCTGATGACCCTGACTGGCCCGCGCTGCTGCGGTACATGACCGACTACTACGGCAGCTCGCCGCTGAACTGGGGCGACGTGGTCTACTACCGGCTGCTGCCGACCTGGATGGTCGCCTTCGCGTCCAACCCCGCCGAGCTGATGGCTAGCCTGCCCACGCCGACCTGAGCAACGGCTCAGGCTGGGATCGTGCGAGTGCGAGGGCCGGCCCGCAGTACCTGGGAAGGAAGCTGGCGGCCGACGATGCGCTCGGCGTCGGCCGCGGCATCGATCATCGCGGCCAGGTCGATCCCGGTCTCAATGCCCATGTCCTGCACCATGTGCACGAGTTCCTCGGTCGCGATATTGCCGGTCGCGCCCGGCGCGTACGGGCAGCCGCCGAGCCCGCCGACCGAGGCGTCGAAGTCCGTGACGCCAAGCTCAAGCGCGGTGAGGACATTCGCCAGCCCTGTCCCCCTGGTGTTGTGGAAGTGCAGGTTGAGCGGCGTGTCCGGATGCGCGGACCTGAACTCACCGACGAGCGAGCGCACCCGGCCTGGTGTTGCCATCCCGGTGGTGTCGCCGAACGAGATCGAGTCAGCGCCATCGGCAATCGCGCGGCTCGCCACCCGCACGACCCGGTCCACCGGCACGTCGCCCTCGTAGGGGCAGCCCCACGCGGTCGAGATGATCACCTGGCAGGTCGCGCCCCGCTGGTGCGCCTCGTCGATGAGCACCGCGATGTCGTCCAGCGACTCTTCGGTCGAGCGGCGGACGTTCTTCCTGTTGTGGGTGTCGGACGCGGACACGACCGCCTCGATCTCGGTCACGCCAGCTTCCAGGGCCCGCCGCGCGCCGCGCAGGTTCGGGACCAGCGCCGAGTACCTGATCCCGGCCGCGCGCTCGATCCCCCGCCAGACCTCGTCGGCGTCCGCCATCTGCGGGATCGCCTCGGGCCGTACGAACGAGACCGCCTCGATCCTGCGCACCCCGGTCCCCGAGAGCCGGTCGATGAGCTCGATCTTGTCTTGCGTCGGAACGGGATCCTCGTTCTGCAGCCCGTCGCGCGGGCCAACCTCGCGCAGCGAGATCTGGCCAGGCAGATCAGACACGGCCCGTGCTCCTTTCCTCCGGGCTCTGCGCCCCGGTCCCGTCGGCAGGCCCGGTCAGCCCTGATGGCCAGATCGGCCTGCGCTTCTCGGCGAACGCCGCGATACCCTCGCGCCGGTCGGCGGATCCCGCGACCGTGCGCCAGGCTGCGTCTTCGACGTCAAGCGCGGCCGCGAGGCTCAGCCCGGCCCCGTTCCGCAGCGCCTGCTTGGCCGCGCGGACCGCGACCGGTGAATTCGCCGCGATCTGCCTGGCCAGCTGCATCGCGCTGGTCCTGTCCTGGCCGGCCGGGACCAGCCGGTCGGCGAGCCCGATCGCAGCGGCCTCGCTCGCGCCGACTCTGCGGCTGGAGAAGATCATGTCGGCGGCCCGCCCGGGGCCGATCCTGCGGGCCAGCAACTGGGTGCCGCCGCAGCCGGGAACCAGTCCGACGCTCGCCTCGGGCAGCCCGAGCTGCGCGGTCGCGTCCACCGCGATCACGTCGCAGCTCAGCGCCAGTTCGCAGCCGCCGCCCAGCGCATACCCGTGCACCGCGGCGATCACGGGCTGCGGCAGCGCAAGTAGCGCACCGAACGTGGCACGGAACACCGGCCGCTGGGCCATGATCTGCGCGTCGCTCATCGCGGCGCGCTCCTTGAGGTCCGCGCCGACGCAGAACGCGCGCTCCCCCGCCGCCGACAGCACCACCGCCGCGATCCCCGGGTCCGCCGCGATCGTCGCGAAGTGCGCCGTTAGCTGGACGAGCGCCGCGGTGTTCAGCGCGTTCATCGCGTCCGGCCGGTCGAGCACAACCTCGGCGATCCCGCCGGCCTCGCGGCGCAGCACCGCGCCGCCACTGGCTGTCATGGCTGCCAGGCTAGCCTGGCCGCCGAATCAGGTCCCGTCGTCCGGCCCGACCCGGCCCAGCCGCGACTCCTCTTCGCCGACCAACTCGAAGAGCACCGCCTGCACGCGCTTCACATCGGGGATCTCGCTCAAGACCAGCCGGCCCATCTCGCCTGGCGACTCCACGACGAGGCGGCCGCAGCCGAACATCCGGTCAAGCAGATCCTGGGAGAACGAGACGTCGCTGATCCGGTTCAGCGGGAAGTCGCGGCCCGACCTCGTCAAGATCCCCTCGCGGAGCCTGAGCCGCCGCGTGGTCACCTCATAGACCGTCGTCCGCCAGCGCAAGAAAGGAACACCGAACCAGATCAAGGCGGCCAGCAAGGCGACGAGCCCGATCACCAGGCGCACGACCCCGCCCATACTGTGCGGGAGCAGCAGGCTGATCGTGATCGAGGCCGCCACGATCAGCAGCAGGACCACCGAGGGCCTGACCATGGTTTTGCCGTGTGCGTGCAGCCGGAGGACAAGCTGCTCACCGTGGGTCAACGAGTCTGAGCCAGACACATGTTCATGATGGCAGCTAACCCGGTAAGTAGCGAACGATAGCCGCCGATGATCGTGATCAGCCGGGTTCGACCCGCCGGCATGCTAGGACCCCGCGGGGCGCAGGTGGACGACGTCGCCCGCGCTCAGCGCGACCACGGCGTCGCCGATGTCGATCAGCAATTGCCCGGCAACGTCCACGCCTGCGGCGGTGCCGGTCAGTACCCGGTCCCCAGGTAGCTGCACCCTGACCTGCTCGCCAACCGTCGCCGACACCGCGAGGTATTCCTTGCGCAGCCCGGAATTCTCGGCGTCGCCCGGCCCGGTCTCGCGCCAGCGCAGATACCAGTGCTCGAACTGCCGCAGGATCGCCGCGAGCAGCACGGTGCGGTCGGTGCCGCCGAACCCGCATCGCTGCAGGGACGTCGCGGTCGCGACGGGGAGTTCGGTCTCGCGGCCGAGCACGTTGATGCCGATGCCGACAACGATCGCGCCGCCAGACTGCTCGGCGAGGATCCCGGCCAGCTTGCCCCCGCCCGCCAGCACGTCGTTCGGCCACTTCAGCTTCGCGGCCAGGCCGGTGACCTCCGCCAGCGCGCTGACCACCGCGACCCCCGCCAGCAGCGGCAGCCAGCCCCGGCTGGCCTGCGGCACCGCGTCGGGCCTGACCAAGACGGAGAACGTCAGCGCGGCTCCCGGCCTGGTCTGCCAGGTCCTGCCGAGCCGGCCCTTGCCCGCGGTCTGCGACTCGGCCGCGATCACCAGGCCCTCGGGGGCGCCTGCCGCTGCCTGTCGCAGGACGTCGGTGTTGGTCGACGCGGTCGCGCCGACGATCCTGATGTCGGTCCACATCGTGCCAGCGGCCGCCCCGTGAAGATCGCCGCGCACAGCAACCGTCAGCCGCTCCGCATCCAGCGGAGCCGCCGAGCCCGCGCCGGGGACCGCCGCCACCATGCCGCTCATTGTCCCGCGCGGGACTGCGCGCGTCACCCGCCCCGCCCGCGAACGCGGCCTGGGCGTCGGCCTATTACCGGCAGTTCCCTGACGTCTCGTTCACCAGGGCCGCGACGGGGTCCGGCACCGACTTCTGGACTGGCTTCTTCCGTTTTCGGTCGGGGTCGCCCGCCGTCATGACTGGCGGGCCGCAGGGCCTGTCCTTAGCCTTCGCCTCGTGAATGCCGTTCCAATAATCGTTCAGTTCGCGCCGCCCAACCTGCATGACGGCCTCGACGATCCCGCCCCGCTCGCGACGCCGCGACAACGTGGGCGCATTGCTGTCGTTCTAGCAACAGCAATGCGCCCACGTTGCGCCTCTGTCTCGCGGGCCGCGCGCTCGGGCGGACGAGCGGTGCGGCTAGGCGGCGCGGATGAGGGCAGGGCGGCCGGCCGGCGGGCGCTCGAGGGCCCAGGCTCGCACCGTGGCCAGGACGCCGCCGACGAGCGCGAGTGACGCGAGCCCCAGGCAGGTCGAGAACTCCGCGTGCGCCGACATGATCCGGAACGCCCCGTCCGCGCTTGCCGGAAGCGAGCCGGCCAGGTTCAGGTACAGCGCGCCGAACGTGGCCACGCCGGTCACCAGCGCTAGTTGGTTCACGGTCACGATCACGCCGGTCGCATCCGCCGCATCGGTCACGGGCACGCGCATCAGGACGCTGGTCATCAGCGGGCTGAACGCCGCGGCCTGGCTCATGCCGATCAGCGCCAGAGTCAGGTAGAGCACGAAACCGCCAGAACCTCCGCCGCGCAGCACCTCGGCGAGGATCGCCAGCCCTGCCGTCAGCCCGGCGAAACCGGCGATCGGCAGCCACGGCTTGATAGACGCGGGCAGCCGCTGCCAGTTGAGGCTGACGACGGCGAATGCAGCGGCCGACGGCACGAAGGTCAGCCCGGCTCGCAGCGGCGAGTCGCCGAGGCCGCCCTGCAGGTGCAGGGCCAGGACGAAGAAAAAGCCGCCGAAGATCGTCATCGCGGCGAACAGCGCCACGATGCCGGTCCGCACCCCGGGAAGGCCGAGCAGCCTGGAGGGGACCAGCGGCGAGCCACCGCGGGCCTCGAGCCTGCGCTCCGTCGCGGCGAACCCGGCGAAGAGCAGGACGCTTCCGCCGAGGAGCAGCCAGCCCCAGGCCGGCCAGCGCTCGGGCTGGCCGAGCACGAGCGGGATCACCACCGCCAGCACGGCCGGGATCAGCAGGAGCAGGCCGGGCACGTCCAGGCCGCGACCCCCGTCGCCGCGTCCGGCCAGCAGCAGCCGCGCGCCGGCCAGCAACAGCGCCAGCCCGATCGGGACGTTGACCAAGAACACCGGCCGCCACGTCGCGCCGAACAGGTCCTCGCTGATCAGCAGGCCGCCAGCGATCTGCCCGACGACGATCCCGAGCGCTAGCACAGCCGAGTAGGCGCTCATCGCCTTGGCCCTGCTGACGCCGGTGAAGGTGCGCTGAATGAGGCTGAGCACCTGCGGGATCATCATGGCCGCGCCGACGCCCTGGACTAGCCGCAACCCGACGAGTTGAGCCGTCGATCCGGCCAGACCGCAGCCGAGCGAGGCGAGCGTGAAGAGGGCGAGGCCGCCCAGGAAGATGCGGCGGTGGCCAAGCAGGTCGCCCAGGCGGGCGCCGCTGACCAGCAGCACCGCGTAGGTGATGGTGTAGCCGGCGATCACGAGTTGCAGGCCGGCGCCTGATGCGTGCAGTCCGGCATGAATCGAGGGGGCCGCGACGTTAACGACTGATGCGTCAAGGACGGCCATGAACTGGCCGGCCAGGACGATGGCGAGGATGGCCGCCGGGCGTGCGGCGCGCTGACCCGCACCGGAACGCCGGCCAGGTGTATGCCGTCCGGCGGCGGGCCGCCTGCGGGGGGTTCCGGGGGGTCGTCCCCCGGGGCCAGCACCGCGGGGAACGTCGCCGCCGGACGGCCAGGTATCGAGGTGGCCTGGCTCAGGCCGGACCACCGGCGCGATCCCGGAGGTCGTGCCGCCTGCGGCGGCAGTGATTTGTCTCATGCACTTAGCATGCGGTAGATCTGAACCTGTTACCGAGAGCCTGTTTATCCTGGTACTAGCGGTACCTGGCAAGGTCAGACGAGGCACGCGAAGATGGAGCTATGAGCGTCACCACCATGACCGGTTCGCGCCGGGCCGAGCTGGCTGCCTTCCTGCGCAGCCGCAGGGAGCGGATCACGCCTGAGGACGTTGGGCTGGCGCCCGGCATCCGGCGGCGGACGGCAGGCCTGCGCCGCGAAGAGGTCGCGATGCTCGCTGGCGTCGGCGTGACCTGGTACACCTGGCTGGAGCAGGGCAGGCCGATCAACGCGAGCACCCAGGTGCTGGACGCTGTGGCACGCACCCTGAAGCTGGACCAGCCAGAGCGGGAGCATCTCTACCGGTTGGCCGACGTACCTGAGGCGAAGTCCGCCGCAGCCGATGGCGCTGCCAAGATCGCCCAGGTCGCTCCCGAGCTGCAGACCATCCTGGACGGGCTGACCACACTGCCCGCGAGCATCATGAATGAGCGCTTCGACCTGCTCGCGTGGAATCACGCCTACGCGGCGTTGTTCCCCGGCGTGGTGCGCCAGCCGGTCTGCGAGCGAAACACGCTGTGGCTGTCGTTTACCTACTCGCCCTGCTGCCATCCGTACCTGAACAGGGACGAGCAACTCGCCATGCTCGTCGCCCAGTTGCGGGCGGCGTACGGCCGGCACGTCGGCGAGCAGGCGTGGACCAAGTTCGTCCGCAGGCTGCAGGCCGCGAGCCCGGAATTCAGCAAGCTATGGGCCCAGCACGAGGTCGCCAGCCCGACGACCTACCTGAAGATCTTCCGGCATCCCGCGCACGACCGGCTGGTGATGACGACCACCTCGCTCGGCATCCTCGCGGCGCCGGGCACCAGGATGGTGGTCTACACCCCGGCCGACGACGCTACCTGCGCGGCTGTCGCGAGCCTGATCGCGGGCGAGGGGTCTGACGCGAAGTATCCGTGCTGGGACGGCCACCACGGGCAGCCCGAGCAGGACGAGCAGGACGAGCCCGCGCTGGCCAGCTCGTAGACCCGGCAGTACCCGGCCCGGCAGGCAGGGCAGGCCCGTACTGGCCTACCCTGTGCGGCATGGCCACCGACGCTCTCGAGCCCGCCGACTCTGAGACCGGCGACGACGTCACCGCTGCCGGCGGCGATGCCGCTTCCGCCTCCGCCGACGGCACGCCTATCGACATCCACACCACCGCGGGCATGATCGCCGACCTGGAGAACCGCCGCTACGAGGCGATCCACGCAGGCTCCGAGCGTGCGGTCGAGCGGCAGCACGCCAAGGGCAAGATGACCGCGCGTGAGCGGATCGACCACCTGCTCGACCCCGGGTCGTTCACCGAGTTCGACGAGCTGGCCAGGCATCGCGCTCACGACTTCGGGATCGCCGAGACCAGGCCTTACGGCGACGGAGTGGTGACCGGCTTCGGCACCATCGACGGGCGCCAGGTGTGCGTGTTCAGCCAGGACTTCACGGTCTTCGGCGGCTCTCTCGGCGAGGTATTTGGCGAGAAGATCGTCAAGGTCATGGACCACGCGATGAAGGTCGGCTGCCCCGTCATCGGCATCAACGACAGCGGCGGCGCCAGGATCCAGGAAGGCGTGGTGGCGCTCGGCCTGTACGCCGAGATCTTCTACCGCAACGTGATGGCCTCCGGCGTCATCCCGCAGATCTCACTGATCCTTGGTCCGTGTGCGGGAGGCGCGGTCTACTCCCCCGCGATCACCGACTTCACGCTGATGGTCGACCAGACCTCGCACATGTTCATCACCGGCCCGGATGTCATCAAGACCGTTACCGGCGAAGAAGTCAGCTTCGAGGACCTAGGCGGCGCCCACGCGCACAACGCCAAGTCGGGGGTCGCGCACTACCAGGCCGCCGACGAGCAGGACTGCCTGGACTTCGCCCGCGATCTGCTGTCCTACCTGCCGTCCAACAACCTCGAGGAGCCGCCGGCCCTGCCCCCCAGCCTCGGCCCCGAGGAGATCTGCGAGCTGACCGACGCCGACGCCGAACTCGACACGGTGATCCCGGACTCGGCGAACCAGCCGTACGACATGCACACGGTCGTCGAGCATGTGCTCGACGACGGGGAGTTCTGCGAGGTCCACGCCGAGTTCGCGAAGAACATCATTTGCGGTTTCGGCCGGGTCGAAGGCGCGCCGGTCGGCGTCGTGGCCAACCAGCCCATGCACTTCGCCGGCTGCCTGGACATTGACGCCTCCGAGAAGGCCGCCAGGTTCGTCCGCACCTGCGACGCGTTCGGCGTCCCGGTGCTGACGTTCGTCGACGTGCCAGGCTTCCTGCCGGGAACCGACCAGGAGTGGGGCGGGATCATCAGGCGTGGGGCCAAGCTGATCTACGCCTACGCCGAGGCGACGGTCCCCAAGATCACGGTGATCACCAGGAAGGCCTACGGCGGTGCCTACGACGTCATGGGCTCCAAGCACCTCGGCGGCGACATCAACCTGGCCTGGCCGACCGCGCACATCGCCGTCATGGGCGCCCAGGGCGCAGTGAACATCCTGTACCGGCGGGAACTGGCCGGCGCTGCGAACGAAACCGAGCTCGCCGCGATCAGGGACGCGAAGGCGACCGAATATGAGGACACGCTGGCGAACCCCTACATCGCCGCGGAGCGCGGCTACGTCGACGCCGTGATCAGGCCAGCGGAGACCCGCACTTCGGTGATCAAGGCCCTGCGCTCGCTGCGGACGAAACGGCAGACGCTGCCGCCGAAGAAGCACGGCAACATCCCGCTCTAGGCCCAGCCGGGCGCCGCACGAGCAGGAAACGGAAATTGCCTGAGCGCGGATTCGATTGCTCCTCGCGCCGCGACACCCTGGTCGGCGCCGACTAGAGTCGAAGGAACATGACTGATTCCGAAGCCGCGCTCCCGCTGCTCTCCCGGTACGCGATCATGGTCGATGTCGGGTACATCTACGCGTCCACCGGCGAGCTACTCTTCAGTGCCTCATCGAGGCGCGAGTACCGGGTTGACGCGGACCGGCTGATTTCGGCTCTGATCAAGCAAGCCGACGATCAGGTCAGGGGTCAGCTGCTCCGGGTGTACTGGTACGACGCGGCCAGGGACCGGGTGCCGACGTTCGACCAGCGCGTCATCGCCCAGATGCCGCTGGTCAAGTTGCGGCTCGGGAACCTCAACGCGCGCGGCCAGCAAAAGGGCGTCGACGCCCAGATCAGGGCCGACATGGAGGCGCTCGCCAGGCACCGCGCGATCACCGACGCGATACTCGTCGCCGGCGACGAGGACATGGTCCCCGCGGTCGAGGCCGCCCAGGCGTTCGGTGTCAGGGTGCACCTGTGGGGCGTCGAACCGCCGTACGGGACCAACCAGGCCGAGCGGCTGGTCTGGGAGTCCGACACCGTTGAAGTACTCGAGCGCGCGTTCATGGAGCCCTACTTCGCGTCACAGCCCGCCGCCGAGCCAACCCATGCGGCCGCGCACGGCGGACTGCCGCCCAGGTCCGACACCGCCGCGACCGTGCCGGGCATTACCGTCGGCCACATCACGGCGCCCTCGCCTGCCCAGCTCTTCGGCGACAGGAACCCGTTCCGCGGGCACAGCAAGTCCAATTCAGGCGTGCACATGAACGCCGCGCACCTCGCCGCTGCCAGGCTCGGGCCGTCCCGCGAGCGGGTCGAAGAGGCGGGCGAGCACGTCGCGCAGAAGTGGATTCTGACCCGCGGCGAGGACAACATCCGCGACCTGCTGCCGGGCCCTATCCTGCCGCCCGTCATCGACAAGGAACTGCTCGTCGACGCTGAGAAGGAACTCGGCCTGTCGCTGCGCTCCTACCAAGAGGCGCGCGAGTGGCTCAGGGACGCCTTCTGGGCCCGCGTGCACCGCCAGTTCGGCGTCGGCGTCGGCAAATCCAAGGGCTGACCTGCGATGGTTAACCAAGCTCCCGGCGCCGACGAGCGCCCTTTCCTCTACGTCGTGCGCGGCCAGCCCACTAAGACCGAACTCGCCGCCGTGGTCGCGGTCCTCGCGGCGCGTGGTGCCGCGTCGGCCGGAGTGACGGCACCAGCGCGTGCGGTCCGTAGCGCCTGGTCAGACAGATCGCGGCTGATGCGGGAGAGCATCTCGCCAGGCCCGGGCGCGTGGCGGCGCAGCGCCCTTCCGCGCTAGGCCGCGCCGGCGCTGAGGCCGAGCACCCACGGCAGGTGCGCGAGCCGCTCGCGAAGCCTGGTGTCCTGCGTATAAAACTCCGTGCCGAGCCGCTCAGCGAGCGCGACGTACACCATGTCGTAGACCGGCCAGTTGTCATAGCGCCTGGCCAGCTCGAATGCCCGCTCGCCGTCAGCGGGAGTGTCCGCACTACGGATCGGCAGTTGGCCACACCGGGCGTAGGCCCTGTCAGCCAGTTCGCCGTCCCATCGCCCTCGCCTGATTCCTGTGAGCAGGACATTTGAGACCTCCAACCAGAGCAAGGCAGGTGCGACAAGGTCAACTCCCGAGGTGGCGAGCCGTCTCATAAGAACGTGGGCCGGAGCGTCGGCGCGAGTTTGCGGATCCAGCAGGTCGACCACGACCGACGCATCAACGACGGGCACGTCGGTCCTCAAGGAGCAACTCCACCGCGCTCACTCCCGGCGTCGTCTTGATGCCCGCCTTCCATCTGGCCACGTCGTCCAGCCAGTCGAGCATGCTCTGATGAGGTTCCGCGTGCCCGGCGGCGTCTGTGTCCACTTCCACCATCACTCGCTCCAGATGCACGACATCGATGCGATAGCTCGCTCCGCGCTTGACCGCCGGCAGCCGGCCGGACCAGATCCACCGCCTGATCGTCTCTTCTGACTTGCCTGCCCGCCTCGCCGCCTGCCTGACGGTCAGTTCCTGGGCTGGTGCCACACGAAGATACTACAACATCTACTACTACAACATCAACCGCGTGACGGCCCGGAATCGGGGCGGCAACCCCGCTCGTCGCCGAGGCCGTTGCTCACCTAGACTCCTCGCAGTTGAGAAGGAGCCGATTTCGTGCGCAAGGTCCTCATCGCCAACCGGGCCGAGATCGCGATCCGCGTCGCGCGCGCCTGCCGGGACGCGGGGCTGGCCAGCGTCGCTGTGTACGCGGAGCCCGACCTGGACGCGCTGCATGTGCGGGCGGCCGACGAGGCCTACGCGCTCGGCGGGTCGACGGCCGCTGACAGCTACCTGGACATCGCCAAGATCCTGAAGGCTGCGGCCGAGTCCGGTGCTGATGCCGTCCATCCCGGATACGGGTTCCTGGCCGAGAACGCGCAGTTCGCCCGCGAGGTCATCGGAGCTGGGCTGACCTGGATCGGGCCACCGCCGGACGCGATCGAGGCGCTCGGCGACAAGACATCCGCCCGGCTGATCGCGCGCCGGGTCGGCGCGCCGCTGGCGCCAGGTACCGACGGCCCGGTGTCAGGCCCTGAGGAGGTCGCCAGGTTCGCCGCCGAGCATGGCCTGCCGATCGCGATCAAGGCAGCCTACGGCGGCGGCGGGCGCGGGCTGAAGGTCGCGCGCACCGAAGAGGAGATCGAGCCGCAGTTCGAGTCCGCCGTTCGTGAGGCCGTCGCCGCATTCGGCAGGGGCGAGTGCTTCGTCGAGCGCTACCTTGACCGGCCGCGGCACGTCGAGACCCAGTGCCTGGCCGATACTCACGGCAACATCGTCGTGGTATCTACCAGAGACTGTTCGCTGCAGCGCCGGCACCAGAAGCTGGTCGAGGAGGCGCCCGCGCCGTTTCTGACGGCCGAGCAGGAGACCGTGCTGCGGGAGTCGTCCAAGGCGATCCTGCGTGAGGCCGGCTACGCCGGCGCCGGCACGTGCGAGTTCCTCGTCGGGCAGGACGGCACCGTCTCCTTCCTCGAGGTGAACACGAGACTGCAGGTCGAGCACCCGGTGACCGAGGAAGTCAGCGGGATCGACCTGGTCCTGGAGATGTTCAAGATCGCTGACGGCCGGGCGCTGTCCTTCGGCGACCCGCCCCTGCGCGGGCACTCGATCGAGTTCCGTATCAACGCCGAAGATCCCGGGCGCAACTTCTTGCCCGCTCCTGGAACGCTGACCACCTGGCGACCGCCGTCCGGCCCCGGCGTGCGGCTGGACGCCGGCTACGCGGCCGGAATGACCGTGCCGCAGGTCTTCGACTCGCTGATCGCCAAGCTGATCGTCACCGGCGCTGACCGGCCGCAGGCCCTCGCGCGGGCCAGGCGCGCGCTGGCCGAGTTCGAGGTCGGCGGGATGCCGACCGTGCTGCCGTTCCACCGGGCCGTGGTCGACGATCCTGCCTTCACCGGCGCGCCGTTCTCGGTGCACACCAGGTGGATCGAGACCGAGTTCGCCGGTCATCTGCCGCCGTTTGCCGGCGAGGGCAGCGCACCAGGCACCGACGGGGAGTTGCCGGGGCGCGAGCGGATCGTGGTCGAGGTGGGGGGCAAGCGCCTCGAGGTCGTGCTGCCAGCCGGCCTCGGCGTGAGCGCGGCCGGCGCCGACCCCCGCGGCGACGCTCGCCCCAGGCCCGGCAAGCGTTCTGGCCGCGGGCACGGTCCCGGTGGCGGCGCCGCTGCGGGCGGCGACGGCCTGGTCAGCCCCATGCAGGGCACGATCGTTAAGATCGTGGCGTCCAATGGCCAGCAGGTGGCGGCCGGCGAGACTGTCGTCGTGCTCGAAGCCATGAAGATGGAGCAGCCGCTGACCGCGCACAAGGACGGGACCGTCTGCGATCTGACGGTCGAGGTGGGGCAGACGGTCTCCGCCGGCCAGGTGATCTGCCGCCTGGCGGACTGAGCCATGGCCAAGCTGCCAGGCGACCCAGGACCGGTGCGCTGGCTGGGTTTCGCGCTGGGGTTCCGGCTTCCAGATGACAACGTCGGCTGGGTCGAGCACGAGCTGACCGATGCCGGATGGCGGACGCGGACGATCCTCCGGCACCTGGCGATCATCGTGCCGGTCTGCGCGATCGTCGCCGTCGTGTTGCTCACGCTGGTGCCGGCCCCGGTCTGGCTTGCCGCGATGATGGTGGGCCTGATCCTGGCCGGCAGCATCTTCAGCGTGGCCGCGTACGCCGACGACATCAGGACCTCGCGGCTACGCCAGCATGGCCTTGAGCCCCCCGACGATCCCGACCTCGGCCATCCCGCGCACTAGCCAGGCGGTCGCGCGCGGCGGCCGACGACGCTAGTGCGGCTCGGCTGGCTGCATGAGCTGGCGGGCCGCCTCGGTGATGCTGCCGGTCAGCGAGGGGTAGACGGCGAACGTGTGCGCGATCTCGTCGACTGTGAGCTGCTGTTCGACGGCGAGCGAGACGCCGAGAATCAGTTCGCTGGCCATCGGTGCGACGATCACGCCGCCGAGCACGATTCCGCTGTTCCGCCGCGTGAACAGCTTGACGAAGCCGTCGCTGAAGCCGTCCATCTTGGCCCGCGCGTTGGTGGCGAGCGGCAGCTTGACCACCCGCGCGAGCACCTTGCCCGAGTCCACGTCCTGCTGGCTAGCGCCAACGGCCGCGATCTCAGGGTCGGTGAAGATGGTGGCCGCCACGTGCCCGAGCCGGAGCGGCTGAACGGCCTCGCCGAGCGCGTGCCACATGGCGATCCTGCCCTGCATGGCCGCGACCGAGGCCAGCATCCAGACGCCCGTACAGTCGCCGGCCGCGTAGACGCCTGGCGCGGTTGTGCGCGAGACCCGGTCCACGCTGATGAACCCGCTGTCGTCGACGTCCACCCCGGCCTCGCCCAGCCCGAGCCCGGTCGTCGACGGCACCATGCCGACCGTGAGCAGGCAGTGCGACCCCGTCATGACCGTGCCGTCCTGCAGACTAACCTCGACGCCGTCAGCTGTCCGCTTGGCGCCGACCGCCCTGGTTCGGCTCAGTACCTTCATGCCGCGGCGCCGGAAGACGTCTTCGACCACCATCGCGCCGTCGGCGTCCTCGTTGGGCAGCACGTGATCACGCGAGGAAACCAGCGTCACCTGTGATCCGAGCGCCTGATACGCGCTCGCGAATTCGGCGCCGGTGACGCCGGAGCCGACGACGATCAGCTCGCTTGGCAGGTCGGGCAGGTCGTAGATCTGCCGGCAGGTCAACAGCCGCTCACCGTCGGGAATCGCTCCCGGCAGCTCACGCGGATGTGCGCCGACCGAGACCAGGACAGTGTCCGCCCTGATCTCCTCGTCGCCGACGGCGACCACGCCGGGTCTCGCGATCCTGGCCCGGCCGCTGATCACCTGGACTCCCTCCCGCGAAAGGCGCACGCCGACGTCAGCCGACTGGGCTTGCGCCAGGCGCCTGATCCGCGAATAAACCCGCGGCGCGTCGGCGAGCGCGTGCGACACCGACGCCGGGCCAGGGCGCGCAGCGGCACCGGCGGCAGCGACACCGGCGTCGGCGGGGACATCGTGATCGAACCTGATGCCGAGATCGCGCGTGCCCTCCATCGCGGCCATCAGATTGGAGGTGGCGATCAGGGTCTTCGAAGGCACGCAGTCCGTCAGCACGCAGGATCCGCCAAGACCTTGATCTTCGATGACGGTCACGTGGGCATCAAGCTGCACCGCGACCAGAGCGGCCTCGTATCCGCCGGGTCCGCCGCCGATGATCACGATGTGCGAATGCGGCTGGCTCACGGTGCTTCATTCTGTCGCATCCCGCGCCCGGGCTGGTCAGCAGCCTCGATCGAGACGAAGCAGCAGAGCCAACCTGCCTCCCGGGGGCGCCCCGGCCTCGTACGCTAAAGAACCGTGGCGTTGTACGCGGCGTATGGCAGCAATATGGACCCGGCCCAGATGGCCGAGCGCTGTCCGCATTCTCCCCAGGCCGGCACCGGCTGGCTGGATGGCTGGCGCCTGACGTTCGGCGGCGAGGACATCGGCTGGGAGGGCGCGCTCGCCACGGTCGTCGAAGAACAGGCCGCGCGCGTCTTCGTGGTCCTCTACGAGGTGCCGGAGAACGACGAGCAGGCACTCGACCGCTGGGACGGCGCCACCCTTGGCTACTACAGCAAGCTGCGGGTCAGGGTCACCACGCTGGAGGGGGACGTGCTCGCCTGGCTCTACGTCCTGAACGACTACGAGGGCGGCCTGCCGGCGGCCAGGTACGTCGGGATCATGGCCGACGCCGCCGAGGCGGCCGGAGCGCCCGCCGACTACGTCGCGGGGCTCAGGACCAGGCCATGCACTTCCCTGGGCGGCTAACTCACCAGCATCGCGATCGCGAACGCGATTCCCGGCACGAGAAAGGCCGCCAGGGCTGGCCAGGACCAGCCGGCTCGCACCACCCCGCCGACGCCTCCTGTGTATGAGCCATCCGCCAGCGTCCCGGCATCGCCCGAAACGGCCTCCGCGGCCCCGGCCTTCGAACCGGATTCCTTCTTGCTGGCGCCGTTCATGCTGGGCTTGGCGAGGCCTGCGTCCTCGAGGCGAGTCTCGCCGAGCCCGGCCTCGCCCATACGCGCCTCGGCCCACCCAGGTCCCGCCTCGCCGCGCCTCGCCCTGGCCTCCTCCGACAGCTTGGCCATCTCCCTGGCCATGACCTCGGTCGCTGTCATCTTGACGAGTTCCTTGGCCTGCCCAGGCAGCTGGCCATAGCTCGACGGGCGGTTCCGCTTGCCCTGATCCCATTGCCAGCCGTGCAGCTTGGCCCGCGCCCGGCCGCGACGGGCGGAGGAGAGCGCCCAGCTATAGACGGTCTTGTCCTTCTTCTGCCGGCCACGCGCGCACTGGATCTCGACGGAGTCGGCCAGGAAGATTCCTCGCACCGCGTCCCACGGGATCATGAAACGGCGGAACGGATTCTGCACCAGAACGCCGTCGTCGTCCGCGATCACCCGCGGCCATAGCGTGCACGAGTACACCAGGCCGGTGACCGTCAGCAGGCCGAGCGCAAACTTCAGCGAGAGATAGTCATGGCCCTGGATCACCAGATCGCCGAGGCTGAGCAGGGCTAGCGCCACCCAGACCCACCAGACGACCTGCGGACTGCTCAGGCGGTAGATCCGCCTGCCATCGGGCAGCAGACGCCCGGCCGACAACGGCACCGCCGTCTTGGCTTGCTCATTCGGTGCGGACACGGTGGCTGACGCTCCGGGATCGGCGAACAGGGTGCCGTCAGCGCGAACTGCGGCTTCGCTTCCACAATATGCCCGCCTCGCCGGGAACGCCCCTCCGCCGGACTCCGATCTCGTTACGGTCAGGCAACCGAGGAGTAGCTAGCCCATAACGGACCAGCGAGCGTGACTCCGTCGACGGACGGCCGCGCGGGCCTGACCCTGCCGACAGCGTCGGCATCGGCGAGCGTGGAATCGGCCTGCTTGGTGCCGATCGCCGTCAGCGCCGTGGCCGTCATCACCTTCACGCCGACCGCGATGGCTTCCTCGTCCACGTCGAACATCGGCTGGTGAATGTCGAACTCGTCGACCGAGCCAGGCTTGCGGGTGCCGAGCCTGAACAGGCTGCCGGGGATGGACTCGAGGTACCAGGCGAAGTCTTCGCCGCCCAGGCTCTGCGGGGCGGCGGTGATCGCCTCGGCGCCGAGCACGCGGTCGACCGCCGCGGCGATCATCTGGGTGCTGACCGCCTCGTTGACGGCGGGCGGCACGCTGCGCTCATAGGTGAGGTCCGCGGTCAGGCCATACGCGATCGCGACGGACTCGACCAGGTCCTTCATCAACTCAGGCGCGGCATGCCAGGACGTGTCGTCCAGGCATCGCACCGTGCCCTCGACGACGCCGGAGTCCGGGATCGCGTTCGGCGCCGAGCCAGCGTTCACGCGACCCCAGACCAGGCTCAGCCCCGACCGCGGATCGATCCTGCGGGACAGCGCCGCGGGCAGCTCGGTGATGATCTTGCCGAGCGCGAAGACCAGGTCGGCGGTCAGGTGTGGCCTGGCGGTGTGTCCGCCCGGCCCGCTGAGCTGCACTTTCACCTTGTCGCATGCGGCCGTTATCGGGCCGATCCTGGTGCCGATCTTGCCGACCTCCAGCTTGGGGTCGCAGTGCAGCGCGAAGATATGGTCGACCGAGGAGATGCCGCCAGCCGCCAGCACGTCGAGCGCCCCACCTGGCACCTCTTCGGCCGGCTGGAAGATGAGCCTGACCTTTCCCGGCAGGGCTCCGGCCGACGCGGCCCTCGCGAGGAACAGGCCGGCTCCCAGCAACACCGAGGTGTGCACGTCGTGGCCGCAGGCATGACAAGCGCCCGCGTTCAATGACCGGTAAGGAACATTCTTTTCGTCAACGATCGGCAGGGCGTCAATGTCGGCACGAAGGGCGACGGCCGGCGCATCGTCACGGCTGCCGCCGATGTCGGCGATCAGGCCTGTGCCCTTGGGCAGGATGGCTGGCTTCAGCCCCGCGGCTTCAAGCCGCAGGGCGATCCGGCGGGTGGTGCGGTGCTCGGCATAGCCGATCTCCGGATGGGCGTGCAGGTCCCTGCGGAACTCGATCAACTCGGGTTGGTGATCGGCCAGGAACGCGTCTAGTTCGCCTACCAGATCACTCTCAGCCATCCGCCCTCTCCTTTGGGGCCCGGATCAGGTCAGGAGCGCACCGGATCTCTCTGCAGCCGCCGCCGTTTACTGGCGTCACACTGATACCACAAACAACACCAGCACCACGGCGCTTTCCCCTTCGTGGGTCTTGCCACACCCGCGGCGCGGCACGCCGACACCGGGCCGGGTATCTCACCCGGATCGGGAAGGCGAAACGCGTATCCATCGGCCCTTCTGCTGTCGTCACCCGCGCACGCCGGGCAAAGCCGACGTGACACGGCGGGACGTGCTGCGGATCTGCAGCACGTTACTGGCGAGGCGAGTGCGTCCTTTCGCCGTTAAATCCGGCGTCGTCGGCAGGCCCTGGTCCTGTGGCCCGGATCAGGCACTCGGAGCCGACGACTGGTGCAACTGCACTACATGGCGCTGGCGGGTGCTCTCGTCGCATCTCGGCAATGTGGTGAGGTGCGACCCGGTATCACTAAGCATGGTAGCGCTCGCGAAGACGGATCGCTGAGGATGCCCGATTCTGGCCGGACAGCTCCGCACCGGCCGTGTTGCCGTTAAGCCAGCCATTTTCACGTGGTTAGTGGACATCGGCGGGCTGGTACAGGCCCCACACGGTACGCAGCGCATCGCAGACTTCACCGACCGTCGCCCTCGCAGCGAGCGCTGACCGCAGCGGGTGCAGGAGGTTTTCCTGACCAGCCGCGGCTCGCTTCACAGCGTCGAGAGTGCGCCGCACCTCGGCGTCGTCTCGCGTCCGGCGCAGCGCGGCGAGACGCTCGCACTGCTCCTGCTCGATCGCGGGGTCGACCCGCAGCGGCTCGTAGCGTTCGTCCGCCGGCGTGGCGAACCTGTTCACGCCGACGACCACGCGCTCCCCCGCGTCGATCTGCAGTGCAACGTGGTAGGCCGAGCGCTCGATCTCTGCCTTCTGGAAGCCGCGCTCGATCGCCGCCACCGCGCCGCCCAGCTCCTCGACCCGCCTGATCAGGTCGCCCGCCTGGTCCCTGATGTCCGCCGTCAGCGACTCGATTGCGTAAGACCCGGCCAGCGGGTCGGCCGTTGCGGTGAGATCTGTCTCGTATGCGAGCACCTGCTGGGTGCGCAGGGCCAGCCTCGCCGCCTTCTCGGTGGGCAGCGCGATCGCCTCGTCGTAGGAGTTCGTGTGCAGCGACTGGGTGCCGCCCAGGATCGCGGCCAGCGCCTGCACGGTCACCCTGGCGAGGTTGACCTCGGGCTGCTGCGCCGTGAGCTGGACGCCCGCCGTCTGAGTGTGGAAGCGCAGCATCTGCGAGCGCGGATCCCGCGCCCCGAACTCCTCGGCCATGATGTGCGCCCATAGCCAGCGGGCGGCCCGGAACTTCGCGACCTCCTCGAGCAGCGTGGTCCTGGCCACGAAGAAGAACGACAACCGCGGCGCGAACTCGTCGACCGAGAGGCCAGCCTCGATCGCGGTGCGAACGTACTCCTTGGCGTTGGCCAGCGTGAACGCGATCTCCTGCACCGGCGTCGCCCCTGCCTCTGCCATGTGGTAGCCAGAGATGGAGATCGTGTTCCAGCGCGGGATGCGGGCGCCGCAATACGCGAACGTGTCGGCCACCAGGCGAAGCGACGGCGCAGGCGGATAGATGTAGGTTCCGCGAGCGATGTACTCCTTCAGGATGTCGTTCTGGATCGTGCCTGTCAGCTTCTCCGGCGCGACGCCGTGCTCCGCCGCGACAAGCTCGTACAGCAGCAGCAGGACCGCCGCTGGCGCGTTGATCGTCATCGACGTCGACACCGAGTCGAGCGGGATGCCCTGCAGCAGGGCCTTCATGTCATCGATCGAGTCGATCGCGACGCCGACCTTGCCGACCTCGCCGCGCGCCTGCGGCGCGTCTGAGTCGTATCCCATCTGGGTCGGCAGGTCGAAGGCCACCGACAGGCCCGTGGAACCGGCCGCGATCAGCTGCTGGTACCGCCGGTTCGAGTCGGCCGCGGTCGAGAAGCCCGCGTACTGGCGCATCGTCCACGGCCTGGCCCACGTACATGGTCGGGTAGACGCCGCGCGTGAACGGAAAGGCGCCCGGCTCGCCAAGGTCGCGATCGGCATCGAAGTCCTGCAGCGCCTTGGGGCCGTAGACCGGCTCGATGGGCTCGCCCGACTCCGAAATACGCGCCATAGGACAAGATTACGGCCCGCGCGCGCGTAGCTCACTGGGGCGAGCCGCCGAAAACCTCTCACCGTCGCATATGCTACTTAACTTCGCGAACAACTCGAACATCGCGAACATCGCGAATTTTGCAGCCTATGGGCAGCGGACGCGGCCAGCGCCGGCTCGCTTCCGCCGTCCGGATCGGGGTCCGGATGCAGACGAGCAGGCGTCAGGCGGCAATCAGGGTGGCCGGCGCGGCCACGGCGCTGGCTGTCACCGGCTACGCGATGACGCTCTCCGGACCGATGTCGAGCGGCGAGCGGGCCACGGGCCAGCACCAGGCGAGGTCCGCGGCCCTCGCGATTCACGGTGCGGCGGCCAAGCGACACGCGGGCGACCGGCAACACACGGGCGACAAGCGACGCACGCGCGACCGGCGACACACAGTCGCGCGGCATCGCGGCAGCGTGCTGCACCTGCGTGAGGTGGGCGGGCCTCGGCTCGGATCAAGCCGCGTGGTGGTGGCGCGCAACGCGACCAGGCCGCCCCGGATCCCCGCGTCCGCCTACGTTGTCGCGAACGCGAAGACCGGCCAGGTGCTGGCGGCGAGGGACGCGCACGGCCGCTATCCGCCCGCCAGCACGCTGAAGACGCTCACCGCGATCACCATGCTGCCCAGGCTGCGACCGCAGGCCAGTATCGTCGCCTCCCCGCTCGCGGCGTCGATGGTCCCGAACATCATCGGCGTGATCCCTGGCCACAGGTACAAGGTGGCCGACCTGTTCAGGGCGCTGCTGCTGATCTCCGCCAACGACGCGGCCGTCGCCCTCGTCCAGGCCAGCGGATCCTTCACCAGGGGAATGGCCCTGATGAACGCCGAAGCACACCACCTGCAGGCTTACGACGTCGTCGCCAAGCAGCCCAACGGCCTGCCAGCACCCGGCCAGGTCGTCTCCGCCTACGACCTCGCCCTCATCGCCAGGCGCGCCCTGCAGATGCCCGCCTTCATGCGCTACGACCGGACCCTGTCGGCCACCTTCACCGGGACCAGGTTCGGCCCGGTGCACATGGTCAACGAGAACGGATTGCTGACCCAGTACCCGGGCGGCCTCGGCGGCAAGACCGGCTGGACCATGGCCGCCGGCGCGACCTACGTCGGCATGGCAAGGCGGCACGGCGTCACCCTGATCGTCACGATCCTGCACGCCACCCCGCTCACCACGATCAACTCGGCAGAGCGCCTGCTCGACTGGGGATTCGCGGTCAATGGCCGCGTCCGCCCGGTCGGCGCGCTGGTGCGACCGCTCGCCGACCGATGACCGCCAGCGGCGGCCGAGCACGCCAAAAGGCTCGGCGTAGGCGACTGCGTGCCTAAACTTTGCCGACATTCCGCCCGGATCACACCAGTTGGACAGGCATCGGGATGGATTGCGGCACGGGTAGCGCCTCGGACGCGGGGGAACGGTCCGGCGCGTACCAGTAACCCGGCCGGCCAGCGCACAGCCGCCCGTTGCTTCTCCCGCGGAAGCCCGTGGCTTGCTTACCCCCGGCCCGTATACCCGCATGCGGGTTCGAGGACCGGAGCGCAGCCGGATGCAGACGACCACCCGACGCAGGATCCTGGCGGTGACGGCCATCGTCGCCGTGTCGGCCACAGCGAACCCGGCTGTGGCCGCCTCGCGCCATCCACGGCCATTGGCAAGGAAACAGGTCGGCGGCCCGCGACTGGCCAGCCGGGGCATCGTCGTGCAATACCCGCAGCGCGGCGCGCGGCTGCTGCCTGCCGTGCCGGCGTCGGCGTACCTGATCGCCAATGCGAGCACCGGAGCCGTGCTGGCAGCCAAGGACGCCCACGGGCTGTTTCCGCCGGCCAGCACGCTGAAGGTGCTCACCGCGATCACCATGCTGGCGAGGCTCAGGCCGAACGCGAGCGTCCTGGCCACCAAGCGGGCAGCATCGGTGGAGCCGAACATCGTCGGCCTCATCCCTGGCCAAAAGTACAAGGCGGCCGACCTGTTCAGGGCGCTGCTGCTGATCTCCGCCAACGACGCGGCCGTCGCCCTCGTCCAGGCCAGCGGATCCTTCACCAGGGGAATGGCCCTGATGAACGCCGAAGCACACCACCTGCAGGCTTACGACGTCGTCGCCAAGCAGCCCAACGGCCTGCCAGCACCCGGCCAGGTCGTGTCCGCCTACGACCTCGCCCTCATCGCCAGGCGCGCCCTGCAGATGCCCGCCTTCATGCGCTACGACTCGCTGCGGACGGCAAGGTTCCCGTTTAAGCGGCACAAGCATGACCTGCTGATCAACCAGAACTACCTGCTCACTAAGTACCGCGGCGGTCTGGGCGGGAAGATCGGCTGGACCTTGAAGGCGGGCGCCACTTACATCGGCATGGCCAGGCGGCACGGCGTCACCCTGATCGTCACGATCCTGCACGCCACCCCGCTCACCGAGATCACTTCCGCTGAGCGCCTGCTGAACTGGGGATTCGCGATGTCTGGGGAAGTCCGCCCGGTCGGTGTGCTGGTGCCTCCGCTCGCGGCGGCTCACACGGTCACCAAGGCAGGGAACGCCGGGCCGCCTGCGGGGGGCAGCGCGCTGTCCGCAGTCCCCGCGAGGTCGCGCGACAACGTGGCGATCGGCGCGGGTATCGCGGCTGCGGTGTGCGCGTGCGTGCTCGGCGGCCTCGCCTGGCTGCGGCGACGCGCCCTACTCAGCCGGCGCCAATCAGGCTAGCCCAACGCCTGCGCACGGTCACCTCACCGCGGGCAGCATCAGCTGGTTCCTGGCGTCTACAGCGGCGGCGCTAGCGCGCAGTGAGAAGGCCGACGCGGTCCCTGACCCGCGCCATGGTGGCGCTCGCGACCTCCCTGGCCCGGGCGGCGCCGTCGGCCAGCACGCGGTCGAGCTCGGCCTCGTCGGCGAGTATCTTCTCGGTCCGCTCCCTGATCGGCGCGAGTGCGTCGACGACGACGCCGGCCAGGTCTTTCTTGAACGCGCCGTACCCGGAGCCGGCGTAGCGCTGCTCAAGCTCGGGCACGCTTGACCCGGTGAGCGCCGCGTAGATCCGCAGCAGGTTGGTCACCCCCGGCTTGGCATCCTCGTCGGCACGAACCTGCGAGCCCATGTCGGTGACGGCGCGGGCGATCTTCTTGCTGATCGAGGCCGGGTCTTCGAGCACGTCCACGATGCCCTGCGGCGAGGACGAAGACTTGCTCATCTTGACCGACGGATCCTGCAGGTCGGCGATCTTGGCGACGTCTTTCACGATGTACGGGCCCGGCACGACGAACGCCTTGCCAAACCGGTGATTGAACCGCTGGGCCAGGTCCCTGGTGAGCTCGAGATGCTGCCGCTGGTCCTCGCCCACAGGCACCTGGTCGGTCTGGTAGAGCAGAATGTCGGCGGCCTGCAGGATCGGGTAGGTGAACAGGCCGACACTGGCCTGGTCGGCGCCAGACTTCTGCGACTTGTCCTTGAACTGGATCATCCTGCTGGCCTCGCCGAACCCGGTCATGCAGCTGAGCACCCAGGCAAGCTCCGTGTGCTCGGGAATGTGGCTCTGGACGAAGACCGTGCACCGCCTGGGGTCTAGGCCGGCCCCGAACAACTGGGCCGCCGCCAGCCTCGTCCGCCGCCTCAGCACCGCGGGGTCCTGCGGCACAGTGATCGCGTGCAAATCGACGACGCAGTAGAAGGCGTCATGGCTGTCCTGCAGGGCCACCCACTGGCGGATCGCGCCGAGGTAGTTGCCGAGGTGAAAGGAGTCAGCGGTCGGCTGAATGCCGGACAGCACGCGGTTGGCACACATGGCCGAAGTCTAGTTGCCGCCGGCCTGGCGGTTTGGTGGGCCTATTCGGCGTCGGCCCCTGCCTGGCGCACCATGTTCCTGCCTCGGCGAGGGCCCGCTGGCCCTGCCGAACCGGCCGTACCGGCAGCGGACTCGCCAGGCTGCGAGCCCAGGCCGGCGTCGTCGCCGCGGGCATGGTCGTGCACGATCACGGGCACGATCTCTGGTGCGCCGAGCCTGATCGCGTCCGCGTCGGTGTCAGTATCCGCCTCCTGCGACTTGCGCTCGGCCTCTGTCCTCGCCCGGTAGTGGTCAAGTTCCCTGGTGACCTGCCGGTTCCGCCACTTCATCGGGCCGGCCATCAGCGCGGCCACTTCCTGGGCCGACGACAGCCCGCGGTCCCAGGTCTCGATCGAGATGTGTGTGCGCCTGGCGAGCACGTCGTCTAGGTGCCTGGCGCCTTCGTGGGTCACCGCGTAAACGGCCTCGACCCGCAGGTAGTCGTCGGCGCCGGCCAGCGGTTTACCCAGGCTCGGATCGGCCGCGATCATGTCGAGCAGTTCGCCGGTGAGGCCGCCGTACCTGCCCAGCAGGTGCTCGATCCTGGCCACGTGCAGGCCCGATGACCGCGCGATCGTGTGCCGCGAGTTCCACAGCGCCTGGAATCCGTCGGCCCCGGCTAGCAGGATCTGGTCGGTGCAGGACGGAGCGACCTTGCCGTCCAGGCCGTGCGCGACGGCGTCGACCGCGTCTTTGGCCATCAGCCGGTAGGTCGTGTACTTGCCGCCAGCGATCATGACAAGGCCGGGTACCGGGTGCGCGACCGTGTGCTCCCTGGACAGCTTGGAGGTCGTATCCGACTCGCCGGCCAGCAGCGGCCGCAGGCCCGCGTACACGCCCTCGACGTCATCGCGCGTCAGCGGCACCGCTAGCACCCGGTTGACCTGGTCGAGCACGTAGTCAATGTCGGCGCGGCTGGCCGCGGGATGTGCCTTGGACAGTGCCCAGTCCGTGTCGGTCGTGCCGATGATCCAGTGCCTGCCCCAGGGGATGACGAACAGCACGCTGACCGGGGTCCGCAAGATGATGCCCGTGCTCGAGTGGATCCGGTCCCGCGGCACGACGAGATGCACGCCCTTGGAGGCCCGCACATTGATCGAACCGCGGCCGCCCACCATCGCCTGGATGTCGTCGGTCCAGACCCCGGTCGCGTTCACCACCTGCTGGGCCCTGATCTCCAGCGCGGCGCCGGTCTCGAGGTCAACCGCGCGCACGCCGGTGACCCGCTCGCCCTCGCGCAAGAAGCCCGTGACCTGAGTCCTCGACGCGACGTGCGCGCCGTATCCGGCGGCCGTCCTGATCAGTGCGGTGACATAACGCGCGTCGTCGACCTGGGCGTCCCAGTACTGCAGGGCGCCGGTCAGCGCCGACCTGCGCAGCGCGGGCGCCAGCCGCAGCGCATGCCGCCTGGTCAATTGCTTGTGCAGAGGCAGGCCCCTGACCTGGCCGCGCGCGACGCCAAGCGCGTCGTAGATGCTGACGCCTGCGCCGACGTAGGCACGCTCCCAGCCATAGTGGCTGAACGGGAACAGGAACGAGACCGGCCTGACCAGGTGCGGCGCGATGCGCTGCATCAGCAGCGCACGTTCGGTCAGCGCCTCACGCACCAGGCCGAAGTTGTATTGCTCCAGGTAACGCAGCCCGCCGTGGATCAGCTTGCTGGACCGGGAGGATGTGCCAGAGCCGAAGTCCCTGGCCTCCACCAGGCCGACCGACAGGCCTCTGGTCGCGGCGTCGAGGGCCACCCCGGCCCCGACCACGCCACCGCCGACCACCAGGACCTGCAACTCGGTGCTCGCCATCGTCGCGATGGCCGATGCCCGCTCAGCAGGTCCGAGCTTGACCGATCCGAGCGCATGTGTCGTCACAGTGCAGAACGCTACCCAGAGGGGGCACGAGGGAAGCTCACCGGCCCGGTACGCCAGGCCTCGCCGCCACGGCCGGCGATCCTGGCGCGATGGTGACTTCGACCCGCTGGAATTCCTTCAGGTCCGAGTACCCCGATGTCGCCATTGTCCGGCGGAGCGCTCCCATCAGGTTCATCGAACCGTCGGCGACAGTCGAGGGCCCGTGCAGGATCTGTTCCAGGGTCCCGATCGTGCCGACCCTCAGCCGGTCGCCGCGCGGCAGTTCAGGGTGGTGCGCCTCGGCGCCCCAGTGGTAGCCCCGCCCAGGCGCCTCGGCGGCCCGCGCGATCGGCGAGCCGACCATGACGGCGTCGGCGCCGAGCGCGAGCGCCTTGGCGATGTCGCCGCTGCGGGTCATGCCGCCATCGGCGATCACGTGCACGTAGCGCCCGCCGGATTCGTCCAGATAGTCGCGCCTCGCGGCCGCGACGTCGGCGATCGCGGTCGCCATCGGCACCTTGACGCCAAGGACGGCGGCAGTGGTCTGGCCCGACCCGCCGCCAAAACCGACCAGGACGCCGGCGGCGCCGGTGCGCATCAGGTGCAGCGCTGCCGTGTATGTGGCGCAGCCGCCGACGATGACCGGAACGTCGAGTTCGTAGATGAAGTGCTTGAGGTTCAGCGGCTCGGCCTGGCTTGAAACGTGCTCGGCCGACACCGTCGTACCCCTGATCACGACGAAGTCGGTGCCAGCGTCGATGACTGCCTTGTGATACTTCAGCGTGCGCTGCGGCGAGAGCCTGGCTGCGATGGTGACCCCCGCGGCCCTGATCTCCTCGATCCGCTGGCCGATCAGCTCGTCCTTGATCGGCTCGGCGTAGATCTGCTGCAGCCGGGCCGTCGCGGCCTCGTCGTCGAGCGTCGCCATCTCCGCGAGCAGCGGCTCCGGATCGTCGTACCTGGTCCAGACCCCCTCGATGTCCAGGGCCGCGAGGCCGCCCAGCTTGCCGATCGCGATCGCCGTGGCGGGCGAGACCACGCTGTCCATCGGCGCGGTCACCAGCGGCAACTCGAACCGGTAGGCGTCGATCTGCCAGGCGATCGAGACGTCCTCGGGGCGCCTGGTCCGGCGCGACGGCACGATCCCGATCTCGTCAAGGGCGTACGCACGGCGGCCGCTCTTGCCGCGGCCGATCTCCATCTGGGTCACCCTGTCAGTCTGCCAGCCGGTTAGTCACGCCGCTCAGCTCGCGGGGCCGCTGTAGTTCGGCGCCTCGGCCATCATGTGCACGTGGTGCGGGTGGCTCTCGGTGAGGCCAGCGCCGGTGATCTGAGTGAACCTGGCTTCCTGCAGATCAGGTATGGTCGCGGCGCCGCAGTACCCCATCGCCGCCCGCAGGCCGCCGGCGAGCTGGCCGACCATGGCCGCGACCGAGCCCCGGTACGGCACCCGGCCCTCGATGCCCTCAGGCACCAGCTTGTCCTCGCGCAGCACGTCGTCCTGGAAGTACCTGTCCTTGGAGTAGGACTTGCCCCGCTCGCGGTTGCGCATCGCCCCCAGGGAGCCCATGCCGCGGTAGAGCTTGTACTGCTCGCCGCCGATCATCACCATCTCGCCGGGCGCCTCTTCGCAGCCGGCCAGCAGGCTGCCGAGCATGACCGTGTCGCCCCCCGCCGCGATGGCCTTCGCGATGTCGCCCGAGTACTGGACGCCGCCGTCGCCGATCACCGGGACGCCGGCCGGCCGCGCGGCTTTCGCGGCCTCGTATATCGCGGTGACCTGCGGCACGCCGACGCCGGCCACGACCCTGGTCGTGCAGATCGATCCGGGTCCGACGCCGACCTTGACCGCGTCGGATCCGGCCTCGATCAGCGCCTGGGCGCCCGACCTGGTCGCGACGTTCCCACCGATGATCTCGATCCTGACGTTGGCCTTGAGCTGAGCGATCATGGTGAGCACCGCCTGGGAATGCCCGTGCGCGGTGTCCACGACGAGGAAATCGACGCCCGCGTCGATGAGCGCCTGGGCTCGGCGCTTGGCATCCTCGCCGACGCCGACCGCCGCGCCGACCATCAGGCGGCCCTGGGCGTCCTTGGTGGCGTAAGGGAACTTCTCGCTCTTGGCAAAGTCCTTGACCGTGATCAGGCCGCGGAGCAGGCCCTGGGAGTCGACGAGCGGCAGCTTCTCGACTCTGTGCTCCGACAGCAGCCGCAGCGCCTGCTCCCTGGAGACCCCTACCGGCGCCGTGATCAGCGGCATCCTGGTCATCAGCTCGCCCGCGCGGCGGCTGCGGTCCTGTTCGAACCGGATGTCCCGGTTAGTGATGATTCCCAGCAGCACGCCTTCTGGCGAGACCACCGGCAGGCCTGAGATCCGGTACTGGGCGCAGAGTTCTTCGACGTCGGAGATCGTCGCATCCGGACCGCAGGTGACCGGATTGGTGATCATCCCTGCCTCTGAGCGCTTGACGATGTCGACCTGGTAGGCCTGATCCTCGATCGACATGTTGCGGTGCAGCACGCCGACGCCGCCCTGCCTGGCCATGGCGACGGCCATCCGCGCTTCGGTGACCGTGTCCATCGCCGAGGACAGCAAAGGGACCTGGAGCTTGATCTGTCTGGTGAGCCGCGCTGTCGTGTCCGCTTCGCTGGGCAGCAGCCGCGAGTGCGCTGGCAGCAGCAGCACGTCGTCGAAGGTCAGCGATGGCGGGCCGAACTTGGCGTCGTCGGTCATATCACTCCGAGGTGCTCGTCGCCTGGTTCTCCTCCATCCTAGTTATGGCCAGGTAGCGAGGCGGATACCGGCACGACACCACGCCGGCGGCCGGCAACCAGACCACCCATGACCCACGGAGGCCCGCGTGCTCGATGAGGTGGTTGCCTGGCTGCGCTGCCCGCACTGCGGCGGTCGCCTGGCACTGGCTGGCGGCTCGGTCGGGTGCGGCTCTGGGCACAGTTTCGATATCGCGCGGCAGGGCTACGTCAGCCTGCTCCAGGCCGGCGCCCGGGGCGGCGGCGACACGGCCACGATGGTGCGAGCCCGCAGCGAGTTCCTCGCGACCGGCCACTTCGCCCCGATCGCGGCGGCGCTCGGCGACGCCGCTGTCAGAGCCACGGCGAGCGCGAAGCCGCGGCAAGGACCAGGCTGCGTTGTCGACGTCGGCGCGGGCACGGGCTACTACCTCGCGGCCGTCCTCGACCGCGTGTCGGGACTGGCCGGGCTGGCGCTGGACGCATCCAGGTACGCGTTGCGGCAGGCAGCGCGGGCGCACACCAGGATCGGCGCGGTCGGCTGCGACGCCTGGCGGCCGCTGCCGGTCGCCGACGGTGCCGCCGATGTCGTCCTGAACGTCTTCGCGCCGCGGGATGGCGCCGAGCTGCGCCGCATCCTGCGGCCGAGCGGGGCGTTGCTGGTGGTCACCCCCGCCGCGGACCACCTGGGCGAGCTGACCGGCCCGCTCGGCTTGCTCAGGGTCGACGAGCGCAAGCGCGCGCGGCTAGGCGACAAGCTCGGCCCCCACTTCGGTCTGCTTTCCGAGAGCGAGCACCGCGGCATCATGGCGCTGCGGCACCCAGCCGCTGAAGCGCTGGCCATGATGGGCCCGAGCGCCTGGCACACCGACCAGGCGGCGCTGGCCGAGCGGGTCGCGGGGCTGACCGACCCCGTGCCGGTCACCTGGGCTATCACGCTGACGGTGCTTCGGCCGCGACCCTGAGCTCGGCGGCAACGTTCAGCACGAATGCCACCGCGTCCGGTCCGGCCGGCCGTTCTGGCGCCCTGCCCTGCTGCTGATCGAGGGCGCGGCGGATCACCTCGGCCGGCCCGCTGCCGGCCTCCAGCGCCGCCAGGCCGCCAGCTACCTTCGCGACGATCCGGCCGTTCCTGAGATAGGCAAGCGCCCGGCAGGCGTTCAGCACCGCGTAGTTTTCCTGCGCGTTCGCCAGGCCCCACCCAAGCTCGTCTGCCAGGTAGCCGAGGATAAGCCGCCGGTCCACCGCACCGATCGCCGCGTCAGGCGGCGGGCCAGCCAGCGCGACCCCGGCCGCGCGGCAGACGGCGTAGTGCATCAGCAGGTCGGTGTCGCCGGATCGCGCGGTGGGCATGGCCAGCACCTGGCCCATGACCAGCACCTGCTCGCCGTCATGCAGTCCGACGTGCAGGACGAACGGCCACGGCGGCGCCGGCCGGACCGCCGCGCCTGCCGTGACGATGCTGGCTTCAAGGCACCGGCCAGGGCAGCCGACGGCAGCGCTCAGCAGCGCCCGGCCAGCGACCGCCGCCGCGGCGGCGGTGATGGCGTCGGCCACCACGAACAAGATGTCGACGTCGCTGCGCTCGGCGGTCCAGCCGCCGAGGGCGGCCGAGCCGTGCAGGTAGGCGGCCGTGAGCCGGCCGTCAAGAGCGACGGCGAGTTCGGCCGTCACCGCCGCGGCGTAGGCCCGCGGCACGTCCTGCGCCGTGGTGTCCGCGTGGTCGGGCATGCTAACAAGACTGCCAGGGCGCCCGCCCCGGCGCGCCGGGCCACCCGAACAGCCGCAGACGCCGCCTCGCAGGTCTAGTCTGCCCAGGTCAGCAGTAGCCGTCTGAGAGGCCATCGTCATGGAGCAGCGGGTCAGCCTGATCACGCTCGGCGTGGGAGATCTGGATCGCGCGAGAGGGTTCTACACCTCGCTCGGCTGGCGGCCTGCCACCTCGCCGGCCGACGATGTGGTGTTCTTCCAGGCGGGCGGGATGGTCCTGGGCCTGTGGGACCGGGCCATGCTCGCGGACGACAGCGCGGTGGAAGACCACGGCGGCTGGGGCGGTGTGACGCTGGCCTACAACGTCAGGTCGCCAGCAGAAGTGGACGCGGTGATCGAGGAGGCGCGCGCCGCCGGCGCGGTGATCGGCCGCGAGCCAGCCCAGACGTTCTGGGGCGGCTACAGCGGCCTGTTCGTCGACCCGGACGGGCACCCGTGGGAGATCGCGCACAACCCGGGCTGGACGCTGCTGGACGACGGCAGCGTATCCCTGCCCGCGTGAGCCCGCCCGCGTGAACCCGCCCGCGTGAAACCCGCTCGCGTGAAATCCGCGGCATGACGCCCGCCACCAGGCAGCCTGGCAGGCTGCTGCTCGCCACTTTGATCGTGCTGACAATGGTCAGCGGCCTCGTCGACGCGGTCAGCTACCTCGGCTTGGGCCATGTCTTCACCGCCAACATGACGGGCAACGTGGTCCTGCTCGGGTTCGCCGCAGCCGGGGCGTCCGGGTTCTCCGCTCCGGCGTGCCTGACCTCGCTCGGCTCATTCCTGGCCGGCGCGGCCGCGGCCGGCCTGATGGGCAGGCGGCTCTCCTCGCGGCGGAGCCTGCTCGCCCTGGCGATGACCACGGAGGCCCTCGCGACCGGGGTCGCGGCGGTCATCGCCGCGACAGTGACTGGCGTGTCTTCCGGCTGGCCGCGGTTCACGGTCATCGCGGTGCTGGCCCTCGGCATGGGGGTGCGCAACTCCACCATCAGGCGGCTGGCCGTGCCCGACATGACCACCACGGTGCTGACCATGACGCTGACCGGCCTCGCCGCCGACTCGGCGATGGGTGGCGGCGACGGCTCCCAGGCGGCGCGCAGGATCGCCGCGGTGATCGCGATGCTGGCCGGCGCGGTCGCCGGAGCCTCGGCCTTCTTGCACAGCGGAGTCACGGCAACACTCGCGATCGGCGCGTTCGTGGTGCTCGTGAGCGGCACGGCGTTCTGGGCGTCGGCTGAGTCCCGCCGGCTCGACCAGCCGGCGAATGCGGCGACCTGACGGTCGGGAGCCGCTGGCTAGGCGCTGCTGCCGTAGAACTCCTGGACCGCGATCGAACGCAGCCTGGCAAGCGCGCGGTGCTGAGCCACCCGGACCGCGCCGGCCGACATCCCGAGCGCCGTGCCGGTCTCCTCGGCCGAGAGCCCGGTTAGCACCCGCAGCACGAGCAGCTCGCGATGGTGGCTGGGAAGCCTGGCAAGCAGCGCCCTGGCCCGCTGGGCGTCCAGGCTCGCGACGACCTGCTCCTCGGGCCCTGGACGGTCGTCAGGGTTGTCAGGAAGGTCATCGACGGGAATCGCCAGCCGTGCCGCTGATCGCCGGGCATCGGCGACCTTATGCGACGCAATGCCGAAGACAAAGGACGCAAAAGGCCTGCCGATGTCCTGATACCTGGGCAGCGCCGTAAGGACGGCCATGCAGACCTCTTGCGTGACGTCTTCGGCCACCTGGTAATGGCCGGCCAGATTGCCGAGCCTGGCCCGGCAGTACCTGACCACCATCGGCCTGATCTGCCTGATCAGCGCCTCGATAGCGGCCGGCTGGCCCCGAGCGGCCAGGACTGTCAGATCGGTGATCGGGGCGGCCGGTCCCGTGTCGCCGGCGGCCTGCTGAGTCATGCGTCCCCCTTTGGCTTACGCCGTCACGCATCAGGCGGTCATGAACGCATGATGCCCAGGTAAAGGGGCTGCCTAATCATGGAATCGACAACAAAGAACGGCGGCCTTCGCACTTTTACTAAGCACTCAGACGAATGACATTTCCACGGCGAATCACTCTCTAAGAGCTCAAGCCCGGCACAACGGTGACCCTCGCTTGGGCAAGGGAACGGGCCGGGACTCCGCGGAGTCCCGGCCCGTCAGAGCCGTCGGTCAGTGCCCGGTCAGTGCGTGTGACCGTGCCCGTGGCCGTGCCCGTGTCCGGCCTCGGCCTCTTCCTTCTCCGGCTTGTCGGTCACCAGCGCCTCGGTCGTGAGCAGCATGCCCGCGATGGAGGCCGCATTCTGGACCGCCGACCTGGTGACCTTGACCGGGTCGATGACGCCCTGCGCCATCAGGTCCCCGTACTCACCGGTGTCGGCGTTGTAGCCGTGGCCAGCCGGCAGATCGCCGATGGCCGCCACCACGACGCCGCCTTCGGCGCCGGCGTTCAGTGCGATCCAGCGGGCGGGCTCCAGCAGCGCCTTGCGGACCACAGCCACGCCGGTGGCCTCGTCGCCGGACAGGCCCAGGTCACCGAGTGCCACCGAGGCGTGGATCAGCGCGCTTCCGCCGCCGGCCACGATGCCTTCCTCGATCGCCGCCCTCGTCGCCGAGATGGCGTCCTCCAGCCGGTGCTTCTTCTCCTTGAGCTCGACCTCGGTGGCGGCGCCGGCCCGAAGCACGGCTACTCCGCCGGCCAGCTTGGCGATCCGCTCCTGCAGCTTCTCCTTGTCCCAGTCCGACGTCGAGGCCTCCATCTCGGCCTTGAGCTGGCGGATCCGGTCGTTGATGGCGTCCTGGTCGCCGCCGCCGTCAACGATCGTGGTGGTGTCCTTGCTGACCACGACCCGGCGAGCCGAGCCCAGCACGTCGAGGCCGGCGTTTTCGAGCTTGAGCCCGACCTCCTCGCTGACCACCTGACCGCCGGTCAGGATCGCCATGTCCTCGAGCATCGCCTTGCGGCGGTCCCCGAACCCTGGCGCCTTGACCGCGGCGACGTTGAGCAGCCCGCGGATCTTGTTGACCACGAGGGTCGACAGCGCCTCGCCGTCGACGTCCTCGGCCACCATCACGAGCGGCTTGCGCGACTGGGCGACCTGCTCGAGCAACGGCAGCAGATCGGCCATCGAAGAGATCTTGCCGTTGTGCAACAGGATGGCCGCGTCCTCGAGGACGGCCTCCATCCGGTCCTGGTCGGTGATGAAGTACGCCGAGATGTAGCCCTTGTCGAACTGCAGGCCCTCGGTGAACTCCAGCTCGAGGCCCATCGTGGCCGACTCCTCGACGGTGATCACGCCGTCCTTGCCGACCTTGTCGAAGGCGTCGGCGATGATCGCGCCCACCTTCGCGTCCTGGGCCGAGATCGTCGCCACATTCGCGATCTCGCCGCGCTCCTCAACGTCGCGGGCGCTCTTCAGCAGGGCCTCAGAGATCGCAGCGGCAGCCAGGTCGATGCCGCGCTTGAGCGACATCGGGCTGGCGCCAGCGGCCACCGACCGCAGGCCTTCGTGCACCATGGCCTGCGCCAGCACGGTCGCGGTCGTGGTGCCGTCGCCGGCCACGTCGTTGGTCTTGGTCGCGACTTCCTTGGCGAGCTGCGCTCCCAGGTTCTCCTGGGGGTTCTCCAGCTCGATCTCCTTGGCGACGGTGACGCCGTCGTTGGTGATGGTCGGAGCGCCCCACTTCTTGTCGATCACGACGTTGCGGCCGCGCGGGCCGAGCGTGACCTTGACGGCATCCGCGAGCTTGTCCACACCACGCTCGAGCGCCCGCCGCGCATCCTCATTGAAATTCAGGCTCTTGGCCATGCAGCACCTCAGCTGATCGTTCTCGGATCATTTGCTCGGTCAGAATTTGGATGTCCGGTGTCATGCCGCCGCCCCGGGCTGGCCGGCAACCACGGGAGGCTGGCTCCTGCGGCCACCGACCGATCCGGGGCGGCGGTCGAAATGCTCGCTTACTTCTCGATGATCGCGAGCACGTCCCGGGCGGAGAGCACGAGGTACTCCTCGCCCGCGTACTTCACTTCGGTGCCGCCGTACTTGCTGTACAGCACTACATCGCCCACCTTGACGTCCATCGGGACGCGCTTGGAGCCGGCGTCGTCGAAACGGCCTGGGCCGACGGCGACAACCTCGCCCTCCTGGGGCTTCTCCTTGGCAGTGTCGGGAATAACAAGGCCGGATGCCGTGGTCTGCTCAGCGTCGAGCGGGCGCACTACAATCCGGTCTTCGAGCGGCTTGATAACAACCTTGGTGGCGGTCGTCACGATCTGACCTCCCCCTCCGGAAAGGGCTAGCTGAAGTTACTAGAGAGGCGACCATGGGGCCTGCCGTCGCGGGTGCCAGACCAACCTCGTCGCGTTAGCACTCTACACCATCGAGTGCCAAGTCCGCACAGTAGCCCCGACGCTCGCCCCAGTCAAGCGATACCTGCACCGCCCGGCTAAGGTGCGGCTCATGGACGCACCCGCCGACGAGGCATCCGACGCGCCAGCGGCTACGGAGTACGCCCGCCGGGCCTCCTCCTTCGGAGCCGCGGCCACGGCCTACGCCGAGCACCGGCCAGACTATCCGGTCGAGGCAATCCGCTGGGCGCTCGAGCCGGCCGTCCGCCTCGGACACCGGCCAGTCAGGCTGGTCGACCTCGGGGCCGGGACCGGCAAGCTCACCGCGCAGCTTGCGGGCCTGACGATCGGCGACGGCAGCCCCGAGGTCATAGCCGTGGAACCCGATCCGGACATGCTCGCCCAACTTCGTCGTGGCCTGCCCGCGGTGACGGCCATCTCAGGGCGGGCAGAAGCGATCCCGCTGCCGGACGCCTCGGTCGACGCTGTGCTGGCCGGCCAGGCAGCGCACTGGTTCGACCTGGACCTGGCGCTGCCGGAGATCGCCAGGGTCCTGACGCCTGGCGGCGTCTTCGCTGGCCTGTGGAACACCGACGACGACCGGGTCGGCTGGGTGGCCGACCTGCACAGGGTCACCGGCAGAACGAACGTCATCGCGTTCACCTCCTACCGCGCCGACGATGAGGACGGGATCACCGCGTGGATGCGCGGACCTGGCAAGGACCTGTTCCGGCCGGCCGAGGGCGCGGGGTTCGAACACGGGCACGTGCGGACTTCTGGCTCGCTGATCGAGACCATGCGCACGCACTCGATGTTCCTGATCATGGAACCTCCCGAGCGCGAGGCGGTTCTTGACGCGGTAGCTGACTACCTCGCGGCGACGCCGCAGACCGCGAGCGGCGAGTTCACGTTCCCGCTCTGGACGCTGACCCAGCGGGCTGTCAGGCGCTGACCCCGCGGCCCCGGTGTCAGGCGGCGAGGACCTGAGTGACCGGCAGCCCGGAGTCGGCGGCGAAGCCCGCCCCTGACGGCGCGACCCCGGCGGCGATGAGATCGGAGCCCAGCGCCGCCACCATCGCGCCATTGTCGGTGCACAGCCCGGGCCTCGGCACCCGCAGGCTGATGCCTGCGGCATCGCAGCGCTCCCCGGCGAGTGCTCGCAGCCGGGAATTGGCGGCGACGCCGCCGCTGATCACCAGGTGACCGACGCCCTGTTTCAGGCAGGCGTCGACGGCCTTGCGCGTCAGCACGTCGGCGACGGCCTCCTGGAAGGAAGCGGCCACGTCGGCGACGGGCACCGGCAGGCCGGCGGCCTCGCGCGCCTCGACCCACCGCGCGACCGCTGTCTTGAGCCCTGAGAAGGAGAAGTCGGACGTGCCGTCGCGATATTTGGACCGCGGGAACTGGACCGAGGCAGGGTCACCGGTCCTGGCGGCAACGTCGATCGGCGGCCCGCCGGGAAACGGCAGCCCGAGCAGCCTGGCCACTTTGTCGTAGGCCTCGCCAGCGGCATCGTCGATGGTCGCGCCGAGCGGGGTGATCTCGCCGGTCAGGTCGCCCACGAGCAGCAGCGAGGAGTGCCCGCCGGAGACCAGCAGCGCGATCGCCGGTACGGGCAGCGGGCCGTGCTCAAGCTGGTCGACGGCGATATGCGCGGCCAGGTGGTTCACGCCGTAGAGCGGCTTGCCGAGCGCCAGCGCGTAGGATTTGGCCGCGCAGACGCCGACGAGCAGCGCCCCGGCGAGGCCAGGCCCCGCCGTGACCGCGATGGCGTCTACCTGGCCAAGGCCGACCCGCGCGGTTCGCAGCGCCCGCTCGACAGTGGGAACCATGGCCTCCAGGTGCGCCCGGCTGGCGACCTCGGGTACCACGCCGCCGAACCTGGCGTGTTCGGCCACACTGGACGCCACGGCATCGGCCAGCAGTTCGTGGCCGCGGACCAGCCCGATGCCCGTCTCGTCGCACGAGGACTCGATTCCCAGCACCAGCGGCGCGGTCATGCCTGCTCTCCGGTTGCTTCCTGCCGCACGCCAGGCACAGGCTCGCGGTGCAGCGTCCGCCGCATGACGAGGGCATCAGCGCCAGAGGGCTGGTAATAGCCGCGCCTGATCCCGATCTCGGCGAAGTCGTGCCTGCGGTACAGCTCCTGCGCGCGGCTGTTGTCGGTCCGTACCTCGAGGAAGACCTCGGTGCAGCCGCGCCTGGCTGCCTCAGCCAGCAGCGCCCGCAGCAGCGCGGTGCCGATGCCCTGGCCCCAGCGGTCGGCGGCCACCGCCAGCGTCAGGACGTCGCCCTGCCAGCCGGCGCCGAGCAGGCCCGCGTACCCGGCGACCTGTCCGTCCTCCTCGGCGACCAGGTAATACCGGCTGGCGGGCTGCTGATCAAGCTCGCCCGCCAGCATCTGCCTGCTCCATGCCTCAGCGCCAAAGACGGCGTACTCAAGTTCCATGACCGCGTCGATGTCAGCGTGCCGCATCGGACGCAGCAGCGCGGTCATGGCGTCACTCGCTTCGGACGGCCAGGCTCCCTGGCGTCAGGACGGCGCAGGTACAGCGCGTCAGGCGGCCCTGGCGGCAGGCCGCGCGCCAGCCTGTCCGCGGCGATCATGGCCAGCTGAACCGCTGACGGATACCGCGGCTCGATGATGCAGGCCGCGGCGATCTCCGCCCGCAGCACCGGACCCTCGCCGGCGACCGGCAGTCCAGTAGGCACCAGCGCGGGCGCGGTGACCTGCGGACCGGACAGCCGGTCCCCGGTGCCGGCGTATCGCGCCCAGTACACCTCGCCGCGCCTGGCGTCGGTCGCGACGACGAATTCCCCGCCGCCCGCTGACCGTCGCGCCTCCGCCGCGATGATGTCCAGCGTGCAGACGCCGTCGACCGGCACGCCGAGCGCCTCGCCAAGCACCCGGGCGGTGACCAGGCCTACCCGCAGGCCGGTGTAGGGGCCGGGCCCGGTTCCGACCGCGATCGCGGTCAAGTCGCCTGGCCGCGCCCCGGCTTTCGCCAGGACGGCCGCGATCGACGGGGCGAGCAGTTCGCCGTGCCGCCGCGCGTCAACCGCTGACTCGTGCGCGACCATGTCATGGCCATCGTGCACCGCGACCGTCACGGCCGGCGTCGCGGTATCGAAGGCGAGGATAAGCACGGTCTCACAGCCTAGTCATCGCGACACGGTCGTCGAGCGCGCGCGGACCTGGCCCGATCTGGTCGTCAGATCGTGGGCTCGGCCCTGACCTTGGCCAGTGCCGCCCGCGCGACCGTCAGCGCACCAGAGCGCAGGCCGCCGACCGTCACCGGGCCGAATCCGTGCCCCGACTGGCCCTGCAGGCTGACCGACATCAGCACGTTCTTGTACCGCACCAGCACGGTGACCTTGTTGATGGCGCCCTTGGCGCCGAAGGTCTGCACGGCGCTGATGGCCTGCTGGCCAAGGCCCGGCACGGCCGTGATGGCCGCCGGAGGCTGGCCCGTATTCTTCTGCGGCTTGGCCCACTTGGTGCGCTGCTGGGCGAAGGTGTACACGGCGTTGGCTGTCGCGCCGCCGTCACCGACCGGGACCAGGCTGGCCCGTAGCGCCTGAAGCTGGACGGTCATCACGCGGAAGACCGGGCTCGCGTCGACGGTGAACGTGCACTCGTTCTGCGCCTGGCCTTGCTGCGGCTGGATCATTGCCGGCGTGCCGTTCATGATCTGACGCAGTACGGCGGTGCCGACGACCTTGCACGCGTCTGGCACGGCCTTGAACTCGCCCTTCTGGAGCTTGGTGATGAACGGGCTCTTCGGCGCCGGCGACTGAGCCAGGTAGATCCCGAGTCCGGTCGCCATGACGGCCGCGATCGCCACCACGCCCCAGGTGACGAGCCTGCGCTTGGATCGGCGGCGCCTGGCGGCGGCAGCCCGGCCGCGGCGCGGCCCCCTGCGCAGCCTGCCGGGCGGCTCGCCGGGCGGGCTGCTCCGCCTCGGCTCCTGCTCGGGCTCGATTTGTTCAGGTGCGGCCTCGCGGCGCTGGTCGGGCACCCGCGTGTGCGGAGCCCGGCGCGCCGGCCTGAACGGTTCGACGCCGGGTCCAGCCCACGGCGGCAGATCAGATTCGTCGTCTTGGCGATCGTCGAAGGCGTCGATCACCTGCCAGCCGCTCCTGCGCGGCTCGTGTGGTGACTTGGTCCTGCCCTGCCTGCCCTGATGGTGTGGCTGACGAGGCGGATAGCCCTGATCGGTCACGGCACGCCTCCCAGACCGGCAGTGCGAGGGGGCCGCAGCGGTCGGCCAGCGGCCGGGCGCGACGGCAAGCTGCGGTGGATTCCCGCAGTGTACTGTCGGCGACGCTACGCGGGAGCGACAGATCGGAACAATTGATCCCGCGCGTCGTCTCCGCGCGCCCTAGCGCAGGGGTTCGGCCAGCGCCGCTCTCAGCGCGCCCGCGGCGGCGCGCCACCGCTCGCCGTAGCCGGCCACTGTGACGAGCCTTGGCTGGTCATCGGCACCGTCTTCCGACCCGCTGCCCTGCTCGGGCATCGGCGGCTCTGGTGGCCGGTCGATGGTGAGCCGCAGGCTGGCTGACGCGAGGTTCTCGACCAGGCCCTCGCCCCACTCCACCACCGTGACCGAGTGATCGAGATCGGCGTCCAGGTCGAGGTCGTCGACCTCTAGCCTGCTGCCGAGCCGGTAGGCGTCGGCGTGTACGAGGTCAGGGCCGCCGCGCAGCGACGGGTGCAGCCTGGCGATGACGAAGGTGGGCGAGGTCACCGGGCCGCGCACGTCGAGGCCTGCGCCGATCCCCTGGACCAGCGTCGTTTTACCAGCGCCGAGCGACCCGGCCAGCACCACCAGGTCGCCTGCCCGCAGCAGGCTCGCAAGCCTGCGGCCGAGCAGTCGCATCGTTGCGGCGTCGGGGACGGCAAGGTCAGCAGCGACGACCGGGCGGTCGTTCGCAGCCTGGGAGCCAGTCACGGCTCGCGAGTCTGCCACAGCGCAGCGGCTTCAGGCCGCGCGCGTGGCGAGTGCGAGCGTGACGAGGTCCGCGATGGCCTCGTTGACCTCTTCTGGCCGCTCGAGAATCAGGACGTGCCCGGCGCCGGGGATCCTGACCAGCTTGGCATCGCGGACCGCGGACGCGATCTCGTCCGACAGGCCAGGGTCGACGAGCCGGTCCCGGTCGCCGGTCAGTATCAGCACGGGAACGTTGCCCAGCACCGTCAGCGCGTGCCGCTTGTCGTGCCCGACGAGCGCGACGTAGAAGTCGGCGATGACGTCGATCGGCGTCGACCTGATGATCCGCTCCAGGAAATCCACCACGGTCGGGCTCACGCCTGGATCGCCGAACGCGATCCTGCGGGTCCCGAGGAACGCGATATCGCCCGCTGACCGCCGGCCGCGCTCGACCACCCAGGCCATCCGGCCCTTCGACGCCCCGGTCATCATCGACGGCATCGCGACCCGCACGGCGGGGCGCAACAGGGCGGGCAACCAGGTGACCGGGTCGACGGTGCCCGCGGCCGTCGAGATCAGCACCGCCCCTATTACCTTGCCGCGGGTCCCGCTAGCACTGCCGAATAGCTCGGGATGCTGATCGGCGAGCGCCATCACGGTCATGCCGCCCATCGAATGGCCGACCAGCACGACCGGCATGTCGCCAGGAGCGGTGGCCAGCAAGACCTCGTGCAGATCGGCCCCCAGCTGATCGATCGTCACCAGGTCGGGATCGGACCGGCCCGACCTGCCGTGACTGCGCTGGTCCCAGAACACGCACCTGGCGATGGCTGACAGGCCGGCCCGCTGGTAGTACCAGACGTCTGAGTTCAGCGTGTAGCCATGGCAGAAGATGATCGTGACTGGCGCATCTTCTGGCCCGGTGACCTCGACGTGCAGGGGCAGGCCGTCGTCCGCCAGCACCGTCATGACCTCGCCGCTGCCCGCACCGAACGGTTCGTTCGCGGCCGGGTCGGGGCGCAGCCTGATCCGGCCAACTGCGATCTTCTCGGCCATCACCACCGCGCCAGCACCGGCCGCGATCGCGCCGGCCGCTAGCCCGGTCACGCCGGTGAGCTTGCGCCAGCTGACCATCAGACCTCCTGCCCGGCCACGCGAGCCATCGTGGAGTGGTCATTCGCGTCCCCGTCTGCGGGGGCTGCCACCTGATTCTTCGTGATCTCGTGCTTCTTCACGACCCTGCCAGCGTCGCTTGTTACTCCAGAGTAGCTTCTTGGGATCTTCCCGGTAAACCGTGTCACGATGTCATAGGACAGCGTGCCGAGCAGGTCGGCCCACTCCTGTGCGGTGGGTTCACCGTGGTCACCGGGCCCGAAGAGCACGACTTCGTCGCCCTCCTCGATCCGCAAGTCGCCGGCGTCAACTACGCACTGGTTCATGCAGACCGTCCCAGCGACGGTCAGCCGGCGGCCCCTGATGAAGACCGGCGCGGCATTCGTCCCGGCGCGCGGAATCCCCTCGTTGTACCCCAGCGGGATCAGCCCGAGCGTGGCCGGAGCCGTGGTCAGGTACCTGTGGCCATAGGAAACCCCGGTTCCTGGTGCGACCCGCTTCACCTGAACGAGATGCGTTCGCACCGTCATCGCCGGCCGCAGCCAGCCAGGCGGGCCGCCTGGCAGGGTGGCGAGCCCGGTCACGCCGCCGCCGGGCCGTACCAGGTCGAACCAGGTGTCGGACCTGGTCAGCAGCGCTGGCGTGTTGGCCAGGTGCCGCACGGCGGGCTTCGCGCCAGCCCGTTCTGCCTGCTCGAGCGCATCGCGGAAGGCCGCGATCTGGGTGTCGACCGATGGATGTCCAGGCATGTCCGCGCAGGCCAGGTGGGACCAGATGCCGGTAATCTCGCACCGGCCGGAGGCCTGCTCGGCCAGCGCGGCCCGCAGCATGTCTGGCCACTGCGCCATCGGGGCGCCGCCGCGGCTCATCCCCGTGTCGACCTTCAGGTGCAGCCTGGCGACGCCCCCCGCCGACGCCGCGGCCGAGCCGATCTGGCGCACCAGGCTCGCCGTTCCCGCGGACAAGTCGACCCCGCGCGCGATCGCGTCAGCGTGCGGCGCGTCGGGCGAGGCGAGCAAGCAGAGCACCGGCGCGGTCACGCCAGCGGAGCGCAGCGTGAGAGCCTCCTCGACGTGCCCTACGCCGAGCCAGGTCGCGCCGCCAGCCAGGGCCGCGGTCCCGGTCGGCACCAGTCCGCACCCGTAGCCGTCGGACTTGACGACCGCCATGACCTCGGCAGATCCGACGTGCTGGCGCATCGCGCTGACGTTGGCGGTGATCGCCGCAAGGTCGACGCTGGCTTCCGATTGGCCGTCCATGGCCCTCAAGTGTGCCAGCAGCCGGCCACCATCCGGCCCACCATCGCACCGCGCGTGCCAGCGTGGTTAGGTACTTCCATGGTCGAACTCATTCCCAGGAAAGTCCTCTTCGGCAACCCCGAGCGAGTCAGCCCGCGGCTGTCCCCCGACGGCACGAGGCTGGCCTGGATCGCGCCCAAGGACGGCGTGCTCAACGTCTGGCTGGCTCCGGTCAGCCCCCAGAGCGGTGTCGACTGGGACCGGGCCGAGGTCGTCACCGATGACGCCGACCGCGGCATCAGGCAATTCGCCTGGGCGCACGACAACAAGCACCTGCTGTACCTGCAGGACACCGGCGGCGACGAGAACTGGCGGCTGCACGACGTCGACCTGACCACGATGCAGCGCCGCGACCTGACCCCGTTCGACGGCGTGCAGACCCAGATCGTGGCGATCGAGCGGGACTTCCCGACCGAGATCCTGATCGGCTTGAACAGGGACAATCCGGAGCTGCACGACGTGTACCGGCTCGATCTGAGCAGGGGCGACCTGACCAAGGAAGTCGACAATCCAGGCTTCATCGGCTGGCTCGCCGACACGAAACTGGTAGTCAGGGGCGCGTTCCGGCCGCTTCCCGACGGCTCGATCGTGGCGCTGGTGCGGGACGGTGGCGACGACGACTGGCGTGAGCTGCTGACCATCCCGGCCGATGACGCGCTGACCACCGATGCGGTTACGTTCAGCGCCGACGGGCAATCGCTGCTGCTGGTCAGTTCCGTAGGCGCGCAGACGGCTCAGCTGGTCAGGTTCAACCTCACTACCGGTGAGCGGATGGTGCTCGCGGCCGACGACGAAGCCGACATCAGCGGCGTGCGGGTCGACCCTGACACCAGGGAACCGCAGATCGTCGTCGTGCTCAAGGACAGGTCAGACTACCTCGTGCTCGACCCGTCGGTGGTCGATGACCTGGCCGCGATCCGTGCGCTGCACCATGGCGACCCGTCGTTCGTGAGTTCCGACGACGCCGAGACAACCTGGCTGATCGCGTTCACGAACGACACGGGCCCTGTGCCGTACTTCGCCTACGACCGGGCGAGCAAGCGGGGCAGCTTCCTGTTCGAGCACCAGCCCGCCCTGAGCAAGTACACGCTCGCGCCGATGGTGCCGTTCTCCTTCGCAGCCCGCGACGGGCTCACCGTGCACGGCTACGCGACCTTCCCGCCCGACGGCCCGCGCGAAGGCCTGCCGACCGTGCTGAACGTCCACGGCGGTCCGTGGCACAGGGACACCTGGGGCTATCACCCCGAGGCCCAGTGGCTGGCCAACCGCGGTTACCTGTGCCTCCAGGTCAACTTCCGCGGCTCCACCGGGTACGGGAAGGCGTTCGTCAACGCCGGCGACCGCGAGTGGGGCGCGAAGATGCAGGACGACCTGACCGATACGGTCGCGCACGCGATCGCGCAGGGCTGGTCTGACCGGGAACGGGTGGCCATCTACGGCGGCTCCTATGGCGGCTACGCGGCGCTGGCTGGCGCCACGTTCACGCCCGATGTCTACTGCTGCGCGGTCGACATCGTCGGGCCCTCGAACCTCAAGACGCTGATCGAGACCGTACCGCCGTACTGGGCCCCGATGATCGCCCAGTTCCACCGCAGGGTCGGCGATCCCGAGAAGGACGTCGATTTCCTCTGGTCCCGCTCGCCGCTGTCCCGCGCCGACCAGATCTCGATCCCGCTGCTGATCGCCCAGGGCGCCAACGACCCGCGGGTCAAGCAGGCCGAGTCTGAGCAGATCGTCGCGGCCCTGACCAAGGCGGGGATCGATCACGAGTACTTGCTCTTCGCCGACGAGGGGCACGGGTTCGCCAAGCCGGAGAACCGCATGATCTTCTACGCCGCCGCGGAGAAGTTCCTCGCCAAGCACCTCGGCGGCCGCGCCGAGGACTGACCAGTCCGTTCGTGGCGACAGCGCCCGGCCGCCTCATCCGGCGGCCGGGCGCTGTCGTGTCTCGAGCGCTAGCTGCTGACCAGGCAGCCGCTGCTCTGGCCGTTCTGGGGGAAGGCGCGGGCCAGGGCCTCGGCGATCATCTTCGCCCGGTGCTTGTAACCGATGGATGTGAAGTGGATGCCGTCTGATATATACCACTTGGTCCTGGCCTCGGCGGCCCAGTTGAAGACCCGCATGTTCGGGTACTTCGCGCACTCCATGAGCAGCGCCTGATCCCAGCGCGCCATGTTGGCCTCGGCGTACGGGCCGCCGCGCAGCAGCGACTTCACGTTGACCCACATCACGGGCTCACCGTGGGCGGCTTTCATCACCCGGCCGATTCTGGTCACGAGGCCGATATTCGAGCCCGGCGGCCACATCAGCGGTGTCGTTTGTCCCCAGGGCGATGACCCAGCAGCCGCGGAATCCGCCCCTGGTGATGGTTCGCATCGCGTCGTAGCCGTTGACCTGGCCCGGCAGGACCTCAACGACCGAGCGCGCGCCGGAGATGTCAGTCACGACCGAGCGAACCCCGACATCCTCGTACTGCGCGGTGATCCGCTCCCGCGGCTTGGGCAGGTAGGCGTGCGAGACCAGGCCGTCCGAGGTCGAATCACCGATGTGCGCCACCGCACGGCACGAGGTGCGCAGCGGGCCGCTGCCGGGCAGCGTGGCGTCTGGCGACTGGCTGGCGGCCGGGATGCCGCTCGTCTTCGGCACCTTGACCACGGTCTTGGTCACGGGAAGCTGCAACGAGCCCTCGGAGAGCACTGAGCCGACCCGTGCGCCCGCGCCGCCCCGCACCGCGCCAGACAAGCCAGCCGCGGCGACCACGATGACCGCGACCGTGCCGGTAGTGGCCGCCACGCCTGGCAGGTTGGCCTCACGCAGCGTGCGTCGCAGGCCTCCGGCGCGGAGCTTGGCAGAGGCCCGCCCGATCGCGCCGTGCCTGATCGGCTCCTCGATCAGCTGCCAGGACAGCGCGGCCAGCAAGATCGACGCCGCGATCTGCAGCCCCGCCATCGGCAGGCTCGGCTTGGTGTTGGCGGGCGTCGTCATCACGATGACGGGGAAGTGCCACAGGTAGATGCCGTAGGAGCGGACTCCGATCCAGCGCAGCGGCCGCCAGCCGAGCGCCGCGCCGACGATGCTGGCCGGATAAGCCGTCGCCGCCACGACGGCGACGGTCGCGACCGACAGCAGGACGAGGCCGCCGCGGTAGGCGAATGGCGAGTACTCCCCGACCTTCCAGATCATGAGGCCGATTGCGGCGAGGCCAGCGAATCCCGCAACGTCCAGAGCGATTCGCGGCAGTTTGCGTGGCGGGGCGCTGTGCGCTCCGCGCTTGTCTCCTGACGGCCAGGCCAGCGCCAGCATGGCGCCGATCAGCAGGCCGAACGCGCGGGTGTCGGTGCCCTCGTACACCCTGGTGGGGTCCATGCCGGGCTGATAGAACAGCAGCATCGCGACGGCGGAGGCTGCCGCGGCGAGTCCAGCGGGCAGCATGAGCCACGCCGTGCGCGCGTGCAGGCGGCGCAGCAACAGCAGCCCGCCGATCAACAGCAGCGGCCAGAGCAGGTAGAACTGCTCCTCCACTGCCAGCGACCAGAGGTGGTCGAGCGGCGCCGGCGGTGCGAACCTGGCGAAGTAGGACTGGTTCTGCGCGATGATGTACCAGTTGCTGAAGTACGCGGCCGCGGCGCCGACAGATCCGCGCATGCTGGCCAGCCTGGCCCTGTCCGCGAGGGTCACCCAGGCGGTCACGACCGCCAGCATCACGAACAGCGCCGGCAGCAGCCGCCGGGCGCGATGCAGCCAGAAGTCGCCGAGCTTGAGCTTGCCGATCGCCGACCACTGGCTGACCAGGATGCTGGTGATCAGGAAGCCGCTGAGCGTGAAGAAGACCCCGACGCCGAGCAAGCCGCCAGGCGCCCATCCGAACTGCTCGTGATAAGCGATGACCGCGAGCACCGCGATGGCGCGCAATCCGTCCAGGCCAGGCATATAGCGCTGGCCGGCGTCCACCGGCTTCGGCATGTTCCCCCCAAGCCCGGGCCGCTCTCGCCCCGCAGACGAGATCGTCGGGTTCACCCCAGGCACGGAATGCACTACCCGGAGTGGTTTAAGGAGTACGTATCGTGGTCGGCAAGAATTGGAACGGGAATGGCGTGTCGCCTGCCATTCGCGCGCCGCCGGCTAGCGCACGATCCTGGACGCGCTGTGGCCGTGCAGCGGGAACGCGCGGGCGAGCGCGTCTGCGATGGCCTTGGCGCGGATGGCGCAGCCGAGCGTGCTGTAGTGGATCCCGTCGGACAGGAACCAGCCTGGCTGGGCGACTGCCGACCAGTTGAAGATCCGCAGGTTCGGGTATTTGGCCAGCGCCCGCACCAGCGTCATGTCCCAGGCGCGCTCGTTCACGTTGGCGTAGGGGCCGCTGGTCAGCAGCGTCTTCGTGTTGACCCACATGACCGGCTGGCCGTGCGCGACCGCCATCATCTGATCGATCCTCGCCATCATCCCGATTGTCGAGCCCGCCGCGATGTTGGCGGCATCGTTCGTGCCGAGCGCGAAGACCCAGCACCCGTGATAGCCCTGGCTGTGCCAGGCGCTCGCGACCTTGAAGCCGTTGAGCTGGCCGGGCAGTTCCTCGACGATGGAGCGGCCGCCTGAGGCGTCGATCTTCAGGTGCCTGACGCCGACGCCGGTGTACCGGGCGCCGAGCCGCTCGGCGGGGTTGGGCAGGTAGGCCGGCGAGATCAGGTCGACCGAGGTCGAGTCGCCGACGTGCGCGACGGCCCGGCACGAGGTCCGCAGCGCCTTGGGACGCGCGGCGGCGTGCGTGGCGCGAGTATGCGCTGCCTGCCCGGCGCCTGCGCCGGATCCGCGCGAGCCGCTCGCGGTCTGCCGGGTACCGGCGTGGCCTGTGCCGGCCTGGCCTGAGCTTGCAGCGCCTGAGCTTTCGGCGCCTGAGCTCGCGGCGCCTGAGCGTGCGGCCCCTGAGCGTGCGGCCCCTGAGCGGGCGGTGCCTGAGCTCGCCGAGCGGGAGCCGCCAGATCCGTTGCCTGGTCCGCCGGCCGTGACGGCGGCGGCCGTCACGCCAGCCACCGTGGCCGTCAGGCCAACGACCGCACCGGCGACAACCGCGAGCCGGCGGGACCGCGTAAGCCTCAAGCGCGGCGTCAGCCTGAAGCGCGGTGTCAGCCTGAAGCGCGGCCGCCTCGCAGGCCTGACGTCGGCCGGCGGCGCCTGACCATTGCTGCGAAAGCGCATCGAAGTCTCCGTTCGAAAGCTGAGGCCGCCGTCCGGCCTGGCCGCCAGCACGAAGGCTGGGCCGCCTGGTGGATCGCGACGCGGGCGAGATGGCGAAGGCCCGTCCACTCACACGGGCCAGCCAGGACCCGCCTGGCCTCTCGGGCTTTGACAAGCGCGATGCACCCGTCAGGACATGCCGTCTGCGTCGACGGCGGGAGTTGGTCAACCTGCGACGCCGGTTCCTGATGACTCACCGGAGCAATCGGCGTGCTGGCCACGGGCGTTTACCCGACACGCGGGTTGCCGCCATGGTGACCGCGGACACCAGGGACAACGCCTGCCTGGATCGCCGCGATTCCGTAACTTCCCTCACACCGGACGGACGCTGGGACAATTGCCCCGGTATAAGGGTAATGCCGCCCAGCACCAAGCGCCTTGGGTGTCAGGGGCCACCGCCATCGACTCGCCGCACCGCCAGGGTCGAGGCAGGCAGTCGTAGGCTGGCCGGCGTGGATCGGCCCTACGTGCTGCTGAGCTGTGCGATGTCACTTGACGGGTACATCGACGACAGTTCGGACGTACCGCTGCGACTCTCCGGCGACGCCGACATCGACCGTGTCGACGACCTGCGGGCCAGTTGCGACGCGATCCTGGTAGGCGCGGGCACCATCCGCGCGGACAACCCGGTCCTGCTGCTGCGATCCACGGCTCGCAGAGAGACGCGGATCGCGCGGGGAGCAGCGCCCGATCCGGCCAGGGTTGTGATTAGCGCGAGCGGTGACGTCGATCCAGCCGCCCGGATCTTCACGGCCGGGGCGGACCCGATCGTCTACGTGTCGTCGCAGGCGGCGGGCGCGACCGCGGACCGGCTTGGCGATGCTGCGGACGTCGTGGACGCGGGCGACCCGCCGGCGCTCGGAGTCATCCTGGCCGACCTGGCGGCCCGCAGTGTGGCCAGGCTGCTGGTCGAGGGCGGCACGTCCGTGCACACCCAGTTCCTGGCCGCCGGGCTTGTCGATGAGCTCATCGTGGCCATCGCGCCGTTCTTCGTCGCGGACGTCACCGCCCCCCGTTTCGTGGCGCCAGCGAGGTTCCCATGGAATCCCGGCCACCGGGCGCGCCTAGCCGGCGTGGCCCGGGCCGGCGACATGGCGGTGCTTCGCTACGCGCTGTCCAGCCGTTTCGGCGCTGCGGCCGGTGACGCGCCGCATAGCACCACCGAACCGGGTGGCCAGCCAGGGGGAACCGGCGAGCGCTAGGGGGCGTCGGCCGCGACGCGGCGAACGGCTTCGGGAATGGCCTCCAGCACGTCGGCCGCCCCGATCGGGGCACCGGCCGCCGCCACTCGCCCAGCCAGGCCGTGCAGGAACGCCGCGGCCGCGGCGGCCGATCTGGCCGGCAGCACGCCCTGGGCCAGCATCGCTCCGGCCAGGCCGGACAGCACGTCGCCGGAACCCGCGGTCGCCAGCCACGCCGTGCCTGTCGGGTTGACGTAGGCGGGCTCGCTGGAGTCGGCGGTCGCGATCACCGTGGTCGAGCCCTTCAGCAGCACGGTCACACCGAGTTCGGTGGCGGCACGGCGCGCCGAGGCAAGCCTGTGCGCCTCGATGTCCGCGCGATCCGCGTCGAGCAGCCTGGCCAGTTCGCCGGCGTGCGGCGTGATCAGGGTGGCCGCTCCCGCGGGCCTGGACAGCAGCTCTTTGCGCCTGGACAGCACGGTGAGCCCGTCCGCGTCGACGAGCACCGGCAACGGCGTCGCCAGCACCGCCGCGAGCAGCGCCGCTGCGTCGTCGTCGGTGCCCAGGCCAGGGCCGGCCACCCACGCCTGAACCCGGCCGGCGGCAGCAACCGCGGCGGGACCCGCCGGTTCGGCCGGGTCAGCGGGATCGATCACCGTGATGACCGCCTCGGGCCAGTGCTGCCTGACGACGTCGGCCGCGGCCCCGGCTGAGACCAGCCTGACCATGCCGGCGCCGCCGCGGATCGCGCCACCGACGCTGAGCACCGCCGCTCCCGTGTATCGCTGACTGCCCGCCAGGACGCCGAGCACGCCGCGCCGGTACTTGTCGGATTCCGCGCCAGGCCGCGGCAGGAGCCCGGCAACGTCGGCCGCCTGCAGGGCGGCGGCCGCGGGCGCGGCGCTCAGGTACGGGCCGAGTCCGATGTCGACGAGGTGAACCGTCCCCGAGTAGCTCGCGCCTGGATCCACGAGCAGCCCGGGCTTCAGGGTCCCGAACGTCACGGTCACGTCGGCCTTGATCGCAGCGCCCTCGACAACGCCGGTATCGGCATCGACGCCGCTCGGCAGGTCCGTCGCCACGACAACAGATCCCGCATCGGCGGCGTCGGCCACCAGCCCGGCCAGCGTCGCCGCGGGCTCCCGCAGCCCGCCGCGGCCGCCGATGCCGAGGATGCCGTCGATGATCAGGTCAGCAGCGAGGATCGCCGCGGCGGCTGTCTGCTCCGTGGCGCCGGCCAGCCGGCCGCCTGCACGACGCAGCGCGGCCTCGCCTGCCTCGTGCAGGCCTGACCCGGTCGCGATGGCGGTGACCCTGGCTCCGCGGGAAGCAAGCCGCGCCGCTGCGTACAAGGCGTCGCCGCCATTGTCCCCGGTGCCGGCGAGCACCACTACCCGCGAGCCGTAGACCCTGCCCAGCAGGCTGACACAGACGGACGCCAGCCCGGCCGCGGCACGCTGCATCAGCGCGCCGTCAGGCACCCGCGCCATCAGCGCACGCTCAGCTGCCCTGACGTCGGTGACGGCGTGGGCGTATCTCATCCTCGGCCTCGCTTCAGTTCGCCGCCAGCCCTGGTGTGCGTTCGAGCGCGGCTGCCAGCCTCGCGATCTCCACGATGTCGAACGCCGATGCCCGCGATCACGGTCTCAGCCTGCCACCACGACTCACGCGCCCCCCTGCGACCCGCCCGGCCGCCGCCAGCCCAACCCCGCCTCCCCGAGCCCCGAAATTCCATGATCACGGACGTCTTTCTGCAGATTCCGTCAAAAGACGTCCGTGATCATGGAAACCGAGCTGCGCGGCGGCGCCGCGAAGGGAGCGGGGCGCAGGGCAGGCGGCGGGGCGCAGGGCAGGGGCGGGACGCCGCGCAGGGGCGGGACGCCGCGCCGAGGCGGGCGCTGGGGCCGGGAGCGCCGGGCGTGGCCGGCGCGGGCGCTCAGCCTGCGCTGCGGACGACGTCGGCGAGGCGGCCGGCGATCGTGTGCGCCTGGCCAGAGTCGATCGCCTCGACCATGACCCGGACGGCTGGCTCAGTGCCGCTCGGCCTGACGAGCACGCGCCCGGACTCGCCTAGCTCAGTGGTCGCGTCGGCCACGGCCGCGGCAAGCTCGGCCGAGCCGGCCACCTTCTGCTTGCTGACCCCGCGCACGTTGACCAGAACCTGCGGGAACCTTGTCATGACCGAGCCAAGCTCGGCGAGCGAGTGTCCGCTCGCGGCGGCGGTGGCCAGCAATTGCAGGCTGGTCAGCATCCCGTCGCCGGTGCTGCTGTGATCCAGCATGATGATGTGCCCTGACTGCTCGCCGCCGAGCACGTACTTGCCGTCCAGCATCGCGGCGATCAGGTACCGGTCGCCGACGGGCGTCTCCACGACGTCGATCCCCGCGTCCCGCATCGCGTGCCGGAAGCCGAGATTGGCCATGACCGTCGCCACCACGGTTCCGCCCGTCAGGCGGCCGGACTTGTTCAGCGCGAGCGCCAGGATGGCCAGGATCTGATCGCCGTCGATGACCTCGCCGGCCGCGTCGACCGCCAGGCAGCGATCGGCGTCACCGTCATAGGCGATGCCCGCGTCGGCTCGGTGCTCGGCGACGGCTGCCTGCAGCGCGCCGAGACTGGTCGAGCCGCAGCCCTCGTTGATGTTGATGCCGTCGGGCTCGACGCCGATCGCGATCACCTCGGCACCGGCCTCGGCGAGCAGTCGCGGCGCCAGCGCGTACGCGGCCCCGTGCGCGCAGTCGACCACGATTCGCCAGCCAGCCAGCGGCTGGGCCGCGCCCTCGTGGCCGCCCACCGTCGCCAGCAGGTGCGCCAGGTAGCGCTCCGCCTCGCCGGCCGCGTCGGTGACGCGGCCGAAGCCAGCCTCAGGAATTCCCTGGCCGGAGCCGTCAGCGGACTCCGCGGTAGCCGCGGCCATCCGGGCCTCGATCTCGGCCTCGACCTCGTCGGGAAGCTTTACTCCGCCCCTGGCGAAGAACTTGATCCCGTTGTCAGGCGCCGGGTTGTGGCTGGCCGACAGCATCACGCCGAAGTCGGCGTCGAGGACGTCAGTCAGATAGGCAACGGCCGGCGTCGGGATGACGCCGAGCCGCAGCACGTCAACGCCGCTCTCGGCGAGTCCCGCGACCACCGCGGCCTCAAGGAACTCACCAGAGGCACGCGGGTCACGGCCGACGACCGCGACCGGCCGAGGACGCGCAGACGATGACCGCTCGGACCACGGATGACCGGCCGGCGGCCAGCCGAGGACGTGCGCGCCGGCCGAAGCCAGGCTGGTGGCAAGCCGGGAATCGAGATCGAGCCCGGCCACGCCGCGTACGCCGTCAGTGCCGAATAGCCCCATGAATGGCAGCATTCCCGAAGGCAACGCTGCCGACTAGCGCTTGGAGTACTGCGGCGCCTTGCGTGCCTTCTTCAGGCCTGCCTTCTTCCGTTCCTTGATCCTGGCGTCCCTGGTCAGGAAGCCGAGGCGCTTGAGCGCCGGGCGGCTCGGCGGGTCCACGAGGATCAGCGCCCTGGCTATGCCCAGCCGCAGCGCGCCCGCCTGACCGGTCACACCGCCGCCGGTGATCCGCGAGACGACGTCGAACTGGCCCTCGGCACCCAGGGTGACGAATGGCTCGTTGATCAGCTGCTGGTGCACCTTGTTCGGGAAGTACACGTCGAGGGTGCGGCCGTTGATCAGGAACTGGCCGGTGCCCGGCATCACGCGGACCCTGGCGATGGCCTCCTTGCGGCGGCCGGTGCCCAGCGCGTGGCCGGTGACGACCTGGCGCCTGGCCGCTGGCTTGGCCGACGTGCTGGCCGCCTCACCGGTCTCGGTGGTGTACTGCGACAGGTGCTCAGCGTTCTCGTCGACCTCGTCGCCAGCGCCGGGTTCCGGCGCGACAGTGGGCTCAGCCACGGTGTCTTCCTCGTGCTTCCTGTTCGGCTAGTTCTGTCCTTGCGCCGCCCGCGTCGGCTACTTGCCTGACGTGCCGGCCTGCTGGGAGACCTGAGAGATCTCGAATGCGACTGGCATTTGTGCCTGATGCGGGTGCTCAGGGCCGGCGTAGACCTTGAGCTTGCTCAGCATCTGCCTGCCGAGCGTGTTCTTGGGAAGCATGCCCTTGACCGCCTTGGTCACGGCACGCTCCGGGCTCTTGGCCATCAAGTCGCCGTAGGCGACGGCGCGCAGGCCGCCAGGGTATCCGGAGTGCCGGTACGCCCTCTTGTCGGCGAGCTTGTTGCCGGTCAGCGCCACCTTGGCGGCGTTCACGATGATCACGAAGTCGCCGGTGTCCACGTGCGGCGCGAAGATCGGCTTGTGCTTGCCGCGCAGCAAGATCGCCGCCTGGCTCGCCAGCCGGCCAAGCACGATGTCAGACGCATCGATGACATGCCACTGGCGCTGGACATCGGCGGCCTTCGGGCTGAAAGTGCGCACAGTCATAAGCCTTCGCGTGTGAGTCCTGATGGTTGGGGCCCGCGCCCGGCTGCAGGCCCGGCGTGGGAGATCCGCAGCGCCGACGGCAGCTAGGCCTACCCTTAAACGGGCGCGCGGACCTGCCGCCGCAGATGGACGCTCAGTTAGGATACCGGCTGTTCCTACCGGCGGTCAAAAAACGTGCGGCCGGGCTGCTGGCTTTGACTCCCGCATTACGCGGACCCGCCCGCCAGTCCATCCACGCAGGCTAGTCCCGCCAGGGCGCAATGCAAGCTACCTGGCTCGCAGGACAGCGCCATAACGGTACGCTCACGGCATGCGGAATGCGGGTGACGGTGGTGTTCCCGGGGCTCGACCCTCAGGAGCTGCCTGCCGGCGGCGCGCCAGTGAGGACGAGCCGTCGCCGCCAGCGGGCGGTGCGTCGCTTTTCACCCCCGCGTACCGGGCGAGCTGGGGCTCGCCGGCTGGCGGCCAGTCCGGGCACGACGGCACGGCACAATCGCGCGGCGGAGAGGCCGGATACGCCGATTCGGATTATGGCCAGTCCTCAGCCGTTACGCCTGGCACCGGCTATTCATGGACCGACGAAGCGCAGGACGGATCAGGAGACTACGGTCGGGCTGGCTACGACCACGCAGGCTACGACGGTCACGCCTGGCCAGACGACGATGCTGGCTCGCCGTATAGCTGGTCAACCGAGGACCCTGACGCGTGGCCAGGCGCGGGGCTTTCCGGCACGGACGGCGGCGCGCGGCAGGTTCTGAGCAACGCCGTCCGCGGCCTGCCTCCCGCGCCAGGCGACACGCTGCCGGTGTACCCGCCTGGTCCCTTCGCCGCATGGAACCGCAGCCAGCCAGGACGCTCCGACGGCCGGCCCCCTCACGCGGGCCGGGCGGGCGGCCTGGCCGACAGCTCGCAGCTCGCCACCGCGACGATCACGCCTGACGAGTTCGACACCGACTACTCGATCCCGGCGATCAAGGATCCCGCGCCCGGCCAGGATGGCCGGTCGGGGGCGCCAGCACGCCGCCGCGTGACCGCAAGCGGCCAGCAGACGGCCGAGCGAGTGCGCGATGACCATCCCCGTGAGCCAGCGCCTTCCTCACACGGCCGGCGAGACAAGGGCAGGAGCGGACGCTCGGCGGGCCGGGGCCGGAAGAAACGACAGCCCGCCTGGCTGGCGATCGGCACCGCAGGCATCATCATCGCTGGCGTCGCCGCGATCCTCGTCGTGACGCTCCCGCGCGGGAGCACGGTGGCGCCGAGCCACAAGCCGAGCAGCACGCCGACGCCAGCAAGCTCGTCACCGACGCCGCCGCCCGGGCAGTGGGGCTTCATCGCCAGCAGGAAGACCGACCCGCTCCCGCTGACGGCCGCTGAGCTGTATCCCGCGTCGATCACGAATCAGGGCATCATCTACACGAGGGCCAAGCAGGCCAAGGGCGCGAACTGCCGCGCTGCGCTCATCGGCGCTGCACTGCAGGCAGCGGTCAGGCGCGCCGTGTGCACGCAGACGCTCAGGGCGACCTACCTGTCAAAGTCCGCCAAGGTGATGGCGACGATCGGGGTCTTCAACCTGAAGAACTTCGCCTCGGCAAGCAAGGCAGCGGGCAAGGCCGGGCACGCCCAGTTCGTCGCCCAGCTAGCCGCCAAGGCAGGGCCGGCCAAATCCATCGGTCAGGGCACCGGCCTCGAAGAGGCCATCGTCAAGGGCCACTACCTGGTCCTGGTCTGGGCCGAGACCACCAACCTGACCCCGCCCAAGGGTCAGGCGGGCACAGCGCGCCTCACGGCCTTCATGAACCTGCTCGTCAAGCACACGGTCAACGTCAGCCTGAGCAACCGGATGGTGGACGCCAAGCCCGTTCCGGCCGGTTAGGCGCGTCAGCGCGCCTCCCGTAGCCTTCTGGTGAGCTTGGCCCGCGTCGCGAGGTCGCCGTCGGACGGATAGCCAACCTGCTCAAGGCAGAGCGGATGCGCGGGCGCGACGACGACGGCGGGATCCCTGACTCCCGCGGCGAGCACATCGGCGACCCAGCGGATTGACTTCCTGCCGTCGCCGACCGCCAGCAGCGCTCCGGCCAGTGCCCTGACCATGTTGTGGCAGAACGCGTCGGCCACGACGGTGCCGGTGACCACGCCGGTCTCGTCCCGCCGCCAGTCGAGCCTGAACAGTTCCCTGATCGTGCTCGCGCCTTCTCTGCGCTTGCAGAACGCGGCGAAGTCGTGTTCGCCGAGGCAGGCAGACGCGGCCTCGTTCATCGGGCCAGGGTCGAGCGCCGTCTTGTGCCAGAGCGTGTCGTGCCTGCGGAGCGGGTCGGCGCTGTCTCGTCGGTCGCAGACGCGGTAGGAGTAACGGCGCCAGAGCGCGGAGAAACGCGCGTCGAAACTGGCCGGGACGGCGCCGATCGCGTGCACGCGAATGTCTTGCGGAAGCACGCCATTCAGCCGGCGCAAGGCGGTCTCCTGGGTAGCGGCCCAGGTCGCGGCGTCCACGTCCAGGTGCGCGACCTGGCCACGTGCATGCACGCCAGCATCGGTCCGCCCGGCCACGGTCAGCGAGGGCGGCTCCGCGGTCCGCAGAACGCGCCAGAGCGCGATCTGAACCTCTTCCTGAACCGTCCGCACGCCGTCCTGGCCGGCCCAGCCATGGAACAGCGTGCCGTCATACCCGAGATCGATCCTGAGCCTGAGGACTCCGTTGGCGGCGCCCGCGGCGACGGGTTCGCCGGCCCGGGGCTGGACGACACCGGCGCTGGCCTGCTGGCCAGCGCCGGTGCCTGACGGACTACTTCTCGTCGTCCTGCTCGGTATCGGCTTCGGCGGCTGGCTGCTCGACGTCGTCGCCGGCCTCGTCGTCTTCGCCGTCCGCCGCCTCAGCGCTGGCCGGGGCGGTCTCCGTTTCGGCGGCGGACTCTGCGGACTCGGCTGACTCGTCGGCGGCCGTGGCCTCGGTCGCCTCGTCGGCCTCGGCCGTCGCCGCCGCCACCTCGGCCTCAGCCGCGGCCGGCGCCGCCTGCGTGGCCCGGCCGGCGCGACCGCCAGCGGGCTGCGAGCGCCTGGCGCGCCGACGCTGCGGCTTAGCCTCGACGCTCTCGGTGACCAGCTCGATCACCGCCATGGCGGCGTTGTCGCCCTTACGCGGGCCGACCTTGGTGATCCTGGTGTAGCCACCAGGACGGCTCGCATAGCTCGGGCCGATCTCGTCGAAGAGAGACTTCACCACGGTTTTGTCGGTGACCACGGTCAGCACCTGACGCCGCGCGTGCAGGTCGCCCCGCTTGGCGAAGGTGATCAGGCGCTCGGCGACTGGCCGCAGCCGGCGGGCGCGCGCCTCGGTCGTGGTGATCTTGCCGTGCTCGAACAGCGCCGTGGCCAGGTTCGCCAGCATGTGCTGCTGGTGCGCTGCGCTGCCGCCCATTCGGCGACCCTTGGTGGGCGTGGGCATCGAAAGACTCTCCTCGGTTCGTGCAACCTAACCGGCCCGCAACTGCGGACGGTCAGTATTCCTCTGTCTCGACGTAGCTGTCGTCCTCGTCGGCCCCGTAGCTGTCGGCGGCCGTGCCCGGGTCGAATCCGGGCGGGGAGTCCTTGAGCGCCAGGCCCATGTCGATCAGCTTCTGCTTGACTTCCTCGATCGACTTGGCGCCGAAGTTGCGGATGTCGAGCAGGTCCTGCTCGCTGCGGGCGACCAGTTCGCCGACGCTGTGGATGCCTTCGCGCTTGAGGCAGTTGTAGGAGCGCACCGTGAGGTTCAGCTCCTCGATCGGCAGCGCGAGGTCAGCAGCGAGCGCGGCGTCGGTGGGCGACGGGCCGATGTCGATCCCCTCGGCCTCCAGGTTCAGCTCCCTGGCCAGGCCGAACAGCTCGACCAGCGTCATGCCGGCGCTGGCGACCGCGTCCTTGGGCCGCATGCACGGCTTGGTCTCGACGTCCAGGATCAGCCGGTCGAAGTCGGTGCGCTGCTCGACTCGGGTGGCCTCGACCTTGTAGGTAACGCGCAGCACGGGCGAGTAGATGGAGTCGATAGGGATCCTACCTATCTCCTGGCCAGGCTGCTTGTTCTGCGAGGCGGAGATGTAGCCGCGGCCGCGCTCGACGGTCAGCTCCATCTCGAGCTTGCCCTTGCCGTTCAGGGTGGCGATGTGCAAGTCAGGGTTGTGCACCTCCATCCCGGCAGGCGGCGCGATGTCGGCCGCCGTGACGACGCCCGGGCCCTGCTTGCGCAGGTACATGTGCACCGGCTCGTCGTGCTCGGAGGAGACTACGAGTTCCTTCAGGTTCAAGATGATGTCGGTGACATCTTCCTTCACCCCGGGAACGGTGGAGAACTCGTGCAGCACGCCCTCGATCCTGATGCTGGTGACGGCCGCACCAGGGATCGATGACAGCAGCGTGCGCCGCAGTGAGTTCCCGATCGTGTAGCCAAAGCCCGGCTCGAGCGGCTCGATGGTGAACCGCGACCGGAACTCTTCGGCCTGCTCTTCGGTGAGGGTGGGGCGCTGAGCGATCAGCATGTGCGATCCTTCCCGCCTGCCCGCTATATGACAGGCGACTAAGGCTGGCGGCTTGCGCCGTCAGGTACCTGGCGGACCCCCGTGGCCAGCCAGGGTTGAACAGTTACTTCGAGTAGTACTCGACGATCAGTTGCTCTTGCACCAGGGTGTCGATCTGGGCGCGGGAGGGCAGCGTGTGGACGAGGATCCGCATCTTGTCGGGGATGACCTCGAGCCAGGCCGGCACCGGCCACTCGCCGGCCTCGGCCCTGGCCACGATGAACGGCGTGAGTTCGTGGAACTTCGGCGCGATCTCGACGATGTCGCTGTCGCTGACCCGGAACGACGGGATGTTCACCTTGCGCCCGTTGACCAGTACGTGGCCGTGCCTGACGGTCTGGCGTGCCATGTCCCTGCTCTTGGCGAACCCGGCCCGGTAGATGACGTTGTCCAGGCGGCTCTCCAGGATCTGGAGCAGCGCCTCACCGGTCTTGCCCCTGGTCTTGGTGGCCTCGGTGTAGTAGTTGCCGAACTGCTTCTCCAGGATCCCGTAGATCCGGCGAGCCTTCTGCTTCTCCCTGACCTGGAGGAGGTACTCGCTCTCCTTCGGGCGGTTCCTGCCGTGCTCGCCAGGCGGGTACGGCCTGATCTCAATCGGGCACTTCGGCGAGTCGCACTTGGCGCCCTTGAGGAAGAGCTTGGTCTTCTCGCGGCGGCAGAGCTTGCAGTCCGGGCCGGTGTATCGAGCCATGCTTAGGGTTGCTCCTGTCGTATCCGGCTCAGACCCGGCGCCGCTTCGGCGGCCGGCAGCCATTGTGCGGGACCGGGGTGACGTCCTGGATCGATCCGACCTCCAGGCCGGTGGCCTGGAGCGACCTGATCGCCGTCTCGCGGCCTGAGCCAGGACCCTTGACGAACACGTCGACCTTGCGCATGCCGTGCTCCATCGCGCGCCTGGCGGCCGACTCAGCGGCCATCTGCGCTGCGAACGGCGTCGACTTCCTGGAGCCCTTGAACCCGACCTGGCCAGAGGATGCCCAGGAGATCACGCTCCCCGCCGGGTCGGTGATGGACACGATGGTGTTGTTGAACGTGCTCTTGATGTGCGCGTGCCCGTGCGCGATGTTCTTGCGTTCCTTGCGGCGTACTTTCTTGACGCCGGTCCGGCTCTTAGGAGGCATGCTGTCGTCAACTCCGGAGGTGATCGGTCCGATTCGCGCGGACTACTTCTTGCCGACCTTCTTCTTGCCGGCCACGGTCTTCTTCTTGCCCTTGCGAGTGCGGGCGTTGGTCTGGGTGCGCTGGCCGTGCACCGGCAGCCCGCGGCGGTGCCGCAGGCCCTGGTAGCAGCCGATTTCGACCTTGCGCCTGATGTCAGCCTGGACCTCGCGGCGCAGGTCACCCTCGACCTTGTAGTTCGCCTCGATCCAGTCCCTGAGCTGGACGACTTCCTCGTCCGTCATCTGGTGCACCCGCCGGTCACCGCTAATGCCGGTGGCGCTGAGCGTCTCGGTGGCGCGGGTCCTGCCCATGCCGTAGATATAAGTCAGTGCGACCTCGAGCCGCTTGTCTCGCGGCAGGTCGACGCCTACTAGACGTGCCATCCTGGGCAACTCTCCTTCTCATCCGGAGGTCCTGCGAGCCGCTCCACGTCTATGCCCGAGACGTGGCCCCGGCCTCCGCCCGGGGGTGTTCCTGGCCGCCGTAGCGGGCCAGGAATGCGGTCCGTGTCTTGCTGCAATCTGTGTCTATCAGTTAGCCGGGGCCGGTCAGCCCTGCCGCTGCTTGTGCCGCGGGTCAGAGCAAATGACCATGACCCGGCCATGCCGGCGAATGATCCGGCACTTGCTGCAGATCTTCTTCACACTCGGCTTGACCTTCACGACAATTCTCCTCGGTACTCAAATCAGCTACTGCGGATTCCTGGGTCGGCTACTTATACCGGTAGACGATCCGGCCGCGACTCAGGTCGTACGGGCTCAGCTCGACGACCACCCGGTCGTCGGGCAGGATCCGGATGTAGTGCATCCGCATCTTGCCGCTGATATGAGCAAGAACCTTGTGCCCGTTGTCGAGCTCCACTCTGAAGAAGGCATTAGGCAGCGATTCGACTACCGTGCCCTCGATCTCGATGGCCCCGTCTTTCTTGGGCATATCCTCCGCGCTTCACTGTTGGCTTGTAATTCTGGCTTGCTTGCGGTGCTGCCTGGCTGAACTGGCGTTACGGCCGTCGCTGCTGAGCTGGCGTTGCCGCAGATCGCACCACAGCACTAGGTAAACAATTACGGGTGGTTTCGCATTCCGGCGCACGCTCACGCGGCTGTGCCAGAACGATCGGCCCGCCGGCATCCGCACCTGGTTCGCAGCCAGGGCAGACATCAACCCCATGGGCCGGAGCAAAGTCTACTTGAGCGCGGCCCGCAATGCGAACCGGGGCGGATATTCGCGCGCGGCCAGGCGTGCCTTGCCGGCCTCAGTTCTTGCCGTGCGGCCCGTCGTCGGCGCCGCTTCCCGGCTGCCGCTGGCCCGTCTGCCCGGGATCCATCTGGCCAGGATCCATCTGGCCAGTACCAAGCTGCCCTGGCCCTGGCCCTGCCTGGCCAGGATCGATCCGGCCGCGGTGGCCGCGACCGTCGGGATGGGAGCCGGTCAGCCACCGCCCGGCCATAATCGCGCCCCAGGGCCCGATGACCCACAGCGGCCACGGATATCCGGCGCCAGACAGCGCCCAGATCACGATCAGCAGCAGCGCTGTCCCGAGCCACGAGCCCCATGCCGCCTGCCAGGCGGGCGACAAGCGGCCGTGACCGCGGCCCATCGCCCCCACCACCGTGGAGGGAAGGCCGCCGCCCGCATGGTGGTGGTGCGACATCGACGACGTTGGCAGTGGATAGGGATCGACCGCCGGCAGATCGGCTGTCAGGGCCTCGAGGTCGCCCATGGTCTTCGCGGCGAACGTCTTGTCCAGCCTGTCGTTGAACTCCTCGGGGTCCAGCCTGCCAACGGCATGATGCTCACGCAGCACATTGGCGACGCGGTCACGGTCCTGGTCAGACGCGCGGATCAGGTTCGGATCGGTCGCCATCAGGCCCTCCTCGCACCAACCGGGGCGTCGCTGGTCGCGGGCGCGGTCGCGGCGGCAGCGATCCTGGCCAGGCCGCTCTTCCCGCCATCCTCGGCCGTCAGGACCCACGGCCCGTCCGCCGTGATGGCCACCGTGTGCTCGAAGTGGGCGGCGATGCTGCCGTCAGCCGTCACGACCGTCCAGCCATCGTCGAGCAGCCTCGTGCCAGGATCGCCCAGGACCAGCATCGGCTCGATGGCCATCGCCATGCCTTCTGTCAGCATCGGGCCGCGGCCTGGCCTGCCGTAATTGGGCACGGCCGGATCCATGTGCATGGCCGACCCGATGAAGTGCCCCGTGTACTCGCGTACGACCCCGTAGCCGCCGCTTGCCAGCGCGCTCGATTCAACCGCGTGCGAGATGTCGGTCAGCCGCCTTCCGGCCACCGCCGTCGCCAGGCCGTGCCACATGGCGTCCTCGCAAGCCAGCAGCAGCGCGGTCACTGGCTCGGCGATCTCGCCCACGCCGATCGTGATCGCCGCGTCGCCGTGCCAGCCGCCGACGATGGCACCGGCGTCAATGGAGAGCACGTCGCCAGGCGCAAGCCTGACGTCCGGATCCGGGATGCCGTGCACGATCTGGTCGTTGATCGAGGTGCAGATCGTGGCTGGGTAGCCGTGGTAGCCCTTGAAGGAGGAAGTTGCGCCCGCCGCCTTCATCTCGCGCTCGGCGATCGCGTCAAGCTCGGCGGTGCTGATCCCCGGTTCGGCCCACAATGCGACCGCCTTCAGCATCCGCGCGACAACCAGGCCAGCCTCGCGCATGCGCGCGACCTGGCTGGGCGTCTTGATCTCGATCGATGGTATCCGGCTGAGCCGCATTGCCCCAATGCCTCCTGTTCACACCGTACCCGTTGCGGGGGCCGTGCTTCGAGCGAGCGCCGCGTCCGCCGCGGGCCCGCCTAGCGGATGAACCGGCGCAACGCGAGCAAGGCCCGGTCGGTGACATCGTCGACCGGCCCCGTGGCGTCGATGCCGAGCAAGATGCCTTCGTCGGCGTAGTACGAGATCAGCGGCTGCGTCTGCAGCTCATAGACCTCGAGCCGGTGCCTGATAGTTTCCTCGCGGTCGTCATCGCGCTGGAACAATTCGCCGCCGCACTCATCGCACTTGCCTGCCACCGAGGGCGGATCGAATGCGAAGTGCCAGACCCGTCCGCACTTCCGGCAGGTCCTGCGCCCGGATAGCCGCCGGATCACCTCGTCGTGGTCGACCACCAGTTCGAGCACGAGATCCAGTCGCATGCCCCAGTTGGCCAGCATCTTCTTGAGCGTCTCAGCCTGCGGCACGTTTCGCGGGAACCCGTCGAGCAGGAAGCCGCTCAGCGCGTCATCCTCCTGCAGCCTGCTGGCCACCATGGCAACGGTGACCTCGTCAGGGACGAGGTCACCGCGTTCCATATACGACTTTGCCTGGCGGCCTAGCTCTGTGCCCGCGCTGACGTTGTACCGGAAGATGTCACCTGTCGATACCTTGGGTATCGCCAGATGCGAGGCGATGAACTGGGCCTGGGTACCCTTGCCCGCACCGGGTGGCCCAACCAGGACGACGCGCACTACCTGAGGAAGCCCTCGTAGTTACGCTGCTGCAGCTGGGCCTCGATCTGCTTGACCGTATCGAGCCCGACTCCAACGGCGATCAGGATGCTCGTGCCGCCCAGGGGGAACTGGTTGCCGGCGTGGACAAGAGCGATGGCCAGCATCGGGATGATCGCCACGATGCCCAGGTAGAGCGAGCCTGGCGCGGTCAGCCGGTTCAGCACGAACCGCAGGTAGCCGGCAGTCGGGCCGCCGGGTCTGATGCCGGGGATGAAACCACCAGCCTTGCGCATGTTCTCGGACACCTCATCGGGATTGAAGGTGATCGAGACGTAGAAGTAGGTGAACAGAATGATCAGCGCGAAGAAGCCGAGTATGTAGTACGGGTCATCGCCCCGCACCAAGTGGGTCTGCACCCAGACCGTCCAGCCGCCCGTCGCTGTCTGTTTGCCGAACAGGTTGGCCGCCAGCGCGGGGATATAGAGCAGCGACGAGGCGAAGATGACCGGGATGACGCCAGCCTGGTTCACCTTCAGCGGGATGTACGTGGAGGTGCCGCCGTACATCTTCCTGCCGACCATGCGCTTGGCGTACTGCACGGGAATCCGGCGCTGCGCCTGCTCCATGAAGGCGACGGCGGCAACGATCAGCACGCCCACCCCGAGGACGAGCATGAAGATGAACGCACCCTCGGTCTGCAAGATCTGGTAGAGCTGGCCGGGGATAACGGCAACTACCTGGGTGAAGATCATCAGCGACATGCCGTTGCCGACGCCGCGGTCGGTGATCAGCTCGCCCAGCCACATGATCACCGCGGTGCCGGCGGTCATGCAGATCACCATCGTGGAGATCGTGAAGACGCTCTGGTTCGGGATCAGGTTCTGGGTGCAGCTGGGGAACAGGTTGCCGCTCTCGGCCAGCGCGATGATCGCCGTCGACTGCAGGATCGCCAGGCCGATGGTCAGGTACCTGGTGTACTGGGTGATCTTCGCGGTTCCCGACGCACCCTCCTGGCGGAGCGTCTCGAGCCTCGGAATGACGACCGCTAGCAACTGCAGGATGATGCTCGCAGTGATATACGGCATGATCCCGAGCGCGAACACCGTCAGCCGCAGCAGCGCGCCGCCGCTGAGCAGGTTCACCAGGCCCAGGATGCCGGTCTTGGTCGCACCGCTGACGCACGCGTGCACCGCGGTCTCGGAGACTCCGGGCGTCGGCAGCGAGGCGCCGAACCGGAAGATGACAATGATGAAGAGCGTGAAAAGCAGCTTCTTGCGCAGGTCCGGCGTCCGGAAGGCCTGGTAGAACGCGGTCAGCATGCGCCGTCCTGAAGTCGAAGGGTCAACGTCATCTGCCGCTCCTCGGTCCCTGGCGACCTGGCCAGTCAGACTGAGTCAGTCCAGCCGGCCAGTGAGCCTGGCGCCGCTTAGCCAAGTGCGACACGCACGCCGCAGTCTAACGCGCTCACGGGACTACAGCAGCCTGCCTGCATCCTAAGGGACCACCAGGAACCGTCCAGCCGTTCACCAGGAGCGGACCTGGTCAGAGCCGGGTGGTGGTCCCTCCGGCCGCCTTGATCTTCTCGGCCGCTGAGGCGGAGAAGGCGTGCGCGCTGACGCGCAGGCCGCCGACCGCCTCGCCGTTCCCGAGCACCTTGACTAGCTCGCCGGGGCGGACGGCGCCGCGCTCGGCCAGGTCATCGGGCGTCACGTCGCCGCCCTTGGGATACAGGGCAGCGAGCCGGTCCAGGTTGACGACTTGGTAGGTGGTCTTGAACCGCGCGTTCGAGAAGCCCTTGAGCTTCGGCAGCCTGCGGTGCAACGGCATCTGGCCGCCTTCGAAGGCTGGCGAGATACTCGTACGCGCCTTGCTGCCCTTGGTGCCGCGTCCCGCGGTCTTGCCCTTGGACCCCTCACCTCTGCCCACCCGCGTCTTGGGGGTGTGAGCTCCAGGAGCCGGGCGGAGATGGTGAATCTTCAGCCCCGTACGGCCGCCAGGACCCGCCGCGTCACTTTCTTTTGCGGCACTGTCCTTGCGGGCACTGGCCTTTGCGGCACTGGCCGATTCGGTCTTCGCCACGTCTACTGCACCTCCTCCACGACCACCAGGTGACGTACCACCTGGATCATGCCGCGGAACTCTGGCCGGTCGGCCTTGACGACGCTGTCGCCGATCCTGTGCAGCCCGAGCGAGCGCAGCGAATCACGCTGCGCCTTCGTGCCGCCGATCTTCGACTTGATCTGCGTTACCTTCAGCTCTGGCATTTTGGACGATCCCCTTAGCTGCCTGACTCAGCGGCCGAGGCCGCGGCGGCCCGCGCGCGGAGCATCGCAGCGGGGGCGACGTGCTCGATCGGCAGCCCGCGCCTGGCGGCGATCTCCTCGGGGCGCGAGAGGCCCTTCAGGGCCGCGACGGTCGCGTGCACCACGTTGATCGGGTTGGAAGAGCCGAGCGAGCGGGACAGCACGTCGTGCACGCCAGCGCACTCGAGCACGGCGCGCACCGGGCCGCCGGCGATGACGCCGGTACCCGGGCTGGCCGGCTTGAGCAGCACGACGCCAGCGGTGTCCTCGCCGGTCACCGTGTGCGGGATCGTGCCGCCGATCCGCGGCACCCGGAAGAAGGACTTCTTCGCGGCCTCTACGCCCTTGGCGATCGCGGCCGGCACCTCCTTGGCCTTGCCGTAGCCGACCCCGACCATGCCGTTGCCGTCGCCCACGACCACGAGGGCGGTGAAGCTGAACCGCCGGCCACCCTGGACGACCTTGGCCACCCGGTTGATGGTGACGACCCGCTCCAGGTAGGCGGTGCCCTTGTCGGCCCCGCCGCCGCGGCGGTCATCGCGGCGATCGCGCCGCTCGCCGCCGCCGCTTCCTGGCCCGGAACCGCGCCGTGCCGGTGCTGCCATCAGACTGTCCTTCTCTCGTTATTCGTGCTCATAGGGTCAGGCCACCTTCGCGGGCGCCGTCCGCGAGGGCCGCGATCCTGCCGTGGTAGGCGTTGCCGCCACGGTCGAGAACCGCCGCGCCGACGCCGGCGGCCGCGGCGCGCTCGGCCAGCAGCTTGCCGACCTCGTGCGCCCTTGCCTTCTTGTCGCCGCTGATCTGCCGGACCCCGTCCTCCAGGGTAGAGGCGGACGCGAGCGTGTGGCCCGCGACGTCGTCGACCAGCTGGGCGAAGATGTTCCGCGCTGAGCGGGTGACGACCAGCCTGGGCCGCATCGCGCTGCCGGAGATCTTCTTGCGCACCCGCAGGTGCCGCCTGGTGCGCGAGGAAGCCCGGCCCGAGGTGCGGCTCTTGCTGCGCACGTGCGCAGTCGTCCTGGTGCCAGCCATGTCTTACTTACCAGCCTTCCCGGCCTTGCGGCGGATCTGCTCGCCCGAGTACCGCACGCCCTTGCCCTTGTAAGGATCGGGCTTGCGGAGCTTGCGAATGTTCGCGGCGACCTCACCGACCTGCTGCTTGTCAATGCCCTCGACGACGAACCTGGTGGGGGTCTCCACCCGGAAAGAGATCCCTTCCGGCGGGCTGACCAGCACCGGATGGCTGAAGCCGAGCGCGAACTCCAGGTCGCTGCCCCTGGCCTGGACGCGGTAGCCGACCCCGACGATCTCCAGGGTCTTCGCGTATCCCGCAGTCACGCCGGTCACCATGTTGGCGATCAGCGACCTGGACAGCCCGTGCAGGGCCCTGATCTCGCCCTCGTCCGACGGCCTGGTGACCGTGATCGTGCCGTCGTCGTGCTTGGCCTCGATCGGCACGGCGATCTGCATGCTCAGGGTGCCCTTCGGCCCCTTCACGGTGACGTCGCGGCCGTTGATGGTCACGTCTACGCCGGAGGGCACGACGACGGGCATCCGTCCGATTCGTGACATCGGTACTCCCCTACCAGACGTAGGCGAGGACTTCCCCGCCCACGCCCTGCTTCTTGGCCTGCCGGTCGGTCATCAGGCCAGGCGGACGTCGAGATGATCGCGACGCCCAGACCGCCGAGCACCCGCGGCAGGTTGTCCTTGCGGGCGTACACCCGCAGCCCGGGCTTGGAGACCCGCTTGATCCCTGCGATCGAGCGCTCCCGCGTGGGCCCGTACTTCAGCGCGACCACGAGGCTCTTTCCGACCTCCGCGTCCTCGACCCGCCAGCCGGCGATGTAGCCCTCCTGCTGGAGGATCTCGGCGATGTGCACCTTGATCTTGGAATGCGGCATGATCACGGCATCGTGATATGCGGAGTTGGCGTTGCGCAGACGAGTCAGCATGTCCGCGACCGGGTCGGTCATAGTCATGGCCTGGTGGCCCTCCTCGTCGCGGTTTCCCCGCCGGCGTTCCCGGGGTCGCCCCCAGTGCCGGCACGGACCTGCGACGTGGTCGGTGGGCGCGGGTAGCGCCCAGCTCGGTCTTCCGTTACGTAACCACCGGCGGTGGTCACCAGCTTGATTTGGTGATGCCAGGCAGCTCGCCGCGGTGCGCCATCGTCCGGAAGCAGATCCGGCACAGGCCGAACTTGCGGTAGACGGCACGCGGCCGTCCGCAGCGCGAGCACCTGGTGTAGGACCGCACTGCGAACTTGGGCTTGCGCCCTGCCTTGGCGATCAGGCTCTTCTTCGCCACTTACTAGCTCTCCTTGAACGGGAAGCCGAGCCGTCGCAGCAGCGAACGGCCCTGCTCATCGGTGGTCGCGGTGGTGACGAGGGTGATGTCCATGCCGCGCTGCCTGTCGACCTGATCGGGGTTGATCTCGTGGAACATCAACTGCTCGGTCAGTCCGAAGGTGTAGTTGCCTCGGCCGTCGAACTGCCGGTCGGACAGCCCGCGGAAGTCACGGATCCGCGGCAGCGCCAGCGACAGCATCCGGTCGCAGAACTCCCACATCCGCTGGCCGCGCAGCGTGACGTGGACGCCGATCGGCATGCCTTCCCTGAGCTTGAACTGGGCGATCGACTTGCGTGCCCTGGCAACCGCCGGCTTCTGGCCGGTGATCAGCGTCAGGTCCCGCACAGCACCCTCGATCAGCTTGGCATCCCTCGCCGCCTCGCCGACGCCCATGTTCACAACGATCTTGACCAGCGACGGCACCTGCATGACGTTCGCGAAGCCGAACTCCTCGCGCAGCGCTGGCGCGATCTCGTCCCGGTAACGCCCCTTGAGCCTGGCCGCGGGCACCGGCTCGGCGACGGCAGTCGCCGTGCCGCCGCCGGCCGACTCAGCACTCGCGGGTGCCGCATCGGCGGCGCCGCCGCGCGCCTTGCTCGTCTTGCTCCCAGCCATCAGATGTCCTTACCGCCCGGCCTGGTAACCCGGACCTTGTCCTCGCCGTCGAACCGGTAGCCGGCCCGCGCGGGCTTCTTCGTCTCTGGATCGATCAGGGCGACGTTGCTCACGTGGATGAGCGCCTCCTGGGTCACGATGCCGCCTTCCTTGGCACCGCGCCGACCCTGGTAATTCACCTTGGTGTTCTTCTTGATCATGCTGACGCCCTGCACCAGCACGCGCTGAGTTCCGCGGTCGACATGGATCACGGTGCCCTCGCGGCCGCGGTCGCGGCCGGCGATCACGACGACGCGATCGCCCTTTTTGATCTTCATGCTCCGTGCCATCACAGCACCTCCGGCGCCAGCGAGATGATCCGCATGAACCGCTTCTCGCGCAATTCCCGGCCCACAGGCCCGAAGATTCGCGTGCCGCGCGGGTCGCCGCCGTCCCTGATCAGGACCGCGGCGTTCTCGTCGAACTTGATGTAGGAGCCGTCGCCGCGGCGCCGCTCCTTGCGCGTCCGGACCACGACGGCCTTGACCACGTCGCCCTTCTTGACGCCCGCACCAGGCAGGGCGTCCTTCACGGTGGCCACGATGACGTCGCCGATGCCCGCGTATCGCCGGCCCGACCCGCCGAGCACACGGATGCACAAGAGCTCCTTGGCACCTGTGTTGTCGGCGACCTTAAGCCGCGACTCCTGCTGGATCACGTCAACTCCTGCTTGCTCTGTCTATCCCTGGTGTTCTGCATCAGGCGCGGGCGCCTGCGTCCTTACTTGGCCTTCTCGACGATCCTGGCCACGCGCCACCGCTTAGTGGCAGAGAGCGGCCTGGTCTCGGTCAGGACGACCCGGTCGCCCACGCCGCAGGCGTTCTCCTCGTCGTGCGCCACGTACTTCCTCGTGCGGCGGATGACCTTGCCATACTTGGGGTGCTTGACCCGGTCCTCAACCATCACGATGACCGTCTTGTCCATCTTGTCGCTGACCACGAGGCCTTCCCTGACCTTGCGGTAGCCCCGCGCCAGAGCCGGCGTCTGGGCCTGCTCGGTAGCGTCACTCATCGGTCTCAGCCTCCTGCTCAAGCGTCACGATGCCGAGCTCGCGTTCCCGCTTCACCGTGTAAATCCTGGCGATCTCCTTGCGCACGGCGCGGAGCCGCCCGTGACTCTCCAGCTGGCCGGTCGCGGCCTGGAAGCGCAGATTGAACAGCTCGATCTTCGCCTCGGCGAGCTTGTCGTCCAGCTCCTGCTCACTCGAGGCTCGCAGATCATCCGCTGCTAGTGCCTTGGCCACTACGCCTCACCAACTTCACGCTTCACGAACTTGCACTTCATAGGGAGCTTGTGCATGGCTCGCCTGAGCGCCTCCCTGGCGACCTGCTCGGGCACACCGGACAGCTCGAACATGACCCGGCCTGGCTTGACGTTGGCGATCCACCACTCGGGGGCGCCCTTGCCTGAGCCCATCCGGGTCTCGGCCGGCTTCTTGGTCAGCGGCCGGTCCGGATAGATCGTGATCCAGACCTTTCCGCCTCGGCGGATGTGCCTGGTCATCGCGATACGAGCGGCCTCGATCTGCCGGTTGGTCACGTACGCGTGCTCGACAGCCTGGATGCCGTACTCACCGAAGGTCACCCGGGTACCGCCCTTGGCCACGCCGGAGCGGTCGGGCCTGTGCTGCTTGCGATGCCTGGTCCTGCGGGGGATGAGCATGTCTCAGCCCTCCTCGGCTGTCGTGGCAGGCGCGCTCGGCGCCGCCTGCTCGGCGACGGTCCGTGCGGCCTCCTGGCCAGCGCCGGCCTGACCGCCGCCCCGGGGGGCGCGATCGGTGCCGTCCGGCCCGCCAGGCCTGCGACCGCGCCTGGCGGCCGACGACGGCGGGCGGTCCCTGCCGCCAGGACGCCCGCCGGCCCGCAGGCCAGCGGCTGCCGCCTCGCGCTCGGCGCGAGTCGGGGCGGCGTCGCCACGGTAGATCCACACCTTCACGCCGATCCGGCCGAAGGTGGTCCTGGCCTCGTAGAAGCCGTAGTCAATGTCGGCGCGCAGCGTGTGCAGCGGCACCCGGCCCTCGCGGTAGAACTCCGACCGCGACATCTCGGCGCCGCCGAGACGGCCGGCGCACTGCACCCTGATCCCGCGGGCGCCGCCCTTGATGGCGGTCTGCATCGCCTTGCGCATCGCGCGCCGGAACGACACCCGGCTGGACAGCTGCTCGGCTACGCCCTGCGCGACCAGCTGAGCGTCGATCTCGGGGTTCTTCACCTCGAGGATGTTCAGCTCGATCCGGCGGCCGGTCAGCTTCTCCAGGTCACCCCTGATCCGGTCGGCCTCGGCGCCGCGCCTGCCGATGACAATTCCCGGCCTGGCGGTGTGAATCCACACCTTGACCTTGTCCTTGTCCTCGCGCTCGATCTCCACCTTGGAGATGCCAGCCCGCTCCATGCCGCGCTGCAGCATCCGGCGGATGGCGACGTCTTCCGCGACGTAGTCCTTGTAGAGCTTGTCGGCGAACCACCGGCTCTTGAAGTCGGTGGTGATGCCCAGCCGGAACCCGTGCGGGTTCACTTTCTGGCCCACTAGCGGGTCCTCTCCCTGCTGCTGGATCCCCGGCGGCTTGACGCCGGGACCGCACCCTCATCCGAGACGATCACGGTGATGTGGCTCGTCTTCTTGTTGATCCGGTAGCCGCGTCCCTGTGCGCGCGGCCTGAACCGCTTGAGCGTCGGGCCCTCGTCGACCCAGGCGCGGCTGACAACGAGCGAGGACGCGGTCGCCTGTCCGGTCTGCTCGGCGTTCGCGATGGCGCTCGCCAGCACCTTGCCGACCGGGTCGCTCGCCGACTGCGGCGCGAAGGTCAGCACTGCCCGCGCCTGCTCAGCAGGCATCCCGCGGATCAGGTCCACCACCCGGCGGGCCTTCCGCGGGGTGACGCGCACGTACCGCGCCTTTGCCCTCGCTTCCATCGGTCTTGCCTCGCTCTCTGGTTCTGTCTGTGTGCGTGCAGGCGTCAGTCGTCGCTAGCGACGGCTCCGCCTGTCGTCCTTCACGTGGCTGCGGAATGTGCGGGTCGGCGCGAACTCGCCGAGCTTGTGGCCGACCATCGACTCGGTGACGAATACGGGCACATGCTTACGGCCGTCGTGCACCGCGATGGTGTGGCCGAGCATCGCCGGGATGATCATCGATCGGCGCGACCACGTCTTGATGACGTTTTTGGTGCCCTTGGTGTTCTGCAGATCCACCTTGTTCAACAGGTGGTCATCCACGAACGGGCCCTTCTTGAGGCTACGTGGCATCGGTCAGTACTCCTACCGCTTCTTCTTCGAGCGCCGTCGGGTGATGAGCTTGTCGCTTGGCTTGTGCGCCTGCCTGGTGCGGCCCTCCGGCTTGCCCCACGGGCTGACCGGATGCCGGCCGCCTGAGGTCTTGCCCTCGCCGCCGCCCATCGGGTGATCGATCGGGTTCATCGCGACACCGCGGACGCTCGGCCTGCGGCCCTTCCACCGGCTCCGGCCTGCCTTGCCGAGCTTGATGTTGCCCTGCTCGGCATTGCTGACCTCACCGATGGTGGCCCGGCACGCCGCATCCACCAGCCGGATTTCACCGGAGGGCATCCGCAGGTGCGCATGACCGCCTTCCTTGGCGAGCAACTGGACTCCGGAGCCAGCCGACCTCGCGATCTTGGCCCCGCCACCGGGACGAAGTTCGATCGCGTGCACGACGGTGCCGGTCGGAATGGACCGCAGCGGCAGGCAGTTGCCGGCCTTAATGTCCGCGCCGTGGCCGTTCTCCACTACATCGCCCTGACGCAGCCCAGCCGGAGCGAGGATGTACCGCTTGGTCCCGTCGGCGTAGTGCAGCAGGGCGATCCTGGCCGTGCGGTTCGGGTCGTACTCGATGTGCGCGACCTTCGCCGGGACGCCGTCCTTGTCGGACCGCCTGAAGTCGATCACCCGGTAGGCGCGCTTGTGGCCGCCGCCCTGATGCCTGGCCGTGATCTTGCCGTGCACGTTCCGGCCGCCGCGCCCGTGCAACGGGCGGACGAGCGACTTCTCCGGCTCGCTCCGGGTCAGTTCGGCGAAGTCCGAGCCGCTCGCACCCCGTCTGCCGGGGGTCGTTGGCTTGTACCTGCGGATGCCCATGTCTGCTTAAGCTCCTCTAACCCGTCCGGCCTAGCTGCCCAGGCCGGCGATGTCGATCCGATCGCCGGCCGCGAGGCTGACGATCGCGCGCTTGGTGTCAGGGCGCTTGCCCCAGCCGAACCTGGTGCGGCGCCGCTTGCCAGACCGGTTCAGCGTGTTGACG
>CAVOJF010000003.1:0-429044 GCA_963696215.1 uncultured Actinomycetota bacterium
TGCCGCTATGCGAGCCTCCAGGCGGGAACCGGCCAACACCCTGGGCTCGATCCTCCGGGCCGTGCGCCCGTTGCTTCATCAAGGCCGGATCCGCCGGAGGCTTCCGGGTGTCCGCGCGGCAGACCGTGTTCTTCCTGGCGCAGCGGTCGCTGACCGGCGTCGGTTAGGTCGGGTAGCCGCTGCGCCAGGCCGCGTATTCGGGGCAGAGCGGTCGGCCGGTTTCTGGCCGGCTGATCCACAGTCGTAGCAGGTGCCGTTGACGCGCTGGGTTCTCGGCGTCGTCGACAAAAGCTGTCCGCGTGTGCACCGTCACGAAGTTGTTGAGGAACTGCAGGTCCCCAGTCTGGAGTTGCATGCCGAGAGCGACGCCTGGCCTCTTGGGCAGCGAGTCGAAGTAGGTGAAGCAGGAGACCTCGTCGGAGGTGAGTCTGGGCACCTCGGGGAAGCGCATCGCCGAGATTGCCCGGCCGGTCCTGACCGTCGCCGAGAGCGCTCCGCCGAAGTAGCTGTAGAGCGGCTCGAGGTACCAGCCCGGTGATCCTGGCGGTTCCTCGTTCCGCCAGTCGGTCGGGAAGCTCTTATAGAGGATGGGCATGTACTCCGGGTGCTCCTCGACGACGAAGTTGTGCAGCAGCCCCGAACTGGCGACGAAGCTCTCCCCGCCCTGCAGCGCGGGGCGCAGGCACATCAGGCCGACGAAGTCGGTGGAGTCGGTGTGGAACCCCAGGTCTTCGTTTGTTGCGTACGCCCGGTCGTGCGGCCCGCGCCTGCCGAGGTCTTTGATGTGGCCTACCAGGTCGCCTTTGCGGTTTTGCGGCACAAGGTTCCCCATGTGCCGGCCCATTCCCCAGTAGATAATTGCGGCCTCATCCTGACTGAACCTGTCATAGACAGGCAGCCCGCGCAGCAGAACGAACCCGAGGCCATGCTCCAGCCGGTCCACGATGTCATCGATCCGCTCCCGGAACTGAGATAGCGGAAAATCCTCAGCCTGGATGTCGGTGACGTCCTGGAAGCCCTTCTTCGAGACATGCGCGAGCGCCCGCTCGAAATCGGCGAGGTCTTCTTCAGTGAAATGAAGGGTCCAGCGGCCTGCGTCGCCGAGCTCGTCGCCTCTCCATACGTTCGGATCCGATACCGGCCCGGTGAGAATCTCGGTCACCGCAGATGCTCCCTTGCCGCGTCAGTCACGGACTGGTCGGCTGTTTGTGTACCGACGCCTGGTAGATCTGATTGATCGACGACTCGAGCTGGGCGTTGAACTGCTCGTCGGTCTGGTCCGCGGTCAGCCCTTCGAGAAGAGCGCGGGAGAAGCTGGCAATGAGGCTGGGATCGCGTTCGAGCAGGGCGCAGGCCTCGTCACGGCTGTAGCCGCCGGACAAGGCGACGACGCGCAGGACGCGCGGGTCAGCCGCCAGCTCGCCGTATAGGCCAGGCCGGGTCGGAATGGTGATCTTCAGCATCACGGTCGCGCCCTCAGGCAACCCCTCGACGTGCTCGGTGATCGCGTCGCGCAGGAGCGTCTCCGCCTGTTCCTTGCGCGGGCTGGAGATGCTGACTTCTGGTTCGATGACCGGCACGAGGCCGGCGGCCACGATCCGGCTCGCGTAGCCGAACTGCTGGGCCACGATCGCCGAGATCCCGGCCTCGTCGGCGTCGCTGATCACCGACCGCATCTTGGTACCGAAGATCTGGTGCCGCTGCGCGCGCTCGAGCAGGTCGTCAAGGTTGTCGATGGGCTTCATAAGCTGCACGCCGTGCTGCTCTGGGGCGAGACCCTTGTCGACTTTCAGGAATGGCACCACGTTCTTCTCATCCCACAGGTACCGCGCCGCGGGGACGCCGCTGACGTCGCGTTCCATGGTTTGCTCGAACAAGATCGCCGCGAGAATGCGCGAGCCATCAAATGCCTGGCTGGTCAGCACCCGGGTTCGCATGGCATGGACGAGGTCGAACATCTCCGCGTCGGAGCTATAGCGATCCCGCCCGACGCGGTAATCAGCGAGCGCCTTGGGCGTGCTGCCCCCGCTTTGGTCAAGCGCGGCGAAGAAGCCGCGCCCGGCCCTGACCTTCTCAGACTGGGTAGGGTTCACCCTTCCTTATTCTGGCACCAGCGGTAGGGGGCTCGCCCGGGGGATGACGGGAGCCATGAGTCCGTCCGCCAAGCATGCGCCAGGCAGAAGCGAGACCAGAGAAAGGGGTATTGCCATGACCGCTGTCGTGAACTACTTCGAAATCGGCTCGGCCGACCCGGACGCGGCCCGACGATTCTACGGGTCACTGTTCGGCTGGACCTTCAGCGAGCCCTCGCCTCTCGGCTACGCGATGGTCAACGACGGAGAAGGAGGCCTGTGGGACACCACCTCCATGGGCGCTCCCACATGGGCGATCTTCTACGTGCAGGTAGACGACGTGACGGCCGCGATCAGCCAGGCAGAGTCGCTCGGCGCGACCGTCGCCATCCCGCTCGTCGACAACGGAATGATCGAGTTCGCGCACCTTGTCGACACGCAAGGCAACCGCTTCGGCATATGGCGGCCCAAGCAAGCTGCGTGATCGCAAGCGTGGCTGGTGATCAGGCTGGCATGTATCTCTCGAACCAGGTCACGAGCCGGGTCAGGTAGTCGGTGACGGCCGGGAACCGGCTGACGCCGTGTCCTTCCCTGGGGTAGATCACCAGTTCGGACTCGACGCCATGACCGATCAGTGCCTGGTAGAACTCCCTGGCCTGGCCGGCCGGGGTGCACCGGTCTCTGCCGCCGGCCGTTAGCAGGGTCGGCGTCCTGGCCTTGCTCGCGTGCATCACCGGACTGCGTTCGTGCACCTGGTTGCCGGTCTCCTCGGGATCGGCGTTGTCCAGGAACCACAGCCCCCACCGGGGGATGTTGCTGGTGAACGTGAAGCTGTACCACTCGGTCACCGGCGAGCCGGCGACGGCAGCCTTGAACCTGTGGTCCTGGGTCACCAGCCAGGCCGACATGAATCCGCCGTAGCTGACGCCCATCGTGCCGATCCGTGCCGGGTCGGCGATCCCGCGCTCGGTCATGGCGTCGATTCCGGACAGGTAGTCGTAGGTGTCAGCGCCGCCCATGTCGCCGAGGACAGCGGCGGCGAACTCCTGACCTCGCCCTGAGCTGCCGCGCGGGTTCGGGTGCAGGACGGCATAACCGCGGGAGACCAGCAGCGGTACCGCGTAGTCACGCATCGCCCAGCTCCGCTGGTACGCGCCGACCGGTCCGCCGTGGACGTGCAAGACCAGCGGGAACGGTCCGGTTCCCGATGGTGTGCACAGAATTCCTTCGATCGGTGTCCCGTCCGGTGCGCTCCAGCTGACATTCGTCGCCGAACCCGCGACCGATCGGATGTAGTCGGTGCCCGCATGGGACAAAGAGGCCAGCACCTCGTCGGCGCCCGTGCCCACGATCGCGATCTCCTGCGGAAGGTCGTAGTCCTCCCGGATCACGACGACCCGGCCGTCGGACGTGAAGGCGCCCGCCGGGTTGAACCAGCTCGCCCACGACTGCGCGGACGCGACCAGTTCCTTGGCGGTGATCGTCTTCGGCAGGGGTCCTTCGCCGGCGTCCGCGATCCCGGCCGCGGTGTCCAGATGGCGCTGGCCGATGTAGCCGACCCGCGTTCGGTCGATCCACTGGACCGCGGAGACATCTGTCCCAGCGGTGTCGACGACGCACCGGGTACCGGTCACCAAGTCCAGCAGGATCAGGTCACCCGCTACGATCCACCGGTCGCTGCATACGGCCTGTACCACGGCGGCCCTCGTGCCATCGGGCGTCCCGGCAGGCAACCCGAGCTGGACGTCACTGCGGAGCAGCTCGGTCACTTCGCCCGTCGAGACGTCGAGCCGGCTGAGCACCGCTGAGTACCAGTCGTCCTCACCGGGCTGGTCGCTGGTGATAGCCAGCACATGCCCAGAGCCGGACCAGGCCGCCTCCCAGACGTTCAGCCCGTCGGGCGAGACTCTGGCGATTTCCTGGGAGGCCGGCGTGTAGAGCCAGAGGCTGCGCCAGGCGTCCTCCGGCGTCCCGGCCTCGACGTGCGGGTACCAGGACGGCAGCCCAGTCTCGTCCGAGCCGGCCGTTCCCGATCCCTGCGCGTCAGCCATCTCGGCTCCGAACCCGGCGACCCCGAGCAGGATCCGGGTGCCGTCCGGAGACCACGCGAGATACTCGACAGTGCCGGGAACAGCTGGCGCTGCGCGGGCCTCGCCAAGCTGGCCGCCGGCCAGCATGTAGAGCTGGAAGACGTGAGCCTTGGCCCGGTCGGACAAGAAAGCCAGGACTGACCCGTCCGGCGCGAGCCGGGCAGCCTTCGCCGAACCGCCACCGGAGGTCAGCGCCTCCAGCGCGCCGTCCCGCACCTCGTACAGGGCCGTGCGCGGCAGCCCGTCGAGTTCGTCATAGACCGATCCGGTCACCACGACGCGGCTCGCGTCGGCAGTCGCGTCAAGGTCGGTGACATGATGCGGCTTGCCGAAAACCGGTTCATGCAGTCGCCGGACATGCTCGGCGACCGCGGCGTACTCAGGGGATTCCCGCAGGTCTTTGCGCATAGTCCGGGATGATGTCATGCCCTATGGGGGTTCGGCTATCGGCCAGTGACCTCATGCCGCGCTGAGATGGTGACGCTGACCGTTCGCTGCCCTATGCCTGCCTCGAACCGGGGCGGACGGGCCGTCCGGCCCACGCGAAGGTGCGCCTGGTACGCGGCAGCGCCTCGATCCTCGTCATCGTCACGTCATCGGTGTTGAGGAACTCGCTGATGCAGGACAGGCACCAGGGGCGGCGTACTACGCGGGCGTCCTTGGCCATGACCCAGAATCCTGCCGCGTTATCGCATCTACAGCACGCATGCATGGATTCGTCGCCCCCCGGAGGACCTGGCTGCTTGCCAGGTCCGGCGAGAGTGTGCCCGGCTGGTCCGGCAGTAGTCCCGTCGCGCTGTGTTGAGACCGAGCTTTTGCAGGATCTTGGTGCGGCCGTCGGCGTGAAACTTGCTAAGTGATTTCATGTCGAGAAGCTCTGACAGGCTCCGCTCACCAGGTGAAGGGCCACGACAGGCGCGGCCCGCGACACCAGGAGACCACTATGCCGAAGTACCTGCTCCTCAAGCATTACCGCGGCGGCCCGGAGCCGCACCGTCCCGTGCCCTCGATGGATCAGTGGGCCCCCGAGGACGTGGAGGCGCACATGGCCTTCCTCAGGCACGTCAGCGAGCTGCTCGAGGAGAACGGCGAGTACGTTGACGCACAGGCGCTCACGCCGGCGCGCACGTGGGTGCGTTACGGCGGCCCGGAGGCCGCGCCAGTCACGACCGACGGCCCGCTGCCCGAGACCAGCGATCTCGTGGCGGGCTGGTACATGATCGACGTCGAGTCGCACGAGCGCGCGGTCGAACTCGCGGCCTACGTCTCCTCTGAGCCAGGCCCGGGAGGGAAGCCGCTCTACGAGTGGATCGACGTGCGGGAGGTCATGTCCGACGCGCCCTCGGACGGCTGACCCAGCGTGATCGACGTGCCGACGCGACGACTGGACGAGGGCGCGTTGCGCGCCCTCGTCCCTCGGGTGCTCGCGGGCCTGATCCGGCGGGGCGAGGAATTCGATGCGGCCGAGGACGCGCTGCAGGAGGCGCTGCTTGAGGCGCTGCGGGTCTGGCCCGAGCACCCGCCGCGCGACGCGCGTGCGTGGCTGGGAGCGGTCGCGACCCGGCGCCTTGTCGACGCCCGCCGCAGCGAGGCCGCCCGTCACCGCCGCGAGGAGGCGACGTACGCCGAGCCGCGACCAGCAGCCACTGAGGACGGTGACGACACTCTCTTCCTGCTCTTCTGCTGCTGCCACCCCGATCTCGCGCCCGCATCCCAGGTGGCGCTTACCCTGCGTGCCGTAGGCGGCCTCACCACCCGGGAGATCGCCGACGCCTTCTACGTGCCGGAGGCGACGATGGCGCAGCGGATCAGCCGGGCCAAGCGCGCCCTTCAGGGGCGCCGCCTGGACCAGCCCGGCGACCTCGCCGTCGTGCTGCGCGTGCTCTACCTCGTTTACACGGCCGGCCACGCGGGTCGGATGGACCTTGCAGGCGAGGCGATCCGCCTTGCTCGCCAACTCACCCTCGCGACCGACGAACCGGAGGCACGCGGGCTGCTCGCGCTGATGCTACTCAACCACGCCCGCCTCCCGGCTCGACTCGACTCGAAGGGCCGCATCGTCACGCTCGACCGACAGGACCGCCGCCTGTGGGACACCCGCGAGATCGCCGACGGCGTGCGCGTCCTGCAGTCAGCGCTGGCCGCTCAGCGCCCAGGCCGCTATCAGGTCGAGGCCGCCATCGCAGCCCTGCACGACGACGCGGCAAGCGCCGAGGAGACCGACTGGCCGCAGATCCTCGCCTGGTACGACGACCTCGTCGCCCTCACCGACGACCCGGTGCGCCAGGATCCCGCCGCGGTGCTCGGGCGCGCGGTCGCGGTCGGCCACGTCCTCGGCGGCGCCGCCGGGCTGCGCGAGACCGATCGGCTCCGCGAGGTGCTCGGGGAGCGGCACAGGTGGCACGCCGTCCGCGGACATCTGCACGAGCTCAGCGGCGACCTCCCTGGTGCCGCAGCGGCGTACGCGGATGCCGCCCGTCGGGCCACGGACGTCGCCGAGCGCGACCACCTAGTCCGTCAGGCCGCCCGCGCCCGGGCCGCCCAGCTATAGGAAGGGGCCTCGCTTACGCCGCTAGCCGCACTGCCCGCGATGTACGCAACAGTCCCTCGGGCTGCGCTACCCGGCCAGCGCTCAGCCAGGTCAGCCCTGAGGAACGTGGCTGAACGGCGGCGGGCCGAGGATCTGGATGCCGCCGTTCTTGCGGGCCGAGGCCTGCACGCGCCCCATGTCGACCGGGCCGGTATCGATGCCCCGGCTGTTATCGCTCGCCACGGGCTCGCTGGCATCGAGGTAGAAAGCCTGGCAGCAGCCAGGTGTGTGGAGGCACAGCAGCCGGGCGCCGTCGGCGCCGGTGACCTTGAAGGCGTGCGGGACTCCTCGCGGGGCGCTGGCGATGCCGCCGGCGCGGACCGTGTACTCCTGTCCGTCGAGGTGCATGAGGATCTCGCCAGCTAGCACGATCATCGTCTCGTCGGAGTCCGGGTGCAGGTGCAGCGGTGTGACCTTGCCGTGGTCCATCCGGTCCTCGAAGAGGAGGAAAGCGCCGCCGGTGTCTTCGGCCGTCGCCTTCCAGATGTGCATGCCGCCGCCAAAGAACCAGCGGCGCTCCCCGTCATCCGTTGCCCGGACGAGCGATTTTCTGGCCGTGCTCGCGGTCATCGCGCTTCCCTCCAGTTTATGGGACTAGCGTCCCACGACGAGACTGGCATACCATAAAGGTGATGTCAACGCCCTATGAGACCGGCGGGCGCTCGGCCCAGAAAGCCCGGACCCGAGACGCACTCGTCGCTGCTGCCCGAGACCTCGTCGCCGCCGGAGTCACGCCGACGGTGGAGCAAGCCGCCGCCGCAGCCTCCATCTCACGGACCACTGCGTACCGCTACTTCCCGAACAAGCGCGCGCTGCTCGTCGCGGCGCACCCGGAGATCGCCGCCACGTCGCTGCTGCCGGCGGACCCGCCGCAGGACCCGGCAGCCCGGCTCGATGCCGTCGTCCGCAACTTCAGCGCCCTGATCCTGGACACCGAGGCCCAGCAGCGAACGATGCTGCGCCTGTCCCTCGAGGCCGATGCCGCCGAACGAGACGCGCTGCCGCTGCGCCAGGGGCGCGCGATCGCCTGGATCGCCGAGGCGCTCGACGGCGTCCGCGGTGACCTCACCGACCAGCAGGTCCGTCAGCTAGTGATCAGCATCCGCGCCACCATCGGCATCGAGGCCATCGTCTGGCTCGTCGACGTCGCCGGCCTGTCAAGGACTGACGCGGTCGCGCTCACGCACTGGTCCGCGCAGGCACTCCTGCAGCACGCGACCACTGTTCCGCCCCCAGCACCCAGCCAGCCCAGCAGGCCGGGCGGCCCAGCACCTCCGGTGTGATTTACCCCCGGAAGCGGTAAATCGGGTCGGTCAGAAAGCATGGATGCGGCAAGGATCGACGACTTCTCCTCGCGGCAACCGCAGGGAAGCTCTCCGCGGGTATAGAGTCCGGCTCGGCTCTGAGCCTGCATTCAACAGCGGCACGCGCCGTAGTCGGGGAAAGCGGCGCTGTCCATGTGGGCTGTCCGGGGGGACATAAGAGCGCTATTCGGGTGGGTGCGCGCGCGGGGCGCAATGCGGGGCGTCACCGACCGGGGAGTTGGTGGCCTTGGACGGCGGACCGTTGAGGAAGCCCGAGGACCGGAGCCCTCGCCGGCCGCGGACCAGGCGAGCGGCCTGGTCCGCGGGAGCTGGCGTGCTTCTCGGGACGGCCGCCGTGATCTGCCTGCCCCTCGGCGTCCTAAGCGCCCAGCAGGTCATCGCCTTGTGCCTGCCGGCTGCCCTGCTCATCATCGCGGGCCTCGTAATCGCGGGCGTCCCCGATCTGGCTGCCATCCGTCGGGCCGGTTTCCGGGCCGGCTCGTTGGCGAGCCGATGGTGGTCCGTCGTCCGCGGGCGCAGGAACGGGTCCTAGCCAGGCGGCGCTCCCGCCGGTGACCAACGGCGGGCCGGCGCCGATTGCGCGTAGCGCTCGCAGCGCATAATAAGCGGATCGGCGGGCAGGCCGGAAAGCAGGAGGTGCCTCGGTGACCGGACCTGACGATGACGCTCGCAGCGAGATCGCGGACAGGCCTGTGGCGCTCGCGACGAGCCGCATAGAAGCGGAACTGATCGCCGGCATGCTGCGCAATAACGGCCTGCGGGCTATCGTCTCGGCGGACGATGCAGGGGGACTGGAGCCCCAGCTGCAGATTCAGGGGGTGCGCGTGCTGGTGACCCTGTCCGACGAGGCGGCGGCACGTCGGCTCGTGGCCGAACAATGACATCCGGTGGCTCGAGCGGCTAAGGGGCGGCGACGCTGGCTACGTTCGAGTAGGCGCCGCAGTCGACACCCTTGCAGGCCTGGAGCTTGAAGTCGTACCTGTCGCCCGAGGTCAGCAGGCCAGGCGGTCCACGGGTTCTGGGCCGCGGTCAGCGGGAACGGCAGTCGCCTGAACGTCGTTTCCCCGCCAGTCACGTCCTTGACAAAGACGCGGTACGTGTCGGCGCCGGGAACTGGCGTCCACGACAACTTCGCCTGCCGCGGCGTGCGGGACGGCTTCACTGTGAGGAGCGGCCGGGTGAGCGGGCCTGTGGGCAGGACGGGGAACGGGCTTGGGTAGGTGCGGCCGAGGTGGAACCTGCTCGCGAGAATGTCAGCGAAGGCGGCCGCGATCTTGACCTCGCCGTTCGCATTCAGGTGCGTGCCATCCCAGAGGTCGGTGGCCACGTTCAGGCCGGCTCCGTCCTGCGCGACGCCGATGGGTGAGCCGGTCGTGGAAAGCCGTGCGGCTGTCGAGGAGATCGCGGCATTGAAGCTGGCGACGCTGGCCGCGAAGACGGGATTGGTCTGAGTGTGGATGTCGGGCGGCAGGAGGCCGAGCACAATCCTGATGTGCGGCCGAGCCGCCCGCGCTGCCGCGATAAAGACCGCGAGGTTGGCGGCCATGTCTGGCTGACTCGTGCCATACCAGAAGAGGTCGTCAAGGCCGAGCAGCACCAGGAGATAATCCGGCCGGTAGGTCGCGACCGTGCCGCCGATCGCGTCCTTCTCGCGGGACAGGGTCATGCCCCAGGTGGCGTCGTTCGCGCGCTCGAATCTGGGATTAGCGTAGCTCTGGTTCCCCTCAGTCTTGGTCACGTTGTTAAACAGGGAGCGATGCGGGCCGACCATCCGCGGGGTGACCCCGTCGGCGCGCAAATGCTCATAGAGCCGGTACTGCCAGGTGTAGTCACCCGCACTGCCTTCGGTGATCGAGTCGCCGACGATCATGATCCGCGGTGACTGGCCCGTCGGCGGGACCGGCACAGCCGATGACGGCGAGGGTCGGGCTGTACTCGGTGTCGTGCTAGGCCCGGCTGAAGGGGTCGTGCTGCGTCTGCCTGCCGCGCCGGCGGCCGCAGCCTGACACCCGGCCACCGCGATCGCCGCAACGGCCAGCGCGCCGGCGCGACGCAGACCGTCCTGCGTCAGACGTGGCCAGCGTGACCCTGATCGCTTCATCCGACCTCCAGCAGCACATGGCTACCGCAAGCGCACCATCGCGGCAAGGCCTGAGGCAGGCCGGGCGGAGCTACGCCGGCGCCAACACGAGCCGCGTGATGACCTCACCCTGCGCATCGACATCGCCAGTCGGCACGAACCCGAGCCGCTGGTAGAACCCGGCTGGGCCGCCCTCGTCTGGCATGTAGCTGGTCAGCAACTCCCTCGCGCCTTCGGCCCTTACGAGTTCCGCGATATGCCTGACGACCGCGGCGCCGTAGCCGCGACCTTGGTGCCGTTCGTCGATGAGCAGTTTCCACAAGAACCATGGCCCGATGATCTCCGGCGGCTGCGGCGGGACATTCCAGCTGATCATCACGAACCCGACCGCTTCGACCTGTACCGCGGGGCCGCTGACGTAGACAGCCCGGTACCACGGCTTGGCCTCAGGGAACTCCGTCGCGTCGCTCAGCGCGGCGCGAACGGAGCCGACGAAGCGCTCCTGCGCAGGCGCGACGTGCAACGCCAGAACCGCGTCGCGGTTCGCGTCGGTGATCTCTTCCAGCGTCACGGCCATGGCGCTACCTTACGGCGGCGCGAATGGCGGGAGTTCCGATGTCAAGGAGTTCCTCGACGAAGCCGCCGATTTGCTTGTGCCGGTCGACAAGGTGGACCTCGAGGATCCAGTGACATTGCAGGCCGGCACTGTCGCGGCGGCGCATGCGCACGCCGTTGCCTGGGGCGATGTAGGAGTCGATGTCGTCGCCGGTGATCTTTTCGTGCGGGAACTGGCCCACTAGGTGCCCGGCGATGGTGCCGCCGAATTCCCAGCCTGCTTGCTCTGCCAACCACACGACGTGGGCATACAACTGCTCACCGGTGATGTCGCGATGAGCGTGGAAGTAGTTCCTGGCGGCGTGCCATACCACCGGCAGGGCGCCGGTCAGCGCGTGCTTGGCCGGGTCGTCGCCGAGCACATAAGTGCGGCCGAAGTCGGCCTCCCATTGCTCGAAGACCGGGCCGAAATCGCAGAACACGATGTCGTCGGCATCGATCAGCCGGTCAGGTGGATTCTGGCGATAGGGCTGCAGAGTGTTCGGGCCAGCCCGCACGATCCGCTTGTGCCAGTGGCGCTTCACTCCGAACATGTCAGCGGCCAGGTCACGGATCGCGTCGCTCGCAGCGCGCTCGCCCACGCCGGCCGAGATCAAGTCCCGCTCGATCACCTCGTCAAACAAGACGACAGCGTTGGCCTGCGCGTCCAGCAGTCGCGCGACCCGCGCATCCTCGTCCTCGACCAGATCCCGCACGAGCCTGACATTAGCCTGACGGCAGGGCGCAACCGGCAGCAGGGAAGAGGTAGCCATGGGACAGTCGGCAGATGTGCTCGTGGTCGGGGCTGGCCTTGCCGGGCTGACAGCGGCGCGCGGCCTCGTCGTCGCGGGCCGCTCGGTCCTGGTGCTCGAGGCCAGGGACCGGGTTGGCGGCCGCGTCGTCAGCCAGGAGATCGGCGACGGCAAGATCGTGGAGATGGGCGGCCAGTGGGCCGGGCCGACGCAAGACCGGGTGCTGGCCCTGGCGGCTGACCTGGATATCGCCACCTTCCCTACCTACGACACCGGCCAGAAAGTGCTGCACTTCAACGGCAAGCGCGGCACCTACTCAGGCGCGATCCCGCGGATCAACCCGCTAGTACTGGCCGACATCGGCCGGGCGCAGGCGCGGCTTGAGTCGCTGGCTAAGAAGGTGCCGCTGGATGCGCCATGGACGGCGGCCAGGGCCGAGCAGTGGGACGGCCAGACCTTCGGGACCTGGGTCCGCAGGAACACCGTGAGCCGGAGCGCCGCCACGATTCTCGCGCTGGGCGCGGAAGCGGTCTTCGCGGCCGAACCCGGCGACCTGTCGCTGCTGCACGTGCTGTTCTACTCGCACTCCGGCGGCTCCTTCCAGAGGCTGATCGACACCACCGGCGGCGCGCAGCAGGACCGGTTCCTCGGCGGCTCGGCGCTGATTGCCGAGCGACTGGCCGGCCCGCTTGGCGATGCGACAGTCCAGCTAGGTGCTGCCGTCAGCAAGATCTCCGTAACCGGCGACAAAGTGACGGCCACTACCGGAGCCGGAAAATTCGATGGCAAGCGGATCATCGTGACCGCGCCGCCGCTGCTGGCCGGGCGGATCGAGTACGAGCCGGCCATGCCGCACTGGCGCGAGCAACTGACCCAGCGCGCCCCGATGGGCTCGGTGATCAAGTGCCAGGTCATCTATGACGAGCCGTTCTGGCGCGCCGATGGCCTGTCCGGCCAGGCGACCGGCGACGGCGAGGGCTCACGAGTGGTGTTCGACAACTCCCCGCCCGACGGTTCGCCTGGGGTGCTGCTGGCGTTCGTCGAGGGTGACGAGGCGCGCCGCCTAGGCAGGGAGAGCGTGCAGGTTCGGCGCCGCGCAGTGGTCGATTCGCTGGTCAGGTACTTCGGCCCCAAGGCGGCAGCCCCCACTGACTACCTCGAACTGGACTGGCAGCAAGAACGCTGGTCAGGCGGCTGCTACGGCACGATCTTCGGCCCGAACGTGTGGACCAGGTACGGGCACGCCCTCACGACCCCGGCTGGGCCGATCCACTGGGCTGGCACGGAGGCATCGCCGGTCTGGTGCGGCTACATGGACGGCGCCGTCCGGTCAGGTCAGAGCGCGGCCGCCGCCGTCCTGGCCGAACTCGCCTGACCATCGCGCCGGCCGACGTTCGCGACCGAGATACAACACCCTGGCCTCTTCACCGGAACCCTGGCCTCTTCACCGGAACCCTGGCCTCTTCACCGGAATCGGTGTGATGGCGTACGTTTGCCTCGGTCTGCACTCGGAGGGATGGCGCAATGAGTGAGCTGTGGCGTAAGAGCGCGGTAGAACTCGCCGCGATGATCCGCGGCCGGCAGGTCAGCAGCCGCGAGGTGATCCAGGCGCACTTCGACCGCGTCGATGCGGTGAACCCGCACCTCAACGCGCTCGTGCGGCTCCTGCCTGAGCAGGCGCTCGCGGCCGCCGACGCGGCCGACCGGGCGGTGGCCGGCGGCTCGGATCTGGGCGCGCTGCACGGCGTCCCTTGCACCGTCAAGGAGAACATCGACCTTGCGGGCACCCCGACCACCCAGGCGGTCCCCGCCCTGGCGCAGGCCATTGCGCCGGTGGACGCGCCGCAGGTGGAGCGGCTGCGCGCCGCTGGCGCCATCCCGATCGGCCGGACCAACCTGCCTGACTTCGGGCTGCGCGTCCATACCGACTCGGCCCTGCACGGTCTGACTCGCAACCCGTGGAACCCGCAGCGGACCGCAGGCGGGTCGAGCGGCGGGGAAGCCGCTGCCCTGGCCACCGGCATGAGCCCGCTTGGCCTGGGCAACGACCTGGGCGGATCACTTCGCAATCCGGCGCACTGCTGTGGGGTGGCGTCGATCAAGCCCTCCACGGGCGCTGTGCCCGCGGCCACCGTGATCCCGCCAGAGGACCTGCCGATCTCCTTCCAGCTGATGGCCGTAGAAGGCGTCATGGCGCGCCGGGTCGCCGACGTCCGAGCGGGCTTTACCGCGATCGCGGGCCAGCACCCGAGGGATCCGCTGAGCGTTCCCGCGACCTTCACCGATCTGGCGCCCGGTGAGCGGCCGCGGGTCGCCGTGCTCGCGGAGCCGCCAGGCGGCAGCACCCACCCGGCGGTCGCCGCGGCCGTGCGGCGCGCCGCCGACGCGCTGGCTGACGACGGCTTCGACGTCTGCGAGGCGGTGCCGCCCGACTATGAGCAGGCGCTCGAACTGTGGAGCACGATGCTCTCCGTAGACCTGCGCATCATGATGCCGGAGCTGGAGCAGATCATGGGCCCTGGCGGGCGCCAGTTCCTCGGCCACGCCCTCGAGCACCTCCCCGCGCCAGACCTGACCGGCTGGGCGATCGCCCATACCGCCAGGCACGGGCTGGCCCGCCGCTGGAGCCTGTGGTACCAGGAGTACCCGTTGCTGCTGTGCCCGGTCTGGACCCCACCGGCCTTCCCGCTAGATTTCGACATCGCCAGCGCCGAGGGCGCGCTCGGCACCCTCGAGCTGATGCGCCCGGTCCTTCCAGCTAACTTGCTCGGCACCCCGGCCGCGGTAGTCCCGGCCGGGATGGCGGACGGCCTGCCCGTCGGCGTCCAGGTCATGGGCAACAAGTACACAGAGCTTCGCTGCCTGGCGGTCGCCGAGCTGATCGAGCAGCGGCTCGGCGCGATCACCCCGATCGATCCCGTCACCGCCTGACCACGCGGCCGGAACCTCATGTTCTGGCCGGATACTCGTCGTGCCGGAACAGCCATCCCTGCGGCGCGTCATCCTCGTGGCGGCCCTGCGGAACACGGTCGAGGAAGGCGTAGTAGCCCATCATGAACTCGAGCCCGCGGGCGGTGGTCGAGTAGGTCAGGTAGACGTTGCCATCCTCAAGCGCGTAGGTGGTCATCACCGGCGACTCAGACATGTACGTCACCGGGTCGGTGCCGCAATCCTCGGCATTCCTTGCGGCGATGGGCGGAACGCCGCCGGTGATCCAGCCCCTGACGCGCTCCTCCGGGTTCGTGATCTCCTGATCGAAGTTGTAGTCGCTCCGGTATGACGAGGCCCACGGGAAGGTCCAGCCCATTCGCTGCTTATAGGCCTGGAGCTTGCCGATGGGCGCCCGCGAGATGCCGGTGAACGTCACGTCGCGCGCGTTCAGGTGCGAGACGGCGCCATCGAAGGAGTCCGCCATCGACGAGCAGGTCGGGCAGCCCGCCTCATAGCCCGGGCCGAACATGAAGTGGTAGGCGATGAGCTGGCTGCGGCCGTCGAACAACTCGGCGAGCGTCTTGGACCCGCCTTCGGTGTCGAAGCGGTACTCCTTGGTGATCGGCACCCACGGCAGGGCGCGCCGCTCGGCCGCGAGCTGGTCGCCCCGGCGGGTCACTTCCTTCTCCCTGGCTAGCAGGTCGTTGCGGGCAGCGAGCCACTCCTCGCGCGTCGCCGTCTTGTGACTGGTCATGGTTCCTCTCTCCTTTTATCCTCGCGGTTTCTTTTTCTCCTCGCGGATTTCGCTTCGCGGCGGACTCTCGCCGCCCCGTGACGTCTTACATCGAGGGCATCAGTCCCGGCACCGACGAAGGCGCGGCGACGATCAGGACGCCGAGTGCGACGATCGCGAGGGCCAGCGGCACGTCGATGGCGGCTTTGGGCGGCAGCAGCTTCTGGGCCAGGACCACGATGGCGATCACCACCATCCAGGTGATGCTCATGACGCCGAGCACCACCAGCACCAGCATCAGCCCGATGCTCGAGCCGAAGCAGCAGACGCCGAACTCCCAGCCAGGGCCGCTGCTCTCCCGGCAGCGCTCGCGGAAGTACCTCTTGAGCGGCGTGAACTCGTAGACGCCGGCGGCTACCACGACCGCTCCGGCCAGAACGGGGCCGTGCGGCCGGTATGTCGCGTAGACCACGACGCCCGCGAGCGCCCAGATGGCGAGGTAGGACGCGACGAACAGTGGCACGGACAGCGCCCGGCCGGTGAGGTGGGCGCGCCTGGCGGCCGCCGGTGCCGCGCCTGGCAGCATCATCGCCGCCATCATCAGCATCCACACCGCGATGAAGAACGCGAACGAGCCAAGGGCGGTCGCGAGCCCCATGTTCATCCCGTTCATCTGCCAGAGCGCGCCGGCCCAGCACGCGGCGGCGAGCCCGAGCGTCACCGCGACCGCGGCGGCAGTTCGGGCCTGCGCAGTAGCTCCGGCGGCAGCTTCGTGATCAGCCATGATGTCCCCTCGATTCATCGGGTGTGGTTGGCGGGCTGTGGCCGATCCTGCGGTCAAGGTGGTTCTTCAGCCGGCCCAGCGCTCCGTCCCAGTCGCGGGCCATCGCGGCCAGGTACTGCTGCGCCACCTGCATCGGGGCGGAGCGCAGCTGGTACCGAACCCGGCGCCGCTCACCGGGCTCGGCCGTCACCAGGCCAGCGTCGGTGAGCAGCGCGAGGTGCTTGGCGATGGCCTGCCGCGTGATCGGCAAGCGCCCGGCCAGGTCTGTCGCCGTGGCCGGGCCATCCGCCGCGAGCGCGGCCAGGATGGCTCGCCTGGTCGAGTCGGCCAGAGCGATAAAGACCTGCTCGGCGATCGCCTCATTGTCAGGCGGCATCGAGGTAGGCGATCAGTTCGCCAAGTTCCTTCGCCCAGCCTTCGGTGTTGCCGTCGAACGCCTTGCGGTAGGCGTCCTCTGCCAACTGGGCGAACCCGGATTCGACGACGGTGAGCCTGGTGCCCGCGCCCGCGGGCTCGAGCGTGAACTCGACGTAGGTACGGCGTGGATCGTCGTCGGCGAGGCCGAAGATATGCCAGGTGAACCCGAACACGGTGGGCTCCTCCACCCGCTCCACCCGCATGTCGGCCGTGTACCCGCCGGTCCAGGTCATCCGGGCGGCTCCGCCGGGACGCAGGTCGATGGTCGCCTCGTTGCCGAACCAGGCGCCGAGGCCCTCTGCTGTGGTGAGCGCCGCCCACACGTCGGTCGGCGGGTGCGCGACCTCCACGGTCCGTTCGATGCGATCAGGAAAAGCCATGACATCCTCCGTATGTAGCAACTGAACGGTTGCCACACTATAGCAACTCACCGGTTGCGTCAACGCAACATCCTGAGGAGGGTCGCAGCGGGCAGGAATGTCGTTGCGGCTAGCGGCACGGAGCCCGTAGTGTCGGCCTCCGTTTGACTGATCGAAGGGGTCACGGCAGTGAACGCTTCTCGTGCCGCGCTGGCCTGGCGACCGCTGGGCCGCTCTGATCTGCGGGCACTGATCGACCTGGCGCGCGCGTGCTTGTCGGCCGACGGGGGGCAGCCGTTCGCCGCCAGTCCCGACTTCCTTGACCGGTCATACCTGTCAGGCAGGCAGACCTATGCCGGGTGGGACGGCTCCGCACTGGTCGCCGCCTCCTGCATCAGCACGCCTGCAACGGGCGCGTCAGGCGAAGATCAGCCGGCGATCACGACCGGGATGGTCCATCCGGACTGGCGCCGGCGTGGTATCGGCGGGCACGCCTTCGACTGGGCAGTCGGCCAGGCAGGACGGGCCCTGCTGCGCGCCGAGACCGAGGCGCTCAGCGACGGCGCCCACGCGCTGTACCTGGGCAGGGGCCTCGCACAGGTGCTCGCCGAGGACGTCATGCAACTGGCTGGCCAGGTGCCGCTGCCGGCCACGCACGCACCCGGTGACCTGACCATGCAGTCGTGGGGACAGGCCGATCCGGCGCGATTTTACGTCGTCTATACCTCGGCCTTCGGTGACCGTCCCGGGTTCCCTGACTGGTCCCAGGCACGCTGGATCGACTGGCTCAGCGGTGACGAGGACTTCCGCCCTGAGTGGACGCTGCTCGCCACGGTCGCGGGCGCCGACGTCGGCTATATCGCGGGCGAGGCCACGGGCTGGATCACCCAGGTGGGCGTTGTGCCCTCGGCACGCGGCCAGGACATCGGCGCCAGGCTGGTCACCGAGACTGTTCAGCTGATGCGGTCGGCAGGCCAGACCACGAGCACCCTCAACGTCAACGTCGACAACCCGCACGCCATAGCGCTATACCGAAGGCTCGGCTTCACCAGTACCGGCCGTCGCGCCAAGTACCAAGCCTGACGGGCTTCCTGGCTGATCCGCAGTATCCATCGCTGGCACCTGGCCTGACGTTCGCATCTCGGCCGGCTGGTCGTGTCTGCGCTGGCGCGCGGCGGTGGCGAGCGCGCCGAGATGAGCTGGCGTGAACTTCCAGGGCCAGCCTCCGAGCTCCGGGCTCATCTGCCCGGCGCCGTCCGGTACTTCGCCGGCGGGCCGGAGCCTTGCCAGCTGGCGCAGCCGCGCCAGGACGATCCGGAGGTCGCCGTCATCCAGCGCGAAGGCGACGCCGCCGAAGACCAGGACCGCACAGCCGACCGCGAGGACTGCGACGACGGCGTCGAGCAGCTTGCTGCTCGCCGGCAGCGCGAGGCAGACGCCGACGCCGACGACGGTACTGAGGGCCGCGGCGGCGACTCCGGTCAGCGTCGTCCTGCCCACTCCCTGCACGGCCGCCTTGCCGCGCAGCCGCTTGGTCACGAACACGAGCGGAATGGCCGCGCCGATCATGCCTATGGAGTTACCGAGAGCGAGCGCGGCCACGACGCCGTGCGTCGATACCAGTTCGGCGAGCACCACCTGCGCCAGCGCTGCCAGCAGCGAGCTGCCAGCCACCGCGGCGCACGCCACCTTGAGGCGCCCGATCGCGAGCAAGGCACGGGTCAGGTTGGCCAGCACGCCGAGGCCGAGCAGCCCAGGAGCGAACAGCGCGAAGCCCGCGACCAGCTGCGGCACCTGATCTGGCTGCCTGGCAAGGACGTGCGCGGCCGGAACCGCTACAGCGCCGATCACGGCTACGCCGAGGCAGGCCACCAGCAAGACTGCCCGCGTCGATCCCGCGCAGGTGCGGTCGAAGACGGACCCGTCCCGAGCCGACAACACGGGAAACGCGCTGAGCACGATCGAGAGCGCCAGCACGGCGTTCAGCGAATTGAACACCTGCGACGCGTAGTTGAACATGACCAGCGCGCCGGTCTCGCCGCGCCCGTTGGCGAGCGCGATCACGGCGATGGCGGAAACCTGCTGGACGATCACCTCGATCAGGCCGACCATCACGAGACCGCCGGCCCGGCGGGCGATGCCCGGCGGGAACCGGAAGGCCGGCCTCAGCTTGAGCCGCAGCCGCCAGGTCGGCACGAGGCCGACCACCACCATCGCGGCTACGCCGAGCGTGGCGCCGCCGGATAGGGCAAGTTGCGCGGGCAGCTTCAGCGTGGCCAGCGACGGGCCGCCGCCGAGGGGGGCGAAGGCGAGGTAGGAGGCGATCAGCACCACGCTGGAAACCAGCGGGGCCAGCGCGTAGGCGGCGAACCTGCGGTAGGCCTGCAGCAGTCCGAACAGCACGACCGTGAGTCCGTACAGCAGCGCCTGCGGCGCGAAGGCGCGCAGCATGTCGGCGGTCGTCGCGACCAAGTCCGCATGGACACACTGCGCGCTCGGGTTCTGGGGCGTCAGCAGCGAAGAGATCGGGCCTGCCGCGACGCCGACGATGAGCGTCAGCGGGACGAGGATGACGAGCGTCCAGGTAAGCAAGGCCGACATGATCTGGCTGACCTGCGCCTTCTCCATCGGATCGGCGCCAGAGCGCTCGGCCGAGCGGGCCAGCACGGGAACCATCGCGCTGCCGAGTGCCCCGCCCAGTACCAGTTCGTAGACGATGTTGGGAACTTGATTCGCGGTGAAGTACGCCGTGCCAAGGCAGGTCGCGCCGACGGTCTGGGAGAAGACGAGCGTCCTGAACAGGCCGAGGACACGAGCGAGCATGGTCAGGCCAGCAATGACCCCCGCGCCACGGGCGATTCCCGCGGCTCGCGAACCGGAATCAGCCTCGCTGACCGAAGCCAGTTCGGTCATGCGCCGCCGCCTGCGCCAATCAGCACGCTATTTCCTGATTCTCCGCTGCCCTCGGTCAGCCTGCGCTTGCCCGCCGAGAAAACCAGCCGAGATAACAGGGACTCGGTGGCGACGTGATGGCCTGCAAGCCAGGCGCGAGACCAGTCCGAACGCGCCCCGCTGCTACTAAAGCATTCCCAGCAGCTATACGGGGCTGATTTCGGTTTAATCCGCCTGCGTTAACCAGCCGGCGGCAAATCAGAGTGGCGTCATTCATGACACATAGTCAGTATCAAAAGTAAATAATCATACATATAGTGTAGAAATCTGGGCTCAGGCGGCCCGCCGCGCACTCAACTGACACCCGACGGGCCGCAGGGCCTTACGGCCTGATCAACTGCACGCTCTGCCGGTGCTTAGCGACCGTGGCGCGGTCCCAGTCGCCCGTGCAGTACACCGAGATCTGGGCAACCGCGCCGTCAGCGACGTCGGCACGGAACAGCTCGCGGCAATACCACGAATCACCATCCTGATCCCATTCCTCCTCGACCTCGAGGACGAAGCCGGTCATGGTGGCGTCGAAGCGCGAGCGAGGCACCCGGCCTGGGGAGGGATGACCGGCCTTCCGCAGGCGGACGATGTCCTCGGCGCCCTGCGCCTGCAGGCGCCACTGCGGCATGGTGAAGTCGCAGAACGCGTCGGTCGCGAACAGGCCCGCAGGGGCCGTGCCTGTCTCGAGGAACTGGATGAACTTCGCGGCCAGCCCGCGAAGCAGCGGCTCGTCAAGGTTGGCCAGCTGGTCTTCTGCCATGTTCAGGTGCGGCATCGCGGTCTCCTTCGCTCAGTTTGCTGCCGTCACCCATGAGGCGTGACCTCCCCGGCGTCACATTGTGACGTCAGCCGGCGCGCTGGCCGACGATGTACTCAAGCGGTGCGGGCCCGCTGCGCGGCAGCGTCCTGATGCTCGCGCAGCCAGCGTCCGCCAGGGCAGCGGTCAGCCGCTTCGCATCGAGGTCCGCGCCGCCGCCGCGGACAGTGCGCAGGGTCGTGACCGCCTCAGCGAGCTGGTCGGGCGGCGGTGCCATTCGTCCCAGGACGAGCCAGCCGCCTTTCCGCAGCGACCGGACCAGGCGCGGCACCGCGGCTTCGAGCACTATTTCGGTGACGAAGAAGGTGGGGAACCATACGCAGTCGTAGCTGTCGGCTTCGTCAACGTCGGTCACGTCCTCGTGCCTGACAACGACCCGGTCACCAAGACCGGCGCCCTCGATATTCGCCGCGGCCATCCGCAGGGCCGGCTCCCAGACGTCGATTCCGGTGATGGTTGCTGTCGGCCAGGTGCGCGCGGCGGCGACTGCGAGCAGGCCAACGCCTGTGCCGACGTCGAGGAAGGAGCGGGTATCCGCGAGTTCTGGCAGCGCGGCGGTCAGCGCACCGGGGACCATCATGGAGCCGCGGCCCCAGCCGGCGAGGATGTCAGGGTCGGTGAATGTCCACCCCGGCGACCTGCCTGGGTCGTCGACTAGGTCTTGCGCCTGGTGCAGGCACATCCTGACCAGACCGGCGACCATCTCGCGCTGCGGCGGGGCGAGCTGCTCAGGGCTTGGCAGTCCCGCGGCCGCCGAGACTCCTCGCAGAGCGCCGGCAACTTCGGGGTGACCAGGCTCTGATGCCTGTGCCAGGATCATTTCGGCGCCCACGGCAGCGAGCGCCTCGGTCGCCACCATCCACCGGCTTACCGCTGTCATCAGGTCCTCGAACGACATGGACGCTCCCTCACAGTCTGGGTCCCTACAGGGCCTCCGTTCACGGCATTATGACGCTGGCGCTCACCTGGGCGGATCCGTGTTTCCACGGGTAATAATCGACCAGAGGAGATCGAATGCGGTCAGGGCCAGGCGTGCGCTCGGCGACGGTGACGGTCGGGCGCGAAGCCGAGAGCGACATCCTGGCGCGCGCCGTAGATCGCGCGCGGGCCGGCGAACCCGCCTGCACACTGCTCGTCGGTGAAGGCGGCGTCGGCAAGAGCCGCCTGCTGCACGAGGCGGCCGACGCCGCACGGCGGGCCGGCCTTGGCGTGGCGGCGGGCCGGGCCGCTATCTCCGCACCCGCGCCGTTCAGCCTGATCGCCGAGGCGTTGCGGTCCTGGTTGCGCGGGCATCCGGCAGCGCCGATGCGGTCGCCGTTCGATCACGGACTGAGGCTGATCCTGCCCGAGTGGGAGGCTCCGGTCCGCGACGGAGCGGACCTCGCAGGCGGCCAGTTGCGGTTGCTGGCGCTCGAGGGCACCGTGCGTGTCCTGCGGGACATTGCCCGGGCGAGCCACGGCGCCCTGCTCGTCCTCGACGACCTGCACGCCGCCGATCCCGACAGCCTGGAGGCAGTCCGCTACGTGGCGTCGGCGAAGGTGGACGGCCTCGCCGTCGCCGTCGCCCTGCGGCCTGGCGAGTCGGCGGTAGCCGATGATCTCGTCCGCGCCCTGCGCGGCGACGGCGCGGCGACGGTGGTCGAACTCGAGCCGCTCGGTCACCGCGCCGTCGGTGATCTCGTGGCGCACTTGCTGGATGGGGCGCCGCCGGCTGAGCTGATCGCCGACGTCATCGCCAGGACCGACGGCGTGCCGCTGTTCGTCGAGGAGGTGGTCGACGCCCACGTACGGGCCAGGTCGGTCGTCATCGAGGCAGGGTCGGCTCACTGGCGTGGCGGCCCCGTGGTCCTGCCGCGCTCGGTTCGCGGGCTGGTAGCGGCCAGGCTGGAGCGCCTGCCGCCCTCGCTGCGGGACGTGCTTCTGGCCCTGGCCGTGGCCGGCCAGCCTGATCCACCAGGGCTCGTGCCAGCCGTGGCGGCCGCCGACGACGCCACGGTGTCGGAGGCGCTGCGGATGGGCGTTGACGCGGGACTGCTCGCCACGAGCCGGGGCGCGATCGGATTCCGGCACGACATCATCCGCGAGGCCGTCATCGACGCCGCGATCCCGCAGATCGTGACCGCCATGCACCGGCGCGCCGCCGCCGCCCTGGCCGGCGAGCCGGCCCTGGCCAGGCGCGCCGCGCACATGGCCGCGGCCGGAGCCGACGACGATGCCGCCGGTTTGTTCGCCGCCGCTGCCAGCCGCGAGATTGCGGCTCACGCCCTGCTCGGCGCCGAGAGCCTCGCAAGGCGCGGCGTCGATCTCGCCCGTACTGCCGGGATCAGGGCAACGGCCGCGGACACGCTGGCCTCGGTCCTGGTGGCGCAGGGGCGCTGGGCCGAGGCGCTGGAGATCGACGAGACGACCGTGCACGCGAGCGGCGACTCGGCTGAGCGGCGCAATCGGATGGCGTCGGCGGCCTTGGAGGCGGGCCACCCGGACCGAGCGAGGGCCGTGCTCGCACGCGGCGATGACGGACTGCCGATGTCCAGGCTCCTCGTTGCCCGGGTCGCCCTGGTTGGCGGCGACGCCGCGACGGCGCGAGCCGAGGCCGACGCGGTGCTGGCCGGACCGGCCGACCTCGACACCCGGCTCGCCGCGCTCGATATCAGCGGCCGGACACTCGATTTCCTGGGCGAGCGCACCGCCGCCTGCGAGGCGTGGTCGGCGCAGGCCGCCGAGGCAGGGTCAGCCGGCCGGACTCAGGCCAGGCTGCGTGCGCTATTCCAGCTCGGAAAGCAGGAGTTTTTCGCCGGCGGTCGGCCCGTGCTGCTGCGCGAGGCGGTCGAGGTGGCCGCCGCGGCCGGCGCGCTGATCGAACTCGCCTGGGCAGAGGAGACGCTAGCGACGGCGCTCACGCTGCAGGGCGATCCGGCCGCCGCGCTCGAGATGCTCCGCCCGGCCGTCACGCGAGCGCGCGAGCTGCGGCTGGACCAGCTAGGTTTCTTGCTCGTCGCGCAGGCCGGCGCCCTGAGCTTCTCCGAGCCTGACGTCGAGCCACTGTTCCTTGCGGCTGAAGCGCTGGCGCCCGCGCCGGACTTGTTCATGTTCACCGCATCGATCAGGGCCGACATCGCCCTGCAGCACGGGCGCTACGACGAGGCGATCGCGCGGCTCGAGGGCGTGGCGACGATAGTCGAGGCGATGCCGGGCGTCGCCCCCATGGATTCGGCCTGCTACCTCGTCTGGGCTCTGGCGGCGGCCGGCTGGCCGCAGGAGGCCGCGGTCGCGCTGCGCCGCGCGGAGGCGCTGCCTGACCTGGAACGGTGGTACCTACGGCCGGTGCTGGTCAGCGCGGCACGCGCCCTGCTGGCCGGCGACGCAGCGGGAGTCGACGCCGCCATCGCGGCAGCCACCGGGCCCATGCCCTTCACAGTCGCCAGCATGCGGATCATCGGAGCCGAGATCCTCGGCGGCGAAGCCGGGATCAGGTGGCTGCGAGAAGCGGTCGACCTTTACGAAGACACCGGAGCGACCGCCTACCGGGAGCGCGCCCGCCGGCTGCTGCGCGATGCCGGCGGGCCAGTGCCGCGTCGCAGGCGGCCGTCGGCCCCGGTACCCGCGGAACTTGCCAGCCGCGGCGTGACCGCGAGGGAGGCCGAGGTGCTGCGCCTGCTGGGCGAGGGCCTGTCCAACGCCGACATCGCCGCAAAGTTGTTCCTGTCGGTCAGGACCGTCGAAACGCACGTGTCAGCGCTGCTCGCCAAGCTCCACCTGCGCAGCCGGGGCCAGCTGACGGCGATGAGTTCCACCGTCAGCTTCGGCCCCGGCTGAGTCAGGCCGGCGTCCTGGTCATATAAACGGCGTCGAGCGGCGTGCCGGGAGCGGGCTTGATGTCAGGCTCGGCGAATCCCGCGGCCGCCAGCAGCTGCCTGGCGTGCTGCTCGCCGAAGGCCGTCCCGATGCCGGCGCCGCCGTGGGCCAGCGAGACGGTCATGCAGTGCAGCGTGCTCACCGAGTACAAGACGGTGGCCATGGGATTGGCCAGGTTCCCGGCCAGCGTGTCCGCGGCGCGCGGCTCCCGCATGAACAGGAGTCCGCCGGGGACGAGCGCGGCTGCGATGCCGTTCAGCACTGCGTCCGGTTGAACCTGGTCATGAATCGCATCGAACACGAAGATCACGTCATACCGGGCGTGGGCTGCGAGCCGGGCGACGTCCGCCACCTCGAAGCTCACGTTCGTCAGCCCAGCGCCCGCTGCCTCGGCCCGGGCCCTGGCGATCGCGTGCTCGTCGAGGTCGTACCCGGTGAAGACCGACGCTGGGAACGCGCGCGCCAGCACGTTCAGGGCATGCCCGGTGCCGCAGGCGATGTCGGCTACGCGGGCGCCGGCCGTGAGCGTGTCGGTCAGGCCGGGGGCGAGCGGCAGGTAGTCGCTCACCAGCATCGTGTCGAAGATGCCCCTGCCAACCGCGTCCCAGGCGTCGGTGAATTCCGGCCCGAACGCGGCGTAGGGCACGCCGCCGCCCTCACGGAAGGCCTGCGCGATCTGCGGGACGTGCCTGCCCAGGATCGTCGTGGTCACCGCGAGCGGGGCCACTCCGGTCGGCGTGGTGAGCATCGCCGCGTGCTCGGGCGGTAGCCAGAAGGTCTCGCTGGCCTGGTCGTACTCGATGATGCGGGCGGCGGTCATGGCGCCGAGCCACTCGCGGACGTATCGTTCGCTGAGCCCGGCTCTGGCGGCGAGTTCCTCGCTAGTAGCGGGATCCCCGGCGGCCGCCGCGAACAGTCCCGTGCGGTGGCCGACATCAACCATCAGGCTGAGCAGGCCCCCGCTCAAGATGCCCAGCAGGTGCCCGGCGAACGCCTCCGCCTTCGAGGGGTCGAATCCAGTTCCGGCCGTACCTGCGGTCGTGTCTATCGCGGTGATCTCGGTGATCTCGGTCGCGGTCATCGGCTTCTCCTTTTCGGTCGATGACCCGATCGTCGTCCTGGCGTGGTGACCTCCACATCCGGGAGACCACGGGGCTTAAGGCACGGGAGTCCCTTCTGCGGGCCTGAACAGCTCGGAGTAGTCGTATGCCGATTCGGGCCTCGCGCGCACCGCCGCGTCGATCGTCTTGGCGTCATCGCCGACCAGGATCCGCCAGGACCCAGCGAGGACTCCGTCGAGAATGGATTTCGAGGCCTCGGCCGCGCTGAGCGGGGCGCTGTCCTTGAAATCGCTGTTCACGCGGATGAGGAACTGCCGCACCTCCTCGGGGGACGCGCTGGCGGCGACCGCGCCGCTGCGGGCCAAGTCCGGGCGGAGTTCGTCAAGCGCCGCGTCACTCATGGTCGCCGGGTCGCCCACGCCCAGGGTGCGCATGCTGTTGGCGACGATATCGGTGCCGATGTGGCCGGGCATGACGACGGCGACCCGCACGTGCGGAGCGTTGACGCGCAGGTCCTCGATGAGTGCCTCGGTGAAGCCCTTGACCGCGAACTTCGCAGCTGAGTAGGCGGTGTGGGGTCTGCCTGGCCCGAGCGAGGCCCAGAAGCCGTTGACGCTGCTGGTGTTGACCAGGACGCCGTCGCCGCTGGCGATCAGCAGCGGCAGGAACACGCGGGCGCAGTTGTAGACGCCCCACCAGTCGATGGCGAACGTGCGCTCCCATGCCTCGCGGCTGTCGGTGATGAAGCTTCCGCCGCCGCCTATGCCGGCGTTGGCGAAGACGAGGTCGACGTTGCTGCGGGCGTGCTCGCCGAGCAGTTCGTCGCAGAACCGCTGCACCTGGGCCTCGTCGGCCACGTCAGCGACATGGCCGGTCACCAGGACGCCATGCGCCGCATCCGCGCGTGCCATCGTCGCGGTTTCGGCCATCGATGCCTCGTTCAAGTCGCACGCGGCGACCGAGCAGCCGTGCGTCGCTAGCTGGCGGACGAACTCGCGGCCCATGCCCGAGCCCCCGCCGGTCACGACCGCGAGCTTGCCTGTGAACGACTCCATCCCGCACCTCCTGCTTGTCACAATAAATGTGATTACCTGGGAGTACAGCCAGTGCCAGTGATGAACGCAGAACCGATAGCAGGCGTGGAGCACGATGAGCCGGAAGCAGCGAATCAGTTATGTGTCCCCGGAGACAATGGACGCGCGGATGCGTGCGGAAATGGAACGATGCCAGCGCGAGGGAACTCCGCGGCCGGAAAGCTCGGCGGTACGCGCTCATGTTCCCGCGTGCTTCTGGGGCTTCGCGGATTCATGGCGCACCATCTTCCGCGCGGGCGTGTGTGACCACGCCATCAAGGAGTTGTGCCGCGTCTACGTCTCACGCAGCGTCAAGTGCGAGTACTGCGGCAACCAGCGGTCCGAGAAAGCCAAGGCGCAGGGGCTCGCCGAGGCCAAGTACGACGACCTGCTGAACTTCGAGAAGTCAGAACGATTCGGCGAGCGGGAGAAGGCGGCGCTCGCCTATGCCGAGGCCATCACATGGCGCCTGGAATCGACCGATGCCCTGTGGGAAAGGCTGCACGCGCACTTCTCAGAACCGGAACTCGTCGAGCTGGGTTGCTTCATCGCGCTGACGATGGGCCAGCAGAGCTGGCTGCGGCTGCTCGACATCGAGCACCACGAGGTCATGCCTGGCACGCAAGCGTCCATGGCGCCTGGCTTCCGCACCGCTGAAGAGCTCGCCGCGTCCAAGACCTCACCTGACTACTGGGCGCGAGGCTAGCCTTCGCCTATGACCGGAAAGCCGTTCCGCTTTGCCGTGCTGGCGACACCGCAAGATCAGGATCAATGGCTGGCGACGGCCCGCCGGGCCGAGGAACTGGGGTATTCCGGCCTGCTGATGCCCGACGGCACTCAGCTCCTTTCGCCATTGCCCGCGCTGGCCGTGGCCGCCGGCGCGACCTCCGCATTGCGGGTCGGGTCGTGGGTGCTCGCCAGCCCGTTGCGGCCGCCGCGGCTGGCGGCATGGGACGCGCATACCCTGTCGGTGCTGACCGGCGGCCGCTTCGACCTGGGCATCGGCACCGGCCTGCCCGAGGTGGTCGATCAGTCTGTCCAGCTGCTCGACCAGCCCGCGCCCCGAGCCGCTGAACGGCTCGCGCTCGTCGAGCGCACCATCGACGAGCTACGCAGGCTCGACGGCGACCGGCATACCCCTGTGCTGATGGCCGCTGCCGGGCCCAGGGCTCGCGCGCTGGCCGCCGCCAAGGCCGACATCATCACGCTAGCCACCGGCCCGCTGGCGACCCGCGCCGAGGTGGCGGCGCTGACCGCCCAGACCCGGCAGGTGGCCGGGGAACGCGCCGACCAGCTTGAGTTCGCCGCGCCCCTGTTTGTGGTCGGCGACGACGTGCCGCCGTGGGTGCTTCGGTTCCTGCAGGCAGACCTCGCCGACCTCGCTGAGCACGACTCGCTGCAGATCCTGCGCGGTACCCCGAGCCAGATGGCCGATGAGCTGCAGCGTCGGCGTGAGGCCGTCGGCGTCTCTTACGTCTGCGTGAACGGTCCTTTTATCGAGCAGCTCGCGCCGGTCGTGCAAATGCTCAGTGGCCGGTGACCAATCCGGCGACACCGGCGGCGACCGCGAGAGCGGCTGATCCCGATGCTCGCCGTGCACGCGTCGCTGCGAGAATCGTCTCGCTGATCCGGCAAGGCAGCGGGGGGTTGAGATGCCGTGGTTTCCTGACTTCGCCAGCGCAGTGGAGCTGGCCCGCAGTCACACTCGCGCCGCGGGCCAGGCCGACCCGGTCGCCCAGTATTTCGCGGCGCTGAACAGTGGCGATACCCACGCGCTGCAGGACGTGTGGCCCGGGACCGTGATCGTGCATGACCCTCGCGCTGGCGAGGTCAGCGGGCACCGCCAGCTGCGGCAGTTCGTCAAGTCGAACCAGTCCTGGCTCGCTGAGCACCACGCGAGGATCGAGACGGTCGCCGCCACGGTCACGGGCGACCGCGCTGTGGTCGAACTGCTCGCACATCTCAGCGCAGGCGACCAGGAGCTGGCCTGGCCGGTGGCGGTCGTGGCGGAGTCCCCCGATGACCGGTCCGTGGTGTTCCGCAGCTATTGCAGCCAGTGGCCGGTAGACGGCCGGCGGCACCTGCGGCCGCCCATCCTGGAAGCTGGGCCGGTCCATCCCGGCGATGTGGTCGGCCGGTTCCAGGCCGCGCTAGCCGCCGGAGACACCGACGCGATAGTAAGCACCTTCGCGGCTGACGGGTACTTCAGCGAGCCCATCGGCCCTGACTACGTCCACCGCGGCACCGCCGAGCTGCGCTCGTTCTTCCGCAGGTGCTTCAGCGCTGGCGGCGGTATCGGCCTGCAGCACTGCGTCGTCACCGACGACGGCGCTCGCTGCGCCGTGGAGTACAACTGCGTCCGGTGGGGGAGCCACGAGCTGCCGCCGCAGGCGGGCATCGCGGTCTACGAGCGCGCGGCCGACGGCCTGCTGGCGGCGGCGCGGGTGTACGACGATGTCGAACCGCCCACGGGTCTGCCGTGAGGCACGAGGCGGCGATCCGGGCCTCGGCTTATTCGTCGGCGATCCGTACGACCCGCCTGCCGATGTATGGCGAGCCGCGGTCGAAGACCGTGGCGAGGGCGTCGGGCGCGCGTTCCAATCCGGCGAACTCGCTGACGATCACACGGAGCTGGCCCGTGCCCGCAAGCGAGGCGAGCTCAGATCTGATCGGCAGCAGGCGTTCTGGGTAGAAGTCGCTGACGATAAAGCCGCGCAGCGTGATCCGCTTGAACACGGCGTCGCGAAGGTTGGCGCCCGCGTCCGGATCGTCAGGGCGGGCGTAGCTGCTGACCGCCCCGCAAAGCACGACGAAGCCGTAGTTCTTGAGCAGCGACAGCGCGAGCGTGAGCTGCCGTCCGCCGACGTTGTCGAAGAACAGATCGAAACCGTCGCCCGCGACGTCCTTGAGACGATCAGGGAACGCAGGCTCGCGATAGTCGACAGCGGCGTCGGCACCGAGTGCCTGCACAGCGTGGTCGGCTCGCTGCTTACCGCCCGCGATAGCGACGACGCGGGCGCCGGCAGCCTTAGCGAGCTGTACGGCTACGCCTCCCACTGCGCCGGTGGCGGCGCTGACCAGCACGTTGCTGCCTGCGCGGACGTGGCCGACATCGTGCATCCCGACGTACGCGGTCACGCCCGTGGTGCTCAGCACGCTGACCCACTCCATCGGTCCGCCGAGCTTCGGGTCGGCGACTTCGGTCGCCGCGATCGTCGTGGTGGCGTAGGCCTGCCAGCCGGTGTAGGTCGCGACCTGAGTTCCTTCCGGCACGGCTGGGTCCTTCGACCGGACGACCGTGCCGACGCTGTTGGCGGGGACCGGCTCGCCCAGCGATATCGGGGTGACCTCAGGCGAGCCGCGCAACATCCGCAAATGGTACGGATCGACCGTGGTGACCACATTGCGCACCACGACCTCGCCCGGCTCCGGTGGTCGGACCGGCCGGCTTTCGAGCCCGAGGTCGCCAGGCTCCAGGGCGGCAGAAGGCCGGCGGTGAAGGACGATCACGTCGGCGTGGCTCGGCACATGCATGTCAGGGCCCTCGTTGCGCTCGGTGTCCCACGACACTGGCCGTCCCCCAGAGCGGTGCCGGCTACACCTGCCGGTGTAGCGGTCGCCAGGCAGGGCACAACATCGCAAGCCGCGCGTCTTCCCGGCAGGTAGGTGACCTCATGAGCGCCGACTACGACGTCATCGTGCTGGGTGCTGGCTCGCCAGGCGAGCACTGCGCGGGCGAACTGGCTGACGGCGGCCTGCGTGTCGCCGTCGTCGAGCGGGACCTGGTCGGCGGCGAGTGCTCCTACCGGGCCTGCATTCCGTCCAAGACCCTGCTGCGCCCGGGCGAGGCGGTACATCAGGCGCGGGAGGCGACCGCCACCGCGGCAGTAAATCCGCAGGCCGCCCTGGTGTGGCGCGACTTCATGGTGTCGGACTATTCCGACGCTGGCCAGGAACAGTGGCTCGCGAGCGAGGGCATTGACCTGATCCGCGGTACCGGCCGGCTCGCCGGGCCTGGCGTCGTCGAGGTCGATGGCGTGCGGCATACCGCGAGGCACGTCGTCGTCGCCACCGGTTCTGAACCGGTCGTGCCGCCCGTGCCTGGCCTGCGCGAGCTGCCAGGAATATGGACCAACCGCGAGGTCACGGGCATGAAGTCCGTTCCGCGGCGGCTGGTGATACTGGGCGGCGGTCCGGTCGGCGCCGAGATGGCGCAGGCGGTGCGGCGCCTTGGCGGCGAGGTGGCACTCGTCGAAGCCTCATCCCACGTGCTGGCGCGCGAGCCGGAGCCGCTGGGCCAGGCACTCGGCGACGTGCTGCGGGCCGACGGCGTCGAGCTCTTCCTCGGACTGCACGCCACCGCGGCTGGCCGCGACGGCGAGGGGTATGTGCTGACGCTCGAGGACGGCACCGAGCTGCGGGGCGAGCGCCTGCTCGTGGCGACCGGCCGTCAGCTCCGTACCGGCGATATCGGCTTGGAAACCGTGGGAATCGAAGCGGGCGCGCACGGGATCCCCGTCGACGCGTCGCTGCGAGCTGGCGATGGGCTGTGGGCCATCGGAGACGTGACCGGGGTGCGTCTGCTGACCCACGTCGGCAAGTACCAGGCCGAGGTCGCCGCCGCCAACATCCTCGGTGAACAGCGCGAGGCGAACTACGACGCCATTCCCGACGTCGTCTACACCGATCCGCAGGCAGCGGCAGTCGGCGTTGGCGAGGCGCCGTACCGGGCGACCACCTCGATCTCGGATGTGTCCAAGATGGCTACCTACAGCCGCGCCTACGCGCAGTCCAACGGCTTCCTGACGCTGCTCAGCGACGGGGACCGGCTGACCGGCGCGTACGCGCTCGGCCCGGAAGCCGGGGAGTGGCTGCAACAAGCCACCCTGGCCGTCCGTGCACGGGTGCCGCTGCCAGTGCTGCGCGACACGATCCAGCCGTTCCCCACGTTCTCGGAGATCTACGTGGCCACGCTGAAGGGACTGCGCGACCAGATCGCGGCGGCCCATTAGCCCGACTCTGCCCGCTAGCTGGCGTTCGACCGCTCGACGGCGCCGGCCTTGACGACATAGCTGATCGATGTTGGAGCGGCGAGGGCCGCCATGTTCTCGAGCGGGTCGCGATTCAGGACGACCAGGTCTGCGAACGCTCCAGGGGCCAGCGTGCCGAGCTTGCCGGTCATGCCGACGATCTCGGCGCCGACCGTGGTCGCTGACCTGATGACGTCGATCGGGGCCTGGATCTCCGAGCGGATGACGAACTCCTGGCTCTGGTGCCGGTGCATCCCGCCGAGCAGGTCAGTCCCGTAGCCGATCTTGATCCCGCTGGCGTGAGCCAGCTCAAGTGCCTTCAGCCCGCCGTCGAGTACCTCGCTGACCTTGCGCCAGGACGCTTCTGGCAGGCCGTGCTCGCGGCCCTCGGTCTGCAGCGCCCAGTACGTCACCAGGTTCATGACGAGGTACGCCTGGTGGGTGCCGAACAGCGCAGCGGTCGCCTCGTCGAGCAGGTTGCCGTGCTCGATCGTGCGGATTCCGGCGCGCAGGGCGCGTGTGATGGACTCCGGCGCGTACGCGTGCGCGGCGACGTAGCGGTTCGCCGCACGTGCCTCATCGACCGCGGCCTCGAGTTCGGCGACGGAGAACTGAGTCGAGTCGATCCGGTCCGTCGGTGAAGCGACGCCACCTCCCGCCATCACCTTGATGTGGTGGGCGCCGCGCCGCAGTTCCTCGCGCGCAGCCTTACGGACCTCGTCAGCTCCGTCCACGATGCTGGACATCTCGCTGCACGCGGGATGGGTGTCGAGGATGTGCTCGCCAGGTCCGCGGTGGTCGCCGTGGCCGCCAGTCTGACTGAGCGCGCGCCCGGCGTAGAACAACCGGGGACCACGGATCAGGCCTTCCTCCAGCGCGCGCCAGGTCCCGTAGTCGCCGCCGGCCATGTCGCGGACGGTGGTAAACCCGCGGTCGAGCATCTCGCCGAGCAACCGCGCGGTCCGGTGCGCGTTGTACGTCACCGGCCACCTTGTCAGTTCGGCCAGGTCCGCGTTGCTGGCCATGATGTGGACGTGCGAGTCGATCAGGCCAGGCAGCACGTAGGCCCCGCCAAGATCGATCCGGCGCACGTCAGGCGGCGCGCTTAGCCGAATCCCGGCCTCAGTCACGATCCCGTCGTCGACCCGCAGGTCGCCCTCCCGGTACGTGCCGGCCTCGACGTCGAGGAACAAGCCGTTGGTGAAAAGCGTGGTCGTCTCACTCATCGCTGGCCCTTTGGTGTCTCGTCGCGGGGCGGGCACGCAGGTGCGCGCGCTCGCCTTGCCTGCCGAACAAGCTGAGGAACTCCACCGGTCCGGCGTCGGCGGCGCCAAACCAGTGCGGTACGCGGGTGTCGAACTCCGCCGCTTCGCCTGGGGCAAGCACGAGGTCGTGCTCGCCGAGGACCAGGCGCAGCCGGCCGTTGAGGACGTAGAGCCATTCGTAGCCCTCGTGCGTCTGCGGATCGGGATCACGGGACCGGCCGCCGGCCGCGATGACGAGCTTGTACGCCTGGATGCCGCCAGCCCTGCGGGTCAGGGGAAGCATGGTCATGCCGTGCCTGGTGATCGGGCGCAGGTGGATGCGCGGGTCGCCGGTGAGCGGTGCGCCCGCCAATTCGTCGAGGGTGACGCCATACGCTTTGGCCAGGGGGAGCAACAGTTCGAGGGTCGGCCGGCGCGCGCCGGACTCCAGCCTGGAGAGCGTGCTCACCGAGATGCCGGTCGTCGCCGACAAGTCGGCCAGCGTGGTCTCTCGTTGCCTGCGCAGCACGCGGAGCCGCGGTCCGACCGACGTGAGCGCCTGGTCGAACTCGTCATCCATGCTTGCCAGTTTGCCATATCGGCAACGACGCTTGCCATCCGCGCCTCCTGGCCCGCATGGTCGTCATGGAGGTGGTCACGATGACCGATCAACTGCAGGACAGATATGAAGTGGTTGTCGTCGGCGGCGGCGCGGCCGGGCTGAACGGCGCGCTGATGCTAGCCAGGTCGCGCCGGTCGGTGGCGGTGATAGACGCGGGTGCGCCGCGCAACGCCCCGGCGGCGGGCGTGCACGGGTTCTTGTCGCGGGACGGGATCCCGCCGGGCGAGTTGCTCGACCACGGCCGGGCCGAAGTCCGCGGTTACGGCGGCCACGTGGTGTCAGGCGAGGTCAGGTCCGTGGTGCGCGATGACGACAGGTTCACGGTGACGCTGGCTGACGGGCGCACCGCTTGCTCGCGCAGGCTGTTGGTGGCTGGGCGAGCTAAGCGCCGACGTCACGTTCTTCTCGCACACCTTGCCGCCGGACGGCGAGCAGGCCGAGCAGATGGCCGCGCTCGGCATCGCCATCGTGCCAGGGACGGTGGCGGCTCTGGAGATCGACGGCGAGCGCCTCGCCGGCGTGCGGCTGAGCGACGGGACGCTGGTCAGCAGTCAGGCGGTGGTGGTGTCGCCGCGGGTGACGGTGCGGGCCAGGTTCCTCGCGGCGCTCGGACTGCGGGTCGCGGAACACCCGGCTGGTGTCGGTGAGTACATCCCATCCGAGCCCGGCGGGCGCACCGATGTGCCCGGCGTGTTCGTCGCCGGCAACGTCACCGATCCCTCGGCCCAGGTCGGCGCCGCCGCTGCCGCCGGAGCCTTCGCCGGGGCCCAGATCAACGCCGATCTAGTCGCCGAGGAGGTCAGGGGAGCGGTCGCGGCCGCCGGTTTGCGGGCATCCTGGCGTCATGACACTTCCGCCGCCGCGGCAGCCGGGCGGGCCAGATGATCACGGCCACGAGCACGGGCACGATCATGACCATGACCATGGCCACGCGCATCCGGCCAGGCCAGGCCTGTTTGACCGGCTAGTGCACCTGCTGCGCCCCCACTCACATGAGCCATCGGGTTCGGTTGACGCAACACTCGAGGCCAGCGCGGAGGGCATGCGCGCGCTCTGGATATCGTTCGCGGCGCTAGGCGTCACCACCGTGATCCAGGCAGCCGTCGTGGTGCTGTCCGGATCGGTCGCACTGCTCGGTGACACGATGCACAACGCGTCGGACGCGCTGATCGCGATCCCGCTAGCGGTGGCGTTCGTGATCGGCCGACGCCCGCCGAACCGGCGCTACACCTACGGTTACGGCCGTGCGGAGGATCTAGCCGGGATCGTGATCATCCTGATGATCGCGCTGTCGGCCGTCCTGGTCGCATGGGAAGCGATCACCAGGCTGATCCACCCGCACCGCGCCACGGACCTGGCGGCGGTCGCGGGCGCGGCGGTGGCAGGATTCGCCGGCAATGAGGTGGTCGCCAGGTACCGGATGCGCGTCGGCCGCAAGATCGGATCGGCAGCGCTCGTAGCGGACGGCCTGCACGCCCGCGCGGACGGGTTCACCTCGCTGGCCGTGCTGGTGGGCGCCGGCGGCGTGGCGCTGGGCTGGACCTGGGCCGATCCCGTGGTCGGCCTGCTCATCACGGTGGCGATCATCGCCGTGCTCCGGCAAGCGGTCAGGGACATCTACCGACGCCTGATGGATGCCGTCGACCCCGACGTCGTCGAGCGCGCCGAGCAAGTCCTCGCAGAGACTCCCGGCGTGCTCGGTGTCGGCCACGTCCGGCTGCGCTGGACCGGGCACCAGCTCAGGGCCGAGTGCGAGGTCGTCGTGGACCCGGCGTCGAGTGCGCTGCAGGCCCACGAGGTGACGGTCGCCGCGGAGCACAACCTGCTGCACGCGATGCCTGGCCTGATCACTGCGCTCGTGCACGCTGACCCCGCTCCGCAAGGCGGTGCCGACCACCACTCGGTCCTGGCCTCGCACCGCTAGCCCTGCTGGCTGTCTAACCCTGGAGGGCAGACGGCCGGCGGACGCCAGCGCCGGGAATCGCGGTCATCCCGAGCTTGGCGTAATAGGGAAGCAACGGCTTGTCGCACACGAGGTCGATCGAGTACATCTGCTCGCAGTCCAGAACCCGCCGCATCAGTTCGCTGCCGATCCCGTGACCCTGATAGGCGGGCAGTACCTCCAGCCACGGGATGAACGCCGTCAGCACGCCGTCGCTGATCATGTTGACGAAGCCCACAACGCGGCTGGCGGAGTCGTCGATCGCGAGCACGACGCGAAAGCTGCCCTTCAGCACGGCTAGGTGCTGGGCCGAGGATGGCTTGCGCAGCCAGCCGACGAAGAAGCCGTCGAGCAGACTCTCGTCGACCTCGGCGACATCTTCTGTGTAGCGGATCATCGCAGCAAGGTGTCCGTTCACTGGGTCGAGTAGCACATCCCGGAGAGCCGGTCGGCTACTGCGAGGTAGTGCCGGGCCTCCTGGCGGTGACCGAGGCGGAGCAAGAACAAGCCCGAGGAGACCCGTTCGACAAAGGCCCATTGCCAGATCGCCTCGCCGTTCACCCCGGTCAGCAGGCTCGCTCGCCGGCAGCGTCCGGCCGCCATTCCGGCGGTATCGCCGGCGAGCAGTTCCTCGTTCCCGTCTCTCAGAGCCACTCCCAGATCGTGCGCAGGTTCAGAGAGGAGCCCCTCAGGGTCGATAAGCCGGAAACTTGTGCTGCCGTCGGCCGGGTCCGTCTTCAGTAGGAGATTGCCCGCATGGGCGTCGCCGTGGATGAGCACCGCCCGCTCCGAGTTGAACGCTGCGGCTCGCTCGGCCGCGTACCTGACTGCCTTTTCGACGGCTCCCTGCGAGCAAGGCCGGCCGAGGTCCACCCATTCCCTGGCCACGAAGTCCGCCAGCCACTCAGCCTTCGCCGCACCTGTCGGCAGCCGCCCCGCCGGCACCGGGCGCCACCCCTGGGCCAGCGTGGTCGCCACCGCGGCCAGCCGCCGGGCAGGCGGCCAGCCCAGGCTGGCCAAGGCTGGCCCGAGGCGTTCCAGCAGCAGGCTACGACGGGACACGTCATGCCTGATCAGCTCTGCATAAGGGTCACCTCCGGCGAGCCGCAGGGCTTCTAGCTCCTGCTCGAAAGGAGCAAACCCCTCCACTCCCGGAGGCAGGGCCAGCTTCAGGATCACCGGTCTGCCGCTGGAGGTGACAGCCTCGATGACGTATGCGGCGTTGCCGCCTTCGAGCGGACGGCCACAGGTTATCGACCAGTCAGCGGCCAAGCTGGCAAGGATGTCTGGTAGATCCTTCAGCCAGCGAGACCCAGCCGAGCCGAGGGCTCTAACGGAGGTCATCAGCCGCTCCGGCACGGCGACTGGGTCCATGGCGTCATTGTGGACCACGCGGGTACCCCTGACCTGCCACCTCCGACCCGGTGCCTGCCTCCTGCAGTCCTGGGCCGCCGATGTGCTGGGATCCTCCGGGCCGCGTTCACGCGACCAGGGGTGGGCTGTGGCTGTGCAGGACGCGGCCGTCGGGACTCCGGGCTGTTGTGGTGCCGTCGGCGTTCAGGGTGATGGTCCAGCCCCACCGGTGGATCAGGATCAGGTGGTGGAAGGAGCACAGCAGCAGGCAGTTGGCCAGGCTGGTCGTGCCGCCTTGGCTGCGGGGGATGATGTGGTGCACGTGGCATCCGGCGGGCGGGATGTCGCAGCCGGGGGCGGCGCAGTGCCGGTCGCGGGTGATGATGGCGCGGCGCAGGTGCGGCGGGACCAGGTCGGTGACGGCGCCGGCGTCGAGCGGCAGGCTGACTGACCCGGCTGGCTTGGGCAGCCGCCCGGTCCGCAGCCACGATGCGAGCCCGCCGGGCCCGGACAGCAAGGCGATGGCCTGCCGCAGGACAACCTCCCGGGCGGCTGCCATGTTCATTTCGGCCCTTTGCCGCTGGGCGTCCGCGTCGTCCCTGTGGGAGCCGTGGTCGCCGGTTCCGTGCGGGCCGGCGCAGCCGGGATGGCTGCTGCCGGGCAGGGGGTGCGGGCGGGGTCGTAGGCGGCCCAGCTGCGGGCCAGGCCGGCGGCGAGGTGGTCGAGGAGGTCGTGGTCGACCCGGCCGGTCACGATCGGGGCCAGGGCGGCGTCGCAGTCATCGCCGGGCCCGGCGTGCGGCCCGGGCAGCACCGGCCCGCCGGGCCAGCCGCCGTCCCGGCCCGCAGGGCGGTTCCCGGCGGCGCCGTGCAGGCCGGGCGGGGCTGAGGGTGGCTGGCCGAAGCCGGGCGGCAGCCAGGGACGGCCGGGGGTGCCGATGCCGCCCAGGAGCTGGTCCAGGGACAGCTGCAGCTGCAGCTGGACGGGCTGGCCGGCCCGGCCGGGCAGGGTGCCGGCGCCCAGGAGGCGCCGGCAGGCCTCTTCGAGGGCGTCGTGCTGGCGCTGCGGCACCGTCCGGATGTCCTCGGCCCCCATCTTCTTCCCCAGCGAGTCCAGGACGGCCTGCAGGGCGGCGGCGCAGCGGGCCGACAGGTCCCCGGTCAGCCGCCCCACCCCGCCCAGCGTCGTATCCAGGTGCAGGCCGCGGCGCAGGAACCCGTCATCACCGTCTTCGTCGGGGCCGCAGACCCGGCGGCGGATCTCCTCCGCCAGCCCGGCCAGCCCGGCCAGGTCCGCCCCGCCCGCCGCGGCGGCGAGCAGGATCACGTCCGCATCATCACGGGTCTCCGGGCGGCAGGAGGTCGGTCCAGTCGGTGACCTGCCGCGCCCACGACACCGACATCGCGCCCGATCCGAGGGCGTCCGGCGACGGCGGGGTGACCGGCGAGCCGCCGCATCCAGGTCACCGTGCCCCGCGCGGCGGCGGGGGTGACGCGGGTCTGCCAGGTCAGCCACGACCGCGCCGACCCCTGCCCGTCATCCTCGAACCCCCGCTGCCCCGCGAACCCGGCCAGCACCCTGGCCCGGGCCGCGGTGTGGAACGACTGCAGCCGCTCCAGGTCCCGCAGCGCGCCCGCCAGCACTGGTGCGGGCAGCGACGCCGCGTCCGCGGCCGCGAGCCAGCCCAGCCCGGCAGCCGCCATCCGCAGCGCGTGGCCGGCCGACGACGGCTCGCCAACCTCGCCGCCAGGAGACGGAACAGACACAGGCCCTTCACCTCCTCATCAACCGCTGTGCACCATGCGCGGGAACCGGAACCAGAAACAGTGGCGCAACGAGGGATCCGGCGGCGTGAGCGGCCGGGGTGATGGAGGAGGTGTCGTCCCCGGAGCTTCCAGTATCACGGCTCCGGGTGTCATGTCCCGCGATCGAACCTGTACTCGAAATACTAACACCAGCCACCGACAATAACCGCGCACAACACGCCGATCCAGCGGATTGGCACCAAGGTCGGCCGACTGGCCGGTGGCCGGCGGGCGGGTCGGATTGAACGGCGAGGTGAGCCTCCAGTGGGATCGGCAGGTCGGGGCTGCAGAGGGTTAGGTGGGGCTGCGGGATAGGGCCGTGCGGACCTTCCGCGGAGGGCCAGGTGGAGCCGCGGGATTGGGCCGTGCGGACCTTCCGCCGAGTGGCCAGGTGGGGCTGGAACTAGTCACCCGAGGTCACAGTCAGCGAGGGACGGCATGAAGGGCGCTGTCAGCCGTTGCGGCGGCTCGCGCGGTACAGCGCCGCTGCAGTCTGTCAGAACGGCACGCTAGCGTGAGTTCCGGACGATTTGGTTCCGGAACGGAGGGCGGATGGCGCCTGACCTCAGCCCGACCGCGCGGGCACTGCTGGCGCTGGAGGCGATCCAGAACAACCCTGGCATCACGGCCAGCAAGCTCGGGGTCAGGCTAGGAGTCACCGATCGGGCCGCCCGCCGGTACGTCGAGATCTTGCGGGAGGCAGATCTGCCGATCGAATCGGTCAGCGGTCCCTACGGCGGATACCGAGTGGGCAGGGGCCTGCGCCTGCCGCCGCTGATGTTCACCGCGGCGGAGGCGATCGGACTGGTTATGGCCGTGCTGGAGGGCCACAAGAACGCCGCCGACCCAACCGACCCGGTGGGTGGCGCGCTCGCCAAGATCGCACGGGCCCTCCCGGCCAGCCTCGCGAGCCCGGTGCTGGCATTCCGCGACGTCAACGCTCCGCGCCTGCCCGGCGTGACTGCCGTCAACCCGGAACTGGTGACAGCGCTGATCGAGTCGTGCGCAGCGGCGAGACGGCTGCAGCTCACGTATCGGATTGGTAAGCCCGAGGACCTGACGATGGAGATCGAACCCTGGGCTGTCGTGCTCCGGCACAGCAGGTGGTACCTGCTCGGCTGGTCCCACACGAAGCAGGCGCGGCGGGTGCTCAGGGTCGACCGGATCGTCTCGATCGAGGCTGGCACCGAGTCGTTCGCGCCGCCTGACGACCTCGACGCGCTGCGCACCCTAGAGGAGCACCTCTCGCAGGGCTGGACCCATCAGGTCGAAGTAGTCGTCGACGCCCCGGTCGAGCAGACGTCGCGCTGGGTGGCCAGAAGCCTGGGACGATTGGAGCCAGACGGGCCGGGCCGGACCAAGATCCTGGCGACGACCGACGAGCCTGACTGGTACGCCCGTCAGCTTGCCGCCATCCCCGCGCCGTTCCGCATCATCAGCTCACCTCCGCTGCAGCAAGCAATGGTCGCTCTGAGCGACCGGCTGGCGATGGCTGCACGATCCGTGGGCTGAGCCCCGGCCGTCCAGGTCCAGGTCGAGATCGAGATCGAGGTCGGAGAGCTCACGCCAGCCGGCCGAGCTCACTGATCCGGCACAACGATCGCGCGGACTCGATCGTCATATTCGTAGGATGCGACGATCCGGTCGAGAACGACCCGATGCGCGCTGCGAGCCTAGTCTCGCCGATTGAGAAGGAGCGCCGATGAGTTCCGCGGCCACGGTGCTGCCAGATCTCGAACGCCGGCGGCTGCGGGCGCTGCTGACCGCTGACATCGAGACCGCCGAGCCATTGCACGCGGAGAACTACCGGCTCGTCACGCCCAACGGTTCGGACATGACCAAGGATGACTACCTCGGCGCGATCGGGTCTGGCCAGCTTCGCTACCGGGTGTTCGAGGCCGTCTCCGATATCGCCGTGCTCGGCGACGCGCCGGTCGCGGTGCTGCGGTACCAGGCCAGGATCAGCTTCGATGATCGCCCTGGCATGCTGTGCTGGCATACCGACTGCTACCGGCAGCACGAAGGGCGCTGGCAGGTGGTCTGGTCTCAGGCGACCCGGATAATCGAGTAGGTCGGTCCGCGCCCGCACTACTGGAGATGACGGATGACATGCGCGCAATCGTGATCGACCAGCCCGGAAGCTTCAGAGTCGCTGAGGTGCCCGACCCGGTGCCACAGGCCGACGAGGTGATTGTCAAGGTCGACTGCTGCGGTATCTGCGGTACCGACCTGCACATCCTGGCGGGGGAGTTCCCGCCGACCCCGTATCCGATCACGCCCGGCCACGAGTTCGCCGGCCAGGTCGTCGCGCTCGGGTCAGGCGTCGATGACGGCGCACGACCGCGCCCCGACGGCGCTGGACCGGGCCCGCGCCCGGACGGCCAACGACCCCGCCCGGACGGCACAGGACCGGGCTTGCGCGAGGGCGACAGGGTGGCAGTGGATCCGTCGCTCTACTGCGGCTGGTGCAGGCGGTGCCGGGCCGGGCGGGGCAACCTGTGCGCGAACTGGGGCGCCATCGGCGACACGGTCGATGGGGCGTTCGCGGAGTACGTCGCCGTTCCGGCGGTGAACACCTACCGGCTGCCTGAACACATCAACGGGCAGGCAGGCGCGATGGCCGAACCGCTCGCGTGCGCGATTCACGGCGTGCGGCGCCTTGGGTCAGTCCTTGGTGAGTCAGCTGTCGTGGTCGGAGCCGGCACCATGGGCCTGTTGCTGCTCCAATTGCTGCTGCGCGCCGGGGCCGGTCCCGTCGCGGTGGTCGACCGGGTCGGCTCGCGCCTCGACGTGGCCCGCGGGCTGGGAGCGGCGCAGGCGGTAGGCAGCGCGGACGAACTCGACGGCGCCCACTTCGAAATGGCGGTCGATGCGACCGGGGTGCCCGCGGCGATCGAGACCGCGCTGGGCTTGCTCGACCGCGGCGGCCGGTTGCTCGTCTTCGGCGTCGCTCCGGCCGAGGCGGCCATCGCGGTCTCACCGTTCCGCGTGTACAACGACGAGATCACCATCGTCGGGTCCATGGCCATCCTGCGCAGCTTCGGCCAGGCCGTCGACCTGCTAGCCACCGGCGCCGTCGACCCTGGTCCGCTGCTCAGCGCTCCGCTGCCGCTGGACGGCTTCGGCGCGGCGCTCGGCAACGTGGCGGCCGGCCTGGGGATCAAGTGGCACCTCAACCCGTCGTGACAAAGGGTGCCTTGCCAACCAACCGTCCATATCCCGAACGCAAGCCTGTCCGCTGGCGTCGGCAGGTAGGGATCAGCGGTCATGGCGTCAGTCCTGCTTCTGGCCGCCTGGCGCGGGATCGTCACAGAATGCCGTGGCGTCCCTGAGCGCGACGTAACGCGCCCTGGTGCCTGGTTGCGGTGCTCCGCTGTAACGCCGGCCAGGCGGACGCGGCCAGGTCGGCGGCAGAGGCGTGCCAGCCAGCGCCCAGGCCGCCTGGCGCGCGGCGCCGACCGCGACGTACTCCTGTGGCGCTGGCACGTCCACCTCATGGCCGAAGATGCCGGGGGCGATCGCGCGCACAGCGTCCGAGCGGGCGCCGCCGCCGATCATGAGCACCCGGCTGAACCGCACGCCCCAAGCCGCGAGCCGATCAGCCGCGTCGGCCAGCGACGCGAGCACGCCCTCTATCGCGGCCCGGGCGAGGTTCTGCGGCGTGGCGTTCGACGTGGTCAGGCCCGTCATCACGCCCGTCGAGCGCGGCCGTTCTGGGGTGCGCTCGCCATCGAAGTAGGGCAGCAGCGTGATGCCGCCTGCCCCCGCCGCGGCCGCGAGCGCGCGTTCGGAGAGACCGGCGAGATCGGTGCCAATCATGGCAGCCGTGGCCGACAGCACCAGGCCGGCGTTGATGGTGCAGACCAGCGGCAGGAACCGCCCGGTCGCGTCGGCGAACCCCGCTATCGCACCTGACTCGTCCGTCGCCGGTACGGCCGAGACGGCGAAGACCGTGCCCGACGTCCCGACGGACACAGCGATCTCGCCTGGCTCAAGGCCGAGGCCAAGCGCGGCGGCCATGTTGTCGCCCGTGCCCGGCGCCAGCAGCGCGCCGCCTGCGGTCCGCCCGACCGCCTCGCCAGGCGCCGCCACCCGAGGCAGCGCCGGCTCGTGGCCGAGCGCGGCGGCGGCGACGCCAGGCAGCCAGCCGCCTTGCGGCGTGGCGAAGTAGCCCGTTCCCGACGCATCTCCGCGGTCCGTGACCGGCTCCGACGCGCCGAGGCGCCAGGTGAGCCAGTCGTGCGGCAGCAGCACGCGCCGCACCGCGGCCGCGTTCGCTGGCTCGTGGGTGGCCAGCCAGCGCAGCTTGGCGACGGTAAACGAGGCGTTGGGCACGCTGCCTGTGCGCTCGGCCCACCAGGCTCGCCCGCCTTGCTCCGCGATCAGGTCAGCGGAAGCCGCGGCCGAGCGCAGGTCGTTCCAGAGCAGGGCTGGCCGGATGACCTGTCCGTCGCCGTCGAGCACCACCATGCCGTGCTGCTGACCAGCGACAGCGATCGCCGTCGCCTGGTCGAGTAGCCCCCCGCCTGCCTGCCTCAGCGCGTTCCACCAGGCGTCGGGATCGCACTCGGTTCCGGCTGGATGCGGGGCGCTGGCCTGCCCGACCACCGTGCCGTCCGCTGCCTCGCAGAGCAGCACCTTGGTCGACTGGGTCGATGAGTCCACGCCGGCGACGAGCATCCGAGGAAATCTATCGAAACTCCCTCTGGACTCCCAACACGCACCGCCGCCGGTGTTGGCGGATCCACCCAGGGCCAACTAGGGCTAGCTGCGCTACCTTGCTGTGCGCCTGAAGTTCGTGCCCTGGACCCCCTGACGAAGCCGGAGCTGCCATGCTCGTCGATCTTCCGCTGTCCGAACTCCGTGGCTACCAGCCCGACGTCGCGGAGCCGGCCGACTTCGCCGGGTTCTGGACCGGTCAGCTCGCCGCCGCCCGCGCGCACGGCACCGAGCCCTCGTTCGTCCCGGCCGAGAGCGCCATCCAGCACGCGGCCGTTTACGACGTGACCTTCGCTGGCTACGGCGGCGACCCGATCAAGGGCTGGCTCGTCGAGCCGCACGTAGCCGCCGCACACGGCGCGGTGATCGTCGAATTCGTCGGCTATGGCGGCGGCCGCGGCGACCCGTTCGACTGGCTGCGCTGGAGTTGCGCGGGCTACCCGCACCTGATCATGGACTGCCGCGGCCAGGGCGGCGGCTGGCGCCGCGCCGATACTCCTGACCTCGGCGACTCTGGCGCGCCCAGCGCGTCAGGCTTCCTCACCCGCGGCGTCATGGATCCCGGCAGCCACTACTTCACGCGGTTGTTCATCGACGCGGCAAGGGCGATCGATGCCATCAGGCAGTGGCCAGGCACGGCCGGGCGGCCGGTCGTGACCGCTGGCGCCAGCCAGGGCGGTGGCCTCGCCATCGCGGCCGCTCACCTGGCCGGCGACGTGATAGCTGCCCTTCCCGACGTGCCGTTCCTCGCCCACCCGCGGCGAGCCGTCGACGTGACCGACTCGCTGCCCTATCACGAGCTGGCCGAGTACTGCCGGGTGCATCCGGACAGCGTCGACCAGGTCTTCGCGACCCTCGCCTACGTCGACGTCGTCAATCACGCCAGGTACGTCAGCGCCCCGGCCCTGTTCTCGGTAGGGCTCGCCGACGACATCACGCCCCCGTCGACCGTGTTCGCGGCCTTCAACCACTACGTCGGCGAGCCGAAGGAAATCTCCGTCTACCCCTACAGCGGGCACGAGGGCGGCGGCACCCGACATTTCCTCAGCCAAATTGCCTTCCTCGACCGCGTGTTCGGCGCCTCAGGGCCTGCGTAGGCCCGGAGCCGCCGGACTAGGATCCTGAGCGGCCGGACCCGGACGCTGAGCGGCCGGACCAAGACCCTGAGCGACTTCGGTCTTCTCGCCGCGGTCCCAGACTTCGGCAGGCCACTCTCAGAACTCCTATTGCGGCGGCGCGGCCACCGGAGTTGGATGGGAGGGCAGGCGAACGCCGCTAGCGAGAGGGTTTGTTCAGGTGGCGGTCGACGGCAGACGAGTCATCGCCGGGGTGAGCGGCTCGCTGCGAAGCCTCGGGGCGCTGAGGGCTGGCGTAGATGAGGCCAGGGAGACCGGCGCTCCGCTCATTGCTGTGCTCGCGTGGGCCCCCGCAGGGGGAGAACTCGCCTACCGGCGAGCCCCGTGCCCGGTCTTGCTGAAGCTATGGGAGCAGGCCGCGCGGGAGCGTCTGACCGAAGCATTCGACGCTGCGCTCGGCGGCGTTCCAGCCGACGTGACGGTTCGCGGGATGGTCGTGCGGCGCAGGCCAGGACCGCTCCTGGTAGAACTCGCCGATCAGCCAGACGACCTGCTGATCGTGGGCTGCGGCGGGCGGAACTGGCTGAGCAGCAGCGTGCACGCCTCGGTCGCCCGCTACTGTCTGGCGCACGCGCGTTGCCGGGTGCTGGCCGTTCCGCCGCCCGAACTGATCACGGCGGTGCGGTCAAGGCCGCGCCGCTGGCGGCCCGAGGACTTCGCCGCACCGCTCGGTGGCCCGGCCGCAGCCGGGCCCGCCGCGGAAGCGCCGCGCCGCGCCGCGACCGCCACCTACGAAAGGCCGAGCGAAAGGCTCGGCGACAGGCCGGGCGAACGGGCGGGCGAACGGGACGTGGCCGACCTGCCCGCCTATCGCGGCGCGCCGTACTACCAGCCTGGGCCGCCGTCCAGGAGGGACAGGTCGATCCGGCGGCTCCGCCTGGCCTGCATCCTCATCACCGCGATGCTGCTGGTCGCGCTGACCGGCATCCTGCTCGCCCAGAGCCTGCCGTAGCCGCCCAGCCTGCCGTCACTGCCGCAGGCTCCAGCATCGCCGGCTAGAAGACCGAGATGTGCACGTGGTCGTAGTGGTTGGCCGTGATGCTGCCGCGGTCGGGCATGGCCACCCAGCCGGCCGATGCCATCCTGATGTCCCAGATGTGCTGCCGGTAGATGATGTACATGATCCCGAGGTTGGCGGCGTTGGCCTGGGCCCAGTGCGCGATCGCGTACCCAAGCTGGACGTTCGCTGCGGTCGGCATCACACCGCCGGTGCTGAGCATGAAGTCGCATGCCCTGCCGAGCGGGTGCTCGCCAGTGGCCTCAGGCCGGTAACAGCCGATCGCCGAGAACGGGCCGAACCGGCGGTCGACCGCGTTCTTGACGGTAGCCATCCGGGGCGTGATGTTGTTGCCGATGACCGGGGACTGCGGGTGGAACTTGGCCAGCAGGCGCTTGACCGTCTGCCGCTGCCGCTCGAGCGCGGTGATCTGCTTGCGCAGGCCGTTGATCTTGGTGTTCGCGATCCGGTTGGCGTTCTCGCTGGTGAGCATCAGATGCTCGAGGACCCGCCGCCTGGCGTGGCGCTGCCTGGCCATGTAGCTGATCAGCGCTGACCGGTCCAGGATCCCGCGGGTATGGCCGCTGAACAGGGCGAGCAGCGACTGGTCTGGTCCGCCGGTCAGGTAGCTGGCGACGGCCAGCTTGGCCATCTGATGCCGGGAGATGGCGAGTTCCCGCCGCACCAGCTTGGCGCGCGCCGTCGCCGCCTTCGCGTCGGCCTCCGCGCCGGCAATGGTGTTGAGTTCGCCGCGGTATGCCTTGGCCAGTTTCGCCGCACGCGCCTCCAGCTTCGCCAGCGCGAGGTGCCCGTCGCCGCCAGCTAGCCGCCCGCTCACGGCGGTGCGCCCCGCGGGACTAGCGGTCGCCGCGTCACCGGCAGAGGCTCCCACGAGCGCAGTCACGAGAACCACGACCGCTGCCGCCGAGCGCGCCCAGGCGCTCCGGCGCAGCGAGCCGAACCAGAGGGACCATCGCGGGGAAGCGATCTCGCGGGCCTCGGGATGCGGGTCAGAACGGCGCACGGGTCACCTCCTCCCGCCGTCGGCGGCGTGCGAGGCACGCCGGTCGTCCATGCCGATAGGAGCGAACTGACGCCGACCATAGCAGCGAAAACTCGCGTCCGTCGGCCATCTGGCCTGATCGCAGGCCTGGCCCAGGCTGTCGAGCCACCCCCGCACCGCTCGAGCGCCAGGGACAATCGGCGAACTCAACACGAATCCGGGAATTGGCCACACTTGAATAAGTCGCAGGCGAAGACGGGAATTCATTAATTTGCGGCCCATAGGACACAGCAAATGCGAAAACCAACGCGTCTGCGCACGTCACCGGCACACGCGGAGCAGGTGAATCGCCGGCGGGGCCGACATGCGGGTGCGATTGAGTTACCGAAGAACAGGGTTGATTTCTGCGGAAACTGCAAACCACATCCTGCCCTCGCGCGTCAAGCACACGTACGGATCCTGCACCCCATCGCCGCTCAGCCGCGCCGTCTGCCCATCGCCAGCCCGCGGTCGGCCGCCTGACCAGCTCAAAGGAGTCCTCAGCATGCGCAAGGTCGCCACGATCACCGCCACCGCCCTGACGGCCCTGGCCCTCGCCGCCCCAGCCTGGGCGGCCTCAGCGGCGAGCGCCGTGACCACCGCACCGGTCAAACCCGCGGCGCCTGCAGGTCCTAAACCGGTCGTCCGTGTCCACGGCATGCACCTCGTGCACGTGCAACTGCCGCGGACCCACCTGCCGCACCTGACTCCGCACCCGGTCGTCTCGAGCGGCAACTGGTCGGGCTACGCGGCCGTCGCCAAGTCGGGCGTGCGGCTCAGGTTCATCTCGGCGGACTTCACCATCCCGAGCGTGAACTGCAAGAACTCCACCCTCGGCAGTTCGGGGTTCGCTTACGCGAGCAACTGGGCGGGGTTGGACGGGTTCAACAGCAACACCGTGGAGCAGACCGGCGTCGACTCTTTCTGCGACAACACCGGGATCGCGCAGTACGACGTCTGGTACGAGATGTTCCCGCTCAACCCGGTCGTGTTCTCCGGCGTCGACCCCGGTGACGCGATCACAGCGTCGGTGTTCTTCACCGGGACCGGCTACAGCATCTCGCTGAAGGACCTGACCAACGGCGCCAGTATCCAGACCACCCAGCCCTGCCCCAAGGGCTCGACCTGTAAGAACTCGTCGGCTGAGGTGATCACCGAGGATCCCGGCCAGGCCGCGCCCACGGTCGATCTCGCGGACTTCGGGATGGTCAACGTGACCGGCGCGGGCGTCACCAGCTTGAACGGCACCCGCGGCACGCTGGCCGCCAATTCGCTGTGGACCTCGAGCGAGATCGTCATGAAGAACGTGAACAACAAGGTGATGTCGCAGCCGTCCGGGCTCTTCGGCGGCCAGGCCTACAACGTGACCTGGAAGGCCTCCCAGTGACCTGACCGCCGGTCCGGGTTAGCGAGCGCGCTGCTCAAGCTCCAGGAGCGCGCGCTTGCGCCCGAGGCCGCCCGCGTACCCGGTGAGCTTGCCCGTGCTCCCGACGACGCGGTGGCAAGGAATGAGGATGCACAGCGGATTGCGGCCGGTCGCCGCGCCGACGTCCGGCGGGCTGACGTCGCCGAGGCGACGGGCGATGTCACCGTAGGTGATCGTCTGCCCGTACGGGATCCCGGCGATCAGCTTCCACACGGCGAGCTGCAGGTCGCTGCCGCGCGGCTCGATCGGCAGGTCGAACACTGTCCTGGTGCCAGCCAGGTACTCCTCGAGCTGCCCGGCGACGTCACAGAAACCCTCGTCGGCTCGTGGCCCGAAGCCCTCTGGGTCCGGCCTGTACCAGTGGTGCGGAAAGTACAGGCCCGTCAGCCGGTCGCCATCACGCACGATCGTCAGCTCGCCAAGCCGCGTGCGCAGGACCGTATGCCTGGTAGCCGCGGTACAGATCAGCATCGTCTTCCTCCTCGTTGTCCGGTAACTGGCCAACGGCACCGCACCGGATTTCGTGAGGCCGCGGTCACTCGTGCCCGTCGAGGTGACAACCATGACCTCACATCACGGGGACCTCCGCCGTTCATCAGGAGAGGCAGGTCCGCGTGCGCGAGCGTGGCCGCCTGCCACCACGCGCGGCGCGAATGCCGCCTGACACCGGGGAGGCTGTGTCATGACGCTGCTGCCTGCTGACGTGGGAGCCGCAGAGGCCGGAACTTCGTTCCAGGCCAGAGTCGACGCGACGGACTGGGACGCCGTCGCGGCTGGGCTCGAGGAGTACGGCTGCGCCAGCACCGGGCCGTTGCTGACCGCGGGCGAGGCAGCCGAGATCGCGGCGCTGTACAGCGACGAGACGCGGTTCAGGTCCACGGTCAACATGGCGCGGCACCGCTTCGGCGAGGGCGAGTACCGCTACTTCGCCGAGCCGTTCCCGCGAGCCGTGACCGAGCTGAAGCGCGCACTGTACCCGCGGCTGCTGCCGGTCGCGAGGGACTGGTGGGCCAGGCTCGGACGGCACGCGCCGTGGCCGGACAACCTGGCGGACTGGCTGGAGATGTGTCACGCGGCCGGGCAGGTCAAGTCCACGCCGATCCTGCTCAAGTACGGCGCGGGAGACTGGAACGCGCTGCACCGCGACCTGTACGGCGACCTGGTGTTCCCGCTGCAGGCGGTGATCAACCTGAGCGAGCCAGGGGTTGACCACACCGGCGGTGAGTTCGTGCTATGCGAGCAGCGGCCGCGAGCTCAGTCTCGCGCGACCGCGACCCTCATCGCCCAGGGTCACGGGCTGATCTTCGCCACCCGGGACCGGCCGGTGCGCGGCAGCCGCGGCTGGTCGGCGGCGCCACTCAGGCACGGCGTCTCTGCTGTTCGCTCGGGTCAGCGGCTCAGCCTCGCGCTGGTGTTCCACGACGCCGCCTGAGGCGGGCCGGGCGGCGGCGTGAGCCAGCCGCGGGCGGCCCTGCGGCCAGCCCGCGGCTAGCGAGCGGGACAGGCTACGCGGACACGCGGTGCGCCGACGCCCGGCAGGCGCGCGATCCGGCCGGATGCCCGGCGGTGATGGCGTACATCCACGGGCTGCGGTTCACGATCGCGTACATCCACGGGCTGCGGTTGATGGTGGCGTACATCCACGGGCTGCGGTTGATGGTGGCGTACATCCACGGGCTGCGGTTGATGGTGGCGTACATCCACGGGCTCTTGCGCGTGGCCGCGACCATCCGCGACGACCTGCCTTGCGCGCATAGCGTGACTGCGTCCGCCCGGATGGCCGGGCGGGCCGCCGCGTGCGGGGATCTGGCGGCGACATGTCCGCCGATGCCAGGCGACGCCGCCGCGGTAGCGCCGAAGCTGGCGAGGACGAGAGCCGGAACGGTGAGCGTGCGCGCCAAGTGCGCTCGAGCCGTTCCCGGCGACGGAGCCCGGCGGGGATGTGCCGCCGAAACACCGTGCGTGGTCACACTCCGTAACGACCTGTGAATCTTCATCGAGAAGGTCCTCTCATCGGGGAGCCGAACAATGGTCTTCCAAATGCGAAAAGCTACACGACCTGCCCGCGCAGGGTACGCCATTTGCGCCTATCCGGGCCACGGACTTATCAGACCGCCGTTGACCTGCGATGACACGTCAAGATTGCGATTCTTGTCAGGCTGGCGCACAGCGCGGATCCGCCCTATTGCTGAATCACTTGGAGTGAATCACAACTCCCGCCATGATCGGCCGGCGAGGGCGGCCGGCGAAGGTCGGCCTAGGCTCACGAGATCGAAGTTCTGTTACAGAGAGTGACGAGCTGGCTAGCCCCGCCTCGTGGCCGTGGCCTGCCCCGGTTCGTGCCCGTGACCTGCCCGGCTCGTGCCCCTGACCTGCACTGCAAGGTAGCCGTCAAGGTCAGTGCAAGACAGACGTCAAGGTCGCCCGCTGATGATGATCGCGCGGCTCAGTTCCTGACAGCCGCCACCGTGTCGCGGATACCTTGGAGGTCTGCGTGTGCCTGCTACCAGCCGTGCCGCCACCGCCTGCGGACGAAGCATTTGTAATCGACAGCATGCTCGCGAGCGCCGAGCGGTTCGTCGTCCAGTTCCACAGCGAGAATCAGGCCGGGCCGCCAGACCTGCGGCTGAGGCAGGTACGGCGCGAGATCGAGGCTACGGGCACCTACCGGCACACGCCAGCCGAGCTGGAGTTCGGCGCCCGGGTCGCCTGGCGCAACAGCGCGCGATGCATCGGCCGGCTGTACTGGCGCAGCCTGCGGGTGCGCGACCGACGCGAGGTCACCGCGGCAGCGGACGTCGCGGCCGAGTCGGTCGCGCACCTGCGCGAGGCCACCAACGGCGGCCGGATCCGGCCGCTGATCACCGTGTTCGCGCCGGAGGCGCCAGACCGGCCAGGTCCGCGGATCCTGAATTCGCAGCTCGTCAGGTACGCGGGTTACGAGACTGCCGACGGAGCCGTCACCGGCGACCCGGCCAGCGCGGACCTCACCCGCCTGGCCCGCGACCTCGGCTGGGCAGGCGGCAGGCCGCCGGGCCGGTTCGACGTGCTCCCGCTGATCGTCCAGGCGCCTGGCGCGTCGTCCGACGCTGCACGAGCTGCCCGCGGACGCGGTGCTCGAGGTCCGATCGAGCATCCGGAGTTCGCGCTGGTTCGCCGATCTCGGGCTGCGCTGGTACGCCGTGCCCGTGATCAGCGACATGTACCTGGAGATCGGCGGCGTCTGCTACCCGGCCGCGCCGTTCAACGGCTGGTACATGTGCACCGAGATCGGGTCGCGCGACTTCGGCGACGCCGGCCGCTACAACCAGCTGCCGGTGATCGCCAGCTACATGGGCCTGTCCACGGCCAGCGACCGGACCCTGTGGAAGGACAAGGCGATCACCGAGCTGAACCTCGCGGTCCTGCACTCGTTCAGCCACGGCCGGGCGTCACGATCACCGATCATCACACCGAGTCGGCTCGCTTTCTCCAGCACCTGGAGCGGGAAGAGCGGCAGGGCCGGGCCTGCCCGGCGGACTGGACCTGGATCGTGCCGCCCGCGGCGTCGTCGGCGACGCCGGTCTTCCACCGGTACTACCAGGACTTCGACCAGACGCCGAACTTCTACCGGCGAGGTTCATGAGCTAGATCGTCCGGTCGCTCTCCCGAGGCTCGCCGCTAGCTTCGCGGCTTCGCCGCGGTTGCGGGCGCCGAGCTTGGCCAGGATCGCCGAGACGTGGTGGTCGACGGTCTTGGCTGAGATGTACAGTCGCTCGGCGATCTCGGCGTTGCGCAGGCCCTCAGCGACCAGGGCCAGCACTTGCATCTCGCGATCGGTGAGGTTGGCCGGATTGTTTCTGGTCGCGGCCCGGGGACCCCGGGTCTGATCGCGGACGCCCAGTTCCCGCAGCCGCTGACGGACGGCGGCCGCGGCCGGCCAGGTACCGAGCCTGGTCAGCTCGGCGAGTGCGGACCGCAGGTCGTCGACCTGGCCGGTCTCGCCGAGCGCGCACGCCGCGTGGTACGGGAAACCAAGCTCGCGCCAGCGATCGGCGGCCAGGGACCAGTCCCCGCCCAGTTGCAGCAGGTACGGGTTGCCGTCCGCGGACAGCCCGGCGGCGCCACCGGAGCCCGGGGGCTGACCGAGGCGGAACTGCCAGTACGCGAGTTCAGCCCTGGCCCAGCCGCCTGAACCGTCGTTGTCCGGCGCCAGCGACCGCATCGTGGTCGTCACGATGTCCAGCGCTGCGTCGTGACCACCACCGGTCAGCCAGGCGGCCTCGGCCCAGGCGGTCGCGACCAGCGCCGCGCGCCAGGATTCTCCGATCGCCTGGGCGACCCCGAGCGCCTCGTCCAGGACTGCCCAGACCTCCGGGTCACCGCGCCGGGCGCGAGTGCTGGCCAGCGTGGCGAGGGCGATGACCCTCGTGATGGCCGTCGTGCGGGGATCACGCAGTACCTCGTCGGTCGCGGCGAGTGCGGCGGCCCAGTCGCCCCTGTCCATGTCCAGCCTGGCCCGCCAGGCGAGCATGTAGATCCGCCAGGAGTCGAGGTCGTGCTCGGCGCAGTAGGCCATTCCCTCGCCGAGCCAGCGATCAGCGTTCGGCTGGTCGTACATGGCTACCGCGACCGTACCGAGGTTGGTGAAGGCCCGCGCCACATGTTCGTCGTTGCCGTCGGCTCGCGCCAGGGTGAGGCTGTGCAGCAGCTTGTCCGGCGGTTCTGGCGGAATGGCGGTCGCCTCGATGGTCCCGACGTTGTTGAGCGCGTGCGCCAGGATGTCGGATCTGTCGAGCCGCTCGGCCAGGTCGATGGCGACCCGGCCCCAGCGCATGGTCGCGGCCGTATCCCCGGAGAGCATCCCGAGTTGAGCCAGATTGCTGTAGGCCATCGCGAGCTCGGGCCCTGGCTCGAGTGGCTCAAGCACCGCGAGCGCCTGGTGACCGTAGCTGTGGGCGTCTGCCGCTTCGCCGCGGAACCACGCGAGCCTGGACAGCCAGCGCAGGGCATCGCCCTGCCGCAGCCGGTCGCCAGCCGCGCGCCAGCAGGCTAGGGCCCGGCCGCGGGTCGTGGCCGACACCTCGAAGCGGTTGGTCAAGTAGCACTCGTACGAGTGCCGTTCCAGCAGGTCAGCCATCTGCGCCATCGGCAGCCCGCCGCCGAATCGCAACGCTCGGTCATACTGCTCCGCCGCGGCCCTGTGTGCGCCGAGCGCCGCGGCCCGCCTGGCTGCGGGGATCGCGTGGTCCAGGACTGCGGCGGTGTCACCGGCAAACTCGGCGTGATGCGCGAGCCTGGCCGAGTCACGCGTGTAATCCGGGCGGGCCAGCAGCGCCGCGAGCGTGCGCTGATGCAGTTCGGTGCGCCGGCCTGGCGGCATCGCCTGGTCCACGGCCAACCTCGCCAGCTCGTGCCGGAACTCGACGCCGCCGGGGCGGCCGATGAGCATGCCGGCAGCCACGCACTCGTCCAGGTGTACCGCGTCCGAGCCTGCCACCTCGGCAAGCAGCCAGGTCTCCGCCGGCGGCGTGACGACCGCGGCCGCCTCGAGCACGCGCCTCGCCGGGGTCGACAGCCGGGCAGCCCTGGCCAGGACCGCGTCTCGGACGGTGGGCGGGATCTCGTCGCCGCCGGCCGCGATGACCTCGGTGACGAAGAAGGGGTTACCGGCGGTGATGGTGTACAGGTGATCGACGTCGATCCCGCTGCCGGCGGCGACCTGGGCCACGCCGTCGGGAGACAGCGAGGCGAGCGGCAAGCGGCGCACGGTCGGCGTGCTGGCGAGATCGCCGAGCAGCAGGCGCAGCGGGTGGTCGGGCCCCAGTTCGTCGTCGCGGTAGCTGGCCACGATGAGCGCCCTGACGCCGGTGATCCGCCTCGCGAGATAGCGCAGCAGGTCGAGCGTCGCGTCGTCGGCCCAGTGCAGGTCCTCGACGATGATGATCCACGAGCGGCTCTCGTCGCTCAGCCGATCCAGCAGGCTGCCGAACAACTCGTCCCGCGGTACGCCCGCCTGGTCGGCTGCCGCATCGGGGCGCAGTAGCGCTTCGACCTTCCCGCCGAACGCCGCGGCAACATCGGCAAGCGGACCCAGGGGGCGCGGTGTGGCCAGCGTGTCGCACGCGCTCCAGAGCAGGCGCGGCCTGATCGTGCGCGAACCCTGCGGATGCGAGGCGACGAACTCCCGCAGCAGGCTCGTCTTGCCGATGCCTGCCTCACCGCTGATCAGAACCAGCCGGCCGTGACCGGCTTGCGCCTCATCGTTCCAGCCGCGCAGGTCCGCCAGGGCTGAGGTTCGCTCCACCAGGCTCATCTCGCGGCCAGCCGGTAGATCGCGATCGGAGCGTCACTGGGCTCAGTGGCGACGGGCCTGACCTCGACGAGTTCGAATCCGTTCTTCTCAAGAACGCGCCGCGACGCGGTGTTGTCGGCGTCGGGGCCGACCAGCACGCCGGCGCCGGGATGCCGCCGGCGGATCTCGGCCACGAGGACGGCTATGAGCTCCGTGCCGATCCCGCGGCCGATCCAGGCGGGGTCGCCGATCGCGTAGTCGATGCCGGCCTCGCCGGCGAGGGCGGCCATGGCTGCCTCCTCGTCGGGGTAGTCCGCCCACCGGTACCACTGACACCAGCCGATGGCCCGCCCGTCCTGCAGGACCGTCAGCATGATGGTGTCCGAGAGCTCGCCTGGCCCGATCCGCAGCCGGTACTTGGCTAGCTCTTTCTCAGCTGTGGTGTCCGGCGTCCACCAGCGGGCGACGTGCGGCAGACGCAGCCAGGCTCCGATCCTGCCTAGGTCTTCCTCGGCCATCGGCCGCAGGCTGAGCGTCACCCGACCACGTTATAGCCGCAAGTCGTCAATACGCGCCGCCGCTGGATGGGCGACGATCAGCAGGAGCGCATCGAGCAGGCGCCACCAGTCAGCCTCAGCCAGGTCGGTGCCGATGCCCTGCGCGAGCGCGGCGAGCGCCGCCACGAGCCTTTGTGAGAGTTCCTCGGCGTCTCCGCCGAGCGAGTCAGCCATCACGCCCGCCGCCTGGCGGAACCTGGCCGTCCGTCCGAGCCTGACGAGCGAGGCCGGCACCTGCGGTACCGAAGCGGCGCGCGGGCCAGCGGTCGCATCGTCGTCGCCAGCCGCAAGGGTGAGGATCAACCGCATGCCGAGCGCCTCGGCGAGTCGCGTCAGCGCCGACGTCGTCGGGTTTCCCCTGCCGTTCTCCAGATTGGCGATATAGGGGACCGACAGGCCGGCGTCCGCCGCCACCGACGCGACGGTACGGCCTCCCGCAGTCCTCCGCGCCCGCAACTGGCGGCCGATGGCGGCGACGTCCACTCACATTCCCTGTCTTGACAGAGTAATAAGCAACGAAACTATTCTGTCAGAATAGTCGATGCTGAGGCGGGGGTCATGTTCCAGGCGCTGCGGGTCAGGGACTTCCGTCTGCTCTGGGCAGGAAGCCTGGTCAGCGAGCTCGGCTAGTGGCTGCTGATACTCGCCGTCCCCGCTTATGTCCTGCTCACCACCGGATCACTGCGCGACAGCGGGCTCACGCTCGCCGCACAGTACGGGCCATTGCTCGTCCTGGGCCCGATCGCCGGCGTCTGCGCGGACCGGTGGGACCGGCGCCAACTCATGATCGCGACCGATCTGCTCCGCGCGGGCGCCGTCGCCGCGATGTTCGCGGGCCTCGCGCCTGGCCGGTTGTGGGTCCTCTTTGCCGCGCTCGTCGCCGAGAGCAGCGGCGCAGTCCTGCACGCGCCGGCAGTGCAGGCGCGCACGCCTGCCATCGTCGGCACGGGGCCGCTACTGACCAGCGCCAACTCGCTCAACGCGGGAACGCAGGGTGTGGTCAGGCTGGTCGGCGGACCGCTCGGCGGCATCCTGCTTGCGGCGCTCGGGATCAGGTGGCTGATCGGCGCGGACGCGCTGAGCTATCTGGCCTCGGCGGTCGCGATCGCGCTGACGGCACGCACTGGCGGCGAGCCCGCCCATCAGCCCCATGACCAGGTCCCTGACCGGACCACCGGGCACGCGGAGCATGACCGCCAGGACCGCGAGCCCGGCGGGATGGCTGCCACGATCCGCGCCGTCGGCGCCGACCTGGCCGAAGGCCTGCGGGTGCTGCGCGGCCAGCGAGTCGCGCGCGCCTTGCTCCCCGTCACCGTCATCTTCCTGGCGGCCAACGCGTCGCTCAGCGCCGTGCTGATCGCCTTCGGCGTGCGGCGCCTTGGCGGTACGGCCGATACCGGACTCCTGCTGTCCTGCCTCGGTGTGGGCTTCCTGGCCAGCGCGCCGCTGGTGCGCTCGCTCTTCGACCGGGTTCAGCCCAGGGTGCTGCTGGCGGCTAGCTTGATCGCGACGGCCGCTGGGTACTTCGGGCTATTCACGGCCCATGGGCTCGGCGCCGCGCTGCCCGCGGCGGTGGTGATCGGCATGTTCGGGTCGATCGCCGAGGTGATCCCGCTGACCTGCTTGCAGCGGGTGATCCCCGGCGCGGTTCTCGGCCGGGTCTGCGCCGTCTTCCTGACCTGCGAGGCGGCCGCGACCCTGCTCGGTGCCGCAGCCGGTCCCTTCCTCGCGAAGCCGGCCGAGTTCACGCGGCTGGCCGCTGTTGCCAGTCTTGGCACGGCGTGCGCGGCCGCAGTGACGCTGTGCTCGATGCCCGCTCTGCCGCGACCGGCTGTTCGCGCTGCGCCTGCCGCCGCCAGGCGACGAGCGCGACCGCTGCGGGGGCGAGCAGAGCCCAGCTGCAGTAGGGGAGCATCGCGAGCACGGCGAGCGAGGCGACGTAAGCGGCGAGCTTGACCGGTCCCCGCAGCACCCTCGCGGCGGCCAGCATGCTGCCCAGGTACACGGTGAGGAAGAGGGTGGTCGGCAGCGTCACCAGCGAAGCCGTGCTCACCAGCTTGAACCCGTACGCGATGATCAGCACCAGCCCCGTGGCGGCGATCGTGATCAGGAAGAGCGGCGCCCGGCCGCCGCCATCCTGCTTTGCCGGGACGAGCTGGCGGGCCATGGCGAGCGCGCCGTTGACGTAGGCGTTGACGGCCCCGACCGTCAGCACGACCGCGGCGACCGCGGCCGCGATGGTTCCGGCTGGGCCGACCGCGACCCTGAGCAGGTCGGCGAGCGGCGCGGCGGCTGCCGCCCCCGTCCCGAGCACGCTGACCGTGGCGATGGCCAGGCCGAGGTACAGGATGGTCGTGACCGCGAGCGCGATCGCGATCACCCTGGGCAGCTGCCTGGACGGGTTCGAGAACCGGGTGGTCAGCGGCGCGACCGCTTCCCAGCCCACGAACGACAGCATCAAGGTGGTGGCGGCGTGCCCGACTGACATCCAGCCGTGCGGCGCGAACGGGCTCCAGTGCGCGAGCTGGGCCGACCGGCCCGACCCGATGACGGCGACGGCGACGGCCGTGACCAGGAGGACGACGAGCACCAACTGGGCGCCGGCGCTGGCCTTGAGCCCCGCTGCCGACAGGCCTAGCACGAACAGCAGCAGCAGCGCGGCCACCCCGGCCCTGACCGGCAGCCCGCCGCCGGTGAGCGTGGTGATGTAGCTGGCCCCGATCAGGCAGACGATCGGCGCGCCGCCGACCACGCCGGTGAGGAACGCCCAGCCGGCCACCCGGCCTGCCCGCTGCCCGAGGCCCGCGGTGACGTAGCCCATGATGCCGCCGGCCTGCGGGAAGCGCTGGCCCAGCGCCGAGAAGATCGCAGCGAACAGGCCTGACAGACCAAGGAGAGCGAGCCACGCCACGATCGAGGCAGGGCCGGCTTCGGCTGCGGCCAGCCCGGGCAGCAGCAGCAAGCCTGGTCCGAGGAGCGCGCCGATATACAGGGCCGCGCCGCGCGAGGTGGTCAGGTCTCCGGCTCCTGTGGCAGTGGCCGGCGCGGATTGCGAGTGCCTTCGTCATGGTCCAAGCCTGGCCGAAATCGGCTCGCACGCGATGGCAAATATCGCGCCGGAGCGCCGGCGGGGCGCCATGATGTTGCGCCGTCGAGACTGTATGCTTAATTTCATGCCGGAGCATTCGCCAGACCGGGTGGATCGTGCCATCGTCACGACGCTGCAGCGTGACGGCCGGATCGCCAACGTCGACCTGGCCGATGCGGTCAGCCTGTCGCCGTCCGCGTGCCTGCGCCGGGTTAAGGCGCTGGAAGCCAGCGGGATCATCGCGGGATACCACGCCGAGGTCAGCCGGGCAAGGGCCGGCCTCGACCTGACGGTCTTCATCGGCCTGCGCGTATCCGGCCACTCGCAGGAGACCTCGTCAGATATCGAGCGGCAGTTGCTGGCCATCCCCGCCGTCGTGGCCTGCTATCTCATCTCAGGGAACGACGACTTCCTGGTCGAGGCCGCCGTGCCTGACCTCGCCGGCTACGAGCAGTTGCTGCTCGGTCAGATCCTGGCCATCCCGGCTGTCGTCGAGGCGCACAGCACATTCGCGATCAGGACCGTACTCAGCGGCGGCCCTGTCCCGCTACAGCACTGGCACTGACCTCGGCCCTACGGGCCGGCCGCTGGCCTCGGGCCTCACTCGTCCAGCAGCACCTGGGTCAGCGTGTGCGTCCCGATCGACGCCATCCGCGGGTTGTCACCGGAACTTGTGGCGATCGCGGTGCCCATGTTCAGCGCCCAGCCGCGTGCGCGCTGCCAGGTATCAGGGTCCGCTGCGGCGAGCCGCGCCCGGAACTCCGCGCGCCCGCGCGGGCCGAACAGCAGCCAGCCCGCCGCGAGGTCCGTCGCCGGATCGCCGCCGGTGAGATCGCCGAAGTCGAGCACGGCCCCGAGCCGCGGGCTCGCGCGTTCGGCGCGGTTGAGGAGGATGTTCGCCGGATGCGGGTCGCCATGCAGCCACAGTGGCGGTCCCGGCCACCTGGGCACGGTCAGCAGCCGTTGCCAGAGAGCCCAGAGCGCGTCAGAGTCCGGTAGGCGCCCAATAGACAGCCGCTCACGCACGGCGGCGGTGCGGTGATCGAGCGGCACCCCGCGCACCGGGTTGGCTGGTGCATCAGCAGGCGCGGGGATGTGCAGTTCATTCATGAACCTGGCCAGCGCGGGCGCGATCGCCTCGCGATCGCCAGCGGGGATCGCGGCTGCTGGCTCGCCGTCGATCCAGCGGCAGATCGTCCAGTGCCACGGGTAGTAGCTAGTCGGCGTGCCGAGCCGGAGCGGCGCGGGCACCTGCACGGTGACCCGTGCGGCGATGGCCGGCAGCCACCGGTACTCGCCGAGCACAAGGTCGGCGGCGAGCTGGCGGCGTGGCAGCCGCAGGCATAGCTGATCGCCCAGCCGGTACAGCGTGTTGTCCCAGCCGGAGGCCACCAGCGTGAGGCTGCCCGCCAGGTCGGGATGCTGGTCGCGGACCAGCCTGGCCGCCAGGTCGGCGTCGATCTGGACTTCGGCCGCAGGGGTGTTCATTCCGATGGCGGTGCCGTGGTGCCGTGCGCGGCTCAGGCGGCAGCCTGGCTCGGCCCTGGCACGGCCGTCCACTGCTCGCTGTAGTCCCAGAGCAGGCGAGCGAGCTCGGGCGTCGCGACCTTGCTTGGCTCGGTCTGCTTGCAGCTGTCGTAGTACCTGCCCGTCTCGCCGGCGACCTCGGCCGACGTGGCGCAGTACAGCGACGTGCGCGCACCCTGCTCGATGGTCAGCATCCGCCTGGTCACGATCTGCCGCGCCGGCCACGGCACCCGCCGCCAGATCTGCGAGGCGACTACGCCAGGGTGCAGTGAGTACGTGGTGACGCCAGTGCCGGCGAGCTGCCTGCCTAGCTCGGCGGCGTGCAGCACGTTGCAGAGCTTGGAGACCGCGTACTCGGGCAGCCCGGTGATGCCTTTGGTGCGGTGACGCAGTGCGTCGAAGTTGATGCCCTTGGCCTGGTAGTGCGAGTCGCTGGCAACGTTGACCACCCTCGCAGGAGCGCTCGCGGTCAGCAGGGGAAGGAGCGCCTGGGTCAGCGCGAAGTGGCCGAGGTGGTTGACGCCAAAGTGCAGCTCGAACCCGTCGGCGGTCTGGCCGCGGACGCCGCCGACGCCCGCGTTGTTGATCAGGACGTGCAGGGGTTCGCCTGAGTCGATGACCGTCTGAGCGGCGCGACGCACGCTGGCCAGGTCGGCCAGGTCCAAAGTGAGCTGCAGAACCTGGTCGTTGCCGGTGGCTGCTCTGATCGCAGTCACGGCGGCCTCCCCCTTGGCCTGCGACCTGGACCCGACGTAGACCCGGCCGCCGCGGCTGGCCAGCTCTTGTGCGGTGGCGTAACCGATTCCGGCGTTCGCGCCGGTGACGAGGAAGGCCCGGCCGGCCAGGTCGGTCATCCAGGTACCGCCCCGTTGCCGGTGCTTGGCTCCACCCTGGCGAGCAGGAGGGCGACGTCGTCTCCGTGCCTGGTCTGCCGGCGCGGCAGGCTCAGCAAGTCATCGGCCAGCACCTCGAGGTCGTCGGCCGAGCCGAACGGCAGCACCGCGATCAGCGAGCTGAGGCTATTGGCGTCGTCGCTGTCGGCGACCATCAGCCCGTCGGTGGTGAGCACGAGGATCGAGCCAGGCTCGACGATGGTCTGGGTCGTCGCGTACTCAGTGTCCGCGTCGACACCGAGCGGCAGCCCTGCGTCGCAGTCGAGCACCTTCGGCCGGGCGCCCGGCGGTACCAGCAGGGCTGGCGGGTGGCCGGCGCGGCAGATCGCCAGCTCCCTGGTCGCCGGGTTGACGACCACGAAGCAGCAGGTCGCGAACAGGGCCAGGTTCGGGTCGTTGGCGTTGAGGTCGACCAGCCACTGGTTGGCGCGTGCCATCACCTCGGCCGGGCCGTGCCCCTCCCTGGCGTACGCGTGCACCGTGGTGCGCAGCCGGCCCATGAGCGAGGCGGCGATCAGGTTGTGCCCCTCGACGTCGCCGATCACGAGGGCGACCTGGCCGTCGACGAGCTGCACCACGTCGTAGAAGTCGCCGCCGATCTCGACTCCCGACGTCGCCGGCGAGTAGCGGGTTGCGATCGTCAGGCCGGTGGCCGACAGCTTGCCGCGCGGGAGTACGCCGCGCTGCAGTTCAGCGGCGAGCGCACCCTGAAACTCGTGCATCCTGGCCCGCTCGAGCGAGAGCGCGAGCAGCGCGGACGCCGCGAAAAGCTGCGCCTTCTCCTCGGCCGGGAACTCGTGTGCATCTGGGAAGCCGAACAGGCAGGCGCCGACCTGTCCGCGCGAATCCCGCACCGGCAGCGCCACCCATGCCTGCGCGACGGCGTCGCCCAGCCTGCCGACCAGGTGCGGGAAGTCCTCAGCAAAGATCTGCGGCGAGCTGATGTAGACCGGCGCGGCGAACTGGATCGCCACGGACATCGGCGCGGGACTGTGGGAGGTGAGGCCGCTAAGCGCGTCAACGGCGTCATCGGAGAGCCCGCACGAGGCTTCGACCCCGAGCTGGCCATCACGCTCCGCAACCAATATGAGGCTGTCGGCGCGGAACGCGCTGATACCTGTCTGGGCAGCCTCGACGATCGCGTTGACCGTGAGGGCGGACGCGAGCGCGGCCGTGAAGGAATGCATCCGCCTGGCCCGGTCGGCCACCTCGCGGAGCCTGCGCTGCTCGGCGTCTCGTTTCGCCCGCATGCTCGTGGTGTCGACCACCATGCCCATCATCTGGGCCGGGCGGCCATCATCGCCCGGCAGGATCCGGCCCCTGGCCTCCATCGTCCGCAGGCTGCCGTCAGCGCTCCTGACCCGGTACTCGAGCTGGTAGGTGCCGCTCGCGGCCGTCATGTCCTCCATGGCCTCGAGCAACTGCGGCAGGTCCGACTCGGGCACCCTGGACAAGAACATGTCCATCGTGGCTGCCGAGTCCTGTGCCAGTCCGTGCATCTCATAGGTCAACGGGTCGCACATCACCTCGCCCGAGGCGATGTCCCAGGTGAAGAAGCCCGCGTCGACGCTGGTGGAACTCGGGCGAAAGGCTGGAGTCCCGCGATCTCTTAATGTGCTGGGTGAGCCGTTGCTCGCCTGGACCGGTTCCCGGGAAGCCGGGACATGGGCGACGACTTCACGTGGTTGTGTCATCGTCCGCCCGCTTACCGTCGTGTCCCCGCGCCGCCGTCTCGCCGGGCTCGCGCTGTAACTATCTGTAACTTGGCCAATCATAGGCTAGAGGCACGGCCCCGGCCTGGAGTTTTAGCCGTTTTCGGCGATCTCACATGCAATTCATATGCTTGCGCGGGCAGCGCGGCCGGCCGCCTTGGAACCGGCGTGACAGCAAGGGGCAGGGCCCCGCCGGTCCGGCTTGACTCCGTACCTTGGTACGGCTGCTAGCTTCGCGAGTATGACTGGTTTGACGATCGGGAAGTTCGCGGCGGAGGGCGGCGTCAGCGTCGAGACCGTGCGCTTCTATCAGCGCAGGGGACTCATCGCGCTGCCGGACCGGCGCGGGTCCGGATTCCGCGAGTACACCGAGGCCGACCAGTGGCGGCTCGCCTTCATCCGCCGCGCCCGCCAGCTTGGCTTCGCGCTCGCGGAGATCCGCGACCTGCTGGGCCCCGCCGGGGGCACCGGCGGGTCGTCCTCCCTGGTCAGCGGGGAGGCGAGGTCGACCGCCGACATCACCAAGGCGGCTGAGGCGAAGCTCGTGGCCGTGGCCGGCCAGATCGCCGAGCTTGTCGCGCTGCAGTGCAGGCTGCGGCGCCTCGTCCAGGTCTGCGCGCACGGCAGCCGCGACGACTGTGTGGCCCTGCACCTGGGCGAGCCGTACCCGCGCCAGCCGCATCTGGGCGACCCGCAGCGCGCCGTCCGCGACGGCGCGTGCGCGCAAGCGGCGAGCTAGCCGGCCGAGCCGGCCAATCAGGAATCAGCCAACGAATTCGAGAGGAACGTAGTGATGAGCGCTGCCAAGGCAGTGACCGACGACAGCTTCGAGGCCGACGTGCTGGCCAGCCCGCGGCCCGTGATCGTGGAGTACTGGGCGCCGTGGTGCGGCCCGTGCCGCATGGTCAGCCCCGTGCTCGACGAGATCGCGGCTGAGTACTCGGGCCGCGTCGACGTGGTCAAGGTGAACACCGACGAGAATCCGCAGTCGATGATCAAGTACGGCGTCCTTGCGGTCCCGACGATCAACCTGTTCTCCGGCGGCGAGGTCGTCAAGCAAGTCATCGGCGCCAGGTCCAAGTCCGCACTCCTGCGCGAGTTCGCCGACTTCCTTCCGGCCTAACCCCCGAGCCCGGGCGCGAAGCGGGTCCGTGAGCACGGCGGTTGTCGGAGGGCGATTGCGGCGGTTACGGTGCGGGGATGGCTTCCCCGCTTCGCCCCGCGTCGGTCGAATTTCACTTCGATCTCATGTGCCCGTACGCGTACCAGACGTCGCTGTGGATCCGCGAGGTGCGCGAGCGGACCGGACTGGAGATCAACTGGCGGTTCTTCAGCCTCGAGGAGATCAACAGGGCGGCGGGCAAGAAGCACCCGTGGGAGCGCGAGTGGTCCTACGGCTGGTCCCTGATGCGGATCGGCGCCTTGCTCCGCCGCCGGGGCATGGCCCTGCTCGACGCGTGGTACGCCACGGCAGGGCGCGCGCTGCACGTCGACGGCGAGAAACCACATATACCTGACGTCGCCCGCGAGATCCTCGGGCGGATGGGCCTGGACCCTGCGCTCGTCGACGCCGCGATCGCGGACCCGACCACGGGCGAGGAGGTACTCGCCGAGCACCGGCGCGTGACGCAGGCTGGCGGGTTCGGGGTGCCGACCCTGTTCTTCCCCGACGGGCAGGCCCTGTTCGGGCCCGTGCTGATCGACCCGCCGGCGGGCCAGGCGGCCGAGCAGCTATGGGACGCGGTCCTGGCCTGGACCGCGTTCCCGCACTTGTACGAGATCCAGCGGCCCAAGTCCCGCTCGGACGCAGAGCAGATCGCCGCCACGTTCGAGCCGTATCTGCGGGCGCGCGACTGGCTGAGCATCAACAGGGGTGAGGTGGTTGACTTCGCGGCTACCGCCGCGAGCACCGAGGCGGCGACGTCCGGCGCGGAAGGGAGCGTAGCGTGAGCGGCGACGAGGAAGCGAAGGCCGAGCAAGGCCGGGTTGTCGAACTGCTCGGGCAGGAATGGGCAGTCATCGCCGACCTGCTGGACGGGCTCGGCGAACAGGACTGGACCCGCCAGGTGCTGCCTGGCTGGGACGTCCACGACGTGATCGCCCACATCATCGGAACCGAGCGTATGCTCGCCGGCCTGCCCTACCCCGACGCTCCTGGCGAGATCGGGCCGCACGTCCGCAACGACATCGGGCGGGCCAACGAGGCCTGGGTAAACGCGCTGCGCGACCGGCCGCACGCGGATTTGCTCGCCGACTTCCGCGGCGTGACCGCCGACCGGCTGGCCAGTCTGCTGGCCATGCCAGCCGAGGAGTTCAACGCTCCGTCGTGGACCCCGGCGGGCGAGGCGACCTACGCCAGGTTCATGCAGATCAGGATCTTCGACTGCTGGATGCACGAGCAGGACATCAGGGCGGCGGTGGGCCTGCCCGGCAACGAGGACGGCGCGCCGGCGGCCGCCGCGCTCGACGAGGTCGTGCGGGCGCTCGGGTACATCGTCGGTAAGAAAGGCCGCGCTCCGGACGGCAGCTCGGTGCTGATCAGGTTGTCCGGTCCGGTCGAGCGTGATCTGCACGTCGTGGTCGACGGGCGGGCGAGGGTAGTAGCCGCCCTGGATGGCGAGCCGACGACGAGCCTGGACCTGTCGTCCTCGCTGTTCCTGCGGCTGGCCGGCGGGCGGGAGGATGCGCAGGACGCGCTCGGCAGGATCGGGCTCGGCGGCGACCAGGCTCTCGGCCGTCAGCTCGCGACGAACCTCGCGTACACGATCTGCAGCCGGCGGCGCCGGTCTAGTGCGACGCGGCGCGGGTGACCAGCGCGATGCCCCTGCCCCACGTGGCGAGCTGGCCAGGCGGCAGGTAGGCGACGCCCTTCTTGGTGTGGTCCACCATCGGCGACGCCACGTACCGCTCCCTGCCCTGCGGGTCGATGAAGTAGATCAGCGACGTGTGGATGACGTCGGCGTTCGGGTTCGGCGCCTGGACCTGGATCTGAAAGTCGTTCCAGACCGTGTGCAGGCTGCGCACAGAGCCGGTCACGAAGTGCCAGGTCGGGATCGAGCTGAGCCCCTCCGCGCTGGAATACTTCGCCATGTCGGCCGTGCTGTGGTGGAACGGGTTGACGTTCACCGCGATGAACACCACGTTCCGCCCGGCGGCGCCGAGGTCCTTGTACGCGTTGACGAACTCGCGCGAGACCAGCGGGCAGATGTCGGTGCAGTGCGGGTCCATGAAGGTCAGCACGACCGGATGACCGTGCAGGCTCGCGAGCGAGATCGGGTGCCCCGCCTGGTCGGTGAGCGTGAAGCCCGGCGCCTTGGTCACCGGCACCGGCGACAGCTGCATCATGGTGGCGAGCTTGGTGCTGACCGTCTTCGGGATGCCGGTGGTCCGCATCGGCGGCTGGCCGCCCTTGTCGGACAGGCTGGTGACGAGGAACGCGAACACGGTAGCGAAGGCGACACCGGACACCAGCGCGATGACCCCGAGCACGATCGTCGAGCGCCTGGGCCTGACCAGGAACCGGCCGCTGCGCGGCGGGCCTCCGCTGCGCGGCGCATCCGGTTCCGCCGGTGAGCCTGACCCCGCCAGTCTCGCTCATGACGGACGGCTCCCTTCGGGCTGCGAAACGACCTACGCCAGGCTACCTGGCCCGGGTTCGACGCAGAATTCGTTCCCCTCAGGATCAGCCATGATGATGTTGCTGCCGTGCCGCTCGAGCACCGCCGCGCCCAGCCCGGTCAGCCTCGCCACCTCGTCGGCGACCGCTCCGGGCGCCCGCAGGTCGAAGTGGATCCGGTTCTTCGCCGTCTTGCCTTCTGGCACCCTGGCGAACCAGATGTTCGGACCGCCCCAGCCAGCGGCCTCGACAAAGGCCTTGTCGCCGGTGGACTCCTCGTCCACGTCCGAGCCGAAGACCGCGGCCCAGAACGTCGCGAGCCGAAGTGCGTCGGCCGCGTCGAACGAGACGGACTTGATCACGCTGGCCATGGTTCTCGCCACCTTCTCATCGTGCGCTAGCCGTCCTCTGGCAAGATCATGCGTCCGGTCGCATCGCGCGTGACAGGTATCACCTCAGTGACCGAGGTGACCGGCAGCGGACCGTATATATGCGGGAACAGATCGCCGCTCCCGCCGTCTTCGTACCGCACCTCGGCGGGCAGGCTCGCCTGGTCGATGACCAGCACCACCAGGTCGTCGACACCGGTGTAGACGGTCTCGGCGACGCCGCGCAACTGGTGCGGCAGCGAGCAGTGGATGAAGCCCTGCTGATCAAGTGACATCCCGCGAGTCGACATCCGGTAACTGCCCGTTTGCCTGGCGTTCTCCCAGGCCGTCCGCTCCGTGATGTGCAGCAGTACTGGCATAGGCCCACGGTAGAGGCCCGCCTCGTCGCCGAAGCGGATATCGGGCCCGCGACTTCGCGCGGTGGTTATCTGACGATTGCTCGGGTAGCCGTCGGCGCATGTCAGCTGACGCGAGCGCGCTCCTGGGGGGGCGGTATGAACTGCAGGGCCGGATCGGCGCAGGCGGATTTAGCGAGGTCTGGCGGGCGCACGACTGTGTGCTCGACCGGCCCGTGGCGATCAAGCTGCTCGATGCCAAGTACGCACGCGACGCCGAGGGGCTGGCCAGGTTCCGCGGGGAGGCGCACAACGCGGGCTGCCTCTCGCACGCCAACATCGCGCGCATCTATGACTTCGGCGAGCCAGACCCACCGGAGCCCCCATACCTGGTGATGGAACTGGTAGCCGGACCCACGCTGGCCGACGTGCTGCGCGAAGGGCCGGTCGAGCCCGCCTGGTGCATGGACATCATCGGTCAGGCCGCTGCCGGACTGCACGAAGCGCACCTGCACGGCCTGGTCCACAGGGACGTTAAGCCTGGAAACATCTTGCTGGGGCCCGAGGGCGTGAAGGTCGCCGACTTCGGGATCGCCCACTCGCTGGACTCGGCGGCGCTGACCAGCACGGGCATCGTGATCGGCTCGCCGGGATACGTCGCGCCCGAGCGTGCGGCAGGTGCCCGCGCGACTCCCGCCAGCGATCTGTACGCACTCGGCGTCGTCGCCTACGAATGCCTGACCGGGACCCCGCCGTTCAGCGGGACCAGCCTGGAGGTGGCATTCGCACACGTCAACCAGCCGTTCCCCGCGCTGCCTGCGCACGTGCCCGATGACGTCGCCGCCTTTGTGGAGCAGTTGACCAGCAAGGATCCGGCGCAGCGGCCGCCGGACGCCGCCGCGGTCGCGGACCAGGCGGCGCGGCTGCGCGCCAGCCTGATCCCCGCCAGCCTGATCCCCGCCAGCCGCCCTGGCAGCCGCGCCGGCGTCGGCGCCAGTGCGGCCGTTCCTGCCTGGGATCACGCGGGCGTTGGCGTCCCGGAGCGCACGGCCGCTGACGGCGCGGCGCACGGGCGGCTGCACGCCAGAAATGCCGGCGGTCGCGGGCCGGCGATGTCCGCCCGCGGGCGGGTCGTCGCGGCCGGCGCGGTGGCGGCGTGCCTGCTGGCCGGCCTGGTTCTCTTCAGCTTGTTCGCGCCAGGCATCGCACATTCGGCGGCGTCGGCCAGGCACCGGCCAGGGTCGGGCGCCGGCTCGGACCAGCTCAACCCGTCGGCTGCGACGGTGTCGGCGGTCGTGCACAGCCGGTCCCTGCTCGGCCAGCCGGTCGCGCGCGTCGTTGAACGGCTCAGGGACCTGGGCCTGGCAACCAGGGTGATCTGGCGGCCGGCCGCCGGTGCCCCGGGAACCGTCGTCGCCGTGTACCCGCGGGGCCGGCGTCCGGTCGGCAGCCTCATCACGGTCGTCGGCGCACGCAAGCACCGGCAGCCGCACCAGGTGCACTCCCCTGGCCTGGACCGTTGTAAGGGCGACGGGCAGGGAGCCGCCATGAGCCACGGCAAGGGCCACGACGCGAGCCAAGGGCGAGGCCATGGGAAGGTTTACTGCCACGGCCGCGCCACAAAGCATCAGCCCCCGGCTGGCGGCACGGTCAATTCCGGTGACGGCAACAGCCAGGGCGACGGTTAGGCGCCCGATCGGTCACGGTTAGATAGGCCCCGATCGGTCACGGTCAGATAGGCCCCGATCGGTCACGGTCAGATAGGCACTGCCTTCACTGCTTCCCCGGCGCCCGCGCGGTCGATTGCCGCGCCGCCCCCGCCGCCCGCGCCGCCCGCGTCGCCCGCGCTTCGGGTCTCCGGCGCGAACAACCCGGCGACCGCAGCAAGACCCAGGACGGCGGCCGCCAGCGCGAACGCCGCGCTGTAGGAGACCGAGTCGACCAGGAAGCCGACCGCGACAGGTCCGCTCACCGTGCCGATGTCGCCCGCCATCTGGAAGGACGCCACGACGGTGCCGCCCTGCCTGCTGGTTCCCCGCCCGCTGTCGCCCCGTCCGCTGCCGCCGCCGAGCAGGTCGCCGATCATCGCGGCCGGTGCCACGTCCAGCAGCCCTGACCCGAGGCCGAGCACGGCCAGCGCGATCAGGAAGCCCCACAGGCCAGGCAGCAGCGCCAGCATGACCATGCTCGCGCCGCTGGTCAGGCAGCCGGCCACGATGACGGGCCGGCGGCCGAGCGTGTCCGCCACGCGGCCGCCGGGCAGCAGCGTGGCGGCGTTCAGGGCGGCGACCACCAGGAAGCCGATCCCGGTCCAGGTAGCCGGCTCGTGCAGTACGTCGCGGACGAACAGCGGCACGATGGCGCTGCGGACTCCCATGACAGCGAAGCCGTCCGCCAGGTTCGCCGAGGCCGCCGCCCGGTACGCGCGGCTGCGCACGGCCGCCACGATCTCGGCCAGCGGTCGCTGTGCCCGCGCTTCGTGGTCAGCCGCGCCGCGCGGGATGTCGCGCAAGACCACGAGGGCGATCGCGGCCGGGACCAGCAGCATGCCGCCGTAGATAAAGAACGGCGCGCGCAGCGACCAAGCGGCGACCAGGCCCCCGATCGCGGGCCCGCTGATGCCGCCGAGCAGGAACCCGCCCGTATAGAGCCCGGTGGCGCGGCCACGCAGCCCCGACGGCACGCACCGCAGCAGCAGGGTCTGGGCGCCGACGCTGAACATCGCCGAGCCGAGGCCGCCGACTCCGCGCAGGATGATCAGCTGGGCGAAGGAGCCTGAGAAGCCAGCGAGCACGCTGCTCGTGGCCACGATCGCGATGCCGAATGCGATCATCCTGCGCTCGCCGACGCGGTCGACCAGCCGCCCTGACGGCAGCGCGCCGATGATCCGCATGAGCGCGAACGCGCTGATCACGCTGGCGGCGGCCGCTGTGCTAACCCCGAATTGCCGGGCAAATGCCGGTATGCCTGGCGCGACGATTCCGTACCCGAGCGCGACCGTGAACGAGACTGAGCTGAGGATGGCCACTTCGCGCGGGAGCGCGCGAAAGAGCCTCCGGCGGCGGGGGTTAGGCACAACGGGCATTCTCTCAGGGCTCCTACCAGGCTCAGCGGCCAGTCCCAGCCGCAGGCGGGACCGTCCGGCAGGCAGCTTTATCGGCTGCCTGGCCGGACTGGCCCCGAGAACGGCCGCCGACTGCGGCTATGACTGTCCGAATCTGCTGTGATACTGGAAACGTGCTTGGAGTCCGGAGAAACGCGCTTGTCGGCAGGGAGGCCGAGCTTAGCCATCTCGTGCGGATGCTCGAGTCGGCGGCAGCTGGCCGTCCGGTTGTGACGCTGATCAGCGGTGACGCCGGAGTCGGCAAGACCCGGCTGGTGACCGAGCTGGTCGCGCGCGCGAACGAGAGCGGATTCACTGTGCTATCCGGCCGGTGCGCCGAGCTTGGCGACGCCGTGCCGTACCTGCCGCTCGCCGATGCGCTGCGCGACGCGACCACGGGGCCGTGCCCGGGCGCGCCGCTGCTCGACGCGTTGGCTGCGCGCCCGGTGCTGTCCAGGCTGCTGCCCGACCGGAACGAGAGCCAGCCGGCCGGCGGCGATATGCCTGGCCTGGTCCAGCAGCAGCTGTTTGGCGCCGTGCTCGGGCTGCTGACCGAGCTGGCCGCGGCCGGCCCTGTGCTGCTCGTGCTCGAGGACGTGCACTGGGCCGACCAGTCCACCAGGGACCTGATGACCTTCCTGAGCCGGATGCTGCACACGGAACGGATCGCGGTCGTCGCGACATACCGGTCCGACGACATGCACCGCCGGCACCCGCTCAGGCCGCTCGTGGCCGAGCTGCTCAGGCTGCCGACCGTCAGCTCGATCGACCTCGGCCCGCTGACCACGTCGGCGATGGCCCAGCATCTGACCGAGTTGTCGCTGCACAGGCTGGACGCCAAGGCGATCGACAAAATGATCACCAGGGCGGAGGGCAACGCCTACTACGCCGAGGAACTGCTCGCTGCCTCGTCGGCGGGAACGCAGCTCCCTGCAGGCCTGGCCGATCTGCTCCTGGCCAGGATGGAGCGGCTGTCGGCCGCGGCCCAGCAGGTGCTGCGGACGGCAGCCGTGACCGGGCGCCGTGTCGACGACGAGCTGGTCAGACGCGCCTCGGGTCTCGACGACTTGGTCTATGACGACGCGGTCCGCGAGGCGGTCGCGCATCAATTGCTGGTTCCCGACGGCGATCAGGGCTACTCCTTCCGGCACGCGCTGCTGCGCGAGGCGATCTACGCGGACCTTCTGCCCGGCGAGCGCACGAGGCTGCACGCGCGCCTGGCCGACCTGCTCGCGGACGAGAGGCGTCTCGCGGAGGTGCCCGGCACGGCGGCGGAACTGGCGCACCACTGCCTGGCCAGCCACGACATCCAGGGTGCGTTCGCGGCCTCGGTTCAGGCCGGCGAGGAGGCTGAGCGGCTGGCCGCGCCGGCCGAGGCTCACCGGCACTACGATGAGGCGCTCTCGCTCTGGGAGCGGGTGACCGATCCGGAGAAGATCGCTGGGGTCGGGCGCGGCAAGCTGGCGTTCTGGTCGGCGGTCAGCGCCGCGGACGGCGGCGACACGGCGCGCGCCGCCGCTCAGCTCCGCCGGCTGCTGACCTACCTGGACGGGGACGCTGACAAGAAGCTGCTGTGCCGGGTGCAGGAGCGACTCTCGTACTTCCTGAACGACCTGGGTGAGGACGCGGCGGCGGCCGCGGTCGGCCAGGCGGCTGTCGACGCCCTGCCTGCCGACCCGCCGACCTGGGAGCACGCCAGGGCGCTCGCCACGCACGCGCGGGCGCTGCTCGCCTTCCCCGATCGGGACGCGGTGCGGGCCAGGGCCGAGCAGGCAAGGGCGGCCGCGCTGGCCGCGGGGGCGCCATGGGTCGAGGCTGACGCCCTGGTGACGCTGGGCCTGATCAGCGAGCGGTCGGGGAAGATCGCCGACGCGATCGCGATGTTCAGCACGGCGCACCGGCAGGCAGCTGACGCGCGCGTACTCGGCGTCGAGCTGCGCGCGACCTACCAGCTCGTCAGGCTCCAGCTGGAGCAGGGCGACCTGGCGAGTGCGTCGAAGTTCGCCCACGAGGGCACAGAGCGCGCGAACGGTGCCGGCCTCGGCCTCGCCCAGTACGGCCTGGACCTGCAGTACCTGCACTACCTCGCGCACTTCGCCGATGGCGCATGGGATCACGCCGAGGCCATCGCCGACGCCTTCCCGGTCAGGGTGACCGGCCCTGCTGAAGCCAGGCTGTCCGCGATGGCCCTGTTCATCGCCGTAGGCCGGGGCAGGGAGGTCGCCGAGGAGCGGCGGGTCTGGCTCGAGCCCATGTTCGTCCGCGACGGCTTCGTCGAGTACATCACCCGCGGCGTGCTGGCCGAGCGTGACCTGTGGCGCGGCGACCCGGCGACGGCGATCGCGGAGATCCAGGCGACGGTCAGGGCCATCAAGGAGTACGACGACGGCTACTACAGCCCGCAGCTGATCAGGGTCGGGGCGGTCGGGCTCTGGGCGCTCGCCGACCAGGCGGTCGTGGCCAGGTTGAGCGGTGATTCCGCACGCGTCGAGAGCGTGCTGGCGGAGGCGGAGCGGCTGCTGGAGATCTCCAGGGCGGGGGCGGCCAATGCGAAGATGCCAGACTCCGCCCTTGGCGTGGATGGCCGGGGCTGGCTGGCCAGGGCGGAGGCTGAGCACAGTCGAGCGAACGGCGACAACGCGCCTGCGCGCTGGCAGGCGGTCGTGGACGCCTTTGGCGAGGGCTTCGTCTACGAGACCGCGCGGGCGCGCTGGCGGCTGGCCGAGGCGCTGGCTGAGTCGGGCGACCGGGAGGCCGCGGCTGCACAGTGGCAACTGGCCGCCGATGCGGCCGCGATGCTCGGTGCGGCGCCGCTCCAGACCGCGCTCGCCGACCTGGGCAGGAGAGCGCGGATCGGCACGACCGAAAAGGACGGCGGCCGCCGTGACCGCGGCCCGCTCGGCAGCCTGACCGAGCGCGAGCGCGAGGTGCTGGCGCTGCTTGCGGCGGGTTGCAGCAACAGAGAGGTCGCCGCCGAGTTGTTCATCTCCCCGAAGACGGTCAGCGTCCATGTCTCCAACATCCTGGGAAAGCTCAAGGCAGCGAGCCGGACCGAGGCGGCAGCGATCGCGCATCGCGAGGGCCTGACGATGGCGGGAGATCGGTAGCGGTTCACATGGGAACGGCCCGTGCTCGCTTGCGCTGGCACGGGCCGTCATCTAGGTATTCTGCTGGTGACTTGCTTGCTGTCACGCTGCCCGGACGGAGAGCGGCGGGCAAGGAAGCTGCGGGCACGGCTCCTGCGCGACCGGCTGGACGCGGTGGGCGGCGGACAGCTCGCCATTCGTCGCGGCGCTGATGGTGATCGCGCCGCGCCGGGCGCGGCGTGCTTCGCGGGCACGCCGCCCCCGGATGGCCACAGCTTGCATGTCCTTGACATGCTCGGCAGCCGCCATAGCTACGATCTGCGGATGCATTGCAAACCTCCTGACATTCGGGCCTGTCCTGACCCGGCACAATTCAGGATGCTCGTAAGGCCCCCCGCCCGGCATCGGGAAGATGTCCTATCTCTGCGACCTTCGCAGGCTTAGCCGAGCCTGGCCTGGCTTAGCCGGTGTTTATGCAGGCCAGAGCCGCAAATGCAAATGATTTTCCGGCCCGCCGACCGCCGGAGCGCCCAGCAACGACAAGGCCCGCGCTGACTTGCCAGCGCGGGCCCTGTCGCGATCGCGAGCAGTTAGTGCACGACGATCACGAAGTGGGTCACGCCCGTCCCCGAGCCGTTCTTGGCGGTGATCGTGACGTTGTACGTGTTCGGTGCGGCCGTCACCTTGCCGCTGATCACTGCGTTGGTCGAGTGCGCGGCCGACTTGATGGTCAGACCGGCCGGCAGGGTGCCGTTGGCGCCGTAGTGCAGCAGGCTGACCTTGGCGCTGTCCAGGCCGATGAGCTTGAGCGAGAATGTAGCGCCTTGGTTGACGGTCTGCCTACCGGGGTCAAGCACGGTCACTATGGGCTTGCTGCCCGTGCCGAACGCCGTGACCCCGTTCGGGGTACCGAAGCCGGTCGGGCCGTCGAAGCCTGGCCCGGCGGTGCACAGGTACGGCCGGCTCGCCGGGCACGGGCCGTTGGTGCCCGAGGTGACGTCGAACAGGTGACCCTTGCGCAGGTAGGAGTACTCGGCCGGGTAGGTGTTCGGCTTAGGGTTGCCAGCCAGCGCGAAGATGCCCGTGATGATCGGGGTGGACGCGCTGGTGCCGCCGACCTCGATGCCGCCAGGCTCGCCGAAGGTGTCGAACACGATCACGCCGGTGGCCGGGTCGGCTACCGCGGCGACGTCGTTCAACGTCCTGGTCAGGCAGCCGGTCGTTGGGCTTGTGTCAGCGAGTTGCCACGAGGGCTTGGCCTCGCCGTTCGAGCATCCGGACGCCGTGCCCTCTGTCGCGCTCGTGCCCCACACCGATTCTGCCCAGCCGCGGCTGCCGGCCTTGTGCACCAGGTGCGTGCCGCCAATGGAGGTGACGTACTGCAGGTCAGCGGGGAAAGTGGCGCCGAAGCCGAGGTCACCGGACGCGAAGTTGATGACGCGGCCCGGGTGGTTGAAGAAGTGGCTGAAGTGGTTCTGGCCAGCGAACTCGGAGCCGCCCCAGCTATTCGACACGTACTTCGCGCCCATCGTCACGGCCCTGTTCACGGCGGTGCCCAGGTTGTTGGTGAACGCGTCCTTGGCCTCGACCAGCAGGATGTGGCACTTCGGGCAGATCGCGGAGACCATGTCCAGGTCGAGCGCGATCTCGACGCCCCAGTTCATGTTGCTCCTGGGGAGCGGGGAGGCCTTGCCATTCTGGTTAACAATGCGCAGGCAGTGGCTCGAGGTCGAGCACGCGGGGAGGTGGAAGTGCGACCGGTAGACCTTCAGGTCGGCGGCCGCGTGCGGGTTGTTGAAGGCGTCGACAATCGCGATCGTCTTGCCCTTGCCCCTGGTCGCGGACGCGCCCGATAGCCGGTAGGCCTTGCGGAGGTCGGTGGGGGTGTACGGGCCGTTGGCCGACGGCTTGAACCCAGCGGCCGGCACCATGCCGGACATGTGCACCGCGCGCACGATCGACATGCATGACATCTGGCCAGGCGGAGCCGGCGGGCAAACGAAGTGCTGGCCTGCCGGGAGCTTGGGCCGGGCGATGGCGCGGGCCGCGTGCCTGGTGGTCTGAGCCGAGCCCGAGGCGATGGCGGGTGCTGAAACACCAAGCACCCCCAGCCCGGCAACGGCCGCAACCGTTACTGCCTGTCGCGTGAGCAACACTGTGCGCACAGTTCCTCCGATAGATCGATTGACTTGCATCGAGCAGGCCGGGTGGCCAGATATACCAGAGGGACTCGATCAAATGGCGCATTTCATCGAGGGATAGCGATGTCGTTATGTGCGCTGAGTGAGCCCTTGTCACTTCAGGTGATCCGAGCGCTCACCCCATCGGGTACCTGTGCATGGCGACCGCGTACTCGCAGCCTGCACCCATGCCGACGTAGCCGGCCATCGAGCGGAGGAACTCGTCGGGGTCGAAGTCCCGGCCGAGGCCGTCGATGTAGGCGCGATGCTCGCGGAGCGACGCGACGCCGAGTTCGATCGTGTCGGTGACGTCGACGAAGTGTGTCGGCTCGCCGCTTGCCATCACGTAGGCGTCCTTGATGGTCGAGATCGCGGGCCCGGCATCGGGGAACACCCACTCGTTCGCGGCGTCCCGGCACGCGTCGAGCACCGCCAGGCCGATGGCGCGATGATCGGCGTGATTGACCGGGCCCTCCTCGCCCCAGGTCAGGTCGAAGCTCGAGGTGATGACCACGTCGGGGCGCAGCCTGCGGAACGCGGCGGCAAGGTCGCGACGCAGCGGGATGCCGTACTCCACCAGGCCGTCGACGTGGTCCAGGAACTCCACCTCGGTGACGCCGACGACCTCGGCGCTGCGGCGCTCCTCTTCAACCCGAAGCGGCGCGACCTCGGCCGGCGCCATTCCGGCGATTCCCGCCTCGCCGCGGGTCGCGAGCAGATAGGAGACGGTCTTGCCCTGCCTGGTCCAGCGCGCGATCGCGGACGCGGCACCGTACTCGAGGTCGTCCGGGTGCGCCACGACCGCCACCGCGCGCTCCCAGTCTTCCGGCATTGGCTTCATCTTGTCTCCTTGCTGGTTGGCCGATCAGGTCACGCAGGGTCCCCGCGGGAGATTGCCGCGTCCCTGGCTGAACAGTCTGGCAATGTGCCCGGCGTCGCCGGCGCGGTGCATAGCTCCGCTCGCTGCGTGCTGCCGGAGCACGTACCGGTCGAAGAATGCCAGGGTGACGCGGGCGACGATCCGCTCGTACCGGTTCGTGCCCCAGTACGGCCCGGTATGGTCGGCTCCGGCCAGGGCGAGGTAGAACCGCGCCCGAGCCGGATCAGCTCGGTACATCGCGACGCTGCACCCCGGCAAGTTCACGGTGTCGGCGCTGCCCTGAGTGAACAGCATCGGCACGGGCAGGCGAGCGAAGAACGTGCCAGGCATGGCAGGCCACTCGGCCCCGGACAGGACGGCTACGGCCCGCACCCGGCGGTCGGTACAGCAGGAATTCGCTCCGACGGCGGCGACCGTGTCGCCGCCGTCGGACTGACCGGCGATCGCGATCTCGCGTTTGCTGAGCCGTCCCGCGAGCGGGCCGCGTCCCGCGGCGCTGCGTCGCAGCAGCGCCGAGATCGCGTACGTCAGGTCCCCGGGCTGGTTGACCAGGTCGGACTCGGTCGCTGCCGCGCCGGTCAGGCAGTCAGAGCGGGGGAAGTTCACGGCAGCGACGACGTAGCCCGCGCTCGCCCAGGCCCGCAGCAAGTCGGCGTACGGGCCGCCGCACTGCATGAAGCCAGGCCCGAACGCGATTAGCGGCAGCGGACCGCTTTCCGGCTTGGACGTCCCGGCTGGCGAGCTGGCCAGCGGATACCACAGCTGGATCAGCAGCGTCCTGGGCCCGAGCGCGGCGCCCGCCTCCCCGGCGTGCGCAGGCTCGGTGAGCGTGAGCCTGCCGTGCCCGGTCCTGAACCTGCCGAGCGCGCCGATCTGCGTCCTGGCGGCGGGGGAGTCGCTCGCGCCGGAGGGGGAGCTCGCGGGGCTGACCGACGTCGGCGGCGTCGTGTGCGGCGGATGGCCGGTGGCCGGCGCGGACGCCGAGCAGGCCGAGGCCAGAGCTGCCAGGACCGTGGCAGCCGCGCTCGCTCCGGCCGCCCACGCGGCCCGCCAACGCACGGCAGTTACCCGGCGAGGATGTCAGCGAGGTTGAAGCTGACCGGCTCCTCGAGCTGGGCGAAGCCGCAGGAACCAGGCTCGCGGTCGGGCCGCCAGCGAACGAACTGCGCCGTGTGCCGGAACCTGGTGCCCTCCATGTGGTCGTAGCGCACCTCGACGACCCGCTCGGGGCGCAGCGGCACGAAAGACAGGTCCTTGCCGGCGTTCCACCGGCTGTGCTCGGCCTCGCGCGGATGCCTGGTCGCTGTTTCCGCGGCGGGTTGCCAGTTCCACGGGTGCCCCTCGAAGCTCGTCACCAGCGGCTGCAGCTCGGAGAACAGCGCCTTGCGGGTCGCGAGCGGGAACGCGCCGATGACGCCGACGCTAGCGAGCTTGCCGTCGTCGTTGTACAGGCCGAGCAGCAGCGACCCGACCGCATCGGGGCCGCTCTTGTGCACCCGGTAGCCGGCGACCACGCAGTCGGCGGTCCGCTCGTGCTTGATCTTGAACATTGCCCGCTTGTCGGGCTGATAGGTGCCGCCAAGCGGCTTCGCGACGAGGCCGTCGAGCCCGGCGCCCTCGAACTGGCTGAACCACACCTCAGCCAGCGCCGAGTCCCTGGTCGCCGGCGTCAGGTACACCGGCGGCAGCGCGTCGGCCAGCGCCTCCTCCAGAGCCTCGCGCCGCACCTCGAACGGATCCTCGGTGAAGTCCTTCCCGCTGAGGGCGAGCAGGTCGAAGGCGACGAAAGCGGCGGGCGTCTGCTCGGCCAGCAGCCGCACCCGGCTGTCCGCCGGATGGATCCGCTGCAGCAGCGCCTCGAAGTCCAGGCACCGGCCCTCGGCGTCCGGGATGACGATTTCTCCATCGATCACACAGCGTTCGGGCAGGCTCGCCTTCACAGCCGCGACGACCTCGGGGAAATACCTGGTCATCGGGCGCTCGTTGCGGCTGCCGATCTCGACCTCGTCGCCGTCGCGGAAGATGATCGACCGGAAGCCGTCCCACTTCGGCTCGTAGCTCATCGCGCCGCCCGGTATCGCGGGCACGGACTTCGCGAGCATCGGGGAGACCGGCGGCATCACGGGAAGATCCATGGCACCCATCTTGCTACCTGAGCTCCCGCGCCGCCCGCGCCACACCCGTCCCGGGTCAGACGTCGAGCCTCGCGTGCTCGCGACGATCAGACCTGGCGGCGCCAGGACTTGCCGTTCCAGTGCTCGATGAAGACGTGCTCCGCTGACCCGCTCGAGTAGGCGCCGGCCGCCCACACGCTCGTACGGGACAGCGCGGCCACCGCGGTCAGGCCGCCGTCGTGCGCCGGCGGCGGCGCCGACAGGTTCTTGATCACGTGCCAGGACTTGCCGTTCCAGTGCATGACCAGGTTGAGGTCCATCATCTTGACCTGGTCCCGGTAGCTGCCGACCGCCCAGGCGCTGGTCGCCGACAGGACGCTGACGTCTGTCAGCTCGGCGTTCTGCGCGTTCCGCGGGTGCGGGCTCGGCACGTGCTCCCACGCCCGGCCCGTCCAGTGCAACAGGACAGCGACGGTGGCGTGCGACGGCCTCGTGGCCGTGCCGACCGCCCAGGTGCTCCGCGCTGAGGCGCCGTCCACCCCGGTGAGGATGTTGGTCTGTGCCTTGCCGGTCACGTTCGGGCTCGGCACGACTCGCCACGACGTGCCGTTCCAGTGCTCGGTCAGGGTGTTCTGGGCAGCGCCGGTGAAGACGTCACCGACGGCCCACGCGTTCTGCCCTCCGATCGCCGCGACGCTGATCAGCTCGGTCCCGTGGGCTCCCTTGGGGCTGGGGCTGGTCGCCTTCTTCCAGGTCTTGCCGTTCCAGCGCAAGATCAAGGACGTGTTGACCTGCCCAGGGCAGGCCGTGCCGAAGCCGACCGCCCAGGCGCTGGTGGCCGACACCGCGGACACCGAGAACAACTGAGCGCCAGGCGCGCAGGCAGGGGCAGGAGTGGGCACCCGCTTCCAGGCCTTGCCGTTCCAGCGCACGATCAGGGTGTGCTGCACGTTCCCGACCGAGTACGTCCCGACGGCCCACGCATTTCTCGCCGATGTCGCGGTGACTCCGAAGAGCTGGTTGTTGGCGGCGGCGCCGCCGACGTCGGGACTCTTCATCGTCTTCCACGCCGTGCCGTTCCAGTGCTCGATCAGCGTCTGGTTGGCGGTGCCGTTGAACTGCAGGCCCACCGCCCACGCGCTCTTCGCGGACACGACCGCCACGTCGAAGACAAGGTGGTTCGACGCCGCGGCCAGCGCCGGCGCGGCAGGGGCAGCGATCGCCGCCCCTGCCACCAGGGTGGTCGCCCCCGCGGCGATGACGGCTCGACGTGAGATCTCTCGTAGGCCCATGTCGCCCCTCCCGGCCAGGCCGCGCGGCGTCGCGCGCTGCCAATATGTCGCCCCATTGTGGAGGTAATCCTCAGCACTTGTGAAGGCGAGGGTCAGTTCATTGCGCCACATTCTGGACGCGCTGATCGACCCTGCCATCGGGGCCTGCCCTGATTCCGGCCGGCGCGCTCCGCGGCGCCCGGAGGCTGCCGAATCGTTGCGCGCGCGGCGGCGGGCGCGAGAGGCTGAGGCAATGCCAACCGTGGACGAGCTCAACCTGCTGCCTGAGGACGCGGTCAGACTGGCTCTGCACGGCTGCTGCTCATCCGGCCGCTGGATCGACACGGTCACGGCGGCCAGGCCGTTCGCCGGGGCAGCGGAGTTGCTCGCCGCGTCGGACGCGGCGGTCGCAGGAATGGCCAAGGCCGACCTCGCCGAGGCGCTGGCCGGTCACCCGAGGATCGGCGACCGGCGGGTAGCGGAGCTGCCAGGCTGGTCGAGCCAGGAGCAGGCGGGCGTCCGCGACGCGGACGCGGGCCTCCGGCACGCGCTAGACGAAGGCAACGCCGAGTACGAGCGCCGGTTCGGGCACATCTACCTGGCGTGCGCGACCGGCCGGAGCGCGTCCGAACTGCTCGCGCTCCTGGGCGAGCGGCTCGGCAACGACGACGAGACGGAGTGGACCGTGGTGGCGTCCGAACTGTCCAAGATCAATCAGATCAGGCTGCGCAAGCTGCTTGGGCTGCGCATGAGTGTCGTGCCGGAGGTGCGCAGATGAGCGCCGTGAGCACGCACGTGCTGGACACGGTGCGCGGCGAGCCGGCCAGCGGGATTCTGGTCCGGCTGGAGCGAGCGGGCGGCGGCGAGCTTGAGCTTGGCCGCGGCACCACCGACGCTGACGGGCGGATCTCCGACTTCGGTGTGGCCTCGCTGGCGGCGGGCACCTACCGCTTGGTCTTCGACACCGGCGGCTACCTGGTCGCGGCGGGAGCCGGGGACGAGGCGGGGAGCGCGTTCTTCCCCGAGGTCGTGATCACCTTCGCGGCCGACGGGCTCCGGCCCAGGTACCACGTCCCGCTGCTGCTCAGCCCGTACTCCTACTCGACCTACCGCGGGAGCTAGCGCCATGTCGATCGCGCTCGGTGACAACCAGTACGGCAAGGCCGAGACCAGGGTGGTGCGGATCTACCGCGACAAGCGGCACGAGATCCGCGACCTGAACGTGTCCACGGCGCTGCGCGGCGACTTCAGCGCCGCGCACCTGGCTGGCGACCAGGCCAAGGTGCTGCCGACCGACACGCAGAAGAACACGGCGTTCGCCTACGCCAAGGAGCACGGCGCCGGCGCGATCGAGGACTACGCGCTGGCCCTGGCCCGCCACTTCACCACCGACATCGCGTCGGTGACCAGGGCCCGCGTCGACGTCGACGAGTACCGCTGGGAGCGAATCAGCGTCGACGGGACTGACCACCCGCACGCGTTCGTCAGGTCCGGCCAGGAGATACGCAGCGCTGCGGCGGTGATCGACACCGAGGGCCCGGTTAAATCTCAATGGGTTGTCTCCGGGGTGAGGGACCTGGTGCTGCTGAAGTCGACGGGATCGCAGTTCATGGGGTTCCTCAGGGACCGCTACACCACGCTGGCCGAGACGTCCGACCGGATCCTGGCCACGTCGCTGACCGCGCGGTGGCGGTACGCGGCGGCGGAGGTGGGTGGGACGAGGCGTTCGCGCAGGTCAGGCAGATCCTGCTGGAGCGGTTCGCGGTGCCGCATAGCCGCGCGCTGCAGCAGACGCTGTGGGAGATGGGCTCGGCCGTGCTCGAGGCCAGGGACGACATCGCTGAGATCAGGCTGTCGGCGCCGAACAAGCATCACTTTCTCGCTGACCTGTCGCCGTACGGGCTGGACAATCCCGGCGAGGTGTTCCACGCCGACGACCGGCCTTACGGGCTGATTCAGTGCGCCGCGGTGCGAGAGGGTGCGCCGGACGCAGGGCCGGCGTGGGAGCTGCCGGCGTCGTTCGCCTGAAATCGCTCGCCGGGGTGCTGGGCGCGATGCCGATGGGCGTCTGGTGCCACCTTGGGCGGGATGTGGCAGGCTGAGCGGCGGGAGGGAGGCTTGCGACGCTGATGGAGTTCCTGCAGCCAGGCAGCCTGGACGAGGCGCTCGCGGCCAAGGCCGCCGCCCCCGAGGCGGTGCCGATCGCGGGCGGCACCGACGTGATGGTGGAGCTGAACTTCGCCAGGCGCCGGCCGCAGGTGCTGCTCGACCTGACCAGGGTGCCCGAGCTGCGCGGCTGGTCGGTGCGGGACGGCAAGCTGCGAGTCGGCGCCGGGGTGACCTACGCGGACCTGACCGGGGAGCGTGTCCGCGGCAACGGCGCGGCTGAAGACATGCTCGGGCGGCGGCTGCCTGGGCTGGCGATGGCGGCCCGGACCGTGGGCTCGCCGCAGATCAGGAACCGGGGCACGATCGGCGGCAACCTCGGGTCCGCTTCGCCGGCCGGGGACTGTCATCCTTCGCTTGCTCGCGGCCGGGGCGCAGATCGAGGTCGAGTTCGGTGAGCGGGACCCGGCTGATCGGTATCGACGAGTTCTTCACCGGCGTCAAGCGCAACGCGCTGGCGCCTGACGGAGCTGATCGCGGCGGTCTGGCTCAGCCCGCCGTCCGGGACCTGAGCAGTTCGCCAAGATCGGGACCAGGAACGCGATGGTGATCGCGGTGGCGGCGTTCGGGCTGGCGCTGCATCCGGACCGGCAAGCGGTTGGCACCGGGATCGGGTCGGCGGCGCCGACGCCGGTGCGCGCCCCCGAGGCGGAGGCGTTCTGCCAGCGGCGCTGACGAGGCCGGGCTGTGGGAGTCGCGGGAGCGCGTTGCCCGATCTGGTTGTCGGCGGAGTTCGGCGGACTGGTGAGCGCAGCGGCGCGGCCGATCGACGACGTGCGCGGGACGGCCGCCTACCGGCGGCACGCGCTCGCCGTGCTGGCCCGACGGACGCTGACCTGGGCATGGGCTGACTACCGGGCTGGATCCGGCGCCCGGCGCGCTGGGCCTGGCCAGGGGCGAGAGGGGTGATCGCATGATGCGGGTGACGGCGACAGTCAACGGCGTGCGGCACGAGGCCGACGACGTCTGGCCTGGCGAGAGCCTGCTGTTCGTGCTGCGCGAGCGGATGGGCCTGCCCGGTTCGAAGAACGCCTGCGAGCAGGGCGAATGCGGGTCGTGCACGGTGTACCTGGACGGCATGCCGGTCTGCGCCTGCCTGGTCGCCGCGGGCCAGGCAGAGGGCCGCGACATCGTCACCGTCGAGGGACTCGCCGACGGCGGCGGGGACCTGCATCCGGTGCAGCAGGCTTTCATCGAGGCGGGAGCCGTGCAGTGCGGGTTCTGCACGCCGGGACTGCTCGTCGCCGCGCACGACCTGCTCGCCAGGGACCCGAACCCGGCCGACGCCGATGTGCGGGAGGCGCTGGCCGGGAACCTGTGCCGGTGCACCGGCTACGAGAAGATCCTCGACGCGGTGCGGTTGGCTGGGTCCAGGCTGCGGGAGCCGGGTGCGGGCGCTGCCGGGGAGAACGCGTGACGCGGCTGGTGCTGAGCGGCTGCCATGTCGTCACCATGGATGCCGGGCGGGCGGAGCACGCGAGCGGCTACATCGTCGTCGACGGGAACCGGATCGCCGCCGTCGGCGCCGGCCAGGTCCCTGACACCTTCGCGGGCGCGGAGGTTGTCGACGGTACTGGGTGCCTGGCCACGCCCGGGCTGATCAACACCCACCATCACCTCTACCAGTGGGCCACGCGCGGCCGCGCCGTCGACTCGACGCTGTTCCAGTGGCTCACCGAGCTGTATCCCGTCTGGGCGAGGATCGACGCGCAGATCGTGCGCGACGCGGCGACCGCGGCGCTGGCCTGGCTCGCCAGGACCGGCTGCACGACGAGTACCGACCACCACTACGTGTTCCCGCGCGGCGGCGGCGACGTGCTCGGCGCCACTATCGCCGCGGCCAGGGATGTCGGCCTGCGGTTTCATCCGACGCGGGGGTCGATGGACCTGGGCGCCTCGTCGGGCGGCTTGCCGCCCGACGAGGTCACCGAGGACATCGACGCCATCCTCACCGAGACCGCCGAGGCGATTACGACCTTCCATGACCCCGAGCCAGGATCGATGCTGCGGATGGGGGTCGCGCCGTGCTCGCCGTTCTCCGTGACGGGCGAGCTGATGACCGCGGCGGCGGGCCTCGCGCGCGAACACGGGGTTCGGCTGCACACCCACATCGCCGAGACCGCTAACGAGGACGAGTACTGCGCGGAACACTTCGGCTGCACGCCAATCGAGTACCTGGACTCGCTGGGCTGGCTCGCAGCCGACGTTTGGCTAGCACACGGCGTGCACCTCGATGACGCCGCGATCGCGCGCCTGGCAGCGACCGGGACCGGCATCGCGCACTGCCCGTCATCCAACGCGAGGCTCGGCGCCGGTATCTGCCGCACCGCCGACCTGCTCGCCGCCGGCGTTCCGGTCGGACTCGGCGTCGACGGTTCCGCGTCGAACGAGGAGAGCTCGCTGATCGGCGAGGCGCGCCAGGCGGTGCTGATGGCCAGGGCCGCCGGCGGCCCGCAGGCGCTCACGGTCCGGCAGTCGCTCGAGCTGGCCACCCTCGGCGGCGCCCGCCTGATCGGCCGGGCCGGCGAACTCGGCTCCCTCGAGCCAGGCAAGCTAGCCGACGTGGCATTGTGGCGGGTCGACGGCCTGGCGCACGCCGACATCGTGGACCCGGTTGCCGCCCTCGTCCTCGGCGCCCGCCCCCCGCTCGAGCTCCTCGTCGTCAACGGCCGCCCCGTCATCGAGCGCGACCAGCTCGTGACCGTCGACGAGCGCGCAGCCACCGCCGCCGCCACCCGCTCCGCCGCCACCCTCCGCTAGCCGCTCCGCCCCGCGGCTCCTTGCGGCGTCGGCGGCGGCGAGGTCCCTGATGGCCAGCATCGGCGCCGGCGCCGCGGGCCAGCGAGGAGCGGGCCAGCGACCGGAAATCAGGCGGAGATCGGGCGGCAACCTTTACCGGGGCTGGCGCATCCTTGAAGCGTGGCCGACGACATCATCACTTTCGGAGGGCCTGAGCGCTGGTCGCAGCGCGAGGCCGACCAATCGGTTGAGTCGTTGTTCCACGCCCACTATCCGCGAATCGTGTACACAGCGTTTTCGCTGGTCGGGGACTGGTATCTGGCCGAGCAGCTGGCGCAGGAGGCGTACCTGCGGTTGTGGCGGCGCTGGCGGTGGATCTCCGATCCTCAGGCCGCGCCGATGTACCTGCAGCGCACCGTTGTCAATTTGTCGCGCGAGACCATCCGCCGGAAGGTCATCGAGCGCCGGGCCCTGCAGACCAAAGGCGCAGATCGTGCGGCGCCGCCGGGGCCTGACCCCGCCGCGCTCGTCGAGCTACGCCGCGCCGTTGCCGCGCTTCCGATCAGGAAGCGCGAATGCGTCGTGCTGCGGTTCCTGCTCGGCCTCTCGGAGGCAGAGACTGCCGAGGTGCTCGGAATATCGGTTGGCACGGTCAAGAGCCAGACGCACAAGGGGTTGCGGCAGCTCAGGTATCGCCTCGAGGACCCAGGCGCCGCGGCACCCGCGTCAGCCCCCGCCCCCTCCACTCATTTCTTGCCTGCGCCACAGATCGGGCAGTTCGGCGTCGGCGGGGGACAGCAAGCCGCACAGGCGGCGGGCAGTCCGGCCGATGGCGCGAACGGGGGATCGCGGGCCGCAGGTGTGCCGGCGGGGCGGGCCGACGGCGCGGGACAAGCACGCAGGCCGGGAAGGACCGCGCCATGACCGAGACCGAGCTTGAACAGCATCTGCGCGAGCTGCGGATGATGGACATGCCGCCGTCCAGCACGGCGAGGTCGATCGACACCGCCTCCGCCTGGCGCGAGTTCCAGGCCCTGCGAACGCGCTCGGTCGCCAAACGCCGGCACGTGCTCTTTGCTGCAGCGGCAGCAGTCGTCGCCTTGCTCGTGATCGCGCTTCCAGTCTTGTCCGGCACGCACCACCACACCGGCGCCACCCAGCCCGACGCCAGCATCCCCGGATCGCCCAGGACGTATCCCAACGCCGTGGTCGCCAGAATCCCGTTCAGCGGGGTCGAGTCGGTCGTCGGAGATGCCGCGCACGCATGGGTCATCCGCCTGTCTGGACCGCCGGTCATGCCGGCGGTCTATCGGCTGACCGGGATCGACCTGCGCGACAACTCGATCATGTTCACGACCAGCCTGGGCAACCACCAGCCGTCGCTCGTCACGGGAGACGGCAGGCTCTGGGCCACCACGCCCTACGGGCAAGGACGAGGGCAGATTCAGCGCCTCGACCTGGCCACCGGGCAGATGGTGAGCACCATTCACCTGGGCGATGGACGATGCGGGCAGATCGCGTACGGCTCCGGCCAGCTGTTCGCCGCCTGCTCCAACGCGAATTCGGACGCGACTGATCTGTGGCAGATCAATCCTGTCACAGAGCGCACGCGCCTGCTCGCGGGCCCGATTCGCGGGCGCATCTTCTCGCTCACCGCCGCTCCGGGCGCAGTGTGGTTCACGCGGCTCCCTGGCGTCATCGGCCTGGTCACCACGGGTGGCCGCCCGCACGTGATCCTGCTCCAGAAGGCGTATGAGTACTACGTCGGGCAGCTGTCGGTCGTATACGGCGACGGCTCGGTCTGGTTGCTACGCGGCGGGGAGCGGCTCGTCCGCATGGACCCGCGAACTGGGCAGATCCAACGGCGCTTTACCTACAGGAACTTCGACCCGCGACGAGCGGGCGGGCTCGATTTCCTCACCGCCGGCGCCGGCTGGTTGTGGTTCGTGGACAACGGGTACCCGTTCAGCGGCGTGCTGAGGGTCAGCGAGTCGACGGGCCGGCCCGACGGCGGGGTCAGAATCCCGCCGGGCTCGTGCGGCCAGCGGGTCTGCTCGCAGATTTTCCACACGCCAGGAGCAGTCTGGGTTCCTACAGCCGAGCTGCTCATCAGAATCGACACCTCCCGCTTGCCCGGCTAGCGTCCGGCAGACCCCTGTCTGCTATGTCCGGTGACCGGCTGTGGTGATTCTGGCCCGCCCTCATTAGGCTCGGCGGCGTGAGCACACCGACCCGCGCGCCAGGCAGCCCTAGCCGGGCGCCTGCCCGCCCGGCGGCGCCCGGCGCGCCCGCGGAGGTCGGCAGGCCGGACGCGACGCAACGCGGTGCCGAGCCCGGCGGGGTTGGCTACAGCCCGATCAGGCCGGACGGCAGAGGCAAGGTCACCGGCGAGTTCGCCTACGGCAGTGACCTGTGGATGGACGACATGATCTGGGGCGTGACGCTGCGGAGCCCGCACCCGCACGCCAGGATCAGATCGATCGCGATCGGCGAGGCGCTGGCCACTGCCGGGGTCTACGCCGTCCTGCTCAGCGATGACGTTCCCGGCGAGAACGCCTTCGGCCTCGAGCATGCCGACCAGCCCGTCCTCGCCTGCGACGTGGTGCGGTACGCGGGCGAACCGGTCGCGCTCGTGGCGGCCGATCACCCCGAGGTCGCCCGCCTCGCTGCCGGCAAGATCGTCGTGGACTACGAGGTGCTCGAGCCGATCACCGATGCCGTCGCGGCGCTGGAGCCAGGCGCGCCGCAACTGCACCCGAGCGGCAACCTGGTCAGGCACCTGAAGATCCGCAAGGGCGACCCGGCCCCGCGGGCCGACGTGGTCGTGACGACCACCTACGACATCGGGATGCAGGACCAGGCGTTTCTCGGTCCCGAGGCGGGACTCGCGGTGCCTGACGGCACCGGCGGGGTCGACCTGTTCGTGTCCACGCAGTGGCTGCACGTGGATCAGCGGCAGGTCTGCGCCGCGCTTGGGCTGCCGCCCGACAGGGTCAGGCTGACGCTGGCCGGCGTCGGCGGCGCGTTCGGCGGCCGCGAGGACCTCTCCATGCACGTGCACGCGTGCCTGCTCGCGCTGCACACGGGCAAGCCGGTCAAGATGATGTACTCCCGCGAAGAGTCGTTCTTCGGGCACGTGCACCGGCATCCCGCGCGGCTCACCTACGAGCACGGCGCGAACCGCGACGGGGCCCTCATCTACGTCAAGTCCAGCATCTACCTGGACGGCGGCGCGTACGCGTCGAGCACGCCAGCCGTGGTCGGGAACGCCTGCACGATGGGCGCAGGGCCCTACGTCGTGCCGAACGTGCACATCGACGCCTATGGCGTCTACACCAACAACCCGCCGTGCGGCGCGATGCGCGGATTCGGCTCTGTCCAGGCCGCGTTCGGCTACGAGGCACAGATGGACAAGCTCGCGGCCGCGCTCGGCATGGATCCGGTCGACTTCCGGTGCCGCAACGCGATGGAGATGGGCAGCACGGGGCCGACCGGCCAGGTCATCGACAGCCCAGCGCCCGTCGTGGAGATGCTGCGCCGGGTCCAGCAGATGCCACTGCCGCGCGAAGGCGGCCTGGGAGCAGGGCCGCCCGAAGGCGGCCTGGCCGATCTGCGGCACCTGCCAGGCGGTGTCGGCAACACCACGCACGGCGAGGGCATCAAGCGCGGCGTCGGGTACGCGGTCGGCTACAAGAACGTCGGTTTCTCCGAGGGCTTTGACGATTACTCGACCGCGCGGGTACGGCTCGAGATCGTCGCGGGGGAGCCGGTCGTGAGCGTGCACACCGCGGCCGCCGAGGTCGGCCAGGGCCTGGTCACGATCGAGCAGCAGATCTGCAGGACCGAACTCGGGGTCAGCACCGTGGTGAACGTGCCCAAGGACACCGAGGTCGGCTCGGCCGGGTCGACGTCCGCGTCCCGGCAGACCTACGTCACGGGCGGAGCGGTCAAGTCGGCGTGCGAGCTCATCCGCGAGCGCATGGTGAAGCACATAGCTGGTCGCCTCGATGTCGACGCGACCAGCCTGCGGCTTGCCGATGACCAGGTCTGGTCCAGTGCCGCCGAGCCGCTCGGGAGGATCGCTGATTTCGCTGGTGACGAGGCGTATGAGGAAACTGTGCAGTGGCGGCACCGGCCGACGTTCCCTCTCGACCCGGAGACCGGGCAGGGGTTCGCGCACGTGCAGTACGCTTTCTCGGCGCACCGGGCGGTGGTCGATGTCGACATTGACCTAGGGCTGCTCAAGGTCGTCGCGCTGGATTGCGCGCAGGACGTCGGCGTGGCCATGAACCCGCAGGCGGTCGTCGGCCAGATCCAGGGCGGCAGCGCACAGGGCCTCGGCCTGGCGATCATGGAGGAGATCCAGGTGCGCGACGGGATGATCAGGAACCCTTCCTTCACCGACTACCTGATCCCGACCATCCTCGACGTCCCGCCGATGCGGATCGATGTGCTCGAATACCCCGACCCGCACGCGCCGTACGGCCTGCGCGGGGTGGGCGAGCCGCCGACGATCTCTTCGGGTCCCGCGATCGTGGCGGCCATCCGAGCGGCGACGGGCCTCGATCTCACCAGGGTTCCGGTCAAGCCAGAAGATGTAACGGGAACTCACTCGTGACTCGCCCTCCGCAAGCGGGGGCCCTCGACTACGTGGCCCAGGACCTCGACCGCCTGCTCGCCGTCGCCGATGCGGAACTCGAGTCCGGCTACACCGACTGGATTCTCGGCAGGCAGCCCGTCCACACGGCCTACGTGCCCGCGCACACGTTCGGACCGCAGACGGTGCGTCAGTGGGGCGCGCACGCCCTGGCCGCGCTCGAGGAGTTCGCTCCAGGGCCCGGCGAATTCGCCGCCGCGACGGGACTCGCGCCACGGGTAGCCGCCGAGGTGCACCCGCTGGTCCGCGCCAAGCTGGCCACCCAGCCGGTCGAGGACCTGCGGATCGATTTCGAAGACGGCTATGGCCTGCGGGGCAACGACACCGAGGACGCGCATGCCAGGGCGGCGGCCAGGTCGCTCGCCACCGCGATGGGCGAGGAGTCGGCGCCGCCGTTCAGCGGCCTGCGGTGCAAGAGCCTGGAGCGGGACACGAGGCGGCGGGCGGTCAGGACCCTGCAGACGTTTCTCGGCACGTTGCTCGAGCACAGCCGGCCGCTGCCGCCCGGGTTCGTGATCACGCTGCCCAAGGTCACATCCGCGGCTCAGGTGTCGGCGATGGCGGTGTTGTGCGAGCGGCTCGATGAGGCCTTCGGGATCGGGCCTTCACAGCAACTGTTGTTCGAGATCCAGGTCGAGACGCCGCAGGCGATCCTCGGTGCCGACGGCGCCGCGACGATCGCGCGGTGCGTGCACGCCGCGCCCGGCCGGCTGAGCGGCCTGCACTACGGGACCTACGACTACAGCGCCGCGCTCGGCATCGCGGCCGCTCACCAGAGCATGGAGCACCCGGCCGCCGATTACGCCAAGGCGGTCATGCAGGTCGCCGCGGCCGGAACCGGCGTCCGGCTCAGCGACGGCTCCACCAACGTGCTGCCGGTCGGCACCCGCGACGAAGTCGTCGCCGCCTGGCGCCTGCACTCCCGCCTGGTCCGCCGCTCACTGGAACGCGGCTTCTACCAAGGCTGGGATCTGCATCCCGCCCAGCTGGTCACGCGCTACGCCGCCACCTACGCCTTCTACCGCGAAGGCCTCCCGCGCGCCGCCGCCCGCCTCCGCGACTCCGCCAGGAGATCAGCCTCCGGCCAGGAAGAGCCAGCCACCATCCGCGCCCTCGCAGACTTCCTCACCCGAGCCCTAGACTGCGGCGCCGTCGACGAACGAGAACTGGCCGCAGAAACCGGCCTCATCCCCGAGCAGTTGAGAGTCGCCCGCCGGCGCGGCGCAATTCCCGAACGAGGCCTCTAGATGTCGGCCGAGCCGCCGCGCGCGGCGACGGCGGGCGCAGCGCCGGACCTCGTCATCACGGCGAGCCGGGTAGTAACCCCAGCCGGCATCGTGCCAGCGGAAGTAGCCATCCGCGATGGCCGCATCATCGCGGTGACGGCGTTCGATGACCGGACGGACGGGGCCTTCAACGGTTCCGCGGAAAACATCCGCCTCGCCGAGGACGAAGTGCTCATGCCCGGCCTCGTCGACACCCACGTCCACGTCAACGAGCCCGGCCGCACGGACTGGGAGGGCTTCGCGACGGCGACGGCAGCGGCCGCGGCCGGCGGGATCACCACGATCATCGATATGCCGCTCAACTCGATCCCGCCCACCATCGACGTCGCCGCGCTGGAGGCAAAGCGCGCGGCAGCCGACGGCCAGTGCGCGGTGGACGTCGGGTTCTGGGGCGGGGCGGTACCGGCGAACGCCGCCGACCGGGCCGCGCTCCATGACGCAGGCGTGTTCGGCTTCAAGTGCTTCATGATCGACTCAGGCGTTCCTGAGTTCCCGCCGCTCGACGACCACGCCCTCGCGGCCGCGATGAAGCAGGTCGCCGACCTTGGCAGCCTGCTGATCGTGCACGCCGAGGACGCCGCGGCCATCGCCGCCGCACCGGTTCCGTCCGGCGGAGACTACGAAGGGTTCCTGCGGTCCAGGCCGCCGGCCGCCGAGGTCGCCGCGATCATCCGGGTGCTGCGGCTGGCGGCCGCCACCGGCGCACGCGTGCACGTGCTGCATCTGTCCAGTGCCGACCCGGTTCCTTTGCTGACGGCCGCGAGGGAGTTCGGCGCCGATATCACCACCGAGACCTGCCCGCACTACCTGACGCTCGCCGCCGAGCAGGTCGGCGCCGGCCGCACCGAATTCAAATGCTGCCCGCCGATCAGGGGCGTGGATAACCGGGAGCGGCTCTGGGCCGCGCTGGAGTCCGGCGCGATCGACTGCGTGGTCTCGGATCACTCGCCTTGCCCGCCCGAGCTGAAGGGCCTCGGCCACGATGAGCTCCTCGGGGTCACCGCGCTGGGCAGGCAGCGCGGTGACTTCGGATCGGCGTGGGGCGGGATCTCCTCGGTGCAGCTCGGCCTGCCGGTGATCTGGACCCACGCGCGGGAGCGCGGCTTCGGCCTTGCCGATGTGGCGAGGTGGATGGCGGCGAGCCCGGCCAGGCTGGCCGGGCTCGTCGCCAAGGGCGCCATCGCCCCCGGCTACGACGCTGACCTGGTCGCGTTCGCGCCCGGCGAGCAGTTCGTCGTCGCCCCTGACGAGCTGCTGACCAGGCACAAGCTGACTCCGTACGCGGGGCAGGAGTTGTCCGGCGTGGTCCGCCGCACCTGGCTGCGCGGCGGCCTCGTCGAGCCAGGTCGTCCATCAGGGCGGTTGCTGCGCCACGCAGCAGAGACAGCGATGGAGCGGGGATGACCGAGGGCTTTGACGGGCTGGTTGACTTGGCGTCGCGGCGGCTCGGGGGGAGCGTGGTCTACGCCAACGACGAGCTCTTCGCCGAGAAGGAGAACCTGATCAAGCCGGGACGGCCGGCCTTCGCCGAAGGCGACTTCGGCAACAAGGGCAAGGTCTACGACGGCTGGGAGACCAGGCGCCGCCGCGAGCCCGGGCACGACCACGCGATCGTCAGGCTCGGCTGCCCCGGCGTGGTGCACGGCGTCGTGGTCGACACCGCGTACTTCCGCGGCAACTATCCGCCAGAGGTCTCGGTCGAGGCGGCGTGCGCGGTCGGCTACCCGACCCCCGCCGAACTCGCCGAGGTCGCCTGGCATCCGCTCGTCCCGCGATCGCCGGCCGAGGGCCACGCGGCCAATAGCTACCCGGTGACCGACCGGCGGCGCTGGACCCACGTCAGGCTGTCGATCTATCCGGACGGCGGCGTGGCGCGGCTGCGGGTGCACGGCGAGGTGGTGCCCGATCCCGCATTCCTGGCCGGGACGGTCGACCTGGCCGCGCTGGAGAACGGCGGCCGCGTCGTCGGCTGCTCCGACCAGTTCTATTCGTCGCCGTCGAACCTGATCTCCCCTGGCGTGGCCCAGGTGATGGCAGATGGCTGGGAGAACGCGCGGCGGCGCGGCCCCGGCAACGACTTCGTAGCCTTCCGGCTCGCGGCCGCTGGCCGGTTGCGGCACGTGGAGATCGACACCTCCTACTTCGTCGGCAACGCGCCAGGCTGGATCGAGCTGTCCGGCGCGAGCGGCGCCGGCGAGGACGATCTGGCCTGGTGGCCGGTGCTGGCGCGGACAAGGGTTCAGCCGGATACCAGGCACCGGTTCCTGATCGACGATCGGGCCGAGGTGACGCACCTGCGGCTCGACGTCTTCCCCGACGGCGGTCTGGCCAGGTTCCGCGCCTACGGTGAGATCACCGCGGCGGCCGCCGACGCGCTCGCCGCGCGCTGGCGCCAGAGCGAGCCGTAGGCCGGTCGGGCCGCTCAGGCCGCGTTGCTGGCGAGGTCTGGCTGGCCCTCCAGGGCGCAGACGTCGCCCTCGGCCGCAGGGGCCGGCATCCGGAACCTCGGTATCGGCGTGGGCAGCAGGACCAGGAAGGACGTCATTCCGCCGATCGCGGCGATCCACAAGGTGGTGCGCGGCCCGACCAGCGTGCCGAGGAATCCACCGAGCAGCGCGCCGAGGGGTCGCGTCCCGTAGTTCACCGCCTGGAACGCGCCCGTCACCCTGGACCGCACGTCGTCAGGAATGACCGCGGAGAAGATGGCGCCGACGGTGATGTCCAAGACCATCACGCCGAAGCCGCCGATGAACTCGGCCACCATCAAAATGGCCAGGACCAGCACGTGCGGACCGCCGGCGGCCGGCACCAGGGCCATCGGCGCGGCAAAGATGAGGAACGAGATCGCGTAGATGCGCCCGGCGCCGAACCGCTTCGTGAGCCGCTTGGTCGTGGCCGCGCCCAGCAGGCCCCCGACCGCGCCGATGCCGAGCACGAGGCCAAGCACGCCAGGCTGGACGTGCAGGTACCTGGTGGCGTAGAGCACGAACAGCGCGAAGAAGACGAAGTTAAAGAAGTTCACGACGGAGGCGGCGAGCAGCGAGGCGCGCACGATCGGCGAGTGCCGGATGAACTTCACGCCCGCGGTCAGCGCGCCGTCCCCCGCCTTAGCCGCGGGCGGCTCGTCGGGACGGATCCTGGCCAGGAAGAATGCCGAGCCGAGGAAGGACAGCGCGTCGGCGAGCACGGCCAGCGGCGCCGTCAGCAACTGGACGAGCGCCCCGCCGACACTAGGGCCGCCCACGAAGGAGAACGCGCGGCTGCCGTAGATCAGCGAGTTGCCCTCGACGTACTTGTCATTCGGGACGATGGACACGAACAGCGTGGGCTCACTGACCGTGAACAGGATGCTGAACACGCCCACTCCGAATGCGACGCCGTAGAGCTGCCAGAGCGTGAGTACCCCGAACGCGTAGCTGACAGGGATGCTGATCAGCAGCGCGGCGCGGCAGATGTCGGCGCCGATCATGGTCGCGCGCCGGCGGCCGCGCCGGTCCACCCAGGCCCCGGCGTGCAGGCCGAACAGCAGTGCGGGGAGCCAGATCAGCGCGACAAGGTAGCCCATCTCGGCCGGCGTGGCGTGCAGCGCGAGCACGCCGACGAGCGGGAGCGCGATCGAGGAGATCTGGTCGCCGAACATCGAGATCGTCTCGCCGCTCCAGTACCGGCGGAACGTGCGGTCACGCAGCAGGGCAGGGACTAGGGCAGTGGTGTGCTTGCGCAGCATCGTCAGCCTCATCGTAGGTCGCTGGATTCGCCGGGGGATTCGTCGGTAGCGCGCGGCGGCAAGGGAGGGCCGCCGAGGTGGCCGATCATCGGAAACGCGAACTGCAGGACCGAGATCAGCCGCGAGCCTGGCGGCCTGAGCTCGGGCTGCGCCGTCCGGTCGATGTACTCCTCGAAGACCTCGCGCATCTTCTGGCCGAGGTCGGCCAGCTCGTCTGGGGTGAGGTACAGCAACCGGTCGCCGAACTGGTCGGCGCGCTGCCACTCGCCTGGTTCGCTGGGACGCTGAACCAGCCAGCGCCTTAGTCCCTCGAAATATCGCTCGGCCAGGACGGCCCGGTAGCTGGCGCCGGCCTCGGCCAGCCGCGGATCGTCGGGGAAGTCGGGCACGTCGGTTGACATCGTGGTGGCCTGCCAGGGGCGCTCGCGGCCCTGCCCGCCAGACGCTTCCTCGGCCATGCCGTACTTCGCTAGCTGGCGCAGGTGGAACGAGGTGGTCGCGGAGTTCTCGCCGAGCAGCTCGGCCGCCCTCGTCGCGGTCAGCGGGCCCTCGGTGCGCAGCAGCCCGATCAACGACAGGCGGATCGGATGCGCCAGCGCGCGCAGCGCCTTCGGATCGGTGATCCGCTTGACTGACCGGGGCCCTCCGGCGGCGATGGACTTCTTCTCTGTCATGATGCCAAGCTATCTTTGCAAAGAACACTTTGCAAACAGATCTTTGCAAAGATAGCTTGGCATCGACCGGCGTACGCTCGCTGGCTGGTGTCGTCAGGGTGAAGGGCCGCCGGCTGCCGCTACTACGTGTTGTGTTATATCGTCTAACGTAGTATCGTCGCGCGTAGTAGACAACACGCAGCCAGGAGCCGCAGTGGAATTTACCGAGCCGGTGGTGCTGGTCCTGACCAGCCTCGCCGACGGGCCGAAGCACGGATACGCGCTCGCCAAGGACATCGAGTCGTTCGCGGGGATCAAGCTTGGTCCCGGAACGCTCTACGGCGCACTGAGCAGGCTCCAGGACCGGGGCTGGATCGAGGCGCTGCCCGCGGACGACCGCAGGCGCCCCTACCAGATCACCTCGGCGGGGGCCGAGCACCTGTCGGTCTATCTGCGGACCGCCCGCCAGGTCGCCGCCACCGGTCTGCGCCGCCTCGAGCCGAAGCTGGCCATATGACAAGGTCCTGGCGGCCGGCCTGCTGCTGGCGTACCCGCCGGAGTGGCGCGACCGATACGGCGAGGAACTCGAGGTCCTCGTCCGCGACCTGCGCGACGACGGCCGCAATCGCGTTCCGATGACCTTCGACCTGCTGCGCGGCGCCGCCGTCGCGTGGCGGCTGACCAGGAGAGGATTCCTCATGTCCGAGCGTTCACGCCAGGCGCTGGCCACCGTGTTGTGGTCATGGGTCGCGTTCGCGGCGACCGCCGCCTGGTTCGGCCACGACCTAGGCATCTATCCATCTCGCAGCGTCGCCCAGCAGATCGCCGCGACGCACCAGGTCGTTCCGGATGCCTACCACGTCCTGCTCGGCGTCGGCATCGTCGGACTCGCCGCTACGGCGATCGCCGCGGTCCCGTTCGCCCTGGAAGCAGGCCGGTACGCGCGCGAGCACCATCGCAACTCGATCTTCGCCCTGATGGCCGTTCCGCCAGTGGTGGTCGGCATCTGGATCGGCGGCGCTGAGTTGGCATACAGCGCGAAGTCGACGTCGGGCATGACGTTGGCAGTTGCTTGGCTGCTACTCGGACTGGCCGGCATCGCCGCGTCCACGCAGGCCGCCCTTAGCATTGTCAGGACCTGCGAGTTCAGCCGGACGACGTGGCGGATCGGAACGGCCGCCGCGACCGCCATCGCCGCGGCGATGCTCGTCGGCACCGGTGCGACGATCGTGTGGGGCCTGGCGTTCCGCGCCAGCCAGGGCCACGCGGCAGGAGCGTCCGGCTGGCTGATCGTCACGGCGATCATGGCCGTGACCACCGCACGCGCCGTCATTGCCCTCCTCGGTGCCCGCCGTTCCGCCCCGAATCCAGCCCCCGCCGTCGCCTAAAGGGGGAGAATCTGGCGTGTTAGTGTCGCGGACCTCGGCGACGAACAGGATCGAGGCGGCGCATGGCCACGGGTCAGTACGACTTCATCATCATCGGCGGCGGGTCCGCGGGCAGCGCGCTGGCGAACAGGTTCTCGGCCGACGCCTCGAACCGGGTCCTCGTGCTGGAGGCCGGCCGGCCCGACTACATCTGGGACGTCTTCATCCATATGCCGGCCGCGCTCACGTTCCCGATCGGGAGCAGGTTCTACGACTGGAAGTACGAGTCCGAGCCGGAGCCGCACATGAACGGCCGCCGGATCTATCACGCTCGCGGCAAGCTGCTCGGCGGGTCGAGCAGCATCAACGGGATGATCTTCCAGCGCGGCAACCCGCTGGATTACGAGCGCTGGGCGGCCGACGAGGGGATGGGCGAGTGGGACTACGCGCACTGCCTGCCGTACTTCAAGAAGATGGAGAACTGTCTTGCGGGCGGCGACGAGTACCGCGGCACCGAGGGCCCGCTGAAGCTGGAGCGCGGACCGGCCACGAACCCGCTGTTCACCGCGTTCTTCGAGGCGGTCCAGCAGGCTGGCTACGCCCTCACCAGCGACGTGAACGGGTACCGCCAGGAAGGCTTCGCCGCTTTCGATCGCAACGTCTTCCGCGGCCGGCGCCTCTCAGCCGCCCGCGCGTACCTGCACCCCGTGATGGGACGTCCCAACCTGACCGTGCAGACCCGCGCGTTCGTGACCAGGATCTTGTTCGAGGGCACCAGGGCGGTCGGTGTCGAGTACTCCCGCGGCAGCAACGTCCAGCAGGCCCGCGCGGGCCAGGTCATCCTGTGCGGCGGCGCGATCAACTCACCGCAACTCCTCCAGCTTTCCGGGGTCGGCCCTGCCGCCCTGCTGCGCGAGCACGGCATCGACGCTGTCGCTGACCTGCCCGGCGTGGGCGAGAACCTGCAGGACCACCTGGAGGTCTACGTCCAGTACGCGTGCAAGCAACCAGTCAGCGTCGCGCCCGCGCTGAAGTACCGCAACCGGCCGATGGTCGGCGCCAAGTGGCTGTTCGGCCGGACCGGCCCTGGCGCCACCAACCACTTCGAGGGCGGCGGCTTCGCGAGGTCCAACGACGACGTCCCTTACCCGAACCTGATGTTCCACTTCCTGCCGATCGCGATCAGGTACGACGGCTCGGCCCCGGCCGGCGGCCACGGCTACCAGGTCCACATCGGCCCGATGTACTCCGATTCCCGCGGCTCGGTCAGGATCGTGTCCGCCGACCCGTCGGTCCACCCGGCGCTGCGGTTCAACTACCTGTCGACCGACAACGACCGGCGGGAGTGGGTCGAGGCGATCGGCGTTGCCAGGCATATCCTCAGCCAGCCGGCGCTCGACGCGTACAACGGCGGCGAACTCTCGCCTGGCCCGCAGGTCGCGTCGGACGACCAGATACTCGACTGGGTACGCACGGACGGCGAGACCGCGCTGCATCCGTCCTGCACCTGCGCGATGGGCACCAGCGACGCGTCCGTGGTCGACCCGGCCAGCATGGCCGTGCACGGCCTTGAGGGATTGAAAGTGGTGGACGCCTCGGTCATGCCCTACGTCACCAACGGGAACATCTACGCGCCCGTCATGATGCTGGCCGAGAAGGCTGCCGACATGATCCTGGGCAACCAGCTGCTGGCGCCCGCCCAGGTCGAGTTCTACCGGCACGCTCCTGCGTCGAGTCCTGCCTCTGTCACCGGATCCGTCCCCCCGGAGCCGGAGTCTATTTAGGCGGGACTGACGAGCACCTTCCCGACCGCGCCGTTCTGAACAGCGTCCTGTGCGTTGACGATCTCATCGAGCCTGAACTTGTGCGCGGGCAGTTCGGTCAGCGCCCGGCTGGCCAGCGCCGCGGTGACGTCCCTGGCGGCCTGCTCGAGCGCGGCCGGCGGCACGCCGTACAGCAGCACGAACCGCAGGACCACGTTCGCGGTCATGCAGGCACGCACCGGCAGCACGGGATCTGCCCCATCTGCAGCGTAGGTCGCGATCACGTTGCCCGGCGTGAGGACGGCGAGGTTCAGCTGCAGGTTCGCGCCGAGCGCGACCTCGACGACCCGGTCGACGGGCCCGAACGATTTGATTTCATCGGCGGCGGACGGCTCCCGGTAGTTCACGACCAGGTCGGCGCCGGCGCGCCTGGCCAGGTCGGCCTTCTCCTGGCCGCTCACCGTCGTCACGACCCTGGCGCCGAAGAATTTGGCCAGCTCGATCGCGTAGTGACCCACCGCCCCTGCGCCGCCGGCCACCAGGATCGTCTTGCCATCGACGGGCCCGTCGGCGAACAGGCAGCGGTGCGCGGTCATCGCGGGCACGCCCAGGCTCGCGCCGAGCTCGAACGCGGCGTGGTCAGGCAGCGGCACCGCCCGATTGGCAGGGACGACGGTCCATTCCGCCGCCGTTCCCCAGCGACGCCCGGCCGCTGCCAGCCAGGTCCATACCCGCTGGCCAATCCGGCCCTGGTCCACTCCCTCGCCGACCGCGTCGATCACGCCTGCGCCGTCGTGGTGCGGGATCTGGAAGCCGTCGATCGCACGCGGCGTGGCTCCGCTGCGAGACTTCCAGTCGGTCGGGTTGACACCGGAGAAGGCGACCTTGACCCTGACCTCGCCGGGACCAGGCTCCGGGCGGTCGACGTCCTTCACCCGCAGCACCTCAGCGCCCGCGCCGAGGTGATCGTAGAGCGCAGCTCGCATGGCTTTCCCGTCTGGCCCTGCCACTCCCATGGGCCGGGTTCGCACCGATCATCGCACGCCTTCGCCAGCTACCCAGGATGCGGTCGGCCAGTCATGCAGCCCCATGCCGCAGACTAGGCCGGTGAACTCTGATGACCTGGCCTATGACCCGCGCGACCCGCGCGGGCTCCGATCCGACGCGCCCCTGCTCGACGGCTGGCTCAGCTTCACCGCGCAGGCCGAGGCCGGCGAGCTCACCCCTATGTCGGTCCCGGGCCACAAGCAGCGGCAGGACCTGACCGGCGCTGTGGTCGCCGGGGACGCTCCGCTGTACGGCGGGGTGGACTCGATCAAGCACGCCGATATCCCGCTGGCTGACGCGGAGCGGCGGGCGGCCGAACTGTGGGGCGCCGACTGGTGCCGGTTCTCGGTGGCCGGGTCGACACATGGCAACCAGGCGCTGACGCTGGCGGTCGGCGGTGACGGACGCGAGATCATCGTCACCCGGATCCTGCACCGCTCGCTGCTGCTCGGCCTGGTGCTCGCGGGGTTGCGGCCGGTCTGGGTGCGCCCGGAGATCGACGAGAAGACCGGCCTTCCCGCGGCGGTGGCGGTCGCGACGGTGCGCGCCGCCCTGCGCGAGCATCCTGATGCGTGCGGCGTCTTCCTCGGCGACCCGTCCTACGTCGGCACGACAGGCGACCTGGCCGGGCATGCAGCGGCGGCGCACGAGGCCGGCGTGCCGCTGCTGGTGGACCAGGCGTGGGCCGCACACCTCGGCTTTCATCCCGACCTGCCCGCGCACGCCATCCAGGCTGGCGCCGATGCGCTGGTGACGAGCGCGCACAAGGCGCTGCCCGCCTACACCCAGGGCGCGATCGTGCTGGCCAGAACCGAGCGGCTGCAGCCGGGGCGCCTGAACCGCGCGTTCGAGGCGACCCACACCACCAGCCCGGCGGGATCGATCGCCGCGAGCATCGACGCGGCACGTGCCCTGCTCGCCCGCGAGGGCCACGAACTGTGCGAACGGCTGCTCCGCTGCGTCGCTGTGGCGAAGAAGCAGCTTGCCGAGGTCCCTGGCGTTGGCGTGCTGGACGGGCCTGGCGTCGAGCCGACCAAGCTGGTCGTGCTGCTGGCCGGGACCGGCGCGCACGGCTATGCGGTCGAGGCCGATCTGGTCGCCGCCGGCATGCCGGTGGAGAGCGCGGACAAGGACACCGTGATCCCGATCGTGACGATCGCCGACGACGAGGAGCGGGTGGCCGCGTTCCTCGACGTGCTGATCGCGTCGATCGAGCGGCACCGCGGTGCGCCGCGGAACCCGGTGAGCGCCGCGTCGTGGACGGTGATGCCGGAGACGGTGCTCTCGCCGCGCGAGGCATTCTTCGCCGACAACGAGACCGTGCCAGCGAGCGTGGCGGCCGGCCGTGTCAGCGCCGAGCTGATCGCTCCATATCCGCCCGGCGTGCCGGTGCTCGCGCCAGGCGAGCTGATCACGGCCGCCGCGATCGAGTCGCTGCGCGAGGTCAAGGCCGACGGCGGCCGGATCGCCTACGCCGCCGATCCATCGCTGGAGACCTTCCAGGTCATCGCCGGTTAACCAGGCTGTGCTTCCAGGCCGGCAACGGTGATCTGGCCGGGGTGGTCGATCGTGAAGCGGTGCCTGATGGTGGCCGACTGGCCTTCGGCCAGGTTCAGCTCCCAGGTCAGCTCGCCGAGGTCGGTTTGCTCCGCCGGGCTGGGGCTGGCCTCCCGCAGCCTGACCTTGATCTCACCGTCGGTCGAGACCGGGATATGGTCGCGCACCGTGATCCTGGCTGTGCCGTGACGGTGGCTGCGCACGACCGTCTCGTAGCCGATGTCCACGGTGCGGCTGGCGCCGATCACGGCCTTGCTTGACGCCCGGCGCCGCAGCGTACGCTCGATCCTGATCCGGTCGTCGACGCCGAGCTGCAGCTCGAACTCCTCGCCTGGCGCGACGGTCTGGAGCATGGTCTCGCCGGTGAACTGGCCGTCCCTGTACACTCGCGCCGGCCCTGGCAGCATCAGCAGCGCCGAGGTATTGGTCACCGTCGCCCGCAGGTAGGCCTCCGGCGCGAGGACCGGCACCGCAAGGTAGTCAAGGGCGGCGTCGAGATCGAACTGGGCGATCGTCGTCTTGTGCGGGCTGCCGTCGGCTGGCACCCCGATCGGGCGCGCCACGTGGTAGAGCTGGCTCACGCCCGACTCGGCGACGTCGGCCGTGAGCGGCGCCGCTGCTGCTGCGAAGGCACTGGCCAGTTCGGTGCGCGCGGCTGACTTGACGGCCATCTGCGGCCCAGCGGGCACCGGCACCGCACGGCTGATGTACCAGGGCTCCAGCGCAGGCAAAGTCTGGTTCTGCCCTTGACGGGAGGTCGAGAGGACCAGGCGGACGGCGGGCCAGTCCTCGCCGGTGTGCTGGGTGACCTCGGCCAGGTAACTCGCCGAGAGACGCTCGCCGGCCAGGGTCAGGTCGTACAGCGGCTGCCAGGACGCGCCCCTGACGTGATAGGAGACCTCGATCGTCGCCTCGGCGGCGGCTGTGGCTTCGAGGTCCGCGGACACCTCGATGAACTCGGCGGTGTCTGACCGCTGCTCGGCGTCCGCAAGCCGCTGCTCGGCGGCTTCGAGCTCGCGCTGCGCGGCGCGCCTGCGCGCGGCGATGTCGCGACGGCGTTCCAGTGCGCTCGCCGTGCTGGCCGACAGGTGGTCGGCCATCTGCGCTAGGTCGTCCCTGCTGGCGCGGCCGAAGCTCACCGCCCGCGCCATCGCCGTCGCTGCTGCCTCCGACAGATGCCCAGCGAAGCCAAGGCGAGCCTTCTCGGCCGCGTCCTCGTCATCGAGGGCCTGGACAGCGTCGCGGCAACGCTCGGCCTGCGACCTGCGCAGCACGGTCTCCTCCCTGCCGGGATCGGCGGCGTAGCGGCGAGCGGATTCGACGTCGATCAAGGCCACGTTCTGGCCCCGCACGGCGACCCTGACCGATTCGGGATCGGTGTAGGCAGGCAGGTTCCTGGCCATCAGAACAGACCGGCCAGGCTGCAGGGAGACGACGCCTGACCTGGTGACCCGCGCCCCGTCCCGGTAGATAGTCACCGCCGTGATGGGCGCGTCAAGTTCTGTGCTCCCGGCCATCTGGCTTCTCCTTCCTGGCCGTAGCCGGCCGGATGACAGGACCGGCGTGGTGCCGCCATTATCGGTGCAACGCCGGACGTGTCGGTGGGCCGCCGGATGGGCGCGACGCCGTTGCCAGCGCTGCGGTGCGCTATTGCGTGCTTCGTCATAGACTGGGGCACCGCTCTGCCCCCAAGGAGCCGCACGTGGACATGTCAGCATCGGGTCAAGCGCCAGAACATGCCGTGCAGGGCGCTGCCGCGGTACCCGCTCCGGCGCCGGGGTCGCCCGAGGATCCGCTGACCGACGCGCTGCGGATCGCGCGCGGCGCCGCTGACGCCGGCATCGGGCTCAAGCTGCTCGGCGGGCTCGGCGTCCGCGTCGTGTGCCCGGAGTACCCGCCGCGGCTGCGCCGGGATCAGGACATCGACTTCGCCTGCCTTTCCAAGGAGCGCAAGACCGTCTCCGCCTTCCTTGAACAGGTCGGATGCCAGGGCGACCGGCGGTTCAACAACCTCAACGGCGACCGCCAGATGTATTTCACCGCACCCTCGGGGCGGCCGATCGACGTGATGGTCGACCGGCTCACGATGTGCCACACGCTCGACTTCCGCCCGTCGTTCCGGAAGCTGCCAATCACCGTGGATGTGGTTGATCTGCTGCTCTCCAAGCTGCAGATCGTGGAGCTGAACGAGAAGGACGCCAGGGACATCGTCCAGTTGCTGTCCTGCATGCCGATCGCGCGAGGCGGCGGGGAGCTTGCGATCGACGCCGACCGGTACCTGTCGGTGCTTGCTTCCGACTGGGGCTGGTGGCGTACCGTCACCGGCAATCTCGACAAGCTGCCTGGCCTGCTGGCCGAGCGGCCTCATCTCGCGTTGCCCGGCATGCCCTTTGATCCCGCCCGGCAGGCGGCGCAGCTCAGGCAGCTGGCCGACTCGACGCCGAAGAGCATGAAGTGGAAGATGCGGGCGAGCATCGGGGACAAAGTCCGCTGGTACGAGCTGCCAGAAGAAGTCGGTCACTGAGGCGGATGAACCGCAGCGAGCGGCAACTGACACGGCGACCTGATCGCGGGTCCGCTGTCGCGGTATTTGTAACAAACCGGCGCTTGACGCCCGGTACGTCGGCTGCTACACCCATGCGTAGGCAACGTTGCAGTACAGACCATTACGGGGGCAGGGGAATCGCCAGATGAAGATCTTCTTTGCTACGGACATCCACGGGTCGGAGATCTGCTGGCGCAAGTTCCTCAACGCCGCTGCGTTTTACAAAGCGGACATGGTGGTTCTCGGCGGCGACGTGACCGGGAAGGTCATGATCCCGATCGTGGCCCACAACGGCTACTGGCAGGTGACCGTCAGGGGCGAGACGCACCGGGTCGAGAACCGTGAGGCCCTGGCCGACATCGAGCAGCAGATCCGCAACCGCGGCTCGTACCCCGCCATCGTCAGTCCAGACGAGCTGCAGCACCTCAGCGAGGAAGAAGGCGAGGTCGACCGCAGGTTCAGCGTCGAGATGATGCACTCGCTCGACCGCTGGCTTGACATGGCCGACGGCAAGCTCCACGGGGGGCAGATCGGCTGCATCCTCAACGGCGGGAACGACGACATCTTCGAGATCGACCAGATGATCGAGTCGTCGCCGTGCGTGACCTTCGCCGAGGGCAAGGTCCTCGATCTCGGCGGGTTCAGCATGGTCTCGATGGGCTGGACCAACCCCACGCCCTGGGACACGTTCCGCGAGGCGCCCGAGGACGAGCTCGCCGCCAAGATCGAGGCCGTCGCCGGGCACGTGCCAGACATGGGCCGAGCGATCTTCAACTTCCACGCGCCGCCCTACGGCACGGGTCTCGACGAGGCTCCCGCGCTGGATGACAACCTGCGCCCCATGCACGGCGGCGCGGTCATGAAGCCGGTTGGGTCGGTCGCCGTGCGGGATTCGATCGTCAAGCACCAGCCGCTGCTATCGGTACACGGCCATATCCACGAGAGCCGCGGCGTCAAGAAGATGGGCAGGACGCTGGCCCTCAACCCGGGCAGCGTGTACGGCGACGGAGTGCTCCAGGGCGCGGTGATCGAACTAGATGCCAAGAAGGCGAAAGTCAGCAGGTATTTGCTGGTGAACGGCTAGCATCACGATGTCGCGGCCCCGTCCTGCGATGCCGCCCGGCCGGTTTCGATGTTGCGCAAGGACTTGCGCAACATCGAGTGACAGCACATTCGGGAAGTGACAGAGTATACGCAACGTAACGTACCGAACTACCCCGTGGCCGACCGGCGCTGCCGCCGGTCGGACAGCGTCGGTAGGAACGTCCGGCTAGCCCCCCGGCCGGGTTTCGGCCGTTGCACATCCAAGCATTTGGAGGCGGAGTAGTACATGGCTGCAGAAGCCCTCGGCAGTGAGACGCCGACACTTTTCCTCAGGAAGGCGACCGGCCTGGTCAGAGGCTGGTCCGTCCGGGACTCGATGATTTACGCGACGCTGTCGACCAACGTGGTCACGCTGGGCATCTTCGAGTTCTCTTACCAGTCGTTCTTCCCTAAGGGCCAGTTGCTGACAGCGGTTCTCATCTCAGCGATCTGGGTCTCCTTCCTCGTGATCGCCTACGCGGGCCTGATCGTCACGATCCCGCGGGCCGGCGGCGACTACGTCTGGCAGACCAGGATCCTGGGCAGCGGAATCGGCTTCGTGATGGCCGCCACGGGATGGTGGTTCATCCTTTGGCTATGGGCACCGATCTACGGCAATGTCCTGTCCGCCGAATTCTTCCAGCCGCTGCTGGCGACCCTCGGGCATCCGAGCGCCGCGACCTGGTTCGCGGGGAAGAACGGCATCTTCCTTGTCTCCGTGGTCACCATCGGGCTCGCTGGCCTCCTCGTCTCGCTCGGAATGGCCGGCTACGCCAGGCTCCAGAAGTGGGGCTTCTACGGTGGCCTCCTCGGATTCGGCGTGATCCTGCTGCTCCTCGCGATCAACAACCACGCCAGCTTCGTCAGCTCGTTCAACCTCGAGGCGCACAAGATCTTCGGCGTTTCCAACGCGTACCAGAAGACCAACGCGGGCGCGAAGGCATCCGGCTACGTCTCGCCGGCGTTCGGGTTCAGCCCGGTCAGCGCCAGCATGCTGCTGGTGCCGATGATGATGTTCTACCTGCTGTGGCCCAACTGGGGCTCGACCCTGTACGGCGAGATCCGCGGCGCCAGCGACTTCAGGCGCGTCTTCGCCGGCATGTTCGGCGGCCTGTGGATCACCGTGGCGCTGTCGGTACTGTTCCTCGTGCTGGTCAACAAGACCATGGGCCAGTCGTTCTACAACAACACAGGAGCGCTGTACTGGAGCGCTTATTACGGCGGCAAGGTGCCTGCGGCGATTCCGATCTGGCCATACCCGGTGATGTTCATCGGCTGGATGGTGCACAACCAGATCTTCCAGGTCGTGCTGCTCGTGGTCATGTTCTTGTGGTTCATAGCCTGGGTGGGCACGCTGTTCCTGTCCTCGACCCGGGTGATCTTCGCCGCGGCATTCGACCGGATCCTGCCGGACCGCGCGGCCGAGGTCTCGGAGAAGCGCAAGGTGCCGCTGTACTCGCTGGTCCTGATGCTGCTCCCGGCGATCGGCCTCAGCGCCATCTACGCGTACTGGTCGAAGTTCTACACCTACACGCTGGACGCGACCCTCGTCATCGCCGTGACCTACTTGTTCACCGCGATCGCCGTGGTGCTGCTGCCGTTCATCAAGAAGGACCTCTGGCTGGCATCGCCGGCCAGCAGGATCAAGCTGTTCGGCGTCCCGATCGTGCCGTTCGCTGGATGGGTCACGATTGGCCTGCTCGGCTTCAACCTCTACGAATGGCTGACTAACGCCGCCTACGGCGTTAACAACAAGGACTCGCTCTACTACATGGGCGCGATGTATGTGCTCGCCATCTTGATCTACGTAATAGCGCGCATCGTCCGCAGCCGGCAGGGGATCGACCTCGGCCTGATCAACAAGGAGATCCCGGTCGAGTAACCGTCCGGCTTTTCTGTCTCGTCGGCCCGTTGATGCCGCTAGCCACGACATCAGCGGGCCGACGACGCAATTGAGACAGCAGAACAACCTATGGGGGACCGCCAGGCCATGAATCACATCCCGACCCGGGCCCGCGTCGTCGTCGTCGGCGCCGGAATCGTCGGCAACAGCCTCGTCTACCACCTGGCCAAGCTCGGCTGGCGCGATCTCGTACTGATCGACAAGGGGCCAATGCCCAACCCCGGCGGCTCTACAGGTCACGCCTCCAACTTCATCTACCCGATCGACTACTCCAAGATGATGATGGAGCTGACCAGGGACAGCACCGAGCAATACAAGCAGCTGGGGGTGTTCACGGAGTCGGGCGGCTTCGAGGTTGCCAGGACGCCCGAGCGGATGATCGAGCTGCGGCGCCGCTGCTCGGCCGCCAAGGCGTGGGACATTGCCGCCGAGATGATGACGCCCGCACAGGTGCGCGAGCTGGTGCCGTTCCTCGACGACTCGGTGATCATCGGCGCCGCGTACTTCCCGACTGTCGGCGTGGTCGACTCGCTGCGGGCCGGCACGCTGATGCGCGAGAACGCGCAGGCCGCCGGCGCGCTGACGGTGCTCGCGAACACCGAGATTACGGGCATTGACACGGCGCAGGACGGAGCGGGCGCTGGCCGCACTGGGGGCCGGGTTACCGGCGTCCGGACCACCGCAGGGGATATTGAGACCGAGATGTGCGTGATTTGCTGCGGAGTCTGGTCGCCGCGGCTGGCGAAGATGGCGGGCGCCACGATCGCGCTGACCCCGATCGTGCACCAGATGATCAGCGTCGGGCCGATCGCCATGTTCGCGGATACCCCTGGGGAGATCAGCTACCCGATCGTCAGGGACGTCGATCTCAACATGTACGAGCGCCAGCATGGCGGCGACATGGAGGTCGGCTCGTACGCGCACCGGCCGATGATCGTCGATCCTGGCACGATCCCGTCGATCGAGCAGTCCGTCCTGTCGCCGACCGAGCTTCCTTTCACCCAGGACGACTTCGATCCGCAGCTGGCAGAGGCGCTCGAATTGATGCCGGAACTGCTGGGCGATGAACGGGCAGGCATTCGTTATGCCATCAATGGCTTGATCTCGATGACCCCTGACGGTCATCCGGCGATCGGCGAGACGCCTGAGGTCGCGGGGCTGTGGTCGGTCGCCGCGAGCTGGATCAAGGAGGGCCCCGGCATTGGCCGGGCGGCCGCGGAGTGGATGACAGGCAGCGCGCCGGAGATCGACATCCACGAGTCCGATATCTCGCGGTTCTGGCCGCACCAGCGGACGGTCGCGCACATTACGGCGCGTGCCGCCGAAGGCTTCAACAAGATGTACGGGATCGTGCACCCGGCCGAGCAATGGGAGTCGGGGCGGCCGACCAGGGTCGGGCCCGCCTACGAGCGGGAGCGGGAACTCGGGGCGGTTTTCTACGAGACCGCTGGCTGGGAGCGGCCGCACTGGTATGAGTCCAACGCACCGCTGCTCGAGCGGTACGAGGGACGGCTGATGCCGCGCGCCGCCGAGTGGGAGTCGCGCTGGTGGTCGCCGATCATCAACGCTGAGCACCTGGCGATGCGCGAGTCTGCCGCGCTGATCGACCTGAGTGCGTTCGCCGTCCTCGACGTCGCCGGCCCTGGCGCGCTCGCCGCGGTGCAGCACCTCGCGGTCGCCCAGATGGACGTCGGGATCGGCCGGGTCATTTACACCTCGCTGCTCGACGACGCGGGCGGGTTCCGCGGCGACCTGACCATCATGCGGCTCGCGGCCGACCGGTTCAGGATCGTGACCGGCGGCGGTACCGGCCAGATGGACCTGAAGTGGATCACCGACCACCTGCCCGCCGGATGCGAGGCCGTGGTCACCGACGTCACCTCCGCGTGGACCACGCTCGGGCTGTGGGGCCCGAAGGCCAGGGAGATCCTCGCGCGGATCACCGTCGACGACGTGTCGCATCCCGGCATGGCGTTCGGCACCTGTAAGGAGATCGAGGCCGGCGGCCTGACCGTGCTGGCGTCCCGGATCTCCTACGTGGGCGAGCTCGGATGGGAGCTGTACGTCCCGATGGAAGAGGGCGGCAAGCTATGGGACGCGCTCTGGGACGCTGGCCGGCCATCGGGCCTCATCCCAGCGGGCATCGGCGTCTACGGCACGACCGGCCGGCTTGAGAAGGGGTACCGGGCGTTCGGCAACGAACTGACGGGCGACTTCAACCTCGTCGAGGCCGGCATGACCAGGCCCAAGGTGAAGGCGCAGGACTTCGTCGGCAAGGCCGCCTACCTTGCGCAACGCGAGCGGCCGCCCGCGGCGGTGCTGTGCACGCTCACCGTTGACGATCACGCGTCGTCGGCGGGCGAGCTCCGGTACCCGATGGGCGGGGAGCCCGTGCTCGGGCCCGACGGCTCTGTGCTGACCGACGCGCGCGGCCGGACCTCGTACGTGACCAGCGCGGGCTCGGGCCCGTCGGTCGGCAAGCACATCCTGCTTGCGTACCTGCCAGCCGCGGACGCCGTCGAGGGCCGTTCGCTCGCCATCGAGTACCTCGGCGAGCGGTACCCGGTCACGGTGGCTGTAGCGGGCTCCGCGCCGCTGTTCGACCCCGCGAACGACCGGATCAGGTGCTGACGCGGTGGAGATCTGCGTCTGCGTGAAGCGGGTGCCGATGGTCGGCGGCTCGATCATGGTCCTGCCCGACGGCCTGGACATCGACGTGTCGATGTCCGGTTTCACGGTCAGCCCGCACGAGGAATGCGCGGTCGAGGAGGCCGTGCAGATCACCGAGCGGCTCGGCGGCTCGGTCAGCGTGCTCACGCTCGGCCCAGCCGAGGCCGCCGGGCAGCTCAGGGACATGCTCGCGCTAGGCGCCGGGCGGGGCATCCTGCTGGAGACCGACGGCGCCGAGTGGGGCCCGGTAGCCACGGCGGCCGCCATCGCCGGCGCGGTGCGGGCCGGCGGGTCCTTGGGCTACGACCTGCTGCTGTTCGGCAACGAGTCGGCAGATACTGGCGGGTACCAGGTGCCGGTGCGCGTCGCGCACGCGCTCGGCCTCCCGTGCGTGACCGGCATCAAGCGGCTGGAGATCGCGGACGGCGCCGCGGGAGAGCGGGCGCGGATCGTCGCCAGCCGGGAGTACCGGGGGACCGACGAGGTCTTCGACCTGCCGCTGCCCGCCGTGGTCAGCGTCAAGGAGGGCATCAACCTGCCAAGGTACCCGTCGCTGCCTGGGCGGCTGCGCGCCAAGCGCGCCGCCATCGAGACGATCGAGCCGGCGCCAGGGAGCGACGGTCTGCGCAAGGAACGGCTGCGCGTTCCTGAGACCTCGAGCAAGGGGGCCCTGGTGCTCGGGCAAGGCATCGACGCGGTTCCCGCGCTGGTCGCCCTGCTAGGCGAGCTTGGGGTGCTGGCATGAGCGTGCTGTGCCTGCTCGAGACCGACGCGGGCGGCGGCATCACGGACGCCTCGCTGCGAGCGCTGGCCGTCGCGCGCGACCTGGCCGCGTCGGCGGGCGAGGAACTCGCGGCCGCGTGGTTCGGCCAGGCGGCGGCTGTCAGTGCGGCGGACCTGACCGCGGCCGGAGTGTCATCGGCCTGGGCGATCAATTCGCCCGCGCTGGACGGCTACGCGCCGCTGGCTTGGGCCAGGGCGCTCTCGGGTCTGGCTGCTGACTCGGCGGGCGGAACGGGGCCGGTCTCGGCGGTGCTCGCCGCCGCCACCGACCACGGCAACGAGGTGCTCGCCCACCTCGCCGCGATCAGCGACCTGCCGATGGCGGCGAACTGCGTCTCAGCGTCGCGGGCGGCGCCGGGCGAGTTCCGCCTGGTCAGGCAGCGCTGGGCGGGCAGCCTGCTCGAAGACTCCGTACTCGAGGCGCCGCTCGCGCTGCTCACCGTCGCGGCCGACGCCGTTCCCGCCGAACTGCTCGCGGCCGGGGCGGCAGGCGCGGGGCAGCCAGAAGTGGCGGTCGAGGAGTTCGAGCCCGAACTCGCGGACGGCGACCTGCTGGTCAAGGCGGCGGAGTCGGCGGACAGGAAGTCAGGGGTGTCGCTCGCCAGCGCGCGGGTCGTGGTCGGCGGCGGACGCGGCGTCGGCGGGCCAGAGGGCTTCGCCGTGCTTGAGGAGCTTGCCGGGCTGCTCGGCGGCGTCGTCGGAGTCTCCCGGGTGGTGACCAGCGAGGGCTGGCGTCCGCACAGGCAGCAGGTCGGCCAGACCGGTACGAAGATCACGCCCGAGCTGTACCTGGCCTGCGGGATCAGCGGGGCCATACAGCACATGGCCGGCTGCCAGGGCGCCAAGACGATCGTGGCGATCAACACCGACTCGGGCGCGCCGATCGTGACCAAGGCTCACTACGCCGTGATCGGCGACCTGCACCAGGTGCTCCCAGCCCTGATCGACGCGATCAAGGCCCGCTCTGGCGCCTGAGCTAGCCGGCGGCGCCCATCGCAGCCCTCGCCGAGGTGGCCGTGCGGTAGGTGCCGCCGATCGCGCAGAAGCCGGCCCGCGTACATCCGATGGCCTTGGCCTGTGCGTTCTGGCTGGCGCCGGTCGCGCCGTCGGCGGGCGTGCGGATCTGGCTGGCTGTCGTCCAGCGCGTCCCAGACCTGGTCAAGATCAGCGCGGCCGAGCCGCCGGCCTTGAGCGTGTAGTTACCTGCCGCGGTGCAGGTCCCCGCGGAGGTGCAGGCGACCGACGTGAGCCCGACGCTTCCCGCGGCAGCGTTGGCCGGCGCCTTCGTGATGTGCTGGCCGTGCGCCCAGATGCCGCCCGACTCGGCCACGGACAGCGGCACGAAGCGCCCGGTCTTGGTGCGGTAGGAGCCGACGGCGACGCAACTTCCCGCGCCTCCGCAGCCGACCGCCTGCACCGAGACAAGCGGGACACCAGCGGCGTCACTGGGCAGCACAAGCTGGAAGGCTTGATGCCAGGTGCCGCCCGATTCGGTGACGGCCATCGCCCTGGCGTTGCCCCCGCTGTCGTCGAACTGCCCGACCGCCGCGCAGGAGCCGAGCTTCGGGCAGGCCAGCGACGTCAGCAGGACCCGGCCCGTGGCGCTCGCCCCCGCGGGGACGCGAAGTTCACGGGCCTGTGCCCATGCGCCCTTGGACTCGATGGCCACCATGGGCCTGACGTGGGCGTGGTTGTCGGAGTAGTTGCCCGCCAGGACGCAGGACCCCGGCCCGGTGCAGGCGACCGCGGAGATGGACGCGCTGGTCGTCCCCGCGTTCGCGGGAAGCTGGACCTGCCTCGCCTGGTGCCAGACGCCGCTGGACTCGGCTGCCGTGAAGCCCTCGAACTCCCCGTTCGAGCGGTAGTTGCCGACCGCGACGCACGATCCCGGCCTGCTGCAGCTGACCGACTCGGCGAGCCCGCCGATGCCCGGGTCCGCGTTGGCCGGAAGCTGCAGTTCGAGCGCGCGCGCCCAGTGGCCGCTCGACCTGGTGACGACCATGGCCTGGCCGACGTTGGCGTTGTCGGTATAGGTACCCGCCAGCGTGCACGAACTCGCGCTCGCGCAGGTCGCCAACTCGATGATCGGGGTGCTGCCGGGCATGGCATTGCCCGGCAGCTGCAGGCGAACCGCCCGGCCGAGGTGCGGCCCGGCGGCGGCGCCTGCCGCCGCTGCCATCGGACCTGCCGCGAGCACGGTCACGGCGGCCGCCGCGGCAGCCGCTGTCATAGATATCGCATGCTGTCTGAGGCGCACAGAGACATTAAAGCGGGCAGCGGACGAACATTTGCCGCTTTCTGGGAAAGAACGGCCGGATTGCATCAGCAGCTCACAGGACGGCCATTCACCGGAGGCGCGTGGGACAGCCAGTTCAGGCTGGGAGGGCACAGCCAGTTCAGGCCAAGAAGGCTGCCAGATCAGGCGCGGAAGCTGAGCAGCCGGCCTGCCCTGGCGCCGGTATGGCGGCCCCTGTCGTAGCTGATCTGGCCGTTCACGATGACCCAAGCCACGCCATCGGGCTCCTGTTTGGGCGCAGCGAAGGTCGCGGTGTCGCGGAAGCTGGCCGGGTCGAACACCACCACGTCGGCCCAGGCGCCCGGCGTGATCCGGCCCCGGCCTGCCAGCCCGAACCGGTCGGCGGGCATGCTCGTCATCCGGCGGACCGCCTCAGCGACCGAGATCTCCTCGCGGCCGCGCACGTACTCGGCGAAGACGCGCGGGAACGTGCCGTAGAGGCGCGGATGCGGCAGGCCCTCGAGGTCCGGGATGCCGTCGGAGCCGACCATCATCAGCGGGTGCCGGACGTTGGTCACCAGGTCGTCCTCTGACATGCCGAAGCCGATGCTGATCGTTCTGCGGCCGTCAGGTGCGGTGAGCACCTGCCTGACGAGGTCGGCGATTGTCATACCTTCGTCGGCGGCGACCGCGCTGACCATCCGGCCCTGATATTGCGGGAACGGCGGGCAGGTGGCGAACTGATTATGGTCGGCCCAGTCCTGGGTGACCGTTTCCGGGCTCGTGTACTCGGCCATCGGACCACTGCTCGCCGTATAGGGATAGAAGTCCAGGGTGATGTCGGAGCCCGTCGTGTTGGCCTGGTCGACCACGGCAAGCGAGTCGGCGACCTTGCCCCAGTTCTCCTGGCCGGCGGCCTTGTGGTGCGAGATATGCAACGGGCAGCCGGACTCGGCGCTGATCCTGATCGCCTCGGCCACGGCGTCGAGCAGGTGCTCGCCTTCGTTGCGCATGTGAGTGGCGTAGACGCCGCCGCCCTCGGCGGCCGCGCTGGCCAGTTCGATGATCTCTTCGGCCGGCGCCCGACTTGCCCGGCTGGTAGATCAGCCCGGTCGACAGGCCGCATGCGCCCTGGTCCATCGCCCTGCGCACGTGATCTCGCATGGCGGTGATCTCGGCGGGGCTGGCCGCGCGCGGATTCTCGCGCCCGATGGTGAGCGACCGCAGCGTGTTGTGGCCGGCCAGTGCCATCACGTTGGCGGCGAAGCCGGCGGCGGAAATGGCGCGCCTGAACCCGTCCAGGTCGGGCCAGTCAGCGCCGGCCACCGACTCGATGTCGTCGACGCCGGTGGCCGGGAAGCCGCTGAAGCCGCAGTTCCCGATCACGAGGCCAGTGCAGCCCTGAGCGACCTTGAATTCAAGGCCGGGATGCCTGATCAGCGCCGCATCGTCGTGCGTGTGCACGTCGATGAATCCGGGGCTGCAGACGAGTTCGCCGCGCGCGTCCAGCTCGACGGTGCCCGGGCCAGCCGCCGCGCGCTCGGCGCCGGCGCTGAGGATCCTGCCGTCGCCGATGGCCACGTCGCCGTCGGTGAGCGGGCCGCCGTCGCCGTCGGCGATCAGCGCGTTCCTGATGACAACATCAGCGACCGGGGGCATGGGCCCATCTTAGGGAGCGGCGTTCCTGGCACGCCTCATGGCGGCCAGCCCGGTGTTGCATGATTTTGGTATGACGGCGAACGCTGAGAGCCCAGAGCAGCGGACCGCGCGGATCCTGCGGACGCAGGCAATGCACTGCGAACGGCTCGGCAGCGCGCTGTACGGGGGCCTGCTGAAGCACGCGGCGCAGGACCTGCTGTCCGGCGGGCCCACCGCCGCTGTCCTGGACGGTCACCTCGCTGACCCCGGCCGCAGCGCGCTGGCACTGCGGATGCTGGGCGGCGTCCACGCGCTGGTCCTCGCCGGGCGGGCCGCTGAGCTTGGCAGGTACTACCCGTCGGCCGGCGGCAACGCGGACGCCGGTCCCGGTGCGCGGCTGGCCTGGCCGGCGCTGCGTGATGTCCTTGACCGGCACCTGGCGGAGATCAGGACCTGGTTGCTGCATCCGCCTCAGACCAATGAGGTCGGGCGTGGCGCTGTGCTGGCCGGAGTGCTCTGCCACCTCGTCGCCGCAGCCGATCTTCCCGTGCGGCTCGTCGAGATCGGCACCAGCGCGGGCCTCAATTTGCGTGCCGACCAGTTCTGGATCTCCGGTGCCGGCGTCAGCCTCGGGCCGGAGTCATCGCCCGTGCGGATGCCGGAAGCGTGGCTCGGCCAGCCGCCGCCGGTCAGGCCGATCGAGGTGGTCAGCAGGACCGGCGGCGACCTCGCGCCCGTCGACCCGGTCAGCGAGCAGGGCCGGTTGCTGCTGCTGGCCTACGTCTGGGCCGATCAGGTCGACCGCCTCGACCGGCTGCGCGGCGCTTGTGACCTGGCCGCGCGGATCCCCGCCGACCTGCGGCGTGAGGCGGCCGCCGAGACCATCGCCGGTCTCAGCCTGGAGCCGGGCACCTGGACGGTGCTCTGGCACTCGATCTTCCAGCAATACCTGGACGCCGATCAGATTCGCGAGCTTGCCGACGGCGTGGCCGGCCTGGGCGGAACCGCGACCGAGTCGGCCAGGTTCGCCCACGTCACGCTCGAACTCGCGAAGCCTGGTCCGGATACGCCCGTCGAGGTGACCACCTGGCCGGGCGGAACCCGCCGGGTGATCGGCACCGCGCTGCCGCACGGGATCCCGGTGACCTGGACGGCGACATAGTGAAGGCCCCTCCAGCTCATACCTGGAGGGGCCTTCACCCCATGCGCGGCCTGAACACAGCATGCCGAACCGACAGCGCGAGAACCGGTAGCGACACGCGAACATCGCGCGGATAGCGGGTTACCAGCCGGTTTACGTCCAGGCAGGCCCTGGCCGGCCAGAAGGGCTGACAGGCTCGTCGGCTACGACCGCCCTGCCCACGAGCGGCTGGACCACTGATAGCGACGGGAGCCGCGGCCTAGAATCCGGTCGACCGCGGCCCCGACGTCACCGTCCTCGGCGAGCATCCGGCGGATCACGTAGATCATGGTGGGGACGGCCCAGAAGTCGCCGCACACCCACAAGATGGCCGCGCCTAGCTGCTGATCGGCCAGTGGTTGCAGCGTGACGCCGGGGACGTGGGAGTAGACGGGGTACCAGGACCCCGAGCTCAGGAAGCTCATCGACATCGCCAGGATCCACATCTGCACGTTGGTGATCACAAGCGCGGCGGCCTGGCCGGCCCGCGACAACCTGATCCGCAGCGGCGCCGAGGGAATGAACTGGAGCCAGAAGAGCACGCCGGTGCCGAAGAAGGTGCCGTGCATGAGCCAGATGTGCACGGCCTGGTTCCGCGCAGCCAGATCGAACGGGCCAGGAAGGTGCCAGATCACCATCGCGAGGTTGAAGGCGATCACCGCGACCCACGGCTTCAGCAGGAAACCGCCCACGGCGCGCACCGGCCTGGACCAGGCGCCGGTCATGACCTGCCTGGTCGCGTCCTTGCCGAGCCCGCCGGGCAGGCCGTCGAGCAGCGGCTGCCACGGCGCTCCTGCGACTATCAGCACCGGCGCGGCGAACATCAGCAGCAGGTGCTGGGTCATGTGCACGAAGAAGTAGCGATCGGCCCAGTAGTCGATCGGCGATTCGACCGCGATCAGCAGGATCGCCAGGCCCGCGTAGAACCACACCGACCTGATCCGGCGCTGCCTGGTGCGCTCGGGACGAGACCTGCGGGCGAGCCTGGCCAGGCCCACCTCGTGCCAGCAGATGAGGATGACGACGAGAACGGCAAACGGATCGAACGACCAATGGCCGGTGAGGTATCTAGCCATAGAGCACCGGCGGCGCCGAGGACGGTGACAGGGCCTTGATCGTGGGCCTGAGTGCCGCGTAGACGACCCTTCGCTGTGCGTCGAGCTCGCGTAGCGCGCGCCGCAGGCTTGCCCGGCCGGCCGCGTCACTGGAGTGCCCGCCGTGCGCCAGGACCACGGCCACGTCCGCTGCTACCTTCGAGGCTCGCGGCGCGGCCCAGTCGATCAGCGCGGTGATCGCGGGCTGCAGGTGGTAGCTGGCTAGTGAACCTGGTGGCTGGGCGCCGGTGAGGTCGTCGAGGAGCTCGTTGTTGGCCGGCGAGCAGTTCGCGGCCGCGGTGTTCGCCACGCTCAGAGCGGTCTGCCTGTCCTGGCTGGCGCCCGAGTCGATCTGCCGCAGCACGAACAAGGCCTCGCGCACGCCGCCCGAGCAGGACTCCACATCGGCGTTGAGTTGGTGCAGGAAGCTGCGCAGGTCGGTGGCGCGCTGCCCGCTGGTCGGCCGGTGCGACAGCCCGACCGCCACCGCGACGACCAGCAGCACGGCAATGGCCGCGAGCCCCCACCGCGGCATGCGGCGGGTCGGCCAGCCGCTGCTGCGGACCGGGATGAAGGGCGGCTCTGTCCTGGCGGTCTGCATCTAAGCCGCCCCCGCCGGGATCCGCGGCCGGCGGCGCGGCCGCAGGTCAGGAGGCAAGCCGGTAGCCCTCCCCGCGCACGGTTTCTATCAGCGCGAATCCGAGCTTGGCCCGCAGCCGCCTGATGCAGACGTCGACGATGTTCGAGCCTGGATCAAAGTCGATCCCCCACACGCAGGCGAGCAGTTCGCTCTTGGTCACCGAGTCCCCGCCGTGCTCGATCAGGGCCCGCAGGCACAAGAATTCGAGCCTGGTCAGGGGCACCGGCCCGGTGCCGCTGTCCGCGACCAGGCGGCCGGCGTCCAGGGTCAGGTCACCGACCTGCATAACCTCGCTGCGCAAGGCCGCCTCCCGCAGCCTGGCCCTGACCCTGGCCGTCAGTTCGGCGAGCGAGAACGGCTTGGTCAGGTAGTCCTTGGCGCCGAAGTCCAGGCACTCGGCTTTGGTGCCAGGGTCGGCCGTGCAGGACAGGATCAGCACGGCCTGGGCCGGATGAGTCCGCAAGATAGCGCCCAGCACGGTGCGGCCGTCCATGTCCGGCATGATGAGGTCGAGGATCACCAGGGCATAGCCGCCCGAGCCGGCGAGCCGGATGCCGTCGGCGGCGCTGGCGGCGATGTCAACGCCGTAACCCGCATGCTCGAGCGCGCGGCCGACGAACCCGCTGATCTGCGGCTCGTCATCGATCAGCAGGATCCTGGCCGACCCGTGCTCGGCCCAGCCCGCACTCGCCCGCTCATGCCCGTCCCTGGCAGTACGGGAATCCCCGGTCCTGGATTCCTCACGTGCGGCGGTCATCGCGCCTTCGATCGTTTCTCGTCGCGGCCATCACAGCCTCGATGAGCGGCGGGCTTCTGTCGTCGCCACAACGGGCCCGGCGCTCCTGACGTGCTCCTTCGGATGTGGTCTACTCCTGCGGCTTGGCCCGCGTCAAGCTGCAGGATCCGCCTGGCGGACGTGGCGGACCGCCAGGTCCTGCCGCGGCGGCGATAGCGCCACGTCAGCTTGTCGAATGCGGCTGGCGCCTGAAGGGCGCCGCGGATAATGACAGTTTCGTCATCCGCGGCGCTATCTATTGCGGGGGGTAACGGCGCGCAGCACTATCGGTGCAGTCGTTTGCTTCCGGCGTTACCGCCCAAATCGGCAGCGTCGGCCCGAGTTGTGCGCGCGACGTCGTGCGCGGCGCGCCGCGGAGAAGCGAGGTGGTGACCGATGTCCGTGCCGGTCCGCGTAGGAACCTTGCTCGTAGCGTTCCTCGCCGTGGTCGGTGGCGCGATCTTCGTCGTCATCCATTTTTTCCTGGCCGGGCCGCCGGTGATCGACTTCACCACCGGCGCGTCAGGTTCCGCCCCGCAGGTCAGCGTCGTGATGCAGGAAGACCCGCAGAATACGGTGACCACCAAGCCGGACTGGGTCTCTTATTTCATCCAGGATCCGAAGACCAAGCAGTGGGTGCACACGACCTTGTTCAAGGTTCCTGCCGGGGCAACGGTCAACGTGACCGTGCTCGGCTATGACGGCTGCACGCCGTTGCGCAACCCGTTCTGGGGCAAGGTCACCGGCACGATCGGCAACACCGAGACCGTCGACGGCAAGACGGTCAGGGCGCTGGACTCCTGGCGAACGTGCTCGGTCGGGCACACGTTCTCGATCCCCGGCATCGGCCTCAACGTCCCGATGGGATCGCCGACGACGCTGCAGGAGAACAACAACCTCTGTACTCAGTCGCCGTGTACCTCGGGGCCCAAGGCCACGATGACGTTCAGCTTCCGCGCCCCGACGACGCCTGGAGCTTATTTCTGGCAATGCCGGGTGCCCTGCGGCGGCGGCTTCGTGACCGGGTTCGGCGGACCCATGCAAGCCATTGGCTTTATGACCGGGCAAATGGAGGTGGCGTCCTGATGGCCGCCGAGTCTCAGCCGGCGGCTCCGGTCGCTGGCCGTAGCGGTCCTTCCCACGGGATGCGGATCTTCTTGTTGTGGATCGTCGTCTCCGTGGTCGTCGATCTGCTGATCGGGTTCGTCCTCGCCTCGCACCTGCCGCCAGGCAACATGAGTACGGCCGCGCAAAGCGAGCAGAACGCGATCACCACCATGGCGCTCATGTCGGCACCGGTCGTCGCCTTCGTGCTGATCTACTTCGGCTACGCGCTGATCGTATGGCGGCGCCGCGACGGCGACGAGGAGGACGGGCCGCCGCTGCAGGGCCACGCGAGGATCCAGACAGCCTGGATCGCCGTCACCTCCGTGATCGTGCTCGCTCTCGCGGTGTTCGGCACCGTCGAGCTGGTCGACTCGCACGGCGCCGGCGCGGGCGAAGGCCCGGCTCCGATCTGGAAGCCACCGGGCTCGGTGTCCCTGACCTCATGGAACCAGGGTGCCCCGCTCGTGGTCCAGGTCATCGCGCAGCAGTGGCGGTTTACCTACCGGTATCCGCAGTTCGGCGGCTTCGAGACCACCAGGCTGGTGCTGCCAGAGAACCAGTGGGTGCAGTTCGACGTCACCTCGCTGGACGTGATCCACAGCTTCTGGGCGTACCAGCTTGGGGTGAAGGCGGACGCGAACCCCAACGTCAACAACATCGCCTACGCCAAGCCCATTCAGCTAGGCCAGTTCACGGTGCGATGCGCGGAGCTGTGCGGCCTGTGGCACGGCGCGATGTTCGACTACGGCAAGGTCGTGACCGTCGGTCAGTTCCAGTCTTGGGCGGCCTCGACGAAGTCGTTCATGGCCGACGTCACCAGGCTGCTGCCGGCCTTCGCGACCACCTACGACCCCACCGTGATCCCCGCGTTCCGCAGCGGTCCCGTCATGAAGAAGCTCGGGCTGACGTCGGCGGGCGGCGGGTACTACCCGCCGCAGGACCCCGTGCAGCCATGAGTCGCGCAGCCAGCAGCATGCACGCCGATGCCTGCGTGAAAGTGAAGGAGTGACCGGATGGCCATCGAGACAGAACCGGGCACGATCCAGCAGCCTGGGGGCGCGGATCCTGGCACTCCGGGCCCGGTGCGGGCCTGGTGGATGCGCCCGGCCGTGCACACGGCGATCATCGGCGCGGTGGCCGGCTACGCATTCGGCCACTGGCTGGGCAACCTGATCACGTCGGGATACCCGCAGGCCGGTACCGGCGGCGGTTCGCCGGACGTCAACGACACCCCGGTCGTGCTCGGCTACCTGTTCATGGTGCTCGGCTGGCTGATCGGGCTCGGGATCTTCAACGACCTGGTCAGCCAGATGCGCGGCAAGCGGCTGCGCGACTACCAACTGCGCGACGGCGGCGACACCGGCCTGGCCAGGTACTTCAGGTTCACCCACGACCACAAGGTGGTGGGCATCCAGTACCTGGTCGGCATGGTGGTCTACTTCTGCACGGCCGGCCTATTCGCGATGGCGATCAGGACCGAGCTGCTGTCGCCGGTCAACCACGTGTTCAGCTCCAGCGTCTACATCGAGATCGTCGGCGAGCACGGCACGATGATGATGATGCTGATGACGTCGGTCATCCTCGGGCCGTTCGGCAACTACCTGGTGCCGCTGATGATCGGGTCCAAGCGGGTCGCGTTCCCGCGGCTTGAGGCGCTCTCGTTCTGGCTGACGCCGGTCGCGTTCCTGGTCCTGCTGTCGGCGATCCTGTTCGGCGGCTTCCACATGGGCTGGACGGGCTACCCGTCGTTGTCGGTCCAGGACGGGCTCGGGGCCGACGCCTACGCGTTCGCGTTCGGGCTGATGGGCATCTCGATCATCCTGGCTGGCTTCAACCTGCTGGTCACCGTCATCTGCTACCGGGCGCCCGGCATGCGCTGGGGCCGGCTGCCGATGTTCGTCTGGGGCATCCTCGGCACCGCCGTCATGATGACCCTGGCCGCGCCGATCCTGGTCGGCGGCATGGCCATGCTGATCATGGACAGGACGGTGCAGACGGCCTTCTTCGCGCCGCGGCTCGGCGGCAGCACGTACCTGTACCAGGACCTGTTCTGGTTCTTCGGCCATCCCGAGGTGTACATCCTCGCGCTGCCTGGGTTCGGCGTGGTGCTTGAGCTGCTGCCCGTATTTGCCCGCAAGCCGCTGTTCGCCTACAAGGTCGCGGCGGCAGGCATCATCGGCGTGACGCTGCTCAGCTTCTTCGTCTGGCAGCATCACCTGTTCGACAGCGGGATCAACCCGGACATGCGCCCGCTGTTCATGCTCACGACCGAGCTGATCTCGATCCCGACTGGGTTCATATTCCTCGTCGGCATGGGCACGCTGTGGAAAGCCAAGATCCGCTTCACCGTGCCGATGCTGTTCTGCCTGGCCTTCTTCTTCAACTTCCTGATCGGCGGCATCTCCGGGGTGTTCGTGTCCGACATCCCGGCTGACACCACCGAGCACGGCAGCTTCTTCGTGATGGCGCACTTCCACTACACGATCATGGGCGGCCTGATCTTCGCGTTCATGGCCGCTTGCTACTACTGGCTGCCGAAGATGCTGGGCATCAAGCTCAACGAGACCCTGGGCAAGTGGCACTTCTGGCTGATGTTCCTCGCGTTTAACTCGACATTCCTGCCGCTGTTCGCGGTCGGGCTGGCCGGGCAGCCGCGGCGGGTCTTCGAGTACGCACGCAACCTGCAGACGCTGAACGACTGGGTCTCGATCTCCTCGTTCTTCCTTGGAGCGTCGATCCTGATCTTCCTGATCAACTTCGTCTGGTCGACGGTGGTCACCAGGGTGCCGGAGATTGGCAATCCGTGGCAATCGCGCGGGCTCGAGTGGCAGACATCGTCCCCGCCCCCCGCCGACAATTTCGGCTCGGTTCCCGTGGTGCTGTCCGGTCCCGTACGAGTACGGCGTTAAGGACGGGCCGCCGGTCGCCGACATGAACCCGCCGGTCGGCGTCCTGACGGCGGCGTTCTCCGATTCCGACGCCGCACGAGCGGAGGCATAGGCAGATGGCTGACACAACCCCTGGTGCCGCGGCTGGCCTCAGCCGCGGCCAGGAGGAGGCCGCGTTCTATCACGAGGCGGCGCTCAACACCGCGTGGACCGGTGTGCGCCTGATGATCGGCGTGGTGACCTCGGGCCTGGGCGGCTTCGTGTTCGCCTTCTTCTACCTCCGGTCGGTCAACAACTACGGCTTGTGGTACCCGGCTGGCTTCAGCGGCCCGAAGATGTGGCAAGGCGTGACCGTCATGGTCCTGGTCGTGCTGAGCGCGGCACTGCAGTCGCTCGGCCTCACGCGGCTCAAGAGCGGGCAAAAGTCAGCCTGGTTCGGCGCGGCGGCGGTTGCCTTGATCCTCGGCGCGGCCGCGCTTGCGGTCCAGATCTTTCAGCTGACCACGCTGTCTTTCCAGCCGGGCGACAACGCCTTCGCGAGCGTCTTCGTGGGCGCGTCGGCGGTCTTCGCGATCCTCGTGCTCGGAGCAATGGTGTGGCTGGAGATCACGGTGATGAACTCCAGGAACATCACGGAGATGTCTTTCGTCGAGCAGCCGCCGACCTTCGTTGAGGCCGCAGAGGTCCAGCGGTTCCAGGCCTCGCTGAGCGCCTTCACCCTGTTCTGGAACTACCTCGCGATCGTCGCGGTGGTTCTGTGGGTGCTCTTCTACCTCGTTCACTGACGGGGACCGCAGGCCGGGGCAAGCGGCCGTGGTCCGGCGACTCGCAGCAGGAGGCAGCAGTGCAGGCAGCGCTACTCGCGGTAGTCCGCCCTGGTAATACGCCACATGGATACAATCTGACTTTCGCATTCCCGATGCTGATGTTCATCATCATCGCCGGAGCCCTGTACTTGCGCTTCCGCGGCACGCACAACGTGCCGGGCCACGTCGCCTTCACGACGAGCCGGTGGGCACGCGCCGGCAGTGAGCCAGGTACGGTGAACCTCGGCGATACGGCAGTGCATGCATCGGTCGAGCCCGAGGCCGCTCCCGCGTCCGATGACGCGGAGGCTGCCGCAGCCGGAAATGAGCAGGCAAGTCCTGCGGATACAGGCACGGAGGACGAGTGACCCAGGCGGCGAGCGCGCTCCCTGACGCGGTAGCAGGTCAGGCTGCTCCGATCGGGATTGACTCGCCGCGGGCCGGCCGCCGTTCGCCCGGCCTGATCGCGCGTTCCCTCTTCGCGCTGACCAAGCCCAGGATCATCGAACTGCTGCTCGTCACGACACTGCCGACCATGCTGCTTGCGAAGCGCGGGCTGCCGTCGATCGCGCTGATCGCGGTGACGCTTGTCGGCGGCGCGCTCGCGGCGGGCAGCGCCAACACCATCAACTGCTACATCGACCGCGACATCGACGCCGTCATGCGGCGGACCTCCAGGCGGCCGCTGGTGGCCAGCGGCGACCGCGCGGCGGCCATCAAGCCCGCCGAGGCCCTGATCTTCGGCATCGTGCTCGGGATCGCGGCGACGCTGATGCTCGGCCTGCTGGCGAACTGGCTGGCGGCCGCGCTCGCCGACGCGGCCCTGCTGTTCTACGTGTTCGTCTACACCCTGGGCCTGAAGCGCAGGACCGCCTCCAACATCGTGATCGGCGGCGCGGCCGGCTGTTTTCCCGTGCTCGTCGGTTGGGCAGCGGTCACGGGGACGGTCGCCTGGCCCGCGGCCGTGTTGTTCGGCGTGATCTTCTTCTGGACGCCGCCGCACTTCTGGGCGCTGGCCATGAAGTTCAGGGACGACTACGCGGCCGCTTCCGTGCCGATGCTGCCCGTCGTCGCGACACCGCAGGTCGTCGCCCGCAAGATCGTGGTCTACAGCTGGATCATGGTGGCGACCACGCTGCTGCTCGTGCCGAACGCCGGGTGGATCTACGGCGGGTGTGCGGCGGTGCTCGGCGGCTGGTTCCTGATGGAGGCGCACCGCATGCGCGGGCGGGTGGCCGCTGGCGTCAGCGCGGCGCCGATGAAGCTGTTTCACCTGTCCATCGGCTACCTGACGCTCCTGTTCCTGGCCATCGCGGTCAGCGCGGTTCTGCCGTGGGGTGCGTTCTAAGCTCGCTCGCCCAGCGACTCAGACCCCCACCGCCAACCCCCACCCCGTCCCGCCTCCCGAAAGCGCGAAGACACAGGGAATCCGCGTGGAGTAAGGCGTCGCATAGGGACTTTTCTCTTCGCGCTGGCTGGTTACGCCGGGAGAGAAGACGCGGCCTGTGGCGCGGGGGAATGCCCGATCATGTGAGCGATGGGATGGCCACGGGGAGCGATGCAGAGCCGGAACTTCAGGCTCCTGCTTGCCTGCGACGTCATCAGCGGCACGGGCAGCGCGGTCGCGACCGTCGCGATTCCGTTCTCCGTGCTCGCGATCGGCGGCACGGCGGCCGACGTCGGGTGGGTCGCCACCGCCGCGCTGATCCCGATGGTCGCGTCCCTGCTCGTCGGCGGCGTCGCGGGGGACAGGTTCCCGCGGCACAAGGTCATGATGGCGGCCAATGCCATGCAGGCGGCTGGCCAGGCGGCGGCCGCGGTCCTCGTGCTGGCTGGCGAGGCGAGGGTCTGGCACCTGGTCGTGCTGGCCGCGGTCCGCGGGGCCGGCCTGGGTTTGTACTATCCAGCCTCGCAGGGACTCCTGCCGCAGACCGTCCCTGAGGCCGACCGCGCTCAGGCCAACGCGGTGGCGAGGACGGGCCGGAACAGCGCCGGCATCGGCGGCGCTGCCCTCGGCGGCATCCTGGTCGGCCTCGCAGGGCCCGGCTGGGGCCTCGCGGTCGACGCGATCAGCTTCGCGATCGCGGCCGCGCTGCGGGCCGGCATGCAGTTCCCGGCCATGCCGCCAGCCGTCAGGGAGACCGCGCTGCACCAGCTGCGCACCGGATGGCGTGAGTTCATCGCGCGGCGCTGGCTCTGGTCGATCGTGGCCGAATTCACCCTGATGATGGCGGTCGTCAGCGCGACGATCAACGTTCTCGGCCCGGTTGTCGCCGACGCTCAGCTTGGCGGCGCCCGCAGCTGGGGCCTGATCCTGGCCGGCTACGGCGCCGGCGCGGTGCTCGGCGGGCTCGTCATGATGCGGTACCGGCCGCGGCGGATGCTCGTAGTCGCCGTCGTCGCGGCCGGGGTGTTCGCGATCCTGCTGTTCGCGCTGGCCGTTCCCCTCGCCGTCCCGCTGATCGTGGCGGCCGCGGTGATCGTGGGGCTCACCTCCGAGTTCTTCATGGTCAACTGGGTGACCACGATGCAGCAGGAGATCCCGCACGACCTGATGTCCAGGCTGTCGTCGTTCGACGCGTTCGGCACGTTCGCGCTCGCGCCCGCTGGCGTCGCGGTCGCCGGACCTCTGGCCGCGGCCTTCGGGACCACATCCGTGCTGACCGCCGGCGGTCTGGTGATCGTGGCGCTGACGCTGATCGTGCTGCTCGTCCCCGAGGTCCGTCAGATGCGCCGCCGCTCGGTGCCTGCCAGCCCAGGTGCTCACGACGAGCCCGTCATCGCCGACGAGGTCGCGGACGAGGTCGACGGCGAAGTCGCCGACGCGCGCTCCTGACCAGTCAGGGCCTCAGCGGGAGGCGCGCGCGGCCAGCTGGTCCAGCAGGCCCTGACGCCACTGCTCCGCCTGCTGGACCTGGTTGAACGTGAAGACGTGCAATCCCGTGACGAGGGACTCGGGGGCGGCGAGGGTGCTGGCAACCCGGTCGAGCAGCCGCTCAGGCTGGTAGGCCCCGGGCGTCGAGAGCTTCACGAACGCCGAGGAGTGGCCGGCCACGAAGCGGGCCGAGTCGGCCACGCCGATCTTGGTGGCCATCTGCACCAGCTTGGTGCTTTCCACCGGCCCGGCCAGCCCCAGCAGCAGGGGCAACGTGACACTGCGGCGGCGGATCCGCACGATCCACTGCCGCAGCGTTGCCGGGTCGAAGCACAGGTTGCTCACGATGTAGGTGGCGTGCCGCCGCTTGTCCCACATCGCCTGCACGGTGACGTCGTCCTCGATCTTCGGGTGCGTCTGCGGGTAGCCAGTGATGCCGACCCTGGCGAACGGATTGCCCAGATTGGCCAGGTGCTCGAGCACGTCGAGAGCGCTGGAGAACTCCCCAGCGGGCGGGTCGGCGTCACCGGCCGGCACGAACACGTCGTCGATCCCGATGGCGGTCAGCCTGGCGACCACGTCGCGCAGGTGTTCCCCGTCCCTGACCAGGCGCGCCGACAGGTGCGGCACGACGCGGTACCCGGCCGCGGTCAGCCGCTCGGTCATCGCCAGCGTCGGCTCGAGCCCTTTGGTCGGCGACGCCGTGACAGTCACCGCAACGTCACGCGGCACCGCGTCGAGCACCGCGGCCTCAGCGCTGGCGGTCGGGAAGATCTCGTACCTGGCGTTGGTCAGCAGCGGCCCAAGCTGCTTCAGCCCAGAACCCGGCAGCCGCAGCCCGCCGCCAGGCAGCCGGAACCCGCTCGGACTCACGAGCCCGCTCCGGCCACGAGCGCCTCGAGTTCGCGCTCGAGCCCGCCGGTGCCGACGTCGATGACCGTCAACGGCAGGCCGAACATCGCCGCCACGGCGTCAGCCTGTTCGGCCAGTTCTGGCGACGGCGACTGCGCCAGCCACACGACCCGGCGATAGTGGCCGAAGTAGTCGGCCCAGAGGTCAGGATGTCGGTCGAGGCCGAGCGGCACCAGCACAGAGTGCCGGAAGCTCCGGATCAAGAAGTCGGTCAGCAGGTAGGTCCCTGGCTCGGCCTCGAGCGCGGCCCTGATCCGGTCTGGCCCGGCGAAGACGTCGTAGCAATGCAGGCCTGGTAGCCGGGTCAAGCCAAGCCGCTCGCAGAGCGCGTCGAGCTCCCCGTAGGTGCCGCAGTCGGCGTATGCCAGTGCCACGCGCAAGCCGTCCCGCTGCAGCGCGACGGCAAGCCGCTCGGCCGCCGGGGCGATCTCGCGTGGCGTGTTGTGCAGCATCGAGGGCAGGTTGTGCACCTGAACATCCCAGCCCCGGCGCGCCGCGATCTCCCTGACGTGCCCGCCGAGCGCCCCGCAGGCGATGACAGCCGTCCCACTCGGGCCGCCCGTGCCGTCACCGCGGGAACTGGAGCTGCTCGACGAAGCTGTCGTTGAAGTCAGGACGGTCTGAGAGCTCGACATATCTCACCTCCTCGAGCAACGCCAGGGCAGCGGCGCGCTCCCGCACCGACAGCAGCGCCATCTTCGCGCCTTCACCCGCTACGTTCCCCGCGCTCACCACCCGCAGTACACCGAGCTTCGGCACCAGGCCCAGCTTGATCGCGCTGGAGGGCGAGAGGTAGCTCCCGAACGATCCTGCCAGCAGCACCTGCTGGACGTCGGCCGCGGTCAGCCCGGCCTCCTCGAGCAGGACGCTCCAGCCAGAGGCGATCGCCGCCTTCGCGAACTGCAGTTCTCGTACGTCCCGCTGGGTAAGAAAAATCGAGTCCGCTACATCACCGGGCTCACCGCGCCAGTGCAGCACGAAGACGCGTTCGTCTTTGAGCTTGACGAGCCGCGCCGACAGGGCCGGTGCGATCCGCGCCGCGTCCTCGTCGGGAATGAACCGCCCCGAGTGATCGAGCAGGCCGGTGCCGATCAGGCTCGCGACAGCGTCGACGAGCCCTGAACCGCACAGGCCCTCAGGTTTGGCGTCACCGATGACCTGCAGCGAAACCCCGGTCCCGTCTGCGGGGTCAAGCACGACGCCTTCGATCGCGCCGTCGGCCGCCCGCATGCCGCACCTGATCGCCGCGCCTTCGAACGCCGGCCCGCGGGCGCAGCGGTGGCGAGCAGCCATTCGCGGCTGCCCAGCACGATCTCGCAGTTCGTGCCGATGTCGATGAAAAGACGGATCCTGGCGTCCCTGTTCATGCCAGAGGCGAGCAGCCCGGCGGTGATGTCGCCGCCAACGTAGGCGCCGAAGGCCGGGAAGACTACCGCCCTGGCCCGCGGGTGCACCGCCAGCCCGAGGTCGGAGGCGAGGATCTCGGGCAGCAGCCTGGCGGACAGGATGAACGGTGCGACGCCGAGCGGCTCGGGGTCGATGCCCAGCGCGAGGTGCGTCATCGTCGCGTTTCCGGCCACCGCGACCTCATACACGTCGAGCGGATCGATCGCGGCCTCGGCACAGACTTCTCCGACCAGTTCGCTGAGCGAGGAGTGCGCGAGGCCTGTCAGCCTTTCCAGGTTGTCGGGCTCCAGCATGACCGCGCTGATCCGGCTGATGACGTCCGCGCCGAACGGCTGCTGCTTGCTGAGCATCGAGCTGACCGCCATCGGCGTCCCCGTGGACAGGTCGAGCAGAGTGGCGACCACGGTGGTGGTGCCGAGATCAAACGCGATCCCGTATCGGCTGCCGGTCGTGTCGCCTGCCTGGACGTCGATCAGCGCCTCGTCCACGACGACCGCCGTGACCTTGTAGTCGGCGGCACGCAGCACCCTGCCGAGCGTCCGCAGCACCGCCAGGTCGACCCGCAGTTCCAGGTCGTCCACCGCGTCTAGCACCCGCTCGACGTCGCTGCGCTGGTCGGAGAGCGACGGCTCGTCAAGTTCCAGGTAGCGCTTCTGCACGGCGGGGCGCAGGATCACCTGCCGGCCGACGCCGACGGTCGCGGCCTTCGGCCTCGTCGTCAGCGGCGGGACCTCGATCTGCAGGTCGGTCGTGGCCTCGGCCCGGCAGGCGAGCCGCCAGCCGCCGCGGAGTTCATCAGCCGAGAACGCCCTTGTGTCCAGGCTGGATACGGGGACGCTGCCGTCGGCGATCCTGATCTTGCACTTCTTGCAGGTGCCGTGCCCGCCACAGGTGGAGTCGATGGCGATACCGTTCCAGCTTGCCGCGTCGAAGACCGTGACCCCGGCCGGGACCCTGACCTTGCTGCCGTTGGTCACGAAGACAAGATCGACGCGCGGCGTGACGGCCGCACCAGGTTCGGCGAGCTCGGCGGGGGTCATGGCGATTGCGCTAGCTCGTGGCTGCTGCTGCCGCTGCCGCGCGATGTGCGCTGATCCAGGTGGCGCCCCACTCGTCCCTGTTCAGCAGCAGGTCGCAGGCCCTGGCGGCGCGCATCAGCTCGGGGGAGCGGGCGTCCATGATCGCGCTGGTCAGGCCGGCCGCGCTCGCCATCGGCAGGAAGGCCGCGACCAGTGCCGCGCGGTCGGGCATCCCGAACGAGACGTTCGAGGCCCCGAGCGTGGTGTTGACGCCGAACTCCTCGCGCAGCAACTGGAGCGTCTCCAGCGTCCTGACCACGACCGACGTGTCCGCGCCGATCGGCATCGCGAGCGGGTCGATCAGCACGTCCTCGATCGGGATTCCGTACTTGCCGGTTGCTGTGTCGATGATCTTGCGGGCGAGTTCCAGCCTCCTGGCCGGGTCCTCGGGGATCTCTTCCTCGTCGTTCGGCAGCCCGATGACGGCGGCGCCGTGCCTCGCGACCAGCGGCAGTATCGCCTCGAGCCGCTCGTCCTCGGCCGTCACGGAGTTGACCAGCGCCTTGCCCTCGTAGGTCGCCAGGCCGGCCTCGAGGACCTCGACGATCGAGGAGTCCAGGCAGAGCGGCAGATCGGTGATCGACTGGATGAGCTTGACGGCCCTGACCATCAGTTCCGTCTCGTCCGCCAGCGGGACGCCCATGTTCACGTCCAGCACCATCGCGCCGCCTGCGACCTGCTGCGCGACGTCGATCTCGATCCTGGACAGGTCGTCACGCCGCAGCTGTTCCTGGAAGATCTTGCGCCCGGTCGGGTTGATCCGCTCACCGATCACGCAAAACGGCCGGTCGGCGCCGATGACGAGTTCTTTGCTGGCAGAGCGCAGCACGGTGTCCATGTGCGGAGCCGCCGGCCTCAGGCGGGCAGGGCCGCCGCCGCACGGCGGCCCGCGATCAGTTGCTTGGCCTTGACCACGGCAGCCGACGCGTCGGCGGCATAGCCGTCGGCGCCCACGACGTCCGCGTATTCCTGCGTGACCGGAGCGCCGCCGACCATGACCAGCACCTTGTCGCGCAGGCCAGCCTTGTTCAGGGCATTGATGTTGGCCTTGAACATCGGCATCGTCGTGGTCAGGAACGCTGAGAAGCCGACGATGTCTGGCTGGTGCTCGCAGATCGCGTCCACGAACTTCTCTGGAGCGACCTGCACGCCGAGGTCGATCACCTCGAACCCGGCCCCCTCGAACATGATGTTCACCAGGTTCTTGCCGATGTCGTGCACATCGCCCTTGACCGTGCCCATGACGATCTTGCCGATCGTCTCGGCTCCGGTCTCGGCCAGCAGCGGCCGCAAGATCTCGAGCGCGCCGGCCATCGCCTTGCCCGCGATCAGCATCTCGGGGACGAAGAAGTCGCCGCGCTCGAACCGCGCGCCGACCTCTTCGAGCGAGGGGATCAGCGCCTCGTACAGCAACGCCTCTGGACCGAGCCCGGCCGCCAGCCCGGCGTTGGTGAGTGCCAGCACGGCCGGCGCGTTCCCGACCAGCGTGTCGTCGTATAGCTGGCGGAGCAGCTCCTCGTTCGTCATGGGCGCACCTTCTGCATCGCTGGGTCTGCCTGTCGGGCTGAGTCGTGGAGCCCTGCTGAGTCGTGGAGCCCGGCCGAGTCGTGGAGCCCGGCCGAGTCGCGGAGCCGGGCGGGCGACCCGCTGAGCATGGCCGAGAGCGCGTCGGCCGCACTGACGCACGCCGCGGCTGTCGCAGGCATCAGGTCGGCGGTGAGCCTCGCCGCGGGAGCCGAGACCGAGATGGCGGCGATGGCCGGCACCCCGCCGGCGAACACCGGGGCAGCCACCGCGACCAGGCCAGGCTCGAGTTCCTCGTCTGTCACCGCGTAGCCGCGCTGGCGGACCGTGCTGAGCTCGGCGACCAGGGCCGCGCGGCTCGTGATGGTCCGCTGCGTGCGCGCACTGAACGGCTCGGCCGGCATCGTCGCCGCGCCGAAGGCCAGCAGCACTTTGCCGAGGGCCGAGCAGTGCAGCGGAACGGCCAGGCCGACCCAGTTGGTGCCCCCGATCATGTACCGGCTGTCCACCTGGGCAATCTGCTGCACCACCATCTCGTCGGGGGATGATCCCCCTGACGAGGCATCGCTGCCCGCGCCGCCCCCGCCCGCGCGGGCAGCGATGCCAAGATTGATCGTTTCTGCTGTCTGCTCGCCAAGGCGTGCCAGGAATGGCTGGGCGACCGCGATCAGGTCCGCGCCCGCCGTCCCCCGCCACGCGTATCTGACGAACAGCTCTCCCGGCCAGAACCTGCCCTCGCCGTCGCGCCTGACCAGCTGATGCCGTTCCAGCGCCATCAGCAGGCGCGACGTCGTCGATTTGGCCAGACCGCACGCGGCCGTGAGCTCGGTGAAGCTGACGGGCTCACTGCCATGCACGACCTGGGCGAGCAACATGGCTGCCCGGTCGATGGCCTGCGTCCCGTTTGGGCTGCTCACGACGATCCTTCCGGAGGGAGTTCCATATTCCGGAACCTAGTTCTACGATGTGATCCTAGATTTATCCGCCATAACGGTCAAGATTGTTCTGAGTGCATCGCTAGTACCGACGTCGCAGCGAACCGAGGTCCCCATGTTCCGCAACCGGATGCCGCGTTACGAGATCCTGTCCCCGGACGCCGTCGGCGTCCTCGATAAGGGCTGGCGGCGGATCGTCAGTGAGATAGGCATTCAGTTCGCCAAGCCAGAGGCCACCGAGTTGTTCCGCAAGGCGGGTCAGGACGTCGACGGCGAGGTCGTCAAGCTTGACCCTGAGTTCGTGCTCGAGCAGGTGGCCAAGGCCCCTGCCGAGTTCGACGTGCAGGCGAGGAATCCAGCGAACAACGTGCACATCGGCGGCGACGAGATGGTCTTCGGCGCGGTCTACGGGTCGCCGTTCGTCAGGGAGGGCGAGGTCCGCAGGGACGCCACGCTGGAGGACTTCCGCAAGCTGTCGATGCTGTCGCAGTCCTTCAGCCAGCTTGACTCGGCGGGCGGTGTGATCTGCGAGCCGAACGACGCCCCGCTCGACTCCCGGCACCTCGACATGATCTACGCGCTGCAGACGCTGACCGACAAGATCTACATGGGCAACGTCGTGTCAGGACCGAACGCCGTCGACACAATCAAGATGACCGAGATCCTGTTCGGCGGCGCCGGCGGAAAGGGCAGAGCGGCGATCGAGGCTACGCCGGCGACGATCTCGCTGATCAACTGCAACTCGCCGCTGCGCTGGGACGACCGGATGCTGGACGCCCAGTTCGAGTACTGCGCGGCGAACCAGCCTGTGGTGCTGACCCCGTTCCTGCTGATGGGAGCGATGTCGCCGGTCTCGATTCCCTCTGCGCTGGCCCAGCAGCTCGCCGAGGCGCTCTCCGGGATCGCGCTGGCCCAGCTGATCAGGCCGGGCTGCCCCGTCATCTTCGGCTCGTTCTTGTCCAACATCGACATGCAGTCAGGCTCGCCCAGCTTCGGCACGCCGGAATCGGCGATCGGCCTGTACTGCACCGGCCAGCTAGCCAGACACTACGGGCTGCCGTTCCGCACCGGCGGCGGCCTGAACTCCAGCCAGACCTGCGACGCGCAGGCGGCCTACGAGTCGCTGATGACGCTGCTGCCTACGTTCCTGGCAGGGACCAACTGGGTGATGCACGCGGCCGGCTGGCTCGAGGGCGGGCTGGTGTCCTGCTACGAGAAGTTCATCGTCGACATCGAGTTGCTGCGGATGCTGCAGGTCGAGTTCACGCCGCTGGAGATCGATGAGGCCTCGCTCGCCTTCGGTGCACACACCGAGGTCGGGCACGGCGGTCACTTCCTCGGTGCGCAGCACACCATGGAGCGGTTCAGGGAGTGCTTCTACCGGCCGCTGCTGTCCTCGACCGCGAACTACGACCGCTGGCTCAAGCTGGGCGGCAAGGATGCAACGGCGAGGGCCTCGGACATCGTCACGAAGACGCTGGACGGCTACGAGCAGCCACCGCTCGACGACGCCATCAGGGCCGAGCTCGAGGAGTTCGTGACCCGCCGCCGCGCCGAACTCGGCGACTGACTGCTGGAGCCCGACCCTGCGGGTTCCGTGACATGCTCGCGCTCTTCCGGACACGTGCCAGGTGTCGGAAGGAGCAACTGTGAGAAACCCGCAAACTGGGGATGCGGAAGACGAGCGGCAGCGGCAATTTGAAACGGTCTACACGGCGAACTTCGGCCTGATCCTCGGCTATGTCCTGCGTCGCACGCGGAACGGCGACGACGCGGCCGACGTCGTAGCCGAGACATTTCTGACGGCTTGGCGCCGGTTCGACGAGGTGCCGCCCGGCGAGCGCGCCAGGCTCTGGCTCTATGGCGTCGCCCGCCGGGTGCTCGCCAACCATCACAGGGGCCTGCGCAGGCGCTCTGAACTGAGTGACCGGCTGCGGGCCGAGCTATCCGAAGTCCATCGCGACCCCGAGTTCACCGGCGACCTCGCCAGGATCGGCGCCGCGTTCCGGAGCCTGCCAGACGCGGATCAGGAACTGCTCGCGCTCGTGGCCTGGGAGTGCCTGGACAGCGCCCAGATCGCGGCCGTACTCGGCTGCTCACGCAACGCGGTGCGGATCAGGCTGCATCGAGCCAGGGCGAAGTTCAGCTCCGCCCTGTCCGCCGCCGGCGGCTCACCACACCCGGTACTCGCGAACGTCTCGAACGGAGAAACAGCATGAAGGATCTGGAATCCCTTGCCAGGATCGCGGTCATCGACGACGAGCAGGCCACCGGCCTGGTTAGCGACCGCGTCAAGGCCGACCTCGCCGCGCGGGTGAGCGCGGTCCCCGCGGAGGAGATGGCAGGCGCCCGGCGGAGCCGCGGCCTGGCCTGGCCAGGTGCCCGGCGCGGCTGGCTCGTCGGCGTTCCCGTGGCGGCGGCGCTGAGCGGCGCGCTGCTGGCGGTCGGGCTGATCGGCGGGCCAGGCGCACCGGTCGGCATTGCCAGCGCGAAGGCGGCCCTCGTCGTCACCAGGCACGGCCACGGCGTCGACGTGGTCGTGCGCAACCCCAAGGCTGTCGTCGCCGACGTGCAACGGTTCCGCAAGGCACTGCGGGCCGAGGGCGCCGACGTCTCGATCGTGCTGTTCCCGGTGTCCCCGCCGATGGTCGGCAAATTCCTCGGCTACGGCTCGAACGGCCAGCTAGGGCCCGAGGCCGGGCTGAGCTCGATCCGCGGCCACGGCGTGCGGGTCTCGGCCAGCTTCCAGGGCGAGGCCGAGATCTTCTTCGGCAGGGCGGCGCAGCCTGGCGAGTCGTACGCCCTCTACGAGTCGGCGACCGCGCCCGGCGAGGCCCTCGCCGGTCAGGACGTCGTCGGGAAGACGGTGTCAGACGTGCTGCCGCTGCTCGCCAGCGCGGGCGTGACGCCGGCCTGGGAGGTGGAGACGCTGACGGCCGACGGCCAGGTCGTTGACACGCCGGCCGATAGCGTCCCGGGCACCGACTTCGTCTACAAGGCGTTCGTCACGGGGCCAGGCCAGGTGCTGATCGAGGTCGGCGCCACCCCCACCCCGCCCGAGCGGCAGCAAGCGCCGCCAGGCAGCCAGGGGCCCAGCGGCACGGCCAGCCCGGCTCCGAGCGGAACCCCGAGTCCCACGCAGAGCTGACCGCGATTCAAGACCAAGGAGGCCGGGGTGACCAACACGTCATCCCGGCCCCCTATTCGCGAGTCAGGTCCGATGTACTAACATGTTGACATGACAACGGCCATGATGGGCGTCAGGGAAGTCACGCGCAGGACGTCAGAGGTCTTCGAACGCGTGAGCAAAGGCGAGACGATAATCGTGACGAACCGAGGGAGGGTGGTCGGGATTATCACGCCGCCACAGGCATACTCGCCGCAGCTCGCTGAGCTGATCGCCGCGGGCCGGGTCCTGCCGCCCGCGATACCCGGCGGCACCGAGGCCCTGCTCGCGCTGCCGGTTCCGGCCGGTGAGGCGAATAGTTCCGCTACTGATCTCGATGACGTCAGGGATGACCGGCTGTGATCTACATCGACACGTCGGCGATGCTGAAACTCGTCCATCCAGAGCCAGAGAGCATGCCGTTGCGCACCTGGCTGGCCAGGCATCCGGGCGACTTAGTCTCTTCCGCGCTGATCAGGACCGAGGCGCGCCGTGCGCTCCTCCGCAACGACCCGGCGGCATTGCCGCGCCTGCCGGCCCTCCTCGCGGTGATCGCCCAAATCCCGGTGACCGACGCAATCCTGGACCGAGCGGCGCATTTGACGGAGCCCGGCCTTCGCACGCTCGACGCGATTCACCTGGCAAGCGCCGCGGCGATCCCGGACATCACGATCATGCTCGCCTATGACAAGCGGCTGACCGAGGCCGCCAGCACCCTGGGCCTTGCCGTAGCCAGCCCGGCCTAGCCAACCAGAGCCTGAGTCACAGCGCGGCGAGTCAGTGCTGCTCGGCGCGGAGCTTGGCGGCAGCCGCGGTCATCGAGCGCAGCTTGCCGAACGCGGACTCGCGCGTGAGGTACTTCATCCCGCAGTCGGGCGCGAGCACAAGCTGGGCCGAGGGCACAAACGGCAGCGCCCTCCGCACCCGATCGGCCACCTGGTCCGGGCCCTCGACGGCCGGATCGCCGAGATTGAGCACGCCGAGTATCACGGTCTTGCCAGCGTCCGCGAGCCCGGCGAGCACCGAGCAGTCCAGCGCGGACTGCGCCGTCTCGATCGAGATCTGGCTGGCCGAGCACGCCGCCAGTTCGGGCAGGAACGAGTATCCGCTCGGCCGCTCGTGAATGATCGCGGCGTAGCCGAAGCACAGGTGCACGGCCGTCGTCCCGGTGATGCCGTCGAGCGCGGCGTTCAAAACGCCGATCCCGAACTCGCGCGCCGGGTCGGGCCTGGCCTGCAGGTACGGCTCATCGACCTGGACGATGTCGGCGCCCGCCGCGAACAGGTCGGCGACTTCCTCGCGCACGGCGGCGGCGTAGGCGTACGCGGCTTCCTCGATCGAGGCGTAGAAGTCGTTCTGCGCCTGCTGCGCCATCGTGAACGGGCCGGGAACCGTGACCTTGACTTTCTTTCCCTGGCCCGCTTGCTCCTTCAGGAAGGCCAGGTCGGCCACGTTGACCGCGTGCCGCCGCTTGATCGGGCCGACGATCCGCGGCACCGGGTTCGGATGCCCGCTCCGGTCGAGCGCGGTGCCGGGGTTGTCGATGTCCACGCCGTCCAGCGCGGTGGCGAACGCGTTGGAGTAGCTCTCCCTGCCGATCTCGCCGTCGGTGAGGATGTCCAGCCCGGCCGCAAGCTGATCGGCGATGGCGAGCCGGCTCGCGTCCCGCTGCGCCTGCTGCAGGTAGGCCTGGTCGACGCGCCACAGCTCACGGGCCCTGACCCTGGGCGGAAACCGGCCAGCCAGCTTGTCCCTGTCGATCAGCCAGTCAGGCTGCGGGTAACTGCCGACCAGCGAGGTGGGAAACAGCGGACCTGACATGGGCACCTCTCAGCGGCGCGGGCCGACGCGGGCGGATCAACCGAGCTATCCGCCATCCTCTCAGCGGTCCTAGGGTCCGGTCGCCTGACGGTGCCGCAAGGTGCCGAGGAACGTCGCCAGGCATGTGGCGGCGAGCAGGGCATAGGGCACGAAGTCGGAGCTCGCCTGCGCGATCGCCCCGCTGGCCGAGGCCGCGATCGTCTGGCCGGTCGCCCAGGCCAGGTTGGCCAGGCCGAAGGCCAGGCCCTGATGCAGCTCGAGCCGGTGCGCCGCGTCGCTCAGCATCGCGCTGGAAGGGGCGAACAGCGTGCCGAAGGCCGGCATCCCGATTATCAGCATCGCGATCAGGACGGCCGCAGGCGTGAGCACGGGCGCGAGCAAGCTGACGGCTACGCCGGAGATCAGTGAGATCCGGATCGGGAAATAGCGGCCGCGCCGGTCGGACAGCCTGCCAGACAGCGGCGACAGGCCGGTCTCGACCGCGGCCGACGCGAGGAAGGTGGCGCCGATCACGAGCGGCGCCGCGCCGAGCGCGTTCAGCCGTAGCGGTGCGAGGACGTCGAGGACGCCGAATGCCATGCCAGCGATCGTGGTGAGCCAGAGGCCCATCGCGACCCCGCGATCCTTGACCGAGGCGAACGCGGCGGACAGCCCCTGCGGTTCGGTCCGCGCCGGGACCGGCACGGTGAACGTGACGGCGATCAGGGCAGCGCCGATCACCGCCGCCGCTGAGAACGCGGGCCCGGTGCCGATCTGGTCCGCGATCGCGCCGACGACCGGACCGAACAGGGCGCCGCCAACGGCCGCGCCGAGCGCGGTGCCGAGCAGCTCGCCGCGCCGTTCAGCCGGTGCCGCGCTTGACAGCCAGGCCATTCCGGCGGCCCAGGTGCACGAGCCGCCCAGGCCCTGCACGAATCGCGCGGAGTCGAGCACGACCTCGGAGCTCGACCAGCCGAACGCCAGCGTCGAGACGCTCATCAGCACCAGGCCGATCAGCACGCCGCGCCGCGCGCCCAGGTGCGCGACCAGCAAACCCGACGGCAGCGCGCTTAGCAGCGTGCCTGCCGGGTAGGCGGCGACGAGGATTCCGGCCCCAGCCTTGGAAAGGCCGACTGTATGGACGTAGTGCGGCAGCAGCGGCGTCAGCGCCGTGAAGAAGATCGTGTCGGTAAAGACGAGCGCGCTCACGAAGAGCAGCAGCATGCGGATCGGCCGCGCCAGAGCGGGGCGCGACGGGCCACGCGACTGCCGCATTTTCATCGGTGTCGAGGTCCCCGTCCGGATAGTCGGCCCCGTCGCATTCCCACACTGACCTGCCCGTATGCGACGAACAGACTGTCGAGCCTAGCGCAGACCGCTGATCCTTCCCGCGCCGGCATAGCCGCGCACGCGCCTTGCCAGCGCGGCGCGCTGAGCTGAAGATCTGATGGTGACCCGCGATCGCGATGTGCAGGCTTTCGACGACCGCGCCCCGGTGTACGAGACCGGCTACCGAGGGCAGTTGCACGCAGATATCGTGACCCGCGCGCTCGACCTCGCGCTCGCGCGCTGCACATCGCCCGCCCGGATACTCGACGTCGGCTGCGGGACCGGGCAGCTGCTGCGCGACCTGGCGCGGCGCCTGCCAGGTGCCGCCACGCTGACCGGAATCGATGCTGCGCCCGCGATGATCAGCCAGGCCAGGGCCAGGGCGGAGGATCCGAGGCTGACGTTCGTGCAGGGCGTGGCCGAGCGGCTGCCGTTCGACGACCGGGCGTTCGACCTGGTGATCAGCACGACCTCGTTCGATCACTGGGCCGATCAGCGCGCCGGGCTGGGCGAGTGCCACCGGGTGCTCGAGCCGCGCGGCAGTTTCGTGCTCGCAGACCTATGCTCAAGCTGGCTGCTGCCAACGTTGATCGGCGCCCGCCGGGACCGGGCCAGGACGCCGCTGCGGGCGACCAAGCTGCTGGCGGCCGCAGGATTCAGGTCGCTGTCCTGGCACCGCCTCTACGGCGGCATCATCAGGGCGGTGACCGCCTCCGCCTAGCGGTGACGGCGTGGCGGTGACTGCGCCCGCCTAGGCCTTGATGGCTTGCAGGGTGTAGCTGTGCGGCAGCCGCCACGGACGGTCCTTCAACCGCCATTCCCCGCCGGTGATCTGTTCCATCTGGCCGGGCTGAGCTTCCCAAGGAACGCTGTCGTGCTCGGTCAGCCCAGTGATGGTCATCCCGACGTCGAGCAGGGACGAAATGATCTCGCCGAGGCCGTGGTTCCACTCGTGCGTGACTGTGTGCTCGAACTCCATGTCGGTGGCGACGTAGGTGCCACCCTGGTCGAAGGTCGTCGGCTCGTCGCGCTCGAAGTACGGGTACTCGACAACGAGCAAGTCGTCCCGCGCGTCGTCGAGCGTCCACATCATGGGATGGCCCTCCCTGATGAACAGCCGGCCGCCGGGACGCAGCACGTCGGCCACCACCCGCGCCCACCTGCTCACTGACGGGAGCCAGATCAGCGCCCCGATGCCGGTGAAGACGAAGTCGAACGCGGCCCGCCCGACCGCGTTCGCGGCCTCGTAGACGTCGGACTCGACGAAGGTTGCGTCGGCCCCGGTCTGCTCGGCCAGCGCCCTGGCCTGCCGGACGGCGGGGCTGGAGAAGTCCACGCCCGTCATCGACGCACCGAGCCTGGTCAGCGAGATCGTGTCGGTGCCGATGTGGCACTGAAGATGCACGCCGCGCTGCCCGCTGATGTCCCCGAGCAGGGGCAGGTCGAAGCGCACCACATCGCTAAGGAACGCCGGATCGGCGAGGAACGCGTCGATGCTGTAGTCCGGCGACGCGGCGTGCGCCGGCACTCGCTCATCCCAGTTGGCCCTGTTGACGGCGGCGTAGTCCTTCACGGGAGCTAAATGTGCCACAGCGGGGCCAAGATAGCTCTCGATTAACCGGGCGCTCGTGGCTGGCCGGGCCCGCAAGCCAGTCCCGGCCTGGGATGAACTTTCCGCCCGCGCCTGTCGTTGCTTTGGGCGAGAGAAGTAACTTGTCGGTCAGAACCGCCGTTGCGGTGTTTTCAGCGATTTGGAGAGGCTCACACCCTATGCAAGCCGAAATCAAGGGCTCGACCATGCCCATCCTGGAAGTCTCGCTCCAGCAGGGCGAATATGTCGTGACCCCGCACGGCGAACTGGCCTGGATGACCACCAGCATTCAGATGTCGCAGACCACGAACACCGGCGGTGGTGGCGGCGGGTTCATGGGCGGCCTGAAGCGGATGGTGGGTGGCGGCGGCCTGTTCCTGACCCGCTACGACGGCCCTGGCTCGATCAGCTTCGCCGCCAAGGTGCCTGGCCACATCGTGCCGGTCGACATCTCGGGCGGGCACTCCTACCTGGTGCACAGGCACGGCTGGATGTGCGGCACGCCTGGCATCACGCCGAGCGTCGCGCTGCAGCAGAGCTTTCGCGGCGGGCTGTATGGCGGCGAGGGCTTCGTGCTGCAGAAACTGGACGGCGAGGGCCGGGCCTGGGTCGAACTCGGCGGCGAGGTGACGTCGTATGACCTGCCGCAGGGCCAGACCGTCCTGGTGCACCCCGGCCACATTGGCATGTTCCAGGGCACCGTGCAGTTCTCGATCACCAGGATCCAGGGCATCAAGAACATGATGTTCGGCGGCGACGGCCTGCACCTGGTCGCGCTGACCGGCCCTGGCCGGGTCTGGCTCCAGTCCATGCCGGTGCCACTGCTCGCGCACGCGCTGGCACCGTACCTGAGCGGCGGCGCCACCGAGTCGGTCGCCGGCGGCGTCGCTGGCGGCGTGATCGGCGACTTCCTTCGCGGCTGATGCACGGCATCGCTGCCAGACGCCGTGAGACAAAGATCGGGAGACAGGGCGGCGGCGCCGCATCGCTGCGGCTGAATCCGCGAAGCGTCGCGGTTCGCGGACTTTACATCGCCGCCCTGCTCCCGTGGCCACATGACCCCCGCACATGTGGCCCGGCCAGCGGCTAGCCCCGTGCGGTCGGCCGCTGCGCCGGTGCCGGGTAGATGCCCGGGCATAGGTGAAGCTCAGCGTGTGCCTTGGTCAAAACCTGGCCAATTCGCCGAGATGCCGCGGCGAGCCAGGATCGCGGCGCGACGATCGGATCCGGTGCCCTTAGCGGCGACCGTTCTTGCGCCCCGCTCGCCTAGGACTCCGGCGTACCTTCGCCGCCGTACTGCTGCTCGGCGAGGAACTTCTCGAACTGCGCGCCGAGTTCGTCGGCGGTCGGCATGTTCTCGCCCTGCCCGGCCAGCAGATCCTGCTTGTCGGTGTTGAAGGCGTCGTACTGCTCCTCAAGAGACCGCACGACCTCGGTGACTTCCTCGGAGCCTTCGACCTGCCTGGCGATCTCGGCGTCGGTGAGCTGCGCGGCCTCGCGCAGCGCCTCGCCCGGCAGGTTGAGGCCGGTCGCCCGCTCCACGGCCGCGAGCAACGTGATCGCCGCGGCCGGGTAGGAGGCGTGCGCGAGATAGTGCGGCACGTGCACGGCGAACCCGACGGCGGACTTGTCGGCCTGGCCCATCCGGAACTCGATCAGCGCCGACGCGCTGCCAGGCACCTGCAGCCGGTCGACCAGCGGCTGGTAGCCGTCGATCAGCTCTGGCTTGGTCGCGTGCCCCGTGATGCCGAGCGGCCTAGTGTGCGGCACCCCCATCGGGATGCCGTGGAAACTGACCACCATCCGCACGTTCAGCCTGCCCGTCAGGTCGACCACGGCCCTGGTGAACGCCTCCCAATCCCGGTCCGGCTCCAGGCCGTTGAGCAGCAGGAAGGGTGTCTCGTCGGCGTCGCGGAGCAGGTGCACCGTGATCTCGGGCTCCTCGACGCTCTCCCAGTGGTCCTTCGTGAAGATCATCGCGGGACGACGGGACCGGTAGTCGATCAGCGAGTCGACGTCGAACCTGGCGATCTCGGCGTGGTCGAGCGTCGACAGCAGGTGCGTGGTCAGCTGCCGGCCAGCGGCCCCGGCGTCGACGAAGCCGTCGAGGTAGTACAGCATGACGAGGTCCGCGTCCAGTTCGGGCGCGTCAGGGCTCACCTGATAGAGGTCTCCGGGGTCGCGCGGCACGTCGGCAGCCTCCTCAGCCATTGCTTCACTACCAGTCTTACCAACGTTCTGACGCGCATCGTCCATCCAGCCGGCCGGCCAGGCGTCACGCGCTTGCGTTTTCGCCCGCGTTGGCCCGGTCGAGCGCGGCCTTGTGCTCTTGCCATCTGGCCAGGACTCGCGGCAGTTCGGCGCTGACAAACTCGAAGTACTGTACTGAATCGGACAGCCTGACGCCCGCGGGCGTGTCCTCCCCGAGCAGCGAGATCCCCTCCCGCAGCACCGCGGTCCAGCGCGCCATGAGGCGATCCCGCCCGCTCACAACCTCGTCCCAGACGTGGTCGGGCACCCGGTAATGGTGCCGCCGCGAGCCCGGCTCGCCCTCCCTGCTGACCATTCCGACGCCAATCAGGTAGCGCACGCCCCCGGACACGGCCGCGGGACTGGCCTGGAGTTGCTCGGAGAGTTCGGCGGCCGTGAGTCGGCCTGAGTCCGTCGCGAGCAGGGCGGCGAAGACCCTGGCCGGCATCCGCGGGATGCCGGCCTCGACCAGGACCGACGCGAATCGCTCCACGAATCGGCCGACAGCCGCCCGATCTCGCTCCGGCAGGGCCCCGGCCTGTTCGCGCTCTGGCAGGGTCTCGGTCTTGTCGCGTTCGGCTGCGGCCGTCAAGTCCACCCCCTCGCCGCGCTCGTTGCATCAGGCCTGGGCCGTGGACCTGCTGCGGTGACCGCCTCGATTTGTCGCGTTCCGAATATTCAGAGATTTGTGAATCTAGTGTAGTCTCAGAATCATGAGCAATGCAATCGACGTGGCAGGGCTCCGCAAGTCCTATGGCAAGGTCACCGCGCTTGACGGGCTTGACCTGGCCGTTGCGACCGGCGAGGTGCACGGGTTTCTCGGCCCGAACGGCGCGGGAAAAACCACGACGATCAGGATCTTGCTCGGCCTGCTGCGCGCCAACGGCGGCTCTGCGCGCCTGCTCGGCGGCGATCCGTGGAGCGATGCCACGACGCTGCACCGCAGGCTCGCTTATGTGCCTGGCGACGTCAGCCTGTGGCCGAACTTCACCGGCGGCGAGGTCATCGACCTGCTCGGACGCCTGCGCGGCGGTCTCGACGAGCAGCGTCTGGCCAGCCTGCTCGAGCGTTTTGAACTCGACCCGACGATCAAGGCGCGCGCGTACTCCAAGGGCAACAGGCAGAAGGTCGCGCTGATCGCGGCGCTCGCGTCCGACGTCGAGTTGCTGATGCTGGACGAGCCGACGGCGGGGCTTGACCCGCTGATGGAGGCCGCGTTCCGCGCCTGCGTCGAGGAGGAACGCGACAGCGGGCGGACGGTGCTGCTGTCCAGCCACATCCTGTCCGAGGTCGAAGCGCTCTGCGACCGCGTCACGATCATCAGGCGCGGCCGCACCGTCGAGAGCGGAACCCTCGCCGATCTGCGTCACCTCACCAGGACATCGATCTACGCGGAGCTGGCCGGGCCGCCCGAGGGCCTGGACCTGCTGCCCGGGATCCACGACCTGGCCGTCGAGGGCAACCGGGTCAGGTGCGAGGTGGACACCGACAAGCTCGACGGCCTGCTCAAACTGCTGACCGCCGTTGGCGTGCGCGGCCTGACCAGCCAGCCGCCGACGCTCGAGGAACTCTTCCTGCGCCACTACTCAGGCGACGACGCCGACGACGAGACGGGCAGCGAGCCTAGCGCGCCAGCAGAGTCCGGCCGTGCGGCCAACCCGAGCGGAGCGCGCGCATGACGACGGCCACACTCGCGAAGCCGAACCGCCCCGACGGTTCGCGGCCGCCTGGCAAGGCGATCACGCTGACCGGGACGCGCGCGCTGGCCAAGCTGGCCGGGCGGCGCGACCGGATCATGCTGGCCGCCTGGATCTACGTCCTCACCGCCCTGGTCGCTGGTACCGCCTACAGCTTCAAGAAGCTGTTCCCGACCACGGCAGGGCGGGCCGAGTTCGCACTGTCCGCCGGGCACAACCCCGCATTGCTCTCGCTCTACGGGCCGCTCTACGGCAACTCCATCGGCTCGCTGACCGCCTGGCGTTATGGCGGCTTCGCCGCTCTGGGCGCGGGACTGATGAGCATCTTCATCGTGGTGAGGCACACCAGGGCCGACGAGGAGACCGGTCGGCTCGAACTAGTCGGCTCCGCCGTCGTCGGCAGGAACGCGGCGCTGGCGGCGGCCCTGCTCATCGCGGTCGGCGCCAACATCGCGCTCGCCGTGCTCATCACCGCTGGCCTGACGCTGCTGGGGCTGCCGGCCGCCGGGTCGATCGCGCTGGCGCTGGCGATCGCTGGCTCCGGCCTGGTCTTCACCGCCGTGGCCGCGGTCTGCGCGCAGGTGGCCGGCACCGCCCGCGCCGCCCGCGGGCTCGCGCTCGCCGTGATCGGGGTGACCTACCTGCTGCGGGCCGTCGGCGACTCATCGGGACCGCACGGCCCGCGCTGGCTCAGCTGGCTCTCGCCGATCGGGTGGGCGGAGCTGATCAGGTCGTTCGGCGCGATCAGGTGGTGGGTGCTGGCGCTGCCGGTGGCCCTCGCGGTGATCGTGGCGGCGGCCGCGGCCGTCCTAGCCGTCCGCCGGGACTATGACGCTGGCATGCTCCCGCAGCGGCCGGGCCCCCCGCGCGGCGGCGCCTCGCTGCGCAACCCCTTCGCGCTGGCCTGGCGCCTGCAGCTTGGCGGCCTCGTCGCGTGGGTGATCGGAGCCCTGATCTACGGCCTTATAGTCGGCTCCGCCGCCAAGGGCATTGGCGGGCTGCTGGGCAGCAGCCAGGTCAGGAACATCATCGTCCACCTCGGCGGAAAGTCGGCCCTCACCAACGCCTACCTCGCCGCGATCATGGGCTTCAACGGCCTGATCGCCGCAGGCTACGCGGTCTCGGCCGTGCTGCGGCTGCGCTCGGAGGAGACATCGGGCCACGCCGACCCGGTCCTGGCCACCACGGCGAGCCGGATCCGGTGGGGGCTGTCGCACCTGCTGATCGCGTTCCTCGGCACGGCGCTGATCCTGGTGACGGCCGGCCTGGCCGCGGGACTCGGCTACGCGCTGCGTTCAGGCGGAACCGGCGAGATCGGCCCGCTCGTCGTCGCCGCGCTCGCTCAGCTTCCCGCGGCGCTGGTGATCGGCGGAATCGCCGCGGCGTTCTTCGGCCTCGTCCCCGAAGCCAGCGTCGCGGCCGGCTGGTCGGCGCTGGGCATCGCGGTGCTAATGCTGTTCCTCGGCGCGACGCTGAAGCTGTCGCACTGGATCCTGGACATCTCGCCGTTCCAGCACCTGCCCAAGCTGCCAGGCGGCACGGTGACGGCCCAGCCGCTGATCTGGCTCAGCGTGATCGCTCTCGCGCTGGGCCTGGCGGGGCTCGCTGGCCTGCGCCGACGCGACATCAGCTGATCTGGCCGTGCGGGGAGCGAAATTTACTTAGCGGTACTATGGATTTAATGAGCGCTGGCGGGCTGAGTCGGTCCCGGCGGATGCTCGTGCTCGCGACGTGCTGCATGAGCCTGTTCATCGTCGGGCTCGACGTGACGGTCGTCAATGTCGCGCTGCCTTCGATCCAGCACGAACTGCACGCGAGCGTCTCCGGGCTGCAGTGGGTCGTCGCGTCCTACGCGCTGGTGATCGCCAGCCTGCTGATGCTCGCGGGCTCGACAGCCGACCGGTTTGGCCGCCGCAGGACCTTCCAGACCGGCCTGGCTGTGTTCACGATCGGATCGCTGCTGTGCAGCCTGGCGCCGAGCCTGGGCGCGCTGGTCGCCTTCCGGATGGTGCAGGCCATCGGCGGCTCGATGCTCAACCCGGTCGCGATGTCGATCATCACGAACACGTTCACCCAGCGGACCGAGCGAGCCCGGGCCATCGGGATCTGGGGCGGCGTCGTGGGCCTGTCCATGGCGCTCGGCCCGGTCGTCGGCGGCGTGCTGGTCAGCGCCGTCGGCTGGCGCAGCATCTTCTGGGTCAACATCCCCGTCGGCATCGCGGCGATCGTGCTCACCGCCGTCTTCGTGCCGGAGTCGAAGGCGCCGCGTGCGCGCCGGTTTGACCCGGTCGGGCAGTTGCTGGTGATGATCACGCTCGCCACGCTGGTGTACGCGATCATCGAGGGCCCAGGCCGGGGCTGGACCTCGCCGGTGATCATCGCCTGCTTCGCGGTCGCCGCGGTGAGCGGGACGAGCTTCGCCTGGTACGAGATCCGGCGCCGCGACGCGCTGCTTGACGTGCGGTTCTTCCGCAGCGCACCGTTCGCCGGCGCGACCGTGATCGCGGTGTCGGCATTTGCGGGTTTGGGTGGGTTCCTCCTGCTGAACACGATCTACCTGCAGGACGTCCGCGGCTACTCGGCGCTGCACGCCGGGCTGTACATGCTGCCGATGGCGGCGATGACCGCGATCTGGAGCCCGCTGTCCGGCCGGTTCGTCGGCGCCCGCGGGCCCCGGCTGCCGCTGATCGGGGCTGGTATCGCGATCACGATCAGCGCGATCACGCTGGCGATGCTCGCCGCCGACACGTCCACCCTGAGCCTGGTGATCAGCTACCTGCTCTTCGGCCTCGGCTTCGGGCTGGTCAACGCTCCGATCACGAACACGGCCATGGCGGGCATGCCGCGCGCCCAGGCGGGCGTGGCCGCGGCCGTCGCCTCTACGAGCCGGCAGGTGGGCTCGACGCTCGGCGTCGCGGTGATCGGGTCGGTCGTGGTCTCCGGGCTGCACGGCCCGATCAAGACCGGATTCGTCTCTGCCAGTCACGCGGGCTGGTGGGTGCTCGCGGGCTGCGGGGTGGCGGTGATCACGCTCGGCCTGGTCACGACCGGGCCGTGGGCCAGGCACACGGCGGACTTGGTCGCCGCCGAGTTCGGCCACGGTGACGCTGACGAAGCCGACGACACCCCGATCGAGCCCGCCGCATGAGCGCTGAAGAACAGCGATGGCCCGCCGAGGTTCTAACAAGACACTCGGCGGGCCGTCGGTGTTCTATTTTCCGGCCGTCCTACTGACTGGCGGCCGGCGACATTGCCATGATCGCGAAGACAGCGCCCTGGTCATCGCTCAAGATGGCCATCCGGCCGTAGGGGGTGTCCCACGCCGGCCGCATGATGCCGCCGCCGAGCTTGGTGACGACTTCCGCTGCCTCGTCGGCGTCATGGACGCCGAAGTAGGTCATCCAGTGCGCAGGGGTCTCGGCCGGCGCCATGGTGGCGAGGTCGCCGATCCCGCCCATTGAGTCGCCGTTCGTCTTGAACGTCGCATACTTGAAGTCGTCGCTGCTCATGTCGTCGTACGAGTAGCCGAAGACGTCGGTGTAAAACCGCTCGTTGGCCTCGAAGCTGCGGCTCATGTTCTCGTTCCAGCACACCGCTCCCGGCTCGTTGGCCAGGCCCATGCCGCGGTGCGTGCGGGCCTGCCAGATGCCGAAGACGGCGCCGCCGGGGTCGGCGGCCACGCTCATCCGGCCGACGTCCATGACGTCGAACGGCTCGGCGAGGACCGCTCCGCCCGCCGCCCCCACCTTGCTGGTGGTGGCGTCGACATCGTCGCTGGCTAGGTACGTGGTCCAGGCGGTCGGCACCTCCGCGGGACCCATCTTCGGCCCGATCCCGGCGACCGGCCTGCCCTGTGCCATGCACATGACGTAGCCGCCGGCCTCGGGAGGCCCGACCTCGGTGTCCCAGCCGAACAGTGTCGAGTAGAAAGTCGTGGCCCTGGCCACGTCGTCCGTTCCCAGGTCGACCCAGCACGGCGTGCCGGCCGGCCATGGCGTGTCGCGTTGCACCATTGGTCCTCCAGAAGTCAGATGTTCGGTGATGGTGCGAATGGCCCTGATACGGCGAATGCGTATTGGCTGAATAGGATCCGTCAACCCCGCGTTTTTGGCGTACGCAGCGTATCTAGCGGGAGTGTGCCAGTCAGCCGGTTGTGAATTTCGCCACGTCAGTTGCGGTCGGCGCAGCAAGGTGCGCGGGAATCGTTAGTACTGCGGACAGCGTTATCAAACCGTAGCATGGCAGCCATGGGTAGCCACCGGGCCCTTCGGCCAGGAACCCCGCTAGGCCGCGCCAAGTCGGCTCGCCATGGAGCCCCAGGCGCCGGTCAGGATCCGTACGCCAACGAAGACGCGCGCAGGCCAGGCAGGACGAGTACTGCGAGGACCAGCGCCCGGAGAGGCATTTCCGCTGTGCGACCGACCAAGAAGCTCCTGATCCTCCTCACCGGAGTGGTCCTCGCCGTGACCGGCGTCGTGGCCTTCGCGGCCAACGCGGCTGCCCGCCGTGCCGCGTCCGGTCATGCGACTACGGCCACGACGGCATCCCGTTCGCAGTCCGGCGCCCACGGGACCAAGAGCCTGCACGGCATCACCGCGGTTTCCGCGGGCATCGGTCTGCGGCAGGGGGCTGTGTCGCCGAGCGCGTCAGGGATCGCCGCCGCCCAAGCGGTGCTGCCGACGCTGGACGCATACCAGCTAGCGGGCCAGCGGGTGATCTACAGCTATAAGGGCCTCACGCCGCCCGCGAACCTGCTCTGGGCCATCAGGCACGGCCGGGTTGCCGGGGTGATCTTCTTCACCGACAACGTCGGCTCCAACGCCCACATCGCGGCCATCGTCAAGGAAATGCAGCAGGCGAACGCGGCCAAGACCAACCCGGTGCGGTTCCCGCTGCTACTGATGACCGACCAGGAAGGCGGTGTGGTGCGCAGACTCAACGGCCCGCCCGTCCCGTCGGCCAAGCAGATCGGGGAGAACGCGCACCCGCAGCAGGAAGCCACCAAGCAGGGCGCCGCGACCGGCGCGTTCATGCACGGCCTCGGCGTGAACGTGGACCTCGCCCCGGTACTCGACGTGTACCGGACGCCTGGCAACTTCATCGACGAGTTCGGCCGCTCCTTCAGCAACGACCCCGCCAAGGTCGCCAAGCTGGGATCGCTGTTCGCGACCGCCATGCAGGGCAAGGGCGTCGCCGCCACGGTCAAGCACTTCCCTGGCCTCGGCGCAGCGACCAGGTCGCAGAATACCGATGCGCGCCCGGTCACGCTGAACCTCACGCTGAGCCAGATCAGGTCGATCGACGAACTGCCTTATCAGTCAGCGGTCACGGCCAAGGCCAAGCTCGCGATGGTCTCCTGGGCTCTCTACCCGGCGCTGGACAAGAAGTTCCCGGCCGGCCTGTCGGCCACGATCGTGCAGGGTGAGCTGCGCAACCGGCTCGGCTTCGCCGGCGTCACGATCACCGACGCGCTGGAGGCCGGGGCGCTGAAGAACTTCGGCGGAACGGGCAACCGCGCGACGCTGGCCGCCAACGCGGGCATGGACCTGCTGCTCTGCGCCTCGGAGAACTACGCCCAGGGCGTCACCGCGATGACGACGCTGCGGAGCGATTACCTGGGATCAAGCTCGACCGGGCAGGCGAACTTCAAGGCCGCGGCCGAGCGGGTGCTGGCCCTGCGAGCATCACTGGGCAGCTGACCCTACCAGCCGGCCGCCGGGCAGCCAACGCCCGCCGCGCTCTCTCAGGCGACCGGTGTGCCGCTCGCGGCGGCCAGGTTCGCCAGCAGCCCGCTGAGCTTGCCGGTCAGCGGCCCTGGCCGGCCGTCGCCGATCACCCGCCCGTCGATGCTGATGACGGGCGCGATGCCGCCCATCGTGCCGGTCACGAACACCTCGTCGGCGGTGTACAGCTGGACCAGCGAGTAGTCGCCGACCGCGCAGTCGATGCCCGCGCCGGCCGCCAGTTCGAGCACGGCCGCACGGGTGATTCCCTCGGGGCAGGCGACGGTCGTGGACGTGCCGAGGACGCCGTCGGTCACGCAGAACACGTTGGTCGCGTTTGTCTCGGCCACGAAGCCGCGCTGGTCGAGCATGAGCGCGTCGTCCGCCCCCGCGACGTTGGCCTCGATCTTGGCCATGATCGATGGCAGCAGGTTGTTGTGGTGGATCTTGGGATCCAGCGCGTCGGGAGCCGCCCGCCGGATGCTCGACGTGACCAGCGTGATCCCGGTCGCGTCGTAGACCGGCGCCTTGTACTCGGGCAGCACGATCAGCGTCGGGCCCGACTGATTCAGCCGCGGGTCCATTCCGCTGGTGATCTTCACGCCACGGGTGAGCGTCAGCCTGATGTGCACGCCGTCGGTCATGTTGTTCGCCGCGAGCGTCCGCCTGATCTGCTCCGTGATCTCCGCGTCACTGGGCACCGACTCGAACGCCAGCGCCCGCGCCGACCTGCGCAGCCTGGCCAGGTGCTCGGTCAGCAGGAAGATCCGGCCGTTGTGGACCCGCAACCCCTCCCAGACCGCGTCGCCGCCCTGGACCGCGGAGTCGAACGGGTTCACCGCGGCTTCGTCGCGGTGTGTCAGCCGCCCGCCGACGTTCACGATGATGTCGCGATTGCGCTCGTCAAAGCTCTGCAGCATTGCGCTCTCCTCAGATCGCCGGATTCAGCCGGTGCGCCGCGAGTTCGGCGTAGAACGGCTGGCAGCGGGCCGCCAGGTCTTCCAGCTCCGCGGACACCGGCGCCGTAGCGGCATCCCCAGATCCGGCACCGGCCGCGTCCGGCCGGACCGTGAACCCGGTCGACGCCCAGACCCGCGCGTACCAGTGCTTCGCCCACACGCCGTCGGTCGGCCGCGGCCCGGCTGGCCAGGACAGCATGGCCTCATCGAACGGGATTCGCAGCGCGGCGCAGAGCGCCTCGAGCGACGGGCGCGGGTGCGCGGCCAGATCGGCGGCGTCGATCACCGGCCCGCCGTAGAGCCGGTAGATCTCGGCCTGCTGCTCCAGGCCCAGGTCCGCCAGCGTGGGCGTGTGCCTGACCTTCGCGTACGAGGCCAGCAGCCGCCTCGGATCCCTGATCAGGAACGCGTGCCGCAGCCCGGCCAGCCGGTCCCTGTCGATGCCGGGCAGCAGATGATGCGTCATGTGCTTCTGGTAGTACACGGTCCGCCCGGCCGGGAGCGGGCCCGAGGTGAGCTCATCGATCACCGCAGGCCAGTCGGTCGGCATCGAAGCCAGGATCTCGTCGCGCCCGGGATGGTCGATCCCGGTCTCGGCTAGGTAGTAGCCATACAGCGGCTCGTCGACCACCACAGTGTCGGGCCGGTTCTCGAACGAGCGCATCAGCGCCGTGGAGAGCGTCCGCGGCCCCGACCACATCGCGATCCTGGCGATCACAGGCCCGGGCCGATCAGAGCGTGACGACGCTGCGCAGCACCTCTCCGCGCCCCATCTTCGCGAACGCCTCTTCGACGTCGCCGAGCGCGATGGTCTCCGACACGAACTTCTCCAGCGGCAGCCGCCCGCCCAGGTGCAGGTCGATCAGCATCGGGAAGTCGCGGTCGGGCAGGCAGTCGCCGTACCAGGAGGACTTCTGCGACCCGCCACGGCCGAACACGTCGAGCAGCGGTAGTTCGAGCCGCATGTCCGGCGTCGGCACCCCGACGAGCACCACAGTGCCAGCGAGGTCGCGCGCGTAGAAGGCCTGCTTATACGTCTCAGGCCGCCCGACCGCCTCGATCACCACGTCGGCGCCGTTTCCCTCGGTCAGGCCCTGGATCTGCTCGACCGGGTCGGTCTCCCGCGAGTTGATCGTGTCCGTCGCGCCGAGTTCGCGCGCCCAGGCGAGCTTGCGATCGTCGATGTCGACGCCGATGATCTTGCGCGCTCCGGCCAGCCTGGCGCCGAGGATCGCCGCGCAGCCGACGCCGCCGCACCCGATCACCGCCACCGAGTCGCCGCGACCGACCTGGCCGGTATTCAGCGCCGCGCCGAGACCGGCCATCACGCCGCAACCGAGCAGGCCCGCGACCTCGGGCTTGACCTCGGGGTTCACCTTGGTGCACTGGCCTGCCGCGACCAGAGTCTTGTCGGCGAACGCTCCGATCCCCAGCGCGGGCGACAGCACGGTGCCGTCGGCCAGAGTCATCTTCTGGGTCGCGTTATGCGTGGCGAAGCAGTACCAAGGACGCCCGCGTCTGCAGGCGCGGCACTGCCCGCACACCGCTCGCCAGTTCAGGATGACGAAGTCGCCGGGCGCGAGCCCCGTCACGTCGTCGCCGACCGCCTCGACGACGCCCGCGGCCTCGTGGCCAAGGAGGTAAGGGAAGTCCTCGCCGATGCCGCCCTCGCGATAGTGCAGGTCCGTGTGGCAGACGCCGCACGCCTGCACCTTGACCAGCGCCTCGCCGGGACCAGGATCGGGGACGATGACCGTGGTCAGCTCGACCGGAGCGCCCTTGGCGCGGGCGATTACGCCTTGTACCTCGTGTGCCATCGCGTTCATGCCTTTCAGTTCTGTTAGCTGAGCACGGGGCTAGCTAAGCACGGGCTAGCCCGATATGGGCGTTACCAGGCTCAGGGCGCCGGTCAGCGCGGCAGGCCAGCCAGCATCAGCGCCGGCCGGCCCGGCGCGTTTCGGTGCCGGTGGGGCCGATGATACGGAAACCCGGTGCGCCTCAGCGCTTGCGGACCAGTATCCCAATCGCCACATCAGGCGGTGCGAAGGCACGGAGGCGCTGCCGCAGGTCGTCGACGGTCATGCCGCGCACGTTCGCCTGGTACCTGGGCGGCCCGTCCAGGGGGCTGGTCAGCGCCGTCGGCCTCCGCAGGTACCAGAACGGGATCAGCAGCAGCACCCAGCGCACAGTCCGGCGCGCCGGACCGTGCTGGTACCCCCGCAGCGCGAGTGAAGCGTGCTGGCTCAGGATTATGTCCACCCTGGCGCCATACGGCCGCGAGGCGATCCTGATCCGCTCGATCTGGTGCCAGGGCAGGTGCTTGACGCCGCGGCGGCGGCGCCCCCGCCGCTTGCTGAACGTGGGCAACCCCAGGTCGATCCCCTCGGGGCTCGCCGCGAAGGCGTGCGTGGTGATCGAGTTGATCACGAGAACGAACACGATCAACGAGCCGAGCAGGCCGGCGGCCGCGCTGAGCCGGAACCAGATCGGCGGCCACGGGCTGAGGGCGAGCGCGGCCGCGATGACGACGTACCAGATCGGGGCGAGCCAGAGGTAGCCGCGCGGGAGAATCGCCGACGGGCCGATGACCGGCATGTACAGGCCGTCCTGCATGGATCGCCCCCAAACTTTTGACCTGGCACTGATCGTCCATCAACGAGGCGTTGTATCGCAAGATGCTGTGATAGCTGCTGTTTGTTTGCCCCGTGCGTTCGGCGGCGCGCCGGGCAGTGGCGATCGTGTAGCGAGCGCCGGGATCATGCCGCATGATGGGGAGGAATCCCGGCCTGGCCGGGGGTAACCCCGCCGCCGTGGCGGACGACAGGTCGGCAGACGGCCGGGATGCAGGAGGTTAGCCGGATGCCGAAGAGGGGCCGGCGGTCAGATCGCGACGAGGCCCTGGGAGCCGATCCGGGCGGTCTCGGCGGCGACGAGGACTACGACTGGATCAAGTACCTGGGCGAGGGCCGGTCCACCGCATCTTCTTCCCCGGCCTCGTCGGCCTCGGCGTCGACCGCCCTCCAGGCACCGCCCAGGACGATCATCGCGCCGCCAGAGCGTCCGACCGCCCGGCCCGAGCGTCCGACTGCCCGGCCGGAGCGGCCGGTGGCACGGCCGCGGCGGACGGGACCCGAGACCGGCCTGACGGCCGACGGAGATACCGATCCCGGCGCAGGCGGAGCGTTCGGTGGCGGATCTGCGCCGCGAGGCGCCGGTCGCAGTGGCGCCGGCCGACGCGCCGCTGGCCGTCGCTCCGAGCCCGCGGATTCGCCCGACGACAGCTTCGCCGACTATCTCGGTCCGGCTGGAAGGCCGGGTCGCAGGGTGCATGGTTCTGACCCGTATGCGCGGCCAGCCACGTCGGGCGGCAGGGGAGCGACCGCGGAGGAGACCGCACGGTTCGCCGCGCAGGGCGACGACTGGGCTGAAGGCGGGATGGCCGCACCGGCGGCGCGGCCTGCGGCCGGCCCGCCCACCACCGACCAGCCCCGCCGTTTCGGCCGCCGCGGCCGCGGCGACCGTTCCGGACCAGCCGCTGACGACCGCGGCGCTCCGAGCGACGGCAAAGGCCCGCTCCGCTCCGCAGCTCGCTCCAGCCGGACCGAGCCCAGCGGCGGATCCGACACGCGCGGACGGTCTGGTTCCGGCCAGCCGTCTGGCGATCCCGTGGTGGAGCGCCGTCCTGGCGGGACCGGGCCACGCCGTGCGGTCAAGATCCGCCAGGGCCAGGCGACCGACCTGCTGTTCAACCCGGCCGCCGAGGACTACGACCAGCCGCTCTACCCGCCCGCCGCGGACGCCGCGCAGTCCTATCCGGCCTCGGGCGCCGAAAGGACACTGACCAGCCCGCCGCGGCCCGGCCGGCAGGCCGGCGACCAGTTCACGTCGCCGCAGCGCCGGCTGGACACCGCCGAGTTCGCACAGCCGCTGTACTCGGAGTTCGACGGAGGACCGTCTGCAGGCGCTCGCCCGCGTCCCGCCTGGCCCGACGACGACCCCCTCGCGGACACCGACCCGCGTGACCGCCGTGGCCGCCCCACCGGCCCGCAGCGCCAGGTCGACCCGCTCGCCAGCCCCGACCCGCTGGCCGGGCCTGCGAGGACCGACCGCACCGGCCCGCAGCGCCGGGTCGATGCCCTGGACAGCCGCGATCCGCTGAGCGGGCGAGCCAGCAGTGACCGCACTGGTCCGCAGCCCAGGGTTGATCCGGTGACCGGGCCAGCATGGAGTGACCGCACTGGTGCGCAGCCCAGGGTTGATCCGCTGACCGCGCCAGCATGGAGTGACCGCACTGGTGCGCAGCCCAGGGTTGATCCGCTGACCGCGCCAGCGCGCAGTGACCGCACTGGTCCGCAACGCCGCGTTGATGCGTTGGGCCGTACTGACGCGCTGGGGCGCACTGACGCGCTGACCGGGCCTGACCGGCGTGACCGTACCGGCCCGCAGCCACGGGTTGACCCGCTGGCCGCTCCGTCGCGGAATGGCCGCACCGGCCCGCAGGGCCGCGTCGACGGGCTCGGCCGCCCCGACCCGCTGACCGATAGCGGCGTCGGCGTGCTGTGGTCATCCGAGCCGCCGTCGATCTCGATCGCGCCGGAGACCGCGATCGCGAATGCCCCAGGGCAGCGCACCGCGACCGGCCCGTTCGATCTGCCGGACTTCGACGGCCAGGACCCGCTGGCTGAGCCGCTGGACCGGCCATCCCCCGCGCCACGTTCCCCGGCCAGCAAACCCCGCAAGGGCGGCAAGTCCAAGGGGAGCCAAGGGGGCTCCCGGCAGCGCAAGAGCCGTCCTCGGTCCGGTCGGCGCAGGAAGGTCACGGTACTGCTCGGCGGACTGGTGGTCGTCCTCGCGCTGGCTACAGTTGGCTACTTCAAGCTGATGCCGAAGACCTCGCACATCGTGTCGGCGCCGGCCACGGCGGGCAGCTTCGTCAGGCAGGGGGCCAACGCCACGGCCAAGAGCCTCAAGCTCAAGATCATGACCGCCGCCGGCGGCGACGTGAAGAACGTTGTCGCGGCCGTGTACGAGCAGAAGAAAGGTCCTGGCGGCAAGGGCCCGCAGATTGTCGTCTTCATTGGCGGGAACCTGACCGGCAACGCTTCGGCGGGCGACCTGATCAGCGCCTACATGACGAGGCTGCACGGTGCGGTTACGACGAGCCCGGGCAGTCTCGGCGGGCAGGCCGCGTGCGCCCCGGGCGGCAAGGGACGCCCGGCCGAGTGCGCATGGGCCGATGGCGACACCTTCGGGGTTGTCGTGTCGGCCACGATGAAATCGAAGGGTCTGGCCGACGAGATGCGGCAGCTGCGCCCGTTGGTCGAGCACGTCGTCAAATAGCGGATGCGGCCCTGCAGCGCCTAGGCCTCCGTCAGATCAGCCCTCCGGCTGATCGTCTTCGCTCTTGCCCGCGCTGTCCGGGTCAGCGGGCGGAATCTCCGGGCCCGCAGGGCCGGCTGGCTGCGGCGTCCGCAGCGACAGCCTGGCGACCACCATCGTGATCGCTGCCGCCAGCACCGCGAGCCCAGCGAGTTGGCCGCCGATCAGGCGCGGGTCAAGCGGCAGCGCTGACGAGGCCTGGGTGGCCCTGGTGACCTTGCCCGCTGCTTTCTGCTTCTCCTTGGCCGGTGGCGAAGACGTCGGTGTCACCGTCGGGAACAGGCCACCAAGGCTGGGCGGCGTGATGGTGTGCCCGGGATCGGCTGCAGCGTCGTGGGCGGCAGCGGCGGAATCGAGCCGCCGACCGGCGGCTGCTGGCTCACCACGGTCGTGACGGCGGCTTCGGCGGGAGAGAGCGACGACGCGTCCACGTTCACGGTCAGCGTGATCGCGGCGCCGACGGTGGCTGCGGCCCTGACCTGGTCGGTGATCATCAGCTCGAAGGCCTGATTGGCGGGAAGGCTGGCGATAGTGCACCTGGTCCCGTGTGCTGACGGGCAGAGAGTGAACCGCGGGAACTTCATCGAGCGCGCGCTGCTCGACGCGGTCACTGGACCTTGCTGGCGCGTACCGTGCTCCAGACCCAGATCGAGTAGGTGACAGTGCCGCCAGGCTCGGTGCTCGAGCTGTGCTGCACGAGCTGGCTGGTCACGCAGATCGCCCCGGCCTTGTGCGACCGGCTGGGCGACGGCGACGGGCTCGGGGATTTGGTGTGCGACCGCGACGGCGACGGGCTCGGGCTCCGTGACTTGGACGGGCTCGGGCTGTTGCTCGCCGACGGGCTCGGGCTCTTTGACGTGCTCGGGCTGGATGAGCTGGTCGGGCTGTGCGACGGACTGCGGCTCGCGCTCTTTGACGGGCTCGCGCTCGTTGACGGGCTCGCGCTCTTTGACGCTCGCGCTCTTCGAAGGGCTTGCGCTCTTGGACGCGCTCGGGGTCGCGTGCCTGACCCGCGTGCTAGCCGCGACGGGCATCGCGAGTTGGCTGGCCGACACAGCCTGGACGGCGGCGCGCCCGCACGGCGAACTCATCGGCCGCAAGGGGGAGGCAAACGGCCGGCGCCATGGCGAAGCCCGCCGCCAGGAAGGACCCGGCGACAACAGAGACGGCGATCCGGCCGGCTCGCGCCATTGCTACCGGCACCGTCGCCCTCCGATCATCAGAGCCCGCCGCAGGGAGCCGGGTCGCCTGGGTCGTGCCGTGTCCGCAAGCATGATCGGGAGTTCTATCCGTCCGCCATGGGGGCCATGTATTCGAGCATAAGCTGGCCGCCCGGATGACTGAAGTGGCCGGGGGTTTGGTTCGGGCCTTCCGGTTCATAATGATCCTGTTTCGCCAGGGCATCACGAGCGTCTCCGAAGTGGCGGTCTGATGAACAGTGAGCGTCGGTCAGGTGCCGCGACCGCGCGCGAGACTGACGTGCTGACCAGGCCGGCCCGGCCCCCTGACCTGGTGCTTCGTTATGGCGACGAGCCCGACCACGTGGCCGACGTGCATATCCCGCCCGCGGCCGTCGCGGAGCGAGGCGGGACTGGCGGGAGAGCCCTGTTGGCGATATTTCTGCATGGCGGTTTCTGGCGGGCCGAGTATGGACGAGAGCACACGGCACCCCTTGCCGAAGCTCTCGCGGCTGCCGGAATTGTCGTGTGTGCGCCGGAATATCGCCGGACGGGGCAGCTTGGCGGCGGCTGGCCAGGCACGTTCGACGACGTCGCCGCCGCGGTCGACCGGCTGCCAGGCTTGGTGGCAGAGGCCACCGGCGGGTTCGTGGCCGCCGAGCCTGGCGGTGTCGTCCTGGCCGGCCACTCGGCGGGCGGCCATCTGGCGTTGTGGGCGGCGAGCAGGCACCGGCTGCCGCCAGGATCGCGCTGGCACACCGCGCAACCGGGCTGGCGTGGCGTCGTGGCCCTCGCGCCGGTCAGCGATCTGGCGGGCAGCCACCGCAAGGGGCTCGGCCAGCAGGCCGCCGGCGCGCTGATGGGCGGCGGGCCAGCGGACTTCGCCGACGGCCGATACCGGCACGCCGATCCCGCCAGGCTGCTGCCCGCCGACGGGCAGGTCTGGCTGGTGCACGGCATGGCCGACGACCAGGTTCCGTACCTGATGAGCCTTGACTACTCCCGTTGGGCCCGGGCCGCCGGCGCGCGCGCCGCCGCCGCGACGTGCGTGCTGCTCCCAGGCGCCGGACACTTCGCGGTGATCGATCCGCTGTCTCCGGAGTGGCCGCAGGTCGTCGAGGCGTTCTGGCGGGTCGGCGGGTCGTTTCGCGGGGTGTCGGGCCTGCCGCCCGCACGCTAACCCAGGGCCGGGCGATCGTGTATGCTCGCCTAGCGCGCTGAGGCTAGGCGGTGCCCGCCGGAGCCCGAAGCGTCGGTCGTGCGGGTCGCATCCCGCCGCGCCCCCTTAGCTCAGTCGGCAGAGCGTCTCCATGGTAAGGAGAAGGTCTACGGTTCGATTCCGTAAGGGGGCTCCAGGTCGTGAGGGCTATTCGAACATTCATCCGGTGACAACCGGTGCCCCCTGGGGGCGCCTCGGGGGCACTTCTCAACGCCTATCAAGGGCATGAGCTAGGCAGATGCCAGTTGCGCCGAACAGGCGAGCGGTTCCGGGGCCAGAATCTGCGGGCAGTCTTATCCTGGGCTGGGGAGAGCGAATCTGACGACGCCGAGTAGCGCCAAGCACTTGACATACGGCGCGCGCACGGCTCGATCGGCGCGCACGCATCGCGACTGGCGCCGCACCCGGCATCGGCTCCGAACTGGTCGTTCGGAGCTTGCCCGAGATCGAGCTTTGCGCGGATCCAGATGCCGATGGTCCTCAACCACCTGTATGCAGCGTGGCTGCCGCTCGGCGATCCTGACCGGCAAACTGTATCGGAGCGGGTGTCGCGCGCGGTCTCTGATCTATCAAGCGTGCTCTTGGCTGCCGGCGGGCTGACCGGTTTCAGGTGAGTCGCAGGCGGCGTGGTGTCCGGCTGGCGGCCAGCCCGGCGATCGTTCCGATCAGGGCCCCGCACAAGGCGCCGGTCCCGCCGGCGGCGGACAGCTCCGCGAGCCAGGAGGTTCCGGGGATGATGGTTGCCGGATCCAGCACGTTTGCCTGATGCCTCGGGCTGGTGGCGCGGCTGTTGACTTCGATGAGGAAGCTGCGGGCGACGGCGGCCACGGCACGTACGGCTTGACGGGCAGTGGCCGCCCGTACGGTGAATGTCAGGACCTGGTCGGTGACAAGGGTGACTTGCAGCTCGTGCTGCAGGGCCTGCGGCGATATTGCCGGGCCGATGCTGCGGGCGGCCCGTTCCAGGACCGCGGGGGTGGTCGCGGCGGCGGCCTGGGCATGTGCTCCGCGCGGGCCGCCTTCCGAGCTGATCTGGACGGACTCGGTGCTGATGTGCGGCGGCGGGTTGAGGGCGGCGAAGGCGAGACCGGCCACCAGTCCGGCCGAGGCGGCGGCGGCCGCCATGGCGAGGACCTGGCGCCAGGCGGGCTCGCCCTTGCTGGCCGGCTGGCAGCGGACCCGCACCGCGCCCGCTACGAGGTCGAGGGCTTCAGCCAGCGCTGGCTTGCGCTGCCCGGGGCGGGCCGCCGTCATCAGCACGGCAAGCATCTCCTCCTCGTGCACCTGCCGGTATCGCGCCGGGTACAAGGCCAGCAGCCGCCGGTACCTGGCCTCCAGCCGCGTGTCCGCCCGGACGCTTCCCGGCTGCTGTTCGCCATCTCGCGGGCCGGTCATGCCCGGCTCACCGAGCAGCCGCAGACGGCGGACGGCCACTGCCGCGTGACGGCTCAGCCGGTCCGCCTCGGCGGCCAGAACCCGGGTCCCGTCCGAAGTAAGCCGGTAATAGCGCCTCAGCCGGCCGTCCACGACCTCTTCCCGGTCCACTTCCGCCAGGCCTTCCACAGCCAGACGGTTCAGCACCGCGTACAGGGTCCCGGCGCGTACCTGCACCCGGCCGCCCGAGATCTGCCCGACATCGATCATGATCGCGTAACCGTGCTGGGCACCCGCGGCCAGCGCGGTCAGGACCAGGAACGTCGGCTCCCGCATCGCACCTGCAGTCACGTGACTTGTATATACCGGTAGGCAGAGTACCCGCAATCGCAACGCCATCGATGCGGCGCCTGGGCTGATGCCGACCTCAACTGCGGACACTAGACCCTGAAAACCGCACCGCGTGGGCTCACTCCGCGCGATTACCTGCCGGGAGCAGCGGCCTGGCCGTGTCTGGTGGCTGGTGCATGCCTCACAGCTGACTCACCCCCGGCTGCAGCCGCTATACCGGCTCGACGGCGGACCGCGCGCCGCCGAACGTGCCGTGCCGCTGGACGGCTACCGTAGCTCGCGGCCGGTCCGTGTCGGCAACGCCGCGGCGGGCCAGCTGCAACTGGACACCTACGGGAACTGCTGCAGACCGCGTGGCTGTACGCCGTGTCTGGCGAGCGCGTGGACGCCGACATCGGCCGCCGGCTCGCTGAGATCGCCGACCTGGTCTGCCGGCTGTGGCGCGAGCCGGATGCGGGGATCTGGGAGGTCCGCGGTGAGCTCGTGCATTTCACCCAGTCGAAGATGATGTGCTGGATCGCACTCGATCGGGCGCCAGACTCGCCGAGCGCGGCCTGATTCCGGACCGGCACCGCCCGAGGTGGCGCGCCGAGGCCGCAGCGATCAGCGAGTTCATCGAGCGGCGCTGCTTTCCCGGCCGGCAGCAGAGCTGCACGCGGTCCGCCGACTCTGATGAGCTGGACGGCCAGCGTTCTGCTTGGCCTGCTGTCCGGTTACGGCGACCGCCGCTCGCGGCGATGGCGCGGCACGGTCGATGCCATACGCCGTGACCTGGGACACGGCCCGTTCATCTATCGCTACACCGGCGAGGACGGCCTGGCTGGCGGGGAAGGCGCTTTCATAAGCTGCTCGTTCTGGCTGGCCGAGGGGCTGGCCCGCACCGGGCGGACCGTAGAGGCCACCGCCCTCATGCACGAGCTTGTCGCCCTCGCCAACGACGTCGGGCTCTACTCGGAAGAGATCGACCCGTGCACCGGTGCATTCCTCGGGAACTTCCCGCAGGGACTCAGCCACTTGTCCATGATCAGCGCTGTCACCGCTATTGCGGAGGAGAGCCGCAGATGAGCACCTGGGCGGCACTGGCCGGAGAGCTCGCTGGCACCCTGGTCCTCACCACCGCGCTACGGACGGCGACCGAGCTCAACCTCACCCGGATGGACTTGCCATTCCTGCTCGGCACCGTCGTCACCGCGGACCGGGCACTGGCGAAGGCGATCGGCTATGCGGCCCACTTCGGCTTCGGGCTGGTCTTCGCCCTGGGCTACTACGGACTGTTCGCCGCGGTCGGCCGCCACGACTGGTGGCTCGGTGCGTTGTTCGGGCTAGGGCAGAGCCTGTTCGCCGGCACCTTCCTGGTCAACGTATTGCTGCCAGTGGTTCACCCGCGGATGGGAACACCACTCAGCGATGCCGGGACTGTAGCACTGCTGGAACCGCCCGGGTTCATGCTGCGCAACTACGGAGTGCAGACCCCTGTGGTTAGCCTCGTGGCCCACACCCTATACGGCACGACCATCGCGGTCTTCCTCACCCTGGCAGCCTGACGTTATCGGCTAGCCAGTCGGCCTGATGGCCAACAACAGGAGGGAGACCCGGCATGCATTGGACATCCAGGCACGCTTGCGACGACCTGCCGCCAGAGGACGGCCGGCTGCTCACGGACCGGATGACCGCGAGGAGCGGGCAAGTAGCAGGATCCCGGACGCCCATGATCGGCAGGGAGCGAGATGCGTACCTCGCGGCTCGGCCAAGGTCTGGCCTCTGATTGGCGGCTCAGGCGACGCTTCGCGCGATCCTCGGTGGTCTCAGGCGCCGCTCTGCTAGCCCGACATCGCCTGCCTGAGGGCGAGGCGAGCCGGCCTGCCTAAGCGCACGCCGGCGTGTGGTGAGTTCATTCTGCCAGCAGGCATCATGGCGAAATACGGACCTCGATCTGACCGTCCCGGGCCCGTGCCGCGTAGAGCGGCTGAGGCGTGCTGGCCGGACCGCGCGCGATACTGCCGTCCGCGAAGCGGAAAGTGCTGCCATGCCACGGGCAGGTAACGCAGCCTTCAGCTACGGTGCCTTCCTCCAGCGGGCCGCCCATGTGGCTGCAGGTACTCGCCAGGGCGTATAGGCGCCCCGCCGTGCGGTAGAGCAAGACGGGGACGCCGGCCGCATCGACCTTGCGGTGCTCCCCTTCGGCGAGGTCTGCGTCGGCCAGCACCGGTGTCCACTCTTGCGGGCCGTCTTGCCAGGCTGTGCGGTTGACGTTCACGCCGAGGACGAAGCTCAGGTGACCGCCGAGATAGCTGCCGGCCAGCAGGATTGCGAGCCCGGCCAGGCCCAGCGCCTTGCCGCCGCGGCGGCTGCCGCGGGCCCTGGCTGCGGCGGACGCCACGTACAGGCTCAGCGCGGTGGTCATGGCCATGGCGTGGACCAGCCCTGCCCGGCTTTCCCGGCCGTTGGTGTCGGACCAGTCGTTCAGCCCGGCCGCCGCCGTGGGTATCGCAGCGGCCACGCCGGCCGTCACCAGCAGGTCGGCAGCCGGCTCGGCGGCGGGCCCGCCGGCGGCGTCCAGGAGGGCCGACATTCCCCACGCGCCGATCGGCAGGTCGGTGAGCATCGGGTGCAGGGGATGCCCGATGTAGGTGCCGCTGAGCAGGTTGCGTATGGCCCGGGGTCGCACCAGGCGCCCGATCGCCCGGGCCAGCGGCTTGGCCGGCCGGTCGAGCGCCTCGGCATGCTCCACCCGCCTGACCTGGTCGTGCAGCATGCTCACGGCGGCTTCCTCGTTACCGGTTGGCGGACTGGCTTTGCAGGGTCGCGGCCAGCCGTTTGCTGAGCTGGTCCCAGCTGGCGTCGAATTTGGCCACGGCGTCGTCTTCGAGGGCCTGGACCACGTCGTCGTAGTCGATGCCGAGCCCGCCGAGCTGGCTGAGCACTTCCCGCGACTGGTCGTAGTGGTCGCGGACCGAGTCGGCAGGCACCCGGCCGTGGTCGGCGACGAGGCGCAGGGTGGCCTCGGGCATGGTGTTGACCACCCCGGGGGCGACCAGGTCGACCACGTAGCGGGTGTCGGGATAGCCGGGGTTCTTGACCGACGTCGATGCCCACAGCGGCCGCTGCGGCCGGGCGCCAGCGGACCGCAGGGCCTTCCATCGTGCCGCGGAGAACACCCGTTCGTAATGCTGGTAGGCCAGCCGCGCGTTCGCGATGGCGGCCTGGCCGCGTAGCGCGGCGGCCCCGGCGGTCCCGATCTTGTCCAGCCTCGCGTCGACCTCGGTGTCCACCCGGGACACGAAGAACGAGGCGACTGAGGCGATCGCGGACAGATCGTGGCCGGCGTCCCTGGCCTGTTCCATCCCGTCCAGGAAGGCATCCATGACCGCGTCGTAGCGGGCCAGCGAGAAGATCAGCGTGACGTTGATGCTGATCGCCTCGGCCAGGCAGGCGGCGATCGCAGGCAGGCCCTGGCGCGCGGCTGGGATCTTGATGAACAGGTTCGGCCGGTCGACCGCCCACCACAGTGCCCGCGCCTCGGCGATGGTGGCCCCAGTGTCGTGCGCGAGCCGCGGGTCGACCTCGATGGACACCCGCCCGTCTACGCCGCCTGTCGCGTCATAGACCGGGCGGAGGACATCGCACGCCCAGCGCACGTCGAACGTGGTCAGCGCCCGCAGCGCCTCACCCATGCTGACGCCGCGGGCAGCCAGGTCACGCAGCTGCGCCTCGTACGCGCCGCCCCCGGCGATCGCCTTGGCGAAGATCGCCGGGTTTGTCGTGACCCCGGCGACGTGATCGCGGGCCATCAGGTCAGCCAGGCTCCCCGAGGTCAGCCGGTCACGGCTCAGGTCATCCAGCCAGATCGAAACGCCCGCCTTGGTCAGTGCCGCCAGCGGGTCGGTCATACCGGACTCCTTCCTCGCCTGGCTCCGGCAGCCCGATGCCATGCCGCCCAGCGTGCTCGCTCCGGGGACTATCCCCGCTGCCGCACCCGGATCGTGCAGCCTTCTTTAGGTTCGCCCGTCTGGCGCTGCCCGAGCTGTCTCCATCCAGCCTCTACCCCTGCGAGCGCCCGGCGAACTTGGTCGGCGCGCAGCAGCACGGTGACCTGACGGGAAGCCGAGCGGATTGCCAGACCGGACCAGCCGCCCGAGCGCGCAGGCAGGCAACTGCAGAAGTTGGGGGCGACCCGCAGGCCAGGGTCTGCCGGGCTGGGACAGCAGGCTCGGCGCTGCTCATCCTCTCGCCGTGGCGAGGGGGCGGCGGCGAGCACCGGCCACAGCGCGCAGCGGGTGCGCCATCCGGGCTGGGCGGGGCAAGGGGGTAGCGGAGGAAGCAGCCACGTATGGCCATGACGCCGAACATATCCGCGCAATGCTACTGGCCCGCAGCGCGACTGCGATGACGGCCCCGGCCGGCACCCGCCCCGTCCCGGCCAGCGTTACGCTGGCCACGACGAAGGCCTTCGTTGCGGGGAGGCAGCCAATGGCCGCAGGCAAGGTCCGGGTACGCCGGGTATATGAGGAGCCGGAACGGGACGACGGCGCCAGGGTGCTGGTCGACCGCATCTGGCCGCGGGGACTGACCAAAGCCAAGGCGGCCCTCGACGAGTGGTGCAAGGAAGTCGCGCCGTCAGGGGAGCTGCGCAAGTGGTATAGCCACGATCCGGCCCGTTTCGAGGACTTCGGCCGCCGCTACCAGGCGGAACTGCAAGATCCCCCGCGGGCGGCTGCGCTGGCGCACCTGCGTCAGCTTGCGAAGGGCCGGCAGCTGACGCTGCTCACCGCGACCAGGCAGCCCGAGATCAGCGAGGCGGCTGTGCTCGCCGACCTGCTCCGGACCTGAGGGCGGGCGCGGCGTCTCAGGCGGCCGGTGCCTATGCTCCGCTCGTCCGCGAGGCGCTGAACCTCCTTGCGCAGGTCCGCGCCCGCACTTCACGGAACGATCGCGGCCACACCGTCGCGGCGGCGCGCCAGCCGTTCGCGCACGACGCTGCACGCCATGATGTCCGGAAAAGATCCAGCCCGACGACGATCAGGTTCGGACCGTCGGTCCCGAGCTCACACTCCTCGTGATCAGATGATCGACTCGCAACTGCGGCGGCCATGCCAACGCACATGGCGGTCGTTGGGCCACCGGTCTGCAGGCGATCCGGCGCCGCCAGCGAAAGGTGCGTTTCTGCTTGTCGGGCCGGAACGCGCCGGCCCGCCGCTGCTAGCGTGGTGCTTGTCGGGCCGTCCGCGCTGGGCCTCCAGCAGGGAGCCAGCCCGGTCGCGACGCGGTCGCCTGAATGGGGCATGCGCAATCCCGTTCTGGCATGCCGGGGCCTCGCCGGACGGCATCTGGGACGGGCGGCAGGGGACCGCACGGGGATAAGAAGGACCACCATGGCCTCGGGGGTGCCGCGTGACCTCTTATGAGGAAGCGCCGCCAGGCTCGGCGTCGGCGACGGGCGGTTACCGCAAGGGCTCGGTGCTGGCGGACTGGCTGTCGACGACCGATCACAAGGTGATCGGTCACCTGTACCTGATCACGTCGTTCGGGTTCTTCCTGATCGCGGGCTGATGGCGATGATCATGCGGGCGCAGCTGATGGGCCCGGACAACCATCTGGTGTCGGACCAGCAGTACAACGAGCTGTTCACGATGCACGGCGCGATCATGCTGCTGCTGTTCGCCACGCCCCTGTTCGTCGGGCTCGCCAACGAGATCATGCCGCTGCAGATCGGCGCGCCGGACGTCGCGTTCCCGCGGATGAACCTGATGTCGTACTACTTCTTCGTGTTCGGCGGGCTGATCCTGCTGGCCAGCTTCCTCACCCCGGGCGGAGCGCCGGGGTTCGGGTGGTATGCGTACGCGCCGCTGACCAGCTCGGTGAATTCGCCCGGTATCGGGGGTGACATGTGGATCATGGGCCTGGTCCTGTCCGGGCTGGGCACCATCTTGAGCGGGGTCAATTTTGTCACCACGATCTTCTGCATGCGCGCGCCGGGCATGACCATGTTCCGGATGCCGATCTTCACCTGGAACATCCTGCTCACCAGCATCATGGTGCTGATCGCGTTCCCGGTCCTGGCGGCGGCGCTGCTGGTGCTGGAGATCGACCGCAAGCTCGGCGCGCACGTGTTCGACGCCGCCAGCGGCGGGGCGCTCATGTGGCAGCACCTGTTCTGGTTCTTCGGCCACCCCGAGGTCTACATCGTGGCGATCCCGTTCTTCGGCATCGCCAGCGAGATCATTCCGGTGTTCTCCCGCAAGCCGCTGTTCGGGTACAAGGGCATGGTCGCCGCCACGATCGCGATCGCGGGCCTGTCGATGACGGTGTGGGCGCACCACATGTTCACCACCGGCGCGGTGCTGCTGCCGTTCTTCTCGTTCATGTCGTTCCTGATCGCGGTGCCGACCGGGATGAAGTTCTTCAACTGGACCGGCACGATGTGGCGGGGAGCCCTGACGTTCGAGACACCGATGCTGTTCAGCATCGGGTTCCTGGTCACGTTCCTGTTCGGCGGCCTGACCGGGGTCATCCTGGCCTCGCCGCCGCTGGACTTCGCGGTCAGCGACTCCTACTTCCTGGTCGCTCACTTCCACTACGTGCTGTTCGGCACCGTGGTGTTCACCATGTTCGGCGGGTTCTACTTCTGGTGGCCGAAATGGACCGGCAAGAAGCTCAACGAGACCCTCGGGAAGTGGCACTTCTGGACATTGTTCATCGGCTTCTGGATGACGTTCCTCGTCATGCACTGGCTGGGCGTCCAGGGCATGCCGCGCCGGGTCGCGAACTACCCGCACCTGCCGCCCCTCGCGACCACTCTGAACGACATCTCCTCGGTCGGCTCGTTCATCCTGGGGGCGTCGACGCTGTTCTTCCTCTACAACATCTACTGGACCTGGAAGCACGCCGAACGCGTCACCGCCGATGACCCGTGGGGCTTCGCGAACTCGCTGGAATGGGCTACCTCCTGCCCGCCGCCCCGGCACAACTTCACCTCCATCCCGCGGATCCGCTCCGAGCGGCCCGCGTTCGACCTGCACTACCCCCACATCCGGTCCGGCCGGCCGCCCCGCGACCGCATCCCTGCCCGGAGCCCGGCCTCGAGCGGCAGCCATCCCTGGGCCCGGACAAGAAGACAGGTAGGCAGAACCTCAGCAGCTAGCGGCCGCCGCCTGACCGACTGAAATCAGACATGCCCGCCGCGGTCAACTCATGCCTTTAACCGAGGAGAAGGGCCGGCTGATGGCGGCAGTGATGATCGGGGTGGACCCGCATGAGGGATCCCACACCGCGGTGGCGATCGATGCGGCGGAGGTGTCGCTTGGCTCGTGTTCGCGAATCACGGCGCAGGCCGGGTGGCTGACGGAATGGGCCGGAGCGGACCCGGGCGGTCGAGGGCGCAGGCGGGCTGGGTCACCTGCTCGCCCAGCAGCTCACCGCCGCCGGGGAGCAGGTCCTGGACGTGCAGCCCAAGCTCGGCGCCCGAGTCCGGCTGCTGTCCTCGGGAACATCGAACAAGAACGACCCGAACGACGCCCGGCCCGTCGCCGTTGCCGCACTGCGCTCGGGCGTGCAGCACGTGGTCCGGGCTGATGACCACGCGGTCATCTTGCGGATGTGGTCCCGCCGGCACCGCCAGCTGGCCAGCATCCGCACCCAGGCCGCCTGCCGGCTGCACGCCGCGCTGTGCGAGATCACCCCGGCGGCGTCCCCAGGTCATCACCGCCACCCGGGCCGACGCCATCCTGGACTCGCACTCTCCGGTCGGCCCGGTGGCTGCAGCCTGGCATGACCTCGCAAGCGAGCATCTCGCTGACCTGCGCCGCTTCGATGCTCAGCTCCGCGGGGTCCGCAAGACGATCACCACCGCCGTCCGCGCGTCCGGCACCACCCTCACCGAGCTGTTCGGCGTCGGCCCCGGTGATCGCCGCCACCATCTTCGGCGGCGCCGGCGACGGCTCCCGGTTCGCCAGCCCGGACCGGTTCGCCGCCTACAACGGCACCGCGCCGATCGAGGTGTCCTCCGACAGCCGGAAGACCTGCCGGCTGTCCCGGCGCGGCAACCGCGGCCTGAACCATGCGATCCATATCGCCGCTGTCACCCAGTTCAGCCGAGACTGCCATGGATGGCCTCGCCGATGCGGACCTGCGGAGGCGACGATGCGCTTGGCCTTCGACGCCACTGGTACAAGATCGACTTGAACGCCAGGAACTCCTGAGCCTTCCGGAAGCAGCTGGCGCCGTTGTTGAACGCGCTCGCACAGTGGCCGGCGACCGATAGCAGGCAGTTGGCGTCGGCGGCAGGTAGACCCTCGTCGCCTCGGCCTGCGTCCAGCGGGCCCTGACATCCGGCCGCAGGTGGGCCGGAGTGCAGCGCGCCGTGCTTGATGGGCTACAGCGAGCCGGTAGCGCAGCGGCGGTTCTGGGCATCGGCAAAGAGGCCGGGTATCGCTGTCAGCGCCCGCGACCCGATCCCGGCCACCGTGATGGAGCAGTACCAGGCCGCTATCAAGAACCGCTGAGCGACATCAGGCCGGCGATGGAGGCTTTGCACATTTCCAACTACTGATCGGGCAGTGCGCCCAGTGGACGTAGCGCTCTTACATGGTCGGGCTACTTGCTGGCCTTCTGTAACCCGGAAATCCAGGGCAAGAATTGAAAAAGCGATGCTAGCAGTATTTTCGGGCAAGGCAGGTTGGCTAAATGGCAGAAGCGATGACTAAAATAGACACGTTCCCAGGTCAGACCCAGGTTTTCGGATATGTGATCGAGATCACACAGTGGTTTTAGATAAAGTGGATTTTTAAAAACCGGTACGAGGTTATACGTAGCAGTTGCCCACGTGCTGCCGGGCTCCATTACACGGCGCCGGGGCAACTGTGGCGGCCCAGCTGCCTGCAGCCCCCCGTGGGCGCGGGCCGCCACCTGGTTTGCAGCTCACGCTAGGCCACTGCTGGCCGTCGGAGGCTGCCGGTTCTGACTCAGGATCAGCATCCCGCACTGCGGTGCGCTGGCTTGCCAGCGGCAGAGGCGAGCCGAGCGGCGTGGGGGCACTGACGGCGCTGCAGCCTCAGCGGACCGCAACCGCAGACGGGTAGCCAACCAGGGGATGCCGGACGGGTTCGCACAGGTGAGATGATCGATGCAGCGACAGTGAACGCTGATCCCGGATGGATGCAGATGACACCACCAGTTCCGATCAGTGAGGAGATCGTGAGCCTGCTGGACAGCGGCTCCGTGATCTGCCGCCAGTGGGCCGAGCAAGACCTGGGTCCCTATTACCTCACTGGTCAGCCTGTACGCAGAGATATAAGGGAGGAACGCCCTGGGGTGCCGCTCGGCCTCGGCCTGCTCTTGGCATCCGATGACGGATCACCAGTGCGCGAGGGGCTGGTAGGAATCTGGCAGTGTGATGCTGCCGGGCACTACTCGGGGTTCCCGCCGCCGACCGCGTCGACGTCACCTCCGGGCTGCCCTTCTGTTAGTCCCGAATACGTACAAGACTGCAGTTTCCTTCGAGGACAGCAAAGGACCGATACCAACGGCCTGGTTGAATTCCGCACTATTTACCCCGGGTGGTATCCCGGGCGAACCGTTCATATCCACCTAATGGTCAGCAACGCTGGCAGAACACTCGTTAGTCAGCTCTACTTCCCCGACTCGCTCACCGACATGGTCCACGCCCGGCCTCCATACAACGAACGGCCGGGCCGCGACACAACTAACGAAACCGATGTCATCTTCCCGATCGGTGGAGAGCCAGCAGTGCTCCAACTACGCACCACCCCTGATCGCCACCTGGGCGCCGCCCGTCTGCATCTGCCCATCCAGGCCTGAACGTAGTAACGGCCAGCGCAGCAGCCCCGACGCCGAACACGCCTGGCAGCGCGATCTTCCGGCCCAGATCTCCCGGGGGCGGGAATCTGCAGCGCGCGCTGACCACTACCACGGTGGCGTTCGCGATTGTCGGGTTCGCGCTGTATCTGTGGTGCTTCGCCACCTCGCGCTGCCCCAACACCCCGCGGCGGGCAGCTCCCGCCTCGCCGGGTTATGCGGCGGCCCTGGCACGACGGCGTGCGGTGGAGCGCCCAAGCTGGCGCGACGACAGCCCGCTCTTAGCCGTCATCGACAGAACGCCGGACCACGGCCCAGCCGCCGAGAACGCGACGGCGATGCACGCCCCTCTGGTCCGTCCGGCGGCACATGAAGGCCGGCACCGCGGAATCCGACCGCCGTCAACAGGGGTGCTCGCTGACCACAGATGCGCAATGACGCCGATAGTCGGCAGCAGCGGTGCAGCGCCTTCGTCAGTTGAGACAACTGCCTGACCTCAGTTGAGATTTCGCGGCCGCCGGTACCGGCTACCGGGTGGCACGGGCATGTGATGCTGCGCGGCAGGGTACGAACATACTCACCTTTCGGACGCACGTTTTCGGCGCGCCGGTGAGCGTATGGCCGCCGATCCTGGCCTCGACGCCCGGTCGGCGGCTATGGGCGAAATGTTCCGTTTCGGGGCGCCCGCAGACTCAGGATCGGGGAAGACATGGACAAGTTCGGCACGACTGCAACCGTGGGCGGGGATCCAGTTCCCGACCAGCTCAGGTCCCTGTTCAACCACCCGGACGACGTGCGGGTGCAGGAGCTGCCATGCGAGCTGCCAGGCTTCGGCTCACTGGCGGTGCATTTCGGCGCGGGAGCGAGAACCGTGCCGCACCAGCACCACGACGGCCAGCACCTGGTCTTCGTGGACGGGGTCGGCGTCGTCGCCGACGATAACGGTGTGCATGTCGTCCGGAGAGGCGACGTCGTGAGCAACCCGCCCGGCGCCTGGCACTGGCATGGTGCCGCTCCCGGCACAGCGGCGACACACGTGACGTTCGAAGCCCCCGGTGACTTTGACCTCGATGTGGACCGCCGGGACTGGGACAGCACCTACGGCCCCGACCTAGGGGCATGAGCTGTCGCTACGCGGGCGCTCGCAGCAGCCGGATCCGGCCGAGACCGGGACGGGGCATCTCGGTGGAGTAACCGGGTTCCTCGATCGACGCAACCGCGTCGGATGCCGGTCCTCAGGTGAGACAGCCATCGCGCGGGCGAGACCCGCACCCAGAACTGGACGATCTGCGCCTGGCAGTCCCCGCACACCGCGCCCATGTGAGCCGCACCGAGTCGGCGGACTGCGTGATCTCGTTCCGATCAGCGGCCTGCGGCGTGATAGCGCTGCGTGATCGGCGGATTATGAGTGGCCTAGTGCCCGGCCTGGTACTGGTTAATGATCTCAGCGCTGATCCGGCCCCGCTCCGGGTCCGAGGCTCGTCATCGTGACGCGAACGAGTCCCGGTACAGTTGCCCGCACGCGGGGCACCTGACCGTCGCCTTCATCTGGTGCTCGTCGAGCATTGTCCCGGGCTGCAGGCACACGATCTCGGTCACCCCTATGGGCGCATGTCGGCCGATCCGTTTCCTCGGGTCACGCTGCTGCGTCCACCCCACTTATGCGCGATCGGCCCAGCCGAAAGCCAGCCCGACGAGTCCGACCGCGGCTCCGGGCCCGCGTAGTCGCCGCTGACCGACCTGACGACTCGCGGCGGGTCGTAGTGCAGCCCGTACACCGTGCCGGGGATCTGCTCAACAGGCAGGCCGTGCCTGGCCTCCAGCTCCAGCACCCACGGCGGTCGGCCCACCGGCACATCTGCCGGACTACCAGTCATCAGCACACCCAATCGGGAGCTGCACAGGCGCGGCCCATTCGGTATCAGCGGCCGCCCCGGCCGTCAACGGGCGACGCAGCGCCCGGTCGGCGTTCTGGCGCGCGTTCGTGATGCGAGGCGGAGCCTCGACGCGCACGCCGACTTGGACGTTCGGCGCGGCCAAGCCGTAGGCCCGGCCGTCTCAAGGCGGGCTGTATGCCGGGCCGGCCGACGTCCGAGTGCCGGAGGCACCAGGACCGGGTTGGGCGGGCGGTGCGCCCTGGCGTGCGCTGCCCCGGAGCGGCGGCCTCAGCCGCGGTAGGCAACGGTGGCATAGTCGGCACTGGTTGTCAGGCCGTCGCTCTGCCCGGTAACGAGCACCGCCGTCCCGTCGGGGCTCACAGCCAGGCAGCAGGCTCCGTCGGGCTCGTTGTCGGGGCCGTTGTAGCGGCTGGCCCACAGCTGCGTGCCGGCGGCGGCGCTGTAGGCGACCGTGGCGTAGTCAGCGCCGGTCGGCCCGGCTGTGCCCCCGGTTACGTACACCGTCGTCCCGGCCGGGCTCACAGCCACTGCGGAAGCGCCGCTGCTGCCGTCCGCGGGGCCGTTGAAGCGGCTGACCCACAGCTGCTTGCCGGTGGCTGCGCTGTAGGCGATCGTGGCATCGGCGGTGCGAAGCGTCAGGCGGCGGCTGGTCCCGGTCACGTAAACCCTTCCTCCGCGCGGGCTCACCGCCACCGACGAGGCGGCGTCGTACCTGTTCGCGGGGCCGTTGTAGCGGCTGACCCACAGCTGCTTCCCGGTGGCGGCGCTGTAGGCGACCGTGGCGTAGTCACCGCTGCTCAGCCGGCCGAGGCTGTACCCGGTGACGAACACCCTGGTCCCGCCCGGGCTCACCGCCAGCGAGGCGGGGGCTTCGTTGGGCGTTCTCCGCGGGCCGTGGTAGCGGCTGACCCACAGCCGCCTGCCGGTGGCGGCGCTGTAGGCGACGGTCACGTAGATGCGGCCGGAACTGCCGGCCCAGCTTTCCGCGGTGACAAATACGGTGGTCCCGGCCGGGCTCACCGCCACCGCGGCGGCGGCGGCGAAGTCGAGCCCCGGGATGGTGAAGGGGCTGGTGTAGCGGTTGACCCACAGCTGCCTGCCGGTGACAGCGCTGTAGGCCGCCGTTGCCAAGTCCCTGTTGGTCCCCCGGCCGTGGCTGGTCCCGGTTACGTACACCCTGGTCCCGGCCGGGCTCACCGCCACCGCCGAGGCGGCGTCGAACTTGTTCGCGGGGCCGTTGTAGCGGCTGACCCACAGCTGCCTGCCGGTGGCAGCGCTATAGGCCAGGGTCGCATAATCCTCACCAGTCCCTCGGCCGTGGCTCTCCCCAGTCACGAACACCCTGCTCCCGCCCGGGCTCACCGCCACCGAGTGCGCGATGTCGGCGTGGTCCCCGGCACCGCTGTAGCGGCTGGCCCACAGCTGCCCGCCGGCGGCAGCGCTGTAAGCCGCCGTCGCATAATCGTCGCCAGTCGCCGGGCCGCCATCGCTTCCCCCGGTCACGAACACCCTGCTGCCGCCAGGGCTCACCGCCATCGAGTGGGCGAAGTCGCCGCTATTCGCCTGGCCGTTGTAACGCGCCACCCACAATTGCGCGCCCGGCGCCGCCCGCGTGGCCCGGGCGGCCGCGCCGGCCGGGGCAGCGGATGCTGGAGCTAGGGCGGTCAGCGTGGCCGCGGCCGCGGCGATGGCGGCGAGCATGCGCCTTGACTGGCTGACATTCATGACAATCACCAGATCCCTGCCCTGGGCCCGCCAGCTTCCCGGCGAGCCCCATCCTTAGACGCGCCAGACCGCCGCCCCGTTGACACCCCGCCATCCCTCTCGCCGACACCGGGCTACGCCAGATCCCCTCCCAGCACCGGGCGCCAGCCGGCAACCCGAGCCCGGCGCCGAAATGGTCAATCTGCACCGACAACATACGGAAGCCCATCGGAATCGGCGCGCGCCGAATCGGCGATCTCAGCGCGAAGGTCAGCAGAGCCGGCGATCGAGCTGGTCACTCTCCGTTATGCCGCTCCGACTGATCCTTGCCCAGTTGGTCAAGGTCGCCCTGTCTGTGCATTGTCGGATGCGCGAAGTGGGAGCGTCCGATCGTCTGTGTAAGTGATCGTGGCGGTTTCATGGGGTCGGGATTCGTCCGTCGAAGTAGATCGTGAATGCCTGCAGCGCTTGTTTCCAGCCGGAGCTGCGGATCCCGGTGTCGCGGCCGCGGAAGTCCTCCAGGTTCCGCACCGCGAGGTAGAGCACTTTGAGGACGGCCTGGTCGGAGGGGAACTGGCCGCGGTTCCGGGTGACCTTCCGCAGCCGGGCGTTCATGCTCTCTATGAGATTCGTGGTGTAGATGACGCGCCGGACGTCGGGCGGGAACGCCAGGAACGGGGTGAACTGCTCCCAGTGCGCTCGCCACAGTTTCACGATCGCCGGGTAGCGGTCCTGCCAGTTCCCGGCGAAAGCGTCGAAGGCTGCCGCCGCGGCAGACTCGTCCGGGGCGGTGTAGATCAGCTTGAGGTCGCGGGTCAGCGACGGCCAGTACTTCTTGGAGGCGTACCGCAGCGACGCGCGGATCAGGTGCACGACGCACAGCTGGACGATGGCCTGCGGCCAGGTCACGCCGATGGCGTCGGGCAGGCCGGTCAGGCCATCGCAGCACACGATGCACACGTCGGCCACGCCGCGGGCCTTGAGCTCCGACAGCACGGTGAGCCAGAACTTCGCGGACTCCCCGGTGGTGGGCCCGACCCACAGGCCGAGGACCTGCTTGGCGCCGTCGCAGTCGATCCCGACCGCCAGGTAGACCGGCCGGTTCGCCACCACCCCGTCGCGGATCTTCACCATCAGCGCGTCGATGAAGACCACCGGCCAGACCGGGTCCAGCGGCCTGGCCTGCCACTCCGCCAGCTCCTCGGCGACCGCGTCGGTGACCCGCGAGATCAGGTCCGGCGACACGTCCACCTGGTACATCTCCCGCAGGTGCGCCCGGATATCGCGGACCGTCATGCCCCGCGCATACAGGGCGATGATCCGGTCGTTGAACCCCTCCAGCCGGGTCTGGCCCTTGCGCACGATCTGCGGCTCGAAGCTGCCGTTGCGGTCCCGCGGCACCGCCAGGTCCACCGCCCCGATATCGGTCAGCACCGTCTTGCCGCTGGTCCCGTTGCGGCTGTTCCCGCTGCCGCGGCCGGCCGGGTCATGCTTGTCATAGCCCAGGTGCCCGCTCATCTCCTCAGCCAGCGCCCGCTCCAGCACCGCCTTGGTCACCTGCGACAGCAAGCCATCCGGGCCGAGCAGCTCCACGCCCTCGGCCTGCGCCTTGCCCAGCAGCTCATCCGCCAGCCGCTCATCGATCAGCGGCCGGCCAGCCGCCGAGCTGCCATCCGGTTTGCGGGGCACCGTTGAAGTGTCCGTCATTGCGTGTCCTTCCGCGAGCCGCCTTTCCTGCGGCTCATCGTCAGGCCACGTCACTTACACAGCCGGTAGGACACGCCCCGCGAAGTCGGCGAGGCGGACTGGTACCGGGTATCACCTCAATGTGCAGGTGCTCCTTCACAAGGTGCTTTAGTTCAGCGCCGTTGATAAGGGTGATGCGGTTGCGCTTGCCGATGAGAGGGCGAGTCATTCCGCCCAGATGGACGTGCTTGCTGCTCAGCGGGCGGGCGCTGTTCCCGGGTCGCATACAGGTTCCCGACCCTGGCGGATGGGCGTGGCTTGACGTGGCTCGATGGCCTGTTCGGGCGGTGCGATCGCTGCGCCGCCGAGGCAGCAACGCGTTGTCGGCGTAGGGTCGGGACGTGGATGCGGGTCCGGTGCGCCTTCGGGCGAGCGTGGAGGAATGTTTGTGGCCTCTGGTCGAGACCTTCCTCGGCTCGCACGACGTGGCAGGCCTGGCTGTTGCGGTGGTGCGCGAGGGTGAGGTCGTCTCGCGTGGTTTCGGCGTCCGTGACGTCGGCACCGGTGCGTCGGTCACACCCGAGACGATGTTCCACCTGGCGTCGGTGTCCAAGCCGTTCGTCGCGACCGCGATCGTGTCGCTGGCCACCGCTCGGGACGCCGGCGAGCCGGTGCTCGATCTGGATGCTCCGATCGTCGACGTGGGTGCCTGAGTTCACGCTGGCCGACGGTCGGGCAGGGGAGGTCACAGCCCGGGGCCTCTTGAGCCACTCGAGCGGTCTCCCGGACGTCTCGGACTACGGCTGGCATGACCCGCAGCTGGGCGACGACGCGCTCAGCGAGTTCGCTCGCAGCCTGTCGGGCTGGCGGCTGCAGGCGGAACCCGGCTCGGCGTTCTCCTACTCCAATGCCGGGTTCGAGCTTCTCGGGCTGCTGCTGTCTAGGGCCACCGGCACGACGTTCGAGGACGCCGTCCGGCAGCAGGTCCTGACCCCGCTCGGGATGCGCAACAGCACGTTCCTGCGCGGCGAGGTGCCCGCGCACCTGGCTGCCTCACCGCACGTGGGGATGCCGCTGACGGTGCCCGAGGGCGCCTATCCCTACACCAGGCGCCACGCCCCCAGCTCGACCCTGCACTCCAACCTGGTCGAGATGTGTCGGTGGATGGAGGCCCACCTCGAGCCGGCCGAGGTGACCGCTGGCGGTTCCGACGGGCAGTCGGCACGGCTGGACCCCGGGCTGCTCGACCTGATGTGGCGGCCGGCGGTGCCGGTGGGTGACCCCCCGTGGGAGGAAGCGGCGGCGCTCGGCTGGTTCGTGGGCAGCTACCGCGGGCACCGAACGCTGAGCCACAGCGGTGCGGACCCTGGGTTCGGATCGAGGCTCGTGCTGGTGCCTGAGCGGCGGACCGGGGTAGTCGTTCTGGCCAACTCGAACACCGTCCCCACCTCGGCCATCGCCGCGGCAGCGCTCGACATCGCCCTCGCCGATCCCGCCCTCTCGGTGATCTCCGGTGTGACGCCCGAGGAGTTGGGCGAAGGCGTGGCGGCAATGCGCGCGTTGCTGCCTCCGGTTGTCGGCCCCGTCGCCGAGACGCTGGCAACGTCGGGTCCGGACGCCGCAGCGGCGGCCTTCCACCGACTGGCCGCGGCCGAGCCGGCCGAGTTCGATCTCGACGACGACGGGTTCATCGGTGCCGTGTGGGGAGCGATCGAGCTGCACCGCACGAGCCTGGTCTGGCCCCTCCTGCGAGTGTGGACCGCGTTGCGTCCGGACTCATCCGCTGCGTGGACGATGACCGGCTGGGCCCATCAGGTCGACGGGCATCTCGACCTGGCGAGGAGCCTCCTCCGACGCGCCCTCGACCTCGACCCCGAGAACGACGACGCCGCACTGATCATGAGCAACCTCCCGTCGGCATGACCCGGTGAGGTGCAGTTGCACTCTCCTCAAGCCGCCCACAGAGGCCAGGACCAGCAGCATCGGCAGTGGCTGGAGGACCAGCGGCGCGCCGGGCCGCACAGACCCCCGGGCGCGAGTCCCTCCGAACGCCAGTCGGCGGAATAGCTTGCCTCACTGGGTGCCCTGGCGGCTGATCATGACGCCAACCCTCGCACCTCGTCGCCGGTCGAGTGCGTCCCACTGCCGCCTGTGTCGCGGGACTCGATGGGCTTGAGCAATATCCGGTCATCAGCGTAAGACGTTGCCGGTCAAGCCTTTGGCCGGTGCCGCGTCCGTCGTCTGTCCCTGCATAGCCGTAACGGGGTTGGAGCCCATCAGCGTGTAATCGGGTTGGTGAGACGACGGACGGGGCTGCCCATGATGACCGTCGAGGTAACCGGAGTTCCTCAATGCCGCGCAGGGCTCGCCCCGGCCGTCAGCTTGATCGCCTGGCCCGCTTGGTCAGGCGGCGGCGGGCAGAGCCTGGCCGTGTTTGCCGAGGGTGGCGATGACCGGGTCCCAGGCCTGGCCGGTGGTGATGACGGCGTGCAGGTGACGCAGGATCGCGGCCGCGATCACGGTCTGCGCCTGCGTGGGCCTGAGCTTGTTGATCTGCCTGCCGGTCAGGTGCTGGTAGCGGGCCCGGTAGACCGGGTTGGCGCGCTGCGCTCCCCAGACCGCGCGCCACGCTGCCAGCCGGAGCCCGGCCGGCCCTGTCCGGTGAGTTTGGTCCGTCCGGTGAACGTGCCGGACAGTTTCTCCCGCGGCGCCAGACCGGCATGCTTGACCAGCGCGCGGGCGGTCGCGAACCGGCACGGGTCGCCCGTCTCGGCCAGGATCGCGGCGGCGCCGATCGCGGACAGGCCGGTGATCGAGGTGACCAGGCCGGTCAGCCCGAGCTCGTCCAGCACGGCGATCATCCGCGTCTCGGTGTCAGCCAGCCGCCGGTGCGCATGGTTCCAGTCCTGCAGCAGCAGCGCGACCCGCTCCAGCGCGCCGGGCCGGTGAGCGATCACCCCGCCCGGGTCGGCCAGCGCGGCGAACAGCTGGCGGACGATCCGCAGGCACGGCCTGCGCCGGCCGCCCGCAACGACCAGCCGCCTGGTCGCGGTCTCGAGCCGGGCCAGGCCCAGCCGCCGGGTCCGGCCCAGGTCCCCGCCGTCGCGGTCCACGATGACCGACATGGCGGCAGCCCAGGTCGCCGAGCGGAACGGCTGCCGGGCCGTGTCCAGGCTGGCCGGCCACGCGCACTCCAGCAGCGCCCGCATCTGCTGGACCTGACTGCCGGCCTCGGTGATCAGCTGCTCCCGGCGAGTCCCCAGATGCCGCAGCCGGCCCCACGTCTCATCGACCGGCTCCGGGACGTAGCAGCGCAGCTGCGCGGTCAGCCGGGCGATCAGCACCGCGTCCTTGTCATCGGTCTTGTCGAAGGTCAGGTCCTCAGCGCGCCGCGACCACGACGTCAGCATCGGCTGTACGCACACGAACGGCATCCCGCGATCGGCGGCCAGCTGACCCAGCACCCGCCACCGGTGCCCGGTCGGCTCGCACGACACCGTCACCCCCGCCCAGCCCGCCGCGGCAGCACGCTCGCGGGCCCAGTCCAGCGCCGCGCCGAGATCCCAGGCCCGGCACCGGAACGTCCGCCGGGCTATGACCTTCGAGTCGTGATCGGTCACCACGACCATCTGCTTGACGCCGGCCAGGTCGATCCCGACGATCGCATTCGACACTGGCACCAGAGCCCGCAACCGCTCCAGCCGAGCGTTGCGGTTGCGATCACCGCGGGACACGCCACTACCGTTACCCATGAACGTCCTCCTGCTGCGTGGGACACCAAGCCCGAAGCGCATCAGGGGGACGTTCCTACGTCACGAACCGACACGCAGAACGTCTTTCTATGCCGCGATGAGGAACGTCTGCCGTCGGCTCCCGCATGCAGAACTGGCGCATCTGGGTGAAGTCAGCAATGCAGGAAGACTGGGCGCTGCACGTACAAAATCGGCGTTATACGGGTGATCCTGTCAAGCGGGCGTGCCGTGTCGCTGATGGTGGTCATGGCGTCGGCTCGCCGAGGAGTTCTTCGCCGTCGCTGATGCCGAGGAGGAATGTGAACCGGTGCAGGTCGGCGCGGAGGGTTTCGATGCCGTAGGCGGGGTGGCGGCGAAGGCGGCCAGGCTCTGCGCAAGGATCTGTTCCTGGCTGCCGGATAGCCGCCGGCAATGAAGGCGAGCGTTTCGGCGAGTTCTGTCGCGTCGCTCAGGTCGAGGTGATCTGGGGCATGCGGTTCAGCTCCGTTCGGTTGAGGCGCGCTGGATGAGGCCGTCGAAGAGGGCGGCCCGGTCGGCTTGGCCGTGGTCCTGGGCGTGGTCGCGCTGGCGGGTGAGGATGGGCAGGAACTGGGGGCCGGTGCGGAAGTAGGCGCAGGTCTCGCAGGCTGATTCCAGCCGGCAGTCCAGTTCCGGGGGGCGGGTGCACAGGCCGTTGCCGAGCATGCGGGCGTGAGCCTCGCGGCGGAGCCGGGCCATGCCGGCGCTCTCGTAGTCGGCGGGCAGCGCCGGGGGCTGGCCGTAGAGGGCGTCGATCTTGGCGCTGACCGCGGCGTACTCGTCGGCGACGACCCGGTTGGCGATCTTCGCGTAGATGAGCGTCATTTCCATTTTCTGGTGGCCGAGCAGGGCGGCGATGGCCTCCAGCCGCATGCCCCGGTTGATGGCCTGGGTGGCGAGCGTGTGGCGGAGCCTGTGCGGGTGCACGCCGGGAACGCCCGCGGCAGCGCCGACGCGGCGCACGATCCGGCCGATGACGTGCCGGTCCAGGATGCCGCGGTGGTCGGCGACCAGCCGCTTGCAGCGGCGGATGTGCTCGATGTTCGCGGCGGTCCACGCGGCGAGCAGCCCGACGAGGTCAGGGTGCAGGGGCACGTACCGGTCGTTGCGGAGCTTGCCGAGCGGGATCCGCAGCCAGTGCCCGGCGCCGATCTGCACGACCGCATCCGCGTCCAGGTCCGCCAGCTCCCCGGCCCGCATCCCGGTCCTGGCCAGCAGCTCGACCACGAGCCGGTCACGGGGGTCAGTGCTGGCCCGGGCCGCGGCCATCAGCCTGGCGGCGTCGCGGTCGCCGGGGAACTTCGGCAGCGGCTCGGGCTTCTTGGGGATGTCACCGGCAATGACCGGGTGCGCGGCGGCGCGTCAGGCCAGTCCCACTCGATGATCCGCTCGAAGAACTGGCGGACCGTGCGCATCCGCTGCCGGTGTGTTTCACGGCTGATCAGCTGGCCAGCGGACCGGTGCTTGCCAGCCAGCCACACCTTGCAGTCCTCGATGTCATCACGGCCGACATCGGAGATCGCGGTGATCTGGGCCTCGGTGACCAGCCAGCGGGCGAGCTGCCGCAGCGCGTTCTCGGCAGCGGTAACGCTTCCGGGTGCCAGGAACGTGCCGAGCTGCCGCAGATACCGGTGGATCGTCGCGACCGCCTGGGGTGCTGCGGCCTGCAGGCGCGCCCACTCCGCGGCGGCGACGCTGCCCGCCCGCTGGCCATGGTCCTGCGGGGCCCTGGCGGGAAGGGCACTCATGAGACGGCCGTTTCCTGGATCGCCAGCATCTGGCCGACCGCGGCCGTATCGGCGTCGATCAGCTCCGAGGCCCGCAGGTACTGATCGGCCAGCCAGTCGTTGGCCAGGTGCAGGTAGACCCGGGTGGACTCGATCGACCGGTGCCCGGCCTGGGCTTGCACCGCCTCCAGCTCAGCGTTTCGTTGTTGTATGCCAACGACGGAGCGTGCGTTGAACAGAATTCCACGCGCAGACTATCCGTTCGGCGCGCAGGATCGTTGTCTAGCGTATTCCGGGGCTGAGATTTTGGCACGGTGGTCTTTACGGAGGTAAAGGGTGAGAGCTTCGGGTGCGTCGCATCGGGGGATGCCTCCCCAGCGGTCGCCTAGATCCCGGCGGATGCGGTCGGCGCAGTGAGGTATCACGCTACGCAACGTCACCGCTCTAGCGCCCATGGCTACGGATCCGCCTAGCCGTTCTTGAGACCTGGCGAGTCCGTTAGGTGGACGGATCTGGTGAACGGTGCCGCGCCGATGGTTCAGATCGAGAAACCGCGATCAGTAGCATCGGGCCGGGCCCGTGATGGGACGGTGAACATATTTCGCTGAGCGCTGACACGAATCCGGGCGTGCCCTCTGCTCTGAGGAATATTCGGGGTATTAAGACGCTGGCGCCGATAGGCCAAGGCCCTCCGGCTCGCGCAGCGGGAAGTGGCAGGCTGCGAGGTGCCCGTGCTCGCTGAAGGGGCGCAACGGAGGTTCTTGCTCGGCGCAGAGCTCTTGGGCCCGCGGGCAGCGGGTGCGGAACCGGCAGCCGGACGGCGGGTTGATTGCCGACGGCAGTTCGCCGGCCACGCCCTTGTCCTCACGGCCGCGCGCGGCGACTGGGTCAGCCACCGGAACGGCGTCGATGAGGCCCTTGGTGTAAGGGTGCACGGGGCGGTAGTAGACGTCGTCGGCTGGGCCAAGCTCGACCAGCTTGCCCAGGTACATAACGCCGATGGTGTCGGACACATACCGCACCACCGATAGGTCGTGGGAAATGAAGAGGTAGGTGAGGCCGAGGTCGCGCTGGAGGTCCAGCATCAGGTTGAGGATCTGCGCCTGAATAGATACGTCCAGTGCGGATACCGGCTCGTCGGCGATGACAAGCTTGGGCCGCACGATGAGCGCGCGAGCCAGACCGAGTCGCTGCCGCTGGCCGCCGGAGAACTCGTGCGGGTAGCGGTCAACCGCCGCCCTGGGTAGTCCGACCTCGTCCAGCATGGCGGCGATCTGGTCGCGCTGGTCTTGCCGACTCCCGATGCGCTGAATAGTCAGCGGCTCACGCAGGATCGAGCCAACCCGCATCCGGGGGTCCATGGAAGCGTATGAGTCCTGAAAGATGAGCTGCACCTTGCGGCTGCGGTGGCGCCGCTCACGCTTACTGAGCTGCAGGAAGTCCTCTCCATCCACGATTAGCGAGCCGCCGTTGGCAGTTTCAAGTCCCGCAATCAGCCGTCCGACCGTCGTCTTGCCGCACCCTGACTCTCCGACGAGCCCGAACGTCTGACCAAGCCGGATCGAGAAACTTACGCCGGCGACCGCGCTGACCTCTCCGATCTTGCGCTGTAGCACCCCGTTCGCCGTTACGGCGAAGTTCTTCACCAGGTGGTCCGCCGCCAGCACGAACCCGTCCTCGGGCGGCCGTTGAGCGGGGACTGCCCACGCGGGAGCGACGCCGGCCACCTTCGCATCTGACTCGTCCCGCGCCTGGGCGTCCCGGCCGACCGGGAAGAAACAGCGGTAGAGATGATCGGAGCTGCTGCCATCCAGCGGTGGCTCGCTTTCGCGGCAGGCGTCCTGGGCATAACGGCACCGCGGCGCGAATCGGCATGCGGGCGGCGGTTCAGTGAGGTCAGGTGGCATGCCAGGGATGCTGTACAGCCGCCGCGAGCCGTCGACAGCCTTCTCGGGTAGTGCGCCGAACAGGGCCTCGGTATAAGGGTGCCGCGGGTTGGCGAACAGCCGCTGGGTGGTAGTTGTCTCGACCACCTTCCCTGCGTACATGACGGTGGCTCGGTCGGCCCGTCCGGCAATTACGCCCAGGTCGTGGGTCACCAGGATGACCGCCATCCCCAGCCGTCGGCGCAGGTCATCGATGAGCTCCAGAATCTGCTTCTGAATCGTCACGTCCAGTGCGGTCGTGGGCTCGTCAGCTATAAGCAGCCTCGGCTCGCAGGCCAGCGCCATCGCGATCATCACACGCTGGCGCATGCCGCCCGACAGCTGGTGCGGGTAATTGCCGACTCGCTCCGCCGGGTGCGGCATCCCGACGAGGCCAAGCACCTCGACCGCGCGGGCCAGCGCAGTCTTCTTGTCGGCCCCGCGGTGCAGGATCACCGTCTCGGCGATCTGGTCGCCAATCGTCATTGTCGGGTTCAGTGAGGTCATCGGATCCTGGAAGATCATGCCGATCTCGTTGCCCCGGATCTGGCGCATCCCTCGGTCGTCCAGGGCGGCGATGTCCGCGCCCCCAAGCGTGATGCTGCCGCCAATAATGTGGCCGCCCGGGGGGAGCAGCTGCATAATCGACAGCGCCGTCATCGTCTTCCCCGAGCCTGACTCGCCGACGATCCCCAGGCATTCGCCTGCCTCGACGGTCAGGCTGACACCGTCGAGCGCGTGAACGGTCGCGGTGCGGAGCCTGATGTCGGTACGCAGGTCTTCGATCTCAAGCAGCGGTGCCATGTGTCTCCGTTTCTGCCCTAGCGCCGCTGCAGCCGGACTTCGACTGCGTCACGCAGGCCCTCACCGATGAAGATCGCTGCGGCAAACAGTCCCGACGATGCGGCAGCGCGCAGCATGCGCAGAAAGGACTAGGCTCATGACAGTTTCCACGGCCTTCCACCTAGAGCGGCCGGGCCGGAGAGGCGATAACCGGCAGCCGGCACGGGTGCCGTGTGATGGATTGGCCAAGCGCCACGAACTGACTCCTTAGTCGCTGAGGAACCTGCACGGCAAGATCATTCTTGCGGCACCTCCGGGCGATGCCTCAGGCCGGCAATCACAGGGCGCTTGCAGCTGTGCTCTCCGCGTGAGGGCCGCCATAGACGACCACGGTTCCCGTGGCCAGCGGTGTGAGGACTGCCGGGCATCAGCATCGGCGACCTCACTTCGACGACTTCCTTGTACTTTGTATTGCCGAGGTGTTCTCATTAGACGAACAAGCAGTTCACCTGCTGCAGAGAGTAGGCCTGACCGTTCTTCAGGGTCAAGAGAGAAGCATGGGCACCTTGCACCAAAAGGTCCGCGCGGCCGAACTGCTGATGCGAGCAAGGGCCTGGCCGGCATGCCAGCCGTGAGGCATCGCCAGGCCGGGTTCCGACCGAAGTCGCGTGTGCATCCGTCGGGCACGCCACCGGGATGGCCTGACTCTGATCAGCCTGTCGACGCCGGACATGGCCAAGCCAAGGAGGTCGATTAGCATCCGTGACGTTGCGCCCTCTGCGGCCGGGCCTTCTGCCGGAAAATCGGGCGAGGCGCTTGGCCAGATGAGCGAGCGGTATGTGGTTCGGGCGATTGATCGAGCACTGACTGTTCTCGTCCTGCTAGCCGGCACGCCTACGGGGATGGATGCGTCCGCTCTTGCGCGAGGCGCGCAGCTCCACGTGTCTACAGTATTCCGGATACTGCAGACTCTAAAGCTGAGAAATTTCGTTGTCGAGGCACCGGGTGGCCTCTACAGAGTCGGCTCGAAGGCGTTTGAAGTGGGTAGCTCATTTTTGCGGAGTACCTCACTGCAATCGGAAGGCCAGATGATAGTCGAGCGGCTCTCAGAAGAGACCGGGGAGACCGCCAGCCTAGGCATTCTCGACTCAGACGAGGTTTTTTATCTGGCCATCGCGCACGGCCAGAGGGAACTCGGGATCCAGTCGAACGTTGGAACACGCCACCCTGTGTATTGCACCGCTCTTGGCAAGGTTCTCATGGCAGACCTTGACTGGCCGGAAGCTAAGGCGCTTCTCTCCCGGATCGAGCGAAAACGGATGACTATTAATACAATCGTTAATATCGGTCGGTTGCGAGAAGAGCTCCTCAAAGTGGGAAGTCAGGGCTATGCACTGGATGCCGAGGAGCGAACGATCGGCGTGCGCGCAGTAGGCGCACCCGTGCGTGATCACTCCGGGCGAGTCGTCGCGGCAATCAGCGCTGCGGGGCCCGCATTTAGGATCGCTGGCGCTAGCCATGAGCTTCTTATCGGGCAGGTGCAGAAGCTGGCGGCCGAATTTTCCCAGCGTCTCGGATACGCAGCCGGCAGTGCTGGATGAATGTGTATCGCAGCCAGTCGAAGCCAACGTGCGACTCTACACCCACGTGAGCAGAAGGAAATGCGACTGAAATGGACCTGCACCTTGCTGGCCTGAGAGCGCTCGTTACTGGTGGGACCAGGGGAATCGGCCGGGCGATCGTAGAGACCCTGCTCGCCGAAGGGGCTCACGTGGCGTTCTGTGCCAGGGATCCCGACTCAGTGGCCACCACAGAGGCGGAGCTTCGCGCGGCAGGCGCCACAGTGGTGGGAGCGGTGGCCGACGTAAGCGATGGAGCGGCGCTGGCGGCATGGGTGACCGAGTCGGCAGCCGTGCTCGGAGGTATCGACATCCTGGTCGCTAACGTCAGTGCGATGGTGACGGCCGACACCGAGGAGAACTGGGCTAAGTGCTTCGGAATTGACTTGATGGGCACAGTCCGCATGGTCGACGCGGCACTTCCGTTACTCGAGCAGAGCAACGCAGCGTCAATTGTGACGATCTCCAGCGTGTCCGGCCGGGAAGTCGACTTCTTCGAAGGGCCGTACGGTTCGATTAAGGCCGCGCTTATTCACTACACCCAAGGGCTCGCCCACCGCCTTGCGCCCAAAGGTATCCGGGCCAACACCGTCTCTCCGGGGAACACGCTCTTCGAGGGCGGCAGCTGGGACAACGCACAGCGGAATCGGCCGGAGTTCTTCAACACGGCGCTTGCCTTGATCCCGGCCGGCCGAATGGGCACCGCTGCCGAGATGGCTGCCGCTGTCGTGTTCCTGGCCAGTCCGGTGTCGGGCTTCACGAGCGGTACCAACTTGGTGGTCGACGGGGCGCTGACCAAGGGCGTGCAATTGTGACGGGCAGCAGCGTAATCGCCGAAGACCAGCGCGAGGGCCAGCAGGAGATTCTGGAACAACGGAGCGCCGCCGTCATCGCCGGGATCGAGGCCATCGATCCGGATCACGTGTTGCACTTGGCGAGCAGCACACTCAAGATCGTTCTCTCGCATTTCATTGATGGTCCGGGAGCCCGACCGGGGCGACGCGTTTTCGCGATGCCGCGAGAAGAGGAAGGCGTGGCGATCGCCGCCGGGCTTGAGCTGGCTGGAGCTCGTCCGGTGCTGATCTTCCAGGACAACGGCATAGGAAATCTGCTGACAGCGCTGCTGACGCTTTGTCAGCCGTACCACCTGCCATTGCTCGCCATCGTGAGCCGACGAGGAGGCCTGGGCGAGTACAACTCGTTGATCCACACCATCAGCGAGCGGACAGAGGCACTACTCGATGCAGCCGGTGTCCGCTGGTTTCAGCTCGACGCCCGCACTCCGGTCGATCGCTGGGCCGCGGAGATCGAGCGAGCATGGGCCTTCGCGCGGACGACCCACCGACCGGTCTTTGTACTCGTGAACCTGATGGGCTCATGACCGCCGCCAGGCTTGACCGCGCACAGGTCCTCAGCTTCATCGACGCAGCGGCGCCGGACTCGCCGGTGGTGCTGAGCCTGGGCGGGATCGCGCGAGAGATGCTCGCGGTGGCTGGCCGCAAGGGAAATCACTTCGTGAGTCTCGACGCGATGGGTCAGACCATCTCGGTGGCGCTCGGACTCGCGCTCGGACTCGAAAATAGCGACCCGACCGGGAAGGTCCTTGCGGTCGAAGGTGACGGATCGCTGCTGATGGGGCTGTCGGTGCTCAGCACAGTGGGCCACCTCAAACCGCGTCGGCTTCTCGTGTACGTGCTGGACAACGGCGTGTACCTAGCGACCGGCGGTCAGCCGACGGCCGCAGCCGACATCGACCTAGTTACTGTGGCGACTGCCTGCAGCTGGCGAGGTGCCCGCGAAGTGCGGACCGCCGCGGAACTCGCAGCTGCGACAGACTGGGCCCTCGAGACGGAAGGACCGGTCCTCATCAGGGTGCGCGTCGGGACGGCGCAGCTCCCGGTCCGTTATTTCGTGGAGGATCCTGCCATTCTGGCCGAAGATTTCAGGCGCTGGCTGCGATCATCCATGGTCACCCGCGATCTCCATCCCGTCGATTAGCGGTCGCTCGGAGGCTGGCGGCGGCCTATAGCCATCGCTCAGGCCGTGGCGGACCGTATCGCCTCTGACAGATGGAAGGCGTTAAGCGCTGTCCAGTCGATGTGCACTGCCAGCACCTGGCCCGGCTCGGCCCCGCGCACTTCGATCGGCCCGGCGAGGCAGTGGCCGCGGCTGGGCGTGAACATGCGCGGCGGGTCCACACCCCAGCTTTCCGGCCGCTCAAGGTAGCCGTGGGGTCATGGGTGCGGACCGTCAGCGTGTCGCCCGGGTCTACGGTCACGACGGCCGGGGCAGAGGCCGAGAAGAACTGGGTGACGGCTTCTGGGACTGGCTCAAGATGATGACCAGTCAGTCCACCCCCTGCATGTGGTCGCGCGCGGTCTGGACGAGGTCCACGGGGTTGCACTTCCTTCTGGTTCGGTGTGGTCGGGCGCTGACAGCTCACCACCTGCCGTGCCCATGAAGCAACGTTGCGGTCTTCGCGAGGCTCATGAGCCTCCGAGCGGCCCATGAGCACGCTCGCGACGCCGGGCAAAGCTCGGTGACAACCTTTCTGGCCGGGTGTGCCCGCCTTCTCTTGACCCTTCGGAATGACTGGTCCTATGCTTTGCGGCAGATGAACTATCAGTTCATCTGATGAGAACTCAAGGGAACCCAAAGTCAACGAATTAGTCGATGTGAGGTAGTGGATGCTTCGGCGCGGCCTACCAGGCCGCCTGGACGAAGCGCCCGCGCTGGCCTCAGGGACAGTCGCCGTCTAAGGAGCTGTGACGATGCGGGCATTCCGTCTCCTCCTGGTGGGTCGGCGCATATCGAGGCGTAGCCAGATCCTGGCTATCGGTCCACGAGTGCCTGCGGCTCCACGACGCCGGCCTCCGACCGTCCAATACGGAGGGACTGCACAGTCATGAGACGATGGGCGACCGCAATCGCGGCATCCGTAGCGCTTCTGGTGGCCGGATGCGCGACGGGAACACCAGGGTCATCGGGGAACGGCGGCACGGTCACCTTCGCGCTGCCGGCCGGTACCATCCCCACCTATATATCGCCGTTCGTCGCCGGACCGGTCTCCAACAATGTGGATCTGTTCCAGTTCACCCCTTACATGTGGAGGCCGCTCTATTGGTTCGGCATCAACGGGACGGTGAACATCAACTATCAGCAGAGCATGGCGGGTGCCCCGACCTACTCCAACGGCGGGAAGACCGTCACCGTCACCTTGAACCACAAGTTCACGTGGTCAAACGGGAAGCCAGTGACCAATCGCGACGTCGAGCTCTGGCTCAACATCCTGAAGGTGGAGAAGGGCGAGTACCTGGGATACAGCCCCGGGAGCATTCCTGACGACATCGCCAGCATGAGTTTCCCGGCATCCAGCCCTTACCAGTTCAGCATCACATTCAATAAGGCATACAGTCACGCTCTGGGTGCTCTACGACGAGCTCAGCGAGATCGTGCCCATCCCCCAGTATGCTTGGGACAAGACCTCGGCATCGTCTCCCGTCGGCAATTACGACACCACCGCGGCCGGGGCCAAGGCGGTCTGGAAGTTCATGAACGGTCAGGCAACCCAGCAGGGCACCTACTCCACCAATCCTCTATGGAAGGTCGTCGACGGACCGTGGAAGCTCAGCGCCTTCTCGACCGTGACCGGCGCCTCGACGTTCGTGCCCAATAAGGCCTACACCGGACCTGACAAGCCCAAGATCGCGAAGTTCGAGGAACTCCCCTTCACAAGTACCAGTGCCGAATTTAATGCTCTCCGGTCTGGCCAGGTTGACTACGGCTATCTGCCGCCAGAGGACGCCTCCCAGGCCAGCTACTTCACTAGTCGCGGGTACAAGGTGAACAACTGGACTGACTACGGCTTCAACGGCATCCTGCTGAACTTCACAAACCCGACAGGCGGGGCCGATCCTCAAGCAGCTCTACATTCGCCAAGCCATGCAGACTCTGATCAACCAGCCGCAAATTTCTAAGGACATCTGGCACGGCTTCGCGTTTCCGACCTTCGGGCCAATTCCCCAGACGCCCAAGACCTCCTTCCTGTCCAGCGCTCTGCAGCAGAACCCGTATCCTTACAGCCTGAGCCACGCGGTGTCCCTGCTGAGGTCACACGGATGGAACGTGGTGCCCAACGGTACCGACACCTGCGCCAGGCCCGGAACCGGGCCCACGCAGTGCGGGGCCGGGATAGCCGCGGGAGCCAAGCTTGAGCTGACGCAGGAGGTAGCCACGGGCTCCTCGCCGTTCTTGGCTGAGGTACAGGACATGACCTCCAGCTGGAGAAGCGCCGGCATCAGCGTGACCATTCAGCAGAAGTCGCAGTCCGCCATCTTCGCCTCACTCGAGCCTTGCTCGGGTGGGAACGCGGGCTGCAGCTGGGATATGGCAAACTTTGGGCAGCCTGGGTCCACAGCGACCTACTCGCCCCAGTACCTGCCTGCGCCCGGGCCATGGTTCGGCACGAATTCAGCTAATAACGTCGGAGGCTACAGCAACGCCAAGATGGATCAATTGATCGCCACGACATACACCAGTGGGTCAGTCCAGGCCATTCAGAACTTGGCCGAGTACTGCTGCCCAGCAGCTGCCGTTCCTTTGGGAGCCTAGCTACGCCTACCAAATCTCGGTCATCAGCCCGAAGCTTCACGGGGCATTGCCTCAAGATCCGAACCTCAATCTGTACCCGCAGAATTGGTCGCTGGAAGTGAGCGCTGCTGGGAACCACGTACGATGCTGGCGTGCGGACCACTGGGGTCCGCACGCCAGCGCAGAGATCGTTGCCGCCATCCCATTGGATGGTTTGGCGGCTCGGCGGACGGCAGTAAGGGGGCCAGGGGACTACTGGCGGATACAGATGCCGAGCAGGTGCCATCCGTATCAAGCCGGCCACCCCTAGACCTGCATCGCGGAAGATGAGGTCAATGCGAGCAGCGTCTGGGCGCGGAGAAATCTGAGAATGACGGCATACCTGATCCGACGGGCCCTCCACGCAGTGATCGTTCTATTTGGGGTGTCCCTCATTGTGTTCCTGCTTCTCCACCTGCTTCCGGGTGGCCCGGCCCGAGCAAGCTTGGGCCTACGGGCGAACCCCGCATCAATCAGGACGTTCAATGCCCAATATGGGCTGAATCAGCCACTGCCGATCCAATACGTGGTGTGGATTTCTCAGGTGCTCCGGGGGAACCTGGGCTTCTCCTATAAGCTGAACCAGAGCGTGGTCTCGCTGCTCGCCGAAAACATCCCCCGGACCTTGGTGTTGACGGGGTCGGCCACGGTCATAGCCATCGGCATTGCCGTTCCGCTGGGCTTGCTCCAAGCCGTCAAGCGCAACAAGGCGGCTGACTACGCACTGACGGGATTCGCCTTCATCTTCTATTCGATGCCCAGCTTCTTTCTTGGGCTGGTGCTGATCATTGTGTTCAGCGATGTCCTCCCGATCTTCCCCTCCACGGGGCCCACGGCGACGGCCTCTCTGGCCTCGCAGATTCCGAATCTGGTCCTGCCAGTGGCAACTCTCACGCTGGTCACGGTGGCCCTATTCAGTCGATACATGCGCTCGGCAGCGCTCGACAATCTTGCTGAGGACTACGTGCGCACGGCGAAAGCGAAAGGGGCGTCAATCCTTCGCGTCCTCTTCCGGCATGTACTTCCCAACTCCCTGCTACCGGTCATCACGTTGGTGGGGCTGAGCTTGCCCGGCATCCTGGGCGGCGCTTTGATCGTCGAATCGCTCTTCAACTATCCGGGCATGGGCTTGCTCTTCTGGAATGCGGCCCAAACCGAGGACTTCCCAGTCATGTTGGGCACCACCCTGGTGGTGGGCCTGGGAGTTGTCCTGGGATCCCTGCTGGCCGATATTCTCTACGGAGTTGCCGACCCTAGGGTTCGGTACCAGTGATCGGCAATGAGCGGCGAAGTGGGAAGGGAACAGTGAGCGTCGCACAAGCCGGCGTCATTGGGGACGATAGCGGCGTCAGGGTTACCTCGCTGCGGACGGCAGCATTGATTGTCTTTCGCCAAAATCGCCTCGCTCTCGCTGGGCTCGTAATTGTACTTGGATTCCTGCTCTTCTGTTTTGCTGGACCTATCTTCTACCACACGAATCAAATTGCAACTGACGTTCCGCTAGCCAACCAGCCGCCGAGCCTCAAACATCTGCTTGGCACGGACGCGGTCGGATACGACGAGTTGGGGCGGTTGATGGTTGGCGGACGGATCACGCTGCTTGTTGCTCTCGCTGTGGCAGTATTGGCTACCAGCTTCGGACTGATCTGGGGCTGTGTGGCTGGCGTGAGCCGGGGCGTCGTGGACAGCTTGATGATGCGTATCGTTGACGCTGCCCTGGCCATTCCTGGGATCTTTCTGTTGATCTTCCTGAACTCGATCCTGAAGCCCTCGGTGTTCGTGTTGATCTTCGTGATTACCGCACTTGCATGGCTCGTTCCCTCGAGGCTGGTGCGGGCTGAGGTGCTCAGCCTAAGGGAGCGTCCCTTTGTTGAGGCATCGAGATCCGCAGGGGCGACTGGAGTGCGGATTGTGATCAGGCACATGGTTCCCAATGTTTTCGGCACCGTTGTCGTGAATGCGACGTTTCAGGTTGCGGATGCAGTTCTGACGGTGGCTGCCCTGAGCTTCTTGGGCCTGGGCATACCGCCGCCGGCAGCGAATTGGGGGAGCATGCTCGCCAATGGTGTCAACTATACGTTTGCAGGATACTGGTGGCAGATTTGGCCTGCTGGACTCTGCATCGTCGCGGTGGTTGTTGGCTTCAACTTCATCGGTGAAGGTTTGCGGGACGCCATTGACGTGCGCTTGACGGCGGCCAGCAGTCGTTGACCTAGCGATGGCTATTTGGCTGCGGCGGGATGAGTTGTTGGCCCGAGGCGGCAGGTAATTGCGCTCGCCATAACCTGCTCCTTTCAACGGACGGAAGTGTTGGCGCGCTGTTGGTCACGGCTCGAGGCGGTGCGGAACGCGGGCTCGTGTGATGGACCTCCGCCCCCGCGACCCACGAGGTGAGATGAAGCGGGCATGCCACTGTCTTCTGCGCGTCAGACGGCGACGTTCGCCGTCGGCGGTTCTCCTGGCTGCTCGCCGCATGACGTCTTAGATGTCGGTGGTGGCCTGGGCCCGGTTGTCTTTGACGGCGGCCTGGAGGGCGGTGTAGTCGCGTTCGTTCTGGTCGGCGTATTTCTCGGCGAAGTCGGCGATCGCCGGGTCGAAGGTGAATCCAGTCCGTCCACCTCTGGAGCAGCCATCAGCGCCGGAGGTGGAGGTTGTCACCCGGATCAAGACACGGTCGAAGCGGCGCGCTCCGCTGGATCCCTGTCGATCAGCATTCGCAACCCTGTATGGACTTACCAGCCTGGCCATCCGCCTTCTGGGCGCCGCCCTGGACGCGTATGCGCGCGGCGAACACCTTTACTCACCACACGACGGCGAGGACCCGCGGCGGAAACTCCTGCCTGTCGTCCTCGGGTACGTGATCGCGGTCCTCATCGGGCTCGCGTTGCCAGAACTGGCAGTGGCGCTGTACTTCGCCGTCGCGGCGTACGCGATCGCGCCCTTCCTGGACACCGCACGGCTGGTATTCCGGCGCAGGTGACGCGGGTAACAGGCGGTTTCTCGCGATCGTCGCAACACCGCAGGTTCCGGGAGTTGGGATGGCTCCGGGCCGGGCCGGTCCGGCGCCACAGATGGCGAGGGAGGAGCGGTTCGCGCCGGTCGGTCGTGCCGGGGTCCTTCGGTGCCCTGGCGCGGGGCATCCCGGCGCCGAACCTTGTCCCAGGACCAGGGCGTCGCATCCCTAAGCTCAGCCGGCAGGTCAAACGGCAAGCGAAGAGCACGGGCAGCGCTCGGCTGCGTGCGGCATGTCAGCGCAGGCCCAAACGCAACGACGACGGCTGCCTCGCGGGGACCTAATCTGTATGGCCCCGGCGGCACGATCGCCCGCGCTCGCGGGTCCGGAGATGCAGAACAACGTTCAGCTGGGAGCCAAGCAGCGTTATAAGGGCTTGCAGGTAGAACCACCACAGGATCGTGATGACGGTCGCAAAGTGACCGTAGGTGGGCGCCGCGTCCTGGAGGCGGCGCGAGATGACGAGCGAGGAGACGAACTCCAGCAACCAGAACGACATACCTGAGAGAACTGCACCGGGCAGGACCTGCCGGAAGCTGATCCGGCGATCGGTGAGTATCCGGAAAGCCAGGAGGAACAGACCTACATCCAAGATGGCCGACACCGCGTAGCCGAGCCCCTTCCCCGCTGCCCCGAGGTGCACGTCGCTGCTGCGACCAGTCACGAATCCACTGAGGAGTGCGCTCACTACGAGCCCGAGCCCGATTGTGGACAGTGCCAGGAGGGCCCGCTTCACCTGTTCAGCGATTCTCGGCCGCTCGACAGCGGGAATCTCCCATGCCGAGTTGAAGGCGAACTCGGCGCTTCGCATCAGCTGGGTGCCGCTCCACAACGCCGTAGCGGTCCCCGCGACGATGCTCCAGACGCTCCCTGTGAGCCCGCCGACGTCGGCTGTATCGATGAGGGGGAAGCGCGCGGCCACGTTGTGCATGACCTCCGACCTGGTGGAGTCGGGCAGAAGGAAGCCCAGCAGCGATACCAGCACCAGCAAGAGCGGCAAAACCGCAAAGAAGGCCCAGAACGCGATGCCAGCGGCGAGGCGCGCCGAGCGGTCCTGCCGGAATTTCGCGACGGTGGCCACCGCGACATCCCTGGCCCGTCGACCCGGCCCGCCATGAACCCGACCTGCAGGTGCCCCCCCGGCGTTCAAAGCGCTTTTCCGGTCCAAACCGAGCACAGGGAGAACGTCCCGGCCGTCAGCCGACGGTCGGCGGAACGTCCTCGATCTGGTTCGGGCCGAGGTCGTGGTGTAATCCGCCGTCCATGCTGGTCACAGCCCCGACAGCGATGGTGATCTCGTTGTGAAGGAACGGCTGCCCCTCCTGCCGGAGTAAGTGGGTTTCCGCGGTGGACGCCGCCTACAGCGAGGAAACCCTCGCGGCCGACCTGCCTGCCAGGGGCGTATGCATGATCGCGCCTTACCCGTTCCAGGAACCCATACGCGCGTCCCCACCGGCAGCGGCCCGCTGATAGCGGCTTGCGGCCGGGCAACTCGGTCACCTCAGCCTCGAGTGCGGCTTGCATCAGCAGCTGCGCAAGCCAGGCAACTTCCTCCAAGATCTCCGGTAGCGGAGGCGCATGCACGGCGCGGCGAGGCGGCCTCCCGGCCGCCAAGGCCGACCTGGCAGGCGCGGCGGAGCTGGCGGACCTGGGTCGCGGCTGGCGCCATTGGCGCTGCGCTGGCCGTAGCCGCGGGCCAGCTCATTGCCGCTGAGACCGCGCCAGCGCTGTCCGCCGGAGGGGCGGAGGCATGGTGGTACCCCCGGGACCGGGCGCACGCGGTCGATACAAGCGCCGACGGCGCGGAGCAGACGACAGTGCCCATCCGGTCCGGACACTGGCAGGGCTTCGTGATCGACCTGTTCAACGACTCTGACCAGACCCAGACCGTGCTCGGGCAGGCGTACGGTAACGGCCTGCCGTCGGCATTCGCCGGCGCCGGCCCGCCACACGGCATCATCGGCGTGAGCACTCCCAACCGCGAGATCGACGAAGGCGGCGGCGTCTACACCGGGGTCAAGTTCATCCTGCCCGGCGTCATCCCCCCGCACCAGCTCAGGGCCATGCGAGTGCTGTGGTTCTCCAACACGTGCATGCAAGGCAGATCGCAGGAAGGAAACGACGAGATTGCCCTGCGCGTGCGAGTCGGCTGGATCACCCGGACCGAGATCATCTCACTGACCCAGGGCTGGTACGTACAAGGCCCGAGCACCGGAAAGTACGCGAGCTCGGCACCATACTGCCAATGACAGGGTCCAGCGATGACCGGCTCCTTGGTCCCGCGTCAACCGCGGGACGCGGTGGGAGTGCGCCGCTCGCTTGTCCGGCTTCGTCATCATCCGCGATCGTGGCTACATGAGTGACGGTGATCGCGACGAACCCGACCGGGTCTTCGGAATGCCGCGCCGCGGGATGGGCCCGCACGCCAGAGGAGGCGAAGAACCACAGCGCGTCCTAGGCGTCCCGGCGGACCTGGCGGCGCCGGCGATGTCATCCGCTGGGCCTTGTCAGGCGTCCTAATTGCAGGCTTGCCGTTAAGTGCCCACACTGGGCTCGCATATGGCCCGGTCGATCTTGCTCCGGCGGGCGCCACCGGCGCGCGGGTACGTTGCATGCCGGGAAGGGAGATGCGGCCATGACGGTGTGGATAGGGCTCGGAATTATGGCTTTAGTAACCGCCTTTTGGGTCTGGCCAGGCATCGATGTGCAGCGGATCCCTGAGCACCAGTTCCGTGCAGCCGGGACAGACAAGTTCATGTGGAAGGTAATCGTCGTCTACCTTCCGATCGCCGGAGGAATCATCTGGCTGTGCACCAAGCGCAAAGACGTTAGAGCCGTCGCGCGGCCCTAGCACCACCCGCGGCGGGCAGCCCTCCTCGCCCGGTTGTGCAGCCCCCGGCGCGATGGCGCGCTGGAGCGTCCGGGCTGGCGCGACGATAGCCGCTCTTAGCGGTCGGGCGTTATTCCGGACCACCGCGGGACCGCCGAAGGCGCCAGGGGGCCAACGGCATCTTCAGGGCAAACGTAACGAAGCCAGGCTGTAGCGCGCCCGTGAAGTACTGAACCTGGCGCGCAATCAGCGTGACCAACTCGTCGCTGTCCGGTTGCTCGATGTCGCCCTCGAAGATCACATGCCAGCCGACGGCGTCCCTGGCGGGACCGCCTTTGACTGAACTGTCGCTAGCCGCCGCGGCGCTGGCGGTCGGCTGCCCCGTGCTCGGCGAGATCGCCGAGGGCGCCGGTGATCTCAGCATCGGCGCCAACCATGGCGGGCAGTACGTCACCGGCGTTGCCCTTGGCGGCGACCTCGCGGCACCTAGGCAGGCTCATGCTGGTAGCTGCGAGGTAGCGGTGGAGCAGGCCGATGCCGTCCCGCCAGCCGTTGCCTTCCGGGGCCTGGCGTGTGTCGGCCATCGCCGCGCTCCGCATGCGGTCGAGATGTCGTGCGATCAGTTCGAGTCGCTGACGGTCGCGGTCACGTTGTGCTCCGAGTCTGGCGGCGTGGGCGTCGTTGAGTGCGCGAACGCCAATAAGGACGGCGACCAGCGACGCGACGCCGCCAACTGCTGCGGCGATGCTGGCGACGTAGGCCCAGGCGGTCATGGCTTCGAAGCCTACGTGTCAGGACTGCGCCCGCAAGCCGGCGGCCGCCCATCGGCCAGACCGGCGCGTATTCCAGCCAGCCGCGACACGGCCCAGACGCCCGCTCGCTGTGATGCCGCCTGGGTCGGATTCGGCTGACCGCCGGGCAGGGCCGCGGATGGTGGGCTGTTCCGCGGCCGGAGCCAGGCGATACTCAGTGAAAGCGTCTGTGCCCGAGTCTGGCCGCGTGCCCGAGGCTCCGCGCCGACCGGCGCTCGGGTTGCCGTACTGTGGCAGCGCGATAGCCGGCTAAAGACCATTGTGACGTCTCATAAGACGAGGGTCGTTCGAGACACGGTCGGCGGCGCAGGTGCTCCTGCGGGAGTTCGCGGGCTCTGTGACGTTGCGGCTTGTCGGCGCGGGGTTGGGGCCCAGCGCGGGTGATCTGCCGGCTGCGCTCAGTCAAGGGATTGCAGCCGGGTCGCGCGGATCTCATGGCGCGTAGTCCGGCCGACATCCGGTCGGCGCCGCTGCGGGAGTGCCCGTGGGCGGATTGTGGGCGGCGCCGGTCTGGTGCTGCGACCAGCCAGTCCTGTCTACCGGCTTGACACTTGTTCTGTCTAGCCGCTAGATACTATGGTTGTGAGAGCGCGCGAGGTGAACCGGCGGATCGAGCGCCTGGGCGGGCTGATGGCCCGGCAAGTCGGCTCGCACCGCCGGTACGTGATTACCTACAAAGATTCGGGCGGGTCGCAGGCGAAGGTGGCGACGACGGTGGCGCAGCACCAGGGGGATATCCCGGCTGGGACGCTGCGGGCGATCGAGCGGGACCTGGAGCCCGCGTTGGGGAAGGGGTGGCTGAGGTGAGCGAGGACGGCTACGGGGTCGCGGTGACCCGGGAGGATGGTCACTGGCTGGCGGACGTGCCGGCGCTGGCGGGCGCGCACACCTATGCCCGGAGCCTGCCGGCCCTGGATCAGGCGGTGCGCGAGCTGATCGTGCTGGCCGCGGACCTTCCCGACGAGGCGATGGCGGGGCTGGTGCTGGATTACCGCTACGACACCGGTGACCCGGACCTGGACGCGTCGGCGCTGGAGGTGCGGCGGCTGCGGCGGCAGGCCGACGAGCTCGCCGCGGCGGTGACCGCCCGCACCAGCGAGGCCGCCACTCAGCTTGTCGCCCGGGGCCTGTCCGTCCGCGATGTCGCCGCGCTGCTGGGCATCAGCCCCCAGCGCGTGTCCCAGCTCACCGCCAAGGCAAGCTAACCTCGCCTGCTCGGCAGCGTCAGAGCTGCCTTGCCGCAGCTACCGAGCGTTGTGCTGGCTATCGGCTCGGGAGTGATCGCGGTAGCCCGAACCACGGCAGCACGCTGGCCTCGAAGCGGGTCATGGCGCAGATCCGGTCGCCGGCAAGGGTCAGCACGTAGAAGCCGGTCGCGTGGCGGATTCCGGCCGGGCCGCGCAGGTAGGCCCCGAACGCGGGCTGGCCGTTGGCCCGGGTCGGCACGAGGTCGAACCTGCGGCCCGCGCCGAACTGGCGGGCGCAGTAGCGGGCCACGAGGTCACGGCCCTCGTATCCGAAGGGCTCCGGAGGCATCGCGATGAAGACGTCGTCGGTCAGCAGGGCCACCAGCGCGTCGAGATCGGCCGACTCCCACGCGCGGGAGAACATGGCCACGATCGCGTCCTCGGCGGGCGAGCCAGCGGCGGGCGGCGGCTGGTGGCCGGCGGCCGGCTGCTGCCGGCGCCGCAGGCTGGCGCGGGCTCGTTTGAGGGCGCTGTTGACCGATTCGACAGTCACCTCCAGCATGCTGGCTACCTCGCGGGCGCGGAATCCGAGGACGTCGCGCAAGATGAGGACGGCGAGCTGGCGCGGCGGCAGCAGCTGCAGGGCGGCCACGAAGGCCAGCGAGATGGCTTCGGCCTGCTCGTAGCGGGCCTCCGGCCCGAGCGGCTCGACGGCGCCCTCGAGGAACGCGTCAGGAAACGGCTGCAGCCAGACAGCCTCGTCGCGCGGCGTCGGCGCGGGCGCTTCGAACTGCGACATGTCCCACTCCCTGGCCGGGCGCCGGCTCGCCGCGCGGCGCGCGTTGAGGCACCGGCTGGTGGCGATCTTGTACAGCCAGGTGCGCAGCGACGCGCGTTCCTCAGTGAACCCGCCGATGCCTTGCCAGGCGGCCAGCATCGTCTCCTGGACGGCGTCCTCGGCGTCGGCGAAGGATCCGAGCATCCGGTAGCAGTGCACCTGCAGCTCCCGCCGGTGCGGCCCGGCCAGCTCCCGGAACGCCTCGCCATCCCCTGCCCGCGCCCGTGAGAGCAGATCGGCTGTCACCATCGTGCGCTCCTTCCTTCCGCACCACGTCGTGCCTCCGCCCGGTATATACACCGCCCGGGGCGCGAACTGGGCGGCTCGGGGGCGCCCAGTTTCCCGGTCCCGCGGTGTATGCATCACCGACCGCCCGGACGATCCGCCCACCGGATCGTGCCGCAGCAGCCGGAAACGACAAGTCCCGGACATTCACGGGAAACCAGCCATCCGCAGGAAGCAACTGAGCAGGACGCTCGCTCGGCCCCGGCTACGAGCCGGCGGACAAACTCGAAAAGGGCCTCGACATCATCGGGGTCGCGCTCGATGCAGCCACCTCCGTAAGTGAAAGGACTCATTGACAATGACACGCGACGCGATTGCCACGGACAAGCTCGCGGCACCGGTCGGCCCGTTCTCGCTCGGAGTGCGCGGCGTCGGGCTGCTGTTCCTCAGCGGGCAGGTGGCCCAGGACCCGGCCACCGGCAAGCTGATTGACGGTGACGTTGCCCGCCAGACCCACCAGATCCTGGGCAACATCGCGAAGGCCCTGGAAGCGGCCGGCAAGGATCTAGGGGACGTGCTCCGAGTCGGCGTCTACTTGACTGATATATCCGATTTCGCGGTGATGAGTCAGGCGTACAGCGAGCACTTCGCCGAGCCCTACCCGGCACGCACCGCGATCGGCGTCGCCGCCCTGCCGCTGGGCGCGGCGGTTGAGATGGACGTGGTGGTGGGCTGAGCCATGGGGTTCGACTTCTCTCTGGTCGACGTGTTCACCGACCGGCCGTTCGGCGGAAACCGGCTTGTGTTCGAAGAGGGGATCGGCCCGGTCCGGGTCGACGTTGACAGGGAGTCGATGCGTCTTTACCTGGACTCCCCTCGCTATGAGAACAGCTCCGAAGCGCCACCGACAGCCGAGATCGCCAGGGCTCTGTCGCTGCCCGACGACGCCATATCCGATAGCTGGTATGGGGGTATCGGGCTGAAGTTCTGTCTTGTGCGCCTGGCCTCGCCGGAACTGGTGGACCGTGCCGTCCTGGACAAGGACGCGTCGGCGTCGGGCGCCGCGATGGTGGCTGTCTGGTCAGTGACGACATCGCCGGCCTGACCGCACAGGTGTTCCGCAACGTCGAGGTTCTGGTGCGCGCGGCCGGCGCGTCGCTCGACGACATCGGCTCCTGCCTGGTGCACCTGAGCGATCTCGGGCAGTTCGCCGAGTTCAACGCCAGCTACGCAAAGCAGTTCCCGGGCCTGGTAAAGCCGGTGCGCACCACGGTCGATAGCGACCTGGCGGCCGGAATGCGGGTGGGAGTGACAGTAATCGCACGCAGGCCAGGCCGTGCGGCAAGCGCTGTGACCCCCGCGGGCAGGTGAGGAACGCATGCCCGCTGCCGCCATGCCCGCCGCGACCCGCCTGTTCCTGGCCGGCAACGCGGTGGCGATGACCGGCAACGGGCTGGTCCTCGCCTTCACCCTCATCTACCTGCAACAGGCCCGCGGCATCGCGCTCCCCGTCGTGGGCCTGCTCCTGACGGCAGGGGCGGCCGCCGGCCTCCTGGCCGTGACCGTCTCCGGTGTCCTGCTCGACAGGCTCGGCGCGCGCCGCGTCCTCACCGGCATCATCCTCGGCCAGGCGGCCGCCCAGGTACTGCTCGCCTGGGCCCACAATGCCGCAACCGCGCTCCCCGCCCTGCTACTCTCCGGCGCGACGTGGGCACCGATGTTCCCAGCCCTCGCAACCATGATCGCCAGGCTCACCCCGGACCCGGCCACCCAGCAGCGCGTGTTCGCCATCAACTTCACCGCGCAGAACGCCGCGATCGGGGTCGGCACCGTACTCGGAGCCGCCGTCGCGAACGTGCATCACCCCGGGTCTTTCCAGACCCTGTTCCTGGCCAACGCCGCATCGTGCCTGATCTTCGCCGCGGTGCTGACCTTCCTGCCCGCGCTGCGCACCGCGCCCGCAAGGAAAGAGCAGCGAGCCGGCTACCGGGACGTGCTAGCCCACTCCGGCCTGCGGCTGGTACTTGTGGCATCGCTCATCGTTGCCTTCACCGCGTACCCGGCGTTTGACTCTGGCCTTCCGGCCTACGCGTCAGTCGAAGCACACGTGTCGGCGCGGATCGTGGCCTTGTCGCTCACCGTCAACACCGCCCTCATCGTGCTCGCCCAGCTGTTCGTCCTGCGCCGCGTGCGCCGCGCCCGGCGAAGCAGCGCGCTGGCGGTCAGCGGGCTGATCCTCGCCGTCTCCTGGGCGGTGTTCGGCCTCGCCGCGCTGCCGGTCGCGGCCACAGGGCGAATTGCCTTCGTGTTCGGCTTCACCGCGCTTTTCGGACTCGGCGAGACCGTGCTGGCACCCACTGTGAGCCCGCTTGTCAATCGCCTGGCCGACGACAGGCTCCGCGGGCGGGCCAACTCGCTCGCCGCCCTCGCCCAGTCCCTGGCGTTCATCATCTCCCCGGCACTTGCTACCGGCCTTATCGCCGCCGGTGCGGCCGCAGTCTGGATCGGCCTGCTATGTGCCGGCTGCCTCGCCACCGTCGCCGTCGGGGCCCGGCTTCGCCGCGCCCTGACCTCAGACCAGGACTACGTGACCGAAGCATCCGCGACCGAGTCCGAGCCGGTGGCGGCCGTGCGCGACGAATGAGGCGGTGCCGGCAGGTGATCGCGGTCGCCGCTGTGATCAAGGTGGCCGGGCTGGCGCTGCTGCAGGCCTGCGCCGCGCCCGGATGCGGGCGTGGGCTGGCTGGTGCCCGGCCAGCTCGTCGACGGCCTCGGGATGGGTACGGTCCTCGCCCGGCGGGCGGTCACCGTGCTGGCCCGGGTCACGCCGCAAACACGGCCGCCCGGCCGCCGGGGTGCTGTCTACCGTGCAGTAGGTCGGCAATGCCCTGGGCGTGGCGCTGCTCGGGATCGTGTCCTACGGGCGCTCGGCGGTGGTATGCCGCACGGCTTCCGTCCGGCGCGCCCAGTTTCCCGGTCCCGCGGTGTATGCACTACGGACCGCCCGGACGATCCGCCCACCGGATCGTGCCGCAGCAACTGGAAACGACCCTGGAAGGTTTGACGATGGAAGTCGTCCGCATCGGCCGGGCCAGTGGCGTGCGCCGTTCTCGATCGCCGCCGCCGGGGGCTCTAATGAACGTGCGAGTCTCAGGCAGGCACGGGAATGCAGCCAACGGCAGGAAGCAAGTGAGCAGGACGCTCGCTCGTGTGTTCGCGGGCTGGCGGACGGGCCTGCCGGGGCCTGTCATCGTTCTCCAGGCCGGGACCGCGGTCAATTACTTCGGCACTGGACTGATCCTTCCCTTCGAGATCATCTACCTGCACCAGGCCCGCGGCTTCCCGACGGCGACTGCGGGGCTGGTGCTGGCGGCGGTCATGGGCACGGCGGCGGTCGTAACGCCCCCTTCGGGTGCGCTGCTCGATCGTTTCCGTGCGAAGCCGCTCCTGATCACAGGCAATCTCGCGAGCGCAGTTGGCTACGCGGGCTTCGCGTTCGTCGACCGTCCCTGGCAGGCCTTCGTCTGCGCGGCCGTCGGCGGCGCCGGGTTCGGAGTCGCGAACACCGCGAATCAGGTTCTGAGCCTGACCCTGGTCTCAGCGGAGCAGCGCGCCTCCTCGATCGCGCTGCGCCGGGTCGCAGGCAACTTCGGTCTCGGCAGCGGGGCGACGGTCGCGGGCTTCATCGTCGCTTCCGCCAATCACCTCCGCGTGTTCCAGGCGCTCTACCTCTTTGACGGCCTCACCTTCGCTGTCTTCGCGCTGGTTGTGCTAGCGGGGATCCCGAATCCTCACCTGGCGAATGCTGCGTCGGCGAGCGACAGGGGAACAGGCTTCCGGGCAGTTGCTCACGATCGGCTCTTCCTCATCCTGATCGCCGCCAACATCGTGTTCGTGATGACCGGCGGCGCGCTCTTTTCCAACATCCTCGCGCCGTTTGCGGAGGCGCACACGCCTGTCGGGCCGGGCGAGATCGGCGTCGTCATCTTCATCAACACCTTCTTCATCGTCGTCGCGCAGATTCCAGCCACACGGGTCGTCAAGCGGATGCGTCGCACGCACGCTCTTGCCGCGACCAGCGCGCTATTTGCAATCGGCCTGCTCGCGGTCCTGCTCGCAACGCTAACGAGCTCGGCGCTCATCGCTACCGCCGTCTTGGCTGGGGTTGCGATCGTGATCGCGATCGGCGAGTGCGCGCAGTTCATCGTGCTCGGCCCAATCGTCGCCGACCTCGCACCGCCGCATCTGCTCGGCCGCTACATGTCGCTCTACGGCCTCGCCTTCACCGCAGGCGTGGCCCTCGGCCCCGCGGTCGGCGGCGCGCTGCTCGCAACATCACCCGACGCCGTCTGGTGGGGCGGCGCCCTGGCGGTTGCAGTGATCGGAGCCGGCTTGCTGCGACTCGGCGACCGGATACCCGACCCGCTCTTGCAGGCGCAATGCCCTGCGCCGCAAGCCGTCAGCGCGGCCGATACGGACTCCGCCTGCCACAGCCAGATGAGTAATACGAAGATGTAATGTCGCTGGCATCCGTGATCGCCGATGTACTCACTGGCACGCAGGCGCCCAGGCCGATCACGATGCCCAGCGCCGAGCACGTCCCGCGGGACAGGCGCCTGACCGCCCGGCCTCGCGGCAGGCCGAAGTCGGCATCTTCGAGGGTTCGGCGACTGCCGCGGCGATGTCGACATCGGGTCCGAGTTCGGCGCGCAAGCGGTGCGCATGATCTAGGCCGGTGCTGAGGGGGGGCGCGCCAGGTGGCGAATGCTTCGTCCTGCTGGCGAATGCGTACGACGTCGGTGATGTCGAGCTGGCCCAGACTGGGGACGGAGGTGCGGGCGAGCTGGTGGACCCGGATCGCCCGACCGGCGGCAGGCGGAAGAGCGTGATGGAGGCGTACCCCACGCCCGCGAAGACAGCGGATCAGTGACGCTGGCGAAAGCCGCAAGGTTAGCGCACGCAACCATCGACCGCGGGAAGGCGTCATTAGGTTGAGCACTCCGGAGGGCATCGTGGATGTTGTTGAGCGCTCCCGGCCTTGGGGCTTAACTCGATGCTGACTCCAATGGTCACTCCCCATACATACATGTCCCGGGTTCCCGAGATCCTCGGATTCTCAGGCCGATACCGCGTCTATCTCAAAGAGGAACGCCATCAGCTTGGCAGGAGCGTCAAGGGGCGGGTCGCCTACACGATGACCTGTCAGAGCAAGCGCTCCGGCAGGCCGATCGTGGAGTCATCGTCGGGAAATCTCGCACTCGGGCTCGCGTTCTGGTGTGAGCGACTCGGGGCTCCGCAACCGTTGTGCTTGGTCGATGATTGCTGCGAGACCGCCATGCGGGCGGCCCTCACCGATGCTGGCTGCATGATCGAGTCCGTCGCGCTGACCGAGCGGGAGATGGACGAGCAGGCTGGCGTGCACAAGCGCATCGCGCTCGCTGAAGAATACGCCAGGCAAGGGTATTACTGGCCGAATCAATATGACGCCGAGCAGTGGACGCGCGTCCACGCGGAGACCACCGGCCCTGAAGTATGGTCGGACCCGGTTGCTTTTGACATGGTGGCCGGCGCCGTCGGCACGGGCGCCACAATGTCCGGCATCGCGGCATCGCGTCCCGCCGACCGGGCTGCCCGCATCGTTGCCGTCGAGCCCGCGGGTTCGACAATCTTCAGCTCTGTGGCTGGCGCGTACCGAGTTGCAGGAGCGGGGAACCCATTCACCCCGCGTAACTACCGGCCGGATCTCATCGACCATGAGATCGCAGTGGAGGATAAGGCGACATTCCAGGCAATGGAGGCACTGCGGCGGCGAGGATACCGGATCGGGTCGTCAGGATCCATGGCTCTGGTCGGGGCGCTCCGTGCCAGCACTGCTCAATCCTCACCCGCCGTCAGGTCGCTGCTGGTGGTGATCGCGGACGACGGCTGGTACGAAGACTGACCAGCCCCGCACGACGACACGGTGTGAGGCTCACCGTCCGACGAACTCGTCTATCGCCGCAGGCCCTGACGAATAGGCTCGCGCTCATGACCGACGGCGACTGGAGGGATGGCGGGTTCAGGCAGCGTCGGCCCACCGTGGAGACTCTCGCCTGGGTTGCGGCGTCGATGGGTCGGGGCAGTCGCATCGTTGGCTATCGCCGATTGACCGGTGGCGTCTGCTCCGCCGTGCATCGGCTGACTGTCGAGCGACGTGGAATGCGAACGTTCGTCGTACTGCGGCAGTACCCGGGCGGGCTTGGCCTGCAGGAGAGCTTGGAGCAGGAGATCGCCAACCTTGGCGTGGTGGCGGGAAGCGGGCTCCCGGCTCCGAGCATCCTGGCTACTGATGTTGCTGGTGCTTCGACGGGGGGCGCGCCATCGTTGCTGATGACACGGTTGCAGGGGCATGTTCACCTCAATCCGGCGGAACCTCGGTCGTGGATGACGAGGATCGCGGAGATTGCTGTATTGCTGCATTCCCTCGATCTCCCCGCGAAGATGTTCAGACCTTGGACGGATTCTTGGATCGCTCCCCTAGACGGGTTTCAGGTGCCGGTCGGCGCACAGAAGCCGGCTGTGTGGAGGGCGGCGTTTGGTGTCATGGCGGCGCCGCCGCCAAAGGACACTGCCGTCTTTCTGCACACCGATCTCCTGCCTGTCAACATGCTGTGGTCCCGCGGGAGGATTACTGGGCTGACCGACTGGAACGGCGTCCATCGGGGGTCGCGCGCGATTGAGGTCGGGCACTGTCGGCGATACTTGGCGGCGCTCTACTCGCCCGAGTGGTCGGAGCAGCTTCGGTCGCTCTATCAGTCGATCGCCGGGGTGACTCTCGATCCGTGGTGGGACCTGTATGCCCTGCTGCACTATGACGATAGCGGGCCGAAGTGGATCCGTGGTCAGGTCGCTGGGCGCCGTCCCGTCGATGTGCCCGGCATGACTTCCCGGGTCGAGGTCGCTATCGGGACAGCGCTAAGGCGCCTCGGATAACTGCGGGTTCCCTGCTGGTCGCCCTTCCGGTTCTGGCATGCCGCACAGACCCCTGCACGAAGGCCGGTCGCACTCGCATCAATCACCGGCTAATAACGAGACACCACCTAGGTTTTGGCGAGGGTTCGAGGCAGCCCAAAACGGGCCAGGACACCCCTGTCGCCAAACCGGGTGATTGTCGAGATCTGGTCCTCGGCCAGGGTGAGGACCAGAAGGCCCCTTGCCCGCCAGATCGGTGAATTCGGGTCCGGGAGGTAGCAGCCGAAGGCGGGTTGGCCATTGGCCCGAGTGGGGACCAACTTGAGATCCTGACCCCACCAGCTACGTCCTCGAAGGTACTCCGCGATTGCTTGAGACCCGTTGCACTCCAGGGGCTCAGGCGGCATCGCGAATTTCGCGTCGGAGGTCAGAAGAGCGACCAACTGGTCGAGGTCGCCGTCCTGGAATGCGTTGACGAAGCGGTCGACGACCTCTTTCTCACGGGCGGAGTTCGGAAGCGGCACACGATCGGGTGCTTTCTCGGACCGTAGCCCGTTTCGGGCCCGTATCAGCGCACTGTTCACCGAGGTTCGGGTCGTTTCCAGCATGCCGGCCACTTCCGCCGCGGGAAACCCGAGAACGTCGCGCAGCACGAGGACGGCCCGCTGCTGCGGGGGGAGGTGCTGGAGGCTCGTCACGAAGGAAAGGGCGATGGATTCTCGCGCCTCGTAGCGCGCCTCTGGACCAGCGGCGACATCGTCGATCAAGGCATCGGGGTAGGGCTCGAGCCACCACGGCTCGTCCGAGCTGACGAGACCATCCATCACCGACCCGCCCACGAGAGCCGATTCTGGACGTCGGCCCTCGTCTCGGAGGTAGTTGAGACAGCGGTTCGTGGCGATGCGGTACAACCACGCTCGCAACGATCGGCCGTCGAAGCGGTCAAGTGCTCGCCAGGCGGACAAGAGAACCTCCTGGAGCACGTCCTCGGCGTCTTGGAGCGATCCGAGGTTCCGGTAACAGTGCACGAGGAGCTCGCGACGATGCGACTCGACGAGCTCCTGGAAGGCGTCCGCCTCACCGGCGCGGGCACGCTCGAGGATGCTCCCGTCCATCGTGCCGCCGTCCTTTCTCCTCGGTCACCCGTCCACAGGTAGCAACACCAACGGGAGCCGGAATTCGCCGGCGATCTCCGAAATCTCTGGTGTTTCAACAGGCAAACGACCTGACCAGCAAGATCGGAGGAACCCCATGATTTCCACCCGGGCTCTCTTCGACGTCGCCAAGCCGCCGGTAGCCGTCGACGAACACGCCCAGTCCTCCACGCGAGCCAGGCCTGGCTGTCCCCTCGTCACGGCGGCGTGCGGATGAGGCGGGCCTCCACGCATCTTCTCAAGGGTTGGCGGACGGGCCTGCCCCGACTGGTCCTGCTCTTGCAGGTGGGGAACGCGGTCAACTTCTTCGGCTATGGGTTGATCATCGCGTTCGAGATCATCTATCTGCACCAGTTCCGCGGTATCGCAACGGCCACCGCTGGTTTGGTGCTTGCCACGATCCTGGGCACGGCCACCGTCGTGTCGCCTCCCACGGGAGCCTTGCTCGATCACTTTCGCCCCAAGCCGATCCTGATCGCCGGCAATCTTGCGAGCGCGCTCGGCTATGCCGGCTTTGCGTTCGTCGACCGGCCGTGGCAGGCGTTCGCTTGCGCGGCCGTCGGCGGTGCCGGGATCGGCGCGGCCCGCGTCGCCAACCAGACGCTGCTCATCACCCTGGTAACGCCAGAGCAACGTGCTGCCTCGTTCGCGCTCGGGCGCGTCGCGTCCAACCTCGGCCTCGGCCTCGGCGCCACCGTCGCGGGCATCATCGTCTCCTCGGCACAGGACCTGCGATCGTTCCAGACCCTCTATTTCTTCGACGCGATCACCTACGCCGCCTTCGCGCTGATGGTACTGGCGATGGTGCCGAATCCCCGTGCCGCGGCGGCGCACACCAGCGCCGGGGGACGAGGATTCCGGGCGGTCGCCCGCGATCGACTCTTCATGATCGTGATCGCCGCCAACATCGTCCTCATTATCCCCGGCTACGCGCTGTTCTCGAGCATCCTTCCGCCGTTTGCGATAACGCATACCAGCGTCGGACCCGCTGGTATCGGGATCCTCAAGCTCATCAACACGCTCTTCATCGTGATCGCCCAACTCCCCGCGACGCGCGTCGTCAAGCGGATGCGCCGAGCAAAGGCATTCGCCGCGGTGTGCGCGGTCTGGGTGATCGCGCTCGTCGCCGTCTTGCCGGCGACGCTGATCCACTCGGAACTCGGGGCGACCGCGCTCCTGGCCGGGGTCGCAATCATGTTCGCGATCGGCGAGTGCATCCACGCCGTCGTCATCGGCCCACTCGTCGCCGACCTCGCTCCCGAGCATCTCCTCGGCCGCTACATCTCGGTGTTCGGCCTGATGGCTACCGCGGGCCTCGCGCTCGGCCCGGCCATCGGCGGCGAGGTGCTCGCGACCTCACCCGACGCCGTCTGGTGGGGCGGCGCCCTCGTCGCCGCAGTGATCGGAGCGGGCTTTCTCCTCTGTGCCGATCGCATCCCTGACCACCCGTTGGCCGCTAGCGCGTCAAACGCTCCCGGCGACGCCCCGACCGCGTCAAGCACGGCGCCTGGCGAAGCCGCGCCCGACACCGCATGACGCTCGCCCTCAGCACGCGGCGCGAGCCATCCCCACAACGATCGTGAGGAGGCCTTGAACGGACTCGGCATCGGCCAGTACTCGAGCAGGCAACCCGAGCGAAGCCATCAGCGCCGCGCGCGAAACGCAATTTGCACACCCCAGACGCGCCGCTGCCAGATGAGGCGTCCGCCAACTGAGTATCCCGGCTCAACCTTGCGGCGCCCTGATGCCCGAACGACAGCCGCCAGGCACGACGTCGAACCGAGGTCCTCAGCGGTGCGGCGTCGATCTGACCGCGCCGGGAACCGTGCGGGCAACGGCCCGCCAAGCAGATCTCCGCCGCCGGGCTCAGCCGCTGAGAGCCTAGGGCCACGGCCAGTCGGTGGCTGGCGAGCCGGCAGCGGGCCCGCTGATGCCATTCTGTCCCGTCACAGACCGGATGCACGAATGGCAGAGTATGGTAGCAAAACGTCAGCTTCGGCCACGGAAGGTGGTCAGGCGCGCGCATCGGCTGCTCACGTTCTGTAACTGCGGCAGGCTCGCCGAGCGCGGGATAACGTCAGGGTAAATATGTTCAGCCTGCCGGCCGATTCGAGATCATCTTGAGTGGCAGTTCGAGTGGCAGTCAGTGCCAGCATGCGCCCGTCTGGCGCTCATGCGAGCTAGCGTGTGCTCGCGTTCTGCCAGGTCAGCGCGCTGACCTGCCAGGATGCAATGCCGCAGTGAGAAATGGTAAGGAGAAGGTCTACGGTTCGATGCCGTAAGGGGGCTCCCAGGTCAGAGGCGGTTTCCAGGCTCCTGAGGTCACCGGTTGACGGTCTTGGGGGCACTTTCGGGGGCAAGATCCATCCCGCTTGGCCTTCTCCCGCTTAACATGTGCGAGTCCGCCTGATACCCAAGACCTGCACGACCCTGGTTTCAGCTTCCGGGCTTCGTGCGGGGTGGTGTCATCATCGTGCTTGAGATCTCGGACGATGGGTGCTCGGATGATCGTCGGCGTCTGCCAGTAGCCGGGAAACGAGAGCAGAGATCTAAGCAAGGGATGTCAGGCGCGGCGGGGGCAACCTTCGCCAAGACACGCTCCGGCGATGAGCGATCCCGCGGGCCAAAAGTGACCCGCGGCCAGGCCACGGGTCAACCGACTTGCCGGTTCAATCCTTCTTCGCGGCGGACGCGTCGACGCAGACGATTCCCTTGTTGCCGTCCTGGTCGGCGATCACGGTGAGCGAGGGCGCGTCGCTGTCATCGACGACGGTCCCACCCGCGGCGACGGCAGCGGCGATCCGTTGCCCGGCCACCTCGGGCGCCACATAGATCTCGATGTGGAACCGCTGACCCGGCGCCTGGTGTTCGACGGCGTCTCCAAACCACAGGTTTGGCACCCGTCCAGTGGCATCCCGGATCTCGTCGCTGGGGGTCCCGCGGCCCTGGGCATCGGCGCTCCCGGTCAGCAGGGCGGCCCACACCGGGGCGATGGTCGCGGATCGCGCCGTGTCGAGGCCGAGCTCGATGTCGCTGACCGAGGCCGGGTCGGCGTCGACCTTGTGGTCAACGGCGATCTCGGTGATCCGCCGCGCGAGGTCGACGTCCTGCTGGGTCACCCATTCAACAACGTGTTCGGTCCCTTCGCCGTCGCGGTAGATGGCGTCGTCGCTGACCAACTTGAAGTCGACGTACCCCTTACCGATGGACACGCTCGGGTGATGGCCGAGCGCGTCGCCCGCCTCGCCCACCGCGGCGACGAACCGTGCGCCGGTGGCGAAGTCGCCGATCACGTACCGCGCATGCAGTCCCTGGGCCAGCTTGCGCCAGTCGGCCAGGTTCGCCTCGGCGATCTGTCCGCCCTTCAGCATGTCCATGGACGGGACCCTATCCCTGAATCAGCCCGCATCACCGGCGCAACAAACAACCGGGATCACCCGCGGTGAGATCCATCATCGTAAGCCTCAGCGCGCGGGTCACTCGCCATGTAGCCGAGGCAGCGCGGGGAAAGCGATCCCTCCCCGAGCTGGACGACAACGCGGCGACGAGGTAGTCGTCGTTGCTAGCGCGGGCGAGCACCTGTTCAGCCTGGCGTGAGGGGCGGAGGCCACCCGTGATCTTGGCTCCGGGATTGTCGCTGGCCGCTCTCCGATGTTCGGCGTCCCCCAGCCGGGCCAGGTCATTGTTCGCGTGTGACACGGCGGGCCAGGTCCTGCCAGCCTTGGCCGAGGCGTTGGGCGACTTGCTGACCGGTGTCGGTCAGGCTGGCGGATGACAGGTAGAGCAGCAGCGGGCCGTCGAGGGCGGCTGTGAGCTGGGTGGCCAGGACGTCCAGGTCGGCGGTGCCGAGGCGGATCTGTCCGAGCAGGTAACGGATGTGCGCCCGCGACATGGGCGTTTGCGCTCCGGCTGGTATCGGCTCCCTGCCGTCCAGCGCCGCACGCGCGATCTGGCTGTGCCCGACGAGAAAGTCTATCCTGGCGCGGCCGTAAGCTATCAGCCGGTCCAGCGGCGGGGCGCCAGGACCCAGTGGCGGGGATCCGGACAGAACGAGCTGCTGGAATTGCCGCTCGTCGTCGTCGAGCAGCGCCTGGAAGATCCCGGCCCGGGTGCCGAACCGGCGGAACACTGTCCCCTTGCCCAGGCCCGCGCTCGCGGCCAGCCCGTCCATGGTCAGCTTGCTGGCCCCGAGCTCGGCGACTATCTGACGCGCCGCGGCCAGCAGAAGCTCCCGGTTGCGTGCGGCGTCGGCTCGCTCGGTGTGGGGCGATCCCCAGGTCACGGGCTGGTTCATGGTGATCCCACCCTACGGCTGGAATATAACCGGGGTAAAGTCCGGTTAGCTCTTCAGTGTTGAACCGCTGCTCGAGGAGGACCGGTTATGAGCACGACCACGACACCTGGCCGCTTCACCACGCTGCCCGACGAGCAGACGCTCGCGGCGGCCGTTACCGCTCTGGAAGAGCACGGCTTCAGCGTGGAGGTCGTAGATGACACCGACGCCGCGCGCAAGGCGGTGCTGGCCCGGATTCCGCATGGCGCCTCGGTGATGACGAACACATCGGTGACCCTGGCCGAGGCCGGTATCGCCGATGCGATCAACGACGGCGGGCCATATGAGTCGGCGCGCAACGCCATGTTTGCGCTCGACTTCGCGACCCAGGCGCAGGAAATGAAGGCAATCGGCGGCCAGCCGGACTACGCCCTCGGCAGCGTGCATGCGGTCACCAGGGATGGGACCCTCGTCATCGCGTCGGCGTCGGGCAGCCAGCTCGCCTCCTATGCCTGGGGCGCCGCCAACGTCATCTTCGTAGTCGGCGCGCAGAAGCTCGTGCCCACCCTGGAAGCCGCGCATCAGCGGATCTACCAGCACAGCGTGAAGCTCGAGGACGGCCGCGCGATGGCCGCCTACGGGCAGCACAGCCAGGTGGGCAAGATTCTGGAGATCCACCAGGAACTGCCCGGCCGCATTCACATCATCCTCATCCGCCAGGTGGTCGGGTACTGATGACGCAATCACACCGGCTCGGGGTGCTCGGCGCGGGCCACGTCGGGCCGGTCATCGCCCGGCTGGCCATCAGCGCCGGCTACCCCGTAGCCATCGCGACGTCAGGGGATCCAGAAGATATCGCCCTGATCACCGAGCTGATCATTCCCGGCGCACAGCCACGCTGGGCCAGCGACGCGGTGGCCGACGCGGACGTCGTCGTGCTCGCGATACCACTGCACGGCTTCCTTCACCTGGATCCGGCGCTGCTGAACGGCAAGCTCGTCATCGACGCGATGAACTACTGGCCGGCCAGCGACGGCGTACTTGAGACGTTCGAAGATGGCGGAAGCAGCGAGATCGTGGCCCAGCGGCTGGCCGGATCGACCGTCGTCAAGGCGCTCAATCACATCGGTTACCACGAACTTGAGGCCCGGGCGCGGCCGCCGGGCGCCACGGACAGGCGGACCGCAGGTGTCGCGGGCGACGACGCCGAGGCGGCCGCCACGATCGCGGGTTTTGTCGACCGGATCGGCTACGACCCGGTCCGTCTGCAGAGCTTGCGAGCGGGCCGGGTGCTGCAGCCAGGCGGGCCGGTGTTCGGGGCCGTGCTGACGCGACCTGAGTTCGAGCGGGCCGTGCGCGAGGACGCCGGGAGCCTGGCATGACATACACCTTCGGGCTCGACACCTTCGGCGACCGGAACAGCGACGCCGAAGGCCAGCCGCTATCTCACGCCCAGACGATCCGCAACGTCGTCGACGAGGGCGTGTTCGCCGAGCAGGTCGGCGTGGACTACTTCGGGATCGGCGAGCACCACACCGGCTACTTCCCCATGCCCGCGGGTGACGTGGCGTTGGCGGCGATCGCTGCTCGTACCGAAAGGATCCACGTCGGCTCAGCCGTCACCGTGCTGAGCTCCGATGATCCGGTCAGGGTCTTCCAGCGGTACTCGACGCTGAACGCGATCTCCGGCGGCCGCGCCGAGGTCATCCTCGGCCGCGGGTCGAGCACCGAATCGTTCCCGCTGTTCGGTTACGACCTCGCCGACTATGAGGAACTCTTCGACGAGAAGGCCACATTGTTCGCCGATCTCCTCAAGGGCGGGCCAGTCACCTGGGAGGGCAAGACCCGTGCGCCGCTGCTGAACCAGGACATCGTGCCGCACACCGAATCCGGTCCGTTCCCCGCCTGGATAGGCGTCGGCGGCAACCCGCAGTCGGTGATCCGCGCCGCGCGTCTCGGATACCGCCTGGCGCTCGCCATCATCGGCGGGCCGCCGGCCCGGTTCGCGGCGCACGCGCAGCTGTTCCAGCGAGCCCTAGACAAATTCGGCCGGCCGCCGCTTCCGGTGCTCGTGCACTCGCCGGGCCACGTTGCGGCCACCGACGAGCAGGCGAAAGAGGAATTCTGGCCCCGCTGGCACGACATCATCGCCCTCATTGCCCCTGAACGCGGCTTTGCGATCCCGACCGAAGAGTCCTTCGACTGGGAAACCGGGCCGAACGGAGCACTGCATGTCGGCTCACCAGAAACCGTCGCCCAGAAGATCGCCGGCACGCTCCGCGCCCTCGGCGCCACTCGGTTCGACCTGAAATACGGCATGCCAGGCCTGACGCACGAACAGCTCATGACCAACATCGAGCTGTATGGCCACCATGTCATCCCGCGCGTCCGCGAGCTGCTCAGCTGACCCCGAGAATGACCGGGCCACGTCGGGATACTATCCGGAGCCGCAACAGCGCTCCAGGGAGAACGTGGCAATCCGCACCGGGCTGGAGGTAGTCGCGCGGCTCTCGTGGGCGCTGGTTAGGGTTGCCGTGTTGTGTCGGCCGGCGGGAAAGGCGGTTGTGCCGATCGGCGTGTCTGCCGGTTAGAGGAGACAGTGCAAGCACACAAGGACTTCGGGGCCAGCAACGTCAGCGGGAAGCTGGTCGTGACGACGTGACTAACGCTGCGCGGCCGGCTGCCGTACTCGGCCTGAACCGCAGCGATCCGCGCGGTCCCGGGCTTTCCCGCGTGCGGGCCGGGACAGCGTTTGCCTATCTGGATGTCACCGGCGGCGAGGTCGGCGACCCGCTGACCCTGGGGCGCGTCAGAGCGCTGGCCATCCCGCCGGCCTGGACGCGTGTCTGGATCTCGCCAGATCCACTCGGGCATATCCAGGCCACGGGCGTGGACAGCCGGGGGCGGGTTCAGTACCGCTACCACCAGCGGTGGCGCGAGCAGCGAGATGAGCAGAAGTTCGCGCACATGGTTCGCTTCGCGGCCGCCCTGCCGGTCCTGCGCGCAGCCACGCTGCGCGATCTGCGGCATCACGGGCTCGACCGTCGCCGGGTGGCCGCGGCTGCCGTGCGGCTGATCGACCTTGGCCTGTTCCGGCTGGGCGGCGAGAGGTATGCCGAAATCGATCACCACTACGGCGCCGCCACCCTGGAGAAGTCGCACGTCAGCGTGCGCCGCGACGGCCTGCAGTTCGACTACATCGCCAAGGAAGGAAAGCATCGCACCGTGACGGTCGCCGACGCCGCTGTGCGCCCGGCCGTCCGCGCGCTGGCCCGAGCCGACAACGGCCTGACGGCCCTGTTCGGCTTCCAGGACGCAAGCGCTTCGTGGCATGTCTTGCATTCGCACGATGTCAGTTCCTATATCGCAGACAGGGCCGGCGGCCATTTCACGGCCAAGGAGTTCCGCACATGGAACGCGACAGTGCTCATGGCCCTGGCGCTGGCTAGCTCAGGGCCGCCGGCCTCTGAACGCGCGGCGCGCGGCGCTGTCAACGCCGGTGTGCGCGCCGTGGCGGACTGGCTTGGTGACACTCCGACGGTGGCCCGGTCGGCATACATCGACCCCCGGCTGATCGCCCGGTACAGCTCTGCGGCCGGCCTGGCCGGAATCCCGGTCCAGCCCGTAAGCCTCCCGGTCGGCGCTGAAGTGGAAGAGGCAGTCGCGGCGCTGCTTACGGAAGGAGCCTGAGCAGTCGGCAGATTGGCCTCGCGGGCGTATGAAGTTGTCCCACCCGCCGCCGATACGCACCTCGATGTCCCTCACGAACCCGGTGCCGGGCGCTTCGTGAAGAACAGGTGTGTCACGCCGTTGGGGACCGTCACCGACTCCACCTTGTACCGCTGGTGCAGCCCTTCGAGGCCGTCCCACAGCCGTACGCCGCGGCCGATGACGATCGGTGCGAGCACGACGTGCAGGTAGTCGACCAGCCCCACGGTAAGGAACTCGTTGACGATCGTCGGCCCGCCCCCGAGCCGCACATCGAGCCCGTCCGCCGCGGCTTCGGCCAGATTGAGAACCTCGGCTGGGGTGCCGGACACGAAGTGGAACGTGGTGTCGCCGATCGCCAGTGGCTCGCGCGGGTAGTGGGTCATCACGAAGCACGGCGTGTGGAACGGCGGTTGCTCGTCGCCCCACCACCCCACCCAGCCGTCGTCCGGCCAGGGGCCAGTCGTCGGCCGGAACTTGTTGCGACCCATGATCTCGGCGCCGATCGCGGCACCCCACGCGGCCGCGATCGCCTCGTCAGGACCGAAGTTGCCGTCGGGCTGGAGGCCGCGCCAGTTGCGGATCCTCCCGAACCAGTGCAGGAACTCGTCGTGGGCGTGGCCGAACGCGGCATCGAGCGACTGGCCGTCGCCGGTCGCGTAGCCATCGAGGGTGACGAGCAGATTGTGGACCCGAAGCATGTGCTCTCCTTCTGAAGTCAGGGCATGACGAGGAGCTGGCGGCCGACGATCAACTCCCGAGCGATGTCGAGGTGTCCGGCGCGTTTGGCGGCGGCGCCTTTCACGCTGCATCTCCTTGCGTCGGGTCAGGCGGCCAGGTGGAACGTGGTCGCGAAGCGGTCGAGGAGTTCGCCGCGCCCGCGCAGCACCTCGACGACGCCGGTCGCGATCGCGCGGTCCGGGGCGAGCTCGCCGGAGATGAGCCGGCGGATGCCTGGACCGGCGGCGAAGGCGAGGTCGACTGGCCCGTCCCCGCGCGTCACGTCCAGGGCGGGACCGTCCACCCGGATGAGCAACTCAGCCGGACCGAAGTGCGCCGCGTAGGCGGTCGCTGGCAGGCTCGCCGCCACCTGCGGCCGGAAGGCGGTGCGCAGCGCCATGGTCATCGAGTCCGGGGTGATGATCTGCTCCTGGCGCGGATCGCCCATCGCCTTGAAGCCCCATGCGCCGAGCGCGAGCACGACGGGCTCGAGTTCGTGGCCGTAGGGCGTCAGCTCGTAGACGATGACGCGCGAGTGCGGCGCCCGGCGGATGATTCCGGCCGCCTGCAGCTCCTTGAGCCGCGCCGCCAGGATGTTGCTGGGGATCCGTGGGAGCCCCGCGGCAAGTTCCCCGTAGCGGCGCGGCCCGACGAGCAGGTCGCGGACGATGAGCAGGGCCCAGCGCTCGCCCACTAGCTCGAGAGCTCGGGTGATCGCGTCGTACTGCCCGTACTCGCGTGCGGCCATCGACCTCAGGCCTGCTGATTCGCGAAGGCCTCGGGACCGTGCTCGGCGGCGAACGGATCCATGTAACCGAACTCGAGGATGTTGCCGTCGGGGTCGTTGAGCTGCCGCTGGTACATGAAGCCGTAGTCCGTGGCGGGGTGAGGCTCTCGGCCGCCAGCGGCGATGCCCTTCGTGACGGCCTTGTCGACCGCCTCCCGGTTGTCGAAGAAGATGGCGGTTGCTACCGACGGGCTCACTGCCGGGTCGCCGATTGGCAGGTCGGAGAAGGTCTGGAAGAACTCGCGCGTGAGGAGCATGATCGCACTGTGATCCTCCTCGACCAAGACACAGGCCGCGTTGTGATCCGTGAACGCGGGGTTGATGGGGAAGCCGATCGCTGTGTAGAAGGCCTTAGCGCGATCCAGATCGGTCACTGGCAGATTGACGAGCATCATGGTCATCGGGGTCTCCCTCTGGTCGATCCGGTAAGCGGATCCAACACTTGCAAAAAACAAGTAGGTTGTCAATGCCTCAGATCTGGGGGCTCCGGCTTGGGACTCGCCTCAAGATGGTGGGCGAGTCTGACGGACTCAAGCGGTCGCGGTACTGGGGTCAGCGCTCTCATAGAACGCGGCGATATCCGTCGCGAGCAGGACGGGCTCCTCAGCCGCCGCGAAATGGCCGCCGCGGGGCATGTCGGTCCAGCGGCAGACGTTGAAGAGCCGCTGCGCCCACTCGCGCGGCGGCACGCCTTCGCTCACGAAGTTGTGGTGGAAGAGCGCGACGGCGGTGGGGACGTCGACGTGATCGCGCGGTCCTAGTTGGGCCTGGTACCGGCGGTGGTCGTAGTACAGGCGCGCCGACGACGTGGCGGTCTCCGTCACCCAGTAGATCGTCAGCATGGCGAGCAGGAAGTCGCGGCCGAAGCGCCCGATCACGTCACCGCGGCAGTCGCTCCACGACCGCCACTTCTCCAGCATCCATCCCGCCAGGCCGACGGGGGAGTCGTTGAGCGCGTAGCCGAGGCTCTGCGGCTTGGTCGACTGAAGCTCGTCGTACGCGTACTCGCCTTCGACCCAGCCCTCCCGCTCGGCGAGGTACAGGCGCTCGGCCGGCGAGAGTGATCGGGATCCGGCGCCGAGATACGGGCGCCAGTCGAACGTCGATAGGTGCAGGCCGGCGAGGTGCTGCGGGGAGCAGAGCGCGAGCTGGGTCAAGACCTCGGCGCCGAAGTCGCTCCCATGCGCGACGAAGCGGTCGTAGCCGAGCCCACGCATCAACTCGACGAACATCTCGGCCGTCGCCCTTGGCGTCACTCCCGCTCTCGGCGAGCGGTCCGAGAAGCCGTAGCCCGGCATCGAGGGGATCACTACGTCGAACGCCGGGCCCGCTATCCCATGGGCCTGGGGATCGGTGAGCAGCGGGACGAGCGGGAGTTCCTCGATGAAGGTGCTCGGCCAGCCGTTGACGAGGAGGATCGGGAGCCCCGGCCCGCGCGCCGCGCGCTGGTGCACGAAGTGGATCCCGAGTCCGCGGACGTCCGCCTTGAAGTGTGGCAGCTCGTTGAGGTCCCGCTCGTACGCTCGCCAGTCGAATCCGTCAGCCCAGTGCGACACCAGTGATCGAAGCGTCTCGCGCTCCGTTCCCTGTTCCCATCCGGCGTCTTTCACCTGATCGGGCCAGCGGGTCCTGCTCAGCCGCACCCGCAGGTCGGCGAGCACCTCTTCCTCGACGTGGATCGCAAACGGTCGCGCTCGAAGCTCCACGCCCACGCGTCAGCCGATCTGTTCGGCCAGGGCGACGATGATGCCCGCCGGGCCGCGGAGGTAGCACAGCCGGAAGATGTTCTCGTACTGCGCCACCTCGCCCAGGAGTTCGGCGCCGTGGCCGCGGAGGCGGGTGACGGTGTCGTCGATGTCGTCGACGGCGAACATGACGCGATGCAGGCCCAGCGTGTTGGGCGGCGGGTTCTCCGGCTCGGCGCCGGACGCCGCCGGGCTCTGGTACCTGCTCAGCTCCAGCTTGTTGTGCCCATCCGGGGTCCGCATCATCGCGATGTCGCTCCGGACGCCGTCGAGTCCGACGGTGCGGTCCGCCCACAGGCCTTCGACCTGCGCCTTGCCTTCCAGTTCCATGCCGAGCTCGGTAAAGAACGCGACTGCCGCGTCCAGGTCGTCGACGACGATGCCGACGTTGTCCATCCGCTGAATGGTCATCTCCCCGAGCATAAACAACGCTGCGATCTAAGCGCCCCAGAGCCGGAGTTGCCCGGGCCTCGGACGACGGTGAACGTGGCGAGACTGATTCGGCCGCGACGTCAAGGCGGCGGGATGGCCATTCCTTGAGCGAAATGGACCTGGCCACGCGCAGAAGGGCGACCGCTGCAAGAAAGTTGCAACCTGGATCGGCCAGGCTTCCCTGGAACGTGGTCCGGCGGGCGGCGCCGGTCCGGCAGGAAGGGATCGGGACATGGCACCATCACACCGCAGGGCGGTCTTGGCGGCCCGGATCGGACACTGCCGGCCGAGCGGCCGCACTGCAGTTCTCGGTGTCACGGGCGCCGTGGCGGGTGTGCTGTGCGGGCTGCTGGGGGTGGCAGGCGGCGTGGTCATCGTCCCGGTTCTGACCTCGCGGAGGGTCGGGATGACTCGCGCCGAGGCCAGCGGAACCACGATCGCGGCGGTACTGCCGATCTCTGTCGTGGCGGCGCTAACCTACGCCGGGCTCCACAATGTTGACGGCCGGGCCGCCACGGCAATCGTTCCGGGGGCCGCCGCAGGTGTGATTGCCGGGTCGTTGCTGGCGAGCCGGGTACGGGCGCCCGTGCTGCGTGGCCTGTTCAATCTGGTGCTGCTGGCCACGGCGGTCCGTCTGGTCGTCGCGCTGCCCACCGGAAGCGTTCGCCCGGTCGCCGTGGATGTGTCCGCTGTGGCAACGCTTTGCGCCCTGGGTACGCTCGCGGGCCTGGCCAGCGGAATGCTGGGCAGCGGTGGCGGCACCCTCCTGGTTCCCGCGCTCGTGGTGGGATTCGGGCTCGCGCAGCAGATCGCTCAGGGGACTGCGCTGCTCGCCTTGATCCCTATTTGGGTCATCGGGGCGCTGACGCACCTGCGGATGCGCACGCTCAGGCTGGCGGAAGCGGCCGCCGTAGGCTCGTGCGGAGCGCTAACGGTGCCCGTCGGCGCCGAGATCGCAGCGCACCTAGGCGCCCTGCCATTGCGCGTCATCTTCGCCGCGTTCCTGATCGCGACGGTGGGCCGGAGCCTGGCGCACACCTCACTGCACAAAACTTCCCCAGCACTCGACAGCCGCTCAGCTGCAGCGAGTCAGCCTGGCGCTGCGGACTCACCGCTTGGTCCCGCGGCGGATCCGGTTCCTGGCGCGGGGGAGCCACAGACGCCCGCCCCGGCGGGAGTTCGTCGGGTAGCGACCCAGGGCAAGCTGTGATCTCCGGATCCAAACAGGCAGGCTACCGGCGCAGCATCCTCCTAATCTGCGATGTATCCCTGGAGGAGTTCGGCTGCGGCCGCGAAGCCGTCAGGGTGCAGCGCGTAGAAGGTGCCCTGGGTGTTGCCGCGCACGGTGATCAGCCGTGCGGCGCGGAGCTGGAAGACGTGGTGGTGGATCGTCGACTTGGCGAGGCCGAGTGATTGGGCGAGGTCGCCGAGACTTGCCTCGCCCTCGCGGAGCCGGGCCAGGATGGCCGCCCGGCTTGGATCGCCGATGGCGCGTCCGAGGTCGAGCAGCACCTCGGTCGCGGCGGAATCGGGGGACGCGGCCGCGTATCCGATCAGCCGGGCGTCGCGGTGCTCGCAGAGCAAGATGGCCGGGGCGTGAGCCAGCTGCGGGAAGAGGATGACGCGGTTGAAGCTGTCCTCGTGCTCATGCCGGTAGCCGCCGGTGGCCCGCTCGATCACGTCACGGGGATCCGCGGTCACCAGTTCCCGTCGCCGCATCTCGGCGTCGGAGTTGAGCGTGCGGCGCAGTCGTTCCTGGTGCGGTGCGAGCACCTCGGTGGCGAACCGCTCGAGCGCTGTGATGATGAGCTTCTTCGTGTCGGCTGGGCTCAGGTTCAGGATGGCGGGCAGGTCGCCGTGGCCGTCGTCGCAGTACTCGCGCCATGCCGCTGCCAGCTGATCGCAGGCGTGCGCGTCCCCCCTGGCGGCTTGCTCGATCGTCGCCCGGCCCGCTGCGCGGCGCCAACTCGGGACGTGCAGACCGAGGAGGTGCCGCCGCAAGTCGAGGGGCCTGGTGCGCTTTACTTCCTCGACGAAGTTCGCGGCATCGACTGCTCCTGTCTCCAGCGCGAGCCCGAGCAGGTGCAGCCACACGTCCCCGGTGGGATCGCCGATCGCCTCGACGGCATCGCGGGTCGCCGAAGGGCAGCCGCCGGGCGTTGACGGAATCCACGTCCGTGCCCGCTCCGGTGAGCTGAGCGCCCGCAGTGCGACCAGGAGCTCGAGCGCGGTCCCGTCGACGACCTCGACCGCGAACCTTCGCGTGGGCGCGAGAACGGAAACCACCGGTGGCTTGCGCGGATTCATTCGAACATGATAGGTCATATTCGATGAATATCGAAAGCGCTTCGCTCGAGTCTGCTGGCAATGCCCGCTCGTTCACGGAACGGTCGATGGGCGTGCTGGGCCGGAGCCGCGACTTCCGGCGGTTCTGGGCGGCTCACACGGTGAGCGCCTGCGGCGACGCGATCACGTTTGTCGCGCTGCCTACGGTCGCGATTCTCACCTTGCACGCGAGCGGCCTGGAGGTCGGAGCGCTGGTCGCGTCAGGAGGGCTGGCGTGGGGGCTCTTCGGCATCGTCGCCGGGGTGTGGACCGACCGGCTTCCCCGCCGCGCGGTGATGGTCGCCTGCGATCTTCTAAGGCTGGCCCTGATCGCTTCTGTTCCGATTGCCTACCTGCTCCGCTGGCTGACGATCTGGCAGCTCGCGGCCGTCGCTGCGCTCGCGGCTAGCGCGACGGTCTTTTTCTTGACGGCGTCGACAAGCTATGTCCCCGAGATCCTCGGTCCGCCCGATTTCGCCGAGGCAAACTCGCGGCTTGAGCTCAGCACCTCGGCCTCGATGCTGAGCGGGCCGATGCTCGCCGGGGCTCTCATCAGCCTCGTCGGAGCGCCGCTGGCCCTGCTCGGCGACGCACTCTCGTTCCTCGGTTCGGCGCTGCTCCTGCGCGGCCTGCCGACAGGCAGGCTTCCGCAGGGTGATCAGGGCGCCCGGCGGTCTTTTGGGCGCGAGCTGGCGATCGGGCTGCGCGTCGTGCGCGACCAGCCCCTGCTCTTGCGGGCTGCTGTGTGCGCTGCGCTCTCGAATGTAGGCAGCACGGCGTGCCAGGCCGTCCTCCTGCTCTTCGTCTACCGCGGTCTAGGGCTCGCCCCCGCTCTCGCCGGGCTCGCGCTGGGACTCGGGGCTGCCGGGACAATGGTCGGTGCGGTGGCGGCGCCGAGACTGGCACGAAGATTCGCCGCGGGCAGGCTCCTTCTCACTGAGACGACCGCCGGTGCGCTCGCGCTCCTGCTGATCGAGGCCGCGCTGCTCGGGTTGCCGGTTCTGTGGGTCGCGGTCGCGCTGGCCGCCCGCGGTTTCCTGGCGCCGCTGTGGAACGTCACGATCGTCACCATCCGGCAGGTCCTTGTCCCGCAGGAACTGCAAGGGCGCGCTAGCGCCGCGCTGCGGATGATCAGCCTCGGCGCCGTCCCGGTCGGCGCTCTGGCTGGCGGGGCGCTGGGCCAGGCGTTCGCGGCACGCTACGGGCCAGCCCACGGCTACGGGCTCACGATCGCCATCTTCTGTTTCGTCGGCAGCGCGTCCGGGCTTGTGCTGCTACCCAGGGCCGTCCGCGACTTCAGGCTATGAGGGAGAGTTTCCTGTGCGATACCTGAATTTCGGCGCCACCGGCCTGAAGGTCTCCGAGCTGTGCGTCGGGACATGACCTTCGGCACCGAGGGGGGCCGGGGCGCCGACGCGACGGAGAGCCGGCGCATCTTCAGCGCTCGGCGCGCTCGACATATCGCTCACCGACGATCAACTCGATCCACTGGACCGGGTCGGCGCCCCCGACCTGGGCCTACGCGAGACTGGGGCGGGTCGCCAGTCCTCTTCGGCTGATTCCTACAAGTCGAGCACGACGTCCCGGCCGGGCGCTGAGCAGCAGATCAGAACGCTGCCCTCGCCCGGCTCGTCAACCGGCTCGGGCGAATAGGTGACCGCTCCGGACATCAGCGGTGTCTCGCAGGTGTGGCATACGCCCGTCCGGCATGACCAGCGCACCGGCACGTCGCAGGCCTCGGCGAACTCCAGAAGGCTGCTGTACTCGGTGCTCCATCGCGCAGTGATACCGCTACGCGCGAACGCGATCTCTGGTCCTTCGCCTGGCGGTCCGGCTGGCTGATGCGGCGGGCTTGCCGCGGCCGCGACGACGCCCGGCGTGCCGGACGGGCGGGCCCCGAACAGCTCGGTCCGGATCCGACTCTGGCCGAGGCCGACATGGCTCAGCGCGACCGAAATGTCGGTCATGAATCCGGCCGGGCCGCAAATGTAGGCCTCGGCGTTGGCGGGCAGGTCCAGGGAGGTGAGGACCTGGGCTGTCAAATGGCCCGTCGCGTCGTAGTCACGACCCGGCGCGTCGCCGGGTCCAGGGCTGCTGAAGCAGATGTACCGGTGGGCGTTGGCCAGCCCGGCCAGCAGTGACCGTGATTCGGCCGCGAAGGCCTCCTCGGCCTTGCTGCGGGCGCCGTGCAACCACCAGACCTCCCGGCTCGACCCGGTCGAGGCAAGTGCGTGCAGCATCGCCAGGACCGGAGTCGCCCCAACCCCCGCGCTGATCAGCAGAACCGGAGCGTCGTCGGGCTGGAGGACGAACGTGCCGCGGGGGGCGGCTACCTCGAGCTGGTCGCCCGTGCGGAGGCGGTCGTGCACAAACTCGCTGGCGGCACCGCGCGGCTCACGCTTGACGCTGATGCGGTAGGTACCTGTGCCGGGCGCTCCGGACATCGAGTAGCTGCGCAGCAGTGGTGGCTGCTCGTGACCCGGGTGCAGCCGCAGCGTGAGGAACTGTCCGGGCAGCGCAGCGGGCAGGTCCGATCCTGCGAGATCGGCGAGGCTCAGCGACACCACTGACGCGCTCTCCGGGGTGATGTCGGTGACGGCAAGATCGCGGAAGCCAGGCCACGCGGGCGGCGGAGCCTGCGCGGTCAGCCCGGCATTCCCGCCGGCTGCCGAGTTCTCGGGTTGCTGGAGAATCTCGCGGAAGGATGCCTTCCAGCCGTCCGAGAGCGCCGGAACGCGCAGTGCAGCCTCGACCCGCTCACGCGGATGACCCGGCAGGTAGAGCAGCGCGTCGGCCTCGGCGACAGTCATTGCCTCTGGCCCGGCTATGACCTTCACGATCGGATCGCCCGGCCGCACCGCGCCCTCGCGCAGGACCCGGAAGTAGAAACCTGGCCGGTGGTGCGAGACAAGGAGTGCCGGCATCCCCGGGTCATTCATCCGGATGCCGACCCGATAGCAGGTGACGCGCGGCTGCGTCACCTCGAAGAGAGCCTCGCCGATCTGGAAGCGGTCGCCGATGCAGACCTCGTCGTCCGGCAAGCCGTTGACGGTGAAGTTCTCGCCGAACTGTCCGTACTCGAAGTCGTTGCGGCCGAGCTCGCGCTGCCAGTGTTCATAGGAGTCCAGCTGGTACACGAAGACGGCCCGGTTCTCACCCCCGTGACCAGCCAGATCGCCTTGACCGTCACCGTCGATGTTGAGGCGCCTCACCTGGCTGAGCCCCGGGGCCGGTCGTTTCCAGACTCCGGTATGCACGGTCTTGCCGTGCCAGGAGATATCTTGCGGGAGCCCGACGTTGACCGATACCAGGTTTCCAGCGGCGCGGTCGCTGCTCACCAGCTTCTCCTTACGGCGGGTGCCTCGAGGTCATCCGGTCGAAGGTTCAGTCTGCCGCCAGTCGGCACAGCCGCCGAGCCCGCGGTCGATAGCTGCCGGACTTCGCAGTAATCGTGCATCGTTGCCGCACTTACGCTGCGCGAGGAGTTACCTGCAGCTACTGGCAAGCTCCGCCAGCGGGTCGGCTAACCTGCCCGGTCGCGGTTTCGCCTGGACGGTGAATCCCAGCTCGCCGAGGACCTTGACGGCGCCGGATTTCCCGCCCTCGAAATCACCGGAGGCGAGGCGCTGGCCCGTGGCGAATTCATAAGCTGTGCCCAAGATTGCTTTCGGCGGGTAACGACGTTGGTCCCTGATCAGCTCATAAGTGGTGGTAGGGGCGTAACCATGATCAGAGAAGAACTGCTCTGGTCCCAGCCGGTCGTACTCCTGCAATGCGCGCAACACGTCATCACGTTTCACCTGCTCCCAGGCCACCATCTAGTGCTCCCTTGCTGTCAGTTCCACCCGGCCGGCTGTCCCGGTAGCAGGTGCGGTGCAGCGGTACCGGATTCCCGCCCTTTACGCGGCGGCTAGCGCCGCCACCATCTGCGGCGTACCCACCACTAGGGTCAGCGATTCGTGGTGCCCAAGGTGACGCACGTGAGGATCGCCTCGGTCCGGCGGCCATCGTGCGGGCGGCGTGGCTCCCCAGGCTTGCTACGGCCTGGGACGCGCGGTGCAGGCTAGGACCAATCCTGGGGCGAGCCCGCAAGATTCCGCTTTGCCCACCGTCTCGCGCTGGCATGATTACGATCCGATTCGAGCTGATGGCATTAAGCGGGAGTATCCGTGCGCGAGCGGAAGAACAGTGCTAAAGCAATCGTTTCAGCCCTCGGCCTAGGTTTTGGTTTCATCGGCCTCAGCCGGGGCGACGGCCTGAGCCGACTAACTCGAGTCCCCTGAGGTAAAGAAGGTGGCGAAGCTGCCTGCGACTACGGTGACGACGAAGATGCCCCAGAGCTCCAGGCCGACGTCGATAATCTTGCCGGCCGAGGTCAGCGGGTTCGTCATGCTCGACGAGATGGTAAGCAGCTGCACAGAGCAGAAAAAGGCCGCATCACCGAATCCGTGGATGCTCCCGCCCTTCCGGCCGCTTTCAAATATCCATATGAGGATAGTGCCGACCGCGAAGACGACAATTGACAGGCCGAAGGCGATCATCAGGCGCGCGAACAGGCGCCGATGCCGCTCTGCGCGTGTGAAGAGCCTAGACAATTCTTCTCGTATCACGGCGGAATCTCCCTCTCCCTGCACCGCGGTGCGAGGGACCGCTCGGCAGGGCTCTTCGCGTCAGGCAATAGTAAGGGCGTGTCCTGCCAGCTAGCCGGCAGGCTAGAACGGAGTCGGGATGTACCGCAGGGCCAGGTCCGGCGCTGCATAGCCGACGGCGGGCTCTCGTTGGGGCAGTGTGACATCACGCGGGGCGAGTGGCTTGTACGGAATCTGGCTGAGGAGATGGCTGATGATGTTGCAGCCGGCCGCGCTTCTTGTCGTCGGTCTTCGCGACGTACCACGGCGCCCACGCGGTGTCGGTTGCGGCGAACATCGCATCTCTGGCTCGGGAGTATTCGTGCCAGCGGCTGTAGGACTTCAGGTCCAGGTCCGACAGTTTCCAGATCTTCCGCGGGTCGGTGATGCGCCTCTGCAGGCGTCGGGTCTGCTCGTCTGGGCCGACCTCGAGCCAGTACTTCAGCAGCAGGATCCCCGAGTCGGTCATGACCTTCTCGACCCCGGGCGTCAGCTGAAGGAACCGCTCGGTCTCCTCAGGACTGCAAAAGCCCATGACCCGCTCGACGCCCGCCCGGTTGTACCAGCTGCGATCGAAGATCACGACCTCGCCGGCGGCTGGGAAGTGCGACATGTACCGCTGGATGTACATCTGGGACTTCTCGCGCTCGGTGGGAGCGGACAGCGCGACGATCCGGAACACGCGCGGGCTCACCCGCTCGGTGATCCGCCGGATCGTTCCCCCCTTTCCGGCGGCGTCACGCCCCTCGAACACGATGCAGATCTTGGCTCCTGACTCCTTGACCCACTCCTGCATCGCAACGAGTTCCCCGTGCAGCACTCTCATCTCCCGCTCGTAGGCTCCGCGCTTCATCTTCGGCGATGAGCCAGCGGCGGAGTCGTGCTGCTTCTGCTTGTTCTTCTTGTCCTTCTTTGCCATGTCGCCCGTCCCCCGATCGATGCGGTGACATCAAGGCGGATGTCATCACTGCCCTGGTGCGTCCCTGTCTGCCTTACCCGCTTCCATCCTCCACTGGGCACCGGTTTGCTCGCGGAACGCGGTGATGGCGGCTTCGATGGTGGGGAAGAAGTGGGCCGGATCGATGGTTCGGGTAAGCCCGTAGCGCTCGATCTTGGCCCGGACCGGGTCCTTGAGTTCGGCGAACACCAGGCTGATGCCGGCTGCGTTCAGCTCGTCGTCGAGCTCGGTCAGCGAATCGGCTGCGGTGGTGTCCACGTCGGTCATTGGCTCCGCCGCGATGAGGATCCAGACCGGTTGCGGATCGGTGTGGGCCAGCCGCCTGACTTCGCCGCGGAAGGCTTTGGTGTTGGCGAAGAACAGCGGTCCGTCGAACCTGTAAATCACCAGCCCGGGCAGGTGCTCGGCGGCGGGATATGAGCGGGTGTCGTGGTAGCCCGGCAGTCCCTCCACGCGCCCGAGCTCGGCATCGTAGGGCCACCAGGCCCGGCGGAAGACGTTGAGGATCGAGAGGGCAACCGCGATCGCGATCCCAGGCAGCACACCCAGCAGCACGACACCGCCGAAGGCAGCGATCGACAGCAGGAACTCCACCTTGCGCTGCCGCCAGAGCCGCACCGTTGCCGGGATGTCGGCCAGGGACAGCGCCGCGGTGATCACCACGGCGGCCAGCGCGGGCTGGGGCAGATTGCGGAACAAACCCGGTACCAGCACGATCATGACGATGATCAGGACTGCCCCGGTGACGCCGGTCAGCTGGGTCTTGGCACCGGAGCGTTCCGCCACGGCGGTCCGCGACCCGCTGGTGCTGACCGGAAAGCCCTGGAAGAATCCGGCTGCCAGGTTTGCCACACCGATGCCGAGCATCTCCTGGTTGCCGTGGACTTCCTGCCCAGTGCGGGCGGCGAACGCCGAGGCTGTGGAGATCGTGTCGGCCAAAGACACCAAAGCGATGCCCAGTGCCCCGGCGAACAGCGGGCCGAGGTCGGACAGGCGGACATGCGGGACGGTCAGCGGCGGGAACCCTTTGGGCAGCACGCCGACCAGGCTGACACCGTGTTCCGCTAGTTGGAAAACACTCGTCGCGGCGATGGCCAGCACCACCATGATCAGCACCGCCGGGACCTTCGGCAACCAGCGCTGCAGCACCAGGATCACCACGATCCCGGCGCACCCGACCGCCGCCGCGGCGGCGATTGCCTCACCATTGACCAGCCCCTTGACGAAGCCGATGAGCTCACGGATAAAGTCGTCGGCTTCGACCTTGAACCCGAATAGCTTCGGCAACTGCCCGACCAGGATCGTGAGCGCCAGGCCGTTCATGTAGCCGATCATCGTCGGCTTGGAGATCAGATCGGCGATGAAGCCAAGTTTGGCCACCGACGCCAGGATCATGATCGCCGCGACCATGATCGCCAGTATCGACGCCAGCGCGACCGCCCGTTTCTCGTCGCCCTTGGCTGCGATAAGCGGCAGGATCGTCGCAGCGATCATCGGTCCCAGGGAGGAGTCCGGGCCCAGTACCAGGATCCGCGACGGGCCGAACACCGCATAACCCAGCAAGCACATGATGGATGTGTACAGGCCGGTGATCGGCGGCAGGCCAGCAAGCTCCGCGTACGCCATGCCCTGTGGGACCAGCAGCGTCGTCAGCACAATCCCCGCGACGATGTCGCTGGCGAGCCAACTGCGCCGGTAGGACCTGATCGCCTGCAGCCCGGGCACCAAACCGAACATGCACTCCACACCCTGGCCATGGTCGGACAACGCAAACTGCAAATCTCCCGCCTGGACACGCACCGGCGCATCACTCGCACAGGGTGAGTGCCACGGACCGAAACGGACGATCCCGGCTGAGTGATGACACCGCGCATTTGTTCCCGATCACGCTCGCCGGTCTGGAAGGCGAAGTGAGCCCAGCCGCACGGCCGCGCTCTAGATCGGTACGCTGCCCGGAGCCGGTGCCACCGGCGGCTTCGGAGGCGAAACGGGAGAGTTGCGATGCTGCTCGGACTCGAGGACATCCACCGGGCACAGGCCAGGATCGGCGGCCGGGTACACCTCACGCCGGTGATGTCGTCCGCGACCATCGGGGATGAGCTGGGCGTTCGGTTGGCTCTCAAAGCGGAGCTATTTCAGAAGACGGGCTCGTTCAAGCCCCGCGGCGTGTTCAACAAGCTGCTGTCGATGAGCCCTGCCGACCTATCGCGGGGGCTGGTGTCCCTGTCGGCCGGGAACCACGCGGCCGCACTGGCCTACGGCGCTGCCGCGGCGGGGGCAACGGCGACGATCGTGATGCCAGCGGGCGCCATGCCGTCGAAGGTGGAAGCAACCAGGCGTTACGGCGGTGAGGTCGTCCAGACCGACGGCAGCCTGCTCGATACGTGCCTGGCGCTGCAACGAGAGCGGGATCTCACGATGGTCCATCCGTTCGATGACCTGGCAGTGATGGCGGGCCAGGGGACGGTCGGACTCGAACTCCTCGAGCAGGTCCCTGATGCCGGCATGGTCATTGTCCCGGTCGGTGGGGGTGGCCTCATCTCCGGCATCGCGGCAGCCGTCAAGCTCCAGCACTCATCGGTTCGCGTGGTGGGAGTCGAGCCAGAGGGTGCGGACGCGATGACCCGGAGCCTCGAGCAGGGGGCGCCCGCCCACCTGGAGAAGGTGGACACCATCGCCGATGGTCTGGCCCCTCCATTCGCGGGCGAGCACACCTTCCGGCATGTCCAGCAGTTCGTCGATGCATTGGTACGGGTGACCGATTCCGAGATCACAGCCGCGGTCCAGGTGCTGCTCCAGCGCTGCAAGCTCGCTGTGGAGCCCGCCGGCGCGGCCGGCCTGGCCGCCCTGCTCGCGGGCAAGATTTCCCCGGCCGCTGGCTCCACCGTCGTCTGCGTCATCAGCGGCGGCAACATCGGGCTCAACGTCTTGAAGCAGATGCTGTGACGAGCCTGGCGCCTGGTGTGCCAGACCGACCTGTCATGTGCGGCGCGGCCGGATGAAGTGCTAACGGGGCAGATGGCTGTCGCTGGCGCAGGGCGCCGAACGCTGCGCGCATCTCGGTGGCGAACAGGTCGGGCTCTTCCCAGGCAGCGAAGTGGCCGCCCCTGCTGGCCTCGTTGAAGTAGGTGAGGTTGGGATAGGCCTTCTCGACCCAGCTGCGCGTGGCCGGGCGCGAGTGCCGGAGGGTGGTTACCTGCACGCTGACGGGGCACGCTGCGGTCTATCGGGGTCTGGTTACCTGTTGGAATTGGGGGCCGCCATGGGATCGCTCGCTTGGTCAACGTACGTCGCGGCATCCAAGCCAGTCGTGACCGAGCACCTGGCTCCGGGCGAGACGCGGGAGATGTGGTCACCAACCAGCTCCACGCTGATCTACGGAGACCGCGACGCGGTCCTGGTCGACGCGTTCCTGACAATGCACGAGGGCCGCGCCCTGGCGGCCTGGGTCGCCGCACATGGCAGGAACCTGACGACGATCTATATCACTCATGGCCACGGCGATCACTTCCTCGGTGCTTCCCCCGTTCTGGAGCGCTTTCCCCTGGCGCGCATGGTGGCGACACAGAAGGTCGTGGACCGGATGCGCGAGCAAGTGAACCACCAATGGCTGGATGGCTTCTGGCGCAAAGGTTTCCCCGGCCAGATCGCAGAACACCCGCCCATCGCAGAGCCGATGGCCCACGCCACGATCGAGCTCGAGGGTGAGCAACTGGTTGCGATCGAGCTCGGTCACAGCGATACCGACGATACGACCGCGCTTCACGTACCCTCTCTCGGTCTCGTCGTCGCCGGTGATGCGGTCTATAACGACGTCAACCTCTACCTCGCCGAAGCGGGTCACGGCGGCATCGAGGGATGGTTCGCCGCCCTCGACAGCATCAAGTCGCTGCAGCCATCCACGGTGATCGCCGGTCATAAACGTGACGGCGCCGAGGACAGTCCGGACAGCATCGAGGAGACCCGCCGCTACCTGCAGGACTTCGAAGCCGCGGCGCGGGGCACGGACAGCGCCGAGGACTTGTACGAGGCGATGATCGAGCGCTACCCGGACCGGATCAACAGAGCGGTCGTCTGGAACTCCGCTCACGCGATCAAGGGCTGACTATAGCCTCGACCGGTCCCAACCTATGGTCCGGCCGTGACCACGGTGCTGGTGCTCATCCATCGGGATAGCGATGACCTGGGCCGAGTCTTGACCTTCATCATTCCGGCAAGCCGCTGGCCCGCCGCAGCTGTCAGCGATTGCTGAAGTAGCGCGCTGTTTTGGGCTGGCGGGGCGGCATGGCGCCGCCGGACGCCGCACGTGAGGATCGCCTCGCTCCGGCGCATGTCGTGCGCGCTGAATCGGGACACGGCCCGCGAGCAGCGGAATGCACCCGTGATGCGTCTCTTGCATAGGACGTGACTGGCCCGGGTGCCCCCCTGGCCGGCTGCGCCCGGCAGGGATGGGCATGGTCGCCGGCGCGTGCCATTCCAGAGTGTCGCGGAGGAACAGATGAGACGTGGTTGCAGGGAGAGGGACGGACGAGGCGTTCCTGAACGGAACCGCGCGTGACAGCATCCGGCACTCGGATCTCCGCGGTGGCTGACGCGCGGCCGCCCGGCTGTCCGCGGCCGCCCGGCTGTCCGCGGCCGCTGGCGCTCACCGTGGTGATCATAACTGCCACCCTGCTCGCTGTCGGGCTGCGCCTGTACGACCTCAGCCGGCCCGGCTTCCTGCTGGGCATCAACGAATACGATGAAGGGACGGATTTCGGCAGTGCGATCCGCCTCGTGCACGGGGCGCTGCCCTACCGCGACTTTGTCATTGTTCAGCCGCCCGGAATCACTATCCTCATGCTCCCGGTCGCGCTGGCCACGAAGGCCATGGGCACCGGCACCGGGATGGCAGTGGCCCGAGTGTTCACCGCCCTCGCGAGCGCGGCTGCGGTCCCGGTGGCCGGCCTGCTCACCCGGCACCGCGGCCTGTTCGCGACGCTGGTGACCTGCGGGGTGCTCGCGATCTTCCCTGACAGCATCCTGGCGGCCAGGACCGTGCTTCTGGAGCCGTGGCTGGTGTTGTTCTGCCTGCTGGGCACGCTGGTGCTGTTCGACGGCGACCAGGTCGCGAGCAGTACCAGGCGGCTCCTCCTTGGCGGTGTGCTCTTCGGCTTCGCCGGGGCGATCAAGGTGTGGGCCATCCTGCCGGTCGTGGCGATCCTGGTGCTGACCGCGCGCCGCCCGCGCCAGGCATCTGTCTACGCCGCCGGGGTCACGCTCGGCTTCTGCGTGCCCGTCCTGCCGTTCGCGCTCAGCGCGCCTACGGCGTTCTACCGCGGCGTGATCGTCGCTCAGCTAGTGCGCAGCGACATCGCGCGGATCCCGCAGGGGTACAGGCTCCAGCAGATGCTCGGGTTGGCCCACTTCGCCCAGCTGACCACTCCCGCGCTGATGGTCATCGGCACTGCGGTCGTCATCATCATCGCCGCCTTGACCGTGCTCGGCTCGCGGCTAGCCACCAGCCCGCCACCTGCGCTTGATCGGTTCGCGACCGGCAGTTGCGCGCTTGTGGTGGTGGCTTTCCTGTGGCCTGTCGACTTTTATTACCACTACGCGGCCTTCCTCGCGCCGTTCCTGGCACTGACGATGGCGCTCCCGGCGGCGCGGCTGCTCGCCGCCCCGCCCGCCGGCGGAATCCGCACCCGGCTCGGGTGGCTGCGGCGCTCCGCCCTGACGACCGCCGCCGCCACTCTCGTGGTCTTGACGGTGTTCCAGGTAATCCTCGAGTCCCGCGAGCACACAGGCGTCCCCGCCAACGAGATTGCGGCCGCCCAGCGGCTGATCCCGCCCGGCGCCTGTGTCGCGACCGACCAAGCCTCATACACGATCGCAATCGACCGGTTCGTTTCCACGGTGCCGGGGTGCTCGCTCATGATCGATGGATTGGGTACCGACTACATGCTCTCCAACGGCCGGAACCCGCTGACTGACGCCGGCAGCTCACCGGCCGTGGAAGCGGCGTGGATGTCGGCCTTCCGGGCCGCCAAATACGCCTGGCTGACTACTGTGTCGTACCGCCGGATTCCGTGGACACCGCAGCTCAAGGCCTACTTCAACAGCCACTTCGTGCTGCTGACCGAAGGACCCGACCCGCTCTACATCAGGGGCCGTGCAGCGCTGACGGCGGCTGTCCTGCCTACTAGTGAGGGGCAACTTCCCGGTGCATGTTGCAGCCCTCCTCCCGCAGTCTCCCGCTGCGAGCCACATGAATCGCCCGATCCCTTGGCAGGTTGCCGGGGTGCTGATGGACGGTCTAGCGGCGGATGACAGTGTGATCCGCGTGATAAGCGCGCCAGAACCCGCTCACGGTGAGCGATGAACGTCGCGATGGTCGCGCCGATCGCGTGGCGGACGCCCCCCGAGCACTACGGGCCGTGGGAGTCGATCGCGAGCCTGCTCACTGAGGGGCTTGTGGCGCGGGGAGTCGATGTGACTCTGTTCGCGACGCTCGACTCGTTGACGGCGGCGGCTCTCGACGGTGTCTGCCCGCATGGCTATGCAGAGGATGCTCAGCTGGACGGCCGGGTGTGGGAGGCATTGCACGTTTCGCATGCGCTGGCCCGGTCTGGCGAGTTCGAGCTTGTGCACAATCATCTCGACTGGCTGCCGCTCGCGTTCGACGAGCATGTGCGGGCGCCGATGGTGACGACCATCCACGGCTTCTCGGGGGCGGGCATCCTTCCTGCTTACCGTCGGTCACGCTCAGCGTTCGTCGCGATCTCCGATTCCGATCGCGACGCCGGGCTTGACTATGTCGCGACCATTCATCACGGCATTGACCTCCAGGTGCTCCCGTTCCGCGCCCGATCAGGCGAGCAGCTTGTCTCGTTTGGTCGCATCCATCCTGACAAGGGAACTGCCGACGCCATCGAGATCGCCCGGCGCGCCGGACGACGATTGGTGATCTGCGGCATTGTCCAGGACGAGCGGTATTTTGCTGACGCCGTAGAGCCGCACATCGACGGGGACCAGGTCGTATTTCTAGGCTCGGTCGGCCCGCATCGCCGGGCGGACGTGCTCGGTGATGCGGCCGCGTTGTTGCATCCAATCCATTTCGATGAGCCGTTCGGCTTGTCCGTCGTGGAGGCGATGGCGTGCGGCACCCCGGTCGTCGCGTATCAGCGCGGCTCCATGGCTGAGCTCGTTGACGAGGGCGTGACCGGGTACCTGGTTCATGACATCGAGTCATCCGTCGACGCTGTCCGGGCGGCAGTGCGGCTGGACCGCGCGGAGGTCCATGCCCGCGCCGTCGCGCGGTTCGGCGCCGACCGAATGGTCGAGGATTATCTCCGCACCTACACCGAGTTGCTCAGGTCGGCCAGCACCTCATCGAGCGGTGCGTGAGCTACGCCGATATGGCTGTCGTCGATGCCGTAGGGAATCCACAGCAAGCCGTCGTGCAGGAGGGCGCCGCACGAGTACACGACGTTGGGAACGTAGCCGTCGCGCTCATGCGTGCCCGGGGACAGCAGCGGAGTCCTCGAGTGGCCTATCACGCGTGTCGGGTCATCGAGGTCGAGCAACATCGTGCCGATGACGTATACCCGCATCGGGCCGACACCGTGGGTGAGCACGAGCCAGCCCTGGCCGGTCTCGATCGGCGGCCCGCAGTTGCCGACCTGCAGCAGTTCCCACGGCGCGGATGGTTCCTGCAAGACTACCGGGCGGTCCCAGACGTAACCGTCTGCCGAACTGGCTAGGCTAGTGCGCTCGCCATCGGAGCGGCACAGCGCGAGATGCTGCCCGTGCACCTTGCGTGGGAACAAGGCCATGCCCTTGTTCCGGGCCGCGGGCCCGGCCAGGCGATAAGCGCGGAACACGCGCAGGTCCGGGCTGATGAGCAGGCGGGGGGCGATCTGCCGCCCGTCGTACGCGGTGTAGGTGGCGCGGTACTCGGCGGTCCCGCCATCGCCAGCGAACCGGGTGAACCGCGCGTCTTCCATCCCGTTGCTCTCCTCATCGGCGGCCGGAGACAGGATCCGCTGCCCGAGCTCGGTGTCCCTGGCGAACGAGGTCTGGTAAGCCGACGAGACCACTTTGCGCAGCAGGTCGACGGTAGCGGCGGATCCTGCCCGGGTCAGCAGGTCGCGGTGCGCTTCCGCGAGCGCCCGCTCCAGATCAACGCCGTCGAACTCGGCCGGCAGGGCGCGGAGGACGGCCTCAGCGAGTTCATCGAGAGGTGCCTGGTCGGCCAGGACCGCATACAGGTGCGCCCTGTTCCAGCTAGCGGGCGTTGTATCCGCTGTGGAGACCGGAAGTCGGCGCGGCTCGAAGTCCCACTGTGCGCCCGGCCCGACGATAGCCGAGCAGAAGCCAATCGAGGAGATATGCCCTTCACCGATGCCGCGCAGGCTGAGCGCCACCCTGGCCTGGCCAGGGCGCAGGCCGCTCTGGTCGGGGGCCAGAACTGCGCTCGGATTGCACACGGCCGCGCCTTCGGTCGCGTATTCCGCGGTGAATGCCGCTCCCAGCACCAAGGTGCGCGCCGCCGTCAGCTCACGTGCCTTCTCGATGTGCGCGGAGACAATGGACGCATGCCGCCGCAGGAGCGCTTCGTAATTGTGGTGGCGACCGCCGAAGTCGCGAAGCAGGCCAGCGGCCAGCCGCTCGACCTCGTCTTCGGCAAGGTTCATGACGCGGTCGACGACCTGGCGGGCCCGCGAGTGCGCATTCTTCAGCTCCTCGCCTGGCAGGAAGAGCCGCGCGATGACGCGGGCCGGATCGGGGCGCAGCCCGGCCTCTATGCGGCGGGTTATCACCCCATCTCGCTGAACCGGCCGGCCTGCTGGGCGGTAGCCAGCATCGCGAGCGTTGACTCGGCGCCCTGGTTGAGATTGCGGCCGCGCTCTTCCAAGCCGTCGTAGCCGCCGCCGGTCAGAGGGTCGAACATCGGCGTTGCGCTGTCGTTGTCACCGAGGAACCAGGCCCAGGCGAGGCCGACGCCCATCAGCCAGGACGACTCATTTGTGATCCGGAACGCGCTAACGCAAGCATCAGCGAGCGCGGACACCTCGATGGGCTGCTGGTCATAGCCGGGGCCGACGTCCTCGCAGCCGCGGCCGCCCACCGGAGTCACCGACAGGTGCCCATCCCGAGTCTGGGTGCGCAACAGGAACTCCAGCAGGCTCAGTCCGCGGTTGAGGGCCGCCACATCGGAAAGGGCGTCGCCCGCGACGATGAGCGCCTCGGCAATTGAGGCGTTCGCGTAGCTCATGCGCTTCTCTGGCCAGGGCCAGCTGCTATCGCCGTCCGACGGCTCGTTGATCAGAACCAGCGCGTCCGCGAGCAGCAGCCTGGCAGCCATCTCGCCCGGTCGTCTTTTGAGCAGCTCAGCGGCTCCGAGCGCGGCGAACGCCATCGACCGGAGGTACGGGGAACGAGACTGGGCTGCAATGCGGAACCCGCCGAGCGCGCGGGCCCGCATGCCTGGCGTCTGCGCCGTCGCCGCCGCGACACCAAGACCCCAAAGTGCCCGCCCCCACCAATCACCCACGGCGGCCTCGTCGCGCCATCTGCCGTCGACGTCCATCCTGTTGTGGCAGGTCCCGGCGGGTTCGAGCGCGGCGAGGACGAATGCTAGGTAGCCGGTGGCCAGGCGGCGCGCGATCGGGCAAGGCTCTGGCTCACGGCAGGTCACTACCAGCCCGCGGGCGACGTCATCAACGCAATAGCCGTGCTCGCGCCGAGGGACAGCGCCGCGCGCATGCTCGAAGAGGCCATTGTCGTCAGTTAGCCGTTCGAGGTGATCGAATACCGGCTGGTGAACGTGGCTCGGGGGAGTCATGCTGCCGGCGGTCACGCGGCCACGCTTGCCGCGATCAGATGGTCGGCGAGTACGCGATACTGGTCAGCGATGGCCGGCCAGAGTAGCTGCGGTGCGGTCGCCGCGGCGGCGGCGGCCATCCTGGTCATCACGTCCCTGCGCGTGATCACCGAGCGCAGCGCCGACGCGATCGCGGCGGGATCGCGGTGCGGCACTAGCATGCCCGCTCCGCCTGCGAGCAGTTCTCTGGCATGCGGGAACGGCGTTGCCACCACCGGCTTTCCGGCAGCCACGGCCTCGATGAGCACCCCCGATGTGACTTGCTCGGTCGAGTCGTAGGGCAGCAGGACCACATCGGCGGAGCGGACGAGACTGGCCAGGGCGCCCGCGTTCCGGTAATGACCGTCGAAGGTGATCCAGGATCCCAGCTCGGCCTGGCGGACCTGCTCGCGAAGGCGATCACGGTAGGCCTCGCCCTCGCGGAGGAGCACCTTCGGGTGCGTCTGGCCCGCGACCATGTAGCGCGGCATGGGCTGGAGATCGCTCAGCAGCGCCATTGCCCCGATGCCCCACTCGATGCCCTTGCCCGGGCCGAGCAGACCCCATGTCAGGACAGTGAACTGCCCCGTGCGGAACGCCGGCTCTGCCATCGCTGTCTGCAGAGCAGGCGCCCCGTGCGCGATGATGCAGACCTTCGTCATGTCGGCGGTGTACCCGGCCGCAAGACGCTCGCGCGCAGTCATCGTCATCGTGACCACGGCGTCTGCCTTCGCTATCACCGACTCGAGCACCTGACGCTGGTGCGGCGCCGGGTCGGTCAGCACAGTGTGCAGGACAACGACGCACGGCACCCGGAGCTGGTCCAGCAGGTGCAGGATCTCACTGCCGTCGGCTCCGCCGTAGACGCCGTACTCGTGCTGCACGATGACGACATCGCACAAGTTCAGCCGCGCGGCCGCCCGGTGGAGCGAAGCGGTGTCACCAGCAATGAGCTGCGCGACCACCTCGTCACCATGCGGCTCTGGGGGCCCGTCGACCAGCCGGACGACCCACCCCTCGTCTGCAGTGGAATGCAGCAGGGCGCCGCGCAGGCCAGCGGTGAAGGTAGCCAGCCCACACTGGGTTGGCGGGAACGTACTGACAAAACCGAATCGCATGCCCACAGTTCAGGTGCCTTCCGATAGGACGGCCCCGACGGACTCGAGAACGAAGCCTCACGCAAGAAATGCTCCGGCTCGCGGGCAGCGTGTGTGCCCGATCAGCCGCTGCGACACGCCTAACCGACTGGCGTCGATCACGAGGGGGCCAGTACCCGCTGCGCATTGCTGCGCGGAAACCCCAGGCGCACCAACAGTGCGACGACGTCAGCCTATCCGTAGCCGAGCCTGCGCGTGACGGCGGCCGCGCAGGAGGGCCTCATCCAGTTCTGGCAGGGGTGCGGTGCGGGCTAGGGCCAGGTTGGCAGCCTGGCCGTCTGGCCATTGCCGTCGGCTGGCCGGATTGCCGGGCCAGTCTGGGTACCTTTCGGACTCGACAACGGCGGTCACGGCGGGTGTTGCTGCCGCTATGAATATGACCTAGCCTCAAGATAGTTGGGAAACGTCACCGATCCGCGCATATGCGCAGGCCATGGTCACGTTACCAAGCTGCCCAGGACCTCGGCGGTCCTCTCGTTTGGACTTGATGTAAGCCGAGGTGGGCATGACAGTAGCTTTCCCTGATGCGCTATGCCGAGATACCGAACGCCTTCCGCCTGTCCCGGAAGACCGGATGCGTTCGGTTCTGGCGGCGCTAGATGACCTGCAGTTGCTGGCCATTGTGGGTTCGCTGCCGCGCGGCAGCGAGCGGCGTGATGCGGCATGTGTGGTGCTCGTGGGTCGCTACCGCGGGAACATGACCCAGGCCCAGATCGGCCTGGAGCTCGGCATCTCTCAGATGCACGTATCACGGCTCCTTGCCCACGCCCTCGGCTACCTGCGCCCGCGCGTGCTCGGGATCGCCGACCGCCCAGAGGGACGGATGATCCAGGCGCAGCTTCCGCCGCCAGGACGTACCACGCGGCCTGTCCTCGGCGACGTACTGGCCGTCTTGACAGGTGAGGAAGCAAAGCGGGAACTTGCTACCGCCAGCCGCCCATGGCCCGTGAACAACGACCCCCAGTCCGACGCACACGACCGGGGCGCGTAGTCCAGATCGGGCCACCGGGCACCCAGGACGATCGCTCTTGGGTGAAAGGACTGAGCGGCATCCTGACTCCGCAAACCAGGTGATCTCGCTCCTTGGTGCCTCAAGCGGTCCGCTCGTACAGGCACAATTCGCCACCGGCCGAAACAGGCAAGGCTATCTGTGACTGCCGCTGCTTTTGCCGGGTAGGGCTGCGGTGAACTGTGACGATCGGGGGAACACGGCGTGTTCGAGGCTGCCGATATCCGCGAGTGGCGCGGCCATGATGTGGTCGGCGCAGGCGGCACCAAGATCGGGGCGCTCGAGGCCGTCTACGTCGACACCGGCACCGATCTGCCGTCGTTCGGCACGGTTCAGGTAGGCCTTCCGACTCGGCGCCGGCTCGTGTTCGTGCCCCTGGATGGCGCGACCGTGGGCCCCGGGTACCTGAGGGTCCGATACGACAAGAAACAGGTCAAGGACGCCCCGGCAATCGACACCGACGGCGAACTGCCCGCCGGCGATGAAGAGGCGATCTTCAAGCACTACGGCCTGACGTACCAGCCGGGTGCCGACGGCGCCAGGCTTCTTGCGCGCCGCTGACCAGCCAACGAACGGAGTTGCCGGATGATCGCCCTCTTCCTGCTACTCGTGATCGCGGCAATCGCGCTAGGCATCGTTGGCGCCGTGGTGAAAGGCCTGCTGTACATGCTTGTCCTCGGCGTGGCGATCTTCCTCGGCGCTATCCTGCTCGCCGCATTGCGCATGCGGCGCCGGCCAGGCAGAAACCGAGCTCGTTAGGTTCCCGGCCGGTCCCAGCACTCGGCTAGGCGGGTTGTGCGTCGGCGGGTGCTTCGTTGACTGGCGGTGCGGTCAGTGTTGCCGGCCGGGCCTGGCCGTGCGAGTGGCCGCTGCGGTTGCCGGTGTGCGGCTGAGCAGCAGCAGTCTGGCGGACCATGGCCTGATTGCCGTCGATGAAGGCCTGGGCCACTTCAGCCAGCCGCAGGTTGTGCTTCCTGGCGTAGTCGCGCAGCAGCTCGAATGCCTGTCCCATGTCCAGGCCGAGCCGCTCGGCGAGCTTGCCCTTGGCTTGCTCGATGACGACCCGGCTGTTCAGCGCGGCCTGGAGTTGCTCGTTGAGGGTGTCGCTGTGCCGCAGGCTGCGCTCGTGCAACAGGCTGATCGTGGCAACGTCGGCCAGCGCCTGGCCGACGCGGACGTCGGCGGGGTCAAATGCGCCTGGGCTGGCGCGGAATAGGTTCAGCGCACCGATCACCTGATCGCGCAGCCGCATCGGCAGTGCCTGCACGGCCCCGAAGCCGGCCTGCCGGGCGGCGGCCGCGAAACGCGGCCAGCGCTGCGCCTCGGCGTCCAGGTCCGCGGCGGAGACAGGCTGGCCGACCCGGAAGCAGTCCAGGCACGGGCCCTGGTCGTTCTGCAGCTGGAACAGTTCCAGCAGCCGGGCAGCCTCACTCGAAGCCGCCACCACACGTAGCTCCCCGCGGGGATCAGCCAGCAATAGCCCGGCCGCGGACACATCCAGGAGCTTGACGCTCCGGTCGGTCAGCATGTGCAGGAAGTCGATCACGTCAAAGTCAGCGACCATCGTGTCCGTCAGCTCGACGAAAGTCTCCGACAGCAACTCTCGGTCCAAGTCGCTCACCCTCCTAGCAGCAATAGCAAGATCCGTCACAGGAACCCGCCGCAACGACCGCGCCGAGGCGCGGCGAGTGCCTCATGTCTCAACATCTCCGGCAAGATCAACGTCAGCACTCAGGCGCAGACGGCGCGCCACGATATCGCCGGCAACATCAGCTATCCGCCGGTCATGCGCATAAGCGTAGGCCCGCAACCGCAGCAGAGCCTCGGCGATGCCGGTGCCGAGCTGCTCAGTCAGCATGCCGGTTGCCTGGTCGATCTCGGCACGATGCAGGGCCAGGCCGGCGGGCTGGCCTCCCGGGCCAGCGGCTGCGTCGCCGCCACCTGCGGCCTGGTCGTGTGCTTCGAGCAGCAGCAAGGTCGCGGTGTCCGCGAACACAAGCGCATCACCCAGCTGGAATGCGGTGAGCAGGCCTGGCCGCGCCCGATACATGCCGAGCACCCCTGCCCGGATAGCGCCGATCCGCAGCGGGAATGTGAAAATCGCCCCAGCGCCGGCCTGCGTTGCCGCGACGGCGAAAGCCGGCCAACGGCTAGCGGCATCCCCGGTGCCAAGATCCGAGGCCAGCGCCGGGACGCCTGACCCGGACGCCTCCAGCGATGGTCCTTCTCCCAAGGTCAGCTCCAGCTCAAACAAATGCTCGCTGACCTCGTCAGTCACGCACATTAGGTGACCCGCCTCCGAGTGTGCAGCTGCGATCAGCCAGCCACCGGTCACTTCCAATGCCGCTACGGCCGCGGTGCATACATCCGCTGTTGTCACGCTTCCGCTGCGAAAGGAGGCATCGATGGCGACCAGCCCCCAGATCCGGCCGGCTCGGTCGCCCGTCATCGGCACATCAGGGCGCGCCTTCGTCGGCCAGCAGACTTGTGTTACTTGGCCGGCCGACGCTGTTGAGGTGGCTCAAGACGGTGGCGAACGAGCTAGCGAGGCTGGTCTGGCAGTAAGGCAAGCCGCGCTGCTCGCAGAACTCCCTGACCAGGGGCTGGCTGCGACGCAAGCTCGGCCGGGGTGCAGAAGGAAACAGGTGGTGTTCGATCTGGTAGTTCAGGCAGCCCAGCATCAAGTCGGTCAGCCAGCCGCCGCGGACATTCCGAGAGGTGAGTACCTGACGGCGCAGGAAGTCACTCCGGTCGGACGCGGTCAGGACAGGCATGCCCTTGTGATTAGGGGCGAACGAGCAGCCGAGATACAAACCGAACAGGCCCTGCTGCACCACGACGAACGCCACGGCCTTCAGGCCCGGTCCCAGTACCACTAGGACAAGAGCCAGGTAGCCAGCGAAGTGAGCCGCAAGCAATGCCGCTTCGATCCGCCGGTGCCCCGATGTCCGGCGAGCCAGTGCGCGGACACTGGCGACGTGCAGGTTAACACCCTCCAGTAGCAGCATGGGGAAGAAAAGGTATGCCTGGTACCGCCGGATGAGCCGGACAACGCCCCGGCGGGCATTCAGCTGACTGGCCGTGAAAATGAGCGCGCCAGCGGCGATATCAGGGTCCGCGCCTTCGGTGTTGGGGTGAGCATGGTGCCGGTTGTGCTTTCCTACCCACCAGCCGTAGCTCAGCCCGATGCCTAGGTTGCCCAGCAGGACGCCGGCGACGTAGCTGGATCGCCGGGAGGCAAATATCTGGCGGTGCCCGGCATCATGGCCCAGAAAGCCCACTTGGGTGAACAACACAGCCAGTAGCCCAGCCATCGCCAACGTCCACCACGAGTTGCCCACGACCACGAAGGCGACCCATGCGCCCGCCAGTGCTCCGACGGTCGCAAGGATCTTCCACGTGTAGTAGCGCGTGCGGCGGTCCAGCAGTCCTGCGTCCCTGACCAGTCTTGATAGCTCGGCATACTCGCTGCCACCGAGCCGCGGGGGCCCGGACTGTGCCGACGGTGACTGCCGCCGGAGCACGCTCGTCTCCATCTCGCTGAATTGCACCTGGCACTCCTGAGGGCAGATCGATAGCGGAGCTACGCATGTACGCCAGGGTCCAGAGCAACCGGTGCCCGGCCAGCGGCGTAATGTGACTCAGCCAAACCGGACAACCTGTCTCAACGTTACCTCGCTCCAGGCAACCACGGGAATGGAACCTCCACAACGAGCGTCACCGGTCGCGTACTCGGTGACGCTCGTTGCCTTACTCTTGAAGCTTGGCGTCCCTGCCTCGCTTCACGCATACCTGAATCGGTGAGGCGATCATTTGTTGCGCAGGGAGATCTCGTCGGACTCGGCGATACTGTCGGCCCCGATCGCCCGGAGCCCCTGGCCAAGGCGCTCGCGGGCCTGGCGCAGAAGCATGAGCGAATTCGTGGATGAACTCCGCGCAGCTGCGCGCTCCGGATCTGCCCCGTGCTCCTCGATCAAATGTGTCTGGAGAGCCGCGGCGACTTCATCCAGCGCCTTCAGCGCCTGGTAAATGGCTCGGTCCCGTGCGATTTCTTCAACCATTCCGCCAGTATCCCGTGCTCTGAGCGGATGGGATGGCACCAAGCCCTGGCGGACCGCTCCGTGTGATCGGGCTAGGCCACCTTCAGGACCAGCACGACTGTGTCATCGCTGATTACTCCGCCGCTGAAGGCCCTGATCGCCTTGATGACCGCCGTGGCCATCCGGGCCGCCGTAAGACTGCCGAGTCCGCCGATGAGCGCGGTGAGCCTTTCATCGCCGTACAAGGCGCGGTCGACGTGACTCCGTGACTCAGTGACCCCGTCGGTGAACAGGATCATGCTGTCACCCGGCCGCAGCAGCTGCCGGGTGTCGGACAGATCAGGATCCGGGAGCAGCCCGAGCAGAGTTCCGGGCTGCCCGAAAGTCTTCACTCCGCCGTCAGCCCGCCGGATCAGCGCCAGCGGGTGTCCCGCGGAACAGATCCGCACGGACGTCAGGGCGAGACGCGGACGCACTGTCGCGTAGATCGCGGTCAGGAACCGCTGGTCATCCGCGGGCCAATCCAGCAGCGCCTGATTGAGCCCGGCCAGGATCAGGCTCGGCCTGGCTTGCCGGAGCGCCTCTCCTCGCAGCGTGTGCCGGGCTAGCGCCGTGCTCTTGGCCGCGGGAATCCCCATGCCGCAGACATCGCCGACGACGACTCCCAGCTACCGCGCACGGAGGGGAATACGTCGTAGAAGTCCCCGAGGACCTCGGTCCCGGTCCCGCCCGCCAGGTACCGCCCCGCCACCTGCAGGCCTGGGATCTTCGGCAGTCGAGGGGGCAGCAAGATCTGCTGCAATGTCCCGGCCCAGCCGCCACCGAGCCAGCCATCACCGAGCCGTCTGAGACAACCGCGGTTCCGCACGGCGAGTGAGCGCGGAAGTCCTAGTGCGAACAGCCGGCCTCCTTCCGAACGGGCAGTCAGCTACGGCTAAGGATCAGGCCTCCCCGGCACTAGCCCCGCCATCATCGGCGTCAGCTCCGTAGCCGGCCTTCGTCAGCATCCGGCGCAGGTTGACGACCGCCTGAGTGTCGATGTCCTTGTGACGGGGAGGGTCGAAGTATTCGGTTTCTGACCCCAGCGTCACGGCAACCTTGCCGCCATGGTGCTCTTCTGCTGAGCCGACCGCCTCGATCAGCGACAGCACGGCATGCCACTCGATGTTGTGGCCTGCGGGATGCTGGAAGATCTGGCGCAGCGTGTTGCGCTGATGATTACTGAGGTGCCTGGGCGGCGTCGGCGATGACATCCATGCTCCTATCGCTCTTCTCCGATTACTATCCGCAGTACAAGCTGTCAACCAAGATGCTGATCTCGTTCATCCTGTGAACTTCCGCGCAAGAGCAAGGTAGATCTGAAGTGCATCACAGTCGTTGGTGGCGCGGGGCGGTGGTCATCTGGGTGACAGTTGTTGCCCTCCTGGCCGTCGCGTGGCCGGCCATGGCCGAGCCTGCCATGTCGGTCGCCTACCCGGCGTGGGCGAGCGCGACCATGTACACGGGCCAGGCGTTCGACACATGCACCGCCCCGCCGCTCACGACGATGCAGGCATGGCTGGCATCGCCGTACCGTGCCGCCGGGGTCTACGTCGGGGGCCAGAACCGCACATGCGCGCAGCCGGAACTGACCCCTGACTGGGCCAGGTCGGTAGCCGACATCGGCTGGCGGCTGATCCCGATCTACAAGGGCCTCCAGCCTCCGTGCGGCGGCAAGGCGACGGACTCGAAGATCGTCCCGGCGGCCGCTGCCGCCGAGGGCACCGCGGCCGCCGCCGACGCCTCGCTGCAGGTCAAGGCGCTCGGCATGTTCCGTGGCGGCGCGATCTACTACGACATGGAGCAATACACGACCACCGACACGACCTGCAGGAACGCGGTTCTGACGTTCCTGTCGGCATGGACCGGGAAGCTGCACCGACTCGGATATGTCTCCGGCGTCTACGAGAACCTGAACCTCGGCGCCCGCGACCTGGCCGCGGTCTATAACTCCTCCGCCTACGCGCGGCCCGACGCGCTCTGGATCGCTCGCTACGACCTCGACCCCGCACTCACGGGGTGGGCCGGGATCGCCGACAACTTGTGGGCCGTCCACCAGCGGGCCAAGCAGTACCAGGCCGACTTCGGCGCAACCTACGGCGGCGTGCACCTCAACATCGACGCCGACAACTTCGACGCTCCCGTGGCGACCACTGCCTTCACGTACCAGGCGACGGCCGCGGTCCGCGCCCGCAGCGGACCAGGGCAGGCCTACCCGCTGGTGAAGCTGTACCCGAAGGGCGCGAGCCTGGCGGTCGTCTGCCAGGCGCCCGGGTCGTCCGTCGGGACCACCGCGGTGTGGGACAAGCTGAACAACGGTGGTTACGTCACTGACTCCTACGTGAGCACGCCGTCCAAGCCGGGTTACAGCGCGCCGATAACCCGCTGCGTGTATCCCTACCAGGTGACACCGGTCCGCGGGGCGAGCGAGCGGAGCGGTCCAGGTGCCTCGCGGCCGGTCACCGGGATGCTCCCAGGAGGCGGACTCGCATGGCTGTCCTGCCAGAAGACAGGCTCGAAGGTGGGCAGCACCTCGATCTGGGACAAGATCGACAGCCTGCACTGGGTCTCTGACAACTGGATTGCCACGCCGAGCACCACCAGCTTTAGCCCGCCCGCACCCCGCTGCTGACGCAAATGAAGGCGCAGTCGCGGAGTTCCCGGGGTGTCCCACGGACAACTCGCCAGGTTGCGATCTTCACGGCTCTGGCGGCGACCGATGCGCTGCTGGCGGTCGCGGGCAGGGACAGCGAGCGGTGGCTCACCAAGCCGCTGCTGATGCCCGTGCTGATGGTCGGCCGCGCCAGGGCAACCCAGCGGGCGCTCGCGTTGAGCTGGGCGGGCGACCTGGCGCTGCTGGGATCCGGCGACGCGGCGTTCCAGGCTGGCCTGGTCAGCTTCCTGGCAAGCCACCTGGCCTGGATCAGCGGCCTGCGCAAGCAGCCAGGCGGCGGCCGCCTTGCCGAGCACCCCGCGCTGGCCTCCCCGCCTGCCGTCGCGGCCGTCGTTGTCAACGTCCGCCTGTGGCCACGAACAGGACGGGACCGCATCCCTGTCCTGCTCTACAGCGTTGTTCTGCTAGCCATGTCCCTGACCGCGCTCGACCAAGATTCTCCGGCCGCCGCGACCGGCGGCTTGCTGTTCCTCGCCTCGGACGCGCTGCTGGCCCTCACGAAGTTCGGCGTTGTTGAGAACCGCTCAGCCGACGGCCTCGTCATGGCGACTTACGCAGCCGCGCAGGCGCTGCTGGCGAGCACCAGCATGTCGCAGAGCACGCCTGGCCGCGCGGCGCCGATCGCCCGAATGGCCAGCGGTAACTCGTCGCTCGCGCTCCGCTAACGGCAAGGCCTATGTAGTGCCCGCCCAGGACGTAGCCGCACAGGATTTGATCGACTATGTGGCCGAGCGGGTCGCGCCGTACAAGCAGATCCGCGACGTCGCATTCGTCGACGCCATCCCGACGTCGCTGTCGGGCAAGACGTTGCGCCGCCTGCTCGCTGCTGGCGATCGGCAGCAAAGCTGATTCTGCCGCCCTGACGCCTCGGGCCACGGCGCGTTCTCACGGGCCGGTGGTGGCAAAGAACTCCGCCAAATCGCGGCCGATCAGTTCCGCGACGGCGAAGTGGCCGCCGCGGGCATGAGGGTCCTGGTTCGCCACTAACGGTTCCGTTATTAAAACGTCATCAAAAACGACTTGCGGATGGTCAATTGGGCAGTGGTCCAAGCCACCGGATCTGGTGTCTGGCTCGATACTTCGCTCTGCTAATTACCGATCCGCCAGGCATTCTTGACACCGCTTGGCGATTACGAAACCCTGCGTTCAGCCGGCACTTTGGTCAGGGTTGCGGCGGATAGCCCGGGAGTCCGGCGAGGATGACGGAGGAACGCATGAACAAAGCAGTCAGGAAGCGCGGTCTGCGCGCGGCACTGACCTTGGTGGCTGCGGGCGCTGCGACCTTGTCGGCGGCAGGCGCATCAGCGCTCGCCACCACGCAGCACCCGTCGGCAAAAGCCAACGCATGCAACGCGAAGATTAAGAGCACGGTTCGTATGGGCCGCTTCTCCGGCATGGTGCGTGCGGTGCACGTCAGGCCGGCTGGCTGCCCCGTTCCCAGGGCCTCGATCCACAAGGCAGGCGACCCGGCGAACGGCACTCCGCCGCTCTGGTTCCACGGCGGCAATGTCATGGGAACTAGCTCGACCGGTCCCGTGGTCGTAACGCCGATCTTCTGGCATCCAACGGGTCATCCCATGTCAGCGGCTTACAGGAGCATCATCACCACGTTCCTGGGCGGCGTGGCCGCCGCGAGCGGCAAGCACTCAAACGTGTTCTCGACGTTGAACGAGTACTTCGGGACCAACGGCGCCATCAGGTACAAGCTCAAGCTGGGCGCGCCTGTTCAGGACCACAATCCCCTGCCCGCGGACGGCTGCACACTTGACCCCGCGGACACCACTGCGATCTACGCCGACAACTCCGGCTACAACGCTTGCATCGACGATAACCAGGTCATCGCCGAGACCAACAGCATCGTGGCCACGCACAACCTCCCCGTGAACCTCAGTCACATCTACGTGCTGTTCCTGCCCAAGCACGTCGAGTCCTGCTTCTTCTCGGGTACGACCACGACCTCGGCCAACGCCTGCACGATCAACCACCAGCCGAGCGCGGCCTACTGTGCGTACCACAGCCAGGCTCCGAACAGTACGATCTACGCGAATCTGGCATACCCGATTTACCAGTCGCCGGCGGGGTTCACGTGCGGCACCGACGCCCGCTTCCCGGTCATCGAGTCGCCGAACGGGCACAAGGACGCCGACGTCGAGGTCAGCCCGACTAGCCACGAAATCATGGAGGCGATCACCGATCCGGACACCGCGACCGGCTGGTACGACACCAGCGGTTTCGAGAACGGTGACGAGTGCGCCTACGTGTTCGGCGCGACGCAGGGATCGCCTGGTGCGCTCTTCAACCAGACGATCAATCACCACCACTACATCATCCAAGAGGAATTCAGTAACCGTGACTTCCTCGCGACCGGCGGCGGATGCCTGCCGTTCGAGTAACTCCCGACAAGAGCTGATCGCGCCTGCGATCTGATGCGACGGCGGCCCCGGGCATTGCCCGGGGCCGCCGTTTCAGCTATCGCCCCAGGTGGAGACGTGCAGGGCGATGTTGTCGAGGCAGTTCGGCCCTGGCTTGGGCTTCAGCGTGGTCTTCGGGCAGGGATTCAGGATCAGCGGGCGCCGCGGCGACTGACTGAAGTTGAAGTCATTGACGAGATTGCCCAGTTTGGCCGCGCTCTCGCGAGCATCAGGTCGCCGGTCGGGCCGGCCGTCGGTAGCCGGGTTGAGCCGGGCGCCTCCCATGAAGTCGTCCTCGATGAATTTCAGGAAGGCGTCGGAGGACAGTCTCTGATGGTCAATGAAGCCGTGCTTGGCGTACGGGCTGATGACGAGGCCCGGCACCCGGATTCCGTAGCCGAGCTTGTCGACATGAGGCGGTCGCAGATGATCGTAGAAACCGCCCCAGTCGTCCCAGGTCAGGAAGATCGCGCTGGAACTCCAGTCCGGGCCGTGCATGATCGCGTTGACGATCTTGGTGACGTACGCCTGGCCGGTGCTGACCAGGGCCGGCGCGTGCTCGCTGTCCCTCGCGTCCGGCGAGATCCACACCACCTTGGGCAGGGTGCCGGCCTTGGCTTGCTTCCAGAAGACCTGCAACGGGCGGACGCTGCCTAGCTGGCCGTCCTTGTGCACGTCGGTGAACCCGGGCAGCGGGTTCCAGTGCACGGAAACCCCCTCCGGATTGTGACTGGAGATCGCGCCGTGGTCGAGGTAGTAACTCCAGCTCACATGGTGCCGGTGCAAGAGCCACGTCACGTCGGTCCACGCGAACGGCTCCGACCTGCCCGGCCGCCGCTGCGGCGGGAAGTTCGTACCGGTGCAGCTCATCGGGACGCCCATTTGAGCACACTTCGCCGACCACCCTGAGACTTCGTACAGGTGAGCCGGGAGGCTCCACGAGCCCGCTGCTTCGAACATGTGGTCCTGCAACACGAAGTTCCTGGCGTATGCCCAGTAATTCGGGATGTCCGTCCCGACGTGGTACCCCATCACGGTGGGACGGCACGAACCACTAGGCGCGCAGGCCTTCTGCTCCGCCACGGCGACGAAGCCGTTCATCCTCCCGCCGTTCAAGTCGGCCTTGAAGGGAAACTCCGAGTGCGGGTAGTTCTTGTTGCTGTCGAAGTGGTCAGCAAAAGGCTTGCGGCACCCGCCGTTGCGCGGATCGGGTATGCAGACACCCTTCGGAATGCCGTCAGCGCCGGGGAAGATCCCGAAATACGAATCGAAGGACCTGTTCTCCTGCATGATCACGATCACGTGCTTGATCTTGTGAATGCCTGACGCAGCGGTAGCCGCCGACGTGCGCGCCTGGCTCTGCTGACGATCGAGCGCGACCGCACCTGGGGCCAGCGCGAGGCCAGCAGCTAGGGCCAGCTGGGCGGCGACAAAGGTCCTGACGGGTCGCATTGCCCCGCCTTTCGTCGTGAAGGCATAATTCGTCGCTACTGATCAATGCCGGATGGAGCACCCGAGCGTATCGGATTCCCGCTGCTCAGACCGGGCCGCGAACAATTGCCCCGTTGTTAGCGCACTTTCTTTCCGGCCGTGTAAACCGCCCGGATGTTCGCCTTCAGGTTCGCGAGATCGAACGGATCGCCCGCCAGCACGACCAGGTCCGCGCGCTTGCCGGGCATGACCGTGCCAGTCTCGTCGCCAATCTGCAGGAGTTCGGCTGCCGACCTTGTCGTCGCGGTCAGGACCTGTGCCGGGGTCATCCCCCCGGCGGCCATCAGCGGTAGCTCATCCAGGTTGCTGCCGTGCGGGCCGACCCCGGTATCGGTTCCCATGGCGATGTTGACGCCGGCTGCCACCGCGCGGGCGAACGCGCTGGCGTGCGCGGCGATCACGTCCTGGGCCTTCGCCAGCACTCCATCGGGCAACTGGCTGCCCGTGCTGGCCGCGTTCACCACTGCGTGCGGTGCCACGAGGGTCGGGACGAGCCAGGATCCGTTGCGGAGCATCAGGTCGATGGCCTCGTCGTCCAGGTAGATCCCGTGCTCGATGGACCTGACCCCCGCGCGCAGGGCGTTCTTGATCCCGTCGCTTGCCTGCGCGTGCGCCATGACGGGCAGGCCGACGGCGTTCGCCTCGGCCATCAGCGCGGCGAGCTCGTCCGGCCGGAACTGGGCGTGCTTCGGGCTGTCGCGCGGTGACAGCACGCCACCTGAAGTGTGCACCTTGATGACGTTGGCGCCCGCTCGGATGATCTCGCGTACCCGCTTGCGCATCTCCTCGGGCCCGTCGGCGAGGCCCGCCGGGCGCCCAGGGTGCGGCGACATGAGGAACGTCGTGATCCCTGAGGGCAGCCAGCCGTCGCCGTGGCCGCCGGTCTGGCTCAGCGCGCTGACCGCGATCTGCATTCGCGGCCCTTCGATCAGGCCGTCCTCGATCGCGCGCTGTACGCCGAGGTCCGCACCACCCGCGTCGCGCACGGTCGTGATTCCGCAATCCAGCGTTGCCGCGAGGTTCCGCGCCGCCTGGAAGAACTGGTAAGAGAACGGGCGGTTCAGCCGGCGGAGCAGGTCGATCCCCGAGACCATCACGTGCACGTGGCAGTCGAAGAACCCGGGCAGCACCGTCAGGCCGGCGATGTCGACCTGCTCGTCACCGTCCAGTCCGACGCCAACATCGACGATCTTCCCGTCAGCGATCACGACGTCTGCGTCCGCAATGGGGCTGCCTGTCCCGTCAAAGACCCGGCCGCCGCTCAGGACCGTTCGCGCCATCGACCGCCTCCGTAGCTCTGCCGGTAACCGTGAGGATTGTTCGCGCTGCGCCCGCTCCGCGCGTAATGCCATCATTGCGCATTTTGCGCAGTGCGCTTCAGCCAGGGCGCATGCTGTGCTTGCTGCCACGGTCAACTAGGTGGCGGAGCCACCGGTCGCCAGCCGCATGAGGTCGGTATCGAGATCGATGGACACGTCAGTGCCGCCTGCGGTTCCGTTCTCATGCTGATAGGTCTGCCAGGATTCATCCCTGATCTTCTCGCTGAACCCGCTCTCCATCAGCAGCGTGAGCTCGAAGGCGGCTCTGCCGATGCGGTTCTGCAAGGTCGGGTCGCCCCAATCTTCCGGTGCGGCGAACACCGACGTCGGCGCGACCATGGCACGAAGGTAGGCGAACATCGGCCGCATCTGATCATCGGCAACGAGGGCGTGCCTGGCGGTCCCCGCCGTCGCGGCGAGCGCGACCGGCTTCGCGATGAGCAGGTCGTTGTCGACAATGTCGAAGAACGAGGTGAACAGGCCGCTGGGCCCGGCCTTGTAGACGGGCGTGCAGGCGATGACGCCGTCGGCTTCCCCGAGAGTCGTGATGGCCTGCTGCAGCCGCGGCGTGGTCAGCTGCGATACCAGCGCGGTGGAGACGTCGGTCGCGATCTCGCGCAGTTCGATGAAAGCGCTGCTGACGGAGGCGCCGCGGCCGCCGCAGATCGCCGCGGCGCGCTCGGCGATGCGGTCTGCGAGCAGCCGGGTCGAGGAGGCGTCGCTCGTGCCTGCGCTGACCACCGCCAGCCGGAAGGTATTGGCCTGCGGAGCAGAGGTCATGGCCGCGATTGTCCTTTCATGTCGGTCCGGGATGCCGGATCGGCCTGGCGGGCAAGCTTCAGGCAGATCGCTTCGAGTTCCCTGATTTCGTCGCGGCTGAGCGCGGCGGTTACCGTTCGGGCGACGCCGCGGGCGTGCTCGCGCCCGATCTGGCGCTGCAGAGCCCGGCCGGCCTGTGTGAGCGACACCCGGACGCCGCGGCCGTCGGCGGCGTCGGACGCGCTCGCGATCACGCCGCGCCTGGTGAGGCGCTGCACCAGGCGTGAGAGGGCTGGCTGGCTGAGCAGTACGTGGCGGTTCAGATCGCTGATGCGGATGGGCTCGGGGCACTTGGAGAGCGTGTACAGCACGTCGTACTCGCGCATGGACGCGTCTCGCCAGATGTCCTCGGCCCCGAACCGCTTCATGAGAACCGCGTGCGCGGAGAGCAGCGCCTCCCAGGCGTCGTTGGCCGTCCTGCTGTCAGACATCACGAGCCTCGCTCTTCGCGCGGATGTCGGCGGCGTCCGCATAGGGGACCGGGCCCGCGGTGTTGTCGCCGCGGTTGGCCCTGGGCTTCGGCTGGCGCGCGGGCCGCTCGCCGTACTTGGCCGTGACCAGGCTCGCGTGCGTCGGCGCATCCGGAGCCTTCGGGTCGCGTCTGGCGTCGACCTCCTTGCGAAGCACCGGCACAACCTCTTCGCCAAGCAGGTCAAGCTGGTCCAGCACCGTCTTGAGCGGCAGGCCGGCGTGGTCCATCAGGAACAACTGGCGCTGGTAGTCGCCGAAGTGCTCGCGGAAGGTCAGGGTCTTGTCGATGACTTCCTGCGGGCTGCCCACCGAGAGCGGCGTCAGATCCATGAAGTCCTCCATCGACGGTCCGTGGCCATAGACCGGCGCTTCGCTGAAGTAGGGCCGGAAGTCTCGCTTGGCGTCCTGGGAGTTCCTGGCGATATACGCCTGACCGCCCAGGCCGACGATGGCCTGCTGCTCGGTGCCGTGGCCGTAGTGGGCGTAGCGCTGCCGGTAGAACCGGATCAGGCGCATGTAGTGCTCCTTGGGCCAGAAGATGTTGTTGGCGAAGAACCCGTCGCCGTAGTAGGCGGCCTGCTCGGCAATCTCAGGGCTCCTGATCGAGCCATGCCAGACGAATGGCGGGACGTCATCGAGCGGCCGCGGGATCGATGTGAACCCTTGCAGCGGCGTGCGGTACTTGCCCTGCCAGTCCAGGACGTCTTCGCGCCAGAGTCGGTGCAGGAGGTTGTAGTTCTCCAGGGCGAGCGGCAGCCCCTGCGCGATGTCCTGGCCGAACCACGGGTAGACCGGGGCGGTGTTGCCCCGCCCGAGCATGAGGTCCATCCGCCCCTTCGACAGGTGCTGCAGCATCGCGTACTCCTCCGCGATGCGCACCGGGTCGTTGGTCGTGATCAGCGTCGTCGCGGTGGACACGATCAGTCTCTTGGTGGTGGCCGCTATGAATGCGAGCAGCGTCGTCGGCGCTGAGGAGAAGAACGGCGGGTTGTGATGCTCGCCGATCGCGAACACGTCGAGGCCCACTTCGTCGGCCTTCTGGGCGATTCGCACGATCGCGTTGATCCGCTCCGCCTCGCTCGGCGTTTCCCCGGACACGGGATCCCGGGTGATGTCGCTGACCGAGAAGATCCCGAATTGCATGGCTCGCCTCCTGCGGTCCCGCTCAGGCGGGCTTGCAGCGCGCTCAGCCGAGACCAGATATATGCGTTTGCATGTATCTCAACAGCATCGCGCCCGAGCTATTCCCTGCCGCCGAGCAAGCACCCGGTCCTGCTCAGCTAACGGGGACGCGCCAGAAGTTCGGCGGCTCGGACGACGCTGGCGCGCCGCCTGGCGTGCTCGGCCATGTCGCTGTCGTCAGCGCCGGTGAGCATGCGGGCGAGCTGGGGGGCCGCGATCCACCACGCGGCCAGTCCGATGATGACGAAGGCCAGATGGTCGGAGTCGAGGTCGCCAGCCAGGGTGCCGTCGCGCTGTGCGGCCCCGTAGGCGAGCGCCTTCTTCTTGTAGTGGGCGGTGCGCTCGATCTCATCGGCGACCTGGCCGGACAGGCCTTCCCAAAGCAGCAGCCGGACTAGCTCGGGATGGGCCGTCTGATAGTCGAAGGTGCGCCCAGCGAACTCGCCGATCTCCTCGAGGCCGGCGGGAGTCGGCGCCACAGAAGCGGCGAGCTTGTCGAGCTCGTCGGTGAGCACGGTCTCGAACAAGGACTGCTTGTCGCCGAAGTACTTGTAGAGGCGTTCCTTGTTAATTCCGGCCCGTTCCGCGATCCTGGCCATCGTCGTGCCATCGGGCCCGTGTTCGGCGAACTCGGCCGTCGCCGCCTCCTTCAGGCGGCGACGCGTTCCTTCGGTGTCCCAGGCCATGCCGGCATTCTACGTCTTTGCAACCGCAACGTTGCGGTTGTGCCGCTGCCATGCTACGGTCGAATTACAACTACAACGTTGGAGATGGAGTTCTCAGGAGAGGGGAAGCTCGACATGACTGCCAGCGTTCCGGGCGGCGTTCTCAAGCTCGCCGACGATCTGGTCATCAGCCGGATGGGGTTCGGGGCTATGCAACTGGCCGGCCCGAGGGTCACCGGACCGCCCAAGGACCGCGCGCGGGCAATCGCCGTGCTGCGAGAGGCGGTCAGCCTCGGCGTCACACACATCGACACCAGCGACTTCTACGGGCCCTTCGTGGTCAATGAGCTGATCAGGGAGGCGCTGTACCCGTACCCGGCGGACCTGCGCATCGTCACCAAGGTGGGCGCCCGCCGCGGCGATGACGGCAGCTGGAATTCATCCCTGCATCCCGACGATCTCAAGAAGCAGGTCCACGAGAACCTCGGCCGCCTGGACCTCGACGTCCTCGACGTCGTCAACCTGCGCCTCGCCGCGGACGGCACCGGGCAGGAACCGGTCGCCGAGCAGTTCGGCGCGCTGGCCGACCTGCGCGAGGAGGGCCTGATCCGCCATCTCGGCATGAGCGCGGCGTCGGACACCCAGATCGCCGAGGCCCAGGCCATCGCGCCGGTCGTGACCGTGCAGAACCTGTACAACATCGCCAACCGTGCCGACGACGCGCTCGTCGACCGGTGCGCGGCCGAGAACATCGCGTACGCCGCGTACTTTCCGCTCGGCGGATTCACGCAACTCCAGTCGGCGACCCTCGCTGACGTGGCCAGGCGGCTGGACGCATCGGCGCAGCAGGTAGCCCTAGCCTGGCTGCTCCAGCGCTCGCCTACCATGGCCCTGATCCCAGGGACGTCGTCGGTGGCTCACCTGCGCGAGAACATCGCCGCGGCCGACCTGGTCCTGTCGCCCGACGCCGTCGCCGAACTGGACAGCATCGGCGGCTAGGTCCGCGGCGCCCAGGCCGCGGGCGACCATGGCAGGCTGCATCCTTGACCGCCCCTACGACAGGAGGCGCTCTAGTGGCGCGAGTCTTCATCACGGGCTCCACCGACGGGCTCGGCCGCGCCGCCGCGGACCTGCTGATGGATCAGGGTCACGACGTCGTCCTGCATGCCCGCAGCCGAGAGCGAGCCGCGTCCTTCGGCGGCCTCGCTACCCGCGCCGCGGGCGTCGCCATCGGCGACCTGGCCAGCGCGGCCGAGACTCGCGCGATCGCCGAGCAGGTAAACGGCATCGGCCGGATGGATGCGGTCATCCACAACGCGGGCATCTTCCTCGAGCCTTCGCGCGGCGGGACCGCTGAGGGCCACGCAAAGGTCCTCGCCGTGAACACTCTCGGCCCGTACCTCCTGACGGCGCTAATTGACCGGCCAGATCGGCTCGTCTACCTGAGCAGCGGGATGCATCAAGGAGGCGCCGGCTCCTTGCGCGATCTCGACTGGACCGAACGCCGCTGGAGCGCGGCGAAGGCGTACTCCGAGAGCAAGCTGCACGTCGTTGCGCTCGCCCTGACCCTGGCCCGCGCGTGGCCTGGCGTGCTCAGCAACGCCGTCGATCCCGGCTGGGTCCCGACCAAGATGGGCGGCGCCGGAGCGACCGACGACCTCGAATTGGGGTACCGGACGCAGACGTGGCTCGCGGTCAGCGGCGACTCGGCCGCCACCGTGAGCGGCGGTTACTGGTATCACCGCCAGCGGCAGACACCGGCACGAGAGGCCAGCGATCCAGCCTTCCAGGACGAGTTGATGGAGCGGCTAGCCGCGCTGACCGGGATCAGGCTCCTCTAGGTCGCGTACGTCGCGCTCACACAAAGCCAGCCTCGCCCTGCCATGGCCGGTTACCGCCTGCCTGTTCTCGCGGCCACCGGGATGCTGGCTGGTGCAGGGGTTTCACGGACCAGGGGGCCCTTTCGCAGGATGGCTCCGCAGACGATGGCGCCGCCGGCGAAGATAGCCGCCGTCCACCAGAACGCGGTGGCGTAGCCGTGCACGGCCGCGCTCGCCCGGACTGCCGCCCTGGCCGTGGGCGAGGCCGCCACGGCGGGGCTCAGATGACTGGCGACGAACGTCGCGGCCGCACTGGTGGCGATGGTGTTGAGCAGCGCCGTTCCGATCGAGCCGCCGAGTTGCTGGCCGACGTTGAGCGTGGCCGAGGCGACGCCGGCGTCGCTGGCCGCCACGCCGAAGGTTCCGGTGTTGAAGGCCGGCGCGACGGACAAGCCGAGCCCCACGCCGGACAGGAGCAAGGGGCCGAGCACAGCGGACACATACGACGAGTGGACGCCGATCCTCGTGAGCCAGACCATCCCGACAGCCGCGATCAACAGGCCCAAACCGATCAAGGGCTTGGGCCCGATGCGCGGCATCAGCACGATGTTGGAGATCTGTGCGAAGAGCATCAGCATCGCGATGGCCGGGATGAACGCGAGGCCGGTAACGACGGGCGAGTAGCCGAGGGTCGTCTGCATGTAGAAGGTGAGGAACAAGAACAAGCCGAACATCGCAGCGCCAACGACGAAGACCGTCAGGTACGCCCCGCCGCGGTTACGGTCCAGCACCACGCGAGGAGGCAGCAGCGGATGAGCCACGCGCGCCTGGCCGATCGCGAATGCGACCAGCAGCACGACGCCAGCCGCGAGGAAACCCCACGTGGACGGCGTGTGCCAGTTATGTGTCGAGGCGTTGGCGAACCCGTATACCAGGCAGAACATCGACGCCGAGCCGAGCACGACGCCGAAGATGTCGAGGTGCGCTTGCCCGGCCCCGCGCTGGTGGCGCTGCAGCAGGACCGCGGCCCCGGCGGCCCCAAAGCCAGCGAACAGCAAGTTCACGTACAGGCACCATCGCCAGTTGAGGTACTCGGTCAGCACGCCACCCAGCAGCAGGCCGACGAGGCCGCCGCCGCCAGCGATGGCTCCGTAGACGCCGAATGCCTTGCCCCGCTCCCTCGGGTCGCTGAACGTCGTCGTGAGCACCGAAAGCGCCGCAGGGGCCAGGAGCGCGGCGAAAGCCCCCTGGCAGGCGCGCGAGGCCAGCAGCATCGTCAGGTTGACCGATGCGCCGCCCACCGCGGATGCCACGGCGAAGCCGATCATCCCGGTCAGGAAGACGACCTTCCTCCCGAACAGGTCGCCCAGCCGGCCGCCGAACAGGAGCAGGCTGCCGAAGGCGAGCGAGTACGCCGTGATCACCCACTGCCGGTCGGCGTTGGAGAAGTGCAGCGCATGTTGCGCCGACGGCAGCGCGATGTTCATGACCGTGATGTCGAGCACGATCATCAGCTGGGCCAGCCCTACGACTCCCAGCACATACCAGCGCCGACGATCATGCTGACCGGCCTGACCCGCCTGGCCCGCCCCACCAGCCGCAGTGACATCGCCGGGAATGCCGGTAGCGGACATCGAGATTCCCCCATCTGCTGACATCTCGCTACGAACCGTGCAAGAAGAATCGGGGCTCCCATGGATCAGCCCCGTATGCCCCCAGGTACCTGCCTACCAGCTTCGGGCCAGCACCGTGAGCCCGGGTCACCAGGCTGGGCGGCTGGGCTTCGTGCGTCGCGCGTCTGCGGATTCGAGCTCGACGGGGTCACCCACCGCGACCCGTCCTGGCTGCACGGTCGATCCGTACACTCCGAACTGGTTGTCCCGGTGCTGCGCGATCGTGCGCAGCACCACCGGGTCCTTGCGCAGTGTTACCGGATCGATGGTGACCATCACGCACCTGTTGTCGCGCTGGTCCACCCGCATCCGCATGCCGCCGACGCGCAGCACCCGGCCGACCCAAGCGTCCTCAGGGAAGCCTGGCCCCGGCACATCCACGACGAGGTTGGGCCTGAATCGCACCGCCGCCAGGTCCATGCCGATCATCTGGCTGAGGCGGTCCAGCGTTTGTGTCGACAGCAAGGACAGCGGCATCGTGTCGAAGACTCCGCGGTTCTGCTTGATGACTCGTACTCCGGGCCCCAGTTCGGCCGCGAGCGCGGGGTCGGCCACGTCGAGTTCCCGGCCGGACGGCGTGCGGACCAGCGTCGGGGACGCGTTGGGCCGGTCAGGTTCGGCGAAGTGCGGCCGGTAATGGGCCATCTCGGGCTGTTCCCTGATCGTCAGCCACGGAAAGCCGCTGCTCACCTGCCCGTCGCGGATAAACGCCCAGCGGCGGTCGCCCGCGAGGCCGTTCCAGGAGACCTCGACCTGCGCCAGGGACTCGGCCGCCATGGACTTGACCGGGTATCGCCACAGCGCGGCGACGCGACCAACCACGGTCATGACTGCCTCCATCAGGCGGAGCCGCGGTGACCTCGCCTCCGTCACATTGTGACGTCGTAGCCTCACGCCTTCGAAGTGAAGGCACACCCAGCACAGGAGGCCACCATGCCACGCACCCGCAAGGACGAGGCGCCCTTCCTCGTCGACTCACCGCTCATCGAAGGCCGCTATGCCGAACTCGCGGACTACACGGTCTCGTTCGAGACCTTCCCGCAGGAGGCTGACGGGGCACCGGTGTACCGCGGACTGCCGGACGACCGCTGCCAGTGCCCGCACTGGGGCGTCGTCCTGTCCGGGCGGCTGACGCTGCGCTACGCCGACCGAGAGGAGTCGTTTGACGCTGGCGACGCGTACTACGCGCTGCCAGGCCACACGCCATCGGTGACAGCCGGAACCGAGACGGTCGACTTCAGCCCGACGACGCTGCTCAACGACACGATGGCGGTCATCGCCGCGAACATGACAGCCATGGGTGGTGCCAGGTGAGCGGCGCGGATGTCGCTGCGCGCGATCTGGCCGGCAAGCTCATGAGCTTTATGGAGACAGGCGTCCCGCCGGCCGGGCTCTTCACACCAGATGTCTTCTGTGACTTCACCATGCCGCATTGGCGGCTCCAGGCACAGGGCATCGAGGACGTCACGGCGCTGCGCAAGGCCGGGCACCCTGGACCGTCGAGCGTTCCCCGCTCCCGGTTCGACCTGACAGCCGCCGGCTTCGTGCTGGAGGTAGAGGAGCAGTGGGACGCCGACGGCGAATCCTGGTACTGCCGGGAGATGATCAGGGCCGACGTCGCCGAGGGGTCGGTCTCGCAGATCTCGGTGTACTGCACGGGCGACTGGGACCGCGAGCAGGTCCGCAGGCACGCGGAGGCGGTGCGACTGATCAGGCGTTGAGCATGCGCAACGCCCTATGATGCGCTCATGGAACCCGCGGCTCGCAAGGCCGCCGATGCCCGCGCGGCGGCGATCAGGGCATTCCAGGAGGCCAGGGCGGCAGGCGACACCGAGCGCGCAGCAGAGGTCGCCCATCACCTGCCGTTCGGACAGATGTTCGGAGAGCACCCTGGGCAGATCCCGGCGCTCATTCACGAGGCGTTTGTCGCTGCCAGCGAGCCCTCGGTGCAGGCTCGCCTGGCGGCCGCGCTCGCGCGGGCGTGGGTCTACGGCGGCGACCCGCCAAGGGGAATCCCGTTCGCCGACAAGGCCGCGGCTCTCGCGCAGGACCTCGGCGACCCTGTGATCCTTGCCGATGCCCTGGACGCGGCGCTGCTGGCGCGGTGGGGTCCTGACGATTTCGACGAGCGGCTGATCCTGTCCGTGCGACTGGCGGACACCGCCGCGCATCTGACCGCCGTCGAGCCCAGGCTGTCCGCGCACCTCTGGCGCCTGACCACTGCGTGGGAGTGCCTCGACATGGTGGCGGTCCAGCGGCAACTGCGAGCGCTCGACGTGCTGGCCGCTGAGACTAGCTCGCCTCGGCCGGGTTTCTTCGCCGGGGCACGGCGCGCGATGTATGCGCTGGTCGCAGAGGACCTCGACGAGGCTGACCGGCTGATCGCGCGAGCCGGCGAACTGGCCAAGCCCACGGCCGAGCCTGACGTCGACGCCGTGGCGCACGGCCTCGCCGCGGCGCGGGCGGTGCGAGCCGGTGACCTGCCGGCGCTGCGCGAGGAAGCGGCCGCGTTCGAGGCTTATGGCAATGCGCAGGGGATCGCGAGCGTGTCTGCGGCCGGTGCGCTGCTGTGGCTCTATGTCGGAGACCACGATCGCGCCTTGGCCCTTCATCACCAGATCGCGGGGTCTGGACTCGACGCGATACCCAGGGACGTGTACTTCCTGCTGACCGTCAGCCTCCTCACCGAGATCGCCGCAGCGCTCAACGTCGAGCAGATCGCCGCGGACGGCGCCCGGTTGCTCGAGCCGTATGCGGGCCGGGCGGTGCTCAACGCCGGCGGTGTGGCGTTCTTCGGTGTGGTTGACGAATATGTCTTCCGCGCGCATCAGTCGCTTGGCCGGCCAGAGGCAACCCGCTGGCGGCACAGCGCCCTGTCCTGCTATCAGCGCATCGGCGCTACCTGGTGGCGCGATCGGCTCGAAGCCCCGTCCGACCGGCAGCCAGGCGAGCGAGCCGTGACCGTGGTTTTCCGGCCCTGCGAGACGGGGTGGAGGATTGGCCGCGACGGCGCGACCGTCGTGCTGCCCGACGGCAAGGGCCTGCACTACATCCGGTATCTGCTCCAGCGGCCGGGGCTAGAGATCGCGGCCGCCGACCTCGCGGCCGCGGTCGCCGGGCACCCCGGTGTGACCGTCGCGCAGAGCGACGCCGACGTGATCGACACGCAGGCGCTGAAGGCCTATCGTGCCCGGCTCGCCGACATCGACGTCGAACTGAACGAAGCCGAGTCGTGGGCCGATCAGTCACGAACCACCCGCCTTCAGCTCGAACGCGAGGCGTTGCTGGACGAGATCGGCGCGGCGACCGGGCTGGGCGGCCGCCGGCGCCAGTTCAGCTCCGGCCAGGAACGGGCCCGCGTCGCCGTGCGCAAGGCCATCGTCGCGTCCCTGAATCGCATCGCTCAGCAGGACGCCGCCCTCGCCAGGCACCTGCGCGACTGCGTTCGGACCGGCGGCGCCTGCCGCTACGACCCCGATCCAGCCCGCCCGGTCACCTGGATCCTCGAGGGCTGAGGCTGTCGCGTGAGACGGTCGGCGGACGCACCGCGGCCGAGACGAGTCACGATTCGCCGGCCGGCGCGCCCTGCATAGCCGCCGCGATGGCCCGGTCGACGTCCGCGAGCTGGTCGGCAGGGCTGATCTGGAGCAGCCTGGTGCCCGCGTCGGCCTCCGGCGCATGTCCCGGCGGCATGTAGTAGGCATCGCCGCTTTCAAAGGTCTCTTCGTGATCGGGGTAGCGAACGGTCAGCTTCCCTTCGAACACATAGCCCCAGTGCGGACACGAGCAGTTTCCGCCGGGCAGGGCCTTCAGCATCGGTGCCAGGTCGTGGGCCTGCCTGATCGTGACGAAGTTGACGGTGAAGCCGTCTAGATCAGCCGATCGGTCTTCGGCGACGCCGTAGTCGGCGACCTTGGGCGCGGTTTCCTGCGATGTCTTCGGCATGACGACTCCCTGATCCCGGTGTCGAGCGCCGCCTGGACTGGTGCCCGCAGCGCGTCGGGTACACAGTGAAGGTACGAAGTCGTGCCGCCGCTTCGCGTCGGGCGTTCACCCGATCTTTGGGTCCGCCACGGCCTGATCTGTCATCAGGCCATGTTTCATCGCGAAAAGGCTCGCCTGAGCGCGGTTAGACGCGCGGATCTTGGCGTAAATGTGCTCGACGTGCGTGCCTGCGGTCCTAGCCGAGATCGTGAGTTGCGCCGCGATGTCCTTGTTCGACATGCCTCGGGCGACCAGGCGCAGGACTTCGATCTCGCGCGCGGTCAAGCCGGCTGGCCAGTGCCGAAGTCGCCGGGTTCGGTGACCGGCGGCGTCTAGCACCCCTGCGACCGCGCTCGCGTCCAAGCGGCCCGCGGTCACCTCGGCCCGGAGCGTAGCCGCGGCCGCCGGAGGGGGAAGGGCGGCTCGATACGGCCGCGGTTCGAGCAGTGCCTGGTAGACGTCAGCGGCCGACAGCATGCGAACGGCCGGAGGAATGGCGTCACCAACCAGACCTCGAGGATAGCCGGACCCGTCCATGCGCTCGTGGTGCGCGGCGACCAAGGGAGCCAGGGGCGCCAGAGCGTGCGAGAAGGAGAGCATGCGTTCGCCCAGGTAAGGATGGAGCCTGACGCGTTCCCACTCAGCTGGAGTCAGGGCCGCCGGTTTGTCCCAGACAGTGTTGGCCACGCCTAGGTGGCCAAGGTCGGCCACCAGGGCCGCGCGGCGCAGGCGAATCAGGTCGGCGTCTGGCAGGCGTGCCGCGCGGCCGGCTAGGTGCGCGAGTTCGGCGACTCTTTCTGAGTGGCCCATCCGCCACGGCGACTTAAGCTCGGCGAACTGGCCAATCGCGGCGAGGACGTCGTCAACGGTCTCCGCACCGATGGAAGCTCCAAGGGACGGCTCCGCCTCGATCAGCTGCTGCCAGCTGGCGGCCGAATCGATCTTGGTGAACAGCGCAGGTGCGGAGTCGCAGAATCGAGCAACCAGCTCTGGGTCGAACTGGGTGCCCGCGCGCTGCCTGGCCACCGCGAGGGCGGCCTGGTCGCCGCCAATTCGGCGGTACACCTCGACCACGTCAGCCAGGTTGATGAGCCGGGAGCTAAGGGCGATCCGGTCTCCCTTGAGGCCGAGCACGCCTTTGCCGTCCCAGCGCTCATAGCTGTGCATCAGGCTCTCGCGCACTCGGTCGCTCAAGCCAAGGCGAGCCGCGAGTTCATCGGCGGCTAGGTAGTGGTTCTCGGCCAGAGCGGCGAGGGCGCGCCGACCCCCTCCGAGGAAGCTAGCGCCAGTCCTGGCCCGATCCAGCAACGGGCGGCCGGCGCCCCCGATGTGCTTGGCCATAAAGGCGGCGGCCGAACTCGTTTTGGCGAGGTCATAGGTGTAGTGCGCGTCGCTCTTCAAGATGGTGTCGTCGCCGAGCCACTTGGCTTGCTCGTACGCGTCGGTGTGACAGCCGACCCAGGCCAGGAGGCCCGCGTAGTACACGACCGCCCTCTCGTCCTGGTCCAGGCCGATGTCATCAGCCATGCGCAGTGCGATGAGGCAGGCCCGGATCATGTGCTCCATCGGCTGGCCAAGACCCAGGTCGGTGCCGAGGGACAGCAACGCGACGACTTCCGCCAGTTGGACGTCACCCGCCTCGGCCATGGTCACCGCCCCACGTTAACCCCCGGTCGATCTTCAGCACGGGTTTCCCGCGGCGAGCAACATCGTGCGACGCCGCGAGTCTTCCATTTGCGGGCATCGGGGCTCAATCAAGCCCCCGGCGATGCCCCGCGGCTTGGAAGGCGGGCCAGCGTGCAAGCTACAGCGAACTCCGGTGAATCAGCATCGCAGCGTCCCTCGCCAGGCGCGGTCACGGCGACCACCGCGGAGCCAGCGGAGCTTCAGGACCAGGCCACCGCGCGGGACCCGGCATGCCGAATCCTGCCCTGGCCGAAGCACCGCTGGGTAACCGCGGCCGCGGGCGCGACTGTGCTGGTCTTGCTGTTTCTCGCCTACGCGGCGCAGGCGCGCACGGTGGCCGCGACTTCCGAGAGTTCGGCCCAGGCGCTGCAGGCGTGGGACATGCTGCACGGCAACGTGCTGCTCAGGGGCTGGACACTGTCGGATGTCACGTTCTACACCACTGAGATCCCCGAGTACCTGCTGGTGGAAGTCGCCAGGGGACTGAACGGCGGCGTCGTGCACGTGGCCGCTGGGCTGACCTACCTGCTGGTGGTGGTGCTGGCGGGCCTGGTCGCGGCAGGCCGGTCGACAGGCCGCGAGCGGCTCACACGCCTGGTTGTCGTGGCCGTGATCATGCTGGCGCCCGCGCTGCGGCCTGGCACCTATTTGCTGCTGTCGGCGCCCGATCACCTTGGCACGCAGGTGCCGCTGCTGGCGGTCTGGCTGATCCTTGACCGGATGCGGCCCCGCTGGTGGGTCCCCTTGCTGGTGGGCCTCGCGCTCACCTGGGCGCAGGTTGCCGACGTGCTCGTGCTCTACGAAGGCGTGGTGCCGCTCGCGATCGTGTGCGTGGTGCGAATGTACCGCCGGCGCGGGCCACTGGCCGGGCAGTGGTACGAGCTCGCCCTGGCCGGTGCCGCGCTCGCGTCCGCCGTTGTCTCGCGGCTCGCGATCGTGCTGATCAGCCACGCCGGCGGGTTCACGACGCGCAGGCTGCTGGTCGGCTTCTCGACCGCCGATGATCTGTCCACGAGCCTCCCGCACCGGGCGGAAGGCGTGCTGCAGGTCTTCAGCGCCGATTTCTTCGGCATGTCGTTCGGGGCCGGAGTGCTCGCGATTGGAGTCCACCTGGCCGGACTTGGCCTGGCAGGCTGGGCCGTAGCCGTGGGAGTCAGGCGTTTCTTCGCGGCCAGCGACCTGGTCGTGCAGGTCATCGTCGTCGGCTTCGTCGCCTTGCTGGCCGGGTACCTGGTTTCCAACAAGGGCGCCGTCAACGAGATCGTCGGGCTGCTGCCGGCCGGCGCGGTCCTGGCCGGCCGCCTGCTCGGCGGGCGGCTCCGGCGGGGCGGCCTCATCCCGGCGCTCGCTGTCCTGCTGGTCTGCTCCGCCGGAATCCTCGGCTTCGACGCGACGCGGCCGCCAGCGCGCAGCACCGACCAGCTGGCGGTCTCCTGGCTCGAGGCGCACCACCTGACCCACGGCCTCGCCGGCTACTGGCAGGCGAGCAGCGTGACGGCGGACAGCGGCGACCGCGTCCAGGTCAGGCCGGTCCGGATGTACTCCGGAGGACTGGCCACCACTCCGTGGGAGACCAAGGCGTCCTGGTACGACCAGCGGCGGCACGATGCCCGGTTCGTGCTCCTGGCCTCCGCGGCCGCTTGCCACAATGTCTGCCTGTCGCAGGCCGGCCTGCGTGCGCTGTTCGGCCCGCCGGCCGCTGTCTACCACGTGGGAAGCGACCGCGTGCTGGTCTGGCGCACCAACCTGCTGGCCCGCGTGCAGACCGAGTTCTGGTGCGGCTACGCCTGGGTCTGGGCATCACCAGCCAGGCCCTCGGCCACGCCGTGCGGCTAACAGCCGCGCAGGAACTGACAGCTCGCCAGGAACAGTTGTCTGCGGGCGATGATTTCGGCGGTCACCGGCCGTCTGAATCTTGCGGGCACCGGCTGGCAGCCGGCCGGGCACGCACGCTGACCGGACGGGAGTCATAGATGAATGCAATCGCGCAACCGCAGATCGTTTCCGCGCAGGAGTGGCAGCAAGCCCGCGACGAGCTGCTGAAGTCCGAGAAGGAAGCCACCCGAGCCCTGGACGCGCTTGCCGCACGGCGCCGCCGGCTGCCCATGGTCAAGTTCGGCGATTACGTCTTCGACAGCCCAACGGGACCTAAGACCCTTGTCGACCTTTTCGATGGCAGGACACAGCTCGCCCTGTACCAGTTCATGGACCGGGGGCCTGATGAGTTCTGCGGTGGCTGCACCGCGTTCACGAACAATGTCACAGACCTCGGTCGCCTCGAGCTGGCCGGTGTCAGCTGGGCGACCGTGTCCAACATGCCGCTCGCGCAGATCGAGGCGTACAAGGCTCAGCAGGGCTGGACGCTGCCGTTCGTGTCCTCGCACGGCACGAGTTTCGCCGACGACTGCGGCGCGGGCTCGGGCTTCTCGCTGAGCGTGTTCTTCCGCAACGGCGCCGACGTCTACCGCACCTACGCCACGACCGCCCGCGGGGTGGACCGGCTGATGTTCATCCATAACATCCTCGACCTATCCCCCTACGGCCGGCAGGAGGAGTGGGAGGACTCACCGCTTGGCTGGCCGCAGCAGCCGACGTACGGCTAGCCCGAACTGGCCGCGATCCGAGGATCGCTGATGCCCGGCGCGCGGAACATCCGCAGCATCATGGCCACCGCCGTGCTCGTGTCGCTGGTCGCGTCCAGGCATTGCGGGCCAGCGTCGCAACCGACGCCGAGCAGGCTCGCGGCCGCGGCGATGACCTGATCCAGCTGGTCGGCCGTCAGCTCCGGCCGGGGGCGCTGCGGAGGCGCGCCCGCGGCCGCGAGCGCCGCGGGAAGGTCGGTTAGCTGAGCCCGCAGCCATCCGGCCCAGTCTTGTGTGAGCCAGGGGTCCCAGTGACGGCTAGATGGCTCGCGGCCTTCGAAGGTGGGGTGATAGTGCGCGCGCGACAGGTTGCCGGGCGGCGCGCCGATCAGGTCGAAGATGTCCGCGCGCCACAGCGGCTCATCCAGCGTGACCGGCTGAGCGGCCGATTCCGATCCGATGTGGGCGGGCCTCGCGATGGTCCGCAGCTCGACCCGGGTTCCGTGCTCCTCGTCTGACGGGCCGACCTCGTACCAGTGCCGGACGTGGATCGCGACGCCGTCGAGCAGAAAGCTGAATTGCACCGGGAGAGCCCTTCGGATCGCTTGGCGTCAGGCGCGGTCGGTCACGGACTGGTCTGGCAGGGTCCGCACGAGCGTCTCCAGCGCAGCGGTCCAGCTCTCCCAGTAAGGGCGGTCGGGCGCCGCCGCGATGGCGGTGATCAGCTGCTGGCGGAAGGGCTCGCGGTCGCCTGCGCAGGCGTGATCGACGACCGCGGCCGCGAGCGCGAACACCGTGCTCTGCCAGGGGGCGTCGAAGGCCAGTTCGCCGTTGCGGCGCGGCAGGTCAAGCCCGGACAGGCTCAGAGGCTCGCTCAGGCCCGGCTCGCTCTGGCCCGGCTCGCTCATAGCCGCGCCACGCCGATCATCGAGTCGCGCGTGACGAGCGCGGCCAGTTCGGCTTCGGTCATGCCGTCGGTACCGGCCGGGCGCTGGGGCAGGACAAGGTAGCGGACCTCGGCCGAGGAATCCCATACCTCGACCTTCATCTCCGAGGGCACCGGGCAGCCCATCTCCGCTAGCAGCGTCCGCGGCTCGCGGACCATCCTGGCCCGGTACGGCGGATCCTTGTACCAGGTCGGGGGCAGGCCAAGGACCGGCCACGGATAACAAGAGCACAGCGTGCAGACGACGACGTTGTGGACCGCGTCGGTGTTCTCGACGACCACCATGTGGTCGCCCTCAGCGCCGCCGAAGCCAAGCTCGGCGATGGAGCGGGTGCCGTCGGCCAGCAGCCGCTGCTTGTACTGCGGATCGACCCACGCCCGCGCCACGACCTTCGCGCCGTTAAGCGGGCCGATCTCCGACTCGTAGCGTCGGGTTACTTCCTCGATGTACCCGTCGGGCACGAGCCCGCGCTCGGTCAGCAGCGCCTCAAGTGCCGCGACTCTGCGCTCGATCGCCGAAGGTGGAGCAGGGTGATGATGGTCGTCGCTCATGCCCACTCCAGATAGCTGTCCCACAGGTCGACGTGCACCTGCACTCCGCGCTGGCCATCGTGCCACAACTGCCCGGCGTCGAAACGGACCGAGTACGTCGGCTCGTTGCGGCGTGCCGTTCCGTGCGCCTCAAGGTCAGGGACCGAGTAGGTGCCGTCCACACGCGTCACAGTCCCCGTCTTGCCCCGCACATACCGTGGGCAGCGGGTGTGACCTGGCGGGTGCCACTCTCGCACCCGGACCATGTCCCCGACCTCGAACCTGGGCTCGCCGACGTCGGGACCGGCTGCCAGCACGGGCTCGGCGGTTACCGGGCCGCTGAGCGGGAACGGACCGCCGGCCGCGGCGTCGAGTGCCGAACGGGTCACCAGGCCGTGCTCGACGGCCAGCGTGGCCGCTGCCGTGAGCCAGTGCTCGTAGTAGCTGGAGGTGAGGTAGTGGCCAGGCTCCATCCGCTCGATCGCGTGCCGGAACTCGCCCCCGCTCGCGGCGACCGCGTCGGCCACGGCTATCAGCAGCGACCGCGCGGCGGCCTCCCACTGATGGTGAAAGACAGGCTCCGATGGCGAATGAGCCACCGCGCCGAAGCCCTGCATTCCGCCGAGGTCGTGGATGCCGTCCACCAGCCCGACACTACCCGCGTCAGGCCAGGGTCAGATAGTCGCGGAGCAGCGTCATCTGCTTGCTGACCAGATCGGGGAGCCCCTGCCGCGGGTCGCCCAGCCATTCGTCGTAGGCCGCCAGCGCCAGGGCCAGGCTCACCTGGCCCACCAGGGCGGGCAGCGGCGCGTCGGCGTCAGCGCCGAGCCCGGCCGACGAAGCTCGAAATGACCTGGCGCCACTTCACGTAGCGCAGTACCGAGTGCGCCTGCAGGGCCGGCGTGCCGAGGATCAGGCGCATCCGCTCGAGGTGCGGCGGCCGTGCGTCGGCCGGAAACTCGTTGAACGCCCTGACGCCCCGGTGCACGGCATCCCACAGCGGCACGTCGCGTGGCATGGACTCAAGGAGCGCTCCGAACCGCTCGAGTGACCGGTCGAACTGCCCCCACGGGATGTCGTTCTTGGAGGAGTAATAGCCGAAGAGGGTCCTCCGGCTGACGCCCACCTCGGCAGCGATCATGTCGAGTGTCGTGTGCTCGAAGCCGTGGTCCGCGAACAGCCCGAACGCCGCCGCCTCGATGTCGGCGTGGCTGGTGGCATCCGGCCGTCCCACCCGGCGGGTCACGCTGCTCACGTTGGCATGCTCGCACGACTTCATTTCTGCCACCAGTGCAGTTACTGTGCTGCCATGGACACTGACGTGATCGAGGCCGCCGTCGCGACGACAGACGCGGACGCCGGGGTCGCCGAGCCGACAACGCTGACGCCAGAGGAACTGACCGCGGAGGACCTGATCGAGGAGGTCTCGATCGACGGCATGTGCGGCGTCTACTAACGGTCCTGGCAAGAACTTGATCCTCGACCAAGCCTGGTCGCTGTCGCCGTCGGTGGCGCTGCGGCCTGAGTCGTTCGGCGCCCTGGCCTACCACTTCGGCAACCGCAAGCTGACCTTTCTCAAGCGGCCCGAGTTGCTGGCCGTCGTGCGCGCGCTCGGCGAACACCCCGACGCGCGCTCTGCCCTGGTCGCGACCGGCGTCCCGGCGGCCGAGCACGCGGCGTACGCCGAGGCGCTGGCAGGGCTGGCGCATGTGGACGTGATCCGGCCGAGGCCGTATCCGCAGCAGCAGCCGTATCCGCAGCAGCAGGAGGGCCCGTGAAGCTGGTCGAGCACTTCGAACTCGGGCTCGACGCACCGATCTGCCTGACCTGGGAGCTCACCTACGCGTGCAACCTGGCCTGCGCGCACTGCCTGTCGTCCTCTGGCCGGCGGGACCCGCGCGAACTCACTACACAGCAGTGCGAGTCGGTCATCGACGAGTTGCAGCGCATGAAGGTCTTCTACGTCAACATCGGCGGCGGTGAGCCGACGATCAGGCCGGACTTCTGGCACCTGCTGCGTTACGCGACCGAGCACCAGGTCGGCGTGAAGTTCTCGACCAACGGCGTGCGCATCACGCCCGAGCGGGCGAGGTTCCTCGCGGGCAGCGACTACGTCGACGTCCAGGTCTCGCTCGACGGAGCCACCGCCGAGGTCAACGACTACGTGCGGGGTCCCGGGTCGTTCGGCACCGCCCTTTCGGCGCTGGCGAACCTGCGCGACGCCGGCTTCCGGGACGCAAAGATCTCGGTGGTGTGCACCAGGCAGAACATCGGCCAGCTTGACGAGTTCCAGGCACTCGCCGACCGGTTCGGCGCCACGCTGCGTCTCACCAGGCTGCGGCCGAGCGGCCGCGGCGCAGACGTCTGGGACGAACTGCATCCGCTCCCGGCCCAGCAGCGCGACCTGTACGACTGGCTCGTGGCGCACGGCGACCGGGTGCTGACCGGTGACTCCTTCTTCCACCTGGCCGGCTTCGGCGCTGCGCTGCCCGGCCTCAACCTGTGCGGCGCCGGGCGGGTCGTCTGCCTGATCGACCCGGTCGGCGACGTCTACGCCTGCCCGTTCGCCATCGCCGACCAGTTCAGGGCCGGGAACCTGCTGACCGACGGCGGCTTCTCGCGGGTCTGGCAGGCCTCGGCGCTGTTCGCCGAGTTGCGCTCCCCGCAATCCGTCGGCGCGTGCGGGAGTTGCGGGCACTACGACGCTTGCCGGGGCGGCTGCATGGCCGCCAAGTTCTTCACCGGGCTGCCGCTGGACGGTCCTGACCCCGAGTGCGTACAGGGCCACGGCGAACTGGCGCTCGCGGCGCCGCGCTCCAGGCCGCCGGCGAGCCAGGACCACTCCAGGGCGGTCCCCGCCCGCAACCAGCCCGTCATGTTGACGCTGACCAGGCGCCCAGAGCGATGAAGCTCGAGAATCCCTGGAAGCAGAACCCCTGGTTCGAGTCCGTCGCGGTCGCGCAGCGGCGGGCGCGTAAACGCCTGCCCGCTCCGGTCTACGCCTCCCTGCTCGCCGGGTCAGAGCGCGGCCAGACGGTGACCGACAACCAGGCGGCGTTCAGCGAACTCGGGCTGGCGCCGCACGTCGCGGGCCACCAGCCGAAGCGAGCGCAGGAGACCACGCTGCTCGGCCACCAGATCGCGCTGCCCGTCGTCATCTCGCCCACCGGGGTACAGGCTGTGCATCCGGACGGCGAGGTCGCCGTCGCTCGCGCCGCCGCGGCCCGCGGCACCTTGATGGGGCTGTCGAACTTCGCCTCCAAGCCCGTCGAGGAGGTGACGGCCACGGGGGCACCGACGCTGTTCCAGATGTACTGGACCGGCGACCGCGACGTCATGGTGCAGCGCATGAAGCGGGCGCACGCGGCCGGCGTCGCTGGCCTGATCGCCACCCTCGACTGGTCCTTCTCGACCGGGCGGGACTGGGGCTCGCCAGAGATCCCTGAGAAGGTCGACCTGAAGACGGCGATCAGGATGGCGCCGCACGTGCTCACCAGGCCGCGCTGGCTGTATCAGTTCGGCAGGACCGGGCACCTTCCAGACCTGACCGTCCCGAACCTGACCCCGCCCGGTGGCCAGGCGCCGACGTTCTTCGGCGCCTACTACGAGTGGATGACCACCCCGCCGCCGTCCTGGGACGACGTCGCCTGGATCGTGAGCGAATGGCACCAGCTCAGCGGCACGCCGTTCCTGCTCAAGGGGGTGTGCCGGGTCGACGACGCCCGCCGCGCGGTCGACGCCGGTGTCGACGCGATCTCGGTCTCCAACCACGGCGGCAACAACCTCGACGGCACGCCTGCCACGATCCGGCTGCTGCACCCGATCGTCAAGGCGGTCGGCGACCAGGTCGAGGTGGTCATGGACGGCGGCATCCGGCGCGGCTCGGACGTCGTCAAGGCGCTGGCGCTCGGCGCACGGGCCGTCCTCATCGGGCGTGCCTACCTGTGGGGCCTCGCCGCGAATGGCCAGGCAGGCGTCGAGAATGTCCTCGACATTCTTCGCGGCGGCGTCGACTCCGCGCTGCTCGGCCTCGGCCTGTCCTCGATCCACGAGCTAACGCCCGATCACCTGCTGATTCCCGACGGCTTCCAGCGCGTCGCGGGCGCCAGCGGCCAGCGGTCGTGAACGCGGCATGACCGGATCGCAGCAGCGTGTCGCCCTGGTGACAGGTGCCGCGCGCGGCATCGGCGCAGCCACGGTACGCCGGCTCGTGGCCGACGGTCTGGCCGTGCTCGCGCTCGATTCGTGCCAGGGAGACGACCAGCACCGAGGGCCCGGTTACCCTCTCGCTGAAGAGGCCGACCTCAGCGAGCTTGCCGCCGAGCTAGGTGACCAGGTGCTGCCGGTGGTTGCCGACGTCCGCGACCGAGCGGCCCTGGACTCCGCGGTCGCGGCCGTGGTCGAGCGGTGGGGCAGGCTCGACGTGGCGGTCGCCGCGGCCGCCGTCATCGCCGGCGGTCAGCCGCTCTGGGAGACGAACGACGCGGTGCTCGACCTGCTCTGGGAGGTCGACGTCAAGGGGGTGTGGAACACCGCCGCTGCCACCGTGCCAGCGATGCTGCGCGGTCCTGACCCGTCGGGCTGCAGGTTCGTCGCAGTCGCATCGGCCGCGGGCAGCCACGGCTTGTTCTGGCTCGCTGCCTACACGACCGCCAAGCACGCCGTCGTGGGAATCGTCCGCGGCCTCGCCGCCGATCTGGTCGGGACCGGCGTCACCGCGGCCGCCGTGTCGCCGGGCTCGACGGACACCAAGATGCTGGCTGCCACCGCCCGGATCTACGGCCTTGACTCGGTCGGCGCGCTCGCCCAGCATCAGTTGCTGCGCCGGGTCATCACGCCAGCGGAGATCGCGGCGACCATCGCGTACTGCTGCTCACCGGCTGGCGCGGTGGTCAACGGCACGGTGGTGCACGCCGACGGCGGGTTCCCCGCGTGAGGCTGCCGGCCGGGTTCACCGTCCGCGTGCACGACGACGTCAGGACCCTCGACGCGGGACGGGTGCTGGTCGGGGGATCGCCGCTGCGGGCGATCCGGCTGAGCCCGCGCGCCGAGGCTCTCATCGGCGACCGCGAGATCCGGGTGGCCGACGACGCCGGCGCGATGCTCGCCGAGCGGTTGCTCGACGCGAACGTCGCCGTCCCGGCGCTCCGGCCCTGCGACCGCGCCAGGCCTGGCGAACTCACCGTCATCGTGCCTGTCAGGGACAGGATCGGGCAGCTTTACCGGGCGCTGTCCGGACTCGGGCCCCTGAAGGTGATCGTCGTCGATGACGCCTCGGCGGACCCTGACGCGATCGCCCGGGTCGCGCGCGAGCACGGGGCCGAGCACGTGCGACTTCAGGACAACGTCGGCCCGGCGGCCGCACGCAACGCAGGCCTGGCGCGGGTGCGCACGCCGTACGTCGCCTTCGTCGACTCCGATATCCAGGTCAGCTCCGGCACCTTGATCGGCCTGACGGCTCACTTCGCCGATCCGCGGGTCGCGCTCGTCGCGCCGTACCTGCGGGGCCGGGCCGTCAACGCCAGGCCGCGCTGGTTCGAGCGCTACGAGGAGACCTCGCCGGCGCTCGGCCTGGGAGGTCGGGCCTGCGCGGTGCAGCCAGGCGCCGCGGTCGCCTGGCTGCCCAGCGCGTGCCTGGTCGGGCGGACCGACCGGCTCACCGGCGGGAGCGGCATCGGCGGGTTCGACCCGAGCATGCGGGTCGGCGAGGACGTCGACCTGGTCTGGCGGCTGGTCGCGGTCGGCCACCGGGTCCGCTACGACCCGGCGTTCGAGGCGCGCCACGACGTCAGGCCGACGCTGCGCTCGTGGCTGGGCCGCAAGTTCACCTACGGCACCGGCGGGGCCGCCCTCGCGCAGCGGCACCCCGGCAACATCGTCGTCGCCGTGCTGTCACCGTCGATGGGCCTCGCCGCCCTCGCGCTGCTGGCCCGCCGGCCCTGGTCGGTGCCGGTCGCGCTGGCCGGCGCGGGACGCGGCGCTCAGGTGCTCCTGCGGGCACTGCCTCCGGTGCCAGGCCGCCGCGGGCTCGCGATGGGGCTGTCGCTGCGCGGGCTGTGGTGGGCGATGCGCCAGGAGTCCGCGCTCGTGCTGCGGCACTGGTGGCCGCTCGCGTTCGGTGCGGCCATGGTCAGCCGGCGCGCGCGCCGCGTCATCGCGTCGGCATTGGTGGTCGACCTGATCGCCGGATCGCTGGAAGCGCGGGGGCGGCACCCGGCCGTGACCTTCGCGGGCCGCCGGCTCGACGACGGCGCTTACGGCGCGGGGCTCTGGTGGGGAGCGCTGCGGTCACGGGACCCGCGGTGCCTCAGGATCCGTGTCGCCGGCCGCGGACGGAGCGGTCTTGCCGCACGGACGCGCGGCCTGTCAGAGTAGCAAGGGGGTCCGCCTCGGCGGGTATGTCCAGTTTCTGATGGCGTGATGAAGTAGGGCGTACGTACCGGCAAGGATCAGGAGAAGGCGCATGAAGACAACCGCTGCTGTGGTGTATGAGCCAGGCAAGCCCATCGAGATCGAGGAACTCGATCTCGACGGCCCCAGTGACGGGGAGGTCCTGATCCGTTACACGCACGCGGGACTGTGCCACTCGGACGTGCACGTGCAGACGGCGATCTCGAGGCACGGCTGCCGATGGTGCTCGGCCACGAGGGCGCGGGGATCGTCGAGGAGGTCGGCCCTGGCGTCACGAGGGTCAAGCTCGGCGACCACGTCGTCTGCTCGTTCATCCCGAACTGCGGCATCTGCCGCTACTGCGCGAGCGGGCAGCAGTCGATCTGCGACATGGGCGCCACGATCCTCGACGGATACCTGCCCGGTCCGCGCTTCCCGATCAGCGGGCCGAGGGGCGAGTACGGCGCGATGTGCATGCTCGGCACGTTCAGCCAGTACGGCGTCATCCACCAGAACTCCGCCGTCAAGGTCGACGACGACCTGCCGCTGGACAAGGCGGTGCTCGTCGGCTGCGGCGTCCCGACCGGCTGGGGCTCGGCGGTCAACACCGCGAACGTCCGGCCAGGCCAGACCGTGATGGTCGTCGGCATCGGCGGCATCGGCATCAACGCCGTGCAGGGCGCGCGCTACGCCGGCGCGAAGTACGTCGTCGCCGTCGACCCGCTGGAGAACAAGCGCGAGAAGGCGATGGAGCTCGGCGCCACGCACGCGTTCGCGACCGTCGAGGAGGCCCAGGATGGCTCTCGTCGACCTGACCCGCGGCCAGATGGCGGACGCCGCGATCCTCACGCCCGGCGTGATGACCGCAGAGATCGTCGCCGGCGGCTTCAACGCGGTCGGCAAGGGCGGCGTGGTCGTGCTGACGGCTCTCAGCAAGGTGATGGAGCCGACGATCCAGCTGCCCGGCAGCATGGTGACGCTCTTCCGCAAGACGCTCAAGGGCAGCCTGTTCGGCGACTGCAACCCGACCACGGACATCCCGAGGATCCTCGGGCTCTACCAGTCCGGCGACCTCAAGCTCGACGAGATCATCACCAGGACCTACACGCTCGACCAGGTCAACGAGGGCTACGACGACCTGCTCAGCGGCAAGAACGTGCGCGGCGTCGTCGTGCACTCGCACAACTGACAGGCCAGGTCACCTGGGGCTAGTCGTTTGAACGGGTCGCCGAGCTGAAGGAGACGGGCATTGGTTGAGGTTCGGGGCGAGCGGGTCAGCAGGCCCGGCCCCGTCCTCGACCGGGCCCGCGAGGTCGAGTTGCTGGTCGCCGCCCTCGACGCGGGCGCGCACGTGCTGCTCGAGGGCCCGCCCGGGACCGGCAAGTCGACGCTGCTGCGCGCGGTCGCGTCGGAGCGGGCCGCGCCCTTCCACCTCGTCGAGGGCAACGCCGAGCTGACCCCGGCGCGGCTGGTCGGCCACTTCGACCCCGCCCAGGTGCTGGCGCAGGGCTACGTCCCGGACGTGTTCGTCGACGGTCCGCTGGTCTCGGCGCTGCGCGAGGGCGGCCTGCTGTACGTCGAGGAGATCAACCGGGTCCCCGAGGAGACGCTGAACGTCCTCATCACGGTGATGTCGGAGGCCGAGCTGACCGTGCCGCGGCTCGGCGTGGTGCGCGCCGAGCCCGGCTTCCGGCTGGTCGCGGCCATGAACCCGTTCGACGCGGTCGGCACCGAGCGGATCTCCTCGGCGATCTACGACCGCACCTGCCGGATCTCGATGGACTACCAGTCCGCGGCCACCGAGGCGGACATCGTCGAGCTGCGTTCGCCCGGTTCGGGGCGCCGCGTGGCGGGCGCAGGTCGTCGACCTGGTCCGCCGTACCCGCGCGCACCCGGACGTGCGGATCGGGTCGTCGGTGCGCGGCGCGATCGACATGGTCGCGATCGCCGGCCGGCTCGCCGGGATGCGGTCGGTGAAGGACGACGACTGGCACGCCGGCCTCGACGCGGCGCTGGTGTCGCTGTCCGGACGGATCAGGATGCACGAGTCGGCCGGCCGGCGGCCCGAGGCGGTGGTGCGCGAGCTGTACGAGCAGGTCTTCGGCCCCGAGCCGGCCGCCAGCGCGGCCGATGGGGATAGCGGCGGTGGCCTGGGGGAAGCCTGAGCCCGCCCTCACCGGCGGGCGCACCAACCCAGCGGCACAACCCGAAGAGCGACGCGTCGCGCACCCGCACCGTCGGCCGTTCGGCGCTGTCCAGGCACGCACGGTTCGCCGAGGTCTCGCCCGAGGTCGGCGTGCTCGACGAGGAGGCACTCGAGCGGGCGCTGGCCGACGACCCTGACGCGACGCTCGCGATGGTGGCCGACCTCGTGCACGCCACCGACGAGTGGCTGCGCGCGCAGGCCAGGCGGCTCGCCGCGCGGCTGGTGATCGACCGGTCCAGGTCGGGCCGGGTCGTGCGCACCGGTATCGGGCGGCCACGGCGGGTGCCCGCGGCACGCGGCGGCGACCTCGACGTCGACGCGTCGCTGGACGGCATCGTCACGGCCCGCGGCGAGCGCCGCCCGCCAGGCCTCGACGAGCTCGAGGCCCGCGACTGGGGCCGCCAGGACCTGGCGCTCTGCCTGGTGGTGGACGCCTCGGGATCGATGAACGGCGAGCGGCTCGCGGTCGCCGCGACCGTCGCGGCAGCCTGCGCGCTGCGGGCGCCCGCCCAGCACGCGGTGCTGGCCTTCGCGGGCGACGTCCGCACGCTGCGAGCGCTGCACGGCACCGAGTCGCCCGCGACCGTGGTCGACCGGGTGCTGGCCCTGCGCGGCCACGGCGTCACGCACCTCGCGGACGCGCTGCGGGCCGCGTCGCGGCAGCTCGCGGCCGCCCGGGCGCAGCGGCAGGTGGTGGTGCTGCTCTCGGACTGCCGGCACACCGACGAGGACCCCGTGGCCGCCCGGAAGCTGCTGCCCGAGCTGGTCGTGCTCGCTCCGCGCGACGACTCCGAGCAGGCGGAGGCCTTCGCCCTGGCGGCCGGCGCGAGGTTCGCCGCGCTCGGTTCGCTCGCGGACGTGCCCGCCGTCGTGAACCAGATCGCGGCGCGGTAGTCGGTCAGGTTGCGGGTTGGCTCCTGGCGAGGTCCAGGTGAGCTTCCCGGCCCCCCATCTCGCGGTTAACAGCGGTAGGTGCTAGGTCGGACCGTGTAGCTGCGGCCGTGCGGTGCGGTCCAGGCGAGCGTGCCGGGCCGTGGCTGGGTCAGTGTCCAGCCCGGGGTCTGCTTAACCTGGTGGTGCCTCCTGCAGAGCGGCGCCAGGTTGCACGGGCAGGTCCGGCCGCCTGGTGATAAGGGACGGTGTGGTCTAGGTCGCAGGCGGCGGCTGGCCGACGGCAGCCGGGGAAGGTGCAGGTCCGATTGCGGGCCCTGATGAAGTCGCCGACCACCCTGGACGTCCGGTAGCCGGGCACTTGGCTGGCGTGCAGGCAACTCTGGTCATCCAGCCAGGTGAATTTCTGCCGGGCAAGCCAGCGGCGGCGGCCGCCGGGGTCGCCAGGAGGGCCTGGCCCGGCCCGGGCGCAGGCATGGGCGGCGGCTGTTCCGTCGGACCTGGTCAGGGTGACGCACCAGCGAGCCTTGGGACCGGCCGCGGTCAGGCGGTCGGCCAGGTCGCGGCCGGTCCAGGCGTCGATCGGGCCTAGTCCCGCCGCTTCGCCCGGCAGGTCGGCCAGGCCGAGCCAGGTGCTCGCCGGCAAGGTGATGTGCACCGAGCCGGCCAGTCCCGCGAACCCGCCGGGCCGGCGCCAGGTCCGCCGCCAGGTCCGCCGCCGAAAGTATGGCCGGCGGAGCTGCGTTCGCCCGGCGCGGCCGGCCCGGCGGCGTCCCGGCCCTGTGCTGAGGCGGCGTCCGCGTCCGGGTGCGGTTCGGGGCGAGGGCGCCGGGGTCGCGTCCGGCGAGCAGGGCGGTGAACACGGCCGCGCGGAGCTGGTCGAGACTGTCGGAGGCGCCTGCCGCCTGGAGTGCGCGGGCGATGGCGGTGATCCGCCGGTCGGCGGCGATCGCGTCGGAGGGCGCGAGCTCCCGGCCCGCGAGGGCGAAGTTGCCCGATCCTTCCTGCCAGGCCTCGACTCTGGCGTCGTCGCGGGCCTTGGTCATCCGGCGGCGGACTGCGGCTGGGTCGATGCAGTGGACCAGCGTGCGCAGCGCGTTGCGGAGCTGCCCGGTGGTTAGCGACGGCGCCTCAGGCAGCAGGGCAGCCGCGGCAGCGTTCGCGGCCTGGTCGCTCAGGGCCGATAGCTCGGCGGCGAACACCAAAGCGCGGGCCCTGTCGATCCGCCCGGCGAGCAGGGCCTGGCGGACGGCGGGGAGCCTGGCCAGGTCGCGGGCCAGGCCAAGCAGGCTGTCCGCGGACCGGCCGGTCAGGATCAGTGCGGCGGCGAGCTCGGCCGCGATGTGCTCGCTGACCCGCGACCAGCCTGGCCGGCGGGACTCGCGGAGGCGGCGCTGGTCGAGCTCCGCGACGGCCGCGAGCTCGATGCCGGACTGCCAGGCAGACAGCCTGCGCGCGGCGCGGATCAGGCCGACCACCGCGTCGTCGGTCAGCGCGGTCAGACCGTCATCGAGCGCGTGCTGCGACAACCCGGCGAGCGCCCCGCCAGGACCGAGCCCGTCCAGCACACCGCCCTCAGCGAAGCCCTCACTCTGGGCAGTCGCCACCGCCAGCCACTCGTTCGCACCATCGCCGCAATCGTCTGAGTCCAAGCAGATACCAGCAAGCTCGGCCTCCGTCGGCTCCTCGCGGTCGGCCAGCGCCGCCACATCCAGGCCGACGATGTCCGGCGTCATTCCGGCCAGGGCGTCGACCGGTTCGCCGGGCAGGTCGGCGCCGTCGGGAGGCTGGGGGACGGGCGGGAGAGTCATCAGCGGCTCCGGGGGCGATGCGCACCTTTGAATCTGTTATCGATAAGCATAGCGAGACCCTCTGACAATTAGAGTGCGTGTTCGATCGGCCGCATCGCCCGGTCGACGCCGTGACATTGACGGTCGCGTAGGGTCTGCGGCTGTGGAAGTCGTGTCGAAGGATGTCGTCGTTGTCGGGCTCGGTGGCTTCGGTTCCGCGGCGTTGTGGCGGCTGGCGGAGCGCGGGGCCGACGTGGCCGGCGTCGAGCGGCACGGTATCGGCCACCATCTTGGGTCCTCGCACGGTGCGACCAGGCTGTTCCGGATCGCCTGCCAGGAGCATCCCGGCCTAGCCGCCGTCGCGCTGAAGTCCCTGCAGCTGTGGGGTGAGCTGGGCGAACAGACCGGGGAGCGACTGGTCAGCCAGAGTGGGTGCCTCAGCACGGGAGCGCCGGACAGCCAGGTCGTGCGGGGTGCCATCGCGGCCGCTGGCGCGGCGTCCGTCCCTGTGCAGGAGCTGAGCCGCGCCGACCTTGTCGCGCGGCAGCCGCAGTACGCCGGCCTGGCGCCGGGGGATGTAGGCGTCTGGGACCCTGGAGCCGGTATCTGCTATCCGGAGCGCAACGTCAGGGCGCAGACGGCGGCGGCCGTTAGGCTCGGCGCCGACGTATACCCCCACACGATGGTCAGCGCCATCGAGGCCGACCGCGACGGCGTCAGCGTCCGCACCGCGACGATCGAGTGGCGGGCATCGCAAGTCATTGTCGCCGCTGGTGCCTGGCTCGGCGCGCTCGTGCCTGGGCTGCCGCTTGCTCCGCGCAGGTCGCCGCTGTACTGGTTCCGGCCGAGGGATCCCGGGTCGGAGGAGTTCCAACTCGACAGGTTTCCCGCCTTCATCTGGGATCGCGGCGGCGGCGAGGTTCTGTGGGGTCATGGCTCGGCCGATGATTATGGCGTCAAGATCGGCCTGGAACCTGCCGAGACGCAGTCATCATCCGGCGGCATCGACCCTGAGGAGATGGACAGGTACGTGCACCTGGACAGCGACATCGACGAGCTGTCCGCGAGCGTGGAGCGAGCCTTTCCCGGGCTCGATCCCCGCCCTGAAAAGGTGATCCCGTGCCTGGTGAACGATTCGCCTGACGGTCAGTTCCTCGTCGGCCAGCTGAGCGGCCAGCCTCGCGTCATCGTGGCCGGCGGCGATAGCGGCCACGGCTTCAAGCACGCCGCCGGTGTCGGCGAGTTGCTGGCACAGATCGCGGCAGGCGAGCGCCCGTACTGCGCGACCGGCTTCATGGACCCGGCGCGATTCGCCTGATCGCGGCGCCGGCGCCCGGACGGGCACAGGTGGGTCCTGGCTGGTAGCTGGTGTACGTTGCGGGCTTGTGTGCTACGACAAGGACGCCAGGCCGCCAGCGCCACCAAGGGTGACCGGCACGGCCTCGGGAACCGGCCTGGTCCTGACGGCCGCGGACGGCAACAGGTTCGCTGCCTACCTGGCCACGCCCGAGCAGCCGTCGGGCGTCAGGGCGGTGCTACTGCCCGACGTGAATGGCCTGCGCCCCTTCAGCACGCAGATGGCGCTCCGTTTCGCCGAGACCGGCATGGCCACGCTCGCGATCGACTACTTCGGCCGGACCGCGGGCAGCGAGCCGCGGGACGACGATTACGACACCGGCCCGCACCGCGACGAGCTCCGCAGGCAGGATGTGCTGACCGATCTCACGGCCGCCGTGGAGTATCTGCGGGAACAGGGGCCTGGTCCAGTGCTCGCGATCGGCTTTTGCCTCGGCGGAGGCATGGCGCTGTATGCCGGGACCGCCGACCTGAGCCTGGCCGGCGTCATCGCCTTCTACGCGTGGACGGGCGTGACGGGCCGGGATCCGGCGTTGCCGCACGAGTTCGCCGCTGCTACCCGCTGTCCGGTGCTCGGCCTGTTCGGCGACGCTGATCACGCGGTTCCGGTCGCGGTACCCCGCGCTCTGGACGAGCAGATGGCCGCAGCGGGCGTTCCGCACGAGATCGTCATCTATCCGGGAGAGCCGCACGGGTTCTTCGAGTTGGCTCACATCGGCGAGGACGGGCATCAGGCCGCGACCGCCGATGCCTGGGAGCGGGTGCTGCGGTTCACGGCCGAGCGGGCGGTGGCTTCGGAGCGCTGACCGTCGGGCTCCCCGGCGACGGCGCGCATCGGGGGTCGCCCCTCCGCGCCGTTCAGTTATGCTTCGCGTGCCGGGTAAATGGTGAATCGTGACCATGAGATCGCCCACGTGACGTCGTGCCGGACGCAAGGGAGTGCCCATGCCGTACCGAGTGGTCATCATCGGCGCCGGGTTCGGCGGGATCGGCATGGCGATCAGGCTGAAGCAGGCAGGCGTGGATGACTTCGTCATCCTTGACCGGGCCGAAGACCTGGGGGGCACCTGGCGCGACAACACCTATCCTGGCCTGTCCTGCGACGTGCCTTCGATGCTGTACTCGTTCTCGTTCCGGCCGTGGCGCTGGAGCCGGCGGTTCCCGCCGCGCGAGGAGATCCTGGCCTACCTGCACGGTCTCGTCGCTGAGTACGGTCTCGGCCCGCACCTGAAGTTCGGGCGCGGGGTCGCGGCGGCGGACTTCGACGAAGCAGGCGCGCTCTGGACGCTCACCTTGTCGGACGGCGACGCGCTGCAGGCGAGCGCGGTGGTATGCGCGGTCGGCCAGCTTGGCACGCCAGCGCTGCCCGACATCGCAGGCCGGGAGGAGTTCGCCGGGCCTTCCTGGCATTCAGGCCGCTGGGATCACGACGTCGACCTGGCGGGCCGCCGCGTCGCGGTGATCGGCACCGGCGCCAGCGCGATCCAGTTCGTGCCCGAGATCGCCAAGGTCGCCGCCCACGTCGACGTCTATCAGCGCACCGCGCCGTACGTGCTGCCGAAGGGCGATCGCCCCTACAGCGCGGCCGAGCAGGTGCTGTTCGACCGGCTGCCCGCGGTGCGCAAGGCCGACCGGCTGCGCATCTTCCTGTACGGCGAGCTGCTGACCAGCGGCTTCGTGCTGTCCCCCAAGATGCTGGCCGGGCCGATGAAAATCTGGCGGAAGCAGCTCGACTCGCAGATCGCCGACCCTGAGCTGCGGGCCAGATGCGTTCCCGACTACGTGATGGGCTGCAAGCGGGTGGCCTTCTCCAACGACTGGTATCCGGCGCTCGCCAGGCCAGACGTCGACCTGGTCACGGACCCGATCGAGCGGATCGTGCCGGACGGCGTGGTCACCGCTGCCGGGACGACGCGCGCCGCCGACGTTATCGTCTACGGCACCGGCTTCAAGGCGGTCGAATTCCTGCACCCCCATCGCCGTCACCGGCCGCGGCGGTCTGCGGCTGCAGGACGAGTGGCGGGACGGCGCGAAGGCCTATCTCGGCATCACGGTCTCCGGGTTCCCGAACTTCTTCATGCTCTACGGGCCCAACACCAACCTCGGCGGCAACTCGATCATCTACATGCTCGAGGGCCAGATCGGGTACGTGCTCGGCGCGATCCTGGCGCTGCGCCGCGAGCGCCTCGCCTGGCTGGACGTGCGCCCCGACGTGCAGGACTCGTTCAACCGCTGGGTGCAGACCGCCAGCAAGAAGTCGGTGTGGGAGAGCGGCTGCCAGAGCTGGTATACGACAGCCAGCGGGCGCAACACGAACAACTGGCCCGACCACACCTTCTGGTACCGGTACCGGGTCAGGCGGTTCGACCTCGGCTCCTACCGAGTCAGGCCGAAGCAGCTGGCCAGCGCCAGCCCGGGCGCGAGCGCGGCATGAGCGGCATGGGAAGCGGAGCGGCGGGGGTACCGGGATGAGCGGCGGGGGTAGCGAGAGCGGCGGGCGAGGCCGCCGCGGGCTGCGCGTGCCGCCGGCGGTCATGCGCCTGGGCGTCCGGCAGCTTGGCAAACGCTGTCTCAACCCGGCCCTGTCCTGGGAGGCGCAGCGCACCAGGCTCGGGCAGTTCGACCGGACCGCTCGGTTGCCGCGCGGCACGTCGGTGACGGAGCGGACCATCGCCGGCGTGCGCACGGAAGTGGTGTCGGCGGACGTGGTGTCGGCGGACGTGGTGTCGGCGGACGTGGTGTCGCCAGGAATAGGGTCGGCAGGAGTGGTGTCGGCCGGAGCGGCAGACTCGCCTGGCACGGTGGTGTACTTCCATGGCGGTGGATACTGCCTGGGCTCCACAGGCACCGCCAGGTCCTGGGCCGCGCACCTGAGCGCGGCGGCTGGCTGCACGGTCGTCCTGCCGGAGTACCGGCTCGCGCCCGAACATCGCTTCCCCGCCGCCGTGCAGGACGCCAGGGCGGTCGTGGCCGCGCTGGCTGACGAGGCCGGGCCGGCGTCGCTGGTGTTCGCGGGCGACTCGGCGGGCGGCGGGCTGGCGCTCGCGGTAGCCGTGTCGAGGCGCGAGGACGGCGAGCCGTTGCCGGCCGGCTGCATCCTGATCTCGCCGTGGCTCGATCTCGGCCGTGACCGGGCCGCCGACCGCGCACTTGCCAGGCGTGACCCAATGCTGACTCCTGACTGGCTCGACGCGTGCGCCCGTGCGTACGCCGACCCGTCGTCCTGGTCCGACCATCTGGTCTCGCCCCTGCGCGCGCCGCACGGCGGGCTGATGCCCTTGCTGATCCAGGTAGGGACCGACGAGCTGCTGGCTCCCGACGCGGACAGCCTGGCCGCGAGCGCGACGGCTGCGGGCGTCGACGTGACCTACAGCAAGTGGCCCGGCATGTGGCACGACTTCGCGCTCCAGGCCGGCATGCTCGCCGCCGCGGATAGCGCGCTCGCTCAGGCGGCCTGGTTCGTCCGAACCGTGACCGGGATGGCGCCAGTGTCGCCAGCGGGGTGACCGCGGGCGCGGATGTGTCCGGTCTCCATGCGGCTTCCACGCCTTGTTCACAGGCACAGTCTTGGGTTGCGGAGTGGCGGTCCGGCCGGGGTGCGTGCCTGAGGGTCTGAACGGGGTCGGGCCGCCACCGCAGTCTTATCCGGGGGGAGAGCACATGATGCATGCGGCCAGAAACGGGATCGGGGAACTACGGCGGGCCATGGACGGGCCCGTCATCGTGCCCGGCGACTCAGACTTCGACAACGCGCGCCAGGTCTGGAACGCGGAAGTCGACAGGCGCCCTGCGGCAATCGCCCGATGCCTATCGACCGCCGACGTCACGGAGGCCACCACCTTCGCCCGCGAGCACGCGCTGGAGATCTCGGTGCGGGCCGGCGCGCACAACACTGCGGGCATGGCGGTCAGCGATGACGGCCTCATGATCGACCTGAGCGCCATGAACTCCGTCGCGGTCGACCCTGCCGCCAAGCGGGCCAGGGTCGGCGGCGGGGCGCTGCTCGCGGACCTGGACGCGGCGACGCAGGCGCACGGGCTCGCCGTTCCCGCCGGGCTGGTCAGCCACACCGGTGTCGGCGGGCTGACCCTGGGCGGCGGCATGGGCTGGCTGACCAGGCAGTACGGCCTCACCATCGACAATCTCACCGCCGCCGAGGTGGTCACCGCCTCCGGGCAGGTGCTGCGAGCGGCACCCGACGAACATCCCGACCTGTTCTGGGCCATCCGCGGCGGCGGCGGCAACTTCGGCGTCGTCACCTCGTTTGACTTCCGGCTGCACGAGGTCGATCCCATGGTGTCGTTCGGCTTCTTCTTCTGGCACCTGGACCAGGGTTCTGCGCCCCTGCGGATGGCGCGCGAGATCCTGGCTGATGTCCCCGCAGATGTCGGCGTCGTCGCTGGCGCGCTCAACGCGCCGCCCGCGCCATTCGTCCCTGAGCAGCACCACTTCGCGCCCGGCTACGCCCTGCTGCTCATGGGCTTCGGGTCCGACGAACAGCACGACGCCCTGGTAACGCGCATCCGGCAGGCGGCCCCGCCGCTCTTCGACCTCGTCATGCCGATGCCCTACACCGACCTGCAGAAGATGCTGGACGAGGCCAATGGGTGGGGCTTTCACAGCTACGACATGACAACCTACGTCGAAGACATCTCCGATGACGTCATCGACGTCATCACCGACCAGGTGCCGAAGAAGACGTCGCCGATGTCGCTGGCGCTGTTCTACCGGCTCGACGGCGCGTACAGCCAGGTCGATAACGACGAGACGGCGTTCAGCGGCGGTCGTTCGCCGCGATACGGTGCCTTCCTGATCGGGCTGGCACCGGACTCCGACACGCTGGTCGCCGAACGGGACTGGGTGCGTGGCTTCTGGGACGCGCTGCGCCCGCACGCCATCGGCAGCGGCGACGGCTACGTCAACGCCATCGCCGACTTCCAGGCCGACCGGGTCCGCAACAGCTACGGCCAGGCCAAGTACGACCGGCTGGCAGAGATCAAGGCCGAGTACGACCCTGAGAACGTCTTCCACCTGAACGCCAACATCCGCCCGGCGCGAGTACCTGGATAGCAGAGGTAGTGCGCTAGAACGGTCGTATGGACCAAGAGCAGATACGGATCCGCGGGTACCAGCCGGACGACCTCGAAGCGCTTTACCGCATCTGCGTGCGGACGTCCAACAACGGCGGCGACGGCACCGCGATCTTCCGCGATCCCAATCTGCCCGGGAACGTCTACGCCGCGCCCTACGCGATCTTCGAGCCGTCGCTGGCGTTCGTCGCCGAGGACGCGGCCGGGGTAGGTGGCTACATTGTGGCGACCCTGGACACCATGAAGTTCGGCCGGCGCATGGAGCGCGAATGGTGGCCCGCGGTGCGCGCCAGGCACCCAGAACCGCCGCCGGATCTCGCGCAAGGGCTGTCCACGCAGGAGCGTACGGCGCTCCGCAACATCCACCAGTCCTGGACGCCCGGCCAGAACGTGCCCAGCGGCTATCCGTCGCACCTGCACATCAACCTGCTGCCTGCCCTGCAAGGCCGTGGCGCCGGCCGGCGCCTCTGCGCGACGCTGCTGGCCAGGCTCCGCGAGCACGGCTCCCCAGGTGTGCACCTGGGGACCAGCCTCGCCAACCTCCGCGCGGCCGGGTTCTACCGGCACCTGGGCTTCAGGGAGCTGGCGGCGAGCGACATCCACGTGTTCGGCATGGACCTCGCGGCCGCTGAGGATAGCTAGCCGCGACTCCGGCAGTTCAGCCTGGCGACCTGGCCGTCAGAGGCCGCCGCCCTTGGGAACGGGGGCGCTGTAGCAGCAGCGGATGTAGCTCAGGAACGACTGCGTGAAGCCGGTCATGTGCGTGTCGCTCGGCAGGATCCTGGCCGAGAAGTCCAGCCCGGCGTGGCCGCTGAGCCAGAGCTTGTCGATCAGCCTGGCGAACTGGATCCCGAGGTCGCGGTAGCAGTGCGAACGGCCGGTGATCTCCAGCTCGTTGAGCGTCAGGTGCAGCTGGACGTCGTCAAACCCCGCGCCGGCGTCGGCCAGCTGCTGCTCCAGCCGGAAGATCTGGCTGTCGGGGTGCAGGACACCAGGGCTGCCCGCGCCGTACCGCTGGAACATCGGGCTCTTGCGCATGAGCGCGTACAAGGTAAACAGCCCGCCATAGGAGTAGCCGAAGAGTCCGGTGGCACCATCGAGAACCCGGTAGCGGTCCTCGATGACCGGCCTGAGCTCGTCTTCGAAGAACGCCAGGAACTCGGCGGCGCGGCCGTTCTGAATGCTCCTGATGTACTCGTCATGCTCCTCCTGGGTCCAGCCCGCGGTCTCAGCGTCCGCGGTCACCGCGTCGATGATGCTCTGCGGCGCCGGCTCGCCGTGGGGCACCAGGTCCCTGGTGCGCAGCGTCAGCCACTCCGGCGCCTCGTCAGGGGGATAGCCGACGGTGACCTGCATGTACGGCTGGAAGGCGGTGATCAGCTCGAACGCGGTGTGCTGCCCGTACGGCGCCAGCATGGCTGCGGCGACGTTCCCGTCGGTCACGTAGATGGCGGGGTACCTGGTGTCACCGTCGGCCCCATAGCCCACCGGCCGCGTGACCCAGATCGCCAGTCGCCCGCCGACGTGGGCGGAGTCGAGCTCGAAGTAGTCCGTCAACGGGAGAGTGACGGCCAGCGGCGGGTGGATGGCTGGTCCGGCGGTTGGGTGGATGTCGGGCATGGGTACTCCTAGCTCTCGGTGCTGGACTTCGCGGCCATGCCTTCCTACAAGACCAGAGCCACGTCGATCAGGCCAGGTGTCAGGACCAATCCGGCGCAGTCCAGCACGGACCGGAGCTTCTTCCATGATCACGGACACCTTTTCGCAGAGCGGCAGAAAGTCGTCCGTGATCATGGAAGGCCCGCGCGCGGGCTCCGGACGGGATGTCGAAAACATGCCTGGATAGCTGCGACATCTGTCGGTGGTGCGCCGCCATGCCTGGGATGATCGTTGCTGTGTGAATCTGACTGCGGACGCCGTCGTGATCGGGGCGGGCGTCATCGGCGCATCGACGGCACTCGAGCTGGCGAAGACCGGCCGCCGGGTGCTGGTCGTCGACAAACTGGCCGGACCTGGCATGGGCTCGACGAGCGCGTCAAGCGCGGTCGTACGGTTCAACTACTCGACGCTCGACGGCGTCGCGACGGCCTGGGAGTCCAGGCATCACTGGGCTGACTGGGCCGGTCACCTGGGCGGGCACAGGGACGGCGGCCCGCTCGCCAGCTTGCGCAGGACCGGGCTGGTGATGCTCGAAGTCCCCGTCGCGCCGATGGATCGCGTCCTTGCCATGTACGACCAGGTCGGCGTCCCCTACGAGGTCTGGGACGCGGCCGAGCTCGAGGCCAGGGTGCCGGGCATCGACACCGGCCGGTACTGGCCGCCGAAGCGGCTCGACGACGAAGCCTTCTGGGCCGAGCCCACAGGAAAGCTGGGCGCCTTCTTCAATCCCGACGCCGGCTTTATCGATGATCCGCAGCTCGCAGCCGTAAACCTGGTGGACGCGGCGCGGCGGGCGGGTGTCACGTTCTTGTTCAGGCACGCGGTCACGGGCGTCAGGCGGACCGGCGGGCCCAGTGGCGGACGGGTGGCCGGGCTCGACCTCGCCGGGGGTCAGCGGGCCGATACCCCCGTGATCGTCAACGTCGGCGGACCCTGGTCTTCCGCGCTGAACAGGCTCGCCGGCGTCGGCGAAGACTTCACGATCTCGGTACGGCCCATGCGCCAGGAGGTCCACCACGTGCCGGCGCCGCCAGGGTTCAACTCAGGCGACCGGCTCGGGCCGGTCGTCGCCGACCTGGACCTCGGCATCTACGTCCGCGGCACGCCGGGTGACGGCATGCTGATCGGCGGGACGGAGCCGGACTGCGAGCCGCTCCAATGGCTCGACGAACCAGAGGACGCGAGCCCCCATCCGACGTCGGCCCTGTACGAGGCGCAGGTCACGCGCGCGGCGCGGCGTTTCCCCGGGCTGAGGGTCCCAGGCACGCCGCGCGGCATCACCGGGGTCTACGACGTCGCCAGCGACTGGACGCCGGTCTACGACAGGACGTCGCTTGACGGGTTCTACGTCGCGATGGGCACGAGCGGCAACCAGTTCAAGAATGCGCCGCTGGCTGGCCGCTTCATGGCCGCGATCGTAACCGCGGTCGAGGCCGGTCACGACCACGACGTCGACCCGCTCAGCTACACCGGTGAATACACGGGCGCGGCGATCAACCTAGCGACGTTCTCCCGCAAGCGGCCGGTCAACGCCGCGTCCAGCGGCACCGTGATGGGCTAGCCCGGCCGGCGGGCTGTCCGGCAGCAGGCCGAGCAGCCTGGCCAGCTTGAGGCCGAGGTGCAGGGACAGGCGGTCGCCGCCGCTGGCCAGCTGCATGGCGGTGATCTGCTCGATCCGCGACAGCCGGTAATACAGGCTGGTGCGGTGCACGTTCAGCAGCGCGGCGCTGGCCCTGACGTCGCCTGCCTGGTCCAGGTAGATCTCCAGCGTGTCGATCAGGTGCCCGCTCGTGTCCTTCTCGATGAGCCGCCGCAGCCCGGCAGGAACGGCGTCGGGGGGCAGCCGGTCCAGCGGCAGGTGGACAAGCAGCCCGTAGATGCCGAGCTCGTCGTAGCAGACGACCTGCCCGAATCCGGGAACCGACTCGGCCACCCGCAGGCTCACCTCAGCGAGCGAGCATGACGTTCTCGCGGCGTCCAGCCCGGACACCACGGGACCGATCCCGACCCGCACCGCGTGCGGCGTCCCCGCGTGCTTGCCGACCTCCGCGCACAGCCGGCGCGCGTGCGCGCGCATGGTGTCAAGCGTCGGCGGGCGCAGCGACGCGGCCAGCAACAGGCCGTGGCCGCCCGACCTGGTGACCGCGATGGCCTCCATCGGCATCAGCTGCCTGACCAGCCGCTGCAGCGCGAGATCCAGCTCGGCCGCCGTGTCCGGCCTGCGCTCGAGCACGTCGGCGGCGACGCGCACAGCGAGCATGAGCACGTGACCCGAGGCGGGCAGCCGGTCCGTCGCCGCAAGCTCGGCCGAGGCGTGCGCCCTGATCGTGGTGTCTTCTGAAACCAGGTCGCGCAGCAGCGCCTGCTCGCGGCTGCGCCTAAGGTCACCGAGGAGCAGTTCGCGGTGCATGATCTGGCCGGCCGCGGCTGACGCGTCCTCGGCCATCTGCAGTTCCTCGTCGGTCAGCGAGTGGTCGCCGTCGATGAGCCACAGGTAGCCGAACAGCCGGCCGCCGCAGCGCACCGGGACGGCCACCCGGCTGAGCAGCTCGCGTTCTGGCCAGGCCGGCACCCTGACCGGGCCTTCCGCCTTGGCGATGCCCGCCTTCATCACGTGCTCGAGCACGTCCTGGGGGATCTGCATCGTCAGGACCGAGGTGATCCTCGTCGGGTCAACCTGGTCGTGATTCTCGGTGTGGGCGGTGTGCACGAGCAGGTGCATACGCGGATCATCGATTGCCACCGGCCGCTGCAGCCGGGCGGCCAGGCCCTCGCACACCGCACGCAACTCGTCTTGCACTGGGCCCCAGACCGTGCTTCGACAGATGTTCAAATCAGTGTGCCTCGTTGCGACCCAGGTCGGAAGACCTATGGCGGCTCGGTATCTAGAGTCAGGTTATGGCTGACATGAGTATCGATTTCGGTGAGCGCGACGTGCGCGGCACCGCGCTGTACGGCGTCGTGGAAGATCATTTCCGCAGGCTGCACGAGCCGGCCTACGGCCGGCCGAGCGCCGCGGCCGACGCTGACGGCCGGCCTGACGGCACCGCGATCGCCTTCACCGGCACCGTCTTCACCGAGCTCAAGGGGCTGGGAACCAGCCGGGTCTGCCTGGCGGAGGCCGGGTCGGTGACCGTGCTGACCGACGGGCCAGGCGAGCAGAGCCACCCGCGGTTCTCGCCCGACGGCACGCTGCTCGCGTACCTGTCGGACGCCGCCGCGGAGGGCGACTTCCAGCTTCGGGTCCGTACGCTGTCCGACGGGCAGGACCGGACCCTCGACCCGGTTGACGGCACGGTCGAGTACCTGCATTTCTCCCCTGACGGCCGGCGGATCCTGCTCGGCGTCGCCGGACACGGTGCTGACCGGTCAGGCGGCGAGGGGTCGGGCACGACTGCCAGGCTGGCGGGCGACCTGCCGGACTGGATGCCGGAGGCGAACGCGGGGCCGGCGGCCGATCAGTGGCGCTCGGCGTGGGTCGTCGACGTCGCCAGCGGGGCGAGCCGCCAGGTCAGCAGGCCGGGCACGAACGTCTGGGAGGCGACCTGGGACGGGCCAGACGCGCTGCTGGCGGTGACGAGCGAGGTTCCCGGAGAAGAGGCCTGGTATACCGCCAGGCTGTACCGGATCGACGTGACGACCGGCGCCGAGCAGCTGCGCTACGCCAGCGAGGTCCAGATGGGCTGGCCGGCGGCGACGCCCTCAGGCGGCCGGTGGGCCATCGTCACGGCGACCAGTTCTGACCGCTGGATCGTGGCCGGCGATCTGCACGTGGCCGATGGCGCGGGTGTGCCAGTCAAGGTGGACACGCACGGGGTCGATGTGACGTGTACGCAGTGGCTGGATGAGCAGCGCATGGGCTACCTGGGGCTGCGCGGCCTCGTCAGCGTGGCGGGGATCTACGACGTCGCGACCGGAAAGGCTGAGGAGACCTGGTCGAGCAACGAGACGACAGGTGACCGCTACCCGCAGGGCAGGTTCCTGGCCGACGGCTCTATCGCCGGGGTGCTGCACAGCTACCGCCGCTATCCCGAGCTCAGCTTCCTGCGCGGCGGCGAGGTAGTCACGGTGGCCTCGCTGCGCCATCCCGGCGGGGACTACCTCACCAGCGTCGGCGGCACGATCGAGCCGGTCTCGTGGTCAGCCCCCGACGGACTTGAGATCCAGGGCCTGCTCTGCCTGCCGGAAGGCGAGGGACCGCACCCGCTGATCGTCTTCGTGCACGGCGGCCCCGTGTGGGCTTACCGCGACCGGTGGGCGATGGGCTACGTGTACACGCCGCTACTGGTCAGCCGCGGCTACGCGGTCCTGCACCCGAACCCGCGCGGCAGCGGCGGGCGCGGGCAGGCCTTCGCGAGCGCGGTGCGCGGGGACATGGGCGGCGCCGATACCTATGACTACCTGACAGGGATCGACGCGTTGGTCGAGCGCGGGATCGCCGACCCTGAGCGGATCGGCGTCACCGGCGGCTCCTACGGCGGGTTCATGTCGGCGTGGCTGATCACCCAGGACCAGCGATTCGCCGCCGCTGTGCCGATGGCGCCGTCGACCAACTGGTACTCCCAGCACCACACCACCAACATCCCGTACTTCGACGTCCTGTTCCTGGCCGACAAGCCGCGCGCTCGCACCGGCCGCTACCTGGACAGGAGCCCGCTGCTGTTCGCCGATCAGGTCACGACGCCGACCCTGCAGACAACGGGCGCGCTGGACAGGTGCACGCCGCCTGGCCAGGCGGTCGAGTTCCACACCGCGCTGCTCGAGTGCGGCGTCGAGTCAGCGCTCGCGATCTACCCGGGAGAAGGTCACGGCGTCCGGCGCTTCCCTGCGCTGATCGACCAGTGCGCGCGAACGCTCGGCTGGTTCGAGCGCCACATGCCGGCCTGACCGCGGTGCCGGGCCGGGTAGTCGTCGTCGGCGCCGGCGCCGTCGGGCTGTCCTGTGCGTACTTCCTGCAGCGCGCGGGCCTCGACGTCGACGTCATCGACGCCGGCCAGGTGGGTGACGGGGCGTCCTGGGGCAATGCCGGGTGGGTTACGCCGTCCCTGTCCGCGCCGATTCCCGGCCCGGCAGCCCTGCGCACCGCGCTCGGCTCGATCGGCAATCCAGCCAGCCCGCTCTGGCTGCGGCCGCGGTTCGATCCAGGATTCATGCTGTGGGGTCTTGGCTTCCTTCGGCATTGCACGCGCCGCTCGAGCGAGCGGGGCCTGGCCGCGACCGCGCTGCTGTCCCGCGATGCGTTCAGGTACTTCGACGAGATGCTGGCCGACGGGCTCGACCTGCGACTGGAGCGGCGCGGCCTGCTGTTCATCGGCACGTCGCGAGCGAGCGTCGATCACGAGTACGCCGAGCTCTGCAGGCTGCCTGCGGAGCACATCGCGATCAACGCGACCAGGCTGTCCGCCGCCGAGTGCCGCGAGCGCGAGCCGCTGATCGGGCCAGCGGTGGCTGGCGGCATCTACGTGTCGACCGAGGGGCACATGGATCCTCGTGAGCTCACCGCGTCCCTCGCCAGGCTGATCACGGCGAGGGGCGGCACGGTCCGCAGCTGCCAGCCGGTCAGGCGCTTCGTCACCCAGGGTCAGCGCGTCACGGCCGTCGTGACGGGCGTCGGCGGCGACGACGGCGACGACGGCGGCGGCGGGGAGCGAGGTGCCGGCCTCCAGCGTCGTCATCGCCGCCGGCGCGTTCTCCGTGCCGGTCACGAGGATGCTCGGCGCGAGGCTAGCGATGACGGCCGGCAAGGGATACAGCTTCTCGGTGGCCAGCCAGCAGGCGCCGGGCGCGCCGATGTACCTGCTGGAGACGAAGGCCGGCGTCACGCCGATGGCCGGCCGGGTCAGGATCGCCGGCACCATCGAGTTCTCCGGGCTTAACCTGCACAAGGACCCGCGCCGGATCGCGGCCTTGACCCTCGCCGCGGCGTGGCTACCTGCCAGACCTGGACTGGACTGAACTGGCCGAGGAGTGGACCGGCATGCGGCCGATGTGCCCGGACGGGCTGCCGGTCATCGACCGGGTTCCTGGCTTCGGCAACGCCTACCTGGCCACCGGTCACTCGACGCTCGGCATCACGCTCGCCGCGGTGACCGGCGCGCACCTGGCCAGCTTCGTCAGGGACGGTTCGGCCCCGCCCGCGCTGCGGCCATTCGGCTTTCCCTCGTACTTCGGCCGGCCAGGAGGAACCCGACAGTGAGCGACCGCTGCCTGACCATCGAGCACTTGCTCGCGGTGCGAACCCCCGCGGACGCATCGATCTCGCCGGACGGCCTCGACGTCGCGGTCGTCGTCGCCGACGAGTGCGCCGTCCAGCCAGGTCGCAGCCCGGCCGCCCGCCTGTGGCTAGGGCCGCTGACCGGTCCGATGCGCCAGGTGACGACGCTGGACTGCGTCGACAGCCTGCCGCGGTGGTCACCGGCGCGGGGCGAGGTCGCGATCGCCTCTGACCGCGACCACCTCGGCCGCATGTCGCTGTACCTGGCGGACGCCGCGTCGGGCAAGGTCAGTCCGCTCGGCGACATCGCCGGTTCGGTCGAAGAGATCGCGTGGGCACCCGATGGCGGCGCCCTCATGGTGCTCGCGGCCGACGTCGGCCTTGACACGGCCGGCTCGCTGAACGCGGTCATCATCGCCGAAGCCAGCCAGGCGCCGCCCGACCCGATCGTGCTGTCAGGGGCGCCAGGGCTGCGGCGGCTCTACCACGTCGACCGGGCGACAGGAACGACGCGCGAACTGGACCTCGGCGGCCTGTCCGTCTGGGATTTCAGCTGGAACGGGACCAACGCGCTGGTCGCCATCGTCTCCGCTGACCCGTCGGAGAGCGGCTGGTACGCCGCGGCCGTGGCGGTGTACGAGCTGAGCGAGCCGGTCAGGCAGGTCGCGACCTACCAGCCGCGCTGGCAGCTCGGCGTGCCGCGGCTTGCGCCTGGCGGGCGGCGCCTGGCCTTCACCGAAGGCGTCTGCAGCGACCGGGGAATCCTCGCCGGGCAGCTGATGGTCGCCGACGTCGCGCCGGGCGAGCTCGCGGTGAGGCCGGCCGGCGTTGACAACGTGAAATACCTTGACTGGCTGGATAGCGACCGCTTGCTGTACGCGGCCGTGCGCGGGCTCGGATCGGCGATCGGGGTAGCTGACGCACGCGAGGCCGGGGCCGACGGAGAAGGCGCGGCGGCCGTCGAGCTGTGGTACGCGGACGTCACGCTCGGCCACCGCCACCACGTCCGCACCAGCATGGACGCGGCCCGGAGGCACATCGTCGCGGTCGCAGAGGGGGCCAACACCCCGCCTGAAGCGGGGTGCCTGTCCATCGCGGCTGACGGGACGGCGACCTGGGCACTGATCAGCGACTTCAATGCCGGCATCGCGGCGCTAGCCAGTCAGAACCCGCCTGCCTGGCAGTCCGTGACCTGGACGTCTGACGGCCACGACATCGAGGGGATCCTCGTCCTGCCGCCTGACCCGGCGCCAGGGCGGCTGCCGCTCGTGCTGCTCGTGCACGGGGGGCCCACCGCGTCCTGGACGTATCAGTGGTCGAACTTCGGGCTGCCCGCGCTGTGGGCGCTGGCCGGCTACGCGGTGCTCATGCCCAACCCGCGCGGCAGCGCGGGCTACGGCCAGGCCTTCGCAGGCGCTAATGTCTACGACATCGGCGGCGGCGAGCTGCGCGACGTGCTGGCTGGCGTAGATGCGCTCGTCGAGCGAGGCATCGCCGACGAGCGACGGATCGGCGTGACGGGTGCCAGCCATGGCGGCTACGCGACCAACTGGGCGATCACCCAGACCGACCGCTTCGCAGCTGCCATTCCGATAGCGGGATCGTGCAACCGGCTCAGCAAATACAACACCGGCAACATCGGCGCACTGGAGGAACTGTTCTACGATCCCGACCCGTATGACGTGGCCGGCAAGGTCCTTTCGAGGTCGCCGATCGTACACGTGCGCAACGTCCGTACCCCTACGCTGATCATCCATGGCGAGAAGGACCGGTGCGTGCCAGTCGGGCAGGCCTACGAGATGTACGGCGGCATCGCCAGGCTCGGCACCGTGCCCGTGGAGCTGGTCATCTACCCGCGGGAGGGCCACTCGATCTCCGAGCGCGCCCACCGGATCGACTTCTGGCAGCGCTGTAAGGAGTGGTTCGACCGGCACCTGGCCGGCGCCTAGCGCCGTCACCGTGCCACTGCTGGCGTGGGGGTGCCTGGGCGACTCCTTTTTCGAGCAGTACCTGCTGTTGCTGAAGGGCGCCAGCCACCTGAACCTTCGGTGTGTCGATCCAGACCGGCCAGACGGTGACGTCGCTGATCGGCCGCCGGCAGGTGAGGCAGTCATCGAGAGCGAGGAGCTAACCGATGCCGAGCGCAGCGCATGACGTCATCATCGTCGGGGCCGGCGCGGCTGGCGCGACGCTAGCGTCGCGGCTGTCCGAAGACGCCAGCCGCAGCGTGCTGGTCCTCGAGCACGGACCCGATTACCGCACGGCCGACACGCCAGCGGTGGTCGCCAGCATCGATCCGATGGAGCACGTGCCCAGCTATCCGCCGCCGCCCGACTCTGGCCTCTCCGCGTACTACCACCAGGGCCTCGCGGCCCGCCGGACCGCGGCCCAGGAACCTACGTTCTTGATGCGCGGGCGCGGCACCGGCGGCAGCTCGGCCGTCAACGGCTTGTTCGCCATCCGGCCGACCGTCGAGGACCTGGACGGCTGGTGCTCGTCGGGAGCGCGCGGCTGGTCGTTCGACGACATGCTGCCGCTGCTGCGGCGGCTGGAGACCGACCTCGACTTCGGCGACGCCGGCTATCACGGCAGCTCCGGACCGATTCCGATCACCAGGCCAGCCGGCCAGGACTTCCTGGAGGTCGACGAGGCGTTCCGTCAGGCGGCGCTCGACGTCGGGCACCCGTGGACTCCCGACCACAACGCCCCGCGCACGCACGGGATCTCGCCCTACGCCTTCAACGGCAGGAACGGCCGGCGCGTCTCGACCAACGACGCCTATCTCGAGCCTGCCAGAGGCCGGCCGAACCTCACCGTCCTCGGGGAGGTCTGCGTCAACCGCGTCTTGTTCGAAGGCGGCCGCGCCACTGGTGTCAGTGCGCTGCGCGCTGGCGAGGAGGTCGAGTTCGGCGCCGGCGAGATCATCCTCTGCGCCGGAGCCGTGCACTCGCCCGCCATCTTGCTGCGCTCGGGCATCGGACCGGCGGCCGATCTGCGCGAGCTCGGGATCGAGGTCCGCGGCGACCTACCGGTGGGACTCGGCCTGCAAGATCATCCGGTGATCAGCCTTGACCTCGGCCTGCGCGACGGAGCGCAGAAGCAAGAGCCAGGCTCCCGACACGGCCGGTACTGCATCAGGCTGGGGCTCGGCTTGACCGCCGAGCCAGCGGACGGGATGATCTGCCTGCTCAGCCACGCAGGCGCACCGAACAGGTGCGAGATCTACGGCTGGCTGAACCGGACCCTGTCCACCGGCAGGCTGACGATCGCGTCCGCCGATCCGCGCCGCAATCCGGTCATCGACTCTGACCTGCTCTCCGACCCGGCGGACCTGCACCGCATGCTCGCGCTGGTCAGACACCTGGTCGAGATGGCCGAGCGGCCGATGCTGCGGGACCTGATCGTCTCGGCGCGGCTCGCGCCCGCTCCCGGCAACGACGCTGGCCTGCCCGTCTCCGGCGCGCAGCTGCCGGCCGAGGCTGAGCTGACCTCGTTCGTCCTGGCGAACGCCTACGACGCGGCCCATATCTGCGGGACCTGCCGGATGGGCGCTGCCGGTGATCCGCAGACCGTGGTCGACGAGCGCGGCCGGGTGCTCGGCGCCCAGAACCTGCGCGTCGCCGACGCCAGCATCTTCCCGTGGGTGCCCAGTGCCAACACGCACATCAGTTCCGTCCTCGTCGGCGAGAAGATCGCCGACCTGATCCGCGCCGGAGGATGAACGCTGCGATGGACCAGACCACAAGCGTCGTGCGCTGGGAGCAGCACTGCTGCCTGCCTCTTTCCGCAGACTGCGAAATCGCGCCGCTGCGCAGGTACCTCGACGTCGGGACCAGCTATCTGTCGGTCAATGTGGGGTACGCGCCGCACGGGATCGAAGACACCATGCGGGTGCTCAGCTCGTGGCGGCGCCAGATCCGCGATGACGCCGGCACCTTCCGGCTCGCTGCGTCCGTGCGGGACGTCGTCGCGGCCAGCCAGGCCGGACGCCTGGCGGTCGGGTTCGACCTCGAGGACACCAACCCGCTCGGCGGCGACATCGCGATGGTGCAGGCCTACTACGACCTCGGCGTGCGGTCCATGCTGCTGACCTACAACGGCGAGAACCTCGCCGGATTCGGCTGCCACGCGGCCCGCGACACCGGGCTGACCGCATTCGGCCGCGACTGCGTGGACGAGATGAACAGGGCCGGCATGATGGTGGACGTCTCGCACTGCGGGTACCGGACCTCGATGGACGCGATCGAGCGCTCCAGCGCCCCCGTCATCTTCAGCCACTCCTCGATGCGCGGGCTGTGGGATCACGAGCGGAACATCCGCGACGACCAGGCCCGCGCCTGCGCGGCGACGGGCGGCGTCATCGGCATCAATGGCGTCGGAATCTTCCTGGGCCCAAATGAGGCGACCGCCCAGGCGATGGCGCGGCACATCGACTACGCCGTCGGGCTAGTGGGACCCGAGCACGTGGGGATCGGCACCGACTACGTCTTCGACAACGAGGACCTGAACCGCGAGCTCGCGGAGAACCCGCAGATCTTTCCCGAGAGCTACCGGCGCTGGGGCCGGGTGGACTTCGTGCCCCCCGAGCAGCTTGCGCCGCTCGAGGCCGACCTCGCGGGGCTTGGCTATCCGGTCGATGCGATCGCCGGCATCATGGGCGGCAATTTCCTGCGGGTAGCCAGCCAGGTATGGAAATGACGGGCCAGGGAGCCGACGTCAAGGCGCCGGTCACGATGGAGGCGCTGCTCAGTCTCAAGCGCCCGGCCGAGGCGGTCGTGTCTCCGGACGGGACCAAGGTCGCCTGCAGCGTGCTGACCGCTGCGTGTACCGACCCGCCGGCCGGCCAGCAGGCGAACCTGTGGATCGCGGCGGCCGGACAGGCGCCCAGGCAGATCACAGCGGGGCCAGGCCTGGACGCGCTGCCGCGCTGGTCCCCGGACGGCAACAAGCTGGCCTTCGCCTCCGACCGAGACCAGCCGGGCCTGATGGCGCTGTACGTCTTGTCGGCCGAGATCGGCGAGGCAGCGCCGTGCGGCGGCATTGCCGGATCCTGCGAGGAGCTGTCGTGGTCGGCCGACGGCCGGCGGCTGCTCGTCCTGGCCGCCGACCCTGGCTCGGATCGGGCCGGTGCCTTGACCGCAACCCGCATCGAGTCGCGGGAGGCGCCGCAGCAGGACCCGAAGGTGACCAGGCCACGCCAGGCGTGGCGGCGGCTCTACCTGGTCGAAGTGGCCGACGGCAGCACGACGGAGGTAGGCCCGGAGGGCGAGAACATCTGGGAGTTCGACTGGGACGGCCGCTCAGCCGGCGTCGCAGTCGTCTCCGCCGAGCCTTCTGAAAGCAGCTGGTACGACGCGAGCCTGGTGCACATCGATCTGGAGCAGCGCCGAGTCATCGGGCGCTACCAGCCGAGGCTTCAGCTCGCTGGCCCCGCGGTGTCTCCCGACGGGACCAGGGTCGCGTTCGTCGAGGGCGTCGCCAGCGACCGTGCGACCTGGCCGGGCGGCACGCCGAAGTGCGCATCGCTGGGGCCAGCAGCGCTGGTTCCCGCCGACCTTGCCGCCGACTTCGAGGTCAGCTGGCTGTGCTGGAAGGACGCGAGAGCGCTGGTCTACCACAAGTGGGAAGGGCTGCGTTCTGGGTGCGGGCTGCTCACGCTGGGCGGCGAGGTCACCAGGCTCTGGGCTGGCCAGGAGACCGTCGGCGGCAGGGGAACGGCACCGATCTCCTGCGACGCCGCGTGCACCGTTCTCGCCGCCGTGCGCGAGTCCAGCAACGAGCCGCCTGAGGCGGCGCTGCTGTCCCTCGCCGACGCTGGCCGCGGCTGGCAGGAGGTGACCGCTTTCAACGCCGCTCTCAAGGACCTCGCACTGCCGCTCTGGCAGGAGCGGCAGTGGACAGCCCCTGACGGGGTCGCCGTCCACGGCCTGGTCGCCCTGCCGCCAGGCAAGCAGGCGACCGGCCTGCCGCTGATGGTGATCGTGCACGGCGGCCCGGTAGCGGCCTGGACTCATCAGTGGACCAACTTCGGCTACCCGCTGCTGTGGACGTCTGCTGGCTACGCGGTCCTGATGCCGAACCCGCGCGGGAGCCGTGGCTGGGGGCCGGGGTTCGCGGAGGCGATACTCGGCGACATGGGCGGCGGCGAGCTCACCGACATCCTGTCCGGGGTCGACGCGCTCGTCGCCGACGGCACCGTCGACACCGGCCGCGTCGGCATCTTCGGCGCCAGCCACGGCGGATACATGGCCGCGTGGGCCATCACGCAGACCGACCGGTTCGCGGCGGCCATGCCGATGGCGTGCGTGTCCGACTGGCTCAGCTTCCATCACACGACGAACGTCGGCCGCTTCGACGAGTTGTTCGTCGGCGCCGAGCCCTACGACGCGGGTGGCCTGTATTTCCAGCGCTCACCGATCATGCACGTGCGCAACGTCAGGACGCCGACCCTGATCATCCACGGGGCGCTCGACCTGTGCACCCCGGTGGGTCAGGCGGAAGAGCTATATCGCGGCATCGCCGACACCGGCCTCGCCGAGGTCGAGCTCGTGATCTACCCGCGCGAAGGACACGGAATCCAAGAACGCGCGCACCAGCACGACTTCTGGGAGCGGGCGCGCGCGTTCTTCGGCAAGCATCTCCTAGGGTGAGGTTCCCCGGTCGCTACTCAGGTCGCAGAGAACACGTGGCATTGCGACGGCTGTCGGAGCGCGTTCAGGCGGCCGTCGCGCGGTTAGCCAGCGCGGCTGAACCCGCGGAATAGTCAGCTCGATGCAGCTTGACCTGGTACTCCGCGAGGGCTGGCCTTGCAGCCGCCCGCGGTCAGGGATCGGCCAGGCCGTCGCTGACCGCCATGGTGACGCGGGAACCTCCGCTCGGGCGGTTCTCCGCCCACGCGCGTCCGTGGTGCGCTTCGGCGATGGCCTGCACGATGGCCAGTCCGAGCCCAGTGGAGCCGCTGTCGGACTGCGCCCAGCCCCCGCGGGCGAAGGGCTCGAAGGCCCGGGCCAGGAACTCGTCATCGAATCCGGGGCCGGTGTCCTGCACCACCAGCGTGACAACGCCGTCGAGGCTTTCGAGGCGCACATCGACCTGCCCGTCCGCCGGGGTATGCCGGAGCGCGTTGTCGACGAGGTTGATGATGGCCTGGCGGAACCACAGGCGGTCGACTCGCACCCGTGCGTTCGTGGCCGCGAAGGTGACCGCCGCCGCAGTGCCGCGGGTCATAGCGGCGATCTCGCCGCGGGCGTCGGCGAGCAGGTCGGGCAGTGTGACATCAGCCAGCTGGACTGCCAGCGTGCCGCCGCGAGCGCGGGCCAGGACAAGCAGGTCGTCGGTGAGGCGGCTGAGGCGCTCGTTCTCCTCGGACACGCTCGACAGCGCAGCGGCGAGATCTGCCTCGGTCTGCTCGCCAGAAAGAGCCATGTCAAGGTCCATGCGCTGGATCGCGAGCGGTGTGCGCAACTCATGGCTTGTGCTGTCGATGAGGCGACGCTCCCGTTCTACCGACCCCTCGATGCGATCGAGCATGCGATTGAGTGTGTGGCCGAGCCGCGTGATCTCGCCTCCGCCGGCGGGTAGCGCGAGCCGGCTGCCGGCGCCGGTTTCCGATATCCCCGCCGCCTGCCGGCGCATCCGCTCGACGGGGCGGAGCGCCGCCGCCATGGCGAGCCAGGAGCCAGCGCCCAGCAGGCAGACTGCCGCCGCTCCGCTGATGGCCAGCGTTGCCGCCAGTTGAGTCATCTCCTCCCGCCGATCTTGCAGCGACGCGCCGACGATGACGATGAGGCGGCCGTGCGCGGTCGGCACCGGCACGAGCAGGACACGGGCCAGGTTGTCGATGCCCGGGAGCTTGCGATCGACAACCTCCGACCGCACCGCGACCCTGGCCTGCTGAACGGGCACCATCCGATGCCCGGCAAGGACCGCGCTGGAGTCGATGATGCGCCCCGAGGGATCGGTAATCTGGTCAAAGACCTCGTCGCTCGCGATGAGCGTCGGCTGAACCTGAGGCACCGGCTCACCGCGTTGCACGCTCGCCGCGAGTATCTCAGCGCGCGATCTTAGCCCCGCGTCGATCGTGGCGAGCAAGTCAGCGCCGGTGCGCCAGTACGCGAAGACACCCAGCCCTGCGATCACGCAGGCCAAAGTCAGGGTGAAGGCGGCCGTCACCCAGACCTTAATCCGCAACCGGATCTTGGGCGTCATCTCGAACCCGATACCCGACGCCGCAGACCGGCCAGCCGGATCCGGTCATGTCGACGGCATGCCCGTCGCGTTCCAGGCCCATCGTGAAGAGCCTGGCCATCTTCGCCGAATCCTCGCGTTGGCTTTCATGTGCTCCTGGCGGTAGGCGCTGGAACCCTGCGGGCCTGCTGTCATGACGATGCCCGGCTCAGCGTCCTTGACTCCAGCCTGCCACGATCCCGGCCTGTCGATCTTGCCGCCTGGCAGGTAGGCAGCCGTAGCGCGCGACGAACCTCCGCAAGATGGCAGGCGGGTGCACGACATTGCTGAGCCTGGCCTGCGCCTTGAGCTCACCGGCCTGGTCCGGCTCGAAGTAGCCAGCGTGCTTGTAGACGTCGATCCTGGTGCAAAGGCCCGCCACGTCCAGTTCCGGATGGAATTGCGTCGCGTAGACGTGGGCGCCGATCCGGAATGCCTGGACCGGGCAGCCGGGGGAGGAGGCGAGCAGCGCCGCGTGCGCCGGCAGTTCGCTGATCGCCTCCTTGTGCCCGACGAATGCCTCAAATGTCGGCGGCAGCGCGCCGAGCAGGGGATCGTTCCTGCCATCCGCGGTGAGCGTGATCTGGACCGGCCCGACCGGCTCGGCATATCGCCGGTCCACGACGGCGCCCTGCTGGCTGCCCAGCGTCCCGATGCCGTAGCAGGCGCCGAGGAACGGGAAGTCGGCACTGGTTACCTGACCGAGCAGCCTGGCGAGATCGGCCTCGACCCGGCGCTGCACGGCCGACTTGGAGTCCGGAGGGTCGCTTGAGTTGAACGGCCCGCCGCCCAGCAGGATCCCCGACCAGTCCCGCAGGTCGACATCGCCAAGCGGCAGCCGCTCCAGCCTGTGCCGGCGCAACGCAGCCTCGCCGAGCCCAGAGAACCGCAGGAACGCCTCGTACTCGTTGTCGGCAGCGGCGTCGTCGGCGCGGGTCGCCAGCAGCAGGAACGGCTTCACATGATCACCCTAGTGTTCGCGCGACCGCCCACCGGGGTGGCCCGCCCGCGCTGACCGGCGTAGACACCCTCTTTCACCTCGGCAAGGATGAACTCCATGTCGGTCGAACCAGGACGCACAGGTAGTCATCAGGGCGAGCCGGACGGCGCCAGCGGCGGCCCACCGCGACGCAGCGCCGCGTGGTTCGGGGCGCCAGGCAGGGACGGATTCCTGCACCGGTCCTGGGTCAGGGCAGAGGGCTTCACGCCCGAGGTGTTCGACGGCCTGCCCGTCATCGGGATCGCCAACAGCTTCTCCGAGCTCGCCCCGTGCAACTCGCACCTGCGCGACCTCGCCGAGGCTGTCAAGCGCGGCGTCTGGCAGGCGGGCGGCTTTCCGCTTGAATTCCCGACCATGTCCCTCGGCGAGTCGCTGATCCGGCCGACGGCGATGCTCTACCGCAACCTGATGGCCATGGAAGTCGAAGAGTCCATCCGCGCCAACCCCGTCGACGGTGTCGTTCTGCTCTGCGGGTGCGACAAGACCACGCCAGCGATGCTGATGGCGGCGGCCAGCGTGGATCTGCCGGCCATCGTCGTCACTGGCGGGCCGATGCTCAACGGCAGATTCAGGGGCGGCACGCTTGGCTCGGGCACCGCGGTCTGGAGTCTGTCAGAGGATGTGCGCGGCGGGCGGATGACCGAGGCCGACTTCAGCCTCGCCGAAGGCTGCATGAGCCGGTCGCACGGCCACTGCATGACCATGGGCACAGCCTCGACCATGGCCTGCATGACAGAGGCGCTCGGCATGAGCCTGCCGGGTGCGGCCGCGATTCCCGCGGTGGACGCGGGCCGGGCCCGGGTCGCCCAGGCGTCGGGACAGCGGATCACCGCCATGGTGCGCGAGGACCTGCGGCCGAGTGCGGTGCTGACCAAGGAGGCATTCGAGAACGCGATCGTGACTCTGGCCGCGATCGGCGGTTCGACGAACGCCGTCATTCACCTGCTGGCGATCGCTGGCCGCTGCGGGCAGCCGCTGGAACTCGGCGACTTCGACCGGCTGAACCGGCCGGTACCGCTGCTGGCAGACCTGCAGCCGTCGGGCAAGTACCTGATGGAAGATTTCGCCGACGCCGGCGGCCTGCCGGTGATTACCGCTGAGTTGCTGCGCGGCGGCCTGCTGAGCGGCGGAGCCAGCACAGTCACCGGCCGCACCGTGGCGGAGAACATGTCGGACGCCGGGACCGCGACGCGATCGTGGCGGCCGGATGTGATCAGGACACTGGCTGACCCGCTGCAGCCTGCCGGGTCGGCGACGGCCGTGCTGCGCGGCAACCTCTGCCCGGACGGCGCGGTGATCAAGGTCTCCGCGGCCACGCCGGGGCTGCTCAGCCACCGCGGCCGCGCCGTGGTCTTCGACTCGGTGGAGGACTACCGGGTGGCCGCTGACGACGACAGCCTCGACGTCACGGCCGACGACGTGCTCGTGCTCAGGAACGCCGGTCCGCGGGGTTATCCCGGCATGCCGGAGGTCGGGAACCTGCCGCTGCCGCGCCGGATGCTGGCCGCTGGCGTGACCGACATGGTCAGGATCTCCGACGCCCGGATGTCGGGGACCGCGTACGGCACCGTCGTGCTGCATGCCGCGCCGGAGGCGGCCGTCGGCGGCCCGATCGCGCTGGTCAGGACCGGCGACATGATCACCCTCGACGTGAAGGCGCGGACGCTGCGACTCGAAGTGACGGACAGCGAGCTCGAAGACAGGAGGAGAGCGTGGTCGCCGCCACCGCCGCACGCCAGCCGCGGCTGGGTCAGGCTTTACACCGAGCACGTGCTGCAGGCCGACCAGGGCTGCGACCTTGACTTCCTGGTCGGCAGCTCAGGCGGGGCGATCCCGCGGCCCAGTCACTGAGCATCGGCCACAAGCGCTCACCGAAACAGTCTGCCCCGCCCTCGGCAGCCCGCATCCATATGCTGGCTTCGCACTGTGTGTCGGACCTGAATCCGGAGTTGTCGCATGAGAGCTGTCACCTTCGCCGGAGCCGGCGGGAACGAAGTCGTGAACCTGTCCGAGCGGCCCGATCCCGTTCCCACCGCGCACGAGGTCGTGGTCGCCGCCAGGTTCGCGGGCGTGAACTGGGCCGACGTAGCCCAGCGGCGCGGCAACTATCCGCCGCCGCCTGGCGCGCCGCAGGACATCCCCGGGCTTGAAGTCGCCGGCACTGTGGTGGGCGTGGGCGCGGAGGTCCGGACCTGGCGGACCGGCGACAGGGTGTTCGGACTCGTCGGCGGCGGCGGGCTCGCCGACCGGGTGGCGGTGCACGAGCGGCACGTGGTCGCGATCCCGGACGGTATGGCCGACGACGTGGCTGCTGCCGTTCCCGAGGCCTACATGACCGCGCATGACGCGGTGTTCAGTCAGGCAGGACTGCAGATGGGCGAGGTCTTGCTGGTGAACGGCGCGAACGGAGCCGTCGGCTCGGCCGGAGTCCGGCTCGCTCTCGCGGGCGGCGCGCGGGTGGTCGCCTGCGTCCGGACGCCAGAGTCGGCGCGCGGGCTCGCCGGCGAGGGGGCGATGGTCGCGACGCCGGAGGAGTCAGCGGAAGTCCTGGTCACGCTCGGCGGCGCGGACGTGGTGCTGGAGCTGGTCGGAGCGCCGAACCTGAGCAGAGACCTGGCTAGCCTGGCGCTGAAGGGTCGGATCATGGTCGTCGGCACCGACGCGGGCGCCAACGCAGAGATCTCGCTGCGCGCCCTGATGGGCAAGCGTGCGACGGTGCGCGGCACTGTGCTGCGCGCCAGGCCGATGGAGGAGAAGGCTCTTGCCGTCCAGGCGTTCGCTGGCTCGGTCGTGCCGCTGCTGGCGGCAGGCAGGGCGCTGCCAGAGATCGACAGCGTGTTCCCCGCCGAGCAAGTGACGGCTGCGTTCGACCACCTGGCCAGGCCAGCCAAGACTGGCAAGGTCCTGCTGGAGTTCGCGTAATCCGCCGCCATTCTGGTGATCACCCCTTCGGAAGGTCGGCGCCGCCTACTACATGAGCGGATTCCAGGCGAAGGCGCCGCCCTTCCGCGTCACGGTGCCGAGGCCGGGAAACGGCAGGTGGTAGGCGTGGATCAGCAGGTGCTCGTCCGCCGCCAGTTCGAGTAGCCGGCGGCGGCTGCGGATGGCCCCCGCTGTGTCGTGATCCCATGGAGCGCACCACGCCGGATGGCTCAGCTGGAGCGGGTCGTAGAAAAGGTCACCCGTACACAGCAGCCGCTCACCCTGGCTCGCCACCATGACCGCGGTATGCCCTGGCGTGTGGCCTGCGGCGTCGACGGTGCTGATGCCTGGCAGGATCTCGGTGCCGTGGTCAAACTGGCGGAGCTGGCGGCCGAGGAGCCTGATCGCCTCACGGGCCGACGCCACGTGCTCCTCCTGCGCGGCGCCGGCGCCGCCGGACCAGAATGCCACCTCGGCCGCGTGCGCGAAGCCCGTCGCCGAGGGGAAGGTCAGTTCGCCCGACCACGTCGCGCCCCGGCAATGATCCTGGTGCAGGTGGGTGAAGACGACCGCGTTCAGTTCGGCGGACGCCGCGCCGGCCGACTCGAGACCGGCGGCCAGCCTGCCGACCAGCGGCTCGATGCGCGGGCCGTAGCCGAAGAAGCGGGCACCGAGCCCGGTGTCGATGACTGCGTGGCCGTCGGTGGTCCGCACGAGCATGCAGTTGTAGCCGCACGACAGCGTCAACCTGTTCTGGCCCTCCATGGCGATGGCGGCGCGCAATTCGCTCGCGGGTACTCCGCTGGCGGGCGTGAAGAATTCCTCGATCGGCGGCTCCCAGGGAGGCTCCATCTGGCCGTCGCTGACTACCGCGCAGCTGAGCCAACCGACCGTGAACTGATAGATCACTGGCCTATTGTCCCGTGGACGGCCGACCGCGCGGCCCGTTTGCCGCCGCCCCGGCTGATCTGCGCCGGCGGCCGCGCCGGTACCGTGGCTCGGTGACTGAAAGTCATGAAACCGACACGTCTAGTAGTGACGTGCGGCGGGAATCGGACCCGAGGTCGCGGCGTGACGCTGGCAAGCAGCCGAGCGAGCGGGTGGGCATCCGCGATGTCCTGCGGATCGCGGCACGGACGGGCCGGCGCCACATCTGGCCGATCCTGCTCGTGGCGACCGTAGTGGCACTCATGATCGCGGTCGCGGAAGTCATCTCGGACAACGCCGTCGACCCGACAAACGACGCGTTGTCGATCGGCGGGTCGCTGACAGTGGAAGCGATCAGCCTTTTCGGGACCATTCTGCTGGCCGGATTCCTGTGCAAGCTCGTCGGCCACGACCTGGCCGGCAGCGACGACGCGGCCGCCGCGGCCGGGCACGACGGTCAGCGGATCACGATCGTCGTGGTGCTGCGCACGCTTCCCTGGTTCAGCCTCATCGTGGCCGACATCCTCTACTCGATCGCCACGCTGGCCGGGCTGCTTCTTCTGGTCATCCCTGGCCTGATCCTTGCCACGTTGTTCGCCATCGTCGCCCCGAGCATCGAGATCGAGGGGCGTTCGGCGGTCTCCAGCTTGCGCAGGTCCGCGCATCTCGTCCGGCGCCACTTCTGGACGGTCGCGCTGCTGGTGAGCGTGCCGCAACTGAGCCTGGCGCTGGTCGAGTCCATTCTTCCCACACCGCACGGCGCGCTGCACATCGTGGAGGTCGTGGTCATCCGCGGCATCGTGCTGGCCCCGTTCGAGGCGGCCGTCGGCCTGGTGCTGGTGGCCCTGAGCTACCGCCTGATGGCTCTCGACCCACCCCGCCCGTCGGCGATCGCACCGGCGGCCGCATCGGGGTAGGGGCAGAGGTCAGCGAGCACGCAGGCGTCGCAGGCGGGCTGCTGGGCGCGGCAGACCGTACGTCCGTGCGTGATCATCGCGACGTGCAGGTCGTACCTGATATCGGGGGGAACCTTGGGCGCGAGTTGCCGGTATGCCTGGTCGGCGCTTGTCTTGGGCGGAATCCAGCCGAGCCGCAGTGCCATCCGGTGCACGTGGGTGTCGATCGGGAACGCGGGTCGTCCCATCGAGAACACCAGCACGCACGCCGCCGTCTTGGGTCCGACGCCGGGCAGCGCGCACAGGTAACTCTCCACCGCCGCGTCGTCTAGCTCGAGCAGCCTGCTGAGGTCTATGCTGCCCTCTCGCTCTTCGATGGCGGCGAGGATCTGCTGGATGCGCCTGGCCTTCTGGTTGGCGATGCCGCCGGACCTGATCGCGTCAGCGACCTCGTCCACGGGCGCGTCCGCGACCTGCTCCCAGCTCGGGAAGCGGGCCTTGAGCTGGCCGAACGCGCGCTCGGAATTCAGGTCAGAGGTGTGCTGTGACAGGACCGTCGCGACGAGTTCGTCGATGATGGGCAGCCCGGGCTTCGGTTCGAACGGGCCCTGGCTGTCCCGGAGCCGGCGCTGGACCACCCTGATGTCGTCCCGGTCAGGCGCTGCCATCACCCATCACTCCCAACGGCCGTCCCGAGGGCCGGGCGGCTGGCCTCGGGCCGGTCGCGGGGTCGACCAGGTCAGCCGAAGGTGAAGTCGTAGGCCTGAACGCCCGGCGATGCGCGCAGCTGGAGCTTTCCGCTCGTCTCGCGGCTGCCCGCGTCGTAGAGCGTATAGAGCCTGGGCACGCCGGCGACGTGGAAGGTCGCGATGTGCTGGCCGTCCAGCGACACGGCCAGCGTTCCGTGACCGCCGATGACGAGGTACACCTTGTGCGCGAGGAAGGCAAGCTCAAGCTGGGCGTTCGCGCCAGCGGTGGCCTCCTGGGCGTGGTCCGTCCAGGTTCCCGACAGCGCGAAGCCGCCGAGCGGGAGCGAAGCCGGGAAGTGGTACGTGGCGGGCGCGTCGCGGGCTACGGTCCCGACCGGAAGCAGGTACTGCAGCCGCTCGTAGCCGAGGTAGGTCTCGGGGCTCATCTGGCCGGTCGGGGTCGTATCAGGAAGCTGCGTGTCGCGGGCGAGCTTCATCCCAGGATGAGCGGCCGTGAGCAACTCGCGGATCAGGTGCTCGGTGCCCGCGTAGTCGCCTTCGCCGAAGTGAACGTGCCTGACGATCCCGGTCGCGTCGATCAGGTAGTCGGCAGGCCAGTACTGGTTGTGGTAGGCGTCCCAGGTGCCATATTCGTCGTCGACCGCGACCGGGTAGCGCACTCCGAGCGCGGCGCTCTGGGCGCGCACGTTGGAGACGACATGCTCGAACGCGAACTCCGGTGTGTGGACGCCGACCACCACGAAGCCAGCCTTGGCGTACTTGCGGTACCAAGCCTCGACGTGCGGCAGCGTCCGCTGGCAGTTGATGCACGAATACGTCCAGAAGTCGACGAGCACGACCTTGCCGCGCAGCGCGCGCAGGGATAGTGGCCGGCCTCCTGGCGTATTCAGCCACGCGGTGATCCCGGTGAATGCCGGGGCGGCGCCGCAGTTCACCAGCGTCGTCGCGTTCGGGTTGCACTTCGTGAGCTGCGTTGGGCTCGTGCCGGTCAGGTGGTTGAGCTGCTTGCGCACGGTCTTAGATCCCTGCAGCGCCGTGGAGTACCCGGGCACGAGCCGCTGCAGCCCGGCGAAGACGTCGAAGGCGATCGCGACCGCCATCGCCACAAGCACAACGCCGCCGATCCTGCGGACCAGCGGCGCGTGCCGCCGCAGGGCGCCGTTCCGCCCGCTGATCTGCCCGCCGGCGAAGGCGACAGCGAGCAGCGGCAGTGCCGTACCTGCCGCGAAGGCCGCGGTGAGGACGACGACCTTCAGCCCGACCCGGTGGGTGGCTCCGAGGACCGTGATCGCGGCAAGAACCGGTCCGGCGCAGGGAACGTAGACGACGCCGAGCGCGAGGCCGAGCACGAACCCGCCGGCGTTCCCGTTCGGCTTGCGGTTCCCCAGCCGGGAGAACGGGCGCTCAAGCAGTAGCCCGAGCCGCGGGAACAAGTAGCCGAGGCCGACCAGTGCGAGCAGCGCGATGCCCGCGTCGCGGAGCGAGTCTTGCGGCAGGTGGAGCAGCGAGATGATCTCCGATCCCGCCAGGACCAGCAGGCTGAAGCTCAGCACCAGGCCGGCGATCACCGACAGCGGCCTGGACAGGCCGCTCCGCCGGGGGGCGGCCGCGGTGGCCGGCGCGCTCTCGCCCGCACCGTCGCCGTGGCCGGCCGGGCGGGTGGCGCCCGCGACCAGCACCACCGGCAGCACCGGCAGGATGCACGGTGAGATGCCAGCCAGGAACCCGGCGACGAAGCCGATCAGGATGAGTTCCGCCATGACGCCGTCTCCTCGACCGTTGCCGCCAACCGCGCGGACTCAGCCCGCTGGCTGCCCGCGTCTCCCACTGACTATTCGTTGCCGTCGCGGTCATGGTTCGGACGGCTTGGAGCCGGCTAGAAGACGCTGCATCATCATTGGCTGCTGGGGTGGACGCGCATACTTGGCGGCATGCCTGTCCGACTCCATCACATTGTGATTGACACCCATGATCTGCCAGGGCTAGCGCGGTTCTGGACGCAGGCGCTTGGCTGGCAGGTGCTCTCCCAGCGGGAGCGCGAGATCGTCATCGGCCCTGACGTGAACGCGCCGGTCGGGATTTGCTTCATGCCGGTCACCGACACCAAGGCGGTCAAGAACCGGCTGCACGTCGACCTCACCACCAGCGCGGCCGACCGCGATCAGGAGATCGATCGCCTGCGCGCGCTCGGCGCGCGAAGGGTAGACGTCGGCCAGACCGGCGAAGAGTCATGGACGGTGCTCGCCGATCCCGAAGGCAACGAGTTCTGCGTGGTGCGGCCTAAGGACACCCTCATCGGCTAGGCGGTGAAATGGTCCCGAGTTCCTGCGACTAAGGAGTGCGCAACGCATGAGGATCCTGATCTCCGCGGATATGGAGGGCGCGACCGGCGTGACCTGGCCGGCCGATGTCCAACCCGGTACTGAGCAGTGGCAGCGCTGCAGGAAGATGTTCACCTCCGACGTGAACGCGACCGTCGCCGGGTGCTACGCAGGCGGCGCGACGTCGGTCCTCATCAACGAAGCCCACGCCACGATGCGGAACCTGCTGCTGGAGGACCTCGACCCGAGGGCGGTCATGCTCACCGGGCGGCACAAGGACCTCAGCATGGTAGAGGGCATCCAACATGACGACATGGACGGCGTGGCGTTCGTCGGCTACCACGCAGCGGCCGGCGCCGAGGGAGTTCTCGCGCACACGTTCCTGCCGAACTCGATCACCTCGATCAGGCTGAACGGCCAGCGGGCCAGCGAGGGGCTGCTGAACTCCCACGTCGCGGCGCAGTACGGCGTGCCGATCGTGCTGATTACCGGCGATGACCGTACCTGCGCCGACGCGGCGGGCTACGCGCCTGGCGTTCCCGCCGTCGCGGTCAAAGAGTGCGTCAGCAGGTACGCGGCGATCTGCCGCCCGCCCGAGGTGACCGCCGAAGCGATCAAGTCGGCGGCGGGCGAGGGGATGAAACTCGCTGGCCGGGTGCCCCCGGTCAGCGCGGCCGGGTTCAGCGTCGAGATCGAGGTGGACGCCGCCCAGCTCGCCCAGGCGGCCGCGATCGTCCCGACGGTGCGGCGGACCGGAGACCGCGCGGTCGCCTTCGAGAGTGCCACGGCCTACGACATGATCCGCTGCTTCAAGGTGGTCTGCACGATGATCTCCTCCGCCATGGAAGAGCACTACGGGTGACCCGCTGGTCGCGCCGCCGCCTTTTCCGCGCGCCGTGATCACCGACGGCGCGGCCAGGCGGTTCGTCGCGGGCCGGTACGGCCGGCGCGCCGCTGACCTGCGCCCGCTCGGGGCGGGTGAGTGGTCGCGTGCCTACGCGCTAATCCTGGACGGCGAGGAGCGAGTCATCAGGTTCGGCGGCCACGTCGCTGACTTCCGCAAGGACGACGTGATGGCGGCGCACAGCAGCCAGGCGTTGCCGGTACCCGTTGTGACCGAGATCGGGCCCGCGGCAGACGGCTACTTCGCCGTGTCTGAGCAGGCCAGGGGTGACCTGCTCGATCACCTCGATGCCGGCGGCCTGCGTGCCGCCCTGCCCGCCGTGCTCGCCGCGGTAGATGCGATCGGGCAGATCGAAGCGGGAGGTCATGGTTACGGGATCTGGGCGCCCAACATGACAGCGCCCGCTGCCAGCTGGAGCCAGGCCCTGCTCGCGGTCAGCCAGGAGACGGCGCGGGTCCCCGGCTGGCGGGCGGCCCTGGCGTCCTCGCCGACCGGGGCTGGCCCCTTCGAACACGCCTACGCCAGGCTCGCGGATCTGGCTGGTGGCCTCGAGGCGCCGCGCCGCCTGATCCACGGTGACCTGCTGAACCGCAACGTGCTCGTCACCGGCTCGCGGATCGCGGCGGTCATCGACTGGGGCAACGCGCAGTTCGGCGACCCGCTCTACGATGCCGCCTGGCTCATCTACTGGTGGCCCTGGTATCCGAGGTGGCAAGGCATCGACATCGAGGCTGAACTGCGGAGCCGCTGGAAGATACGCGGGGAGCTCGCCACTGACCTGGACCGGCGGCTGCTGGCCTGCCTGATGCACATCGGCCTGGACGCCATGAGCTACACGGCGTTCCGCGGCCGGTGGGACGACCTGGCCAGGAACGCCGCGCAACTCGCGGCGCTGGCTTGAGCCCCAGCGCCGCGAGTCATGCGACTCGCCGCGGTGTTAATGCGTCGTAGCCATCGGGCCGTTCAGCGCGCCCGCAGGCGGGCTGTGACGCGGCGCGCCCTAGCCGCCCGCCGCGCGAGGCCGAGGTGCTCAGGCTGATCGCCGCGGGGCATACCAACCGGGAGATCGCCAGAGGGCTGTTCGAGACCGAGGCGACGGTGAAGACGCACGTCAACAGGATCTTCGCCAAGACCGGAGCCAGGGACCGGGTCCGGGCGATGCGCTACGCCTACACACACGGATACGCCAGCCCCGCGTCCGGCGGGTGACGTTATACGTTCGGCCGTAATGGGCAAGGCAGTCATGGCGCGTTGACAAGTCCCGCCGCAGGCGGATCGAGAGGAGTGCGCGATGACCGACCCGAACCGGCACGAATCCGCCGATCTTGAGGACTACGAGGTGCGCGACGCGTCCGAGACGCTCGACGACGACGACCTCGCGGACGATCCGCTCGACAGCGGGGTGATTCCGCCACAGCACTGGTCAGCTGGGATGCGCTACGGCACGACCGCCGAAGAGGAGGAGGCGGGCGAGCCGCTCGACCAGCTGCTGGCCGAGGAAGAGCCCGACGAGGTCCTCGACCGCGACGACGACGTGCCGGAATACTCAGGACATGACGACGATGCGGCCGACGAGTACGTCGACGGGTTGCTGCTCGACGACGGCGCGGATCCCCGCGCGGGCAGGCTCGTCGCGGAGGACGAGGGCGCTCACCCGGCCGGCGAGGCTGACCTGATCGCCACGGACGCCGGCGTCGACGGCGGCGCGGCCAGCGCCGAGGAAGCCGCCGTGCACGTCGTCGAGGACGACGACTACGACATCCGCTCGGAAGGCTGACCGCCAGCTGCGGCAGGCCGGAAGCGCAGCGCCGACCAGGTGTCGTCGATCGAGACCTGGCGGACGGGCTGGATGCCGAGGCCCGACACGGCCTCGACCAGCCGATCCCGGTTCAGGTCGGTGCCGAGCTTGCCGCCCTTGGGGTAGCCGATCCAGGCGAGCCGGTCGGCCCTGGCGGCGTCGAGCACGGCGCCGAGGGCATCGAGGTCCTGCCGATTGACCGCAAAGCCGATGACCACGTCCGCAGCCGCGGGCTTGTGGCTGGCTGCCCCGACCGCCAGCTCGAGGTCGGCGGGAAGCTTGAGCACCGACACCGACTGGCCGGGCTTGATCTGCAACTTGGCGGTCAGGTCCATGCCGCCAGCATGGCACCAGCGGCCGAGCACGCGGGCGCGGTCGGGGGAGCTCGGCTAATCGTCGGCTGAGTCGCGCCGCGGGCGGCCTGGACCGCGCATCCGCTTGGCATCGCCGGGCAGCCGTCCAGCCTGCGCGAGCGCCCGCCGCAGCAGAAACTCGATCTGGGCGTTCGTGCTCCGAAGCTCGTCGGAGGCCCAACGGGCCAGGGCGTCGTGCACGGCAGGGTCAAGCCGCAGCAGGACGCCCTTGCGCTCGGTCATGGCAGATCAGTGTGGCGCGTCACTGGTACAGCGAGCCAGTGTTGACGACCTGCTGGGTGGCCTGCTCGCTGCACAGGACCACCAGGAGATTGGAGACCATCGCGGCCTTTCGCTCCTCGTCAAGCTCCACGACGCCCTCCTCGGCGAGGCGCTCGAGCGCGAGCTTGACCATGCCTACCGCGCCCTCGACGATGCGTGCCCTGGCGCCGACGACGGCGCTGGCCTGCTGCTGGCGCAGCATGGCCTGGGCGATCTCGGGCGCGTAGGACAGGCGGGTGAGGCGGGTCTCGACGATCTGGACGCCGGCCGCCATGACCCTGGTGGTCAGCTCGGCCGACAGCAGATCCGTGATCTCGTCGGCGTTGTCCCGCAGCGATAGCGCGCCTGTGCCGCGGCTGTCGTACGGGTAGCTGGACGCGATGTGCCTGATGGCGGTCTCCGTCTGGATCGTCACGAACTCGACGACCTCGTCGACCGAGTAGATGGCGCTCGCGGTGTCCCTGACCTGCCAGACCACGACCGCCGCGATCTCGATCGGGTTGCCGTCCGCGTCGTTGACCTTCAACTGCGAGGATTCCTGGTTCCTGATCCTGGTCGAGACGCGGATCCGGTGCGTGAACGGGTTCACCCAGGCGAGCCCTGATTCGCGGATGGTGCCGTGGTACCTGCCGAAAAGCTGGATAACCCGTGCCTGGCCGGCCACGACCGGCGTCAGGCCCTTCAAGATCAGGACACCGGCGAGCAACACGAGCGCGACGACCAGAAACAGCGCCACGGCGGCGGCGCCGTGGAGCTGGCCGGCTGCCCAGATCAGCAAGACACCCGCCAGCAGGACGGCGATGCCGATCACCAGCATCCGAACCCCATGCAGGTACCACGCGCTCCGCTCCGTCACCGGTTGAATGACGGTCTTGATGCTTCCCGGGTCCAGCTCCTGCGCTGTCATCTGACCCACCTCCATTGACGTACTTGATAACGTATGTCTAGCATAGTGATATCAGTTTTTGATTGCAAGAGCCCTGATTGCAAGAGCCCTGGGAGGGGGCGGCCCACGATGACCCAGACCAAGGCGCGCGACGGAACGACGGCGCTGTCCGTCCGCGGCCTGTGCAAGCGATTCGGCGACCGGATCGCGTTCGACGACGTCTCCTTCGAGATCGGTTCAGGGGAGGTCTTCGGCTTCCTCGGTCCCAACGGCGCGGGCAAGACCACCACGGTGCGGACGCTGAGCACGCTCATCGCGCCGACCTCGGGCGAGGCCACTGTCGCCGGCATCCCGCTGACACCGGAGAATGGCGTCGAGATTCGCCGGCAGATCGCGGTGATGCCCGAGGCGCCAGGCCTTTACCTGCGGCTGAGCGTAGCCGAGAACCTCGAATGCTTCGCCGATCTCTACGAGGTGGCCGACCCGGCTGACCGGATCGATCACGTCCTGCGGGCGGTGAACCTGACAGGGCGAGCCCATGATCTGTGCGGCACGCTCTCCAAGGGGCTGCGCCAGCGGGTGGCGCTGGCCAGGGCGCTGCTGAGCGACCCGCAGGTGCTGTTCCTCGACGAGCCAACCTCGGGCCTGGATCCCGTCGCCGCCCGGGACGTGCACGACCTGATCGCCGCGCTCGGCCGCGGCGGGGTGACGATCTTCCTGACGACCCACCGGCTGGAGGAGGCCGAGCGGCTCTGCGACCGCGTCGCGATCCTGAACACGACGCTGCGCACCATCGGCCGGCCCGACGACCTGCGCCAGCGCCTGTTCGCCAGTGCGCTCGGGGTCAGGACCCTCGCGCCGCTGCCTGACCCGGGCAGCGTCTTCGGCGGCCTGCCCGCGGTGCGTAGCTGGTGCGAGGACGGCCCGGCCAGTTACCTGGTGGCCGTATCCGACCCGGACGTGGCAGCGCCGGCCGTGACCCGCGCGCTGGTGAGGTCGGGCGCGGACGTGCGCTCGATTGGCGAGTCACGGCATTCGCTCGAGGATGTGTACCTCGAGCTCATTGACTCCGGCGAGGAAGTGACACGCAGATGAGCGCGACAACCATGAGCTCGCGGCGGATCCGGGCGATCTTCCGCAAGGAGCTGCGCGACTACCGGCGGAACGGCCACGTCGTGGCGACGATGATCATCTTGCCGCTGATCTTCGTGATCCCGCCGCTGATCAACATCTTCGCGCTGCCGGCGCAGTCGGCGATCGCGATCGGGCACCACGACCCGCTGCTCTACATGCTCGGCATCCCTGCGCTGGTGCCGGCCGCGATCGCCGCGTACTCGGTGGTCGGCGAGCGCCAGCAGGGCACGCTCGAGCCGGTGCTGACCACTCCTATCCGGCGCGAGGAGTTCGTGCTCGGCAAGGCACTGGCCGCGCTCGTCCCGTCGCTCGCGGTTTCCTATCTCGTCTACGTGCTGGTCGTCATCGCTATGGTCCTGTTCGCCCAGCCGGGGGTCGCGGCGGCGCTCCTGCAGAGCCAGGACGTGCTCGCGCAGGTCGGCTTCACCCCGCTGCTGGCCGCCTGGTCGATCTGGCTCGGCGTAGCGATCTCCGCGAAGTCAAGCGACATCCGGGTCGCGCAGCAGTTCGGCATGCTGGCCAACCTGCCGTCGGTTGTCGTCGTCACGCTCGTCGCCTATAACGTCGTCCAACCCTCGCTCCGCCTGGCGCTGGTCGGCGCCGCACTGCTCGCGCTCCTGGATGTCGCTGGCTGGCGACTTGCCTCGATGAGCTTTGGCCGCGAGCGCCTGATCGTCGGCACCAGGTAGGCAGGCTGGATTGGCCTGGCAATAGCGCCGTCCGGCAAGAGCCCGGGCGGCGGGCGCCAACTTCACCGGCTGACAAATGGGTGCATCCGTATCAACGCCATTGCGACGGCGCTCCTGTAACAGCGAAACCGGCAACGGCTACCGGAGCGCGCAGGATTCAGCGGGCGAACGCCCCGGCCATGAGGAGAGACCATGACGACGGCAGCAGCCACCCTGCAGGAGATCCTGCTCGCTCCTGACACGCAGCCGAAGGTGATCGACGACTGCTGCAAGCTGATCGAGCAGGAGGTCAAGACCCTGTCGGGGATCTCAGGGACAGCGATCAAGCTCGCGTACAAGACCGTGATCACCTTCGCGTCCGGTCATGTCAGATACATGGTGGAGACCCTGCTGCCGAACCTGGTGGACAAGCTCCAGCCGTACTGGGCCGACTTCAACACCTCCGGCGGCGCGGTCTTCGGTGACTACCTGGCCAAGCAGGGAGAGCAGGTGGCCGAGGACCTCCTCACCGTGACCGACGCCCGGGCCGAGGGCTCTGACCGGCCCACCATCATCAGGGCGTACCGCTCAGTGCGCACGAGCGCTGGCAAGCACATTCAGGCCGCGCTCCCGCACGTCGGCGAGCTGGTCACGAAGTACGCGGGCTAACGCCGCGGCTCATCCTGCCCGGCGCCGGTCAAGGATCTGGGTCCGCGGCTTCCCGGCAAGCGCGGGGGAGGATTCGGGCGAGGACCAGACGTGGTTGTGCAGGAAGCCGGCGAAGGCTTCGGCCTGCCCGGCGGTGTCGAATTCCATGTCCAGGGTCAGGAACTTCGGGTCATCGGCAGGCTGTCTGATGGTGTAGTGGCGGACGCCCGCATTCGCCCTGGCGTCGGTGAACCCGTCGAACGCCTGCTGCCAGGTGTCGTAGTCGTGGATCGCGTGCTCGATGCGCAGCGTGACCATGTCATCCCCTCATTGTGCTGTTCTGCATGACTCCGGCAACGCTAGGCAGCCGGCGGCGGCCCGGGTATCCCGGAAATCTGGGGGTTCCCGTTGCCTGCCGTCGCGGCCCAGCGGGCATAGGGTCGCGTGATGGCGAGCGGGTGGACAAGGACCATGGCCAGGGAGCGGATCGTCGCGCTCGGCGACGCCGGCCTGGATGACCGGGACCTGCGCGCCGCGGCTCTGGACGTGCTCCGCGACGTGATCGGCTTCAGCGCGCACGTGTGGCTGCTCACCGACCCGGTGACCGAGGTCGGCTCGGCGCCGCTCGCCGACGTGCCCTGCCTGCCTGAACTGCCCGCGCTGATCAAGTCGAAGTACGGCACCGCTGTCAACCGCTGGACCGCGCTGCGCAGGGATGGCCCCGCCGGGCTGCTGACCGCGGCAACTGGCGGGGACCTGGCCGCCAGCCGCGTCTGGCGCGAGGTGCTGAGCAAGTACGCGATCGCAGACGTCGCGTCGGCGGTCTTCGCCGACCAGTTCGGCTGCTGGGGGTTTCTCGATCTGTGGCGGGACGAGGGCGCCGGCCCCTTCGCAGCGGCCGACGCCGCGTTCCTCGCCGATCTCGCCGCGCCGCTGGCATTCGCGCTGCGCAAGAGCCAGGCCAGGACGTTCCTTGAGCCGGCCGCGGTGCACAGCCACGAGGCTGGCCCCGTCGTGCTGACGCTGGCCGACGACTTGCGGATTACGAGCCGGACTGCGGCCTCGCGCGCCTGGCTCGACGTCCTGCTCCCGCCGGGCCCGAGCGCACAGGCGGTCCCCGCCAGCGTCTACAACGTGGCCGCTCAGTTGCTAGCGGTCGAGGCCGGCGTCGACGACCACCCGGCATCGGCCCGTGCGCACCTGGCGGGCGGCTTCTGGCTCACGCTCAGGGCCGCACGGCTGTCCTCCGATGCCGCACAGGACGCACCCGCCGGTGCCGGCCCGTCCATCGCGGTCACGATCGAGGAGGCATCGGCCGCCGACCGTCTCGATCTGTTCGGCCGCGCCTTCGGCCTCACCGGCAGGGAACGCGAACTCCTCGGCCTGCTCGCGACGGGCAGCGACACCCGTGCGCTCGCGCGGCAGATGTCGTTGTCCGAGCACACCGTCACCGATCACCTCAAGTCGATCTTCGCGAAGACCGGTGCCAGGGACCGGGTCACGGTCCTGTCCCTTGCCCTAGGCCCGAAGCGGTGACGATGGTGTGCGCTGCCGCCGGCGGGCCAGGTGCTGATCAGGCGAGCTCGGGCACGCCGAGCTTGGTCAGCACCGTCGACCTGGACGCAGGGCGCAGCGCGTAGACGAGCGTGAACAGTGCCTCTCTTGCCAGCCGCTGCGCCTGCCCGGTAGCGAGCAGGGACCTGCTGCCCTCGGCCGTCATCACGGCCGAAGCCGCCCTGACGGCCAGCTCGCCCGCGTTCGCGCGCGCGGCCGCGGTCTGCGGTCCGAGCCGGTCGAGTTCGGTCCGCACGGCGGCCAGTTCGGCGTCCAGGCCGGTGTGCCCCAGCATCCGGCAGCATCGGGCGGTCACGCCGAGTGGCAGCGCGGCGTGCGTGCGGAGCACTTCCGGCGGCGTGACGCCGCTCGCCGGTTGCCTGCCAGTGACGCGGTCTGCGGATACCGGCACCGAGCTGAACATCACCCGCACTGTGGACGTGGCGTTCAGCGCCGCGAGCCTGAGCGGCTCGGCGCGGATCGCGTCGCTCTCGGCTGCGTCGATGATCAGCCATATGACGTCGTCATCGGCCGACCTGGCGGCGGCGTGCACGACGTCGATCCGGCCCCATCCCGAGACGAACGGGGATACCCCGTCGAGCCGCCAGCCGTCGCCGTCCCGTGCGGCACGCAGGCTCGGCTTCGGCAGTGCTCCGCCCAGCGCCAGTCCGGCCCTGATCTGGCCGCTGGCCACTGGCTTCAGCCAGCGGGAGCGCAGGTCCTCGTCCGCGCTGGCCGCCAGCGCCCGCACCAGGCCGATGTGCTGCATCCACAAGAACGCCGTAGTCAGGCAGCCGCTCGCGAGGGCCTCCAGCACGGCGCACACGGTGCCGAAATCGGCCGACTGCCCGCCCGCGTCGGGCGGGGCGACGATGCCGTACAGGCCGGCCTCGGCCAGCGCGTCGAGCAACGCGACGGGAACGACGTCGCTGGCGTCCGTCGCGACGGCGGCGGGGAAGAGCACCTCGTCGGCGACGTGCTGGGCAACCTCAACAATGCTCACCCGCCGATGGTAGGGGAGAGCGGCTGCCGGGCCGTCAGGCCTGGTCAGGCACCGCCATCTCGCCGAGCAGCGACCAGTCGTCCTGCGGGATCGTCATGTTGACGATCCGCGGCGTCTCGGCCAGGTAGGGCGGCAGCGTGCGCTGCGCCTTCTTGAAGTGCTCGGATTGGACGTGTGCCCCGGCCGCGTCACCATCGCGGAACGCCTCGACGAGGACGTACTCGTTCGGGTCGTCCACGCTCCGTGACCAGTCGAACCACATACACCCGGCCTCCGCCCTGGTCGAGCTCGTGAAGGCCGCGGCGACCTGCGGCCACTGGCCGGCGTGCTCGGGCCGCACCTGGAATTTGGCGGTTATGAAGATCATTGCGGTCCTCAGTTGCTCGTGGTCCGAATCAACCGACATCGTAGTCATCTGCGGCAGCGCGACCCATCGGCCGCATTCCGCTCCAGCGTCGTCCCCGCAGGCGGGCACGCGCCCGCGCCCTCGGGTGGCGGGACTGGCCGGGGCTGGCCAGACTTGGAGTGCTGCCCGTAGTGTCTGGCGGCCGCTTGACGGCCTGTGTGGGGTAGGGGTTGCGGTGTCGGGCTGGTTTCAGGCGCAGGTGGTGCACACCGGCCGGCTGCCGCTGTTCTGCTTCTTCATCGCGTTCGTGACGGGTTTTACCGCGATCCGCGTCTCGGTGCGCCTGATCAGGGCGCAGGTGCGCTGGTGGCCGGGCAATCTGGTGACCGGAGCCGTGCACGTCCACCACATGGTGTTCGGCGTCGTGCTGATGGCGGCTAGCGGCATCGCCGGGCTGGCAGCCCCGCCGTTCTCGCTGGCCTGGCGGGCCGCGGCGGCCGGAGTGTTTGGCCTCGGCACCGCTCTGGTGCTCGATGAGTTCGCGCTGATCCTGCACCTGCGAGACGTGTACTGGGCCAATGAGGGCAGGCTTTCGGTTGACGCGGTATTCGTCGCGGCGGGGATCACCGCGCTGCTGGTCATCGGCGTCACACCGTTCGGGGTGACGAACGTGGCGAACTATCACCACATGCCGGGCAGCCCGGCGGCCGAGTCCACCCTGGTTGCCACGCTCGCCGTCCTCTTCGTCCTCGCTGGTGTCACCCTGCTCAAGGGCAAGCCGTGGACAGCCCTGCTCGGCCTGGTCATACCGCTCACGCTGATCGCGGGGGCGATCCGCCTGGCGAGGCCCGGTTCGCCGTGGGCCAGGTGGCGCTACCGGAACACGCCAGGGAAGCTCGCGACGGCCAGCCGTCGTGAGGAGCGGCTCCGCCAGCCGGTGATCAGAATCAAGGACCGCGTCCAGGACCTGCTGACCGGCAGCCACGACGAGAAGTCAGCAGGGCGTTCCCTGCCGGTCAAGGAGCGCAGCGGCAGCATCCGCCGCGACTAACCGCCGGGCGCCGCGCCCGTGCTCGTGCTCGTGCTCGTGCTCGTGCTCGCCAGCGTCGCGAACCGGTTCTTGATTGTCCGCGCCGTCACGTCCGCAGGTGCGTCCCATACCGCGCGGTTCAGGATCTCCACCTCGGCGTAGCCGTCATAGCCTGCAGCCAGCATCAGGTCCGTGATCAGCTCGAAGTCGATGCAGCCGTCGCCGAGGTGGCCGCGGCCGAGCAGCACATCCTGCGGCAACGGCAGCACCCAGTCGCAGAGCTGATAGCCGACGATCCGGCCGCGCGCCCGCGCGATCTCGGCGGCCAGCCTGGCATCCCACCAGACGTGATAGGTGTCCACCACGACGCCGACGGCGTCGGCCGGGAAGCGCAGCGCCAGGTCGACGGCCTCGCCCAGGCTCGAGATCACGCAGCGGTCCGCGCAGAACATCGGGTGCAGCGCCTCGACGCCGAGCCGGATCCCGGCCCGCTGGGCGAACGGGACCAGGTCTCCGATCGCGTCGGTGATCATCCGGCGGGAGAGTGCGATGTCCTTAGACCCAGGAACCAGGCCGCCCGAGACGAGCACCAGCGTGTCGGCCGCTAGCTCCGACGCCTCCGTGATGGCCGCGCGGTTGTCCGCGAGCGCGGCGGCGCGAGCGTCGGGATCGGCGTGCGTGAGGAACCCGCCCCGGCACAGGCTCGACACGTGCAGGCCCGCGGCCCGAATGGCCTTCGCGGTCGCTGCCAGGCCGCCTGCCGCGACCCGGTCCCGCCACAGGCCGAGCGCTCCGATGTTGTGCCGCACGCAGAGCGTGATCGCGTCGGCCGCGGTCAGGTTCGCGACCGTGACCTGATTGAGGGAGAGCCGGTCCAGGCCGATCATGGCGTCGCCGTTCCGGCGAGGTACTCGGTCATCTTCGCAACCGCCAGGCCGGGATCGAGCAGCGCACTGGCCAGGGCCGCCAGTTCGAAGAGCGCGATGAGGTGGTCTGGGGAACGGCGGGCCTGCCACCCGGCCAGCATCGCGAAGTGCGGCTGCAGGCCGTTTATCCATGCCAGGAACGCAACGCCGGCCTTGTAGTTAAAGGTCGGCGGCGCGAACAGGTGCCGGCTGAGCGCCACGGTCGGACCCATCGCGGCGTCATAGCCAGCCACGTCACCGGCATCGAGGGCGTTCAGCGCCGCGGCCGCGGGGGCCGTGATCGCCGCGAAGGCGCCGAGCAGTGCGTCGCTGTGCCCGTCGGAGTCGCCCCTGACCAGCTCGGCGTAGTGAAAGTCGTCGCCGGTGTAGAGCCTGACGCCTGGCGGCAGCCGTCGCCTGAGCGCCAGCTCGATGTCACGATCGAGTACCGACAGCTTGATGCCGCGCACGCGGCCGCCGGCCCCTTCGATCAGCTCCATGACGGTGTCTGCCGCTGCCGTCAGGTCCGTGGCGCCCCAGTAGCCGCGCAGTGCAGGGTCGAATGCTTCGCCGAGCCAGTGCAGCAGCACCGGCCGGCCAGCCAGCTTCAGCACCTGTCCGTAGACCTCGAGATAGTCGGCGGCCGACCTGGCGCTCGCCGCTAGCGCCCGGCTCGCCATGACGATGGCCTCGCTGCCGCACTGCTGGACGTGATCGAGCTGGCAGGCATACGCGTCGATGATCGCGCCGAGCGCGTGCTCGCCAGGCGCGAGCTGGTCGGTCCCTGCTCCGCTGACGATCGCCATGCCGAGTTCGCTTGCCCGCGCGGCGGATCGCTCGATCAGTTCCAGCGCCTGCGCGTAACGCAGGCCCGTGCCCCGCTGGGCCGTGTCCATCGCCTCGGCCACGCCGAACCCGTAGCGCCACAGATGCTCGCGGAAGGCAATGGTGGCTTCCCAGTCGATACTGCCGTCGGGCCTGGCCGCCACGTGCGCGGCCGCATAGACGCTGCGCGTGACCGGCGGCGGATAAACCGGTTGCCAGCCTGGCTCGGGGACCTCGAGCGTGCCTTTCCTGCCCGGCAGCGTGATCGAAGGGCCCACGTCAGATCTCCAGACGCGGTACGACGAGGCGCCGGCCGTGCGCCGAGGACTGCTGCGCTAGCTCGGCTAGCTGGACGCCCTTGGCGCCCTGCGCCAGGTCCCACCTGAACGCCTCGCCCTGCGCGGAAGCCGTCAGGAACAGCACCCACTGGGCCTTGAAGCCGTTGTCGAATACCTCGTTGTCCGGCACGTCGGTCCACTCCGCCTGGTAATCGATGGGATCGGGCAGATCCGGGTTCCAGACCGGCAACGGCGTCGAGGCCCGGTGCTGGATCGCGCAGTGCCGCAGGCCAGCCACGGCGCTGCCGTGGGTGCCATCGACCTGCAGGTTGACGAGTTCCCTGCGGTTCACCCTGACCGCCCACGAGGAGTTCACCGAGGCGATCACGCCGCCGCCGAATTCCAGCACGCCGTAGGCGGCATCGTCGGCCGTGGCCGCGTATCTGGCGCCCCGTTCGTCCCAGCGCTCTGGCACGTGCGTTACGGCCCGTGCGTACACGGCAGTCACCGGGCCGAAGAGTTCCTCGAGCAAGTACTGCCAGTGCGGGAACATGTCGAGCACGATCCCGCCGCCGTCAGCGGCCCGGTAGTTCCATGACGGCCGCTGCGCCGGGGTCAGGTCTCCCTCGAACACCCAGTAGCCGAACTCCAGCCGGGCGGCGAGGACGCGGCCGAAGAAGCCGGCCTTGACAAGCCGCCGCAGCTTGATCATGCCAGGCAGGAACAGCTTGTCCTGGACGACGCCGTTCGTGATCCCTGCCTCGCGGGCGGCGCGGGCCAGGTTCAGCGCTCCGTCAAGGGAGCCGGCCACGGGCTTCTCGGTGTAGACGTGCTTGCCCGCCGCGATCGCCTTGGCCAGGCTCGGCTCCCTGGCGCTCGTGATCTGAGAGTCGAAATACACGTCGACTTCCTGGTCACCGAGCACCTCGTCCAGGCTGGTCGACCAGCGGGTGATGCCGTGCCGCCGCGCGATCTCGGCGAGCTTGACCTCGCTGCGGCCGACCAGGATCGGCTCCGGCCAGACCCGGGTGCCATCCGGCAGCATGACACCGCCCTGGTCCCTGATCGCCAGCAGCGACCTGACCAGATGCTGCCGGTAGCCCATCCGGCCCGTCACCCCGTTCAGCGCGACGGTGACGGTCTTGCGGGGCATGGGTTGTCCTCTGGTGGCCCGGTCAGCATGTCTGATTTTGGAAAGCACTTTCCCAGAGACTAAGCTTGCCCCGGGACTCGGTCAAGGTCGCGGCTCGGTCCGCGATGCGGTCCTGATCAGCGTCCGCGGAGGTTGGGAGCCGAACCTGATGGATGGTGGCGCGCGGGTTACCCTGCAGGACGTCGCCGACCGGGCTGGAGTGTCGCTCTCCACGGCCTCCCGGGTGGTCAGCGAGGGCCCGCGCCGGGTCGGCAGCCAGCTTGTCAGCCGCGTCAACCATGCTGTCGCCGAACTTGGTTACACCGCCAACCTCCAGGCCAGGGCCGTCGCCACCGGCCAGAGCAACATGGTCGGGATCGTCGTGCACGACATCGCTGACCCGTACTTCTCCTCGATCGCCGCTGGCCTCATCGATGTCACGTACCCGCAGCGACTTCTGGTCTGTCTGTCGAGCACGGCCGCGGCCGAGACCGGCGAACGGGAGTACGTCGCGCTGATGCGCTCGCAACGGGCCATGGCCGTGATCCTTGTCGGCAGCCGGACCGACGATCAGGCCGGGCTGGCGGCGCTGCGCTCGGAGATCGCATCGTTCACCGGCGCGGGCGGCAGGGCCGCCTGCATCGGGCAGGACCTGCTCGGGATCGACACGATCCTGCCCGAGAACGCCGCAGGCGCGAAGGCCCTGGGCCGTGCGCTGGTCGTGCAGGGCCATCGCAGGTTCGCCGTGCTGGCTGGCCCGCCTGGCGTGCTGACCGCGCGAGACCGGCTGGCCGGATTCCTGGCCGGCCTCGCGGTCTTGTCCGTGACCGTAGACCCGCGATACATCGTGCCAGGTGCTTTTACCCGCGACGGCGGCTACGAGGCGATGAGCTCCATCCTGGCAATGAGCGGCCCGCGCCCCGACTGCGTCTTCGCCGTCAACGATGTGATGGCGGTAGGAGCCCTGGCGAGGCTGCGGGCCGAGCGCATCGCCGTGCCAGACGACATCGGGCTCGCTGGCTTCGACGACATCTCCACGCTGCGCGACGTCTACCCGCCCTTGACCACGGTGCGGCTTCCTCTTGCCTCGATGGGCGAGATGGCCGCGCGCCTGGTCCTCAACGACCCGAGCCCGGAGCGCCCGCGGGTGCTACCGGTGCCCGGCGAGGTCATCCTCCGCGAGAGCACGAACCGCCTGCCGGCGCCCTGAGCGCCTCATCGCGCACTCGGGCGCGAGGGCACCCGCGGCTGCATCAATCCCCTCTTGCGCCGCCTGTGGGCATCAGGTACGTTGCGCGTAATTCGGAAAGCGCTTGCCAGAGAAGGTGGCCCGATGAGCCACGAGGCGATGGGAGAGTCCTGGGGTCGTGGCGCCCGTACCCCGGTCGGACAGCGACCCGGCATCGATATCCGACAAAACGACAATCATCATCATCTTCACTCTGTGGCGCTGCGCCCTTCCACTCTGCGAGCGATCGCCAGACAATTCAGGCAGCAGGTTCCGCACAAGCGGCCTAGCTAAGGAGGAGACATGAGCGAAGCGGCCTCCGTGCCATTCACCGAGACCAAGGCGCCAGAGTCGGCCGAACGGCTGCATAGGGGCGCCCTTGGATTGGTGGACATCTCTGCCTCGACGATGGCCAACATCGGGCCCGCCTATAGCTTCTTCTTCGGGTTCGGCTTCCTGGTCTTTACCGCGGGCGTCGCGGCGCCGCTGACGATCATCGTGGCCGGAATCGCGATCGCCTTGCTCGGCAACACGCTCTCGCAGTTCTCTAGGGCGCACCCGTCGACCGGCGGGTTCATCTCGTTCGTGGGCAAGACGTTCGGCGGCACCAGCGCGGTGACTACGGCGCTGCTGTGTGGATTCGGGTACATCATCGCGATCTCCTCGGTGTTCGCGATCTCCGGCGGCTACCTCTCCGACGTCCTGAAGTACTACTTCGGCTGGAATATCCCGTGGATCATCCTGTCGGTGCTGCTGACCGCGGCGGCGACCATCATGACGGTCAGGGGCGTGGGCGTCTCGACCAAGCTCGCCGGGCTGTTCTTCGCGTTCGAGATGCTGCTGCTCGTCGTCGTCTCGGTCGCCATCCTGATCAAGAACGGCGGCAACCTGAGCCTCGTGCCGTTCGAGCCGAGCCACATCGCGGGCGGGTTCTCGGGCCTCGCCGCCGGCTTCCCGCTGGCGGTCTACTTCTTCATCGGCTGGGAGAACTCCGCCGCCCTGGCCGAGGAGACCGGCAACCCGCGGCGCAACGTCCCCAGGGCCGTCTACATGTCCATCGCGATGATGGTGGCCGGGTACGTGCTGTTCGCCTTCGCCACCCTGACCGGCTTCGGCTACAAGGCCAGCGCGGTGTCGGGCGCGTCGATCCCGTTCATCCCCGTGGCGCACAATGTCGCCGCGTTCGTCGGTTTCCTCGCGTACGCAGCCGGCTTCACCTCGACCATCGGCGTACTGATCTCCGCGATCAACTCGCAGGCGAGGCTTATCTTCAACGCGGGCCGGGAGGGCCTGCTGCCTGGCTGGATCGGCAGGATTCACGCGCGCCGGCGGACCCCGCACAACGCCATCTACGTGTTCGTCGCGCTCGCGAGCCTGATCATCGTCGTCTGGGCGGTCGGGCACCTGATCGGCGGCCACGCCCAGTCCGGCCAGATGAACCCGCTGAACTTCTTCGTGGAGTCGTCCACTATGGGCACGATCCTGTTGCTCGTGGTCTACTTCCTGGCCAACCTGGCGCTGCCGTTCTTCTACCGCAAGTTCCGGCCGGACGAGTTCAACGTGGTGAAGCACGTGGTGCTGCCTGTCCTCGGCATGGTCGCGATCGGCGTTCCCGTGTATTACCTGTGCAAGCCGGGCCAGCCCGCGCCGTATGACTGGTTCCCGTACCTGGCGCTCGGGATCGTCGTCGCCGCCGCGATCTACGGCTACATGCTGAACCGCCGTGATCCGTCGCTTGGCGACCGGGCCGGCTCGATCGTCGCCGACGAGTGACAGGCCGCCGAGGGGCGCTGCGCCTGCCTGGCCGGCGGTGCCTTCCCCAGGAAATGAGGAGTGACCTGCCATGACGGACACCGTGGCGGCCCGTGCAGATGCTCAGGGCGCCGGTGCCGCGAGCGGACGGCCGGCGCACCCGCTCGACCCGGTGACCGCGGCCGAGTACACGTACGGGCGGCAGATCATGGCCGCGGCCGGCCTGATGCCCGAGTCGGTCAGGTTCGCCTACTACGGGCTCGACGAGCCTGCCAAGGGCGACGTGCTGGCCTGGGCTGGACCCCAGGCCAGTGCTGGCCAGGGCGACGACCCCCCAAAGCCTCCGCTCAGCACGCGGGCCGACGCGCCTGACCGGCAACTGCGTGCGTTCCTGCTGGACGTCACGTCGGGCGAGTCAGCCGATGTGGTCGTCTCGCTCTCCCGCGGCGAGGTGGTCAGCCGCCGGGTGCTCGACCCTCGCACCGACGGTCAGCTGCCGATCATCACCGAGGACTTCGCGGTCGCCGAGAAGATCGTGAAGGCAGATCCGCAGTGGCGAGCGGCGATGGCCAGGCGAGGCCTGACGGACGTCACCAAGATCCGCACCTGCCCCCTGACCGCCGGGTCGTTCGGCGACGAGGAGGGCCGCCGGATGGCGCGGGTTCTCGCGTTCGTCCAGGCCGAGCCGCACGATTACGCATGGTCGCATCCGGTGGACGGCGTCGCGGCCTTCCTCGACCTCGTGGAGCGGCGCGTCTTCAAGGTCGTTGACGAGCTGGAGCTGCCGGTACCGGCCGAGTCGGGCAACTACGATGACCCGGCCGTGCGCGGGCCGCTGCGTACCGGCCTGCGGCCGATCGAGATCACTCAGCCGGAAGGTCCGAGCTTCACCCTCGACGGCACATGTCTGCGCTGGCAGAACTGGTCGATGCGGATCGGCTTCGATGCCCGGGAGGGCCTGACCCTGCACCAGATCGCTATCGCCGACGGCGACGAAGAGCGGCCCCTGATCTACCGCGCATCGGTGCCCGAGATGGTCGTTCCCTACGGCGATCCGGCTTTCCGGTACTGGCAGGCCTACTTCGACACGGGCGAGTACCTAGTCGGCAAGTGGGTGAACTCGCTCGAGCGCGGCTGCGACTGCCTTGGCGAGATCACCTATCTAGACGCGACAATCCCCGACGACTTCGGCGAGCCGCGGGTAGTCCCAAACGCGATCTGCATCCACGAAGAGGACCACGGGATCCTGTGGAAGCACACCGACATCTTCAACGGGTCGGCGCAGTCCCGCCGCCAGCGGCGCCTGGTCGTGTCCTTCTTCACCACCGTAGGCAACTACGACTACGGCTTCTACTGGTACTTCTACCTGGACGGCAGCCTCGAGTGCGAGGTCAAGATGACCGGCACTCTGTTCACCGCTGCCTATCCGGGCGGTGACTACCCGTACTCAGCCGAAGTCGCTCCCGGGCTCGGCGCGCCGGTGCACCAGCACCTGTTCGGCGCGCGGCTGGACATGACCTTGGACGGACTGGCCAACGCGGTCGAGGAGGTCGACGCCAGCGGCTGCCCGGTCGGGCCTGACAACCCCTACGGCAACGCCATCAGGCACACCGTGACCCGGCTGCGCACCGAGTCAGCCGCGGCGAGGCAAGCAGACGGGTCGCACGGCCGCACCTGGCGGGTGATCAGCACCGATCGGGTGAACAGGTTCGGCCAGCCGACCAGCTACACCCTCTATCCGCAGGCCACGCCCGTGCTGCTCGCCGATCCTTCGTCTTCGATCGCCGCGAGGGCCGGCTTCGCGGCGAATCACCTCTGGGTCACCAGATACGACCGCGCCCATCGGTATCCGGCCGGCGACTTCGTCAACCAGCATCCCGGCGGCGCCGGACTTCCCGCGTTCATCGCGGGGGACCAGGACATCGACGGCACCGACATCGTGGTCTGGCACACGTTCGGCCCAGTGCACCTCCCGAGGCCTGAGGAGTGGCCGGTGATGCCGGTCGCCAGTTGCGGCTTCATGCTGAAGCCGACCGGCTTCTTCGACCGCAATCCGACCCTGGACGTACCGCCTGCTCACCACCGCTGAGGACCGCCTCACCAGGAGGCGGTGATGCAGAACGGGTGACCGGCCGGGTCGATCAGCACCGTCCAGGTGTCCTCGCCCGGCTGGAACACCGGCTTGCTCGCGCCGAGCTTCAGCAGTTCGGCCACCGCCGCGGCGACGTCGGGCACGCGGAAGTCCAGGTGGGTCTGGGTCCCGCTGGCGGGCCACGGCGGGGGCGAGTAGTTCTCGACCCGCTGGAAGGCGATGTTCACCTGTCCGCGGCGACCGATGAAGGAATACGTGTCGTCCTCGAACAGCATCTCGGCGTCGATGACCTGGAGATAGAAGGCGGCCATGGCCTTCGGGTCGGCGCAGTCCACGACCGCGCAGGTTAGGGCGGCGATGCTCATGGGGTCATCGTCCCGGTCACCCCTGACAGAAACCCGGTCAGAGCGGCCCAGCGGGACCGGGCGTTACCCAACTGGAATGCGCGCTGGGGCGGCTGACCGGCCGGCCCGGTTGCCAGGAACGTGACCGGCGGAGGCACACTGGAACAGCGGCGCTTTCGATGAGGCTGATGGAGTGGCATGGGCTTGACCTGGAGAGACCTGGTGTCGTCGGTCGCTATTGTCGCGATCGTCCTAACGTTCACCGTCTACCAGCTGGTGCCTCGGGCGCCAGTGATCTCGAGTGCCGCGTCGGCCAGCATGGTCGCGCTCGTGCTCGGCGCCTGCTGCGCCGTATGCGCAGCCATCGACCTGCACACCAGGCACCTGACGCGGCTCGGCGTCATCTACCGCCGGATCACGTCCGTCGCCGGGGCCATCGCGCTCGGCGCCGGCCTGGCCGGCGTGGTCGCAGAAAGCGGTCAGGCGCTGGAGATCCTGGTCGTGTCGACCGCCGTGCTGTGGCTGACGGGCACCACCTGGCACGTTCTGAGCATCGGCAGCGAGTACTGACGGGTGGGCACCGGGCGTTGCTACGCCGGCCGCCGGATTGTCAGGGGCCGGTGGAAGACTGATCCGCATGACGGCATCGGATCAGAAAGCAGACCTGCACAGGTACCTGAAGAACGCGCGCGCGGCGATGGTCTGGAAGCTTGAAGGGCTGTCCGAATACGACGTGCGCCGGCCGCTAACGCCGACCGGCACCAACCTGCTCGGCCTGGTCAAGCACCTGGCCCTGGTCGAGATCGGCTACTTCGCAGACACCTTCGGCCGCCCGTTCCCTGACCCGCCGGCCTGGGCCGAGTTTGACGAGTCTGAACCCAACGCGGACATGTGGGCCACCCCAGACCAGTCACGTGAGGAAATCGTGGGGCTGTACCGGCGAGCGTGGGAGCACTCGGACGCGACGATCACCGAGCTGCCGCTCGACGCTCCAGGACGGGTTCCTTGGTGGGGCGAGAACGGTGACGTGACGCTGGCCCTGATCCTGATTCACGAGATCGCCGAGACGGCCAGGCATGCCGGTCACGCTGACATCGTGCGCGAGATGATCGACGGTGCTGTCGGCCTGCGGGACGGCAACGACAACTTGCCCGATGTCGACAAGGCCGAATGGGAGAGCTACCACGCGAAAGTTGAGGCAGCCGCGCGGGAAGCGGACGGCCTCGCCGCTTCCCGCTGACCAGCGCGAGCGCCCCATAAAGCGCAGAAAATCTCTAGCAACCGCCGCCAGGGCGGTAGAAGTTGTGGCCGGTCAGGCCAGGGCCGGTGATCTGGGGCCGGTTCTTGCCGCTGCCGGCGGGATAGGCCGTGTCCCACCACTGCCTGAAGAACGCCCCGAGTCTCGCGTGGCAGGCGGCTGTCTGCACTGGCAGCCACTGCTGGAAGACGGTCTCGAGCTGAGGCTCGGTGACGCTGGCGCCGCCGTAGGTCCGCTGGATCTGCTGCAGCGCCCTGGTGAAGTTGTCGTGGCCGAGTATCTGGCGCAGCGCGATGTAGCCGATGCCCGGGCGGTCGTACGTCGATGACCCGCTGAAGAGGCCGAACGCCTGCGGATTCGACGGTGCGACGGTCCAGAAGCTCTTGGCCTGGGCGTAGTCGGTGTTGAACCGGTGCACGAGACTCGCCTGGAACGCGGCCTGGCCCTTGTGCGTGTAAGGGCCGCCGGCCTTACGCTCGGCCAGTCGCGCCTGGTAGAGGAACTCGGCGAGCGTGGCCAGCCCCTCCTTGAAGTAGGTCAGCCGGTAACCACCCTCGGTGACGTTGTCGCCCCACCACTGGTGCATGTTCTCGTGATAGAGGACATCGGTGTCGATGAACCCGCCCGCGAAGGTGATCATGGTCTGCATTTCCTCTTCGAAGCTCGCGTTCGGGGTACCGACCACGACGCCGTCGGAGGTGAAGGGGTAAGCGCCGCTGAACTGGCTCTCGAACTCGGTGATGCCCTGCTGGAGTTCCATGATCTTCAGGTTCTTCGCCCGCTGTGAAGCATTGATGCCCTGGTCCTGCGCCTCGTAGAACCGGACGCCGTTGTCCGCGGTCCGCTCGGTCAGCTTGTACTTGCCGACGCTGTCCTCGACCAGGTAGCTCGCGACCGGGGCCGGCGAGTGCCAGTTCCAGGTCACCGAGCCGCCAGGGAACTCCTTGCTGGCCTTGTGGTGAGTCACCGAGACCAGGATGCCGTTGGCCAGCACGGTCCGGCCGGCCGTGACGGTGTCGGAGAAGTTGTAAGTCGGCTTGGCCGACGGGTAGTCGTTGAGCGGCATCCAGTCCTCGGTGGCCACCGGTTCGGTGGTCACGAACCCGCCGTCCGGTGCGCGGAACCAGCCCTCGGTGCTGCCGTCCCCGTCGTTGTGCAGGCCGGGCCGGCCCGTGTAGCTGACCGTGACCGTGAACAGTGCGCCGTCCTTGATTGACTTCGCCGGGGTGATGACGAGCTTGCTGGCCGGGCACTGGGTGCCGTTGAGCGAGTTCACGGGGCGGCTTGTCGACTGCAGTTCTGGCGTGCATGCCGGTGGCAGCGGGTTGTGGTGCGGGCCGCCGACCGGGGTGGTCTGCGAGGCCTCGTGCGCGGCCGGGTTCGGGTCGTCCTGGCCCTTCGGGTCGCCGGGATAGGTGGGCTGCGCGAACGCGAACGTGGCCGGCTGCCCGTTCACTGTGACCGACTGCACCGACATATCCGGTCCGGACTTAGCGTTCAGCGACTTCCGCTCGAAATCCAGGCTGAAGCTGGTCAGGCACTGGGTGGCGCGGTCGGTCAGCATCACCTTGTTGCCGCGGAGGAACCGGTTGGTCGTTGCGTTGTAGACCAGGTGCACCAGCGTGTGCACGCTCGTGTAGCCGCCGTTGCCGGTCTCCGGGTACAGCCTGCTGCCTGGCGGAGAGAGCGTGTGCGCACCGGCCGAGCAGTGCGCGGCCGTGGATGTCGCCGCCGTGGATGTCGCCGTGGTGGATATCGCCGCCGTGGTGGCAGCGGCGGCCGGAAGGGCCATGCTGACGCCGGGCAAGATCAGCCCTGCGCTCGTCGCTGCGGCAACGATGAGCAATCTGCGGCCGGCCATCGCACGCTCCTCATCTCGGGTCATCTCGGCTTGTCTCATCCTTTACCGGGTGCCAGGAAGGCGCCAGTCGATGGGCGGTTAAGTGACTGAACCGGTATCGGGGATATGTCGTGTTGGCCCGCGGCCGGCTTGGCGGTCGGCTCGGGGGTCGGCTCGGCGGTCAGCTTGGCGGTCGGCTTGGCGGTCAGCTTGGCGGCAGGTGCTCTGCGGTCAGGCCCGCTGCCGCGCTGAGTGCTTCCTTGCGACTCGCCAGCCTGCCGGTGCCGCCCCAGCCGGTGACCGCGATCGCACCCGAACTCACCGCGCGCTTGAGCGAGTCCGTGGGCGTGGCGGCGTCGAGCAGCCCGGCGATGAATCCAGCGTTGAAGCAGTCGCCAGCGCCGGTCGTGTCCACCGGGGTGACGGGTCGGCCGTGCACCCGCGTGACGCCCTCTGGTCCGACGAGTAGCCCGCCGGCCGGACCCAGCTTGACCGCGACCGCAGGGCCGTGCCGGCGGAGCGCCTCGGCCGCGCTCCTGGCGACCTCCTGGATCTTCTTGTCGTCGTGTCGGCCGTCGTGTCGGTCGTCGTGCCGGTCTTCGTGTCGGTCTTCGAGGGGCCGTCGAGGTGGCCGTCATGGTGCCAGCCGATCGCGGCCGCCAGGTTGGCGCACTCGGCCACGTTCGGCAGCAGGTAGTCGACGTGGTCCAGGACCGGCTTGGCGCTGGCCCATTCGCCGTTCGGCGCCCAGCCGGTATCCAGCGAGGTGGTCGCGCCGGCCGCGCGTGCGGCGCCGAACAGGCCGGGCAGGTCCGCCTGCAACCCGCGCTGCAGGAAGAACGAGCTCGCGTGCACGTGCCTGGCCGCGCGGAGCCTGTCGTGCGGGACGTCTGCCGCCGACAGTTCGGTCATCGTGCCGCCGAACGTCAGGATCGCGCGGTCACCGTCCGGCCTGGTGATGACGACGCTGATGCCGGTCGGCGTGCTGGCGTGGCGGACCACGCAGGTGACGTCGACGCCCTGGGCCGCGAGCAGGTCAGTCGTCCACGACCCGACGTGGTCGTCGCCGACGACCGCGCAGACCGCGACGCGCAGGCCCTGGGCGGCGGCGGCGGCCGCGGTGATGGCGCCAGAACTGCCCAGCGTGATCGCGGCCTTGTCCACGAGCTGCTCGACCTGGCCGAAGCGCACCTCGATGTCGCCCGCTGCCACGAGCACATCAGGGTTGAGCTCGGCGAGGACCAGCAGGTCCAGGTCAGCGGCCACGGCGTGACTCCCTTGCTCGCCGGCGTCCGCGGCTTGCCTGGGAGTGCACGCGGGCAGGGCCGGGTCGGGCGATTATGTTCCCTCAGTGCATCATGTTGTCCGGTAAGCCTGGCGTTCGAGGCAATCGGCGCCGGCCTGTCGCTCGGGAGGCGGAATGGAGACGTACCAGAGCGCGGCCGCGCTCGAAGCCGCTGTCGGGACGGAGATCGGCCCGACGGAATGGTTCACGATCGATCAGGACAGGGTCAACGGTTTTGCCGACGTCACCGAGGACCATCAGTGGATCCACATTGACGCTGAGCGGGCTGCGAACGGTCCGTTCGGGACCACGATCGCGCACGGCTTCCTCACGCTGTCGCTGCTGTCGCACCTGGTCAGTGAGCTGCGCCGGGTCGAAGGCTTGCGGATGGGAATCAACTACGGCCTGAACAAGGTGCGCTTTCCTGCCCCGGTTCCGGTTGGCAGCAGGATCCGCGCCCGCTCGACAATGGTCAGCTTCGAGCGGACCGGCGACGGCGCAGTTCAGGTCGTGAACCAGGTCACCATCGAGGTCGAGGGCAATCCCAAGCCGGCGTGCGTCGCCGACTGGGTGAGCCGGTTCTATTTCAGCGCCGCGTAGCTCGGGTTCCGGGGCCGGACGGTGGGCGGCGTCTCGGGCGTGTCGGGCGCTTCCGGGGCGTCGGGCGCTTTGGGGGTTCCGGGCGCTTCGGGGACGGTGACCCTGACCTCGCTCATCAGGCCCGGGATGACGGTGGCGGCCGGTGACGGGTTCGGCGCTCCCCGGTCGGTGTCTCGCGAGCTGAGCGCGGCCGCCGGCTCGTGCGGCGGCGTGCGGCTGATCCTCGGCTGGGTCCCGCAGGCCGATCCTGACCTGGATTTCGCCGCCTTCGCCGACGTCCGGACGTTCATGCCTGGCTGGGGACTGCGCCGCGCCGTGGACGCGGGCCTGGTGCGGTTCGCTCCGGCGAGGATGTCGGCCGTGCCCGCCCTGGTGCACGGTCCGTGGCGCCCCGACCTGCTGGTCGCGACCGTGGTCCGGTCGGCCGACGGGTTCCGGTTCGGCAGTGAGGTGTCCTGGCAGCGGGCGGCGATCGACGCGGGTGCGCGGGTCGCCGCCGTGGTGTCGGCTGCGGCGCCGCACGCTGATGCGGGGCCGGCGCTGCCCGCTGATCAGGTGGTGGTCGTCGACGAGACGAGCGAGCCGCCAGGCGTGCTGGCTGAGGCGACGCCCGCGCCCGCCTACCAGGCGATCGCGGCCCTGATCGCGCCGCTCGTCGAGCCCGGCGCACGGCTGCAGGTCGGCCCGAGCCCGATAGCTGGTGCTCTCTTGCGCGCGTTGACGGTGCCGGTCCGTCTGGACTCAGGGCTGCTGCCCGAGGCGGTCGTCGACCTCGACGAGCGCGGCCTGCTGACTGGGACGCCGGTCGCGTCGTACCTAGCCGGAGGGCCGCGGCTGTATGCGTGGGCAAACGGCAAGCCGCTGCTGCACCCGCTCGAGTACACCCACGACCTGGGCAGGCTGTCGGCCGACCCGCTGTTCGCCGTCAACACGGCCGTCGAAATCGACGTCGATGGCCAGGTCAACGTCGAGGGAACGGCAGCCTCAGCGCTCGGCGGGATTGGCGGTCATCCCGACTACGCCGCCGCCGCGGCCCGCTCGGTCGGCGGGCTCAGCATCGTCGCCGTTCCAACCGCGCACAACGGCCAGCCGACACTGGTCAGGCGGCTGTCGCGGCCGGTTTCCACGCCGTCCCACGACGTCGACGTCGTGGTCACCGAGCGCGGCGTCGCCGACCTGCGCGGGCTATCCAGACTTGAGCGCAACCGGACTCTCACCCGACTCTGGGATGGGCAGGTGGCTCCCGGCGGGGTGTGACTGGGCCGCGGTGCGTGGCCGGTGATGGCTCATTGGCTCGAACTGTAGTTCTTACTGATGTCAAATTGTCAGTGGGGGTCGTTAAAATAATCGAAGACAGGGTGTCCTGCGGAAGGGGGTGACAAATGGCGAGTCCAGCCGAAGGCTTAGCTCCTGACGAACCCGGCGAGCCAATTGGTCCGGCAGCGCCCATTGGTCCGGCCGCGCCCATTGGTCCGAGCTGTCAGGCGATCCATTGGCTCTGATGGATCTCGCTGCTTCCGACGGACTCGGTGTCCGTGACGAGTCCGGACCAGCCACGGGCTGCGGGCCGACGACGGGGAGCGGGCCGACCGCGGGCGGCGGGTTGTCCTGGAGCTGGGAACTCGATCTGGCTTCCCTGCTGGACGCCGTCAGCGGTCTTGCCCCGTGGCTCCGCTCCGATCCCGCCGCCGACGCGGCCTCCGTCCCCGACGCGGCCTCCGCCTCGGCTGAAGGCGCCGTCCCTGGCGCCGGCCCGTCTGCTGAGGGCTCGCAGGAGGACGACCGCGAGCCGATGCCGGAGAGCGCGGCGAAGGCGGATGCCGCCGACGCGCTGGAGGACGATCCTGAGGCGGAGGAAGCCGCCTATCAGGAGGCGCTGGCAGCCGGACGAGTACGCGACATCCCCATCGAACTCGCGGCTGGGCGCATCGCCGAGTCCCTGCCAACCGGTCCCGGGCTCGCCGGCTGGCTGGCGCAGGCTCGCGCCGCCGACCTGGAAGACGGCGCCCTGGCCGGAGTCGCGGCCTCGTTCCGGCGGTTGGCCTCGTGGGCCGCCGCGGGTGAACTCGCGGCGGTCGCCCAGATCGCGTCGCGGTCGGCCAGGTCCGACCGGCGGGCTGAGGTGGACGCCGCTGGGCGTCCAGATCGGGTGACGGCAGACGCGTCCGGGCAGGTTGCGCTCGCGCTGGCGATGTCGCACGACGGGGCGACCAGCTGGGCAGACCTCGGCGTGATGCTCACCTGGCGACTGCAGGCGACCGGTGCGGCGCTCGCCGCCGGGCAGATCGATCTGGGCCGTGCCCGGATGATCGTGCGAATGACCAGCCCGCTCAGCGACGATGCGGCGCGGCAGGTAGAAGCGGCGGTGCTCGGCAGGGCGGGGTGGCTGACCCTCGGACAACTCCATGCGGCGCTGCGCAGGGCCGTGATCAAGGCCGATCCCGACGGCGCCGAACGACGACGCCGCCAGGCCGAGCGCAATGCCACCGTCGCCCTCTATCCCGAGGACGAGGGAACCGCGACGCTGGCCGGCTACTCGCTGCCAGGCGTCGAGGCTGCCGCGGCGATGGCACGGATCACGGCGCTTGCCAAGACGATGAAGGCCGCGGGCTCCGATGGCCAGATCGACTGGCTCAGGGCGCACGTGTTCCTCGGCCTTCTGCTCGGGACGCTCCCATTCGCCGCACCCGCCGACACGCCGCCGCCTGCTACTCAGCCTCCCGATACTCAGCCGCCGCATGGTGGCCCGCCGCCGAATTCCGGGCCACCTGGGACCGGGTCACGGGACGGGTCGCCGGGTGGCGGGCAGCCAGACGCTGGGCGGCCGGATCCCGGGTCGGCGGGCGTGCCTGAGGGCGAGTCCGGATCGCCTGTGCCGTGGCCCGGCGTTCGGCCTTACCTGCCGTCGTGGCTGCCCGCAGCCGCGGGCTGGCGGCCTGGGCCTGCGGGACTGCTGAGCCTGGCTGTCCCGCTCGCGACGCTCACGGGAGGCTCGTCGACGCCCGGGCAGCTGTCCAGGCTGGGCGTGGTCACGGCCGGTCAGGCGCGGCAACTCGCCGTTCTCGCGGCACGGCATCCGGCGACCCGATGGCGGGTCGTCGTGACGAACTCTGCAGGTCAGGCGATCGCGGTCGCCCATGTCCCGCGATCCCGCAGTCCCGGTCAACCGCGCGGCCCTGGGAGTCCGCGTGGTTCAGGTCAACCGCGGGGCCCGAGCAGCAAGGGGACGATCGGGACGGTCGGGCTCATCGGGCGGGTGACGCTGGTCGTCCGATCCGACGACCTTGCTCACGGACCACCGGAACCGGCACCGGCCGCCGCGAGCCCACTTAGCATCGACGCCGGCCTCGCGATGATCATGGAACGGGCGCTGGCAGCGGCCCCGCGTGCGGCCGAGGCCGCTGCCGAACGGGAGGCGCATGACCAGCGGTCAGGCGGATGCGCGCACGAAATGGCGTCGTCGGCCTACCGGCCGCCGCCGCGGGTGGCCGAACTGGTCACCGCGCGAGACGGGACGTGCCGGTTCGGGCCGTGCCGTCGCCCAGCCGAGCAGTGCGACCTTGACCACACGGTCCCGTTCGACCAAGGCGGTCTGACCTGTTCGTGCAACATCGGCGGCGAGTGCAGGTCGCATCATCAGCTCAAGCAGCATCCCCGCTGGTCGCTCCGCCAGATGGCGGCCGGAGTCTTCCAGTGGACGACGCCGGCCGGTCGGCGCTATGTCAGCCGGCCTGACCCGTACTACGCGTGAGGCGTCGCCGCACGTCCCTGGATGGCAGACGTCCAGACGCCGGCCCAGGCAGAAACCCCAGATCAGTACACTGATATATCGGCGTCGGGCGGCACTAACGCAAGATCCAGTCGGAAAGCGGGGAAGCGTGCGCGTCACGGGGACGGCTCAGCGGGAGGCTTGGATCGCCCGATCATGGCCGCCTGTCGAGGAGGTCAGGGCCGATCTGTGGTCGGTCCCGGTGCCGATCCCCGATAACCCGCTCCGCTACACCCTGACCTATCTCCTGGCCTCCGACAGTGACCTAGTGGTCGTCGACCCGGGCTGGGACACCGACGCTGGCTGGAACGCGCTGATCGACGGCATGAAGGCGGCAGGCCTGTCGCCAGCGGACGTGACGGGGATCGTCGTCACGCACATTCACCCCGATCACCATGGGATGTCAGCTCGGCTGCGTGCGGAGAGCGGCGCCTGGGTCGCGATGCACCCGGCCGAGCGCGAGTCGCTTGCGATGCTGCGCATCCAGGGCGCTGGCGCCGCCGAGGGCGACCTGGCCTGGCTGCGCCGGAGCGGCGTGCCGGCCGACGTGATCCCCGAGCTGAGCATGCAATCCGGCGACGGGCACCCTTTCGCCAGGATGATCGATCCTGACCGTCTGCTCGAGCATGGTGACCTGGTGCCGCTGCCGGGCCGGCGGCTGCGAGCAATCTGGACGCCAGGGCACACGCCGGGACACCTCTGCCTGCACGAGGAGGCCGAGAACCTGCTGCTGACCGGGGACCACGTGCTGCCGAGGATCAGCCCGAACATCGGCTTGCAGCCGCACGCGGCCGAGCCTCCGCTCGCCGCGTACCTGCGCTCGCTCGAGTTCGTCGGAGCCTACGACAGCGCGGAGGCGCTGCCTGCCCATGAATACAGGTTCCAGGGCCTCGCCAGCCGGGTCAGGATGCTGCTCGCGCACCACGAACGGCGCTGCGACGAGGTGATCGAGATCCTGCGCCGGCTTGGTCCCGCGACCACGTGGCAGGTCACGACGGAGCTGACCTGGTCACGCGGATGGGCGGCGGTCACCGGGTTCATGCGCCGCGCGGCCCTGGCCGAAGCCGGCGCTCACCTGCAGCATCTGGTCGAAGCGCACCGAGTCACGGTGACCGTTGGCGGGCCAGGTCAGAGCGACGTCTTCGCGATCACTGGCTGACGTAGGCAGCCGCGCTCTGCGTAGGAAGGGCGCCCCGAGCCGCGTTCGCAGCCGTGAAGCCGACGGCCTACCAGGTCAGGCAGGGTCCCAGCAGGGCCGCTTCTCAATTATCACCTCGGTATCACAATATAGTCTCTTTAAATTCGCCCCTCTGGGCGCTTTCTTTTTGGTCATGCGAACATGACGAATTAGGGGCAGAGGGCACGGAGGAGGAGGAACCTTGCGGAGGCCTCCTCCAGCGATAAGGCACTTGGTCGCACATCGCATCGCGTTCTCGGTCGTGATCCTCACCGCGCTGACCACGGCCACCTTCACCGCGGCCGCCGTCTCCTTCTTCAGCTCTGTCACAGCGGGCGCCGCGGCGAGCGAACTCCGCGGCCGCCCTGGTTCGGCCATTGGAGCCACCGCCTCGGTCAACCGCGGCAATGCCCAGCGGATCCGTGCCGACATCGCCGCTCAGATTCGCGGCCTGCTGCCTGGCCTGCGGCCGCAGTTCGTGGTCAGCCCCGAGTCCGACATCCTGAACCTGCCGCGGCAGCAGGCATCGACGAAGCTGCAGACCCAGCTAGTCGCGCTGCCGGGCGTGGCCGGGCATATCGTGGCCATCAGCGGCACCTGCCCGACTGCTAGCGCATCACTCACACCTGGGAGCGCCCACGCGGTCGTGCCCGCCTGCCTGCCCGTGACGGCGGCGCACGTCCTCGGGCTGGCCGTAGGAGACGTGGTCACGCTCAGCGACTCGAGCACGCAAGCGCCGCTCCGGGTGCGTATCACAGGCACCTACCGCAGGGCCGTCCCGAACAGCCCGTACTGGATGCTCGACCCGATGGGCGCCAGTCCGGTGCGGCGCACCCCTGGATTCACGACTGCCGGTCCGCTGGTCACGAGCCCGGCGGTGGCGGCGAGCGCCCACTACGCATACTCGTCGCTGGCCACGCTCGCGGTCCCGGACTTCCGCAGGCTGAACGGGACGGGCCTGGCCGCTCTCGGAAACCACCTCGCGAGCCAGGTCGGCGCCCTCGGCAACTCGACAAGATTCCATGACGGCACGATCACGACCGGCCTGCCGGCGGAGCTGACCTCGCTGGCGACCGCCCTTGTGGTCGCTCGCACCAAGATCCTGGTCGGCATCCTCACCCTGCTCGTCATCGGTGGCGCGACGCTCGCGCTCGCGGCCAGGCTGCTCGCCCAGCGGCGCGAGACCGAGACGGCACTGATCGGCGCCCGCGGCGCGTCCAGGGCCCAGGTGGCCAGGCGCGGCCTCATCGACGCGGCCGTCGTCGCCATTCCTACCGCGATCGCCGGGCCGCTGCTCGGAGGGCTCCTCGCTCCCGTGCTCGTGCGCCGGCTTGCCATCGGCCTCACGGGCACGGCCTGGTTCGCAGGCGCCTTCGTGGCAGTCGGATGCGTGGCCATCATCGGCCTGCCGTGGCTGCGCCGCCCGATGTCGCCCCTGCGGCAGCGCGCCAAGCGGGGTCGGCAGCGCTCGATCGCGGCCGCCGCCTACGCCCGGGCTGACCTCGCCGTCGTCGTGCTCGCCGCAGGCGCGGTCTGGCAGCTGGTCAGGTCCGCAGGGCCGGTCTCTGGCGGATTGAACGGCACGCTGAGCGCTGACCCCGTCCTCGTCGTCGCGCCGGTGCTCGCGCTCGCGGGCGGCGCCCTGCTGACGCTGCGGGCACTTCCGCTCGCCGCGCGCCTTGGCGACCGGCTCGCGTCCAGGGGCAGGGGCCTCGTTGTGCCCGTTGCGGCCTGGCAGCTCAGCCGGCGTGCGCTGCGCGAGGCGGGCCCGACGCTGGTCGCGGTGCTCGCGATCGCCGCCGCGATCATGGCCGTCGCCCAGCGGGACAGCTGGCAGCGCTCGGTGCAGGCGCAGGCGGGATTCGCGGTCGGCGCCGACGAGCGGGTCACGATGCCCCCAGCGGCGCCGCTGGCGGTCGGCCAGGTCGCGGGTCTCACCGGGGCTCGGGGTGTCACGGCGAGCACCCCGGCTGTCAGGTCTGGCTTCAGCCTGCCCGACGGCACACTTGGCACGTTGCTCGCCCTCAACGGCCCCGCCGCCGCCAGGATCATCCCGTCCCAGGCGGCCGGCCCTGCTCCCGCGACGCTGCGCAGGCTCGCTGCCGCCCCAGCCGTCGGGGTGCGGATCCCCGGTACCCCTGCCGCGCTGAAGCTGACCGCGAGCCTGCTGCACTCGCACCTCGGGCAGCCCGTCCTCTTCGTCCAGCTCATGGACGCCGCGGGGATCGGCTATCAGATGCCGGCCGGCAGCCTTCCCGCCGACGGGCGGCCGCACACCCTGACGATCGCGATCGCGCCGGAGCGCCACGCCGACTATCCGCTCCGCCTGACCGGGTTCACGCTGCAGTTCAACCTGCCGTTCCGCAAGCGGCGGTCGGAGACGCTGACCATTTCGCGCGGCCAGGCCCTGCCAGAGGTCGCGAGCACGACTGGGACGCCGTTCGGTCTGACGGCCGCCAGCGGACCGCTGGTCTTCACGGCCACGAAGGGCACCGGCGGTACCTCCCCGACCGCGGTCCGCGCCCGCCCTGCACCTGGCGGCGCTCTTACCGCCACCTTCAAGCCGGGGGTCGCCAACTTCTTCCAGGGGACTCAGGGCGTGGCGTCGAATTCGGCCCAGGTCACCGTCGCCGAGAGCTACCAGGGAGGTGGCAGCCCGCTGCCGGCGGTGGTCACGCGCAGCATGCTCTCCGGCAGCGGACTGCGCATCGGGTCTCGCCTCGAGCTGAACGTGCAGGGCACCGACGTCCCGATCGTCCCGGTCGCGGCCGTGCGCAGCCTGCCGACACTAGGCGGCGGCAGTCCCGGCGTGCTCGTGGACCAGCGCGCGCTCAGCGACGTCCTGCAGGTGAACGGCGCGCCGCCGCCCGCGATCACCGAGTGGTGGCTCAGGACCTCCGGACAGCCGACCCTGACCGGCCTGCCGCCGGACACCAGCATCGCGTTCCGTGCCAGGCTGGCCAGCTCGCTGCTCGCCGACCCGCTCACGCTCGCGTCGCAGGAGGCCTTGCTCGCGATCGCAGTCGCGGCTGTCCTGCTCGCGCTCATCGGCATGCTGGTCAGCGTCGCGACCGCCGCCGAGCGCGGGCGCGACCTCGCGTTGCTCGACGCGCTCGGTATGCCGCCCGGCCAGGTCGCGAGGATGCTCGCGCTCGAGCAGGCCATGACGGCCGTGGCGACGAGCGGGGTCGGCCTCTTGTTCGGGGTCGTGCTGAGCCAGCTCATCGTTCCTGCTGACACGCTCACCGCGAAGGCGGTCCGGCCAGTCCCGCCGCTGGTCGTGCAGGTGCCCTGGCTGGCGGCCGCCGTGATCGCCGTCGTGATGGCCGCAGTACCAACGCTCGCGATCATGCTCACCGCGCCCAGGGCCGGCAGCGGCGCGGCCATGATCAGGCTCGAGGGTGAGACATGACGGGCGCCCGCTGGCTCCGCAGGCTCGTCCTCGGCGAGGCAGGACCGGCTCCCGCCCTCGTGCTGGCCGGAGTCACCCTGGTCATCACGTTCATCGTGGCGGCCGGTCCGCGCGCCCTGGCTGCCGCCGACACGCGCGCGACCAGGCAGGCCATCGCGCTGGCGCCGATCCTGGACACCGGGGCGCAGGTCTCGGCGGACCTGCGAGCCGCACCCGGTAGCGGCGTCCTGTCCGCGACGACGATCGACAAGCTCACCGACCGATTCGCTGCCAGGCTGCCCTTGCCCGGACTCTTCCCCGCCGCCCAGCGCTGGGCCGGCGTGGTCATGCCGACCACGGCCGAGCTGCTGGCAGTGCCGCCGCCCGACGGCAGGCCGCGCCTCATCGAGACGGCCTACCGATCGCGGCTCGCCGCGCACAGCGTCGTTCTCGCAGGATCGCTCCCGGCCGGCCCTGCCGTCATCCGGCGAGCCGCCGCTGGCGGGAAACCCACGATCACGCTGCACATAGCTCTCACGCGCCCCGCCGCGGCAACGTTCGGCGCCAAGGTCGGATCTGTGCTCAACCTCGGCCCCGCCGTGCCAGGCGCACCGGGCATCCTGCTCAAGGTGACCGGGATCATCAAGCCAGCCGACCCGGCTTCGGCATTCTGGCAACATGATCCCGAGCTCACGGTCCCTAAGCTCGCGGGCCCTCTTACGAGTCCGTATTACCTCGGCGGGGGGTTTGTAGGCCCAGCTGAGCTCGCCGGGCTGGCCGCCGCCTACAACAGCGACGTCGAGCGGGCCACCTGGTTCTTCCCGCTGAGTTCGCGCCCGACCGCCGCCGACGTTCCGCGCATCGAGGCAGGGATCTCCGCCCTCGCATCGGGGCCGCAGATGCGCAATGCCGAGGTCGCGGCCGGCGGCTCTGTGCTCGCCGACACGGCCGTCTCGACCGGCCTCGCCGACGGCCTCGCGACGTTCAACAGCCAGTGGCACACCACGACCGGGGTTGACTCTGTGCTCGTCGTCGGCCTGTTCGTGGTCGGCCTCGTTCTGCTGCTGATCTGCTGCGGTCTCGCCGCTCAGGCCTACCGCCCTGAGCTGGTGCTGCTGCGGGTTCGCGGCGGGAGCGTGCGCCAGGTGGCCGGCCGGATGTTCGCCCGATCTTGCTGCATCGTGCTGCCGCCCCTAGCGGCGGGAGTCGCGCTGGCCGTTGTCGTGGTGCCGGGCGGCGGCTCCTCAGTACTCCTGGTGGGCCTGACCGCGCTCGCGGCCGTCGCGGCTATGCCGGCGATCTGCATGCTCGAACACCGCAAGCTGCGGCTCGGCGCGGTCTCGCTGAGGGCGGACGCGGTCGGCGGCCGCAGTTCAGCGCGGCGCCTGACCGGTGAACTGGCCGTGCTGCTGGTAGCCGCGGCCACGCTCGCTGACCTGCGGCTGCGCGGCGCCGGGCAGCAGGCGGGCGGCAACGCAGGAAGCACGAGCATCTACCTCAGCGCGAGTGCGGTGCTGGTCGCCGCCGCGGTCGCGCTGGTACTGAACAGGGCCTACCCCGGCCCGCTCCGGCTGCTCGCCGGAGCGGCGTCGATCAGGCGCGGCGCCGTGGGCGCCGTCGGCTTCGCCCGCGCCGCGGGAACCAGGGCCGGGTCGGTGCTGCCCGCTCTCGCGCTGATGCTCGGCCTGACGCTGACCGTGTTCAGCGCCATGGTGCTGGCCTCGATCTCGAGCGGCCAGCTTGCCGGATCGTGGGCGCGCACCGGTGCGGACGCGGTGATTCCGGTGTCGGGCACCTTGTCTGTCACGCCGCAGGCTCTGAGCGCGATCGAGCACACGCCAGGCGTGAAGCACGCGACCTCGGTCTTCACGGCCACCGCCGCGGGCGTAGCCGGGGCGGTGCTCAACGCGGGCAGGCTTGGGCAGCCCGTCGCAATCGCCGTGGTGCCGCTGCGCTCTTACGCGGCCCTGGCCGCCGACACGCCGTGGCCTGGCTTCCCGGCGCGCGCGCTCGCCAAGCCAGCGTCGGCTGCCAGGGCACCTATCCCGATCTTGGCCACCCCCCAGGTCGCGGCGCGGGCCGCGCAAGCGGCCGGCCACGGCCCGCTCAGGCTCGAGGAGTACGGGCAGTTCATCAGGGTCAGGATCGCGGGGACGATCACTCATACGCCGGCTGTGCCCGACGTCGGGTCGTTCGTGCTGCTGCCGCGATGGGCGACCGCCCGGCTGACCGCCGTGCCGCCGCCGTCCACCGCGCTGGTCACAGGCCCGCACCTGAACCTGAAGGCGCTCCAGGCGACGATCGCGAGGGTGCTGCCGCACAGTCAGGTGGTGTTCCGCCAGCAGGTGCTCACCGCGCTGAACTCCTCGCCAGCGCTCAGGCTGTCTGAGGGTCTGTACGTCGCCGGCGCCATCGCCGCCGCGGCGGTCAGCGCTCTGGCCGTGCTGTTCTCCCTGGTCACCTCCGCCAGGAGCCGCGGCGCGATGCTCACCAGGCTCGGCGCGCTCGGCATGGGCAGACGCCAGGCACTGCTGCTGGGATTGACGGAGGCTGTCCCGCTGATCGCGGTCGCCACCGCAGGCACGGCCGCCTGCGTCTGGCTACTGGCTGAGGTCGTCGGGCCCGTGCTCGGGCTGAACACTTTCACCGGCTCACCTGAGCCGGCCGCGCTGGCACCGACCTGGGCAGATCTATTCGTGCCGCTTGCGGGCGCCGCCGTGCTCGCGGTGGCGTTCCTCGCGATCGACGGCGTGCTCGCCGGGCGGCGGAAGCTCGCCGTGGCGCTGCGCCAGGAGGAGGCAGTCTGATCATGACCGGTATCGACGACCTGATCGCCGCTCGGACCCAGGCGACGGCCACCCGCACCAGCCCCGAAGAGGTGCCTGGCTCGCCCATGGTCATGTGCGACAGGCTGGTCAGGATCTTCTCGACGGCGGGCGTCGAGACCCAGGCGCTGCAGGGCCTGGACCTGGTTCTGCAGCGCGGCGAGCTGACCGCCCTGGTCGGTGCGTCAGGGAGCGGCAAGTCCACGCTGCTCAACATTCTCGCCGGGCTTGACCTGCCGACCGGCGGCCGGGCAACGGTGGCCGACCACGACCTGCTCACAATGGGGGCGAAGGAGCGGCTCGCTTACCGCCGGTCGACTGTCGGCTTCCTCTGGCAGCAGACCGCCAGGAACCTGCTCGGCCAGCTCACCGCGGCGGAGAACGTCGAACTGCCGATGCACCTGGCGAAGATGCCGCGGCGGCTACGCAAGGGCACGGCGTCAGACCTGCTCGGGCTGCTGGGGGTCGCGGACTGCAGCGACCGGCCGGTCGCCGAACTGTCCGGTGGTCAGCAGCAGCGGGTCGCCATCGGCGTGGCGCTCGCCAACAACCCGGGCGTGCTGCTCGCTGACGAGCCGACCGGAGAGCTCGACACAGAGACGGCCGAGGAGGTCTTCGACGCGCTGCGGACGGCGAACGAGCAGACGGGGGTGACGGTCCTGATCGTGACGCACGACGCCATGGTCTCCGAGCACGTGAACCGGACGATCGCGATCAGGGACGGCAGGATCAGTACGGAGGTGCTGCGCAGGACCGCGACCGACGAACAGGGCCTGCAGGCCTACCACGCGCAGGAGTACTCGGTGCTGGACCGGGCTGGCCGGTTGCAGCTTCCGGCCGACTTCATCGACGCGCTGGCACTGAAGGACCGGGTCAGGCTAGAACTCGAGCCCGATCACATCGGCGTGTGGCCTGACCAGCCGGCCCCCGGCCAGGCGGAGACGCAGTCATGACCGGCCGGCACGCGGCCACGGCCGCAAGTGTGGCAATGCCACAGTCGGGGCCCGTCGTGAGGGCAGAGTCGCTGACCCGCACCTTCGGCCGCGGCTCGGCGGCCGTGCACGCCCTGCGCGGGATCAGCTTCGAGGTTCAGCCAGGCGAACTCGTCGCCTTGTGCGGCCGGTCCGGATCAGGCAAGACCACGTTGCTGAACATCATCGCGGGGCTAGACCGGCCCACCTCTGGCCGCGCCTGGGTGGCCGGCCAGGAAGTCACCGCCATGACCAGGGATGAGCAGCTCAGGCTGCGACGCGAGCGGGTGGCACTGGTGTTCCAGTCCTTCGCGCTGCTGCCGATGCTGTCGGCGGCCGAGAATATCGGCGTCCCGATGCGCCTGTCCCGGGTCGATTCGGCTGCCAGGGAACAGCGCGTCAGCGCCCTGCTGAGCCTAGTTGGCCTCGAAGGAAGCGGGCGAAAGCGGCCGCATGAGCTGTCCGGCGGTGAGCAGCAGCGGGTCGGCATCGCGCGTGCGCTGGCCAACAACGGTGACCTGCTGCTCGCTGACGAGCCGACCGGGCAACTCGATTCGCAGACCGGCCGTCAGATCATGGGCCTGATCAGGAGCATCGTGCACGCCGAGGGCCTGACCGCCATCGCGACCACGCACGATCGCGGGCTGATGGACATCGCCGACCGGGTCATAATCATCCAGAACGGCCAGGTTCAGAACGGTTAGCGCCGCGTCTAGCCCTCGCATGACGGTGATCGGGGTCAGCGATGCGGCTCACTAACGTCCTGACCAAATGGCGGGCCGGCCTGCGGGCCAGGCGATCCGGGCGGACCAGGCAATCGCTGACCATGGCCTGGCTGACCGGTGTGTTGTTCGCGGCGGCTACAGCGCTGCTGAGCGCGGCGCTCGGGTTGTTGCCGTCCGAGGTCGACAACGCGCTCAAGCACGGCTGGGGCGGCGGCGGCCAGGCCGTCTCATCGGCCGCCGTCGTGTTCTTCGCGCTGGCGGGGCTTGGCATGCTCGGCTGGGCGGCCTGGCGCTGGCACGAGCGCGGCGTCATCCTGGCCGACCGTGGCACCGCCTACCTAGTCGAAGAGCGCGCGACGACCTGGTGGGAGGAGGAGAAGGCGAGCGTCCTCGCCGCCATCGGGTCCGGGTTCGCCAGCGTGTTGCGGGTGCCGGGGCCGACGGCGCTGGACGAGACCTGGCACTGGCAGGCCGACGCGATCGGGGCGCCGCAGTGGGACGCACGCACAGACCAGCTTGTGCACTCGTTCCGCGCGGTGCACTACAACGACGACCACATCACCCACAACGCGCTGTTCACCTGGGCGCCGTGGCCGGTCGCTATGGCACTCGGGGCGCGGGCAACGGCCCGCAGCCGCGGCCTGGTGCTGAACGTCAGGCAGCGGCCGAGCTATACGGCGGGCCCCGCTCAGCACGAGCTTCGGCTGACCGACGAGGCACACGACTTCGTCCGCGGCAGGCAACTGCCGCCGCTCGGCGTGTGCGCGCCAGGCCACGTGGTCAGCACGCCAGCGGGCCGGCTGACCGTGACGGTCGATCCTTTGATCGCCGCTAACGCAACCCTGCCCGTGCAACCCAGCGGCCAGGCCAGCCGGTTCGCGCGCGGCCGTCTCGGCAGTCACCCAGGCGGCCAGGTACCGCGGCTGCTGGTCCTGCTGATCCGGGTGGTCATCGGCCCCATCGGGCCGATCGGCCTGGACTTGACGGCTGCCCCCGGGGTGACGCTGCGCGCGCCAGCCAGCCTGATCGGCCCGGTGCTCCCAGCGGGCCCTGGCCAGGTGCCGGTCGCCGAGTGGCGGCTCGAGTCACACAGTCGCACGCGGGAGCCGCTGCCGTGGCGCGCGTTCCCGCGGGTGGCGGACAGCATCGCTGGCTGGGTGGTGCAGCAGGCGGCGGCGCACGGCTGTGATGTCGTAGTTCTTGCCGCGCGGATCCCGCAGGAACTGGCCGTCGGGCTTGGCGTCCAGCTCGGTCAGCGGCCGAGCAGCTGGCCGTGGCGGATGTATCCGGCGATCTACGATCAGGGCGAGCTCGTCATAGCCGACCTGCAGCTAGGCGCTGAGGCGGTGCCGCCTCAGCGGGCGTCGTAGCCTGGTCCCGTGATGGACAGCACGCTGACCTGGCCAGAGGTGGCCGCGCGGCTCACGCCGTGGCGCTCGTACTGGTTGGGCACGACCACGCGGTCCGGCGCCCCGCACGCGGCGCCCGTCTGGGGCGCCGTACTGGACGACGTCTTCTACATCTTCAGCGAGCGGAGCACGGTGAAGGCCCGCAATATTGCCGCCGACGCTCGCGTGATCGTTCACCTGGAGAGCGGCGAGGAGGTTCTCATCATCCGCGGCGTCGCTGACGACGTCGGCGTGCCTGCCGATCTGCCGCGCGTGCTGGCGGCGTTCGCGGCCAAGTACACGGCCCGCGACGACCGTCAGTACCTGCCGGGCGTCGATCCGGCCGTCGACGTCATCTACGCGGTCAGGCCGCGCACGGCGATGACGTGGCAGCTCGCCGACTACGAGGGGTCCCAGCAACGTTGGTCGGCAGGCGGCTAGGCTCCCGGTCCTGGCCGGCTACGCCAGCCGGGCGATGATCGCAGGGACCCTTGTGAGCAGGTCCGTCAAGGCAGCCGCAGAGTTGCCAGGCTCGCCGGCAGCCATCACGTTCGCCATCCCTGCATCGCCCGCGGCCGCTGCGGCCGGGATCCAGTCGAGCATGAGACCGATCCGTTCCGGCACCGCCTGCAGGATCTGGGCCGGGCGGAAGCGGCCGTAGCTCGCGGCGATCAGCGAAAGCCGTTCGGCGGCCGGGCCCGCTCCGACGTCGCGCCAGAGCGGGACGCAGTTCCAGGCGATAAACGCGACTTCGAACAGCGGCGTCGATGGTCCTGCCAGGTCCCAGTCGAAGACGCCTGCGAGATCGTCGCCATCGAAGCAGGCGTTGTAGGGGGCGATGTCGTTGTGGCAGATCAGCGTCGGCTCAGGAACGGGAAAGAGCCGCCAGGGGCCCGGGTGTGAGAACGCCGCCACGGCCTCGTGGAACTCGCGCGTCCACGCCAGCAGGGCGGCTAGCTGGCGGTTGGTGAGCAGCTCGGTGTCGACGTCGACGACGTGGCCGTGGAGGTAGCTGAGAACCTCGCGGCCCTGTTCGTCATGCCCGAGCACCCGCGGGATCCCGGCGACGCGGCCGTCGAGGTACTCCAGTAGCGCGTGCACAGCTGGGGTCCATGCGCCAGCCTGCCGGCGCACCGTGTCGCCGATTCTGACTGCCCCGCCCACGTTTCCGCCGGGCAGCCGGAACTCGCCGCCCTCGTCTGCGGTGCTGGCGGCTCCGAACCCGGTCATGCCGAATGTGCTGACCGCTGAAGCGCGGCCAGCTGCTGCTTCGTGCCGATTGCGATCAGCACATGGCCCGCCTCGAGTCTCGTCTCCTCCGGAGGGTTGGCCACGAACTGGCCGTGCTCATCGCGAAGCGCGAGCACCAGGGCGCCGGTGCGCTCGCCGACCTCGGCGTCATGCAGGCTTCGCCCGGCCAGCCTGGCGCCTGACTGGATCGACACCTCCTCCAGGCGGAACTCCAGGCTCCCGTCGTGCATGACGACGTCGAGGAACTCGACCACGTTCGGCTGCAGCGCCGCTGCCGCGATCCGCTGGCCGCCGATCCGCTGCGGATTCACGACCCTGGTCGCGCCGGCGCGCAGCAGCTTCGACTCCGACTCCTCGGTCCGCGCCCGCGCCACGATCACCAGGTCGGGCCGCAGAGCGCGGGCGGAAAGCGTGACGTAGACGTTCTCGGCGTCGGTGTTGATCGCGGTGACCAGCGCCCTCGCGCGCATCACGCCAGCCGTGCGTAGCACCTCGTCGTCGGTGACGTCCCCGATCAGGGCTGGGAACGGGGTCGCAGCGACCCGCGCGGCGTCCAGGTCCACGACCACCACGTCGGCGCCCTGCCCTGACAGGTAGCTGCCGACGGCGCGGCCCACCCGGCCCCAGCCGCAGACGATCGTGTGCCCGGTCATCCGGGCGATGTTGCGCTCCATCCGGCGCCTTTCGAAGTGACGGCGCAGGTGGCCTTCCACCAGCGTCTCGAGCACGATGCTGAACGCGTACAGGGCGGTGCCAGTCCCCGCCAGGATCAGCACGATCGTGAAGATCTTCCCCGCCTCATCGAGCGGGTGGAGCTCACGGAAGCCGACGGTGCTGATCGTGGTGACGGTCTGGTACACCGCGTCGAGCACGCCGAAGCCGAGCACGATGTAGCCGATGCTGCCGGCCGCAATGACGACGAGCACCAGGCCCAGTGCGAGCTGGATCCGCCGCACATTGCTCACCAGGCAATTGTCCCCGCGCCCGGCGGGAAGTAGCGGTCAGGTCCCTCGGCGCGCCGCGCGGCGTCGCAGCCAGGCCGTCGCCGCCGCGCCCAGTCGAATCGATCAGGCCAGGGGTGAGGTCAGCCGCTTCGCTGAGTAGCCGTTTGGCCAGTCGGATGTTCTGGCGTGCCCTCGGTGAGCGGAACCGAGCCGGAGCGGACGATGCCCATCTGGACTAGCTGGCGGGGGAGTACCGCGTCGAGCGCCCAGTCGGCGGCGATCCTGACCCGGTTGGACGGCATGCTCAGCAAGTGATAGCCGCGGGTCACTGCCTTGGCGGGCAGGCCGGCGAGCCTGATGCCGAAGGGATCGGCGGCCGCCTGGGTACCGGCGAGGTCCACGACGAATCCGAGGTCGCGGTGCTGATACTCGCGGCGCTGATGCCGCCCGATCCCGTAGGAAGCGGCGATGTTATTCGCGACCAGCTTGCCCTGGCGGACCGCGTGCTGGGCGGTCATCGCGGTGATCGAGCCTGGCCTGGTGAGGTCGGGCACCGCGGCGGCGTCGCCGCAGGCGTAGATCTCGGGGTGTCCCGGCACCGTGAGGCAGGTGTCTACGGTCAGCCTGCCCTGCTGCATGGGCAGCCCGAGCCGTTCGACCATCGGGTCAGGGCGTACGCCGACGCACCAGATCAGCGACCTGGTGGGCACGAACTCGCCATCGGATAGCTGGACTCCGTCGGGTGTCGCGTGCTCCACGCTCGTGCCGGTGCGGATCTCCATGCCTCGCTCAGACAGCACCCGCGTGGCCGTCGCGGACAGGCGCGGGTCAAGCTCGGGCATCACCCGCGGGGCGATGTCGACCAGGATCCAGCGCAGGTTCGTGCCGCTGAGTCCGGCGTGCCGGCGCACGGCGATGCCGGTGAGAAGCTGGCCGCTGGCCGCGACCTCGGTGCCGGTGTAGCCGGCGCCGACCGCGACGAACGTGCAGCGGGCCGCACGCTCGGCCGGATCGTCGGAGGCGTCCGCGATCTCGAGCTGGCGGAGCAGGTGGTCGCGCAGGTAGATCGCCTCGGCGAGGCTGCGGAATCCGTGCGCGTGGTCGGTCACGCCAGGGACCGGGAGCAGCTTGTTCACGCTGCCGAGCGCGACCACAAGCTTGTCATAGCCGATGGTCAGCTCGTTGCTCTCGGGATCGCGGACGCTCACGCGCCTGGCATCCAGGTCGATACCGGTCACGGCGCCGAGCACGTGCCGCACCGAGCGGCAGGCCGAGGCCAGCGGCGCCGCCACTGCCCGCGGGTCCAGGATTCCCGCGGTGACCTCGGGCAGCAACGGCAGGTACAGGAAGTAGTCCGTCGGGTTGACCAGGACGACGTCGAGCCTGCCCTTGCCGAGCTTGCCCAGTTTGCGTGCCGCGTGGAAACCGGCGAAGCCGCCGCCGGCGACGACGATGCGCGGACGCGAGCCGGTCATGCCGCGGGTAGCCATGAGGCTCCCATGTCCGGACCAGCCCTACCCAAACCAAGATTTCAGTGCGCCGTCGCCCAGTGCTCCGGCCGGCTGAGCCGCGACGGCAGCTTCGTTGTGGCATCTCCGCGTGCCGAGTCGACCTGCGGCTGGCTGGTGAACAGGCTGGCCGCAAGGTCGGCGCCGGCCAGGTTCGCGTTCCTGAGATCGGCGCCGGTCAGGTCGGCGCCCGTCAGGTCGGTACCGCGCAGGTCGGCCCCGATCAGCAGCGCTCCGCGCAGGCTCGCGCCCGTCAGGCTGGTGCCCCGCAGGTCCTTCCCTGCCAGGTCCGCGCTCCGCAGGTCAGGACCACGCCGGCCAGCGCGTTGGCGGACGTGGTCGCTGACGCGGAGCAGCACAGAGTTCGTCTTACCGCGATGGCCAGCCACGTCGACGGCGGCTAGCTCATCGGGGCCACAGAGCGTCAGGCGCTCGGTTGCCGCTAGAAGATCTTGCAGGTCGTCGTGGAACTGATCAGCCTGCGGCAGCGCCAGCGCCTCGTTCAGGTACCACAGCAGTTCGTGCAGCGTGCGCATGACCGCGAACGCCGCGAACATCGGCGCCGCGAGTTCAGGGTGCGAGCGCCAGTCGCGGCCGCCGAACGTGTGCTGGGTGATCTTCTGGCCGGCGCCGAAACAGTCGAAGGCCGCGCAGCCGCGAAAGCCGGCCGGACGGAGCCGGTCATGTATCGAGCAGCCGAAGTCGGCGCACAGGTTCGGGCACGGCTGGCCGGCGGCTTGTTGATCGCGAAGTCGGCCGAGGTCGTGAACCCGGGCGCGACGCAGCACAGCGCCACGCAGCGAGCGCAGTCGGCCCGCAATTCCTCGCGACGCCGGTCAGGGCCGTCAGTCACGGGCTTCACGGTAGCGCCTGGCGCCGGTGCCCGCGGTCAGCCGCCGCTGCCCGCGGTAAGTCGCAGGTATGGATGGACCGCCCATTGCGGATTCCGGTGATGGGTGGACCACTCATACACGCGGTCCGGCCGCCGCCGCGATACCGCAGTGGCCAATGTGGCTGCTGGGGCTAATGGCCGAGTTGGGCCGCCCGGCCGACAGGGCGGTGGCCGATGAACAGGTTCGCGGGCGCCTTGCCTGGCAGCGAGCGTCCGGCAAGGCCGGGTCCGACCAGGAATCCCGCCTCGGCCAGCAGGTGCTGCCATGCGAGCCGGCTGAATGCGCCGAGGCGGTGGGTCTCCTTGATCACCTGGGCGGTGCCGTCCGCCGTCCGCAAGATGAACTCGTATTCGGCCTGGACCCAGTCGTCGTCGGGATCGGGATCCCAGGTCTGCTCCCTGAACGTCGCCCGCCTGCCGGTCCCGTCGTCGCCGCCGCCACCGCCGCCGGTCAGCGCGCGGAAGTCGTCCTTGACGTAGTCGGGGACGAAGACGGCGATGCCGCCTGGCCGGCAGTGCGCGAACGCCGTCGCGATCACCATCGCCAGATCGTCTTGCGTGGTCACGTAGTCGATGGCGTCGTGCGCCAGCACCGCGTCGAAGTCCTGCTCGAGCCGCATGGTCCGCATGTCGCCGCGTACGTGCCGGGACCGCGGATGGAGCCGCCGGGAGGAGGCCAGCATGTCATCGGAGATGTCGGCAAGCGTGAGCGTGAACCTGTCCCGCAGGTGCAGAGCGACGTGACCGCCGCCGCTGCCGAGGTCGAGCACGTCGTGCACGCTGATCGCGGCCGTCGAGCTGAGGACGGCGGCCAGGTAGGCGGCCTCCTGCGCGTACTCGGCAGTGGGCGAGATCAGCGGCCACCAGCTGGCCAGCTCTGTGTAGAGGCGGTACTCCTGCGCATCGGGCATGCTATCGGCGGTTGCGCTGCCAGCCTGGCTTGTGGAAGCGCCAGCCGCAGGCGAGGCACTGCCGCTTGATCTCGCTCATGCTGAAGAAGCTGAGCGGGAGCACGGTGCCCGATCCCGCGATCGTCAGCGCTGGCTTGCGATAGCGGCCGCCACCTACGACTGTCACGAGGATCTCGTCGCCTGACGAGCGGGACAGGGTCTTGCGCTGCCCACCGGGCTCGACCAGCGTCACGGCCTCCGGCGAGATCTCCAGGAAGCTGGGCTTGCGGACCGCCCTGACCCAGCCCCATACCAGCAGCGCGGTAACGGCGCCGGTGAAGACCACCACGGCGGCCTTGCCGCCGGTGGTCGTGGCCCCAGGGAACCCGCGAATGAACACCAGGACAAATACGAGCACGAGAGCCCCGAACAGCCCGTCTCGCTGAAGCTTGCTGGGACGTATCACGGTCATGGTCACGCCTGTGGTTGTGCGGTGCGTCGCCGATCCCCGGCGCCGACTCCATTGTGCATGTTCGCCCGGCCGGTCACGGCTTCGTCTTCGGCAGCCGCACGCCGAAGCCGGTCACGGCGAGTTTCAGCAGCACAAGCCCGGTGTCCTGCAGCGCAGCCACCTTGGCGGCACTGAGGTCGGACAGCTGATCAAGGGTGGCGGCGTACGCGTCCTGCCCCGCGCGCCGAGCCTGGCTGAGGACGATCGCGTTGGCCCACACCTTCTCTCGCGCCTCGCGGAGGAAGCGCTGGGTGCCCGCGTGGTTGAGTGGCTTGATCAGCCGGTTCAGCAGCGAGCCTGGTCCTGAGATGGCGATCAGCACGTCGTCCTCGGCCGTCACGCGGCTCGCGAGCACACGGTCGATCGCCCGGTGATCGGCCTCGCGCCGCGCGATGACCTCGGCGTCGTCGAACTCCTCGTCGGTGATCACCGCGAGCAGTGCCTGCGGCAGATCGAAGTTGACGTGCGCGTTCATGCCGAACAGCACATGGTTCAGGGCCGGCATGCCGGATGGCGCACCGAACGCGATCTCCCACGGCCGTGACGGCTGCCCGCCGTTCGTCGCGGCTTCGAGCGCGTCGAGATAGAGGCTGGCGAAGGCTACATCCCAGCGTTCTGTCCATTCAGGATCTACAAATCCCCCGTGGCTGATCGCCTCCGCGACCGCCATTGTCGTGCGCAGGTAGGTCGCGTGAAAGTACTGACGCGGATCGTTCGCCGCTTCGAGCGGCTCAAGGAGCCGTTGCATCCGCGCGATCACGTCGTCGATCATGCCGGCCATTGTGGCTGCTCAGCCTTCTAGAACCGGTTCGGCGCGCCGTCCGCGCGTACCCTGCATGCGCAGGTAGAGGACGACGATCGCGGCGAGAACCGCGCCGAAGCCCGCGGTCAGCAGCCAGGTCATGGGGTTCGCGGGATCGAGTTCCGCGCTGGCTCGTACGCCAGCGACGATGATGAGCGCAAGCATCAGCGCGGCGACCTGGAGCAAGGTCCGCGCGGTAGTCCAGCGGCGATCAAACGGCGCGCCAAGCCCCGCGATGCCGAGCGCGAAGATCGCGCCCATCACCTGGGACGTCAGCGGGGTCAGCGGCCACGGCCAGATGGTCGCCGCCGTGCCTGGTAGCAGGAACAGGAACGCGCTCGTCAGCATCGAGAGGCCGCCGCCGATGGCGATGATCCGGCTCGTCCCGGCTGGCAGCAGCAGATCCCCGCCGGTCGCAGCGGCGTCATGCCTTCGGTTGGTCAGCCAGGTCCAGAAGATCAGCACTGGCGTGGTGAAGTAGAGCCCGGCCCAGATCCAGAACGACGGCCTGGTGTGCAGGAACTTGTCCCAGTGCGCGATCGTCGCCACGCCCATCAGCGTGGCGAACGTTCCGACCGGCACGAAGCCGCCCTTGACCGTGTGCCAGTGCCGCGCCCGTGCCGCTCGCAGGAAGAAGTAGGCGCCGCCGAGGTAAACCGAGCCGAGGATCATCGGCGTGAGCGCCGGTTCGATGTCCCAGGCGAATAGCCTGCCGATATCGCTCGGCCAGGGCACGAGGACCGCGAAGGCCACGACCAGGAACGGGATGATCACGATCGAGACCCACCTGGTCAGCGGCAGCACGCGGTCGTCATGGTCGCGTCGCTGTTCGGGCGCGGCCATCGCACCTCCCGGAATAGATGGGTTACATCGTAGGAGGTGCGCTCTGCGATGAACAGACCGTCAGGCGTCGTTTATCCCTCTAGTCGGGCCGGCCGCTCGCTGACTTTCCTGAGAGCGGCGCCGACGGCCGCGAGTTCGGCGTCGGTCAGGCCGGTGGCGAACTCCCGCTCGATCCCTGCGAGATAGACCGGGGCGGCGGCCCGGTACCTCGCCAGGCCTTCCTTCGTCAGCACCGCGTAGCTGGAGCGGCCATCGTGCGGGTTGCTCTCCTTGCTCACCAGGCCAGCGGCCGCCAGTTCGTCGACGATCCGGCTGACCCGCGTCCTGCTCAGCACCACGCGCTCGCCGAGTTCGCCCATCAGCAGTCGCCGCTCCGGCGCCGCTGCCAGTTCGAGCAGGACGTCGTACCAGCTCAGCTGCAGTCCCGTTGTCTTGCTGAGTAGCTGATCGAGTGCTGGCACCAGGGCGGCGTGCGTCTGCAGCAGCGCGGCCCAAGCGGCGACCGCGAGAGTCCGCCGGCCGGTCCGCCCGTCGCCCTGACGTGCCTTCGGCGTGTTGCTTGCCATGCGCTCAGACTAGCGCATTTGCGTGCGCCCGCACATTCTTGTAGTGTACGTGCGCACGCACATAATGATCCGCGAAGGAGCACCTCCATGACGTCCCTCTTGCACATATCGGCATCGCCGCGCGGCGACAAGTCAGAGTCGCTGGCCATCGCGAGCACGTTCCTCGACGCGCTGGCCGACCGGCGACCTGATGTCACCGTCGACAGGCTCGACCTCTGGGACGGCACGCTGCCGGCGTTCGGGCCGGCGGCGGCGGCAGCCAAGATGAAGGTCTTCGCGGGGGAGGAGCCGGCCGGGCCAGAGGCAACGGCCTGGCAGGCGGCCAAGCAGACGTTCGGCCGGTTCGCGGCGGCCGACTACTACCTGTTCAGCGTTCCGATGTGGAACCACGGTATTCCCTACGTGCTGAAGCAGTTCATCGACGTCGTCAGCCAGCCGGGAATGGTGTTCTCCTTCGACCCGCAGAACGGCTACACCGGGTTGCTGACGGGCAAGCGCGCTGTCGTCGTCTACACCAGCGCCGTGTACGGCCCGGCCAGGCCGAAGGCGTTCGGCACCGACTTCCAGGCGCCGTACCTCGCTGACTGGATGGCCTGGGCAGGGATCACCGACATCGCCGAGGTGTCGTTCCGGCCGAACCTCGCGACCGCCGACGCGGACATCGCCAGGCAGGCGGCGCACGCCGCGGCGCGCGACCTGGCCAAGACGTTCTGAGTGCTAGGGCGAGATTCAGGCGTCAAATTCAGTTGCGCGCGAAGGGGCTGGCCTGGGACTCTCGGCGAGAGTCTGCAGGCGCATCACAGGCGGCTGCCGGCGCCGCCAGGCTGCGGCGCCGTTGAGCAGGGAGGAGGGCCGACGAATGCAGGTCCATTCGCCATTCATGCTGCCCGAACTCTGCTCAAGGAGCTCTTCTCGTGCCCGATCAGGCATTCACCCGCCGCCGTAAGCGGCGCTTCGATGACGACGACCCTCCCGCGTTCGCTAAACGAGACCGGCACCGGCGGCGGCTGGTGGCCGAGGATGCCTTCGACGGGGTTGACGGGCTGCCGGACGGTGACCGATGGTCCACGTGGGATCAGTCTTCCCCGTCCGAGCGCGGTCCCGAGCCCCACCCCGACTGGCTGGTCACTGACCTCGGCGCGACCGACACCGAACTCGGAGTCCTGAAGACCGGCAAGGAAGCCGACGTCTTCCTGATCCGCAGGGCCGTGCCGGGCACCGACCGGTCCTGCCTGCTCGCGGCCAAGCGGTACCGGTCCGCGGAGAACAGGCTGTTCCACCGGGACGTCGAGTACCTCGACGGGCGCCGGGTCCGTGAGTCACGGGATAACCGCGCGATGGCCAAGCGGACGGCGACCGGCCGCGCGATCATCGCCCAGCAGTGGGCAAAGGCGGAACTCGCCGCGCTGAGCATGCTGCATCAGGTTGGCGCTCCGGTTCCCTACCCGGTCCAGGTCACCGGCACCGAGCTGCTGCTTGAGTTCATCGGCGAGGACGATGGCACCGCAGCGCCTCGCCTAGCAGAGACCCGCCCGCACGGCGCCGAGCTAGCGGGCCTTTGGGACCAGCTCGTCGGCGCGCTGTGCGCGCTCGCGAGGCTCGGCTACGCCCACGGTGACCTGTCCGCCTACAACGTGCTCGTACACGAGGGCCACGCCATCCTCATCGACATGCCGCAAGTGATCGACGTGATCGCGCATCCGCGCGGCGCCGAGCTGCTCGACCGGGATGCTGCCAATATCAGCCGCTGGTTCTCAGCGCGCGGCCTAGACGGCGTCGCGACACCGCCTGAAGAGCTGGCCGCGTTGCTCAGGGCCGAAGCCGGGTTGTAGCACGCGAGCCCGGCGAGTCCGGCGAGACCGGCAGCACGGCTGGCCAGGCGGAAGGGAGCGGGCAGGAAAAGCGTTAGGCATCGGTGGCCCCCGCCGACGATGCTTGTGCGGGGGTGGCCCCCCTGGCCGGCCGCTGGCCTCGGGGTCGGATCACCGCGATGGAGCCTGCCGTGCCTCTCACGCCAGCCGAGCTGCGCTCCCGGCTGCCCGAGCTGATGCTGGCCGACCAGCACCTGCTGAGGCGCCGGATCGAGCGCGCTTCCGGCCTGCGAGGAGACCGCCAGGCGGCGGCGCTCGGCGCGATCGCCTCCGATCTCGGCGCGGCGGCCGAGCGCCTGCAGGCGCGCAGGGAGTCGGTGCCCGCGATCGGCTACCCGGCTGAGCTGCCGGTCAGCCAGCGGAGGGACGAGATCGCCGCGGCGATCCGCGACCATCAGGTGGTCATCGTCGCCGGCGAAACCGGGTCGGGCAAGACCACCCAGATCCCGAAGATCTGCCTGGAGCTAGGCCGCGGGCTGGCTGGGCAGATCGGGCACACGCAGCCCCGTCGGATCGCCGCCAGGACCGTCGCCGAGCGGATCGCCGCGGAACTCGGCGTCGACCTTGGCGCCGCTATCGGGTACAAGGTCCGCTTCACCGACCGGGCGAGCGACAACACGCTCGTCAAGGTCATGACGGACGGCATCTTGCTGACCGAGCTGCAGCACGATAGGCGGCTGTTGCGGTACGACACGCTGATCATCGACGAGGCGCACGAGCGCAGCCTGAACATCGACTTCATCCTCGGCTACCTGCACAGGCTGCTGCCCAGCCGGCCCGATCTCAAGGTGATCATCACCTCAGCCACCATCGACCCCGAGCGGTTCAGCGAGCATTTTGCCGGAGGCGAATCAGGCAAGCACGGCGGTGGCGCCCCGATCATCGAGGTCAGCGGGCGCACCTACCCAGTCGAGGTCAGGTACCGGCCGCTCGGTGACTCCCTTGGGCTCGCCGAAGGCGAGCCCAAGGACCAGGTGCAGGGGATCAGCGACGCCATCGACGAGCTGCGCGGCGAGGGGCCGGGCGACATCCTGGTGTTCCTCAGCGGCGAAAGGGAGATCCGCGACACCGCCGACGCGCTGACCGGCGCGGGATACGCCGACCTCGAGGTGCTGCCGCTCTACGCCAGGCTCTCCGCGGCCGAGCAGCACCGGATCTTCCAGCCGCACCGAGGGCGGCGGGTGGTGCTGGCCACGAATGTCGCCGAGACCTCGCTGACGGTGCCCGGGATCAAGTACGTGATCGACCCCGGCACGGCCCGCATCTCCAGGTACAGCAACAGGACGAAGGTGCAGCGGCTGCCGATCGAGCGGGTGTCGCAGGCGTCGGCGAGCCAGCGTACTGGCCGGTGCGGCCGTACCTCGGCGGGGATCTGCATCCGGCTCTACAGCGAGGCGGATTTCGCGTCGCGGCCCGAGTTCACAGAGCCAGAGATCCTGCGCACGAATCTGGCGTCGGTCATCTTGCAGATGGCGGCCCTGGATCTCGGCGAGGTGGCTGGCTTCCCGTTCATCGACCCGCCAGACCCGCGCCAGGTGACCGACGGCGTGCGGCTGCTCGGCGAGCTCGGCGCGGTCCGGCCGGACGCGAAGGGTGCGAGGCCAGCAGCCGGCAAGGGTGCCAGGGGCCTGACCGACGTGGGCAGGAAGCTCGCGCGGTTGCCGGTCGACCCGAGGCTCGGCCGGATGATCATCGAGGCCGGCCGGAACGACTGCGCGCGCGAGATGCTGATCATTGCGGCCGCCCTGTCCATCCAGGATCCGCGGGAGCGGCCAGCGGACGCCAGGGAGGCTGCCGACGCGCAGCACGCCAGGTTCGCCGAACCAGGCTCAGACTTCCTGTCGCTCCTCAACCTCTGGGACTACGTGACCGAACAGCAGCGCGAGCTGTCTAGCTCGGCCTTCCGCCGGATGTGCCGCCGCGAGTACCTGCACTACCTGCGGGTGCGCGAGTGGCAGGACGTCTACGGCCAGCTGAGGCAGGCGGCGAGGGAGCTCGGTATCACGGTCGGCCCCGATCGGACGCCGGTCAGGCCGGCCCCGCCGGTCGCACAGGCAGCGGCGCCTGACGGCCGCTCGGCGCACGTCGCGCAGCTCGCCGCGAAGCCGGGTTCGCAGGTGGCGGCGCGGATCCCAGCCGACCTCGCCGAGCGCGTGCACCGCTCGCTGCTGGCCGGCCTGCTCTCGCACATCGGGATGCGGGAGGTCGCCACCGGCGAGCGGAAGCGTGGCCCTGCGGAGTTCACCGGCGCCAGGGGAGCGCGGTTCGCCATCTTCCCCGACTCGGCGCTGGCGAGAAAGCCGCCGCAGTGGGTCGTGGCCGCCGAGCTGATGGAAACGTCCAGGCTCTGGGCGCGGGTGGCCGCCAGGATCGAGCCCGAGTGGGCCGAGCCGCTGGCCGAGCACCTGATCAAGCGCGAGTACAGCGAGCCGCACTGGGACGGCCGCCGCGGCGCGGCGATGGCGCTCGAGCGGGTCAGCCTGTACGGCCTGCCGCTGGTGGCCGGACGGCGCGTGACGCTGAGCAAGATCGACCCGGTCCTGGCTAGGGAGTTGTTCATCTCCCGCGGGCTGGTCGAGGGCGACTGGCAGACGCATCATGCGTTCTTCGACCGCAACCGTCACCTGCTGGCCGAGGCGCAGGAGCTGGAACTAAGGGCGCGCAGGCGCGGCATCGTCGCTGACGACGCCGCGTTGTTCGCTTTCTACGACCGGCGCATCCCGGCCGACGTCACCTCGGCGCGGCACTTCGACTCCTGGTGGAAGCGGGCGAGGCAATCCGAGCCCGACCTGCTCACGCTGACCGAGGCCGACCTGGCAGGGCCCGCGGCCGACGAGGTTAGCGCCGGGGACTACCCGACCTCCTGGAGCGGGCTGGCGCTGTCGTATGAGTTCGAGCCTGGCGCGGCGGACGACGGCGTGACGGCCGACATCCCGCTGGAGGCGCTCAACCAGGTCAGCGCCGACGAATTCTCCTGGAACGTGCCTGGCCTGCGCGAGGAGCTCGTGACCGAGCTGATCAGGACGCTGCCGAAGCAGCTTCGGACTCGCTTCGTCCCGGCGCCCGACGTCGCCAGGGACGTTCTCACCAGGCTCGATCCGCGCCGCGGCGAGCTGACCGGCCAGCTGAGCGCGGAGCTGGGCAGGACCGCCGGCCTCAGCGTCCCGGCCGACGCGTTCGACCTCGCCAAGCTGCCGCCGCACCTGCGGCTCACGTTCCGCGTCACCGACGACGGCCAGGTGCTGGCGTCCGGCAAGGACCTCGGCCAGCTCAGGGACGAGCTGCGGCCCCGGCTGCGGGCGCGGCTGGCCGACGCGGCCGCGGAGCTGACCAGGACCGGGATCACCAGGTGGGACGTCGGCACGCTGCCGCGGGTGTTCAGCCACGGCCAGGTGCGCGCCTATCCTGCGCTGCGCGACGCGGGCGACTCGGTCGAGATCGTGCTGTTCGAGACGCCCGAGCAGGCGGCCGATGCGATGCTGACCGGCAACCGCCGGTTGCTGCTCCTGCAGGTGCAGTCCGGCGTCAGGGCCGTCGCGAGCCGCCTGCCGACCAGCGCGAAGCTGGCCATGAGCCGGCATCCTTACCGCCATGCTGGCGAGTTGGTCGACGACTGCGCGGCCGCCGCCGCTGACGAGATCGTCGCGTCGGCTGGCGGACCGGCCTGGGACGCCGACACGTTCGCGCGGTTGCTCGACGCGGCCCGGTCGTCAATGGCGGCGAAGGCGGCCGACGTCGTGAGCGTCGTCGCGCGCGTGCTCGGCGAGGCGCACCAGGTCGAAGTCGCGCTGGACACGGCCGCGGGCGCCGCGATGGCTCCCGCGGTTGCCGATGTGCGTGAACAGCTCGCGGGCCTCATCTACCGCGGGTTCGTCGCGGAGACAGGAGCGAGGCGACTGCCTGACCTGGTGCGGTACCTGCGCGGCATGGCGCACAGGCTGGAGAAGGCGCCAATGGACCTGCGCCGCGACGCAGGGCGGATGGAGATCGCGGCGCGGGTGACCGAGGACTACGAGGACGTCCTGGCCAAGCTCGGACCGTCGGGCCGGCACCGGCCCGACGTCGCGGCGATCAGGTGGATGATCGAGGAGTTGCGTGTCAGCCTGTTCGCGCAGCCAATCGGCGCCGCGATTCCCGTCTCCGAGCAGCGGATACTGGCCGCGCTCGACCGCGTATAACTCATGACAAACTGGAGCCGGCCGGCGTAGGGCCGGCCTCTACCAAGGGGACGATCATGGTTGAGGTCAAGCGGCTGCACCTGGCTGAGGTCACGGTCATGGGCGAGAGATGGCCTGTGCACGGGTTCGTCGTCACGCATCCGGGCGGCGCGCTGCTCGTCGACACCGGCGTTGGCGGCTGGGATGAGCTGCTCTCGGACTGGCGCGTGGTCAACAGGACCGCTGCCGACGCACTCGCCGACATCGACATGAGCCCGGCCGACATCGACCTAGTGATCAACACCCATCTGCACTTCGACCACTGCGGTCAGAACGCGGTCTTCTCGCACGCGCCTTGCTTCGTTCAGCGCACGGAGTTCGAGCGCGCCAAGGTCGAGTCGCGTGAGCTGTTCGACTGGTTCGACTTCATGAACGGGCGGTTCGAGCTGCTGGACGGCGACGCCGAGATCGTGCCGGGCGTCCGCGTGATCACCACCCCAGGGCACACGTCGGGCCATCAGTCCGTGCTGGTCACCGGCGATGACGGGGCCGTCGAGGTGCTGATCGGCGACGCCGCCTACACCACCGTGCAGTTCGGCGGGTCCGATGCCAGCGGCGGGCAAGGACTGCCAGCCGACGATGAGCTGCCGCCAGGGCAGGCAGCCGACCCTGTCGCGTGGCGCGAGTCTTTGCACAGGGTCAAGGCGGCTGCTCCCAGCCTGGTCCACTTCTGCCATGACACCGCGGTCTTGCACCGCTGAGCGGGAACGCCGGGCAGCAGATGCGAAGCAAGCGATACGACGCCGACGTCCTGGCCGCGGCGGCCAGGACACCGGAGCGCCCCGCGTATCCGCGGGTCGCCGCCGAGTACGGGCTGGTCGTCGAGGACCGTGCCGCCGAGTTCTGCGGAGCCGTCGTCGGCTGGGAAAAGGACGCTGTCCTGCTCGAGGACGCACGCGGCAAGCGGCGGGCCTTCCCCTTCGGGCCTGGCGCGTTCCTGCTCGAGGGCGCGCCGGTGACGCTGGTCAGGCCCGCGCCAGCGGCGGCCTCCCGCGCTGGCCAGCCCGGCCAGACAGCGTCAGGCTCGGTCGCCGCGCCGGCGGCCGGGCCAAGGTCGCGAGGGCGAGCCGTATCTACGTCGAAGGCCGGCACGACGCCGAGCTCGTCGAGAAGATCTGGGGCGATGACCTGCGGGACGTCGGGGTCGTGGTCGAGTACCTGGGCGGCATCGACGACCTCACCGCGATCGTCGCGGAGTTCGGCCCGTCGCCCGGCCGCCGCCTCGGCGTGCTCGTCGATCACCTGGTCGACGGCTCCAAGGAGAGCCGCATCGCAGCGGGGGTGCGCTCGCCTGACGTACTGATCGTCGGGCACCCGTTCATCGACGTCTGGGCGGCCGTCAAGCCCGCCGTGGTCGGCCTGCGTGCGTGGCCCGACGTCCGCCGCGGCACGCCGTGGAAGGAAGGGGTGCTCGAGGCCATCGGCTGGCCAGCCGACACCGCCGCCGGGTGGCAGCGGATCCTGCGCTCGGTCCGCACCCTCACCGACCTGGAACCGGCGTTCTGCGGCCGGGTCGAAGAGCTGATCGACTTCCTGACCGACCCCGAAGCGACCTAGCCTCGGGGGGCCTAGCCAGGCGCGACTTGGCCTGGCGCCTGGTCAGGCTGGCTGAACCGCTCCATCATGATCGACTGGCCGCGGAAGTTCGGGTTCCTGCGGACCCGGCGTTCGATACTCGAAGCCGACAGCGTGTAGCCGAGGAACAGCAGCAGCGACACGGCCTGGATAAGGACGCCGACCCAGACGGTGCTGAAGATGGTCAGCGTGTAGTCGTTCAGGGCGTGCAGGATCGCCGGGATGCTGATGCCGAGCAGCAGCAGCGGGATCCTGCGCCTGCGGTAGTTGACCGCGATGCCAATGAAGAAGCCGGAGACGCCGGCCCAGACCGCGTGCTGGAAGCCGTCGACGAACACGCGGAACGCGAACGACAGCGCGCCGACGTCGGCCTCGCTGACCGCGTGCGCGCCATGAATCTGAACCAGGGCCAGCGGGGTGTAGATCGACTGCTCGACGATGCCAAAGGTCAGGCCGGCCACGGTCCCCATCAGGAACCAGGTACGCGGGTCGAGCTTCTGCTTCCTGACCCTGAGCACGAGAATCGCGGCGACCAGGACCGGCAGCGCCTTGGTGACCTCCTCGTTGTAGCCCACAACGAGCGATCCGAGAATATTGTGCGTGTTCGCGTAATGGTCATTCACGAAGATCGTCACGACATGCAGCCAGATGACGGTCCAGATGATGATGCCGACGCCGATGACGATCTCAAGTTTGCCAACGACGGGCGGGCGGATCAGGTACCAGAACGTCAGCAGCCACAGCGGCGCGACGTACAGGCTGTACGCCCAGCCCGGTGAACTGAGCGAGGTTGACGTCGAGAACAGCTGCAGGAAGATCAGCGGCAGCAGCGCGTACGGGATGATCAGCAGCCGGATGCCCTGCCGCCAGCCGCGGTCGTGCAGCCAGCTCTTGATCGGGATCAGGATCTCGAAGAACGAGCCCATGTCGAGCTGCGACACCGGGATCCCCGCCTGGCCTGGCACGGCTGGCCCGCCTGCGTAGTTGGGAGCACCCTGGTAGCCGGCGCCAGCCTGGTAGCCCGGGTAGCCGGGCATGCCTGGCGGGGCCCCGCCGCCCTGGCCCTGGTAGCCCTGCTGCGGGACGCCGCCGGGGTAACCCTGCTGCTGGCCGGCCTGGGCTCCTGGCTGTCCCTGATAGCCCTGCTGCGGGTAGTTCTGCTGCGCGGCGTAGTCCTGCTGGCCCGGGTAGTTCTGCTGTGCGCCATAGTCCTGCTGGCCGGCGTAATTCTGCTGGCCCGCGTAGTCCTGCGGCGGCGTTCCGTAGCCCGCCGCGCCGGCACCCGCCGCGGCGTAACCAGGTGAAGCCTGGCCCGCGACATTGGTCTGGCCGACCGCGCCCGCTCCGGCCGCGAGCTCGGTACCGCCGGGCCCCGGCATCCCGTAGTCGGCCGCGGTGGCGAGGCGGAGGGAGGGGCCCTGCGGAGCGGCGAGGTTGACGTCTACCTGTTGGCCCACCGCGAACTGCGCCACGGGCTGGCCTGCGAGGAAGGTCGGCGCCTGACCGGCGTTCTGCCAGACCCAGCCTGAGGCCTCCCAGCCGATCTGGGCGTGCCGCCGCGACACGGTGGGGTCGTTGACGACAATGTCGTTGTCCGAGCTGCGGCCGATCCGGACTGTGGCACCTGGGGCAAATGTGAAGTTCTGGCCATTAAAGGTGACCTGCAGTGTGCTCATCCGCGGTGCCCTTTCCGGGTCATCTAGCTCACGATCCTGCCATGGGCGGACCCGAAGTCAATCGTCATCGGCCGGATGCCGAGCCGTCGCTGCGGCTCGACGGTTTTCGCGCCCTCGCCGACCGGAGTCATCGTCCAGGCCTTCGTGCTGACGTTGCGGAGCACGAGTTCGCCAGGGCGCGCCGGGTGGTTCTCGACGGTCGCGATAACGGTGTCGAAATCTCGGTTGCGGCTGAGGTGATGCGGCGTGATCGCCGCGCCCTGGGACAGCGCGATGGTGCCGCCCGGCAGTTCGATCCGCTGTGGCTTCGGCGGCACCTGGTTGCAGTTCCAGCAGCGCAGGCCCTCGTCGTCGGGGTCGTAGAAGACAGAGGCCTGGCACGAGCACACCGACACGCAGTCGGCGAGCCTGACCAGGGCACGCCGCCAGACGCCCTCGGCGACGCGCCCGAGGCCCGACGGGTCGCGCAGGCCCGAGGAGAAGGCGCGCTCGAACACGGCGCGGAAGAACCTGGGGTACAGCCGCCACCAGACGCTGACCGGGTCGCCAGGCCTTGGCGGGTTGGAATGGTCGTCGGGGTCGAAGATGAAGACCGGCTCGGTGCCGAAGTGCCGCAGCGCCAGGTCGGTCTCTGACCTGTGGTTGGACTCTGCCCACGAGTACGACTCGTCGGTCTTCACGCCTTCGAGCGGATGACCGTGCATGAACAGGTAGAACAGGAAGACGGCGAGCGAGTGCAGGTCGGTCAGGCTGGAAGGGGCGGCCTCCCTGCGCACCACCTCGGGCGCCATGAACCGCAGTGTTCCCCAGACGAAGACCTCGCCGCCGTCGAGGCCGACGTTGTCGTTGTCGATGATCGCGACTTCGGACGCGTCGGCGTCGACCCACAGGTTGCCGAAGCTGATGTCCCGGTAGCACAGGCCAGCGGAGTGCAGTGCCTCGAAGGCCGTGACCAGATGCCGCCCGATCGTGGTGACCACCCGGAACGGCGGCTGGTCGGACCTGGACACAAGCTGGGCGAAGGACGAGAAGCGCGGCTCAAGGCGCGGCATCACGTAGCCGAAGCCGGATAGCTCGTCGCTGACCACCAGGTCGATCGGCCAGCAGAAGTCACGATGCGGCCGGCCGCGTTCGACCAGCGCGGCGATCGACTTGCGCAGTTCGCCCGACGGAGCGTAGCGGTACCACTTGACCGCATAGGGAGCACCGCCGATGGTCACCGCGTGTACCACGCCCTGGCCGCCCTCGCCGAGCCGCTCGCCGACCGTGACCGATGTGCCTGCGCGCTGCATCCGCAGGGTCCTGCCCTGCAGCGAGATCTGCTGGCTCATCTGGCACCGGCCTCAGGTGGCCGCCACTCGGTCGTCGGCGGCTCGTCACCGCCGAGGTGGGCGCCGCTGGCGCTCTGAGCGCGGGCGCGGTCGTCGCGATCCGCGTTGCCAGTGTCCTGGCGCAGCTTCGGAATCTCGTTCGTGGGTGGTTCATGGCTGTCAGCCGGCCCGCCTGGCTTGCGCCGGGGAGCGGAGCGCTCGAGTATCACCGGCTCTGGCGCGGTGCGGTGGGCAAGCTGGCGCATCGTGATCGGCTGGCCCGACGGCTGGGCGACCGGAATCTGCACGGGCACGGTGTCGGCGTGCGGTACGGCTGGGATCGTGGTCTCCTCAGAGCCTGGATCCTCGTGTCCGGCGGCGCGCTGAGCGGCCTTAGCCGGCGAGATCAGCAGCGCCACCGTGGTGTCGTCGGCACTGCCGTCGGATGACGCGCACCTCGCGGCCCACGATGGTAGCTGGCTGGCAAGCCAGTTCACGTCCCTGTCCTTGAGCATCCAGGCCAGGTCCTCGCTGAACGCGCTCGGCCACTTGTCGACCACCTGGGCGTTGCCGTAGCCGTCGGTGGCGAGCAGCACAGCCAGGAGCGGGTTCTGCGTGGTGTCCACGGCCGCGACCCGGAAGTCGGCGCGCGGATCGGCGCCGCACAGGCTGGTGGTGACCAGGCCGTCCAGCTGAGGATCGGTAGGGACAGGCTCGACGGCCCGGCCATCGGCGCGGACGCCTACCACGTCGCCGTCGCCGATCTGCGCGAGGATCAGCCAGCCGCGCAGCACCATGGCGAGCAGCAGGGTGGAGCCGTAGGCGATGGTGGCGTCGTCACCTGGGTGCCTGTACCCCTGCTCGGCCTCGGTGAACGGTTCGGCCTTGACGTCGGCGAGGACGGCCTCGCGCCACCGGCTCACGACGGCAGGCACGAGGAACTCCTCGGTCAGCTTCGTGATCTCATCGGCCCTGCCTGCGGTAGATCCCGGTGAGTCCTGTTGAGCGAAAATCGCGTTCGCTGATTCAAGCCGGTCGGCGAGTTCCTGAGCGACCTGGCAGCCGATCTTGACGGCGAGCTTGGAGCCCCGGGCGCTGCGAAGATGCCTGGAATGGCCGTGCCCGTCGGCGACGGCAGCGACCACCCCCTCGGCCCCGGCTCGCTCGGTCGCCACCGCATCCTGGTTCGGCGACTTGACAGCGACATGCGACGCGCCCCGCTCGGATGCGGTGAGGACCAGCCAGCCAGCCTTTCGCCCAGGCGAGTCGGCAGCTGCCGCCGCGGGCGTCGTGGTCACAGGATGTCCTCGAAGTAGCCGCCCTGGCTGGCCTGCCCGGTGGGAATCTCTGGTTGCGAGCGCCTGGCCGGATCGGCGATGTTCAGTTGTTCGGCGAGCGCGCCACGGTTGACGCCGATCTCGGACATCCGCGACACCGCGATCGAGGCGGTGACCAGCCGGTCGGCGATCTCGTCGGTGCCGTCCGCGACGAGGACAGGAACCTCGGCGCTGCGGAACCGGTCGAGCGGTTCGGAATTCGCGTCCCTGCCGATCGCGACGGCCAGCCGCAGGGCCGAGCGGCCAGCGGCCATCTCGAGCAGTGCCGCCAGGCCTGATTCGAAGCCGCCTGGCGGGTCCGTCGGCAGGCCGTCGGTGACCAGCAGGATGGCCGGCCGCAGCGCACGCCGTTCGAGCCGTTCAGGCGAGAGCGCCTCGGCCACGGCGCGGAAGGCCGGGCCCATGTTGGTCCGGCCCATCGGCACGTACTCCAGGTTGCGCCAGTGCGCGCTGAGCTCGGCGACCGGGACGGCGTCGGCCACGTACCAGTGCGGGGCCGACGCGAACGACAAGATCCTGATCAGCAGCTGGGCCTGGAGCTGGTCGCGCTCCCAGTCGACGAGGTGCGGCAGCATGGACCTGAGGGCGTAGTTCAGGGCCTGCATCTTCTCGCCCTTCATCGAGCCCGAGCAATCGGCCATCACGATGAAGTGCAGCGGGCGCCGCGCCACCCCGCCGCCTGGCATCAGCGTCTCGGTCATCAGGCTTCCGCGCGCGCCCTTCGAGCCCTCGCCAGCCAGGTGGCCCTGTCACTTGCCATAGTCGAGGGTCTCCCACCACTTAAGAATCGTCTGAATGGAGGTGCCCTTGAGATTATCCTGGCCGATAAAGAAGACATCCTGCGTCGGCATAGTCCAGATCAGGACCGGCTTTGAGCCGTCGATCAGGCACTCGATGTCCTGACCCTTCTTGGACTTGTACTTCGGGTTGTGATTGGCGTGCCAGCCGATCGTGCCCTCGGTCGATCCCGACGGCGGTGGGCAACCGCTGCCCGGCGTGACCTTGTCGAAGCCGACGAAGTGATTGATGTGGGCCAGGCCGGCCTGGTAGTCGGCTGAACTGTCGAACTGATAACCCCAGACGACGACATTCGCCTTCGTGGTCTTCGAGCAGAACAACCTGGCGTCCAGGGTCGACGCATTGAGACCGAACAGCTTCGCGGTGCCGCAGCTTGTGCCGACCGGGCTCAGCCCGACCGGGTTCATGATCGTTTGCAGCGAGTCGGTGCCTGGGGGGTGCGGCGCCGCGGCCGGGGACGTGTTCGGCGGGCTGCTGATCGGGGTCGTCACCGGCGGACTCGGGTGCTTGTGGTGATGGGTCGCGGGGCTGCCTCCGCCTCCGCCGCCAAGGCTCGCTGCGATGACGACAGCGACGACCACGACGGCGGCGATGCCGCCGCCAATGAACCAGCCCCGCTTGCTGCCGCGTGGCTTGACAGGCCCGCCTGGCCCGCCGGGGATGATCGGGCCCGTCGGACCGCCGGGCCCGTACCCCGGCTGCCCGTAGCCACCAGGCTGGCCGCCGCCGGGCGTCCCGTAGCCGCCGCCCTGCCACCCTCCGCCACCTGGCTGACCTGGCGGGCCCGGCTGACCGGGCTGACCGGGTTGTCCGCCATAGCCGCCTGGCTGGCCGTAGCCGCCAGGCTGGCCGTAGCCACCGCCCGGCTGGACCCCTCCTGGCTGAGCAGGCTGGCCGTAGCCGCCTGGCTGTGCGCCGCCGCCTGGCTGTGCGCCGCCGCCCTGCCACTGTCCCGGCGTCGTCGCCTGGCCGCCGGCGTAACCGCCGCCCTGACCTGGCGACTGCCCGAAGCCCTGGGTGGGCTGCTGGCCAGGGGCGTAGCCGGAGCCCGGGATGGGCGCGATTCGGGTCGGCATGCCCTGCGGGCCCTGGTCGAACCCGGCCGGTGCCCCGCCGCCAGGCTGGCCGCCGCCGTGGCTGATGCCCAGCGCCGTCGCGATTTCGCCGGTCACCCACGTGCACGCATCCGGTGTGAAGGGCGTCGTCGACGAGAACGACGATGCCGTCAGCCTGATCGCGGTGTTCGGGTCCATGCCCTGGTCGACGTGCTGGCGCAGGTTGTTGGCGAGACCGGCCTCGGCGGCCGCGACGAGGATGCTCTTCTCTCGCGGCGCGTCGGGAAGCAGGTCTTTGAGGAGGTTCGACATCGTCTGCGCGCTCGACAGCGCGGCCACCCCGTGCTCGGGGTCGCTAACGATTGCGTTGAGCGCCGCCCGTGCCTCGGCGGCGTGCTCCCATGACATGTCGGTCAATCCGACTCCCCTCCGCATGGTCAGCACGCTGACCAGTGAAGACGTCTATAATCCGGCAACCTGGCCGATGACGTCGGCGTGCCGAAATGACAGAAAACGCATTCGGCAGTGACGGCATGCTAACCGGACGAGCCAGGCCATGTCACGCGGTACCAATGCCCGGCGGTTACGCGCTCATAACGAAGATGAGGGGTGCGCGCGATTGCGCGCACGACGGGCGCCGCGCCACCTGACAGGTCCACGCTACATTTCACGGACCCGGGTCGGATGGGTTCGGAACGGTGGCTGCGGGGGCCGGGGCGGCCCGCCGTCAGCCGGTCAGCCTGAACGCAGCGCCCCGAGCCTGGAGAGCGCCTCCTTGAGCACTTCCTCCTTCTTGCAGAACGCGAACCGCACCTGGAACTGCCCCGCATCGGTGTTGTCGTAAAAGACGACGCTCGGGATCGCCACCACGCCGACCTGGTAAGGCAGCTTCCTGCAGAAATCGAGGCCGCTTACCTCGCCAAATGGCCTGATGTCGGTCGTAATGAAGTATGTGCCTGCCGGGCGGTACACCTCGAAGCCCGCTGCGGCGAGCCCGTCGCACATCAGGTCGCGCCTGGCCGCCAGCCCCCCGGCGACGGACGCGAAATACTGGTCAGGCAGCGCGAGCGCCTCGGCGATCGCGTATTGGAAAGGCCCGCCGTTCACGAACGTCAGGAACTGCTTGACGGTGCGCACGGCGGCGACCAGTTCCCTGGTCGCCGTGATCCAGCCGATCTTCCAGCCCGTGAACGAGAACGTCTTGGCGGCCGAGCTGATCGTCACGGTCCGCTCGCGCATGCCCGGCAGCGACGCGATCGGGACGTGTTCGCCGCTGAAAATCATGTGCTCGTAGACCTCGTCGCTGATCACGAGCAGGTCGTGGGCGCACGCTAGCTCCGCGATCGCGGTGAGCTCGGCGCGAGTGAAGACCGACCCGGTCGGGTTGTGCGGCGAATTCAGCAGGATCAGCCTCGTCCTGCTGGTGATCGCAGCCCTGAGCGCGTCAAGGTCGGGCCGGAAGTCTGGCGCCAGGAGGGTGACGGGTACCCGCACTCCGCCTGCCATCGCGATGCACGCGGCGTAGGAGTCGTAGTACGGCTCGAACGCGATCACTTCATCTCCGGGCTCGACCAGTGCGAGCAGCGCGGCGGCGATGGCCTCCGTCGCGCCGGCGGTGACCAGGACCTCGGTGTCCTGATCCACGGCCAGATCGTAGAACCGTCGCTGGTGTGCGGCGATCGCGGCGCGCAGTTCCGGGACGCCGGCGCCAGGCGGGTACTGGTTCCCGCGGCCACTCATGATCGCGTCGGCCGCGGCCTGCGCGATCGCGGCGGGGCCGTCGGTATCAGGAAAGCCCTGGCCCAAGTTGACCGAGCCGGTCGCGACGGCGAGCTCGGACATCTCGGCGAAGATCGTGGTCCCCAGGCCAGCGAGACTGCGGTTCAGCAGCGGACGATTCATGGGGCTATGACATCACGCCCGCCAGGCACCCGCCGCTGCTTCAACGCCGCTGACCGGGTGCTGATAGGCGTCGCGCGTGCCAGCGGGGCCTTCAGGTCCGGCCGCTGACCAGGGCTTATCCTGATCAGATGCGCGCGTGGGCGGTCCGTCAGCCGGGTCCGATGGCCAGCGCACCCCTGGTCCTGCTCGAGCGGCCCGTTCCCGAGCCAGGCACCGGCGAGCTGCTGATCAGGGTGCTGCGGTGCGGTGTGTGCCGTACAGACCTGCATCTGGCGGAAGGCGACCTCGAGCCGAAGCGGCCAGGGGTCACGCCTGGGCATGAAGTCGTCGGCGAGGTCGTCAGGGCCGGGCCGGGGACGACCAGGTTCGCCGCTGGCGACCGGGTCGGGGTGGCGTGGCTGGGTGGCACGGACGGCTCATGCCGGTACTGCCGTCGCGGCAGCGAGAACCTCTGCCCCCGGTCGGTCTACACCGGGTGGGACACCGATGGCGGCTACGCCGACTACGTGGTGGCTGCCGACGCGTACGTGCACCCGCTGCCGTCCGGGTTCAGCGACGCGGAGCTCGCGCCGCTGCTCTGCGCGGGCATCATCGGGTACCGGGCGCTGAAGCGGGCCGAGTTGCCGCCCGGTGGCCGGCTCGGAATCTACGGGTTCGGCGGCTCGGCGCACCTGGCCGCTCAGGTGGCGATGGCGGGCGGCGCGGCGGTGCACGTCTTCACCAGGGCGCCGGCGGCCCGCGAGCTCGCGCTCGAACTCGGCGCGGCCTCGGCACAGGACTCGTTCGACCCTTCGCCAGAGCCGCTGGACTCGGCGATCGTATTCGCGCCGGTCGGGACCGTGGTCCCGCCCGCGCTGCGCAACCTGGACAGCGGCGGGACGCTGGCCATCGCGGGCATCTACCTGTCCGACATTCCCGCGCTGAACTACGAGCGCGAGCTGTTCGAGGAGCGGACGCTGCGCAGCGTGACGTCCAACACCAGAGGCGACGCCGAGGAGTTCCTGCTGCTGGCCGAGCGGCTGCGGCTGCGGGTGACCGTCACGGCGTATCCGCTTGAGCAGGCCGATCGGGCGCTGAGCGACCTCGCCGAGGACCGGGTGACGGGCGCGGCCGTGCTCACGGTTTCTTAGCCCTCCCATTCTTAGCGAGCACTGCGAGCGCGCTAAGGGCTAGGGGGAAGACTTCCGCCGGCGGGTCACCAGGCCGGCGCCGACCTGTCCGGTCCCGGCGACCTTGCCTGCCATGCCGGTGTTGATCTGCGGCAGGATCTGGGTCCGGGCTACGAGCGTGGCGTCGATGCCGACTGGGGTGCCGCGGAACTCCAGTGCTGGCACCCCGAAAAGGGGATGTTCGGCCAGCGTGATTTCATACATCCGGCGGGTCGTGGCGAGCGCCGATTCCGCGGTCCCGCCCACGAGCCTGACGATCGCGGGAGCTGCCGCCATCGCGAAGCCGCCGAGGCCGCCGGTCTCGGTGATCGCCGAGTCGCCGATGTCGGGGTTCGCGTCCTGCGGTCCGTAGCCGGCCAGGAACAGGCCCTGCGGCACGAGCGCGGGCGCGGTGAACCACTGGCTGCCGGTTCCGGACACCTGGATCCCGAAGTCGGTGCCGTTGCGTGCCATGGCCACGACCATCGTCGCGCCTGGAATGTCCCTGGCCGCGTCGAGCGCCAGCTTGCAGGCCGGCATCGCCAGATTGAGAAAGAAGTGATCATTCCCGGCGATGAACCTGGCCGCGTCGGCTACGTCACTGGCTGCGAACCCAGACTCGACCATGGCCGGCAGCAGGTCGCGGAGCAGCATCAGGGTCCCTGCCCGGTTCCTGTTGTGCGCCTCGTCGCCCATCTGGACCATCTGGGAGAGGATCGCTGTGACGTCAACCGGGCCGTGCCCGCGCAGCGCGGCCTGCAGCAGCGGGCCGAGTACCGCCGACATCCAGCGCAGCCGCTCGATTACCGCGGGCGAGTAGGCGCCGTAGCGCAGCACCTTGCCCAGGCCCTCATTGAGCGAGCAGTACGCGCGCCTGCCGTCGGCCGGGTCCTCCAGCACGAACACCCACATCGACGGCGAGACGACCCCTGCCATGGGCCCCACCGCGCCGCGGTGATGACACGGCTCGAGGTCAACAATGCCCAGGTCTGACTCGCCCTTCGCTGCGTCGGCGTCTTCCAGCAGACCCTCGAAGACAGCCGCCCCCATCAGCGCGCCGCGCAGCGGGCCAGAAGCGCTGTCCCAGCTGATCGGCGGACCCGCGTGCAGGAAGTCGCCGGCCGACAGCCCGAGCGCGGGCCCGGCCTGAACCACGTCGACGAGTTGCGCCCGCACGGCGAGCATGCGCTGCACGGCGACCGCGTTGGCGGCTCCGCGGCGGGGATCGGCCAGCACGGTGGCGAGGTCGGCTTCGGTGCCGGGCATCGGGGGCGCCCATTCCACCCTCGTGACCTGAGCTGCCTGCGCGGCGGCTGCGTCAGCCAGCAGGCCGATTCCGGCCGCGATCACGTGCGGCTGGCGGCTCAGCAACCCGGTCATGCCGTGTCTCCTCTCGCTAGCTCGCGGGCGAACCTGGCCGCCTGCGCGTTCGACGCGAACACGTGCGCGCCAGCGTCGGCGAGCGCGGTCGCCTGCCCGGCCAGGCCCTGCGGGTCGGAGCTGGCACCGATCAGGGAGACCACCACGGCGAGGTCGCCGCGTGCGCGCCCGGCCAGCGCGGCCGCGATGGCCGGCGCGAGTTCGGAGGAGGGGTCGGGGTGTGCGCCGTGGCCGAGCACCACGTCCATCGAGATGACGGCCACATCAGGGTCGGCGGCCGCTGCGTTCAGCGCGTCGAGCCGAAGCCGCTGGTCGATCATCGGGTGCGGCCGACCAGCGGTCAGTTCGTCGTCGCCAAAGTCGATCATCGTGTGTCTCGCGGGGGGATCCGTGGGATCCAGCCGCCAGTCTGGCTGCAGGGGGATGTTCGAGTAGACGGGCCCGAGCCGTTCGGCCGCGATGACCATCGCCTCGTCGCAGAGCGTTCCGCCGGCGAACAGCCCGCGGAGCACTCCGGCTTCATGGCGGCCGCCGGGCGAAGCCGGCGGCCAGGCCGGCCAGTCGGGCACAGGCCGGCCAGCCGCGCGCAGCGCGGCCTCGGCGGCGGCGGTGAGGTCGGGCTGACCGGTCCCGATGAAAGCGAACTGCACAGGGGTCGCAAGGCCGCGCGCGTACTCCCTGACCTCGGCGGCGACGTGCGCAGCCGGTGGCTTGGAGAGCAGCACGATCAGCTCGGTCGCCTGGTCCTCGTCAAGCGCCGCGAGCGCGGCCCTTGCCGACCGGCCGCCGACCGCCGCCGACAGATCCCTGCCGCCTACCCCGAGCACCGCGCTGATGCCCGCTCCGGCGGCGTCGAGCAGGCAGATGATTTGCTGCGCCCCGGTGCCCGAGGCCGCGACGATCCCGATCGGGCCAGCCGGGACCGTGTGCGAGAAGCCGAGCCCGACACCGCCGACGATGGCCGTGCCGCAATCCGGGCCGAGCACCAGCAGGCCGCGCTCGGCCGCCATGTCCTTCAGCACGATCTCCTGCTCAACGGGGACGTTGTCCGAGAAGATCATGACGTCGCAGCCGGAGTCGAGGGCGTCGACCGCCTCGGCGAAGGCGTACTGCCCAGGTACCGAGATCAGCGCGAGACCGGGCCCGCTCCTACGTGCCGCGCTGAGGGTCGTGCGCGGCGGTTGTTCCTCGGCGCCGGCCGCTGGCGCGGCCGGTCGTCCCGTAAGCGCGCTGTCCACGACCGCGAGCGCGCTGGCGAGCGACTCGCCGTCGTCGGCCGCGATCGCGACGAGCATGTCGTTCGGGCCCGCTTGGGCAGGCGCCGCGAGTCCGAGACCAGCCAGCAGCTCAAGGTTCAGGTCGGTGCCCATGGCCACCAGTGCCGCCTGGACGCCCGCGATCGCCTGGGCCTTGGCTGTGACCTGCATCAGCGTCACCGAGTCCGCGTAGGCGCCGCTTCGCGCCTCGATGTGCTGCATGCTCACCGACCCTTTCTACAAGCTCCTAAGCGCCAGGCTCCGGCCTGCCGATGGCGACGTCCACGCCGGGGGAGTAGTGCACAAGCGGCTCCGTCTCGGGCACCGGGAGCCCGGCGGCGGTGATCAGCTCGTCGTGCAGCCACCTGACCTTCGCCCGGTGTAGCGGCCACGGTTCATGGCATGCCCTCGCCAGGCGATGCCGGGTTCCCGAGACGCTGAACAAGATCCAGCGGGCAGTCAGGAAGTGATCCCGCTCGCTGAGCTCATCGTCGGCATAGGGCTCGCCGATGTCGATGTCGGCCTCACTCCTCGCTCCTGGCGGGCCAGGCAGCCAGCGACTGCAGCGATACCTGATGCTCGGCCCCGATCCTGAGATGTCCATCGCCGACCAGAAGTACGGCAGCCGGTAGGTCGTCCTGGCCACGGCGACGGCGCCGAGCCTGGCCGCGTCGAGCGAGAAGAACCAGATCCCGGTCCTGCCCTCGCGGTCTCGCACGTAGGTGCGCACGTTGGTCTCGCAGAACCGGGAGACCCAGGGCACCTCGCGCCGGGCCGTCGCCACGTGCATGAAGAACGGCACCAGCCCGACCCAGGCGGCTCCCTCGTACAGGTCTGCCCGCAGCCCGTCAGGCAGCAGCCGCTGCACGGCGTCCGGCTCGAACTCCCAATGCAGGAACGTCAGCCGCTCCCACCGCTGCCGCATGACTGGCCGGTCGATGGTGAACGGGCAGGTTCCCGCCGTCACGCCGGTCACCTCCGCACAATAGCCGGATGGACATCATGACGGTCACCGGCCCGGTCGGGCCGGATCAGCTCGGCGTCGTGCTCCCGCACGAGCACGTGTTCATCGATTTGGTCGCCGAGTACCGGGGGAGCGGCCTGCTCAACGACGAGCACCTCGCCTGCCAGGAACTGCGCGCGCTGCGGGCCGCGGGAGGCGGCACCCTCGTCGACCTCACGCTGGACGAGATCGGCAGGGACCCGGCCGGGCTGCGGCGGGTATCGGAGGCAACGGGGATCTCGATCGTGATGGGCTGCGGCCACTACCGTGATCCCTACCTGGACAGGGACTGGTTCGATCGGACCGCGGTCGACGCGATAGCCGATGAGCTGGTCAGGGACATCACCGAGGGCGTGCGCGGCACCGGGATCAGGGCCGGCATCATCGGCGAGATCGGCGCCGATCGCGGCTTCGTCTCGGCCGCCGAGGAGCGCTCGTTCCGCGCGGCGGCGCGCGCCCACCTGCGCACCGGGCTGACCATCAGCACCCACGCGGCCAGGTGGCCGGTCGGGATCGCCCAGCTGGATTTGCTGGCCGAGGAAGGCGTCGATCCGCGCCGGGTCATCGTCGGGCACACCGACAGCGTGCCGATGCCCGGCTACCACCTGGCCCTGGTCAGGAAGGGCTGCTACGTGTCCTTCGATTCGATCGGCACCGGATCGCCGTACGACACAGCCCGGGCCGTCGACTACGTGCTCGAACTGGTCAGGGCCGGATTCGGAGCGCAGATCCTGCTCTCCCAGGATGTGTGCCTGCGCGATCACCTGCAGGCCTGCGGCGGCTGCGGCTACGCCTACCTGCTGACCGGCTTCCTGCCCCTGCTGACCGCGGCAGGCCTGGACCCTGAACAGGTCAGCAGCTTCGTGACCGACAATCCGCGAGCAGCGCTCACCGGAACGCGCTAGCTGGCCCCTGCCTGGTCGCGCCAGGTTTCGTGGCGCCAGGCTGGCCAGGCCTCGCCGGTGTCGCCCTCGGCCCGCGCCTTGATCCCGAGCAGCATCTTGCGCTCCATCAGCAGGCCGCCGGGTTCGCTAAGCGCCCGGTGCTTGAGCTGGAACGCGCGGCTGGCGCCGCGATAGGCCACCCGGTTCCGCATGACCAGCCGCGTCCTGCCGCCGTCGGGGAGCAGACGGAAGATGCGAACCCAGTTCCAGTCCGGGACCCAGGTGGCGAGCAGCCGGTCTGGCTCCAGCGCCACGACCCGCATCGTCACGGAGCCTAGCGGGAACTCGTCACCTTCATTCAGGTCAAGGAACTGCGGCAAGATGACCTCGGCGCTGTGCATGTCCAGGCCGAACAGGTTCTCCAGCCAGTCGTAGGTGTAGGTGCCCGCCCGGCCGCCGCCCATCTGAACGAGCCAGGGCCAGATCTGGACCGGATCAGCCTCGATCGCGATCGCCCGCGTGGTGACGAACTCGGCGTCAGGAAGCACCTCGTCGCCGCGCAGCGGCGACGCCACCTCGCCAGGGGTGGCGCCCCAGGTCAGGCACCACTCGCGCCAGAGTAGCGGGTAGCTGGCCGCGACCAACCCGACGGCTAATCCAGCGCCCGATAGGATCCGACTACCTCTGCCGGTCATGTCTGACCTCCGACTCCCCGTTCTGCCATACGTGCGCAACCGGTGCGAACCGGTTAGCGCGACGTTGAGGATCCTAGCGTCTAGACGCTGGTCGGCGCCGGAACTGATACGTGACCACAGGAGGTGGAGGGTGGACGTCGCGGTGAGAGAGCACTGGCGGGAGCACCTCGGCAGGTTCGGCGTCTGGTGCGGCGTCACGCAGGTGACCTCCGACCTGGCGGCGAACCTGGAGCGGCTCGGTTTCGGTGCCTTGTGGCTCGGCGGCTCGCCCCGCGCCGATCTGACCGTCGTCGACGAGTTGCTCGGCGCGACCACCACGCTCACAGTGGCCACAGGGATCGTGAATATGTGGGACAGCGACCCGCATCAGGTCGCCGCGTCCTTCGCCAGGATCGAGGCCGCCTACCCCGGCCGGTTCCTGCTCGGGCTTGGCGCCGGTCACCGGGAGGCGACCAGGCAATACGACAAGCCGTACGAGACGCTCGCGCGGTATGTCGACGCGCTGATCACCGGCGGCGTGCCAGGCGGCAGCATGGTGCTCGCCGCCCTCGGCCCCAAGATGCTCCGGCTCGCCGCCGAGCGGACCGCAGGCGCGCATCCCTACCTGGTACCGGTCGGCTACACGAGCCAGGCCAGACGACTGATGGGGCCTGAGGCGCTGCTCGCCACCGAGCACAAGGCCGTGCTGGCTGCCGACCCGGTTGCGGCGAGGGCGATCGGCCGGCCGAGGGTCCGCAGGCCCTACCTCGGGCTCGTCAACTACACGGCAAACCTGCGCAGGCTCGGCTGGAGCGAAGCAGACCTGGCCGACCCCGGCAGCGACGCGCTGATCGACGCGCTCGTCGCGCACGGCGATCCCGCCCGCGTGGCGGCCCAGCTCGGTGAGCACCTGACGGCGGGCGCCGACCATGTGTGCGTTCAGCTGCTGGCCGCCGAGGGGGATGACGTCATGGACGGTTACAGCCGGCTGGCCGAGGGCCTCCGCCTATCAGCCTGAACTGCCTATCAGCCTGAACTGATTGTGTACTGCACCTGCCAGGTCCGCCCGCCGTCCCCGGTGTGCAGGACGCGGCTCGTCAGGTGGCGACCCTGGCTGAGGCCTACGACCCAGCCGTCGCTGACGGTGAGGAACGCAGCGCCTGTCGCCCGGGTGATATCGGGGATCGTGCCGCGCCGGATCAGCACAGAGCCGCCACGCAGCGCGATGTCCAGGGGCGCGGGGCCAAGCAGCCCCGGGCTTCCGGGCGCGGTGCACGCCGGGCACCAGCCGATATAGGCCGCCTGGGACGGGCTGATGGCGCTGAACGGGCCGGGATAGGAGCCAGGAGACTGGTGCGGCACCCGCTTGCGGAGGCTGGGACTGGCCGTGTACTGCTCGGCGAAGATTGGCCGCCACGTCGTCCCGCTGGTGTGGTAGCCGATCTGCGCCATGTGGCCGAGGCCGACGCCGGGGCCATTGACCTCGGCCCAGGCGGCGCCCGGGCCGGCGCACTCGACCTCGGCGATCGCGTGCTGGCCGTGCACGCTCGGCGTCCGGACGGCGAGCGTCCAGCTCTGACCCGAGTTCACCGAGCCGTAGATGCTCCCGCCGGCCCCAGCCAGCCGCGCGAGAGGTCGCTGAAGCAGACCGTCTGGACGTCGGGCGGCGTGGGCAGCCGCCGCCAGTGCCTGCCGCCATCAGTGGTGCGCAGCAGCGCGCCGCCCGACCACGGACCGGTGAGAACCCCGGCGGTCGGCGGGGCTCCGCCCGCCACCGCGAACCCGGCCATGGGGCTGACGAAGTGCACGGTCCTGATTGGCAGGCAGGGCGGCGCAGGCAGCGCGCGCCAGTGCGCGCCGCCGTCGGTGGTGGCGAGCAGCGTGGACGCACCGGCGACCCAGCCGTGCCTGGCGTCGGTGAAGTCGACGGCCCCCAGCTGAGCCCCTGGGCTGGTCTGGAACTGGATCGTCCAGTGGCGGCCAGCGTCCGCGGTGTGCAAGATCCGGTCGGAACCGACGACCCAGCCCTGCGTGGCCGAGACGAATTGCACCGCGTTCAGCGCCGGCCTGTGGCCTGCTGCCGCGCTCGCAGACGCAGTCCCCGCGGGCGCGCCGCAGGACGGGCTCGGCGACGGGCTCGGCGACGGGCTCGCTGACCGGCTGGCCGAGCGATGCTGCTGAGCGGGCGCGGTCTGGCCTGCCGGAGCGCCCGGTGCGCGGCCGCACCCGGCCGCGGCTAGGGCCAGGCCGCTCAGCAGCGCGATGACGACGCCAGGCGCGCCGGAAGCTCGTCTCATAACCAGTTGGACGGCGTTAGCGGCCCGCGGGTTGCGCACTGCCCGATATCAGGCGGAGACGATCGCGTTCACCGCGGCGATCGTCTCCGCGGTGCTGACGTGCACGATCGCGTGCATGCCCAGTGCCCGCGCAGCTGCTACGTGACCTGGGACATCGTCCACGAAGATGGTCTGCGCTGGTGCCAGGTTCAGGCGCGCGCAGGCGAGCTCGAAGATCGCCGGGTCCGGCTTGGCCAGCCCGACTTCGTGCGAGTAGATGATCGGATCGAAGATCGTGTCGAACGCGTACCTGGCGGTCTCTTCGCGCCGTGCACCGTCCGCCGAGTTGCTAATGATGGCTACCGCCAGCCGCGGCCGCATCCCGGCTGCGAAGGCCATCATGTCCTCGTTGAGTTCGCCGCAGTACCAGTCCCACATGTCGGCCATGAACTCGTCGGCCTCGCCTGACGACAGGCGAAGCTCCGCGGCGCAGCGCTCTCGGTATTCGGGCTCGCTCATGCCGCCGGTCTGAGCGCGGCGATCCGGATCGACCCGGCTCATCGCATTGCTGAATGCCGCCTGGTCGAGCCCGAGCCGTTCCCGCCACTTCGCACCGAGTTCGGCATCGGCGTCCCCGACGCGCTCGAGTACGCCGCCGATGTCGAATATAAACGCTTGTATGCGCATCGAACCACCTTTAGCCCATTGATCACATTAACCACTCGGTCTGGCGTTCGCTCGTGACCGTATAGGCCATACGAATCGGTAACCTGACGATCAAGTTCACGAGCACGTTCTCGATCACCGGCATCACGGGGAACACTGATCGTGAGAATTGGACCCGATCCACGGGAGAACAACTAGCAGTGAAGCCGCCCCCGTTCGGTTACTCGAGGCCGGAGTCCGTCGGCGAAGCCGTCGCGGTGCTCGCGAGCCACGATCCTGACGGGAAGGTGCTCGCGGGCGGGCAGTCGCTGGTGCCGCTGCTCAACATGCGGCTTGCTACGCCTGGGCACCTGGTCGACATCAACAGGCTGAGCGAGCTCAGCTATGTCAGGGTGGCCGGCGGCCATGTCCTGATCGGTGCCCTGGCCAGGCACGCGCAGGTGCTGGCCGACCAGGCAGCGGGCCAGGCGCAGCCGCTGCTGAGCCAGGCACTCGGCCTGGTCGCGCACCCCGTGATCAGGAACAGGGGAACCACGGTCGGCAGCATCGTGCACGCCGACCCGTCTGGCGAGATGACCGCCGTGCTCGCGCTGCTCGGCGGGTCCGTGCTGCTGGTCAGCACCGGCGGCGAGCGCCTAGTTGGCGCTGATGATTTCTTTCTCGGCCCGCTCGAGTCCGATGTGCAGCCTGGCGAACTGGCCACCGAGGTGCGGATTCCCGTGCTGCGGCCACGGGCGGGCACGGCGTTCGCCGAGGTCAGTCGTCGGCACGGGGACTACGCGGTCTGCGGAGTCGCCGCCTACGTCGAGCTGGACGATGCGGATCGGGCCAGCCGGGCCCGTGCGGCTTACCTGTCGGTCTCCGGCACGCCGCTCGTGATTGACCTGGGCGAGGCGGGCGGTGACGCAGCCGCGGCGGGGCGGCTTGCCAGGGACCGGGTCTCGCCGACCGGCGATATTCACGCGACGGCGGCCTACCGCAGGCACCTGGCCGGGGTCCTCACCGAGCGCGCCATGACGGCCGCGATCGCGCATGCGAAGGAGCGCTCCGGTGGCTGACGCCGAGCTGTTCGACGTCCGGCTGACCGTCAACGGGGTTCCCCGCGACGTCCGGGTGCCCAGCCGCCGGCTGCTGTCCGACTGCCTGCGGCACGACCTGCGGCTGACCGGTACGCACGTCGGCTGTGAGCACGGGGTATGCGGCGCGTGCACGGTGCTGGTCGACGACGTGCCGGTCAGGTCGTGCCTGCTGCTCGCGGTCACCGCCGACGGCACGCGCATCACGACGGTGGAGGGGCTGACCAGGCCCGACGGGACATTGTCGGCGGTGCAGCAGGCGTTCGCCGACTGCCACGGCCTGCAGTGCGGATTCTGCACGCCCGGATTCCTGACTACGATCACGGCGGCGCTCGAGCAGAACCCTGAGCCGACAGAAGATGAGGCGCGGGAGATCATCGGCGGGAACCTCTGCCGCTGCACCGGCTACCAGAACATCGTCAAGGCCGTGCTGCGGGCTGCTGAACTGCGCTCGGCAGCCGAGCACGCGGACACGCCATGACCTCGATGTTCGGTGAGCCTATCGCCAGGCTCGAAGACGACCGACTGCTCCGCGGCAACGGCGGCTACCTCGATGACCTCGGCCACGACGCGCTGGCGTGCGCGTTCGTGCGCAGCCCGCACGCGCACGCGCTGGTCGGCGAGATCGACGTCAGTGCCGCGCTCGACATCGACGGCATCGTGGCGATCTACACGTACGAGGATCTGCCTGACCGGATCGCCGAGCCGCTTCCGCTGCTCATCCCGCACCCCGCGCTGACGCACGGCAGGACGGCGTACCCGCTCGCGGCTCGCGAGGTGAACTACGTCGGCGAGCCGGTAGTGATGGTGGTCGCCGAGGACCGCTACCTGGCTGAGGACGCCGCGGAGCTGATCATGGTCGACTACGAGCCGCTGCCGGCGGTCGTCGGGGTGGACGCCGCGAGAGCCGCCAAGTACCTGGTCCACGACGACGTGCCAGGCAACGTCGCCGGTCATCTGGTCCAGTCGAACGGGGACGCCCCGGCCGCGATCGCGGCGGCCGAGCACGTGCTGGAGCTTGACCTGTACGTGGAGCGGTCGGCGTCAACGCCGCTTGAGGGGCGGGGCGTGCTCGCCAGGTGGGACCCCGAGTCGCGGCGCCTGCGGATCTGGACGTCGACGCAGACCTCGACCGGCGTCCGGGCCGCCGTTGCGGCCAAGCTGGGCCTCGCGCTGGCCGACGTCGACGTCATCACGCCCGACGTCGGCGGCGGGTTCGGTGTCAAGATCGTTCACCCGTGGCCCGAGGAAGTGCTGGTGCCGTGGGTCGCCAGGCTGCTCGACAGGCCGATCAAGTTCACCGAAGACCGGATCGAGCACTTCCTGGCGAGCGCGCACGAGCGCGGCCAGCGGCACAAGGTCAGGGTCGGGTTCGACGCCGAAGGCCGGGTGCTCGGCCTGGACGTGCGGTTCTGGCACGACAACGGGGCCTACATCCCGTACGGGCTGATCGTGCCCATCATCACCTCGACCCAGCTGCTCGGCCCGTACAAGCCTGGCGCCTACCGGGTCGAGTTCAGCTCGCTGTACACCAACACCGTGATCGTCACGCCGTATCGCGGCGCCGGTCGGCCGCAGGGCGCGTTCGTGATGGAGCGGACGATGGACGCGATCGCGGCCGCGCTCGGGCTGGACCGGGCGCTGGTGCGGGAGCGCAACTTCATCCAGCCTGAGGAGATGCCCTACGACCAGGGGCTGATCTTCCAGGATGGCCGGCCGCTGATCTATGACTCAGGCGACTACCCGGCCGCGCTTGCCAAGCTCAAGGCGCTGGTCGGCTGGGACGACTTCGAGTCGGTGCGGGCTGCGGCGGCGCGGCAGGGTAGGCGGATCGGGCTCGGGCTGGCCTGCTATGTCGAGGGGACAGGGGTCGGGCCTTATGAGGGCGCGCATGTCGTGGTCGAGACGTCGGGGAAAGTCAAGGTAGCGACCGGCCTGACCAGCCAGGGGCAGGGCCATCAGACCGTGTTCGCGCAGATCGTGGCTGACGAGCTCGGCGTGCCGATCGGCGACGTCGAGGTCGTGACTGGGGACACCAGGGCGTTCGGCTACGCGGTCGGCACGTTCGCGTCCAGGGCCGCGGTGATGAGCGGGTCCGCCGTAGCGCTCGCCGCGCGGGCGGCCAGGGCCAAGGCGATCAGCGTCGCCGCCGCCGCGCTCGAGGCCTCGCCCGACGACATGGAGATCAGCGGCGGGATGGTCAGGATCAAGGGCGATCCCGAGTCGGGGATCGCGCTCGGCACCGTGGCCGTGCTGTCGAACCCGCTGCGGTACGCGTTCGACGAGGCCGCCCAGGCTGCGACGCAGTTCGCTGGCGGCGACTTCGACAAGCCGCCGGTCGCCGACGGTGAGGCGCCGGGGATCGAGGGCAGGGAGTTCTTCTCGCCGCTCCGCTCGACGTTCGCGTGCGGCATGCACGCGGCGATCGTGGAGACTGACCCGCAGACGGCCGAGATCAAGGTGCTTCGGTACTGCGTCGTGCACGACTGCGGCACGCTGATCAACCCGCGCATCGTCGAAGGCCAGATTCACGGCGGCGTCGCGCAGGGCGTCGGCGGCGCGCTGTACGAGCGGATGGCTTACGACGAGACCGGCCAGTTGCAGAACGCCTCGTTCATGGACTTCTTGATGCCTTACGTCAGCGAGGTCCCGCGGGGCATCGAGATCGACCACCTGGAGACGCCGTCGCCGCTCAACCCGCTTGGCGTCAAGGGCGCTGGGGAGGCGGGGGTGATCCCGAGCGCGGCAGTATTCGCCGCGGCGGTCGAGGACGCCGAGGGTATTCCGATCACCTCGATGCCGATCTCGCCGAGCGACCTGTTCGAGTTGCGCGCGGCGCGGGCGTCCGGCGGGGCGGCCGCCGGGACTCGTGATAGCGGTGATCGCGCGCGATGAGCTCCTCGATCCTGGCGCGGTGAGCGGCGCCGAGCACCGGCGGCATGTCGTTCAGCTGCCCGGCCAGCGCCAGTGCCGAGGTCGTGACGTGGACGCTCGGGTGGCTGCACCGGCCGCGCCGCGAGCCGGTATGGGTGAGCAGCAGGACGCGCAGGATTGACACGGTGTTGCCGCGGCTGCCCAGGAACTGCTCGAGCAGGTCGGCAGGCTCGTTCAGCTGCACGCTAGGCGAGCGTCCGCGGCGGTCGCTGAGGCTGCCGTTGGCGACCAGGTTGCCGTGCCTGTCGAACTTCTCGAAGCGCCAGGAGTCGCCGTCGCAGTGCACGGTCGCGTTGAGGTGCTTGCTCTCGATCGCGACCAGCCCGGGCGGCCCGAGCAGGACGTGGTCGATCTCGCCGCGCCGGTTGCAGTAGCCGCGCATCAGCACCCAGTCGTCCCCAAGCACCCGGCCAAGCTCCTTGACGACGTGCTGCTCGCCAGCCACGCCGGCGGCGAGCCGGCCTTCCGCGTCGGACGCGGGCGGGTGCTCCATCGTCGTGACGGGCGCGAGCCTACGCAGCTTCCTGACCGCGAGCCCGGCGCGGAGCCAGGTGATCCAGCGCCGGTGCGCCCTGGCGCGGTCCCGCGCGTTCGCGGCCCGCCTGAGCAATAACCCGTGCTTCGCGAGCGCCTCGTCATAGTCGGCTCCGGTCTGCTGATAGCCGTCCGCGCGGCGCTGCCGGGCGATGCGCAAGGCGTCCGCCGGGTGATTGGAGAGTTCGACCGTCCGCACCGCGCCACCTTTCCGCAGCGTGAGTCCGGGGCACACCCTAACCCGGCGGGACCTGTCATGCGAGGCTATGGTCGGCCACAGCGGCTGGGAGGTTGCGATGAAAGTCAGCGGCGCGGCGGATGTGCACGCGTCCCCAGAGGCGATCCGGGCTGCGCTCGCCGACCCTGACCTGCTCGTCCGCGCGGTGCCCGGCCTCGGCCAGATCGACTTCGCTGACGGCAGCTGCCGCTTCACTCTGACCGCCGCGATCGCCGCGGTCAGCGGCAGGTACGCGGGTGAGGCGCGCGTCGTCGACCGGCCGGAGGCCGGCGTGCGCGTGCTGCGGGTCTCGGCCACGGGCCTCAAGGGGAAGGTCAATGCCGACGTCACCGTCCGGCTGGCACCAGCCGGCGACGGCGCGACCGAGATCAGCTACATCGCCGACGCCGACGTCGACGGGGCGATCGCCGGGATCGGCCAGCGGATGCTCGCGAGCATCGCCAGGAGAATGGCGACCGAGGCGATCGGCGGGCTCGACGCCGCGCTCGCAAGTCCGGCCGAGCCAGCGGAGGGCGGCACGGCGGACCACGCCGCGGAAGGCTCCGGCGACGACGCCGCGGATGGCTCCGGCGACGACGCCGCGGCTGGTGAGCCTGGAGTGACAGCCAGCCGGGTCGCGGTCGAGCGGGCGCGGCGGGGGGTCGGGCTGGGCGGTGAGCGGGTGCCCGCCATCGGTCGCCAGGCGACCGCGGTCAGGACGGGACTGCTGGCCGGGGCCGCATCTGCATTGGCCGGGATCGCGATCGGAGTGGTCATCCGCAAGCGCCGCGGCCGGCGGTGATGGCAGCGGAGCCCTCGTCCGGCCGCGAGGCCGGCCAGGCAGGCCAGGCCGGCCAGGCAGGCCAGCAGCACGCCAGGCTGCGGATCGGCATCGACACGGGCGGCACGTTCACCGACATCGTGGCCTACGACGAGATCTCAGGCGAACTGGCGGTCACCAAGACCCCGACGACTCCCGCTGATCCCTCGATCGGGTTCGTCGACGGCCTGGTCAAGGTGCTGGCGCAGCTGGGGACGGACGCGTCGGCCATCTCCGCGGTCAGTCACGGAACCACGATCGCGACCAACCAGTTGCTCGAGGGCAAGATCGGCCGGCTCGGCTTCATCACCACCGAGGGCTTCGAGTTCATCCTCGAGATCGCCCGTCAGTCCGTCCCCGACGGCTACGGGAACTCCTACTTCTGGGTTAAGCCGGACCGGATCGTCCCCGCCGACCTGGTGAAGACCGTGGCCGGCCGGCTCGACCACACCGGCGCCGAGCTGAGGCAGTTCGACGAGGACGGCGCGGCGGCCGTGGCGCGCTGGTTCCGCGATCGCGGTGTCGACACGCTCGGCGTCTGCTTCTTGCACTCGTACGCTAACCCCGATCACGAGCGGCGGATGGCGGCCGTCCTGGCCAGGGAGCACCCGGCCGCGGTCGTCTCGCTCTCATGCGAGGTGCTACGCGAGTACCGCGAGTACGAGCGGTCGGTGACGACCCTGCTGGACGCGGCCGTGAAGCCGAGGGTGGCGAGCTATCTCGGCGCGATCAGCGAGCGGCTCGGCGCGCTGGCAGGGCGTCCGCTGCCGCTGAACGTGATGAAGTCCAACGGCGGGGTGCTCGGCGCCGAGGAGGTGACCAGGCTGCCGATCACGACGGTTCTGAGCGGACCGGCCGCCGGGGCGCTCGGGGCCGCGCTAATCGCCAAGCAAGCGGGTGTCACCAAGGTGCTCACCTGCGACGGCGGGGGCACGTCCACCGACGTGGCAGTCGTCACCGACGGCGAGCCGGCGCTGACTACAGAAGGCAAGGTCGGGGACTACCCGTCGATGATCCCGATGGTCGACGTGGTCACCGTGGGGGCCGGCGGCGGATCGATCGCCTGGGTCTCGCCGGAAGGGGCGCTGAAGGTCGGGCCGCGCTCGGCAGGGGCCGACCCAGGACCGATCTGTTACGGGCTGGGTGGCGGCGACGTCACCGTCACAGACGCGCACCTCGCGCTCGGCCGGATCCCGCCGCACTTGCTCGGCGGCGAGGTTCCGCTCGACACCGAAGCCGCTCGCGCCGGGCTGGCCGCGCTGGCCAGCACGCTCGGCCTCGGAGAGCAGGAGTGCGCGACGGGCATCCTCGAGGTGTCCGCCTTCAACCAGGCCAACGCCGTCCGCCAGATCACCGTCAAGCGCGGCCTCGACGTCCGCGACTTCACGCTCGTCACGTTCGGCGGGTCCGGTTCGCTGCTGCTCTGCCCGCTCATCGACATCCTCGGGATCGGCGCGGTGCTCGTGCCGCCGAACCCCGGCAACGTCTCGGCATTCGGGCTGCTCACCGTCGACGTGCGGATCGACCAGGTGCGGACGGCCGTGCGCCGCCACGACGCGCTCGACGCCGCCGTGGTGGACGCGATCTTCGCCGATCTGGAGGCCCAGGCGCGCGAGGGACTGGCGAACCAGGACTTTGACCCCGCCGCGCATCGGCTGATCAGGACCGCCGACCTGCGCTACTTCGGGCAGGCGTTCGAGGTCAGGGTCCCGGTGCCTGACCTCGCCGCCTGCACGAGATTCGACGCGGCGCTGGCGGACGCGGTCGCCAGCGCCTTCCACGACGCGCACCGGGCGCTGTACGGCTACGACTTCCGCGACGACGCCCGCCAGCATGTGGAGTGGGTCAACCTGCGAGTGACCGGTATCGGCCCGATCGCCAGGCCAGCGCTGCCGTCGCTCGAAGCTGGCGACGGCGACCCGGCGCGGGCCTGGACCGGGAGCCGCCAGGTGTGTTTCAGCCGCGGCGAGGGCTTCGAGTCAGCGAACATCTACGCCAGGCAGGCTCTGGCCGCCGGTGATGTGATCGCCGGACCCGCGGTGATCGAGGAGTACGGCGCGACCGTGCCGCTGCATCCTGGTTTCGCCGCCGTCGTGGACGAGCAGGGCAACCTGCGGATCAGCCGGTCGCGCTAACTGCCGGTGCCGCCGCGCCCGCCCGCTCAAGCCTGGCCGTCCAGATCAGCCAGCCGGGCAGCACGATCAGGCCGCCTACGAACAGCAAGTCGTTGGTGACGTCGTCGCCGCCGGCGCCGTAGGACCAGGCGATGACGAGCCCGAGCACGGCGAGCAGGCCGGTGTAGCCGGCCCATGCCCGTCGGCCTTGCCGCAGCGCGATCCAGGCCAGCGCGAGCAGGCCGGCCGAGAAGAGCACATAGGCCGTCAGGTCAAAGGCCTGATCGACCTCGTCGATCGCGAACGCGATCGAGTTGGTGGCCTGGATCGGGTTGGAGTGCGTGGCCATGAGCCCGACGGCCTGATGGCCGCCGAGGAAGATCACGGTGCCCACCGCGTAGGCGATCGCGCCCGCGGCAACAGCCCGCGCGCCGCCGCCGGCGAGCGCGCCATCGGCATCCAGGACCTGCCTCGCGAGCCCCGCGACGGCGGCGAACGCGGCGAAGCCCGCGATCGCGATCGCGAGGTACAGCCGCTGCTGCACAAGCGTGCCGGCGAACCAGTGGTAGTAGCCGCGCAGCGCCTGATCCGCGGGGGCGCCGCGGCTGGCTTCCGGCGGCGCGGGCACGGTCACGTGCAGTACGGCCAGCGCGTACCACGCCGTCGCTACGACGAAGGCCGCCGCGCCGAGATATGCCGCCATTGCCGGGCGGCGCGCTGCGCCTGCCGAGGTGAGTGGCGTAAGAGTCTGCGTAACCATTGTGTCCTCGCTTTCGCACGGGTGCTCAGACCGTACGGAGCGCAGGTCAGCCGGCGCATCGGGGCGAACGCCGGCTCTTTCGGTCAGGGCTAGCCCCGATGCGGCAGCCGTGCTTCAATGCCAGCATCTAGCGATGGCGCGCAGTGTCCTGATCGTCGACGATCACGCCGGGTTCCGGGCTCAGGCCAGGGAGCTGCTCGCCGTCGCGGGTTATGACGTGGTCGGTGAGGCCGCGGACGGAGCATCCGGGGTACGTGTGGCCAGGGATCTGTCGCCCGACGTGGTGCTACTCGACGTGCAGCTTCCTGACGTCACCGGGTTCGAGGTGCTCAGGCAGATCGCCAGCAGCCCGGACCCGCCGGCCGTCATCTTGATCTCCAGCCGGGACGCCGCCGACTACGGCCGCAAGGTCGCGAGGAGCGGCGCCCGCGGGTTTATCACGAAGGCAGAGCTCACCGCCGGGACGCTGGCTGCCGCACTGGGCCAGGACACGTCATGACGAGGCGCAGGTGGGGCCTGCTGCTCCTGGGCATCGCGCTGGCGGGCTGGGCGATGGGCGGCGAGTGGCTCAGCATCCGCGCGCACGTCAACGAGAACCATCTCCTAGACGCCATCGGAGGCCTGTCGTTCCTGCTGGCCGGCCTCGTGGCACTCGACCGGCGGCCGGGGAATCTCATCGGCCCGCTACTGGTCGCCTTCGGTTTCACCTGGTACCTGGGGAACTGGAGCAACCTGAACGTTCCGCTGCTTCCTGTCCTCGGGGTGATCGGCAGCCAGCTCGCTGGGGCGCCGATTCTCGCGCATATCGCACTGGCGTTCCCGACCGGCCGCCTGCAGACGAGGCTGGACCGGGTCGTTCTCGGCCTGACGTACGCGGTCGCGGCAGGGGCCAGCGTCGTGCTGCTGCTGACGTATGCGCCGCGTGCGGCCGGCTGCACCTCGTGCGCGTGGGAGCCAGCTCCGTTCCCGAGCGCTTCGGCCGCCCCGATCCGTGCGGCGGTCCTGATCGACCAGCGCGCCGCCTTCGTGCTGGTGCCGCTCTTCCTCCTTGTCGTCTGGCTGCGCTGGCGCAGGGCCACTTCGGCCGGGCGCAGGGACCTGGCCGCTCTGTGGGTCGCGGCCTGCATGCTGGCGCTGATCTACCTGATAGGAGCGTTCGCGTCGCAGGACACGAGCCACCCGTTCGGCTACTTGCTGTGGGAGCTTCAGACGCTGTTCAACATCACGATCCCGATCTTGTTCCTGTGGGGGCTGCTGTCGACTCGCCTGGCCCGCAGCGCCGTGGGGGACCTGGTGATGGACCTCGAGCGGCCGCTGCTCTCAGGCGAGCTGCGCGGCTTGCTCGCCCGCACGCTCGGCGATCCGACGCTCGGCCTGCTGTTCGCACGCGACGGGGACGAGGCAACCGGCGGGGACCGCTGGGTCGACGGCGACGGACGGCCCGGCTCGCTGCCGGAGCCTGGCGCTGGCCACCGGGCGCGCGCGGTCACCGTCGTGGAGCGGGACAGCACACCGCTCGCCGCCCTGATCCACGACCCGGCGCTGGAGCCCGGTCTGGTCAGGGCCGTCGCCGCGGCCGCCGGGATCAGGATGGAGAACGAGCGGCTGCAGGCAGACCTGCGCGCACAGCTCGACGAGGTGCGCGCGTCGCGGCAGCGCATCGTTGAGGCTGGCGACGAGGAGCGTCGGCGGGTCGAGCGGAACCTGCACGACGGCGCCCAGCAGCGGCTCGTGACGCTGGCGCTCTCGCTCGCGATGCTGCGCGACCAGGCACGGGCCGACCCGGCGCTGGCCAGGTCGATCGACCAGACGACGACCGAGCTCAAGCACGCGATCGCCGAGCTGCGCGAACTGGCGCGCGGCATCCACCCAGCGATCCTCACCGAAGAGGGCCTGCCGGCGGCGGTCGAGGCGCTCGCCGACCGGTCATCCGTGCCGGTACAGGTGCGCGCTGACTTCGATGGCAGGCTGGCCGAGCCGGTGGAAACGGTCGCCTACTTCGTGGTCGCCGAGTGCATCGCGAACGTGATCAAGTACTCAGGTGCCTGCGCGGCAAGGATCGAGCTGTCCAGGTCGAACGGGATGTTGCTGGTGGAGATCGCCGACGACGGCGTCGGCGGGGCCGACGCGGCGAGCGGCTCGGGGCTGCGCGGGCTGGCCGACCGGGTGGCCGCGGTCCGCGGCACGTTCGGCGTGCTGAGCCCGACCGGCGGCGGCACCCGGGTGCGGGCGGAGATCCCCTGTGATGGCTGAGCCTCCGGCCGCGCCGGCCACGGGACCTGGGTCATTGGTCCGGGTCGTGCTCGCCGACGATTCCGTGCTGTTCAGGGAGGGACTGGCCAGGGTGCTCGCCGACCGCGGCTTCGACGTGGTCGCGCAGGCAGCCGACGCCGACGGCCTGCTCGCGGCCGTGGCGCGGGAGGCACCCGACGTGGCGGTGACAGACGTCAGGATGCCGCCGACCAACTCCAACGAAGGCTTGCTGGCGGCGCAGCGGATCCGCGCCGAGCATCCCGCGGTCGGCGTGCTCGTGCTGTCGCACTACGTCGAGACCAGGCAGGCGATCCGGCTACTGAAGGACGCCCCGGCGCGGGTCGGCTACCTGCTAAAGGACCGCGTTTCCGACATCGCCGGCTTCGCCGAGGCGGTCAGGCGGATCGCCGCTGGCGGGTCGGTCATCGACGCCGAGGTCGTGGCGCAACTCCTGCGCCGCCGGGACGGCGACGCGCTTGGCAAGCTCACCGAGCGGGAGCAAGACATCCTGGAGCTGATGGCGCAGGGCCGGTCAAACGCCGCGATCTGCGCGAAGCTCTATCTGTCGCCGAAGACCGTCGAGACGCACGTCGGGTCGATTTTCTCGAAGCTCGGCCTGCTGCAGGCGGCCGACGACCACAGGCGTGTGCTCGCGGTGCTGACCTACCTGAGGGGCGCCTGATCGATTGGCAGTGTCGGCTGACCCGTCCGTGCCCGGTATATACGCCCCGAACGGGGCGGGACCACCCGCGAATGAAGCCGGCGAACCTGGGCAGGGCAACCGCGACGATCATCATGACGGACGGGGTGTCCGCCCCCGGAGGAGTGCGGTAGTTGTGAACTCAGTACCCGACATCATGCTGAACAACGGCCAGCCGATTCCGCAGCTTGGCTTCGGTGTCTTCCTGGTCAAGCCCGAGGCGACCGTCGACGCGGTGACGGCAGCCCTGGAAGTCGGCTACCGGCATATCGACACGGCCGAGATGTACGGCAACGAGCGCGAGGTCGGGCAGGCGATTGCCAAGTCGGGCCTGCCTCGCGCCGAGGTGTTCGTGACCAGCAAGCTGAGCAACGCCAGCCACCGGCCAGATGACGCGCGGCGGGCCTTCGACCAGACGCTCGAAGCACTCGGCTTCGACTACATCGACCTGTTCCTGATTCACTGGCCGCTGCCGATGAAGTACGGCGGCGACTTCGTCTCGACCTGGGAGACGCTCGCCGAGTTCTACCGCGAGGGCCGCGCCAGGTCGATAGGCGTATCGAATTTCCAGGCCCACCACCTGCGGCGGCTGCACGCGCAGAGCGACATCCCGCCGGCGGTGAACCAGATCGAAGTCAATCCCTACCTGACGCAGGACAGCCTTGGGCTATTCTGCGCCGAGCGTCAGATCGCCGTCGAGGCGTGGTCGCCGCTCGCCCGCGGTGGCGAACTGCTGGCGGACCCCGAGGTCAGGCGGATCGCCATGGCAACCGGCAAGACGCCGGCCCAGGTGATCCTGCGCTGGCACATAGAGCGCGGCAACATCGTCTTCCCGAAGTCGGTGACGCCGGCCAGGATCAGCGAGAACTTCTGCCTGTTCGACTTCGAGCTGGCCGGCGAGGACGTCGCCGCGATCAGCGCGTTGAACCGGGACCAGCGCACCGGCCCCGACCCCGACACCTTCCCCGGTTGACGCCGCAGGCGGACCCCGGGCAAGACTCAGGTACCAGCCATCGTGTCCGGCACGAATCACGTGCCCGGCCGCGCTGAGACCGCCTGGCCGCGGCGGTCCAGGGGCGCCAGGATGTATCGGAGCGGCGGGGGGCCACGTGGCAGAGAGCGCGGAACCGGCAATCCGGACAGCCTGCGCCGACGACGCGGCGCGGATCGCCGAGCTGCTGACCGAGCTCGGCTACCCGGCCGACGTCGGCGTGGTGGCCGGACGGCTCGCGTACTGGCTGCCTGACCAGTCCAGCCGGGTGCTGGTGGCCGAGTGCGACGGGATCGTCGCCGGCTGCATCTCGCTGCACGCGATCCCGTACCTGGAGCGCACCGGCCGCTGGCTGCGGATCGAGAGCCTCGTGGTCGATGCGAGCGTGCGCCGCGCGGGAACTGGCCGCGCGCTGCTGGCCGCCGCCGAACGGCTGGCCCGCGACTGGAGCTGCCTGCAGATCGAGGTCACCAGCCAGCGGACGCGCGCCGACGCGCGCGCTTTCTACCTCAGCCTCGGCTTCGCCGACGTCTGCGAGCGCTCCGGCCGCTTCATCAAGGAACTCTGACCTCAGCGCCGCCCTAAACGCTGTCCTCAGCGTCGCCCCCGATAGCTTGCCAGCCATGACCGCCTCCCCGCTGCGCGCGCGCACGATCGACGCCAATGATCTTGAGTTCGGGATCCTCGAGGCCGGACCGGCGCAAGGTCCGCTGGCCCTGTGCTTGCACGGCTTCCCTGACTCGGCGCACACCTGGCGGCACCTGCTGCCTTCGCTGGCCGGCGCCGGATACCACGCCGTCGCCCCGTTCATGCGCGGGTACGCGCCGACCGGTATCCCGGCCGACGGGGAGTACGGAATCGGCGCGCTGGCCGCCGACGCGATCGCGCTGCACGAGGCACTCGGCGGCGATGGCGACGCGGTCCTGATCGGGCATGACTGGGGCGCCGAAGCCGCGTATGCGGCCGCCGCTTACGCGCCAGCTGGATGGCGCAGGCTGGTCACCCTGGCCGTGCCGCCGGCCCGCCTTGACGAGGTTCTCTTCAACGACTACGAGCAGCTCAGGCGGTTCTTCTACCTGTTCATGTTCCGCGACCCGGCGGGCCTCGCGGAGGCCGTGGTCGCAGCCAGTGACATGGCTTTCCTCGACCGTCTCTGGCGAGACTGGTCACCGGGCTACGACGCGACGGCCGAGCTCGCCCACGTCAAGGACTGCCTGCGCGACCCGGCCAGCCTCGCCGCCGCCATCGCCTACTACCGCGCCGCTGGAACCCAAAGCCCATATGCCGCGCTGGAGCAGGCGGCGCTGCTGCCAGCGCCGCAGCCCACGCTGTACCTGCACGGTGCCGACGACGGCTGCATCGTGGCCGGCCTGGCTCGCCGCGCCGGGCCGCTGCTCGCCCCTGGCTCGCGCGTGGTCGAGATCGAGCGGGCCGGTCACTTCCTGCACCTTGAGCAGCCAGCCGAAGTCCGCGAGCATATTCTCGGCTGGATCGGGTGATGCGGGCACGGCAGTCTGGACGAGGTGGGCAGTGGGCAGGACGCTGACGGACCAGGGCGAGATCGCTGACCCGGTCCTGCTCGAGATCATCGCGGGCAGCCTGGCTTCGATCGAGAAGGAGGTCGAGACCGCGATCGGCCGCACCGCCAGGTCGCCGATGATCAGGGACGCGCACGACTTCAGGGCCGGGATCCATGACCGGCTGCTTCGCAAGCTGACTGGCCGCTCCTACAGTTCGCTCGTACACCCGATCGTGCGCGACTTCGGTGTCGATGAGATGCGGCCTGGCGACGTGTTCTTCCACAACGACGTGTACTCATCGGAGGGCGGCATCGGCCACCTGCCCGATCTGTGCGTGACGGTCCCTGTCTTCCACGATGACGCTGACGGCGCAGGGCCGCGCGTCGTCGCGTTCGTGCAGGCGTTCGGCCACCACGACGACATCGGTGGCGCTGTGCCCGGGTCGATGCCCAGCCGGGCGACGAGCGTGTTCGAGGAAGGGCTCATGGTCCCGCCGATCAGGCTGTGGGATCAGGGCGTGCCCAACCGCGCGGTACTGACGATCATGACGCGGAACTCCCGGATGCCAGAATCGCTGGCCGCCGACCTGGACGCGGAGTGCGCCGCGTGCCTGATGGGCGCGAGCCGGCTCGCCGAGCTCTTCGAGCGGTACGGAACCGACGCCGTCGAGGCCTGCTTCGACGCGATCGTCGCGGGGACGACGGCGACGTTCCGGCGCGAGATCCTCGCCAAGATCCCGGTCGGCACCTGGACCTGGGAGGACTACGCGGAGCACGACGGCGTCGACCCGCCGCGGCTGCACACCCAGCGGATCACGCTGACGCGCACGCCCGATGAGACGCAAGGCGGTCCGAAGCTGGTCCTGGACTTCACGGGAACGAGTCCCCAGGCCAAAGGGCCGATCAATCACTGCGGCAACTACGCAGACGGCAACTTCCTCGCCAAGTGGCTGGCCCCGATCCTGCGCAACCTCGCCGACTCGCCGGAACGAATGGCCGAACTCGACGTCAACGAGGGCGTGGTCGAACTGCTCGAGATGCGGTTCCCGCCGCCCGGGACGCTGCTCACGCCGATCTTCCCGGCTCCCACCAACGCGCGCACGTTCGTGATCCTGCGACTGCTCGGCGTGCTCGCCGGGGTGCTGGCCAAGGCGGTCGGCGGGCGGATGCCGGCCGACCAGGAGACGATCAGGTACACCGGCGTCTACGGCTCCGACGCCGCGGGCGAGCCGTACCTGATGCGCGAGGTGCTCGGCGGAGGCTCGGGCGGCCGGTACTACGCGGACGGCGAGGACACGATCCACGTCGTGCCCGACTCGCGGAACCTGCCGGCCGAGTTCTCTGAGGCCAGGTTCCCGTTGATCGTCGAGCGGCTCGGACTGGCCGTCGACTCGGGCGGGCCCGGGCAGTTCCGCGGCGGCCTTGGCTACGAGAAGGTCATCAGGATGCGCACCGACGGCCACTTCATGTCGATCGCGGACCGTTCGATCCTGTCCTGCTGGGGGGTCAACGGCGGCAAGGCCGGTCGTCCGTTCGAGGTGATGATAGATCCAGGAGGTCCTGATCAACGGCCCGCAGACGCACTCGCCGACGCGGAGCCGGTCCCGGCCGGGACGCTGATCAGGATCAGGACCACGGGCGGAGGCGGCTGGGGCGATCCGCTGGACGCGCGACGCGGACCTGGTCGCCAGGGATGTGGCCTGGGGCAAGGTCAGCCGGGCAGGAGCTGCCGCCGACTACGGCGTCGTGATCACCGGTCCTGCCGATGCGCCTGTGGCCGACATGGGCGCGAGCGCCCTGTTGCGAATCGAAATGCGCGAACAGCGGTCCGGCGAACAGCCGTTCTTCGATCGCGGGCCAGGTTTCGCCAGGCTCGCGGGCGCCGCGAGCGCCGAGGTGGACTGGCTATGAGCGAGCAGAGCGCGCCGCGCGGGTCCGCGGGACCGCTGGCCGGGCTGGTGGTGGTCGACCTGTCCCGCGCGCTGGCCGGGCCGCACGCGGGCATGATGCTCGGCGACCTCGGCGCGCGGGTGATCAAGGTCGAATCCCCGGACGGCGACGACAGCCGCGGCTGGGGACCGCCGTTCCTGCACGGCAGCGATGGGCGCGAGCACTCCAGCTACTTCCTGTCCTGCAACCGCAACAAGGAGTCCATCGCGATCGACCTGAAGTCCGCCGGCGGCCGGGACCTGCTCGGCCGCCTCGTCGCGCGGGCCGATGTGCTGATCGAGAACTTCAGGCCGGGAGTGCTCGACCGGCTGGGATTCGGCGTGTCCCGGCTGCACGAGATCAATCAGGGCCTGGTGATCTTGTCGATCACCGGATTCGGGCACGACGGACCGGAGGGCAGCCGGCCCGGCTACGACCAGATCGCACAGGGCGAGGGCGGCCTCATGTCGGTGACCGGGCCGTCCAAGGACGAGCCGACCAGGGTCGGGCTGCCCGTCGGCGACATCCTGGCTGGCATGTACGGCGCGTACGGCGTGCTGGCCGCGCTGCGGGAACGCGACCAGACTGGCAGCGGGCAGGTGGTCCGTACCAGCCTGCTCGCCGCCGTTGTCGGCGCGCACGCGTACCAGGGGACCAGGTACACCGCCGCGTCGCAGGTGCCGGAACCGAGCGGCAACTACCACCCGTCGATCTGCCCGTACGGGCTGTACCGCGCCGCCGACGGGTTCGTCCAGATCGCCGTCGGCAGCGACGCGCTATGGCAACGGATGGCGCCCGCATTCGGGCTTGACCGGCCCGAGTGGGCGCTGAACAGGGACCGCGTGCGCGACCACGACGCGGTGAACGCCGCGGTCGACGCCGCGTTCTGCCAGCAGTCGTCGTCGGAGGTGCTGGCCACGCTCGCGGGCCTCGGCATCCCCGCGGGCAAGGTTCGCGACTTCGGCGAGGTCTATACGTGGGATCAGGCCTTGTCGCAGGGGCTGCTGATCGAGGTAGAGCACGAGGCGCTCGGCCGGGTCAAGCTGCCAGGTCCGCCGCTGCGGTTCGAGACCGGCGGACTGGACTCCGGCCGGGCGAGGCACCAGGCGCCGCCGCTGCTCGACCAGCACGGCGACGCGATCAGGCGCTGGCTCGGCGAGGGGTCGGAGCCCGAGGCCAGCGCCGGCTACTGAGCGATCATCTCCAGCGTCATAGCGAACATGTCGGGGTCCTGCTCAAGCTGGACGCGGCCCGCCGGGGTGTCGATCTCGACGTTGGCGAACGCGCCGCCGCGCTTGCCTGTGTTCATGACGTTGACGATGACGGCCCTGGTCAGGTCCACCGGAATCGCGGGGACGCCGGGTTCTGGCACCCAGATCAGGCTGCCGGGGTTGATCCGCATCGTGCCAGGCAGCCAGTCGCCGGCTTTCCCGGTCGGGGCCGGCACCCTGAGCCTGACCGCAACGGGCGGCCCGGCGGTCGGCGGCAGGACCGCGGTGTACGGGTCGAACGGCGGCGTCTGCGGTCCGAACGGGACGGCGAACCCTGAGTCCGGCATCCCTGACTGCCTGCGAAAGAGTGACACGCGCACATAGTGGCAGACAATGTGCCTGGCTGAAAGACCCCTGAGCTAAAGGGCGCGGACGGCCGCCGCTACCGTTCTGTCGCGTGCGAGTGCTGATCGCCCTTGGCGGCAATGCGATGACGAGTCCCGACGGCAGTGCCAGGCCCGAGGACCAGAAGGCGGCCATCGCGCTCGCCATGGAAGAGGTCGCCGGCCTGGTGGCGTCCGGCGCCCAGGTCGTGCTCACCCACGGCAACGGCCCGCAAGTCGGGAACCTGCTGGTCAAGAACGAGATAGCGGCGAAAGTCGTCCCGCCGGTCCCGCTCGACTGGTGCGGCGCGCAGACCCAGGGCACCATCGGCTTCCTGATCATGAACGCGCTCGAGTCGGCCCTCAGCCGCCGCGGGGTCACGACGACGCGGCCGGCGGCGCTGGTGTCCAGGACCCTGGTCCGCGCCGATGACCCGCACTTCGCCGAGCCCAGCAAGCCGATCGGCCGCTACCTGCCGGCGGACGAGGCGGCCGGCCTGATCGAGCACGGCCAGACCTGGAAGGACATGGGCGCCAAAGGCTGGCGCCGGGTAGTGGCCTCGCCTGAGCCGGTCGAGTGCCTGGACGCCGCGGCCGCGCACGTGCTGCTCGACGCCGGGTACACGGTGGTCTGCTCGGGCGGCGGCGGGATCCCGGTCGCCAGGGACAGTGGCACCGGAGCGCTCGGCGGCGTCGAGGCGGTGATCGACAAGGACCTGACCGCGGCCCTGCTCGCCAGGCAGCTCGGCGCCGACACCCTGCTCATCGCCACCGACGTCAAGGCCGTGATGACCGGCTGGGGGAGCGCACGCGAACGCCCGCTCGGCGCCGTCAGCGTGGCCGACCTGCGCGAGCTAGCCGGGCACGGTGAGTTCGGCAGCGGCAGCATGGGCCCGAAGGTCGAGGCCGCCTGCCGGTTCGCCGCGGGCGGCGGCCGGGCGATCATCACGCACCTGACGGCGATCGAGGAGGCGCTCGCCGGCCGGGCCGGCACCGTGGTCACGCGGGGCGGTACGCCAGACTGATGCATCCGGCCTGATCCGGTGTGGACCGGCTAGCGAGACGGCGAGGCAGCCAGACCGAGGAGTAAGACGTGCCCGAGGCGATCGAGGTTCGCAAGGTACCCCTGCACAGCGTGTCCGACGCGAGCGAGCTCGCCAGGCTGATCGACGACGGCGTCTTCGAGGCCGACCGGGTGATCGCCGTGATCGGCAAGACCGAGGGCAACGGCGGCGTCAACGACTACACCAGGATCATCGCCGACCGCGCGTTCCGCGAGGTGCTAGCCGCCAAGGGCAGCCGCAGCGCGGCGGAGGTCAAGCAGGTACCGATCGTGTGGTCGGGCGGCACCGACGGGGTGATCAGCCCGCACGCGACGGTATTCGCGACGCTGCCCGCGGATAAGGCGGTGGCCACCGACGAGCCGCGGCTTACGATCGGCTTCGCGATGAGCGAGCGGCTGCTGCCCGAGGACATCGGCCGGGAGGCGATGATCACCAAGGTGGCCGGCGCGGTCAAGGTGGCGATGGAGCGAGCCGGGATCACCGACCCGGCCGACGTGCACTACGTGCAGACCAAGACGCCGTTGCTCACGATCCACACGATCAGGGACGCCAAGAGCCGGGGCAAGACGGTCTGGACCGAGAACACGCACGAGTCGATGGACCTCTCCAACGGCTGCACCGCCCTCGGCGTCGCGGTCGCGCTCGGCGAGATCGACATGCCGTCCGACGCTGACGTGCTGCACAGCCGAGACATGTACTCCTCGGTCGCGTCCTGCTCGTCCGGCGTCGAACTCGACCAGGCGCAGGTGGTGGTCGCCGGGAACGTGCGCGGCGTCGGCGGCCGGTACCGGATCGGCCACTCGGTGATGCGGGACGCGCTCGACCAGGACGGAATCTGGGCAGCGATCAAGGACGCCGGGCTTGACCTGCCTGACCGGCCGCACCCGGGGGACCTGGACGGCCGCCTCGTCAACGTCTTCCTCAAGTGCGAGGCCAGCCAGGACGGCCAGGTCAGGGGCCGCAGGAACGCCATGCTCGACGACTCGGACGTGCACTGGCACCGCCAGATCAAGGCCTGCGTCGGCGGCGTCACGGCCGCGGTGACTGGCGACCCGGCCGTGTTCGTCTCGGTGTCGGCGGCGCACCAGGGCCCCGACGGCGGCGGTCCGGTCGCCGCGATCGTCGACGTCGGCGGCTAGCCCTCCACGCCGGTGTAGGCGGCCAGGCAACGGTCGGCTGCCGCCTTCGCGGCGACCTCGTCCGTGCCGGCGGCGACGCTGGCGTCCCGCCAGCGGTCGCTGCTCAGCGACATGAACAGCTTGCCGTCGGCCGTCGCGGGCCACGTCGCCTTGTCCCGCTGGTCGATGGCCGCGCCGGCGCCGGCCAGGTGGGTGGCCAATCCCATGAACCCCATGTCCCAGCCGATGCCCACCGCGCCTGGGCCGAACTGCTCCCACATGTCGTCGCCCACGTGGGCGACGTGCTCGAGTCGCAGCCTCGCGAATCCGTCAGGCTCGGCGGTCACCTCGACCTCGATCCAGGACACCTGGCCGCCGAACTCCCACGTCGCGCTGAAACTCTTGGGCGGATCGCAGCGTTCCACGGTGCCGCCCGCGTTGCCCTCGAACTGATACCGGCCGCCCGGGCTGAGGTCGCCGGAGACCGGCAGGAACCAGCGCGGAATCCGCTCGGGATTGGTGACCGCGTCCCAGAGGTCTTCGACGCCGGTCTGGTAGCGCTGGCTGATCGTCAGGACGCGCGCCACGCCCGCCTCGATGACGCGCGTGCCGAGTTGCCGCTGGACGGCGCTGATCTGGTGGCTCACTTCGATCATGGTGCACTCCCTGGGGATGGCATCTTCTGGTTCTCGCCGGTCTCGTCCGATGACCCGGCCAGCCGTCGTTCGCGCTTTCCGCGCGCGATCTCGGTGGCCAGCGCGTCGAGGTGCGGCGTCCATGCGCGCCGGAACGGCTCAAGCCACGCGTCGACCTCCCGCAGCGCTCCCGGGCTCACCGCGTACATGCGCCTGGTCCCTTCCGGCCTGACCGTGGCGAAGCCGGCCTCGCGGAGCACCCGCAGGTGCTGGGACACGGCCGGCTGGGAAATCCCGAATTCGGTCTGGATGACCGCGCAGATCGCCCCCGAGTTGTGCTCGTCGTCGGCGATCAGCTCGAGGATGCGCCGGCGCACCGGATCGCCGAGAACCTCGAACGCGTGCATGCGGTGACTATATCAGGTCCGACTTATATAAGTCTTCACTTCTGAATCTGTCACGTTCCCGTGCCTGGCCCGCGCTGCAGTCCGGCTGACGCTCAGGCCGGGCGGGCGTAAGGTCGGTGCCGTGTCCAACCGGGAACTCGTGGTTCTCGGCACTGCCAGCCAGGTGCCTACCCGCCGCCGAAACCACAACGGCTACTTCTTGCGGTGGGACGGCGAGGGGGTGCTGTTCGATCCCGGCGAGGGCACGCAGCGTCAGATGCAGTACGCCGGCGTGACGGCGAGCCATATCGGCAGGATCTGTATCACTCACTTCCACGGCGATCACTGCCTCGGGTTGCCTGGAGTGCTGCAGCGGATGTCGCTCGACGAGGTCGCGCACGAGGTGGAGGCCTGCTACCCAGCGGAAGGCCGCGACGTGTTCGGCCGGCTGCGGCACGCCGCGATCTACCGCGAGTCCGTGCGCCTGATCGAGCGGCCGGTGATCGTTGACGGGCCGGTCGGTCCTGAGCCGGTACCACGCCCCGAATTGCTGGCGGGCGTTGACCTGCCCGGCGGTCCGGCAGGCGGGCCAGCGTCGGTGACGGCGGACTACGGGGCCGCCAGCGCGAGCGCCATGCCCGCCGCCGCTCCGGCGTTCCGGCTGGAGGCCAGGCACCTGTCTCATGGCGTGCCAACGGTCGGTTACGCGCTGATCGAGCCTGACGGGCGGCGGATGATCCCCGGCAAACTGGCCGAGGCTGGCATCGCCGGGCCCCAGATCGGTCGGCTGCAGCGCGACGGCCGCCTGCTGGTCTCGGGGCGGACGGTGACGCTCGACGACGTGAGCGAGCCGCGGCCAGGTCAGCGGTTCGCGTTCATCATGGACACCAGGCTCTGCGACGCCGCGTTCGCGCTCGCCGAGAACGCCGACATGCTCGTCTGCGAGTGCACGTTCGCCGGCGCCGAGGCGGCACTGGCCCACGAGTACGGGCACCTGACGGCGGGCGAGGCCGGCCGGATCGCGGCGGAAGCCCAGGCGCGGTGCCTGGTGCTCACCCACTTCTCGCAACGCTACGACGAGGAGGCTACCCAACTCCTCGCCGCCGAGGCGGCCGCGGCCTTCGACGGCGAGATCGTGCTCGCGCGCGACCTGGACAAGATCGCGGTGCCGCGGCGCCGCGAGGCGACGCCGTGGCTGGAGGACGGCGCGGCAGCCGGGCAGCGCTAAGGCGAGGAGTCTGCGACATAGTGCGAGAGCGCAAACCTCAGGTGTCCTGATCGGCTTCCTTCAGGTTCACGTGATAGGCGTCGGGCGGCCACTGGCGGTAGACCATACGAGCGGGCTTGAAGGCCGGCTGCTTGTAGTTGAAGGACTTCGCGAACCCGTAGGCGTGCGCGTCATTCAACGCCAGCGGGGCGAGGCCGAACGTGTGCTCGGTGTAAGCGAGGATCCCCGCGAACGTCGTCGCGGTCTGGTCGGTGAAGCCCTTCTTCGCGTACGGGCTAACGATCACCAGCGGCGTGCGCGGTCCCTGCGGTGTCCCGTCCGGGTTCACACCAGGCCGCACCTGGTCGTAGAAGCACCCGCAGTCGTCCCAGGTGATGAACAGCACCGTGGACTTCCACAACGGCCCGTGCATGACCGCAGAGGCGATCTGGCCGACCCAGTCGTCGCCGGCCGTCATCGAGAAGCCGTTGTGCTCGCTGAGCGCGGCGTCCTTCCCGCCGGGCGTGACGACGGCGAAGTTGGGCAGGTTGCCGGACCGCGCGTCCTTGATGAACGTCGCGCTGGGAACGTTGTGCGTCTGCTGGTTGGTGTACAGGCACTCGGCGAACGAGGGGCAGATGTCCCAGCCGTACCCCTGCGCGGTGGCGCCTCCGCTGCTAGGCGGCGTCGGCTGGCCGTAGATCCGCCATGACAGGCCGGCGCCGCCCAGGCGGTCCATGATGGTCGGCGCGTACTTGACCGGCGTGGGCCTGAAAGCGCCGCCGTTGGGCAGGCCGAGCGAGTAGTCGGGGACGCAGCTCGGCACCTGCTTGATGGCGCCGCCCGGAGCTATCCACGGGGTGACCAGCCTGGAGTCGCACCCCCACCCCTTGCCCGGCTTGACGCCCGGGGCCGGCTTGGGATTCTCGCCCTCGAAGCCGTCCAGCGAGCCCATGACCGCGTACAGGTGGCCGCCCCAGGACGGGCTGTCGGCCATGGAGAAGGTCCGGTCGCTGATGGCGAACCGGCCCGCCAGCCTGACCAGGTTGGGTACCTGGGCGGGCTTGTAGCCGCTGATGCATGCGTAGTTCCTGCTGGCGGTGCAGCCCTGGATCTTCTGCCAGCCATCCATCAGCCCGCCGTCGATGGCCACCTGCTGCGAGGGCACGCTGTGCGACACGTTCGGGACGATGTCCGGCGTGACGCCCGGGGTGACCACGGTGTTGTCAGAAAGCTTGACCGAGGCCGGCATGCCGCCGTCAGGACAGCGCGCCGTGTGCCGGTCGCACCAGTACCCCAGCAGGTTGTCGAAGGTGTGGTTCTCGAGGTACAGCACGACGATGTGCCGCACCGGTGTCCGCTGAGCCCCGGCGTGCGCCGGTACCGGGTGAGCGCTGGCCGCGCCGGCCATGGCGAGTCCCGCCAGGCCCGCCGTTGCCGTCGCCAGCAACGCGATGAATCTCGTCCGTGCCGTTCGCCGGCCGCCATGAACGTACGTGTGTCGCCGCATGCGGCAAGCGTCACGCCTGATGGCTGGCGAGACCGACAACCGCGCGCACTTCCCAGCCAATTCTCACCGGATTCCCAGCCGAAGCGCGATGCGCCCAATCCGCGAAGAGCTAGGGGCCTATGCGACGACTTTCTCTTCGCGGATTGCGGGGGCGGCGGGGGCGGGGGTTAGATTTCGCCGGCTAGCTCGGAGGTCCAGACGACTACCTTGGTGCGATCGCCGCGGAACAGGTCGCGCGCGAACTCGAGCGGCAAACCCGAGCGCGAGTAGGCGGTGCGCTCGACCAGCATCAGGGGCGCGCCCTCGGCGACTCCGAGTGCCTCGGCCTCGCGCACACCAGCGCAGACCGGCTCGAGGCTCTCCTTGGCGCGGTGCGGCCGCTGGCCGTACTTCTCGTCGAGCAGGTCATAGAGTGACCCGTCGAGCCGGTAGCCGAGCAGGCCAGGACAGCGTTCGGCGGGAAAGAGCGAGTGCTCGATCAGGATGGGCTGGCCGCCAGCGAGGCGGAGCCTGCGCACCTCGTACACAGGCGCGCCTACGCTGATCTCTAGCGCGGCCGACGCGGCCGGGCTCGCCTTGATCTCGGCAGCGGCGAGCACGCTGGCGCCCGCGACCAGGCCGTGTCTGCGCAGTTGCTCGGAGAACCCGGCCAGCACGGTCAGGTCCTGCTCGACCTTCGGCTCGGCGACGAACGTGCCGCCGCTGCGGCCGACGGTCCTGATCACCAGGCCGCGCTGGGCAAGCTCGGCTAGCGCGTGCCGGAGGGTCATCCTGCTGACACCCAGCCACGCGGCCAGGTCTTGTTCGGTGGGGAGCCGATTGCCAGGGGCGAGCCTGCCGGTCGCTATCGCGTCGGCCAGCCAGTCCTCGATCTGGCCGTGCACGGTGACGCCGGGACCCCTGACCAGCTTCGGCGGCTTGCGTCCTGGCAGGCGCGGATGCCAGATCCCGCTGGAGCGGCCGCCCTGGGCGTGCGGGCGCTGCTTGGGGTCGGTGGAGGATTCGCGTTGCACGGCAACCGGCGGATCCGACGCCGGTCGCTGGGCAGCCACAGGGAGATTTGCCGCCACCGGGGCGGCGGGTTGCGGCGAGCCTCCCTCCGCCGGCACCGGGTCAGGCCGACGCGGGCCGCGCTGGGCTTTTGCGGTTCGGATGTGCCGGATGGCCTCCGGTCGCCCATGGCCAGCCTCGACCTGGTCCCGGTCAAGCCGGTCCCGGTCGGGTACTGGCTCCATTGCCATCAGATGTCCTCCCGCCGCGCAGAAAGCACGGCCGTCACGTTATCGCCTGCCCGTCAGCGTGAGGACCATACCCAGCGAGTTCTCAGCCGCCGATCAGCCACCGCAACGCAGCCAGGCCCGGCCGCGCGTCACCGCGGCGGCAGGGCCTGGCTGGGCGATCGCTAGCTCACACCGCTACCGGCGCGTCGTCCCCCTCCGGCACCACCACGGCGGGGAACTGCTTGTTCCTCCCGACGACCACATAGTAGATCGCCCCGATCAGCGCGATCCCGACGACTACAGTCCACAAGATCGGGATCTTGTTCAGGAACCCGATGTGGAAGTTGAGCAGGCCGCCGGACTGGTTCGGTTCGGGGTTCGTGAACGGGACTGCGCGCGGCCAGGCGAAGTTGACCAGCATCGCCCCGCCGTAGAGCAGCCCGACGATGTTCACGAGCAGCCCCCACCTGCCGAGCTTGAACGGGGCATCCGTCTTCGGCCAGCCCTTGAGCCGGGCACGCAGAATGGCGATATTGCCGAGGAAGTAGCTGAAGTAGATCATCCCGGTGGCTGCGATCGCGATGATGCCGGCGCCGGAGAACTGGATGAACGGGATCGCAGCGATCAGGGCTACCGCGATGCACGCCCAGATCGGGGTGTGCAGGCCAGGCGCGACCCGCGAGAGCTGCTTGGAGAGCGGCAGCTGGTTGTCACGCGCCATCCCGAAGCACAGCCTGATCGTCGCGGCCATGATCGACATGCAGCACACGAAGATCGCGGCCGACACGACGAACAGGTAGAGAGTCGCGAAATGGGGCGAGAAGTTGGCTTCGATGATGTTCGCGGGTCCCCAGCCGAGGCCGTTGAACGCCGTCTGGGCCGTGTGCAGATTCGGGATCGCCACCAGCGTGCCGATCAGGAAGACGCCGCCGATGATGAAGGCGCCGATGATCGAGAACAGCACCGCCCTCGGCGCGGCGCGCCTGGGGTCTCTGGTCTCCTCGGCCAGTGTGGACGCCGTGTCGAAGCCGTAGATCACGAACAGCGACATGAACATCCCGGCGACGAAGGCGTTCGGGCCGGACAGGAAGCTGATGTGTGCGCCGCCCGACTTGGTGAGCACGCTGAAGCCCTGGTGATTGTGGAAGATCATCAGGATCAGCGCGAACACGAACATGCCGAGGATCTCGAAAACAACGCCGGTGTTGTTGATGATCGCGACTAGCCGCACCCCGTAGATGTTCAGGACGGTGATGACGACCAGCGTGATCAGCGCGATGACCAGCTCGGTGTGCAGCACCGTGTTGGAGTCGCCGACGCCCAGCTTGCTCCAGCCCAGCCCCTGAAGCATGGGGATCAGCGCCAGCGGCAGCGTCGCGACCACCGCGGTCACGGTCAGGATGCCGGCGAACAGGTAGATCCAGCCCGAGAACCAGGCGTACGTCCGGTGCGCCAGGTACTTGGTCCACTGGAACACCGAGCCGGCGATCGGGTAGTGGCTCGAGACCTCGGCGAAGTTCAGCGCGACGATGAACTGCCCGGCTGCGACGATCGGCCAGGTCCAGATGAACACCCCGCCCAGCGTCGTCAGGCCGAGCGCGAACAGGGTGAAGATGCCGGTCGACGGCGAGATATAGCTGAACGCGACCGCGAAGGAACTGAAAGGTCCCAGCGAGCGCTTGAGTTCTTGCTTGTACCCGAACCTAGCGAGGTCAGCGCTGTCGCGCTCGCCTCCGGCCTGCTCTGTCGTTGCGCTCATCGGGGGTCCTCCAGCCAGACGCGGCGCATTTTGAGGCGCAAGCGTATGGGCCGCGCGACTAACTGTCCATACCCTTTGGCCCGGCGAGCCCGGCCAGGCGCGCGATCTTTCCGAAAAGTTCTCCGCGATACATCTAGACCTTTTAACGTCGACTACCTACGCTTCGCAGCATCCAGCCGTTGGGAGGCGAGCCTTGGAGACCAGCGCCGCCGACGACCTCGACGTGATCTTTGACCAGGTAGAGAGCCTGGCGGGCCGGCCGCGCACGGTCGCGGAATTGCCGGGCGGGCTGACCAACAGGAACTTCAAGGTCTCCACAGGTAACGGGACGTTCGTGGCCAGGGTCGCTTCAGGGGGCAGCGAGCTGCTGGCGATCGACAGGCAGAACGAGTACCGCAACTCGGTCCGCGCGGCCGCGGTCGGCGTCGGCGCGCCCGTGATCGAGTACAAGCCGTCGGCGAACGTTCTCGTGCTGCAGTTCCTGGAGGGTCAGACCCTGACCAACGCCGACGTTGCCGAACCGGCCAGGCTGGCCAGGATCGCGCGGGCGTGCCGGCAATTGCACACGGCCGAACGGTTCGACGGCGAGTTCAACATGTTCGAGATCCAGCGCCAGTACCGGGCCGTCGTGGCAGACCGCGGCATCGCGATCCCGGCCGGATACGACGACCTGATGGGCAAGTTCGACGCCATGGCCGGTGCCCTCGCCATTCGCGACGAAGGCACGGTGCCCTGCAATAACGACCTGCTCGCCGCGAACTTCATCGACGACGGCGAGAAGATCTGGCTGATCGACTACGAGTACTCGGGCAACAACGACGCCTGCTTCGAACTCGGCAATATCTGGGGCGAATGCCAGCTTTCCGACGAGGCGTTGGAGGCGCTTGTCGCCGAGTACTACGGCCGCGCGCTGCGCAACAAGGTCGCCAGGGCGATGCTGCTCGGCCTGGCCGGCAAGTACGGCTGGACGCTGTGGGGCGCGATCCAGGCCGCGGTCAGCCCGATCGACTTCGATTTCTGGTCCTGGGCGATGGAACGGTTCGAGGGCGTCTCGGCCGGCTTCGCCGCGCCAGGCTTCGCTCAGCTACTGCAGGACGTGCAACGAACCGACTAATCACACCGTCCAAGGACTGAAAGGCCCGGCGGGAACCTGACACACCGGCCGAGAAGGGACAGGATGACCGAGGGCGGATTGCCGATGAATGAGTTCAGTCCGGCGGACAGAGGCCCTCGCCGGGCGGCGTGGGCCGGTTCCCCGGCGGGGGGTTCCCCCCGGGCCAGCACCACCCTGCCCAGCCGGGCACAGGTGGTGATCATCGGCGGCGGCGTGATCGGCACCAGCGTGGCCTATCACCTGACGCAGAGTGGCCTGACCGACGTCTTGCTGCTCGAGCAGGGCCAGCTGTCCTGCGGCACCACGTGGCACGCGGCCGGCCTGGTCGGCCAGCTCCGGGCGTCGGAGAGCGGCACCCGGCTGGTGCAGTACTCGACCCAGCTGTACAACCGGCTCGAAGCCGAGTCCGGCCTGGCGACCGGGTTCCGCCGGTGCGGCGGCATCACCGTCGCCAGGACCGCAGACCGGATGATGGCGCTTCGCCGGACCGCCGCCACGGCCGAGGCGTTCGGGCTGGAGTGCGAGCTGATCAGCCCGGCCAGGGCCGCCGAGATGTACCCGATCATGGACGTCTCCGACCTGGTCGGCGCGATCTGGCTGCCGGGCGACGGCAGGGCGAATCCGACCGACCTGACCGCGGCGCTGGCCAGGGGCGCGCGGCAGCGCGGAGCGACGATCATGGAGCGGGTGAGGGTCACCGGCATCGCCGTCGCTGACCGCCCACAAACCGAAACCGGGGTGCGGGCCGTCACCGGGGTAAGGACCGATCAGGGCGACGTCGAGGCCGAGGTCGTGGTCAACTGTGCCGGCCAGTGGGCCAAGGCGGTCGGCGCGATGTGCGGGGTGACGGTGCCGCTGCACTCGGCCGAGCACTTCTACGTGGTCACCGACCAGATCTCCGGCGTGCACAGAGACCTGCCTGTGCTACGCGACCCAGACGGTTATACCTATATCAAGGAGGAGGTCGGTGGCCTGCTCGTCGGCGGCTTCGAGCCGGACGCGAAGCCCTGGGTGGCACCCGACGAACTACCCCATCCATTCGAGTTCGCGCTGCTCGCCGAGGACTGGGAGCACTTCGCGATCCTGATGGACAGCGCGATCGAGCGGATCCCCGTACTGGCCAGCACCGGCATGAAGAAGCTGTACAACGGCCCGGAGAGCTTCACGCCTGACAACCAGTTCATTATCGGCGAGGCCCCGGAGCTTCGGCATTTCTTTGTCGCGGCCGGATTCAACTCGGTCGGCATCGCCTCCGCGGGCGGCGCAGGCAAGGCGCTCGCCAACTGGATCGTCTACGGGGACGCCGGCGTCGACCTGACCGCCCAGGACATCAGGCGGTTCGCCGGATTCAACGGCAACAACCGATGGCTGCGGGACCGGGTCGGCGAGGTGCTCGGGCTGCACTACGCGCTGCCCTGGCCGAACCGTGAACTGGTCACCGCGAGGCCGTTCCGGCGCTCACCCGCCTATCACCTGCTCAGCGACGCGGGCGCGTGCTTCGGCTCCAAGATGGGCTGGGAGCGGGCCAATGTCTTCGCGCCGGCTGGGGAGCAACCGGTCATCGAGTACTCGTGGGAGAAACCCACCTGGCTGGCGTGGTCGGCGGCCGAGCAGCGGGCGACCCGCGAGGCCGTGGCCGTGTTCGACCAGACCTCGTTCTCCAAGTACCTGCTGACCGGACCCGAGGCGCTGAATGCCCTGCAGTGGCTCTGCACCGCCGACGTCGACGTCCCGCCCGGCAGGACCGTGTACACCGGCATGCTCAACCCTGGCGGCACCTACGAGTCCGACGTCACGGTGACCAGGCTGGCCAGCGAGGAGTTCCTGATCTTCAGCAGCGCCGCGTCGACCGAGCGAGATCTCAATCACATCCGCGGGAGGCTGCCGCGCCCGGGGGCAACGGTCGTGGACGTGACCGGCGGCTACGCGGTCTACGGGGTGATGGGGCCCCGTTCGCGCGAGCTGCTGTCCAGGCTGACCCGCGCGGACCTTGGCAACGAGGCGTTCGGGTTCGCCCAGAGCAGGCAGATCGACCTGGGATACGCAACGGTGCGGGCGACGAGGCTGACCTACGTGGGCGAGCTTGGGTGGGAGATTTGTTGCCCCGCGGAATTCGCAGTCGGCGTCTATGAGGACCTGATGGCGGCCGGGGCTGACCTCGGCGTGGTCGACGGCGGGTACTACGCGATCGAGTCGCTGCGCCTGGAGAAGGCGTACCGCGCCTTCGGCCGTGAGCTGACGCCCGATTACAACCCTGTGCAGGCCGGGCTGCTCTTCGCCTGCAAGCTCAAGACCGGCCCCAGCTTCCTCGGGCACGACGCGGTCCTGAAGGCAAAGGCGGCTGGGCCACGGCAGCGTCTCGTGTCGGTCGTGCTCGACGATCCCGAGGTCATGATGTGGGGCGGCGAGTTGCTGCTGCGCGACGGTGCGGCCGCTGGCCTGATGACATCCGCCGCCTGGGGAGCTACGCTCGGCGCGTCGGTCGGACTGGCATACCTCAGGCACGCTGACGGCGACGTCGTCACGCCTGACTACATCAGGTCCGGCCGGTATGAGGTCAACGTCGGCGGCACGGTGAGCGGGGCGAGGGTGTCACTGCGGCCGCCGTATGACCCAGACGGGGAGAAGGTGCGCAGGTGAACCAGCCAGCCGAGCTTCGCGCTGCGGAGGCGGCGCCGCCCGGCACGATGGCGATCAGCGTGTTCGACCTGTTCAAGATCGGCATCGGGCCGTCGAGCTCGCACACGGTGGGGCCGATGCGGGCCGCCGCGATGTTCGTGGCCTCGCTCGAGTCCGCTGGCGTGCTCGGCCAGGTGGCGTCCGTCAGGGCCGAGCTGTACGGATCCCTCGGGGCGACCGGGCACGGGCACGGCAGCATGCCAGCGATCGTGCTCGGCCTGCGCGGCGAGCACCCGGAGACCGTGGATCCGGCGGCTACGTCGTCGGTTGTCGAGCAGGTTCGGGCGTCGGGCAAGCTGACCCTCGGCGAGGCTAGCGGGGCGGCGAGCCAGGAGATCGGCTTCGACGTCGACGAGGACGTTGTGCTGCACCGGCGCAAGCGGCTGCCATTCCACTCCAACGCGATGGTCTTCACCGCCGCGGACGCGGCGGGCCAGGAGCTGAGCAACCGGACCTACTACTCGGTCGGCGGCGGCTTCGTGCTCGATGAAGACCAAGCGGAAGGCCCGCGGCTGGTTCCCGACGCGGTCGAGGTGCCGCATCCGTTCTGCAGCGGCGCCGACCTGCTCGCCCGGACCAAGGAGACTGGACTGCCGATCAGCGGCCTGATGCTGGCCAACGAACTGGTTAGGCGGGACGAGGACGCGATCAGAGCTGGGCTGTCCCGGATCTGGTCGGTGATGCAGGAGTGCGTCGAGGCCGGCGGCCACGCGAGCGGCGTGCTGCCGGGCGGGCTCAAGGTCCGCCGCCGGGCGCCTGGTTTGCGCGAGAAGCTCGAGCACGCCTCAGACGTCACCGACCCGCTGTACGCGATGGAGTGGGTGACGCTGTACGCGCTCGCCGTGAACGAGCAGAACGCCTCGGGCGGGCGGGTCGTCACCGCGCCGACCAACGGCGCGGCCGGGATCATCCCGGCGGTGCTGCACTACTACACCAGGTTCGTGCCGGGTGCCAGCGAGGACGGCGTGATCAAGTTCCTGCTGACGGCGGCCGCGATTGGCGTGCTGTTCAAGGAGAACGCGTCGATATCAGGCGCGGAGGTCGGCTGCCAGGGCGAGGTCGGCTCGGCGTGCTCGATGGCAGCGGCCGGGCTGGCCGAGGTGCTCGGCGGCACCCCCGAGCAGGTCGAGAACGCCGCCGAGATCGGCCTTGAGCACAACCTGGGCCTGACCTGCGACCCGGTCGGCGGCCTGGTGCAGATCCCGTGCATCGAGCGGAACGCGATCGCGTCGGTGAAGGCGATCACGGCGGCGCGGATGGCCATCATGGGGGACGGCGAGCATCACGTGTCGCTGGACAAGGCGATCAAGACGATGCGCGAGACCGGCGCCGACATGAAGGACAAGTACAAGGAGACCTCTCGCGGCGGCCTGGCATTGAACGTTGTGGAGTGCTGACGCGTAAGGCTGGCCGTTGCTCAGGGTTTATGGTTGTGCCGGAATGCAGCGGGACCGGTATGCTGACGGGGCCCGAGGCGAGCGGCCGGCCCGCAGGGGCCGGGGTGAGCGCCGGGCTGCGCGGGATTAAAGGATCGCCCGTTCGGGTTAGGATTCCTTGTCCGCGGGGCGGAGTAGCTCAGTCAGGCAGAGCAAGCGGCTCATAATCGCTGTGTCGCCGGTTCAAGTCCGGCCTCCGCTACGCACTAGTGGCCATCCCCGGAGTAGCGGCCGGGGGTGCAGGGAGATCGCCGGGTGTCGGCGCTTTTGCTGGCGCTGCCCTGGCAGTTACCCTGAAGGCCCGTACTCGCGCGACATAGCAGGCTGGCCACACGGCCGCCGGCTGGAATATTCGTACAGGAGAAAGGCACTCCACCGTGGCTGCGACCGACATCAGGCCCAAGATCACTCTGGCCTGTCAGGAGTGCAAGCACCGCAACTACATCACCAGGAAGAACCGGCGGAACGACCCTGACCGGCTCGAGCTGAGCAAATACTGCCCGTTCTGCCGCAAGCACCAGCCGCACCGCGAGACGCGCTAGCGGACGCGGGCGGCTGGCGCCCGTTCTCGCGACCCCGAGGCTGGAGCCAGCTTGGCCATCAACCCCGACTTCATCGGCAGGACGTTCCCTGCCAGCGCGCCCTATGAGATCAGCAGGGTCAAGGTGGCCGAGTTCGCCGACGCGATTGGCGACCGCAATCCGCTTTACCGCGATCGTGCGGCGGCGGTCGAGGCCGGCTATCCCGACGTGATCGCGCCGCCCACCTTCCCTATCGTGATCACAATGGCCAGCAGCGGCCAGGCGATGGCCGATCCTGGCCTGAACCTGAACTACGCGATGGTGGTGCACGGCGAGCAGCGGTTCAGCTACGAGCGGCCGTTGCAGGCCGGGGACGTCGTGACCGCTCAGGTCACGATCTCCGACATCAAGAGCGTGGGCCGCAACTCGGTGATGACGACGACCACCCGGATCAGTACGACCGACGGCGAGCACGTCTGCACCGCTACCGGGACGCTGGTAGAGCGAGGCGGTGCCGCGTGAAGCGGCTGACGAGGCGGGCGGGCCGGTGAACTACGACGAGGTAGCCGCGGGCGCCGAGATCCCCGCCGTCGAATACCCGGTGACCAGGCTGAGCCTGGTGAAGTACTGCGGCGCGTCGGGCGACTACAACGTCATCCACTGGAACGAGCGGATCGCCAGGGCCGTTGGCCTGCCCGACGTCATCGCGCACGGCATGTACACGATGGCCGAGGCGGGGCGCTTCGTCACCGACTGGGCCGGGCCAAGGGCCGTCGTGCTGGAGTTCGGCGTCAGGTTCTCAGCGCCAGTCGTGGTGCCCGATGACGATGTCGGCGCCACCCTCAGCGTCAGCGGCGTGGTCGAGGAGAAGCTGGACGGCAACAGGGTCGCGCTGGCGCTGACCGCCAGGTCCGGCGACACCAAGGTGCTGACCAGGGCCCGGGCCGTCGTCCGCCTGCCCTGACGACGCTGGCTCGCAGGACATAGGCTCGCCGAGTGCTCAAGCTCACCGAACAGGTGCCGCTGTCCGGCTACACCACGTTGCGGCTCGGCGGTCCTGCGGCGAGGCTCTCCGAGGTGCGCACAGCTGACGACCTCGCTGCGGCCGTGCGCCAGATCGATGCGTCCGGCGAGCCGCTGCTCGTGCTGGGCGGCGGCAGCAATCTCGTGGTCTGCGACGAAGGCTTCCCCGGCACCGTCCTGCGGGTCGCGACCACCGGCCTGGGCGCCCGGGAGACCGGCGAGCAGGTCGCTGTCACCGTCGCGGCCGGAGAGAACTGGGACCGCTTCGTCGAGTGGTCGGTCGCGGAGAAGCTCGCCGGTATCGAGTGCCTGGCGGGAATCCCTGGACTGGCGGGGGCGACGCCGATCCAGAACGTCGGTGCCTACGGCCAGGAGGTAGCGGCGACGGTCTCGTCGGTGACGGTGCTCGACCGGTCGACGGGCTCAGTCACCGCGATGAGCGGCGGTCAGTGCCGGTTCGCCTACCGGACCAGCGTGTTCAAGCGCACCGCCTGGCCAGGGCCGGCTTCCGAGCCAGGGCCGCAGGCGGCGGCCGTGCCGGGGCCGACCGGCAGGTACGTGGTCCTGGACGTCACGTTCGCGCTCGAGCGCGATCCGATGTCGGTGCCGGTCAAGTACGCCGAGCTGGCCAGGAAGCTGGCGATCGAGGTCGGGGAACGGGCTCCGCTCGCGGACGTCCGGGCCGCCGTGCTCGACCTGCGTCGCGGCAAGGGCATGGTGCTCGACCCGGCCGACCCCGACACCGTGAGCGCCGGATCCTTCTTCACCAACGCCGTCCTTGGTCCAGGTGAGCTGGCCAGGCTTGAACGGGTTGCGGCCGTCCGCAGCCCCGGTATCCGAGTGCCGACCTTTCCGGCCGGGACCGAGGCGGATGGCGTCGTCGTTCCAGGATCGGTGAAGGTGCCGGCCGCCTGGCTGATCGAGCAGGCCGGGTTCGGCAAGGGCTATCCAGGCGGCGGAGCGGCCAGGATCTCCTCCAAGCACACGCTGGCGCTGACCAACGCCGGCGGTGCGCGTACGGCAGAGCTGATCGGCCTGGCGCGGGAGATCGCCGCGGGTGTCCGGTCGCAATTCGGGATTGAACTGGCTCACGAGCCCGTGCTGGTCGGAGTGACGCTCTAGCGGTCGCCGCTGGCCCTGACGACCGGGTCGGACTGACCCGCGCCCCGCGCGCCATCCTGGCCGGCCTGCGGCCTCGGTGTACCCGCGGACGGATCGGGTGCCGTCAGCCAGGCGTCGATCCTCGCGAGCAGCCGGGTCTTGACCTCCTTCGGCGCCGCTGAGGCGCGCACCGAGGTCCGCGCGAGGCCGGCCAGAGCCCCGTCGTCCAGCTGGTGGACGTTCCTGGCCAGCTCGTACTGGGCCGTCAGCCGGGACCCGAAGAGCAGCGGGTCGTCGGCCCCGAGCGCGACCGGTACGCCCGCGTCGAGCAGGCGGATCAGGGGCACGTCGGCCGCGGTTGCCGCGACGCCGAGGGCCACGTTCGACGCCGGGCAGACCTCGAGCGTGATCTGCTGGCCGGCCAGCTGCCTGACCAGCGCAGGGTCGGTCGCCGCGCCGACACCGTGGCCGACCCGATCCGCGTGCAGGTCCCGCACGCAGCCCCTGACGCTCTCCGGGCCAAGCAATTCGCCGCCGTGCGGGACGGCGAGCAGGCCGGCTCTGGCCGCGATCCTGAACGCCGCGGCGAAGTCGGCGGGGCGCCCGCGACGCTCATCGCTAGACAGCCCGAAGCCGGTCACGCCGCTTCCCGCGTAGCTGGCGGCGAGCCTGGCCACCGTCCTCGCGTCGAGCGGATGCCGCGTACGGTTCGCCGCGAGGATGACGCCCATCCCGACGCCGGTCGCGCGGGCGGCGTCCGCGGTCGCGTCGAGTACCAGTTCGGTGAACGCGGTCAGCCCGCCGAACCGGCCGGCGTAGCCGGACGGATCCACCTGGTACTCCAGCCAGCCCGAGCCCTCGGCCCGCTCGTCCTGCGCGATCTCCGTGATCAGGCGGCGCACGTCAGCCTCGGTGCGCAGGACAGCCCGTGCGTAGTCGTATAGCCGCTGAAACCTGAACCAGCCGCGCTCGTCTGTGCCGCGGAGTTTCGGCGGCCAGTCGCCGCGGAACGCCTCAGGCAGCGTGATGCCGTGCTGCTCGGCGAGCTCGATCAGCGTCGACCGGCGCATCGCACCGATGAAGTGCAGGTGCAGGTGCGCCTTGGGGAGCAGGTCGAGCCGACGTGCCATCGGCCTAGTTTGCCCGACGGCTGGCTCTCGGTGGCCGACGCCTGCTCCCGGTGCCCGACGGCCGGCGGTGCCCGGCCGCTGATCAGCGTGCCTGGGCCAGGAAATCCGCGAGCCTGGTCAGCCCGCGCTCCAGGTCGGCGTCGGCCAGCGCCGCCGAGAGCCGGAAGTAGCCCGGCGCACCGAACGCCTCGCCGGGGACGACAGCGACCTCTGCTTCTTCGAGGGCAAGCTCGGCGAGGTCCGCGGACGTCTGCACCGCCCGCCCGGCCAGTTGCTTGCCGAGGACGCCCTTGACGCTCGGGAAGCAGTAGAAGGCGCCCTCCGGCAGCGGGCAGATCACGCCAGGGATCTTGTTCAGCATGATCGTCATGAGCTCTCTGCGGCGGTCGAACGCCTCGCGCATGCGTGCCACGGCGGACAGGTCGCCGGCGACCGCGGCGAGGGCCGCCGCCTGAGCCACGTTGCAGACGTTGGACGTCCCGTGCGACTGCAGGTTCGTCGCCGCCTTGATCACGTCGGGCGGCCCGATCATCCAGCCGACCCGCCAGCCGGTCATGGCGTAGGTCTTCGCCACGCCGTTGAGCACCACCCAGCGGTCGGCCAGCTCAGGCGCGGCGACCGGGATGGAGGTGAACGTGGCCTTGCCGTAGACCAGGTGCTCGTAGATCTCGTCGGTGACCACCCACAGTCCCCGGCTGGCCGCCCAGCGGCCGATCTCCGCGACCAGCGCAGGCGGGTAGACCGCGCCGGTCGGGTTCGACGGCGAGACGAACACCAGCATCTTGGTCCGGTCGGTGCAGTGCGCCTCGAGCGAGGCGACCGTGGTGAGAAAGCCCGAGCTCTCGTCGGTGAGCACTGGCACGGGCACGGCGCCGGCCAGGGTGATCACCTCGGGGTAGGTGGTCCAGTAGGGCGTCGGCAGCAGTACCTCGTCGCCTGGGTCGAGCAGGGTGGCGAACGCCTGGAACACGGCCTGCTTGCCGCCGTTGGTGACCAGTACCTGGCTGGGCTCGACCGACAGGCCGGAGTCGCGCGCCGTCTTCGCGGCGATGGCCTCGCGCAGTTCTGGCAGCCCCGATGTGGGGGAGTACTTGTGGAAGCGCGGATCCGCGCAGGCTCGCTGCGCAGCAGCGACGATGTAGTCGGGGGTCGGGAAGTCGGGCTCGCCCGCGCCGAAGCCGATCACCGGCCGGCCAGCGGCTTTCAGCGCCCTGGCCTTCGCGTCGACTGCGAGCGTGGCAGATCCGGCGATCGCGCCTATCCGCGCGGAAACTCTGGTTGTGCTTGGTGCCATGGCTAGCATTTTCGCACCCTGGACTCGGGTACGTTTGACAGGCCGGGAACACGCCGGCCGGGCGCCGGATCCGGGACGGCCAGCCAGTGCGGGCAATATGCTGCGCGGTTCGACGCGGGGCCGCCCGGCAACGTACACTTCAACATCTGGTGGTTCTCCGTCAGGCTGCGCCAGCATGCCTCGGACCCATTCAGAGGGCACAGCAGAGGGCAGTAGCTCAATTGGCTAGAGTCCCGGTCTCCAAAACCGGCGGTTGGGGGTTCGAGTCCCTCCTGCCCTGCGAGTTGGCTCGTAACCCGCGGGCCCCGCACCCGGCGCGAGCCGGCCGATGACCAGCGCTACAGGTGAGGACATGGCGACTCAGGTACGAGGACCGCAGGCCAAGGGGCCGGTCAAGTCACGCGGCCCGGCAAAGCCGGAGCGGACTAGTCCGGCCGTATTCGTACGGGAGGTCCGAGCCGAACTCAGGAAGGTGATCTGGCCGACCCGCAAGGAGCTGATCACCTACACCACGGTCGCGGTGATCTTCATCCTGATCATGGTGGGCATTGTCACTGGCGTGGACACAGTCCTCACGAAGCTGGTGTTCGCCGTCTTCGGAAAGTGATGGCTGCGGGTACCCGGTAGTGTCCGTGCGCTGAGCGTGGCAGCATGATCACGGGAGGTTAAGTCCTCTCGGTCCGCGTCTAGCGGGCATGCTGTCCGCCTCGAACGGCAACGTTCGGCCAGCACCTGAGCGCAAGGTCCTGCGGCCGCGTGAGCGCCGCAGGAACAACTGAGAGAAAGAGTGATCGTGTCCGACTCCGAACACCTCGGCGAGCCGCTGGCCGGGCCAGCCGATGACGACCAGGCCGCCGCGAGCGAGGCCGCCGCTGCGAACGGCGCAGCCGGCGACGCCAGCGCGGCGCTTGAGGCTGCCGATGTGGCGGACGCCAACGGCGCCTGCGCAGGCCGGCGACGCGGTGGAGGAAGAGGCCGCGGTGGAGGAAGAGGCCGCGGAGGTCGATCCTGTTGCCGCGTTCGAGGCGGAACTCCGGCGGATGCCGGGCGAGTGGTACGTCGTGCACTCCTACGCCGGATACGAGAACCGGGTCAGGGCAAACCTCGAGAGCCGTACCGGGTCGCTCAACATGGAGGACTTCATCTTCCAGATCGAGGTCCCCACGCACGAGGTGATCGAGGTCAAGGGCGGCAAGCGGCAGCAGGTGCAGGAGAAGGTCCTGCCCGGCTACATCCTGGTGCGGATGGACCTGACCGACGAGTCATGGGCGGCCGTGCGGAACACCCCGGGCGTGACCGGCTTCGTCGGGCTGTCGAGCCGCCCGTCGCCGCTGAGCCTGGACGAAGTGATGTCCTTGCTCGCGCCCGTGCCCGAGGAGAAGGCCGCGAAGAAGGCGGAAACCCTGCGGGCCGCCGCGGTGGACTTCGAGGTGAACCAGTCGGTTACCGTGATGGACGGCCCGTTCGCCACGCTTCCCGCCACGGTGAGCGAGATCAACCCCGATACTCAGAAGCTGAAGGTGCTCGTGTCGATCTTCGGCCGCGAGACCCCGGTCGAGCTCTCCTTCGACCAGGTCAGCAAGATCTGAACACGGCACACAAGAGAAACAGAAGGATCCCAGGCAGATGGCTCCGAGGAAGAAGAAGATCGCTGCTGTCGTCAAGGTGCAGCTGAACGCCGGCGCGGCGACCCCCGCCCCGCCGGTCGGCACGGCCCTTGGCCCGCACGGCGTGAACATCATGGACTTCGTCAAGCAGTACAACGCGGCGACCGAGTCCCAGCGCGGCAACATCATCCCGGTCGAGATCACGATCTACGAGGACCGCTCGTTCTCGTTCATCACCAAGACCCCGCCGGCCGCCGAGCTGATCAAGAAGGCCGCAGGCGTCCAGAAGGGTAGCCCAGAGCCGCACAAGAGCAAGGTCGGCAAGATGACGATGGCACAGGTCAGGGACATCGCCCAGACCAAGATGCCGGACCTGAACGCGAACGACATCGACGCGGCCGCACAGATCATCGCCGGCACCGCCCGGTCGATGGGCATCACCGTCGAGGGCTGACCCAGGCGCACGTATACCGATCCAGGCCCCGGCAGATCCGGTGCCTGGCAAGTGGCAGGGCCACGCGCTGGCCCGCTGACCACGACCTCTCTACAGACCTACGGGAGACAGCACATGCAGCGCAGCAAGGCTTACAAGAAGGCGGACGGCCTGGTCGACGCGGAGCGTCTATACACCCCGAACCAGGCCGTTGACCTGGCCAGGAAGACCGCGACCACGAAGTTCGACTCCACCGTCGAGGTGGCGATCAGGCTGGGCGTCGACCCGCGCAAGGCCGACCAGATGGTGCGCGGCACCGTCAACCTGCCGCACGGCACCGGCAAGACGGCCAGGGTGCTCGTGTTCGCGGCAGGCGACCGCGCCGAAGAGGCGCGCGCCGCGGGCGCCGACTACGTCGGCTCCGACGAACTGATCGAGCGGGTCCAGGGCGGATTCCTCGACTTCGACGCCGTCGTCGCCACGCCGGACCTGATGGGCAAGGTCGGCCGTCTCGGCCGCGTGCTCGGTCCGCGCGGTCTGATGCCGAACCCGAAGACGGGCACGGTCACCGCCGACGTCGCCAAGGCCGTCACCGACATCAAGGGCGGCAAGATCGAGTTCCGGGTAGACCGGCACGGCAGCCTGCACTTCATCATCGGCAAGGCCTCGTTCGAGGACCGTGCGCTGCTGGAGAACTACGCGGCCGCCATCGACGAGGTGGTCAGGCTCAAGCCGGCCGCCGCGAAGGGCCGGTACCTGCGGAAGGTCACCTTCTCCACGACCATGGGCCCCGGTGTGCCCGTCGACCCGGGCATGACCAGGGGCTTCATGACTGAATTCGACGAAGCCGCAGCAAGCTAACAGCGAGCCTGCCTCGCTGTCGTCGGCGCCAGGTCCCCTCGCGGGCCTGGCGCCGAGTCATGTCTGGCGGCCGGCACGTACGGCGCCCAGCAATCGTCGAAGGCTTCGGTAGTCCGCGAAGGCTCAGGTCCCTATACGACGCCTTTCTATACGCGGATTGGTTGTGGAAGCGATTTGGCGGCGCTGCCGCTAGCGCGTACTCTTGGGCAAAGCCAAAGACCGTCGGCTGCTGCCGTGCCTCGCGCATGGGAGCCGAAGGCCCGGGAATCCGGGCGGCCCGCGCAGGTGCTCTGAGTTGTAGCCAGGTGCAGGCGAGATTCTCGCCGGCCAGGTTCCCGCCCCGGTGCGTCTGCTCCCGGGGCGTTCGTCATCTCCAGGCCCCTCCGCCGGCAGGCGTTATTTCACTCGGAGCCCGGCCCGTCCAGGGCTTGGCTCCCACTAGGCAGGAGGGATGCCCATGGCGAGGGCGGTAAAGGAGGCGACGGTCGCCGAGCTGACCGAGCGGTTCCAGAATTCGTCAGGCGCTGTCCTCACTGAGTACCGCGGGCTGACGGTTGCTCAGGTCAAGGAGCTCCGTCAGGCCCTCGGCGAGGACGCCACGTTCTCTGTGGTGAAGAACACCCTCACCAAGATCGCGGCGAAGGACGCCGGGGTCGCCGACGACTTCTCGGAGTTGCTGGTCGGCCCGTCGGCGATCGCGTTCGTCGGCGGCGACGTGGTGCAGGCCGCGAAGGGGCTGCGGGAGTTCGCGAAGACGAACCCGCTGCTGGTGATCAAGGGCGGCGTGCTCGACGGCAAGACGCTGTCGCCCGCCGAGATCTCCAAGCTGGCTGACCTCGAGCCGCGCGACGTGCTGCTCGCCAAGCTGGCCGGCGCCATGAAGGCGACGATGGCCGGCGCGGCCGCGACGTTCGCCGCGCTGCCGGTCCAGATGGCCAGGCTGCTGGCCGCGCTGGAGGAGAAGAAGTCGGCGGAAGGCCCGGCGCCAGCCGCGGCCGCCGACGCGGCACCGGTGGCCGAGGCGGTGCCAGCCGATGCGGTGCCAGCCGATGCTGCGCCAGCCGATGCCGCGCCAGCAGATGCCGCGCCAGCCGAGGTGGGCGACGCAGCGGGCGAGGAGCCCGCGGAGCCCGCAGACGAGGCGTAACCAGCAGGTGCGCTGGCGCGCCGAGACCGCGAGCCGGCCACCGAGGTGACCACGGGAAACAGGAAGAGGAACAGGAACCATGGCGAAGCTCAGCACCACTGACCTTCTTGACGCGTTCAAGGAGATGACGCTGATCGAGCTCTCAGAGTTCGTGAAGCAGTTCGAGGACACCTTCGACGTCAAGGCAGCAGCCCCTGTCGCGATGGCGGCCGCTGGCGCGGCCGGCGGCGGCGAGGCGGCCGAGGCTGCCGAGGAGCAGGACGAGTTCGACGTCATCCTCGAGGCCGCTGGCGACAAGAAGATCCAGGTGATCAAGGAAGTTCGGCCGCTGACCGGTCTGGGCCTGAAGGAGGCCAAGGACCTGGTGGACGGCGCACCCCAGCGGGTTCTGGAGAAGGTCAACAAGGAGACCGCGGAGAAGGCGAAGGCTGTCCTCGAGGGCGTCGGCGCTACTGTAACGGTCAAGTAACGATTCAAGACGCGGACTGGGCGCCGCACGGCAGGGGCCGTGCGGCGCCCAGGCGCATGCTGAATCATGCCGGCTGCTACCTAGCCACAAGCGGCCTACCAGCCCAAACTTAGTTGTGTTCCCCACCAGCGGTATACGTAAACCTACGCGTCAGTGTGATTCTCGTCACGTCATCGAACGTGACGACACACGGGCTCCACCTCTTGACGTTTTGCGTTTGAGGAGCGATGCTGCCTTCAGCCGTGAGTATCAGGGTGCTGTTAACTTGACCAGCAGTGTGTCCGTCGACTACACTGCCAATTTGCGCTGCACCCACATGTCCTCGGCAACATCCTAACCCACTGTTTCGTCTCACGGGGGCGAAGCCGCAGGTCGTTTTGCGTGCGCGCGGTGACCGTTCAGCCACGAGCTCGGAAGGACCCCTGTTGGCAGCCTCGCGCAGCGCCTCAGCTATCGCTCCTGGTCCACATCGCATTTCTTTCGCCCGTATCAGGGAACCACTTGAGGTTCCCAGCCTGCTTGCCCTGCAGACCGAGTCGTTTGACTGGCTGCTCGGGAACGACAAGTGGCTGGCGAGGATAGAGGCCGAGCAGGCGCTCGGCCGCAAGGACCTGCCTGAGCAGTCAGGCCTCGAAGAAATCTTCGAGGAGATCAGTCCCATTGAGGACTTCACGGGAACGATGTCGCTCTCGTTCCGTGACCACCGATTCGAGCCACCCAAGTACTCGGCGGAGGAGTGCAAAGAGAAGGACATGACCTTCTCCGCTCCGATGTTCGTCACCGCTGAGTTCATCAACAACTCGACGGGTGAGATCAAGAGCCAGACCGTGTTCATGGGTGACTTCCCTCTGATGTCACCGAAGGGCACCTTCATCATCAACGGCACCGAGCGTGTCGTCGTCAGCCAGCTTGTCCGCTCGCCAGGGGTGTATTTCGACCGGCAGGTGGACAAGGCATCGGACAAGGACATCTACAGCTGCAAGGTGATCCCTTCCCGCGGCGCATGGCTTGAGTTCGAGATCGACAAGCGCGACAGCGTCGGCGTCCGCATTGACCGCAAGCGCAAGCAGAGCGTCACCGTTCTGCTCAAGGCGCTCGGCTGGGACGAGGCGAAGATCCTCGAGCGCTTCGGCTCCTACGAGTCGATGCGCGCGACCCTGGAGAAGGATCACACCCAGGGCCAGGACGACGCGCTGCTCGACATTTACCGCAAGCTCCGCCCGGGGGAGCCGCCCACGCGCGAGTCGGCGCAGGCGCTGCTCGAGAACTTGTACTTCAACCCCAAGCGGTACGACCTGGCCAAGGTCGGCCGGTACAAGGTCAACAAGAAGCTCGGCCTGAACCTGCCGATCAGCCAGGGCACCCTGACCGAGGACGACATCGTCGCCACCATCGAGTATCTCGTGAAGCTGCACGTCGGCGAGGACGAGATGAAGTCGGGCGACACCCTGATCCCGATCGAGACCGACGACATCGACCACTTCGGCAACCGGCGCCTGCGCACGGTCGGCGAACTGATCCAGAACCAGGTCAGGCTCGGCCTGGCCAGGATGGAGCGGGTGGTCAGGGAGCGGATGACGACTCAGGACGTCGAGGCAATCACGCCGCAGACGCTGATCAACATCCGGCCTGTGGTCGCTTCGATCAAGGAGTTCTTCGGCACCAGCCAGCTCTCCCAGTTCATGGACCAGACCAACCCGCTGGCCGGCCTGACCCACAAGCGCCGGCTGTCGGCGCTTGGCCCCGGCGGACTGTCCAGGGAGCGGGCCGGGTTCGAGGTTCGCGACGTGCACCCCAGCCACTACGGCCGGATGTGCCCGATCGAGACGCCTGAAGGCCCGAACATCGGCCTGATCGGCTCGCTGTCCTCCTACGGCCGGGTCAACGCGTTCGGCTTCGTCGAGACGCCGTACCGCAAGGTCAAGAGCGGCAAGGTGACCGACCAGGTCGACTACCTGACCGCCGATGAGGAGGACAGGCACGTCATCGCCCAGGCCAACGAGCCGATCGAGGGCGACGGCACGTTCAGCAACGCCAGGGTGCTGGTGCGCAGGAAGGGCGGCGAGGTCGACCTGCTCAAGCCCGACGAGGTCGACTACATCGACGTCTCACCGCGCCAGATGGTGTCGGTGGCCACGGCGATGATCCCGTTCCTCGAGCACGACGACGCCAACCGGGCGTTGATGGGCTCGAACATGCAGCGCCAGTCGGTGCCGCTGCTGCGCAGTGAGTCGCCGCTGGTGGGCACCGGTATGGAATACCGGGCCGCGACCGACGCTGGCGACGTGATCCTGGCCGACAAGGCCGGCGTCGTCGAGGAGGTCAGCGCCGACGAGGTCACCGTCGCCAACGACGACGGCACCAGGACGACCTACCTGATCGCCAAGTTCACGCGGTCCAACCAGGGCACCTGCTTCAACCAGAAGCCGATCGTGACCGGCGGCGAGCGGGTCGAGGTCAACCAGGTGCTGGCCGACGGACCGTGCACGGACAAGGGCGAGATGGCGCTCGGCAAGAACCTGCTCGTCGCGTTCATGCCGTGGGAAGGCCACAACTACGAGGACGCAATCATCTTGTCCCAGCGGCTCGTGCAGGACGACGTGCTGTCCTCGATCCACATCGAGGAGCACGAGGTCGACGCGCGGGACACCAAGCTGGGTCCTGAGGAGATCACCAGGGACATCCCGAACGTCTCCGAGGAAGTGCTTGCCGACCTCGACGACCGCGGCATCATCAGGATCGGTGCCGAGGTCGTCACAGGCGACATCCTGGTCGGCAAGGTCACGCCCAAGGGAGAGACCGAGCTGACCCCCGAGGAGCGGCTGCTCCGCGCGATCTTCGGCGAGAAGGCGCGCGAGGTCAGGGACACCAGCCTGAAGGTGCCGCACGGCGAGTCTGGCCGGGTCATCGGCGTCCGGGTGTTCTCCCGCGAGGAGGGCGACGAACTACCGCCTGGCGTGAACGAGCTCGTGCGGGTCTACGTCGCCGCCAAGCGCAAGATCACCGACGGCGACAAGCTGGCAGGACGGCACGGGAACAAGGGCGTCATCGCCAAGATCCTGCCGGTCGAGGACATGCCATTCCTTGAGGACGGCACCGCGGTCGACATCGTGCTGAACCCGCTCGGCGTGCCAGGCCGGATGAACGTCGGCCAGGTACTCGAGACGCACCTCGGCTGGGTGGCCGCGAGCGGCTGGCAGGTCAACGGCAAGGACGCGAACTGGAAGGAGCGGCTGCGCCAGATCGGCGCCGAGGCCTCGCAGCCCGGCACCAAGGTCGCCACTCCGGTGTTCGACGGTGCCCGCGAGGAGGAGATCACCGGTCTGCTCAGCGCGGCGCTGCCGAACAGGGACGGCGTCCAGCTGGTCGGCACCAGCGGCAAGGCGCGGCTGTTCGACGGCCGCACCGGCGAGCCGTTCAAGGACCCGATCTCGGTCGGCTACATCTACATACTCAAGCTGCTGCACCTGGTGGACGACAAGATCCACGCCAGGTCTACAGGCCCGTACTCGATGATCACCCAGCAGCCGCTCGGCGGTAAGGCCCAGTTCGGTGGCCAGCGCTTCGGTGAGATGGAGGTCTGGGCGCTGGAGGCCTACGGCGCCGCCTACGCGCTGCAGGAACTGCTGACGATCAAGTCCGACGACATCCTCGGCCGGGTCAAGGTCTACGAGGCCATCGTCAAGGGCGAGAACATCCCTGAGCCAGGCATCCCTGAGTCGTTCAAGGTGCTGATCAAGGAGATGCAGTCGCTCTGCCTGAACGTCGAGGTGCTGTCCAGCGACGGCGCGGCGATCGAGATGCGCGATACCGACGAAGACGTTTTCCGTGCGGCGGAGGAACTGGGCATCGACTTGTCCAGGCGCGAGCCGAGCAGCGTCGAGGAAGTCTGATCCGCAGGACACAGTGTTCGCCAGAGCGCGCGCGCCGGAATGCCGGCGCGCGACCGCTCGAGGGGATTAGGGGAATTACAGAGTGCTAGACGTCAATTTCTTCGACGATCTACGGATTGGCCTGGCCACGGCCGACGACATCAGGCTCTGGTCGCACGGCGAGGTCAAGAAGCCGGAGACCATCAACTACCGCACCCTCAAGCCGGAGAAGGACGGGCTCTTCTGCGAGAAGATCTTCGGTCCGACCAGGGACTGGGAGTGCTACTGCGGCAAGTACAAGCGCGTCAGGTTCAAGGGCATCATCTGCGAGCGTTGTGGCGTCGAGGTCACCAGGGCCAAGGTCAGGCGCGAGCGGATGGGCCACATCGAGCTTGCCGCTCCGGTCACGCACATCTGGTACTTCAAGGGCGTGCCGAGCCGGCTCGGGTACCTGCTCGACCTGGCGCCGAAGGACCTGGAGAAGGTCATCTACTTCGCCGCATACATGATCACCTACGTCGACATCGAGGCTCGCGACCGTGACCTGCCCTCGCTCGAGGCGAAGATCACGAACGAGAAGAGCCAGCTCGAGCAGCGGCGCGACGTCGACATCGAGTCCAGGCAGGCCAAGCTGGAGAAGGACCTCGCCGAGCTCGAGGCCGCTGGCGCCAAGGGCGATGCGCGGCGCAAGGTCCGCGAGGGCAGCGACCGCGAGTGCAAGCAGATCCGCGACCGCGCGCAGCGCGAGATCGACAGGATCGAGGAGGTCTGGAACCGGTTCAGGAACCTCAAGGTTCAGGACCTCGAGGGCGACGAACTGCTGTACCGCGAGATGCGGGACAGGTTCGGCCGTTACTTCCGCGGTGGCATGGGCGCCCAGGCGATCCAGGAGCGGGTCGGCAGCTTCGACCTCGAGGCCGAGGCCGCAAGCCTGCGCGAGACGATCAGGACCGGCAAGGGCCAGCGCAAGGCGCGCGCGCTCAAGCGGCTCAAGGTCGTCTCGGCGTTCCTGAACACCACAAACAGCCCGCTGGGCATGGTGCTGGACTGCATCCCCGTGATCCCGCCCGACCTGCGCCCCATGGTGCAGCTGGACGGCGGCAGGTTCGCCACGTCGGACCTGAACGACCTGTACCGGCGCGTCATCAACAGGAACAACAGGCTCAAGCGGCTGCTCGACCTCGGTGCGCCCGAGATCATCGTGAACAACGAGAAGCGGATGCTCCAGGAGGCCGTCGACTCGCTGTTCGACAACGGCCGGCGAGGCCGCCCGGTCACCGGACCTGGCAACCGCCCGCTCAAGTCGCTGTCGGACATGCTCAAGGGCAAGCAGGGCCGGTTCCGCCAGAACCTGCTCGGCAAGCGCGTCGACTACTCGGGCCGTAGCGTCATCGTGGTCGGCCCGCAGCTCAAGCTGCACCAGTGCGGGCTGCCCAAGGAGATGGCCGTCGAGCTGTTCAAGCCGTTCGTAATGAAGCGGCTGGTCGACCTGAACCACGCGCAGAACATCAAGTCGGCCAAGCGGATGGTCGAGCGCGCCAGGCCGGTCGTGTGGGACGTGCTCGAGGAGGTCATCCGCGAGCACCCGGTGCTGCTGAACCGCGCGCCGACCCTGCACCGGCTGGGCATCCAGGCCTTCGAGCCGCAGCTGGTCGAGGGCAAGGCGATCCAGATCCACCCGCTGGTCTGCACCGCGTTCAACGCGGACTTCGACGGCGACCAGATGGCGGTGCACGTGCCGCTGTCCGCCGAGGCGCAGGCCGAGGCGCGGATCTTGATGCTCTCGACCAACAACATCCTGAAGCCAGCCGACGGCAAGCCCGTGACAATGCCCACCCAGGACATGATCATCGGGATCTACTGCCTGACCAGGATGGCGCCAGACACGCCGGGTACCGGCCGGGTGTTCGGCGGCCTGTCCGAGGCGCTGATGGCCTACGACCGCGGCGAGCTCGACCTGCAGGCCGAGGTCACCGTGCGGCTCAGGGGCGCGGCCCCGCCGGCCGGGTTCGCCGCGCCTGAGGGCTGGGAGCCTGGTGAGCAGTTCCGCCTGACCACCACGCTCGGCCGCTGCCTGTTCAACGAGACGCTGCCCGACGACTACCCGTTCGTGAACTACGAGGTGGGCAAGAAGCAGCTCTCGGTGATCGTCAACGAGCTGGCAGAGAAGTACCCGAAGGTCGAGGTCGCGGCCGCGCTGGACAAGCTCAAGGACGCCGGCTTCCACTGGGCCACCAGGGCAGGGGTCACGATCGCGATCGAGGACGTGGTCGCTCCGCCGAACAAGGCGGCCATCCTGGACACCTACGAGAAGCGGGCCGACAAGGTTCAGCGCGAATACGAGCGCGGCCTGATCACCGACGACGAGCGGCGGCAGGAACTGATCGAGATCTGGACGCACGCCACGGCCGACGTGGCGCAGGACATGGAGGCGGCCTTCCCTGAGACCAACCCGGTCTGGATGATGGTCAACTCTGGTGCCCGAGGCAACCAGATGCAGGTCAGGCAGATCGCCGGCATGCGAGGCCTGGTCTCCAACCCCAAGGGCGAGACCATCCCGCGGCCGATCAAGTCCAGCTTCCGCGAGGGCTTGTCGGTGGTCGAGTACTTCATCTCGACCCACGGCGCCCGCAAGGGACTGGCGGACACCGCGCTGCGTACGGCGGACTCGGGCTACCTGACCAGGCGGCTCGTGGACGTGGCGCAGGACGTGATCGTGCGCGAGGAGGACTGCGGTACCGACCGGTCGCTGGCCATGCGGATCGCCGAGAAGGACACCGCAGGCACGCTGCGCAAGCTGCCCAACATCGAGAACACGGGCACCGGCCGGACCCTGGCCGAGGACGTGACCGATGCGGACGGCAACGTGCTGGCCACGGGCGAGACCGACCTGACCGAGTCGCTGATCGAGGCGATGGTCGACGGCGGCGTGGAGTCGGTGCGCACCTATAGCGTGCTGGTCTGCCAGGCCAAGATCGGCGTCTGCGCCAAGTGCTACGGACGGTCGCTGGCCACGGGCAAGCGGGTGGACGTCGGCGAGGCGGTCGGCATCATCGCCGCCCAGTCCATCGGCGAGCCGGGTACCCAGCTGACGATGCGTACCTTCCACACCGGTGGTGTGGCTGGCCTGGACATCACCCACGGCCTGCCGCGCATCCAGGAGCTGTTCGAGGCCAGGATCCCCAAGGGCATGGCGCCGATCAGCGAGGTGGACGGCACCGTCAGGATCGAGGAGCCGGAGAAGGCGCGGAAGATCATCGTCACGCCTGACGACGGTTCAGAAGAGATCGCGTACCAGGTGTCGATCCGCTCGCGGATGCTCGTCGCCGACGGCGACCACGTCAAGGTCGGCCAGCAGCTCATCGCCGGCGCCGTCAACCCGCACGAAGTGCTGCGGATTCTCGGCTCCCGTGAGGTGCAGCTGCACCTGGTCCACGAGGTCCAGGAGGTCTACCGGTCGCAGGGTGTCTCGATCCACGACAAGCACATCGAGATCATCATCAGGCAGATGCTCAAGCGAGTGAACGTGCTTGAGTCCGGCGACACCGAGCTGCTGCCCGGCGAGCTGGTCGAGCGGCCCAGGTTCGAGGAGGTCAACCGGTCGATCGTCGAGTCCGGCGGTACCTCGGCGGCAGGCCGCCCGGTGCTGATGGGCATCACGAAGGCGTCGCTGGCCACCGAGTCGTGGCTGTCGGCCGCCTCGTTCCAGGAGACGACCAGGGTTCTCACCGACGCGGCGATCCACGCCAGGTCGGACTCGCTGGTCGGCCTCAAGGAGAACGTCATCATCGGCAAGCTGATCCCGGCGGGCACCGGCATGCAGCGCTACCGCGCGCTGCGGGTCGAGCCCAAGGAGGACGCAAGGGCCGCTGCCTACCCGGCAGCGACCTACACGACCGACGTCAACTACCCGTTCGGCAGCCCGTCTGAGCAGTCGGTGCCGCTCGAGGAGTACGACTTCGGCGCGTACCACAGGTAAGACACAACGACGGCAGGGGGCGCGGCCGGCCGGATTTCCGGTTGTCCGCGCCTCCGCGCTGGCAGTTCGCGACCCTCGCGCTCTGCTTTCGCGCTAACGGCGTCATCGAATCGGCTATTATGGATTGTCGCTGAGGCCGGGTACCGGTCCGCTTTGACCACTGCGGTCAGCGTAGGTATCCTGGTTCTCCGTGCCCGTGATTGCGGGCATGCGCGTCTGTGACCGAGATCTGGCAGCCAGGCCGGGGGTTCCAGGGGTTCGTTCCCGGGGCTCACCGCAGCGGCAGCCGATCGCAGGGCCCGGGCGTGTGCGACCTTCCTCCCCGTCATCCGGGCCGTTTCTGGTGGCCCAGGTGCGTCGTGAAAGCGGCGACACGCCCGAGCGCGGGGGTCGGGCTAACAGACCACAGTCTGTGCGAGCGACGTCGGTCGCTGCCCTGGCTCGCCAGGGCAGCAGGCCAGCGAAGCGGCGCAGATGGCAGCACGAACAGACAGCGCAGTAACGGACAGAAGACGGAGACGCGGTGCCCACGATCCAGCAGCTGGTCCGCAAGGGCCGGCAGGACAAGGTAGCCAAGAACAAGACCCCGGCGCTGAAGGGAAGTCCGCAGCGTCGCGGCGTCTGCACGCGCGTCTACACGACCACGCCCAAGAAGCCGAACTCTGCGCTCCGCAAGGTAGCCAGGGTCAGGCTCACGAGTCACGTCGAGGTCACCGCGTACATCCCGGGCGTCGGCCACAACCTGCAGGAGCACTCGATCGTGCTGGTGCGCGGTGGCCGGGTGCGCGACCTGCCTGGCGTGCGTTACAAGATCATCCGCGGTTCGCTCGACACCCAGGGTGTGCGTAACCGCAAGCAGGCCCGCAGCCGTTATGGCGCGAAGAAGGAGAAGAGCTGAGATGCCGCGTAAGGGCCCCGCGACCAAGCGTCAGCTGGTCACCGATCCTGTCTACGGCTCGCCGCTGGTCACCGCGCTGGTGAACAAGGTGCTGCGCAGCGGCAAGCGGTCGCTCGCAGAGCGCATCGTCTACGGCGCGCTTGAAGGCTGCAGGGACAAGACCGGCAACGACCCCGTGGTGACTCTCAAGCGCGCGCTCGACAACGTCAAGCCGACGCTCGAGGTTCGCCCCCGCCGGGTCGGCGGCGCGACCTATCAGGTCCCGATTGAGGTGCGCGCGTCCAGGAGCACCACGCTGGCGCTGCGCTGGCTCGTCTCCTACTCCAGGTCGCGCCGGGAGAAGACGATGACCGAGCGGCTGATGAACGAGTTGCTCGACGCGAGCAACGGCCTCGGCGCGAGCGTCAAGCGGCGCGAGGACATGCACAAGATGGCCGAGTCCAACAAGGCATTCGCCCACTACCGCTGGTAACGGGCAAACAACAGAACTTCCCACGCTTTAACAAGACGCATACGAACTTCGAGTACGAAACGGGGATCATCCAGTGGCCGCCACAG
>CAVOJF010000004.1:0-163655 GCA_963696215.1 uncultured Actinomycetota bacterium
CATTCTCTTCGTCCGGGTAGGGCACCGGCGCAGGCGGAATGAACGCGGACCGTGGGACGCGGCCGCGGCCAGGGCAGGCCTGCACCCGTCGGTCATGCCGCTGCTCGCTGAGCGGCAGATCGCCGTCCTGGGCAGCGACAGCAACAGCGACACCGCGTCGAGCGCCGTCCAGGGCGGCGTCGACTTCCCCGTGCACGTGCTCGCGATCAACGCGCTCGGCATGCAACTGCTTGACTACCTGCAGTTCGAAGAGCTGCTGCCGCTGTGCACGGAGAACCGGCAATGGTCGTTCCTGTGCGTGATCGCGCCGCTGCGGATGCCGCGCGGCACCGGTTCCCCGATCAACCCGATCGCGATCCTGTGACCTTCAGCCTGCTAGTTGCCGAGATACGTGACCGTCGCGGGGCTGACGCTACCGAGCTTGCCGCGGCACGTGACGAACCCGCCGGACCGTACTAGGCCCCGGTTGTGCCGGTCGACGTTGGCGACGACGAGCGATTTGGAGTCCGGGAGCGTGACGCGCCAGGACGCGGGCACCACCCAGAGCGGCGTGCACAGCCCGTTGTCGACGTTGGCCGGTCCATCCCGGTACTCGGCCTGCAGCAGGATCGAGCCGGTCAGGTCGCCTGGTGCCAGCCCGATCAGCTTGCCGCCAGGACTGTCCCGGCTGATCGTGGCGACGCCGGGGCTGAGCACGGCCACGCCGGCCAGCGCAAAGCGGACGGTGTTGGTGACCGGCTGGCCGACCCGGCTCAGTCCCGTCACGCGCAGCGGCCCGCTCAGCGTGCAGGCCCGCGAGGAGCGGTCGCTGACTAGGAGGGTGCCGAAGTCGTTGCCGGCCCCAGCCTCGCCGCCCAGGTAGCTCAGCGAGAGCTGGTCGGCCGCGCACCGCGGAGATTCTCGGACGGCGATGATCACGTCAACCTCCCGGCCAGGGGCGGTAGCCCGAAGGCCGGCGGGCAGCGACTGGAACACCACCGCGCCGAACGGCGCCGTCTGGTCGATGACACCGCCGTCGAAGTACGTGCTGAAGTGATGACGCTTCGCGGCGGCGGCTGCGCCGGCGGCGGTCAGGCCGATCAGCGAGGGCGTACGCGGGCCACGCGGATGCCTTGGCGCCATCGTGATGCCGAACAGTCCGGCCGCGACATCGAACCCCAGCACACCAGAGCGGCCATGGGTCGTCACGACGGCCCGGTCGCACGACAGCTGACTGGCTTCGACGCGGCTCACCCGGCCGGTCGGGTATCGGAAGGCGAAGACCTGCGAATAGGGCAGCAGCTGATCGGGCCGATCGCAGCGCCGGGTACTTGCCGTGACCGGTCCGCCGCTATTGACCACCGCGGCCAGGCCCGAGGCGGCCCGAGCGCGCAGCACGATCCGGCGCAGGGGCGGGCGGCCGGGACGACCGGAGCGGTACTGACAGATCGCCACGACGACGGGATTCGGCTTGATCAGGCCGCCGGGGCCCGCTGACCTGCTGAGCGGGGCGGGCGGAGGCGCGCCTGCCGGACATCCGGGGGCGGTGATCTGCGCTGATCCGCCGCTCTCGCTGCCCCCGCAGGCTGCTGCCAGGATGGCGGCAACCACCGCGACAAGTGCCCCGGTTACTTTCCGCTGCATGTCGGCCGCCTTCCCGGCGGCGGCTGCGCCCTCCGCTTGACGCGCCCCCGACGCCGTCCTGCCTTCTGAGACTGGATTCCTTGGCCCGTGGTTGCGGAAATTCTCGATCGAAAACCGGCAGAGGCGCCGCTGCCGGGCGCTTCTTTGTGCCTGGCGAAGTAGCCTGCTGCGGTGGAGATCATGACCGCCGCCGGCCCAGCGCTGGCAGAGGCAGAAGCGCCTGAACACCCTGAGTTGCTGCTCGTATTGACCCACGGCGCCGGCGGCGCAGTAGCCAGCAAGGACATCCTCGCTGCCAAGAAGGCCGGCCTCAGCGCGGGCGCGGCCGTCGCCCTGGTGACCCAGCCCTACCGGGTCAGGGGCGCCAGTGCGCCAGGTTCTGCCGATCGCCAGGACGCGGCCTGGCTGGAGATCATCGGTGCGCTGCGCGGTCAGTATCCCGGCTTGCCGCTCGTACAGGGAGGCCGCAGCAACGGCGCTCGGGTCGCTTGCCGGACGGCTCGGCAGGCGGCCGCGGCGTCGGTGATAGCTCTGGCCTTTCCGGTGCATCCGCCGGGTAAGGCGGACGATCCCGCGCGTTCGCGAGCGGGCGAGTTGCGGTCCGCGGGCGTGCCGGTTCTTGTCATCAACGGCGACCGCGACCCGTTCGGGATGCCAGACGCCGCCGATGCGGCGAGGCTCGTGGTACTGGCGGGGCAGACCCATTCGCTGTCGGGGCGCCTGGAAACGATCACCGCCGAGGTCGAGTCCTGGCTGAGCCAGATCATCACGCTGGCGCGGGACAGCTGAGGTGTTGCGCCAGAGGCGGGTGCGAATCCCTGCGATTTAGCCGGTCCCGGCGTCGCTGCGTCCGGGGTTGTTCGACTGGCGGGATGGCACGTCGGCGGGCTGCGATGGCCGCCGGGGCCGTGAGAACGGCCCGACAGGGTCAGCTCAGGCGGCTGACGACGAGGTCGAAGCGGGCCGGGTAATCAGATCGGTTGGGCGGTGCGGGGCGATTGAGTCGCCATCGGGGAGCAGCTCACCGGTGTCATCGAAGACAACTATGCCGTTGCACAGCAGGCTCCAGCCCTGTTCCGGGTGGCTGATGAGAGTCCGGGCCGCCTCGTGGTCCGGGTCCTTAGCGCTCGGGCACGGGGGCGAATGCGGGCACATCCGTGCGCCTCCTGATCAGTTGTGGGGGAGTGGTGATCATCTCATCCCAATCTGCCAGGTCACCACGGGATGACGACATGGCACATTGTGATGGTATTCGGACAAGTTATTTGTAGCTTTCCTGGTGGTCTCCTGGTGACCGGTCGGCCTCGCGGGACCACTACCCCTTTCAACGCCCACCTGAGCCCCCAGAAGTCCCATGATCGAATAATTTCCGTATCGCGGACCGGCCAGTGGTAAGCGGCCCGGAGTTACCCCCCGACCACCCTGGTGCCAGCCCAAGAGGACGACCCCGGAACTCCGGGCTGCTGACCCCTGGGGAACAACCCCGGCCCTGCTAGTGCTGGCTGTGCGCGGTCAGCGGCTCCGGATCAAGTCCCACCCGCTCCGGCCGCGGCGGAATGCCTGTAAGCCTATGCGTTTCGCGCAGTGTCAGCAGCCGTTCTGCTTCGGTGTTGAGCGCGTGTACGACCGGAGTCGCCATCGCCTTGCGCTTGAAAATGCGGTCGTCGTAGCCGCGCGGGCCGATTTCCGCCCTGACCGCGGCGTACGCGGAGCGCATCACATCGGTGAGGACTGCGTCCAGCAGCTTCGCCAGCCGGTACTGCTCGGCCAGCGGCGCCGTCGTCGCCTGGGCCTGGCGGTACTGCTTCTCGGCCGACTGCGCGCCCGCGAGGAGATCGTCGAAGTTCGCGGCAAGCGCGACGTCCGCTAGGTATTTGGCCTGTGCGTCCTCGCTGGCCTGCTTGCGTCGCGCATTCACGGCGGCCAGCTTAGCCGACCCTGGAGAAGGATGACCCGGCATGGCCGTCGGCGCGCCATTGGCGGCATGACCGAGCGCTCATGCCAGGCTCTCCAGCCAGCTCTGATGCAGGTCGGAGTACTCGCCGCCGCTGGCCAGCAGGTCGGCGGGCGAGCCGTCCTCGATCACCCGGCCATGGTCGAGCACCAGCACACGGTCGGCGATCCGCACCGTCGACAGCCGGTGCGCAATGATGACCGCGGTCCGGCGAGCCAGGACGGTCTGCAGCGCCTGCTGGACGATCCGCTCGCCAGGCAGGTCGAGCAAGGATGTCGCCTCGTCCAGGATCAGCACACTCGGTGCGGCGAGGAAAGCCCTGGCGAACGAGATCAGCTGGCGCTGGCCGGCCGAAAGCCGGCCGCCGCGCTTGCCTACCTGCGTGTCGTATCCATCCGGCATGGCCAGGATGAACTGGCTCGCGCCCACCGCCCCGGCCGCGGCCTCGATCTCCGCCCGGGTTGCGCCGGGCTTGCCAAGCTCGATGTTCTCCGCGATAGAGGCACTGAACAGGAAGTTCTCCTGAGTGATCAGGATGATCTCCCGGCGCAGGTCGCTGTCGGCGACGCTGCGAAGGTCCATGCCGTCGAGCAGGACCTGGCCCTCGTTCGGGTCGTAGAACCTGGCTAGCAGCCTCGCGATCGTCGTCTTGCCAGCTCCGGTGGCCCCGACCAGGGCAACCGTCTCGCCGGCCGGGATCGTGAGGTTCAGCCGCGGCAGCACCACGGTGTCCCGGTAGCCGAAGCGGATCGACGACATCTCGAGCTGGCGTCCAGGGTCGGCGTCGGCAGGCAGCCGGGGGAGCGCGACTGGGTTGCGCGGCTCGGGCACCGAGGGCGGCTCTTCCAGCACGCCAGAGAGCTTCTCCAGCGCCGCGGCGGCCGACTGGAAGGTGCTGTAGAACTGCGACACGTCCTGCAGCGGCTCGAAGAACCTGCGCAGCAAGAGTAGGAAGGTGACCAGCACGCCGACCGGCATCGCGTGGTCGATCACCCGGATACCGCCGTACAACAGCACAGCGCCGACCGCCAGGTTGCCGATCAGGGTCACCCCAGGGAAGTACACGGCGAGCAGCCGCATGGAGCGTAGCGACGCGTCGGCGTATCCCCGGTTCAGCTCACCGAAGATCGCGTCGTTCCGCCGTTCCCTGCGGAAGGCCTGGACGGCGCGGATCCCGTTAAACGTCTCGACGAATTGAACAATGACCAGTGCGATGGTCTCCCTGGTGCTCCGGTAAGCCACGGCGGACTCCCGCTGGAACCACGCGCTCAGCCAGATCAGCGGCAGGAAGCCGGCCATTACCGCGAGCGCAAGCGGCCAGTCCAGCAGCAGCATTCCGGTGCCGACGAAGATCAGCGAGAACGCGGCGTTCAGCAGGGAGTCGAGTCCCTCGTCGAACAGCTCGGACAGCGCGTCCATGTCGGAGACCTGGCGGGAGATGACCTTCCCTGAGGTGTACCGCTCGTGGAACGCGACGGAGAGCCACTGGAAGTGACGGAAGACCCTGGCACGCAGTTCGCGCACGACCTGACTGCCCATCCGGCCGAGCACCGAGATGAAGGAGGCCGTCGCCGTCGCCTGAACCGTGATGGCGGCGGCGAACCCGATCACGACGATGATGATGGGCACTGCGTCGTGCGTCCTGACCAGGTTGGGTACTCGGTCCACTCCGACGCCGATCAGCCACGGGCCTGCGAGGCCCGCCAGGTTGGCGATCAGCACCAGCAGCCCGATGAGGGCGACGGCGCCGCGATGCGGGCGGAGCAGGTTCGCCAGCAGCGCCCGGCTGCGACGGCGCAGCAGCAGCGACAGCCCCTTGGAGACCTCGTCGGCATCCTCGGCCGCGATGCCCCGCCAGGCCTGCTTGGCCGGCTGACTCATCGAATCGCTCCGGTTTCCGCGTCTGTGCTCATCAGGAACTGGTAGTGCTGGTTGGTCGCGAGCAGTTCGTGGTGGTTGCCGATCGCGACGATCTCGCCGCGCTCGAGCACCGCGACCCGGTCGGCCAGCGCGACCGTAGACGGCCGGTGCGCGACCACCAGGGCCGTCGACGCCGTGAGCACCTGGCTGAGTGCGGCGGTCACCTTGGCCTCGGTGTGCACGTCGAGCGCGGACAGCGGGTCGTCGAGCAGCAGCACAGACGGGCTGGCCAGGATGGCCCTGGCCAGCGCGATCCGCTGCCGCTGGCCGCCAGACAGGGACATGCCCTGCTCGCCGATCCTGGTGTCCAGGCCCCACGGCAATTCGTCCACGAACTCCGCCTGAGCTGCCGTGAGCGCGGCCCTGACTGCCTCGTCGGTCGCGTCGGGGACGCCGAGCGCGACGTTCTCCCGCACGCTGGCCGAGAACAGCGTCGGGTCCTCGAAGGCGCAGGCGACCAGCGTCCGCAGGGTGGCCAGGGGGAACCGCCTGATGTCGGTGCCGTCCAGCGTGATCGTTCCGCTCGTCGCGTCGGCGAGCCTGGCGATCAGGTACAGCAGCGTGGTCTTGCCGGAGCCGGTTCCGCCGACCAGGGCCACGGTCTCACCGGGGGACAGTTCCAGGCAGACGTCTTTGAGCACGGGTTCTGAGGAGCCGGGAAAGCCGAACCCGACGTGGTTCAGTACGAGCCTGCCGCCCTGCTTGCCAGCCTCGCGCTGCCGCGGGACAGTCGAACTGACTGCGGCCGAGGGGCTCGTGATCGCGGGCTTGGTGTCGAGGATCTCGTAGACCCGCTGCGCCGCGGTGGCGCCTTCCTGGCCGAGCGCGAGGATGTAGCCCATCGCCTCGATCGGCCAGACCAACTGCAGTACCAGCGCTACGAACGCGACCAGCCCGCCGATCGTCAGGCTGTGGCTGGCCACGGCCAGCGCGCCGATCAGCAAGATCGCCGCGATCGCCGCGTTCGGCACCAGATCCAGGCTCGCCCAGAACGCACCGCGCAGGCGCGCCTTGCGGATCTGGGTCTCGTAGACGGTGGTCGCCAGCCGGCCGTGGAGGCGCGCCGAGTGCTCGCGCCGGCCGAGTGCCTTGATTACACGAACGCCGGCCGCTGCCTCTTCGACGCAGGTAGCGAGGTCATCCTGCTGGTCCTGTACTCGCCTGGACAAGACGCTGTAGCGGCGCTCGAACCACAGGCACAGGGCGGTCACCGGAGCGAACACCGCCGCGGTGAGCAAGCCGAGCAGCAGGTTCAGCCTGATCAGCAGGATCACGATCGCGACGAAGCTGGCCGAGCTTGTGATCATGAAGACGATCCCGAAGCTGAAGAAGCGCCTGATCGCCGACAGGTCGGTGGTCGCGCGCGACAGCAACTGGCCGGACTGCCACTGATCGTGGAACGCAGGCTCCAGCCGCTGCAGGTGCTGATAGATCTCGTCGCGCATCGACTGCTCCATACCGGCCACGGCAGTCGCCTGCGCCCATCGCCTGAGCACGTTCATCGCGACCTCGGCCACGCCGAGCCCGATGGCGGCCAGTCCGATGGGGATCAGCAGGCCGTAGCCGTGGCCCAGCGTCCGCGCCGAGGCGGCGATCGGGCCGTCGATCGCCGCCTTGGTGAGCAGCGGAATGACGATCTCGGTGCCCGCGCCGAAGAGCGCGGCGACGAGCATGATCAGGATCTGGCTGTAGTACGGCCTGAGGTATTCTCTGACGCGCCAGAGCGCGGCGCGCGGAGTTTGCGCTCGTGGTGGGGTTGCTGAGGCAGATGTTGCCCGGCTGTGACTCGGGACGCTGGCGATAGTCTCAGCATCCTGCGTAGTCACTCGCCGGATCGTATCTGGAGCCTGCGTTAACTGTCACTTTGTTTTCCCGTCGTGCACGGGTGGCGTACCAGGCGGTGTTTCTGGCAATCTGGCGAAGCGCGTCGTTTTGGCCGGGGGAGGCCACGGCGTGGTCAGGAGGTACCCATGGATCTCGGCAATTCCTGGGACACGCCTGTGCCGTTGGCCGCGCCGGTGCTGGCCGAAGCCGAGACCGATGCGCCCGTCGCTTACTACGACGGCATCCGGGCGATCCTGGAGATCGCCGGGCAGTTCTCAGGGGCCTACTGGAATGCGCCGACCTCGTGCCCGGAATGGAGAGCTGCCGATCTGGCCGGCCACCTGCGCTGCGTCGTCGACGACTACCACGAGTACCTGGACGACGCACCGGTGAGCAGGCTGTCCAGGCTGATGGCGACCGGTGCCCAGCCGCAGTCCATCGCGCGGAAACTGGCCAGGCAGAACGCCGCCGAACTCGCCACGCTGCCCGACGTGCCGCCTGAAGAGCACATCACCGCGTTCGCGCGGTCAGCCACCCGCTACGCCGCCAGGATCGGCCCGCTGCTCGGGCTGCCGCACCACAGCTACCGCGGCCAGGTGATCTCGGTCGCAGGGATGGCGGGAGTCGCCTGCGTGGAGTGGCATCTGCACGCGTGGGATCTGGCCAGCGCACTAGGGATCAGCTACAGGCCGGCCGACCCCGACGCGGTGCTGCTGGCCTGGCTGACCGGGATTCCGTCGCTCGTGCCTACCTTCCAGCACGACCCGTGGCTGGCTGTGTTGCGCGCTTCTGGCCGGCTGCCCGCCTAGCCGATCGCCCTGTCTCGGCTGGCGTTCTCGTTTGCCCGGCGGGTGCTCTGCGTGGGTGCTCTGGTTGTTTGAGTGACGCAACCGCCCCGTGTGCCCGGTTCCGCCATCCGCTGCGATGATGGCGAGCAGGAACGAGAGGGGCTGATCGCCGGTGGCATTCGACGTGACCAGGGTTCGTGCGGCCTACCCGGCGCTGGCTGACGGCTACGCCTACCTCGACGGGGCGGCCGGCACCCAGGTGCCGACCTCGGTTATCAGCGCGATCAGCAGCGCGTACCAGGCAGGGCTCGGTAACTCCGATGGCGCGTTCCCGGCCAGTGCCAGGTCGGACGACATCATGCGGCGTTGCCGCGCAGCGGTCGCCGACCTGGTCGGCGGCGATCCGGCCGGCGTCGTGCTCGGACCGAACATGACGACGCTGACCTACCGTGTCGCCGGCACGCTGGCTCGCGCGTGGGGCCCCGGCGACGAGGTGATCGTGTCCAGGCTCGACCACGACGCCAACGTCAGGCCGTGGGTCCAGGCCGCCGACCGGGCCGGCGCGATCGTCCGCTGGGCCGAGATCGACGCCGCGACCGGTGAGCTTCCCGCCGAGCAGTACGCGAGCCTGCTCGGCGACCGGACCAAGCTCGTCGCGGTCTCTGCGGCCAGCAACATCATCGGCACCAGGCCGGACGTCGCGGCGATTACCGGAATGGCGAGGGCGGCCGGCGCGCTCAGCTACGTCGACGGCGTGCACGCTACGCCGCACGGCCCCGTCGATGTGGCCGCGCTCGGCGCCGACTTCTACGTGACCAGTGCCTACAAGTGGTCGGGCCCGCACATCGGCGCCCTGATCGCGAGCCCGGCGCTGCTCGAGACACTGCATCCGGACAAGCTGGTTCCGGCGCCCGAGGAGGTGCCCGACCGGTTCGAGTACGGGACGCCGCCGTTTGCCGACCTCGCAGGCGTCACCGCAGCAGTCGACCACCTGGCTGGCCTCGACGACGCGGCAACCGGCTCCAGGCGGGAGCGGATCCTCGCCTCCATGGCCGGCGCTGAGGCGCACGAGCAGCGGCTCTTCGGTGACCTGCTCGGCGGTCTCGACGCGATGCAGCACGTCACGACCTACGGCAAGGCCGCCCGGCGCACGGCGACCGCGTACTTCGCGGTAGCTGGCCACACTCCGCGGCAAGTGGCCGAGCACGTCGCCCGCCGCCGGATCAACGTCTGGAACGGCGACAACTACGCCTGGGAGCTGACCGGCGCGCTTGGCATCAGAGAGTCAGGCTGTGCCGTGCGGGCAGGGCTGGTGCACTACAACGACGACTCGGATGTGACGAGGCTGCTAGAAGCGGTCGCCGAGTTGCGCTGAGTTCCGCGTCGTTCGCTTCGCCAGTCGGGTTGCTGTCGATGATCGCGTCCGGGAGGGCGATCAGTTCCTGGCCCGCCCGCTCGCTCGACCGGTGCTCCTGCCATTGTCAGGCCTCGCTGTCCCCGATGCCGTTCGCCTATGCGAACGTCGACGCGCGGAGGTTCGCGGCGGTGTGCTCGGCGACCCGAGCGAGCGCGATGGAATACCTGGTGCCGCCTCGTATGCCGCTGCCTCACTCATATTTCGAAGTGCACCTAGCGTGTCGGATGGCGCCATTGTCGGTGGCTGGTGTTAGTATTTCGAGTACAGGTTCGATCGCGGGACATGACACCCGGAGCCGGATAGCCAGAAGCTCCGGGGACGACACCTCCTCCACGACCCCGGCCCGCCCAGGCCGCCGGATCCCTCTTTGCGCCACTGTTTCTGGTTCTGGTTCCCGCGCATGGTGCACAGCGGTTGATGAGGAGGTGAAGGGCCGTGATGGCTGTCCCGTCCGCCTGGGCCGGGAGGTGCCGGGGTGCCGTCGTCGGCGGGTGAGGCGCTGCGGATGGCGGCTGCCGGTTTGGGCTGGCTCGCGGCCGCGGATGCGGCGTCGCTGCCCGCACCGGTCCTGGCGGGCGCGCTGCGGGACCTGGAGCGGCTGCAGTCGTTCCACACCGCGGCCCGGGCCAGGGTGCTGGCGGGGTTCGCGGGGCAGCGGGGGTTCGAGGATGACGGGCAGGGGTCGGCGCGGTCGTGGCTGACCTGGCAGACCCGCGTCACCCCCGCCGCCGCGCGGGGCACGGTGACCTGGATGCGGCGGCTCGCCGGTCATCCCGCCGTCGCCGGCGCGCTCGGATCGGGTGCGGTGTCGGTGTCGTGGGCGCGGCAGGTCACCGACTGGACCGACCTGCTGCCCGTGGAGACCCGTGATGATGCGGACGTGATCCTGCTCGCCGCCGCGGCGGGCGGGGCGGACCTGGCCGGGCTGGCCGGGCTGGCGGAGGAGATCCGGCGCCGGGTCTGCGGCCCCGACGGCGACGGTGATGACGGGTTCCTGCGGCGGGGCCTGCACCTGGATACGACGCTGGGCGGGGTGGGGCGGCTGACCGGGGACCTGTCGGCCCGCTGCGCCGCCGCCTTGCAGGCGGTCCTGGACTCGCTGGGGAAGAAGATGGGGGCGGAGGACATCCGGACGGTGCCGCAGCGCCAGCACGACGCCCTGGAAGAGGCGCCGGCGCCTGCTGGAGCTTGTCAAGTTTTCTGTGTAAGTACGGGTGACATTCTTCTGCCTGGGTGTCGTTACTGGGGGTGATCTGGTCAGGTGGGGAGCCGGTCGCCGAAGCGGACGGCCAGGGCGTTGAGTGCTTGTTCCAGCCGTAGGTTCCGGTGCCGCGCTCGCCGCGCTGCAGGGTCAGGCCGGTGCCGTCGATGTGGCGGCCGGTGATGTTGCGGACGCCGAGGTAGAGCAGTTTCATGGCGGCGTCGTCGTCGGGGAAGTGGCCGCGGTTCTTGATGATCTTGCGGAGCTGGAAGTTCATCGACTCGATGGCGTTGGTCGTATAGATCACTTTGCGGATCGCGGTGTCGAACTCCAGGAACGGGATGAACTGGGGCCAGGCGCGGTCCCAGGCGGCGATGACGCCGGGCGCTTTCTTCCCGAACGTGGCGCGCAGCTGCTCGAGGGCGGACTTGGCCGCGGCCTCGTCCTGCTGGGCGCCGGCACCCTGCCCGGCCGGGCCGGCCAGCCCGTCCAGCTGCAGCTGCAGCTGTCCCTGGACCAGCTCCTGAACGGCATCGGCACCCCCGGCCGGCCCTGGCTGCCGCCCGGCTTCGGCCAGCCACCCTCAGCCCCGGCCGGCCTGCGGCGCGCGGGACCGGCCCGGGCGCGCTGGCCCGGCGGTCCGGTGCTGCCCGGGCCGCACGCCGGGCCCGGCGATGACTGCGACGCCGCGCTGGCCCCGATCGTGACCGGCCGGGTCGACCACGACCTCCTCGACCACCTCGCCGCCGGCCTGGCCCGCAGCTGGGCCGCCTACGACCCCGCCCGCACCCCCTGCCCTGGCAGCAGCCATCCCGGCTGCGCCGGACCGCACGGACACGGCGACGCCGGCCGCGGGCCAGGCGCCGGCGACGCTGCCGATGCCGATGCCGATGCCGATGCCGATGCCGATGCCGGTGCCGCGGACGCTGGGCAGCGGCTGGAGCGGCAGGACCTGTCCCGGGCAGCCGCCCGGGAGGTCATCCTGCGCCAGGCCATCGACCTGCTGTCCGGGCCCGGCGGGCTCGCGTCGTGGCTGCGGACCGGGCGGCTGCCCAAGCCAGCCGGGTCGGTCAGCCTGCCGCTCGACGCCGGCGCGGTCACCGACCTGGTCCCGCCGCACCTGCGCCGCGCCATCATCACCCGGGACCGGCACTGCGCCGCCCCCGGCTGCGACATCCCGCCCGCCGGCTGCCACGTGCACCACATCATCCCCCGCAGCCAAGGCGGCACGACCAGCCTCGGGAACTGCCTGCTGCTGTGCTCCTTCCACCACCTGATCCTGATCCACCGGTGGGGCTGGACCATCACCCTGAACGCCGACGGAACCACCACCGCCCGGAGCCCCGACGGCCGCGTCCTGCACAGCCACAGCCCACCCCTGGTCGCGTGATCAGCAGGGCGATCAGGCCTGTCTCGCGAAGACAATGCGTTTGTGGACAGATTCGATTCGACCCGGATGCCCTTCGATGCCAGAGGCACGGCAAAGTCATCTAGGCCGGATGCGGTCCCTGGGTTGCCACCGTCAGCGAGACTGATCCCGTGGCCGTAGCAGTCGTGCAGATGACGCCATCCCACCAGCTGTTCGGCCAGGTAGCTGCCCTGTTCGACGACTACAGGGCACATTACGACCAGCCACCGTCCCCCCGGTTCGCCCACGACTGGCTTCAGGGCGAACTGGCTCAGGACCGGATGACGATCGCCGCCGCCATCCACGCCGGGCGGGCCTGCGGGTTCATCACGACCACGGTCATGCCGGCGTCACTGATGCTCGGTACCGCCTGGTCGATCCGCGACCTGTACGTCGCCCCGCAGCAGCGTCGCAGCGGCATCGCGCATGCCCTGCTGCAGCACGTCGTCGACGAGGCCCGCGCCGCCAGTGCCAATCGCGTTTCGGTGCAAACCGAGGCCGATAACGGACCCGCGCTCAGGCTTTACACGGCGGCCGGCTTCGAGCCGGTCAGCGGCCTGGAACTGCTCAACCTCTCCCTCACGGCTCCCCGCAGAGACTCTGCCGGCCCCTCTGCCTTCGATGCCGAGGAGTATGTGCGCCGGTCCCGTGAAGGTCCGTGCTTCGTCTGCGCGATGCTTGAGGGCCATCCGGACTATCCGCATCACGACGTCTACGAAGACACCGACGCTGTCGCGTTCCTGGCCCGCTACCCGACCATGCTGGGTTACTGCCTTGTCGCGCCGAAGCGGCACGTCGAGAGTTGGGTCCACGAGATGAGCGAGGCGGAGTTCCTCGCGCTGCAGCGAGTGGCGCACCGGGTCGCCAGGGCGGTCGCAGCGACTGTGCCGACGGAGCGGACGTACAGCCTCAGCATGGGCAGTCAGCAAGGCAACGCTCATGTGCACTGGCGCATCGCGCCGCTTCCCCCAGGAGTTCCGTACCACCAGCAGCAGTTCTACGCCCTGATGGCCGAGAACGGCGTACTGCAGGTCAATGACGGAAGCCAGGCGGCGCTAGCCGAGGCCATCAGGAGCAACATGTGAGCGCCGGTCAGGAGGGGGCGTAGCGGTAGACGCGGGAGTCGCGCTGCTCGAAACCGAGGCGCTCGTAGAGCTTGCCGGCCGCTATCCGGGCTGGCCTGGTGGTCAGGTCGACCGTCCGCGCGCCTGCCTCGTTGGCGATCTTGAGCGCCTCGATCGTGAGCGCTTCGCCGACGCGTTTGCCGCCGTACTCCTTGCCGCGCGCGCTCTCGTCGACGACGACGTCCTCGATCCAGGCTCTGATCCCGGTCGGGATCGGGAAGATCACCAGCGTCAGAGTTCCGAGGATCTCGCCATCTACCCGGGCGACGAGCACCGAGTTGGCCTGCGCGGAGGCGATGGCGGTCAGCGCGTCGGCATCGAGCGGAGGCGCGCTCTTTGACAGCTGCGGTAGCAGCCGGCCGAAGGCCTCGACGATGTCGCTCGTGACTTTCTGCACCACTTCGATCTCGACGTCCACCGGCGCAATCTACCCGGTCGCTCTGAGCGCATTCCGGCCGGCGCCGCCGCGGCAGGCACGCCGCTAGCTGACGCCGGCCAGCCGCAGCAGCGCTGCGGTTCCGGCGGCGGCGATGATCACGACCAGGAACGGAGCCCTGAGCAGCAGCGCGACCACCGCCGCCGCGAGTCCGGCGAGGCGGGCGGGATCGAACACCAGTGAGCTTCCCTTCGCGACCGCCTCGACCGCGACCAGGGCTGCCAGCAGCGCGACCGGCACCAGTTCGGCGAACCGCCGCAGCAACGGATTGGCGAGCAGCCGCTCGGGAATGGTGAACCCGGCCAGCTTCAGCACGTAGCACCCCACCGAGGTCGCGAGCACGGCGATCCACGCACCGCTCATGACGCCGCGCCGCGGGCGCTGGACGGGCGGCTGGCGAGCGCGCCGGCCAGGGCCGCCACCGCGGCCAGGATGATCGGCGCTCCTGGCGGCAGCAGCGGCGTGGTCGCGATCGCGATAGCGGCGCCGCCGGCGCCGACGAGCTGCTCGGTCCGGCCAGATGCCAGCCGCGGCCAGATCAGCGCGAGGAACGCGGCCGGAGCGATGACGTCGAGACCGAACGACTGCGGCGAACCCAGGCGGCCAGCGCCGACGGCGCCTGCCAGCGTTGCGGTGTTCCAGGTCAGGTACAAGCTGATGAAGGTCGCACGGAAACCTGCCCTGGCCGACGCCTGGTCGGGCTGAGCCAGGGCGAGCGCGGTCGACTCGTCGGTCACGCCCTGGGCCAGCAGGATTCGGGCGATGCCCTTGACCTTCAGCAGCTCAGCCAGCCGCAGGCTGTACAGGGTGTTCCTGCTGCCCAGCAGGATCGCGCCGGCCGCGCCGGCCAGCAGGCTGCCGCCCGCCGCGATCGTGCCCGCGAGGGCGAACTGGGAGGCTCCGGTGTACGCAAGCAGGCTGAGCACGCTGGTCTGCCACACCGTGAGGCCGGAACTGACCGCGGCCGCTCCGAACGCGAGCCCGGAGACGCCGACCGCCAGGCCCAGCAGGACTCCGTCCCGCACCGGCCGTGGCGCCTGCGATGCGGCAGAACGCGCGATATCGGGCCCGGCGTCCGGCGCTGGCAGGTCATCTGGGCAGCCTTCAGCGCTGGCGCAGTCGGTCATGCGTTGAGAGTATTCGGCCGATAGTGCAGGATCAGCCCTGCGGGAACGGAGCGGATATGAGGGACTTGTAGTGGAAAAAGCTCTTGTGCTGGGCGGCGGCGGTGTCACGGGAATCGCCTGGGAGATCGGCATCCTGGCCGGTCTGGCCGAGCGCGGCGTCGACCTGAGCGATGCCGATCTCGTGGTCGGCACGTCGGCAGGTTCTGTCGTAGGAGTCGATGTGCGGTCGGGGACCGGCCTGTCCGACCTGTACAAGACGCAGACGCAGCCGCCAGGCAGCAGCGAGATCCACGCCAGGATGGGTCTCGGCGTGATGCTGAAGTACCTGCGGGCGATGGCCTTCACCAAGCAGCCAGAGGCGGCGCGCGCGAAGGTCGGCGCGATGGCGTTGCGCGCCAAGACCGAGACCGAGGAAACCAGGCGCCGGGTGATCGAGTCCAGGCTTCCGGTGCTCGACTGGCCCGCAGGGAAGCTCCAGATCACCGCCGTCGACGCGCTGACCGGAGACCTGGTGGTCTTCGACGCCGCCAGCGACGTGCGGCTGCTCGACGCCGTCGGCGCGAGCTGCGCGGTGCCGGGCATCTGGCCGCCGGTCACCATCAATGGCCGTCGCTATATCGACGGCGGGATCCGCTCCGCCGCGAACGCCGACCTGGCGGCCGGCTGCGACGAGGATCGTCATCGTCGCGCCGCTGGTCTCTGGATACGGGCCGCTAGCGAGCCCGGTCAACCAGGCCCGCACGCTGAGCGAGGCGGGCGCGATCGTGACGGTGATCAAGCCGGACAAGGCCGCGCTGCGCGCGATCGGCAAGAACGTGCTCAACCCGGAGCGCAGGCCAGCCGCCGCCCAGGCCGGCTACGTCCAGGCCGAGTCGGTCGCGCAGGAGGTCAAGGCAGTCTGGGCCGCGTGACCAGGACCGCACATGGAAGAGCCGGGCCCGGCGGGAGGTCGGGCCCGGCTCAGCTTGTGGTTTGCCGGCGGCTGTGCGCTCAGACGGCGTACTCGAGCAGCGGCTGCGCGCGGCTCGGGTGGCGCAGCTTGGACAGCGACTGCTTCTCCAGCTGCCTGATGCGCTCCCTGGTCAGGCCGAGCGCCTTGCCGATCTCGTCCAGCGTGTGCGGGTTGCCGTCGTAGAGCCCGAACCGCATGGCCATGATCGTCGCCTCGCGCGGCGTCAGCGCGTCGAGCGCGTGCCGTAGCTGGTCGGCCATCAGCTGGCGGTCGACCAGCTCGGAGGCCTCTGGCGCGTCGACGTCCTCGATCAGGTCGCCGATGCTCGTCTCGCCGTCCTCGCCGATCGTGGAGTCCAGGCTGATCGGCTGCCTGCTGGTACGCAGCAGCTCCTCGATCTGGTCAGGCGTGCGGTCGAGCTCGACGGCCAGCTCCTCTGGAGTCGGCTCGCGGCCGAGCCGCTGGTGCATGTCGCGCTCCACGCGGCTGAGCTTGCTCAGCATCTCGAGCACGTGTACCGGCAGCCTGATCGTCCTGGCCGAGTCGGCGAAGCCGCGCTGGATCGCCTGCCTGATCCACCACATGGCGTAGGTGGAGAACTTGTAGCCCTTGGAGTAGTCGAACTTCTCGACCGCCCTGATCAGGCCCAGGTTGCCCTCCTGAACGACGTCGAGCAGGGAAAGGCCGCGGTCGCTGTACTTCTTCGCGACCGAGACCACCAGCCGCAGGTTGGCCTCGAGCATGTGCGACTTGGCCCTGCGGCCATCGGCGGCCACGGCCTCGAGGTCGGCGATGAGCGCGGCGCTCATGTCTTCCTCGGTCTCCAGCTTGTGCTCGGCGTACAGGCCGGCCTCGATCCGCTTGGCCAGGTCGACCTCCTGCTCGGCGGTGAGCAGGCTGGTGCGCCCGATCGACTTCAGGTACGTGTGCACCGAGTCGCCCATGACCGAGGTCTGGTCGTCTAGGTCCGCCTCCGCGGAGGCATCGTCGTCAGCGGCGACTGCGGTCAGCTCGGCGCCCTGCCCCTGGCGGCGGTCCTTGCGGGCGCGCTGGCGGCCGGCCCTGGTGCGGCTGGCCGGCGCAGGCTCGGCGTCCTCGATGTCGTCGAGCAGGTCGGCATCATCAAGTTCTGCCACGGCAAGATCCGGACCGAGGTCGATCTCGGCGGGGTCTGACAGGGCATGAGTCACTTCAGCAGGCTCCACTTCAGAATGTCCGTCACCGGCGACGGCCGGCCTCGTGCTGACGGAAACAGCGCTGGCAGGTACTGCGCTGGCGGTCACGGTGGCGACGGGATCGCTCGCCTCGTTGCCGAGCTGCACCCCCTCATCAGAGAGCTCGCGCAAGATCGAACGGGCCTCTGCAGGGGTAACGTTTGCTCGCACGAGAGCGTTCCGTAGCTCTGGAAGCATCAGGTAGCCCTGGCGGCGTCCGCGCCGGACGAGCTCGTCGACATGCGTCGCGGCCGCCTCCTCGTCGGGGCGCTCGGTGAGAGCGCTAGCGGTCCTCGGCATCAGACACCTCCGTTCGCGCGTGTAGCGGTGACGCAGATCACATCGCCCGCTTCTGGCAGTACCCAAGAGCCTCGGCACTTGGTATTGTGCAGTGCGGGCGCTATGTATAACGCGCGACGGGCCCTTTTGTTTCCCGCGCGGCGGCAGCGTGCGGGAAACCCTCGCCTCACATCCCGGTCTGCAACCGGCAAATCGCCCTGCTCAGTCAACCTTCGGCGTACCCGCTAGCCGGCCTGGCGAACTGCGATATCCCTGATCCGCTGCCTGTCCGGCTTGCCCGATGCCAGCATCGGAAGCTCGGAAACCAGCACCATCGCCTGCGGCGCCGCGTAGCGCGGGAGCCTGTCCTTGACGTACGCCCTGACCTCGTCGAGCGGCGGCGGATCGGCCCCGTCGGCAGGCACGACCATGGCCGTCACCCGCTCGCCCCAGTCCGGGTGCGGCGTGCCGACCACCACTGCGTCGCGAACCCCAGGGCAGCCGCGCAGGACTTGCTCGACCTCGCCCGCGACAACCTTCTCGCCGCCGGAGTTGATCACGTCGTCGGCCCGGCCGCGCACGACCAGCCGCCCGTCCGTCACCTCGCCGAGATCGGAGGTGACGAACCAGCCGTCGTCGAGCGCGGCACTCGTCAGCTCTGGGGCGAGCCGGTACCGGGAGAACAGCACCGGTCCGCTGATCCTGATCCGCCCGTCGGTTCCCGTCCCGACCCGCACTCCGTCGAGCGGCTCGCCGTCGTACACGCAACCGCCGCAGGTTTCGGTCATTCCGTATGTCGTCACGACCCTGGCTCCCGCGGCCGCCGCCTCCTGCGGCAGGCCCGGCGGCACTGCGGCGCCGCCGAGCAGGATGCCGTGGAACCCCGCGAGCGGCGCCCCGCCATCCAGCAGCCTGCGCAACTGGGTCGGAACCAGGGAGACGTAGCGGCATCCGTGCGGTCGGCTCGCCTCCCTGACCAAGACCCCGACATCTGCGCGGTCAGTGATCACGGGCGTCGAACCGGCGAGCAGCGAGCGGACGAGAACCCCGAGGCCAGAAATGTGGTGGACAGGCAGGCAGCAGAGCCAGCGCGCGCCGGGCGCCGCGCCCAGCCGGGTGAGCGAAGCGCCGGCTGACGCGGTCAGTGCCGCGGCCGTGAGCTCGGCTCCCTTGGGCAGCCCCGTCGAGCCCGAGGTCGCCAGCACGACAGCGACGTCCTCGTCGACCCCAGGCGCCCTCCCGGTCGCGCTGGCCTTCGTGCCGCGACCGGCGCCGGAGGTCCGTTGGAAATCCTGGGCGGTTTCGACGCTCGCGGGCGCGAAGGCCTCGATCAACTCGCTGAGCCGTGCCTTGGGCAGCGCAGGATCCAGCGGCAGGATCGCCGGCCCGCTGCCGTCTAGGGCCGCCGCCAGCGCCTCAAGAATCCGCCCGCTGCCCGTGCCCGGCGGGAGCAGGACCGCGTGCAGCGGCCGTGAAGTCACGGACGTAAGGTTAATCGGCGGATTCGTGCGCCTGAAGCGAGGGGGAACGTGACCGGCATTGACGGCGGTCGGCTGCACGGCGGCTGGGACGCCAGGCTGGCCCGCGAATGGCTGGCCGAGCTCCTGCCGGAAATGCGCGCCTTCGCGATCCCGCTACGGAACAGGTTCCGCGGCATCACGGTGCGTGCGGGCGCCCTGATACGAGGCCCGGCGGGCTGGGGCGAGTTCGCGCCGTTCGCGGAGTACGGCCCGGCGGAGAGTTCTCGCTGGCTGGCGAGCGCGATCGAGGCGGCGACGACCGGCTGGCCTGACCCCGTCCGCGCGCAGATCGGCGTCAACGCCACCGTCCCCGCCGTTGCGCCGCGGGCCGCGCACGACATCGTGGCCGGTTCTGGCTGCCGCACCGCGAAGGTCAAGGTCGCCGAGCCTGGCCAGACCGAGCGCGACGACATCGAGCGGGTCGCCGCGGTCCGGGACGCACTCGGGCCAGGCGGTCGGATCAGGGTGGACGCCAACGGTGGCTGGGACGTCGACCAGGCCGCCGGCACGCTGCGACGGCTCGCCGGCTTCGGCCTGGAATACGCCGAGCAGCCGTGCGCGACGCTGCCTGAGCTCGCCAGGCTTCGCCGACTGGTAGACGTTCCGCTCGCGGCCGACGAATCGATCCGCAAGGCCTCCGATCCGCTGGCCGTGCGGGTGGCAGGCGCCGCCGACATCGTCGTGCTCAAGGTCGCGCCGCTGGGCGGTGTCCGGCCCGCGCTCCAGATCGCTGCCGAGTGCGGACTTCCGGTGGTCGTCTCGAGCGCGGTGGACTCCTCGGTCGGCTTGGCCGCGGGCGTCGCGCTGGCCGCGGCGCTGCCGGAGCTGTGCTACGACTGCGGCCTGGGGACCGGGCAGATGCTCACCGGCGACGTGACCGCCAGCCCACTGCTGCCCGATCGGGGAACGCTGCCGGTCCGCGCGGTCCACGTCGACGACGAGCGGCTGGCGCGGTGGGAGGCCGATCCCGCGCCCTGGCGGGAGCGGGCACTGGCCGCAGCGGAGTTCCTCTGGTGAGCGGCGATCCGCCAGCGGCCGCGATGGCCGCCGTGCTCGCTGACGAGCTGATCCGGTGCGGGCTGCGCGAGGTGGTGCTCGCCCCAGGGTCGCGCAGCGCGCCGCTCGCGATCGAGTTCCACCGCCGTGCGGAGGCTGGTGACCTGCGGCTGAGCGTGCGGGTCGACGAACGCAGCGCGGCCTTCTGCGCGCTCGGCCTGGCCAAGGTGAGCCGAGCCCCGGTCGCCGTCGTCTGCACCTCGGGGACGGCGGCGGCGCATTTTCACGCCGCGGTCATCGAGGCCGATGAGTCGGCGGTTCCGCTGCTGCTGCTCACCGCCGACCGGCCGCCCGAGCTGCGCGGCACGGGCGCGAACCAGACCATCGACCAGCTACGCCTGTACGGGCCGGCGGTCCGCTGGTTCTGCGAGGTTGGCGTGCCAGAGGACCGCCCCATTCATGGCCAGCACAGCCAGGGCGGGTACTGGCGCAGCACAGCCTGCCGCGCCTGGGGGCTCGCGTCGGGAGCGGCCGGCGGCGTGGCCGGGCCCGTGCACCTGAATCTCGCGCTCCGCGAACCACTCGTTCCGATTGCGTCACCGGACGCGGTCGTCACTGCTGACCGGTGGGCCGGCGCCGGCACCGGGCCGCTGCGCGGGCGGCCCGGCGGCGCACCGTGGACCAGGTTCGAGCGGCTCGTGGAACTGCCATGGGCCGAGCGCGGCGTGATTGTCAGCGGTGACGGCACCGGCAACCAGGAACCGCTGCTGAGGCTGGCAGCCGAGGCGGGCTGGCCGGTGCTGGCTGAGCCCTCGTCGAACGCTCGGCACGGCCCGTCGGCCCTCGGGAGTTACCAGTACCTGCTCGCCGACTCTGGGTTCATGGCGTCGCACCAGCCGCAGGTGATCGTCTCGGCGGGGCGGCCAGGGCTGTCCAGGTCTCAGCTCGCGCTGCTCAGGTCCGACGTCGCCGCCCGGCACGTGGTGATCGAGCAGGGGCCGGGCCGGTGGTCAGACCCGGCCAGGAGCGCGACCGACGTGGCCGCCGGCGTGCGGCTGACAGGGGACGCGGCCGTGAGCGAGGTGGGCGGCTGGGTGCGGGAGTGGCTGGTCGCTGACCGGGCGGCCGGCCTGGCCGTGGACGCGATCCTGGACGTAGAGGACGTGCTCAGCGAACCGCGACTGGCCAGAGACGTGGCGGCGGCGGTACCGGACGACGGGCTGCTGTGGGCCGCTTCCAGCCTGCCGATCAGAGACCTTGATCAGCACATGCGGCCTCGGCAGGGGCCGCGGATCCTGGCGAGCAGGGGCGCGAGCGGCATCGACGGGCTGGTCTCCTCGGCCATCGGGGCGGCGCTCGCGCACCAGGCGACCGGTGGCGGGCCCGCGATCGCGCTGCTCGGTGACCTGGCATTGCTGCATGACGCGCCAGGCCTGATGACGGGTCGGCAGGAGCCGCGTCCCGACCTGTGCCTGATCGTCGTGAACAACGACGGCGGCGGCATCTTCTCCATGCTCGAGCAGGCCGCTCTGCCAGGGCCGTCGTTCGAGCGGGTCTTCGGCACGCCGCACGGCGCTGGGTTCGCCGCGCTTGCGGAGGCCGCTGGCCTGCCTTACCGGCGCATCGAGCGCACCGCGGAACTGGCGGATGCGCTGGCGGTCGCGTCGGTCAGGGGAGCGGGCATCAGCATGGTCGAGGTGCGGACGGACCGGGCCGAACAGGCCGCGCTGCGGCACCGGCTGACCGGTGCCGCAGCGCAAGCGCTGTCACGCCTCAGCTGACGCGGACGCGAGGATCGAGCGCGGCGTACAGCATGTCGACGATGAGGTTGGCGGCGACCACGAACACGGTGGCGAGGATGACGAATCCCAGGACCAGCTGGCCGTCTCCTTGCGTGATCGCCTGAACCGTCTGCTGGCCGATGCCCTGCATGCCGAACACCTGCTCGACGACGACGACGCCGCCGAGCAGAGTGCCGACGTCGACGCCGAGCTGGGAGACGATCGGCGTCATCGCGGCGCGGATGGCGTGCCGGTACAGAACCCGCCGCTCGGTCAGGCCCTTGGCCCGCGCTGTCCTGATGTAGTCCTCGCCGAGCGTGTCGAGAAGCGACCCTCGAGACAGCCTCGTATACACCGCGGCCTGCACGACGGCCAGGGTGATCCACGGCAGGATCATCGCCCCGGCCCACGCCGAAAAGCCCTGCGAGATCGGGTTGAAGCCGGTCGTGATCCAGGTGAAGCCGTGCTGGCTTAGCGGCAGGAACACGATCAGGATCAGCAGCTGCCCTAGGACGAATACCGGCGCTGACACGCCTGCCAGCACGCCCATGGTCGCGGTCCTGTCAAACAGCGAGCGCGGCCTCGTCGCGCTGAGAATCCCGACGCCGAGGCCGACGATCAGCCAGAGCAGCACGCCGCCGATCACGAGTGACAGCGTCGCGGGCAGCCCCTGCTTGATGATCGTCGTGACGGGTTCCTGGGAGTAGTAGGAATACCCCAGATCGCCGTGCAGCAGCCGCCAGAGATAGTGCCCGTATTGGGTGTACCACGGAAGGTCGAGCCCGTGGGTCCTGGCGACCGCGGCGAGCTGCGGCGGCCTAGCGGCCTTGCCCGCGAGGAGCCGCGCCACATCGATCGGCGGGACCGCCTTGAAGAAAAGCAAGAACGTCAGCGTGGCGACGACCCAGATCACGATGATGCCGCTGAGGACCCGCCGGATAAGGAAGCGAACGGTACCCATGGTGTCAGCTCGCCTCGCTCGTGACCGTGTCGGCGGCAATCGCCAGGCTCCGCCGCCGGCGGCGCCTGCTCAGCTTGCGGCCGGCCAGGAGCCGTTCCGTCCGCGGGTCCATCGCATCCCGGATGCCGTCACCAAGCAGGTTGAAGGCCAGGGTGGTGATCAGCAATGCCGCGGCCGGGAAGACCACGTACCACCACGAGTTGATGTGCTGCTGCGCCTCGGCGAGGATGTTCCCCCAACTGGGGGCCGGCGGGGGTACCCCGATCCCGAGATAGGACAGCGTCGCCTCGAAGCTCACCGCGGTCGGGATGAACAAGGTGGCGAGCACGAGCACGGGGCCGAGCACGTTCGGCAGGATGTCGATGAACATGATCCGCCACGGGCCAGCGCCGAGCGATCTGGCCGCCTCGATGTACTCCTTCTCCTTCAGCGACAGGGTCTGGCCACGGACGACGCGGGAGATGCCCGCCCAGGAGAAGAACGTGATCACGCCGAACACGATCGCCAGGTTCGGGTGGAACACCGCCGCGAGGGCGAGCGACAGCACGATCAGCGGGAAGGCCAGCGCGGCATCGATGAACCGCGCCAGGATGTTGTCGACCCAGCCGCCGAAGTAGCCGGCGATGAGGCCAATGCTCGTCCCGAGGATCGCGGCGGCCAAGGTGGTGAGGATCCCGACCTCGAGGGAGATCCGCGCGCCGTACATGACTCGCACGAGCAGGTCACGGCCGAGGAAGTCGGTCCCGATCGGAAAGCCGTGCACACCCGGACCGACCGGCTGCCCGAACGCGTTCGTGCCCGAGTTCGTGAAGGGCTGGTACACACCGTGGTGCAGCAGGGCGGCGACGAGCGGAGCGAGGATCGCGCCGAGCATGACGAACACGATCACGCCGATCGAGGCCATGGCGATCCGGTCCGAGCGGAGCCTGCGCCAGGTCAGGGCCCATTGGCTGCGGCCCTCGATCGCCTCTTCTGGCGCACTTTCGACGGCCTGCGCGACGAATGCGACGTCGGTGATGCTCATCGTGATTCCCTCCGGGCTTCCCTGGCCAGGTTCTCTCCCGCCTCAACGGGGAAGTGACAAGCGGTCATATGCGCGACTGGGTCGCCCGCCTTGGGTTCAAGTGCCGGTTCTGCGGTGCTGCAGAGGTCCTGTGCCTTGGGGCAGCGAGGGTGGAACCTGCAGCCGGACGGCGGGTTGATGGGCGAAGGCACGTCCCCGGTGAGGATGATGCGCTGGCGTTCGGCGGCTGCATCTGGGTCGGCGGCGGGCGCAGCCGATAGCAGTGCCGCGGTGTAGGGATGCCTGGAGTGCTCGTAGACCTGGTCACCATGACCAACCTCGGCGACCCTGCCCAGGTACATGACGGTGACGGCGTTGGAGACGTGGCGGACGACTTCGAGGTCGTGGGCGATGAAGAGGTAGGACAGGCCGAAGTCGGCCTGGAGGTCGGCGAGGAGGTTGAGGACCTGGGCCTGGATGGAGACGTCGAGTGCGGAGACTGGTTCGTCGCAGATGATGAGCTTGGGGCGCAGGGCGAGGGCGCGGGCGACGCCGATGCGCTGGCGCTGGCCGCCGGAGAATTCGGCGGGGAAGCGGTTGTAGTGCTCGGGGTTGAGGCCGACGCGCTCCATGAGTTCCTGGACAGACTTCTTGCGCTGATTGCCGGTGGCGGTCTTGTGGACGGCGTAGGGGTCGCCGATGATCGATCCGACGCGGCGGCGGGGGTTGAGGGAGCCGTAGGGGTCCTGGAAGATCATCTGGATCTCGCGCCGGTACGGCTGCATGGCCCGGCGGGACAGGTTGGTGATGTCACTTCCCTCGAAGTAGACCTTGCCTGAGGTGATCGGGATCAGCCCGGCGATGCAGCGGGCGAGCGTGGACTTGCCGCAGCCGGTCTCGCCGACCAGGCCGAGGGTCTGTCCGCGCCGGATCGTCAGCGACACCCCATCCACCGCCTGGACATGCGCGATGGTGCGGGAGACCAGGCCGGAACCGCGTATCGGGAAGTACTTGACCAGGTTGTCAACCCGCACGAGCTCGTCGGCGTCATGATGCGGATCCGGAGGGACGAGGCTCTCGGCGACGGCGCCGGTCATGCGATCACGCTGCCTTCCGACTCGGGCGCAGCCGCGATCGCCTCGGCGATCTTGACGGCATCGCCGCTCCTGCCCGCATGGACCGCGCGCCTGCGGGTGTCCTCAGCCTCGCGATCGTTGCCGACTGCGTTGGCGGGGAGCCAGCAGGCGGATCGGTGTCCTGACGCGTCGCCGACGGGAACCAGGGTGGGCTGGTCGGTGAGGCAGCGGTCCATGACGTAGGCGCAGCGGGGGTGGAACGCGCAGCCGTCCGGCAGCCGGATGAGGCTGGGCGGCTGTCCGGTGATGGGGATCAGCCGGTCGCGTGCTGCCGAGCTGTGCGGGATGGATTCGAGGAGGCCTTTGGTGTAGGGGTGGTGCGGGGCGTAGAAGATGTCGCGTTTGGTGGCTTTTTCGGCGGCGCGGCCGGCGTACATGACCATGACGTCGTCGGCGATGTCGGCGACGACGCCGAGGTCGTGGGTGATCATCAGCAGGGCGGTGCCGGATTCTTTCTGGAGGCGGAGCAGCAGGTCGAGGATCTGGGCCTGGACGGTTGCGTCCAGGGCGGTGGTGGGTTCGTCGGCGATGATCAGCTTGGGGTTGAGGGAGATGGCCATGGCGATCATGGCGCGCTGGCGCATGCCGCCGGAGAACTGGTGGGGGTAGTCGTTGACGCGCTCGCGGGGGCGGGGGATGCCGACGTGGCCGAGGAGTTCGACGGCCCGCTGGGTGGCGGCTGCCTTGGAGACGGTCTTGTCGTGGGCGCGGATCATCTCGGTGATCTGCCAGCCGACTTTGTACAAGGGGTGCAGGCTGGTCAGGGGGTCCTGGAAGATGACGGCGATGTCTTTGCCGCGGATCCTTTGCAGGGAGCGGGAGTCCAGGCCGACGAGGTTGACGCCGTCGAAGACGGCTTTGCCGGAGATCTGGCCGCCGGGGGTCAGGCCGAGCAGGCTCTGGGTCAAGACGGTCTTGCCGGAGCCTGATTCGCCGACGATGCCCAGGGTGCGGCCTGGTTCGACGCTGAACGAGACTCCGCGTACTGCCTGCACCACGCCGTCCGCGGTCGGGAAGCTCACCCGCAGATCCGTTACCTCAAGCAGGCTCATCGAATTCCTTTCGGAAGATGCCTGCGAGCAAGGCCCACCTAGATCGCCGGATGTCCTGACGAGGGGGTTTTGCAGGCGAGTTCATCTCTTAGTCAGCTACGTCACAGGTTAACTGTGTTGATCAGGTACGGCCAGTTCCGGCCGGGCGCGCACCTCGCGTGCCCGGCCGGAACTGTGAGTGAACTAACCGTTCTTCAGATAGACGTTGGTCAGGTCGGGACCGCCAATGTTCGGCGCCCAGACGACCGCGGTGCTGCCCGAAGGCTCGCCTTCGCTGTTGACGTTGAAGACGTTCTTGCTCGAGTACATCGGGCCGTAGCCCTCGATGATCGGGACGATGACGGCGTCATGCATGGTGATCATGTCGACCTGGTGCAGGAGCGCGTTCGCCTTGCTCAGGTCGGACGTGGCCTCCGCCTCGTCAATCAGCTTGTCGACCTGCGGGTTGGTGTAGCAGCCGACGTTGATCGTGCCCTGCACGCAGTTGGTGCGGAAGAACGGGTCGGCGACCGTGCGGCCGTTGTTGCCGCCGAACCAGTCAGGAATCCAACCAGTCCACGCGATATCAAAGGTGCCCGGCTTGTTGTTCGTCGACGGGGTGCCGAGGTGGGTGAAGTACGTCGCGCCGGACTCCGGCTGCCCCACCAGGTTGATCCCGCAGAGCTTGAGGCTCGACTGGATGGCCTGGAACTCTGCCGCGATTACGGTGTCGTTCTGGTAGGCCATGTTCAGCTTGATCCCGCTCTTTATGCCGGACTGCGCGAGCAGAGCCTTGCACTTGGCAGGATCACCCTGGCCGCCCTTGCTGGGATACGGGTCGTAGTTCTGGTAGCCAGTGGCACCCGGCGGGATGGCCGTGTTGATCACCTTGGCCACCAGAGGGCCGCCGAGGACCTTCTGGATCGCGACCTTGTTCACGCCGTACTCGATCGCCTGGCGCAGCTTGAGGTTCTTCATCGCGTGGTTGTTGTTCGGGCTCTGGAAGTTGAACACGAGGTACGGGACCGTGCTGATCCACGGCCAGACGAAGAATTTCGGGTCGTGGGCTGAGATGAGCTGCTGGTACGAGCTCGGGTTGATGGTGACGTCCAGCGGCAGGTCGAACTTGCCCGCCTGCATGTCGGCGAGCTGGGTCGCGGCGTCGTTGACGCCCATGGTGACCGTGATCTCGTTGACGTACTGGTGCCTGACCGTATCCGTGCTCTGCTTCCACGCCGGGTTGCGGACCAGGGTGATTGAGCGGTTCGGCACGTACGAGGTGATCTTGTACGGGCCGTCGGACACGATGTGCTTGTCAAAGTCAAGGCTGCCAGGGATGTACTTGTCGGCCTCAACTGGACGCGCAGACGCGAACGGCATCGCCAGCTCGAACGGGAAGTCGCCGGCCGGCTTGATCAGATGGAACTGGATCGTCGACGAGTTCGGCGTTGTGATGCCTGAGATGGTGTGCGTGTTCTGGAAGTTCGCGAACTGCGCCGCGGTCGGCTTCTTGATCTTCGCGAAGAACGTGGTCTCCTGGTTGCAGTACTGCGCCAGGCCCGCGATGGTCTTGGAGTAGTACGGCAGGTTTCCAACCGGGGCGACCGTGTTGCAGAACGCCTTGAACTCACGGACGAAGTCAGCGGCCACAACCTGCCTGGGCGGGCTGGTGCCCCAGTCGACGCCTGGCTTGATGTGGAAGGTATAGGTCAGGCCGTCCTTGCTCAGTCCGCCGTTGGCGACCGTCGGATATGCCGTCGCGATGTCCGGGACCGGAACGGTGTCCTTGGTCCAGCCCGACCCGGTGATGGAGGGGTCCGGCACTGTCGGGTAGGTAAGCAGCTGGCGCGCGAAGGTGCGCTCGAGAATGTAGTTCGCGGTGTAGTAGGCGGGAACGGTGTCGAGGTAGGTCGGGCCGCCACCGGCCACGACCTTCAACGTTCCGCCCTGCGTCGGCTTACCGCTCGAACTGGAGTTGTTGCCGCTGCCGCTGCCGCCGCTGCTGCTGCAGGCCGCTAGGCCAGCTGCCAGCAGCCCAGCGGTTGCCAGCGCGGCAATTCGATGGATCTGACGTGTCATGAGCAAAACTCCTTCTAGCCTGGCGTTTACCGCAGGCATGTCCGTATTCCCTTCTGTGGGTACACGGAATTAGCGCTGTCGTCTACCGACCCGAACGAAGCGGTCGCGGGCATTTACGCAACCGCAATCACCTCGTGACAATGAATGCCGTAAAGTGCCTATAACGCTCGATTGAGCGCGATCAGGCAGATTCCTGCTACAGGTCATCTTACGCGGGTAACAGCGATAATTCTGATAATCCGCTCGGAACCTACCATAGGGGACAGGTCGCGCGCAACGCAGCAGGTGAGCGGCGGTTCAACTCCCGGCTAGTTGACGCGGACTCTCGGATCCAGGAACGCGTAGGAGATGTCGACAATCAGGTTCGCTATGACCACGAACAGCGCGGCCAGGATCACGAACCCGATCACGAGCGGACCGTCGCCCTGGGTGATCGCCGTGACGGTCTGCTGGCCGAGACCTTGCAGCCCGAAGACCTGCTCGACGACGATGACGCCACCGAGCAGCGCGCCGATGTCGATGCCGAGTTGCGAGACGACCGGGGTCATGGCCGACCTGACCGCGTGCCGGTAGAGCACACGGCGCTCGGAGATGCCCTTCGATCGCGCCGTTCTGATGTAGTCCTCGCCGAGGGTATCGAGCAGTGATCCCCTGGACAGCCTGGTATAGACGGCCGCCTGCACGATCGCGAGCGTGATCCAGGGCAGGATCATGCAACCCAGCCAGCCGGTGAAGCTCTGCGTGATAGGCGTGTAGCCGGTCTGGATGAAGCCGATGCCGTGGTTGTTCAGCTGCAGGTAGACCCCGACGATCAGCAGCTCGCCGACGACGAAGACGGGGGCGGAGACGCCGGCGAGCACGCCCACGGTCGCGATCCGGTCGAACAGGCTCCGTGCCCTGGTCGCGCTCAAGATGCCGGTGCCGATGCCCGCGATCAGCCACAGCAGGGTGCCTCCGATGACGACCGAGAGCGTGGCGGGCAGCGCCTGCTTCAGGATCGTCGTCACGGGCTGCTGTGAGTAATAGGAGTAGCCGAGGTTGCCGTGCAGCAAGTTGCTCAGGTAGTGGCCGTACTGGACGAGCTTGGGCTCGTTGAGGCCGAGATTCTGCTCCACCTGCGCGATGATCTGCGGAGTGGCGGCGCGGCCGGCCAGGTTGCGCGCGACGACCCCTTCGGGGACCGCGACGAAGAAGAGGAAGAACGTCAGCGACGCGACCGCCCAGAGCACGATGATGCCGGCCACGATCCGGCGGATGAGGAAGCGCGCCATTCCCATCGCTCAGCCCTCCGTGCTAGTTCTTGACGGTCCGCCCAGCTCCTCGGGCACGGGACGATCGACGCTGGTATCGGCTTGCTCCCCGACGATGATTGCGTTGTCGAGATTCAGGCCCCTGCCGCGCTTGCTCTGGTCGCGCTTGTCCTGCTTGTCGCGCTTGCGGGCAGCGGTCTTGCTGCCGGCGAAGACGCGCTCTGTGCGCGGATCCATGGCGTCGCGGATGCCATCACCGAGGAGGTTGAAGGCCAGCGTCGTCGCGAGCAGCGCGACAGCGGGGAAGACCACGTACCACCATGCGGTCTGATAGTGATCCTGCGCCTCCGCGAGGATGTTCCCCCAGCTCGGAGCCGGCGGCGGGATGCCGATGCCCAGGAACGACAGCGTCGCCTCGAAGCTCACCGCGGTCGGGATGTAGAGCGTCGCCAGGACGAGGACGGGGCCGAGCAGGTTCGGCATGATGTCGATGAACATGATCCGCCACGGGCCCGCGCCGAGGGATCTGGCCGCCTCGATGTACTCCTTCTCCTTCAGCGACAGGGTCTGGCCACGGACGATTCGCGAGATGCCCGCCCAGGAGAAGAACGTGATGACCCCGATCACGATCGCGAGGCTTGGGCTCAGCACCGCGGCGAGCGCGAGCGCGAGCACGATGAAGGGGAAGGCCAGGACCGCGTCGATGATCCTGGCCAGCACGGTGTCGATCCAGCCGCCGAAGTAACCCGCGATCAGTCCGAGGCTGACGCCGAAGAACGCGGCGACCGCGGTCGTGAACAGCCCTACGAACAAGGAGATCCGCGCGCCGTAGGCGATTCGGACGAGCAGGTCGCGGCCGATCTGGTCGGTGCCGATCGGGAAGCCGTGGACGCCGGGTCCGACAGGCTGGCCGAAGGAGTTCGTGCCCTTGTTGGGGAAGGTCTGGTACTCGCCGTGATGCAGGAGGGTGGCGAGCAGCGGGGCGCACAAGGCGAAGAGGCAAATCAGCACGATGACGACGATCGAGGCGACGGCGATCCGGTCTGAGCGGAGCCGGCGCCAGGTGAGCTGCCACTGGCTGCGGCCCTCGATGGCCTGGACCGGGGCGTCCTCGACGGCAGTCGCCTGGACCTGGACTTCGGTAATGCTCATCGGGATCTACCTCCGGCCTGTCCGTGCGAGGGTCTCGCCCGCTTGAACCGGGTAGTGGCAGGCGGTCAGGTGGGCGCTCGTGTCGCTCACCTTGGTTTCGAGACTGGGTTCGGCGGTGCTGCAGAGGTCTTTGGCTTTGGGGCAGCGGGGGTGGAATCTGCAGCCGGACGGCGGGTTGATGGGGGAGGGGACGTCCCCGGTGAGGATGATGCGCTGGCGTTCGGCGGCCGCGTCGGGGTCGGCGGCGGGGGCGGCGGACAAGAGCGCCGCGGTGTAGGGGTGGCGCGAGTCGGTGTAGACCTCGTCGCCTGGTCCTTGTTCGGCGATGCGGCCGAGGTACATGACGGTGACGGCGTTGGAGACGTGGCGGACGACTTCGAGGTCGTGGGCGATGAAGAGGTAGGACAGGCCGAAGTCGGCCTGGAGGTCGGCGAGGAGGTTGAGGACCTGGGCCTGGATGGAGACGTCGAGTGCGGAGACTGGTTCGTCGCAGATGATGAGCTTGGGGCGCAGGGCGAGGGCGCGGGCGACGCCGATGCGCTGGCGCTGGCCGCCGGAGAATTCGGCGGGGAAGCGGTTGTAGTGCTCGGGGTTGAGGCCGACGCGCTCCATGAGTTCCTGGACAGACTTCTTGCGCTGATTGCCGGTGGCGGTCTTGTGGACGGCGAAGGGGTCGCCGATGATCGATCCGACGCGGCGGCGGGGGTTGAGCGAGCCGTAGGGGTCCTGGAAGATCATCTGGATCTCGCGCCGGTACGGCTGCATGGCCCGGCGGGACAGGTTGGTGATGTTGTGGCCTTCGAAGCTGACGGTGCCGGAGGTGACGGGGATGAGGCCGGCGATGCAGCGGGCGAGCGTGGATTTTCCGCAGCCGGTCTCGCCGACCAGGCCGAGGGTCTGTCCGCGGCGGATCGTCAGCGACACCCCATCCACCGCCTGAACCTGGGCCACCGTCCGCCGGATAAAGCCGGACCCGCGCACGGGGAAGTACTTGGTGACCGCGTTCGCCCGCACCAGGACGTCGCCGTCCAGTTCGGCGTCGCTGGGAAAGTCATCGATCGCCGCCTCTGAGCGGCCATGAGACCAGGCCTTGCCCGACGCGGGCGCATCTGGCGGCTGGCTCATGCGATCACGCTTCCTTGCGACTCGGGGGCGGCGGCGATCGCCTCGGCCACCTCGGCGGCGCGCTGAGTGCGGCCGAGTTCGACGGCCTGAGTGCGAAGGTGCTCAGCGTCGTCGGTGAGGCCGATGGCGTTGGCGGGGAGCCAGCAGGCGGATCGGTGTCCTGACGCGTCGCCGACGGGAACCAGGGTGGGCTGGTCGGTGAGGCAGCGGTCCATGACGTAGGCGCAGCGGGGGTGGAACGCGCAGCCGTCCGGCAGCCGGATGAGGCTGGGCGGCTGTCCGGTGATGGGGATCAGCCGGTCGCGTGCTGCCGAGCTGTGCGGGATGGATTCGAGGAGGCCTTTGGTGTAGGGGTGGTGCGGGGCGTAGAAGATGTCGCGTTTGGTGGCTTTTTCGGCGGCGCGGCCGGCGTACATGACCATGACGTCGTCGGCGATGTCGGCGACGACGCCGAGGTCGTGGGTGATCATCAGCAGGGCGGTGCCGGATTCTTTCTGGAGGCGGAGCAGCAGGTCGAGGATCTGGGCCTGGACGGTTGCGTCCAGGGCGGTGGTGGGTTCGTCGGCGATGATCAGCTTGGGGTTGAGGGAGATGGCCATGGCGATCATGGCGCGCTGGCGCATGCCGCCGGAGAACTGGTGGGGGTAGTCGTTGACGCGCTCGCGGGGGCGGGGGATGCCGACGTGGCCGAGGAGTTCGACGGCCCGCTGGGTGGCGGCTGCCTTGGAGACGGTCTTGTCGTGGGCGCGGATCATCTCGGTGATCTGCCAGCCGACTTTGTACAAGGGGTGCAGGCTGGTCAGGGGGTCCTGGAAGATGACGGCGATGTCTTTGCCGCGGATCCTTTGCAGGGAGCGGGAGTCCAGGCCGACGAGGTTGACGCCGTCGAAGACGGCTTTGCCGGAGATCTGGCCGCCGGGGGTCAGGCCGAGCAGGCTCTGGGTCAAGACGGTCTTGCCGGAGCCTGATTCGCCGACGATGCCCAGGGTGCGGCCTGGTTCGACGCTGAACGAGACTCCGCGTACTGCCTGCACCACGCCGTCCGCGGTCGGGAAGCTCACCCGCAGATCCGTTACCTCAAGCAGGCTCATCGAATTCCTCCCACGTGGTGCCGCAGGCGAGGCCCCTGGCGGGGCGGCGGCACCAGATCGGCGGGGGGAGCCGACTCAGGCTGGCTGGTGTAGTTGTCGCCGGGATGCGATGCCGCGAAGCGCGGGTCAGAAGCGAGCCCGGCCGGGCATGCTACGTGCATACCCGGCCGGCCCACTGCTACTCGTTTCGGGCGTGGCTCGTACCTAGCCGTTCTTCATCCAGACGTTGGTGATGTCCGGCCCGCCGATGTTCGGCTGGTAGACGATCGCCGTCGTTCCCGCCTGCTCGACGTTCGGGCTGGAGTACATCAGCAACTGCTGGCTCAGCAGCGGCACGATGACCGAGTTGGTGATCACGTTGTGGTCGGCCTTGCCCCACAGCGTGCCAGCCTGGCTGACGCTCGTCGCCGCCTCGGCCTGGTTGATGAGGCTGTCCAGCTGCTTGCTGCTGTAGCACCCGTAGTTCGTGGTGTTCAGCACGCAGTTGGTCTGGAACAGCGGCGAGATGATGGTGCGGCCGTTGTTGCCGAACCAGTCAGGGAACCAGCCGGCCTGGCCCATGTCCCAGGTACCCGCCTTGGCGTTGGCCGGGGCGTTGCCCAGGTCGACGAAGAACGTCGATCCGGACTCCGGCTTGCCGGTCAGGTTCACCCCGCAGCTCCGCAGGCTGGCCTGCAGCGCCTCGAAGATCGACTTGTTGATGCTGTCGTTCGGGTACAGGTAGGTCAGCGTCAGGCCCTTCTTGTACCCCGCGCTGGCCAGCATCGACTTGCACTTGGCCGGATCGCCCTGGCTGTTGTTCGTCGGGTACAGGTTGGTGTTCGAGAAGCCGACGTTGCCCGGCGGGATCGAAGTGTTGAGGACCTTCGCCACAGTCGGACCGCCGACGACCTTCTGCACCGCGACCTTGTTCACGCCGTACTGGATCGCCTGCCGGACGGCCAGCTTGCCCATGGCCCCGCCGCTGTTCGGGCTGCGCAGGTTGAACACCATGTACGGCAGCAGGTTGCTGCCTGGCCAGGCGCGGAACTTCGGATCGTGCGTGGACTCGAGCGTCGGGATCTCGCTCGGCACGATGCCAGTGTCGAGCGGCAGGTCGTACTGACCTGCCTTCATGTCGTTGAACTGGGTCTGCGCGTCGGAGACACCCATCGTCACCGTCATCTTGTTGACGTACTGGTGCCGGTTCTGATCGGTTGACTGGTTCCACGCTGGGTTCCGCCCCATCGTGATCGACCGGCTCGGCACGTACGAGGTGATCTGATACGGACCGTCCGAGATCGTGTGCTGATCCAGTTGCAGGCTGTTCGGCACGTACTTGTCGTACTCCACCGGACGAGCGGAAGTGAACGGCATCGCCAGCATGTACAGGAAGTCACCGGCCGGCGCGATCAGGTTGAACCGCAAGGTCGACGAGTTCACCGCGACGACACCGGAAATGGTGTGCGTGTTCTGGAAGTTCGCGATGTTGGACGCGGTCGGCGCGTGCGTCTTGTTCGCGAAGTACGTGGTCTCGGCGTCGCAGTACTGCGTCAGGCCCGCGATCGTCGCCGTGTAGTACAGCAGGTTGCCGACCGGGCTGACCGGGTTGCAGAACGCCTTGTACTCGCGGATGAAGTCAGCAGCGGTCACCTGACGTGGCGGGCTGGTGTTCCAGTCCACGCCCGTCTTGATGTGGAAGGTGTAGGTCTTGCCGCCGTTGGTGATGCCGCCGTTGGACGTGGTCGGAACGTCGGTCGCGATGTCGGCAACGGGTGTGGTGTTCTTCGTCCATCCCGATGACGTGAGCGTGGTGCCTGGCGCTGTCGGATAGGTCAGCAGCTGCCGGGCGTAGCCACGCTCGAGGATGTAGTCCGCCGTGTAGTAGGCAGGGACCGTGTCGATGTGGTCAGGCCCAGACGCCGCGACGAACTTCAGCGTGCCGCCATGCACCGGCTTGGATCCCGAGGATGTGCTGCCGCCTGACGAACTGGTGCACGCGGCCAGTCCGGCCGCTGTCAGGCCAGCAATCGCCATGACGGCAATTCGCTGGGAACGACGTCTCATGAGCAGACTCCTTTGAACCTGGCGCATGGCACAGGCGTGTTAGTAGTCACAGGTTCTATCTGTGTGTAGTTATAAAGTCACCTTCCGTGACTACACGCATTCAAGACGGCTGTCTAGCCCGCGCCTGAAGGCCCCCGTCCAGCCTTTATGCAAACGCAATCACCTCGTGATCTCGAAGACACTCGGCGAACTGATATATCCAGAATTCAGCGGCAATTCGGCCCCGGCTCGGTCCAGATTCGCGGTCAGGTGCCGGGCGCGCGGCGGCGCTGTCAGCCCTCGAGCGCGTACCGCATCGGCCAGAACTTGGTCTGCGCCTCGGCCAGCTCGGCCGCAGGGTCCGACCCGGCGACGATGCCGCAGCCGGCGAAGAGCCTGGCGTTCCTGCCGCCCACCAGCCCGCATCGCAGCGCGATGCCCCACTCTCCGTCACCGTTGGCGTCGACCCAGCCGACCGGGACCGCAGCAGCGGCCCCTGTCCATGCCCTCCAGCTCGCGGATCAGGTCCATGGCGGTCTCGGCAGGAGTGCCGCAGATCGCCGCGGTCGGATGCAGCGCGGCCGCCAGGGCCAGCGCCGAGTGGTTCGCGGCCTCGCCGGTCGGCGAGCACGCCGTGCACCTGCGTGCCAGGTGCTGGACGTTGGGCAGCTTGAGCAGGCTGACGGCTGCTCGTCGATCCGCAGGTCGGCGCAGAGCGGCGCGAGCGCGGCGCGCACGTCGGCGACGCCGTACTGGTGCTCTTCCTGGTTCTTGGCCGAGGCGAGCAGTGCCTCGCCCAGCGCCCGGTCCTGCTCCGGCGTGCGCGCCCCGCGGCGCGTCCCGGCCAGCACCAGCGAGTACAGCTTCCTGCCCGGTCCGCCGGATGTAGCAGCTCGGGAGTCGCGCCGAGCAGGCCGTCGCAGCAGAACGTGTAGCAGTCCGGGATATCGCTCGGCCAGCCGGCCGAGCAGGACCCGGGTGTCGATGTCCTGCGGCGGCGGTCGCGTACTGCTCGAAGGCGAGCACGACCTTCTCGCAGCTGGCCGTCGCCTTGATCGCCTGACCGCGGTGGCGACGGCGCGTTCCCAGGCCGGGGGAGTGAGGCTGCCGTCAGACCAGCGCAGGCCGGCTGGCGGCACCAGCGGGGCCGGTGTCCGGCGAGTTCTGGCATGTCGGCTGGCCGGCAGCGGATCCTGCTGGCCGGCCGCCTTCGGCAGCGGCCGGATCGTCGTCAGCCAGGCCTGGCCGTCCCGGCGGCCGACCACGATGCCGGGGCACCACCAGCACCGAGCCGTCGGAGGTCGGATCGAAGGTGAAGCTGCCGAAGGCGACCGGGCCGGAGCCGGGGACGGCGACCTCGTCGGTGACCAGCGCGCTGTCGAACAGTTCGCGCAGCCATTTCTCGCCGGCCGCGAACCGGTCGTGCCCGGCCGTCAGCGTGACCTTCGCGACCGTGCCCCAGCCGACGAGTGCCGTCGCCGCGCCGGACCCAGGCCAGCGCCTGCGGCGCCGGCAGCCTGGCGATGAGGTCGCCAGGATCGGGCACGGCAACGGTGCGGACAGCCAGGCGTCCGGGAGCTCAGGCCATTGTTTCGTCGTGCGCAGATCCCACGCCAGATCAACTGTACGTGCGAGCTTGTGCTTGTTTTCACACGGGATCTGGCTGTCCGTTGCCGGCTGGCTACCAGCATGTTCGGCCTGCTACAGGAGGGTGAGCTGATCCCGATAGCACTGGCGGGACTGGCTCCGGCGGTCGCGGTGCTGATCTGGGGCCGGGCCGGTGCTGCGGCCGCAGCTTGGCGCGGGCGATGCGGCGGGCACGGAAAGGATCGCTCGGCCGACTCGGTATTTGCGGCCAGTTCGCCGACCGCGGCCGAGATCTGCTGCTGGTAGTGCTTCGGCGCGTACGCGCCCGACCCGTACAGCTGGCGGTACCGGCGGACCAGGTCGGGATGATTCTCGGCCAGCCAGGCCAGGTACCACTCGCGCGCGCCAGGCCGCAGGTGCAGCACGATCGGGGTGACGCTGGCCGCGCCGGCCGCGGCGATCTGCCTGACCGTCCGGTCTAGCTGGCTCTGGCGAGTCGGACAGGATACGGCAGCACGGGACCCATCAGCACGCCGCACCGCAGGCCGCGCGTCGGTGATCGCGGCGCAAGCGTCGAGTCGTCGCTGCGGGCTCGGCGTGCCAGGCTCGACCGACGCGGACAGCCCGGCGTCGATGAAGCCGACCGACAGGTTCAAGCGCGACGGTCGTGACCTGCGGCCGCCTGCTCGAGCAGGTCGAGGTCGCGCTCAGCAGGAGCGTGCCCTTGGTCAGGATTGAGAACGGGTTCCCGGCGTCGGTCAGCGCCGCGGATGATTCCCGGCATCAGCTGGTACCGGCCCTCGGCGCGCTGGTAAGGGTCGACGTTGGTGCCCATCGCGATGTGCTCGCGCGACCACCGCGGCCTCGCGAGCTCCTTCCGCGCGAGCTCGGCCGCGTTTACCTTCACGATGATCTTGGAGTTGAAGTCGAGTCCCGGTTCAGGTCGAGATAGGTGTGCGTGTTGCGCGCGAAGCAGTAGACGCAGGCATGACCGCAGCCCCGATAGGGATTGATGGTCGTCCCGGAACGGCATCCGGGACGTTGGCGGCACTTTGTTAATGATCGACCGGGCATAGATCTCGTAAAACGTCATGCCGCGGAAGCCGGGCGTGTCGAAGGTGCGTGCGAACGCCGCGCCATCGAACAACACAGGCGTCGGTTCCCGCGTCGTCTCCGCTCCGATCGCTTCCCACCGCATGAGGCAACCCTAGAACAACAGTTCGAGGGAGTCAACCAGGTGTTCGATCGGGTAGAGCGTGCCTCATTCGGGCCGAATGGCTGCCGGCGCTCAAGAAAGCTATTACCGCCGCTTAGTCTTTGGTCATGGGCAGGTAAATAATCTTCCAACAGGGGATAGTTAGAACAGTCCCGCCGCCCCGGGACCGCTGCGGGCGGCGGTGGAGGTGACACGTGGCGCTTCCGATGGACGAGCAGCGCATTCTCGAGGAGATGGAGCGCATGCTCGCCGCCGACGATCCGCGGCTCGCCGCGAGGCTCGCAGCGTTCGGCCAGCCGGGCGTCGGGCAGGTGTCTGCGCACGAGACGGGCCAGGGCGACGCTCTCGGTCATGCTGCTCGTACTGATCGCCGCCGTCGCGGCCGTCATCTACTTGGTGAGCACGCTCCGGTCAGCCAGCGGCACTGGCGGCACAGGCATCATTCGTCGCAGAGCGCGACGCCGTCGCCCGGCCGGATGACGACTCCTTCCAGCGGTAGCACAGGAACGACGCAGGCGGCGCGGGGCGGCCGCCCAGGCGGGCGGCTCAGGGCAAAGCGCCGGGGCACGGCGGCTGTGCACGGTTACGTTCGCACGCGGTGCGGCTCCCGCTGGAGCCCAGGTGCCGCGAAGGCCAGATCAGGGTGGGCGCGGTTGCCTTACGCGGGCGCGGTGCAGGTGGCACGCCGCTAAGCGTCGCTATTACGGCATCGCGGACTATTCTCCTGCTATGTCGCTTGACGCAGCCCGTCATCCAGGGCATGACGCATCGGTTCGTCGACGTCGGCGATCTCGCCATGCACATCGCGGAGGCGGGCCCGGCGGCCGCCGCTGGTCCTGCTGCTGCACGGCTTTCCTGAGTCCTGGTACTCCTGGCGCCATCAGCTGACGGCGCTTGCCGCGGCCGGCTACCACGTCGTCGCGCCCGACCAGCGCGGCTACGGCACGACCGGCGGCCCGCAGGCGGCCAGACCAGTACACGATGCTGCACCTGATCGGCGACGTCATCGGTCTGATGGACGCGCTCGGAGCCGAACGGCCGTCGTGGCCGGCCATGACTGGGGCGCGCCGGTCGCCTGGAACACCGCGCTGCTCCGGCCTGACCGGGTCGGGCGTGATCGGGCTGAGCGTCCCGTATACTGCCGCGCGGCAGCACGCCACCGATCCCGACGCTGCGGGCGCTGTTTGACGACTGGCTTCTATATCTGCTACTTCCAGGCAGCCGGGCGTAGCCGACGCCGAGCTGAGCCGAGATCCGCGCGCCACGTTTCGCAGGGTGCTGTCGTCGGCGTCAGGAGAGGCGGTGCGGAGCCGGGGATCCGACCCACGAGAGCCCGCCGCGATGGCCGGTCGCGTTCCCGTGATTCCGCAGGGCAGCGGATTCCTGGACCTCTGCCCGGAGCCCGCGCGAGCTGCCCGGCTGGCTCACCGAGCACGACGTCGACGTGTTCGTCGCCGAGTTCGCCGAGTCCGGCTTCACCGGGCCGCTGAACTGGTACCGCACCTGGACCGGAGCTGGGAGCTGATGGCGGCGTGGAGGCACGCACCCGTCACCGTTCCCGCTGCCTATCTGGCCGGGGACCGCGACGTGGCCGTCAGCTTCTTCGGCGGCCAGGCGATGCTTGACCAGCTCAAGGACGTCGCGCCCGGGCTCCGGCTGGCTCGCATTCTGCCCGGCTGCGGGCACTGGACGCAGCAGGAGCGGCCAGCGAGGTCAGTGCGGCGATGCTCAGCTTCCTCCAGGGGCTGCACTGAGGCCGAGCCTGCCGCTCGTCTCCAGCCACAGCTCGCGGTAATACGTCGCAGCCTGGCTGCGCGGCGCGTACGCCGTCACTGGCGCGCGCTGCACCGACATCCGCTCGACCGCGGAGAGCGCGGGTATCGCGGTCGCGGCCACGTCGTCGCGCTTGGCTGGCAGTTCCTCGGCGATCTCGCGGTGCAGCCGCTTGCGCCGGTCGACCATCGAGAAGAACGCGAGGATCCGGGGCCGGTGCCGGCCGATTTCCGCGACGAAGTCGGTGAGCTGGTCGAGCGTTCGCACCGACAGCGTGGTCGGAATCAGCGGCACGAGCAGCAGGTCGGCCGCGTGCAGCACGTTCTCGGACAGCAACGAGATTCCCGGCGGGCAGTCGAGCACCACGAGATCGAACTCGCGCCGCAGCGGCGTGAGCAGGCTGCGTACCCTGGTCGCCGACTTGCGTTCGCTGTCTAGGTGCAGGTCAAGGTTGCGGTAGGTGAAGTCCGCGGGCAGCAGGTCAAGGTTGTCGAAGTCGGTGGCCTTGATGGCGTCGTCGACGGGGCGCTTGCCCGCGATCAGGGCCTTGCCGCCGCCCTTGACTCGCGGCCTGACCCGGAACAGGAAACTGGCGGCCGCCTGCGGGTCAAGGTCCCACAGCAGCACCCGGTAGCCGTCGGATGCGGCGAGGTGGGCGAGATTCACGGCGGTGGCCGTCTTGCCGACGCCGCCCTTGATGTTGTAGGTCGCGAGTACTTTCACGATGCCGCCCCGGTCAGCGCTTCGATCCTGGCTCGCCCGCGGGCGCTTGAGAAGTCGGCGAACAGGCCGGCGAATTCGCCCCTGGCAGCCCGCTGCCTGACGGCGAGCCCCGCCGCGATCTCGCCCATCGCCAGCACGGTCTCGGCTGGCGCGGCGGCTTCGGCGATCATTTTCCTGGCGAAGGAGCGCAACTCGGTCTGCTGGACCTCGGTGTCCTGGAACTCGCCCAGGCAGTCCTGCAGCCCCTTGAGCTCATTGACGGCCTGCCACTGGTCGGCAGGGTCGTGCAGCGAGGCGAAGACCTCAAGCAGGTAGCGCAGTTCCTTGCAGAGCTTGCGCAGGTCGTGCAGGGCCTGCGGGGAGAGGCGGCGTCGATGGCGCGGCCAGCGCGCAGCGCGTTCTGATGCGCACGCGCGATCCTGATTGACGCGAACCTCCCGGTGGCCGGACGCCGGCCTGGCGCCGCTGCGACCTGCTCCAGGTCGCGCCGCCAGGTCCTGGCCAGCGCGGTGAACCTGGCCGAGCGCAATCCCCTGGCCAGCTGTCGCTGGGCCGCGGCCCGCTGCCCGGCGAGATAGTCGTGGAAGGGCCGCAGCTCCGGCTCGGTCGCGGCGACAAGCCGGCCGCCATCGCCGGATAGCCGAGCAGGTAGACATCCAGATCCCTGGTCGGGGTGGTGAGGTCACCGAGCCACTTGAATTCTGGCCGGTACCGGTCGGGCAGGCTGGCAGGCAGCACGGACCCCGCCAGCTTGAGCACCGATCTGGTTCGTCGCACAGCGATCCGCAGGTCGTGCAGGAACTCGGTGTCGATATCGCGGATGGTTCCTGGAATGTTGGCCTGCGCGGTACCGAAGAGCCTGGTCAGAACCGTACAGACGGCAAGCGCGGCCGGCATGTCGGCGGTCAGCCGCACGTCGATCTTGCTGGTGTAGTCTCCCGGCCGCCGACCAGCGGCCCGCATGGCGGCGTCGAAGACGGACTGGTCGGCCCGGGCGACGCCCGGTGCTTGCGAGAGGGCGTCGGCGAGCTTGGCGGCCTGCGCCTGATATCCGCGCAATGGGCTGACGGAAACGCGGGCCTGAATCGCTACCCTGGCGGGCTGGGTAAGCGTCAGCTGATCGGTGGTCAGGGTTGCGATGGTCTTGTCATCGGCGTTGAGCGCCCGGCGCCTGGTCTGCGCGCTTGTTGCCCGCACGACAGCCAGCAGTGCCCTGACGCCTACGACCGATGCGATTTGCTCGCGCAGCGGCCCGAGCGGCAGCTGCTCGATCCGCGCGGGCCAGCGCAACGGGCCGCCGGCCCGGCTGGTGCCCTGCACCGCGATCAGCTCGCCGTCCCGCGCGGTCAGCACCAGCTCGGACGTGCCGCGCGCGGCTGTGCACTCAAGGTTGAGGCCGGCCCGGAACAGCCGCCAGTCGAATGTGTCCAGCCACGTCCTTCGCAGGGTCCTGGACTGGCCGCCAGATGTGACGCTGAACCGGGAGCCGGTGATCTCAGGCAGGAGGCCGGCCGGAGAGAGCGCACCGTCGGTCGCGGATAGGACAAACTCGGCGGCCTCCGGCACAGCGTTCAGCAACAGCGCAACCTCGCACTTCAGATCACCTCGTGTCACCCCCGGCCAGTCCACCAGACTACTCCGGGCCAGGCTTGCTGACCTGCGAGTGCAGCGTCCCGTTGGTGCATTTGTCACGTGTTCACATCATGGCCGCGATTCGGGGGTTACCTGGCTGACCGCCGGGCCGATACCATGCCCGAGGCCGAGAAAGGTACCACAATGCGGCGAATGACGTGGTCAGGGTGGTTGGCAGGGCTGCTGGTCCTCGCGGTCGGCGCTGGCATCGAGCAGACGGGCGCGCCCGCGTCCGCCGCCGGGCCCCTCGTCAGGGTGGCCACGGCGGCACGGGTGCTGGCGCCCAGCGGCGCCAACCTGCTGGGGAACGCCGGGGCACAGCTCGGCGCAGCGAGCTCTCACGGCTGGGACAGCGTCACCATCCCAGGCTGGCAGATCGTGCGCGGCTTGCCGACGGTCGTCAGGTACGGCGCGGCGGGCTTCCCCGTCATCACCGGGCGGTTTCCCGCGACCCGCGGCGGTCAGCTATTCAGCGGCGGTCTCGGCGGGACAGCCGTGCTCAGCCAGCAGATTCCGCTCGCCGGACCCGCGGGCCGCCCGCCGCGGCCGGGCACGAAGTACCGGCTTTCCGGCTGGCTCGACGGCACCAGGACCAGCCGCGCGTCGGTGACCGTGCGCTTCCTGTCGGCAGCCGGGCGGGAGTTGGCGAACGCCACCATCGGCCCGGTTGGCGCGACAGGCCCATCTCGCGTGCACCGGCGGCTGGTGAGGCGTGCGACCGCGGGTGCGATCCCGCGCGGCGCAGTCACCGCGAAGATCACGGTGCGGCTCGGCACCTCGTTGCCCGGCGCAGACGGCGTGAACGGGGCCCTGGTCGGCTACAACCGCGCGGTGGCTGACGGGCTGCGCTTCGCGCTGTCCGCGGCGGCCAGGCGGGTGCTCGTCCGTCCGCCAGTCGCGCACGTGCCGAGGTATAAGCACGTGTTCTTGTTCTACTTCGAGAACCAGGACTTCAGGTCGCTGATCGGCAATACGAAGCAGGCGCCGTACCTGAATGGCTTGCTGCCGTCGGCCAGCCTGCTTGACCAGATGTTCGCCGAGGAGCACCCGAGCGACGCCAACTACCTGGCCATGGCCGGCGGCAGCGCGTTCGGGGTGCCGCTGACCAACCCGCTCGAGATCAACCCGCTTTATACGATCCGAGCGCGCAACATCGCCAGCCTGCTCGACGCCGCGCACGAGAGCTGGAAAGGCTACCTGCAGAGTGCGAACGGCCCATGCGACGACACGGTGCACGGCCCTTACTGGAACGACGACCTGCCGCTGCTGTACTTCGCCAGCATCAGGAACCGGCCCGCGTACTGCGCCCGCCACGTCGTGCCGCTCGAGACGCTGCCCGGCGATCTGGCCAGCGCGGCCACGACGCCGCGGTTCGCCTGGATCGGGCCGAATGACTGCTCGGACATGGAGGGCTGCGGCATCCACGCTGGCGACGTTTTCCTGGCCCGTGAGCTTGGCGCTGTCCTGCGCTCGCCGGCCTGGCGGACACAGCGATCGCTGGCCATCATCACCGTGGACGAGGACAACTACGATCACCCGAACCCGCCGCAGCGGGTCGCGACGCTGCTGCTGGCTTCCTCTGGGGTCAGGCACGGCTATGTCTCACGCGCCAGGTACACCCACTACAGCGTGCTGCGCACGATCGAGGCGGCGCTGGGGCTGCCGACGCTGACCGCCAACGACAGGTACGCGCAGCCGGTGAACGACGTGTTCCGCCGCGGCGCCGGTCTCGCGATCGCCCCGCGCCTGCGGCCTGACAGCGACCGGGCGCCGGCAGGCATGGCGTCGCACCGCAGGGGCCGGACGACACCGGCCCTGGCGACACCGGCCCGGGCGGCACCGAGCCAGGATCGCACCGCATTCGTGGTCAACGAAGGGTCGGGCTCGGTAACACCGGTAGACCTGCGGACCAGGCACGCCGACGCGCCCATCAAGGTCGGGGCCAAGCCGACCGCGATCGTGGCTGCCCCCGGCGGTCGGACCCTGTACGTGGCGAACAGCGGCGCTGGCACCGTGACGCCCATCGACGCCGCCACCAGACGGGCCGGCCGATCGAGGTCGGCGGCAATCCCCGCGCCCTCGCTATCACGCCCGATGGCCGAACCTTGTACGTGGCGAACAGCCGCTCGGGAACGGTCACCCCGGTGCGCACCAGCACAGGGCGGCCCGGCCCTGCGATCCCCGTCGGCAGGTACCCACGGGGCGTCACGGTCAGCCCGGACGGTGCGACCGCCTACGTACTGGACTGGGGCAGCGGCCAGGTCACGCCCATCGATACGCGGCGGAACCTGGCGGGCCGCCGATCAGGGTTGGTGGTTATCCGTTCGCGGCCGCGTTCGCGCCGGACGGCAGGACCCTGTACGTCGCGTGCTACGGCTCTGACACCGTCGTGCCGATATCCGTCGCGACCGGCCTGGCTGGCCGGCCGGTTCGGGTCGGCGCAGCTCCCGATGCCCTGACGGTCTCGCGGGACGGCAAGACGGTCTTCGCCGTCAGCGGCGACGACCAGTCCGTTACGCCGATCACGGTGTCCACGTGGCGCGCTCGCCGGCCGGTCATGGTCGGATACGCGCCGGCCGCCATCGCGTTGTCCAGGTCCGGTGCCACCGCCTACGTGGTGAACACCATCTCGGGGACCCTCACCCCGCTCGCGGCCGCGACCGGGCGCGCGGGCCGGCCGATCTCGGTCGGGCTGTACTCATATCCGACCGCCATCGGGGTCGATCATGCGGGGCCGCTCGCCGTCGTGCTGGACACCTATGACGCGCGCGCGTCTCTGATCGACACCAGGACCGGCCGGGAACTGCGGCAGGTGGTGACCGGGGCCGGTCCGGTGGCCGTCGCGTTCGCCGGCGGGCGGTAGCTAGAACGCGGTCAGCTTGAGCCAGCGATCCAGCAATGCGGCGTCACCGGTCACCTGAACGGACCCTGAGGCGACCGGCAGCCGTCGCATCAGCGCCAGCAGCACGTCGGCGGCCGGGCCAGCCAGGGTCACGTCGCCGCGGCCGGCCTCCGCCAGCACGTGCACGCCGTCCGGCGCGTGCGTCACCAGCCAGTCGGCCGCGCCTGTCCCCGTGACCCGCACGTGCAGTGCCGAGCCCGATTGCAAAATCGACGCGAGATCGTTCGAACCGGCGTTGAGCGGGCTCATCACGGTGAGCCATTCATCGATCGCATCGGCGGCAAGGTCGGCCGGGATGTCGATCGAGGCGCCGACGGCGAGTTGCGCGTCGGCGCCGTGCACCAGCGTCTCGTGCGCCATCCGGCGGGCCCAGAAGACTGCCGGGCGCAGCGTGCCGAACGCCCAGACCAGAGAGTCGCCGGCCGCGCTGACGGCGTCGACGAGCCTGGCCGCTCCGTCGTTCAGCCAGGTCGCCTGTGCCGCCGCGGTCGGCGGCGCTTTCCCGTCAGGAACGGAGCGGAATTCGATGAACTCCGCTGATCTTGTGCTGACGATTTCCGCGGCCCATCGGTGGGCCCGGCCGACGTGCGTGCCTAGCTGGCGCAGCGTCCAGTCGGGGCACGCCGGGATTCGGTGATCATGATCGGTTCTGGCGACGATTGCGGCGAGCGACGCCGTCGCAGCCTCGAGCCCCGCGCACAGCCGCTCAGCGGCCGGCGCCGGCCTGCCGGACATCGCGGTCTTCCGCTGTCAGCGGCAGCCGCAGGCGCCGCCGCAGCAGCCGCCGGCTGATCCGGTGCCGGGTTCCGAGCCTGACCTGCCGCCGACGGAGATTGTCGAGAGCAGCCGCACGGTGTCGTCATGGCCCTGCGGGCACGGGCACGGCGCGGCTGACTCGCTCATCGGGCGGGTCTTCTCGAACGTGTCTCCGCAGGCGCGGCAGCGATACTCATACCGGGGCATGCTGGCATCCTATACGGGCGTGTTCGCCTGTCAGAGAGCTGCGGCGGCCGGATTCGGCTGTCCCGCGCTCGCCACGGCCGTGCCGGCCTCCTTGCCGTCGTAATAGAACTGGCCGCCGCGCAGCAGCGAGATGACGGCGCCTGCCAGCGACATCGCGATCGCGACTCCGAACACGATCACCAGGCCGTGATGGAACGGGCCCGAAATCAGATGCGGGAAGTATTCCTTGCTGGTCAGCACCGCTGCATCGGACGTGGGCAGCCTGGCGAGAACGCCGCTCGGCTTGAGCAGGCTGCCAATCGGGTTGTAGCCGAGGAAGGAAGCGAACAGCGTGCTCACCGGCGGCAGGTGGGCCACATGGGCGGCGATCTGCGCTGGAACGCCGTGCGCACGCAGCCCCGCGGTCAGCGTGCGGGGCAGCGTCGCGGCAAGGCCGGCGATCATCAGCGAGAAGAAGATGCCGATCGACAGCGACATCCCTGAGTTCTGGAACGTGGATCGCATGCCAGAGGCCGCGCCCCGGTACCTGGCCGGCACGCTGCTCATGATGGCCGAGGTGTTGGGCGAGGCGAATAGGCCGGACCCGAGGCCGTTGCACAGGATGATCAGCGCGAAGGTCCAGTAAGGGAACCTGACAGGGAGCAGGAGCAGGCCGCCGAATCGCGGCGGCCGAGACCAGCAGGCCAGCGGTCGCGAACGGCCGGGGCCCGTACCGGTCAGAAAGGTAGCCGGAGATCGGGCCGGCGATGAGGAAGCCTGCCGTCAGCGGCAGCAGGTAGATCCCGGCCCGCAGTGGCGTCTGCGCGAAGTCGTAGCCGTGCAGCGGCAGCCAGATGCCCTGGAGCCAGATGATCAGCATGAACTGAAGGCCGCCTCTGGCGATCGAGCCCATCAGGCTCGCGAGGTTCCCTGCCGCGAACGCGCGGATCCGGAACAGCCCGAGCTGGAACATCGGCTCAGCGATCTTCGTCTCGATCAGGCAGAAGGCGACGAGCAGCGCGACGCCGCCGGCCAGGCCGCCGAGGACGCGCGGGCTGGTCCATCCGGTCGGGTGCCCGCCGTACGGCTGGATCCCGTAGGTGATCGAGACGAGCAGCAGGCCGGCGCCGGCCGCGAATGTGATGTTGCCCCACCAGTCGATGGCCGCGCGGCGGACCGTGGCGATCTCGCGGAGCTTGCGGTAGGACCAGATCGTTCCGAAGACGCCGATCGGGACGTTCACCCAGAACACAGCGCGCCAGTCCCAGGCCGCCAGCACCCCGCCCAGGATCAGGCCGATGAACTGCCCGGAGATGCCGCAGATCTGGTTGATGCCGAGGGCCATCCCGCGCTGTCTGGCGGGGAACGCGTCGGTCAGGATGGCCGCGGCGTTGGCCATCAGCATCGCGCCGCCGAACGCCTGGCGCAAGCCGCCACAAGATCAGCCACATCGCGCCCGCGGGACCGGTCAGCGGGTCGAGCGACAGGGCGATCGAGGCGAGCGTGAACACCACGAAGCCGAGGTTGTAGATCCTGACCCGGCCGAACATGTCGCCGAGCCGGCCCAGCGTGACGACGAGCACGGCCGTCACCAGCAGGTAGCCGATGATCATCCACAGCAGGTAGCTGATGTTGCCAGGGGCGGTCGGGTCCAGGTGAATGCCGCGGAAGATGGCCGGCATCGCGATGATCACGATCGAGGTGTCGATCGTGGCCATGAGCATGCTGAGCGTCGTATTCGAGAGCGCGACCCACTTGTACTTGCTGTCCACGGTGCCCGGGGCCTGCGGCCTGTCGTCAGGGCCTGGCTGACTGGTCGCTGAGGTCACGGCTAGAACCTTAGCACGGCTAAAGATGTGGCTTTCAACCGCCTGACGCGCCGAGCAGGTCAGGGTTGGCCGCCGCCACGGTCGCGCAGTCGTCGGCGAAGGTGATGTCTGCGGTGACTCGCTGGCCGGCCAGCACACGCGGGACCCAGTACCTGGCGTCGTCCCACATGCCGTCGAAGGGCAGCGCCTCGACACTGAACCACCGGGGGATAACCTCGTCTGATTCGGTGGCTTCGCCCGCGAAGTGCTCGGTCACGAACGACGTCAGCGGTCTGGTTCCACGACAGGCCGCACCGGAAAGACGAAGTTCAGCCTCGCCATGTGCACGAGCTCGACGCCACCACGATCAGGCTCGATTCCTCGGCGACCTCGCGCGCCGCGGCGTCGGCCGGTTGTCTCGCCGTCCTCGATGTGACCGCCGAGGCCGACCCAGCGCCCGCACCGAAGCCGGTCTTCTTGAAACCGAGCAGCACCTCGCGCCGTGCGCCCGGCTGGTCAGCGCTGGCCGGCCTGGTCACAAGGCAGAGGCAGGTCCTGGTGATCACCGGGCCAAGACTAAGCCCGCGCGGCCGGCTCCGCCTGCCGGTCAGCAGGTGCCGCGGACCATGCCGATCAGGCGGTCGAGCACCGCGCCGCCGCTGGCCCGCAGGCCGTCGTGCTCGTACTCGCTGGTGACCCAGCGCCGCAGGCCCCGGATCCGCGCGGCCGTGTCGACCGAGAACTGCTGCGGCACGTACATGTCGTCGTAGTAGACCGCCGCAGCGGCGGGAACCTCGTTGCGGCCCAGCCGGTCCTGCGTCGTACAGCCGGGGCCAGGCGTCGTGGTGGGCGAGCAGTTCTGCGGCCTCGGCGAGCGGCCTGAGCACCGGATCGCTCGTCAAGCGTCCACGGGTAGATCATCTCGCCGGTGAACAGGATCGGATCGGTGTCGTCGACCGGCTGCCTCGGCGCTGAAGGCGGGGAACTGGTCCCTGATCCGCTGCGCGGCCCAGCGGGTCGCCGTCTGCTGCGCGTAGCAGGCTTCGTGCAGATCGCGTACAGGGGCCCGCCGGAGAACGTGAGCATCCGCCTGCACCCGGTACCTGAACGTGTCGCTGATCTCATCGCCGTCGAAGGCGTCCTCGAGCAGGTAGTGCAGGTCGTCACTGCCGGTCGACATGCCCAGGCACTTGCCGAGGGACTGGAAGGCCTCAACGGTCAGCTGAGCCCCCGACGGCAGCAGGACCTCCTTGCTGAGCAGATAAGCCGCGATCCTCCGGGCTTGCGCGACGTCGTCGGGATAGCGCTCGTAGTGCGCCGCGTTCTTGGCGGCGACCAGCGGATACGTCGCCGGTATACGTCGTCGGCCGACGTCGCCAGGCCGGGCAGCCCGCCGGTGATGAACGCCTCGGCCAGCGCCGTGTGGCGCCTGGGACAGGTAGGTGACGGCGCAGAATCCGCCGAAGCTCTGCCCGAGCACGCTCCACGGCGCGCCCGCCGGTCAGGCGCTGCCTGATCAGCTCCGCGTCGGCGACGATCGAGTCGGCCCTGAAGTGCGTCAGGTACTCGGCCTGCGCTTCCGGAGTGCCGAGGCCAGCCAGCGTCAGCCGGTTCGCCGGGGTGGAACGGCCGGTGCCGCGCTGGTCGAGCAGCAGCACCCGGTAGTCGCGCAGCGCGCGGTCGAGCCAGCCGTCACGTCCCTTCGGCCGCGGGCTCTGCTGGCCGGGCCCGCCCTGGAGAATAGCACAGCCACGGCAGGTCGTGCCGCGGGCGGTCGCGCGTTCTCCGTCGCGACGACCTCTCGCGCGAACACGGTGAGCTGCGGCGCCGCGCGGATCGGCATGATCGAGCGGCACCTCGAAGACATGGTCGGTCAGCACAGTGCCTGGCTGGTGGAACGAGGGCATACCCGACACGCTAACTTGACCGCGGTGCGGCAGGATAGCCGCATGGCGCCAGCGGACACCGAGCCAGGGCTGGCGATCAGCATGTTCGCGGCGGACCGTGGCCTCCCGTGCATCTGGGCATGGAGCTGCTCGAGGCGGGCGAGGGCAACGCGACCGTGCGGATGACCGTTACCGGGTCGATGATCAACGGGCACGGGATCGCGCACGGCGGCTACGTCTTCCTGCTGGCCGACACGGCGTTCGCATGCGCGTGCAACAGCAGGGGAGAGGTGACGGTCGCGGCGGGTGCCGACATCAGCTTCGTTGCGCCCGTCCGCGAGGGTGCCGTGCTCGTCGCGACGGCTACTGAACGTGCCTCCTTCGGGCGAAGCGGGCTCTATGACGTGACGGTCAGAAGCGACAGTCAGGTTGTTGCCGAGTTCCGCGGCAGGTCAAGGGCGGCGGGCAGGCTCGAGGGCGGGACCTAGGCGCGCAAGGCGAGGCTGCGCAGCAGTTCCGGCAGCTCGCGCGGATAGAACATCTCGGTAGTTGACTCCAGCTCGGCCACCGTCCACCAGCGATGGCCGTCGATAACGGCGGCTTCTTCGTCGTCGAGGCCGTCGGTCATGACCACCGCGCTGCCGATCCTGAGCTCGAAGAAATCCTGTTCCTGCCGGTAGCTGGTGCCGTCGAAGCTGAAGTCGGTGACCTCATGCCAGACAGGCGCGCCCAGTTCCTCGGCCTTGGCGCTGATGCCGGTCTCCTCGCGTAGCTCGCGCGCGGCCGCCTGCGCCAGGCTCTCGCCACGCTCGGCTCCGCCGCCGATCGTGAACCAGTAGGGCTCGTCAGGCCTGGCGGGATCGAACCCGTGCAGCAGCAGCACCCGCCCGCCCGCGTCGATGACCAGAACCCTTCCGGCGCGCCGCGTCATCACATCAGGTCCTGCCACGTCAGTCACCATACAACGGACATCGAAGGGTCGGCTGGCGGCGACCGCAGACCCCGCGCGGGCCGCGTGAGCTGGCCATGAGGTGCCGCATCGAGTGCCTGAGCGCTCACAATGGGGACATGTCGTTTGCCGCGGTCATCTTCGACTTCTTCGGGACGCTGACCCCCAGTACACCCGAGCACGTCTGGCAGGAGCACACGGGGCGGAGCGCCGCACCGCTCGGTCTGGACACGGCCACCTGGCGGCGTGCGCTGGACGAGTCGTGGGCAGAACGCGCGACCGGCGCGCTCGGCGACCTGCCGGCGACGTTCCGCGAGCTTGCCCGGCGGCACGGCGTCGCACCGGGTGAGGAGGCCCTGCGCGCCGCGTGCTCCGCGCGCCGGGCGGCGCAGGATGAGCTGTTCGTCTTTCGCGAAGACGCGCTCGCGGTGCTGGCCGAGGTACGCAGTCGCGGGCTGCGGCTCGGCGTGCTGAGCGACTGCACCACGGAGCTTGCCGAGGCTTGGGTGCGGCTGCCGGTAGCCGGACTCGTCGACGCCCGGGTGCTGTCCTGCGAGGCAGGCCGCAGGAAGCCGGACCCCGAGCTGTTCGCGGCCATCGCCAGCCGGCTCGGGGTGGCAATGCGGGACTGCCTGTACGTGGGCGATGGGGGAGGGCGCGAGCTCAGCGGCGCGTCGGCATGCGGGATGCACGCGGTCATGCTGCGCGCCCCCGACTGGTACGCGAACTCCTCCCATGCACGTGAAGACGACTGGGCGGGGCCGTGGGTGCCATCGTTGTCGGCGGTCCTGCAGTTGCTCGGACGCTCCGTGCCGGCCGCTGACCTCGGGCGCGGCGCGCCGGCCGATGACGGCGAAGCCGGCTGATCCTGGTCCTGCGCGCCTATACTCCGCTCGTGCCGACGATGCCTGCGGTGCCGCGCCGGGGCCGCCCGCCGCGTCACAACCGGAGTGAAATCCTGGATGCGGCGTCGGAAGTCATGATCTTTCGCGGCTACGGTGCCACCCGCTACAGCGACGTGGCAGAGGCCAGCGGGATTCCCGTGGCCAGCCTGCAGCACCACTTCCCGACCCTGGAAGTCCTCAGGCGCGAGGCGCTGCGCAACAAGGTCAGGGCCGAGCTCACGTTGCTCGCCGAGCAGGTAGGCCTGATCCCTGATCCGTGGGAGCGCGTGCATCACGTCATCGTCAGGTCGGTGTCGCTCGATCCGGCCCGTCGGCGCGGCGGCTGGGTGCTCTGGCTCGAATACTGGCGCGCCGCGGCCCATGACCACGAGCTGGCCGAAGACAGTCGCGAGGTCAGGGCCCAGTGGCTCCGACTGATCGCCGACTGCATCGCCGACGGGGTGCGGGCAGGTCAGTTCCGGCTCGACGGCGCGATCGCCGAGGCCGCGGAGGAGCTGCACGGTCTGCTCGACGGCCTCGGGATCCGTCTTGCCATCGAGCACGAAGATGCCGACGCCACCGAGGCGATCACGCTGCTGGAGCGGGCGGCCAAGCGCATGCTCGGGCTCGGGCTCGGGCTCGGCTGAGCCTGCTCAGCTGGCGGCGCCCGTGGTCGCATCCCTGGCCGCGAGGACCCAGCCGAGCTCGGGATCGAGCTCCAACGCCCGGTCGAAGTCGGCGCGGGCTTCGGCTGTGCGCCCGAGCGCCTGATAGACCTGGCCGCGACTGCCGATTGCCCAGGCATAGCCAGGCAGCAGCCTGACCGCGTCGCCGAGATCGGCCAGCGCGGCCTGATGGTCGCGCTCAAGCCGCCGTACTTCGCCGCGATTGGCGATCGCGAGCGCGTAGCCGGGGTCAGCGTCGACGGCCGCGCTAAGGTCGGCGATCGCGTCCTGGTGCCGGCCCATCAGCCGGTAGGTAATGCCCCGAGCCACGAGTGCCCAGCTGAGTCCCGGTTCGGCGGCCAGCACGGCCGTGAAGCAGGCGACCGCGGCGTGATACCTGCCTCCATCCCAGTACATCCGCCCGGCACAGCTGGCGAGCCGACGGCGGCGCGCCGCGACCTCGGCGCCGAACGCCGAGCTTGCTTGGGCAGCGTCGAGAGCGCGCGCGTGGTCGCGGAGTTCGGCCACCAGCTGGCGCGCGACGGCTAGGTCGCCGCTGTCGAGCGCGACATCGGCGGCCACCTTGGCCGCGTAGTAGCACGACGACAGCTCACCGGACCTGCGGGCCGCCGCCAGCCCCTGCTCGGCCGCTTCCCTGGCACCGTCGAGATCATCACTGCTCAGGCGCATCCTGGCGAGCACGCCGAGCGCGCTGGCGGCGATCGGGTCGCCGCAGCCAGTCGCGAGCGCAGCCGCTGTCTCGGCGTGCCGCGCGGCCTCGCTGGCCCGGCCCGCCGTGCGCGCGGCCTCGGCGAGTTGCTTGTGCGCGACTGCACGGTCGATCACGTGTGTCATCGGATCGTCGGCGATGGCCAGGAACTGCGCGGCCGCTTCGTCGGGCCGGCCAGCCAGGCCAAGCAGGATGCCGAGGCAGTTGAGGTAGCTCGCGCCGCTGAAGCCAGGGACGCCCGGGTGGTAGGCAGCCACCGCCTCCTGGGCAAGGCTGAGCGCCGTGTTGATGTCGCCGAGAGCGCGATAGAGCTCGGCCCGCTCGATGATCACCGCGGGCCGCCAGTCCTGATGTCCGGCGGCTAGCAGCCATCGATCAGCCGCATCGAGCACTTTCAGCAGCTCGCGGGCAGGCGTCTGGCCGTGTAGCCGTCCGCTGAGCGCGATCTCCAGGTACGCGTTCGCGATCGCGCGGTCGGCGACCTCGCCGCTCCGTCCTGGTACCTCGGCGCTGGCCAGAATCCTGGTCGCGACGACCAGGGTGCCGGCGTAGTCTCCTTTCGACCGGCGCGCCCGCCGCTCCTGATCGAGCGCACGAATAAGCAGGCAGACGTCGCCGGTGTGCTCGGCCGCCGCGACAGCTCGCTCGGCCGCCGCGACAGCTCCGGCGAGCCTGCCCTCCTCACCCGAGAGCTCGGATTCGGCGATCAGCGCGTCGATGACGACGCGGCCGGAGGCAGCGCTCTGGCGGCTCATCCGCCTGCCGCTCGTCCAGGCCGGCCTGGATTCTGAAGATCTCGGCCGTCCCTCCTCACCGTGCCCGCCATACCTTGCGTTTCTAGGCGAATAACGGAAACGGCCGCCGGCCGGTTCATCGCTCAGGCGACGCTGACCTGGCAGTCCTCGAGCGACGTGGTCAGCGCGGCGGTGAAGGCGGGCACCAGGTCCTCGGTGAAGGCGAGCGGCGGCCTGACCTTCAGCACGTTCCCGGCCCTGCCGGTCGTGCCGACCAGCACGCCCCGCTGCCGCAGTGCGTCCTTGATCGCGGCAGCCGCTATACGGTTCGGCCGCCCGGACGAGGGGTCGGTCACGATCTCGATGGCGTTCGCCAGCCCGACGCCCCTGACGTCCCCGACGCAACCGAACTGGCTAGTCGCGGCCCGCACCGCCGCGCGGAGCGCCGCTCCCGCCGCCTGCGTGCGGGGGAGCACCCGCTCGTCGGCGAGGACGTCGAGCACGGCGTGAGCGGCGGCCATCGAGACCTGATTGCCCGCGAACGTCGAGAAGAAGACGGTGTCACGAGCGAACCGCTCGAGGAGATCGCGCCTGGTGATCACCGCGCCGACCGGCTGCCCGTTGCCCATCGGCTTGCCCAGCGTGACGAAGTCGGGCACGATCCCGAATCGCTGGAACGACCACATGGCGTCGCCGGTCCTGCCGTGGCCGCCCTGAACCTCGTCGGCGATCCACAGGCCGCCGGCCTCGTGGGTCAGTCGCACGAGTTCGCGCACGTAGGGCGCTTCCAGGTCGTAGATCCCGTCGCTCTGCAGGACGCCGTCGAAGATGACGGCCGCCGGCGCGAAACCGTCGCTGGCGAGGCGGTCCAGCGCCGCCGCGAAACCCGTGGTGTCCTGATGCAGCCCGCGGTAGCTGTCGGGCGGCGTCCAGGTCTGGACGTGGGCCGGCGTCCGCGCGTCGGGCAGCACCTCCGGAGAGAAGTCTGCCATCGCGGCCGTAATGCCGTGATAGGCGAATGCGGTGCACAGGCCGCCTGCATTGTCCGTGTGCCAGCAGGCCAGCCGCCAGGCAAGGTCGTTGGCCTCCGAGCCGGAGTTCACGAACAGCACCGTGTCCAGCCCGGGCGGGCACGTAGCGATGAGCCGCTCGGCCAGTTCGACGGCCGAGGGGTGCAGGTACCGCAGGTTCGTGTTGAGCGCCCGCCATTGCCTGCCAACCGCCGCCGTCACGCGGGGATGAGCGTGCCCGACGCAGACGACGTTGTTGTACATATCCAGGTAGCGGCGCCCGTCGGTGCCGGTCATCCAGACGCCGCTGGCGCTTGCCATCTCGATCGGCTCGGCATAGCTGAGCGGCTCCATCGCCGGACCGAAGACAGCGTCCCTGCGCGCCGCGAGGCTGTGCTCCCCGCCGCCAGGCTGGGTGGCATCGGAGCCGAGCAGCCGTGCCGTCCTCGTCCAGCCGGCCGAGAGCAGGTTGTCGATGATGGCGAGCGCGCTGTCGTTGAACCGCTCGGCGAAGCCCGGGTCCTCCAGGCCCGACGCGGCACGCCAGGAGCCGATCGCCACCGTCACGGCGGCCCTGGCGGCCCACAGTTCGCCGAGCAACTCGAGCTCGATCGGCTCCAGCGGCAGCAATCGCTGGTAGCCGTCGATGACCAGCCGCGCGACCCGGAACATCTCGGCCTGGTCGCGGCCGCCGCCAAGCGAGTCGAGCACCGAGGCGATGTCGACCGCCAGCGCGGTGTAGGTCATGTCGCCGAAGTCGACGATGCCGGTGATCAGGCCATCCTCGTCGGCCAGGACGTTGTCGGCGGTCAGGTCGCTGTGCACGACCTGCGTTCTGAGCAGCCCCCACCGGGGCGCCACCGCGGCGTCGAAGCGGTCGAGCACCGTCGTCACGGCGGCCCGTGCCTGCATGCTCGCAATCGCGGCGGTCATCGGCCGGACGCTGGCCGCGTGCTGGACGTCCCACGGCAGGCGGCGGATCGCGCGCGGATGGATGAATCCGCGCAGCGCCAGGCCGAGCCGCGCAGCGGTCTCGCCCCATGCCGTGAGCGCCGGGTCGGCCAGCGTCAGCGGATCTAGCCGCGCCCGCCCGGGCAGCACGTCATAGGCCCGGACCCAGTAGCCGGTGCCCCTGTGCATCCAGCGGACCCGGCGTTCGGTCATATCGCCATCGTCCTGCGCCCCGTGCGCTCCCGTGCGACGGCGCGGCAGGGCGACGGTCAGCGCAGGATCGCAGCGCGCGGCGTGCAGGGCCGCGAGGGCCTCCATGTCCAGCATCGCTGGGTCCTCGGCTGGGTTGGACACCTTCAGTACCGCCGCGCCTGACCCGGACGGGCAGGTGAGCAGGAACGCCTGATCGCGCTCGCTGCCCAGGCTGCGGGCACCCGAGGACTCCACGCCGAACGCCGCCAGGCCGATCTCGCAGGCCTGCTCGGGCGAGAAGGCTGGCGGCAGTGCCTGCAACACGGCATCGATGCCGGTGGACGAGACGGTCACGACCCCTCCAGCTGCGGCGATCCGCGCCGCATCGGGATGACCCGACGATACCGCTCCTCATCTGCGTGGCGGCAGCTACTTATATACTGAGCATCATACTGAGTATACTGCTCGTATGACACGAGGTACGGCGGTGCTCGACAGTCCGGCCCGCCCGGGGGGCGGCAACGGGGGAGTCCCGGCGCGGCGGGCGGTCGTTCGGTGGGCCTGGCGGCTGCTGCGCCGCGAGTGGCGTCAGCAGCTGCTGATTCTCGCCCTGATCACGGTCGCGGTCGCGGCCACCTTCGTCGGCTCGGCGGTGGCGACAGACACTCCGCCAGGAGCGGGCGCAGGTTTCGGCACCGCGACCAACATGGCGACGCTGGGACCTGGCCCTGACGTGTCCGCCAGGATTGCCGCGATTGCGCGCCGCTTCGGCCGGGTCGACGTGATCGAGAACGAGACGATTCCCGTTCCTGGCTCGGTGCTGACCTATAGCATGCGGGCGCAGAATCCTGGCGGACCGTTCGGTCGGCCAATGCTGTCTCTGACCAGCGGGCGCTATCCTGCGGGCCCCGGCCAGGTAGCCCTGACCAGCGGCCTGGCGTCCGAACTCGGCCTCAAGATCGGCGATACCTGGCGCCGAACCGGTGCTGCCCGGCGGGTGGTTGGCATCGTGACCAACCCGCAGAATCTGCTCGACGACTTCGCGCTCGTCACGCCCGGCCAGGTCAGCGCGCCCTCGCAGGTCACTGTGCTGTTTGACGCGCCGGGCGTGAATCCGCGTTCGATTGGCCCGAATGTGACGTCGCGGACGGCGGTGAGCAACACCAACGTGATCAACCCGGTGACCATCTCGCTCGCAGCGGCCACGCTCGGGATGCTGCTCATCGCGCTGGTCGGCGTGGCCGGGTTCACGGTACTGGCGCAGCGGCGGCTGCGCTCGATCGGGATGCTCGGCGCGCAGGGCGCCACGGACTCCAACCTCGGGCTCGTCGTTCGCGCGAATGGCTTCGCGACCGGCGTTGTGGGCGCGCTGGCCGGGTTCGCGCTCGGCCTGGCGGCCTGGCTGGCGTATCGCCCCTACGCCGTGGCCAGCGCTCACCATGTCATCGGAGCCTTCCAGCTGCCCTGGCTGGTGATCTTTGTGTCGATGGCGCTCGCCGTTCTGGCGGCGTACCTGGCGGCCATCCGACCCGCCAGGGCGATAGCCCGGGTGCCGATCGTCGCCGCGCTCGCCGGGCGGCCACCGGCCCCACGGCAGGCTCGCCGGTGGGCAGGGCCGACCGGCGCCGGACTCCTGGCGGTCGCCTTCTTCCTGATCGGGCTCGCGAGTGAGCAGGCGACGTCTGCAGCGGCCGAAGCGGGCAACAAGTCGACGCTCTTTCTCGCGCTGGTCGTGGGCCTGATCGTGCTGTGCGCCGGGGTAGTGCTCGTCGCCCCGACGTGCCTGGCGCCGCTCGCCAGCGCAGCCAGGCGGGCCCCGATAGTCGTGCGGCTGGCCCTTCGTGACCTGGCCAGGTACCGGGCGCGTTCGGGGGCGGCGCTCGGGGCGATCAGCCTCAGCGTGCTCATCGCGGTCATCATCTGCGTGATCGCCGGTGCGCGGTTCGGCAGCGCCGTCGATTACGTCGGGCCCAACCTGGCTTCGAATCAGATCGTCGTCTACCCCCAGGCGGCTGCCACCACTCCGGGCGCGACCTGCCTGCACGAGCCGAGCGGGTGCCCAACCTTGACCGGCGCCCAGCTTGCAGCGATGGCGGCCGAGGCCCGCGGTATCGCGGCCTCACTCGGGACCAGGGACATCGTCCTCCTCGAGACGACTGATTCCGCCCTGCAGCGCGCGGCGTCCGGGCGGAGCTGGTACGGACCTGTCTACGTGGCCACGCCGCGATTGCTGCGGGCGTACGGCATCACCGCCGCGCAGGTCAGCCGCAACGCCGACGTCCTCACCATGCGGCCAGGGCTGTCCAGCCTGTCGAAGATGCAGCTTCTGTACGGTGCTTCCAAATTCGGCCCTCCTGGCAGCAACGCGCCATGCCCGCCGAGCTACTGCCTGGCGAGTCCGACGATCCAGGAGGTCAGCGCGTTGCCGTCTGGCACATCGGCGCCGAACACCGTGATCACCGAGCACGCCGTGCGTCAGCTGCACCTGACGACTAGCACCGTCGGCTGGCTGATCCAGGCGCCAGACTCGCTGACGGCGGGTCAGGTCAGCGCTGCCCAGCACGCCGCAGCGACGGCTGGGCTGACCGTGGAGAGGCGCAACAGCATCCCGACGTCTGCCGAGATCCTCGACGTAGCGACCGTCTTCGGCATGCTGCTCGCACTCGGAATCCTCGCGATGAGCGTCGGCCTGCTCCGCAGCGAGACGGCCAGCGATCTGCGCGTGCTCACTGCTACCGGAGCTGGTAGCACAGCCCGCCGGGCGATCTCCGCGGCCACGGCCGGCGCGCTGGCGCTCATCGGCGCGATCGTCGGCATCGTGGCCGGGTACATCGCGGCGATCGGCTTCTTCCGCACCAGTCAGCTGGACACGCTGTCCTCGCTGGCCAGCATCCCGGTGGCCAACTTGCTGCTCATCCTTGTCGGCATGCCGCTAGTCGCGGTGATCGGCGGCTGGCTGCTCGCCGGGCGCGAGCCGAGCGCGATCGGACGCCGTCCGCTGGAGTAGCTAGCTCGGTCAGCGGTGCCGCTGCGCATCGGCGGCCCGCGTCAGGTAGCGAGTCAGGCCGTCGAGCATCTCCGCCGTGCCTCCCTTGCGCAGCGCCGGCGCCTCCGCGCCGTCGATGCCGTCGAGGTACGCGCCCTGTTCGGTCCAGGTCAGGTCCGTGCCGTCGCCGCTCTTACCGAACTCGATTGTGGCCACGGACACCGAGATCCTCGCGTCGTTCGCGTACATCTCGTAGCTGTAGACGATCCGCTGGTCCGGCACGATGTCGTAGTACAGCGCGTCGTAGCGATACGTCGTGCCGTTGTACTCCATGCCGAACCGCTCCCGGCCGCCGGGCCGGAAATCAAACTCGGAGTCGGCCGCCTCGCCCTGCACCGACTCGATGCCCGGGTCGTCGCCACCCCAGGCGTCCTTGGCTTCCCTCGAGGCAAAGGCGGCGAACACCCGCGATGGCACTGCCGGGTAGCTGCGCTCGATCGAGAACGTGTCGTGGATGACAGAACTGTCGGTCATTGCTGCTCCTCAGGGTCTGGCTGGTCGGCGGTCTGCGCCAGGTACTGGCCCAGGCGGTCCAGGCTGCGCTCGATGAGCGTGCGCCGTTCGGCGATCCAGCTCTCGGCGGAGCGCAGGACCGCCGGATTGATGCTGCACGTCCGGGTGCGGCCGATCTTCTGGGTGCTGATCAACCCGCTCGCCTCCAGCAGCTGCACGTGCTGGAGCACGGCAGCGAGCGACATGTCCAGCGGCCTGCCGAGCTCGCTCACAGACGCCGGGCCCCGGCTGAGCCGCTCGACCATGAGCCGCCTGCCGGGGTCGGCAAGGGCCTGGAACACCCGGTCCAGGTCCTGCACATGGTTAAGCATGCACTTGAGTATGGCCCACGCCGGCCCAGTAGTCAAGTGAACGCTTCACTGTCAGCGGGATCTGGCAGCGGATAGGTGCGCCGAGCGCCGCTACTTAACATAATGTACATTATCGGCGCTACGCGGAAGAAGCTGCCGCCGGCAGGTACGCGGGCCGGGGTGCGCCAATAGGTCGGCGCCTCGCCGAAAGACGCGGATGGGCTTACGCGGTCAAATCACCATTTCCTGATTAGGTCAGCGTCAAGCTTTCGTGAAAGCAGGTAAGAAAGTTCCAGCAAAGTAGCTGGCAACGCCGGTTGCGTGCGAGCATTCTCGGGGACCACGACTCCGGGGGGATCATCGTGACGAACATCGATCTGAATCATCGGTCCGCTTTCTACGACGATGAGGGCTTCAACTACCAGAGCTACTGGTCTAACCGGGACTACGAGCACCAGGCCGAGGTCATCGCGATCCGGCGGCTGCTGAGGGGCCGCAAGTTCGACCGCGCGGCCGACATCGGCGGCGGATATGGCCGGCTCAGCGTCGTGCTCGCCGATTTCGCCGACAAGGTCACGCTGGTGGATTCGAGCAACCAGCAACTCTCGCTCGCCACGGACTTCCTGGCCGATCACCCGGACGTCGAAAAGCGGCTGATGGACGCCGCCAGCCTGGACTTCGAGGACGAGAGCGTCGACCTGGTCGCGATGGTCAGGGTCATGCACCACCTGCCAGACCCGTCGGCGGAACTCACCGAGGTGCACCGGATCCTCCGGCCCGGCGGCAGCGCGATCGTCGAGGTCGCGAACGTGGCCCACGCCCTCAACCGGGTCCGCCACATGGTCAGGCGCGAGCCGCTGCCTGTGCAGGCGATCGACATCCGCTCCGCGGCCAACAAGGAGCGCGACAGCATCCCGTTCGTGAACCATCACCCGGCCACGGTCGCGAAGCAGTTCCGCACCGTGGGGTTCCAGGTCGAGCGCGTGCTGTCGGTGTCGAACCTGCGCCACCCGCTGATCAAGAAGGCACTGCCCGGCCGGGCGATCCTCGCCGCCGAGCGAGTGGCGCAAGTCAGGCTGGCCGGGATGCAGTTCGGCCCGAGCCTGTTCTTCTTGCTCCGCAAGTAGCGCCTCTTCCCCGGCGCCGGCGGCGGGACCGGGCCGTACTGTGTACGTGTCCGGCTGTGTACGTGTCCGGCTATTGGGCCATGGCGGAGGCGGCGGTGGCGCCAGAGATCAACCTCATCGATGCTGACCGCTATCAGCGCAGCGGGCCGCCGTACGACCAGTTCTCCTGGCTGCGCGAGCACGCGCCGGTGTACTGGCACGCCTACGGCGGCGGGAACGGCTGGCCCGGCTTCTGGGCGGTGACCAGGCACGAGGACATCGCCTACCTGTCCAGGCACCCTGAGCTCTTCTCCTCGGCCAGGCGGCTGGTCGTGTTCGGCGAGGTGCCAGAGCCCGGCGCGGCGATGCAGCGCCTCATGATGCTCAACATGGATCCGCCGCAGCACACCAGGCAGCGCGCGTTCGTCAACCGCGGTTTCACGCCGCGAATGATCGGCCGGCTGGAAGAGCACGTCAGCCAGATCTGCCGCGAGCTGGTCGGTGAGGTGCGCGACCGCGGCACGGCGGACTTCGTCACCGACCTAGCGGCACCGCTGCCGCTGCAGGTGATCTGCGAGCTCGTCGGCGCGGAGCCGCAGGACAGGGACCGGATCTACCAGCTTTCGAACCACCTGGTCGGCGCCGACGACCCCGAGTTCCAGAGCCCGACAGGTCAGCGGCTGCAGCACGCGGCCGCGATGGAGATCTACGCCTACGCTGGCCAGCTGGCCGAGCGGCGCAGGGCCAAGCCGCAGGACGACATCGTGACCCGGCTGCTGCAGCCGAACGAGGCCGGCGAGGTGCTCACCGACGATGAGTTCGACATCTTCTTCCTGCTGCTGACCGTGGCGGGCACCGAGACGACGCGGAACGCCGCCGCCGGCGGCATGCTCGCGTTCTTCGACCACCCCGATCAGTGGGGGCGGCTTGTCGACGACCCGTCGCTCATCCCGGCGGCCGCCGAGGAGATCGTGCGCTGGGTCAGCCCCGTGAACCTGTTCCGCCGGACCGCGACCTGCGACACCGAACTGGGCGGTCAGCGGATCGCCGCGGGCGACAAGGTCGTGGTCTTCTATGCGTCGGCGAACAGGGACGAGGAGGTCTTCACCGAACCTGAGGAGTTCGACGCGGGCCGCGACCCGAACCCGCATGTCGGCTTCGGCGGCGGCGGACCGCACTTCTGCCTCGGCAAGCACCTGGCCGTGCTCGAACTTCGGGTGCTGCTGGCGACGCTGACCGAGCTCATGCCCGGCATCAGCCTCGATGGCGAGGTCGCCAGGCTGCGGTCGAACTTCATCAACGGGATCAAGCACATGCCGGTCAGGTTCGGCTAGATCCCCCGTAGATCGCCGCGAGCGACCGTGATGTGTCGGCCATCTTCTCCCGCAGGTCCGCAGGCGCCAGCACCTCGACATCAGCGCCGAGGCGCAGGAAGTCCTGGTGCGCGTGAATCAGCGACTCGATCGGCACCACCGCCGTGACCCAGCCCTCGGCGCCGGCCGCAGACGCGGTCGCCTCGGCCGAGCTAACTACCGCGGGGCTCATCATCTCGGCGAGCCGGTCCCGGCCGGCCGGCGACAGGCGGATCGTCGCCTCCCCTTGCCACAGGCCGGCCCGGAAACCTGCCACGCTTGAGGCCCAGAACGTCGCGAGATCGAAGCCGTTCGCCCTGGCGAACCGCTCCCCGGGCTCGCTCAGCGCCAGGATGTGGTTGACCCGGTAGGTCCGCATGGCGCTCCCCCTGATTCCAGCCACCGGATCGCCCGCGGCGCTCGGCGCGCCCGCCGCATCCCTCGCGACCAGGTACCACTTGCCGGCCTTGAGCACGATCCCGTGCGGGTCGAGCGTCCTCGTCACATCCGTCGGCGCGGTCCACCTGCGGTACCGCACGACAATCCGGCGCTGGTTCCAGACCGCGTCGGCGACCGTGGCCAGATGAGGCGAGCTGTCCCCGTCGTGGTACCAGCCTGGCGCGTCGAGAAGGAACCGCTCGCTGATGGCCGCGGACCGGTCGCGCAGGTCGGGCGGAAGCGCAGTCTGCAGCTTCAGCTGCGCGGTCGCCAGCACCGTGCCGAGCCCGAGTTCTGCGGCCGCCCGCGGCATCCCCGCGAGTGACAGCGCCTCGGCCTCCGCCGCCGTCAGGCCGTTGAGCCTGGTCCGGTAGCCGCCGATGAGCTGGTATCCGCCGTCCGGCCCAGGGTCGCCGTAGACGGGAACGCCCGCCTCGCTGAGCGAGTCGATGTCGCGGTACACGGTCCGCACCGACACCTCGAGCGTGTCGGCGAGCTGCTGCGCGGTCAGCTTTCCCCGGCTCTGCAGCAGCAGCAGGATGGACACCAGCCGGCTCGCTCGCATGACTGGACCGTATCGGCGCTCACTGACACAAGGTGTCAGTGATGCGGTCCTAGCTTTCCAGCATGACCTTCCACGAGAAGTACCTGCGCGCCCATGGCGCCATCGCGGCCGGCGGGCGCGAGGTCAAGCGCTATCACGTCAGCATCGAACCCGAGATCGAAGCGGGCATCCAGAAGGCGGCCGGCGAATTCCTGCCGCGGCTGCTGCCGCCTCCCGACGACGAGACTCCGCCCGCTTCGTTCGTGATCCTGCACCGCGGCGCGGGCAGCGCGGCGTACCTGAACGCGTACAGCTGGGTGTGGGGCAACGTCATCGAGTGCCGGACGGCCGCGGCCGGCGTGCCGTTCCTCGGCTGCCCCGACACCGATCCCGAGCACTTCACGGAGCTGACCAGGCCGTGGATCGGCTGCGTCTGGGAACTCGCGCCGCTCGGGCACGAGCGCGCGGCCTGGATCAGGCACGTGCTCAGCCCGGCGCAGCCGGACCTGGCCGGCTACCTCGCGGATGTTCTTCGCGACGGCACCACGAAGGTGGCGGCGTGAGCGGCGACACGACGATCGAGGGCGCGCGCGGCGGAGGCGAGGGCGCACCTGGCTCGGGCGCGCCAGGCACCGGGTCGCCGGGCGACTTCGACTTCCTGGTCGGGTCCTGGGACGGCAGGCACCGCCGGCTGCGCAAGGCGCTGGCCGGCTGCGACGAATGGTACGAGTTCACCTCGTCGACGTCATGCTGGTCGGTCTTCGACGGCGCCGCCAACGTCGACGAAGTCACGGTCCCCGACCTCGGCTTCTCCGGGCTGACCGTCCGGCTGCTCGACCCGGTCGCGAGGACGTGGTCCCTCTGGTGGGTGAACAGCAAGAACGGCCAGATGGATCCCCCGCCGGTCACCGGCAGCTTCGCCGACGGCGTCGGCCGCTTTTACTGCGATCAGTTGTGGGAGGGCCGCCCTATCAGATGCCGGTTCACCTGGTCCGAGATCACGCCGACGTCGGCGCGCTGGGACCAGGCCTTCTCCGTCGACGACGGGCAATCCTGGGAGACCAACTGGACGACGTGGTTCACCAGGCGGCCGGCGCAGGCGAACTGAACTCAGGTCACTCGACCTCGGCGAGCGCCCCGGCGAACTGCGCGGCGTACAGCCTGGCGTACGCGCCGCCCGCTGCCAGCAGTTCGTCGTGGGTGCCTTGCTCGACGATCTGACCTTGCTCCATCACCAGGATGACGTCGGCATCGCGGATCGTGGACAGCCGGTGCGCGATGACGAAGCTGGTCCTGCCCTCACGCAACGAGTTCATCGCGCGCTGGATCAGCACCTCGGTCCTGGTGTCGACCGAGCTTGTCGCCTCGTCCAGGATCAAGATCGCGGGCCTGGCCAGGAACGCGCGCGCGATGGTGATCAGCTGCCGCTCCCCCATGCTGACATTCGAACCCTCTTCATCAATGACCGTTTCATATCCATCTGGCAGGGTTTGGACAAATCGATCAACGTAGGTCGCTTTCGCGGCCTCGACGATCTGCGCGCGGGTCGCGGACTCCGAGCCGTAGCCGATGTTGTCGGCGATCGTGCCGCCAAAGAGCCAGGCATCCTGCAGCACCATCCCGGTCAGCGAGCGCAGCTCGGCCCTGCTCATGTCGGCGATATTGACTCCGTCCAGCGTGATCGCGCCGTCGTTGACCTCGTAGAACCGCATCAGCAGGTTCACCAGGGTGGTCTTGCCGGCGCCGGTCGGGCCGACGATCGCCACCGTGTGCCCTGGCTCGACCGCGAGCGAGAGGTGCTCGATCAGCGGAACGTCGGGGAAGTAGCTGAACGAGACGTCCTCGAACCGGACGCTGCCGCGTACGTCCTCTGGCTGCTCGGGCGCGGGGTGGTCGGGCTCCTGCTCGTCTGCGTCGAGCAGCGCGAAGACCCGCTCCGCCGATGCGACGCCGGACTGGAGCAGGTTGGCCATGCTGGCGACCTGAGTCAGCGGCTGGCTGAACTGCCGCGAGTACTGGATGAACGCCTGCACGTCGCCCAGCGACAGCGCTCCCGACGCAACCCGCAGCGCACCTACGACGGCGACGAGCACGTAGTTCAGGTTCCCGACGAACATCATCGCTGGCTGGATCGTGCCCGAGATGAACTGAGCGCGGAAGCTGGCCTGGAAAAGCCGGTCGTTCTGCTCGGCGAAGACCGCCATCGAGTCTCCGGTCCTGCCGAAGGCCTTGACCAGCGAGTGCCCGGTGAAGTTCTCCTCGATGTGGGCGTTGAGCCTGCCCGTCGTGGACCACTGCCTGACGAACTGCGGCTGTGCCCGCTTCCCGATCCTTGCCACGATGAAGATCGAGGCGGGCACCGTAACCAGGGCGATGAGCGCGAGCAGCCAGGAGATCCAGATCATGGCGGCCAGCACGCCGACGATGGTCAGCAGCGAGGTGACGACCTGGCTGAGCGTCTGCTGCAGGGACTGCGCGAGGTTGTCGATGTCGTTGGTGACCCGGCTGAGGATCTCGCCCCGCGGCTGCCGGTCGAAGTAGCTCAGCGGCAGCCTGGCGAGCTTTGCCTGCACCTGCTCGCGCATGCCGAAGATCGCCTTCTGCACGATGGTGGCGACAACGCGGCCCTGGATGACGCTGCAGATCGCGGCACCTAGGTAGATGAATGCGACGATCGCGAGCGTCCTGCCGACCTGATCGAAGTTGATGCCATGCCCCGGCGTCAGGTGCAGCGCGCCGATCAGCTTGGCCTGCGTCGTGTGGCCCGTGGCGCGGAGCCTGGCGACGAACTCCGCCTGGGTGACGCCAGGCGGGATCTTGCTGCTGATGAAGCCGGAGAAAACCAGGTTGGTGACGTTGCCGAGCACCTTGGGGCCAACCACCGACAGCGCGACGCTGGCCACGCCCATCAAGATCGCCGTGACAATGAGCGGGCGTTGCGGCGACAGCATGCGCAGCAGCCGCCGGCTCGACCCGCCGAAGTCCAGCGCCTTCTCCGTCGACATGCCGCCCATGAACCTGGCCGGGCCCACGTTGGTCCCTGGCGCGGGGCCAGGACCTCGCTTCGGGGTCGCCCGCTCCCCCAGCTGGCCGTTCGCCTGGCCGGTGGCCTGGGACGGGCCGGTCATGCCGCCGCCTCCTGCTCGGTCAGCTGAGACAGCACGATCTCCCGGTAGGTCTGGTCGGTGGCCATCAGCTCGTCGTGCGTGCCAGCGGCTACAATCCGGCCGGCCTCGAGCACGATGATCTTGTCGGCGCTCCTGATCGTCGCGACCCGCTGAGCGACGATCAGCACGGTCGCCTCGGAGGTTTCCCGCGCCAGCGCCGCGCGGAGGGCGGCGTCGGTCGCGTAGTCCAGCGCGGAGAACGAGTCGTCGAAGAGGTAGATCTCTGGCTGGTGCACGACGGCCCTGGCGATCGCCAGCCGCTGCCGCTGCCCGCCCGAGACGTTGGTGCCGCCCTGGGAGATGGCGGCGTCGAGGCCGCCCTGCATCTGGGCGACGAAGTCACGCCCCTGCGAGATCTCCAGCGCGCGCCACAGTTCGGCGTCTGTGGCATCCGGCTTTCCGTACCGCAGGTTCGACGCGACCGTGCCGGAAAACAGGTACGGTCGCTGCGGCACGAGGCCGATCAGGCCGGACAGCACGGCAGGGTCGAGGTCGCGGACGTCGACGTTGTCGACGAGCACCGATCCGGCTGTCGCGTCGAAGAGCCTGGGCACGAGGTTGACCAGGGTCGTCTTGCCGCTGCCTGTGCCGCCGATGATCGCGGTCACCCGGCCGGGCTCGGCGATCATGTTGATGTCGTGCAGCACGGGCTGGGCCGCGCCTGCGTAGCGGAACTCCACCGCGCGCAGCTCGAGCCGACCGCGTACCACGCCGACGCCGACGGGGCGCTCTGGCGGCCGTACGTCGGGTTCGGTGTCGAGCGCCTCGACGATCCGCTCGGCGCAGACCTCGGCGCGAGGCACCATGACGAACATGAACGTGGCCATCATCACCGACATCAGGATCTGAAGCAGGTACGTCAGGAACGCGGTCAGCGCGCCCACCGGCATGCTGCCGTTCGCGACCAGGTGCCCGCCAAACCACAGCACGGCGATGCTGGAGAGGTTCAGGATCAGCATGACCGCGGGGAACATCAGCGCCATCAGCCTGCCGGTGCCGAGCGACACCGTGAACAGGTCGGTATTCGTGACCGCGAACCTGTCCCGTTCCTTTCCCTCTCTGACGAACGCCCTGATCACCCGGACGCCGCTGATCTGCTCGCGCAGTACTCGCGCGATCTCGTCGATCCGCACCTGCATCTGCCTGAACAGCGGCCGCATCCTGGCGATGATCGCCGCCACGATGATGCCGAGCGCGGGCACAGCGACCAGTAGCAGCGCGGACAACTGCACGTCCTGGTGCAGCGCCAGGATGATGCCGCCGACGCACATGATCGGCGCGGCGACCATCATCGTGAAGGTCATCAGGGCCAGCATCTGCACCTGCTGGACGTCGTTCGTGCCCCTGGTGATCAGGGACGGCGCGCCGAAGTGGCCGACTTCCCTGGCCGAGAACTGCTGCACCTTTGAAAAGACCGCCACCCGGATGTCCCTGCCGAGCGCCATAGCGGTGCGGGCACCGAAGTACACAGCTCCGATCGAGCAGACGATCTGCACCAGCGCGACAGCGAGCATGAACCCGCCAGTGCGCAGGATGTAGTGCAAGTTTCCGGTGATGACGCCGTTGTCGATGATGTCGGCGTTCAGCGTCGGCAGGTACAGCGTCGCGAGCGTCTGCACGAGTTGCAGGACGACGATGAGCCACAGGTCCCTGCGGTACGGGCGCAGGTAGTCGCGGAGCAACCTGATCAGCACGTTTACTCTCTCGGGTTTCGGTCCTGGTACGGGGTGATCGGGGCGGCGGCGGGCATGGGCGGGCCCGGAACCGTCAGGATGGGCGTTGGCCTGCGCCGATCGCAAGCCAATTCGCTCTCAGCGTGCGGCACTAACGGAAAGCGCAGCGTGGCGAGTGCCTCCCTGATCAGCGGCACGAGCGGTACCGGCGGGTCGGAGTGCAGCCAGCGCTCGTGAGCGACGCCGATGGCGGCCGCGACAGCGCCGGCCAGCACGGCCGGGAACATATCGGTCTGCTGATCGGCGCCGGTCCGGTCCGCGATCGCGTCGGCCAGCATCCGCTGAGCAGCGTAGTGCGTCCGCAGGTACTCGCCGCGCAGCGCCGGTGACGCGATCACGAGCCTGACCCCCGATATCCACTCTTTGTCAGGGGTCCTCGTGCCGCCCTCGTAGGGCTCGATGACGGCGTTGGTGATCGCATCCATCAGCGGCTCGCTCGCTGGCCGGTTCCGCAGTTCGGCGCCCATGCGCTGGCTGCGCTCCATCGCCAGGGCGCAGATCGCCTCGTACTTGCTGGCGAAGTAGTTGTTGAAGGTGCGGGCCGAGACGTCGGCCTCTGCTGCGATGTCCTCGACGAGCACGTTGTCCAGGCCGCGCTGCACAGCTAGCCGCATCGCGGCGATGCCGAGCGAGCGGCGGGTTGCCGCCTTCTTCCGCTCACGCAGGCCTTCCGGTGCGCAGTCCACGCCGTGAGTCTAGTAAAACTTTCGTGATGCGCAAAATTATCGCAGCTGTCAGATTGCTGATCACGCAATCTTCGCCCGGTCCTCGATGTCGCATTTTCGCTAGACTCTCGCCCTGGCGACACCAATGCTTGCTGGTATGCACGAAGACACGGAGCGCTGCGTCCGGGCGGTGCAGAGCAAGGATGCCAGGTTTGACGGCTGGTTCTTCACGGCCGTGCTGACCACCGGCATCTACTGCCGGCCGAGCTGCCCCGTCGTCCCGCCCAAGCCGAAGAACATGCGTTTCTATCCGAGTGCGGCGGCGGCCCAGCAGGCCGGCTTTCGCGCCTGCAAGCGTTGCCGGCCCGACGCGAGCCCGGGTTCGCCTGAGTGGAACGAGCGCGCCGACCTCGTCGCCAGGGCCATGCGGTTCATCGCCGACGGGGTGGTCGACCGCGAAGGCGTGGCGGGCCTCGCGGCGCGGCTCGGTTACAGCGTCCGGCAAGTCGAACGTCAGCTCCTGGCTGAGCTCGGCGCCGGGCCGCTGGCCCTCGCGCGGGCGCAGCGAGCCCAGACCGCCAGGCTGCTGATCGAGACGACGGCGCTGCCGATGGGGGATGTCGCGTTCGCTGCGGGCTTTCCGAGCATCAGGACATTCAACGACACGGTCCTCGGGGTCTTCGCGATGCCGCCGACCGAATTGCGCAGGCGCGCAACGGCAGGCGGGCGCAAGACAGTCGCCTGCGGGCAGCAAAGGGGCGGATCGGCCGGATCGGCCGGATCGGCCGGATCGGCCGGATCGGCCGGATCGCTCGCCGCGATCTCGCTCCGGCTGCCGTTCCGGCTGCCGATGTGCCCAGACAACCTGTTCGGGCACCTGGTGGCCACCGCGATCCCTGGTGTGGAGGAATGGCGCGGCGGCTCGTACCGCCGCACACTCCGGCTGCCGAACGGCCCAGGCATCGTGTCGCTGCGCCCCGGGCCTGAGTACATCGGGTGCCAGCTCGCGCTCACGGATCTGCGTGACCTCGCGATGGCGATCTCGCGTTGCAGGCGGCTGCTTGACCTGGACGCTGACCCGGTCGCGGTGGGCGATCTGCTCGCCACGGACGAGACGCTGGCGCCGCTGGTCGCCAAGGCGCCGGGGCGGCGGGTGCCGCGTACCGTGGACGCCGCCGAGCTCGCCGTGCGGGCCGTCCTCGGACAGCAGGTATCGACCGCGGCCGCGCGGACGCACGGCGCCCGTCTCGCCGAGCGGTACGGCGAGCCGGTCGAGGACCTGAACGGAGGCCTGGCCAGGCTCTTTCCAGATATGGCCGTGCTCGCGGAGACGGATGCCGCGGCCCTTGCCATGCCGGCCAGCCGCCGTCAGAGCGTCCTGGCCCTAGCGCGAGCCGTCGCTAGCGGCGCGCTCGACCTCGGCTCTGGCGCCGACTGGGAGGTCGCCAGGAGCGTGCTCGCGACCGTGCCGGGAATCGGCCCGTGGACGATCGAGATCGTCGCCATGCGCGGCCTCGGCGACCCCGACGCGTTCACGCCGACCGACCTTGGCGTCCGGCAGGCGGCGGCCGCGGCCGGCCTTCCAGCCTCCCCCGCGGCCCTGATCGGGCGAGCCGAGCGGTGGCGGCCCTGGCGGGCCTACGCGGTGCAGTACCTATGGGCTACCTCCGATCACGCCATCAACCAGCTGCCGGCGGCCTGAGAGCCGGCGCACACCACGCGAAGGAAGGAAAGCGTTGACTGTGCACACCGTAATTGACAGCCCGATCGGACCCCTGACTCTGGTCGCCGAGAACGGCAGGCTGGCCGGCATCCATATGGAGATAACCCGGCATGAGCCCGCCGCAGGCGCGCTCGGCGCCGCGGTCGCCAGCGACACCGAGCCGGTGCTGGCCTCGGCGGCCCGTCAGCTCGACGCCTACTTCGACGGCGAGCTGACCAGCTTTGACCTGCCGCTGACTCTGGACGGATCGGGGTTCCAGCGGACTGTCTGGGCGGCGCTGCAGGAGATCCCGTACGGCGAGACCATCTCCTACGGCGTACTCGCCACGCGGATCGGCCAGCCATCGGCGTCGCGCGCGGTCGGGCTCGCCAACGGCAGGAACCCGGTCTCGATCGTGGTTCCCTGCCACCGCGTGATCGGCGCGGACGGGAGCCTGACCGGATACGGCGGCGGCATGGACCGCAAGCGTTTCCTGCTCGCGCTCGAGCAGCGAGTCAGCGGCCAGACGCTACTCTGAGTTCGCGGCTTGTCGCACTCTGACGCTCGCCGTGCCGGACATAACAGGTTTCAATGTGGTTGGTGTTCCTTTTGTCGCTCTCGCACGTTACCTTGGCTACTGATCGCGACGGTAAAGAGCGTGAATTGCCTCTGACCGAGAGCCTGGCGACGACATGGAATTGGGTATTCACGGCAATACCGGCGAAGGGTTTAATGCCTTTGTCGGTCGCGAACATGAAATAAGTGAGGTTTGCCGGATCGCCGGCACCACACGCGCACTGACGCTCTGCGGGGCCGGTGGAATCGGCAAGACGCGGCTCGCTATCCATGTCGCCGCCAGGCTCGCGCCGGAATTCCCCGATGGAGCCTGGTTCATCGATCTCGCCGACGTACAGCACCGCGAACTGGTCGTCTCGAGAGTCGCGTCCGTCGTCGGGGTCGTCGAGGAACCGGGTCGTGCGCTGATCGCGACCCTCACTGACGCTTTGCGGTCACGCCAGATGCTGATGGTCCTCGACAACTGCGAGCACGTGATCGAGGCGTGCGCGCGCGTGTGCCAGCGCCTGCTGGCCGGGTCGGCAGGGCTGCGTGTCATCGCGACCAGCAGGGAGCCGCTGCGGGTGGCCGCGGAGACGGTCTGGCAGGTCCCGCCGATGTCGATGCCGGACCAGGAGGGGGCCTCGGGGCCGGTCGACGAGTCGGCGCCGCTGCGCTCCGACGCGCTGCGGCTGTTCGCCGACCGGGCGGCCGCGGCCCGGCCAGGATTCGTCCTGGGGCCAGGCAACATGGCGGCGGTGACGTCCATCTGCTGGGCAGTGGACGGCCTGCCGCTCGGCATCGAGCTAGCAGCCGCGTGGGTGCGCGTCCTCACGGTCGAGCAGATCGCGGCCAGGTTGGCTGACCGGTTCGTACTGCTCAACTCCGCTGAGCGGATGGCGCCAGCCAGGCACCGGACGCTGCGCTCGGCCATCGACTGGAGTCACGAGCTGCTCTCGGAGCCTGAGCGCGTCTTGCTCCGCCGGCTGTCGGTGTTCGCGGGCTGGCCCCTGACCATGGCCGAGCACGTCTGCTCTGACCTGATGCCAGGCGACGACCTAGCCGCGAGCGAAGTCTTCGGCCTGCTGGCGGGCCTCGCCGACAAATCCCTGGTCATCGCAGAGTCCGACGCGGCCGGGCGGATCAGGTACCGGATGCTGGACACGATCCGTGAGTACGCGGCCGGGCGACTGGAGCAGGCGCACGAAGCCGATCAGCTGAGGGCCCGCTTCCGCGGCTACGCCGTGCGCGAGGTCGAGGAGGCCGCGCTGCTTGGCATGGCTCTGACACCTGGCACGTGGGACGAGCGGGTTGATACGTTCCGCCGGTTCGAGCTCGAGAACGGCAACCTGACCCAGGTGCTGACCTGGTGTCATCAGGCCGGCGACCTCGAGAGCGGACTGCGAATCTGCGTGTCGATGCGTCCGGTCTGGATCGTGCAAGGATCATTCGGCGAGGGCGCCGGCTGGATGGATGCCTTCTTTGAGCTGGATACCTCGACGATCGCCGACGCGGTGCTCGGGCCCGCCCTGGTCGGCCGGGCTCAGCTCGCGTTCCCGCTCGACCCCGCGGATGCCGCACAGCGCGCGAAGGCCGGCCTCGAGCTGTGCCGCGGCCCTGGCCTGGAGTTCTGGGCCGCGTCGGCGCTGAACTTGCTCGCCGAGGTCGCGCTGCACGCGAGCCAGCTAGACGAGGCCGAAGCGCTGGCGGCTGAAGCCGAGCGGCTGGCCGAAGGCTCGGGCGACGGATTCAACATCAGCTACGCGTGCGGTACCAGGGCGGCCATCGCTGCCTACGGTGGTGACCTCGACGGGGCGCTTCGCCTGGGCGAGCTGGCGCTCGGGATCGCCAGGAGCATCGACCAGCAGTGGGCCCTCGCGCGCGGGCTGCTCGGCCTCGGCGACCTCGCCAGGCTGACAGGCAATCCTGCCAAGGCACGGCAGCACTACGAGGAGGCGTTCTCGATCTTGCACGAGATCGGTGCCCGGCCGGAGATGGCGCGCTGCCTCGCCGGAATCGGCCGGATCGAGATCAGTCAGGGCGAGCTTGAGCTGGCCGGCCAGCACCTCAGCGAGAGCATCGAGCTGAGCCGGTCGACGGGCAGCAGGATCGGCGTGATCAGAGGCCTGGACACGTTCGCCGCGCTCGCCATCGCTCAGGGGAACCAGGACCTCGCCGTCAAGCTGGCGGCCACGGCCGCGGCGCTGCGCAGCCAGGCCGGCCTGCCTGAGGCGCCGCCGAGGCGCGCCAGCCGGCTGCTCGCCGCGGTCGACGGGCTGAGCGAGGCAGAGATCACCACACTGCGCGCGGCCGGGTCAGGCCTCAGCAGCGACGAAGCCGTGGAGCTGGCCCTGACCGTGCCCGACCTGCTGGCGTCGCGGGAACCAGAATTGACCGCGCGCGAACTCCAGATCGCGGCCCTGATCACCAGAGGCCTGTCCAACCGGGCCATCGCCGACGAGCTCGGCATCGCGGCCGCGACAGTAGCGAGGCACATCGCCAACGTCATGGCCAAGCTCGGGTTCACGTCCCGGCTGCAGATCGCCGCCTGGGCCAAGGACCGGGCGCACTGATCGCAGGACAGGCCGATCACAGATCGCGCAGCACGAACGTCACTGATCGTGGAACAGCGCGCTCACTGACTCGCCCTCGTGGATCCGCCTGATGGCCTCGGCAAGGGCGGGCGCGAGTGAGATCACGTGCAGCCGCTCGTTGCCCTCGGATTCGGGGATCGCGACCGTGTTCGTGCAGACGATCTCCTGCACCTCTGGCCAGGCCGCGATCCGCTTCAGCGCGCCGTCGCAGAACAGGCCGTGCGTGCAGGCGATCCGGACGCTGTGCGCGCCGTGCTCCCTGAGCCGGGCGAGTAGCTCGATGATCGTCGTTCCCCTGGCGATCTCGTCGTCCAGCACGATCACGTTGCGTCCGGCCACATCGCCGATGATCGAGGTGATCGTGACCTTGTCGTCGCTGATCCGCTCCTTGGCGCCGGCGGCGACCGGCAGGCCCAGCATCCTGGCCAGCGCGGCAGCCTGCTTGGCGTTGCCGAGGTCAGGCGATACGACGACGGAGTTGGCCAGGTCCGTGCCGCGGAAATGATCAGCGATCTCGTGCAGCGCGTGCAGGTGATCGACGGGCACCGAGAAGAACCCGTGTACCTGCGGCGAGTGCAGCGTCATCGTGAGCACCCTGCTGGCGCCCGCGGTGACGAGCAGGTCGGCGACGAGCCGCCCGCCGATCGAGACCCTGGGCATGTTCTTCTTGTCCGAGCGGGCGTAGGCGTAGTGCGGGATCACGGCGGTGACCCGCGCTGCCGACGCGCCGCGCGCCGCGTCCAGCATCAGCAGCAACTCGACCAGGTGCTCCTGCACCGGCGCCGCGAGCGGCTGGATCAGGAAAACGTCCCGTTCCCTGCAGTTGGACTGCAGCTGAACTTCCAGGCAGTCGTTGGCGAACCGGCGGACGATCGCCGGTTCCAGCGGAACACCGAGCTGCCCGCAGATTTCCGCCGCGAGCCCAGGATGGGCACTTCCGCTGAAGACCGAGATTTCCCGCACATTCCCAGGCTAGACGGCCCTGCGCCGCGAGGTCCCCTGTTGGCCCTGACTGCCTGCCGGGAAGACGGGCGGGCAGAGGGCGCCCATCACCTTCTCCGGCCCGCGATCCGGACCGCTGCGAACCCCGCCGCAGCGGTGAACGCCAGCAAAATCGCCGCGAACGCGCCCTGGAACAACCAGTACCGGCTGGCTGGCTGATAGCTGAACCACGCGGTAATGTGCCGCCTGGCCATCCAGGCACTGCTCCGGGCGAGGTTGATAACGACGGAGGACGGGAGGTGGTTGTCCAGCGTGTCCACCTGGGCTGGGGTGAGCCGTCCGTTCGGTCCGGCAAGCCAGCTCGCGACCCAGACGCTGTCAGGCGGACCTGGCGCTCGGTTCAAGTTCGCAGTGACTGACCTGGGCCAGTTGCCGTTCCACATGATGTGCCCGAACGGAGCGGCGTTGTCTCGCATCGCGACGGGGCCAAGCTGCAGCATCTGGTTGTACAGGCCGCCTGGTTCTCTGGCCGCATAGCTGCTCATCGCCGCTGATACACACCCGATGGCCACGAGCGTCACGGCTATCGCCGGCCCGGCTCTCTTGATGACCGCGCCAGCGAGTGTGCCCAGGCTGAAGCCGAGCAGCGCCCACGCCGGAAGGGTCAGCGCCGTGATGTTGAAGTAGACCGGCCGCCAATGGCCCGGTGCCGAGAGCGTGCGCAGGGCCATGTGGGCGCTCGGCGCCAGGGCCCACATGCTGAGCGCGCCGAGCACAGCTGCGGCAACTGCCACCGCGGCGCCGAGCACGAGCAGCTTGAGGAGAAGCTGCCGCCGGATGCTCATGCCCTGAGTCATCGAAAAACGGAACGCGCCCGTCTCGAAATCGCTAGCGACGAGTGGGGCGCCGAGGAACATGCCCGCGAGGAAGGGCAGGATGCTGAGGCCCACGTACCTGGAGCGAATCCAGGACGCCGCGCCCGCGTGCTCGTAGGCCACGTGGGCCTGGATGCCCGTGACGATTACCGGTATCGCCAACGCGGCGAACACGACCAGCAGGCCGGTGACCGCACTCCTGTGCTGTCGCAGCACGGCCAGGATTATGTTCTCGCGGTCACGCCCTGGCGAAGTTCGACTTGCACCCCGCGCCGTCAGAGTTGTCATTGCAGCTCCGTTCAGGACGTGCCGCGGCGGATGAGCAGGACGGTCAGGCCGATGAGGATCGCCGACAGCCCGATCAGCCAGCCGAACTCGATGCACTCGAACAGGAAGAACCGGCTGCCGGGCTGATAGGTGAGCCACACCTGGATGTGGTGCGCGCGGAACCACGTCGCCGGGTGATGCAGTTGAGCGCTCGTGAGCAGCCTGCCGTCGGGCCAGCCCAGTGCGCTGCTGATGATCTCAGAACCCGGGCCGCCCCCCGATCTGAGGGGCACGCCGTAGCCGTAGCCGCCGCCAGCCCCGATCGTGACGTCCACGGCACGCTGGTGCAGGGGCGGCAGATAGCTGCGCTGCCAGCCCAGCGATAGGTCGTAGAACGCCAGCGGGAGGTAACAGGCGAGCGTGGCCGCCATGGCGGGCACGGTGCGCCGGATCGCCGCTCCCATGACCACGCCCAGGCTGAAGCCCATCAGCATCCAGCCAGTGAAAGGCAGCGGATTCAAGCTGAAAAGGTCGCCCCACCATGGCCGATAGGGCGTCAAGGCGTCCGTCCACCAGCGCAGTTCAAAGGCGAGCCCAACCGCGATGACCGTGAGAAGCAGCGCGACCGGCATGACCGCCCCGAGCAGCCAGCGGATCCTTCCGGCGCTCTCCGCCCAGGCGAACTTGGCCGTGCCTGTCTCGATCTCGCGTGCCACCAAGCGGCGCACCGAGGAACAAGCCGGCCAGGACGGGCATCAGCAGCAGCACGAGCCTGAGCGAGGTCCAGGTCGGATCGTAGAGCCACCACAGCGAATGCGGCCCGGCGCTGAAGGCGGCCTGGCCCGACCCGTGCAGGACTAGCCCGGTCACGGCCATCGCCACCGCCACGACCAGGGCGAACACCGCGTAGGCGGCGAGCGAGCCCTTGCGCTGCCGCAGCGACGCCGAGGCGAGCCGCCGCCATGACAACCGCCGTGGCGGCCTCGTGCCTGGGTCCTTGCGGCCGGTTACGCGTGAGATAGCGGTCATGCCTGCACCGCCGGGCTGCCTCGGGTCGCTGCGACCGCCGGTCCCGGCAGCATCCTTGCGGTCGGCTCGCGCAGGTAGCCGAGAACGATGTCCTCCAAGCTGGCCGGATGAGACTGCCAGCCCCGGAACGGCTGCTCGCCGGGCTGGGTCCTGACCAGCAGGTGCGTCTGCGCCCCGGCCTCCTGCGCGTGGATGATCGCGAGCTGGTGCGAGTCCTTGAGGCTCTCGCCGCCTGGGCCGGTCAGGATCTTGTGGCTGGCCAGCACCTGCTCGACCTCGCCTGCGATCTGCAGATGGCCGTTGCTGAGCACGACGAGATAGTCGGCGATGCGCTCCAGTTCGGAGACGACGTGCGAGGAGAACACCACCGACAGGCCGTTCTCGGCCACCGCCGCCATCAGGGAGCTCATGAACTCGTACCGCGCCAGCGGGTCTAGTGCGGCGAGCGGTTCGTCCAGGATCAGGACCTCAGGCCGTTTGGCCACTGCGATCGCCAGCGCGAGCTGAGCCCGCTGGCCGCTGGAGAGCTGGCTCACCCTGCGATCGAGCGGAATGCGCAGGTCAGCAACGCGCGCGCGGGCCCAGTCGTCGCCCCAGGTCAGGTTCATGTTCCTGGCCACCAGCAGCATGTCGCCGACACTCAGGTTCCCGTACAGCGGCGCGTCCTGGGCCACGAAGCCGATCCGGCTCCGTGCCGCCGCTCCGCCTGGCTGCTCGCCCGACAGCACAGACAGGCGGCCAGCGGTCGGCCGGAGCAGCCCGACCGCCAGGCTCAGCAGCGTTGTCTTGCCGGCCCCGTTCGGCCCGACCAGCGCGACGACGTGGCCCGCCGGTATGGACAGCGTGCAGTCCCGCAGCGCCCAGGTACGGCCGAAGCGCTTGCCGAGCTCGCAGGCCTCAATGATGTTCATGCGACGCCTCGCCCCCGCTTGCTGGCTTGGTCAGCGCGATGAGCGCCGCGCCGGGCGTCAGCCCCGTCGCGGCGCTCACGAAAATCCCGCATCGAGGCGGCGAACAAGGCCTCGATGCCCTCGACATCCAGGCCCGCCTCGTCGGCAGCCCGCAGCCAGCTCATCAGTCCCTTACGCAATTGCGCCTGCTCCGCGATGCCGACCCGGCGCAGCGTGCCCGCGATGAACGTGCCCTGGCCAGGCCGTCCCGCGGCCAGTCCCCTGTGCTCCAGCTCGCGGTAGGCCTTCAGCACGGTGTTGGGGTTGATCGCGAGCGCCTCGACTGCCTCCTTGACTGTCGGCAGCCGGTCGCCCTCTGTGAGATAGCCGAGCCGCAACGACTGCTCGACTTGGTGCACGAGCTGCAAGTACGTCGGAACGCCTGAGCCTGGCTCGAGCCGGAACGCGATCGGCGAGCCCGCCGGTCGTGATGCGACGGCCTCGCCGTCCCTGACTTCCGGCTCTGACTTAGACCCTTTATCTATAGTCATAGAGAAAGAGTAAAACCACGAGTGGCGCCGGGTCAAGAGCGGACAGGCGTCAGGCCGGCAATGCGCCGCTGAGCCCTGCGACCAGCCTGCGGATCTCGGACCCCGTTGGATCGTGGGTCGGATTGATCTCGGTGAGGACCAGCCCGGAGAACGCCGGATCCGAGCAGAGGACCCTCAGCGCCGCCAGTGCGTCGTCCAGCCTGACGCCGGAGCCGTAGTGCGGGAAGTTGCCGAGCGGCAGGTCGCCCGAGTCGACGACGTCGACGTCGAAGTGCACCAGGTAGCGCCCGCTCGCTGCGGTGACAGCGTGCACCGCCCGCTTAGCCGCCGCCGCCGGGTCGGCGATCACGGCGGGCGCCTCCTGCACCTGCACACCCGCGTCGGCCAGGTACTCGCGGCCGGCGTCGGTCGTCTCCCGCGGATCCGGTCCGATGATCGCGAGCCTGGCCGGCTCGAGCAGCGGCGCCGTTCCGCCGAGGCTCGTCAGTTCGCTGGCGCCCCTGCCGAGCAGGTGCGAGATGCCCATCGAGTCGAGGATCCCCGAGCCGCCGTCTCCCGGCACGCCCAAGTCGGTGTCGCCGTCCAGGTAGATCAGGCCGCCGTCGCGATGATGGCGGCGCAGGCCCGCCACGGCGCCGATCGTGATCGTGCAGTCTCCGCCGAGCAGCAGCGGTAGTTTGCCGTCCGCGATGACCCCGGCCACGGCATCGGCCACTTCTGCGGCAACCCGGGCGACGGCCGCCAGGTTGCGCGCTTCCGGCGCCGCCCGGTCCGCGGCGAACACCGCGCCCGCCAGGTCGCCCGCGTCTGCGACGGCGAGTCCTGCCTTGGCTAGCTGTCCGGTCAGCCCGGCGGCCCGCAACGCGGCAGGCGCGAGATCCTGGCCTGCATGGTGCGCTCCCGCGCTCGTCGGTACCCCGATGACGACCCAGTCGTTCATGCCGGCCTCCGTAGCGTAACCATCAAGACGTCAGTGTTGGTTACTTGAACACTACGACGCGCTCCGCTAGGCCGCAACCAGCTAGACTGCAATGGTGGTAGCGCAAGGACAGAAGGCGCCGGCCGAGCAGGACAACCGAAGCAGGCAGGCCGTCATCGGCCAGGCGCCTGGCCAGCTGGAGTTGGTGCGGGGGTTCGTCAACACGCTCGACATCGAGGCGGGCACCGACGAACTCAGCTCGCCGGGCGCCCTCGACGCGTGGATGGTTGCTCGCGGCCTGACCGGTCCCGCACGATCGGGCGCCGCCACCGACCGCGATCTCCGGCAGGCGGTCGCGACGCGCGAGGCGCTACGGTCGGTGTTGCTGAATCATGTCCCGCAGCAGTACGCGGACGGGACGCCGGCGGCAGACCTCCGATCGGTCGCTTCCGGCTTGCCGGTCTGCCTGGTGATCGGCGACGACGGGACGGTGCGGGCAGCGCCGGGTGGCGAGGGCCCCGCGGCCGGGCTGGCCGGACTGCTGCTGATCAGTGCGGAGGCAGCCATGGCGGGAACCTGGTCCAGGCTCAAGGTCTGCAGCGCTGACAACTGCCGCTGGGCATTCTATGACCGCTCCCCGACCAGGAGCGGTTGCTGGTGCAGCATGGCTGTCTGCGGGTCCCGAGCGAAGTCGCGGGCGTTCCGGCGCCGGACGGCCCGGGCGCTAGCTGGCGGTTGACGAGCCGGTCAGGATGCTCCGGGGGCCTGCCGCTTCGGCGTAGGGAGGCAGGGTCAGTTGCCTTCTGATCTCCTGCTGCACCAGCTGCGGGCCCGGCCGCGCGTCGATGCTGATCACGTACTCCTTGCGGCGGAAGATCTCGAGCACCGGATTGGTCTTCTCGTGGTACTCGCGCAGCCTGACCGCGAGCGCATCTTCGGTGTCGTCCTCCCTGGTCACGAGCGCCGAGCCGCATACGTCACACTGCCCGGCGACCTTCGGGCTGCTGGCGATCAGGTTGTAGTCCATGCCGCAGCCCGAGCACAGCCGCCTGGCCAGCACCCGCCTGCGCACCTCGCTGTCCGGCAGTTCGAGGAAGATCACTCCGTCGATGTCGTAGCTCTCCAGGAAGAACTCGGCCTGGCGCTCGTTGCGCGGGAAGCCGTCGACGATGAAGCCGTAGTTCCAGTCGTGCTGGGTCAGGCGGTCGCCGACGACGCCCTCCACGAGTTCGTCGCCGACCAGCAGCCCGGCCGCCATGATGCGCCTGACCTGCGCCCCGAGCTTTGTGTGGTGCTGCACGTTCCACCGGAAGATGTCGCCAACGGCGATGTGGACCAGGTCGAGGTCCTCGGCGAGCATCGCGGCCTGCGTGCCCTTGCCGCTGCCCTGGACCCCCATGATGACGTATTTGCGCACCCGCTAAGGCTATCCGGGCTGGGTCGGGCTGCCCGAGGCCTGGAACCCGGCCGCGGCAGCCGCTGAATTGCCGAGACCGAACCTGCGCTCGCACCGGCGGGACAGCCTGCCGTCGAGCGTGTTCTTGATCAGCGGCCAGTCCTGGCGCAGCAGGCCGCCGTTGATGAACCGGGCGATGTCGTTGCGCTGGCCCTGGGCCAGCAGCATGCCGTACAGGCTGCGTCGCACCCGGTCGTCGCTGACATCGCACTCGCGCATCCCGGGCCAGGACAAGTTCCTGGGCAGCTTGATCACTCCCCTGGCGGGCCCGCGCAGATCGTCGATCCGTCCGGGAAGACGCCCGCCCAGGCCCAGCCGGCCAGGGAGCATGTCCGCGATAACCATGAGGCTGATTATGACCCCACCGTCAGTTACGTTCTGTAATGACTCGCTGACGTGCCCGATTCGCGGTGCTCGTACGGGTCGCGCGGGCCGCGGCGCTAGGCTCAAGTCATGTCGGGAGTTCCGGTGCAGCCGCGCTGGCGGATCCTGCTGACGCCCAGGTGGCTCAGCTGGCATCTGTTCGCGGTGCTTGCCGTTGTCGGCATGTGCTGGCTGGGCGACTGGCAGTTCCGGCGGGCGATGGCCGGAAACACGCTGAGCTGGGCATATACCTTTGAGTGGCCGATCTTCGCGATCTTTGGCGTGGTGTTCTGGGTGAAAACGATCAGGGACGAGCTGCACCCGGCGCCGCCCGGCGGCGCCCAATCCGGCGACCTAGCCCTGCCAGCGGGAGCGGCACCAGAGCAGTGGCAGGCCGGCGATGCAGCCGCGGACACCGGCGCCGGCCCGACTGGATGGCAGAGTCCTGGAGGGCAGAGTCCTGGACAGCACAGTCATGGCGCCGACGATGGCGACGTGGAGCTAGCTGAGTACAACGCCTATCTGGCCAGGCTCAGCGGCGAGGTCAAGGGCCACGGCAGATGGCACGGCCTGCGCTAGAGCGCTGGCCAGGCGGTGCGGCAAGGAGGAGTACGTGAACGCCGACAGGCAGCTTGCCCTGGTCGTGCGCGCATACCGGGCGCTGGCCTATGTGACCGGCACCGTGCTGATCATCTTGTGCTTCGTCGGCATTCCGCTCCAGGTGTTCGCGAACAACCTGGTCATCGTCAAGTACGTAGGCACGGCGCACGGGATGCTCTACATCGCTTACGTGCTCGTCGCCTTCGTGATGACCAGGATGGTGCGAATGAAGGTCGCCAGCCCGGGCACCGTGATCGTGCTGCTGGCCGGGACCATCCCGGTGCTCACGTTCGTGGTAGAGCGCTGGGTCACGCGCACGTACATCGCCCCCGCGCTGGCCGCCTCCGCCGCACGGCCGACTGTGCCGGCGGCCTTGGGCACCGTCCCCCCTGGCTAGCAGGTGAGCGAGCAGTATTTCGCTGGCGAGCCATCGGCCGCGCACCGCCCGGGGACCGTCCATGTGCTCCTGCCCGACCTGCACCTTGAACTGGAGACGGACTCCGGTGTCTTCTCGCCGCGGCGGCTCGACCAGGGAACCAGGCTGCTGCTGGACGTGGCGCCGCCGCCGCCGGCATCGGGCGATCTCCTCGACCTCGGCTGCGGTTACGGCCCGCTCGCGCTCGTGCTCGCGTCCCGCGCGCCGGACGCCAGGGTCTGGGCGGTAGACGTGAACACCAGGGCACTGACGCTGACCGGCGCCAACGCCGCACGGGCTGGCCTGGCGAACGTCAGGTGCTCGCTACCCGACGACCCTGCGGTGCCTGCGCAACTCGACCTGATCTGGTCCAACCCGCCGGTGCGGATAGGCAAGAACGCCCTGCAGGAGATGCTGGGCGGCTGGCTAAAGCGGCTCGCGCCGGCGGGTGCCGGCTATCTGGTTGTGCAACGCAACCTTGGATCTGACTCGCTGCAGCGATGGCTGGCCGACTCCGGCTGGACCGCCGAGCGCGCCGCCGCGCGATCCGGCTACCGGATACTCAAAGTGACCGGACCCCGCAGCGCAGGAGCCACGCAATGACCCGCCAGCTTGGGCAGACCGAGGTCAAGCGGCTGAACCGGTCCTGGCGCCAGGCCACCCAGGCGAGGATCTGCCTGCTGCTTGACTCGGTGAGCCAGCCGTTCAACGTGGGTTCGATCATCCGCACGGCCGCCGCGTTCGGCGTGGAGCACATGTGGCTATGCGGCAGCACGGCCGATCCGAATCACCCGTCGGCACGCAAGACCGCACTCGGCACCGGCCGCCTGCTCAGCTTCGAGCACGCTGACGGCGTGCCGGAGGCGGCGGCCGCGATCAGGTCAGCGGGCTTGCGGCTGGTCGCGGTCGAACTGGCCGACGGCGCCGTGCCGCTGCACGAAGCCGCCATCGACGGCGACGTCTGCCTCGCGCTCGGCAACGAGGACAGGGGCTGCTCAGCAGGCCTTCTCGCGGTCGCCGATCAGATCACCTACATTCCCCAAGTCGGCAGGGTGGGTTCACTCAACGTGGCCGCCGCGACGGCTATCGTGCTTGCCGAAGCACGTCGCAGGGAGTGGGGGGATGACCGTGCCGGGCGACTTCCTTGATCACCCGAGACCGCTCGCGTTCGCGCACCGCGGCGGCGGGGGGCACTTCGCTGAGAATTCCTGGCGGGCCTTCGAGCACGCGGTCAAGCTCGGCTATAGCTACCTGGAGACCGACGCGCATGCGACCTCGGATGGCGTACTTGTCGCGTTCCACGACAAGACGCTCGACCGCGTCACCGACCGCACCGGGGCGATAGCGGCGCTGCCGGCCCGCGAGGTAGTCGGGGCCAGGATCGGGGGCACCGACCCGATCCCGCTGCTCGAGGATCTGCTGGGCGCCTGGCCCGACGTCCGGTTCAACATCGACGTCAAGGATGCGCCCGCGGCCAAGCCGCTTGCGGACCTGATTCGCCGGATGGGTGTCTGGGACCGGGTCTGCATCACCTCGTTTTCGGCATTCAGGCTGAGGGAGGCAAGGCGGTTGCTCGGCCGGCCAGTCTGCACCTCGACGTCGCCGGTCGGTGCGGCAGCGCTCAGGTCAGGACTGCCAGCAATGCTGCTCGCGCCGCGGTTCGCGCGCCGGTCAGTCCGCTGCGCTCAGCTACCGGTCAGGATGGCTACCGCGCCTTTGATCAGGCGGGCGCACGACGCCGGTCTGCAAGTGCATATCTGGACGGTGAACGACCGCGACCTCATGAACTCGCTTCTCGATCTCGGAGTAGATGGCATCATGACCGATCAGACCGAACTATTGCGAGATGTCCTGATCGAGCGGGACGAGTGGCACCCGCGGGACTGATCTCGCGAAGCCGATCGGGTCCGGGCATCGCGGGCTGACCGCCACAATCACGGGCCAACTGCGCAACGGACACGATCCGCTATCAGCTGACACGGTTGGAAGACGGGCGGACAGGGAATCTTGTAGGTGCCCCTGCCGTTGATATCTACGAACGCCGAGCGCCCGGAGGCAGCAACCCTATGGCCGAACGCGCCCTACGCGGCACCCGTCTTGGTGCCACGAGCTACGAGAACGACCGCAACACCGACCTGGCGCCGCGCCAGGAGGTGGCCTTTGACTGCCCGAAGGGCCACCGGTTCAGCGTGCCGTTCGCTGCGGAGGCCGAGATCCCGGCGAAGTGGGAGTGCCGGGTCTGCGGTGCGACCGCGACCACCGCCACTGGTGACCAGCCGTCCGCCACCAAGGTGAAGCCTCCGCGCAGTCACTGGGACATGCTGATGGAGCGGCGCAGCATCTCAGATCTCGAAGAAGTTCTCGCGGAGCGCCTCGCCATCATCAGAGGTCAGCGCGGCGAGACCCAGCAGACCCCTAGTTCATCGCGGCACCGCAAGAGCGCGTAGCCGCCTTCAGGCACGGCGACGCCGTCCGAGCCTTTTCGCGATCCCCCACTGAGCGACCCGCCAGAGCGCCTCGGCCACCACGGCCCTGCTCATCTTGCTGGCGCCGCGGGCACGCTCCGTGAAAGTGATCGGTACCTCGCGGATCGTGAAGCCCCGCTCGGCGGTGCGCAGGGTCAGGTCGACCTGAAAGCAGTAGCCCTGCGACTCGACCTGGTCGAGGCCGATCGCACGGAGTGTCTCGGCGCGGTAGGCACGGAATCCGGCCGTAGCGTCGTGAACGCCGATGCCGAGCATCATCCTGACGTAGATGTTGGCGGCCCTGGACAGGATCTCCCTGCTCTTCGGCCAGTTCACGACCGTCCCGCCAGGCACGTACCTGGAGCCGATCACGAGGTCGGCGCCGTCGGCGGCGGCGGCCAGCATCTTAGGAAGGTCAGCGGGATCGTGCGAGCCGTCGGCGTCGTGCTCGACGAGCACGGCGTAGCCGTGCTCAAGGCCCCACGTGAACCCCGCGATGTAGGCGGTACCAAGGCCCGACTTCCCTGACCTGTGCAGGACGTGCACCTGGGCGTCCGAGGCGGCCAGCTTGTCGGCGATCTCGCCGGTGCCGTCCGGGCTGCCGTCATCGACAACGAGGATGTGCGCCGCAGGAACCGATGCCCTGATCCGGCCGACGATCGGCTCGAGGTTGTCGCGCTCGTTGTAGGTCGGGATGATCACGGCGACCGAACCCGGCTCTTGTGCCGGGTCGGCAGGCGGCTCGGTGGAAGTCACTCGTTCCTGCCTCGAGGTCGTGTGCGTCGGGCGCGTGCGCGCTGTCGGTCTAAATGGATGCACCCACCCTAACGCTGCGACCCTCCGGCGGGTTCCGGCGATCATGAGTGCGCTGCCGCGCTCCCGCGCTCCCGTCCCTGGTCCCATTGCCCCCGCTCGCCAGGCTCAATCACGCGGCTGCGCGAGGAAGAGGCCCAGACATCCTTCGGACCGAGGGGCGCCCCGTCGGCAACGGGATCGCCCGTCGTTGTCTACTGGATGCCTGGGCCCCTTCCAGGTTCAACCCCGTCTCGCCGTGGAACTGGCAAGAAGATACCTCCCCTGGCAGCGATGTCAACCTGCTCCTGGATCACTCGCAGATCAGCACCTGGTCGCCTAGGGCGCTCGCGAGGCGTTCGAGACCGGCCTGTTGAGGCTTGTGCCACAGCGATACGATTTGGTAGCACTAGGAAACGGCAAGGTCTGTTTGATGTGAACGGCGCAGGCCCCCTGTTTGTACCGCGCCGTGTGGAATCCGCTTCCATCTGGAGGTCGAGCAAATGACGGAAAGCCCGGAAACTGAGGTATCTGAATCCCAGATCGCAGTCCACTGGCGGGAAGAGGACTATTACCAGCCACCGCCGCAGTTCGTGGCGCAGGCTAACGCCGCAGATCCCGCGATCTTCGACCGGTTCGCCGAGGACAAGTTTCCTGAGTGCTTCGCCGAATATGCAGATCTTCTCACCTGGGATGAAAGATGGCACACGACGCTTGACACGTCGAATCCTCCTTTCTGGAACTGGTTCGTCGGCGGAAAACTGAATGCGTCGTACAACTGCGTCGATCGGCACGCGCAAGCGAGCCCGGACAAAGCCGCGATGATCTGGGTGCCAGAACTTGAGACGGACGAGCACGTCACGATCAGTTATGGCGAACTGCACAGGCAGGTGAACGAGTTCGCTGCGCTGCTGCGCGATTTCGCGGGGTTGCGGACCGGCGACCGGGTCACGCTGCACATGCCCATGGTCCCCGAACTTCCTGTCACGATGCTGGCCTGCGCCAGGCTCGGCGTCGTGCACTCGCAGGTGTTCGGCGGCTTCAGCGGCAATGCCTGCGGCACCAGGATCGCGGACTCCGGCAGCCGGGTCCTGATCACCATGGACGGCTACTACCGGGCCGGCGACCTGATCGATCACAAGGTGAAGGCCGACGAGGCGCTGGAAGAAGCAGCCAGGCAGGGCCAGGAGGTCGACAAGGTCCTCGTCTGGCGGCGGCACGCTGGCAAGTACGCTTCGTCAACGCCGATGGCGCCCGGCCGGGATTTCTTCGTCGACGAAGTACTCGGCGAGCACGCCGGTGCTGTCGTCGAGCCGGTGTCGCTGCCCGCGGACGCACCGCTGTTCCTGATGTACACAAGCGGCACGACCGGTCGCCCGAAGGGCGCACAGCACTCGACCGGCGGGTACATGTCCTACGTCACTGGCACCTCGAAGTACTACCAGGACATCCACCCCGATGACATGTACTGGTGCATGGCTGACATCGGCTGGATCACGGGGCACTCCTACATCGTCTACGGGCCGCTGGCCCTCGGCACGACGACGGTGATCTATGAGGGGGTCCCGAACTACCCGGACGCTGGCCGACCCTGGCGGATCGCTGAGCAGCTAGGCGTCACGATCTTCCACACGTCGCCGACCTCGATCAGGATGCTCCGCAAGGTCGGCCCCGACGAGCCCGCGAAGTACGGCTACCACTTCAAGACCATGACCACTGTTGGCGAGCCGATCGAGCCGGAGGTCTGGCGCTGGTATTACACCGAGGTCGGCAAGGGCGAGGCGGCGATCACCGACACCTGGTGGCAGACCGAGACCGGCGGCTTCCTCGGCAGCACGCTGCCTGGCCTGCAGCCGATGAAGCCAGGAAGCTGCGGCCCTGGCGCGCTCGGAATCTTCCCGGTCATCTACGACGAGGACGGCAACGAGATTCCGGCGGGCAGCGGCAGGGCCGGCAACATCTGCATAAGGAACCCCTGGCCCGGGATCATGCAGACGATCTGGGGCCAGCCTGAGCGCTTCATCGAGGTGTACTACGCCAAGTACAACAGGGACGCCGACAGCAAGGACTGGCACGACTGGCCGTACTTCGCGGGAGATGGAGCGCTGCAGGCTGCCGACGGCTATTTCCGGATCCTCGGCCGGGTCGACGACGTGATCAACGTGGCCGGCCACCGGCTCGGCACCAAGGAACTCGAGTCGGCCGCGCTGACCGTGCCCGAGGTCGCCGAGGCCGCGGCTGTGCCAGTGATCGACGACATCAGGGGCAGGATCGTCGAGATGTACGTCTCGCTCAAGCCGGGGATCGCGCCAGACGGCATGGACGCCAAGGTGAGCAAGGCGATCGAGGTCGAGATCGGCAAGATCGCCAGGCCCAAGAACGTCTGGATCGTGGCGGACATGCCCAAGACCAGGTCGGGCAAGATCATGCGCCGGGTGATCGCGTCGGTCTCCAACTTCGCCGACGTCGGGGACGTCACGACCCTGGCTAATCCGGAGGTCGTGGAGACGATCAAGCGGCACGTCCAGCGGTCCAAGATGGCCAAGGGCGAATCCCCGCGCGAGCTGACCGAGGCCGAGCAGGCCGAGATCTCCAGCTACGGCGACGCCGGGTAAGGAACATCGCCCGCGAGACCGGCCAGCCGAGACGGCACAGCCGAGACGGCACAGCCGAGAACGGAGGCCGTGCCGAGGACGGGGGTGCCTCGGCACGACCTCCGGTGCCGGCGCTCGCGGGTGACGGGTACCCGCGACCGTCGGCCGGGTGGCCAGCCCGGTTAGGCCGCGATGTCCATGGATGACTCCGCGGCCATGGACGAGCGGGTGGCGCCGCGGGGCCTGCGGCCGGCCGTTCCCGTTCGCCCGCGGCCCGCCGGGACGGCCAGTCTCGGCGGGTTGGCGACATCGCTTGCGCGCGGCGCGTATCCGCGCAGCTTCTGGCGCAGCATGGCCCGGCCGCGATGAATGCGGGACATCACCGTGCCTAGCGGGGTGCCCATCATCTCGGCGATCTCGTGGTAGCGGTAACCCTCGATGTCGGCCAGGTAGATCGCGGACCTGAAGCACTCGGGAAGTTCGTCGAGCGCGCGCATGACCGTCGAGCTGCCAAGGTTCTCCAGGGCCTCAGTTTCGGCAGACCTAGGCCGGTCTCCGAGGGCGTCCCTGCCGTCGCAGGCGTCGTAGATCTCGGCTGAGAGCACCTCACCGACCCGGCGCTCACGGTGGCGGCATGTGCTGTAGAAGGTCCGCACCAGGATCGTGTAGAGCCATGCCTTCAGGTTGGTGCCGGGGTTGAACTGGTGGAACTTTACGAATGCTTTCGCGAACGTCTCCTGGACGAGGTCCTCGGCGTCGCAATGGTTACGCGTCAGCCGCAGAGCAGCCGGGTAGAGCCGGCTCATATAGGGGATGGCCTCGGCGGTAAAGCGGCTTTCGTGGTCGCCGTCCGGCACGGTTGTTGCCGGCGGCGGTACTGCGGCACTGATCGTCATGCGTCCTCCTTGCGGGAACGCCCCTGGCCGGCGGGCTCGCACGCGGTGTGCGTGCGAGCCCGCCAGGTACTGCGCGAGCACGGGGGCAGCTCGCGCCGTCGGCTTGCCGGCTCATTACCCTGCGGTCCGGTCCGGCATCCCGGCAGCGCCTTCCAACGCACTCATGTTCGCGCCTCGAACCCCTTGAAGGCATCGGGAGCATCCTGAGCTAGCGCGGATGCCAACCTGAGTTAAGGGCTGAGGACTGAGCCGTCGTTCAGCTTGGCTTCAGGAAGCACGCCAAAAGGGTTAAGACGGAACAAAGCGTGCCGCGTGTGCGACGAGTTCGCGGCGTCCTGTCTGCCCTGTTTTGGCGACAAGGCTGGCAATGTGCGTCTCGACGGTCTTAGGCGAAATATAGAGTTTCTCGGCAATCTCGGTATTCGAGAAGCCGCGCGCGACGAGCAGGAAGACATCCATCTCCCGGCTCGTGATGCCGAGCCTGCGCATCTGCGGCGGCACCTGTGCGCTGCCGCGGCCCGCCCTTGGTACCCGCTCACCTGCCTGACGGAGCAGCCCGCGGCAGGCAGATGCGAGCCTGCTGTGGCCGCTCATCTCGAATTCCGCGGTCGCCTCGCGCAGCCAGGACAGCGGCTGGCCCCAGCCGTCGGCGAGAGCGGACGGCGCGATCAGACGCCGGGCCAGGTGGTTCCACCACGGCGCGAACGGCCTCAGGTGCGTCGCGCCCTGCGCCGCCAGCAAGTCCGCGCGTTCGTGGTGGCCATCCTTGCCTTCGAGCACCGCTTCGGCATAGGCGAGGAAGCCGCGATTCCAACTCGCCGCGGGCGCCGCGGCCTGCGCCTGGCGCAACGCGAGGCGGCCTTCTTCGCCGCTGGTCGCCTGGAGCAGCGCATGAAAGCCCCAGGCTCGCCGGGGCGCCCGCAGGGGCGCCTGGAAGGCGTACGCCATCCCCTTCTTGCTTTCCTGCAGCGCCCTGGCCTGGTCGTCGAGAAACAGCGAGGCCGCGACCCTGGCCTGGCCCCATGTGGTCAGCAACAGCTCGGGGTCGCCGGGCAGCAGCCGCTCGGCCTCCTCGGCGGCGCGTTCGGCCTGCCTGCGCTCAGCCCGCACGCCGTGAATGAACGCCTGCACGGTCAGCGCGCTCGCCTCAACCCGGCGCGCGCCGCTCCTGCTGGCCCGCTGCCGGCAGCGCCTGGCCGTCTCGAGCGCGCTGTCGAGGTCGGCTGACATGCTCCAGCCGTTCGCGAGCTGCAGGTCGATCACCGTCGTGGTCGAGATCGCGCCGGCCTTGTTCGCCAGCTCCCTGGCCTCCGACAGCCTGGCTGTGCCGCCGTCCTTCAGCATGTCGACGGTGCCTAGCTCGTGCAGAGCGGCGATCCTGCGGACCGCGAACTCCTCGCGCGCGGCGATCTGGTACGCGCGCTCGAAGGCGGCCCGCGCGGCCTCCATGTCACGCGCCCGTTCGGTCCGCCCGATCACCTGGAGCGCCTCGAACGCGACGTCGGCCGCCCAGCCGTGCATGCCAGCCGCCTCGGCCTGCGCCAGCGACCTGAACGCGAGCTCGCCAGCCTGCTCCAGGTCGCCCGCGTCGACCGCGCAGTGCGCTGCGGCCGCGTCGACCTGGCTGGCCAGCGCCTGGTCACCGAGCTCGTCCGCGATGGCGCGGGCGGCCGCGAGGTGCTCGGCGGCATCGCCAGGGCTGTCCTCTGACATCGTCCGCGCAGCCCTGATCCTGATCAGTGCCTCCCGCCGCGGGTCGACTCCGGTCAACCCCAGCCTGGCGATCAGGTCGCGCGCGACCGGCGCGAGCTTGGTGTGATCGCCGGCCAGCGCGAGCGCCTGAACCAGCGCCTCGTCGATCTCGATGGCGAGCATCGGGTTGGCGGTCTGGGTGCTGCCGTACCGCGGCACACCGGAGGCTGGCACGCCAGCCATCGTGCCGTTGGCGCCGCCGGGATCGATCAGGCCGCGGGCATCGCGCAGCGAGGAGGCGGCAGTACTGAGGGCACCCTTGCCGAGCGCCCGCCTGCCAACGCGCAGCAGCAGTTCGGCGGCCCTGACCCGCTCGCCGGCCGTCTCGTGCAGTTCGGCCGCGAGCTCGCACCAGGATCCTGGCAGCTCGGGATGGGCCTTCTCGACCGCCGCGGCGGCGCTGGCCGACCGGTATACGAGGTCGGGCGGCAGCAGTTCGGACAGGATCGCGTGCCTGGTCAGGCTGTGCCTGAACCGGAACATGTGGTTGCTGGGGATGACCGGCTCGATGAGCTGCACGTGCTGGGCCCGCTGCAGTTCGGCGAGCACGTCGGTCTCGGCCGCACCCGCCATGCCTGGCAAAAGCGTCCAGTCGAAATGCCTGCCGAGCACGGCCGCGGAGGCGAGCAGATCCCCGGCCAGCGGGCCGAGGGCGGCGAGCCGGTGCCGGACCGACCCGACGATCGAATCGGGCACACCGGTGCTGACCTGGTCGTTCACCTCCCACCCGGCGGGGCCGCTGACCAGTTCCCCTGAGGACACCGCGGCCGCGAGAATCTCCTCGACCGCGAACGGCAGCCCGTCGCAGTCGGCGAGCAGTGCGGTGACGGCCGCCGGCACGTCCTGCGTGCCCAGGCACGCCGCGGCCATCTCCCGCACAGCCCAGTCCATCAGCCTGCGGACCTCGACCAGGGCCACCGCGCGCCTGGCGTTCAGCGCCCGCACGCAGTCCAGGCCGGCCGACGGCTCGCTGTCGCGCAGCGTCGCCACGCACAACACCCGGGTGCCGCCCAGGTTGTCAGCCAGGTATTCCAGGATCGCGAGCGTCTCAGGATCGGCCCAGTGCACGTCCTCGAAGATCAGCACAATCCCTTTGGCGTCAGGAGGTCCGGGAGGCGCCAGGGGGCTGGTCAGCAGCCGGATCAGGGCCTCGCCGAGGATCAGCGGCGAGATCTCAGCCTCGCCGTCCTCGGGCCTGCTCCACTCGGGAACCAGGGAGCCGAGCGCTGGCCGGTAGCTAGCCATCTCCGGCGCGTCAGGAATCACGCCGGTCCTTGCCACCTTCATGAGCGCTTCGGTGACGGGCCGGAACGGCACAGGAACTACCGACTCAGTAGCCCGCCCGCGCAGCACGTCAATCCCTTGCTCGCCCGCCTGCGTCGCTAGCTCGGTGGCGAGCCTGGACTTCCCGACGCCCGCGTCCCCGGCCAGGATGAGCACGCCGCCAGCGCCTTCCATGGCGCGTTCCAGCGCTGCCTGGAGGGCATGCAGCTCAGCATCTCGGCTGATGAGCACGGGACACAGCATCGCCACCATCGAACCGATATTACTGGTAGCGAGTAACCAGTCACGATGTGTTACATATGCAGTCGGCGTCTCACCAGGCCGGGACCAGGGCTCGGACGCCGCTCAGAGTGCCTGCAAAGATGCCCGCACGTCCGCGACCGCATACCCGTCGGCATAGGCGATGACGGGATTTGACTCCACGCTCAGCTCGGGATGCTCGGCGGCCAGGCCCGACATCGCGACTAGCAGGCCTGCCATCGCGGCAAGGTCGATCGCCGGCCGGCCCCTGTGGCCGGTGAAAGTGGGCGCGCAGCGGAGCGAAAGCAGCGCCCGGAGGGCTGACTTCTCATCGACGGGCGTCATCAGGATCGCCAGGTCGGCGTCGGTCTCTGCCCAGATGCCGCCCTTGCCGACGACCACGAACGGGCCGAAGACCGGATCGTTGCCTGTACCGACCAGGAACTCGGTCCCCCCTGGCAGTGACGGCATCATCAGCAGCGGGCTGCCAGGAAAGCGGGCCCACAGCTCGCGGGCGGCCAGCTCGACTTGGGCCGCGTCCGCGAGGTTCAGGAACACGCCGCCGACATCCGACTTGTGGGCTACTGCCGTGTCGGCGATCTTGACGCAGGCTGGATAGCAAGCCGTGGCCGCGATGGTCGCCAGTTCCTTTGGTGTACGTACCACCGATATCGGCGGCAGGTCTATGCCGCTCCCGCGTAGCAGCTCGATGCTCTCCGCGACCGGCAGCACGACCGACCCGGCCGCCGGCGCGGCCTGGCCGACGGTGCCCGCCCGGGTGCCGTCGTGGGAGGTGGCTGGCAGCAGCGTTCCGGAAAGCGCCCTTGCGACCCGGTCGATGGTCGGCAGCACGACGATGCCCGCCCGCCTCAGCGCAAGCAGCGGCTCTGCGTCGCTCAACGCGAACGCCGACTGCATGACCAGCCGATGACCGGACTGGTGCAGCTTGATGAGCTCGGCGGCGCAGGCCAGCTCTCCGTCGAGCATCTTCGGGTACCCTCCGAACAGCCCGCCTGCGACGATCACGTCGACACCGTCATCCTCCGCGGCCAGCCTGGCGCATCGGGCCAGCAGCATCGGATCGTCCTCGACCCCGCCGGCCGTGTCCAGTGTCACGGGATTGCGGCCCTCGGCCCTCGGCGCGGCAGCTGGTATCAGCTCGTCGAGCCCCGCTCTGGTCCTGGCCGACAAGTTTGCCATCGACAGGCCGGTTGCCGTCAGCCAGTCGATCGCCATGACCGAATCACCGCCTCCGTCGGTGATCACCATGGCCCGGCCGCGGTGCCTGCCGACGCTGCACGCGACCGCCAGCGTATCGACAAGGTCCTGGGTGGATCCGACCTGAATCGTCCCTGCGTCGGCCAGAACCGCCTGCCAGACGCGCTCGTCCGACGCCAGCGCGCCGGTGTGTGTCGCGACGGCTGACGCGGCATGCCGGGACCGTCCCGCCTTGAGCACAACCACGGGCTTTCCGGCCGCGCGGCAGGCGGCTAGCCCGGCCCTGAACTCCGACCCAGAGCCCCTGAGACCCTCGACATACACCGCTACCGCCTCCGAGCCCGGATCGCCGGCGAAATACGCCAGCAGCTCGCCAAGGCCCACATCCACCTGGTTGCCGACGCCGACGCAGGCGGAAAAGCCGATGCCTGCCTGTCTGGCCTGCTCGTACATGCCGACCACGACGTTGCCTGACTGGCTGAGCATCGCAATCGAGCCGGGCGGGATGTGCTCGCGCGGAGTGAGGTTGACCCGGCTGGCCGCGATGAACATCCCGAAGGTATTCGGGCCGAGAAGCCTGATGCCCGCCTCCCTGGCGCGGGCGACGATGCGCTGCTCGGCGGCCAGATGCTCGCCCCCGAGCTCGCCGAACCCGGCCGCGGTGATAAGGACCGATCTGACACCCAGGGCCGCGCACTCCTCGAGCAGCTCAGCGGTCGCGGACGCGGGCCTCGCCAGCACCGCGAGGTCAATCGGCTGGCCGATGTCGGCCAGCGCCGGCACGGTCGTGACCCCGGGCACGTTCAGATCGGCTACCTGTGGATTGACGCCGTACAGGGCGCCGCCGAAGCCGGCCCGGCCGGTGTATTCAAGGATGCGCCTGCCCCACTTGGCCGGGTCCCTGGACGCCCCGACCACGGCGATGACGCTCGGCCGGAACATGTAGTCCAGGCCGGTGCGGGCCTCCGCCGAACCGTTGTCCAGTCCTGCAAATGTCATGGTGGAGTTCACAATCTGCACGGAGTTTTGCGGTGCTCGGCGGCCGGGCGGCCGGTCAGCGGGCTACTGCGTGTATCGCCTCGCCAAGAAGCTGCAGGCCGGTGCTGGCCTGTCCCCTGCTGACGATCAGCGGAGGGGAGATCCGGATCGATCGCTCGCCGCACTCGAGCACGAGCAGCCCGCGCTCGAAAGCCGCACGCTGAACCTCCTCGGCGTCCTCGCCGGTGCGGAACTCGACGCCGATCATGAGCCCGATGCCACGCACATCGGTAATGAAGCCCGGATACTTCTGCTGCAGCTCGCGGAGCCCGCTGATCAGGAACTCGCCCTGTTCGGCCGCATTGGTCAGCAGCTGGGATGACTTGATGACCTCCAGCGTCGCGATGCCGGCCGCACACGGAATCGGGCTGCCGCCGTAGGTCGACCCGTGCGCTCCGGCGGGCCAGGACTCCATCAGGTATGCCCGCGCCATGAAGGCCCCGAGCGGCAAGCCGGATGCAAGCCCCTTGGCGCTGATGAGGATGTCAGGCTCCACGTCCGCGTGCTCGACGGCCCACATGCGGCCGGTACGGCCCATCCCTGACTGGACTTCGTCGGCCACCAGGAGGATGCCGTGGCTGGTGCACAACTCACGCAGCCGGACCAGCCACTCGGCCGGCGGCATGATGTAGCCGCCCTCGCCCTGGACCGGCTCCACGAAGATCGCGCTGACCTCCGACGCAGGTGTCTCGTATCGGAACAGGACGTTCTCGATGTAGTCGAACGTCTCCGCCGGGTCGTGCGAGCGCGCGCCAGAAGCGGGGTCAATCTGGTTGCAGGCGTAGGGCGCATGGAAGACGCCTGGCAGCAATGGCCCGAATCCCTGGTGGTACTTGGCCTTGGACACGGTGAGCGTCACCGCGCCGTACGTGCGGCCATGGAACGCGCCGTAGAAGCTGATCACGTTCGGCCGGCCGGTCGCGTACCTGGCGAGTTTGAGCGCGCCTTCAACAGCCTCGGCACCCGAGTTGGCCAGGAACACCCGGACCGGGCCGGACATCGGGGCCGTTGCGGCCAGTGCCTCGCACATCTGTGAGTAGACCGGCAGGTAGAAATCGCTGGCCGAGTAGTGCAGCAGGTCAGCGGCCTGCCTCTGGATGGCGGCTACCACTGCGGGATGGCAGTGGCCCGTCGAGTTCACCGCGATCCCGGCGTTGAAATCAAGGAACAGGTTGCCGTCCGCGTCCTCGATCACCGCACCCGATCCGCGCTGCGGCATCAGCGGGTAGGCGCGCGGCAGGGACGGGCTGGTGATCCGCTGGTCGCGCTGGTAGATGGCGCTGGCCAGTGGCCCAGGCAGCGGGGTGCGGATATCGGGCACGGGCCTGCTGGCATCGAGCCACGTCGGTCCTGCCAGGTCTTCGAAAGCCGGCATCACTTCACCACCGTCCTGCTCTGCTCGCGCATGTACTGCTGCACGTAGTACAGACCCCCTCCGGCCTTGCCGGAGCTTCCCGAGCCCTTCCACCCGCCGAACGGCTGCACGCCGGGCCAGGCGCCGGTCGTGGCGCCCGCGCTGCGGTTGACGTACACCACTCCTGCCTGGATGTCGCTCAGGAACCCGTCGATCTCGGCCTCGTCGTCGGAGAAGAACCCGGCAGAAAGGCCCAGGTCGGTGGCGTTGGCCAGGGCCATTCCCTCTGCCAGCGAGTCCACCGGGAGTACTGCGACGAACGGGACAAACAGCTCGTCCCGCAGCAGCTGGTCGTCGGCAGGCAGGTCGGCAACCACGGTCGGTTCCACGTAGTTCCCGCCGCCGTAGCCCTCGCGTCCGCGGAGCACCTCGCCGCCGGCGACTACCCTGCCGCGCTCGCGTGCATGCGCTACGGCTGCCGTGAAGCGATCCACCGCCGTGGCGTCGATGACCGGACCGACGAAGACGCTGCGTTCCGTCGGGTCGCCGACGACCAGCGAGCGTGCCTTCTCGGCCAGCTTCGCCACGAATTCCGGATAGACGTCGCGCTGTACATAGACCCGCGAGCAAGCCGAGCACTTCTGCCCGGAGAACCCGAACGCCGAGCGCGCCACCCCGGTGGCGGCCGTGTCGAGATCGGCCTTTGCCGAGACGATCACGGGATTCTTGCCGCCCATCTCGCAGATCAGTGGCTTCGGGTAGGCGCTCGCGAAGCCGCGGTATATCGACATTCCGGCTTCGTACGACCCGGTGAACGTGAGACCCGCGATGCCTGGGTGGGCCACCAGGGCCTTGCCGACCTCGTCGCCGCCGGGCAGCAGGTGCAGGACGTCAGCGGGTAGCCCCGCGTCGCGCAGGCACTCGTACAGCTTCACCGCCGAGAACGATCCCTGCATGCTCGGCTTGAGCAAGACGGTGTTGCCGGCTGCCAGCGCGCCGCCCACGGGGCCGCCGGCCAGCGCCATCGGGAAGTTGAACGGGCTGATCACGGCCCAGACGCCGTACGGCCGCAGCACGCTCATCGTTGACTCATGCGGAGACAGCTGGTCCATCATCCGGCTGAAGCCGTCGTTGTCCTCGATCTGGTTGCAGTAGTACCGGATGAGATCCGCGGTCTCCTCGACGTCGCCGAGAGCCTCAAGCCGGTTCTTCCCGACCTCCATGCTCATCAGCGCCGACAGTTCGCTTGACCGCTCACTGATGATGTCGGCCGCGGCTCGCAGCAGGGCGATCCTCCGCTGCCAGGAGGTGGCAGCCCACCCGGGTGCAGCGGCGGAGGCGGCAGCCACGGCATCCTCGAGGTCGGCGGCCGTGGCCTCGTGCACGCGGCACAGCACTGCCTGGTCGGCCGGGCTCACGACGTCGAACGCGGCGCCGCCCGTGCGTGGCTGTCCGCTGACAAACGCGGGCAGTGTCTGGCCGAACCAGGACCGCGCCACCCGGATGCCCTCGTCATAGGCCGCCTGCAGGTCCTCGTTGTCTGCCGACAAGGTCGCGTAGGTTACGCGGAAGTGTTTCGGCATCGCATCTTCTCCCTACTGATCCTTTTCCAGATTCTCTGCCCCGGCTGAATTCTCCGCCGCGGCTGGGTTCGCTACCACCGGGCTGTCCCGGTCCCTGAACGCCTGTGCGGCATCGCGGGCGTCAGCGCCCGCGTGCAGCGCCAGCGCTGCGGCGATTTCGGCTTCGAAGGCGGCCTCGATCCCCACCTCGGGCCCGAGGTCGAGCGCTTGCTTCGCCCTGGCCAGCGCCGTGCGCGGCGTGGCTCGGAGCCTGGCTGCCAGGTCCATCGCGAAGCCGAGGTGCTGGCCAGGCTCGACCACCCAGTTGATAAGGCCGTACTCGAGCGCCTGCTCTGCGCTGAAGCGCTCGCCCAGAAGCACAAGCTCCTTGGCCTTTGCCAGGCCGACGATCATCGGGAGCAGGCGCGAGATCCCGCCTGTGACGCCCAGGCCGACGCTCACCTCGGGAAAGCCGAACGTCGCGTCAGTGCTCGCGACGATCAGGTCACAGCACAGGGCGAACTCGCACCCCGCGCCCAGGGCGTAGCCGTGCACGGCAGAAATTACCGGGAAGGGAACTTGCCGGACCAGCCTGGTCACATCTTGGATCCGGTGCAGCCGCCGCCGGTCTTCGGCCTCACTGATCGGCTCGTGTTCCTGCCGCAGGTCGTGGCCGGCGCAGAACGACCTGCCGGCGCCGGTAAGGACACAGGCCGCGACGTCGTCGTGCCTGGCCTGACCGAGCGCAGTGCACAGCCGCTCTACCAGCTCGGGCACGACAGCGTTGAGCCGGCGCGGGCGGTTGAGGGTGATGACCGCGATGCCGGCGCCAGACTCATACGTCACCACTTCGTCATTGGCGGCCGGCCCACGCTCAGCGCGCAGGGTGCTCATTCGGACCTGGCCCGCTCGCCCGGTTTGCTCATGCTCTCCCGTCCCTGAAAGCCTGCCCCCAGGGTCCGGGATGGTGCGGGACCGGTCCGGCCGGGTAGGCTCTGAATCCGTAGATTTTTTCGTATCGAACTATACAGACAGTAGCTTCTTGCGTAGCAAGCCTGGTGGACAGGCTATCGTCCGGTTTCCGGCAGGAAGACCGGCCGGCTGGGCGGGACTGGCGGACACGGCGAAGGAGGCGGGTGACGCGGTGATCGAGCAGCCATATGTGTACCGGCACACGGAGCTCATCGAGCCTGACTGGCGCAGGCTGCCCGGCTGGGCGGCCGTGACCGACCAGGAGTGGGAGTCGGCACAGTGGCAGCGCTCGCACTGCGTGAAGAACATCCGGCAGCTGCGCGCGGTGCTCGGAACTGGTGTTGACGAGGCGTTCTACGCCGATCTGGAGCGCGACCAGGCCGAGCGCGCGACCATGTCGATGCTGGTGCCGCCCCAGATGATCAACACGTTCGTGCCACTGCTGGCCCCCAGCGACCCCGGCTTCACCGAGGCGCTCTACGCCGACCCGGTCCGCCGGTACATGATCCCGGTGTTCAGCGACCGCAGGACCGACTGGGCGTCGCACCCGTACTCCTCGCGCGACTCGCTGCACGAGGCGGAGATGTGGGTGGTCGAAGGGCTCACCCACCGGTACCCCACCAAGGTCCTCGCCGAGGTGCTGCCCACCTGCCCGCAGTACTGCGGCCACTGCACCAGGATGGACCTGGTTGGCAACCCGACGCCGGTGATCGAGAAGCTCAAGTTCGGCATGTCCAGGGACGACCGGCTCGGCGCGATGATCAGCTACCTGAGGGCCAATCCCGGGGTCAGGGACGTCGTGGTCTCCGGCGGCGACGTCGCCAACCTGCCCTGGCCGAGGCTGGAAGCCTTCGTTTCCGACTTGCTGGCGATTGAGTCCGTCCGCGATATCAGGCTCGCCACCAAAGCCCTGATGGGGCTGCCCCAGTTCTGGCTGACCGACGAGGTCAGGGCCGGGATGGAGCGGCTGGCGACGACAGCCAGGGAACGGGACGTATCGATCGCGATCCACACCCACGTGAACGCGGCGCAGTCCGTGACTCCCTTGGTCGCCAAGGCGGCTAAGGCGATGCTGGCCACCGGGATCAGGGACGTCCGCAATCAGGGCGTGCTCCTGCGCGGCGTGAACAGCTCGGCCGAGCAGCTGCTTGACCTGTGCTTCGCGCTCCTCGACGACGCGAAGATCATGCCTTACTACTTCTACATGTGCGACATGATCCCCAACGCCGAGCACTGGCGGCTGGGGCTCGGTGAAGCACAGCAGTTGCAGCACCAGATCATGGGCTACCTGCCGGGCTTCGCGACGCCGCGGATGCTGTGTGACGTGCCCTACGTGGGCAAGCGATGGGTGCATCAGTCCGCGCGGTACGACACCGACCGCGGCATCTCGTACTGGACCAAGAACTACCGCACCGCTGTCGAGGCTGAAGACGAGCACGCGCTAGAGCGCGAGTACGAGTATTACGACCCGATCTACCTGCTGCCCGAGTCCGGTCAGGACTGGTGGCGCGCCAAGGCCGCCGAGCTGTCGGCGGCAGCTCCGCAGCCAGTTTCCGCCTGACCCGGGGCCTATTTAGGTACTTTCGTCCGTTATGGCTACGGCCGGTCCCAAACTCGGGGTCAGCGACCCGGTCGACGGCCGCGCGTCGTCGGCGGACGGGGCCGTGCGGGCGTCGTAGCGCCAGAGCGCCGGCAGGGCGAGTGACACGATCACGGCGCCGAGCAGGCTCAGCAGGCCGCCGGACAGGACGGCGATCCTGACCGAGCCCGTCAGCGTGGCGACGGCGCCCGCCTCCAGGTTGCCGAGCGGCTCGCCGGTGGAGTAGCTGATCATCTCCAGCCCGGCCAGCCTGCCGCGGACCCGCGCGGGGATGGTCTGGTTCCACATGGTCATCCGGAAGATGCCGCTGACCATGTCGGACCCGCCAGCCGCGGCGAGCGCGAGCACGGCAAGCGGCAGGTTGGGCGCGAAGGCGAACGCGGAGATCGCGACGCCCCAGCCACAGACGGCCAGCGCGATCGCCCGGCCGTGCCTGTGCACATGCCTGGTCCACGTGCTAGTCGCGCTGACCAGCATCGACCCGAAGCCGGGCGCCGCGTAGAGCAGCCCGAGCACTGCGGGTCCGCCAAGGCCAGCCGCGAGCTGCGGGAACACCGCGTATGGCGCACCGAAGAACATCGCGCCGATGTCGATGAGATAGGTGCCGAGCAGGTCAGGCCTGCTTTTGGCATAACGCAACCCGTCGGCGATTCCGCGCACGCTCGGCCGGTCTGCGTCCGGGCCTGGTCGACTCGGCGCCATCCTGGCGAACGGCAGCGCCGCGGCGGCGCAGGCGACGCCGCCGACCGCATAGGCCAGCGGGAGGCCGCCAGTCAGCAGGCCGCCGGCCAGTAGCGGGCCGCCGGTCTGGGAGACCGTGCCGAGAAAGCCGGCGAGGGCCGCCGCCGCCGGCAGATCGTCGTGCGCAACCAGCCGCGGAACGAGCACTTCAACCGATGGCCGCTGGATTCCGAACGCCCCGGCCAGCAGACCAGCCAGCACGAAGAGCAGCCAGAGTTGCCGCCAGAACACTGCGTTCGCGACCAGCACCGCAGCGCAGCTGATGCAGACGAGCTGGGTGATCAGGATCAGCCTGCGTCGCTCGAGCGCGTCGGCGAGCGTGCCGCCGATCAGGCCTGCCAGCAGGACCGGCAGCAGCTCGGCGACGCTGAGCAGCCCGACGACGAGCGAGGAGTGGCTGATTCGGTATGCCTGGTACGGCAGCGCGACGTAGCAGATCATCGCCCCGGCTGAGCTTCCCGCCTGGCCGATGTAGAGCAGGCGGAAGTCGCGGGAGTGCTTGAAGGGGGCGAGGTCGGGTTTGAGGCGGGCGAAGATCGTGGTCATTTGCCGATCATGCTGCGGTGCCGGCGCGGGGTTTGTCGAGGAAATAAGCCTGCGCGGCCGGTCTTGTCAGGGACGGTCTCCTGGCTCTCGTCCTCGGTGCTAGCTGTGACGTCTGCTTCCGCGCCTGGGGAAGTGGCGGCGCTGCCCTCGCCGACGGCGGCGCCGCCGGCTTCGGGATTGTCGGCTTCGCCGGCCTCGGCCGGGGTTGGGTCACCCACCGAAGGTGTCAGGAGTGCTGCCGGGCGGCGGCGCTGGGAGATGACGAACCAGATGAGGCCCGCGAGGGTGAGGATGCAGGCCACGTAGAAGTTGAGGCGGTGGCCGCCGAAGTGTTCAGAAGAGTCGATGCGCAGGGACTCTTCGAAGATGCGGAACGCGGAGTAGCCGGTCACGTAGAGCGCGAACAGGCCTGGGGGCCTGACCTTGGTGTGATGACCGAGCCAGACCAGGACGGCGGCGAGGGCCAGGTCGAAGATCAGCTCGTAGAGGAAGGTCGGCTGGAAGGTGTGGAAGGACTTGAATCCTGCCGGGCGGTACTGCGGGTCGATGAACAGCGCCCACGGCAGCGTCGTCGGCTTGCCGAAGAGCTCCTGGTTGAAGTAGTTGCCGATCCTGCCGACCGCCTGGGCGACGAGCAGCGCGGGAGCGACGGCGTCGGCGAATTGCGCCACCGGCAGGCCGCGCCGTTTGACCCGCCAGACGCCCACGAGCGCTCCAGCCGCGATGCCGCCCCAGATGCCCAGGCCGCCGGTCCAGACCGCGAACGGACCGTACCAGACGTGCGGGATGTCGGCCGGCGTGGTCACGTCGAAGTAGATCCGGCCACCGATGATGCCGGCCGGCACCGCCCACATGGCGACCTCGCCGACGATGGACGCGTCGCCGCCTGCCGCGCGGATCCGCCGCTGCGTGATGAGGACGGCGAGGGTGATGCCGATGACGTACATCAGGCCGTAGAAGTGCACGAACAGCGGCCCGATGTGGAAGCCGTTGATCGGCGGGCTCGGTATCGAGGCGAGCGAGTGCTGCACCTTGGTCATGCAACAGAGGGTAGACCCGCGGCGGCAGTGCTTCGTGGCAAGCTCGCACCGGCCCCATCGTCGCTTCCGGACACTGAGCTATCGTCGGTGCGTGACTAGGAGAAGCGAGCAGCTTAGCGAGGCGCTGGCCGAATACGTCGAGGCGCACAGCGCGCAGCCCGACCAGGTGCTGCAGGACCTGGCCAAGGAGACGGCCAGCCGATTCGGCCGGAGCGCTGGCATGCAGATCGGGCCAGAACAGGGCGCGTTCATGACGATTCTGGCCAGGCTGATCGGCGCGCGCAACGCGGTCGAGGTCGGCACCTTCACCGGTTACTCGGCGATTTGCATCGCCCGCGGCCTGACGGCGGACGGCAGCCTGCTGTGCTGCGACGTCAGCGAGGAATGGACCTGCGTCGCGCGCGAGTACTGGCAGCGGGCCGGGCTGGCCGACCGGATCGAGCTGCGGCTCGCCCCGGCGGCGCAGACGCTGCGCGAGCTTCCGGCCGGCACCGGCTTCGACCTTGCCTTCATCGACGCCGACAAGACGGGCTACGTCGACTACTGGGACCTGATCGTGCCCATGATCAGGCCGAACGGCGTGATCCTCGTCGACAACACCCTCTCGCACGGGCGGGTGGTGGAGGCGGGCAACGCCGACGCCGACGTGGCGGGCATCAGGCGGTTCAACGACCATGCGCTGGCCGATGACAGAACCGAGCTTGTGCTCCTGCCGATCGGCGACGGTGTCACCGTCGCCCGCAAGCGCTGAGCTCAGCCGTACAGCGACGGGCGGCGGTCAGCGTGGGCGTCGTTGCGCGGTCCGATCGCCTTGCTCCTCGCCAGCGCCAGGTCGCAGTCGGCGAGCAGCAACTCAGGCTGCGCTCCCCCGGCGGATTCGCAGGTGGTTGCGGGCCCGGCCAGCGGATAGCCGTCGTGCCCGGTGATGACGCTGCCGCCGGTCCACGGGACATCGCGTTCGGTGCCGCACCGGCAGGCTGCCGCGATGTACATCCGGTTGGCGAACGCCGCCACCTGCACGTTGGTGGTGACGATTGGCCGCTCGCCCGCGGGCACCGTGTCGGCTGGCCAGTTGGTCGGCACCGCGAGCACCTCGGCACCCGCGAGCGCGGGCAGCCTGACCCACTCAGGGAACTCCACGTCGTAGCAGATCATCATCGAGATCGCGCCAAAGCTCGTTTTGACCACTGGCGGCGGATCGCTGCCTGGCGTGAAGAAGTCGGCTTCGGCGTCCCACAGATGCGCCTTGCGATAGACGGCGCGGACGCCAGACGGATCGACGAGCATCGCGCTGTTGTAGAGCAGGCCGTCCGCCCCGAGTTCACAAAACCCGCCCACGATCACGATGTCGTGCCTGGCCGCCAGGTCGTGCCATTGCGCCGCGGTAGCGCCATCCTGCGGTTCGGAGAGCGAGCGCGCCTCGGCCGGGCTCGCGAAGACGTAACCGGACGGCGTCAGCTCTGGCAGGACGACGATCCTGGCGCCCTGGCCCGCCGCCTGCGTGATTGCTGCGACGGCGGTCGCGCGATTCTGCTCGGTCTCGCCGATCCGCAGGCTGACCTGGCATGCGGCGATCCTGACGGGTTGGGCCTCGACACGAGGAAGCACTATGCCTCCCTAGGGACTGTAGCTCGATACTATGTCGCGCTATGGCACCGTTGTTCAGGAGGATCATCCCGATTCTCTTCGTCAGTGACCTGCGCGCTGAACGGGATTTCTACCTCCGCCTCGGGTTCCGCGTGACCTACGAGGGTCCCGAGTACCCCTATTTCCTCGCGCTTGGCCACGGCCCGGTCGAGTTCGGCATCGAGTGGCACGAGGGTTTCTCGCCGGCCGGCCCGGACCGCGTGCTGACCTGGCAATTCGGCGTAGACGACCTGGATGAGGCGAAGAAGATGTTCGAGTCAGCCGGCGTACCGTTCCGCGAAGAGCTGATGCGGCCGAGCGCCGACTGGCAGTACCGCGTCCTGCACGCCAGGACGCCGAACGGGTACCACCTGCTGCTCGAGGAGGGCAGCACCTAGCACGAGCCGGGCCAGGGGTCAGCAAAATGGCGGTCGGGTCACGGGTGCGGGCTCTTTCGGCAACAATGGCTTGGTCATGGGCACCACCACTCCGCCTGTCTACCTCCGCGTCCTCGAGGACCTGCGTTCCAGAATTCACTCGGGCCTGCTCGCGCCCGGCGCACGGGTGCCGTCGAGGAACGCGATCATCACTAACTACGGCGTCGGTGAGACCGCGGCCAAGCACGCGCTCGCGGTCCTGATCTCCGAGGGCCTGATCGAGGCCAGGCCAGGCTCTGGCTGCTACGTGCGGCGGGCGCCGACCGCGGTCTTTCTCGAGCACGACAGGCCGCAGTTCCCCGGCTCGCCGTTCGGCGTGGATGAGGCCGTCGTCGCCGGCCACAACGGGACGCAGCTTGATGCGGCGCTGACGAACGGCGTGCCGAGGACGCTCACCTGGGAACATCAGACCGAGCAGGTACCCGCGGCGCCTGCGGTCGCGGCCAGGCTCGGGTTGCCGGCGGCGGCGACTGTGGTGATGACCAGGTACCTGATGCGCGCCGACGGCGATCCGGTCCAGCTCGCCGTCAGCGGCGAGCCGGCCGAGCTCACCGCTGGCACGCCCGTCGCGCTGCCCGAGCAGGGGCCGCTGGCGGGCCGCGGCGTGGTCGAGCGGATGCGGGCGATCGGCATCGAGGTCGACGAGGTCGCTGAAGAGATATCGGTCAGGCCAGCGCTGCTGGCGGAGGCGACCGCGCTCGCCGTGCCGGCCGGAGCGGCCATGCTGGTGGTCGAACGCGTGCATTACTGCGGGAGCAGGGCGGTCGAGGCGGCCGAGGTGCTCGTCCCCGCCGACAAGTTCAGGCTCAGATACCGGTTTCCCGTGACGCGGGCCGCCGCCCGGTGAGCGGCAGCGGGCCGCCGCCCGGACCGGGCGCCGCGATCAGGCCTGCGAGACCCGGCGATGTGGTCAGGATCCTGGAGCTGATCAAGGAACTCGCGGACTACGAACGCGCGCTCGATGAGGTCAGCGCGACCGCGGGCGGGCTGAGGTCCGCGCTCTTCGCGCCACAGCCCGCGGTGTTCGCGCACGTGGCCGAGGCCGACGGCGAGGTCGTCGGCTTCGCGCTGTGGTTCCTGAACTTCTCTACCTGGCTCGGCGGGCACGGCATCTACCTGGAGGACCTGTACGTGACGCCCGCCATGCGTGGCCGCGGCGTCGGCAAGGCGCTGCTCGCCGAGCTAGCCGGCATCTGCGTGCGCCGCGGTTACGGCAGGCTCGAATGGTGGGTGCTGGACTGGAACGAGCCAGCGATCGGCTTCTACCGCTCGATCAGGGCGGAGCCGATGAGCGAGTGGACCGTGCAGCGGCTGGCTGGCCAGCCGCTTGCTGACCTGGCCAGGTCGGCTGAGCCGAGTAACTTACGCGGCACTTCGGCCGTAGATCATGACCGGAGCGTCATGACACCATGAGTCATGCGGATCACCGAGGTTGTCTCTACCGACCTGTTCTCCGGTTCTGCCGCAAGGCCGCTCCAGATCGTCAGGATCACGCTGGTGAATGACGGCCCCGGGATGATCAGCGATCCCGCAGGTCAGGTGACCGTCGGGGTGCACGGGGCCGGGGTGGTGACGCCCGAGCCGGTGATGGTGACCAAGCTGCACCACGGCGAGCAGCGGACCGTGGAGGTCCCGGTGGAGATCGCGGCGCCCGCGGCGCCAGGCGCCGCTCGCCGGGTCACGGCCGTCGCGCAGAGCGCGACCGGGCACTGGCAGGTGCCGGGCCAGATCACGGTCGCCGAGCCAGGCTGGACGATGTGGATGGTCAGTCACTTCCACTACGACCCGGTGTGGTGGAACACCCAGGGCCAGTACACCCAGACCTGGCCGCTGCTGCCCTCCCAGGACGGCTCACTGCCCGAGGTGCGGACCGCGTTCGAACTGGTCAGGCTGCACCTGCGGGAGGCAATGCAGGACCCTGACTACAAGTTCGTGCTGGCCGAGATCGACTACCTCAAGCCGTACTTCGACGCGCACCCTGAGGACCGCGCCGACCTGCTGTCGTTCCTCGCCGACGGCAGGATCGAGATCGTCGGCGGCAACTACAACGAGCCGAACACGAACCTGACCTGCGCCGAGTCGACCATCAGGAACGCCATGTACGGACTGGCCTTCCAGCGTGAGGTACTCGGCGCGGCTCCAACGACGTCCTGGATGCTGGACGCGTTCGGCTTCGACCCGTCCTACCCGGGCTTGATGGCAGCGGCCGGGCTGGCGGAATCGTCGTGGGCGCGAGGTCCCTTCCATCAGTGGGGCCCAGAGAAGATCTCCGGCGGGAACAGGCGGATGCAGTTCCCTGCCGACTTCGAATGGATATCGCCGGACGGCAACGGCCTGCTCACCAGCTACATGCCGAACCACTACTCGGCAGGTTGGATCACCCAGCATGCCGCCGACCTGGTCACTGCCGAGGAAGACGCGTACGGCCAGTTCCGCTCCCTGGCTCCGGTCGCGGCCACCAGAAACGTGCTGCTGCCCGTGGGCGGCGACCACGTGGTGCCCTCGCGGTGGGCCACCGCGATCCACAGGGACTGGAACACGCGCTACGTCTGGCCGCGGTTTGTGACGGCCGTGCCGCGCGAGTTCTTCGCGGCGGTCCGCGCCGAGCAGACGGCAAGCGGCGGCTGGCTGATGCCCCAGACCAGGGACATGAACCCGGTCTATCCCGGCAAAGACGTCACCTACATTGACACCAAGCAGGCGCAGCGGGCCGGCGAGATCGCACTGCTCGACGGCGAGCGCCTGGCCACGGCCGCCTGGCTCGCGGGCGCGCCTTACCCGGTGGCGAGCCTGGACAAGGCCTGGCGGCTGCTCGCGTTCGGCGCGCATCACGACGCCATCACCGGGACCGAGGGCGACCAGGTGTACCTGGACCTGCTCGCGGGCTGGCGCGAGGCCTATGAACGCGGCGCAGCGGCTCGCGCGGACGCGGCCAGCTACCTGGCCGGGCAGGCCGATACCGCGGCGGCGGCCGGCCAGGCGCCCGCACCTGACCAGGCTGGACCGCGTGCGATCGTCGTGTTCAACACCCTGGCCTGGCCGCGGTCTGGCCTGGCCACGATCACGCTGGAGTTCGCCGCTGCGAAGTGCGCCGCCGTGCGCCTGACCGACCAGGCGGGGACGCAGATCCGCTACCTAGCCGATGGGGTGCGAAGGCACCAGGACGGCTCGCTGGCCGCCGCGACGCTCACGTTCCTGGCAGGCGACATCCCGCCGCTCGGCTACAAGACCTTCCTGGCGCACCAAGTGCCGCCCGGCCAGGACGCGCCCGCGCCCGAGGCGTCAGCCTGGCAGGCCGGAGCAGACCTGATGATCGAGAACGGCGCCTTCACGGTCCGCGCGGGCGGCGCGGACGATGGGTCGCTCGAATCCATCGTGGACCGGCGGTCCGGCACCGAACTGCTCGCGGGAGCGGGCAACGAACTGGTGATCCAGGAGGAATATCCGACGCATCCGCGCTGGGGCGAGGGTCCCTGGCTGCTCTGCCAGAAGGGCCGCTGGCGCGGCCCTTCTGACCGGCACGCCAAGGTGCGGGCCGAGCGGTGCCCGATCGGATCGCGCCTGGTGACCGAGTACGCGTTCGACGATCTGCAGGTCACGCAGGAGACGCTGCTCTGGGACGGCTCCGACGTGATCGAGTTCCGTACCCACGTCGACGGCTCGATCGGGCACGACCGGCTGCTCAGGGTCAGGTTCGCCACCAACGTTCCCGGCGGATTGCCGATCTATCAGACCGGCCTGTCCGTCATAGGCCGGCCGTTCGGCGACGCCGAGATCGATGTCGCGGAGCACACCTACACCCTGGACAACCCCGCGCACGAGTGGTTCGGCGTCGGCTCGACCGCCAGGGTGTCGCTGACTGGCCAGGCTGGCGAGCGGCGGCTGCACGCGATCGGGGTGGCCGAGGTGATCGCACCAGCAGACGCGGCGACGGACGGGTTCGCCCCGCGGGACACCGGTGCGGGGAGCGAGTGCAGGGACGAGGTCAGGGCGCTGCTCGTGGCGCTCGCGAAGCAGGGCGTCACGGCGACCTGCTCGGTGCCGGAAGGCCCCAGGTACGGGGTCGCCGACCTGGACTCGAACTTGCCCGACGTCAGGATCGCGCTCGGCGGTCCCGACAAGAACGACTTCACCGCGCAGGTCCTCGCCGCGGCCGGCCCCGCTGTCACGGACAGCTTCGAGAGCCAGATGGCCGAGACCGGATCGGCCAGGATCTGGGTGCCAGCCGCGCGCGGCAGGCGCGACGCCTTCGTGCCGAGCGCGGACCTGCGCGGGTCGGCGGACCTGCCAGTGCTGATCGTGGCCGGCACGAACCTGCCAGCCGCGATCGCGGTCGTGGCGGACGACCTCGCCGACGCGCAGATCGAGGTGCCGTGGTCGGACTACAGCTGGAGTGACGAGCCCGGGCTGGCCAGCCATGCTGTCGCGCTGTTCAACCGCGGCCTGCCCGGCAGCATCGTCACCCCGGCAGGGGACGCGTGCATCTCGCTGATGCGGGCTTGCAGCGCCTGGCCGAGCGGCACCTGGATGGACGGCGAGAGGCGCACCTTGCCTGACGGCAGCAGCTTCGCGTGGCAGCACTGGAGCCACACGTTCGAGTACGCCCTGGCGTCAGGATCGGGCGACTGGCGGACGGCCGGCTTCCCCGTCACCGGCCAGGAGTACAGCCACCGGTTGCTGACCTGCGAAACCGATCTGCATGATGGCCCCCTTCCCGCGGTCACGAGCCTCGTCGGCGTCACGCCGGCGGGCGTCGACGTGATGGCACTCAAGCCGCGCGGCAACCCGATCGCTCCCCTCGCCCAGCCTGACCCGGCGGACGGGGTGACCGTCCGGCTGCGCGACCTGGCTGGCCGCAACGGAACGACGACCGCGGGCGTGCGCCTGTTCACCGGCGTCTCGGAAGCGACGGTCACCAGCTTGCTGGAGGACAGCGAGCGGCAGGCGGCCGGCCGCGGAGACGGGACGGCTACGGCAGTCGTGCCAGAACGCGGGACCGTGACACTCGCCATCCGTCCCGACCAGATCAGGCCGGCGGCCGCCCCGGCATCACTCGCCACCGCGCCGCCCGAGCCGGCGCAGCCGGTCTTCACCAGGTACTGGCTACATGGCAAGGGACCGGCGCCAGCGGGCAACCTGCCGGTCGCGGTGCACATGTCGCCCGGCAGGCTGGCCGTCCAGCCAGGCGCCGAGGCACGGATCAAGGTCAGCGTCGCGTGCGGGCCAGCGCCCGCTGCCGGCACGGTCCTGCTAGAGGTCCCAGACGCGCTGACGCTCGTCTCGGCGGCGTCGGCGGCCCCGGCCGGCGTGCAGGAAGCGGCGGGCCAGGACGCCGAGCCAGGCAAGCTGCCGTTCCGGCTGACTGGTGGCGGCTACGCCGCCTGGGACGTCCTGATACGGGTGCCGGCGTCGGCTGCCGCGGCGAGGCACTTCGTCGCGGCGCGGCTGATCGACGACGCGGGACAGGTACTCGAGGACGTGGCCGTGGTCGCAGTCGGCGAGCCCGAACCGCCGGCCGCCGCTGACCTCTCGCTTGAGCGGCTGCTCCCCGCGCTGGAACGGCTCGGCGCCGCCGACGCGGCGGAGGCCGAGCTGACCATGCTCACAGGCCACCTGGAGCTGCCGCCCGGCGGGTCAGCCGTCGTCGCAGTCAGGCTCACCAACACGACCGCCTCGGAGATCCGCGGCGAGGCACAGCTGATATCGCCGCACGGCAGCTGGACCGCGCACCAGGACTGGACGACGGGCTTTGCCGCCGACGCCGGTCATGACAGCGAGCTGAGCTTCGACGTTGTCATCCCGGGCGATGCGCGCCCAGGTCAGCGATGGTGGGCGCTGGTGAAGGTCATGTACTTCGGCAGGCTCCGCTACAGCGAGCCGATCTGGATTAGGGTCTCCGCTGACCCGGCGCCCGGATAGTGTCACAATAGATGAATTCATGAACCTCGATTAGCGCTAGAAGATCGATCGCAGTACGGCAGGACAACAGCACCCGCACCCGCGACGGATTCATCCGACACAGAAACTGATTAGTACTGACGGCTATGACATCGGATCTCCCCCCGGCGCCTGGCAACTTGCCCGCGGAGCCAAACAGCTTCGTCGGCAGGGAGCGTGACCTCGCTGAGCTTGTCGCGATTCTCGGTCGCGGCCGCGTGCTCACGCTCTGCGGACCAGGCGGAATCGGCAAGACCAGGCTGGCGCTGAGGCTCGCCGCCATGCTTCCCGAACGGTTCCCCGACGGGGCATGGATCGTCGACTTGGCGGACGCCGATCTAGATGAGGCACCAGTGCCGGTGTCAGCGGCAGAGGTGCGGGCCGCCGAGCACGCGTCGGAGGCAGCCGAGACCGGTCAGGTGATCGGCCTGGTCACCGCCGCTCTCGGGATCCGCGCCGAGGCCAGCAGGCGGCTTGCCGACACGCTGGCCGAGGCCCTTGCGCCGCGGGCCATGCTGCTGATCCTGGACACCTGTGAGCGCATGGTCGCCGAGTGCGCTGAGCTGGTGCAGCGATTGCTCGCGACGTGCCCCGGCCTGCACGTGATCGCAACCAGCCGCGAGCCGCTCGGAGTGCGCGGCGAGATCATCTGGCGGGTGCCGCCGCTCGGCCTGCCGATGGTGCCGGTCAGCGAGGACCCAAGTCCTGTCATGCGGAGCGAGGCCGTCCAGCTCTTCATCGAGCGCGCGGCCGCTGTGCGGCCCGGCTTCGAGCTGACCGACGGGAATGCCGCCTCGGTCGCCGACATCTGCCGCACGCTCGATGGTGTGCCACTGGCGATCGAGCTGGCGGCGGCGCGAGTGCGCGCGCTCTCCACCGACCAGATCGCCGAACGGCTGGCGGACAAGTTCGAGCTGCTGGCGCTCGGCAACCGGACCGCCCCGCCGCGCCAGCAGACCCTGCGGGCCACGGTGGAGTGGAGCAATGAGCTGCTCAATCCCGCCGAGCGATTGCTGCTCAGCAGGCTGTCGGTGTTCCACGGCTGGAACCTGGACATGGCAGAGCGCGTGTGCGCTGGTGGCACCCTGTCCCCTTGCCAGGTGCTCGACCAGCTCCGCGCCCTGATCGACAAGTCGCTGGTCAGCGTGGACGGCGAGCTCAACGGCGACGCGCGGTACCGCTTGCTCGACACGGTGCGGGAGCTGGCCGCAGAGCAGGCGGCGGCCGCGGGTGAGATGACCGGCCTGCGGGCCGCGCACCGCGACTGCATGCTCAGCATCGCCGAGGAGATCGCGTCGGTCGCCTACGTCAGCGGCGAGCCGAGCTGGCCAGAACGGGTGGCCCTGTATCACCGGGCCCGGGCCGACCGGACGAACTTCAACCTCGCGCTGGCGTGCTGCCTGCAGCGCGGGGACGCCGAGGAGGGCCTGCGCATGTGCTACGCCCTCAGCGGCTACTGGCTGGCCAGTGGCGAAGTCGCCGAGGGAGCGGGCTGGCTTGACCGGCTGCTCGCCATCGACGTGCCAGCACCCGCGGTCGTCCCGCCTGGGGTCCGGGCCAAGGCCCTCGCGATGCGCTCTGAGCTAGCCTTCGAGCAGCTCGACTACTCCGCATCGGCCACCTTCGCGCGCGAGTGCCTGGAACTCAGCAAGCCGATCAAGGATGGCAATCCAGCGGCCGCCCTGCGGCTGCTCGCGCTCACCGACCTGATGTCAGGCCGCATGGACGATGCGCTCGGCCATGCCGACGCGGCCGTGGTGGCGGCGAAAGAGATGACCGACGACTGGGAGGAAGGCGTCGCGATCGCGGTCAGGGCGGCCGTCATCGCCGCGCACGGCGACCTGACCGCCGCCGAGAAAGCCTTTCAGCAGGCCCTTGACGTGCTCCGGGACAACAACGGCTGGGGCGTCGCCAACGTGCTCTACGGGCTCGGCCAGATCGCCAGGGCGCGGCGCGAACCTGCCGCCGCCGCTCAGTACTTCGGCGACGCGCTCAGCCTCTACCGGCAGATCGACGCGCGTCCTGAGATGGCTCGCTGCCTGGCCGGAATCGGCCGGATCGCGCTGGCGAACGGCGACCTGACCGTGGCGGCGCAGAGTCTGACGGAGAGCGTGCGGCTGAGCCTGGCTACCGGACACCGGCTGGCGATCGCGCGCGGGCTGCAAGCCCTGGCTGCGCTGGCGAGCGCGATGGGCGAAGCCGCGCAGGCCGTCAGGCTTGCTGGCGCCGCGCAGGCCGCTGGCGAGGCCATCGGCATGCAGCCGTCGGCGTCGGCGACCAGGCAGCTCGACCGGCTCGTGGACGCGGCAGGGGCGAGCCTCGGGCTCGATGCCGTGTCGTCGCTCCTCGCCGATGGCCAGGCGATGAGCCCGCATCAGGCCGCGCTGCTGCTCACTAAGCCAGCGCCAGATGCCGCGCAGGCCCGCGAGACCACAGGCCCGCTGAGCGGCCGGGAATTGGAGATCGCCACGCTCGCGGTCAGCAGTCTGTCCAACAGGGAGATCGCCGAGCAGCTATTCATCGCGCCGGCGACGGTCGCGAGGCACATCGCGAACATCTTCGCCAAGCTCGGACTCGGCTCTCGCGCGCAGCTGGCCGCGTGGATGAGCGAGCACGGAGCGGGGTCAGAGTAGTCGCGCACTGCACATCTGGCTCGCCGGTCTGCATATCCAGTCCGCGCAGATTACATAGCACAGTGCACATTTCTGTCGATGCCGTGGCCAGGCCCGGTCTCCTACTGTCCTTGCCAGAAGGCGCGCAGCCGCGGAAGGACACCCCACATGTCGAAGCTTGACGACCTCATCGCTGAGGTGTCGGTCACGAAGCGACTTGTGTCCATCGCGACCGATCGTGCCGGACTGACCGCTCTCATGGGCGGGCCTGGCCCGGACGGACAGCCAGGCGGTGGCTCCTACAGCTACGCCTGCCTGGCCACGACCGTGCAAGCCGCGGCGGCGGGCCTGACCTGGCGCGGGCTGCGGCCGAGGGACGTCGTCGGGGTGCTGGCACCCGACGTGGTGGGCTTCACGCTCGCGATGCACGCGGTGCGCGCCGCTGGCGGGGTGCCCTCGCCCGTTGACTCCAGCTTGTGCGCGGTCGAGACCGCGGGCCAGCTAGCGGAGAGCGGCGCCAGGATGGTCATCACCGCACCGCCGCTGGCCGACACCGCGCTTGCCGCGGTCGACCGATCGTGGGTGCGCCAGGTGTTCTCGTTTGTGGACGCTCCCGGCGCGACCCGCTTCAGTGATCTGCTCGGGCTCGACATGATCCGACCGTCCAGGGGCCGGCCGGATGATGTTGCGCTCCTGCCCTTCACCCGCGGTCAAGACGGCAGATTGCGGCCCGCACCTGTCAGCCACAGGGAGCTGTTCGAGCTCGTTGACAAGGCCGACCAGGAGGCCGGGATAACCAGTCGCGATGTCGTGCTAGCGCTGCCGCCTGCCGGCGACGGACTCGACTACGCGGCTTTGATTGACAGCGCGCTGCTCCGCGGGGCGACGGTGTGTGCGCTGCGCGAGCATGAGCTCACGATGGCGGCCGCCACGCAGTGCGGCACAGTCGTGGTCGTTCCGAAGGACGCTGGGATCGCCGTGCCGGGCTCGGCGCGGGTGATACCCGTCGGGTAGGCGCCTGCCCGGCCGATCAGGGTTTGCTCCGGGGGATCGTTGGCCTGCTGGCCGCCGCGAGGCGGTCGGCAGGCCACATCCATTATGGGCTAGTGTTCGCCGATGACCGCGTTGCCGATAACCCTTGAGCACGACCCCGATGACCGGGACTGCGCAGTGCCCTTCGCGGATGGCACGGTCGCGGGGCGCCCTTACCGCTTCCTGCTCGACACAGGCGCGGCGCGGACGACGATGGCGGCCGACGAGTACACCGCCGCCCTGCCGATCGTCGGCCAGCAGGGTTCGCACGGCGCGTTCGGCGCCCTCAGCGAGACCGTCGTGACCGTGACCGACGTGACAGTCGGGCCGCTGCACGCACCGTCGCTCGCCGTGGCCCGGACAGACCTTGCCGGGTCGGGCGTACCCTGCCTGGTCGGCATGGACCTGATCGGGCGGTACTGCTGCCACTTCAGGTTCGGAGCCGGGATTGTCGACGTTGGCCCGCCGGAGGGCGGCCGTGTCCCGGACGCCGCCTTGCACACCGACGCTCGCGGGCATGCTTACGTCGACGTCGGCTGGCCGGCGACCCCCGGCGTGTCCGGATACGCCAACTGGGACAGCGGCGCCGGGATCACCATCGTGCATGAGGGCTTCTGGCTGGCGCATCGCGAGCTATTCACCGAGGTCGGCACCACGGTCGGCACCGACGCCTCGGGAACGCAGCTCGAAACACCGCTAGTCCTGATGTCGGGTCCGGTCATCGCAGGCCGGTTGTTCGCCCCGTGCAAGGCCGCTGTCGTGGACCTGAGCGCGGCCAATGCCACGGTGGAGCGCCCCATGGATCTCGTCCTCGGCTATCCGCTGTGGAGCCAGGCGGACTGGCTCTTCAACTTCCCGGCCAGGACGTGGGCGCTGACGTCCTGAGCTCACACGTCAGGTGGGCGGCCCTCGTACGGCGTACTGAGCACGATCGTCGTCCTGGTCGACACGCCCGCGGCCGCACGGATCTCTTGGAGCAGGTCCTCAAGGGCGGCGGGCGAGGCCACCCGTACCTTGAGGATGTAGCTCTCGTCGCCGGCCACGCTGTGGCAGGCCTCGATCGCCCGCAAATGTGCCAGCCGGTCGGGTGCGTCGTCCGGCGCTGCTGGGTCGAACGGTTTGATCGACACGAAAGCCGTCAGCGGAAGCCCGGCCCCGTCCGGGTCTACCACGGCGCTGTAGCCGCGGATGACCCCGCGCTCCTCGAGCCGCCTGACCCGCTGCTGGACGGCGGACACCGACAGCCCCGTGTGCCTGGCCAGTTCGGTAAAGCTGAGCCGCCCGTCGCCGGCCAGCAGCGCCAGGATCTTGCGGTTGGTTTCCTCCACCGCTAGTCCTTCGCCGTGCCCGGGCCGGAATTCGACGCCAGCGACCGGCCGATAACCATGCGCTGGATCTGGTTGGTGCCCTCTACGATCTGCAGCACCTTCGCCTCCCGCATGAGCCGCTCGACGGGGAAATCTTCGACGTACCCGTAGCCGCCGAGCACCTGCACCGCGTCGGTCGTCACCTTCATCGCCGTGTCGCTGGCGAACAGCTTGGCCATCGCAGCCTGCTGGGCGAACGGCAGGCCGGCGTCCTTGCGCCGCGCCGCTGCCAGGTAGAGCGCGCGCGATGCGGCCACGGCCGTCGCCATGTCGGCCAGCATGAAGGACAGCCCCTGGAACTCGATGATCGCCCGCCCGAACTGGCGCCGCTCGCGTGCGTACGCGGTCGCGGCGTCGAGCGCTGCCTGGGCGACGCCAGTGGCGCACGCGGCGATGCCAAGCCGCCCTGCGTCGAGCGCGGTGAGCGCGATCGAGAAACCCTTGTCCTGCTCGCCCACCAGGTGATCGGCGGGCACGGCAGCGGACTCGAAGTTGACCTGAGCGGTGACCGAGGAGCGCATGCCCATCTTGTGCTCGGGCTCGGCAGGAAGCACGCCAGGGATCTGGGCCGGCACGTGGAAACAACTGATTCCCTTGGCCCGCTCCCTGCCTTCAGGCTGGCCCGACGTGCGCGCGAAGACCGTGTAGAAGTCGGCCTGCCCTGCGTGCGAGATCCACGCCTTGGTCCCGTTGATGACAAATTCAGAGCCCACTGGCTGCGCCGAGGTGCGCAGCGCCGCCGCGTCGGACCCGCTGCCCGGCTCTGACAGGCAGTACGCGCCGAGCAGTTCCCCGCCGAGCATGTCGGGCAGCCAGCGCTGCTGCTGGTCAGCGGTCCCGGCGTTGATCAGCGCGGAGCAGCTGAGGACGTGCACGGACAAGCCGAGGCCGATGGTCAGCCATGCCCCGGCGAGCTCCTCGAGCACCTGGAGGTAGGTCTCGTACGGCTGGGCCGCGCCGCCGAACTCTTCCGGGTACGGCAGTCCGAGCAGGCCGGCGCGGCCGAGCAGCCTGAAAGCCTCTCGCGGGAAACGGGCGTCGCGCTCGGCCGCGGCGACGGCGGGCCGCAGTTCGTTATCGGCGATCTCGGCGGTCAGCTCGAACAGCGCCTTGGCCGCCTCGTCGCGGCTCTCGCGCTCGAGTCCGCGCATCAGGCCGGCACGCAGACCAGGTCGCGGGTCACGTTATTGAGCCGCTCGCAGCCGGTCGTTGTGCAGACGACGATGTCCTCGATCCTGGCTCCGTCGCGACCAGGGTAGATGCCCGGCTCCACCGAGAAGGCGTGCCCGGGCAGCAGCGGCTCGGCGTTGCCAGCGACGATATACGGGTCCTCGTGCGTCTCGAGTCCGATCCCGTGGCCGGTCCTGTGCAGGAAGAACTCGCCGTAGCCGGCCTGCGTGATCGGCTCCCTGGCCGCGGCGTCCACCGACTCCGCGCTGGCACCAGGCCGGACGGACGCGCACGCGGCGTCCTGGGCGTCCTTGAGCACCTGGTAGTACGCGGCGAACTCGGCCCCCGGCTCGCCGATCACATATGTCCGTGTGCAGTCCGAGCAGTACCCGCTCGGCATCGTGCCGCCGATGTCGACGACGACCGTGTCGCCCGCGCGGAGCACGCGGTCGCTGGCGGTGTGGTGCGGGCTGGCGCCGTTCGGGCCAGAGGCGACGATCGCGAAGTCCGCGCGGCTGTGCCCTTCCGCCAGAATGGCCTCGCCGATGTCGGCCGCGACCTGCTGCTCGGTGCGCCCTGGCCGCAGCCAGCCAGGAACCTGGGCGTGCACCCGGTCGATGGCCCGGCCGGCCGCGCGCAGCGCCTCGATCTCGGCCGGAGACTTGCGCGATCGGAGCGGGCTTAGCGCCTTGCTGGCCAATTCCTGGCTCGCGCCGGGCAGGGCTGCGCCGAACCTGAGCACCATGAGCGCCCACATCCGGTCCGCGAGCCCGACCGCTGCCGGGTTGGCGAGCCGCTCTGCCACCAGCGCGTAGGGGTCATCGGTCTCGTCCCAGGCGATCATCTCCAGGCCAAGCCGCCCGGCAGGTGACACCTGCGCGGCTGGAAGTTCGAGCCGCGGGACCACCAGGAACGGATCCGCGGCGGCAGGCACGGCCAGGCAGGTCAGCCGCTCCAGGGCGTGGGCGTCATAGCCGCATACGTAGCGGAGGTCTGGTCCTGGGGTGAGCAGCAGGGCGTCGAGCCCCGCACCGCCCGCCGCGGCAGCGGCTTCCGACAGTCGCGTGGCCGGATACAACTCGTTTAGCATGGTCACTGTGACAGCTCCCTGGGATGGCGCCATTCCTGCACGGTTACGACGCCGAGATCTGGCCCCCACCGAGTACGCATCACCGAGATCATCTCACCATGCCCGTCGCGGGCCCTACGGCCCGGCTGCTGGCCTCGGGCCGGCACCTAGACATGCGCACCCATTATGCCTCACGATTGGTGAGCGACCTCTCACGAAATGTGAGCAAAGATGATCTCAGAGGCGTCAGTGCCGCCGCCTGCCTCCGTTGCACCGGCCACGGCGACAGCCGGTGCCGCGCCAGTGCGTTTCCTCGGTGCGCGCGCGACCGAAGCCAGCCTCGCCGCCGAACTCGCCCAGGAACGTCACATCACCCTTGAGCTGCAGCGCGCCATTCTTCCTCTGCATGACACGCCATTTGACCTGCCGGGCCTGCGGACGGTTGTCAGGTACCTGCCGGCCTCCAGAGACAGCAGGGTCGGCGGGGACTGGTACATCACAGCGGAGATGCCCGACGGCAGCGTGCTGCTCGCGATCGGCGATGTGGGCGGGCACGGACTCGAGGCCGCGGCTGGCATGGCCAGGCTGCGCGGCGCGCTGGCCGGACTAGCGATCACGGGCGCCCCGCCCGAGCGGCTCCTTGGCTGGCTGAACGATCTGGTCTGGCACGTCTCGCCTGAGCACACCGCGTCGGTGATCGCTGGCTACTTCGATCCCAGGGAGCGGGTGCTGACCTGGGCACAGGCTGGCCATCCGCCGCCGATCCTGGTCAGGGGCGCGTGGGCACTGCCGCTCGACCCGCCGGCCGGGATCCTGCTCGGCGCTGGCCGCGACAGCTACGAGGCCGAGACCCTGCTGCTGCGGCCCGGCGATCTGCTGCTGTTCTATAGCGACGGCCTGGTCGAGCGGAGGGACCGCTCGATCGACGAGGGCGTGGCGAAGCTGGTCCGAGCGCTGCGCGGGGTTGACGATCCCGAGCGGCTGGTCTCGGCGGCGCTGGACGCGCTCGGTCCGACGCACACCGACGACGACACCTGCCTGGTGGCGCTCGGCGTCCAGTAGCGGCTCGTGGCCTGTGCTTGGCTGCCGGCCGATCTGTGCTTAGCTGCCGTCGCGCAGGTCCGCGGGGGCGCCGGAGCGGAACGAGATCTGGTCGAAGGTGGCCGTGCAGCCCTGACCGGTCGGTGACTGGGCCCCGAACCCGACGCTGGCGCTCGTGTCCCCGCCCAGCGAGAAATAGCGCAGCAGCCGCCACCAGGCGCCGTCGGTAGCGGCGTGGAACGCCCAGGCCGTACCCGACCTCGTCATTCGCAGCCACAGTGAGTCGCCGGCCACCTCAAAGGAGTTGCAGTCATCGGAGGTCCCCCTCGTCACGACGGTGACCGCCATGGGCTTCTGCTGCGGCGACAGCTCGAAGCAGAGCTTTGCCCAGTGCCGCTCGCCGGCCTGCAGCACCAGGACACCAGCGTCGTACCTGCTCGCGAAGCCGACGCTGACCCTCGTCGCGAGGCTGAAGTCGCCAGGCGGGGGCGCGCCGACCAGCCGACCAGCGTCGGGTACCTGGCCCCCGCCCGCCGGGTCCACGAACATGTCGGTCCCCGCGGCGGCGGTCAGCACCAGCGTCCCTGACTCGACCTGATAGCCGACCGGGGGCTGACCGTCGGCGGCGAGCGGAAACGGGAGCGAGGGAATCGTCAGCGGGGCCATGCCGCCAGCATGCCAGCCTTGACTATCGCGGCCAACCGGCGCACGGCTAAGTTGATCAGTCATGAAAGTCGGCGCTGCATGAGCATCGTCGCCGTTTCGCCGCACCTCGATGACGCTGCCCTGTCGGCCAGCGCGGCGCTCAGCGCGGGCGGCGCGACGGTCGCGACCGTCTTCACCGGCGTCCCGGCCGATGACTGGCCGGTCAGCCGGTGGGACAGGCTGACCGGCGCGACGGACTCAGCGCGGCGGCAGCGTGAGCGACTGGCCGAGGACGAGGCGGTCATGCGGCTGCTGTCTGCCACGGCGGTGCACCTGGGTGAGCCCGAGGCCCAGTACCGCAGGGGGGATCCTGACCTCAGCGGCGCCGTGGAGCGGCTCACCGGCCTGCTCGCGGGCGCGGGCGAGGTCTGGCTGCCGTCCGCGATCGGCGGCCACCGCGACCACGCGTTCGCCAGGGACGCGGGTCTTCGCGCCGCGATCGCGACCGGCCGCCGGGAGGTCACGCTGTACGCCGATTTTCCCTATGTGATCGCCTACGGCTGGCCGGAGTGGGTGAGCGGGCAGCCGGGCCCGGCCAACCTGGATGTCGCGTTCTGGCTGGCCGATCAGCTCGCGGGCACCGGCCTGGACGCGGAGAGCCTCACGCCGGTAGTGACCAGCCTCAGTCCGGCCCAGCGGAAGCTGAAAACCGCCATCATCGGCGTCTACCAGAGCCAGGCGGCGGCCCTCAGGCTCGCACCTCGCGACCTGGCGGCGGACCCAGGCAAGCTGGACTTCGAGCTTGCCTGGCGGATGCCGCTGACGTGACCGCCATCATCCGCGCCGTTAGTCGGGACGGACGGCCAGGGCTGACATCATCCGACCGAGCGAGCTGCCAAGCTCCCAGCGCTCGTCGAGCGCGGCGAGCTTGGCCGGGTCAGGCGAGTGCGCTGGGAGCGAGCCGTCGCTCCCCTGCACCACGGCGGCGTCCGAGGCGACCCTGACCACCGGCATCGCCACGTCCAGGTACGACCTGGCGGCGACAAGCTTGGCCCTGCTGCCGCCCGGCCAGCCGCCGTGGCCCGCGTCGATGGCGGCCAGCATGGCGTCGATCGATCCGAACGACCGCACCAGCGCCGCCGCGGTCTTTTCGCCCACCCCAGGCACGCCGGGCAGACCGTCGCTCGGGTCGCCGCGCAGCGCCGCGAACGCCGCGTAGCCGCGCCCCGGTATGTCGTAGCGCTTGGTCACGGCGGCCTCGTCGATGACCTCCAGCTTGCCGACACCACGGGCGATGTAGAGGATCGTCACTTCCCGCGCGTCGTCGACGAGCTGGAACAGATCCCTGTCCCCGGTCACGACCTCGACCGGGCGGTCCGCGCGCGCGGCGAGCGTGCCGATCACGTCGTCGGCTTCGAACCCATCGGCCCACGCCATCGTGACGCCGGCGGCCGCCAGTACCTCCACGATGACGGGGATCTGGGCGTTCAGGGCGTCGGGAACCTGCTCCGAGCCGTCGGGATTGGCGCGGTGCTCCTTATACGACGGGATCGCGGCGACCCGGAACTTGGGCCGCCAGTCGGCATCCATGCAGGCGATGAGCTGGCCTGGATGGCGCGCCCGCACGAGCCGCGCGATCATGTCGAGCAGGCCGCGCACTGCGTTCACCGGCGAGCCATCGGGCGCGGTCATGCTCTCCGGCGGTATCCCGTAGAACGCGCGGAAATACAGAGAGGCTGAGTCGAGCAGCATCAGCGGGGCCATCTTCGCCATCCTGCCAGACGCCGCGGACGACCGGGCCCGGCCCGCAGTCAGCCGAACCGGCGGATCATCTGCTGCTCCCAGTGGTCGGGTTCGTCTTCCCTGACCGGCTGGCGAGCCCCGGTCGGAACGAAGCCCATCCGCCGGTAGAACGCCAGCGCCCTGGCATTGACATCGGTCACCCACAGGGTCACCGCCGTCGCGCCCTGTTCGCGGGCGTGCCCCGCCACCGTGTCGATCAGCCGGCCGGCGACACCCGTGCCCCTGGCCAGCGGGTCGACCCACATTCCGACGAGCTGCCATGAACCCGGCACCGCGAACTCGTCGCCTGGGTCCTCGATCTTTCCCGTCGCTGTGCCCGCCGGCTCGCCGTCGACCCAAACCATGAATGTCGCGGCGGAGCGTGAGCCGAGCCGCTGCCGCCAGAGCTGCTCGTCGAACCGCTGCTCGCGGGCAAGCGTGGACATGAAGGCGTACGGTGCCTCGGCCAGCGCGGCCAGCCGAACCTGACGGCTGACCCGCCAGTCGTCGGGGCCAAGCCTGCGCACCTCGGCGCGCCCCGGCGCGCTCACTGCCTCGTCGGAGGCCATCGGACTCCCATCACTGAACCGAGGAATACGCGACCACGCCCCGCCGCAGCGCCTGGATCGCGTCGCCGGCCGTGGCGGCGAGCGCCGTGCCGGCCGCGGCGCCGCGGATCTGGTCGAGCAGGTCGATGAGCTGCTTCATGGCCCTGACGAAGTCGCCGGGCGTCATGCCCTCATCAAGCAGCCGGTCGAGCGACTGGCCGGACGCCCAGGCGCGTGCCTTGGCGGCGAAGCTAACGTCAGGCTCGCGCAGGAAAGACAGCCGGTGCCCTTTCTCGATGCCTTCGAGTTCGGCCCAGAGCCTCGTCATCGCCGCGAGCACGGCTCCGACCTGGCCGCCAGGTACCCGCGGCAGCTCATCGCCATCTGGCCGGCGGGCTTCGAACGTGAGCGCCGACACGCAGGCGGCCAGCTCGGCCGGGCTGAGGCCGTCCCACACGTCTCGGCGGATGCACTCGGCGGTGAGCAGGTCAAGCTCGGAGTACAGGCCTGCCAGCATCCGCCCGTCCGCTGTGACCTTGTCGCCGTCGGTGTAGCCAAGCTGCTCGAGCACGGCGCACACCCGGTCGAAGGTCCTCGCGATCACGTGCGCCCGGCCGGCCACCCGCCGGTCGAGCGCCGCGGCCTCCCGCTCGAGCCGCAGGTACTTCTCCGCTTGCCTCGCATGGGCCTGCTGGTCAGGACATCCGTGGCAAGGATGCTCGCGGAGCTGGCGCCGCAGCCCGGCGATGGCGGCCTCCGCCTCGCCGGGAGCGCCGTTCGCTGATTTCGCCCTGGCCGCCTGCCGGAGCTGGCGGGCGCCCACGCCCGCGAGCTTGTTGCGCATGGTCGCGGCCAGGTCCTTGCGATGCTGCGGCGAGCGCGGGTTGAAGCGGCCGGGGATCCTGATCCGCTCGACGGCCACTACGGGATCCGGGCACTCGACCGCCGAGAGCCGCCTGAGCTGGTGGTGCTCGGTCAGCAAGAGCAGTTGCGGAGCGGCCTGGCTGACGGCGGGTTCGAGCACGACCGCGGTGCCCGCCCGGCGACCGCCTGGCACCACGATCATGTCGCCGCGCTGCAGCCCGGCTAGAGACTCCACCACTGCGGCTCGCCTGGCCGCTGACTTGCCTCTGGACTGCTCGCGCTCGCGCTGGGAGAGTTCGGCGCGCATCCTGGCGTACTCGGCGAAATCGCCGCGATCGCAGCTGGCCTCGAGCCCGGCCGTGGACTCGCGGATCCTGCTGGCTTGCCTTGCGATGCCGACCACCGCCCGGTCGGCCTGGAACTGGGCGAACGACGACTCGAGCAACCGGGACGCGCGCTCGTGACCGACCTGGCCGAGCAGATTCACGGCCATGTTGTAGGACGGCTGGAAGCTCGAGTTCAGCGGGTAGGTCCTGGTGCCGGCGCAGCCCGGCCACCGCGACGGGGTCGTTGCCCGGCTGCCAGAGCACGACGGCGTGCCCCTCCACGTCGATCCCGCGGCGTCCTGCTCGCCCCGTGAGCTGGGTGTACTCCCCCGCGGTCAGGTCGGCGTGGGTCTCGCCGTTCCACTTGTCCAGCCGCTCCACCACGACCGTCCTGGCTGGCATGTTGATGCCGAGCGCCAGTGTCTCTGTGGCGAAGACCGCCCTGATCAGCCCGGCCGCGAACAGTTCCTCGACCACCTCCTTGAACGCCGGCAGCAGCCCGGCGTGGTGAGCCGCGATGCCGCGGACCAGGCCGGCCAGCCAGTCGTCGTAGCCCAGCACGGGCAAATCCTGGGACGGGATGTCGGCGGTGCGCCTGGCCACGACGGCGGCGATCTCGTCGGCCTCTTCTGGCGTGGTCAGCCGCAGATTAGCGGTCAGGCACTGCCGCACGGCGGCGTCACAGCCGGCCCGGCTGAAGATGAACGTGATGGCGGGCAGCAGGCCGGCCCGGTCCAGCCTGGCGATCACCTCGGCCCGGCGCGGTGGCGCGAACCTGACGCCGCGGCCGGCGCTTACGCGCCTGTCTTGCGGTCGGCCGCGCTGACCACGGTCGCCACGCTGACCACGGTCGCCACGCTGACCACGCGGCCGCGCGGAGCGCGAACCCCGCGGCCCCGTGGTGTCCCGGTGGGTGACCCTGATCAATTCGGGGTTGACGGTGCGACGGCTGTCGGGCTCGGCGAACAGGTCATAGAGCCTGGTGCCGACCATCATGTGCTGCCAGAGCGGCACCGGCCGGTGCTCGTCGACGATCACCGTTGTGCCGCCCCGCACGGACGTCAGCCAGTCGCCGAACTCCTCGGCGTTGCTGACCGTCGCGGACAGCGCGGTGAGCGCCACAGACTCGGGCAGGTGGATGATCACCTCCTCCCACACCGCGCCTCGGAACCGGTCAGCCAGGTAGTGGACCTCGTCGAGGACCACGTGGCGGAGGCCGGTCAGCGTCGGCGAGCCGGCGTAGAGCATGTTGCGCAGCACCTCGGTGGTCATGACCACGACCGGAGCCTCGCCGTTGATGCTGTTGTCGCCGGTCAGCAGGCCCACGTTAGCGGCCGAGTAGCGTCTGACCAGGTCCCCGTACTTCTGGTTGGACAGTGCCTTGATCGGCGTGGTGTAGAAGCACTTGCTGCCTTGCGCGAGCGCGAGGTGTACGGCGAACTCGCCGACCACTGTCTTGCCTGACCCGGTCGGCGCCGCGAGCAGGACGCCGTGCCCGTCGGCGAGGGCACGACAGGCAGCAAGCTGATAGTCGTCGAAATCGAAGTCGTAGAGCGCCTCGAACGCGGCCAGGCCCGGTTTGTCGGTCGGCTTAGTCCGCATATAGGCGGCATACCGATCGGCCGGACTGGTGTGACCCGGAGTACTGGCCTGGTCAGTTGTGCTGCTGGCGCTCGCTGGGCTCGCGGGACTGCCCGGCTTGGTCATGAAAACAAGGCTACGGGCCGTCTACGGCAGCGACGCGCAGGGCTGGGCGGAGAAGGTTACCGGCTCGCGTCTGCGTCGTCGAAGTCGTCGGCCGTGGGGCGCTCGGTATCCAGGTCGTACTCAGCGATCTCATCCGCGGTTAGACCGGGATAAAGCACACCGCGCTTGATCTTCCTCCGGTCGTTGGCCCAGGCGAAGACCTCTGCCGCTTCGACGAGCGCCACGCAGGGTACCGCGAGCAGGAGCATGCTGATCGGGTCAGGGCTGGGCGTCGCGACCGCCGCGAACGCGAATACCCCGAAGATGATCATCCGCCGCCACTTGGCGAACCGCTTGTGCGTGAGCACCCCGGCGAGATTGAGCAGCACCATGACAAGCGGTAGTTCGAACGCGAGCCCGAAGATCATCAGCATCGCGATCGCGTAGCCGATATAAGACGTCACGCTGATGAAGGGGATGACGTTGCTCGGCAGCATCTCAAGCAGGAAGCGCAGGCCTTTGGTCATCGCGAAGTAGGCGAACGTGCCGCCGATAGCGAACAGCGGGAAGACCGTACCGACGAAGAGATACGTCCAGCGCCGCTCCCGCGAGTGCAGCCCAGGCGCGACGAACGCCCATAGTTGGTACATCCAGAACGGCGCCGTGATGACGATGCCGATGATGATGGCCAGCTTCAGGTGCAGGAAGAAATAGTCGAACAGGCCCGTGACGATCAGATGGCAGTCCTTCGCCTGCGCTTGGCCAGGCAGGCCCGGCTGCACGCCATCCCTGACGTGGGCGGGCAGCTTGCAATACGGCCGCGTGATGAACTTGAAGACCGGCTCCTCGATGAACCAGCCGGCGATCGCTCCGGCGGTCGCGAACGCGAGTGCCTTGAAGACGCGGTTGCGCAGTTCCCGGATGTGCTCGATGAGCGACATCCGTGCCTCGGGATTAACCACCCGGCGAGTGCGCGGCACCCGGAGCTTGCGGGCAGAGCCGTTCGCCGCACCGTTCATCGAGGCCGGGCTGTCCTCCTGGTCGGACATCACCGTCCCGCAGCCTCAGTACGAGCGACTGTCGGGCCGTCCGGCCGCTGCCGGGCCGCTGCCCTGCTGCGTGTCCTCGGCGGCCGGCTGGCGCTGCAGGTCGTTCAGCTGCCGCTGCAGCGCGTCGATCTGTGCCTGCTGCGACGGATCGGCCTGCGGGCTGGTCAGCTGGCGCGGCGGCGTCATCATCGAGCCGCCGGCGGAATCGCCCGGCCTGTCATCGTCGTCGTCCAGGCCCTTGACCGACCTCTTGAAGATGTGCATGGACTTGCCTAGCGCCTTGGCGGCCCCTGGCAGCCTCGTCGAGCCGAACAGGAGCAGCACCACGATAAGCAGGATGATGATGTGCGGTGCGCTGGGATCGAACATGAAGGTCCCCAATCCAGTCGGGAGGCGTACTCGCGTCGGGTCAGCGGTACTTCGTCACCGACGAGGCGCTAGATTGCCCGCACCGTATTCTACATGCGGAACCTGGCGAACCAGCCGAGGCGATGCCATCGGATCATGCCGGGACCCGCCTCGTGCGGCCGGCCCTGGCAGGTTCAGGCGTACTGGGCCAGCGCCGCGCTGGCCTCCTCCTCGACCTCGCGTACCAGGTCGGCCGGCCTGGTCACCCTGCCGTCCTCGCCGAGCCTGAGCGCGAGGCGCTTAACCCAGCGGATATCGGGCGTCAGCAGCACCACTTTGAGGCGCCCGTCGCCCAGTTCGCTGACTTCCTCGCACGGGTAGTACTCGGCCACCCAACGGCCAGCCCGCGCCAGCTCAAGCTCCACCCGCAGGTCATCGGGTGAGGGCCGGAACAGGCCAGAGTCCACGTCCAGGTGCTCCGCCCCTTCAGGCACTTCCGCTGCCACGTCGAGCACCGTCAGCCCGAGCACGCGGTCGAGCCGGAACAGCCTGACCGCATCGGCGCTGCGGCACCAGGCTTCCAGGTAGGTCCGGCCTTCGAGCAGCAGCAGCCGCATCGGGTCGACGTCGCGCTCGGTGGCCTCGTCCCTGCCTGGCACATAGTAGGACAAGTGCAGCCTGCGGCCCTGCCGCATCGCCTCGGCGACCTTGACCTGCAGGTCGGCGGGCGCCCGGCCGTCCATGTGCACGGCGACCTGCGCGCTGGCGGCCGCTGCCTCGCCCGCGGCTGCCTCCAGCTTGGCGATCGTGCGGCGCAGCGCCGACCGGTCCTGCGGCCCCGGCAGTTCGGCCAGCATCCGCAGCCCGATCAGCAGCGCGCTTGCCTCGTCGGTGCCCAGCCGCAGCGGCCTGTCCATTGACTCGGCCTGGCTGACCATGATCTCCCCGCCCTCATAGGACAGGTCGATCGGGCAGTACGGGTCGGGTGACCGCAGCTCGACGCACCACAGCATGTTCAGGTCGTCCACAAGTTCGCCCTCGGTCACCCCGAAGGCGCCTGCCGTCTCCGCCAGCCCGACGACCTCGCGGCTGACCACGTAAGGCACCAGCGCGAGCAGCCTCTGCAGCCGGTCCGTCGCCGTCCCTGACCGCGGCTGCTTGCGTCCGCTCGCCCGCCCGCCCGTCACGTGAGTGCCCCCTTGAGCCTGCGGATCACGGCCTCACGCAGGTCGACAGGCTCGACGACGACGACGTCAGCGCCGAACGAGGAGATGTAGTCGGCGTACCAGCCAGCCTCGGAGAACGCCACCTCGACGACGTCCCAGCCGTCGTCGCCTGGCTTGTCAGCGAGAGCCCGGCGGCGCAGGCCGTAGCCCGCACCGGGGCGGATCCGCAGCACCGCTGTCCGCACGGACGGCGGAGCGCCGTCCCAGGCCTGCACCAGGTTCCGCACGTCGGTCCCGGCCGGGACAGTGACCGATCCCGGCGGCCCGGTGAAGCTGACCGGACCGTCGATGCGGCTCAGCCGGAAAACCCGCTCCTCGCCCCGGTCCAGGTCGAGCCCGGCCACATACCAGCGGCCGTGCCTATTCACCACTCCCCACGGCTCCAGGTTTCGTCGCTGCGCCGCCGCCCTGCCCGCGGCCTGATAGCCGAAGCTGACCGGGCGCCTGTCCCTGACCGCCCGCCACAGCGGGCCGAACGCGGCGTCGCCGGTCTGCAGCCGCGGCTCGATCCCCGGCTGGGTGGTCTCCTCGGCATCGATGCCAGCCGCGCGCAGCTTGAGCAGTCCGCCGGCCGCCGCGCCGGCCAGTTCTGCCTGCCGCCAGACCCTGGCCGCGAGGCCGAGCACGGCCGCCTCATCCGGCTCGAGCCTGATCTCGGGCAGTTCGTAGGCCTGCTGAGAGATCCGGTACCCGACCTCCTCGTCGCTGCCCGGGTTCGTCCCCGTCTCCAGCGGAATGCCAAGCTCGCGGAGTTCGTCCTTATCGCGCTCGAACATCCGCTTGAACGCGTCGAACGTCTCCGGGTAGCCAGGAACCGCGGCGCGGATCTGGCCCGCCGTCAGGTACCGCCGTGCCGACAGCAGGCAGACGACGAGGCTGAGCAGACGCTCAGTCTTCTGCTTCGACATCGCCAGTTCCGCCTATCGCACGCACAGCACGTCTCCGATCGACGATAACGCCTACGGCAAGCGACTCGGCGGATTGTGCCGGGTTCCGCGCGCTAGCCTGCGACAGTGATCAGGTGGCGGAGCGGCGCGGTGAAGGCCATCAGGCGCGAATGGCGGGGAGCGACGGAGCTCGAGGTCACCGTCGCCGGGACGAGCGTGCGCGCGCTGGCCTACCCCGAGCTCACCGGCCGGCCAGAGCCAGGTGACGAGGTGCTGCTGAACACCAGCGCGCTCGACCTGGGCCTCGGAACCGGCGGCTACGCGCTGGTCGTCGCCGTGCCTGGCCGTCTCCCGCCCGATCCGCAGGAAACTGGGCACCTGGTGAAGGCCAGGTATACACCGCAGCAGGCGACTGTGCTTGGCGTCGAAGAGCAGGGGTCGCCACACCACGACACCCTGCGCGAAGCCGATGATCTCGGAGGCATGCCCGTGGTCGTCGCCGATCTGCACTCGGCCCTTCCCGCGGTGCTGGCCGGCTATTTCGCGCTACTGGACGCACCCGCTGGTGCCGCTCGCGAGGACGGCGCGGGCGAACGCGACCGGGTCGTGTACGTGATGCTGGACGGCGGCGCGCTGCCTGCCTGGTTCTCCAGGACTGTGGCGGCGCTGCGCGAGCATGGCTGGCTGGCCGCAACGGTCACTGTGGGCCAGGCTTTCGGCGGCGACCTAGAGGCGGTGACACTGCACAGCGGCCTGCTCGCGGCCAGGCACGTGCTCGGCGCCAGCATGGTCGTGGTCGCGCAGGGGCCTGGCAACCTGGGCACTGGCACCAGGTGGGGTTTCTCGGGCGTCGCATGCGGTGATGCGGTCAACGCCGCCGCCGTGCTCGGCGGCCGGCCTGTGGCCTGCTTGCGGATCAGCGACGCGGATCCGCGAGACCGGCACCGGGGCATCTCGCACCACAGCCTGACCGCGTACGGCAGGGTCGCGCTGGCCAGGGCCGACGTCGTCGTGCCCGAGCTGGCGGGCGACTTCGGCGCGCAGGTGCGGGCGGCGGCCGAGCCGCTCGGTGCCAGGCACAACCTGGTCACGGTCAGCGTGGACGGTCTGCGCGAAGTGCTCGCCGCGTGCCCGGCGCCGCTGTCCACGATGGGACGCGGCCTGGACGACGACCTGGCCTACTTCCTGGCCGCTGCCGCCGCCGGCCGGCACGCGGCGAGCGTTCGCGCTACGTCGTAGCGAGGATGTCGAGCACGAAGACGAGCGTGTCCGTGCCCTTGATTCCCGCCTGCACGTTGCCCTTCGTGCCGTAGCCCTGCGACGGCGGCACGACGAGCATGACCCGGCTGCCAGTCGGGATGCCGATCAGGCCGGTGTTCCATGCAGGGATCAGATGACCAAGCGGGAAGACCGTCGGCGGGACCGTGGGCTGGGTAGCCGACGGCCAGTTGCTGTTGAACACAGCGCCGGTGCGCCAGATCGAGCCGACATACCTGACAACGATCGACTGCTTCGCCTTGACCGGTGCGCCGGAGCCCTTGATCAGGGTCTTGACGATCAGCTTGCTCGGCGGCGCGGTCTTGGGCACCTGAATCTGCGGGACGCCGCCTGGTCCCGCAGACACGATGGGCAGGCTGCCCCCGCCGTTGGTGACATGCTTGCCCGAGGCGCTGGCGTTCGGCGGGAACGCGTGCAGCAGGTCAACCACCCAGACCATGGTGTCGGTGGGCTGCACGCCGATCTGAGAGTTGCCATGCGGCCCGTAGCCGTACTTGGGCGGAAGCACTGCCAGCACCCGGGCGCCGACCCGCTCTCCGGTCAGCGCCTTCTGGAGCCCGCTGAGGCCCATCGTGACAGGCAGCACTTGTGGCGCACTGGTGAAGCTTGAGAAGAGCAGCTTGTTCGTCTTTCCGCGCCACAGGTAGACATTGAAGTTGGCGAGATAGGAGTCGCCGGGCGTCAGCTTCTGGCCGTGGCCCTTGACCAGGGTCTTGGTCACCAGCGCTTTGTCAGCCTTCTGCGCCGGGATGTGCACGGTCGGGGCCTTGCCCTCGTTCCCGGTCACCTGGACCGACTCGTTGCTACCGGCCTTGGCCGGTGCTGACCCGCATCCGGCCAGGACGGCGGTGGCGGCGAGCGGCGCTGCCAGGAGCGCAGCTGTGAGGCGTCGCATGAATGTCCTTTGCATTGTTGTGGCGGTTCGGTCAGCCTACCGGCGCAGCGGTGCACGCCATCCTCACTGGCCGCCCCGTGCCGTCACATCAGCCCTGCCGCGATCGCGTCCCCCATCCAGGCGATGGCCTCGTCGAGCATCTCGTCGAGCGCGGCTCAAATCAGGACTCCATGGCGGCGCAGGTTCCAGATGTCGATGACGGGGGTGTCTGTCCGCAGGTCGCGGTAGTGCGGATGCGGGGCGCCGATGACGAGCAGGTCGGCCCGGCGGAGCACGTCTGCGAGTGGCAGCAGGTCGGGATCGGTGCTGACGAGCGGGTCTGTGCACAACACCTTCCGTGCCCTCGCGGCGAGCAGGTCAGCCAGCAGGTAGGCAAGGCTCGACCTGGTGTCACCGGAGCCGCCCTTGAAGGCCATCCCGAGCACCCCGACCGTCATGCTCCGCAGGTCGTAGGCAAGCTCGAGCCTGCCGACCAGGTAGCCAGGCAGGCCCTGGTTGACCGCGATGGCCGCCCGGCCGAGCGTGAAACCCGCGTTGGCCCTGGCCAGGCCTGCCGTGTCGGCGAGCAGGCCAGGCCCGGCCGCGAGGCCCGCTCTGGCCAGGTCGCTCGCGCGCGGGTAGTCGCGGGTCAGGCCCTGCCTGACCCGCTCGTAGTCGAGGCCGAGGTCGCTCGCGATCATGTAGAACTGGTTCGCGGCCGCGAACTTGATGTACCGCCAGGCATTGGTGAAGAGCTTGGCGAGCTCGGCCTCCTCGACCGTCATCGGCACCAATACGGCTGTGAGCAGCGAGAACAGTCGGCTTGCCCGTTCCAGCCCGCGCGCCGAGCGACTGGCCACGATCTGGGGCAGCTCGTGCAGTTCGGACATCGCCATGCCCTCCGCGATCCGCTCAGGACAGCAGGCGACATCCATGTCGATGCCGCGGCGGGCGACGATCTTCTCGGCGGCAGCGGTGGTACCGGGCGCTACAGTGCTCCGCAGGATCAGGATCTGCCCGTCGCGGAAGTGCTCGGAGCACTCGTCGAGAGCGGTCTTCAGCGCTACCGCGTGATCGCGGGCCTGTCCGTTCAGTCCGCCCACGACGAGGATGACGTACTCAGCGGCCGCGATGACGACCGGATCGGCCGACGCGACCAGCCGCCCGTTGCCGACCACGCGACGCAGCGGAAGCTCGGCGGCAGGCTCGTGGAACGGCAGCCGGCCAGCGTTGACCGAGTCGACGGCCGCCGTGCTGACGTCGTAGCTGACCACCCGCGCGCCACGCTGCGCGAAGGCGACAGCGAGCGGCAGGCCGGCGTGACCGCATCCCCCGACAATCACCACATCGCACGCGAAACGGCCGTTATGTTCCCGTCCGGCCACGAAGGTTCCCCCTGGCTACCTGCTGGCATCGACCCTGGCTGCGCGACCACATGCCCCCCGGTCGCCACCCTTAGACTCTAGCGACGTTGCGTAGTCGCGGAATGACGATTGGTGATCAACGTCGCCGTTCCGCGACGGGTCGGCCAGCCTTTGCGCGAGACCACTCAACCTTTTGGGCGGCTACCGCGTTAGCTGAGTATGCGCGGCAGGGAGGCGATGGTCTCCTTCGAGGACTTCGTGCAGGCTCGGTCGGGCAGCCTGCTGCGGACGGCGCTGCTGCTCACCGGTCAGAACCGGGCCGAGGCTGAGGACCTGCTGCAACTCGCGCTCGAGCGCGCGTACCGGCACTGGAGCAGGGTGTGCGGCTCGGGTGAGCCTGAGCGGTACGTCCGCAGGATACTTGCGAACGCCTCAGCCGATCGCTGGCGCAGGCTCGCCAGGCGGCCGGAACTGGCCCTGCGGCCAGATGACACGGGCCCTGCCGTGCCCGACGAGGCGGCCGCGCTCGCGGATCGGGACTACCTGCTGCGCGCGCTCGCGGCCTTGCCGCCTCGGCAGCGCGCAGTTCTGGTGCTCAGGTACTACGACGACTTTTCCGAGGCTGAGGTCGCCGAGGCGCTCGGCTGCAGCATCGGCACCGTCAAGAGCCAGGCCGCCCGCGCGCTGGCCAGGCTGCGCGTAGCCGCGGTTGCGGCTGCTGCGCACGACCACTCGGGAGGAAAGCGGCAATGACCGAGATCGAGGACAGGCTCCGCGCCGCGATGCACGCAGCGGTCGACGACGCTGTGCCGCCGAGCGGTCTGGCCGGTGCAGTGATCAGACGGCATCGCCGGCATGTCGGCCTGATGGCGGGCAGCACCGCGCTGGCGATCGCGCTCGCGGTGGTTCCGGCTGCCGTCGCAGCCAGCCACGGGAATCGGCACAGCACCGGGCCTGCCGAGGGCGGTTCGCCGGTGCCCTCGTGGTCGAGCGGCCCTGCGTCGTTCCGGCACCTGCCATCGAGGTTCCGCGGAGTGCCGATGCCGCCCGCTGACGCGCCGCTGCCGTTGCCCCTGTCAGGCGACCGGCCGGCCTGGTTTCGCGCCGTGACCGGACAGCGGACGGAGCCGATCGCTGGCCTGCCGTTCTCCAAGAACGGCTACAACCTGACCAGGGTGCGGGGCGGCTGGGTCGCCGAGCCGTACCCCGGCGCGCCAGCCTGCTGCGCCGGGCCAGCGGTGCCGCTCTACTTCATCGCCGATGGGGCGCGCGCGGCGAGCCGGATCGGCGCGGGCTACTCGGCGAGCGCCGCTGAACAGACGGGCGCGGTGTGGCTGACGACATATCCGGGGCGCAAGACCCAGGTCGGCACGGCGCGCGCCACGGTCAGGGAGGTCACCGTGCGTGGCGCCGCGCTCGGCCCCGCGGTGCACCTGCCCGCCGGGTACTACCTCGATCGCGCGGTGGGGCCTGATCTCTTGCTGAGCAAGGTGGATCAGGGCCCCTTGCCTGCCGTCGACAAGCTCTGGAATCCGGTCACCCGCCGGGTGGCGCGCGCCATCACGGGCGTGATCGGGTCGAGTGACACCCAGATCGCCTGGCAATCGTCCTTGAATTGCGGGTCGTGTGCCCTGCGTATCGCCAACGTGCTGAACCGAACGACGTCGACGATTGCGCTACCCGCTAACACGCGGGCGTTTTTCGGGACGTTCAGCGCCGACGGGCGCCTTCTCGCGATCGCGATGAGCACGAGCGCAACCCCGGGCGGCGAGGTTACGCTGGCGCGGCTCGGCGTGATCGACACGAGCAGCGGGCGGCTGACCATCTTGCCGGGCTCGTCGGTCCGTGCCGTCACCGAGGACGTCCTGAGCTTCGGCTGGCTGGCGGACAGTCATCGGCTGGTCGCCATTCTCGGCACACTGGGCGGGCCTGTGCAGATCGCCGCGTGGCGGCCGGGAGATTCGCGCCCGCAGGTCGCCAACGTCCTGCCGCCGCCTGGCCTGTGGCCTGTGGTGGGCGAAAGCGGCTGAGCCGCTGGTCACATGCCTGCGATCAGCTTCTCGACTCGTTCGTCTACCGACCTGAACGGGTCCTTGCACAGCACCGTCCGCTGGGCCTGGTCATTGAGCTTGAGGTGGACCCAGTCGACCGTGAAATCCCTGCGGCGCTCCTGGGCGCGCCTGATGAAGTCGCCGCGCAGCCGTGCCCTGGTCGTCTGCGGCGGGATCGACTTCGCCTCGAAGATCGCCAAGTCGCTGCAGACCCGCTCGACCGAGCCACGGCGTTGCAGCAGGTAATACAGGCCGCGGCCGCGGTGCACGTCGTGGTAGGCGAGGTCCAGCTGAGCGACCCTGGGCGATGCGAGCGGCAGGTCGTGCTTGGCCCGGTACCGCTCGATCAGCTGATACTTGGTCACCCAGTCGATGTCGCGGGCGATGAGGTCCAGGTTGCCGGTCTCGACGGCCCGGATCGCGCGCTCCCACAGCTCGAGCACTCGTTCGGTGGTCTTGTCGGCGCCGCGGCCGTCGACAAACGACCTGGCCTTGGCGAGGTATTCGTGCTGGATCTCCAGCGCGCTTAGCTCCCGGCCGTTCGCCAGCCTGATCTTGCGCCGGCCCGTCATGTCGTGGCTGACGTCCCTGATCGCCCTGATCGGGTTCTCCAGCGTCAGGTCCCGCATCACCGTGCCGGCCTCGACCATCCGCAGCACCAGGTCGGTCGCGCCGACCTTGAGCAGCATCGTGGTCTCGCTCATGTTGGAGTCGCCCACGATCACGTGCAGCCGCCTGAATCGCTCGGCGTCCGCGTGCGGTTCGTCCCTGGTGTTGATGATCGGGCGGGATCTTGTGGTCGCCGAGGACACACCCTCCCAGATGTGCTCGGCCCGCTGGCTGACGCAGTAGACGGCGCCGCGCGGGGTCTGCAGCACCTTGCCGGCGCCGCAGATGATCTGCCTGGTGACGAGGAACGGGATCAGGATGTCGGCCAGCCTGCCGAATTCGCCGTGCCTGGCCACCAGGTAGTTCTCGTGGCAGCCGTAGGAGTTGCCCGCTGAGTCGGTGTTGTTCTTGAACAGGTAGATGTCCCCCGCGATGCCTTCCTCGCGCAGCCTGCGGTCTGCGTCGACCAGGAGCCCCTCCAGGATCCGCTCGCCGGCCTTGTCGTGCGTGACCAGATCCACCAGGCTGTCGCACTCGGGCGTCGCGTACTCCGGATGGCTGCCGACGTCGAGGTACAGCCGTGCGCCATTGCGCAGGAACACGTTGCTGCTCCGCCCCCAGGACACCACCCTGCGGAACAGGTACCTGGCGACCTCGTCGGGAGAGAGCCGGCGCTGGCCACGGAACGTGCAGGTGACACCGTATTCGTTCTCGAGCCCGAATATTCGCCTGTCCACGGAGCGCCAGCTCACCAATCCACGGCTATGTACTTGGTCTCGGTGAATTCGAGCAGGCCTTCGTGGCCCCCCTCGCGGCCGAGGCCGGACTGTTTGACCCCGCCGAACGGAGCAGCGGGATCGCTGACGACGCCGCGGTTGATGCCGACCATGCCGGCCTCGAGCGCCTCGGCGACCTGCAGCCCGCGCCGCAGGTCGGCCGTGTAAAGGTAGGAAACCAGGCCGTACTCGGTGTTGTTGGCCATCGCGATCGCCTGATCGGTGTCGGCGAACCTGACGATCGGCGCGACCGGCCCGAAGATCTCCTCGTTCAGGATTCCGGCCGTCGGCGGCACGTCGTCGAGCACGGTCGGTACGTAGAAGTAGCCGCGCCGGTCCGGCGCCTTGCCCCCTGTCACCACCCGGCTGCCGTCGCTCGCCGCCTCGTCCACCAGCGTCGCGACCTTGGTCCTCGTGTCGGAGTTCACGAGCGGGCCTAGGTCGGTGCCGTCCTCCAGGCCAGGGCCGACGGTCATCGCGCTCAGCCTGGCCGCGAACTTCTGCGCGAACTCGTCGGCGACGGCCTCGTGCACGTAGAACCTGTTCGCGGCCGTGCACGCCTCGCCGCCGTTGCGCATCTTGGCGATCAGCGCGCCCTCGACGGCCGCGTCGACGTCGGCGTCGCTGAGGATCAAGAACGGCGCGTTGCCGCCGAGTTCCATCGAGCAGTTCGTGACCGTGTCGGCGGCGGTGTGCAGCAGCGCGCGCCCGACCTCGGTAGATCCGGTGAACGAGAGCTTGCGGACCCTCGGGTCGGCGAGCATGGCCCCGACCAGCGGTCCAGGCGTGCTCGTCGGCAGCACGTTGACGACGCCGTCCGGCACGCCAGCCTCGGTGAGGATGGCGGCGACCGCGAGTGCGGACAGCGGGGTCTCCTTGGCGGGCTTGAGCACGACCGTGCAGCCGGCGGCCAGCGCGGGCCCGATCTTGCGCGTGGCCATCGCGGCGGGGAAGTTCCACGGCGTCACCAGCACGGAGACGCCGACCGGCTGATGCTGCACCAGGATCCGGTTCGCGCCAGACGGCGCCCTGGTCACCAGCCCGTCGATCCTGACGGCCTCCTCGGCGAACCAGCGAAAGAACTCAGCCGCGTAGGTGATCTCGGCCCTGGCGTCCTTGAGCGCCTTACCGTTCTCCATCACCATGAGCCTGGCCAGCGACTCTGTGTCGGCGATCATCAGCTCATAGGCCCGGCGCAGGCACTCGCCGCGAAGCCGCGGCGGGGTGGCCGCCCAGCCGGGAAGTGCCTGGGACGCCGCCGAGACGGCCTCCATGGCGTCCTCAGTACTGGCGTTGGCCACCTCGGCGATCGGTTCTTCCGTCGCCGGGTCGATGACCGGCAGCGAACCGGCCCGCCCGGTCGACCACTGGCCGCCGATCAGCAGCCCGGTCGGTGCGTTCATCCCGGTGATCGTTGCGAGGTCCGCGGCCACGTCCCCTCCAGGAACTCATGCAGCGGCGCGCCAATCGGCGCGCCTATGCCCGACATTACCAACGGCCCGGTTCATACCCCGCCGCGGTCGACGTCAACGATGCGGCGAGGCGGGGACGACGGTCATGACCGACGCCAGCGGGCTTCTTTGATCAAGGCGTCAGGATCGGCCGGCCGCGTCGTCGGCGTGCTCAGGATCGCTGTCCGCATGCCAGTTCCTCTCGGCCGTCAGGACACCTGCTTAATGATCTGGGCGAGCTGCTCTGGCGCATACCCGTAACGCTGGCCGAGCGTGACCAACTCACGCGCCTTCGCGATGACCGCGCTGCGGTGCGGCGCGACGCCTGTGACGGTCACACCGCGCCCGCGCCGGAACTCGACCAGCCCCTCATCGCGCAGCGTGCGCAGGGCGCGGAAGACCGTATTGGCGTTTACGCCAAGAACCGCGGCGAGATCCCTGGCCGGAGGCAGCCGCTCGCCCGACCGGGCCTCGCCGTCGGCGGTCGCCCGGCGGATGGCCGCTGCTACCTGCTCGTGCAGCGGCCGCGGCTAGGTGCCCGAGTCGCCGCCCGATCCCTGGTCGTCTTGGGTGTCAGGCGCCGCCGGTGGAGTTCCGCCTTGCTCGCCGCTGCTCTCGCCCGGCTGGTCGTCGGCCTGCTCGCCCGAGTCCTGCTCGCTCGAGTCCGGCTGGCCCGAGTCCGGCTGGCTTGCGGCCTTTGCCTGGCCGACCTCGGCAAGCAGAGCCTCCAGGCGCGCGCCGGTCAGGCGCCGGAACGTTCTGTGGTCCCTGGCGCGATCGAGCACGGCCACCTCGAGTTGCGGCGCCGTCATGTCCATCCGGTCACCGTTAGCTTGTGCGGTCAGTCCCGCGATGGCGGCCGCGAGCGCGCCCGCCAGCGTCATGTTGTCCGTGAACTGATCCTTGAGCACGGTCGCGATGGTCTCCGCCTGACCGCCCATCGCGACGTAGCCATGCTCGTCGTTGACCGACCCGTCGAAGGTGATCCGGTAGATCTGGTCCTCGGCGGCCACGTCGGCCACCTCAGCGACGACGATCTCGACCTCGAACGGCTTCGGGCTGTCTGTGAAGATCGTGCCCAGCGTCTGCGCGTACCAGTTCGCGAGCCCTCGCGCCGTGACGTCCTGGCGGTCGTACTGATAGCCGGTCAGGTCCGCGTACCGCACGCCCGCCTTGCGCAGGATCTCGTACTCGTTGTACCGGCCGACAGCAGCGAAGGCGATCCGGTCGTAGATCTCACTGATCTTGTGCAGGGCGCGGGACGGGTTGGGCGCGACGAACAGGATCCCTGCCCCGTACTGGATCACGACTCCGCTGCGGCCGCGCGCGATTCCCTTGCGCGCGTAGTCCGCCTTGTCCTTCATCGCCTGTTCTGGCGAGACGTAGAACGGCATTGACACCGCTAGTGCATCCCTTACTTGAGTTGTCTGGGCGAAGCTGGGCTGGCCACCGATCCGCGTCTGCTATTCGATCGCCCGCGATTGCTGTTGCGGCGACGATGTGGGGCCGTCGGGCTGATTCAAGCGCTCGGTGAGGACGGCCTGAGCAACCGAGCCTGCCTCGTCGTCGGAAAGCCGCTGGTAACCGTCCGCGGTGACGGTCACCACGATCGGCCAGATCCGCCTGGTCAGGTCGGGGCCACCCGTCGCCGAATCGTCGTCGGCCGCGTCGTAGAGCGCTTGCATGCACGCGAGGATCGCGCCGGATGACTCCATGCCGTCGGAGTACAGCTTCTTCAGCGCACCGCGCGCGAACACCGAGCCTGAGCCGATCGAATAGAACCGCTGTTCCTCGTACCGGCCGCCGGCCACGTCGTAGCTGAATATCCGGCCGACGCCCTCGTCTGTGTCGTAGCCGGCGAAGAGGGGGACGACGACCAGGCCCTGCATCGCGCCGCCAAGGTTGGCGCGGACCATCCCGGCCAGCCGGTTGGCCTTGCCCTCGAGCGACAGCACCCTGCCCTCGAGTTTCTCGTAGTGCTCGAGCTCAACCTGAAAGAGCCTGACCAGGTCGATGCCGATGCCCGCTACCCCGGAGATGCCGATGCAGGAAAACTCGTCGCTGCGGAAGACCTTCTCGATGTCCCGCTGCGAGATCATGCTGCCGGCCGTGGCCCGCCGGTCCCCGGCCATCACGACGCCGCCGTTGAACGCGGCGGCGACGATCGTGGTGCCGTGCGGCAGGTCCCTGGCCAGGCCGCTCGGCACGCTCACGCCACCCGCGCCCGGCAGCAACTCGGGCGCGGCTGAGGTGAGGAATTCGCTGAACGAGGAGGTTCCCGCGCTGAGGTAGGCGGCTGCCATCAGCCCGGGATTGGAGTCAGAACCCAAGGGAGTCCTTTCCTGGTGCCCACAGGTACGCCACTGACCCTACTGCCACCGCCGTGCCTGCCGCAGATCCGGTCGCCCGCTTACTGGCCGCCCTTCTGGACATAGGACCTGACGAACTCCTCGGCATTTTCCTCGAGCACTTCGTCGATCTCGTCCAGGATCGCGTCGACGTCATCGGTCAGCTTCTCCCTGCGCTCCTGGCCCTCTTCGGTACTCTGCGGGGTTTCCTCCTGCTCCTCCTGCTCCCGCTTGGTCGTATGCCGCTGACCCCCGGTGTCCTTCGTCGCCATCGTGAACCTCCCGTGTTCCGCCTGTTGTGCCGAAGCCTAAAGCTATCCTCGCCACCCGGCACGCGTGCTAACCCCGTCCGGCGTTTCCGACATTCCGTGATGGCGCCATGTCCGCGACGGACCGGGCGTGATGCGTATGTCGCCGGAAAGGCTCCTGATGCCCCTGACCAGGCTATTTTCCGGTCAACGCCGTCACGAGCTCGGCAGCGGTCGCACAGCGATCGAGTAGGTCGCCGACGTGCGCCTTGGTGCCGCGCAGCGGTTCGAGCGTGGGCACGCGCTGGAGCGACTCTCTACCGGGGATGTCGAAGATCACCGAGTCCCAGGAGGCCGCGGCGACCGAGTCCGGGTACTGCTGCAAGCACCTGCCGCGGAAGTAGGCCCTGGTGTCCTCAGGCGGGTTGGTGACCGCCGCGCGTACGTCCTGCTCATCGAGCAGGCGCTCGATCCGGCCGGCGGCCGCCAGCTTGTTGTACAGTCCGCGGTCGGCCCGCACGTCGGAGTACTGCAGGTCGACAAGCCCCAGCCTGGGGTGGTTCCAGCCGATCCCGTCCCTGGTCCGGTAGCCGTCCATGAGCTGCAGCTTGGTCACCCAGTCCAGCTTGCCCGCCAGCCGCATCGGGTCGTCAGCGAGCGTCAGCAGCGTAGCCTCCCAGCGGTCGAGCACGTCGGCCGTCATGTCGTCGACGTCGCCCGCGAACCGCTCCTGGGTGTACTTGCGCGCGAGTTCCATGTACTCCATCTGGATCTGCACCGCGGTGAGCTTCCTGCCGTCGCGCAGCGGTATCAGATGACGGCAGGTCGGATCGTGCGACACCGCGCGAAGCTCAGCGACGGCGCCGTCGACGCTGAGATCTGTCGCCGTCAGGAACCTGTCCTCGATCATCGACAGCACCAGCGCGGTCGTGCCGAGCTTGAGGTATGTCGACAGCTCGCTCATGTTGGCGTCGCCGATGATCACGTGCAGCCGGCGGTACTTCTCTGGATCGGCGTGCGGCTCGTCCCTGGTGTTGATGATCGGCCGCTTCAGCGTGGTCTCGAGGCCGACCTCGACCTCGAAGAAGTCGGCGCGCTGGCTGATCTGGAAGCCGTCCTCTCGGCCGTCCGCGCCAAGACCGACCCGGCCGGCGCCGCAGATGACCTGCCTGGTGACGAAGAAGGGCGTCAGGTACCTGACGATCTCGGCGAACGGCGTCGCCCTGTTCATCAGGTAGTTCTCGTGGCAGCCGTAGGAGGCGCCCTTATTGTCGGTATTATTCTTATAAAGCTGGATGGGAGCGGTCCCGGGGATCGCGCTGGCGTGGGCCGCCGCTTCCTCCATGACGCGCTCGCCCGCCTTGTCCCAGAGCGTGGCGGCCAGTGGCTCCGTGCACTCAGGTCCTGAGTACTCCGGGTGCGCGTGGTCGACGTACAGCCGGGCGCCGTTGGTCAGGATCACGTTCGCCAGGCCGAGGTCCTCGTCGGTGAGCTGGCTCGCGTCCGCGGTGTCCCTGGACAGGTCGAAGCCCCGCGCGTCCCGCAGCGGGTTCTCCTCTTCGAAGTCCCAGCGGGTCCGTCTCGCCTTGGCCGCCGTGGCTGAGTGGTAGGCGTTCACCACTTGCGAGGACGTCACCATCGCGTTCGCACCGGGCTGCCCGGGCACGGAAATCCCGTACTCGGTCTCGATGCCCATCACGCGGCGAACGCTCATAGCTCACAGCGTAGTGCGAGGCGGCAAGCGAACGCCGGGGCACGCACGCGAGCGCGGTACGGTCGCGTCACAGGTACTGGCCAGTGTTGGCCACGGTGTCGATCGACCGGCCGGCCTCGTTCCCGCTCTTGCCTGACACCAGGGTCCTGATGTAGACGATCCGCTCGCCCTTCTTGCCCGAGATCCTGGCCCAGTCGTCCGGGTTGGTGGTGTTGGGCAGGTCCTCGTTCTCGCTGAACTCATCCACGCAAGCGGTGAGCAGGTGCGCGACCCGCAGGCCCTTCCTGCCGGTCTCGAGGAACTCCTTGATCGCCATTTTCTTGGCCCGGTCGACGATGTTCTGGATCATCGCGCCAGAGTTGAAGTCCTTGAAGTAGAGCACTTCCTTGTCGCCGTTGGCGTAGGTGACCTCGAGGAACCTGTTCTCCTGCGTCTCGCTGTACATCCGCTCGACGACCCGCTGGATCATCTCGGCGACCGTGGCATCCTCCGAGCCGCCGTGCTCGGCGATATCGTCCCGATGCAGCGGCAGCCCTGCGACCACGTACTTGGAGAAGATATCCCGCGCGGCTTCGGCGTCCGGCCGCTCGATCTTGATCTTCACGTCCAGGCGGCCTGGCCGCAGGATGGCAGGGTCGATCATGTCCTCGCGGTTGGAGGCGCCGATGACGATCACGTTCTCGAGGCCCTCGACCCCGTCGATCTCGCTGAGCAGCTGCGGCACGATGGTGTTCTCTACGTCGCTGGAGACGCCAGAGCCCCTGGTGCGGAAGATCGAGTCCATCTCGTCGAAGAACACGATCACTGGCATGCCCTCGCTGGCCTTCTCCCTGGCCCGCTGGAATACCAGCCTGATGTGCCGCTCAGTCTCGCCCACGTACTTGTTCAGCAGCTCAGGGCCCTTGATGTTGAGGAAGAAACTCTTCCCCTCCTTGGCAGCCTGGCCAGGCTTGTCGGAGTTGGCCTGCTTGGCCAGCTCCGCGGTCCGCCTGGCGACCTGCTTGGCGAGCGAGTTGGCGACCGCCTTGGCGATCAGCGTCTTGCCGCAGCCAGGCGGGCCGTAGAGCAGCACGCCCTTCGGCGGCCGAAGCTGGTGTTCCTTGAACAGGTCAGCGTGCAGGTAGGGCAGCTCGATCGCGTCCCTGATCTGCTCGATCTGGGGCCCGAGCCCGCCGATCAGCTCGTAGGTGATGTCGGGCACTTCTTCGAGGATGAGCTCCTCGACCTCGGCCTTGGGGATCCTCTCGTAGACGTAGCCAGACCTGGGCTCCAGCAGCAGGGAGTCGCCGGCTCGCAACGTGCCCGCCAGCAGCGGCTCGGCCAGCCGGACGATCCGCTCTTCGTCGGCGTGCGAGATGACCAGCGCCCGGTCGCCTCCGTCCAGCAGTTCCTTCAGCATGACGACTTCGCCGACGGTCTCGTAGCCGAGCGCGATGACGACGTTCAGGGCCTCGTTCAGTACCAGCTCCTGGCCAGGCCGCAGCTCATCCAGTTCGATGCTCGGGCTCACCGAGACGCGCATCTTCCTGCCGCCGGTGAACACGTCGGCGGTGCCATCGGAATTGGCCGACAGGAAAATGCCGAAGCCAGACGGCGGCTGCGCCAGCCGGTCGACTTCTTCCTTGAGCGCTATGATCTGGTCCCTGGCTTCGCGCAGGGTGCTGGTCAGCCGCTCGTTCTGGCCGGTCAGGCCCGCTAGCGCCGCCTCGGTCTGAGACAGCCGCTCCTCGATCAGCCGGGAGGTACGGGGCGAGTCCGCGAGCTTTCCGCGTAGCGCCGCAATCTCTTCTTCGAGGAAAGAGACCTGGTCCGTCAGAACCTTGATCCTGACCTCGTCTTCATGGCGTGCGGCGCGAGCGCTGTCGTCACGAGCGGCCATGCCCCTCACCCCCTCCTGAGAGCGGACTTACTTAGACCCTACCTACGCGCGGTCATTCCGTAACCTCGCGCCGGTCTCCAGAGTTGTCTTTTCTGCCGATACGATCCGATCTCGCGGTCGCATCGTTACTCATCAGCGACCGGCAAGTCCAGCCCACCCGCGTGCCGACATGCTTGGTTTCCGTTATACGTAACTTATCCGTCCGAGTTGCCCTCGGCTGCCTCTGGATGGGCGCCTTTGGCCGGGCGGCGTCTGCGGGGCGGAGCGGTGACGCCGGGTGCGAGCCTGCGGGCGGTCAGCAAGAAGCCGGTGTGGCCGACCATCCGGTGGTCGGGCCTGACCGCGAGGCCGTCCACATGCCACCCCCGCTGGATCGACTCCCACGCGGCTGGCTCGGTAAAACCGCCATTCGCGCGCAGTGCCTCGACCGCGCGCGACAGTTGGGTGGTGGTGGCCACGTAGCAGCAGATCAGGCCGCCAGGGACCAGCCAGTCAGCCGCACCAGCCACGTGCTCCCACGGCGCCAGCAGGTCGAGCACGACCCGGTCGAAGTCACCGGGCGCCGGCGGCTGGGCGTCGGCCTGCCAGTCACCACCAGGGGCCTGCGCGGGCTCGGGCTGCTGGTAGTCGTCGCGCGGCAGACCACCGACGATCAGCCGCCAGGCCTTATGCGGGCCGCCGAAGTAGCCTTCGACGTTGGCCTGCGCGATCGCGGCGAAGTCGGCCCTGCGCTCGTAGGAGAAAAGCTGACCGTCCTCGCCGATGGCGCGCAGCAGCCAGCAGGACAGCGCCCCTGATCCGGCCCCCGCCTCGAGCACGCGCGCGCCAGGGAAGATGTCGGCGAGACCGACGATCTGCGCGGCGTCCTTCGGGTAGACGACGGTGGCGCCGCGTGCCATGGACAAGGTGTAGTCGGCGAGCAGCGGCCGCAGCGCGATGTAGGACATGCCCCCAGAGGCGCGCACCACGCTGCCGTCAGGCGCGCCGATCAGGTCGTCGTGAGCGATCGAGCCGCGGTGGGTATGGAACACGCGTCCGGAAGCCAGCACGAGCCGGTGGCTGCGGCCCTTCTCGTCGGTCAGCTGGACCTGGTCCCCAGGCGAGAAGGACCCGCGGCGCTTGATGATCACCCGGCTCAGGCTAGCGCCTCACACCCCGGCGAAAGCCAGATCCAGGTCCGCGGCGGCAAGCACGCCAAACACCTGCCCGGACGGCTCGATCAGCAGGTACTCGCTGCTCGGCGCCTGCTGCACGGCCTGGAGCAATTCCATCCCTGACAGGTCGGCCGACAGCACCATCTCAGGGTTCAGGCTTCTGGCGAGGGAGCCGACCTCGATCCACGGCCGCCGTTCCTCCGGCGTCGCGAGCACCGCTGCCTCGCTGACCAGCGCGGTCGGGGTGCTCTCGTGATCGACGATGACGAGCGCCCGGGCACCGGCCGACTGGGCGCGCCTGACGGCCTCGGAGAGCGGCACGCTGGACGCGACGGGAATGGCCTTCCTGCTGAGCGAGCGCGCGCTCACCATCGGCAGCCGCTCCCTGATCTTGGCGGCCCTGATCGCCTGGGTCGACTGGATCCAGATGAACCCGGCGATTACCAGCAGCCACAGCCAGTACAAGCTGATGAACGATCCGGATCTGCGCTGGCCGAACAACGCGAAGCCGACCAGCGCGATCGCGAGCACACGGCCGGCCCACGCCGCGGCCATCGTCGCGGTGGCCGGGCGGCCAGTGATCTTCCACACGCCTGCGCGGAAGATCCTGCCGCCGTCCAGCGGCAGCCCTGGCAGCAGGTTGAAGATGCCGACGACCAGGTTGGCGAAGAACAACTGCGCGATCAGCTGGTGGCCGAGGCCGTGCGGGATGACCTTGGCAAGCAGATAACCGAGGCCCGCGATCACGAGCGAGACCGCCGGGCCAGCGCCCGAGATCAGCGCCTCGCGGCTCGGTGAACCTGGCTCCTGCTCGATCTCGGAGTACCCGCCGAGCGGGTAGAGCAGAACCCTCCGGACAGGCAGGCCGAAGCCCCGCGCCACCACGCAGTGGGCTAGCTCGTGCACGAGCACCGACGCGTAGAGCAGCACGACGAAGGCGGCCGCCACGAGGTATCTGCTCTGGGTACTGGCCAGGTTCTGCTCGGCGCTGTTTGCGTACATGACGACCAGCACGACCGCGAAGATCAGCCAGTAGGGCGAGATGTAGACGGGGATCCCGAACGGCCGTGCGACTACCAGACCGAGCCTCGGGTCACGCCTGGGCGGGCGGTCTGGTGCCTGTTGCCCGGAGTCCGTGGTGTCGCGGTCCGGAGTGCTGGTGGCCACGACACGATGCTACGTGCTCTGGGGCTTCGATGCTCGCCCCGAGTTCGGCTGGCATGCGCCGGCCCTGTTGGCGGCGAACTGTCGGAGCTCTGCCCTACCCTGCCAGTGTGGAACAGATCAGTCCGCCGGCCGAAGCTCAGGCGGACGCCGGCCCGGCGGGCGGATCGATGCTCGCAGTCGTGCCGGTTCCCAGGACGGAAGAGCCTGCGCAGATGCCGGAGCCGGGACCCGAGGCTGCGGAGCAGCGAACGGAGGCTGCGGCGCAGCGCTGGACCTGGTCACTGTCGCCGTCGCGCGCAGCCGACTTCCTGACCTGCCCGCTGCTCTACCGGTTCCGCGTCATCGACAGGCTGCCCGAGGCGCCGAGCCCGGCGATGGCGCGCGGCACCCTGGTGCACGCGGTCCTCGAGCGCCTGTTCGACGAGCCAGCGGCTGGCCGGAGCCTGGAAGCGGCGGAGAGCCTGATCGGGCCCGAGTGGGAGCGGCTGGTGGCCGACGAGCCCGACCTGGCCGCCTTGTTCGCTGACGATGATGAGCGCGTGTCCTGGCTCGCCCAGGCCAGCCAGATGATCGGCAGGTACTTCACGCTCGAGGACCCGACCAGGCTCGAGCCCGCGCACCGGGAGCTGCTGGTCGAAGCGGTGCTCGCCTCTGGCCTGCGCCTGCGCGGCTACATCGACCGGCTTGATGTCTCGGCGGCCGGTGAGATCAGGATCGTGGACTACAAGACGGGAACCGCGCCGCGAGCTGACTTCGAGGCCAGGGCCCTGTTCCAGATGCGGTTCTACGCACTCGTGCTCTGGCGCACGCGGGGCACGGTCCCGCGGTTGCTCCAGCTCATCTACCTCGGCAATGGCGAGATCGTCCGATATGCGCCCGACGAGGCCGATCTGCTCGCGACCGAGCGGAAGATTGAGGCGCTGTGGCGCGCTATCGAGCGGGCGATGCAGGCAGGAGACTGGCGGCCGCGCCCTGGCAAGCTCTGCGACTGGTGCGCGCACCAGTCGCTCTGCCCGGCGTTCGGCGGCACTCCGCCGCCGCTGCCGTCGCCAGGTGCTCGCGCGGAGCCAGGAACCCCGCCGGCCGGCGGTGCGGACCGCGAGGTTCTGGCCGGTGCCACGCTGGCGCGCGAAAAGGATCTCGAGCCCTAAGGCTGATACGAGATATTACTGGATTTGGAATCGCGATAGTACGTAAGATAGCGGCAGTTCGCGCCGGGCATGCCGGGACTGAGTCTGGCGGAGGAGCACAGTGATCATCGAAGCCCTGGGCCTCGCTCGGACGTTCACGAGCAGGAAGCGGTCGGTCGAGGCGGTCCGCGGGGTTGACCTCACCGTGAAGGCCGGCGAGATCGTCGGCTTCCTTGGCCCGAACGGCGCCGGCAAGACGACCACCCTGCGAATGCTGACAACGCTGCTGCGGCCTACCGCTGGCACCGCCACGGTGGCCGGCTGCGACCTGCTCCGTGACCCCGTCGGTGTGCGGCGGCGGATCGGCTACGTGCCGCAGGCGATCGGTGTGACCGCCGGCGGGACCGATCCGAACTGCCTCGTTGCCGAGGAACTGGCGATCCAGGGCCGGGTCTACCGGCTGTCGGCGGCGCAGGCGGCCGAGCGGGCCGCCATGCTGACCGGCCAGCTAGAGCTCACTGGCCTGGAGAGCAGGCTGTGCAAGACGCTCTCGGGCGGCCAGCGCCGCCGCCTGGACATCGCGCTCGGCCTGATCCACTCCCCGGCCGTGGTATTTCTCGACGAGCCGACCACCGGGCTCGACCCGCAGAGCCGCAGCAACCTGTGGGATCACATCCGCGGGCTGCGCGAGCGTCTTGGCACCACGGTCTTCCTGACCACGCACTACCTGGAGGAGGCGGACGCGCTCTGTGACCGGGTCCTCGTGATCGACCACGGCAAGATCATCGCCGAGGGCGTGCCAGACGAACTGAAGCGCAGGATCTCCGGTGACGTCGTCACGCTCCGCGTGAGCGCCGATCCCGGCCGGGCGCAGGACATCCTGGGGGCCCACCCTGGCGTGCGCGACATCGCAGCCGATGGCAATGCGATCAGGATGACAGTCACTCACGGTGAGGAAGCCCTGCCTGGCATGCTGCGGGCGCTGGACGCGGCCGGTATCACGATGGAGTCCATTCAACTCGCGCGGCCGACGCTGGACGACGTGTTCCTGACCTTGACAGGACGATCGCTGCGCGATGATTCGCAGGCCGGCCAGAGCGACGCGCCTGACCTAGAGGCTGGCGACAACGAAGCCGGCGACGACGATAACCGCCCGCTCGCGGGTGCTGGCCGAAGCTGAGCGCAACATGACGCTTCCGACGAAGGAGCCAGAAGCAATGACTGCCACCGCAACCACGGTGCCCGTGGCCGGCGAGAGCGTCGACGAGCGGTACCGCTCTGGCACCCTGACGTTCATCAGCGACACGGTGCTGATCTTCCAGCGGCAGCTGAAGCTGTCGCTGCGCAACCCAGCCTGGGTCATCATCGGCCTGACTCAGCCGATCCTCTACCTGGCGTTCTTCGGGCCGCTGCTGGCCAAGATCGCGTCAGGCGGCGCCCTCGGGGTGCCGGCCAGCAACCCGTACAGCTTCTTCGTGCCTGGCCTGCTGATCCAGCTCGGCTTGTTCGGTGCTTCTTTCGTGGGCTTCACGATCATCGCCGACTGGCGGGCAGGTGTAATCGAGCGGTTCAGGGTCACGCCTGTCAGCCGGATGGCGCTGCTCGCAGGCCGGGTTCTCCGCGACGTGCTCACGCTCACGGTTCAGGCCATCGTGCTGGTGCTCGCCGGGCTGGCGTTCGGACTGCGGGCGCCGCTAGCCGGTGTCCTGATCGGGCTGGGCTTCGTCGCGGTCGTCGCGGTCAGCCTGGCCGCTGTGTCGTATGCCGTCGGCCTGCTGCTGAAGAGCGAGGACGCACTGGCGCCGCTGCTCAATATGATCATGGTCCCGCTGATGCTGCTGTCCGGCATCATGCTGCCCATGACGCTCGGCCCTGTGTGGCTACGCGACGCGGCCAGGGCGACGCCGTTCGGCTACATCATCAACGCGATGCGGGACGTGTTCGCCGGGCGCTACTTCAACGTCGTCGTCGTCGAGGGCATCGCGGTCTCGGTTGGCTTGGCGATCGTGTGCCTGTGGCTGGCCGGCCGCGCATTCGCCAAGGAGAACGCCTGAGCCTTGCCCACGGGCGGGCACAGCGAGGCCAAGGCGGCCGCCGCCCAGTTCACCGAGGTGGCGCGGGCGCCAGCGCCGCCCGGGCGGCGAGGTCTCGCAGTAGCGCGAGGTCGACCTCGGCCAGCGAGGTGACGATCGTGAGGCCGGAACGGGCCTCGACCTGAGCAACGCCGGGAACGGCGATCGTGAGGCATCCGGCGGCCAGGGCCGCGGTGACTCCGTTCGGCGAGTCTTCAAGCGCAGCGCAGTAGCGGGGGTCGGCGCCGATCAGCTCCGCGGCCAGCAGGTACGGCTCAGGATCCGGCTTGGGCTCGCGCACGTCAGCCCCGCACACCGTAGCGGTGAAGCCGATGTCGTGCTTGGCCAGGCTGGTCAGCACCGCGTCCATGATCACCCGTTCCGATGAGGTCACCAGGACCCGCGGAATCCCGGCCGCGCGCACCTCGGAGAGCAGGTCGAGCGCGCCAGGCATCAGCGCGGCCTCGCGCTCGGCGAGCAGGTCGGCCATGCCGGTGACCAGCCAATCGGCCACCTCATCATGGCTGGCTGTGTGCTTCATGGGGGACGCCGCCCCTCCGCCCTCCGACGAGCGGCTGGCACGGTTCAGCAGGTAGTTGACGCTGCGATGCAGCGAGCCGCCGACCAGCGCCTGCTGGTCCAGTGGCGTCCACTGGGCGCCGAGCCTGGCCATCACCGCGTGCTCGACCTCGAACCAGAACGGCTCGGTATCGACCAGCAGCCCGTCCATGTCGACCAGCACTGCCTGCAGCTGTGCAGCCTGGAGCTGGCCGTCTGCCTGCGTGGTCGCCATCAGGTGCTGAAGTACTTCGCCTCGCGATGATGCACGATCAGCGCGTCGGTGGACTGCTCAGGCGCGAGCTGGAATTCCTCGGACAACGTGACCCCGATGCGCTCCGGCTCGAGCAGACGCATCATCTTGGCCCTGTCTTCCAGGTCAGGGCAGGCGGGGTAGCCGAACGAATACCGGCAGCCCTGGTAGCCGACCCGCAGGATGCCGTCGATGTCGTCAGGGTCAGAGCCGCTGATGCCGAGCGCGGACCTGGTCCTGGTGTGCCAGTACTCGGCCAGCGCCTCGGCCAGCTGCACTGACAGGCCGTGCAGCTCCAGGTAGTCCCGATACGCGTGCTTGGCGAACAACTCTCCGGTCGCCTCGCTGATCCGGGAACCGATCGTGACGAGTTGGAACGCCACCACGTCGGTCTCGCCGGATGTCGCGGGCCTGAAGAAGTCCGCCAGGCAGAGCCTGCGGTCCCTGCGCTGCCGCGGGAAGGTGAACCGCTCGCGCTCGCCGCCCTTGTCGTCGAGCACGACCAGGTCGTCGCCCTCGCTGACGCAGGGGAAGTACCCGTGCACGACCGCGGCCTGGATCAGCCCTTCGGTCTGTGCCCGTTCCAGCCACATCCGCAGCCGCGGCCTGCCTTCGGTTTCCGCGAGTTCGGTGTGCGAGGGACCTGTGCCGCCCTTGGTGGGTTTGAGACCCCACTGACCGAGGAACAGGGCTCGCTCGTCCAGGTAGCTCGCGTAGTCGGCCAGCGGGATGCCCTTGATTACCCTGGTGCCATAGAACGGTGCGGCGGGCACCGGCTCGTCCGCGGCGACGTCCGACCTGACGGGTGCGGCTGCGTCGCCCTGGGCGCCCGCGGGTGCGGCGTCCGGGCTGATCTCGGTGATCCGGACCCGGCGCTGGCGCAGCGCGGGCAGGGCAGCGCCAGGCTCGCCGCGCTTGATCGCCATGATCGCGTCCATGAGCCGCAGGCCCTCGAACGCGTCCCTGGCGTACCTGACCTCGCCGTCGAACAGGCTCGCCAGGTCCTGCTCCACGTAGGACCTGGTCAGCGCCGCGCCGCCGAGCAGCACCGGCCAACGTTCTGCCATGCCGCGGGAGTTGAGCTCAGAAAGGTTGTCCCGCATCACGACGGTCGACTTGACCAGCAGGCCCGACATGCCGATGACGTCGGCTTCGTGGTCGGTCGCGGCCTGCACGATCGCCGAGATCGGCTGCTTGATGCCGAGATTGACGACGTCGTATCCGTTATTGCTGACGATGATGTCGACGAGATTCTTGCCGATGTCATGCACGTCGCCCTTGACCGTCGCAAGGACGATCTTGCCCTTGCCGGCCTCGCCCGACCTCTCCATGTGCGGCTCGAGGTAGCCGACGGCTGCCTTCATGACCTCGGCGGAGGTCAGCACGAAGGGCAGCTGCATCTGCCCTGAGCCGAATAGGTCGCCGACCGTCTTCATGCCGTCGAGGAGCACGTCGTTGACGATGTCGAGCGCCGATCGCTGATCGAGCGCATCGTCCAGGTCAGCCTCGAGCCCGACGCGCTCCCCGTCGATGATCCGCCGCTTGAGCCGCTCCCACAGCGGCAGGCCATGCAATTCGGCGGCCCGGCTCGCCTTGAGCGAGGCGGTGTCCACGCCCTCGAACAGTTCGAGGAGCCTGGTCAGCGGGTCATAGCCGTCCCTGCGCCGGTCGTAGACCAGGTCGAGTGCGACCTGAAGCTGGTCGGCAGGGATCCTCGCGATCGGCATGATCCTCGCGGCGTGCACGATCGCCGAGTCCAACCCGGCCTTGACGCACTCGTTCAGGAAGACCGAGTTCAGTACCGCACGGGCGGCGGGGTTGAGGCCGAAAGAGACGTTGGACACGCCGAGCGTCGTCTGCACGTCCGGGTACCGCCGCTTGACCTCGCGGATCGCGTCGATGGTCTCGATAGCGTCCCGCCTGGTCTCCTCCTGGCCGGTCGCGATCGGGAAGGTCAGGCAGTCGAGGATGATGTCGCTCTGGCGCATCCCCCAGTTGCCCGTCAGGTCGTCGATCAGGCGGCTGGCGACCGTGACCTTCCACTCGGCGGTCCGCGCCTGACCCTGCTCGTCGATCGTCAGCGCGACGACAGCAGCGCCGTGCTCCCTGATGATCGGCATCACCTTGGCGATCCGTGAGTCCGGACCGTCGCCGTCCTCGTAGTTCACCGAGTTGACCACGGCCCGGCCGCCGAGCCGCTCCAGCCCAGCCATGATCACTTCGGGCTCGGTCGAGTCCAGCACGAGCGGCAGCGTGGCCGCGGTGGCGAGCCGGCTAGCGATCTCAGACATGTCGGCGACGCCGTCCCTGCCCACGTAGTCGACGCACAGGTCGAGCAGGTGGGCGCCGTCTCTGGTCTGCGCCCGCGCGATCTCGACACAGTCGTCGAGGCGGCCCTGCGTCATCGCGTCGCGGAACGCCTTGGATCCGTTCGCGTTCGTGCGCTCGCCGATCGCCAGGAACGCTGTGTCCTGCTGGAACGGCACGTGCTGGTACAGGGACGACACCCCGGGCTCGGGGCGAGGCCTGCGCTTGGCACGCGCCGTGCTGGCCACCGCCTCCCGAACGGCGGCCAGGTGCGCGGGCGTGGTGCCGCAGCAACCCCCCACCAGCGACAAGCCGAACTCTCTGACGAACGTCTCGTGCGCGGCGGCAAGCTCGTCGGGAGTGACGGGGTAGTAGGCGCCGTTTGAGGTCAGCTCGGGCAGGCCGGCGTTCGGCATACAGGAGATCGGGACCCTGGAGTGCGCCGCCAGGTAGCGCAGGTGCTCGCTCATCTCGGCCGGCCCTGTCGCACAGTTCAGGCCGATCAGGTCGATTCCGAGCGGTTCGAGCGCGGTCAGAGCGGCGCCGATCTCGCTGCCGAGCAGCATCGCGCCGGTCGTCTCGATGGTGACCTGGGCGATCAGCACCACGTCGGCGCCGCGCTTGGCCTGGGCCTGTGCGATGGCGCGCTTTGTACCGATGATCGCCGCTTTGGCCTGCAGCAGGTCCTGGCAGGTCTCGACGACTACTCCGTCGACGCCACCGTCGAGCAGGCCGGCCGCGTTCTGCTGGTAAGCGTCCCGCAGTTCGGTGAAGGCCACGTGGCCGAGAGTCGGCAGCTTGGTGCCTGGTCCGATCGAACCGAGCACCCAGCGCGGCCGTCCGTCGGCTGCCGCCTCGTCGGCGGCCTGACGCGCCAGCGACGCCCCGGCCAGAGAGAGTTCGTAAACGCGATCGGATATCCCGTACTCGCCCAAGTTGCCGAGGTTCGCGCCGAAGGTGTTCGTCGAGATCGCGTCGACGCCGGCTTCCAGGTAGCCGTCGTGCACGGAGCGCACGATGTCGGGCCTGGTCACGTTCAGGATCTCGTTGCAGCCTTCGTGGTCGGCGAAGTCATCAAGCGTGGCCGCGCTGCCCTGCAGCATCGAGCCCATCGCGCCGTCCGCGACGACGACTCGCTCGGCGAGGGCAGCACGCAGCGTCTGCTGCGGATCGGAGGTTCGCGACATGATGCGCCCATCTTATGGCCAGCGCGGTGCTGACCCCCGATTTCCCCCGAGGTGCCGGCTCGGGGGGACGATCCCCCGATTGCTCCCTGGGTGCACGTAGGCTTGGCCCGACAACCAGCAGTGTCTGGCTCCACAACCGGCACTGCCTGGCCCCACAACCGGCAGTGCCTGGCCCCACGACCGGCACTGTCAGGTAACGGAGAAGGCCCGCGGCCACGATGCGTCATCTAGGAGGTGGCTTCAGATCAAATTCGACGGCATCTCGGCACTGACGTCGCCGGCGGTTATTGCGGCCTTCGAGGGCTGGAATGATGCGGGTGAGGCAGCTAGTGCCGCTGTGTCCCATCTCAGTACGGTCTGGGACGCCAAGACGATCGGCGAGATCGATCCAGAGGACTACTACGACTTCCAGGTGACCAGGCCCGTACTCGAGGTCGCCGACGGACAAACCCGCAAGCTCTCCTGGCCGACGACCAGGCTGGCGCACGTCAGGCCCGCGGGGCTGGACAGGGACATCATCCTGGTCCACGGCATCGAGCCCAACATGCGCTGGCGCGGCTTCTGCCGCGAGTTGGTGGGCGGCTTCTCCGAGCTAGGTGCAGAGCTCGTCATCCTGGTCGGGGCCCTGCTGGCCGACTCCCCGCACACCAGGCCGGTGCCGGTCACGGTCGCGGCCTCCGACGAGAAGCTGGCCTCCACCCTGCAGGTCGAGCCCGTCGACTACCAGGGACCGACCGGCATCGTCGGCGTGCTGCAGGACGCCTGCACGGCCAGCGGGATCGCCGCGGTCTCGCTCTGGGCTGCCGTGCCCCACTACGTAGCGCAGCCGCCGAGCCCGAAGGCGACACTCTCTTTGCTCCGCGGCGTCGAGGACATCCTCGACGTGCCCATGCCGCTCGGCGACCTGCCCGAAGAGGCCAGGGCGTGGGAGCGCGGCGTGGACGAGCTTGCCGAGCAGGACGCTGAGGTCGCCGAGTATGTCAGGGCGCTCGAAGAGGCCAAGGACGCGACGGACCTGCCAGAGGCGAGCGGCGACGCGATCGCCCGCGAGTTCGAGCGCTACCTGCGCCGTCGCGGCGAGCACGGCGGAACCGGCAGTCGCTAGACCGGCGGCTGTGCTGGCCGGGCCGCCTAGATCGGCGGCTGTGCTGGCCGGGCTGCCTAGATCGGCGGCTGTGCTGGCCGGGCCGCCTAGATCGGCGGCTGTGCTCGCCGGGCCGCCTAGATCGGCGGCTGTGCTCGCCGGGCCGCCTAGATCGGCGGCCATGGCACGGCGGGCCAGTCCTCCGGCGGGTAGGGATGGACCTTGTGGCGGAGCAGCATCTCGATCCTGAGCCTGGTCGCGGTGACCTCGTCCTCGGTCAGCCACTTACGCAGCGCCGAGGTCAGCTCGCCGTCGGTCAGGTGCGTGCCAAGCCGCTCGAGCGTCTGGACCGCGTCCTGGGTCAGTTGGTCGCCGCGCCACTGCCAGAGCACGGTCCGCAGCTTGTACTCCTCAGCGAAGCAGACGCCGTGGTCGCAGCCGTACAGGTGGCCTTCGGTAGTCGGCAGCAGGTGCCCGATCTTTCGGTCGGCGTTGTTGATCACCGCGTCGAAGACAGCCATCGACCGCAGGCCCTTGTGCCTGCTGTTCCTGGCGAGCGCGATCAGGTCCACCTCCGGGTCTGAGTCGATCCAGAGCTGGCACATGCCGGGCCCGAATGGGCCGTCACGGTAGACGGTCGGCGGCACGATGTCCCAGCCGGAGGCGCGGGAGACCTCGTAGGCCGCGAGCTCGCGGCCCGCCAGCGTCCCGTGCGGGAAATCCCACAGCGGCCGCTCGCCCGCGACCGGCTTGTAGACGCAGGCGGCCTCGCGGCCCTCGTGGGTGATGACGCAGTACAGGGTCGCGTTGGACGCCTCGGCGAGCCGGCCGGCGATCTCGAGTTCGCCGGCCGTCAGTAGCTCGATGTCCGGGTCGGCCGATCTGGGCACTCGCCTACGTTTGTCCGCACGATCCGGCGACCGTTCAGTCGCGGCCAACCCGGTGTCCGTTCTGGCGAGGGCAGACGTGACCGGACGCGTCGAGCGGCAGGCCGCACAGTGGGCAGGGCGGGCGGCCGGCCGAGACAAGCTGCATGGCGCGCTTGGCGAACGCGCGCGCCGCCGCGGCGGTAATCGTGACCCGGAGGATGGCAGGGCCGTCCTCTGGCAGTTCTTCGGACAGCGGTTCGATCGGCTCGTCGCTCAGTTCCTGCGCCTCGATGATGACCCGCTCGCTGTCTCCGTCCCAGGCCAGCGCGATCGCCCCGACCCTGAAGTCCTCCATCAGGGGCTGGTCGAGCGGGGCGTCGTCGGTCAGCGACTCGGGGGCAACCGCCGGGACCGCCGCTCCGCCACCGGTACGCCGCAGCACCTCGTCGAGGAGCTCGTCGAGCCGCTCGGCGAGCTGGCTGACCTGGCCCTTCTCCACAGCGACGCTGGTGACCCGGCCGCTCGCCGTGGCTTGCAGGTAGAAGGCTCGCTGGCCGGGCTGGCCGACGGTGCCCGCGACGAACCTGTCGGGCGGGTCATACGCATACACCGGCATGTGCACTATCCTCCCGCGCCGCCGCCCACCGGCGCATCACCCGGCCGCAGCGCTGGTGACCCTGCCGTGGTCTTGTCCTTCCTGATGAGCGCCCGCACGCTGCCGCCGGTGTCGTTCATACGCTCGACGAACGGACGGAGCGGCGTGTAGCGGATGACGCTCAATGAGCACGGATCGATCTGGATCCGCTGGTACAAATCGAGATGCAGGCCAAGGCTATCGGCCAGGATGGCCTTGATCACGTCGGCGTGCGAGCAGATCAGGTAAACCGCCTCCGGTCCGAGGCTGGCGTTCCAGTCCCTGATCGCCGCGACTGCCCTGCGCTGGATGTCGGGCAGGTTCTCACCGCCAGGGCCAGGGAACGTGACCGCGCTCGGATGCGCCTGCACGACCCGCCAGAGTGGCTCGCGGGACAGCTTGCGCAGCGGCTGGCCTGTCCAGTCACCGTAGCCGACCTCGATCAGCCGCTCATCGACCGTGACTTCCCCACAGTTCGACTGCTTCCCGGCGATCGCGGCCGCGGTCTGGGCGCACCGCTCGAGCGGGCTCGAGATGATCGCGTCGAGCCTGACCTGCGCCAGCCGCTCGGCGATGGCCTCGGCCTGTGCCCGGCCGCGGTCGTCGAGCGATATGCCGGGCGTCCGGCCCGAGAGGGCTGTTCCGGTCGCTGCCGTCAGGCCATGCCGCACCACGAGGACCAATGTCACGCACTGACTCTACGGCGTACGGCATGCGGGCGCGCCACACGACCGACGCTGGTCGAAGGCCCGCGGACCTGTCAGTCCAGGCCGGGCGGCCGGTCGGTAATGACGAAGCTGATCGAGCCGAAACTCACGTGGTCACCAGGCTTGACCGGGACTCCAGTCGTGACTCGCCAGCCGTTCAGCCTGGTGCCGTTCGTCGAGCCGAGATCGGACAGCAGCCACTGATCGTCCTCGCGGTACAGCCTGGCGTGCCAGCGCGACACGCTGAGGTCGGCGAGGGTGAAGTCGCAGGCCATCGCCCGGCCGATGGTGAACCGGCGGTCATGCTGTGGCGGCAGTGGCAGCGGCGGCAGCGATGCCTGCGCCGGCCCGAGCTCGGCTCTCTGGGCTCGCAGCAGCCGCGTGCTCGGATCAGGCCGCCCTATCACGGCCATTCTGAGGAGGATAAGCCGTTCGCGCAGCCGGCGAACTCGGGCGACGCTGCTCGGTGTCGCCCCAGGGGAACGTCGCCAGGCGGCCCGCCGCCGTGGGGAGATCGGTAAACAGCTCGGAGAGTTCGGACCGGTCCTTGGCGTTGAGCGCGGCGTCCATCCGGTACAGGAACGTCTCCTGGCTCAGCCGTCCTTCGGCGAACCTGGTCTGGAGCTCACCGATCGCATGGTCGCGTTCGGCATCGGAGGCTCGGACTCCTTCATTGTCGTCCGCGAGCCGGTCACTAGACGGCCGCATATCAGAAAGTATCGGATCCCCTCGCCCGCTGCACAAGCGCCATGGCCGAGCCCGCCTGCGGCTATCCGGCTGCTGGACGCGTCGGTCGTGGTCAGGCTCGCCGGGGTCGGCAAGTCCGCTGGGCCCTGCAGCGGGAAGTGGCAGGCGGCGACGTGGGCTGGACCGAAGGAGCGCAGTTGCGGCTCTTCGACCGAGCAGATCTCCTGAGCGAGCGGGCACCTGGTGCGGAACCGACAGCCGGATGGCGGGTTGATCGGACTCGGCAGCTCCCCGACGATGCCGGCGCCGCGGCGGGTGCGCGCGATCGCCGGGTCGGGCACCGGGATGGTCGCGATCAGGCCAGCGGTGTACGGGTGCGCGGCGCGCTGGTAGATGTCGTCGCCCGAGCCAAGCTCCACGAGCTTGCCCAGGTACATCACGCCGATCCGGTCTGCCATGTACTTGACGACGGCCATGTCGTGGGAGATGACGACGTAGGTCAGGTCGTGGTCGGTCTGCAGCCGCTTCATCAGGTTGAGCACCTGCGCCCTGATCGACACGTCAAGCGCGCTGACCGGCTCGTCGGCGACGATCACCTGCGGGTTCAGGGTGAGCGCCCGCGCCAGGCCGATCCGCTGTCGCTGCCCGCCTGAGAACTCGTGCGGGTACCGCTCGACCGCGTTGCGGGGCAGGCCGACCTCGTCGAGCAGGTCGTAGACGCGATTGTTCTGCTCATCCCGCGATCCGATTTTCTGGATCGTCAGCGGCTCCCTGATGATCGCCCCGACGCGCATCCTCGGGTCGAGCGAGGAGTACGGGTCCTGGAACATCAGCTGCAGATGCTTGCGGTATCTGCGCAGCTCGTTGCCCCGCAGGGCCGAGACGTCGCGGCCCGCCAGCAAGACGTTGCCGGAAGTGGGGTGCTCAAGCGCGACGATCAGCTTGCCGATCGTGGTCTTGCCGCAGCCAGACTCGCCGACCAGCCCGAACGTCTCCCCAGCGTTGACGGTGAAGGACACGTCGGAGACCGCGTGCACCGCTCCGGCCCGGCGCTGCAGGATCGCGCCAGCCGTGACCGGGTACTCCTTCACGATGTTCCTGACCTCGAGCAGGACGGTGCCAGGCAGAACCTCGGGTGCTGCCTCGTCGTCTGCCCCGGTGCGCGGCTTGGTCACCGTGACCGCGGTCTTGGCGCCGTTCGTCAGCTCGATCGGGCCGTTCACGGGGTGCCAGCACGCGAAGAGGTGCTCCCCGCTCTGGCCGGTCAGCGGCGGCTCGTCGGTGCGGCACTTGTCGGTCACCTTGCTGCAGCGAGCGGCGAACCGGCAGCCCTCCGGCGGGTTGGTCAGATCGGGCGGCAGGCCAGGGATGTTCAGCAACCGCTGGCTGGCGTCCTGGTTGAGCCGCGGGATCGAGGCCAGCAGCGCCTGGGTGTACGGGTGGTTCATCGAGGTGAACAGGTTGTCGGTCTCGGCGGTCTCGACGATCCTGCCCGCGTACATGACGTTGACCCGGTCGGCGTGTCCGGCGATCACCCCCATGTCGTGCGTGATCAGCAGCATCGCCATGCCGAGCCTGGTCTTCAGGTCGTCGAGCAGCTGCAGGATCTGAGCCTGAATCGTCACGTCGAGCGCGGTCGTTGGCTCGTCGGCGATCAGCAGCTTGGGCTCGCAGGACAGCGCCATGGCGATCATGACTCGCTGCCGGAGGCCGCCGGAGAGCTGGTGCGGGTAGTCCTTCAGCCGCTCGCTCGGCTTGGGGAGCCCGACCAGGCCGAGCACCTCGGCGGCTCGCTCCATCGCTTCAGCCCTGGTCACGTTCCTGTGCAGCCTGACCGGCTCGGCGACCTGGTAGCCGACGGTCTTGGTCGGGTCGAGTGAGGTCAGCGGATCCTGGAAGATCATCGCGATCTCGTTGCCGCGGATCTTTCGCAGGTCGGAGTCGGGCAGCCCGACCAGCTCCCGGTCCTCGAGCTTGATCGAACCGCTCGACGATGCTGCCGCCTGGCGGCAGGAGGCCCATGATCGACAACCCCGTCATCGACTTCCCGCAACCGGACTCGCCCACGAGGCCGAGCGTCTCGCCCGGCTCGATGCGCAAGTTGATGTTGCCGACTGCCTGCACGACCGACTTGCTCAGCTGGATGTGAGTAGACAGGTCGTCGATCTCGATGACGGGGGCCATCCGGGGGTACCTCTCAGCTCAGTGGGGGCAGGGCAGGCGTTGCGGTTAGCGGCGCCGCAGCCTGACGTCCAGCGAGTCGCGCAAGGCGTCGCCGATCAGGTTGCATGCCATCACGACAAGGACAATAGACACTCCGACAGGGAAAACGAGCCACCAGTAGCCGTTCTGCATGTCCGAAACGCCCGCTCCGAGCATGTCGCCCCAGTCCTGGTTCGGGTAGTGCAGCCCGAAGCCAAGGAACCCGAGCGCCGCCACCGCGAGGATCGCGTCGGCGACGTTGAAGGTGACGTTCACGACGATGACACCGAGCGCATTGGGAATCAGGTGCCGGCTGATCAGGCGCCACCGGTTCGAGCCCGCGCGTTCTGGCCGCCGAGACGAAGTCTCTGGTCCGGAGCGTGAGCACCTCGCCCCTGACCAACCTCGCGGGCACCAGCCAGGTAAAGGCTCCGATGATGACGGCCAGCCCGAGCACGGACGCGCCGTACCGCACGGCCACGATCAGCACGATGAACAGGAAGGGAATCGAGAGGAACACGTCGACGACGCGCATCATGGCCGAGTCGACGATGCCGCCGGCCAGGCCGGCGATGGCGCCCCAGAGCATGCCGATCACGATGCCGATCGCGGCCGCTGCGAAACCGACCTCGAGCGCGGCCTGGCCGCCCTTCATCAGCAGGGCGAGTTCGTCGAAGCCCTGGCCGTCGGTGCCCAGCGGGAACCCCGCCTGCGGGGACAGGTCCGTGTGGACCAGGTCGGAGTTGATGGTGTTGCCGTGATAGAACAACGGGCCGATAAAGCAGAACACCACGTAGAACAGCAGGATCGCGATGCCGATGACCGCGAGCCTGCTCCGCGAGAACTCGCGGAAGGCGAGCCGCCAGCCGCTCTGGACCGCCCCGATCTCGCCGCCTTCCGGCGCGCGGTCGATGTCAAGCGGGCTGAGCGAAGTTGCGATGTTGGCCACTACTGTCTCCAGATCCTCTGAGCGCCGTCAGGAGAGCCTGATCCGCGGATCAGCCACGGTCAGGGCGATGTCGGCGACGAAGTTGCCGGCGACTGTCAGGAAGGCGCCGACCAGGGTGTAGGCCAGCAGCACGTTGTAGTCGACGTTGTTCAGGCTGTTGTAGAACAGCAGGCCGAGGCCCTGGTAGTTGAAGACCGATTCGGTGATCAGGTTGCCGGAGAGCAGGAACGGGATGGACAGGCCGATCAGCGTCACCATCGGCAGGCTGGCATTTCTGAGCAGGTGCCTGGTCAGATACCAGGCGCTCTGGCAAGCCCTTGGCCCTGGCCGCCTTGATGTAGTCCTGCGCCAGCGTGTCGATCGAGGTCGATCGCATGTACCGGGAGAAGCCAGCCACCGACAGCAACGTCAGCGTCGCGATCGGGAGCGTCATCGAATGCCAGTCGCCGACGACACGCCAGATCGATAGCGACTGGCTGGCCTCGAAGCTGAAGATCGGGAAGCTCAGCGCGAAGAGCTGGATCAGGATCAGCGCCATGAAGAAGACCGGCATGGCGTAGGTGGTGAAGGCGAGCGAGGTCACGATGTTGTCGCCGACCGTGTTCCGCTTGACCGCCTGGTAGATCCCGAGCGGGATCGCGATCAGCACGGCCAGCAGCAGCGAGATGCCGGAGAGGTAGGCGCTGCGCACCCAGCGCTCTCCGAACAGCGCGGCGACGCTCTGGTTCACCTTGAAGGAGTAGCCGAGGTTGCCGTGGATCAGGTGGTTCATGTACGTCAGGTACTGCACGAACCAGGGCCGGTCGAAGCCATGTTGCTTGTTCCAGGAAAGGACCGCGGTGTGCGTTGCCTTGGGCCCCAGAATGTCCTGGGCCGGCGACGGATAGATGACATGCAGCAGGAAGAAGATGAAGATCGAAACGCCCACCACCACGATGAGCGACGTAAGGATCCTGCGGATCAGGTAGGCGGTCACGCATCGCCCCTTCTCGCGCCTTTACACGCGGACAAACTCACAAGCGCAGACATAGCGCCGGCACTCCCTGTTCCCCTGCTACCACAGGAGAACAGGGAGTGTCCAGCATTCCGGGTCAACCCCCGGACGAAGGCACTACTTGTGGTGAAGTACCAGAACTCGGGGCTGAGCTGGAACTGGGTGAGGGACTCGAACGCCGCGGGCGTGACCCGAGATGCGTCTTCTTCCACACGACGATGTTGTCGTTCAGCGGCTGGAAGAGGCTCGGCACCTGCGTGGTGAGGTAGTCCGCCTCCGCCTTCACTGCGGACGGGTCGCTGCCGCCGGTGGATGCGGCGATCAGCTGCGTCGGCCTTCTTGTCGCAGTAGCTGCCGATGTTGTAGGTGCCGGCGCAGTTGAAGATGCCGTTCATCGTCGGGTAGGTCGCGATGCTGAACCCGCCGAAGTCCTCCATCGCCCACTTGTCGACGTTCTGCGGCGCAGCCACGTTGTAGTACGTCGCGATCATGTGGTTGAAGTTGTCGGACTTCAGCGTGATGTTGATGCCGATCTGCTTGGCCTTCGACACCAGGTCAGTGATCTGCTGGCCGATGGTCGCCGGCGAGGTGTTGTAGACCAGGTTGAAGGCCAGCTTGGTGCCGGCCGGGATGCCAGCACCGCACTGCCCGGCGCCCGAACCCGCCTTCGCGCACACCGAGGTGCCGCCTGGGTTGATGGTCCAGCCGTGCGAGGTCAGCAGCTGCTTCGCGGCCGAGATGCTGAACGGGTTCGGGTTGTGGGTGGCACTGTTCGGCGTGTAGGTGCTCGGCGGGAGCGCCGGCACGGGACCAAAGGCCTGCCCGCCAGCGCCGTGGTAGAAGGCCTTGATGTAACCAGCCTCGTCCTCCAGGTGCGCCATCGCCTGGCGGAAGTAGAGCTGGGCGACGATGTTGTTGAAGTCGCCGGTCTTGTCCTTGAAGTTGAAGGTGACGTAGTTGAAGCCGAAGCCCGGGTAGCCGAACACGTTGTAGTTCGACTTGATCGTGTCGACCTGGGGCAGGTCCGCGAACGGCACGTAGCCCTGGTCGAGGTTGCCGGACTTGATGGCGTTCCACTCAGCGGTGTCAGAGGTGAACGGCACGGCCGACAGCTTGGACTGGTTCTTGGTGTGCGGGCCGCTGTACTTGGCGTTCGGCGACATCGTGAACGCGCCGGTGGTGTTGTTGAACGAGGTCAGCTTGTACGGCCCGTCAACGATCCTGCCACAGCGGGTTGGTCGAGTAGGTCGTGACCGACTTCGACTGCGCGGCCAGGAACTTGTAGATCTTGGCGGCGTCCGCCGGGTTGTTCGGGTCGAGGATCGGCCCGCTCGCTGACGCCTTTGCCCACGCGTGCACGGGCAGCGGCGAGATACCAGCCATGTTGTTCTCGAAGAACCAGGTCGGGTTCACCGACTTGTTCAGGTTGATCACCAGGGTGTGGTCGTCCGGGGTGGACATGCTCACGACCTGGTCAGGGATGCCGACCTTGGGCGTGTACTGCGAGTAGTCAGCGGGGCTGACCTTGACGGCGGCCCTGGTCATGTCGACGAAGAACTCGGCGTCCTTGGAGGTGACCGGCTGGCCGTCGGACCACACCCAGTTCTTCATCTTGACGGTGACGGTCTTGTTGCCGTTGCTCCACACCGGCTCGGCGGCCATGCTCATCGACTTGTTCTCTTCGATCTTCGCCCCGTTGGGGAAGAAGTAGAGCGGCCGCCACATCTGGAACTGGAACGAGTAGGCGGTGTACACCGAGCCGTTGGCGCCCGGCGTGACGGGGAAGATCCAGGTCGGGGTGGCGCCCGGGGGCTCGGCGACCGTGATGGTGCCGGCGTGGGGGGTCCCCGACTGGGCGGGCACCGAGCCGAACCCGCCGGTAATTGTCGGCGAGCCTTATCGGTGGTGCTTGTGTTGGAACTCTTGCTGCAGGCGGCAAGAGCGGTTGCGCCGACGACGGCACAGACCGCCATCTTCATAACCGGGTGGGCGACTTTCATCAGATCCCCTTGCTCTCAGGGCGGTCACGGTGAACAAGGCCGGCGGGCGACGGCTGCCATGAGCGGGGGTCAGCATCGCGAACAGGCCATGTCACCTTCCTGTGGTCCGCGCCGGCTGTCCTGCAGCGCAAGATCCAGACCGGCAGCTTTGCCGAAGCGTAAACTGTCGAAGGTAGCGAACCCAGGGCAACATCGTCACAAATTGCTATCAATGCCGGGCGATGTCCGTCGGAACTGGTGGTCTGTGCCGCATTCGGTTACAGACTGTGACCGGAAGGTTCTCCTGGCCGACGCATCAGGCGCCCATGGCGTGCACGCCGCCGTCGACGTGGACGATCTCTCCCGTCGTCGCGGGGAACCAGTCAGAGAGCAGGGCAACGCACGCGCGCGCGGCCGGAGCATGGTTGGTCTGGTCCCAGCCGAGCGGAGCCTTGCCGCTCCACAGCGACTCGAACTGCTCGGCCCCCGGGATCGAGCGCATCGCCATCGTCCGCAGCGGGCCAGCCGCGACCAGGTTGACCCTGATCTGATACTGGCCGAGATAGCGCGCCAGGTAGCGGGCGCATGACTCGAGGCCGGCCTTCGCGACGCCCATCCAGTCGTAGGCCGGCCAGGACAGGCGGGCGTCGAAGTCCAGGCCGACCAGCGATCCGCCGTTCTCCTTCATCAGCGGCAGCGTCGCCATCGCCAGTGCCTTGAGCGAATAGGTCGACACGTGCACGGCCGCCGAGACGTCCTGCCAGTCGGTGGCGAGGAAGTTGCCGCCGAGCGCGGCCTGCGGGGCATTGGCGATGCCGTGCAGGACGCCGTCCAGCCCGTCGACGTGCTCTCGCACCCGGTCGGCCAGCGAGTCCAGGTGCTCCTGATTGGTCACGTCGAGTTCCAGCACCGGCGGCGGGTCGGGCAGCCGCTTGGCGATCCGCTCGACCAGGGTCAGCCTGCCGAAGCCGGTGAGCACCACGGTGGCGCCCTGCTCCTGGGCGACCCGCGCCACGTGGAAGGCGATCGATGAGTCCGTCAGCACCCCGGTGACGAGAATCCGCTTGCCGTCAAGTAGTCCCATCGCTCGGCCCCTTTCAGTGACCCATGCCGAGGCCGCCGTCGACCGGGATGACGGCGCCGGTGATGTAGGCGGCGTCTGGCCCGGCCAGGAACTGCACAGCCCCGGCCACCTCGTCGGCCGAGGCGATCCGGCCGAGCGGTACCCCGGCCATGATCGCCTTCTTGCGATCCTCGCTTAGCTCCGCGGTCATGTCCGTGTCGGCGAATCCCGGCGCGACCACGTTGACCGTGATGTTGCGGCTGCCCAGTTCTCTCGCCAGCGAGCGCGCCATCCCGACCAGGCCCGCCTTGGACGCCGCGTAGTTGGCCTGGCCGCCGGATCCGAGCAGCCCGACGACGGAGGAGATGAAGATGATCCGCCCCCTGCGCAGCCGCATCATCGGCCGCACCGCACGCTTGGCCACCCGGTAGGCGCCGGTCAGGTTCGTGTCGACGACGGAGGTGAACGCGTCCTCGCTCATCAGCGCCAGCAACTGGTCGGCGGTGATGCCGGCGTTGGCGACCACGACCTCGACCGGGCCGTGCGCGGCCTCGGCGGTCGTGAAGGCCTCGTCGACCGACGTCACGTCCCGCACGTCGCACTTCGCCACCGTCAGCCCGTCGATCGCGTCACCGGAGCGGGACGTGACGGTGACCGCGTCTCCGGCGGCCGCGAACCGCCTGGCGATAGCCAGCCCGATCCCCCGGTTGCCGCCGGTGACCAGGACAGACCGGCTCATCAGCTACCTCCCGTGCGAAGACGCCATTCGCGGCAGTCAGTATCGCAGACCCGCGGGAGGTTCCAGGGGTCGTCCCCCGGGCCAGCACTGCGGGGGTCGGGGCGTCCCCGGGCCAGCACCGGCGCTAGGAGTCCTCGAGGCGGAAGCCGACCTTCATGCCCACCTGGAAGTGCGCGACATCGCCGCCCTCCAGCTGACCGCGGATCTGGGTGACCTCGAACCAGTCCAGATGCCGCAGCGTCTGGGCGGCCCGGTGCAGGCCGTTGCGGATGGCCGCTTCGACGCTGTCCGGCGAGGTGCCGACGATCTCGGTGACCCGGTACGTGCGATCCGTCATCTGAGTGCCTCCACGGCTGTGCGGTTCCCCGAGTGACCACTGTGTCACGGGCGTCCGGGCGGCGCCGCAGGTCCTGATTAGCTTCCCGTCAGCCGGCGGCCTAACGTGGAGGCGTGCGGCACCATCACAGCGCCAGGCGCAACCAGGCGCACCTGGTCACCGAGGCCAGGCAGTCCCGCTCGGCCGAGATCGGCCAGCGCGAGCGGCGCTACCTGGTGATGATGGGCATCCG
>CAVOJF010000005.1:0-1135268 GCA_963696215.1 uncultured Actinomycetota bacterium
TGCTGTATTACGGCGACGAGATCGGTATGACCGACGTCACCGTGCCGCCCGAGTCCACGAGGGACAAGCTCGGCGGGAACAGCGGGCGCCCGAGCCGGGACCGGGCACGGACCCCGATGCAGTGGGACGACTCGCCGACCGGCGGATTCACCGCGCCCGACGCGACGGGCTGGCTGCCGACCGGGGACCTCTCGCGATGCAATGTCGCCGCGCAGCGCGAAGATCCCTCATCCGTGCTTTCCTTCTGCCGCGACCTGCTCAGGCTGCGCCGGGCGCACGCGGGCGGGCGCGGATCGGCCTACGAGCGGCTGCCGGGTCCGGCCGGGCTCTGGCGGTATGCGGCGGGAGATCTGGAGATCGCCGCCAACCTGAGCGACGAGCCGGCCACGCTGGCCGCGTCGCCGTTCGGCGATGTGCTGCTCTCGACATCGGGAGAGCGCCGCGGGGCAGATCGCTCCGTCCTCGCGCCCTGGGAAGGCGTCATATCCGCCCGAGACCGATGATGGCGCCGAAGCCATAGTCGTGCTCGTCACCGTGAGTCAGCGGGATCTCATACTCCAGGCTCTCGTGATCCCGCGCGGTGAGCCGCGCGCTCAGCGCCCGCAGCAGTCCGGCCACCGCGTTGTTGTCGGCCGTGACGAGCGCGGTGAACCTGCAGATCCCCGCGTGCCTGGCACGGTCAGAGAGCTGCCTGGTCAGCTCGAGGCCAAGCCCGCGCCCTTGCCAGGCGTCCACCACGGTGACGGCGACCTCGGCCGCGCGCGGATCGCGTTGGGACCTGATGTAACGAGCGATGCCGACGCCATTGCCAGCGAGGTCGACGGCTCCGAGCGCCTCGTGGTCGTAGTGATCGACATCGGTGAGGTAGCGCAGTTCGGCGGCCGACAGCCGGGCCTTGGGCGCGAGGAATCGCTGGTGCCTGGATCTGGCGCTAAGCCTGGCGAAGCCGTCGGCGAGCAGCGGCGCGTCGGAGGCGCGGACCGGCCGAACCAGCACGCGTGATCCGTCCCGCAGGCATGCGACGGTGCCGCCGCCGGTGCGCGGCGCCGGCCGCAAGCGCCGGCTTCGCCGGCCTTCTGCCGCTGGTGCGGCATTCGCAAGCTGGTCGATCATCTGGATTGCCCCCTGCACTGCCAACAGGCGGCGCAGCACCCCTGAGTCGCCGCGCCAAGCCGCCTAGCGGCTCGGGATTATGCACGGCTGCGATCGGTGTCCGGTTCAGTCGTCTTGATGCAGCCAGCAGGGCGCATGGCCGTATCGGCGCCGCGGTCACTGCCGCCGACCGGCTGCGGGCTGGCAGCTACGGGCCTGGCAGACTGACGGCGGGCCAGCGAACGCGGCCGATAACCTCGGCGGCGGAAGGTCGGCTCAGCAGTTCGGCGCGATCAGTGATGCGGATGGATCAGATCGAAGACGACAATTGCGATAACGAATGCGAGAATCAGGGCGAAGATGCCATTAGAGTGTCGTGTCTTGCGGTAGCCAGGGAGTTTCTTCTTGGTGGATTTGACGTCGCCATGCGCCGCGACCGAGCGGTTGACGAACCAGCCTAGAAAGCACCCGGCCACGAGGAATATGAGAACAAGTCCATAGGAGGCCGTACTCATCGAAGTACCTCTTTCGCGATCGCTGCGCGCTGCGACCTCGGTGTGGCGTTGACCTCGGGGCTACTAGTGATTTTCTCGCACTAGGTGTCATAGCTACCAGGGAGATTCGCTGAAATCCAGGTAATGACCTGATCATCGCGAAGGAATATTTCCCGCTCCAATTATGGCAAGAAGGAGAAACGTCGCATGAACGAAGCACTTACCGCCGACACCGTTATGATCAAGGGGCACCAGGACGCAGAGATCGAGGCCTACCTCGCCCGTCCCGACGGCGTGGAGTCATTTGGCGGAGTCGTGGTGATTCATCACCTGCCCGGCTACGACTCGTCGACCAAGGAGATCGCGAGGAAGTTCGCGGCACACGGATATGCCGCCCTGATGCCGAACCTGTACCACCACGACTCGCCAGGCGTCAGCCCGGACGATGCGGCCGCCGCGGCCCGCGCCAAGGGCGGCGTGCCCGACGAGCAAGTGGTCGGCGACGTCGGCGGCGCGGCGGACTATCTGCGCGGCCTGCCTGGCTGCAATGGCAAGGTCGGCGTGATCGGCTACTGCTCGGGTGGCCGCCAGTCTTTCCTCTCGGCCTGCAGCCTGAAGTTCGACGCCGCGGTGGACTGCTATGGCGGCGCCGTGGTGCACGTCCCCCAGGGTGCTCCGGCCAGCATGAAACCGCTGATCGGCATGTCGGAGAACCTGTCCTGCCCGCTGCTTGGCCTGTTCGGCGCCGATGATCAGTTCCCCACGCCCGCGGAGACCGCCGAACTGTCCAGGACTCTGGACAGTTTCGGCAAGCCGCATGCGTTCCACACCTACACCGGTGCCGGGCACGCGTTCTTCTCGGTCGACCGCGGCTCCTATCGGGTCGAGGCGGCTGTCGAGGGCTGGGACCGGATCTGGGAGTTCTTCGGCGAGCACCTGGCGAAAGGGGCCTAGCCATGTGCACCTATTCCACCGAGCACGTGTCGGCGACAGGCAGCGGCAAGGGCGCGAATGGCTGGTTCAGGCTCAGCGAAGTCAGCGTCTATTTCGACCATCCGGCGCACGCCATGGCCGATCACACGCTGAACCTGGACTTCATCAACCCGGCGCAGGGCCCGTCCGCGAGAGTCGCCGTCGAGTTGACCGCGCAGACCGCAAGGGAACTGGCTCGCGCGATCGAGACTGCGCTGGCCAGCGCCCCACCCGGGCTGGCCTGAGCCGACCGGGCTCGGCGGGCCGGCCCGATCGGGCCACGCCGTAACCCCGCACCGGAGTTGCGCGGGGTTACGGCGTGGCCCTCCGGTTGTATTCGTACGCCGACGTGGGCCTGCGTCAGGGCAGTGGCGGGTGCGGGCAGTACAGGAATGTCAGTACTAAATGCCAGGATTGAGACCATGAAGTTCACGGTGGCGCGGGACGCACTGGGCGAGGCGGTGGCGTTCATCTCGCGCGCGCTGCCGTCCAGGCCGGTCGTGCCCGTGCTGTCCGGCATGCTGGTCGAGGCCTCGGCCGAGGGGCTGACGCTGTCGTGCTTCGACTACGAGGTCTCCGCGCGAGTGCGGGTGCAGGCCGTGGTCACCGCCCAGGGCTCCGCGCTCGTGCCCGGTCGGCTATTGGCCGAGATCACCAGGAGCCTGCCCGACCGGCCCGCCGAGTTCGCCGCCGACAGTGACATGGTGAACCTGCGCTGCGGGCAAGCCGAGTTCGGGCTGGTCTGCCTGCCGATGCAGGATTACCCGCCGCTGCCGGACTCGCCAGAGCCGGTCGGCACGATCGACGGCGGCGTCCTCGCGGCCGCGGTCGGTCAGGTCGCCGCAGCCGCGAGCCGCGACGACACGCTGCCGATGCTGACGGCGATCTGCCTGGACATCACCGGCGACGTGCTGACACTCGCGGCCACTGACCGGTACCGCATGGCCGCCAGGGAGGCGGCCTTCGCCCCGGCCGAGCCAGGCATCAGGGCGCTCGCGCTGGTGCCCGCCCGGATCATGGTCGATGTGGCCAGGACCTTCCCGCAGTCCGGTCCAGTGACAGTTGCGTTCGACTCCGACCGGACCGCTGCTGGCGCGCCTCGGGCGGCGGAGGGTCCCGATGACCGGCCGCGGTCCGCTGAGGGCCTGGTCAGCTTCGAGTCGGGAGACCGGCGGCTTACCGCACGGCTGATCGCGGGCGAGTTCATCAAGTACCGGAGCAGGTTCGGCAGCGAATTCGCCTGCCAGGCTGAGTTGCCGGCCGCGGCGGTGATCGAGGCTGTGCGCCGGGCCGCGCTGGTGGCCGAGCGCGCCGGTCCGGTACGGCTCTCGTTCCGTCCGGGCAGCGTCGTGATCGAGGCGCACGCTGAGGGCAGGGCCAGAGCGGCCGAGTCGGTGGCGGCCGAGTTCTCCGGCGACCAGCCGGTGATCTCGTTCAATCCGGCCTTCTTGCTGGATGGCCTGACCGCGGCCGCTGCCGGTTCGGCGGGCGCCGGCGCGGGTGCGGCCCGCGATAGTGAGACCAACGGGGTGTCAGAGGCTGGCGCCGGGTCAGAGGAGGGACTAGGCGCTGGCCGGATCAGGCTTGAGTTCAACACTGCGGCGAAGCCGGCGCTGATCACCTGGACGGGCGACGAGGAGCGCGACGGCGTCCCGGCTTTCAGGTACCTGCTCGTCCCGCTTCGAGTCGCCGAGCGCGGCTAGCACCGGCTTTGTTGCTTGCCCGGTGCCGGTCAGAAGGGTCAGCGTCGCATCGACCGCGGCAGCCAGCGCCGGAAGCGACGCAGGATGCCTCTCCGCCCGAACAGCAGCGCGAGCAGGACGAAGAGCAACGACCTCGATATCGCCGTGCCGATGAATGCCACCGGCAGGATGAACGCGATCAGGATCAGCGCCAGGATGACTACGACAAACCCGGCGAAGGCCGCCAGTCCTGACCTCCTGTGAGGTCGGCCAGGGTGCTGACCGCGGTGCGAGCCTGCGCCGTCGGAGTAGGCCGGGGACCACGCGAGCGGCGGCGTGACGTGCGGCAAGTCGCGGGTGATCGCCGCGAGGTCCCGGTCGGTCTTGGCTGCGAAGACCTGTTCCAGCCTCTGCTGGAACTCATCGAGCGTCAGCCGCCCGTGCGCATAGTGCTCGCGCAACGCCTCGGCCGCCGCCTCCCGGTCGGCGTCGCCGATTCGAAGGCCCGATGCTGTCGCCATCTGTTCCTCCGCTGATCCGCCCCGCTTGTCCTCGACCCTAAGACGATATATCTCATCTCCCTGAACGGCAACGATCATCGCCAACTAGCTAGGCGGTCGAGGCCGGATCGCGTGTATCGATGGTCCACCCATTGCGGATTTCGGTGATGGCTGGACCATCGATACACCGGACAGAGGGGCTTGGGGGCGGCGGGGCGGGCCGGGCGGGACCTCAGTCGAGGTGGACCTCGTCGCACGCTTCGCTGCCGCCGGAACCCGCGGCGATGATGGCGGCGCTGATCGCGTGGAGCTGCTCGATCTGCTCGGGGGTCAGCACGTCGATCAGTGACCGGCGCACCTGCTCGACATGCCCGGGCGCTGCGGCCGCCAGCGCGGCGAAGCCTTCGTCGGTGAGCTGCGCGACCTGGCCGCGGCGGTCGGTGGGGCAGTTGCGGCGCTGGACCCAGCCGCGCTCCTCGAGCCTGGCCACCGCGTGCGACAGCCTGCTCTTGCTGTAGGTCGACGCTCTGGCAAGCTGCGTCATCCGGAGCGCGCGGCCTGGCGCCTCTGACAGATGCACGAGGATCTCGTAGTAGCCGTGCGGCAGCCCAGAGTCGCGGATGAGCTGGCCATCGGCCGCGGCGAAGACCGACTCGCATGCCTGCAGGAAGGCACGCCAGGTGCGCTGCTCCTGCTGGTTCAGCCAGCGTGTAGAGGTCGTCACGATGCCAGGGTATCAAATCTAGTTGAGCGTTTGACAACTCTTCTCGAACCTGATACTAGTTGATTGTTCAACGAAATCCGGGACAGCCCGGAACACAGACTGAGTCACTACGGAGTGAGAGACATGACCATGACGCAGACCGGTCAGATCCAGATCCCGGGCTACGTGGCAGGTACCTGGGCCATCGACCCCGTGCACTCGGAGGTCGGGTTCTCCGTGCGGCACATGATGGTGAGCAAGGTCCGCGGCAAGTTCACCAAGTTCGGCGGCGAACTGGTGACAGCCGACGACGTGCTCGCCTCCTCGGTGACGGCGGATATCGACCTCGCCTCCATCGAGACTGGCGCTGAGCAGCGCGACGGCCACCTTCGGTCGCCGGACTTCTTCGACACCGAGAACCACCCGCTGATGACCTACAGGTCAACCGGGATCCGGCAACACGGCGACCACTTCATCGTCGACGGCGACCTGACGCTCAAGGGCGTGACCCACAGCGTGACGCTGAAGCTTGAGCTCAACGGCTTCGGGCCGGACCCGTACGGCGGCACCAGGGCCGGCTTCACCGCAACGGCTGAGATCAACCGTCAGGATTTCGGAGTGAACTGGAACGCGGCCATGGAGACCGGCGGCGTGGTCGTCTCCGACAAGGTCAGCATTCACCTGGAGATCGAAGCGGTGCTGCAGGCCTAATCGGCGCGGCAGGACACGATCAGGACCCGGGAGCGGTCAGGACGCTCCCGGGTCTTTGCTGTTCTGATGCGGGAGACTCGGCAGGTCCGCGAGGTGCTTGCCGAGGTAGTCCAGGTAGAGCGGGCGCAGGGCGTCGGCGATGTCAGAGTCGTCGGCGTCGATCGTGTCACCGATCAGCGCGGACAGATGCAAGGCGTCCGCGCCGGCATGATCGGGATGACCAGCGATGGCCTCCCCGGCTGGCAGCGCGCGCAACAGGTCCCACAGGAACGCGACGTCGAAGTGGTGCCGGGCACGCCGGACCGCCAGGTCGTGCAGCTCGCGCGAGGGCAGCGCATCGAGATCGTCCAGATCAGTCATGCCAGCAACCCTAGTGCCAGGCCCCGCCAAGACCAGCTGCGCCGGATCAGCCGCGGTGGACGGCGGTCTCGAGCAGGCCGAGCGGGGGAGAGCCGAGATCGAGCAGTGCGGCGTGGAAGCGCAGCAGTGAGAAGCCCGAACCCCAGGCGGCCCTCGCCTTGTCGCGTAGCGCCATGATCTCGAGCTTTCCCCAGGTGTAGCGGCCGTAGGTGGGGTCGAAGGTGGCCCGGTTGGCCTCGGAGAGTGCGGCCTGGCCGGCGATATGCGTGTCGGATTCGAACCTGCGGGCGCCCTCCTCGACAGTCATGCCCGCCGTGTGCACGCCGATCGCGCAGGCCAGCCTGGTGACGCGGACCAGGGCCTCGAGCCAGACGCCGATCGCGAACTTGGGGTCGTCGCCGCAGAAGCCTTCCTCCACGCACAACTCCTCGGCATAGTGCGCCCAGCCCTCGACGAACGCCTCAGAGTGCAGGGTGCGCCTTACCTCGGTCGGAGCCCGCAGGATCGCCCGTCCGTGGGAGAAGTGACCGGGCGCGACCTCGTGCACGGTGATGCCCGGCAACGTCGTGTCGCTGAAAACCTCGAGCCACTCTTCGGCCTCGTGCAGAGGCCAGGACGGGTCAGGCGGAGTGATGTAGTAGCGGGAAGGGCCTTCCGGCTCGCCGGGAGCGGCGGTCGCCATCATGGCCATCGCCCAGCGCCGGGATTCTGGTGCGAGCAGCACGAGGCACTCGCCGTCGTTGTACGGCATCAGGCCCTTGTCGCGGGTGAAGTCGATCGCGCGGCTGGTCCACACCTTGGCGGCCTCGATGACGCCGTCGGCGTCCGGGTGCTCCTTGACCAGATCGCGCGCGACCTCCAGCGCGGGCCGGCCTGGCTCAATCTGCGCGCAACTCTCGGCCAGCCGCTCCGACAGCCGGTCCCGCTCCGCGTCGGCGCGCTCGGCCAGCTTGCCCAGGTCGAGGGCGATTCCCTCGGCGCTGCTCATCAGGGCGCCGAGCGCGGCGCTGCCGAGGGCCGCGTCCTGGCTGCCGCCGGCCGCGGCCTGTTCGAGGTGCGACACGAGCCTCGCGTGCGCGGCCCTGGCGGCAGCGGCCACGTCAGGATGAACGTCGGACGGGATACCGGCGGCCAGCCCGCGGGCGGCGCCAGTAAGCGCCTGACCGACCGGGGCCGTCACGGCATCGAGTGAGGCGATCGCTGCGTGGACGGCGTCGGGCCAGGCCGCGAGGTGCGCCGCGCGGGCACGGTCGCGCTCGGCCTGCGGGCCGTAGTCGCGGTCATAGCAGGCCAGGTCCATGTTGCCGATGTGGAAGTACGGATTGCTGCGGTGCAGCTCAAGGTCGCCGAACCTGACCCTGGTGGCGCGCTCGAAGACCGCCAGGTGCGCCTCGTCGTGCTCGTCCTCGAGGCGCCCGGACGCGGCGGCCTCGCCGAGGCCACGCAGGCCGGCCAGGACCCCGTCTGGTGACAGGTCCTGGATCTGGCCGTCGTACTCATGCCTACCGCAGTACTCGCGGGACTCCGCAACGGACATGTTCCAGACGGCGCGCAGCCGGGCGTTGGTGTCAGCCATGCCCGGCACCTTACCCGTCGGCCTGGAACTCGCCCGCCTGCGGTCACGGCGCGATCGCGCAGATCGGTACAGCTGACCCTGGTTGTACGTGATCAGCGGATTGCCCGCCGGAGCCAGCCAGCCAGATCAAGCGACCTCAGGAGACGCTGATGGCCGAAATCGTCATTGTCGGCACCTTCTTGCTGCCGCAGGTCTTCGTCGTGAACGAGAAGAATGCCGCGCTTCGCTGATTGGCGGGAATACTTTCATCCAATGCGCCGTGTGGTGCTGGCGCTAACCAGCGAAACGCCCGGTTAGCTAAGCCAGCGGCCGGACCGAAGGGCCATGCCAGGTGCGCACATATTGTTCACCGTAGGTAGCGGGACCGCGATGGATCGTGCTGTTCCGACCAAGAATATCCTTCTTCCGAGGGCATGGACCGCATATGTGCAGCGCGTGCTCAAATGATCACAATGGGATCGGAGTCGCCAGTGGCCGGCACGCAGGAGTTCACCACGAGACCGGAACTGGCGGGCACGTTCGGCATGGTGGCTTCCACCCACTGGCTGGCTTCGGCCGCCGGCATGGCGGTGCTCGAGGCCGGAGGCAATGCCTTCGACGCCGCGGTGGCTACCGGGCTAGTTCTCCAGGTCGTCGAACCGCACCTGAACGGCCCTGGCGGCGAAGTGCCGATCATCGGATACAGCGCGAGCGGCGGCGGCGAGTTCGTCATCAGCGGTCAGGGGACCGCGCCGGCGGCCGCCAGCGTCGAAGCGTTCAGTGACCTCGGCATCAGCGACCTGGTACCGGGCAACGGCCTGCTCCCTGCGATGGTGCCAGGCGCGTTCGGCGCGTGGATGCTACTGCTCCAGCGGTACGGGACCCTGCGGTTGCGGGACGTCATGAGCTATGCGATCGGCTACGCCGGCGACGGCTATCCGATGCTGACAGGGGCCAGCGCCGCCATCGAGGCGATGTCCGAGACGTTCACGATTCACTGGCCTACGTCGGCCGAGGTGTACCTCGCGGACGGGACGCCGGCAGCTGGGGACAAGTTCGCCAACAAGACGCTCGCGGATACCTACGCCCGCGTCCTCGCCGAGGCCGAGGCGGCCAGCACCGACCGGGATGCGCAGATCGAAGCCGCGCGGGTGGCCTGGTACGAAGGGTTCGTCGCGGCGGCGATCGACGACTTCGCGGCCAGCGCGCAGATCATGGACGTGACGGGGCGAAAGAACCCCTGCCTGCTCCGCGGCGCCGACCTGGCCGGATGGCGCGCCAGCGTAGAGGAGCCGGTCAGCTTCGACTTCCGCGGGCTGACGGTGTGCAAGACAGGTCCGTGGGGGCAAGGGCCGGTCTTCCTCCAGCAACTCGCGCTGCTCGACGGCTTCGACCTGGACGACCTGGCGCCGGGCGGTGCCGCGCTGATCCACACCGTGACCGAGGCCGCCAAGCTGGCCTTCGCCGATCGCGAGGCCTGGTACGGCGATCCCCGTCACAGCGATGTGCCGATCGAGGACCTGCTGTCGGCCGGCTACACGGCCGAGCGCCGGCGGCTCGTCACCGACCAGGCGTCAGCCGAGCTGGTGCCGGGATCGCCCGGCGGCAGGCGCCCGGCCCTGCCCGGGTACGCCACCGCCGGAGGATCGGTTGCAGCCGGCGCGAGCGGGACCGGCGAGCCCACGTTTGGCGTCACCGCGCAGGGCGCCGCGACCCTGGGTGAGGTCGCACTCGGGCCGGGGGACACCTGTCACCTGGACATCGCGGACCGGTTCGGCAACCTGATCTCCGCCACGCCGAGCGGCGGCTGGCTGCAGAGTTCGCCGGTCGTGCCAGGGCTCGGTTTCTGCCTCGGAACCAGGGGCCAGATGTTCTCGCTCACGCCAGGATTCGCCAGCACTCTGGCGCCCGGCCGGCGTCCGCGGACCACGCTGTCGCCGAGTCTGGCGCTGCGCGACGGCCAGCCGTATATGGCATTCGGGACACCCGGCGGTGACCAGCAGGATCAGTGGACGATTGGCTTCTTCCTGAACCACGTGGTGTACGGGATGAACCTGCAGGAGGCGATCGACTTCCCCGCCTACCACACCGACCATTTCCCTTCGTCCTTCTATCCGCGGGGCTCGGTTCCGCGCTCGCTGACCGTCGAGTCCCGATCCGGCGAGCATGTAGTGGACGAGTTGCGGGCCCGCGGCCACCAGGCCACTGTCAGTCCGCCGTGGTCGCTCGGCCGGATTAGCGCGGTCAGCAGGGACCGCGGGTTCCTGCACGCGGCCGCCAACCCGCGCGGCATGCAGGGGTACGCCGTCGGCCGGTAAGGGCAGATAAGGTGACGTGGGAGGCAGCGGCGACATGGAGTCCCAGCCGGATGTCTGGCCGGGGCCGGTTGGCCGCCCAGCCAGAGTGCACTGGTGGTCGGCGCAGCCGCCCCCGCCCGCCCCGCCCATCACCGCGCTCCGCGCCTACGCCGAGGTTCTGCTGGTCTTCGGCGCGTTCTTCCTCGCGAGCATCATCGCGGGCGGCGAGACCCTCGCCGGCCGCTACCCGCCGCCGTCGGGAAGCTGGGCCATCTTCACACCGGCGACGTTCAGCGAGATCGGCACCTGCGTGCTCGCGATCCTGATCGCCGTGCTGCTATCTGGCAGGCGGGGGATCACGGCGCGGTGGCTGGGCTTCGGCTGGCCGCGCGGACGAGACGGCAAGCCGGGCGGGCAGAGCCTGCGGACTGGCGTCTGGGCGATCGTGGCGCTGCTCGCGGGCGGTGCGATCACCAGCGCGCTGGCGATGGGGAACAAGCTAGGCCAGCCCGCGCACCAGGACGCCAGCTACCTGATCTACACGCTGGCATCGTCGCTGGCCGCCGGCATCGTCGAAGAGACGGTCGTACTGGCGTTCGTCGTCACCACGCTGCGCCAGGCTCGTCGCCCGGTACCCGAGATAGTGCTGGTCGCCGTGCTGCTGCGGTGTTCCTATCACGACTACTACGGCCTCGGCGTGATCGGGACCGCGGTCTGGGCGACGATCTTCGTGTGGCTGTTCTTGCGTACCGGCAGCGTGCTGCCGCTGATCGTCGTGCACGTGCTCTGGGACGCCAACATCTTCCTCGGTCAGCGCTGGCACGGGGTGCAGATCACTACCGCGAACCTCTGGATCTTCCTGGTGCTGGCCGCCGGCGTCACCTGGGTGGTCGACCTGAGATCCAGGCGCATCGACCGATCGGCGGGAACCCCAGAGCAGGTGATGACCAAGCCCGCGGCTTCGGTGCCCGCGCCGCAAGCGCTGGGCGATCCGCAGGCGCCTGACCGGACATGACCGCCTAGATAAGGACAGCGATTGTGATCACGCACGCAGAGTTCCCTGCCTGGCCAGACGATGCCGATGTCGCCGTCGCGCTGACGTTCGACGTCGACGGCGAGACCCCGTGGCGCGGCGAAGGTGCCGAGTACAGCCGGCGGCTGACCGTCCTGTCGCAAGGCAGGTTCGGGCCAGAGCGTGGCTTGCACCGGGTGCTGGCGCTGCTCGCCGAGCACCAGATCGCCGGCACGTTCTACATCCCTGGCTTTACCATCGATCAGCACCCTGAGGTGATCGACGCGATCGGGGGCGGCGAGCACGAGTTCGCCCACCACGGTTACATGCACCTCGGCACCGAAGGGCTGGACGAGGACGCCCAGCGCGCCGAACTGGAGCGCGGCCTGGCCGCGTTCGACCGGCACGGGATCCGCCCGATCGGCTACCGCTCGCCAGGCTGGGAACTGACCCCTCCGACGCTCGCGATGCTGCCAGGCTTCGGGTTCAGCTACGACAGCAGCCTGATGGCCGATGACCGGCCCTACTGGGAGGTCAGCGGGCCTGAGCCGGTGCTTGAACTGCCGGGGCACTGGAGCCTGTGCGACTGGCCGTTCTTCGGCTACACCCCGTATCACGGCGGGCTGCTGGCCAACCCGGACGCCGTCGAGCGGATCTGGCTGGAGGAGTACGAGTCTGCGCTCGCCGAGCGCCGCGTCTACACGCTGACGATGCATCCAGAGGCGATCGGCCGCGGCTACCTGATCAGGATGCTGGGCAGGGTCATCGCCGGGATGCGCGAGCGCGGTCGCCCATGGTTCGCCACCCACGCCCAGATCGCCGCCCACGCTTTCCCGCGAACCGCGGAGGCGGAGCGCGGCTAGAGGGGCAGAGCCAGAGCGGCGACGACGACGGCGGCGATCGCCGCGACCACGGCCAGCCACCCAGCGCCGCCGCTCAGTGCGGGCAGCATGGCCGCGCCCGCAGACAGGGCCGCGAGGCCGAGCCCGGTAACCAGCAGCGGCAGGTGCGGCCGGAATACCGAGGGCCCCGCCCCGGTCTCGGCGAGATGCAGGGCGAGCAGGACGCCGAGCAGCGCCAGCCCGAGCACGGCGGTGTGCCAAGGCCGCGCCGGATGCAGAGCCTCGAGCCCGAGCACCGCCACGGTCATGCCCTGCGGCCATGGCAGCACCCGCACATTGCCCCACAGCTGGCCAGGGAACGCCGCCACCGGCCCGACGTATTTGCCTGGCTCGCGGCGCGCCGTGCCCTGCTGGCGACCGACGAACCTGGCCACGGTGAGCAGCGCGCAGGCGATGGCCACGACCAGGGTCGGCTTCAGGCCAGCCGAAGCGCCGCGCGCCGGCAGGGCAGCCCATGCAATGCTCAAGGCCGCGAGCGCGGCCACGGCGACGACCGGCCGAATCCGCGTTGACCTCCGCCAGGCCGAAGACCTGACTCGCCGCGAGCTCACCCGCGCCGTGGTCGTCATGCGCGGTTCACCATGACGCGCCTGCTGTACGGCGCGAGCGGTTCGTCCAGGCTGGACTGCCCGTCCCAGGTGGCCACCGGGATGCCGAGTTCGCGGAGCGAGAACCTGATCGCGTCCTGCTCCATCCGCCAGACCCGGCGGGCCAGCTTCGTCATCAGCCGGTCGCGGCTGCCGATCCGGCCCGAGCCGATGTCGGGCTCAGTGCAAAGCACGTCGAGCACGAGCGTCGCGAACCCGCGCTCGCGCAGTTCCCTGAGCGCCTCGACCAGCCGCAGGCTGAGCAGCGGGCTCACCACGATGATCAGCGCGCCTGGCGGAAGGGCCGCGCTCGGCAGCCTGGAGACCGACGAGAGTGGTTCGCCGTCGCCATGGTCAACTGTGATCATGGTCATGATCCGCTCGGCCTGGCGGCGCCCGGGAGCCGGGCTGATCCAGCGGAGCTGCCGGCCGAAGCTGATCAGCCCGACCCGGTCCCTGGCCGCGAGGTAGGCGGCCGCGAGTCCCGCGCTCGCGCGGACCGCCAGGTCGGCTGAGCTCATCCCTACGATGCCGACGTCGGTGCTGACGTCCATCAGGATGACCGTGACCTGGGCGCGCTCCGCCGCGAAGGTGTTCAGCTGGAGTGTGCCCATACGGGTGGTGGCCGGCCAGTTGATCCTGCGCTGGCGGTCACCGGGCACGAACTCGCGGATCCCGGCGAACTCGACGCCTTCGCCGGTCGCCCTGGCCGCGTGCTCGCCGAGCCTGACCGGCAGCTTGCTCAGCACGATGAGCGACTCCAGCCTTGCAGGTAGCGGCAGGCAGATAACTGGCGGCACCTCGACGACCACCCTGGCCTCCGCCAGCCGCCAGCGATCGCCCAGGATCACCTCCAGCATGCCGACCGCGCGCAGGCCCCAGCGTTCCGCACGGAACGGCACCCGGTACCAGCCGTCGTCGCCCAGCGTGGCGTCCCCGGCGTCGATCCAGGCGGCGGGGTGCAGTTTGAGCTGCATCGTTCCCGCGCCCTGCCCGCTGACCCTGGCGAGCACGGTGGCCTGCTCGGTCTCGGTCACCTGGCCCGCGCCCGCTGCCAGGGTCAGGCTCACGGCGGCCGGCCTGTGTGACTGCCGCGGCGTCAGGAGCAGCAAGGCGGGCGCGGCCAGCCCGGCGAACTCGGACCTCCTGGTGATCACCGCGAGGATGAGCGCGGTGAGCGCGAGGGTGACCAGCCCCCTGGCCAGGCCCGACAGCCGCCACGTGACGGGGATTGTCCGCTCCGGGCCGGCGGTCAGCACGAGCGTCCTGTTAGCGCAAAAGAAATGATCATTACCGGGTTACGCGGGCGGCGGGGTCGGTGCGCGGCACGGGAGCGCTGGTCAGGATGCGGGCGATCACGTCCTCCGGGCTGACCTTGCGCACCCACAACTCGGGTCGCAACGTGATCCGGTGCGCGAGTGCGGGAACGCCGACCGCCTTGACGTCGTCGGGGATGACATAGTCGCGGCCGTGCAGCACCGCCTGGCCGCGCGCGAGCTGGACAAGGAAAAGCGCGCCGCGCGGGCTGGCACCGACCTGGACTTGCTGGTTCGACCTGGTCGCGCCGATCAGTGCGACGACGTATTCGAGCAGGTCATCTGAAACCTCGACCTGCTCGAGCGAGTGCCGCATCGCGATGAGCTCGCCCGGGCCGGTCACCGCCTTGAGGTCGACCTCGTCTGCGGCCCGGTCGAGGCGGCGCTGCAGCATCGCGACCTCGTCGGCGCTGCTCAGGTACCCGAATCGCAAGCGCATCCCGAACCTGTCGAGCTGCGCCTCCGGCAGGTCGTAAGTGCCCTCGTACTCGATCGGGTTGGCGGTCGCCAGCACGATGAAAGGCCTGGGCAACTGCCTGGTCTGGCCGTCCATGCTGACCTGGCCCTCGCCCATGGCCTCGAGCAGCGCGGCCTGGGTCTTAGGCGGCGTGCGGTTGATCTCGTCGGCGAGCAGCAACTGGGTGAAGACCGGTCCTGGCCGGAACACCATCTCGCCGCTGCGCTGGTCGTACAGGGGGGCACCGACGACGTCGGACGGCAGCAGGTCGGGGGTGAACTGGATCCGGCTGAATTCAAGGCCGAGCACTCTGGCGAAGGATCGCGCGGTGAGCGTCTTGCCCAGGCCAGGGAGGTCTTCGAGCAGGATGTGGCTCCCGGCCAAGATGCCGGTCAGTACCAGCTCGAGCGCGGCGCGCTGGCCGATGATCGCCCGCTCGATCTCGGCGAGCACGGCCGAGCAGCGCTCCGCCGTCTCGGTTGGCGTCAGGGCGTGGCCCGGCGTGGGTGGCGCGGTCGGGTCGGTCACAGTCGCTCCAGTCGGTCGATCAGGGCGGCGAGGACAGCGGGCGGTATGCCGGGCTGCGAGCCGGCGCCGGGCGGGGTCTGACGTTGGGGGTCGATCCAAGTCCACAGGTCAGCCCGGCTGGCGGCGCCCTCGGCCAACACCCGCTTGGCGGCCTCGGGGTCCGAAGCCAGGCTGATCCCGTGCCGTTCAGAGAGCCTGGCCGCGAATAGGTTCACCAGGCGCGGCCTGAGCGCGACGTCCCAGGCGCTGAGCGACGTGGTGGCATCGATCAGGTCCGAGCGCGTCCGCCAGAACCCGAAGAAGGATCTGGACGGCCCTGCCTCGTGTGACCACTGCGGCATCGTGGCTGGCTCGTCCCGCTCGATCAAGCCCCGGAGCGCGACCAGGCTCAGTGTCGCGGATGCCACTGCGGCGAAGCCTGCCGCTGCCGGACCTTCCAGCACCCACGCCGCGACGCTGAGCGCGATGACAAGCAGCATCGCGATGGTGATCTCGCGGCCGGCCCCATGCCAGCCACCGCCACCGCCACCGCCGGCGCCGGTGCCGGGGCGGGCGCCGGGGCTTGGGGATTCGGAGGGCAGGCCGGCCGGGGGCTGAGTCTGGTTCATCGCTGGCTACCGCGGTGGCCGACGTCATCGCCGTTGTCGCTGGACAGTCGCGCCAGGTCCGGCGTCGTGAGGGACGCGGCCATGTCGGCGAGAGCCCGTTCGGCCTCGTGCCGCCGAGCCGGCGGCATCGGATGGGTCGAGAACCGCGCCTCGTAAAACAGCGCGGTCAGCCGGCCAGCGGGAGCCGCGCTGACCAGGTCAGCCGTGACAGCCCTGGCGAGCAATTCGTCGGGCGTCTCGGCCAGGCCCCTCGCGGCGCCCGCCGCCGCGAGGGAGTCTTCCATGGCCAGGTAGCAGCCGATGATGGCGGCCCTCGCGTCGTCGAGCTGGCGGAGGGCGAGCCTGGCCGAGTCGACGGCGCGGGCCAGTTCGGCCGGGGTGTCCGTGTCATCGTCCGCGGTGACTGGGGCCCGGCCGGTCCGTGCCCAGTGACGGCGTCGCCGCCAGAGCAGGATCGCCACGACGACGAGGGCCGCGACCAGCACGGCAATAAGCACGTACTGGACGTAGTCCGGCCAGAGCACCCCGTGACCGGCACGGCCGAGGTGCAGCTTGCCAGGACGCGCGCCGTGCCGAGGGTGGTGCAGCAGCAGCCGACGGCGCGGGCGCAGGTGCGCGAGGCCCGCGATCAGGATCGCCGCGGGGATCGCGATCAAGAGGGTGACGATCACGCCGGTCAGCAGTCCGCGGAGCCTGACAGCCGGGCCGGCGGTGTCACGCGGCCGCCAGCGCAGCCCGATCAGGAGCACGAGGAGGACGGCCTCCAGCGCGGCGCCCACGCCGATCGCGACCGGCATCGCGGGCGGATTCGTGCTGACGGCAGATCCGGCCACGCGGATTCCCGCGATGGTCAGCAGCAGGAGCAGCACGGCCAGCACGGTGCGGGAGGTCAGACGGTCCGGCATATCGCGCAAATCATATTCGTATGGCCACCGAGGCCGGCCGAGGATCTCTGCTGCCAGGTCATAGCTGAGGCGGCAGACAGGCCGGCCGGGTATCGATGGTCCGTCCATTGCGGATTCTGGTTATGGCTGGACCATAGATACTCGGTCCAGTCCGGCACCGGGGTGCTACCCCAGGCGTAGCAGGAATCAGCCTCGCGGGTGATGACAGCGCGTGAGCGCGCGCGACAGGGTGGTACCGCGCCGATACATTGTCGCCGGGCCCTCCTGCCATCCGGCTGGTCGGCTAGTTGCGAAAGGAAGGTCGCGTTCAGGTGACCGCAGATCCCGCTCCAGTGATCGCCACGACGGCGCTGACCAAGCGATTCAGCCCGACGATCACGGCGCTGGACGACCTGACCATGGCGGTCGGGCCTGGCATCACCGGCCTGGTCGGCGCCAACGGCGCCGGCAAGTCCACGCTGATCAAGATCCTGCTCGGGCTGCTGCCGCCAACCAGCGGGCGGGCGGCGGTACTCGGGCTCGACACTGCCACCCGCGGCGAGCAGATCCGGGCGCTGACCGGCTACATGCCCGAGCATGACTGCCTGCCGCCGGACGTCACGGCGACCGAGTTCGTCACGCACATGGGCCGGATGTCGGGCGTGCCGCCGACCGCGGCCAAGGAGCGGGCGGCCGAGTCGCTCAGGCACGTCGGCCTCTACGAGGAGCGCTATCGCCAGATCGGTACCTACTCGACGGGCATGAAGCAGCGGGTCAAGCTCGCGCAGGCGCTGGCCGGCGATCCCAGGTTGCTGCTCCTGGATGAGCCCACCAATGGGCTCGACCCTGCCGGGCGCTCCGCCATGCTCGACCTGATCAGCAGGATCGGCGGTGACTTCGGCATCTCGGTCGTGGTCTCCTCGCACCTGCTCGGCGAGATCGAGCAGATCTGCGATCACCTGATCGCCATCGACGCGGGCCGGCTGCTCAGGTCAGCCACGATGAGCTCGTTCACCCAGGCCAGCCAGGTGCTGGCGATCGAGGTCGACGAGGGGGCCGACCTGCTGGCCGCTGACCTCGCCGCGCACGGCGTCGTGCCGGTCCGCAGCGGGCGCGAGCTTCTGGTGGTGATCGCCGGCGAGGCCACGTTCGACGTCGTACGCGACGCCGTCGCCGGGCTCGGCCTGCCCCTGACCAGGATGGAGCAGCGCAGGCACCGGGTCGAGGAGCTCTTCACGGACAACGGAGAACTGGCCGCGCACGGCGGGCTGACGGGAGCGGTCGATGGGCACTGACAACATTCCTGGTGCCGGGCTGGTGGCGCCGAGCGCCGGCGTCATCCACGACATCGGCTACCAGACCTACGACGGACCTCGGCTTGGCCGCGGCCAGATCGCGCTCGCGCTGTGCTGGCACAGCCTGCGGTCGGCGTTCGGCTTCGGCCGCGGCGCGAAGGCAAAGATTGTGCCCGTGATCGCCTTCGTGATCATGTGCGCCCCCGCGGTCGTGAACGCCATCGTGATGGCGCTTGGCCGGTCGCACACCAGGGTCGTCGACTACGACACCTACGTCGGGAACGTGCGGGTGCTCGTGCTGCTTGTGTTCATGGCTGCTCAGGCGCCCGAACTCGTCTCGCGCGACCTGCGCAGCAGGGTGCTGCCGCTGTACTTCGCTAGGCCGATCCGCAGACAGGACTACCCGCTCGCCAAGTACGCCGCGTTCACTCTCGCCTGCCTCGCGATGATCGACATCCCGGTGCTGCTCCTGTACGTCGGGACGATTTTCCAGGTACACGGCGGAGCGGCGGTCTGGGCGGAGACCAGGGCGGCTATTCCCGGCCTGCTTGTCGGGCTGATGTGGGCAGTGGTGCTGGCCGCCGTCGGTCTGGCGCTGGCGTGCGTGAGCGGCCGGAGGGCTTTCTCCACCGGTTCGGTGGCGATCTTCTTGTTCATGACGTGGACGCTGACCAACGTGCTTACCAAGATCGCGGCCGCGCCAGGCCCGCGCGGGCTTGGCCCTCCGCCAGCCCCGGGGGCGCACGCGGCCGCCGCGCACGTGTCGGCAGCGACCCACTTGTTCGGCCTGATCAGCCCGTTCACCGTGGTCGACGGTGTCCGGCAGTGGCTGGGCGGCACGAGTCAGGGGATCGTGGCCAAACCAGGCAGCTATGGCATCGCCTACGGCGTGATGCTGCTGGCTTTCCTCGGCATCAGCCTGGCCGCCCTGGTGCGGAGGTACTCGAGCGTGAGCGTCGCATGAAAATCATTTCGGAAGCGCGCCAGATCAGCACCATCGACCTGCGCAACGTCTCCCGCTGGTACGGCAACGTCGTCGCCGTCAACGACATCACGATGACGATCGGCCCCGGCATCACCGGGCTGCTCGGCCCGAACGGCGCGGGAAAGACCACGCTGCTCAACCTGATGGCCGGCTTCCTCGCGCCCTCGCGCGGCGACCTCACCGTCGGCGGACGGCCAAGCTGGCGCAATCCCGAGGTCTTCACCGCGCTCGGCCTGGTGCCAGAGCGCGACTCGGTCTACGCGTTCCTGACCGGGGCCGATTTCGTAAGGTCCACCGCGAAGCTGCACCGGCTGCCCGATGCCGACGCGGCCGCGCGGCGGGCCATCGGCATCGTCGACATGGCCGACGCACAAGACCGGCGGATCGCCACCTACTCCAAGGGCATGCGGCAGCGGATCAAGGTCGCCGCCGCGCTGGTGCACGACCCCGAGGTGCTGCTGCTGGACGAGCCATTCAACGGAATGGACCCGCGGCAGCGGCTGCAGATGATGGACCTGCTCGAGGAGATGGCGCAGCGCGGCAGGACGATCGTGTTCAGCTCGCACATCCTCGAGGAGGTCGAGCGGATGTCCGGCACGATTCAGGTCATCGTCGGGGGACGTCTCGCGGCCTCCGGCGACTTCCGCGCGATCCGCAGGCTGATGACCAGCAGGCCGCACGTCTTCCTGGTCAGGACCTCCGCGGACCGTGCGCTCGGGGCCGCCCTGATCGGCAGGCCCGCGGTAACCGGCGTCGAGATGACGCCGCGCGGCCTGCAGGTGCGCACGTCAGACTTCGGCGCGTTCGCGCGGGAACTCGCAGTGATCTGCCGCGACGGCGACATCAGCCTGCGCGAGGTGCTGCCCTCTGACGAGTCGCTGGAGAGCGTGTTCTCCTACCTGGTATCGGCGTGACGAGGAAACGGTGAGGCAATGGCTGGCCTGGTAAATCCCGTCGTCCTGCGGATCACGCTGCGTGCCACGCTCGGGCGCAAGCGAGCGCTCGTCTTCCTGCTCGTGCCGCTTGTGCTGCTCGTGATCACCGTCGCGCTGAAGGCCGTCGCGAAGAGCCCGGTCTGGCCGTCGGAGTTCCTCGGCGTCTTCGGCTTTTCCGTCGTGCTCCCGTTGACCGCGCTGATCATCGGCACCAGCGTGATCGGCGCGGAGATCGACGACGGCAGCATCATCCACCTGCTCGCCACGCCGGTGAACAGGATGAGCGTTGTCCTTTCCAAGTTCACCGCCGCGGTGCTGCTCACGATCGTCTTCGGTGCGATTCCTGAGTACCTCGCGGCGACGATCGCGAAAGGGCCGGCGGACAGGCTGGCCGTCGGATTGCTGGCCGGGGCGATCGTCGCGGCGGTGGCCTACAACGCGCTGTTCGTCATGCTCTCGCTGCTTACCACGCGAGCCATCGCGATCGGCCTGGGCTATCTGCTGGTCTGGGAGGGCTTGCTCGGCAACCTGATCGGCGGGGTGAGGGTGCTCTCGGTTGGCCAGTACTCCGTCAGCGTCGCGAACTCGATCGCCAGGTCGCCTGCCCTGAACGCGCACCTGACAACGGCCACGGCGATCATCATGGCGGTCGCGGTCACGGTGCTCGCGCTGGCCGTTGCCGGGCGGCGGCTGTCGATGTTCGCGGTGAAGGGCGAGACGACCTGACGGCTCGCGCTCTCGGTGCGGCCTGGCGCGGTCAGCGCGGGGTGTCCTGGCCGGGGACGAAGCTCGGGCCGTGTCCCGGGATGATTACCGCGCCCAGGCCGAGGATGCGCTGGCGGCTCTGGCTCAGGACCACCTGATCGGGGCTGAACGGGTCGTCGGCCGGACCTTCCGCCGCCCACCAAGCGTGCGTGCATACGTATACGCCGTCCGCGGTGGCGGCCACCGTGCTGATGTCCTGGTCGGTATGCCCAGGGGTCGCGATCAGCCGGATCGACGGGCTGAGCTGCGCTCCCTCTGCCTCGCGGGAGATCCACAGGTCGCCGTCGTAGATGGCCCAGAAGTCGTGGATCCTGGCGGCCGGAAAGAGTGCGGCGTTGACCGTGTGGTCAGGGTGATGGTGGCTGAATACCACATCGGTCACCGCGTCCGGCGCGACGCCACAGCCGGCCAGCGCGGCCAGCAGGTCGGCCCTGGAAGTCACCATGCCCGGGTCCACGACTACGGCGACGTCGCCGTCGAGGATCAGCGTGACGGTGCTGCCGACCCGCTCTCCGGTCGCGTCTTCGCGGGCATAGCCGTCCTGGAGGATGTGGACCTGGGCGGTGCCGGTCGCAGGGATCGCGGCATCGCTGCCGACCTCTGATGCGGGCTGAGCGTGCTCGTCTGGCATGACCGCAGACACTACCGTTCTGCGGCTAGCAGGTCGGCGGCGGTATCGATGCTGTCGACAATCTGGTCGAGCAGCGCCGCGAGGATCGCGCCGCGCCGGTCGGCGGCGGTCTGGCCTGCCGCGGTCGCGACAGCCAGGCGGTGCTGGCTGCCTCGCAGGTCGAGCGTTTCCCGCAGGTCGAGCGGACTCTGCGTCCGAAGCGAGACGACCAGTTCGGACATGGCCTGGTCGAGTTGGGCTGCGACCGTCGCAGCCGCAGGAACCCCGACCTGGGTGCTCGCGTCGCGCAGATGGCTGGCGAGGGCGTGGGTGCCCGCGACGATCCGCCGCCCCGCGGACAGGACGCCCGCGTAGCGCGCGATGTCCGGGCGCGCGCCGGGCGGCTCGCCGCGGGCGCGATCCAGCGATGCCACCACTGACGACTGAGCCCGTCTGGTTACCGCGGCCAGCCGTTCCAGCGCAGCCGCGTCGTACGTCACGGGATCGAGGTAGCCGCTGAGGACCGCGCCGAGGTAGCGCCTGATCGCCTCGAACCGGTCGGCGGCCGCTGCCTGGAGTGTGCCAGGCCTCCCAGGTCGGCCACACCAGGTAGGCGAGGATCGCCAGCGCGCCGCCAATCAAAGTGTCGAAGCCGCGGTTCTCGACCGTGACGACCGCGCTGTTCTGGCCCGCCGAGATGAGCAGGATTACGAACGCGGTCAGGAAGATCGCGTAGATCGCATAGCTCGCCGCGAATACGGTGTAGCCGAGCCAGGTACAGACGGCGATCAGGATGATCAGCGCGATTCCGCTCGGATGCGCGAGCGCGACGATCGCCGCGCCCGCCACCACTCCGATCACGGTGCCGATGGTCCTGGCCACGCCGCGGCTGATCGTGGCGCCGAAGTCGGGCTTCAGCACGATCAGGGCCGTGACCGGCAGCCAGTAGCCGCGCTGCCAGGGCAGGTAGGCCGAGATCAGTGCGGCGAGCGGGATCACGACAGCCAGCCTGACCGCGTGCCGGAATGCGGGCGACGACGGCGACAACGCCGCGCGCACGCGTCGCAGCGCCGACCGAAGCCCGCCCGGCAGGACGATGACCGCATCGGCCGCGTTCGCCGCCGTGATCGGGATGCTGATCCGGCGGACGCCGGCGAGTTCCGTCGTCATCCGGTTCACCGCCCGCAACTGGCAGGCCAGCGCCGCAGTGCGCGCGCTCGCGAACCGCGGCCCGGCGAACCGCGCTCCAGCAAAGTGCCCGGCTCGCCCTGACTGGCTGTCGGCCTGCGGCGCGAGCTGATCAGCGAGCCCGGTGAGCCGCCCCGCGGCCGGCGCTACGCCCGCGGGCGTACGGCCCTCGCGAATCGCCGCGGCTATCTCGCCCAGCGCGCCGGCCGCCTCGGTCAGCGCGGCACGGATTGCTCCGCGGCTCTCTGGAGCGAGTTGTTCCTGTTGGAACAACAGCGCGTGGAACTCGTGCCTGATCCGGTCGAGTTCGTCGGCAAGCCCGCGCAGCGGCTGGGCTTGGGGCCGGTCGTCGCCCTGCAGCCAGGGCCCGATTGCCTCGCGCGCCGTCGCCGCGGCCTCGGCGACGCTGATCGGCGGTGGCCCGTTATTCGCCGCGGCCGCCGCCAGCGCCTCGTAGGCGCTCGCCAGCGCGGCCCGCTGGCTCCTGAGCGGCCGTTGCGAGCGAGCCGCGATCGCGAGCGCGAGCTGGAACAACCCGCCCGCCAGGACCCAGGTCGCGTGCAAGGCCGCCGTGGCGGGTGTCGCGGTCAGGCGGCCGAACACGAGCAGGGCGATGGTGGCGTTGACCCCGACCTGGGTGGCGCCGGGGCCTGCGGCCACGAGCAGGCCGGCGCCGAATCCCGCGGCCGCGAGCAAGACAAGGTGCACGGGAGGCACCAGCCCGGAGATCGCCCCGGCGAAGGTGGCCACGGCCATGCCGAAGCTCGTCGCCAGCATGGTGCCGGCCGGAGTGCGCGGGCCCGAGGTAAGGAGGGGGATGCCGACGCTCAGCGCTCCGAAGGCTGCGGTCGCGCCGGCCGCCGGGTGTCCGGCCGCGATGCCGATTACCAGCGGCGCGACGACGCCCGCCGTGGCCCGGATGGCCGTCGCCGGGCGCAGGCCAGCCCGGTCCACACGGAAGGCAGCCGCGAGCGGCCTCAGCACGCCAGGGCTCTGGCTATCACCCCCCGCGGCTGGGCGGGGGCTAGCCAGCGGCCGCCGCTCGCTGCTGTTTCATCGCCTTCTTATACGACCGGACGGCCAGGAGCGAGGCGTCATCGTTGATGTCGGCGACCGAGTAGTGCGAACCAGCCTCGCCGAAGTGGCCAGCGGCTTCGCGCCAGCCGTCGGGCTGGATGCCGAGTTGCTTGCCGAGCAGGGCGATCGTGATCTGGGCCTTGTACGCGCCGAAGCCCGGCAGCTCGGCCAGCCGGCGCCGCAACTCGGCTGCGTCCTTGGCGGTGGCCCACACCGCGCTCGCGTCGCCGTCGTACCGGTCGGCCACGATCCTGGCGAGCTCTTGTGCCCGCGCCGCCATCGCCCTGGGAAACCTGTGCAGCGCCGGGCGCTCGGCGAAGACCTCGGCGAGTGCGTCAGGGTCGAATTCGGCGACCTCCTGTGCGGTCGGCTCGTGGCCGAGCCTCCGCGTCAGCTGGTACGGCGAATTGAACGCCTTCTCGAACGGGACCTGCTGGTCGAGCATCATCGCTAGCAGCAACGCGAACCCGTCCCTGGACAGCAGCTCGTTGGCCTCGTGCTCGATCGGCAGCGACAGCGTCATGTCTTCCCTCCAGATGTTGGCCTCATCATCTCGCACCAGACCTTGGTCGTAGCGCTCTGGCGGGGAGCTACCTTTGGTCATGACGGAAATGATCGCGCGGCTCGGTCAGGATAGGGCGGGATGCTGACATCCCGTAAGGAAGGGAAGGCCGGCTATGACCCCGCACATGAAGATCGGCATCGCAGGTGTCGTGATCGGGCTCATTCTGCTGATCATCAACCCATGGCTCGCGTTCGCTGTGATCGTCCTGGCGGTCGCGATTCCGGCGGTTGCCTACGCGATGCTCGACTCGAACCAGAAGGCCAGGCTGCGCCGGGTGCGCGGCCGCAAGCAGATCGGACGGTAGGGATTTCGGCTGAGCCGCCGCCCGGTCAGCTATCGCGCTAGCGGAGCTGACCGGGATACAGCAGCGCTATCTCGTGCGGGTAGGCAGCGATCAGCCGAAGCTCGTCGTCGGTCAGCGGCTTGCTGGTCGCCGCGCCGCATAGCTGGACGAGCTGGAAGATCAGGTCTTCATCCTCTGAGGCGTCGATACCCAGCCCCGCCATGACGTGCCGGAACCCGGCCATTCCGCCGTATTCGCCAGTCAGCACGACCCGGCCGGGACGAGAGTGCCAGTCCTGCGGGAACGGCCCGAGCGTGTCGTCGTCGTAGAGCTCGTAGTTGTGCCGGTCCTTGAGCGCGCCGTCGGCGTGGATGCCCGACTCGTGCGCGAAGGCGTTGCGGCCAGTGCCCGGCTGGTTCTGCGGCAAAGGCTGCCCGAACGAATAGCTTGCCCACAACGCGAACCTGCGAGCCCACGACAGGTCAAGCGGGTCACCGATCTCGGCCTGGCCCGCGACGCCGAAGCCATGCTGGAAGGCGAGGATGACCGACAGCAGGTCCGCGTTCCCTGACCGTTCGCCGATGCCGTTGATGCAGGTGTTCACCCAGGCGTCCTGACCGGCGTCGAGGTCGCCGAGGGCTCCGGAGACCGAGTTCGCGACCGCCATGCCAAGGTCGTTGTGACAGTGCGTTTCAACTGGCATGCCGGTGGCCGACGCGAGCTTGGCGAACCGTTCCCTGATCCGGTGCGGGGAGTCGCCGCCGATCGTGTCGCAGTACCTGACCCGGTCGGCACCGGCTTGTCTGGCGGCGAGCGCGAAGTCGGTGAGGAAGTCGTCGTCGGTGCGCGAACCGTCCTCGGCGTTGACCCCGATCGTCTCGGCACCGCCAGCCTTGGCCGCGGCGACCGCCGCGGTCATCTCGCTGATGATCGCCGTCCGGTCGAGCCTGCCGCGGAACTTGTGCGCGATCATCTGGTCCGAGGTGGAGATCGACAGGTTGTAGTGGCTCAGCCCGAGCGGGACCGACTGCTCGACGTCGCCCGGTACGGCCCGGCACCAGCCGGACAACCGCATGTTCCCGAAGGCTCCGGCCTTGGCGAGAGCCACGTTGGCGCGGACGTACGGCGCCTCGTGGAACAGGAAGGGGAAGCCGATCTCGGATTGCGCCACGCCCAGCCTGGCCAGGTAGAAGTTGACCATCGTCTTGCCGAATTTGGACAGGCCGGTACGCGCCGTCTGCACCCCATCGCGGTTGGTGACGTCCAGGATGTGGACCTGAGCCATGCCAAAGCCTCCGTCGTCGGATCGCGCGTGCCCTCGTATTGATTATTGACTGCGAGTGTACTAAATCGTCAACATTGATTATAATCAACGTCAGTGCTGGCGGGCCGCGTCAGCGGTGACAGGGGAGCTGGGAGCGGAAGCGAGGCGATCGTGCCGACCGAGTGGATCACCGCGGCCGAGGCCGCGCGAAGGCTTGGCGTCAAGCAAGCCAGCTTGTACTCCTATGTGAGCAGGGGAGTGCTAAGCCAGGCGCAAGGCCGACGGCTCGCGGGCCAGCCTGTTCAGCGCGCGCGAGGTGGACGGCCTGGCCAGGCGCGGCAGGCCGCGCCGCGCACAGGGACCGACCGAGCTTGTGATCGAGACGCAGGTGACCGAGATCACCGGCGATCAGCTGCGGTACCGCGGTTACGACGCCATTGAGCTCGCCGGCGAGCGTGACTTCGAGGAGGTCGCTGGCCTGCTGTGGAGCGGAATTCTCGGCGAGGCCGGCCAGCCGGAGCCAGATGCCCTCAGCCAGGCCAGCGCCTGGCAAGCCACCGACGCGGCGGTCGCAGCGGGCAGTGCAGCGCAGGCCGCGCTGCCCGCAGGAACCTTGCCGCTTGAGCGGCTGCAGGTGATCGTGCCCGCGCTCGCGGCGGCTGATCCGCTGCGGCTGCACCTCGACCCGCCTGCGGTCATCGCCGCTGGCCGCGCGATCGTGGCCGGCATGACAGACAGCCTGCCGCCAGCGGAAGCCGGTGGACCGGCAAGGTCGGGGATCGCGCAGGCAACACAGCGCGGCTCGATTGCCGAGCGGCTGGTCGGCAAGCTGTGCGCGGCCGACCCAGGGCCCGGGCTGGTCACGGCGTTGCGCGCGGCCTTGGTGCTCCTCGCCGATCACGAGCTCGCCGCCTCGACGCTGGCGGCGCGAGTGGCCGCCTCTATGCGGGCCGACCCCTACGCCGTGGTGGCGACCGGACTCGGCGCGGTCGGCGGCGCACTGCACGGTGGCGCCTCGTTCGGCGCGGAGGTCATGCTGCGGGCGGCGGCGAGGCCGGAGGAAGCCGCGCGGGTCGTGGGCGACCTCCTCAGGCGCGGGGAACGGATCCCCGGGTTCGGTCACTTCGTGTACCGCGGGTCGGATCCGCGGGCTGTGCTGCTGATGGAACTGGTCAGGCGGGCGGCACCGGGATCGGTCAGGGTCGCCGTCGCCGACGCGGTGATCGCCGAGGCCCGCCGCCGCGCGCTGCCGGAGCCGAACATCGACTTCGCGCTCGCGGCGCTCGCCACGGTGGCTGGCATGGTTCCCGGCGGTGGGGAGGCCGTGTTCGCCATCGCCCGGACCACAGGCTGGCTCGCGCACGCGCTCGAGGAGTATGCCAGGGGCACGCCGATCCGGCCGCGTGGCATCTATACCGGCCCCGCGTGGGTGCCTCGATAGTCTGGGTGGGCAGCACGAAGAGAGGGGATGCGCGTGATCGAGATCGCGCCCATCGAGACGCCGTCGCTCGGTGATCGCAGCTACCTCGCCACTGATGGCTCGGTGGCGATCGTGATCGACCCGCAGCGCGACATCGACCGGGTCCTGGTGGCGGCCGGCGCAAAGGGTGTCAGGATCACCCACGTCTTCGAGACCCACATCCACAACGACTACGTCACTGGCGGGCTCGCGCTCGCGAGGGCCGTGGGCGCCGGCTACTACGTCAGCGCCGCCGACCACGTGCAATTCGATCGGATCGCCATCGCGGACGGCGACCAGATAGAGGCCGGGCAGATGGGCGTCCGCGTGATCGCGACGCCCGGGCACACCTTCAACCACCTGTCCTACTCGGTCGAGTACGAGGGCCAGACTGTCGCGGTCTTCACCGGCGGGTCGCTGCTCAACGGGTCGACCGGGCGGACGGACCTGCTGGGTTCCGCTTACACGGTCGAGCTGGCCAGGGCCCAGCACGCCTCGGTCCGCAGGCTGGCCGCCGAGTTTCCCGCCGACGCGATGGTCTGCCCGACCCACGGCTTCGGCAGCTTCTGCTCGGCGACCCCGACATCGGGTGGCCCCTCGACGCTCGGCATGGAGCTGACGATCAACCCGGCGCTCACGCTAGGAGAGGCCGACTACGTGCAGTCCACAGTCGCGGCGCTCGATGTCTACCCGGCTTACTACGCGCACATGGCTCCGGCCAACGCCGCCGGGCCGCTGGCGCCCGACCTGGTGCCGCCCCAGCAGGCCGATGGCGCGGAACTGCGGCGCAGGATCAAGGCCGGTGAGTGGGTCGTGGACTTGCGCTCGCGGGTCGCCTTCGCGGCCGGTCATCTGCGCGGCACTTTGTCATTCGAACTCGGCGATCACATGAGCACCTACATCGGCTGGCTCATGCCATGGGGGAGCCCGCTGACGCTGCTCGGCCGCAGCGTCGCCGAGGTGGCCGCGGCCCAGCGGGACCTGGTCAGGATCGGCATCGACCGGGTCCAGTCCGCGGCGACCGGCGGACCGGAAGCCTGGGCCAATGGCGAGTCCCTGGCCAGGTATGAGGTGACGGACTTCGCTGGCTACGCGCGGGCGCGGGGGCAGCGCGAATTCATCCTGCTCGACGTCCGCAGGCAATCAGAGTGGGAGACGGCCAGGATCGCTGATGCCGTGCATATCCCGCTGCACGACCTGCCCGGTCGTGCGGCCGAGGTCGGAGCCCGGCCAGATCTGGGTGCACTGCCAGTCTGGCTATCGCGCGTCGCTGGCCGCCGGGCTGCTCGATGCAGCGGGACGGGACGTGGTGCTGATCGACGACGACTTCGGCAATGCCGAGAGCGCCGGGCTCACAGAATCCGGCGCCGTCCGGGCCCGCTAGCCCGATGCGGGAATCTCAAGCGGGGCCGGCGCATTCACCCGGTAGGGACCCACAGTCAGGAGCTGAGATGCCTGTCCGCCGTCTGAACCACGCTGTGCTTTACGTCAGGGACCTGGCCGCGTCGGTCGCGTTCTACCGCGAGGCTTTTGGCTTCGAGGTGCGCATGGAGATACCTGGCCAAGCCGCGTTCCTGCGAGCCAAGGGCACCGCCAACGACCACGACCTCGGCCTGTTCGCGGTGCCGGACGGCGTGCCACAAGAAGGCCGCTATATTGGGCTCTATCACCTCGCCTGGGAGGTCGGGACGCTCGCGGAACTCGCCGAGACGAGGGCCAAGCTGTCCGAGCTTGGCGCGCTCGTCGGGGCCAGCGACCACCGTGTCTCTAAGTCGCTGTATGCCAAGGATCCGAGCGGCATCGAGTTCGAGGTGATGTGGCGGGTACCCGCGGACCAGTGGGAGGGCGAACTCGCCGGCGGGGCAATGATCGGACCGCTCGACCTCGACGCCGAGATCGCGCGCTGGGGCGACCAAGTGACCGGGGCAGCGGCCGGTTCGATCACCTGACACCCGCGGACCGCAGGTCCGGGCGCGGCCGACCGAGCGAGGTCACATCCGCGCGGGCTACGCCCTCGCGACCGTCCTGACTTCGATGCTGCCCTTGTATGCCACGCCCTTGATCCGCACGACTGGCGCGTCATGCGGCAGTTCGCCTGGCCAGGCGTCACCGGTCGCCGAGACTCCGGTCCCGCCGAGTTCGACCCTGACACCAGGCGGCAGCAGGATCTCGGTTCGCGACTTATACGAAACCGCGGTGATGGTCGTCGCCGCGGCCGTCAGCTCGGCCGCTCGCAGATCGAGCAGCCCGCCGCCCTTATAGACGACCGAGAGGAACCGCCTGGGCAACGTCCAGCGCCCGACCCTGCTGATCGAGCTTTTCAGAGCGATCGCGAACCTGCCTGGTTTGCTGCCGGTCGCCGCGGCGACCAGCAGCGTCGGTGCCGCCGCTGGCAGGTCGGCGGTTACGGTGTCTAGCTCCCCGGTCGTCCTGGCGGTCAGCGCGCGCCTGACGCGCTCGTCGAATTCCTCGTCGGTCAGGCGGTGCTCGGCGAAGGCCACCTGGAGGCGCTGGGTCGCCGTGTCTCGCTCGACGTTCGACGCGAGGGTGACAGCGGCGCGCGCGCGGTCGGGCTCTCCGTTGCCGGTCTGCATCATAGGTCGTAACCTCCTTGATGCGATATATCTTAACCGGAACGATGGGCCACGAGGAACACTGTTCGGGCAACAATACAATGTTCGGAGCTGGTCACCTGGTGAGCTCGGTGTACAGGGCTGCGGTGTGCGCCGCGATGCTGGCCCAGCTGAACTCGGCAGCGACGTGCTCGCGGCCGAGCTCGCCCATCGCCGCTGCCCTGGCCGGGTCGCTCAGGAGTGAGGACAGTGCCTCGGCGAGCAGCACGTGGTCGCCGGGTGGCACCAGCAGCCCGGTCTCCGCCTCCATCACCACCTCAGGAATGCCGCCGACATCGGATGCCACCACGGCCGTACCGCAGGCCATCGCCTCGAGGTTCACGATCCCGAGCGGCTCGTACAGCGAGGGGCACGCGAAGACGGTGGCCTGGCTGAGGATCTGGATGACATCGGTCTTGGGCAGCATCCCGTCCAGCCAGACAACGCCCGACCGGCTCTCGCGCAGGTGCCTGACCAGGCCTGTGACCTCGGCGCCAAGCTCCGGGGTATCGGCTTGGCCCGCGCAGAGCACGAGCTGCACCTGCGGATCGAGCAGCTCGGCCGCTCGCAGCAGCACGGGCAGGCCCTTTTGCCTGGTCACCCGGCCGACGTAGGCGACGGTCGGCCTGCCGGGTTCGATCCCGTGCTTGCCGAGCACGTCGGTCCCGGCGTCCGGGTAGTACTCGTCGGTGTCAATGCCGTTGCGGATAACGTGCACGCGCTCGGCCTGCAGGGCCGGGTAAGTGGCGAGCACGTCCGAGCGCATGCCGCTGGACACGGCGATCACGGCTGCGGCCGACTCGACGGCCACGCGCTCACACCATGAGGAGAGCGCGTAGCCCCCGCCGAGCTGCTCGGCCTTCCACGGCCGCAGCGGCTCGAGTGAGTGCACCGTGAGCACGTGCGGGATGCCGTACAGGGTCGCAGCCAGGTGCCCGGCCAGGTTCGTATACCAGGTGTGCGAGTGCACCACGTCGGCCCCGGCAGCCGCGGCCGTCATGGACAGATCAGCGGAGACGGTCTGCAAAGCAGCGTTCGCGTTCTCCAGGTGACTCCACGGCCGGTGCGCTACCGCGTCCTTCCGGTCCGCGCCCTGGCAGTGCACGGTCAGGCTGACCAGGTCGCGCAGTTCGCGGGCGAGGTACTCGACGTGCACCCCGGCGCCCCCGTAGACCTCGGGCGGGTACTCCCTGGTCAGCATCGCGACGTTGACCTTGCTGAAGGGCCCGAAGCCAGCGGCCGGCCCGGAGGGCCCGAAGCCAGCGGCCGGCCCGGGGTGGCCATCTGGTCCCGTCACAGGGTGACCTCCTGGCCCTTGCCGACGACCGTGATGCCGCCCGCCGACACGACAAAGCCGCGGGCCCTGTCGTGGTCCTTGTCCACGCCGACGACGGCGTGCGGAGGCACTATGACGTTCTTGTCGAGGATTGCGTTCTTGACGACCGCGTTCCTGCCGATCGTGGTGTTGTGCATTATGACCGAGCGCTCCACCCTGGACCAGGAGTTGATCCGCACGCCTGGCGACAGGACGGACTGGCTGACCAGCCCGCCGGAGACGACCACGCCGTTGCTCACCACGCTGTTGATCGCACGCCCGATCCGGTCGCCACTGTCGTGCACGAACTTCGCCGGCGGCTGCGACGGCACGTGGGTCAGGATCGGCCACCGGTCGTTATAGAGGTTGAAGACCGGATGCACCGCGCAGAGGTCAAGCTGAGCATCGAAATAGGAGTCGAGCGTCCCGACGTCGCGCCAATAGCCGGCGTCACGCGGATCTGCGCCCGGCACCTCGTTGTCGAGGAAGTTGTAGGCCTGCGCACAGCCCTGTTTGACCAGCATCGGCAGGATGTCGCCGCCCATGTCGTGCCTGCTGCCGTCGTCGGCAGCGTCCTGCCTGAGCGCCTCGACTAGCACGTCGGTGCTGAATACGTAGTTGCCCATCGACGCGTACGCGTGGTCAGGGTCGCCGGGCAGCCCGGGCGGATCGGCCGGCTTCTCCAGGAACGCCTCGACGGCACGCCCGTCGCTGGCGGTCTGGATGACACCGAAGCTGGTCGCTTCGTCCCTGGGCACCGGGATGGCGGCCACGGTGACACCGGCGCCGGCCGCCATGTGCTGATGCACCATCTGGGTCATGTCCATCCGGTAGACGTGGTCAGCGCCGAACACAGCGACGATGTCGGGCCGGTCGTCGAAGATCAGGTTGAGCGACTGATAGATAGCGTCGGCCGAGCCCGTGTACCAGTGCGGGCCGAGGCGCTGCTGCGCTGGGACGGGGGTGACATAGTTGCCGAGCAGGCTGCTCAGGCGCCAGGTGGTCGTGATGTGACGGTCCAGGCTGTGGCTCTTGTACTGGGTCAGCACGCAGATCCGCCGGATCCCGGCGTTGACCAGGTTGGAGAGCGCGAAGTCGATCAGCCGGTAGAGGCCGCCGAACGGCACGGCAGGCTTGGCCCGGTCAGCGGTCAGCGGAGCGAGTCGCTTCCCGGCTCCGCCTGCGAGAACGATCGCGAGTACTTGCGCCTCGGCCATCCGGAACTCCCGTCAAAGGCGAACGTCGGCAGTGCCGGTCTCAGCAGGGCCGATGTCAGCAGCGCCGATGTCAGCTTTACAGTGCCTCCGATCGCGGTGCCCGCATCACGCCGAACCCTACAATGACGTACCCAGCTGGCCTGGTCCAGACATGACCGGAACGTTCACCCTGATCTTCGACTGCGGATGCCCCGTCTCCTCCCAGTCATTCATGAAGGTCGCCTCGAGCCCATGCTTGGCGGCTAGCGCGATCAGCGTCTCGGTCCGGTAGTAGAAGTCCTCGCGCAGGACATGATGCTCGGTGCCTTCGGTTCGGTCGAAGGTGAAGTCGAAGAAGCCGCCTGGTGCCAGAATCCTGCCGACGTGCGCGAAGCACTCGTCGATGACGTCGATCGGGGAATGCGAGAACACGCTGTGCGCGTGCACGAAGTCGAAGCCCCGGTCCGGCAGGAACTCCAGCCGGAGGTCCCTGACCAAAGTCAGGTGCGGCAGTTTCGCGCGCAGGTCGTGTTCGGCGAGGGTCTTCTGCGCGGCGAACAGAATGTCGGGCGAGATGTCGATGCCGTAGTAGCAGCCTGGCTCGAGGTACTCGATGAACAGGCGCCCAGCCCGCAGATTCCCGCAGCCGATCTCGAGCATCGCCATGTTGGGCTTGAGCCCGTGTCCGGTGGCGTAGTCGAACTGCAACTGGCCGATCTGCAGCCAGTACTCATGCTTGGGGCTCCCGACCGCACCTTCAGGGTTGCGCGCGGTGTCTGATTGCATCACAGCGCGGTAATAGCTCACGTGGTCCTCGGAGCGTGCCTGCAACCATGCGTCCCTGGCGCGCCGCCTGACGTAGCCGGCGACGCTGCCGGGGTGCCGTAGCGCGTAGGTGATCTTGAATGACAGCCGTGACCTGTCTTTGGCGTGCACCCATTCAGCGTAGACGCTGCGGTGCCGCGCCCGGCTCGAAGCGCGCCGGCCAGCGCGTGGCCCGCTTAGTCGGATGCGGGCAGATGTCCGGCGGACTGCCGATTCACCAGCCTGACCGCGAGCACCTTGGCGACCGCGACGCCGAGGCCGACCACGACCGTCCAGGCCAGCGCCTCGCCGATCGCCACGTCCGGATCCTCCGCCTTGCCCGGCGGTTCCTTGCCAGTGGCCTTGGTCCAGGCGAAGACGATCACCTTTCGCGCGACGAAGGCGGCAGCCGCTCCGGCCACCGCGGTGACCGCCTTGCTGCCAAAGTCACCGCCCTTATCAGGCATTACCGTCCCTTTCGCAGTCGGCGCCACGGTTGCCGCACCTTGCCGGCCTGCTGGCATCATCCCACGGCGCCAGGCGCGGCTCGTCCGACCCCGTCTTCCTCGGTGTGCCCGCTGGTTACGGCCGCATTCCGGTCCGCTGTGTTCCGGCCTGCCCTCGCCGCCGTGGCGGCTCGCTCGATGGCCGCCGCGAGTTCGTCAGGGTGCCGCGTGCCGATTAGCCAGTAGGGCCGCTCAGCCGGGCCGGCTATCGCCACGTAGACGGCCCTCGGCAGATAGGGCCGCACGAGTAGGTAAGCGGCCGGATCGGCCTTGGGCCCGCGCAGGGCGGCCGTCTGTGCCTTGCTCAGCCCCGTCACCTCGGCGACCAGGCCTAGCGGAAGCCGCCGCGACCCCGCCCTGAGTTCCCCAGCCACGACTTCGATCGAGCTCGCGCCCCATGTGAGAAGCATCAGCGCGCACGCCGACTCCAGCGCGACATAGATTACGACGGCCAGCGTGAGGCTTAGCCCGGCCCAGAGGGTAGTTCCGAGCAAGACGGCACACGCCGTGACGACGAGCCACCACGAGGCTGGCACGCTAAGTCGTTCCCGGTAGTCGCGCATTGTTCCACCGTAGTTGGTTACATGGAGGCCATGAGTGAGGACGGCGGGTCCATGAGGGGGGCGGCACGCGGGCTGGCATCGCGGCTCCGCGCCGCATGGAGTTCAGCGGGCTCTGATCCGGGCGCGAGTTCGGACAGGGGCAACCACGCCGGCCATCAGAACGGCGGCTATCCCGATCGCGGGGCGCACCTCGAAAACGGGGTCCCGGCGAGCGATGCGGGCGGGTCGCCGCGAACAGGGGACCAAGCAGAGCCGGCAGCCGGCGCACCCCCGGCTGACCGGCGAGCCGACTCCGTTGTGCCCGCTCTGTTGCGCAATACAGCCGCCTGGTGCTGGCGGCTGTTGTTGGTCGCCGCTGTCGTCTACCTGACGTTCAAGATCGCTGACGCGCTCCGCTTGGTCGTGATCCCGCTGATCGCGGCGCTGCTACTGTCCGCGTTGCTCCAGCCGCTGACCGGGCTACTGCGCCGTGCGGGTCTGCCTTCCCTGACGGCCACCTGGTGCACGGTGCTGGCGTCAGCCGCGGTGCTGGTCGGGATCGGCACCCTGATCGCGAACCGAGTGCAGGCCGACTACCCGATGCTCGCCTCTGAGGTCCGGCGCACCGTGCACGAGGTGCAGAACTACCTGGCCGGCCCGCCGTTTCGGCTAAGCGGAACCCGGCTCGATCAACTGTCCAGCAAGCTGCTCAACTACATAGCACAGCACAAGTCGGTGGTGGCTGGGACTGTCGTCACCGGCGGACGGTACTTCCTCGAAGTGCTCACGGGCCTGATCCTGACAGTGTTCATCACCTTCTTCTTGCTGAAGGACGGCAGGAAGATCTGGTCATGGCTGATCAGCGGACTGCGGCCGCGGGCGCACCAGCGCGCAGTGCTGGCTGGTGACGCCGCGTGGCAGGCCCTGGTCAGCTACATCCGCGGCACCACTGTCGTGGCCGCGATCCACGCCATCTTCATCGGCCTCGCGCTCTGGCTGCTCGGCGTGCCGCTGGTGGTGCCGCTGGTGATGCTGGTGTTCATCGCCGCCTACGTGCCTCTGATCGGGATCCTCGTGGTCGGTGCGCTGGCGATCGTGATCACCCTTGCGACCAAGGGCTGGATCGCGGCCGTCATCCTGCTCGCCGTCTTCCTCGCCGAGAACCAGATCGAGAGCCATCTGCTCCAGCCGCTCGTGGTCGGCAGGATTGTCAAGCTGCACCCGCTGGCCATCATCGTGGTTCTGGCCGTGGGCGGCATCGTGGCGGGCATTCCTGGCGCGATCATCGCGGTGCCAGCCGCGGCCGTGGTCTCCTACTCCTGGCCGTACCTGCGCGGCGATCATGATCACGATCCGGTGGTGCCGCCCACTGATGTGGAGGCGCGATGAGCTATCACGTCGAGGTGCTGATCCGGCGGTTGGACCCTGACCTGCCGCTGCCAGCAAGGGCGCACCCCGGTGACGCCGGCGTTGACCTGTACGCCGCGTCGGACGTGGACCTGCCGCCTGGCGAGCGGGCGGTGGTGCCCACCGGGATCGCGATCGCGCTGCCCGACGGCTATGCCGCGTTCGTGCACCCGAGGTCGGGGCTCGCGGCACGGCACGGCGTAACGCTCGTCAACGCGCCAGGAACGATCGATGCGGGGTACCGTGGGGAGATCGCAGTGACGATGATCAACACTGACATGGATACCGCAGTGAGTTTCAGGCGCGGGGACCGGATCGCTCAGCTTGTGATCCAGCGAATCGAACGCGCGGTGTTCTGCGAGGTAGCCACGCTGCCTGGATCGGCGCGGGGCGACGGCGGGTTCGGCTCAACCGGGGGGTTCCAGGGGGTCGTCCCACCGGGGGGACACGCTGGCAGTCAGCCGGATCCGGTATGAGCGCGATACCCGACTAGCCAGCGACTGACAGGTAGGGGAGCACGGACGTGTTGCGACGCCGCCGCCGTGAGAATGACGACCAGCCTGGCCCATCTGCTCGGCCGCAGGCGCCGGGCCCCTATGCGCCGGGCGAGGAGACAAGCCGCGTGGCGGTTCCCACGCACGGCGGTCCCTGGGACATCGCCGATGACTACCCCGAGTCGGAGCGGATCGACTGCGGCAGTCTGCTCGTGCCCGTGAGGGAGGGTTTCGACGTCCAGATCAACGTGGCCGAGGAGCAGGGCGCCTGGGTCGCGATCGTGAACGGCGACAGCGGCATGCAGCTGCAGGCGTTCGCCGCGCCGCGCAGTGGAGGCCTGTGGGACGAGGTGCGGCACGAGATCGCGGCCAATATCTCGGACTCTGGCGGCAGCTGCCAGGAGAGCGCAGGACAGGCAGGGACTGAGCTGCGCGCTCAGGTGCCGGTCGGAGATGACGACGACTTGCCCGGGCAGCTCCAGGCGGTCAGGTTTCTCGGATTCGATGGCCCGCGGTGGTTCCTGCGCGGAGTCATCAGCGGACCCGCTGCGACCGAGGCGGCGATGGCTTCCCCCTTCGACGAGCTTTTCGCCGACGTGGTGGTCGTGCGCGGCGACTACCCGGCGCCGCCGCGTGAGCAACTTGAGATCCGCCTGCCCGAGGAAGCCAGGCAGGCGCTTGAGGCACAGCTAGCCGAAGAGAATCCCGGCTGGGACCTGCCCGACCCGTTCAGCAGGGGGCCGGAGATCACCGAGACCCGGTAGCGAGCAGCAGGCCGAGCTCGGCCTCGACATCCTCGCTCGTCACGAACAGAAGTTCGTCGCCCGCCTCGAGCGGATCGTCGTTGTTCGGCACGATCACGCGGCCGTCGCGCAGGATGGCCACCAGAGCCGTGTCGGCCGGCCACTCGATGCCGCCGATCCGCCGGCCGACGAGCGGCGCGTCGTCGGGCATGGTCAGCTCGACGAGGCTGGCCGCGCTCTGCCGGAAGGTCATCAGCCTGACCAGGTCGCCGACGCTGACAGCCTCCTCAACGAGTGCGGACAGCAGTCGCGGCGTGGAGACCGCGACGTCCACGCCCCAGGACTCGTTGAACAACCACTCGTTGTTCGGGTGGTTGATCCTGGCCACAACCCTGGGCACGCCGTACTCGGTCTTGGCGAGCAGCGACACGACGAGGTTGACCTTGTCGTCGCCGGTCGCTGCGATGACCACGTTGCACCGCTCAAGAGAGGCGTCGTCGAGCGATGCGATCTCGCACGCGTCGGCGAGCAGCCACTCGGCCCGCGGCACGCTGTAGACCTTGATGGCCTTGGAATTCTTGTCGATCAGCAGGACCTCGTGCCCGTTCTCGAGCAGTTCCTTGGCGATCGACCTGCCGACCGCTCCGGCGCCCGCGATGGCTACGCGCATCAGTGGCTCCCCTTTCCCGGGGCACGCTTGGCGAACACCGACGCGATCTGCTTCAGGTCCTCTTCTTTCGCTATGACGTGCAGGACGTCCCCCTGCTGCAGGACGGTGCCAGGACCTGGCAGAAGCGCCTCGCCGAGCCTGGAAATGAAGGCGATGCGCGCGTCCGCTGCCGATTCCAGCGCGCTGACCTTCTCACCTAGCCAGTCGGTGCAGCAGCTGAGTTCGGCGAGCACCAGCGAGCCAGTGGGATCGCGCCACAGGGTCGCCACGCCCTCGGGCAGCAGCCGGCGCAGCATCTGGTCGGCTGTCCACCGAACGGTAGCGACGGTCGGGATGCCCAGGCGCTGGTAGACCTCGGCGCGCCGCGGGTCATAGATACGGGCCGCGACCCGCTGCACCCCGAACGACTCCCTGGCGACGCGCGCGGCGATGACATTCGAGTTGTCGCCGCTGCTCACGGCGGCGAATGCGTGAGCCTTCTCGATTCCGGCCTCAATCAGGACGTCCCTGTCGAAGCCGATTCCCGTGATCTTGCTGCCTCGGAATCCGGGCCGCAACTTCCTGAACGCCTCGACGTCCTGGTCGATGACGGCCACGGTGTGCCCCTGATCCTCAAGGATGTGGGCCAGCGTCGATCCGACCCGCCCGCACCCCATGATCACGATGTGCATGATCATCCTTCCAGCAGCATTGGTGCCTGAAGAACGTTATGCCCTGCAGCGACGTAGGGCTAGCGCAGGGTCCTACCCGGCAGGGCAGGCGCGGCGACCTGGCGGCACGATGGTGGCGTGCGGAATGAGAAGGAGCGGCCGTTCAAGGCCGGCGACGTCCTGGAGCTGAGCGTCGGGGAGGCAGTACACGGCGGCTGGTGCGTCGCCAGGCCCGGCGCGCCCTCGGGCGGTGAAGGTGGGCCGGGGCCTGTCCTGTTTGTCCGCCACGCGCTGCCTGGTGAGCTGGTCAGGGCCATCGTCACGCAGACGACCGCCAAATTCGCGCGTGCCGACGCCACCGAGATCCTCCGGCCGGCTGCCGAGCGGGTCAGCCCGCCCTGTCCGTACGCGCACCCCGGTGGCTGCGGCGGCTGCGACTGGCAGCATGCCAGCCTTCCTGCCCAGCGCGCGATCAAGGCACATGTGATCAGCCAGCAACTAAGGCGAATCGCCGGCCTGGAACGGGACGTGACGGTCGAGCCGCTGCCCGGCGATGCGGCCGGACTTGGCTGGCGGACGAGGGTCAGGTTCGCGGTCGGCGCCGATGGCAGGGCTGGGCTCTACCGGCACAGGTCGCACGAGATCACGCCGGTCAGCGATTGCCTGATCGCGCATCCGCTGGTGACCGCGGCCGGAGTTACCCGCGACAGCTGGCCTGACGCACGCTGGGTGGAGGTTGCCGTGGCGCCAGGCACCGGCGAGCGGGAGGTGCTGGAGTCAGGCGGGGCGCGAGCGCCGCGATATCTGCGGCAGCGGGCGGCAGGCCGGGACTGGCGGGTGAGCGCGACCGGCTTCTGGCAGGTACATCCAGGGGCAGCCGACACGCTGGCTGAGGCGGTTCGCGACGCTCTGCGGCCAGAGCCTGGCGAGACGGCGCTCGACCTTTTCTGCGGAGCCGGACTGTTCGCGGGCGTCTTGGCAGCGGCCGTCGGTCCTGGCGGCGCGGTGATCGGGATCGAGCGGGACGAGCAAGCCGTTCGCGACGCCAGGCATAACCTGCGCGGGGCGCCGTGGGCGCGGGTGCACAGGGGCGACGCGGCCGAGGTGCTGCACAGGACCGGGCTTGGGGGAGCCGTGATCGCGGTACTCGATCCACCCCGCGCCGGCGCGGACCGTGCACTGATCGAGCGGCTGTGCTCCGGGCGCCTTCGCCGCGTCGCGTATGTATCCTGCGATCCGGCCACCCTCGCCCGCGACATCGGCGTCTTCGGCAGGCACGGGTGGCAGCTTGACCAGCTGCGCGGTTTCGACGCTTTTCCGATGACGCATCACGTCGAGTGCCTGGCGGTCCTCGTGCCGCCGGCGGCTGAGCCGTGCTGTCCGGGATGCGGCAAGATGCCGGTATGCAACTGCGGATCTTCACTGAACCACAGCAGGGCGCCGACTACGCGACGCTGCTGCGGGTCGCCAAAGCCACCGAGGACCTGGGTTTCGACGCGTTCTTCAGGTCCGACCACTACCTGAAGATGGGATCTGTCAGCGGGCTCCCCGGACCCACGGATGCGTGGGCGACGCTGGCTGGCCTGGCCGTCCAGACAGAGCGGATCCGGCTCGGCACGCTGGTTTCGCCGGTGACGTTCCGGCCGCCGGGGCCGCTGGCGATCACCGTCGCGCAGATCGACGAGATGAGCGGCGGCCGGATCGAGTTCGGCCTCGGGACCGGCTGGTTCGACGCCGAGCACGCCGCTTACGGGCTGCCGTTCCCAGCGATGAGCGATCGGTTCGCGATCTTCGAGGAGCAGCTCGCGATCATCACAGGGCTCTGGGAAACGCCAGAGGGCGAGACGTTCTCGTACTCGGGGACGCATTACACCGTGACGGACTCGCCCGCGCTGCCGAAACCGGTTCAGCGGCCCAGGCCGCCGGTCATCATCGGCGGCCACGGCGCCAAGCGGACGCCCCGTCTCGCGGCCGCGTACGCCGACGAGTACAACGCAGGCTTCGACGCGATCGCTGGCACGAATGCGGCGTTCGACCGCGTCCGCGCCGCTGTTGCGGCGGCGGGCAGGCCTGCTTCGTCGATGACCTACTCGGCCGCTCAGGTGGTGTGCTGCGGGCGCGACGACGCAGAACAGAAGCGCCGGGCAGCGGCCATCGGCCAGGAGCCTGCCGCGCTGCGCGAGCACGGGCTGGCCGGAAGCCCCGCCGAACTGGTCGACAAGATAGGCCAGTTCGCCGGGATCGGCGCCGAGCGCATCTATTTGCAGGTACTCGACCTCGATGACATCGAGCACCTGGAATTGATCGCCGCCGAGGTGCTGCCACACGTGTGAGGTGGCCGGTCAGCAGCCGCCCTGCGGTCCCGGGGAGCCCGGTCCCGTGGCCGGCGCGTCCACCATGCCGACCGCGGGGCGGGTGATGCCGCCGAAGTGCACGACGTACCAGACGCCGCGCCAGGAGATCAGCGACGCGATGCCGAACGAGCGCACCTGCCCGTGCAGCCGGTACACGACACGCGGGCCCGCCACGTGCCAGTAGCCGACCTTGTTGTAACAGACGCCGGGATCGATCCAGGCCGCGCTCGCTGACGGCACGATCACGCGCACGAGTCTCGCCGCGCCCGGATGCTGACCGAGCAGCCGGTGCGCGGCCCTGACGTCGAGCCTGAAATCAAGCCACAGCCGCGTCCGCCAGTCGCTGGCCGCGTTGTAGATGGCCTTCACCTGCTTGTAGGCGGCCAGCGGGAAGAACGCCTGCCTGGCCATCGACGGCCGGCCTGTCCTGACGGCGAGCCACAGATCAGTCACCATCGCGCGAAAGACCCGCCCGTGTGCATGCGGCCTAGCGCGGGTCTGGGCTCGCCCGCCTTGACCAGGGGCTACCGGCAGCGGCCCGGCGGGCTGCGCGGATGGAGTGGCCGCCGGCGAAGATGACGGCGCAGTGACCGGGCTGCGGTCGGCCGGCCGTGCGTGCGGGCGAGGCGTGCTGGCGGGCCGCGCCGGCCGTCGTCGCGCACGCGGCCAGCAGCGAGGTGCCGATGGCTACCGCCGACGCGCGGCAGGCGGTGCCAAGATGCTGCCGAATCCTCATCGGCCGTCATCGTAGCCGGGGGGCTGCTCAGGCGACGGGATGCTCGGACAACTCGCGCTCGCTGGCTACGGTGATCGTGATCGCCGCCAGGATCCCCGCCGCCGCGACCAGGCCGGCGGAGACGTACAGCGCGTCGTGCAGCCCGGACTGGAAAGCGGAGTAGGTGGCATGGATGACCTCGGTGACGAGCTTGCCCTGACCCACCGGTGCCTGCGATGAGGATCCGCCAACCGACGGCTCGCGACCGGTCAGCACGCCGTTGATCACAATTGGCTGGATGCTCTTCGGCAGGCCGAGCGCGTTCAGGCTGGCCGTCAGGGCGCTCTGCAGCTTGCCGATCACGATGGCGCCGAGGATCGCGACGCCCATCACCGCGCCGACCTCGCGGCTCGTGTTCGTCGTCGACGCGGCCATGCCGGAGCGCTCGGCCGGGATCACGGCGAGCACCGAGGACGTGATCGGGACCACGCAGGCGCCGATGCCGATGCCGGTGACCGCTAGTGCGGCCGCGAGCGGCAGGTACGACGGCTGCGGGCTGATCACCGCGTTGGTCCAGAGCAGGCCTCCGGCGAAGGCCGCGCAGCCACCCACGATCGACCAGCGGATGCCGACCGACCCTGTCCACCGGCCAGCGAGCAGCGAGGCGAGAATCATCAAGACGGTCATCGGCAGGAAGACTTCGGCAATCTGGCCGCCGTTGTACCCCGACACCTCTTCCAGGAAGAGCGCGGTAAAGAAGAAGATCGCGAAGGCCGCGAAATACGCGCAGAACGCGACGATATTCGGGGTGGCGAATTGGGGGATGCGCAGGAATCGCAGGTCAAGCAGCGGATACTCGGTTCGGCTCTCTTGCCAGACGAACGCCAGCGCCGCGAGGAGGCTGACGCAGAGCAGCACGATGCTCTCGGTCGAGGCGAAGCCCGCGCTCTCCGCGTTGATCACAGCGAAGATCAGTGCCGCGAGGGCTACCGCGCCAAGCAACGCGCCGATCAGGTCGATCCGCCGGCCAGTCGGGTCAGAGTTCTCAGGGAGCACGACCACGGCGGCGACGAGCGCGACCATGCCGAAAAGCACGTTGAACCAGAAGATGGCCGGCCAGTTCCAGGCGTAGACCAGCGCGCCGCCCACGACCGGCCCGAGCGCGAGCGCCGAGCCCGACACAGCTGCCCAGACCCCGAGCGCCCAGTTCCTGCTGGTGTACTCCGGGTAGATGTGGCGCAGCATCGACAAGGTGCCTGGCTCGCTGGCCGCCGCCCCCACACCCATCACCGCGCGCCCCGCGATCACGACGCTGAGGGCCGCCGAGCCCGAGGTGATGATCACCGAGAGTCCGGCCATCAGCGCACCGGCGATGAAGACGCAAATGCCCGCGACCAGGATCTTCTTGCGGCCGAACTGGTCGCCGAGGGTGCCGAATGTCAGCATGCTCGCGGCGAACGTCAGCGCGTAGGCACCCACGACCCACTGCAGGGAGGACACGCCGGCCGCCAGTTCGGTCTGGATGCCAGCAAGCGCGACGCTGACGATCGTGATGTCCAGAAACGTCAGGAAGAGAACTAGGCAGAGCGTCGCCAGCGCCGCCGAGCGGTGGTTCTCGCCCATGAGGCCCTGCTCCGCTCGCGGACGCGGGGCTGCGGCAGTCACCTCACCGCCGGCGGTAGCAGGCCCGAAGACCGGGAGCCCGGCCGCTCCGCCTGCACCCTGGTGTGGCCCATCGACCATCTGGTGTTCCTTACGCAGCTACCGCCGTCCGCTTCATGCGCACGGCAATTGGCTGGAGACGGTACGTTCCGGTCACCATGTTGTCAATGACCAGATTACGCTCTGGCGAAGTATTCGGGCACTCCTGCTCTAGCTACCCCTTACAGGCGGCGGGCAGACCGGAACTCTTCCCGGCATTCTCCAGCTGCAGCAGGGCGCAGAAGCTGGCAAGGCCGACCTTCCAGACCCCGTCCTGGTAGACCGCGACTCCTGGCCGGCCGTTGAGTACGGCCTGGCCGCCGACCAGGATCGAGTAGGTGACCGATGCCTGCGTGGTGCCGGTGAGCGCCACGTGGCTGACCTTTGCCGACGCCGTCGCGGCGAGCGGGTTCGTGGACTGTGCCTTGATCACGGCGGCCAGTTTGTCGCCGTCCTGAAGCAGCGCCAGGCGCTTGGATGTCGAGGTCTTCGCGTTGAAGAACGTCGCCCAGTTCTTCTCGATCGCCGCGACGGCGCCGGCGCCGCTAGTCGGCTCGCCGCCGCCGGTAGCTGGGGAGGTCGGCCCTGCAGACGATGTCGCGGGCGTGGCTGGCTTGGTGTTGCCGCCGCCCCCTCCGCTGCCGCCACTGCTGCTGCAGGCGCCAAGTACGAGCGCGGCCGCTACCAGCAGTGATGCCGACACGAAGGTCGATTCCCGGAAATGCAGACGTTGCATGGCAACAGTGTGCCGCACAAACGGGACCGTGAATCATGTTGTTGGTGATTCGCCCGGGATTTTCCGCGGGATCAGCGCAGCCGTTCCTCGGGCCGTCGCCGGCCCCGCGTGTGTCCTGCTCAGGACGCCGTGGCGCGCCACGGCCTGGTCCAGTTCGGCGACCTCGGGCAGCGGCTCGCGGTATCGCTCAGAGCCGTCCATTCCTGCGCCCGGATCCCGGACGCCGGCGCTGTCTACTCGCGCGTTCCTGCCCACTGCAGCCGCGGCGATGACAGCCGCGGCCGCGGCGCCGCTGAGCAGGCTCACGTGCTCGCCGAGCAGCAGCGCCGACCAGCCGAGCGTCAGTGCGGGCTGCGCGATCTGCAGCCTGCCCACCCGCGCGACGCCGCCCGTCGCCATCGCGTGATACCACGCGAAGAAGCCGACCACCATGGAGATCACGCCCACGTAGGCCAGGCCGGCGGCCGCCCCGGCGGTGATGTGCCTGGGCGGGTCGGTGATCAGCGCGAAGGCGGTGACCGGCACGGTCACCGGCAGTGCGAGGATGATTGCCCAGCAGATCACCTTCCAGCCGCCGTACTCGCGCGCGACCGCCCCGCCTTCCGCGTAGCCCAGCCCGGCGATCGCCACCGCGACGAGCAGCAGGAGGTCAGCCACGCTCAGGTGGCCGCCGCCTTGGACGATTGAGAAGCCGATGACGACCGCGAGGCCGAACGCGAGCGCGACCCAGTAGGCTCGCCGCGGCCGCTCGCCTGCCCGCCACACCGCGACCCCGGCGGTAGCCGCGGGAATGAGCCCGGTGAGGATGGCGCCGTGCACGCTGCTGACATAGCCGAGCGCGAGCGCGGAGAACAGTCCGAACCCGATGCCGACCGGGCCGGCCACGAGGAGCATGCGCCCGAGCACCGCACGCGGCGGCAGCAGCGATTGACGGCGGAACGTCAGCACGGCGATTGCCACGACGCCCCCGATCACCGAGCGCCCGACGCCGACCTGGACGGGGGTGAAGGAAGCCTCGGCGGCCGTTGTGGCCGGGAAGGTGACGCTGAAGAACACCACGCCGAGTGCACCGAGCGCGAGTGGTGCCGCTTTCATTCCTGCGACAGAAGTGCTTCTATTGGCCCTCATGAACAATGATAGCAGTTCGGCGTCGGTAACCTCCAGGATCGAGGACCTCGTCCAGTCCATGCCGCCGGGAAGCCGTCTGCCTTCCTATCGCGATTTGCAGCAGCGCTACCGGCTGAGCCCGGCGACAGTGCAGCGCATCCTCGCTGATCTGTCCGGCCGCGGCCTGCTGGTGACCCGGCCTGGGAGCGGCACCTACACCGCTCAGCGCCGCTCTCCGGCCGCAGCTGCCGACGTCTCCTGGCAGACGCTGGCGCTGGGTAGCAAGACCGGGCTCAGCGCCGACCTAGAGCGCCTGGTCGACCCTGGTGCTGCGGACTCGCTGCCGCTGACCAGCGGATTTCTCGACGAGCGGCTGCAGCCGCTCGGCCTGCTGGCCGCCGCTGGCGCCAGGTCAGCCCGGCGGCCGCAAGCCTGGAGCAGGCTGCCGCCGCAGGGCCTGCCTGAACTTCGCGCGTTCTTCGCGGCCGAGACCGGCGGGAGCTTGACGGGCAAGAACGTGCTCGTCACTCCTGGCGGGCAGGCGGCGCTGTCGGCCGTGTTCCGGCATCTGTGCGCACCTGGCGACCCGGTCATCCTGGAGTCGCCGACCTATGTGGGTGCGATCGCGGTCGGCAGGGCCTCCGGCCTGAGGCTCGTGCCGGTGCCTGGCGACGAGGACGGCATGCTGCCCGATGTGCTCGCTGACGCGCTGGCGAGGACCGGGGCGCGGCTCGTCTACGTGCAGCCCAGGTACTCCAATCCGGCCGGCGCGGTGCTCGCGCCCGAGCGCCGGGTCGCGGTGCTCGAAGCGGTCGCCCGGCACGGCGCGTTCTTGCTCGAGGACGACTGGATGCGCGATTTCGATCTCGGGCCGCCGTCCCCGCCGCCGCTGGCCAGCATGGACGACGACGGGCATGTCATCTACCTGCGCTCGCTGTCCAAGCCGGTCGCGCCAGGGATGCGAGTGGCTGGCCTCGCGGCGCGCGGTCCCGTGATGGCCAGGCTGCGCCGAGGTCGGATCAGCGACGATCTGTTCGTGGCGCCGGTGCTGCAGCAGGTCGCGCTCGACGTGCTGACCGCACCAGGCTGGGTCAGGCACCTGGGCAGCATCAGGCGCGCGCTGCGGGAGCGAAGGGACGCCCTGGCGGCCGCGATCGGCGCCATGCTGCCCGAGTGCGGCCTGCCGCTAGTGCCGGCGGGCGGCGTGCACTTGTGGCTGCGGCTGCCTGAGCGCTGGTCGGACATCGACGTCGCCGACTTGGCCGCGAGCCGCGGCCTGTCACTGAGCCCAGGGCGGATGTCGTTCCCGAGCGAACCGCCTGATCCGTACCTGCGGCTCAGCTACTCAGCCGCCGAGCCGCCGGCGCTGGTGCGGGCGGTACAGATCCTGGCCGGCATCCTCGCAGGCGAGCCCGGGTAGCTGTGCCGTCGGGGCGCTACTGCGACGATGTGGTCATGGTCGTGGCGGCGGGATATCCGTGAAAGTGGTGCTGGCTGGCGGCAACGGTGCGCTCGGCCGCCGGATCGCGGCCGACCTGACGGCCAGGGGGGACGATGTCGTCGTGCTCAGCCGTTCGCCAGCGGACGCAGGGCCTGGGCGACAGATCCTATGGGACGGCGTGCGCGCGGGCCCCTGGGCGGCAGAGCTGGCCGGCGCAGCGCTGATCAACCTGGCGGGAGAGCTAGTCGACCGGCGCCCGACTCCGGCGGCTGTCGAGATGCTGACCAGTTCCCGGGTCGAGCCGACTAGGGCGCTGCGGCAGGCCGCCGCTGGCCTTGCGACCCCGCCGGCCGTCTGGATCCAGATGAGCACGCTGGCGATCTACGGCGACGCTGGCGACAGGGTCCTCGACGAGACCGCCGCGCCCGCCGACGGACCCGCGCAGATGGCAGGCGTGGCAAGGGCGTGGGAGACAGCGGCGAAGGGCGCGACCGCTGACCGGCAGGTGGTGCTGCGCACGGCGGTCGTGCTTGACCGCGGCACGCCCGCCTATTCCAGGTTGAACGGCCTGACCCGGTGGGGGCTTGGCGGCCGGACCGGCACCGGGCGCCAGTGGATCAGCTGGCTGCACATCGAGGACTTCCTCGCCGTCGTCAGGTTCTGCCTGGACGATCCGGGGCTGGCCGGGGTGGTCCACGCGACCAGCCCAGAGCCGGTCAGGAACGCCGAATTCATGGCGGCCTTCAGGCGCGCCGTCGGCCGCCCGGTCGCCCCGCCCGCACCGGCCTGGCTGGTCAGGGCCGGAGCGGTCCTGCTGCGCACGGATCCCGCGCTCGCGCTGACCGGGCGCCGCTGCGTGCCCGCCAGGCTCGCAGGGCTCGGCTTCGGCTTCAGGCTTCCGCAGATCGACGCGGCGCTCGCCGACCTACGCGCGTCCTGACCACGCAGTGCCTGCGCGGCTGGCCGCTCCGGCCGGCCGCCGTCGCGACTATCAGCGGGCCCGCTGGCCGGACGCCTCGCGCATGCCCTGGTTGGCGAGCGCATCGGCGCGCTCGTTCCCCGGATCGCCGGCATGTCCCTTGACCCACAGCCATTCCACTTTGTGGCCGCTCGCGGCGGCCTCCAGCCGCTGCCAGAGGTCGGCGTTCTTGACGGGCTTCTTGGCCGCGGTCCGCCAGCCGTTCCGCTTCCAGTTCGGCAGCCAGGCCGTGACGCCGTTGCGCAGGTAGGAGCTGTCGGTGTGCACCCGGACGGTGGCCGGCCTGGTCAGGCTCTCCAGCGCCTGGATGGCGGCCATCAGCTCCATCCGGTTGTTGGTCGTGCCTCCGCTCTCGCCGCCGCAGATCTCCTTGGTGCGCGACCCGTGCCTGAGCACCGCCCCCCAGCCGCCTGGCCCTGGGTTACCGCTGCAGGCGCCGTCGGTATAGATCTCGACCGCTGGCTGCCGCTGGTCCGTCATCGGGGGTGCCCGCGTCGCGCCGTCGCGGCCATCAGGCCAGCGCAGCGAGCCGTCTGGCGAGCGGCTCGAGGATGTCGGGCGTGGCCTGAAGCGGCAGTCCGACCACGGCCAGGTCGGCGCCCGCGTCCCGGTAGCCAGCCGCGTAGGCCGCTGCCGCATCGAGGTCGGCGTCGGAGCCAGAGTCGAGCCTGACATTGACCGAGCAGGTGATCTCGGCAGGGTCGCGGCCGAGGTCGGCGCAGTGCGCGAGCATCGCTTGCTTCAGGTCAAGCCAATCGGCAGGATCCTGCGTGATCGCGTTCCACTGCTGTGCCCACCGCGCCGTTGTCCGCAGCGTCCTGGTCTTGCCGCGTCCGCCGATCACGATCGGCGGATAGGGGCGTTGCACCGGTTTCGGCTCGCAACGGGCGTCAGCCAGCTGCACGTAGCGGCCGTCGAAGGTGGTCACGGTCTGGCTCAGCAGCGCCGCGATGGCCGCCACGCCTTCGTCGAAGCGGTCGAAGCGCTCCCGCAACCCCGGCAGCTCGATTCCGTACGCGTCGCACTCCATCTGGTTCCAGCCTGCGCCGACCCCAAGCTCGAGCCGGCCGCCGGAGATGATATCGACGGTCGCGGCCATGTTCGCCAGGACCGCGGGATGCCGGTAGATCATGCCAGAGACCTGGCAGCCGATCCTGATCCTGCTGGTCGCCTCGGCCATCGCGGCGAGCATGGTCCAGCCCTCGAGGTTCGGGCCGGTCAGGTCCCCGGTCAGCGGATAGAAGTGATCCCAGTTCCACGCGGACTCGAAGATCTCCATCTGATCCGCGGCCAGCCATACGTCGCGCATCTGCGCCCAGGACTGATGCTCGGGCCTGGTCTTGATAGCGAAGCGCATGCTGCGTGCTCCCTGGGGCCGGGGATGACGCAGACATATTACTGGTCGGCAAGGCGCCCGCAGCTACGGATGGCCAAGGCTGAAGGAGCCCCTCGCGTCGGCCGACGCCTGCTCGATGGCGCCTGCCTCGCTGCGCTCCCATTCAGCGATGCTGCGCAGCATTCCCTCGGTATAGGCGCGCAGGTGGGTGCGGTAGACCTCGCCGAATGTCCGCAGGTATGCAAGCTCAGCCTTGAGGGCGCTGCGGCCGGCTTCCAGCTGCGGCGCGACGGGCGGTGCGTTGAGCGTCGCGAGCGCCGCCTCGCGGGCGCGGGACGTGGCCTCCTCCAGCACCATGTCCGCGTGCTGCTGGGCCTCGCTGAGGATCTCGTCCCGTCGCCCCCTGGCCTCCTCCGTGAGCCGGTGACTGTAGGCCTGCGCGTCGGCCACGTAGCGGTCGGCGGTGAGCTGCGCGTTGGACAGGATTCGTACCGCGTGCACGTGCGCGTCCTCGCGGCCGAATAGGACGGCGCCGCCGTCGCTGCCCGACTTCATCCCCGCGATGATCCTGCGGCGAAGGCGCTCGACCTCGTTCCACAGCGAGACCTTCTCGTTCAGCAGGGTGACGAGCTCGCGCTCGACCTCCTGCAGGAACGTGCGCACGTGCTCCTCGTCGTACCCGCGCCGTCCGAGCCGGGACAGCGGGAAACTGACGGCCTGCACGTCGTCAGGGGTTAGTCTCTGCTGCTCGTCCTGCCAGGCAATCGTCATGGCTCACTCCAGCCGAAATCTTCGACATGAATCTGACCTCTGGGCGTGCCCGCCGAGATCAGCCGCGCCGACGTCTCTCGCACCATCTGCGTCGGCCCGGCCAGGTACGCGTCGTGGCCTGACCAGTTACCTGACCGCAGCACGACGTCGGGGACGCTGCCGGTCTCGCCGTCGAACCTTGGGTCGGCGGTCGCCACGGGCACGACGGTGAGCCAGTCGTGCTCGCCGGCGAGCTTGTCCAGGTCGGCCACGTCATACAGGCCGTCGGCCGTCCTCGCGCAGAAGAACAAGTGCACCTTCGGCGGCCGCGGCCGGGTGGCGAGGCCCTCGGTCATCGCCTTCAGCGGGGCGAGGCCGGTGCTGCCGGCCACCATCAGGACGTCGCGGCCCGATGCGACGTCGAGTGTCAGCGCTCCCACCGGAGGGCCGAGCCGCAGCGAGTCACCGACGGCCTGCAGGTGGGTGAGCGCCATGCTCACCGCGCCGCCGTCGATCAGCCTGATGTGAAACTCAAGCGTCCCGTCCTCGCGCGGTGCGTTGGCGATGGAGTAGAAGCGCCACAGTCGCGGGCGGGCGGGGGACTCGATAGCCACCGACTGGCCGGGCGTGAAGTCCAGCCTCGGCTCAGGGCGTACCTGGAGCACGGCGATGTCGAACGTCTTGCGCTCGCACGCGACGACGGTTCCCTGCCAGAACGCTGGCCTGGTCGCCTCGTCCTCCACGGCGGCGCGCAGCATGACGCTGGCGATCAGGCTGTAGGCGTGCATCCAGTCCGTAGCCAGCTCCGGCGTCCAGGCATCGCCCGAGAAGTGCGCGATCGTCTCTAACAGGCTGTCCCTGACGCTGTCATAGTGCTCGGCGATGGCACCGAACTTGCGGTGATCACGTCCCAGGCCCTTGAGAAAAACCGTGAGCTCGTCGACCCGGTCAACCTGCGAGATGATCTGGCCTAACGCGACCACGAGGTGGTCGCGCTGCGCCTTCATCGAGATCGGGAACAGCTCCCTGACCTCGGGATGCTTGATGAACAGGTCCGAGTAGAAAAACAGCGGGACCTCGTCGCCGTGCATGGAGATCTTGGCGAAGCTGTCCTTAAGCCTCCGGGCATCCACGTATCTGTCTTCCTCCGTCTGTGGTCGTCCCCCGGCCCGCGAGTGCCAGTAGAAATGCTGCTGAAACTTTCAGGGACAGACATCGGTCAGGTGACGGATTTTCGCCTGACTAGGGCACGAGCTCGGCGGCCGCGGCGCCGAACTGCTCGGTGTGCGCGTCCACGTCGGCGACGGTCGTGGCCGGGCACATCAGCGCCATGTTGTGGAACGGCGTGATGAGGAGCCCGCGGTTGGCGAGGTAGAGGTGCAGGTACTCGTCGAGCGCCTCGTCGGCGGCGGCATGGGACTCTCCGCCGGAGGCTGGCGGCCGCGGGCAGAACCGGTACTCCGCCCGCGCCCCTAGCTGGACGACGTTCCACGGCAGCGACCGGCCGTCGATAATGCTACGGACGCCGGCCGTGAACCGGTCGGCGAGCCCGATCATGACCGTGAAGGCGTCGTCGGTGAGCACGTGCTCGAGGGTCGCGCGCATGGCAGCCACTGACAACGCGTTGCCGGCCAGTGTGCCGCCGACGCCGCCGGTATCGATGATGTCGGCGCTCGTGTCAGCCAGGATCCGGTCGGCCAGGGCTGCCGACAGCCCGAATGCGCCGCACGCGATGCCGCCGCCGATGGACTTCCCGATAGTCACGAGGTCCGGGTCGAGCCGCCAGGCGCCGGTGCAGCCGCCGGGTCCCGCGCTGAAGGTATGCGTCTCGTCGTTGATCAGCAGCGTGCCGTAGATTCTGGTCAGCTCCCTGACGGCGGCGAGGTAGCCGGGCTCGGGCAGCACGATGCCGATGTTGGTCAGCGCCGGTTCCATCAGCACCGCGGCGACGTCGCCGTAGGCCAGTTCCCGCTCGAGCGCGGCGACATCGTTGAACTCCACGACCCTGGTCGTCGCCGTCGGATCGACCGGCGCACCGGTATTTCCTGGCCGGCTCGCCGGGCCGTCCGGTCCGGCGAGGATGAAGGTCTCGTCCACACTGCCGTGGTAGCAGTAGGAGAAGACCAGGATCTTCGGTCGCCTGGTGATCTGCCTGACCATCCGCAGCGCCCAACGGTTCGCGTCGGTCGCCGACAGCGTGAAGCTCCAGTGCGCCGGGCCGAATCTGCGGGCCAGTTCGGCGGCCACCCACGCGGCGTCCTCGGTGGGCAGCATCGTGGTGGCGCCGCCCAGTTCGCCGTAGCGCTGCGCGACCGCGGCCTGCACGGGTGCGGGGGAGTGACCGGCCATCGCGCCGGTGTCGCCCAGGCAGAAGTCGGTGAAGATGTTGCCGTCAATGTCGGTCAGCTTGGCGCCGCGCGCCGTCGCCAGGTAGAGCGGGAACCCGCCGGGCCACATCCGCATCCACGTCATCGGGACACCGCCGAGCAGGTGCGCACCGGCCTCGCCGAACGCGCGCAGCGACGCTGCGTGCGCGGTCGCGTACCTCGCCCGCTCCCGCTCGGTCAGCTCCCGCAGCCGCTGCCTGTCGACTGTCGCCCGATCCGCCTCTGCGGCCTGCCCGCTGTCCTGCATCGCGCCTCCCCGTGCTCCCGGGCAGGAGGCTAGCCAACCCGGAGGGGCCGGTCCCCCGCAACCCCCCGACGAGCGCGGTGGCGGGCGGCCAGTCCGGCCGCCTCACAGCATCGGCTTGTGTCGCAGCCGCGGCCTAGACTGGCGCGGTGACATTCCAGGCCGCCAGTCAGGATGCGCGCGCGGCGGCCGGTGCGGATCGGAGCGAGGCCGCGGGCGTCCTGCGCCGCGTCTTCGGCTACGAGTCCTTCCGCGGTGCCCAGCAGGAGGTCATCGAGCACCTGATCGCCGGCGGTGACGCGCTCGTGCTGATGCCGACCGGCGGCGGCAAGTCGCTGTGCTACCAGATACCGGCGCTGGTCAGACCCGGTACGGGCGTGGTTATCTCCCCGCTGATCGCCTTGATGCAGGATCAGGTCGACGCGCTGCAAGCGCTCGGGGTCAGGGCGGGCTTCCTGAACTCCACCCAGGACTCGGCCCAGCGGGCGGCGATGCAGGCCAACTTCCTGGCCGGGGATCTGGACCTGCTCTACCTGGCTCCAGAGCGGCTGCGGTCAGAAGCCACGCTGCGGCTGCTTGACCAGGGCAAGATCAGCCTGTTCGCGATCGACGAGGCACACTGCGTGTCGCAGTGGGGGCACGACTTCCGGCCCGACTACCTGGCGCTCTCGGCGCTGCACGAACGCTGGCCGCACGTGCCCAGGATCGCGCTGACGGCGACCGCGACCAAGGCAACGCGGACTGAGATCATCTCGCGCCTGAGCCTGGGCTCGGCCAGGCAGTTCGTCGCCAGCTTCGACCGGCCCAACATCAGGTACCGGATCGAGCCGAAGGCCGAGCCGACCAAGCAGTTGCTGACGCTGTTGCGGACCGAGCACCCCGGCGATGCGGGCATCGTCTACTGCCTGTCGCGCGCGTCGGTCGAGAAGACCGCGGCCTTCCTGGAGCGGAACGGCGTCACCGCTCTGCCGTATCACGCCGGTCTTGACGGCAGGACCAGGACCGCCAACCAGGCCAGGTTTCTGCGCGAAGACGGCCTGGTGATGGTCGCGACCATCGCGTTCGGCATGGGGATCGACAAGCCGGACGTCAGGTTCGTGGTTCATCTGGATCTGCCGAAATCGGTCGAAGGCTATTACCAGGAGACCGGCCGGGCCGGCCGGGACGGCCTGCCGGCTACCGCGTGGCTGGGGTACGGCCTGGCCGACGTGGTGTTGCAGCGTCGGCTGATCGACACCTCGGAGGGCGACCTGGCGCACCGCAGGCGACAGGCCGCGCACCTGGACGCGATGCTGGCGCTCTGCGAGACCATCGAATGCCGCCGCTCTCAGCTGCTCGGCTACTTCGGAGAGCCAGCGGGAGCGTGCGGGAACTGCGACACCTGCCTGTCGCCTGCGGAGACGTGGGACGGCACGATCGCGGCGCAGAAGCTGCTGTCTGCCGTGCTGCGGCTGCACAGGGAGCGGCATCAGCGGTTCGGGGCTGGCCAGGTGATCGACATCCTGCTCGGCAGGCAGACGCCGAAGGTGACTGAGAACGATCACGCGTCGCTGACCGTGTTCGGCATCGGCGCCGAACTGCGCGAGAGCGAGTGGCGAGGCGTGGTGCGGCAACTTCTCGCGCAGGGCCTGCTGGCCGTCTTCGGCGATTACGGGACTCTCGCGCTGACCGAGGCTAGTGCGACGGTCTTGTCCGGGCAGCGGCAGGTCCTGCTCCGACGGGAGCAGACGCCAGCCAAGGTCAGGTCCAGGTCAGGCCGGCCCGCCGCGACGCCGGCCGCTGAGCTGCCCGCGGCGGCGGCCGGGTTGTTCGAGCAACTGCGCGCATGGCGCGCGGCCGCGGCCAAAGAGCAGGGCGTGCCCGCCTACGTGATCTTCCACGACGCGACACTGCGCGAGATTGCCGCCCAGCAGCCGTCGTCGCTGGCCGAGCTTGCCATCGTCGGTGGCGTCGGTGAGGCCAAGCTGGGCAGGTACGGAGATCAGATCATCGAGCTGCTGCATCGTGCCGCACCATGATCACGGACGGTTCTCAGCGGGGCTGCAGAAAGTCGTCCGTGATCATGGTGAACCGCGGTCAGACGCCGGCGGGCAGGCCAGCCAGCGCCTCGGCGAGGGCAGCGTCGCTGAGGTCGAGGTCGCGCATCTCGCCGTGCAGGTAGTCGCCGTAGGCCTGCAGGTCCAGCAGCCCGTGGCCGCACAGCGCGGTCAGGATGACCTTCTCCTCGCCGGTCTCCTTGCAGCGCAGCGCCTCCTCGATGCAGGCGGCGACGGCGTGAGTCGGCTCGGGGGCCGGCACGATTCCCTCGGTCCGCGCGAACCGCATTCCGGCGGCGAAGCACTCCGACTGGGGCTTGGCCACGGCTTCGATCAGGCCGAGTTCATAGATGTGCGAAAGCAGCGGAGACATCCCGTGATAACGCAGCCCGCCCGCGTGAATGGGATCGGGAATGAACTCGTGCCCGAGCGTGTGCATTTTCAGCAACGGCGTGAATCCGGCGGTGTCGCCAAAGTCGTAGGCGTACCTGCCCCTCGTAAATGACGGGCAGGCGGCAGGCTCGACGGCCCTGATGGTCGGGTTCATCCGGCCGGCCATCTTCTCCCGCAGGAACGGGAAGGCCAGGCCGCCGAAGTTCGATCCGCCGCCGGTGCAGCCGACTATCACGTCAGGCGTGTCGCCGGCCTCGGCGAGCTGCTTGAGTGCCTCCTCGCCGATGATCGTCTGGTGCATGAGCACGTGATTGAGCACGCTGCCGAGCGAGTACCTGGTGTCCTCGTTGCTGCCCGCGACCTCGACGGCCTCGCTGATCGCGATGCCCAGGCTGCCCGTGGAGTCCGGGTGCGCGGCCAGGATCGCCCGGCCCGCGTTGGTGACGTCCGACGGGCTGGGGTGCACCCGCGCGCCGTAGGTCTCCATCAGGAGCTTGCGGTACGGCTTCTGGTCGAAGGACGACCGCACCATCCATACCTCGAGGTCAATCCCGAACTGCGCGCAGGCGAACGCGAGCGCACTGCCCCACTGCCCCGCTCCGGTCTCCGTCGTGAGCTTCCTGGTGCCCTCGGCGGCGTTGTAGTAGGCCTGCGGGACAGCCGTGTTGGGCTTGTGCGATCCAGCCGGGCTGACGCCCTCGTACTTGTAGTAGATCCTCGCGGGGGTGCCAAGGTCCTTTTCGAGCCGCCTCGCGCGGAACAGCGGAGTAGGCCTCCAGAGGCGGTACACATCGAGCACTGGCTCAGGGATCGCGATGTGCCGGTCCCCTGAGACCTCCTGCATGATCAGCGCCATCGGGAAAAGCGGTGAAAGGTCGTCCGGTCCGACGGGCTGCCTGGTCCCCGGATGAAGCGGTGGCGGGGGCGGGGCTGGCAAGTCAGGGATGATGTTGTACCACTGCTGCGGCATCTCGGATTCTTGCAGGACATACTTGACCTGGTTCGACATGATCCCTCCCGGCCCTGGGTCCCTAGATTGTCTCCGCTAGGTGACAACAACCTAGCCCAAGGCCGCTGCGGGCGTTAAGTTTGCGCCAGAGCGTCCTTCCGCGTCCGTAACCGCCCGGATAGGTGTTGTGACCTGCATCGGATCGGTTGCGGCATACCCCACCACGTGAAATCGTTAGACGGTTAAACCCGGGCTCGTTTGCTTATCGGCCGGATGTTCCGGCTGGTCGGCCTGGCCCGGGCGGCTAAGGGCGGGGCGGCGCGCGGCCCGCGATCTCCCGGTGACCTCGGCGGCCGGGCGGTATCGCGAGCGGCAATAGCGGAGGTAACTGGTCTTGTGGGTGCGGACAGTCATTTCGCGAGACGCGGCCTGCCTGGCGCCTTGGCGGTCTGACTAGACGTGGCCGGGGGGCGTAGGAGTCGGCGTAGGCCAGGGCAAGGCGAGCCAGGCGATGCTGGCGCGCATGACAGCGATGACGCGCGGGGCCTGCTGGACGATACCGGCGACATCGAAGCTGAGCAGTGGCTGAACCCCTTCAGAATCGGCCGGCCGGTCACGCCGGTCATCTCGGCCCGCCGGGCAATGGCCGGCAACGCGCCGTCCTCTGCCGATCCCGGCGCGCCGGGATCGGCAGCGCCGGTCGCCGGCCCATCGGTCTCTGGGCCGCATGTACCCGGCCCACTACGGCCTGGCCAGCCGGTCGCCGCGCCGGCCGCCCCTGCGCCGCCTGGTGCGGGCACCCTAGCCGCCGGACCGCCTGTTGCCGGTCTTCCTGCTGGCGGCCCGCCGGTTCCTGGGTCGCCGTCCGACTCTGAATCCCAGTCAGGTTCTGGCCATGGCGCCGTCGGGTCGGCCCAGTTCCGATCTGGGGAGTACGGATCTGGGGAGTACGGATCGGCGGAGTACGACGGGCCTGATCAGAAATCGGCTGGCCCGGTCCTGGCGCGCCCGGTCTATCCGGAACCCGTCGAGATGGCGCCCGTCGAACCGCAGATGCCCCGCCAGGTCTGGCACGATGCCGAGCCGCCGGGCCAGATCTGGCGCGATCCTGAGCCGCAACAAGGCTGGCAGCAGCCAGCGCCGCCGACCCTCCGGCTGATGCCTGGTGAGGGCTACGTCGCCGGTGACTGGCCGTGGTCCGATCAACCACCGACCGCTGAGTCGCGGCGCGGCGAGGGCGGTTCCGCTCCCAGCCAAGAAGACGGCCCGGTCAGGAACGCGCGCGCTCCGGCGACCGGCAGCGAGTTCGGGCCGCCCAGGCAGGGCGGCTACCGGACGGAGGCGCCGCCCGGGTACCGCCAAGCCGCCCCCGGCGGTCAGCCAGGCGACCGGTCTGCCCGCGGTTATCGACCAGAAGGGCCCCTTGATCGTGGGCCAGCCGGCTATGGGTCCGCCAGCGGCGGACCGCCCGGACAGCACGCGCCGCGCAGTTACCAGGGCGGCTACGGGCCGCCTGACTGGCAGGCCACCGGCGACGGCCCGTATCCCCAGGACAATGGCCGCGCGGTCCGGCCAGACATGGGCCGACGTGGCGTGCCGGCGCACCCGGCGAGCCCTGGCCCGTCTGACGGGTCGCAAGGGCCCGGCGGATCCGCCGCACCCTTGCCGCGCCGGCGTCGCGACGACCAGGCGGAGAACGGGCCAGATTCGCGCGACGGCTACGGACTGCGCCCTGGCAGCGGGCCGCCGGACGGCTACGCCCGCCAGCCTCACCACGGCGCGGCCGGCGGTCCTGACGTAGGGCCGGCCGACGGGTCGTCCAGGACCGGCGGTCAAGGCGCTGCCGACGGTGACCGCCAGCATGACGGCGTGCGGGGCCCTGGACAGGCGGCCGGTTACGGTCGCCGGTCCAGCAATGGCGCCCCCGGCCAGCCTCAGGCGCCTGGCCGGCCGGCCAGGCCGAGCAGGAGTCGCAGCGGGCTCTTCGGACCCGGACCCGGTGCTGCCGCTCCCGGCGGCCACGCGGGTCAAGAAGGTCACGGCCCGCGAGGCAACACGGGCGCGCCTGGCGGTTCCGGCCGGCCCGGGGCTGGCGTCCCTGCCGACAGATACCCCCCCTACGACCAGAGCGGCGGGTACGGTCAGCCCGACGGCCGCGGCGGTCCGCCGAACCGCGGCGAGCGTGGCGGTTATCGCGCGCCTGATAGCTACGGCCCTGGCGCCGGCCGCGGCCCCGACAACGGTCTCGCCAGGGACGGCGGATACCGCCCAGGCGGTCCTGGCCTGGACGGCAGCCTCGGCAGGGACCGGGAGTTCCAGCCCGGCGTGAATGGTCGGCGCGACGGGGGACTCGCCCAGGAAGGGAGCCCAGGCCCCCGTGGTGGCTACGGCCCCCGAGGTGGCTACGGCCACGGGGATGACCGGCTTCCGCCAGACGGCTACTCGCCTGACGGCTACTCGCCCAAGGGTCCTGCGCCAGCTGGCGGCTACGGCCCGCCAGGCAGCTATGCCGAGCCCGATCTCTATGGTCGGCCTGAGCAGTACGGTCGGCCTGAGCAGTACGGTCGGCCCGCGGACTACGGGCGCCCTGGGGAGTACGGACGGCCCGAGGACTACGGGCAGCCGGAGGGTTATGGCCCGCCGAACGGCTACGGCGGGCCTGCCAGCTACGGTCCGCCCGACGGCTACGGTCCGCCCGACGGCTACGGTGCGCCGCCAGGCTACCGGTCACCGGACGGTTACTGGCGGCCTGATGGAACCGCACGGCAGGACGGACGCTGGCAAGCGGGCACCGGCGGACCAGTCAGCAGTCCCCCGGCACCTGCCCGGGGTCGTCCAGGCGGCACCCCGCCTGGCGGTCACGCGGCGGGACGCGGCCCAGGCCCGAGGGGTCGACGCGACGGGGGCCCCGTCGCTGGCCCGCCAGGGGCTGGCTACGCCGATGGATTTGGCGCGGCCGGCGGTTCTCGCCCGGCTGATGGCTACGGACGTGCTGACGGTCCTGGTCCTGGCTGGGTACCGGACCACGAGGCGAACTACCGGCGCGGGGACGCGGCCCAGCATCCGGCGGGCTACGGCACCGACCGGTATACGGCGCCTGACGGGCGGGCTGATCCCCCTGCCGGGCACAGGCGCCCCGACTACTACCAGCCCGGTGGCGGAGACCGTCCGCCTGCGTACTACGACGGGCCGCCAGGGTACCGGTCGCACGATCAGCCGAGCGAGGGGCCTTGGCGCGACGGAGATCCGCGGTGGGCCCCGCCACGGCGGGGCCTGCGAAAGCCGAGCGATGCCTGCCGATGCCGCGCGGCAGGAGGACATCGGCTCTGGCTGGAGCGGGCCCGATCCGAGGTACGGCGACCGTGGCCACCCGATGGCCGGCCGGTCAGGCAGCGAGCGATGGGCTCCAGAGGACGGGTCCGGGTACGGGCAGGGCAGAGCGCCGAAGGCATATCGCTACGAGTCCCGCGACAGCGGTGCCACTCCGGATGAGTGGAACCAGGATGACTACGGCCGTTATGGTGCGGGCGGGCCGGTGTCCCGCGAGCAGCGCGGGGGCTATGACCGTCGTGACAGCGGTGGCCGGCCTGATCCGCGAGATCGTCAACGCGATGCCGCCGCGAAGCCCGCACGCAGGATCGGCCCGCCCGCCGCGTTGCCGGCAGGTCCGTCCGCGAGCCGCGCTGAGCCGGTCGAACCTGAGGCTGCTGCTACCGCGGCCGAGGCGGTCAGGCAAGGTCACAGTGCCGATGACGAGCACGCGCGGCCAGGTCAGGCGCCGGCGAAGGCCGGATCTGCCGGGCCAGACCGCGAGGCCGCCGCCGACGGCGGGTCCGCAGGCGCGGGTCCCGACGTGGACTCAGCACGCCGCACTGCTGCTACTGCCGGCCAGCCAGGACAGGGCATTAGGTCGCGCGCCGGCGCGTCGCCGCCGCCCAGCCCGCCGCCCAGTCAGTCCGACGGCGCCCAGGGCGATCGTCGGCGGCAGGGTGTCGCCGCGACCGCGCCACCGCCGAGCCCGACCGGTGCGATCCCGCCCGCCGTAACCGAGGTTGCGAACTCTGGACCGCCTGCCATCGAGTCGGCCCCGCGCGAGGATCGCCAGGACGTGGTCAGCCCGGACGATGAGACGACGCCGATGGCGGTAATCCTGGGCGACAGGCCGCCTGCAAGGCAGGAGCCCGTCGAGCCCGCCGGACCCGCCGAGCCCCCCGAGCCCGCCGGACCCGCCGAGCCCCCCGAGCCCGCCGATGCTCCGCAGCCAGCGGTACGGGCGCGATCAGCGCGAGCAGAAGCTGGCGCGCTGCGGATGCGCGGTCCGTTCGAGCCACCCGACAAGGCCGATGGCGCGGCGGACAGCGGGCTGCCGCCTGGGCGTGCGCCGGAGCCTGGCCAGGCAGAAGCGTCGGCGGGTCCGAGGACCTCGCAAGCCGCGCGGGCCAGCGTTTGGTCGCCTTCCACCGCCAAGATGGATCAGATCAAGGATCTGTACCTCACCGCGGAAGCGATCGGCGAGGACGCGCTGGACCAAAATTTTGAGCTGGTCAGCGACCGCCAGCGGCAGCTGATCAGGGAGTACTTCAACCAGGTGGGTGCCATCCAGGCCGACGGCGGCGACGTCGCCTCCTGATCGGTAGCGATCTGGCCCAGCATGCGAGCCTTGCGCGAGATGCCGCCTTCGCTACCTACGCGGCCCGCTGCTTCCATAGCGGCGGTAGTCGCTGATCTCCGTGTTCCCCGGCGGCGACGGCAGTGCCGCCCAGGTTGAGGCTAGGTCGGACCGCAAGCTGGCTGCTTCATCAGGCGCGATCCGCGAGTCGTTAATCAGATTGGCCGACGTCCTGGCGAGATACTGAGCTTCGAGACTGGCGTTGGTGTGGAACTGGACCTCGAACGGCAGCTCGCTGAGCGGGTCGTGCCACATCGTGTAGACGCACCGGTTCGTCGCGCTGCTCCAGCTGTTCTTGCGTGCTTGCAGCTCGAACCCCTGCGCCTGCAGTGAGTCCTGGACGAGCAGGATGCCGTCGGCGTAGTGGTCGACGCCGAAGACGAACGCATACGACAGCGCGCCCGGCACTCGGGTGGCCAGCAAGTCCGGAGAGCGGTCAGGATGACGTCGGAGCATGTCGGCGAACCTGGCCCGGAACACGTCTACGTCGAGCAGCGCGTGCTCCTCGGTGTGCGGGTCCAGGCCGCCGTGCTCGAGGCGCTCCTCGACCTGCCGCAGCTTAGTGGTCAGGCCGCTGCCGACGTAGCTGCCGAACATGTCGCGCCCCTCGGCAGCGCGGAACCGGTCGTAGCCGTCATCGGCCACCCCCACCTGGTCGGGTGCGAGCCTGGCAGGGCCCCAGGCCCACGACCCGTCTGGGGCCCATCCGAGGCGGCTTGCCCGCCGGGTTGAAACCCGGGCCGCGCGCCGTCGGGGCGGCCGTGGCCAGGCTCGGCTTCCCGTTCCGCTCCCGGGTGCTGCTGGTCGCCTGCGAGTTTGGGCGGTCTCCCGCGTCGCGCTGCTCGGCGCCTCCGTCCCCTGTATGAGCACTGGCTGGCGTGAAGCTGGGGCGGCGCCCCACGGTCTGGGTCCCGCGTTCGGGATCACCAAACGGGTCACCCTGGCCTGACCGGTGCGGAGGCTGCCTGGGTCCGGCGGCCGACGTGAAGGTCGGCGCGGACCTGGGCAACGGGAGTTCGCTGACGAACGAGCTCGAGGCCGGCTCTGGCCTGGCCGGCGTGCGGTCCGGCGTGGCGGCGGCCGGGCTGGAGGCTGGCGCAGGCTGCGTCCTGTTTGGCGGATCGGCTTGGGTGAAGGCGGGACCTGGTGCGGACGACCGCGGGTCCACGGCCGGGGTGAATCGCGGTCGGGGTGAGCCGACGTGCTGGCCGTGGTCCGCGTCCCCGGCCGCGCCGCCGGCCGGGACGGCGGGGACGGCGGGGACGGCGGGGACGGCGGGGACGGCGGGGACGGTGGGGACGGTGGGGACGGCGAAGGACGACTCCTGGTTCGCGGTCAGCGGGGGAGTGGCCGGGCTGGTCACCGGCGGGTCGCTACCAGTGCCATCGCCGCTTGCGGACGAGCCGGTGTCGGGCTTCGGAGCCGACTGCGCTGGTTCTGCCTGACCAGCAGGGCCCACCGGCGAGGCCGCGGGCGCACTCGGCACCTGGCGCTCCGGCCGCCCGCGGGCCGGAGCCGAACGGTCGCGGGCCGGAAGCAAGGTCTCCGTGCCAGGAGGGGGTGCGCCCGCAGCCGCAACGCCGGCCTGAGCGGACGGATCCGCTGCGCCGACGGCGGCAGTGCTGGCCGCCGGCCGCGCCAGGTTCGCCTTGCCCAGCCCCTGGTCCGCAGGCCCGTAACGGTTAGGCCCAGCCGGCGCGTCGCTGCCGCGATCCCTGGCCGGAGGCGCCAGTTCGAGGTGCTTGAGTCGCGGCGGCGGCTGCTTGCGCTCTCCGTCCACGTGGTACGGCGAGGACGGATGGCCGTACGGAAGGCGCTCCAGCCGCTGCTTCAGGTCTGCCCACGATCCTGGTTCTGACTTGAGCGCAGGCTGGTGCGCAGGCCGCGCCGGCTGATCAGGGTGGTACCGGGTCCCGGCCGATGACCCGCCGCCTGCGTGGCCTTCCGGACCGTTCTGCGACGACTCGGTCGAGATGACGTCGTCCAGACCTGGCTCGGCGCTTGCGGAATCGGCCAAATCAGCGAGCCCGCCGGCAGCCGAGATGGGAGGCTCCGCTGCGCCGGCGGCCTTCGCTGCGCCTGCATGCTGCGCCTGGCCGGCGGGCTCTTCCGCTGCCGCGCCGCTCGCCACATCCAGCCCAGGCGTCGGTGCCTGGCGGCCGGAGTCGCCGCTGCCGGTCACTGACGCCGGCCGGCGTTCGGTGGCGGTCCCTGGCTCAAGGGTGCTGCGGCCGCCGCCGGCCCGCGAGGCCGGCTCGAAGACGCCGCGCGACCGCTGCGACAGGCCATTCTCGGGCCGGTCGGCCTGCGGGAGGTCAGGCTCGGCTGGGCCGGAGCGCGACGCGGCATGGCTGCCGTACCCGTGCCCGTTGGAGCGTTCTCGCGCACGCACCGGATGCTGCGCCATGAGCACGCTGGCATCGAGCGGGTCAGGCTGGCCGGAATGCTCCAGTCCGTCCCATTGCTCCTGCTGCCCAGACATGGCGCTTTCTCCCGCGTATCGGCAATGTCGTCATCGTAGTCGCGGATAGCCCGATGACGTGCCCGTCTAACAGGATGGCCCAGTTCAGGAGGTAAGGGCGCTCAGGAAACCGGCGGCCAGCCCGGCATGATCTGACCGTGCGCATCGCCGAATCCGACCCTGGTTCCCTCGGGTCCGGCGGCCGTGGCCGTGATCACAACTTCATCGCCGTCCTCGAGCCAGCCGCGGTTGCTGCCATCGGGCAGCGACAGCGGCTGGCGCCCGGCCCAGGCCAGCTCGATGAGGGATCCGTACTGGTCAGGCTCAGGGCCGCTGACGGTCCCCGACGCGAACAGGTCACCGGTGCGCAGCGAGGCTCCGTTGACGGTCATGTGCGCGAGCATCTGCGCCGGGCTCCAGTGCATGGTCTTGTACGGCGGGCGCGATACGACGTGGCCGTTGATCCGCACCTCGAGGGCGATGTCCAGTCCCCAATCGCCGGACTTGGCCAGGTAAGTGGCCAGCTCGGTATCCAGGGAAGGCGGCCGCACCCTCGCATGCTCCAGCGCAGCGAGCGGCACTATCCACGGAGAAATTGTTGTGCCAAAGGATTTTCCGAGGAACGGCCCGAGCGGCTGAGATTCCCAGCCCTGGATGTCCCGCGCCGACCAGTCGTTAACCAGGCACGCGCCGAACACGTGCTCGGCGAACCGTGCCGCCGCGACCGGCTCGCCGATGGCGGACTCTGCGCCGACTACGAAGCCAAGCTCAGCCTCGAAGTCCAGCCGCCGGCATGCGCCGTAGATCGGCGCGGCCGAGCCTGACGGCCTGGTCTGGCCGCACGGGCGGCGAATCGGTGTACCGGATACCACGACCGTGCCCGCGCGCCCGTGGTAGCCGATGGGCAGGTGCCGCCAGTTCGGCGTGAGGGCCTCCCCGTCCGGGCGGAAGATCCGCCCGACGTTGGTGGCGTGCTGCTCGGAGGCGTAGAAGTCGACGTAGTCGGCGACCGTGAACGGCAGGTGCATGGTCACCTCGGCCGCGGAGACAAGCAGGTCCTCGATCGCGCTGCGGTAGTGATCGTGGCTCAGCCACTCCGTCAGCGCGCCCCTGACCTGCGCCCACGCGCCGTCGCCCGCCGCGAGGAAGCGATCGAGGCTGCCCTCGCTGAAGTCATGGGCGCGCCCGGGCAACAGCCGCTCGGCCGCGGCTGTCAGGTTGAGCACACGGTCGCCCACGGCGACACCGACCCGCCTGCGCGCGGGATGGTGCACATCGCTGAACGATCCGTACGGCAGCGTCTGCAACCCGAACGGGTGGCCGTCCGGCACCTCGAGCCAGTCGCACGCACGCGCCAGTGCCATGTACAAGACCTCCTACGTTTTACCGGACTCAGGGTTCACTCAGCAGCCCGAGGCTGACCAGATCAGCGACGGGTTCACTGGTGCTGCACGTGCCGAACGACGTGAACAGCCAGCGGGCCTCGGCGGCTCTGTCGGCGCTCAGCGCCCGCGCCGCTGCCGCGATAGCCGCGCGGTCGCGCTGGCCGAGGATGGCTGCGATCTCACCGATGCTCGCTCCGTCGGCGGCAGCGCTGGTCGCGAGCAGCACGTTGAGGAAGCCGTGCTGCTCGAGACCGGCAGCCTCGTCTGTGCATCGCACAGCGTGGTGCAGTCCGGCGGTGCACTTGAACTGGATCCGACGCCCGGCGATGGCCGCCAGGCACGCGGCCAGCCTGTCCTCGCCGGGGAACGCGTCAGCGGTAACGCCGCCGGTGCGCAACTTGGGGCGGTAGCCGTGCTGGTCGGCGACGTCGAGCAACGGGCCGGCCGTGTCCTGGTCGGCGATCGCGGCGAGCGGGTACTCGATGTAGCCCGCCGCGCCGGCGAGCGGCACATTGTCGAGCGCCGCGGCGACGTCGGCGATCGCCCGAGCAACCTCGGTGCCATTGGCCGCGGGAACCTCAATCGCCCGCAGCCGCAGCCGTGGGTCGGCGGCCACGGCGTCGGTGGCCGCGCTGACCGCGTCGGCCCCGCCGGTGACGACGAGGGCCAGGTCGATCCACGGAGTGTTCGCGGTCGTCAGAGCCCGGCCCAGGCCGGCGAGCTTCGTCTCCGGGCAGACGAACGGGCCCGTGAGGTCGCTGAACCAGGCCGACTCGTGACTGACGTGCGCGGAAACCGCGGCCGGCATCGGCTGGTTGCCCGGCGGGAACAGCGACGCGTCGTCGAGGAGGCCGGCCAGCAGGTTGCGCCGCTGTTCGCTGCCCAGGCCGGCCGGTTGCGAGTTCGTGCTCACCGGACCCATTCTCCGGCTAGCCGCCCGGCAGGACTAGCTCGGACCCTGCGTGTCGCGGCGGATCGTGGCTCGTTCGCCAGGGGAGGAGGCTCGCCCGGCGACAGGGATCGCTACTCCTGGTGTCGATGGCGCCGCGGCCGCCGGCCCCTGAGCCGGTTCCTGAGCGGCCGCATCCGCCGCCGCGGACGGCGGTTCGCCTGGCCCGGTACCCGCGGGCCGCGACAGCGCGGTGCGGATGGCCGCGGCTGCCTGTTCGGCCTCGTCGAGAACTGAGTCGGCTCGCAGCCTCGCCTCGTAGGCTTCCTTGCCGCCGCGAGCACCGAGAAGCCGCCTGCTGTAGACGAGGTAGCCGACCAGAAGCAGGTTCAGCACGAACAGGATGACCTTCGTGATCGTGACGGCCTTGGTGAGCTCGTAGATCTCGAAGGGGAGACCCAGCGAGGTCACGATCGCCGCGAAGTACTCGCCCCAGCGCTTGGCCTGCCAGAGCGCGAACGCCTCGACCCCCGACACGATCGCGAGGCCCGTCACGCCGAACGCGAGCAGGCGCAGGTTCGACGAGCTGACGTGGAGCAGGCTCTGGATCTTCTCGAGCAGCGCATGGTTGAGGGTGAACCCGAGTTCCCTGGCAAAGTCCCTGACGATCGGGATGTCCTTGTTGATCGCCTGAGCGATCGAGCCCGAGTTCGCGAACCGCCAGATGCCGTACGCGACCGCGCCGAAGATGACGAACCTGATAGCCCGCTCGATCGCGAACAGCTTCAGGATCAGGTCGCCCCTGATCTCCTTGCCGCGCCGGATGACTGGTGCGTCGGCGGCCGGGCCTGTGCCGTGCGGGTCCCCCGGCACGTATGCACCGCACCGCAGGCACTGCCAGAGTTCGGCGGTACGGGTCTCGGCGCGCATGTGCTCGCGCAGGTGCTGCTCATCGGGCGCGAAGGTCACATGCCCGATGCGCCCGCACCGGTACAAGCTCCAGTCCATGAGTTGCAGCCTACGATAAGGCGGCGCGCCGTGAGCGGGCCGAAACGCGCCCCGCGGGGCCTCGCAGCGGGCCCAAAGATGGCCAGATCCAGGCAATGCCTGACCGGATGGAATATGACGATATGACCAGGAAACGGCCGATGGTTCGTGCCTACGAGGGAGCCACTCGGGCTAGTGGTGGCTGTCGGCGAAGCTGATCGGGTGGCCTGCCAGGCCCGGTCCGACATCGTCGCCTAGCACCGGGACGCGCGGCACGCCGACGAGGACGCTCCCGGTCAGAGCGATGACGCGATCGCAGACCAGCGCGAGGGCATCGGCGTCGGCGCCGAGAGCGACGACCGCGGTGTCCCGGGTGAAGTCCCTGATCACATCCGCCAGCACGGTCCTGTCGAGCGGCTGCAGGTGGTCAAGGAGCCCGTCGATCAGAAGCAGCTTCGGCTGGTGCACACACGCGACGGCGAGCCTGACCTTCCTGACAATGAGCTCGGGAGCGGCGCCGATGGGCACGTCAGCCCAGGGCATCAGGCCGAGCCTGTCCAGTATCGCGGCCACCAGCAGATGCCGGTCAGATCCTGGTTGTCCCGACTTCCTGGCGGCCCGGTCGACGAGCGCCCTGATCCGGGTCGCAGCCAGCGGGCTGGCGGCACGGCCGGCGATGCCGGACTGGCGCCGGACGGCCGCCCGGCCCGAAATGGTGCGCAGGTCGTAGCCGAGCACCCGCAGGCTTCCGTAGTCAGGTGCCATCCGGCCGGAGAGCAGTCCGATCAGGGCGGCAGCGGCCGCCGACCGCGGCGTCGCAATTCCCAGGGCAGCGCTGCCGAGGCCTGACCGGTCTAGCCGGAAGCTGGCCATCCGCAGCGCCCAGCGGCCGTCGGACCGAACGCCGACACCTGCGCACAGGACTGGGGCAATAGCTGTCACGGCGTGACCAGACGCTGTTTGCTCGGGGGAGCGGTCCCCCGGAGCCCCCGTGGTGCTCGCTCGGGGAAGCGATCCCCCGGAGCCCCCCGTGGCGCTGGCCCGGGAGTGCGATCCCCCGGAGCCCCCCGCGGTGCTGGCCCGGGGGAGCGACCCCCCGGAGCCCCCCCGCTGCATATCGCCCCCTCCGTCAGGTCATGGTCACGTACTCCCCAAGCAGGGAATATAACTTGCTGTAATAACGGGTGTCCAAGACGTGATCGGCGGGGCGCGGGTGTAATTGCCGGGGCCGCCGAGAGGCCACAGGTAGCTTGGCGCTGTGCGCAAGCCGATGGACCTGCCCTTCGACCCGATCGATCGCGCGGCCACGATCTGGGAGCGCAGGTTCGGTCCGGCGCGGGCCATGGCGGCGGTCACCTCTGTGATGCGTGCGCACCAGATCCTGCTCAGCGAACTCGACTCGCTGCTGCGGCCGTTCGGGCTGACGTTCGCCAGGTACGAGGCACTAGTGCTGCTCAGCTTCAGCCGCGCGGGCGCGCTGCCGATGCGGCTGATCGGCGAGCGCCTCATGGTCCATCCGACCAGCGTCACGAACACGATCGACCGGCTCGAGCGCGCCAGGCTCGTGCTTCGCAAGCCCAATCCGCAGGACAGGCGCGGGACGCTCGCCGAGATCACGCCAGGCCGGCCGAGCGGTCGTCGCGGAGGCGACCGAGGTCCTGATGAGCGCAGGATTCGGCCTGCGCGGCTATGACGACGAGCAACTCGATGACCTGTTCGGCCTGCTCAGGAGCCTGCGCGTGAACGCTGGGGACTTTACCGAATAACCCTGGCCTGCCAGGTCAGCCCGCCGTCAGCAGTGATGTAAACCGCGGGCGCAGGTTCCGCGGGGACCGCGACGCCCTGTCCGCCGATGGTCATGCCGACGAAGCTGAATCCGCCGGTCGGCGCGGTCACGCTCGCTCGCTTCCAGGTGCGCGCGTCGGCCGAGCTATAGATGCCAGTGTCCGTGGCCAGGACCAGAGTCCCGGCCGGTGAGACGGCCAGCGATGCCGCGGTGCCCGTGGCGCTGACCGCGCCACGCGACTGCCAGGTGGATCCGCCGTCGCCCGACCGGTACAGGGTAAGACCGGTCGCGGCCCGGCTCTGGCAAACGAGGAACAGATCGCTCGCTCCCGAAGCCAGCGACAGGGGAGCGATCAGCGCGGAGCCGGACGCCCGGCTGGCCAGGCACGCCGGCGTCGTGGCCGCCCTGGTGGGCACCTGGTGCCAGGCGGCGCCCGTGACGGGTCCGGCATAGAGGTGCCGGCCGACGAGGAGGTAACCGCCCTGCCCGGTCAGCTGCAGGCCGCCAGCGACGGCACGGCCGGAGCCCGAAGCGCCGGGTACCGGACGCCACTGGTCGCTGGTGCCCTTGGCTGAGTAGAGCGAGAAGCCGGTGCACCCAGCCGCGAACTGCGCTCCTGTGCCCGTGCAGCCGGACGCGACGACCGCGAAAGCGCGCAGCCCGACCGCCGACAGGTCGATCACGCGGCCAGGCAGCGACCGGATCGGCTGCCAACTGCGTCCGCCATTGTGGGTGGCGAACAGCGCCGGTCCGTAGACCCAGCCGTCGTGCAGGTTCAGCAATCTGATCTGGCTTACACCCGTGGTCGCTGCCGGTGGCCCGGCAGGCGGCGCGCCGATCTCGCTCCAGGACTTTGCGTAGTCGTGGGTGCCCGCGATCGCGGTGCACGGCCGAGCCGCGCAGGACCCGGCATGGCCGAGCACGGCACCGGTCGTCGGGCCGACGAAGGTCACCGAGACAGGCCTGAAACCGGCGACGACGCCAGGTCGCCCGGTCATGGTCGACAGCGACGGCCCCGGCACGGACAGGGCGCCCGGCGCAGGCTTCGGTGCTGGCCCGAAGGTCTTCACCCTCGCGGGCGGCCCTGGCTGCGAGCCGTTGAAGCTGCCGGCGAGCTGAGGCACGGTGACGCCAGCGACGATGATCACCGCGGCGCCGGCTGCGGCTGTCATGGTCTTCATGGCCCTGCGGTGGCGGGCGCGCCTGTGCACACGCTCGAAAGCCCCAGGAGGCGGGGGCATCAGCTCGACGTCGCGGCTCAGCCACGTCTCGACGGGATCGCGATGCTCGGTCATGACAGCTCACCGACCGCTGCCTTGAGCTTGGCGCGCGCGTGGTGCAAGTCGGCCTTCACGGTGCCCTCGGGCCGACCGAGCAGCATCGCCACCTCCTTGACGCCGAAGCCGCCGTAGTAGTGCAGCAGGAACGCGCTGCGCAGTCGCGGCGGCAGGCCCTCGATCAGGTCGCGGACGTCGACATCCTGCGCCGGATGCCAGGCGGGTTCCTTCGGCACGGTGGCCGTCATGGTCCTGATCGCGCGCCGCTCCCTGCTTGTCTTACGCCAATGGTCTCTGACCAGATTCGTCGCGATCATGTACAGATAGCTCTGCGGATTTTCCAGCCCCGACCAGCGGGACAGCAGCCTGGTGAAGGCCTCAGCGGCGATCTCATGCGCCGTCTCGTCGTCATCGACTAGGCGCCTGACCCAGCCCGCGAGCCTCGGGTAGCACGCGTTGAACAGTTCCTCAGCGGCATCGCGGTCGGCGGTACGGAGCCTGGCCACAGAGCTCCCTTGCCTCGATGCCGTCGCCGGCGGCCTAGCCCATGGTGCATGCAGGGTAGCAACGTCGCCGGCCAGCACAAAGCAGCCCGAGTCGCTCCCGAGATTTCGCATTTGTTCTACCACACAATCGGCCTGGGCTGGTCCCGAGCGCTAGCACGCGCGGCGGTCATCGGTCCTGCGTCTAGAAAGACGACACGACCCGGCACATGGTTGGGCCCGGTTTGGGGTTTCCCCATGCCGGGCCTGGCAACCTACACTGGCAGCAGCGGTTAGTAGGACGTCCTACTATCTGCTGATCGCACAGCTGCCGGAGGATGAACCATGGGCAAGCAGTCCGCAGGTGACCACGGAGACCCTGGCGACCCTGGCGACCATGGCAGGGCACGCTGGCAGCGCCGGTACGACAACTCACGGCTCCGCGACGCGGATTTCACCACCCTGTCCGGCGTCGCCGTGGATCCGGTCTACGGTCCGCAATCCGGAGCGGTGGTTCCCGGCTTCGAGCGGATTGGCTGGCCGGGTGAGTACCCCTTCACCCGCGGCCTGTACCCGGCGGGCTATCGCGGCAGGACGTGGACGATCAGGCAGTTCTCGGGTTTCGGCAACGCCGTGCAGACCAACCAGCGGTACAAGATGCTGCTGCAGGCCGGCGGTGGCGGCCTGTCGGTCGCGTTCGACATGCCGACCCTGATGGGCAGGGATTCCGACGACCCGCGTTCGGCAGGGGAGGTCGGTCACTGCGGCGTCGCAATCGACTCGGCCGCGGACATGGACGTGTTGTTCTCCGGCATCCCGCTCACCGACATCACTACCTCCATGACGATCAGCGGACCAGCCGTCCCGGTCTTCTGTATGTACCTGGCCGCCGCCAAGCGGCAGGGAGCCGATATCGGCACGCTCAACGGGACGCTGCAGACCGACATCTTCAAGGAGTACATCGCGCAGAAGGAATGGCTGTTCCCGCCGCAGCCGCACCTGAAGCTGATCGGTGACCTGATGGAGTACTGCGTCGCCGAGATCCCCGACTACAAGCCGCTGTCTGTCTCCGGCTACCACATCAGGGAGGCGGGTTCGACTGCTGCACAGGAACTGGCCTTCACGCTCGCCGACGGGTTCGGCTACGCCGAACTTGGCCTGTCCCGCGGCCTGGACATCGACGTGTTCGCCCCTGGCCTGTCCTTCTTCTTTGACGCGCACATCGACTTCTTCGAGGAGATCGCCAAATTCCGGGCCGCGCGCCGGATCTGGGCTCGCTGGATGCGCGACGTCTACGGTGCCACGACCGAGCGGGCTCAGTGGCTGCGCTTCCACACCCAGACCGCTGGCGTCTCGCTCACGGCGCAGCAGCCGGACAACAACGTCGTGCGCACCGCCGTCGAGGGGCTGGCAGCCGTGCTCGGCGGTACCAACTCGCTGCACACCAACGCGCTCGACGAGGTGCTGGCCCTGCCGAGCGAGAAGGCCGCGGAGATCGCGCTGCGAACCCAACAAGTGATCATGGAAGAGACCGGCGTGGTCAACGTCGCCGACCCGCTGGGCGGCTCCTGGTACCTCGAGGCGCTGACCGACCGGATGGAGGCCGAGGCCGAGGAGATTTTCGCCAAGATCAAGGCGATGAGCCCTGACGACACCATGACCGGCGGGATCCTGCGCGGGATCGAGGAAGGCTGGTTCATGGCCGAGATCGCCGAGGCGTCCTTTGCCTACCAGCGTCAGCTGGAGAAGGGCGAGAAGAAGGTCGTCGGCGTGAACTGCCACACGGAAACCGTCGAGTCGCCGGTAGAGATCTTGCGGGTCAGCCACGAGGTCGAGCGAGCCCAGGTCCGCGACCTGGCCGAGCGAAAGGCACGCAGGGACCAGGCCGCCGTCGACGCCAGCATGGCCGCGATGATCCAGGCCGCCAGGTCCGGCGCCAACATGATCCAGCCGATGATCGACGCTGCGGTCGCCGAGGCCACGCTCGGAGAGATCTGCGGCGCGCTCAAGGACGAGTGGGGCAGCTACTTCGAAACCCCGGCCTTCTGACCACCACTCGCGCGGATGTGCGACGGCGCGCGAGGAGCGGCCGCACATCCCGTCACGTGCCTGCATGCTGAACGGGATACGGCAGGATGGAGTCATGCAACAGCCGCGAGACTTTTCGATGGCCGGCGCCGCCGACCTCGGTGCCAGGCAGGCGGCCGCGAAGCGCAGCGAGCAGGCGGCACAGCCTGGCGCGGGCGGTGCGGCCTCCAGCTTCGTCTTCGAGGTCACCGACGCGACGTTCAATACCGATGTTGTGGCCAGGTCGCAATCCGCGCCCGTGATCGTCGACCTGTGGGCCGAGTGGTGCGAGCCTTGCAAGCAGCTAGGCCCCGTGCTTGAGCGGCTGGCCGGCGAGGCCGCTGGCGACTGGCTGCTGGCCAAGGTAGACGTCGACGCCAATCCGCAGCTAGCGGCGGCGTTGCAGGTGCAGTCGATCCCGATGGTCGTAGCTGTTATCGGCGGCCAGCTCGTGGACGGGTTCCTCGGCGCGCTGCCAGAAGCCCAGGTCCGGCAGTGGATCAACCAGGTGCTTCAGGTCGCTGACCAGCTCGGGATGCCAGCCAGGGTGCGCGCGGAGGCGTCTGTATCGGACAGCGCCGAGGCGGCCGAGGCGGCCTCTGGCCAGCCCGAACCCGCCTCGGCCGCCGGGCCAGGCGCGCCGCAAGGCCGTTCAGGCGGTCCAGGCCCCACTGGCCAGGGCGGACCGGGTGGTCCGCCAGGCCCCGGGGAACTCCTCGGCGACCAGCGGTTCGAGACCGTGCAGAGCGCCATGGACGCCGGCGATCTGGAGAAGGCCGCCACGACGCTCGAGCAGGTGCTCGCCGATACGCCGGGGCACCCGGTCGCGACGGCCTGGCTGGCGCAGGTGGACCTGCTGCGGCGGGTGAGCTCATACGATCAGGCCAAGGTGCGCCGGGCGGCGGCCGAGCACCCGGACGACCCGGATGCCCAGGCCAAGGCAGCGGACCTGGAGTTCGCGAACGGACAGGTCGACGCCAGCTTCGACCGGCTGCTTGGTGCCTTCCAGCGCACAGCCAGCGACGACCGGGAGAAGGTAAGGCGGCATCTGCTTAACCTGTTCGACGTCCTGCCGCCCAGGGATCCGCGGGTTACCAAGGCCCGGTCAAGGCTTTCTAGCCTGCTGTTCTGACCGGCCCGGCCGGCCAGCAGCCGGTCGCGGCTGTGGCGCATCATAGAGACATGCAGGAGGAATCCCGCACGGGTCAGCTGCTCGCAGCCACGCCGATGCTTGGTGACGTCAATTTCCGGCGCACCATCGTCCTGATCGTGGAGGACGATCCGGAAGAGGGGACCCTCGGGGTCGTTCTCAACCGGCCAAGCGAGATTCCGGTCAAGCAGGTCCTGGAGCCGTGGACCGAGCTGGTGACCGGGCCCAGCGTGTTGTTCCAGGGCGGACCGGTGTCGCCGGACAGCGCGCTCGCGCTGGCGCTGCCGCGCGGCGAGAGCGAGCCGATCGGCTGGCGCTCGCTGGCCGGCTCGGAGCTGATGTCCAGGATTGGCCTGGTCGACCTGGGCGCTCCGCCCGAGCTTCTGGCGGACGGGATTGCCTCGCTGCGCGTGTTCGCGGGCTACGCGGGCTGGGGTGCCGGCCAGCTGGATGCCGAGATTGACGTCGGCGCCTGGCTCGTCCTCGACGGGCTTCCCGAGGACGCCTTCGCCGACGACCCCGACCGGCTCTATCCCTCGGTATTGCGACGGCAGGGCGGCGAGATGGCGCTGCTGTCGACCTATCCAGACGACCCGGTGCTGAACTGACCGGTCGCCCCGCGGGCTCCCTCAGCCGTCCGGTGAGCATGCCCAAACCGGAAACACCGGGCTCTGTGGCGGGTTGCCGACGGGGCGTAGGCTAGGGCGCGTGACTGATGTTCTTCCGGCCGGCGGCACTAAGGTCGACTCCGATACCAGACCGGACCTGTCGACTGGTGACGGCGACCACGAGCGGTTCGCGCACTACGTCCTGAAGGACAAGATCATGGACAGCGCGGTCAACGGCACGCCCATGGTTGCCCTCTGCGGCAAGGTCTGGGTGCCGAGCCGCGATCCGAGCCGGTTCCCGGTATGCCCGGAATGCAAGGAAATCTTCCAGTCGCTGCCCGACGGCGGAGGCTAAGCCAGCCCCGGGTCATCCTGGTTAGCCGGACACATCGGCGGGCTCGCCGCCGGTCAAGGCGAGCAGTTCGTCATACGACGTCGGGAACACCGTACTGTGGTGCCCGCCCGCCGCCCAGACAACGTCGTACTTGTCCAGCCAAAGATCCACCAGCGTGCGGATCGGGGCGGGATGCCCGACGGGTGCGACGCCGCCGATCACCTGGCCGGTGGCCGCGCGAACGAAATCAGGGTCGGCTCGCCGCACGGCGGCGTAGCCGTGCTGCGCGGCGATCCAGCCGGTGTCGACACGGTGCGCGCCGCTGGTCAGGACCAGCAATGGCTCGCCGTCGGCGCTGAAGATCAGGCTGTTCGCGATCGCGCCGACCTCACAGCCGAGTTGCGCGGCCGCCGCAGCGGCGGTCGGCGCTGACTCGGGAAGCTCCCGCACGGCGCCGGTGGCGCCTAGTTCAGAGAGGATTTGCGCGACGTGCCTGGCGCTTGCATGCATGACGGTCAGGCTACCGGGCCGGAGGGTCAGCCCCCGGCACCATTGCCCATGCTCTGCCGCCTCGCCCTGATCACCGTCGGGATGGCGGGGTCGCCAGAGGAGAGCCGCAGCGCCAGGGGCGGCAGCTCGTGCAAGGCCCGCTGATGCCGCTCCCTTCCCACCGCGAGTGGCTCTGCGCCGACGACCTGACCGGCCTTGACCAGCTGCCTGAGCAGCACCCTGCGCCGGCGCCGCGCGATCCCTGACTGGCGGTCAGCGGTAGCCGCCGGCTCGTCAGGGCCTGCGTGGCCGTCGCCGGCCGGAGCGCGGGGGCTAACGATCTCGGCATTGGCCGTCCCGGTCGCGTCTAGCGCGCGCACCGCCCACTTCCGGCCGCCGATCGTCGGCTTGCCGACCGAGCGCTTGGCGACAGCGGCCAGCGTCCCGCCCCGGTCCGCCCTGGCGACGAGCTTGTAGACCAGCGCCGCCGTCGGCACACCAGAGCCCGTGACGAGGGCGGTGCCGACGCCGTAGCCGTCGACCGGCGCGGAAGCGAGCCCGGCGATCGCGTGCTCGTCCAGATCGCCGGTGATGACGATCCTGGTGCCCTTCGCTCCGAGCGAGTCGAGCTCGTCCCTGACCGCGTGCGCGACCTGACGCAGGTCACCGCTGTCGATCCGGACCGCCCCAAGATCAGGTCCCGCCAGCTCGACGGCGGTCCGCACCGCGCGAGCGACGTCGTAGGTGTCGACGAGCAGCGTCGTCCCCTTGCCAAGCGCGTCGAGCTGGACCTTGAACGCCTGCCGCTCGTCGTCGTGCACCATCGTGAATGCGTGCGCGCTGGTACCCGCCGTCGGCACGCCGAACTCATATCCGGCGCGCAGGTTAGATGTTGTCGCGAAGCCCGCCAGGTAGGCGGCGCGGGCGGCCGCCACCGCCGCCCGTTCGTGCGTGCGCCTCGATCCCATTTCGATGATCGGCCGGCCGCCAGCAGCTGTCACCATCCGCGACGCCGCGGAGGCCACGGCGCAGTCGTGGTTGAAGATTGACAACGCTAGCGTCTCTAGCACGACTGCCTCGGCGAACGTGCCTTCGACGACGAGGATCGGCGAACCTGGAAAGTAGCAGTCCCCCTCGGCGTAACCCCAGATATCGCCGCGAAACCGGTACGAGGCCAGGAACCGGGCAGCATCTTCGTCCACGATCCCGGCGCTGCGCAGGAAGCTGATTTCCTCGGCGGCGAACCGGAAGGCCTCGAGCGCCCGCAGGAACCGGCCGGTTCCCGCGACCACCCCGTACCGCCGCCCGCCCGGCAGTTCCCTGGCGAACACCTCGAACACCGCACGCCGGCCTGCCGCGCCGCTGCGCAGGGCGGCTGAGACCATCGTGAGCTCATAGTGATCGGTCAGCAGGCCCGTGCCGGTTCCGTCGGCCAGCGGTCCTTCTTGGCTCATGGTCACGATGGGAAGCCTACGAACCGCGGCGCCGGCGATACGCGGCGCCTTGGCAGGGAAGGCGCATTCCGGCCGGCGGACGATTACACCCCATATGCGGGCCGAGGAAACAATGCCCCTCTCGGTCGACGTGCGTGACGGCCGCTTCTGGGCAGTGGAACACTAGTAGGAGGGAGGTGGCTACGAGTGAGCGTCGCACCTGTGGAAGTTGCCAGACCAGACACGAGCGAGGAGACGGCCCTTGACCGGCCCTGGCTCACCATCGTCTGGAACGACCCGGTGAACCTGATGACCTACGTGACCTACGTGTTCCAGCGGGTCTTCGGGTATGCCAAGCCCAAAGCAGAGAAGCTGATGCTGGACGTGCATCACAAGGGCAAGGCCGTGGTGGCTGCGGGAGCGCGGGAAGCGATGGAGCGGAACGCAGAGACGCTGCACGGCTATGGCCTCTGGGCAACGGTCAGCCACGACGGCTAGGTGAGCAGCCGGCCTGGCCAGGCCGCCGACGAAAGCACAGTTAACCCTGAGGATCAGTAATTGCTGATATACCAGTTGACGCTGGAGATGCAGCGCAGCCGGAGGAGCTGATGTCGGGATTCCGTGCTAGCTCGGGCGGGGCGACCGCCCGATTCGCGCGACCTGAGGCTGCGATCATCCGGGATCTGGTCGGGCAGGTCGTCGAGCTTGTCGTCGCCGACATGCCGCCGCCCGATACCGACGAGCTCGCCGCCATGGTCGGGCTCAGCGAGTCGGCCGAGGTCCCCGACGACCCGGTACTGGCCAGACTGCTGCCCGACGGCTACCGCGACGATCCCGATGCGGCCAACGACTTCCGCAGGTTCACCGAGTCCGGCCTGCGGTCGGCCAAGGTGGAATCGGCACAGATGCTGCTCCAGACGCTGCCGGCCAGCGGCGGCCGGGTCAAGCTCAGCTCCGAGCAGGCGGAGGCGTGGCTGCGGTCGCTGAACGACGTGCGGCTCGCGCTCGGCGTCAGGCTTGGCGTAACCGACGACTTTGACGGGCTCAGCGAGGACGTCAAGGCCGATGATCCTCGCTTCGCCTATATCCAGGTTTATCAATGGCTGGCCTTCCTGCAGGAGAGCCTGGTGGCCGCACTGTCCTAGCGGGCGACGTGGGCTGCGGGATCTGCGGAGCCTGCGGCTACTATCGGCGCCATGCTCACCATCCCGCGCGACCTGGTAGACCAGGTAATCGCGCACGCCAGGGCTGATCACCCCGACGAGGCGTGCGGCGTGATCGCCGGCCCGGCGGGCAGCGACCGGCCTTTGCGGTTCGTCGCCATGACCAACGCTGAGCGCTCGCCCACGTTCTACCGGTTCGACTCCATGGAGCAACTGAAGGTCTGGCGCGAGATGGACGACAAAGATGAGGAGCCTGTCGTCATCTACCACTCGCACACAGCGACCGAGGCATATCCGTCGCGAACCGACATCTCGTACGCGATGGAGCCCGGTGCGCACTACCTGCTCGTCTCGACCAGAGAGCCGGACGACACCGAGGTCCGATCGTTCCGGATCCTGGACGGCGTTGTCACCGAGGAGGAAGTTCGGGTGACCAACCGCACTGGCGGAATGATCGAGACCTGAGCCGAGTTGTTCCATCGGCGACCGCAGGCCGGCCGGGCCCGGCTGCGAAAAGCGCCGAGTGCCGGTACGCCCGCTATCTCTGGAGAGTTCGAATGGCCATCGAGGTCCGCATCCCGACGATCCTGCGCACACTCACCGGAGGCGCGAAGTCGGTTGAGGGCTCGGGCGACACGCTCGACGCGCTGCTCGCCGACCTGGACTCACGGCACGCGGGGCTGCGCGGCCGGCTGGTTGACGACTCGGGCTTGCGCCGGTTCGTCAACGTGTACCTGAACGACGAGGACGTCAGGTTCCTCGGTGGCCTGACTGTTCCAGTTAAGGACGGCGACACAGTAACCGTGCTGCCGGCCGTCGCTGGCGGGATGCGCTGAGCCGCTTAGCGCCGCGACCCGAACGCAGGTCGCGAGCCGGCCACGAGAGGCAAACACAGGGCAGGCATGCACGATGCGCTACGACTCGCTCCTCGACGCGATAGGCAGGACCCCGCTGGTCGGCCTCCCGCACCTGTCGCCGGGTCCTGACGCGAGGCTGTGGGCCAAGCTCGAGGACAGGAACCCGACCGGCTCGGTCAAGGACAGGGCGGCGCTCTGGATGGTGCTGGCCGCCGAGAAGGATGGCCTGCTCAAGCCCGGCTGCACGATCTTGGAGCCGACCTCGGGCAACACCGGGATCTCGCTGGCGATGATCGCAAGGCTCCGCGGCTACCAGCTCGTTTGCGTGATGCCGGAGAACACTTCGGCCGAGCGAACCCAGCTGCTCCAGATGCACGGGGCCTCGATCGTCTACTCACCGGCCGCCGGCGGCTCGAACGAGGCGGTCAGGGTCGCGAAGCGGATGGCGGCGGAGAACCCGAGCTGGGTGATGCTCTACCAGTACGGCAACGAGGCCAACGCCCGCGCGCACTACGAGTCAACGGGGCCAGAAATCCTCGCCGATCTGCCAGAGATCACGCACTTCGTGGCCGGGCTTGGGACGACCGGCACGCTGATGGGTACCGGCAGGTACCTGCGCGAGCACGTGCCAGGCGTTCAGGTGGTTGCCGCGGAGCCGCGGTACGGCGAGCTGGTCTACGGGCTGCGGAACATGGACGAGGGCTTCGTCCCCGAACTCTACGACGACTCGGTGCTGACCTCCCGGTTCTCGGTGTCTGCCGCCGACGCGCTGCGCCGTACCCGCGAACTGGTCTCACGCGAGGGCATCTTCGCGGGCATCTCGGCCGGCTGCGTGCTGCATGCAGGGCTCGCACTGGCGAACAAGGCGCAGGCGAGCGGGGAGCCGGCCGACATCGTCGTGCTGATCGCCGACGGTGGCTGGAAATACCTGTCGACCGGCGCCTACAGCGGCACGCTGGCCGAGGCTGAAGCCAGGCTCGAAGGCGAGCTGTGGGCCTGACCTGCCCCATCGATCATGGAGCCAGCGAGCATGACGATCTTTGACGAGGCGACTGCCGTCAGCCGTCGCGCGGACGGTGTCTACGAGGCGCACCCCGACAAGCGGTTCGCGATCGTAGCGCCGGGCGGCACGGCCCCGCCCGCCGTCAACGGCGGTGTCATGATCGCCACCGTGCTGCGCGCCGTTCTTGACGACTCGCCGCTGCCGCACCCGGTCGCGACCAGCGCGCATTTCCTGCGGGTGGCCAGGCTCGAGCCCGCCGAGATCCACGTGACCTGGCTGAAGCAAGGCCGCACGGCGGCCACCGCGCGGGCGACGCTGATCCAGGACGGCGAGCCGGTACTGGAGACGACCGTCACGACAGGCACGGTTCCGGTAAGCGGCCCGCCGAATGGCGAGCTGATCTGGACCGGCGCGCCGCCCGCGCTGCCGCCGATCGGCGAATGCGTGGACCTCGGGCCATGGCGAGGCACCGTGGCGCCGGACGGAACGGCCGGCTACGCGGGGCAGATCACGATGCTGTTCGACCCGGCCGTGATCGGCTGGGCCGGTCACGAGCCGAGCGGCCTACCGGAGATGCGCGGCTACTTCGGCCTGCGCGAGGACCGCGATCCCGACGCGCTGCTGCTCGCGCTCGCGGTCGACGGCCTGCCGCCGGTCGTATTCGGCCTCGGCGCCACCGGCTGGGCGCCGACGGTCGAGCTGACCATGCACATGCGCATGGTGCCCGCTCCAGGCCCGCTGCGCGTCGCCGCGCGGTCCAGGCACGTCAGTGGCGGGTGGTTCGACGAGGAGGCAGAGGTCTGGGACTCGGCGGACAACCTGGTCGCGCAGAGCCGCCAGATCGCCCGAGTCGGCCGCGGTCCGGTCCGCGCCGCTACGGAACGCTCTTGATCTTCCAGACCAGGACCGATCCGATCGCCGCGACGACGGCTGTGGCCGCGAACAGCGCAGGATAGCCGCCGAGGCTGACCAGCACCGCCGCGATCGCGCCGGCGATGGCGGCCGGGCCGACGATCGCGATGTTGATGATGCCGAGATCCTTTGCCCGGTCCTTGGCCGCGGGCAGTACCTGCGTGATCAGCGCCTGGTCGACCGCGAGGTAGGCACCGAAGCCCGCGCCGAACAGCACGGCGGCGACCATCGCGGCAGGCCAGGTCTCGATGAACGTCAGCAGCAGGGCGGCCGCGCCCATCAGGATGCCGGACACCGTCACGATCATCTTCCGTTTGCCGATCCGGTCCGAGACCACGCCGCCGACGATGGCCGTGATGATCACGAAGCCGGTGTAGATCGCGATCAGGATGAACAGGCCCTGGGCCGGGTGCTTGTAGTGAACCTGGTCACGGAGGAAGTAGAGCAAGTACAGGGTGCCCATGCCGATGGACAGCGCGGCAAGGAACCTGGTGATCCAGGCCCACGCGAAATCGGGGTACTGCCGCGGGCTGATCCAGTACGAGCTCAGCAGTGCCCGCGCGGACAGCGGCGTCCGGTGCTCGGGATCGAGCGGGTAGTCGGGCGTCAGCAGCACGAACGGCAGCGTCAGCAGCACTAGCGGGATGGCCAGCGCGAGGTAACCGCCGATGAGGTTGTGGTCGAACGCGTAGACCACCAGCGCGGTCCCGACCACAAGGCCAAGCGCCTGCGGCATCCCGACCCAGCCGGCCACTGTCGCTCGCTGGTTGACCGGCACATGATCGGGAACGGCGGCGCTCAGGCTGGCGTACTCGCCGTTCTGGAACGCGCTGAACAGCACCCACAGCAGGCCGACGCCGAACACCGACTTCTGCGGCGCGATCAGGGCCAGGCTGATCGCCGAGAGGATGGCCATCGCCAGCGTCCAGCGATGTCGCCGTCCGCGCAAGTGACCGATGCTGTAGGCCTTCGTAGTCCGGTCAGAGAGGGCGCCGGCGATCGGCGTGGCCAGCAGCGAGGAGACCGCGCCGAAGGCCGAGACAAGGCCGAGCGCGAGGATCTTGCCCTTCGGATCGATGTGCTGCAACTGCTCGGGAATGAGCACCTGGAGCGGCGTCAGTGACGCCATCCACATCACCAGGCTGGCCAGGCCGAGCGACCCGATCCAGCGTTTGGTGACAGGTTCGGTGGGCTCGGCGAGTGCCAGGGGAATGACGTGCAGCGAGCCAGTAGCCTGCTCGGCCATGCGTGAACCTCCGGTAGTCGGGCCGGCCTGGCGGGGTCGCCGCCCTGGCATCATCGCCGCATGCAGGGATCATGCCGCCTTCTGTGCTATCTGGGTAGGTGTTCGGTTCATCTATTTCCAGGCAGCCGAGCGTAGCCTTGGAAGCTATGGAGCTGACGATCGTGGGCTGCTCAGGAAGCTTCCCGGGCCCGGCCAGCCCGGCATCGTCCTACCTGGCGGTTGCCGAGGGCTTCCGGCTGCTCATCGATGTCGGCAATGGCGCTCTCGGTGCGCTCCAGAACTACGCGTCGCCCGGCGACATTGATGCGGTGCTGATCAGCCACCTGCATGTCGATCACTGCATCGACATGTGCTCCTACCAGGTGTTCAGGACCTACCATCCGGACGGTCCGCTGCCACCGATCCCGGTGTACGCGCCAGCGGCCGCGGCCGACCGGCTGGACCGCGCGGCCGGCGGGGATTCTGGCCACCCGATCTCGGACGCATTCGACTTCGTGACCCTGACGCCGGGCACTATCGAGATCGGGCCGTTCGCAGTGGCCGCGCGCCATATGAATCATCCGGTCGAGACCTTCGGGTTCCGGCTTGAGCACGACGGGCGCGCGATCGCCTACTCGGCCGATACCGGGGCGACTGACGAGCTGGTCGCCCTGGCAGCCGGAGCCGACGTGCTGCTCTGCGAGGCGTCCTTTCCCGAAGTCCCTGGTCTGCCGGCGGACCTGCACCTGACGGCGCGCGAGGCCGGCGAGCACGCGTCACGGGCAGGCGTCGGCGCGCTGGTGCTGACACATCTGGTGCCGTGGAATGACCGCGAAGCCTCGCGAGCCGAGGCTGCGGCGAGCTTCTCGGGACCGCTCTCACTGGCTGTAGCCGGTCAGCTACTCTGAGCCGACCTGGTTTCACCGAAGGCCCGGGGCGTCCGCATAGACTGCCGTGGCATGCGCGTAATCGTCACCGGCGGTGCCGGGTTCATCGGATCGCATCTGGCCGACGCATTCCTCGCCAGAGGTGACGATGTGACGGTCATCGACGATCTGTCGACCGGCCGCCCGGCCAGGCTCGATGAGCGGGTCGACCTGCACAAGGTCAGCGTCCACGAGGCCCGGCCGCTAAGCCAGGCGGTCGAGTCGGCCGGTCCCGACCTGATCTGCCACCTGGCGGCGCAGATCGACGTGCGTGCCTCGGTCGCCAGGCCAGCCGCCGACGCGCAGACGAACGTGCTGGGCACCATCAACGTCCTCGAGGCGGCCAGGGCGGTCCAGGCCAGGGTGCTGCTCTGCTCGACTGGGGGCGCACTGTACGGCAGGGACGCGCCCATCCCGTCGATGGAGGACGTGCTGCCGCTGCCAGAGTCGCCATACGGGATCGGCAAGCACTGCGCCGAGCAATATCTCGGCCTTTATAACCGGCTGCACGGCACGGCGCACTCGGTCCTGCGGCTGGCCAACGTCTACGGCCCGCGCCAGGATCCGGCCGGCGAGGCGGGCGTCGTGCCAATCTTCTGCTCGCAGATCCTGGCAGGCACCCGTCCGACGATCTTCGGTGACGGAACCCAGACCAGGGACTACGTCTATGTGGGTGACGCGGTCGCCGCATTCATCGCGGCCGCCGATCAGCGCCGCCCGGGCACTTGGAACATCGGCACCGGGGCCGAAGTCAGCGTGCTCGAACTCGTCAGCGTCGTCGCCGAGGTCACCGGCAGGCCGGCGGACTACACGCTCGCTCCCGCGCGGCCGGGCGAACTGCAGCGTAGTGCGCTCGCGGTCGACCGGGCCAGGCTCGACCTGGGCTGGAAGGCCACGACCGGCCTGGCGGAAGGCGTCAGCGCGGTCTGTGACTGGATCGGAGCGCAGACGCCCGACCGCGCCGCGTTTTAAGCGCAGCCCGCACCAGCCGCTAGGCTTGCCAGCATGTCTTCCCGACCCGACGGCCGCAGGCCGGACCAGCTTCGTGACATCAGGATCACCAGGCACTGGCTGGATCACGCGGAGGGCTCGGCGCTGATCGAGTTCGGAGCGACCAGGGTGCTGTGCGCGGCGAGCGTGCTCGAGGAGGTGCCGCGCTGGCGGCGGGGGAGCGGCCTGGGCTGGGTCACCGCCGAGTACGCGATGCTGCCGAGGTCCACCAACACCAGGAGCGACCGGGAGTCGGTCAAGGGAAGGGTCGGGGGCCGGACGCATGAGATCTCCAGGCTCGTCGGCCGATCGCTGCGTGCCTGCCTGGACCTGAAGGCGCTCGGTGAGAACTCCATCCTGCTGGACTGTGACGTGCTACAGGCCGACGGCGGGACCAGGACCGCCGCCATCACCGGCGGTTATGTCGCGCTGGCCGACGCGGTCGGCTGGCTGACCGGCAGGAAGCGGTGCAAGGGCGATCCGCTGACGGCCTCAGTGGCCGCGGTCAGCGTCGGCATCATCGACGGCGAGCCACGCCTTGACCTTTGCTACACCGAGGACGTGGCGGCCGAGACTGATATGAACGTCGTCTGCACGGGCGACGGCCAGTTCGTGGAGGTGCAGGGCACCGCCGAGCGCGAGCCGTTCGACAGAAAGCTGCTCGACCAGCTACTTGACCTGGCCGTCGCGGGTTGCGCGGAGCTCACCGGGCTGCAGCGCGACGCCCTGGCAGCCTCCTGACGTCGGGCTCGGGCCCGATGCCGACCGAGCCAGCGGCGCGGCGCGGACTCGTGCTCGCTACCGCGAACGCCCACAAGCTGGCGGAGCTGACCAGGATCCTCGCGGCCGATCACCTCGACGTCGATCTGGCCGGCCTGGCTGACTTCCCTGGCGCCCCTGACGTCGCCGAGACCGGCGCAACGTTCGTCGCGAACGCACTACTCAAGGCCAGGGCCATCGCCGAGTTCACTGGGCTGCCGTCGGTCGCAGACGACTCTGGCCTGTGCTGCGACGCGCTGAACGGGATGCCCGGAGTGCTGTCCGCCCGCTGGTCGGGCGGGCATGGAGACGACGCCGCAAACCTGCGGCTGGTGCTCGGCCAACTCAGTGATGTCCCCGACGAGCGTCGCGGTGCCCACTTCTACTGCGTCGCCGCGCTCGTCCTGCCATCGGGCGCAGAAGACCTCAGCGCTGGCACCCTCCGCGGCCGGCTCATCCGCGAGCCGCGCGGGGCGAACGGGTTCGGCTACGACCCGATCTTCGTCCCCGACGGCGAGGAGCGCACGACCGCGGAGATGACCGCACAGGAGAAGGACGCCATCAGCCACCGCGGCCGCGCGTTCCGCGGCCTGACCGAGGCGATCGCTGCCTTGCCTGGCTAACCCGCCCGGTACGGTAGGACTCGATCGGAGGGATAGCACGTGAGCGATGTTCGGCTGGAGCCGGGGGACAAGGCGCCGGAATTCACCCTGGCGGACGCGGACGGCGGTCAGGTCAGTCTGTCCGCACTGCACGGTCGGCGGGTGATCGTCTACTTCTACCCTGCCGCGATGACCCCGGGCTGCACCAAGCAAGCGTGCGATTTCCGCGACAGCAAGCGGGACCTGTCTGACGCTGGCTTCGCAGTGCTCGGCATCTCACCGGATTCAGCGGCCAAGCTCGCCAAATTCCGTGACCGCGACGGGCTGACTTTCCCGCTGCTCTCTGACCCGGACAAGACCGTGCTGCAGGCGTACGGCGCATACGGAGAGAAGATGCTGTACGGCAAGAAGTCCGTCGGCGTGATCAGGTCCACGTTCGTGATCGCCCCCGATGGCACGATCGAGCGCGCCTACTACGGCGTCAAGGCCACCGGCCACGTCGCGCGGCTACGCAAGGACCTCGGTCTCGCCGGCTGACCTCGCTTCGGGGCCGTAGCCCAATGGCAGAGGCACAGGATTTAGGATCCTGCCAGTGTGGGTTCGAATCCCACCGGCCCCACGGAAGAATGCCCTGGTCATCGGCCTGCCTCTCGCTCCTCAGACAGTCGTTCGTCCGGGGGTATCGGACGGGTGACCGGTATAACCGGCAGGAGAGTGTCCAGGCCGGCTGTGCGAGCTCGGTAGATGCTGGACACCTTGGTTCCGGCTCCTAGGCGACAGTTTGCGGACGCGGTTCCGGTAGCTGGCTGACAGTAGTTCCGGTAGGCGGGCGACACTCCGTGCTGGTTGCGGGGCTTTGAGCTTCCGCGGCGCTTCGCTGCGATCAGGTGATCGCGGCGGAGGGAGCCGGGTGTGCTGGTGGAGCTGGGTGTCGTGGAGCAGCGGTATCGGGCTGTGCTGGAAGTCCTGGAGGATGGAGCGCCGGTCACGGCGGTGGCCCGGCGGTACGGGGTAGCGCGGCAGACCGTTCATGAATGGCTGCGCCGGTATGCCGAGGGCGGGCTGGGCGGCCTGGCGGACCGGTCCTCGCGGCCGGAGTCGTGCCCGCATCAGATGGCTGTGGTGACCGAGGCGCGGATCGTCGGGCTGCGCCGGGAACATCCGGGCTGGGGTCCGTCGCGGATCCGGTGGCAGCTGGAGCGGGAAGGGTCGGCGCCGCTGCCAGGCCGGTCGGCGGTGTACCGGGCGCTGATCCGCCATGGCCTGATCGAGGCGAAGAAACGCAGGCGGCGGCGGGAGGATTACCGCCGGTGGGAGCGGGGCCGGGCGATGGAGCTGTGGCAGATGGACGTGATGGGCCGGGTGCACCTGGCCGATGGCGTCGAGGTGAAGGTCGTGACCGGGATCGATGACCACGCGAGGTTCATCGTCTGCGCCAAGATCGTGGCGCGGGCGACAGCACGCCCGGTATGCCAGGCCCTGACGGAGGCGCTGGCCCGGCACGGGGTGCCCGAGCAGATTCTCACGGACAACGGCAAGGTCTTCACGGCACGCTTCGGGCCGGGTCCCGGGCCGGTGATGTTCGACCGCATCTGCGCCGACAACGGCATCCGCCACCTGCTGACCGCGCCGTACTCGCCGACCACGACCGGGAAGGTGGAACGGCTGCACAAAACGATGCGGCGGGAGTTCTTCACCGTTAAGGACCGGGTGTTCGCGACGATCCCCGAGCTGCAAGCCGCGTTGGACGGGTGGGTGAGCGAGTACAACACCGAGCGCCCGCACCAGTCGTGCGGCGGGCGGCCGCCAGCCGAGCGGTTCGCGCTCGCCGACAGGTCCATCATCCCGGCGGACCGGGCGGAGCCAGCGCCGGAGCCGCCGCGGGCGCCGCAGCCTCGGCCGGCGGGGGTGTCGCGGTGGGTGAACGCGCACGGCAAGATCTCCCTGGCCGGGTTCAGCTACCGGGTAGGCGCGACCTATGCCGGCGAGCCGGTCGAGGTCGTCGTGGCCAGCGGGCTGGTCGACATCCTGCACGCCGGCGTGGTGGTCGCCACCCACGCCCAGCGGCTCCGGGACGACCAGGCCGGACGGGCGCCGCGGGCGCCGGTGGCGCGGCGGGCGCGCGACGCCACCGCCGGGCTGACGGTCACCCGGCTCGCCGACGGCGCCGGGGTGGTCAGCTTCGCCGGCACGCCCTATGCCTGCGGCCGCCGGCGGGCCCGCCAGGCGATCGACGTGTCCATCGTCGCCGCATCGGTCCAGCTGTCCAAGGACGGCAAGGTCATCCGGGTCCACCCCATCCGCCACGACCGGTCCCGCGAACTCGGCGCGTTCGCCAACCCCAAAGGACGACCCCGCCGCAAGAACTCCGCCACCGGCAATGTCGCCTAACTACCGGAACTCAGATGTCGCCCGGGTACCCGAACTTGACAGCAGGAGAGTGTCCAGGCCGGCGAAGTCATCGGGGTTGGTGAATGGACTTGCCCATCCCGGCCTCGCCACCGGCTCCACCCATATCGTACTTTTAGGGTGTGAGGCGGTCGTCACAGTATTCCCGCTGGTCCCAGCCGTCACGGACTTGAGGGCAGAGGGTCCAATCTGCCAACTCACCGTAGAATGGCATGGTGCACGTCGAAAGCCCGCCTGGCGGCAGCCTGCCCAGCCGAACCCTGCTCGGCTCCGAGCCCGAGCTGGACGAGGCTGCTGACATCGAGCCCGTCGACGGCCGTGCGGCCAGGTCGCACCGTACCCGCCGGGCGATCCTGGACGCGATGCGCGCGCTGCACGCCGAGGGCGACCTGCGTCCGACCGTTCCTCGGATCGCGGCCAGGGCTGGTGTGTCCCTGCGCACCGTGTGGCAACAGTTCGCCGACCGGGAGGCGCTGCTGATCGAGGCGGTCAGGCGCGACAGGGAGATCCAGCGGTCGCTGGTGAGCAGGATAGATCCCGACCAGCCGCTGGCGGCGAGGGTCGAAGCGTTCGTCACGCAGCGCGCCAGGGTGCTCGAGGAGATGACACCCACGTGGCGGGCGGCGCGGGTGCATCAGCCGTTTTCTGACCAGCTTCAGCGCGACAGGAAGCGCAGGAACTCCGGCGGGCGGGCCGAGGTCGAGCAGGTCTTCGCTCCTGAGCTGAGCATGCTGCAGCGGCAGCAGCGCGAGCGCCTGGTTGATGCGCTGCACGCGATCAGCCTGTGGTCATTCTGGGAGACACTGCGAACCGATCTCGAGCTGAGCCCGCTTGGCGCGGAGGAGATCCTGACAGGCACGTTCACCGGGCTGCTCGCGCAAGCCGGCTTCGATCCGTATTCATAGGGCAGCGGCTTCGGCACTGTTAGCTATTCTGCTCGCACACTATTGATCTTGCACACATCGTGCAGATATCTTGACCTCGAAGCCTGGGCTACCCAGGGTGCGTCACCCCTGACAATGGTGAGGTCCGCAATGAGTGTGACCGCAGACGAACTGGTCTCAGATCGTCCCGGCGGAGTGTCATCGCTATGGCGCCGCCAGCTTGACTCTTATCCCAACACCGGGCCACGCATCAGATACCTGGCCATCACGGTGCTCGCCACGATCATGCTCTATTACGAGCTCTACGTTGGCGGCTCCGTGTCCACGCTGGTGCTCCAGAACCTGCATATGAGCTTCACGTTCTTCGTGATCACGCTGGCGTTCGGGAACCTGATCGGAGCCTTCGGCTCGCTGTTCGCTGGTCTGACCGACCGGCTCGGCCGGGCGAACCTGGTGGTCTTCGGACTGCTGTTCACCGGCATCTTCGTGGCCTTTATCCTGCCCGCGGCGACCACCAAGTGGGTCTTCACGATCGAGGGCTTCGTCGTCGGCGTGGTCGAGGGCATCTGCCTGGTGGCCACACCCGCGCTGATCCGCGACTTCTCCCCGCAGGTTGGCCGGGCAACGGCGATGGGCTTTTGGACCAGCGGTCCGGTGATGGGCAGCCTGATCGTGGCTGTGGTCGGCAGCGCGACCGTTCCCGCGGTCGTCACCGACCCCCGGTTCTGGACCCACGAGTACCGGATCTGCGGCATCGCCGGCCTGGTCGTCTTCGTGGTCGCGCTGATCGGCCTGCGCGAACTGTCGCCGGCGCTGCGGGACCAGCTGATGGTGACGATGCAGGACCGCGCGCTGATCGAGGCCAAGGCCAAGGGCCTGACCGAGGCCGACATCGTGGCGGCGCTCCGGCACCCGTTCCGCCAGTTGCTCAAGACCGACGTCATCGTTTCCGCGATCGCGGTCTCGGTCATGCTGCTGATCTACTACACGGCCGTGGGATTCAGCGTCATCTACCTGTCGACGGTATTCGGATTCTCGGTTAAGGACGCCAACGGGCTTGGCAACTGGAACTGGGGATTCAACGTCCTCGCGGTCATCTTGATCGGCGTGGTTTCCGACCGGTTCAGAGTCAGGAAGCCGTTCATGCTCATCGGCGGAATCGCCGCCGCGATCATGACGGTCATTTACCTGCTCCAGGCGGGCCTGCAGCCGAGTTACTACACGCTGGCGATCATCCTGGCGCTGCTGTCGTTCTCGCTCGGCGTCGCCTACACCCCGTGGATGGCGAGCTTCACCGAGACCGTTGAGGCGCGCAACCCGGCGCTGACCGCCACCGGACTGGCGATCTGGGGCTGGATCATCAGGATCGTCGTCTTCCTGTCCTTCCTGATGATCCCCGTCGTGATCAACTCGGTCACCCCGCTGGTCAATTACGGCGGCACGGTCTCGGCGTACGCGACCCAGTACAAGACAGGGCTGGACTTCGCCACTGCCCACCCTGAGATCGTGGCGCTGGCCCAGAAGTACAAGACGCAGCTCGGCGCCGCGCAGCAATTCCAGCCCGAGCTCGCCGCCCTTCAGAAGGACACGACGGACGTCGGCACGGTATTCCTGAACTGCGCCACGCCCACCAAGGTCCCGAAGGCCGTGCAGGCTAAGGCGGTGGCGGCGGCCGGCGGCGGCACGACAGGACAAGGCGTGCTGACGACCATGTGCCAGAACGCGGTGGCCATCAACAGCGTCATCAAGGCCCAGGGGCCGCTGCAGAAGATAGCGCCCTACGCGGTGCCGTTGACCGCGCTCTCGAAGATTCCGGCACCGGTCCTGGCGTACCTGAAGGCGCATGCGACCGCGGTGCAGGACGCTGCGGCGAAGACGGTCGGCCAGTGGAAGACCTGGTACTGGATCTGCTTCGGCGGGATCATCTTCTTCATCTGTTGCATCCCGCTGCTGCGCGGTCGCTGGCGTTCCTCCGACGCCCGCAAGGACGAGCAGGAGCACGAGGCAATGGTCCAAGCGGAGCTGGCCGCGCTCAAGGTCTGATCCGCGCGACCCGGCGCGGCGGCTTCGCGGCCGCCGCGCCGGTGGAGCGCGCCAGCGAGCACTGGCCCGGCGGGTGATGCCACGCACCCGCCGGGCCAGTGCTGTCGTTCTGGCCGGCCAGTGCGGTGAAGCCGGGCAGCAAGCCGGCCAGGCGGGAGGGACGCGATCGATGACCGATGACGTGCTTGACCTCGCGGACCGGCTCTGGCGGGGCGAGGTCGGCGCTGGTGTGTATCACCCGGTGAGCCACCTGGGCGGCCTCGCCGAGATCTGCGCCGGAGTCGCGTTCGTTCCCTCGTTCGCCAACGTGTCGGCGTTCGCGACCGAGGACGGCCTGGTGCTCGTCGACACGGGGAGCTCATTCGTCGGCCAGCGTCCGTCCACGACGAGCTACGGCGCTGGTCCGGCAGCCGGCTGCACACAGCCGTCTACTCGCACGGCCACATCGACCACGTCTTCGGCGTCCCGGTGTGGGCAGGCGGAGTCGGCCGAGCGCGGCTGGCCGGCACCTGTCGTGGTCGCGCACGAGGCGCTGCCCGGCCAGGTTCGACCGCTACGTCATGACAGCTGGTTACAACGAGGTCATCAACCAGCGCCAGTTCGGCGTGCCTGGCCTGCGCTGGCCGACCGAGTACCGCTACCCGGACCGCACCTACCGCGACGAGCTGCGCCTCGACGTCGGCGGGACCGGCTTCGAGCTACGGCACGAGAAGGGCGAGACCGACGACCACACGGTTACCTGGATGCCGCGAGCCCGGGTGCTGTGCTGCGGCGACCTGTTCATCTGGGCGTCGCCGAACGCCGGCAACCCGCAGAAGGTGCAGCGCTATCCCGCGCGAGTGGGCGGCCGCGCTGCGCCGGATGATCGCCCTCGAACCCGAGTACCTGCTGCCAGGCCACGGCCTGCCGGTCATTGGCGCGGACCGGATCACGCCAGGCGCTGACCGACACCGCCGATCTGCTCGACTCGCTCGTGGACCAGACCCTCGCGGTCATGAACGCGGGCGGACGGCTGGATGACGCGATCCACGGCGTCGATCCCGCCAGCCCACCTGATGGACCGGCCCTATCTGCGGCCTGTCTACGACGAGCCCGAGTTCATCGTGCACACGGTCTGGCGGCTGTACGGCGGCTGGTGGGACGGCAACCCGGCCAGCCTCAAACCAGCCTCCGAGCGGTCACTGGCGGCCGAGCTCGCGGCGCTGGCCGGGGGCGCCCAGGCGCTTGCCGACCGCGCGCTGGCGCTGCTCGCTGAGGCCAGTCCCGGCGCTGGCACAAGCGGCGGGGGAGGCCGGGCAGAGGAAGCGCTGCGGCTCGCCGGCCACCTGGCCGAGCTGGCCTGGCTGGCCGCGCCGGGGGATCAGGGGATCGCACGGGTGCGGCACGAGGTGTTCACCGCCAGAGCGGACGCGGCTACGTCGACCATGGCGACGGGCGTGTTCAGGTGGGCAGCCAGAGAATCGCTCGACGAGACCTAAATCCGGCAGCCATTCACATATGTGCCGCACTTACCACGATTCGATCAGCGGTATGAGGTCGGAGAGGCTGTCGATCACGGCGTCAGGAGTGGCATCGGCAAAGGTCGGAACGTCGGAATGCGGAATGAGCACGGCCCGCATGCCGACACTCTGGGCCCCGTGAATATCGTCCCAGGGCCTGTCGCCGACGAAGACGCAGCGTTCAGGATCAGCGACCCCGACCGCAGCCATCGCGGCGAGAAATGCCTCAGGATGGGGCTTCGTCCAGTCGATCTCGCTCGAGTACACGGCGCCGTCGATCAGGTCGAGCACGCCGTCCCTGCGGAAGACTTCCTCGTGCCAGCCGCGCGGCCACATCGTGTTGGAGAGCACGCCGACCTTGATGCCGCGCTCGCGGAGGCGGCGCAGTGCCGCGATGCCGTCAGGGTCGGTGAAGGTATGCGGCTCCCATTCGCGCAGGTAGCTCGCGATCAGCTGGTCTGTCGGCTCAATCCCGGCGCGCTCGAGCACACCGAAGATGGTCGCGCTGCGGCGCTCGGACCTCGCCAGCTCCCACAGCGCGTTCTCCGCCTCATGCGCGGCCGCCGCGCGGTCGGCATGGTCGTCGGGATAGTGCGGTTCGCAGATGACGCGCCACAGTTCTGCGTTGTCGATGGTGTGCCACGGTGTCAGCGTTCCACCCCAGTCAAAGATCACCGCATCTACCGTCACCTGGCGATCATATCCATCCTAAAATACCGGATAACCCCAGATCAGCGAGCTTGCCCGCAGTTGCGTTCAGATTCGGCATTGCCTATGGCTGGCAATACGGACAGGATGTCTGAGGCAGAGTGAACAAGGATTGGCTTGGACGTCACGTACCTGTCGCTTCGAGTTTGGTTCAGGCTTTTAGCGTGACCTGCCTGACGCACCGGCGCCGCCGCCGGATTGCGGCACACGAGGAGGATCGGATGCACAAACTGGATCACAGCGGCCGCAGGCGGCTATCCGCCAGGGTCGTCGCGGCCGCGAGCGCCGTCGCGATCGGCTCGCTGGCCCTGGCCGGCGCGGTAGCCCCGGGGATGGCCTTCGCCGCTCGCTCCGGGTCGGCGCGCCCGGCCACAGCGGCCCATCACGACGACAACGTGTGCCATCTCGGCAACGGCATCCAGCACGTCGTCCAGCTCACGTTCGACAATATTCACTTCTTCCGCGACAACCCCAACATCCCGTCTGACCTGCAGATGATGCCGAACCTGCTGAACTTCATCGAGAACAACGGGACCTGGCTGTCGAACAACCACACCCCGCTGATCGCGCACACTGCCGACAACATCCTGACCACCAACACCGGGCTGTACGGCGACCGGCAGGGCATGCCGATCTCCAACGGCTTCCGCAGCTTCAACCCCGATGGCACCGCCGATCCGGCAAGCTCGTTCGCGTACTGGACCGACCCGATCTTCGACACGGCCAGCACGCCGAACCCCGGCCACGACACGAACCCGTCGATGGTGTACGCGTCCCAGCCGCCTGCGACCGCCAAGAACCCGGCGGCCCCCAACACGATCACCCCGGCGCCGTGGGTGCCCTTCACCAGGGCAGGTTGCAACGTCGGCGACGTGGCCACGGCGAACCAGGAACTTGAGAACACAGCCGTCGACCTGCCCAAGGTCTTCGGGCCGAACTCACCAGAGGTTGCCCAGCTGAACGCCGATAGCGACCGGTTCAAGGACGCTGAGGTGGCCGACTACGTGGGCCTCGGTGTGCACTGCGCCCAGGGCGCGGCCAGCCAGTTCTGCTCGTCGGCCCAGGCCGTCAAGTTCGGGCAGACCAGCCCGAGCCCGACCGCGGTCTCCGACCTCCTTCCCAACGAGCCAGGCGGCTACAACGGCTTCCTGGGACTCTTCGGGCACAGGTACATCGCGCCGCAGCTGGGCGCCGGAACCCCCAACCTTTCGCACAACGGGTACCAAGTCACCAATGCCGATGGCCAGCTGGTCGACCTCAACGGGAATCAGATCAACGGCGCATTCCTGACCAACCACCCGGGCTTCCCCGGATTCGGCCCGATCAACGCGTCCCAGACGCTGGCCTACATGTCGGACATGCTGGAGTCGGGAGTTCCAGTCGTGAACGGCTACCTCGCCGACATTCACGGCAACGAGAACATCCCCGGGCTGTCCTCATGTGTCGGAGCTCCGTCCGCGCTCGGCCCTGGCAGTGCCTGCTATATCGCACAGGCCCAGTACTACAACCAGGCGTTCGCGGACTTCTTCAACCGGCTCGCCGCCGACGGCATCACGCCGAAGAACACCCTGTTCATGATCAGCTCCGACGAGGGTGACCACGTCGCGGGCGCCAACGTGGGGCGCGCGATCCAGCCGACCCCGGCCAACTGCGACGGCGCGACGGTCTCAGGCACCACAGTGACACCTGACGTGCTGTGCACCTACCCGACGGGCACGTTCGGGGAGCTGGCTGGCAACCTGCCAGGCCTGCTTGCCACCGAGCAGAGCAACACCACGCCGTTCACGCTCGAGGCGGACAGCGCTCCTGAGTTCTATGTCACAGGGAATCCAGGACCTAGCGATCCTGCGGTGCGGACGCTCGAGCGGGATGCTGGCGCCCTGACGGCCGCGAACCCGTATGCCGGCACCACCCAGCCGATCGCGAACTACCTCGCCGATCCGACCGAGGAGGCGATCCTGCATCTAGTCAACGCCGACCCGGCCAGGACGCCTACGTTCGCGATGTTCGCCAGACCTGACTACTTCTTGTCGTCGGGCGCGACGAACTGCAACTCGCCGTGCGTGAGCGTGAACCCCAGTTTCGCGTACAACCATGGTGACTACGCGGCCGAGATCGACACCAACTATCTCGGAATCGCCGGGCCAGGGGTGAAGAACCTGGGCGTGGACGGCCCGCAGCCAGCGGACGGCCCGAGCTCGGCGGGACCGGACAGCGGCCAGGTGACGATTCCCGGCAGTCACACCACTGGCACCTGGCTCGACGAGACCGACATCCGGCCCACGCTCATGTACCTGACCGGGCTCAGGGACGACTATGAGCACGACGGCCGGGTGGTCACCCAGATCCTGACCGACCCGAACAAGGCACTGTCTGGGCCGGAGACGGCGCGACTCGGCGCCTGCTACAAGCAGCTCAATTCCAGTGTCGGAGAGTTCGGGACCGACACGCTGATCGCGTCGACCGCGGCGCTGGAGAGCAACGCGCCTGGCGACAGCACGTACATCCACATCGAGCACACCTTGCGCGTGCTGAACGTGGCCAGGGATAGGCTCGCCGGCCAGATCAAGGGCGAGCTTGAGGCGGCGGCGTTTAGCAACGACAAGATTCACGGCATTGGGCTGCAGATCGTGGCGTGCGACGCGCTGCTCGGCGCCGCGCACTCGCTGGCCAGCCACAGCTAGCCAGCAACCGCGAGGATGCGGCGGCGGCCCCGGCAACCAGCCGGGTGACCGCCGCCGCATCGCGTTTACGCCGCGAATCGCGGGTGAGATTCCGGGGACCCGGCCACCGTGCCGTGAACCGGCGGGCCGGGCGTGCGTAGTCCGTACAAGCCTGGAACACTAGAGCCAGGCTTGGAACGGCTGCGCTCCGGCCGGGAAGGGGTGCGAGGGATGGCCGACCAGGGGAGCCGCGGACAGCGCGGTACCGTCGCGGTGCGTAACGGGGGGGCCGGGAACGGCCGGGTCTCGAAGCGCGACTCAGACGAGATCGTCGCCGAAATCGAGCGAACCAGGCAGAATCTCGCGCGAACCATCGACTCACTCGCGGACCGGGTCAGCCCGTCCGGCAACGTCCGGCGGCTGCGGGAGCGGGTTGCCGAGCAGGCAGCCAAGCCCGAAGTTCAGCTTGCCGCCGTCGCCGCGGCGCTGGCCGTCGCCGGGATCGCCATTTACCGGACCTGGGGCCGTCGCCGCGGGTAGAGGCCGGGCTACGCCTCCGGCGGCCTTGGGTGACCCGACCATAGGCTGATCTTCCTATCCTGAATAAATAGGGTTGCGCCTGCGGGCCTGGTGCCGCCAGGCTGCGTGCGATCCCGCGGCGGCCGTGCGGACGGCCGCGAGGGATGGTGATCGGACATGTTCGAGCGTTTCACCGATCGGGCCCGGCGGGTGGTCGTCCTCGCGCACGAGGAGGCCAGACTCCTCAACTACGGCTACATCGGCACGGAGCATCTGCTACTTGGCCTGCTCAGGGAGGGTCAGGGCATCGCGGCTAGGGCCCTGACCGCGCTGGACGTGGAGCTCCAGGTCGTGCGGGACCGGATCAGGGAGATCATCGGCGAGGGCAACGAGGCAGAGTTCGAGGGCCACATCCCGTTCACCCCGCGGTCCAAGCGCGTGCTCGAGCTCTCGCTGCGCGAGGCGCTTCAGCTCGGCCACACCTACATCGGCACCGAGCACATCCTGCTCGGGCTGGTCCGCGAGGGCGAGGGTGTTGGCGCCCAGATCCTGGCCGCGCTCGGCGCCGACCTGAACCAGGTCAGGCAGCAGGTGATCGGCCTCCTGCATGGCTCACAGGGGCAGGCCACGCGCGGCGGTCGTCCCGGTCCCGCTGACGTGACCATCGCTGGACGCGCCGTCCCTGGCCGCCGGGAACGCACGCTGCTCTCCGGCTTGCGGATCCGCCTGAGCGAGATCGAGGCGCGTCTCGCCGCGGTAGAGCAGCGGGTGGGTTTCGGGCCGGACGTCAGCGACATCGATAAGGAACTCGTCAGGGTACTGGGCGAGAAGCACGCAGCCGCAGACGTGCAGGATTACGAGCGGGCCACGGAATTGCGCGATGCCGAGCGCAGGCTGACGGCGCAGAAGGCCGCCAAGCAGCAGGAGTGGTCAGGGGCCCATCCCGACCTGGTTGCAATGGCCGAGACTGTCGAGCGGCTCATTGCCGAGGTAGCGGGGCTCCGGCAGTTGCTCAGCGAGCACGGCATCGACCAGGGGCCAGGCACCGAGCCGTCGGCTGACGGACCGCGAGATGGACCGGGAGATGCCGAGTCAGAAGCTGGCTAGCGGGTCGAGATGTTCAGCCCACCTTGCTGGCGCGGCCGGCCCAGTACGGCGCCCTGAGCTGCCGCTTCAGCAGCTTGCCTGACCCAGTCCTCGGCAGCTCGTCGGTGAACGATATCGACCGGGGGACCTTATAGCCCGCGAGGTGCTCCCGGGCGAACGCGATCACCTCGGACTCGGACAGTGACGCGCCCGGCGCGGGCACGATCGTCGCATGCACCTGCTCGCCCCACTCCTCGGACGGGATCCCGAAGACGGCGACGTCAAAGATCGCCGGGTTCTGCTCGAGGGCGGCCTCGATCTCGGCCGGGTAGATGTTCATACCACCCGAGATGATCATGTCGTTCTTGCGATCGCAGATGAAGTAGTAGCCCTCGTCGTCCCGGTAGGCGATGTCACCGACGGTGTGGAACTCGCCGAGTCTGGCTGCCTCGTAGCTGTCGGGCTGCTTGTAGTACTCGTTGAAGACCCCGGTCGAGCGGACGAAGAGTTCGCCCGCGTGGTCCGGCCCGGTGCCAGTGACCTCGTTGCCGTCGCCGTCGAGCAGTCGGATCTCAACACCGGGGCCGGCTTGCCGCACGAACCTGGCTTGCGCATCTGGTCCTTGGGCTCCAGCACGCAGTTCACGCCCAGCTCGGTCGAGCCGTAGATCTCCCAGAGCGAGTCGGCCGGAAAGTCGGCCACGTAGGCCTGCTTCAGCGCGAAGCTCCACGGCGCGGCATTGGCCAGCATCCGCTTCATCGTCGAGCGGTCGTAGCGCTCCTTGACCTCGGCCGGCAAGGCGCACACGAGCCTGATCAGCGGCGGAGCCGAGAAGGTCGAGGTGACGTTGTACCTGTCCACCAGCCGGAGCCAGTCCTCAGGGTCGAATTTGCGCTGGAGGATGATCGTCTGCCCGAGGGCGAGTCCGGCCCCCATGAAGGCGCTCGGGCCGCTGTGGTACAGCGGACCTGAGGTGAGGTAGACGTCGTCGGGCGTGTAGCCGATGAAGCCGATCAGCGCCATCGCCGTCGCCGGGTCGGTCGCGTTGCGGTAGGCGCCCTTGGGCTTGCCGGTCGTGCCCGAGGTGTAGATCATCGTGGCGCCGGCGCTCTCGGCGTCCTCCGCGGGAGGCTCGGCCGGCGAGCCCGTCACCAGGTCTCTGCCCAGCATGCCGGGCAGCGCCTCGCCGTCGTAGACGAGCACGTTACGCAGGTTGCCGAGTTGCCCGCCCTCCAGCGGGACGAAGAGCTGAGCGTTCTCCGCATCCACATAGGCGGCTCTGGCGTCGGAGTGCACGATGATGTACTGCGCCTCCTCGGCGGTCAGGCGGTAGTTCAGCGGCACCGCCACGGCCCCGATCTTCCTGGTGGCGTTCATGACGGCGACGACCGGCAGCGAGTTGGGGCCGCACCAGATCACCTTGTCGCCGGCGCCGACGCCGAGCGAGGCGAGCGCGTTGGCCAACCGGTTCGACTCAAGCTCGAGCTGCGCGTAAGTCCACGTGACGACGCCCTGGCCTGGCCGGTCGTCGATGACGGCTGGCTTGTCCGGCTGAGTCGACGCATAGAGGGTCAGCAGATCTGGCATGCGGTCCTATCCTTTAGCTCCGGCCTGATGATCAGATCACTAGCCTGTCGTGATTTTCTTGAGTTGTCACCATTGGGCTCAGGCGGGGGATGCTAGAACCGACGGATTCGATCAGGGCACGCCAAGCAGCAGGGAGGCGCCGTCAATGGCAACCGTCAGCGTCCGCTACATCGTCGATGACGTCGATGCGGCGATCGCGTTCTACCGTGACAGCCTCGGCTTCACCGAGATTATGCACCCGGCGCCCGCGTTCGCGATGATGTCGCTCGGCGACTTGCGGCTCGTGCTCAGCGCTCCCGGCGGCGGACCGGGCGGCGGACAGGCGATGCCGGACGGCACGCTGCCGCGGCCAGGCGGCTGGAACCGGTTCTCGATCGAGGTCAGCGACCTGGCGGGGACCGTCGAGCGGCTTCGTGCCCTGGGGGCCAGGTTCCGCAACGAGATCGTCACCGGCGTCGGCGGCAGGCAGATCCTGGTCGAGGACCCCTCAGGCAATCCCGTCGAGCTGTTCGAGCCGACGGCACCCGAGGCACGGCTGCGGCAACCCGGCTGAACAAATTCCTTGCCGCCGTGTCGATCGAGGCCCACTGCATTCGTAGCGAGGGTAGAAAGCCGGCCAGCGGCCGGCCCGGCATCGGAAAGGAACAAGCTATGAAGCAGTACTTGCTCTCCGTGCACCACGTCGAGGGCCAGCGCGACCTGCCCGAGGACCAGATCCAGCAGATGTACAAGGACGTCGACGAGGTCAACGCCGAACTGCAGGCGATTGGGGCGTGGGTCTTCGGAGGCGGCCTGCACCCGCCCGCGACCGCGACGGTCGTCAGGATCACCGACGGTGAGGTCGTCACGACAGACGGGCCGTTCGCCGAGACAAAGGAGCAGCTGGGCGGCTTCTGGGTGATCAAGGCCGCCGACCTCGATGCCGCGCTGGCCTGGGGCGCCAAGGCGACACGTGCCTGTCAGGCTCCGGTCGAGGTCCGGCCTTTCCAGGACGACCCGGAGGTCTAGCCGGGTGCATCAGCCCCAGGCGTCGCCGCACCGCGATGAGATCGAGGGCTACTTCCGGCGCGAGTACGGCCGGTGCGTGGCCACCCTGGTCCGCTTCTTCGGCGACATCGACATCGCTGAAGAAGCGGTCCAGGACGCCTTCGCCGTCGCGCTTGACCGCTGGCCGGAGACCGGCCTGCCGCCGAATCCCGGCGCCTGGATCACCACGACCGCCAGGAACCGTGCCATCGACCAGCTGCGAAGGGAGGCCTCCCGCCATGGCAGGCACGCCCAGGCCGCCCTGCTGTACGCGAGCGACGAGCCACCAGGGCAGGAGGGCCCAGTGAAGGATGACCGGCTGCGGCTCATCTTCACCTGCTGCCACCCCGCGCTCGCGCGGACCGCTCAGGTGGCGCTGACGTTGCGGCTGCTGGGCGGCCTGGAGACGCCGCAGATCGCGCGGGCGTTCCTGGTACCCGAGCCGACGATGGCGCAACGCATCGTGCGGGCGAAGAAGAAGATCAAGGCGGCCGGGATCCCGTACCGGGTTCCCGGCGACGCCGAACTGCCTGACCGGCTCGCTGCCGTGCTCGCGGTGATCTACCTGATCTTCACCGAGGGGCACACCGCCACCGACGGCGGTGAGCTGACCAAACTGGACCTGTGCGACGAGGCGATCAGGCTCGCCCGGCTGCTCGCCGACCTGATGCCGGACGAGCCTGAGGTACTGGGCCTTGTGGCGCTGCTGCTGCTGACCCACTCGCGCAGCCGGGCGCGGACCGCGCCTGGCCACCCGCTCGTCCTGCTGCCCGATCAGGACCGGACGCTCTGGGACCAGGCGCTGATCGCCGATGGGCAGCATCTGGTCAGGCGCTGCCTGCGGCGCAACCAGCCTGGGCCTTATCAGATCCAGGCCGCCATCGCCGCGGTGCACAGCGCGGCTTCGGTCGCCGCGCAGACCGACTGGCATCAGATCCTCGCGCTGTACGACCAGCTCCTGGCCTGCGCGCCGACGCCGGTCGTGGCGCTCAACCGCGCCGTCGCGCTCGCGGAAGTGGCAGGTCCGCAAGCTGGCCTGGACGCGGTCAGCCGGCTGGACTTGGGCTTGTATCACCCGTTCCACGTGGCCAGGGCAGATCTGCTTTCCAGGCTCGGCAGGACCGCCGACGCCGCCCTGGCCTACGAGGCGGCGCTGGCGCTGACGTCAAACCCAGCCGAGCGTGAGTTCCTCGATCAGCGCAGGCGCGAACTCCAGGCGCACTAGCGGCCCGGCAGCGTGTACGGGCCTCTCATCCTGATCTGGCGCCCCTAAGGTATCGCGCGTTATGTGATGTCATTCGCGATCGCTTTCGGCGTAAGTGAGTCGGCTGCCAGCTAATGTCCGGATGCCTGGCCGTGATTGATGCGGGATAGAAGTTTGGATTGGCGCCGCTGTCTGTTAGCTTGCGGGATGTACTCCGCTCTACCTCTTGCCCAAGGCCGGGCAAATGCAAGGAAAGGGAGTAGGTCGTGGGAAGCACCAAAGATTGGAATAGCAGGTCACGGGTACAGCACCGGACCCGCGCAATGGCTGCCCTCGTTGGGGCGGGCGCCCTCGCTACGCTCGGCATGAGTGCTGCGGCAGCGACCGCGGCTCAGGCCAGCCCGCATCCAGCCGTCAGGCACGGGACTGCCGTGCACTTGACCAAGGTCGGCACGGTGAACTTCGGTGCCCTGGCCCGGGCGGCCAAGCCGCGCGCCGCGGGGCATCTGGCCGCGCCGCGGGCGGTACCACTGAGGCTGCCGTCGTTCGTGAAGAGGTCCGCGCGGGCGCATGCCAGGATTCCGAATGTGGCCCGCGCGACCGGATTCGCCGGGAATGTCCGGGGTGAAAAGGGCTTTAACGGCATCGACCACACTGCTAACGAAAACAATTTCGGGTTCGATATCTCGCCGCCCGACCATGCTCTCGCGGTGGGCTCAAGCTCGCGAGGCCCGATCATCATTCAGTCGCTGAACCTGAGCCTGCAGGCGTTCACGCCGTCAGGTCATCCGCTGACCCCGCCAATCGGCGCGAACACGTTCATGGGCCTGGGGCCGTGCACGTCGGGCAACTTCCCGGTGAACTGCCCGTCGGACCCGCGGGTCTACTGGGACCCGCAGACCAGGCACTGGTTCATCACAGACTTCACGTTCGCCAATGTGCCGCTGGGCGAGCAGTTCATCGCGGTCAGCAGGACCACCAACGGGCTGGGCAACTATACGGTCTTCTCGCTCCCGACCGGCGCCGGGTTCATCGACCCGTCGGACTGCCCGTGCACCGGTGACTTCGACATGATCGGCGCTGACAACAACGGCTTCTACCTCGACGTGAACGAGTTCGGGCAGACCAGCTACCACGGCGCCGTTATCTTCGCCTTCTCCAAGCGCGGGCTGATCAGGGCTGCCAACGGCGGGTCGGTGGTCGGTTTCCTGTACACCGTGCCGACCAATTCGGATCCGTTCGGCGGTTTCCGCCTTGCGCCCGCGTCGACGACTCAGGGCTCGCGGTTCCCGAACACGGAGTACTTCGTCGAGGCCGACGCCAATCTGAACAGCAACACATCGCTGGAGGTCTGGGCGCTGCTGCGTACCGGGTCCTTGAACGGCTCGTCCCCGACCGCGCCGCACCTGGTGGAGAGGAGCGTGGAGACCGAGGGTTACAGCTTCCCGCCGCCGGCGACCCAGAAGGCCGGGCCGATCCCGTTCGGTAGGACGGTCGGCGCGCGGGTGGCCGCGCCTCTGGACCAGGGTTTCCAGATCGAGCAGGACTCGACCTTCGCCAGCGGCAACCTCTACGTGCAGATGGTGACTGGCGTGAAGGCAGGTGGCGGTGCCACCCGCGCGGGCCTGGCCTGGGTCGTCCTGCGGCCCAAGCCGCACGCGTCCTTCATCTCGGTGCAGAAGCTGAGCAACGGCTACGTCGCGGCCAACGCGCAGTTGATATACCCGTCGATCGCGGTCAACTCCCACGGCGTCGGCTGGATGGCCTTCACGGTCGCCGGGGCTAACCACTACCCCACGGCGGCCTACATCAGGTTCAACGGCCTCAGGGGCGCGGTCGGCCCGATCCACATCGCCAAGGCAGGGACGACTCCGCTGGACGACTTCACCTGCTATCCAGGGGCCGGCAACGGGCCGACCTGCCGATTCGGTGACTACTCGGCGAGCCAGTTCTTCAACGGCCGCATCTACATGGGAGTCGAGTACATCCACAACCGGACCAACGTGGCCGCCGGCGCGGACACGAACTGGGCCACCAGGGTCTTCTCGGTTCCGGTACATCCGTAGGCCGATTCCGAGGATCCCCATCGGTAACCAACGGAGCTTCGCGCCAGATCAGACTCTGGTTAGGGGCGGAGCGAGAGGCGGACAGCGCGCCGGGGGCCGAGCAGGCCCCGGCGCGCTGCCGCGCCGATCACATGCTGATCGGCATCCGGAATCCCCGGAGCCGGAATCGAGGCGACCGCAACAGTGCGGAACCTGCCGCCGCTCTGCGCGAGCTCAGGCAGGGAACCTGACGCATGGCCAGTGCGTCCAAGTGGACATGCGATCCAGGAATCGCCGCATCGTCGCGTCCGCTTCCGGTGCCATCATGCTCGGGACTGTCGTCCTGGCGGTCACGGCTTGCGGAGTCACCGGCCCGGTGCCCGGTCCCGGGGCGAGCCGCACAGGGACGGCGAATCCGCCGCAGCCAGGGACCGGCGTCACAGTCACGATTTCCCGCGCACCACGACCAGGCAGGCTCTCACCGGCGCCAGCAACGCCTTCCGGCCACCGCAGGATCACAGCGGGCCGCTCCGGCCGGGTGACCCTCACTGCATCGGACGACGGCGCGACGGTCGAGGTGGCCCCTGGACAGGTGATCACCGTCACCCTCCAAGGCCAGGGCATGCTCACGTGGAACGCCCCTCGGCTGGCCGAGGCTCGGCCTGGGGTGCTGCGGTTGCTGAGCGCGAGCGGCGGTTACCCGTCCAAGACGCCTGTTAGGGCGACCTACAGTGCGGTCGGGGCGGGCACGGCGGAGATACTCTCTGGCACGAACGCGCGATGCTTGCACGCCCAGCCGCCCTGCGCGATCGTGCAGCGGCTGTGGCGGGTCACTGTCGTGGTGCACAGAGCGCGCTGACTCAATAGCTGGTGCCGCGGCGTGGTTGGGTCACTGCTCCTCGGCCGTCAGAGCCGTGTACTCGACGGCCGAGAGCAGGCCAGGCGGCATCTGGTCACCAGCGTCCAGCTTGATCTTGAAGATCCAGCCGGCGCCGTACGGATCGGAGTTGACCAGGCCAGGGTCCTCATCGATTTCCGGGTTGACCTCGGTCACCTCGCCGTCAGCGGGGCAATAGATGTCGCTGACCGACTTGGTCGACTCAACCTCGCCGCACGGGTCGCCGGCCGTGACCCTGGTTCCCTGTGCCGGCGCGGTGATATAGACCACGTCTCCCAGCGCGCGCTGGGCGTAGTCGGTGATCCCGATTCTCGCGGTCGCGTCCGAGATCGCAACCCACTCATGCTCGGCGGTGTAGTAGAGCTCTTCGGGAACGCTCACAAGTGCCACCCTTCTCGTGCCGATTAGCGCGCAGGTTTAGTTATCCCAAAAAACAACACAACAGGAGGCGCGAACGGTTAGTCCCTGACCGGACGCTTGTAGAACGGGAGCGCAACCAGGCCCGCTGGCTCGGCGCTGCCGCGAATGTCGATATAGAGCCGCCCGCCGTGCTCGCCTGAGTCGGTCCGCGCGGCCGCAGCAGCGGCCCTGGTCAGGTATGCCATGGCGATCGGCTTGCCGAGCGTCGGCGACGGCGTCCCGCTAGTCACGGTCCCGCTCGCCGAACCATCCCACAGCACTGTGTAGCCATGCCTGGGGACCCGGCGAGTCTTGCCGACGAGGCCGACCAGCTCTCTGGTAGGGCCGGTCTCGGCCCGTTCGGCGAGCGCCGCCTTGCCCACGAAGTCGCCAGGCTTGTCCAGCTTGACGACCCTGCCGAGGCCAGCCTCGAACGGCGTCATGTCCCGGCCAAGCTCGTTGCCGTACAGGGGCATACCAGCTTCCAGGCGGAGCGAATCTCGCGCGGCCAGGCCGGCGGGGACCAGCCCGTCAGCGCGCCCTCCCTCCGTCAGCGCCTCCCAGACCGCGACGGCGTCGTCCGGGCCGACGAAGATCTCGAACCCGTCCTCGCCGGTGTAACCGGTCCTGGCTAGAAGCGCCGCGGCGCCCGCGACCGTCGCGGGGTAGCTGGCGTAGTAGCGCACCTCGTCCAGGTCGGCGGTCGTCAGTCCGGCGAGGATGGCGGCCGATCGCGGCCCCTGGATCGCGATCAGGGCGTAATCGGCCGTTCGGTCGATCAGGGTCGCGCCGCGGTCGCTCACCCGGTCGGTGAGCTCGGACGCAACCGTCGCCGCGTTAGCCGCGTTGGCGACGATGAGGTACTGGCTCTCGGCCAGCCGGTAGACGATGAGGTCGTCGATGACGCCGCCGTCTGGCGCGCAGATCATCGTGTACCTCGCGCGTCCTGGCTTGATAGCCGATGCCTGCGTCAGCAAGGCATAGTCCAGGGCCGCGCCTGCGCCTTCGCCCTCGACCATGAGCTCGCCCATGTGCGAGAGGTCGAAGAGGCCCGCGGCGGTCCTGACGGCGTTGTGCTCAGCGGTCTCGCTGCCGTATCGCAGCGGCATCAGCCATCCAGCGAAGTCAGTCATGGACGCGCCGAGATCCCTGTGCACTGCGGCGAGCGGGGTGCTCCGGGGCGCCTGGGACGGTGAATCAGGCATCTGCGCAGCCTATCGCTGCGCGGTGGGGGCGCGGCTGTGCGGTCACCGATGTGCAGCGCGTCGCGGGGCTGCGAGGATGGGACCATGACGCTGTTTACCGAAGACGAGATAGCGGCCGGTCTAGGCCGCGCAGCCGGCTGGGAGCGGGCAGGGGATTCGATCACCCGCACCGTCAAGCTCGGCGACTTCCGCGACGCGATCCTGTACGTCGGGGCGGTCGCTCACCTCGCCCAGGCTGCCAACCACCATCCTGACATCGCGATCTCCTGGAATACGGTGACGCTGACCTTGTCGACTCACTCGGCAGGCGGGCTTACCGAGAACGATTTCGCGCTCGCGGAGCGGATCAACGCGCTTCCCTGACGTCGCGGTCGCGATCGGGCCCGCCAGCGCGCCAGCGACAGTGCGCCGCGGCCGATCTGGTCTCCTCGCCGTTTACGCTTCGGTGAGTGGCCGGCAGCCGCTGGCAGGAACACCCCACTGGGGGAGGGCGATCGCAGCGTGGTCGAGATCAAGACGAGGGGCGAGATCGAGGCGATCAGGGCCGCCGGGAAGGTAGTCGCCGAGGCGCTCGCGTCGGTCCGCGCGCACGCCACCGCCGGCGTGGCGGTGACCGAACTCGACGAGGTCGCCAGGTCAGTGCTCGCCAATGCCGGAGCGACCTCGCCATTCCTCGGCTACCACCCTTCGTTCGCTCCTGTGCCGTTTCCCGCGGTCATCTGCGCGTCGCTGAACGACGCCGCCTTGCACGGGATCCCAACCCGCCGCAGGCTCGCCGCCGGGGACTTGGTCAGCGTCGACTGCGGCGCGGTCCTCGACGGCTGGGTGGCCGATGCCGCGATCTCCTTCACGATCGGGCCGCCGGACCCCGAGGACGAGCGGCTGATCGCGACGACCAGCGACGCACTGAGCGCCGGAATCGCCGCTGCCAGGGCTGGCGCGCGGATCGGGGATATCTCGGCCGCGATCGGCGCCGTCGGCCGGGCGGCGGGGTACGGCCTCAACACCGACTTCGGCGGTCACGGGGTCGGCCGCTCGATGCACGAGGCGCCGTCGGTGCCGAACGAGGCACCCCCTGGCCGCGGTCTGCGGCTCAGTCCAGGCCTGGTCGTCGCGATCGAGCCGTGGTTCATGGCAGGCGGCAGCGACAAGTACCAGATCGACGACGACGGCTGGACGATCAGGACCGCCGACGGCAGCAGGGCAGCGCACTTCGAGCACACCATCGCCGTGACCCAGGACGGGCCTCGGGTGCTCACCGCGCTCTAAGGTTGCCCCGGCCCTGTGGTGGATCTTGTCCTGCGGACGACGCCGCGCCCCCGTGCGGCCCCGTCCGCAGGACATGACCCGGCCACCCGCCACGACCCTCGTCAATCGCGCGTGCCATGCCCGGCGGCTAAACCAGGGCGGCACCACGCCCCCCGGACGACGGTCCCCTCCGCGACGTGCGGCTTCCCCATTCCCCAGCGTCGCGACTCCCCGGGGTCCAGCAGGAGCCGGACTGTGCGCCGCTTGGGGTTCTAGTTATACACGTTGTCCGTGCAGGACTACAGCTAGTTATGAGAAAGGCGGGGGCGTTGATTTCTAACGGCCTGGAGCGCGCCGCAGCGCGACGCACTGCGGGGCAGGCACCGCGCTCACCTGTGCTCCCGGCAAGACGACGGACACCCGCTTGCCAGCCCGTGCCTTGAGGTGGACGTGGCGAGCGATCGCATGGCGACCCGGCCGGATAATGACGACCCGGCCGTGGCGCTTGATGATGACGGGAGCGATCCTCGGGCCCTGGCCCATGATCACGGCCATCCGGCACCGAAGCGGAAGCATGGCGCAGCCGGGCCCGACCATTCTGATCGACCTCTGCCAGGGGACACGGTTGATCTTGATCGCGATCTGGTGGCGGCCGTGGCGGGAGATGTAGACACGTCTGGCACTGGGGATCGCGACGATCTGCATCGGTCGTTTCGCAAATGGCGCTGCCCCCGGGCCGTGAATGGCGCACGCCTGATTCACAGTCCACTGAATCGCGCCCGCCAGCGGCGGCCCTCCCGGCAGCACGTAGGCTCGCCTGGCGCTATCTGGCGCCGGCGCGATCTGCCAGCTGGTCCGCGCGGCCGGCCCGACGGGCGCCACCTGGCCCGCGTTGCTGATCGTGACCTGACTGGCCACGGGCTGCGTTGTACTCGGATTGAGCAGCAACGTCGCCAGCGAGCCGGTGAGCCCGGCGGCCACTATCCAGCCGGCGGTCCGGCTAGTGAGCGCGCTCGCGAATGCGGCCCCCCGCTGACCGCGGTCGCTGCCGCCCCGGCGCTCGCGGCTGTCACGGCTGTCGCGGCCTCCTGAGGTGACGTCCCCGGCGTCATCGGAGTGCGGCGCCCCGTGCCCGGGCTGTGTTGCTTGCTGGTCAGGAATGGCGGGATCCGGCCCAGCGGATTCCTCGTGCTCACTCACGACGACCCCTAGCTTGTTCTGTCGTTGTTCTGGCCCGCCACGTCGCGGCCGCCATGCGGCCGGACTCGCGAGCCGGCTGTCCGCGCAGGATTGTCATGCCCGCGCGGTCCTCAGGATGCTGGGCCGGCATGCGGGGTCCGTGCGGGAATTATGCGAATACTGACAGAACCTGAGGGCCAGCCAGGCCAGCGCGCAGAAACTCCTCTGAAGCCTCGCAGACGCGCCTACTCAAGCTCGCAGGGCAGGTGCTTGATTCCGTTGATGAAGCTGGACAGCAGCCTGTCGGGCTCGCCTGAGGCCCTGACGCCCGGTACCCGCTGCAACAGTTCGCCCAGCATGACGGTGATCTCGCGCCTGGCCAGGTGCGCGCCGAGGCAGAAATGCGGCCCGGCACCGCCGAACCCGACGTGCGGGTTGGGGGAGCGGGTGATGTCGAATCGCCCAGGATTCTCAAAGACCGACTCGTCCCGGTTGGCCGACCAGTACATCAGCGCGCACTTGTCGCCCTCGCGGAACTGATGGCCATTGACCACCGCATCGTGCGTGACCGAGCGCCGCATCCAGATCACCGGGGAGACGTACCTGACGATCTCCTCGACCGCGCTCCCGATCCGGCCGTCGCAATCGGCCAGCAGCAACGCGCGCTGGTCCTGGTGCTCGGTCAGCAGCACCAGCGCGTGTGACAACGCGGTGCGGGTGGTCTCGTTGCCCGCGACGACCAGGAGAATGAAGAACGATGCGAGTTCGGCAGGAGTGAGCTGCTCACCGTCGACGTTCGCAGTCGCGAGCGCGGACACCAGGTCATCGCCAGGATGGTCCGCTCGCTCGGCGCTGAGGTTGGTGACCAAGCCGGCGAGATCGGCGCCCGCCGTGAGGATCTGGCCGATTGCGGCCTCCATGTCCTCGCTCAGGAACTCTGGGTCGCCGCCCGCCAGGATGATGTTGGTGTTCCTGAGCACCATCTCGTAGTGCTCGTCGCCGATCCCCATCATGTCGCAGATGATCTTCAGTGGCAGCCTGGCCGACACCTGGCTCACGAAGTCGCACGGGCCGGTCGCCAGCAGGTCGTCGACCACCACAGCGGCGGCGCGCTGCACGTCGTCCTCGAACTTCTTGATCATCTTGGGGGTGAACGCGCGGGAGACGATCCGGCGCAGCCGCGCATGCCGCGGGTCGTCCATGTTGATCATGGACCCGAAGTACTCGTTGAAGTCGGGCGGCAGGTCCACGAGGCTGGTCGCGCCGCGCGCAGAGGAGAAGATGTCCGCGTGCCGGCTGGCCTCGAGCACGTCGGCGTGCTTGACAAATGCGTAGTAACCCTGCTCCTCGGTGTTGAACGGGTTCTCAGGGATGTCGAAGTACGGGGGACTGTCTAGCTTGCGGAGTTCGGCGAATGCTCTCTGCCGCTCGTCGAGCGAGAGGGTCCAGAACTCGTTTTGCGAGATGTCGATGCCGCTGGCGGCCGGCGGCGGTGCGGGTGCTGGAGTCGTCACGGCGGGCCGCCTTCCAGGTCAATGTGCGCGTCAAGCCTGATGGTGTCAGACCAAGCACAATGATAGCTAGGGCAGCCTTTGTCACGTAGTGACGTAGTTTGCGGTTCAGCCCGAGGCGACCAGGCTTGTCACTTCGAGGCCGGGTTGCTGCAGCGGCCCGGCGTCGCGCAGTCGCAATCCGTTCCAGCCCATCAGGGCTTGTCCGCTCGCGTCGGTGACGCGCACCCGCCAGGCAGGACCGCCGTCAGGCGAGGAGGAGGCGCCCGATCCCGCACGCTGCCCGGGAACGGCTCCGGCCCCGGCTGCGCCGTCGGCTCCGCCCTCCGGTCGCGCGCTGGCGGTCGCGTCCTGACCAGCCAGCAACGTGACCGGGCCCGCCGCGATCTGGCCCGTACAGAACGCGTCGGCGAACCACACGGAGTCACAGCCTGCGAAGAGCATCCTGCGGTCGGGCATGCATGCCTGCACCACCTGCAGTGCCGCGTCACTTAGCGCCGCGTTGCCCAGCACGAGGTCCTGGGCCGCAGCCGCTCTGGCGGACGGCACTTCGCCAAACCACGGTGACTGGCTCGCGGCCCAGGCGCTTCCGGCTGACGCGCCGGCCAACGCTCGAGCCGATGCCGGGCCCGAAGCCGATGCCGGGCCCGAAGCCGATGCCGGCGCTGCCGCCGATCGCGGGCCGCTCAGCCGGACATCGGTCAGCAGCTTGAACCGCCCGGCCTGGAACAGGACGCTCCCATAGAGCCCTGCTGCCGACAGCTCACGCGTGCCCGTCTCCGTGCTGGCGCCGCCTGGCTCATTGCCGCCAACCGCCGCCGTCCTCTCGGCAGCGGTCAAGCTGAAGGTGGCGCGGCAGTGGTCGACGGCGAACCCGCTGTTGTCGCTTCGGACGGTGACGGTGACGGTGTCGCCGTCGCGGAGTGCGTAGATCCTGATCACGGTCTGCGACCCGGCCACCCCGGCGGCAAGCACGATTGGCGCTCGCATAGCGACTTGGCTGGCCCGCCGCACCGGCGCGCCTGCCAGGGCCGACGCGGCCTGAGCCATGGCCTCTAGCGCCATCGTCGGCGGCAACACAGGAACGCCGTCAGCCCGATAGTCGCCTAGGTAAGGATCGGCGAGCAGGGAGAGCCTGGCCTCGGCGATCAGCTCGACGCCTGGATAGTGCACGAGAACCCGCTCGATGAACCGCTCTGAGGCGGCGCTCAGGCCGAGGGACGACGCGATGGCTATCGGCCGCGGAGCGGGCACTCCGACCCGGCCGTGGATCGCGATCCTGCCGGGCAGGCCGCCGCTTGCGAGTGCCTTGAGCAGCAGGCGCGAGGCCTCGCCGACCGGGATGGCCGTGGTTCCGGCGCGGGCCATTGCGTCGGCCAGATCGGGCCGCTCGCCTAGCGCCTCCCCTGACCAGGCCGGCCAGTCGACGTGGTTCGCCTGGCAGCCCGGAGCCGCGGCCGCGGTTCGCGCGCCGTAGGCCGCGAGCGCCTCGGTCACATAGGCTCTGATGGCCTCGCTGGCCAGCCCGTACCTTCCGGTCACCGACCCGCAGGTGACGATCAGCCGCAGCCTGCCTCGCCGCGCGCTGCTGCCGCTCCTCGCGACGGTGCGGACCGCGGCCGCTAGCTGGTCGAGCGGCGCAGTATGAGCGCGCACCTGCCCGTGCACGGCCTGCGGCGTCAGGTTGGTGATTGCGACCCTCGGCACCGAGCCGGCCGCGTGCCCGATGGCCGTCACGCAGCCGAATCGTGCCTCGATCCTGCGGACGGCGGCGACGAGCGCGGCGTGGTCGGCCAGGTCGACCAGTTCGTAGCCAATCCTCGCACCCGCCCCGCGGAGCTGCTCGATGCCCGCGACGACCTGCTCGTCGCCTGCAGGGTGGAAACGCCCGACGATCGCGACCGCGGCGCCGCCGCAGGCGAGTACCTGAGCGAGCGTGAGCCCGGCGGCGCCCGAGCCGCGGCTGATCAGCACGACATCCGTCGGGCCGAGCGGGAAGTCGGCGCTGCCGGGCGCCCCGAGCGGCTGCATCGCCGGTTCGCAGACTGTGCCTTCTTCGCCGATCACGAGTTCACGGAACTCGCCAGGCCGAACCGCCGCGATGCGCTGCGCGTTCGTAACCCCGTCCACCGTCAGCGGAGCGCGGATGACCGTGATCCCGATGGCCGGATGCTCGGCGTGCAGACTCGCCCACAGCCCGGTCGGCCCTGCTCCCTGGCTGATCGCGACGAGCTGTCCGGTACGGATCGCGTCGCCGGCTGCGAGCACGGCGGCCTGGCTCGTCGCCGGGTCGTCGAGCCGGCCGAGCACGACAAGGGTCCTGCTGGCAGCCTGATCTTGCCGGAAGACCTCACGAACCTTCTTGTCCAACGGCCCGCACCCGCCTGTGTACAGCCGCCAGGGCTGCTCGTCGCCGGCCGGAACGGGGAGCGCGGCCGGCTGGATCTGTTCGGCGTAGCAGCGGAACCACGGCTTCGCGCCCGCCCTCGTGTGGATGGCGGCGGGGTCACCGGCATCGCGGACAAGGCGGGCGGCTTGAGTCTCAGCCGCGGCCAGGCCGCTGCGGTCTGGCCGAGTGACGGCCGGCGCGCGCGGCGGCCGTGCTTGGCCGGCGCCGCCACCGGCTGTACCAGGCGTCGTCGGCGCGACGGCCGCGGGTTCCCGAGCCGCGGTCCCCTGAGCCGCCTCATCCGGTGCCGGGGCGTCAGCTACGGCGGCGGAGCCCTCGACTCGTCGCGGCGGCGCCATCCTGACCGGTCGCTCGCATGGATGGGTGATGAAGACCGGATCGCGCCAGATGTCGATCGGGCGGCTCGGCCGTCTGGCGTACAAGGCCTCAGGCCTGCTCATCGCTCCCGCCGCGAACAGCGCGGCGGCCGCTCGAGCGATGGAGTCGTCGTCGGCCGGGTCGCCGTCGATGCTGACCGTCGGCAGCGGCGAGCCAGGCTGACCGTCGCTGACCGGCCGCATGCCATGCTCGACGACAACGCGAGCGAGGGTCGGGTCCTGCCCGGTCTGCACGACCAGGGCGGCGTCCTTGGTCGCAGCCAGCAGCGCCGGGCCTAGGGTCCTGCCCAGCGCCGCGGCGGCGGCGGCAGTGGCGGCCGCGGTGGCGGCGGGGGCTGCGGTTGCCAGCCCGCCAGCGACCTGACTGGCCGCTGCGCTTGCGCCCACAGCTCCACCGGATTTATCCGTGCTGGAGGCGCCTTCGGCTGAGTCCGCGTTGCCCGCCCCGATCTCGCCCGCCAGGCTCTGGCTCCTGCCCGTCCCGGCCAGGCGCGCCTCGAGCAGTTCGGCGCACAGCAGCTCAGCGATCGAGCCGGGCTCGGTGACCTCGCGGCCAGTGCAGCCCGAGATCAGCCGCCGGCGTGGCCGGCGGAATGTGAACGTGGCGAACTTGCCGATCGTGCTGCCTAGCTCACCAGGCGCCACGTCGGACGGCGCAGCCAGCGCGGACGAGCGAAGCGCGAGCAGCGCCCGCGCGTCGGACGGCGTCGCGCATCCCGCCCAGACCAGCCCGGCCACCTCGCCGACGCCATGTCCGACGGCGGCGCTCATCTCGACGCCCAGGTCGTCGAGCAGGCGCAGGAACGCGAGGATCCGGCTGAGCTGAGTTTGCGGCGGGTCGGTCAGTTCGTCGGGAGAGCCGGCGATGACCAGCGCGACGTGCGCGCGGCCGACGGCCGCGCGAACGCGGCCCGGCACGCCGGCCTCCGCTGACACGCTCGCCGAGCCGGACACACCGGCTGCGGGCGTCAGCTCACCCGTGTCTTGCTGTCCGATCTGCCCGATGGCAACGGCGCTGGGCTGGCGGTCGGCCGGCCTGGTCTGCAGCGTCCGCATCGTCGCCCGGTCCCGCCGTCACGGTGGCTCGCTCGGCCGCGTCAGCCGCGCGGCCCGGCCCGGCCGCGTCAACGGCCCGGCCCGGCCCGGCCGCCTCATTAGCAACGACCGGTCCGGCCGCGAGGCAGATGCCTGGCCGAACGCTTAGCGGAGCGCTCGGCTGGGCGGGAACCAGCGCTCTGGCCGACCTCGCGAGCCTGGCAAGTTGCTCCTGACTCGATGCCGTGAGCGCGAGCCTGATCTCCTGCCCGGCTGGCTCGCCTTGACCGGCGGCAGCCCGCGCCAGGTGCACGGCCAGGTCCTGCATCTCGGCGTCGGAGAGCCACGGCGCGATCAGCGCGATCCTGGACAGAATCCTGATCATCGCGTCGCGGTCGGGAGCACGGAGCAGGTAGGCGAACGTGTGCCCAGGCCCGCGTGCGTAGCTGCCCCTCGCGCGGGCCGCGGCGAGCCGCAGGGCTGGCTCGGTGAGGTTCTGCGGCTGAGGCGGGGTCTTGGCCAGGAGCTTGGCTTGCCGCGGCGACCGGCCTGCGGCTGGCGGCCTGGTCTGGACGGCACGCGGCACGGCATGGGGCCGATGCTGCGGCGTCCTGGTGCCGCCGGCGTGCTCGCGAGGTTCGCCCCGTAGCAGCAGGTGGTAGGCGAGCCCGTGCGGCCCCGTCGCGGCGACCCCGGCATGGCGGGTGCCGGCGGGCCACGGTTCTGGTGTCGCTGGCAGCCGCAACGCCGCGCCCCCGTCCCGCAGCATCGGGTGCGGCGTCCGCACGCCGGTCGAAGGTGGCAGCACGCCGTTGGCGATCGACAGAACGGCCTTGATCAGGCCGGCCGTGCCGGCGGCGGCACCGGTGTTGCCTATGTTCGCTGTGATAGAGCCGAGCGCGGCTACCTCGCGGGAGCCCGAGCGCAGTTCGGCCAGCGCGGCAAGCTCGGCGTCGTCGGCGGCACCGGTCCCTGCGCCGCTGCCCTCGATGAACTGAACGTCGGCTGGCTCGAGGGCGGCCATCTCGTGCGCCCGGCGCATCGCGAGCAGCCGCGTGCCGGCCTCAGGTCCAAGCGGCTCGTCAGCTGCCCCGGCCAAGTCAGTACGGCCTCGAGACGCGGTGCCCCAGCCGACGATCTCCGCGTACACGGGCAGGCGCGCGGCCCTGGCGTCGGCCGCGCGCATCAGCAGCACTGCGCCGCAGCCCTCGCCGGGCAGGAAGCCGGTCGGGCTGGCGTCGTAGACCCGCATGTCCGCTCGGGCGAGACGGCCCGACTTGGCCAGCGCGACCAGGTCGTAGGGATCGATGCTCAGGTCGACCCCGCCAGCCACGGCTGCGTCGATCTGCCCCGCCGTCAGCGCGAGGCAGGCCGACGTGATCGCCGCGAGCGAGGACGCGTCCCCCGCGTCCGCCGTGAACCCCCCGCCGCGCAACCCGAACCGGGCACAGATCGTGGTAGCAATGCCGGCCGCGCTGCCGCCGACCATCGACCGAGCCGATACCGGGGCGAAGGGAGCCAGATAGCGAGCGGCAGCCGCGGCGAGCACCTCGCGACCGGCGTCCGGCGGTATGCCGGCGGCGGCGAGCGCGTCGGCCAGGATGCGGCGGGTATAGGGCCAGCGCAGCCGCAGGGTTGCCGCAGGGCCGCCGTCCTTGGCAGGCGCGTTGCCGATGAAGACGCCGGTTCGCTCGGCGGGCAGGCCGTCGCCACCAGGGAAGCCGGCCGCGGCCAGTGCGCTGGCCGCGGTCTCCAGCGCTAGCCAGTGGGCTGGATCGGTGCTGGCGAAGTCCGGCCCCGAAATCCCGAACGCGGCTAGGTCGAAGCGCCAGCCTTCGAGCAGCGCTGCCCGCGTGCTGTAGGTCGTGTCGCCGACCCGCGGATCGGGGTTGAAGTACTCGGCCAGGTCCAGCCGCGCCGGCGGGATCCTGCGGAAGGCGCCGCCGGCCGGTCAGGACGGCGTCGAGCAGCGCAGCGGTGTCGTCGGCGTCGGGGAGGCGGCAGGCCAGACCCACGATGGCGATCGACGTCGGGTCAGGGGGACCGGTCGAACCTTCTGGCACGGGACCGGTCATGACATGATTCCCGGCACCTGGCAGCGAGATGAGCTGTCGGCAATTCCGCCGTACGGAACGCCGGGAGAATAGGCCGACCCAAATGGCAGCGCAGAACGCTGAATATCCATCATTCCCCCGAATTGCGAAACTGCAGAAAGTGACCCCATCAGGCTGGGCTACCCCCGTATGCCCAGGTTGAGCGGTTGTGTCGCCGCTCAGGACAGCTTGCGGTAGCGGGTCTGATGATCATCGCGATAGACCAGCCCGTCGGCTGACACGCCATTATCTGCGGGCCCGACTGACGGGTCAAGGCTGATTATTGGGTTAGTCATCACAGTTTCATGTAGGAATGAAGCCCGTCCTATCCGCGGCGAGGCCGACGCTGGCGATTCCGCTTCGATGGCGCCGCGCGCGAGCGTTGGGATATCCTGTGCGGGTGCGTTGCACCACGCTGCTCCTTAGTTAGCCGCGCCGACTTTCTGAACCGTTGGCGCGGCTGCCCCTCGTGACCGAGGGGCTTTTTGCTTACCAGGGATAGAGCAAGCACCGGGTGCGACCCGTTCAGAGCAATCGCGAGGACACGATGACAGCCGTTGACAGCGCGGAGGTGGCAGCCGCAAGCCACCAGCAGACAGGGCAGTCGCAGGACAGGTGGGATCCACGGTCGGTCCAGGAGAAGTGGCTGACCAGGTGGGACACGATGGACCTGTTCCTGGCCAGCGACGACCCCGATGACCGACGGCAGCGCACGTACGTGCTCGACATGTTCCCTTACCCGTCGGGTGACCTGCACATGGGGCATGCCGAGGCATATGCCGTCGCGGACGCGATGGCGCGCTATTACTTCCTGCGCGGCCACAATGTGCTGCACCCGATCGGGTGGGACGCGTTCGGGCTGCCGGCCGAGAACGCCGCGATCAGGGGCGACTCGCACCCGGCCGACTGGACTTACAAGAACATCGAGACCCAGGCGGCATCGTTCCGCCGGTATGCGCTCTCGTTCGACTGGACCAGGCGGTTGCACACCTGCGACCCGGAGTACTACCGCTGGACGCAGTGGCTGTTCCTGCGACTGTACGAGCGCGGCCTGGCCTATCGCGGCGACGGCTACGTCAACTGGTGCCCGCGCGACCAGACCGTGCTGGCCAACGAGCAGGTCGTAGACGGCCATTGCGAGCGCTGTGGCGCCGAGGTCGTGCGCCGCCTGCTGACCCAGTGGTACTTCAAGATCACCGAGTACGCCGACCGGCTGCTGGAGGACATGCGCCCGCTTGAGGGCAGCTGGCCCGAGCGCGTGCTGCTGATGCAGCGCAACTGGATCGGCCGCAGTGAGGGCGCCGAGGTCCGGTTCGCCATCGAGGGCCGCGACGAGCCGGTGACCGTGTTCACAACCAGGCCGGACACGCTGTACGGCGCCACGTTCTTCGTGGTCGCCGCCGACTCCGCGCTGGCCGCCGAGCTGTGCGTGCCCGATCAGCGAGAGAAACTGGACGCGTACCTGGCTCAGGTCCGCAAGCTGACCGACATCGAACGCCAGTCAGCAGACCGGCCGAAGACCGGCGTCTTCCTGGGCAGGTACGCGATCAACCCGGTGAACGGCGAGCGCATTCCGGTCTGGGCCGCTGACTACGTGCTGCCCGACTACGGCACCGGAGCGATCATGGCCGTGCCGGCCCACGACCAGCGCGACCTGGACTTCGCGAGGGTTTTCGGCCTGCCCGTCCAAGTGGTCGTCCAGACGGACCTGCCCGACCCGGGCCAGACCTGGCAGGCGACCCCTGGTGACGGCTCCCTGGTCAACTCGGGGCCGCTGGACGGCATGAACAAATCCGAGGCGATCGCGACCATCAACGCGCTACTGGCGGACAAGGGACTGGGCCGGGCGGCGACCGGGTACCGGCTGCGTGACTGGCTGGTGTCGAGGCAGCGATTCTGGGGCGCGCCGATCCCGATCGTGTACTGCGACGGCTGCGGCGAAGTTCCCGTGCCCGACGATCAGCTGCCGGTGACGCTGCCTGACCTGCGCGGCCAAGACCTGGCGCCGAAGGGGATCTCACCGCTGGCCGCGGCCACGGACTGGGTTAACACGCAGTGTCCCAAGTGCGGCGGACCAGCCAAGCGGGATACCGACACGATGGATACGTTCGTGGACTCATCGTGGTACTTCTTGCGGTACTGCTCACCCGGCTATACGGGCGGACCGTTCGACGTGGAGTCGGTGCGCCGCTGGTGCCCGATCGACCTGTACGTAGGCGGCGTCGAGCACGCGATCCTGCACCTGCTGTACAGCCGGTTCTTCACCAAGGTCCTTTACGACATGGGCATGGTCGACTTCACGGAGCCGTTCGTACGGCTGATCAACCAGGGTCAGGTAGTCAACCAGGGCAAGGCCATGTCTAAGTCGCTGGGCAACGGCGTCGACCTTGGCGTGCAACTGGCCGCCCACGGCGTAGACGCGATCAGGCTGACGATGCTGTTCGCCAGCCCGCCGGAGGACGACATCGACTGGGCCGACGTGCGGCCGGAGGCGTCGGTGAAGTTCCTGGGCCGGGCGATCAGGATCGCAACTGAGGCTGGCCGGGGCTCGGCCGCTGGCACGATCGCGGATGGCGACAGCGAGCTGCGCCGTGTGACGCACAAGATGATCGAGGAAGTCACCAGGCTGGTCGAGTCGGCGCGCCTGAATGTGGCCGTGGCCAGGCTGATGGAGCTGGCGACCGCCACCCGGCGCGCGATCGACAGCGGTCCTGGGGCCGGCGCCCCCGCCGTCCGGGAGGCGGCAGAGACGCTGTCAGTGCTGCTGTCGCTGTTCGCCCCCTACACCGCCGAGGAGTGCTGGGAGCTGCTGGGGCAGCCGCCGTCGGTCGCCACGGCCGGATGGCCGCAGGCCGACCAGGCGTTGCTGGTGCAGGAGCAGGTCACCTGCGTGATCCAGGTGAACGGCAAGGTGCGCGATCGGCTGGAGGTTCCGCCTGGCATCTCCGAGGACGAACTGCGGGACCTGGCCCTGGCAGCGCCCGGAGTCGTCAGGGCGCTGGAAGGCCGCGACGTCAGCAAGGTGATCGTGCGGCCGCCCAAGCTGGTCAACATCGTCCCCGCGGCGTAGCCAGGGACGTGACCGGGCGCAACCCGGGACGTGAGCGGGCGCAGCCCGCGGCGTCAGCAGGCGCAACCCGGGATGTGAGCCGGGCGTGGACGCGGACGTGAGCCGGGCCGGCCACCGACGTGAGCCGGGCGTGGCCATGGACGTGAGCCGGGCGTGGCCATGGACGTGAGCCGGGCGTGGCCCGGGTGCCGGCGGGCGCGGCCGAATGCCAGCCGCGCCCGCCGGCGCGCCATGAACGCCCAGGCTCATGGCGCGGGTGCGGGGGCACCTCCTGCGGGCCTCTAATCCACGCTCGGGACCAGCCTGCCAGCCGGCGGTTCCCCGAGCGATTAGTTAATCCTGATGCCGGTCAGTCCCGGGCTGCCGACGGTCAGCTTGGTGGCTCAGACCCGGCGCAGCACCGCGACGACCCGGCCGAGGATTTCTGCCTCGTCGCCGGGGATCGGCGTGTAGGCGGGGTTGTGTGGCATCAGCCAGACATGGCTGCCTGACCGCTTGAACGTCTTCACGGTGGCTTCGCCCTCGATCATGGCGGCAATGATGTCGCCGTTCTCCGCGACCGGCTGCTGCCTGACGACCACCCAGTCGCCGTCCACGATCCCGGCGTTCATCATCGAGTCGCCCACGACCTTGAGCAGGAACAAGGTGCCCTCGCCGACGAGCTGGCGGGGGAGCGGGAAGATGTCCTCGATCGCCTCTTCTGCCAGGATCGGGCCGCCAGCGGCGATCCGTCCGACGACAGGTACGTACGCCGCCTCCTGGGACGTGATGTCCATTACGGAGTCGTCATCGAAAGCAGGTTCGGGTCGCACGGCCGGGTGGCCGGGCAGCCTTACCTCGACGGTGCGCGGGCGGCCGGCGTCGCGGCGCAGGTAGCCCTTGTTCTGCAGGGTGGACAATTGGTACGACACGCTCGACGTGCTCGTCAGGCCGACGGCCTCGCCGATCTCGCGCATGGACGGCGGGTAACCGCGCCGCTGCACTGACTCCCTGATCACTTGCAGGACCTTGCGTTGCCGCCACGTCAGGACGTGATCAGGATCGGGCTGGTCGGGCAGGTCGGTAGCCGGCACGGGGACGCTGCCCCTCGGCTTCCTGCCAGGCCGCCCGCGCGGCTTGTCACCGCTCGCTTGTGCGGTGTCGCTGTCGCCGGGCGGGTCGGTACCGACTCTCGTGCGGTTGCCCTGTGCCGCCGTGGTCGAAGACACTGCGCCTTCTGTCTCGCCGCTCATGCGGGCCTCCGGTTCGCTGGCTGTTTCATGGCCGACGGTAGCGGTTCGCGCCGCTTAGATCAAACATCTGTTCGACCGTTCTCGAAAGTGTCGGACCCTTGGTGTATAAATTCGATCGGATCTTCGTTCGATCGAACGTTCATCCGATCGAACAAGGATACTATCGAACGGACGTTCGCTATCAGGAGGCGGCAATGGGAAACACGAGCGCTGCTGAGGCCAAGCTCGACGCGAGGATCCGGCCGGAAATAGCCGTTCTGCGCTCGAGGACCTCCTATCCTCGACGGGCGCGCGGCCGTGCGGCCAGCGGACCGGCGCTCGCCGTGCTGCGAGAAGGCGCCGATGTCGGCCAGGCTGCCGGGCACGCCTGGGCGATCGCGGAGGCGCGCGATGGCGGCGCGGTCGTGGCCGCCGCGGCGGTTGCGACGACAGGATCGATCGCCGTGGCCCGAGCGGTGCTCACGCAGCCGGACTTCGGGCCGGACGACGAGGTCACCGCGGTGGCCTCGGCTGGCTGCGCTCCTGCTCGTGGTGCGGCCGCCGGAATGACGCTGCCAGGCGCCGCCGGCAGGCCGGTCGCTGGGGGAGGCGGAGTAAGTACCAGTGCAGGAGCTGGGGCTGGCGGGCCCGCCCGCGCGATGCGGGCGGGAGTCACCGAGCGCGAGCCTGGTGCCGTCCGCCGTGGCCAGCCGCGCCAGGTGGTGCCGCCTGGCCCCGTTCGGCTCACCAAGCGCGGCAAGATCGTGGTCGGTGCTCTCGCTGCTCTGGCCGTGGCCGGACTGACCGTGCTCATCTGGTTCGCGATCGCGGGGCAGGCCGAGGCTGCGGGGCCGGCCGGGCTCGGCAGCGGAGCAGCTGCCGCGCACACGATGACCAGGGTCGTGGTGCGCCCAGGCGACACGCTCTGGAGCATCGCGGTCCGCGCGGATCCCACGGCTGACCCACGGGCCGTCATTCAGGAGATCATCGACGACAACGCGCTGCGGGGGACGGCGATCCAGGCGGGCCAGGTGCTCTACGTGCCGCGGACCTGATCGACGGGGACCTCGGCCGCGACGCGCTTGGGCACGACCATCCGCCAGGCATCGGTGAGGAACTCTCGCGCCTCGGCCAGGCTAAGCGTCGCCATCCGCGCGTCGATCCAGTTGTAGCGTGCGTCGCTGCGGCGCTCGAGCAGGAACCTGTCAGGCTCGGCGGCGATGAGCCCGGCGCGCTCCTCCTTCGGGAAACCGAACCCGAAGATCGTCTCGTCGGGCGACACGGCGGCGTAGACGATCCGGCCCACGCGGAACTTGACGTAGTCGCGGATCAGATGCTCCTCGGTCCTGGGCAGCGCGAGCGCCCAGGCGCGCAGGTCATGAATGGTTACCGGCCGCGCTGGGTGGTCGTCCTGGTCAGCCACAACCTCATCGTGTCACCTGTCCCAGGCGGACCAGCCAGCCGACGTCCTCGCGGGAGACGCAGCGGTGACGAGTTGGGGCCGCCATCGCGGCAGCCGCTGTGACCCGCCCAGCCGCCCTGCCCGGCCGGCGTGGCCGGCGGCAGCCCTGCCCGCCCGCAGCCCTGCCCGCCCGCCGCCCTGCCTGGCCGGCCGCCGTGCCTCGCCGGCCGCTGTGACCTCGGCAGTCGGCGCCCCACCCGGCGGTCGGCGCGCCCGACCCGGCGTTTTCATGATCACGGACGATTCTTGGCAGAACTGCAGAAAAGTCTCCGTGATCATGCTGGCCGGCATCGCCGCGGCCAGGGGACTTCCATGATCACGGACATCTTTTGTCGCCCGTGCATAGAAATCTCCGTGATCATGAAGTCGCGGCGGCGCGGACTGGGCAGCGTGAGGTTCTCGGCAGAATGGGGCCGTGGAGCATCGGATCGCCTCGGCCAGCAAGCGTGACCTGCACCGCGAACTGGGCGATACCTACCGGGCTACGCCGAGCGCGTCCTGGCGCTGGTGTCGGTCCGGCGCCCTGGCGGCGGCGTCCGCTAGGACGCGATGCTGGCCCGGCCCCATCAGTGCGCCAACGGCTCGCCGTCGACGGCCGCCGACCGCGGTCAGGCGCCCGCGTGATCGTCGATGAGCCAGTGGGTGCCGATCGAGGCGATCCAGCGGCCGGATGCCTGATCGTCGCCCTGCGCGGCGCCGTCCTGCATCGGTCCGGGGAGAATTGAGAGCCGTGTGACGGTCCGCTGGCCGCCGTTCATGTCGGAGTACAGCAGGTCGATCGTGATCGGCTGTCTGGCGCTCGCGGCCTTCTCGAATTCGAAGTAGGCGGATTCACTGCGGTCGCGCAGAGCGCCCTGCCAGAAGCCAAGGCCGCCGGGCGGGACATACAGGGCCCTTGTCTGCGCTCTGAAGTCCTCGATCGGGCAGTGTGCCTGGGTTCCGAGCTTCCGCTCCGGGTACGCGCACCAGGCCTGGATGATCGCCATGCCGCTGCCGACGTTCCTGAGCCCGAACGCGAAGTAGATGGCGTCGTCGGTCACGTCGAAGATCGCCTGCGGGCCGTCGACGTGCACCCAATGGTCGTCGGCGAACCCGATCTTCTGGCGCGGATCGCCGAGTTGCGCGTGCACGAGAACCGGCCGGAGCGAAGCGAGCAGCGACCGCTCGGCGATCCTGGACGCCCGGTTGGCCGAGCGGGTGGCGCTGTACGTCGCGATGGCCAGCACGAGGGTGCCCCCAGCGGTCGTCAGCGAAGCAATCGTTTCGGCGTTCATCTGCCTCATTCTCCCCGGGCGCTCGGATCGGGCCGCGCTCGTGCCCCGCAGCCGCTGCGCGCCGGCCGCGGCCAAGTTAGTCAAATTAATTGACTGTCTTGCTGACTAGATCGCCGCGGCGGAGGCGCTCTCCTCTGGCTCCTCGGGCGCGGCACCGGCTCCTCAGGTGCGGGGCGCTCCATCCACCGCTCGGGCCTGCCCAGGTCGCCAAATCCGTACCGGCGGTAGAGCGTGCGCTCGGGATGGGCCATCAGCAACTGCCTGATCCCGGCGACGTCCGGATGGTCCACGGCCATCTTGACTAGGAAGCTGCCGGCCCCGCCGCCGCGGTGCCCGCTCATGACGAACACGTCGCATAGCCACGCGAACGTCGCGCGGTCGGTTACGAACCTGGCGAAGCCGACCTGGGTTCCGTCGGCCGCGTAGAGGCCGAGTACGAGGGAGTGCTCGATCGAGCGAGCCATCACCTCGTGTGGTCGGCCGGGAGCCCAGTAGCTCTCCCTGCTGATCCAGTCAGCGACCAGATCAACGTCGATCAAGGCCGGGTCATCGCTGACCCAGTAGCCGTCCGGGCCATCCCATCGCACCGCGGTTGCACCTCTCGCCTTGTCGGTCGCCTGATCTGGTTCGCCGAGCGGCGATGAGCGGACGAACCTGCTCTAACCGTAAGTTAGCTATCCGCGCTGCAACGGCGCGGGTGACCCGGGCAGGATGGGGTCATGCAGGACTGGGTGGCCTGGCATAGCGGCTACGACGACCCTGCGTCGCCGCTCAGGACGCGACTCGACAGGGTCACCTGGCATCTGGCGCGGGCGCTGGATCGGGCGCCGCCGGGGCCGATTCAGTTGCTCAGCCTGTGCGCCGGGCAAGGGCGCGACGTGCTCGAGGTGCTTCCTGACCACCCCCGCCGGGCCGACGTGACCGCGTTGCTAGTCGAGGCCGACGCCGAGAACGCCGCCATGGCTATGCGCGGGGCAGCCGACGCCGGACTCGCGGCGGTGCGAGTCAGGCAGGCGGATGCGAGCGTGCTGGCGAACTTCGCCGATGCGTTGCCTGCGTACGTGCTCCTGCTGGCCGGCATCTTCGGCAACGTCTGCCACGCGGACATCAAGCGCACCGTCGACGCGGCGTCCGGCCTGTGCGCGCCAGGCGCGACCGTGATATGGACCCGGCATCGCCGCCCGCCGGACATCACGGGCCAGATCCGCACCTGGTTCCAGGCCAGCGGATTCGACGAAGTGGCCTTCGACGCGCTCGACAACGAGTTCCTGACCAGCGTCGGCGTGCACCGGCTAGCCAGGCCGCCGGCACCTGGTCCCCCGCGTGCGCCCTCTCTCGGCGACGCGCCGCTGTTTACCTTCGGCAGCAACCGCTTACCTTTGGCAGCCACCGCTTACCTTCGGCCGCTTACATGCGGCAGCCACCGTGCCTGACCGTCTCGACGCGCCGGCCACGCGCCGTAGTCCGGCGCCATCTGAACTGTCGGTACCCGGTGGGATCGTTGGTTCTGGCGATGGTCAGCCAGCGCGACACGCCGGCGCTGACAAAGCCGCGCCGTTCCGTACGACCTCGCAAAGTAGTGGTTACCTGGCCATCGGGCCGTGGCAACCGGTGCCGGTCGGGGGATCCGAAGAGTCCAGGCGTCGAAGGACTTGCGCTTCTCAGCGCACTGGACCACAATATCTAGTAGTTACACGGCTGTAGTTCTTCCACAACTTGTGATCAAGACAAGTTGACTCCACGACGGGCCGTAGGGGGTGAATCGCATGTACTGCCCGTACTGCCGGCATTCGGATAGCAGGGTCATCGACAGCCGGACGGCTGAGGACGGCGCTGCGATCCGCCGTCGCAGGTCCTGCCCGGAGTGCGGGCGGCGGTTCACCACTCAGGAGACCGTCATCCTCATGGTCGGCAAGCGCAGCGGCGCGACCGAGCCATTCAACCGGGACAAGATCGTCAACGGCGTACGGCGGGCGTGCCAGGGCAGGCCGGTCAGCGAGGACCAGCTCGCGATCCTGGCCCAGCGGGTGCAGGACGCCATCAGGTCGAGGGGGCTCGGCGAGGTTCCCTCGCACGAGGTGGGCCTGGCCATCCTGGGCCCGCTACGTGCGCTCGACGAAGTCGCCTACCTGCGGTTCGCGAGCGTGTACCGGGGCTTCGAGTCGCTCGACGATTTCGAGGCCGAGATCGCGGCGCTGCGGGCCAAGCGCGACGAGAAGTGGCGGGCAGCCGTCGAGGAACTTGACCGTGACGATGTCGATTCGGAGCGGAACGACCATGGGAGCAAGGCAGTCACCTGGCAACCGGCCGGCGCGAAGGGCACCTGACCGGCGGGTTGCGTCATGCGGCTAGGGATAGGTAACCGGAACAAGAGCCAGAAAGGGCTCGGGATGGAATCCACGGGGATTCCGAAGGGGGATGACATGACCGAGACGGCGAGCGGATCAGCGACCCAGGACGGCAAGGGCGCACGCAAGGGGCTGCGGATCCGCCGTGTCCATACTCGCGAGGGCACCCACCCCTACGACGAGGTGAGCTGGGAGCGCCGCGACGTCATCATGACGAACTGGCGCGACGGCTCGGTCAATTTCGAGCAGCACGGCGTGGAATTCCCCGACTTCTGGTCAGTCAACGCCGCGAACATCGTCACGACGAAGTACTTCCGCGGCGCGGTTGGCACGCCGCAGCGGGAGTGGAGCCTCAAGCAGCTCATCGACAGGGTCGTCGGCACCTACGGCGATGCCGGCCGCAAGCACGGCTATTTCGCTTCCGAAGACGACGCCGTGACCTTTGAGCACGAGCTCACCTACGCCCTTGTGCATCAAGTATTTGCCTTTAACTCACCGGTCTGGTTCAACGTCGGAACTTCGTCACCGTGGCAGGTCTCGGCCTGCTTCATCCTGGCCGTCGACGACACGATGGAGTCGATTCTCGAGTGGTACCGCGAGGAGGGCCTGATCTTCAAGGGCGGCTCGGGCGCGGGGGTCAACCTGTCGCGGATCAGGTCGAGCCGGGAGCTCCTAGCGTCCGGCGGCACGGCCAGCGGCCCGGTTTCGTTCATGCGGGGCGCCGACGCCTCGGCCGGCACGATCAAGTCCGGCGGCGCGACGAGGCGCGCGGCGAAGATGGTTGTGCTGGACGTCGACCACCCCGACGTCGAGGAGTTCATCGAGACCAAGGCGCGCGAGGAGCGGAAGATCAGGGTCCTCCGCGACGCCGGGTACGACATGGATCTTGGCGGTTCGGACATCTACAGCGTGCAGTACCAGAACGCGAACAACTCGGTCCGGGTGTCCGATGAGTTCATGCGGGCGGTGGAGGCCGGCGACGTCTTCGACCTGCTCGCCAGGCAGACCGGCGAGGTCGTCAAGCAGGTTAAGGCCAAGGACCTGTTCCGCCAGATGGCACAGGCTGCATGGGACTGCGCCGACCCAGGGATCCAGTACGACGACACCATCAACGACTGGCACACCTGCCCGGAGTCCGGCCGGATCACGGCGAGCAACCCCTGCTCTGAGTACGTCCACCTGGACAATTCATCCTGCAACCTTGCGAGCATCAACCTGCTGAAGTTCCTGCGCGACGATGACACGTTCGACGTCGAGCGGTTCCAGGCCATTACCGAGCTGATCATCACGGCGATGGACATCTCCATCTGCTTCGCCGACTTCCCGACAGAGAAGATCACCGAGACGACGCGCGCATTCCGTCAGCTCGGGATCGGCTACGCCAACCTCGGCGCGCTGCTGATGGCGACCGGCCACGCCTATGACTCCGACGGCGGCCGGGCGATCGCGGCTGCGATCACGTCGCTGATGACCGGCACGGCGTACCGGCGGTCCGCGGAACTCGCCGCCGTAGTCGGGCCGTACGACGGCTACGCGCGGAACGCGGTCGCGCACAAGCGGGTCATGGCCAAGCACGCCGACGCGAGCAAGGCGATGATTGTGCCCGGCGGCGAGGACGAGTCCATCCTGACCGCGGCGAACCGGGCCTGGGCGGAATGCCTGAAGCTCGGTGAGAAGAACGGCTACCGGAACGCGCAGGCGTCGCTGCTCGCCCCGACCGGCACGATCGGCCTGATGATGGACTGCGACACGACCGGCGTCGAGCCGGACCTGGCGCTGGTCAAGTTCAAGAAGCTGGTCGGCGGCGGTTCGATGCAGATCGTCAACCAGACCGTGCCGCGGGCGCTGAAGAACCTCGGCTACCAGCCAGAGCAAGCCGAGGCGATCGTCGAGTTCATCGCGACGAACGGGCATGTCGTCGGCGCGCCGGGGCTCCGGACCGAGCACTACGAGGTCTTCGACTGCGCGATGGGCGAGCGGGCGATCAGCCCGATGGGTCACGTCAGGATGATGGCGGCGATCCAGCCCGCGCTCTCCGGGTCGATCAGCAAGACGGTCAACTTGCCCGAGAGCGCCACGGTCGAGGACATCGAGAAGGTCTACTTCGAAGGCTGGAAGCTCGGCCTGAAGGCGCTGGCGATCTACCGGGACAACTGCAAGGTTGGCCAGCCGCTTTCGGCCTCCACGTCGAAGCCGGCCGAAGCCGGCGCGCAGTCGTCCGGCACCGCTGGCCAGGCGCTGGCCCAGGCCGCTCCGGTGACGGGGCGCCCCGTCCGCCGCCGGCTGCCCAAGCAGCGGACCGCGACGGTCACCAGGTTCGCCGTTGGCGGCTCCGAGGGCTACATGACTGCGTCAACCTACCCGGACGGCGACGTCGGCGAGGTGTTCCTGAAGCTCGGCAAGCAGGGCTCCACGCTGGCCGGCGTGATGGACGCCTTCTCCGTGGCGATCTCGGTCAGCCTGCAGTACGGCGTGCCGCTCGAGAAGTGGGTGGAGAAGTTCACCAACATGCGGTTCGAGCCCGCCGGGATCACCGACGATCCCGACATCAGGATGGTCAGCTCGGTGATGGACTACATCTTCCGTCGGCTGGCCCTCGACCACCTGCCGTACGACCAGCGGTCCGACCTCGGCATTCTGTCGGCCGCCGAGCGCTCGGCGGTCCTGGACGGCGCGGATCCGGCCACCGCTGGCGACGACGTCGTCGACACCGAGGAACTGGCTCAGTCCGCGCCCAGGGAAGAGCCGCGGTCGGTGCAGGCGGCCTCCAACGGCCACGGCAGCGCGCCCGCGGCCTCCGCGGCGTCCGAGGCGCCGACGGCGCCGACGGCGCCCTCCGTGCAGGCGGCCGGCAGTTCCACCGAGCTGATCGAGTCGCATCAGGGCCGGGTCGCCGATGCGCCGCTGTGCCTGACGTGCGGCACCAAGATGCGTCCCGCTGGTAGCTGCTACGTCTGCGAAGGCTGCGGCTCCACCAGCGGCTGCAGTTGAGTTAGCCAGACCACCCGCGGCGGTGGCCAGACGCAGCGGACGTCCGGGCTTGGAAGGGTACCGGGCGTCCGCTGCAGCCATGTGCACCGGTTTGTGCGGCCCGACCAGCCTGGCGGCCACCACTGGATCCGCTGGGGCCACGATCGCGCCCAATGCCGCGGGCGGTCGGCGTAGTTTCGCGGACTGGCCTCCCGGCGTGCGCGTATGGAGTGTCCATCCATCACCTAAAACCGCAATGAGTGGTCCATACATACACGCGCGGGCTCGCACGGACAGACACGGGCGGGCGCGGAATGCGCAAGGAGCAGGGAGCGGCGGAAAGCTCAGCCGTTTCGTGCCGCTCGCCGGGCCTCGCGGCCTACCGGGTCGGCTGCCCGCCTCAAGTCCTGACAGCGCTCGCCGCTGATGTCCCGGCATCCGCCGCGGCGGGGACGGCGATGCCGTCCAGGAAGAGAGCCGTGCATTCCTCGGCGAGCCTGCTCAGCGGGTACTCCTGGCCGGGCCGGAACCAGCGCACCGACGGCCAGATCGCGTCGCGCATCAGCCGGTAGACGATCCGGGGGTTCATGTCGGCGCGGAACGCGCCCTGCGCAACGCCGTCGTTGAGCACTTCCAGCCAGGCCTGCCTGACCTGTGCCGCTGCAGTGGTCAGGTATCCGAAGCGCTCGAACTGGGACAGGTAGTTGACGTCCGACTGGTAGATCTCGGTGGCGTGCGGGTGCGCCTCGACGACGCCGAGGCAAGCCGTGACGAGAGCACGCAGCTTGCCTGGCGGGTCAGCAGGGCGGGCGATCACCCGCTGGCAGGCGTCGCCCAGATCCTTGAGGTACGGCGACAGGATCTCGTCCACCATCGCTTCCTTGGAGTCGAAGTGGTGGTAGAGGCTGCCCGACAAGATGCCGACCTCGTCCGCGATCTCGCGGACCGTCGTGGCCGCTACGCCCTTGCGCGCGAACAAATCAGCGGCGACGGCCAGGATCTGGTCGTGCCTGTCGCCAGGCTCTCGGCTCATGTCCGCTACCAGTCCTCTGGCGGGCTCGCCGCTGCGGCGTCGGCTTCTGGCGCTCGCGCGACGGCTGAGTATAGTGAGCCCACGGTATCAAACAAGCGCTTGCTACATGCTGCTGGACATGCGGTTGCGCGGCTGGCAGGGGTCGCGCGGCTGGAACGGCGATCCCGCGGCTGGCAGGACGGTCGCCGGCTGGCAGCGCGGCTGGCAGGACGGTCGCGGCTGGAACGGCGGTCGCGCGGCTGGGAAGGCGGCGATGAAGCAGAAGCTGATGACAGCCGCTGACGTCGTGGCTCAACTGCGCTCGGGGATGACCGTCGGCGTCGGCGGCTGGGGTTCGAGGCGCAAGCCGATGGCGCTCGTCCGGGCGATCTGCCGGTCAGACCTTGCCGACCTGACGGTCGTCAGCTACGGCGGACCGGACGTCGGATTGCTGCTGGCGGCCGGCAAGGTGCGCAAGTTGGTCTACGGCTTCGTCTCGCTGGACTCGATCCCGCTCGAGCCGCACTTCCGCGCTGCCAGGCAGGCCGGCGCGATCGAGGTCGCCGAGTACGACGAGGGCATGCTGCAGTGGGGCCTGTACGCGGCCGCGTGCCGGCTGCCGTTCCTGCCGACCAGGGCCGGGCTCGGCTCCGACGTGCCCCTGGTCAATCCCGATCTGCGCACGGTCAGGTCCCCATACGCCGACGGGGAAGACCTGCTCGCCGTTCCCGCGCTGCATCTCGACGCAGCCCTCGTGCACGCCAGCCGCGCCGACCCGCACGGCAACGCCCAGTTCCTCGGGCCTGATCCGTACTTCGACGACCTCTTCTGCATGGCAGCCGAGCGCGCCTATGTGTCCTGCGAGCGGGTCGTCCCGACCCCTGAACTCACCGCGGTGGCGCCGGTCCAGACGCTGCGGATCCAGCGCTGGATGGTGGCGGGAGTCATCGAAGCCCCGCGAGGCGCCCACTTCACGTCCTGCGAACCCGACTATGGGCGGGACGAGGAGTTTCAGCGCGAGTACGCCAGCGCGGCCAGCGACCCGGCGGCCTGGGCTGCGTTCGCCGCCAGCTACGTCGACCAGGACGAGGACGGCTACCAGGCAGCCGTGGCCGCCAGGACCGGAGCGGGGCCGGCGTCGTGAGCGACACAGCGACCAGGGCGGAGGTCTGCGCCGTCGCCTGCGCCGAGGCCTGGCGGGGCGACGGCGAGATCCTGGCCAGCCCGATCGGCACCATCCCGGCCATCGGGGCGCGGCTGGCCAGGGCCACCTTCGAGCCCGAGCTCCTGCTCACCGACGGCGAGGCCATGCTCGGCCAGGGCACCTGGGCCATCGGCGCGGCGCCCGAGGTAATCGAGGGTTGGCTGCCGTACCGGGCGATTTTCGACCTTATCTATAACGGCAAGCGGCACGTCATGATGATCCCCAGCCAGATCGACCTGTACGGCAATGTCAATATCTCGGCGATCGGCGACTTCAGCCGCCCCAAGGCCGCGTTGCTCGGCGTGCGCGGCGCGCCAGGCAACACCGTCAACCACCCGGTCAGCTACTGGGTGCCCAGGCACACGCCGCGGACGTTCGTGGCGTCGGTCGACATGGTCAGCGGCATCGGCCATGACCGCGCCGCCGAGGCAGGGACTGCGGCCTCGCGCTTTCACGACCTGCGGCGTGTCGTCAGCAATCTGGGTGTCTTCGACTTCGCTACGCCTGGCGGCCGGATGCGCGTCGTCTCGCTGCATCCTGGCGTCACCGCCGACGAGGTCCGCGGGGCGACCGGCTTCGAGCTGGTCAGTCCGTCCGAGGTGCCGTCAACTCGCCAGCCAACCGCGGCAGAGTTGCACCTGATCAGGTCGGTGATCGACCCCGGCGGCCGCCGGTTGGCGGAGCTGCCAGGATGACAGGGGTCTGGCGGTGACCGGCCTGCACACGCCAGTCTGCGACCTGTTCGGGGTGCGGTACCCGATCGTGCAGACCGGCATGGGGTTCGTCTCCGGGCCCGAGCTCACCGCCGCCACCGCGAACGCTGGCGGCCTGGGCATCCTCGCCAGCGCAACCATGAGCTATGCCGAGCTCGGAGCCGCGATCGAGCAGACCAGGACGCTGACCGACGCCCCCTTCGGCGTGAACCTGCGCGCCGACGCGCCCGACGCACGGCAGCGCGCCGAGTTGCTGATCAGCGAGCAGGTGAAGGTGGCGTCGTTCGCGCTCGCGCCGCGGCAGGACCTGATCGCCAGGCTGAAGGAGGCCGGGGTGGTCGTCGTGCCCTCGGTCGGGGCCAGGAGGCACGCGGAGAAGGTCGCCGCGTGGGGCGCCGACGCTGTGGTCGTCCAGGGCGGCGAGGGCGGCGGGCACACGGGCCAGGTCGCCACCACGGTGCTGCTGCCGCAGGTGGTTGACGCCGTCGACATCCCGGTCATCGCGGCCGGCGGCTTCTTCGACGGCCGCGGCCTGATCGCCGCTCTGGCGTACGGGGCAGCGGGAATCGCTATGGGCACTAGGTTCCTGCTGACGGCCGACAGTCAGGTCCCCGCCGAGATCAAGGACCGCTATCTGACCGCCACGGTCGCCGATACGGTGGTCACCGCGGCGCTCGACGGGGTGCCGCAGCGCCTGCTGCGCACGCCATTCACTGACCGGCTGGCCAGCGACGGCAGCCTCGCCAGGCTGTTGCGGTCGGCGCGCAGCGCGGCCGCGTTCCGGCGGCTGACCGGCGTGAGCTGGGGCGCGCTGGTGCGAGAGGGCCTGCAAATGCGCCGCGCGCACGGTTTGCCGCTCGGCCAGGTACTGCTGGCGGCCAACACGGCCGCGCTGCTGAGGGCCGCGATGGTCGACGGGCGGCCGGAGTTCGGTGTGATGGCGACCGGCCAGGTCGCCGGCCTGATCGACGACGTGCCGTCCTGCGCCGAGCTGATCGGGCGGATCGTCGCCCAGGCCGAGGCGATCCTGGCCGGATTCGCTGCCCGCAGCCCTGCGCCGGGCGAGGATGTGCAGGACGATGGCTCGCAGACCGGTGCGAAGGGAGAGCGGCAGTGATCGGAACGTCGGTTGGCGCGGACGGGGTCGCCGAGTGCGTGCTTGATCATCCGCCGGTCAACGCGCTGCCGGTGGCAGGCTGGTTCCAGCTCGCGTCGGCGCTGCGCGGTCTCGGATCCGAAGAGCGGGTGCGGGTAGTAATACTGAGAGCCGAGGGCCGCGGGTTCTGCGCGGGCGTCGATATCAAGGAACTTCAAAAGGCCGCGGACTTCAGCGCGCTGATCGCGGTAAACCGCGGGTGCGCGGCCGCGTTCACCGCGATCTACGAGTGCCAGGTGCCGGTGATCGCCGCGGTCCATGGCTTCTGCCTCGGCGGTGGGGTTGGCCTGGCCGGCTGCGCCGACATCATCGTCGCCAGCGAGGACGCCACATTCGGGCTGCCCGAGGTCGACAGGGGCGCGCTCGGTGCCGCGACCCATCTGGCCAGGCTCGTGCCGCAGCATCGGATGCGGGCGCTGATGTACACGGCGGCCACCGCAACGGCGGCTGAACTGCACGGCTACGGTTCGGTGCTGCAGGTGGTGCCGCGGGCCGACCTGCGCGAGGCCGCGCTGGATGTGGCCAGGCAGGTGGCCGCGAAGGACCCGGCGGTGATCAGGGCGGCTAAGGAATCGCTCAACGGCATCGACCCGGTCGACGTGCGCCGCAGCTACCGCTACGAGCAGGGCTACACGTTCGAGCTGAACCTCGCAGGGGTGGCCGACCGGGTCCGCGACCAGTTCGGCAAGCCCGAGGTCAACTGACGGATCTGGGGCGCGGGATCCAGCCCGTTAAGCGGGATCAGTCCCTGGTTCCGGCTCGCTCGGACGCGCGGCATCGGTGAACGCCGGCCGCTGGCCGCCGCCGTCCACCACCAGGTTCGCGCCGGTGACGTAGCTGGCCAGCGGCGACGCCAGCAGCAGGCAGGCGTCAGCGACGTCCAGCGGGGTGGCCATCCGGCCGAGCGGCACCGTGGCCGCGACGGCTGCAAGCGCGTGCTCGTCGCCGTAGTGCGCAGCGCTCTCGTCCGTGCGAACCAGGCCGACCGTGACGCAGTTGACCCGCACAGCAGGCGCCCACTCGATCGCGAGTGCCTGGGTGAGGGTGACGAGCCCGGCCTTGGCCGCGGCGTACGCGGCCGTGCCGGGGGCTGGCCTGAGGGCAGAGACGCTGCCGATGTTGAGTATCAGGCCGCCGCCGTCTTGTTCTTGCATGATCGCGTTCGCGGCTTGCGCGACGAAGAACGGCGCGAGCAGGTTCAGCCGGACGACAGCCGTGATCAGGTTGGGCGAGGCGGTCGCGGCCGGGACCGACGGCGAGCCGCCCGCGTTGTTCACAACCAGGTCAAGCCGGCCGAAACGGCCGACGGTCTCGCTGACCGCTGCAGCAGCCTGCGCTGGATCGCGCACATCGGCTTGCGTGAACTCCAGCCCGGGCGGCAGCCGCGCTGGCTCGGACCTGCCGCAGACCTGGACGCTGGCCCCGGCATCGAGCAGCCGGCGGGCGATAGCCAGCCCGATGCCCCGCGTGCCGCCCGTGACCAGCGCCGCCCGGCCCGCCAGCGCGCCGGCCTCCGGCGACGCTCGTCCAGCCGCGCCAGTCGCCGGGCCTGGCTGCTTCGATGGCATGCCCGATTATGGCAACCGTCCGGGTCGGCCTGTCCGGCGGCGCCGACGCTGCAGCGGCGCGCCGGGCAGCGGGGGCCGTGCGGCGGCCAGCGAGGGGAGGGGACTGGGCCGCCGCACGGCAGCTACCTGGGCACCGGCGCTTCCGGCTAGGGCGTGCTCGCGCGTCGCGCCGATCATTTCCGTTGCCCCTCATGGCCCTGCGACTGACATCGCGACGCGAATGGCGAGACGTGGCAAGTCTTGAGGCCGGCGACTGGCAATTCCAGTTTGACGGAGCGGACTTGGCCTGAAGCAGGACTGAGTTTTAGGCGGAGCGTTCTAGCCTTTTACCCGCCGCCCGGCTCGCCAGACGCCGGTGATGTGCGCAGGCACAGCGAGCACCGAAATGTCCGCCAGCGGGTCGGCGCCTACGGTGAGGACGTCGGCGTCGAAGCCGGCCTCCAGCCTGCCGCTCTTCGGCGCCTGCGGGCCAAGCGTGAGCGGTCCTGTAGCGGTCGCCGCCTCGATCGCCTGCAGCGGCGTCATGCCGAGCTTGACGAGGTGCACGACCTCGGCGCCGTTGCTGCCCCAGGCGTTCGGCCGGTCAGGCCCCGTGATGCCGATGTCGGTTCCCGCCGCGATCGTGACGCCCCGTTCGATGGCGCGAGCCACGGCTTCCGCGTGGGTCTGCGCCAGCGCCGTGAGCTTCGCGGCGGCGTAGTCGGGAACGGCACTGATATTGGCCAGGATGTCCTCGACGATGGTCCTGGTCGGCACCGCGATCGTGCCGGTCTCTCGCATCGCGTCGCAGGCCTCGTCGTCGAGGTAGGTGCCGTGCTCGATCGTGCGGACACCTGCCTCGAGCGCGGCCATGATGCCGGGCTTGCCGTGGCAGTGCGCGGCCACGACCCGCTCTGCCATGCCGGCCACCTCGACGATCGCCTTGAGTTCTGGGACGGTGAACTGCTGGTGGATCGGATCGTCGACCTCGGACATGACACCGCCGGAGGCGCACACCTTGATGACCTTGGCGTTGCGGCGCAGCTGCTCCCTCGCGGCCCGCATGCACTCGGCCTCGCCGTCGGCTAGCCGCAGGTCGCCGAACTGGTGGTGCCCGAAGTCGGTCACCCAGGCGAGCGGGTAGGAGTGCAGGTCGGCGTGGCCTCCCGTGGTGCTGAGAATCGACCCTGCCGCGTAGACGGCCGGGCCCTCCAGGACCCCCTCAGCGACCGCCCTCGCTAGGTAGATGCCGAGGCCGCCGACCTCGCGGACCGAGGTAATACCGGCGTCCAGAGCGGCTCGCAGGTCCCTGGCGCATCGAGCGGCGCGCAGCGGTACAGCCTCGACCGGAAGCTGACTGATGTCCATCTTGCGAACGCCGAGGAAGTGCCCGTGGCAATCCCACATGCCTGGCATCACGGTCTCGGTCCTGTGCACGGTCGCGGCCGGAGTGTCAGGTGCCTGGGCCGCAGGGCCCGCGTAGCTGATCACAGGTCCGTCTAGGACGACCACGCCGTCGGTGACCGGCTCACCGCTACCCGGCAGGAGCAGTGCGGCCTCGATCCGTTCCATGACGTCCTCCTCATGATCGCTGTAGACCGGTCACCGCAGGACATCATGGCGGCTTTGCACACCAATCGCAACGGGCGGCGCCGGGTGCGAACGGGGCAGGTGCTGGGGAGAATGGATAGGCGGACAGCGGGAATTTGCCATCTCATCTGAATGTGCATCGCCGGATGCGCGCGCTAATACGCTATACAGGTAGCGGTGCAAGGGAGCGAGATGCCGCCTGCGGACGGGTCGTTGTCAGCGCCTGGCCAAGGGCCGGTGCGAAGCGCGCTCAGCCGCATGCGCCGCTCTTATGACGCCGCCCCGCTTCCCATCAAGGTCCTCATCGTAGTCGCGTGCTGCATCGTCTGCGTTCCGTTCGCGGCGTTCGGAATCCTCGCCGGGCTGATCTTCGCGCCGTACGCGGTCTGGGGCGGCCGACGCGACGGCTGGGCGACCGCGTCGGTGGCGCTGTGGGGCGTGGTCCTGGTCGTTACGCAGGTGCATGGTGAGTCGGCGCCGCATTACGCGTTGCTCGCGGTGCCAGTGATCGCGGCTCTGGTGGCCCACGCGGGCACCCTTGGCCGGTGGTTCGCGCCATGCCGGACCGTCGCCTGGGTGCTCCTCATCGCGTTGGTGCCGGGAATCGCCGCGTTCCGGCTGGCCGGCAAGGGCCACTCGCTGTTCGGGCCCGCCTTGGCGTGGCTGCTCGCGGCGGTCGTGCTCGGCTGGCGGCTGGCCAAGGCCTGGCAGGACAGCCGCCAGAGCGCGCACGTGCAGCAGGTTCGCGGCGGCGGTCCCGGCGCCGGTGTTGCCTGGAACGGCGGCCAGGCGGCGCGGCCGAACCGAGGCGGCCAGGGCACCGGGCCGGCGGGCCAGGGGCCAGGCCAGGCAGGTCAGGCAGGTCAGGCAGGTCAGCGGCCTGGAGCGCGGCCTGCGGGCGGCCGCCCGGCGGTCGGTCCTGAAGGCACCAGGGTGGTGGCGGCGGGTCGCACGGGGCGCGCCGGAGTCGCCGGCGGCGCGACGGCACCTATCGCTGCGGAGGCCGACTATCCGGTGATCGAGCAGCCGGTGATCACCGTCGACGAGGCGATGGCCGAACTGGACGAGATGATCGGCCTCACGGCGGTTAAGGACCAGGTGCGGTCCTTCGCGGCCTCGATCGAAGCCGCGAGGCGCCGGGCCATGGTTGGCATCGGCGCGGAGAAGCCCATGCAGCACTTTGTCTTTCTCGGGCCGCCGGGCACCGGCAAGACGGCGGTGGCCAGGATCATCGCCAAAATCTTCTACGCATTCGGGCTGCTCGACGTTCCGACGGTGGTCGAGGCACAGCGTAGCGACCTGGTCGGGGAGTACCTTGGCGCGACCGCGATCAAGACAAACGACCTCATCGACTCTGCCCTCGGCGGCGTGCTGTTCATCGACGAGGCATATAGCCTGGTCAACGAGGGCGACGGCCAGAACGACAGGTTCGGCAACGAGGCGGTCCAGGCGCTGCTCAAGCGGGCCGAGGACGACCGCGACCGGCTGGTGATCATCCTGGCCGGGTACGAGCGGCAGATGGAGGGGTTCCTGGCCTCCAATCCTGGGCTGACGTCCAGGTTCGCCATCCGGGTCAAGTTCAGCGGGTACCTGCCGGCAGAACTGCTCCAGCTCGCCGACCTCGCCGTCGCCAGGCGCGGCGAGGTCATCGACCCGCAGGCCCGACCGGTGCTCTGGCGGATGTTCGAAGAGGTCGGGCGGCGCAGGCTGGGCGACGAACTCGGCAACGGCCGCTTCGTACGCACCCTGCTCGAGCGGGCCGGCCAGGCCAGGGACGTGCGGGTGATGAGCGCGGGCTTCGACCCCAGCCCTGTCGACCTCGTGACGCTGACTGGCAGCGACCTCGAGCAGGCTTACGCAGAGCTGACGTCGCGGTATCGCGGCTACGACGAGACACCGACGCTCGAGAGCGCGCTCGCCGAACTGGACGCGCTCGTGGGGCTCGAGCCGGTGAAGCGGCAGGTGCACGAGATCGCCGCCCAGTTGCGGGTCGCCAGGCTGCGTGCGGCACAGGGCCTGACCAGCCAGCCGCCGGTCAGGCACTTCGTCTTCGCCGGCCCGCCAGGCACCGGCAAGACGACCGTCGCCAGGATCCTGGCCAGGATCTTCGCGGCACTCGGCCTGCTGGTCAGGCCCGGCGTGGTCGAGGCGCACCGGGCCGACCTCGTGGGCGATCACCTCGGGTCGACGGCGATCAAGACCAACAAGCTCGTGGATTCCGCGCTCGGCGGCGTGCTCTTCGTCGACGAGGCCTATTCGCTCTATAACGACGGCTACTCCGGCGGTGACGCTTTCGGCGCCGAGGCCGTCGCGACGCTGCTGAAGCGAGCCGAGGACGACAGGGACCGGCTCGTCATGGTGCTGGCTGGCTACACCGACGACATGACCAGGTTCTTGCGCACCAACCCCGGCCTGGCCTCCCGCTTCAGCGTCCGGATCGCGTTCCCCAGCTACGGACCGGGCGAGCTGGTCAGGATCTCGACGATTTTTGCGACCCAGGCTGGCGACAGCTTCGCGCCCGATGCCCTGCCGGTGCTCACCCGGATTCTGACCTGGGCCTGCGAGCAAGGGCGGATCGACGAGCTCGGGAATGGCCGGTACGCGCGCTCGCTGTACGAGCGGGCCTGCGCGTCGCGAGACCTGCGGGTGGCCCAGCTCGGCGAGAGCGCCAGCGCAGCCCAGCTCACCACGATCTCAGCCGACGATCTCGAGGCCGCCTACCGGGGGATCAGCGGCTGAGATCGCGAGCGCGTCCGCCGCGGACGTGATGGCGAACGTGATCTGATCGCCCGGCCTGAGCTGGGCGGCGAGGCCCACGTCGGCGCTCGCCAGCACCGCGATCACCGGGTAGCCGCCAACAGTCGGATGGTCGGTGAGCAGCAAGATCGGCTTCCCGTCGTGCGGCACCTGGAGCGAGCCGGTGACCACGCCCTCGCTCGGCAGTTCTGCCTCGCGGGATCTGGCGAGGGCAGGGCCGTCCAGGCGCAGCCCGGTCCTGTTGCTGTCCGCGCCGACGGCGTAGGACGAGTCGCGCAGCACGTCGAGCGCGTCAGGCGCAAACCAGTCGGCCCGTGGTCCAGGCACGATCCGCAGCGTGGTGGGCGTGCCCCTGGCCGGGACCCTGGCTGGCTCAGCCGACCGGGCCGTGCTGGCCGCCCCTGGCTCGCCGACGGGCAGGATCGCGCCGGCCCGCAGCGGCACGCCGATCCCGGAGTGCAGATCGGCAGAGCGGCTGCCGAGTTCTGGCTGCGTGCTGATGCCACCGCCGACCGCCACGTAGCTGCGCAGGCCAGCGTCGGGCGGACCGATGCTGACCACGCCGCCGTCGGGGACTGTGAAGGCTGCGCCGGCTCGCTGCCGGGTCGCCGCTGGCCCGCCGCTGCCCGCTCGCACAAAGACAGCGACAGCCGCGCCAGTCACCGCCAGCGTGCACCCCCCAGCGCAGCGCAGTTCCGCCCGGCCGAGCGTCAGCTCCAGGCCTGCGGCGTCTGCCGGGTTGCCGGCCAGCAGGTTGGCCGCGGCCAGGCTCCGAGCGTCGGCCGCGCCCGCGGGAGGCACGCCCACCGCCCCGTAACCGTGCCTGCCGAGATCCTGCACCGTCGCGAGCGGACCTGGCCGGATGACCTCGATATAGCGCTGGCCGGGAGCCGGCCAGGCCCGCGGGCGCCGCCGGTTCCTGGGCTGCAGCCCCTGGATCGATACCGGCCGCTGATCCGCCGGGGCTAGCTGGCTCGATCGAGCCGGCGGGCTGAGCGACGAAGCGGACCCGGCGTCCTGGAGCGAGCAGGGCTGGAGGCTCTCTCGCCGGATCCCACATCCTGGCCTTGGTGCGCCCGATCAGCCGCCAGCCGCCTGGCGAAACCGACGGATAGATGGCGCTCAGGCCGCCCGCGATCGCGACAGACCCAGCCGGAACGCTGACCCTCGGGCTCGGCAGCCGCGGCACGACCGCCAGCTTTGCGTCCAGTCCGGTCAGGTAGCCAAAGCCGGGGGCGAAGCCGAGCCAGCCGACCGTGTACTCGCTGCCCGCGTGCGCCTCGACGACGTCGCTGACCGACAGGCCGGTCTGCCGCGCCACCTCCGCGAGGTCGGGTCCGTCGTAGATCACGGGGATCTGCACGACGGTGTCGTCGCCGCCGGCCGCGACGCCAGGGGGCAACTGGCCGATGATCGCGGCTAGCTCGCCAGGATCCCAGGTGCCGGGACGGGTGATCACGAGGACTGTCCTCGCTCCCGGCACCACGTCGATGACATCGGGAAGGCTGGCCTCGGTGATCGCGACCGCGAGCGGCGCTGGCGCCTCGTCGGTTTCGATCAGCAGCCCGGCGTCACCGGCCGGCCTGGCCATGATCATGAACGTGCCTCGATCATGTGCGGGCCCGGATCACGCGAACGGCGCGAGCGTGACGCCTGCCTGCTCGAGCGCCCCGCGGACCGCGCGTGCGAGGGCGACCGCGCCCGCGGTGTCACCGTGAATGCACAGCGAGCGCGTGCCGAGCCGCACCTGGGTCCCGTCCGCGGCTTCGACGGAGCCGGTGGTGACCATGCTGACCGCCCGGCTGGCCACCAGGTCGGCGTCGGTCAGCACCGCCCCTGGCTGGCCGCGGGGGACCAGCGCGCCGTCGCCGCCGTAGGCACGGTCCGCGTACGCCTCGGTGACGACCCGCATGCCGGCCGCGCGGGCGATCTGCGCGGCGTGCCCGTCAGGCTTGGTCAGCAGCGGCAGTGACGGATCGTAGGCGCGCACCGCCTGGATCAGCGCGTCGCCCTGCACCGGGTCCTTGGCGACGCGGTGGTAGAGCGCTCCATGCGGCTTGACGTAACGGACCGAGGATCCCTCCGCCCTGGCTATCCCGTCCAGCGCGGCGATCTGGTACAAGATCTCTGCGGTCAGTTCGGCGGGCGGAACGTCCATTTCCCGGCGCCCGAAACCGGCAAGGTCGCGATAGCTCACCTGCGCCCCGATCACGACGCCATTGCTGACGGCCATCGCGCACGTCTTGCGCAGTGTCAGCGGATCGCCGGCGTGGAAGCCGCACGCGACGTTCGCGCTCGTGATGATCCCCATCAGCGCGGCGTCATCGCCGAGCGTCCAGGTGCCGAACGACTCACCGAGGTCGGCGTTGAGGTCGGTGACGTTGGCCGCTGCGGGTTCGGTCAAATCGACGGCTCCGGCGGCAGGTCACGCAGCGCCCGCCTGATCGCCCGGTGGTCCTGGCCTGCCCTGTCCAGCGCGTCGATCAGCGCGTGCACCGCGTCGTGCCTCGGCATTCCGATGTCGAGCATGCGCTGGGCTGCTTCCCAGAGCTCAGGCGGGTCGCCGTGCCACAGCTTCTCGGCCATGGCCCCGTGCTTGTCCAGGTGCTTGTCGCTGACCTTGCCGCCTGGGTGGTCGTGGTCGGCCTCGAGCAAGATACGCCTGTCGCGCGGGCTGGCGGGGTCAAGGGAGCTCAGATCCGTGTCGTGAAAGGTGCCCTCGAGCACCCCGAAGGCGAACGCACGCCGCGGCAGCGCCTCGAGATCACGGTCGGGGAGGAGCCGGCTCACCAGGTCAGGTTCCAGGCCGAAGGACGCAGGGTCCCGGTAGACCCTGATGAAGGTCGGCATGGCGTCGAAGACGGCGTCAAGAGTCTTGCCGATCGCGGCGGCGTCCATGCCGGACTTGGCGCCAGCCCAGCGCGCCCAGGCGACGAGCACGTGCGGCATCGCGTGCTGCTCGGCCGGGGTGAGCATGATCTTGCGCGGCAGCCAGTCCAGCAGGAAGGTCTCAGCCTTTGCCGGGCTGACCCGCAGCGGCCGGCCGAAGTCCTGGTCGCAGCCGTAGTCGACGATGTGGTCGCAGCAGCGGCTGGCGGCCTTGATGTCCGACAGGTCCTCGGCCTCGTCAGAGGCGAGGAATTCGGCCACGAGCATGGCGCGGCGATCGCGGCGCCAGGAGGTCCGCCTGCAGGCGCCCGGGCCAATCAGGCCAGGGCCGGGACGCAAGGCCCGGTCGTCGCCGCGCCGGAGCTCTGTGCCTCGGCCGCCCGCGTCTGCGGCGCCGTCGTGTCCGCGAACGGGGTCGCCGGCGGCCGAGGTCCGCTGGGCAGGCGCGGCGGCCGTGGCGAGGCTGCCGACGGTTGCGGGCGTGCGGGCCGCCGCGCTCGCCTGCGCCGGCGGGAGCGTGCGAATCCGCGCCCTGATGAAGGCGTGGTAGGAGGGGAAAGACTTGCTGACCGGCGGCTCGGCGATGGTCTCGGTCACGATCAGGGCGGACTCAAGCAGCCGCCTGGCGTTGGGCGAGTCGACCCGGCTGAAGGTGCTCCGCGGCCCGTCCGGCTGGCCAAGCTGGTGGCAGTAGTCCAGCAGCTTTCCGACCTGGGAGGTCACCCACCCGTCGGTGATCATCCCGCCCGCGTTGTAATCCACGATGACGACAAGGGCGTGCTCGTCGCGTCCCGCGTAGCTGAAGACGCAGACGACTTCGTCGCGGTCGCCGAAGGCGTCAGTGTTCACGTAGCACTCGGCCGCGACGACCGCGCCGGCGTGCTCGGCCCAGCCGGGCCTGGCGACGCCACGCTCCATCAGCTCAAGCGCGGCACGTTCGGCCAGGATCGCCTGCCGCTGCGTGCCGAGGCAGGCGATGCCGGACAACAATGCCAGGGCCGCGGGGCTGCCCTGCTCGGCCGCGTATCCGACGAGACCCTCGCCGACGAGTTCCTCGACGTCGGCGGCCCGCCTGGCCGGCGCCCGCCCGTTCCTGCCGCCTCGTCCCGGCTGCTGGCGCCACCAGGTGCCGAGCAGCTCGCTGACCATGAGTTCGGCGTCGAGCGGGCTGCGAACAGCGAGAAGTTCCCTGGCCGCGCGGAGCATCTCGGCGAAAAGCGCATGAGGGGGCTGCGGTATCGCACCGCGAACAAGCCGTCCGGCGGAGCCGGAGCGGCCCGAGCCGCTGGGGGAGTCGGCGCGTCTGCTCGGCGGGCTCATTTTCCTAGCTTTTCAGATCGGGTCGCGGCCAGGCCACGGTTGCGCTCGGCGCGCCGCCGGGAATGGCGGCCACGGGAGAGATTACCCCGCCCGGTGATCGCGCGAGTGAGCTTGGGACTAAGCCGCTTAATCGGGCGCTTGCATGGCGCATCGCGATAACTCGCTAGAAAGTGCGGTCACGCCCACAATGCTGACTCGCGGTGCGAGGCGCGGCGACGTGCCTGCCAGCACCTGCGCGGGCCTGCAGCAGTCCCGAACGCGCTCGGAGTCATCCTGGTGAACGTCACATTCCAGGTCGCCGACGCCATCTCGTGCTTGCCACGGTGAGCTACCTGGGGCTAGGCGTGAGGTCGCGATCCTCGGACTGGGGCGACATGATCGCAGGCGGAATCCAGTACATCTACGACGGGTACTGGTGGGAGATCTACCCGGCCGGCGTCGCGATCATCCTGGCGGTCGTGGCATTCACCCTGCTCGGAGACGGCATGCGGGACGGCTTCGACCCGCAGAGCCGAATCCGCTTACCCGCGAAACTGGTTAAGCTTGCAGGGGCGGCTGGCCCGGGCGGCTGATCAGACGGCAGGCCTGCGGGACACGATGCCGCTAGCCTTCGTGTGTTGGACGTCGCAGGGAAGAGGCTCGTCCGTGACCGATCTCAAGCCGCAGCCCGGCGCGGCGGCCTGTGACGCGGCCATGCTCGATGTGCTGCTCGCGCAGTCCCCGGTAGCGTCCGCTTTCATCGACGCCGACTTCAGGCTGCACCGGGTCAGCGATCTGCTCGCGGATATGACCGGACGGCCCGCCGCAGAGCAGGTCGGCCGCACGCCGGCCGAGGTCTGGTCGCCGGCGCTGGCGGCTAGCGCGGAGTCCGCGGTCCGCAAGGTGCTCGCCGACGGTCAGCCCGTCAGCGATGGCCTGCCAGGCGGCGTCGCGGCTGGGCAGCGAGCCGATTCAGGCGAAAGCCGTCCGGTCGCGCTCACTTGGCATCCAGGTCGGGCGGCCGACGGCACGCTCACCGGCGTCACGATGATCGCACGAGATCTCAACGGTGACAGCGCGTCGGCCGAGGCAGTGCGCAGGACCAGGGAGCGTTACCGGTCGCTGGTGCAGGCCGGCAACCAGGTGGTCTGGGTCACCAACCCGGCTGGCCAGGTGGCCGAGGACTCGCCTGAATGGCGGTGGATCACCGGCCAGTCGGTGGAGGATTACCTCGCCGACGGCTGGCTGGCTGCCATTCACCCGAACGACCGGGACAGGATCGAGCGCGACTGGCGGGACTGCATCAGCACAGGGACCGTCTTCGACGCGAGCTACCGGGTGCGCACCAAGACCGGCTCCTACCGGCACTACGACGTCCGCGCAGTGCCGATCGAGCGGGACGGCGCGATCATCGAGTGGATGGGCGCGAGCACCGATGTAACCGGCCAGCGTGAGGCCGACGAGATGCGCGGCCGCCTGACCGAGCAACTGTCAGCCGCTGCCCTGCGCACCTCCCGGCTGCAGCAGGCGACGTCGCTGCTGGCTGAGGCGCTGTCGGTGAAGGAAGTCCTGACCGTTATCACCGAGGTCGGGCGCTCAGCCATCGGCGCTGACCGCGCCGCTGTCGGGATCGTCGTGGACAACGACCGGCTCAGGCTGCGCGTGATGAGCGCCGAGTCGGCTGATGTGGGCCCGAGGCAATCAGCTGGCCTGGAGGTCCCGAGGCAATCAGTCGGCCCGCAGGGCCAGGGCGAATTGACCGGGGAACTGCCGGTCGATGCGCCGAGCGTGATGTCAGCGGCCATGGCACTGCGTCGCTCGCTGGTGTTCAGCAGCCCGGACAGCTTGCAGCGGCACTTCGACCTCGAAGCCGGGGAGATCTTGCTGCGGCACGCCGACGAGCAGGCCTGGGTAGGGCTTCCGCTGACGACATCGGGCTCGCCGCTCGGGGCGCTGCAGTTCTCCTTCACCGCGCCACACCAGATCACCGACGAAGAGCGGGTCTTCCTCGAGGCCCTGGCCGGGCAGGGCGCGCTGGCCCTCGAGCGGGCGACCATGTACGAACGGGAGCACGCGACCGCGGAGACGCTCCAGCACAGCTTGCTGCCCGACACACTGCCCGAGGTGCCCGGCATCGCGTTGCGCGCCACATACAAGCCGGTCAGCCGCGAGGTCGGCGGCGACTGGTATGACGCGTTCCGGCTGCCTGACGGCAAGCTCGCGGTCGCCGCGGGCGACGTGATGGGCAAGGGGCTGACCGCGGCGGCCGGAATGGGCCGGGTCAGGAACGCGCTGCGCGCGCTGGCGCTGACGGACCCGCGCCCAGCGGCCGTCCTGGCTGGCCTGGACCGGCTGTTCCTGGCCACCGAACTCGACGAGCAGGTCACAACCGTGTGCTACCTGGTAGTGGACCCGCAGACGGGCGAGGGCGTGGCCGGCAACGCCGGGCACCTGCCTCCGCTCCTGCTCGGACCCGGTGCGGCGCCGCGGCTGGATCAGAACGAGGCTGGCACCCCGCTCGGCTGGGCGAGCCCGCGTCGCCAGTACCCGTTCCGGCTGCCGCCAGGAAACACCGCGGTGCTTTATTCCGATGGTCTTGTGGAGAACCGCAAGCGCGGCCTCGACATCGGCCTTGACGAACTGGTCGCGGTCGCGGCGCAGGCACCGGCAAGTGTCGTCGCGGATCCGGACAAGCTGATCGGGTACCTGGTCGAGGCGATGATGACGGGTTACGAGCAAGACGATGACGTCACCGTGCTCGTGCTGCAGATGCCTGCGCAGGGCGCCGTAGGGCAGCTAGGGCAGGCAAGCGCCCCAGGCAGGACAGGACGTGGCCGCGAGCGCGGCTGAGACTGGCGTGGAAGGTCAAGCCGTGAAAGTTGTGGGTACGCTTCCGCAGCGGGTAGGTGTCGGACAGCTTTTCGGCCTCGGGCCCTGGTTCGGAGTGGTACGACCTACCTCCGAACTCCGCCTAAGGTGGGGGGGAGCGGTATTCCCGCTGCCAGGCATGGCGGTGTTCCCGTTGCCAGGTATGGCAAGGCGGGGGCTCTGCGGGCGGTGAGAAGAGCGCAGACCTCGCGATAGGGTCCGATTTCTTGCCAGACGATCGTACGAGAGCGTCGGTGTCGCCTGCTGGCTCCGCCGGAAGGGGAACGGCCGGACCGTGGCGGCTCATCGGCCAGCGAAGGAAGGGGTGAGCGCGGTGGCAGGCGCTGCAAGCTCCGCGGCGCGGAAGCAGCCGACGCCGACAGGCCGAGGCGCCCGTGTTCCGAGGCAAACCCGGGCAGAGCCCCAAGAAGCTGGCGGCCAGGACGCTTCCGTCACGCTGGTGCCTGACGACCCGGCCGCCAGCCAGCCGGCTTCGCGGCGTCCCGGCAGCAGTTCGCGCAGGACAGCGCGGCGGGCAGGACAGAAGGATCGCAGCACGGGGACGACCTCATCCGGCGGAGCGGATACTGTAGTTGATCCAGCCATCCCGGCACCGGCCAGTCCTGTCGCAGCGACCCGCCGGCCAGCCAGGACCCCGCGCGGCAAACGCGAGGCGGAGGCATCTGGAACGAACGGCAAGGCACGTGGCTCAGATGGCGAGAGTGCTCTCGCCGGACTCGCTGACCTGGAAGGTGACGTGAACCTGGCGGAAGCGACTGATCTGGAAGTTGACCCGGATCTTGGTACGGCGGCTGATCTGAACGATGACCCAGAACTCGGAGCGGTCGAAGACCTGGACGGCGATCCCGATCTGACCGAAGTAGCCGACCTGGACGTCGACCTGGAAGACCTATCAGAGCTAGAAGGCGACGCCGACAGCGAGGACATCGACATCGAGGCCAGCGCCGACGAGACCGATGACGCTGACGAGACCGGGGAAGCCGGCCAGCCCGGCACTCCAGCCATCGAAGCCGAGAGCACGGTGGCCGTTGTTGCTGCGGCTGTCAGCGTCGTGGCGGTGACCGTCGCGGCAGGCTCCACCGAGGAGACCGAGGACGAGGCCTTCGTCTACGGCGACGACGACGAGGACTTGCCGGCCGCTCAGGTGGCCGTCGCCGGCGCGACATCGGACCCGGTCAAGGACTACCTCAAGCAGATCGGCAAGGTACCGCTGCTCAACGCCGAGCAGGAGGTCGAGCTCGCCAAGCGGATCGAAGCCGGCCTGTTCGCCGAGGAGAAGCTGGCCGATGGCGGCCGGGCGATGCCGCATGACGTCAAGGGCGATCTGGAGTGGATCGCCGAAGACGGCCGCCGGGCCAAGAACCACCTGCTCGAGGCGAACCTGCGCCTGGTTGTCTCGCTGGCCAAGCGATACACCGGCCGCGGCATGCTGTTCCTTGACCTGATACAGGAGGGCAACCTCGGCCTGATCAGGGCGGTCGAGAAGTTCGACTACACCAAGGGCTACAAGTTCTCCACGTACGCGACGTGGTGGATCAGGCAGGCGATCACCAGGGCCATGGCCGACCAGGCACGGACGATCAGGATTCCCGTGCACATGGTCGAGGTGATTAACAAGCTGGCCAGGGTCCAGCGACAGATGCTGCAGGACCTGGGCAGGGAGCCGACGCCCGAGGAACTCGCCGCCGAGCTCGACATGACCCCCGAGAAGGTCATCGAGGTGCAGAAGTACGGCCGCGAGCCGATCTCGCTGCACACGCCGCTCGGCGAGGACGGCGACAGCGAGTTCGGTGACCTGATCGAGGACTCAGAAGCGATCCAGCCCGGCGAGGCCGTCAGCTTCACCCTGTTGCAGGAGCAACTGCACTCGGTGCTCGACACGCTCTCCGAGCGCGAGGCCGGAGTGGTGTCGATGCGGTTCGGCCTGACCGACGGGCAGCCCAAGACGCTCGACGAGATCGGCAAGGTCTACGGCGTCACCAGGGAGCGGATCAGGCAGATCGAGTCCAAGACGATGTCCAAGCTGCGGCATCCGTCCCGGTCACAGGTGCTGCGCGACTACCTCGACTAGCAGTCAGCACGCACGCAATGCGACGGCCCGCCATCCTTGCGGATGGCGGGCCGTCGTGATGTCTAGGCTACCGGGTGGCCGCAGCGCCTTCGCCTGGCTTGTTGGTAAGCCTGGCGGTCTCGTCCTGGATCTCTACCGCGACCTTAGCCAGCGCGTCTGCATGCTGACGGTTGTGGTGGGCGCAGAAGAGAAGCTCGGCCGACCCGGGCAGGATCACCCGCACGTAAGCCGGGGCTCCGCACCGGTCACACAGGTCGTTGGCATTGAGCGGCTTCGTTGGGGCTATCGCTCCGGTCATGTCCGCCTCCCTTGCCCGGTTACCGCCGACGGGTTTGCCGACAGTTTCTACAACCTGCGATCTCTACCGCATCACAACACCTAGCCCGTCTCATGTCATCCCATGCCAGTGCGGCGTACGCCGTGGGCGAACACATTACGGATCACTGGAGCGATCTTTATACATGACCCGGCCCCAGAGCAAGTTGTCCCAGGTCGCCGGGTATGGGGTCCGGCGTGGCTCGGCAAGGCAGGCACCCATGGCCGTTAGGCTGCAATCAGATAACTTCCTGGGCGCTGGGTAGCTCGCGGCGCCGGCCGGACTTCGGGAGAAGCGTGAGAGGCGCCGTGATTTCGGGACAACTGCCGTGACCGCCGCGCTGCGGGAAGCACCCAGCGGGGTTCAGGGGGGTCCTCGGGCCCCCGGCGCCGCGACACGGGCGGGTCAGGCACGTCGTCCGCCGGGAGCCGCACAGTCCGCGGCCGACACCTACTCGGCGCGCCACCTGACGGTCCTCGAAGGACTTGACGCGGTCCGCAAGCGCCCAGGCATGTACATCGGCTCGACCGATGGCCGAGGGATGCTGCACTGCCTCTGGGAGATCATCGACAATTCCGTCGATGAGGCGCTGCACGGGACCTGCACGTCGATCGAGGTCACTCTGCACGCTGACCACTCGGCGGAGGTCAGGGACAACGGCCGCGGCATCCCGGTTGATATTGAGCCGAAGACCGGCCTGAACGGTGTCGAACTGGTGATGACCAGGCTGCACGCCGGCGGCAAGTTCGGCGGCGGCTCGTACACCGCATCCGGCGGGCTGCACGGCGTCGGCGCATCGGTCGTGAACGCCCTGTCCGGCCGGTGCGACGTGTACGTGGAGCGCGGCGGATATGAGTGGGCGGCTAGCTTCCGCCGCGGCGTGCCTGGCCAGTACGCGAGCGACGGCTTCGACGCGGCCTTCACGCCGGGACCAGGCCTGCGCAAGCTTGGCAAGGTCGCAAAGTCTCGCAGCGGCACCAGGACCAGGTTCTGGCCGGACCGGCAGATCTTCGTGCCGGGCGCCGACATGGACGCGGAGTCGCTGATCCAGCGGGCTAGGCAGACCGCTTACCTGGTGCCAGGGCTGTCGATCACCGTGACCGACGACAGACCGGCCGGGGGCGGAGCCGACGAGGACCCGTCCTCGGCTGCGCCGAGGGTGGTCGAGTTTCACTTCGGCGGCGGGATCAGCGAGTTCTGTGCGCACCTCAGCACCGGCGAGCCGGTCACCGAGGTGCTGAGGCTGACCGGTTCCGGTCAGTTCACCGAGACCATCCCGGTGCTGGATGACGACGGGCACATGACGCCCACAGATGTGGAGCGAGAACTCGAGGTTGACGTCGCGCTCCGCTGGAGCACCGGCTACGACACCGTCACCAGGTCCTTCGTGAACGTGATCGCCACGCCGAAGGGCGGCACGCACGTGACCGGTTTCGAGCGCGCACTGGTCAGGACGTTCAACGATCATCTGCGGGCCGGCCGGTACTTGCGGGCCGGCGATGAGCCGGTGCTGAAGGATGACGTGCTCGAGGGCCTCACCGCGGTGATCTCGGTCCGCCTGCCTGAGCCCCAGTTCGAGGGCCAGACCAAGGAAGTGCTCGGCACGCCCGCTGCCTCCAGGATCGTCGCTGAAGTCGTTAGCACCGAACTGCGCACGTTCCTCGAGGGCCGGGTCCGAGGCAGCAAGGCGCAGGCCAAGGCGGTGCTGGAGAAGGTCGCCAGCGCGGCGAAGACCAGGATCGCCGCCAGAGAGCACAGGGAGAACCAGCGGCGCAAGTCCGCCCTGGCCACCTCCGCCCTGCCTGCCAAGCTCGTGGACTGCCGCTCCGCCGATGACCGCAGCGAACTGTTCATCGTCGAGGGTGACTCGGCGCTCGGCACGGCCAAGCTCGCTCGTGACTCGGAGTTCCAGGCCCTGCTGCCGATCCGGGGCAAGATCCTCAACGTCCAGAAGGCGTCCCTGTCAGACATGCTCAAGAACGCCGAGTGCGCGGCGATCATCCAGGTGCTAGGGGCCGGGTCGGGGAGCGCGTTCGACCTCGATGCGGCGCGGTACCAGCGGATCATCCTGATGAGCGACGCGGACGTGGACGGCGCGCACATCAGGACCTTGCTGCTCACGCTCTTCCACCGGTACATGCGGCCAATGGTCGACGCAGGCCGGGTGTTCGCAGCAGTTCCGCCGCTGCACAGGATCAAGCTGACGAATCCGCGGAAGGGTCAAGACCGCTACATTTACACCTACACGGACGCCGAGCTGCACAGGAAGACGCTCGAACTCGACCGCAAGAGCGTCAGGTATGAGGATCCGCCGCAGCGTTACAAAGGCCTGGGGGAGATGGACGCCTCGCAACTGGCCGAGACCACGATGGATCCGCGTCGCCGCACCCTGCGCCGGATCAGGATCAACGACGCAGCGGCTGCGGCCGAGATGTTCGACCTGCTGATGGGCAGCGAGGTGGCGCCGCGGCGCGACTTCATCGTCGGTGGCGCCGCCGAGCTCGACCCGACCAGGATTGATACCTGAGCGCCGTGGCCAGCCACCGGGTTCGCTACCAGGGCGCAGCGCTCGCTGACGGGCTCGGCCCGACGCTGCGCAGGCCGGTCACGATCGCCGTCGACGACGGCGTCATCTCGGGCATCTTCGACGATGACGGCGACGCAGCGGCGGCCGGGCCGCCCGGGCAGGTGGTCGACGCCAGCGGCGCGACCATCGTTCCCGGTTTCGTCGACTGCCACAGCCACCTGACTCTGCAGGGCGGTGCCGAGTGGATCGCCCGCGGAGGCGATCCGACACCCGACCTGATCGAGGCCGCCGAGCACAACGCGGCCGCGCTCGTCAGGTCCGGGGTGCGTTGGGTGAGGGACGTCGGCTCGCCGCGCCGGTCCGACGCGGGTGACGGACGCGAGCGCGCGGTCGCGATCGGGCTGAGGGACCGCTGGAGCGGCCGCGACGGCTACCCCTACATCCGGGCTGCCGGCACCTGGCTGACCAAGGCTGGCTCGCTGCCCGCCGGGCTCGCGATCGAGGTCACCAACGCCGACGCGCTGCTCGCCTCGGCGCTCGCCCAGCTCGACGACGGCGCGGACCTTGTCAAGCTCTACCTGGACGGGCCGGACGCTGGTACCGCCCCGTGGTCGGCCGACGAGGTGCGCAAGGTCGTCACCGCCGTGCACGATCGCGGTGCGACCGTCGCGGCGCACGGCTCTGGCCTGGCCAATTGCAAGCTCGCGGCAGATGCCGCTGTCGACACGCTGGAGCACGGCTTCGCCCTGGACGACGACATCGCGGCCACCATGGCCGCGAACGGCGTCACGCTTGTCTCGACGCTCTCAGTGATGCACTCCTGGCTGACCTTCGGCGCCACTACGACGATCGAGCGCTTTGTCGGCGACACCAGCAGGTCCGCGATCATCGAACGGCTCGAAACGGCCGAGGAGAGCGTCAGGATCGCCCGTCAGGCTGGTGTCGCGATCGCGGCGGGAAGTGACTTCGGCGGCGGTTCGGTGCGGGCCGGGCATCTGGCGTGGGAGGTCGAGGCCCTGGTCAAAGCCGGGCTCGAGCCATGGCAGGCACTCGGCGCGGCGACGTGGCAAGGGGGGACGGTTCTTCGCGACCCCGACGCGGGCCGGATCAAGGTTGGCGGCCCTGCGCATTTCACGCTTGTGCACGGCGACCCGCTTGCCGACCCTGCCGCCCTGTGGCGGGTCTGGCGGGTCGTCTGACCGCGGCGGCTCTGCCGTCCCTCGTGCGCCGTAAGGTGCCTACAACGCTGGTGGCGGGCCCGATCGGGCCCGCCAATTACCGACAATGGACCGCGAACCTGAACGCCAGCCGAGTACCTGCTGCCGGACTGCTGGACGCCAGCGCGTTCAGGACGGCCTCGCCGCTCCGCCCACGGCCGCGAGCTGGTCCCTGACGCGCTCGCCCGAGCCGTCCCTGCGGCTTTCTGGGGCCGGCAGCTGCACTGGTGTGCCAGCCGCGGTCGCGCCCCTGGCCGGTCCTGGCCCGGCCCAGGCGAGCACGAGCACGTCTTCGCCCTTGAGGAAGCGGTGGCAGCGGACGCCGCCGGTGCCGCGGCCCTTCGGCGGGAACTCCGCGTAGGGGGTCACCTTGACGCTGGCGGGCGCGGTCCCAGGCAGCGTCCGCGCGCTGCCCGCGACGGTGACGACGACCGGCGCTCCGGCCTCGCCGGTCGCTTCAGGATCGCCGGCTCCGGCGTTCGGCGCGCTCGGATCAACCGCGCCGAACCAAAGCACGAAAGCCTGGGGCGAGAGCCTGATCCCTGCCATGCCGCCCGCGGCCCTGCCCTGCGGCCTGACCGCCGCCGCACTAAACCTCAGCAGCTGCGCGTCGCTGGTGATGAAGACCAGGTCTTGCTCCTCGCTATCCAGCTGAACGGCGCCGACGATCCGGTCGCCGTCCTTCAGGGCGATGACATCGAACTCCGAGGCGTTCTGCGGGTAGTCGGGAGCCACCCGCTTGACAACGCCGTTGGCGGTGCCGAGCGCGAGCCCAGCGCCGGCGACGTCGGGCGCGACGATCGCGACGACGGTCTCGCCCCGTTCGGTCTCGACGAACTCGCTGACCGGCGCCCCACCGGACAGGCCAGGAGCGTGCGCGGTCGGCGGCAGGGCGGGCAGCTCGAGCACGCCGAGCCTGATCAGCCTGCCCCTGGACGTCAGCACGCCGATGGTCCCGCGCGCGGTCGACGGCACAGCGGAGACGATGACGTCGTGCGCCGAACGCGGCTCTGAGGCGCTGCCGCGGGCTTTCGCCGGCCCGCCATGGGCAGTCGCCCGTTGGTCCCGTTGACCATTCGTGTTCTCTTCCTGCAGTTCCAGCTGGCCGACCTTGCGGACGGCGGTGCGGGCCAGCAAGCCCGCCGAAGAGAGCAGGACGGTGCACGGGTCGTCGGCGACTTCGAGCGGGACCGCGGCGGTGCGCTGCGCGCCGCTGCCCTCGAGCAGGACGGTCCGCCGCGGGGTGCCGAACTTCTCCGCGACGGCGGCAAGTTCGGCTGACACGAGCTCGCGCAGCCGCTGGTCGGACTCGAGGATCGCGGTCAGCTCCGCGATCTCTGCCTGAAGGGTCTCGCGCTCGCGCTCCAGCTCGAGCCGGTCGAACTTGGTCAGCCGGCGCAGCGGGGTGTCAAGTATGTACTGCGCCTGGACGGCGGACAGGTCGAAGATGGCCATCAGCCGTTCCTTGGCCGCGGCCGCGTCATCGCTGGTCCTGATGACCTGGATGACTTCGTCGATGTTGAGCAGCGCGATGACCAGGCCGTCGACCAGGTGCAGCCGGTCGGCTCGCTTGTTCCTGCGGAACTCGGTGCGCCGCCTGACCACTTCCAGGCGGTGATCGACGTAGATCTGGAGCAGCTCGCGCAGCCCCAGCACGCGGGGCTGACCATCTACGAGCGCCACGTTGTTGATGCCGAACGTGTCTTCCATCGGGGTGAGCCGGTAAAGCTCCTCGAGCACGGCTTCGGGATGGAACCCGTTCCGGATCTCGATCACTAGCCGGAGACCGCGGTGCCGGTCGGTGAGGTCCTTCAGATCCGAGATGCCGTTCAGCTTCTTGGCCTGGACCAGGTCCTTGATCCTGGCGATCACCTTCTCGGGGCCGACGCCGTACGGCAGCTCGGTGACCACGATGCCGGTGCGGCGCGCGCTGACCTGCTCGATCCTCGCGGCGGCGCGGGTACGGAAGATGCCGCGGCCGGTCTCGTACGCGTCCCTGATCCCGTCCAGGCCCACGATCTTGCCGCCGGTTGGCAGGTCCGGTCCTGGCACGAACCGCATTAGTTCGTCGAGGGAGGCGTCGGGGCTGTCGATCAGGTGCCTCGCTGCCGCGACGACCTCGCCGAGGTTGTGCGGCGCCATGTTCGTGGCCATTCCGACCGCGATCCCCGCGGCGCCGTTGACGAGCAGGTTGGGCAGCCCGGCAGGCAGCACCTCTGGCTGCTGTTCGGTGCCGTCGTAGTTGGGGATGAAGTCGACCGTGTCTTCGTCCAGCGACGCGGTCATCTCCATCGCAGGGGCGGCGAGTCTGGCCTCGGTGTAGCGCATCGCTGCCGGCGCGTCGTCGCCGCCCAGCGACCCGAAGTTGCCGTGCCCGTCGATCATCGGCAGCCGCATCGCGAACGGCTGCGCCAGCCGGACCAGTGCGTCATAGATGGCCGAGTCGCCGTGCGGGTGCAGCAGGCCCATGACGTCGCCGACCACCCGCGCGCACTTGACGTGCGCGCGATCGGGCCGCAGGCCCATCTGCGCCATCTGGTACAGGATCCGACGCTGCACGGGCTTCAGGCCGTCCCGAGCGTCGGGAAGGGCGCGCTGGTAGATCACCGAATAGGCATACTCGAGGAAGCTGCCCCGCATTTCCTCGGTGACGTCGATGTCGACGATGTTCTCTTCGAAGTCCTCGGGCGGCGGGGTTGTCGCGCTGCGTCGTGCCATGCCGTCATTGTGCCGTGTTCTGGCGGTCTCCAGCCACGACAGAGCCCGGCGCGCCGCTGTGTCTGCGGCCTGTCAGGTCGCCGCCCGAGATAACTAGGACATGGTGGCTCGTGCTGATAGGTTCGCCAACTGTCGGCATTAGTTCAGCCGGGCGATCGGTCCCGGGCTATGCCGTGAGGGGCACAAGATGGGTTTTCCTGATCAGCCTGCAGGCCAGGGCCAGCCGGGCTTTTTCGGTGATCAGCCGACTGTCGCCCGTGAACCGGGCGGATACGGCCAGCAGGGCGGCGCTGGTCAGCAGGGCGCCGGTCAGCAGGGCGCCGGTCAGCAGGGCGCCGGTCAGCAGGGCGCCGGTCAGCAAGGCGCCGGTCAGCAGGGCGGTTACGGCCAGCAGGGCGGCTATGGCCAGGGCGGTTACGGCCAGCAAGGCGGCTATGGCCAGCCCGGGTACGGCCAGCAGGGAGCGCCGCAGCAGCCCGCTGTCTACGGCCAGTCCGGGTACCCGCAAGCCGGGTACCAGGGCACCCCGGCCTGGACAGGCGGCGGCTACGCCGCTCCGACGAACGGACTCGCGGTCGCGTCGCTGGTCTGCGGCATCGCGCAGATCCTGGTCGGTCCGCTGAGCGGTGTCCCGGCGATCATCCTCGGTCATATCGCGCGCAGCAGGATCAGCCAGACCGGCGAGCAGGGTGCGGGGCTGGCACTCGCCGGACTGATACTCGGCTACGTGGGCCTGGTCCTGACCGCCATCTTGATCATCGTCGTGATCGCCGCGGTCAGCACGGTCAACACCCACGGCTACTAGGGCTAAGCGCGCGGCGGCCATTCAGGCACGTCTTCTCAACCGGGCCAGCAGGGGTCTGGTGCGAGATAGCATGTGCTTATTGCCGAATTGCACCTCGGTCATTCGGCAGCGTCGAGATCAGATCATCGGCCATCGCCTGAATCCCGTTCCTCACGCGCGGTCGGCGGACTGGCTGCGCGGAGGGAGCCGGATGGCTGACATGCCCTGGGAGCACGCCGACGAGGCCCGCGCGGCCCTGAACGCGATCGTGACCGATCCCGAGCACGGCGTGGCGGCGCTGTCCAGTCCCAGGACGATGTCGAACCTACTGAAGGACTTGCTCCCGGACGCGCCGCGGGAGAAGAACCTGCTGGTAGCGGCCGCGGAGGCGGGCCTTGCTGACACCTTGCGTGAGCACGTCTCGCAGGGCATGGACTCCAGCACGGCGATCAGGCTTACGGCGTCGTCGTTCTCGGCCCGGTCCCCGCTCACACCGGACGCGTGCAGCTGGGTTACCGGCGAGATCGCCGTGGCGCTGGGTATCAGCAAGACCAATGACGCGGAGCTTGGCGCCGCGACTGCCGCGCCTGGCCCGTTCGGCGCCGCGACCGAAGTCAACCCAGGGTTCGGCAGCTATCCGCCCGGCCAGGGCAGCTCCGCGGGGCAGGGGAGTCCGGCCGGGCAGGCATACTCCGCCGAGCAGCCTGGCCGCACGTTTGCCCAGGACGGCTTTGCCGCGGCGGAGGACAGCTACGCGGGAGCCGGGGACAGCGGTCCGCCCGTCGGCGGCTTCCCTGGATCGGCCGTTGTCTCGCCAGGCCAGGGCGCGCCGTCCAGCTATCCGCCGGCCTCGCCGAGCTATCCGCAGGGCGGGGCGAGCTATCCGCAAGGCGGGGCGAGCTATCCGCAGGGCGGCACCAGCCAGCCGCCAGGCCAGGCCGGCTATCAGCCCGGATACTCGTCGGCGTCGCCGGGACTCCCGCCGCCGACCGCTTTCTCGCCTGCCCAGAACCCGCAGGCTTACGGACCCGGCGTCGGGCCTGGTATGCCGGCGATGCCCGCATACCAGCCGGTGCCGCGGCCCGGCGTCAGCAGGCGTAGCAACACGATGGCTGTCACGTCGCTGGTGCTCGGCTTCGTCCAGTTGGTGGGCTGGATCATTTTCATCCTGCCGGGCTTGCTGGCCGCGATCCTGGCGATCGTGCTCGGGTTCGTCTCGATGCGGCAGATCAGCCGGTCAGGCGAATCAGGCAAGGGCCTCGCCATCACCGGCGTGATACTCGGCTTCCTCGGCATCCTCGTGATCGTGATCCTGGTGGCGGTCGGCGTCTCGGTGAACAGCCAGTCCTGATCGGCGCAGGTCAGGACGCGGAGAACCCGCCGTCCACGCAGATTAGCTGCCCCGTCAGGTAGCCGCTCGCGCCGCTGGCCAGGAAGACCGTCACGCCTTCGAAGTCGGCGGGCAGGCCGTTGCGCCCGATCATCGTGCGCGCGGCCAGCGCAGCCGACCTGGCAGGGTCGCTGGCTACCTGCCTGGTCATCGTCGTCGCGACGAATCCGGGCGCGACGGCGTTGCAGCACACGCCGGCGGCTGCCCAGGCCTCGGACTGCGACCTGGTCAGCGACACAAGACCGCCCTTCGACGCGCCGTAAGCGCCGCTGTTCCCGAACGCCCTGATCGCCTGCTGCGAGGCCACGTTGATGATGCGGCCCCAGCCGCGCGCGGCCATGGCCGGCCCGAAGTGCTGGCCTAGCAGGAACGGAGCCGTGAGGTTCACGTCTATCGAGCGGTCCCAGTCGTCCAGCGTCAGGTCGCCCAGCGGCGGCCTGATGTTCACGCCCGCGGCGTTCACCAGGATGTCGGGAGGCCCGTGCGGGTCGCAGATCAGCTCGCACGCCGTGCCGATCCCGGCCCGGTCGCCGAGATCCGCGCTGACCCGCGCCGCTGCGCCGCCTGCCGACCGGATTCCGTCGGCCGCCTCGTCCAGCGCCTTGAGCTCGCGGGCGACGATGACGACGCTGGCGCCAGCGCGGGCGAGCGCGCCTGCCATCGCCTTGCCGATCCCTGAACTGCCGCCAGTCACGACCGCGACGCGGCCGGCCAGGGAGAACAGGCGGTTCAGATAGTCGGTCATGGCCCAAGTATCGCGGGTCAGACCCGGGCGGCCTGTGCGGGCGGCGGGTTCGCCCGCAGCCCAGTCGGCTCAGCCTGTGCGGCTACAGCAGCGGCCTGGCACCGACTAGGCCCATAGCTTTGGCGGCCAGTCGGCAGCCGCTCGTCAAGGCCTCGCCGGGCGGCTTCTTGTCAAGCCATGACGGCAGGAAGCCTGCGCAGAACGCGTCGCCGGCGCCGGTCCTGTCCACGATCCGCTCGAGCGGCGGGCCGGGCACGCGCACTGGATCCGGGCGGCCGTTGGCGTAGAACAGCGCACCTTCGGCCCCGAGCTTCATCACCACGTGCGGGTACCAGGCGTTGAGCACCCGCGCGGCCTGCTCGGGCTCGGGCCGGCCGGTGAGCACCCGGCCCTGCTCGACGTTGACGAACAACAGGGTGGCACCGTTGGTCATCTGCAAGAACGGCTCTGCGCCCACCCGCTCGAGCGGTGCGGACGACGCGCCGTCCACCGAGATCGTCATGCCCGCGCGCCGCGCCATCGCGATCGCGGCGAGCGTGGCCTGCCTGGACCCGGTGTTGAGCAGCGTGTAGCCAGAGACATGCAGATGACAGCCGGGGGTGAACAGATCCTGCGGCAAGTCGTCGGGGGAGAGGGCGGCGTTCGCGCCGGGGTCGGACAGCATCGTCTGGTCACCCTTGTGGGTGACCATGACCACGCACATTCCCGTCGGCCGCTCGGGGTCCATCACGAGCCTGGCGTCGACGCCGTAGCCCATCAGTTCCATGTCCCTGTTGCGACCCGCGATATCGGCGCCGCGCCGGCCGACAAAAGCGACCTCGGCGCCGTCGACTGCCAGCCAGGCGGCTATGTTCGCGCCAGAACCGCCGCCGTGCATGGTGACTGTCGCGGGTGTATCACTGCTCTTGGCCAGCGGCAGCATCGCATGGGCGACGGTGTCGGTCATGAGATCACCAATGACGACAACGCGGGTCAATGCCGTCCACCACCTTGCTGCCGGGCCCGGTCCCAGGCGGGGCGTAGGGGGATCCGCCGCGAGACTCTAGCCCATAGAACTTAACAGTTTCGAGGCCTCACCTTGGCGTGTTCCTATCCTGAATCCCAGATCAAGGCCGAATTCCGGTCAAGTTGACCACACCCGTGGGGCTTGCGTGGCTGCTGTGGCCAGCCGGGCTGGCATAGTTGGGGAGATGAGCTGGACGTGGCAGTTCGAGAAGGCAGACGGAACCCAGGCGGGCTCACGCAGCCTGCCGAAGGAGACGTTCGGCAGCCAGGGCGACGCCGAGACCTGGCTGGGCGAGCAGTGGCGCAGTCTGCTTGACTCGGGCGTCGACCAGGTCAGCCTGATGGAGGACGGCAGGCTCGAATACGGGCCGATGAGCCTGCATACGGCCGAGGACTGACCGCGGCAGGACAGCCGCCTATCGCTTCGCCGGACTCCTGGTAAGCGCCGGGTCTCTGACGATCACCGGGCCGAAGATCTCGTCGATCCGCGCCATCAGCTGCGGGTCGAGCCTCACGCCTGCCGCCTTGGCGTTCTCGCGCACCTGCGGAGGACGGGAAGCGCCCACGATCGCCGCTGACACATTGGGGTTCTGCAGCGTCCACGCAACGGCGAGCTGAGACATGCTCAGCCCGGCCTCGTCGGCGACTGGCTTGAGGCGCTGGACCCGGCCGAGGATGTCGTCTGAGAGATAGTCCCTGATAAAGCCCGCCCCGCGGTCATCGGTCGCCCGCGAGCCCTGCGGCGGCGCGGAACCCGGCAGGTACTTGCCAGTCAGGGCGCCTTGCGCGATGGGGGACCAGACGATCTGGCCGACCCCTTCTTTTTCGCACAACGGGACTACCTCGGACTCGATCACGCGCCAGATGATGTTGTACTGCGGCTGATTAGAAATAATCCGGTCCAGGCCCATCTGGTCGGAGATCCGCAGCGCCGCCGCGATTTCCTCGCTGCGCCACTCAGACACGCCGATATACAGCGCCTTGCCCTGGCGCACCAAGTCGTCGAACGCTCGCATCGTCTCCTCGAGCGGCGTCTCGTGGTCGTACCTGTGTGCCTGGTACATGTCCACGTAGTCGGTGCCGAGCCTGCGGAGCGAGGCGTTGGCCGACTCGATGATGTGCTTGCGGGACAGCCCGCGGTCGTTCACGCCCTGACCGGTCGGCCAGAAGACCTTCGTGAAGATCTCGACCGACTCGCGCTTGACACCGTGCAGTGCGCGGCCGAGCACCTCCTCGGCCTTCGTGCCCGCGTAGACGTCGGCGGTGTCGAACGTCGTGATGCCTTCGTCGAGCGCGGCCGCCACGCACGCCTTCGCGGCGTCCTCTTCGACTTGTGAACCGTGCGTGATCCAGTTGCCATAGGCGATCTCGCTGATCTTCAGGCCGCTGCGGCCAAGATGCCGGAACTCCATCAGATCGCCTCGCCCCTTGTCACTCTCGCCGGCGGTATCCGCGAACTCCTCAGCCTGATGCTGCGCTTGGCGATGTACCACGCGATGCCGCGCGTGCTCTCGCCTGGCATCCGCTGCCTGACCAGGCGCCGCACCATGGTCGCGTGGAAGACCGCCTCGACCCCGATCAGGAGAACGATGCCGAGCTCGATGTACAAGACGCTGGAGGAGTTCTTCGCAGCCCCGAACGCGAAGACGAGCAGGATCAGCGCGAACACCACGAAGAGTATGTACTCGCTGACGACCAGCCGCCTGGAGTCGATGTAGTCCCTGGCCAGCGCGCGCACCGGGCCCCGGTCCTTGGACGACAGCGCCCATTCCTCGCCGCGGCGCATGGCTTCCATCCGGCGTCGCTGCTCAGAGCGCCGCCGCTCTCGCTGCTGGGCCCCGGCCGCCTTCTTGTCGGTCGGCGGCGGGCTATAGGGCTGCCGCCGACGCCGCTCGACTTCGCTGCGCTTGGGGGTCGGACGGCCCTTGCCGGCCTGCCTCGCGGGCTGGTCAGCGGCGAGCTCGGCCTGATCATCCTCGGCCACGGATGAGGCGGATGAACTACGTCGTCGGAACACGCTGACAGCCTACCGGGATGAGCGGACGAACCTCCCGCGATGTTCGCGAGGGGGACGAGCCGTCAGGAAAACCTCAGCTGTGCTCCTCGAAGTGGACCACCGCCGACCCCGCGGTGCCTGGCAGAGAACCCATCTTGGGGGTCAGGCGTGGTGGATCAGGCGGCTTGCCGAGGCTGCCGTGATGACGTTCCTTGCGCGAGGCCATAGGCTGGGAATCCAGCATCTCGCGAGGATTCCCGTTGCGGAGTGGACGGCCTGCTCATCGCGGGTTTCCGGTGCCGCGCCGGTTAGACAGGATGAGGGGAAGGTCGCGCTTATGGGCGTGATGAAGCGGGTTTCGACGATCTTCAGGGCTAAGGCCAATAAGACGCTCGACAAGATGGAGGATCCGCGGGAGACCCTGGATTACTCCTACCAGACGCAGCTTGAGTTGCTGCAGAAGGTTCGGCGCGGAGTAGCCGATGTGGCCACGTCGCGCAAGCGGGTCGAATTGCAGATGAACCAGTTGCAGCAGACGACAGACAAGCTGGACCGGCAGGCGCGTGACTCACTCGCGGCCGGCCGGGAGGACCTGGCCCGCGAAGCCCTGTCCCGCAAGTCGGGCGTCCAGGGCCAGCTCTCCGACCTGCAGGCGCAGTATGCCTCGCTGCAGGGTGAGGAGGAGAAGCTGACCGCAGCTTCGCAGCGGCTGCAGGCCAAGGTCGACGCGTTCCGGGTGCGGAAGGAGACCATCAAGGCCACCTACACCGCCGCGGAGGCGACCACCAGGATCAACGAGGTCTTCACTGGCATCTCCGAGGAGATGAGCGATGTGGGCCTCGCGATCCAGCGGGCCGAGGACAAAACCGAGCAGATGAAGGCGCGGGCCGGGGCGATTGACGAGCTGATGGCCTCCGGCGCGCTGACAGACGCGCTCGGCGGACCGCCGCCGGACGACATCCAGGCCGAGCTTGACCGGATGGGCGCTACCCACGGCGTCGACGCTGAACTTGAGCGGATGAAGGCCGAGCTCGCAGGCGGCGGCGCGCCGAAGGAGATCGCGGGATCGGGAGGACAGGCCGACGGCGCCGTGGGCCAGCCGGGTGGCACGAGCTTCCAGAAGGAGCAGCCTGGCTCGGGAGGTGCCTAAATGATCATCAGGATCATGGGCGAGGGTCAGCTGAAGGTGGACGACGCCGCCGTCGACGAGCTCAACAAGCTCGACGCTGACCTAGAGCGGGCGGTCGAGCAGGACGACGACACGGCCTTCGGGCCTGCCCTTCATGCCCTGCTCGCCAAGGCCAAGGCGGTCGGCGTCCCGCTGGCGCCAGATGCCATCGAGCCATCGGAGCTGATCCTGCCGCGCGAGGGCGCGACAATCGGTGAGGTTCGCGAGCTGATGACCGATGGCGGCCTTATCCCCGGCTGAGACTTCCCTCCGACCTAGCTGAATATTCCCTCGTCCGGCATACGGGATCGCTGGTGTAAACCGCAGGCAGGTCGGGCATATCGCCCGACCTGCCTGCGGCGTCTGTTCAGGCAGCCGTCGTACCCTATGCGCCCAGGTGGCCGACTGCGCTCAGACCATCGCTGTAGTTGGGATGTAATGAAGGTGTCGGCTTCGCAGACGCCGGGGATCGAAACGGAGGCGGCGATGGCTCAGACACGGTACGCGACTGACAAGGGCCTGATCGCGCGGATGGGCGCGACCATGTTCCTGCTCGGCCTGGTCTTCACCGGATTCATCGTCGCGATCGTGGTGCTGCTCACTCAGTACAGCAACGTCAGCCAGGGCGGCATCATCTTCATCGCGGTCCTGTTCGGAGTCGCGATCTCCTTCGGCTCGTTCTACTGGTCGGACAAGATCGCGCTGAGCACGGCCGGCGCTCAGCTCGTCAGCCCGCAGGACGGGCCGATGGCAGCGGAGCTACATGGCGTGATCGACCGGCTCTGTGCGCTCGCCGACATGCCCAAGCCGCGGGTAGCGATCGCGCCCACGGACATGCCGAACGCGTTCGCGACCGGTCGAAGCAGCAAGGTGGCCGTGGTCTGCGTGACCCAGGGCCTGCTGCGAAGGCTGGACAGAAACGAGCTCGAGGGCGTGCTCGCGCACGAGATGTCGCACGTGGCGCACAAGGATGTCGCCGTCATGACGATCGCGTCCTTCCTCGGCATCATGGCCGCGCTGCTGGTCAGGTTTGCCTTCTACTCCGAGCTGTTCGGCGGCGGCGGCCGCGATCGGGGCAGGGGCAACGACCAGAACGCGCTGCCCATCGTGCTGATCGTGCTGGTGATCGGCATGGTCGTCTACGCGATCAGCTTCCTGCTGATCAGGCTGCTTTCGCGGTACCGCGAGCTGTCGGCCGACAGGTCAGGCGCGCTGCTGACCGGCCAGCCGTCCGCGCTGGCCAGCGCGCTGGTCAAGGTGAGCGGAGACATGGCGCGGATCCCGACCAGGGACCTGCGGGCGGCCGAGCCGCTGAACGCCTTCTACTTCACCCCAGCCCTCTCGGCGGGACGCGGTCAATGGAGCTTGTCGACCCTGTTCTCGACGCACCCGTCGCTCGATCGCCGGCTTCGCGAACTGGACAAGATCTCGCAGCAGCTCAGTAAGTAGGCGGACCGGCCGCGCAGGATCGCCGGGCGCTATCCAGGGAGGAAGATCTCGTGGGATTGCTCGACGCGCTGCTCGGCCGTACCAAGCCGGTGCCGCCGAACCTGGACGCGCTGTTCGCGCTGCCCTCGGCCGCGATCACGCTTGAGGCGGCCACCGACTTCCTGCCGACCGGTACCGGCTCGGTCTGCTTCCGCGCCGCTGAGGGCAGGGCCTTCACCGACATCGAAAGGGATGTCCAGGCACTGCTCGGGATGGGGCAGAACAAGACGGCCGTCGAGATGACGTCGGACTCCTACGGCTTCACGTGGCTGGTCTGCAAGCACGCCCCCGACGACATCGAGGGCCTCGTGACCGACCTGCACGCGGTCAACTCCTCGCTCGAGGCCGGCGGCTTCGGGCCGCTGCTGCTGTGCACCATCCTCGCGTTCCGCGACAGTGCGGGAAAGCGGCTGGGCCTGGTCTACCTGTACAAGCGCGGCACCTTCTACCCGTTCGCCCCACAGGGCGGCGAGCGCCGGGACAACCCAGCCGAGCTTCAAGTCAGGGGCGTGCTCGGCAACGACCTGAAGATCGAGGCTGACCTCGGCAGGTGGTTCCCCGTCTGGGGTGCTCCGGGCCTGTGAGCCGGTTAGGTCAGGGGAGCGCGAGCATCTGGTCGAGCGCGGCCCTGGCCTCGGTGGCGGTCTGCTGATCGACCGTGATGCGGTTCACCACCTGGCCGGACGCCAGCGATTCGAGCGCCCACACGAGGTGCGGCAGGTCGATCCTGTTCATCGTTGAGCAGTAGCAGACGGTCTTGTCGAGGAAGGCCACGGTCTTGTCCTGATGCGCCTGGGCGAGCCGCTGCACGAGGTTCAGCTCGGTGCCGACGGCCCAGGCCGAGCCGGCCGGCGCCTGCTCGATGGTGGCGATGATCTTCTCGGTGGAGCCGATCTGGTCGGCGGCCATCACGACGTCGTGCACGCACTCGGGGTGCACGAGCACGTGCACGCCAGGAATCCGCTGCCGGACCTCGGCGACACTGTCGGTGGTGAACCTGCCGTGCACGGAGCAGTGCCCCCGCCAGAGGATCATGGTGGCCTTCCGCAGCGCCTCGGGGTCAAGGCCTCCGTTGGGCCGGTGCGGGTTCCAGACGACGCAGTCGTCAAGGCTCATTCCGAGTTCGAGTACGGCGGTGTTGCGGCCCAGATGCTGGTCGGGCAGGAACAACACCTTGCTGCCCTTGCCTAGCGCCCAGGTGAGCGCGCGCTTGGCGTTCGACGACGTGCAGACCGTGCCGCCGCGGCGCCCCGTGAAGGCCTTGATGTCAGCCGAGGAGTTCATGTACGTGACAGGTACGACATCGTCGGCCACGCCGAGATCCTCGAGCGCCTCCCAGCACTCCTCGACCTGGCTGTAGGTGGCCATGTCGGCCATCGAACATCCGGCCGCCAGGTCGGGAAGGATGACCTCCTGGGCATCTGAGGTTAGGATGTCGGCGGACTCGGCCATGAAGTGCACGCCGCAGAAGACCACGTACTCGGCCTCAGGCCGCGCGGCCGCGTCCCTAGCGAGCTTGAACGAGTCGCCGGTGACGTCGGCGAAGGCGATGACCTCGTCGCGCTGGTAGTGGTGGCCGAGCAGGAAGGCCCGGTCGCCGAGCTCGGCCCTGGCCCGCTGGGCGCGCCGCACGAGCGCGGGGTCGGAAGGCGACGGCAGCTCACCAGGGCAGGAGACACCGCGCTCACTGTCCGGGTCCGAGCCGGCGCCCAGCACGAGCAAGGGGAGCCGCCTGCCTGGCCTTGCCGCCCGGTTGCGTGCTGGCGCTGTGACCGTGACCTGACCTGGCGAGCTGGACATATCGAGCCCCACTTCACGCGGCTTATCGTCGAACTGACGATACCCTCAGCATACCGCTGCTGTTGGGTGCGTGTTCACCGGGCCTGCCCGTCTTGAGCGAACGCTGGAACGAAGCCGTGCACACGGAATGCGCCCGCCGGGCATATCGTTGGAGTACATGGACGTGCCGCGCGGGATGCGCGGTGACCTTGACCACGGGAGCTAACCAGATGACAGTTCAGGACGACGTGACGGCTCAGGGCGTCATCCTCACTGAGGTGGCCGCCACGAAGGTCAGCAACCTGCTGGCCCAGGAGGACCGTGATGACCTGCGGCTCCGGATCGCGGTGCAGCCGGGGGGCTGTTCTGGCCTGCGCTATCAGCTGTACTTCGACGAGCGCGAGGTCGACGGCGACATTGTCAGCAGCTTCAACGGCGTTCAGGTCGTGACTGACAAGATGAGCGGCCCTTACCTCACCGGCGCGACCATCGACTTTGTCGACACGATCGAGAAGCAGGGCTTCACAATCGACAACCCGAACGCGAGCGGCTCCTGCGCCTGCGGAGACTCCTTCCACTGACCTCACCTGCTCGCCGTTTTCACCTGGCCGGCGCCGTTCGCGGCGCCGGCCAGGCGCATGCGGCGTGGGCTTTGGTGGCCCTGCGCCAGCCTGTACCCTGAGTCTGCTTCCTCAGTCCGTGCATCCGCGCCGCCAGGATGATCGTGAGGCCTGCACCGGCCCGCGCGCGACTAGCGGTTCCCCAAGCCCAGAAGGACCGCCGTGCGCATTGCAGTGACCGGATCGATTGCGACCGACCACCTGATGACGTTCCCCGGCAGGTTCGTCGACCAGCTCATGCCCGACAAGCTCGACAAGATCGCGCTGTCGTTCCTGGTAGACACGCTGGTGATCAGGCGCGGCGGCGTCGCGGCGAACATCGCGTTCGGGCTCGGCTGCCTGGGACTGCGGCCGCTGCTTGTCGGCACGGCTGGCGAGAGCGACTTCGCTGGCTACCGGGCATGGCTCGAAGACCACGGGGTGGACACGAGCGCGGTGCGGGAATCGGCACAGCACCATACGGCCAGGTTTGTAGGGACCACCGACGCCGACATGAACCAGCTCGCGTCCTTCTATCCGGGCGCGATGACGGAGGACAGGCAGATCGACCTCGGGGAACTGGCCGGCCAGGTCGACCTGGTCCTGATCGGTGCCAGTGATCCCGACGCCATGCTCGCGTTCACCAAGCAGGCCAGCTCCAATCAGATCCCGTTCGCGGCGGACACCTCATGGCAGCTCGCGCGTCTCGATGGCGAGCAAGTCAGGACCCTGCTCATGGGCGCGGACTATCTCTTCTGCAACGAGTACGAGGCCAAGCTGACCGAGCACAAGACCGGCTGGCAGGCCGAGGACCTGAACGAACGGGTCGGGGTCCGGGTCACCACGCTCGGCGGTCAGGGCGCTCGGATCGACCGGGCAGGGCATGATCCGATCGTCGTTCCCGCGGTGCCTGGCGTGCAGCCGAAGGAGCCGACCGGGGCCGGGGACGCGTTCCGTTCCGGATTCCTCGCCGCCGTTTCCTGGGGCCTCGGCCTGGAGCGAGCCGCGCAGCTCGGCAACATGATGGCGGCGCACGTGCTGGAGACGACAGGGACTCAGGAATACGAGCTCACGCCAGGCTCACTGGCCAGCAGGTTCGCCGCCGCCTACGGGGCGGAGGCGGCAGCCGAGATCGGCGCCCACTTCAGCTAGGCGCGTCGGCCGGGCGCGTCAAGGGCGGTCGCGGCCGGCTTCGCCGGATGGCCATCGCCGAAGACGCCGGTCCTGGCGATCGACTCCCAGCGATGCCGCGTGCCGAGCAGCGCCGTCATCATCGACTGAATAGTGACCAGGTACATCAGCTGCCGGTAGACGACCTGCTGCAGCGGCAGTGCCCACAGCGTGCGCAGCCGCTCACCGTCGAGCCGCAGGGCATATCCGCAGGCCCCAGTCTGCACAGCGGTGAATCCCAGCCAGAACGCGGCGACGCTGGCGGGGTTGAGGAAGACCAGGCCGTAGATCGCCGCCAGGTCGACTACGGGGGCGACCAGCGGCAGCAAGATCTGATAGAAGGCCAGGTACAGCAGGCACCGCCGGCCGAAGCGGCCGGAGGAGCCACCCTCGATAACGGACCGCTTGTGCTTCCACATCGACTGCATGGTCCCGTAACACCATCGGTACCGCTGGCGCCACAGCTGACGCAGTGAACTCGGCGCCTCAGTCCAGGCCAGGGCGCGCGGCTCATAGACCACACGCCACCCCAAGCGGCAGATCGCCATCGTCAGGTCGGTGTCCTCGGCGAGCGTGCCAGCACTGAGGCCGCCGACATCGGCAAGCGTCCAGCGCTTGAATGCGCCGATGGCCCCTGGCACGGTCGGCATGGTGCCGAGCACGTCAAACATCCTGCGTTCCAGGTTGAAGCCCATCACGTACTCAAGGTGCTGCCAGCGGCCGAGCAGCCCGCGCCGGTTGGCTACCTTCGTGTTCCCGCTCACCGCGCCTACGTCCGGATCGCGCATCCGCAGCGCGAGCCTCAGCAGGGCGTCCCTGGCGAAGATCGTGTCGCCGTCGACCAGGACGAGGAGGTCGAACCAGGCTTCCGCGATGCCCAGGTTGAGCGCGCCTGGCTTGCCCGTGTTGGCCTGGCTGATGACCCTGACCCCGGGAAGCCTGAGGCCGCGGACGATCGCGGCCGTGTCGTCGGTGGATCCGTCGTCCACCACGATCACCTCGAGTTCGCCCGGATAGCCGCTGTCGACCATGGAGGTGACCGTTGCCGCGATGCCCGCTGCCTCGTTGAACGCGGGGATCACCACGGAGACGCCAGGCGGACGCCAGCCGGGCGGGACGCGTTGCGGCTTTGTCATGCGGCGGTGCCTGCGCGCGTACGTTATAAGTGCAAGAACGCGCGCGATCAGCATGGCGCTGGCGGCGAGCAGGCAGATGGCGAGGACAGCGATGGCGTGATCGGCGCCCTGCTGGCTGAGCACCAGCGCGGTACCGATGAGGCGTTGTCCCGAGGTGGCCGGCACGTCGGCTGGCGGCAGGTGCAGGCCATTGGTCACTGTGACGAACCGGTAGCCGCGCGCTTTCAGCCGGTCGATGATCAATGGCAGCGCGCGGACGGTCTCGCGCCGGTTGCCGCCCGCGTCGTGCAGCATGATGACGGCGCCGCTGTCGCCGGGTGGCATCGCGTTGGCGACGATGCGTGAGACACCGGGCTTCGCCCAGTCCCTGGTGTCGGTGGTGGTCAGGACCACCAGGTAGCCGAATCTTGCGGCCCGCCGGTAAGCCAGCCAGTCCGTCATCGTCAGTGCGTCGGGAGCGCTGCTGTAGGGCGGCCTGAGCAGCCTCGTCCTGATCCCGGCCGCGCCGGCGAGCGCATTCTGGGTGAGCGTCAGCTCGAGCGGCAGCCGCCAGCCGGCCGACGCCAGGTTCGCGTGGGTGTAGGTGTGCGAGCCCACCTCATCGCCTGCGGCCAGCTCGGCCCGCACGATTGAGGGGTCGCTGGCGACATGGGCGCCGACCAAGAAGAAGGTCGCCGGCACGTGCTCGCGCCGCAGAACGGCAAGGATCTTCGGGGTCCAGGTCGGATCGGGTCCGTCATCGAACGTCAGGGCGACGGTTCTTGGCGGCATCTGGTAGGAGTACGGACGGCTGCCGGTCGCGTTGATCACGGGCCCGCCGTTGACCAGCGAACTCGGCCCGTCAGGTCCGCGAGCTCCGGCCAGGTTGGCGGTCTGCGGTGACTCGCCGAGTACGCCATGCGTATAACCCTCGAAGAGGAGCGCCGCCGCGAACACGAGCAGCATCAGGGCGACGAACGCCCAGTGACCTTGCGGCGTGCGCGCGGCCTGGTGCCTGGCCGCCTTCCCGGCCCCGTACTTCGCCATGCCGGGACCGCCCTATTTGCTGTGCCGGGTCGGCGACGGATGCGGCCTCTTAGATCGGGCCTGCCCTGGCGGTGTCTTGCCCGCCTTGTTGGTAGGCGCGGGGGCCGGGGACCGGTCGCGTGAGGCTGACGGACCCGGCGACGGCGTCTTGGACCGCGCCGGGGCCGATCCCGTTCCTGGCGCGCCGCGACCTCGCCCGGTCGCGGCGTGATGCCGGCCATGCCTGGTGGTGCCCTGATGCCCGTGGCCGTGCACGACCGGCGCGCCGAACACGCTGAACGGGGTGTTGGGTCCGCCGAACAGTCCGATGCCCGCCACAGCCAGCGCGCCGACGAGCAGCACGCTAGCGCCGGCGCCGAGCACGCGCATCATGCGGCGTCGCTGGCCAGAGGGGTCGGCGAAGACCGGGCCGGTTTCGTAGGCCTCATGCCCGCCGGTGCTGCGGTGCGGCACTTCTTGCGGCTGAGCCACGAGGCGAGTGTAGGGGAAGCGGCCTGCCGCAACACCAATAACTGGCGTGTCAGTACATCAGTAGCTGCGCCGGATACGGAACGTCCAGCCGGTGTCGCCGGGGAGGCGGGCCGAGCCGACGAAATCATGTGACTTCAGGCCGCACCAGGCCGGTACGTCGGTCTTCGCGGCTGGGTCGTCGGCGAGCACCTCCACCACCTGGCCGACCGCGACCTCGCCGATCCGCTCGGCCAGCATGATGATCGGCAGCGGGCACTTGCGGCCGAGCGCGTTGATGGTCAACGCGGGCCGCTGGGCCGAGCCGGGCAGGTCGGCCGGAGGCTGCGAGATCAACTGGTCAGCTCCGGTCCTGACTCGTTGCGTCGCGGCGATCCTGAGTTGCCGCGCAGGTGGCTGACGATGTGGGGCAGGACACTCAGGAAGCCGGTCACCGATTCCTCCGTGGTGCTCCGCGGCAAGGAGACGCGGACGTTGCCGTGCGTGATCGCGCCCATCGCGGCGAGCACGTGACTGGGCTGCTGGGTATCGTTCGCGCACGCGCTGCCTGAGGATACCGAGAACCCCGCCTTGTCGAGCTCGGTAACCAGCGCCTCGCCGTCGATATAGAGGCACGAGAACGTGACGATGTGGGGCAGCGTGTTCGCCTGGTCTCCGTGCACTACGCAATCTGGCACGGTCTTGAGCCGGTCCCTGATCTGATTGGTCAGCAGCCGCAGCGTCACGTCGGCCTCCTCGCGCTCAGCCTCAAAGGCCTCGAGCGCCGCGACTGCCGAAATGATCGCTGGCAGGTTCGGGAATCCTGGCACCCGATGGCCCTCGCGGCTGCCGGACGGCAGCGGCGCGCGCCAGCGGACTGGCTTGCGAATGACCATGACCCCGACACCGGGCGGTCCGCCCCACTTGTGCGGGCTCGCAGCCAGCATCGACCAGCCCGCGGGCAGCGCTTGCCTGCCCGCCGATGCCGCGGCGTCGGTGAACAACGGGACGCCCGCGGCCCCGCAGGCGGCGGCGATGTCGGCCAGCGGCTGGATCGTGCCGACCTCGTGATTGGCTGACTGCAGGCAGGCCAGGATGGTGCGCTCGCGCGTGATGGCCTCGCCGAAGGCGGCGACGTCGACGCGGCCGTCCGCGCCTACTCCCGCGATAGTCACGCGGCTGCCGCTCAGTTCGGCCTCGGCCGCCGCGTTCAGCACGCTGGAGTGCTCGACCGCGCTAACCACGACGTGGCTGGGACCGCGACTGGCCGACTGGCGTGCCCGGATGGCGCCGAGCACCGCTAGCTGCACGGCCTGTGTGCCCGAACTCGTGAATGCCAGCTCGTCGGCCCGGCATCGCAGCAAGGCGGCCATCCGTTCCCTGGCCTGGTCCAGCAGCAGGCTGGCCTTGCGCCCCTCCCTGTGCAGCCGGACCGGGTCGGCCCAGCCGTCGTCCAGCGCCGCTAGCAGCGCCTCGCGCGCGGCTGCCGACATGGGCTCGGCAGACGCGGCATCGAAGTACGCCATGGCTTCGACCCTACGGCCGCGCGGGGCTGCCGTCCCGGCGGCCCCGCCTGGCCGATCTGCCGGGGGTCGCGGGCGGCCGAAGCCGCGAGCGTTGTACTGTTTCCACGACAGCCTGTAGGACAGGCGACAGACAGGCTTCGGTAAGTCGGTATACGGCCGCTGGGAAGGCAATCGGTGAGTCCCATCCGCACGACACCTCGTCAACGGGGGAGAGCTGGCCGGCTGCGTCGCTGGGCGCCGCGCGCCGGGCTGTTGCTCGGGTTGGCGATTGTCACGTCTGGCTGCAAGTCGAACGCCTTCACCAGGCAGGGCCTGCTGGCTCCGGTGACCCAACAGGGCCAGGTCATCGTCACCATGTGGCAGGGTTCATGGGTCGCTGCCTGGGCGGTCGGAATCATCGTGTGGGGCGGGATCCTGTGGGCGGTCATCTTCCATCGCAAGCGCGGCGACCAGCTTCCGCGCCAGGTCCGTTATAACTTGCCAATCGAGCTGCTGTACACCGTCTTGCCGTTCATCATGGTCGGCATCCTGTTCTTCTTCACCGCCAGGGACGAGAACTACCTCGGCAAGAACCCGGCCAATCCCGACGTCGTCGTGCACGTCATCGGTCAGCAGTGGAGCTGGCAATTCGTCTATCCGCAGTATGCGATCAGCTCCGGGCACGCGGTCACCGAGGACGGCGAGATGTGGCGGCCCGGGCTGCCCACCAACCAGTTGCCGCTGCTCGAGATTCCCACCAACGAGACGGTCCAGTTCAACCTGACTTCGGTAGACGTCATCCATGCCTTCTGGATCGCGCCGTTCGAGTTCAAACGGGACGTCATTCCCGGATACGCGAACCGCTTCACGGTGACGCCGAACAAGACCGGCTCCTTCATCGGGCGCTGCTCCGAGCTCTGCGGCGTCTACCACAGCCGCATGCTCTTCCGGGTCAAGATCGTCACGCGTGCTGAGTTCAACCGGTGGATCCACGCTCAGCAGGCCCAGCAGACTGCTTCTGCCTCCGGGGGTGCTCAGTGACCGCGGTCAAGTCTTCCGAGCCGACGACGGCAGGGCCGGTCGCCTACCGCAGGGGATCGATCCTGGCCGACTGGCTCTCCTCGACCGACCACAAGATCATCGGTCACCTGTACCTGATCACCTCCTTCGGGTTCTTCCTGATCGGCGGCCTGATGGCGCTGATCATCAGGTCTCAGCTGTTCGAGCCGAACCTCAGCTTGGTCTCCGACCAGCAGTACAACGAGCTGTTCACCATGCACGGCACGATCATGCTGCTGCTGTTCGCGACCCCGCTGTTCGTCGGCTTCGCGAACGAGATCATGCCGCTGCAGATCGGCTCTCCCGACGTCGCGTTCCCGCGGCTGAACCTGCTGAGCTACTACATGTTCGCGTTCGGCGGCATCATCTTGCTGCTGAGCTTCCTGACCCCTGGCGGCGCAGCCGCCTTCGGCTGGTACGCCTACTCACCGCTGACGAGTTCGCTGTTCTCACCGGGCGTCGGCGCCGACATGTGGATCATGGGCCTGACCCTGAGCGGCCTGGGCACCATCCTGAGCGGCGTCAACTTCGTCACGACGATCTTCTGCATGCGGGCGCCCGGTATGACGATGTTCCGGATGCCGATCTTCACCTGGAACATCCTGCTGACCTCGATTCTGGTGCTGCTCGCGTTCCCTGTCCTGGCCGCGGCGCTGCTGGTGCTTGAGATCGACCGCAAGTTCGGTGCTCAGGTCTTCGACGCGCAAAGCGGTGGTGCGGTCCTCTGGCAGCACCTGTTCTGGTTCTTCGGCCATCCCGAGGTCTATATCGTGGCGTTGCCGTTCTTCGGCATCGCCACCGAGGTGCTACCTGTCTTCAGCCGCAAGCCGCTGTTCGGCTACAAGGGCCTCGTGGCCGCGACGATAGCGATCGCCGGCCTGTCGATGACGGTCTGGGCGCACCACATGTTCACCACGGGCGCCGTGCTGCTGCCGTTCTTCTCGTTCATGACATATCTCATCGCCGTACCGACCGGGGTGAAGTTCTTCAACTGGCTTGGCACCATCTGGCGCGGCCAGCTGACCTTCGAGACGCCGATGCTGTTCATACTCGGCTTCATGATCGTGTTCCTGTTCGGCGGGCTGACCGGGGTCATCCTGGCATCGCCGCCGCTCGACTTCCCGGTCAGCGACTCCTACTTCGTGGTGGCGCACTTCCATTACGTACTCTTCGGCACGGTCGTGTTCTGCATGTTCGGCGGCTTCTACTTCTGGTGGCCTAAGTTCACGGGGAAGATGCTCGACGACACGCTCGGCAAGTGGCACTTCTGGTTCGTGTTCATCGGCTTCAACACGACCTTCCTCGTGCAGCACTGGCTGGGCGTGATGGGCCAGCCACGCCGCACGGCCAACTATCCGCTGCTGCCGCACCTGGCCACGACGCTCAATCAGGTGTCGACGATAGGCGCCTTCATACTCGGCGTGTCCAACCTGTTCTTCTTCTGGAACGTGTACAAGACAGCCAGGCACGGGGAGCGTGTCCTCGTCGATGATCCATGGGGCTTCAGCAACTCGCTCGAGTGGGCGACGTCCTGTCCGCCACCGCGGCACAACTTCACGTCGATCCCGCGGATCAGGTCCGAGCGACCGGCGTTTGACCTGCATCATCCGCACATCAGGGCAGGCCGCGACCCGGCGGAACGCAAGGCGATCGGGGCGGGCCACTGATGTGCGGTAACGCGCTGACCAAGACAGGGGTGCTGGGATGAGGGTCGAGGGCTGGCTCTTCCTCGGCTGCGCCATCTTCTTCGGCGTCGCCGACATCTTCTACTGGAACCTGTCGCACGACCCGACGGGCGGCACCGCGCTGGCGCTCGCCGTCGGTCTGGCCTTCCTGACCGGCTTCTACGTGCTGTTCACCGGCAGGCGGCTGCCGCAGCGGCCTGAAGACGATCCCGACGGCGACATCGAAGAGGGGACCGGCGAACTGGGGTTCTTCAGCCCGCACAGCTGGTGGCCGCTGTTCGTCGGCCTCGCCGCTGCACTTGCCGCGGTCGGCGTCGCGATCGGCTGGTGGCTGTTCCTGATGGGCGCGCTGGCCCTGATCCTGTCCGTGATCGGCTTCGTGTTCGAGTACTACCGCGGCCACTACGCGCACTAGCGCCTGGCCGCGGCCCCCCAGCCCACCAGGAGGGCACGGTTGGACGTCTACGAAGCGCTGTACACCACCAGGGCCATGCGCAGGGTCCGCACCGACCCGATCCCGCAGCAGGTGCAGGCGCGGATCCTCGACGCCGCGATCAGGGCGCCGAGCGGCGGCAACTCGCAGAACTGGCGTTTCATCCTGGTCGACGACCCGGCCGTGAAGACACAGCTAGGCCCGCTGTACAGGGACTGCATGGCGCAGCTGTGGAGCACCGGCTACCGGGAGCGGCTGGAGCGGGCCAGGGCCACGCCAGAGGACCCGGCCAGCGCCTCGTTCCTGCGGGTGCAGCGATCGGCGCAACATCTGGCCGACCATTTCGAGGACGTGCCGCTGTTCCTGATGGCGCTGGCACGTAACGACCCGAGCGGCGGTTCCATCTTCCCCGCGATCTGGAGCGCTCAGCTGGCGGCCCGTGCCGATGGCGTCGGCAGCACGCTGACGACCGTGCTTGGAAGCTTCAAGCGCGCCGAGACGTTCGCGGTACTCGGCGTGCCCGAGAGCCACGGCTGGGAGCTGGCGGGCTGCGTCTCGCTCGGCTATCCGACAGGGCGCTGGGGCGTCGCCCCGAGGCGCCCTGCGCACGAGGTCGCCTACCGGAACGCGTGGGGTACCGAGGTCGGCCTGAGCATCCCTGAGCCGCTCTGGAGCGCCGACGGCGGTTAGCTGTGATCGCCGTCGCGCTCTGACGAGCCGATCGAGGCTGGCTCGTGCTCGTCGGCCCCGTGTCCATTAGCACCGTGTCCATTGGCACCGTGCCCGTTCATGGGCACGGTCTCGGTCACGACCTTGTTGAGCCTGGCCTTGATCCTGCCGATGCTGCCGCGCATCCCAGGCGGCGGGACGTCAGCCTCGGCGGTCTCGCTGGTGCCGGCCGGCAGCTCGAGCGGTTCAGGGATGGCGATCTTGGCCATCGCGTCATCGCTGAGCGGCCTGGTCTCCTCGATGAACTCGCCGCTCGGCAGCTGCCTGATGATCCCGGACTCCAGCCCGTGCTCCATCAGGTGGATGTCCTTGCGCTGCAGGCCAAGGCAGATCCGCTTGGTGATGATGTAGGCCACGATCGGCACCGCGAAGACCGCGACCCTGGCGATCTCGGTGATCGTGTACAGCGAGATGTCGAAGTGCTGGGCGATGACGTCGTTGGCGCCCTCAGCCCACAGCACGCCCCAGAAGGCCACCATGGCGATGCCGAGCGCGGTCCTGGTCGGCGCGTTGCGCGGACGGTCGTTGATGTTGTGCTCGCGTTTGTCGCCGGTGATCCATTGCTCGAGGAACGGCCACAGCGCTGCCCCGGTGAAGACGATGCCTAGCGGTACCAGGGCAGGGATGAACACGTTGAAGGCAAACGTGTGCCCGAAGATCACCCACTCCCAGGCGGGCATGACGCGTAGCGCTCCTTCCAGCATGCCCATGTAGAAGTCGGGCTGCGAGCCGGCGGAGATGGCCAGCGGGTTGTACGGGCCGTACAGCCAGATCGGGTTGATCTGCGCGAAGGTTCCTGCCAGGGCCACGGCCGCGAAGATGAACAGGAAGAACGCGCCGGTCTTGGCCATGAAATACGGGTACATCGGCGCGCCGACCACGTTCTTGTTCGTGCGGCCCTTGCCAGGCATCTGGGTGTGCTTCTGGTGGAACATGATGAACAAATGCGCGCCGATCAGCGCAGCGAACAGCCCTGGAATCAGCAGCACGTGCAGGATGTACATCCGAGGGATGATCGAGTGGCCCGGATACTGCCCGCCGAACAAGAAGTACGACAGGTACGTACCCACCACAGGGATCGACTGGAGCACTCCCTGGGTGATTCGCAAGCCGGCACCGGACAGCAGGTCGTCGGGCAGCGAGTAGCCGAACAGCCCCTCGAGCAGCGCGAGAGTGAACATCACGATGCCGATCAGCCAGTTGACCTCACGCGGCTTGCGGTAGGCGCCGGTGAAGAAGATCCGCAGCATGTGGGCCATGATCGCCGCGACGAACAGGTCGGCGGCCCAGTGGTGGATCTGCCTGATCAGGAGCCCGCCGCGGACGTCGAAGCTGATCCGGAGCGTCGAGGCGTAGGCCTCGCTCATGTGCACTCCGTCGAGCTTGACGTAGGTCCCGTGGTAGACAATGTCGGTCATGCTCGGCTTGAAGAACAGGGCCAGGAAGGTGCCGGTCAGGATCAGGATGATGAACGTGTAGAGCGCGATCTCGCCGAGCAGGAAGGTCCAGTGGTCGGGGAAGATCTTGCGGAAGAAGGTCCTGAAGCCCTTCGCGCCGCGGAACCGGTCGTCCAGCCAGCCTCCGGTGCCGCCCAGCGCCCTGTCGATGCTCATGTTGACGGCCCCCGCTCCCAGAAACTCGGGCCCACCGGTTCGGTGAAGTCGTGCTTGGCCACCAGGTACCCCTGCGCGTCCACGGTCATCGGCAGCTGCGGCAGCGGCCGTGTGGCCGGTCCGAAGATTACCTGCGCCCCGCGGGTGGCGTCGAAGGTCGACTGGTGACACGGGCAGAGTATGTGGTGTGTCGTCTGCTCGTACAGCGCGGCCGGGCAACCGACGTGCGTGCAGATCTTCGAGTAAGCCACGATGTTGTCGACTGTCCAGTTCTGCACCACTTTGCCGGACACCGGCGACGAGCCAGTGGTGAATTCCAGCTCGTTCGGCCCGAACTTGATGATGATGCACGCCGCCTTCGCGAGCGCGTTGAAGTCTTCCGCGTAGCCGTCGGGGATGACCGTGATCATGCCGCCTGGCGAGCTGAAGTCGGCCGGCCTGATAGGTGTGTTACCGCCGTAGTTCAGCAGGCGCAGGCCCTTACGCCAGACCGTGTGGTCCAGGCTCTTGCGCGGCAGCGGGCCGAGGTCGCGCAGCAGCAGGACCGGCGCGACCGCAACAGGGATCGTCGCGGCGATCAGGGTGCGCCGCAGCAGCGGCCGCTTGAACTGACTGGCGTCGGCGCCTTCCTCAAAGGTCTCCTTGAAGGCCGCGCGGTCCGTTTCGCTGGACCGCAGTGGCTTACGCGGCTCGGTGAGCTCGATATCGGGCATGATCCGGCGGACCCAGATCACGGCGCCGACGGCCATGGCCAGGAAGGTCAGCCCCATTGTCAGGCCGAGCGCGAGGTTTGAGTGCTGGACCCGCAGGACCGAATGCACAGGGAAGATCAGGTAGGCCGCGATGAACGCGAGGCCTGCCAGCGTGGCGATCAGGAAGCAGACGGCGACGATTCGCTCGGCTCGCTTCGCGGTCGCGGGATCGTCAGGCTCAGCCGGCAGCTCGCGCGGTCGCAGCGGCGGCGGCGCGCCCGGGGTGCCAGGAGACGGAGCGGCGAGCATGGTCCTGGACTCGGCGGGCGACGGGGTGCCGATCACCCGGTGCCGTGGCTCGCGCGCCTCATCCTGGTTGCCAGCGGTGGGGTCAGTCATGTGCCTTCCCGTGCCTTGCAGTGATCCACAGGGCCGCGAGCACCATGAAGAGCAGCAGCCCGATGAAGGCCACGAGCCCCTCTGTCACCGGGCCGACCCGGCCCAGGCTGAAGCCGCCCGGGTTCGGCTCAGTGCGCGTCATGGTGACGTACCTGATGATGGAGCGCTTTTGCTGCGGCGTGATCGTGGTGTTGTTGAAGACCGGCATTGCCTCAGGCCCGGTGAGCATGGCCTCGAACATCTGCCGCGGTGTCGAGGTCGTGAGCGGCGGTGCGTATTTGCCGTACGTGAGCGCACCGCCCGCGCCGACGAAGTTGTGGCACTGCGCGCAGTCGGCGACGAAGAGCTGCTGGCCTAGACCTGCGTTGGCGCCTCTGGGGCTGACCTCGGCGAGCGACGGGATCATCGGGCCGCCGCCCAGGGAGGCGATGTAGGCCGCGAGGGCGCGAATCTGATGCGGGGTGAACGTCACCGGCTTGCGCGGCTGCTCTGCGGCCGGCTCCTTGGCTGGCATCCGGCCGGTGCTGACCTGGAAGTCGACGGCCGCCGCTCCGACGCCGATGAGGCTAGGACCTGTCTCCGGCACGCCCTGGGCGAAGATGCCGTGGCAGCTGGAGCACTCCTGCAGGAAGATCGACTTGCCCTCGGAGATCAGCGGTCCGCCCGTAACGCTGTGCGCGGCCGCGGCTGCGGAGCCGACCCCGGTCACGGTCGCGTAGCCGAGGCCGGCGAGCAGCAGTGCGAGCAGAAGGACGGCGTATCCGGCGGCCGGATGCCGTCGCCGGGCGGAGATCGCTCTCACTGCTCCTACTTTCCGGTCAATGGCAGCAGGTAGATGGTGGTGAACAGCCCGATCCACACGACGTCGACGAAATGCCAGTAGTACGACACGACGATCGCGCTGGTCTGCTGTTCGTGGGTATATCGCTTGGCCGCGTAGGTGCGGCCGAGCAGGAAGATGAAGGCGATCAGCCCGCCGGTCACGTGCAGCCCGTGGAAGCCCGTGGTCAGGAAGAACACCGAGCCGTAGTTGCTCGAGGCCAGAGTGAGGTGCTGCTTGAAGATCAGGTCCAGGTACTCATAACCCTGGCCGGAGACGAAGTACAAGCCCATGAAGAAAGACAGGACGTACCACTCGCGCAGGCCCCAGCGACGGAAGTCGAAGATGGAGCCGAGCCGCGAGATCTGGCCGCGCTCGACGGCGAAGACGCCCATCTGGCAGGTGACGCTCGACAAGATCAGCACGATCGTGTTCGCGGTCGCCAGCGGATAGTCCAGTGTGGCCTGCGGCCACGGCTGGCCGAGTCCCGTATCCACCGATTTGATGGTGAAGTACATCGCGAACAGCGCAGCGAAGAACATCAGCTCGGAGGACAACCACACGATGGTCCCGACGCTGACCAAGTTCGGCCGGCTCGCAGGCGTACGCGGCACGACCGCCGTGTCTGATGCTGACGTCACGCGCCCATTATTACGACACCCGGTAGGGGAACGCGGCTCGACCCCCTAATCGGGGGTCAGGGTGTCGCTCCCTTGCCCATCTCGGCGGTCCGGCGGCCGCCCGCACGGTCAGCGGTGTCGGTAGCATCCAGCTATGAAAGTTGTCGTGTATAGCCATGACGCGGACACCAGGGCCCGCGTCCGGCTGGCCATCGGCCGCCGCCCCGCACCCGACGTGCCGGAGGCAGAGGTGATAGACGTGGCCACCCATGCCGCGCTGATCAGGCTGCTCGACGCGGGCGGGGCGGACGTCATGGTCCTCGACGGCGAAGCCCAGCCCTCTGGCGGAATGGGTCTTTGCCGGCAGGCCAAGGACGAGATTTATAACTGCCCTCCGGTGCTACTCATCATCGGCAGGGCGGACGACGGCTGGCTGGCCACCTGGTCTCGCGCCGACGCCGTCGTCAGCCACCCGATCGATCCTGCCGCACTGGCAGAAGCACTGGCCGGGCTCATGCGCCAGCGTGCGGGCGAACCAGCCGGGTCGTCCCCCCGGACCAACACCACGGCAGTTCAAGCCTGATCTAGAACGCCCGAGGAACGCCATGGACGCAGCGCATTCCTGGCCGAGCCTGCTCGGCCAGCTCATCAACGGCGAAACGCTGACTGCCGACGCCGCCGCCTGGGCTATGAGCGAGATCATGGACGGGGCGGCGACGCCAGCCCAGATCGCGGGCTTCGGAATCGCGCTGCGGATGAAGGGCGAGACGCCTGTCGAGGTGGACGGGCTCGCGTCGGCGATGCTGCGGCTCGCGACTCCGCTCAGCATCCCCGGGCGACTGACCGACCTCGTAGGTACCGGGGGCGACCGGGCCCGCACCGTCAACATCTCGACGATGGGCGCGATCGTCGCGGCGGCCGCCGGGGCTCGCATGGTCAAGCACGGCAACCGGGCGGCGTCGTCGGCCTGCGGGGCGGCCGACGTGCTCGAGGCGCTCGGCGTGGTCATCGACCTGCCGCCGGCCGCGACTGAGAAACTCGCGCAGGAAATCGGCATGGTCTTCTTGTTCGCGCCGCTGTATCACCCGGCGCTGCGCCACACGTCAGGACCGCGCCGCGAACTGGGCGTGCCGACCGTCTTCAACTTCCTCGGCCCGGTCGCCAACCCGGCGCGCCCGCACGCACAGGCGGTCGGCGTCGCCGATCCGCGGATGGGGCCCGTGCTGGCGGGCGTGCTGGCTGGCCGCGGCGTATCGGCGCTGGTCTTTCACGGTGACGACGGGCTGGACGAGCTGACAACCACCGGACCGTCGACGGTCTGGGTAACCCGTGACGGCGCCGTGGCCGCGGCCAGGTTCGACCCGGGAGAGATCGGCATTCCGCGAAGCGAGCCTGCCGACCTGCGCGGCGGCGACCCAGCGCACAACGCAGCCGTGGTCCGCTCGGTCCTGGCTGGCGAGCGCGGGCCGGTCAGGGAGACCGTCCTGCTCAACGCCGGTGCGGCGCTGGTCGCCGACGGGGGCGCCGCCGAACCCGGACGGCTCGCTACGGCGCTGGCAGGCGGGTACGCACGTGCGGTGGAGGCGGTCGACTCCGGCGCTGCCGCGTCATTGCTCGATACCTGGATCCAGGCGAGCAGGCGGCTGGCGAGCTAGCCAGCCGCGTCGGGTCGATCAGGCGTTGTCCGGGTAGCCGATCGAGAACGCTGCATCCAGGTCATGCCTGGAGTACGCGCGGAACGCGATGTGCGTCTCGGTGTGCGTGACACCCGGCACCTTGTTCACATGCCCTGGGATGACGTCGCCGAGTTCCTCATGCCCGCGGACCCTGACCATCGCGACCAGATCGAACTCGCCGGTCACCGAGTACACCTCGCTGACCTCGTTGATCTGCGCAATCGCCTCGGCCGTCTCGGGAATGCGGGCGACGTCGGCCTTGATCAGAACAATCGCGGTGATCATGGCCGCCTCCTGAATCATCGCTACCTTCGCGCCTGCCGCGGCGACATCGTACCGGCTCAGCGCGCCGCTCACGGACGCTGGCGCCGGCGCTACGGCCGTTGGCCGGTAGAGCGGAGGGCCCGCAGGAGGCCGAGGGCCGGCGGCGAGCAGGCCGAGCAACCCCCTGAGCACGCCAGCGGTCGCCTTCGCGTCGGCGAGGGCACGGTGGCACGGCCCGGTCCTGACGTCGAAGTGGCCAGACAGCGTGGCCAGCCTGTGGTCGGGCACGTCGGCGGGACCGAGGAGCAGCCGCGATAGCACGGCTGTGTCGATAACGGCGCGCTGCGGCCAGGTGACCCCGCAGTGCGCACAGGCGGCCGCCAGGAAGGCGAGATCGAACGGCGCGTTGTGCGCGACGATCACCGCGCCGGCGGCGAATTCCAGGAAGCCGGGCAGAACCTCGGCGATCTCCGGTGCGCCCGCCACCATGGCGTCGGTGATGCCGGTCAGGTCGGTGATGTTCGCAGGGATGGGCCGGCCCGGGTTCACGAGCACGGAGAACTCGGCCGCGGGCCGACCACGGCTCAGCCGGACCGCTCCGATTTCGGTGATGCCAGCCTCGTCAGCGAACCATCCGGTCGTCTCCACATCGACGACGACAAGGTCGGCGGGCGGCAGGAACGGGCTGGCTGGCAGCAGGCCAGGCAGCAGCCGCCAGGGCGGACCTTCGGCGGGGCTGCGACCCGGCGCGCCGACAGCGCGGGCTGCTTCTGCGACGGCTACCTCGGGCGCTGCGCCGTCCGACGCCGGCGCCTCAGCCGGCGCGTCGTGGACCGCATACTCGCCGAGGGCGCCGGGCGGGGCGCCCGTCGGCCCGGCCAGCCGGTGCCTGGCGCGCCGCAACGCCGCCATGGCTGGCCGGACGCCACGCCTGGATGGCGGGGTGATCTGTGCCGGAGCGCTCACAACGCCCACGCTATGGCCAGGCACTGACACTGGGCATTGATCCTGCCGACGCCGCGCCGGACGGAGTCAGGCTCCCTCGCGGCCCGCGTAAAACTGAGGCGAGAGTGCGCGAAGTGGTTGAATGCGTCAACCCGTCTGGTTAGTGTGGCTGATCGAGTCGATCGCTTGGCAGCCGTTTTAATAGCGGCGGCGATTGGCCGCTACCGAGATCTCGCTCTGACCGCAAGGTCAGCAGGTGAATCGGGAGCCCCTGGCAGGCCGCATGCAACCGCTCGGTCGGTCGCGCGCGAACCCTCAAGGTGCATCGGACTGACAATTGGTCAGCGCCGACGGGCAGTTGCCACGGCCCGGACCCGTAGCCGACTCGGCAGGTGACTGTGGGAAAAGGAGCGTGCCTGGCGCGTGCGTATGCCGCTGTCAGTTCGCAAGGTCATGAGTAGTCGCAGTCGCTCCGGCGCCCGGGGCGGACTGCGCCGCGGCTGGCTGGTTCTGCTGAGCCTGGCCACCATCTGCGGAGTCGCCGGGATCGGCGGTTCGGCGGCCGCGCTGCCGCAGCCCACCATCGCGCAGGTGAAGGCCAAGCTCGCGGCGCTGAACACCAGGGTTGATCGCTTCGTCCAGCAATACGACCAGGTTCTGCAGCAGCTATCGGTGGCCAACCAGCGGCTTAAGGTGCTCAACAAAGAGACCGCCAGATACCGCAAGACGTTCGATGAAATGCGAACCCAGATCGGCAGGCTCGCGGCGGTCGCTTACGAGCAGGGTGGCGCCTCCTCGCCGGTCGCGCTGCTCACGTCTGAGTCCCCGCAGCAGGTACTCGACCAGGCGTCGATCCTGACGGAGCTGTCCATCGCCAACACGTCTCAGATCAACCGCTACCGGGCAGCCAGCCGTCAGTTGCTGGACGCGCAGCAGACCGCGACCCGTGCTCGCGCAGGGATCGTGCGGCTCAAGCGCTCGCTGCACAAGCGGATCGCGACGCTGAACAAGCTGAAGAAGCAGCAGGAAGCGCTTCTCGCCACGCTGACGCCGCCGCAGCAAGCCGGCACGGGTCCAGGCGGCGGCGGGGGCGGCCACTACCACGGGCCGACGTCGACGCAGGCCGAGAAGGCCGTGGCTTTCGCCTACAACCAGCTCGGCTGCCCGTATGTGTTCGGCGGCACAGGACCGTGCAGTTCCGGTTTCGACTGCTCCGGCCTGACTAGCCAGGCGTGGGCCAGCGCGGGGATTTCGATCCCCAGGGTGAGTTACGACCAGATGGCCTCGCTGCCGTCTGTACCGCTGCACACCTCCGGAGGCGCCTTCACCACCAAGTACCTGGAGCCGGGCGACATCCTCGGCTTCGCCAGCAATTCGCACGTCGGCATCTACGTCGGCAACGGCTACCTGATCGACGCGCCGCATTCCGGTCTGAATGTGGAGAAGGTCGCGATCTCCGGCTGGTACCTGACCGAGCTCGATGGAGCCGCCCGACCGTAGCCAGAGCCTGGCAGCACAGTCGGAACGGGAAGGCCATCGTCATGTCATCTCCGTCCGTCTTCTTCAGCGTGACCACGGAGGGCGAGACGGTCGCCGAGGCCCTGATCGCCGACGAGGTCCAGGCCGGGGAGCTGCTTGCCGCCGCGCGCGATGCCGGGTCAGCACTAGCCTGGGCGCACAGCGCGGCCGACCTGTCTGGTCTGGGGTTCAGCAGGCAGTGGGGCTACCGGAAGATGACGGGCCAGCGCCCGGCCGCCGGCCCGGATGGGGCTGCCGCCCGGCTGACTGCCGACGAAGACGGTCCCGAGCTGTGGGCAGCCGCGTTCCGCGGTCAGTGGGCACACAAGACGCTGTCGCCTGACCAGTGGCCGCTCGACCTGCCGCCAGGGACTGTCACGCTGTGCTTTCGGCGAGACGGCGCGATCGCGGGAATCTGCCGCGTCGATCCGGCCGCAGGCCTGATCGACGCCCCCGGGGTGCTGCCCGCGTATCGCGCGGACCTGTCCGCCTATGAGGCGTTGCTCAGGGCCGCTGCGGCCCTGGTGGACACGCCCGACGTCGCGGTGGAGTCCTGGGGGGAGGGTCTGGAGCGCGTCGCGGTCTGCGAACGACTCGGGCTGGCGATGGCCGAGTACACGCCGGGCTGGGAGTTCGTGCTGCACCGCAGCACATAGTTGAGGCTGGTGGGTAAGGTAGCCATTCATATGCCGAAGGTCCTGATCGTCACCAACGACTTCCCGCCGCGAAGCGGCGGCATCCAGTCGTTCGTGCACGCGCTCGCGACGCGGCTGCCAGCGGGCCAGGTGGTGGTCTACGCCCCGGCCTGGAAGGGCGCCGCCGAGTTCGACGCGCGGCAGCCGTTTCCAGTGGTCAGGCACCCCACCTCACTGATGCTGCCGGTGCCGTCCGTGGCCAGGCGGGCCAGGGCGATCCTGACCGAGCACGGGTGCGACGCCGTGCTGTTCGGCGCGGCGGCGCCGCTCGGGCTGCTCGCGCCCGCGCTGCGGAGGGCCGGCGCCCGCAGGATCGTCGCCCTGACTCACGGGCACGAGGCCGGCTGGGCTGCGCTGCCCGGCGCGAGAGCCTTGTTGCGGAGAATAGGCGAGCACGTGGACGTGCTGACCTACCTGGGGGACTACGTCAGGATCCGGCTCGCACGGGCGCTGACTCCCGCGACGGCCGGGCGGATGACGAGGCTCGCTCCCGGGGTGGACAACGAGGCGTTCCGGCCGGGTGCCGGCGGGGCCGCGATCAGAGCGCGGTTCGGGATCGCACCTGAGGTTCCCGTGGTCCTGTGCGTCTCGCGAATGGTGCCGCGCAAGGGGCAGGACACCCTGATCAAGGTGTGGCCTGATGTGCTGGCCGGGCTGCGCGAGCGGCCGGTGCGCGCTGGTTACGGCGCCGAGCACCAGCAGGGCAGGGGCACCGACGGTCCCGCCGCCGCGCCCGTGCTGCTGCTGGTCGGGGACGGCCCGTATGCGCGCGACCTTCGCGAGCTCGCACGCCGTCTGCGGGTCGCTGACTCGGTGATCTTTGCGGGCCCGGTGCCGTGGGAAGACCTGCCCGGGTACTACGACGCCGGGACGATCTTCGCCATGCCGTGCCGGACCAGGCGGGGCGGCCTGGACGTCGAGGGCCTTGGCATCGTCTACCTGGAGGCCTCAGCGACTGGGCTGCCGGTGATCAGCGGCGACTCTGGCGGCGCGCCAGACGCGGTGCTGCCGGGCGAGACCGGTTACGTGGTCGGCGGCCGCGACGATGCCGCGCTCGCGGACCGGCTGGTCCAGCTGATCGCCGACCCGCAGGGCGCCGCCACCATGGGTGAGAAGGGCGTCGCCTGGGTGGACAGGGAGTGGCGCTGGGACATCGTCGCCGCCAGGCTCCGGGAGATCCTGGCGGGCTGACTCCCGCTACCCGCGGGTGTAGAGCACCTCGATTTCGTGCGCGTAGTCCTTCGCAACCACGCTCCGCTTGACCTTCAGCGACGGCGTCAGGTGACCGTTGGCCTCGGTGAAGTCGGTGCTGAGGATGCGGAACTTGCGGATCGATTCGGCCCGCGACACCGTCTTGTTGGCGTCGTCGACAGCTGCCTGGAGTTCGGCGATCAGGTCGGGGTCGTCGGCCAGGTCGCCGGGTGTGGCGTCGGCCGGCTTGCCGTGCTGCTGCTTCCAGAACTCAAGCGCCTCGGTGTCCAGCGTGATCAGGCAGCCGACGAACGGGCGGTTGTCGCCAACCACCATGGTCTGGCTGATCAGGGGGTGGGCCCTGAGCCGGTCCTCGAGCACGGCGGGCGCGACGTTCTTGCCGCCCGCGGTGACGATGAGTTCCTTCTTGCGCCCTGTCACGCTGAGGAAGCCCTCGTCGTCGAGGGCGCCGATGTCGCCGGTGTGCAGCCAGCCGTCAGAGTCGAGCGCTTCAGCGGTCGCGGCCTCATTGCGCCAGTAGCCGCGGAAGACGATCGGGCCGCCGATCAGGATCTCGCCGTCGTCGGCGATGCGAATGGTCGTGCCGGGGATCGGCAGCCCGACCGTGCCGATCTTGTTGCGGTTCGGCCGGTTCACGACCGCGGCAGCCGAGGTCTCCGTCAGGCCGTAGCCCTCCAGCACCGTGATTCCTGCGCCGCGGAAGAAGTGGCTCAGCCGCTCGCCGAGGGGAGCGCCGCCCGAGATCGCGAACTGAACTCTGCCGCCCACCGCGGTGCGCAGCTTGCCGTATACGAGCCGGTCGAAGAGCGCGTGGCGGAGCTTGAGCGCGGGACCTGCGCCCGAGTCGCGACCATCCTGGCCAGGACCCGGCGTGGCCTGGGCTCTGCTGTATGCGATAGCGGTGTCGGTGGCGGCGCGGAAGATCCTGCTCTTGGCGCCGCTGGCGGCGGCCTGCTGCTGCGCGGAGTTGAACACCTTCTCGAAGACCCGCGGCACCGCGAGCAGGAAGACCGGCTTGGTCTCGGGCAGCGCGTGGGCGAGCGTCGAGGAGTCCTCCCAGTGCTTGAGCACCGCGCCGCCCTCGATGCAGGCCACCTGGATGATCCTGGCGAACGAGTGGGCCAGGGGCAGGAACAGCAGCGTCGATGACCCGTCGGTCTCGAATAGTTCGTGCAGGGCGCCCTGCACGGCATTGCGGGATCCGGACAGCAGGTTGCGGTGGGTGAGCTCGCAGCCCTTCGGGCGGCCCGTCGTGCCCGAGGTGTAGATGATCGTGGCGAGGTCGTCAGCGCCACGCCCGGCCATGCGTGCCTCAAGATCGCTGTCCGCGATGTCACTGCCGGCCGCCGTGACGACGCCGATCGTGTCCATCAGCCAGATGCTCTCGAGGTCGGGCAGGTTGCCTTTGACGCCGGTAATGGCGGCGGCGTGGGCGTCGGTCTCGGCGAACACGCCGCGGCACGCTGAGTTGGACAGGATCCATTCGACCTGCTCCGCCGACGATGTCTCGTAGACCGGGACAGTGACCGCGCCGGCCGTCCAGATCGCGTAGTCGGCCAGAGTCCACAGGTAACTTGTCCGCGACATCAGGCCGACTCGGTCGCCGGGCTGGATGCCGGCCGCGAGGATGCCCTTCGCCAGCGCTCTTACCTCATCGCGGAACTCCGCAGCTGTCACGTCAGTCCACGTGTGCCCGACATCTGTCTGCCCTGCGTCTGTGTGCGCCTCGCGCTTGCGCATGATGACGGCGCCTGGGCTCTGGCCGGCGCGCTCGAAGACGACGTCGGTGAGCGTGGCCGAGGCTGTTATTTCGGCAAGGGCGGGAATACTGAACTCGCGCAACGGGCCTCCTGCCGTCCGAACTGCTCGTCTTCTGATCTTTGCGACGGTACAGCGAGTATTCAAGATGACGGGGCTCGGGTCGCCTGGTTCGGCTCGCCGCGATTTGCATATTGTTGGTCAATGCGGGTCCACGTGGTCAGCGATGTGCACGGCAGGACCGACGCGCTCCGCCGCGCCAGCGACGGAGCTGACGCGCTGATCTGCCTCGGCGACCTGCTGCTTTTCCTCGACTACGCGGACCATTCGCGCGGGATATTCGCCGACCTGTTCGGCGCCGAAGCGGCGCGGGAGTTCATCTCCCTCAGGACGGCGCAGCAATTCGACGCGGCGCGCGAATTCTCGGCCGGTCTGTGGGCTTCGCTGCCTGGCGAGCCTGGCGCCACCATCAACGCTGCCGTTGCGGCCCAGTACGCCGAGCTCTTCGAGGCCATGCCGACGCCCGCCTACCTGACCTACGGCAACGTCGACATCCCGCGGCTGTGGGCTGATCATCTGCGCGACGGCCACCAGGTGCTCGATGGCGACAGGGTCGAGATCGGCGGGCTCACGTTCGGGTTCGTTGGCGGCGGGCTGCGCTCGATCTACCGGACACCGAATGAACTTGACGACGACGTGTTCGCGGCCAAGGTGGACGCGGTCGGAGCCGTCGACGTGCTCTGTGCGCACATTCCGCCGGAGGTGCCCGAGTTGCTGTTCGACACCGTCGCGAAGCGGATGGAGCGCGGCAGCCAGGCCCTGCTCGACGCGGTCCACCGGACCCAGCCGCGGTACCTGCTGTTCGGCCACGTGCATCAGCCGCTCGTCGACCGCCTGACGATCGGCAGCACGCGGTGCGTCAACGTCGGGCACTTCAGGGCCAGCGGCACGCCGTACGTGCTTGAGTGGTAGGCGCTTCCAGCGGCCACACAGAAATTCAAGTTCGGTGCGGCGGCGGGGTACGCTCCGAGAATGGCCGACAAGACTAGCTCGACCATGACGATCGAAGCGCCGCGGTCGGTCATCATGGCGGTAATCGCGGACTTCGGCGCGTACCCGGCGTGGGCGTCCGGAGTGCGCTCAGCCGAGGTGCTCCAGGCCGGACCCGACGGCGTTGCGGAGCGGGTTCGCTTCACCCTCGACGCTGGCGTGATCAAGGACAGCTACGTGCTCGCGTACACCTGGCAGGGCGACGACGAGGTGCGCTGGGAGCTAGTCGAGCGCGGCACCGCCGTATCGGAAATGTCAGGCGCTTACCGGCTGGATGAGGCCGGAGACGCGACTAAGGTGACGTACGAGCTTGCTGTGGGCCTGGCGATACCGATGATCGGGATGCTGAAGCGGCGAGCCGAGAAGACGATCATCGACACGGCACTCAAGGGGCTGAGGAGCCGGGTGCGGCAGACCGCCAGCGAGAGTGGTGAGAGCAGATGACGGAGCCATCGGGCGGCGTGCAGCCGGCCAATGGGCAGCCCGCAGGTCAGCGGGGCCCAGAGGAGAGCAGCGACCGGGCTCGTTCGGATAGGGCTGGCACGGCCCGGTCCCCTTGGGAACAGGCCAGCAGCGAGCAGGCCGGTAGCGAGCAGGCCGGCAGCGACCAGGCCGGCAGCGACCAGGCCGGCAGCGACGAGAGCAGCCGGGAGCGGAGCGGTCGCGGGCAGGGCGGTCGCGGGCAGGGCGGTCGCGGGCAGGGCGGTCGCGGGCAGGGCGGTCGCGGGCAGGGCGGTCGCGGGCAGAGCGGTCGTGAATTGGGCGGTCGCGCGCCGGGCGGGCGGGAGCGCGGCGAGCGGCAAGGCAGTTCGCGTTCTGGTAGCGGCCGGTCAGGCGCCGCTGGATCGGCAGAGTCCTGGGAGCAGCGCGCCGCGGGCGCGGCCAGCGAGGTTCAGCGCTGGCTGATCAGGACCAGCGCGCGGAACATGCGCGACGAACTCGGCGGCCAGGTCAAGAAGGCGTTCCGCGGGTCAGAGCGCGACGCAGGCGACAGCTGGGCGACCGCCACGACCGAGCCGCCCCACGCGGCTGACGAGGCTCCCGAGTGCGCCTGGTGCCCGGTCTGCCGGGCGGCCAGGCGGATCGCCCAGGCCAAGGCCGCTGGCACGGACAGCCGCGGCGGGCCGCGGATCTCCGACGCCGCTGACGTGATGGCCGGCGCGGTCAGGGACGCGCTCTCCGGGCTCGACTCGATCCTGTCGTACCGCCCTGGCGCGGCGTCTTCCGCGAGTGCTGGGGCTCCGGCTGCGCCCGCGCGGCCGGAGCGACCAGCCACGGCCGAATCCGGCAAGCCTGCCACGCCCGCGGAGCCTGCTACGCCCGCGGAGCCTGCCGGGTCCGCTGCGCCCGCCGGGTCCGCTGCGGCCGCCGGGTCCGCTGCTGCCGCAGAGCCTGACGTGCCGCCATCGGACGATACGGCCGAGCGAGCCTGAGGATGAGCCTGGCCATCGGTCTCGACGTCGGCGGCACCAAGATCGCCGCCGGGGTGGTAGACGAAAAGGGCGGGATCATCGAGATGGTCAAGCGGCCGACGCCGGCCGCGAACGCAGGCAAGACCATCGACGAGATCAGCGACGCGGTCAACGAGCTCCTCGGCAGGCACGAGATCGACGCGGTCGGCATCGGCGCGGCGGGCTTCATCGAGGAGAAACGGTCCTCAGTCGTGTTCGCGCCGAACCTGGCCTGGCGAAATGAGCCCGTCGCCAGGCAGGTCGAGGAGCGCACCGGCCGTCCCGTGATCGTGGAGAACGACGCCAACGCCGCGGCCTGGGCCGAGACCAAACTCGGCGCCGCGCGCAGCCATGAGCACGTCATGATGATCACGATCGGCACCGGAATCGGCGCTGGCCTGGTGCTGAACGGAGAGCTGTACCGCGGCCGGTGGGGGATGGCGGGGGAGCCAGGCCACTACCGGGTCGTGCCGGACGGCCGGCTGTGCGGCTGCGGCAACCGCGGCTGCTGGGAGCAGTACGCGAGCGGCAGCGCGCTCGTGGCCGAGGCGCGTGAATTCGCCAGGCGGTCGCCGGGAGCGGCGGTCAGGCTCCTGCAGCTCTCCGGCGGCACGCCTGAGGGCATCAACGGTCCGTCCGTCACGGCAGCCGCGCGCGAAGGTGACGCTGCCGCGATGCGCTGCTTCGACATCATCGGGCGCTGGCTGGGAGAGGGGCTGGCCGACCTGGCCGCGATCCTCGATCCCGGCTGTTTCGTGCTGGGCGGCGGCGTCTCAGAAGCTGGCGACCTGCTGCTCAGCCAGACCAGGGCCGCGTTCGAGGACGGCCTCACCGGCAGGATGTACCGGCCACACGCCGCGATCGTGCTCGCCGAACTGGGCCCAGAGGCCGGGATGATCGGAGCCGCGGACCTGGCCAGGCACAGGCTCGGGATTGGGTAGCGCCGCCCAGGTCACTGGGCGCGGGGCGTGCCGAGCCGCGGACCGGTTTGATCGCTGGCGAGCCCTGGCCTAGACGACGGCACCCTGATCTGGGCCGTCGCGGCGGGACGGGCCGTCGCCGAGACGCGAGACGAGCACGACGAACCCGGTGATGAACGCGATGATCGCTGCGAGCTGAGCCCAGCCCGGCACCTGCCACTGCAGTGTCGTCGCGATGAGGAGGTATCCGGGCCCGCCGAAGAGCGCGGTCCACGCGCCGCGGGCGACCGGGTCCAGCTTCGGCTGCGGCGGCACGTGCGGCGGGACATAGCCCTCGTCGGCGTTCTGGTCTACCTCGTCCCAGTCCAGCCAGCCCAGGTCAGGGCTCGTCGGCGCGTCGTGGGCGGCTTCGGCAGCCGGGCCGACCTCGCCGGGCGGCCCCGTCACAGGCACGAACGCTCCATCCCTGAGCGAGTCCGCCTGCCACCGGGAAGCTGCGCAGTCCAGGAAGGTCAGCCGGCCCTGGCCGCCGGACTGTCGCGCCAGGAGCCTGCTCGTCGGCGGGCACAGGGAAGCGCAACGACCTGGCTGGCCTGATGACGCGGCCGCGGTTGGCGTTCGTCTTGGCGCCGGGAGCAGAGTCAGCTTCCGTGGTCGAGTCACGGGCTGAGTCCGGTTGCCCTGCGGAGTTCATATCTTTGCCAGCGACTGAATCTTTGCCAGCGACTGACTGCTCGCCGGCGTCCGCCTCCTGGCTGGCCCGCTGGTCTACGGCGCCCGAGTCGCCGCGCGTGCGCCGCCGGCCGGAGATTCTCCCGCTCGGGCCACGGCGGATTGGCCGGATCGACGGCCGATGGCAGCTCCAGCCGCGCGACCAGATCAACCCAGGCGGCCTGATCGCCGCTGCGATCCCTATCCGCGTCGCGCCCCACACTGCCCCCCGTGTCGTCCACTGACCATGCCTAGCCGTCTCTGCCGTCTATGCCCAGCAGATCCATCCTGTCATTCCTTTCCCGCATGGCTGTGAGATCGAACGAAATCCAGGCTTCCGGCGAAGATGGCCGCTGCGTCGTTGTCCAGAGTCGCGACGTGATAGCTGTCGGCGAGGTCCCTGACCTCGAGCCGCGACTCCGGCAGATCCCTACGCAAGATCGCCAGGCTGGCAGGGCCGACCACGTGATCCTCTGTGCTCTTGAAGACCAGCGCCGGGGCGGTGACCTTGCCGAGGTCTCGCTCGGTCACCTTCCACAGCCCCGGCAGGGTCGCGGCCGCCTTGGTCGGCGTGCGGTCATAGGCCAGTTCGGTTACGCCAGGCTTCTTGATGTCGCTGCCGACGCCCTTGAGCGAAGGAACGACCAGCTTCAGCACGGGCGCGAGCAGGAACAGCTTGGTATCGGCCGTGACCGACGGGTTGACAAGCACCAGCCCGCGCACCGCGTCCCCGTGCAGTTCAGCGAGCCGCAATGCGAGGCACGCGCCCATCGACAGGCCCAGTACGAAAATGTCCTCGGTCGTCGCCTGGAGTTCGCCGAACGCCCTGTCGACCTCCGCGTACCAGTCCTCCCACCGGGTGCGGTTCATCTCCTGCCAGGTGGTGCCGTGCCCGGGCAGTCGCGGCAGGCTGACCGTCAGCCCTTCGGCGCCGAGGAACTCGGCCCATGGGCGCAGCGAGGCCGGGCTGCCGGTGAACCCATGGCAGAGCAGGACCCCGGTCGAACCTCCCTGGTAGCTGTACGGCTCAGCGCCGGGAAGTACTGACATGACTGCGTCCTCTCCGGAGGTTCGGCGAGCCGCGGATTGCCGGCACCCGCCGTGCTCGCTTTGTCTATCCCCGAATCGTCGCATGTCGCATCATCTTTCACAGCGGCCGGCCGGACTGATTGATTGCCCAGGTGCAGGTGGTTCGCTCGGCGGCCTTGGCGTGAAATCATGTGACGCATGTTCTACTGGGTGGTCAAGGCGCTGCTCGCCCCGATCCTGAAGCTGTTCAGGCCGTGGGCGGAGGGAGCCGATTACGTGCCGCGCACCGGACCGGCGATCCTGGCTAGCAACCACCTGTCGTTCTCCGACCACTTCTTTGCCCCGCTGCCGCTGCCGCGCAAGGTGGTTTTCCTCGCGAAATCCGAGTACTTCACGGGGCGCGGGATCAAGGGATTGTTCAGCCGCGCGTTCTTCAGCGGCGTCGGGCAGATACCCGTCGACCGCTCCGGCGGCAAGGCGAGCGAGCGCGCACTCGCGACCGGGCTCCGGGTCCTGGCCGCCGGGGAGTTGCTCGGCATCTACCCCGAAGGCACCAGGACCCCTGATGGCCGGCTATTCCGCGGCAAGACCGGCGTCGCCAGGCTCGCACTCGAAGCGCGCGTGCCCGTCATCCCGTGCGCCATGATCGGGGGCTTTGAGTTCCAGCCGCCCGGCAGGATCACGCCGCAGTTCAAGGTGCGGCCAGGCGTGAAGTTCGGTAAGCCGCTCGACTTCTCCCGCTACTACGGGATGGAGAACGACAGGCTGGTTCTGCGCGCCATCACCGACGAGATCATCTACGAGATCATGAAGCTGTCAGGGCAGGAGTACGTCGACGAGTACGCCGCCCAGCACAAGGCCAAGAAGCACGCCGAGAAGAAGGTCCACAAGCACGACGCCGGAAAGGACGCCGGGCCGGCCGAGGCCGCTACGCCTGCGGCCCCTGAGCCCGCGGCCTCTCAGCCTGCGGCCCCTGAGCCCACGGCCCCTGAGCCCACGGCCCCTGAGCCGGCGGCTTCTGAGCCTGCCGTCTCTGCGGTTTCTGAGCCTGCGGCCGCGGTGCCGGGCGCTGGTGCCGTCAACGGCAAGGCGGTGACCGACCCAGACGGGCCGGTTGTTAGCGCGCCGGGAGTCCAGCCGCCAGGCGTCAGCGCCGACGCGCCGCCGACAAACGGCGAGGCCGTCCCAGCGGCCCCAACGTCCGCCGACCGCTCAGCCGCCAGTGACGCCGCCCCCGCGGCCGCAACGTCCGCCGACCCCGCAGCCGCCAAAGCGGGCGAGGCCGCCCCGACGACCTGATCGGGAGTCAACCAGCCCTTCCGCGAGCTCGACCAGCCCGGCCCGCCTCATTTCCGCGTCGCCGGCTAGGCCAGTCTCCCTGGCGCAATCTCCCCACCAGTCCCACCAACCACTCCCGCCCCACCACCTCGGCCGCACCCGCGCATCGATGGTCCACCCATTGCGGATTCCGGTGATGGACGGACCATCGATACACGGGCTCGGGGGCGGGGCGAGCGGGTGGCGGGCGAATTGCCCTATTTACTCGAGCTGGGTGTCGGTGCCGGCTGGCAGAGTGCCCGGCATGGAGAACTCTTTAGCCCTACGCGACCTCATCCAGCGCCAAAGCTGCGTCATCACGAGGCGTCAGGCCCTTGACGCGGGCCTGCATCCCAACGTTCTCCACCGCCGGGCGCGCGCGGGCGGCCCATGGCGGCAGGTCTTGCCGGGCGTCTACGTCACGGTGACCGGGACCCTCACTATGGAGCAACGGGACGTCGCCGCGATTCTCTACGGCGGGCTAGGAGCAACCCTCACCGGAGCGGCCGCGTTACGCCGCCATGGGATGCGCGTTCAGTCCGAGTCGATAGAGGTGCTGGTGCCAGCGAACCGGAGGCCGAAGAGCACGGAGTTCGTGATAGTCCAGCGTACTGCGAGGTTGCCGGCCCGGGTGTGCTACGCGGGTCCCGTTCAGTACGCCCTGGCCGCCAGGGCTGTGGGCGATGCCGCGCGCGGCATGCGCGACCTGGCTGACGTGCGGGCGATCGTCGCCGGGGCGGTTCAGGGCCGGCGGTGCACCGTGGAACAGCTTGAGGAGGAACTGAGCGAGGGGCCGATACACGGCTCAGCGCTATTCCGGGCGGCGCTGGGGGAGGTTGCTGAGGGCACGCGGTCGGGTCCGGAAGGGGAGCTGCTCGCGCTGATCAGGCGCGGCAAGCTGCCGCCGCCGATGCTGAACGCAAGGCTCTTCGTAGGCAACGAACTGGTCGCGCGGCCGGATGCGTGGTGGCCAGACTTCGGCGTCGCGGTGGAGGTCGACTCTAAGGAGTGGCACCTGGCTCCGGAGATGTGGGAACGGACCATGCGCAGGCACACGCGGCTGAGCGCGCTCGGGATCATGGTCCTGCATTACTCGCCGCGCCAGATCCGAGACGAGCCGGACGAGGTCCTCACCACCATCCGGAACGCCCTCGACCGCCGGAAGGGTCAGGCGGCGCTCGCCATCCGCACCCTGCCTGCGGCCTAGGTCCGCAGCAGCCGCCGCGAGCCGGCTATGCAGCCCGGACAAGAGTCAGCACAGCCGCTCAGCACCCGTCTGAGCCGCGCAGGGCCCAACCGCGGCTCCGACGGAACGCCGCCGCCAAAATGTGAACCTCAAGGTGTCTTGATTAAGGAGTCTTGATAAAGGTATCTTGAATTTCGGCGCGGTGGTGAGCGGCTGGGAGGCGGCGTGATGGACAGCGACAGGTCTGATGTGCAGCTTGGGCGTGCGCCGCTCGAAGACGATTCGCGAGGCGGCGGGTCGGGACACAGCGAGGACGCCAGTCGCGGCGCGCTGGCGTTGCGTGCGCTGGCGCATCCGTTGCGGTGGAAGCTGATCGACCTGCTGGGCAGCGAGGATTCGGCGACGGCGACGGCGACGCGGTGCGCTGAGGTGCTGGGGGAGAGCGTGCCGAGCTGCGCGTACCACCTCGGGATCCTGGCCAAGTACGGCTACGTGGAGCTCGTGCCGGGCCAGGTCGGCCGGGAGAAGCCCTGGAGGCTCACGAGCTACCGGCAGGAACTGTCCGGCGAGGGCCTCGGCATCGAGGGCGAACTCGCCGCGGAGGCTGCGACCGAGGTCTTCCTTGACCATGAGCTGGCGCGGATCAAGGAGCGGCTGCGGAGCAGAAGCCTCGAGCCCGGTGAGTGGCGGGAGTCCAGCCGCCTGCTCGGCTCGACGATGTGGATGACCGCTGAGGAGTTCAAGCAGCTCAGCGAGCAGCTTGCTGAACTCGCTGAACGGTACGTCGATCGGCACGAGGACCCGGCGCGGCGTCCCCCTGAGTCACGTCAGGCGCGCGTCTTCCTGAGCGTCTCGGTGCTGCCTGAACCGAGCGGCACCCAGCAGCAGGAGGGCTGAGTCATGCGCGGTGCGTTCAGCGATCCCCGGTTCCGCCGGCTGCTCATCGGCAGCACGCTGTCGACATTCGGCGACACCGCGCTGTACCTGACCCTCGGCATCTGGGCCAAGTCTTTGACCCACAGCAACGCGGCCGCCGGCAGCGTCTTCCTCGCGCTCGGAATTCCCGCGCTTTTCGGGCCCCTGACCGGCCATCTGGCCGATCGGATGCCCCGCAAGCCATTGCTCATCATGACCAACGCGGTCACCGCCGCGGTCGTCTTGTCGCTGCTGGCCGTGCGGTCGCGGGACCAGATGTGGATCATCTACTTGGTCGCGTTCTGGTACGGCATCTCCTTCAGCGTGATCGGGAGCGCAGCGGCCGGGCTGGTCAAAGACATGCTCGCGGGCGAGCACCTGGCCGCCGCCAACGCGTCGATGCAGTCGATCGGGCAGGGCATGCGGATCGTGGCGCCGCTGGCCGGCGCGGGGCTTTTCATCGCCTTCGGCGGCGGCGCTGTCGCCGTCCTCGACGTGGCCACCTTCGGCATCGCCATCGCGGCGCTGGCGTCGATCACGGTGACCGAGTCGGTCGGCACTCGCCCGCGCGACACGGAGGAGAAGCCGCCTTTCTGGCGCGAGGTCGCCGCCGGGTTCAGGCATCTGCGGTCGGTTCCCGTGCTGCTGCAGATCGCGGTCGTGACGGGGGCCGCGTTCAGCATCATCGGGCTGAACGAGACCATCATCTTCGCGGTGATCAGCGAAGGGCTGCACCGGCCACCGTCGTTCCTCGGCGTCTACGGGGCCGCCCAGGGCGCGGGCGCGATCGCGGGCGGGATCCCGCTGGCTCTCGTGACGCGCCGCCTGGGCTCAGCCCGGGTCGTGGGTTTCTCGCTGGCCGCGTTCAGCCTTGCCTCGGCCGCGTGGATGACGAGCTCGCTGTGGCTGGTGCTGGTGGCTGCGCTCTTCGATGGCGTCGGCCTGGTCTGGCTGGTGGCCGCGGCCACCACCGCCGCCCAGCGGTACACGCCGCCGTCGCTCCAGGGCCGGGTCAACGCGGCGCTGATGATGCTGATCGTCGCGCCGCAGACGGTCTCGATCGCGGCCGGGGCGGTCCTGATCTCCGTCGTCAGCTACCGGCTGATGCTGGCGGTCGTGGCCGTGACCATCGGCGCGTGCGCGCTTGTCCTGCTGATCCGTCCGGCCGCCGATCCGACCGAGGACGCGGTCGGGCCGGCCGACGAGCCTGGTCCTGGCGGGCTCGCCGAAGTGCCTGCCTGACGGCGGGACAGCATGGCAGTGCCAACCTCGGGCTGGACGCGGCAAGCCCGCGGCTAGCCGGACCCGGCCGCGTCGGTGAAGGCCGCCCAGCCCAGCGACCTGCGCACGGCCTCCCGCCAGCGCTTGTGGGCCGAGTCGTCGCGAGCACCAGGCTCGAACCGCCGGTCGAGCTGCCAGGTCGCGGCGATCTCGTCGCGAGACGACCAGACCCCGGTCGCTAGCCCGGCGAGGAACGCGGCGCCGATCGCGGTCGTCTCGGCGACCACCGGGCGCTCGACCGGCCGCTGCAGCTGGTCGGCCTGGATCTGCATGAGCAGGTCATTGGCCGCCGCCCCGCCGTCCACCCGGAGCGCCGCCGCGCTACCAGCCGCCCGCGCAGCAGCCGCAGCCGGCCCAGCCGCCGCAGCAGCCGCGCCGCCCGACTCGACTCCGGCATCGGCCGCCATCGCGTCGACGACATCGCGGACCTCGAACGCGATCGCCTCGAGCGTGGCCCTGACCAGGTGCGCGCGCGTCACGCCACGAGTCAGCCCCAGGATCGCGCCGCGCGCGTCCGGGTCCCAGTCCGGTGCGCCGAGCCCGGTCAGCGCGGGGACGAAGACGACGCCGCCGGAGTCCGGCACCGACCGAGCCAGCTCTTCGCTGTCCGAAGCGTGTTCGAGCAGGCCGAGCCCGTCCCGCAGCCACTGAATCGCCGCCCCGGTGACGAACACCGACCCCTCGAGCGCGTAGGTGAGCGTCCCTGATCCGTCCATCCACGCGACAGTGGACACCAGCCCGGCCTGGGACCGCACGATCGTGGAGCCGGTGTTGGCCAGCACGAACGACCCAGTGCCGTACGTGCACTTGGAGTCCCCGGCGGCAAAGCATGCCTGGCCGAACAGCGCCGCCTGCTGGTCGCCTGCCACCCCGGCGATCGGCACCGACAGGCCGAGAAACGCCTCGGGATCGGTCTGGCCGATTTCGCCGGTCGACGCCGTCACTTCCGGCAGCGCGTGCGGCGGTACCCCGAACAGGGAGCACAGTTCGGCTGACCACTGACCGGCGGCGATGTCGAACAGGAGCGTACGGCTGGCGTTCGACGCGTCGGTGACATGGCGTCGCCCACCGGTGAGGCGGGCGATCAGGTACGAGTCGACGGTGCCGACCGCGAGTGAGCGGTCGGCCACGCCCGCCCAGACTTCGGGTGCGTGCCTGGATAGCCATGTGAGTTTGGTTGCCGTGAAGTACGGGTCTATCCGCAGGCCGGTGAGTTCGGCCACCCGATCCTCGTGCCCGGCGTCGCGCAACTCGGCGCAGATGCTGGCCGTCCTGCGATCCTGCCAGACGATTGCCCGGTGCGGCGCGATCAGCGTGGACGCGTCCCAGATCACCGCGGTCTCGCGCTGGTTGGTGATCCCGACGCAGGTGACCTGGTCAGCGCCGCCATCCGCGAGCGCCTGGGCGCAGGACGCCAGCGTGGCCTGCCAGATCTCCTCTGGCAACTGCTCGACCCAGCCGGGCTGCGGGAAATACTGGCTGAATTCGGCGTAGCCACGGCCCGAGACGCTGCCGTCCGCGGCCACGATGAGGGCTGTCACGCCAGTCGTGCCGGCGTCGATCGCGAGGACGCTCATGGGGACTAGTGTGGCGTTCGGGCCAGCACGCGTGCGAGCACTGGAGGAGCCTGATGCGGGTTGGAGTTCTGACCGGAGGCGGCGACTGCCCTGGACTGAACGCGGTCATCCGGGCGATCGTGCGGACCGGCACGTTCGATCATGGCTGCGATTTCGTGGGCTTTCGTGACGGCTGGCGCGGCCCGCTCGAGGCCGACACCCAGCCGCTGAACGTGGCCGCTGTGCGCGGCATCCTACCCCGCGGCGGCACGATCCTCGGCTCCTCCAGGACGAACCCGCTGTCCGACAAGGCCACGCTGGACGGCAAGACCGGGCTTGAGCAGATCAAGGCGAACCTGGCCAGCCTCGGCGTCGACGCCCTGATCGCGATCGGCGGCGAGGACACCCTCGGCGTCGCCGGCAAGCTCAACGACAACGGCGTCAAGGTGGTCGGCGTCCCCAAGACCATCGACAATGACCTCGGCGCGACCGATTACACCTTCGGCTTCGACACCGCCGTGAACATCGCGATGGAGGCGATCGACCGGCTGCACACCACGGCCGAGAGCCACCATCGCGCCCTGATCGTCGAGGTCATGGGCCGTAACGCGGGCTGGATCGCGCTGCACGCGGGGATCGCCGGCGGCGCGAACGTCATCCTGATCCCCGAGCAGGCTTTCGACATCGACGAAGTCTGCCGGTACGTCGAGAAGCGGTTCGAGACGCGGTACGCGCCGATCGTCGTGGTCGCCGAGGGCGCGCACCCGAAGGCGCTCAACACAGCGGTGCTCGACGAGTCGGTCGACGCGTTCGGGCACACCAGGTTCGGCGGCGTCGGGCAGCTGCTCGCCGAGGAGATCGAGAAGCGGACCGGCAAGGAAGCCCGCGCCGCCGTGCTCGGGCACATCCAGCGCGGCGGCACGCCGACCGCGTTCGACCGCGTGCTCGCGACCCGCTTCGGCATCCACGCGATCCGCGCGGTGGCCGACGGCGCGTTCGGCGTCATGGTCGCGCTGCGCGGCACCGACATCGTCAGGGTCCCGATCGCGGACGCGACCAGCCAACTCAAGCTGGTCCCGCTGGAGCGCTACGCCGAGGCCGAGGTCTTCTTCGGCTGAGGGCGACGCGCTGGTGGGCGACCGGCTGACGGCGGGTGCGCCGCAAGCCGTCCGCTGCCGGGTATGTGCCTTTTGGGTTACGCGGACCCGTGCCGGCTCGCCCTCGTCAGGCCTGCCTGGCACGGAAGGCGGCCGCCTTGATCCGGTTCTGGCAGGCGGTCGAGCAGAACCGCCTCGTGCCGTTGCGGGACGTGTCGACGTAGACGCGGTCGCAGCGCTCTGCCGTGCACACCCCGAGCCGCCCGTACAGATCGCTGCCGAGGACGACGGCCAGGCCGGTCGCGCAGCCGGCCGCCCAGCCGGTCACCAGCGAGTCGGTTGAGCCATGGAAGTGCAGATGCCAGGGCTCGCCGTCGTGCCTGTCCAGTTGCGGCCTGGCGCCGGTCAGCGCCAGCAGTGCGTTGACCTCGCGTGCGGCCTCGTCGAGCTGGCCGGCGGCGACGGCGTCGAAGACGGCGCGGAGCGCGCCAGCGACCGTGCCGAACTCCGTCGCCTCGTCCTCAGTGATGGCACGCCGCGGTCTTCCGGCGGGCTGCAGCGCCCCGGTCACAGCCGCCGGCAGGTCGCGTGCCGCGGGCGGAGAGTACGGGCGGCCGTGTGCCTCGCCGGGCGTGAGCGCGTTGACGAGGCGCACCGCGACGGCGACCACGGCGTCCATGTGACTGTTGAAGTTCACTTGACCAGCGACGCTCTCGCTCGTAGGTTGATGACTGCTGAAAGAATAATAGCCAGTCACGCGCGAGAGGCCGTACTACCGCCTGCTCAGCGGGGTGCTCGGCCCACTGACGCCCGCTGTGACGCAGTTCAGCAGCCGGGCGCTTGCGAGATACATAGGCGTCTTATAGAAATGACGCATGGATCTCAGCTCAGCCGGCGAGCAACCTGATCGAGCTGGTCTCGCTCGTGATCCGCGGTGTCTCTGAGAACCGCGATCTGAGCCTGACCGCCGTGGCTGCGCTGGGTTCCCTCGACCGCCGCGGACCGCAGCGGATCACCACAATGGCCGCCGCCGAAGGCGTGTCGCAGCCGTCCATGACCCAGCTCGTGCAGCGGCTCGAGCAGCGAGGCCTAGTCACGCGCAGGTCCGACCCCTCTGACGGCCGGGTGGCGCTGGTCAGCCTGACCGACGTGGGGAGGGCGGCACTGGCGGCCCGCCGGCAGCGGAATGCGAGGCGGGTCGCCGACCTGCTGGCCGACCTGCCGGACGCGGACGTGCAGGCACTGGCCGACGCGCTGGCCGTTGTACTGCCGGCCATGCGGGATAGGGTCGGCGGCGACGCCAGGGTCGCCAGCGGTACCACGGGCTAGCTCACACCCGAGGAGTGCTGGGAGCCCTCAGGCGAGGGCGGCGGACGGAGCGAGCCGGTACGGGTCGATCAACCCTGGCTCCGACGCCATATGCAGGTCGAACTCCTCGACGCGCCAGCCTGACCGCAGCAGCGTGCGGGTGGCCCGGTGCGGCGCCGGCAGGCACACCCTGGCCTGGCCCTCGGCCGGCTCCAGCCAGGACAGCACCGCGACGAGGGCATCGCCTGCGGCGTCAGCGCTGATGGCGGGATCGGCGGCCAGGTGACAGGTGCCGTATTCAGGTCCTGCCCCGCCGGTCGTTCCCGCGGCTGCCGGCTGGCCATCGAAACTCGCGACCACGGCCGCGCCGTCCGGCCAGCCCGACCAGAGCCTGTGCTCTGCAGTGCGATCGATGCCAGTCCAGTCACGCTCGAGTTCGGCGACTTCTTCAGGCGCGGCCGCTGCGACGGACCAGCCTGGCGGCATCGCCAGCCGGCGGACATCGCCGCGTAGGTACAGCAACGGCCACCAGGCGTCGACGCCGAAGCTGGTGTACAGCGGCAGGGCGTTCGCGTGCAGGCTGCTGAACGTCATGCGCGGCTCATCGCCGGCCCACAGCGATCGCAGCAGGGCCCTTCCGGTGCCCGTTCCATGCGCGGCAGGGTCGACGAACAGGTCGGTGAGCATCGAGATAGGCCGCGCCGCGGTTCCGGTGTTGACCGTGCCGCCGTAGCCGGTCACCGCGCCGCCCCAATCGGCGACCAGCAGCGTGCCGTGGTCCAGCAGGTGCCGTATGTATCCGGGAAAAACCTGATCCCAGTCTTCGTCCTGCCCGGTCGCCCGCGCGATCGCGATGATGGCATCCAGATCGTCTGGCTTGGCGGCTCGAACGCGGGCCCCTGAGGGTTCGCCTGATGTCACCACGCCACCCTACGTGCGGTGCGGACCGGCAGCGCGGGGCCGCACAGTGGCGAGGACCTGTCAGAATTCAGGTATGACTGCCGTGCCAGCCCTCTCGCACCCCGATCACGCACGGGCCGGCCTGCACGAGCCGTGCGTGCTGCTCAAGCTCGGCGAGATCGTGCTGAAAGGCAAGAATCGTCAGCAGTTCGAGCGACTGCTGCAGAACAACATCAGGCTGGCCGCCGCCGATCTCGGCGTCGGGATCAAGCTGTGGCAGCGCGACGGCGTCATCGTGCTCAACCCCTCGCCGGCCGCGGACGAGGGTCAAACGGCGACCGCGACCGGCGGCAGCGTCGGCAGCCACGGCCACGGCGACGGCAGTGCGCTCGCGCGCCGCGAGGCCGCGCAGGTCGCGGCGGACCGGATCGCCGAGCGGATGCTGAACGTGATGGGCGTGGTCAGGGTCTGCCGGGCCGTGCGCGTCGCCAAGGAGGTCTCGGCCGCGATCGAGACGGCGGCCGAGCTCGCCGGCGGCCGCCCAGGCACGTTCGCCGTCCGCGCCAGGCGCCGCGACAAGCGGTTCGGCGTGACCTCGGCCGAGCTGGCGATCGCGATCGGGAGCAGGATCCAGAGCCAGTTCGGCAACCCGGTCGACCTGCGGCACCCGGATTTCACCATCTACGTCGAGGTCGACCAGTCCGAGATCTTCGTCTACACCGACGGCCTGACCGGGCAAGGCGGCCTGCCGGTCGGGATGAGCGGACGCGGGCTGGTGCTGCTGTCCGGCGGCATCGACTCGCCGGTCGCGGCGTACCGGATGATGCGCCGCGGGCTGTATTGCAGCTTCCTGCATTTCTCTGGCATGCCGCTGACCGGCCCCGAGTCCGTCTACAAGGCGTACGGCCTGGTCCGCCAGCTTGACCGGTTCCAGCGCGGGTCGCGGCTGTTCGTGGTTCCCTTCGGCAAGGCCCAGCAGCGGCTAGCCAGCTCAGGCTCTGGCCGGCTGCAGATCGTTGCGCAGCGCCGGCTGATGCTGAAGACCGCCCAGGCGATGGCGCGGCGGGTGCGCGCGGACGCGCTGGTGACCGGTGACTCGCTCGGCCAGGTCGCCAGCCAGACGCTGGCCAACATCACCGCGCTCGACGAGGCCGTCAGGCTGCCGATCTTGCGGCCGCTGATCGGCCTGGACAAGACCGAGATCATGGCCGAGGCCCGGCGGATCAGCACGCTGGACCTCTCGCAGCTGCCCGACGAGGATTGCTGCTCGCTGCTGCTGCCGCGCCAGGTCGAGACCAAGGCAAGGGTCGCCGACCTGCACAAGATCGAGGCCAGGCTCGACGTCGACGAACTCGCCAACGCCCTGGCGACCTCGGCCCAGGAGTACCGGCCTGGCTGACGCGCCACGGTGGCCGCGGGTCAGGCCGGCGGCGCCGCTGGTCTGCACCCGCGGGCTCCAGGGTCAGAGCGATCCGACGGTGACGGGCTCCGCGGCATGCACCAGGTCGCGGCCGAGCAGGGCTGGCATCGATCGCATCACGCTGGCGAGTTCGGCGATGTCGTCGTCGGCGAGCGCCTGGTCGCCGTCGCACAGCGCCTTGGCGGGCTCGGGGTGCACGTCGACGATCACGCCGTCAGCTCCGACCGCGATCGCGGCCCTGGTCAGCGGCAGGACCAGGTCGCGTCGGCCGCCCGAGTGCGACGGATCGACGATGACCGGCAGATGAGACAGCCGCTGGGCGACCGGGACGGCGCTGATGTCGAGCGTGTTGCGGGTCGCCGTCTCGAACGTCCTGATGCCGCGCTCGCAGAGAACGATGTCGAGGTTGCCACGCTGCGCGATGTACTCGGCCGCCATCAACCACTCCTCGATCGTGGCGTTCATGCCGCGCTTCAGCATGACCGGCTTGCCGGCCGAGCCGACGGCCTGGAGCAGCGCGAAGTTCTGCATGTTCCTGGTACCGACCTGCAGCATGTCGGCGTGCGCGCAGACCAGGTCCACGCTGGCGGGGTCGACCACCTCGGTGACGATCGGCATCCCGGTCTCGGCCCTGACCTCAGCCAGGATCTTCAGTCCAGCCTCGCCGAGTCCCTGGAACGCGTAAGGCGATGTTCGCGGCTTGAACGCGCCGCCGCGGAGCAACGAGGCGCCCGCCTGCTTGGCCATCAGCGCCGCCGCCAGGGTCTGCTCCGGTGTCTCCACGCTGCAGGGCCCGGCGATCAGCGTCATCGTCGATGGCCCGATTGGCACGCCGCCGACCCAGATGACCGACCGCTCCTTGTGATGCTCCCTGCTCACCAGCTTGTAAGGGACCGACACCCGGATGACGTCGCTTACGCCGCTCCTGCTGCGCAGGTTAAGGGCGCCGAAATGCTCGACATCGCCGACCAGCCCGATGATGGTCCTGGACACTCCGCGGCTGACGAATGCCTCTCCGCCCGCCGATCGCACCAGATCCACTACCGAGTCGATATCTCCCTGGGTCACCTCGGGAGCCATCACGATCACCATCTCGTCCTCCTCGCCCTCAGTAAACGACAAAAAAGCCCCCGGCCATCCGGCCGAGGGCTTGGAGTTCGTCCGCGTTCTGCGTTAGCGCATCACCGAGCGGGCTTCCTCCCCGTGGCCGGGCGAGAAGCCATAAAAAAACTCATAGGCGCGGTGCATGCTCGGTAGCTTAGCGCACCGCGGGCGGGCCGCGCCGGACGGTCGCTGATCGCGCTGCCAACAGCAAGTGACAAGATGGCTGCGCTCGTCTAAACCGGCGGCGGCTGGAAGAGGGGTCGGCCGCTCCAGGAGGAAGGGAACAGGTCAGCCGGTCATGAGGCCGCCGAGCGCCGAGGCGCCGGGGATCCGCGCGGACGGCGGAGGTGCCAGAATCCAGAAGTTCGGCCCGGAGCGCGAAGCTCCAGGCCGCGCTGGTGTTCCGGCGCCGCGACAGCCGGTGCAGACCAGCGCCGACGGCGATGGGCAATCCGGGCAAGATCGGTTGCCGCCAGGTCAGTACGTACAGCCGAGCATGCCGGTCCTGCACTACGGGCCCGTCCCGGCCTGCAACCCGCAGCGCTGGGACCTGCGGGTGTACGGCGCCACACGGAATGACCGTGAGCGCCGGTGGACCTGGGACGGCTTCCGCGCCCTGCCGCGCGTGGAGATTATCGCCGACTTTCACTGCGTCACGAAGTTCACCGTGCTCGGGATCACCTGGCTCGGGGTGCCGGCCGCCGAGGTGCTCCGTGCCGTACCGCCATCCGAGCGCGCCACGCACGTGATGATCTGGGCGGACTTCGGCTACAGCGCCAACCTGCCGCTCGAAGCCTTCGGCGCGCCAGAGACGTTGCTGGCGACGCACCGCGATGGCAGGGAACTGACGCCTGAACAGGGCTACCCGGTCCGGCTGGTAGTGCCGTCGCGGTACGGCTGGAAGAACGTCAAGTGGGTGCGCGCGATCGAGTACATGATCGGCGACCGCCGTGGCTTCTGGGAGGAACGCGGCTACCACAACAACGCCGACCCGTGGCGCGAGCAGCGTTACTCCTACCAGGAGCAGCCTGGTGAGGGCCCAGGGCTCTGACCTTCGGCCCGGGTCCGAGCGCTACAGCCCGCTGAAGACGCCGATGGTGAGCGTGATGACCGTGCCCTTGGGCTGGTCGCCGCTCGGGCTGTAGCTGCCGACCGTGCCACCTGGCCCCGCGTGGTTAATCGTGATCCGGAATCCGGCCTGGTGCATGACCTGGATAGCCTGCGCGACCGGCATGCCGCGGACGTCGGGCACCGGAACCGTGGGCGGTCCTGGCGAGTAGTGGACCGTCACGACCTCGCCAGCCGTGATCGGCGTGTTCGGCCGCGGCTCCTGACTGACGATCGTGTTCGCCGGCTCGCTGCCCTTGGGGTTGGCGACCGCGTTGATCGTGTAGCCCCCCGCGCTGGCTGCCGCCTGCGCGTCCGTGACCTGCATGCCGACGAAATTCGGCAGGCCAGGGCCCTCGCTCACGATCAGCCGCACTGGCGTGGTCTGCGGGATCTGAGCGTAGGCACGTGGAATCGTCCCGATCACCGCCCCAGCCGGGACCGAACTGGAGACCTCAGGCTTGTCCTGGCCGACCCGCAGGTGGTGCTGGCGCAGATACGCCTTGGCCGCTGCCTCCGGCTGGCCGCTCACGTTCGGCACGGTCCTGATGACCGGCCCGAGGGAGATGAGCAGCGTGACGGTCGAACCGCTCGGCACCTTCTGGCCCCTGGCTGGCTTGACCTTGAAGACGTAGCCCTTCTTCATCGGGTTGTGCCTGGCAGTACCATGCCTGGCGTGCAGGCCTTGGTTCTGCAGCACGTTACTGGCCTGGCTGTAGGTCAGCCCTGTGACGGCGGGGACCTTCTGATAGCGGCCGGAACTGAACCACCAGGACGCCAGTGCGATCACGAGGATTACGGCGAGGGCGCCAGCGACGTAGACCAGCCGGCCGCTGAACAGGTACCGGCCAAGCCACGACTCGCGCGGCGGTCCCGACGTGCGGCGGTGGTACCGGCCGCCCTGGTTATGACGCGCATGGTCGGCCGGCGGCAGGTCGCCGTACGGAGCTATCTGGGTGGCGTCGCTCACGACCAGGGTGTTGTTGAGCTGAGAGGGCGGGCCGGCGGGCGGAGCGTCGAGCGGATGGGAATTCTGCGGGCTGAGCGACGGCAACGCCGACGCGCCGACCGCTCCTGCGGCCTCCCAGCGTCCTGAGTCGCCATGCTGGCCAGAGTCCCTGAACTGGCCTGAGTCCCTGAACTGGCCTGAGTCCCTGAGCTGAGCAGGATCCCTGAACTGGCCGGAGTCCCTGAGCTGAGCAGTGTCGCGGAACTCGCCAGAATTTCTGTGGTGCATGCCTGACGGGCGCTGCGACCCGGTGTCCCAGCGCCCGGCCGGGTAGCTGCCTGGCCCGTAGTCGAGGTCGGGGAGCAGCGTGTCCTGGCTAGCCTCGTCATCGCGGCCGTACGGCCCCGGCCCGGCCAGCGACCCGTCGTGCGGTCCCGAGTCGCCGGGCGGCACCAGGTAGGGATGGGAGCCGGATTCGGCGGGCGGCGCCCACCCCTGGCCGGAAGCTGGGCCGGCCGGCAGGCCAGGCTGCGGGCCGGCGCTGAATGCCGGCTGGCGCGGATACGGTTCGGAGAACGCCGACGGACCGGGGTGCGGCTCGGTGGCCCGGTCATAGCCCGGCAGCCCGTGCGGGCCCGACGCGTGGTAGCCGGGCGCCTGATAGGGCGCCGTTCCAGGCAGCGCGCTGGTGTCCTTGACATCCTGGATCGCGCGCAGGAACTGGCTCGCGTTGGTCGGTCGCAGGTCGGGGTCGCGGCTGGTGGCCATCGCCACCAGCGCGTCAACCGCGCCAGACAGCCCTGGCAGCACGCTCGAGGGCGGCGGCACGACGTCGTTCACGTGCTTGTAAGCCACGTCGAGCGGGCTCGCTCCGGTGTGCGGCTGCATCCCGGTGAGCAACTCGAAGAGCATGATCCCGGCCGCGTACACGTCGGTGCGGGCGTCGGACATCCCGCCTGAGACCTGCTCTGGCGCGAGGTACGCTGCCGTCCCGATGATCATGCCGCCCTTGGTCTGGACCGCTCCGGCGACCGACCGCGCCAGCCCGAAGTCGGCGACCTTGACCGCACCCGCTGGTGTCAGCAAGACGTTCTCCGGCTTGACGTCCCTGTGGGCGAACCCGGCCTCGTGCGCGGCGGCGAGCCCAGCGAGCACGCCGGCCATGATGTCGAGTGCCTCGCTGGCGCTCAGCCTGCCGCGCTCGTTGAGCAACTGGCGCAGCGTCCGGCCGGGCACGTACTCCATCGCGATGTAGTGCAGCCGCTTGTCCGAGCCCTGGTCGAAGATCGCGACCACATTAGGGCTGGACAACCGGGCTGCCGAGCGGGCCTCGCCGATGAACCTGCGCACAAAGTCGGCGTCGTCGGACAGCTCGGGGTGCGCGATCTTGAGCGCGATCACGCGGTCCAGCCGCGTGTCGGTGCCGAGGTAGACAGTCGCCATTCCGCCGCGGGCAATCCGCGAGTCAACGTGGTACCGGCCGCCAAGCAGCTGGCCCACTGGTGGCGAAAGGGCGGTGTCCATCGGCAACAGTGTAGGGGCAGGTTTGCCCGCCTGAGCCGGTTACGGTTTGGCCAGCTAGGCGCTAACGGGAGGGGATGACGCGACGGCATATCGGCGCTGTGGAATCCGGCCCGCCCGGCGCGCGAGCCGCCCAGCGATCACTGCCGACCGCATCGCCGCGGCCATCAGCTCAGGATCGCGTGCCTTCGTCACCGCTGTCGCCAGGAGCACGGCCGCGCAGCCAAGCTCCATGGCCAAGGACGCGTCGCTCGCGGTGCCGATGCCCGCGTCCAGAATGACGGGCACCGAGGCCGCCTGGACCATCAGCTCAATGTTGTGCGGATTGCGAATGCCGAGGCCAGAGCCGATCGGTGCGCCGAGCGGCATGACAGCCGCGCAGCCCGCCTGCTCCAGGCGCTTGGCCAGCACCGGGTCATCGTTGGTGTACGGCAGGACCGTGAAGCCCTCGGCGACCAGTTGCTCGGCAGCGTCGAGCAGCTCGACCGGGTCGGGCAGCAAGGTCACCTCGTCGGCGATGACCTCCAGCTTGACCCAGGTCGTGCCGAGCGCCTCGGCGGCGAGCCGCGCCGTCCTGACCGCTTCGGCCGCGGTGAAGCAGCCAGCGGTGTTAGGCAGCACCTTGATGCCGCGCTCGGTGAGCACGTCCAGAACCGACCCGCGCGCACCCGGGTCAACCCGGCGCATCGCGACCGTCGTCAGCTCGGTGCCAGAGGCGGTCAGCGCCCGCCCGAGCACGTCCAGGCTCGGCGCCCCGCCGGTGCCCATGATCAGCCGGGAGCCGAACTTCTGCCCGCCGAGCACCAGCGGATCGCCGGTCTGCCATTCGGTCATCGCTGTCAGCCTCCCTGCACCGCGGTCAGCACCTCGACCTCATCGCCGGTCGCCAGCCGCGTGGACTGCCAGGATGCCCGGCGCACGAGCTCACCGTTGACGGCGGCGGCGATTCCGGTCCTAGCCTGCGACACAAGCGATACCGCTCGCTCGAGTGACATGTCGTCGGCGACCTGATGCGGCGCCCCGTTGATCACTATTTCCATCTCAGTTCCTGCCGTGCGAAGCGCTGCGCGCTGAAGGGGGCCGCGGCCTGGTCCATAGTTCCGGTCACGAGGAACCCGGCGACCAGGTCGGCCGTCACCGGCGCGAGCAGGACCCCGGCCCTGAAGTGACCGGTGGCGAGCACGAGGCCTGGCAGCGGCGACGGCCCGATCACCGGCGCGTTGTCCGGCGTGCCCGGCCGCAGGCCGGCGACCGTTTCGGCGAGTTCGAGCTCGGTGATCCCAGGGACGACCGCCCGTGCGTCCCGCAGCAGCTGCCAGACCCCGCCGGCGGTGACAGTGGTGTCGGGACCCATTTCCTCCTGGGTGGCGCCCAGCACGATTTCGCCGTCAGCCCTCGGCACGAGGTAGACCGACGATCCCTGCACGATTCCGCGGAGAGTCCGGTGCAGCAGCGAAGGAGAGCCGTTGGCGGTGACCGTCGCCAGTGTCGGGCGGAGCCTGATGATCTGGCCCTTGACCGGGCGCAGCGGCGGGGCGGCGCCAGGCGGCAGCCCGTCGATGTCCGCCGATGCCCAGCCCGCGCTGAGCACTACGCTGCCCGCGCTGAGCACCGAGCCGTCGGCAAGTTCCGCACCTGACGCGCGATCGCCGTCGGCGCGCAGCCGCGTCACCCGCTGCCGCAGGTGCAGCACGCCCGCCGCGGTGCACGCGGCAAGCAGCGCGGTCGTGAGCAGCCGCGGGTCGATGGACGCGTCGTCCTCGACCAGCAGGCCGCCCGCGATGGCCGGCCCGAGCAGCGGTTCGGCCTGGCGGCACTCCCGGCTCGTCAGGCGGCGGGTAGCGGCCCCGAACGACTCGCGGAGCAGGGCATGCTCGGCCAGCATGGCCATGTCGTCGGCGTCGTAGCCAACCTGGAGCGTCCCGGTCTGCCGGAACCCGGTCGGCAGCCTTGCCTGGTCGGCCAGTTCGGCCGCGAAGGCGGGATAGCGCCTGAGCGAGGCGCTGCCCAGCTCGAACAGCTCACGCTCGGCGTACGCGGCCTCGGCTACGGGCGTCAGCATGCCCGCGGCCGCGTAGGATGCCCCGCGACCTGGCTTGGGGTCGGCAAGCACGACGCTGAGCCCGCGCTGAGCAGCGCGCCAGGCGATAGCCAGGCCGATCACGCCACCGCCGACGATCAGGACATCTGCTGTTCGGTGACCATTCACCGCGTTCGCGGTGTGCGTCCCCTTGAGCTCTGCCATCGCGCTCCCTTCGCCGGCATGACCCGGATCAGGTTCTGCGGTCGGCGACTCTCCAGCCGCCCTCTCAGTCCGGTCCGACCGGACTCCCGCGCGTCGATGTCCAGCTTAGTGCCCAGATACGATGCACCGGATGTGATCGGCCGCCCGCGGGAGGGTCCGGGCAGCCAGATCGAGTGCTGGAGGACCAGATGACGTCGAGCGATCCGGCACGGATCGTGGTGGCGGGCGGCGGCCTGGCCGGGATGCGCACTGTCGAGGAGCTGCGGGCGCTCGGCTACCAAGGTGCGATCACCCTGATCGGGGCCGAGGTCCGCCCGCCCTACGACCGGCCGCCGCTGTCGAAGCAGCTCATGAAGGGCGAGGTCGACGACACCTCGCTGCGGGCTGAGCTCGACTCGCTCCGCGCCGACTTCAGGCTCGGCGAGCGGGCCGAGCAGCTCGGCGACGGCGTGGTCCTGACCGACCGCGGGGAGTACCCATTCGACCGGCTGGTGATCGCGACCGGAGCGCGCCCGGTCGGGCTGCAGGGTCCTGGCAGCCAGCGGTTCCTGCGCACGATGGACGACGCGCTCGCGCTGCGCGAGACCCTGGTTCCGGGGGCGAGGCTCGTCATCATCGGGGCCGGCTGGATCGGGGCCGAGCTGGCCACGGCGGCGGCCGCGCGGGGCGTCAGGGTCACCGTGGTCGAGGCCGCAGGTGCGCCGCTCGCCAATGCGATCGGCGCGGAGGTGGGTGCGGCGACCGAGCCCTGGTACGCCGAGGCCGGCGTCGAGCTGTTGCTCGGGGAGGCCGTCGAGGCCGTGCTCGATGACGGGCTGGCGCTGGCGGGCGGCGGCTTCCTGGCCGCCGATGAGATCGTCACGGCGGTCGGCGTCAGGCCGGAAGTCGGCTGGCTGGAGTCGGCCGCCATCAAGCTGGAGAACGGCGTGGCGGTGGATGAGCAGCTGCGCTCGTCCGTGCCTGGCGTCTACGCGGTGGGCGACTGCGCGGCGTTCTGGTCGGGCCGGTTCGGCCGTCGGATGCGCCCCGAGCACTGGGACACCGCGCTGCGCGCTCCTGCCGCGCTCGCGGCGAACTTGATCGGCGGATCAGAGCGATACGATCCTGTGCCGTACTTCTGGTCCGAGCAGTTCGGCAGGATGCTGCAGTTCGTGGGTGATCACCGCGCCGCTGACCAGCTGATCTGGCGCCGGCGTCCGGGGGAGCCGCACTGGGCGGTGTGCTGGCTGGCCGGAGAGCGGCTGGTGGCGGTGCTGGCCGTCGGGCTGCCGCGGGAACTGACCCAGGGCAGGCGGCTGATCGACGCCGCCGTCCCGGTCGACGCGAGCAAGATCAGCGATCCTGGCGTGCCGCTGCGTGACTGCGCTCGATGAGATGCGTTGCCCGCAGCCGCGCGGTGCGGCGCGATGTCCGATGAACGGCTAGTACTGGTTTGGTAAACAGCGCAGCTGGGGAAAGGATCTGGACGTGGCACAGATCGACCCCCGGTCCGACGCCATCGTCGGACAATGGTTGACAGTCTCCGAGGTCGCAGACCAACTTGGCCTGCCAGCGAGCAGGATCAAGCAGTTCCTCCGCGACCGCAAGCTACTCGGCGTGCAGCGCCCGGACGGTACCTTCGCCGTGCCGGCCGCGTTCCTCGACGGTGACCAGATCGTCCGGGGACTGCACGGCACGCTGACCTTGCTCTTCGACTGCGGGTTCTCCGACGTCGAAGCGATGCGCTGGCTCTTCACCTCCGACGAGTCGCTGCCAGGCAGTCCGATCGAGGCGATCGCCGCGAACCGTTGCAGTGAGGTCAACAGACGGGCCCAGGCGCTCGCCTACTAACCGCGAGCGTCGGAGGACGCGGGCGGCCTGGCGCCGCGTGGCGCCACCTGCTCTGTTGAGCGCGTGGTTGCGAGCGCCTGGCGAGCCTGTTCGCGCCGCCAGCGGTGCTCGCGTGGTTGGTCCTGGTCGCGCCCCCAGCGGTGCTCGCGTGGCTGGTCCTGGTCGCGGCGGCGGGGTTGGGGCGGGCGGCTGGCAGGATGGCAGCGTGACTACCGCCGCTGCCGCCGGGCCAGATCCGATGCGGCCAGATCCAGTGCGGCCAGATCCAGTGCGGCCAGATCCAGTGCGGCCAGATCCAGTGCGGCCAGATCCAGTGCCGGCTGCCGCTCAGGGTCCTGCGCCTGGTGCGCGCCGGGATCCCGGGGCGCTACGGGCAAGCCTCGCGGCTGCGCGGCTGTACCTGTGCACTGACGCGCGGCAGGAGCAGGGTGATCTGCCGGACTTCCTCGACGCCGTGCTCGCGGGCGGCGTGGACATCGTCCAGCTCAGGCAGAAGGGCCTTGAGGCACGCGAGGAACTCGGCCTGCTCGAGGTGTTTCGCGCGGCATGTGACCGGCACGGGGCGCTGCTCGCGGTCAACGACCGCGCCGACGTGGCTTTCGCCTCTGGTGCCGACGTGCTGCACGTCGGCCAGGGCGACCTGCCGCCCGCCCTCGCACGTCAGATCGTCGGGCCCGATCCGGTGCTCGGCCTCTCGACGCACTCCGAGGCCGAGGCCGCCGAGGCGGCGACGAATGCCGCCGCCGACTATTTCTGCGCCGGACCGGTCTGGCCGACGCCGACCAAGCCGGGCAGGCCTGCCCCCGGGCTCGGCCTGATCAGCTTCGCGGCTGGCCTCGCCGCGACGAAGCCGTGGTTCGCTATCGGCGGCATCGACGAGCAGACCCTCGGCGACGTCCTGGAGGCGGGGGCTCGCCGGGTCGTGGTCGTCCGCGCGATCACCGAGGCCACCGACCCGGGCGCCGCGGCCGCTCGCCTAGCCGCACGTCTATCCGCGGCCAACTGACCCGCGCGCGAGCACCGCATGCCGAGCATCGACGAACCCCGGGGCGGCGGGCTACTGGGCCCAGGGCGGGGTGGGGACGGCGGAGCCGTCGGCCATTGTGCCGGCGAAACCAGCTTTGATCAGCACGTGGGCGCTTGCTTCCTCCGTGCCGGGGTTGCTCAGCAGAATCGGGGTGCCGGCCGGGACGATCGCGCAGTCCCCGGCCGTAAGCGGCTGACTGTCCTGGCTCAGCCGGATGGTGCCGGACGTGACGAGGAAGACCTCGTCGCTGTCCAGCGTGTGCGCCTGGTCGGACACCAGGCCAGACGCTACTGTGATCCGCCACGCGCACAGATCCTCACAGCCGCGGCTTGGCGAGGCGTAGCCGGTGAACCGAACGCCAGGAAGGTCGAAGCGCGGGGCGTTCTCGGCGGTTATGACATGCATGACTGCTCCGAAGAAAGACAAGTCAACTTGTCCAAGCTGACTTGTCTAAGATAGGGCTCATGTCTGCGCGAAAGCAACCCGTCGATCTCGGCATCCTGCTCGGCGTGGCCTTCCAGGAGTTCGTGAGGGAACTGCACGTCGCGCACGCCGCGGCGGGATTCTCCGACCTCGGGCGCTCGGATGGCTTCGTGTTCCGCTCGCTCGCCGTCCGGCCGATGACCGTCAGCGAACTGGCGGGGCACCTAGAGATCACCAAGCAGGGCGCCGCCCAGATCGTCGATGATATGGAGCGCCGCGGCTACGTGGAGCGCGAGCCCGATCCCGGCGACCGCAGAGCAAGGCTGGTCAGGCTCTCTGCTCGCGGGGAACGGGCTCTGGCCACGGCACGGCGCTTCCACCGTGACTACGAGCGCAGGCTGTCCGAGGCCCACGGCAAGCAGGCCGTCACGACGCTGCGCTCCATGTTGGAGGCCATCGCGGGTGCCGACCAGAGCGTGGATCCGAGGATGCGGGCCTTCTACCTCTGAGCCGCCGCCCAGTTCTTGCCGCGAGGAGACTGCCCGGTCCGCACCTGACCCGGATAGCCTGGGTCAATGCCATCGTGGCTGCCGCAGCAAGCCCCGCTGATCAGGGATCTCCTGGCCCGCGGCGGGCGCTCGTTCTCATTTGAATTCATGGCGCCGAAGACCGACGCTGACGAACAGCAACTCTGGCTCGCGATCCGGCGACTTGAACCGCTGCACCCGACCTTCGTGTCGGTCACCTACGGGGCCGGCGGCACGACGAGGGACCGCACCGTCCGGGTGACCGGCAGGATCGCCGAGGAGACCACGCTCACGCCTATGGGCCACCTGACCGCGGTCAATCACTCGGTGGCCGAACTGCGGCACGTCGTGGGCTCCTACGCGGCAGTCGGGGTCAGGAACGTGCTGGCGCTGCGGGGCGACCCTCCTGGTGATCCGGCAGGGGAGTGGGTCGCCCATCCGGACGGGCTGCGGCACGCGTCCGAACTGGTCGACCTTGTCACGGGCATCGGGGACTTCTGCGTCGGCGTGGCGGCCTTCCCCGAAGGTCACATCCGCGCTCTTAACAGGGACTCAGATGTCGGCTTCTTCATCGAGAAGTGCCGGGCCGGCGCGGACTTCGCGATCACCCAGATGTTCTTCTTCCCCGAGGACTACCTGCGGTTCAGGGACGAGGTCGCGGCGCGTGGCTGCTCGGTGCCGATCATCGCGGGCATCATGCCGATCACCAGCGTGCCGATGATCGACCGCGCCATCCTGCTGTCAGGAGCACGATTCCCCGCCGACCTGGCTGACCGCCTGCACGCGAATGCCGAGGACCGAGCGGCAGTGCGTCAGATCGGGGTGGAGTACGCGGCGGGCATGTGCCAGCGACTGCTCGACGAGGGCGTGCCCGGCCTGCACTTCTACACTCTCAACTGGTCGCGCGCGACGGGCGAGATTTATCAGACGCTCGGACTGGCCGAGCGGGGCCGGCTGGCTGGGGCCAGCGGATCGGCCAGCGGCAGCACCGCGCCCATGACCGCGTAAGGAGGGCTGCCGCCAGGAAAGCTGTAGCCGCTCAGCAGGTCGGTGAACCCCATCCGGCGGTAGAGGCGGCGGGCGGTCGTGTCCCGGTCCGGCGTGGACAGCATCGCGGTCCGCTCGGGACGGCCAGCGGTCAAGGCGGTCAGCATCCGCGTCCCGATGCCGCGCCGCTGCTGGTCCTTGCGGACGTGCACCTCGGCGACCTCCACGCAGTCAGTCAGCCACGCCGCGGTGAGGGCCGGCCCGATCGTGCGCGAGAGCGCCGCCCAGACGGCGTCGTACCACCACTGACCTGGCTCGCCACGAAAGCCATAGCTGAACCCGAGCACGGCGTCCGGGTCGTCGACGGCGTAGCCCGCGGCGCGCATCTGCAGGCCTTTGAAGTCGGGATATGCGGCGTGCCTGCGCATAAGTTCCCGACGGCTAGGCAGTAGCGCCGCATCGGCGTCCATCGCATCGGCGTAGATGGCGAGCAGCACATCAACCTCGCCGAGGAACTCTCTTGGCCCAAGGTCGCATAGCGCTGCTGTCGTCGCCATTCCGCCCAGCGTACGCGACCCGGGATGACCCGCGCGGCCTGCCTGGCAGCACGGTGTCGGCCAAATTGTCAGTGCCCTTCGCTACATTCGAACTCAGCAGCAAACGAATGGACAGTGAAGCGAATCTATGTTCGAATACAAGGGTGGAAGCGCCAAGACGTCCGGCACCGCCGGGCTAATGGGCAGCAGCCGGGCGGGCGTGGGGAAGCGTCCCGCCCGGCCCGCCCGCAGGAACTGGAGGACGTTGCCATGACCACGATCGCGCAGGTCGGTCCTGACCGGTTGCGGTGCAGGATCGCGCCGTCCGCGCTAGCGCTGCTGGAGTCAGCGCGGCAGGGTCTGGCCTCGGCCGAGAGCGAAGTGTCGGCGGGCGGCCGGTACGTTGGCGCTCACCTGGCAGCGCTGCGGGCAGCGGCCGCGATCGTGGCGGCGCGCGCCGAGCCGACGGCATCGCGGCGCCGCCGGCCGCTAAGCGTGTGGGAGCTTCTTCCGAGGGTCGAGCCGACTCTGAGCGAGTGGGCCGCGTTCTTCGCGGCTGGCGCGGGCAAGCGGGCCGCCGCCGAGGCTGGCCTGCCGCGAGCCGTCAGCCCGCGCGAGGCTGACGACCTGCTGAGGGATGCCCGGACGTTCGTGGCGCTGGCCGAGAGCGCGCTCGGCGTCCCTGCACAGTCGCCGCTGCCGTTGCTCACAGCCATCTAGTTTGGCCGTGCGGCGCTGAGGCTGGCGGCCGTGAAGGCGACCGCGCCGCACGTCAGCCAGGGGGCGCGGCGTGGCTGACGCCGCCGGAGGGTCAGACGAGGTCGACAGCGCCGCGTGCAGCGGAGTCCAGGATTCCCCAGCTGATGAGTTCCTCGGTCAGGTCAGAGGGGGTCTTGTCGTAGATGACAGCGAGGGAACGAAGGTCTTCCTGGCGGATGGAGAGCACGCGGCCGTTATAGTCGCCGCGCTGGCTCTGGATCGTGGCTATGTACCTAGCGAGCGGGCCAGCCTGGTCACGCGGCAGCGTGGCCATCCTCTCCAGATCAATGACGAGCTTGGGGGCGGGGGTCAGAACCCCGGGACCAGCATCGCCAGGCAGCAACTCAGAAACCGGGACGCCGTAGAACTCGGCGAGCTCGGCAAGCTTCTGCACGGTGACTGACCGGTCGCCGCGCTCGTAAGAGCCGACAACCACGGCCTTCCAGCGCCCCCGGGACTTCTCTTCCACGCCGTGCAAGGACAAGCCTTGCTGGGTGCGAATGGCGCGCAACCTGGCGCCAAGGGTCTTCGCGTAGTCAGATGGCATGGTTTGGGTCCCTGGCCTTAGTAAACGACGTTCTGCTGGTTACGGACAGTGACGGTAAGCCGAGAGTGCGACAAGGTCAAGCCGATCGGCAAAAATCGGTCTAACTTACGCGCCACAGTGCAACAGGGGGGCAGCTGCCCAAGTCAACTACAGCCTAGCTTGAAGTGGCATGTCCGCGATGTCCGAGGTAAGTATGGCGTGTCCTGGCAGGTCGGCGGCGTCCCCTTCCGTACCACGCCAGCGGGTTCCCGGCGAGCATGGAGCCGAGTGAACTAGCCGGTTCCGCTCCGCGCCCGGGGCCATAGACCTCATCGCGCCTGGCCGGCGCCGGCACCCACCGGCCGGCTCACCGGCCGGCACCCACCGCCCTGGGCTCACCGCCCGCGCCCCCAGCCGGGCTCGTCGCGGCTCTGATGACGGCACCGCGCCGCCCTGTCCCATGATCAACTTGACTTTGGACACGAATGAGCCACTTCACCGCCCGACTTGCCCGTTTTGCGACTATGAGTCATGTCCGATGATGGGGTGGACAGTCTCGTCGGGACGGCTGAGCGTCCTCTGGCGGGCTAGTTGGAGCCTGTGGGCGCGGCGGTGTGCCGCTCCCGCGCCGGCAATCTTGATCAACTTTGACTTCGGATCCGAACGGGCCATGTCATCGCCCGAAATAGGTGGTTTTGCGGGTGCCAGTTAGATCCAGACTTGCGCGGGCGGGTCTCGGTTTCGGCGTCTGCGAGCGCCTGAGGGCGCGGCGCGGCCGGTACGCCGAGGGGTCTCTCGCTTCGGCGCCTGAGGGCGCGGCGCGACCCGGTGCGCCGGCGGTGTGCCTTGCCGGGGATACAGGCGCCTTGCTGGTAGGTTAGTGGCCGTTCGACGTCCTTTAAGACCCGTCCCGTGAGGCGGGGAAGGAGGTCCGCTGATGGCTGTCAGCATGAATTCCGCGGGTGCCGCATCATCTGCCTCGCCCGCATCATCCGCATCGCCCGCGTCATCCGCCTCGGCCGCATCGCCCGCATCATCCGGGGCCTTGCCCGCATCATCCGGGGCCGTGGGTGAAGATGCCGCTCGCGGTGGCAAGACCGTCCTGGGATCCGATGAGATCCGCCGAGCCCTGACCAGGATCGGGCACGAGATTCTCGAGCGCACCGACGGCGGCAAGGACGTCGTGCTGCTCGGCATCCCGACCAGGGGAGTGCCGCTCGCGCGCCGCCTGGCCGCGCGCCTGGCCGACACCGAGGGCGTCCGGATTCCCGTTGGTTCGCTCGACATCACCTTGTACCGCGACGACCTCAGGCTGCGACCGGCCAGGACTCTCGGCCGCACCGAGGTTCCTGACGCCGGCATCGACGGCACGATCGTCGTGCTCGTCGACGACGTCCTGTACTCAGGCCGCACCGTCCGGGCAGCGCTCGACGCGCTGAACGACATCGGCAGGCCTAGGGCGGTGCAACTCGCCGTGCTTGTCGACCGGGGGCATAGGGAACTGCCGATCAGGCCCGACTACATCGGCAAGAACCTGCCGACCGCCAAGCGGGAGGTGGTCAGGGTCCTGCTAACCGAGACCGACGGGCAGGACGCCGTCACGCTGCAGGTCGCGCCGGAGGTGAGCCGGTGAACAGGCACCTGATCTCGGCCGCCGACCTGAGCCTGGACGATGCCGTCGCCATCCTGGACACCGCCGAGGAACTCGCCAGGCTGGCCGAACGGCCGATACCCAAGCTGCCAACCCTGCGCGGCCGGACCGTCGTCAACCTCTTCTACGAGGACTCGACGAGGACGAGGATCTCGTTCGAGGCCGCGGCGAAGCGGCTGTCAGCCGACGTGATCAACTTCTCGGCGAAGGGCTCCAGCGTCGCTAAGGGCGAGAGCCTGAAGGACACCGCGCTCACGCTCCAGGCCATGGGCGCCGACGCGGTGGTCATCAGGCACAGCGCCTCGGGCGCGCCGTACCGCCTGGCCAGGTGGGTCAGGGGCAGCGTGGTCAACGCGGGCGACGGCACTCACGAGCACCCCACCCAGGCTCTGCTCGACGCGTTCACCATGCGGCGCAGGCTCGGCAGGCTGGAGGGTCTGCGCGTGACGATCGTCGGCGATGTCCTGCACAGCAGGGTCGCGCGGTCCAACATCTGGCTGCTGCGGACGCTGGGCGCCGAGGTGACGCTGGTCGCGCCGCCCACGCTGCTGCCGGTCGCCGTGGGCACCTGGCCGTGCTCGGTGAGCTACGACTTCTCCTCGGTCCTGCCGTCCAGCGACGTGGTGATGATGTTGCGCGTCCAGCACGAGCGGATGTCGGACGCCTACTTCCCGAGCGTGCGCGAGTACAGCCGCCGCTACGGCCTGGACGGCGACCGGATGGCCTTGCTGCCCGAGCACGCGATCGTGATGCACCCTGGCCCGATGAACCGCGGCGTCGAGATTGCGGCCGACGTCGCCGACTCGCCACGATCCACGATCGTCGAGCAGGTGACCAACGGCGTCTCGGTCCGGATGGCGGTGCTCTACCTGCTGCTCGGCGGCTCGCAAGGACCCGCTGAGCCGCCACCGGCGCAGGAGCGCGAGCTGACAACCGCCGACAACGACGACGGATCACGGCAGACCAGCTCGCCGGGGGTCGCCGCGGCCGGATCGGGGGTGCGCCGGTGAACGCGCCAGGCACGCGCGCGCTGGGTCGCTGGCTGATCAAGGGCGCGAGGCCGCTCGGCGGCGCGCCCGCGGACATCCTGGTCGACGGCCAGGTCATCGCCAGCGTCAGTGAGCGCGGATCTCGCGACACCGGCAGTGACCATGCCGAAGGCCGCACCGTGATCGACGCCGACGGGCTGATCGCGCTGCCTGGCCTGGTCGACCTGCACACGCACCTACGCGAGCCGGGCAGGGAAGACGCTGAAACCGTGGCCAGCGGGACGGCCGCTGCCGCGCTCGGCGGCTTCACCGCCATTCACGCGATGGCGAACACCGACCCGGTCGCCGACACCGCCGGCGTGGTTGAGCAGGTCTGGCGGCTCGGCAGGCAGGCCGGGAACTGCGACGTGCACCCGGTGGGCGCTGTGACGACCGGGCTCGGCGGGCGCCAGCTAGCCGAACTCGGAGCGATGGCGGACTCGGTTGCCAGGGTCCGGGTGTTCTCCGACGACGGGCAGTGCGTCAGCGACGCCACGCTGATGCGGCGGGCGCTGGAGTACGTCAAGGCCTTCGACGGCGTGATCGCGCAGCACGCCCAGGAACCGCGGCTCACCGCTGGCGCCCAGGTGAACGAGGGCGAGGTGTCGGCCAGGCTCGGCCTGACAGGCTGGCCGGCGGTCGCGGAGGAGGCGATCATCGCACGCGACTGCCTGCTGGCGGCCCACGTTGGCTCGGCCATGCACGTCTGCCACGTGTCCACCGCAGGGTCCGTCGAAATCATCCGGTGGGCCAAATCCAAGGGCTGGCGGGTCACGGCCGAGGTCACCCCGCATCACCTGCTGCTGACCGACGACCTGGCCGTCGGCTACGACCCGGTCTACAAGGTGAACCCGCCGCTGCGCACGGCCGCCGACGTCGCCGCGCTGCGGGCCGGCCTCGCCGACGGGACCATCGACTGCGTCGCCACCGACCATGCCCCGCACCCGGTGGAGTACAAGGAGACCGAGTGGTCGCAGGCTTCGTTTGGCATGACGGGCCTGGAAACGGCGCTGCGGGTGGTGCATGAGGCGATGGTGAGCACCGGCCTGCTCGACTGGGCCGCGGTCGCGGACCGGATGTCCGTCAGGCCGGCGGCGATCGGCCGGATCGGCGGGAACACAGGAAGCGTCGGAAGCGGCGGGAGCAGCGGGCCCGGTGCGGCTCGCACCGGGCACCAGGATCTGCGGCACGGGTGCCCGATCGCGGCCGGCTCGCCCGCCAACCTGGTCCTGTACGACCCCGAGCCGATCTCGCCGGTCGATCCGGCCGGTCACGCCTCCCGCAGCCGCAACTCGCCGTTCGCCGGGATGAAGCTGCCTGGCCAGGTCGTCGCCACGTTCCTGCGCGGTGCGCCGACAGTTCTCGACGGGAAGCTCACGTCGTGAACGCGCACCCGCCCGCCTTGCTCGTGCTCGAAGACGGCACGACCTTCCGCGGTACGGGGTTCGGCTGCGAGGGCGAGACGTTCGGCGAGGCTGTGTTCAACACCGGTATGACGGGCTACCAGGAGACGCTGACCGACCCGTCGTACTGCCGTCAGATCGTCGCGATGACGGCCCCGCATATCGGCAACACCGGCATCAACGATGAGGACAACGAGTCGCGACGGATCTGGGTCAGCGGGTTCGTGATCCGCAACCCGAGCCCGGTCGCGTCCAGCTGGCGCGCTGTGCGCGGGCTGGACGAGGAACTCAAGGGCCGCGGCATCACGGCGATCGCGATCACCGGCACCCGGGCGCTGACGCTGCATCTGCGCGAGCGCGGGGCGATGCGGGCCGCGATCAGCACCGCGGGCACCGATCCGCAGGCGCTGACCGAGCGCGTCCTCGCGAGCCCGCCGATGACGGGTGCCGACCTTGCCCGCGAGGTCACCACGCCCGAGCCTTACCTAGTCGCGCCGCCGGCTGGACAGGCCCTGCGGTTCAGGGTCGCCGCCGTCGACCTCGGCATCAAGGCCGCCACCCCGGCCGCTCTGGCCGGACTCGGCTGCGAGGTACACGTTCTGCCAGCGACCACTACGGCCGCTGAGATCCTCGCCGTCAACCCGGACGGGGTGTTCTTCTCCAACGGCCCCGGCGACCCGGCCGCCTGCGGATACGCGGTCGACGCGATGCGGGACGTGCTCGCCGCCGGGGTCCCGGTCTTCGGCATCTGCCTCGGCAGCCAGGTGCTCGGCCGCGCGCTCGGCCTGCCCACCTACAAGCTCAGGTTCGGCCACCGCGGCAGCAATCAGCCCGTCAAGGACCTGCGGACCGGTGCGGTGCAGATCACCAGCCACAATCACGGCTTCGCGGTCGCCATGCCGTCAGGTCCGCCGGAATCAGACGCCACGGCCAGCCCGGTGCGGTTCGAGACCGCCTTCGGCGCGGCCGAGGTCACGCACGTCAACCTCAACGACGGCGTCGTCGAGGGACTCAGGCTTCTTGACGCGCCGGCGTTCGCGGTCCAGTACCACCCGGAGGCCGCGCCAGGCCCGCACGACGCGGCCGGGCTGTTCGGGGCCTTCTGCGACCTGATGGAGCGCGCCCGATGAGCGCGCCCGCAGGCCAGCGGCCCTTCCGGCGGCGTCATGCCTAAGCGCGAGGACATCAACTCGGTGCTCGTGATCGGGTCAGGGCCGATCGTGATCGGGCAGGCCTGCGAATTCGACTACTCGGGAACTCAGGCCTGCCGGGTCCTCCAGGAGGAGGGGATCAGGGTCAGCCTGGTCAACTCCAACCCGGCGACGATCATGACCGACCCTGAGTTCGCGGACGCCACCTACATCGAGCCGATCACGCCTGACGTGCTGGAGCGGGTCATCGCCCTGGAGCGGCCCGACGCGGTCCTGCCGACACTGGGCGGCCAGACGGCGCTGAACGCCGCCGTCGCGCTGCACGAGGCGGGCACGCTGGCCCGCTACGAGGTCGAACTGATCGGCGCGGACATCGACGCGATCAAGGCGGGCGAGGACCGCAGGGCGTTCAAGGAGATCGTGACCAGCGTCGGCGGCGAGGTGCCGCGCAGCGTGGTCTGCCACACGCTGGCCGAGTGCGAGGCCGCCGCCGCCGATCTCGGCTACCCGCTGGTCGTCCGCCCGTCCTTCACCCTCGGCGGTTCCGGCTCAGGCATCGCCTACGACGCCGCCGGCCTGCACCAATTCGGCGGGCAGGGCCTGGATGCCAGCCCGGTCACTGAGGTCCTGCTCGAGGAGTCCATCCTCGGCTGGAAGGAGTACGAACTCGAGCTGATGCGGGACCGCAACGACAACGTCGTGGTGGTCTGCTCGATCGAGAACGTCGACCCGATGGGCGTGCACACCGGCGACTCGGTCACAGTCGCGCCAGCAATGACCCTGACCGACCGCGAGTACCAGCGCATGCGCGATCTGGCGATCGCGGTGCTGCGTGCGGTCGGTGTGGACACCGGCGGCTGCAACATCCAGTTCGCCGTCGAGCCGCGCACCGGCCGGATGGTCGTGATCGAGCTGAACCCAAGGGTTTCCCGGTCCAGCGCGCTGGCCTCAAAGGCGACCGGTTTCCCGATCGCGAAGATCGCGGCAAGGCTCGCCATCGGCTACAGCCTCGACGAGATCCGCAACGACATCACCGGCGAAACCCCGGCCAGCTTCGAGCCCGCGCTCGACTACGTCGTGGTCAAGGTGCCGAGGTTCGCGTTCGAGAAGTTCCCTGGCGCCGATCAGGTCCTGACCACGCACATGAAGTCGGTCGGCGAGGCGATGGCGATCGGGCGCTGCTTCGCCGAGGCGCTGCAGAAGGCGCTGCGCTCGCTCGAGCAGCCCGGCGCGCCGCTGAGCTGGCGCGATCCGCCAGGTGACCGCGACGCCCTGGTCGCCCGCTGCGCGATACCGCACGACGGCAGGATCGGCACGCTGCACCAGGCCCTGCGGGCCGGGGCGTCCGTGGCCGAGCTAGCGACCGCGAGCGGAATCGACCCCTGGTTCATCGAGCAGGTCAAGAGCATCGAGGATCAGGCGCGACAAATCGCACGGGGTGGGCCGCCCACGCCGGCCAGCCTGCGCGCCGCGAAGTCCAGCGGGTTCTCCGACGCGCAGCTCGGACAGTTGCTGGCGATGTCCGAGCGCCAGGTCAGGTCGCTGCGGCGAGACTTCGAGGTGCGCCCCGTGTACCACATGGTGGACACCTGCGCCGCGGAGTTCGCAGCCAGCACGCCGTACCTGTACTCCAGCTACGACGAGTTGTCCGAGGTGCCGCCGTCGGCCAAGCCGAAGGTGATCATCCTCGGGAGCGGGCCGAACCGCATCGGCCAGGGCATCGAGTTCGACTACGCCTGCGTCCACGCGTGCTTCGCAGCCGCCGAGGCTGGCTTCGAGAGCGTGATGGTCAACTGCAACCCGGAGACGGTATCCACCGACTACGACACCTCCGACCGGCTCTACTTCGAGCCGCTGACCCTTGAGGATGTGCTCGAGGTCGTCGCGGCCGAGCAGGCGGCCGGGGAGGTGGCTGGCGTCATCGTGTCGCTCGGCGGTCAGACGCCACTCGGCCTGGCGCGGGCTTTGGAGGCCGAGGGCGTCCCGATCCTCGGTACCGCGCCTGGCGCGATTCACCTGGCCGAGGACCGGGCTGAGTTCAGCGCGGTGCTGGCGGCGGCCGGGCTGCGAGCGCCGCGGCACGGCACCGCGCTGTCGCCAGGCGACGCCGCCGAGATCGCGGCGGAGATCGGGTACCCGGTGCTGGTCAGGCCGTCCTATGTGCTCGGCGGCCGCGGCATGGAGATCGTCTACGACGAGGTGACGCTTGAGGCCTACGTGCACCGGGCCACCCAGGCGAGCCCCGAGCACCCGGTGCTGATCGACAGGTTCCTGGACGACGCGATCGAGATCGACGTGGACGCGCTGTTCGACGGCGATGAGCTCTACATGGGCGGCGTGATGGAGCACATCGAGGAGGCCGGGATCCACTCTGGCGACTCGGCCTGCGCGCTCCCGCCCATCACGCTCGGGCGGGAATACCTGGACGCGGTGCGGGTCTCGACCGAGGCGATCGCGCGCGGCGTGGGAGTTCGCGGGCTGCTGAACGTGCAGTACGCGCTGGCCGCTGGCCTGCTGTACGTCCTGGAGGCGAACCCGCGGGCGTCGCGCACCGTGCCGTTCGTGTCCAAGGCCACCGCGGTCCCGCTCGCCAAGGCCGCTACCAGGATCATGCTGGGCGCGACGATCGCCGACCTGCGGGCCGAGGGCGTCCTGGCCGCATCGGGCGACGGCGGAACGCTGCCGCTGGACGCCCCGATCGCGGTCAAGGAGGCGGTGCTGCCATTCGGCCGGTTCAGGGACGCCCACGGCGCTGGAGTGGACACCCTGCTCGGGCCCGAGATGCGGTCGACCGGCGAGGTGATGGGGATCGATGAGGTGTTCGGTACCGCCTTCGCGAAGTCGCAGGCGGCCGCCTACGGCGCGCTCCCGGTCAAGGGCCGTGCCTTCGTCTCGGTCGCCAGCAAGGACAAGCGCGCGATGATCTTTCCGGTCAAGCGCCTTGCCGACCTGGGATTCGAGATCTGGGCGACCAGCGGTACCGGTGAGGTACTGCGCCGCAACGGCGTGCATGCCACGATCGTCCGTAAGCACAGCGACGGCCGCGGGCCGGACGGTGAGCCGACGATCGTGGAGCGGATCCTGGCCGGCCAGGTTGACCTCGTCGTCAACACGCCGTTCGGCGGGGCCGGGCAGCCTGGCCCGCGCCGGGACGGCTACGAGATCCGCACGGCGGCGGTGCGCCGCGGCCTGCCTTGCGTGACGACGATGGCCGGGCTCGCCGCGATCGTGCAGGGAATCGAGGCCATCATGAGGAACGAGGTGGGTGTGCGGTCGCTTCAGCAGCACGCCGAGCGGATCAGGCGGCACTGGCCGGATGGTCAGGCATGACGCTCAGCGACCCTGAATCCGAGTCGGGCCCGCTACAGGTCCGCGGCACGGTACTGACCGTGCGCCGGGTCGACGCCTACCACGCGATGACGGTCGTCGCCCCCGGCATCGCCGCCAGGTTCAAGCCAGGCCAGTTCGTCACCGTCGCGGTCGGCGGTCCTGGCACGGCGATGGTGCTCCGCCGCGCGTTCTCGATTCACGACGTCCGGCCCGACCACGGCGGAACAGTCGAGTTCATCTTCGCCGTCACAGGGCCGGGGACCCGGTGGCTGGCCGAGCGCAGGGCGAGGGACGTGCTCGATGTCACCGGGCCGCTCGGCCGGCCGTTCCCGGTGCCGCGCGATCCGGTGAGCTGCCTGCTGGTCGGCGGAGGGTATGGCAGCGCGCCGCTGTTCGCGCTCGCTGACCGGCTCAGGCAGCGACGCTGCTCGGTTGACTTCCTGCTCGGAGCGGCCAGCGGCGACCGGATCTTCGGCGCGCTGACGGCGCGGCGCACCGGCAGGTCGGCGACGATCACGACGGTCGACGGCTCGCTCGGCGCGCGGGGCATCGTGACCGACATGCTTGGTCAGGTCATCCACGACGCGCGGACCGATGTGATCTACGCCTGCGGGCCGATGCCGATGCTCCGCCAGGTGACCGCGCTGGCGCGCCGGTACGACCTGCCTGTGCAGGTCGCGGTCGAGGAGGCGATGGCCTGCGGGATCGGCACCTGCATGACGTGCGTGCTGCCGGTCGTCGGGTCGGACGGGATCACCAGGATGGTCAGGTCGTGCGTGGATGGCCCCGTGTTCCGCGGCGAGCAGGTGCGCTGGGATGACGTCGGCACGATCCCATTCGACGCGTTCGGCGCTCCCGGCTGGGAGTCCCGGGCCGGCCGCGGCCCGCGCCCCGCGCCCGTACGCGGCGCCGGCGATCCGGCGAACCGGGTTGCCGGCCAGCAGGTCCGCGGCCGCCAGCCCACTCCAGAGCGGACGGAGGGCCATGGCTCCTGACCTGCGGACCAGGCTCGGGAGCACCGAGCTTCCCAACCCGATCCTGACCGCCTCAGGCTGCGCGAGTTCGGGCCGCGAGCTCGCGCAGTTCATCGATGTGTCCAAGATTGGCGCGGTCGTCACTAAGTCGGTCATGCTCGCGCCGCGCGCGGGCCGCCCGACCCCGCGGATGGCAGAGACCAGCAGCGGGATGCTCAACTCGATCGGGCTGCAGGGGCCAGGCATCGACGCGTTCCTGCAGCGAGACCTGCCGTGGCTGCTGTCACGCGGCGCCAGGACGGTGGTCTCGATCGCCGGCGGCACGGTCGAGGAGTACGCGGAACTGGCTGCCCGGCTGTCGGATGCCGCCGGGGTCACCGCGATCGAGGTCAACATCTCGTGCCCGAACGTCGAGCACCGCGGGCAGGTGTTCGCCTGCGATCCCGCCGACGCCGGGGCGGTGCTGGCCGCCGTCAGGGCTCGCGCCAGGCATGACATCCCGGTGTTCGCCAAGCTGTCGCCCGACGTCACCGACATCGTCGCGATCGCCCGTGCCTGCGTGTCCGCGGGCGCCGACGGCCTGTCGATGATCAACACGCTGCTCGGGATGGTGATCGACACCGAGACGATGCGGCCCGTACTGGCCGGGCTGACCGGCGGCTTGTCTGGCCCCGCGATCAGGCCGGTCGCCGTCCGGTGCATCTGGCAGGTCAGGGAGGCGCTGCCCGACGTGCCGATCATCGGGATGGGCGGCGTGATGACCGGCCGCGACGCGCTCGAGCTCATGCTGGCCGGCGCGTCGATGGTCAGTGTCGGCACCGCGAGCTTCCACGACCCGTCTGCGTGCGCCCGCGTCCTGCGCGAACTGGACGAGGAACTCGCGCAGCGCGGCGTCGACAGGGCCGCCGATCTGGTCGGGCGCGCGCACGAGGTGAAGACCACAGCGGGCAGCCGGAGCAGGGGAAACATGCCATAGGCGGCATGGGATGCGGCGGGGCTGGGTACCTGCGCGAGCATTGCCGCGATCGGGCGGACCGACGATGTGCCCAGCCGTGTGGCTGGAAGTTTCGTGGCCGGAAGGTCCCGCGAGGATGGAGAGAACATGACAAGCCGCGCCCCGATCGCTGTCGCGCTCGATGCGCCGGACCTGAACACCGCCGCGCACTGGGCCGACCTGGTGGCGCCGCACGTCAGCACGCTTAAGATCGGGCTCGAGCTGTACCTGCGGTTCGGGCCAGATGCGGTGGCGTCGGTGCGCGGACCCCGCGGCGTGGACGTGTTCCTCGACCTCAAGCTGCACGACATTCCCGCGACCGTCGGCGGCGCCGCGAGCGCCGTCGCCAAGGTCAGGCCGGACCTGCTGACCGTCCACGCCGCCGCAGGAGCGGCGGCGATCAAGGCCGCGGTGGACGCCCTGCCGAACACCAGAATCGTCGCGGTGACGGTGCTGACCTCGCTCAGTGATCCGGACCTGGATGAGATCGGCATCACCGGCCCTGTCAGCGACGCCGTGCGCAGGCTCGCGACGCTCGCCGTGAGCGCGGGTGCGCGGGGCCTGGTCTGCTCGCCACGGGAGGTCGCGGCGGTCAGGTCCGAGGTCGGCCCCGACATCACGCTGATCACGCCGGGGGTACGCCCGGCAGGTGCGTCCAGCCATGACCAGGCGAGGGTCGCGACGCCCGAAGAGGCGTTGCAGGCCGGCGCGGATCTGCTCGTGATCGGCCGGCCGATCACCGGTGCGTCCGATCCAGGCGCGGCGGCGGCCGCGCTCGCAACCGCGATCCGCCGGCACCAGCCAGCCGCCCGCTGACAGCCGGCGAAGGCTTCGGCTGCTCTTCGATCGGGCCCTGAGTGTGTGGGTGGTCCATCCATCGTGGATTCCGGTGATGGCTGGACCATCGACACGCCTAAAGTCACCGAAACAGCGCGCTGTCGCTGACGACACGCAAGGCCGTTAATTCGTGGTCAGCCTTACCTCAGACGATTACACTAAGTACTGGAACGTACTCACTGCGTCATTATGGATGAATTGTGGCGCGTTAAACGGGGGTTCGCGTTGCTCTAGCGGCCTGAACTCGCTAGTTTCCCCTCGCGAACAGAGTTTTTCGATACGAAACCCGAGGTGACCACGCGTGGCTCTTCCTCCACTGACCCCCGACCAGCGGGCCGCCGCCCTGGAGAAGGCGGCAAAGGCACGCAAGGAGCGTGCTGAGATCAAAAATAAGCTCAAGCACGCCTCGACGACCCTGCCTGAGGTCCTCAAGGACGGTCAGACTGACGACGTCGTCGGGAAGATGAAAGTCTCGGCGTTGCTTGAGTCCATGCCTGGCGTGGGTAAGGTCCGCGCCAAGCAGATCATGGAGCGTCTGGGCATTGCCGAGTCGCGTCGCGTCCGCGGACTAGGCGCGAACCAGCGGATCGCGCTGGAGCAGGAATTTCGCGACGTCTGAGCGGTGCTATCCGAAGCGCGCGCGTCGGGCAACCGCCGCGCGGCCGCTAAGGGCGTCAGGCGCCACACGCGGGGACGGGGGAGTTGCGTCATGGGCGATCAGGCCAGTTCGACCCGATCGCTTGACGGAGCCCCTGTCCCCGCGGGCCTGACGGTGCTCTCTGGCCCGTCAGGCGTCGGCAAGAGCACGGTCGTCCAGGCGATCAGGGAGCACTGCCCGCAGATCTGGCTGTCCGTCTCGGTGACGACGCGGCGGCCGCGCCCTGGCGAGGTACACGGGCGGGAGTACCTGTTCGTCGACGAGCCCATCTTCGAGGACATGGTGGCGACCGGCCAGTTGCTCGAGTGGGCGAAATTCGCCGGCAACTTCTACGGAACCCCGCGCGGCCCGGTCGCGGAGCGGCTGACGCGCGGCCTGCCAGGGCTGCTCGAGGTCGACGTCGTTGGCGCCAGGCAGGTGCGAGCGGCCGTCCCCGACGCGCTCCTGGTCTTCCTGGCCCCGCCATCCTGGGACGAATTGGTGCGCCGGCTCACCGGCAGAGAAACCGAGCCAGCCGACGCGATCGAACAGCGGCTGGAGGCGGCCAGGGCAGAGCTGAGAGCGGAGAGTGAGTTCGATGTCACTCTTGTCAACACGTCCGTGCGGGACGTCTGTACTCAGCTGGTAGCCTTGATGACGGCCAAGCCGGCTGATCAGCCGGCGAAGTAAGGCTTTCAAGCCGAGTACGGCTTTCAATCTGGAAGGCAAACGTGGCAGGGACTCCGGCGCTCGAGGGAATCATCAATCCGCCCATCGATGAGCTGCTCGACGTGGTGGACAGCAAGTACGGCCTGGTGATCATGGCGTCGAAGCGTGCCAGGCAGATCAACGCTTACTATGCGCAGCTCGGCGAGGGCCTGCTTGAGTACGTCGGCCCCCTGGTCGAGACCCGGGTGCAGGAAAAGCCGCTGTCGATCGCGCTGCGTGAGATCAGCGAGGGCATGCTGCACGCCGAGGCCACGGAAATCCCGCTCGCCTGAGCCCTGAGCGGCAGGCGCCAGTGCGGGTTGTACTCGGAGTCGGCGCCGGCATCGCGGCGTACAAGGTCTGCGAGCTGCTCAGGCTGCTGACCGAATCCGGTCATGCGGTGCGCGTCGTTCCCACGCCCGACTCGCTTCGGTTTGTCGGCGCTGCCACCTGGGAGGCGCTGTCGGGCCAGCCGGTCAGCACCAGCCCATGGGACGACGTGCACGAGGTGCCGCACGTCGCGCTCGGCCAGCGGGCTGACCTTGTCGTCGTCGCCCCGGCGACCGCGGACCTGCTCGCCCGTGCCGCGACCGGCCTGGCCCCCGACCTGCTCGGCAACGTGCTGCTGGCCGCCCGCTGCCCGGTCCTCTACGCGCCCGCCATGCACACGGAGATGTGGCAGCATCCGGCGACCCAGGCGAACGTCGCGACACTGCGCGCCAGGGGCGCCATCGTCCTCGAGCCCGCGTCCGGACGGCTGACCGGCAGCGACTCGGGCCCCGGCCGGCTGCCTGAGCCCGCAGAGCTGTTTCAGGCTGTCCTGCGCGTGCTCGCCAGGGGTATCGCCGGCCTGGCTCACGACCTGGCCGGGCGGCACGTCGTGGTCTCGGCAGGAGGCACCAGGGAGGAACTCGACCCGGTCAGGTTCATCGGCAATTGGTCATCAGGCCTGCAGGGATACGCGCTCGCCAGGATCGCCGCCGCGCGCGGCGCCCAGGTCACCCTGCTCGCGGCGAATACGGCGCTGCCCGACCCCGCTGGCGTGCACGTGGTGAGGGTCACCTCGGCGTGCCAGCTGCGCGAGGCCGCGGTGGCGGCTGCGGCCACGGCCGATGCCGTCGTGATGGCCGCGGCCGTCGCCGACTACCGGCCGGTGACCAGGAGCGATACCAAGCTCAAGAAGGCGGGCGGTCGGCCCGGGCCGATCGAGCTGACGGAGAATCCAGACATTCTTCGCGAGCTCTCCGCGGAGCGTCGGCGGACTGGTCAGGTGATCGTCGGGTTCGCCGCCGAGACCGACAACCCGGTGAGTAATGGCCGCGTCAAGCTCGCGGCCAAGGGCTGTGACCTGCTCGTGGTCAACATGGTCGGGAACGGCCTGGCGTTCGGCACCGTCGACAACGCCGCGGAGATCCTCGCCGCCGACGGACAGCAGGTCTCGGTGCCGCTGGGGCCGAAGGAGTCGCTGGCCGACGTGATCTGGGACCAGGTGGTGGCCAGGCTCACCTGAGCTGCCTGGCAGGCCGCTGACCTGGCGGGGCTGCGGGGGATGGCCCGCCGCAGCCCGCCGCGCGGCTACACTTCGGCGAGACCCGCTGAATTGAGAAGAGAGTGCGAAAGTGGCTCGTCGGCTGTTCACATCAGAGTCCGTCACCGAAGGTCATCCCGACAAGATGGCTGACCAGATCAGTGACGCCATCCTGGACGCGATGCTCAAAGGAGACCCGCAGAGCCGGGTAGCCGTCGAGACGCTGATCACGACCGGCCAGGTACACGTGGCCGGCGAGGTAACGACGGGCACGTATGTAGACATTCCGGGCCTGATCAGGGACAAGATCCTGGAGATCGGCTACGACTCATCGGCCAAGGGATACGACGGCGCCTCGTGTGGCGTGTCGGTGTCGATCGGCTCGCAGTCGCCCGACATCGCCCAGGGCGTCAGCGATGCCTACGAGCATCGCGAGGGCGAAGGGGACGACGAACTCGACCGCCAGGGCGCCGGTGACCAGGGCCTCATGTTCGGCTACGCCAGCCGGGAGACGCCAGAGCTGATGCCGCTGCCGATCATGCTGGCGCACAAGCTGTCGCGGAAGCTGGCCGAGGTGCGGCATAGCGGCGAGATCCCGTACATCAGGCCGGACGGGAAGACGCAGGTCACGATCGAATACTGCGAGAACGAGCCGGTCCGGCTGGACACCGTCGTGATCTCGACCCAGCACGCGCCGGCGATCGACCTGAAGGCCCTGCTCATGCCGGACGTCAGGGAGCGGGTCGTCGAGCCGGTGCTCGCGTCGCTTGAGCTGGACAAGACCAACTACCGGCTGCTGGTCAACCCGACGGGACGATTCGAGGTGGGCGGTCCGATGGGTGACGCCGGCCTGACCGGACGCAAGATCATCATCGACACGTACGGCGGCATGGCCAGGCACGGCGGCGGCGCGTTCTCGGGCAAGGACCCGTCGAAGGTGGACCGCAGCGCCGCCTACGCGATGCGCTGGGTGGCCAAGAACGTCGTCGCCGCTGGCCTCGCCGACAGGTGCGAGACGCAGGTCGCGTACGCGATCGGCAAGGCCAAGCCGGTCGGATTGTTCGTCGAGTGCTTCGGAACCGAGCAGGTGCCGCTCGAGCGGATCCAAGACGCGGTCCTTGCCGTCTTCGACCTGCGGCCGGCCGCGATCATCAGGGACCTCGAGCTGCTCAGGCCCATCTACGCGCAGACCGCGAGCTACGGCCACTTCGGCCGCGAGGAACCCGACTTCTCGTGGGAGCGGACGGACAAGGCAGACGCGCTGCGGGCGGCCGCCGGGCTGTGACCGACTCGTCCGGCGAGCGGGAGGCCGAGCCTGCGGCTCGCGCGGGCGAGCAAGGGCAGGCGCAGGCGGCACTAGCTCTCGGGACAGCCACTCAGGTTGCCGAGCCCGCCAGGGCGCCATCACGGCGGGCCGCGCGGCGGCCGGTGAGGAAGCCTGCGAGGCGGGTGGCCGCGGATCGGCTGCCGGTCGCGCGGGTCGCGGTCGACGTGCCGCTGCCGCACCTGGACCGGCTGTTCGACTACCTGGTGCCTGAGCAACTCGCGGAGCCGGCCGTGCCCGGCAGCCGGGTCAGGGTCAGGTTCGCCTGCCGGCTGACCGGCGGCTACCTGGTCGAACGGGCCGAGGCGTCCGAGCACGAAGGTCGCCTGGCCTTCCTTGAGCGGGTGCTCTCGCCAGAACCCGTGCTGACCGCCGAGATCGCCGGCCTGGCCAGGGCCGTGGCCGACCGGTACGGCGGCACGCTCGCCGACGTGCTGCGGCTGGCTATCCCGCCGCGGCACGCGAGCGTCGAAGCCGCGACACCGGACGCAGGCGCCGGACCGAGCACGTTGGCCGGACCTGGCAGGGGCGAGGGACCGCCGGGCCCTGGTTCCTGGTCGGGCGACGCAATAGGTCTCTGGGCGCGCTATCGGACCGGAGCCGCGTTCCTCGCCGCGCTCGCGGACGGCAGATCCCCGCGCGCTGTCTGGTCGGCCCTGCCAGGTCCGGCCTGGGCCGACGAGATCGCCCGTGCGGTCGCGGCGACCGTGGCCAGCGGCCGTGGCGCGCTCGTCGTGGTGCCAGACGCCAGGGACCTCGAGCTGATCGAGACCGCGCTCACCGCGACGATCGGCGCGTCCGCGTTCACCGGCCTGACCGCTCAGCTCGGACCCGCTGAGCGCTACCGCCGCTGGCTCGCCGTTCGGCGGGGCCAGGTCAAGGTGGTGGCGGGTACCCGGTCAGCGATGTTCGCGCCGGTCAGCGACCTGGGCCTGGTGGTTCTCTGGGACGAAGGCGACGATCTGCACGCCGAACCGCGGGCGCCCTACCCGCACGCCAGGGACGTGCTGGCGTTGCGGGCGCACCGGACCGGCAGCGCGGCCCTGATCGGCGGCTACGCCAGGACCGCCGAGGCCGCCCAGCTGATCGCCACCGGGTGGGCCAAGCCGCTGGTAGCTGACCGGCCGACCGTGCGCGCTACCGCTGCGATGATCAGGCCGGCCGGCGAGGATGCCGAACTCGCTCGCGACGAGGCCGCGAAGACCGCGCGGATGCCCAGTCTGGCGCTGCGCACGGCCAGGGATGCCCTGGCCGCCGGACCCGTCCTGTTCCAGGTGCCCAGGCGCGGCTACCTGGCCGCGGTCGCCTGCCAGCACTGCGGCACCAGGCTCCGGTGCACCGCCTGCGCTGGCCCGGTAGCGCTGTCCGGCCCGCACCGGCAGCTATCGTGCGGATGGTGCGGCGCTCCAGCGGGCCAGGGCTGCCCGAACTGCGGCGGCACCGGCATCCGCGCGCTGATCACCGGTGAGCGGCGGACTGCCGAGGAACTGAGCCGTGCGTTTCCCGGCGTACCGGTCAGGACGTCGAGCGGAGCTGAGGTCGTGGTGGCCGTTCCTGATGAGCCTGCGATCGTCATCGCAACCCCTGGAGCTGAGCCGCGGGCCCGCGGCGGCTACGCCGCGGCGATCTTGCTGGACGGCTGGGCGTTGCTGGCCAGGCCGAGCCTGCGCGCCGGGGAGGAGGCGCTGCGCCGCTGGATGAACGCCGCCGCACTGGTCAGGCCGGCCGCCGCCGGCGGCAAAGTGATAGCGCTGGCTGACCAGGGCCTGCCCGCGGTTCAGGCGCTGATCCGCTGGGATCCCGCCACCTTCGCGGATCGCGAACTTGCCGAACGTACGGAACTGCGGTTCCCGCCCGTCGTCCGGATTGCCGCCCTGACGGGCGCGGACCGCGATGTTCGCGAGCTACTCGGTGCGGTGTCCTTGCCGTCGCAGGCCGACGTGCTGGGTCCGGTAGCCGCTGAACACGACAATTCCGCGGCGCCGCAGGCCGATGCTGCCGTGCGCTACCTGGTCAGAGCGCCCGCAACTGACGGGACCGCACTGGCCGTCGCGCTGCGGTCGGGACTGGCCGGCCGCAGCGCGGCGAAGAGCCAGGGCCAGGTCCGGTTGCAGCTTGACCCTGGCGAGCTGATCTGACGTTATGCCGATCAGGCCGTAAGGTGCTTGGGTGGCAAGTTCACGGCAGAGGCCGGGCACACCGCCCGATGTCCCGCACGGTCAGGAACCGATCGTTCCTGCACACGTGGCTGACCTGATGCGCCGCAACCAGGGGAAACCGCCGGGGCGCCGCAGGCTGCCTTCGGTCCGGCTGGCGCCCAGGGACGAGCTTGCCGGGATGGCGCGGGTAGCGCCGCTCTTGCGCGCCGCTCGCGATCTCAGCCAGTGGGCTGCACAGCGGCCAGGCGCGCAGGCGCCCGCGGGCGGCGAGTTCGACGCCGCGGCCATGGACGCGGCAGCTTCGGCGCTCGATCTGGCACCTAGAGAGGTCTGGGCGGCCTGGCAGGTGATGGCGGCTTCCGACCTCGCCAGCCAGGCCAGCCGCGGAGTAGGGCTGGCGGCCATCCTCGCCCACGGCGAGACCGAGACCATCCTGCAGATCTGGGACGCGGCGCTGGCCGTGGTCCTGGATTCTGAGGAACTGGACGGGATCGCGACGGCGCTGTACACGGTGGGCGGCCCGGTCGGGATGGACGGACTCTTCGACGCCTACGTCTCGGCGGCCGGGCCGCGGCGCGGGCCAGGCACCGCCGAGCACGCTCAGCTGCCCGAGGGCCAGAGCGCCACCGCGCAGTCACAGCCGGCCTCGGCCTCGCCGGTCGAGCGGCCTGGACAGATGCCTGAGGTCCAGCCGGTGTCGTCCCCGCCAGGACAGGGCCGCGCCGGAGCCCCAGCCGGCCCGGCTGAGGCAGCGCGCGGCAGCAAGGCAGGCTCGGATCAGGGCGCAGCGCTCTCGCTCGCGCTGGAGACCCTCGCCGATCTTGGCGTGGTCGAACTCGGCACCGAGGAGGGCGAGGGCAGCCTGACTGTCGCGCTCTCGCCGCTAGGAACCTGGGGCGTGCACCGCAGGCTCCGAGCCCAGGGCTGGCACGTGCCCGTGCTCGGCGCGGCGCGGCGTGAGGGGGCCCACAGCCTGCTGGCCGCCCTGGCCAACTGCGACGCCGAGGATGGCGAGGCTGAGATCACGGCGTGGCTCGGGGTGCGTGAGCCCGGCGGTGCCGCCGCAGAACTTATCGACGCGGCGGCCGGCGGTTCGCCAGGGCAGCGCGGTGCGGCGTTCGCGGTGCTCGACCGGATCGGCATGTCCGCGATCGATCAGGTCAGGGCGGCGCTCGACCGGCCGCTGCTGCGGGCGCACGCAGCCGTCTGGCTGATCGAGCACGGCGAGCAGGTGCCGCTCGACCCGGCCGACCGCACGTGGCTGCTCGTCGACCTCGGCGCCGGCCTGCTCGAGGAGGCCAACGCGCAAGATGTCGTCGCGGAGTTGCTGCCCGATCTGCCGCCGGAGGACCAGGCCGAGATCGTGGCCAGGCTGTGGGAGGTCAGTCACCCAGGCGTGACCAGCTTCCTCACGGCGCTGAGCGATCACCACCCGATGCCCGCCGTCGCCAGGGCGGCCAGGAAGGCCGCCTTCAAGGCGCGGTCTCCGGCGGCGAGCGCCGACTGGTCACGCCCGTCGCGTACGAGGACCGACTAGCTCGTCGGGCTTCGCGCCGTCTGCGGGCGGATTCCTCTGCCGGGTCGTGTCGCAGGTCCGGCCGCGGCGCGCCCGGTTCACCTGGCTTCGCGCAGCTGGCTGGCTCGTAGACTGGAGCAACCGCAATCGCGGACCGGCCCTGGGATCGAGTACCTGGAGGACACCGCCCGTGAGTATCAAGCCGATCCGCCTGTTCGGAGATCCGGTGCTGCGTACGCCAGCAGAGCCCGTCACTGACTTCGACGCCGAACTGCGCAGGCTGGTGGCCGACCTGACCGAGACCATGCAGGACGCGCCTGGCCTGGGCCTCGCGGCGCCGCAGATCGGGGTCGGCCTGCGGGTATTCACCTATTACGTCGACGACAGTCGTCGGGCACCTGATCAACCCTGACCTGGACCTGTCGGCCGACGAGGAGACCGACGACGAGGGCTGCCTGTCGTTCCCCGGCCTGGCGTTCCCGACCAAGCGGTCCTATGGCGTTGTCGCCAAGGGCTTCGACATGCACGGCGAGCCAGTCAGGCTCGAGGGCAGCGGGATGCTGGCGCGATGCGTCCAGCACGAGACCGATCACCTGGACGGCGTGCTGTTCATCGACCGGCTCGATGCCGAGCAGCGCAAGCTCGCGATGAAGGAGGTCCGCGCTGCCGAGTGGTGGGGCGAGCAGGTGCCCGCCGTCAAGATCTCGCCGCACCTGACCCATGGCAAGGCGCTCTAGCCGATGCGGCTGGTCTTCGCCGGCACGCCGCGGACCGCGGTCCCGTCGCTGGACGCGCTGATCGACTCGTCACACTCGGTCGCCGCGGTACTGACCAGGCCGGACGCGCCCGCGGGCCGCGGCAGGAAGCTGGCAGCCAGCCCTGTCGCCGAGCGCGCTACGCAGGCCGGGATCGAGGTGCTGCAGCCCAGGCGCGTATCGGATCCGGACTTCCTAGCCAGGCTGCGCGAGATCGACCCCGACTGCTGCCCGGTGGTCGCCTACGGCGCGCTGATTCCCGATGCCGGCGCTTCGCGATGCCGCGGCACGGCTGGGTCAACCTGCACTTCTCGCTGCTGCCCGCGTGGCGGGGGGCCGCGCCGGTGCAGCACGCGATCCTGCACGGCGACGAGATCACCGGCGCGACGACGTTCCGGCTCGTGGCCGAGCTTGACGCGGGGCCGGTGTTCGGCGTCTCACCGAGCCGGTCAGGGCCGCAGACACGGCCGGGCGACCTGCTGGCACGGCTCAGCTGTCTCGGGCGCGGACCTGCTGGTGGCCACGCTGGACGGGATCGAGTCCGGCGAGCTCGAGGCGCGGCCTCAGCCACCGGACGGGATCAGCCACGCGCCCAAGCTCGAGCGGGGCGACGCCCGGGTGAGCTGGAAGCGGCCGGCCCAGGCAATCGACCGCCTGATCCGCGCGTGTACGCCAGCGCCCGGCGCCTGGACGACGCTGACCGGCGCGACGCTCAAGCTGGGTCCGGTTCGCAGGCCGGCCGGCGAGGAGGCCGACTGGCCTGACCTCCGGCCCGGTGAGATACGGGTCACCGGCGCCGGGGTCTTCGCGGGACAGGCACGACGCGCGGTCCGGCTCGGGGACGTGCAGCAGGAAGGCAAGCGCAGGATGCCCGCCGCCGACTGGGCTCGCGGAATCAGGAGCACCGACATGGTGCTCGACTGAGATGATCAACTGAGCTCAGCCTCGACTGATGCGCTGAGCCTCGACTGAGATGAGCCTCGACTGACATGAGCAGAGACGCTGGACGGCGGGCCGGCCCCGCGCGCCGGGCCGGACCAACGGCGGGTGCCGGGCCGCGCGGCGGACCCGGACAGCGCGGGCCCGCAGGCGCGACCGGGTCGCGGCATGGCGTCGCCGGCCGGGCAGCCGCGCGGGCGCCAGGAGCCGCGGGGCACGGATCAGACCAGCCACGGCTGACCGCGCACACGGTGCTGACCGCGGTCACCGAGCGCGACGCATACGCGAACCTGCTGCTCGCCGCCGCCCTGCGCGAGCGAGGTCTGCACGGCCAGGACGCGGCGCTCGCGACCGAGCTTGTCTACGGGACGCTGCGCAACCGGTCCTGCTACGACGCGATCATCGGGATGTGCGCCGACCGTGAGCTAGACAAGATCGACCCGCCGGTGCTCGACGTGCTGCGGCTGGGCGCTCATCAGCTGCTCGGCATGCGGGTCAAGGCCGCACGCCGCGGTCGCGACCACGGTCGACCTCGCGATCGCAGTCGCGGGCAGGCGGCCTGCCGGGTTCGTCAACGCGGTGCTGCGCAGGATCGCTCCGCGTGACCTTGAAGCGTGGATCGCGCTCGCCGCGCCGGATCGCCAAGCCGATCCTGCCGGTCACCTGTCGATCAGGTACAGCCATCCGCGCTGGATCGTCGCCGCCTTCGCCGACGCCCTCGGTGAGCAGCCGGCGACGACGGGGGTAGGGGCGGCGACGACCGGTTCGGCCCTGCAGGAGACCGAAGCCGCGCTCGCGGCTGACCAGGAGCGGCCAGCGGTCACGCTGGTTGCCGTGCCCGGACTCACGCAGCCTGGCGAACTCGCAGACGCAGGAGCCCAGCCCGCGCGGTGGTCGCCCTTCGGCGCCTATCTGCCCGGCGGCGACCCTGGCGCCCTTCCCGCTGTCGCCGAACACCGCGCGGCCGTGCAGGACGAAGCGAGCCAGCTTGCCGTGCTCGCGCTGACCAGAGCGGACGTCGGCGACCAGGACCGGGCCTGGCTCGACCTGTGCGCTGGCCCTGGCGGCAAGGCCAGGCTGCTCGCAGGTATAGCGGCCGAGCGGGGCGCCGTCCTCGTGGCGGCCGACGCGCACGAGCACAGGGCCAGGCTGGCCGCCGAGGCGGTACGCCCGACGGGCTCCGCCCGCGCCGTTACCGCCGACGGCACGGCGCCGGCCTGGCGGCCCGCCGCGTTCGACCGGGTGATCGCCGACGTCCCGTGTTCGGGGCTGGGCAGCCTGCGCCGTCGCCCCGAGGCTCGCTGGCGCCGGAGCGAGGCCGACATCGCGACGCTGACCAAGCTGCAGCGCGGGCTGCTGATCTCGGCGATCGAGGCAACCAGGCCAGGCGGCGTCCTGGCTTACGTCACCTGCTCGCCGCACCTCGCCGAGACCAGGGGCGTGCTCGCTGAGGTGCTCGCCAGCCGCGAGGATCTGGAGGTCCTGGACTGCCCGGCGCTGCTCGCCGAGGTTCCTGGGCTGCGCTGCCAGGAACCGGATTCGAGGTACGCCCAGTTCTGGCCGCACCGGCACGGCACGGACGCGATCTTCGTGGCCATCCTGCGCCGGCTCGGCACAAGCCGCTCAGCCTGAGGGCAGGAGGACGCTGGCGGGGGACGCTGCCCCGCGGTCCCGGTTCGGTCCGGGGAAGTCTTCGCACGCAGGTGGCTGACATGGGCGCTCGCCTGCGGCAGTTCCGGTCAGCGTGACCGAGGTCTAGCGCGACCGGCCCTGGGCGCCGGCCAGGGCGCGGCCCCGTGCCCTCGGCAGCCTGGTGGTGCCGATATCGGCGCGCTGGCCCTGGCTGTAGCCATCGCGGTACCCGCTGCCTGTGTAGGTGACCCGCGCCTTGCGGGTCACGGGGTAGGCCTCTTCGACCTGCCGGCGGATGACCAGCGAGCGGTCGGCCAGGACGAGCGCGGTCTTCTCGCCGTCGCGTGTGCCCTGCCTAGTCGCCGCCCGTACCGCGCCGTACTCTGCCTCCCGTACGCGAGCGATCACGGCGGTCGCGAAGCCGAGCAGCCAGCTACGGCGCCACGCCCGCGGGCTGCTGCTCCATTCGGGGACCTGGGCGCTGGCTAGGCCATGCGCCATCTGGATGAGGATGGATGTGTACAGCACATCGGTGCGGTCGATGTCAGAGGCGAAGCCGAACAGATGCACCCGGCTTCCCGGCCTCGTGCCAAGCAGGATGCACTGGCACCGCAGCGCTGCGGCGAGCCCGCTGAGCAGATGGGCCTTCTCCCTTGCCCATGGGTTGTCGATGTCCAGGATCCGGTTGGCCGGCTGGTCAGTCTCCGGCCGGTCGGCCGCGAGCAGGGCCCGGTCGATGCCGTATTTGGCCATCAGCTGGGCAGCCTTCGCAGTGAATGCCTGGGCTTCGGCGGGGGTGACCGAGTCATCCTCGGCCTGCGCCAGCAGCTTGCGTACCCGATCGAGCAGCCGCTCTGGTGCTTCGGTCAGTTGCACATGCCCTCCTTCGGTCGGCATCCGAACATGCGAGCGAAGCTAGCGGAGGGGTGTGACAGTATGCCGCCGCCCGTACCGGAGGACGATCCCACGAATGTCCCCGCCCGCTCGTAGACTCCACATGTCATGAGCATGCAGATTTCGCCGAGCGTCCTAGCCGCCGACTTCGCCAGGTTGGCCGACGATGCGGCGCTCGTAGCCGACACCGCTGACTGGCTGCACATCGACGTCATGGATGGCCATTTCGTGCCGAATCTGACGATCGGGCTGCCCGTCGTTGCCGCCTTGCTGAAACACGCCGTGCTGCCGCTTGACTGCCATCTGATGATCGCAGACCCGGACCGCTGGGCGCCGGATTACGCGGCCGCCGGCGCGCGGAATGTCACGATCCACGCCGAGGCGGCCAGGGCGCCGGTGCGGACCCTGCGGGCGATCAGGGCCGCCGGGGCGCGGGCGGGCCTGGCGCTGAACCCCGGAACAGCGGTCGAGCCCTACGCGGACCTGCTGCCCGAGACCGACATGCTCCTGGTGATGACCGTCGAGCCAGGGTTCGGCGGTCAGCACTTCCTTGACCTGGTGCTGCCGAAGGTACGTCGCGCACGCGAACTCATCGCGCGTCGTGGCGGCGAGATCTGGCTGCAGGTCGACGGGGGAGTGACCGAGGAGACCATCGGCCGCTGTGCCGAGGCCGGCGCCGATGTCTTTGTCGCTGGCACAGCCGTGTTCGGCGCGCATGACCCCGCCGCGGCGGTCAAGCACCTGCGGGCAGCGGCCGAGACGGCGGGTCGCCGGGGGGACGGCGGATCACGAGCCTGACGCCCGGAGACGACCAGGGATGCGAGCCCGAGTCCGCGGCGGGACTGAGTAAAACAAAATCGGGCCCGACCCCTGTCGAATCGAGCCACCGTCGTTCGTCGGAAGCAGCGGGGGGATCGGACACAACGCGAAGGAGACTGCAATGGCCCAGTACGCGATCTTGATCTACGAGGCTGAGAGCGGCTACGCCGATGGCGGCGAAGCGTCGTGGCAGCAGGCCGCGGAGGCGCACGGCAGGTTCGCCGGGCAGGTCGGCGAGCGCGGCGGCAAGATCACCGGCGGCGACGCGCTCGAGCCCACCGCCACGGCAACGTCCATCCGCGGCGACATCGTCACGGACGGGCCGTTCGTCGAGACGAAGGAGGCGCTCGGCGGGTTCTACCTGATCGAGGCGCGCGACCTCGACCACGCCATCGAGATCGCCAAGCTCTGCCCGGCACCGTACGGCGGCGTCGAGGTTCGTCCGGTGATGGACACCTCGGGCGGCTGACGGCCCACTGGCTGTGCCGGAGAGCGGCGAGGCGGCTATGAGGCGCAGCGGAAACGGCGGACCGCCACGGGAAGGCCAGGCGGCCGCGGCGGCGTCGCCTGCCCGTCCCGCCGGCCCAGGCCGCAGGGATACCGCGAGGAACGCGATCGCCGCCGCGGTGGCCGAGGCGCACCGGCGGGAGTGGGCGTTCGTGCTCGCCGCGACCGCACGAGTGACCAGGGATCTCGACGCAGCAGAAGAGTGCGTGCAGGACGCTTACGTCGCGGCGCTCGACGCGTGGGCCCGGCAGGGTGTCCCGCGTAACCCCGGTGCCTGGCTGACCACGGCGGCCAGGCACCGGGCGCTCGACACCCTGCGCAGGGATAGGACGCTGCGGACCAAGCTGCCGCTGCTGATCGTGCCCGAGCAGGCGTCCGGGTTCGACGCGGAGCCTGCTGAGGGCAGCGAGGTGATCGCCGATGACCGGCTGCGCCTGATCTTCACCTGCTGTCACCCGGCGCTCGCCAGGGAAGCCCAGGTCGCGCTCACCCTGCGGCTGGTATGCGGGCTGAGTACCGCGGAGATCGCGAAGGCATTCGTCGTGTCCGAGCCGACGATGGCGGCCAGGGTGACGCGGGCGAAGAAGAAGATCTCGGCGGCGAGGATCGCATACCGGGTGCCGGAGGCCGCCGAACTGCCTGACCGGCTCGACGCGGTGCTGACCGTGATCCATCTGCTGTTCACCACCGGGCACACCGACCCGCACGGGGCCGGCCTGGTTCGTCCCGAGCTAGTCGAGCGCGCGATCGAGCTGACCAGGTTGCTGCGCGAGCTGATGCCGGACGAGCCCGAGGTCTGCGGCCTGCTGGCGCTGCTGCTGATCACCGACGCCCGACGGGCGACCAGGACCGACGCGCAGGGCGGCCTGCAACTGCTGGAGCACCAGGACCGTTCGCTCTGGGACGCGGACGCGATCGCCGAGGGCGGGAAACTGGTCATCGAGGCCCTGCGATGCGGGCGGCCTGGCCGGTTCGCGCTGCAGGCCGCCATCGGCGCCGTGCACGCCGAGGCGCCAAGCTACGCGGCCACCGACTGGCCGCAACTGCTCGTGCTTTATGACCGGCTGCTGCGGGCCTGGCCGTCGCCGGTGGTCGCCCTGAACCGGGCCGTGGTGACCTCGATGGTGCAGGGCCCGGCCGCCGCGCTGGTCGAGATCGAGCGGCTAGAGCAGGACGGGCGGCTCGACGGCTACCGCTACCTGCCCGCCACCAAGGCCGACCTGCTGCGCCGGCTTGACCGGCGCGACGAGGCCAGGCTGTCCTACGAGGACGCGCTCGCGCTGACCGAGAACGCGGCGGAGCGGACGTTCCTGGAAGGCCGGATCGCGGAGATGGCCCGATAGCCGCGATGGCTGGCTAGGCGGCGGCCTGGACGGTCGTGATCGCTGGAGCGGACATTCCCCGCCGTCGTGCGAGAGTGTTCCCGATGGTGGCCAGCACGGCGTCTGGCCTCTGCCGGATCTGCCGAGGCGAGAAGTGCAGGGCCTGGATGCCGAACTCCGCCATCCGGTCATGCCTGCGCATAGTTTCCTCCCAGCGTTCCGGCGACAGGTGCCATTCGCGTGAGTCAACCTCCGCCGCGAGGGCGTGCGCGGGCCACCACGCATCCGGGCGCGCGAGAAGCTCGTCACCGGCGTACAGCAGCGGATTGAGGATCGGCGCGGGCAGACGTCCGCGCCTGATCAGGTCGAAGAGCTCGGCTTCAGGCGCGGATCGGGTGCCGAGTCCGACCTCCGCCAATGCGGCGCGCAGCAGCGCTGAGCCGCGGACCGGGCCGGCCTGCAGCTCTTCAGCGAGCTGCTTGATGGTGCATCGCCTGGTCTGCACCGCCGCGGCTACGACGGCGCGGACCGAGGTCAGGTCCTTCATGGCCCGCGCGGCATCCGCCACTGCCCTGGCCGCTAACGCGTACTGAATCGGTCCCTCGTGGCACACCAGAGGCGGCAACCGCAGCGTCTGGTGCAGGAGCACGAAGCCCCGGCTCTGCCGGACCCGCTTCGCAGGGATTAGCACGTCAATGACCTGCGCGGGAACGGTACGCATGCCATGCCGGCGTAAGGCGGCCTGGCCGGTGAGTGTGCCACCAGGACCGGCGTATAGCAGCGCAGCCATCTCGCGCTGGTTCTGCGTCGGCGTGCCAGTCACGGTCAGGTAAACGCCAGGAAGCAGCCGCTGCCATTGGCCCCCGGCCAGCGCTCGGCGGTGGACAGTGTCATGCCCAACGCCGACCGCGAGAGCCTGGCTGCGCGTAATCACGTTGTGCTGCCGACGTAGCAAGGCGGCTAAACCGGGGCTGTCGTCCATGCCGGTACCTTCTCACCCGCTGCGGACACTCCCAGGGATGGACTCGGGCCCGCCGTGGAGCGCCTGCGATGTGGTTGATGCCGTTTCGCGCAATTGGGCGCCGCCACCCGTGCCGATGGATCCCGTGATTGATCCGAGATTCCCGGATGGATCGCGCGAGCCATCCGACGCCGGAGGGAACGCGCGTGTGTGAAAGCTTTCGTGCGGGGCGCAAACGCGGGCCGGGCATCCGGGCGGAGTAGGGTGCTGGGAACGGACCGGGGCGTTACAGTCGGTTCCCGTGACGCGCAGGCCGCTTGAGGAGATCATCGAGCCCGGCTGGGCGGAGGCCCTCGAACCGGTCGCTGATCAGATCGCGGCCGCTGGCGATTTCCTGCGCGCGGAGATCGCGGCAGGCCGGTCGTACCTGCCGTCCGGCGAGAACATCCTGCGGGCGTTCAAGCAGCCATTCGCCGACGTCCGGGTGCTCATCGTCGGCCAGGACCCGTATCCGACCCCCGGGCATCCGGTCGGGCTGAGCTTTTCCGTCGCACCGTCGGTGCGGCCGCTGCCGCGCAGCCTGGTGAACATCTTCCGCGAGTACAGCAACGACCTCGGCTACCCGGCACCGTCGAACGGCGACCTGACGCCGTGGACCGAGCGCGGCGTGCTGCTGCTCAACAGGGTGCTGTCGGTGCAGCCCGGCAAGCCGGGGTCGCACCGCGGCAAGGGCTGGGAGGCGGTCACCGAGCGGGCCATCACCGCGCTGGCGGCCCGCGAGGTGCCCATGGCCGCGATCTTGTGGGGCCGGGACGCGCGGAACCTGGCGCCGCTGCTGTCGGGCGTGCCTCTGGTCGAATCGGCGCACCCCAGCCCCATGTCCGCTGATCACGGGTTTTTCGGATCGCGGCCGTTCAGCCGCGCTAGCACGCTGCTCGCCGGGCAGGGCAGCGAAGAGATCGACTGGAAGCTGCCGTAACCGGCCGCACTTAGGCAGACCGCACCTGGGCAGGCCGCGAGCGCACCTCGGCAGGCCGTGGGCGCATCTGGGCGCGCCGTGGGCGGCCCGCGAGACGCCGCCAACCGGGCGAGGCCGATCGTTTTGCCTGGTCACTTCTCATTTCAGAGCACAATGTGGGTATGACTGCGCTCTCTGACGCCGCTCTAGCCACCGCGGCGGCTCCCGGCGGACCAGACGGACTCGCAAGGTCCGGGGTGCCTTCCGTGGTCAAGGTCTCGAGCCTGGCCGTCAGCTTCGGCCCGGTGCGCGCTCTGGACGGGATCGACCTGGAGATCAGGGCCGGCGAGGTCGTCGCGCTCGCGGGGGAGAACGGCGCGGGCAAGACCACGCTGGTCCGCTGCCTCGCCGGCGACATAGCGCCGAGCAGCGGCGAGATCTTGCTGGGCGGCAGGCCGCTGCCCCCTGACCCGGTCAGCGCGGCCCGGCACGGGGTCGGCGTCGTGTGGCAGGACCTGTCCCTATGCGACAACCTCGACATTGCGTCGAACCTGCTGCTGGGCAGGGAGCGCCGCAGGCACATGCTGTCGGAGGTCAGGATGCACACCGACGCGTCGGCGGTGCTGCGTCGGCTCGGCATTCCGCTGACCGATACCACCAGGAGCATCCGCTCGCTCTCCGGCGGCCAGCGCCAGCTGATCGCCATCGCGCGCGCGATGGCGGGCCAGCCCGAGTTGCTGCTGCTCGACGAGCCGACTGCGTCGCTCAGCATCCGCTTCGCCGCCCAGGTCGAAGAGCTGATCGCGGCGCTGCGCGACAAATCGACCACCATCGTGATCGCCTGCCACGACCTCGACCTCATGTTCCGGCTCGCCGACCGGATCGTGGTGCTCAGACACGGGCGGGTCGCCGCCGACGTGGAGTCCTCGACAGTCAGGCCAGACGATGTCGCCGCGCTGCTGTCTGGCCAGGAACTCGACTCCTCGGCGCGCCGCCAGCTGACCAGGCTGCACGGCCTGACCGGACGGCTTGTCGCCGCCGACCCGTCGTCGAGCCTGTCCCTGATCCTGTCCGCGCTTGGCGCCGCCCTCGGGTCCGACCGGCTGTGCATTCACCTAGCAGCCGGTGACGAACTGGCCTGCACAGCCTCGCTCGGCCTGCCCGGCGAGCTGCTCACGCGGTGGGCGACTCTGCCGTTCGGCGTGGGCGGCGGCCCGGCTGGCCAGGCCGCGGCGACCGGTAGGCCGGTGATCGTGCCCGACGCGAGGGCCGGGTGGTCGCGGTTCACCGGCCTGGCGGCGGCGACCGGAGTCGCGAGCTCATGGTCGGTGCCGGTGCTGGCGCGGGACGGGCTGACCGGCGTCATCACGGTGTTCCGGGATCAGGCTGGCGAGCCCGAGCGCGATCAGCTCGAACTCGTCACCGTGTACGCCGGTTACGCGGCCAGCGCGATCGAGCGGGACCGGCTGCTCGACGAGGTAACCGAGCGCAACCGCGTCCTGGAGACGATCAGGGAGGTGCTCGAGACGCTGGCCGGCCCGATTCCGGTCGGGGAAGGGCTCGGGCTGGCGCTCCAGTCGGTATGCCGCGGTCTGCAGGCGGACGAGGTCACGCTGGCGACCTTCGGCGACAGCAAAGAGCTGCGGCTACGCGGCCGCGCGACTGGCGGGCAACAGGTCTCCAACTCACCCGAGGAAGCGATCGCGCTGGCCACCGCGATCGGATCAGAACCTGGCGATAACGGAACCGTGCGGCGACTGTCGGGTCCGGACGGCCGGTGGCATCTCGCGGTGACGTTCACGGCCCCTTCCGGGCTCAGCGTCCTGCTCGCGAGCTGGTGCTCTGGCCCGCCGACGTCGGAGGCGATGGTCCTGATCGAGGACGCCGCGCACTCCTTCCGGCTCGCGCTCGAGCGGGAACAGGCCGTGTTCGCGCTCCAGGAGGCCACAGCGCTGCGCCGCTCGCAGGAGCTGCAGCGAGAGTTCCTTTCCAGGCTGAGCCACGAGCTGCGGACCCCGCTGACCGCGATCCGCGGCTATGCCACCAGCCTGCTGCAGCCCGACGTGACCTGGGATGCCGAATCCCAGCACCGGTTCCTGAGCAGAATCGCGGCAGAGTCGACCAGGCTGGGCAGGCTCGTCGATGATCTGCTCGACTTCTCGGCGATCGAGCTGGGGATCCTCCGGCTGCAGCCCGACTGGTGCGACATCAAGCTCGTGCTCGAAGCCGCGGCCGCCTGCCTGCCTCCGGACGGCGCCCGGATGACGGAGATCTGGTGCGCACCCGACCTGCCGGTGGTCTGGGCCGACCATGACCGGCTCGAGCAGGTATTCGTCAACCTGCTCGGCAACGCCGTCGGGCACAATCCGCCGGGAACGGCGGTGCGGATTCAGGCGCAACCGGCCGGCCAGGGATCGGTTTCGATCGAGGTGTCTGACGAGGGCGTGGGATTGCCTGCCGAGGTTGTCGCTGCGCCGTTCGAGGCCCGTCGGCGAAGCCGCGCCGGAACCGCAGGTGCGGGCCTCGGGCTGTCCATCGCGCGCGGTATCGTGGCCGCTCACGGCGGCCTGCTTGAGGTCGTTCCCCGCCAGCCAGGAGCGAGCTTCGTGGTCAGGCTGCCGGTCGAGGACGGCTCAGGGCTGCATGGCCCTGGCGGTGGTGGCCCTAGCCAACCAGGACCCGCTCTGCCAGGCGCCGGCCCGCGCGGCACCGGCCATCCAGGTCCGGACGCGAGCGGCAGCCTGTCCCAGCCGGTCAGGCGTGGGAATGGACCGCGGAAGGAGGCAGGGCGTTCGTGACCGTGCAGCCCAGCACCGGGCAGGCCGTCGGGACCCGTGCCCTTCTCGTCGAGGACGACCCCAACATCGTGGACATGATCAGGTCGAACCTGGCCGTGCGCGGCTTCGACACTGTCGTGTCCGCCGACGGTGCCCGCGCCTTGCAGCTGCTTGACACCGAAGAGCCCGACATCGTGCTGCTCGACCTGATGCTGCCCGAGGCGGATGGCTTTGAGCTGTGCAGGCTGATGCGCGAGCGATCCGGTGTGGCGATCATCGTGGTCTCCGCCAGGGGCGGGGAGCGGGACAAGGTCACGGCCCTGAATATGGGCGCCGACGACTACATGACTAAGCCATTCAGCATCGAGGAACTGCTCGCGAGGATCGCGGCCACGCTCCGAAGGACCAGGCCGCCCGCCGAGCCTGGCGAGTCAGTGCCTCAGCTGATCGACGTCGGCGAACTGCGGATCGACCTGGCTGGCGAGCAGGTGTTCCGGCGCGGGGAGCGGGTGCACCTGACGCCGACCGAGTTCGCCTTGCTGCGTGAGCTCGCGACGAACCGCGGCAAGCTGCTGACCCACGCGCACCTGCTCCGACGGGTCTGGGGACGTGGCTACGAGACCGAGACGGAGTATGTTCGGGTGTATGTCCGCAGGCTCAGGGCCAAGCTGGAGGACGACGGAGGAGCACCCCTGATCCTGACCCAGCCGCGAGCCGGCTACCGGTTTGCGCCGGATTAGCGGCCATATGAGGCGGCCGCGTTTACAGAATTTTCATGGTCAACGGCGGATGTTAACGACCGCGTTCATGATCAGACTTCTAGAGTGCAGATCAACGAGGAGCCGCTGCGGGACCCGCAGACCGGCGCCGATGAATGGCGGCCTCATCCGGCCAGGAAAGAAACGGGTGGTCTCTTTGCAGCAAGTAACGAAGAAAGTCGCCATGGTGGCGGTGGCCGCGAGCGCGGCCCTCGTGGCCGCGGCGTGCAGTAGCACATCTTCGGGTGGCTCCAGCGGCGGATCGAGTAACTCCAAGCCCCCGGTGCCGCAGATTTCAGCATCGGACTTTAACAATACTTTCTCCGCCATGGCACAGCTCAAGTCGCTCACAAAGGCGGGAAAGGGCAATGTGGCGGTCATTCTGCCAGACACGGTGTCTTCGGCGCGTTATACCGAATTCGACGCGCCTTATCTCACGAAGGCACTGCAGCTGGCCGGATTGTCGAGTTCGCAATTCACCGTCCAGAATGCGCAGGGCAGTGACCAGACCGAGCTGAGTGACGCGCAGACGGCCATTACCAAGGGCGCCAGCGTGCTGATCATGGACCCGCTCGACTCCACAGTCGGTGCGTCGATCGAGAGCTACGCGGCCAAGCACGGCGCGAAGGTGATCGACTACGACCGCCTGACGCTCGGAGGCAGTCGCCAGTTCTACGTCAGCTTCAACAACGTGCTGGTCGGCACGAAGATCGGGCAGGGCCTGGTCGACTGCGTGGCGGCGTGGAAGGTCTCGAAGCCCAACGTGCTGGTCATGTACGGCGACCCGACCGACAACAACGCCACGCTCTTCGGGCAGGGCTACAACGCCGTGCTGAAGCCGAAGTTCAACGGAGGCGGCTGGCACCAGGTCGGCAAGGCCGCCGGCACCTGGGACCCGCCGACCGCGCTGAGTGAGTTCCAGCAGCAATTCACCGCGCACAGCAACATCAACGCGGTGCTCACGCCGAACGACGAGAATGCCGCTCCGATCATCACCTACCTGCAGCGCAAGGGCGTCAAGGCCAAGACCTTCCCGGTCACGGGCCAGGACGCGACCCTGATCGGCCTGCAGAACATCCTGTCCGGCTACCAGTGCGGCACCGTCTACAAGCCGATCTACCTGGAGGCCCAGGCAGCCGCGGCGCTGGCGATATACCTGCGCGCTGGCGTCACGCCGCCCGCGACCCTGACCGGCGGCAAGACCACCGCTGACACCAAGGCGAACGTTCAGGTGCCCTCGGTGCTCTTGACGCCCACCTGGGTGGACACGTCGAATATGAACTCAACAGTCATCGCTGACAAGTTCGTGCCGGCGTCCCAGCTGTGCACGGCCAAGTACAAGGCAGCCTGCCAGGCAGCCGGAATCTCGGGGTAAATTCATGAACTCTCGGAGCAGCGAAAGCCTCCGGCAGTGGTGAACCTTGGGAAGTCCGACGACGCCCCGCCCGCGACAGCGGGCGGGGCGCCGCCCGGCCAGGGGTCAACGCAGCAACAGCCGGCCGACTCGTCTGGTGCGCTGCTGCAGTTGCGCGGCGTGGGCAAGAGCTTCGGCCCCGTCCACGCCCTGACGAACGTCGATCTCGATATTCCCGCCGGTAAGGTGACCGCGCTTGTGGGTGACAACGGCGCGGGCAAGACCACTCTCATCAAGTGCATCGCGGGCATCTGGGAGCCGAGCGCGGGCCAGATCCGGTGGGAGGGCCGCCCCGTCCACATCAGGAGCCCGAAGGACGCGACGGCGCTCGGGATCGCCACCGTGTACCAGGACCTGGCGCTCTGCGACAACCTCGACATCGTGCAGAACATGATGCTCGGTCACGAGGCGCTCAAGTTCGGTCTGCTGGACGAGATTTCTATGGAGCAGACCGCGCGGCAGACGCTCAAGGATCTGGCCGTCACCACTGTGCGCTCGGTTCGGCAGACCGTCGGCTCGCTGTCCGGCGGGCAGCGGCAGTCCGTCGCTGTGGCCAAGGCCGTGATGCTCGAGGCCAGGCTCGTGATCATGGACGAGCCCACGGCCGCCCTCGGCGTCAGCCAGACCGAGCTTGTCCTGAGCCTAATCACGCGGCTGGCCAGCCGCGGGCACGCCGTCGTGGTGGTCTCGCACAACCTGAACGACGTGTTCCGGGTCGCGGACCGGATCGCGGTGCTCTACCTGGGACAGTTGGCGGCCCAGGGCCCGGCTACGGATTTCGACCCGCAGTCCGTTGTGGAGATCATGACGACCGGCCGGTCCTCCCGTAACGGCAACGGCAGCGAGGCTGCGGCATCGCGCGGCATGCACGGCCTGGAGGGCTGAGCTATGGCATCGGCAGACCACGACGATCCTGGCCAGCAGCCCGGGGCACATGTTGCGGTCGAAGAACCAGCGGGCGGGGCGCCCGACGTCGCCGCCCTCGCCGCAACTACGCCCGATCTGATCGCCGACTCACTGGGTGAGTACACCAGGATCTGGTTCCGGCGTGTGCGAAGCGGCGAGAGCGGCGTGCTCCCCGTCGTGCTCGGGCTGATCGCGATCGTCATCTACTTCCAGATCCGCAGCCACCTGTTCCTCTCGGCGGGGAACCTGGTCAACCTGATCACCCAGGCAGCGTTCATCGTGACATTCGGCATGGCCGAGGTCTTCGTGCTGCTCCTGGGTGAGATCGACTTGTCGGTCGGCTACAACGCGGCGCTCGGCGCGGTGGTCACGCTGTGGATCCTGTCCGGGCCACACCCGCCGCCCTGGTGGGTCGGCGTGATCGGCGGCCTGGCGTTCTGCGCCGCTTACGCGGGCCTTGAGGGTGTGATCATCACCTGGCTGCGGCTGCCATCGTTCGTCGTGACCTTGGCAGGTTATCTCGGCGGCTTCGGGCTGCTGCTTGCCTTCATCGACATGGCCGCGCCGAATTCTGGCGGCACCATCAGGATGAACAGCAGCGTGCTGAACGCCATCGAAGGCGGCAGCATGAGCCCCACCGCGAGCTGGATCGTGATGATCGCAGCGGTAGCTGTCGCGGGTCTCTTCATGGCGCTGCGCGATGTCAACCGCCGCCGGCATAAGCTCGCAGCGCCTCCGATCACAGTCACCGTACTGAAGATCGCGGCGATGGCGGTCGCGGGCGTCGTGGTGGTGCTGATCAGCAACACCAACCGGGGCGTCGGATTCTCCGTCGTCGAGGGGGTTCCCTGGGTGGTCCTGGTGATCCTCGGGCTGCTCGTGATCTGGACCATCCTGCTGAACCGGACCAGGTACGGCCGGTACGTCTACGCGATTGGCGGCAACGCCGAGGCGGCGAGGCGGGCCGGCGTCAACCTGAGCCGCATCAGGATCGCCGCGTTTATGCTCTGCGGCCTGACCGCAGGCGTCAGCGGCATCATTTACTCCTCGAACCTGAGTGGCATGTCCAGCAACTTCCAGGGCGGTCAGTACGTGCTGTACGCCGTGGCAGCGGCCGTGATCGGCGGCGTCAGCCTCTTCGGCGGCCGCGGCCGTATGCTCGGCGCGGTGCTCGGGGGACTGGTGGTCGGCGTGATCTACAACGGCTTGCAGCTTCTCGGGCTCGGTGCGGCAGCACAGAACATTTGGACTGCAGGCGTGCTGCTCGCTGCGGTAACGGTAGACGCGTTGGCCCGCCGGAGCAGCGCGACGTCCTGAGCCTGGCCAGATCGGCACGTGCCTAGTGCCAGTGCAACGGGGGCGCCTTATCGTTGCTAGAACGACAGCGTGGCGCCCCTGTTGCACGTCAGGGATTCCGGATCCGTGCGGAATACCTGGCCATGGCATACTGGTTTGCGTTGTTAAGCGTGCTCCGGGGTCGGTGAAACTCCGAACCGGCGGTGACAGTCCGCGACCCGGCCGAGGCCATCGGCTGGTTGAACCGGTGAAATTCCGGTACCGACGGTTAAAGTCCGGATGGGAGGCAGCACGCACGCGGCCAGCGCGGGCCGGGGACTTAGCCCCGAACCGCGGCGCCCGGCAGGGCGGTGCTGGCCGTGGCCGAACGGCTTTTCGCGCCCCGGAGCCTTACTGAACAGGCTGGAGGCGCGGTGTTTACCGGAATCGTCGAAGAACTCGGCAAGGCTGCCGGGCTCGATCTGCTGGCCGACTCGGCCAGGATCACTATCCACGCACCGCTGGTTGCCGCGGGCGCCGCGGCAGGCTGCTCGATCGCGGTCAACGGCGTCTGCCTGACCGTGACCGAGGCAGACGGCGACGAATTCACCGCCGACGTGATGGGCGAGACGCTGGCCAGGTCCACGCTGGGCGGGCTCGCGCCAGGGGCCCCTGTCAATCTGGAGCGGCCAGCGCTGGTGGCTGGTCGGCTGGACGGCCACATTGTTCAGGGTCATGTCGACGGGACAGGCGTGGTGACCGACAGCAGGCCAGCGGATCGCTGGCGCGTGCTGAGGATTTCGATTCCCGGCGCGCTGTCTCGTTATGTCGCTGAAAAAGGATCTGTCGCCGTCGACGGCGTCAGCCTCACCGTGTCCGGGCTCAGCCCGCTCGGCGCAGCGGCGCCGCCGGCGGCGAGCACTGGTTCGAGGTGAGCCTGATCCCTGAGACGCTGACTCGGACCACCCTCGGCTCCGTCGCGATCGGCGATCAGGTCAACATCGAGGTCGACGTCATCGCCAAGTACGTCGAACGGCTGCTGGCGGGCGGTGAGCAGCGATGACGGGTCTCAGCGCGGACCGGGCAGGCCAGGCCCCGCCGCACCGCAGGAGGTGGGCGGCGTTGTGCTGGACACCGTCGAGCGGGCGGTCGCCGACATCGCGGCTGGCCGGGCCGTTGTGGTCGTCGACGACGCGGACCGGGAGAACGAGGGCGACATCATCTTCGCGGCGAGCAAGGCTACGCCTGCGCTCCTCGCGTTCACGATCAGGCACACGAGCGGCGTGATCTGCGTGCCGATGCTCGGCGAGGAGCTCGACCGGCTCCAGCTGCCGTTGATGACCTCGCAGAACAAGGAGCGGATGAGGACCGCGTTCACTGTCAGCGTGGACGCCAGGGACGGCGTCACGACCGGCATCTCGGCCGCCGACCGGTCCAGGACGGTAAGGACCCTGGTCGACTCAGCCACCGAGCCCTACGAGCTGGTCAGGCCGGGACACGTGTTCCCGCTGCGGTACATGACCGGCGGAGTGCTCCGCAGGCCAGGGCACACCGAGGCGGCCGTCGACCTGGCCAGGCTGGCCGGTCTCGCCCCCGCCGGCGTGCTCGCCGAGGTGGTGAACGACGACGGGACGATGACCAGGCTGCCCGGGCTCCGGGCGTTCGCCGACGAGCACGGCCTCGCACTGATCTCCATCGCCCAGCTCATCGAGTACCGCCGTTACTCCGAGCTGATGGTCAGCCGCGTCGCGGAGACCGCCATGCCGAACGCCTATGGCCAGTGGCGGGCCGTCGGCTACTTGAACTCGATGGACGGCACCGAACACCTGGCTTTGGTCCTCGGCGACGTGGACGCGACCAGGAAGGAAGGCAAGTCTGGCCAGGACGTGCTGGTCAGGATGCACTCGGAGTGCCTGACCGGCGACGTATTTGGCTCGCAGCGGTGCGACTGCGGCACCCAGCTGCACGCTGCCATGGCGGCGATCGCGGCCGAAGGCCGTGGCATCGTGGTGTACCTGCGCGGGCACGAGGGCCGCGGCATCGGCCTGCTCAGCAAGCTGCGCGCTTACCAGCTTCAGGACGCTGGCGCCGACACCGTGGACGCCAACACCGAACTCGGGTTTCCCGTGGACGCGCGCGAGTACTCGACCGGCGCGCAGATCCTCGCCGATCTCGGCGTCAGCTCGCTACGGCTGCTCACCAACAATCCGGCCAAGATCAAGGGGCTGTCCGACTACGGGCTGAAGGTGACGGGAACGGTCTCGCTGCCGGTCAGCGCCACTCCGCACAACTTGCGGTACCTGATCGCGAAGCGGGACAGGCTCGGCCATCTGATCGAACTGACCGAGCCTGCCGTGCCTGCCGAGGCGGCCGAGCCTGCCGTAGCGGCCGTGCCTGCCGTAGCGGCCGAGCTTGCCGCTGCGCCAGAGCTTGCCGCGGCGGCAGAGGCTGCCGGGCGCCAGGCCGCGGCCGGCGGCGCCGAGGCGGGAAGCGCTGCAGCCGGGAGCGGGCGGTGAGCGGCACCGGGCGACCTGGTGCCGAGCCGGTCCATGGCGCCGGACTGCGCCTGGGCATCGTGGCGACCCGCTGGAACGCGGAGATCTCCGACGCCCTGCTCGACCGCGCCGTCGCCGCCGCGCACGCCTGCGGGGTGGAATCGCCGTCCGTGGTGCGGGTGGCTGGCGCCGTGGAATTGCCCGTAGTGGCCGCCGCGCTGGCCAGGCAACACGACGCGGTCGCCTGCGTCGGAACCGTGATCAGAGGCGGGACGCCGCACTTCGAGTACGTCTGCGACGCGGTGACCTACGGCCTTACCAGGGTCGCGCTGGACACGGGTACGCCAGTGGGCAACGGCGTGCTGACCTGCGACACGCAGGCGCAGGCGCTGGCGCGATGCGGCGGACCGGGTAGCTCAGAGGACAAGGGCTGGGAGGCGGTGATCGCCGCGCTCGACACGGCGCTCGTGCTGCGCGGCCTGACCGGCTCCGGCTCCGGCGATCGGTCAGTCCTGCCCGACCTGCGGACGGCGGGCTGGGCAGGCTGACCGGGCATTTCGCTGCGCGGCGAGGGGCGGAATAGCGGGGAGATGCGAGTCGCTGAACTACGCAGATCCGACGTACGCTGAGTTTCTAGCCGAGGGGTGACCGACGATGCGAGACATCCTCGACCAGATCGTCAAGTGGTGGGATGCTGACGAGACGTTCGGGCTGGCCACCGTCGTGCGCACGTTCAGCAGCGCGCCGCGGGAGCCTGGCGCCGCGCTCGCGGTTTCAGCAGATGGCGAAGTGGTCGGCAGTGTCTCGGGCGGTTGCGTCGAGGGTGCCGTCTACGAGCTGGCCACCCAGGTGATCGCCAGCGGGCAGCCGGTGCTGCAGCGCTACGGCGTGAGCGACGACACCGCGTTCAGCGTCGGCTTGACTTGCGGCGGGATTATCGACATCTTCGTCGAGCCGATCAGCAAGGAACAGTACCCAGACCTGGGCGACATCGCCAGTGCGGTCTGGGCGGGCGAGCCGGTGGCGGTCGGCACGGTGATCGAGGGCCTGGGCACCGTGGGCGCCAGGCGCGTGATCTGGCCCGCCGACCACGAACCGCTGACGACCGGGACACTCGGCTCAGGTGACCGGCTCGACCAGGCGACCGACGATGACGCCAGGGGCATGCTCGCGCAGGGCCTGACCGGCGTCCGGCACTACGGCGCGGACGGCGAGCGCCGGATGGACGAGCTCTCGGTCTTCGTGCAGTCGTTCGCGCCGCCGCCACGCATGCTGGTCTTCGGTGCCATCGACTTCGCCGCGGCGGTCGCGAGGATCGGCAAGTTCCTCGGCTACCGCGTGACCGTCTGCGACGCCAGGCCGGTGTTCGCGACGACCGCGAGGTTCCCCGACGCCGACGAGGTCGTGACCAACTGGCCGCACCGGTACCTGTCGGGGATCACGACCGACGAGCGTACGGTCATCTGCGTCCTGACCCACGACCCGAAGTTCGACGTCCCGGTACTGGAGGTCGCGCTGCGGGCGCCCGCCGCCTACATCGGGGCCATGGGCAGCAGGCGTACGCACGACGACCGGATGGACAGGCTGCGCGACGCCGGGCTGAGCGAGGCCGAGTTGTCCAGGCTCCGTTCGCCGGTCGGCCTCGACCTGGGCGCCCGCACGCCTGAGGAGACGGCGGTCGCGATCGCGGCCGAGCTGATCCAGCTGCGCTGGGGCGGGTCGGGCCAGCCGCTGACGTCAACTGCGGGTCGCATTCATCACGACTGACCAACCTGGCGCCTGCCCTACGCTGACACTCGTGCTGCCTGACCGAGATGACGTAGGGCACCCGACGGTCGCCGGGTTGCTGCTCGCGGCCGGGCAGGGGAGCCGGCTCGGGCAGCCGAAGGCCCTGGTCGAGATCGGGGGCCTGACCCTGGCCGAGCGCGGCGTCGCGCTGCTGCGCGAGGGCGGAGCCGATCCTGTCGTGATGGTGACAGGAGCCGCGCCGGTCAGCCTCCCCGGCGTGATCACCGCGCACAACCCGGACTGGCAGAGCGGCATGGCCTCGTCGCTGCGCGAGGGCCTTGAGACGCTGCCCGCCGACCGGGAGGCGGTCGTGATCGCCCTGGTTGACCAGCCGCTGATCGGCGCCGAGGCGGTTCGCCGGCTGATCGCCGCCTACGCCGATGGCGCTACCGTCGCGGTCGCCTGCTACGGGGGCCAGCCGCGCAACCCGGTCCTGATCGGCCGGGAGCACTGGGCGGAGGCCGCGGCGGCAGCACAGGGCGACGCGGGCGCCAGGCACTTCCTTCGCACCCGCAAGGACCTCGTCGTGGAGGTGGAATGCGGCGACGTCGGGCGCCCCGACGACCTGGATACGCCTGAGGATCTGGTCAGGATCGCGGCGCTGGTGGAGGGCCGTGGCGCGGCAGCCGATCAGCGCTGAGCCCGCGGCTCAGGGCTGGAGTACCGCGATTCCCCACGTGTGCGTGACGCTGTCGCCGGGAGCCAGCGTGAGCAGGCCGTCACCTGTGACGAACGCGTTTGCCGGGCACGTCATCGGCTCGATCGCAAGTGCCCCCCGGCGCAGGCCGGGCGCCAGCGCGTCGCCGGTGAAGACCTGCAGCCAGTCGTAGCCTGGACCGGCCCAGAGCCCGAGCTTGACCTTGCCGCCCGCCAGCGATGCCCACGCGAGCCCGGCTTCGTCCCGGCGCAAGCCGGTCAGCGCGTGGTCAAGCTGGGTGCCTTCTATTCGCCTGGGGGTACGGAAGTCGAACTGGGTGCCATCGACCTCCTGCGGCGGCCCTGACGGGATGCCGCGGTCGTCGGCTGGCAGCCAGTGCGAGGCCTCGATCTGGAGCTCGCAGCCATCCACAGCAGGTTCGCCCGCGATCAGATACGGATGGCAGCCGGTGCCGTACGGAGCGGGCCGCGAGCCGACGTTCCAGGCTGAGACTGAGACGTGCAGCCCCGAGCTCGGCTCGAGCCGGTAGCTAACCGCCAGCTGTAGGCAGAACGGATACCCTGGCCTGCCGTGCAGGAGGTGACCGAGCGTCACCCGGTCAGCGGAGCCATCCGCTGCCGCTTGCGTGCGCTGCTGTCCGGCCAGTTCGGTCGCCGGTGTCCAGTTCGCCCAGCGGGTCAGGCCGTGGATGGCGTTGCCGTGCGCCGCCTCGCTCAGATCGAGCTGGTAGCTGGCGCCGGCGAACTCGTACTTGCCGCCGTCGATCCGATTCGGCCACGGGGCCAGCAGCTGTCCCGCCCCGGCTGGCGGCAACTCGTCCGGCTCGTAGGCCCTGATCAATGCCCGGCCGCGATAGGTCAGCTCGCGAAGGCCGCCACCGAGTTCGGTGATCCTCGCCCGGTAGTTACCCGCCGAGATCGAGTACTGCGCCCCGGTCATCGGCGTCTGCGCAGGGGTGGGCGTCTGGCCTGGTCCGGTCAGTTCGGTCGCCTCGATCGGCTCGGCGGAGTTGGCTGGCTCGCTCGGCGCGGTCATGACTTCATCATCGCGGTAGCGCGACGAGCAGGGCCCGGCGGGACCGGTCTACCGGATCGGGCCTACCGGGTCGGGCCCAGGACGCCGGTCCGCACTGCGTCAGCCGCGAGCACGCCGAACAGATAGAAGTACGCCGACTCTTCGTCCTGGAAGATCCTGACCTCATGCCTGGCGCCGGCGAGGGAGTTGAAGACCTCGAAACCCTCGCTGGTGCGGACCAGGCACATCGCGCCGTCGACGTCCTCGTTGATGGCGTAGGTACCCTGGGGTATCCCCGCTTGCTCGGCAAGCTCGGAGAAGATCCGCTGGGTGGGCTGGCGCCTTCGCGATGCCCGGCGCCGCCGGGACGCCGGCTGGGCCTCCGCCGTCTCCGCGGCGTCGGAACGCGAGCCCGTGGCTGATGCCCGAACGACGGGCGTGACCTCAGGCGCTGCCGGCGCGTACGGGGCGGTCAGGATCGGTTCGGCGACGGCCACGCCGGCGGCTGCATTCCCGCCAGCGGTAGCGGGCGGGAAGACGGCGGCGCTGGGGGCGGGGGCGTAGGCCTGGGCGATTGGCGCCGCGAAGCCGTTCACGGCCTCGCCGGGGCCAGCTGCGCCCGGCTGGCCAGGTCCGCGGCCGAGCGGACCTGTGGTCGGCGCGGGGTTGATCAGCCCTGGGTTGGCTGGCATCTGGCCAGCAAGGACGGGCCCGTTGGCCACCTGACTGTCGGCCGCAGAGGTTCCGCCCGTCATGCCCGATAGAGGCCGCTCGAACTGGTCGCGCGGCAGCCCGGATCCGGCCGGAGGCCCGGACGGGTGCGCCTGGCCACCGTGGTATGAGCCGTTGAACTGGTTACCCGATCCCTGGGAGTCCAGCGCGGCATAGGGGGGCGGGCCGTACAGGGGCGACTTTCCGTGCACCGGGATACCAGCGCCTCCGGCCTGTGCCCTCTGGCCGGGCACGGGACCGTCGGGGCCAGCCTGGATACCGCTGTCCGCCGGTCCGGCGCCGGCCACGTCGCTCGCAGTCGCAGGGCCAGCGGCTTGCTGCGGACCGGCGGGCGCGGCGGTGCTGGGCTGAGTGCGCCGGCTGGCGTCGCCCACGGGGGCATTCGCAGGGTCTGGCCCAGCCGGGAGCCCATCGGCCGCCGACTGGTCCGCTGCCGCGGCGCTGGACGTAGGTGCCGACGCGCCGCGCTGAAGGTTCACGCCGGGCTGGCTGGTCAGGCTGGGCATACCTGGCGCGAGCTGGCTGAGTTGGCCGGGCACAGGAGCGGCCGAGAACTGCCCGGCAGGCGGCGGAACGCTCCGGGGAGCGCAGGCTGGCGCGGGCAGCGGGACGCCGTGGATGGCCGCGTCGTCGAAGACAGGGAGCGGACCCGCGGGCATCGCGGCGGGCGGTGCCGACATCGGTGCAACGGCAGGCAACACCGCCGGCTGGGGCGTCGCGGGCTGCTCCGTGGCCGGCTGAGGCGCTGCGGGCTGCGCCGCTGCGGGTTGGGGCGCGACCGGCTGCGCCGCTGCCGGCCGAGGTGCCACCGGCTGCGCCGCTGCGGATTGGGGCGCGACCGGCTGTGGTGTCCACGACGGCATAGCGCTGGCGCCCCCACCCCTGGCAGGCGGAGCGCTGGACGGCTCGGACAGCCCGGCCGGCGCGGTCGACACCGGCGCGGTCGACACTGGCGCGATAGGTGCTGGTGCGGTCGGCGAGGGCGCGGTCGCTCCCGTGGTCATGGCGGCAGATGAGATGCCCGCCACAGGCAGGTCCGACACCGTCGCGTCAGCGGTCTCGCTGTCGCTAGGCGCGGGCTGGCTCCTCTTGGCCTTGCGCGCCGCAGCGCTCGCCGCCCGCATGGCTTCGGCCTCGAGCGGCAGCGGCGGCGCGTCGGCCCGCGGCTGGCCGAGGTCCGATGGCCTGCGATCATCCGGCCTGCGATCGTCCGGCCTGCGCCCGCCTGAGCCGCCGTACTGCGGGAACTCCTGCAAGTAGTCGTCGAGCGGCGCGTGATCGGAGCCGAGCTGAGCCGGGCCAGCCAGCAGGTCCGACGGTGGCAGGTGCGGCCTGGAGCCGTTGGCTTGCTCAGCGTCGTAGCTGAACCCGGCCGGCATCGGGGCTGGGGCCGGATACGGCGTGCTGTCGCCGAGCGCAGCGACGGCGAGCCGCTGCTCGACGATCTCGGTCACTTCCTGGCGCGGCGTGATCAACTCGAAGACGCCGCGGTCGACCTCCCAGTAGCCGAGTTGCTCGGCCCGGTACGCGTCGTGGCCGAGATAAGCGATGTGCAAGCGATCGGTGAGTTCGTCGAGCACGACGCAGCGCTCGCCGCGGAACATGCCTACCGGGCGCGACTCGTACAGCGTCTGGACATCGATCCTGTCCACTTGCTTGCGCCAGTGCCCGGTCGCTGGCTCGAAGCCCAGAGCCTCGGGCGGCGGGCAGGCCGCGAACAAGACAACGCCGGTCTCCGCAGGACCGACGCCAGCCTCGTAAGGTGCCCCTTGGTAGCTAGCAAGCAGCCGGTATCGCATCTCGTTCAGATCCCCTCGGCCGGCCTGAGCCAGACTTGCCCGTCGTAGCGTGCGATAAAGTCCGCGCGACCTTGAGCGATCCGGTAAATCTCGGCCCCGACCGGGATCGGCATCAAGTCAACAAAAAATTCCGGGATCGGGCGGCTGGACCAGGACGTGTAGCCGGTGCCCGTAAACGGTGGCTTGCCCGTCCAGTCGCCGCCGCGTTCCGGGGAGTAGGGAACCTGATAGACCTCCAGGTTCGCGGCCGTCCACCGGAGCACGTAGAGCTCGGTCAAGTCGGGACGGAACTCAGAGCCGTCGTAGCCGAGGTCGAGCGCGGTGTAGAAGTCAGCCGCATCGGTGAAAGACGTGTCGGCGGCGCGGTAGACGAAACCGGCAATTACGGCGCGACGCCCGGTCAGGTATGGCTCGACCAGTCGCGGCGGGATCGGCTTTTGCATCAGCGTTCCCGTCGCGACGAGCGACGCCTCCTGAGCGATGTTCCCCACGCGCTCCCCTGTGTAGCAATGTGATGCAGTTCAATGAAACTCTCAAAACGCAAGTTACGTGCCCAACTTACGGTGAGAAGTGGAACTGTGTCGGGCGTCAGATTACTAGTGCCTGATCCGTCTGGGTTGGCCCGAGTAGCTTAAAATGCCGCATTGCCGCAGCACAGCCGTCCTGCCAGGGTCTCCCGATGCGCGAGACCGCACGTCCGCGGCCCCCAACTAAAGTTGGAGCTGTGCTCGGGATTAGCGGCCCTGACCCCGCGTTTCGCGACGACAACGGAGGCGCGGACGCTGGCGTGACCAAAGCCCTCGAGGCCTTCGCCGCGGGCGCGGGCAGCGAGCGGGCGGTGCTGACGGCGCTGGCGGCGAGCCGGCTGCTTGTGCCGGTCGTCGCGGTTCGTGCCGGGCAGATCGAGGAGCCGGGTGCGGGCCGCGGTGAGCAGGAAGCGGCAACGCGGCCGGGCCCGGCCGGGCCAGCGGGCGAGAAGGCCACAGACATGGCGATGCCGACGCTCATCGGGTTGGACGGACGCCGCGCCATTCCGGCGTTCACCTGCATGGACTCGATGCGCGCCTGGCAGCCTGACGCCCGCCCCTTGCCGGTGGCCGCCGGCAGGGTCTGGCAGGCCGCCGCCGCCGACTCCTGCGCGGTCGTCGTCGATGTCGCTGGGCCGGTCCCGCTCGCGGTCGAGGGCGCCAGGCTGGCAGCGCTGGCCCGCGGCGAAGCCGCGCCGGCCCGTGCGCCGACGCCGACGTGCACGAAGTGGTCTCCGACGTGCTCGCAGGCCAGCTTGCCGTCGCCGGGTTCGAACTGCGCCCTGGCGGCGCCGACGATGACCTGGTGATCGCGCTGACCTTGTCTGCTGAAGGAACCAGCCGCGATGCCGCAGAACTGGCTGCCGGCGTCGGAAGGGCCGTGATGGAGCGACTCGGCGGCCGGCTGCGCCGCGGCGTCGCCATCTGGCTCGGCCGCACGGGCGCCCGCCCTTGAGCCTCAGGAACCCGTGAGCGGCTATGCCGAGTCTGTGCGCCCGCGCGCCCGCCTCGGCAGGGTCAGGACGCGGGTCATGGCAAGATCGAACCCATGCTGCGCTGGCTGACTGCCGGGGAATCCCATGGCCGGGCCCTGGTCGCTATCTGCGAAGGGCTGCCCGCCGGCGTCGAGATCACCACCGCGGACCTGGCCGCGGCCCTGGCCCGCCGCCGCGCCGGGTACGGCCGCGGCGCGCGGATGAAGTTCGAGCAGGACGAGGTCGAGATCACCGGCGGTGTCCGGCACGGGCGCACGCTCGGGGGCCCGGTCGCGATCACGATCGCCAACACCGAGTGGCCGAAGTGGGAGACGGTCATGTCGCCCGATCCGGTATCCGCTGCTGATCTCGCCGGCCAGGCTCGCAACGAGCCGCTGACCAGGCCCCGACCCGGTCACGCCGACCTGGCAGGGATGCAGAAGTACGGCCACGACGACGCCAGGCCGATCCTGGAACGAGCCAGCGCCCGTGAGACCGCGGCCCGAGTCGCACTCGGCGAGGTGGCCAGGAAGTTCCTCGCCCAGGCGGCAGGCGCCGAAGTGCTCAGCCACGTCGTCGCCATCGGAAGCGTCACTGTGCCGGCCGGAACGCTGCCTGAGCCGGCGGATGGGGCGGCGGTGGACGCCGACCCGGTCCGCTGCCTCGATCCGGCGGCGAGCGCGGCGATGGTGGCCGAGATCGACGCTGCCCGCAAGGCCGGTGACACGCTCGGCGGCGTGATCGAGGTGGTGGTGCACGGGCTGCCGCCCGGCCTCGGCAGCCACGTCCACGGCGACCGACGCCTCGACGCCAGGCTCGCCGCCGCCATGATGAGCATCCACGCGATCAAGGGCGTGGAGATCGGCGACGGCTTCGCGACCGCCGCTCGGCGCGGCTCGGAGGCGCACGACGAGATCGAGCCTGGGCCTGACGGAGTGCGCAGGCTGACCAACCGGGCCGGCGGCATCGAAGGCGGCATGAGCACTGGCGATCCGATCAGGGTGAGGGCGGCCATGAAGCCGATCTCGACGGTGCCGAAGGCGCTGGCGACCGTGGACGTCCGCACCGGCGAGCCCGCCAAGGCCATCAACCAGCGCAGCGATGTGACGGCTGTTCCGGCCGCCGGGGTCGTGGCCGAGGCGATGGCCGCACTTGTGCTGGCCGACGCCGTGCTGGAGAAGTTCGGCGGTGACAGCGTCGCGGAGACGCGCCGGAACATCTGCGGCTACCTGGCAAACCTGGTGATCCGATGAACGCCCCTGCTGCGATTCTGATCGGCCCGCCAGGCGCGGGCAAGACCACGGTCGGCGCGCTGCTGGCCGACCGGCTCGGCGTGGGCTTCACCGATACTGATGCGCTGGTCGAGTCGGTCGCTGGCAAGCAGGTCAGCGAGATCTTCATTGAAGACGGCGAGCCCGCGTTCCGTGCGCTGGAGCGCGCCGCCGTCACCCGGGCACTGGACGACAGCGACGGGGTGGTCGCGGTCGGCGGCGGCGCGGTGCTCGATCCGCAGACCCAGGCCGGCCTCGCCGGGCGCACGGTCGTCTATCTGGAGACCGGGTTCGCGGCCGCGGCCAAGCGGGTGGGCCTGAACCAGGCACGCCCGCTGCTCATCGGCAACCCGCGCGCCACCCTGAAGATCCTGCTTGACCAGCGAATCCCGGTGTATCAGCGGCTCGCGACGATCACAGTCTGCACTGACGACAGGGAACCTGCCGAGATCGCCGATGACATCGCCGGCCGGCTGACCGGGTCATGACCGCGACCAGGATCCGGGTCGGCGGCGAGCGGCCGTACGACGTCGTCGTGGGATCCGGCCTGACCGCCGAGTTGCCAGCGCTGGTGGGCGCAGGGCCGAGTACGGTCGTCCTGATCCACGCCGAGGGACTCGAGGCGCTGGCAGGTCCGGCAAGGGACGCGCTGGCCGCCGCGGGCTACGTCGTCCGCACCGAGACCGTCCCGCCAGGCGAGCGCGCGAAGGACATTAGCGTGGCGACGGCGCTGTGGTCGCGGCTGGCAGCGCACCGGGTGTCGCGTTCGGACGCGATCGTCGGCCTGGGCGGCGGGGCCGTCACCGACCTGACCGGATTCGTCGCCGCGACCTGGTTGCGTGGCGTGCGCGTGGTGCTGGTTCCGACCACGCTGCTCGCGATCGTGGATGCGGCGGTCGGGGGCAAGACCGCGATTAACATCGCCGCTGGCAAGAACCTGGTTGGTGCGTTCCATCCGCCGTCCGGCGTGCTGGCCGACCTGGACTTGCTGGCCGGCCTGCCAGGCCCCGAGTACGTCAGTGGGATGGCCGAGGTGATCAAGGCGGGTTTCATCGCCGACCCGGTCATCCTGGACCTGATTGAGCGCGACCCGGCAGCGGCGGCGCTGCCTTGCGGTCCTTACGAACGCGAGCTCATCGAGCGCGCCGTCCTGATGAAGGCCGCTGTGGTCGCCGCCGACCCGCGCGAAGCAGGCCAGCGGGAGAACCTGAACTACGGGCACACGCTCGCGCACGCGATCGAGCGGATCGAGCGGTACACGATCAGGCACGGCGAGGCCGTCGCGGTCGGCATGGTGTTCGCTGCCGCGGTCGGCAGGCTGTCCGGCAGGCTGGACGCGCCAACCGCGCATCGGCACAGGGACATCCTCGCGGCGGTGGGCCTGCCGGTCAGCTACCAGGGGAGCGCCTGGGCCGACCTTCGCGAGGCGATGGCTGTCGACAAGAAGACCAGGGGCTCGCACCTGCGGATGGTGATCCTTGACGGGCTGGCGAAGCCCGGCATCTTCGCTGATCCGCCTGAGGACTTGCTCGCGCGCGCCTACCAGGAGGTCTGACATGCGGACGGTGCTCGTGCTGAACGGGCCGAATCTCGGCAGGCTCGGATCTCGCGAGCCTGATGTCTACGGCACGGCGACGCTCGATGACCTCAGGAAGGCATGCGGCACGACCGCTGCTGAGCTCGGGCTGGCCGTCGACTTCCGGCAGACCGACGATGAGTCACAACTAATCGCGTGGGTGCATGAGGCGGCGGACGGGCGGGTGCCGATCGTGCTGAACCCCGCCGCGTTCACGCACTACTCCTATGCGCTGCGGGACGCCCTGGCGACGCGTACCGCGCCGCTGGTCGAGGTGCATATCTCCAATCCTGCAGCGCGCGAGGCGTTCCGCCACAACTCCGTCGTGGCGGCCGTCGCAGACGGGACAATCGCCGGCTTTGGGTTCGGCTCGTATCTGCTTGCACTGCGCGCGGTCGCTGGCTTGCTCGCTGATGACGGCTGACAGGCCGCCAGCTACGATGCGACTTGCGCGGGCACGCGCGCCAAGAAGACACTGTCCGGTCCCGGCCCGTCCCCTGGAGCTCTCGTTGCGTATCGGAATGTCACTGAATTACGCGGGCGGATTCGCCGAGACGGTCGGCGAGCTCGGCGACTACGAGAAGGCAGGCCTGGACATCGTCTTCGTGCCTGAGGCATACAGCTATGACGCGGTCAGCCAGCTCGGCTACGTAGCGGCCAAGACGGAGCGGCTGCAGCTCGCCTCGGGAATCATGCAGCTGTACACGAGGACGCCGACGCTCACAGCGATGACCGCCGCCGGCCTGGACTACGTGTCGGGGGGCCGGTTCAATCTGGGCATCGGTGTATCAGGACCGCAGGTGATCGAGGGATGGCACGGCGTGCCTTACGACGCTCCTATCGGCCGCACCCGCGAGACGATCGAGATCTGCAGGGCCGTCTGGCGTCGCGAACGCCTCGTCCACGACGGCAAGCACTACCAGATACCGCTCCCTGCTGACCGCGGCACCGGTCTCGGCAAAGCGCTCAAGCTCATCAACCATCCGGTCAGGGACCGGATCCCCATCATCCTGGCCGCCGTCGGGCCGAAGAACACCGCCATGGCGGCCGAGCTGGCCGAGGGCTGGCAGCCGATCTTCTACTTCCCTGAGAAGGCGGCCAGCGTCTGGGGAGCTGCCCTCGCCGCTGGACGGGCCAAGCGCGATCCTGCGCTGCCGCCGCTCGACGTGATCGCGCAGGCAACGCTCGCGATCGGCGACGATGTGGCGGACATGGTGGACTTCGGCCGCCCGGTGATGGCCTTGTATATCGGCGGAATGGGGGCTCGCGGCCAGAATTTCTACACCAAGCTGGCCTCGGATTACGGGTATCCGGACGAGGCGGTCGCGATTCAGGATGCCTACCTAGATGGCCGCAAGGAAGAGGCGGCCGCGCTGGTGCCGCGCTCGCTGCTTGAGGGCATCTCGCTGATCGGGCCGAGGTCGCGCGTGGCCGAGCGGATCGCTGCGCTGAAGGACTCTGGCGTCACCACGCTGAACGTCCAGCCGCTCGCGGCGACGCACCAGGACAGAGTCAGGCTGGTAGAGCAGATCAAGGATATGGCCGGCTGATCCTGCCCCGGCGCTGGGTACATTTACCTTATGGCCGCTTCCGGCACGGACGATCTGCGGATCGTCGTCGCGGGCGCGGGGTTCGCTGGACTCACTGCGATCAGCGAGCTCGCCAGGCTCCGCCGCAGGCACCGCTGGCCGCCCGGATCGCAGGTCAGCGTCACAGTGGTCGACCGGAACGCATACAGCACCTTCCAGCCGCTGCTCTACCAGGTAGCCACGGCTGGCCTGACGGCCGCCGACGTTGCATACCCCGTCTGGACCGCGGTGCGCAAGGCTGGCGCTCACTTCCGCAAGGGCGAGATCACGGGAGTGGACACCGAGGGCAGGCACGTGCTGCTCAGGGACGGATCTGCGCTCGACTATGACTACCTGATCCTGGCGACGGGCGTCAGCGCCGCGTTCTTCGGCGTGACAGGGGCCGCCGAGCATGCCCTCAGCCTCTACACGAGGCGGGATGCCATCGTGCTGCGCGATCAGCTGATGGCCGAGCTGGAGCGGCGCAGCGCGCCCGGCGACACCAGGGATCTCAATATCACCGTCGTTGGCGGTGGGGCCACCGGCGTCGAGCTGGCGGGAACGCTGGCTGAGCTGCGCAACATCGCCCTGCCGGCATCGTTTCCCGAGATCGACGCGGCCAGGATCCACGTCCGGCTGATCGAACTCGGGCCGGCCCTGATCGCTCCGTTCGCTGAGCCGCTGCGCGAATACGCCAAAGCCGAATTGCTCGACCGCGGCGTCGAGGTGCTGCTGCGCACCGAGATCAGTGAGGTCGCGCAGGACAAGGTGCTGATCGCAGGCGGCGAGGCGCTGCCGAGCGACGTCACCGTCTGGGCGGCCGGCATCGCGGGTCCTCCATGGATCGGCAAGCTCGGACTCCCGGTCGGCCGCGGGGGCCGCCTGCGCACCGGCACTGACCTGCGCGTCGCGGGCCAGGGTCGGGTTTTCGCGGTCGGCGACATCGCGATCGTCGACGGCGACCCGCAGCCTCAGCTGGCTCAGCCGGCCATCCAGCATGGCCGGCACGCCGCTGTCCAGATCAGTCGGCTCGCGAACGGCCAGCCGACGCAGCGGTTCACCTATAAAGACAAAGGGATCATGGCGACGATCGGGCACCGCTCGGCTGTCGTCGAGCTACCGAGCCGGATCCGGGCCAGGGGCACGCTGGCCTGGCTGGCCTGGCTCGGACTGCACCTGGTCACGCTGCTGGGCGGCAGGAACAGGATCTCGGCGCTGGTGAACCTTACCTGGCGCTACCTGACCTGGAGCCGTGGCGGCGGCGTGATCGTAGGCGACGATCCGGTGCGCCGCCCGTAGGCCAGGCACCTCAGGCCGCCGTGCGCCAGCACCCCCGTAGAGTTCGGATATGCCGCACATGCATGCCCGTCGCCGCGACCGCGCCGCCGCCGTCGCCGCCAGCCTCGGAGCCGATGCCGTCCTGATCACCAAGGGCGTCAACGTGCGCTACCTGACCGGTCTGGTGAGTTCGAACGCCGCCGTGCTGATCCCGGTCCAGCGCGCCGACGGTGCCGCAGGGTCATCCCCCGGGCCGGCACCGCGGTGGTCGGGACCGATTCGCGGTACGCGGGGACCGCCGAGCGGGCGTGCCCTGACGTCGAGCTGCTCATCGAGCGTGAGGTGGAGGCCGCGCTCGCGGGCATGGCGCTCGAAGGCGGCCTGGGCGTCATCGCTTTCGAGGACCTCGAGATGACCGTGCACAGGCATCGGGAGCTCACCGGGCGCGGCGATAGTTCGCAGCACCCGGCACCTGAGCTTGTCGGCGTCGGAAGCGCGATCGATCAGCTGCGGATGGTCAAGGACGAGGACGAGATCGCTCTCCTCGGCCGGGCCTGCTCGATCACTGCGGAGGCCTTCTCGGCCGTGCTCGGCCGGCTGACTCCTGGCGTGACGGAACGGGAATACGCGATCGCGCTCGAGCGGACGATGATCGACCTGGGCGCCGACGGGCTGGCCTTCGACAGCATCGTCGCGAGCGGGCCGAATGGCGCGATTCCGCATCACCCCCCTGGAAACCGGGCTTTCGAGGCCGGCGACTTGGTGACGGTCGACTGCGGCGCCCAATGCGGCGGGTACCACGCCGATATGACCAGGACGGTTGCACTCGGCCAGCCTCAATCGTGGCAGCGGGAGATCTATCAGATCGTCGCTGACGCCCAGGCCGCCGGCGTGGCAGCCGCCGTCGTCGGCGCCGACGTCACCGACCTAGACGCGGTCGCCCGCGACATGATCGAGGCAGCCGGATATGGCGGGCAATTCGGGCATGGCCTCGGCCACGGTGTCGGCCTGGAGATCCACGAGGCACCGATCATCGGCTACGGGAGGGCCGGTACACTACAGGATCGGGTTCCAATCACCATCGAGCCCGGCATCTACCTGCCTGGCAGGGGCGGCGTCCGGATTGAGGACACGCTCGTGGTCCGCGCAGGCGCCGGGGCGGCGGGATCGGCACAGCCGCTCACCACGATCACCAGGGAACTGCTCGTCCTCTAGCGCGCCCGTCCTGACCGGCCAGGCGCGCCGGGGCGCGGCGGTCCCGCCCGCATGCAGGAGACGCAACCACGTGGCCACCACGAATGACCTCAAGAACGGCATGACCCTCAGCATCGACGGCCAACTCTGGAGCGTCGTAGAGTTCCAGCACGTCAAGCCGGGCAAAGGTGGCGCGTTCGTGCGGACGAAGCTGAAGAACGTGCTCAGCGGCAAGGTTGTCGACCGGACATTCAACGCCGGCGTGAGGGTCGAGGTCGCGAATGTCGACAGGCGCGAGATGCAGTACCTGTACCGCGAGGGCGACGAGTTCGTCTTCATGGACACCCAGGACTACGACCAGCCACGGATCGCGTCCGAGATCGTCGGCGACGGGGCGAATTACCTGCTCGAGGAGCAGACCGTGACCGTCGCGTTCAACGACGGCACGCCTCTCTACGTAGAACTGCCTGCCGCGGTCGAGCTGACCGTCAGCCAGACCGATCCTGGCCTGCAGGGTGACCGATCGACTGGCGGGACCAAGCCGGCGACACTGGAGACTGGCGCGCAGATCCAGGTGCCGCTGTTCATCATCACGGGCGAGAAAGTCAGGGTCGACACCCGCACCGGCGACTATCTCGGTCGAGCGTGAGGTCCGGCGACCGGGGCGGACCGGCCAGCGGCTGGCCTGCTGCCGGCGTCACGGTGGCTCAGGCGAGCGCAGGCAGGAGTATCGGTGTCGGCGCGGAGTAAGGCACGTAAGCGAGCGCTCGACATACTGTTCGAGGCCGACGTGCGCCGCGAGCCGCCGCTGACCGTACTCGAAGCCAGGACAGTCCGCGCCGAGCCGCCGGTGAGTTCCTACGCCATCGAGCTTGTGCAGGGAGTCCAGGCCCATCGCGAGGAAATCGACCGGCTACTGGCCGAGAACTCCCATGGCTGGACGCTCGAGCGGATGCCGGCGGTGGACAGGAACATCCTGCGAATCGGCGGCTACGAGCTGCTCTGGGGGAACGATGTGCCCGATGCGGTGGCTATCAGTGAGGCCGTCCAGTTGGCGGGCGACCTGTCCACCGATGCCTCAGCCGCCTTTGTCAATGGGCTGATGGCCCGCTTGCTCGACATCAAGCCCACGCTGTCGCTGCAGGATGAGCAGCCGACCCCGCCAGCTCCTGACGTCGCCTAGATACGGGCTGTCACAGGCCAGCGCTACAGTCAGGGCGAGGACGACACCGCGCCGGACATGACTGTGCCGAGTGAAACCATGCGCAACGACAGCAGGCCCAACGACACCGGCTGTCGCATCTTGCATGTCGACATGGATGCGTTCTATGCCAGCGTCGAGATCAGGGACCGCCCCAAGATCGCTGCGCAGCCGGTCATCGTGGGGCATACCGGCGGCCGCGGCGTGGTGCTGTCTGCGAACTACATCGCCAGGGGGTTCGGCGTCCGGTCGGCGATGCCAGTCAGCCGGGCTCAGCGGCTATGCCCGCGCGCCGTGTTCGTGCCGCCGCGGCACGCACTGTACAGCGCGGTGTCCCGCGAGGTCATGGCGATCTTCAGGGCGGTGACGCCCGAGGTGGAGCCCTTGTCGCTGGACGAGGCCTTCCTCGACGTCGCGGGCGCCATCAGGCGCGTCGGCTCGCCGGCGGTGATCGGCTGCATGATCCGCGGCCAGGTACGCGACCAGCTCGGCATCAGCTGCTCGGTTGGCGTCGCGACGACCAAGTTTGTCGCGAAGCTCGCCTCGGTGCACTGCAAGCCCGATGGCCTGCTCGTCGTCCCGGCCGACGGGGTACTTGACTTCCTGCACCCGCTGCCAGTCTCAGCCCTGTGGGGCGTCGGTCAGCGCACTGGCGCGGTGCTCGCGAGGCTGGGCCTGCACACGGTCGCTGACCTGGCCCATACCCCTGTATCTACCCTTGAGCGCGAACTCGGCAAGGCGGCCGCCGCGCATCTGTCCGCCCTTGCGTGGGGGCGTGATGACCGCCGGGTCGAAACGGGCCCCCACGACAAGAGCGTCGGCGCAGAGGAGACCTTCGCGACCGACATCGGCGACCAGGTGCAGATCCGCCGCGAGCTGCTGCGGCTTTCCGGGCGTACCGCCCGCGCGCTCCGCTCGTCCGGGTACGTAGCAAAGACGATCTCGGTGAAGCTGCGGCGTGCCGACTTCAAGACCTTCACGCGCTCGCGCACGCTGCCCGAGCCGACGGATGTCACCCAGAAGATCTACGCGACGGCCTGCGAGCTCTACGCCGCTTCCGGTCTGGCAGATGGCGTCCTGCTGCGGCTCGTGGGCGTGCGGGCGAGCGGCCTGTCGCCGGCCAGCGAGGCGGGCACCCAGCTTGCTCTCGGGGAGCGAGCCGACGCCTGGCGCGAGGCTGATAGCGCGATGGACAAGATCACTCGCAGATTCGGGTCGGGTGCGCTGGGCCCTGGATCATTGGTCAGCGAGGCAGACGGCGAACGCCCGTTGCGCGAGTAAACGCAAGTGTTCTCCGTGACTTTGCCATGCGCTTGGTTGGGCATGTCATGGCCCTGGTCTGGCGTCCCCTTCCACAGAACGCGCTGGCCCTCGTATTCTGGGGGATAGCTAGTGGCCGGCAGGCCAGGCCGGCGCGAGTTACTTGGAGGCAACGTGCCGCTTTCGGAGCACGAGCAGCGCCAGCTCGAGCAGATCGAGCAGGCGCTCTATGCCGAGCATCCGCGGTTTGCCAAGGCCGTGCGTTCGGCTGACCCGCGAGTGCATTACAAGCGCCGGGTAGTTTACGCGGCCGTGGGTTTCGCGATCGGCGTGGCGCTCCTGCCCGTCGGCGTCTCGACATACATCGCGATCAGCGTGGTCGGATTCGTCATCATGCTCGCCTCGTGCTACTGGGCCGCTATCAGCTACCGGCGCATGAACGGCATGGCCACCGGCAAGATCCAGCTCAAGGAGCGCCGGGCTGGCCGCAAGGACAAGTCAGGCGGCAAGAAGCAGGGCGGCCTCGGTGAGCGCCTTGACGAGCGCTGGCGCAGGCGCCAGGAGGGCCGGGACGGCTAAGGGCCGTACCCGCGGCGAACGGCCCGCTGGTCACTCCAGGGACAGAGTCTGCCTCAAAGACGTGTCCTCAGCTCTCGCCCGACGCAGGAGTCCAGCCGGTGAGCAGTCCGGCAGTCTGCCGGAGCCAGGCCCGCAAGGGCTGCAACGTAGAAGCCGGCAGCAATCTCGCGCGCCAGCGGGCTCCCCGGGTCGCGTGCTTGCCGAGCGCCCGGCGCACGATGGTGACATCAGCTCGGATAGCGCCCGCGGATTCCGGCACCGGCGCGTACCGGGCTCGCTCGACAATCGTGGCGATCCTGCCGATAGCCTGTCTGGCTGGCTCATCGAGGTCTGAGATCGAACTCACCCGCCTGGCCAGGGCGCGCGGCGACTCGCTCGGCCGGCCCGGCAAGCCATAGTCGTCCAGATCGGCACAGAGTTCTTGCCAGGCAGCTCCGGCCAGGCCCGAGTCTCCGGATGCCGAGCGCCAGCGCCTGCGCCTGGTGATGAGCCGGACGCTGCCAGGCGTGGCGGCGACCAGCACGAGCACAATGAGGACGATCTGCCCGATGGGCACACCGCCGCCGTGCGCTTGCGCCGCTGGGCCTGCCGCTCCGTTATGCCCGCGCAGTTTGGGGCCGATGTTTTGGACGGAGCCGGCAGTCGGCGAAGTCGATGGCGCTGGGCCGGTACCACCATGGTTGCCGCCCTTACCGAGTGAGGCGCCGGCACCTGAGACGTACGCAGGCTCCACCGCCGTCTGCTGTCCTCCAGGTCCGCCGGGTGTCGGCTCGAATCGCAGCCAGCCGACTCCGCTGAAGTACAACTCGGGCCACGCGTGGGCATCGGCCGTGGTGACCACCCAGGTTCCGTTGGAACTCTGGTGGCCGGCCGTATAACCGATAGCAACCCTGGCGGGGATACCGAGCAGCCTGGCGAGCACGGCCATGGCGAACGCGAACTGCTGGCAGAAGCCCTGTCTGTCGGTGGTCAGGAATTCGAGCAGGCCGGCCGGGCTATCGGGCAGGCTGCTCGACTGTAGCGAATAGCTGAACTTGCGCGACAGGAACCAGTCCTCCAGCGCGACGGCCTTGGCGAATGCCGTGGTCCTTCCCTTCGTGACCTGCCGCGCGATCGCCGTGAGCTGCGGCGTGACCTTGGACTTGAAGCCCAGGTAGGTGCCGCTGATCGCGGCGGGAATGTGCTGCGTTTCGGCCAGCGTCGCCGTAGTGGGTTCGACCTGCCCGCTCGTCACGGTGTACTGCAGGCCGTCAGTGGGAGCCTCGTCGCTGTACAACATCAGTGTTCCCGGATCCTCGCGCCAGGTGCCGGGAACGTTCGCCCGCATCGGCCAGTACGGCGCTGGCAGGAAGTCGATTGTGCCGGAGAACCCGGCCGCACTCGGGATGTTGACCCTGGTGGAGACGATGTTCTCCGGGGTACCCGGTGCCACGCCTGGCGCGGTGGCCAGGGCATGCTTGCTGACGAGTTTGCCGTTCGTGGGCCTGACGAGGTCCCAGACCCCTGCCCGCGTGTCGTAGTTCAGCACGTAGATCTGCAGGTAGTTGGCAGGGTCGTTGATGTTGGTGTGGTAAGTCAGCACCCGGCGCGGCGTGGACTTGGTGAGCAGGCCGTGCAACTGGGCGACCGGATTGGGCAGTCCGACTCCCACCTGGCCGCCCCCCCTTCCGCCGCTGCCGTGGCCGCCGAAGATCTGGTGCAGGGTCAGCCCCGGCACCAGCAACGGCGCGATCAACGCGGCGCTCACCGCGGCCAGGCCGATCCGCCGCCCTGTCGCGGCGAGCACTCCCATGTCGGCTCCGGCCAGCCGTTCGTCCTCGCCCGCGTAGTGCCATACCGTGACGACGCGGCCCCAGCCGCGCAGCCTGCTGCGGCCGTCGGAGGAGAGCAAGGCAAGGTAGCCGACCGCTGCGAGCAGGAAGGCGACTGCGGCAGCCAGGCCGCGTACCTGCGCGGTGGTCGCGATCGGCGCCATGAATACCACCAGCAGCGGAAGGCCGGCGATGGCCGGCCTATGCAGCCGGACCGCGAGGAAGTCGACGGCGACGGCCACCAGGCCGATGCTGCCGGCCGCGAGCAGGATGACCCCGTGATGGCCGGGGACAGGCGGCGAGAACCGCCCGGCCGATGCGCCGTCGCTGACCAGTTTCGCCAGCTGGTGCAGGGAGTGCGGGGTCGGTATGACAGCGAGGAACGACTGTCCTGCGGCGTGCAGCAGGTTCAGGTAGATCAGCAGCGCGGCTAGGTACGTCACCAGTCCAGCCACCGCGCGGAGCGGTCGCAGGCCGGACGCGCTCGCCACGCAGATCAGGATGAGGGCGGCGCCTGCCGCCTTCAGATAGGGAGACCATGCGGCGAGCAAGGGCACGCAGGCAATCACGGCGAGAACCGATGCGCCGATCGCGGCAGGCACCGGGCTCACCCTCGTCAGGGTGCCTGCCAGGGCGACGATGATGGCCGCGCCCGCGGCCTGCACGTACCAGGCAGCCCCGTTGATCAGGCTGAAGATCGAGACCGAGGCCAGGATCACGGCGACGGCCGAGGCGATGGTGAGCCGGTGATTCATCGTGCTGCTGCTCCGAACCCTCGCTCAGAGGCCCCCAGCAGATTGCTACCGGACCTGGGCAGTTGCTGCCACGCCACAGCCAGCGGCGTCGTCGCGTCGACAGTGATCACGCGCCACCCGGCCGCCCTGAGCACCGCGGCGGCAGCGGCGGTCTCCGTGAGGGGCGCGTCCCCGATCTCGGCCTTTCCGGCGCCTGCTGATCCGTTCGAGTCGGGACCTGCCGTGCCCCTGCCAGCCGCGGCGGCGTCGCAGGCCGCCTCCGCGCTGTCCGCGGCGGCCGCGACAAGGGCGGATCTGCGTATACCCCTGGCGCCGTTGGCGCTCCTCGCGCCGTTCCGGTATCTGGCGCGGATCCCGTCCTGGCTGCTCTGCCAGTCCTGGCCGTTCAGGCCGTTCTGGCTGTGCTCGCCGTCGACGCCGTCCTGGCCAGGCTGGTCATCCTGGTCCGTGCCGCCGCCGTGCTTGGACCGTGCTGGCTGGGCAGCCCAGGTCGAAACCGCCAGCAGGATCGCGATGCCTTGCCTGCCGTGCCAGGCGCGCGGTAGCGATCTCCTTGGCCCCTTCGACGGAGAGTCGGCCTGCTATCAGGACAAGCAGACCTCCCTCGATCGTGCTCAGCGCTGCCGTCGTCCTGGCGAAGTCGTGGTTGCGCGAGGTGGAGACCACCGACAGCGCATCGAGCAGGACGTCTTCGAACATCGCCGAGCCCGCCAGCGGCCCCGCGTCGGTCAGCAGGTGGCCGTCGAGCCCAGAGCGGGCCAGATGCACGCCGATCGACGCCGCGGCGCTGACGGCGAACTCGAACGACGAACTCGGGCCGGTGCCGACATGCGCGCTGCGCCTGGAGTCCAGGATCACCACCGCGCGGTCTTGCCATCGCTGCTCCTCGCGCCGCACCATGAGCTCGCCGTATCTCGCGGTCGACCGCCAGTGCACCCTGCGCAGTTCATCGCCGTCGCGGTACGCCCTCGGGATGACGTCGTCATCGCCCGCCGCGGCCGTCATCCGGGTTCTGCCGTCCCCGTCGCTCGACCAGCTACCCGTCGTGGCGGCCGCGGGCAGCGGCACGATCTTCGGCGTGACCGTCAGCGTGTTCTTGGTTGCGAAGTTGGCGGTCAGCTCCACCAGACCGAACACGTCCGCGATCCTGACCCGCATCGGGCCGACGACGAACTTGCCGCGGAGGTCTGACCTGAGCTGATAGCTGACCTCACGGGACCCGCTCCGCTCGATGCCGTTGAGCACATACCTGGGCCTGGCCCCGAGCGAGTAAGGGACGGTCTCTTCGGCGAGCAGCAATCCGGTGGAGATCCGGCTGACGTTCTCCAGTCTGACGAGCACGGTGGTGGGCTGACCAGGCGCGACCCGCGGTGGCACGATGTGGCGCTCGCAGCGCAGCTGATAGCGGGCCCGGCGGGCGGTCAGCGCCGAGAACATAGGCAGGCAGACGAGAAGGACGCCGACGCTGATCATCGGGTGGCTGCCCAGGACCAGTCCGGCGAGAATGCCTACGATGCCCGCGGCCAGGAAGGATGCACCGCGGACCGTGAACCAGGCGAGAACCGACCGCATCGCCGCCCTCCTTCAGGCTGCCCTGTCAATCTACGTCGTGCCAATAGCCACGGCCAGGTCACCCGGGCAGTGCCGGTCAGTTACCTGCCGGGCAGTGCTGGCGGAGCCCGGTCAGTTACCTGCCGGGCAGTGCTAGCAAAGCCCGGTCGGTTACCTGCCGGGCAGTGGCACCCGCTCGACGATCTTCGCTAGTACTTGCTCTGGTCGCTCGCGACCGACGACAGCCTCGGCGGTGGGCAGCAGCCGGTGTGCGAGCACCGGCCCGGCTAGCTCCTGGACATCGTCGGGGATCACGAAGTTACGGTCCTCGAGAGCCGCGAAAGCCCGGCTGGCACGAAGCAGGTGCAGGGCGGCACGCGGTGAGGCGCCCAGCCTGAGCGCTGGCGCTGTCCTCGTCGCCGTGATGATGTCGATGATGTACTGACGCACCTGCTCGGCGACGTGGACCTTGCGGACGGCGGCGATCAGCGCGCGCACGTCGCTCGCGTGCGCGACAGGCTCAAGATCATCGAGCGGTGAGCTCGACCCGTGCGTGTCCAGCATGGCCGCCTCGGCGGCCGCGTCCGGGTAGCCGATCGAGATCCTGGCCGTGAACCTGTCCCGCTGCGCCTCGGGGAGCGGGTAGGTGCCCTCCATCTCAATCGGGTTCTGCGTCGCGATCACCATGAACGGTGACTCGAGCGCATAGGTCACGCCGTCGACCGTGACCTGGCGCTCCTCCATGCTCTCGAGCAGGGCGGACTGCGTCTTCGGCGAGGCTCGGTTGATCTCGTCGCCGAGCACGAGGTTCGCGAAGATCGGTCCTGGCTTGAACTCAAACTCGCGCAGTTCCTGATTGAACGCGCTGACACCGGTGATGTCGCTCGGTAGCAGGTCAGGCGTGAACTGGACACGCCGCACGGAGCAGTCGATCGATCTGGCCAGCGCCTTGGCCAGCAGCGTCTTGCCAACTCCCGGAACGTCCTCGATCAGCGCGTGTCCCTCGGCGAGCAGCACGGTCAAGGCCAGCCTGGTCGCGTCCGGCTTGCCCACGATGACGGTGTTGATCGCACCGCTGATCTGGTGAGCCATCGGTATTAGCTGGTCAAGCGTGTGCTCCGCCTGCTTTGTCTCAGCAGACACTCGTCCTCCTCGTCCCGGCCGCCCTGCCGGGTTTGTTCACGGCCGGAGTGCCGCCCGCGACCGGCGTCTATAGCTCGTGCGCCTAGACAGTACGTGTAGGCACGCCTCGATGTAACAACGGAATGGGCATCACTGCATAACGAGCTTTCCGCCGCCGACATAGCTTGCAAACGCCCGGACGCCGCCAATCGCTTCCAATGTGCGTCCACGTCCATTGTCCCCACTCCGCTCCACCGCTGTGACCTCGGGTTTCTCGCTGCTACTCGCCGAATATACGGCTCGCCCCCATTGACGGTGGAGGAATGTGGGGTACAGTGGTGCGCGGTGGGGCGGCTAGGGCCCCGCTGGGTAGCCGTTGTGGGGGGCAGTGGAGGTGAGCGCCTGTGTTTCTCGGCACTCACACACCCAGGCTGGACGACAAGGGCCGGCTGTTCCTCCCAGCGAAGTATCGCGACGAACTTGCGGAGGGGCTGGTGCTGACGAAAGGCCAGGAGCGCTGCCTCTATGTGTTCCCGCAGGTGGAGTTCGGCCGCATCACCGAGGCGCTGCGAACTGCGCCGGTGACAGCGAAGGCAGTCAGGGACTACAGCCGGGTGTTCTTCGCGAGCGCCTCCGACGAAGTACCCGACAGGCAGGGCAGGGTCACCATCCCCGCGGCGTTGCGCGAGTACGCGACGCTGCAGCGGGACTGCGTCGTGATCGGCGCTAACACCCGGCTGGAGATCTGGGACGCGGCCTCCTGGGAGGCCTACCTCGAGCAGCAGGAAGACGCATTTTCTGACGCATCGCAGGAGGTGCTGCCAGGGGTTCTGTGAGCGGACCCGGATCGTGACAGGTCCCGGATTGCCCGGGGGCCTGCTATCCACGGAGTCCAGTGCCCGGCGAGGTCTCCACCCGCACGTGACGGAGTCCCGGCTGACGCCTCTTCCCCGGCGGCAGGCGGCGCGATTCTCCTGATGCGCGGATGGCGACCTGGCCGGGCACAGCGAACAGGTACCTGGCAGCGGGCGGCTGGGAGGAGGGGGCCCCGATGAGCATGGCCGCAGCGCACGTGCCGGTGATGGCGGACCGGGTTCGGGCCATCCTCGCCCCGGCGCTAGGCGCTCCCGGCGCCGTCCTCGTGGACGCGACGCTCGGCCGGGCGGGCCACACCCGTGCGCTGCTCGCAGACCATCCAGGCCTGACCGTCATCGGCATCGATGCCGACGAGGCGGCCATCACCGAATCAAGGCAGCTGCTCACCGCTGAGCTGAACCGGGTGCATCTCGTCCAGGCCGGCTACGACCAGATTGGCGCGATCCTGACCAGCCTTGGTCACAGCAGTGTCCAGGGCGTCCTGTTCGACCTCGGGGTTTCCTCACCTCAGCTGGACGATCCTCGCCGCGGCTTCTCATACTCGCAGGACGCGCCGCTGGACATGCGCATGAATCGCTCAGGTCAGCTGACGGCGGCAGAGGTTGTCAACAGTTACCCGCCGGACAGGCTCGCGCGGGTGCTGCGCGAATACGGAGAGGAACGGTTCGCCAGGAGGATTGCCGACGCCGTCGCCCGCGAGCGCTCCAGCGAGCCCATCACGTCGACGCTCCGGCTGGCCGAGATCGTCAGGAACGCGATCCCCGCAGCCACCAGACGGACCGGCGGCAATCCGGCCAAGCGGACCTTCCAGGCGTTGCGGATCGAAGTCAACGATGAGCTAGGCGCCCTCCGACGGGCCGTGCCCGCCGCCCTGGACGCCGTCGCCGTGGGCGGTCGGATCGCCGTGCTCTCGTACCACTCGCTCGAGGACCGGATCGTGAAGCGAGCGCTGACCGAGCGATCGACCGACACGACGCCGCCGGGGCTGCCAGTTCAGCTGCCGGCCAGCCGGCCCCAGTTCCGGCTGCTGACCAGCGGCGGCGAGCGGCCAGGCGAGCCGGAACTGGCCGCCAACCCGCGGTCAGCGTCGGCCAGGCTCAGGGCGGCCGAGCGAGTACTGGCCGCAACGGCGGGCGAGCCCAGGAGGGTCCCCCGAGGACCAGCAGCGGCATGACCTCACACAGGATGGACAAAAGCCCATGAGTACCGATGTCATGACACCGGACAGGACCGAGGCGGAGCGCCGCCAGGCGGCCGCCCGCAACGCTCCTCGCACCAGGGCGGCTGCGGGCATCGGGAACGCTGCCAGCCCGCGGACCGCGCCCGCTCCCGATGCCCGGCGGCCGCAGCGTCCAGCCAGGCGGCCGCGGCCGGCCCGGCCGGCCGGGCCGATGCTGCCAGCCAGCCCAGTCCGGCCGGCGAGCCCGGTTCGCCCTGCTGGCCCAGGCCGCCCGGGACGAACGATCAGGACTGTCGGGCCGCCCAGGCACAGCCACGAACCCGCGCGGCCTCGCCAGCGCCAGCTAGCCGGTGCCGGGCACCCGGTCGCGCCAGGCGCGGAGCGGGCCAGGCACACCGGGCGGTCATCGTTCGTGATGCTGGTACTCGGGCTGCTCGGCGGCGGTCTGGTCTGCCTGCTGGTTGTGAACACGACACTGGCGGCCAACTCGATCCAGATCAATCATCTCCAGCAGGCCAACGCCGCCAGGACCCAGCGGATGCAGCAGATCCAGCAGGAGATCGCGTCCGCCCAGTCGGCCGGGGTGATCGCGAAAGAAGCGCGCCAGCTCGGGATGCGGCCAGAGCAGGTCCCGGCGTTCCTTGACCTGCGGCGTCACACGCTGCGGCTCGGGAAGGAGCCGCAGCGTTGAGCCAGGACGGGGGGAACGGGGACTTTCAGCGGCCAGCCGGGAACGGCCGCTGGCAGGCGGCCGGCGATCAGCGGCGCCCCGGCGGCGTACGCCCGGCCGGACCTCGGCCCGGTAGTGCGCGGCTCGGTGGTGTGCGCCCCGGTGGAGCGCGGCCCGGTAGTGCGCGGCCCGGTAGTGCGCGGCCCGGTGGAGCGCGGCCCGGTGGTGCTCGGGACAGTGGTGCGCGGCCCGGTGGTGTGCTGCTCGGCGACGCGCGGCCGGGCGGGACGCGGCCTGGCGGCGAGCGGCTGGGCACCTCGCGATCAGAGGGAGCGCGCCCGGGCACCGGGATGCCGAGCGGCGCTGGTCGGCCGCCGCGCAGGCCCAGGCCGGCCTCCCGACCCAAGGCAGCCGCCCGCCTAAGCTGGGCGCGACGGCCGCTGCGCAGGACAAGCTCCGTGCGGCGCCTGAATGTGACCCTGCTCTCGATCGCCATCGCCGTCTCGCTTGTCCTCGGCAGGCTGGTGCAGCTCCAGGGCGTCGACGCGTCGCGCTACCGCTACCTCAGCCACAAGGAGCGCGTGACCACGCAGATCACGCCAGCGGTCCGCGGCGAGATCGTGAGCAGCGACGGCACTGTGCTGGCCATGACCATGCGGACCGACACCATCTACGCGGACCCGCCGCTGATCAGGAAGTCCACGAGCTTCAGCGCGGTCGCTGGCAGGCTGGCCGGCCTGCTGCACATGAGCCAGGCCAGCATCGTCCACCTCCTGCGCAATCCGAGCTCACCGCATTACGTCAAGCTCAAGGACTCCGTCATCGCGTCGACCGCGGACGCGGTCAGCAAGCTCGAACTGCCGGGCATCGCTATGACACCGAGCTTCCAGCGCGCTTATCCGGGCGGTGACCTGGCAGCTCCGCTGCTGGGATTCGTGCACACCAACCCCGCGACCAGCGGCATGACCGGTATAGGCGGCCTGGAGCAGACCTATAACTCCCTGCTCGAAGGCCGCGGCGGCACCGTCGTGTACGAGCAGGGCGCGAACGGGCTGCCCATCCCGGGAACCGAGTCGACAGTCAAGGAAGCCGAGCCCGCCGGAAACCTGCGGCTCACCATCCAGTCGGACATTCAGTGGAAGGCCGAGCAAGAGTGCGCCCTGCAGGTGGCGAGGACCAGAGCCAGGAACTGCACAGTCGTGGTCATGCAGCCGGGCACCGGCCGGATCCTGGCGCTGGCGCAGTACCCGACCTTCAACCCGGTCGCTCCCGCCAGCGTGGCGGCGACGAAAGACATCGCGCTGTCGAACGTTTTCGCTCCTGGCAGCACGGCGAAGGTGATCACCGCGGCTGCCGCCTTTCAGTACGCCGGGCTGACGCCGAGCACGAGCTTCGTCGTGCCTGACGCGATCAAGTGGCACGGCGCTTGGTACCACGACGCCGAGCCGCACAAGACGCAGCGGTACACGATCGCCGGGATCATCGCGCACTCGCTGAACGACGGCATGATCCAGGTCGCCGACAAGGTGACGCCCGAGCAGCAGTACCACATGTTCCGGGCGCTCGGCATCGGCTCGCTGTCGGGGCTGAACCTGCCGGTGGAGAGCAGCGGCCTGCTGGCCAGACCACAGCTGTGGACCGGCGGCGAGAGCAACACCCGCTACCAGCTGTCATTCGGGCAGAGCGTCGGCGTGACCGCGCTCCAGATGGCCAGCGTCTACGCGACGATTGCCAACGGCGGCGTCCGAGTCGCCCCGACGGTGGTGGCAGGTCACACGACGAGCGCCGGCGGGTACGTCACGGCCTCGCGGCCGGCGGCCAGGCGGGTCATGTCCCGGCACACCGCGCACGAGCTGATGCGGATACTCGAACAGGTGCCCGTCGTCTACAACCAGGCAGGAGAGCCCTGGGGAATGATCAGTGGCTACACCGTCGCAGCCAAGACCGGTACCGCGCAGGAGGCTGGGAATTTCTATGGCTCGAGCTTCATCGGGATCGCTCCGGCGAGCAGTAAGGGCCTGGTAGTCGCGGTTAACCTGCAGGATCCCCGTAACGGTACATACTTCGGCATCGACGTGGCCGGTCCTGTCTTCAACGCCGTCATGAAGTTCGCCCTGGCGAGCATGAAGATTCCCCCTAGTGGGGGGCATGTCCCTGCCGTCCCCCTCACGGCGGGATGAAGCAAGGTAACCTCAGCCCGTGCCAGCGGCTCTTCGCCCCAGATATGTTCCGGTGCGCCCGCTCACCGGTCTCGCCGCGCTGCTCGGCCTCAGGCAGCCCGACAGCGACTCTTCTTTTATTCATCACGAACTGCGCGGGGTCAGTGGTGTCACGCATGACTCGACCGCCGTCAGGCCTGGTGACCTGTACGTTGCCCTGGCCGGCAGCAGGCATCACGGCGCGTCGTTCTGCGGGCAGGCGGCGGAGGCCGGCGCGGTGGCGGTGCTCACCGACCAGGACGGCAGGGAGCGGGCGATCCGGTGCGGGCTGCCGGTCTTCGTCGTGGCCGATCCTCGGGCCAGGCTCGGCGAGGTCGCCGCGTGGGTCTACGGGGAGCCGTCAGCCAAGCTGCTGCTCATCGGGGTGACCGGGACCAGCGGCAAGACCACCACCACGTACCTGATCGAATCCGGGCTGCGGATGGCCGGGCACGTGACCGGGCTGGTTGGCGGCGTCGAGACCAGGATCGCGGGCACCGTCGAGCCGAGCAGGCTGACCACTCCCGAGGCCACCGACCTGCAGGCGGCCCTTGCTGTCATGGCCGAGCGGAAGGTCACCGCGGCGGCAATGGAGGTCTCCAGCCACGCGCTGGCACTCGGCCGGGTCGCGGGGACCTCGTTCGAGGTCGCCGTCTTCACCAACCTGTCACAGGATCACCTGGACTTTCACCACGACATGGACGCCTACTTCGCCGCCAAAGCCGAGTTGTTCACGCCGCGGTACGCGAAGGCCGCCGTGGTCAACGTCGACGATCCGCGCGGCCGGCGCCTCGCGAACCGGGCCGCCGTACCCGTGACCACGTTCTCGGCCAGCGGGCGGCCCGACGCGGACTGGCGGGCGGTCGACGTACGGTGCGGCGCCGACGGCTCGACCTTCCAGGTCATCGGCCCTGGCGGGGTCGAAGCTGACGCGTCGATCACGCTGCCAGGGCCGTTCAACGTCGCGAACGCGCTCGCGGCCGTCGTGGCGCTGGTCGAGACCGGGGTCGGCCTCGGCACGGCCGTGACCGGCGTGGCCGCGTGTCCTGGCGTGCCTGGCCGGCTGGAGCGAGTCGGCAATGAGCACGACCTCACTGTTCTGGTCGACTACTCGCACAAGCCAGGAGCGGTCGAGGCGGTGCTGAACGCGCTGCGCCCCGTGACCCAGGGAAGCCTTCGGATCGTGCTCGGCTGCGGCGGCGACCGCGACACCGCCAAGCGGCCGCTGATGGGCGCGATCGCCGCAGAGCTCGCCGATACCGCGATCTTCACCAGCGACAACCCGCGATCCGAGGATCCGCTGGCGATCCTCGGCGAAATGCTGGCCGGGACGCTATCGGTGCCGCCGAGGGACCGTGCCCACGTCATCGTGGAGCCCGATCGTGCCGCCGCGATCACGATGGCCGTCGGGGAAGCGGCGAAAGGGGACGTCATCCTCATCGCAGGAAAGGGCCATGAGCGTGGCCAGTACATGGGCGACCAGGTCATTCCGTTCGACGATCGCGACGTCGCAGCTCGCGCCCTGGCCGACCGCTCACGGGCAGAACAGGCCGCGGTCGCGCTGGCCAGGGCCGAGCTGAGCAGCCACGACGGCGGTCTCATCCCGCCGGAGCGCGGCGCGTGATCCCGCTCTCGATCGAAGAAATCGCCCGCATCACCGGTGCGAGGGCCGACCGGGTGCCCGACCAGGCCGCCCTCGTTGTCGGGCCGGTCGTGATCGACTCCCGCCAGGCCGTTCCAGGCTCGCTGTTCGCGGCGCTGCTCGGCGAACGTGCCGACGGGCACGACTTCGCGGCCGCGGCCGCGGTTGCAGGCGCGGTCGTGACGCTCGGCACCCGGCCGGCCGGCACAGCTGCGCTCATCGTCGATGACGTTCCCGCCGCCCTCGGCCGACTGGCCAGGGCCGTGGTGGACCGCCTGCCCGGACTGGCGATCGCGGGCATCACCGGCTCGGCGGGCAAGACCACAACCAAGGACCTGGCGGCGCAGCTGATCGGCACGCTGGGGCCGACGGTCGCGCCGCAGAACTCGTTCAACAACGAGATAGGCCACCCGCTTACCGTGCTGCGCGCCGACTCAGAAACCAGGTACCTCGTCGCTGAGCTGTCGGCCCGCGGCCCTGGCCACATCGCGGCGCTGTGCCGGATCGCGCCGCCGCGGCTGGGCGTCGTGCTGTGCATCGGCAACGCCCACGCGGGCGAGTTCGGCGGCATCGACCAGATCGCCGACGCCAAAGCGGAACTGCCGCGGGCGTTGCCAGCCGACGGCGTCGCCATCCTCAACGCCGACGATCCGCTGGTCATCGCCATGGCCGCGGTCACCGCTGCGCGGATTGTCACCTTCGGCCGGTCGGCGGGAGCCGACGTCCGGGCGAGCGGAATCAGCCTGGACGCCCTGAGCAGGCCCAGGTTCACCCTCGAGATGCCGGATGGCGCCGCGAGCGTCGCGCTGCGACTGCACGGCGAGCACAACATCACCAACGCGCTCGCCGCGGCGGCCCTGGCCGGCCAGCTCGGTATGGGAGTGGCGGCCGTCGCCGACGGCTTGTCATCGGCACAGGCGCGGAGCCGTTGGCGGATGGAAGTGACCGAGCGGCCGGACGGCGTCATCGTCGTCAACGACGCTTACAACGCCAGCCCCGAGGCGGTGGCCGCGGCCCTCGAAGCCTTGCGAGTCATGGCAGCGGACCGGCGCGCCTATGCTGTGCTCGGCCGGATGGCCGAGCTCGGAGAACGGTCGAGGGAATTCCATGAGCAGGCTGGCGTGGTAGCTGCGCGCACCGGTCTTGCCGGGCTCATAGCGGTGGGCGATGAGGCAGCGCCGATGCTGACCGGGGCGAAGTCGGTTGCCAGCTACTCAGGTGAGCTGATCGCGGTACCCGACGGGCGCGCCGCGCTGGCGGCGCTCGATGAGCGGCTGAGACCCGGTGACGTAGTGCTCGTCAAGGCGTCGCGGGCCGCTGGCCTGCAGACGGTCGCGCTGGTCCTCGCCAGAGGCGGCTCCGGCAGCGCCGGGGAGGTCGCCCCATGAGGACGATCATCGTGTCTGCTGGCGTGGCCTTGCTGCTTGCCTTGTTCGGCACGCCGCTGGCGATCAGGGTCTTCACCCGCCGCGGGTACGGCCAGCTGATCAGGGAGGAAGGCCCGGCGGCGCATGCCACCAAGCGCGGCACTCCGACGATGGGCGGGACCGTCATCGTCGTCGCGACACTGATCGGCTACGTCGTGGGGCACCTGCTGACCAGCGACGCGATTACGACGTCTGGCTTGCTCGTGCTCGGCCTGATGACTGGGCTCGGCCTGGTCGGCTTCGTCGACGACTTCATCAAGATCTACCGGCAGACCAGCCTCGGGCTGCGCAGCGGAGCGAAGCTCGCCGGCCAGTCCGTGGTAGGCGCGATCTTCGCGGTCGAGGTCCTCGGCCACCCCGACGGCTACGCGCTGACCCCGGCCGATCCTTCGCTGTCGTTCCTGCGCGACTTCGGGCCCGCGATCGGCGTGCTGCCGTTCGTGCTGTGGATCGTCCTCATGATCGGCGCGACCTCGAACGCGGTGAACCTGACCGACGGCCTGGACGGGCTGGCGACCGGCGCGGCCATCCTGGTGCTGGCGGCATACGTGCTGATCGCGAACTGGCAGCTGCGCAACGACTGCACCGTGCTGCTGACGCAGAGCTGCTATTTCGTCAGGGATCCGCTGGACCTGGCGGTCGTCGCGGCGTCGGTGCTCGGCGCGTGCTTCGGCTTCCTCTGGTGGAACGCGCCGCCAGCCAGGATCTTCATGGGCGACACCGGATCGCTGGCGCTCGGCGGAGTACTGGCCGGCCTCGCCGTCTGCACCAGGACGCAGCTGCTGCTCGTGCTGCTCGGCGGCCTGTTCGTGATCATCACGCTGTCGGTCATGATCCAGGTCGGGTCGTTCAAGCTGACCGGCAGACGGGTGTTCAAGATGGCGCCGCTGCAACACCACTTCGAGCTGATCGGCTGGGCGGAAACGACGATCGTGATCAGGTTCTGGCTCATCGCCGGCCTGTTCGTCGCGCTCGGGCTCGGCATCTTCTATATCGAATGGCTGCCGTCGTAATGGCCGACGGCTTCGCCGCCGACCTGGCCGGGCGCCGGGTCTGTGTGGCCGGTCTCGGCGTGTCGGGGCCGCCGGCGGCGCGCGTCCTGGCCGCGCACGGCGCCGAAGTCACCGCGGTCGACTCGCGAGACGACGAGAACGGCCGCGCGATCGCCACTGAGCTCGCGGGTGCGGGCGTCCAGGTCCTGCTCGGGGCGACGGCCGCAGCGACCCTGCCGGCGGGAACTGAGCTGGTCATTACCTCGCCAGGCTGGCGGCCCGACGCGCCGCTGCTCGCGCGGGCGGTCGAGACGGGCGTCGAGGTGATGGGCGACGTGGAGTTCGCCTGGCGGCTCAGGCCGGTGCTGCCCGGTGGCGGCCGGCAGCGCTGGCTCGCTGTGACCGGGACCAACGGCAAGACGACGACAGTGCGGATGCTCGCACTGATGCTGCAGGCGGCCGGGCACCGCGCCGTCGCGGCCGGCAACGTCGGCACCTCGCTTGCCGACGTCGTGACCGCCGCCGAGCCCTATGAGGTCGTGGCCGTCGAGCTGTCCAGCTTCCAGCTGCATTGGAGTTCCACCATCGCGCCGTTCGCAGCCGTCGTGCTGAACGTCGCCGCGCACCACCTGGACTGGCACGGCACCCTCGAGGCGTACGCCGCCGACAAGGCCAAGATCTTCGCCAGCGAGACGATCGCGATCGGGAACGCCGACGACGAGCGGTCAGCCAAAATCGCCGCGCAGGCTGGAGCGAGGGCGATGTACCGGCTAGGTGAGCCAGGTCCTGGCGAGCTCGGCGTGGCGGGCGGCTACCTCGTCGACATGGCCTTCCGGTGGGAGGACGAGCCTGCCGCGGTGCGGCTCGCGTCCATCGCCGACGTGTGCGGGTCAGATCCGGCCGCCAGGCAACGGCCGCCGGCTCCACACAACGTGTCCGATGCGCTCGCGGCCGCCGCCCTAGCCAGGGCCTACGGAACGCCAGCCGCGGCGATCAGCGGCGGCCTGCTCGGCTATCAGCCCGACCCGCATCGGATCGCGCTGGTCGCGACCGTCAGCGGCGTCGATTACATCGATGACTCCAAGGCCACCAACCCGCATGCCGCGGCCGCGGCCCTCGGAGCCTATGACCCGGTGGTCTGGATCGCCGGCGGGCAGCTCAAGGGAGCTGCCGACGATCTCGGCCGGCTCGTCAGCGAGGCGGCGGCCGGCTGCGCGGGGCGGTGCTGTTCGGCGCCGACCGGGACCTTGTGGCGGCCGCACTGACGCGACACGCGCCGGATGTCCCGGTAGTTGAGGTCCCTGAGACCGACACTGGAGCAATGGACCTCGTTGTCAGGGCCGCGGCCAGGCTGGCGAGGCCGGGCGATACCGTCTTGCTCGCCCCGGCCGCGCAGTCGTTCGACATGTTCCGTGACTACCCGGCCCGCGGCGCTGCGTTCGCTGATGCGGTCAGGCGGCTGGCGGCCGCGCGGTGACCCGGGCTCGGCTCAGGCCGCGAGCCGTATCGGTGCTCGCGCCGCTTGACCGGCCGCTGACGTCGTACTACCTGATCCTGGGGACGACCGGGCTGCTGCTGGCGATCGGTCTCGTGATGGTCCTGTCCACCTCGTCGGCGTCTCAGCTAGACAGCGGCGGCTCGCCGTACAGCGTCTTCGCCAAGCAGCTGGCCGGCGCGGTCGTCGGACTGGCCATCATGTGGCTGCTCGCGCGGACGCCGCCGCGGCTGCTGAGGTCGGTGGCCTACCCTCTGCTGCTCGCGGCCATCGCGGGGCTGATCCTCGTCCTGGCATTCGGGCCCGACATCGGGGGTGTCAGGCGCTGGATCGTTGTCGGCGGCATCCAGCTGCAGCCGTCGGAGTTCGCCAAGCTCGCGTTCCTGATCTGGGGCGCCGACCTGCTTGCCAGGAAGGAGCAACTCGGTCAGCTCAACGATTGGCGCGCGCTGCTGATCCCGCTGCTGCCCGGTGCCGCGGTGGTCGGCCTTCTCGTGGTCCTCGGTGACGACCTCGGCACGACGTTCCTGCTGCTCGTCATCCTGCTCGCGCTGCTGTGGGTGATCGGCACCCCGGTCAGGCTGTTCGCGGCAATCCTTGGCCTGGTTCTGTTCGCGCTCGTGCTGCTGATCAAGGTGGCCCAGTACCGGTCTGGCCGGATCAGCGGATTCCTCAACCCCACGTTGTCCAACAACTGGCAGCTGATCCAGGGCAAGTGGGCGATCGGATCTGGCAGCCTTTTCGGCGTCGGTCTCGGCGATAGCCAGCAGAAATGGGGCTGGGTCCCCAATGACCAGACCGACTTCATCTTCGCGATCCTGGGCGAGGAACTTGGCCTGATCGGTACCGGGTGCGTCGTGCTCTTGTACGGCGGCCTGGCTTTCGCCGGGCTGCGCGTCGCCAAGCGCGTGACCGATCCGTTCATGCGGCTGGCCGCGGCGGCCGCGACCGCCTGGATCGTGGTGCAGGCACTGGTTAACATCTGTGCGGTGATCGGCCTGCTACCGATCACCGGAGTGCCGCTGCCGCTGATCTCACAGGGCCTGTCGTCGGTGCTGGCTACCATGGCCGCGATCGGCATGCTGCTCTGCTTCGCCAGGTCAGAGCCGGGCGCCAGGGAAGCACTGGCGATGGCGACGCCGCGATGGCGGCGGCGGCTGTCGTCAGCCTTCAGCAGGGGTGATCCAGTGACGCCGTCCACGGGCCAGCCGCCGGCCAGGACAAGGCCCAAGGCGAGAAGCCGGCCCGCAGGGCCCGAGGCGAGAAGCCGGCCCGCAGGGCCCGAGGCGAGAAGCCGGCCCGCAGGGCCTGAGGCGAGAAGCCGGCCCGCAGGGCTTCGATCCGCGCCGACCGGTTCGGCCGGCAGGCCCGCACGGTCTAGGCTGACAGATCCGGACACTGCGTCGGCTCAGGCAGGCGATGGCCGGCGACCACCGAGTGCAGAGCGGGTGCCGCGAGCGCCGCGGCAGGCACAGCCGGGCCGCGGGCCAGCGCCGCAGCAGCCCGAGCGGCCGCGTTCCGGGCCGCAACGCCCAGGATCAGCGCATCCAGGGCAGCAGCGCTCTGGGCAGCCACACCCAGGGTCGCGGCTTTCGTAGACGGTGAGGTGCGGAGTGCGCAGTGTCGTGATAGCCGGGGGCGGAACGGGCGGCCATATCGAGCCGGCGATGGCGCTTGCCGACGCGCTGCGGCGGATCGATCCCGATGTCAGGATTACCTGCCTGGGGACCGAGCGCGGGCTGGAGACCAAGGTCATCCCTGCCCGCGGCTACGCCCTTGACCTCATTCCCGCGGTGCCGCTGCCCCGCTCGCTCACCCCGGACCTGGCACGCGTTCCTGGCCGGCTGGCCGGGGCGGTGTCGGCCGCCGCCGCCGCGCTCGACCGGGCTGAGGCCAGCGCGCTCGTTGGCTTTGGCGGTTACGTGGCCACGCCCGGCTACCTGGCGGCCAGGCGGCGCCGGGTGCCGATCGTCGTGCACGAGGCGAATCCGAGGCCCGGCCTGGCCAACCGGATCGGAGCCCGGCTGACCAGGCATGTGTACGTGGGATACGCGGGCACCAAGCTGCCGCACGCGACCTACATCGGGATCCCGATCAGGCGCGAGATCGCCAGCCTGGACCGGCTCGCGCTGAGCGACAAGGCGCGGGCCCACTTCGGCCTGCGTCCTGACCTGCCCGTCCTGCTCGTGACTGGCGGATCGCAGGGTGCGGCATCGCTGAACCGCGCGGTCATCGGCGCCGCCGACGCGGTGCTGGCGGCGGGCGTGCAGGTGCTGCACATCGTCGGCCCGCGCTCGGGTCAGACGGCGGCCATGCCGCACCGTGACGTGCCCTACGTGCCGATCGAGTACCTGGACAGGATGGACCTGGCCTACGCGGCGGCGGACTTCGCGCTATGCCGGGCCGGCGCCATGACCTGCGCTGAGCTGACCGCAGTCGGGCTGCCCGCTGCCTACGTCCCGCTCCCGCACGGCAACGGCGAGCAGCGGCTGAACGCCTTGCCGGTCGAGCGGGCGGGCGGCGGCCTGATCATCGATGACGCGAGCCTGAGCCCGGACTGGATCCGCAACGTGCTGCTCGGCATTCTGCTCGACCATGAGCTGGTGGCGTCCATGTCCAGAGCCGCGGCCAGCATCGGCAACAGGGACGCCGACGCCAGGCTGGCAGCCAGGGTGCTGGCCGTCGCCGACGGAGCGGGCGATGACGACCCTGGGCCGGCCGGGAACGCAAGCAGGCACCGCGGCAGCCACCGAGGGCCTGGCCGGTGACGAGGGAGGGATCGCGATGGGGCTGGTGACGCCCGTCGAGCCGGTTCCGCTTGGCGATCTTGGCCGGGTGCACTTTGTCGCGATCGGCGGCGCCGGGATGTCGGGCATCGCGCGCATCATGCTGGGCAGGGGAGTGCCGGTCTCCGGCTGTGACTCGGCCGCTTCCGCGCAGCTGGACGAGCTCGCGGCGCTCGGCGCGGAGGTCGGCGTCGGTCACTCCGCCGACCATGTGCACTCGGCCGACACGCTGGTGGTGTCCAGCGCTATCAGGCAGGACAACCCTGAGCTCGTGCAGGCGCGGCTGGCGGGCTTGCGGGTCTTGCACCGGGCCGCCGCCCTGGCCAGCATCATGGCGGGCAGGCAGGCCATCGCGGTGGCTGGCACCCACGGCAAGACGACGACCACCGGCATGATCACCACAGCGCTGCGCCGCTGCGGCGCCGACCCTAGCTATGTCATCGGCGGGATACTCGCCGAGACCGGGCTCGGCGCGGCCGAAGGCAGCGGCCGGGCCTTCGTCGCCGAGGCCGACGAGAGCGATGGCTCCTTTCTCATGCTGGCGCCCGACGCGGCGGTGGTGACCAGTGTCGAGGCCGATCATCTGGACAACTACGCCAGCCTGGCCGAGATCGAGGCGGTGTTCGAGGCCTTCGTCGGCAGGATCGCACCGGGCGGTCTGCTGGTCACGTGCGCCGACGACCCCGGCGCTGGCAAGCTTGCGGCTGCCGCGCGGTCATTGACGGTCCCGCCGCACGCGCTGCGAATCGTGACCTACGGCGAATCAGCGACGGCCGACTACCGGCTCGGCGCCGTGACGCCGGCCGGAATGGCGACAGAGTTCGAGCTCACGCCATCAGGCGCCTCATCCCTGGCCGGCAGCGGCCCGTTCGGGCTCAGGGTGGAGGTGCCTGGCAAGCACAACGCGCTGAACGCCGCCGCCGCCTACGCGACCGCGGCCGAGCTTGGCTTCAATCCCGATGACATCGCGGCCGGGCTGGCGGCCTTCCGCGGCGCGCAGCGCCGGATGGAGCTGAAGGGCGAGGCTGATTCGGTCCGGGTGCTGGACAGCTACGCCCATCATCCGACCGAGATCGCGGCCGACCTGACCGCCGCGCGGGACATCGCGGCAGGCGGCAGGGTGGTGGTTGTCTTCCAGCCGCACCTGTTCAGCAGGACCAGGATCTTCGCCGCCGAGTTCGGGGCCGCCCTGGCGTTGGCCGACGAGATCTTCGTGCTCGACGTGTACGCGGCCAGGGAGGACCCCGAGCCAGGGGTCACTGGCGCGCTGATCGCGGACGCCGTCCCTGCTGGGCGCGCGGCGTTCTGGCCGGACCGGCTGAGCCTGCCTGGAGCCATCGCGGACCTGGCCAAGCCGGGCGACGTCGTGCTGACGATGGGAGCCGGCGACGTGACCCAGCTCGGACCCGTCATCGTGACCGCGGTGCGCGCCCGGGGGGCGGATGGCGGCGGATGACCAAGCCGGCGAGCGCCGGAGGTAGGCGGCGCGATCTGTGGAAGGTGGCGTTCTTCGGGCTCGCCGCAGTTGCCCTGATCGGCGGCGTCGCCTGGGCGCTCCTCGGCTCGAGCTTCCTGGTCGTGCGCGCGGTGCGGACCACCGGCTCGCAGGTGCCGCGGGCCACTGTGCTCGGCGCGGCCGCGATCAGGCTGGGAACGCCGCTGATCAGGGTCGACACCGGGGCCATCGCCAGCCGGGTGGAGCGGATCACTCAGGTCCAGTCGGCAAAGGTGACGCTGTCCTGGCCGGACGCGATCGTGATCTGGACCAAGCGCCGCTCCGCGGTCTTCACAGTGCGCGCCAGAAGCGGCTATGACGTGGTGGACTCCTACGGCATCGTGCTGCGCTGGACAGCGTCCCGGCCGCCCGGCCTCATCGCCCTGCAGCCCGCCGGGACGCAGGCCGCCGGCGGCGGACGGGCCGGGGCGGCACGGCTCGGGCAACTGCGTCACGAGCCGGCCGTGCTGGCCGCCGGCGCGGTCGTGAGGACGCTGCCGTCGTGGCTGCGCGGTCGGGTGTCTGCAGTGCGGGCTGACGGGCCAGCCAACGTCCTGCTTATCTTGCGCGGCGGCGCTCAGGTGCGGTGGGGAAGCCCCGGCCACGGGCCGGCGAAGGCGAGTGAGATGGCGATCCTGCTGCGTACCAGGGCCAGGTACTACGACGTCAGTGACCCCGCCACGGCCGTCACCGGAAGCGCCGGCCAGGCGGGCGGTGGCAACCGCTGACCGCCGCCGACCGCCGCGCCGGCCGAGCCCGCGGCGACATGTCGCGGCGGTCACGGCGAGGCTAGTTGACCAGCGGTGCGCCCAACCCTACTGTCCAATACAGTCCACAGCTTGACATAACTCTAAATCTCAACCTGAGGGTGAGAGTTGACGTGCTGAAAAGCGGAGACTGCCGTGCGGTCCTGGGGGAGCAACTCGGTCCTCCGCACGGCTGGCGAGGCAGGCAGCCCGCGGTGACGGACCACCGGCCTGACCTGCGAGTCCCGCGCTAGGCAACCGAACGGGAAGGTCTGGTCCCTCCGTGGCAGCACCGCAGAATTATCTGGCGGTCATCAAGGTAGTCGGCATTGGCGGTGGCGGCGTCAACGCCGTGAACCGGATGATCGAAGAGGGCCTCAAAGGCGTCGAGTTTATCGCGATCAATACCGATGCCCAGGCGCTGCTGATGAGCGATGCGGACGTCAAGCTGGACGTCGGCCGGGAACTCACCAGAGGGCTCGGCGCGGGGGCCAACCCTGACGTCGGCTACAAGGCCGCCGAGGATCATCGCGAGGAAATAGAAGAGGTACTCAAGGGCGCGGACATGGTGTTCGTGACCGCGGGCGAAGGCGGCGGCACGGGCACCGGCGGCGCCCCCGTGGTTGCCCAGGTCGCAAGGTCGATCGGCGCGCTGACCATCGGCGTGGTCACCAGGCCGTTCGGCTTCGAGGGCAAGCGCAGGGCAGCGCAGGCCGATGCGGGCATCGAACGGCTCCGCAGTGAAGTCGACACGCTGATTGTCATCCCGAACGACCGGCTGCTGTCGATCTCCGACCGGCACGTCAGCGTGCTCGACGCGTTCAAGGCGGCCGACCAGGTGCTGCTGTCCGGTGTCCAGGGCATCACCGACCTGATCACCACGCCGGGCCTGATCAACCTCGACTTCGCCGACGTGAAGTCGGTCATGTCAGGCGCCGGATCGGCGCTGATGGGAATCGGCTCGTCACGCGGGGACGACCGCGCGGTCGCCGCGGCCGAGATGGCCATCTCGAGCCCGTTGCTCGAGGCCAGCATTGACGGCGCGCACGGCGTCCTGCTCTCCATCCAAGGCGGCTCCGACCTGGGGTTGTTCGAGATCAACGAGGCCGCCCAGCTGGTCGCGAACTCGGCGGCCCCCGACGCCAACATCATCTTCGGCGCCGTCATCGACGACGCGCTCGGCGACGAGGTGCGGGTTACAGTCATCGCCGCCGGCTTCGACGAGTCCGCTGCCGGCCGGCCGCGGACCGGCCGCCCGGTCGCCGCGTACCAGCCCTCGCAGGGCTCCGATGCGTTCGGGGCTGCGTGGCAGCCGGTATCGCTGCCCGGGCTCAAGGACAGCGCGGCCCACGCGGGTCAGGCGTCCGCGCCGCCGGGCGTCAGCCGCTCCGGACCCGCCGGAGCGGGTGCCGCCGCGGCGTCCGCTGGTACCGGGAACGGGCACTCCGCCGCGGACCCGCATCCCGCCGCCCCCGAGTCCGTGCCCGCACCACGCCCGCCCGAGCGCGAGGCGGCAGCAGGCGCGCGCAACGGCGTCGTCGAGACTGACCAGCCGTCCGCGCTGGCGGCCGAGGAGGGTCGTTCTGAGCGGGTGGGCACCAGGCGTCAGTCCGTGGTCTTCGAGGAGGACGACGAGCTCGACGTGCCCGACTTCCTGAAGTGACGGCCCGGCCTGCCGGCCCGGGCGACACGCTGCCTGGCGGGCTGAGCCCGCGGGCGCTCTGCGAGGGCGTCGGCATCCTGTTCACCGGCCGCGCTGGCGGGGTGAGCGTGACGCCGTTCGCGACGTTCAACCTCAGCGACGGCGTCGGCGATGACCCGTCTGCGGTAGGCGCCAACAGGGATCTGGTGCTGCGGGCAATCGCCCCGGATGCGGGGCGGATCGCGTGGCTTCGCCAGGTTCACGGGACCACGGTGGTGCGGGCCACTAACCTGCCAGGGTTTACGCAGCCCGGCGCCGCCAGTCCAGCACCGCAAGCCGATGCCGCCTGCACCGGACTGCCGGGCGTCGCGCTCGGCGTGCTCGGGGCCGACTGCGCTCCGGTACTGGTGGCTGACCCTGCAGCGCGCGTCATCGGTGCCGCGCACGCCGGTCGGCCTGGCATGGCGGCGGGGGTCGTCGCCGCGCTGGTCGCCGCCATGACGACGGCGGGCGCCCTGGTCGGTCGCATGCACGCCGTCATCGGCCCGGCGATCTGCGGCCAGTGCTACGAGGTGCCAGCAGTGATGCGCGCCGAGATCGATGACGCCGTGCCTGGATCGGCGTGCACGACCAGGAACGGCACGCCGGGCATCGATCTTCGGGCCGGCTTGCGCGGGCAGCTCACACGGCTCGGCGTCGGGGTGATCGGCGACGACGCACGGTGCACGGCGGAGTCCCCCGATCTGTTCTCTTATCGCAGGGACGGAACGACCGGGCGTTTCGCCGGCCTGATCTGGCTGGCATGATCACAGCGATGACTAGCGATGTCAGCAGGAAATCAGAGCTCCAGGCCAGCCTCGCGGCGGTGCGAGAACGGATCGCCGTGGCCTGCACAGCGGCCGGTCGGTCGCCTGACGAGGTCACGCTGATCGCGATCACGAAGACCTTTCCCGCGTCCGACGTGCGGCTGCTCGCGGGCCTCGGCATTCGCGACATCGGCGAGAACCGCGACCAGGAGGCGGCGCCCAAGGCCGCCGAGTGCGCCGGGCTCGAGCCGCGCCCGCGCTGGCACTTTGTCGGTCAGTTGCAGGCGAACAAGGCCAGGAGCGTCGTCAGCTATGCCGACGTGATCCACTCGGTCGACCGGCCGCGGCTGGTCGAGGTGCTCGGTGCGCGGGCCAGGGCAGCGGGCCGCAACATCACCTGCCTGGTCCAGGTCGACCTCGATCTGGCTGCCGACCTGGGCGCCGCCGCGGACCCTAGCGATCAGGCAGCGCGCGGCGGCGCCCTGCCTGGCGAGGTACCCGGCCTCGCCGCCGCGATCGCCGCGGAAGGTGGCCTGACTCTCGGCGGCGTGATGGCGGTCGCACCGCTCGGCGCGCCGCCTGGCCCGGCGTTCCGCAGGCTCGCCGAGGTCGCGGCCGTGGTCCGCGCCGCTCATCCCGCCGCAGTGATGATTTCGGCTGGCATGACCGGCGACCTGGAAGAGGCCATCACAGAAGGTGCGACACACGTACGTGTCGGTACGGCGTTGCTCGGCGGCCGGGAGGCCTTGGTCAGGTAATGTCCGACGCGTGGCACACGGTGCCAGCTTGGGCTGCACCGATGTTCGCTGCATATCGGCATGACGGAGGACTGACGATGGCCAGCGCGATGCGCAAGATGGCGGTCTATCTCGGCCTGGTGGAGGACGACCATCGCTATGACGATCCCTACACCGACGAGTATGGCGAGGCCGATGACTACGGCGACTATGTCACCGAGTACGCCGACCAGGTCAGCGTGACTGAGGCACAGGCTGGCTTCATCGGCGACGACGGCCGCGGCCGGACCGACCAGCGCCCCCTCGCCGAACCGGTGCACACGACCGACCTGGCCAGGATCACGACCTTGCACCCGCGCACCTACAACGAGGCCAGGACAATCGGTGAGCACTTTCGCGAGGGAACACCCGTTATCATGAACCTCACCGAGATGGTCGATAGTGATGCACGGCGCCTGGTCGACTTCGCGGCTGGCCTGATCTTCGGACTCCGCGGCTCGATCGACCGGGTGACCAACAAGGTCTTCTTGCTCTCCCCGGCTAATGTCGAAGTCACGGCCGAGGACAAGGCGAGGATCGCGGAGAGGGACTTCTTCAACCAGAGCTAGCGCCGGTCAGGGTCTTGCGTCGGCCGCGGCCGACGATCGGAGTCAGGAAAGTCGCAATCGAGCACATGCGGGCGTGCAACATAGCGTGGCGGCAGAGCTATCTGTGTAACGCGTGCCGGAGTGGAGCCATGCCGTGACCATCTTCCTGACTGTCGTCTATTACATACTCTGGCTGTATCTGCTGCTTCTGATCGGGCGCCTGATCATCGACATGCTGCAGAGCTACAGCCGGACGTGGAGCCCTTCTGGCCTGCTGGCGAGGGTCGCTGAGATCATTTTCACACTCACGGATCCGCCACTGAGATTGCTAAGGCGCTACCTTCGGCCGGTGCGGATCGGTAGTGTTGCCCTGGACCTCAGCTACACGCTGTTGTTTCTTGTGATCATTGTGTTGCTCTCGGTAGTAAGCAGGTTCTGATGCAGGTAGCCTGCCTAGGGGACTCACGCGCCAAGGAGATATCGACATGCCACTGACGCCCGCGGATGTGCGGAACAAGCAGTTCAGCACGACCAGGCTCAGGCCTGGCTATGACGAGGAAGAAGTGGACGCCTTCCTGGATGAGGTTGAGGCTGAACTCGACCGCCTGATCCAGGAGAACGAGGAACTGCGAGCCAAGCTGGCCGAGGTCCTGCGTGGCGGCAAGATGGCGGCGCCGATGAACTCGCCGCACATGGACGGCCCCGATCTCATGCCGAGTGAGCCGCACCGGCCAGAGCCGGAGCGCAGGCCAGAGCCGATGCCCATGATGAAGTCTTCGGCCGAGGACAATATGGACACGGCGGCGCGGGTGCTCGCGCTTGCCCAGCAGACGGCCGACCAGGCGATTGCCGACGCGCGCCGCGAGGCCGACGAGACCCTCAGCCGGGCGCGTCGCGAGGCCGACGACCTGTTGACGAAGGCGCGCCGCCAGGCTGAGCAAATCACGAGCGACGCGCGGGCGCGGGCCGAGAGCCTCGAGCGCGACGCGCAGGAGCGGCACCGCCAGGCAATGGGCTCACTCGTCCAGTCCCGCGAGGAGCTCGAGCGCCGGGTGGACGACCTGCGCGCGTTCGAGCGCGAGTACCGCAGCAGGCTCAAGGCGTACCTTGAGGGCCAGCTCCGCGACCTGGAGGCCGGCGCGGCCGACAGCGGCGTGTTCCCTGCCGTGGCAGCGACCGGCCCGCAGCCAGCCGTTCCGGTTGGCGTCGGTCACATGCGTGGCGGGCCGTCGGGCGGTGGGTTCCCCGGAATGTCTGAGCCGATGGGTCACAATGGCGGATACCACCCGGCCGACGGCGGTCAGCACGACCGCCGCTGAGCCGGAGACCTGCCTAAGTTAGGCCTGGCCTTTCGAGCGGAGTTCGAGCGTGATCCGGTTCGGCGTTGTCCTATCGGTCGTGCTCATCGCAATCGGGCTGCTGGCAACGGGTGCCGTTGCCGGCAGCCTGTTGCTTGTGGTGATCTCGATCGGTGTCGCGCTGCTCGCATTCCTGATGCTGATCGGCGTCGTCATCAGCTTCCGCCACGAGATCTTCGGCCGGGCGGCGCGCGAGCGCCCTGGCTTCCAGGCGGCAATGCCCGCGGTAGCCGGTGAGGCCATCCCGGCAGGCATGCCGGCCGGGGCCCAGCCCGAACCGGCCATGTCCGCGGCTCCGGCGGGCGGCGGACGGATCGCGGGCCACGGCGAGAGGGCGGCGGCCAGGAACGGGGCACCGGAGGTCAGGCCAGCCGACGCGACCGAGGTACCCGCCGAAGCAGACCGGCCACGCCGTCGCGGCGGCGATCGTGCCCCTGGCCGGCCGGCAACCGCGCAGCCAGCGAGCGCGGCTGCTGGGCCCGCCGCCGAAGGCACGCGGATCGCTGAAGCCGCTGCGAGCGAGGCGGAAACCGCGCGGAGCAAGGCATCGGCTGCACCCGCGGCGAAGGGGGCCACGCCCCACGACCTGGTGAAGCCGCAGGGATCCGATCGCGCCAGGCTGGCAGCCGAGCCCGGCGCTGCCCGCCAGGGTCGTCCTGGCACGGAACCGCCCGGCGAGCGCGCCAATGCCGACAGGCCAAGGGCCGCTCAGTCTGGTGCCGAGCCAACCAGGGCAGAGCTGGCCAGGGCAGAGCTGGCCAGGGCTGACGCCGGCCAGGGCTGAGCCGGCCAGGGCTGAGCCAGCCAGAGCTGAGTCCGGCAGGCCGGAGCCGTACAGGGCCTCCCGGCTCGAACGTGAATCCGCCAGGGCCGCGGGCGCGAGGGCGCCTGGGGGATCCGAGCGGACCGGCGCCAGCGGGTCTGACGCCGCTGCCGTGTCCGGCGCTGATGCCGCATCCGGTGCTGTCGCCGCGTCGGGCAAACCCGATCTGCGGGCTTCAGAGGCAGCGGCGACCGCTGGGCAGGAAGTCGCCTCCGAGCGCCGCGCCGCGTCGCTGCCGGCGGCGGCTCGCGGGGAGCAGGGCAGCGTCGTCGATGAATCCGCAGCCCAGGTGACAACCGCGTCCGGCGAGCCAGCGGCCACGCGGCCGGCACCAGCGGAGCCCTCCGGTGCTGCCAGGACTCCCGCCAAACAGGACGTGGCTGCCCCAGCGAAACCAGTCGCCGCGGTGTCAAGCGATCCTGCACCGGCCAAGGCGGTGCCCGCGTCGGCGACCACCCGGCCGGGCCGAAGGCCCGCCGACCCGCCAGGCAGCGAAGCGTCGGCTGCGGACGATGAGGCGTCCCGCCGCCCCCAGGCCGAAGACGGCAAGCAAGCAGCGTCGGCCAGCGAGCAGGCCGCTGCCCGCGCCACCGAAGCGAGCACGGCGCCAGCCGAAGCTGCCCAGGCGGCCGTGAGCAGTACGAAAGCTGAGTCGCCCGCCGACCCGTCGGCCAGCGACGATGACATGCAGGTCAGCGTCGTGCCCGGCATCACGAGGTACCACCGCAGCGAGTGCCTGCTGATCCGGTTCCTGTCCGCGGAGGACCTGGAGGTCATGACAAGGCGTGCCGCGACCGAGGGCGGCTGCGTGCCGTGCAAGGCGTGCAAGCCTGACGAGGCCAGCGCCGACGTACCGGTCAGCTGACTGCCACGCCGCGCTCTGCGGTCAGGACGGCGGTCCCGGGTCGTCGCCAGGCTGGCCGGGGTGCTGCGCGCACGCGGGCCAGCTAGTCAGGTGCACGGAATCCGGCCGCCCGGGTAGCAGGCCTGCCGCCCGCAGCCGACCCCAGACCTCGTCGGTGATGAGCGGGGCGATCGGCGCCATCAGCCTGGTCAGCACCTCCATGCAGTCCAAGAGCGTGGCCGCGGCTGCTTTCGCATCGGCGTCGCCGCGGTCGGCGCCCTGACCGCCCGGCGCCAGCCGCTCGGCCGCGGCCGGCAGGTGCCGGTGCGCCAGCTCGCCGAGGAAGCCCGCCATGCGCGCGCCGGCCCAGGCGGGCCTCAGCTCGTCGAAGCCCGCGGTGACGTCCGCGGTCAGTGCCCGCAGGTCGGCAAGCAGCTCCCGATCCGCGGCCGCCCTCGCGGCTGGCGGCGGCGTCTGGCCGTCCGCCGGCCAGGTCCAGCGCAGCGCCGCCACGGCCGTGCGCCAGAAGGCCGCGAAGACGGTCCCGATAATCTCCTCGAGCGCCGTCTCGGCCAGCAGAGGCCCGCCCGTCACACAACACCAGCGGATGACGTCGGCGCCGAAACGCTCGATCAGCGCCATCGGCTCGACGAGGTTGCCCAGGCCCCTGCTCATGGCCCGGCCGCTCGCGTCCGGCATTGGCTCGAGCGCCAGTACCCGGAAGTCAGGCGCGCGGCCATACACCGCCGAGCCGACATCACGGACGGCCTCCAGCCACCACGAGCCGGGACCGCCGCCCGAGATGACGAGTCCGCCCTGCGGTCGGTGAACGAGCGAGGCAACAGTCCTGGCGGGCGGGATGGCGCCCGCGAAGAGCAGCCAGCCCACGTCGTACCTGGCATCGAGCACGTCGGGGACGCGCTTGGCGGACCCGCCGCACTGGGGGCAGGCGATGATTACGCCGTCGATCGCAGGCCGGTGCGGGTCCAGGGCCGACAGGTCCGCACCAGCTAGTTCCGATAGTTGCGTGCGGGACTCCGCGCATGTCAGGTGGCCGATCTGGCACTCCCAGAGCGGCAGCGGCGTGCCCCAGTACCTGGTGCGGGAGATCATCCAGTCCGCTTCACCGTCGCGCGGGTCGAGCTGCCCGGTGGCCTGGGCCGCGTGCAGATGCCAGGCGGACATGGCGCACGGGAACACCGGCGTCCCGCATCGCCAGCACCGCGGGTCGCCGTCGGCTGGCTGGACCGGCCCGAGGAGGGCTCTGGCGTCCGAGAGGGCCGCGATCAGGATCCGGCCGGCGTCGCCGAAGAACTCCCCGCCGACGAGCGGGGTGCCTGCCGCAAACCGGCCGTCCTGGCCGAGCGGGTCGTGCACTGGCAGGCTGTGCGTCCGCGCCGCCGCCAGGTCGTCAGTTCCGAAGGCCGGGGCCAGCGGCATCAGCCCGGTGCCGACCTGGAGCGGGACGAAGTAGCCGGCCAGGACCGGCCGCGGCCCGGCGCCGTCGCCGTCGCCGCTGTCGAGCGGCGGGAAATAGGTCGCGCCTGCCAGGTCCGCGCCGGTGATCCTGGCCGCGACGTGCCAGTCCTCGCCGAGCATCGGGACGAGGCGGTGCTCAGCGACGATCACGCGGTCCTCATGCCCGGCGCGCCTCGCGAGTGCGTAGGTCTGGTGCGGATGCACGGCGATGGCGGCGTTGGCGGCCAGCATCCACGGCCTGCTTGTCCACGCGAGCAGGTCGGCGCCGCGCAGCCGCGGGTTGGTCCCCTCGGGCAAGGTCGCCAGCTTCAGGCGAATGATCACCGCTGCGCCGTCGGCCGCTGGCCGGGCACCTGGATGAGCGAGGTCGTGCCTGGACAGCGGGGTCTGGCAGCGCGGGCAGTACGTGGTGATCCGGAAGCTGCGATCGAGCAGGCCGGCGTCGAAGACGCGGCGCACCGACCGCCACACGGAATCGATGTAGCCGGGATCCATGGTCTCGAGCGGTGACGTGGCCGTGCGGCAGCCCAGCCGGGTTCGCAGCTTGGCGAACGCGGCGGCGTGCCGCGCGGCGGATTCGCGGCAGCGCGCCGCGAACCGGTCCAGGCCGTATCGGTCGATGTCGCGCGGCCCTGACAGCCCGAGTTCCCGCTCGACCGCCACCTCGATGGCCAGCCCGTGACTATCCAGGCCGGTCCGGTCGCTGACGTCGAAGCCCTGCATCGCCTTCAGCCGCAGGTAGCTGTCGCTGACAACCAGGCCAGGTACGTCGTGCAGGCCGGGCAGCCCCGCCGCGGCCAGCGGCTCGCTCCAGCAGGTCCAGGCGAGTGTCCCTGCCGTGGTCTTGGCCAGCGGCGGCTGGCCGGTCATGTCCGTCCGTTCCCACCGGGCGAGCACCGTGCGCTCGATCGCGAGCAGGTCTGGACCGGTGAGCCCGTGACCGCCGGTATTCCCCCTATCTACCGGCTCGCTCGGCTCGGTTCGCGGTTCCGCGGCGTGACGCGTCATCTGCACCCCCGTGGCGGCCGCGTGCAAGCCTGGTGTCGGCCGCTTGCCGGCCAGGTAAGCCCCGCGTGCCTGCATCTGCGCCGCCCGCTCGCACCCCGCGCGGGCCCGCGCAGCGCACAACCTTAGCCGACATATGTGCGCCGGCCTGGCTGGTGGGTCACGCATCGCCCGGTCGGGATCGGCGATTCCCGGCCAGCGCCCGCCCTGTTATATCCTCCGGTGACGCTTGTCAACCAAGATCATCATTGGCTCTGCGCCAGGGGAGGCAGGAATGACCGCAGCCGCACGGTCTGACGCTGCAGGCTTCCCGGTCAGGAAGGGGGAGCGGCGCTGGACTACGGCCGAGATCACCAAGATCAGGACGCAGCTGGCCGCCGAGGCCGCTGAACTGCACGAGGAGATCGAGCGGGCAGAATCTGACATCGCGGACAGGCTCGGGGATTCAGTCAGCGATGCCGGAGATGATCAGGCGGACCTCGGCGCGAAGACGTACGAGCGTGAGCATGAGTTGTCACTCACATACAACGCTCGCGACCTGCTCGTGCAGACCGAGCGGGCCCTTGCCAGAATTGACTCGGGAAGCTACGGGGTGTGCGAGTCGTGCGGCCAGGCGATCGGCAAGGCACGCCTTCAGGCTTTCCCGCGTGCGACTCTGTGCGTGAGCTGCAAGCAGCGAGAGGAACGGCGCTGACAGGTAACAAGATCGCAAGCGGCCGCGAGTCGCCTGGCACGATAGCCTCCGTGACCTCACCTAGGGCGCGCCCCAGGATCACGGCGCTACTCGCCGTCGCGATAGCCGTGCTCGTGACCGACATCATCTCCAAGGTGGTGGTCGTCGCCACGCTGTCGGATCGCGCGCCGGTCAGGCTGCTCGGCGGCTTCCTGACGCTCAGGGTGACCCGCAACCCCGGCGCGGCGTTCAGCATCGGGCCGTCGCTGACCGTCGTCTTCGCCGTGATCGCCGTCGGTGTGATCATCTTCATCCTCCGCACTTCGCGGCGGATCCAGAGCCTCGCCTGGGCGGTGACGCTCGGCTTGCTGCTCGGCGGCGCGACCGGCAACCTGACCGACCGGTTGCTGCGCTATCCAGGGCCATTCCGAGGCTACGTCGTGGACTGGATCCAGATCCCGCACTGGCCTGTGTTCAACGTCGCGGATTCCTGCATCGTGTGCGGCGGTGTGCTCGCCGTCTTCCTTGCCGTCCGCGGCGTCAGGATCGACGCGACGCCCGCGGCCAGTCCGGATGGTGAAGCTCGCTCGGCTGGTGAGGCTGATACCCCGGGCGAGCCTGGCGCACCTGGGCCGCGGGATCGCCCGGGCGGCGGCGGGGCGTGACCGCGCCGGCCGAGCGCCGGGTGCCAGTACCTGACGGGCTTGACGGCGAGCGGCTTGATGCGGCGATCGCGAGGATGTTCGGCCTGTCCAGGGCCAGGGCCGCCCAGCTCATCGCCGACGGTGCCGTCCTTGTCGGCGGCCAGCCGGCCGGCAAATCGGACCGGGTGCCGGCCGGAGAGTGGCTGGACGTGACCCTGCCGCCGCCCCCGCACGCAGCGGCGATGCCGCCCCCTGTGCCAGTCCCTGGTATGGGAATCGCCTATGAGGACGGCGACATCGTTGTCGTCGACAAGCCCGTCGGCGTGGCGGCGCACCCGACGCCAGGCTGGACCGGTCCGACGGTGCTGCAGGGCCTGCTCGCCGCGGGTCACCAGATCGCGACGAGCGGCGCTGCCGAGCGGCAGGGGATCGTGCACCGCCTCGACGCCAACACGACAGGGCTCATGGTGGTCGCCAAGAGCGAGCGCGCGTACAGCGTCCTCAAGCAGGCGTTCAGGGACCGCACGGTCGACAAGCGGTATCGGGCCCTCGTGCAGGGACATCCGGATCCGCTGCGCGGCACCATCGACGCTCCCATCGCCAGGCACCCAGCGGGCGACGGCAGGTTCGCGGTGGTGGCCGACGGCCGTCCCGCGATCACGCATTACGACACGCTCGAGGCATTCCGGGCGGCCAGCCTGACGGAGATCAAGCTGGAGACCGGCCGTACGCACCAGATCAGGGTGCACATGGCGGCGGTGCGCCACCCGTGCGTCGGTGACCGGCTGTACGGCGCCGACCCGGTGCTGGCGGCCAGGCTCGGCATCACCAGGCAGTGGCTGCACGCGGCCAGGCTCGGGTTCGCGCACCCCGGTGACGGCCGCTGGGTGGAGTTCACCAGCGACTATGCCGCTGACCTGGCCGCCTCGCTCGACCTGCTTGCGGCGGAGTCGTAGCGTTCGCGGCAGTCTCGCAGAGTCTGTCCCGGCCGCCTGGCGCGTCCAGATGCCCGTGTTCGCGAGGGTGGGTTATGGTCGAACCGACCCCGGCGCTGGCTGGCTCGCGGCATGCCTGAAGGAGGCGGTATTTCATGGCCTTTGCGGCATCAAGCGACCCCGGGTTCGCGCACCTGCACGTACACACCGAGTACTCGATGCTCGACGGCGCGGCCCGGCTGGACGGCCTGTTCAAGACCTGTGCGGAAGCCGGCATGTCGGCGATAGCGATGACCGACCACGGCAACGTCTACGGCGCCTACGACTTCTACACGAAGGCCACCAAGGCCGGGATCAAGCCCATCATCGGGACCGAGGCCTACGTCGCTCCCGAGCATCGCGGGCTGAAGCAGCCGGTGCGGTGGGGCAACCCTGGCCAGCGAGACGACGACGTCTCGGGGGCCGGCGCGTATACCCACATGACGCTGCTAGCCGAGACCACCGAGGGCATGTACAACCTGTTCCGGTTGTCCTCGCTGGCGTCGATCGAGGGCTACTTCCGCCAGCCGCGGATGGACAGGGAACTGCTGGCCAGGTACGCCAAGGGCATCATCGCTACCACCGGATGCCCAGGCGGTGAGGTCCAGACCAGGCTCAGGCTCGGCCAGTACGACCAGGCGCTGGAGGCGGCCGCCACCTACCGGGACATCTTCGGGCCCGAGAACTTCTTCGTCGAGCTGATGGGGCACGACCTGCCGATCGAGCAGCGGTGCAGGGAAGGGCTGCGCCGGATCGCGAGCGAGCTTTCCCTGCCGTACGTGGTCACCAACGACTCGCATTACGTCACGCCCGGCGACTCGCAGGCGCACGAGGTGCTGCTGTGCGTGCAGACCGGCACCAACATGGCCGACCCGAAGCGCTTCAAGTTCGAGGGGAACGCGTACTACATCAAGAGCGCGGCGCAGATGCGCGCGATCAGCGCCGATCCCGACTGGCAGTCAGGCTGCGACAACACGCTGCTGATCGCCGAGCGCTCGAACGTGGCGTTCGGCAAGGCCAACCTGATGCCGGACTTCCCGCTGCCCGAGGGGGAGACGGAGCTCAGCTGGTTCCGCAAGGAAGTCTGGGCCGGGATGGACCGCAGGTTCCCAGGCGGCTTCGACGACGAGCGTCGTCAGCGCGCGGAGTACGAGATGGGCGTCATCGAGCAGATGGGCTTCTGCGGCTACTTCCTGGTGGTCGCGGACTTCATCATGTGGGCCAAGCGGAACGGGATCAGAGTCGGCCCTGGGCGTGGTTCGGCCGCCGGCTCGATCGTGTCGTACGCGATGGGCATCACTGACCTGGACCCGATCGGGTTCGGGCTCATGTTCGAGCGGTTCCTGAACCCCGAGCGGCTCTCGATGCCGGACATCGACATCGACTTCGACGAGCGCCGGCGCGGCGACGTGATCAGGTACGTGACCGAGAAGTACGGCGAGGACCGGGTCGCGCAGATCATCACCTACGGAACGATCAAGGCCAAGGCCGCCGTCAAGGACTCGGCGCGGGTGCTCGGCTTCCCCTATGCGCTCGGCGACCGGATCACCAAGGCGTTCCCGCCGGCCGTGATGGGCAAGGACATCCCGCTGTCCGGGATCTTCGACCCCGATCACCCGCGGTACGGGGAGGCCGGCGAGATCCGGACGCTCTACGAGGCCGAGCCTGAGGTCAGGCAGGTGCTGGAGACAGCGCGCGGTCTCGAGGGCCTGATCAGGCAGGCGGGCGTGCACGCCGCAGGCGTGATCATGAGCAAGGAGCCGCTGCTCGATCACGTCCCGATCTGGAAGCGCCAGGCCGACGGGGCGATCATCACTCAGTTCGACTACCCGAGCTGCGAGGATCTCGGGCTGCTCAAGATGGACTTCCTCGGGCTGCGGAACCTGACGATCCTGGACGACGCTCTCGCTGGCATCAAGGCGAACCGGGGCGTGACGGTCGACCTGGAGACGCTTACCCTGGACGACAAGCCCACCTATGACCTGCTGGCCAGGGGTGACACCCTTGGCGTGTTCCAGCTCGAAGGCGGCCCGATGCGGGCGCTGCTGCGATCGATGCGCGCCGACAGGTTCGCCGACATCTCCGCGGTCAACGCCCTGTACCGGCCGGGCCCGATGGGCGCGAACGCGCACAACGACTACGCCGACCGCAAGACCGGCCGCAAGCAGGTCGTGCCCATTCACCCCGAGCTTGCCGAGCCGCTCGCCACGGTGCTTGGCGACACCTACGGGCTGCTGGTCTACCAGGAGCAGGTGCTCGCCTGCGCCCAGGTGCTCGCCGGGTATACGCCTGGCAAGGCCGACTTGCTGCGCAAGGCCATGGGCAAGAAGAAGAAGGAGATCCTGGACGCCGAGTTCGAGCCCTTCGCCGCCGGGATGCGCGCGAACGGTTACTCAGAGAGCTCGATCAAGACCATCTGGGATGTGCTGGTCCCGTTCTCCGACTACGCGTTCAACCGCGCCCACGCGAGCTGCTACGGCATGGTGGCGTACTGGACCGCGTACCTCAAGGCCAACTTCCCGACCGAGTACATGGCCGCGCTGCTCACCTCGGTGGCCGGTGACAAAGACAAATCCGCGCTGTACCTGAGCGAGTGCCGCAGGATGGGCATCAAGGTGCTGCCGCCCGACGTCAACGCCTCGACCGCGTACTTCACGCCGGTGCAGACCGACATCAGGTTCGGCATGGCCGCGGTGCGCAATGTCGGCTCAGCGGTGGTCGAATCGATCGTGGCGACCAGGAGCGCGAAGGGCGCCTTCACGACCTTCTCTGACTTCCTGCGGAAGGTCCCTGTCAATGTCTGCAACAAGCGCGTGATCGAGTCGCTGATCAAGGCGGGCGCCTTCGACTCGCTCGGCAGCCCGCGCCGCGGCATGCTGATGATCCACGAGCAGGCCGTCGACGCCGTGATCGACGTCAAGCGCAACGAGGCCATCGGTCAGGACTCGCTCTTCGGCGACGACGAGGAAAACGCGACGACCTTCGACATCCCGGTGCCGGACGGCGAGTGGGACAAATCGACCCTCCTCGGCTTCGAGCGGGAGATGCTCGGCCTCTACGTCTCCGACCACCCGCTGCTCGGGCTTGAGCACGTGCTGGCCGCGGAGACCGAATGCTCCGTGCTTCAGTTGCTCGGATCTGCCGACGAGCCGGAACGGAACGCCCGGGGCGATCGCGCCGACGGCCAGGTAGTCACGCTTGGCGGGATCCTGTCCGGTATCCAGCGCAAGGTGACCAGGCAGGGCAGCCCGTGGGCGGCCGCGACCCTGGAAGACCTCGAGGGCGCGATCGAGGTCCTGTTCTTCCCCGCGACCTACCAGGCGTGCATGCACCTGGTCGTCGAGGACGCGATCGTATTCGTTCGCGGCAGGCTGGACCGGCGCGAGGAAGTTCCCAAGCTCATCGCGATGGAGCTGAAGCCCGCCGACATACCGACAGGAGAGACCGGCCCTTTCGTGGTGTCGATCCTCGAGGCCAGGTGCGTGCCGCCGGTCGTGGAACGGCTGCGCGAGGTGCTGCGGACCCATCCAGGGCCGACGGAAGTCCACCTGCGGCTGCTGACCGGTGACCGGGCGAAGGTACTCAAGCTCGACGACAAGCTGAGGGTCAGGCATTCGCCGTCCCTGCTCGCCGACCTGAAGCAGTTGCTTGGCGCGGCATGCGTCAGCTAGCCCGGCCCGGTTCAACTACGCTATTCGGCAATGTCGATCACCAGTGAGTATCCCTTCGAACCCAATCCAGGCGCATCTGGTGGCGGCAGCGGCCGCCGCGCCGGGCACGCCGCGCCACCATCGGTCGCGGGCGGGCTTCTCGGCGCGCTGGCGATCCTCGTCGGCAGCGGGATAGTCGGCCTGGCTGGCGGCTACGCGTGGGCACACCTCGCGCCAAAGGCCGTCTACATCGTGGTGGGCCACGGATCGGCCGACGTCGTCAATCCCGAGACATCCGCGTTCATCGCCGCCGATGCGTGGTTCTGCCTGATCGGCGTCGTCGGCGGGCTCATCATCGGCCTCGCCGGCTACCTGCTGGCGGTCCGGCGGCACGGGCCAGCGCCGATGGCGGCGATCCTGGCAGGCAGCGTGATCGCGGCCATCGCGGCCCGCTGGGTCGGGGAGCACCAGGGCCTGCACCAGTTCGACCGGCAGTTGCTGACCGTGCATCAGGGCACGCTGCTGCACGCGCCGCTCGCGCTGGCCGGGGATACGTCGGCAGCCATCTGGCCGCCGACCGCGTCCCTTCCCGCTGTCGCGTTCTGGCCGCTCGCGGCGTGCGTGGTGGCGGGCGGGATCGTGCTCATGGGCGTGCTGCGGGACCGGTCGGCGGCGCGGCGGCGCGGCGAGCCTGTCTCGATGTCCTCGCAATTTCCGTTCCATCCAGACCAGTAGCGACGCTCGTCTACCGCCGCTTCACCTGCAGGCGGTTGACTGGGCGCGGACAATTCGCCGGCTGAGGGCGGGGAGGGTCAAAGCGCATGCAGCGTGTCGTGGTGGTCGGCGGTGGCGTCCTCGGCATGATGCACGCGGTCGCGGCGCGCCTGCGCGGCATTCAGGTGGTACACCTCGAGCGCGAGCCAGCCTCTCGCGGCGCCACGGTCCGCAACTTCGGGCTGATCTGGGTCAGCGGCAGGGCGGCCGGGACCGAACTGGCGCTCGCGCTGCGCGCCAGGGAGTTGTGGGAGCAGATCGCGAGCGAGGTGCCGGGCACGGGTTTCCGCGCGCACGGGTCCCTGACGCTGGCCGGTGACGAGGCGGAGGCTGCGCTGCTGAACGAGGCCGCCTGCCTGCCTGACGCCGCCGCGCGCGGCTACCGCCTGCTCGACGCGGGCTCGGTCCGTGACCTCAATCCTGCGCTGCGGGGCAACTTCTCCTGCGGGCTGTTCTGCGCGCAGGATGCCATAGTCGAGCCGCGGCTGGTGCCGGCGGCGATTCGCGACTACCTGCTCGCCAACGGGTCACCGGACGGCTACAGCTGGCTTCCTGGCCGGGAAGCTGTCGACGTAGCTCCCGGCGCGGTGCGCGACCATACCGGCGCCTGGCACAAAGGCGATCTCGTTGTCCTGTGCACCGGCGCCGCGCACACCGGCGTGGCAGGGCCCTACCTGGCCAGATTCGATCAGGCACCCGCCGACCCGCCGCTGCGCCGGGTCAGGCTCCAGATGCTCCAGACTGAGCCTTTCGACCGCTGGCTGACCACGTCGGTCGCCGACGGCGACTCGCTGCGTTACTACCCGGCCTATGATCTGCCCGGCCGTGCCCGGCTGGCGCCGCAGGCAGGTGCGGCAGCGGCTGCCGGCGCCCAGTTGCTCCTCGCGCAGCGCCTCGACGGCAGCCTCACGATCGGCGATACGCACGCCTACGACGAGCCGTTCGACTTCGACGTCGACGAGGCTCCCTACGATCACCTCCGCTCGCAGGCCGAGCAACTGCTCGGGTCGCCGCTGCCGCCGACCAGGCGTCGCTGGGCGGGTGTCTACAGCCAGGCGACCGGGCCCGACATCTACCTGCGCGGGCAGGTCGCGCCCGGGGTTGAGCTGGTCACCGGGCCAGGCGGCCGCGGCATGACGCTCGCGCCCGCCATCGCCGAGCAGACCTTCGCGGCCTGAGAGGAGCCACCGTGACAGCGAGGATCAGCGTCGCCTGCCTGGACATGGCGGGAACGACCGTCGCCGACGAGGGCAGCGTGCTCGAGGCGTTCCGCGCCGCGATGGCGGAGGCCGGCCTCTCGCCTGGAAGCGACGGCTACGACCGGGCAGCCGAGATCGTGCAGATCACAATGGGCCAGTCGAAGATCGAGGTGTTCAGGCGGATCCTCGGGGACGAGGCAGCGGCGGCCGCGGCCAACAGGGCGTTCGAGGCGCGCTACGCCCAGATCGTGGGCGCAGGCCAGGTCGCGCCGCTGCCGGGTGCTGAGCGGACGCTCACGGCGCTGCGCGAGGACGGCATCAAAGTCTGCCTCGCGACCGGCTTCTCGCAGGCGACGCGCGATGCCGTGCTCGACGCGCTCGGCTGGCGTCCGCTGATCGACCTGGCGCTCTCGCCCGCCGACGCGGGCCGCGGCAGGCCCTGGCCCGACATGGCGCTCACGGCACTGCTACGGCTCGGCGGAGGAGCGGTGAGCGAACTAGCCGTGGCAGGCGATACCGCTAGTGACGTGGAATCCGGGCTACGGGCCGGTGCCGGGCTGGTCGCCGGGGTGCTGACCGGCTCGGGGAGCCGGGAAGAACTGGAGAAGGCCGGCGCGCCGCACGTGCTCGACGGCATCGAAGATCTGCTCCCGCTGCTCGGCATCGACGGCTGACCGAGCCGCCGGCCGCCGCCCGCGCAGCCGGCTCACGACGCTGAGCGGGGCCATTCGACGAGGAGGACCACGTTGCGGTCGGCGGCGGCTCCCGCGCCGGCGCCGCCCTCGGCCGTGATCACGTCCCTGCGCTGCCAGTCGTTGGCGGCGAGCTCGCGCGCGAGCGCGGCCAGCGCGGCTGGCCCGTCCACGCCGACGTAGCTGGCAGGGGCGTCGCTGTCGATCACCGTGCACGCGATCGCCAGCGCGTCGTCGGCCTGCAGTACCTCGATCACCCTGGCCTGCTGCGGCCAGTCGATGTGCGAGGCGGTGGTTATCTGCCAGAACCCGCCAGGAGCGCCGTCTTCGCGCACCGCGGTCACGGCGTGGATGTGCGTGTGCCCGTTGACCCAGGCCACAACGCAGCTGAAGCCGAGCAAGAACGCGCGCAGTTCGCCGGCCAGGATCCGGCGATCGGCGCCAGGCGGGCGCCGGTCGTTCACCAGGGTCTCCAGCGGATGATGGCTGAACAGGATCGCCGGCCTGCCCTGGCCCTGACACGTGGTCAGCTCGCCGTGCAGCCAGCCGAGTTGCGTCTGGTCAACCGAGCCCTGCCAGCCGCCGTTCGGATTGACGGTGTCGAGCACGATGCACCGCAGCGGGCCATGGTCGAACCCGTAGTAGGCCGTGCCCTCGGCGATGTTGCGCTCGCTGTAGCCGTGCCCCTCGGGCGTGCCCGTGCTGCGGAAGTGCTCCCTGACGTGCGAGGTCCTGGTCACTGCTGCGCGGCCAGGGTCGGGCGTGACAGCGATGCTCGCGCTCTCCGGAAGTTCGGCCAGCGCCCGCTCGTCAGCCCGGTCGAACCTGGCGAGCGCTCTGAGCGCATCGATGTCAGCAGCGGGCGTCACGTACTTCACCGCGCCAGTCTGGAGCCCGGGCGGCCCGCCGCCCGTGGGCAAGGTGCCCTGCAGCATGTTGTCGTGGTTGCCGTGCACCGCGTACCACGGCATGCCAAGTCCAGCAGCACGGAACGGCCGCCGGACCGCGGCGAGCACTCCGGGTACCGATGGAAAGCCGTACACCGATCTCGGCAGGTCGCCAATATCGTGCTCGGGATGCCAGTAGCGCTCGTCGGCGACCTCGGGCGCCGCGACGCCCTCGTACCGCTGCGGGTCGCCGGAGTCGGGAACCACCGTCTGCCCGTCCAGCAGGCTGATGTACGCCCTGAGCTCGTTGACCTGGCAGTTGTCTGTGGCGTCGCCGGTCACGATCGTGAAGTCAATCGGCGCGCCTGACAGCGGTCCGCCGGACAGCCGCCGGACCGCCCTGGTCATCGCGTCGGCCACCTGGAAGGTGAACAGCTCCTGGGCCCGGTAGCACCCGACGATGCCGACCACGCTGCGCAGCGGCGAGTCGAGGTCGGAGAACCTGTCGAACAGCTCCGTCCTGCCAGGGGACTGATGGTCCATGATGTGCGTGTCCGACAGGTGCGCCATGCACAGCAGTGGTGTCGCTGACCGCTGCCAGCCGGGCCGCAGGCTGGCTCCCGCGAGGTCAGTAAGGACCGTGTGCGGTTCGCCGTCGGCCGGAACGAGCGCGCGGTAGCCGCCCTCGCCAGGCTCGCCGGGAATCAGGCGGCGCCGCGCGGTGGTGGCGTCCTGCGGTCCCGGCGATCCCGGCGTCATCGGGCCGCGGTCACCCCGCGCTCGGCGACGAGAACGGGCGCGCCAGGCAGGCTGATCTGCACCGACTCGCCGGGCGCGAAGCCGCCGGCGTCCACGCTCGGGTGATCCACCTTGACCGTCACGTCACCAGACAGCCGCACGCTGATCCTGCTCACCGAGCCGAGGAAAGCGCGGTCGGTCACGATGCCGTTCCCGCCGGGCACCGCCTCGATCCGCAGCCCCTCCGGCCGTACGAGCAGGTCGACCTCGCTGTCGGTGCCGGCGGGCCGCTCGCCGTGCACTGGCACGACCGCTCCGAGCGCGCGCACCTGGCCGGTCCCTGCGAGCTCGCCCGGAATGCGGTTCATAGTGCCGACGAACTCGGCCACGAACGCGGTGGCTGGTTGCGCGTAGAGCTGGTCGGGCAGGGCGATCTGCTCGAGCTTGCCATCCTTCATCACCCCGACCCTGTCGGCCATCGAGAGCGCCTCCTCTTGATCGTGTGTGACGAACAGGGTGGTGATCCCGAGTCGCTGCTGCACCGACCTGATCTGCTCCCGCAACTGGAGCCTGACCTTGGCGTCGAGCGCCGACAGCGGCTCGTCGAGCAACAGGACCTGTGGCTCGATCGCGAGTGCGCGAGCGAGCGCGACGCGCTGCTGCTGGCCGCCTGATAGCTGGTGCGGGTAGCGCCTGGCGTGCTCGGAGAGGCCGACCATGTCGAGCAGTTCGCCGGCCCGCCGCTTGCGCTCGGCCGCCCCGATGCGTCGCATCCGCAGGCCGAAGGCGACGTTGTCGAGCGCCGCCATGTTCGGGAACAGGCTGTAGCTCTGGAACACCATCCCCATGTCCCGCTTCGCGGCAGGCACGGGGGCGATGTCCTTGCCGTCGACCGTGACCGAGCCGGCGTCGGCGGTCTCGAAACCGGCCAGGATGCGCAGCGCCGTGGTCTTGCCGCAGCCTGAGGGGCCGAGCAACGCGACGAACTCGCCGGGCGCGATCTCCACCGAGAGCCGGTCCAGCGCGCGGACGGTCCCGAACGTCCTGCGCAGGCCCGACATGACGACAGGAACGCCGCCGCCCTGGCCGCCAGCGCCGCGTGCGGCCTCAGCGGCCTTGGTGGTGTTCGCCGTCATCGGCTCTCTCCAGTCTCTTGGCGGGTGACGGTCACCAGGTCCACCTGGCCGCCACCGAGGCGACGCGCGCGCCTGCTTCCGATCATGGTGATGGCGAGCAGGAAGATCCAGGTCACGAACAACGCGAAGAGCGATGCAGCGACCGAGACCGGCCCGCTGGTCTGGTCGAAGTTCACGATCCAGACCGGGAACGTCTGGTACTGGTCCAGGCTGGCCATGGTGAACTCGCCCAGCACCAGCGCCACGGTCAGCACGGTCGCCGACAGCAGCGCGGTGCGCAGGTTCGGCAGGATGACGCGCCAGAGCGTCGACGGCCACCCAGCCCCGAGCGAGTTCGACGCGTCCACCAGCGTCTTCAGGTCAAGCGCCCGGAGGCCAGCGTCGAGCGTCCGGTACGCGAACGGCATGGCAAGCACGACGTAGACCAGCGCCAGCAGGTAAGGCGTGCCCTTCAGGTTGGCCGGCGAGATGTCCAGGACACCAAGGATCAGGACGACCGGCGGGATCACGATCGGCAAGATCGTGATGCTCTCGAGCAGTGGCCTGATCGCAGGCAGCCGAAGGTGCACGTAGATGGTCGTCGGCACCATGAGGACCAGCGTCAGCACCGTGGTGATCACCGCGAGCTTGATCGAGAGGGTAATCGCGTCGGAGAACCCGACCTGGGAGAAGACCTGGCCGAAGGCGGCCAGGCCGGTGAACTGGAAGGCGGCGTAGAGCGGAATCACGAAGTAGAGGCCGGCGATGACCAGGATGATCCAGCGCCAGACAGGGTAGCTCCGCCGCGCCCGCGCCGGGCCGGCCGACGTTTCCGCGGGCTGCCCGGCCCGCGCTTCGGTTACCGCAGCCATCGCGCCGCCCTCCGCTGAAGGTAGACGTAGATGAGCATGATGATCGCGATGATCACGACCATGCCGAGCCCGAGCGCGTAGCCGACGTTCTCCTGCCCGGCGAGCACGTTGCCGTTCAGGAACGAGCCGATCTGGATCGAGGTCAGCGGGATGGTCCCGCTGGTCAGCGCCTCAGCGGTGGCGTAGGCCGAGAAGGCGCTGCCGAACAGCAGCAGCATCGCCCCGAGCACCGACGGCGCCAGTACGGGGATGCCGATGTGCCGCCAGTACCGCCACCCGTTCGCGCCCATGTTCTCGGCGGCTTCTCGCCATGCGGGCCGCAGGCCTTCGAACGCGGGCAGGATCACCAGGACCATGAGGGGGATCTGGAAGTACATGTAGACCAGCGCCACGCCGCCAAGGCCGTAGAGGTCAAAGCCGTTGTTGTACGGGTTGAAGCCGAGGTCGGTCATCCACTGCGTGGCCAGGCCGGTATTGCCCAGCGTCGCGATGAACAAGAAGGCGAGCGGCACGCCGCCGAAGTTCGCGAACACCCCTGACGCCGTGATGGCCACCCGGCGCAGCACCGCACCGCGCTTGGCCGTGTAGATCGCATAGGCGATCAGAAAGCCGAAGATGCCGGGGACGATCGAGGCGATCAGCGACAGCTCCATGCTCACACCGAACCCGTGCAGGTAGATGCCGTGGGTCGCGTCGTGGATGTTGCTCAGCGTCAGCTTGCCGGTGAGCGGCGTCTTGAAGGCGCCGATCAGGATCGCGCCCATGGGCAGCACAAGCCCGAGCACGACGTAGACGGTGAATGGCACTACGCCGGCCAGGTCACGGACCCGGCTCAGCAGGGTCAGGGGGCGGCGCCGCGCCGCGACGCCCGGCTCCGGTGAGGGAGCGGACGCCGCGGCGGGGGCAACATCAGTGGTCATCCGCCGACTTTGGCGGCCCACTGCTTCGCGACGACGGCCTCGGCGGCTGACTCCTGCGCCTGCGTCGGGAACTGCAGCGGAGAGGACGGCGCTGCGGGCAGGGCAGCGTTGGCGGCCTTGTCCACGGTTCCGTTAGCGATCATGGTAGGCAGCTCGACCGGCCTGGCCTTGCCCTGCAGCCACAGGTTCTGGCCGGTCACCGAGTACAGGTACTCCTCCCAGAGCCGCGCTGCCGCTGGGTGCGGGGCGCCGGCGTTGATCGCCTGGTCGTAGTACGCCGCATAGCTGGCGTCGGTGGGGATCACGATCTTGAAGTTCGGGTCGGTCGCGCCGACTTCGGAGGCGAGCAGGTAGTCCCACCAGACCACGATGGGCGTCTGGCCGCTCTGCACGGTTGTTGGACCCGCCGTGACGGGCACGAAGTTACCGGCCTTCTTCAGGCTGGCGAAGAACGAGATGCCAGGCTGGATGTTGCCAAGCGATCCGCCGTTGGCGAGGGCGGCGGCGTAGACAGCCGAGAAGGCGGCACTTGCCTGCGTCGGGTTGCCGTTGATCGCCACCTCGTGCTTGTAGATGGGCTTGGCGAGGTCCTTGAACGAGGTCGGGGGGACCTTCACCTTCTTGGAGTCATATCCGATGGCCACGTAGCCGCCGTAGTCGCCGTACCAGGTGCCGTCGGTCGACTTCTCGGCCGCGGGAATGTCGTTCCACGGCGCGACCTCGTACTTGGCAAGCAGGTGCTGCTGGTCGGCTTTGATCGCGAAAGCGGTTCCCATGTCGAGCACGTCTGGTGCCCGGGACTGGCCCTTGAGCTGCACCATCGCGTTGATCTCGTCCTGGCTTGAGCCGTCAGGGTTCGCGTCGTTGATCTTGATGCCGTACTTGGCGGTGAAGTCCTTCATGATGTTGCCGTAATTGGCCCAGTTGGCCGGGAGCGTGATGACGTTCAGCTCGCCTTCCTTCTTGGCGGCTGCGATCAGGGCCTTCATCCCGCCGCCCTGGGCAACTGAGGTCACCTTGGACCAGTCGGTGCCGCTGTTGCTGCTGCCGCCGCTCGAACCGCTCGAGCAGCCAGCGGCCAGCAGCGCACCGCTTAGCGCCGCCACGACGACGGCGATTGACTTCTTTTTGCGCACTATTCCCCTCCGAGCTCGCGACCACAATGGTCAGGTCGGAGCAATAGTGGCGGTGCATTGTGAATAGGCTCTGTCCTGGTCATTACCATCCATATATGCCTGAATGAACTATCAAGAACTAATGCGTGAACGCCGGGTGACGCGAAATGGCGCGGCTGCTGCCAGGGCGAGCCGCTGGCTCTGCCGGTGCCCTGCGTGGGCTATGGCTGAACGCCGCTCGCGCTGGCGGCCATGGCCGCGCCGACGATGCCCGCGTCATTTTGCAGCGCCGCGGGCACGATGCGCACGCGCAGGCTCAGCCTGGGCAGGAACTTAGCCGACTTCCTGCTGATGCCGCCGCCAATGATGATGAGGTCGGGCCACAGCAGCGCTCCCATCTTGTCCAGGTACTCATCGACCCGGTCGGCCCATTTGCCCCAGCTGAGGTCGCCCTCTTCGCGTGCCCGCTCCGACGCCCTGGTCTCGGCGTCCTTGCCGTGGATCTCGATGTGCCCGAACTCGGTATTGGGGACGAGGACGCCGTTGTAAAACAGGGCGCTGCCGATGCCGGTGCCGAGCGTCAGCAGCAAGACTGTGCCCTGCACGCCGCGGCCCGCGCCGAACTGCATCTCGGCGATGCCGGCCGCGTCGGCGTCGTTGAGCACGGTCACTGGCTGGCCGATCGCCTCGCCGAGGAAGCTGACGGCATTGACACCGATCCAGCTGTGGTCGAGGTTGGCGGCGGTCCTGATGGTCCCGCCGGAGACGACGCCCGGGAAGGTGATCCCGATGGGGCCCCGCCACGAGAAGTGGTGCACAAGCTGACCGATGACCTCCGCCATCGGCGCTGGAGCGGCCGGTTGCGGTGTCGGCAGCTTCTCCCGCGCGGTCAGCAGCCGACCGGCCTGCACGTCTACTGGCGCCGCCTTGATGCCGGTGCCGCCGATGTCGATGCCTAGGACACCAGCCATCGTGTCTCCGTTCGTCTCGTCAGCGGCCGCAGCGCTCAGATGCCCCATGAAGCCTGTCGTAGTGCCGCGACGTCGGCCTCGGCACCCTCGAGCCTGACCCGCGCCACGCTGGTCCTGGCGAAAGTCCACAGCAGCAGTTCGGCGGGCGCGCCGATCACAGTGACGACCGGCGTGCGCGGCCTGACGGTCATCCGCACGGGCTGCTGTTCGCCCGACTTGTCGGGAAGGTCGTCCCTGGCGAATTCGATGCCGACCGGCACCTTGCGGAGCACCAGCCGGGCCCTGGACAGGTCCTTCCAGATCAGGTCCGTCATCGTGGGATCGAGCGGCCGCGGCTCCCAGTCCGGCTGCGCGCGGCGCACGTCCTCGTGGTGGACGAAGAACTCAGAGAAGTTCAGTCGCGCGTCCGCGCCAGGGATGCCGTAGACCGACAGCTTCGGCGGTCCTGTCCTGATGGTCTCGACCAGCAGCGCGAACGGGGTCCGCGTCACCATGCCGCGCCGCACCCGGTCGGTGTAGCCGGCCAGCGGGCCGCCGATGATCCCTAGCGCCGCATCGGGCCGTCGCTCCCTGAGTACAAGGTGCGCGGCTAGGTCGGCCGTCAGCCAGCCCTCGCACATCGTGGGCGCGTCCGGCCCTGACTTGTCGAGCAAGGCGCACAAAGCAAGGCGCTCATCTCGGGCATAACTCACTGCACGATACTAGGCCACTGGCGTCCTCCCGCGCTTGCCGCCATGCGGCGCAGGCTACGGTGACAGGTAGCCTCTGGCGGAGCCGCGCTGTGCGCGGATACCGGACGCCGGGGCTGGCCTTGACCGCAGGAGGAGTATGACCGGCGCGAACAGCACGGAAGCCGGCGCCCCCGGCCCGTTCGCGCACCCGAGGCGTAACCTCGCCGCCATCCTGCTCGGCGGCGCGGCCGGGGCCGGAATCGTGCTCCTGGCGACCCGCCAGGAACTCGCCAGAGTGGTCGTGCGGGCGCCGCGCCCGCTGCCAGATTCGATCACCACGGTCAGTGCCCAGGACCTCCGTCCTGCGGTTGCCGCGCTGGCGGTTGCGGCGCTGGCCAGCCTCGCCGCCGTGCTCGCGACCCGCGGCTGGCTGCGCAGGCTGACCGGGCTGATCACGATCACGCTCGGTGTCGGGACCGCCATGGCCGCGATCGGCGGAGTGACGGCGGCTGACGCTCTGGCGGCCGCGGGGCGGGCCGGCGCGTCGCCGGCGACCGGCGGCGGGGCTGGCACGGCAGCGGGCTCGGTGACGGCAGGCACCGGCGGCGCGGCCGCATCAGGGTCGATCGCGGGGTTTCCCGTGCACGTCGTCCTGGGCGGAATCGGCTGGCGCGTGCTGATCATGGCCGGAGCTGTCCTGATCGTCGCGGCCGGGGTGGCCGTCCTCGTCCTGGCCCGCAAGCTGCCGGTGATGTCAGGACGCTATGAACGGCGGACCTCCTCAGCCGCACGCGCCCGGCAGGGGCAGCCAGGTCGTCCTCGCGCTCCGGCGACGAACATGTGGGAGTCGCTGAGCGCGGGCGGTGACCCGACCATGACCGGGCCAGACTGAGGTAGGTGCGGAACGTGACAGTCAGGAGCTGGGAGCACGTAGCGGAGCAGATTGGCTGCGATGGGCAACCGGCCGCTCAGGGTCGGGGCCGGAACAGCCGAGGTAGGCTCGGTACCATCGGGGGCGCCAGGCAACCCACCCGAGGGGGCAGCGGAACCGCGTGAGCGTGCTCGATGACATCCTCGTTGACGTGCGCACCGATCTTGCTGCACGGCAGCGGACGACACCCCTGGATCAGCTCAAGGACGCGGCCCGCAAGGCCGCATCTCCCCGCGATGTGACCGCTGCCCTGCGCGGTCAGGGTGTCGCGGTGATCGCGGAGGTCAAACGCGCGAGCCCGTCGAAGGGCGCGCTGGCCGCCATCGCCGACCCCGCCGGGCTGGCTGCGGACTACGAAGCAGGCGGCGCCGCCGTGATCAGCGTGCTCACCGAGGGCAGGCGGTTCGGCGGCAGCCTGGAGGACCTGGCGGCGGTCAGGGACGTCGTGCAGGTGCCCGTCCTGCGCAAGGACTTCGTGATCAGCTCCTACCAGATCTGGGAGGCCAGGGCCTACGGCGCTGACCTGGTGCTCCTGATCGTCGCTGCCCTGGAGCAGAACGCCCTGGTCTCGCTCGTCGAGCGGGCGGCATCGATCGGCCTGGTGCCGCTGGTCGAGGTGCATTCCCAGGCCGAACTCAGCCGGGCAGTCGACGCTGGCGCCCAGGTGATCGGCGTGAACGCGCGGAACCTGGCGACGCTGGAAGTCGACAGGTCGATCTTCGCCAAGCTTGCACCGCAGATCCCTGACGACGTCGTCAAGGTCGCGGAGTCGGGCGTGCGGGGTCCGCATGACCTGCTCGCATACGCCGCGGCCGGCGCCGACGCAGTCCTGGTCGGCGAGAGCCTCGTCATCGGCAAGGACCCGCGCTCGGCGGTCGCCGACCTGGTGACGGCTGGCTCGCATCCGGCGCTGCGCACCGACCGTGGCGGTGGCTCGTGACCTCGTCCCCCCTGGCTAGCACCGCGGGGGCCAGCACCGTGCCTGACGCGGCAGGGCACTTCGGCCCGTTCGGCGGACGGCTGGCTCCCGAGGCGCTGATGTCGGCGCTTGAGGAACTGACCGCCGCCTACGAGTCAGCCAAGGCCGACCCGGCCTTCACGGCCGACCTGGACGCGCTGCTCCGCGACTACGCCGGCCGGCCGACGCTGCTGACCGAGGTGCCCAGGTTCGCCGCCGAAGCAGGCGGCTGCCGGGTCTTCCTCAAGCGCGAGGACCTCACCCACACCGGCTCTCACAAGATCAACAATGTGCTCGGCCAGGCACTGCTCACTAGGCAGATGGGCAAGACCAGGATCATCGCCGAGACCGGAGCCGGCCAGCATGGCGTCGCCACGGCGACGGCCGCGGCGCTGCTCGGCCTGGAGTGCGTCGTCTACATGGGTGAGGAAGACACCAGGCGGCAGGCGCTCAACGTCGCGAGGATGCAGATGCTCGGCGCCGAGGTCGTACCCGTCACCATCGGCAGCAAGACGCTCAAGGACGCGATCAACGAGACGTTCCGCGACTGGGTCTCGAGCGTCCAGACCACGCACTACTGCATCGGGTCTGTGATGGGCCCGCACCCGTTCCCGGTGATGGTGCGCGACTTCCAGCGGGTCATCGGCGTCGAGGCCAGGGAACAGATCCAGGCCAAGGCTGGCCGGCTCCCTGACGCCGTCATCGCGTGCGTGGGCGGCGGTTCGAACGCGATCGGCGCATTCCACGCCTTCATCGAAGACGCCGGAGTCCGGCTGATCGGCTGCGAGGCCGGCGGCGACGGGGTCGGGACAGGCAGGCATGCCGCCACGATCTCGGGCGGTTCGGCCGGCGTCATTCACGGCATGCGGACGTATCTGCTGCAGGACGGCGACGGCCAGACGCTGCCGACGCACTCCATCTCGGCTGGCCTGGACTACCCGGGCGTGGGGCCCGAGCACTCCTGGCTGCACGAAACCGGCAGGGCCGAGTACCGCCCGATCTCCGACGCCCGCGCGATGGAGGCGTTCTCCCTGCTCTGCAGGACCGAGGGAATCATCCCGGCGATCGAATCCGCGCACGCCCTGTCGGGCGCGCTGGAGGTCGGCAGGGACCTTGGCCCTGGCGCGGTGCTCCTGGTGAACCTGTCGGGACGCGGCGACAAGGACGTGGACATTGCCGCGCGCTGGTTCGGCCACCTCGAAGCGGCGGGTGCGCAATGACGCAAGCTGTGCGTCGCGCGCCCGGCGCGGGCCTGGTCGGCGCCGCGTTCGAGCGGGCCGCCGGGGAGCGCCGCGCCGCGCTGGTCGGTTACCTGCCTGCCGGGTTCCCCTCCGTGGACGGCGCGATCGAAGCCCTCACCGCGATGGCCGGCGCGGGAGTCGACGTGGTCGAGATCGGCCTGCCGTACTCTGACCCGCTGATTGACGGTCCGGTAATCCAGGAAGCCGTGCACCGCGCGCTCGAGGGCGGGGTGCACGTGACGGACGTGCTGCACACCGTCGAAGCTGTCGCCTCGACCGGCGTGCCTGTCCTGGTCATGACCTACTGGAACCCGGTTGTCCGGTACGGCGTGCCGGCGTTCGCGCGCGATCTGGCCGCGGCCGGCGGGTGCGGGCTGATTACGCCCGACCTGCCGCCTGAGGAGGCGGGAGCGTGGCGGGACGCGGCTGCCGAACACGATCTCGACCCGGTGTTCCTGGTCGCGCCGAGTTCCTCGGACGAGCGGATCAAGCTGATCACCTCGGCGTGCGGCGGGTTCGTCTACGCGGCCTCGGTGATGGGGATCACCGGAGCCAGGTCAGCGGTGGGTGACGCGGCGGCAGTGCTCGTCGAGCGGGTCAGGATGCAGACCAGGCTGCCGGTCGCGGTCGGTCTCGGCGTCGGCACCCGCGCACAGGCGGCCGAGGTCGCGCAGTACGCCGACGGGGTCATCGTCGGCACCGCGTTCGTCCAGCGCCTGCTATCCGCCCCCGACGCTGGTGCCGGCGTCGCGGCGGTCGCCGCACTCGCCGCCGAACTCGCCGCCGGCGTCCGCTCCCGGTAACCGCTGCCGCCACGCGGGCGGGCAAGTCGCATCCCGGCGTGCGCGATGCCCGGATAGGAAACCTAAAATTTACGCACAGGTAACTATGACCGCGTTTCGTTATGATGTCCTGGTGAGGCTCCGCTGACCTGGGGGTTAGCGAGCCTGTCTGGCGGGCCGACGTCGTCCCTCCGCTGCTCTGGAATGCCCGCGCGGATGAGACGACAGGAGCGTGGATGGTCCGACCCCCCGCCTCACTGACCCCGCAGTACTGCCTCGGGGGACGACCCCCCGGACCCCCCGCTGATGCGCCGGCGAACGATCAGGCCGGACTCTACGATCCCCGCTTCGAGCATGACGCGTGCGGCGTCGGCATGGTCGCCGACCTGTCAGGACGGCGCGTGCACAGCACAGTGGCCCAGGCCCTGACCGTCCTGCGCAACCTGGACCACCGGGGCGCCAAGGGCGCGGACCCGGAGACCGGCGATGGCGCGGGGATCCTCACGCAGATGCCGGACGAGTTTTTCCGGGCGGTCTGCGGATTCCCATTGCCACCGCCCGGTTACTACGCGGCCGGCCTGGCCTTCTTGCCTCCAGGCGCTGGCGATGGCCTCCTGCAGCGGATCGAGCAGCTCGCCGGGCTCGAGTCGCTGACCGTGCTCGGCTGGCGCGAGGTTCCCTGTGACACCGCGGCGTGCGGGTCAGGGGCGCGGGCGGTGCTGCCACGGATGCTGCAGCTATTCGTGGCCTCGGCACGCGGTGAGCGCGGGATCGACCTAGACCGCCGCGCGTTCTGCCTGCGAAAGCGCGCCGAGCACGAAACAGGGATCTACCTGGCCAGCCTGTCCTGCTCGACCCTCGTGTACAAGGGCATGCTCACCGCGCTGCAGCTCGAGAGGTTCTTCCCCGATCTGACCGATCAGCGGTACACGTCCGCGCTGGCGCTCGCTCACTCGAGATTCTCGACCAACACCTTCCCGTCCTGGCCGCTCGCCCACCCGTTCCGGTTCATCGCCCACAACGGCGAGATCAACACGATCCGCGGCAACAGGAACTGGCTGCGGGCCCGCGAGGCGATGTTGCGCACCGCCGTGATCCCGCAGGACGCCGACGGGCGCGGGATCGAGCGGCTCCTGCCCGTGCTGGACGAGTCGGCCAGCGACTCCGCGAGCTTCGACGCCTGCCTCGAACTCCTGCATCTTGGCGGCAGGTCGCTGCCGCACGCGGTGCTGATGATGATCCCGCAGGCCTGGGAGAACGACACGGCGATGAGCAGGGAACTGCGGGCCTTCTACAGGTTCCACGCATCCCTGATGGAGCCATGGGACGGACCTGCCCTGATCGCGTTCACCGACGGGACCGTGGCGGGCGCGGTGCTCGACCGCAACGGCCTGCGCCCCGGCCGGTACTGGGTGACCAGCGATGGCCTCGTCGTGCTGGCCAGCGAGGTGGGCGTGCTCGACGTCGAGCCGTCGCGGATCGTGCGCAAGGGCAGGCTGCAGCCGGGCAAGGTCTTCCTCGTGGACACCGCGGCGGGTCGCATCATCGAGGACCAGGAGGTCAAGGCCGGGCTCGCCGAGCAGCATCCGTACGACGAGTGGCTGCACGCCGGGCTGCTGCACCTCGACGACCTGCCGGACCGCAACCGCGAGCTGCCGGACGGCCAGGTGCTGGCCACCCAGCAGCGGCTCTTCGGCTACACCGAGGAAGAACGCCAGGTCGTGCTAGGGCCGATGGCACGCACCGGGGCAGAGCCGATCGGGTCGATGGGCGACGACACGCCGCTCGCTGCGCTGTCGGAGCGGCCAAGGCTGATCTTCGACTACTTCTCTCAGGAGTTCGCGCAGGTCACTAACCCGCCGCTGGACGCGATCAGGGAGGAACTCGTCACCTCGCTGGCCGCGGCGACCGGCCCGGAGCACAACATCTTCGACCCTGGCCCCGCGTCGTGCCGGCAGATCGTGCTGCCGTACCCGGTCATCAGCGACAGCGATCTCGCGAAGATCATTCACATCAACGAAGACCGGGACCTGCCCGGCTTCGCCGCGCACGTGGTCGATGGGCGGTATCTCGCAGCGGGCGGCGGGCAGGCCCTCCGCGACCGGCTGGCTGCGATCAAGGCCGAGGTCACGGCCGCGATCGAGGCGGGCGCGAAGATCATCGTGCTCTCCGATCGTGGCGCCGCGATGGGCGGCGGCCAGGAGCCATCCGGCCAGGGCCCCGGCCACGAGCAGGCTTGCCTGGGGGCTGGCGAAGACGGAGCCTGGGCCCCCATTCCCTCGCTGCTGCTGACCGGCGCGGTGCACCACCACCTGATCAGGGAGCGGACCCGCACCATGGCCGGTCTTGTGATCGAGGCCGGCGACGTGCGGGAGGCGCACCATGTGGCGCTGCTGATCGGCTACGGCGCAGCCGCCGTGTGCCCGTACCTGGCGATCCAGACGGTCCAGGACCTGGCGCGGTCCGGGCTCCTCGGCGCAATCAGCAGCCGCAAGGCCGAGGCGAACTTGATCAAGGCGTTCGGAAAAGGCTTGCTCAAGATCATGTCGAAGATGGGCGTGTCAACGGTCGCGTCCTATACAGGCGCACAGATCTTCGAGGCGATCGGGCTTGGCCGCGAGGTCATCGACGACTGCTTCGCCGGCACGTCATCCAGGCTCGGCGGCATCGGCTTCGACCAGATCGCCGGCGATACGGCGGCCAGGGTCGCCAGCGCCCGCCGTGAGCGCCCGGCCGGAACCGGCCGGGCCGAACTCGAGATTGGCGGCGACTATCACTGGCGCAGGGGCGGCACTCCGCACTTGTTCAGCCCGGAGGCGATCGCCAGGCTGCAGCACGCGACACGCACCGGTCAGGCTGACATCTTCGGCGCGTACACCACCGAGGTCGACGAGCAGTCGGCCAGCCTGATGACGCTGCGCGGATTGCTGGCGATCCGCGGCATCGACGCGGGCACGCAACAGGCCAGGCGGCCGGTGCCCGTCGACGACGTCGAGCCGGTGAGCGCGATCGTACGGCGGTTCGTGACGGGAGCCATGTCGTACGGATCCCTGTCGGCCGAGGCCCACGAGACGCTCGCCATCGCGATGAACAGGCTCGGCGGCCGATCCAACTCCGGCGAAGGCGGCGAGGACGCCGAGCGCTACGTGCCAGACACATGCGGCGACTTGCGCCGCTCGGCGATCAAACAGGTAGCCAGCGGCCGGTTCGGCGTGACCAGCGAGTACCTAGTGAACGCCGAGGACCTGCAGATCAAGATGGCACAGGGAGCCAAGCCCGGGGAGGGCGGTCAGCTTCCCGCGCACAAGGTCTACCCGTGGATCGCCAAGACCAGGCACTCGACGCCAGGGGTCGGGCTGATCTCGCCGCCACCGCACCACGACATCTACTCGATAGAGGACCTAGCCCAGCTGATCGGTGACCTCAAGAACGCCAACCCAGCGGCCAGGGTCAGCGTCAAGCTGGTGGCCGAAGTCGGCGTCGGCACCATCGCGGCGGGCGTCGCCAAGGCGCACTCCGACGTGGTGCTGATCTCCGGGCACGACGGCGGGACCGGCGCGTCGCCGCTGACGAGCATCAAGCACGCGGGCGCGCCGTGGGAGCTCGGGTTGGCCGAGACCCAGCAGACGCTGCTCAGCAACGGCCTGCGGGACCGGATAGTCGTGCAGGTGGATGGCCAGCTCAAGACCGGCAGGGATGTCATCATCGCCGCGCTGCTCGGCGCCGAGGAGTTCGGCTTCGCGACCGCCCCGCTGGTCAGCATCGGCTGCGTGATGATGCGGGCCTGCCACAACGACACCTGCCCGGTCGGGGTCGCGACCCAGAACCCTGAGCTGCGGCGCCTGTTCGCCGGCCGTCCTGAGAACGTCGTGACCTTCATGGAGTTCATCGCGGGGCAGGTCCGCGAGTACCTGGCCCTTCTCGGCTTCCGCAGCCTGGCCGAGGCCGTCGGCCAGGCCGAGCTGCTCGTCCCGGTCGCGGCGGCCGGCGACCGCAAAGCCGCCTGCCTCGACCTGCGGCCGCTGCTGCACGTGCCCGCGCTGCCGGCCGGGGCCGCGCGGCGCAAGACGACAAGCCAGGAGAGCCACCTGCATCTGGCGCTGGACAATACGCTGATCCAGCTCGCCGACGGCGCGCTGGCCGGCGGCAGCCCTGTCCGCCTCGAGCTGCCGGTCAGGAACGTGAACCGGGCGGTCGGCACCATGCTGGGCTCCGAGGTGACCAGGCGCTGGGGCGGCGCAGGCTTGCCGGCTGACACGATCACGGTCGGATTGCGCGGCTCGGCCGGGCAGTCCCTCGGCGCCTTCCTGCCGGCCGGCGTCACGATCAGGCTGAGCGGTGACGCCAATGACTACGTCGGCAAGGGCCTGTCCGGCGGGCGCGTCGTCATCGTCCCCGACCGGGCCGCCACGTTCGCAGCGCACGAGCAGGTCATCGCCGGGAACGTGATCGGCTACGGTGCGACGGGCGGCGAGCTCTTCGTGCGCGGCGTGGTAGGCGAGCGGTTCTGCGTCCGCAACTCGGGGGCGACGGCGGTGGCTGAAGGCGCCGGTGATCACGGGTGCGAGTACATGACCGGCGGCCGAGTGGTCGTGCTGGGCCCGGTTGGCAGGAACTTCGCGGCGGGCATGTCCGGCGGGATCGCCTATCTGCTCGACCCCGACCTGGCCATGATCAACCCCGACATGGTCGATATCGAACCCGTCACCGGTGCGGACGCGGACGCGCTGGCTGGCCTGCTCGGCCGGTACCAGGCGGAAACAGGTTCACCGGTCGCGGCCGGGCTGCTCGGGGACTGGGCGGCCGCCCTGCCGCGGTTGCGCCGGGTGATGCCCAGGGACTACAAGCGGGTGCTCGCCGCGACCAGCCGGGCCAGGGCCGACGGCCGGGACGTGGCAGCGGCCGTGATGGCCGCGGCCCGCGGCTAGCCAGCCGCGAGGCGATGTAACTGATGCAACAGACGATGAGGTGAGATGGCTGAACCCACCGGTTTCCTGACCACGCCGAGGCAGACCGCGGGCCAGGCGCCCCGTCGATGTCCGGATAACCGACTGGCGCGAGGTCTACGCGAGCATGCGCCAGGCCGACCTGGAGCGCCAGGCCGGACGGTGCATGGACTGCGGGATCCCGTTCTGCCACAACGGCTGCCCGCTCGGGAACCTCATTCCCGAATGGAACGACCTGGTGAACAGGCAGCACTGGCAAGACGCGGTCGCCCGGCTGCACGCGACCAACAACTTTCCCGAGTTCACAGGGCTGCTGTGTCCTGCGCCGTGCGAGTCGGCCTGCGTACTCGGCATCAACTCGGAGCCAGTCGCGATCAAGCAGGTCGAGATCGCGCTCATCGACCGTGCCTGGGCGCAGGGATGGGTCACCGCGCAACCGCCCGCCAGGTCGGCGCTCGCGGCAGGCAAGCGGGTCGCCGTGGTGGGCTCAGGCCCGGCCGGTCTCGCGGCGGCCCAGCAGCTGACCAGGGCCGGGCACGCGGTCACGGTGTTCGAGCGCGATGACCTGCCAGGCGGCTTGCTCAGGTACGGCATTCCCGAGTTCAAGATGGAGAAGTGGCGGCTTGACCGCCGTCTTGACCAGATCCGCGCCGAAGGCGCAGCGTTCGAGTGCGGCGTGGCGGCTGGTGCTGATGTCACCGCCGCTGAGCTGCGCCGGGGCTACCAGGCCATCGTGCTGGCGTGCGGGGCCAGGGTGGCACGCGGACTGCCCGTCCCTGGCGGCGGCCTCGCGGGCATCCACCAGGCCATGGAGTATCTGCCGCTCGCCAACCGGGCGGTCGCTGGCGAGGATGCCGCGCAGGCTGGCCCGGGCGGCCAGGTTGCCGAGCCCGCGATCTCAGCGCGCGGTCGGCACGTCGTCATCATCGGCGGCGGTGACACGGGAGCGGACTGCCTCGGCACCGCGCTGCGGCAGGGCGCCGCGTCGGTTACCCAGCTGGAGATCCTGCCCAGGCCGCCGCGGCACAGGCCGGACGGGCAGCCCTGGCCGGTGCACCCGATGATCTTCCGGGTCTCGACCGCACACGAAGAAGGCGGCGACCGGGTCTACGCGGTGTCGACGCAGGAGTTCGTCGGCGACGAGTCGGGCCGGGTCAGGGCGCTGCGGCTGGCCGAGGTCGACCTGGCCAGCGGGCGTTTCGGGGTCCGGCAGGGAACCGAGCGGCAGCTGGCCTGCGATCTAGTCCTGCTCGCGATGGGCTTTACCGGCGCGGAGGACGGTGACCTGCTCTCCGGGCTGGGGATCGGTCTGACCGAGCGCGGCACCGTGCCGAGGGACGACGCGTACGCGACCCCGGTCCCTGGCGTGTTCGTCGCTGGTGACATGGGGCGGGGCCAGTCGCTGATCGTCTGGGCCATCGCCGAGGGTCGCTCCGCCGCCGCGGCGGCCGACCGTTTCCTGTCAGGCTCGACCGCCCTGCCCGCTGCGATCCCGGCCTCGGCGGCTCCGCTTCGGCTGGCCGGCCGGTGAGGTGCGCCGGCACAAGGTGCGCCGACACAGGGTGCGCCAGCACAAGGTGCGCCGACACAGGGTGCCCCGGGTGGGATTCGAACCCACACTTGATGGATTTTGAGGCCATTGACTCTGCCGTTGGTCTACCGAGGCAACACGGTCCTGGGGTGCGCCGTGCCTGCACTCAATGTAGCGGCTGTGGATAGGCTTCAGTGGGTGAGCCAGTCTCCCTACCGCGTGGTGATCGCCGAGGACGAAGCGCTGATCCGGCTGGACCTCAAGGAGATGCTTGAGGAGCCCGGAGAAGGCGCCTACGTCGTGGTCGGCGAGGCGTCCGACGGCGACACGGCCGTGCACCTTGCCGCCGACCTGAAGCCCGATCTCGTCATCATGGACATCAAGATGCCGGTACTCGATGGCATCTCTGCCGCCGAGCAGATCACGGCCCGTCGGCTTGCTCCTGTCGTGATCCTGACGGCCTTCTCCCAGCGCGATCTGGTCCAGCGGGCGAGCGCCGCGGGTGCGATGGCATACCTGGTCAAGCCGTTCACGAAGGCGGAACTGATCCCTGCGATCGAGATCGCGGTCAGCCGGTTCGCCGAGCTGAACGCGCTCCAGTCGGAGGTCGGCGACTTGCGCGAGCGGCTCGCGATGCGCAAGCTGCTCGACCGCGCCAAGGGCGTGCTGCAGGCGACGCAGGGAATGACGGAGCCTGAGGCGTTCCGGTGGATCCAGAAGACGTCCATGGACCGGCGGACGACGATGCGCGCGCTCGCGCAGGAGATTCTCGACGGCCACCTGCCTGCCCAGCCGGGCGGCGCGGGATCGGCTGCCCCTGCGGGCGCCCCGGAGCCAGCGACGAGGGGCCAGGACACGGGCGTCGGCGGGCCTCGCCCGACCGAACCGCGCCGGTCGGGCCCCGCGACCCCGGGACCTGCCAGGCCGGGGCCAGCCACGGACACCACGACGTCTGGCGGCTGACCGTTCTGAGGCAAGCAAGCGGGGCCAGGCCTGTCACCCCCATAGGCCTGACACCCGCTCGCTTGCTGCCGCCTGCTGCTCGCGCGCAGCGGCGGAACTGAGCCAGGCAAACCCTTTGGTGCCGTGTCGGCCTTCCCCAGGCCGGCACGTTCTCTACTCGGTGTCGCGGGCTCAGGGGAACACCGTAGCGACCGCCGCCCGCTCGTGCGCAGTCACTGCCAACACCAGCCCGGTATGGGTGGAACATCCGTGCGCCGAAGCCGCGCAACCCCGACCGACCGTGCCGACCGTGCCTGACCTGGGCATTCGCAGCGGACCCGCACATCAGCGCGCGCGATGGCCGACCGGCGCACGCGCCAGCGGGCAAGCTCAACCGGGCTGGCGCCCCTGGCTGGCCGCGCCGGGGACAGCGTCGCGGAACAGGCAGCTGAGCCTGGCCGTGCAGACCCGGCGGCCACCCTCATCGGAGATGACGATGTCGTAGGTGGCCAGCGTGCGCCCCGCGTGCAGCTTGGTGGCCACGCCGGTCAGCAGGCCCGATGTGGCTGACCTGTGATGCGTCGCGTTGATCTCGATGCCTACCGTGAACTTCTCCCTGCCAGCGTGCAGCGCGGCGCCGGTGGATCCGAGCGTCTCGGCGAGCACGCACGACGCGCCCCCGTGCAGGACGCCGTAGGGCTGGGTGTTGCCCTCGACGGGCATCGTGCCGACGACCTGCTCGGCCGAGGCCTCGGTGATCCTGATGCCCATCCGGGCAGCCAGCGTGTTCGGGAATACCTCGTTGAGCTCGGTGAGACTCACCGGGTCGACCCTGTCGGTCATCGCCGACGCCACCTCCGAGTTCGCCGCAGACGCCTGCACTGTCGCAGCCGCAGCCTAGGATTACTGAGGTGGCTGTCATGAACCCGGCCCCGTCGGCAGGCAATGCGGCGCGGCGCGAACTCCTGCTCTTGCTCGACGGGCACTCGCTCGCCTACCGAGCGTTCTTCGCCCTCCCCGCCGAGAATTTCGCGACGACCACTGGGCAGCCGACGAACGCCGTGTACGGGTTCACGGCGATGCTGATCAACGTGCTGCGGGACGAGCAGCCCAGCCACATCGCAGTCGCCTTCGATCGCAGCGAGCCGACGTTCAGGCATGAGCAGTACGTCGAGTACAAGGCCAATCGCAGGGAAACACCGACCGACTTCAAGGGCCAGCTCAGCCTGATCTTCGAAGTGCTCGACGCGCTCGGCATCCCGCGGATCTCCCTGGCCGGCTACGAGGCCGACGACCTGATCGCGACGCTCGCGACTCAGGCATCGGAGCGCGATATGGGCGTCCTGATCGTCACCGGCGACCGGGACGCGCTCCAGCTTGTCAGCAGCGACGTCACCGTGCTGATGACCAGGCGCGGCATCAGCGACATGACCAGGTTCACGCCCGAGGCTGTCCAGGAGAAGTACGGGCTGACCCCGGCGCAGTACCCCGATTACGCGGCGCTGCGCGGCGACCCGAGCGACAACCTGCCCGGCATCCCTGGCGTGGGGGAGAAGACGGCGGCGAAGTGGGTCGCGGAGTACGGGTCACTCGCCGCGCTGGTCGACGGGGTGGACCAGGTCAAGGGCAGGGCAGGGGACAACCTGCGCGAGAACCTGGGCAACGTGCTCCGGAATCGTCGGCTAACCGAGCTGACGCGGAACGTCCCGCTCGACGTCGGCCCTGCCGATCTGGTGCCCGTGCCCTGGAGCCGGGACCAGATCCATCAGCTCTTCGACACGTTGCAGTTCAGGGTGCTGCGCGACCGGCTCTACACGACGCTGCCGAACGGGATCATCGGGCAGCTCAGCGCCCCGGCCCCGGCCAGCCACGAGGCCGGCTTTGATGTCGCGCTCACCAAGATCGGCCGGGGGGAGCTGGCTGGCTGGCTGGCCGCTCACGCCAGGAGCGGCAGGATCGGGCTGGCGGTCAATGGCACCTGGGGCAGGGGCACCGGCGACGTCACGGGGCTCGCGCTTGCCAGGGCGACAGCCGCGGACACCGGCGCGGACGGCGCTGAAGAAGCCGTTGGCGGCGACACGCACGAGCCAAGCCCGGCCGCCTTCATCGATCCTGTGACACTGACGCAAGAAGACGAGCAGGCGCTGGCTGACTGGCTCTCCGACGAGACAGCGCCCAAAGCGCTGCACGACGCCAAGGGCCCGATGCACGCGCTCGCCGCGCGCGGCCTTCAGCTCAACGGGCTGACCAGCGACACGGCGCTGGCCGCGTACCTGGCCCTGCCAGGCCAGCGGTCGTTTGACCTGGCCGACCTGGCGATGCGGTACACCAGGCGCGAGCTGCGCGGCGACGCCGCCGCAACCGGCCAGCTGACGCTTGACATGGCCGACGACGAGACCGAGGCAGCGCAGGCGCTCGCCCAGCGCGCGCTCGCGACCGCTGAGCTCGCCGACGCGCTCGACGCGGACCTGACCAAGCGCGGCGCCACCAAGCTGCTGGCTGAGGTCGAGCTGCCGCTGGTCAGCGTGCTGGCCGTGATGGAGCGTGCGGGCATCGCCGCCGATGTCGAGCACTTCGCTGAAATGTCGGCCAGCCTAGGCGGCGAGGTCAAGGCGGCCGAGCAGGGCGCATTCGCGGCGACGGGGCACGAGTTCAATCTCGGCTCGCCCAAGCAGCTGCAGGAGGTGCTGTTCACCGAGCTGAAGCTGCCGAAGACCAAGCGGATCAAGACCGGCTACACGACTGACTCCGAGGCGCTGACCGGCTTGCTCGCCCAGACCGAGCACCCGGTTCTCGCCCACCTGCTGCGGCACCGCGACGTCGCGAAGCTGAAGAGCATCGTCGACTCGCTCATCCCCATGGCTGGCCAGGACGGCCGGATCCACACCACCTACAACCAGATGATCGCCGCCACCGGCCGGTTGTCCTCGACCGACCCGAACCTGCAGAACATCCCGATCAGGACCGAGGAAGGCCGCAGGATCAGGCAAGGTTTCATCGTCGGCCCTGACTACGAGTGCCTGCTGACTGCCGACTACAGCCAGATCGAGTTGCGGATCATGGCACACCTGTCCGGCGACGAGGCGCTCGCCGCGGCCTTCAGCGGAGGCCACGACTTCCACGCGGCCACGGCCGCTCGCGTCTTCGGCGTGGAGCCCGACGATGTCACTGGCGACCTGCGCGCCAAGGTCAAGGTGATGAACTACGGCCTGGCCTACGGCCTGTCGGCGTACGGGCTGTCGCAAGGATTGCGCGTCAGCACGGACGAGGCCCGCGACCTCATGGACGGCTACTTCCAGCAGTTCGGCGGCGTGCGGGACTACCTGCGCCAGGTGGTTGCCCAAGCCCGCAAGGACGGTTACACCGAGACGATTCTGGGCCGCCGCCGCTACCTGCCCGACCTGACCTCGGACAACAGGCAGCGCAGGGAGATGGCCGAGCGGATGGCACTCAACGCGCCGATCCAGGGCTCAGCCGCCGACATCATCAAGGTCGCCATGCTCAGAGTCGACGAGGAGATCAGCCGCAGCAGCCTGCGATCCCGGATGCTCCTGCAGGTCCACGACGAACTGCTCTTCGAAGTGGCCGCCGGTGAGCTCGAGGCGCTGCGCGACCTGGTCACGACCGCCATGTGCAGCGCCTTCACCATGACTGTCCCGCTCGAGGTCTCCATGGGCACCGGACGCAGCTGGGCCGATGCCGCGCATTAATCGCTACGCAAGCCGCCCGGTGAGGCCGTATCGGAGGGCACACGCGCCACGGCGGTCCCAGGTGCGATTGACCCACTGCCCGCGCTCTCATATGCTGATCGGTGCGTTGTGATCTCTTGCAATCCGCCATGCTCAGACAGCCCCAGGGGCCGTCTCAGCCCGGGTCGGAGTCCTGACCAGGTACTCCAGCCATCATGTCGGAAGCCGCGCATCGCTTACCAAATCAAACCCTGTCCGTATCCGGAGCCCACTTACACATGACGACGAGCAGCACGCAGGCCACCTCGACCCCTCAGGTAGCCGTTAACGACATCGGTTCGGAGGAGGCCTTCCTCGCCGCGATCGACGAGACAATCAAGTACTTCAACGACGGAGACATTGTCGACGGCACTGTCGTCAAGGTCGACCGGGACGAGGTCCTACTGGACATCGGCTACAAGACCGAGGGAGTCATCCCGTCCCGCGAACTGTCGATCAAGCATGATGTCGATCCGAATGACGTCGTCAAGACCGGCGATCACATCGAGGCCCTCGTCCTGCAGAAGGAGGACAAGGAAGGCCGCCTGATCCTGTCGAAGAAGCGGGCTCAGTACGAGCGCGCCTGGGGCACGATCGAGAAGATCAAGGACGAGGACGGGGTCGTCACAGGGACCGTCATCGAGGTCGTCAAGGGCGGCCTGATCCTCGACATCGGTCTGCGCGGCTTCCTGCCTGCCTCGCTTGTCGAGATGCGCCGGGTCCGCGATCTGCAGCCGTATGTCGGCAAGGAGATCGAGGCCAAGATCATCGAGCTGGACAAGAACCGCAACAACGTGGTCCTGTCCCGCCGGGCGTGGCTGGAGCAGACGCAGTCGGAGGTCCGCCAGAACTTCCTCAACACGCTGCAGAAGGGCCAGATCCGCAAGGGCGTCGTGAGCTCGATCGTCAACTTCGGCGCGTTCGTCGACCTCGGCGGCGTCGACGGCCTCGTGCACGTCTCCGAGCTGTCCTGGAAGCACATCGACCACCCAGGCGAAGTTGTCGAGGTGGGCCAGGAGGTCACGGTCGAGGTGCTCGACGTCGACATGGACCGCGAGCGGGTCTCGCTGTCGCTGAAGTCGACGCAGGAAGACCCGTGGCAGCAGTTCGCGCGGATGCATCAGATCGGCCAGGTCGTACCCGGCCGGGTCACCAAGCTGGTGCCGTTCGGCGCGTTCGTGCGGGTCGAAGAGGGCATCGAAGGCCTGGTGCACATCTCCGAGCTCGCAGACCGGCACGTCGAGATCCCCGAGCAGGTCGTCCAGGTGGGTGACGAGATCTTCGTCAAGATCATCGACATCGACCTCGACCGGCGCCGGATCAGCCTGTCGCTGAAGCAGGCCAACGAGGGCGCTGCCGGCGAGGTCTCGGGCGAGGACTTCGACCCGACCCTGTACGGCATGCCGGCCACCTACGACGAGCAGGGCAACTACGTCTACCCGGATGGCTTCGACCCCGAGTCAGGCGAATGGCTAGAGGGCTTCGACCCCCAGCGCGAGGAGTGGGAACGGCAGTACGCAGAGGCCCGTGCCCGCTTCGAGGCGCACCAGCGTCAGGTTGCCGAGGCCCGCAACAAGGCCGAAGGCGACGAAGGCGATGACGGGGACAGTTCAAGCTCGCATACCTCGGGCTCGCCCGACGAGGGCTCGGGCGGCGCGCTGGCCTCTGACGAGGCGCTCGCGGCGTTGCGGGAGAAGCTCGCGGGCGGCAGGAACTAACGCCCAGCGGAATCGACGGTGACGGTGGGCTCCCGCGGGTAACGCGGGAGCCCACCGTGCTGTCGGCCCCTTTCCGCTTCGCGCACCGCGTTCACCGCACTGGAGGAATACAGACATGCTCAGGGTCGGGCTGACCGGCGGGATCGGCGCTGGCAAGAGCGAGGTATCCGGCCTGCTCGCCGCACAGGGCGCGGTCCTGATCGACGCCGACGCCATCGCGAGGGAGGTGGTGGCGCCTGGCACTCCTGGCCTCGCCGCCGTGACTGGGGCGTTCGGCACCGGGGTCCTGCGGCCCGACGGCAGCCTCGACCGTGCCGGCCTAGGTGAGATCGTGTTCGCCGACGCCGCCAAGCTGGACACGCTGAACCGGATCGTGCACCCGCTGGTCGCGGAGCGCATGGCAGAGGTTGAGCGGGAGGCCGGCGCGGACGCGATCGTTGTCCATGACGTTCCGTTGCTGGCGGAAAACGACCTCGCGACCGGCTACGACCTTGTGATCGTGGTGGACGCGCCTGATTACATGCAGCTTGACCGGCTCACCAGGCAGCGCGGCATGAGTGCCGACCACGCACAGGCGCGGATGGCGGCGCAGGCGAGCAGGGAGACGCGGCTCGCAGTCGCCGACCTCGTCGTGGACAACTCGGGATCGCTGGCCGAACTCGATCGGCAGGTCGGCGACCTGTGGGCAGAATTGCGGCGCCGCGCGCGGCTCCTTGCGGCGGAGTAGGCCGCGCGACGTGCCCAGCCGGCCTCACTGCGCCGGCCTGCGGGACTCGACTGCCCACTGGGTCCGGTAAGGCAAAAAAGGGTGACTAAAGTTGGACGGCGGCAGTTGCCGGCAAGCCTGCGGCTGCTGCGGACGGCAGCAACGATGGGGAGGCGGGCCGGTTGATCGAGGTACGCAACCTGACCAAGCGCTTCGGCAGCAAGGTCGCGGTGGACGACCTGAGCTTCACGGTTGAGCCCGGACATGTCACCGGGTTCCTCGGGCCGAACGGCGCCGGTAAGTCCACCACGATGCGGATCATCCTCGGGCTCGACCGGCCGAAGGGCGGAACCGCGACCATCGAGGGCCATGCCTACCGCGACCTTCCCGACCCCCTGCGAACCGTGGGTGCCTTGCTCGAAGCCAAGTCGGTGCACACCGGCCGCAGCGCACGTAACCACCTCCTGTTCCTCGCGGAGACTCAGGGCTTGCCCGCTCGCCGGGTCGACGAAATGCTCGAACTCGTCGGGCTGAGCGAGGTGGCCCGCAAGCGGGCGGGCGGCTTCTCGCTCGGCATGAGCCAGCGCCTGGGCATCGCGGCCGCGATGCTCGGCGACCCGCGGGTGATGCTGCTCGACGAACCCGTGAACGGGCTCGACCCAGAGGGCGTGCTGTGGATCAGGAACCTGATGAAGTACCTGGCCGGGCAGGGCAAGACGATCCTGGTGTCCAGCCACCTGATGAACGAGATGGCTGTGACCGCCGATCACCTGGTCGTGATCGGCAGGGGCAGGCTGATCGCGGACGCTAGCACCGCCGACGTGATCGCCCGCGGAACCGAGAAGTCGGTCCTGGTGCGGACGCCGGACGCGGCGAAGCTTGCCGAATTGATCACGGCGGCTGGCGGCGAGGTCAGCCACGACGCGGCCGTCCCGCTCGGTGAAGAGCCGTCGTGCGCCGGCAGTGAGCTGCTGACGGTCAAGAACCTGGAGGCGCCGCGGATCGGCGAGCTGGCGGCGTCGGCATCGCTTGTACTGCACGAGCTCACCCCGCAGCTCGCCTCCCTGGAGGAAGCGTTCATGGAGCTCACCGCGGGCAGCCTGGAGTTCGGCGTGCACGACCCAGCAGGGTTCGCCGCCGGCGGCGAGCAGCTCGGCGGACATGTAAGCACGCAGCAGGGGAGCCAGCCATGACGACGACATCGTCCTCGGCACCGGCGAGCAGCGCGGCTGCGCTGCCGCCTAGGCGTCGGACCGCGTTCGGCGGGCTGATGCTCGCGGAGTGGACCAAGATCAGGTCGGTCCGCTCGACGCTCTGGACTCTGATCTTGTTTGTCGTGCTGACCGTGGGGCTCACAGCCGGCCTGACCGCCCTCGTGGTGGCGAGCTGGGGCAAACGAGGATCGGGCGGCGGCGAGGTCGCGATCACAAACGACCCGGTCGGCTTCATCCTCGGCGCCGGGATCGGGCTCGGCCAGCTGACGATTTGCGTGCTCGGCATCCTCGTCATCACCAGCGAGTATTCGACCGGCGTGATCAGGGCGTCGCTGCTTGCCGTGCCGCGCCGGATCCCGATGCTGATCGCGAAGATCGTCGTGTTCGCCGGATTGCTGATCGTGCTCTCCGAGATCGTCGCGTTCGGATCGTTCTTCCTCGGCTCTGCCCTGCTGCACAGCAAGGTCCAGGTGTCCCTGAGCGACACGGGAGTCACCAGGGCCGTGGTCGGCGCTGGCGTCTACCTGACCGTCCTCGGCCTGTTCTCGCTCGGGATCGGCGGGCTGATCAGGCACACCGCTGGCGGCATCGCGATCGTGATCGGGGCGGTGCTCGTAGTGCCGATCATTACGAGCTTCCTGCCAGGGAGCTGGGGCCACCACATCAACGGCTATCTACCTGAGCAGGCGGGCTCCCTGATCTATCAGGCCCACCAGCGGGCCAACCAGGTGCTGACGCCGTGGCAGGGCTTCGGCGTGTTCTGCCTGTGGACGGCCGTGCTGCTCGGCGCCGCGGGTTGGCTGCTGGTGCGCCGCGACGCCTGAGCCGCGCGGTCGTCAGCGGATGCGCTGGGACCTGGCCTGATAAAAGGCCGATGAGTCCCGTTGCCACACGAAGTAGATCGCACCGAGGCCGGCCAGCCAGACCACGATCGCGAACAGCAGGCTGACCAGCGCGTGCGGCTGCGCTACCTGGGTCAGCAGGCCGATCGTGTTGAGACCGAAGAGCACGCTGGCGACGATCCTGGCCCAGCTACGGCCGCGGCCGTTCGCCCACGCCATCCACAACCACAGGCCGATCGCGAGCGCTCCGAATATGACGCTGCCAGCGATGACCGCGACCTGGAGGCTATGGATCTGGCTTCCTGAATAGCTAGGGTACTGAGTGCGGATCGCGCTCTTCAGGCTGCCGACGGAGGTCAGCCCGATGATGATCTCGACCGCGCTCAGCGCGGCGCCCGCGTACATGCACTTGACGGCGTTCTGCACCGACTGCGGTGCAGGGGCCTCAGGAGGCGCGACTGGTCCCTGGCCGCCAGTCGGATAGGACTGGTACATGCTGCTCCTTCGCCGGTGCGGTGCCGGTGCGTGCGCGTTCTGGCCGCGCTGAATGTCAGTGACCCAGCCTACAGTTGAAGCGTGCAGTGTGAGGAGAAGCGATGCGCCCGGTAACCGACCTTCGGCGCCGCGTGGCGCCCTTCGAGGTGGTCACCGACATGGTGCCAGCCGGCGACCAGCCGGCCGCGATCGCCGAGATGGAGAAGCGGATCAGCGGCGGTTCCGCTGACACGGTATTGCTCGGCGCTACCGGCACCGGCAAGACGGCGACCGTCGCGTGGCTGGCTGAGCGGCTGCAGCGCCCGACCCTGGTGATGCTCCCGAACAAAACCCTGGCCGCGCAGTTCGCCAACGAACTCCGCGAGATGTTGCCCGGCAACGCCGTTGAGTACTTCGTCTCTTACTACGACTACTACCAGCCTGAGGCATATGTTCCGCAGACCGACACCTACATCGAGAAGGACTCCTCGATCAACGACGAGGTGGAGCGGCTCAGGCACTCAGCGACGAACTCGCTGCTGACCAGGCGCGACACCATCGTGGTGGCATCGGTCTCGTGCATCTACGGTCTCGGCACGCCGCAGGAGTACGTCGATCGGATGGTCAGGCTCAAGGTCGGCGAGACGATCGAGCGGGAGGCGCTGCTGCGCAGGCTGGTCGGGATGCAGTACGTCCGCAACGACCTCGCGTTCAGCCGCGGTACGTTCCGGGTCAGGGGCGACACCATCGAGGTCATCCCCGTCTACGAGGAGCACGCCGTCAGGATCGAGATGTTCGGCGACGAGATCGAGCGCCTGATGACGCTGCACCCGCTCACCGGCGAGGTCATTACCATCGACGACGAGCTGTACATCTTCCCCGCCTCGCACTACGTGGCGGGTCCTGAGCGGATGGAGCGCGCGCTCGGCGGCATCGAGACCGAACTGGCCGACCGGCTCGCCGAGCTCGAGCGGGCCGGCAAGCTGCTCGAGGCGCAGCGGCTGCGGATGCGCACCACCTACGACATCGAGATGATGCGACAGGTCGGCAGCTGCTCAGGAATCGAGAACTACTCGCGCCACATCGACGGCCGCGAGGCCGGCAGCCCGCCGAATACGCTGCTCGACTACTTCCCAGAGGACTTCCTGCTCGTGATCGACGAGTCGCACGTCACGGTGCCGCAGATCGGCGCGATGTATGAAGGCGACGTGTCCCGCAAGCGGGTTCTTGTCGAGCACGGTTTCCGGCTCCCGAGCGCGATCGACAACCGGCCGCTGACCTGGGAAGAGTTCTGCGACCGTATCGACCAGACGCTGTACCTGTCGGCCACGCCAGGGCCGTACGAGCTGCAACGGGTCCGCGGCGACGTGGTGGAGCAGGTGATCAGGCCGACGGGCCTGGTCGACCCCGAGGTGATCATCAAGCCGACGAAGGGCCAGATCGACGACCTGGTGCACGAGATCAGGCTGCGGGCCGAGCGGGACGAGCGGGTGCTTGTCACGACGCTGACCAAGAAGATGTCCGAGGACCTGACCGACTACCTGCTCGAGCTCGGGATCAGGGCCAGGTACCTGCATAGCGAGGTGGACACGCTGCGCCGGGTCGAGTTGCTGCGCGAGCTGCGCCTCGGTGAGTACGACGTGCTGGTCGGAATCAACCTGCTGCGCGAGGGTCTCGACCTGCCAGAGGTGTCGCTCGTGGCGATCCTGGACGCCGACAAGGAAGGGTTCCTGCGCTCGGGCACGTCGCTGATTCAGACCATCGGCCGGGCGGCTCGTAACGTCTACGGGCAGGTGCACATGTACGCCGACCAGATGACGCCGTCAATGAGCAAGGCGATCGACGAGACCAACCGGCGCCGTGCCAAGCAGGTCGCCTACAACGTCGAGCAAGGCGTGGACCCGCAGCCGCTGCGCAAGCGGATCGCCGACATCACCGACCAGCTAGCCCGCGAGGACGCCGACACCGACAAGCTGCTCGGCGGCTCCGGCCGGCGGCAGAGCCGCGGCAAGGCTCCGGTGCCCGGCCAGTCGGCACGGGCCAGGGCGGCAGCTGCGGCAGGAGGTGTCCGGCACGCCGAGACAGTGCCAGGGACAGGCGCGGCCGCGCGCGAGGACCTTGTGGCGCTGATCACGACGCTGACCGACCAGATGCACGCCGCGGCGGCGGAGCTGCAGTTTGAACTCGCCGCGCGGTACAGGGACGAGGTCAGGGAGCTCAAGCAGGAGCTGCGCGGCATGCAGGCTGCCGGGGTCTAGCGGCGCGGGGGAACCGCGCGGCCCGTGCGGCCGTCCAATCGGTATGAGGACTGCATACCCGGGCCGGCCTGCGGTGCAGGCCACGCCAAAGCGGAAGAGGACCGCGGCCTCGGTCGCCGCGGCCGCGGGATTAATCGTCATCGTCGCCAGCGCCCTCGCCGGCTGCGGCAAGGTCGGCGCCGGTGGGACCGCGGCCGGATCGGGCAACGGTCAGGCCCGGTCGGGCCACGCCTCGTCCGGCGGCCACGCCCAGACCCGCAGCCACTCGCGGTCGGGTCAGCGGGCTAGTCACCAGCCGGTGACATCGGGCGGTGCGCCAATGATCAGGCTGCTGTGCGCGGAACCGCGCGGTGTCACCGCGGTGCGGGTCGTGCATTTCGCTTCGCGCGCCCAGATGGGCCAGGTCAAGCCCCTGCCCAGACCGGTTGCCGGGATAACGATCAGCGACCCGACCAGGGTGCGCGAGCTGGTCACGGTGATCTGCGGGCTGCCGAGGGTGCCGCGGGGCATCTTCAGCTGTCCCGCGGATATCGGCGGCGGCTACGTGCTCGAGTTCTCGGCCCACGGGGAGCGCTACCACGCCATTACCCTGCTGGCCAGCGGCTGCGAGACGGTCACGGGAACCGGCGCGGGCAGGCCCAGGTGGGTCGCCAGGACGCCGTTGTTCTGGCACCAGCTCGCGCAGCTGACCGGGATCCCGCGCATCGCCTCTGCCGCGCAGCGCTGACCTGCGGGGCCGGCCCGGCAGCTTGCGCCGACCCGGCGCGGGCTCCAGCCGAGCGCCCTGCGCCGACGCAGGTATGGCTGGTCCATCCATCGCGGTTTCCGGTGCTGGATGGACCATCCAGACACAGCTGACCGCCCGCCCGACTGTGCGCCAAGGCGGCCTCGGGGCCGACGGCCCCGCCGGGTCGCGAGCCGTCGCGCTGAGTAATAGCACAGTTGCGTATCGACATATTCGGGGCCTTGGCTGGCGGCGTAGGCTCGGCCATGTGCTGGTGAGTCTGGCCGCGGCATTGGCAGCGGCGCTTTGTTACGGAACGGCGGCGGTCATGCAGGCCATCGCCGTCCGTGCGTCGTCGCGCCGGCCAGCGCCGGACGCCAGCCGGCCGGCTGGCGGTGTCGACCCTGGGCTGATCATCAGGATGCTGCGGCAGTGGCCGTTCCTGGCGAGCCTCGGCATCGACAGCGTGGGCTTCGTCTGCCAGTTGATCGCGCTGCGGCGGCTGCCGCTGTTCGAAGTGCAGGTCATCATCGCGGGCAACCTCGCCGTCACCGCGGTGTTCGCCTCCTGGCTCATGCACACCGTGCTGACCGCCAGGGAGTGGCTGGCGGTCTTGGCGGTAGTGCTTGGCGTCGGCATGCTCGGCTCGTCGGCCGGCGGCGAGGGAGCCGCTGCGGTCGGCGTCGACTTCCATCTGGCCCTGATAGCGGCGCTCGCGGCGGTCGCGCTGGCTGGGCTCGCAGCGGCCAGGCTGCCAGGCCCCGTCAGGACGCCGCTCCTGGGCGCTATCGCCGGCCTCGGCTACGGCATCCTCGCCGTCTGCGCCAGGATCCTGCCTGGGTTCACACCGCAGCAGTTGCTCAGGTCGCCGGCCGCCTACACCCTTGCAGCCGCCGGGATCATCTCGTTCCTGCTCTATGCCTCGGCCCTGGAGAGCGGCAGCGTCACGGTCGCGACGGCCGCGGTCATCCTGGTCGAGACGATCCCACCGGCGATCGTCGGCGTCCTGCTGCTCGGTGACACGACAAAGCCTGGCAGGACCGGGCTGGCGGTGGCTGGCTTCGCGCTCGCGCTGGTCAGCGCCATCGCGCTGGCGCGATTCGGCGAGGCATCAGGCCGGAGCCGGCCGTTGCGGCCGCCGGGCCCGTCACGCAGCCGCCGCATTCTCAACCGCCGCACCCTGAGCCGCCGCACCCTGAGCCGCCGCACTCTCAGCCGCGGCATCCTCAGCCTGGGCTGACCAGCGGGCGGAAGACCGGGTAGCTCGCGCCTTCGTCCGGGTGGACGAACTCGGCGACGACGGGCCCCCCGGCACGCAGCGACGCCAGATCCGCTGGATCCGCCAGGCGCAGCCCGGCCGAGAGCCAAGGACCCTCGGCGAGCTCGACCAGCGCGGGCACTGCCACTGGGCCGCCATCGCGCGGATGCACTACCGACCAGCTCACGAGCGTGCCGCGCCCGGACGCTGGCGCCCAGCTCAGCTCGGCGTCGTCGGCACAGTCCGGGCAGCCGCTCGCGGTCGGGGCCAGCCAGGACCCGCAGCCGTCGCAGCGGCGGATCATCAGCACATCTCCTGCGGCCGCCGCGAAGAACGGCTCACTGCGCGCGTCGGCGCGAACCACGCCAAGCTGATCTGGCCCGGCCAGGGTGGGCAGCGGCGCGACCTGTGCCTGATCCTGCAGGAGCCGCACAACCGGCACGGCGTCTCTGCGCAACGACGTGCCGGCCGGCACGGCGGTCCCCGCCCGCCCCCGGCGATGCGGACTGACGATCAGGGTGCCGTGATGCGACAAGATGCCGCCGTTCCCGCTGACCAGGATCACGTCGATCGCCGCAGACTGGCGGCCGCCGCCGTCGCCGCGCGCCTGGATGATTGCCTCCGAGAGCGGTGTGAACCCCCACATGTAGTACGCGGACAGCTGGCCGCCTCCGGTGTTGACCGGCAGCGACCCGCCAGGCGCGAGTGCTCCGCTGGCCGCGAACGGCCCGCCCTCGCCCTTGGCGCAGAACCCGTAGTCCTCCAGCGTCACCAGGACCGTGTAGGTGTAGCAGTCGTAGATCTGGCACATCGTGATGTCAGCCGGGCCGAGCCCGGCCCTGCCCATCGCGGCGCGCCCGGCCTGGGCCGCCCCTGTCATCAGGCCGAAGTCGCTGTCGCCAGCCATCGGCTGGCCAGGATGGCCCTGGCCCCAGCCCCAGATATGGACCGGTGGCCGCGGCCCGTCGGCGGCGGCCTGCGCCGAGGTGACGATCACGGCAATCGCTCCGTTGGAGACCAGCGAGCAGTCCAGCAGGTGCAGCGGTTCCGCAACCCACCGCGAGCTCTGGTGGTCGGCCAGCGTGATCGGCTCCCGGTACTGGGCGGCGGGATTGCCGGCCGCCCACTGCCGCTGTCCGACGGCGATGGCCCCGAACTGCTCCGACGTTGTTCCGAACCGCTCCATGTGCCGCCGGGCGGCGAGCGCGTAGTACACGGTCACGCTGCTGAACCCGTGGCCGGCGGCGAGGCCGAGGAGGCCGTGCCGCTCGGGCGGTCCGCCGGCGCCGGACTCGCCGCCCCGGCCGAACGCGCTTCCGGCCGGCTGTCCCTCACGGAGCGGCGTGTCGGCGAAGACGCAGGCCACGGCGCGGGCCGTGCCGCTCGTCACGGCCTGCGCCGCGACCTGCACGGCCGTGGCCGCCGACGCGCCGAAGCTGTTCACCACGGCGAGCAGCGCCAGGTCCCGCATCCCGATCTGGCCGGCCAGCCCGACGTCGAGTCCGCCGGTGATGCCGGGGCAGATCAGCAGCCCGTCCAGATCGGATACGGCCATCCCGGCGTCGGCGGCAGCGAGCCGGATCGCGCTGCCGGCCAGCCGGCGCGGGCTGGAGCCGAAGACCCGCCCCAGGCTCGTCATGCCAAGGCCGGATATCGCCGCGTCACCCGTCACCAGCATGCCTCCCCGTGGTCCACGTGGCCGGGCGAAAGACCCAGACTTAGCATATTTAACCGGACTCACCCGGCAATCTTCCCGTCAGGCGTCTGACCTGCCCGGCAGGCGGATCCGCGCGGCGGATCCGCCTGGTGTTATGCGCTCTGCGGATACCGGGCCAGGCTGCTGTAGTGTCGGTCCAGGTCAGTAAGGGCCGTTCCTGATATTCTGAGACCCCGTGGACCGGCGGGCAGCGACCGTCGGCACTGACCACGGGAGCCAACTTGGCGACGTCAGCGCTTACCCCACGACCTGTTCTGACGAGGCATGTCTTCGTGACCGGAGGCGTTGCGTCCAGCCTGGGCAAGGGGCTCACCGCATCCAGCCTCGGCCGCTTGCTGAAGATGCGGGGCCTGCGGGTCAGCATGCAGAAGCTGGATCCGTATCTGAACGTCGATCCAGGCACGATGAATCCGTTCCAGCACGGCGAGGTCTTCGTGACCGACGATGGCACGGAGACCGATCTGGACGTCGGTCACTATGAGCGGTTTCTTGACATCAGGTTGCCTGGCTCGTCGAACGTGACCACCGGGCAGATCTACTCGAGCGTGATCGCCAAGGAGCGCCGCGGCGACTACCTGGGCGACACGGTGCAGGTGATTCCTCACATCACGAATGAGATCAAGACCCGCATCGTCGAGATGGGCGGCCCGGAGACCGATGTGGTCATCACCGAGGTAGGCGGCACCGTCGGTGACATCGAGTCGCTGCCCTTCCTCGAGGCGATCAGGCAGATCAGGCACGAGATCGGCAGGGACAGGTGCTTCTTCCTGCACGTGTCGCTGCTGCCCTACATCGGGCCTTCAGGGGAACTCAAGACCAAGCCGACCCAGCACTCGGTCGCGGCCCTGCGCAGCATCGGCATCCAGCCGGACGCGATCGTGTGCAGGTCCGACCGCGCCATCAGCGGCGGGCTGAAGCGCAAAATCAGCCTGATGTGCGACGTCGACGAGGAAGCGGTCGTGTCGGCGCCAGACGCGCCGTCCATCTACGACATCCCCAAGGTGCTGCACGCCGAGGGGCTTGACGCCTACGCGGTCCGGCGGCTCGGCCTGCCGTTCCGCGATGTCGACTGGAGCGACTGGAACGATCTGCTTGCCAGGGTGCACCGGCCGGCCAGGAGCGTCACGATCGCGCTTGTCGGCAAGTACGTCGACCTGCCCGACGCGTACCTGTCCCCGGCGGAGGCGCTGCGCGCTGGCGGGTTCGGCAACGACGCTGGCGTCAACATCCGCTGGGTGGCAAGCGATGACTGCCAGACCGCGGATGGCGCGGCGCGGCACCTGGACGGCGTCGACGGCATCCTGGTGCCCGGCGGTTTCGGCGTGCGCGGCATCGAGGGCAAGATCGGCGCGGTCAGGCACGCGCGCCTGAACAAGATCCCGATCCTCGGGCTCTGCCTCGGCCTGCAGTGCATGGCCATCGAGATCGGCAGGGATGCCGCGGACCTGGAGAGCGCGAACAGCGCGGAATTCGACCCGGAAACCCCGCACCCGGTCGTGGCCACCATGCCGGACCAGGAGGACGTCGTCGCGGGCGAACGGGACATGGGCGGCACCATGCGGCTCGGCCTCTATCCCGCGGTGCTCGCCGAGGGCACCATAGTCAGGAGCCTGTACGGCACCGAGGTCGTGCACGAGCGGCACCGGCACAGGTATGAGGTGAACAATTCCTACCGCCCAGCGCTGGAGGCCGCCGGCCTGATCTGCTCGGGCATGTCACCCGACGGCCGGCTGGTCGAGTTCGTCGAACTGTCGCCCGACGTCCATCCGTTCTTCGTGGCGACCCAGGCCCACCCGGAGTTCTTGTCCAGGCCAACCAGGCCGCATCCGCTCTTTAGCGGGCTCATCGCGGCGGCGATCGAGCGATCGCGGGTCAAGCCGACCGGGCAGCCTGTGACCGCCGCGGCCGGAAGCCGTTCGGTCGCGAGCGCATGATGGTCGTGGCGGAGGCGCGCCGATGAAGCACTGGCTGGCGGCCGAGGCATCGTGGCTCACCGATGCGACGCAGGACTGGCCCGTCGCCAGCAGCGAGAGGCTCTCCGAGGGAAGGATCGTCAGCGTCCGCCGCGATCAGGTCATCATGCCGGACGGGGCCACGGCCGGACGTGAGGTCATCGAGCATCCCGGAGCGGTCGGGATCGTGGCGCTGGACGAGAATGCGCAGGTCCTGCTGATCAGGCAGTACCGGCACCCGGCTGGCAGGTTGCTCTGGGAGATACCGGCCGGGCTGCGCGATGTAGCAGGCGAGCCGCCACTAGTGACAGCACGGCGCGAACTGCTTGAAGAGGCCGGCTACCTGGCCGCAGACTGGCAGGTGCTTGCTGATTTCTTCACCTCCCCTGGAATCACGAGCGAGCGGCTGCGGGTCTACCTGGCCCGTGGTCTGACCCGTGTTCCCGATGCTGAGCGTGAGTACGTTCCCGACCACGAGGAGGCTCATCTGACGGTCGAGTGGGCACCCCTCGATGTAGTGGTCTCCCGCATCCTGGCCGGGAACCTGCACAACGGCGTCATGATGATCGGCGTGCTGGCCGCTGTGGCCGCCGGGCGAGCCGGATTCGCAACGCTGCGGGCGGCCGATGCGCCAGAGCGCTGAGGATTGACCGGGCGCGCGCCCGGCGGGGCCTGCGGGCCTCGGCAACGGTGCCGGGGCGGGCTTCGAACCTGAGGAGGACTGAAGATCATGAAGGTCGGCGTTCCTAAGGAAGTCAAGAACCACGAGTACCGGGTGGCCCTCACCCCGTCGGGCGTGAATGAGTTCGTCCGGTACGGGCACGAGGTCTTCATCGAGGCGAGCGCCGGAACCGGTTCCTCAATCCCTGACGAGGATTTCGTCGCCGCGGGGGCCCAGATGCTGCCCACCGCGGACGATGTCTGGCAAACCGCAGACCTGGTCCTGAAGGTCAAGGAACCGGTTGCCGAGGAATACCACCGGATGCGCAAGGACCAGGTGCTCTTCACCTACCTGCACCTTGCGGCCTCCAAGGTGTGCACCGACGCGCTGCTCGGGTCAGGGATCACCGCGATCGCGTATGAGACGGTGCAGTTGCCTGACGGCTCGCTACCGCTGCTGGCTCCGATGTCGGAAGTTGCCGGGCGGATGGCGCCGCAGGTTGGCGCCCATCACCTGCAGCGCGACGGCGGCGGCAGGGGCGTGCTGATGGGGGGCGTGTCTGGCGTCTACGCTGCCAAGGTCGTCGTGCTCGGCGCCGGCGTGTCCGGCATGAACGCGGCCGCGATCGCGCTCGGCATGCAGGCCGAGGTCCTGCTTGTCGACAAGAACGTGTCGAGGCTGCGGTCAGCAGACGCGATCTACCAGGGACACTGCCAGACGGTCGCGTCCAACACCTACGAGGTCGAGCGCGCCGTGATCGACGCTGACCTGGTGATCGGTGCCGTGCTGGTTCCAGGCGCGAAGGCGCCGATGCTGATCAGCAACGAACTCGTCTCGCGGATGAAGCAGGGTTCCGTGCTCGTCGACATCTCCATCGACCAGGGCGGCTGCTTCGAGGACTCCAGGCCAACCACGCATGCCGATCCGACGTACCGGGTGCACGACTCGGTGTTCTACTGCGTGGCCAACATGCCGGGCGCGGTCCCGCACACCTCGACCTACGCGCTGACGAACGTGACCATGCCGTACGCGATCGAGATCGCGAACCGCGGCTGGCGGGACGCGCTGCGCGCCGATCCAGCGTTCGCGCCAGGCCTGAACACCCACGACGGTGCCGTGACGTGCCAGCCGGTCGCCGAGGCGCACGGCATGCCGTGGACGCCCCTGGCCGACATCCTCGGGTGAGCGAGCAGGGACGCGGCTGATCGGCGACTGTGACAGGGGACTCGCGATGAAGGGAGCGCCGGGCTGACCACCGTCGCGGCGGCGGCCCGCCGGTACCTCGACCATCTCACCGTTGAGCGCGGCCTGGCTGCCCACACCATCGAGGCGTACCGCAGGGACTTGCACCGGTACGCGGCGACGCTGGCTGGCGCCGGCCAGGCCGAGATCGGCGCAGTGACGACCCAGGACGTCGCTGACTACCTGGCCGGGCTGCGCGAGGGCGACGAGCAGCACCAGCCGCTCGCCGCCAGTTCGGCCGGGCGCGCAGTGGTCGCGGTGCGCGGGCTGCACGCTTTCGCACTGGCGGAAGGGCTTCGCCGGCGCCGACCCGGCGAAGGCCGTGCGTCCGCCGACGCCGCCGAGGCGGTTGCCGAGGGCCGTCTCGATTCCCGAGGTCGAGCGGTTGCTGCAGATCGCTGGCGACGCACCCGCGCAGCGCAGGGACCGCGCGCTGCTCGAGTTGCTGTACGGCACCGGAGCCCGGATCTCCGAGGCCGTCGGCCTCGACGTCGACGACATCGAGCTGCCCGGGCTACCGGGCATCGCCACGGTGCGCCTGGCCGGCAAGGGCGGCCGGCAGCGGATCGTGCCGGTGGGCAGCTACGCGCAGGTGGCGTTGGAGGCGTACCTGGTGCAGGCCAGACCGGCGCTCGCTGCCAGCGCGAGGTCGGGACAGCCAAGTCCTGCCGTCTTCCTGAACGCACGCGGGGGCCGCCTCACCAGGCAAGGCGCCTGGGGAGCGCTCCGCGCTGCGGCGGCGCGAGCCGGGCTGGCGGAGATGTCGCCGCACGTGCTGCGCCATTCCTTTGCCACTCATCTCCTGGATGGCGGCGCCGATGTCCGGGTTGTGCAGGAATTGCTCGGTCACGCCTCGGTGAGCACCACGCAGATCTACACTCTCGTGACGGTCGACAAGCTGCGCGAGGTGTACGCCGCCTCGCATCCTCGCGCTCTCGGCTGAGGCCAGCGATCTGCCGAACCGGCAGGCAGGCAGAGACCAGGGCGAATGCGCGAACCCGTTTCCCCGCAAAGGGTGAGTCGGCTTGCCGCGACCCCATGCAGCCTCTAAAGTCCGGAAGGCAGCGGCCCGCAGCGTGCGTGGCCGCCGGGGAGGTGCTCGTTACCGTGTCAGCGACAGGGACAACGGAAGCCAGTGCCGGCATCATCGGCCCGACCGGCCGCCCGCTTCCTGTATTCCCCGACCCTGAGCCGCTAGTTAAGCACGGCCCAGCCCGCGTTGTGGCTGTATGCAATCAGAAGGGCGGCGTCGGAAAGACCACCACAACAATAAGTCTCGGTGCCGCGCTGGCCGAAGTCGGGCGCCGGGTGCTCCTGGTTGACTTCGACCCCCAGGGCGCGCTCTCGGTCGGCCTCGGCTTCCAGCCGCACGAACTCGATGCGACCGTCTACAACGTGCTCATGGACGCCAACGTCACCGCCGAGGACGTCCTCTTCCGCACCAAGGTCGACGGCATGGACCTGCTGCCGAGCAATATCGACCTGTCCGGCGCCGAGGTCCAGCTCGTGCACGAGGTCGGCAGGGAGTTCGTGCTCGGCCGAGTGCTCGCGCCGCTGCTGGCCGACTATGACATCGTCCTGATCGATTGCCAGCCGTCGCTCGGGCTGCTCACCGTCAACGCGCTGGCTTGCGCGGATGGCGTGCTCGTGCCGCTGGAGTGCGAGTACTTCGCGATGCGCGGCGTGGCGTTGCTGATGGAGACGATCGACAAGGTGTCGACAAGGCTGAGTCCCAAGCTCGGCATGGACGGGCTGCTCGCGACCATGTATGACTCGCGTACGCTGCACACTCGAGAGGTCCTAGCAGGTGTCGTCGCCGGGTTTGGCGACAAAGTATTCCATACCGTCATTAACCGAACGGTCCGGTTCCCTGATGCCTCCGTCGCCGGAGAGCCGATCACCATTTTCGATCCCTCGTCGGCTGGAGCAGCTTCCTACAGGGAGCTCGCCAGGGAGGTGCTTTACCGGTGGCGCAGGGCCGAACTCGCAGGTCAAGTCAACGGCGGGTAAGAGTCCCTGGCATAGCCGAACTGCTGCGCCCTGCATCGTCGCTGCCGGCCACCATCGAGCAGCGGCAGGCGAGCGGCCGGGAGAGTCACAGCCATAAGATCACGGTGTACCTATCAGAGGCCGAACTGCTCGAGCTTGAGCGTGCGAGGCTGACGCTGCGCAGCTTCGGGGTGTCGGCGGACCGGGGCCGGATCGTCAGGGAGGCGCTCGCGGTGCTGCTCGCCGACCTCGACGCGGACGGCGCTGACAGCCTGATGGCCAGGCGGCTGCGGGACGGACGTTGACCTCAGTTATGACCGAAGGACCCGGCGAATCCGCGCACGGTCCTGCGGGCGGCGGCTTCGAAGTTCACCTCGACGTCTTCGAGGGACCCTTCGACCTGTTGCTCGCGCTGATCTCCAAGCACAAGCTCGACATCACCGAGATCGCGCTGTCGGCGGTCACCGACGAGTTCATCAGCTATATCGGCGCGCTCGCCGGACGATGGGAGCTCGATCAGGTCAGCTACTTCCTGGTCGTCGCGGCGACTCTGCTTGACCTCAAGGCCGCCAGGCTGCTCCCGGCGGGTGAGGTCGACGACGAGGAGGACCTGGCCCTGCTGGAGGCCAGGGACCTGCTGTTCGCCAGGCTGCTGCAGTACCGGGCCTACAAGGAGGCTGCCGCATTCTTCGCGGCGCGGATGGCCGACCAGGGCCGCAGGTTCCCCCGCCGGGTACCGATGGAGCCAGTGTTTGCCGACCTGCTGCCCGAGGTGCTGCTCGGGCTCACGGCCGGGCAGTTCGCAGCGTTCGCCGCGGCCGCGCTCGCGCCGCGGGTCGCACCGGTCGTCTCGACAGCGCATCTGCATGTCCCGCGCACCACGGTGCGCGAGCAGGCGGTCATCATCACTGGCAAGCTGCGTGCCGCCGGGCGGGCGTCGTTCGCCGAGTTGTCCGCCGACTGCGAAGATACCTATGAGATCGTGGCGCGCTTCCTCGCAGTCCTCGATCTATACCGGGACAGGTGCGTCTCCTTCGATCAGGAGAGCCCGCTCGGCGACCTGTTCGTGAGCTGGATCGCGCCGGAACCTGCCGGCGGTGCGCACGCTGCCAGCATCGGGCCCGGCGAACCGGGCGGAGTGGACGACACACCACGATGATCAAAGAGCCGCTGCCGGGTACCGGCGAGTCCTCATCGGGGCTGCAGCCAGCCATCGAAGCCATCCTGCTGGTGGCAGATGAGCCTGTTGCCGAGAACATGCTGGCGCAGGCGCTCGAGGTGGCGCAGCAGGACGTCGCCGACGCCCTGACCGAACTCGCCGCCCGGTACACGCACGAGGGCCGCGGCTTCGACCTCCGCGAGGTGGCCGGCGGCTGGCGCTACTACACCAGGACCGAGTATGCGCCGGTGGTCGAGAAGTTCGTCAGGGACGGCCAGGAGGTCAGGCTGACGCAGGCGGCACTGGAGACCCTGGCCGTAGTCGCCTACCGGCAGCCGGTCGGCCGGGCTCAGGTGTCCGCGGTCCGGGGCGTCAACTGCGACGGCGTGATGCGGACGCTGACGCTGCGTGGCCTCGTGGAGGAGGCCGGCACCGACCACGAGACCGGGGCGATCCTGTTCCGCACGACCGCGTACTTTCTGGAGCGGCTCGGCCTGGCCAGCCTGGAACAGTTGCCCGAGCTAGCGCCATTCCTGCCCGAGCAGGTCGACGACGAACAGGAGCAGGGCCATGCCCGCCCGTCGTGATCGCCCGCGCGGGGCTGGCCAGGGCGGACGACCCCCCGGACCTCCCCGGCCGCCCGGAACCCCCAGCGGGGCCGGCCAAGGGGGAGGACTCCCCAGCCCTCCTCGCGATGCCTTCGACGATGACGATGACGACTGGGGCTTCGAGCCTGGCCAGCGGGACTCGCTCACCGACGTGCCTGGCGGCGTGCGGCTGCAGAAAGTGCTCGCGGCCGCAGGGGTAGGCAGCCGTCGCAGCTGCGAGGAACTGATCGGCGCTGGGCGCGTCGAGGTAGACGGCGAAGTGGTGCGCAGGTTCGGCGCGAGGGTCGACCCGAAGACGCAGGTCATCCGCGTCGACGGCAAGCGGATTCCGGCCAGTGAAGACCTGGTCTACCTGGCGCTGAACAAGCCGGCCGGGGTGGTGAGCACCATGTCAGACGACCGGGGCAGGCGGACCATCGCCGAACTGGTGGCTGATCGAAGTGAGCGCCTGTTCCATGTTGGCCGGCTTGACTACGAGACCGAGGGCCTGATCCTGCTGACCAATGACGGGGAGCTTGCGCACCGCCTGTCACACCCGCGGTACGGGGTGCTCAAGACCTACCTCGCGGAGGTGCGCGGCCCCGTCCGCAAGGATCTTGCCCGCCGGCTGACCACCGGAGTCGAACTCGAAGACGGCACCGTGACGGCCGATAGGTTCCGCGTCGTGGAGCAGGCCGGTCCTCGCGTCCTTGTGGAGATCACACTGCACGAAGGGCGCAAGCACATCGTCCGGCGGATGCTGGCCGCCGTCGGTCATCCGGTCAGCCGCCTGGTCCGTACCCAGGTCGGTCCTGTCAGCCTCGGATCGCTCAGGCCGGGTACGTCGCGGCGCCTGTCCACCGCCGAAGTCGGGAACCTGTACGCAGCGGTCGGCATGTGACCCGTCGCCGGGACGCGGCTGGGCGCAGGGGCGGATAGGGTCACGGGAGAGTCGCGGGGGAGAGGAGCGATTGTGGCGGTCAGGGCCATCAGGGGCGCCATCCAGGTCGGAGCCGACGACCGGCATGAGATCCTGGACGGCACGGCTGAACTGGTGACCCAGGTGATGGAGCGCAACGGCCTCAGCACTGACCAGGTGATCAGCGTGATCTTCTCGGCCACACCCGACTTGCTGGCCGAGTTCCCGGCGCTGGCGGCCAGGTCGCTCGGGTTCCAGGACGTGCCATTGCTCTGCTGTTCGGAGATCGCCGTGCCGGGGGCAATGCCGCGGGTCGTCCGGCTGATGATGCACGTCGAGACACCGCTGACCAGGGGTCAGGTTCAGCACGTCTATCTGCGCGGCGCGGCTGCCTTGCGCCTTGATATCGCGCAATGACTACCAGGAGGTTCCGGTGACCCGATCGGCGTCCGATCCGGCACGGGCCGGCGCAGCCGCGAATGCGCCAGCCTCAGCTGTGGTCGTCGGCACCGGCCTGATCGGTACCTCCATCGCTCTGGCGCTGCGCGAGCACGGCACCGAGGTCTGGCTCAGCGACACGGACCAGGCGGCGGCTCGGCTGGCCGCTGAGCTGGGCGCCGGCCAGGTGCTGCCGGCCGCCGGCAGACCGGGCGGCCCGGTCGGCATCGCGGTGCTGGCCGTGCCCCCAGGCGCGGTCGCAGGGGCTCTGGCCGCGGCGCAGCGGCAGCGCCTGGCCAGGTGCTACACCGACGTGGCGAGCATCAAGGGGCTGCCACTACGCGAGGCGAGGGCGGCGGGATGCGACCTGGCCACCTTCGTGCCAGGCCACCCGATGTCCGGCCGCGAGCGGTCGGGTCCCGCGGCTGCCAGAGCCGACCTGTTCGCCGGTCAGCCGTGGGTGATCTGCCCCTCCGGAGAGTCGGCAGATGACTGCGTCGCCGCGGTCGCCGGCCTGGCCCGTGCCTGCGGATCTCAGGTGGTCATGTTGTCGCCAGCCGAGCATGACCGCTGGGTGGCGCTTGTCTCGCACGTGCCGCTCCTGGTGGCGAGCGCGATGGCTGCGCAGTGCGCCGACGCCCCGTCCGCAGCGCTCGCGCTAGCCGGACCTGGGCTCCGCGACGTGACCAGGATCGCCGCGAGCGACGCTGTTCTGTGGACCGAGATCCTCGCGGCGAATGCCGCACCGGCACGCGAGATCGTCAGGGCCGTGATCGGTCAGCTCAGCGTGGCGGCTGACGCGCTCGAAGCGCTCGCGGCCGGCGATGACGACGCCGCCAAGCAGCTGAGCGCGGTGCTTGAGACCGGCCGAGACGGCGTGGCTCGGATTCCCGGCAAACGGGGCGGCCCGGCACCCGCCTACGCGGTCGTGCAGGTCGTGATCGCCGATGCCCCTGGCGAGCTTGCGAGGCTGTTCGCCGCGGCCGGAGCGGCCGGCGTCAATATCGAAGATGTCAGGATCGAGCACTCGCCCGGCCTGCCGGCAGGCGTTGCCGAGCTCTCCGTCCGCCCCGAGGCCGCTCCAGCCCTCGCGGCCGCGCTGGGCGCGGCTGGCTGGCCGGTAGCATCGCCAGCGTGACAAATTCGGTGGCAGGTCTCCGGCCACACACTTCGGGCGCTGCGGCCGGACGGGCGCTGATCGTGGCAGTCGACGGGCCGTCAGGATCGGGCAAGTCGAGCGCGGCCCGTGGCACCGCGTCCGCACTCGGGCTGTGCTACCTGGACACCGGCGCGATGTACCGAGCCGTGACATGGTGGATGCTGGAACACGAGGTCGACTTGGCCGACGCCGACGCCGTTGCCAGGCACATCCGCGACCTGAGCATCGACATCAGTACCGATCCAGCGGTCCCGTGGGTGCGGGTCGACGGCATCGATGTCACGGCTGCGATCAGGAACAGGCGGGTGTCGAACGTCGTCAGCCTGGTCGCAGCGATCCCCGAGGTCCGGGCGATGCTGATCACCCAGCAGCAGGCGATCATCGCCGGCGCCGCGGCTGCGGGCGGGATCGTGGCCGAGGGCAGGGACATCGGAACGGTCGTCGCTCCCGCAGCGACGGTCAAGGTGTTCCTGACCGCGAGCGAGCAAGTCAGGGCTGAGCGCCGGGCCGCCCAGCTTGCCGGGCGCCCGGAGAGTCGGGAAGCGGGCACTGGCCGGGCGGCAGGACGCGATACCGTCCGGCACGAGCAGCCGCCGAGCGCGGCGCTCACGCGGGCCGAGCAGGCACAGCGCGACCGCCGCGACGCGCCCCAGAGCCAGATGGCGGCCGATGCTGTCGAGATCGACGCCACCGACCTTGGTCTCGACGACGTCATCGGGCACATCGTCAGGCTCGCGGCGGCTAGGCAGGCGAACGCATGAACGAGCAGGTCCAGGACGCCGGCGAGGGCACGAGCGGTACGGCCAGCGCGCCAGTGCTGGCGGTCGTCGGCCGGCCAAATGTCGGCAAGTCAACTCTGGTCAACCGGATCCTGGGCAGCCGCCAGGCGGTCGTGGAAGACACCCCCGGCGTGACCAGGGACCGCGTTGCCTACGACGCGACCTGGCGCGGCCGTGCGTTCACCCTGGTCGACACGGGCGGGTGGGAGCCGTCTGTGGAGGGGTCACCGGTCCTCGCAGCCAAGGTCGCCGCGCAGGCCAGGGTGGCCGTCGACGCCGCGGACGCCGTGCTGTTCGTCACCGACGCGGTGGTCGGCGTGACCGATGCGGATGCTGCCGTCGCCGCCGTGCTCCGCCGCTCTCGCAAGCCCGTGGTGCTGGCCGCGAACAAGGTGGACGACGCTCCGGCCGAGCTGGGCGTGCACTCGCTCTGGTCCCTCGGGCTTGGTGAGCCGGTCCCGGTGAGCGCGCTGCACGGCAGGGGCAGCGGAGACCTGCTTGACGTCGTCCTCGGCGCGCTGCCTGAGGCGCCAGAGGAGCGAGCAGATGCCGAGGCGGGACCGCGCAGGGTGGCGCTGATCGGCCGGCCCAACGTCGGGAAGTCGAGCCTGCTCAACAAGCTCGCCGGGGAGGACAGGGTGCTGGTGGACGCCGTCGCGGGGACGACCAGGGACCCCGTCGACGAGCTGATCGACCTGGGCGGCGTCACCTGGCGATTCGTTGATACCGCCGGGATCAGGCGGCGTGCCAGCCACGCGCAGGGCGCTGACTACTTCGCGGCGCTGCGGACAGAGCGTGCGCTGGACAGGGCCGAGGTCGCGGTGGTCCTCATTGATGCCAGCGAGCCGCTTGCAGAGCAAGATCTCCGGATCATCTCGATGGTGATCGAAGCTGGCCGGGCGCTTGTGATCGCGTACAACAAGTGGGACCTGGTCGACGAGGACCGCAGGCACTTCCTGGACCGTGAGATCGACAGGCAGCTCTACACCGCGCGCTGGGCGCCGCGCGTGAACATCTCGGCGGCGACCGGATGGCACGTCGAGCGGCTCGTGCCGGGGCTCGAAGCCGCGCTGGCGGGCTGGGAGACGAGAGTGCCTACCGGGCGGCTGAACGCCTGGCTGTCTGCGCTGGTGGCGGCCACGCCGCCGCCGGTCAGGGGCGGGAAGCAGCCGAAGATCATGTTCGCGACGCAGGCGGGGATCCAGCCGCCCCACTTTGTCCTGTTTACTTCGGGCTTCTTGCAGGCGGGGTACCGGCGATTCATCGAGCGCCGGCTGCGCGAAGAGTTCGGGTTTGCTGGCACTCCCGTGCACGTGTCGATGCGGCTGCGGGAAAGGCGGTCAGGCGCGGCTCGCGGCTCCCGCGGCGCGAGACGGGGCTGACGCCGCGCCTGACGAAAGTCAGCCAGGGCAGAGCCGGAACCAGACCACGGTGCGATCTGGCTGGCTGCAGTACCCCCAGTCGTCGGCCATGCGCTCCACCAGCAACAGGCCGTTTCCGTGCTCACCGCCCGGATCAGTGCCTGCTTTCGGAAGCCCGGTGTCCGATCCGTTGTCGGTCACCGAGATCAGCAGGCCGCCTGCCTTGGCCGCGACCGCCAGGTCGACCGTGCCGCCCGGCAATCCCGATTTGCTGTGCACGACCGCGTTCGTCACAAGTTCGGACGTCAGTAGCAGCGCAGCGTCTGCGCACGCGTGACGGGCGCCGGCCAGCCGCGCGACAAAGTGCCTGGCGTCTCGCACGTGCTCGGGCAGGCCGGGAAGCGTCAGCTTGCCTAGCAGCACCCAGTGCGTCAGTAATGCCGGGTCAGCGAACCGCGCGCTGGCCTCCGCCGTCTCCGCGGGCATGGGTCACTCCTTCCGGCGATCCTCCTCGCGGCCTTGTGCCCCATCCTGTAATGGGAATGCAAAATACACAAGTGCATTAAGCAGATCGGCGTGGCGTGATTACATATGGGATCTCATCTGAGCACTGAGGCGGTACGGTGGCCTGAGCCCCGCGGGCAGGCAGGAGGCGACGTTTCGTGTTGGTAGGACCGACAATCCGGCGGCGCAGGCTAGGCAACGATTTAAGGCGATTGCGAGAGCAACGCTCGCTCAGGCTCGAGGAAGTCGCCAGCCAGCTAGGCGTCGCGCCGTCGACACTGTCCAGGATCGAAACCGGCAAGGCCCCGACCAGGACCAGCTACCTCGCGCTCATGCTCGACCTGTACGGCGTGCACGATGCGGACCAGCGGCGCGCCCTCATGGACCTGGCCCGCGAAGGCCAGCGGAAAGGCTGGTGGGTCGGATCGGATGATCTGCTTCCCGCCGGGACAGGCACCTACCTCGGCCTCGAGGCGGAGGCGTCGGATCTGCGTGCGTTCCAGTCGCAGGTCATCCATGGCCTGGTCAGGACGGCCGAGTATGCAAGGGCCGTAATCGAGGCCCGGCGGCCGGAGCTGGAGCCCGCTGCGGTGCAGCGGCTCGTCCAGGTCGCAGCGCGCCGGCAGGACGTGCTGCTCGGCGGCGATCCGATCAGGCTCACGTTGATCCTGGACGAGTCCGTGCTGCAGAGGGCCGTGGGCCCGCCGCCCCTCATGCGGGCGCAGCTCGAGTACCTGATCGACGCTGGCAGCCAGCCACACGTGACAATCCAGGTGCTGCGGCTCGGCTGCGAGCACCGTCAGCTGCCTGCCAGCTCGTTCGGCATCCTCAGTTTCGCCGAGCCCGACGACGCGGACGTGGTCTGCGCGACCGGAATCCGCGGCCAGGTACTTCTCGAACAACGCGCGAGCGAGGTAGCGGCGGTGGCGGCGATGTTCGGGGCGCTGCGCGAGGTGGCGCTGCCGCCTCAGGAATCTGCCCAGCTGATCGGCGACGCGGCTAGGGCTAGCTGAGCCTGGCGAGGGCGCCCGCGATGATCGATCTGGTCTGCCTCGCCGGCTTGCTGCTGTTCGCCAGCAACTCCATTGTGGCGGCGTACCTGGCCACCTCGGCTGGCTTATCCAGATAGCTCGCGTTCGTCAGCTGCTCGGAGTAGACCGCGTCGGGCAGTTCCTGGCCAGCGAAACGCAGGATCGTGAAGCCAGCCGGACAGAGTGGCGCCCCTGCCGAGAACGGCCTGATCCTGATCGTGACCCCGGGCCATCCCGCGGCCTCGCTGAGGTGCTGGAGCTGGGCGGCGAACGCGGCCCTCCTGCCAACTGGCCGGTGCAAGATGGCCTCGTCGAGCACGGCGTCGAGCCGCCAGCCGCCAGCGGCGAAGCGCTCAATCCGCGTGGCGCGGATATCGAGGAGGTCCCTGACCTCCGCCGCGGCGAAGCCGCCGTGTGCGAGAAGCCCAGCCGCATAGTCACCGGTCTGCAGCAGGCCGGGAACGAAGTGCGTGTCGTAGCTCAGCACGGACTCGGCGGCCTCCTCGAGGCCGAGGTAGGCCTGGAACCACGGCGGCAAGACGTCAGCGTGGCCGTGCCACCACGGCTGGGCGAGTGCCTGGCTCGCCAGGTCAAGCAGCGCTTCGCGCTCGGCGATGTCGGTGATGCCGTACATGGTCAGCAGATCGCTGACGTCGATCTCCCTGGCCGCGTGACGGCCGAGTTCAATGCGGCTGATCTTGGAGTCTGAGCCCCTGATCGCCTCGGCTGCCTGCTGAGCGGTGAAGCCGCGCGCCTCGCGCAGGCGGCGAAGCGTCGCCCCGAGCCTGATCCGCAGGACCACAGGTCCTGGCGTCTGGGACTCTGGCATGGTGCGGCACAGGATATCGCGCACCTGCTCCGCGCCCGGGACGGTTCAGTGTGGTCGGTACGATCTGATCGGCATCTGCACCGGCAACAGTAAAGGCAGGACAATGCGCTACAGGCCGCTCGGCACCTCGGGTCTGGTCGTCTCGGTCGTGGGACTCGGCTGCAACAACTTCGGCGGCAGGCTGGACCTGGCCGGCACCAGGGCGGTCATCGATGCGGCCATCGACTGCGGCATCACGTTGTTCGACACGGCCGATACCTACGGCGGCGGCGGAGGATCCGAGGAGCTGATCGGGGAGGTGCTGGCTGACCGGCGCGATCAGGTCGTGCTCGCGACCAAGTTCGGTCACCAGGCCGCCGACATGGGCTACGGGCCAGCGGCTGGCGCGAAGGGCGGAAGGGCGTACATCAGGCGCGCTGTCGAGCAGTCGCTGCGCAGGCTCAGGACCGACTACATCGACCTATACCAGATCCACACGCCTGACCCGAAGACGCCGATCGCCGAGACGCTCGGGGCGCTGAACGAACTTGTCGCCGAGGGCAAGGTGCGCTACCTCGGTCACTCGAACTTCACCGGCTGGCAGATCGCCGAAGCCGCATGCCTGGCTGACCGGCACGGCAGCGTTCCGTTCATCTCGGCCCAGAACCACTGGTCGCTGCTCGAGCGTGCGGCGGAGGCGGAGGTGGTGCCTTCGGCCAGGCACTTCGGCGTCGGCGTGCTGCCATATTTCCCGCTGGCGAACGGCCTGCTGACCGGAAAGATCCGGCGCGGCCAGCCCGCGAGGGAGGGCACCAGGCTGGCCGGCCGGGACAGCTATGTCACCGACGCCAAGCTGGACATCGTCGAGGCGCTCGCGAGCTGGGCCGAGACGCATGGCGTATCGCTGCTGACGGTCGCGACCTCCTGCCTGGCCGCGCAGCCGGGCTGCACCAGCGTCATCGCCGGGGCGATGTCACCAGAGCAGGTGAAAGCCAACGCTGACACGGCGGACTGGGTCCCGTCGGGCGACGAACTGGCCGAGGTCGACGCGATCACGCTCGGCCTCACCGGCTAACGTCCGGTTCCGCCAGGCGGCCGCCAGGCCGTGCGCAGCAGCTGGGGTCACTACGAGCTACGGCGTCAGCCGGTGCAGGTCGCGCGGGAAGAGCGTGACCTCGCGGACGTTGGCGGCCCCCGTCAGCCTGGCTGTAAACCGCTCAAGCCCGATCGCGAACCCGCCGTGCGGTGGCATGCCGTGGCTGAACACCTGCAGGTAACCCGCATAGGGTTCAGGGTCCTCGCCCCGGGCCGCGAGCGCTGCCAGGTAGTCGCTGTGATTGTGCAGCCGCTGTCCGCCCGTGACGAGTTCCATCCCGCGGAACAGCAGGTCGAAGCTGCGCGAACGGGCCGGGCGTACGGGGTCGGGATGGGTGTAGAACGGCCGCTTGACCATCGGATAACCGGTAACGAACAGGAAGTCGCTGCCGTGCTCGCGCAGCGCCCAGCCGCCCAGCCATCGTTCGTCGGCGGGGGAGAGGTCAGGCTCACCGCGCGGGTCCCAGCCCGCAAGTCTGGCGATAAGGCTCTGGGCATCGGTGAAGTCCAGCTCAGGAATCTGGCCGGGCACTTCGGGAAGCGTGAGGCCTAGACGTTCGGCGGCCTGACTAGCCCGCGCCCCGACGGCGGCGACCATGCCTGCGACGACCTCGCGCAGCATCGTCATCACGTCGTGGTGATCAGCGATGAACCCGAACTCGGCGTCCAGGCTCGCGTACTGCGCCAGGTGCCTCGCCGTGTCGTGTGGTTCGGCACGGAACACCGGGCCCGTCTCGTAGACGCGCTCGAAGACACCGACCATGGCCTGCTTATAGAACTGCGGCGACTGAGCCAGGTAGGCGGGCTGGCCGAAGTAGTCGATGGCGAAGACGTTGGCACCCGATTCGGTGGCCGACCGCACGATCTTCGGAGTCTGGATCTCGGTGAACCCGTTCGCGTCAAGGGTGGCACGGAACCCGGCGACGCTCGCGGCCGAGATCTCGAAGCCGGCCCGGAGCTTCGGGTGCCGCAGCGTGGTCGGCGCGTGGTCGAGTATGGTCGGCAGGCTGGCTGTCAGCGCCGGCCTGTACAGGTCGAAGGGCGGTGGCTCAGCTGGCTCGCTGAGCGTGACGAGTGTCGGCTCGGTGACCTCCGCGCCGCCTGGAGCTTGCGGGCTGGCTTTCACCAGGCCGGAGATCGCGACGACGGTTTCCTCGGGCAGCTCGGCCAGACCCGCCACGGCATCGTCGCCAGACAACACGACCTGGGCCAGGCCGGTCCTGTCCCTGATAATGAGGAAAGTGACCGACTTGAGCGGGCGCTTGCGGTGCAGCCAGCCAGCGAGGGTCACCTGCTCGCCGACGTGTGCGGGCAGGTCGCTGGCGAGTACCCGGCGGCTGGTGACGGACGATTCTCCGCCGTGCCCCTGCAGGATCGATGTCATCACGCGCTCCCTGGCTTGCCATCCCCTCGGGAGTGCGGGCGAGAAGGGACCTCGCTGTGCCACCGCACCTTCGCCGCGCCGCGTCTGCGGTCGCCGCCTTTAGGCCTGGTCACGGGGGCTAGCCGGCGGGGCATAGGGCGGTCGCTGGGTCGCGGTCGCCGTTCCTCCCCGCACTCAGGAGTGTCTTCGCTGCCGGTCGCGAGACCGCCTTTCAGCTGTCGGCGGCTCTCTGCGCTCGCGATGCCCGGTGCTACTCGTCTCCGTCAGCGCGTTGCTGCCAGTCTACCGGCGCGGCTCCATGTTGTCGGCTAGGAGGCGATGGACGATCACCTGCAAGTGCGCGCTGCCTGAGGAGCCTGACAAGGCCAGCGTGCGTGCCGGTGGACGCTTCACCCCGCACGGGTGAGGGGGGCTGTTCGCGCACATGCAACGCTCGACGTGGTCAGCGAGGATTCGCGTCCGGCGACTCATACGGGGGACTGTCAGCATGTCAGGCACAGGCTGGTACATCGGACTGGGCATCATCTACCTCATCCTGGTGTTCACGCTCGCGGTCCTCAGTTTCCGGAAAGGCCACTGGGTGCTTGGGCTGATCGGCTTCCTGTTTCCGCTCCTGTGGCTCATCGGGGCCGTCCTGCCCGCCAGACGGGAATACTGACCGCGACGGCTGGCGCAACCAGAAGGTCAGGACGTACCTGATCGTGAGGGGCGGTGGCTACAGCGGATGGCCCGTCCCGCCCTTGGTGCCGCCCCATGTGGCTGAAGGCTCGTGGCATGGCTTTCAGCGGGGGCGTTGAGGTCCTGCGCTATGATCTGTCCGTCCGACAGGGCGACGGGACGTGGCCCAGCTTGGTTAAGGCGCTGGTCTGGGGGACCAGAGAGCCCGGGTTCAAATCCCGGCGTCCCGACTATGTGACTACCCGCCCAGCCTGGGCACTCTGCACAATCGCTGCTCGTTGCGCTAGCAGTGAGTACGACACGGCGGGGGCAGGCCGGGTGGCAGTGGCACCCGGACGAGCCGCAGGCAGACGGGACGGTGCCACGGGTGCCGCGATTCGGGGGCGGGCGAGTTTTGTTGCGCCGCGCCTTTCTCGCCGCGCTCGCGCTGCTGATTGTCCTGATCGTCGCGACCGCTCTTTTGCTGCTGGTTACTCCGTCCGTCGGCAATGCCTGGTCGCTGGCCAGGGCGCAGGCCCGATCGCATCACGAGCCTTTCCCAGGCCAGCCGGTCTCCGCGAAGTTTGCGCGCGCGTTGATCGCGACCGAGGATCACAGGTTCGCGTCAGAGCCGGGCTTCGACCCACTGGCGCTCGGCCGGGTGGCGCTGTCGCTTGTGACGGGCAAGGACCAGGGCGGCGCCACCTTGTACCAGCAACTCGCCAAACTGCTCTACGCCAGGCACAAGAGCCGCCTGACCGTGGAAACGTACGAACTGGCCCTGGGAATCAAGCTGAAGTTCAGCTTCACCAGGGAGCAGATTCTGAGCATGTACGCCGATGTCGCCTACTTCGGGCATGGCTACTACGGCCTGGAGCAAGCCAGTTGCGGCTACTTCGGCCAGCGGCCTGCGGCGTTGTCCTGGCCGCAGTCTGCGGTCCTGGCGGGGCTGGTGCAGGCTCCCTCGGCCTATGACCCGCTGGCGCACCCTGGCCTTGCCCGCTCGCGAGAGGGCCACGTGGTCGCCAGGCTGGTCGCCACGGGCGTGCTGAGCCAGCGGCGTGGGAGCGCGGTGCTCGCCGTGCCAATGGACAGGCTGCTCGAGCGCGCTGGCGGCTGCCGCGCCTGACCCGCGCGCACGTCGGTACCGTCAGGAGCGAGGTGCGACGTCCCCGGCGGGAGGCTGGCTGGCGACGACCGCCGGCACTGACGCCACGCCGGCCGCGTTGACGCGGCCTCTGCGATGCCTGCCGCGCCTGAGCCGCTGGAGCCGCACCTCGGGCGGTACCCACACCCACTTGCGATAAGACCAGAATCGGAACAGGGTTCCGATTCCGATGCCGATGTTCACCGCGATGACGTTCTCGAGCTTGGTGGTCAGGCCGAGCCCGTAGTTGCTGAATCCGAGGACCGCGTACTGGATCAGCAGGCCGACGCCGTTCAGCACGAGGAACGTTGCGCCCTCCTTGGCCGTGCCACCACCCTCGCGATGCCGGAAGCTCCAATACCGGTTGCCGAGAAAAGTAACGAACGTGGCCGCGACCGTCGCGATCGTCACGGAGGTAAGCGGCCCGAGGCCGAGCGGGCCGTGCAGCGGGATGAAGACCAGATTGGTGACGCCGATCCCGATCGCGCCGACGATCAGGAACTTGGCGCCCTCGTGGATGACGTGGCGGGAACGCCGGTAGAGCTCAGCGACGCGCTGGACAAGCCCTGGGGTGGGACGGGTAATGCTCAATGCGGCTTGCCGGCCTCGTCTCCTGGCGGTGGGGTCAGCTCAGCCACATCGGCTTCGTGCTGTGCTGGCCGGCTCTGGGCCGGTGTCTTCTGGGCCGACGCGAGCGCGGGCTCCAGCACCTCGTGGCCCTGCGGAGCGGGCTGGGCCGCTGCCCACACCCACTTGCGGTAGGACCAGAAGCGGAACACGGTGCCTAGCACGATGCCGACGTTGTTGGCGATGATGTTGGCGAGCTTGCCGGTCTCGCCGAGCCCGTAGTAGGTGAAACCGACCACGGCCCACTGGATCAGCAGCCCCACCCCGTTGAGCGCGAAGAACATCACGGTCTCGCGCGGCACTGTGGTGCGCTCGCGGTGCCGGAAGCTCCAGTACCGGTTGGCGATGTAGCTAGTGATCGTCGTGACGATGACGGCGACGGTCGCCGCGGTCAGCGGCCCGGTGTGAAGCTTGAAGTGCAGCAACCCGTTAACGAGGTTGTAGACGACGACGCCGATGGCGCCGATGATGCCGAACTTGGCACCCTCGTGAATGAGCAGCCGGAAACGCTCGTAGAGCCCTCGCACACCGCTCACCGAGGCGGTCCTCCGTTCAATCGGGTCATCCCGCGGTGCTACCCGCGCCGCTGGCCGTCAAAGCACTGTCGGCAAGATTACCCGGGCCGCAACTGACCGGGAGCCCAGAGCGCAAATCCCCATCTCCTGCAGCTGAACGGGCAATCGCGGCCGGTTATTCGTTCGGTGCTGTCAGCGCCTGCAGGTAAGGTCGCGGTCGTGGCTGATCCTGACATCCTGATCCGCGCCAGGGGGCTCACGAAGGTATTTGGCGATTTCATTGCCGTGGACGGAATCGACTTCGAGCTGAGCCGCGGCGAGGTATTCGGATTCCTCGGCCCGAACGGGGCGGGCAAATCCTCGACGATGCGAATGATCGGCTGCGTGTCGCCGCGTTCTGGCGGAGAGCTGTCGATCCTCGGCCTCGATCCGAACAAGGACGGCCCGGCGATCAGGTCCAGGCTCGGCGTGGTGCCGCAGGAGGACACCCTCGATGTTGAGCTGACCGTCAAGGAGAACCTGCTCATCTACGGGCGGTACTTCGGGCTGCGGCGCGACATCATCAGGGAACGGACCGGCAGGCTGCTTGACTTTGTCCAGCTCACGGAGCGGGCAGACGACGAGGTCGAGCCCCTGTCTGGCGGCATGAAGCGGCGCCTGACTATCGCCAGGTCGCTGATCAGCGAGCCCGAGATCATGCTGCTTGACGAGCCGACAACCGGCCTCGACCCGCAAGCCAGGCACGTGGTCTGGGACCGGCTCTACCGGCTGAAGCAGCAAGGCGTGACCCTGGTCCTCACCACGCACTACATGGATGAGGCCGAGCAGTTGTGCGACCGGCTCGTAGTGATGGACCGGGGGAAGATCGCCGCGGCGGGGTCGCCCCGTCAGCTGATCGAGACCTACTCCACGGCCGAGGTGCTTGAGTTGCGCTTCGCGCTTGACGAGCAGGAGCAGGCGGCGGAGAAGCTGGCTGACGTGCCTGCCGAGCGGATCGAGGTCCTGGCCGACCGGATCTTGCTCTACACCGGCGATGGCGACGCGGCACTCGACGCAGTGCGCGCCCGCGGGCTGGAGCCGGTCACCTCGCTGGTGCGCCGCAGCACCCTCGAGGATGTGTTCCTCCGGCTGACCGGTCGGCGGCTGGAAGACTGATGGCCCAGTCGGTGATGGCCGAATCGCAGCTCGCCCAGTCTCGGCTGGCCGAGCCGCGGCTAGCACTGTCGTATGCCGTCAGGCAGTTCAGGTTCTGGCTCACGAACTACCGGCGAACCTGGCGGGGCTCGATCTACTCTGGCGTGCTCAATCCGGTGCTCTACCTCGGGGCGATGGGGCTCGCCCTGGGCAGGCTCGTCGACGCTCGCGGTACGTCGAGCCTTGGCGGCGTCAGCTACCTGGCCTTCCTGGCGCCAGGCCTGCTGGCGGCTTCGTCGATGCAGACCGCCATGGGGGAGTCCACCTATCCCGTCTACGGCTCGGTGAAGTGGCTCAAGACCTACCAGGCCGCTATCGCGTCCCCGCTGCGGCCGGCCGACCTCTTCCGCGGTCACCTGTTGTTCACGACCTTGCGGCTGACGATGAACTCGGCGGTCTTCCTCGCGGCGATGGCCGCCTTCGGCGCCATTCATTCGCTGTGGGCCATCGCGTGCCTGCCTGCTGCGGTTCTCACGGGCATGGCCTTCGCCACGCCGATCGAGGCCTACGCGATGAGGTGCACGAAGGACACGTCGTTCGCCATGCTCTTCCGCTTCGGGATAATCCCGCTGTTCCTGTTTTCAGGTACGTTTTTCCCGATCACACAGCTTCCTGCCTATATCCGGCCACTTGCCTACATCACGCCGTTGTGGCATGGGGTGGCCCTGTGCCGGTCGCTCAGCCTGGGCACCGCGCATCTCGGCGCATCCGCCGTGCATGTGGGCTACCTAGTGGGGGTGACGGTGCTGGGCATCATCGTCGGCAACCGTACGTACCGGCGGAGGCTCTATGCCTGAGCGGGTGCGCGATTCACCGGCCACGGCCGGCGTTGCCGAGCGTCCTGAGGGGTCGCTGCCGGCTCGCCTGCACGAACTGCCGCTGCGGATCATTCCGGTGGCGATGCTGGCAACCAGGCGCTCCGGCCTGGGCGGCCGCGGCAGCGCGCACCTGATTGAGCGGCACGCGAGGGTCTACCGGCACACCTGGACGGTGCTGATCTCCGGGTTCTTCGAGCCCCTGTTCTACCTGTTGTCCATCGGCGTCGGCCTGGGCAAGCTCGTTGGCACGGTCATAGGTCCAGGCGGCCATCCCGTCGGCTACACGAGTTTCGTGGCTCCCGCGCTGCTGGCTACCTCGGCCATGAACGGCGCTGTAATGGATTCCACCTTCAACGTGTTCTTCAGGATGAAGTACGCCAAGCTCTACGACGCCGCGCTGGCCACCCCGATGCGGTCCGACGAGATCGCGCTCGGCGAGGTCGGGTGGGCGCTGATCAGGGGCGGCATCTATGCGGTCGCCTTCATGGTGATCATGCTGGCGATGGGCCTCGTGCACTCGGTCTGGGCGATCTTCGACGTGCCGACGGCGCTGCTGATCGGCTTCGCGTTCGCTGGCGCCGGCATGGCGGCGACGACCTACATGAAGAGCTGGCAGCACTTTGAGTTCGTGATGCTGGCGACGCTGCCGATGTTCTTGTTCTCGACGACGTTCTACCCGCTCAGCGTATATCCGCGCGCCCTGCAGATCATCGTTGAGTGCACGCCGCTCTACCAGGGCGTGGTGCTGCTGCGCGGGCTGACGCTCGGCGTGGTCAACCCTGACCTGCTGTGGAGTGTTGCTTACCTGACTCTGATGGGCGCCATCGGGCTCGCGATAGCCGGTCGCCGGATCAGCAGGCTCCTGCTCAAGTAGCACCCGCTGGTTCAGCCAGGGTGGCTGGCATGGATAGTGCCCCGCCGCCTGGCGGCGGCGGGGCACTGGTCTGCCGGGCTGGCATGAACGGGGGCTCATGCCAGCCCGTGGCCTGGCCGGGGGTGCCTGGCCGTGTGCGGTCCCGGCCCTGCGGGGGTGCGGGCCGGGGTGGTGCGGTTCCGGCCGGGGGTTGGGCGGGGGTGCGGTCCCGCGGGTGGTGCGGTCCGGCGGGGGGTGCCGGTGGCCGTGCCCGGGGGGCGGGGCGTGGCCGTTCTCCCGCCGGGGGGCGGCGGGGAGCCTGGGTGGGCTGGGGGCGGGGCGGTGAGGCGGCGGTGCGGGCGGGGGCGGGTCAGGCGGCGGGGGCGCGGGCGGTGGTGATGGTGTGGCGGAGTTTGCCGCGGGCGCGGTGCAGGCGGGACATGACGGTGCCCAGGGGGGTGCCCATCAGGGCGGCGACTTCGCGGTAGGGGTAGCCCTCGACGTCGGCGAGCCAGATGGCGGTGCGGAACTCGGGCGGCAGCTGGCGCAGGGCGTCGAGCAAGGTGGTGTCGGTGATCCGGTCCAGGGCTTCGGCTTCGGCGGAGCGGGCGGGGCCGGACAGCGGGTCGGTGCCGGGGTGCCAGTCGGCGGCGGGGTCGGCGCCGGGGGCGATGGCGGGTTCGCGCTTGCGCTTGCGGTAGGTGTTGATGAAGGTGTTGGCCAGGATCTTGTGCAGCCAGGCGCGCAGGTTGGTGCCGGGGGTGTACTGGCCGAAGGCGGTGTAGGCCTTGGCCAGGGTGTCCTGGACCAGGTCCTCGGCGTCGGCCGGGTTGCGGGTCATCCGCAGCGCCGCGGGGTACAGCTGGCCGAGGTAGGGCCGGACCTGCTCCTCGAAGTCGGCCTGCCGCCCGCCGGGCCGCGGCACTCCCAGCCCGTCAGCCGCGCCGGCGGCGCCTGTGCCGTCGGCGGGCACGCCGTCCGGCAGCCCGGCGGCGGCGGTGGTGGTGGTCGCGGTGGTCGCGGTGGTCATCTGCGGCAGCTCCCTCGTGGTCGGTCACTACTAAGACGCCGCTGGTCCCGATCCGGACTCGTGATCTGAGTTACACCGCAACTACACACAGTCATCAACGTTCTCCATCGCCCTCGTGACGCGCCCAGATACCTGAGGAACGTGCCGGTAAACCGCGCGGTTCAGTTCCGGCAAGCTCCGCCGACGCAGGCGTTGTAGGCCGGCCAGCGCCGCGGATCAGGACCGCTTATCAAGTGATTCGTCGCGCGGTCAGGACAGGATTGGCCGCATACCGCGGTCCGCCGGCCGGCGGGCTGGGTCAGAGCTTGCGAGGGACTAGTCGCTGACTGTGCTCATCGCGTGAAGTACTGACGCGGGTTGGTGACCAGCATGGTCTCGATCTGCTCGGCGCTGACGCCGCGCTCGGTCAGGGCGGGGAGCACCTCGTCGTGGATATAGGTGTAGTTGCCCGCGCCCTGCTCGTCGTGCGGGTACCAGTCGATGTAGCACGCCGTGTCGTGCGACAAGACCATGCTGGCCGCGTAGCCGCGCTCGCAGAGCGCCGCGATCGTGTCCGACCGCCAGTCCAGCGACGGCGGCATCGAGATGCCGAACCTGTCCATGCCGAGAAGGCAGCCGGAGTCCGCGAGCCTGATCAGGTAGTCCAGGTCCCGGCTGTCCCCGCTGTGCCCGATCACCACGTGGCTGAGGTCGGCACCTTCCTGGCGCATGACGTCGAGAGCGACCAGGCCAGACTCGCTGGCCGGATGGGTGTGCACGGTGATCGGCGCCCCGGTCCGCACGTGCGCGCGGGCCGCGGCGCGTAGCACGCGTTCGACGCCCCTGGTCAGGCCCTGTTCGTCGATCGCGCATTTCAGGAATGCGGCGCGGACTCCGGTTTCACCGATTCCTTCAATGATGTCCGAGACGAACATGTCGGTGATCGGGTCCTCGCCGCTCGCGGTCATACCGCGGCTCCGGCGCCGGAAGTAGAAAGGCACATCGCTGAACGTGTAGATCCCAGCCGCGGCGATGATGTTGATCTCGCACTGCGCGGCGACCCGCTTGATCCGCTCGATGTCACGGCCCAGGCCGATCACCGTGGCATCGGCGATCGTGACGATGCCACGTTCGGCGGCCTTGGTTAGTTGCGTGACCGCGTGGGCGACCCTGGCCTCCTCGTCCCAGTAAGCAGGGTAGTTCCGCCTGATTTCCTCATTGAGCACGAAGACGTGCTCGTGCATGAGCGTCGTGCCCAAGGTGGCGACGTCAACCGGGCCCGTGACCGTCTCGACCACTGCCATGTCCAGACCGTAACGTGTCACCGTACTGGTCGGTAGGTACGCTTGTCCGGACTCGTCGGGAGGCGCTAGGTGGACTTCGGATACGACGCACGAACCGAGGAACTTCGCGGCAAATTGCTCGCATTCATGGATTCCCACGTCTACCCAGCAGAGCGGACCTTTGCGCAGCAAGTGGCCGCGTCCGAGGCCGTCGGCGACATCTGGCAGCGCCCGGCCGTGATCGACGACCTCAAGGCCGAGGCCCGCCGCCAGGGCCTGTGGAACCTGTTCCTGACCGTCCGCAAGCACAAGGATCAGATCGGCGAGATCGCCGACAAGCACGGTGCGGGCCTCACCAACCTCCAGTACGCCCCGCTCGCCGAGATCACAGGTCACAGCGGCGCGATCGCTCCCGAAGCACTGAACTGCGCCGCTCCAGACACCGGGAACATGGAGGTGCTCGCCGAGTTCGGCACCCCCGAGCAGATCGAGCGCTGGCTGCTACCGCTGCTCGACGGCGAGATCAGGTCGACGTTCTGCATGACCGAGCCCGATGTGGCCTCATCCGACGCGACGAACATCGCGACCAGGATCGAGCGAGATGGCGACGAGTACGTGATCAACGGCCGCAAGTGGTGGTCGTCGGGTGCCATGGACCCGCGCTGCAAGCTCTTCATCGTGATGGGAAAGAGCGACCAGAACGCCGAACGGCATCGCCAGCAGTCCATGATTTGCGTGCCGCCTGACACGCCCGGCGTCACGGTGAAGCGGAGCATGCGCGTCTTCGGCTTCACCGACTCCACGCACGGGGGTCACGGCGAGATCGAGTTCTCCGACGTGCGGGTGCCCGCCACGAACCTGATCGCGGGCGAGGGCGACGGTTTCGCGATCGCGCAGGCGCGGCTCGGCCCGGGCCGGATCCACCACTGCATGCGCCAGATCGGGTCGGCCGAGCGTGCGCTCGAAGCGATGTGCCGGCGTACATCAGGCCGGATCGCCTGGGGCAAGCCGATCGCCGACCAGGGCGTCGTGCAGGACTGGATCGCCGAGTCCAGGGTGCGGATCGAGCAAGCCAGGCTGCTGGTTTTGAAGACCGCCTGGCTGATGGACACCGTCGGCAACAAGGGCGCGCACACCGAGATCCAGGCCATCAAGATCGCGGTCCCGCGGATGACTGAGTGGGTGATCGACAAGGCCATCCAGGCGCACGGGGCGGGCGGCATCAGTCAGGACTTCCCGCTCGCCGCCGCGTGGGCGGGAGCCAGGAGCCTGCGCTTCGCTGATGGTCCCGATGAAGTGCACAAGCGATCGCTGGCCAGGCGCGAACTGCGCAAGTACAGCGGCTGACCTCGAGAGTTCAGAAGGGACTACGCAGATGTCGGAGCACGCACAGCGGGTGGCCGTCGTCACCGGCGGCGCACGCGGAATCGGGGCCGGCGTCGCCAAGCGCTTCGCGGCCGACGGGATGGCAGTCGCCGTCATCGACCTCAAGGAGAGCGACTGCGCGGGCACGGTCGAAGCGATCACGGCGGCCGGCGGGCGCGCCTTCGCGGCAGGCGCTGACGTCAGCGACACGGCCCAGGTAGCAGCGGCGGTCGAGGCTATCGCTGCCGAGCTCGGGCCGCCGGCCGTGCTCGTCAACAACGCCGGCGTGATCCGCGACAACATGCTGTTCAAGATGACCGACGACGACTGGGACACGGTCATGGGCGTGCATCTGCGCGGAGCGTTCCTGATGAGCCGCGCGGCACAGAAGCACATGGTCGATCAGAAGTTCGGCCGGATCATCAACCTGTCGTCAAGCTCGGCGCTCGGCAACCGTGGTCAAGTGAACTACTCGGCGGCGAAGGCGGGGCTGCAGGGCTTCACCAAGACGCTCGCGATCGAGCTTGGCCCGTTCGGCGTGACCGCCAACGCGATCGCTCCAGGTTTCATCGTCACGGACATGACGGCCGCCACGGCGGCCAGGGTCGGGGTGCCCTTCGAGGACTTCCAGAAGGGAGCGGCGTCCCAGATCCCGGTTCGCCGGGTGGGGCTTCCCGAAGACGTCGCCCACGTCGCATCCTTCCTGGCGAGCGACGGTGCCGGGTTCGTCTCCGGCCAGGTGATCTACGTGGCCGGCGGTCCCCTGTGCTAGAGAACGCAGGCCAAGCAGGAGCCTCGCCCGACGGCGCCGCCAGGGCGAACGGCCAGGCGGGCGGCGCGGTGACCGCCGACGACCTGCGCGCCCAGGTTCGCGCGTTCCTCGCAAGGCACGACCCGGCGACGGCCGACGGGCTGGACTTCGTCCGGGCCAGGTTCGACGCCGGGCTGGCCTGGGTGCACTACCCGGCCGGGCTCGGCGGCCAGGGCCTGCCGAGGACGCTGCAGAAGGTAGTCGACGCCGAATTCACCGCCGCGAACGCGCCGACCAACCGACCGGAGCGGAACGGCATCGGGCTCGGCATGGCTGCCCCGACGATCCTGGCCTACGGTTCCGACGACCAAAAGAAGCGCTGGCTGCGACCGCTATGGACGGGCGAAGAGATCTGGTGCCAGCTCTTCAGCGAACCGGGAGCCGGATCGGATCTGGCAAACCTGGCGACCAGGGCGGTCCGCGACGGAGACCGCTGGATCGTCAACGGGCAGAAGGTCTGGACCTCGTCGGCGCACATCGCGGCCCGTGCTCTGCTGGTGACGAGAACCGATCCTGACGTGCCGAAGCACAAGGGCCTGACCTACTTCAGCGTCGACATGAGGGCGCCAGGAGTCGAGGTCAGGCCGCTGCGGCAGGCAACCGGTGAAGCCGAGTTCAACGAGGTCTTCCTGACCGACGTGGTCATCCCCGATGCCGACAGGATCGGCGAGGTCGGGCAGGGCTGGGCGGTCTCGACCGCCACGCTGATGAACGAACGCGTCGCGCTTGGCGCGTTCGTCCTCCCGCGCGAGGGCGGCATGATCGGCTTCTCGGCCAGGACCTGGCGCGAGCATCCCGAGCTGCGCACGCCTGGATTGCATGAGCAGTTGCTGCGGCTGTGGGCGGCCGCCGAGGTGTCCAGGCTGGCAGGGGAGCGGCTTAGGCAGCAGCTCGCCGCTGGCCAGCCTGGCCCAGAGGGCTCGGGCGCCAAGCTTGTAGCTGCGAGGCTAAACCAGGAGATCGCCGGGCTTGAGCTTGAGTTGCTCGGAGCAGGCGGGCTCGTCTACAGCGACTGGACGATGCGCAGGCCGGAGGGCGCGGACTTCTACGGCCGCGACGCCGGGTACCGGTTCCTGCGCTCCAAGGGCAACTCGATCGAGGGCGGGACCTCTGAGATCCTGCGGAACATCGTCGCTGAGCGGGTGCTCGGGCTGCCGCCGGAGATTCGGCTGGACAAGGACAAGCCATGGAAGGACCTGCCGCGGTGAGCCATCAAGCAGAGACCGCGGCCGCCCCGGCGGCAGCGGGGGGACCAGCGGGGTCGTCCGCCCGCTCTGTCATCGCGTCCGTCCAGGACGGGCGCATGCGCCTGCCAGTCATGACCTATTCCGAGCAGGAGACCGAGCTGCGATCGGCGGTCCGGTCAGTGCTGGATGACCGGGCCGGCTTCAACGTGGTGCTGGCAAGGACCGAAACGCCTGAGACCTACGACGCCGGCCTGTGGCGGACACTGGCTGCTGAGGTTGGTTGCGCCGGATTGCTGATTCCCGAGGCGTTCGGCGGCGCTGGCGCCTCCTTCCGCGAGGCGGCGGTGGTCGCCGAGGAAATCGGCCGCTCGGTGGCGCCGGTCCCGTTCCTGGGCTCGGCCGTCGTCGCGACGGTGGCGCTACTGTCGGCGGCCAGTGACGAGGCGGCGGGCGCCCGTGCGACCCAGCTGCTCACCGACCTAGCGGCGGGCACCACGACCGCCGCGCTCGCGGTGCCTTTCGCGTCCATGCCGGGGACCAAGGTCGGCCCGACGGTCAGGATCGGCCCTGGCGCGGACGGAGACAGCGACGGGATCTACCGGCTCTCCGGCTCGGTGGCCGGCGTGGCCGACGCGCTGCCCGCCGACGTGCTGCTGGTGCCCGCCGACAGCGTGCCCTTCGGGCTGCTCGCCGTGCGCTCCGACGATCCCGGGCTGACCAGGACGCCGGTTGTTTCGCTGGATATGACGCGGCAGCTCTGCGACATCAGCCTGGAGAACGTGCCGGCCAGCAGGGTTGCCGCGGGTCCGCGCGCCGAGCAGGCGATCGCGGCCGCGCTGCAGGCCGGCGCGGGAATGCTGGCCGCCGAGCAACTCGGGCTCGCCGATCGCGCCCTCGAGATCACGCTGGCCTACGTCAAGCAGCGGTACCAGTTCGCCAGGCCAGTCGGCTCCTTCCAGGCACTCAAGCACCGGCTGGCTGACTGGTGGGTCGCGGTGACGCAGGCCAGGGCCGCCTCCAGGTACGCGGCCGCCTGCCTTGCCGATGGAGACGAGGACACGCCGGTGGCCGTGGCGCTGGCCAAGGCCGCGTGCTCGGACACGGCGGTGCTGGCCGCCCAGGAGATGATCCAGTTGCACGGCGGGATCGGCTTCACGTGGGAGCACCCTGCTCACCTGTTCCTCAAGCGTGCCAAGAGCACGTCGATCGCGCTCGGCTCCGCCGACCGCCATCGCGGCACCCTGGCCCGCCTCGCCGACCTGCCCCCCGCCTAACCAGCCTCCCGCCCCTCCCGCAATTCCATGATCACGGAACTCTTTTCACGCACTCGCCGAAAAGTCTCCGTGATCATGGCCGGACCTTCGCGATGCGCGGTCAGTGACCGCGGAAGGCTTCTTCCAGCCACCAGGAGCCGCGCTCGGAGGTGACCTTCGCGTCGATCAGCAGCGGCTTTTCGCGCGGCCCGTCGAGCCACTCCCTGACGTTCGCCAGGTCGGACACCTGACGCACCTTGACCGCGGCGAAGCCGAAGCCCTTGGCGATCTTCGCGATGTTGACCGGCGGGAACTTGACCGTGTCGAGCGGGTAGCCGTCGGGCCCGAAGTGGTGCACCTCTGCGCCGTAGGCCTCGTCGTCGTAGACCACCACCACCATCGGCAAGCCGAGCCTGACGACCGTCTCCAGCTCGCTGACCCCCATCAGCGCCCCGCCGTCGCCGAGCGCGGCGACCACCAGCCGGTCGGGCCGCGCGATCGCGGAGCCGATCGCGGAGCCGAGGCCGAGCCCGATCGACTGGTAGGCCTGGGTGAAGCAGAAGCCATCGGCGTCAGGCACCGACAGGTACATGCTCGGGTAGCCCATGAAGTTGCCCGAGTCCACGGCCACGATCCGCTCGGCCGGGAGCAGGTCATCGAGCGCGATCGTGAGCGTCCGCGGATCGATCCTGCGGCCGTCGCTCTCGTCGGTGAAGGGGACGTCGCGCCAGCGACTCTCGTGCTCGATCCGCTTCCTGAGGTCCTCGCTCCGGTACCCGGCCACCACCTCGTCTCCCCAGGCCGCCGCGACCTCACGGGCGACGGCGGCGACGTCGCCGAGGACGCCGAGCGTGATGGGCCGGTGGGCGCCGAGCGCGTCAGGCTCATCGTCCACCTGCACGACGACGGTGCCTGGCGTGATCAGCGCGCCGTGCCGCATCGTCCACATGTTCAGCGAGCAGCCCCAGCCGACGATGAGATCCGCGCCCTTGATCAGGTCGGCCGTCAGCGGCGAGGCGAACCCGCCGCTGACGTCGAGGTCCCATGGGCTTCCGCGGAACAGGCCCTTGGCAGCTGCTGAGGTCGCCAGCAGGGCGCCGCAATAGCTAGCTAGCTGCTGAAGGTCGGCCCTGGCACTGGCGTTCCGCGCGCCCCGGCCCGCGACGAACACGGGCCGCTCAGCCTGGCGGATGAGGTCCGTGAGGAGAGTCGCCGCCTCAGGGTCCATGGCGTCCCGCAGCAGCTTGGCTCGCCTGCCTGGCCCGCGCGACTGGTTCCTAGCAGCCGCGGTCGGGCTCTGGCTGGCCGCGTGCATCGCAGCCTTCGCGGTGTTCAGCACCTCGACCGGCGGCACAGGGCACTGTCCTGCCTGGACATCGAGCGGCAGGGCCAGGATCACCGTGCGCCGCTCGGCCGCGGCGGTCCTGAATGCCCGCACGGTGTCGTCGACAGCGAAGTCCGGCGAATGCAACCTGGCGGGCACGGCGCCGATCGCGCTCGCGAGCCCGCCGACATCGATCCTGAAGTTGGACCTGACCGCGCTCGCCGCGACGTCGGCAGCAAGCACCACCATCGGCGTCCTGCTCTTCGCCGCCTCTGTGATGCCGGTGATCGCGTTGGTCAGCCCGGGGCCCTGGTGCACGGACAGGATCCCCGGCCGGCCGGACAGCCTGGCCCAGCCGTCGGCCATGGCGGCGGCGCCGCCCTCATGCCGCGCCGCGACGAACCGAGCGCCGCGTGCGATCAGCGCGTTGGTGACGTGGAAGTTGCCGCTGCCGACGACCCCGAAGACGGTGTCGACCCCGAAATCCGCGAGAACCGCGGCGACGGCGTCGCTGACGAGCATCAGGTGTGCTCGACCAGCGCCAGCGCGCGGCACGGGCTGCCCGAGCCGGTGACAATCGGCAGCGGCCCCGCGATCACGACCGCTCCCGTCGCTGGCAGCTTGCTCAGGTTCTGCAACTGGGTCAGCCCGTACTTGCCGGCCCCGAGCAGCGACGCGTGGCACGGGAACGGCGGGTCGAAGGAGTGCGCGGTCCCCGCGTCGGTGCCGACCGTCTCCACACCGAAGCCGATGACGGGGGCGTGCTCGGCCAGCCAGCGAGCGCACTCGATGGACACGCCTGGCGTGTGCGGACCGGTCTCGTTCGCGTTCAGGAACTCCTGCTGGCTACCAGAGCGCACGTCCCAGCCGGTCCTGTACAGCAGCCAGCCGCCTTCGGGCAGCGACCCGTGCTCGCCTTCCCACTTCTTGATGTGGTCCACCTCGAGCAGGAAGTCAGGATCGGCAGCGGCCTCGGCGCTGAAGTCGAGCACGACGGCCGGGGCGATCAGGTGACTGGCGGGAACCTGGGCGACGTCCAGGCCGTCGCGGCCGGTGATCCAGTGCACGGGCGCGTCGAAGTGCGTGCCGGTGTGCTCGCCTGTCGTGATGTTGTTCCAGTACCAGCCTGGCCCGCGGTCGTCGTACTTGCTGATCTGCTGCAGTGACAGCGCGATGGTGTTACCGAAGGGCGGCGGCAGCTGGATCAGCGGCGTGTCCGGGGTCAGCGGAGCCGTGAGGTCGATTACCTCAACGGTGCTGAGGCGCAGTGCGGCGACGAGCGCGTCAAGGACCGGCATTTTCATCCTCCCGGAGCACGAATGACAAGAGCTTGATCGGTAACAAGCCTGCCGTAGTCGGTCCCGGCAGGGAAGGTCGACCAGGAAACAGCTGATCTGTACAGTGCAGCGCAAGGCGCGCGCTCGCGCGGCCAGCGCCGTTGAGCGCGGCCCACGGACGTTCAGGAGGTCAGTGATGGACGCGGTCGCCGGAGCCGGCGTGGTGGTGACCGGGGCGGGCAGCGGCATCGGCGCCGCCCTGGCGCGGCGGTTCGTGGCCGACGGCGCGAACGTCGTGCTGAACGACGTGAACGCTGACGCGGTCACGTCGGTGGCGCAATCGTGCCAGGTCGCAGGCGCAGGCATGGCCGTCGCGGTACCTGGTGACGCCGCGTCCGAGGACGGCGTCGCGGCGCTGATCGCGGCGGCCAGGTCCGAGCTTGGCGAGATCGACCTGTACTGCGCCAACGCCGGGATCGCGCGCCGCGGCGGGCCTGAGGCGAGCGAGGACGACTGGGCAGACTCCTGGAACGTCAACGTGATGGCGCACGTCCGCGCCGCCAGAATGTTGCTGCCGCGCTGGCTCGAGCGGGGGAGCGGGCACCTGATATGCACCGTCTCCGCGGCCGGGTTGCTGGCGACGCCTGGTTCGGCGCCGTATTCGGTCACCAAGCACGGGGCGCTCGCGTTCGCCGAGTGGCTCTCGCTGACGCACCGGCACCGCGGCCTGACCGTGCAGGCGATCTGCCCGATGGGGGTGCGGACCGGCATGTTTGATGGCAGCGACCCGAGGCTGGAGAAGCTACTCGGCCCGGACGCGATCATGCCGGAAGACGTGGCTGACGCCGTCATGGCCGCGATCGCGGACGGCCGGTTCCTCATCTTGCCGCACCCGGACGTCGCCCGGATGTACGCGGGCCGCGCCGCCGACCCCGACCGCTGGCTCGCCGGGCTGAACCTGATCCAGCAGGATCTCGACGCTGTCCCCGACGCCAGTGCTCAGGACACCGGTGCTTAGGCGGTCGGACTGAGCCCGCGGCGAGTCCCGAGCCAGCCAAGGGCGCCGGTCAGCACGGCCAGGCCAAGCGCCGGCAGATAGACGATGCCGTAGCTGTCACTGATCAGCGAACTGGCGCGGTAGACCTCTGCGATTGAGATGGCGGTCAGGTAGACCGGAGCGGCCAGCATCCCGAGCAGGCGCACGGCGACCGCCCTCGGCAGCGTGATGACAAAGCCAGCCGCTGCTGCGAGAGCGACGCCAGCGAATATGGACGCTCGCGGGCCGGCCAGCATCCAGCGGAAGCTGATCGCGCACAGCGGCACCGACGCGGCCACTCCCGCCGCGCACACGACGATCCAGGTCCGCAGGCTCATCAGCTCCGCTCCGCGGCGCGGACCCGGCGAGATCGCCAAAGCCACGACCTGCAGGACCATGAGCAGCGAGTCAGCACCTCTGAATGCGGTCAATGTCGTTGCCGACGGCATCAGGGCGAGCCCAGTGAAAAGGGCCGCGGGCAGGAACGCCATGACCAAGGCCGCTGCCCGCTTTCGCCGCCAGCTCAGGACCAGCGGAGCGATTGTCAGGACCAGCAAGATAACCGGGACGAGGATCAGCGTGGACATTCCCGTGAACGTCGAAATCGCGGCGTCCCTCAGTACGTCGTGCGCGTATACGGACGCCAGCGCGAGCAGGATGATCATCCACATGACCGGGGCCGCGATGCTGTAGACGGCCAGAGCGTCGGTAAAGCTGGGATCGAACTTGCCGGCACCGATCGCGCGGATCCTGATCCGCATCCCGCCGAGGGCCAGGTCCAGCGCATCCGACCGACGCGGGCGGCGCTGGCCGTCTCGTGCGCTAGCAAGCAGCACGCCGATCATTTCCTCGCCGTGCGCGTTCCTGTGCTGGGCCGGGTACCAGGCAAGCAGCCGCCGGTACCGGCGCTCGAGTGCGGACATCTGGCTCATGCCGGGCCTCCCGCCAGAGCGGTGGCCAGCTTCCCGAGCCGGGCGGTCGCGACGCTCACGTTGGCTCGCAGCCGCTCGGCTTCCTCGGCGAGGCGGCGGCTGCCAGCGGGCGTCAGCCGGTAGTACCGGCGCAGCCTGCCGTCGACCACCTCCTCGCGGTCGACGTCGACCAGCGCGTCGCCGCGGAGCCGGTCAAGCGCGGCGTACAGCGTGCCAGCCCGGAGGCTGACCCGGCCCGCTGAGATCTGGGAGACGTCCGTCATGATCCCGTAACCGTGCTGCGGGCCCGCGGCAAGCGCCGTGAGGATGAGGAACGTCGGTTCCTGCAATGCCTGTCTGTTCACACCATCGTTATATACCGTTCATCGGTACATGGCAAGAGGCTCGCCGCGGCAGTCGCGTCACACCATCAGCTAGCCGGAACCGGCAGGGAGAGCGGCAGGTCACGAGAGGAACGGCCGACCAGGATCGTGGCCGGGCCAGGAGGCCAGATCCAGATGCCGAGGTCCTGGTCCCAGCGCCCGAAGAGCCTTGCCGGGATCCGCAGCGCGACCTCGGCTCGCTCGCCGGGCGCGGCAGACGCGCTCGCGAACGCGGCGAGCACCCGCACCGGCCGGCTCGGGTCGCCTGGCGGCCCGGCCAGGTACGCCTGGACGACCTCACGACCCCAGCGCGGTCCCGTATTGCGGATAACTACCCTCAGGTCCAGATCCCGGCCCGGCTGGTAGTCAGCCGTCGGGACATGGAGCACTTCGTAGTCCCAGCTGGTGTAGCCGAGGCCATGGCCGAACGGGAACAGCGGCGCCACACCGCGCGCGTCGTAGCCGCGATAGCCGACCAGAAGGCCCTCGTCGTACGGCAGCACGCCGTCGACCGGGGTCGCGTGCAGAACCGGGCAGTCGGCCTCGGACGCGGGTAGCGTCACGGGCAGCCTGCCGCCGGGCTCGGCGTCCCCGAACAGCACGTCGGCCAGGGCCTGACCCATCGCCTGGCCGGGCAGCCAGGCATAGATAATCGCGGCGACCTGATCAGCCCATGGCATCAGGACCGGCATGCCAGAGTTCACCACGACGATGGTCCTCGGGTTCACGGCGGCGACCAGGCTGACAAGCTCGTCCTGGCGGCCAGGCAGGGCAAGACTCTGACGGTCGAACCCCTCGCTCTCGGTCAGCTCGGCCGACCCGACCACCACGACGGCGGCGTCAGCCTCGCTCGCGGCGGCGACCGCCTCGACCAGCATCGCATCGCCATCCAGCGCCCGCTCGATCCCCAGCCTGAGGCCGAGCGGACCCTCGCCGTCGGGAGCCGGCCTGAACTGCACCAGGACCGTCACCTCCCGGCCCGCCTGAAGTTCCAGCCCGGCCCTGACCTGACCTGGCCTGGTCATGGCCTCGACCGGATCGTGCGGCACTGCGGTCGGCCGATCGGCCACGATCTCGCCGTCCACGGTGATGGTCAGGTGACCGACCCCGGCGGCGCCCAGCAGGTACGGCCCTGTCCAGTCCGGCCGGAAGCTGGCGCGCACGATGATGCTGCCGCGCTCGCCCCAGCCGATTCCGGGCGGCACGCCGTCCCACCAGGCAAGCGTCGTCGTGGTGCGGTGCTCGGTACGCAGCACGGCGCCGTCGGCGGCGACGAACTCCAGGTGCAGGCCCGGCTCGCCGGTCACCGGGTCGCGCAGAGAGCCAGCAGGCGGTCCTGGCACGGTGGTCCAGATCTGGCAGCCCTCGGCGACGGTCACGCCAGCCTGGCCCGCCAACCGGGCTGCGAGCGCGGCGGCTGGCGTCGACACGGCTACCGGAGCCACGACCGCGCTGCCGCCACCCTGGATAGTCGGCTGGAGCGCGCCAGGCCCGAGCACGGCCAGCCGCGAGACGGAGTCCTCGCGGAGCGGAAGCAGATCGCCGTCGTTGCGCAGCAGCACGAACGACGCGGCGGTCGCCCGGCGCAACAGCGCGGGATCGACGAGCCGCACCGCGGCCCTGGAGGCGTCCCCGGCGAGCAGGGGCAGGCCAGCCAGCCCGCCGGGGCCGAGGCCCTGGCTGGTGTCGCTTATGGCCCCGACCCTCCTGGCCAGCCCGAGCAGGCGGAAGATCTTGTCGTCGAGGATGTCCTCGGTGACGACGCCATCGGCGACGGCCTGCGCCAGCCGCTCGCCCCAGGGCCCGTCCGGCCCCGGCATCGACAGGTCGAGCGTGGCCAGCGCGGTCGCTGTGGTGCTGCGTGCCGCGTGCCAGTCCGAGGTGACCACGCCGGTAAAGCCCCACTCGTCCTTGAGCACGTCCTTCAGCAACCCGGCGTTCTCTGTCATCGGCGTGCCGTTGACCTTGTTGTAGGCGGCCATCACGAGCGCCGCCCCCGCCTCCTTCACGCACGCCTCGAACGGCATCAGGTACAGCTCCCTGAGCACGTGCTCGGCGAGGCGGACGTCGTAGCTCCAGCGTTGGGTCTCGGTGTCGTTGCCGACGTAGTGCTTGATCGTGGCCGCGACGCCCGCACCCTGGAGCCCGCGGACGTAGCCGACCGCGATCCCCGCCGTGAGCACGGGGTCTTCAGAGAAGCACTCGAAGCCGCGGCCGCCAAGCGGCGTGCGCATCAGGTTGATGGTGGGACCGAGCAGGACGTGAATGCCCTTGCTTGCGGCCTCGTCCCCGAGCGCGCCCGCAAGCTCACGGACCACGCCAGGATCCCAGGTCGCGCCCAGCGCCGACGGGCACGGCAAGCTGGTGGACGGGTGCCGCTCGTCCAGGATGACGCCTCTTGCCCCGGCCGGCCCGTCCGACATGATCATCGGACGCAGGCCGAGCAGGTCGGCGCCTTGCGTGCTCCAGCTGTCAGCGCCAGTCAGCAGGAGCACCTTCTCGTGCAGCGTCAGCGTCGCGACCAGGTCGGCGTCGCTGCTTGCGGGTGCGGTGTTCGTCTGGGCGCCCGCCCGGCCGGTTGCCCGGCCGGGCGGGATCCGCCCCTCGTCAGGAGTCGGCATGCCGCTGCGGGTCAGCTGACTGGCTTGAGGTGCAGGATGGTGTTGAGGATGTACGGAGAGTTGGGAACCGGGTTGTTGTACTGGTTGTCCTGCGTCGGCCAGCCGGTGTAGTGCTTGGTGCTGTACTCGTACCAGGCCGCGCCATAGAGCAGCGGAATGACCGGCGCCTGGGTGGCGACGATCCGCTGCAGGGTGTTCAGGGCGGTCTGCTGCACCGCCGGGTCGTTGCTGCCGGCGAACAGGGTCATCGCCTGCTGCGCCTCCGGGCTACTGAACCTGCCGTAGTCATTGGCGGCTGGCTTGCCGATCGGCGCTGATTGCGAGTTGTCCAGCCAGTTCTGGAAGTAGTAATACGGGTTGGGGCCCTGGTTGCTCCAGTGGATCATCGCGTCGAAGTTGCCGACGGGGTAGTCGGCATACCACTGGGTGGCCTGGACGCCCTTGAACGAGACATCGAAGCCCAGGTTGTTCAGCTGGGTGGCGATGAGCTGTGCGTCGGTGGCGTAGTCGGTGTAGGCGGACGGGTCCTCGATGGCGAACTTGATGGTCTTGCCGTTCTTGGTCCACTTGCCATTGACCTTCGTCCAGCCGTCGCCCTTCAGCAGGCTGGTGACCGTGCCGGGGTCGGAGGTCGGCTTGAGGTTGTTCGCGTAGGTGGAGTCGAGCAGCTTCTCATCGATCGGGAGTAGCAGGCCGCTCGAGGAGGTGGCCGGTGGCTCGTAGTTGGTCTCGCCCTGGACCGACAGCTGGGTCCTGTTGATGCCGGCGCTGATCGCGAGCCTGACCTTGGGGTCGTTGAGAGGTGCCCTGGTGACGTTCAGCCAGAGCGTGACGACGTTGTTGTCAGAGAACCAGGGCTGGTCCTTGGTCCAGGTGTGGTTCGCGGGGCTCTTCGAGAGGAAGTTCTCCGAGACGTTGCTCACGGCGTTGCCGGCGTAGTCGATCTGGCCGTTGGCCAGGGCCGGGTTGGCGGTGTCGTTGCTGACGAAGTTCGGGAAGATGATCGACGGCACGTGCACCTTGCTGAGCTGCCAGTACTTCATGTTCTGGGCGAGGGTGTACTTCTGCGAGGAGAATTTCGAGATCACGTAAGGCCCGGTGCCCACGGGAGTGGGGTCGGCGAACGTGACCGGGTTGGAGATGTTCTGCCAGACGTGCTGCGGAACGATGTACATCCCGCCGATCAGGAACAGGTTCGCGAACTCCGGCTGGCTGAAGGTCAGCACGGCCGTGGTCGCGTTGGGGGCGGTCGCGGTGAGCGGAATCGGCGGTGGCGAGACCGGGGTAAGCGTCGGGTTGTTCTTCAGCAGGTTGAAGCTAAACGCGACGTCACTGGCGGTCATCGGCTTGCCGTCGCTGAACTTCACGCCCTTGCGGATCGTGAGCGTCAGTGTCTTCCCGGCATCGGACCACTTGTAGGCGGTGGCCAGCCACGGGATCGGCGGCTGAGTCGGCTGCATGATGTTGAACATCAGGAGCGGCTCGTAGATCAGGGCAGTGGTGTTGTTGGAATTGCCGATGGACGTCGACACGAACGGGTTGAAGGACTGCGTGAAGGTCTGCCCCGTGTTGTCGACGATTACGAGCGGCTGGCCCTTGGCCGTGCCCGCCGGGCTGCCGGCGGGCGAGCTGCTGCAGGCCGCAATCCCCATGGTCAGGGCTCCGGCCACGACCAGGCTCTTCAAGATCGGTTTGTTCATTGCCTAGACTCCAATGTGCCCGGCCGGCCTTCGCCGGCCTGTTCTTGTGACCGTGCGGGTCTGTCAGATCTGAGCTGCGCGAGGTCGGCCGGGCTTAGCCCGTCCGCCTGGCGGTTACGCGGGCTGGGCCATCAGGCCTCCTTTCCCGGCTCAGCCGCGTTGACAGCGGTGAGTGGCGCCCGCTGCGCGGTGCTCAGCCCCTGGGCGTGCAACCAGCAGGCGCTGGACTGGCCGATGCTGACGTCGGACATGGGGGGCACGACCTCGGCGCAGACCCGCATCGCGTGCGGACAGCGCGGGTGGAACCGGCAGCCGGGCGGCGGCTTCACGAGGTTCGGCGGAGCTCCGCGGCCGCGGAGCGAAGACGACCGGACGCGCTCAGGGTCGGGCGCCGCGCTGAGCAGCAGCTGGGTGTACGGATGTGAGGGCTGGTCGGTCACCGCGGCGGCCGGGCCGGTCTCGACGATCCGTCCCGCGTACATCACCGCGATCGTGTCGGCGAGGTACCTGGCCGAGGCTATGTCGTGCGTGACGTACACGATCGCCAGGCCATCCCGCTCACGCAGGTCAGCGAGCAGATTGAGGACGCCGAGCCGGATCGACACGTCCAGCATCGACACCGGCTCGTCGGCGAGCAGGACCGAGGGCGCCACCGCGAGAGCGCGGGCGATCGCCACGCGCTGGCGCTGACCGCCAGAGAGCTCGTGCGGATACTTGGCGGCGAACACCTCAGCAGGGGTGAGCGCGACGCGTGCCAAGAGGTCACCGACCGCCTCATCGAGCGCGTCGCCTCGGCGCGAGGCAGAGGTGCCGCCGTCACGTGCCTCAGGCGACAACGGGATTCCGTGCAGCTTCAACGGCCTGACCAGGTGGTAACGCACGTCGTGGATCGGGTTCAGCGAGGCGAACGGGTCCTGCAGCACCAGCTGAACGCGTCGTGCGTAGCTACGGCCCGCCCGTGACCTTGGCCCGATCGCCTCGCCGTCGATGGCGAGCGTTCCGCTGGTCGGCTTGATCAGCCTGGCCAGCAGCTTGGCCAGCGTCGACTTGCCCGATCCACTCTCACCGACGATCGCGGTGATGCCGCCGGTGTGCAGCGTCAGCGACACGTCCTCGACCGCGTGAACGACGCTGCCGGCCGCGAACCGCGCCCCGCCGACCGGGAAGTGCTTGGTCAGCGCCCGCGCTTCGAGCACGGGCTGGCCGCCGACGTCGGGCCGGGACAGCGCCTGGCTCTGGCCGGTCACGCCGGGCTCCCGGGCACAGCCACCGGCTGACCGGCGAGTTCGAGTGGTGGCGGCTCGGCCTGCGCCTGCAGCCAGCAGGCTGCCGCGTGCCCGGCCCCCGACGTCACTACCGTGAACGGCGGTCGCTCGGTGCTGCACCGGTCGAACGCATAGCCGCAGCGCGGGTGGAAGACGCACCCCGCGGGGAGCTGGCGCAGGTCGGGTGGTGATCCAGGGATGCCGGTCATCGCCGTATGCGGACCGTGCAAAGAAGGGAACGAGCGCAGCAGGCCGAGTGTGTACGGATGACGTGGTGCCCGGTACAGCTCATTCGCGGCAGCCGTCTCCACGAGGCGCCCCCCGTACATCACGGCGATCGTGTCGGCGATCTCGATCAGGAGCGACAGGTCGTGGGTGATAAATAGCACCGAGAAGCCCAGCCGGTCGCGCAGCGCCATCAGCTCCTCGAGAATCTCCCGCTGGGTCACGACGTCGAGCGCTGTCGTTGGCTCGTCCATGATCAGGATCTGCGGATCGAGCGCGATCGCCATCGCTATCATGACCCGCTGTCGCATGCCGCCGGAGAGCTCGTGCGGATAGCTGCCGAGGCGGTCGGACGGGATGCCGACCTGCTCGAGGAGCTCGCCGGCCCTCGCCCGCCTCGCGGCCCGGTCCAAGTCGGGGCGGTGCGCGTGCAGCACGTCGGTCAGCTGGGCGCCGACCCGCGTGACCGGGTTGAGCGCGTGCATGGCGCTCTGGAGCACTACTGCCAGGTGATTCCAGCGCAGGCCGCGGAGTTCGGCCGGCCCAGCGGCCAGCAGGTCGCGGGTCGAGCCGGGTGCCAGGTGCAGCCGCACCGAGCCGCCCGTGATTACGCCAGGCGGGCGGAGCAGCCTCGTGATGGCGTAGGCCAGCGTGGACTTGCCGCTCCCGCTCTCGCCGGCCAAGCCGAGCACCTCGCCGCGGTGCAGTGTCAGGTCCGCTCCGGCTACCGCGCGGACGGCTCCCGGCCCGACGCCGTAGTCAACCTGAAGCCCGCTGACCTCGAGGAGCGGGTCCGTCGGGGTCACGTCTGGCCGCCGTGGTCGGACCCGGATAGCACAGGCGTGAGGCCGAGCGGAACCCGGCGCGGCAGGCCAGCCCGCCTGGCCTGTCGTCTGGTCAGGCCGGCCGCGCGGAGGCGGGGGTTGATGAACTCGTCGATGCCGAAGTTCAGCAAGGCCAGCGCGGTCCCGAACAGCCCGACCGCCAGGCCGGGCGGCAGGAACCACCACCACTCGATGTGCACCTGCTGTGCGGCCTGGGCGCTCTGCGCCCAGTAGAGCATCGTTCCCCAGCTCCAGTGCGCGACGCTGATCACGCCGAGGAACGACAGCGCCGTGTAGGTACCGACCCCGTATATGACAGTGAACAGGAACGACGTCGCCACGATCGGCGTGAGGTTAGGCAGGATCTCGAACAGCATGATCCGCCAGCCGCGCTCGCCGATGATCCGCGCGGACATGACGTAGTCCCTGCTTCGCATCGACAGCGTCTGAGCTCGTAGCACCCGCGCCCCGAACGCCCAGCCGGTGATGCTGATCACCAGGCCGATCAGCACGTCGTTCGGGCTGGCCGTCTTGGACAGGAAGCCGAAGATCACGATGAGCAGCGGAAGCGCGGGCATCACCAGGAAGACGTTGGCCAGCATCGACAACAGGTCGTCGAGCAGCCCGCCGTAGTAGCCGGCCGTCACGCCGAAGGCGATCGCGAGCACTGTGGCGACTGCGCCGGCGATCAGCGAGACCAGAATGGTGCTCCGTCCGCCGGCCAGCAGTTGCGAGAGCACGTCCTGCTGCACCTGCGTGGTGCCCAGCAAGTGTGCGCCGGACGGTGGCTGCGGCAGGCCTGACGTCGTGGACAGGCTCTTCCCCGGGTCGAACGGGGCAATCCACGGGCCAACGGCCGCGAGGATCGTGAACATCAGCGCGAGCCCGAGACCGATTCTGATCTTCGGCGACCTGGGCAGCTGGAGCATCCGGCTCTTCCGGCCTGTCTCCTGGGCAGCGGGCATCGGTCAGGCCTCCTGCCGGGTCCGGGGATCTAGAGCGGCATATGTCAGGTCAGCGATCAGGTTCGCGGCGAGCACAGCAAACGTGATGATCAGGAAGATGCCCTGCAGCAAGGGGTAGTCCTCGCTGGATACGGCCTGCAGCAAGATGTAGCCGATGCCGGGATAGGAGAACACGATCTCGGTCAGCAGCGAGCCGGAGACCACGAAGCCGATTGCGAGCGAGAATCCTGAGACGCTCGGGAGGATGGCGTTCCTGGCCGCGTACCTGATCACCCGCTGCTGGCTGAGCCCCTTGGCCTGGGCGATGAGGACGTAGTCCTCGTCCATCGTGGTCAGCATCATGTTGCGCATGCCGATGATCCAGCCCGCGACCGAGCCGACCACGATGGTCAGCGCCGGCAGCACGGCGTGGTCGAGCACGCTGGTGATGTACGACGATGTGAGGCCCGGATCGAGCAAGGTGGTGTCGTAGCCGGAGTTCTGCGGGAACCAGCCGAGCTTGGTCGCGAACAGCGCGACCATCAGGATCGCCACGAAGAAATAAGGCGCGGCCTGAAAGAACGTCATCGCTGGCAGCACGTTGTCCAGCCAGCTGCCGCGCCGCCAGGCGGCGATGACGCCGAGCAGCGTGCCAGCCACGAAGCTGATGATCGTCGCGAGGCCCACCAGGCCGATCGTCCACGGCAGCGCGCTGCGGATCACGCTGGTGACCGTCGACGGGTAGGAGCTGAAGGAGATGCCGAGGTTGCCGTGTAGCAACTGTCCCCAGTAGTGCAGGTACTGGCCCCAGAGGCCGAGCTTGGTGTTGAGCCCGTACTGCACGTCCAGCGCCCTGATGGTGGCGGGCGTGACCCTGGCCTGCATGTGCCCGATGGCCGCCTCGACCGGATTTCCTGGCATGAGCCGAGGGATGAAGAAGTTCACGGTGATGGCGACGACCGCCGTCACCAGGTAGAGCGCGATCCGTCTCGCCAGCAGCCGCATTACTGGCCTCCCTCAGGCGATTCCTGTCCGGCCGCGGGCTGGCAGCCGCAGCTTTGCCTGCGGACCAGCCGCGTCGGAAGGACGATGTCGTGGCCGGCCGACTCCTGGCTGCCGATCATGGAGCGCAGCACCTCGAACGCCGTCGCGCCGAGGTCGGCGATCGGCTGGCGGATCGTGGTGAGCTGCGGGCGCAGGTGCCTGGCCACGGGGATGTCGTCGAAGCCCGTGACCGCCACGTCGCCTGGGACGTCGATGCCGTGATGCGCGAGCGCGTACATGGCGCCGAGCGCGGTCTGGTCGTTGGCACAGACCAGGGCGCGGGGTAGCTGGACGCCGTCCGCGAGCAGGCGGCCGACCACCTTCGCGCCGCCGGAGGCCAGGTAGTTGCCCTGCCACTGCGGACCCTCGATGAACAGCGCGCCCGCGCTGGCCGCCTCCTCGGCGACGGCGAGCCGGCGGGCGATGTTGTCGGGAGAGTCGGCATGGCCGGCCACATAGGCGATCGTGGTGTAGCCGTGATCGTGGATCAGGTGCCTGGCGAGCTCGGTCATCCCGGTTCCGTTGTCGCCGCGCACGTTGGCTGTGGTCTGGGTGGCGACTCCCGCCATCGTGACGATCGGTACGTGCCTGGAGAGCTGGGCGAGCCTGCTCGGCTCGAGCACGCGGTCATGCAGGATCAGCCCGTCGCTCTTGCGAGCCATCGTCATGATCCGCCGGTGCGCGTCGTGCTCGTCGACGTCGACCGAGCCGACCAGGAGGTTGTAGCCGCGGCGCTGCGCCGCGACCTCGATGCCGCGGTTGATGACATCGGTAAACTGCAGGCTCTCGTCCTCCTCGGCGAACGCGCCTTCGCTCGTCTCGCCCCAAGGGACTCGGCGGAAGACCACACCGACGACCTCCTTGAGCCGGGCGCTGAGCGCCCTGGCCGCGCCGTCGGGGACGAACCCGAGTTCGGTGACGGCCTGCAGCACCCGGTCCCTGGTCTCCTGGCGCGGGTTGCGGTGGCCGTTGAGCACCCGGGAGACCGAGGCGATCGACACCCCCGCGATGCGGGCCACGTCGTAGATCGTGGGCGGCGCCTGTATGTTCGGCTGCGTGTCGGCCATCGCCTCAGTTCCGCTGCCTCTCCTGGCTAGTAGCCCCGTCCCGGGTAAGCGCTTACCGTAAAAGGCCTGCTCAGCGGGGTCGGGCTCGTTCTGGGGTTCAGAGCTGCCTTCCCGCCGGAGCGGAAAGCGCTTACCGGACGGTTGCGAGGAGCGTAAACCCAGGTGATTGGGGCGCTCAATACCTAAGGGGCTGACTGTTATCCGACCGTGACTTTTGCGCGCACGTGCCGGTTCGTCCGTCCGGGTCCTGACTGCAGGTGATTGGGCTGAAATCCGGGGGTGCCGGCCATCTGACTGTCGGCCTCAGCGGCGGCGGCCCCGCCGCAGGAATCGGCCGGGCCCCAGCCCGCGTCCGCGCGGCCGAGCTCCGAGCCTCACGAGTTCGGCCGGGTCATCGGGCAGACGGGCCATTCCGCCGAACTGGGGCACGACCACGCATTGCACGGGACGACCCGCGGAACTGGCGAGCGCCGACGCGGTCGTGTGCGCCATGCCGCCGATGCTCTCGCGGTCGTCTTCGACCACCACGTCGGCCGACCAGCGACGCGCGACGTCGGCGTAGCTTTCACCGTGCAACCGGTAGTAGAGCGTTCCCGGCGGGAAACCGTGCGCGGCGAGCACCGAACTGTCGACCGCGGCCGCGGCGGCAGTCTGGTGCGGACTGAGGTAGCAGATCTCGGCGCCGCGTTGCTGCCAGGCCAAGATCTTGGCGACCGCGCCATCGGTCGGGACGTACGATCCGTAGTCGGCTACTGCCGCGTCGTTGCTCTTCACCTGGCGGACCCTGGCGGCTTGGGGCAGCCCGGCCGCGGAGCGATGCATGATCGACGTGCCGTGCAGGAACACCATGACCCTCACGGCCGGCTGCCGGGATGAGAGCCTGAGCCATCGTCGGTGGTCAATTCCTCGGCTGCGTTGATATCGCGCATCGCGACGAGCACGACATTGCCAGCGAAGCCCACGTTCGGCCCGCAGGAATGGTTGATGAACAGGGGCGTGATGTCGCTGGAGATGCTCATGACAACCGCTGCCCTCCGTCCCGAAACCCCGCCCCGTTCAGTGGGAGTGACTCAGCGCCTGACTCGGCCGCGAGCTGACTTGGCGGGAGATTGCCGGGCGGCACCCTGCACCCACGGGCGGTGCGGAAGGAACGTCCTCGTCACCAACGATAGCCACAGGGCTCCGAGCAGCGCGCCGGCCAGGACGTCGCTTGGGTAGTGCATCCCCCGATAGACCCGGGAGAGCGCGACGAAGACAGGTACGCAGAACAGCAAGACCACCACGATCTTGGCGCCAGGGCGCCCGGCGTACAGCCACAGCAGCAAGACGGCGATAGCGCCGTAGAGGCAGACCGCGGCCGCGGTGTGCCCTGACGGATAGCTGGATGTGGGCGGCGCTGGGTCAAGCTTGGACACAGTCGGCAGGCGCTGGGGCACGATCACGGTCGTGGCCAGGAAGATCGCCAGTTCGCCGACGATCGAGGTGATCAGCATGACGGCCTCGCGCCAGCGCTTGGTCCGCCAACGCAAGACCAGCGCGGCAACCGCGGTGACGACGATGACGGTGATGGTTTCCGCCATGCCGGTGCCGACTGCGGTCGCGTCGTTCCAGAAGCTCGTACGCCTGCGCGCGAACCACTGGTTGACGCCGAGATCCGCCTGATGCACCGAGCCGTGGTCGATGACATGTGTCAGCAGCAGACCGAGCAAACTCATGACGCCCCAGATCACGATGGCGCCGCCGAGCAGGGTCAACGCGGCCTTCCATCGATCCCCGGCCCGCTGCGACCAGGTCGCGAGTGAGCCAGATCTGTGGCGTGAGACTGTCTTTAGCTCCATCGGGATCCTGCCGCTCTTTTGTGACCGGGCGATATGCCGGTCCATGCTCCCCGCGAAAGGTGCGATCAAACCGCACGTGGTAGAAACGGGCCATGACCGGACTGGCTGCCCCCGACCTCGCCGATGTGCTCGCCGCCCGCAAACGGATCGCGCCCTATCTGCGCCCGACGCCGCTATTTCGCTATCCGGCGCTGGACGCGCAGGTCGGCGCGCGGGTATGGGTCAAACACGAGAACCATCAGCCGGTAGGCGCTTTCAAGGTGCGTGGCGGCATCAACCTCGTCAGCCAGCTGACCGAGGACGAGCGGCAGCGCGGCGTGATCACCGCCTCCACAGGAAACCACGGCCAGTCGGTCGCCTACGCCGCGAACCTATTCGGCGTCCGCGCCATCATCTGCGTGCCCGAGCAGGCCAACCCGGTCAAGGTGGAGTCGATGCGCGCGCTCGGCGCAGAAATCGTCTTCCACGGCAATGACTTCGACGACGCCCGCGAGCTTTGCGAGAAGCAGGCCGAGGAGCACGGCTACCGGTATATCCATTCCGGCAATGAGCCGATGCTGATCGCCGGCGTCGGCACCTACGCCCTGGAGATCCTGGAAAGCCAGCCCGACATCGGGGCGATCGTCGTCCCTGTTGGCGGCGGCAGCGGAGCCTCGGGGGTTTGCACGGTCGCCAAGGCCGTCAGCCCGTCGATCGAGGTGATCGGCGTGCAGTCCGATGCGGCGCCCGCGGGCTACCGGTCCTGGCAGGGCAGGGCCCTGGTCACCGACGCGACCTCGACCATCGCCGAGGGCCTGGCCACCCGGACTGCCTTCGACCTGCCGCAGGGCATCTTGTGGCGGCTGCTCGACGACTTCGTGCTCGTGTCCGACGAGGCGCTGCTCGCCGCGACCCGGGTCATGATCGAGAAGACGCGGAACCTAGTGGAACCGTCAGGCGCCGCCGCGCTCGCCGCGGTGCTCGCCGACCCCGCCAGGTTCGCCGGCCGCAAGGTGGCAGTCATCTGCAGCGGCGGCAACATCAGCCCCGCACAGCTCGTGTCGCTCTGGCCAGACATCGCGAGCTGAGGCGTCGGCTCCCATCTCGGGGCTAGCTCGGGGCGGTGGTCGCGAGTCCGCAGGTACCTGCTTCGCAGGCTGCCAGCGCCTGGCGAACGTCGCCGCGCAGCCTGCTGAGCTCGCCAATCCTGGTCTCGATCCGGTCCAGGGCTGCCTCGAGCCGCCATCGCTGGGTCTCGCACGACGCGTGCCCCTCGTCCCGCTCATGCAGCGCGCTGGCAATCTCGTCCAGGGTCAGGCCGAGGCCCTGGAGGCGCTTCGCGAGGCTGAGCCGCTCGACCACTGCGCCGACGTAGACGCGATAGCCGGCGGCCGTCCGGGACGGCGCGGGCAGGATGCCCCGGCGCTCGTAGAACCTGATCGTGTCGATGCTGACGCCCGACTCTGCCGCCACTTGCCCGATCCTCACCGGCCACTCCTTGACTCTGGACTTAACTCCAGACTTTACGGTGGTCCCGGAAGGCCGGAGACGCCGGCCAGGCAACTTGCTAAGTGAGGCAGCAGATGAGCGACCAGAGAACCGCCGGCGACGAGGCGGACCAGAGAACCGCTGGTGACCAGAAAACCGCTGGCAACCAGCGGCCCCCGATAGCGTGCGACATGTCTTCGGCCCCTGACACGCCGGCCGAGCGCCGGGATGAGTATCGGCGGCTGTTCAGCGGCTTCCTGATCGGCCGCGAGCGGTCGGACGCGGGCATCACGTTCCGGTTCCGCGCCGATCCCGGACTTGAGAGCTGGATCAGGGACCTGGCCGCGCGGGAGCAGGCGTGCTGCGCATTCTTCTCTACTGCGGTGAGCGCGACGGCGCGGGAGGTTCGCTGGGACCTGTCGGTCATCGACGACGACCTGGCGAGGCAGGCCCTGGCCGGTTTCTACAGCCTCCCTGAGATCCTTGCGGGCTTATGCTGGCTCAGTGTCCAGCGACGGAATGGTGGCTGGCCCTGGCGGGCCCGACACTAGGGACGGCGACGCGGCGCCACGGTCCGGCGAGCCAGCGCAGGCAGGCGGGCCCCCCGCGCCTGGACAGGCCAGTGGGGCCGAGCCGACCGCGCCTGATCAGCTTGGCGACACCGCGGAGCGAGCTTCGCTAACCTACGGCGCCGCAGCCGATCACTACCGCCTCGGGTCGCTCGCGTTCTGGGACAGGTTCGGCGCCTCGACGGTGGCCCGCCTGCAGCTCACGGCTGGGCAGAGCGTGCTCGACCTGTGCTGCGGCGGAGGAGCGTCAACCCTGGCAGCGGGCAGGGCGGTCGGGCCCGGCGGCCGGGTGCTCGGAGTCGATGTCGCGGGTCCGCTGCTCGAGCTGGCCCGAGCTAAGGCCGCCGCGGAGGAGCTAGCGAACATCGAGTTCCGCTTGGCCGACGCGACCAGTACGGGGCTGCCGGACGGCAGCTTCGACGCGGTCGTCTGCGTCTTCGGCGTCTTCTTCGCCAGCGACATGCCCGCGTTCGTCGCCGAGATGTGGCGCCTGGTCAGGCCGGGCGGCGTGCTGGCGATCACGACCTGGGGCCCCGGCTTGTTCGAGCCCGCCAATAGCATCTTCTGGGAAGAGGTGCGCGCCATCGAGCCCGCTCTGTTCAGGGCCTTCAGCCCGTGGGAGGAGATCACCACGCCGGACGCCCTCAGCGGCCTGTACCAGCTGGCGGGCATTCAAGGCGCCGCGGTCGAGGCGGTTACGGGATGGCAGGAACTCAGCAGCCCGGCACGTTTCTGGGACGTGGTGCTCGGGACCGGCTACCGGGCGACCATCGACGCCCTCGGCGCGGACCAGCAGGACCTCCTGCGGGAGCAGGTGGTCACCGCGCTCGCAGCCCAGCAGGTTCTGTCGATCAGGACCGATGTCGTCTACGGCGCCGCCACGCGCCAGGAGTGACCTCAGGCGAACTGGGTCAGCGACAATGTGTTGCCGTCCGGATCGGTGAACCAGGCGATCCGGTCGCCATTCGGCGTGGTCCAGACGCCATTGCCCGCCTGCTCCATCCCCGCGTACCTGGTGAAGGTGACGCCCTTGGCGCTCAGCGCGGCGATCGCTTCGTCGATGTCGTCGACCCGCCAGCCCAGCACCGTGTAGCCGGGCGTGGCAACCTCTCCGACGGCGGTCACCCTGAGCATGGTCCCGCTGACGTCGAAGACGCACGCGAACGGGTTCTGCTCAACCAGTGCGAGGCCAAGCGTGCCCTCGTAGAACTCCCGCGCCCGATCCAGATCCGCCGCCGCGGCGAACGCGATCACTTCGCTGGTGCCGAGCATGTCCGCTCCGATCCGGAGGCCGCCGGGCCGCGGCACCGAGATCCTCCCCGCGGTCCGCTCAGTACCCTAGCCTGGGCGGCCGCGGCCAGCGACCGGAGTCTTGGTCCGCTAGAGCCACGGGACTATTCGGTTTGCCTCGCCTGCCGCGGTCGTTACCGTGGGCGGGTGATCACCCCGCCCGACGGCTTCAGCGAGGACCTGCTCGTCTCGGTGCTGCAGACGCGCTGGCGGATCGGTGCGGAGGCGGTCGCCTATCGCGCCCTCGGATTCGGCAGCCACCACTGGGAAGTGACAGACACGGCGGGGGAGCGCTGGTTCGCGACGGCCGATGAACTGCGCAACAAGCGTGTTTCGCATGGTGAATCGGCGGCCGTCTCCTTCGGCCGGCTGCGCCACGCGCTCGCGGCGGCCGTCGACCTGCACCTCCGCGGGTTCGGGTTCGTGGTCGCGCCTGTTGCGGCCCGCGACGGCGAGCCGGTGGTGCTCGCAAGGGATGAATTCGCGGTCGCGCTGTACCCGTTCGTGGCTGGCCAGAGCTTCGAGTGGGGTGAATTCTCCAGTCAGGAGCATCGTGATCGAGTGCTTGACATGGTCGTCGCCGTGCACACGGCCCCGCCTGCGGTGAGCGCTCGCGCCCTGGCCGAGACTTACGCGGTGCCGCACCGCGACCACCTTGAGGAGGTCTTCGCCCTCGGGCCTCGCGATCTGCCGGAGGCCGGGCCGTACACCGGGCCGATGGCGCGGCTGCTCGCACAGAACCGGGGCCCGATTGGCCTGCTTCTCGGCCGGTACGACGAACTCGCCGCAGCTTCCAGGGCGGATCCGTCGCGCTCGGTGCTCACGCACGGCGAGCCGCATCCCGGCAACACGATGCTTACCAGCCGTGGCTGGCGCCTCATTGACTGGGACACGGCTCTGGTCGCGCCGCCTGAGCGGGATCTTTGGCATCTCGATCCTGGCAACGGCTCGGTACTCGAGGCCTATGCCACCGCGACAGGTGTGCGGCCGCTGCCCGCGCTGCTCGAGCTCTACCGGGTCCGCTGGGACGTCGCCGACCTCGCGAGCGAAGTGGCCCGGTTCTGCTGGCCGCACAAGGGCACGCCGGAGGACGAGAAGTCCTGGCAGCTGCTGCGTGACCTGGTCGGCCAGCTCAGCGCCTGAGCACTACCCCCCGGCGGCGCGGCGCTCAGCCGACTCATCTCGATGTTCGCGAGGCGCCGCTCTGACAACGGGCCGATGCCGGCCAATAAATTGAACAGCTAAGTGCCGCCACCTGCACTGTTTGAACGGCGTCGGCACGTAGCTGTTCAATTTTGCGGGCGGCGAGGGTGACCGGCGCGCATCGAGGCGCCGGACATGCCAGCACGAGCGGCGGAGCGCCTCGGGGAGGGACCTGCGCGGTTCGCATACTCAGCTTTGCCCTGCTGAGATGGCAGGTTCGCCTGGTGCGGTCATCGGCTGACCTTGCCGGTACATCTGAGGCGGCTTCGAGCCGGCCGACTGGCCGCCATCGATCGGAATGACGGTGCCGGTGATGAACGAGGACGCGGGCGAGCAGAGCCACAGCACAGTCTCGGCCACCTCGGCGACCCGCCCGGTCCTTCGCATTGGCGTGGACTGCCCGGCCAGCCGCTGCGCCTGCGGCCCGGCAGCCTCCAGGTGATGGGTCAGGATCGGCCCTGGGGCCACGACGTTGACCCTGACGCCCTGGTCGGCGTAGTCCAGCGCCGCGACCTTGGTCAGGCCGATGATGCCAGCCTTGCCGGCGACATAGGCTGCCAGGTTCGCGGTCGCGTTCAGGCCGGCGACCGAGGCCATGTTCACGATCGCGCCGCCGCCAGTTGTGAGCATCGCGGGAATCTGGAACTTCATCCCCAGGAAGGTGCCGCGGATGTTGGTTGCGATGCCGCGGTCGAACTCGGCGATGTCGATCTCGGCGAGTGGCGCGGGCAACGGCCCGTCGGTCGCGTTGTTAAACGCCGCGTCGAGCCGGCCGTAGTGCCCGACAGCGTGCTCGACCAGGCTGGCCACCGCGCCAGCGTCGGAGACGTCGCAGGGCACGGAGATAGCGTCTCCACCACCGGCTTGGATGCGCTGGACGACAGACCTCAGTGCTTCGGCGTCGCGGGCGGCGAGCACGACTCGGGCGCCAGCCGCGGCGAAGGCCTCGGCCGTGGCGGCGCCAATTCCCTTGCTCGCTCCGGCGATCAAAGCTACCTGGCCACGCATCGGCAGATCGGACATGATGACAACCTCCTTGCCACAAACCGTAGGCATCAAAACGTTCTAAGTCAAATACTTAGATGCCTATGCGTTAGTTGGCAAGAAGCGACGACGATCAGCGGCCAGGCGGCCTGAGCGAAGCCGACAAGGCGCTCGGCGAGGCCAAGTGCCGCGCCTCCGGTGAGCAGTTCGACCAGGAACCAGCCGGTCAGGGCGGCGATTACGGCAACAGCGCCGATCGAGGGGTTCGGCCGCAGCGCCCACGGCACGCCAGGGCCCGAGCGGCACGCCCCGAGCGGCCAAGCGGCAAGGAGCGCGAATCCCAGCGCTGACCACAGCGCGTGCGCGAGCGAGAAACTGCCGGGGGCCGCCTCTGGATTGGCGGCGACAAGCAGGCCAGACAGGGCGCCGGCGATCAGTATTAGCCGGCCGGCGGGCGCGGCCGGGCGTAGCGCGACGGCGGTGGCGATATAGCAGATCGCGACCACGATGAAGGTCAGCGTCATGACCCAGCGGTCTGCGGCGCCCTGGCCGGCCAGCGCGCTGACGCTCTGCTTGACCGAGTCGAACGAGTGCGGCTGCAGCGAGGCAGCCACCGACCACCCGCCGATCTGCAAAACCGGCGTGGCCGCCGAGGAGAAGACGCCCCACCACGGCACGTCGTGCGCTCGCACCAGCGTTGGTGCCCTCATCCCGCCTTTCTTTCCCCGGTCGCCCCGCGGTACAACAAAACCCCGGCGCGGATCCAATCCGCGCCGGGGCCATGAATGCAAGCTCTACCGCAGGGAACCCTCGAGCTCGCTCCCGTCGGCTAGGCCGCTGGCGTCGTTAGGCACGCTGACGGTGCCGGCGATGTCGGAGCGGCGCAGCCGGATCGTAGCAGCCGTGACAATCAGCGCCACCACGGCGATCCCGGCCGCGAGCAGGAACCCGCGGGCGATCCCGAAGGCCAGGGCGTTGTGCAGGACTGACGCGGGCACCCCGCCGGCGGCCTTCGCCGGCAGTTGCGCGGCCGAGTGGCCGGCCGCATGAGCCGCCTGCGCTGCCGTGGCGGCCTGGTGCTTGACGTTGTCAGAAACGGCCGTCCAGGTCACGGTGCCCAGCGCCGCGAGCCCGATCGCGCCGCCCACCTGCTGTCCGGTATTGAGCAGGCTGGATGCCACGCCCGAGTCCTCGCCGGCGACGCGATTCAGCGCCACGATAGACAGCGGCACGAACAGCATGCCCAGACCGACCGAGGTGACCAGCATCGGGCCGAGCAGCCCGCCCACGTAGGTACTGTTCACGGTCAGCTGCGAGAACCAGAACATGCCGCCGGCCGCGATCGTGGAGCCGATCAGCATCAGCGGCCGCGGGCCGGTACGCGCGATGAGCTGGGACACGACGCCGGACATCACGACCACCACGACCGCAAAGGGCAGGAATGCCACGCCGGACTTCAGTGCGCTGTATCCCAGCACCTCCTGCACGAAGATCGTGAGGAAGAAGAAGATTCCGAACATTGCGGTGGCCAGGCACAGCATCACGATGTATGCGCCTGTTCTGCTGCGGTTGGCCAGGATGCGGAGCGGCATCAGCGCATGACGGCTGCGCCACTCGATCAGCCCGAATGCTGTCAGCAACAGGACAGATGCCACCAGCGAGACGATCACCTTGCCGTCGGCCCAGTGCGAGACGCCGTGCTGATCGGTGCTCGCGTTGGACAGGCCGTAGACCAGCAGCGCCACTCCAGAGGTGACGGTGACGGCGCCGGGCAGGTCGAATCGGCCGCGCCTGCGCGGAGACTCAGGCAGCACGTACCTGGCGAAGATCGCGGTCACGATGCCGATGGGCACGTTGACGAACAGCACCCAGCGCCATGACAGGTAGGTGGTGAGCACGCCGCCGGCGATCAGGCCGACCGCGGCGCCGCCGCCGCTCATCGCCGCGTAGACGCCCATGGCGCGGTTTCGCGCTGAGCCTTCTTGGAACGTGGTGCTGATCAGGGCCAGCGCCGTGGGGGCGACCATCGCGCCGCCTACGCCCTGCAGGGCCCTTGAGGCGAGCAGCCAGGCCTCGGATGTCGCGAAGCCGCCGAGCAGCGATGCGGCCGAGAAAAGTAGCAGGCCGGAAATGAATATCCTGCGACGTCCGAGCAGGTCGCCCGATCTGCCGCCGAGAAGCAGCAGGCCGCCGAAGGTCACCGCGTAAGCGGTCACGACCCACTCCAGCCCGCTGCCGGAGAAGCCGAGCGCCCGCTGGATATGCGGCAGAGCTACGTTGACGATGGCGGAGTCGAGCACCACCATCAGCTGCGCGGTGGCGATGACGAACAGTGCCAGTCCAAGGTGCTTCTTGCCCTCGTTGGCTGGCGCGCCGGGTGTGACGGCCCGGCCGGTAACCGGTTGCGTCGTAGACACAGCGGTCTCCTCACCTTCTTTTGGGCGTGCTGGTCCGCCGTCGTGACTCGCGCTTGAGTCACGACGTGGAGAAATATGGGATTGGCGCTTAGAACCTGCGAGTTCCGCCAGCTAGCGGAAGATCAGCCTGCGCAGCGCAGGTCCGCGTGTGATGCCGGGTTAGAGAGCGGTGGGCGCTGGCGCGCCCTGGGCGCTGCTCACCTCCTTCTCGGGCTCGTCGGCGGCCGGTGCTACTGGCGCGGCAGCCAGCGTTTTGCACATCTTCCGCACGAGTTCGAGGAACTGCTCGCGCTCACCCGGGTCCAGTGCGTGCGTCCACGGCATCAGGCCGAGCGTCTCTTGCTCCATAACTGCCTTGATCTCAAGCCCGCGGTCAGTCAGCGCGAGGTTCTTGATCCGCCGGTCGGCGGGATTCGGCTCGCGCTTGGCAAGGCCGCGCTTCTCGAGCGCATCGGCGATCGCGGTGACGAAGGACGGGTCACAGCGCAAGCGCTGGCCGAGGTCCTTCATCGCAACCGGCGTATCGAGCCGCCGGAGAGCCTTCATGCAGGAAACGGACACCCCGAAGCGCTGCGAGAGCTGCTCGCCGCGCTGCATGAGATGGCCGATGAACTCGGTCATGGCATCAAAGATCTCCTGATCGAGCTTGTCGCCACCTGGACACCAGCCCACTGTCAGCCTCCTGCTTTTACACTCGGTGCGGGTCACGGCACCGCGCGTACCCAACAGTCTTGTGTCGCTCAACAGTTGAGTGACTCAACCATATTCCGGAATGCTTGAGGTTGTCAAAGGTTCTTCGCCTCAACCAGTTCACTCGCCTGTCGTGCCGTCGATGCGCTCTCTGATCAGGTCCGCGTGGCCGTTGTGCCTGGCGTATTCCTGAATCACCTTGATCAGGTTCCAGCGCACCGAGAACCGGTTGCCAGCCGCGCCTGCCTCCAGCGACACCGCCTGCGAAAGCAGCAGGTCAGCCCGCGAGCGCTCGGAGTGCCATCGAGCCATCGACGCGGGAACCAGATCCGCGGACAGATCGCTGATGTCGGCGTCGGGCGCCACGTCGGTGCAGTACACCAGGCTGAACGGCCCGCCGCCCATGGCATGCACCAGGTACACGTGCTCCATCTCGGTCATGTGCCTGACCAGGCCGATTAGGGTCAGGTCCGACGGCGGGGCCGAGGCCTGGACAAGCTGCGCGGCACTCAGCCCTTCGCACTTGGCGGCCAGGGCATCGCGGTGAAAGGCCAGCCAGCCGAGAAACAGATCGCGCTCAGATGCGTTGCCGGGCTCGGGGGCTCGGTCCATCAGTCCTCCCGCTTTTTGCGCGACGCCTCCGTTCAGGGTAGTAACCGCCAGATCGGCCTGGCGCTTTGCGCCGGTAGCGGACGAGATGGCGGCGGGGCGACATGGCATATCAGCATGGCGGCATGGCGGATATCCAGTTCGGCCTCAACTTCCACGCCGCGGCCTCAGCCGCGCAATTCGAACGGCTCGTGCTCCGCATCGATGAGCTTGGCTACGACGTGCTCGCCGCCCCCGACCATCTGGGCGCCATGGGCCCGTTCACTCTGCTCGCGGCGGCCGCGACGATCAGCCGGCGCCTGCGCCTGCGTACCTATGTCCTCAACGCGGGATTCTGGAACCCGGCGCTGCTCGCCCGCGAGGTAGCCACGCTCGACGTGGTCTCCGGCGGCCGTGCCGAGCTGGGGATGGGCGCCGGGCACACGAAGAGCGAGCATGACGACGCGGGCCTGGCCTGGCTGGCGTTCCCGCAGCGAATCGAGCTGCTGGAGTCCTCAGCCACCGAGGTCAGGCGCAGGCTCGCGGATCACGGGCACGTGCCCGCGGCCGTGCAGCAGCCGGTGCCGCTGATGATCGCGGCCATGTCGGGCCCGGGTCTCGCCGTGGCCGCCCGGCACGCGGACGTGGTCGGCTTCGCCGGGCTGCGGCAGCTGCGAGGGCAGAGACTCGGCACCTTCACGCTGGTCAGCGCGCCAGAAACCGCCGAGCGGGTTGCCGCGGTGCGCGAGCAGGCAGGCGGGCGCGAATACCGGTCCGACGTGCTGCTGCAGCACGTCGCGATCGGCCCGAGCCCCCGTGAGTCCGCCGCCGAGATGGCGGCGGTCGTCCCCTGGATGGCGGTCGAGGAGATCCTGGCCAGCCCGTTCGTGCTCTACAGCGAGAGTGCGGGCGAGGCGGCGGAGGAACTCAGCAGGCGGCACGAGCTGTACGGCTTTGACAGCGTGACCACCCATCAGCCCAGCATGGAGGCGCTCGGCCAGGTGATCGCCGCGTATCGTGGCGCCTGATATCCGGCACCTATCCCGCGAGGCGGCATGACCCGGCTTGTACTCAAGCTCGGCTCGAGCTCGATCGCGAGCGGGGACGGCCTGGCGCTGGATGTCATCGCCGATCTGGTGACGCAGATCGCCGCCGCCCAGCGAGAGCGCCATCAGGTCATCCTTGTCACCTCGGGCGCCGCCAGGCTCGGCAGGCGGCTGCTGGCCTTTGAGGGTCCGACCGCGCGATCGGGGCCCGAGCTGCAACGGCTGCTGGACGCCGTCCGGGATGCGGTCTCGCACGCCAGTGACCCCAGCGCGCTCGCCGCAACCCTGGACAGGTACGGCCCCGAGCCGGCCGGGCCGCTCGGGGTCGCGCTCGCTGCCGCTGTCGGCCAGCCCGCGTTGCTCGCGCTGTACCGCCAGCTGGCCGCGGCTGTCGGGATGGAGGTCTGCCAGATCCTGCTCTCGCGCGGCGACCTGGACTCGCCGCCGGCGATGCGCGATGTTGGGAACTTGCTCGACTCCGCGCTAGAGCAAGGCCTGCTGCCCGTCGTCAACGGCAACGACACGACCGACCCGACGTCCGAGCTTGACAACGACCAGATCGCCGTCGCCGTCGCTGTCGCGGCCCAGGCCTCCAGGCTGACGTTCCTGACCAACGTCCGCGCCGTCTACGGCGACGACCAGATGCTCGAGCGGATCTCAAGGCTCACGCCTGACGAGGCCAGGGCGCTGCGCACCACAGCGTCCGGCGAGGGCAGAGGAGGCATGCGGTCCAAGCTCAACGCCGCCGCGAGGGCCGCGTACTGCGGTGTGGAGTGCGTAATCGCATCGGCGCGTGACACCGACGTGGTTGCCAGGAGTCTCAGCTCGCGGGCCAGGCTGGGCACGGTCATCAGGGCCGCGGCCGGCCAGCTAGGCCCCGCCCAGCGCTGGGTGGGCGGGATCGCCTATCCGATGGGCGCGATCGGGATCAACCGCGAGGCCGAGCGCAGCTTGCGGGCGGGCAGCACCCTGTTCCTGAGCGGGGTGAAATGGATCGACGGCGACTTCGAGCCTGGCGCGGTCGTCGAACTCGTCGACGTACGGCATCCTGAGCGGCTGATCGGCAGGGGATCGGTGTCGGTGCCGGCCGCGATCTTGCGCCTGCTGCGCGCGCTGACCACCGATGAGGTTGGCGATGTGCTCTCGATCTTGTTCCGGCTGAGGCACGCGCCTGGCGGGCAAGACGGCCTGCTCGAGCCGCAGCGGTGCGCCGATGTCGCCGATCTGATCCGCCGCGGATCAAGGGCCTCCAGGCAAGCTCATGCCGAGCTAGCTGCGGCCAGCCAGGAGCGCGTGAGGGCACTGACCGAGGCGCTGCTGCAGGCCCAGCCGAGGGCGTGCTCGGCGATCCTGGCTGACGGCTCTTTCCTCGGCGGAAAGATCGGCCAGGATTCGCCGGCCCGCCGCGCCGCCAGGGACATGCACGCCGTGCACCGCGATTCGCTCGTGGTCTTCGGCCGTCCGGTCTGATCGCCACGCGCGCGGTCAGGAAACGGCAACGAACGGCACCGGCTGGCCGCGCTAGACGCGGATCTGGCCGGTGCCCCAGCTCACGTTCTTGACGCAGGTCAGCGCCTCAAGCCCCATCGGCCCGCGAGCGTGCAGCTTCTGCGTGGACACCCCGATCTCAAGCCCGTAGCCGAACTCGCCGCCGTCGGAGAACCTGGTCGAGCAGTTCACGAACACGCTGCCCGAGTCAACAGCCCTGGCGAACCTGCGCGCCGTGGCGATGTCCTGCGCCACTATCGCCTCGGAGTTCCTGGTGCCCCACCTTGCGATGTGATCGAGCGCTGCGTCGAGGTCAGGAACGATCCGCACCGCGAGGATCAGGTCCAGGTACTCGGTCCCCCAATCGCCCTCGTCCGCTGGCTCAGCGTCCGGCCAGAGCGCCCTGACCTGGTCATCACCGCGGACGATCACGCCGAGCTTGTGCAGCTCACCGAGGGCGTCAGGCAACCACGATGGTGCGATGTGCTCGTGGACCAGCAGCGTCTCCGCGGCGTTGCACACGCTCGGCCGCGAGGTCTTGGCGTTCACGATGATGCTCGTGGCCATGGCCGGATCGGCTGACGCGTCGACATAGACGTGGCAGTTTCCGTCGCCGTCAATGACGACGGGAACGGTCGCGTGCTCGCGAACGGTCTGAAGGAGGCCGCGGCCGCCACGCGGGACGAGCAGGTCGACGAACTCGTCTGCGGTCAGCAGCTCGATGACCGCCGCGCGGGAGTTGTCCCTGATCAACTGCACGGCGTGCTCAGGAACGGCATGCTGGCCGCGCAACACGGCGCCGATCAGGTCGGCGATAGCAGCGTTGGTGTGCGCCGCGGTCGATGAGCCGCGGAGCACGGCCGCGTTGCCCGACTTCAGGCACAGCGCAGCGACGTCCACGGTCACGTTCGGCCTGGCCTCATAGACCGCAGCGACCACCCCGAGCGGCTCCCTGACCTGCTCGATCAGCAGGCCGTTCGGCCTCGCCGTGGCTCTCGTCACTTGGCCGACGGGATCTGGCAGCGCGGCCACGGCGCGCACCGCATGCACCATCGCCGCGAGCCGGGCATCGGTCAGCGTCAGCCGGTCTACGACCGTCGCCGAGTGGCCGGCCTGCCCGGCCGACGTGAGGTCGACCGCATTGGCCGCCTGCAGCCCGTCGCGGCCGGCCTCGATCGCGTCGGCGAGGCTGAGCAGGACGGCGTCCTTGGCGCTGGCGTCGAGTTCGCGGGTCACCGCGGCCGCTGCGCGTGCCTGTTCGCAGACCTGCCGCACGGGCGTAGTCACACCGTCTCCCTTCGGTCTAGGGCCGGCGGCATCGGCGCCGACCGACCACTGCGGGTGCTCACGCAGAATGTACCTATGAGCAAGCCCGTACCGTATGCCAGAACCATCGTCGCCGATGACGGTGTGCCGATTGACGCCGCACACCTGCCAGGCGACAAGGATCTGGGCATCGTGCTGGCGCACGGCTTCACGCTGAGCTGGCAGCGTCCCGCGGTCTGGAAGGCAGCGACCAGGCTCAATGAGTTCGGGGGCGTTGTCACCTTTGACTTCCGCGGCCATGGCAGGTCGGGCGGCGTGTCGACGATGGGAGACAAGGAGATCAAGGACGTCGCCGTAGCGGTCGGCTACGCCAGGGAGCTTGGCTACCGGCGTGTCGTGACGGTTGGCTTCTCGATGGGGGCATCTGCGGTGCTCCGCCACGCCGGTTTGCTCGGGCACGTCGACGCCGTCGTGTCGGTCAGCGGCCCTGGACGCTGGTACTACCGCGGCACCCGGCCGATGCGGCTGGTGCACCTGGCGATCGAGCATCGGGTCGGCCGGATGTGCACTAAGGCGATCATGAAGACCAGGATCTCCGGTGGAAAGTGGGACCCTGTGCCGTTGCCGCCGGATGACGCTGCCGCATTGATCGCCCCGATCCCGCTGCTCATCGTGCACGGCGACAAGGACGCCTTCTTTCCCGTCGACCACGCCGAGCAGATCTACGCAGCTGCGAATGAGCCCAAGGAACTCTGGATTGTGCCGGGCTTCGGGCACGCTGAATCCGGGGCTGGACCCCAGCTCATGAAGCGGATCGGTCAATGGATGCGCGACGCGGCTGCGCTCGGCGAGGACGCCGCGACGAAGGAGAGCGCCGGTGGCAGTCCCGTCGTGAACGATTCCGCGGAGGGCGCGCGCACCTTGTCCGCCGGTTAGGCCAGCTTTTAGAATCGCGTTCTAGTAACCAGGCCGTCCCTGGAGGACCTTGTGGCATGGGATTTCTCGACCGAGCCGGAGTTCCAGCAGCAGCTCGACTGGGTCGAGGAGTTCTGCCGGACCGAGGTTGAACCGCTCGACCTGGTCTTTCCAGGCGCCGCCTACTCGCGATCACCCAGGGCCAAGGCGCTGGCTGACCCGCTCAAGCAGCAGGTCAAGGACCGCGGGCTCTGGGCACTCTTCCTCGACCGCGACCTCGGCGGTCCAGGCTTCGGCCAGCTCAAGCTTGCTCTGCTGAACGAGATCCTTGGCCGGTACCGGTCGGCGCCTGTGGTCTTCGGCACAGCGGCGCCCGACACGGGGAACATGGAGATGCTCGCGGCATACGGCACGCAGGAGCAGAAGAGCCGCTGGCTGCACCCGCTGATGAACCAGGAGATCTTCTCCGCCTACTCCATGACCGAGCCGCAAGGCGGCTCTGACACGAGCCTGTTCCGCACTCACGCGACCAGGGACGGCGACGAGTGGGTGATCAGCGGCGAGAAGTGGTTCACCAGCGCCGGCGCGCACGCCGACATCATCTTCGTGATGTGCACCAACGGCATGTTCGTGGTCCCGCGTGACGCGCTGGGCGTCGAGATCGCGCCGTACCCGGCACTGCACAATCACATTCGCTACAACGACGTGCGGGTGCCACTGGACCACCTGCTGGGCCCAGAGGATGGCGCCAAGGTGCTTGCGCAGCGCCGGCTGGGCGGGGGCCGGATCCACCACGCCATGCGCACGGTCGCTCAGGTCAAGCTGGCGTTCGACATCATGTGCGAACGGGCCCTGTCCAGGCAGTCGCACGGCAAGGTGATCGCCGACCATCAGATGGTCCAGGAGGCGATCGCAGACTCCTATGCCGAGATCAACATGCTCAGGCTGCTTGTGTTGTGGACAGCCTGGACGATCGACAACTCGAGCACCAAGCAGGCCAGAACCCAGATCTCGGCGTGCAAGTACACCTGCGCCAAGGTGCTGCGCGACGTCAGCTACCGTGCGCTGCACATCCTCGGCTCGCTCGGCACTACCGACCTGACACCGCTGCAGGCCATGTGGGCTGGCGCGCCCACAATGGCCATCGCTGACGGCGTCGACGAGGTGCACAAGGTGACCGTGGCCCGCAACGTGCTCAGGGGTTACGAGCCGCATCCCGGCCTCTGGCCGACCGAGTACATACCGGCCAAGCGCGAGGAGGCCAGAAAGAAGTACGCCGACCTCATCGAGGCCGATCCGGACATGGCCGCCTGGGCCGACGCCGCTGCCCGCGGTCGGGGGAGTCCCGGGGGGTCGTCCCCCCTGCCTAACACAGCCCGGCGCTGAGCATGGAGGTCAAGGACCAGGTAGCGGTCGTAACCGGCGGTGCCAGCGGCATCGGCCGCGCGCTCTGCCACGCTCTCGCCGCGCAGGGCGCCGCCGCCGTGGTGGTATCCGATACCGACGGGCCAGGAGCCGCGGCCGTGGCGGCGGAGATCACGGCGGGCGGGGCGGCCGCCCTGGCCGTTCCTGCCGACGTGGCGAGCGAAGCCGCCGTGCGGGCCCTGGCCGCCAGGGTCGAGAAGGAATTCGGACGGATCGACCTGTTCTTCTCTAACGCCGGCATTATCGTGGCGGGCGGCATCGAAGTGCCGGATGAGGCGTGGTCCAGGATCTGGGCCATCAACGTGCAGAGCCATGTGTACGTCGCGCGGGCCGTCCTTCCCGGCATGCTGGCGAAGGGAGACGGCTACCTGATGGTCACGGCGTCCGCGGCAGGACTGCTGACCCAGCTCGGCTCTGCCCCTTATGCGGTGACCAAGCACGCCGCGGTCGCGTTCGCCGAATGGCTGTCGATCACCTACGGCGATCGCGGGATTCGCCTGTCGTGCCTGTGCCCGCAGGCCGTGAGCACGAATCTGGGTGCCACCAGCATGAGAGAAGTCGGCGGGCTCGTGCCGCCCGCGCCCGACACCGGCGCGATCCCGTCCGCGACGGGCAACGGCAGCGTCTCGCGGCAAGCTTCGGTAGACGGCGTGCTCACCGCGGAACAGGTCGCCGGCAGCGTCATCGCAGCGGTCGCCGACGAGCGTTTCCTGATCCTGCCGCATCCAGAGGTCGCCACGTATGAGCGCCGGCGGGCCGAGGATCGCGACCGGTGGCTGAGCGGCATGCGCCGCCTGCACAGCCGGCTGGCCGGGAGGGGTTAGGCATGGTGCAAGGCGTCAGGACCGGCGACGTCACGCAGTGGCTGCTCGACCACGCCAGCGGGCTCGTCGCGCCGCTGCGATTCGAGCTGATCTCGGGCGGCCGGTCCAACCTCACCTATGCGGTGACGGACGCGACCGGGCGAAAGATCGTACTGCGCCGGCCCCCGACCAGCCATGTGCTGTCCACCGCGCACGACATGGCCAGGGAATACCGGGTCATCTCGGCGTTGCGCGATACCGAGGTGCCAGTCGCTCCCGCGCTTGCGTTCTGCGCCGACGAGACGGTCAACGACCGGCCCTTCTACCTGATGGGTTACGTCGACGGGTACGTGCTGCGCGATGTCGCCGGGACCGAGGTCGTGCTCGACGAGCCGAGCCGCAAGGTGGCGGGGGAGCAGCTTGTCGACGTGCTCGCGGCCATTCACCGGGTCGACGTCGACGCCGTCGGGCTCGGGGACTTCGCGCGGCGGGACGGGTACATCGAGCGGCAACTGCGCCGCTGGCACGGACAGTTCGGCAAGTCCCAGGAGCAGGCGAAGGAGATCGGCGTATACCGCCCGGTGCCGCTCGTAGACGAGGTGCACAAGATCCTCACCGACCGGCTGCCCGCCCAGCTTGGCACCGCGATCGTGCACGGCGATTACCGGCTTGACAACACGATCATGTCAGCCGGCGGACGAATCATGGCTGTGCTCGACTGGGAGCTCTGCACGCTCGGCGACCCGCTGGCCGACGTCGGGACGTTGCTGGCCTACTGGGCCGAGGACCAGGGCACGGCGACTCCATCGCCCGCAGTCGTCACGATGGCCCAGTCGGCTGCCACCGGCCTGCCCGGGTTCCCGACCCGCGGCGAGGTCGCCGATCGCTACGCGGCGAGTTCGGGGCGGGACCTGGCGGACATCGGCTACTACGTCGCCTTCGCGTACTGGAAGCTCGCGTGCATCCTGGAGGGCGTGTTCGTCCGCTACGCGGCCAACGCGATGGGAACCGGCTCATCCGACGCGGACCTCTTGGCTCCGGGGGTCGAGGACCGCGCCCGCCGGGCGCTCGAGGCCCTTCAGGCCTGACGGCGAACCCGAACGGCAGGTGCCAGATGTACGCGGACCGCGGCTGAGCGCCGATGCGGACAGGCTGGGTGCGGGTGGATTGTCACGTGCACACCGTGGCGTCAGGGGACGCGGTCACCACGCTCGGCGAACTGGCCGAGCGGGCGGCCGCGGAGCGGATCGACGTGATCGCGATCACCGATCACAACGAGACCAGGGCCGCGATGGAAGCTGCCGCCGCCTGGAAGGGCCCCGTGCGGGTGATCGTCGGGGAGGAGATCAGGACCCAGGCTGGCGAGATCATCGGCCTGTTCCTGACCGAGCGGATCCCCTACGTGCTGCCGGTCGCCGACGCGGTCGCCGCGATCAGGGCGCAGGGCGGCCTGGTGTACCTGCCGCACCCGTTCGACCCAGTCCGCGGCAGCCTGGGGGCCATGGCGGAGCGGCTCTGCGGTAATGGCACCGCCGACATCGTCGAGGTCTTCAACGCCAAGATCGCCGACCAGGAACTGAACGCGCGCGCGAGCGACCTAGCCAGCCGCTGGGGGCTGCCGGGCGGCGCCGGGTCCGATGCCCACGACCCGGCCGGTGTCGGCGCCGCGTACCTGCAGATGCCTGATTTCGACGGCCCGGCGAGCTTCCTCCGCTCGCTCGCCAGCGCGAGCGTGACAGGTGAGTACCGGCGGCACGCGCCGCGGTTCCCAAGGCGAGGTATCGCCTCGCCTGGCGGCTAGCGCGTGCACAGGAATGATCGCGGCAGCCCGAACCACGGGAGCACGCTCATCTCGAAGCGGGTCATGGCGCAGATCCGGTCGCCGGTGAGGGCGAGGACGATCAGGCCTGTGCCGTGGCTAACGCCGTCAGGTCCGCGCAGGTAGGCACCGAAGGCTGGCTGACCATTGGCTCGCGTCGGCACGAGGTCAAACCTACGGCCGGGTCCGAGGATGGCGGCGCAGAAGCGGTCCACGGCTTCGCGGCCTTGGTATTCGAACGGCATCGGCGGCATCGAGACGAAGACGTCCTCGGTCAGCAGCGCCACGACCGCGTCGAGATCGGCCGCCTCGTAGGCGCTGACGAACTTCGCCACGATCGCCTCCTCCGAAGATGAGCCGACGGTGGGAGGCGGCTCGCGGCGAGCCGGCTGATGGCGATGCAGGCTGGCGCGGGCGCGCTTGAGGGCGCTGTTAACAGACTCGACCGTCGAGTCGAGCATGCCGGCAACTTCGTTCGCGCGGAATCCGAGGACGTCACGCAGGATGAGGACGGCGACCTGGCGAGGCGGCAGGACCTGGAGCGCGGTCACGAACGCCAGGGACATGGATTCGGTCTGCTCATAGCGCGCCTCAGGACCGGGCGGCCCGTCGGCCGCGCCATCGAAGAGGGCGTCGGGGAATGGCTCGAGCCAGACGACCTCGCCGAGGCGGGTCGGCTCTGGCGGTTCGACCTTGGGCACGTTCCACTCCCTGGCGGGTCGCCTGCTGGCCGAGCGACGCGCGTTGAGGCACCGGCTGGTGGCGATCCGGTAGAGCCAGGTGCGGAGCGACGCGCGCCCCTCGAACCCGCCGAGGCCTTGCCACGCGGCCAGCAGCGTGTCCTGGACGGCGTCCTCGGCGTCCTGGAAGGATCCGAGCATCCGGTAGCAGTGCACCTGCAATTCCCTGCGGTGCGGTTCTGTCAGCTGACGAAACGCCTCGCCGTCCCCGTCTCGCGCCCTCGCGATCAGGTCGGTGGTTGCCACCTGCACCGACTCCTCACCCTCTTTCCTGACCTTGTCGCACTTCCATCCTGTACAGACACCGGGCCCAAGGCGAACTGGGCGGCCGCCGAGCGCCTGCTTTCCCGGCGTGGCGGTGTCTGCATCGTCGATGGCTCAACACAGAGAGGAACCAACGATGATGCTGCATGACAAGGTCGCGGTGGTCTACGGAGCAGGGGGCGCCATCGGCGGCGCTGTCGCCCGCGCATTCGCTGCCGAGGGGGCCACGCTCTTTCTCACCGGCCGCGTCCAGGCACCGGTCGACGTGGTCGCCAAGGACATCGTTGCCGCCGGCGGATCCGCTGGGGCGGCCGAGGTGGACGCGCTCGACGAGCAGGCCGTGGACACGCATCTACGGTCGGTGCTCGATCAGGCCGGCCGCATCGACATCTCGTTCAACGCAGTCGGAATCCCTGACACCAAGGTCGTGGGCGTCCCGCTGGCCGAACTTGATGTGGAGCAGTTCCTGCTGCCGATCACGGCGTACACGAGGTCATATTTCGTGACCGCGCGGCTCGCCGCCCGGCACATGGTTCCGAGGAAATCAGGAGTGATCATGACCGTCACCGCACTCCCCGCTCGGACCGGCACCTCATTGAACGGCGGCTACGGGCCCGCGCACGCCGCCAAGGAGCAGCTCACCAGGGACCTGTCGCTCGAGTTCGCACCGCACGGCATTCGCGTGGTAGGCCTGCGGCCGCACGGCCTGCCGGAGACCGGCTCAATGAGAGAAGTCTTCGACGCCAAGGCAACCGGCATGGCCTGGGAGCAGTTCCAGAAGTACCTCGCGAGCAGCAGCCACGCGCGACGGGTCATGACGCTGGCGGAGGTGGCGAACACGGCAGTCTTCGCGGCGTCCGACAAGGCGACCGGGATGACAGGAACGACGGTGAACCTGACCATGGGCAGCGTGAGCGACTGAGGCCCGCGTGGCACGCGGTCAGGCGGCTCGCTTGTAAGCGCGGACGGCCAGCGGCGCGAACACGATGAAGATTCCCGCCAGCCAGGCGATGCTCTTCAGCATGCTCGGCGCGACAGGCAGGTGCCCGAGCGCAAGCGCGCGCATCGCGTTGATGACGAACGTGACGGGCTGGTTGTTGGCGAAGGCCTGCAGCCAGCCTGGCATCGTCGCGATCGGCACGAACGCGGAGCTGACGAACGTCAGCGGGAACAGCCAGATCAGGCCGAATGACTGCACAGACTCCTCGTCGCCGATAGCCAGGCCTGTGTAGGCCGCGATGCAGCAGATCGCCAGGCCGAACACGGTCGCGAGGACGATCATGGAGATCGCCGGGGCGACGCCGTTGGTGAACCGGAAACCGACCGCGTAGCCAACGGCCACGATGATCAGAATGGTCACTAGCATCCTGACCGTGTCGGCGACCAGGCGACCGGCCAGCACCGCCGAGCGCGCCATTGGCATGGACCGCAGCCGGTCGATCACGCCCTTTTGCAATTCCTGCGCCAGGGCGATTGCGGTGCCGAAGCTGGCGAACGCCGCGGTCTGCCCGATGATGCCAGGAAGCAGATACTGCACATAGGTGGTTCCTTGCACCGGGATGGCGCCGCCGAAGACATAGCGGAACAGCAGCACGAAGATCACGGGCTGGACGACGCTGAAGAAGATGTAGGCGGGCACCCGGTACCAGACGATCAGGTTCCGCCTGGCAATCGTGAGGGTATCGCTGACCGCCCACTTCGTCCTGGTCAGCGGGCTCGGCCCGGACTCGCGCAGTCCAGTCTGCGCTGCGATGGCGGTCATCAGGCCTGGTCCTTTCTGGCTTTCTCCGTGTCGCTGCAGGCCGGCTTGCCCCTGCGACGGCCGGCGCGCTTGCCGCTGGGCTGCCCGTCCTCCTCGGTGGCGTGCCCGGTCAGGGCGAGGAACACGTCGTCGAGCGACGGGCGCCGCAGCGCCAGTCCGTGCGTGACAACTCCCGCGGCGTCCAGGCTGCGCACCGCCTCGACCAGCATGTCGGAGCCGCGGCTCCCGGCACCGACGCTGACTATGCCGGTGTCGGCGTCGAGATGCGGCTCGCCCTCACCGAGCGGCTTGATGGCCGCGACAGCGTCACTAATCCTGGTCCGGTCGGGCACGGCGAACTCCAGGACGTCGCCGCCGATCTGGTTCTTCAGCTCCTCAGCGGTGCCCTGGGCGATCACAAGGCCGTGGTCGAAGACCACGATCGTGTCCGCCAACTCGTCAGCCTCGTCCAGGTACTGCGTGGTGAGCAGAACGGTCGTGCCATCGGCTACGAGCGACCTGATGATGTCCCACATGCCGAGCCTTGATCGCGGGTCCAGGCCGGTCGTCGGCTCGTCGAGGAACAGGACCTTGGGATGCCCGACCAGGCTCGCGGCCAGGTCGAGCCGACGCTGCATGCCACCAGAGAATGTCTTGGCTGGTCGGTGTGCGGCGTCGACCAGGTCGAAATTCTCGAGCAGCTCAGCAGCCCGGCTGCGCGCGTCCGGCCAGCTCAGGTGATACAACCGCCCGATCAGCTCGAGGTTCTCCTTGCCGGTGAGCTCTTCCTGGATCGCGGCTGACTGACCGGACAGCCCGATGATGCGGCGAACGGCCGCATCGTTTCGTACCACGTCAAAGCCCTCGACGATCGCGCGGCCTCCATCGGGCCGCAGCAGCGTCGTCAGGATGCGGACGGCGGTCGTCTTGCCAGCGCCGTTGGGCCCGAGGACGCCGAGCACCGTGCCGCGCGGCACGGCCAGGTCGATCCCGCGCAGCGCGCGAACCTCGCCGAACGACTTGGTCAGGCCCTCGACGACGATTGCCGCTTCCGAGCTGGCCTCTGCCACACTTCCTCCTCGCCAGATCGCCGCGGATCGCGTCCGCCCGACGAAACTACCCGCCGCCCGGATCGTGTCGCAAACGAGATAGCTGCGCTCTCCGCGTAATCTGCCCCCGATCCTCCGCAGGATCAGCGCAGTCCTGCCTCGCGCCACCGTTCCCCAAGTTGGGCCCCCAAGTTGGGCCCGGGGGGCGCGCGGGAATCTGACGCTGGCTGACATACGCTGACATCCGTGGCACAACCGCGGGAGGCCAGGGCGCAGTGAAGGTCCACGTGCTCCACGAGAACCCGGACTGGTTCGTCCCGATCGAGGCTGCGCTCAAGGAAGCGGGAGTGCCGCACGAGCAGTGGCTGCTCGGGGAGGCCGTCCTTGACCTGGCAGCGGCACCACCGCCCGGTGTGTACTGGTCAAGGATGAGCGCGTCGTCGCATACCAGGGGTCATCCGCACGCGAAGGATCAGACGCGGGGCGTGCTGAGCTGGCTGGAGGCGCACGGCCGCCGGGTGGTCAACGGCCGCCGGGTGATCGAGCTTGAGATGAGCAAGGTCGAACAGCTCGTCGCGCTGCGCGCCGCCGGTTTCGACGTGCCGCGCACCGTCGCTGTCGCGGGGACAGCTGAGCTCGCGGCCGCCGCCAGGAAGCTGCCGGCGCCGTTCATCAGCAAGCACAACCAGGGCGGTAAGGGCCTCGGCGTGCAGCTGTTCACCAGCCACGACGAGTTCGACGAGTACGTCGCTGGGCCCGGTTACGAGCCGTCGGCCGACGGGATCACGCTGGTGCAGGAGTACCTGCGCGCCGCTGAGCCGCGGATCACCAGGGCCGAGGTCGTCGGCGGCGAGTTCATCTACGCGATAGCGGCCGACACCACGGTCGGCGGTTTCCAGCTCTGTCCGGCCGATGCTTGCGAGGTAGGCGACGGGCCGACAGTGCCCCTGTTCACCTTGCGGGAAGATTTTGACCATCCGATCACCGGCCGGTATGTCGCCTTCGCAACGCGGCAGGGGATCGAGATCAGCCGGCTTTGAGTTCATCGAGACCCTCGACGGCAGGCTCGTGACCTACGACATCAACACGACCACGAACTACAACCCCGGCATCGAGGCGATCGCGTCCCGGCCGGCACAGCGGGCGGTGGCCACCTATCTCGGGCGGCTGCTTGACGATGAGATGAGAAAGGCGGCTTAGGCGATGCGGTTTGGCTACTGGATGCCGATCTTCGGTGGCTGGCTCCGCAATGTCGGTGACGAGGGGATGCCCGTCGCCTGGCCGTATGTCAGGGACCTGGCGATCGAGAGCGAGCAGTACGGCTTCGACCTGTCGCTGATCGCCGAGCTGAACCTCAATGACATCAAGGGGCACCGTGCGCCGTCGCTGGACTGCTGGACGCTCGCGCCCGCGGTCGCGGCGGTCACCAGCACGCTCGAGCTGATGCTGGCGGTCCGGCCGAACTACCACTCGCCAGCGCTGACGGCCAAGGCGCTGTCGACGCTCGACGTGATAGCACCTGGCCGGATCTCGCTGAACGTGGTCTCGTCCTGGTGGAAGGACGAGGCCAGCCAGTATGGCGCCCCGTTCGACGTGCACGATGCCAGGTACGCCAGGACCGAGGAGTGGCTCGAGGTCATCGGGCGGATGCTGACCGAGGAAACCGTGACCCACGAGGGTGGGCTATACCAGTTCGACGCGACGGTGCTCGAGCCGAAGCCGAGCAGGCCGCCTGTTGTCTACATGGGCGGTGAGTCACCGAAGGCGAAGCACGTGATCGCCGCGCAGGCGGACGCCTACGTGATGCACGGGGATGCCCCCGAGGTGATCGCCGCTAAGGTGGCCGACTTGTCGGCGCTCAGGGAGCAGGCAGGCAGGCCGCCGCTGCAGTTCGGCGTCTCCGGCTACGTGATCTGCCGCGACACCGAGGCGCAGGTCAAGGCCGAACTCGACCGGATACTCAATGTCCGGTCGTCGCCCGAAGCCTACGCGTCCTACCAGGACTTCATCGAGGGATCGCAGCTGGAGTCGCAGGTCTCGCTCGAGGAGTACAGCGTCTCCAACCGGGGCCTGCGCAGCGGACTGATCGGCACCCCAGCGCAGATCCTGGACCGGATCAGGGCCTACGCCGACGCGGGCGTGGACCTGCTGCTGCTCCAGTTCTCGCCGCAGCGCGAGGAGATGGCCAGGTTTGGCGCCGACATAATCAGCGCGTACCGCTGACTTAGGTACTCGCCAGGCCAAACATAGGTGTTTCTCCTGATGTGATCGCCAGGGCCTTACTGGCAGCCTGAATCGTGATGGGGGCGGCAAAGGCCGCGCGATGCGACGACGAGCGCGAGAAGAGACGCGCCAGCACCAGCGCGGCGGCCGTTCTGACGGGGCAGGAGAAAGACAATGACGTACGGCGCACTAGCCCTCTATTTGGGCGCGATCTTGTTTCGCGATCAGAAGGAGGCCAGCGGCACCAGGCGCCATGGCGGAGACGACGAGATCAGCCTCACGCTGGCCCGCCGCGTGCCGCGCCGCCAGGTGCCGAGTGATCCGATCGTGGTCGAGGACGACTATTTCCGGTTCAGGCAGGCACCGCGCGACTAGCAGCGGTCAGGTCGCGGCGCGCAGGCAGGCGCCGGCCCCCGGATCGAAAGACTGAAGTCCGGCGGCCTCGGCGGCGGCCTGCCTCAGGTTCCCGCGGCGATGGCGGCGAGCACGGCCAGCAGGAACGTGGCCAGCGCGAGCACGCCATGCAGGATCGGGATCACCGGCGCGAACCGCCAGCTGGGGCGGACCCGCCGCGCCTCCGGCGGCTCGGCAAGCATCCGCTCGACGAGATCGTTCACGAGTTCGCTGGTCAGCGCCTCGTTGGCGAGCACCCTGTCGAGCATCTCGTTGGTGATCAGGATGGCTGGTGTACCAGGGCTGGCCGCCGCGCGGTCCTCCGGCGCCAGGTGATCCCGGTCTGGCCGCCGGGCAGGATAGGGCGTCCAGACGGTAACTGTCGCGATCCCGAGGCCGATCGCGGGCGCCAGCAACCCGACCGCCAGCCATGCCAGCGCGGGCAGCGATGACACGAGAAAGCTGACCCAGCTAACGAGCCCCGCGAAGGCCAGCCCCGCGTGTCCCAGGATGAGCGCCAGCGACATCGTCTCCTGCCTGGCCGGGGCCGGCGGTCGCCGCGCGCCGCCGCTGGCCAGCCAGCTTCTGAGCATGTAAGCGCCGAGGCTCTCAGCGAGCAGCCAGCTCACCAGGGTGGCGACGCTCAGGCTGCGGCTGGCCACGTGGCCGCCGGCCGCGGCTAGGCAGCCGTGCAGGCAGCCACCCGTCAGGCCGGCCCTGAGTAGATCGGCTGGCATCATCACGGGAATCCCTCGTCACCTCGCATCATCGCGGCGATCCACGCCGCCCACAAGATGACACGAGTGGCGGGCAGCCCCGGTTCTGCCATCCGCTGACGACCCGCCGGCGGCGGGGGTTCAGCGGGTCGTCCCCCCGGCCATCACAATCTGAATAGGGTCGCCTCATGCAGACACGCCTGATCGACGAGCCAGGCTTTGCGGCGCAGACGTCAGCGTTTCTTGAGCGGATTGGCAAGGCGCCGGGCCTGACGGACTACCAGGCTCTGCTCGCGGCGCGGGCCAGGACAGCCGACCCGGCAGTGGCAGGCCGGCCCGACCCCGCTGCTGCGTCCGCCGACCTGTACCTGCCGGCCCGCGGTGGCCCGGTGCTCGCGCGGCTGTATGCGAGGACAGGGGCCCGCGACCTGCGGCCGGTGTTGTTGTGGCTACATGGCGGCGGCTTCGTCGGCGGCTCGGTGAACGACATCGAACATGTCTGCACCAGGCTCGCGCACCTGGCCGATCTCATCGTGGTCTCGCTGGAGTACCGGCTGGCCCCCGAGCATCCTTTTCCCGCGGCGCTGCACGACACCTACGACGCCATGGCCTGGCTGGCCGCTCACGGCCATCTGATCGGCGGCGACGGTCGGCTCGCGGCCGGCGGCCAGAGCGCGGGCGCGGCGCTGGTGGCCGGTGCCTGCCTGAAGGCGCGCGACGAGGGCGGGCCCGCGCTTGCCAGGCAGGTGCTGTGCTACCCGGTCCTGGACTTCGGCCAGGACACCGAGTCCGTCCGGCTGTACGACGGGGTCTTCCTGAGCATCAAGGCTGGGAACTGGCCGGAAACCCAGTACCTGGCCGGCCAGGAGGCCACGCCGTACGCAGCGCCGCTGCGCGCGTTCACGCTGGCCGGGCTCCCGCCCGCGCTGCTGATCGGGGCTGGCCGTGATCCGCTGCGTGATGACGCGAGGTCCTACGCGACCAGGCTGGCGAAGGACGGTGTGCCCGTGCAGCACGTCGAGTACGCGCAGACCATGCATGGCTTCATGAACTTCTGCGGCGTCCTGTCCGCTGGCGACCACGCGATCGAACTGATCGCGGCCGACCTGCGGCAAGTCAGGGAGATGGCACCGGCCCAGATTCCGATCTGATCGTGCCATGCGCGCGGCTGACGCGGTCAGGATGACAGCCGCGCGGTGCGCCGCGTAGCGTCGCTGGCATGACAGTGAAGCTGGTAGTTCTGTACACCCATCCTGATGACGCTGAGGCGTTCGACGTGCACTACGCGGGCACGCACGTACCGCTGGTGGAAGACGTCCCCGGGCTCCTGCGCGCCGAGACAGGTAAGGTCGCGGCCGCGATCGACGGCGGGGAGCAGACGTACTACCGGATCACCGAGCTGTACTTCGACGACGACGCCGCCTTGCAGGCAGGGTTCGGATCCGACGCAGGCAGGGCGACGGCGGCCGACTACCAGAAGATCGCCCCCGCAGGGTCCCGCATGTTCGTCGTGCCCGTGGACGACTGACGGGTCGGTCTCGTCAGGACCTGATCCGCGACTCGGCAGGCAGGTCAAGTGCGACGGTCAGGCCGCCGCCCAGGGTGTCCGAAAGCTCAGCGGTGCCGCCGTCGGCCGTGATGATGCGATAGACGATGGCCAGGCCGAGCCCGGTGCCGCCTGGCGTGGCCGAGACGAAACGGCGGAAGGCGGCCCGCCGCTGCTGCTCGCTCATGCCTGGGCCGTCGTCGGCCACGACGATCTTGATCCTGGATTCCGCCTGCACAGCGGTGATCGTGACGTGTCCGCCGCCGGGAACCGCCTCGATGGCATTGGCCAGCAAGTTGTCGAGTACCTGCTCAAGATGTCCTTCTCGCATCCTTGCCGTCAGCGGCTCGGTCACTGGCACGCTCAGTGCGACCGGCTTCTCATCGGCCGCAGGCTTCCAGGCGGCCGCGCGGTCCCTGATGACGGCCTCCACCTGGACAGGGACGGGCGCCGCCGTGACGCTCTCGGCGCGGGCGACGGCCAGCAGGCCGTCGACCATCCGCGACAGCCTGCCTATCTCGTCATGGGCGCCTGCGAGCTCGTCGGCAAGCTGGTGGTCAGGGGTCTGCATCGCGAGCACGTCGAGGCGCAGCCGCAGGGCGGCGAGCGGCGTGCGGAGCTGGTGCGACACGTCGGCCATCATCGCCTGGTGGCCGCTGACCAGGGACTCCAGCCGGCCAGCCATCCGGTTGAAGTTGGCCGCCAGCCTGCGCACTTCGCGCGGGCCCGCAGTGGCCGGGGCGCGGGCCGCGAAGTCACCGTCACCGAGGTGCTGTGCGGCCGCCTCGAGGGCGCCAAGCGGCCTGCTGACCCAGCGTGCGAGGGCCGTCCCGATCAGCACCGCGGCGAGCAGCCCGGCCGCCGATACAGCGGCGAGCCAGCCGCGCAGGACGGTCAGCCGGTGCTCGAGCGGCTCGGTCGACCTGGCCAGCGCCACGTTCCCCAGCCACAACGCGCCGGCCTCACTCGTGACGGGAACGACGACGGTCAGGCTCTCGTCCGCCGAGTACATCCGCGGCTCCTTAGCTGGCCGGGAGCCGGACGCGACCGCCACCGTCACTCCTGGCACCGCTCGCGTGCCGGCCACCTGGGTGCCATCGGCGGCGTAGACGGCGACGACGTCGCCGCGGCGTTCGAGGCCGGCGATCGACTTGGCTAGCTGCACCCTGGTGGCATGGTCGCCAAGGAACCCCTCGGCGACGCTCGAGACGGTTGTCGCGGCCGCGAGCGTGTCGGTCCTGAAGTCGCGCTGGTCCTGGTTCGACGTAAGCACGCCAAGCGGAATCGCCGCCACGCCGAGAAGTACCGCGACGAGCGCGATGACTATCAGCGCGATCCGGCGCGCCACCTCAGACCTCGCCGAGCCGGAATCCGCGGCCGTAGACGGTCTCGATCAGGCCCGGCACGCCCAGCTTGCGGCGCAGGGCGGCGACGTGGACGTCGAGCACCTTGGTCGGCCCGTACCAGTGCGAGTCCCAGGCCGACTCGAGCACCTCTTGGCGCGCCATCACCCGGCCCGGGTCGACCGAGAGGCATTCGAGGATGTCGAACTCCTTCGGGGTGAGCGCAACCGGATCGCCGTGCACGGTCACCTTTCTGGTGCGCAGGTCGATGGTCAGCGGCCCGTGCCTGATCAGCTCGCCGCCCGGCCTGACGCGGCGCAGCACGGCGCGGATCCTGGCCTGGAGCTCGGCCAGCCCGAACGGCTTGACCAGGTAGTCGTCGGCGCCCGCGTCCAGCGCGTTGACCCGGTCAGCTCTCCTCGCCGTAGGCCGTCACCACGATGATCGCGACGGGAGACCGCTCGCGCAGCTTGCGGCAGACCCGCACGCCGTCGCCGTCGGGTAGCGCCAGGTCGAGCAGGACGACGTCGGCCAGGCTGTGCGCGAGCGCCGCGGCGCCGGTCGTCACGTGGTCGACCTGGTAACCGCCCCGGATCAGGCCGCGCACGAGCTGAGTGGCGATGCCCTCGTCATCCTCGACGACGAGGACGCTCGGTCCCGTGCCCGCTGCGGGCCTGCCGCTGGCCTCGGGCCTCGGTATGGCGGTCGGTGCAGTCATGGCACCGAGGTTAGGCCAGCCGGCCGAATGCCCGGCAGGGTTACTCCGCCGGATTCCGGCCGGCGGCGGCAGGATGGTGACCGCCAGCCGCAGGCCGAAGCCCCAGTTGAGCATCTTGACGGCATCGGTGAACGTCACGCCCGTCTTGGTCGCGGCACTGTCGAGAACGACGCCGATCAGCGTCCGCTTGCCGCGAGTGGCCTCGAATAGCAGGCATTCCCCGGCCGCGGGGGTCCAGCCGGTCTTGATGCCGATCACGCCCGGATACTTGCCAAGCAGCAGGTTGGTGTTCAGCCAGAAGTAGTGGTGGTGGTGCGGACCGGCGTGCAGCAGGTACCTGCGGTGCCTCGACCACGGCCGCGACGATCGGCTCGGCCATCGCCGCCTCGCCGAGCAGCAGCAGGTTCCGCGGCGTGGACACGTCGGTAGAGAGCAGCCCGTCGAAGTTCGTGAAATGCGTCTTGACCAGATGCAGCCGACGGGAAGTCGCGTTCATCTTCCGCACGAACGCGGGCCAGCCAGGGCCGAAGCTCTGGGCCAGCGCGATTGCGGCGTCGGCGCCGGACGGCAGGAGCATCGCGTAGAGCAACTGCCTGGCGGTGAGCACATCGCCGGCGCGCAGGCCAGCCGTCGTGGCGTTGTGCTCGCGGGCGTACTCGACGTCCGCCGCCGTGATCCTGATCCGCCGGCTAAGCGCGCCGGTCTTGACCACGACGAGCGCGGTCATCACCTTGGTGATGCTGGCGATCGGGCGCTGCGCTGTACTGCCGTCGGCCCCAGAGTTGCTTACCGGTCGCCGCGTCAGCTAGTTCGGCCGCCCGCGCGGCGATCTTGCGTGGCGGATGCTGCGCCGCGGCGGCCGCCGGGGGGACCTGACCAGCCTGCGCGATGGCGAGGGCCACAGCGCCGGCGGCCACGACTCCCGCGCGGCGTGCGATCAGGCGCCGGAACGGGCGGGTGCTGGGCATGGCGCTCCTGGGGGTCAGGCGGGCAGAACCATCGTCAACGCTGGCTTCTCACCAGCCTTCGGCAGGGGCATTCCCTCCGTGTACCCGGCGGCGCTCTGGATGCCGACGACCGCGCACTCGTGCAACTCGGCCAGACTGCCGGCGCCAGCGTAGGTGCAGGCGCTGCGCAGTCCGGCGATGACGGCGTCGATCAGGTCCTCGACCCCGGGACGCTCCGGGTCCAGGTACATCCGCGAGCTCGAGATGCCCTCGTCGAAGAGTTCCTTGCGGGCGCGCTCGAAGGGCGAGTCGGCGGCGCTCCGCAGCCTGACCGCCCTGGCCGAGGCCATCCCGAAGCTCTCTTTGTAGAGCTTGCCCTGAGGGTCCCGGTACACGTCACCAGGGGATTCGCACGTGCCGGCGAACCAGGAGCCGATCATCACGCTGGCAGCGCCGGCAGCGAGCGCGAGCGCGACGTCGCGCGGGTACCGGATGCCGCCGTCGGCCCAGACGTGCCTGGCCCAGCTTGCGTGCCTCGGCGGCGCACTCGAGCACGGCGCTGAACTGCGGGCGGCCGACTCCGGTCCGCATCCTGGTGGTGCACATCGCGCCAGGGCCGACGCCGACCTTTACGATGTCAGCTCCCGCCTCGATCAGGTCAGCCGTGCCGGCCGCGGTGACCACGTTGCCGGCCACCACGGGCACGGTCGGCGACACCGACCGCACGGCCTGCAGCGCCCAGATCATCTTCTCCTGGTGGCCGTGCGCGGTATCGACGACTAGCAGGTCAGACCCGGCGTCGAGGAGTTGCTTGGCCCGGCCGGCGACGTCGCCGTTGATGCCGAGCGCCGTCCCGACTGCCAGTTTGCCGCGCAGGTCAGTGGCCGGGGTGTAGATGGTCGCCCGCAACGCTCCGGTTCTGGTGAGGATGCCGACGCAGCGGCCGTCGTCGCCCACGACCGGCGCCAGCCTGTGCCGTCCTGCCTGCAGGAGGCCGAAAGCGCGTTCCGGATCGACCCCGGCCGGCAGCGTGACGAGTTCGCTCGACATCACGCGCCGTAGCTGGGTGAACCTGTCCACTCCTGTGCAGTCGGCCTCGGTGACAACGCCGACCGGCCGGCCATCCTCGATCACCACGATGCCGCCGTGCGCGCGCTTGAGCAGCAGGCTCAGCGCGTGGCCGGTCGTCGCCTCGGGGCCAAGCGTCAGCGGAGTGTCGTAGACCAGGTCCCTGCTTTTGATCCACGCGATCACCTCGGCGACGACGTCGACCGGGATGTCCTGCGGCAAAACAGTGATGCCGCCGCGCCGCGCGACGGTCTCCGCCATCCGCCGTCCCGCCACCGCGGTCATGTTGGCAACCACGATCGGGATCGTGGTGCCGCTGCCGTCTGCGGTGGCCAGGTCGACGTCGTTCCTTGACGTCACCGCCGACCGGCTCGGCACCAGGAAGACGTCGCTGTAAGTAAGGTCATGGTCGGGCTGACTGAGGAAGCGCACCTAGCGATTCTGACAGCCCCCGTGGGCCAGCACCTGCCCGGATCAGGACCCGAGGACCTGGCTGAGGTAGGCGTTGCCGAACCTGCGGTCAGGATCGAGCTTGTCGCGCAGCGCCACGAAGTCGCCGAATCTCGGGTACACGCCGCGCAGGTAATCGGCGTCCCTGGTGTGCATCTTGCCCCAGTGCGGCCGCCCGCAGGCCGCCGTCATGATCGCTTCCGTCTCACTGAAGTAGTCCTCGTGCGGCGACGGGTGGTAGATGTGGAAGGCCAGATAGGCACTGTCGCGTCCGCTGGCGGTCGACAGCCAGAGGTCGTCGGCCGGGGCTACCCGCACTTCGATCGGGAAGCTGATCCGCCAGTCCTTGCGGTCGAACAGCGCCCGCACCTCAGCGAGCACCTCGGCGAGGTCTTCCCTGGGAATCGCGTACTCCTGCTCCTTGAATCTGACCCGGCGCGGGCTGGTGAACACCTTGTACGGCGCGTCGGTGTAGGTGCGGGCGCTCAGCGCCCGGCTGGCCAGCGAGTTGACGGTCGGGATCACGCCTGGCAGCAAGTAGCCAAGGCGGCACGTGGCGGCGAACACGGAGTTTGACAGGAACTCATCGTCCAGCCAGTACCGCCAGCCAGGGAGCGGGCTGGCGGGTCCGGCTGACCGGTTGTTGCGTTTGGTCAGGCAGCCGTCGCTGTGCGGGAACCAGTAGAACTCGAAGTGCTCATTCTCGCTGGTCAGCTCAGGCAGCCTGGCGACGACCTCGGACCAGCTCATCGGCGCCTCCTGGGCGGTGAGCAAGAAGGCAGGCTCAGTCCTGAAGGTCACCGCGGTCACGATCCCGAGCGCGCCGATGCCGATCCGCGCCGCGTTGAACAAGTCAGGCTGCGGGTCATCGGCCGAGCAGGTCACGACGCTGCCGTCGGCGAGCACCAGTTCGAGCGCGGCGACCTGCGCCGCCATGCTGCCGCTCTCCCTGCCTGTGCCATGCGTTCCTGTCTGCGTGGCGCCCGCGACGGTCTGCACCTGGATGTCGCCCATGTTGGTCAGCGACAGGCCGCGGGCGTGCAGGGCGGAGTTCAGCGTGGACAGCGGGCAGCCGGCCTCGACCGTGATCAGCCCGGCGGCCGCGTCGATGGAACGCACGGCGGTCAGCCCGGCTGGACTCAGCATCACCCCGTCGGTGCTGGCCGCCGGGGTAAAAGAGTGCCCGTTGCCGGTCATCTTGATCGCCAGCCCGTCGGCGGCCGCCTTCGTCACCTCGGCGGCGACCTCGGCCGCTGAGGCCGGCACTCGCACCCTGGCTGGTCTGGCTGTTACGTTCCCTGCCCAGTTCCGCCAGGTGGATGTGCTATCCGTGGTCATCGCGGCACGTCCTCTGTTCGGTCCGGTTCAGGCGGTCGCACCCAATTCTGCCGGTTGGCTGTCGTCATCGGTCCGCAGCTTGCGCAGCCCGGCCACGCAGATCAGGACGCCAGCCGCGCCACAGCAGGCCGAGAAGGCGAAGCTCCACCGCGCTCCGTAGGCGTCGATGATATGACCGGCGAACGCCGAGCCTAGCGCCACGCCGACCGAGATCGTCGAGCTCAGCCACGCCATCGCCTCGGTGGTGCGGTGCGGCGGCGCCTGCCGCTCGAGGATCGCATAGCCGGTCATCAGGGTGGGCGAGATCGCGAGCCCGGCCATGAAGCCGACGGCGTCGAGCGCCAGCAGGCCGGGCATGGCCCAGAAACTCGACACGCCGACAACGGTGAGCGCGGCTGTGATCGTGAATCGCCGTCCGAGTGGCGCCTTCCAGTGCCGCGATCCGTACCAGAGGCCGCCCGCCGCACTGCCGAGCGCGTAGGTGCCGAGGATCAGTCCGGCGACCGGCCGGTGGCCGAGTTCGGCGGCGAACGCGACGGTGCTGAGGTCGATCGCCGAGAACATCGCCCCAATGAGCAGGAACGCGGGCGCCAGGGTGCCGAGGCCGCGGGCCGGCAGGCTGGGCCTCGACAGCCGCCCGATCGCGCGCCGCAGACCGAGTGGTGTCGCGTCGCGAGCCGGCGGAAGGCCCGCGGCGACCCGATCGGTGGCCTGGACCGGCCGCGGCTTCAGGGCGGGCTCCGTCCTGCGCTGCGCGGCGAACAGCAGGGTGCCGACGACGCACAGCAGGCTCGCGGTTCCGATGCCCGTAGCCGGGGCGAGCTGCGTTGCCAGCAGCGTCACCAGCGCCGGCCCGATCACGAAGATGAGTTCGTCGTTGACCGACTCCAGCGCGAAAGCGGTGTGCAGCCGCTGCGGATCGCCGTCCACCATGCTGCTCCACCTGGTCCGCACCATGCTGCCGATCGATGGCATCGATCCGCCGGCGACGATGCCGGTCAGCAGCAGTATCCAGAACGGTGCCCGCAGCTCGGCGCAGCTGATGAACACGGCGCTGCTGAGCGTGAAGACGGCGGTCTGGACGAGCAGGACACGGCGCTGGCCTAGCCGGTCGGACTTGGTGGCGATCGCCGGGCTGAACAGGGCGTACCCGACCGCGCCGGCGGCGGCGACGGTTCCTGCCTCACCGTAACGTCCGGTCAGCAGAGCGATCAGGAGTACGGTGCCGAGGCCGTACATGGACATGGACATCCGGCCGACGACGCCGGATGCTGAGAACTCGAGAGCGCCAGGGGTGCGCAGCAGTTCGAGGTAAGGGTTCCGCCGGTTCGAGGTGCGAGTATCGCGCTCCCGGCCGCGCCGGTCCCGCACCTGCGTCATCGTTGACGAACCTCCCCGTCCTGCCCGCATAGCGTACGACGAGGTAGTTTGTCCTTCAGGGCCGGGTATCAGGCACTGGCTGGCATTGGTTGTGCTCGCAGGTCCGCGGCTAACATGGGAATGGACATGGGACCCAGGCTTAAGCGTGCCGGCGGTGGCATAGCCCCGTCATTTTCACGCTCAGCCGATCGCCTCGGCAGATCAGCGGTTCGCTCCGCGAACGTGGCCCTGGCCACGGTCCGTGCGCTGCCCCGGCCTGTGCTCCTCGGCTCCGGCGCCGTTCTGGCCGGAATGGCCGTGATCCTCGCGCTGACGATCGGTGGCGTGACCGCGCGGGCAGGCCAGGAAAGACCGCTCGGCGTGTTGCCGGCCGGCGGCGGCCCGTCCACCGCGTCGGCCCCGGCCCCCGCGGGTTCATCGGCGCCAGTCTCCGCTGGCCGTACCGTCACCACCAGTTCTTACAGCGGGATCATCCTGCCCGACCTGCTGATCGTGCTGCCGGGTGGCCTCCAGCCCAGCGACGTGGCCGGGCTCCGCTCGATCACCGGTGTCAGGAAGATGATCACATTCGACGGCGCCCAGATCGGGGTGGACGGCAAGCGGGCGAGCGTGATCGGCGTGAACCCGGCTCAGTTCAGGTCCTGGGTACCGTTGCGGGCGGCCTCGGATCAGGCCCTCTGGGCAAAGCTGGCGGCCGGTGACTTTGTCGCCTCAGCGCCGGCGGCCAGCCGGCTCGGCCTATCGGCCGGCAGTGACCGGCTCACCGCGCGCACCCCCGTCAAGCTCGAATATGCGGGGTCGGCCAGGCTCAATATCGCCGGCGTGGACCTGCTCGTCAATGAAGCCACCTCGAGCAGGCTGGGCCTGGTGCACCGGGTCGCCGCCCTGATCAGCGCTCCGGGGCCCACCATCGCGGCCCTGACGGCGCAAGTGCGACGGGTGCTCGGCACGCAGGCCAAGGTGGTCGACCTGCGAGGCCGGCGGCCGATCGCGAGCGCGCCGCCGCGGCCCGGCCAGATCGGCAGCTATCTGCAACTCTTCCAGGCATCTGCGGCCAAGTACTGTCCGCAGATGTCCTGGACGGTGCTCGCGGCGATCGGCCAGATCGAAAGCGCCGACGGGCAGAATGTGGGCCCATCGAGCGCCGGAGCGCTCGGCCCCATGCAGTTCCTGCCGAGCACCTGGGCGGAATGGGGGATCAACGGATTCGGCCCGTCTGGTCCGCCCGACATCATGAACCCCTTCGACGCGGTGCCGTCCGCGGCCAGGATGCTCTGCGCCGACGGTGCGTCGGCCGGGACCCAGGCAGGGCTCCGCCAGGCGATCTTCGCCTATAACCATGCCGACTGGTATGTGAACGAGGTCCTCGCGCTCGCCGGCAGGTACGCGGCCGAGTATCACTGACCGGACGGCCTCCGCCTATCGTCCGGAGCGGGGCTATGCCGCTAATGCGGACCCGTCCTGATTGGATGACGCCATGGGCACAGACGCTGCGTTCCTGCTCGTTTCCTTCGGCGGGCCGGAGGGACCGGATGACGTGATGCCCTTCCTGCGCAACGTCACGGCAGGACGCAATGTGCCAGAAAGCAGGCTGGCGCAGGTCGCCGAGCACTATCAGCTATTCGGCGGCGTGAGCCCGATCAACGCCCAGTGCCGCGACCTGATCGGCGCGATCACACGTGAATTCGCTGCGAACGGGATCGGCCTGCCCGTGTACTGGGGAAACCGGAACTGGCGGCCGTACCTGGCCGACGCCGTGCGGCAGATGGCCGAGGACGGCGTCGGCTCAGTGATCGCGTTCGCCACCGCGGCCTACAGTTCGTATTCCAGTTGCCGTCAGTACCTGGACGACATCGATGCGGCACGAGTCGCCGTCGGCGCGACGGCACTTGAGATCGTCAAGATCCCGCCTTACTACTGGCACCCGGGGTATGCGGCCTCGTTCGTCTCGTCCGCCGCCGCCGCGCTGGCGTCGCTGCCCTGCGATGTCAGAGACGGCGCCGAGCTAGTCTTCACCGCGCACAGCATCCCCGAGTCGATGGCCTCGGTGAGCGGCCCAGGCGGCGGGGCGTACCAGGCTCAGCTGACCGAGGTGGCCCGGCGGGTGGCCGCCGGAGTCGGCAGGGCGACCTGGCGGCTGGCCTACCAGAGCCGCAGCGGGCCGCCGTCAGTGCCCTGGCTCGGCCCGGACATCAACGAGTGCCTCACGAGGCTGGCGAAGGACGGTGCGCCAGCGGCCGTGGTTGTGCCGATCGGGTTCGTCAGCGACCACATGGAGGTCATCTTCGACCTGGACGTCGAGGCGGCGCGGACGGCCAGCGATCTCGGGCTGCCGATGGCGAGGGCGGCCACGCCCGGCACCGATCCCGAGTTCGTCGCGATGATTTCCAGCCTGGTCGCTGGCTTTGCCGCAGGGGTTCGCGGGCCAGCCGCTACCGACATGGCCCGGCTGCGGGCGTCCGGCTCGGAGACGGCGCGTTTCTGCGTCGGCCAGTGCTGCCGGACTGCCTCATGACCAGCCAGGATCCCCGTGATCTGCTGGCGCTGGCCGTCGCCGTCGCCGTCGAGGCAGGTGATCTGCTGGCCGGGCGGCATGGCAGGCCAGCGGTGGTTCGCACCAAGTCAAGTCCGACCGATGTCGTCACCGAGATGGATCAGGCCGCGGAGCAGCTGATCAGGAACAGGATCCTGGCCGAACGGCCGGATGACGCGATCCTGGGCGAGGAGGGCGGCCAGACCGGCGGTGCCGCGCCAGTCAGGTGGATCGTTGACCCGCTGGACGGCACGGTCAACTACCTGTACGGACTGCCCGACTGGGCGGTGAGCATCGCCGCGGAGGCCGGCGGTCAGGTCGTCGCCGGTGTAGTGTGCGTGCCGCGCCGCGGCGTCATGTTCGGCGCGGTGGCGGGTGGCGGGGCCTGGCGGGCGCCAATCACCGGTTCAAGAACCGCAATCGAGTAACAAATCTGGCGACGTGCCTGCCGACCGCGAACGTCTGGCCTGCACCGTTGACGTTCCGTTGTCCAGGGCGCTGATCGCGACCGGATTCGGCTACGAGCGGACCCGACGGGTGGTGCAGGGCCAGGTGCTTAGCGCTGTCTTGCCGCGGGTAAGGGACATCCGGCGCAACGGGGCTTGCTCGATTGACCTGTGTTCGCTCGCTGCTGGGAATGTGGACGGTTACTTCGAGCGCGGCGTGCAGTACTGGGATATCGCGGCGGGTACTCTGATCGCCCGCGAGGCAGGGGCGGTGGTCGGCGGGCTGGCCGAGGAGGCGGCTGGCCCTTCGATGACCATAGGCGCGGGGCCGGACCTCTTTGCTGAGCTGCACGACCTTCTGCTCGGTCTGAACGCCGAGCGGGACGCCTGACCGCTCCGCGGCTGGCCCTGGACCAGCTGGCTCGTGGTGCGGATGCGGTAGTTAACAGTGATCTGAGAGTAAACCGGTGCGACACGAACGGCCGCTCAGGTCTGCTGTGTGTACCTCGGGGCGGGGACGTGACAGAATTCCCCGCCGGATTCGGGCACAACTACGGCCTCGAAAGCGTTGCACTCGCGCGAGGAATTTAACGATGGAGGAGTAAAGCCACGATGGCTACTGACTACGACAGTCCGCGGAAGACGGACGAAGAGCTGACCGAGGACAGCCTGCAGGAACTTCAGGCCCGCCGGATGGATAAGTCGTCGACGTCGATCGACCTCGATCCCGACGACGTTGCTGAGTCGCTTGAGCTGCCTGGAGCGGATCTCTCGAATGAGGAATTGTCCTTCCGGGTGATCCCGCGGCAAGCCGACGAGTTCACTTGCTCAAGCTGCTTCCTTGTGCACCATAGGAGCCAGCTCGCTGAGACCCGCAAGGGTGAACCCATTTGCCGGGAGTGCGCCGCCTAGCCGGATGCCTGAGTGCTGCGCAGCGTGGCGGACGGGTGCGGAGCGCATCACGTACCGACGGCTTCGCGGCATCACGGTCGCGCCCAGATCTCGCGCTCCTCGCGCCGCGGATCATGCCGCACCCGACCGCCGCCCGTGTCGAAGACCATGACCGGGCGGCTCGCATCGTAAGGCGCCCAGCCGGGCTCACCGCGGTCAGCGAACCTGACCCAGGCCGCATGCATCTCCTCCGCCACCTCCTGCGGAGCGTCCGGGCCAGCGACGAGTTCCGCTCCTTCCGCCGCCAGATTATCGAAGACAAACGGAACATCTAGCCCGTGCCCGGCGCCCACCTGAGGGTGCTGCCAGGCGAACTCGTAGCAGTAGGTCGGCGCCGGCCCGCCATCCCTGCCCTCGGCCACCGCGAGCGCAGGCAGCAAGAAGAACCGGTCTGTTAGCAAGGCAGCCAGCAAGTCCCCCGGTGATGCGCCATCGCGGCTCGCCCGGTATGTGTCGATCACGTGCTTATCAGCCCCTACCGCCCCGGCCATCGCCGCGAGTACCTCCTCGGTGATCAGCTCGACGACACCAGACGGAACCAGGAATGTGCGGAACTCGTCGGTGTTGGTGCCGATCAGCAGCGGCACATCGGATCCGCTGCCAGCAACAATGCTGGCGAGCGGGTGCTCGGGCAGCGAATCGCCGTCGATCACAGGGATGAACGGCATCGTGCTCGCGACGATGCTGGGCCCGAATCTGGCAGGGTCGGGGCTGGCCGCCATTGCGTCGCGTACTACAGCCTGGGCGGCGTTGAGTGCGGCCAGGTCGACCTCAGCCAGGGCGCGGCCGGTCACCTCCGTGCCGGCCGCGCACGGTGCCGAGCGCCTTGCCAAGTTCTGTCGTGACGAGGGCGGCATCGGCCGGGGCGGCGGCAGCCTGGGCCGCGCCGCTCTGCGCGATCGCCTTGCTGAACAGGCCAGCCGCACCGGGCATGGCCAGCAGAGTGGTGACGCTCATACCGCCCGCGGACTCACCGAAGATCGTCACGTTCGCGGGGTCGCCACCGAACGCGCTGATGTTGGAGCGTACCCATTCCAGCGCGGCGATCTGATCGAGCAGGCCCCGGTTCGCGGGGGAGTCGGGGAGCAGCGCGAAGCCGTCGACGCCGAGCCGGTAGTTGATGCTGACCAGGACGAGCCCGTCCCTGGCGAACGCGTGCCCGTCGTACAGCGGGATCGCCGAGTTGCCGTTGGCGAACGCGCCGCCGTGAATCCAGACCATCACCGGCAGGCCGGATGCACCGGGATCGGGGGTCCAGACGTTGAGGTTCAGCCAATCATCGCCGGCGATATTCGGCTCGGCGAAGAGCGTGTCGAAGGGCGGCGGATAGTCCGGCTTCGGCGGCGTGGCTCCGTAGGCGACCGCTTCCCTGACGCCGCTCCACGGCTCCGGCGGCACCGGCGCCCTGAACCGCAGGCTGCCAGTCGGGCTCGCGGCGTAGGGGATGCCGAGGAAGCTCGTGACGCCGTCGCGAACCTGACCTCGCAGCGTTCCGTAGGAGGTCGACACTGTGGAGGGCATGTATCGCACTCTGCCACAGGCCGGCAGACGGCGAGCGGCCCACGTCGCGACCGCCCTGGCACCCCCGTCGTGCCCTGGACGTTTACCGTCCATGCGACTGGCCAGGATGGAGCCGATGCGGAACAAATGCCGGCACTGGCGGGCCGCGGCGCTGGTCGTGGCGGGCATCGCGCTTGCCGCGTGCAGTTCGTCGAGCGCTCCGCCTGGCGTCGGCGTGCAGCGCTCCGGACGTCCGAGCCCGTCGGGTCAGCCCAGTGCGGCGGCCGTGCCGAGGCCCAGGCACATCGTGGTCGTGATCGAAGAGAACCACGCTTACAGCGGCATAATCGGCAACCCGCAGGCGCGCTACATCAACGCCCTGGCCAGGTCCGGCGCCCTGTTCACCAGGTCCTACGCCGTCAGCCATCCAAGCGAGCCGAACTACCTGGCCCTGTTCTCCGGCAGCACGCACGGCGTGACCAGCGACCAGTGCCCGACGTCGTTGCGCGCCCCGAACCTGGCAGCCGACCTGATCGGCGCTGGCTTCAGCTTCGCGGGGTACTCAGAAGGACTGCCGGCCGCCGGGTCCCAGGTGTGCGGGCAGGGCGGCTACGCCCGCAAACACGCCCCATGGACGGACTTCACCGGCCTGCCCAGGGCGGTGAACCTGCCGTTCACCAGGTTCGCGGCCGGCGGCTTCGGCGCGTTGCCGACGGTCTCGTTCGTCATCCCTGACCTCTGTCACGACATGCACGACTGCTCGGTTAGCGCGGGAGACACGTGGCTGCGCGTCCACCTGGCTGGCTACGCCATGTGGGCGCAGACCAACAACAGCCTGCTAATCGTGACCTTCGACGAGGACGACGGCGGCAACTCTAACCACATCGCAACAATCGTCACTGGCCAGCAGGTGCGCCCCGGCAGATACCGCGAGCCGATCGACCACTACAACGTGCTGCGGACGATCGAGCAGGCCTATCGCCTGCCCTTCCGCGGCCAGGCGCGCACCCACTACCCGATCACCTCGATCTGGCGGCGCCCTTAACCGCACGCAATCCCGGCTAGCCCTGGCTCTGGGCGAAGATAGATCGCGGCGGGCGGCACGGGCTGGAGGGCGCATGGCGGGACACGCGGACGTGATCTTCGGCGGCGGGGCGGTTTACACGGCCGATCGCAGCGGGCGGCGCTTGGTGCGGGCGATGGCGGCCGACGGCAGCCCGGCCACCGAGGTCGCGGTCGCCGGCGGCACGATCGCGGCGGTCGGGTCGGCGACTGACGGCGCGGCCGCCGACCTCGCCGGGCCGCGAACCGAGCGAGTTGACCTGCGCGGACGGGCGCTGCTGCCGGGCTTCCAGGACGCGCATGTGCACCCCGCCTTCGCGGGCGTGACGATGGTCGGCTGCAATCTGATCGGGGCCGCCACTCTCGAGGAGGCCATCGCCCGGATAAATTCCTACGTCGCTGCGCACCCTGACAAGGAGTGGGTCTCCGGCAGCGGCTGGCGGATGGAGTGGTTCGAGCGGGGAACGCCGAGCAGGCAGCTGCTTGACAAGCTGACCGGCGGCAGGCCGGCGTTCCTGCTGAACAGGGACGGCCACGGCGGCTGGGCCAGCACCAGGGCGCTGGAGATCGCCGGGTTCGACGCCAGGACACCCGATCCGGCCGACGGCCGGTTCGAGCGCGACCAGGACGGCGGACTGCAGGGCACCGCGCACGAGGGCGCCGCAAACCTGATCGGGACGTTCGTGCCCAAGCCGGCCTTCGAGGAGCGGCTGGCCGGGCTCATGCTCGCCCAGCGGCACCTGCACGAGCGCGGGATCACCGGCTGGCAGGACGCGATCATCGGGGCCTATCTGGGGTCGGAGGATCCGCTGCCCGTCTACCTCGCGGCGGCCAGATCCGGACAGCTCACCGCGCGCGTTCAGGGTGCGCTGTGGTGGGACCGGGCCAGGGGCGCCGATCAGATCGACGAGATCCGCGGCCGCCGCGAAGCTGGCCAGGCGCGGCGGTTCCGTGCGAACACCGTCAAGATCATGCAGGACGGCGTGGCCGAGAACGCCACGGCCGGGCTGCTCGAGCCGTACCTCGATGCTTGTGGTTGCCAGACATCAGCGCGCGGGCTCTCGCACGTGGATCCTGAGGAGCTGCGCGAGCATGTCACCGCGCTGGACCGCCTCGGCTTCCAGGTGCACTTTCACGCCATCGGCGACCGGGCGGTGCGGGAATGCCTCGACGCCGTCGCCGCCGCCAGGGCTGCCAACGGCGTCAATGACAACCGGCATCACATCGCGCATGTGCAGATCGTGCACCCAGACGACGTGCCGAGATTCGCCCCGCTCGGCGTGACGGCCAACATGCAGGCGCTGTGGGCGGCGCATGAACCGCAGATGGACGAACTCACCATCCCGTTCCTCGGTCCTGAGCGGACCGCGCGGCAATACGTCTTCGGTGATCTGGCTCGGGCTGGAGCGCGGCTGGCGGCCGGCAGCGACTGGGCGGTGAGCAGCGCGAGCCCGCTGCGCGCGATCCATGTCGCGGTGAACAGATCGCTGGCCGGATCGGCCGGTCCGCAGGCTGAGCCCTTCCTGCCGGCGCAGGCACTTGACCCCGCTGAGGCTTTCGGCGCGTACACGATCGGCTCGGCGTTCGTGAACCACCTGGACGACGTCACCGGCTCGGTCGCGCCAGGCAAGCTTGCCGACCTGGTCGTGCTCGACCGCGACCCTCTCACGGGGCAACCAGCCGAGATCGTGCATACGCGCGTGCTCGCTACCTACGTCCAGGGCGACCTCGTGCACGCCTCGCCGGCCTTCGGCTGACAGTTCCTTGCGGGTCCGGTTCGTCTGTCGGCAGCTGCTGACACGATGGGCCCATGCCAGACGTCCCTGCCGAGATCGGGGCCGCCCAGCGCGGCGCTGCCCTGGTGGCCGAGCGGTGCGCCGCTCAGCTGCTATCTCGGTCGACGGCGGCCTCACCGGTCGAGGTTGTCAGCAGGCTGCTCGCGGTCCAAGGCCAGGACCCGCGGGGCGTACGGCTCGCGATCCGGGCGAGGACATCGGGTCTGAGCGCCGCCGACGTCGATCGCGCGCTGACCGCGGATCGGTCCCTCCTGGTCACGTGGCTGAACCGGGGCACGCTGCACCTGGTGACCGCCGAGGACTACTGGTGGCTGCAACTTCTGACAACCCCGCCGCTGGAGACCGCGATCGCGCGGCGGCTTTACCAAGAGGGCGTGTCCGCCGACGACGCGGACAAGGCAGTCGCCCTGATCGACGCTGCGCTTGCCGCGGACGGCCCGCTCACCAGGGCCCAGCTGGGCGACGTCATCGCCGCGGCCGGGGTCAGGACCCAGGGCCAGGCCCTCGTGCACATCCTGGCGCGGGCGTCGATCCGTGGCCTGATCATCCGCGGCCCGATGGTTGGCCGTCAGCACGCGTTTGTCAGGGTTGGCGACTGGCTCGGGGTGCCGCCCGCCAGTTTCAAGCCGGCCGGATTCGACCGGGACGCCGCCCTCGCGGAACTGGCTCGCAGGTTCCTGGCGGGGCACGCACCGGCGGGAGAGCGTGACCTGTCCAAATGGGCCGGACTGCCGCTGCGCGACGCGCGGCGCGCCCTGAGCGCGATCGCCGGGGAATTGCGCGAGCGTGACGACGGCCTCGCGGAGCTGGCTGCCCGCGCCGGCACCGGCTCCGATGGGGGCACCGAGGGTCGTGCGGGTCCTCTGCGCACAGTTCCTTCGCTGCCGCCGCCGCGCCTGCTCGGCTCCTTTGACCCGCTGCTGCACGGCTGGGTCGACAGGAAGCCGGTGCTCGGCACCGCCCAGGGCATCGTCACGGTCAATGGGCTGTTCCGCCCGTTCGCGCTGGTCGAAGGCCACGCGGTGGCGCTGTGGTCGCTGAACGCCGGCCGGATCGCGCTCGAGGAGTTCGCTCCGCTGTCAGCGCAGACAGCGGCGGCGCTGCGGGACGACGCGGCCGACGTGCTGCGGTTCCTGAGCGGATCTGATGGCACCGGCGGTCCAGCGAAGGGCGGGCAGTCAGATCAGGGCGGCCGCCAGCTCGATTAGATCGGTGGCGACGAGATCAACCTCATCCGGTGGGTCAGGGGCGGTGCCGCCACGGCCCCACTCTCGCGCCCGCGGGATGAACGCGGTTCGCAGTCCTGCTCGCTTGGCGCCCTCGAGGTCGCTGGGATGGCACGCGACCATCAGCACCCGGTCGGCCGGGATGTCGAAGTACGCAGAGGCGAGCCCGTACACCCGCGGATCCGGCTTGTACGTGCCCGCCAGCTCGGCCGACAAGATGCAGTCGAACGGCAGACCGGCGGCCTTGGCGAGTCTGGTCAGCAGGCCAACGCCGCCGTTTGAGAGCGGTGTCAGGATGTGCCGCTCGCGCATCGCGGTGAGGCCAGGCACGGCGTCCGGCCACGGGTCAAGGCGATGCCACGCGTGTACCAGGCCGGCCCGGGCCGCGGCGTCCAGGCCCCCGAGCCCGCGCTCGGCGATGACCTCGTCGAGCATCTCGGCGTGCAAGACATCCAGGGGCTGGAACGCGCGCTCGCCGCGCAGCACGGCGCCGAGCGCCGGGTAATACCGCTCGCGCCAGGCGTCGGCGGCCGCCGGCCAGTCGGCGCTGAGCCCGGCCGCTTCCCCTGCCTTCGCGAGCGCACGGGCAATGCTCGATCGCCAGTCGACCAGCGTGCCGAACACGTCGAAGGCGACGACGTCGATGTCCATGCGAGGAACGGTAGCTGAGCGCCGAACTGGCCGGACGCACGCGGTGCCGCGGCGCACGGCAGGCCAGGCAGGCTCGCGGTTGGAATCGGCCAAGAAAGGCTGAGGGCGAAGGCAACCTCGCAGCCTCCGTCGAGTCTCGGTGTTATGGACGCGGATCGACCTCCTGGCCCGAGGCAATGAAGTGGCGGCGAGCGTGAGCACTGAGAGCGCGAGCACCGGCGGGGCGAGCACCGGCAGTCCGGCGGGCGCCGGCCGGTTCGGCGCCCAGGACACTATGACGAACCGGGCCGAGGCGGCAGCCGCGGCGGTCAGCGCCCTGTACGCCGAACATGCCCTCGGCCTGACCAGGCTGGCGCTCATCATCGTCGGTGAACGGCACGCGGCCGAGGACATCGTGCAGGAAGCATTCTGCGGGCTGCACCGCCGGTGGCATGCCCTGCGCGACACCAGCAAGGCTCTGCCCTATGTGCGGTCGGCGGTCCTGAACGGATGCCGGTCAGAGTCACGGCGGTCCAGGACCTCCCTGGCCAGCGGCAGCCGCGACGGCGCGTACTTGCCGCCCGCCTGGTCGGCGGAGTCCGTGGTCCTAGCGACCGAGGAGCGCCGTGCGGTGATCGCCGCCTTGTCGAGGCTTCCAGCTAGGCAGCGCGAGGCCCTGTTGTTGCGGTACTTCCTCGACCTGTCAGAGGCGGAGACCGCGGCGGCGATGCGGATCAGCAGGGGAACGGCCAAATCCACGGTCTCGCGCGGCCTGGCCGCGCTCAGGGAGCTTCTGGGAGAATCGTCATGACCGGCCGCACGGAAACCCGGCTGCGCGATGCGACAACCGCGCTCGGCCAGTCGATTCAACCCCAGGACGTTCCTGACCTGCAGGTGCCTGCCAGGGCTCCGGGTTGGCGCTGGCGCCTCGCAGCCCTGCCGAACGGGCATCGCCGGGTCGCGACCAGATTCCTTGTGCCGCTCGCGGCAGCGGCGGCGGTGCTCGCACTGCTGGCTGGCCTGGTGGCCGGAGGACGGCTGCTGCGCGGTGATCGACCCGAGCCGGCTCATCCCGGTCACTCCCTCCCGGCGCCGTCTCCGACCGGCCGCAGGCCCATCCCGTCCCCGACAGGCCAGCCCGTCCCGTCTCCGACCGGACAGCCCACCCCGTCTCCGAGCCTCAGCGCTGTCCCTGGGCACAGACTCGGTGGCCAACCGCGCTACCTGGTGACCTCGGTTGAGGCACACGGCGCGATCAGCTCGGCCACGACCGGCTCGGTGGTCGCAGGCATTGCGCCGCCCGAGCACAATTTCTCCATCGACGGCCTCACCGTGGGCCCCGGCGATCGGACGTTCTATCTGGCCGGCGAGGTGCCGATCGCCTCGGCCGGCAGGATGTGGATCGACTTCTACCGGGTGACGCTTCGCCCCGACGGGCGCCCTCGACCGGCGCAGCGGCTGCCGGGCGAACGGCTCAACGTGCCACTCCCGATTACCAGCGACGCACTGATGCAGCTGCCGCTCGCGATCTCACCGGACGGCACGGAACTGGCATATCCCTCGGACAACCAGTTCTATCCGGATGACTATCAGGCCAGGCATCCGGCGGAAATCACCGTGCAGAACGTGCTCACTGGCGCGCGGCGGACGTGGACGATCTGGCCGGCGCTCGACACGGAGATCAGCAGCGTGTCCTGGGGATCGGGCGGCCGGCTCGGGATCGTCGCAACCGTGGGTGACGCCACGGTAGTGAACGGGCGGCTTCAGCGGCGTCTGAACAGCGACGCGAACGTCTTCCTTGAGCTGAACACGGCGGCTTCCGGCTCCAGCCTGGCCGCGGACGTCGCGGTCGTGGCATCCAGCTCTTACCACGTCGTGCACCACGGGCTCTACAGGCCGGTCACGACCGGGCCGACCGGCGGCGTGCTCAGCCCGGATGGCGCCAGTGCCTACCTGCAGATCGGCCTCGCCCACGGTGCCGCCGAACTCGCGCAGGTGTCGGTCGCGACCGGCAAGGTCCTGCGCGTCCTGGTGACCAGGCTGGCCCAGCCGGTCCTGGCCAGCCCGGAGGCGATCGACGGGCGCTATCTGCTCGTCGCCCTGGGGCCGGCAACGCCGCCGAAGCCGAGCGGACGCTTCGTCTGCGGCCATCTCACCGCGCTGGATGTGGCGACGGGGCGGCTCAGCGAGCTGCCATTCCCGCTTCAGTGCAGCACGGCCGCCCCGCCGCCTCCGCTGCAAGCTGCTTGGTAACAGTGAGCTACCTGCGGTACTGGGCCGCTAGCTCGCGTAGCCTCGCGTGCGTGCTGTCCATGACCGCGGCACCTGGCAGGTACCGCTTGGGGATCTTCGCGATCGAGGTGTAGTTCACATCCACGACGTTGGCCAGCGGTGCCTCGACGCCCTGGCTGATGAGCTGATAGGCGTCCATGAGGTCCATCCGGTACTGACCGGCTATCCAGGTGATCAGCTCGGTCTGGGCGATCCGGAACGCGTCCTCGAGCGGGCGCGCCGACCCCGCCGTCATGATGTAGCCGTCGCTCTCCAACCGTGGCCACGGGCAGGGCACGCCCTTGAGAAGGTCGATGACCATGACCGTGTTCATCGCGGTCTCGACCGCGACGCCGCACGTCTCACCCTCGCCCTGGCGGGCGTGGCCGTCCCCGAGCGAGAACAGCGCGCCCTCGACGTTCACGCCCAGGTAGCAGGTCGTTCCCGCGCACATCTCCGGGGTGTCCATATTGCCGCCGAACGCGTCGGGCACCAGCGCGCTGCGGACCTCCAGGTTGGCCGGCGCGACCCCGACCGTGCCATGCATCGGATTCATCGGCATGTCGGTGGTGAAGTCACTATGCCTCGCCGTGAACCGGCAGGTCCCGGCCGCCTGGTCGAGCTGCCACATCCAGACGATCTCGGGCAGTGGCTCGTTGAGCAGGGCGGTCAGGTGCGTGTTCGTGAGCGAGCCGAACAGCGGGATCGTGGTGGAGGCGCCCCAGTCCCTGGCCGGCGTGATCGACACGAAGTGCACGGCGAGCGTGTCGCCGGGCTCGGCGCCCTCGATGTAGAACGGCCCGGTCTGCGGGTTCACGAAGGGGAACTCGCAGACCTGCGAGACCAGGTCGTTCTCGCCGCGCACCCGGCCGAAGAACGCGTCCTCGGTGAAGACCTCCAGCACGGCCGGCGGCTTGATCCTCGCAACAGCAGGCACGCCGCCGAACGTCCACGCGTACTGCTCGGCCTCAGGCCTGAACGTGATGACCTGGAGATCACTCATGAAGTAACTCTAGGTTCCGGCGCGGCTACCGGCTCCTCGTCCAGGTGGATCATCGCGACGTCCGTGACCCGCTGACGATCGCGGACGTACAGGAATACGAGGTAGACGATGCCGATGACCATCCAGATCGCCGCGGCCGGTCCCATATAGGAGAGCGGCGCGCTGAGCGGCGTGATGAAGCTCAGGCCAGGCGCCTTGACGCCGGCCCCTGTCAGCCATGCGGGGATGAAGGCGAGTATCCCGAGGACAGGGATGACCAGGTGCGAGATCACGTTGAAGCGTTGGCGCCTGCGAATGAAGTACCCGATGCAGGCCACGTTCATCACCAGGTAGATCCCGACGAGCAGGATGACGAGCGCCGTCGCAATCATGCCGAACGCGGTCACCGGGTCATAGCCGAAGCCGAGCCCGAGCATGACGGCGATACTGATGGCGGTGCCCGTCGTAATCGCCAGCACCGGCGACTTGTGCCGTTCGCTGACCCGGGAAAACGCCGACGGGAACGCGTGCACCCGTCCCATCGCAAACGCGGTACGACTGGCGACATTCACTCCGGCGTTGGAGTTCGCGAGCGTCGAGTTGATGATCGCGAAGAAGACGAACACCCAGAACAGGCCGTACAGTGCCCTCGCCACCCCGACCCAGGAAGCGGCGCCCGTGCCCGCGGTGAAGTGGCCGAATTTGCCGGGCCCGAAAGCTACATCGACCGCATAGGTGGTGAACACGTACAGGGCGCCGATCAGCAACGTGGACAGCAGCACCGCTAGCTGCACGGTGCGGCGAGGGTTGCGGGCCTCCTCGGCGAGCGGCGCCGCGCTCTCGAAACCGAGGAACGCCAGCACCGTGAAGACCGAGCCGGCGATGACGCCGGTCAGGCCGTGATACTGGCCGGTCGGCGTGTACTTGAAAGTGAACACCGACAGCGTGTTGTGCCCCCCGGCATGGACCACGAGGAAGATGCCTAGGACCACGAACACGCCGATCTCGAAGATGCCGAGGATCGTGCCAAGGCCCGCCGACGCCCGTATCCCGAAGTAGCCGACGAGGAAGACGATCAGCATGCCCGCGATTGACCACGGCCACCACAGGTTCGCCGGCCAGCCGAACTCGGTGTTGAGCGTGGCTGCCGTCGTGAACCCGAGTTGCAGCAGCACCAGCGGCGCGACCAGCCAGCCGACCATCACATAAGCCCACGCAACCAGGAATCCTGCTCCCGGGTGGATGCCGCGGGCGGCGTAAGTCGCCAGCGATCCGGCAGCTGGTATCTCCGTGGCGAGCTGGCTGATCGTCCATGCTGTGAACAACGACGCGATGAGAGCGAACAATACGGCCAGCGGAAGCGCTCCGCCGGCGTAGGCGACGCCAAACGGGATCGATGCAGCGATCGCCGCTCCAGGGGCCATGTCGGTGATGCTCTGGAACAGGACCTCGCGCAGCCCGATCGCGTCGCGCCTGAGTCCGGTTCCGCTGGATGCTGGGGGGGTGTGAGAGTCGGCCACCGTTGCCTCCGTGACTCATGGGGAGACCCTTGCGCCGATCATGTCACGGACATGTGGTCTGACAACAGACCAATCACAGGCTAACTCGTGCAACTCATGCGCCATTAGCAACGACGTTCACAAACGCCAGCTAGTCGGCTACATGCGGTGTGTGCCTACGTGGTTTGAGCGGGGGAGAAGCGATGACTTGCCCGGTTCTGGCAGGACCGCTGGCTCGCCGGGAGCACAATCGGGAGCATGCGCCCAAGGGACTTGCCGCCGGACCGCTCGTTAGACAGATCGTCAGACGAGGACCTAGCAGATTCCGACTCTCCTCGCGGTCCCGACGGCGGCGCGCGGCCGCCCTCTGAGTTACTGGACAACCTGCGCCTGCGGTTACTCCACCTGTCAGATAACCATCCCTCCGCGGTTCGTGACGCAGACGTTTCCGCCCGCGGCGAGCCGCCTCATCCTGGTGACTCCCATGACTCCGATCACTCCGGTGACTCCCATCACTCCGATGACGCAGGTGAGGTTGCCGACCATGGCGAGCGGAAGGGCAACGATGAGGACTCGCCGGACGACGCCCCTGCGCACGGCGGCGGGGCATCGCTGACAGACCTCATCCAGGCGATCAAGGAGGCTAGCGATGGTCTGTCCTGGGCGACCGATGACGCCTGGCCGGGGGAGCTTGAGCTCTTTAATGGCGGCGGCAGCGGCGATCCGTACCGTCCGTGGTTCATGTCGGGCGAACCAGGCACGCCGTGGTTCGTGGCGAGCGAGGACCTGTAAGGCGGCCTGATCGGGAAGAATTCGCGGCAGACAGGGCCGCAAACTCTACGTCTCGCAGGATCCGGCTACGGGAGGACGCTCACGCGGCCCGTGACGTCGGCGGCTAGCCGGACCGTGTCGCCGTCGACGAGGCGCACGTCGGTGCCTGGCAGCAGGCGGTCGTTGTTCACGAACGTTCCGTTCGTCGAGTGCTCGTCCCTGATCGTTGCGTGGCCGGCATCGTCCATCGTGATAGACGCGTGCCGTCGCGAGACGTTCTCGCACTGGTCGAAGGCGGCGGCGACCAGCGACTCGGCCGGGTCGCGGCCGAGCAGGACCGAGGTACCCGCCGGCACCTCGACGTTGCCGGCCGGGAACGTGATCCGCAGCACGGCCGAGGAGATCCTGCGGCCTGCCTTGTCAGCGGAGACGGCTTTCTGCGCGATGGTGATCGGGAGCGGCGGGTCATCGGCGGACACGATCCTGGGCAGGTTCGCGCCGCAGGTGAAGCAGATGAGATCGGCCGCACCGACCTCAGTCGCGCAGTCCGGGCAGGTCCGCGTCGCCATCACAGCGCGCTCCTTCCTAGGTGCCGGGCATCCAGTCATCGTCGCGTCGCGCCCGTTCACGCCGCGCCTCCCAGGCCGGTCCAGTCCGTGCTTGCCAATTGGGGAAGAATGACCCAACCGGCGTCATGTGCACAGCCTAGCGCTGGTCCAGATGCCGCCAGGTAGCATCGCTGCGTGATCAGCTTCAGACTCAACGATGAGCATGAGGCGCTACGCAGCACGGTGATGGATTTCGCCAGGGAGGCCGTAGCTCCGATCATCGGCGGCTTCTATGAGCGTAACGAGTTCCCGTACGAAATCGTCGCCAGCATGGGAAAACTCGGTCTTTTCGGGCTGCCGTTCCCCGAGGAATACGGCGGCATGGGCGGTGACTACTTCGCCCTCTGCCTCGCCCTGCACGAGCTTGCCAGGGTCGATTCCTCGGTGGCGATCACGCTCGAGGCAGGGGTGGCGCTCGGCGCCATGCCGATCTACCGCTACGGCAGCGAGGACCAGCGCTCCCGGTGGCTGCCTGAGCTGTGCAGCGGCGAACGGCTCGCGGCCTTCGGCCTCACAGAGCCGGGCGGCGGCTCTGACATCCCTGGTGGCATGCGGACCACGGCGGTGCGGGACGGCGACGAGTGGGTGATCAACGGCAGCAAGGCCTTCATCACCAACTCGGGCACCTCGATCACCTCCGTGATTACCGCGCTGGCGATCACCGGTAGGCACGAGGGCAGGCCCGAGATCTCCTCGATCATGGTCCCGGCTGGAACGCCTGGCCTGACCGTGGGCGCGAAGTACTCCAAGGTCGGCTGGTGCGCCTCAGACACCAGGGAATTGTCTTTCAGCGACTGCCGGGTTCCGGTCGTGAACCTGCTCGGCGATCAGGGCCGCGGCTACGCTCAGTTCTTGAGGATCCTGGACGAGGGCAGGATCGCCATCGCCGCGCTTTCGGCTGGACTCGCAGAGGGCTGCGTCGACGAGTGCCTGCGGTACGTGGCTGAGCGGTCGGCGTTCGGTCATCACCTAGGCCACTACCAGTCGATCCAGTTCAAGATCGCCGACATGCAGGCGCGCGCCGAGACAGCGAGGCTGGCCTGGTACCACGCGGCGTCGCGGCTGGTCGCTGGCGAGCAGGTAAAGATGCATGCCGCGATCGCGAAGCTGACGGCCTCCAACGCGGCGATGGACAACGCGCGCGACGCCACCCAGATCTTCGGCGGCTACGGCTACATGAACGAGTTCCCGGTTGCCAGGTTCTACCGCGACGCCAAGGTTCTTGAGATCGGCGAGGGTACCTCTGAGGTACAGCGAATGATCATCGCGCGCGAACTAGGACTGACTTCGCGCGCATAACGCGACCACGGTGGCTGGTCTGCAGTACCGAGGGTGGTCAGCCGCTTGCTTCCGCGTATTTCCGGTTCAAGCGCTTATCGCTGCATGTCGGCCAGTTCAGGGATAGAGTCGCACATGGCTATGTAGTTGCGTGGCCGCCAACGGTCAGTTTCCTGGAGGGATCCTAAAAGATGGGTGTTCCGGAGCCCCGGGACCTAGGGCGCCTCCTGCCAACCAGGTGAGAGGTACACCAGCCGTGCCGTCCAGAAGCAACACGTCGCGACCTGCGGTGCCCAGCTCAGCTCGGCCGTCAGATACCGACCCTCAGACGGCCTTCGGGCGGCCTGCTGGCCGTCCAGGGGCCGACGTGCCCGATCCGGTCGCCCAGGACCAGCCGGCCGAGGTACGGCAGATCGGGGGGCTTCCGCCCGCGCTGCCCAAGACGCGGCGACGCCTGCTCAGGAACTGGCGGGTGCGGTCCAGACTCGTCCTGCTGATCGCAATCCCCACCGCGACGGCCGTGGCGCTGGGCGCCTCCAGCATCGTCTCGTCCTGGAACACAGCTGCGAGCTACCAGCGCGTCGCGCAGCTTGCCAGCCTCAGCTCGAAGGTCACCAAGCTCGCCTATGAGCTTGAGTACGAGCGTGACAACACCGTCTGGTTCGTGGCGATGGAGACCGGTCCAAACGGTCTGGTTGATAAGCACCTGTCCGCTGCGGCCCAAAACCAGTTGAAGGTGATTCACCAGCAATACGTCTCCACCAACAAGGCCATCGGTCCAGTTCGCCAGGGTGCGGCAGCTGTCGGGTCGGGCTTCTCGGCAGGCGTGGTGATCGACGCTAGCTCCGTGCTCGCTGAGCTCGATTTCGTCAAGAGCGTGCGAACAGCGGCGCTGGCGTCTCAAACTTCAGCACTCGACGTGATCAATCGCTATTCGACGGTCATCGATGTTCTCCTGGCCTTTGAGGGTCAGATTGCCCTCACTAGCAATGACCCGCAGCTGACCTCGACCGTCAGCGCGTTGAGCCAGATCTCCAGAGTCCAGGAGGAGTTCTCGATCCAGCGTGGCCTGATCGTGTACTCCCTGACCACCCCGACCAAGTTCGCGCCGAACATGATCCAGGCGCTGAATGCCTCGGTGGCTAACCAGGCTTCAGATAGCAAGCAGTTCCAGAATTTCGCGTCGGCCCAGCAGCTGGACCTCTACAAGGTGGCTCTTGCTAATGGCTCCCTGGCCGACCGGGTGAGCGCGTCCGAGTCGACGGTGATCAAGTACCTGCCCACGCACAAGTCGCTGAGCGGAGTAGGGATTCCGTCTGAGGAGTGGTTCGGCAACGTCACGAAGACTGTCGGAAAGATCAGGTTGGTCGAGGAAACGCTCGTTTCGGAGGCCATCAACCGGGCGCAGGACTTGCGGAAGAAGGCCATCATCTCCGCGGCCGCAATCGGTTTGGCGGTACTGATCGTCCTGGTGATCGCCTTGCTGTTCACCGTCGTCGTGGGCCGCTCGATGGTGCGGCCGCTGCGGCGGTTGCGAGCCGGGGCGCTCGAGGTGGCAGGCGTCGGCTTGCCTGAGACGGTCCGCCGGATGAGCGAGGCCGACAGCGACAACATCTCGATCGACGTCCAGCCGATCGATGTGAACTCCTTCGACGAGATCGGTGAAGTCGCGCGGGCGTTTGACCAGGTACACCGCGAAGCGCTGCGACTGGCCGCGAACGAGGCCGCATTGCGCGGCAATGTCAACGCGATGTTCGTCAACCTGTCCCGCCGCAGCCAGTCCCTGGTCGAACGGCAAATCAAGCTGATCGACGAGCTTGAGCAGGGCGAGCAGGACCCGGAGCGGCTCGGCAACCTGTTCCAGATGGACCACCTCGCGACCCGCATGCGCCGCAACTCCGAGAACCTGCTGGTTCTTGCCGGTCACGAGTCGGCGAGGCGCTGGAACCAGCCCGTCCCGCTCGTCGACGTGCTCAGGGCGGCGGTTTCCGAGATCGAGCAGTACGAGCGGGTCACGCTGAACGTGCAGCCCGGCCTGGCCGTCCGCGGTCCCGCGGTCAACGACGTCGTCCACCTGATCGCCGAGCTGGCTGAGAACGCGACGTCGTTCTCGTCGGCCGATACTCCCGTCAACGTCTCCGGTCACCTGCTGAACAGCGGGGGAGTGCTGCTGGACATCAGCGACCTCGGCGTCGGCATGGGCAGCGAGGAGATGGCGCACGCGAACTGGCGGCTGGACAACCCGCCGGTCGTGGACGTGGCCGTTTCCCGCCGCATGGGCCTGTTCGTGGTCGCCCGGCTGGCGGCCAGGCACGGCATCAGGGTCCGGCTGCGCCCGGCGTCCGGAGCCGGCCTCACCGCCCTGGTCTGGCTGCCCGACGAGGTCGTCGTCCGCGAGGGCGCTGCCAGGCCCGGCGGCATGGGCAGCTTCCCCGAGCCGCTGACCAGGTTCGCGATAGGCGCGGGCGCGGTCGGCATCGAGGGACCAGGCTCGGGCGACCTGGCGGCTGCGGGCTACGGCGGGCACCCGGCGGTCGGTGCGGGATCAGGCGAGTGGCCATCTGTCGCCGCCTCGACCGCCGAGCAGGAGGTGGCGGCCGCGCGGATGCCCATGTTCGCTGCGCAAGACGAGGACGATCGGGCCGCGCTCGGCCCGGCGCGCGTTCCTGGCTTCGGCCCGCACCCCGGTCAGTTCGGCATGCCGGGGGAACCGATCTCCGAGTCGGCTCCGGCCGCGGCGGCTGGCGACATGTTCAGCACCGGGTCGCCGGCGTTCGGCGCGGAGCACCCGCCTGTTCCCGCGCAGGCCGCAACGAACGAGTGGTCCGTCCCTGGTGCCCAGGGAACTGGTGAGTTTCCAATCCAGCCCGCGGCGGCATGGGGCGACCAGCCAGTCCAGCCCGCGGCGGCATGGGGCGACCAGCCTGCCCAGCCCGCGGCGGCATGGGGCGACCAGCCTGCCCAGCCAGGGCCGGGCACGACCGGCGAGCATCCGGCTTGGGGCAGCAGCCAGCCGCCGCCGCCTGGGGTGGCGATCAGGGAACCCAGCCGCTCGCGGCGTGGACCGGGGACAAGACGGAGCAGCCGGTTCTCGGCGCGCCGATCACCGGCCTGCGCGGCTCAGGCAGTTCCTTCCGCAGCGAGGACTCGCACTTCGGGCCGACCAACGGCGGAGTCATCATCCCGCCCGCGTCCTCGCTCGGCGAGGAGAACAGGCTGCCGATCTTCGAGGCGGTCGAGTCGGACTGGTTCCGTCGCGGCCGCCCGTCTGTCGACGCGTCCGGTGAGAGCGATGGTCCGCCGACAAGGGCCTGGACCTCCCCGGTCGACGCGGGCTGGAAAGTGGCCGAGGCGGCGGTGGCCCCAAGTTCAGGCGGCACCACGGTGGCCGGCCTGCCGCGGCGCGTGCCCAGGGCAAACCTCATTCCGGGTACCGCTACCGAAACTTCGACGCCGGCGCCCGTGCGCTCAGCGGCGGCGACGAGGGAGCGGTTCGCCAGCCTGCAGCGTGGAGTGCGAGAGGCGCGCGCCACGGGCGGCGCCGAGAACGGTGATGGAACGAGCGACGTTCCAGGTGATGGGTGACATGAGGGTGCTGACACAGTCATGCTAGGTGTGCGAACTCCGCAGGTAGGGTCAGAGGAGCCGTGGATGCCAGGTTCAGATGGCGTCTGGCCCACCCGTCATGACAGGAAGGAGCGCCGGTGAGTCCGCTTACCCGTCCGGCACAGGATCTCAACTGGCTGGTTACCAACTTTGTTGAGCGTGTGCCGTCGGTCGCGCATGCCATCGTCGTCTCAGCCGATGGCCTGCCAATGGCGTTCTCGCAGGGGTTCCCAGCTGAACGTGTCGACCAGCTGGCGGCGGTCACGTCGGGGTTGACCAGCCTGACTCAAGGTGCTTCGCGAGTGTTCGAGGGCGGCGCCGTCTCGCAGACAGTCGTCGAGATGCAGCGCGGCCTGCTGATCGTGATGGCGATCAGCGACGGTTCGAGTCTGGCCGTCCTCGCTGCGGCAGACTGCGACATGGGCCTTGTTGCCTATGAAATGGCACTCATGGTGGAAAGAGTGGGCAGCGCGCTCACTCCCGATATGCGTGGTTCGGCCCCTCCTAGCTGGCCCGGTGCTGGCGGTTAGTGACAGGAGCAATCGGTGTCGGTTCCCCGCCACGATGATTGGATGGCGGACGGTGGCAGGCCAAGGATGGATGGCCACCGGCCAGGGCCGGCAGACGGACGCGACAATGGCGTCCAGTCTCCGGACGACTTTGGCGTGCACGACATTGCGTATGGCTTCCCAGAGCAGTCCAGTTCGCTGGTACGTCCGTACGCGGTAACCGGAGGCCGGACAAAACCTAGTTATCAGTTGCAGATCGAGGCTATGGTGTCGGCTTCGCACTACGAGGCCCGCGATCTTTCGGTATTGAGCCCGGAATGCCAGTCCATTCTTGGATACTGCCGTGACTGGCGCTCGGTCGCCGAGATCTCGGCGGTCCTGCGAATGCCGCTTGGCGTCGCCCGTGTCCTGATCGGGGACATGGCGATGGAGGGCCTGGTCAGGGTCCACCAGGCGGACCACGCGCAGGGTCGCCCGGATCTCAACCTTCTTGAAAGGGTGCTTAGTGGACTTCGCAAGCTCTAGGGCCGCCAACGGTCTTGACGCCGACGTCGCTGTGACGTCTGTCAAGATCGTCGTGGCCGGCGGCTTCGGTGCGGGCAAGACAACGTTCGTCGGCTCGGTCTCCGAGATCACGCCTCTTACCACCGAGGCCGTGATGACCTCGGTCAGCGACGGTGTCGACGACCTGTCCCACACCCCGGACAAGACCACGACGACGGTCGCCATGGACTTCGGCCGCGTCACCCTCGACGCCGGCCTGGTCTTGTACCTGTTCGGCACGCCAGGCCAGCATCGCTTCTGGTTTATGTGGGACGACCTGATCCAGGGCGCGATCGGTGCCGTCGTGCTCGTGGACACCCGGCGCCTGGCTGACTCGTTCCCAGCGGTCGACTACTTCGAGTCGGCGAGCTTGCCCTTCATCGTCGCCATCAACGGCTTCTACGGCGACTTCCCGCACCAGACCGAGGACGTCAGGGAAGCGATGTCGCTCGGCCCCGAGGTGCCGATCGTCCAGTGCGATGCCCGCGGCAGGGGCTCGACCAAGGAAGCGCTGATCTCCCTGGTCGAGCACGCCATGGCGATGCAGCTCAGCATCCGCTAAGCCGGCCGCCGCCGCGGGCTGCGATAAAGTGCACCCGACACCAGGGGCGGTAGCTCAGCCGGTCAGAGCAGCGGACTCATAATCCGCCGGTCGTGGGTTCGATCCCCACCCGCCCCACCCTGTGATTGTGTGGTCCCGGTTGATGTGGGACGTTCTGGCTCCGGCTGATGCGCGACGCGTGTCCGGCTGATGGGCGACGCTGGCTCCGGCTGATGTGCGACACCTTGCTGCTGCGTTCTGGTTTGGCTTGTGCCGGGCTGGGAGGTGGCCGTGGTGCTGACGCGGTATGAGGCCGGGGGTCTGGCGGGGCTGGAGGACCGGTCGCACCGGCCGGTGAGCTGTCCGCATCAGATGAGCGCGGTGGTGGAGGCGCAGGTGCTGGAGTGGCGGCGGCGGCATCCGGGTGGGGGCCGCGGCGGCTGGTGCATGAGGCGGTGCGGGCTTGCTGCCCGGTGGCCGGGTGCCAAAGGTAGATGCTACGGATGCCGGGGCCGGTGATCAGCCGGCTCCGCCCATGTGGGCCCACCACCGACCATCCGCCGCCGTCGGCAGGGTCCGCAATGCGACCGCGCTGCGACACGCTGCGGTCTTCGGGGATGACCGACGTGTTCGACGTGGTTGTCGCGGCCGGTGCCCAGGTCGTCGGCCTCAGTCAGGCGGCAGCGGCCGGGAACTTCGGCGGCTGGCTCCGCCCCGACACGTCGCTGGCCGACCGCGTCCTCGCCCTAGCGATGGCCGCTGACCACCAGCGCCTGAACGTCATCGACGTGCGACTCGAATCACCGGGTCGTCTCCCAGGCCGTCGTCGGCCAGGACCGCCGTGGTCGCTAAGCAGCGAATTTCGCGGGATCGGCCGAACTATTCAGGCCATGTCCCATGATTGAGTTGTCGAGCCCGCTCCAGACCCAGGCGGCTGAGACATATTGCGACCGGAAGTGGGTGTTATGTTCGGATTTGCGTCAGCATCCTGCGTGGATCACAAGCTGCGCGGCAGCCATCGCGTCCGTTCGGTTTCCTGCGGTGATCAGGTCGGCGCGCTGTGACAGCGATTGACCGAGGTGCGGCGTCAGCGCTGCCAGCCGACGCGCTCTACGATGCGCGGCGCAGTGTTTACTACCCCAAGCCGGTCTTGCGTGGATGGCTGCACGTGCTCTGGTTTGGGGCGTCGCTGATCGCGTGCCCGCTGCTGGTAGTCAGCGGGCACGGAGCCTCGCGGAGCTCAGCCCTCGTCATTTACGCACTCAGCCTGATTGGGCTGTTCGGCGTCAGCGCGTTGTATCACCGCGGCAGGTGGACTCCCGCGTGGAATCGGCGCCTTCAGCGCCTGGACCATATGATGATCTTCCTTCTTATCGCCGGCACGGCGACTCCGGTCTTCCTCATTGCCGCGCGCGGCGCATTCGGAGTGACATGCCTGATCGTGATGTGGGTGCTGACGCTCTCCGCCGCTGCCATCCACTTTGCGTGGATGCACGCGCCAGAGTTTCTCGTTGGCGCCACATTTGTCGGTCTTGGCTCGCTGGCCGCCCTTGCCCTGCCTGCGGTCTGGGTGCATGCCGGGGTCGGGCCGGGCATGCTAATACTCGTCGGCGGTCTGCTCTACATAGCCGGAGCCTTGTCGTACCATCGGCGCTGGCCCGATCCTTTCCCGGCAGTATTTGGTTACCACGAGGTCTTCCACGCCTGCGTCTGCGCTGCTGCGACCTGCCAGTTCCTCGCGATCGCGCTCTTCATCGGCCGGGTCGGAGGCTGAGACGGCTGGTCCGCGGAGCCGAGCGGACGTGACCGAGTGAGCTGCCCGAGCTCCCGAGGCGCGCTGCGCGGAGCCCTATCTAATCTGCCGCGCCTCCGGGCCGGGCGCAGACACCCATGACCGGTAGGAATTGGTGGCTGACAAGCCGTCGTAGTAGCGGGAATGTCGCGCTACGTCGCGTCTGCAGCGGTGGGTGCGACCTTGGTGGCCGACTGGGAACGCGGCGCGGCAGCAATGAGCAGGCGCAGATCCGACGTGGGCGCCGTCGGCACGCCACCTCGGGGGTGGCGGGACCCGAGTGAGGACAGGTGATCAGATGCGACTACTCCTGATCGGCGCTCCCGGCGCCGGCAAGGGAACACAGGCCGAACGGCTCGCCGCGCGGTTCGGCATTACGCATATCTCCAGCGGTGATCTGCTGCGCCAGCATGTCAGGGATCAGACGTCGCTCGGGCGGACGGTGAAGTCGTACGTTGACAACGGTGACCTGGTCCCAGACGGCGTCGTCATGGACATGCTGCGCAAGCCCGTGCTGGGCGCGGCCGCTGGCTATGTTCTGGACGGGTTTCCCAGGACCGTTGAGCAAGCCGAAGCGTCCTATGCCGCGGTGCGGTCGCTCGGGGTCGAGGTGCAAGCCGCGATACACCTTGACGTTCCCCGAGAGGAGCTGGTGCGCCGGCTGCTAGCGCGCCGCCGGGGCACGGAGGACGCCGAAGCCGTAGTCGAGCACCGTCTCAAGGTGTACCTGGAGAAAACTGTGCCCCTGCTCGATTACTACGCAGGCCGGGAGTGGATGTCTACTGTCGATGGCGCCCGCTCGGCGGACGCCGTCCACGAGGATATCGTGCGGCGCATTGAGAAACTGGCTGCCTTCGCCGCATTGACATGACAAGGCGCTTTCCGGTGGGTGTCTGTCGCGAGGCGTCGGCAACCGCGCATGTCAGGTCAGCTCGTCCAGGTACTGGGGCAGCATCTGGCGCCAGGTGACCCAGTCGTGCGCCCACTGCGGGCCCCAGTTGTCCACGCGGTTGGGGATATTCTTCGCTCCCAATGCCGAAGCCATCTCCCATGACTCCCCGATGTCCTCCCACGCGCCCTCGCCGGACGCGAGCAGGACGTACCGCTGCCGGAGCAGGTCCAACGGCGGCCCGTCCAGGTCCGCCAGGAACTGCAGCGGCGCTGAGAAGTACAGGTCTTGGCTCGAGGCCTCGCCGTAGAAGCGCTCGATCCGGTAGCTCCCGCTCATGCCGATGGCCGCGGAGAAGACGTCGGGATACCGGCATAGGACGGCCACTGCGTTGAACGCGCCAATCGAAGCGCCGCAGGCAATCACGTCCAGCGCCTGGTCGCCAAGATCCGCGTGGATTGCCGGTATGACCTCGCGCCGGATGCACTCATGGAACTGGCTGAGGAGCCAGGCGCGGTGTTCCGTGGAGCCCGCCTTGCTAACCATGGCCCTCCCGGCGACGCTGTCGACCGAGTACAGCTTGATCCGGCCTGCGGCGAGCAACTGTCCGCACGCGCCGACCAGGCCGAAACGCTCAACCTCCTCGGCATCGCCCCCGGCGGACGGGAAAACCAGCACCGGCCTGCCGGAGATCCCCCACCGCACGACCGTGATCTCGGCCTGGAGTCGGTCGGAGAACCATTGTTCGCGTGTCTTCATGTCGTCATTCATAGAAGAACTTCTGGGGACCAGGAAATATCCATGACAACCCTGCTCGCAACCGGTCGCGCCAGTTCTCCCAGCTATGCCCGTCGCGCGCCTCGACATAGCGGACGGTCATTCCGGCGGCTTCGAACGTGGGAACCATGGACCGGTTGCGGATGATCAGCGGCTCGTAGACTCCGCAGCTGACGAACACCCGGTCAGCGACCCGGCGCGGAGCGGCACGATACCGGTTGACGAACCGCACCACCGGCTCGAACGCCGGTCCGCCGCCGTGGTTGTTGCCGATGTCGGTAAACACGAACGAGCCCGACTGCAGCAGCATTGAGCCGTACACGCCCTGGTACCGGTATGCGGTCGACAGCGCCGCGACGGCGCCGAAGCTCGCGCCCATCAAGCAGCGAGCAGCAGGTACAGCGGCGAGCGGGAACTCCGCCTCCAGCCGTGGTATTAGCTCAGCCGTCAGGTAGCGGGCGTGCGCCGCCGAGTTGGCGTACTCGACCAGCCGATCGCCCGGGGACACGAATGCCACGATGGTCTCGGCTACGTCAAGCCGGTGGATGAGATTGTCGAGCACCGTCGTGGCCGATGCGTATCGGAGATAGTCGTCGCCGTCGTGGACGATCAGCAAGGGATAGCGGGCGGTGCGCCGGAAGCGGGCGGGCAGATATAGCTTCACCTGACAGTCGCGGCGCAGTGCACGGCTCGGCACGACGAGGTCGGCCAGGGACCCGGTACGCGACGCGGGATCCGGCTGCGTCCACTCAGGTACCTCGTACCCGCGGGCGTAGCAGACCGAGGAGCTGCCCAGCGGGCTGTGCGCCAGACGGCGGTTCAGCGGGTCGTTGATGCGCTCGTGCTGCCCGCGGTGCGCCACTTCCAGCTGGTACTCAATGCGGGAGCCCTCGGGCAGTTCCACGACGACGTACCACAGGTCGGTGCCGTGCAGCCGGCGCAGCGGAATCCGCTCAGGCAGCCCGAAGATCCGGTGGATGAGGCGAACCTCATCGACCTCGCCGCGGTAGAGAAATGTGCAACGGGAGCCCTCGACGATGGGTATCTCGTTTCGCGCCAGGAAGCGATCGACGACAGCCGGCTCAAGTGGCCTGCGCTCCCGGAGCCTGTTGATAGCGAGCTTGCGGCTGACCACCGGGCCGCTGATGGTAATCAGGCTGATTCCAGGGAAGTCACGCGGCCATCCTCGGCCAGCACCCGGGTGCCCGGCGGGCAGGTGCCGTCACTGTCGGTGTCTACCCGGGTGCCGTTCTCCAGGAGGATACAGCGGGCGGGCGTGAATCTTCGGGCGAAGACCGCCATCCTCGGCGCGTCGTCGAGCAGCAGCCTCGCGCGGGCGTGCGGCAGCGGCACCATGTTGCGCAGAATGCCGAGTCCGCTGCCGTAAACCTCGGGGTGACCGGGTCCCTGCGGGGCGCGGTCGTGGAAGAGCACGATCCGGTCGGTCAGCGCCATCGCGCCGGCAGACCAGGCGATCACTGGCGAGCGTAGCGAGCCCGCGACGTTAAACAAGTGCAGGGCGTCTGCCAGCACGCCCACGTGCCCGCCCGCGACTACGAGGACAACGGCATCGCTGAGCAGGCGTGCCACCGCGGCGCAGTGCTCGGCGATCACCGGTCGTTCGTGCGGCTGCCACGCCTGGCTGAACTGGCCGCGGACGTCGCTGATGCGGCACAGGTGCGCCGCATCGAGGTCGCGGACAGCGGCCACGGCCTCGGCCAGTTCGCCGAGCCGGAGCTGGTTGTCGCCACTGCGGCGCTGGACGGCGTAGACCGCCTGCAGCGCATGGTCGAGGCGCAGCAGGTAGATGTCCTGCACCTCCTCCAGCACCCCCTGCAGCTGCCGCTGGGCCACGGCGAACTCCGGGTCGCGATCCTGTACCTCAAGCCATCGGTGGTACAGCGCGAGATTGACATCGCGGGAGCCGAGCTGCTCGCTCAGCGCCGTGTCGGCGGGCTCCCGCTCCTGCCACCCGGCAGTGACCGTGGCGATCGGTCCCTCAAGGCGCAGCGATGCTGCGACCGTGTCAAGTGTCGGCCTGCGCTGCGGACCTAGCAGTGTCAGCTTCACGAGGCGTGAACGTGCAGCGTGCGCCCCACGGCGTCGAGCATCGCGCGCAGCGCGTCGTAGTCCGGATGGCGCATCCGCACGTATGCATTGGCCATATACCCAGCCTCCACCGGCTGGGTCGCCGTGCCTGGCGACGGCAGGTGCACGTCGATAACCCACTCGCCGTGCCGCTGCTGCATCTCCTCTACGCCCGTATAGCCCGTGATGCGGCCGTCCTGGTCAGGGCGCAGCGCGACCATTCCGCTTGCGTAACGCCGCGACGGCGCCGAGCCGGTCTGGCCGTGCACGATCGCCATCGCCCACTCCCGGTAGACGTCGATCTCGTTGCCTGCGGAGTAGAGGTCCCAGGCCCCCACCCCTGGCGGGCGGCACCCGATCTCGGAGAACTTCAGCCCCTTCGGGCCGAAGAACCACTCCATGTGCGTCGCCGACGTCTCTATCCCTAGGGCAGCGTTAACCAACCGGCCCATCTCGCGCAGCTCCGCGTACTCCGGCGCGGTGTCGATCCGGTTGGTGGAGATGAACTCCGGCGAGATCCACCGGGTCCGCATGGCATCGAGCACGTTCGGGTAGTAGTGCGACACGAAGTCCATTGCCACCTGCCCGTCGATCGTGATGGTGTCGTAGAAGCCCTCATGTCCCTCGACGAACTCCTCCACGGCGATCGACTCGACTCCCTGACCGCCGAAGATTCCCAGGGCGCGCTCCAGCCCGGCGGCGTCCTCAGCCCGCATCGTGTCCGACGCTCCGGCCCCGCTGCGCGGCTTGAGGATCAGCGGGAAGCCGACCTGCTCCGCGAAGGCAAGTACCTCCTCGGCGCTGGCCGCCGCAGTCGAGGCGGCTGTCGGTACCCCAGCCTCCCGCAGTGCCTGCTTCATCGACGGCTTGTCCCGGCACAGCCACGCCGTCTGGACCGACGTGCCCGGAATGGCGCATGCCTCCCGCACGCGCGCCGTGGCCAGCGTGTGCGCCTCGATCGTGGCCTCGATCCGGTCGACCCACAGCCTGTCCTGTACCCGGCGGACCTGGCCCGTCATCGCCTCCACATCAGTAACCGACGGTACCTGCTCGTAGTGATGCAGCCAGCCCTTCAGCTGCTCGTCCAGCGCCTCTGCTGGAGACTCGCCGAGACCTATCACCGTCGCGCCGACCTCGGCCAGCGCGCGGGCGAAGTGGCGCTGGCTGGAGGGGAAGTACGGCTCGACGAAGACGACGTTCATGCTTGGCATGCTAGCCGGGGGCGGGAAATGGGCCTATTCAGCAGCGGGCCGACTACGACCTGATGCAGCGGGTATCTCCCAGGCGTGGTGGTTGCCGCTTTTGTCGCGCCTTATCTTCTCGACGCGACGACGCGGTTCGTCGAGGCCGCTGCCAGGCTGCCGGGCATCGAACTGGCTGTGATCACCTGCGAGCATGAGGACCGCCTGGCTCCGGAGCTCCGGCGTGGCCTGGCGGCGCACTGGCGAATCGGCGACGCTTTCGACGCCGGGCAGGTTGCCAGCGCGGTCGAGGCACTCGGAGAGCACCTTGGCCCGGTAGAACGGCTGCTGGCGGTACTCGAGCAGCTACAGGTACCGGTCGCGCAGGTCCGTGAGCTGCTGGGCATCGCTGGCGTCGATGTGACGACAGCCCGCAACTTCCGTGACAAGGCGCAGATGAAGTCGGTGTTGCGGGGCGCCGGTGTGCCGTGCGCGCGGCACCGGCTGGCCGATTCCGTGGCCGCCGCGGCCAGCTTTGCTGAGGAGGTGGGTTTCCCGGTGGTGGTCAAGCCGCCCGCTGGGGCCGGTGCTAAGAGTACGTTCCGGCTCGACAATGCCAACGACCTGAAGGTGTGGCTTGAGGCCGCCGCGCCGGCGCCGGACCGGCTCGCGCTTCTTGAGGAGTTCCTCACCGGCGAGGAGGGGTCTTACGACAGTGTGATGGTGGAAGGGCGGATCGTCTGGGACTCTGTCTCGAGCTACCTGCCCACCCCGCTGGAGGTGCTGCGCAATCCGTGGATCCAGTGGATGGTGCTCATGCCCAGTGACATCGGCGGACCTGAGTACGAGGGCATCCGGGGCATCGCGCCGACGGCACTGCACGCTCTCGGGCTGCATACCGGGCTCACCCACATGGAGTGGTTCCGCCGCCCCGACGGCACGATCGCCGTCTCCGAGGTCGCGATGCGGCCACCCGGCGCCCAGATCAGCTCGATGCTGTGTTACGCCCACGACTTCGACCTTTACAGTGCGTGGGCGCAGCTCATGGTGCACGGCAGTTTCGCGCCGCCGGAACGCACCTGGTCGGTCGGCACGGTGTTCCTGCGCGGCCAGGGAAGGGGGCATGTCCTGGCCGTGCATGGCCTCGACAGGCTGCCTCCAGAGGTGAGCTCCCTCGTCGTCGAGTCGCGCCTGCCCGAGCCGGGCCAGCTGTCCTCGGACAGCTACGAGGGCGACGGCTACGTCATTCTGCGTCATCCCGACACCGCCGTCGTCAAAGACGCGATGCGGAATCTGGTCACCAGCGTGCGTGTCGAGCTCGGCTGACCAGCATGAATGTCCTTATGATCTCCCCCGGCTATCCGGGCGAGATGGCGTTCTTCACGCGTGGTCTCGCGGCCGCCGGAGCGTCCGTCATCGGCGTGGGCGACCAGCCGGTGGCGTCGGTGCCGGCCATCGCGCGGGACGCGCTCGCGCACTACATCCCTGTCGGTTCCCTGGCTGCCGGGGAGGCGGTCGCCGCGACCGTGCGCGAGCTGGCTCGCCAGGTGCGCATCGACCGGGTGGAGTGCCTATGGGAGCCGTACATGATGCTCGCCGCCCAGTTGCGTCAGGAGCTTGACGTGCCCGGGCTGACGGTGGCGCAGACGGTGCCGTTTCGCGACAAGGAGCAGATGAAGGAGCTCATCGATGCCGCGGGCCTCCGCACGCCGAGGCACGAGGCCACCAAGACGGTCGCGGGCGTGTGGGCCGCCGCAGAGCGCCTGGGCTTCCCGCTCATCGTCAAGCCCATCGCCGGCGCCGGCTCGGCCGACACCTATCGGGCCGACTCAGCCGCTGAGCTCGATGCCATCCTGCCGATGCTCCGGCATGTGCCGCAGGTGAGTGTCGAGGAATTCGTCGATGCCGAGGAGTTCACTTACGACACCATCTGCGCTGACGGGCGGGTGCTGTTCGAGAACATTTGCTGGTACCTCCCGCGCCCGCTGCTCACCAAGCAGCATGAACGGATCAGTCCCATCCAGGTCGCGCTGCGCGATCTGGACGCATCCGACCTCAAGGACGGCCGGGCCCTCGGCGCCGCGGTCCTGCAGGTGCTCGGATTCCGCGACGGGTTCACCCACATGGAGTGGTACCGCATGGCCGACGGCGAGGTGGTGTTCGGCGAGATCGCTGCCCGCCCGCCCGGTGGGCGGATGGTCGACCTCATGAATTTCGCCACCGACGCTGACCTTTTCTCGGCCTGGGCGCAAGCGGTTACCCGCGGGCAGATCTCGCAGCCGATCAAGCGGCACTACAACGCCGCGAGCATCTTCAAGCGCGCCGAGGGCGCCGGCCGCATGTCGCGCCACGAGGGCCTCGACCACCTGCTGGCCGAATTCGGCGAGCACGTGGCCGCGGTCGAGTTGCTCCCGTTTGGCGCGGCGAGGCGCGACTGGCGGGCGGTGAGTATCTCTGACGGCATGGTCATCGTCCGCCACCACGAGCTGTCGAAGACAATAGAGATGGCCGAGCGCTTTGCCTCCGACCTCAACCTGTACGCCGAGTGAGGCCATCGAGCTGTGCGGGTGTGGACGTCCTTTACACGGTCAGGCCGGGTCGGCGTTCGAGTCACAGGGCGACTTGTCGTTGCAGCCCCGTCCTTGCCGGACTTGCTGGCCATGACAGTGCCAATGGAGTCGCGCCAAACGGGCGGACTAGGGGAGTGCTGACGCGATTGCCGGGACGTCAGCGCAGCTGAGGAGAGTGGCGACACGATCCGTCATTCTCATAATGCGCCGCTCAGCGTGTCACCATCCGCATGTGTCGCTTGAGAGGCAGGCCACAGGTCGCCTGCGGGACCGACCGGGACCTGCCCGGATCATGCAGCGTAATGCGGTTGGCTGGCCGGTTCTCTCTGGCGTGTCGCGCTCGCCGCTGCCGGCCCGGACGCTGTGCTCGAAGGCACCGCCTAGACAGCCGGAACGGGAATCGGCCGCTCCGCTGCTGCGCGTAGCGCGCCAGTGGTCGGGTCGGATAGCGATGTCGACATCTTGTACACGGTCCGAGTGGGCCGGCGGCTCGGCTGGGAGATCGAGAACCTTGCCGACGAGCTCTCCGCGCTCCTGGGACGGCCGGTAGATCTGGTATGACGGCGGGCACTCCATCGGCTGCTGCAGCCAAATGTTCTCGCTGAGGCCAGAACCTAGTGTCGCCTGACGTCCTGCTAATCGGCGCTAGCACCCAGGATCAATTCTGGCTATACTTATGGCTATGACGATCAGTGAGCAGATGTCCCTGGCGGACGTGAAGAACCGGCTGTCTGAGGTTGTGGACCTGCTGGAGCGTGAGCATGGGCGGGTGGTGATCACCAAGCACGGGCGTCCGGCGGCAGTGGTCCTGAGCGTCGGGGATCTGGAGTCGCTAGAGGAGACGTTGGACATCTTGGATAGCGAGGAATTGCTGGCCGATATCCGGGAGGGCCTGGCCGACCTGGCGGCTGGCGGGGGACAGGTCCTGACCAAGGATGAGGCGCTGCGGCTGATCCCTGGCCGGTGAGCAGTGGCGGACTACGCGATCAGCTGGGCAGCGCCTGCCCGCCGCGCGCTGTCGCGGCTGCCGGAGAAGGTCGGCGCTGCGGTGGTGGAGTTCTGCTACGGGTCCCTGGCCGCGAACCCGCGCCGGGTAGGGAAGCCGCTGAAACTTGCCATGGAAGGCCTGCACAGCGCGCGGCGCGGGGACTACCGGGTGATCTACCGGATCGATGACGATACCCGCCAGGTCGATATCGTGGCGATCGAGCACCGCGCCGACGCGTACCGGCCCCGCCAGCTGTAGCGTCCGTTGCCAGTGCAAAGCGGGCGCTCGGCGAGGAGGGCTGGGGTGACCGCACGGGCCGAGCATACGGCCGACCAGCTCCTGCCCCCGGCGAGGCAACCCTCACCACTTCCCGCGGCACGCTGCGGGCATTGCTGAAACGGCCGGCAGCTAACCGCCAGCCACGAGTCCGCGCCACGGTGCAATTAATCGGGCGCTGTTGCTGCTCAGCGACCGGAAACGAGCAGAACATCCGTTCCTGAGCACCGTGGATGACCACGAAGTCCCACCTCGACGCGGCGCAGGTCGGCGGGGTGTGGAGCAGCGAACGCTGGCCGGCGGCGGCCGGGGAGAGTGACGTTGCGGCCCGGCGGCTCCTAGGGTGGTGCCCAGGACCTGCCGGCTATGCGCTCGTCAAGTCCGAGGGAAGATCAGGCCAGAGCACACTTCGTATTGTCGGAGGGATAATCACATGCCGCTGTTCGCCAGCAAGCCGGCCGGCGATGGGGCCGCCTGGGAGCCGCAGGCCGCGGACAGCAGGCTGGCCCATACCGCCGGCGCTGATCCGTCGGGCGTTTTCACCTCCGACTTGTCGGTCTCGGAGTACGTGCTGCTCGGCGAAGCAGGGTTCGAGCCGCTTGGCTTTGTGGTCGGATCGTCTATTTATCACATTGGCCTGCAGGTCGGCAGATGGTCGCAGAACCAGGAACTGCAGATTCTGACTCAGGCGATGTATAACGCCAGGGAACTGGCCATGGCCCGGATGCGGGCCGAGGCCGACCACCTCGGGGCTGACGGCATCGTCGGCGTTCAGCTGCGGATGCAGCAGTACGCGTGGGGCCAGGGTGTCCTGGAGTTCATCGCGACCGGGACTGCAGTGCGTGCGCTGGGCAGCGGCGGCACCGGCACTGCCGGCGCCCACCGTGCCCCGGACGGCCGCGCGTTCACCTCCGACCTGTCGGCTCAGGACTTCTTCCGGCTGCTGGCTGCCGGCGCGGTGCCGGTGGCGTTCGTGCTCGGAGTCTGCGTGTACCACATCGCCCATCAGTCGGCGATGCAGTCGCTTCGCCAGGCGGGCCAGAACCAGGAGATGGTGGTCTTCACTCAGGGCATCTATGAGGCCCGCGAGCTAGCGCTCGGCAGGATGCAGGCGGAGGCGGGGCAAGCGAGGTCCTCGGGCATCGTCGCGGTGACCGTCGAGGTCAACAATCACGTCTGGGGCGAGCATGCGACCGAGTTCCTCGCCACCGGAACCGCGATCCGGCGCCTGGGCGATGAGCACCGGCTCCCAGAGACCTCGCCGAAGCCCACCTTCACCCTGGGACTCGACCGCTAGGGCAGCCGGCCTTCCAGGCACAGCAGCCTGCCCGGCAGGCGTCCAGCCACTCGGCCGCAGTCTCGCCCGGCGTATCAGGGTCGCGCCCGAGCCTGGACGGTGCCCGCCCCGGGTCGGCATCGACTAGCACCCGGGGAAGGTGCCGGCCGAGCACCCGGTTGCGGGCACGACCTCAGGCTGGTTTCTCAGCACATGCTCAGCGGCGACAGCGCGACCGTCCGGCGGATCTGCGCGTCCTTCGGCCTGGCGGCGATGCCGCAGGCCTCGATCATGCCGGTGTCGCGCGGTGCCATGGCCCGGATCTGGCGACTGGACACCGGTCAGGACCGGTACGCGGTCAAGAAGACGTCCTGGGCGCCGGACGACGAGGCGATCCGCCGTGAGGTGGCGGTCACCGCGCACCTCGGGGCGGCCGGAATCCGGCTGCCTCGCATCCTGCCGGGCGCGAGCGGGCGCTTCATGGTCCCGCTCGCCGACGCTGGCGGCTGGCTGCGGCTCTACGAATGGATCGACGGGGCACCCGCCGACCTGGCGGACCCGGCGATCGCAGGCCTGATCGGCGGTCTGCTCGGACGGCTGCACGCCCATGCCCTACCGTCGTCCGGGCCGCCCGACCCGTGGTACGAGACGGTTCCGGCGCCGGACGACTGGGACCTGCTCGCCGCCAGCGCGAGGCAGCAGGGTGCCCCCTGGGGCCAGGAGCTCGCCGGGCGGGCGGGCCCGCTGCGCGACCTCGCTGGCCTGGTGACCCCGCCGGCGAAGGCGGGCCTGGTGACCTGCCACCAGGACCTGCACCCCGGCAACGTGCTGGTCGATGCCGCGGGCAGCTTGGTCGCGCTGGACTGGGACGACGCCGGGCCGGCTGCCCCGGCCGCGAGCTCGCCGGGGTCCTGATGTTCTGGCATGGCGACGACGACGGCAAGGCTGACGAGGCCGCAGCCGAGCGCACCCTGCGCGCGTACCGCGCCGCGGGCGGCCCTGGGCGGCTGGGCGACGAACGGTCGTTCGGCACCTACGTCGCCGGCCGGCTGAACTTCCTGCACGGTCAGGGCACGCTGGCGCTCGACCACGACGCTGACCCCCGCGACCGGGACTGGGCGTTGGCCGAAGTGTCCGACACCCTGAACAGGCTGCCCACGCTCGGCATGATCAGCCGCCTGACCAGCCTGGCCACGGCGATACTCGACTAGGCGCGGCTAGCCTGTTCCGCTCGCTCAGGAAGAGCCCCGCGTGGATTCAGCTCGCGAACACGTTGCGCGGCCTGCGCACGGACTGCAGCGATGCCGGTGGCGTACCTGACCCCGGTGATCGAGGACTGGGCGGGAGCGCCTGAACATGAACCGACGCCTAGTGGCCAGAAGGTCGGAGGGTTCGGAAGGGACCCGTACCCAGAGATGTGGCCGGTTCAGGCGATAAGCAGGCGAGCGCCAAGCTCTGCCGCGTCGAGATCGAGGAGGTCGCGGTTGCGTTCGGCCCACCGGCCTGCGGCGAGGTCATTACCGAGGCTGCGCACTGCCCTTTGCTCGGCGTCCGGGCCGACGGCGGCCCATACCGATATGCCGCGACGAACATTTTCGTCGAGGTATGCGTCGGGCCAGGCGCCAGTAGGCTTCGAAGAAGCCGTCAGCGCAGTCCCACGGGATGGGCACGGGTTCCATCCGGGCTCCGATCGCTCCGGCCAACTCGTTCAGCGATGACAAGACTCTGAAGCCTCGCAAAGCAGCGACTTCCGGCAGGTAGTCGCGAGTCAGCCAGAACTGGTTAGCGTCACTGGTGTCGAACAAGAACACCACCACTCGGCGAGCAACGCGCCGCATCTCGCGCAGGCCGGCGATCGGGTCCTGCCAGTGATGAACGGTGGAAAATGCCATCGCGGCGTCGAATGACTGGTCATCGAACGGCAGGCTCTCGGCGGATCCAGCCAGGCACGGCGCCGCGTCCGGTTGGCGCTGCGAACGCATGAGCGCCGACGGTTCCACTGCGAGGACGTGGCGGTCGGGGGGCTCGTAGGACCCGGTGCCTGCCCCGACGTTCAGTACGGTCCGCGCGTCGCCGAGCGCAGCCCAGACCCGCGCAGCGATGCGCGGTTCAGTGCGCCGTGTCGCGGTGTAGGTGGCTCCGATGGTGTCGTACAAGTGCGCGCTGCACATGACGCTCGCCCTTCTGGCCGACCACCACCGTCGTCAAGTACGGCCTAGCCTTCCAGATTTCCCGGGATACCGAGAGTCTGGCCGCCGTCCAGCACGATGTTCTGTCCGGTGATGTAGCCGGCGTCGGCTGAGGCCAGGAAGGCCACGGCCGCCGCAATGTCTGCAGGCTCGGCGAACCGGCCAAGCGGGATTGTCTTGAGGTACTCAGGGCCGAGCACCTCGTCGCGGGTGACAAGCGCCGCGAGCGGCGTGTCGGCGACGCCGGGCGCGACGCCGTTCACCCGGATGTTGTACCTGGCCAGGTCGATGTGCGGCGGAGCGGACCAGCGCCCAGACCGCCGCCTTAGTCACGTTGTAGACCGCGTGGGTCTCCTCGACGAACCAGGCGTTGATCGAAGTCGTGCAGATGATCGACCCGCCGCCGCGCCGTCATGGCCTGGCAGCCTCGACCACGCAGTGCATCGTGCCGTCGACGTTGACGGCCATATGGCGGCGCCAGTGCTCGTCGGTCATCTCGAGCAGGCCCAGCGGATCGGCGATGCCCGGCGTGCGCGCACATGACGTCGATGCGGCCGAACTCGGCGACGCATCGCTCGACCGCCCTGTGGCAGTCCTCGCGGGCCGACACGTCGCCGGGGAAGGCGACGCAGCCGGGGGCCGAGGCCGGCGACCGCGGCTCGGCCAGCACGGCGGCGTTCCGGTCGAGCGCGATCACCCCGGCGCCCTCGTCCAGGAATCTGGTCACGATGCCCAGCCCGATGCCCTGCGCGGCGCCGGTGACGACGACGCCATGGCCGGTAAAGCGCTGCACGGTGTTCTCCTTCACAAGGGCAGGTGCGAGGTGCGGCCGGCCCCTGCGGTCGGCCGCACCTCGGATCAGCAGCAGGCGGCTAGCGTTCGCCCTCGGGCGGCGGCAGCTGCGCCGGAGCGACCAGTCGCTCTTCGACCGCGTGCTCGACCGCCTCGCCCATAGCGATGCCCGCCAGCCTGAGGTCACCGGCCCGGTTGCCGCGGTAGACGGCGAAGACCACAACGATGCCGATCGCCAGCCAGCCCAGCACGATGAACGGCGCGAGCGAGACCGGCCAGGCCGGCAGCGGGTTGACCGAGTAGTAGACCACGACGAGCCAGCGCGATCGTGCCGATGGCCGGGACGACGATGTGCTTGAGCGAGCTGAGTTCGTCGCGGTGCTCGCGCTTGTAGAACACGTAGAGCCCGACGTTGGCCACGATGTACACGAACGCGAGCGCGAACGTGAACCAGGTGCCGGTCACGTTGTAGACGTTGGCCACGCCGATGATGATCGGCAGGATCAGGCCGAGCAGACGTTGATGCCGGTCTGGGTGAGCACGGCGTTGGTCGGTGTCTTGTACTTCGCGTTGACCTTGAGCAGGAAGGACGGCAGCGCCTTGGCGCGGGCCATGCCGTACAGGAACCGGGTCGAGGCGTTCGTGCAGGCGATCGAGACCGCGATGGCCGAGTTGAACAGCGCGATCAGCACGATCAACCAGGCGCCGCCCCAGTACCGCTGGCCGAGCACGAACGCCGGGAGCTGCGACGGAGCCGGCGAACGAGGTCAGCTTGTTGGTGCCCCAGCCGGAGGTCTGGCCCCAGGACACCAGCACCAGGAACACGCCCATGATGAGGATGGAGCCCATCACGGCGCGCGGGCACGGTCCGCTTCGGGTCACGGCTCTCCTCGGCCAGCGGCGCGGCGGCGTCCCAGCCGGTGATCGCGAAGATCGCGAACACGACACCGAGGAACAGTCCGTGCGCGTTGGAGCCGTGGAAGGAGTCAGCCAGTGCAGGTTGACGCCGCCGGCGCCGGGCTGGCGAAGCCGTTGATGCCAGCGCGAGCACGATCAGCGCCTCGATGACGCCGAGCACGATCAGCAGGTTGCACCGACAGCTCGATCCCGCGCCAGGCCGTGTAGGCCGACGAACAGGATCAGGAAGACCATGAACCACCACCACTGGAAGGTGATGTTGTACTCGGCCTTCAGCGTCGACTGCAGGGTGGAGCCCATGAACGAGCCCGACCTGCGCGATCACCACCGGGTAGAACAGCAGGTACACCCAGGCGACCAGGAAGCCCCACCGCCCGCCGAGCGAGCGGGATACGAAGGTGTAGTAGCTGCCGGTCGAGGACAGGTGCTTGCTGAACTGGGCACAGCACGTAGCCGAGCAGCAGCGCGATGATGAACGCGCCGAGGTAGGCCAGCGGCGCGGCTGACCCCGGCGTTCAGCACGATGAACGGGACCGTGAACATGCCGGCGATGGCCGGGGCGATGCTGGTGACGCTCTGCATCAGGACGCCGGGGAGCCTGATGACGCCGGTTCTTCAGGCTCAGGGCTGGCCTCCGCCGGCGGGCTGACGTCCGCGGGAGCCGTGGACTGGGTCATGGTCATGCCTCCTTGTGGTTACCGAGGCCGACGCCTCAGCTGCCTGCATGGCCGGCCGCACGAACTCCTCGTAGGCGTGCTCCGGCTTGGCCGATTCGTGCACCACCGCGCGAATCGCGCGGATCATCGCGACCGGGTGGTCGCTCTGGAAGATGTTGCGGCCCATGTCGACGCCCGGCCGCCCCGCCGTCGATGGCCTGGTAGGCCATGACGAGCGCGTCACGCTCGGGCAGCTTCTTGCCGCCCGCCATCACCACCGGCACCGGGCAGCCGGCGGTGACGGTGTCGAAGTCCTCGGCGCAGTAGTAGGTCTTGACCACCTGCGCGCCGAGCTCGGCGCAGATCCGGACGGCCAGCCGCAGGTACCGGGCGTCCCTGGTGAGCTCCCGGCCGACGGCGGTCACGGCGAGGACGGGGATGCCGGCGCGCTGGCCCTCGTCGACCAGCGGGTCATGTTGTGCGACCGACTGGGTCTCGATACTCGCCGCCAATGAAGACCTGGACGGCGACCGCGGCGGCGTTGAGCCGGACCGCGTCCTCCATCGCGACCGCGACCCGCTCGTCGGACAGTCCGTGCAGCATGCTCGGGCCGCCGCTCGCGCGCAGCACGATCGGCGTCGCCGGCGGTCGGCGGGATGGTCGAGCGCACCATGCCGCGGGTCGTCATCAGCGCGTCGGCGTAACGGCAGCAGCGGCACGATCGACAGGTCGACGCGCTCCAGCCCGGTCGTCGGGCCCTGGAAGTAGCCGTGGTCGATGGCCAGCATGACGGTGCGGCTGGTGGCCGGCGCGAAGATCCGGGCCAGCCGGCTCTGCATGCCCCAGTCCAGCGCGCCGGCGCCCTTGAGCGGGTTGACAGGGGCGCGGCGGCCAACGTCGGGCCGGAACCGGGCGCCGTCGGTCGACGGATTCCTACGTTGTCGGCCATGGGGTGATGCCTGCATCGGCATCTGGTCCGGGCCTGTCCTGCGGTGCTAGGCGCCTGCGGCCCGCCACAGCGGGCTGAGCAGGCCGTCGTCGCGACATCGTCGAGCATCCGCCGGTAGACCTCGCGCCAGCGTCGCGTACCGCTCGTCGTAGATGGCGACCGCGGCCGGGTCGGGTTCGTAGGTCGCCGACCCGGCGCCGCAGGTCGGACTCCAGGTCGGTACAGGCTGCCGTAGATCCCGGCGCCCGCGCCCGCGCAGATCGCCGCGCCGAGCGCGCTGCTCTCGTTGACCACCGGGACGTGCACCGGGACGCCGAGCACGTCGGCGATGATCTGCGGCCAGAGCGTGCCCTTGGCGCGCCGCCGGTGAAGACGAGCTCGGCGAAGCTGACGCCGGTCAGCTCGGCGATGATGTCGCGGTGCCCGCGGGCGACGTAGGCGGCGGCTTCCTCGATCGCCCGCACGCAGGCCGCCACGGCCCGAGCCCGGCCGGGTCGCCGAGATCGAAGCCGAGGAACGACGGCGCCGCGTGCGCCCAGCGCCGGGCGTTCATGAGGTTCGACAGGATCGCGAGCACCCCGCCCGAGCCGGGCGGCACCAGCGCGGCCGCTCTCCTCCATGACGACGTAGGGGTCGACGCCGCGTCGGCGGGCCTGCGCGACCTCGGCGTCGCAGAACGCGTCGCGGAACCAGCGCATGCTCATCCCGCAGTAGAAGCCGATCCCCTCCAGCATCCACTGGCCCGGCAGCACGTGGCAGAGCGTCCGCAGCCGGATCTGCGGGTCGATGAGCGGCCGGTCGAGCAGGATCGTGTTCTGCCAGAAGGTGCCGGCCACGACGGTGTACTCGCCCGGCCTGGCGCCGGCGCCGAGCAGCCCGAGCTGCGTGTCGGCGCCGCCCGCGACGACCGGCGTGCCCGGCCGCAGGCCCGGTCTGCCTCGGCGGCGCGCCGCGGTCACCGTGCCGATCACGGTGCCGGGGTCGCTGCACCGGCGGGAGGATCGCTGGCGGTCGATGCCGCAGATCGCGGCGATCTCGTCCGACCAGGTCCGGTCGGCCAGGCAGAACATCCCGGAGCTCGACCCGCAGGACGGCTCGGTGGCCAGCACGCCGGACAGCCGGGTCGCGATCCAGTCGCTGAGCATGCCCAGGCCGCTGGGCCGGGCCAGGATGTCCGGCCGGTGCCGGGCCAGCCAGCGCAGCCGGGCGGGCGTGGTGATCGACACCCAGTCGCCGCCGAGCGCGTAGATGCGATCGGCCGCGCCCTCGGCGATCAGCTCGGCGGCCTCCTGGCGCCGAGCGGCTGTCGACGTTCGGGCAGGCCCAGATCTCCGTGCCCGGCCGCGTCGTAGAGCACGATGCCCTCGCGCATGCTGGTCGCCGCGACGGCGCGCACGTCGTCGCCGGTCGCGCCCGCGGCGCGCGAGCGCGTCCTGGATGCAGGCGGCGATCAGCAGCCAGTTGGCGTCGACGTCGAAGTCCTGGCCGCCGGGCGCGTCCGGCGGCTCGCGGTGCGTCCACTCGCGCAGGCTCGCGGCGACCTGCTCGCCCTTCTCGGTGAACAGCACGGCCCGGCAGCTCCCGGTGCCCGCGTCGATGGCCAGCAGGTAACTGCCGCTCATGCGGCACCGCTCAGCTGTCCGCCGGAGACTGTCCGATCGAAGACCTCGGGGTTGACGACCGCGGCAGGGCGCCGCCCGGCGAGTGACGGTCAGCGATCGCCGCCGCGGCCTGCCGGGCACCGCGCGCCAGCGTCTCCTGGTGGCGCCGCCGATGTGCGGGGTGATGAGCACCTGCGGGCAGGTCGAGCAGCGGATGCCGGGCGCCGTCGGCTGGCGGCTCCACCACGTCGAGCGCCGCGCCGGCCAGCTGGCCGCGGCGCAGCGCGTCGGCCAGCTCGTCCTCGTCGACCAGCGACTCGCGCGCGGTGTTGATGAAGCTCGCGCCGGGTTCTCATCAGGGCGAAGGCCTTGGCGCCGAACAGGTGCCGGTTGGCCGCCGTCGCCCGTGGCGTGCACCGAGACGATGTCGGACTCGGCCAGCAGCTCCTCGAAGCCGACCAGGCGTACACCGCGTCGGGCACGGACCGCGGGCGGCACGCGGGTCGTGGGCGAGCACGGTGAAGCCGAGCGCCGCGCCCGGATCGCCACCTGCCGGCCGACGTGACCGAGGCCGACCAGGCCGAGCACCGTGCCGGGGGCCTCGCGGCCGAAGAACTCCCGGCCCTCGAACGTCGATTCGGCGAGCCTGCCGCCATCGGCGATGAACCGGCTGGCCCGCGGCAGCCCGCGGATCAGCATGAGCGCGAACGCGATGGTCAGCTCGGCGACCGCCTCGGCGTTCTTGCCGGGCGTGCTGACCACCGGGATGCCGCGCTCGGTCGCGGCGTCGACGTCGACGTTGACCGGGCCGCCGCGGGCACAGCAGACCAGGCGCAGTCCGGGCGCGTCCAGCGACCTCGGCGCTCACCGGGGCGCCGTGCACGACCAGCACCTCGTGGCCCGCGGCGGCGCGGGCGACCTGCGCCGGGTCGCCGGCGTACTCGCGCAGCCGCCGCTCGGACGCGGTCCGGGCGGGCTCGGCGTCGGTCCGGGTGATCTGCAGCTCGGTGATCGTCACGGCGTCGCCGAGGCGGGCCAGGGCCTCGGCGAAGCTGGCGACCGGCATGTACGGGTCGCCGACGGCCAGCACGCGCACGGGCGGGTTCTGGTCCGGGCAGCTCAGTCACGGCGTCAGTCACGGGTAGATGTAGCTCGGCTTCAGATCGATGGCGTGGCCGTTGCCCGACTCCAGGACCCACTTGATGATCGGGCCGGTGTCCAGGTAGTAGAACTCGATCGTGTCGCCGATCCGGCCGCTCATCAGGACGTCGGCGCCGCGCTCGCGCCAGTGCCCCTTCAGCGCCTCACTGTCGTGCGTCGTTGTGCTTCATGCACGCGATGTGCTGCACGCCCTCGCCGTAGGTGTCCAGGTACTCCTGGTAGATGCTCGGGCCGCTGACCGGCTGGATGAGCTCGAAGCCGAGGTCGTCGACCTTGGTCTCGGCGCCGATCATCCGGAACTCGACGGGCTCGCCGCGGACCATCGTGTCGTGCAGCAGCGGCGGCTTGTAGTCGAAGACGCTCCACGGGTCCCCAGCCGAGGTTCTCGGTGTAGGCCTTGAGCGACGTTCTCCATGTCGCGGACCACGATCGGCGATCTGGGAGATCGCCATCGGGGTCGGCGGGGTGACGATCCGCCGGCGGCTCGGTCATGGCGAACCTCCTGGGTGGCGGAGCGGGACGGACATTCAGAGTCGTTGCGGTGCCTCCTAGCGCCGCGAGCATGGCGGACAGGTTGCCGGCCGGGTCGCGGCCGTCGAAGATGGCGCTGCCGCTGACCACGAGGTCGGCGCCCCAGCTCGCGACCTGCGCGGCGTTGCGCAGCGTCACGCCGCCGTCGACGCCGACCAGGACCGGGTGCTCGGCGGCGAGCGTGAGCTCGCGCACGGCGGCGATCCGACGGGCGGTGTTCGCGCGCAGGCGCCTGGCCCGACCAGCCGGGGTTGACGGCCAGCACGAGCACGAGGTCGATCGAGGTCGAGCACCGGCTCGATCACGCTGCAGCGGCGTGCCGGGGTTCAGCGCGTAGCCGCGGATGACCGGACGGACCTGCGGCCGACAGCGCGGTCAGCTCCTGCAGCACCCGGTGCGGATGCCGCTCGCCTCCGCGTGCACCGTCACGATCGCGGCGCCGGCCGCGACCACCTCGGGCAGGAAGCGCAGCGGCTCGTCCACCAGGAGGTGCGCGTCGACGGGCACGCCGGTCGACGCGGCCGCGGCGATGAACGCCGGGCCGACGGTGAGCTGCGGGCAGAAGACTGCCGTCCATGACGTCGACGTGCGCGCAGTCGGCGCGGCCGCGAAGCAGCTCAAGCTCGGCGCCGAGCCGGGTCAGGTCCGCGGTCAGGATCCCGACCGACAGCTCGCGGCGGGGCAGCGGTGGCCACCGTGCAGCCGGCACCCCGGCCTGGCCCGCCGCGAGCCGCGCCGCCTCGGCGGCGAACTCGGTGACCGCCGCCCCGGTCAGCGCACCGAGTCTCCAGCTCGTAGTGCCGCTCCTCGCCCGGCGCCAGGAAGATCGAGCTCGCCGCGCTCGCGTGGCGTCGAACCGGCCGGCGTCGCGATTCGTGCTCGGCTCCATCGCGACCACGTAGGTGCCCGAGCCGAGCTGCCGCCAGGTGACGTGGTGCGGCAGCTGGTCACTGCGGTACCGCTGGTAGACGCCGAGGCCGGCGGCCCGGTTCAGCACGGCGGCGCGCACGTAGCCGTCGGCGTCCGGCGACCATGTCGTGCTCGTAGCACTCCTCGACGAACGACGGCTCAGGCGCCGCGAGCGCGCGGTACCGCTCGGTGCTGGCGTCGCTCACGCAGGTGCCGGGCGGGGCCGGATAGCTCAGCTCCGCGCCGTGCGTCGACGACCGGGAAGCCGATATTGCAGTGGTACAGCATCATGTGCGGGCAGGCGGTCGGGCCGGTGTTCGTGACGGTGTCGGTCGATCCGCACGGACGTCCCGCCCAGGTCGGCCTCGATCCGGCGGGTCAGCAGGAGCTGCTCGCCGAAGACCGCCACCTGGCGCGACCTCGGCTTCCGCCCACAGCACGCAGTCGTCCCCGTCGCCAGGCCGCGTGCCGTAGCCGGCCAGCCGGGCGGGCAGCCCGGTGTACCGGCCGTGCAGCCCGTAGGTCTCGGTCTGGCGGTGCGGGTAGTTGAAGACGCGTCGAGTCGTCGGTGCCGCCGAGCAGTATCTGGTCGAGCCCGCAGGTGGAGACCAGGCCGCCGGGGAAGCCGCGGAACCAGCCGATCCCGGCCGGCTCGTAGTACCAGGGCCCGATCAGGCCGACCGGCGACCACCAGGCCAGCGGCCGGCCGCCCAGCCAGGCCCGGCCGATGTCGAAGCCGCGGTCGACCAGCACCTCGAAGTCGAAGCCGGCCCCGGTGGCGAACCGCAGCAGGCGCACGCCGCGCTCGGCGCCGTCGGCTGCCTCGGTCAGCTGGACGCCGCCGACCTGTTCCAGCCGGCCGACGCGGGCCAGCAGCTCGCCCCGGGACCACTGCCGTCCCCACAGGTCGACCACGCGCTCGCCCTCGGCTTCCTGCGCTACGCTGCCTTGGATGAACATTCGCTCATAGGACGATCATTTGCTCACAGAGTATGACGATGTCGGTTCTGCCTGGCAAGAGGCGAATGCGGCGATCGCGCGGATGCGGCATTACGCGCCGCCGAATGCGCCGAGGAAACCGCAGTGCTGCGGGCCGCGCGGGAAGACCGGCCAGACGTCCGACGACTCGGTCACCCTCGCACGGCGAACATGACGTCGTGCAGGTTGACGGTCGTCGGCGCGTAGCCGCAGACCAGCCGGGCACGGTCACCGAGGCTGGCGGCGAAGGCGCGGATCGGTGTCGAACAGAGCGTGTTCCTCGGCGAAGTATCGGGCCTCGTAGCCGTAGCCCTGGATCGGCGGGGACACGAAGTCGATGCCGACCGACTTGCGGCCCGCGTCGAAGATGACGGTGTCGCCGTGCCGTGGCCATGACCGAGGTCAGCACGGTCAGCGAGACCTCGAAGCCAGGCACGAGGTTGCCGTGGAACGCGTCCATGAACACGTAAGAACCGGCCTGCAACTCGGTGACGGCCGGGTTGACGCCGGTGATGTCGTACGTGCCGGTGCCCCCCGCCGACAGCACAGCGAGCGTCGAGCCCGTCCGATCGCAGCAGGTCCTTGACCGACGCCGCATAACTCATCGCCTCGGCAGCCAGCCGGATGCGGGTATCGCGGTCCGGCTCCAGCATGCAGTGGCCTTCGTAGGCCTGCACTCCGCGCAGGTCCAGCCCCGGCGCGGCGTCGACCAGCCGGGCCAGGTCCAGCGCCCGCTCCGGCGACCGGGCGCCGCACCGGGCCATGCCCACGTCCAAGTCGACCAGGACGCCGCAGGTCGCGCCGGCCGCCGTCATTGCCGCCGACAGGTCGCGCGATATTGCGCGGGTCGTCCACCACGAGGGCCAGGTCGGCATGGCCCGCCAGGATCGCCGCGACGCCGATCTTGTCCGCGCCGATCACCTGGTTGGCGACCAGGACGCTCGCCACACCGGCGGCCGCCATCGCCGCGGCCTCCCAGATCGTGGCGACGGTTACGCCAATCGCGCCGGCACCGATCTGCAACAGCGCGATGTCGGGGCACTTCTGCACCTTGGTGTGCGGCCGCAGCTTCGCGACCTGGCCGTCAAGCGCGGCCATCATCGTCGCGATGTTGCCGTTCATCAGGTTCACGTCGACGATCAGGGCCGGGGTCTGCAGGCTGTCCAGCGGCGTCATCCCGATGCCGGCCGTACTGCTCCTCGACGCGCTCTCTGGCCGCCAGCCAGGGCCGCCGCCAGTCACTCACCGGACAGGTCCAGCCGGGCCGTGGCATATGGATGCAAGGTCACGGTCACTGCTCCTTCGCTGACGGGCAGGTCGGTCCGGGAGGCCAGGAAGACAGGCAGGTCTGCGCGCGGCCGAGGCGAAGCTGTGCTCGTCAAGCATCCGCGCGCGCGCCGAGGCTGCCTGGCCGGGCAGCACGACTCGGACGTCGCGGGACTGAGGCGGTGAGGTTGGCGAGCAGGACGGTAGGGCCGGTGCCGTCGGAGGCGCCGGCGGCGATCCCGGCCAGCACGCGCCGGATCGAGCCCGCCCAGCGGCCGGACCGGCCGCCCCGCCAGCGCGCAGGCGTCGGCGAGGACGACCGCCAGCGGGTAGGGCGTATCTGGCCGGGAGAAGAACTCCGCCGGATTCGGGCTTCCCGCCGGCGCTTTCGATTACCCCGGCAGGACCCTGCGTGTCGTAGTACGTCAGGCCGTCGGCGCCTCCGCCGGCGAGGGCGGCGAAGCTGCCGAGCGTCCAGGCGGCACCGAACAGCGACGGCTGGCGGACGTCGACTTGCCACGGCAGCCCGCCGGCCGGGAACTCCTGATCAGTAACGGCGACGGCGTTGAAGCGCGGCCGCAGCGTGATCGGAGTGACGTAGTAGCAGGTTTCCGGCGCGAAGAACCGCGCGGTCGCGAGCGTGTCCGGCTGCGCCTGCAGGTTCTCCATCAGCGAGAAGTCGTCGAACGCGTGGATCTGCGGGTTCACCGACCAGGCCAGCCCGTCCGCCGGGCCCGGCGGGATCCGGTGCCGGTTCAGCTCGTTGAAGTAGATGTTCGTCCCCGAGATGATCGGAACCCCGGCGCAGGCCCGCGGCGGCCAGCGCGTCCCGCACCGCCGTCACCGTGCCGGCCGAGCTTGCCTCCTCGGCATCGCTGAACGCCAGCACCCTGACCAGGGCGGCCCGCGTCAGGCTCGGCCAGGCCCGCGCGTCAGCCCGGCCGAGCGCGGTCTCGTGGTCGCGCCCCGACAGGAATACCGCGAGTTCGAGCCCGCAGCCCAGCTCGGCGGCTCGCTCCGCGGCGGCGGCCAGGTCGGCTGCCGCCTCGTCGCCGGCCAGACGCACGTCGGCGCGCAGGTGCGCCGGGGCGATAGCGCGCAGCGCGGCCAGGCCGGCCGGCGAAGGCGCCGCGTGCGGGCTCGGAGCACCGCAGGCCGACCGGCGGGAATGACCAGGCCGTCAGCGCTACCAACGGTCACTACCGACGGCCCGTCCGCCGCTGCGCCTCGGCGCTGCGCGCGGGGAACCCGGCGGCACGGATCACCACCTCTGGTCGAACACCGTGACCTGCGCTGGCCTCGTGGTGATAGCCGAGCTGGCCGGCGTGGACGCCGACTTGTACGAGGCGTCGGTCCAGTTCCGCTGGTCCTCCATCTCCCACAGGTCGCCGGAGAAGCAGAACCTGACCCGGCCACCTGATGCGTGGCGTGATGGTCAGGTCATTGACCGGGCTCGAACAGCGGCAGGTCAGTGCCGTCGTCCAGGTGGATCTGCGGCCCGATCACGTCCGGCAGATGGCCGGCGACCGGGCCGTCGGGCGTGCTGCCCGTGAACGGCTGGCCCGCGTAGCCGTCGACCGGGTGATGCACGCAGATCCCGATCTTCGCGTACGGGAAGGCGGTCAGCGCCTGCGCCGCGCATCCGGTAGCTGATTGTGCCGTCCGGCTCGCCGTCGATCTCGGCCCGCCACTCGTAGTCCAGGGCCCCGGCCGTGTGCCGTCGGGTGAACCGGATCGCGAACGAGTCCCGCGTCGTCGGCGATCGTCCAGGTCGCTTGATCTCGCCGGACAGCGTGTTCCAGTCCAGGTCCCTGATCGCCACGTAGATGCGGCGGACCATCTCGACGTCGCCGTAGCAGATCCGGCGCAGGTCACCGTCGCTGAACAGGACGCGGACCGGCCCGGCCCGCAGGGCGCCGGCCCTCGGGCGCCGGCGCTCGCCGTCCCGGTCCTGACCATCTGCGGGGCCAGCTCACGCACGATGGATCACCTGGCCTCCGTCCAGCGGGATCACCGCTCCGGTCATGAACGACGAGATCGGGCTGAGCAGGAAGGTGATCCACCGGGCGACCTCGTCGGCGATGCCGATCCGGCCGAGCGGCACCTGCCCGGCCAGCCACCGGTAGGCAGCCTCGAGGTCGTCAGCCCAGGTCGCGTGGATCGGAGTGTCGATCGGTCCCGGCCCGATGCCGTTCACCCGGATGCCGGCCGGCGCCAGCTCGCCGGCCAGGCTGATCGTCAGGTAGTTCAGCGCCGCCTTGGTCATGCCGTAGACGGACTGCCCGGACAGGTGCATGGTCCCGGACGAGGAGCTGATGTTCACTACGGACTTGACCGGCGAGGCGGTCAGGTCCGGCAGCGCGGCCTGGATGAGGAAGTACGGCCCCCGACGTTGGTCGCCACGTGCTCGTTGAATCCGGCCACGTCCCAGTCGGCCAGCGGCTTGTGCCGGACCACGGCCGCGTTGTTGACGACGCCGTCGATCCTGCCGAACCGGTCCCGGCAGGCCGAGGCGATCAGCGAAGGAGTACCCGGCCCGGCCAGATCGGCAGGCACGGCAACAGCCTCGCCGCCCGCCCGCACGACCACGTCGGCCTGCGCCTTGAGCGCGGTCCTCGCGCCGTCCCACAAGTACCACGCTGGCCCCGGCGGCGCCGAGCTGCGCCGCGGTCGCGGCGCCGATGCCGCTGCTCGCTCCGGTGACGATGATCGCCGCCCCGGCCAGGCCCAGGTCACCCGGCGAATCTGCGGCTGCTCCTGGCATCGGACCTCCAGCTGGTCGTGCCGTCGGGCGGCATCATTGCCGCAGGTCCTGCGGTTCCGGCTGCGGGCTCGCGCAGGCTGGGATATGCCCGGCAACGCCCGGTACGGCGGATAGATATGATCTTGCACCAAAGGGCTGGGCATATGTCAAGAGCCTGAGCGAGTGCTCACGTCCCTTGCCGCGGAGCTAAGCTCAGCCCAGAGCGGGACCGCGATCGGGACTCTTCACCAGCGGCGACCTGAGCGAGGCGATGGCGTGAGAAGCACCAGGAGCGACGAAGTCGGCCGCTGGAGCTCGGAAGAGCTGTTGCTGCGGGCAGCCTGGTTCTACTACAAGGACGAGCTCACCCAGGACGAGATCGCCAAGCGACTGTCGCTGTCCAGGGCCTCCGTTGGCCGGCTGCTGGACCGGGCCCGCCGGGTCGGCCTGGTGTCGATCCAGCTGAATGCCGAGTACCTGGACGCGTTCGAGCTCAGCGCAGCGCTGCGGCGCGTGTTCCACCTGTCCGAGGCCCTGGTGGTGCCCGACCATGACAAGGAGCCTGCCGACCACCACGCCGTGAACGCCAGGGTCGGGCTCGGCGGGGCACAGTTCCTCAGCACCCACCTGCGGCCGGGCGCCAGCCTGGGCGTCGGCTGGGGCGAGACGGTCTCGCGGGTGATCGCCGCGACCAGCTTCGGTGCCGTCGGCCCCGTGCACATGGTCACGCTCACCGGCGGGGTGGACGGCTACCTCCCGACGATCTTGTCGTCTAAAGGCGGCGACGCTGTCGACGGCGACCAGGTCACGACCGCGGCGGTGATTCCGGCGCCCATCCACGCGTCGTCACCGGGACTGGCGGCCGCGCTGCGCGAGGAACCGACGATTCAGCAGGTGCTCAAGCACGCGTGCGAGGTGGACCTCGCGGTCGTTGGCGTCGGCACGCCGACTCTGGACGCTACGATCGTGCAGCTTGGCTACCTCGGCGAGGACGATGTCCGGACCCTTGCCGAGCACAATGTGGTCGGCGACATCCTCGGCGAGTTCTTCGACGCCAACGGCCAGGTCGCGGACCTGCCGCTGCACGACCGCAGGATCGGGATCGAACTGGCCGACCTGACCAAGATCCCGAAGGTGGTCGGGGTGGCCGGCGGCGTACACAAAGCCGAGGCGATACTTGGCGCACTGCGCGGAGGGTTCCTCGATGTCCTCGTCACGAACGAGATCGCCGCCACGCGCCTGCTGGAACTGGAGGCGACCCGCAGGTGATGACCTTTCATTGAGGCAGACGTGGAGGGCTTAGCTGCCCAGGAGTCTGGCTTTGGCGGCGCCGAACTCGGCGTCGCTCAAGGCTCCCTGCTGGTGTAGTTGGCTGAGTTGTGCGAGCTGATCCGACATAGACGGTTCGCCGGCCGTGCTGGCCGGCGGACTCTGGCCGCTGTTCACATCGCCGGCGCCGGTGTCCTGGCCGCCTTGCTGCGAGTTCTCGAAGTCTGAGCGCTCGCCTCTCCTCTTGCCCGCCATGTATGCACCGCCGCCGACAACGGCTGCGCGCATAAGCGGACGACGCCTGACGAACATGACTGCCCCCTAGGGTCTGATCAGAAGTCCTGGTCGGCGGGCAGCGACAAGCCGAGTGCCACCATGATTTCCGGTGCGGCAGCGACGGCCCGTGGCCCGCCTACCTGCGGCGCCACGGCCCGCAGCACGCCAAGGATGTCCTTGGGCGTCGCGCCGGAGTCGATGGCGTTGGACACTTGCCATAGATACGACGCCGGAGGTGCGTCCAGCGCTACCAGGGCGGCGATCTTCACCAACGCGAAGCTGCGGGCATCCAGACCGGTGTTCTCCCGCGCGGCCTCCCGCAGTTCGAGCGCCTCACCAAGAAATTCCATATCCCCCATGGCCAGGCCGGACAACGCGCCTCTGGTCTCCTCGTCAACCTGTACCTGCGCAGGCGTGCTCATCGCTTCCACGACCCTCCCCGATGGGCCGGGCTGCCCGCGCCGGCCTGATTCACGGACGGAACCACCTTCCAGCCGCGTACGCCAGGACGCACCACCCCCAGCGGGTGAACGCCCGCAGACGGGTCAGCGGCATTGAGCACGTGTCCGCGACAGTCACCCCCTCCGGGGGATGCTAAGCGGGCCGTCAGGTGATTGGCTGATCGCTCGCAGCGGGAGACAGTCACCACGACTGCATGGGGGGCGAGATGGCGACCAAGACGGACACGATCGAGCACCGCACCTGTGACTTGTGCGGTCACGAGATGAACAAGGACCAGCTGATCACCCTTTACCGGACCGACAACAAGCTTGCGGGTGCCAGGTTCGCGGCGGCTGCCAAGCTCTCATCGCAAGCGGGGCAGAACAACGTCGATATCTGCGTCGAATGCCGTAAACGACCAGTAGATGATGTTCTCGACCTCATGTACCCGACAGGGCCCTGAGGCAGCATTCGTCCGGCGTCCGCTTATCAGGCACGGCCGGCGAGGTGCCGGTGACTATTCCTTCCGATCCGCTTGCTGTGCTTCGTTCCCGAAGCTATCTGGGACTCCTGGTTCTCGCCGCGATCATTGGCGCGCCCATCGCGGCAGTTGCTTACTTCTTCCTGGCGCTAATCAGCGAACTGCAAGCATGGATCTTCACCGACCTACCCCGCGGACTGGGCTTCCACGGCGAACCACTCTGGTGGCCCATCCCGCCGCTGCTGGTTGCCGGCGTGCTGGTCAGCCTCACCATCCGGTATCTGCCCGGCAAGGGTGGACACTCCCCGGCCGATAGCTTCAACGTTGGTGAGGGATCTCCCTCGCCAGGCGAGCTTCCCGGGATCGCCCTCGCAGCGCTCGCCACCCTCAGCCTTGGTGTTGTGCTCGGTCCCGAGGCACCGCTGATCGCACTGGGCGGTGGCCTCGGAGTATGCGCGGTGCGCCTCGCCAAACGCGACGCTCCACCTCGCACCAGCACCGTTGTGGCCGCCGCCGGGAGCTTCGCCGCTCTCAGCACGCTGCTCGGCTCGCCCCTGCTGGGTGCCTTCCTCCTGATGGAGGCCTCGGGGCTGGGCGGAGGCATGCTGGAAATCGTGCTGGTGCCTGGCTTGCTCGCTGCCGGCGTTGGAAGCCTGGTGTTCACTGGCCTGGACGCCTGGACCGGCCTCGGAACCTTCTCGCTTGCGATCCCGCATCTGCCACATGTCGGACCCCCTACCGGTGTGGGGTTCCTCTGGGCGATGGCGATCGGAGTCATGGCGGCGCTGCTGGGCCCCGTGATCCGCCGGCTTGCACTCTTCCTCCGGCTGCACATCGAGCGCCGGATCCTGCTGGCAACGCCATTGGCTGGATTGGCTATCGCCGGTCTCGCCGTCGCCTTCGCCGCCGCAACAGGAAAAGGCTCGTCGGAGGTGCTGTTCTCTGGGCAATCAGCCCTTGGGCCGTTCATAACCAAGAGCGCTAGCTATACCGTGGGAGCGCTGTTGCTTCTGCTGGCATGCAAAGGGCTCGCCTACGGCGTCTCGCTCAGCGGCTTCCGCGGCGGTCCCATATTCCCGGCCATGTTCCTCGGGGCGGCAGGCGGAGTGGCGCTGTCTCACCTGCCTGGCCTGCCACTTGTCGACGGCGTCGCGATGGGCATGGGCGCTATGACCGTCGTCATGCTGCGGCTGCCTTTGACGTCGGTCTTGCTTGCCTCCCTGTTGCTAGCTTCTGACGAGCTGGCGGTCATGCCGCTTGTCATTGTCGCGGTCGTGGTGGCCTACGTTCTTTCTGCCAGGTTGTCACCAGCGCCGGCCGCCGCCCCGTCCGCACCTGCGGCGGGCCCGGCTCCAGACCCGCAGCCCGCCGCCGGTGAGCCGTGAGCCACATGGCGGTTCACGCCCGCTAGGGCGATGCGCTTTCATCTGCGTATGACAGCAGGCGCTCGGCTGTCACGCGGATCCATTCGCTGACCCAGTCGCTGGTGACGGCCGCCCGGACGTCCGCGGGTAGCTCCGCCGGAGCGACAACCTCGGCAGGACCTTCGGCGATCACCGCGATGTGCACGGGGTGGTCTCCTTCGGCGATCACCATCGTGAGCCAGGGTGTGCCGCGCAGATTCCGTTCCCGCACCGAGCCAGCCATGGTCGGCAGCCAGAACACGGTGCCGCGACGAACGTAGAGCGACATCGCCGTGTGCGGCCGGCCGTTGGCGCGAGTGGTGCCGACCACGGCGAAAGCACGCCTGTCGAGGTACGCGGCCAGTTGCGCGGCGCTCAGCCGTCGTTCCGGGGGATAGGAGATGGCAGTCGCTGCGGTCGCCCCGGCGAACGTGCGGTCCTGAAGGTCGCCAAGCAGATCAGTCATGAGCCCAGTTCTACCGCCTCCAGCCGTGCCCAGGGGCCGGCGATCCGTCAAGGGTGGTCATCGCAGCTCTTGTCGTCTGCCTCGGCCTGTTACAGGTACCTGGACCACCAGTCGAGGATCGCCTCGAAGCGAGCCTGCCGGTGGCTCGGCCGTCCGCCCCGCGAAAGCTCGTGGCTCTCGGCCGGGAACAGCAGCATCTCGGCCGGGACGCCGCGCAGCTTGAGCGCGACGAAGAGCCGCTGCGCCTGTTCGACGGGACAGCGCCAGTCGTGTTCGGAGTGAATGATCAGCATCGGAACGCTGATCTGCTCCGCGTAGTTCAGCGGACTCTGCGCGGCCCAGCCGGCCGGGTCAGAGCCCCACAGGGCTGCGGCGAAAAACCAGCCGATGTCACTGGATCCGTGGAAGCTGTCGATCGCGTTGACAGCGCGCTCGCTGGCGGCTGCCTTGAAACGGTCGCCGTGGTGGGCGGCGAGCCATGTGGTCATGTAGCCGCCGTACGAACCGCCTTGCACCCCCACGCGGGAAGCGTCCAGTCCGCCAGTGGCGATGGCGGCGTCCAGCAGGGCGAGCAGGTCCGCGGCTGGGTTCTTGGCAGCATCGCCGACTACCGATCGTCCGTGCGTCTGCCCGTACCCGGACGATCCGCGCGGGTTCCCCATGACGACCGCGTATCCCGCGCCCGCATAGACCTGTGCCTCGTCGAAAAGGTGCCAGCCGTACTGGGCGAATGGCCCGCCGTGGATAATCAGCAGCACGGGGTGCGGGCCTCTGCCCTCCGGCCGGACGATCCAGCCGTGCACCGGATAGCCGTCCGGCGAGGTCGCCGTGACCTCCTCCATCGGGTAGGGCGCCGGAATCGAGGCGAACGAGGTGAGCTTGCGTTCGGTTCCGTCAGCGAGCGCGATGAGTTCGCCGGTTGAATCAGGACTCGAAACGACCGCAATCAGAACCGACTCGCTATGCGCCAGCCCTTCGACCTGGCGGTGGCCGGAGATCAACGTCTCGGGCTCATCCGCTCCGGCGACGCGCAGCAGCTGGACGGCACCGCGGGATTCGCCGAGCGTGAGCACGCCGGCCGGCGTCGCTTCGATGGCACCGCCGCGGACAAGGTGAATCGTCTCGGCGTCAGTGAGCCGGTGCGGCGCAGCGGATCCGTCGACCTGGACTGACCACAGGCCGGCGTTGCGTCCGAGCACGTCGCGTCCGCTTGAGCCGAGTTCTGCGGCTGTGAAGTAGATCGAGGCGCCGTCCGGCGCGAACCGGATCTGGTCGATCGATAGCTTGATCTCGCCGTCGGGGGAGACCGTGATCTGCTCGGGATCCGAGCCGTCCGGCGAGCAGCGCCAGATGTCGGAAACGAGATCGCAATCGCGAGTGTCGTGGCGTGCCGACACGAACGCGAGCTGCCGGCCGTCCGGGCTCCAGGTCACAACGGCGTGATCAAAGTCTCCTGTGGTCGCCTGGACAGGTTCGGCGGCGGGTTCGGCGAACGGATCGAGGACGAAGACCTGGGACCGCCTGTCGATGAAGAAGCCGAGGTTGTCCTCGCGGTACTGCATCGTCGTGATTCGCCTCGGCGGTTCCGCGTCGGCGCGGCCTTCGGCATAGCGGCCCTCGTCGGGAACACGCGCGACGTAGGCGATCCGGCGGGAGTCCGGGCTCCAGACCGGAGCGCCCGCGCCGAGACGGTGATCGGTCACGCGCCTGGGCTCGCCCCCGCCGGTCGGCATGACGTAGAGCTGCGGCTTCGCACCTGGTCCCTCGGCTCCGGTCGCCCGCAGGAATGCGAGCCATGCACCATCAGGGGAGTACGCGGGCGCGGTGTCACGCCAGCCTCTGGTGAACGGGCGTGGCGCCGCCGAGCCGTCGGTCGGGACGATCCACAGGTGCCCGCGGTAACCATCGGCCTCCATGTCCGCTCTGGTCACGGGGACGACAGCGAACCTGCCATCTGGGGAGATGGCGGGCTGGCCGATGGTGTGCAGGTTCGTGATATCCGCAGGCTTCATGGCTGAAATAGTGTCATAGCCACTGTTACCGTTAGGCATTGCAGGTCGCTATGCGATGAATTCACGAATTCGGAGCTCTGATATGCCTTCGTCAGTTCCCGTCATTGACCTGGAGCCTTGGCTCAGCGGCGACCAGAACGCTCGCGCCACTGTCGCCGCCGAGGTCGACAGCGCGCTGCGCAGCGTGGGTTTCTTCCTCGTCACCGGGCATGGCGTGGCTGACGACCTTCGCGCCAGGGTACGCGCCGAGGCCAGGACATTCTTCGCCCTGCCGCGCGAGGTCAAGCAGCGCTACGCGGTCACTGTCGCCGGGCGCGGCTGGCTGCCGCCCGGTGTCGAGGCAAACGCCTACGCCGAGGGAACCGAGACGCCACCGGATCTCAAGGAGTCGTTCGCGGTCGGCGCCGACCAGGCGACGGGCGATCCGGAGGTCGACGGGTACTGGTTCCAGCCGAATGTCTACCCGGCTGAAGTTCCTGAGCTGCAGGCCACCGTGGTGGACTACCTTGCCCGTATGCGCGAGCTCGCGGACGAGCTGCTCGTTTTGTGCGCCGCGGCACTCGGTCTTGAGCGGGACTTCTTCACCCGGCACACCGGGCACGCCACGCACACGATGAACATCAACTGGTATCCGCCGATGGCCGTCGCTGGCGAGCCGGAGCCTGGTCAGTTCAGGATCGGCCCGCACACCGACTTCGGCACCGTCACCGTTCTCGACCGGGAGCCTGGGCGGGGTGGGCTCCAGGTATGGACAGAAAAGGACGGCTGGGAGAACGCCCCGTGGGTGCCGGGCGCGTTCACGATCAACACTGGCGACCTGCTCGCCCGCTGGAGCGGTGACCGGTGGAAGTCCAACCGGCACCGTGTGCTGCCGCCCCAGGCCGAAGCGCCGGATGAGGACCTCGTGTCGCTGGTCTACTTCTACGAAGCCGACCACGACGCGGTCGTCGAGGCGCTGCAGCCGCCGATCGGCAAGCCCAATGACTACGAGCCCGTCGTGTCGGCAACGTTCCTGAAGGAACGCCTCGACGCGATCACCGTCGGCTAGCCAGCCGCGGCTAGGCCGGCACGACCCGCAGGACCAGGAACTGGCGGACTCCGAGCATACGGGTGCCCGCCCTGAGCAACGGGCTGAAGGCTTCCTTGAGCACCGGCATCGCCTCCTGCGTGGAGAGGAACCGCGGATCGGTGCCCTGGTAGCTGCGCCCGTCGAACCTGATGAGGCAGCCGCCGGCCGCACGGACGTTGCGCGCCCAGTCGGACTGGTTGCCGAACGTCAGGGCGATCACGATGGTGTCGCCGTGCAGATGGGCTGTGGCCGGTGTCACGTAGACGCGCCCTGACCGCCTGCCGACGTGCTGGATCTGGGCGGCCATCGCGAAGTGCCTGCGGCCCGCGAACTTGACGATCAGCGGGTTCAGGACCTTCGTCATCGGACCCATCACGGCGCGCACGAAAGGTGCGGGACCGACCGGCGCGGGCATTTTCGCGGCGCTCGGGGGCGCGGGAGTCCCAGAGGTCATCGTCCTTCTCCTTCCTTCGCGGCCATCATTCGCCTCCGTCCCGGCCAGCAACGCTGGCCGTAGGTCTGGTTACCGCTGGATCGCGGCACCGGTAAGGACGAAAATCGTCAGCCTGTGGTGACACCGCGCAGGTCAGCACGCCAACGCGCCATTGCCAGGAGGTCGGCTAGGAGAGCCAGGCAAGCTGGTCGGTGAGGAAACTCAACTTGGCAGGATCGGTGATGACGTGCACGGACTGGATCTGCCCCGCGCGCATGGTAAATGCCAGAATTCCGGCTAGCTCGCGGCCGGCGAAACCCAGCGCCGCTGGCTGAGCGCCTGCCGGCATCGAGACCAGGGTCATGCCAGGCCCCCAGAAGCGCAGCACGTTCCTGCCGACGCGGTCGGCGCCGGTGACCAACACGTGCCGCCGTGCGGCGGCCGGGCCCTGGTCCACGTCGCCCCACGCGTCGGGGGCCAGCACGGCCAGCAGCCCGTCGAGGTCGCCGTTGGCGCACGCCGCGATGAACCTCTCGGTCACCAGGCGGTGCTCGGCCGAAGGGATCTCGAAGCGGGTGCTGCCGTGCTCGACCGTGATCTTCTGCCTGGCTCGCGTCGCGAGCTGACGGCAGGCCTGAGGGGTCCGCCCGACCGTCTGTGCCACCGTGCCGAAGGGCATCTGGAAGATGTCGTGCAGGACGAACACGACCCGTTCAGCCGGGCTGAGCCGCTGCAGAACGACCAGCAGCGCGAGCCGCACGCTGTCATCGAACGTGACGCGGTCGGCGGGATCTGCCAGCGGAGGTCCTTCGGACGGCGCGGCGAACTCGATGCTGGCCGCGTCGTGAGCGCTCTCGCGGCGCGCGCTCGCTGACCGGATCCGGTCCAGGCACAGCCGGCTGGTCACCACGATCAGCCAGCCGCGTTCGTCGGCGATCTCGGCGATGTCGGCGGCGAGCAGCCTGGCATACGCGTCCTGCACCGTGTCCTCGGCCGCGCCGATGTCGCCGAGCATTCGGAACGCCAGGTCGACCAGGTAAGGGCGGTGCTCCCGGTACGCCTCGATGATCTTCGCGTCCACTCGGTCGGCGGCCATGCCCATGTCCTTCCCGAGACGCCAGTACAAGTCTTCCGCATAGTCGGACGGTGCAGGCCTGCGGAATGTGACATCGCCGAGGAGCGACGGCCCTGCCTGTCACATTCCGGCTTCCTGCGCCGTCCTTTGCCGGTGACCGCCGGACCCGGCGTCCGGCAGGCCGACCACCGAGGAGGAGCCGATGACACGGATACCAAGCCACAGCCAGAGCGATGCGCCGCCCGCCGCGCGCGCCCTGCTCGAGGAGATGGTGCAGTTCTCACCGACCGGACGCCTGCTCAACATGCACGCGCAGATGGCGCATGCCCCGGCCGTGCTGGAGGCGTACGTGGGCATGCGGAGGGCCACGGCCAACCTGGGAACCCTCGAGCAGCCGGTCAGGACCGCGCTCATGCTGGCGTCAGCCGCACAGGACCAGAGCGAGTACGCGCTCACGGTGATCTCGATGCTCGCGCTGCGGGCCGGCTGGGCACCTGACCAGGTGCGCGCCTTGCGCTCCGGCGGCCTTACCGGCGAGCCGGCTGTTGACGCGCTCGTCGCGGTCGCGCGGGAGGCAGCAAGCGACCACGGTCGGGTCAGCGACACGACCTGGAAGCAGGCCACCGCCAGCGGCTGGACCGACGAGCAGCTTGCGGAAGCGTTCTCCTACGTGGGCCTGACCGTCTTCACCTCGTACTTCCTCAACTACGCCGGCACTGAGCTTGACCTGCCAGCCGGAGTCTGACCATGCGTCTGGTCCAGGCCCGGATCGTCACTGACGATGTGGAAGGGCTCGCCGCGTTCTACGCCAGGCTCCTCGCGGCCGATGTGCCGCTGAACGAGTACTACGTCGAGATTCAGGCCGGTCCCGCCACGATCGGATTTTCTAAGCGGAGGTTCACCGAGTACTGCGAGGACGACGCGGCCCAGCAGGACAGCCAGCCATGCAGGCTCGTGCTCGATTTCGAGGTCAGCGACGTCGACGGGGAGTACCAGCGGGTCGCGGCGCTCGGCGTCGAGTGGGTGATGGCGCCCACGACGCAGCCCTGGGGCAACCGCTCGATGATCTTCAAGGATCCGGACGGCAACCTCGTCAACGTGTTCTCCAGGTCGTCGGCGCAGCCGCGGTAGGACCTGCTCTTAATCCATCGAAAGGACGAATGCAATGGCTACCCAGGCGACGGATGCCGTGACGGCAGGCACAGGGATCGCCGCCCGCACGCCCGCATCATCACGGCACCTCGGTCTGGCGCTCGTGGTGATCTCGCTGACCCAGCTCATGCTGGTGCTCGATGAGCTCATCGTGAACACGGCGCTGCCGCACATTCAGCATGCGCTGCATTTCTCAGGGACCGGTCTGGAGTGGGTTGTCACCGGATACGCCGTGACGTTCGGCGGCCTGCTCATGCTCGGCGGCCGGGCCGGCGACGTGCTCGGCCGCCGGCGCATGCTGAGTTCGGGAATCTTGCTGTTCACTGTCGCGTCTTTGGCTGGAGGCTTTGCCACGAGTTCGTGGCTGCTGATCACGGCGAGAGTCCTGCAAGGCGCCGGTGCGGCTGCGGCCGCACCGGCTGCGCTCTCGCTCATCGCCGTCACGTTTCCGCAGGGCAAGCTTCGAACGAGGGCACTGGGCATCTATGCCGCGATGACCGGCATGGGCGGCGGCGTCGGCCTGATCGCCGGCGGTCTGCTCACCACGTACGCCTCCTGGCGCTGGGTTTTCTTCGTCAACGTGCCCATCGGCCTGCCGTTGGCATTCGGCGCGCGCTACCTGCTGCCAGAGTCCCAGCGCTACGCGCGGCGCTGGGACCTGCCCGGTGCGATTGCCGGGACGGCGGGGTTCGCGCTGCTGATCTACGGCCTGACCCGCGGGGCGACGGGACCTGACGGGATCTCGCACTGGGGTGATACGGCGACCATCGCGACGCTGGCGGGCGCCGTTGCCGCGCTCGCGCTCTTCGTTGCGATCGAAGCCCGCAGCGCACAGCCGCTGCTGCCGCTGTGGATCTTCGCGGACCGCAACCGGGCCGGCGTGTACCTGATCTTGTTGTGCCTGGCCTCGACCTTCTTCGGCATGTTCTTCTTCCTCACCCTGTTCACGCAGGTCGTATGGGGCTACAGCCCGCTCCGCGGCGGGCTCGCCTATCTGCCCTTCGTGGCCGGGTTCATCGTCGTCGCGGGCATCTGCACCAGACTCGTGACGCGACTCGGCGCGCGGGTGCCGATGACCATCGGCGCCTTCCTCGCCCCGGTCGGAATGTTCTGGCTCTCCCGCGTCCACGAGGGCAGCCAGTACCTCACCGGAGTGTGCCTGCCGTTGCTGGTTTTCGCCGCCACCGCAGGCCTGATCTTCGTGCCGCTGACCATGATCCTGGTCGCCGGGATCTCAGACGAGCATTCCGGGATCGCCTCGAGCATGTTCAACGCCGGCCAGCAGGTTGGCGGGGCAGTCGGACTGGCAGTCATCGGCAGCGTGGCCTGGACCGTCGTCAACGACCACGCCAGGGCTGCGGTCGCGCGCGCAGCGGCGGCGGGGACCGGGGTTCCCCTCCAGCAGATCCACGCCGATGCGCTGTCGGCCGGAGTAACCGCGGCGCTCACGATCGGAGCGGCGGCCACCGTCCTGGCGCTCATCGTCACGCTGCTCACGATCCGGGTCCGCCGTGAGGATGGAACGCCGCGGCCGGCCGGCGCTGAGGAGATGGCCGACATCAGCGGCCGCGCAGGCTGATAACGTCGGCCGGGCGCCATCTTGGCCGAGAACGATCTGCCAATCCGGAGGGGCTGCTGTGCGGCTTGATCACGAGTACTGGCACGTCGACGTGTTCAGCAGGGTGGCGCTGCGCGGCAACGGGCTCGTGGTCGTGCTGGAGGCCGATGACCTGTCTGCTGAGGTCATGCAGGCCGTGACCCGCGAGGCCCGCCAGTTCGAGTCGGCGTTCCTGCGCGACATGGACCTGGCTGGCCGGAGCTGCACGGTCCGGATCTTTACCGAAGACGAAGAGCTAGCCTTCGCAGGTCATCCGGTGCTAGGCAGCGCTGCCGTGTTGCACGCCCAGCTGACGGCACCGGCCGCGGAGGAGCGCTGGGACCTGCGCGTGGCGGACCGGTCAATCGACGTCCGCACCCGGGGAGCCACCGGATGGGTGGATGCCGTGATGGACCAAGGACGTCCTGAGTTCGGCGCGCCGCTCGGGTCCGAGCCCGCACGGGAGTACGCGGAAGCACTGAATCTCACGAAAGCGGACCTGCACGCGGAATTGCCACTGCAGGTCGTGAGCACCGGCCTGCCCTACCTGATCGTGCCGGTGCGCGCCGGGCTCGAGCGGGCCAGCATCAGGCACGCTGGCTTCGAGGAACTGCTAGCGGGCTGTGGCGCGAGGTTCGTCTACGTGCTCGACCCAGCCCGGCCCGAGGGCCGCACCTGGGACAACGCCGGGCGGACTGAGGACGTCGCCACTGGCAGCGCGGCTGGGCCGGCGGCCGGCTACCTGCTGCACCACGGCGTGCGCCCGGCGGGCGAGCCGGTGCTCCTGCATCAGGGCCAGTACACCGGACGGCCGAGCACGATCGACGTCCGGCCGGACCGGGAAGGCCGGCTGTGGGTCGGCGGGCCGGTCGCCCAGTTTGCCGCTGGCCGCCTCCGTGCCGTTATTGGCTGACCTTCCCTCAGCCGCGCGACCCCCGACCGCGCGCGGGTGGCTCAGACAGGTGCGTCGTCCCTGCACCAGGCCCTATCGGGTAGATCGCGTAGTCTGCCGGTTGTGTCTACTGGACAGGCATCGCCTGCGGGCGAAGTCCCGCCGTCTGGCGAGCCGGTGCGGGCCTTGCTGATTGTCGACGTTCAGCGCGATTTCTGCGAGGGCGGATCGCTGGCCGTCGCCGGTGGTGCCGCCGTGGCGGCGGCGATCACCGAGTACCTGACTAGCCAGGCAACCGGCCAGTACATCACCGTGGCGGCCACCAGGGATCATCATGTCGATCCCGGCGCGCACTTCTCCGTCCAGCCCGACTATGTCGACAGCTGGCCGCCGCACTGCGTCGCAGGAACGCCCGGCGCGGACTTCCATCCCGACCTCGACACGAGCCATTTCGCGGAGGTCTTCGTGAAGGGCGAGCGTGCCGCCGCATACAGCGGATTCGAGGGCGTGAGCAGCCGGTTCGGTGCAGGTGGCGGTCAGCCTGCAAACGGTGCTCTCCGCGGCGACACTAGCCTGACCGGCGAATCCCTGGCGGAATGGCTGCGGGCCCGCGGCGTGACGCACGTCGACATCGCCGGGATCGCGACCGACCACTGCGTCCGAGCGACGGCAGCCGACGCGGTACGCCTTGGCCTGGTGACCCGCGTGCTCATCGACCTCACCGCTGGCGTCGCCGCTGACACGACGGCCGACGCCGTGCAGGAGATGGTCTCCAGCGGAGTAGAACTCGCCGGCCTGCGCTGAGTCAGCGTCCGGCCCGTGCGGCCGGTTCAGGGATCCACAGCGACGACGCGCGCTGATATCAGGCTGCCGTCCTCGATGTCCAGCAATCCGAGCGTGCCGCGCGGCTGGCGCCGCCGGTCGGTCGGAGAGCCGGGATTGAAGATGCGGATGCCGTCCGCCATCTGATCGAGGGGTATGTGAGAGTGTCCGAACACAACCAGTTGCGCAGCCGGGAACCATCGGCGTAGCCGCCTGGTCCGGCCCGCGGCCTGGCCGCTGTCGTGCACCATCGCGACCCGCAATCCCGCGACGTCGAATTCCAGGGTCTCCGGTGCGCCCCACGCGGCCACGTCCGGCCCGTCGTTGTTGCCGAGCACCGCGCGCACTGGCGCGTAGTCCGAAAGCTCGTCCAGGACGTTCGCGACGCAGACGTCACCGGCGTGCAGGATCAGATCCGCGGTCTCCAGGTGCCTGGCGACGTCCGCCGGACACCGCCGCCACCGCCGCGGTGCGTGCGTGTCCGCCAGCACCACTGTCCTCATCGTCGCCAGTATGCCGCTGCCGCCCTACGGACACCTGGCAGCGGCTCCGCTCCGGCCGGAATCGCACGGATCGGCGGACGGTTACCACAAGCATGGCTACTGGACACACGATCACCATCGTTCCTGCCGATGTCCACATCGAGGTCAGGCTGGACGGGCAGACCATCGCCGAGTCCGATCGGGCGGTTCGCCTGGACGAGACAGGCCTGCCCGCGCGCTACTACATCCCGCGCGAGGATGTGCGCACCGACCTGCTGCGTCCCACGGCCCACAAGACCACCTGCCCGTTCAAGGGCGAGGCCTCCTACTGGTCGGTCAATCTCGGGGACAAGGTCTACGACAACATCGTCTGGGGTTACCAGACCCCCATTCCCGACGCGGCCGGGATCACAGACCTGCTGTGCTTCTACAACGAGCGCGTCGACATGCGGGTCGGCAGTCCAGTGCTATATCTGACGGATGGCGATAGCTGACCTTCAGCGCGAGCTCAGGAACTTTGCTGCCGAACGAGACTGGGACCAGTTCCAGACGCCCAAGAACCTCGTCATGGCGCTTGTCGGCGAGGTCGGCGAGCTCACTGAGCTCTTTCAGTGGCTGACCCCAGCAGAGTCGACCGGGATCATGGCCGATGAAGAAAGCGCTGGCAAAGTCCGTGATGAGATCTCAGACGTCCTGGCCTACCTGCTGCGCCTAGCAGATGTCCTCGGCGTGGACATAGAAGCCGCGCTCGCGGCGAAGATGATCAAGAACGCGGCGAAATATCCGGTTACCAGCCGCTGACGGACCGGTTGGCGCGCTAAGCGCACGATCGGGTCCGGGCGCAGCAGTGCTCATAAAGAAATTCTCCCGCCGGTGTCGATGCGGCGCCGGCCCGCTCGACGTATGGGCAAGAAACCCAAACGGACACCTCAGGTGCGGGAGATATCTATGAGCACGCTTTCGGCGCCGCCACGTCACGACGACGTCAGCCATCCAGACCTGACCGCCTACGCGATCTGCGCGGAGGCGCTAGTGAGGCAGTTCGGCGGGCGCCCGGTTGTCGACCGGGTCGACTTGCGGATACCGGCCGGCGAGATCTACGGCTTCCTCGGCCCGAACGGCGCGGGGAAGTCGACGACGGTGCGCATGCTGTGCACGCTGCTGGCACCGACCGGCGGCCGCGCCATGGTGGCCGGTTACGACGTCGCGACGCAGGCCGCGCAGGTGCGGCTGCGCATCGGCGTCGCGCTGCAGGACGCCGCTCTTGACCCTAGGCAGACTGGCAGCGAGCTGCTGATGCTGCAGGGCAGGCTCTACGGGCTTTCCGGCCATGCGATCACCAGGCGACTCGCCGAACTCGGCGAGCTGATCGACCTGGGTGACGCGCTGGACCGCCAGATCGGGACGTACTCGGGCGGAATGAAGCGGCGCCTCGACCTCGCCGCCGCGCTCATGCACAATCCGCGGGTGCTGTTCCTTGACGAGCCGACCACCGGACTTGACCCGGCGAGCAGGGCACGCGTCTGGGCGGAGATTCGCCGGCTGAACAAGCAACTCGGAATGACAATCTTCCTCACGACGCAGTACCTCGAGGAGGCAGACGAGCTAGCCCACCGGGTCGGCATCATCGACAGCGGCAGGATCGTCGCCGAGGGAACGCCCGATGAGCTGAAGCGATCCGTCGGCACCGATGTCGTCGTCGCGCGCGTGACGGGCGACGCCGAAGCCGCCCGCCCGCTGCTCAGCGCGGTGCCCGGGGTGCTCGGCGTCGAGGCGCACGGCCAGGAACTGATCATCGCCACGTCCAACGGCGCGGGCGTGATCAGCCCAGCCGCCGTGGCCCTCGCGAGCAGCAACATGATCGTGCGCGACCTTACGCTGCGCACTCCCACGCTCGACGACGTCTTCCTCGAGCTGACCGGAACCCACATCGAACGCACCAACTCAGTGCTCGCCACCACGGGAGAGGACCCGTCATGACCGCGCTCGCCGAGACCATCACGCCAACCGCCGCCAGCGAGGCCATTCGCGCCCGCCCGGCAGGATTTCTGCACGACCTGACCTCGATCGCCAGCCGGGCTCTGCGCGCCGTCCCGCGTGACCCAGCGGCCGTAGCCCCGCCGGTGTTCATCGCACTGTTCTTCTTCATTGTGAACATCGCCACGCTCAAGAAGCTGACCGGGAACCATCCTGGCTTCAGCTACACCGCGTTCGAGATGGCGACCGCGATCCTGCTCGGCGTGACGGGGGTGTCGCGTGCCCCCGCTCTTGTCCTCGACGTGCAAACGCAGTACCTCGACCGGTTGCTGCTGACCCCGGTGCGCCGGACCGCGATCCTGCTCGGCCACATGGCTGCGGACGTCGCAGTGGCCGCGGCCCTGACCTTGCCGATCCTCGTTCTCGGGATCATCCTCGGCGTCCGATTCGAGGGCGGGCTGCTCGGCGCGCTAGCGTTCGTCGCGCTCGCTGCACTGTGGAGCCTGGCGTTCGCGGGGTTCGGCTACGCGATCGCGCTCAAGACCGGCAACCCGGCGGCAGTGAACTCCATGTTCTTGCTGTTCTTCCCGTTCCTGTTCCTGACCTCGTCCTATGTCCCGCGAAGCCAGCTGTCCGGCTGGCTGAACACGGTCGCCGGCTTCAACCCGGTGACCTACCTGCTCGACGGTCTGCGCTCGCTCGTGCTCGGCCACAGCTGGCAGTGGGTTCAGCTCGGCCAGGCGGCGGCCGCCATTGCCCTCGTGGGTCTGATCAGCATGACCATGTGCTTTGCGGCGTTGCGGGGCAGGGTCAAGCGCAGCTCAAGCACGTAGCAGTGAGACGTCGGTCACGCTGGCGGCGGGTTCGAACGGGTCGCCAGCGGGTAGGTCGAGCCCCATTGCCAGACCCGCTACTCAGGAGGCAATCATGCTCACGCTAACCGACAACGCCGTCTCCGCGATCCGCACGCTCACGTCGCAGCCTGACCTGCCAACCGAGACCGGGCTGCGCATCATGACGCAGGGGGATGATGGCGGAGCATCGTCCTTCCAGCTGGCCCTGGCCGAGGCCCCGGCGGCCGGCGACCAGGTCGTCGAGGAGGGCGGGGCCCGCGTCTTCGTGGAACCCACGGCGGCGGCGGTGCTCGACGACAAGGCGCTCGATGCGCAGGTCAACGAGCAGGGCGACCTTGCGTTTCGCATCGCCGACCAGACCGAAGGAGCCTGACCGGCGCGAGCTTGCCGCAAGCGGGCGATGCCCTAGGGGTGGGCGCCATCCCTAGGGCATCCGGCGCCCGCTGGCCGCGCGAACCTATCCGGCCGGAGAGTCGATGACGCCCTCGGCGGGGGTCTCATGCGGCGCTACTGGGTTGGCCTGGCCGGACCGAACGGCCTCCTCGATTCTCTTGCCCGTCTCCGGGTCGACGCTGTTCCAGTAGTCGAATACCCGGGGAAGCGTCTCGTCCCTGACGCCGCCGAGAATGTGACCGGCAACATTGCCGACGAACCGGTCGCGCGCGGCATCGTCGAAGACCTCGCGGACCATCGTTCCCGCCTGGCCGAAGTCATCGTCGTCGGGCCGCAGCGCGTAGGCGGACCGGACCATCGCGCCGTCGGTCTCCCAGCCGTCCTCGGCTCGGCCGGTCTCGTCGCTGAACGGGTCGTAGGAGTTCGGCGCGTACTTGGCCCGGTCGCCAGCGTGGTCGTAGGCCATCGGGCCGTCGAACTGGTAGGTGTAGGCACCTTCGACCCTGTGCCTGTTGACCGGAAGCTGCAGGTAGTTGGGCCCGATCCGGTACCGGTGCGTGTCGGAGTAGGCGAAGGTCCTGCCGAGCAGCATTTTGTCCGGGCTGAACCCGATGCCGGGAACGATCGCGCTCGGCTCGAACGCGGCCTGCTCGATCTGGGCGAAGAAGTTCGCCGGGTTCTGGTTCAGCGTCATGCTGCCGACCCGGATCAGCGGGTAGTCCCCGTGCGGCCATACCTTGGTGAGGTCGAACGGGTTAAGCCGGTAGGTCTTCGCGTCCTCGTAGGGCATTACCTGCACATATAGCGTCCAGGATGGGTGCTCGCCGCGCGCGATCGCCTCATATAGATCCCGCCGGTGGAAGTCCGCGTCCTCTCCAGCCAGCCGGTTGGCCGAGTCCTGGGTCAGGCACTTGACGCCTTGATCGGACTTGAAGTGGTACTTGATCCAGAACTTCTGGCCGGCGGCGTTGATCCACATATAGGTGTGTGAGCCATAGCCGTTCATATGCCGCAGCGTCGCCGGGATGCCGCGGTCACCCATCAGCCAGGTGACCTGGTGCGCAGACTCTGGGTTCAGCGTCCAGAAGTCCCACTGCATGTCGTTGTCGCGCAGCCCGCTGCCGCCGCGGCGCTTCTGCGAGCGGATGAAGTGCGGGAACTTGATGGTGTCGCGGATGAAGAAGACTGGCGTGTTGTTGCCGACAAGATCGTAGTTGCCCTGCGTTGTGTAGAACTTCAGGGCGAATCCGCGCGGGTCCCGCCAGGTATCAGGGCTGCCCTGCTCGCCTGCCACCGTGGAGAAGCGTGCCAGCATGTCGGTGCGCACGCCAGGCTGGAACAGCGCCGCCTTGGTATAGGCCGAGACGTCGTCGGTCGTCACGAACTCGCCGAAGGCGCCCGTTCCCTTTGCGTGCACGTTGCGCTCGGGCACTCGCTCGCGGTTGAAGTGCGCCATCTGCTCGATGAAGTGCGTGTCATGCAGCAGGATCGGGCCATCAGGGCCGATGGTGAGCGAGTTGCGGTCGCTCGGCGCCGGTGCGCCGGTGCCGATGGCTGATCCTGCTGGTCGTGCCTCTGTCATCGTTCCTCCGGATCCGAAGTTCCGGCACGCACGCGACTACACTGTGCCTGCCGGGCCTTGTCGCTGTCTGCTCAGCGGCTGGCGATGCGATTCGGTGTGATGAGGCCCTCCTGCGGGTCGCGACCCTGGGCTTGCTGCCAGGCGGAGTCCCAGGTGTGGTGCCCGCAGGAGAGGTTTGTGCCGCCCGCGCCCCCGCGCCGGACGGTGTCCTCGATATGGCCCAGGCACAAGCCCGCCTGACAGCGCGGGCACAATGCCACTGCGGTACTTTCCGCGCCGAGCCGGGCGCAGCTCAGGCAATTCATCCTGATTCAGTGCTCCTTTCCACGGTTCAGATCACCTGTCGTTCACGGTGCTGGAGGGGTACGCCGACGTGTTCGCGGCAGTCCGAGCAGGTGCCCCAGTAGGTCACCTCGGCTTCGTCGGCCTCGAAACCGCTAGGCAGTGCCTGCGGCGTAAGGCACGGCGTCTCGCCGGTCGCGCAGTCGATGTCGATCGTCTTGCCGCAGGTGCGGCAGATGAAGTGGTGGTGATTGTCGCCCACCCTGGTCTCGAAACGCGCGGGATGGCCGGGGGTCTCCAGGCAGCGGACCAGGCCGGCGGCGGCGAGCGCCGAGAGGATGTCATAGATCGTCTGCACCGAGACGCTGCCGAGCCTGGCCAGCACCGCCTGCCTGACCTGATCAGCGGTGACATGGCCCGTCGCGGCATCGAGCGCCTCTAGCACCGCGATACGGGGAGCCGTGACACGCAGCCCGGCGGCCCTGAGGCGCTGCTGCGAGTCGGGAGGGCTGGCCATGGCACGAACCTAGCGAGAGGACTGGAACTAGTCAAGAAAACGAGAGTTTCCAGTCTTGGTCCGGCTGCCGCGGCGCTAGGCCGGTGCCGTGCTGAACTCCAGTCCCTCGAACTCGCCAGACGAGCGCCACTGATCGATGTAGCGGAAATAGGCCGGGGCGCCGTGCTGGTAGCCAACCAGCAGCGAGTGCGGGCTCGGACCGTGGCCTTCGTTGTTGTAGTAGCCGGGCGTGCAGGCCGCGAGGAAGGACGTCATCACCGGGTTCGGCGCCAGTTGCTCCATCCACGCGTCCTCGGCCTTCGGGGTGACATCCACCTGGTCGAGGCCGTCGTCCTGCATGTGCGTGATGATCGCCTCGATCGTCTTTGCCGCGTCGGTCAGGTTGTGCGGGACGTTCGCGATGAAGTTGCCGCCCTGGCCGAGCTGCACCAGGAACATGTTCGGGAAGCCGCGCACGTGAATGCCGTGCAGCGTGCGCATCCCCGATGCCCAGAACTCCGACAGCCGAAGGCCGTCCCTGCCGGTCAGGTCGAACCCGTAGCGCCGGGTCGGTGGGGTGCCGACCTCGAAGCCGGAGGCGTAGATGATGCAGTCGACGGGGTACTCGACCCCGGCCACCATCACGCCGGCCTCGGTGATCCGCTCGACCCCGCGCCCGTCGGTGTCCACCAGCTGCACGGACGGCTGGTTGAACGCGTCGAGGTACTCGTCATGGAAACATGGCCGCTTGCACAACTGCCGGTACCAGGCCTTCAGCTTCGCGGCGGTGTCCTGGTCGGCTACGACCGAATCGACCCTGGCCCGAATCTCGCACATCTTCTCGAAGTCGGCATTCTCGAAGTCGGCGAGCAGGTTCTCAAAGCTCGCTGAGCCCGATCGGAGCGCATCGGCGAGCCTGCCGCGGATGCGCTTCGCGAGGTCGGTCCAGCCGTCGTTGACCAGATCCTCGGCTGGTGACTCGGCGGCTGACATGTTGGCGACGAAGTTCGCCAGCCAGCGGTCCTGCCACCCGGGCGTCGCGACGCCAGCGAACCACCGCGAGTCGATCGGCTGATTGGCACGCACGTCGACGGACGAAGGCGTGCGCTGGAAGACGTAGAGCTCAGCGCACGATCTCGCCAGATGCGGGACGCACTGGATAGCGGTCGCCCCTGTGCCGATGATGGCCACCCGCTTGTCTGCCAGGCGGTCCATAGGCGCGCCGTCCGGATTGCCGCCGGTGTAGCCGTAGTCCCACCGGCTGGTGTGGAAGGAGTGTCCGGTGAACGTCTCGATGCCAGCGATCCCAGGTAGCTTCGCCACGTGCAGCGGCCCGGTCCCGATGGCCACGAACTGGCTCGTGAACTCGTCGTTCCTGTTCGTCCTGACGATCCACCTTGAATGGCCGGCATCCCACTCCAGGTCGGTCACTTCGGTGTGGAACAGCGCGCCTTCGTGCAGCCCGAACCGGGTCGCGATCCGGTTGCAGTGCTCGAGAATCTCAGGGGCATGCGCGTACCGCTCGGACGGTATGTGGCCGGTCTCTTCGAGCAGCGGCAGGTAGATCATCGACGCGGTGTCGCACTGGGCCCCCGGGTAGCGGTTCCAGTACCAGGTCCCGCCGAAACCGCCGCCCTTCTCGACGATCCGCACGTCGATGCCGGCTTCCTGGAGCCGGGCGCCGGTCACGAGGCCGGCGAAGCCGCCGCCGACGAAGGTCACGGTCACCTGGTCGTGCCTGGGCTCGCGCTCGGCGCGCGGCGTGTAGGGGTCTTCGAGCAGGCGGGCGAACTGCCCCTTCAGCTCGATGTACTGATCGTTGCCGTCCGGCCGCAGCCGCTTGGCTCGTTCCTGCGCATACCGGCCGCGCAGCGCATTGTCGTCGAGTTCAGTCATGACCTCGCGTCACCTAGTGCATCCATGCATCATTCAGGCTTACAGCATGAAAGGGTTGTACCTGGCATTATGACTAGTGACTCACAGCGCCGAGCGGCCCGTCAAGAACCGCACCGGGCGACGCGGGGGAGACCGATGTGAAGGCACTCGTGTTCCGGCACAACCTCTCTCGCGAGGCGGCCGCGACCATTGGCGGGCGGGTCGACCGGCGGGCGTTCGTCTCGCGGCTGGCGCCGGTCAGGCTCGAAGATGTCACCGAGCCCCCGCTGCCCGGCCAGGACTGGGTTCGGGTGAAGACCAGCTGCTCTGGCCTGTGCGGCTCGGACGTCAAGCAGATCGTCCTCAATGGCCGCCGCGACAACCCGCTTACCGCCCTCGTGTCCTTCCCGCACGTGCTCGGCCACGAGGCGGTCGGGCAGCGCTCGGACACCGGCCAGCGCGTCGTGCTCAACCCTTGGCTATCGTGCGTGCCGCGCGGTATCGACAAGCCGTGCCCGGCGTGCCTGGACGGCCGCTATCCCTGGTGCCGAAACTTCCGCGCGGGCAGCCTGCCGGCCTCCATCCACATCGGGAACTGCGCGGCTGCCGTCGGCGCGCACGCTGAGCGCTTCGCGGCCCATGCCTCGCAGCTCTTCGCGATCCCGGACGGCGTCCCGGACGACGCGGCCGTGCTGGCCGATCCGGTCAGCGTCTCGCTGCGGACCATCCTGCTCGCGCCGCCCGCGGAGGGCCGGCCTGTCCTTGTCTACGGGTCGGGCACGCTCGCGTTCGCCGCGATCGCGCTGTTGCGGCACCTGTACCCGGACACCGAGGTGTGGGCGGCGACCAGGACCGGCAGCCGGGCCGCGCTGGCGTCCAGATTCGGCGCGCACGCGGTGCTCCCGTCAGCGCCTGAGCAGCTCATCGCCGAAGTGGCGAGCCGAATCGGCACGACTCCGCTCGAACCGTGGAGCAAGCGGCCGTGGCTCCAGGACGGGCCGTCGGTCGTCTACGACACGATCGGCTCTGCCGAGACTGTCGAGACGTCGCTGCGGCTGGCAGACACCGGCGGATCCGTGGTGATCTCCGGCGTTGAACCGCCGCAGCGGTTCGAGTGGACGCCGCTGTACTTCAAGGAACTGCACGTCATCGGGTCGAACGGGTTCGGCATCGAGGAGGTCCGCGGCGTCGCGAAGCACTCCATGGAGCACTATTTCGACTTCATCGCAGAAGGATTCGATCTGACTGCGGTCATCACCCACCGGTTCCCGCTCGAGCACTGGCAGGAGGCCGTGCTGACCCTCAAGGACGCTAGGCACACCGGCGCGGTCAAGGTCCTGCTCGAACCCGGCCGCTGATCGCCGCGTTATCCGGTTGATAATTTCGCCAGAGGCTGCATCCTGCATCAGCAGTGCCGTCTGGAGCGCGTCCGTCGGACAAGGCGCCGCGCGGCCGCATACGAGGAGGCTGGGTTCATGACCGTCCTGCGGAGTTTTACCGGCGGTGAGTGGCGGACGCCGGCGGGCGAGGGCACTCCCCTGCATGACGCAGTGACGGGGGAGGAGGTCGCCAGGATCTCCTCGGCCGGGATCGACATGGCGGCGGCCCTCGACTACGGCCGCACCGTCGGCGGGCCAGCGCTGCGTGAGCTGACCTTCCATCAGCGTGCGGCCCTGCTCAAGTCGCTCGGCTCCTACCTGCGCGAGCACAGGGACGACCTGTACGCGCTGTCCGCGCGGACGGGCGCGACTCTCGGCGACTCAAAGTTCGACGTCGACGGCGGGATCGGCGTGCTGGCTAGTTACGCCAGCCGGGGTAGGCGGGCGCTGCCCAACGACACCGTTTACCTCGACGGCGACGTCGAGCCGCTCGGCCGCGGCGGCGGCTTCGTCGGCCAGCACATCTGCACGTCGCTGCGCGGTGTCGCGGTGCAGATCAACGCCTTCAACTTCCCGGTCTGGGGTCCCCTGGAGAAGTTCGCGCCCGCCTTCATCGCGGGCGTGCCCAGCCTCATCAAACCCGCGAGCCAGACCGCGTACCTGACCGAGCGGCTCGTCGCACTCATCGTGGATTCGGACCTGCTGCCTGCCGGCTCGATCCAGCTGATCTGCGGCGGCGTGGGTGACCTGCTTGACCACCTGACCGAGCAGGACCTGGTGTCCTTCACGGGCTCGGCGGCCACCGCGCAGCGGCTGCGCTCGCATCCGGCCGTGGTCGGCAACGCTGTGCGGTTCAACGCCGAGGCCGACTCACTGAACTTGTCCATTCTCGGCCCTGACGCGACGGCAGGAACGCCGGAGTTCGACCTGTACGTCGGGCAGCTGGTCACCGAGATGACCGTGAAGGCAGGTCAGAAGTGCACGGCGATCCGGCGGGCCTTCGTGCCGGCCGGGCAGCTCGAGGCCGTGGCCGCGGCGGTGGCGGACAGGCTGCGCGAGGTGGTGGTCGGCAACCCGGCGAACTCCGCGGTGCGGATGGGCGCGCTGGCCAGCCTGCAGCAGCGCGAGGAGGTGCGCCGGTCGCTGAAGGCGCTGATGGCGGCGGGGACAGTGGTGTCAGGCGATCCCGAGCGGGTGCAGGTAGTGGACGCCGATCCGGACCGCGGCGCCTTCCTCGGGCCCATCCTGCTCAGGGCCGACGATCCCGATCAAGCCGCGCCGCACGAGGTCGAGGCGTTCGGGCCGGTGTCGACGCTGATGCCGTACGGGTCAGCCGAGCAGGTGGTGGCGCTCGCTGCGCGCGGCCGGGGCAGCCTGGTCGGATCGATCGTGACCGGCGACCCGGAGTTCGCCATCGACGTGGTGCTCGGCGTAGCGCCCTGGCATGGCCGGCTGCTCGTGCTTGACACCGACGACGCGAAGGAGTCCACCGGCCACGGCTCGCCGCTGCCTGTCCTGGTGCACGGTGGTCCAGGGCGGGCGGGGGGCGGCGAGGAGATGGGCGGTATTCGCGGCGTTCTGCACCACATGCAGCGCACGGCGGTGCAGGCCAGCCCGAAGTCCCTCGGCGCGATCACGGGCCGTTGGGTCCAAGGCGCGCCGCGCCGCGAGGGAACCCATCCGTTCCGCAAGTCGCTGGCCGAGCTTCGGGTGGGGGACAGCGTGGTCGCCGGCCCGCGTGTGGTCACCCTCGCGGACATTGAGCACTTCGCGGAGTTCACCGGCGACACCTTCTACGCGCACACCGACGAGGAGGCGGCCCGCGCGAACCCGCTGTTCGGCGGGATCGTCGCGCACGGCTACCTAGTCGTCTCGCTGGCGGCCGGCTTGTTCGTCGCGCCCGAGCCTGGACCCGTGCTGGCCAACTACGGCCTGGAGAACCTCAGGTTCCTCACGCCGGTCAAGCCGGATGACGAGCTCACGGTCACGCTCACTGCCAAGCAGATCACGCCGCGCGTCGATGCCGACTACGGCGAGGTCCGGTGGGACGCCGACGTGACGAACCAGCGCGGCGAATCCGTCGCCAAGTACGACGTCCTCACCCTCGTGGCCAAGCAGCGTTCCTAGCCAGGACCGTCACGGCGACAGCGTGTCGATGATCGCGATGAGATCACCGAGCGTCCGGCGCATCGTCGGCAACCTCGACAACCCGACCAGCTGGGCGATCACCGGCACGGTGGCGTCGATCAGCTGGTAAGTCCGGTGACACCCTTGCGATTGATCATGCACCCAGTAGAGCGTGATGCCGAGTGAGTAGAGCCAGAGCAACTCGGGCAGGCGTTCCCTGACCCCAGGTCCCATTTTGGCTGTCGAGCCCTCGGCCACCTCGCGGTAAAGCGCGATCGAGGCCAGCCTGGCCGGGCTCGACTGCGGGCTGAACGGGCTGAGCGGGCTGGCAGGCTCTGCCGCGTGCTTGTAGAACGTCGCGGCGAACGAGTGGTAGGGGGCCAGGACGTCGATGAGCGCCCGGACTGTGCCGGTAAGCCTGGCTGCCAGATCGGTCTGCGTGGCCAGCACCTCGCGGGATGCGACCAGGTGCTGGGCATGGTTGCGTGCGTAGAACTCCTGGATCAGCTCCTCTTTGGAGCTGAAGTAGTAGTAGGCGTTCCCGGTAGACACCCCGGCGCGCTCCGCGATGGCGCGCATGGTGGCCGCCTCGTATCCGCGCTCGCGGAACAGGTCCAGAGCCGCCTGCGCGATGACGGCCCTGGTCTGCTCCGCGCGCGGCGTGCGCGGAGTTCCGGTCGCGTCCGTCACTGCAGAACGGGCCTGGTCACGGACGCGCGCTTGGCGGGAGCTGGCGTCGCCTGGACTGGGCCATGCCCGCCCTGGCCGGGCCGTGCTTCCGGCGGAGGCAGCGCAGCGATCGCCGCGCCGCCCGGGGGCATGCCCTTGGCCTGCGCCCGGCGCCGGGTCCTGGACAGCGCGGCGAGCATGACTAGCGGCAGAATGCCGAGGACGAGCAGCACCTCGCCGATCTTGACCGACAGCAGCTGCAGGCCGGCCCTGGCGTTCGCCACGTCGCCGCCGGTGCGCATCGTGAGCGTGACGAAGCCCAGGCTGAGCAGGTAGAAGCCGAGTACGACCAGCCGGCTGACGGCCCTGGCGAGCGTGTCGTTCCCGTCGAACACGTCAAGCAGGAATGCGCGGCCGCTGCGTGCCAGGCCGATGCCGACCAGGACCGTCAGGCCCGTGCTGATGAGGAGGTAGAGGAGGTAGGTACCGACGATGTTCATGTCGCCTCCATGCGAGCCATTCTCTTGAACATGTTCAAGTCTTCTCCTGACGAACGTCGGAAGTCCATAGTCCGGCGAGCATTTTTTGAACATGTTCAGATTGGAACCGCGGCTGCCGTCGTGATCGCGCCAGCTCACGCGAACGCGTCGGCGATCGCCGACGCGATCACGGCGATCGCATACGCGCCGCCGTCGACGTTCCCCCTGGCACGTTCCGGTATCCAGCTGGCGCGACCGATCGTGGCTTCCATCTGAGCCGTCGATTCGGCCCCGGCCTTAGCGGCGGCGGCGGCCGCCGCGGTGGCCACCCCAAGTCCGTCATGCCGCCGGGCCGAGCTGTCCAGCGAATCGGCAAGTGGGACGAGCGCGTCCAGCAAGGTCCGATCCCCAGGCCGCGCCTTGCCCGCCTTCTGGATTCCGCCTATACCGGCCCGCACCAGCGCCGCGGCCACTTCCACCGGCTGAGCACCGGACCGGTGCCCGGCCTCCCGGCTGGCCTGCAGCAGGCCACGGGACAGCGGTGTTCCTGCGGTGGACGGAGCGGAGCGGGCGATTGCCATCCCGAGCGATCGGAGCGCCTCATCCGCTGGCTTGCCGTCCAGTTCGCCGCGGTCGGCCAGTGCCGCTGCGGCAGTCGCGGCCGCTGTCATGGTCAGGCCAAGATCGCCATCACCAGCCGCCGCATCAAGTCGTCCAAGCTCATCGCGGGCCCGCCCGACGTCCCCGCGGAGCGGGCTTAGCTGATGCGAAGCGGAAGGCGTCGGGGCCCGCGGATCTGACCTGCCGACCAGGTCACGGCGTCCGGGTCGGGCAAGCTGAAGTCCGGGATGCGCTCCATCCATACCTCGAGCGCGACCCGCAGTTCCATCCTCGCCAGGTGCGACCCGACGCACCGGTGGATGCCGAGCCCGAACGCCGCGTGCCGGTTGACCTCGCGGTCGATGACGACCTCACCAGCCCGTTCGAACTGGACGGGGTCGCGGTTGGCCGCCGGGAAGGACAGCAAGATCCAGTCCTCGGCCTTCATGTCGACGCCCTGCCAGTGCATGTCCTGTTTGACCAGCCGCGCCATGGTCACGGGCGCGTAGGCGCGCAGGAACTCCTCCATGGCCGTTGTCAGCAGGCCGGGCTCGGCGACGAGGCGCTCGCGATCGGCAGGGTTTCTCGCCAGGTGCCAGAGCGAGGCTCCGATCGCGCTCCAGCTCGTGTCGATGCCTGCGATGAGCAGCAGCACCATCGTGCCAGCCACGTGATCGGCTTCGAGCTTGCGGCCGTAGAGTTCGGCTTCGATCAGGAAGGTGGTCAGGTCCTCGCGCGGTCTGGCGAGGTGATCGTGGATCTGATCGAGGATGTAGTCGAACAGCTTCGTCATCCGCGCGATCCGCTCCTCGGGCGCCAGATTGATGCCCTCGAGCGTGCTCTCGACGAACTCGGCGAACCGCGGTCCGTCCTCTGGCGGGAAGCCGAGCATGTCGGCGATCACGCGCATCGGGATGTGCTGGGCGTAGTCACCGGCGGCGTCGACGACGGACTGGCCGTCGAACTTGTCGATGAGCGCATGGCAGAAGGCCCTCGTGGCTGGCTCGAGCTTGCTGACCGCGGTCTTAGTGAACGCGGGGAGCAGCAGCTTGCGCGCATCGTGGTGGAACGGCGGGTCGGAGGAGATGGGCGGGGAGCCCCCGATCGGGGCGATGTCGGCTGGCGGCCGGAAGTTGCCCATGATGATCGACCGCGAGGAGAACCGCTCGGTGTCGTAGGCGATCGCCGCCACGTCCTCATAACGCACCGGCAGCCAGCCGCCGCCGAACCGATCGGTGTGCGCGATCGGGCATCGCTGGCGCAGGTCGTCCTGGATCGGGTACGGATCGGCTGACCACTCGGGCTCCAGGTGCGAGAAGTCGGTGGCCCAGTCAGAAACCGGTCCTGTGATGATCTCGTTCCGGGTGCCGAGTTCTTCTTCGATCTCTACGCTGTCGCCTCGGATGAAGCGGTCGTCCACGGTCATGTCAGGTCTCCTCGAGAACTTCGATCGCGTGCTCGGGACAGTTGGCGACCGCGAGGCGGGCGTCGTGCTCGCGCCCTTCTGGCACGACGCCGTCACCGAGGACCTGTCCGTAGCCCTCGTCGTCCTCGCCGAAGAGATCAGGGGCCAGGTCGTAGCAGCGGCCGTGCCCTTGGCAGATATCGGCGTTGATCCGCAGCTTCACGGTGTTTCTCCCGTCTGTGCGGCTGTGCTGACAGTGGTGATCGCTTGACATGCCTCGGTTGCCGGCGTTCTGGGCGCCGGGGCGAGGGCGGTCACGATGCGGCTGAGCAGCGCAGTCCAGCCCTCGTCGTCGACGTCGTGCAGGTCTGGTGTGATCAGGGCGCTGCCCATCGAGAGCAGCAGGCACAGGTGAGCCAGCGCGTCCGGCGACAGCGTCGGGTCGAGTTCGCCGTCGGCCTGGCCGACCCGCATCAGCTCGGCCAGCCAGTCGGCGCGCTCGCCGACGTAGTCACGCATCGGCCTGGCCACGTCCTCGTCTCTGCGCGCCGCCACGAGTGCCTCGACGATCAGGTAGCCGCGCAGATCGCGGCGGCGGGGGAGCCACCGGCCGAGGACGAGCAGCAGTTCGGTGATCGACCGGTCGGGATCGGTGGCGAATAGGTCGGCGAGCAGGCGGCGGCCGTGCGTGCGCAGCGCGCCGGCCAGCAGGTCGGCCTTGGAAGCGAAGTGTGCATACAAGGCGCCGTTGCTGACGCCGGCCGCCGCGGCGATGTCGGCCACGCGGGTGCCGTCATAGCCGCGCTCGGCGAAGACGTCGGCCGCGGCGCTGAGCAGCCGCTCGCGTGTCTCTGTCGCGGTCACGCCGGCAATTCGGCCCATAGGCAGAATTAAAAGAACGTTCATCTGATTCGTCAAGGGGTTCGCTGGCGCATCTTGACACCGGCACAGGTTCGTAGACGCGGCAACGCCGACCGTCGCGACGCGGCAAGGCCGTCCCTCGCGGGGCGGCCTTGCGCGTACGGCGCTGCTGGATCTTCGGGCTGATCAGGTGGAGGTGCGGGTGGTCGGCGCGCCCGAACGGTCGATGATCTGCTGCAGCGCCTGTACGTGCATCAGGAACGCACTGCGGCCTGATCTGGTCAGCCGGGCGGACGTCCTTGGCCGTTTCCCGACGAACGACTTGCGGATCTCGAGGTAGCCGGCCGTCTCGAGGGCCGTGAGCTGCTTGGAGAGCGCGGAGTCGGAGAGGCCGAGTTCGTCGCGAATGAACTTGAAGTCCGCCCACTCGGCCGCCGCCAGCAGCGAGACGATCCCGAGCCTGGTGGGAGCGTGGATCAGCTCGTCGAACTTTGCCTGGCTCACCGCTCGGCTCCGGCGCGGTTGCTGAGCATCGTCCGGCGCATCCAGCGAGACAGGTACGGCCCGCCAGCGACCATCGCGATACCGCCGACTGCGGTCGCGATGCTCGCCGGTGCCGACGTGCCGGCCGCGCGCAGGGCGAAGCCGACGCCGAGAGTGATCGCGACGATCAGCCAGACAAACCCGACGATCGCCAGCGCGCCGCGGGGACCGAGCAAGTCGTTGCCGCGCACCCTGGCCCGGCCAGGGACTCCGAAGATCATCGCGCCGGTCAGCGCGACGAGGACCACCACCGCGCACGGCAAGGACGACGGCGAGGACAACGTGGCTCTTCGTGTCCACCGCTGCGCCGATCGCGAACATGGCCGCTGCCACGATCCACCAGTACCAGACCGGGACGGTCGCTGAATCAATGAGCTGCTGCTGACGTCGCTGGACCTCGGCGAGGGCGGTCGCTGCCTCATCCGGCTGCAGGTAGTCGTTCATGGCCTTGCCTGTCTGTTTGGCAACTACTTTCCATCTAGGAAAGTAGCAGTCACTTTCCAAGTTGGCAAGTACTTGCCGACCGGTAGATAGAGTGAGCCCAGGAACAGCGAAGCGCCGCCGCTGTTCAAACAGGACGGGCGCCGGCACTTCGCTGTTCTATGACCGAGCCTGTTCTGTGGCCGAGGCTGTTCTGTGGCCGAGGCTGTTCTGGGCAGAGGCTGTTCTATGGCAGGCCTGATCTGGCCGAGCCCGGCCGGCGAGCCGTCAGGGGTGGTCGACCGGAGGAAAGCGGGCTTCGCGTTCCAGGTCGCCCAGGTCCCGGTGGTTCCTGATGTAGCGATGGGCCGCGTCATAGCCGGGCGCGTGGTCCCAGGAGGTCAGGACGCCGGTGCCGAGCGCGGCGCGGACGGCCAGCCGGCGTCGCTGGCTGAGCCGCACGTCCCTGTCCAGAGCCGCCAGATCCCAGCGCTCGGCGACTTCCTGGCGGAACGCGCTGACCAGGCTGGCGGCCGCGGGGTCAGCGGCCAGGTTGACCTGCTCGCCAGGATCAGCGGCCAGGTCGAACAGCTGGTCGGGATCGGCGGGGGAGGCAATGAACTTGTGCCGGCCCCTGCGGATCATCACGATCGGCGCGATCGCACCTTCGGCCAGGTACTCACCGACCGCTTCGTCCCTGCCCGGCAGTCCCGACAGGTGCGGAAGCAGGCTCCTGCCATCAAGGGGCCCGACCAGTCCATCGGCGGGAGCCACGCGATCCGCCACGGCAGCAACATCCTGCGCGTCGCCGGCCGCGAGGTCGACGAGCGTTGGCAGCAGGTCCATCGTGGACACGGCCGCCCCGACCCGGCCGGCCCGGAACCGCGCAGGCGACCAGACGACCAGCGGCACCCTTGCCGAGCCTTCGTAGAACGACATCTTGTACCAGGCGCCGCGCTCGCCGAGCATCTCGCCGTGGTCGCTGGTCACGATGACGACCGTGTTCTCGAGGCGGCCGGCCTCGCGCAGCACGGTCAGCAGCCTGGCGATCTGGTCATCGACGAAGGAGATCGCACCGTAATAGGCGCGCCGGGCCGCGCGGACCTGGTCGTCGGTGAGCCGCACGCCCTCCATCGCGCAGACGGCGCGCAGCCGCCGCTCGTGCGGATGCAGCGGATCCAGGGGACGCGGCGGATCCGGTGGACCCGGTGGATCCGGGCCGGGCCCGGCTCGCGGATGGCCGGTCGCGGGCAGCGGAATATCGGCGTCGGCGTACAGATCCCACCATCGCTGTCCGATCGTGAACGGGTCATGCGGATGGGTGTAGGAGACGACGTGGCAGAACGGCCGCTCGTCGCTGGACCTGATGTGGCCGAACAACGATCGCTCCGCCTCGAAGGTGACCTCCTCGTCGAAGTCCAGCTGGTTGGACCGCACGCACGGCCCGGCATCGAGCACCGAGGACATGTCGTGATACCAGGCCGGGCGGTCGGCCGGATGGTCCCAGTCTGGCGTCCAGCCGAAGTCGGCCGGATAGATGTCGGTCGTGCGGCGCTCCTCGAACCCGTGCAGCTGATCTGGTCCGCAGAAGTGCATCTTGCCGGCCAGCACGGTGCGGTACCCGGCGCTGCGGAGGTAGTGCGCGAACGTCGGGATCGCGGAGCTGAACTCGGCCGCGTTGTCATAGACGCGGGTGCGCGACGGCAGCATGCCGGTCAGGAGCGAGGCTCTGGCCGGCGAGCACAGCGGGCTCGCGGTGTACGCGGCGTCGAAGACCACGCCCGAGCCGGCCAGCGCAGACAGCGCGGGAGCACGCGTGACGGCGTTGCCATGGAACGGCAGCGCCGACGGCACCAGCTGGTCGGCCATGATCAGCAGGAAGTCGGGCCGGCCGCGCGGAGCCGCTGGCACAGACGTCAGCTCGTTGGAGCGGCATCGACGGGTGGCTCGCCCGCCGGATCACCAGCGCTCGCCGCCGCCTCATCGGCGGAGGACCTCGGCGGCGGGACCGAAGGACCAGACGCCGCCCCGGCCGGCGCGTCGCCGAGGCCGACCTCGGCGATCGCGGTCTCCAGCGATGGCGTGTCGGAGATCAGCTGCCGGGTGTAGGGCTGGCCTGGCGCGCCGAGCACGTCCGCGACGTCGCCGACTTCGGCGATGACCCCGTTGTGCAGCACAGCCACCCGCTGGGCGATGGACCTGACCAGCGGCAGGTTGTGCGTGATGAAGAGCATCGACAGGCCGAGGTCGCGCTGCAGGTTGCCGAGCAGTTCGACGATCGCCGCCTGCACGCTCACGTCCAGGGCGGAGGTCACCTCGTCGCAGACGAGCACACCGGGGTCGCAGACCAGCGCCCTGGCGATCGCGACCCGCTGTCGTTCGCCGCCGGAGAGCTGGTCCGGATAGCGCGCGGCGTACCCGGCCGTCAGTGACACCCGCTCGAGCATCTCGCCGACGCGCAGGCTCGCTTCCTTGCCGCTCGCGGTGCCGAAGACCTTGAGCGGCTGCTCGATGATCTCGCCGATCGTGCGGCGCGGGTTCAGCGACCCGTACGGGTTCTGGAAGATGTACTGGATCCGGCGCCGGGTGTCGGCGCTGCGGCGTCGCGCCGAGGTGTTCAGGGGGAGGCCGCCGAGCGTGATCGTGCCGCTCCAGTTGTGGTGCAGCCCCGCGATGGCGCGGGCGATCGTGGTCTTGCCGGAGCCTGACTCACCGACCAGGGCCAGGCACTCGTGGGCGGCCAGGCTGAGGCTCACCGAGTGCACGACCTCGCTTCGTCCGTAGGACGCGACGACGTTCTCCAGCCGCAGTGCCTCCGCGGCCTGCGCCGCGGGCATCTCGATCGGATCGCCGACCCTGCGCTGCTCCTGCGTCAGCACCTCTTCGGCCCTGATGCAGCGCACCAGGTGCTCAGGGCCGACCGGGCGCAGCGCGGGCAGTTCCGCCTCGCATTGATCGATCCGCAGGCTGCACCGGGGCGCGAAGCTGCAGCCGGACGGCCGCTTGCCAGGCGAGGCGGCGTGTCCGGGAATCCCGACCAGTGAGCGACCGCCGGTTAGCCGCGGGATGGCGCCGATCAGCCGGCGGGTGTAGGGGTGCCCGGCCGCGGAGAAGAGATCCTCGGCGGTTCCCATCTCGACCAGCCGGCCGGCGTACATGACGGCGACCCGCCGGGCCAGCGTGGCCACGACGGCGAGGTCGTGGCTGACGTAGAGCGCTGCGACGTCGTGCAGCTTGGCCAGTTCGCGGACGGTCGACAGCACGTGGGCCTGTGTCGTCACGTCCAGCCCGGTCGTCGGCTCGTCGAGCACGATCAGCCGCGGCCTGTTCGCGAAGGCCATCGCCAGGCCGATCCGCTGCTGCTGGCCGCCGGATAGCTCGTGCGGGTACCGCCGCAGGAATGCGCGATCGTCGGGCAGCGCGACCTGGCGCATCAGCTCGGCCATCCGCGCGGCGTGGTCGACGCTCGCGCCGTTCGCCTCCCCGTTCACCAGGCCAACGCCATCGCCATCGCCATCGCTAGCGCCAGCCACCGGCCGCTCGCCAGCGTGCGCCTCGAGCACCTCTCTGAGCTGCAAGCCGACACGCAGCGCCGGGTTGAGCGAGGACGCGGGGTCCTGCGGGACGTACGACACGACCGAGCCACGCAGCCGCCGCAACTGATCGTCGCTGAGCGCGAGCAGGTCCCGGCCGCCGAGCAGCACCGACCCGCCCGAGATCGCCAGGCCGCGCCTGGCGTGCCCGAGCAGTGCCAGGCCCACGGTGGTCTTGCCTGACCCGGACTCGCCGACGACGCCGAGGATCTCGCCTGGCGCGATCTCGAACGAGACGTCGCTGACCACGGGCGTCCTGGTCGCGGCGATCTCGATCCGCAGGTCGCTGACGGTGACCGCGGCGCTGGATGGCTCCACAGACTCGCCAACCACCGGGTCGCCAGCGACCGGGCCCGGCGCGCTCACTCGCCACCCCTGGAGCGGTCGATGCCCGCCGCGGTTCTGGCGATGCCGTCGCCGATCAGGCCGGTCCCCATGGTCAGCAAGGCGATCGCGACGATTGGCGCGACCGCTCCCCACGGCTGAACAACCAGCGCGAGCTGGTTCTCGTTGATCATGGTGCCCCAGTTCGCGCCGTTCGGATCGGGCGCTAGCCCGAGGTAGGCCAGCGCGGCGATGACCCCGACCGAATAGGTCACCCGCAGGCTGGCCTCCACCATCAGCGGGCCGAGCGTGTTCGGCAGCAGGTCGCTGAACAGGATCCGCCACCGGGGCACCCCCATCGCCTCGGCGCACGCGATGAAGTCACGCTCGACGACCGGTAGCGCGGCGCCGCGAGCGACGCGAGCGATCCTCGGCACGGTGGTCAGCGCGATCGCGACGACGATCACCCAGGCGGCCGGGCCGATCACGGCGACGGCCACCAGCGCGAGCATGATCTGCGGGAACGCCATGATCACGTCCATGCCGCGCATCAGCACGTCGTCCAGCGCGTTCCTGGCGTAGGCGGCGATCAGTCCGATCATCACGCCGACGATGAGCCCGGCGGCGGTCGCGATCACCGCCATGATCAGGATGCTGCGGCCGCCGTAGAGCAGCCGGCTGAGCACGTCCTGCCCGAGGTAGTCGGTGCCGAGCGCGGCCTTGCCGCCTGGCAGCGAGTTCGGCGCACCGACCGGCGTGCTAGGACCGTAGGGCGCCAGGTACGGGCCGACAATGGCCACCAGCACAAGGAGGCCCACCAGCAGGACGCCGAGGCGGGTGCGCCACAGCCTGATCGAGCGGCGCAGCAGCGACGTCGCGCGGACGGGTGTGTCCAGCGGCACCGCCGCCACGGCGATGTCGGGCCCTGCGAGCGGGATCACAGCCGGGTCCGAAGGCGCGGCGTGACCATGATGGTGGCCACGTCCGCCAGCAAGTTGAGGACGACGTACAGCGCGGCGATGAGCATCGCCAGCGCCTGCACCACCGGCAGGTCGTGATTGACCACCGCCTCCTGCAGGCCGCCGCCGATACCGGTGTAGTTGAACACGTACTCCACCACCACGATGCCGCCGGCCAGGTAGGCCAGGTTGAGGGCGATGACCTGGAAGACCGGTCCGAGCGCGTTCGGCAGGGCGTGCCTGACCAGCACGGTCCGCTCAGGCAGCCCCTTGAGCCTGGCCATCTCGATGTAGTCGCTCTCGAGCACTTCGATCATCGAGGCCCGCATGATCCTGGCGACATAGGGCGCGACCGCGATCACCAGCGTCAGGACCGGCAGGACCAGCCCGCTTGGGTTGTTCCACGGCCCCGAGCCTGGCGGGATCGTGCTAACCGCCGGCAGCACCTGCGTCACGGTCGTCGCGAACAGCAGCACCAGCACGACCGCGACCACGAACTCAGGCAGCGCCGCCATCACGAGCAGCAGGTTCGAGCTCAGCGTGTCGAAGATCTTCTCGCGCCTGAACGCGGCCCAGGAACCGATCGCGATCGAGAGCGGAATAGAGGCGATCGCGGAGACGGCGACCAGTACCGAGGAATTGACCAGCTTGGGCCCGAGCAGCTTGGTCACCGGCTCCTGCGCGGCCAGTGAAATGCCCAGGTTGCCGCGCAGGAGTCCGGTCAGCCAGGTCCAGTACTGGCTGAACACGGGCTGGTCCAGGTGCAGTTTCAGCCGGAGGGCCGCCAGGCTCTGCGGGGTCGCCGACCGGCCGAGGATCGCCCTGGCCGGGTCACCGGGCAGCGCCTGGGTCGCTGCGAAGACCACGATCGAGACCATGAAGAGCACGAGGAGGCCGAGCAGCAGCCGGCGCATGACGAAGCCGGTGACACCGCCCCACCGGATCCTTGCCAGCACGACGAACCTTAGCCGAACCAGATCGTGCGGAACCCGTGGCCGAAGCTATCGAGGTTGAGCGTTCCCTTGCTCGGCCGGAGGCCCTTCACGTTGGCCGCATAGCCGTCGATCAGGTCGCCAAAGAACGGGATGATGTACCCGCCGATGTCGTACTCGAGCTTCTGCATCTCCTGCTCGATCTGGATCCGCTTGGTGTCGTCGGTCTCCGCGAGCGCCTGGTTGTACAGCGAGATGAAGTTCGAGCCCGTGCCGGATTTCGGCGGCCAGTGCGTCTCGTTGTACGGAGAGTTGGGCAGTGAGCCCTGTTGCACCTGGTTCAGGTAGCTGCGGGTGCCCCAGAAGTCCACGGAGAACGCCAGCTTCAGGTACTGGTTGCCGTAGTAGTTCGGGTCGTTGTGCACGTTGATCTTGACGCCAGCCGCCTGCGCCTGGTTCGCGAACACAGTGGCCAGTTCGACCATGCCGGACGCGCCATTGGTGGTGTGCAAGTCGAAAGCGAAGTTCTGCTTCCCGGCTTGCTTGAGCAGCTTCTTGGCTCCCGAAATGTCCTGCTCGCGCTGCGGCAGGCTCTTGTCGAAGCCGGCATCGAACGGCGCGTACAGGTCATTGCCCACGAACCCGTACCCGGACAGCACCTGCGAGATCATCTGCGGCCTGTTCACGATCAGGCGCATCGCCTGACGCACCCTGACGTCGTCGAACGGCGGCATGTCGATTGCCATGCACAGCGGGAGCCAGCCGCCGGTCTTGGAGACCAGCGCGTGCATGCCGCGGCTAGACAGCACCTTGACCTGCGAAGCGGGCAGGTCAGTCATCGCGTCGATCTGCCCGCCGAGCAGCGCGTTCACCTGCGCGGTCGAGTCGGTGAAGTCCTGGATGGTGATCTGGTCGAAGTACGGCTCGCCGGTGCGCCAGTAGTTGGGGTTGCGCACGTGCACGCTCTGCTGTCCTGGCGTAAACGACTTGAGCTTGTACGCGCCAGTGCCGACCTGAGTGGCGGGGAAGGGCTTGTAACCGACCGGCACCATGCAGAACGTGTAGCTCGCGAGCGTCTGGGGGATGGTCGAGTCCGGCGACTTCAGCGGCAGCGTGACCGTGTACTTGTCCACCTTCTTCATTCCCGCGATGTCCATGGTCGCGGTGGCCGCGTAGCCGGTCAGGCCGTTGCCCTTGGTACCGATGCGCTGGAAGGAGTACAGGACGTCGTCGGCGGTCAGCGTCTTTCCGTTGGAGAACTCGATGCCCTTCTTGAGCTTGATCGTGTACTGCTTCGGGTTGTCCGCGGTGACGCTCTCGGCCAGTCCGTTGTTGGTCAGCTTGTAGTTGTCATCGAACAGCAGCAGCGTCTCGAACGCCGTGACGAGGCGAGCCTGGTCGGGCTTGGTGATGATGTTCTGGCCGTCCATGATGTCCTTGGACCCGCCGCCGGTAACGCCGAGCTTGAAGTTCCCGCCGCGCTTGGGATTGCCGCCTCCGCCGCCACCGCCGCCGCCACCACCACCTGGGGTCGATCCGGTTCCGCAGGCAGCGGCGAGGCTGCCAACAACCGCCAGCCCCGCAGCACTCGTGACAAGCTGGCGTCGGGAGATTTCTGCCATGACGGACACCCTTCTGATCGGGGTTGGCGCCGCTTGTTTAGTTAGGAGCGCAGAAACTCCAGGAGAACAGTGCCAGAAATCCGCCGTCCCCGCCCGTTGCTTCTGAGCAGCCATCACGCTTCGCTCAATGTGACCCGTAGTAGCGTGACTGTTCATTCTCTGTCAACCTTCTCCGGAATGTTGACTCCGTGCTGTTATAGGCCAAGTGAGTGGGTGGGCGATCTGACCGTGCGCCAGGCAGAGGATCTGATCGAGCCGCAGCGGCACTGGGAACACGCCGTCGTGCCAGCGCCCGCACCGCGCCCCTGGCCGGTCAGCCACATGGACCTGCGGGTCACGATCACCGGCGCTGGTACGACGATGGACCTCGCGGAGTTCCACGCCAGGACCGCTAGCACAGCGCTGGTCGTGGTGGCGGGCGGCGTCCTGGTGCACGAGGAGTACTTCGGCGGAGCCGGACCCGGCGACCGCCTGCTCGGCTACTCGGCCACCAAGTCCGCGCTCGCACTGCTCGTCGGCCTGGCCAGCTATGGCGGCCGCCTGCCTGACCTCGGCACGAAGGTGACCGCGCTCGTGCCAGAGCTGGCCGCCAGCGGATACGCCGACGTGACGCTGCGCCAGTTGCTGACAATGACCAGCGGCACCGGCTGGCGCGAGGATTACCGAGACGCGGCTGGCCCGGCCGCCAGGCTGCTCAGCAAGTGGCGCAGCGGGCGCGGCGGGATGCGTGCCGAGCTGCTCGCGATCCCGCCAGGTGACCTGCCTGGCAGCAGGTACGCGTACTGCACGCCCGATTCCCTGGTGCTCGACTGGGTCAGGGAGCGGGCGACCGGCGAGTCGTTCCAGACCGCGCTCGCGACGCTCTGGGCGACGGTCGAGGCGGAGCGACCGGCGGTCGTCGGGCTCGACCAGCCGGCGGCGACGGGCGGCGTCGCCATGGCCGGCGGAGCGCTGGCGGCCACCCCGCGCGACTGGGCGCGGCTCGGCGTGCTCCAGATCGACGGCCGCTGGGCCGGCCGCGAGGTGATAAGCCGCGCCTGGGCCGACGCGAGCAGCAGGCCGGAACGAGACTTCCTCGCGCCAGGCAGGCTGCCGAGCACGATCACCACGCACGCGGGTTTCGGCTATCACTGGTGGCCGCTGGACGCCTCAGGCGATCGGGTCACGGCGGACGGCATGCGCGGGCAATTCGTCTACGTGGACCGCCGCCAGCGGATTGTCGTGGTCAAGACCTCCGCCTGGCCTTACGAGGACCCGTGGCACGACCGGCAGTGCCGCGACCTGTGCTACCTCGCGCTGCCGGTGATCGCCGACGCGGCCGCGGCGATCGGGGGAGCGGCCGCCGGCCGTGCCGGATCGCCCTAACAACATCGCGGGCGCGTCACAGGGCATACCCGCAACGGCCGGGCCGCGGGCCAGCCCTGGCTGACCGCCGGTCAGCGCGCCTTCCACCGCGGCGGGCGCCGCTCGGTGAATGCGGCTGGTCCCTCGATGGCGTCCTGCGATTCCAGCATGGCGGCGTACCTGGGCAGCCGGCCGGACCGCAGGGTGGCGTAACCGGCCCGCACGGACTCGCCGTCGGTGGCCTCGAGCACCTCGAGGATCGCGGCGACGGCCAGCGGCGCGGCCGCGGCGATCCTGACGGCGAGGGCCTCCGCGACCGCCAGCAACTCCCCGCCGGGCACGACGTCGTTCACCAGGCCCATGCTGAGCGCCTCGGGCGCGCCGAGCGCCCGGCCGGTCAGCAGCAGCTCAAGCGCCAGCGGCCTGGGCAGGCGCCTGGGCAGTCGCAGGACGCCGCCGGAGTCCGGGATGATCCCGAGCGTCGCCTCGGGCAGGCTGAACTGAGCGTGCTCGGCGGCGACGACGAGATCTGCCGCCAGCGCCAACTCGAAGCCGCCCCCGGCCGCGATCCCGTTGACCGCGGCGATGACCGGTTTCGTGCGTCCGTGCAGTTCGGTCAGCCCAGCGAACCCGCCAGGACCGTGATCGGCATCGACCGGCTCGCCGGCCGCTGCGGCCTTCAGGTCCCAGCCGGCACAGAAGAAGCGGTCACCGCCCCCCGTCACGATCCCCGCCCGCAGGCTGGCGTCGGCCTCGAGCCTGGCGAACGCTTCGTAGAGCGCGTGACTGGTGGCGACGTCGACGGCGTTGGCCCGCGGCCGGTCCAGGGTGATGGTGAGCACGCCGCCCGCGGCCTGCGTCCTTACTGGCCCGCCGGCCTGGCCGTCGCCCGCCACCTCAGGCGCCCCGCTCGCGCAGCATCGCCCGCGAGATGATGTGTCGCTGGATCTCGCTGGTGCCGTCCCAGATCCGCTCCACCCGGGCGTCGCGCCAGAACCGCTCGATCGGGAACTCGCTCATCAGGCCGGTACCGCCGAAGATCTGCACGGCCTGATCGGTCAGCCTGCCGAGCATCTCGGAGGCGTAGAGCTTGGCCATCGCCGCGTCGGTGTCCGACATCGCGCCGTGCGTCAGCCGCCAGGCGGCTCGCAGCGTCAGCAAGTCGGCCGCCTCCAGTTCGGTCGCCATGTCCGCGAGCTTGAAGCCCACCCCCTGGAACCGTCCGATCGGCTGGCCGAACTGCTGACGGCTCGCCGCCCAGCCGGTGGCGAGGTCGAAGTACGCGCCGCGCGCGGCCGACGCTCGTCGCGGCGACCGTGAGCCGGCTCGCGCCGAGCCACTCGCTCAGCAGGTCGAAGCCTCTGCCCTGCTCGCCGAGCAGGGCAGAGGCAGGCACCCGGCAGTCGGCGAACGAGAGTTCGCAGTGGTGATAGCCGCGATGCGAGACCGATGACGCGCCGCGGCTGACCGTGAATCCCGGCGTGCCGCGGTCCACCAGGAACGCGGAGATCGCCGATCGGCTCGGCCCCGTGGCTCGCTCGGCCGCGGGGTGCTCGGTGCCGGTGACCGCGAACACGATGACGAAGTCCGCGACGTCGGCGTAGCTGATGAAGTGCTTGGCGCCGCTGAGCACCCAGTCGCCGCCGTCCCTGGTCGCCCTGGTCGTCATCGAGCGGACGTCGGAGCCGGCGTTCGGCTCCGTCATGGCCAGGCAATCGACTCGCTCGCCCCTGATCACCGGGAGCAGGTAGGTCTGCACCTGGTCGCCTTCGCAGGCCCGCAGGATGTTGCTCGGCCGCGCGATCAGCCACTGCAGCGCGTACGACGTCCAGCCGAGTTCACGCTCGACGAGCGTGACCCCGAACTCGTCGAGCCCGCCGCCGCCGAGTTCGGCGGGGAAGTTCGGCGCGTACAGGCCAGCCGCGATCGCCCGGCTCCTGATCTGCCCGGCCAGCTCAGCCGGCACCTCATCTCGGCGTTCGACCAGATCCTCGTGCGGCACAAGTTCTTTGCGCACGAAGTCGCGCACGGTCGCAACGATCGCGCGATGCTCCTCGTTGAGGCCGAAGTCCATGACCGTCCCTTCACTCCGGCGCGGGCTCGCCGGCCCTGCGCACGCCCATCATGTGGCCGACGGCAGCGGGTACGGGAAGCGCCGCGTGCGCTTGCCTGATCGCTTCGAGCCGCTCGCGCAGGCCACCCGGCATGGGCACGACCCGACCTGTGGCCATGTCGACGTGCACGAGCAGCTGCTCGGCGGTCGCTGCGTCCTCGCCGGTGGTTTCGTTACGCACGGTGTGGAACAGGTGCAGGCTCTTCGGGCCGACGTCGAGCAGCTGCAACGGCACGGCCAGCCGGTTTCCGCGCGCGGACTCGCGCAGGTGATGCAGGTGGGTCTCGGCGGTGTAGAGCGAATGGCCGGCGGCGCGGTAGGCCTCGTCGATGCCGATGAAGCGGAAGAACGCGTCGGCGGCGTCGCCCACGAGGAGCAGGTAGCACCATTCGCTCATGTGGCCGTTGTAGTCAACCCACTCGGCCGGGACCGTCGACTTGTGCAGGGCGAGCGGAGCGTCGATCATGGCGCGTCTCTCTCCCCCCGTGTTTGACTAGCCCCGTGTTTGACTAGCACAGGCTCCGGAAACTGCGACGAGCGTTCGTAATATGCGACGATAGGTAAGTGCGGCAATGGCCGTCAACCGGACAGGATGCCAGTGCGCCCAGCTAGCTCCGACACTGCGGAAATCGATGCAGGGCCGCCTGCCGCGCGTGGCCGGGTGCAGTCGGTCCAGCGGGCCATCGCGCTGCTCGACGCGATCGCGACGGCCGCTCCCGCCGGCCAGACCGCCGCGGAACTCGCGCTCGCTTGCGGCATCAACCGCGCCACGGCCTGGCGGTTGCTGGCCACGCTCGAAGAGCAGGCGCTGGTGACCAGGGACCCGATGACGAGCCGCTACCAGATCGGGTACACCGTTGCCAGGCTGGCCGCCGCCTCAGGCGTCGACGGCGTGGTCAGGCGGGCTCACCACGTGCTCGAGCGGGTCTGCGCCCAGACCGGCGAGGCAGCCAGCCTCGCGCTGGCCAGGCGCTCAGAACTGGTCTACATCGACGAAGTGGCGCCGCCGTCGGTGCTGACGGTCAACTGGCTGGCCAGGCCCGTGCCGCTGCATGCGACGTCGACAGGGAAAGCTTGGCTGGCCTGGATGCCTCCGCCGGAGGCCAGGGGCCTGCTCGGTCCGGTGCTCGAGGGCTTCACGGATGCGACGGTCACCGACTTCGGGCGCCTGTTCGACGAGTTCGCGCAGATCCGCGCGCAGGGCTACGCCGTGTCAGCCGGCGAACTCGAGCCCGCGCTCTTCGGCGTCTCCGCGCCGGTGATGCAGCAGGGCCTGGACCGGCCGGTGGCTGTGCTCAGCGTCTGGGGACCGTCTGGCCGGGTGCCGCGAGAGCGGCTTGAGGCGCTCGGCGCCATCGCCATCGATGCCGCAGTCGCGGTGCACGAATCGCTGGGGTATTGACAAAGCCAATGAACCCGTAGGACCGTTTCAGATAGTGCGGTGCGTGCTCGTAATACGCGCTGCACTGGTCACGCAGGCTCGGCCGTCCGGAGGTTCCCGTGGCTCGGTCCAGAAAGGTCATCATCACGTGCGCGGTCACCGGATCGGCGCACACGCCGACGATGTCACCGCATCTGCCGTGCACCGTCGAGGACATCGTCGCCCAGTCCGTGGCCGCGGTCGAGGCCGGCGCGTCGGTCATTCACCTGCACGCCCGTGATCCGAAGGACGGCAGCCCGACGGCCGATCCGGCGGTCTTCATGCAGTACCTCAAGGCGATAAAGGCCGAGACCAATGCCGTGATCAGCATCACCAGCGGCGGCGGAACTGGCATGTCCGTGGCCGACAGGCTCCGGGTGATCTACGAAACCAAGCCTGAACTGTGCACGCTGAACCTGGGTACCTTCAATTACGGCAGCTTCCCGATGATCAAGAAGTACGCCGGCACCTGGCAATACGACTGGGAAGAGCCGTACCTGGAGAGCACCAGGACCGAGCCGTTCGTCAGCACCTTCGCCGACATCGAGCACATGCTCACGGACCTGCGCTCGGCGACCGGATGCCGGTTCGAGTACGAGGCCTACGACATTGGCCACCTGTACACGCTGGCGTACTACCTGAGCGAAGGGCTGGTAGAGCCGCCGATCTTCCTGCAGACGATCCTGGGCGTCATGGGCGGGATCGGCGCGGGGGTTGACCACCTGACCCATATGAAGGCGACCGCCGACCGGCTCTTCGGCGACGCCATCGAGTGGTCCGTGCTCGGCGCCGGCCGGTACCAGTTCGACATGATCACGGTCTCCGCCGTCATGGGCTCGCACGTGCGGGTCGGGCTCGAGGACGGCCTGTTCATCGGCAAGGGCCGCCTGGCGGAGTCGAACGCCGAGCAGGTCGCAAAGATCGTCAGGATCCTGCGCGAACTGTCGCTGGACATCGCCACCCCCGATGAGGCGCGTGAGATTCTCGCGCTCAAGGGCCTCGACCAGGTCGGCTGGTGACCGAGGGCTCGCCGGCTCCGCAGGGGGTTCCGGGGGGTCGCATCGACTGGCTCGCAGCGCCGCAGGACGTCACGTCCGTCGCGATCGTCGGCGCCGGCGTGATCGGCGCTGGCTGGGCCGCGCACTTCCTGCGCATGGGCTACGACGTGACTGCCTGGGATCCGGGTCCCGACGCGGCGGCCAGGCTGACGGCGCTGGTCGATGCGGCGTGGCCAACGCTCGAGCGGCTTGGCCTGCGGTCAGGCGCGTCCAGGGGACGGCTCAGGATCGCGGGCGACCTCGCCGACGCCGTCGCCGGCGCCCACTTCGTGCAGGAGTCTGCTCCTGAGGTCCTTGCCGCCAAGGTCGCGCTGCTCGCGGAGATTGACGCCGCGGCGCCGGCTGATGTTGTCGTCTCCTCGAGCACGTCCGGCTTCGCGATGAGTGAGATGGCCGTCGCGGTCACGAGCCCAGGAAGGTTCGTGGTCGGTCATCCGTTCAATCCGCCGTATCTGATCCCACTGGTCGAGATCGTCGGCGGCAAGGACACCGATCCTGCCGCGGTCGCCTGGGCGGAAAAGTTCTACGCGCACGCGGGCAAGGTGTGCCTGACCATGGACAGGGAGGTGCCTGGCTTCGTCGGCAACCGGCTGCAAGAAGCCCTCTGGCGTGAGGCGCTGCACATGATCGACACCGGGCAGGCGACCGTTCAGCAGATCGACGACTCGATCGCCTATGGGCCTGGGCTGCGGTGGGCGCTGATGGGGCCGATGCTCACGTTCCACCTAGCTGGCGGGCAAGGCGGGATGGCGCACATGCTGGACCACTTCGGGCCTGCGCTGCTCGAGCCGTGGACCAGGCTCACCGCCCCTGCGCTCACGCCGCGACTGCGCGACCTGGTAGTGGCCGGGGTGGACCAGGCGGTGGGAGACACCACGATCACCGAACTCGAGCGGCGGCGCGACGACTTCCTCACCGACCTGCTGCTCCTGCTCGCCAGGTACCGTGCCTGAGCACGACCTGGCGGCCGCTCCTTTTGGCGCGTATCAGTCGGCGGTCAGGGACGAGTGGATCGACTACAACGGGCATCTGCACGACGCCAGCTACGCCATCGTGCTGAGCGATGCCAACGAGGTGCTGCTCGCCGCGCTCGGCCTGAGCGCGGAGTACCAGGCCAGGACCAGGCGGTCGATGTACACCGTCGAGTCCCATATCCGCTACCTCGCTCCGACCGGGGGTGGTGACCGGCTCACCGCGGCGAGCTTCCTGGTCAGCGCCGATCCCAAGCGGCTCAGAGTGCACACGGCGCTGACCCGCGGCGACGGGACGGTCGTCGCGACGGGTGAGCACCTGTACCTGCACGTGGACAACGAGCGTGGCAGGGTGACGCCGATGCCGGATGACCGGTGGAACGCGGTCTCAGCAGCGCTTGCGGCGCACGCCGTGCTCGCCAGGCCCGAGTATCTCGGCCGCGGCATCGGCGGCGGCTAGTCGTCGCGCGTCACGAGCTTTCGCGAGATCCGATGTTGTCTTCGCGGCTGCTGAGAGCTTTCGTACGTCTTCTAGAGGTTCATGTTAGCCTTCACGGGCGCTGGGAAATGTCACCTTTTCTGGCCGCCTGAAGGGAGGCACCATGCCGCGGCACAGGCGATCGAGACGATTCGGTCCCGTGTCTGTGGCTGCCGTCGTCGTGGTGGCCGCCGTAGTCGCCGCCGTGCTGAGTCAGGCCTCGGCGAGCAGGTCGGCATCGAATGCCCTCGTGGGCATTCACAAGATCCAGCACATCGTCGTGATCATGCAGGAGAACCGCTCGTTCGACTCGTATTTCGGCACCTTCCCCGGTGCCAACGGCATCCCGGCCGGCGTGTGCCTGCCTGACCCGCGTCATGGCGGTTGCCGGAAACCGTGGGTCGATCACCACGACAGCAACGGCGACGATCCGCACGACAACCCCGCGTTCGCGGGAGATATGGATCACGGCAAGCTTGACGGCTTCGTGTCCGTCGCCGAGAAGCAGATGTGCAAGAAGAGCGCCCCCTGCCATCCGGACGTGATGGGCTACCACGTTCGCAGCGACATCCCGAACTACTGGGCCTACGCCAGCAACTTCGTGCTGCAGGACCGGTTTTTCGAGGCCGCGGGCTCGTGGAGCCTGCCAGCTCACCTCCTCATCGTTTCCGGTTGGTCGGCAAAGTGCGCAGATGACGACGACCCGATGAGCTGCAAGAGCTCGCAGAACCCACCGGATCGCAAACCGGGAAGACCCACCCCGTTTGCCTGGACCGATCTCACGTACCTGCTCCACAGGCACCACGTCAGCTGGGGCTACTACCTTGACCACGGCGCCAGGACCGACAATCACAACCCGAACGGAGTATGGAAGATCTGGAACGTGCTTCCCGGGTTCACCGACGTGCACAAGGACGGCCAGACCAGCAATATCCGCTCGCTGAAGGCTTTCTACCGCCAGGCCAAGGCCGGGTCGCTACCCAAAGTGTCCTGGATAGCGCCCGACGTGCGGCATAGCGAGCACGGTCCGGCGCTGGTCAGCAGCGGGCAGGCGTACGTCACCAAGGTCATCAACGCGATCATGCGGAGCCCGGACTGGGGCTCGACCGCGATCTTCCTGAACTGGGACGACTGGGGCGGTTACTACGATCATGTGATGCCGCCTAGGGTAGACGGCTTGGGCTATGGCTTTCGCGTGCCGTCGATCGTGATCAGTCCGTACGCCAGGCGTGGTTTTGTCGACTCCCAGACGCTGACGACCGACGCGTACCTGAAGTTCATCGAGGACGACTTCCTGGGCAGCAAGAGGATCGACCCGGCCACTGATGGCCGCCCTGACTCGCGACCCGATGTGCGCGAGCGGGCTAAGCAGCTCGGTGACCTGATCAAGGACTTCGACTTCACGCAGACGCCGCTGCCGCCGCTGATCCTGAATCCCTGCCCGCCAGACACGACGTTGGTGCCGAGGCCGAAACCTGGCTGCGACGGCTCGGTTCCGCTGCACACCAGCACCTGGGGCAACACCTGACCACCGCGGGCATAGGCCGCTAGCCGTAGAGTTCGTCGACGCGCCTGATCCTGGTGACTGAGCGGTTAACCGGCACGCCGTGGCGTTCGAGCACCGGAAGTATCTCCGAGCTGCGGTAGGACAGAAAGCCGATCATGCGCTTGTCGCCGCCGCGTAGCCGGAACCAGACCGCGATCCTGCTGGCTGGCAGGGTGACGAGTTCGACGATGGCCAGGTCGTCATACCTGGCCTCCCACGTCGGCACGACCCAGCGGCTGAACGCCGTACCGCGGAGGCGGACACCCCAGTCGAAGAACTCGAGCCTGACGAGCGGTCCGCTGGTGATGACGTGCTTACCCATGACGCCGCCCCTGAACAGTTCCTGGACTTCGCCATCAGGAACGTCCGCGACGCGCCTGCTGTTCGTGGCCGCCAGCCTCGTCCACGCCACTACGCCGCCGGCCAGGACGACAAGCACCACGAGCAGCACGATCAGCGGCACACGTCCTCCAAGGGCAGTTCGCGATAAGTAACGCTTTGCGGCGAGACGTTCTGAGGTCTGACGAGGTGTTACGAAGTGTTCCCCGAGTTGGTCCGATCGGCAACTCCGCACATCGCGCCAACGTAGGTGTGGACGCAGGAACTTAATGCCTTCCACGACCTGTGTGATGCAGATCATATGCTTTGACCGAATCTCTCGGACTTAACTCGACGCTTCTGTGCGTTCACAATGAGTAACCGAAGCGCCCAGGCGTGTGATGGTTGCCCCCCAACGCAACGCGCCGCCCTGACCCGCGTCACATCCACGTACGCCTGCCAAAAGCCGCTGCAAATCGGCTGGCAACTTCCTGGGTCCCCCCGCGAGCGCCAACCCCCGGCGCCCGAACGAAGGCTCATCGTGCACCCCCGAATTCCATCCCCCCATGCCCTTTTCCGCAACGCCTACCAGCATCTTCGCCGTTTCTCGCTCCTGCCTATCGGCGCGCTCGGCGCGATCGTCGCGGCCACCATGGCCGCATTCGGCAAGGCTTGCCAGGCCGTCCGCAGGGATCTGCGGGTGGCGATCGGAGTCGTCGCCGCGGCCGGCGTCGTCGCCGCGATCGTCGCGGCAGGTGTCAGCGGAGGCTCCGGGTCCGCCATCGACACCGCAGACCACGTGGCAGCCGCTGCGCAGCACAAGGCCGTGCACGCCAAGGACGCTGCCGCAGGCCACACCGCCAAGCCGGCGCCGAGCCACAGCGCTGCGCCCAGCAAGGCCCCGAGCCACAGCGCGGCGCCCAGCAAGGCGCCGAGCAAGCACGCCTCTGACAAGCACGCGACGAGCAAGCACAGCGGCGGGTCCAGCCACCACGCGGCGCGCCACCACGCTCCGCGCCGGCACCGCAGCGCTCACGTGCGGCGCAAGCCATACCTGATCTACGACTCGGTCACGCCGTCGGCGATCGCCGCGCATAAGAACGTCGCGGCGTACTCGAACGGCAACTACGCCGCCTCACCGGCCCAGTTCCCTGGCCACAAGTCGATCATGTGGATCGATGTCACCGGCTACAACCACAATGCCTCTGTGCTCGACGTCGAGCCAGGGGACGCGACCCCGTCGCTGGCCGCCAGCTGGGCCTGGCACCGGCTGAAGGACCGCCCGACGGCGCTGGCGAGGATCTACACCATGCGCTCCGAGTGGCCAGCCGTCCAGGCTGCTGTCGCCAAGCTGCCGGCCAAGATGCGGTCTCACGTCCGCTACTGGATTGCCGACCCCACCGGCACCCCGCACATCGTGCCTGGTTCGGACGCCACGCAGTGGTACTGGGGCTCGAGCTACGACATCTCGTCAGCGACCCCGCGCTTCTGACGAGAAGCTCAAGAAGGCCGCCGGCCAGGGAGCCCGTACAAGGGCAGCCCTGGCCGGCGGTTTCGGGCCCGGATGCCTGGTATGCCTGTCTGCATGGGTGCCGAGGCCATAAACTGACTGCCGACCTCGGCCAGTAAGCTGAGCGCTACCCCGAGCAACCCTGATGATGGCAGAGCCTGACGACACGACGCCCCTGAACGCGCTGAAGTCCGCCCGTCAGGGTCGCCGCGCGCGCCTGGCCGGCTGGCCGCTGGCGCTGGTGCTCGTCTGGGTCACGCTGGCCGTTCTCGACATCCTCGTCATCGCGCCGTTCGGTGCGGCCGCGTCGCATCGCGCGAACGCCTCGGGACCCGGGGCCAGCGGCGGTCACCGGCAGACGGGACCAGGCGGGCAGGCACGCCGGCACCACGGCAAGCACCACCGCACGCCGTCGCCGTCGCCGTCGCCGTCAGTGACGCCTTCAGTGCTGGATCCGGTCAGCGCGGCGGCGTTCGGGCCCGACGGCGTTAGCTCGGGCGACAACGGGAACAGCGCGCCCGAGGCCATCGACGCGAGCACGTCCACGGCCTGGGAGACCCAGTGGTACGCCACGGCGGAGTTCGGTTCGCTGAAGACGGGGACCGGACTGCTGATCGACATGGGCCGGCGGGTCAGGATCACCAGCGTCCGTGTCCTGCTGACCGGCGAAACCGGTGCCGCCCTGAAGCTGTACACCGGGGCCGAGCCGGTACTGGCCGACGACCGGCTCCAGGCCAGCGGCCAGAACGTCGGCGGCGATGTACGGCTCACCCTGGCCAGGCCTGAGATGGCGAGGTACCTGGTGGTCTGGTTCACGCTGCTGCCACCAGAATCGGCGGGCAAGTACCGCGCGTTCGTCTACAACGTCCGGATCAAGGGCACAGCCGGAGCGCGGCCACCGGCCTGACGGCTGAGCTCACGGCCTGACGGCTGAGATCACGCGACCGTGACGGGCAGGGTGTCGAATCCGCGCAGTAGCAGGGTTTCCCTGCGGGTCGGCTCACCAGCTGCGGCGATGGCAGGGAACCTGCCGAACAGCCGGGGAAAGGCAACAGCGCCTTCGAGCCTGGCGAGCGCGGCCCCGATGCAGAAGTGTGCGCCGCCTCCGAAACTGAGCGGCCCGCCATCAGTGCGCATGGGGTCGAACGTGAGTGGATTGGCGAACCTGCGCGGATCGGTGTTTCCCGCCCCGAGCATCACGACCACCTCGGACTGGGGTGACACAGCCACGCCGCCGAGCTTGGTGTCATATCCGCTCCTGCTGGTGAGCTGAACGGGCGAGTCGAAACGGAGCACTTCCTCGACGAACGCGGCGGCCGGCACGGATCCGTCCCTGACCAGGTCAGCGAACTGCGGGCGTTGCAGCACGATCTGCAGGCCGTTGCCGAGCAGGTTCGTGGTCGTCTCGAATCCCGCGACGAGCAGCAGCGTCATGTTGTGCAGCAACTCGGCATCACTCAGCCTGCCGTCGTGGGAGTCGCTGATCGCGAGCAGGTCGCTGAGCAGGTCGTCGCGCGGGTCCGCGCGCCGCCGGGCTGCCAGGTCCGTGAAATACGCGAGCAGGTCGACCGCCGCGGCGTTGATCCGCGGCAGCGTCTCCATGTCGTGCAGCTCGAAAATGCCGGACAGGTCCCTGGCCAGCGGCCGGAATCCGGCCCTGTCGCTCTCCGGGATGCCGATCAGCTCGCAGATCACGGTGACCGGCAGCAGATAGGCGAAGTCCTGCATGAATTCGATCGCCGAGCCGTCGGCGCCGCTCTCGGCGATCGCGTCGAGGAGCTCATCGGCCATTGTCTCGATCGCCGGCCGCAGGCCGCCGATCCGCCTCGGCGTGAACGCCTTGGCGAGCAGGCTCCTGATTCGTCCGTGCCGCGGCGCGTTGAGGTTCAGGATCCAGTCGGCACCCTGCACGAAGGCAGGATGCTCACGCCAGCTAGGGAAGTTCTTGTCGAAGGAAGACCCGTCAGACACCAGGAATGCCGGGTCGCGCAGGACCGCGTTGATAGCGTCATAACCGGCGACGAGCACGTCGCGCGGACCGAGCTCGATCACGTCGCCCATCTCGTGCAAGGCTGCGTACAGCGGGTAAGGATCCGCCCTGCCTTGCGGCGTGCTGAGCGTGGTCAGGATCTCAGTGACGTCCATTAGGCAGGACGATAAGTAGTATCGCGTCTTGCTGTCAAGCAATATCGTGTCTTGTCGTTCGCGCGCACGCGTCGCCCGCGGCCATCCGCGCACAGTACGGTGTCGGCTGTGGTGAGTATTGATGACGTGGCGGGGCTGGCCGCCGAACTGCCCGAGGTGAGCGAGGGCGAGCGGCACGGCAATCGCACCTGGTTTGTGGCGGGCAAAGCCTTCGCCTGGGAGCGGCCGTTCAGCAAGGCCGACATCAGGAGATTCGGTGAGCAGGTTCCGCCCGCGGGCCCGATCCTCGCGGTCCGCGTCGAGGATCTCGGCGAGAAGGAAGCGGTGCTCGCCGCTCAGCCGCGCGGCTTCTTTACGATCCCGCACTTCGACGGGTACGCCGCGGTCCTGATCGAGCTACCGGAGGCATCAGCCACCGAGGTCCGTGCTGCCATCACCGACGGCTGGCTCGCGTGCGCACCGGCCAATCTCGCGGCGCAGTACCTGCGGCGCTGACACCGTCGCGGCGGGCACTGCCGATGGCGGACCGCCTAGAACGGCGCGGGGAGTACGGCCTCGATCAAGTGCGGTCCTGGCTCAGCCAGCGCCAGCCGCAGTGCGGCGGCGAGGTCGGCGGTGGTCGTAGCGCGGCTGGCCGGCATTCCCATCCCGGTTGCCAGCGCCGCGAAGTCGATATCCGGCCCTGACAGGTCGAACAGGCTGCGGGCGGCCACGCCGCCTCCTGTCGCGCCGACCCGGTCGAGCTCCATGCCGAGAATCGCGTACCGGCGGTTGCTGAAGATGACGGTCGTTATATCCAGCTGCTCCCTGGCGTGCGTCCAGAGCGCCGAGATCGTGTACATCGCACTGCCATCCGCCTCCAGGCACAGGACGGGCCGGCCGGGACACGCGACCGCGGCGCCCGTCGCCAGCGGGAGTCCCTGACCGATCGCGCCGCCGGTCAGCGCGAGCCAGTCATGTGGCGGCGCTCCTGCCGTGGCCGCCGGGAGCCAGAGTCCAGACGTATTCGCCTCGTCGCAGACGATCGCCCCCTCGGGCAGCAGTGCTCCGATGACGGCCGCTGCGGTCTCAGCGGTCAGATCCCCGTCGGGCAGGCCGCGCTGGCCCGGCTGCTGCGGCGCCGGCTTCACGTCAGGCGCGACCAGGTCGGCCAGCGCGGCAAGCGCGCCAGGTACGTCGTCGCCTGCCTCGGCGAGGACGTGCACCTGGCAGCCGTCAGGGACGGGAGTGCTCGGTTTGCCCGGGTACGCGAAAAAGGACACCGGTGATCGGGCTCCCGCCAGGATGAGATGGCGGACGCCCGCGAGCTGAGCGGCCGCGAACTCGGTCAGGTAGGCCAGGCGCTCGAGTGGCGGGATGCCAGCGCCCCGCTCGACCCTCGGCGGAAAGGTCTCGCCGAGCAGGCGGGCGTGACCGGCCACGGCGATCCGGCTGGCTGCCTCCAGCCCTGGCCTTCGAAGCGCCGCGCCGCCGAGCAGCAGCAGGCAAGGCTCACCGCCGCGCAGCGCGGCGGCGGCGGTCTGGATGGCCTCGTCCGCGACCGGAGACGCTGGCCTGACCGCGGGCAGCGCCGCGGGCTGCGCGCCGTCGGACCAAGAGGTGTCGGCGGGAAGGATTAGCGTCGCGACCTGGCCAGGCGGGGTCAGCGCGGCGGCGATCGCGTCCGCCGCGTCCGCGCCGACATCGGCAGCCCTGGCGGGACGCCTGACCCAGGAGGACACGGTTCCGGCGAGGGCGTCGATGTCCGACTCCAGCGGAGCGTCGTAGCGCTTGTGGTACGTGGCGTGGTCACCGACCACTGCCACGAGAGGAGTGTGTGCCCGGCGCGCGTTGTGGAGATTCGCGATCCCGTTGCCCAGGCCGGGCCCGAGGTGCAGAAGCGCAGCGGCCGGCCTGCCCGTCATCCGGCCGTAGCCGTCGGCGGCTCCGGTCGCCACCCCCTCGAACAGGCAGAGCACGCCGCGCATTTCAGGAACCGCGTCAAGCGCGGCCACGAAGTGCATCTCCGAGGTGCCGGGGTTGGCAAAGCACGCCGTCACGCCGCCGCCGGTGAGTGTCCTGAGCAGAGCCTCCGCGCCATTCATGCCCGAACCATAACTGGTCGCGGCTCGAACCTGGGATCGGCCGGCCCGGTCACGGAGCCGGGCTCGGACTAGCCGATGGCGACGGCGAGGGAGACGGGCTGGGTGTCGGGCTCGGCGTGGTGGTCGGAGTTGGCGTTGGCGTGTGCTTCTTCTTGTGCGGCGGCTTGTAGATCAGCGGTAGCGTGAAGTACGGGTCCGTCGGCGGGTAGACGAACCCCTCCGGGCGCAGGCGCAGGTGCAGGAAGGTCAGCTGCCAGGTGGCGCCTGGCGCGTTGTCGCCGAACATCTGGCCGGGGATGGCGAGCGCGCCGTTGACTTCTCGGTAGTCGGCCCTGGAGCCGATCATGGCGCCGCGGCCAGTCGGCGAGACCGGGTTGAACACCGAGACGTAGCCGGCCAGCCTGGGGGTGTAGCCCGCGAAGGCCGCGTAGAACCCGCGGTTGGCGGTGCCGGTCTTGGCCGCGGCGGGGATGCCGATCCCGCGGTTGAAAGCCGTACCGCCGCCGCCGAGAACGCCTTGCAGGACATAGCTGGCGGCGTCGGCGACTGTCTTCTCGATGACCCGGTGACATCCAGGGCTCTCGACCGGAATCGGCGATCCGTCGCGTCCCGTGATGGACCTGATCGCGATCGGCCTGCAGTAGATGCCGCGCGCCGCGACGGTCGCGTAGGCCGCCGCCATGTTCAGCGGCGACACGTAGACAGAGCCGAGTGTGAACGACGGGTAGTTGTCGGCCGACAGGTCCAATGAGGCCGGGAGGTGCGGGTCCCTGCGCAGCAAGGACGATCCATCCGCCCTCGTCATGCCCATGCTGGCCGCCGTCCTGACGACATTGCAGAGCCCCACCCGCTCTTCGAGAGTCGCGTAGAAGGCGTTGATCGACGCGGTGGTCCCGTTATAGATGGTGTAGGTCTGCGCGCCCTGCGGGCCCTCGGCGTTGATGACATTGAACGGCCGCACATAGCCGCCATGGCAGTTGGAGTAAGGCCCGACCGTCGTCGGCGACGTGACCTTCAGGTGATAACCGAAAGGCAATCCTTCTTTCAGGGCAGTCACCAGCGTGAATATCTTCGAGGACGAGCCGGTCTGGACGCCAGAGCTCGAGCCGTATCTGGTGTTCACCGCGTAGTCGACGGTGGTGCGACCTGGCCCTGTGCCGAACTGCCTGTTGATCGCGATGGCCCTGATGTACCCGGTGCCCGGCTGGATCAGCACCTCGGTGTCGGCGTTGTCGCCCGGGTTGTAGTAGCGGGAGTTCGGCGGCTCGATGAAGTTGACCGCGTGACTGGCCACCCGCTGGTCCAGCGGCCCCAACGTGGTGGTGATCGTCATGCCGCCGCTGTCGTTGAGCGCCCGCCACGCCTTGGCGTAGAACGGATCGCTCCGCAGCACGGAGAGCACGTAGTCGCAGAAGAACGCCGCCCGGCGAGCCATGTTGCTCAGGCAGCCGGTCTGCAGCGGCAGCGGCGAGGTATGCAGCCCGAGCGGCTGACCCTCCGCCAGCGCGGCCTGCGCCGTGGAGATGTAGTGCAGCCGAGCCATCCGAGCCAGCACCATGTTGCGCCTGGTGACGGCCGCCTGCGGATGCTCGAGCGGATCGTAGGCTGCCGGGTTCTGCACCAGGCCTGCGAGCGTGGCCGCCTCGGCCAGCGTCAGTGACCTGGCGGGGGTCGAGAAGTAGAATTGCGCGGCGACCTGCACGCCGTAGACCTGGTTGTTGAAGTAGGCCGCGTTCAGGTAGGCGGCGAGCAACTGGTGCCTGGTCATCCTGCGCATGACATTGGCCGCGACGCGCAGTTCAGTCAGCTTCCTCGCGACCGTCACCGCGATGCACGCCGCTGCCTGGTTCGCAGTCCGGGCCGCGAGGATGCAGGCGTTCTTGACGTACTGCTGGGCGATGTCGGAGCCGCCCTGGGTGCCCGCGCCGGAGAGCGTGGTGGTCAGCGCCCGGATCGTCCCGCGCAGGTCCAGTGCGCCGTGCTGATAGAAGCGTTCGTCCTCGATCGCGATGATGGCGTGCCGCATGACTGGCGCGATCTGGCTGTACCTGACCGGAATCCGGTAGATGTTCCGCGGGTAGTAGTACGCGATCAGCCGGCCGCGGGAGTCAAGGATCTCCGATCGGGCCGGCAACTGCCCGAGCCCGGATACCGGCAGGTCGTTGAATGTCCTGGCCGCGTCCCTGGTGGCTATCCCGCTGACAGCGAGGAACGGAACGCCGGCGATGCCAGCGAGTAAACCCGCGCCTAGCGCGATCGCGACGAGCAGAGCCACGGTCTTGGTTTTGCCAGGATGGCCCGCCCTGCGCACGAAATGATGATATGCTGCCCGCCGCTCATCAGCATAGGTAGTAAAACTCGGTAAAACGTATAGACATGTTTAAATACCTTTTACCGGGTACCTGCCGGCGGCTATCAGCGCAGTGCGACAGCGATGATCTCTTGCGCCTCACGCTGGATCTCGGCGAGGTGGTCGGGCCCGCGGAACGACTCGGCGTACAGCTTGTAGACGTCCTCGGTGCCGGACGGCCTGGCCGCGAACCAGCCTGATTCGGTGACGACCTTGAGCCCGCCGATCGGGGCGTCGTTCCCCGGCGCCCTGGTCAGCGTCGCGGTGATCTTTTCGCCCGCAAGTTCGGTGGCGTCGACCTGGGCGGGAGAGAGCCGACCGAGGGCGGCCTTCTGATCGGGCGTCGCTGCCGTGTCGATCCGCGCGTAGGCCGGCGCTCCATAGCGCTCCGTCAGGCTCTCGTAGAGCCGCGATGGCGAGGACCCGCGCACGGCGGTGATCTCCGAGGCCAGCAGGGCCAGGATGATCCCGTCCTTGTCCGTCGTCCAGACCGAGCCATCGCGCTGCAGGAAGGACGCGCCAGCGCTCTCCTCGCCGCCGAATCCGACCGATCCGTCGAGCAGGCCAGGCACGAACCACTTGAAGCCGACCGGCACTTCGAGCAACCCGCGGCCAAGCCCGCCCGCCACACGGTCGATCATCGAGGAACTGACCAGCGTCTTGCCGACAGCGGCGCCGGCGGCCACCCGTCGCGCTCGCGGTAGAGGTAATCGATGGCGACGGCCAGATAGTGATTGGGGTTGAGCAGCCCGGCGTCCGGGGTGACGACGCCGTGGCGGTCGGCGTCCGTGTCATTTCCGGTCGCGATCGCGAATTCGTGCTGGCGCGCGATCAGGCTGGCCATGGCCGGCGGGGATGAGCAGTCCATCCGGATCTTGCCGTCCCAGTCCAGCGTCATGAACCGGAACGTGGGGTCGACGTCGGAGTTGACGACGGTCAGGTCCAGGTTGTACCGGTCGGCGATCTCAGCCCAGTACCGGACGCTTGCGCCGCCGAGCGGGTCGGCGCCGATGTGCAAACCGGCCGCGCGGATCGCGCGGAGATCGACGACCCGCCCGAGCGCCGAGACATAGGCGTCGAGGAAGTCATAGCGGCCTGTGCTGTCGGCAGCCATCGCCCTGGCATATGGGATGCGCCGTACACCGTCCAGGCCACCGGTCAGCAGGGCGTTGGCCCGGTCCTGGATCTTGCTGGTGATGGCGGTGTCCGCGGGTCCGCCGTCCGGCGGGTTGTACTTGAACCCGCCGTCCTGCGGAGGGTTGTGCGACGGAGTGACGACGATGCCGTCGGCACGGTCCCGTTGGCCTGACAGGTTGTGGGCGAGGATCGCCCTGGACACGGCGGGCGTCGGCGTGTACCCGTCGCGGGCGTCGAGCAGCACGCGCACGCCGTGAGCAGCCAGCACCTCAATGGCGCTGACCTGGGCGGGCTCGGACAGCGCGTGCGTGTCGACGCCGAGGAACAAGGGCCCTTCGATGCCCTCGCTGGCCCGGTACTCGCAGATGGCCTGCGTCGTGGCGAGGATGTGATCCTCGTTGAAGCTGGCATTAAGGGCTGAACCGCGGTGGCCCGATGTGCCGAACGACACCTGCTGGGCTGGCTCGCCGGGATCCGGGTGCACCGCGTAGTAGGCCGTGACCAGTTTCGCCACGTCAATCAGGTCTTCGCGGGCAGCCGGCTGCCCTGCACGCGGACTCGCCATATCCTCATCCTGACATGGGCGGCTGGGCAGCCGGCGCGCGCCGGCCCTGCCCGGCGGTCACACTCTGCGGCTGCGGTTCGTCGTAGGTGGTGACAGGCACAAACGGAAATGACAACGGAGATAACCATGTCTGTGCAGGTGACGACCATCATGCTCGGCGTGCAGGACCTCGGCAGGGCGAAGAAGTTCTACGCGGACGGGCTTGGCTGCTCGGTCGACAAGGACTACCCAGGCTTCGTCTTGCTTGACCTGGGCGCTGGTTCCTCGTCTGTCGCGCTGTATGAGCGCGAGGCGGCTGCCGCCGATGCCGGCGTGTCGCCAGCAGGGTCAGGCTTTACCGGGATCTCGTTCCACTACATCGTGGCGTCCACAGAGGCAGTCGACGAGGTCATGAGTAGTGCGGCGGCCGCCGGTGGTGCGATCACCAAGCCTGCCGTGGCCGCGCAGTGGGGCGGTTACTCCGGGTACTTCAGCGATCCGGACGGCTACCTGTGGAAGGTCGCGACCTCCGCGTAGCCGCCCCGACAGCCGGCCCGCCGCCAGCCGGCCCGCCCCCAGTACCGGCGGACGGGCTGTTAGCATCGGCGTTTCTTGCGCGATGACGAGGGCGGCGATGACGGCCGCTGAGCGGACGGGGATGACGATGGTTTCCAGGCTCAATCCGTACCTCAACTTCAATGGCAACGCCCGCCAGGCGATGGAGTTCTACGCCAGCGTCTTCGGCGGCACGCTCATCCTTAACACGTTCGCGGAGTACGGCGGCCAGGGCGGCGACGCGAACCGGATCATGCACGGGATGCTCGAGACCGACTCCGGCTACACCATCATGGGAGCGGACGTCACCAGCGAGATGACCTATGACCAGCCAGCCGGCTTCTCCATCAGCCTGAGCGGCGACGACGCGGATGCGCTGCGCGGGTACTTCGCGAAGCTGTCCGAGGGCGGGACGGTGACAATGCCGCTCGATAAGCAGGTATGGGGTGACGAGTTCGGCATGTGCGTGGATCAGTTCGGCATCTCCTGGCTCGTGAACATCGGCCAGCCGCTGGCCTAGCGGCCGCATCGGGGGACCCACAAGGAGGCAAGCGGCGGCCCAGCTGGCCTGCGCGATGATAGCCAGGCTCGTTGCCGGGTAGTAGGCCGCCTCATGATCCAGCGGTCGAAGGCGCGGCCCGCAGCGCGCGAGTCAGCCGATCATGCCGCGCGGCAACCGCTGACCGGCCGGGTCGCCAGCGCGTGCGCACTCGTCGTGGTGAGCGCGCGGTATCTGGTCGTCCTCGGCTGGCTGGCGGCCGCGGCGCTCGCCACGCTGTACCTGCCGTCCTTGTCCGCAGGCGGCGGGGTCGGTGACCTCGTTCCCCCGCACTCGGCGGCGCTCAAGGCTGAGGCGGATGCGACGAGGCTGTTCCGGGTGCCGATGAGCGCGCCGGTAATGGTCGTGCAGGCCGATCCGCATGGCCTACCGCTCGCTGTGCAGGAACGAGCGGCCCGCAGGGCCATCGCGGTCGACCAGGGCGACGGCGTCCAGATTCCGGGCCTGGCCGGGGCACTGCCCGTGGCGAACACGGCAGGGGCGATGCCAGGGTCGCGACATCGGTCGACAACCGTCATCACGTTCCTGTACTTCAGGCCCGGCACCTCGATGGCGGCCGCGACCGCCGGGGGCGCCGCCTATGCGCGCGCCGCCAGCGGTCCGCGGGCTCATGTCGCCGGGGTGACAGGGCCGATACCGGCCAGGTTCGAGCAGGGGCAGATCATCGAGCGCTATCTGCCGTGGGTCGAGGCGGCGACGGTACTGGCCATTTTCGTGATCGTCGGCTGGCACTACCGGTCGTTCGGTGCGCCGCTCGCGACGCTCGCCTGCGCTGCCACGAGCTACCTGGTGGCCGTGCACGTGGTGGCCTGGGCGGCGGCCAGGATGGGGGTGACGGTCCCGCCGGACCTCGAGCCGGTGCTTGTGGTCCTGCTGCTGGGCGTCACGACGGACTACTGCGTGTTCTATCTCAGCGGCATGCGCACGAGGCTCGCCGAGGGCTTCGCACGGCTACCCGCCGCCAGGCTCACGACCGCCGAGTACACGCCGATCATCCTGGCGGCCGGCCTCGTCGTGGCCGCGGGGACCGCCGCGCTCGTGGTCGCGAAGATCGCGTTGCTAAGGGCCTTCGGTCCTGGCTTGGCGCTCACCGTCCTGACGGCGATGGCGGTCTCGATCACGCTCGCTCCCGCTCTGATCGCAATCTTCGGCGGGCTGTTGTTCAAGCCAGGGCCAGCCAAACTCCAACGGGCCGAACTCGGCAGGGATGGCACGCAGGCGGCGGCCACGCGTCCCCGCCGCTGGCCGGCCGGCGGCCGGACGCCGGCCGACCTTGGCGCCAGGTTCGCCGCTACCCGCCCGATCGCCTTCCTGATCGCGGTCGCCTGCGTGGCTGGCCTCCTGCTCGCGGCGCTGAGCGTGACCGGGATCCACCTCGGCTCGCCGTTGATCAGGGAACTGCCGGCGAACGCCGAAGCCGCCAGGGCAGAAGCGGCCGCGTCCCGCGGCTTCGTGCCTGGCATCCTCGCGCCGGCCGACGTCCTGGTGTTCGGTCCTGGCGTCGCTGCCGAGGCGGGTGCCCTCGCGAGGCTGCAGCGCTCGATCGCGCACCAGCCAGGAGTGGCCGGCGTGGTGGGTCCCGCGAACCTGTCCGCACTGCTCAGGCCTGCCAGCCTGATGAGCGCCGCCGGCGGCAACGCGGTTAGATTCGCCGTCATCGAGCGAACCGACCCGCTTGGGCCGGTGGCGGTCGACCGGCTCAGAGACCTGGAGCGCGCGCTGCCTCGCCTGGCCCGTGCGGCCGGCCTCCGCGGTACGAGATTCGAGGTGGGCGGCGAAACGGCGCTGACCGCGGAGACGATCGACGCCACAGCCGCGGACATGCGCCGGATCGCGGTCGCGGTGCTGGTGGTGACGTTCGTGCTGCTCGCTATCTTCCTGCGGGCCCTTGTGGCGCCCGTGTATCTGCTGGCGGCGAGCATCCTGGCCTTGGTCGCGGCGCTTGGCGTGACGGTCTGGATCTTCCAGGACGCGCTCGGTTACGAGGGCATGGTCTACTTCGTGCCGTTCGCGGCCGGAGTGCTTCTCGTGTCCCTGGGCTCGGACTACAACATCTTCGTCGTTGGCAGGATCTTCCAGGAGGCGCGGCGAATGCCGATCAGGGATGCCGTGGCGGCGGCCGCTCCGCGGGCCTCCCAGGCCATCACTACCGCCGGTCTCGCGCTCGCGGCCAGTTTCGCGGTGCTGGCTGTTATCCCGCTCGACCAGTTCCGCGAACTCGCGGTCGCGATGGCGCTCGGCGTGTTCGTCGATGCTTTCATCGTGCGCTCGCTGCTTGTCCCGGCGCTGGTCGCGCTCTTCGGGACCGCTGGCACCTGGCCGCACGGACACCGCGCCCGCGGCGCCTGATCCGTCAGGTGCCGCGGGCGCGGTGACGCAGGAGTGGGACCTCCGGGGAGCCCGGATCTGGCGGCACGGGCTCCCCGGAGGCGCTTGGTTACGGGCAGGGATTCTTGGGCGGCCCGGTCGACTTCACCATGTTGACTTTTGAGCCTGCAGACACCGTGTCGCCCGCGCTCGGGCTCGTCGACACGATCGTGCCCCTGCCGACATCGCAACTCGTCGTGCCGCCGATGGAGCCGACGACTAGGCCGGCGGCCTGGATAATCGATGTGGCGGTGGCGACCGTCCTACCGATCACGTCCGGCACGGTCGTGGTCGCCGCAACGCACACGGTCAGCCCGATGCCCGTTCCGAAGGGAACCGGTGTGTCGAAGGCGGGCGTCGTGGATACGACCTCGCCGACCGGGACGCTGCCGCAGTTGGTGGTGGTGGAAAGGACTCCGGCAGCCAACCCGAACCCGAAAAGCACGGAGCCCGCCTGTGCTGGCGTGTCCAGTTCGACAAACGGGACGTTGATCTGGTTCGGCGAACACACCCTTGCCAGGCGCGTGTTCCAGGTGCCGTCGAAGTACTCCTGGGTCGTGATCGCGCAGGAGGTGTTGCCGAAGTGGCTCGGCTCGACCGCGACCGAAGAGTGGATGCCGAAGTTCGTGTCATTGGGCGCAGTCCCGGTCAGCAAGGTCTGCAGGTTCCCCACCGTGGTCGGCACGCTGCCGTTGAATACGAACGAGTCGACGGCGTCTGAGACGTTCACGTTCTTGTTCGGATCGGTGTAGGCCCAGTTCAGGAACACCGCGTCGGTGCCGTCGGCGTTCAGGCCGACGCCGACAGAGCCATTGAACTCGTAGGAGAACAACGGATCGACGGTCATCAGGGCGTTGCTCTGGGTGTTGGTGGTCACGTCGACGTACCCGAAGCGCACTGACGTGGGGTGGAAGATCTGGCTGATCCCGTGCGCGAACCAGATCCTGGTCCCGTCGAAGACCGGCGGCGAAGTGATCCGCCCGTCACCGGCATTGAGACCGACGCTGGGCGACGGCGTGACCGCCTGCTGCGGTCCGCTGTAGGGCGCGCCGATGGTGGCCTGCAGCGTCACGCTGGGGCTCGCCGTGCCGCTCCCGCTCATCCGGTAGAGCTGGTAGCCGATCTGCGGGTCCGCGCCGAGGAAGAAGGCGGACGACGAGCTGATCATCGGCTCGCCCGCGTTGACGACCGGCGCTGCTTGCGAGCCGACCGTGAAGGCCGGGAAGCTCACGCCATTGTTGGCGTACAGGTCGGCCTTGTCGATCGGGAAGATTGAGTATCCCTGGAACTGCTGGCCGCTCGAGAAGATGTTGGCCTCGAATAGCACCGCGTTGCGGTCCTGACCCATGATCACGCCGTCGAGGCGGTTGCCAGGAGCGTACGGACCGCCGCCGAACGTCATCCGGTAAAAGTGCCAGTCGCCGCAGGGGTTGCTGGTGTTGCTGATCAGCACGTACAGGGCCGGAATAGAGGTGCTGACGAAACTCTCTACCGGGACCGAGGCGATGAAGTGGCCCTGGAAGTTGTCGAATTGGAGCTCCGGCGCGCCAAGCTGGTCAGAGGTATGCAGGAAGGTCGTGAGTGGCAACCCGGTCCCGGTCCCGCACATCGTCGCGCCGTTGTTGTCAAAGAACTGGATGAAGTTATTGGATACCTCAACGATCTGACTGCCGTTGGTCGCCGAACTCGCGTCGGGACGCGTGGGCAGGCCGCCGGTCTGGCCGCTAGACGCGGCTGTGGTGCCGTCGAACTCTGAGGTGATTGTCGCGCCGTTCGGCGTGGTCAGGCTGAACCGTGGCGCGAACGTCCGGCCAGCCGGCGCGGCGGTGCGGTGCTCCAAGGTCTTGGCCAGGCGCTCGACGTTGACGGTGTGCGGGACGGCTCGTCCCGCCCCTGCCTTCGTCGGCCTCGGGTGTGCCTTCACCGCAGTAGGCCTCTGGCCGTGCGTTCGCGCTGGACCTCCGCCGCGTGCTTCCGTCGGCGCAGGGCCCGTCAAGTGCCTGGGCGCCGCTGCGCGCGGTGCCGCCATGGCGGCCGCGGACCCTGTCACGCCGGCCATTCCGGCCAGCGCGATCAGCGAAGCGGCCGCAGCGGGCAACCCCCTTGTGATGATCCTCACGAACTCCCCTTTTCCAAGCGATAGGTACCTCGCTCATAACGGCAGGGCGGTCTGCCTGGTTCAGGTCGTTCGGAGCCAATCCCCCCTCTGCCGGCCGACTTCGACGGCGGCGCGGCACGGGCGGCTGTGCCTGGCCAGGCAAACAGCCCGCGCGTGGGTGCTAGACGTGCGCTCGGCGTGACCAATACCGTGAACCTGCAGGAATTTGTCCCTATCTAGGGGGTTGACCGCAAGTGACCAATACGAGTCAGGGGACAACCGCTGTCATCGAGGCCGAGGTACGAGAAGGCACGTACGGAGCCAAGGTCACAGCGGTAGAGCCGGGCGGAGCGGAGTTCATCCCGCTCGGTGACCGGCACGGCAAGCCTTATCAGCAGTTCTGGACCTGGGTGTCGCCGAACATGGAGTTCGCGACCGTCTTCGTCGGCATCATCGGCATCTGGTTCTTCGGCCAGACGTTCTGGACGGCGACGCTCGCGATCGTGCTCGGTACCACCCTCGGATCGCTATCGATGGCCGTGCTCGCTGGCAGGGGCCCGCTCTACGGTGTCCCGCAGATGGTGCTGTCCCGGCTGGGATTCGGTTTCCTCGGCAACATATTGCCCGCGGGAATCAACTCGCTGGTAGCGGGCGTCGGCTGGTTCGCTGTCAACAGTGTCAGCGGGGCGTTCGCGCTCAACGCGCTGCTGAGCTGGAACACCAAGATCTGCCTGCTGATCATTGTTGTCGCCCAGATCTCGGTGGCGTTTTTCGGCCACAACTTCGTGCACGTCTTCGAGCGGATCGCATTCCCGTTCCTGGTCGTCGTCTTCCTGATCGCGTCCGTTGTGATCTTCACGAAAGCGAACCCTGGTGCGCCGGCGTCTGCGGGCTTCCCCGGTGGGGTTGGCGGCTGGCTCGTCACCTTCGGCGCCGCGTTCGGTTATGCGGCGGGCTGGAACCCCTATGCCAGCGACTACACGCGCTACCTGCCCCCGGACACGGACCGCAGGGCCACAGGCATCTGGGCCGGCCTTGGCGTCTTGCTGTCGTGCGTGGTGCTGGAGATCGTCGGTGCCGCTGCGGCGACGGTGACCAGCAGCACCAAGTTCGGGGCCAATCCGACGGCAGGTTTCACGAGCCACCTCGCCACGCCGCTCGCGGACGTCACGCTGCTCGCGATCGCGCTGGGCGCGGTCTGCGCGAACGCGCTGAACGTGTACTCAGGCGCGATGTCGTTCCTCGCGCTCGGCGTGAGGCTGCCGCTCGCGCTGCGCAGGGCCATTGTCGCGCTGGTGTTCGGCGTCGCCAGCTTTTCCTGGCGCTGTCAGGCCTGAATGACGCGGGAGCCAAGTACAACGACTTCCTGCTGATCATCGCGTACTGGATCGGGCCGTGGCTGGGCGTATTCTTCGCCGACCAGTTCTTGCGCCGCGGCAAGCGCGTCGACGGCCTGCTATTCGACCGCAAGCACAACCCGTGGGCGGGGTTCGCGGCGATGGCCATCGCGACCGCGGTGTCGATCTTCTTCTTCGCCAACCAACTGAAGTACGTCGGTGTCGTGCCCAAGCACATCTCGGCCTTCGGCGACATCGCGTTCGAGGTCGGGTTCGTGCTCGCCGCGCTGTTGTATGTGCTGTTCTTCCGCCTGCAAGGTGAAGGCAACGTCGAGGAGGCGCTCCACATCCCGGACGAGCCGGCCGCCGTCACAACGGCTGACTGACTTCAAGGCGCGAAGGAGCAGGTCACGTTCCTGCCCAGGTCACTGGCGCAGGAATGTGACCTGCTCCTCGGTCCCGTCCCAGACCACGGTGTGCTGGGCAGGTGTCGCCCGCGCGAGGATCTTCCCGCCTCGCAGCACAAGCGTGCGCGGCGCCACCAGCCGGAGCGCGTCGGCCTCGGTTGGGGCGTCGAAGACGACGAGGTCGGCTGGCCCGCCGACGCGGAGCCCATAGTCAGGCACGCCGAGAGCGCGGGCCGAGTTGGTGGTGATCATCTCGATCAGCTGCCGCAACTCGGCGTCGCCCGACATCTGACCGAGGTGCACGAGCACGAAGGCAGCCTGGAGCGGGTCGCCGTAGCCGAGCGGGTACCACGGGTCCATGACCGAGTCGTGGCCGATGCAGACGTTGATCCCGGCCTCCATGAGCTGCTTGACCCTGGTGTGACCGCGCCGGATCGGCCCGGTGTCGAACCTGCCCTGCAGCACCGAGTTATCGAGCGGGTTGGTGATCATGTGCAGGCCCGCCCTGGCGATGTTGTTGATCAAGCGGTACGCGTAGGCGTTGTTATAGGAGTGCATCGCGGTGGTGTGGCTCGCGGTGACCCGTCCAGTCATGCCGCGGCTGATCGTCTCGGCGACCATGACCTCGACGAAACGGGAGTGATCGTCGTCGGTCTCATCGCAGTGGATGTCGACCCGCAATCCGTGCTCGTCGGCGAGCGCCATCGCGAACTTCACCGACTCCACCCCGTCCTCGCGGGTCAACTCGAAGTGCGGGATCCCGCCGACCACGTCGGCGCCTAGTTCGACCGCGCGCCGCATCAGCTCACGCCCGCCGTCGAAGGCGAGGATGCCCTGCTGCGGGAACGCGACGAGCTGCAGGTCGATCACGCCGCGTACCTGCTCGCGCAGGTCGACCAGCGCACGAAGCGCACGTAGCTCGGGATCGCAGACGTCGACGTGGCTGCGGACGTGCTGGACCCCGCAGGCGAGCTGCCAGCGCAGGATCTGGCTCACCCGCGCCTGCACGTCTTCGTAGCTGAGGTCGGCGACCCGCTCGGCCCAGACGGCTATGCCCTCGAACAGCGAGCCAGACACGTTGGGCCGCGGTTGGCCGACGGTCAGGACCGCGTCCAGGTGGATGTGGGGTTCGACCAGCGGCGGGGTGACCAGCCTGCCGCCCAGGTCGATGGTCTCGGAGGCGGTCGTCTCGGCGCTCACCGCGACGATCACGCCGTTCTCGATGCCCAAATCGGTGAGCGTGTCCTGCCCGGCCAGCCGGGCGTTGCGAAGGATCAACTCGATCATCTGGCTATCATCGCGTCCAGATGCCGCACGGACGCCGAGTTCGGGCGTTTCTCCGATGGTCTACAGGGCGCGGCGCCAGGCGTCTGCGAGCGCGGTGTAGCTGGCCTTGCGCCGCTCACGGTCCAGGCTCGGCGTGACGACGACGATCTCGTCTGCCTGCGCCTGCTCCTTCATCTCCAGCAGGCGCGTGGCCACGGCCTTCGGCTTGCCTGTGACCATCCGGCCGTCGTCCCGGCGGGCGGACCGGAACTCGGCGGAGGCCGCGAGATCCTGAACCTGCTCGGGTCTGAGCGGTTCCCGGACGCCGCGCCTGATGTTGTGGATCGTGAGCGTCCAGGCCGCCTCGAAGTCGAGTACCGCCTCGTCGTCGTCGCTAGCGAACGCCAGCACCGACATCGCCGAGTACGGTGCGCCATCGGGAGTGCTGGGCTGGAAGTCGCGCCGGTACCCACGCAACGCCTCGAACGCGATATCAGGGCTCATGTGGTGCGCGAACGCGGCATTCATCCCGTTCACGGCGGCGAACCGCGGTCCGTACCCGCTTGATCCCAGGACGAACAGCTCTGGCTGCTCGGCGACAACGGGCGCAGCGACCAGTTGCTGGTACGGATGCCCGACTGGGAACTCGTCGCTCAGCCAGCCGAGGAGTTCGCCGACCTGACCGGGGAACTCGGCAGCCGGATCGGTCACCATGCCGCGGCGCAGCACGTGCGCGGTCAGCGGATCGGTGCCGGGCGCACGGCCAAGGGCGAGATCAATCCTGCCCGGGTACATCGCAAGCAGGGTCCTGAACGTCTCGGCTACCTTGAGCGGCGCGTGGTTCGGGAGCATGATCCCCGCCGCGCCGACCCTGATCTTCGACGTGAGCGCTCCTACGTGAGCGGTCAGCAGCTCAGGTGCCGAGCACGCCAGGCTGCGCATGTTGTGGTGCTCGGAGACCCAGTAGCGCCGGTACCCGGCCGCTTCCACGGCCCGGGCGATGCCCACCGCTCCGGCCACCGAGGCGGCGGCTGTCTCGCCGAACTCGATCCCGACGAAGTCGAGCACGGCAAGACTCAGCGACGGTTCGTTCTCCACGGCGTTTGCAACTACGCCCGGCATGCCGCGCATTCCGGCGCGGGCGGCGGGTTACTTCTGTGGCCTGACCCAGATGTCGCGCTCGTGCATGAGCTCGATCTGCTTGTCGATGACCTCGCGCCGGTATTCCTCGTGGCCGTACGGAACGCGGTCCAGGTAGAGGTTCTTGGGGTAGATGGGCTGCTCGTAGATCAGCTGGTACTGCTCTGTGGTCAGGTCTTTGATCCAGTTGTCCCACTGGGCACTGGCGCGGAACTTGCGGAGCGCCTCGATGTCGATCGTGCCAGCGACCCAGGAGGACCCGCCGCTGTAGTCGTGACGGCCGACGATCTGGCCGCGGTAGTCCACCACCGCGGAGCCCCCGCCGAACGTGTCGATCGGCGTGTCGGAGTCCGTGTGCAGGTAGTACGTGCCGACGTTGCAGGCGACCAGGTACATGTTGTTGTCCAGCGCGCGAGCCCGGTTCTGGATCTCGAACAGGCCGTTCCCGACGTGCGGATGCGGGTACGGGCCGCGGTAGACCACCTCGGCGCCGTTCATTGCCAGGCCGCGCGCGTTCTCGGGGTACGACCCTTCGTTGGCCATCAGGAATCCGAGTCTGCCGATCTCGGTGTCGGCGACCGGATAGAACGCGTCCAGGCTGCGGCCGTACAGCTCGATCCACTTGTCCCAGACGTTGTGCGGCGTGACCGAGTGCTCGACCGGCAGCAGCGGCACTACCTTGTGATGGCGCAGGATGACCTCGCCATCCGGACTCAGCACGAAGCCGGCGTTGAAGAACCGCCCTGGGAACTCCGGATGCCGTGCCTTGGCCTGACCCATGAGGTACGCGTTCCACTGCCTGGCCAGCCCGCCCAGATAGTCGGTCTCCGGCCCTGGGATATCGATCGCGCACTCGGCGGCGAACTGCTCGTGGTCGAGATCGAGGACCTCGTCGTTGAAGCCCTGCAGCGCGCCCTCGGGCACGCAGATCAGCCGGACCGGCAGGTCAAGGCTGGACAGCCAGGACGCCGCCTTGATCAGGTGCGTCAGGTGCTCCAGGTTGACACCGATGTCCTCGCGACGGCGGATGCCGCGCATCGTCGGCACCAGGCCAAGGGCCTGATAAGGCTCGATCATGTCTGCTCCCTCGGATCGGCCGGGCGCCTGGATCAGTCCGCGCCGTCTTCGTAGTTCTACCTGCAGGCCGCCCGCGCTGTCCCTGCTTCGGCGCCAGTCCGCTGGCCGCGGCCCCGCCAGGGCGATTGGTCACAGTTGGAACCCATGCATACGGTTGCGGTGAGGCGCCCCGCGCCGTAATACTGAGCCGACCGCGAGCCTGGCCGCTGGCCACGCGCGCTCAGATGTCGGGCTCAGGCGTCGGAAGGCAGGGAGCCAGATGAGCATCCTAGGCACCAGGGTGGTCAGGACCGAGGATCCGCGGCTGCTGACCGAGGGCGGCACGTACGTCGATGACCTGCGAATACCTGAGCTCGCTCAGGCCGCGCGGGTCACCTTCGTACGCAGTCCGATCGCCCACGGAGTCATCACCGGGATCGACACCTCGGCGGCCAAGGACGCGCCAGGGGTGGTCGCGGTGCTGACCGTTGCCGACATGGACGACCTGCCGCCGCCTCCGCCGGATAGCGGGATGACCGGTACGGAGGGCGCGCCGCTTCCGCTCGGCGGCAAATGGTCGGAACCGCTGCTGGCGATCGACAGGGTGCGTTTCGTTGGCGAGCCAGTCGCCATCGTCATCACCGACGACCGGTACCAGGGCGACGACGCCGCCGAACTGGTCAGCGTGGACTATGCGCCGCTGCCCGCCGTGGTCGGCTTCAACGGCGCGCTTGCCGGGGAGTCGCTGCTGTTCCCTGACGCCGGCTCCAACGTCGCCGTGAGCACAGGATTCTCGGCTGACAACGCGGCCTTCGAGGGCTGCGAGGTGGTCGTCACCCGTGAACTCATCAACCAGCGGCTCGCTCCGGTGCCCCTGGAGGGACGCGCAGTCGCCGCGGAGTGGAAGAACGGGAAGCTGACGGTCTGGGCCAGCACCCAGAACGCGCAGATCTCGCGGTTTATCCTGACGGCGCTTGGCCTGGACCCGGCGAACATCCGGGTCGTCGCGCCCGACGTCGGCGGCGGGTTCGGCGCCAAGATCGGCGTAGACAGGGACGCGCTCATCGTCGCCTGGGCAGCCAAGCACACCGGCCGCGCGCTGCGCTGGGCCGAGAGCCGCAGCGAGAACATGGTCGGCATGACCCACGGCCGAGCGCAGCGGCACCTCGTCACGATCGGCGGAAGCAGGGACGGCCGGGTGCAGGCTTACCGGCTGAGGATCGTGCAGGACACCGGCGCCTATCCGAGGATGGCCGGCTTCCTGCCGTTCCTGACCAGCCTGATGGCATCGGGCCCGTACGCGATCCCGCACGTCGAGACCGGCTATGACGTCGTGGTGACCAACGCGACGCCGATCTCCGCGTACCGGGGCGCTGGACGGCCTGAAGCTACGGCCGCAATCGAGCGGGCCATAGACCTGTTCGCGGCCGAGATCGGCATGGACCCGGCCGAGGTCCGCCGGATCAACCTGGTGCCGGCCGACCAGTTCCCGTTCACCACGGCCGCCGGCGCCACCTACGACACAGGCGCGTACGTCGAGGCGCTTGACAAGGTGCTGACCGGGGCCGGCTACACCGACCTGCGGGCCGAGCAGGCTCGCCGCCGCGAGCGCGGCGATGTGCTGCAGCTAGGCATCGGGGTGGCCAGCTACGTCGAGATCACAGCCGCCGACGCCGACGGCGGGGAGACCGCCAGGCTCGTCGTGCACGACGACGGCACAGTCACCGTCTACACGGGCAGCTCGGCGCACGGCCAGGGTCACCACACCGCCTGGGCGATGCTGGTGGAGGCCGAACTCGGCATCGAGATGTCGAAGGTCACGGTGGTGCACGGCGACACCGACCTGATCCCGGCTGGCGTCGGCACGTACGCGTCGCGGTCGCTGCAGCTCGGCGGCGTGGCGGTGCAGATGGCCGCCATCGAGGTCAAGGAGATGGCGCGACGGCACGCGGCGGAGATGCTTGAGGCAAGCGAGACCGACCTCGAGCTCGACGTCGACCGCGGCGTCTGGCAGGTTCGCGGTGACCCCGCGTCGAGCAGGACCTGGGCTCAGGTCGCCAGCTACGCGGGCGAGGCGGCCCTCGCCGCGGACGTCAACTACACCGACGGCAAGCCGACGTTCCCCTTCGGCACCCATCTGGCGGTGACCGAGGTCGACACGGAGACCGGCAAGGCCAGGCTGATCAGGCACGTGACCGTGGACGACGCCGGCACCGTGCTGAACCCTGTACTGGCCGAGGGCCAGCGGCATGGCGGCATCGCCCAGGGCGTGGCTCAGGCGCTCCTCGAGGAGGTGGTCTATGACGCCGACGGCAACCCCATCACCGGGACGCTCGTGGACTACGCGATCGTGACCGCCGCCGAACTGCCGAGCTTCGAGCTGCTCAGGAGCGAGACGCCGGCCACGATCAACCCGCTCGGCGCCAAGGGCATCGGTGAGGCGGGCACGATCGGCGCCACCCCGGCCACGCAGAACTCGGTCATCGACGCGGTCAGCCACCTCGGCATCCGCCACATCGACATGCCGCTCACTCCGGCCAGGGTCTGGGCCGCGATCAGCGATGCGGAGAAAGGGAGCGCCCGGTGAAGGTCAAGGTGACGGTGAATGGCAGCGAGGTCGCTGCCGAAGTAGCTGACCGCACCCTGCTCGTGCACTTCGTTCGGGACGTGGCCGGCCTGACCGCGACGAACGTCGGCTGCGACACCAGCTCGTGCGGAGCGTGCACCGTCCTGCTGGACGGCCGGTCGGTCAAGTCGTGCACGGTGCTCGCCGCACAGGCCGACGGGCGCGAGGTCGTGACCGCAGAAGGACTGAGCGACGGCACGGGCGAGCTGCACCCGGTGCAGCGCGCCTTCCGCGCCGAGCACGGCCTGCAGTGCGGATTCTGCACGCCGGGCATGGTAATGGCGAGCGTTTCGCTGCTGGCCGAGAATCCGTCGCCCACAGAGGACGAGGTCAGGACCGCGCTCGAGGGCAACCTGTGCCGCTGCACCGGCTATCACAACATTGTCAGGGCGGTTCTCGCCGCCGCCAGCGAGAGGCAGTCACAGTGATCCCGGCACAATTCACCTACAAGCGGGCGGCCAGCGTCGACGAGGCACTGGACCTCGCTGCCGAGGGCGGCGAGGACGCGAAGTTCCTGGCGGGTGGCCATTCGCTGATGCCGCTGATGAAGCTGCGCCTCGCCGTGCCCGACACGCTCATCGACATCGGCAGGCTCAGCGAGCTCAGCTACGTCCGCGAGGAGAACGGCCACATCGCGGTCGGCGCACTCACCTGCCACGACGACCTGGCGCGATCGGACGTTCTACGCGACACAGTGCCGTTGCTCGCCCACGCGGCCGGACAGGTGGGCGATCCGCAGGTCAGGCACTGCGGGACCATCGGCGGCTCGCTCGTGCACGCCGACCCGGCCGCTGACCTGCCCGCGGTCGCCCGCGCTCTGGACGCGACGCTTGTCGTCCGCGGACCTGGCGGCAGCCGCGAGGTGGCGGCATCCGACTTCTTTCACGGCCTGTTCGAGACTGCCCTGCAGCCCGGCGAACTGCTGACGGAGATCCGCATCCCGAAGCCGGCGTCTGCCGGCTGGTCGTTCCAGAAGTTCACCAAGCGCGGCATCGACTGGGCCATCGTCGGCGTCGCCGTGCAGGGCTCGAACGTCGCGCTGGTCAACATGGGCTCCATCCCGATCAGGGCCGACGGAGTCGAGCAGGCGCTCGCCTCGGGTGCCGATCCCCGGTCTGCGGCGGCGCACGCTGCCGAGGGAACCAGCGCATCGTCAGACCTGAACGGCCCGCGGGCCTATCGCGAGCACCTCGCGAGGGTGCTCGTCCGCCGCGCGCTCGAGGAGTCGGCCGCGCGAGCCTGAACCCGGGCTCTGGCACCGGCCGGCCGATCCGGCCGGTGAGTGTCGCCGCTCCGGCGTAGGCTCCCGCTCAGTTGCTGGCATCGAGGGGCTTGTGGGGGTTTGGTGACTGGTGAGTCCGACGGACCTGGCGGCTCCGCTGCGGACGGCCTCGGCCTGGTCGTCGGCACGGTGCCGGCCACGCCGCTGCAGTTCTCAGTAGGGCTAGCCCCGGGCCAGTACGCCCAGCTTGACGACGTGGTGGTCACGCACCGGCTGCTGCCAGGCCAGCAGGACGTCCGCATCGCGGGGATTGTCACCAACGTCGAGGCGGTGCACGAGGGCGCGCGGTTCGCCTCCGACGTGTTCCTGATAGAGAGCGGCGCCTTGCCTGCGGAGGTCTGCGAGGTCGCCGAGGTCACGGTGACCAGGGTCGAGCCCGAGCTGTATGTGCCACCGCTGCCAGGCGCGGTGGTGAACCGGGCGGTCGGGGACGAGCGCGAGTCCGCGCTGTACTTCGACGAGATGGGCAGCGCCAAGGTGCCGGTCGGGTTCGGCAGGGACGGCAAGCCCGTCTACGTGAACTTCGAGTTCGTCGACGGCACCAGGGGCGCGCACGTCTCGATCTCCGGTGTGTCGGGAATCGCGACGAAGACCTCCTTCGCGATGTTCCTGCTGCACGCGATCACCAACTGCGGGGTGCTCGCCGGCGAGGCGCACAACACCAAGGCGCTGGTCTTCAGCGTCAAGGGCGAGGACCTGCTCTTCCTCGACTACACCAACAACAAGCTCTCGCCCGCGCAGGCGGCGCGGTACGCGGACCTCAAGCTGCCGGCCGCGCCGTTTGGCAATGTGCGCGTGTTCGCGCCGCCGCGGCCTGGCGATCAGTCGGGGACACCGGACGTGCACGCTCGCGACCGTGCCGTCAGCCCTTTCTTCTGGACCATCGCTGAGTTTTGCGAGCAGGAGCTGCTGCCATTCGTGTTCGCCGACTCCGAGGACGAGCGCGCCCAGTACACGATGCTGATCGGCCAGGTCGCCGCCCGCCTGCGCCGGGACGGCGCGCCAGCCGGGACCGACGGAGCCGTCAGGATCGCCGATGTCGACCCAGCCAATGACAAGATCATCCGCACATTCGGTGACCTCGTCAGCCTGCTCGAGGCGGAGCTCGGCGACGAGGCGACGCGCGGATCCTGGGTCGGCGGCGCCGCGCTCACGGGCAGCGTTAATGCCCTGCTCAGACGGCTGCGCTCGGCCGTGAAGCCGCTGAGCGCGGTCGTCCGCGGCGACCTGGCCCACCGCGGCGAACGCTCGATCACCACCTCGCGGGCCCAGGTCACGGTCGTCGACCTGCACAATCTGCCCGACCGGGCGCAGCGGTTCGTGGTGGGCGTGACGCTGCGGTCGGAGTTCGCCCGCAAGGAGCGGCAGGGCACGGCCCGCCCGCTGATGTTCGTCGTGCTCGACGAGCTCAACAAGTACGCGCCACGGGAGGGCGACAGCCCGATCAAGCAGATCCTGCTCGACCTCGCCGAGCGCGGCCGCTCGCTCGGGGTGATCCTCATCGGCGCCCAGCAGACCGCCAGCGAGGTCGAGCGGCGGATCCTGGCGAACTGCGCGATCCGGGTGGCCGCCGGCTCGACGCGGCCGAGGCGCAGCGTCCCGAGTACGGCTACCTGCCGCCGGCCCACCGCCTGCGCGCCACCCTGGCCAAGCCGGGGACCATGTTCATCGCGCAACCCGACATCCCGGTGCCGCTCGCCGTCGACTTCCCATTCCCCGCGTGGGCGACGCGGCCGAGTGAGAAGGGGCAGTGGGCCGGCCATGACACCGGTCCTACAAGGCCTGAAGACCCGTTCGCCGGCATTCCCGCGGCCTCCGACGACGTACCGCCGTTCTAGGAGCGCTGCATGAAGATCCTGCACACCAGCGACTGGCACGTCGGGAAGGTGCTCAAGGGCAGGGACCGGCACGAGGAACACGCGGCCGCGCTCGCCAGCCTGGTCCGCATCGCGAAGGACGAAGACGTCGACGTCGTGCTCGTCGCCGGCGACCTGTTCGAAACGGCAGCGCCGAACCCCCGCTCGCAGGGGCTGGTGATGCGGACGCTGCTCGCGCTGCGCGCGGACGGCCGCCAGGTCGTCGCGATCGCCGGGAACCACGACAACCAGAACCTGATCGAGGCGGTCTACCGGCCTGTGCTCGGCGAGATCGGGCTGCACGTGCTCGGCCTGCCCAGGCGCCCGGAGGAAGGTGGCACGGTCGCGCTGCGGACCAGGGATGGTGCCCAGGTCGAAGTCGCCGCCCTGCCCTTCCTGTCGCACCGGTTCGCGGTCCGAGCGGCCGAGGTCATGTTCCACGAGTTCGCCGAGCACGCTCTCGACTACTCGAGCCGGGTTCGCGAGATCATCGGCCGGCTGACCGCTGACTTCAACCCAGATGCGGTGAACCTGGTGATGGCGCACGGGACTCTGCTTGGCGGCCGACGCGGCGGCGGCGAGCGAGACGTTCAGACCAGCCTGGACTACGAGCTCCCGGCGACCATGTTCCCCGGCAGCGCGCACTACGTCGCGCTCGGGCACCTGCACCGCCAGCAGGAAATCCCAGGGCCCTGCCCGATCTACTACTCGGGCTCGCCGCTCGCCGTCGACTTCGGTGAGGAGGGCAACGAGCCGTCGGCCCTGATCGTGACGGCCGCGCCCGGCATCAGAGCCGACGCCAGCCCCGTGCCGGTCAGCGGCGGTCGCGGGCTCAAGACCCTGCGAGGCACGCTGGACCAGGTGATCGCCGAGGGCGAGCAAGCTGGCGATGCGTACCTGCGCGTCGTGCTCGCCGAACCTGGCCGTGCTGGCCTCGGCGATCTCGTCAGGGACAAGCTGCCGAACACCCTGGAGGTGCTGCTCGACGACGCGCACCGGCCACGGCCGGGACAGGGCATGGCGGGCAACCACGGGTCCAGCGGGCCGAGCCGGATTGGCCGCAGCCCGGTGCAGCTATTCGGCGACTACCTGGCCGGGGAGAACGTGGCCGACGCGCGGCTGACGGCTATGTTCGCAGAACTTCTCGACGAGATCAGCAGCCCGGCGGACGGTACCGAGGTCGCCCGGTCGGAGCGAGCGGCGGCAGTGCGAGGGGGCAGCTGATGCGCCCGCTCCGCCTGCTGCTCGACGGCTTCGGCTCCTACCGTGAGCCGGCCGACATCGACTTCTCCGGCGTCGAATTCTTCGCCCTGGTCGGACCCACCGGGTCCGGCAAGAGCACCGTGATCGACGGCCTCTGCTTCGCGCTCTACGGCACCGTGCCGCGCTGGGGCAGAGAGAACGCGATCGCGCAGGCGCTGGCGCCGGCGGCGAACGCCTGCCGGGTTTGCCTGGTGTTCGAAGCGGCCGGTCGGAGATACGGCGTGGTCCGGGCGCTGACCAGGGACAAGAAGGGCCTGGTGCACACCAAGGAGGCGAGGCTCGAACGGCTGGACCCGGACATCGAGGCCAGCGCGCCGCTCGCCGATCTGCTGGCCGCGAGCCTCGAGCCGCTGGCGGAAGGGCCTGATCAGGTCAAGGCGCAGGTGCAGGAGCTGCTCGGGCTGACATACGAGCACTTCACTCAGTCCGTGCTGCTGCCGCAGGGGCGGTTCTCTGAATTCCTGCATGCCAAGCCGGCTGACCGGCAAGGCCTGCTGGTTGAGCTGCTGGCATTCGGCGTTTACGAGTTGGTAGGGCAACAAGCCCGCAGGCGTGCTGAAGCTGCCAGCGAGCGGTTGCGCGTGGCGGAGAACGCCAGGCTGGGGCTCGCGGACACGAGCGAGCAATCGGAAACGCTGGCCGCGGAGCGGGTACGTGCGCTGGCGGCCCTCGCCCGCGCCGCCGAGCAGCAACTGGGCACCATCGCGCGATCTCGCCGGCCGAGCCGAGCAGGCAGCCAGGCAAGCGCAGGCGGCCGCCGGCGAGGCCGCCCTGCTGGCCGGTGTACGCACGCCAGTCGAGGTGCCCGGCCTCGCCAGCAGGATCGGTGCCGCCGACAAGCTGGTATCCGACCGCGCGGGTCAGCGGGACGACGCCGATCGCGCTGAGGTGGCGGCGCAACGGGCCAGGGACGCGCTCGGGGACACCGCTGCCGCGGAGCGGCTGCGGGAGGCGTACGCGAGCCAGCGCAGCCTGCGGGCTGCGCAGGACCTCGCCGAGCGCGAGCTGGCCGGAAAGCGCGCGGACGCGCAGATCCGGCACGGTGAACTGGAGGCCGCCGAGCTCAAACTCGCCGGCGCGCGGGACCAGGTAGCAGCCGCCGAGCGGTCCCACGCCGCCGTCGCCATCGCGCAGGATCTACGGGTCGGCGCCGAGTGCCCGGTGTGCCTGCGCCCCGTCACCGCGCTTCCGCACCATGAGGTTCCCGCCGACCTGTTGGAGGCCAAGGCCGCCGCTGACTGGGCGGCCCAGGCAGCCAGACAAGAAAGGACCGCCAGTGATCAGGCCGGCCAGGCGGCGGCGGTGGCGCAGCGGGACGCTGACGAGGTAACCAGGCGGCTGGCCGACACCGCCGGGGCACTGACCGGGGCCCCGCCAGAAGACGAGGTGACGGTCACGCTCGGGGCCATCGCACAGGCCAGCCAGGCGCTGTCCGATGCGCAGAAGTCGGGCAGGTCGGCGCGGCAGGCGCTCGTCGCGGCCGAGCGGGACCGCGCCGCGCTGACGCAGGAGGAGCGGCGCGCGTGGGCCGCCCTGTCGTCCGCTCGCGACTCGGTGGTCCAGTTCGGCGCTCCGCCGACGGCCGAAACCGACCTGACCGCCGCCTGGGACATGCTGACCCGGTGGGCACGTGCCAGGCATGACGAACGTCGGGCGAGCCTGCCAGACCTGGACGCCGAGGCCGCCGCGCTTGGCCGATCGCTCTCCGGCGCCAGGGAAGCGCTGGCCGCGATGCTCGCCGAGCATGAGATCACCGGCGTCCCAGACCCGGCCAGGTGCGAGGCCGCCATTGCCAAGCACGCCGAGCGCGCCGCCACCAAGCTCGCGGCCATACGCGCCGATCGTCGCGCGGCCGCGAAGCTCGACGAGCAGATTGCAGCGCAGCGGGAGGAGGAGCAGGTGGCGGGGATGCTCGGCAAGCTGCTGCGCGCCTCGTCGTTCGAGCGCTGGCTGTGCGGCGAGGCGCTCGACTCGCTGGTTGCTGAGGCCTCCCAGACCCTGATGGAGCTATCCGGCGGCCAGTACCAGCTAGATCGCGACGAGCGCAACGAACTGTGGGTCATCGACTACCAGGACGCGGCGGCAAGGCGGCCGGTGCACACACTCTCAGGGGGCGAGACATTCCAGGCTTCGCTGGCGCTTGCCCTGGCCTTGTCCAGGCAGGTCATCGGCCTGTCCGGCGGTATGCGCGATCTCAACTCGATGTTCCTTGACGAGGGTTTCGGCACGCTGGACGAGGACACCCTTGAGACCGTCGGAACGACGCTTGAGCGCCTGTCCCTCGGCTCGGAGCGGATGATCGGCGTCATCACGCACGTGCCCGCGCTGGCGGAGCGGGTGCCCGTCCGGTTCGTGGTCAGCCGGGTCGGCACCACGTCGACGCTGCGCCGGGAAGGCGCGGTGTGACCGCGCCCGGCGCTACCGTGCCGTTCACGGTCGACCCGTGGGATCCGGCCTACGGGCAGGCGATTGGCGATGATCTGGGCGGTGCCGCCCTCGAGGGGTCAAGCGCCGAACTGGTGCTCGACCTGGAGCTATCCGCCGCGGACTGGCGCCCGCTCGACCCCGACCCGCGGCCAGACCTGCCGGACCTCGTGCTGTTTCTCGACGGCGTCCGCCGGATCGACGCGCGGGTGTGGGTGCATGGCGGCGGACAGCCCGCGATCGGGATCGCCGCCTCCCTGGCAACCGGGATCGTCGCGTGCGACGGCACCGCGACGGTGGTCGACGTGGCCGTCGAACACGGGCTGTTCACGTCCGCGCCAGCGGCGGCGGACATCGTGACCCGTTCGGCGACCTACCAGATGCGCCCTGCGCAGGGGCCGGGATTCGACCAGCTCTCGCTCGCGCTGCAGCAGCGGCTGTCGGCCATCGAGGTCGAACTCGCGCTCCGCTTCCGCGAGGCCAGGCCGGCGGGCGATGACTTGCTCGTCGTGGACGGCCCGCTGCGCGGCCGGGTGCACCTGGACAGGACGGTCGGCTACGTCAAGACCCATCATGCGTCCTACCTCCCGCCGGACCAGGCCGCGGTCGTCGGCGCGCTGCGGCCAGGGCAACGGACCCCGGCCTTCACGATGGGCACGTCCTGGCGCCGCAATTCCTGGTACCTGCAGCTTCCGCCGCTCGGTGCCGCGGGTGGTCGGCACGCGAAGCTGGCAGGGAGCAGCGCGCCGTGGGCCGGCGTGGTCAGGATCGAGTGCTCGGCTGACCTGCCGGCCGACCAGGTCACCCGGCTGGCCGACCTGACCGCGCGGGTGCTGCCGCCGCTGGCGAGCTCCCCGCACAAGGACCCGCGAGCGCCGCAGAACCTCGTGCCCATCGGCGGCCTGGAGCGCGAGCTACGGCGCAGGCTCGGTGATCAGCAATTGCTGTACCGCGCCCTGCGCTCTGCGGCGCTACGAGGCTAGCCGACCCACCGGCCAGCCAACCGCGCCTTGTAGCTCGGCTCGCGGAGCAGCGGCCCGGTCGTCCGCGCGAGGAACTCGCCGTAGGTCTCCGGCGGCCGGTCTGGATGCGGGAGATGGCGATCGGGCGCCATCGACAGGATGGCAGAGCGCCGCTGCCAGTAGTTGAGTTCTCGTATCAGCCGAATCAGCCGGCCCATGACTGACCATCTCCGCCGTGCCAAGTACTGCTCATCGTCCTTCGTACATTCACGCTCGTTGTAAGGATGACCACGTCGCATCGGCAATATGCCGTAGCTTTCCCGGCGGTCGCGGCTTAGCTGCCGCTGCTGCCGCTGCTGCTGCCCCCGCCGCTGCTGCTGCCGCCGCGATCGACTCAGGCCCGCCCCGCAAGGGGCCCGGAATGAAGACAACGGATCTGAACCGGCTCTGGTTCAGGCACGTATCACAGGCATGCGGGCGGGAAGCTGAGCTGGCGAGGCTGGACCGCGGGTGACAGCAACTCGAAGTTCACGGCAGCAGTCCGCACGCGTGACGGGGTTGCTGCTATGGCTCCTACTAGTTTCTGACGCAGGCTTGCTGGTCGCGTCAGGCCTGATCCACCTGCGTCTCTGGCAGATCGCCTACCGCGACGTGCCGACGCTGAAAGTGCTCTTCCTCGTCCAGGTCGCCGCCGCGATCCTGGCCGCGCTTGTGCTGCTCGTGACCAGGCAGCTGATCGTGGTCATCGCTTCGGCAGCGCTGATGGCGGGGACCATCGTCGGCTTCATGCTGGCCAGGACGGTCGGCATCTTCGGGTTCCACCTGACCTACAGCTCGGGCTTGGCCTACGTCGTGCTTGTTATCGAGGCAGTCGCAGTCCTGATGCTCGCTCTCACCGCCTGGGGCATGGTCACTGATACGAGATCATGACCGGCAGCGGGGTATTCGCCATGGTCCGCAGCGGGCTGAAGGTCGGCGTGTCCTTGGTGTAGAAGTTTTTCCAGCCGAAGAACACCCCGGTCGGCGCCGTGCCGGTCACCGCCTGCCAGGTCTGCAGCTTGTCGGCCGGAGTTCCCTGTCCGTCCATGTGAATCACGATGGCGATGTCGTCGTGGCTGGTGTCCAGGCGTTCCTCGTCGGCAATCATCGACAGCCTGAACTGATGCAGGACCAGGAGTTTCTGCGGCAGCCGGTACCTCGCGGTCAGCCAAGCCAGCCATCTGATGACGCCGTTGACCTCCGTGCTGCTGACGCTGCCGATCTGCCGCAGCGGTAGCTGACCGGGCGCCAGCTTCCACTCAGGATCGAGCGCCAGCCCGACGTTGGGCAGGCGCAGCAGCGACCGGTACCTTCTGGCCTGTGCGAGCATGCTGGCGCGGCCCGGCTGGAGATCGAGGACGACGTACATTCCTGCCGCGGTCGCCCGCCTGACCCACGGCCGCAGGGCGGCCAGACTGGATTCGTAGGAATAGCTGCCGTCGCGGCCGGGGCTGGCCTGGGCGACGGTCGCGATGATCTCGAACGTGGGCACCACGGGTTCGTGGCTCAGCGGCTGGTAGGCAGCGGCGATGCGGCGGATCCTGGCGATACTCGCATTCAGTCCCTGCTCGCCGAGCGCACCAAGTTGGGGTGTGCCCGGGTAGCCGTAGAGCGCGAGCAGCCGGTGCGCCGGAAAGAGCACCTGGCCGCCGCCAGGTAGCTGCACCCCGGTCGCGGCGACCGCCACCCTCGCCGCCAGGCGTCCAGCAGGCCCGAACCCGGCGCCTATCGCCAGCACCCGCCGCGGCCTGGCGGTGAAGAGCGCCCCGATGGCATCGGAATCAGTCCGCGGGTCGTAGCCGGACACGACGACCGGCAGCGCGCCAGCCGCGCGGGCGGTGGCGATGGCCGCCTCGGTTCCCGCGCTCGTGTCGCGCCGCCTGACCAGCACGACGACATGCCGGAGCCGAGCAGGCCGCCTGGTCGCTGGCAGCTGGCCAGGATCTGTGATCACCCGCACGCCAGGAAGCTGCGCGGAGAGCAGGCTGGTCGAGACGCCGACGTCGAGCACCTCATGGACGCCGAGCGAGCGCACCTCTTTCCGCAGCATGACGTCGGCGGCGGCCGACGCGTCGCCGTTCCGGCTTGGAGCGGCGCCGTTCCGGCTCGAAGCGCCGCCGGCTGCCCTGGCGAGAGCAGCGGCCCCGGCCTGCGTGTCGGTGCCCCGGACGCTGGCCTTCGGGCTCCCGGCGTCCGCGAGGCGGCCCGACGATCCGGTGCTCGCCGGGACCAGGAGCAGCGGCGCATGCGCCCGCCGCGCTCTGGCCGCCGCGACCGCGATGACTGACCGCTTCCCGGCGCTCGCGAGAACCACCAGGGGAGCCTTCACGAACAATTCGCTGGCCATGCGTACCGCGACCACGCTCGGCGAGCCCGCGAGCACGGACATCCTGGCCGCGGGCTGCCGGGTGACGGCGAGGAGCGGACGATCGGCCGCCTGCCTGGCGATCACCGCGCAGGATGTAGTCGCGCCGGCCGTCACAGTCAGGAGCAACACTGTCCACGCGGCGACTGCACGGTTCGGCCGTCTGCGCCCAGTCCGGAGCATCGGATTTCTCCCCCGTGAGATCCATCGCTCAGTGGCGGCTCGCGCCGATTGAATCCTAGCTCCGGGGAATGTAACTACGGGCTTTTTCCGAAACAATTGCGCCGAGAGTTAAATAGCCCATTCTACGCAATATAAGAATGGGTCAGGATAGCCAAGGTAAACGGACTGGCGTCCGGTAGCGGGGGATTGGTCCGCGGGCCCGCCCAGCCCAGAGTGCTCCGCGCCGTTCCCGGCACGTGGTCGCTGCGCCGCTCACAGGCCACGTGCCGGGGACGGCTGGGCTAGCCGCTGACTCCCAGCCCGAAGTGGAAGTAGCCGACGTGGAATGACAGGGCGAATCCACCGAAATGGTGGATGACGAGGGCGGCGAGGATGACCAGGAGGATCGCCACCAGGAACCAGAACAGCCACCAGAGGAGGCCCGGCACACTGCTTCTAATGCTCATGCCGGCCAACTGCCCGCGAGCGGCCAATGTATGCAGGCAATCCGGCGCATCTTCCCCCATGCCTGACGGACCCTGATGTATGGGCTATCCCTCCGTTCCAGTCCTGTACGAGGACATCTGCCCGCAGGCCTCGCAGACCTCGCAGACCTCGCGCCGGGTTTGGGATGGACAGGCCAGGGCAGTTCCGGGCGCCGTCCGCCAATGAAAGTGAGCTGCGTTATGGCTATCATCCTGCTGGCCCTGCTGGTCATCCTGATCCTGTTCGGGCTCGGCTTCGCCCTGCACGTCCTGTGGTGGATCGCGATCATCGCGCTCGCCCTGTGGCTGCTCGGATTCTTGCTGCGCGCCGGTGCGAGCGCGGGTCCGCGGCGTCGCTGGTATCGCTGGTAACCGCGCTTCGGCGAGTGACATGACTCCGAGAGTCCGGGCCGATCGAGTGAATCGGCCCGGACTGCGGGTAACGGACACCCATGGCAGTCACGTCGAACGAGACCGAGATTAAGTACGAAGCCACCGCTGGCGTCATCCTGCCTGCCTTCACCCAGCTGCCTCAGGTGGCCCGTGCCGAGGAGGCGGAGCAGGAGGATCTGGACGCCGAGTACTTCGACACCGAGGACCTGCGGCTGATCAGCTCGGGGATCACGCTCCGCCGCAGGCAAGGCGGCCACGACGCTGGCTGGCACCTGAAGCTTCCCGCGGGCAGTCATACCAGGCGCGAGATCACGCTTCCGCTCGGCCGCTCTCGTCATCGCGTGCCCGCCCAGCTTGCGCGCCTGGTCAGGGTCCATGCCCGCGGCAAGGACCTGAAGCCCGTGGCCAGGATCAGCACGGCGCGCACACGGCAGGTGCTGGTCGACGGTGCGGGCAAATCGCTCGCCGAGGTAGCCAGCGACGACGTAACCGCCGCGGCGCTCGGCGAGTCGCAGCGAGTATCGCGCTGGCACGAGGTCGAGGTCGAGCTGACCGGTGGTGATCGCGATCTGCTGGAAGCGGCGGACCTGCTGCTGCGCCGCAGCGGGCTCAGCCGCTCCGACCAGTCCCCGAAGCTGGCCCGCGCGCTCGACCTGCCGCCCGCGCCAACGCAGCGCCAGGCCGGCCCTGGCGCGGCCGCCGGAGACGTGTTGCTCGCTTACCTGCAGGCCCAGGTCTCGATGCTGAAGTCCGTCGACCCCATGGTGCGGACCGATGAGCAGGACGCCGTGCATCAGATGCGCACCACGACCCGCAGGCTGCGCAGCACGCTGCAGACGTTCCTGTCGTTCTTCGGCCGCCCGCAGGCCGACGAGCTGATCGACGGCCTGCGCTGGCTAGGCGGTGAACTCGGTGCGGCCAGGGACGCCGAGGTTCTGGCTGCACAGCTCCAGACGCAGGTCAGCGAGCTGCCCGCGGATTTGGCGATCGGGCCGGTGGCGGCCAGGGTGCGCGAGCACTTCGCGCGGATCGGCGCTGAGGCGCAGACCGGCCTGCTCGCCTCCCTGGATTCGCCCAGGTACTTCGCCTTGCTAGACGGCCTCGACGACCTGGCTGCCCGTCCGCCCGGCACGCGTCTGGCTGGCCGCCCGGCCGCGAAGGTGCTGCCGGCCGCGGTGCGCGGGACGTACCAGCGGACCAAGCGTCGGATGAAGCACGCACTCAGCCTGCCTCCTGGTGCCGAAACCGACGTCGCGCTCCACGAGGCGAGGAAGGCAGCCAAGCGCGCCAGGTATGCCGGAGAGGCCGTGGCTCCGGCCTTCGGCGTAAAGGCTCTCGCGTTCGCCGCGCAGATGAAGAAGCTGCAGTCCGTCCTCGGCGGGCATCAGGATGCAGTGATCGCGCGGGCCGCGGCGCGCGAACTTGGCATGAACGCGGACCAGGCGGGCGAGAGCGCCTTCAGCTACGGCGTGATCTGCGAACGCGAGGACAGGGAGGCCAGGCGGTTGCAACGCAAGGCTAAGCGCGTCTGGCGGACGGCGTCCCGGCGGCGCGTCCGTGGCTGGCTGGGCTAGCAAGGTGGAGTCACGAGAGCGTCCGGTGAATCCATGGTTCTGACTATCTGCGGCGCGCCAGCGAGACCCACATCGCTGGCCCGGCCGAGCGCGGCCCGTATGGTCATAGTGATGAGCGCGCTGAACATGCCGGGCGCCTGGGCGGCCCGACAACGAACAGTCAAAGGTCCGTATGCGGCCACCACCTAATGAGCCGATGACCGGCCAGCCCATGCGTGGCGGCGGCCGGCCCGACGCACGCAGGTCGCCGGTCGTCGCGATCGCCAACAGGCTGCCGATCAGGCAGAGCGACGGCGGAAGCTGGGAGCTCTCGCCAGGTGGGCTGGCCACTGCGCTCCGGCCAGTGATGCAGACCCATTCCGGCTCCTGGGTCGGCTGGGACGGCGGTGACCGCGGGGTGCCTGCCTCGCTGCCAGCACTGGAGACTGAGCTGCTGCCGATCGCCCTGTCCGGGGCGCAGGTGCGCCAGTACTACCACGGCTTCTCGAACGCGACGCTCTGGCCGCTGCTGCACGACGCGATCGAGAAGCCCAGGTTCGAGCGCAGCTGGTGGCGGAGCTACCAGGACGTGAACGCCATCTTCGCGGGAGTCGCGATGAGCGCGCTGAGCGAGCGGCAGGACGCGATCGCGTGGGTGCACGACTACCACCTGACGCTCGTCCCCCGGCTGCTCAGGGAGCGAAGGCGGGATCAGGCGATCGGGTACTTCCTGCACATTCCCTGGCCTGCACCCGAGATCTTCGCGAGGTTGCCGTGGCGGCAGGACATCCTGCTCGGCATGCTTGGCGCCGACGTCGTCTCATTCCATGCCGAAAGGTACCGGGACAACTTCATACGCGCCTGCGAGCGGCTGCACGCCGACACGGGTGTCCAGGTTCGGGGCACTTCGGTGCTGCTGCCCGATCAGCGCCGCGTGGCCACTACCGCGGCTCCGATCTCGATCGACACGGCGGAATTCATTCGCCTCGCGTCCGATCCGGTGGCTGTCTCTGAGATGGAGGGGCTGAGCGAGCAGTTCGCGGGCCGGGTACTGCTGCTCGGCGTCGACCGCCTGGACTACACCAAGGGCATCGTCGAGCGGCTACTGGCCGTCGAGGCGCTGCTCGAGCGCCGTCAGGACCTGCGCACCAAGATCGCTTTCCTGCAGGTCGCGGTGCCGAGCAGGGATAACGTCGCGGAGTACCGCAGCCTGCGTGCGACAGTGGAAGGGCACATCGGGCGGATCAACGGCAAGTTCACCGAGCCTGGCTCGGACGTCCCCGTGCACTACCTGCATCGCTCCCTGCCGCCTCAGCAGCTCGTCGCGTATTACGCGGTCGCCGACCTGATGCTCGTGACGCCGCTGATCGACGGCATGAACCTGGTCGCCAAGGAGTACGTCACCGTACAGCAGGCGCGGCGGGGCAGCGGCGCCATGATCCTGAGCGAGTTCGCGGGCGCCGGATCCGAGCTCCGCGAGGCGATCCCGTGCAACCCGTTCGACGTCGAGGGGCTGTCGCTGCGGATCGAGCACGCCCTGGAGCTCTCGCAGAGCACCCGCCGGGCGGCCATCGCGGCCATGGCCAGGCAGGTCGCCGCGAAGGACGTGCACAAGTGGGTCGCCAGGCAACTCGGCGACATCGCAACGGCCGCTCGTCCGGTCGGCCGGGGCAGGATGGACAGGCAGCTCGCCGCGGCGAGCAGTCCCCGGCAGGCCAAGGCCGTTCGCCAGGAGACGCTGTGAAGGAACTGTTTCACTACGACCAGCCTCCGGTTCCGGCGTTCCTGTTCGACCTGGACGGGACGCTGATCGACAGCGTGTACCAGAACGTGATCGCCTGGCGGAACGCTCTGGCCAAGCTGGACATCGACCTGTCCGTCTGGCGCATCCACCGGCGGATCGGGATGAGCGGCGGGCTGTTCGTCTCGGCGCTGCTGCGCGAGACCGGCCGCTCGCTGTCCGAGCAGGACATCGAGCGGCTGCAAGAAGATCATGTCGCGGAGTACGTGGCGCAGCTGGACTCTGTCCGGCCGCTGCCAGGAGCGCCCCAGCTACTGTCCGCGCTGACTGCCAAAGGGGTGCCGTGGGCGATCGCGACCAGCGGCAGGCAGGGCATGGCGCGGCACGCCATGCCGATGCTCGGACTGCCGTCGGACACGCCGATGGTGACGCGCGACATGGTGCGGCACGCCAAGCCCGACCCTGACCTGTTCCTCGCGGCCGCCGCGATGCTCGGCGTCGACCCTGCGCACGCCATGGTCGTTGGCGACAGTGTCTGGGACCTGCTGGCAGCGCGGCGGGCCGGCGCGCTGGGCATCGGGCTGTTGTCCGGCGGCTACGGGCGCGAGGAACTCGAGCGCGCCGGCGCGTACCGGGTCTACGCGGACCCGGCCGATCTGCTCGCCCACGCCGACGAAGTGGGCCTGCGCGACGTCGGCGGTCTAGCGGCAGAGGTTAGCTGAACACGGCCAGGCCGAACCTCGCTAGCCGATGTGGCGGTGCACGTTGTCTTCCTTGGACGGTCCAGGCTCGGCCGCCGCGATCCAGGGACCCGGGATGGACGGATCGATGATGCCCTGCTCGAGCCAGGTGTAGCGGCCCGCGAGCACGTGCTTGGCCAGTATCGAGTCGGTCGCGTCGGTGTTGCTCCACAGCTGGCTGAACCGCTCTTCGGCCCTGAGCCTTGCCTGGACGCAGAACACGTCCGCCAGTTCCCTGGCCACCGCGCCGCGCTTGTCGCCAGCGGCGCTGTCCATTTGCGCGCGGACGCAGACCGCGCTGATCGCGAACAACTCGGCGCCGATGTCTACGATGCGGCCAAGGAAGCCCTGCTTGCGCTCGAGCCGGCCCTGCCAGCGGCCCATCGCGTAGAACGTCGACCTGGCCAGCTTCCTGCTGGCTCGCTCGGCGTACCTCAGGTGGACGGCCAGCGGGCCGAACTCACTGTAGGACCCCGGCCGCTGGCCCTGGCCGGTGACGAGAGTCGGCAGCCACTTGGCGTAGAACTGACCAGCGTGCGCGGCCGCGCGGGCGCGGCGCGCGGCAGGAACGTCGTTGTCGATGAGCTCGCCGGCCGCGGACAGGTGCGCGTCGACGGCTTCGCGCGCGATGAACAGGCGCATGATCTCCGAGGACCCCTCGAAGATGCGGTTGATGCGCATGTCCCGTAGCATCTGCTCGGCCTGGCACGCCACGCTCGCCGCGAGCGGCCAGGGACTCGGCGGTCTCATACCCGCGGCCGCCCCTGATCTGGATGAGTTCGTCGACGACGACGCTGGCCAGCTCGGAGCAGTAGAGCTTGGCGATGGCAGCTTCGATCCTGATGTCATTCCGCTTGTCGTCGGCGAGCTGGCTGGACAGCTCCACGACGGCCTCGAGCGCGTATGCGCTCGTCGCGATGAACGCGATCTTCTTGGCCACCGCCTCGTGCTCGCCGACCGGCCGCCCCCATTGCACCCGCTCGCCCGACCATTCCCTGGCGATCTTGAGCGCGAGCTTGCCCGCGGCGGCGCAACTCGCTGGCAGCGACAGCCGTCCGGTATTGAGGGTGGTCAGGGCGATCTTGAGGCCCTGGCCTTCGCTGCCGATCCGGTTCGCGGCCGGCACCACGACGTCGTAGAACCTGGTCACGCCGTTCTCCAGACCGCGCAGGCCCATGAACGCGTTGCGCCGTTCGACGGTGATTCCTGGCGCGTTGCCCTCGACGACGAAGGCGGTGATGCCGCCCCGGTGTCCCTCGCCCTGCGGCACCCTGGCCATCACGACGAGCAGGTCGGCGACGACACCGTTGGTGGTCCACAGCTTGACGCCGTTGAGCACATACTCAGAGCCGTCCTGCGACGGGATCGCGGTCGTGTTCAGCCGCGCCGGGTCGGAGCCGACATCGGGCTCGGTGAGCAGGAATGCGCTGATCTCGCCGCCCGCGCACCTCGGCAGGAACTGCTGCTTCTGCTCATCGGTGCCGAACTGCGCGACCGGCTGCGGCACGCCGATCGACTGGTGCGCAGACAGCAGCGCGGCCACCGCGGGCGAGGCGGAGCCCGCGATGATCAGGGCGCGGTTGTAGTACAGGTTGGTCAGGCCAAGCCCGCCGTATTCAGGTGCGATCTTCATCCCGAAGGCGCCGATCGAGGCCAGTCCGCGGATCACCTCGTCAGGGATCCGGGCGTCCCGCTCGATCTGCGCCGGGTCGATGGACTCCTCGCAGAACGCCCGCATCCTGGAGCAGAACTCCTCGCCGCGAGCGGCTGCGTCCTCGGTCGGGCGCGGATGCGGGTGAATCAGGTCAAGCCGGTAGTTGCCGAGGAACAGTTGCTTGCCGAAGCTCGGCTGCCGCCAGTCGGCCTCACGCGCGGCTTCAGCGGTCTGGCGCGCCTCACGCTCGCCGACGTGCCTGACGTGATCTGCGGTCGGTGTACTCATGGGCCCGTCCGTCCTGCTAGTCGTCATCACAGACTTGCCCCGTTCTACCGGCTGGTAACACGGCCCAGCTCAGCTGGTCGCCATTCCCGCGTGACCAATCCGGCGCTCGGAAGCCGCCGTTTAGGCGGCGCAAGCCTTCGGCGGATCATGGCCGTGCAGGACGCGACGGCCGTCCCTGCTGATGGCAGTCTTGGTGCCGTCGGCATTGAGGATCAGCTTCCAGCCCCAGGCGTGCACCGCTATCAGGTGGTGGAACGTGCAGGCCAGCGTCAAGTTCTCCAGGCAGGTAGCACCGCCCTCGGACAGCGGGATGATGTGATGCACCTGGCACTCCGTGGTCGTGCAGCCAGGGAATCCGCAGTGCTGATCGCGAAGAATGACGGCCCGGCGCAGGTGCGGCGGGATCGTGTCGGTCGCGGTGCCGACGTCCAGCGGCAGGCTGATCGAGGCGGCTGGTCCGGCCAGGAACTCGGTGCGCAGCCGCGACGCGAGCCCCGATGGCCCGGACAGCAGCGCGACGGCGTTGCGCAAGATGAGATCCCGGGCAAAATCGACGGCAAGCCTGGCTCCCGTGCTGTCCTCCGCCGCGCCGCTGTGCTCCGCTGCGCCGCTGACCTCCGCGGCGACGCTGTCCTCGGGGTCAGACTCCGCTGGCTCCCTCGGCGCGACAGGGTTGGCGATGTGCGCGAGCAGCGAGTTCGCGAGCTTGTCAAGGAGTTCGTGGTCTACGTGGCCAGATACGACCGGGATGATCGACGCATCGCAGAGGTCTCCATGGCTGGCCATCGCACCCGGCCCGGTCCAGCCGCCGCGCTGCTCGCGGGTCAGGTCGTCACGAGTCGGGAAGAGCCGCCGCCGCAGGATGTCGCCACGGTTCATGTCGCCACGGTCCGGTCGCAGCCAGCCGGACGGCGCTGGACCGCTGGCCCCGCTCCCGCCAGTGCCCGTCCCGCGTCCCGCCGCTGCCGCCGGTGCCGCCGGTGCCGCCGCTGCCGCCGCTGCCGCCAGTGCCGCCGGTCCCCCAGTCAGCGCTGCCGCCGCTTGAGGAACCGTTGAGGAGATCGTCGAGCGTCATGTGCAGCGAGATCTGGGTTGGCTGCCCGGCCCGCTGCGGAAGATTCCTCGCCGCGATCAGCCGACGGCAGGCTTCCTCGAGCGCGTCATGATCGCGCTGCGGACGGCTTCTGGTGTCCTCAGGGCCGGCCTTCTTGCCGAGAGCCTCCAGCACAGCCTGCAACGCGGCCGCGCATCGCGGCGTCAGGTCGCCCCGCAGCCGGCCAGCACCGCGGTAGTGCAGATCCAGCCGGAGCGACCGGCCAGAACCGTCGTCGCCGCCATCGGAGTCCGGGGGAGCGGTGCGAGCGCGCATCTCCTCGGCAAGGCCGGCCAGGTCCTGCAGATCGGCCCCGGCGGCAGCGGCGGCGAGCAATATGACGTCGGCGTCCGGGCGGGCCGAGACCGGCAGCAGATCGGTCCAGTCACAGATCTGGCGAGCCCAGGATGCCGAGATGTCGCCGCCGGCAAGTGCCTCTCTGACCGAGGGGTGCTCGGCGAGCCTGCGGCTCCAGCTGACCGCGGCTGAAGCGGCCGACCCTGTGATCCTCGTTTGCCAGCGCAGCCACGTTCGGCTGCTGCCGTGCCCGTCGTCGGCATAGCCAAAGTTCTGGCCGAATGTCGTCAGGACGGAGGCCTGGGCGGCGATCCGTACGGACTCGGCTCGCTCCAGGCCGCGCAGACAGTCAGCTTGCTCGGCGACGGTCAGCGTAGTCATGTCCATCGTCGCAAGGAACGTCATGGCCTTGTGCAGGGCAGCCAGCGCTTGGCCGGCGCTGGCAGGCGGCTGCTTAGGCTGCTGCGGTCCGCACATGGCACCTCCTCGCAACGTCTGATTGGCACGTCGACTACCCGGGAACCTGATCTGCTGCGGTGCGGGCGCGAAGAAGGACTCAAGAGGTTGAGTCACGGCGCTTGAGGGCCTACGCCGGGGCGGAACTCCCCTCGCGGGGACTATCGATCAATTCACTGGCCGCACACTCTCATATGCGCCCCGGCCTCGCCGCTCTGTGGTGCTAGTCGAAACTACTGTGCTGGTCGAAACAACTGAACCATCTCGAACAACTATTCGTATCGTAACAGCAGCCAGTGACATTCTCTGCCCGACACGCTCGGCCATTCCGAGTTGGGCTGCGAGAAGGCGCGTCCGCCAAAGCCGCGGGTGCCGAGGACCTCGCCGAAGATCAGGCGGTGGCCCGAGCTGCCGGCGCGGCGGGTTGAGCGGCCGGACCGGGATCGGTGGCCGAGGCTACCGCGCCGTCGGTGAGGGTGACGGTGTTGGCGGAGATGGCGGGAACCCGCGGCCCCGGCAGGATGACGCCGGTGAGGTTCAGCGGATCGGCGGCGGAGATCCGCACCTGCGCCCCGGTCCGCGGCTGCTTGCGGACGGCGCGAAGCACGTCGATCGCGTCGGGGTGGGCGTACTGCTCGCCGCTGAAGCCAGCGACGAACCGTCCGCCCCTGATCGTGCCCCTCGCTTCCATCCGGCGGAAAGCCCAGAGCACGTCGCGCCAGGGCACCGCCAGGCTCTCCCTGGCGATCAGATCGCGGAACACAACGCCCCAGCGCGCGGCCAGCTGCTCGGCGACGGCCTCGGCGAGTTCATCCCGATCCGGGCTGCCGAGCGGGCCCGGTAGCAGCGACCAGCGGCCGGACGCACCGCCCGTGGTTCCGCGTACCCCGCGCCTCAGCCCTCGTGGTTGCGGGAACGACTGCCTGCTGCCGCGCCGCAGCAGCGACCTGACGGCCCTGAATCCGTCCGCCGTAACGAGCCCGCGGGCGACCGCGTCCCAGAGGGCCCGATCGATCTCGTAGGCCGACCGGCCCGTGGCCGTGACCAGGTCGTGCCTGAACAGCGCGCCGTGGCTGCGCAGCGCCTCGAGAACGTCGAGCGTCGGCCCGGGGCCTGGCTCGGCCTGGCGCGACGTCGCCGCGGGCGGCGCGCAGCAGCCAGGACAGATCGTCGCGGAGTGCGAGCGTGATCGGCGTGGCCCTGGAAGGCCTGCCAGGTCGGCCAGGTGCATCGTGACCGCCGTCAGCCTCACTCCCGGCGTCCGCTGCGGCCAGCCCGGCCGGTCCCGCCAGCCCGGGTGGCCCCGGCGAATCGGCCGGCCCGGCTGCGCCCGCATCCTTGACCGACAGGCGGCCCCAAGACACCTGGCCGGATAGGCAGAGCTCGTCGAGCCATTCCCGCCGGTACCCGTCGACTCGCGCGCCGAGGACCGCGTTCTCCCAGATGCCAGCGGCCAGCTCAAAGCCCTGGAGTTGCTCGATCACTGACGCCAGCCCGAATCGCCCCTCGCGCTTGGTGCCGTCGGCGACATGCTGCCAGCGGAGCAGGAACCGCATGAAGTCGCGCGCAGTGACCGGCTCGATCTCGCGCCTTCGCCGGTCCCTGGTGTAGCCGTGGATCCGCGCGAGCAGCCGCCGCGCGCACCACTCCTCGGCACAGTCATGCGCAGTGAAGCGGCCGGAGATCGCGAAGCCCTCCTGTTCGAGCGTCGCGAGGCCGCGGACGATCAGGGAGCTTGACAGTGCTGTCGCGGCGCTGAGCGCTGCGACGGTCGACGGCCCGCGGCACTCCAAGTGGCCGCGAAGCAGCATCGCCACCGCCGCGTCCTCGTCGGCGGGCTCGGCGCCGTCGAGCCGCGAGCCTGACGGCTCGACAGCAGCGTTCGTGAACAGCGCCTCAACCTGCGGCAGTCGTTCGACGGCCGCCCACAATTCGCCGTCCGGCGTCGCGACGCGGACGACCCGGCGGGCACTGGCGAGCGTGGTAAACCAGTCCGTCCAGTCGGCGACCGGCCGCACGGCCACCAGGCTCATGAGCACGTCGTGCAGTTCGTCGGCATCCTTGGGATCGGGCTTTACCTGGTCGATCACGCGCTCGATCGCGGCGGCGTCGAGCCTGGCGAGCTCGTGCGGCTGCACCGGCAGGCCGCGGCGCAGCGGCACGGTCCTGCTGCGGCGCTCCTCAAGCGGAGCGTCGTCCAGATACGTGAACGGCCGTCCGTTCAGGATCTCGTGCGCCAGCACGGACGGCTCGGTGGTGTCGCGCACGACCACGGTGACGCGCCCGCCCTCGATGCCGGAGATCAGGTCCTTCAGCCCGCCCACGTCCATCGCCTCGTGCAGGCAGTCGGTGAGGGTCTGGCGGACAAGCACGTGGTCGGGGATCTCCATGGGGCCGGGCGCGACGTTCTCCTGGCAGGCTGCGAGCGTGGGAAACACGGCCGCCATCAGGTCGTCGGCCTCCATCCGCTGGATGGCTGGCGGGTTCTTCTTGCCGCCGCGCATCCTGAGCACTGCCAGCGAGGTGTTCAGGTTCCACCGCCACCTAGCCGCGAACATCGGTGAGGTCAGCACCGCCTGTCTGACGACCTCCTCGACCGTGCCAGACGCGAGGAACTTCGGCACCCGCTCCAGCGGGAAGCTGTGCTGCGGCCCCAGCGAGAGCAGGATGGCGTCGTCGCTGGCGGCCGCCTGCAGCTCGAAGTCGAACGTGACGCAGAACCGCTTGCGCAAGGCGAGGCCGAGCGCGCGGTTCAGCCTGGCCCCGAACGGCGTGTGGCCGACGAGCTGCATGCCGCCGGCGTCGTCGAAGAACCGCTCGAGGACGATGGTGTCCATGGTCGGCAGCACGCCTAGCTGAGCGAGTGCGGAGCCGAGGTAGGCAGCGATCGTCTCGGCCGCTGCCGCGTCGATTCCGCACTCGGCCATCAGCCAGCCGACCGCCCCCTCCTGGTCGGCCGGCACCGATTGATCGGAGGTCTCGCTGGCGGCAAGCAGGGACGCGACGGCAGCCCGTAGCGAACTGACCTCCTCGGACAGCTCGACCGTGCGGCCTGGGGCCTCACCGAGCCAGAACGGAACCGAGGGCGGCGCGCCATGCGCGTCCTCCACCCTGACGATGCCGGGCTCCACCCGCCTGATCCGCCAGGACGTGGTGCCTAGCAGGAAGATGTCGCCCGCCATGCTCTCGATCGCCCAGTCCTCATTGACGGTGCCGACGAGCGCGTTGTCCGGTTCGGCGAGCACCCGGAAGTCGCCGAGCTCGGGAATGGCGCCGCCCGAGGTCAGGGCCGCGAGCCTGGCGCCGCGCCTGGCCTTCAGCTTGCCGTTGACCTGGTCCCTGTGCAGGTACGCGGCCCTGCGGCCGCGGCCGGTGCGGATCCCCTCCGCGAGCAAGGCGGCGACTTCGTCAAAGTCGCCCGCCGACACTGCTGCGAACGGAGCAGCCCCGCGGACGAGGGTGAGCAGGTCGTCCTCGGCCCACTCGGCGGCCGCGCACTCGGCAACGATCTGCTGGGCAAGGATGTCGAGTGGGCACTGCGGAATGACAAGCGCGTCGAGCCTGCCGCCCCTGGCGCCGCGGAGCAGCGCCGCGCACTCGACCAGCTCGTCCCTGGTCGTGGGGTAGAGCCGCCCAGCTGGGACACCGCTTGTCGTGTGGTTGGACCGGCCCACGCGCTGAAGGAAGGTGGCGAAGCTACGCGGCGAGCCGATCTGGCAGACCAGCTCGACGGGCCCGATGTCGATGCCGAGCTCGAGCGAGGCGGTCGCCACCAGCGCGCGCAGGTCACCACCGCGCAGCCTGGCCTCGACCCGCTGCCTGCGATCCTTCGACAAGCTGCCGTGATGCGCGGAGACCAGGCCGTCGCCGAGCCGCTCGCCCAGCTCGTGCGCAATCCGCTCGGCCATCCGCCTGGTGTTGACGAAGACGATCGTGGTGCGGTGCCCGCGGACGTGGCCTGCGATGAGGTCGATGATCTCGGCCATCTGCTCGTTGGTCCCGACCGCGCCAAGCTCATCTGAAGGCAGCTCGAGGTGCAGGTCAAGCGCGCGCCGGTGCCCAGAGTCCACGATCGAGCAGCGGGGCGAGCCGTCGGGTTCTGATCGGCTCGGTCCGGCTCCGACCAGCAGCCTCGCGACGACGTCAATGGGGCGCTGGGTCGCCGACAGCCCGATTCGCTGAACCGGCTGCCCTGCCACGTGCGACAGCCGCTCCAGCGTCAGCGCCAGGTGCGAGCCGCGCTTGTTGCCGGCCACGGCATGGATCTCGTCGACGATCACCGTGGTGGCGGCGCGCAGCATCGCCCGCGGGCGCTCGGCCGTCAGCAGCAGGTAGAGCGACTCCGGTGTGGTGATCAGGAAGTCAGGCGGCTTCTTCAGCATCGCGGCGCGCTCGGCCGGCGCGGTGTCCCCGGTCCGCACAGCCACCTTGATCGACGGCGCGGATAGCCCCAGTTCGGTGGCCACCGCGGCGATCTCGGCCAGGGGCCGCTCCAGGTTCTGCGAGATATCCACCGCGAGCGCCTTCAGCGGTGATACGTACACCACTTCCGGGCCGGTTACCGGACTCTCGCCGGGAATCGGCTCCGCGACCTCATCGCCCTGCGCGCTAGAGTCGCCGCCGCCCGCGGCCTCATGTGCTCGGTAGAGCCGGTCGATGCAGACCAGGAACGCGGCCAGCGTCTTGCCTGAGCCGGTTGGCGCGGCGATCAGGGTGTGACGGCCAGCCGCGATCTGTGCCCAGCCCTCCCGTTGCGGCTGCGTCGGCCCATCAGGAAATCGCCGCGCGAACCACGTGCGCACGGCCGGATGGAACGACTCAAGCACCTGGTCACAGTAACTCAGGCCGCCGACAGTCCGGGCCGGCCCGCAAATTCGCTGGCCGTGATCGGCAAGGCCGGCCTAGCCTCCCAGCGTGACAACGCTCCGTATTGCCGACTCGGACGACGATCTCGAGGCCTGGCGCCACGTGCGCCTCGTGATCGCGCCAGGGGAGCGTGCCGCGACGGTCGCCGAGTTGCGCGCGATGGAAGGCCCAGGCCGGCTCATGCTGCTCGCCGAGGAGGACGGCAGGCTGGTTGGCTCGGGCGTCGCGGACCGGTCGGACCTCACCGGCGGTTTCCTCTGCCCGCGAGTCCTGCCGCCGGCCCGGCGGCGCGGAGTCGGCACGGCCATCCTGCAGGCGCTGGCGGCGCACTGCGCGAGCCAGGGTCATGTCAAGGTTGGCACGGGCGTCGAAGATGAGGGCTCCCTGGCGTTCGCGCACCGGTTCGGCCTGACGGAGGTTGACCGGCAGGTCGAGCAGCTGCGCGAGGTAGGTGCGGAGGCCGAGCCGGACGTCCCGGCCGGTGTCGGCATCGTGAGCATCGCAGGCCAGCCTGAGCTGTGGCAGCGCGCGTACCACCGGATGGCGCCGACGTTCGCCGACATGGCCTTCACGACGACGGTCGAGGTCTCCCAGGAGCAATGGGAGCGGGAGTGGATCAACGCACCGGAGGCGTCATTCGTCGCGATCGCCGACGGCGACGTCATCGGCGTTGCGTCGCTGAAGCTGGACCACGAGAACCCCGGCAAGGCCGAGAACGGGTACACCGCCGTCCGCAGCGAGTGGCGCGGCCGCGGCGTGGCCGTGGCGCTCAAGCAGGCCACGCTCGCCTGGGCAGCCAGGCATGACATCAGGCAGATACAGACCTGGACGCAACGGGGCAACGACGCGATGCGAGCGCTCAACGAGAGCCTCGGCTACCGCTACGGGACTGTGAGCATCCGGGTTGAAGGTCCGCTACCCTTGCGAAGCCCTTGACTCACGACACCGCAGTCGCACCCGCCATTCGCCGGCCGTGGTCGTGGCGGCGCCCGCGGCCCAGCGACTTGCGCATGACGAACGTGTCGAGGGGAGAGTAGTCGGGCGATCCAAGCGCGGCGCCGTAGTGGGTGACCGTGATCGACGTGGTGCCGCCCGGCTCGTGCGGCACGAAATCGAACGAGGCGAACCCATATGGCGTCTGCAGGTCTCGGTAGGCCGACCACGGCGCGGGCTCGGTCGTGGTGACCGCGGCATGCTGGGTCTGCGGGCTGCCGGGGCCGACGCTGGTAATCAGCACCCCGTCGTGCGGCATGTCGAAGTCGGCGACCGGGGTCGGGCTCGAGTGCCCGCCACCTCCGATGATCATGTGCACGGCGCCGAGCGAGGTGTCCATCACTGCCGCGTCACTGCTCTGCGGCGCCGGGGTCAGCAGGTCGCTGCCCGACAGGACGCCGCGTACCGGGAACGACCGCTCGAAATGGTGCTCGTGACCGCCCACGACCAGGTCCACGCCGTAGCTGTCGAACAACGGCAGCCAGTTCTGCCTGATCCCCAGGTCGGCGCCGTTGAAGTGGGCCGAGGACATCGCCACCTGGTGCATGCAGACCACGATCCAGTCGATGTCGTCGGAGTGGCTGGCTGCCGCTAGCTCGCGCTCGAGCCATTCTCGCTGCGCGCCTGCGCTGTACCCGTTGATGTAGGGGTTGTCGCCGTTCGACACGTAGGTCGGAACGTGGTCGCGCCGGAAAGCGCTGAACGCTCCGTCCTGCAGGCAGACGTCGTCGTTGTTCAGCGAGATCACGCGGATCGGGCCGACCGTGAACGCGTACCAGTTGCCGCGGAAACTGGCCGAGCCGTTATCCGGCAACTCGAATCTGGTCTGGTACGACAGATAGCCCTGGGGGCCGTTACCTACCTCATTTTCATGATTTCCGGCGCACGGCATCCACGGCCTGTTGGCGGCCGAGCGGGTGTTGTTGTTGAAGAACGACGCCCAGGTGGCGACCGGTGCGTCGCTGACGTTGGCATAGCACAGGTCGCCGTTGAACAGGTGGAACAGCGGGTCAAGCTGCTCGACAGCCGGCACGATGAAGCCCGCGTTCGGCGTGTTCGGGCCGAGGCCCATGCCGACCGGCGCGGGAACGGCCTGGTCGCCGAAGCTAGTGAAGCGGAAGCCGCCAGAGCGGCCGCGGGGACCGGTGCGGAAGGTGCCGGGGACCGGCGTCGCGCCGTCGTGCAGCACCTCGAAGACGTACTGCGTGTCCGGCTGCAGGCGATCCAGCCTGGCGTGATATGTCCACACCGTCTCGCCGGTCAGTGCCTCGGTGTAGATCCGCTCTTCGGCGGGCACTTCGAGGCCGTGCCCGTGGGCCGGCCTGCCAAGGCGCAGCCGCGGCCTGGCGACTGACGCGGGAACCGCCCAGGACACGGCCGCCTGCTCGGCGGCATCGGCGCCGTACTGCACGTGCACCTGTTCGGGCTGGGGTGCCCCGCTGGCGCCTGGGCGGCGGATCAGAGCCGCTGCCCGCCTGCTGGGACCTGCGGTGCCCGCCGCGAGCGGCACTGCCACCGCTGCCACGCCTGCCGCCCCGAGAACCTGCCGCCGGGAGTACTCGTGCGCGCCGTGCTCGGCATCCATCTGCCGCCTCCTCCAGATTGCCGCGAATTAGGAGCAGAGCCGATCCTCGCGCTCGCGCCTGCACGTCCGGTTCCCGGCGGGTGAACGGGCACGGACGGTGCCATGAAGGCTGCGAGCCCAGGGCGGCACGGTCATTCCGCCGCGAGGAACTAGGCGCCGCGGCGGGCGGGCTCAGGGCGCGAGCGCCGCTGCTACCTCGCGCAGGTCTGGCTCTTCGACGGACTCCTGCACGCAGCGGGCGAAGAGCCAGAGCCTGACCCGCTGCGGGTCGAGGTCGAGCAGCGCGGCCATCCGCGCTGCCAGGCCGCCAGGGTCGCGCGCGAGGCGGTCAGGGAAGTTCAGCATGTGCTGCAGCGTGTCGTAAGCGGGGTCGCCGACGTACGGCTTGGGGTCGATCACCAGCCAGGGCTCGCGCTCGGCGGCCAGCACGTTGTCGTGATGCAGGTCTGTGAGCAGCAGCACGGAACGGTCGGCGGTGACCGGCAGTTCCCGAAAGAGCGCGAGGCCGGCCCTTGCCAGCCCGGGATCGATCTGCGCCTGGCCGGCGGATCTGGCTGCCGCGCTGTCGAGTTCGAATCTGGTCGCCCACGCCTCGCACATCAGCGCGAGCGGGCGAAACGGGTGCCCGGCCGGCGGCTGGATCCACAGCCGGCGCAGCAACCCGGCGACGACCACGTCCCGCTCGGGCTCAGGCAGCGCCTGCGAGAGTTGGGTGCCTGGCTCGCAGATCTCGAGCAGCAGGGCTGTGGTCGGGCCGTCGACGCGCGATTCGATCAGTCTGACGGTCCCGCGGCCGTCCCAGAGCCGCAGGCCATCGGCCTCGTGCTCGGCCTCCTCGTGCGTCCAGCCGAGCTTCAGCACGACCCGCTGGCCCGCGGCCGTCCGCGCCGGAGCGACCCAGGAGGCGCTGCCGCCGCACGCGAACGGCGGCTCGAGCGTCAGCGACCAGCGGGCGGTGAAGTCGGCGATGATCGCGGGAAGACGCGCGCGCCACGCCCGTTCTGCCGCAGCAAGTTCCTCGCCGACGGACATCCAGCCAGTCTGCATGAACCGTTCTGGTGCCGCAGGCCGTTAACAGGGCAGGGCATAACAGGCAGGGCAGGAGTGCCCAGACGGAAAGCTGCTCATGCACATCAGGGCGGCAGTGCCGCCCGGCGCGAGCTTGTTTCGCTGGTTCGGGTCAGGCGGCATCGGCCGGATACCACAGCTCGGCCGGGCCGGCCGGGCGGTCGTCAACCTGGCGGGCGCCGCCAGCGCGGCGCTGTTCGCGCGCGCCAGTTTGCTGTTCTACCTGCAGACGCACCGCCTGATCGGCGTCGTGTTCTTCGTCGAGCAGGCGTGGTTCGTCACGGCGTTCTTGATCAGGCGGCCGCCTCGGTCGGTGGCTACTTCCAGTTGGCCCTGGCTGCTCGCGGTCGGGGGAACGTTCGGCGGGCTGCTGTTGCGCCCATCTGGCGCCCATCCGCCGTGGGGCGTCACCGCCGGCCTTGTCAGCCAGCTGGCTGGCCTTGCGCTCGCGTTGACGGCGCTGATCTTCCTCGGCCGCTCGCTTGGGCTCGTCGCCGCTGACCGCGGTCTGGTTACCCGCGGCCCTTACGCGGTCGTCCGGCATCCGGTTTACGCGGCGTACTTCCTGATCCAAGCCGGCTACCTGATGCAAAGCGTGTCGCTGCGGAACGCCATCGTCGTGACGTTCGCGATGGGCTGCAACGTCGGACGTATCTACGCGGAGGAGCGGCTGCTCGCGGGCGCCGATGGCTACCAGGAGTACGCGCGCAGGGTCCGGTGGCGGCTGGCGCCCGGCGTCTGGTGAGCCGTGCCGGTCAGAACAGTGCAGGTCAGAATTGAGCGGCGACCGGGATGATGCGCTCGGCGAAGAGCTCGAGGGGCCGGATCGCGGTCACGTTCGGGACCCTGCCGTGTGCGTGGCTGACCCCGAGTCCAGCAGCCCAGCGCAGCCGCTCGAGTAGCTCGTCGACGTGTTCGCCGTTCTCGCCGGGATCCATCGGCAGCATGACGGTCTTGGTGATGTCGTCGTAGTCGCGGCCCACTGCCGCGCAGTGCTCGCGCAGCACGTCGAGCTTGTGCTCCAGGTCAGGCCCGGCGAACAGGTTGCAGGCCTGCGCATACTGCGCGACCATCCGCAGCGTCTTCCGCTCGCCGCCGCCGCCGATCAGGATCGGCGGATGCGGCCTGGACAGCGGCTGGGGCGAGTTCAGCGTGCGCTCGAGCCGGTAGTGCTTGCCGCTGTACGGGCTCTCGTCCTCGCTCCACATCTGCAGGCAGATCTGCAGGGCCTCCTCGAGCCGCTCGAACCGCTCGGCCGTCGGCGGGAACGGCAGCCCGAGGCCGCGTGACTCGTCCGCGTTCCAGGCGGCGCCGATGCCCAGCCAGGCACGACCGCCCGAGATCACGTCGAGCGTCGTGACGCACTTGGCGAGCAGGCCGGGCTCGCGGTAGACCACGGCGGTCACCCAGGCCATTAGCTCGATCTTCGATGTGCACGCGGCTAGGTAGCCGAGCGCGGTATAAGCCTCGAGCATCTCGTGCTCGGCCGGCCCGACGACGCCGATCTGCCAGACGTGATCCATGACGCTGAGCTTGGTGAACCCGCAGTCCTCGGCCGCCTTGGCGACTGTGGCGAGGTCTTTGCCCAAGCCCCGCGGCCCTGCCGGCCAGGTGAAGTCTGCCAGGTGCAGGCCGAGTTCCATATCGATCCTCTCTGCTGCTGGGGAGTGCTCACCATTCTTGCTTAACCGGACGCGCTGGCGACTGTCGCGCCCCTAGCTGCTCGCTGGCGGGGGGAGGCCAAGCTGCTCGCGGATGACCTTGACCTGCGCCTCGACCTGAGCGTCGGCGAGCTTGCGCGCGCCGGTGAACGACAGCAGCTCGGAAATCGAGCCTGCCCTCGCCTGTCGCTCGGCCAGCCTGGCGCGGATTTCGTTGACGCGGATCAGCGCCCTGGCCGTGGCGGCGATCGGCGGGGGGAATCCGATGTCAGCCAGGTTCTGGTCAAACTGGCGCTCGGTCGCGGCCTGCGCCCGCAGCGCGGACTCGGCGGCCGCGAGGTCGTGATGGTCTTGGTCGTCGTACTTGTCGACCTCGACATCCAACCGGTGGTTGGCCGGCTCGGCGATCTGCAGGTAAGCCTTGGCCAGCGCGCGGGTTGAGCTGGGTCTTGTGCCCGGGTTTGCCGCGCTCCTTGCGGCGCAGCCAGCGACCGCGAGCATCAGGCATGCGGCCAGCGCGAACACGATTTTCGCTATGGCCGCCGCCATCAGTGATCTGGCCGGTGCCATCGGGCAGCCCTTCTGTCCGCCTGTGGTGACATGCACGGATCGTCGGGCTACGAGGTTCAGCGCGCAAGTCGGCGCAGTCATGAACGATCTCCGCCCCGGCTACGTGAATCAGAGTAGCGGCGCAACCTGCCAGTGAACGGAGGACAGCATGAACAAGAGATGGCTGGTGCCAGTTGGACTGGCCGCTGCGGCGCTGATAGCCGCGGGATGCGGCAGTTCAGGCGGCTCGGGCGGCACAAGTGGCGCGGGTGGCAACCCCGCCGGAAACACCAAGTCCGCCGGAACCGCCGCTTCGGGGGGCTCCATCAAGGCCGCGAAGATCGGCGGTGCGATGGTCCTGACGAACTCACAGGGCTTCGCGCTTTACTGGTTCGCACCCGACACGAGCACGAAGTCGAACTGCAACGGAGCCTGTGCCGCCTTCTGGCCGCCCATCAAGGGCCCGGCGACGGGGTCCGGCATCAAGGGCACGTTCGGGACGATCACCAGGTCGGACGGTTCCACGCAGGCGACCTTTGACGGTCACCCGCTATACACCTACAAGGGCGACACGAAGCCCGATGAGGCGACCGGCAACGGGCTCAACATTGAAGGCGGTGTGTGGCATGTGGTGGCTGCGAGCGGCAGCGCTCCGGCGACCCACCCGTCGACATCTCCGACGACCGGCTCCGGTGGCGGCTACGGCTACTGATTCTCGGCGCTCAGGTAACTGCTCCTGACAGGCCGGGGGGACAAAGCAACCAGGTTGCCTGAAGGCGCAAGCCAGCGTCCCTGGCTGCGGGCCGCGAGACCCGCAGCCAGACCGCTGGCTTCCCGGATGCTCATCTAGCTAGTGTGACCTGCCGCCGTGCCGAGCATGATCGCCGCGGCGTGCTCGCCGATCATCATCGCGGGAGCGTTGGTGTTGCCGCCCGTGATGCTCGGCATGATCGACGCGTCGGCGACGCGGAGCCCTTCGATGCCGAGTACCCGAAGCGACGGGTCGACGACCGCCCGCTCGTCGGCTCCCATGCGGCAAGTGCCGACCGGGTGGTAGACGGTCGTCGCCCGATTGGGGAGTTCCTTCGCGAGCGCGGGGCGATCGGGGAAGCCGGTACCGGGGGATAGCTCGAGGCTGATCTCGCCGGCGATGGCCGGGCTGGACATGACCTCGCGAATCAGTTCCATCCCGTCGAGCAGGAGTTCGGCGTCGTCGGGGTCGGACAGGTACGCAGGGTCGATCACCGGCGCCGGCAGATGGGTCGGTGGACGCGAGCCTGACGGTGCCGCGGCTCTTCGGGTAGATCAGCGTGGGCATGATGGTTAGCGCGGAGCGCTTGTCCACCTTGTGCCTGACCGGGGCGTCCTGGTTGGGGAACGGATACGACCACGGCAGCGCGTGCACCTGGATATCCGGGATCGTGCCGGCCTGCTGACTCCTGACGAAGCCGACGGCCTCGAACACGCTGCGTCCCATCCAGGTGCCGCCGCGCAGCGTCTCCTTGACCAGTCCGCTGGCGAAGTAGGGCGTGGTGCCCCGGTTGCGGGCCGACTTCATCACGTAGGTCATCGGCACGAACATGTGATCGTGCAAGTTGTCGCCGACGGGAAGGTCGGCGACGACGTCGAGGCCGTGCTCGCGCAGGTGCGCCGCCGGGCCGATGCCGGAGAGCATCAGGATCTGCGGTGAGCCATATACGCCAGCCGACAGGATCACCTCACGGGTCGCATTGATCGTCTTCTTGCCGTCGGCCGTGATCACTTCCACGCCGGTGGCCCTGCCCTTGTCGACGATGATCCTGGCTACGGTGATCCTCGTCTCGACGGCGAGGTTCGGGAGGTTGTGGTGGTCCAGGTAACCGACCGACGAGCTATACCGCAGCCCGCCCCGCACGCTCTGCTGGAAGACGGCGACACCCTCCTGCGACGCGCCGTTGTAGTCGTCGATGACGGGTACCCCGGCCGTCTCGGCGAGCGCGGCCATGAAGGCCTGCGAGGCCGGCGTCAGGTCCACTTGCCTGGTTACCTCGATCGGGCCGCCGGCGCCGCGCAACTCGGTGGCGCCGTCCTCCCAGTTCTCCATCCGTTTGAAGCTGGCAAGCACGTCGGAGTGGCCCCACCCGGCGCAGCCGTCGGCGGCCCAGTCGTCGTAGTTCCTGGCGTTGCCGCGGACGAACAGCATCCCGTTGATCGAGCCTGAACCGCCCACCACCCGGCCGCGCACCTGCGGGATGGTCCGGCCGAGCGCGCTGGCCTGCGGGGCACTGAAGTACCCCCAGTCGAGCCGCTTCTTCAGGTCGGGCACGTTGTGGAAGATCGCGATCATGCCGGGCTTGCGCACGATGTAGGAGCGATCAGGGCCGCCCGCCTCGAGCATGATGACGCTGGCACCGGCGTCGGCGAGCCGCCTGGCCAGCACGCAGCCCGCGCTGCCGGCTCCGACGATGACATAGTCGGCGGTCTGATCCATCGCATCCTCGCAGCGGGCGGAACGGCGACGGCGCCACCGCGGGCCGGGGCGCGTCCTGTTCGGATGGCTCGGACTCTATTGCCCGGCACCCGCGCAAAACAAGAACACGTTTCAGTTTTGCCGCGAACGCCGGCCGGCTCGCGCTGATAGCGTCCCGCTCGTCGGGTGCTGTGCCAGACGCAGGGAGCGGGCTGAGATGACGCAGGCGAGTGGCGGGCGATTGGCTGGCAAGGGCGCGCTGATCACGGGCGGAACCACCGGTATCGGCTTCGCGATCGCCGAGCGATTCATCGCCGAGGGCGCGCAGGTGGTCTTCACCGGCCGCGACCAGGCACTCGGCGCGCGGGCCGAGGCGTCACTGCGCCGTTCGGGTCCGGCCTGGTTCGTGCGGGCGGACGCCGGCGACCCGGCCGCGGTGACCGAGTCGACCTCGACGGCAGCGGGGTTGCTTGGCGGGCTCGACGTGCTGGTCAACAACGCAGGCGTGGGGGTCACCGCTGGCCTGCTGGCGACGCCGTTGGAGGACTACGACCGGCTGATGGATGTCAACGTGCGCGGCTACTTCCTGTACGCGCGGGCCGCCTACCCGCACCTGGCCGTGCGGCGCGGGACCATGCTGCACATCGCGTCGGACGCGGGTATCTGGGGCGAGCAGTCGATCGGCCTGTACTCGGTCTCCAAGGCCGCGGTGGTCATGCTCGGCAAAATGCTGGCGCTGGAGGGCGGTCCCGACGGCGTGCGGTCGAACGTTCTGTGCCCTGGTGACACCTGGCCTGGCATGCGGCACATGGCACCGCCCGGAGAGCAGGACCGCCCGGAGAGCGGCGACTGGCCGGTGCCGCCGATCGGCAGGATCGGTCAGGCGAGCGACGTGGCGGCCGCGGCGGTCTTCTACGCGAGCGCCGAGGCCGAGTTCATCACCGGCACAGCGTTGCCGGTCGACGGCGGCATGACGGCTGGCTACCACCAGCGCGATAAGTAGCCCGCGTCTTCCGGCCGCCGGCCCCGCTTACCGCGTCACAGCTTGCTTGACCAGCGACCTTCCGAAGTCCCACATCAGGCCGCTGCCGCGGTGCGCGTCCCGCAAGACATCGGCCAGCGCCTCGCTGAACATGGCGACCTCTTCGTCCCCGATGCCTAGGACAGGCAAGAGCTTGATGACTTCCATGTGGTCGCCGGAGACCTGGGTGAGAATCCGGTGCCGCTGGAACAGCGCGACGACCACCATCTGGGCGAACAGGCCGCGACGCGCTTTCTGCAGCATGTTCCAGCTCGTGCGCAGTTTCAGCGAGGACGGCTTGCCGAATTCCATCGCGATCATGAGCCCGCGCCCGCGCACGTCGGCGAGCATCTCGTACTGTCCGGCCAGGTCGGTGAGGGCCTGCATCATCGCGGTGCCGGTCCGCTCGGCGTTGGCGACGAGTTGCTCCTCCTCGATCACGGCCAGCGTGGCGAGCCCGGCCGCCATGGCCGCGGCGTTCGATCCGAACGTGCAGTCGTGGACGAGGACGCGGTCCATCGAGGAGTACACCTTGTCGAAGATCCAGCCCTTAGCCATCGTCGCTCCGACCGGGACGAATCCGCCGGACAGGGTCTTGGCGACCGGCACGATGTCGGGATCGACGTCTTCGTGCTGGTAGGCGAAGAACCGCCCGGTCCTTCCCATGCCGCTCTGCACCTCGTCGCAGATCAGCAGGGCCCCCTTCTCGTGGAGCAGTTTGCTGGCCCCGGCCAGATAGCCGGGCGGTGCGATGGCGACGCCCTTGCCCTGGATCGGCTCGACGATCAGCGCCGCGACGTCGCCCTTGCGCAGTTCGGCCTCGAGCGCGTCCAGGTCGCCGAACGGGATGCACGTGTCGGTGAGCAGCGGATCGAATCCGCGCCGGAACTCATCGGCGCCGTTCACAGACAGCGAGCCGGTGGTGAGCCCGTGGAACGCGTGGTCGCAGTACAAGATCCTGGGCCGGCCAGTGGCGTACCTGGCGAACTTCAGCGAAGCCTCGACGGCCTCGGTCCCGCTGTTGCAGAAGTACACCCGGTCCAGCCCAGGCGCCTTGGCCAGCAGGCGCTCAGCCAGCAGCCCTGGCAGGAGCGCGCAGTCGAACTGGACCATGCTCGCGAGCTCGGCGTCGACGACGTCGTGGATCGCCTTCCTGACCACCGGATGGTTGTGGCCGACGCCGAACACTCCGAATCCGGACAGGAAGTCCGCGTAGCGGTTACCGGCGCCGTCATAGAGGTAGCCGCCCTCAGCCCGCTCGTACACCTTGTCGAACCCGATCGCGTGCAGCATCCGCGGACGCTGCGGGTTGAGGTAGCGGGCATGTAGCTCGTAACCCTGGCCAGCGCGCTCGGCGAGCAGGCCAGGCAAGTCGAATCCCATGACCCCAATTCTGCATGCCGGTGGCAGTCGTTTGACCATCGAAACCCCGCAAACGACGCGCGGGGTGCGGTTATGCCTGCGGGCTCTCTCTGACGAAATGCTGACCAAGACGTCAACGCGCCCAGTACTGTTTCTGCTCTGGTCATATACGGCATAGCACCCTTATGGGAGGGACACATTGGCACTTCGTGATTCAATGCAGACGTCATCCGCGCCATATCTACAGCAGGGCGAGACCATCCAGGCCGTCTTTGGCGCCCAGACCGCGAGCCAATGGCTGGCGGCGCTGACCGGCGTCTTCGTCTTCCTCGGCATGAACAGGTACCGGATCTTCGTCGTCACCCCGCAGCGGATCCTGATCCTGGACGCGGGCAAGACCAGCATGGCGAAGGCCAGGGGCGTGGTCACCGAACTGCCGCGGGCGACCAAGCTGGGTCCTGGCACCGGGCTGTGGCATGTGATTCCCACCGGCAACGAGAGCCTGCGGGTGCACCGGCGCTTCTTCAAGGACATCGAGGCCGCCGACGACCAGGTCGCCGCCTGATTTCTTAGCGAACAGACCGGACGGGACCGATCGCGACCGCCCCGGCGATCGCGACGGCTCCGCCGGCGGCGAAGAGCGCAGCGTAGCCGCCGAGGTGGGAGATGATGAGCGCCGCGAGTAGCGGCGCGACGATCTGCGGGCCTGCGTTGGCGACATTGAGCACGCCCATGTCGCGCCCGACGTCCTCCTGAGCGGGCAGCACGAGCGTCACGAGCGCGGTATCCACGGCCAGGTAACAGCCGAACGCCAGCCCGGCCAGGGCCGCGAAGATCGTCATCGTCGCGAACGTGGGGGACAGGATCGGCAGTACCGTCGCCGCGCCAGATATCGCCGCCGAGCCCATGACGAACACCTTGCGCCGCCCGAGCCGGTCTGACAGCGGCCCGCAAACCGCGGCGGCCAGCACCGAGCACAGCGTGCTGATCACCGCGAGGATCGTGACGCCGGTGGCTGGCCGCATCCCGGCGGGCAGCCTGACGTAGTCGGTCAGGATATAGAGCTCAAAGCCGGCGACGAGGAAGTAGCCCAGGATCATCGCGGCGCGGCCGCAGAAGACCCAGGCGAAGTCGCGATGCCGGAGCGCCGATGTGAACGCCGAGAGCCGGGAAGCCAAGTCGCCGCGCCGCGCTGTCTTCGTGAGCGGCGGATCTAGGGCTGGCGGATCAGGCGTCAGCGTGACGAACGCGAAAGCCGTGATCGCGAGCACGATCCCGAGTGTTAGATAGCCCCAGGCCAGGTTGCTGGAGAACAGCGTGGCGAGCCCGACGCCCGCGGCCGCACCGACTGACATGGCCACGCCGACGACGGCCGAGGCGGTGCCGCGGCGCATCGCGGGCACCCGGTCGGGCACCACCGCGGTGAGGGCGGCCTGATAGACGTTGGCGAACGCCTGGACGAGGCTCCAGCCCACGACGATCATCAGCACGCTGCCAGCGCGGCCGAGCACGGCGAGCGCACCGATGGCCGCGGCAGCGCCCCCGATCAGCCACGGTGCGCGACGGCCATACCGGGATCGGGTCCGGTCGGAGAGCGCGCCGCCCAGCGGGTTACAGACCGCGGCAACGGCGGCGCTGACGCCGGACACGAACCCGAGGGTGGCCACCTTGTGCGCCTGGTTGATGGCCTCGATCTGCAGCGGCAGGAGCACCTGCAGCACGCCGATGTAGAGCGCGTAGAGTGCCGCGTTCGCGATGCCGAGGCTGACAAGCAGGCGACGCAGGCCGGCGCGCCCTGTCATGCGTCAGGGGATCGTGATCGTGGCGGAGAGCCGCCGATCGGCGATGCTGTGCCCGGCCTCGACGCGGTACTCGCCGCCGAGCGTCCGCCAGTCGTCGGCCCATACTTCGAAGGCACGCGGCGGCAGACCGGTCATGATCGTGACCGCGGTGCCCGGGTCCGCTTCAGCGGTCGCGAAGCCGGCCAGCCAGCGCTCCGGCCTGCCGGGCGTGGCCAGGCCCTCGGCCGGTCCGACCGGGGTCAGGTAGAGCTGCACGACCTCCCGGCCACGCCTGCTGCCGGTGTTCCTGACTGTCACCATGACCTGCCAGCCGTCGACCTCGATGTGCTCGTACTCCCACGAGGTGTATCCCTGGCCGTGGCCGAATGGATAGCGCGGCACCGCCGGTCCCCGATCCCAGGCGCGGTAGCCGATGTAGATGTCTTCGGCGTACCTGAGCACGCCGTCCTCAGGTGTCGTGCTCAGCACAGGGCAGTCTGCCGCGACGGCCGGCCAGGTGGTCGTCAGCCGTCCGCCTGGCTCACTGGATCCAAGGAGCACGTCGGCGAGCGCGTGCCCGAGTTCCTGGCCACCGAACCAGGTCAGCAGCACGGCGTCGACGTCATCGGCCCACGGCAGTTCGACCGGCGACCCGGCACTGACGACGACGATCGTCCGGCTGGCGACCGCGGCGACCCGGCGGACGAGTTCATCCTGCCGGCCTGGCAGCGCGAGGTCGGTGCGGTCGAATCCCTCGGACTCGACCTCGTCGGTCGTGCCGACGACGACGATCGCGACGTCGCTCGCCGCCGCGACCCGCTCTGCCTCGGCGAGCAGCTCCGCGTCGGTGCCCGTCGGCTCGCCATAGCCGAGCGCCATCGACACCAGGGCCCTGCCCTCGCCGGGGGACAGGTTCCTGACCAGCGTCACGTCGGCGGCTGCGCCCGCCTCGAGCGGCAGCGGCAGCCGGCGTTCTGGCGGTGCCAGGAACAGCCTGGAGAGGTCCGTGCTGTCCCGCGGCACTTCGTCGTCGAACAGCGTGGAACTGCCCGCTGTCAGCGTGAACCTGCCGCTTCCCCGGATCCCGAGCCGGTGGACACCGCCCTCGGCGGCGGTCAGCCGGCCGGAGATCTCGACGCTCGCCAGCGCGGCGGCCTCGACGCCAGCCGGCAGCTCCATCCAGCGGCCGGCCCCGGTGGCGAGCGGGGTCGCGTGCAGCGCGGCGCCCGACGCGTCCCTGAAGACCGCGCGCAGGTCAGTCCAGGCCGGCCCCGCGACGGGAGCCAAATGCGCGCGCGGATCGGTGCCGACCGCATACCTGAGCGTCGCTCCTGCTGGCAGCGCGGCGGATAGCCCTTCGAGCGGCGAGGTCACGTGGGCGGGGAAGACGGTGGCGCTACCGCCGCCGAGCACCCTGGCGTTCCTGGCCAGCGCCCCGATCAGGGCGATCCTGCCTGGCGAACGCGGATTCAGTGGTAGGACGTCGTTGCGGTTGCTTGCCAGCACGAAGGAGCGGGACGCGATCTCGCGGGCGAGGGCCGCCCCGTCGATGGGTGGAGGCCAGCTCTCCGGCGGCACCGCCTCGTCGGTCCCGGCCAGGGCGCCGACCCTGGCGGCCAGCAGCAGCACCCTGCTGACGTGCTCGTCGATGACCTCGGGCCGCACGGTTCCCTCGCGCACCGCGGTCACCAGCCGCTGGCCCCAGGGACTTCCCCTGGCCGGCATGACGACGTCGAGGCCGCCGTTGGCCGCGCCCGCGGTGTCGTGGGCAGCCATCCAGTCAGAGACGACCATGCCATCGAAGCCCCACTCGTCCCTGAGCACACCGATCTGCAGGGCGCCGTTGGTGGTCATGGCGACCCCGTTGACAGCGTTGTAGGCGGACATCACGGCCCAGGCGCCGCCGTCGCGCACAAGCGCCTCGAAGGGCGCCAGGTACAACTCGCGCAGCGCGCGCTCGCTGACGTCCGCGCTTGCCGTGAAGCGCTCGGTCTCGAAGTCGTTGGCCACGTAGTGCTTGACCGTTGCCGCGACACCCAGATCCTGAACTCCGCGCACGTAGCCATTCCCGATGGCGGCCGTGAGCAGCGGGTCCTCGGAGTAGGCCTCGAAGTGACGGCCGCCGAGCGGGCTGCGATGCAGGTTGACTGTCGGCGCCAGCAGGACGTGCACGCCCTTGCGCCTGGCTTCCTGGCCGAGCAGCCGGCCGGCCTGGCGCGCCAGGCCGGGATCCCACGTGGCGGCGAGCGCCGTGGGGCTGGGCAGGGCGATCGAAGGCGCGCTTGCGCTCCACTGCGTGCCGCGGACCCCGACCGGTCCGTCGGACATCACGATCGATGCCAGTCCGATCGCGTCGATGGCGGGCAGCGACCACATGTCCTGGCCGGACAGCAGGCGGACCTTGTCTTCCAGGCTGAGACGCTCGAGTGCGCTCTGGATGGCAGCGTCGCGAATCGGAGCCAACCCGGTCATAAGGCCTCCCTGCGGAGCAGGTTAACCCGGAATGCCTCCTATGCGGGAGATTCTCCTGACGCGGATCGGCTGGCCCGCCTCGGGCGGTGGCACGTCAACGCGGCTGATGAACACGTGCGGGCTGACCTCATGCAGCGTACGCAGCAGGTCATCCAAGGCCTCGTCCTCGCCGAGTTCGACGATGACGTCGCGCGAAGTCTCCGCGACGTCGACGCCTGGCGGATCGAGGCGGACGACGGTGCCGGGGGCCTGGGCAAGCGCGCGGCGCAGCGCGCGCCGTCCGGCGGCCGCCTCCGGTACCACGACCCGGATTCTCCACTGCGTCATCAGACCTCCTGCGTCGTCTCGCCGGTACACCGAGATTGACCGGCCGGCGTTGCCGCCGTGATTCCGGCCTGTTACGTGCCTGTGAACACGCTTCGCCGCGCAGCTTGACCACCGCGCACCTGCCGCTTGGGCGGCTCAGTATAGAAGCGGATAAATGCCCGCCGTTGTTTCCGCGATCCGCCTGAGCGTGTCGCGAAGCAGAAGCTGGGTGGCCGCGAAATTGCCGCGTGGCGGCGGTGCTGGGTAACGGCGACGCTCGAGGTCGAGATAGCGCCGCTGGTTGAGTTCGACCTGAATGGCGTCCACGCGGTTATGGCTGGCGAACCGCCGGATCGTCCAGCCGCCTGCGAACCTCTGATTCATCCTGACGTCCAGGCCGACCGCGCCCAGCGACCCCGATACGAGGGCAATGGCCGCCGCCGAGGCGGTCACGCCGTGCCGGTCGCCCAGGATCACGTCGCCGTCAAGCCCGGCCCCGTAGCTGTGCAGGTCGAGCAGCAGCACCCTGGAGAACCTGGCCAGCAGCCGTCCAACGACCTCATCAAGGGCGGTATGGAACGGCGCGTGCGCGAGGCTGATCCGGTGCGCGATCTCCGCAGAGGTCAGGGACCTGCGGTAGACGGCGCGGCCGTTCGGCATCCTGGCCGCCACCACGCTGGTCCAGAAACCGCCGTGCTGCTCGCCGTCGGGATCGCGGTTGACGTCGGCTACGAACCGGCTGAACCTGGTCGTCACCGTCGTGATGCCGAGGTCGGGCAGGAACGCGTAGAGATCCCTGGTCAGCCAGTCCGACCAGAGCATGTCCTGGCGGACAGCGAGTTCGCTCGCGAGTTCAGCCGGGTACTCAAGGCCCCCGTGCGGCAGGCACGCGACGACCGGGACCGTGCCGCCGCGTGGCTCGAGCACCCATTCAGTGATGGCAATCAGTCAAGCAGCGCCCGCGGCCGGTCGGCAAGCAGGACCTCGCCCGCTCGATACTGGTGACAGCAGTACCAGGCTCGGCGGGACGACCGTGCCACGGGCGCGGCGGATGGAGGACAGTGGCTACGAGCAGCCAGCACCGCGGCGGCGAGCGGGACACCCAGACGGCCACCGGGGAGCCCGCCGTGCTTGGCGGCCTTGACCGCTACCGCGCGCACGATCGCGGCGAGACCGCTGACGTGAGCCGTGTCCGGGCGCTGACCGAGGGCTCAGAAGATCCCTGGTCCAGGTCGCTGCCGCTGCACCTGACCGCGTCGGCGCTGATCGTGCACCCGCCAAGCCGGCGCGTGTTGCTTCGCTGGCACCAGCGCCAGCAGGCCTGGCTGCAGGTCGGCGGGCACGGTGACCCTGGCGAGCGCGACGCGCTCACGATCGCGTTGCGCGAGGCGGGTGAGGAAACCGGCCTCACCGACTTGGCACCATGGCCCGACGCCTCGATCAGGCAAGTGGTTATCGTTTCCGTGCCCGCGGCTGCGCATGAGCCGGCACACGAGCACGCTGACATCCGGTTCGTGCTCGCCACGGGCGACCCCGATGCGATCAAGGCCGAGACTCCCGACGCACCGCTGCGCTGGTTGACGGTTCCGGATGCGAACGAACTCACGTCGGAAGCCAACCTGCGCCAGTTCATCGCCAGGGTCGCTCAGCTGTTTGACCGATAAGAGGAGGTCCCGAGCGCCGCGGCCGCGAGCACGCAGGGGCCGTAGGTGCGCGTTCGAGCCGATTGGCCGGAATAGCCGGTCACCGACCGTTTCTCGTGCCACGCTTATTCAGATTCGTCCCTTGCAGGAAGGAACAAGCTCCGTGCGCAAGTACCTCTACCTGGCCGCGGTCGCGACCTCTGCCGCGGTCGTCGCACTGCCCGCCACGTCGGCATTCGCGGCCGGCCACGTCCTGACGATCAAGAAGACTGGCGGAACCGCCGTCAAGTCGGGCGCGGTGCTCAAGGCAGGGCTCGCCAAGGGAACCTCCGCGGTGTTCTCGCTCGGAACCGAGAAGCTGACCTGCAAGTCGGGGACGTTCAGCGCCAAGGTCACGAGCAACCCGCCCAAGCCCGGCAAAGCCTTGGAGTCGCTGACCGGCCAGAGCTTTAGCAAGTGCAAGGTCAGCGGGGTCAGCGGCGTGACGTTCAAGAGCATGAAGGTCAAGAACTCCCGTTCAAGGTTTCAGTAAGTGACGGCAAGGGTGATCCCGTGAAGGTCAGCGGTAGCTCTAAGAGCAAGCCGATACTCGTGACTGTGACGGTGACCTTCGGCGGCAATCCAGTCGCATGCTCCTACAAGGCCCCGAGCGTCAGTGGTCACGCCTCGAACTCCGGTAACAAGATCACTTTCTCGAAGCAGAAGTTCACGTTGTCGACGGCGGTGCTCTATGCCCGACCGCAGCGAACTTCTCGGCAACGTTCGGGCCGGTCACGGACTCGAGCGTCACGGGCAGCCCGAAGGTCTTCGTGAACTGAGCGGTTGTCGGCGGTGCCTGGTTGGATAGCGCCGTGCGGATAGCAACCTGGAATGTGAACTCGGTCCTGGTGAGGGTGCCCAGGCTGGTCGAGTGGCTCGAGCAGGCCCAGCCCGACGTGGTGTGCTTGCAGGAGACCAAGGTGCCGGCCGAGGGCTTCCCCGCCGACGCGGTGACGCCGCTCGGCTACGAGGTGGCACACCACGGTGAGGGCCGCTGGAACGGCGTCGCCGTGCTGTCCAGGGTGGGGCTCGATGACGTGGCCCGCGGCCTGGCGGCGGACCCCGGCTTCCCTGATCCAGGGACGCTGGAGGCCAGGACGATCGCCGCGACCTGCGGCCAGGTGCGGGTGCGGTCGGTGTACGTGCCGAACGGCAGGACGCCGTCCGACCCGCACTACGCCTACAAGCTGGCCTGGTTGCGGGCGCTCGCTGACCAGGTGGCGGCCGAAGCGGTGGCGGACAGGCCATTCGCGGTGATGGGCGACTTCAACATCGCGCCATCCGACGCCGATGTCTGGGATCCCGCGGCCTTCGCGGACTCGACGCACGTCACACCGCAGGAGCGGGCAGCGCTGGCGGCCGTGCTCGGGCGCGGGCTAACCGACGTCATGCCGCGGATCGCCAAGGGCGTCCCGTTCACCTACTGGGACTACCGGGCAGGTGCGTTCCACAAGGGAATGGGCATGCGGATCGATCTGGTCCTGGCCAATTCAGGCCTGGCGGGCCTGGTCAAGGACGCATGGATCGACCGCGAGATGCGCAAGGGCAAAGGACCGAGTGATCACGCTCCGGTGATCGTGGACCTCAGCCTCTAGCGCCCTGCCGCACCGGGTCACCGACCGCCACCTTGTCGGCCGCCGTCGGCCCATAGGACAGCACGGTGACGGGGCTGGCCAGCGCCTCGGCGACCAGGTCGGGCCAGGGCGCCGCCGGAGCGCGGTACACGGGCCTGGCCCGTAGCAGCAGTTCGGTCAGCCGTTCCTGCCTGGTCAGGTCGCGGTCCCGGCCGACCGGGATGCGGTAGATGAACTCGCCGTCGGCCTGGTACCGGTCGCAGTACAGCAACGGCGCGTGCCGCGCGACGTCCAGGTGGGTGAGCGCGATCCCGTCGGCGCCGCCAGCCGCCTCGAGCGCGTACCTGAGCGCCACGGCGTCGAAGTGCCCGACCCTGAAGGCGCCCTGCCATTCGTTTCGAAAGTTGAAGCGGTCCCGAAGCTCTAGCGTCGGATCCTCGGTGACCAGCGGCCCGGGGCCGTGCCTGGTCAGGTAGCACCGGACGACCGCGAGCCTGGCCGCGGACTGACCAGCCTCCGCCAGCAGCGTTTCGATCAGCTCGATCGCCTGGCCCGAGCTGAGCGGCATCTCGGTCGGCCAGCTCGCCGGCGCGGCCATGTCAGCGGACCGCATCTTCCCGGCCTGGTCGCAGCAGCGCGGGATGCAGTAGCCGAGCGTCGCCTGGGCGGTAGAGCCTGGCTCGCGGCCCGCCTCTCCGCCCGCCGGTCTCGGTGGTCTCGCCCGTGCCGTCCACGAAACCTGGCACCGAGAGCACCTTGCGGTGGAAGTTGCCCGCGTGCAGCGGCTCGTCCCAGACCGTTTCGTAGACCATTCGCAGCTCGGAGATCGTGAACGGCTCGGTGACGAAGGACGTCGCGAGCGGCGTGTATTCGAGCTTGGACCTGGCCCGTTCGAGGCCGTCGGCCAGGATCCTGGCGTGATCGAAGGCAAGCTTCCTCGTGGTGCCTGACCGCTGGCCAGTGCCGCCGTCTGTCAGCCCGAGCGAATCGACCTGAACCCAGGCGGCCGCAGCGGCATCGCTGCCCGCCCGTGGTTCAGGCAGCTCGGGGGCGAACGCGAGGTAAGCCACGGAGATCACCCGCATCCGCGGATCGCGACCAGGTGCGCCGTAAGTACCAAGCTGTTCGAGGTGCGCCCTGCCGAGATGCTCCCCGGTCTCGTCGCCCAGTTCCCTCACCGCGGCCTCGGCGAGGTCCTCTGAGCTGGCCCGCACGAATCCGCCGGGCAACGCCCACTGGCCGGCGTACGGCGGCACACCCCGCTGCACGAGCAGCACGTGCAGGCCACCATCCCTGATCGTCAGCGTGACGACATCGACGGTCACGGCGATGGGGTCGTAGGCACGCGGGTCATAGCCGGCAAGGAACTCCTGCTCGCTGCCCGGTTCGGTCATGTCAGCTCTCCGCACCACTGTCTTGCGTCACAGTCTCGTTTGTCTTGCGTCACAGTCTCGTTCTGAGATTATCTCGTATTGAGAAAAACTCAACATGAGAATAACATGGCTCTGGAGCAAGTGGATGCGGGAGAGGTCGATGACACGCGCTGCCGAACGAGGAGTTCCTTCCCTGACCACCCGGCTGGCCGGCGCGCTGCTCGGCGTGCACGCCGGTGACACGTTGGGCGCGACCCTGGAGTTCACTTCCTGGTCGGCGGTCAAGGACAAGTACCCCGATGGCCTGCGCGAGATCGTCGGTGGCGGAGCGCTTCGCTGGCAGGCCGGCCATGCCACCGATGACACCGACCTCACCAGGGCGGTGCTGCTCGCCTACCTGCGCGCCAGGCCCGGCCAGGACGTCGTCAAGTCGGCGGCCGATAACATGCTGGCGTGGCTGGACGGCGACTGGCCGGGACGCGAGCCCGGTTCGCGGCCAGCCGACATCGGCGGCGCGACCAGGCAGGGCCTGGACCGGTACCGCCGCTGCCGTAACCCTCGGGCGGCGGGTGCGGGCCCCGGCCAGGCTGGAAACGGCTCGCTCATGCGCTGCATCCCGACCGCGCTGGCGGTGACGAGCCGCCAGCGGCGGATCAGCGATTCCATCGAGATCTCCGCGATCACCCACGATGACGAGCGCGCGGTCTCCGCGTGCGCGGCCTACAACGAGATCGCGGCGTCGCTCGTGGCAGGGCATGCACCCGGTGAGTCGGTGGGCGCTGGCCTCGCGGTCGCCCGCGAGCTAGGCAGCGCGCAGGTCGCCGATGCGATCTTGGCCGGCCGTGAACTGCGTCCTGCGGTGCTGGCGGCCTCGGGCGAACTCCCGTTCCCCGGCGGGGCATCGGGGTACGTCCTCGACTCGCTCAGCCTGGCGGTGGCGGCCGTGCTTGACCTGCGCCCGCTCGCTGACGTGCTGGTCGACATCGCCAGGCTCGGCAACGACGCCGACACCAACGCCGCTGTCGCGGGCGGTCTGCTAGGCGCGCGCGACGGCGCCGCTGCCATCCCGCATCAGTGGGCTGACCTGCTTCAATTCGGCCAGGAGTTCACCGCCGCCGCCGTTACGCTGGCGGCAGGCCGGCCCGAGCCCGGCTGATCTCGCTGACCTGCCCGGATGCTAGCGTCCGCAGGATGCCACTGGAGTGGATCGGACTGGGGCTGGCGTTCATCGCTGCCCTGGTCACGAACACCGCCTACTCCCTGGAGCACGACGCGGCTGCGGCGCTACCCAGGCTGTCGCCGCGCCGGCCGTTGCGGGTCGTCGACTTCCTGATCCACGACAAGCGCTGGATGAAGGCGTTCGGGGCCGAGACAGCGGGCTGGCTGATGTACGTGGCCGCCCTGCGCCTCGCGCCGCTGGCCCTGGTTCAGGCGGTAACCGCTTCCGGAGTGGCGGTGCTGGCGTTCGCGACGGCGCGCGGTCACCCGTCCAGGCTGGCTCGTCGCGAGCAGTTCGCCGTCGTCCTGGCGCTGGCCGGGCTTCTCCTGCTCGGGTTGTCTCTGGTTGGCAGGGAATCGGTCGACAAACACCCGCCGGTCGCCGGGATCGTCGTCTGGCTGGCGGCTTGCGGCGGCCTGGCGGTCCTGCTGATCGCCCAGCCCACCAGGTTCGGCCGTGCCGCCACCTTGGGCCTGGCCGCTGGGCTGTTGTTCGCCGATGGCGACGTCTCGGCAAAGCTGATCGGCTACGGCGACCTGTGGCTGCTGGCATTGCTGCCGCTGATCGTCGCCTACGGCGTCGGGACCAGCGTGCTGCAGACCGCCTACCAGCGGGGGGACGCGCTGACCGCGGCTGGCATGGCCACGATGGTGACGAACGCCATCCCCATCGGCGCCGGGTTCGTGCTGTTCGGCGAGAAGTTGCCGCACGGCGGCCTCGCGGTGCTCCAGATCCTGGCCTTCGCCTGTCTGGTGCTCAGCGCGGTGGCACTCGGCCACCAGCAGGCGCCACCGCCGAAGCCTGCAGCCCAGGCAGCGCCTGCCGGTCAGGTCGAAGGACAGCGTGAGTCAGAGCACGCTGCCGAGCAGGAGAGCGGCTAGCGGCGCCGGACCGCGGTCAGCAAGGGGATCGGGTTGGCAGCAGCGACCCGATGCCGTCGAGCAGGAAGCCGAGGCCGAGCGCGAATTGCTCGTCGGCTGGCGATCCGGCCGGGCTCGCGAGCCAGCGCGCGAGGTGCGGGTAGCGGCCGTCGGCCGCGGCGAGATCGCGGAACGCAGCCAGCGCCGTTGCCATGGCGGCTGGGTCCTCCAGGCCGTGCCTGCGGCTCATCCTGGCTTCCTCGGCCTCTTGCAGACCGGTCCCGTAGATGTGCCTGTCGATGAGCGCTGCATACGTCATCGCCTCGGCAAGGCTGGCACCGCACCTGGCCAGCACGGCGAGCATGAACTCCAGCCGGGCCATCATGTGCGGCCCGGCCGGCGGTCTGGTGTGAAACAGCGCCGGGTACCAGGGGTGCCTCTTGGTCATCTGCCTCGTGCTGACCGCGAGTTCGTGCAGGTCGCGGCGCCACTCCTGGCCAGGCAGGCCCGCCACCGGGATCTCGGCGGTGGCGGTGTCGAGCATGAGATCGATCAGGCCGTCCTTGCTGTGCACATACCGGTACAGGGCCATCGCCGAAAACGGGCCAAGCCGAGCCGCCACGGCCTGCATGGTCAGCGCGTCGGCGCCGCCCTCGTCCGCGACCGCGATCGCCGCGGTGACGATCTCATCCCTGCCGAGCGCGCGCTGCCGGGCAGGAGGCGGCGGCAACGTCCAGATCAGCGGGACGGGGCTGGCCGGTGGCTGACTGGCTGATGGTTTGCTCACGATCGGAGTTTACGATATAAACAGAAAGTATACAACGTAAACTAAGACGCCTGGGGGCACCTGAGTCATGAAGTCAACGGCTGTGACCAGCTACGAGCCGCCCGGCATCCGCGTAGGCGTCGTGCGCGGCATCAGCTACGGGTTGTTCGGTCCGCCCGGCCAGTTCGGCCCGCAAGCCCGCGGCATCGGCGCCGGGCTGGTACGGGCCTATCTCTTCTGGGGGCAGGTGGAGCCGGCCAAGGGGGAGTACCGGTGGGACTTGGTCGACGCGCTGATCGCTCAGTTCGACGGCCAGGACGAGCAGGACGTGGAGCTGTGGATCACGCTCTGCTCCAGTTCGCCGTGGGCCACCAGGCAGCCCACCGACTTCCTGCCCCCGTCACCGGCTCACGACCAGGAGACATACGCGGAGTTCGTCCGTCAGGTGGTCCGCAGGTGCGCGGGCCGGGTCAGCTACTGGCAATGTGACAACGAGCCGAGCAACGCCGACCTGCTCTGGGCGGGGACGGCGCAGGAGTACACCGAGCAGCTGAACACCATGTACCGGGCCGTCAAGGAGGTCGATCCGACCGCGGCGGTCGTGCTCGGCGGCTGCGGCTACGACGTCTTCAGCAGCGACGAGGGAAGCGAGCAGCGGAAGTTCTTCGACTACGTCGCCGGCGCAGGACGGGACAGCTTCGACCTGTTCAGCGTCCATCTGTATGGTGACGTGGCCAGCCTGCCCGGTTTCGTGGCGACGGCACGGCAGTTCATGCGGGCGCACGGCTACTGCAAGCCGGTGGTCGCGGGCGAGCACGCGGGCCCGCAGCCGTTCGAGTTCCCAGCCGCGCTGGCGGTCATGCAGCAGGTATTCGCGGCCGCGTTCGCGGCGGCGCCCGCCACCAGCAGCACCGATGAGCTCGCCGCCCGTGCGAGCCAGGACACTCCGGAGCGGCGCGCGATGGCCGCGCTGTATGACCGGATCGATGAGCTGCCTGCCGAGCTCGCGATGTTCATGGCTGGCTGCCCGCCTGAGCTGGAGGCCAGGCGTGCGCGGATCAACTGCCGGCAGATCGTCACGCGCACGCTGATTGCCCTGGCCGAAGGCGTCCGCAGGACCGCCTACTGGAACCTTGCGCCGGAGTACCCGGGGCCGGTCGACCACCTGCAGATGATGCACTTGATGATCGGCAAGCTCCCGCTGCTCGGCTACATCGACGGCGAGCTGAGCCTGCGTCATCCGGCCGCCGCAACCTTCGCGCTGCTGGCAGCCCAGCTCGCCGGGGCGCGGTCGGTGACGAGGATGGCGGTGCCGGGCCAGGAGGGGATCTGGGCGTTCGAGGTGGAGCGGAACGACGGGCGAGGCCGGTTGCTCGTGCTCTGGGCGCAGCGGGATGCCTTCGCCGGGGAAGACGTGCCGCCGGTGCCGGTCAGCCTGGCCTGGACGTGCGCGACCGCCACGGTCACTGACACGTTCGGCGCGTCCGACACAGTCCGCCCGCAGCGGGGTCAGCTCCAGCTCGGGGTCTCGGTCACGCCCGTGTTCGTGAGCGCTACCTGACGAGCAGGTAGCCGTTCATCGCGAAGAAGGACCCGCCCTCCATAATGTCAGGAATCCCCGGCTTGATCATGATGGTGTGCTGGCCAGCTCGCGGCCACCGCCAGGCGAAGAGCACCTGGTCGGGTTGCTGAACGGACGGGCTGGTCATGTTCTGCCAGATGCCGGTGCGGTCGAAGGTCTCGGTCCCGTCGACGAACACCCTTGCGTGCCCGTCGATGCAGCACCTGGCGCCGACCGAGCCCATGATCGCGATCGCTCGGCCCGTGAAGGTGATCCGCAGCGGGGTATCGTCCAGGTCCTGGTCGTCCTTCACGTACCTGGCGTGCTGCCAGAACCCAGGATCGGCCGGAGTCCCGTGCGGATCGAGCGCCGCGGCCGCCTGGACCAGGGCAATCCCGCCGTTAATCTGCCAGGCAGTCGCGATCGAGGTCGGCGGCGGGCCGTCGAAGAAGCGCCCGAACTCACCAGCGGCGTTCTGGTCCGCACCGGCCGCCGATGCCGTCGACAGCAGCCAGCGGGCGGCGAACGGCCGGTGATCGGTGGTGGCGAGGGTGTACATCGCCTCGATCAGCGGCTCTACCACGTCGTTGTCGGCCTGCAGGTCCGCATAGACGCCAGCCGCGTCGCTCAGCCGCGATCGCACGGCATGTGCGGTCGCGATCGCCTGCCGCAGGTAGCCGCGGTTGCCAGTGCTGGCAGCGAGCGCCGAGCCCGCCCAGATCATGTTCCCGTTCACCGAGGCGAAATAGCGTCCTGGCAGTGCCTTGCAGGTCGCCTTGTTGTCGAAGACGTAGACCGTGTACAGCGGCACGTTCCCGATCAGGAAGTAGCGCCTGACCTGCTTGTACTGCGCCCGCGCCTTGTCCAGGTAGCTGGCCGAGCCGGTGATCTGGTGCAGCAGCAGGGCGGCCTTGATGTAGTTGGTGGCGGTCTCGAGCGTCTTGAGGTTCCCGCCGCGGCCGTGCGGCCACTGGTAGTCGATCTCTGGGCAGGCTCCTGATCCGAACCCGTCGGCCATCACCGAGTCCACCCAGGCGAACGCTGCCCTCGCCTTGGCGAGCGCGGCCGGCGAGCCGGTGACCTGGTATTCACGCGAGTTCGCGATCGAGTCCCACATGACGGTGTCGCTGCTGCCGTTGTCTCCTGGTACCCAGGTGTGGGCCGTCTTGGCGAGCGCGCGCATCAGTTGCGGGATCGCGGGGTCGCGGGCAAGGCTCCAGCGGAACCAGAGCGCATAGGTCAGCGAGTCTGAGCCCCAGTCCCGGTTCTTGGTGCTGCAGGTCATCCCTTTGCACATGTGCCACAGCCCGGTGCCGTTGTAGAAGGTGTGCTCGAGCAGGCTGGCTGACCTGGCGGCCCTGGCGGCATAGTCGCCAGCGGCGATCCGCACCTGCCAGCTGAAGCCGCGGTCCCGGCCGGATGCCGCAGATCCGGCCGCAAGGGCCGCCCCCGCCACGGCAACGCCCACGACGATCGCAACCGCGCGCCGGGAGCTGCCGGGGGACGCGAGGCCGCTTCGTGACCAGAAGCGGAAAACTCGGAAACCTCGGAAAACTCGGAAAACTCGGAAACCTCCCTGTACACCGGGCATGCTGCACTATATCTGCCGAGTAACGGCGAATGCACAGAACGTGAGAAGTAGGAGATCTAGGAGAAGTGGGAGAAGTATGGGCGTTTGAGCGGTCAGGGAATCACGAGATTGACGATCCGGCCAGGAACGATCACGATCCGGCCGACCGGGCGACCGCCGCTCAGCGCAGCGAACTCGGGCCTGGCACGCAGTGCCCGCTCGATGTCGGCGCGGTTGGCGCCAGGCTGAACCGTCAGCACGAACCTGGTCTTGCCGTTGACCTGGACCGGCAGGTCCACGGTCAGCGCGGCCGCCAGCGCGGGGTCGGCCCGCGGGAAGTCCTGGTAGGCCAGGGTTCCTTCGTGACCGAGCCGCTGCCAGAGCTCTTCTGCGATATGCGGCGCGAGCGGCGCGACCATGAGCACTAGTGGCTCGGCCACCGCGCGCGGCAGCGCGCCGTCGCGAGCGGCGATCCTGCCAGCGGCCGTGGTCAGCTCGGTCAGCCTGGCAATGGCGGTGTTGAACTTCAGCTCGCCGTAGTCCGCGCGGAGCGCCGCGATCGCGGCGTGCAGCGCTCGCTCGGTTGCCTGGTCGGGCGCCGCGTCGCTGACGGCGGCCAGGCCGGTCTGCTCGTTCACCACGGCGCGCCAGAGCCGCTGCAGAAGTTTGTGCGAACCCGTGATGTCATCTGGACGCCAGGGCCGGTCAGCATCGATCGGGCCCATACCCATCTCGTAGACGCGCAGCGTATCGGCGCCGTACTGGCGGCAGATCTCGTCAGGGCTGACGCCGTTCTTCAGCGACTTGCCCATCTTCCCGGCCCGCCTGGTGACAGGCATGCCCAGGTAGGAGACTGATCCGTCGGCCGCGGTCGTGACGTCCGCGGCTGGAACGTAACTGCCTCGCTCGTCGGTGAACGCATCGGCGAGCACGTAGCCCTGGTTCACCAGCCTGGCGAACGGCTCGGTGCTAGAGACGTAACCCAGGTCGTAGAGCACCTTGTGCCAGAACCTGGCGTACAGCAGGTGCAGCACCGCGTGCTCAGCCCCGCCAACGTAGAGGTCGACGCCGCCCCGGCCGACGGGTCCTGGCCTGGCCATCCAGTACGCCTCATTGACCGGATCAGCGAAGGCCTGATCGTCGGCTGGGTCGAGGTAGCGCAGGTAGTACCAGCAGGATCCGGCCCACTGCGGCATCGTGTTCAGCTCTCGCCGGTAGACCTGCGGGCCGTCGCCGAGGTCGAGTTCGATACTGGTCCAGCCTGGCACCCGGCCCAGCGGAGGAACCGGGTCGGTCGCTTCCTGGCCCGTTACTGGCCGGAAATCGGTCATGTCGGGCAGCTCGACCGGCAGCATCTCGTCCGGCAGCAAGACGGGCTGCCCGGCGGCGTCGTAGACGATCGGGAACGGCTCGCCCCAGTAACGCTGCCGCGAGAACAGCCAGTCCCGCATCCGCAAGGCACCAGGCTCGCCGATCCAGTGCCGTTGCATCCGTTTGATCGACTCCGGCCAGTCCACCAGGTCTAGGTCATCTGCCAGTCGCCCGGCGAAGGCCGTGATACGCAACATCCACTGCCGCGTCCGCCTGCTGTATACGGGGTGATTGCCCACGTCGCTGCGGCCCTCGGCGGTAACCTCCTCGTTGGCCAGGACCGTGCCGAGTGCGGGGCACCAGTTGACAGGCTCCTCGGACAGGTATGCCAGCCGCCGGCCGTCGATGATCGTGCGCCGCTCGGCATCGGTCAGAACAAGCCAAGGCCGGCCACCGGGAGTCTGCCGCGCGCCGGACTCGAATTCGGCGATCAGCTCGGCGAGTGGTCTGGCCAGCCCGGTGTGCTCGTCGCACCAGCTGCTGGAAGAGCCGGCCGAAGATCCATTGCGTCCACCGGTAATACCCCGGGTCGCTGGTGGCCAGCACCCTGCGGTTGTCATGGCCCATGCCAAGGCGGCGCAACTGGTCGCGCATGATCGCGATGTTCTGCTCGGTGGTGACCCTAGGATGCTGGCCTGTGCTGATCGCGAACTGCTCGGCTGGCAGCCCGAACGCGTCGTATCCGAAAGCGTGCAGGACATGGCGGCCGTTCATCCGCTGGTACCTGGCGAACGCGTCGGTCGCCAGGTATCCGAGCGGATGGCCGACGTGCAGCCCGATACCACTTGGATAGGCGAACATGTCGAGCACATACAGCGGCGGGCGGCCGGCGACGAGCTCGAATCCCTGCGAGAGCGGCCCGGCCGGATTGGGCGACCAGAACGTGCCGTCGTCGGCCCAGCGGCGTTGCCAGCGGGCTTCGATCTCGCTCGCCAGGGCGGCGTTATAGCGGAAGGGGAAATCCCCGGTCGCCGCTTTGCCCGGCGCTGCCGGTTTGTCAGTGCTGCTGTTCATCAGGTGGCCTCGCAATAGGTTTCGGGGAAAAGAAAAACCCCTCACGCAGGAGGGGTGAGCCGCGCCGGAAACGGTTAGCGCGGCTCGTTGGTAAGCAGGCCAGTCACGACGAACATGTCGGCAGGATAGCACCACGCGCGGCCGTTTCTCGCTGCCAGGCCTTGCACCTCCGACATGCCTTCTGACTGCGGTGCTAGCCTCCGTCCGGGAGGGGTAGCCAGTGCGGATCAGTCGGGGGGCCCTGCTCACAGCAGTCAGCTCGGTGGTCGCCTTGGGGTTGCTGATCGGTGGTTTCTTCGTCCTGACCGGCGGAGGCAAGAAAGACTCAGCCCACCACGCCGCCCATGACTCGCCGCCGCAGCTGAGGTCACCGTTTACGGGCGAGCCGGTGCAGGCGCTCGGTCCCGAGCTGATCTTCAAGATAGATAACGTCCCCCAAGCCAGGCCGCCGACCGGCTTGACCAAGGCGGACATTGTCTACCTGCTGCCTGTCGAAGGCGGGCTGAGCCGGATCTTCGCGGTGTTCTCCTCGCACATTCCTCCGGTCGTCGGCCCCGTGCGCAGCTCGCGCGAGGAAGACATCGCGCTGCTTCGACAGTTCGGTAAGCCCGCGTTCGCATTCTCAGGCGCGCAGCCGCGGCTGCTTCCAGTGGTCGAGCACGCCAGGATCGTCGACTTGTACGCAGGCATCGTCGGCGGCTACTTCCGCAGCTCAAGCAGGATCGCGCCGTACAACCTGTACGCCCGCACCAGCAAGTTGCTCGCCGAGGCCAAGGGCGCGAGCAAGGCCAGGGACATCGGGTTCCGGTTCGGGACTGCGCCGCCGGGCGGCAAGCCGACGAGCGTTTACAACGTCAGCTACCCGTCGGCAGCCTTCAGCCTCCGCTGGGCGGCGCCGGCGCACCGGTGGCTGATCTCTATGGACGGCAAGCCAGCCACCGCCGCTGACGGCAAGAGACTCGGCACGCGCACCGTGGTCGTGCAGTACGTCAAGGTCGGGACGTCCGGATTCCTGGAACTCGGGATCAGGCCGCCGTACGCGCACACCGTGGGCAGCGGAAGCGCTGTCGTGCTCCGCGACGGACGCGCCTACCACGTGCACTGGTCCAGGCCCACCGCCGACGGCGGCACGGTGTTCACGCTGCGTGACGGCCGGCGAATGCCGTTCGCCAGAGGGCAGGTCTGGGTGATCTACGGGTACGGTCCTGGGTCTAGCCGGCAGCAGTGAATGGAAAAAAGTGGAAACTACGACATATAGATAACAACGCTTTTTAGATAATTTGAGCCGGTCTGCTGACTCCGGTGTCCGGGTAATGGCGGCGCGTCTTGTCGGCTCATGCGCCGCATGCCACACTCTCAGGTGTTTAGCCGATGACGGGCTGCAACCACCAGGTGAAGTCCGCAGTCATAAGTGGCGATGTACCCGTATACAGTCCTGCGGACTTATGTGAATCGGAGCAGCAAGTGGTCGATCAGCCAGCCGGCGCTGCCGGGACGCCAGGCGCGCAGACACAGGAAACGGTGCGGCGCAGCAGGCCAGCGGCCGCTGAGGCGGCCAGGGCGGCCGACCAGGGCGCTGCGCCTGGCTCGGGTGATCTGACCGACGAACTGCTGCGCTCCGACCAGTGGACCGATGAGATGGTCGCAGCGGCCGGCATCCCGGTCACCGACGTGCCGTTCGTGAGCGTCGGCGGCGGGATCGGCTCGTTCGTGACGGTCGACTACCTGCGGATCGCCGGCGTGCCGACCGGCCGGATGGCCATCTTGTCCAACCTGGATTTCGCGTGGCAGACCTATGAGTACCTGACCAGGGTCTCCCAGATCCCGCGTCCCGAGCGGATCAGGTCGGACTCGGCGTCCAGGCCGGACAACATCTGGGGCTTCCCCTCCTACGCCCTGGCCGAGGCCGTCACCGAGCGGACGCTCGCACCGCTCTGGCAGGTGCTGATCGAGCCGATTTGGGCGGACTACTACACGCCGAAGGCCGGCCGCGTCTTCGCCGGGCTCGAGCGCGAGGCCAAACGCATCGAGTGGGCCAAGATGCTCGTCAAGGGCCAGGTGAGGATGGTCCGCAAGCGCCAGGGCGGCGGCTACTTCATCATCTTGACGCCGATGGCAGGCTCGACGGCGACCAAGCGGCTCGCCTACCGTGCCGAGTTCGTGCACCTGGCCGTCGGCTACCCGGGCCTGCGATACCTGCCAGAACTTCAGGAGTTCCGCACCGCGCACCAGGACTTCCACCACGTGGTCAGCGCGTACGAGGAGCACGAGCACGTCTACGAGGCCGCGAGGACCAAGCATCTGGTCGTGATGCTGCGGGGTGGCGGGATCGTCGCCTCCAGGGTGCTGGCGCGGCTGATGGACGACAGGGCCAAATACGGCCTGTCCACCGAGATCGTCCACCTGTTCCGCACCTTCATCGCCACCGCACACGGGCCGAACGCGTGGAACCGGCGTAAAGGCGCCTATGGCTTCGCCTACCAGGGTTTCAACTACCCCAAGTCCGTCTGGGGCGGCCAGCTGAAATCCGAGATGCGCAGGCTCGAGGGCGACCAGCGGGCAGCCAAGTACAAGCTGATGGGCGGTACGAATACCCCGTATCGCAGGCGGTGGCAGGCCCAGATGAAGGAAGGGCGCGACTCCGGCTGGTACCGCACCATGTCCGGCACCGTCGGGGATATGCGGCTGGAGAACGGCAAGATCGTCAGCTGCGTCAACACGCAGAATGGCATGGTCGAGGTCGCCGCTGATTTCGTGATCGACTGCACCGGGCTCGAGGCCGACATCGCTGAGCACCGTGTGCTCGCCGATCTGCTGGCGCACTCGGGAGCCGGGCGCAACCCGCTCGGCCGGCTGGATGTCGAGCGCAGCTTCGAATTGCGCGGCTCGGCGAGCGGCCCGGGCGTCATGTACGCCTCGGGTGCGACGACGCTCGGCGGTTACTTCCCCGGCGTCGATACCTTCCTGGGCTTGCAGGTGGCGGCCCAGGAGATCGCCGATGACCTAGCGCGGCGCGGGTTCTGTCGCCGGATCGGCACGTTCCGCTCGATTCGGCAATGGCTGCGCTGGGCACGGAACAGGCAGCCTTAACGTCACCGCCGCAGGCTCGGGGCGCCCCCCTGCCTACACAGAAGGAGGCACAGTGCTACCCACCCTGGGTGGCCGGATTCAGACCCGGCTGGTCCTGCTCGCCGTGGTCGGCGGCATTGTCACGTTCATCATCGGCCCGTTGCTGCCGATCTCGGCGCCGCTGTCGGTCGTGTACAGGAATACGTTCATCATCCTGGCGGCGGTCGCCATCTTGGGTATCGGCTGGGAGTGCCTCTATCACTTCGTTATGCAGTGGCGTTGGGAGAAAGACTGGCCGACGTTGTTCGGGCTCGCGACGGCGATCCCCGAAGGGGTACTGGTGTGGCTGTTGTTGCGGGCGGGCTTGATACCCGGCATCAGCGGGACCGTCCCGGTAGCGGCCTTTGTGATTGATTTCGGGCTGGTTTGGCTGGCAGTCTGGCTGGTGGCCAACGGTCCGATGCGCGTTCCGTTCATCCGGTGGCGCTTTCATGGCGGGAGACTGGTATGAGCGAGAACGCCGCAGGCGGGCACGTCGCGGGGCTCTTCCCCGTGCCCGGTGACGGAGTGCTGGCCAGGCACGGAGACCTGATCCTGCTCTGCAGCCTGGACAACAGCCAGGCCGCCGACGACCTGCTTGACCTGCTTGAGCAGATCGCGGCGGCGGGGGGTGACGGTCGGCAGTTCACCGACGCGGTCGCGGACGTGCTCGAGGCCGCTGAGCGCGGTGTCCGTCCAGCGCCCGGGCCGGATGGCCCTTCCGTCCTGGCATTCGGCCAGTCGGGTTCGGGCCTGGCGATCACCGTCAGCGGCGGCGCCTGGGCAGACATCACGACAGGCGAGGGGACCGCTCGGATCGAGGCCGGCCATCCGCGGATGCTGTTGCGCGGCACTGTGCGGTCGGCCGTCACCGGCGTTCGTGGCGGGCTCAGCCCGAGCGACAACGGCGTCGCCAGCACCGACCGGTTCTCCCGGCTGGACGCGGGGACGGTGAGGGCCGGCGGTCTGAGCTACTACGCCGACGGCATGGCGGGCCGTCAGTCAGGTCGCGGTGCCACGCCTGGCAAGCGAGCGGGGCATACGCCCGCGGGCGCCCAGATCTCGGCCGACCAGATGACCCCGTCGGACATCTCTGGCGCACAAACCTCGGCCATGGAGATTCCCAGGGCCAGGGGCCGCGGAGCGAGCGCCGCGGCCGCCGCCGCAGCGGCAGCGGCGCAGGAGGCGGCCGCCGCAGCGGCGCAGGAGGCGGCAGCCGGGCCTCTGCTAGGCGAGGGTCAGGTTCCTGCGGCTGAGCCGGCCGCCGGACGGGCTTCCGATCGGGTCGAGGCTGCTGCAGCCGAGCCCACGGGAGCGGAGGTCCCCGCCGACGGCGCACCCCCGTCGCAGCCATCGGTGCCGCAGTCATCTGCGGCTGACCGGCTGTTCGAACCCACCGCCGCCTGGGCGCCGCCGCCTGAGGCCTCGGTCTCGGCGCAGGAGCGCCAGGCGACCGAACTCTGGTCAGGGCTGACCCCAGGTGAACAGGCGGGAACTCCGGCGGCGGTGGACACCCCGCCGGTCGGCTCGGCGCCTGGCACGGCGGAAGACCTGGAGCGAGACGTCACGGCGCCGCCCGAGCCATTCGAGCCGGCCCCGGGCTTGACCAGGGCCAAGGCCAGGCGTTTGAGGCTGTGCTGCTGCTGGACGCGGGTTCGGGCGGCGGCGTCGACATCCCGGCTCGCGTGCCGCTGTCGAAGGTCAAGGACATGCCGCCGGGTTCGAGCAGCTACGTGTCTGCTGGCCCGATCATCCAGGGCGTGTACTGCAAGAACGGTCACTTCGACGACCCGGAGGCGCTGTTCTGCGCGATCTGCGGCATTTCGATGAACCAGCAGACGCTGGTACCAAGGCCGGGCGAACGGCCGCCGCTCGGCGTGCTGCTACTGGACGACGGCGCCGTGTTCCAGCTCGACAATGACTACGTCGTCGGGCGCGAGCCTGGCCTTGACGGATCCGTCGCCGCCGGCAACGCGAGGCCGCTGCGGATCAGCGACGACACGGGCATCGTCTCGCGCGTGCACGCCAGGGTTCACCTGGACGGCTGGCGTGTCCTTGTCACCGACTTGGGCTCAGCGAACGGTACCCGCGTGCTACTGCCAGGGCAGCCCGCCGATACACCCCTCGTGCCGCAGATCCCGATCGTGCTGGCAACCGGCAGCCAGGTCGATCTCGGCGGCCGCGGATTCCGCTACGAATCCCATCGCGGCCGTTGACGGCGGGCGGGACGAGCGATGGTGGGGGACATGATCGGATCCGCCGATGACTGACGCCGACGTTCAGCTGCTGCTGTTCGACCTAGCGCTGATCATCGTGCTCGCGCGGCTGCTCGGCGTGCTGGCGAAGCGGATCGGGCAGCCACCGGTACTCGGCGAGATCGTGGCCGGCGTCCTGCTGGGCCCGACGATCTGGGGCACGCACATCACGGAGACGCTGTTCCCGCCCACGCTGATCCCGCCGCTAACCGCGCTGGCCGACCTTGGCCTGGTCTTCTTCATGTTCGTTGTCGGCTACGAGGTCGACCTCGGGCTGGTCAAGGGGCGCGGCCGGGTCGCCGCTGGGGTGGCCCTCGGGTCGATCATCGCGCCGCTGGCGCTCGGCACGGCCCTGGCGGGCTGGTTCGTGCACCGCTACCACCCGCACGACACAACGTCGTTCGTGCTGTTCCTGGGCACCGCGATGTCGATTACCGCCTTTCCCGTGCTCGCGCGCATTCTGTCGGACCGCGGCCTGCACAGGACCAGGGTCGGGGGCCTTGCGCTCGCCGCCGCGTCGGTCGACGACGTTCTCGCCTGGGCCTTGCTCGCCGTCGTGATCGCGGTCGCTGGCGCGGGTGCCGGGCACAGCCAGCTCAGGCTGGCGCTCGCGCCGGTCTACGCGGCGGTGATGATCTGGCTGGTCAGGCCCGGCCTGCGCAAGCTGGCAGGCCAGTATGAGCGGCAGGGCAGGCTGACACCGAACGTGCTGGCGGCGGTGCTGGCCCTGCTGCTGCTGTCTAGCTATGCGACCGACTGGATGGGCGTGAAGTTCATCTTCGGCGCCTTCATCTTCGGCATCGTGATGCCCAGGGATGTGCCCGCGCTCCGCGAGGCGATCCTGGAGCGGCTCGAGCAGGTCAGCGTGCTCGTGCTGCTGCCGGTGTTCTTCGTGATCGCCGGGCTCAACGTCAACCTGCGCGGGATCGGCCTGTCTGGCCTGGTCGACCTCATCCTGATCATGCTCGTCGCGGTGGCCGGCAAGTTCGGCGGCGCCTACTTCGGCGCCCGCTTCACCGGCGTGCAGCCCAGGCAATCCGGTGCGCTCGCCGCGCTCATGAACACCAGGGGCCTGACCGAGCTTGTCATCCTGACCGTTGGCCTCCAGCTGGGCATCCTGAACAAGGCGCTGTTCACCCTGATGGTCGTGATGGCGATCGTGACCACGGGCATGGCAGGCCCGCTGCTCAAGGTCATCTACCCGAACCGGATCATGGAGCGTGATATCGCGGAGGCCGACCGGGCGGCGCTCGGCGAGGCAGCGGCGCACCGGATCGTTGTGCTGATCGAGGACCCGGCGACGGCCGGCCCGCTCATCGACGTCGGATCCCGGCTAGCTGCCAGCAGGCCGCACAGCCAGCTCGTTCTCTCGCACCTGGTGCCGCACAAGGCCGCCGGCCGCCTCGAGGTGGGCGCGGGTCTCGGCGGTGAGCTGTTGCAGATGACCCAGACCATGACCAAGCTCCAGGGCCTCGCCGCTGCGGCTGGTGACGTGACGGCGAAGATCCAATCCAGGTTCAGCGACGACGTCCGCGCCGAACTCCCCGCCTACATCGCGGCGGCCGATCCAGGCACGGTTGTCCTCCGGCCCGGCAGCGGCCAGCCGGAGGCGCTCGGCGCTGACGGCGTGACCCAGTTGGTCTACGTGCTGCGCCCGTTGCCAGCGACGCCCGCTGCGGCGGTCGCGCGGCTGGCCAGGGGCTCGGACGGCGACGCGGCCGTGCAGGTGGCGGCGCAGCTGTCGGTGGCGGACGGCCTTGACCTGGTGCTCGCGCCGTCCGGGCGGTCCGCCACGTCGGTGGCGGCTAGCCTACGCAAGCGAGGCTTGCGGGTGCGCGCGGGAGCCGAGCCACGAGGCGGCATCCTCGTCGCCGCGGCCGACCGGGCGCCCGGCGGTGATGAACCGGCGGCCGCCGGTGACCGTGACAGCGACGTACACCTGGCAGTCGTGGCGGGCACCAACGAAGCAAGCGACGACATGGACCACTGGGTTCAGGCCCTTGACCTGCCCATCGAGAGCGAGCAGGAGAGCAGACAGCCGTGAACAGTACACATGCACGCCTTGCCGCCGAGCGTTCAGGCATCGCCGACTACCGTTTCGTCAGGCACCTAGGCGCGGGTAACCACGGCGTCTTCTACCTGGCCCATCGCCCGGAGCGGCTGCACATCGACGCCGAGTTCGTGGCCGTGAAGGTGCTGTCTGGCTCCAACAGCCAGGACACCTTCCGGCGGGCGACCCGCGAACTGGCGGCCTTCGCGGCCGTGCGCTCGCCGTACCTGGTGACGCTCTACGACGCCGGTCAGCAAGGTGATGACCTGTACTACTCGATGGAGTACCTGCCGGCCGGGTCGCTCGCGGACGCGATCGGATCGCTCCCGCCGAACCAGGTGCTGGCCGCCGTGGCCGACGCCGCGCGGGCGGCACACGCGCTGCACGAGGCCGGCATCGCGCACAACGACATCAAGCCAGGCAACGTGATGCTGCACGACGGCCACGCCAAGCTCAGCGATCTTGGCCTGAGCCAATTGCTGGCACCCGGCCTGACGATCACCGGCCTCGGCTCCACCGGCTCGGTCGAGTACCTCGATCCCGCCGTCATCAGGGGCGAGATGCCCGGCCGGGCGACCGACATCTTCGCGCTCGGCGCCACCTTGCACCGGGCGCTGACCGGCCACGGGCTCTACGGCGACCTGCCGACCGACAACACGATGCTGGCAATGCGCAGGGTGCTCTCGCACGCGCCCGAGATCTCGCCGAACCTGCCGTCCGGCGTGCGCCAGGTGATCGCCTCAGCCATCGACCAGAATCAGGCGGCGCGGCCCGCCACGGCCGCTGACCTGGCCGCGAGCATCGACGCCTTGTCCGAGGACGTCCTGTGACCCTGACCGTCGCGGTCAGTGGCTGAGTTCGGCCTGATCAGCAGCGTCACGGCGGTGACCCAGAGTGCGGCGAAACCCATGCTGGCCAGCACATCGGTCGGATGATGCTCGCCCCGGTACATCCGGGACGCCGCGACGAGGACAGGGAACGCCGCCGCCGGCAGCAGGAACAGCCATCGCCACCAGCCCCGCGCGTGCCCGATGACCAGGATGGCCAGCCCGATGTACAGGCAGCACGTCGCGGCCTCGTGCCCTGACGGATACGCCGATGTCGGCAGGTGGTGGTCCAGATGCGATACCGCGGGCCGCGGCCGCTTCACGACAGCAGCGGCGGTCAGGAACATGGCCAGCTCGCCGATCATGAGTGTGCCGACGTAGGCGACCGGCCGCCAGCGTCTGGTAATGCCAAGAAAGACAAGGCAGGCGAGCAGGGCGACGGCCAGGATCGCGATCGTGCCGCCCAGCGTCGTGAATACCAGGCTCCAGCTGGTCAGGCCCGGCGTCCTGTGCGCCGCTAGCCAGCGCGGGACCGTGCGGTCGCCGAGGATGTTGCGGTTGCCTGATCTGGTGATGAGCTCGCCGATGCCGGTGATGACGCCGAGGATGAGGATCCAGGCGACCACGAGCCCGGCGGCGATGCGGCCGCGGCGGACCAGCCCAGCTGGCTCGGGCTGGGCCGGCCGCAGGTCGGCGCGCGCCTCCGGCTCCAGGCCCTCGGCCACCGGATGACTATCCGGCTGGCCAGCCGCCCGCCTGGAGAGCTCGAACGCGAACGTGGTCAGGCCGAGCCAGGCGATCCCGATCGCCCAGCCGCCGATGACGTCGGAGACGTAGTGCACGCCGAGCAGCGCCCGGCTGATGCCGATCGCGGCGACCAGGATTGCGATCAGGGTCGCGAACCAGCCGCGCCACCGGCCGCGGACCGCGGGCAGGAAGACCAGGAACAAGGCGCCGTAGCAGACGAGGGAACCCAGCGAGTGCCCGCTGGGGAAGCTGTTGCCCGGGGCGTGGGCGACGGGGTGGGCGAGCACCGGCCGAAGCCGGCCGACCAGCACCTTCAGCACCGGGTCGAGGACGAGCGCGCCAGCCCCCGTGACCACCAGATAGGCGGCCAGCCGCCAGCGGCGGCGCAGCGCGAGCAGCAGCGCGGCCGCTGCGATCACGACCGACAAGGCCGGCGTGCTGCCCAGCAGCGTGACGTCCTTGATCACCGTGAGGGCCGCAGGATGGCCGGCGACGAGGTTGTTGAGCCAGTTGGCCGCGCCGCGATCGAACGCCTCGAGCGGGCCCCACCGCAGCCGGACCAGGACGAGCAGGACCGTGAAGACGATCGCGGCGGCGGTCAGCACGACCACTGAATTCAGGCTTCCGCGAGCGGCGGGCGCAGGGTGGCGCAGTGCCCGCAGGCGGCGAAGAAGAGGAGCTGACATGGGCCCAAGCTCCCCGCCAGATCGCGTTTCACACCATGGCTGCGCCGCGGTTAGCCAGCGCTAGCGCGGGAACCTGGCGGGTCGAGACACGCGACGCGGCCAGCCAGCGGCCGGTGAACGAGGAGACGATGCCATGTCGACGGTCGCCGTGGTGGCGCACACAGGCAAGAGCATGGGCGGTGGCCTGCCAGAACTGCGTTCGGTGCTGGCGAGCGAGGGCTTCGCCGATCCTGTTTGGTACGAGGTCAGCAAGAGCAAGAAGGCACCGGACTTCGCGCGCCGCGCGCTGGCCGAGGGCGCCGAGATCATCTTCGTCTGGGGCGGTGACGGGATGGTCCAGCGCTGCGTCGACGCGGTCGCGGGGACGGGCGCTGTGCTCGCGATCCTCCCGGCCGGTACCGCCAATCTGCTGGCCACGAACCTGAACATCCCTGATGACCTGGGCGAGGCGGTGCGGATCGGGCTGCACGGCGAGCGGCGGTCGATCGACACCGGCACCGTCAATGGTGAGCACTTCGCCGTCATGGCGGGCACCGGTTTCGACGCGCTCATGATCGCCGATGCCAGCCGGCAGATGAAGAGCCGCTTCGGACGCGTCGCCTACGTCTACGCCGGTGCCAGGCACCTGTCAGGGCGCGGGATGAAGGCTGAGGTCCTGGTCGACGGCCGCCGGTACTTCAAGGGACGGCTCTCCTGCGTGCTGGTCGGGAACGTGGGCAAGCTGTTCGGCGGCGTCGTCGTGTTCAGCGACGCTCGGCCGGACGACGGCGTCGTCGAGGTCGGGCTCGTGACGGCGACCAGTCCTGCGCAGTGGGCGCGCACGTTCGGCCGGCTCGCCGCCGGCAGCCCGCAGAAGTCCCCGTTCGTGCACGTGACCCGCGGGCGCAAGATCCGGGTCACGCTGAACAAGAAGGTCCCCTATGAACTCGATGGCGGTGACAGGAAGGGGACCAGGAAGCTGCGGATCAAGGTACATCCAGGCTCGGTGCGGATCTGCGTTCCCTCGTCCTGAGCACGTCGGCCGCTCCAGCGAGCACGGGCACGCCCATCACCGCGGCCGCGCTGCCGATCAGCACGCCGGCGCCGGACGGGCTGAGCCAGGCGGCCGCCGCCGCGCCGACGGGAGGTGTCGCCTGCATGGCGGTCCTGAGCACGGCGAAGAGCCTGCCGTGCATGGCTGATGGGGCCTCGCGCATTCGCAGCGTCTGCGCCCACGCCGTCATCGGCGCGGACACGAATCCGAGCGCGGCCATGGCGATGATGGTGGCAGCGGCGCTGGGCGCGATCAGCGTCAGCACGATCGCCGCCGCGGCGAGCTGGCCGATCAGGATCGACGGCACCAGCGGCCGCTTCCAGTCCCGGCGGGCCAGCAGCGCGGCCGCGGCGAGCTCGCCTCCGGTCAGCGCCGCGAGCAGATAGCCGTACCCGCCTGGGCCAAGGCCGATAGCGGCCGACCTGTACGGCAGGAACACCGCCAGCATGCCCTCGCCGATATTGAACATCGCGAACATCGCCGTGATCGTGCGCAGCACAGGCCTGGCCAGGACGAGCCGGACCACCTCCATCACGCTGGTGCTTGTGCTGCGCGCTGCCGCTGCGTTTCCGGTGGCGTCGGTTGCCAGCGGGATTGGTCGTGGCCGGACGACGCGCAGAGCCGCGGCGAAGACCAGGTAACTGACCGCGTCGGCGAGGATGAGACCGATCGCACCGCCCTGGCCGAACGCGCCGATGACCAGGCCGCCGAGCCCGGCCCCCGCGAGACTCGCGAGCCCGTAGCTGGCGCCCTCGAGCGCGTTCGCGCGGGAAAGCTGGTCGTCCGCGACCAGTTGCGGGATCAGGGCGGGGAAACCAGCCAGGCTGATCATCTTCAGTAGCCCGTAGACCGCGGCGACGGCGTCAATGACCGGAGGCGGGACAGCGCCGTTCAGGCCAGCGCTCACCGGGATCACGATGAAGACGGCGGCCCGCAGCGTCGCGTCGGCCATCAGCAGCCGCCTGCGGTCGAACCTGTCAAGGGCCCAGCCGGCCGCAAGACCGCCGATGGCCACCGGCGCCGTGTAGCAGACGGCGAGCACCGCGACGCTCCCGTGCGGCGTGCCGAGGGTCAGCGCGACCAGCGCGATCCAGCTAGCCGCGTCACCCGCGGATGAGACCGTGGCGCCGAGCCACACCCGCCGGAACGCCTGGAAGCCGCCTGCCGTCACCCGCGCGATGCTAGGCAACCAGGGCCCGTCCGGTCTGCGCGGAAAGTGCGCCCATCGCGCGCCGCGGCGGGCCGCGGCCCGCAGGTCGATGCGGCGTCAGCGATCCGGCGCTGGCGGCTTGGCCGCGGGCGATGGCCTGGTCATCGCGCGGTATCGCGATGGCGGCATGCCCCACGCCCGCTTGAAGGCCGCCTGGAACCTGGACACCGAGCCGAACCCGCTGGCGAAGCAGACGTCTGCCACCGGGATGTCGCCGGCGGCCAGCAGCCTGGCGGCGTGCGCGATCCGCCGCTCGACCAGGTACCTGTGCGGCGTGCTGCCTGTGACGTCGCGGAACACGTGGATCATCCTGGTCCTGCTCAGCCCGAGGGCCGCCCCTGCGGCGACAGCATCGAGGCCGGGATCGCTGTACTCGCGGTCGAGCACGTCCCGCAGCAGCCGGGCCAGCCGCCGGTCGCGGGCGCCTGGCACCGGAGGAGCGTCTGGCGAGCCGGCCGCGGCAAGCAGCGCCCACCCGATCGCGTCGAGCGTGTCCGCCCCGTGGAGCGCATCCGCCCCGTCGAGCGCATCCGCCCGCGCGTCGAGCGTGCCCGCCCCGTCGAGCGCGTCCGCCCGTTGCTCGAGCAGGTGGCGGCGCAGGTCCCGCCGGAGCGCCGCTATCGGTCCGGACACCGGGACCAAGGTCGTCGCGGGCGCGGCGACGGCCTCCGGATAGATGAGGCAGAGGTTGCGGTCCTCGACGCCGTGGGGATGCCCGCACGCGTACTCGCTGCCGCCGCTGCCCGCGACCATGACAGCCGCCGACGCCGTCCCGCCGCCGTGCGCGGATCGCACCGTCCAGGCGCCGTACTCGGTGAAGACCAGGCAGGTGCGCGCCCACCAGTCCAGGGCAGCGACCGGCTCACCAGGCCCGTGTCCGAATACGGCCAGGCGAAGCTCGCGGCCGCGCGCGACCACCGTCAGGCCCATGGGCCAAGCATCGCAGCGAGGTCGGACACTCGCTCGCTAGCCGAGCGACAGGCCCTGCTGCTCGAGCGCCTCCTGCAGCACCCGCAGCGCCTTGGGCCCCATACCGTGCAGCCGCTTGAGGTCTGACGCGGGAACGCCCGAAAGCTGTCTGAGCTCTGTGTAGCCGGCACGGGTCAGCGCCCTGGTCGCCGGCGCGCCGATGCCCTGAGGAAAGCCAGTCTCAGCCGTCACGCTGGTCATGCTAACGAGCGGGTCGGACACGTCAGGGCCAGGCGATTGGCAAACACGACTCGGTCGGGACTTTCAAGCCCGCCGCCCGTTCGCCGTGAAGGCTATGGCGATCAGGTAGCTAGCGGTGGCGACGCCGATAATGCCGAAGCTCGGCGGGATCTGGGGAGCGGCGTAGGCGATCACCAGGCCGATCCAGACCGAGGCGATCGCGATAGCGGCGGCGAGCCACATCCCGCGATAGGGCCGCGCGGTGAGCCGCTGCGCAGCCCCGGCGGGCGCGGCGAGCAGGCCGAGCAGCAGCAGCGCCCCGACGGCCTGGGTCGCCGCGGCGGCCGTGACCCCGACCAGGCCGAGGAAGACGGTGCCGAGGACCCTGACCGGGACCCGGCGTGCACTCGCGACCGCGGGATCGAGGCTGGCGAACAGCAGCGGTCTGGCGATCGCGATCAATGCCAGGCAGACGCCGGCCGCGACCAGCGAGTCCGTCAGCGCCTGGCCGGCCGACAGCCCGAAGATCGTGCCGAAGAGCACGCTGACCCCTGACGTGCCGTCGGCACCGGCGGCAGACGTGGTGTAGATGGACAGGAACAGCGCGCCGAGCCCGAGGATCCACGCGAACACGCTGCCGATGACGGTGTCGTCGGCACGGCCCCGGTAGCCGAGCACCGCCATGGCCAGGGCGACGAGGACGCAGGCGCCATACAGGCCGACGAGCAGGTCGGCGCCGGCCGCCAGGGCCGCGAGCGCGCCGGTGAAGGCGACGTGGCTGAGCGCGTCGCCGGTGAAGACCTGCGAGCGCAGCACGACGAAGTAGCCGGTGAGGCCGGACGCCGCGGCGATCGCCGCGCCGGCGAGAAATGCGTACCGCAGGAACGGCTGCCCGAGCAGGCCAGCCAGGCCGCTCACGCGGGCACCACAGCGGCGCTTCGGCGTGAGGACAGGCGCAGGCCAGACCGCACCGCGGCGGCGAGGACATAGCCAGCGAACCCGAAGGTCGTGATGAAGAAACCGACCGGATAGACCGAGTAATAGGCGGCGGCGAGGCCGAGCCACGCGGTCAGCAGGCCGAGCAGGAGCGTGAGCCAGAAGCTCGCCATCGGGCTCGCGGTCAGTTGCTGGGCCGTCGCTGGCGGCATCACAAGCAGTGCGAAGACCAATAGCGCGCCTGTGATCTGGCTGACCTCGGCGGCGGCGCAGCCGAGCAAGACGAGGAAGACGGCGCCGAGCAGCCGGACCGGAACCCCGTGAGCCGCTGCCACGTCAGGGTCCACGGTCGCGAAGAACAGGGGCCTGGCGATGAGGGTGAGCACGGCGAGGGTGGCCGCGGCCACCACGAGCAGGACCAGCACCTGGTCGGACGAGATCCCGAGGAAGGAGCCAAACAGCAGCCCGGTCAGCCCGTTCAGGAAGCCGCCGTAGAGGCTGACGAATAGTGCTCCTGACGCCAGCGCGAACGCCTGCACGGTGCCGATGATCGCGGACTCGCTGCTCCTGGCCTGCCCGCCGATCGAGCGAGGCACTGCCGCGATGACGAGCGCGGCCCCGATGGCGGCGGCGAAATAGCCGGCACCCGCGCTGATCCCGAGCAGGATCGCCGCCGCGGCACCCGGAAACGAGACGATCGCGAGCGTGTGCCCCGCGAAGGACTGGCGGCGCAGCACCATGAACCAGCCGAGCGCACCGGCGACGACCGCGACGATCGTGCCCGCCCGGTAGGCGTTGACCATGAAGCCGAATTCGAGCAACTGCCGCACGTCGGTGACGATGTTCCAGCCCAAGTGCGGATGGACGGCGCTGGTCATGGTGTGCGTCTCATGCTGTCCTTCTCATACCGGGGCTTCTCATACCGGGGCGACCGCGTCGGCGTGCCGGTCGGCGTGCCTGGCCGGCGGCTCTGGTTCACCAACCACGACGAGCCTGCCGTCCGAGGCGTGCAGGACCTCGATCGGCGTCCGGTACAGCGCGGTCAGCGTCGGCGACGTGATGACCGCCTCCGGTGGGCCGCACACCGCGCTGCCAGCCGCGATATAGCCGACGCAGTCGAGGTAGGGCAGGATCGGGTTGACGTCGTGGGCGACCAGCATCACGGTGACCTGCTGCTCGCGGCAGATCCTGGCGATCAGCGCGGCGACGGATGCCTGGCTGGGCAGGTCGAGGCTGTCCAGCGGCTCGTCCAGCATCAGCAGCTGAGGACGCCGTACCAGCGCCTGGGCGATCAGCAGCCGCTGCTGTTCGCCGCCGGACATCTTGCCGATCGGCCGCCCGGCGAAGGCGGACGCCCCGACCAGTTCGATGACCTCGTTCACCCGATCCCTTGCGGCCCTGCGGGCCCGGAACAGCCGGTCGCCCCAGGGGAGGGGCACACCCCACCGTTCGCCGTCGGCGCCGAGGCCGACGATGTCGACGCCGCGCACCCGAAGCCCCGCGTCGAAGTTGCGCCGCTGCGGCAGGTAACCGATCTCCTTCCCCGACTGGCCTGGGGGCCGGCCGAGGACCGTCACCGAGCCTGCGGACAGGCCGACGAGGCCGAGGGCGGCCTTGATGAGAGTGGACTTGCCGACGCCGTTCGGCCCGAGCACGGCCATGAACTCACCAGAGTCAACGGTGAGGTTCACGTCGGACCAGACGGTCCGGCCGCCGACCTGCACGGCCGCGTGCTCGAACCGCACCGCCTGGCCGCTGCCTGGCTGAGTCTCGCCCATGGCTGGTGTTCCCTCCGCTCGCGCCTAGCTGCCGGTCGCCCTGGCGAGGGCGGCCTCGATCCCCTTGAGCTCCCTGATCTGCCACGTCTGGTAGCTGACGGCCGGTGGTGCCAGCGTCTCGGTGATGCTGGCGACCGGGATGTGCGCTGCCCGCGCCGCAGCTAGCTGCGCCTGGACATCTGGCGTGACGTTCTGGCTGTTGTAGACGTAGATCTTGATCAGGTGCCTGCTGATCTGCGTGTCGATGGTCTGCTTGTCGGCCGCTGATACCTCGGTGCCCTCGGTGATCGCCTTCAGGAACGAGGGCGGCGTGATCAGGTGCAGCCCGAGCGCCGGCGCGAGCATCGCGAAGATCGACTCCGACGCGCCCACGGGCGTCCCGCCGTAGCGGCGCCTGATCGCTGTGATCAGGTCGTCGTACCTGCGCAGGCCGACCCTGGTCAGCAGCGCCTCGCGCCTGGCGAAGTAGCGCCGGTCAACCGGGTCAGCCAGGGAAAGGTCGACGGTCAGCCGCTCGATCACCGCCCGCACGTCTGCCGGGTTGTACCACCGGTGCGGATTTCCATCGGCTGGCACGCGCAGGGCGCCGCCGACATCCAGCACCGATATGTGCTCGCCCCCGTCGGCCGCCAGCAGCCTGGCCATCCACGGGTCGTAGCCAATGCCGTTCTCGATCACCAGCCTGGCCGATGCGACGGCGCGCGCGTCGGTGGCGGTGGGCTCATAGCTGTGCGGGTCCGTATTCGGATTGGAGATGATGCTGATCACGCGGGCGTGCGCGCCGCCGAGTTGCCTGGCGATGCTGCCCCAGAAGTTCTCGGCGGCGGTGACCTGCACGATGCGCGGATTGCCCGCCGCCTGCGCCCCTGCCGTGCTGCACCCTGCGGTCAGCGACGACCCGGCGGCCAGCAGGGCCACCGCGGCCAGCGCCGATCGTGCCCCGACGAGAAGGCGGCCCGCCGCCCTGAATCCCGCCATGCTCCTACCGCTCATCGGACGCTGAATCTCCTGCGCCATTTGTCCCGCGAGCCCCGTGCGGCTCACGGGAGAACGTACATGAAAACCGTTTTCATTACAACTTAGCGCCTGCCGCCGAAGACGCTCCCAGCGGGTTCGCCGCGCTGGCCGTTGACGAAGTAGTTATCGGTAGCCCACAGCCAATGGCGGGCGATCGGCGTCTGAACAGGTGAGGGTCCGGCTGGGCACGGATCAGGCGCACGCAGGGAGAAACACGATGAGATTTCGGACGACGCCACGCAAGCCGCGGGCAGTCACGGCCGTTGCGGTGACCATTGCCGGCGGCACGGTGCTTGCGAGCACGCTGCTGGCCAGTGCGGGGCTTGCCGGTACGGGGCTTGGCGGTACGGGGCTTGCCGGTACGGGGCTTGCCAGCACGGGGGCCGGGCAGGCTGCCGACCTCGCGGCCCATCTCGGCGCGGCCCGCGCGGTGAACTGGCCGGCCACGACGATCCTGGCCCAGCCGGGCAGCCTCCGCGTCGTGAGCCAGGCGTTTGACCCGCGCACGAGGACCGACTTCGCACTGTCGGCGGGCGCCCACGGTTCCTTCGTGCTCCGCCGGACTGGCCTGACCGGCGGCAACGTGAAGATCGGTCCGTCATTTCCGGTCAGCCTTATCACGCTGGCCGACGGATCGGTCTGGGTGTACGGCACCCGGCTGATCGGCTCGACGGCTGAGCGGCAGAAGCTCTACCAGGTCAACCCGCGAACGCTGGCGATCGTGCGGTCCTGGACGCTGGGTCCCTCGCTGGTGAAGTTCGGGGCGGTCGCGGTGGCACCCGGCGCGCACAGGACCGTGTGGGTGGCGTTCGGGCGGACGGTCCGGCACCTCAACCCGCTGACCGGCGCCGCGATCGGCACGATCCGGGTCCCCGCCGGCCTGATCGCGGGTGCCGTCGCGCAGAGCCCGTCGGGCCGCGACCTCTATGTCGGGACCAGCGACCGGATCGGCAGCCGGTCACCGGTCTTCGAGTGCAGCGTCGCGACCGGCCGCAAGCTCGCCGCGAACACCAGGACCGTTACCGCGGTCGCGGTCGGCGGCGGCTCGCTGACCGCGGTTCCTGGCGGGGTCTGGGACTCGTTCAGGACCGGGATGGCCGGTCTCACCGTGCTGCTGCGGCAGCGGGACCTGCACGCGGTCAGGCTGCCAGGAACAGGCAGCCGGCACAGCCTGTTTTCGTGGCAGATGGGCGCGGGCACCACGTTCGCGGCTCCCTCGGTGTATCTGATTCAGCTCTTCGGCACCGCGGGCTGCGTGAACCCGCGGACCGGGCACATCAGGGCCAGGGGAGCCATCGCAGGCCACGCTGAGGTGGAGCAGATCCTCGCCTCCGCCCGCGGCGGCCGGGTCATCTACGCGGCCTCATCGAAGGGCGTGCTCGCGATCCGTCCGCCTGCGGCCTGCCGCGGATAGCCGATCTGGTCACAAAAGAGAGCACTGCTCTTGACATTCACTGACCTCTGGAGCACACTGATCTAAGTCAAGAGCAGTGCTCTCACATGTTGAAGGAGAACCGCGATGTCAGCTAGTCAGCGTCCAGCCACTCCCAGGCCGAACCAGGACCCGGCGAGCCGGTATGTCATGCCGACAACGCCTGCTGGCCGTCTGAGCGGGAAGATCTTCAACGACTCCGTGGCGTGGCTGACCAGGCGCGGCTTCAGTGTCTGGGGCAGCAGGGTGCTCTACGTACGCGGCAGGACGAGCGGCGAGTGGCGGTCCAACCCCGTGAACGTGCTGACCCTAGGGGACCGCAGGTACCTGGTCGCACCGCGCGGTCAGACCCAGTGGGTCCGCAACCTGCGCGTCGCCGGCGGCGGAGAGCTGCGGGTCGGCAGGCGGGTTGAGGAGTTCACTGCTACCGAACTGGCGGACGCGCAGAAGCCCGACGTGCTGCGGGCGTACCTGCGCCGCTGGAAGTTCGAGGTCGGCGTGTTCTTCGACGGCGTCGACGCCAGCGCGCCCGACCAGAAACTGCTGGAGATCGCGCCAGGCTACCCGGTTTTCCTGATCAGCTAGCGCCGTGACGGAGGGATGATAAGCCCATGAGCTACGTCCTGGCCCAGGTGAACATCGGACGACTGCTGGCACCGATCGACAGCCCAGCACTCGCGGACTTCATGGCCGCGCTCGACCCCGTCAACGCCGTCGCGGACGCAGCCCCTGGATTCGTCTGGCGGCTGCAGACCGAAGACGGCAACGCCACGGCGATCCAGGCGTTCGGCTGGGACGCCGCTGGCAGCGCCGGAGTGATCATCAACATGTCGGCCTGGGAGTCGGTCGAGGCGCTGGCCAGCTTCGTCTACTCAGACGAGCACCGCAGCGTGCTCCGGCGCCGTCGGGAATGGTTTGAGCAGATGCGCGAGGCCTACACGGCGCTCTGGTGGATCCCGCGCGGCACGACCCCGACCGTGGCCGAGGCCGAGGACAAGGTCCGCCACCTGCGGGCGCACGGCCCGACGGCGGAGGCCTTCTCGCTCCGGGTGCACTTCCCGCCGCCCAGCGCGTCCGACCCAGCGCCGCTGCTCGGCCGGGACGAATGGATGTGCCCGGCCTAGCGGCGTGTACCTCCCGGCCTAGCGGCCTGTGCCTCCCGGCCTAGCGGCCTGTGCCTCCCGGCATAACGCTCGCTGGCCGTCGCGCTTGAGCTTGCGCCAGCCGCCAGCCCGGTTGTTGGCGATGATCTGCCGGAACATGGCGGTCAACGCCGGCCCGTTGACCTGCTCGCCCTCCCGGAACCCGATCGTTCTGGCGGTCTTGTTGTCGTGACCGGCGGTGATGATCCCCTCCGGGTCAGGGACGATGCCGCCGTCGTATACGAACACGTTGACGTGATCCTTCGCGGCGAGCAGCGCGCAGATATTGCCGTCGAGCACGAAGTACGGCTGCTTGGTGCGCTTGATCGTCTCGGTGACGTCCGGGTCGGCGGCGAGAACGAGTTCCCTGACCTCGCGGCAGATCGCCTGCTGCCAGGCGGGCAGCGCGTCGATGTAGGCGTCGACGCGAGGATCAGCGGTGTACGCCATCGAGCCACCTTAACGCGGCGCAGCGCGGCTCCCGCCGTGGCGCACCAGGCGCGAGTAGCATGCGCGCATGCCCGCCAGGACGCTCAGGTACAGCGTCGGCAACGAGCACAACCCGGGCAACCCGTGGGGCCGCAGCGAACTCACGATCGGGCCAGACGGCCGCGCCAGGCTCGATCACTACTTCTCCCGTCGGCCGGGGTCGGGGGCATGGACCGGCCAAGTGGGCGCCGCGGCTATGACCGCGCTCTGGGCCGCTCTAGAGCGGGCGGGGTTTCCCGACGTGCCCGCCTTTCAGCCGGTGGCAGATGCGACGCTGCGCGCGCTGACCGTCCAGATTGGCGACACCGAGCGCACCGCCCTGGTCGACTGGCACGGGGCGCCTTCCATTCCCGGCTACGCGGAAGCGTTCGACCTGCTGGACGGCGTCGTGAGGCAGTTGAGCGGCGGCAGCGTGCCGTATCCATCGGCACAGCCCGCGATCGTGTGCGACATCACGCCCATCTAGTGCGGGATGGCCTGATGGCGGGATAGCCGGATGGCCGGACGGCCGAACGGCCCGATTCGTACCTATGAGCCGCATCAGGCCGCACTAGGCCACATCAGGCGGCTTCGAATGATCTGTGTGTGATCTGAAGTCATTGCCGTGTTTAGGCCATCATGGTCACCTAAGTGCTAATACTCCACTATGCTGCCGGGTGATTACGGATAGTCAGGCCCGGCGAGAGGCGGTGGTTTGCCGAGTAGCTGGGCGAGGATCCGGCGTTAGGGAGCTCTTGAGGCACGGAGGAACGCACGGCAAGGCAAGGGTCAGGAACGGGCGGCACGCGGCCGCCGGGCGGGCGCGTCAGATCGCCCCCAGACAACTCAACAAGCTGGTCAAGCGGGCGGCCCTGGTCGCCCCCGCGGTCGCCGTCGCAGGTGCGGTGGTCGTGAGCGCGACATCACACGGGCTGGCCGCCGACGCCCTGACCGACGCGGTTGGTCACGCCCCAGCGGCCGCGCACGCAGGCAGATCGGGCGCGGCGAGGCCAGGGCACATCCAGGCGCATCAGGCCGGAGCATCGAAGACCTCAGGTGGCCTCAGAACCGCCAAGTCGCGCGGCGCCGCCGCGACGTCGCGCCGCGGCGCGACGGGTCCCGGCAAGCACTCTCGGCCAGGGCATGCGGCGCCGGCCAAGGCGGCCAAGCGTGCGCCCAGGCACGCGAAGCTGACCTGCTCAGGGTCGTCGGTGATGCTGCCAGCGAACTACGCGGCCATCGTTAGATACCTCAGCGCGCACGGTTACACCCGCCTCGCGGCGGCAGGCATGGCCGGCAATATCTACCAGGAATCCAAGGGAAACCCCGAGTCCGTCGGCACGGGCGGGGGCGGCCTGATCGGCTGGACGCCGCTGCCTCCTGGTTTCGTCACCGGCAACCCGGCGGCTGACCTGCGGACGCAGCTAGCGGCCGTCTTGACGTACAACCAGCAGTGGTCGCAGTACATCCCGGCCCTGAACGCGGCCACCAGCGCGACCCAGGCCGCCGACATCTACATGAACTACTTCGAGCGTCCCGGTATCCCCGCGGCTTACAACCGCGAGGCAGCGGCGGCCGCGGTGGCGACCGCCTGCGGCTTCTAGCCCGGGCATCGGGGGAGGCGGCCTCCCCGCTGGGATCGGCCGGGTGTGTGAATGGGCTCGCGTCGCGCTTGATTGAGTCGAATATCTGTTCGATACTTGACTCCATGGGAGCCGCGGTCGCCGAGGTCGAGAAGGCCACGGCCGAGATGGCCACGGCCGAGATGGGCGCGGTCATCGGCATGGTCCGCCCGGGCAGAGAGGTCGGCGCGGGCAGCGGCGCGCTGTCCGACGCGGATGTGCTCCCCGTGCTTCCCGCGCTGCGCGATCTGCTGCCGCACGGCGCGCTGCGGCGCGGCTCGGTGGTGGCGGCGAGCGGCTGGAACCTGCTCTGCCTGGCCCTGGCCGCCGGGCCTGTCGCCTCTGGCGCGTGGTGCGCAGCGGCCGGGATACCCGAGTTCGGCGTCGCCGCGGCGGCCGACGCGGGGCTGGATCCCGCCAGGCTGCTGCTGGTCCCCGAACTCGGCCCGAACTGGCCGCAGGCGGTCATCTCCCTCCTCGACGGCTGTGACCTGGTCGTGCTGCGGCCGCCGAGCCGGCCGCCCGCCCAGGCGCGGCGCAAGCTCGAGGCCGCCGTCCGGCGGCACGGTTCTGTGCTGCTGGTCGCGGGGGACTGGGAGGGAGCGCAGGTCAGGCTGCGGATAGCCGCGCACGAGTGGGCCGGGATCGGGCCTGGGCACGGCAGGCTGCGCGGCCGCCGCGCTCAGGTGATCGCGGACGGACGAGGCGGCTGGTCCCGGCCGCAGGAGCGCTGGCTGTGGCTGCCTGGCCCGGACGGAACGGTCACCGCTGTAACCACCGAGCCGGTCCTTGCCAGCCAGCCGGCGGAGCAGGCAAGCACCGGATGACTGGCGGCAGCGCGAGCAGCGAAGGCCGGACCACCGTGCAGACCGGCGCAGGGGCCGGGGGTGGCCGGGCCGGGGGTGTCCGGGCCGGGAGTGGCCGGGCCGGGAGTGGCGACCGGCGCGTTCTCGCCGTGCGCTGCCCGGACTGGCACCCGCCGAGCCTTGTGTCCCAGCAGACGGGTCAGGCTCCAGGTCCTGCGGCACGGGCATTCGAGCAGGTCCTCAGCGAGGTGCAGGAGTTCTGCCCGCGGATCGAGGTGCTGCGGCCAGGGCTGTGCGCGTTCGGCACCCGCGGTCCGGCCAGGTACTTCGGCGGTGAGCCCGAGCTAGCGAGGAAGGTCGCCGAGGCGGTCGGCCTGCTCGGCTACGACTGCGGCGTGGGCGTCGCCGACGGCCTGTTCACGGCGCTGCTGGCATCCAGGGACAGCCAGCGAGAGCAACCGCCGGTCACGATCGTCGCGCCGGGCGGAACCCCCGCTTACCTCGCGCCGCGCGCGGTCACCGTCCTCGGTGAGCCGGACCTGGCCGACCTGCTGGTCAGGCTCGGGATCAGGACGCTGGGGGAGTTCGCCGCGGTCCCGGTCGCCGAGGCGGGCAACAGGTTCGGCGCGCAGGGCCTGCTCGCGCACCGGCTCGCCCGCGGGCTCGATCCGCGACCGCTGGCCGCACGCCAGCCAGCGGCCGACCTGGCCGTCCAGATCGAGTTCGATCCGCCAGCCGAGCAGGCCGAGCGGGTCGTGTTCGCCGCGAAGGCTCTCGCGAGCCAGATGCATGCTCAGCTTGCCGCGAGCGGACTGGCCTGCGTCCGGGTCCAGATCCAGGTGCGCTGCGACAACGGAGAGGAGATCAGCAGGCTGTGGCGGCACGACGGGCTGTTGTCCGAACTCGCCGTAGCCGAGCGGGTGCGCTGGCAACTCGACGGCTGGCGGGCTGGACGGCCGGCTGACGAGGCCCGCCGGGACCCGCGCGGACCGGGTGATGAGGGCATCGCGGTGGGCGGGATCAGCCTGCTCCGCCTGGTGCCCGACCAGCTCGTCGTCAGCCAGGGCAGGCAACTCGGCCTGTGGGGCGATGCCGTGGTCACCGACCGGGTGGCACGGGCGGCGATCAGGGTCCAGGCGATGCTCGGCCATCAGGCGGTCAGGCAGCCGGTCCTGACCGGCGGCCGCAGCCCGTCCGACCAGGCGGTGCTTATACCGTTCGGGGATTCCGCCGACGCCGCGATCCGGCCCGCCGACCGGCCCTGGCCAGGGCGGATCCCGCCGCCGGCCCCGGCTACCGTCTACCCGGTCCCGCGCCAGGCGGCGGTCACAGACGGCTCTTGCTCGCCCGTGACCGTGACCGGCAGGGGACACGTGTCCGGGGAGCCCGGCCAGGCTGTCGGTCGCGGGCGGCCCGCCGCAGGCCGTCACGGCCTGGACCGGGCCGTGGCCCGTCACCGAGCGCTGGTGGGATCCCGAGCACGCGTGCAGGAAGGCCAGGTTCCAGCTGGTCACCGCCGACGGCAGCGCCTGGCTCGCGATCGTGCAGGACGGCCGCTGGCTGATCGAGGCCAGCTACGACTGACGGGCAGCTACGACTGACGGGCAGCTACGCCTGCCGCGCCGGCTGGCGGCTTACCCGACCACGAGCTCGTTCGGTTTCTGCCTCCGTCTGACGACGGCGACGGCCAGCCGGGAGGATCCTGGGTGCCACGACGCGATCTGCACCTTGGTCATGAAGCTCAGCTCCGCGACCAGGCTGTCGCCGCCCGCAGGCCAGCCGAAACCGCTCAGCGCATCGCTGCTCGCCCAGGTGCCAGGCACGACCGCGAGCCGCCCGCCAGGAACCGACGCCACCTCGAGCTGTATGGCCGCCGCGCCCCCGTCGCCGCCGTTGCCGATGCTCACCGCGAGCGCAAGCAGCCGCCCGTCCGGGCTGAACACGCCCCGCGCCGCCGAGCCGCCGCCGGGCAGCGTGATCTGCGTCGTCCTGCCCGTCGCCAGGTCGAGCACCCGAACCAGGCACCGGGACCCGCACCTGGGCGTCCACGCGATGCGACCGGCGCTGGCCGCGATCACGGCGGCGAACTTCCGAATGACCTGCCCGGTGACCGGATCCCACAGCTCATACGCCGGCGCCGGGCCGCTCCGGATGACCTGGGTGAGCAGCAGCCCGCGATCGGTCGCCGCGTCGATCACGTAGCCGGCCGGGAGCCGCAGCCGCGGCCCGAGCGGCTCGCCGGCCGCGGAGAATTCCTGCGCGAATCCCGTTGCGAAGGCCAGGCCGTGTGAGCTGGTCGGGTAACTGGTCAGCCACACGGCGCCTAGTCGCGTCGCCGGGGCGACCAGGTTGGCCAGCCCCACAATCCGCGCCGAGCTGGCCAGGTCGCCGAGGAAGTAGACAGGCACAGGGCGCGCCGCGCAGCCAGCGCAACCATGGCTCGCGGCGGCGCCAGGCTGGACCGCCCAGCCGCCCATGACCCTGGTGAAGACGTAGTCCGACCGGCTCGGCGGGAGCCCGCGAATCGGCGTCATCCGGCCAGACGCCGGGTACAGCCAGGCGGGCCTCGCGCCGCCCACCGGCAGCCGCAGCCCCGCCGACCATGGCGCCGTCGGCCCAGGTATGCCGTCGGGCCTGGCGGGCCTGATCACGAGCGGTGAGCCGACGGCGCGGGCCGCGCTGCGATGCGGCCGCGGCCGCCCCGGCTGGCCGCCTGGCAGGTGCTGCACGATCAGCACAGCCAGCACCAAGGCCGCGATCGCCGCGACTATGAGCCGCCGCGGCCACCGTCCCCGTCCTGGGTCGGTGCCGTGGCTGATGATGTCGTCGATGGCCGCACCGCCAAGCGCACGCCGGTATGTCCTCCTCACGATACGTTGGCTGCCATGACAGCCGGAATCGCGCACGGCAGCGATGGCCTGCCGGAAGGCCTGCAGGAACTCCTCAGCTCCCTGGCTGCCGACGACGAACCAGGCTTCGCGGTCGGGATCTATTCGTACGGCACGCTCGCCGGGGTCGCCACCGCCGGGTGCGCGATCCCTGAGCACAAGGTGCCGATCACGAAGGACACGGTCTTCGAGATCGCGTCGGCCAGCAAGCACATCACGGCCACCTGCATGCTGCTGCTGGCCAGCGACGGCAAGATCAACCTAGACGACGACATCCGCGCCGAGCTCCCCTGGCTCGCCCTGCGCCAGCCGGTCACGCTGCGCCAGTGCCTCACGCACAGCGCCGGCCTGCGCGACTACCTATCGCTGTGCGACGTGGCCGGGGTACCCCTGGCCGGCATCGACGAAGACCGGGCCATAGACCTGATCGCAGGCCAGCGAGACCTGGACTTCCCGCCCGGATCGGCGTTCTCCTACTCCAACTCGGGCTACGTGCTGCCGGCCGCGCTGGTGCGGAAGATCACGGGCATGAGCCTGGCCCGGTTCGCCAGCGAGCGGGTATTTGGCCCGCTCGGCATGACCGCGACGGCCTTCCGCGATGACGTCGGCGTCCCTGTGCCGCGGCTGGCGGGCGGCTACCTGGCAGTGCCGGCCGGCCACGAACCTACCGGATTCCGCCGCGCCGACGTGTCCGAGAACGTCGTAGGCGACGGCGGCTGCGTCACGAGCCTCGCTGACCTGGCTGGCTGGCACGCGTTCATGGCGTCCGGCGCGGGGCTCGGTGCGCAAGTCAGGAACGACCTCCTCGCCGGGCGACCGCTGACCGCCGGCGGCGCAGTCGAATACGCGCTTGGCCTGGCGGCCATCGAGATCGGCGGCGAGCCCGCCTGGTGGCACTCGGGATCCTGGGCCGGATACCGCTCCGCGGTCATCTACCTGCCCAGTCGCGGCGTCGGCGTGAGCGTGCTTGCCAACAGGAACGACCGGTACGCGTCGCACATCGCGGCCGCGGCGGCAACAGCGCTGGTGACCGGCTCCGATGCGCGGGCCGGCTATGCCGCTGCGGCCGGTGTCCCGGCTCCGGCCGATCGAGCCGCCGTCGCGGCGGAAGATGCGGCGGGCCTCTGGCACGCCCCGGCCTCCGACCTGTTCGTGAAGTTCGACGCGCGCGACGGCCTGATCGCCGCGCCAGACCCGGACGGCGCGCAGGAGTACCGCCTGGGCACCGACGGGCGCTGGCACGGCATCGGCACGTCGGCGGGCGGAACGTTCACCCAGCGCGGCGATGCGCTCGTGGCCGGCTGGGGCCTGTCGGCCGGCCTTGAGGACCGCTACATGCGGGCCAGTCTTGGTCAGCAGGGACCATCTGATCCCGGCTTGCCAATCGGATTTTTCGTTAACGAGGAACTGCGCGCTTATGCGAGCATCCAGGCCGATGAGTCAGCGGCGAAGATCACGATCGGTCTCGCGCCGCCGCGAACCCTGGTGCGTGCTGGGCCCGGTGTGTGGCGCGCCGCCACCGGCGGCGCGCTCACCGTCAGGCTCGCCGGCGACGGGCTGCTGATCAGCGTTCCTGGCGCACATCACCTCGCGTTCAGCCCGGCCGGCGATCCCGGCGCGCTCGCGATTCCGCGCGGCCTGCGCGCAAGCGGCTAGCGGGCCGGTCATACCCCGGTATCACGACCGCAGAGTGACGATTACCAGGCTCATTCCGCCTACCCTGACATCATGCGACGGCCCTGCTTCGCGGCACTGACACCCGCTCTGGACTGGGCGAGCCCGCGCGTCCTTGAGGCCGGACGATCGGTCAGGGGCGGGATGATCCATGTGCTGACGACGCCCGATCCGCCGCCGGCCTGGCGCGGCAGGTGGCGCCGCCGGTTTGGCTACGCGGCCGTCGGGACGGCGACCACGCTGCTCGGCATCGCCGCGCTCGTCGGGTTCTACGGCGGGCTCGGCCTGTTCGTGAACCTGCGGGCTGCCCTGATCGTCACCGCCGTGGGCGTGATCATCAGGTACCCGCTGCTGAGCTGGCGGCTCGCGTGGCTGGCCCTGGTGCTGTCCCTGGCATTTGACGGCCCGCTGCTGGTCGTCCGGCCGTGGCACGCGGTCGTGCTGCCGGTCCTGCTCGCCGCGTTCTGGGTCGCCGGGGCACGGCACGGCCGCTCGGTGATCTGGTGGATGTGGGCGCTGACCTTGCTGCCGTGGTGGCTCTGGATCGACGGCGGCAGATCGAATATGGACCGGGTCGGCGCCGCGCTGGTGTTCACGGCCGTCGCGGTCGCGGTCGACAGCCTGAGCTCACGCCGGCATGCGCAGCGAGACCTGGCCGAGCAGGCTGAGCTCACCGAGCTTGAGCAGGCCAGGCGCGCCGTACTCATTGAGCGGGCCAGGATCGCGCGCGAGCTGCACGACGTGGTCGCGCACCACATGTCGCTGATCGCGGTGCGCGCCGAGACCGCGCCGTACCGGCTGAGCCAGATCGACGAGCCGGTCAAGACCGAGTTCCTTGCGCTGAGCGGGGCCGCGCGAGAAGCGCTGACCGACATGCGGCGGCTGCTCGGCGTGCTCCGCGATGACGGGCCTGCAGGGCGGGCGCCGCAGCCGGAGTTCGCCGACCTGCCGGCGCTGGTCGCCGCTGCGAGGATCGCCGGCGTCGCCGTGGACCTGTCGCTGCCCGCCGACCTGACCGGGGTACCAGCGGCCGTCGGCGTGTGCGCGTACCGGATCGTCCAGGAGTCGCTGTCCAACGCGAGCAGGCACGCGCCGGGCGCGACCGTCAGCGTGACCGTCGCTCGTGACGAGGCGGCGGTCTGCCTGCGGGTGGCCAACGGGCCGGGCGGGGCACCGCGCAGGCCAGAAGACGGCCACGGTCATGGCCAGGGACTGGCGGGGATGCGGGAGCGGGTGGCCCTGCTCGGCGGCGAGCTCTCGGCCGGGCCGCAGCCGAACGGCGGGTTCGTGGTCGAAGCGCAGCTTCCGCTCGGCACCCCGGCCGGCGTCCCGGCAGAGGCGCGGCAGTTCGCATGACGACGAGGTGCCTGATCGCCGACGACCAGGCGATGGTCAGAGAGGGCTTCGCCGCGGTGCTCGACGCTCAGGACGGGTTGCAGGTCGTCGGCCAGGCCGCCGACGGTGCTGAGGCGGTGCGCCAGGCGCGGCAGCTCCACCCCGACGTCGTCCTCATGGACGTGCGGATGCCGGTCATGGACGGCCTGGAGGCGACCAGGCAGATACTCGGTCCGCCGTCGCGCGCCGGGGCTGACGGGCCACGGGTGCTGATGCTCACCACGTTCGACCTGGACGACTACGTCTACGAGGCGCTCGGCGCGGGCGCCAGCGGGTTCCTGCTGAAGGATGCGCCGGCCGCGGAACTGGTGCACGCGGTCCGGGTGGTCGCAGCCGGGGACGCGCTGCTCGCCCCGTCGGTCACCAGGAGGCTGATCGCCGAGTTCGCCAGCCAGGGACGCGCCGCGCCCCGGGTCCCGGTCAGCCTGGCCGTGCTCACCCCCCGCGAGACTGAGGTGCTGACGCTGATCGCCAGGGGGCTTTCCAACGCCGAGATCAGCGAGACCCTCGTGATCGCCGAGCAGACGACGAAGACGCACGTCGGGCGGATCCTCGCCAAGCTGGACCTTCGCGACCGCGCGCAGGCCGTCGTGGTGGCTTACGAGTCTGGCCTGGTGACGCCGGCTTCCTGAGGTCGGGTCACACCGAGCGCCCGGTTACCGCTGAAGATCGGTACTTGGAGCCAAATGAATGGCTAGCGGCCGAGCAGGGCTGCGGCCGCGGCGATCGTGGCGAGTGAGAGCGTGGTGGTGACCATGACCGCGCGGCTGGCGAGCGCCTCGGCGACGTCGTACTGCTGTGCGAACACGAACACGTTCTGCGCGGTCGGCAGCCCGGCGCAGACGACGACCGCCAGGAGCGCCGGCCGCTGAAGCTCGAGCGCGAGGCCGGCGGCGAACGCCAGGGCCGGCTGGGCGATCAGCTTGAGCGCTGTGATCACGGAGATCTCGGCGCGACCGATGTCTGGCGTCGTCTCGCGGCGGTGCAGCGACGCGCCGAGCGCGATGAGCGCGGCGGGGACGGCGGTCGCGGACAGCCATGACAGCGGGGTCTGGACGAGGTTCGGAGTGTGGAAGCCGGTCGCCGAGGCCGCGATGCCGAGCGCGGATCCGAGGATGACCGGGTTGCGGAGCGGGAGCGTCGCGATGCGCTTGCGTCTCTGCGGGCCACTGGCTGCGCTGGCGCCATCGGCATGCCGGTCCAAGGTCGCGAGGATCACTGGCGCGACGATCAGGGTCTGCAGCAAGAGCACCTCGACGAGGAACGAGATGTTGCCGAGCACCTGCATCGCGATGGGGATGCCGAGATTGGCGGAGTTGCCGTAGCCGCTGGCCATGCCCCAGACCGCCCGCTCGCCTGGCTTGCGGTCGAAGAACCGCTGCGCGCAATACCACCCGGCTCCGATGATCGCGATGAGGCTGAAGGCGAAGGCTGTCAGTTCGCGCCCGTCAAAACCCGTCAGCGCGGTCTGCGCGAGCCTGACGTAGAGCGCGGCGGGCATCGCCACGTGGAACACGAACCAGCCGAGCACCGCCACCGCGGTGTCGCCGAGCAGCCGCCATCGCCGCGCCGCGTAGCCAATGGCGGCGAGCAGCCAGATTGGCTCGAAGGCGCGGAGCATGCCCATGTGGTGTTTTGGTGTCGCTTCGCTGGCTACTGGCCTTCGGCGGCCAGGCTGTGACGGCGGGACACCCAGCGGCCGGTCTCCGCGGTGTTGACGTCGTTGACGCGCTGGACGAGCGTGCGCTGCGCCTCCTCGTCGCGCTGATCGGACGGCAGCAGCCGGTAGTTGTTGACGATCGCCTGCAGGTCGGCCGAGGCGCTCGCGAACGCGAGCCAGTTCTCGTGCGAGTCGAGCACCTTGTACAGGCCAGCGAGCACGACGGTGCTGGCCGCGAGGATGGCCGTCGCAGACGCGCTCACCTTGAGCGCGGCCGTGACCGTCGTGGTCGCCGTGGTCAGCAAGATGAGGATCTCGTTGACCTGATACGTCAGCCTGGCCCGGCTCCGGTGCCTGGCGAACCAGTCCATCTGCCGCAACGCCAGCGCGAGCGCCGGGTCGGGCGCCTTCCAGGGATCTCCGCTCTCGCTCGCCTGCTTGGATTTCCGCACAGTGACCCTCCTCGCGCCGAGGCAGTTGATCGGGGAACGGATAGCGCCGGCTGGCGTGTCTGCCGCTGGATTAGCGGCAAATCCGCGCAAGCCTGGCTCAATTATGGCGTCCCTGCGTGTTCTGTACGGCCTTGGCGCGGTTCCGGTCGGCTGCAGGCCGGCGTGGGGTAGTGGGGTGCTGCACGGTACTCGAAAAGAAGTTCGACTGGATGGGTTCGTTGTCAGTGGGGCTCGCTACGATAGTCGAAGACGGATTCGAGATCAGGGAGGGCAGCAGAGCCGACACCGGGTGATCGAGGCAGCGGAACAGCGGAGCAGCGGAACGGCGAACAAGCGAAACAGGGAACAGCAGAACAGCGGAACAGCGAGAGGAGGAGACCATGGCGGAAGAAGGCCTGGCGTGGTCGTGGGAGCTCGACTTCGACGCGCTCCTGACCGCGTTGACCGAGCCTGCCCCCTGGAACCGCCCGATCCGCCCCGCCCCTTCCGCCTCCGCCGCCGATCCTTCCGCCGCCGCCGATCCTTCCGCCGCCGCCGATCCTTCCTCCGCCGCCGATCCTTCCGCCGCCGCCGATCCTTCCGCTGCCCCCGTCCCTTCCGCCGCCGCCGACCCTTCCGTCGCCACCGATCCTTCCTCCGCCGCGGCCGCCGACCCTTCCTCCGCCGCCGCCCCTTCCTCCACCGCCTCTGCAGCCGTGACCGATCCGGCCGGCGTTGACCCGGCCGACGTTGACCCGTCGTGACCAAGTCGAGGCTGAGTTCGCTGAAATGCTGGAGGCGATCGACGAAGGCCGTTCCAGGACCGTCCCGCTCGCGATGGTGGCCGGGCGGGTCGCCGAGTCGCTGCCGACCGGGCCTGACCTCGCGGGGTGGCTGGCTACCAGCGCCGTTGAGGACCTCGAGGACGGCGCGCTCGCCGGGATGGCTGCGTCGTACCGGCGACTGGCGTCGTGGGCTCAGGCGGGGGAGCTCGCCGTCGTCGCTCAGCTCGCGTCGAGGTCGGCGGCCGCTGACACCAAGATCGGCGTCGATGAGCAGGGCCGCCCGGCGCGACTCCCAGAAGAGGCCTGCGCGCAGGTGTCGCTGGCCCTGACGATGTCGCAGGCTTCCGCCTCCTGGTGGAGCGATCTGGCCGTGGCGCTGACCTGGCGGCTGCCCGCGACCGGCGCCGCGCTCCGCGACGGACAGATCGATCTCGGGCGAGCCCGGCTGATCGTGGACGCGACCGGTGCGCTGAGCGAGGAGGCGGCCCGCACGGTCGAGGCCAAGGTGCTTCCTGGCGCGGGGGAGAAGACCACCGCACAGCTTCGTGCCGCCCTGCGCAGGGCCGTCATCGCGGCCGACCCCGAGGGAGCGGAACGGCGCCGCGAGGAAGCTGAGCGGCGAGCGCGGGTCAGCCTGTATCCCGACGAGGACGGAACGGCGTCGCTGGCCGGGTACAGCCTGCCGAGCATCCGCGCCGCCGCGGCGATGGCCAGGATCACCGCGCTCGCCAGGGCGCTGAAGGCGGCCGGTGCGGGTGGCGGGATCGACCTGCTCAGGGCCCAGGTCTTTCTCGGCTTGCTGCTCGGCACACTGCCGTACATCCCGCCCGCCGCCGACGGCCCGCCCGACTCTCCACCCGATGAGCCTCCCTACTCTCCGCCCGACGAGCCTCCCGACTCTCCGCCCGACTCTCCGTCCGATGAGCCTCCCGACTCTCCGCCCTACTCTGCGCCCGATGAGCCTCCCGACGACCGGTCCGGCGAACCTCCAAGTGACCGACCCGACGAGCCAGCGGGTGGTCCGTCTGCGGCACGGCCGGTTCGCCCCCGGTCCGGCAGCCCATCCGCGGACGGTCCGCCCGCCTCCAGCACTGAGCGTGACCCCGGCTCCGCGGGTCGGCCCCGGTCGTCGCCGCCGCCGCTGATCCCGGTCCTGATCCCGGTCCTGACCAGGACGCTGACGAACCTGTAGATGGGAGGTCGCCAGGCGCCCGGGATGCGGTGGCCCATGGCCCGCCCGAATCCGGCCGGCCGGGCGACCATCGGGATGCGGTCGCACACGGGCCGCCCGATGGGAGTTCGCACCCTACCCACGGCTGGGCGGGGACGGCCGACGAAGACTCCGCGGGTGGCTCGCGGCCCCCGCCGGCGTGGCCTCCGCTGACTCCGTTCCTGCCGCCAGGACCGGTCGCGCTGGAGAACCTTCGCCCGGCCGGAGGCGGACTGCTGGACCTGGTCGTGCCGTGGTCGACGCTGGCCGGGGACTCGGGTGAGCCAGGGCAGCTGAGCCGGATCGGTCCGGTCACCCCTGAGCAGGCCTGTCACATCGCCGACCTGGCCGGGTGCGACGCGACCGTGCAGTGGCGGGTCATCGTGACCGATCCTGACGGCAAGGCCACGGCGGTCACGCGGGTCCTGCGCGAGGTCGGTGATCGCGCTGACTCCACATGCGGCGATCAGGCCAGCCTGGTGCGACGGGTCACCGTGACGATCTCGCCGGACGCCGCGAGTTCTCCGGCACGGGCGGATCTGCCCGTGATCCTGCAACGGACGTTCCGAGCCGCGGCCAAGGCGGCGGAGAAGGCCAGGTCGCGGGCCGCGGTTGACGCCGAAGCGGCGGGCGGATGTGCGCACGGGCAGGCTAGTCCGAGTTACCAGCCGCCGCCGCGGCTGCGAGAGTTCGTGACCGCGCGCGACGTGACGTGCCGGTTCCCGCCCTGCAGGCAGCCGGTGTGGCGCTGCGACCTCGACCACTCGGTGCCGTTCGACCAGGGCGGCAGGACCTGCTCGTGCAACCTCGGTGGTCTGTGCAGGTTCCACCATCAGGTCAAGCAACTCGGCGGATGGAAGCTCGTCCAGCCAGTGCCAGGCACCTTCGCCTGGGTGACCCCGGCTGGCCGCACCTACTACGCCGAACCCGACAGCCATGCCGCCTAGGAGACGCAGTGGGCTGGGATAACCCGCCGGTGCCGTGGCGGGAGTTCGAGCGGCGGCTGTCGTGGCGGCAGGGCGACAAGCGCGACGGGAAGCCAGACGAGCCATCTCAGTGGGTCGGAGGGGCCGGCGGAGGCGATGGCGAGAACGGTAACGCGGGCGCGGGTGGCGCAGGTGGTGCGGGTGGCGCCGATGGCGCGGGCGAGGGCGAGGGCCTGGACCGGGACGATCTGATCGTGCGGCCGGTGACCCGGCTGCCAGTTGCTGGACGAGCGGGACGGGACTCGTCAGGGGCGAGTCCGTCGCGGCGGGTGCTGACGGGAAAGCCGGTTCCGTGGGCGGAGCTGCACTGTCATTCGGCGTACAGCTTCCTTGATGGCGCCTCCACTCCCGGTGAACTGATCACCGAGGCGGCCGAATGCGGGCTGACCGCCATCGCCATTACCGATCACGACGGCATGTACGGGGTGCCGCAGTTCGCGCAGAGCGCTGCTCGCTTCAGGGAAAGCGAGGCCGGGATCGGCAGCGACGTCGCGACCGTGTTCGGCGCCGAGCTCAGCCTGGACATCCCGCCGGTGGTCACGTCGGCAATCGCCGCCGCTCAGGAGCCCGGCGCTGGGCCCGCGAGCGGCTGGCGAGCAGAGGGGAAACGAGCGGGGATGCGACGGGTCGGCGAGCAGCCGGCAGAGCGGGAGCCGGCGGAGCGGGAGCTGGCGGAGCGGGAGCTGGCGGAGCGGGAACTGGCGGAGCGGCAGCCGGCAGAGCGGAAGCGGGCCGAGCGGGAGCTGGCGGAGCGGGAGCGGGAGCTGGCAGAGCGGGAGCTGGCGCGCCGACGGCTGGTGAGCGTCCGGCTCGCGAACCCCGTGCTGACGAAGCACATGGGGACACCGCGGGCCGGGATACCTGATCCAGTTGGACGGCATCTGCTCGTGCTGGCGCGTGATCCCGAGGGGTACGGGCGGTTGTGCCGGGTGATCAGCGCCGCGCACCTGGCGGGGGGCGAGAAGGGCCGTCCGGTGTATGACGTAGCGGAACTGGCCGAGGCGCACGGCGGGCACTGGGTGATCCTCACCGGCTGCCGCAAGGGGACGGTGCCGGCCGCCCTGGCCAGGGCGGCGCTGTCGGGTCGAGAGGCGGACCCGCTCGATGCGGCGCGGGCGGAACTGCGGGCGCTGACCGAGATGTTCGGCCGCGACAATGTCATGGTCGAGCTGATCAACAATGACCAGCCTGGCGATGACGAGCGGAATGACGCGCTGTTCGAGCTGGCCACGCAGGAACGGCTTGGCGTGGTTGCCTCGAACAACGTCCATCACGCCGCACCCGCCGACGCGAAGCTGTCGCAGGTGCTCGCGGCGATCAGGGCGCGCAGCAGCCTGGACGACATGGACGGCTGGCTGGCCGCGTCGGGGACCGCGTACATCAGGACCGGGGAAGAGATGGCCTACCGGCTGCGCCGGTACCCCGGCGTGCTGGAGCGAACCGTTGAACTCGCGAAGGAGTGCGCGTTCGACTTCAAGGTGATCGCGCCGAAGCTGCCCGACTTCCCGGTTCCGCCGCACCACACCGAGATGAGCTGGCTCCGCGCCCTGGTCGAACGCAAGACACCCGACCGCTACGGCCCGCCCGACGCCGAGCGGGTTCCTGGCGCGTACCGGCAGATCAAGCACGAACTCGATGTCATCGAGCACCTGGGTTTCGCCGGCTACTTCCTGATCGTGCACGACATCGTGCAGTTCTGTGAGGAGCGGCGCATTCTCTGCCAGGGGCGGGGTTCGGCGGCCAACTCGGCGGTTTGCTACGCGCTCGGCATTACCAGCGTCGATCCTGTTCAGCACGGATTGCTGTTCGAGCGCTTCCTGTCCACCGGCCGGGACGGCCCGCCCGACATTGACCTGGACATCGAGCACCAGCGCCGCGAGGACGTCATCCAGTACGTCTACGGTGCCTACGGACGCGGCAAGGCCGCGCAGGTCGCGAACGTGATCGCGTACCGGCCGCGGATGGCGATCAGGGACGCGGGCCGGGCGCTCGGCTACTCGCCGGAGCAGCAGAACCAGTGGTCCAAGCAGGTCGGGCCGCGCTCGTACGCGGCCGGACAGCCGGTTCCGCCCGACGCCGGCGTTCCGGAGTCTGTCATCGCGCTGGCCGAGCGCATGCAGAAGATCCCCAGGCACCTGGGCATCCACTCCGGCGGGATGGTGATCTGCGACCGGCCGGTCGGTGAGGTATGCCCGGTCGAGTGGGCGCGGATGCCGAACCGTTCGGTGCTGCAGTGGGACAAGGACGACTGCGCGTACGCGGGGCTGGTCAAGTTCGACCTGCTCGGGCTCGGCATGCTGACCGCGTTGCGGGACTGCTTCCAGCTCGTGGCCGAGCACCACGGGGTCCGGTGGGATCTGCATTCGATCCCGCAGGAGGACGTCGGGGTCTACGACATGCTGTGCGAGGCCGACACCGTCGGGGTCTTCCAGGTCGAGTCGCGGGCCCAGATGGCGACGCTGCCGCGGCTGCGGCCACGTGAGTTCTACGACCTCGTGGTCGAGGTCGCGCTGATCAGGCCGGGCCCGATCCAGGGCGGCTCGGTGCACCCGTACATGCGCCGCCGGCGCGGCGACGAGGTGCCGTACCTACCGCACGAGTCGATGCGCCAGGCGCTCGGCAAGACGCTCGGGGTGCCGCTGTTCCAGGAACAGATGATGCAGATCGCGATCGACTGCGCCGGCTTCAGCCCGTCGGAGGCCGACCGGCTGCGCCAGGCGATGAGCTCCAAGCGCGCGCCCGAGCGGATCGAAGAACTCCGCGCCAGGCTGCTCGAGGGCATGGCCGCCCGCGACATAAGCATGGACGTGGCCGAGGACATCTACGAGAAGATCCTCGCGTTCTCCAGCTACGGCTTCCCCGAGTCGCACGCGATCAGCTTCGCGTACCTGGTCTACGCCAGCGCCTGGCTGAAGTGTTACTACCCGGCGGCGTTCACCGCCGCGCTGCTCCGCGCCCAGCCGATGGGCTTCTACTCGCCGGCCAGCCTGATCAGCGACGTGCGCAGGCACGGCGTAGAGATCCGCGGCGTCGACGTCAACGCAAGCGGTGTTCTCGCCGTCCTGGAGAGAACGGGGGGTCATAACGGGACGCACGAGACGCTCGACCAGCCCCAGCCGGTGCCGTCAGGGGGAAAGCCCGTGCCTGGCCAGCCCGCCATAAGGGTCGGCCTGTCCGAGGTGCGCAACCTCGGCAAGGACGCGGCCGCCGCCATCGTGGCCGGCCAGCCATACGCCGATCTCGAGGACTTCGCCAGGCGGACCAAGGTGTCGCTGCCCGCCCTCGAGGCGCTGGCGACCGCCGGCGCGTTCGGGTGCTTCGGGCTGGAGCGGCGCGAGGCGCTGTGGGCCGCGGGTGCGGCGGCTTCGATCACCGGCGGCCAGCTGCCGGGGACAACCATCGGGCTGAGGGCGCCGGCGCTGACGCCGATGACACCCGCCGAGGTGACGTTCGCCGATATGTGGGCCACCGGGACCTACGGTGCGACGCATCCGATCGAGCACATCCGCGAGGGGCTGGCCGAGCGGGGCGTCACGCCGGCCGCCGACCTGCGCGACGCCAGGGACGGCGCCGCGGTGACCGTCGGCGGCCTCGTGACGCACCGGCAGCAGCCAGGAACCGCCAGGGGCGTGGTCTTCCTCAGCCTGGAGGACGAGACCGGGATGGCGAACGTGATCTGCCCGCCCGACGTGTGGCAGCGGCACCGCAAGATCGGCGTGGATGCCAGCGCATTGCTGGTGTCGGGCCGGGTGGAACGGCTCGACGGGGCGGTCAGCCTGCTGGCGACCGGCCTGCGCAAGCTTCGCGTGGTCGCCGCCGCCCGCAGCCGCGACTTCCGCTGAGGAACTTGTTGTCCCGGGCGCGCGGCCAGGGCGACGGCCAGATGACACGATGTTCTCGGAGGTGGTCGCGCTGACGAGCAAGACGTTTGGTGACATAACTGCCACGGTCTCTGAGTTCGTGGGGACCGCCGAGATCTGCCGCCCGCCTGACAACTTCTTCGACGCAGAACTCATCGGCTCGCTGGCCGACGCGTACGAATGGCTGGGCGAACAAGCCGCGCGCGCGATCGTGCTGGCGTCGGCGGGCAAGCACTTCTGCGCGGGCGCGGACTTCTCAGGGCGCTCATCCGCAGGTCGGATCAACAGCGGCGGCGGCGCTGGCGAACTCTATGAGCAGGCGCTCCGGCTGTTCAGGGCGCCGCTCCCGGTGGTCGCCGCAATACAGGGCGCCGCGGTCGGCGGCGGGCTCGGCCTGGCCTGCGCTGCTGACTTCCGCGTCGCCTGCCCGCAGTCGAGGTTCAGCGCCAACTTCGCGAGGATCGGCCTGCATCAGGGTTTCGCGCTCAGCGTGACGCTGCCCGCGATCGTCGGTCAGCAACAGGCGGCCAGGTTGCTCTATACGGGCAGGCGGATCGGCGGCGAGGAGGCCGTGGCCGTGGGACTGGCCGACCGGCTCGTCGGAGCTGAGGAACTGCGCGACGCCGCCCGGGAGCTCGCCGACGAGATCGCGTCGGCGGCGCCGCTGGCTGTCCGCGCGATCAGGGCCACGATGCGGGACGGTCTCGCGGACCGGGCGCAGGCAGCGATGCGCCGCGAACTCGCCGAACAGCAGAAGCTCTGGCCCACGGCCGACTTCGCCGAGGGTGTTAAGGCCGCCGCCGAGCGCCGGTCACCAAGGTTCACTGGCGCATGACCGAGCCAGAGACCTCTGAGCGGCTTCGTGCGGAGGTGAGGCAGTGGATAGCTGAGCACTGGGATCCAGGCATGCCGCTCGCGCGATGGCGTGTGCTGCTGGCGGAAAGTGGGTGGGCCTGCCCGACGTGGCCGGCGCGGTGGTACGGCAAGGGGCTGTCTGGCGCGCTCGGCCGGGTGGTGGCGCAGGAGATGAAGCGCGCCGTCGTGCCAGGACCGCCGGAGGGCCTCGGCATGATGCTGGTCGCCCCCGTGTTGCTCGAGCACGGCAGCGAGGAACTCAACGAGCGCTACATCCGGCCGACCTTGACCGGCGAGATCACCTGGTGCCAGCTGTTCAGCGAGCCTGGCGCGGGCTCGGACCTGGCAGGCCTGCAGTCCACGGCGACGCTCGACGGCGACACCTGGCACGTCAGCGGCCAGAAGGTATGGTCGACCGGCGCGGTCACCGCGGACTTCGGGCTGCTGCTCGCCAGGACCAGCTGGGACGTGCCCAAGCATCAGGGCATTACGGCGTTCGTGCTGCCGATGCGCCAGCCAGGCGTACAGGTGCGGCCGCTGCGCCAGATGAACGGGCACAGTTCGTTCAACGAGGTGTTCTTCGACGCGGCGATCACCGACCAAGTCATCGGCGAACCGGGCGGCGGCTGGACGGTGGCGCGCGCGACCCTCGCGCATGAGCGCAGGCTCGCCGCGTTCCCGCCGGCCCCGGCGGGTGCCAGCGGTCGCGCGTGGCGGGAGGCGGTCGCCGAGCGCACGGCTGCCGCGGAGCCGCACAAGTGGTACCCGCAGCGAGCCGGCCGCCCAGAACTGGCGATCCCGCAGGCGCAGGCGCTGGGCCGGGCGAGCGATCCGATCGTGCGTCAGGAGATCGCCAAGCTGATCGAGCTGGCCTGGTCGGCGCGGTGGATGGCGGATCGGTTGGCGGCCGCGAGGGCCGCCGGCCACCGTCCAGGTCCAGAGGGTTCGCTCGGCAAGCTGGCCAGCAGCAAGATCGCCAGGCAGGCCGCCCGCGTGCACGCGCTGATCGCGGGGACGGCTGGGCTGCTCGCCGGGCCAGACTCGGTGCTCGGCGGCGTCATCGCGGAGATCGGCGTCTCGGTGCCGGCGATCTCGATCGCGGGCGGGACCGACGAGATCCAGCGCTCGATCATCGCCGAGCGGATACTCGGCCTGCCCCGCGAGCCCGACGTCAGCGTCGGCATCCCGTTCCGCGACGTCCACGTTGGCTAATGAGCCTCGAATCGGCTGACAAGAAAGGCGTGACAACGTTGCCTTACCTGGATCGCGGCGGCGTCCGCATCAACTATGACGTGCACGGCGAGCCTGGCGACGCGCTCCCGCTGCTGCTCACTCACGGCTTCGGCGCGTCGGCGCGGATGTGGGCGCCGAACGTGGCGGCGCTGTCGGCCAGACGTCAGGTCCTCACATGGGATATGCGCGGCCACGGCCGCAGCGATTCGCCAGGCGATCAGGCCGCGTACACGCAGGCGGCGTGCCTGGACGACATGGCGGCCCTGCTCGATGTGTGCGGGGCGTCCCGCGCGATCGTCGGCGGGCTGTCGCTCGGCGGCTACCTGTCGCTCGCGTTCTGGATGACGTGGCCGGAGCGCGCGGCTGCCTTGCTGCTGTGCGACACGGGTCCCGGGTTCCGCAGCGACGACGCCAGGCAGAAGTGGAACGACCGATCGCTCGCGACGGCTGAGCGGCTCGAGCGGGATGGCGAGCACGGGCTCGCGCGTGCCGCCAGGGGCATGCTGACCCAGCAGGACGGACGGGTCATCGAGGCGCTGCCGTCGGTCGACGTTCCCGTGCTTGTCGTCGTCGGTGCCGACGACAAGCCGTTCCTCGGGGCGGCGGACTACGTGACCGCGAAAGTCCAGGGTGCCGAACTCGTCGTCATCCCGGACGCCGGCCACTCGTGCAATCTCGACCAGCCTGAACGGTTCAACGCCCGCGTAGCCGAGTACCTAGGCCGGCTGCCGTAACCAGGGCGCGGATCGCGCTGACCTAGCGGCCAGCGCGATCCGCGCGCCAGCACACCGACCGCATGGGCACGTCGATCTCCGTAGCGTCACCGAACCTCGCGGCCAGCGAGTCCCTGGCCCGGCGCAGAGCCTGATCGCGCTCGTCCTGGGTCGCGGTGATCAGCCCGCTGTAGGTACCGAGCATGGCTACCAGATCGTCGGTTGCCATGGTCCTGGTGAACGTGAACGAGGCGTCCCGCACGTTCTCGAAGGCGGCGGCGCCCGGAAGCTGCACGTCGCGGCGCCGGCGCCGGTATTCGCTGGTGCGCAGCGGTTCACGCAGGCGGTCGAGTTCGGCGATCCAGTCGACGGACCGGTCACGGCTGGTCCAGATCACGCCGAACCTGCCGCCGTCGCGCAGCACCCGCGCGATCTCGGGAATGGCCAGATCCGGATCCATCCAGTGCCATGCAGAGGAAATCAGCACGGCGTCCGCGGTGCGCGACAACAGCGGAAGCGCCTCGCCGCGGCCCGAGACCACGTGCACGCCAGGGGAGCGGGCCCGCAGCACCGACGCCATCCTGGCGTCAGGCTCGACCGCCACGACGTCGCTGACATGCCTGGCCACCGCCCTGGTGAGCAGGCCAGTGCCGGCCGCGAGGTCGACGGCCACCTCGCGAGCAGCAGGCAGGAGCCATCGCACGGCCTCATCTGGCGGTGTCGGCCGCAGCCGGTCGTAGTCGATCGCGATCGCGCCGAACGACATCGCCCTTTCAATTCTGCTCGCCATAAGCAGAACGTTAGCTTGGCGAACGAACTATGCCGGCATCAGAGAGGGACTCGATCTCGGCGTCGCTGAAGCCGGCCTCGGTGAGTACCTCGTGCGTGTGCTGGCCGGCCAGCGGCGCTGGCCGGCGAATACTCAGCGGCGTGGCCGAGAACTTGGTGGGCGGCGGGATCACCTTGAAGGCACCGCCGTCCGGATGCTCGGCCTCAGGCAGGCCAGCGATGATGTCGTCGATCCCTGCTGCCGGGGCCGCTGGGATGCCGTGCTCCGCGCAGAATTCCAGCCAGTACGTCGTGGGCTTGGTCGCCAGCACCCGGCTGAGCGTGGCGTACCCGAACCCTGGCTCGCGCCAGAGGTTCCTGCGCGATAGCCGCGGGTCGTCGGCCAGATCGTCAAGTCCCGCCGCGCGCACCAGCGCCCGCCATTGTTCGTCGCGGTGCGGCTGCAGGGCGATCCAGCCGTCGGCGGTCGCGACCGTCGCCCGCAGCGGGGTCAGGATGCGCGGATAACCGGCGGGCCCGCGCGGCGGCTGCGGAATAGCCGAGCCTCCGTGCTCGACCAGCGTGAACGCGCGCATCGTGTCGATCATCGGGACCTCGACCCGCTGGCCCTGGCCGGTCCGTTCCCTGTGATACAGCGCCGCGATGATCGCGTACGTGATGACCAGCCCGCAGACCTTGTCCGCCAGCAGCATCGGCACCAGCGCGGGCGGCAGCCCCGCGCGTTGCATCAGGTCGGTGACGCCGCTGGCGGCCTGGATGATGTCGTCGAACGCAGGCTTGTCGGCCTCCGGCGAGTCCGAGGCGAAGCCGTTCGCCTGGCAGTAGACGATGTCCGGCTTGACCCGCGCGACCGCGGCGTAGTCCAGCCCCGCCCTGCGCACCGAGGCGGGCCGCAGGTTGGTCACGAGCACGTCGCAGCCCGCCGCGATCCGCAGCACGGCGGCCTTGCCCTCGGGCCTGGACAGGTCAATCTGGACGTTGCGCTTGTTCCGCAGCAAGTTCAGCGACACGCCGGACAAGCCGCGGACCGGTCCGCTGCTCATCGTCCTGTTGATGTCGCCGTCCCGGCTCTCCACCGTGATGACGTCGGCCCCGAGGTCGCCGAGTATCTGGGTAGCGAGCGGTCCCATCACCACCGATGTCAGGTCCAGCACCCGTATGCCGTGCAGTGGTCCCCTGTCCGTGGTTATCGAACTGTCTGTCATGATCGAACCATGGGCCACATCGATCCGGCGCACAAGAGCGCCTTCTGGAACCCGTTCGCGAATATGGCCACCCTGGCGGGCAATGCGATCACCATTGTCAGGGGCGAGGGGTCCACGGTTTATGACGCCGATGGCCGCGCCTACCTGGACGCGCTGGCGAGCCTTTGGTACTGCAACGTCGGATACGGACGGACCGAGCTGGCCGAGGCCGCGGCCGCGCAGATGCGCGAGCTCGCCGGGTTCCAGACCTTCGAGTACTACACCAACCTGCCCGCCGATGCACTCTGCCAGCGGATCGCCGATATGGTGCCGATGCCAGGCGCCAAAGTGTTCCTGACGCCCGGCGGCGGCTCCGACGCGGTCGACACCGCTGGCAAGCTCGCGAGGGCGTACTGGCGCGCGGTCGGCGAGCCGAACAAGCAGGTCATCATCTCCCGGTCGCACGCCTACCACGGGATGAACGCCTACGGCACGTCCCTGGGCGGGATTCCGCTGCTCACCGAGCCTTTCGCGCCGCTGGTCGGCCTCGTCGAGCAGGTGCCGTGGGACGACCCGGCGGCGCTCGAGAAGACCATCGAGATGCTCGGGGACGACCGGGTCGCGGCGTTCTTCTGCGAGCCGGTGATCGGCGCCGGAGGCGTCTACCCGCCGCCGCAGGGATACCTGCACGCCGTGCGCGAGATCTGCAGGCGCCACGGCGTGCTGTTCGTAGCCGACGAGGTGATCACGGGTTACGGCAGGGTTGGCACCTGGTTCGCCAGCGAACGGTTCGACCTCGATCCTGACCTGATCACCAGCGCGAAGGGCCTCAGCTCCGGGTACCTGCCAATCGGCGCGGTCATCGCCGGTCCCAAGGTCGTCGAGCCGTTCTGGCAGGCTGGCTCGACTGAGGTGTTCAGGCACGGCTACACCTACTCGGGGCATCCAGCCGCTGCCGCCGTCGCGCTCGCGAACCTGGACCTGATCGAGCGTGAGCACCTCGTGCAGCGGGTCGCCGAGCTCGAGCCTGTTCTGACCGCTGCCGTCGCGCCGCTCGCCGGGCACCCTGGCGTGAGCGCGGTCAGGTCAGGGACGGGCCTGCTGGCCGCCGTCGAGATCGCCGAGGACTATCGCACCGCGGAACCGACCATCGGGCAGCGCCTGGTCAGCGCCGTCAGGGATCGCGGTGTCATCACCAGGCTGCTGCGCGGCGTCGCCTTGCAGATCTCGCCGCCGTTCGTGATCACCGAGATGGAACTCGGCCAGATCGCGGAGGCCTTCGCCGGTGCCTTCGACGAGGTCACCCGCGGCTAGCACGTGAGCGAGCGCGCGCTGAAATTTGGGCTGGCCGGGACCGGTCACTGGGCCAGGATCGTGCACGGGCCGGCGCTGGCCTCTACGGCGGGGATCAGGCTCGCGGGCGTCTGGGGCAGGAACGAGCAGGCCGCCGCGACGCTGGCTGACAGTCACGACTGCGTCCGGTATCGCGACTTCGATGATCTGCTGGCCAACGTCGACGCCGTCGCCTTCTCGATGCCGCCGGACGTGCAGGCCGATCTCGCCGCACGGGCCGCGGCCGCCGGCCGGCACCTGCTGCTGGAGAAGCCGATCGCTACGACACAGCAGGGCGCGGCCGCGCTGGCCGCCGCGGTACAAGACGCCGGGGTCGCGTCTGTCGTGTTCTTCACGTCGCGGTTCAAGCCAGAGGTCCGGGCGTGGCTCGCCTCGGTGGCCGGCCAGGCGCTGGACCGGCGGGCAGGCGGTCTGGCTCGGCTCGGCGCTCGCGGACGGCAATCCGTTCAACACGCCGTGGCGGCGCGAGAAGGGCGCGCTATGGGACCTGGCGCCCCATGTCGTGTCGCTGTTGTGGGCTGGCCTCGGCCCGGTGCGGGCCGTCACGGCCGACGCGGGTCCTGGCGAGGTCACGCACCTGATCCTGCACCACGAGGGGGGCGCGTCGAGCGCCGTCACGGTGACCCTGGCCGCACCGGAAGCCGCCGACGTCCTCGAGGTCTACCTATGGGGCGAGCCAGGCGTGTCCAGGGCGCCGAGTGAGAACGACGACGCCGTGCCCGCGCTGCGCGTGGCGCTCACCGAACTCACCGCTAACATCGTGGCTGGCCAGCCACGGCACGACTGCGACGTGTTCTTCGGGCGCGCGGTCGGCGACGTGCTCGCGGATGCCCAGCGCCAGCTTGATGCCCGCCGGGCACCAGTTGACTACTGAGTCGTGATGGTCGCGCCTGGCGGCAACGCGAACGCAGACGCCGACGGCGCCGAGTTGTAGCTCTTGATCTGGAAGCTGGTGGACTGCGCGGCGACCTTCACGTAGCCGAGGATGTTCTGCTTCGTCGTGCAGATCGTGCTCGTGCCCTCGCCCTTCGCGAACAGGTCCACGCAGTTCATGGCGAAGCCGTTCACCGTCCTCGACGACGTCGTCACCTTGTCACCGGCCAGCCCCGCGCCGATGGCGAAGATGTGCAGGAACGTGACCCAGTGGTCAGGGGTGTAGATCGCGAATAGTTCCTTCTGCGCGACGGCGCTGGCCTTGGCGAGCTTGTCGCACGTCCACTGCGCGCCCGAGGACGACTGCGAGCAGGAGTACTGGCCCGACGAGTTGCTGATCAGCCTCGTGGAACTGGTGTCGCTGCCGGTGCCGGTCTCAGCGAAGGAGATGTTCGTCGGCGGCTGGACGGCGTACGTCACCGTCGTCGGCGCGTCGCCCGTTGTCACGTAGGTGACCTGGAAAGGAACGGCCTTGCTGTTCTTCAGGCCGTCGGTGAAGGCCTTGATGGTGGCGCGGTTGCCCTCGACCGTGTGCCGGATCTTGTCGATCTTGCCGACGACGGAGCAACCCGCTGATGCCGCTCCGAGTACGGCCGCCAGGCTGGCCACGGCGACGATCCTGGCCAGTCTGAGACGAGCGGGCATCATGGGTCCTCCAGGACATTCGGTGGTTCGTAATAGTGCTCGTATTGCCAGACGCCGTTCTCAATCAAGTCGTTGTCACTAATTGTGCCGAATCTGGCTGGAGCGAGGGCGCCGAGTTGGGCCGACGCGCCGGTGATCTGCCCGGCCAGGGACTCGCCGAGGGCGAGCGATGACGAGAAGCCCGAGCCATTGCAGCCGCTGGCGACCCACAGGCCAGGCACGCCTGGGACGGGGCCGAGCACGAACCTTCCGTCCGGGCTCATCGTGAACATGCCGCCGCGGTGCTCGGCCACTTGGTCACGTGCGGCCGGTGCCTCGCGGCTGACCTGCTCGGCGAGGCTGGTCAGTACCGACCGGTCGAGCGGGACCTCGGCGGGCGGCGCGCTGACGTCGAACGCCAGCGGCCCGCGCTCGAAGCCGCCGACCATCAGCCCGCCGCGCGCCGGCCGCAGGTACACCGCTGCGTCGACTACGCGCACGATCGGATCGTCCTTGTTCACAGGCGATGGCTCGGTGATCAGTAGCTGGTGCCTGACCGGCGCGATCGCCACGGTCGCGCCGGCCAGTTCGGCGACCTGCCTTGTCCAGGCGCCGGCCGCGTCTACGACCACCGAGGCACTGATCGAACGCTGTTGGGTCTCCACGCCCGCCACCTTGCCGCCGGACAGCGTGACAGCCGTGACTGCCTCGTGCTCGAGCACCTCGGCGCCGTGCAGGCGGGCGGCCGCCTGGTAGGCGCCGATCAGGTCGGTCGGCTCTTCGATGTAGATGTCCTGCGGGCACCAGAGCGCGAAGACGGTGCTGCGGGGATCCTCGTAGTACGAGACCCCGGTCAGTTCCTCGGCGTCTGCCGCACGGAGATCGACGCCCCAGCCGCTTGACCGCGCGGCCTCGGTGCGCAGCAGCTCGCCGTGCGTGCCGGTCCTGGCCACCAGGTAGCTGCCGGCCCTGCTCACCTCGAGCGGGACGCCGGCCCACTCGGCGAAGCTGATCGCCCGGTCGATGCTCCGCATGGCCAGCCTGGTCCTCAGCTCGTCGGCCTGCACCGACTTGAAGAGCCCGGCCGCGCGGCCGCTGGCCTGCGAGCCCGCGGTATGCCGCTCGACGACGACCACTGAGCGCCCGGCGATCGCGCAGTGCAGTGCCGTGCTCAGGCCCAGCGCGCCAGCCCCGATCACGACGACATCGGCTTGCATGATGTCAGTGTGCACGAAAGGGACGTTAGGGGGGCGGCGCGCCAGAAGTCCGGCAGTCGATCGCCGGAAGGCAGGCCTCAGGAGCGGAGGCCGAAGACTCCGGCTGCGTTGCCGCCGAGAGCGGCGGCGATCTGCTCGGCGGTACAGCCCGCCTCGAGCAGGGACTTCTCCAGCACTCTGGCGTTCTGCTGAACGCTCGGGACGCCAGGCCAGTCGGTGCCGAAGATCATCTTGTCTGCCAGCCGGCGGAGCGCGCTGCCGTAGTAGCTCGCGAGGCGCTGCGGCGGGAGGCCTGACACTTCCAGCCAGACGTTGGGCTTCATCAGCGCGAGGAAGGCAGCCTGGTCATACCACCAGCCGCGGCCGCCGTGCGCGAGCACGACGACCAGGTCAGGGAAGTCCCTGAACACCTCGTCGAGCAGGATCGGATCGGCATAGGAATTGACCGAACCAGCGAACGTTGACGTGCCGCAGTGAACGATCACGGGCAGCCCGTGCTGCTCAGCCCACGCGTAGGCGGGATAGAGCATCCGGTCCCTGGCCTCGAAGCCGCCGTGCACGGGGTGGACCTTGAGTGCGACCGCGCCAAGGGCCACCTGCCTGGCCAGTTCGGCGGCTACGGGGTAGTGCAGATGCGGGTTGAGATTGGCGACGGGATGGAACCGCCGCGGGTTCTGCCGCACGAGCGGCAGCACATCCTCGATCGGCTGAATGCCCGTGACCTTGGGGCTGTGCTCGGTGAAGAGCAGCACGTGGTCAGCGCCCTGCCCGGCGAAGTGCTCATCAAGAGCGGCCGGAACCGGGACGCCGCCGGTGTCGAACAGCGTGTCGAGCGGAGTCTGGGCACCGAACGTGGCCGCCCAGGCCTGCCAGTCATCGGACAGCGTGCGCAGCTTGGCGACATGTACGTGGGCGTCGACAAGCAGCCTGCCGTCCATGCTCACGCCGTCTACCGTAACGCTCTGGGCCCAGCTAGGCGCGCTCGCAGCGGTCGGCGAGGCCGCCGACGACCAGGCCGAGCCCGATGCCCAGCATCCAGACATCCTTGCTCACCGCGGTGCCCGCCTGGCTGGGCCAGATGCTGCGTGGCCTGCGCAGCGCCGGCATCCGCGCGTACATGCCGAGCAGCGCGCCTGAGAATCCCGTTAGCGCTGCTCCGGCCACGGCGCCAGGGATGACCGGCGCGAGCAGTGCGCCGCCGACCGCGATCTCACTGGCGGCCAGCATGCGCAGGAAGCGTTCCGGCGGGATGGGCTTGAGCACGGGGAACGCGCCGGATGCCATCCGGTGCAGCGCCTCGGCCCTGGCTGCGTCGCCCTGCCATTTCTCCAGCCCAGCGTGCAGGATGTAGCCGCCGGCCGCGATGCGGCCAGGCAGGTCACGTGCCTTGACGGGGAGATGCACTGCGCGTCCTTTCCGGGGAGGAGCCAGTCAGAAGCCGGGGAAGACCTGGCGCAGCGCGTCCAGGTCGACGCCGGTGGCCTCGACCTGCGGCGTGTGCGCCGGGTCGAGCCTGCCATAGACGAGCCTCATCAGGGCCTCGGCGGGCAGCCGCAGTGTGGGCCGGGCGCCGTCGCCGGCACTTGCGTCCGCACTTGCGTCCGCATCTGCGTCCGCACTCGCTGGTTCCATTCGCACCGGCCCACCGGTTTCCAGTACGAACTGCCGGTCAGGGCCGCTGGTGCTCACGTACACGGTCTGTGGCTGATCGGCCGGGCGCCCGGCCCTGCCGATCAGCGGTCCGAGGTTGTCCACCAGCAGGCCGACCGACTCGGCGGCGACCGGAGCGGACGGGTCGAGCGCGACGGCCACGTCCCAGCTGTGCATGGCGTGCTCGCCGAGCCTGAGCTTGGCCAGGCCGACGACGTCAAGGTCCATCCCGAAGAGCTGGAGCCTGATCCTGTCGCGCTCGTCGGGGCTGAGCGACTCGAGCCGCTTGACCAGGGTTTCGTCGGCGGCGAGCGCGTCGGTCGCCTGTGCCTGCGGGCCGCGCTCGTTCCACGCCTGCCAGATTGGCGGAAATGACTCAGGGCCAGGAGGCTCAGCGCCGGCCAGGCCTGCGTCAAGGAACAGCCCGAAGATCTCCGCGCCTGAGCCCAGATGGCTGAGCACCTGCGCGATGGACCAGTCGCTGCAGTAGGACCGCTGCCGCAGCCGGTCCTCATTGAGCGGCTCCACGTTCGCGCGCAGGGCGTCGTGCGAGTGACGCAGTGCGCCGATCCATGCCTGCGGACTTGGTTCCACGGTGGTGCTCCATTTCGCCGGGTGTAGGGCGCGCTGAGCTGCGCATATGTGGAGGGCCTCCTCCGGAAACCCACACTAGCAGGCTTCCGGAGGACACCCTCCACATGGCCTACGATAGACCGATGACGGCACAGCAGGACACCGAGCGGGACGGTGGCTGCGGCGCCGCGCAGGAGCGGCGGCGGCTACGTGCCGACGCCGAGCGGAACAGGTCGGCGATCGTCGCGGCGGCTCGCGACGTCTTCGCGGAGCAGGGCCTGGAAGCGCCGCTCGAGGAGATCGCGCAGCGGGCTGGGGTCGGGATCGCGACGCTGTACCGCAGGTTCCCGGCCCGTGAGCAATTGGTCGCGGCCGCGCTGATCGAGAAGGTCACCCAGTACGCCGAGGCGGCGGCCGAGGCGGCCGCGGACAGCGATCCATGGGCGGGCTTCGTGCGCTACGTGCGGCGGATCTGCGAACTGCAGGCCGGGGATCGCGGGCTCAGCGACCTGCTGTCGATGACCCTGGCCGCTGACGAGCGCATCGAGCAGCTGCGCGCCGCCGCCAACACGCAGGTTGTCCGGCTGATCGAGCGGGCCAAGGACGCCGGGCGGCTGCGTGCCGACTTCGTGGGGGAGGACCTGCTCCTGCTGCTGATCGCGAGCGCAGCCGTGGGGCAGGCCACCCAGGCCGACGCGCCAGATACCTGGCGCCGGTTCGTCGCGCTGGTCCTCGACGCGTTCGAGCGCAGGGACGCGCCCCCGTTGCCGCCGGCGCCGTCGACGGAGCAGATGGTCCAGGCGATGCGCAGGCTCGCCGCCGAGCGTGGTTGCGGCAAGGGGCATTCTTCAGTTCGCCGGCCGAATCAGTGGAGGTATCGAGTTGCGCTTCGCCTTTAAGATCTCGCCCCAGCACACGACCTGGGCGGACATGCTGGCCGTCTGGCAGGAGGCCGACGACATCGAGGTGTTCGAGTCAGGCTGGGTATTCGATCACTTCTACCCGATCGTGGGCGACTCCGCCGGGCCGTGCCTGGAGGGCTGGACGGTGCTGACCGCACTCGCGCAGGCGACGACGAGGCTGCGCGTCGGCAACCTGGTGACCGGGATCCATTACCGCCATCCCGCGGTCCTCGCCAACATGGTGGCCAGTATCGACATCATCTCCGGCGGCCGCCTGGAACTGGGAATCGGCGCTGGGTGGAACGAGGAAGAGTCCGGCGCCTACGGCATCGAACTCGGCACGCCGCGCGAGCGCAGCGACCGCTTTGAGGAGGCGTGCCAGGTCCTGATCAGCCTCCTGTCGAAGGAGAGCACGGACTTCGAAGGGACCTACTACCAGCTGAAGGACGCCAGGTGCGAGCCGAAGGGACCGCAGCGCCCGCACCCGCCGATCTGCATCGGCGGCAGCGGCGAGCGCAGGACGCTGCGCACCACCGCGCGCTATGCCCAGCACTGGAACTTCGTCGGCGGCTCGCCCGAGGTCTTCGCGCACAAGCGGGACGTGCTGTACGCGCACTGCAGGGACGTCGGCCGGGATCCGGCCGAGATCACGCTGTCCAGTCACGTCAGGCTCGGCACCGACCATGACGTGGCTGCCGTGGTCGACCAGGTGAGCGCGCTCGGCGCCGTAGGCCTGGACCTCGCGATCGTGTACCTTCCGCCGCCGCATACCCCCGCCGTGCTGGCCCCGCTCGCGACGGCCCTGGCGGCGCTTCTCTAGGTCGCGCGCCGGAGCCATCCTGTCGTCCCTCTCTCAGGAGTAGTCGCGGAACAGCGGCCAGGTGCGTGACCACGAGGTCCGCAGCCCGGTCGCGAGGTAGATCCTGGCGCCTTGCTCGTCGTCGCTGACGCCGATGCCATTGCGGAATACGGCCACCAGGCGGACGCGCGCGAACGCGCGCCGCAGCAGCGCGGGATCGATGTTGACCGCGATCGCGGCGGTCGCGACGGCGGGCGGCGGCCCCCAGAGCCAGAAGCTATTGGCGCCGCTGAACACCTCCGGGAGGCCATAGTGCCGGCCGTACCTGTCGATCGCCCCGGCCTCGCCGTAGTTGGCGGTGAGCACGGTGGTGTGCCTGCGCAACCGGGGCGGCAGGGCGCGGTACTGGCGCGCCACCAGGGCGACCTGCCTCGGCCAGGCGATGGACTCGGCGAGGTCATAGTTGATCTTCTGGAGCGGCACGACGCGCAGCGTCGCGGCCGGGAGGACCGGCAGCGCGATCGGCAGGACTACGGCGGCGGAGACCAGCATCGCGCCAACGGCGTGCCTGATCCGGCGCGCCCGTGGCGAGCAGCCAGCGCTCGGCCGGCACGCAGCCGGCGGCGAGCAGGAACGTGTAGGCGCCGCCCGGATAGTACGGCTTGCCGCCGAGCACGAACTGGAGAACGATGGCCAGGCCGCAGCCGATCGCGGCAGGGCGGAACGCGCGAGCCCGTTCGCTGCGCAGCGCCCAGATCAGGCCGGTGACCCACAGCGGCGTCAGTGCCAGGCCGGTGAACAGGACCTGGGCTGGCCAGAACGTCGCCCGGTTGTGCCAGGCCTGGGTCTGCAGGGCGCGGAACACGGCCAGGTTCGGCCAGCCGTGCGCCGCTTGCCACGCGAGGTCGGGAGCTGCAAGGACGGCGGCGAGCACGCACCCGGCCGCCAGGTAGCGGCTCCGCAGCAGGCGGCGTGCGTCGGTCACGAGGAAGCCGACAGCGAGCGGCGCGATCAGGAACGCGATGTTCCACTTTGCCTCGCTGGCGACTCCGGCGCACCCGCCGACGGCGACCCACCAGCGCGGATCCTGACTGAGCAGCAGCCGCGTCACCAGCAGCAGCGTGAGCGCCCAGAAGACGAAGTCCGGCATCGTGGTGGTCAGCTCGTGCATCGCGCCGATGAACTCACCGCAGGTGGCCGCGGCGAGCGCGGCGACCAGCTGGCCGGTTTTCCCGGCGCCGAGCAGCCGGCTCATCGCCGCGGTCGTGACGACGAGCGCGGCGAGCCCGAGCGCGGGGACCAGCCGGAGTCCGACAAGGCTATTGCCGGTCAGTTCGGCCGAGACCCTGGCGATCAGCGGGGTCAGCGCGGGCTGATCGACGTAGCCGAACGCCAGGTGCCGGCCAGCCGCGAGGAAGTACAGCTCGTCCCTGACGTAGCCGTACCGCCCGCTGACGGCGAGCTCGAGGAAGAACGCCGCTGCGGCGATCAGCAAAATGCCGAGCCGTGGCGCGGACGTGGGCTACCAGATTCGGCAACGGCGTCGATCTGCGCTGGCTATGCTCATGCGGCCAATCGTGGCGGCCTGGCCGCCGCCTTCGCTTCGGGCGCGAGACCGATTTATCAGCTAGGCCGTCGGTCGCAGTTAAGGCGCGGTGCGCGGCGTCGAACTCATCCGCGCGGCCGGCCAGCCAGCTCCGTCTCGCGGCCGATCCGGAGGTGACCGGCAAGACCGTACGATCAGGGCGTGACGAACCCGGCCCGCCGTGCCACTGCACCCAGCGCCGCGGCACCCAGCGCCGCGGCTCAAGGCGGGCCCGAAGCGATGCCGCGCGACGCCACGTCTGGTCCGCGCGGCCTGGCGGCCAGGTACGCCGCCCTGCCGCGGCGGCGGCAGGAGCTCGTCGCCGACGCTGGCCTGGCGACGGCGCTCGCGGCTGTGAACGTCGTCGCGATGCTGCCGTACCAAGATCGGCTGCACCCGGCCTGGCTGGCCGTTCTGCTCGTCATCGGGCAGGCGATTCCGCTGGCCTGGCGCAGGCGTTATCCGGTCCTCGCCGCCCTGGTGATCGCCGTCGCGCGGGTCGCCTACGACCGGATCGGCTTCGGGTTCGCGCCGTTCCCGCTCGGCCCGGCGATCGCGTTCTACACGATCATCGACCGGCGGGGACCGGTCTGGCGGTGGATCACGCTGCTGCTGGTCGCGGTCGGGATCACCGTGTCGCAGACCAGCCCCGGGCACAGCGAGCCGTACGACGCGATGTTCCAGGCCTTCATTTTCCTCACCGCGTGGGGAGCTGGGATGCTGACCAGGGCGACCCGGGCGAACTTGCGGGCCGCCGAGGCTCGCGCCGACCGTGCAGAATCAGAGCTTGACGCCGAGGCGGCGCGGGCCGCCGAGGTCGAGCGCACCAGGATCGCACGCGAGCTGCACGACGTGGTCGCGCACCACGTCAGCCTGCATGGCCGTGCAGGCGGAGGCGGCGGCCTCGCTGCTCCCCGGCCAGGCCGGAGCAGGCCGGGCGATCGGTGCAGATCGTCGGCGACACTGCCAGGCAGGCGCTCACCGAGTTGCGCAGGCTGCTCGGGGTGCTGCGGGATCCGTCCGATCCTCGGCAGACCGCGCCCGCTGCGTCGCTCGCGGACATCGGCCCGGTGCTCGACCAGGTCAGGGGCGCTGGCCTGCTGGTCGACCTGGACGTGCTCGGCGCGCCGTACCCGCTGGCGCCTGGAATCGACCTGACAGCGTTCCGCATCGTGCAGGAGGCACTGACGAACACGCTCAGGCACACCGCCGCCGCGCGAGCCTGCGTCACCGTGCGGTACGAGCCCGGCTACGTCACCGTCGCGGTGACCGATCGCGGCCCGCGCCGCGACGTGCCCGTCGTGGCCAGCGGATCAGGGCTCGGGCTGGCGGGCATCGCCGAGCGTGTTGCCTGCTGCGGCGGCAACCTCGCCGTCGGGCCGACCGCCGACGACGGGTTCGCGGTCTCCGCCAGGCTGCCGGCCCGATGACGGCGCCAGCGGACGCGCGGCCGATCCGGGTGCTCGTCGTGGACGACCAGGAACTGGTGCGGGCGGGATTCTGCGTGATTCTCGACAACGCCGATGGGATCGCCGTCGCCGGCGAGGCCGCCGACGGCGCCGCGGCGCTTGCCCAGGCCGCCGCGCTGCGGCCCGACGTGGTGCTCATGGACGTCCGGATGCCTGGCATGGACGGCCTCGAGGCGACCAGGCGGCTCACGACGGCCGGCACAGTTGCGTCAGACGCGGGTGAGTCCAGGACCGTTGAGTCCAGCACTGTTGAGTCCGGCACGGTTGAGTCCAGCACGGGCGCGAGAGCTAGCCCGCCCAAGGTCGTGATGCTGACGACATTCGACCTGGACGACTACGTCTACGAGGCCCTGCGGGCCGGCGCGAGCGGCTTCTTGCTGAAGGACTCACCGCGCGCCGACCTGATCGCCGCCGTGCGGGCGGCGGCCGCCGGAGATGCGCTGCTGGCGCCGTCGGTGACCAGGCGGCTGATCGAGGCGTTCGCGAGGCGCCCGGCGGAGGTTGCCCCTGCGCCGTCTCGGCTGGCCGCACTGACCGCGCGGGAGCGCGACGTGCTGCTGCTCCTCGCCCGCGGGCGCAGCAACGCCGAGATCGCGGCGGCGCTGTTCGTCAGCGAGGCGACCGTCAAGACGCACGTCGGCAACCTGCTGGCCAAGCTCGGCCTTCGGGATAGGGTGCAGGCCGTCATCCTCGCCTACGAGACCGGCATCGTCCGTCCTGGGGAGCCCGCTGACGGGAGTCCCGGTGCCACAAATGGCTAACGCCGCTTGCACGGGACGAATTGGCTAGGGGTTCTAAAGCGCCCATTCCGGTGTCACACTGCGAGGATGTACGACTTCGACCTGCTGGTCATCGGCTCGGGTCCCGGGGGTCAGAAGGCGGCGATCGCGGCCGCCAAGCTCGGCAGGACGGTCGGCATCATCGAGCGCAGGGACATGATCGGCGGCGTGTGCCTCAACACGGGGACCATCCCGTCGAAGACGCTCCGCGAGGCCGTGCTCTACCTCACCGGCGCCAATCAGCACGAGATGTACGGGCAGAGCTACCGCGTCAAGGACGAGATCACGATCGCGGACCTCGCCGCCAGGACCCAGCACGTGGTGGGCCGCGAGATCGACGTCGTCCGCAGCCAGCTGTCCAGGAACAGGGTCGCGATCCTCAACGGCACCGGCCGCTTCGTCGACCCGCACGTCGTGGCGGTGGACGACGGCGGGCGGCAGCAGCAGGCCAGCGCGGAAGCGATCGTGATCGCGACCGGCACCCGTCCGGCGCGGCCGGCAACCGTGCAGTTCGACGACCGCACGATCATCGACTCCGATGGGATCGTGAACCTCGAGCAGGTGCCGCGGTCGATGGTCGTTGCGGGCGCCGGGGTGATCGGGATCGAGTACGCCTCGATGTTCGCCGCGCTCGGCACCAAGGTGACCGTCGTCGAGCAGCGGGACCGGATGCTGGAGTTCTGCGACATCGAAGTCGTCGAGGCGCTCAAGTATCACCTGCGGGACCTGGCCGTGACCTTCAGGTTCGGCGAGACCGTGGCGTCGGTTGAGGCCAGGCCAGAGGGCGCGATCGCGACCCTGGAGAGCGGCAAAAAGATCCCGGCCGACGTTGTCATGTACTCGGCGGGCCGGCAGGGGATGAGCGAGGAGCTGAACCTCGCGGCCGCCGGCCTGGCCGCTGACCGCCGCGGCCGGATCGAGGTCGACGAGTACTTCCGCACCGCGGTGCCGCACATCTACGCGGTCGGCGACGTGATCGGCTTTCCCGCGCTCGCGGCGACGTCGATGGAACAGGGCAGGCTCGCGGCGCACCACGCCTGCGGCGAGCCCGTCGCGGCGCTCGGCCAGGCCCCGCCGATCGGCATCTACAGCCTGCCCGAGATCAGCTTCATCGGCAGGACCGAGGACCAGCTGACCGCCGACAGCGTGCCGTTCGAGGTGGGCGTCTCCCGGTACCGCGAGCTGGCCCGCGGCCAGATCATCGGCGACTCCTATGGCGTACTGAAACTGCTGGTGTCGCTTGAGGACCGCACGCTGCTCGGGGTGCACGTCTTCGGCACGAACGCCACCGAGCTCGTGCACATCGGCCAGGCCGTGATGGGCTGCGGCGGCACCGTCGACTACCTGGTCGACGCCGTGTTCAATTACCCGACGCTGGCCGAGTCCTACAAGGTGGCCGCGCTGGACGCGACCAACAAGATGCGCCAGATCGCCAGGTTCTCCTGAGGTGGCCGGCGCGCGGGCGAATCAGAACCGGACGTAGTCGTACTCGACCGGCAGGTCGTTGATCCCGACCGGCGGCGGCGCCAGCCAGGTGGCGAACTCGCCCGTTTCGTAGTGCGGCACCATCAGCGCGGCGACCCTGGCCCGGTCGTCGGCCGTCGGCAGCCAGGCGTCGGCTGACGACCGCCACTGGTCCTCGGTGCGGATCTCGCCGGCCGGGCTGATGAAGTGCCCGGCGAACGCGCCGACGCCGCGGTTGAAGCCCGCATGCGGCAGCACCAGGCGCTGCTCGAGGCCGGCCTTGTCCAGCTCGGCGTTCCACTTGCGGAGGCCTCGCTCGCAGTCGGCGACGTACTCGTCACGCAGGTCCAGGTTCAGCGCGGTCAGCGCCGGCACCGTGCGGGTGCCGACCAGGCCGTCCCTGACCTCAGGGACCTCCATGCTGGCCCCCGTCAGCACGTGGTCGTCGTGGCGCCTGGTCTCCATCCACCGGCCCTTGAGCCGGCCGTGAAGTAGGCGGCGGCGTTGGAGGAGGTCTCCGAGCCGAACAGGTCAAGGGAGAGCGAGTAATGCTGGTTCAGGTACTTCTGGATGACCGAAAGCGGGATGACGCCGTCAGCCCAGACGTCATCGGCTCCGCCGCGGTGCGGCCATCGCGGCCGCGGTCCGCTGCACCACCCGCTGTACGCCGGTCGTGCCGACGAACATGTGGTGCGCCTCCTCCCTGAGCATGAACTCACACGTGCGGGACAGCGGGTCGAAGCCCGACTCCTTGAGCGTGCCGAGCTGGTACTTACCGTCCCGGTCGGTGAAGTAGGTGAACATGAAGAACGCCAGCCAGTCCGTGGTCTCCTCGTTGAACGCGCCGAGGATCCGCGGGCTGTCGGGGTGTCCTGAGTGCCGCCGCAGCAGCTGCTCGGCCTCCTCGCGGCCGTCCCTGCCGAAGTAGGCGTGCAGCAGGTAGACCATCGCCCACAGGTGCCTGCCTTCCTCGACGTTGACCTGGAACAGGTTGCGCAGGTCGTACAGGCTCGGCGCGGTCGCGCCGAGGTGCCGCTGCTGCTCGACGGACGCAGGCTCGGTGTCGCCCTGCACGACGATCAGCCGCCGCAGCTCGCTGCGGTATTCGCCGGGCACCTCGGTCCAGGCAGGCTCGCCCTTGTGCTGGCCGAACGGGATCTGGCGCGGCTCGCCGCCGCGCTCGGACAAGAAGATGCCCCACCGGTACTGCTCCATCGGGACCCTGGCCCAGCTCGCCCAGCCGTCCCTGCCGATCGCGACCGCGGTGCGCAGGTAGACGTCCCTGGTCGGCAGCGAAGGGCCGAGCGCGGTCCACCAGTCGAGGAACCGCGGCTGCCAGGACTCAAGCGCGCGCTGCAGCTTCCGGTCCGTGGCCAAGTTGACGTTATTGGGGATCCGCTCGGAATAGTCGATGACACTGACCGGGCCGTCCGGCTGCGGCGCTGTGCCCACGATGTCGGGCCCGGCGATGTCGCTGTCAGTCATGATCAGACTCGCTTCCGGTCGAAGTCGGCGCGCTGGCCGGTGCCGTACCTGCGCAGCGCGCCCTGCGGCCCCGATGCGTTCGGCCGCAGGAAGATCCAGTTCTGCCAGGCCGAGAGCCGGCCGAAGATCTTGGTGCCGGAGGATTCCTGCCCGGCGAACCGCAGGCTCGCCTCCATGCCCGACAGGGCGTCGGGGGAGAAACCGGCCCGCTCGGAGATCACCAGCCTCAGCTCGTCCTCCCAGTCCAGGTCGTCCGGCGTGGCCGTGACCAGGCCGAGTTCGGCCGCGTCGGCGGCGAGCAGGTCCTTACCGGCGGCCGCGAGTGCCGCATCCACCAGCGAAGCTGAGCCGAACCTGGTCGCCAGCCTGGTCGCACCGCTCGCCGTCGGCAGCGCGCCTGCGTTCATCGTCCCGAGCACGATCACGGCGGGCCCCCGGTCGGCGCCAACCCGCGGGGACTCGAAGACGCCGTCCAGCATGTACTGGCGGTCCGCCGCGAGCGCGACCTCGAGCAGGGTCCCTGCGAAACAGCTACCAGGCTCGATCAGCGCGATCAGTGACCGGCTGGTGGCCTCGAGCCTGCGCAGCGTGCGCTTCCACAGCCCGGTGATCTCCCGTGCGAGCCAGTCGTTGGCAGCAGCCAGCAGGTCATCCGTGGCGAGCACCGCCGCCGGGTCGCCGATCGTCTTCAGCAGCCAGGTGCCCAGCAAAGGCTCGTCGAACCTGAGCCTGCTGATGGCGTCGTCCAGTTCACGGGCCGCGGCGAGCGGCCACGCGTCCGCACCAGCCTCGCGCAGGCCTGCCATGCCGGACGGCGCGCCGGCCGGCCCGGTGATGGTCAGCGTCGCCGTGGCCGCGCGGCGGTCAAGCTCGACAAGGACATGCCGGTACCGCCAGCTGTCTTCGCTGGCCTCACGCACCAGCGGTGGCAACTCGACTCCGCCGCCGCGGGCGTCGCGGTGGGCATCTGACGCGGCGCCAGCGACCCGCTCAGCCAGGTCGCGCGCCGCCGCCTGGAACTCCGTGGGCCTGGCGATCGCATCGACCAGATGCCAGTCGATCGCGCGCTGGCCCCTGATCCCCTCGGCGGTGGTTGCGAACACGTCGGCGAGGTCGCGGCGGACGCCGCGCTTGTCGGTGAGCCTGGTGAGGCCGCCGGTGCCCGGCAGCACGCCGAGCAGCGGCACCTCGGGCAACGCGACCGTGGCCGAGCCGTCGTCGACCAGCAGGATCTTGTCGCACGCCAGGGCGAGTTCGTAGCCGCCGCCGGCCGCCGTCCCGTTGAGGGCCGCGATGTACGTCTGGCCGGTCTCGCTCGCGTCCTCGATAGCCGCCAGAGTTTCGTTGCAGAATTTGCAGAAATTGACCTTAAAGGCATGATCTGCATGGGCGAGCATGCCGATGTTGGCGCCCGCGCTGAACATGCGGTCCAGCGCGCTCGTCATGATGACGGCGCGGACCTGCGGGTAGGTGAACCGGAGGCGCTGGACCGCGTCAGCGAGTTCGATGTAGACGCCGAGGTCGTAGCTGTTCTTCTTGAGTTCGTAGCCGTGGTGCAGTCCGCCCGCCTGATCGACGTCCATGGTGAGCGTCGCGATAGACCCGTCGACGTCAAGCCGCCAGTGCCGGTAGCTGTCCTGATCGGTCGCGAAGCTTAGCTCGGTGGCCACGATTCCATCCTGACGTGCTACAGGAAATTTCGCAAGCCGGGTCTGAGTGTAGATAATCAGACCCGATCTCTTGCTAACAGCAGGATTCGGGCCATTGGCGCGTCACGCGGAGCAAGTACGCTTCGGTGCTTGTGACGACTCCCGAGGTCGGCGACCAGCCCAGCGCCTACCGGCAGCGATCCTTGTCCGTCCCTCCCGGGGCGCTCGATCTGCTGCTGGTCAGGCACGGCCAGTCCGACGCCTACGTCGAGGGAACGCCGTTCCCGCTGGTCGACGGGCACGGCGATCCGCCGCTGTCGGAATTGGGACGCGCTCAGGCTGAGCTGGTATGCGACCGGCTGGCCGGCGCCGGAGTCGACGCGATCTACGTCACCACGCTGCAGCGGACCGTGCAGACGGCGGCGCCCCTGGCCGAACGGCTGGGGGTCACGCCCCTGGTCGAACCCGGGCTTCGTGAGGTCTACCTCGGGGAGTGGGAGGGCGGCCTGTACCGCAAGATGGTCGCCGACTGGCACCCGATCGCGCAGCGCATGTTCGCCGAGGAGCGCTGGGACGTCATTCCCGGCGCCGAGTCACTTGTCTCGTTCGACGGCCGGGTCAGGGCTGCGATCGGGCGGATCGCCGCCGGTCACGCGGGCCAGCGAGTCGTGGTGTTCACCCACGGCGGCGTGATCGGCCAGGCCCTGGCGCTCGCGACCGGATCGCGGCCCTTCGCGTTCAACGCCGCGGACAACGCCTCGGTATCGCGCGTCGTGGTCACCGCCGACCGCTGGTACGTCAGGACGTTCAACGACTCTGCGCACCTGGACGGCGCCCGCCAGCCCTAGGCCCCTCCTGGTCCGCAAGCGGTCCGGCTAGCGCACGCGCTCGTTCGCCGCGAGCCGGCTCCAGCAGCGGCTCGCTCCTGCGCTCCACCGGGCGTGCCTGGCGCTGAACAGCGCGGTAGCCTCCGCTCCCGGCCATCTGGCGGGCAGCAGTTCGCGCGGCAGCCGCGGGTCGAGGAACGGAAACCGCCGCCACTCGTGCACCAGCGACGCCTGGGCGGTCAGCATCTCGGCGTCGGTCACCGGCTCCAAACTTGCGAACCCGGCGATGAACTCGGCGTACCTCGCCTCGACCGCGCGCAAGTCCCAGGCTCGGGCGACGATGTCCTGTTGCGCACCGATGCTGCCGTGCCTGGCGGTGAATGACACGGCCGCTTCCGCGAGGCCAAGTTCGGCCAGGATCTGGCTGGCCTCCGCCTCCCTGGCGGGATCCGCGCTGACCCACACGCCGCCGGGCAGCGCGCCGAAGCCCGCCCAGGAGAGCCTGGTCCTGATCCGGTGCCTAACCTGGCCGCCGAGGTCGGTCGCGGGCACGACCACGATCAGCCACGTGCCGTCCCATGCCTCGCCGTCCTGGCCGAAGGAGTAGATCCGCTGCGCGCCATCGGTGAGCAGCCGGCGGCCCGCCGTGCTGAGCTGCCAGCGCGCCAGCCTGCCGTGCCGGCTCGAGGCGATCCAGCCTTCCGCTGCCGTCCTCGCCAGCGCCTGCCTGGCGGCCTTCTCCGCCACGCCGAGCAGACCGAGCGCCGCGACGACCGTGCCGGTCCAGACGGGCTCGCCGCTAGGCAGGACATACTCGCCGAGCACCGTGAGCAGGAGCGAGCGGGCGCTGGACGGCCCGATCTCCCTGCGGCGGGGGAGCGCTTCAGCGGCGGCCACGTCGATCGCGCTCCTTTCAAGCTCGGCGACTGCTGGTGAATCTATAGAATGCGGGTGCGGTCTGCGCAGCGGCGCGAGTGAGCGAGGCACCTCTGACACTGCCGGCGAGGGCACAGCCGGCTACCGGCCGCATCACCGTCTCTCCGTTTGCGAGGCAAGGCACCGACATGCGCTGGTCCCAGCTGCACATCCCGACTCTCCGCGACGATCCGGCAGACGCCGACGCCGCCAGCCACCGGCTGCTGCTGCGCGCTGGCTTCATCCGCCAGCTGATGGCGGGCCACTACAGCCTGCTGCCGCTGGGCATCAGGGTCCGCGCGAAGGTCATGCGGGTCATCCGCGAGGAGATGAACGGGATCGGCGGGCAGGAGTTCCTTCTGCCGAGCATGCAGCCCGCGTGGATCTGGGAGAAGACCGGCAGGCTCGCCGTCATGGGCGAGGAGATGTTCCGGCTGAAGGATCGCAAGGGCGCTGAGGTCGTGCTGGGGATGACGCACGAGGAGATCTTCGCCTACCTGGCGACCGAGTTCGCGTCCTACCGGGAGCTGCCGCAGTTCTGGTACCAGTTCCAGACCAAGTTCAGAGACGAGCCGCGCCCCAAGAGCGGACTGCTGCGGGTGCGTGAGTTCACGATGAAGGATTCCTACAGCTTCGACGTCGACGAGGCCGGGCTCGACGCCTCGTTCGAGGCTCATCGCGGAGCGTACGAGCGGATCTTCGCCAGGCTCGGGATGCCGGCCATCGCCGTGGAGGCCTCGAGCGGCAACATGGGCGGCAGCGACTCGATCGAGTTCATGTGCCCGTCGGTTGCTGGCGAGGACCTCGTCGCGACGTGCCCGAACTGCGGTTACGCGGCGAATCTGGAGAAGGCCACATCGGCGCTGCGGCCGATCGAAGACCCGCCGGCCGCCGATGCGCCCGCCGCACCCGAGCGGCTCGATACGCCAGGTGTGCGGACCATCGATGACCTGGCCGTCGATTACGGCCTGGCCGCCGACCGGCAGATCAAGACGCTGGTCGAGGTCATCGACGGAAGACTGACGCTCGTGCTATTGCGTGGCGATCACCCGCTGTCCGACCAGAAGCTCATCGACGCGTCCGGCGCGGTCACGGTCCGCCCCGCGCAGCCCGATGAGATTCAGGCGGCTCTCGGTGCGCTGCCTGGCAGTCTCGGTGCGGTCGGCGTGACCGGCTTCCCGGTGATCGCCGATCTGGCGCTGCGCGGCCGTCGCGGCCTGACGACGGGGGCGAACATCGACGACGTCCATGTGACCGGCGTCGATGTCGAGCGGGACATCACCGTGAACCTCTGGGCAGACCTGCGCGAGGTCACTGAGGGCGAACCCTGCCCCCGGTGCGGCACGAGCCTGGAGTTCGTCAGGGCGATCGAGATCGGCCACATCTTCAAGCTCGGGCGCAAATACACGACCGCGCTCGGCGTCACCGTCAGCCTGCAGGACGGCAGCACTGCCATCCCGATTATGGGCAGCTACGGCATCGGGGTGGAGCGCGCCATCGCGGTGATCGCCGAGGTGCATCACGATGATGCCGGGCTGGCCTGGCCAGTTCAGGTGGCACCAGCGGAGGCCACCGTGCTGCTGCTGAGCGTGCGCGACCCCGAGGCCAAGGCGGCAGCCGAGGTGCTCTACACCAGCCTGCTCGAGGCCGGCGTGGATGCGGTGATCGACGACCGTGACGTGCGGCCCGGCGTCAAGTACGCCGACGCCGAACTGACCGGCATCCCGTTCCGGATCAGCGTCGGCAGCAGGGACCTGGCCGAAGGCATCGTCGAGATCGCTGAGCGGGCGAACGGGGAGAAAGTCCGGGTCCCCGTGGGCGAGGCCGTGAGCTGGGTGCGCGAGGCGATCGCCTCGGCAGTCGCAAGCTAGCTGGCGGCGGGCAGGCTCCGGTCCAGATCTGGATGATCACGGCGCAGCTCGGCCAGCAGCGGGTGCGAGGTGTCGACAAGCCGCTCGTTCTGCTTGGCAAGCGCGGCCCACCTCTGGATTGCGTCATCCGCGCTTGCCCTGCTCGACATGCTGCTGCCTGACATGGTGCCTCCCGCCACGAACCGACCGCGTTAGGGCCCGGCACCGCCCCGTGCGCTCGCGCGCACCGTGCCGATTGCTGCCCTACTAATACAGACGCTGTGGAGGCGTCCAGGGCCTTAAAACCCGTGTAACGAGATGGCAACTCTTCGCGATGAGTCCGGGCAACGTGGGTCAGAGCCTCGACCAGGCTTCGGTCAGGACGCTGCGCAAGATCTGCTCGATCTCGTCGAAGTGCTCCTGCGTGCAGGTGAGCGGCGGCGAAAGCTGGATCACCGGGTCACCGCGGTCGTCGGCGCGGCAGATCAGGCCGGCGTCGAACAAGGCATGCGATAGGAAGCCGCGGAGCAGGCGCTCGGATTCGTCGTCGGAGAACGTCTCACGGGTTGCCTTGTCCTTGACCAGCTCGATGCCATAGAAGTAGCCGTCACCGCGGACGTCGCCGACGATCGGCAGGTCATTGAGCGTGTTAAGGGTGGCGCGGAACGCCGCCTCGTTGGCCTTGACGTTGCCGAGCAGATCCTCCTTCTCGAACACATCGAGATTGGCGAGGGCGACCGCGCAGGACACCGGGTGCCCCGCGAAGGTGATGCCGTGCAGGAAGGTGTTCTCGTCGCGGAGGTACGGCTCCATCAGCCGGTCGCTGACCATCATGCCGCCGAGCGGCGAGTACCCGGATGTGACGCCCTTGGCAAAGGTGATGATGTCGGGCGTATAGCCGTACCGCTCGCTGCCGAAGATGTAACCGAGCCTTCCGAACGCGCAGATGACTTCGTCGGAGACCATCAGCACGCCGTACTTGTCACAGATCTCGCGCACGCGCTGGAAGTATCCGGGCGGGGGCGGGAAGCAGCCGCCTGAGTTCTGCACGGGCTCGAGGTAGATCGCGGCGACGGACTCTGGACCCTCGCGCAGGATCGCCCGCTCGATTTCGTCCGCCGCCCACACGCCGAACGCGGTCACATCATCGGCCACGAAGGCCGGCGCGCGATAGAAGTTCGTGTTCGGTACTCGCACCCCACCTGGCGGCAACGGCTCGAACGGGATCTTGATGTCCGGCAGGCCGGTGACCGCGAGCGCGCCGTGGCTGGTGCCGTGGTAGGCGATGTAGCGGCTCAGCACCTTGTACCTGGTGGGCTGGCCGGTCAGCCTGAAGTACTGCTTGGCGAGCTTCCATGCCGACTCGACCGCCTCTGAGCCGCTGGTCGTGAAGAAGACGCGCTTCAGATCGCCTGGCGCGTAACTGGCGAGCCGTTCGGCGAGTTCTACCGCCCTGGGATGCGCATAGGACCAGAGCGGGAAATAGGCGAGTTCACTCGCCTGGCGGGCTCCTGCCTCTGCGACGTCGGTCCTGCCGTGCCCGATCTGGCTCACGAACAGGCCGGCCAGCCCGTCGAGGTACCGCTTGCCGTTCTGGTCGTAGACATACTGGCCATCGCCGCGCACGATCATCGGGATGTCGGCGTTGGCGAAGGACGACTGGCGGGTGAAGTGCAGCCAGAGGTGCCGCTTCGCGGCTTCCTGCAGGGCGGCGGGGTCGAGTGCCGGCGTGGCGTTCATCTGGTCCCCCAGTGGTAGGTCTGCTTGCGCAGCTTCAGGTACACGAATGTCTCCGTCGTTGTCACACCCGGCAGAGCACGCACCTCGCCGAGTATCTCGAGCAACTGGTCATCGTCCTCGCAGACGACCTCGATGAGCAGGTCGAACGATCCGGCCGTTATGACCACATAGTCGATGGCTTCCATACCCGCGAGCAGGTCGGCTATCCGCTGCAGGTCGCCGTTGCACCGGATGCCGATCATCGTCTGCCTGCGGAACCCCAGCGACATCGGGTCGGTGACCGCGACGATCTGCATCGCGCCGACGTCGATCAGCCGCTGAACTCGCTGGCGAACCGCAGCCTCGCTCAGCCCGACCGCCTTGCCGATCGCCGCGTAAGAGCGACGGCCGTCCTGCTGCAGCTGGTCGATGATGTGCCGGGAGACGGTGTCGAGGACAATCGGTCCTTGCTGCCTGTCCCGCCCGCTGGCCCGCTCGGCAGCCTGCTCTCCGGCGGCCCGCAGGTGTGCCATGGGTGTTGCCTCCTCGGCCGGGGCTCCGGGTTGTCCCCGGGGCCGGCACTGCCCTACCCATGCTGCCACGCGGACGCGCGCTGTCAACTGATTTCGTCGTGACTAGCGCGATTCAGTGCTGAATCCCTTGTAAGACGAGTCGATACATGCCAAAGTCGTTGCCTTAGCGGAGGAGGCTCAACCGTGACTGCCCTGCGTAATTTCGTCAACGGCCAGTTCAGCGACGCCGCCAGCGGCGCGGCCAGCGAGGTAGTGGACCCGAGCACGGGCGAGGCCTACGCGACGGCGCCGGTCTCAGGTTCGGCCGATGTCGACGCCGCGCTGCGGGCCGCCGCCGCTGCATTCGAAACCTGGCGGGACTCCACGCCGGCCGAGCGCAGCCTGGCGCTGCTGAAGTTCGCGGACGCGATCGAGGCCAGGTCTGACGAGCTAGTCGAGGCCGAGAGCAGGAACACCGGCAAGCCGATCGCCATGACCCGCACCGACGAGGTGCCGCCGATGGCCGACGAACTGCGCTTCTTCGCGGGGGCGGCGCGCGTGCTCGAGGGCAGGTCGGCCGGTGAGTACCTGGCCGAGCACACCTCCATGATCAGGCGCGAGCCGATCGGCGTGTGCGCGCAGGTGACGCCGTGGAACTACCCGATGATGATGGCGACCTGGAAGTTCGCCCCCGCCCTCGCGGCCGGCAACACGATCGTGCTCAAGCCGTCGGACACCACGCCGGTCTCGACGCTGCTGCTCGCCGAGATCGCAGCCGAGTTCTTCCCGCCCGGCGTCTTCAACGTGATCTGCGGCGACCGGGACACAGGCCGTGCGCTCGTCTCGCATGACCTCCCGCAGATGGTGTCGATCACTGGTTCGGTGCGGGCCGGCAAGGAGGTCGCGCAGGCAGCGGCCGCTGGCCTGAAGCGGGTGCACCTCGAACTGGGCGGCAAGGCACCCGTCGTGGTTTTCGACGACGCCGATGTCGTACGTGCCGCACAGACCATCATCGACGCGGGTTACTACAACGCCGGCCAGGACTGCACGGCCGCGACGAGAGTCCTGGCTGGGCCCGGTATCGCCGCAGATCTAGCCGACGCGGTAGCCGGGCTCGCGGCCACGGTGAAGACGGCGGGACGCGACGAAACCGATGCCTACTACGGACCGCTGAATAACCCGGCTCAGCTCGCCAGGGTCGCCGGGTTCGTGGAGCGGGCGCCGGGACACGCCCAGATCAGGGCCGGCGGCCACCGGGTCGGTGACCGTGGCTTCTTTTACGCCCCGACGGTGGTGGCCGGCCTGGATCAAGACGACGAGATGATCCAGGACGAGATCTTCGGCCCGGTCGTTACCGTGCAGCGGTTCAGCTCCGAGGACGAGGCGGTCGCCTGGGCCAACGGCGTCAAGTACGGCCTGGCGGCGAGCGTGTGGACCCGCGACCACGGCAGGGCCATGCGGGTCGCCAGGCGGCTCGACTTCGGGGCCGTGTGGATCAACACGCACATCCCGTTCGTATCCGAGATGCCGCACGGCGGCTTCAAGCACTCGGGTTACGGCAAGGACCTGTCGGTCTACGGCTTCGAGGACTACACGCGGATCAAGCACGTCATGAGCTACATCGGCGCCTGACGCCGCGTCATCCGCCGCGTCATCCCGCTGCGTCATCCCGCCGCGTGACCCGAGCTGACCTGCGGATTCGCGCAATCGCGCTTGGATAACAGTTTCCGTACGAAAATACCCATACACTGCACTGAATCACGGTGATAGTTACAGAATGTTCAGCATTGCTCACAGCTTCGAAGGATCGGCAATACATGACCGAGATGCATGCTCCGGCTGTGCCGGGCGGCGGCCAGGCGGGCGAGCGCGCCGTCGCGGTCGGCACGGCAGACGACATGACGCTGCCGGCCATCGAGCTCGCGGGGGTTTCCAAGGAATTCCACTCTGGCAGTGAGGTCGTCAACGCGGTCCGGACGATGGACCTGCGGATGGTGGAGGGCGAGTTCTTCTCCTTGCTCGGCCCGTCCGGCTGCGGCAAGACCACGACGATGCGGATGGTTGCGGGCTTCGAGGAGCCCACCACCGGCAGGGTGTGGCTGCACGGCAAGGACGTCACCGCCGATCCTCCGAACAAGCGTGACGTCAATATGGTTTTCCAGTCCTACGCGCTCTTCCCGCACATGAGCGTGTTCGAAAACGTCGCGTTCGGGTTGCGCCGTCGGCAGGTGCCCAAGGACCAGATCACCACCCAGGTCGGCGAGATGCTCGAGATCGTCGACCTCGGCGGGCGGGAGAACCGCAGGCCGCGGGAGCTCTCCGGCGGCCAGCAGCAGCGGGTCGCGCTCGCCAGGGCCCTGGTCAATCACCCGCGCGCGCTGCTGCTCGACGAGCCGCTCGGCGCGCTAGACCTCAAGCTGCGGCAGGCGATGCAGGTCGAGCTGAAGCGGATCCAGCGCGAGGTCGGCATCACGTTCGTCTACGTCACGCACGACCAGGGCGAGGCGCTGACGATGTCGGACCGGATCGCGGTCATGAACGACGGGCTGGTCGAACAGCTCGCCTCGCCGCGGGAGATCTACGAGCACCCGGCCAGCCGCTTCGTCGCGGGGTTCATCGGCACCTCCAACCTGTTGACAGGGACCGCGAGCAGTGTCTCTGGCGGGCACGCGGTGATCACGGTGAGCGACGACCAGAGGATCGTCGTGCCGCTGCGCGACCGCCAGGTGGCCGGCGGGGACCAGCTGGAGCTCACCGTCCGGCCGGAGAAGATCGAGCTCAACGCCGACCGCCCGGCGCCGGCGACTGCGCGCTGCGCGGCACAGTCACCGAGGTGGTGTACCTCGGCACGTCGACGAACTTCGCGGTGACGACGACGACCGGCGCCGACGTAGTCGTGTTCCAGCAGAACTCGGCGTCGGCTGGGGAGATCGCCAGCCGCGGGGACAGCATCTGGCTCTCGTGGCAGTCACAGCACTCATACCTGATCGGCTAATTAGGAGGATCCCATGAGCGAGCAGAATGAGACGGGCAGGCCGTCGGTTGATCCATCATTGTGGCGCGGCATGACCGAGCCCAGGATGTCGCGCCGGCAGCTGCTCGGCTCGGCGGCCGGCGGAGCGGGCATGCTCGGCATGTCCGCCTTCCTCGCGGCGTGCGGCGTCAAGGGCGTGAGCTCGGGCGGCGGGGCCAAGTCGGCGGGCGGAGTCGGCACTGCCGCGTGGTGGAAGAAGCAGCAGGCCACCAAGACCGTCAACTTCGCGAACTGGCCGTACTACATCGACGTGCTCAAGGGCAAGCACCCCTCGCTCGAGCACTTCACTTCGAAGACCGGCATCACGGTGAACTACACCGAGCCGATCAATGACAACCTGCCGTTCTACGCCAAGATCAGGCCGTCGCTTGAGGCTAAGCAGTCCGCCGGCTACGACATCATCGTGATGACCAACAACAGCCCCCCGCTCGGCTATCTGATCGACTTCGGCTGGCTGATTCCGCTGGACCGCGGCGCGATGACGAACTTCGACAAGTACGCGGGGCCGCTGATCAAGAACCCGTCCTGGGACCCCGGCAACAAGTACACGATGGCCTGGCAGTCCGGCTGGACCGCCATCGGCTACAACTCCTCGGTCATCAAGAATCCCGGCACGAGCGTCGACATCCTGTTCGACAAGAAGTACGCGGGCAAGATCGGCATGATGAACGACCCGCAGGAACTCGGCAGCGTAGGGTTGCTGGCCATCGGCGTGAACCCGGCCGACTCCAAGGAGTCAGACTGGGCGAAGGCGGCCACCAAGCTGAAGCAGCAAAAGAGCGACGGCATCGTGCGGTCCTACTACGATCAGAGCTACATCGACCACCTGAAGAACGGCGACATCGTCATCGCACAGGCGTGGTCGGGCGACATCTTCCAGGCGGACCTGAATAGCAAGTACCGCGACCTCAAGCTGCTCATCCCCAATGAGGGCGGCATGTTCTGGACCGACAACATGTGCATCCCCATGTACGCCCAGAACCCCAGGGCCGCGATGACGCTGATGGACTACTTTTACGCGCCGGACGTCGAGGCCGTCGTCGAGTATTACAACGACTACGTCTGCCCGGTGCCCGACGCCAAGAGCTTCCTGCTGCACCCGACGGGCTGGGGAGCCACGGCACTCAAGGACATGGCGCCCGAGATCGGCCTGCCCACGAAGGTGACGGCCGACGCCCCGACGGTGTTCCCGACGCCGGCGTATATCAAGAACTCCCGCAGCTATTACCAGTACAAGAGCCAGGAAGAGCTGGACGCGTGGAACAACATGTTCTTGCCCATCACCCAGGGCGCGTAGCGCCGCGCTGGCGCATCAGGCGTGCATGGAGGAACCTCCCATGACTCATCCGAATGATTCAGCGTCCCAGAACCCGGGCCTGGACCCTTCACTCGTGCGCGGGATGACCGCGCCGCGCCTGTCCCGACGGCAATTGCTCACGGGTGCAGGTGCGGGCGCGGGCGCATTCGGCATCGGCGCCATCCTGGCGGCCTGCGGAATCCAGGGCACGGCTGTCGGCGGAGGTACGGCGCCGACCGCCGGGAACATCGGCACAGCGTCCTGGTGGGCGAAGCAGAAGCTCAACAAAAAGGTGAACTTCGCCAACTGGCCGTACTACATCGACGTGCTGAAGGGAAAGCACCCCTCACTTGAGCACTTCACGAGCCAGACCGGTATCCAGGTCACCTACACCGAGCCGATCAGCAACAACGTCCCCTTCTACGCGAAGATCCGCCCGTCGTTGGCGGCCCAGCAGTACACGGGCTTTGACGTCATCGTGATGACGAACAACGCGCCCCAAGCCCTGGGCTACTTGCTGGCGAACAACTGGCTAACCCCGCTCGACACGTCCATGATGACCAACTTCAACAAGACCGCCGGACCGCTGATCAAGAACCCATCCTGGGACCCTGGCAACAGGTACACGATGGCGTGGCAATCGGGGTTCACGACAGTCGGCTATAACAAGACGCTGGTCAAGAACCCTGGCGACAGCGTCGACATCTTGTTCGACAGGAGGTACGCCGGCAGGATCGGCATGATGTCTGACCTGCAGGAGCTTGGCAGTCTTGGGCTGCTCTCCATCGGTGTGGAGCCTGCCTCATCAAGCGAGTCCGACTGGGCCAGGGCCGCTAAGAAACTCCAGCTGCAAAAGACCGACGGCATCGTCCGCGCGTACTACGGCCAGGAATATATCAATCACTTCAAGAACGGCGACATCGTCGCCACCCAGTCGTGGTCGGGGGACATCTTCCAAGCCAACCTGAACAGCAAGTACCGCGACCTGGTCATGATGGTTCCGCACGAGGGCATGATGCTCTGGACCGACAACATGTGCATCCCGCTCTATGCGCAGAATCCCAAGGATGCCATGGTGCTCATGGACTACTACTACAAGCCCGATGTCCAGGCCGTTGTCGAGTACTACAACGACTATGTCTGCCCGGTGCCGAGCGCAAGGAACGTGCTCTTGAACCCGTCGGGGTGGGCCAAGACGACGCTCGGCTCCATGAAGCCAAGCATCGGCCTGCCGGCGTCGGTGACCGCCAACGCCTCGACAGTCTTCCCTGACCAGACGTTCCTGCGGCATGCGAAGAACTACTACAACTTCAAGAGCCAGGAAGAGCTGACGACGTGGAACGACCTGTTCTTGCCGATCACTCAGGGCTCGTGAGCGGGGGGCAGAGAGCGTCTGCGGCGCCCGCGCATGCCCGTGGGCGGCCACGGCTCGGTAAGGCACTGGCGCCGTACCTGCTGAGCCTGCCGGCCTGTGGCTGGTGCTCTTGTTCCTCATCCCGCTAGTCGTGATGCTGTCGCTGTCGCTGCAGACCTGCAACAACGCGACGGGCGCCTGCGTGATGACCTGGCACTGGGCCGAGTTCGGCCAGCAGGTGAGCCTGTACCACGGGCAGTTCCTGAACAGCTTCTATTTCGCCGGCGCGGCCACCGTCATCGACGTGATCGTGTCGTTCCCGATCGCCTACTGGATCGCGTTCTACGGCGGCAACAAGAAGAACTTCTTCCTGCTCATGCTGCTCGTGCCGTTCTTCGTCTCGTTTGTGATCCGCACCATCGTGTGGAATTTCATCCTGTCGGACCAGGGCGTCGTGCTCGGCACGCTCAAGAGCGCCCATCTGCTGCCGCAGAGCTTCCACGTCCTGGCGACCGGGTACGCGGTGGTGGCTGGCCTGGCCTACAACTACCTGCCGTTCACGGCCCTGCCTTTGTACGTGGCGATCGAACGCATCGACAAGCGCGTCCTGGACGCTGCCTATGACCTGTACGCCTCGAGGCGCGCGGCTTTCACCAAGATCATCTTGCCGCTGAGCATCCCCGGCCTCTTCGCGGCCTTCCTGCTCACGTTCATTCCGGCGCTGGGCGACTACGTCAACCAGCAGGTGCTCGGCGGTACCAGTGACACGATGATCGGCACCGTCATTCAGAACGCCTTCCTGACCAACCTCGATTACGCGGGTGGTTCCGCCCTGTCCGCGGTTCTGCTCGCCGTGGCCCTGGTCGGCATCTTCGCCTATGCGCGCATGCTCGGCTCGCGGACGATCGAGGAGTACCTGTGAGCACGCTCACCGCGGCGGGGGCCAGAGACGAGAAGCCGGCCAGGAGTGCCGGGCACGCGGTCCACGGCGGCCAGGCCGGCCAGGCCCCGTCGGCGGAGGCGCTGGACGAGATTCATCCTGCCGGGCTACTCGTGGCTGGTCATCGCGTACCTGGTGCTGCCGATCGGGGTCATGGTCGCCTACAGCTTCAACAAGGTGACGACCGGACTGCCACAGGTCAGCTTCGCGTGGAATGGCGCCACGCTGCAGTGGTACCGGCAGTGGAGTTCGGTGCCGCAGCTGACCTCCTCGTTCTGGCTCTCGCTGCGGCTGGCCGTATTCGCGACGCTGATCTCGACGATTCTTGGCACACTGCTCGCGCTCGCGCTGGTCCGCTACCGGCCGCCGAGATTCCGCGGCAGGACCGGATACGAGCAGGTGCTCTTCCTCAACATCGCGGCGCCGGAGATCGTGCTGGGTGCCTCGCTGCTTGGGCTGTTCGTGACCCTGAGCCTGGCGAGGGGATTCCTGACGCTGCTGCTCGCGCACGTGGCGTTCTGCATCGCCTACGTCGCCGTGACGGTCAGGGCCAGGCTGGCGGGCTTCGACCGCTCGCTCGAGGAAGCCGCGCAGGACCTGGGCGCCAACGCCTTCGTGACGTTCAGGAAGATCACCTTTCCGCTGATCATGCCGGGGATCATGGCTGGAGCGCTGATGGCGTTCGCGATCTCCATCGACGACTTCGTGACGTCCAACTTTGTCAGCGGCGCCTCGGTGCCCTTCCCCGTGTGGGTGTACGGCGTGACCAGGATAGGAATCCCGCCGCAAGTCTTCGTCTTCGGTAGCGCGATATTCGCGATCGGCATCGGCTGCGCGATCTCGAGCATCGCGATGTCGAGAAGGCGGATCTGAAGCCGCCGCCGCGGGCGGTGGCCGAGAGCAGTTCGAAGCCGTACTGGCTGGACCACCCCGCCGCGCCCGAGCCGATGCCGTCGCTGGACGGGACCGAGCAGGCGGACCTGGCCGTCATAGGCGGCGGTTTCAGCGGGCTGTGGACTGCGCTGCTCGCCAAGGAGCGCGACCCGCGCAGGAACGTAGTGCTCGTCGAGGGCCGCAGGATCGCCTGGGGTGGAACCGGCCGCAACGGCGGGTTCTGTTCGGCGAGCATCACGCACGGCCTAGGCAACGGGCTCGAGCGCTTCCCGGCCGAGATCGACACTCTGGAGCGGCTCGGCAGGCAGAACCTTGACCAGATCGAGCAGGCTGTCGCGCGCTATGAGATCGACTGCGACTTCGCCAGGACCGGCGACCTGCAGGTCGCGACAGCTCCGTGGCAGTTCGACGAGATGGCCGCGGCGGCTGCGCAGGCGAGCCGGTTCGGGATCAGGCTCGAGGTTCTCGAGGCCAGCCAGGTCAGGGCCGAGGTGGACTCGCCGACCTACCTCGGCGGCGTCTGGGACAAGGATGGCTGCGCGACCGTCGACCCGGCCAGGCTGGCCTGGGGCCTGCGCCGTGCCTGTCTCGCGGCCGGCGTGCGGATCTACGAGCACACGCCGGTGACCGCGATCGGTGATGAGTCAGGCAGGCGCGGCCGGCTCGCCCTGGCCACGCCCGCAGGCCGGGTGCTCGCGAAGCGCGTCGCGCTGGCCGCCGGCGCATTCGCGCCGCTGCTCCGCCGGCTGCGCTACTACCTGGTCCCCGTCTATGACTACGTGCTCATGACCAGGCCGCTCAGCCCGGCACAGCTCGCCAGCATCGGCTGGCGGCACCGGCAGGGCATCGGGGATAGCGGCAACCAATTCCACTACTACCGGCTCACGGCGGACAACAGGATCCTGTGGGGCGGCTACGACGCCGTCTATTACTACGGCAGCAAGATCGCCGCCAGGCTCGACCAGCGCCCCGCCACGTTCGCGATGCTGGCTGAGCACTTCAACGCGACGTTCCCGCAGCTCGACGGCATCGAGTTCACCCACTCCTGGGGCGGCGTGATCGACACCTGCTCCCGGTTCTGCGCATTCTTCGGCACCGCGCGCGGCGGTCGGCTCGCCTACGTGGCCGGGTATACCGGCCTCGGCGTCGGGGCCTCTCGGTTCGGCGCGAACGTGGTCCTCGACCTGCTGTCGGGCGAGCGGACCGAGCGCACGGACCTAGAGATGGTGCGCTCCAAGCCGCTGCCGTTCCCGCCCGAGCCGGTACGCGCGGCCGGGATCAACCTGACCCGCTGGTCCCTGGCCAGGGCGGACCGGCGCGAGGGCCACCGCAACGCCTGGCTGCGCGCGCTCGACAGCGTCGGCCTCGGATTCGATTCCTGACCATTCGCCCGTTGGGCAGCCAATTGTTCAGCTTGCCTTTCGCATCCCGTCAACTTGCCGATACGTAACCTGCGGCCCGCCGCCTTAGGTTCGCGTCGTCGCCGTCATGGCGCCGCTATGCCCTTCTTGCAATTCCGCTCCGGGGCACCACCCCGGAGCCCGCACAAGGAGCACGGATGCAATTCCGCAAGTTCCACGCCATCGCAGGAGCGATGGCGCTGGTCGCGTTCGGCGCCGCAGGTGCCGGCACTGCCGCGGCCGCGAGCGGCGGGCACGCGCCCGTCCATCGCAGCCATGAGCCTGGCACCGCGACGCCGATCAAGCACCTGGTCGTGATCTTCGACGAGAACGTGTCCTTCGACCACTACTTCGGCACCTACCCCTTCGCCGCGAACCTGCCAGGCGAGCCGAAGTTCCACGCGGCTCCCGGCACCCCGACGGTGAACGGCCTGTACGACAACGTCACCCCGGCAGGGCCTGGCCCGCTGCTGACGTCCAACCCGAACGGGTCGAACCCGCTGCGGATCCCGCCGAACGACCCGATGACCTGCGACCAGGACCACGGCTACACCCACGAGCAGAGCGCCGCCGACCACGGTGCGGAGGACGCGTATCCGGCCAGCGTGGGGCACAGCCTGACCCTGACCCAGTGCCTGTCTGGCTTCAACTTCAACGGCTCGCCGGAGACCGTTCCGGCCGGCGGTAGCAACACCCAGGCCGTGCTCGACTACTACGACGGCAATACGGTCACGGCGCTGTGGAATTACGCGCAGCACTTCGCGATGGACGACAACATGTACGGCACCAATTACGGGCCGTCGACGTCCGGCGCTTTCAACGTCACCGCGGCCCAGACGTACGGCGTGATCTGTGGTCCGTCGTCCGCGACGATCAACGCCCAGCCGTGTTCGGCGCCTCCCGGGCTGAACACCGCTGACCCGCTGTCGTCCAACATCACCACGGGCCCGAGCGGGCCGACATCGGTGTCCGACCAGCCGCCGGCAGGACCAGGCACCACCTTCAGTGACGCCGATCCGATCTACGACATCTGCACCTACGCACCGTCGGCGAACGGTGGCGACGGGCGCGCGCCGGCCAGCACGATCACGATGGGCGGCAACAACATCGGCCAGGAGCTGACCACCGCGGGCTTGACGTGGGGCTGGTTCCAGGGCGGCTTCGACAACGGGTTCGTCCCTGGTCAGGGCACCCCGCCGAGCACCGCGCAGATCTGCTCGCAGACGCACCAGAACGTTGGCGGCAACACGGTCGTCGACTACAACCCGCACCACGAGCCGTTCCAGTACTACGCATCGACCGCTAACCCGATGCACCTGCCGCCGACGTCGGTCCACATGATCGGTCGCAATGACCAGGCCAACCACCAGTACGACACCGCGGACTTCTGGGCGGCCGCCGACAACAGCAACCTGCCGCAGGTGTCCTACCTCAAGGCGCCTGACTACCAGGACGGTCACGCCGGCTACTCCGACCCGACCGACGAGCAGAACTGGCTGGTCAGCACCGTCAATCACCTCGAGTCGCTGCGGACGTGGAAGTCCACGGCGATCGTGATCACCTACGACGACTCCGACGGCTGGTACGACCACGTGCTCGGACCGGTCATCACCTCGTCCCAGACCCCGCTCGACACCTTGACCGGCGCGGGCCAGTGCGGCGCCTCTGCCGCCCAGGTCCCGGTGAACAGCCAGGGCCAGTCGGAGCAGGGCCGCTGCGGTCTCGGCGCCCGGATGCCGTTCCTGCTGGTCTCGCCGTGGGCCAGGTCCAACTACGTGTCAAGCACGCTGCTCGATCAGGCCTCGGTGGTCAAGTTCATCGAGGACAATTGGCACCTTCCCGCCATGGGCAATGGCGCCTCCGACGCCGCGGCCGGATCGATCAACCTGATGTTCAACTTCAGCGGCGACCCGCAGCGTCCGGTCTTCCTCAGCCCGAAGTCCGGCGAGATCCGCAAGCGGTAATCGTCGGGCCTCCCAGCCAGCAAGCGCCCGGCCAGCAAGCGCCCGGCCAGAAAGCGCCTGGCCAGCAAGCGCCCGGCGCCGCGACTTCGGTCACGGCGCCGGGCGCCACACGTTGATCCTGATGTCCCTGGGCTGCTCGCAGAACCGCCCGTCTGGCGCGGTACGCCTGAGCATGGCCCGCAGGTCCCGCTCGAACTCGGCCCGGCGCGATCCGAAGTGGCCAGGCGCGGCGTAAGACAACGAGAATACCGAGGCGACGATCTCGTCCTCTGCTCGGTAAGTCAGCGGGCTGGCCTCGATCGTGAGCTCGGAAGCGGAACCGAAGCCAGCTCCAGCCAGTATCTCCTCGTCAGTGAGCCCGGTGTCGTCGCCCGGCCGGTCCGCGACGGGCCGCGTACCGCGCCCGGCGCGGCGGGTGCTGCCCAGGTATGCGCCGATGAGGCCGTCGATCTCGGCCCTGGGCGGCCTGGGCAAAGGCAGCGGATCGGTGCCGTCGACGCCCGCGTGCGTGGTCGCGTACACGACGACGCACCCACCGCCCGGCTCGAGCACGGTCAGAACAAGGTTGGCGACCACAGGCCGGTTCAGCCAGTGGAACGACTGCGCGAACGTGACCGCACGGAAGCGGCCCAGGTCTGGGCCGATGTCCTCGGCGCGCCGCACCAACCAGCCAACGTTGGCGACGCCCGCGCGCACGGCGTCGGCCCCGGCCCCGGCCATCGCGATCATCTCACTGCTGCCGTCAATGCCGATTGCCGATTCGAAGAGCGGTGCGAGCAGCAGGGTCAGCGAACCGGGACCGCAGCCGACGTCGAGCAGGCTGCCCGTGCCGTCAAGGCCAAGCTCCGCCTCGATCGCGCGGGCCACGCCGTCCGGATAGGGCATCCGCCCGGTCGGGTAGTACCTGGCCGCACCGGCGTACAGGGTCTGGTCCCATTCCCAGCTGTCCGCATCCCCGACCACCGTCCCATCATCGCGCCAGCGCCGCCCGCGTGTATCGATGGTCCGTCCATCGCCAGATTCCGCAGTGGATGGACCATCGATACCGCTCGCGTCCGCGGTAAGGCAGGGATGAAGGGAGTCGTCAGGATGAGAACTGGCGGCGCAGCCGTTCGAGAGTCTGTTTTGCCCGGGCCGCCGCGGTCGCGGCCTGCCTGGTGTCGCGCCTGGCCTGCACGAGGCGCTGCTGCTCGCGGTTGAGCCGCTCCTGCATGAACGTGACCGAGTCGCCGATCTCCCGCTCGGTGGCGGCCGCGGCGTCGGCCGCGCTGCTGGCTTCCGCGGCGGCTTGCTCCGCCCGCGCGACCAGCGCGAGACCCTCGTCCCGCTCGCGCTCAGCCTGCTCCTCGGCCCTGGCCTGCGCTTCGGCTCGGGCCTCCGCCCTTGCTTCGTCACGCGCGGCCGCCTGCTCGGCTCCCCGCCCCGCAGTGGCCCGGCCGCTGGCAGGCCGCGTCGGCGCGGGCCGGGCCGTGTTCCCGCCGCGCCTGCCCGCGGTCTGCTGGCCGTCCGCTGCTGGCGCCTCATCGGCGCCCGCAGTCCGTGTCGCGGGTGCGCGAGCCGGGCCAGAACTGACCGCGCTGCCGATGCCCGGTCCGAAGCCGGCCCAGTGCACGGCCTTCTGCAGCGTCCCGGCCGCGACCTGGTCGGCGACGTCAGGATCGGCTAGCGCGGCGTTGAACGTATCGGTGACCTCGTCCCGCAGCGCGACGCTCGGCGAGCGCTGACCGGCCTCGCGAAGCGCTCGCTTGACGAGGCTGTCCACGAGTTCCCGGCGCGCGCGGGAAAGCTCCCGGATGCTCGCCCCGTCGAGTGCCGCCTCCCCGGATCGCAGCCTGCCGCCGAGTTCGGCGAGACTGGCGGGCACTCCGGGGTCGGCGTGCACCAGCCTGTTCACGATCCAGGCCGACCGAGTGGGCTTGCCCAGCCCTGCGATTGCCTTGGCGGAGTCGCGGTCGCCGGCCGCACGCGCCTGCGCGGCCAGGTCGCGGCGCCGTTGGATGAAGTCCTCTGGGTCGCCGGCGTACAGCACGGCGATCGCATCGCTGACCTGGTCGGTGCCAGGAGAGGTCCCGCTCGGGCCGCCCGCGTTGCCTGCCACACCTCCATGGTGCCGCACCTGCCGGGCGGCGCACCTCCGCCATGCCCGATATCGCCCGAGCCATTAGGCTACCGAACGTGAACAGGCAGCGTCCCGTCGTCGAACGCCAGGTCCGCGCTATCGCGTCGGCCTGGCCCGCGCGAGGCGCTGCCGCGTGATCATCTTCAACCCGACCTGGGAAGAGGCCGTCCTGGCTGCGGCCGGGGTTGGCGGGGTCTCCGCGGTGCTCCTGCACCGCAGCAAGGCGATCGCTCGCTCCGGCGGCGAGACCGCGGCGCTGGCGGCGAGGCGGCTGGCCGGCGCCGGCCGGTTCGCGCGCGAGTCCGCGCTGGTGCTCGCGCTCTTCGCGCTATGGCAGTTCGCGGGATCGTTCTCGGTGCTGGGGCCCGAGGGAGCGCGTGACAGGGGGCGGTGGCTCTGGGCCGTCGAGCGCGCGGCGCACCTGCCCAGCGAGGCCTGGCTGCAGCGGCTGACGCTGCCGCACCCGCTCCTGATGCAGGCATTCAACCTCTACTACGACATCCTGCACTTCCCGGTGCTGATCGCGTGCCTGATCTGGCTGTTCGTCCGGCACCGTGATCGCTACGGCGAGTTCAGGATCACGCTGGCCGTTTTCACCGGCCTGTGCCTGTTGATCCAGCTGATCCCGGTGGCGCCGCCCAGGATGCTGTCCGGAATCGGCATGGTGGACACGGCGGCCTTGTATGGCCAGTCGGTTTACTCGGCGTCGGGCGGGTTCGAGGCTGACCAGCTCTCGGCCATGCCGTCCGTCCACGTCGGCTGGGCGATCCTGGTGGCGATCGCGGTGATCAGCGTGGTCAGGTCTCGGTGGCGCTGGCTGGTGCTGCTGTATCCGCTCATGACGAGCCTCGCCGTGGTGGTCACCGCGAACCACTATTGGCTAGACGGCGTGGCGGCCGGGATCGTGCTGGTCGCGGTCCTTGCCGTGCAGCAGGCGGTCCGGCGGCTGCTCGCCGCCAGGGCCAGCCGGGCGGGCGGTCGTTCGGGGCCGCGAGAGCCGGTCAGCCAGCCGGCCGGGGTGATGACGCGCTCCGGCGGTGGATGATCGCAGATACGTCCTAGTTCCTACTGGTTTGGTCCGACTAATCCGAATAATCCGAACCTAGCTGGCGGATCAGCAGGGCCGCGTGCAGGGTGGTACGGCGGCTGGCGTCGTCGAGGCTCGCGCCCAGGACCTGCTGGATCTGGCTCAGCCGCTCGTACAAGGTGGGCCTGGCGATGCCGCAGCGCTTGGCCGCGATCGCCTTGTTGCCGCCGGAGTCCAGCAACGCGCCGAGGACGGCGACGAGGTCGGTCCCGTGCATCTGGTCATGTAGCAGCAACGGACCGAGTTCGTGCTCGGCGAACGCGAGAACTCGCGGGTCATCGCGGAACTGATAGGCAAGGCCAGCCAGGCCAAGGTCGCCCAGCCGCACGAATGGCCGCTGGGTGGCGGCCGAGGCGGGGGAGACCCTGGCAGCAGCGCGGGCCGCCTTGGTCGCATCACCGAACGCGTTCGGGAGGTCGCCCACGCTGGTAACGGCCGCCGCGACGCCGATGGATTGCGCCGGCCCGAGCGCGCCAGAGCGTCGCAGGCGGTCAGCCAGCCCGGCCAGCGCCGCGTCCTGATCGGCTCCCGGCGGCAGCGCGAGCAGCCCGGCCGCGGTGTGGTCATCGAGAGTTCCGGCGATAGCCGGGATCCGCAGGTCGTGGCAGGCTGTGGCGACCGCGCCGGCGGCCTCGTCCGCCGTGCTCCCGCCGCCGGCCGCAAGGTCGCCGGCCGCAAGGTCGCCGGCCGGCCCGCGGGGCCCGGGCTGGCCGGTGCCGACGAGCACCACGGGCACGAGCCGGCGCCCGGAAACCGGCAGGCCGAGGCCGGCAACACGCGCTTCCAGGTCGGCTGGGTCGGCGAAGCCGCGGCCGGCCATCGCGGCGAGCACGGACTGGTAGGCCGCCCGCTGCGGGCTCGCCGCGCGCCGCCCGGCACGCGCCAGGCCGGCGAGCGTCAGGGTCGTCACGGTCCGCTCGGCCAGCACCAGCGCCCCCGCGTCCGGCGGATCGGGCAGCGCGAATACCAGGCGACCCCAGTCGCCTTCGGCTGATCCGACCCTGGCCACCAGCCAGCCGGCCGTGGCGTCATAGCCCAGGCGACCGGGCACTGTCACCGCCCGCGATCGTGCCGCGAAGCCGGCCAGGACGGCGGCGACGTCCTGACCAGCCGGCGCGCAGGCCAGGACCCGGTGCGCCAGGTCGGCGAGGATGACAGGGAATCCCGCCAGGTCAGCCGCGCGAGAGACGATCTCTTCTTGCCCGGCACCGGCCATCGCGAGATCGGTGAACACCTGGTGCAGCCGCTGGGACGCCCTGAGCTCCGCGTGCTGCGCGTCCAGGATCTGGGCATGCACTGCCTCGGTGATCGCGATGAACTGCGTCTCCCGCTCGAAAGCGATGAGCGGCAGGCCCGCCGCGGTCGCCGCGGCGACCAGTGCCCGCGGCAGGGCGCTGACGTATCGGGAGCCGAGCTCGACGGCGAGGGCGCTGACCCCCGCCGCCGCCAGCCCGGCGACGTACCTCGCGAGCCCGTCGGCGTCGGGTGGCAGCGCGATCCCCGTGGACAGGACAAGCTCGCCGCCGCGCAGCAGATGTCCTGCCTCGGCGAGTTCGATGACGTGCACCCAGCGCACGGGGGCCTCGAGCCGGTCAGCCCCGGTCAGCACGCGCGGGGCGCCGCGCCTGACCGGCTCGAGCGCGAGCACGTCCGCGACGGTCGGGAGCATGCCTCAGTTCCGTGCTGACGATTTGCCAAGGGACATGGCATCAAGCTTACGATCTGTCATTTGGCCATCGATTCCGCCAGGAGGAGACTGATTCGGGACGTCGGAGGGACTGGGCGATGACGCAGGTGAAGCACGTAACGCACTGGATCGGCGGCAAGCCGTGGACCGGATCCGAGCCCGGTCAGCGTGGGGACATCTACAACCCGGCGACGGGCCAGGTCAGCGGCACGGTCGACTTCGCTGGCCAGGAGGAGGTCGATGCGGCCGTGCGGGCCGCGGCCGCGGCGTTCCCGCAGTGGCGCGACACCTCGCTGGTCAAGCGTGCTTCGGTCATGTTCGCGTTCCGTGAGCTGGTCCGCGAGCACTCCGCCGAACTCGCCTCGCTGATCAGTGCTGAGCACGGCAAGGTCGCCTCGGACGCGGCAGGTGAGGTCGCCCGCGGTCTCGAGGTGGTCGAGTTCGCGTGCGGAATGCCGCACCTGCTCAAGGGCGCGTTCTCGGAGAACGTCTCTACCGGCGTCGATGCCTACTCCATCCGCCAGCCGCTCGGCGTGGTGGCGGGAATCACGCCGTTCAACTTCCCCGCCATGGTGCCCATGTGGATGTTCCCGATCGCGATCGCGGCCGGGAACACCTTCGTACTCAAGCCTTCGGAGAAGGACCCGTCGGCGTCGATCAGGATCGCCGAGTTGCTGGCCGAGGCCGGCCTGCCGGACGGCGTCTTCAGTGTCGTGCACGGCGGCAAGGTCGCGGTCGATGCCCTGCTGACACATCCCGACGTCAGGGCCGTGAGCTTCGTCGGGTCGACTCCCGTCGCCCGCTACGTATCGGAAGTCGGGACCGCCGCCGGCAAGCGGGTCCAGGCGCTCGGCGGGGCGAAGAACCACATGGTGGTCTTGCCAGACGCGGACCTGGACCTGGCGGCCGACGCCGCCGTGTCCGCGGGATTCGGCTCGGCTGGCGAGCGGTGCATGGCGATCTCGGTCCTCGTCGCGGTCGACCCGATCGGCGACGAGCTGGTCGCCAAGATCCGCGACCGGGTGGCCAAGCTGACTGTCGGCCCCGGCGACCGGGCCGAATCTGAGATGGGCCCGCTGGTGACCGGGGCGCATCGAGACAAGGTCGCGTCGTATCTGGACGCCGGCGTCGCCGACGGCGCGACGCTCGCGGTCGACGGTCGCACCCACCCCGTGACCGGCGGGGACGCCGATGGCTTCTGGCTCGGGCCAAGCGTGCTGGACAACGTCAGGCCGGCGATGAGCTGCTACATCGATGAGATCTTCGGCCCTGTGCTGTCGGTGGTCCGGGCCGGTAGCTACGCGGACGCGCTTGAGGTCATCAACGGCAACCCGTACGGCAACGGCACGGCGATCTTCACCAACGACGGCGGAGCCGCACGCAAGTTCACCAACGAGGTGGAGGTCGGCATGGTCGGGATCAACGTGCCGATCCCGGTGCCGATGGCGTTCTACAGTTTCGGCGGCTGGAAGTCCTCGCTGTTCGGCGACACGCACGTGCACGGCACCGAGGGCGTGCACTTCTACACCAGGGGCAAGGCCGTCACCGAGCGGTGGCTGGACCCGAGCCACGGCGGCGTCAACCTCGGCTTCCCTGTTAACAGCTAGGAGCGCACCGATGAACCCCGACTTCACCCCGGATCCCGCCCGCGGTGCCGCGGTCTATGCCGCCGACCGCGCGCACGTGTTCCACTCCTGGTCGGCGCAGAAGGCGCTGAAGCCGCTGGTCATCGCCGGCGGCCAGGGCTGCTACGTCTGGGACTACGACGGCAACCGGTACCTGGACTTCTCCAGCCAGCTGGTGAACACCAACATCGGACACCAGCACCCGCGGGTCACCACGGCCATCGCCGAGCAGGCGGCGACGCTGACCACGATCGCGCCGCAGCACGCGAACGAGGCCCGCGGCGAGGCCGCCACGCGGCTCGCTGGCCTCGCGCCCGACGGCTTCAGCAAGGTGTTCTTCACCAATGGCGGCGCCGACGCGAACGAGAACGCGATCCGGATGGCCCGGGTGCACACCGGCCGGGACAAGGTGCTCAGCTTCTACCGCTCCTACCACGGCAACACCGGCGCCGCGATCAACTCGACCGGCGACCCGCGGCGCTGGCCGAACGAGTACGCGACCGGCCACGTGCATTTCTTCGGCCCGTACCTGTACCGCTCGTCGTTCTGGGCCACGACGCCGGAGCAGGAGAGCCAGCGCGCGCTCGAGCACCTGGAGCAGGTCATCCAGTTCGAGGGACCGGACACGATCGCCGCGATCCTGATCGAGACCATCGTCGGCACCGCCGGGGTGCTGATCCCGCCGCCCGGCTACCTGGCCGGCGTCCGGGCGCTGTGCCGACAAGTACGGCATCGTGTGGATCGCCGACGAGGTCATGTGCGGCTTCGGCCGGGCTGGCAGCTGGTTCGCGTTCGAGCCACTACGGCGTCGTGCCCGACCTGATCACGTTCGCCAAGGGCTCGAACTCCGGCTACGTGCCGGTCGGCGGCGTGATCATCTCCGACCCGATCGCCGCGACGTTCGACGAGCGGGTCTTCCCCGGCGGCCTGACCTACTCCGGCCACCCGCTGGCGTGCGCGTCGATCGTGGCGACCATCGACGCGATGCGGGACGAGGGCATCGTCGAGAACGCCGCCGCGATCGGTCAGCAGACGCTCGGACCCGGCCTCGCCGAACTGGCCGAGCGGCACCCGGTGATCGGCGAGGTGCGCGGGCTCGGCGTGTTCTGGGCGCTCGACCTGGTGTCCGACCGGGCGAGCCGGGCGATGCTCGCTCCGTACGGCGGCTCCTCGGCGGCGATGACCGCGCTGGCGGCGGCAGGCGCGCGCCAAGGGCCTGCTGCCGTTCACCAACTACAACCGGTTGCACGTGGTGCCGCCGTGCACGATCACCGACGCCGAGGCCAAGGATGGCCTGGCCATCCTGGACGAGGTGCTCACCGAGGTTGACGCGTACTACCTGGGCTGACCGCGGCCATCGAGGCACGCCCGTGCTGGTCCCAGTGGTTCAGCGGCCGCGCGGGCACGGGTAGAACACCTTTCCGTCTAGGTTGACGTCGAACTTCACCGCGGCGAAGCCGTTCTTTCCTTCATAGATGCGCCGGCAGTACGCAGCGAAAGACCGGCCAGGCTTGCAGGGCTTGCCTGGATCGCAGACGAAGTGATCGCTGCCGTACTCCGCGTCGCCGACCCACTTACCTGTCGGCTGGGCGCGCGTCTTATCCGAGGTGAACGCGTGCCAGCTACCGCACTGGTGGTAGACGAAGCACTCCTCGACGACGGCGCCGTCCGAATAAGTGGCGCCCCAGCGAACCAGTGCGGGGTTGTTCTTCCATAGCGCCGTCATTCCATAGGCGTGTATGAGGTTGAACGCGAACGCGAGGTAGTTCTGGGCGTCGCCGGCGGTCAGGTAGAAGCCGGTGGTCGTGGGCGGATCGAAGCTGTCGATGTCGTCGAGTTCGACCGCGTCGAAGCCCTTGCGCGCGCACATGGCGATCCGCTCGGTCAGCATCGGCTTCAGCGCGTCTAGCTGCCGGAAGTCAACCCAGCGCTCCTCCGGGTAGCCGAAGTAGATCTTGCCGAGGGCCGCAGCCGGGAACAAGCCACGCTGTCCCGTGCTGCCGTCCGGGCGGTAGTCCTCCCAGGCTAGGTCGAGGTAGCAGATGGTCCGCGGGTGCACCAGCGTCGCGGCAGGCCAGGAGGTGCGGATCCGGTGAATTTGGGCCCTGGTGGTGAGGAAGCCGTCGATGTCATAGATGTCGACGGCGCGGCGGCCGGTCCGCTTGAGCGGGAAGGTGCGGCCGATCTGCCAGTCCCAGCGCATGGGATGGCCGGCCTTGTTCAGGTGCGGCGGGTACCAGCACGTGCCATGGCACGCCAGCGGTGCGGGCAGCGGCGTGACGTGCCAGCCGAAGCTGAGCGTGCTCCGGCCCGCCCGGTCCGAGGTCAGCACGCGCACGAGGTGCCGGCCGGGGCGGAGCCGGCCGGTAAAGAAGACGCCGCGCGGTGGCACGCTCTGCCAAGCTCGGTGGTCGATCCGGTACCGGCGGACGACGCGGCCGTCGGCGGAGCTGAAGTGGGCCGGGTCAAGCTGGAAGTATTCCTGCGCTGAGGCTGTCGTGCGTTCCGGGAGCCCGTTTACGAACTCGCTGACCGGCCGACGGCCGCCAGGGTAGGCGGCGACCGGCCCCGGCGTGGTGACGCGCTTGGTGACCCGCAGCACCTTGAACGTGAAGTTCTTGGCTGCGGTCTGCACCACCTCGGTAGCGGTGACGGCGACGCGGAGCCTGCTGCCGGTGTCGGCGTGACCGACGATGTACCGTCGCGCGGCGAACGGAGTCGCGGTTGAATCGGCGCCGGCGACGCACGAAGTTGGGTGGCAGCTTCGCCAGGAGTAGCCGACTTCGAAGCTGAGCAGCCGATCGCCCGCGGGCAGGCGGCCCGGCCGCCAGCGCAGGCCCCGGGCCGCGACGGTGCCGCCGTCGCGCAGGTCACCGGCAATCCGCAGCCGCCCGCTCGCAACTGGCGGCTGGATCGTCGCGTGCGCTGCGGTGGCAACGGCGCTGGCCGCAGCGGGCGGGAGAACCGCCCACGCGATCCCGATTGTCAGTACCGTTGCTGCCGCGATGCCCATCGCCTGCCGCGTCATGGCGTTCTCCTGCCGTTCGGCCTGGCGAAATGATCCCATATCGACAGAGTCGGATGACAGGTTTGGCGGTGACAACATGCGCGGGCTTTCTGACAGGGGAGTCTTGATCTGCGGCGGGACGAGCGGCATCGGCCTGGCCACGGCGCAGCGCTTCCTGGAGGAGGGCTCCAGGGTCTTCGTGTCCGGCCTGGAAGCGGCCGAGGTGGATGCCGCGGTCGCGGCGCTCGCGCCGCGCGGCCAGGCGTCGGGTGTCGCGTGCGACGTGCGGAACGAGGCTGACGTCACCGGGCTGGTCGATGCCGCTGAAGAGAGCCTGGGCGGCGTCGACGTGCTCATCAACAACGCGGGCACAGCGCGCCGAGATCCGTTCCTGACGCTCGACGTGAACGACTGGGATCGGATCCTCGCCGTGAACCTGCGCGGGATGTTCCTGGTAGCGCAGGCGGTCAGCAGGCGCATGGCCGGCCGCGGCAGCGGTGTCATCGTGAACATGTCCTCGACGAACGGCCTGGCGGGCGAGGAGGACTACGCCCACTACAACGCGTCCAAGGGCGGCGTCCTCCAGCTCACCAGGACGATGGCGGTCGAGCTTGGCCGCCGCGGCATCCGGGTTAACGCGCTCTGCCCCGGTTACATCAGGACGCCGCTGAACGACACGATCTCGGCCCAGATCGGCGCGGAGGAGTTCGAGGCCGCCTATGTAGCAAGCCGGATCCCCCTCGGCCGGATCGGCCGCGCCGACGAGGTGGCCGCCGGATACGCCTTCCTGGCCTCCGACGACGCCTCGTTCATCCATGGCGCGACGCTGGTCATCGACGGCGGGCAACTGGCCGTGATGTAGCTCTGCCGCGCGAAGCCGACCTCAGAGGGCGGCGAAGGCGTCTTCGAGGACCGACAGGCCCTCTGTCAGCAGATCCTCGCTCATCACGAGCGGCGGTAGGAAGCGCAGCACGTTCCCGAAGGTTCCGCAGGTCAGCACGATCACGCCGGCCGCATGGCAGGACTTCGCGACCTGGGCGGCGGCGGCCGCGTCCGGCTCAAGCGTGCCGGTCTTGACCAGCTCGATCGCGATCATCGCACCCCGGCCCCTGACGTCCCCGATGGCCGGGTGGCGCTCGGCCAGAGAACGCAGCCGGGGCAACATAACGTCGCCGATCCGCCTGGCCATCGCCGGCAGATCTTCCTTGCTCATTGTCTCGATCGCGCCAAGCGCCGCGGCGCAGGCAACCGGGTTGCCGCCGTAGGTGCCGCCGAGCCCGCCGGGGTGCACCGAGTCCATAATCTCCGCGCGCCCCGTCACGGCCGCCAGCGGCAGCCCTCCCGCGATTCCCTTGGCCGTCGTCACAAGATCGGGCACGACGCCCTCGTGATCGCAAGCGAACCAGTCGCCGGTGCGGCAGAACCCTGACTGGATCTCATCGGCGATGAAGACGATGCCGTGGTCCTTGCAGTACTCGGCGAGCCCAGGCAGAAAGCCGTCAGGCGGCACGATGAACCCGCCCTCGCCCAGGATCGGCTCGATCACGACGGCAGCCACCCGGTCCTCGCCCACCTGCGTGTGAATCAGGCCCGTGATCACGTCGAGGGCTTCGGCCGCGCACTTGGCTGGCCCGCCCGGCCAGCGGAACGGATAGGCCATCGGCACCCGGTAGACCTCGCCGGCGAACGGCCCGAATCCATCCTTGTACGGCATGTTCTTCGCGGTCATCGCCATCGTGAGGTTCGTACGGCCGTGGTACGCGTGGTCGAAAACGACGACCGCCTGCCGCCCGGTGGCATGCCGGGCGATCTTGACAGCGTTCTCGACCGCCTCGGCCCCGGAGTTGAACAGCGCTGACCGCTTGTCGTGGCTGCCTGGCGTGATCCGGTTCAGTTGCTCGCAGACCTCCACGTACCCCTCATAGGGGACCACCATGAAGCATGTGTGAGTGAACTGGGCGACCTGCTCGGTGACCCGGGTAACCACCAGTTCGGCGCTGTTGCCGACCGATGTGACCGCGATCCCCGAGCCGAAGTCGATCAGCGAGTTGCCGTCGGCGTCGATGACCACGCCGCCGCCAGCCGCGGTTACGAACACGGGCAAGACGTGACTGAGGCCGCGCGCCACGCTGCGCTGCCTGCGTTCCAGCAGTTCGCGCGAGACCGGGCCGGGTATCTCAGTGACCAGATGGCGCTGCTGGGCCAGGGAGGGACCGCCGACGGTGGAGTGCAGGTTCATAGGCGAAGGATAGACCGGGCACCCGTACCCATGCGGGGCCGCCCGGATGATATGGCACAAGACCGGGCCCGTCTAGCGCACTTCGGGGCGGCTCAGTCACTTTTAAGCGGCTCACCTGCACTTATCGACTTCTTGCCAGAGGAATTTGCATAATGTTCCCGGCTGACGTTCCAGTCTGTAGGATCTGGATGACCGTCCCGATCGGGCACTTCGGATTTTACGCATCTTCAGTGACAGAACGGCTAGGTCCGGTACTAAATCGTATGGACCTAAGACGTGTAGGGTACGGACCCTTTAGCAAGGATCACGGAGTTTTAAAGAACCGGCAAAGGTATTTGATGCCGGAATGGCCCGCCCCGATTGCGAGGAGAGCCTTATGCAGACACATGAATGGTTTCGCACCAACAGCTTCAGTTATCGTGATTTCGGCAACGCCCGCCAGCTCGGCAAGGTCAAGCGCGAGAGCGGATTGTCGGTCACGTTGATCCTTCCCACCCGCAACGTCGCCGAGACGATCGGCTCCGTGCTTGACGAGGTCGACTACCTGCGGCGGCCGGACATCAGCCTGATTGACCAGGTCGTCGTCGTTGACGCCGACTCTGCCGACGGCACCGCCGAGATCGCGCTGTACCACGACGTCGAGGTCTACTCGGAGAACGAGCTCATGCCCGAGTACGGGCGCGCGCACGGGAAGGGCGACGCCATGTGGCGCGGCCTGTCCGTGGCCACCGGGGACGTTATCGCCTTCGCCGACACCGACACGGGCAACTTCTGCCGCCAGCTGATCACCGGCGTGGTCGGCTGCATGATCACCAAGCCTGAGATCCAGTTCGTCAAGGCGGCCTACCGGCGCCCTTACACCCAGGAGACCGTGTCGGTGCCGGACGGCGGCGGCCGGGTAACCGAGCTGACCGCCAAGCCCGCGCTGAACCTGCTCTTTCCCGAGCTGGCCGGTTTCGTGCAGCCGCTCGCGGGCGAGTTCGCCGCGACCAGGGACCTGTTCTATTCGGTGCCGTTCCTCAGCGGATACGCCGTCGAGGTCGGCATGCTCATCGATGTGCTCGAGGTCTGCGGCCTGCATGCGATGGCACAGGTCGACGCCGGTATGCGAAAGAACAGGCACCAGGATCTGTCCAACCTCAGCCGGATGGGCTACTCCGTGCTGCGGGCGGTGCTGACCAGGGCGATGCAGGGCCGCTCGCCGGTCGCTCCTGGCCTGTCGGAGTCCGGGTGGAGTGGTGCCACCGAGGTGGGCTCATACCTGCACGCGGTCGCGGCCGCGCGCGGCGTTCAGCTTGACGAGTACGCCGAGGTCATGATCGAGCGCCCGCCGATGCGGGTGGCGCTGCATGCCAGCCAGCAACTGACCACCGTGATCGCGGGTGGCGCCGCGATGGATGGCAGTCCTACGGGCTGACGGGGAGTAAACCGGGGGGGTCAGGCCAGCAACTTCCTGGCCGCCACCTCGATCGCTTGCTGGGAGAGCAGCACCGTATGTGCGGCCGCGCCCAGCGGCACGAAGCTGTCCTCGCTGGTCACTCTCGCAACAGCGGCACCGACGCCGGCGTCGGCCAGCGCCGCGATGACGCCCTCCGAGACGCCGCCTGATCGCCTGGTCTCGTCCGCCACCAGCACCGCACCCGTCGCGGTCGCCTGCCTGATCAGGTCGCCGAGCGGGAGCGGGGCCAGCCAGCGCAGGTCGAGCACCCGGCACCTGATGCCATCCGCGGCGAGGTTCGCGGCGGCCCGCAGGCTGAGTCGCAGCCCGTTCCCGAACGTGACGATCGTCAGGTCCGCACCGTCGCCATGCACCCGGCCGCTGCCGACCGGCGCGTGGCCACGTGGCCCACTCAGCCGGCGGTTGATACGGCGCCAGCCAGCCGCCGTCGCCCGGCTCGTACAGGTCGCGCTCGTGATACAGGGCGATCGGCTCGAGGAACACGCACACGCTGCCGTCCTCGCTCGCGCTGGCGATGCACGTGCGCAGCAACGCGGCCGCGTCGTCGGGCCGCGCCGGGCAGGCCACGATCAGGCCAGGGATGTCGCGCAGCGCGGCGACCGCGTTGTCGTTGTGGAAGTGACCGCCGAAGCCCTGCTGATAGGCAAGGCCAGCGATCCTGACCACCATCGGATTGCGATAAGCGGCCTGGGAGAAGAACGACATGGTCGCCGCTTCGCCCCTGATCTGGTCAGCCGCGTTATGCAGGTAGGCCAGGTACTGGATCTCAGGCACGGGGAGCAGGCCGGCCAGGCCAGCGCCGAGCGCCATGCCCAGGATTGCCTGCTCGTCGAGCAGCGAATCGAAGACCCGCCCGGCTCCGAAGGCGCCGAGCAGGCCCCTGGTCACGCCGTACACGCCACCCTTGCGCGCCACGTCTTCGCCGAAGACGAGCAGTTCTGGCCTGGCGGCGAGCTCGTCGGCCAGGGTTGCGTTGATTGCCTGCGCGAGCGTCAGCGGACCCGCCAGCTCGGGCAGCCGACCCCGCGCCTCCCCAAACGCGCGCTGCCTGGCCTGCGTGGAGCCGGCCTGATGGCGGCTGCCACCAATGCTGGCCTGCGCGGCGCCAACGGCGTCATCACCTGCGCGGCCGAGGTCAATCTGGGCGCGCCTTCGGCCTGTGCGGCGAACGCGAAGACCTTGGCCCTGGACTGCGCGGAGCGCTCGGCTAGCTCTGTGGCGGTGCACAGGCCGGACGAGACGACCAGGCCGATGGCCCCGCTCAACGGGTCGCGGTCGGCGTCTCCGGCGATCTCAGCGGCCGTCCGGTAGCCGGACTCCACATCCGAGCCGGCGTGCCCGCCGAGCCGGACCGTGGCCACGTGCAAGATTGCGGGCGTCCGGCGTTCTCGCACGTGGTACGCGAGCTCCAGCGCCGTGTCGTAAACAGTTGCGAGGTCCGTCCCTTCGGCGTAGCCGTACCTGATTCCTGGCCGGGAGCCGAGCGCGGCGGCGATCCACCCGGGAGGCGTGCGTACGCTGACCCCGATCCCGTTGTCCTCACAGACCAGCAGGAGCGGCAGCGGCAGGCCCTGGTAGGCGCAGTAAGCGGCGGTGTTGATCGCGCCGACGGCGGTCGAGTGGTTCGCTGACGCGTCGCCGATGCTGGCGACCACCAGCGAGTCGGCTGGCCACGGCGTCGCCAGGCCGAGCCGCGCGGCCCTGGCCAAGGCGAAGGCCAGCCCGACCGCGCGCGGCAGGTGCGAGGCGATGGTGGAGGTCTGCGGGATGATGTTCAGGTCCTTGTGCCCGAAGACCTTGTGCCGTCCGCCCGCGATCGGCTCGGCAGCGGCTGCCACCATGCCAAGCAGAATGTCGGCGATGCCGTCGTCGCCGCGGCCAGCCTGAGCGGCCCGCACCAGGTAAAAGGCACCGGACCGATAGTGCAGCAGGGCCGGATCGGTGAGCCTGAGCGCAGCGGCTACGGCCGCGTTGCTCTCGTGACCGGCCGAGCCAATGGTGTAGTAGCCGGTGCCACGGCCGCGCAGCCAGCGCGCTGCCTCGTCCAGATGCCGGGATGCCATCTGAGCGTCGAGAAGTTCAAGGCAGCGCGCCGCTGTGAGTTTGCTGCCTGGCCGTACTGGCCGCGCAGCCGGGTCCTGGCCCTTCATGCCGAGCATGCCAGCAACACCGTCATGACAGCAACGGTAGCGAGGTGGCTAGGCGCCCAACCAGGCCCCCGCGAGCGGGATCATGTGCCGCGGGCCGAACTTGATCACCTCGCTGGCGCGGCCCTTCGTAGCCCGGTTCCGCAGGTGGAACGTGCCAGCCCAGGGGTTGTAGTACCCGATGCCGTCATGCCGGTCGACGCCGCTCCAGTTTCCCGCGAGCGGGATCATGTGCGGCGGGCCGAACCTGAACGAGGCAGCGGGCCGCCCGTGCCGTAGAGCGTTGCGGACGTTGAAGATCCCGGTCCGTGGGTTGTAGTAACCCACGCCGTCTTTGCCGTTGCCGTTCCAGTCTCCGACCAGCGGGATCATGTGCGGCCGCCCGAACGTGAACTTATAGGTAGCGGGCCCGTAGCGCTGGGACTGGCGCAGGTAGAAGGTGCCGGTGGCCGGATCGTAGTAGCCGATCCCGTCCTTACCTGTGCCTTTCCAGTCTCCGACCAGCGGGATCATGTGCTTCGGGCCGAACCTGGCCTTGACGCTGCGGCCGTGCGCGCCCGCCCGCATCAGGTGGAAGGTGCCGTACCTCGGGTCGTAGTAGCCGGTGTCGTCGGTGCCGCGCCCCCGCCAATCGCCGACCAGCGGCACCACGCCGTGGAAGCCCAGGTGGCCGGTGCGGCCGGCCGGTCCTGCCGTCAGCGAGAAGCGGAGCCCGAACTTGGCCGAGTGCGGGTTGAAATAACCAAGGTCGGTCCGTCCTGGGATGCGGAAGTGGATGAAGTGGCTCGGCCACGGCTGCCATTCGTTGGCAGGCCTGTGTGCCTTGATGAGAGTCCATTCGTAGTCGTTCCGCATGCCGCCCATGTGCTGCTGCGAAACGATGATGTAGCTGTCGTGCGGCCCGACGGCCTCGACCACGCCGACGTGGCCGACCGGGCCGATGCCGAACGTGCCGCCGTTCCATTCCGCCACCGCGCCGACCGAAGGGGTGTGGTTGACAAGCACGCCGTGCGCAGCGGCCGTAGCTGCCCACTGGCCGCCGTTGCCCAGCAGGAAGCGCGGCTCCCTGACGTGGTACACCGCCGACTCGACGTAGGCCGCGTAGTTCGTGCACTGGTCGCCGGGGCTCATCCGCCAGTACGACCGCCAGCCGCGGGACGCATACCCGTAGCTGTTGAAGCCGCGCGCGTCGCACACCCGCCAGCCGCTGCACACCACCGCGGACGGCTGGTAGGAGGGAGCGACCCCCATCGAGGCGCCGTTGGTCAGGACCGGAATGATCCCGCCGACGGTGAGCACGGCGGGCAGGCCTCCGACGGTCAGTGCCCGCATCCTGCGCCGGCAGGCACGCGCGGCCAGGTCCTGGCCCGTAAGATTCGAGCGTGCCAGCCTGCCGAGCCTGAGAGTCCTGACCACTGTGCTTTTGACCACTGTGCTTTTGACCACGGGGGTTCTGAACACAGGCGACACTATGCCGGTAAATGGGCGGGCTGTCCGGCATTTCGGCCGGCGCGTCCGCTACGCGGCTAACGTCCGGAGTTGCCGTTTCGCCTTGTAACCCGCACGCGAAGGAGAAGCCATGCTGCCGTGGTCGGGAGAACTGACCGGCCGGATCGAAGAGCGCACGATCACAAGCGAACTGTTGCGCGGCAACCCGCTCGGCGATCCCTTCGAGCGGCCTGTGCTCGTCTACCTGCCGCCTGGCTATGACGATGATCAGGTCCGCAGGTACCCGGCCGTCTACGTGATCATGGGCTACACCGGGCACGTGACGATGTGGCACAACAGATCAGCATTCCGCCAGCCCTTCACCGAGACCGCCGATCAGGTGTTCGCCGCCGGAGCTGCGCCGCCCGCGCTGGTGGTCTACGTCGACGCATGGACGAGTTACGGCGGCAGCCAGTACGTCGACTCGCCGGGCACAGGCCGGTACCACTCGTACCTGTGCGAGGAGGTCGTGCCCTGGGTCGACGGCAACTACCGGACGCTGGCCGCCCCCGCGCACCGCGCGATATCGGGCAAGTCGAGCGGCGGGTTCGGCGCCATGATCACCCCGATGCTCCGGCCTGACGTCTTCGGCGCGCTGGCCACACACGCCGGCGACGCACTGTACGAGTTGTGCTATATCCCTGGGTTCGGTGAGTGCGTCAGGGCCCTGCGTGACTACGACGGCGACATCGCGCGGTGGTGGGACGACTTCGGATCGCGGACACCGTTCACCAAGAGCGCCGACGAGGCGCTGATCAGCGTCTACGGCGTAGCCGCGTGTTTCTCGGCTGCGAAGGACGGCACCCCTGTCCTGCCCTTCGACCCGCGCACGGGGGTGATACGCGCCGAGATCTGGCAGCGCTGGCTGGACTGGGATCCGGTCAGGATGGTCCCGGCGCACGCGGATGCGCTGCGGTCGCTCCGAGGCATCTGGATCGACGCTGGCAAATCCGACGACTTCTGCCTGGACATCGGCGCCGAGGCATTCAGGGCGGCGCTCGCCGAGGCCGGCGTGGCTGACGAAGTGATCAGATTCGAGCTTTTCGACGGGACGCACTCGTCCATCGACTATCGCTACCCGCTCGCCCTCGCGTGGCTCTGTGAGCGGATCGCCGGCTGACCGCGCCAGGCGGTTACGGCCAGCTTCCGGCGGCCGGATCGGTCGCGTTGAGGTGATCGGACACCCGCGCCAGATGGCCGCGCATCGCGGTGACGGCCGCGGCCGGATCCCTGGCCTTGATCGCTTCGACGATCTTGTAGTGGTCGGCCTGGTACTCCACCCTGCGCTCGGCTGATCCGCTGCGTCGCTTGAGATCGCCCCACATGTGGCCGTGCCTGGCGAACTCGATCGAGGCATACAGCGTGACCAGCAGCGGACTGTGCGTGGCGGCGATGATGCTCCTGTGCAGGGCCAGATCCCAGGTTTCGAACTCGTCGTAGCTGGTGGCCTGATCGCCGCCAGCCAGGCATCGTTCCATCTCAGCGAAGTCCGCTGCTGTCGCCCATGCCACGGCCAGCGGCATCGCGGGAGGTTCGAGCAGCCGCCTGACCATCATGACGTCCGCCGGAGCGAAAGCCGCCCGCGAGTCACCCGGGCTGCCGGTTCACCTGCGCCGAAACGGCTGGTCAGTCGTTCCGCCAGGTGCGGCGCGCAGGTACGTGCCGCGCCCGACCTCGCGGGAGAGCCTGCCTTGCGCCTGCAAGATCGCCAGCGCGTACCTGACCGATGACCTCGTGACGCCAAGGTCGCTGGCCAGCTGCCGTTCGGTGGGCAGCTGGCCGTCCTGACCGAGGCCGATGCGCAGCGAATGCGAAACGATGCGCTGTGCAAGCTCGCGCCCGCGCTCTGCGGTCTGCCCTGGCCGGCGGGCGGCACGTCAGCCTGCCACCCGGCTGGCTTTGCCTCACCGCCGCGTGCTCCCTGCGCGGCCATATCCGTCTCTGCCCCTCCGCTTGTCGGCCCGAAGGCGCGACCAATACCACCAATCATACCCTGCCTAGTGCCCCATCGGAGTATAGCCTCGCGGACAACACGGGTTAAGTACGGACTCTTGACCTGTTCTACCTCGCCGACCTATGCTCAACCAATCAGCCATTGCGACCAAATTGGTCGGGCCTGGCTCACGTGCTGGTTCGTTCCTGGAGGCTGAGCATGCGGCTGGCGACGATCCGTACTTCTCGCGGGCTCCGTCTGCACGTGGCCGTGCCCGGCGGCTACCTGGATGTGGCCGACGCGACCGGGGACCCTGCGCTGGCCGACGTCGGTCGCGTGCTGACGGCCGGGGAGCGGGCCACCGACGCCATCAGGCGGCTCGCCGGCCGCGAAGGCGAACCGGCGCAATCGGCGGATTTCGGTCCAGCCGTGCCAGAGCCGCCTCGCGTGCTCTGCCTGGGCGTGAACTACACCGAGCACGCGATCGAGGGCGGCCGGGCGGTGCCCACCTGGCCTGAGGCGTTCGTGCGGGGCTCGGCGAGCGTGGTCGGCCCGTACGACGACCTGGTCAGGCCCGCCCTGACCGCGTGCTTCGACTACGAAGGCGAACTCGGGGTGGTCATCGGCCGGGGCGGCCGCTACATCAAGGCGCCCGAGGCGATGGCCGCGATCGCCGGCTTCGTCGTGCTGAACGACGCGACCGCGCGCGAGTGGCAGCGAGCAGCGACGCCAGTGGACCGCGGGCAAGAACTTCGACGGCAGCATGCCCATCGGGACCGGAACTCGTCACGCCTGACGAGGTCGACATCTCCGACGTCGCGCTGACCACGACGCTCAACGGGCAGGTCATGCAGTCGGCGCGGACCTCTCAGATGATCGTCGACGTGCCGCAGCGCGATCGAGTTCTTCTCCTCGTTCACCACGCTCAGGCCGGGGGACATCATCGCGACCGGCACGCCCGGCGGGGTCGGCTTCGCCAGGAAGCCACCCGTCTGGCTGCAGCCTGGCGACCTCATCGAAGTGACCGTCGAGGGCATCGGCACGATCCGCAACCGGGTCGTCGCCGAGTCAGTCGACCTGACCGCCTGGCCCTGGCGACCCGACGGGCAGCCGCGAGCCGGGCTTTGACCTGACCCGCTCTCCGCATCACCCAGGCATCGAGGTGACAGTGATGTTCGATTCTCCCGCAGGGGCGGCCTTCTCTTCAGCAGTTCAATCACGCGCCGTGACCAGGCGTGTCAGCCGCCTGCGCGGCTGGGTCGCCGCCCTGGCAGCGGTGGCCCTGGCCGCCGCGCTCGCGGCGTGCGGCAGCAGCGGCGGCCAAGCCGCCTCGCACTCGACGCTGATCTTCGCCGACGTCGCGCCCTTCAGCGGACCTGACGCGGCCCTCGGCCCGATCTACCTCGTTTCGTGCGACGGCACGACCAACGCGATCAACGCGGCCGGCGGGATCCTCGGCCACAAGGTCGCGTGCACCAGCGCCGACACCAGGGGCGAGCCCGCCGACGCCGTACCGGCGGTCGGCAGCCTGTTCGCGAACACGAAGAACCTGGAGCTCGTCATCGGCTGCACGTCAGATGAGGCAGCGTCGGTGGTGCCGGTGATCAACAAGAACAAGACCGTCATGTTCTGCATGACCGGCCAGTCCGAGTTCGACCACGTCAAGTACCCGTACTTCTACCGGCTCGTGCCGCCTGACCTGGCCGAGTCCTACGCGATGACGGTGATCGCCAAGCAACTCGGCTACTCCAAGATCGCGCTGGCATTCGGCAACGACATCGGATCGCAGACCTTCGTCCAGCCGGCGGTCGCCGCGATCGCGAAGGCCGGGCTGCACGTGGTGGCCAACGTGACGCTCGACCTGAACGCCACCACGTTCCGCAGCGAAGCCGCCAAGATCGTGGCCGCGCACCCGGACGCGATCATGACCGAGGCGCTCGGCAATGCCGACCCGACGCTGTTCGCTGAGATCAAGCAGCTCAACGGCGGCCAGATGATTCCGATCGTCGGCACCTCGGCCGCGATCTCGCCCGCGTTCTACACGGCAAGCGCCAAGGCGGTGGGCCCCGCGCAGTTCTCCGCGAACTTCCACGCCGACAACCTCGTCACCGCCACCAGCGGACCAGCCTATGACGCGTTCACCAAGGCACTGCTCGCGGTGAAGGGCAAGGTCAGCGGCGCTCAGACCGGGGACTTCACGACCTACTTCACCGCGCCTGGCGCCGTGCACCTTTACGACGGGATGAACCTCGCCGCCCTGGCCATGGTCGCGGCCGGCAGCACCGACGTCGCGAAGTGGAAGCCGTGGATCGCGAAGATCGGGGACGGCGTGCCAGGCGCTGTCGTCGTGAACTCGTTCGCCCAGGGTGTCGCGGCGCTGCAAGGCGGGCAAGAAGATCCGCTACATCGGGCCTGGCGGTCCGACCAGCTTCGACGCCTTCCACGACTCGCCGGGCATCTTCCAGATCGACACCTATAGCCCGACAGGCGCGGTCAAGGTGGCGGGCTCCATCAGCGACGCGCAACTACGCGCCGTGGCTCCGTGACCGCTGGCCAGGTGGTGCGCAAGTGAACGTGCTGCTCGCCTCGGTCGGCTTCGGCCTGATCACCTCGGCGGTGCTGGCGATCGCGGCGGTCGGCTTCACGATGCAGTTCGCCGTCACCGATGTGCTCAACCTGGCCTTCGCCGCGGTCATGACTGCGGGAGCGTTCACCGCGTATCTGGTCAACCAGGCCGGATACTCGATCTGGCTCGGACTCCTCGCGGCTATGGCGGCGGGCGGCCTGCTGTCGGTGGCGCTGAACTACCTGGTCTACGCGCCGTTTCAGCGGCGCGGCTCGGCGCCGATCACGCTGGTGATCGTGTCGCTGGGGATGGCGCTGATCATCGAGTTCGGGATCGCGGCCGTCGCGGGCGGCGTCGACGTCTCCTACCGGCTGAGCCAGGGCCGTACCGTGCGGGCCGGCGGCCTGGTGCTGACTACCGTGCAGCTCATCATCATCGCGATCAGCCTGATCGTGATGGCCGCGGTCGCCGGCCTGCTGCGGTACACCAAGCTCGGCAAGGCGATGCGCGCGACCGCGGCCAACCGAATGCTCGCGCGCTGTTGCGGGGTCAGGGCTAACCGCGTCATCGGCATCACCTGGACGCTGACTGGCGCGCTGAGCGGGCTGGCCGGGACTGTCTTCGCGATCGACGTCGGCACCTTCGACCCCACGAGCACCGACATTTTCCTGGTCCTGATCCTGGCCGCCGTCTTCCTCGGCGGACCAGGCAACGCCTACGGCGCCATGCTGGGCGCGCTGGTGATCGGCCTGTCTACCGAGGTGAGCGCCGCCTACCTCGCGGCCGACTACAAGTACGTGATCGCGTTCGTGCTCCTGCTCGTCATGCTCGCGATCCGCCCGGCCGGCCTGCTCGGCTCCGCGACCTAGCTGGAGGTGCCAGGCCGGTGTATTACCTGATCATCTTGCTGGTCTACGCGGCTGTGGACGCGATCGCGTGCCTCGGTCTCAGCCAGCAGTTCGGCGTCGCTGGCGTGACGAACTTCGGCTTCATCTTGTTCCAGGCCGCCGGGGCGTACGTGGCGGCCGTGCTCGCGTTGCCGCGGGACAGTGCGGATGGCGGATTCCAGACCTACCTCGGGGGGTTCCACCTGCCGTTCCCGCTGCCGTGGATCGGCGCCGCGGCCGCGGGCGGGCTCCTCGCTCTACCGTTTACCTTCCTCGTCGGCAGGCGCCTGCGCGGCGACTTCGCCGCGGTCGGGCCTGCTGGTGACCGCCGTCCTGCTCAACCTGCTCGTCATGAACTTCCGGCCGCTGTTCAACGGGGACGCGGGGGTGGCACTCGTTCCCGCGCCGCTCGCTAACGGCATGTTCGTGGCGACAGCGAACGGCTACCAGTACGGCTTCGCTGCGGCGGGCGTTGTGATCGCGGGCGGCACCTACTGGTTCGTGCGGCGGATCACGGAGTCGCCATACGGCCGCTCGCTGCGGGCCATGCGGGACAACGACAAGGTCGCCGACTCGCTGGGCAAGAACCTGCTGGCGCTGCGCACCGGCGCGCTGGTGACCGGCGGCGCGATCGCCGGCCTGTCAGGGGCGATCCTGGTCAGCTTCATCGGCGTCTGGTCCCCAGCGGCCTGGACCTACGCCGAGACCATCGTGCTGTTCACCGCGGTCATCATCGGCGGTGCCGGCAACCATGTCGGCGCGGTGCTCGGCGCGGTGCTTGTCCCCGTGGGGTTCGAGGAGATCACGAGGTTCATCAGTAACAACAATCCGAACCTGCCGCCCAACCTGCTGCCCTCGCTGCAGTGGGTCGCGATCGGCCTGCTCATCGCCGTGTTCTTGTGGCTGCGACCGCAAGGCATCGTGCCGGAGCGCAAGCGGGCGATCGCATTGCCAGCGGCTGGCGCGGGCCACGCGGGGCCGGGTCTCGCGGTGCGAGGTCGGGCGGTGCCGGACGACGCCGGGGCGGTGCCGGACGACGCCGGGCCGGCGCGCGGAGAGCTGATCAGGGCCGAGGGCCTCGTCCGTCAATACGGCGGGGTCAGGGCCGTGGCCGGAGTCAGCCTCGGTGTCGAGCGCGGGACGCTGACGGGACTGATCGGGCCGAACGGGGCAGGTAAGTCGACGCTGCTCGCGTTGCTGGCCGGCACCGAGCGCCCGACCGCCGGGCGGATCATCTACCAGGGCAAGGACATCACGTCGATGCCCGCGTACCGCCGTGCTCGCGGTGGACTGGTGCGGACCTTCCAGCTTGCCAGCGAGTACAAGCGGCTGACGGTGCTGGAGAACCTGCTCAGTGCCGTACCTGGTCACCGCGGCGACTCGTTCGCCGGCGCCCTCGCGGGACCGCGGCACTGGCGCGCCGACGAGCAACGGGCAATCGCGCGGGCACACTCGCTGCTGGGCGAGTTCGGGCTGACCAGCCTCGCGAATGACTACGCCGGCAGGCTTGTCAGGGCGGGCAGCGCAGGCTCGTCGAGATCATGCGCGCGCTGATGACCGAGCCGGAGATGCTACTGCTCGACGAGCCGATGGCTGGCGTTCATCCCGAGCTTGCCAGGACGCTCGGCCAGACGCTGGTCGCTCTGTGCGCGGGTGGCCTGACCATCTTGATGGTCGAGCACGAGCTGGCGATCATGGACGAGTTCTGCGATCCGGTGATCGTCATGGCGGACGGAGCCGTCCTCGCCAGTGGCACGATGGCGCAGCTCCGAGATCGCAGCGACGTGGTGGAGGCCTACCTTGTCGGCTGAGGTCCGCGCCGCGCTGCGCGCCGAGGACATCACCGCTGGGTACGGCGGTGACCCGGTGATCAGGAACGTCAGCGTGCGTGCCGACTCATGGAGCGGTCGTGTCGGTTGTCGGGCCGAACGGGTCGGGCAAGAGCACGCTGCTCAAGGCGCTGACCGGAGTGCTGCCGATGTCGGGCGGGCGGGTCCTGATCGACGGACCGCGACGTCACAGGCCTGGACCCGGAGGAGATCGCGCGGGCCGGAATCGGGTACGTGCCGCAGGTCGACGACATCTTCCCGCCGCTCACCGTCAGGGAGAACCTGGAAATCGGCGGGTACCTGCTCCGTCGCGCCGACGTGTCCGGCCGGATCGAGCACGTGCTCGGCGTCTTCCCGCGGCTGGCCGGCATGCTGCGCAGGCCCGCGGGAAAGCTGAGCGGCGGCGAGCGGAAGATGCTGGCCATGGGCTGCGTGCTGATGCGCAAGCCTGCGGTCTTCCTGCTGGACGAGCCGACGGCCAACCTCGCGCCCGCGCTCGCCGGCGCGCTCCTAGCCGAGCACGTACCGCAGCTCGCCGGACAAGGCGCCGCGGTACTGATCGTCGAGCAGCGCGCACGCGCGGTTCTCGCCGTCTCCGACTGGACCTATGTGCTCGGCGGCGGGGAGCTGCGGATAGCGGGCACGCCCGATGAGCTGAGCGCGCGGCCCGATTTCGTGAGGTCGTTCCTCGGAGGCCGGCCTGGCGGGGAACGGACCGGCAGCGTGCCGCAGGGCTAGGGCCCGGGGACCAGGACGGTCAGCGCGGCGGGCAGCACGCGGATCCGCAGCGGGGTGCCGGCCGGCAACGGGCAGGCGCACGCCAGCGCTTCGCCGTCGGCCGCGGCGGGCAGATCCCGGCTCATCGTGACCGTCACGTCGGCGCCGCGGTCCAGCGCGATCTGCGGGAGCGCGACATGCGAGCCGTCCTTGATCTTCAGCAGCGCACGGACGAAGGCCGGCTTGGGGGCGTGCCGCATCAATACCAGGTCGAGCTGGCCGTCGTCGATCTCAGCGGGCGGCGCTACCTGCATGCCTGCCCCGAAGAACGCCGAGTTGGCCACGACGACCGCGTAGCCGCCGAACTCGTGAGTGTCGCCGTCAGCGACGGCGACGGTGAAGGTGGCCTGCTGCCAGCTCGCCAGCGCTCTCAGCGCCGCGACCGGGTACACCATGCCGCCCCGCAGCCATCTGGTCGCGTTCGCGATCTGGCCTGCCACCGCCGGGATGCCGGCGTACACGCTCCCGGCGACGATGACCTCGGGGTGGCCAGGAGCGCTCGCCGCGATGAGATCGATCTGCCGCTGCTGGCCGCCGGACAATACCTTGGCCGCGGCCGCGGGATCGGCGGGGATGCCGAGGACGCCGGCCAGGTCATTGCCCCGCCCCGCCGGGATGAGGCCGTACCGTGCGCCGTTCTCGGCGGCAACGCCTGCCAGCGCGCCAGCCATGCCGTCACCGCCTACGGCCACGACTACTTCACCGCGGGTCGCGGCGGCAGCCGCGAGTTCGCGCGCGTGCTCGAGGCTGGCCGACTCGGTGATCTGGTACTCGGCTCCGGCGGCGCGCAGCGCCGCGATCGCCGCCGGGAGGAGGGCTCGGGCGCGGCCGTTGCCCGCCGTGGGGTTGACAATCAGGCACAGCGGACTGTCCACGCAAAACCTCCGGGTGGCTCAGGAGTGCAAAGGTTACCGCTGCGGCGGCGTACGATCTCACCTATGGCGGCCGAGCGTGAAGGCAGAGCCGGTCGTGCCGGAGGCGCGCAGGGTGAGCACCGTGCCGGAGGCGCGAGTGAGGGGTCGGCGCGATTCCTGCATGTCCAGACCACCACCGACTCTCGTGCCGAGGCAATGGAGCTCGCGCACGACGCGGTGCAGGCAAGGCTCGCCGCGTGCGCGCAGGTGGCGGGCCCGGTAGCGAGCACCTTCTGGTGGGAGGACGGCATCGAGCGGGCCGAGGAGTGGATGGTCATGCTCAAGCTGCCCGCCGACCGGTACTCCGAGCTGGCCGAGTTCCTGCTCGAGCGGCACAGCTACGACGAGCCCGAGATCATCGCGACGCCGATCATCGCGGGGTCGGCCGGGTACCTGGACTGGATCGACGAGGAGACCAGGCAGCAGTAGGGGGTGCGCCATGAGCACGCAAACCGCTGGCCTCCCTCCAGCGGACGGCCTGTTCGGGCCTGGTTCTGTGACCTGGCGAATCCTGTCAGAGCCGATCCTGTGGGTCGGCGGCCTGCGCGCGATGTACCTGCAGGCGCTGCATCCGAGGACCATGCGCGCTACCTGGCAGAACACTGCATTTGCCCGCAGCGGCGAGGCGTGGGGCCGGTTCGCGAGGACAGTCGAGTTCGTTCGGGTGCGGACCTACGGCAGCATCGCGGAGGTCGAGCGCGCCGGCCGGCGGCTCAGGAAAGTGCATGCGTCGCTCACGGGGACCGACGCCGACGGCTACCGTGATCAGGCTCGACGAGCCTGACCTGCTGCTCTGGGTGCACTGCGGCGAGATCGCGTCCTACGCCGACATCGCGCGCCGCGCCGGGATGGGCCTGCGGGCCGCTGACCTGGACCAGTTCGTCAGCGAACAGCGGCGCAGCGCGGCCATCGTCGGCCTCGACCCCGCGACGGTGCCGGGCAGCATGGCTGAGATGGACGCCTACTACGACCGGATGCGGCCGCGGCTCTACGTCTGCACGGAGGCACGGCAGGCGCTGGTCAGGTCGTTCGTGCCGGACATTCCATGGCCCTTCACGGGGCTGAAGCTGGTCGTGCCGCCGATGAACACGCTGGCGTTCGCGAGCATGCCGCGCTGGGCCAGGCGGCTCTACGGCGCGCCGGGCATCGCGGTGACCGACGCGAGCGCCACCATCACGCTCCGGGCGCTGCACCAGGCGACGACCAGGATCCCGCGGCAGTTGCTCGGCATGCCTGCCGCCCAGCGAGCGGCCTGAGCGGCCGCCAGTCGCCGCTGATCAGGCAGCCGTTGGCCGGAGGTTCCAGGTCGCGATCACCGGCTCGTCGTGCTCGGTCCCGAGCAGCGACAGCGTCCCCGTGCCGAGCTGGAACAGCCTGCCGTCCGGGGGCGCGAGGCCCAGCCAGCGGGCGGTGAGCACGCGGAGCAGGTGGCCGTGCGAGACGAGCGCGACGTCGCCGCCCGCGAGCAGCGGCCGCACCCTGGCCAGGACCGCGTCGGCGCGCACGCCGACCTCTCCGACAGTCTCGCCAGGATGACCGGCGTCACCGGGGATCACGCCGTCACGCCAGAGGTACCAGCCGGGACGCTGCCGATGGATGTCGCTCGACGTCCTGCCTTCATAACCGCCGTAGTCCCACTCCGCCAGGTCGTGGTCGGTCTTCAGCCCAGACGGCACCGTGGTCAGGCCGGCCAGTTCCGCGGTCCGCATCGCGCGCTGGGCGGGGCTGCAGAACGCGGCGACGATGCGGCGGGCGGCCAGGTCCGCGGCCAGCGCGGCAGCCGCGGCCTCGCCCGCCGCGGTCAGCGGGATGTCAGTGCGGCCGGTGTGCTTCAGCTCGCGGCTCCATGCCGTCTCGCCGTGCCTGATCAGGATCAGCTTGCTCATCGTCCCGCCCGCCGTTGCCGGACCTGTCGCCCAAGGCTTGAACCGTATCGCGATCCGGTCATTCTTCCCGCTTTGCCGGTTGACACCCGTCATGTCGCGGGTAGCCTCCAGGGAGCCTTGCCTGGTGCCTCTTCGCTGAGAGGGTAAGCCCAGCCTCCCGGAAGGTCCCCCATGCAGCTGAGCGACCCGCCGTCGGCCGCGACACTGGCGGGCGGCTCGCCGCCACGCCTGCTGGCAGCCAACCGCGAGCCGTCAGAAAGGCCGGATGGGCGGGGAAGCGGCAGGCCAGCGGGCTCGCGGCGACGGCCGGTCACAGAGCGAATCGCCTGCTGGAGCGCCAGGCACCGGATCATCGCCCTGGCCGGATGGCTCGTCATGGTCGGCGGTGCGCTGCTGGCGGGGCAGGTCTACGGCACTCAGAGCCAGCCGCAGTACGACCCCGGCCAGTCCGGCGTCGCCGAGCGGATGCTGCACCAGCTGCACGTTGTCAGCCCGCCGTCCGAGTCCGTGCTCATTCAGTCAAGGGCTCATGCGCCGGCCGGCACGCTGACGGCGGCCCCGGTCCTGACCGGGCACGTGCGTGAGGCGGCCGGCGCCGTCGTCGCCGCCCTGCGAGCGCTGCCAGGAGCCGCCACCGACATCCAGTCGCCCTTCGGTCCAGGCGGCCGGCAGCTGATCGGACCGGGCGGCAGCAGCGCGCTCGTCACGTTCCAGGTCGCAGGGCCGCACAGCAAGGCCGACGCCCGCGTGGTGAGGGCGCTCGCTGCGGTGGCAGGGATCCAGTCCCGCTATCCCGATCTGATCGTCGCCGAGACCGGCAGCGCGAGCGTGGACCGGGCCGCGACCGCGATGCTGGGCCGGGACTTTCATCAGGCCGAGCTGACCTCCGTGCCGCTCACCCTGCTGCTGTTGCTGCTGATCTTCGGCGCGCTGATCGCGGCGAGCATCCCGGTGATCCTGGCCGGAACCGCGGTGATCACGACGGTCTCGCTGCTGGCGATCCCCAGCCGTTGGTTGCCGATCGGCCAGGGCACGTCGGAGGTCGTGCTCATCATCGGGATGGCGGTCGGCATCGACTACACGCTGTTCTACCTGCGGCGCGAGCGCGAAGAGCGCGCGGCGGGCGCGACGTTCCACGACGCGCTCAGGACCGCGGCCGCGACCTCAGGCCGGGCGATCGTGGTGTCGGGCCTGACCGTGATGATCTCGCTGGCCGGACTGCTGTTTACGGGCATCGACATGTTCACCGGCTTCGCGATCGGCACCATGATGGTGGTCGGCGTGGCCGTAGTCGGGTCGCTCACGGCCCTGCCAGCCCTGCTCTCGCTGCTCGGCCCGTGGTCGGACCGGGGCAGGGTCCCGTTCCTGGGCAAGGGAAGGACGCGGGCCGGCCAATCCAGGCTGTGGCATGCCGTGGTCGGCCGTGTGGTCAGGCGCCCTGTCGTCTGGGGTGGCGCCGCGCTGCTCGCGCTCGGTGCGCTCGCAGCCCCCGCACTCGGGATGCGGATCGGCAACCCCGCGATCAACCTGCCATCCAGCCTGCCCGTGGTGCGGACGCTTGAGGCGATCCAGCACGACTTCCCTGGGGGTCCAGCACCCGCCCAGGTAGTCGTGGCCGGGCCAGGGGTCCGCAGCCCCGCCATGCGCCGCGCGATCACCGCCATCGAAGCGGCAGCGGCGGCCGGCGGGCCGGTGCACGGGCCGGTGACCGTCCAGGCCGCAGGCCACGGCAGCGGCCTGCTGATCTCGGTGCCGCTCGCGGGCACCGCGGTAGACGGCAACTCGAGCGCTGCGGCGATCGCGGGATTGCGAGCGCTGCGCGGCCACATCCTGCCTGGCACGATCGGCAAGGTCAAAGGGGTCAGCTACGCCGTGACCGGCTCGACCGCCGGCCGGATGGACTACCGCAGCGCGCTGCGGTCCGCCGCGCCCCTGGTGTTCGGGATCGTCGCCGCGCTCGCGTTCGTGTTGCTGCTGCTGGCCTTCAGGTCCCTGGCGATACCGATGATCTCGATCGGCCTCAACCTGCTCTCAGTCGGCGCGGCTTACGGCCTGATCACGCTCATCTTCCAGCAGGGCCACTTCGAAGGCGTGCTGGGCTTCACCTCGTTCGGCGGGATCATCGCCTGGGTTCCGCTATTCATGTTCGTGTTCCTGTTCGGCCTCAGCATGGACTATCACGTCTTCGTGCTCAGCAGGATCGCTGAGCTGAGGTCCAAGGGCATGACCACCGCGGACGCGGTGACGGGCGGCATCTCGCGCGGCGCCGGAGTGGTCACCAGCGCGGCGGTGATCATGGTCGCGGTGTTCTCGATCTTCGCGTCGCTGTCCACGATCGACCTGAAGATGATCGGCGTGGGCCTCGCGTTCGCCGTGTTCATCGACGCCACGGTGGTGCGCGGCGTCTGCGTGCCCGCTGCATTGACGGTGCTCGGCGAGCGGAGCTGGTATCTTCCGCGCTGGCTTGGCTGGCTGCCGAGAGGGATCAGCCTAGAGGCCTAGTAGTGCTGCCTAGTCCTTCGGCCTGCTGGAAAAGCTCGCCGCGAGATCGTGCAGTGCCCGAGCCGTAGCCAGCGAGGTCTCCAGCGCGAGCAGCCGCGGCTGCTCGGTGCCCGCGAGCGCGGCGTTAATGTGGCGCAGCGCGGGTGTGAAGCTCGGGTCACTGCCCTCGGGCGCCCACACCGCGGGATCCGCGTCGGCCTGGTAGAGCGTGACCGCGTCGCCGGGACCTGGGTGAAACGGGTTGCTCAGGTGAATCTGGCCGGTCGTGCCGATCAGCCTGGAGAACGTGTCGTAGCTACGGCGCATCCCGCAGGACAACAGCAGCCGGCGGCCGCCTGGGTAGCCGAGGCTGCCCCAGGTGTCGATGTCGATGCCTGCTCCGCCCGGTTGGCAGGCGGCCCAGGCGCTGTCGTGCTCGCCGAAGAACTCCTGAGCCAGCCGGACCGGGTAGCAGCCGACGTCGCGGAGCGCGCCGCCTTCAAGATCGGCAGACATCCTGATGTTGTCCGGCCGGCTCACCCGGAAGTGGAAGTCGGACTGGACCTCGCGCAGCTCGCCGATCGCGCCGTCGTCGAGCAGCGCCCTGACGTGGCGCAAGATGCTCGTTGAACGGGAAGACGAAGGCCTCCCAGAGCAGCGTTCCCGTCCGCTTGGCGACCTCGAGCACCCGCTCGGTATCGGCCAGCGTCCCGCACAGCGGCTTCTCGCACAGCACCGGCTTGCCGGCCTCGAGCGCGGCGATCGTCCACTGGGCGTGCAGCGCGTTCGGCAGCGCGATGTAGAGCGCGTCGACGTCTGGGTCCTCGATCAGGTTCTGGTAGCCCTGGACCGCTCGCTCGACGCCGTGTCGCCTGCGCGTACTGCTCGGTCCTGGCCAGGTCACGCCCGGCCACCGCCGCCGCGACCCCGCCCGCTGCCCGCAGCCCGGGCAGGAAGGCGCCCCGCGCGATGTTCGCAGTGCCGAGGACACCCCAGCGCACGGCCTTCACCGGGAACCCTCGGTGCCAAGTGGCAGGCTGACCCAGCGGCGCTCGTGGTGGGAGATCTCGACGGCGTTGATCACCTCCTGCACCCAGATCCCGTCGTCGAAGTTACCTTCGTTCCCGGGCACCTCGCCGAGCACCTCGCTGGCGAAATTGGCGGTCAGGTTCGCGTAGTACAGCGTGCGCCAGGACTCCCGCGGGTTGCCGCCCGCCGGGTAGTAGCTCTGCGGCACCGTCACCTCGCGGAACTCCACGTCGTCGGGCCTGGCGACCTTCAGGGTCTCGCAGATGCCGAACTCTTCGACGAGCCGCGCGATCGCGGCGCCCTGCGAGCCATAGACGCGGACCTCGATGCCGGGGTAGTTGCCGACGGTGACGAAGCTGCTCTGCACCGAGCAGATCGCGCCGCTCGCGAACTCGCCGATGAAGATGTCGCCGTCGTCGATGTTCACCCTCGCCATCGCGCCGGTGGCGGCCAGCATGCGCTCAGGGACGAAGTTGCGCATGACGCCGACGACTGCGGTCAGGTCCGAGCCCATGAACCAGTGCCCGATGTCGATGACCGGCGCGCCGTAGCCCTCGAGCGAGGCGACCTGGATCGGCCGATCGCCGGCGCGATCGCTGCTGCGCAGCGGCGTCTGCGGGTTCAGCCACTGCGAGTTCTGCTCGTAGGCGTTGTAGATGAATGGAGTGCCGAGGCTGCCGCTGTCGATCATGTGCTTGAGGTAGCGGACCGCCGGGCTGTACCGGAAGGTGAAGCCGACCTTGGTCTTCAGCCCGCTGGCGGCCGCGAGGTCGGCGGCCCTGCGGACGTCGCGGAAGTCGTGCGCGACCGGCTTCTCGCTGAGCACGTGCTTGCCGGCCTCGAGCGCGGCCATGTTGATCTCGAAGTGCTCGGAGTCCCTGGTGACCACGTCGATGATGGCGATGTCGTCCCGGGCAAGCAGGTCGCGATAGTCCGCGGTGACGACCGTCGCGCCGAACGTCTGGCCGGCCGCGTTGGCCCGGTCCAGGTCCTTGTCGCAGACGCCGACGAGGTCGCATCGCTCGTCGCGCTTCCAGCCTGGCAGGTGCGCCCAGTTCGCCCACCTGCCCGCGCCGATGACGCCTATACCGAGTCGCTTGCCTGCCATGCCCCGACCTTTCCGACCTCGTCGATGCCGCCAGCAGCGGACCCGGTGACCTGCGTCGCCGGCCTCGACTAGCTCGGTGACCCACTCGGTGCATTCAGGTTTCGCCAGCGGGCAGCGAGGCGCGAACCGGCATCCGGCTGGGGTGTCGATCAGGCTTGGCGGCGCGCCGGGGATGCTTCGCAGCGGGCCGCGGTGGTCGGCCTGGGGCAGCGCCTCGAGCAGCGCCTTGGTGTAGGGGTGCGAGGGCGCCGTGATGATCGTCGCGGTGTCGCCCTCCTCGACGACCTGGCCGCCGTACATCACGATCGACCCGGTCGCAGACCTCGGTGATCACCGCGAGGTCGTGGCTGACCAGGATCATGCTCATCCCGGTGTCGCGCTGCAGTTCGAGCAGCAGGCTGAGGATCTGGTCCTGGATGATCACGTCCAGGGAGGTGGTCGGCTCGTCGGCGAGCAGCAGCCGCGGCTCGGACGCCAGCGCGATCGCGATCAGCGCGCGCTGCAGCATGCCGCCGCTGAACTGGAACGGGTAGTCCTTCATCCGCCGCAGCGGCGCGGGGATGCCGACCCTGATCAGCAGGCTCGATCGGCCCGTTCGCGGGCCGCCTGCCTGGTCAGCTTCGCGTGCGCGGTGACGGCCTCGATCAGCTGGTCGCCGATGGAGCGGACCGGATTCAGCGCGGTCATCGGATCCTGGAAGATCATCGCGAGGTGGGCGCCGCGCAGCCGCTGCAGGTCGTCCGGCGGCAGGTCCAGAATGCTGCCGGCGCCGCTCGGGTGGTAGATGACCTCGCCGCTGCTGAACGCTGTCCGCCGCGGCATCAGGCCCATGATCGTGCGGCAGGTGACGGTCTTGCCGCAGCCGCTCTCGCCGACGATGCCGACGACCTCGGCCTCACCAACCGTGAACGAGACCCCGTCGACGGCCCGCACGACGCCCTGCCCCGTCGCCAGGTAGGTGTGCAGGTCTCGACGGTGAGCAGAGTATCGGCTCCGGTGGTCGCGGACACAGCAGTCACGGCCTCACCGCTCACCTGGCCGCAGGATGTCGGCGAGGCCGTCGCCGATCAGGCTGAACGCGACGCCGACGAAGACGATCGCCAGGCCCGGCATCGTCGCAATCCACCAGGACGAGGACAGGATGTAGTTCTGGCCGTCGGAGATCATCGTGCCCCACTCCGGGGTCGGCGGTTGGGCGCCGAGGCCGAGGAAGCCGAGCGAGGCGGCCAGGATGATGTTGCCGACGGCGTCGACCATCGAGAAGATGATCACCGCGGACGCGGTGTTCGGCAGGATGTGCCGGAACATGACCCGGGTCCCGCTGTAGCCGAGCGCCCTGGCGGCGAGCACGTACTGCTGCTTCTTGGCCACGACAGTCTGCGCCCGCATGATCCTGGCGTAGCTGACCCAGCTCGTGATCCAGATGGCCACGAACATGTTGAAGATGCTCGGGCCGAGCATCGCGATGATCGCGATGATCAGCACCAGGAACGGGAACGCGAAGAACAGGTCGACGATCCGCATCAGCAGGTTGTCGACCCAGCCGCCGAAGTAGCCGGCCATGAGCCCGACCATCGTGCCGAAGACCAGCGTGACGCTGGTCGCGCCGAACGCGATCGCCAGGTCGATCCGCCCGCCGTAGAGGATCCGCGCGAGCATGTCCCGGCCGAACTGGTCGGTGCCGAGCAGGTGGCCGGGCGTCAGCGGCGGGGCGAGCGGATGCAGCACGTCGATCTTGATCGGCGAGTCGCTGACCAGCACGGCGCGCCAGCACGATCGCGAGGATCGCGATGCCGAGCATCGTCAGGCCCGCGATCAGCACCATCCGGCGCCGGCCGGTGCTGCGCTGCGCTTGGCGGTCCGCTCGGCGACCTGGAGCAGGGTGTGCGAGGGGCTTGCCGTCCAGGCGTCGCTGCATCTGCGCACCTCCGGCACGCCGACGCTCATCGTGCGCACCTCCGGCACGACGCTCATTCGCCGATCTCCTGACCGACGCGCGGGTCGAGCGCGGCCTGCGTGATGTCAGTGAACAGGTTGATCAGCACGATCAGCACGGCGAACAGCAACGTCACGCCCTGCACGACCGGGTAGTCGCGGTTGGAGACGGAGTTGACGAGCAGCTGGCCGAGGCCGGGCAGCGAGAACACGTTCTCGACCAGCACGGTGCCGCTGATCAGGTACGCCAGGTTGACGCCGTACACGGCGACGACCGCGAGCACGGCGTTGCGGAACACGTGCCGCCGCAGCACCTCGGGCCGTCGAGATGCCCTTCATCCTGGCGGTGTCCACGAACTCGGCCTGCAAGGTCGCGATCGTGGCCGCACGCAGGCTGCGGATCAGAACGGTGGAGAAGCCGAGCGCGATGGTCAGCGCCGGCAGGAACAGGGAGTACAGGTGCCCGGCGAACCCGGCGCCGAACCCGCTGATCGGGAAGATCGTCAGGTGCACGCTGAACACGATCAGCAAGATGATGCCGAGCCAGAAGGCCGGCATGGCGAAGCTGACCGTGAAGAACACCCGGCTTGCCTGGTCGACGATGCCGCCGCGGCGGATGCCCGAGATGAAGCCGAGCGGCAGCGAGATCGCCGCCGCCAGCAGGGCGGCGTAGACCACCAGGAAGACCGTCGGCCCGAGGTGATCGGCGATAACCGACGTGGCCGACTGGTTGTAGAAGAACGAGTAGCCGAGGTTGCCGCGGAACAGCTGGCCCATGAACAAGATGTACTGGGTCCAGATCGGCTTGTTGAGCCCGAGCGCGAGGTCGATCGCCTGGGCACGCTGATGGGTGTAGCTGCTCGCCGAGGATCGCCAGCGCCGGGTCACCTGGGATCAGCCGCAGCAGGAAGAACGTGACCAGCGTGATGCCGAACCGATGATGACCAGGTGCACGAGCCGGCGGGGGAGTGTGCCGAAACGACTCAGTGCTGGCCTCCCGTTCCTGTTGCCGTCCCGGCAGGCGGATCGCCGGCCGGGACGGACTGGCAGTTGCTAGTGCTGGCCGACCGTGAGGGTCTCCAGCGACAGGTCGTAGTTGCCGAGCGGGGTGACGTGGAAGCCCTTCACCCAGCTGCCGACGCCGTACCGGTACGGGCTGTAGTCGGTCACGATGAACGGCGACTGCGAGTAGACGATCTGCTGGATCTGGCTGTAGATCGCCTGGCGCTTGGTCGGTCCAGTTCGGACCTGGCCTGGTCCACCAGCTTGTTCGCCGGTGTTGTCGCACCAGTAGCTGTTGAACGCGTTCGCGCCGCCCTTGCAGTCGGCACCGAACGTCGCCACCTCGTCGGGGTCGATGATGTCGTTGGTCCAGTACCGCTCGCCCATCTGGGAGTGCCCGCCGTCCTCCTTGGAGTACGCGGTCAGCAGCTCGTAGGACTGGATCGCGACCGTGATCCCGACCTTGGCGAGCTCGGACTTCACGACCACGGCCTCGGCCTGACCGGCCACGTCACCGCTGACGGTGATGAGGAAGGTCTTGAAGCCATGCGGGTAGCCGGCCGACGCGAGCAGTGTCTTGGCCTTCGCCGGGTCGTACGGATACGGCTGCAGCGAGCTGTTCCAGAACTGCATCTTGTACGGCATGAACGACGAGCCAGGGATGGCGTCGCCCTGATAGGCGAGCTTGACGAGCGCGTTGCGGTCGATCGCGTAGTTCAGAGCCTGCCTGACGGCGAGCTTCTTGAACGGCGGGAAGTGCTCGTCCAGCTGGATGAAGTCGACCCTGGTCGAAGGGAACAGGTTGACGTGCAGGCCAGGCGTGCTGTCGATCTGCTTGGTGAGGTTGCCTGGCGGGTTCTCGATGATGTCCGCCTTCTTGCTCTGCAGCATCAGCACGCGGGTGTTGTCATCGGGAACGATCAGGTACTTGACCTTGCTGATCTTCGGCTTGGTGCCGTAGAAGTGCGGGTTGGCGGAAAGGTCGATCTCGCTGTCCGGCTTGTAGGACGTCACGTAGAAAGGCCCGCTGCCGACCGGGTGCTGGAAGAAGGCCTTGCCCTTGGCCAGTGACTTCTTTCTTCGGAACGATCGAGTACGCGTACATGGCCAGGTCAGCGAGCAGCGGCGCGTGCTTCTGCGAAAGCGTGATCACGACCGTGTGCGCGTCGGGCGCCGTGATCGTCTTCACTGGCGTCAGCAGGAAACCCCAGCCGCCCTTGTAGTTGCGCGACCGGTCGAGCGAGAACGCGACGTCGCTCGCGGTAAGCGGCGTTCCGTCGGAGAACTGCGCGTCGCGCAGGTGGAAGGTGTAGGTCAGGCCGTCCTTGCTGACAGCCCAGGACTTGGCCAGGTCGGGGACCAGGCCGGTCCCGGTCGGGTTCGGCTGGAGCAGCCGGCTGTACAGGTTCTGGTCCAGCCAGATCGACTCGTTGACCGAGTTCGCCGCCGGGTCGAGCGTGTCCACCCGGACGGCGTTGGCGATGACGAGGGTGCTGCTCCCGGCGGCAGAACCCGGCGAGTTGCCGGTATTCCCGCCGCTTGAGCAGCCTGCCGCGGCGATGGCGAGCGCCACCACGGCGAGGCCCAGGGTTCGGACGCGAGACATCCGGGGCCAGGTAGCACGGAGCATGGTGCACCCCATTTCGTCGATTGTCGACAGGGTGTCCCTAATGTAAGGCGGTGCCCCAGGGGCGTCAATAGTTACGTGTTCGCTAGAACCCGAACTGTTACAAGCGTATACACCCAGGTAGAAGCAGGTCTTGACCGGTCTTGACTGCTGTGTTCAGCTAAGGTACTCGTTGACTGTCGACAATTAGCCGAGAGGCGTGCCGCAGGAGCCGAGAGGCGTGCCGCAAGAGCCGAGAGACGTGCCGCAAGAGCCGAAAGGCATGACGCATGACAGCCGCGCTGAACGTGCTGATCGCCTCGCCGCTGGAGGCCGAGCACGCCGACCGGATCGCATCGGTCGATCCGCGGGTCACTGCTGCTGTACGAGCCTGAGTTGCTGCCCGTCCCGCGCTATCCGTGCGATCACGGCGGAGTCAAGCTCGGGATCTAGGCGCCGACGCGCTGGCCAGCTGGGCGGAGCTGCGGGCGGCCGCCGACATCAGCTTCGACTTCGACTGGCAGGCCCCGGCTGAGATCGAGGCCAACTGCCCGCGGCTGCGCTGGATCCAGGCCACCAGCGCGGGAATCGGCGGGCTGCTCGACCGCACCGGCCTGGTCGAAGTCGCCGATCGTCTTCACCACGGCCGCCGGGGTGCACGGCGTACCGCTCGCTGAATTCGCGCTGCTCGGGCTGCTGTACTTCGCCAAGGGCATGCCCGTGCTCGCACGAGCGGCAGGCGCAGCGGCACTGGGAGCGCCACACGACCAGCGCTGCTGCGCGGCTCCCGGGTGCTCCTGGTCGGGCTCGGCGGCGTCGGCGCGCGAGGTCGCCAGGCTGCTCGCGGCGGTCGGCGTGCAGGTTGTCGGCGCCGGGCGGCCTGGACGCAGCTACGACGTCGACGGCGTCACGGAGTACGTAGCCGATACCGAGATCTGCGATGTCCTCGGCACGGTCGACGCGCTGATCCTGGCTTGCCCGCTGACCAGCGGACCAGGCACCTGATCGGCAGCCGTGAACTCGCGCTGCTCCCGCCGGGCGCGGTGGTAGTGAACCTCGCCAGCGGCGCAGGTCATCGAGGAAGCGGCGCTGATCGACGCGCTCGCCTCGGGACACCTCGGCGGAGCGTGCCTGGACGTGTTCGAAGCAGAACCGCTGCCGCCTGACTCGCCGCTGTGGGCGATGCCGAACGTGATCGTCTCGCCGCACTCGGCGTCGACGGTCACTGACGAGAACGAGCTGATCACCGAGCTGTTCATCGACAACCTCGGGCGCTGGCTCGCCGGCCAGCCGCTGCGCAACGTCTTCGACAAGGACGGCGGGCTACTGACGCGGCCACCAAATCGAGAGGCGGGACCATCCGATGACATCAGGCAAGCTCGCGTGTCGCCGTCGTCGGCACGGGCAGCTGGGCCCAGCGGGCGCATCATCCCGGGCTGGCAGCGAGACGGCCGGGCCGAGGTGGTCGCGCTGTCGCGGACACCAATGCCGACGCTCTGGCGCAGGCGGCCGCCGACGTTCGGCGTGCCGCGGGCCGTGACCGACTACCGCGAGCTACTCGACGATCCCGGCATCGATGTGGTCGACGTGGTGACCGGCAACCGGCCGCACTACGAGGTCAGCCTGCGGACGCGCTGCAGGCCGGCAAGCACGTGCTGTGCGAGAAGCCGGTGCACCCCGATTACCGCAAGACCAGGGATGCGGCCGAGCTCGCCGCCGCCAAGGGCCTGAAGACCAAGGTCGGATTCACGTTCCGGTACGCTCCCGCGGTCCAGTACGCCAAGTCACTGATCGACGAGGGCTACGTCGGCGAGCCGTACATGTTCAACGGCTACGAGCAGAACAGCCAGTGGATCGACCCGGCTACGCCCTGCGACAGGTCGACCCGCAGGCGGATCCTGAGCGCGATCGCCGTGTCCTCGATCGAGGGGTACGGCGCGCCGATCATCGACATCATGCACTGGTGGCTCGGCTCGCCGCTGCAGGCGGTCGTCGGCACCATGCGCAACTTCGTGCCGATTCGGATGATCCGCGACACCGGCCAGATGACCAGGGCCAACATCGACGACGGCGACATGTGGATCGCCGAGTTCGGGTCAGGCGCTCTGGCGTCCATCCAGTCGTCGTACGTCACGGTCGGCAACTACCCAGGCATCGAGGCGCGGATCTACGGATCGCAGGGCGCGATCATCGTCCGGCTGGTCGACGAGTTCGGCATCTGCCAGACGATCAAGACGGCCCGCAAGGACGCGGTGGAGTTCACCGAACAGGACATCCCGGGCCGCTTCTTCCCGTCGGGCGGGCACTCTGGCGAGCCGTGGGAGTTCTTGTTCTACTCCAACCTCATCTCCGACTTCATCTCCGAGATCAGCGGCGACCAGCCAGCCTGTCAGGGCGACTTCGCGCAGGCCGCGCTCGTTCAGGAGACCATCAACGCGTTCGAGGCTTCGTACCGGCAGCGAGCCTGGGTCGACTTCCCGCTGCAGGGCGACGGCGGCCGCGGTCCGGACAGCGCCTTCGAGGGCGGATGAAAGCCGCCACAAACGCCGGCCGGCCTGGTCAGCCAGGTGCTGACCGGCGAGGTCTGGCCGCCGCTCGCCGACCGGCATGGCTACCGCGTCGGCCCTGACGGCCAGCCGTTCGTGCTGCCCGGCATGGGCGGCGTCACGCTCGGCGTGCACTGCGGCGATCCGGCGACCGGCTACGCCTCCGACCACCTGGAGCCTGGCGCTTCGATCAGGCACGCCGACCCGGCCGCGAACATGGCCGTGCAGTTCTTGTCCTGCGTCGGCAACGAGGTGACGGTCATCTCCGGCCCGGCCGCCGGCGCGACCGGGCACGTCATCGGCCAGCACGCGTACGTGCTGGTGGATTTCACCGAGGCCGAGGCCACCGTCCTGACGACCGGAGACGCGGTCAGCATCGCCGCGGTCGGACAAGGGCTGCGGCTGAGCGAGCACCCCCGCATCGGCGTCAAGAACTGCTCGCCAGGCCTGATCGACGCGATGCCAGGGGGCACGGCGGCGGACGGCACCCTCGAAGTGCACGTGGCGGCGCGGATCCCGGCCGAGGCGATGGGCGCGGGCGTCGGAATGATCTCCGAGTACGCGAACACGGACCTGATGGGCGCGTACGCCGGTCTCGGCGACGACCTTTCGCTGGGCCTCGAGTCGCTGCGCATCGGCGACATCGTCGCGATCGCCGACCATGACCACCGGTTCGGCCGCGGCTACCGGCCTGGCTACCTGACCATCGGCGTCATCTCGACCGGCCAGTGCATGCTCTTTGGCCACGGTCCCGGGCCGAGCTCTCTGCTGAGCGGCCCGGCGGACGCGTTCACGCTGGTCGATGACCAGGCGGCCAACCTCGCCAGCTGGTACCACACGTCGGGCAGCCCGGCCGGAGCGAGCGCAGCCGGAGGACAAACGCCATGACCGCGCAACTGGACGCAGTGGCAGTCAACCTCCTCGGGTCAGTCGAGCACCCAGAATTCGGAGACAGCCCGTACCGGGTGGACGCCGACGGCAGCCCTTACGTACCCGTCGGCGACGGCGGCATCGTGCTCGGGCTGGCTCTCGGTGACTCGGTCTTCGCGCTCGACGGTGACCACGCGGCGCCCGGCGCCTGCCTGACCCATTCCAGACGAGGCCGCCAGGCACGCGCTCGTGCTGTACTCGTGCATCGGTAATGAGGCGGTCGTGCGCACCGGCGCGGCGGCGGGAGCCAGGGGAGCGGTGCTCGGCAAGCGCGGCGAGGCTGGCCGGGTGGTCACCGGATTCCGCCCGGCCGACCTGGCCAGGATGCGCCCTGGTGACCAGGTCAGCGTTCGCGCCTGCGGCCAGGGCTTCCGTGCGGCCTGGCTGCCAGCCGACGTCGCGATGGCCAACCTCGATCCTGGCCTGCTGGCCGCCCTGCCGGTGGCGGCCGGCGCCGACGGCGTGGTCACCGTTGGCGTCAGGGCCGTGCTTCCCGCCAAGCTGTCCGGAAACGGCCTCGGCCGTCCGGCCGCCGGCTGGGACCTCGACCTCCAGGTGCGGGAAGGCGACGGTCACGACTTGCGGCTCGGGGACCTGGTCGCGATCGAGGACATCGATTCCCGGTACAACATGGGATACCGCAGCGGCTGGGTGAGCGTTGGCGTAGTCGTGCACGGTGCGAGCCCCCTGCCCGGCCACGGTCCTGGCATGACGCCGATCCTGACCGGACCTCGGTCTGCGCTCGTCGCGCGTGCCGACACCGCTGGGCACATCGGCTTGACGGAAGGGCTGCTAAAACTACAGTGACCTGCGGAAGAGGCCGCCCAGTGCTGGCAGCCGACACGGTGCCGGCCGACGCGGAGCAGAAGGGAGTTGGCCGCCATTCTTGAGCACGTCTCCCTGCCGGAGGCGGTGGGCCGCAGACTGCGCCACCGGATACTGAATAACGAGTTGCCGGCGGGGACCCGGCTGGTCGAGGCCAATCTCGCGGCCGAATTCGGGGTCAGCCGCGGCACGATTAGGGACGCGATGCGCGGCCTGCAGTCGGAGGGCCTGATCGAGATCGTGCCGCGGCGCTACAGCCTCGTGACGAGGATGTCCATGCAGGACGCCGAGGACGTCTGCTTCGCGCGTTACGTCCTGGAGGATGCCAGCGTGGCCGGCGGTCTCGGCCAGCGCAGGAGGGAGCTGGCGAGGTCGCTGCGGCTCGCGCTCGAGCACATGTCGGCCGCCGCGAGGACCGACGACCTAGATGCCCTGGTGGACAGCGATACGAGGTTCCACGAGCAGCTGATCGACCTTTCCGGCCGGCAGCGGCTGAAGGACCTGTGGTCGATGCTGGACAGTCAGATGGGCGCGCTGATGCGGGCGGCGGTCGAGCGTCAGGGCATCGGCCTGATGGACGCCGTGGACCGGCACCGGCTGCTGCTCGAGGCGGTGGACAGCGGCGACGTCGAGCGGCTCAGGATGGCGATCAGGGACCACTACCTGGAAGGTTTCCCCGAACACGAAGCCGAGCTAGGCAAGCGCCGCGCCGACGCCTCCTAGCTCCTCCGCCCCCGCCCGCCCTCCCGTCCGCCCCGCCCCCGCCTCGCGCGCCGCACCCGCCGCCCGCGGCCGCCATGGCGGGGCGCCGGCGGCCCCGCTGGCGGGCGATTTCATGATCACGGACACTTCTGTGCACGGGCGTCAAAAGACGTCCGTGATCATGAAAACCGGCGGGTGGGGTGGGCCGGTTGGGGCGGGCTCGCTGGCGGCGGGCCCGGGCGGGTGGGCTCGGCGCGGGCGGGCTGGGCGCGGGTGAGGTGGGCTCAGTGGGGCTGGGCCGGGCCGGGTGAGCTCGGCGGGATTGGGGCCGGACTAGGCGGCGGTGGCTGACTTCATCTCTGGGTCGTGCAGGTGGCACGCGACCGAGCGGCCGGCCACGGTGAGTAGCTTCGGCTCGACCTGCGAGCACACGGGCATCGCGAACGGGCACCTGGGATGGAAGTGGCACCCGCTCGGCCGTTCGATCGCGTTCGGGATGTCGCCGGTCAGGGCCGGCTTGATCGTCTTGCGCTGCGCGGTCACCCGCGGCGCGGCCCGCACGAGTGCCTGCGTGTACGGATGCAGCGGGTCGGCGAAGATCTCGGTGGTCGGGGCGTACTCGACGACCCTGCCCAGGTACATCACGGCGGTCCGCTGGCTGATGTGCTTGGCCACGTCGAGGTCGTGCGTCACGAACAGATAGGTCAGCCCGCGCTGCTCCTGCAACTCGATCAGCAGGTTCAGCACCTGGGCCTGGATCGACACGTCGAGGGCGGACAGCGGTTCGTCGGCGATGATCACTTCTGGCCTGGCCGCGAGAGCCCTCGCGATCCCGACGCGCTGCCGTTCGCCGCCGCTGAACGCCTGCGGTCTCCGTGCCGCCTGGGCGGGGGACAGGCCGACCGTTCGCATCAGTTCGCCGACCGTCTCTGACCGCTCGCGGCGATCGACGATCTTGTGCACCTTGAGTACCTCCGCGAGTGATTGCCCGACGGTCATGGTCGGGTTCAGCGAGGAGTAAGGGTCCTGGAAAACGCCCTGGATGTGCCGGCGCACGCTCCTTGCGGTGTCCGCCCGAGGGTCGAGCATGCTCGCGCCCCGGTACAAGAGGTCGCCGCCGGTCGGCTTATACAGCCCGAGCAGCAGCCGGCCGAAGGTGGTCTTGCCCGACCCCGTCTCGCCGACCAGGGCCAGCGTCTCGCCGCGGCTGATCGTGAGCGACACGCCGTCGACCGCCTTGAGCGTGCTCTTGTTGCGGCCGATCGAGCCGTGCCCGACGCTGAAGTACCTGGTGACCTCCCGCGTCTCGATGATCGGGACATCAGCCATCTCCTGGCCATCGGCCAGATCTGTGCCAACCAGCTCAGCCTCGGACATCGGCATGCTCCTGAATGTGGGGCCGAAGCCCGAACCGGCCAGCTCCCGAGCCTCCGTCGACGTCGAGCACCGCGCCGCTGATGTGGGCCGCCTCCTCAGAGGCGAGGAACAGTACAGCGGCGGCGATGTCGCGCGGATCGCCGGCCACGCCAAGCGGGATGCCCGTGACGAGAGCGGCGCGCAGTTCGTCGGGCGCGCGATCGGGATACGCGTCGCTCCACTCCCGGACGTCGATGTAACCGGGCGCGACCACGTTGACGCGGATGCCGTGGCCGCCGAGTTCCATCGCGAAGACCTTGCTCATGGTCTCCAGCGCGGACTTCGATGCGCTGTAGGCGGCGCCGCCTGGCCGCGGGCTACGAGCCGAGCCGCTGGAGATCCCCACGATCGCCCCGGCGGTGCCGCTCGCGACGCAGTGCCTGGCGAACGCCTGGCTCATCATGAATGCGCCGGTCACGTTCACGCGGAAGACCCGGTCCCACGCCTGCTGGCTCATCTCGAGCAGCGTCCCGTCCGGATACGACGCCGCGTCGTTCACCAGCACGTCGATCCTTCCGAACCGCTCAGCCGCCACGGCGACCGCGGAGGCCGCGAATCCGGTCTCGGCAACATCGCCGGTCAGGGTTACAACGCGCTGCTCGCCGTCGAAAAAGCCCGAGTCGACCAGGTCGCAGACCAGGACGGACGCGCCGTCCTCGACCAGCGCCGCGGTGACGGCGCGGCCGATGCCGTTGGACCCGCCGGTGACGATCGCGACCCGGTCGCGAAAGCGGTCCCCACCCACTCGTATCCTCCAGTCGGGGGCAAAATTGTCGATTGTCGACTGAAAGTAGTATGGCAGTACGTCTGCCCCCTGACCATAGCGTGGCGACTGGCCATGGCCGGAATCAGCCGGTACCACCCGGCTGGCGCCTCGCGGTGCCACGCCAGGACCAGGCAGGCGGACGGACAGCCAGCAGGGTCGACAGCGGAGGTGCGGGGTGGCCAGCGGCAGCGACAGGGCAAGCACGAGCGGCTTGGGAGAAAAAGTCGATAAACCGACAAGTGGAGAACCGGCCGCTGTTGACGGCGGGGCCAGGCTCTTCCACGGCGTCGGCGTGGCGCTGGTGACGATTTTCGACTCGAGCGGAGCCGTCGATCCGGCGGCGACGGCCGGCCTCGCCGCCGACCTGGCCGGGCGCGGCATGCGTGCCGTCCTGGTCGCGGGGACTACCGGCGAGGCTGGGAGGCTGACCGCTGACGAGCGGGTCGCCCTGATCAGTGCCGTCCGCAGCGCGATCCCCGCCGGGGTTCCTGTGCTGGCAGGCACGGGAGCCGCGACGACCGAGGACGCGGTCAGCCTGACGAAGGCCGCAGTGCAGGCGGGCGCGGACGCGGTGCTCGCGTTCCCGCCGCCAGCGCCGGACGCCGATGCGGGCAGCGGTGCCGGGCCGTACTCGGCGAGCCTGGCCGCTTACTACGCCGCGGTCGGGGCGGCGGGCGGCGGCCAGCCAGTGCTCGCTTACCACGTGCCGTGGATCTCCGCGCCAGGCGTTCCCGTCGCTGACCTGCCTGGCCTGCCGGTGGCAGGAATCAAGGACTCCTCGGGTAGCGCCGACCGTCTGCTCGATGAACTCGCGCACTATCCGGGCGCGACCTACGTGGGGTCATCAGCGCTGCTGGCGCTCGCCGGGCCGATGGGGGGCGCTGGCGCGATCCTCGCCCTGGCGAACGTGGAGCCCGAGCGATGCTGGCGCGCCTTCGCGGGCGAGGCAGCGGTGCAGCGCGACCTTGCCGACGTACACCTGCAGGTGCGCGCTGGCGGACCCGCAGAGCTGAAGCGAATGTTGCATCGCCAGGCCGGCTGACTGCGACCGGAGCCGGATCGCATGAGCGCGAGCGATGGCTTTCTGCCAGCCCCTCCAGGGCGGCTGGCAGGCCTGAAGCACGGCGTCGCCGCGCCAAACTTCCGCACGGATCCGAACGACCTGATCGAATTGGGTGTGGCGGCTGAGGAGGCCGGTTTTGACGGCTATTTCCTCTGGGATCACATCGTGTTCTCGAACCGGGGCGACGGGCCGCCCGTGCAGGACCCATGGTCGGTGCTGGCGGTGGTCGCCGCGCGGACGACCAGGATCACGATCGGGACCGTCATCACGCCCGTGCCGCGCCGGCGGCCGTGGCAGCTTGCCCGCCAGACCACGACGCTCGACCGGCTGAGCGATGGCCGGGTCGTGCTCGGTGTCGGAATCGGTTCACCCGCTTACGGCGACTTCGGGATCTTTCACGAGCCGTCAGGCGACCGGGAGCGGGCCGAGTTGCTCGACGAAGGGCTTGACGTCCTGGCCGGCCTGTGGAGCGGCGAGCCGTTTTCTTACGCGGGCGCGCACCTGAACGTCGACACCGTGCGCTTCACCCCGCCGCCCGTGCAGCGGCCGCGAATCCCGGTCTGGGTCGCCGGCGTGCTGCCCGCGCAGCGGCCGATCGCGCGCGCTGCCAGGTGGGACGGATTCGTCCCCATCAGATGGACGAGCTCCGACGGCCTGGTCCGACCGTCAGCTACCGACTTCGTCGAGGTGACTGCCCAGATCACCGCACAACGCGGCCGCGCCGGGATGGACCCTGATGCTGGGTACGACATGGTCGTCTGGGCGGAGGTCGCGCCAGAGCCCGCGGCCCTTGCTGACCTGGCCCGCCCCTACGCTGACGCCGGGGCGACCTGGTGGATTGAGACGGCGAGGCCCGAGCCCGACTGGTGGGAAGGTATCAAGGCCAGGGTCAAGGCAGGGCCGCTCGGCTGCGGCGGCTAGCGCGAACGAATTCCCTGAATCGAAGCGCTCGGATCAGCGCGATCGGCTCAGTGCGCACCGAGGGCGGCGATCGCGCCGAGCAGGGCGAGCAGCAGGGTCGCTGTCGCGAGGACGCCGTGCGTGACGATCATCAAGACGGGCGATCGCCCGGCGGCAGGCGGCGCCGCAGCGGTGACCTGTACCGTCGCCGTCGCCGTCGCCGTCGCCGTGGGCAACACGCTGCGCGCCGTCGCGGCTGGCTCGGCGGCCGTCCCGGTGGCGGAGCGCGGGTCAGGTATCGCGTCGATGAGGGCCGCCATGCCGAGGCCCGCGACGGGGAGCAGCACGCCCAGCGCGATCCAGGCGAGCGCGGGGGCGCGCGTGATCAGGTACCCGGACCACGTCAGCAAGCCGCCGGCGGCGAGCCCCGCATGGCTGATCAGGATGGCCGGCGGCGGCCGACCTCCGCCCGGCCCGACGTGCCGCCTGGCGTGCGCGCGCCATTTCACCAGCAGTACGCTGCCGCTCGCCGCGGTGAGCAGCCAGGCAGCGAGCGCGGCGAGCCCGACGGGGATCTCGACGCCCCGCGAACCTGCCGTGCCGCGCGCCCGCGGCGTCGCCGTCCGCCTCGCCTTGATGCGGGCGGCCGCCCTCTGTTCGGCGGCACGCCGCGCGGCCACCTGCTGGGCTGAGATCAAGACAGCCAGCCGCGCCCTGACCCGGCCCGCCACGTGTCGGCGCACGGCCTTGTCGCCGTCGTTGGCCAGCGTCACCACGGTGATCCGCACCGCCTGGTCAAGCGCGGCGGGGCCGAGCCCTCGGCACGGGCGGGGCAGGCTGGCCAGCGGGCCGCCGGCTTGAAGCGCCTGAACGGCGGCCGTCGCGCAACCGCTGGCCGTCGGCTGCCCGGGACCGGCGGTCGCACAACCAGTGATGAGCGCGGCCAGCACGGCGGGTGCGACCAGCGGGCGAGTCCAGTTCAACCTCGGCGTGCCTTCCCGGTCTGGTACGCGCCAACGGGGCGCGGGCTAGGGCATCGTGAGGATCTCGTGACCGGTGTCTGTGACCAGCACGGTGTGCTCGAACTGAGCGGTGCGCTTGCGGTCCTTGGTCACTGCCGTCCAGCCGTCCGGCCACACGTCGTAGTCGACGGTGCCCAGCGTGAGCATCGGCTCGATCGTGAACGTCATCCCCGACTCCATGATCGTGTCGACGTCCGGGTCGTCGACATGCGGCACGATCAAGCCGGAGTGGAAGGTCGCGCCGATCCCGTGCCCGGTGAAATCGCGGACCACGCCGTAGCCGAACCGCCGCGCGTAGGACTCGATCACGCGGCCGATCACGTTCAGCGCCCGCCCGGGAGCGACCGCCTTGATGCCGCGCATCGTGGCGTCGCGGGTGCGCTCGACCAGGAGCCTGGATTCCTCGCCGACGTCACCGGCCATAAAGGTCGCGTTCGTGTCGCCATGAACGCCGCCGATGAAGGCGGTGATGTCGATATTGACAATGTCCCCGTCGGCCACGACCGTGTCGTCGGGAATGCCGTGGCAAATGACCTCGTTCAGTGACGTGCACAATGACTTCGGGTAGCCGCGATAGCCAAGCGTGCTCGGATACGCGCCGTGGTCGATCAGGAATTCATGGCCGACCCGGTCGAGCTCATCGGTGGTCACGCCCGGCTCGACGTGCCTGCCCACCTCGGCCAGCGCCAGCGCCGCGATCCGGCCGGCGACCCGCATCGCGTCGATCGTCTCGGCATCCTTGACATTGGGCTCGCCAATTCTCGGATACTTCTTGCCGACGTACTCAGGCCGCGTGATCTGCGCGGGAACCTGGCGCATGGGCGACAACCGGCCGGGCCGCAAAGTGGTGACCATGATCTGAGAGTCTAGTTCGCATGGACACTGAGCAGCACTGGTGGTTCTGCCTCAAGCATCACGCCGTCGAACCGGACGCAGGATGTCCGGCGAAGGACCGCCTGGGTCCGTATCCGACGCGCGAAGACGCGGCGCGCGCCCTCGAGACGGTGCGCCGGCGCAACGAGGAGTGGGAAGCCCAGGACAAGGACCGCTAGCCGCGTGAATCCCGCCAGCACGGGCCAGCACGGCCGGGTGCGGCCGGCCCCGGGCCGGCGCGATGGCGGCAGCCGGCGGTGGGCAGTAGAGTCGGAAACGCGGCGCACGTAGGCGCGAAGGGCGTTCACTGTGACTTCACCATGGACCGGCCAGGGCCTCCCTCCGGTCGCCCAGGCTCGGATGGCCGAAATCAAGGCCAGCGGGACCTGGAGTTCCGCGCTCACCACGGACGAGTTCGCCGCGATCAAGAGCGTCGGCTTCGACCCGGTGGGCCAGGTCCTCGGGGCGGCGGTCTACAACATCGGCTACCGCGGCGGCTACGGCTGCCCGAGCTATGCCTACTTCGGCTCGTTTAACCGGTTCGCCACAGGCTGGGGTGGCTATCAGAGCGCGACCACTGCGGTCTCGAGTTCTGGCTCAGGATCGGCCTACGGGCCACTGGTGCAGACGCTGTACGCGGCGCGGCGGGCCGCGATCGGCCGGATGTCGGCCGAGTGCGCGGCGCTGGGCGGGCACGGCATAGTCGGCGTCCGGCTGTCGATCGGGCGGTTCCCGGCAGGTGGCCTGGAGTTCCATGCCATCGGTACCGCGGTCAAGGCACCAGGAGCGATACCGCTCGCGCGGCCGTTCACGTCGGACGTCTCCGGTCAGGACTTCGCGAAGCTGATCGGAGACGGTGTCGTCCCGGTCGGACTGGCCCTTGGCATCTCGGTCGGCGCGAGGCATGACGACTGGCTGACCAGGAACCAGACGAGCCGATGGGTCAGCGGGAATACCGAGGTCACCGGCTACACCGACCTGATCAACCAGACCAGGCACGACGCCAGGGATCAGCTGCACAGGGACGTGCGGGCGCTTGGCGCAGAAGGCGTCGTGATCCAGTCGATAGACCTGCAGGTCGGCGAGCACGAATGCCCTGGACAGGAAGGCGCCCGCGACCACGTCGCGGAGGTGACGATCGTGGGCACCGCGATCACGCATTTCAGGAAGTCACGCATGTCTGCAGAGCGACCGAGCCTGGCGATCCTGTCGCTCGACCCGCAACGCAGGCAGGCGGCCAGGATCAGGCTGGGGAAGGTCTGACAGCAGCTCGCACCGACATAGCGATATCGACATAGCGCACACGGATAACTCAGCGGCCATGGACAAGGCGGCCGGGGACACCATAGCCCGAGGAGCAGCATGACGGACCAGAAGGAAGCCGATTTCGGGGCGGCCGGGGTACCGCAGGACGCGATCAGGCGGCTGGCGGAGCTGACGCCGGGCAAAGCCGGCGCCATCTTCACCTCCGACCTGTCGGTGAACGAGTTCCTGCTGGTCAGGGAGGCGGGCTTCCGTCCGCTCGGCCTGGTGCTCGGCAGCTCCATCTACCACGTCGGACTGCAGATCGGCCGCTGGAGCAAGAACCAGGAGCTCGACGTGCTCTCCCAGGCGATGTACCACGCCAGGGAGCTGGCGATGACCCGGATGGAGGTCGAGGCGAAGACCCTCGGCGCGGACGGCGTCGTAGGCGTCAGGCTCGACGTGGAGATGAAGGAATTCGGCGCCGACATCGCGGAGTTCATCGCGATCGGCACCGCGGTGAAGGCTGAGCCGGACGCCGGCGGTGGCGGCGTCTCCAACTGGCGCAACAACAAGGACCTGCCGTTCACCTCCGACCTGTCCGGCCAGGACTTCTGGACGCTGATCAGGGCCGGATACGCCCCGCTCGGCATGGTGATGGGCTCGTGCGTCTACCACATCGCGCACCAGCGGCTCGGCAGCGTGATCGGCAACATCGGCCGCAATGTGGAGATCGAGCAGTTCACTCAGGCGCTCTACGACGCCCGCGAACTGGCGATGAGCAGAATGCAGGCCGAGGCTGAGGAACTGCATGCCGAAGGCATCGTCGGCGTCCAGCTCAAGCAGCACTCTCATACGTGGGGCGGCCACACGACGGAGTTCTTCGCTATCGGCACGGCCGTCCGCCCGCTGCGGTCCGACCACGTGATCGAGCGCCCGACCATGGTGCTCAGCCTCGACGCCTAGTCGCGGCCCGTTCAGCTCGCCCGCCAGCTCGCCCCGTTCAGCTCGCCCCGTTCAGCTCGCCCGCCAGCTCGCCCCGTTCAGCTCGCCCCGTTCAGCTCGCCCCGTTCAGCTGCTCAGATCAGTGCGCGCAGCACGATCTCCCGCAGGAGCTCGCGGTGCGCGGCCTCGCTCCCGGCGACCGCGGGCAGCGCGGGGAGCGCGGAGATCTCGGGCCAGCCTTCCGGGTCCTCGGTGGCCTGGGGGCCGTCCCTGGCACGATCGGCGGAGCTGGCCTCCGGTGTGACAGCCGCGGCGTCGGTCAGTTTCCTAGTCGCGGCCGGTCTCCCGCTTATGTGTGTCACAAGAGCAGTATAGAGCACTTAGAGCACTCAGAGCTAGCCGAGGTTTACGCAGCTAGCAGAGCGCCTACGTTGACCATGTGCCGGTGATAGATCCACTCGGTCCCGACTTCGCGTATATCCAGGTCGCCAACCATCTCGCGGCCAGGATCGAAGTCGGCGAGATCGAGCACAAGCTCCCGGCCGAGCGCGCTCTGGCTGAGGAGTACGGCGTCGCGTACCAGACGGTCAGGCACGCGATGCAGGTTCTGCGCGAGCGCGGGCTGATCATCACCCGCCAGGGCCGCGGCACCTTCGTCGCGCCAGCCGCGCATCAGTAGCCGCGTTCGCGGTCTGGCCTGCGTGTCAGGCGGCTCAGCTACGATCATGCCCAGCCGAGGTAAGAAGGTGCGCGTGGCTGACATGCCTGATTCCGGCACTGAGGAGTTCGCGTCGCGCATGCTCCGGATGTGGAACGAGGCCGGGCTCGCACTGATGGTCAGCATCGGGCATCGCACCAGGCTCTTCGACGTGATGGCGGGGCTGCCGGCATCGACCAGCGCCGAGATAGCCGCCGCGGCCGGACTGAACGAGCGGTACGTGCGGGAGTGGCTGGCCGCCATGACCACGGGAAGGATCGTGGACCATCGGGGCGACAGCCAGACCTATGCGCTGCCGGGGGATCGCGCCGCGTGGTTGACCAGATCCGCGGGGCTCAACAACCTCGCGACCGGAACGCAGTACATCGGGCTGCTCGGAATGGTTGAAGACCAGATCGTGGACTGCTTCCGCGATGGTGGCGGCGTCCCGTACTCGGCGTTTCCGAGATTTCAGGCTGTCATGGCCGAAGACAGCAACGCGGTGCACGACGCCACCCTGATCGACGTCGCGCTACCCCTCGTCGGCGGGTTGACCGGCCGGCGCAGCCAGGGCATCGACGTCGCGGACGTCGGCTGTGGTTCTGGTCACGCCATCAACCTCATGGCGCAGGCCTTCCCGCGCTCGCGGTTCACCGGATTCGACTTCTCAGACACCGGGCTCGAGGCGGCGCGAGCCGAGGCGGCCAGCATGTCACTGACGAACGCTCGGTTCGTGAGCCGCGACGCCGCGAACCTTGGAGAGACGGCCGCGTTCGACTTCATCACCAGCTTCGATGCCGTCCATGACCAGGCGAGGCCGGACCTGATGCTCGAGGGCATCGCGCGGGCGCTGCGCCCTGACGGCATCTATCTCTGCGTCGACTTCCGGGCGTCGAGCGCGCTGGAGGAGAACGTCGACCATCCGGTTGGGCCGTTCTTCTACGCCATCTCCTGCATGCACTGCATGACGGTCTCGCTCGCCGACGGCGGAATAGGCCTCGGCACGATGTGGGGCGAGCAGAAGGCGCTGGAGATGCTTCGGGACGCCGGGTTCGGCTCGATCCAGATCGCGCATGTGGACGACGACGTCGTCAACTCGTATTACATTTGCCGCTCCGGCCGCGCTGCCTCCGCCTGACCGCATCGAACCCCGTCAGTGCTCTGGCGTGCCGCTGACCGCGTTGAGCAACCTGGCTAGCCTGCCACGCATGTCACCGAGCCGGGCGGGCCGGGAACCGCCTACCGGGAACCGCTCGGCCGCGGCGCGCTGGCGGTCCAGGTCGGCTTCGCCGACGGCCAGGCTGACCAGGTGCTGGGCGCCGTCGAAGGAGACCGGGTCGACCTCCTGGCGTACCGCGAGGCACTCGTGCGCGAGGCTGTCTAGTTCGTCGTCGCCGCGATCGAGGGCGAAGATCGAAGCCCCTGCTTTCCTGGCGTCAGCGACCCGCTCAAGCAGCGCACCCGGCGCGGCATCGGACCCGACGACGAGCAGCGTCTCGGCCCGGCCCGCCTGCGCGATCCGGTCGATGCCGACCCGCAGATGGGGCGGGGCGCCCGGCGGCGGCGCCCACCGGATCAGGGTGGGACTCAACTCAGGCAAGTCTGCGTACCGGCTCTCGTCCTCCAGGTGCGCGGCCATGTGCCACGGCTCGAAGTCGGGCGTGCCGACCACCAGCAGCCCGTTGGGCGTTCTGGACCGGCCTCGCAGCGCGCCGGCGAAGTGCCTGGTGCGCTCCAGCCAGCCGGACGAAGCGAGCAGCGTGCGGAGGGCCTCGACCTGCTCGGTATTCACAGCTTTCCATGCTGCCTGAAATGCTGGTGCGCCGCAGCAATTGACCGCGTCTGCCCGCCGGCCCCGAGCGCTGGCCGCGCGGATCGGGACCGGCGGCAGGCCACATCTGGCACCTGTGCAAGTCTTGCTCGGTAATGCCACTCCCGATTCCGGAGGCCGTTGATGAGCCTGGCGCATATTGGTTACGCCGCGATGCTGGAGCAGTTCGGCCCGATCGAGGTGACGGAGTACACAGTCGCCGCCGAAGCGGCTGGGTTCCGCGGCGTGATGGCTGCCGACCACTTCCAGCCGTGGGTTCCCTCGCAGGGCCAGGCGCCGTTCGTCTGGAACGTGCTGACGGCGATGGGCGAGCGGACCAGCGGCGACCTCGGCCCGGGCGTGACCTGCCCGTCGTTCAGGTTCCACCCGGCCATCGTGGCGCAGGCCTCGGCGACGCTCGCCGCCATGTACCCCGACCGGCACTGGCTCGGCCTGGGCTCGGGTGAAGCGCTGAACGAGCACGTCACCGGCGGGTACTGGCCAGAGGCGCCGGAGCGGCTCGAGCGCATGTGGGAGGCCGTCGAGCTGATCAAGAAGCTGTTCACCGGCAAGGACGTCAAGCATCGCGGCACCTACTTCCGGATGGAGACCGCGCGGCTGTGGACCATGCCGGACACACCGCCGCCGATCTACATCGCCACCGCTGGCCCCCTCACGGCGAAGAAGGCGGGTCGGCTCGTGGACGGGATCATCACCCCCGGTGCGACCGCCGAGAAGATCACCGGGTTGTTCGAGCGGTTCGATGCGGGGGCCAAGGAAGCCGGGCGCGAACCCGGCTCGCAGGTCAAGATCCTGCAGCTGCACCTGTCCTGGGCGCCCACCGACGCCGAAGCCCTGGCCAACGCCTGCAGCGAGTGGCCGAACGGCGGCATGAAGTTTCCCAAGCAGGACATTCGCTCGCCGCACGACTTCGAGCAGATGGCCAAGCTGGTCCGGCCCGAGGACTTCGAAGGCCGGATGCATATCAGCTCCGACCTCGACGCCCACCGGGCCGACATCCAGCGCTACCTCGACCTCGGCATCGACCGCATCTACCTGCACAATGTCGGCCGCAACCAGACCGAGTGGATCGAGGCCTTCGGCCGCGACGTGCTGCCCAAGCTCAACAGCTAGGCGCGTCCACCGAGCCGCGGGGCTCGCGGCGCTCAGCGGTAGCTGTACTCGGGGGTGGGGTAGGTGCCGGCCGCGACTTCGGCGGCGAAGTCGCTCGCGGCCTGGCGGAGTACGCCGGCGACGTCGGCGTAGCGCTTGGCGAACTTCGGCGCGTTCGGGGTCAGGCCAGCCATGTCCTGCCAGACCAGCACCTGGGCATCGCAGTCAGGCCCGGCGCCGATACCGATCGTCGGGATCGCCAGCGCCTGGGTGACCCTGGCGGCGAGTTCGGCTGGAACGCATTCGAGCACGACTGCGAACGCGCCGGAGGCCTGCAACGCCTTCGCGTCCTGCATCAGGCGCTCACCCTCCTCACCCCTGCCCTGCACCCGGTAGCCGCCGAACGCGTTCACCGACTGGGGGGTCAGGCCGAGGTGCGCCATCACGGGCACGCCGGCGGCGACGAGTTCCTCGACGCACCTGAGCACCCGGTGCCCGCCCTCGAGCTTGACGGCGTGCGCTCCGGTCTCCTTAAGGAACCTGATCGCGCTCCGCATCGCGGTCTCGACTGACACCTGGTAAGAACCGAAGGGCAGATCGGCGACGACCAGTGCCCTGCTGGTGCCGCGGACCACGGCGGCCGTCAGCGGGATGAGGTCGTCGACCGTCACGGGGATGGTGCTGTCATGTCCGTAGACGACCATCGCCGCCGAGTCGCCGACCAGCAGCACAGGGATCCCTGCCTGGTCGAAGATCCGCGCCGTGAGCGCGTCGTAGGCCGTCAGCATCGGCCATTTCTCGTTCCGCGCCTTCGCGGCTGCGAGATCACGGACCGTGACCCGGCGGCCGGCCACGCCGCCGTAGAGGGCCTGGGGGGCGGAAGGTTCTGGGGCTGGCTGGATTGGACCTGCGGTCATCGTGATCCTCCATGTCTCGTGGCGCCTCGCTGGCGTCCCCGGACGTTTCGATGATGACATGCGGTGACTTCCATCGGTAGGGCTACCGATCAGGTCACAGTGCCGGCCGGGTGGGCTGGCCGGCGCCCATGCACTCTAGTTTGTGCCTGGCTATTCCGATACGATGACGTTCCGTATCGTTATTGACCGGCTGCCCGCAGCCGAGTGAGGCGTGCCCGCTCTGATGATCACCGACCGCCGCAAGTGGGTCGTCCTCGGTGTCTTGATCATCAGCCTCTTCTCGATCGTCCTTGACAACACGGTCCTGAACGTGGCGCTGAAGACGATCGCGGAGCCTGGCGCTGGCCTCGGCGCGACGCAGAGCCAGCTTGAGTGGGCGATCAACTCATACACCCTCGTCTTCGCCGGACTGCTGTTCACCTTCGGCGTGATTGGCGACCGGGTCGGGAGAAGGCGCATGCTGATCATTGGCATGGCGCTGTTCGGGCTGGCGTCGCTGATCTCCTCTTACGCCCAGACCCCCGCGGAGCTGATCTGGGCCAGGGCGGCGATGGGATTCGGCGGAGCAGCGGTGATGCCGCAGACACTGTCGATCATCACCAACGTCTTCGATCCCGAGGAACGGCCGAAGGCGATCGGCATCTGGGCGTCGGCAGTGGGCGTCGCGATCGCGGTCGGCCCGGTGACCGGCGGCGTGCTGCTGAACCACTTCTGGTGGGGCTCCGTGTTCTTGATAAACGTGCCCCTTACCGCCATCGCCATCGTGGCTATCTCAGTGTTCGTGCCTGAATCCAAGAGCCCGTCTCCTGGCCGCGTCGACTACATGGGCGTCCTGTTGTCGATCGCGGGTCTGGTGCTGCTCGTATACGGCATCATCAAGGGCGGCGACGCTGGCTCGTGGCTGGAGCGCGGTGTCGTCGGCCCCATCGCGGCCGGGATCGCGGTGCTCACGGTATTCTGCGTGCACGAGTCGAGGACCGAGCATCCGTCGCTCGATGTCCGGCTCTTTCGTGACGCGCGGCTGTCTGCGGCGGCGGCCGCGATCGGCCTCAACTTCTTCGCGATGTCGGGCGTGTACTTCTTCATGAGCTTTTACCTGCAGGACGTGCGCGGCTACAGCCCGATGCACGCGGGCCTGCTGACGACGCCAGTGGCGATCGGTCAGCTAGTCGCGTCGAGCCGTAGCGCCGGGCTGGTGAGCCGCTTCGGCGCGAAGGCAGTCGCGGCCAGCGGGCTGACAGTGGTCACGGGCGCGCTGATCGGCTATCACTCACTGACCGCTGCCACACCGATCATCGCGCTTGAGGGCATCTTCTTGCTGCAGGGCGCGGGCATGGGGATCGTGATGCCGACAGCGACCGAGTCCGTGATGTCGGTGGTACCACGCGAGCGCGGCGGGGCCGGCTCGGCGATCACCAACACGTCCCGGCAGGTGGCCGTGGCGCTCGGCGTCGCGGTGCTGGGGTCGATCCTGGCCAGGACCTATCGGGCCGATCTCGCACCCGCCCTGCGGGGCCTGCCGGCCGGCAGCAGGCCGGCAGCCATGCAATCGCTCGCCGCGACCGACGCTGCCGCGGCCAGGCTCAGCCACGGCGGCCCCGCACTCGTCTCGCTCGCCGGGCGCTCGTTCGTGCACGCCATGCACGTGACCACCGTGTTCTCGGCCGTGATCGCGGCCAGCGGCGCCGTGCTCATCGCCGTGTGGATGCCGGGCCGTCGCGCCGCGGGCCGGCGGGCCAAGACTGAACGGCACGGCGGGGGCGGCGCTCCCGTGGCAGTGCTGATGGAGGACTAGCTCAGAGATGACGCCCGTGCAGATAAGCCCCGTGCAGATAAGCCCCGCGCAGATAAGCGCGCAGACGAGCGGCGCGCAGACGCCGCCAGATCAGGCGCGCCGCGGACGGCCGCGCAGCGAGCATGCCGACCGCGCGATCATCGATGCCGCGCTCGACCTGTTCGCCGAGTCCGGCGCCGAGGGCCTGTGCATCGAAAAAGTCGCCGCGAGGGCCGGAGTCGGTAAGGCGACGATCTACCGGCGCTGGCCGGGAAAGGAAGATCTGCTGCTGGCCGCCCTCGCGTCGCTGCGCGCGCCGCTGCCCGAGCCGACGGGCGAGTCGGTACGGGATGACCTGGTCGCCATGCTCGACGCTATGCGGGCCGAGTCGGCCGATCCGCGCCAGGCAAGGCAGTTCGCGTTGCTGCTCGGCGAGGGCGTGAAGTACCCCCGGCTGATCGAGCGCTATGTCGAGACGGTCGTCGAGCCGCGCCGCGATGTGTTCCGCACGGTGCTGCGGCGCGGCATAGCGACCGGGGAGCTACGCGAGAACGCGAACCTCGAGATGGCGGTCGACATGCTGACCGGCGCGGTGCTGGCGAAGACCACCAGACTGAGCCACGATCGAGCCGACCGATCGTACGGGCGGCGAGTTGTCGACGAACTGCTGACCGGAATCGCGTCACGATAGGTTCGGTTCGGCGGCGCGGACGGCCGCGCCGGGAAGCCTCCAGCGAGGTAGGAGCGGCACATGCGCATGACGAAGCTCGGTCATTCCTGTGTTCGGCTCGAGCGCGACGGACAGCAGATCGTGCTCGACCCTGGTGTCTGGAGCGGAACTGACCCGCTCGCTGGCGCGCAGGCCGTACTGATCACGCACGAGCACGCCGATCATCTCGACACCGGCGCCGTCAGGGCGGCGCTGGCGAGCGATCCTGCCCTGGAGCTATGGACGAACGCCGCGGTCGCCACGCAGTTTGACGGCTTCGGAGCCCGGGTGCACGCCCTCGCTGAAGGCGACGCCTTCACGGCGGCCGGGTTCGACGTCCATGTCTACGGTCGCGACCACGCGGTCATCCACCCGGACCTGCCGGTGGTGCCGAATATCGGATTCGCCGTCGACGGCACGCTCTTCCACCCCGGCGACTCCTTCACCGTTCCCGGCGAGCAGGTCGACGTCTTGCTCTTGCCGATCAGCGCGCCGTGGCTGAAGGCGGCTGAACTGTTCGACTACGCCCGCGCGGTCGGGCCGTCGATGAGCTACGCCATCCACGACGAAGTCCTGAGTGCCAACGGGATCGCGCTGATCGCCGGGCTCGCTGGCGCGCTGCTTGGCGGCCCCGGCCAGGGCGGCTATTCCCGCCTTGAGCCAGGGGCGAGCGTCGATATCTAGCGGTCCAGCCAATCGCAGGGATCGCATGTGATCCGACAACTGATCGGCGACACATGTCAGCCAGCTGATGGGCGCCAGGCCCATCGTCCTTCATGTCCGGCGCTGGACTACGTCGCCGCGAACTGGGTGAGCGCGCCAGTGACCGCGGCGGTGAATTTGTCGCCGCCTGCGTGGCCTTCGTCGTCGATGATCTGGAGCTGGCAAGTGGACCAGTTTCGGGACAGGTGCCAGGCGGTTTCGAGGGGGCTGCTGACGTCGTAGCGACCGTGGACAAGTACGCCAGGAATGCCGTTCAGTGCTGCTGCGTTGCGGAGGAGCTGCCCGTCCGGCAGGAAGGCGCCGTGTCGCCAGTAGTGCGTGACCAGGCGCGCGAACCGCAGGCGGAATTCCGGGTCCTCGTAGCGCTCGCTGGGCCTATGACCGGGCGCGAGTGAGATGTGTGCATCTTCCCAGGCGCACCACTCCCGCGCCGCGTGCTCTCGGACGGCAGCGTCCGGGTTGAAGAGCAGGGTGGCGTAAGCGTCGACCAGCGGCATGTGCCGCAGCGCATCCGGGACGGCGCCGGCGAACCTATCCCACTCCCTGGGGAAGATGCGCCCGACGTCGCGAGTCAGCCATTCGATCTCGCGACTGGAGTCAGTGCCGACCGCAGCCAGTACTAGCGCCTTGACCTGCTGAGGGTGTGCCTGGGCGTAGGCCAGTCCGAGTGTGCTTCCCCATGAAATGCCCAGGACTGTCCACCGCTTGATCCCGTGTAGCTGCCTCAGCAGTTCGATGTCGGCGATCAGGTGAGCGGTGGTATTGGTGCTCAGATCAGCATCGAGCTCGCTGGCCAGCGGCCGGCTGCGCCCCGATCCGCGCTGGTCGAAGAGCACGACCCGGTAGGCGTCCGGATCGAAGTAACGCCGCGCGCCCGGCGTGGAGCCTGATCCAGGACCGCCGTGCAGGTAGATTGCCGGCTGGCCGTCCGGATTCCCGCAGGTCTCCCAGTACACCCGGTGCCCGTCACCTACATCGAGCATTCCCCTGTCGTACGGCTCGACTGCCGGGAACCTGGACGTCATCTGCACGACCCTCCGCATGAATCGCGTCTGACCGGAGATCACCGGCGCCTGGCTCCGCCTGCTACCCGGTCTGCCTGACGTTCGAGCCGACAATCTGGCCGTTCTGAACTGTGTAGGTGCCCTGGTAGGTCTTGACTGAGCCGTCGGTCTGATCGGCGGTCAGGTCGAAGCTGACCACGTCTCCGGTGACGCCCGTGATCGTCAGGGCGTCGTGCTGGGTGCCGGTGAAGCCCTGCTTGAACGTCGCGAACGACTCGGTCGAGCGCACCTGGCTGTTGAGCCGGTAGGCGGCGCGGAAGTCGTGGTTGTTGATCGCGTCGTAGTACTTCGTCAACACGGCGTCAGGACTGAGCGGCGCCACCGGGGTTGAGGACGAAGGACTCGCGCTCGCCGAGCCGGAGCCGCCCGATGTGTGGTGCGACGCCGGGGTCGTTACCGGCGTAGTCGGCCCGGTATGCGGGCTGGCGTCGCCGCGCAGGTGCAGGACCAGCGCGGCCGCCCCGCCCAGGACAGCGACGAGGAGGACGGCGAGCAGGATAGGGAGCGCCTTGCCACGGCGACGCGGCGGCGGGCCGTGGTAGGACGGCTGCTGAGATGCCGAGCCACCCCAGAGCTGATCGGTCTGGCCGCCCTGTCGGTAACCACTCTGTCCGTAACCACCCTGTCCGTAACCACCCTGTCCATAACCACTGGGCCCAGAGCCAGCGGGTCCGTGCGCACTCTGGCCGTAGCCGCTCTGATAGCCGCCCTGGTCGTACCCGCCCGGCGGGCTGTACGCGTTTCCGCCCACGGCGGCCTCGGTGATCGTCGCTTCGTAGGCGGGCGGGTCGGCCGCTCCGTGCGGGTGCCCGGTGCCGACCGGGGGATGCGCTGCGAGTTCGGTCGCCGGCGGCACCGGCTTCGCTGTCGCGGCCAGTTCGGTCGGCGCACCTGGCGGGCCGGCCTCGCCAGCCTGCCTGGCCACGCAGGCCGTACGCAGATCGCTCGCAAAGGCCAGGCAGCTGGCGTGGCGGTCGTCAGGCGCCTTCGCGAGAGCCTTGGCGATGACCCGGTCGACCTCTGCAGGCAGCCCAGGACGGAACTCGCGGGCCGAGGGAGGCGGCGCCGAGACCTGTGCCCACATCACGGCGAGGTCCTGATCGCGCTGGAACGGCGGCCTGCCCGTGAGCATCTCGAAGGCCGCGCAGGCAAGCGCGTACTGGTCGGTGCGCCCGTCGATCGGCCGGCCCTCGACCTGCTCGGGCGACATATAGTCCAGGGTGCCGAGGAACTGGCCGGTGCCGGTCAGGCTGACCGCCGCGACCGACATCTTGCTGAGCCCGAAGTCAGACAGGTACACGTGGTCGGGCGCCGACCCGGTGGCGATGGAGCCGAGCAGCATGTTGGCGGGCTTGACGTCCCTGTGCACGAGGCCGTGCGCGTGCGCAGTGTCCAGCGCGGAGGCGATCTGCGTCACGATGCTGACCACGCGGCTCGGTCGCAGCGGACCTTCCCGCTCGATCAGGGCCCGGATGTCCCGGCCGGCCACGTACCGCATCGCGATGAACAGGACGCCCTCTGCCTCGCCAGCCTCGAACACCGGGATGACGTTGGGATGATCGACGGCAGCGCCCGAGCGCGACTCCCTGATGAATCGCTGCCGGAAGGCTGAGTCCCTGGTGAGATCAGGCGCGAGAACTTTGAGCGCGACGAGCCGGTCTAGCCGAACGTCGGCCGCACGGTAGACCACGGCCATCCCGCCGCGGCCGATCAGCTCCTGGATCTGGTAGCCGGCAATGCGCGATCCCGCTGGAAAGTCGCCGATCTGCGGCCTGTTCTCGGCGCTCATCTGCGCGCCTTCGGCACGACGCTCACTGCCTGCCTCCGTGACGTTGCCTACCGGGCGGCCCGTTCGAGCCCGGGATCACCTGGAACCCCCGTTGTGCGCCCGGCCGGTGCGTGGCGGCGCTGGCCGCACCGACTGCCTGGCCCGATCCGGCCTACGCGCCAGATTGTTGGCTTATCTGATAGTCCACAAGGACCGTCCAAGTATCCGGCCTTATGGCCGTGTACTCAACTCGGCGGGCGGGTGTGCGGCTCCCGCCACCGGTTCGTGATCGGCAGCCGCCTGTCACGGCCAAAGTTCTTGGCCGAGATTTTCGGGCCAGGCGGATACTGACGCCGCTTGTACTCCGACCTGTCTACCAGCGCGATCACCGTCTGCACCAGGTCAGCGTCATGGCCCGCGGCGACCAGTTCTGCCGAGCCCATGTCCTTTTCCACGTAGTCATCGAGCAGCGGGTCGAGGACCGAGTAGTCGGGGAGCGAGTCGGTATCGAGCTGACCTGGCCGCAACTCGGCGCTCGGCGGCTTGGTGATCGAGTTCTCCGGGATCGGCTCGTCCTGGCCAGCGCTGACGGCCTGCTCGTTCCGCCACCTGGCCAGGTCCCAGACCAGTGTCTTCGGCACGTCCTTGATCGGCGCGTAGCCGCCTGCGGAGTCACCGTAGAGCGTCGAGTAGCCGGTCGCCAGCTCGCTCTTGTTGCCGGTGGTCAGCACCAGATGGCCTTCGGCGTTGGACAGCGACATCAAGACCATGCCACGGACCCTGGCCTGCAGATTCTCGGCCGCCAGGCCCTCCAGGCTGAGCGGGGCGCCGAACGCCGCGACGATCGATGCGATCGGCACGGTGCGGGCGTGTATGCCCTGCCGCTTGACCAGATCCTCGGCGTCCGAGACCGAGTGCGACGAGGAGTAGTCGCTGGGCATCAGCACAACGTGAACCCGGTCTGGCCCGATCGCGTCGGCGGCGATCGTGGCGGTGAGCGCGGAATCGATGCCGCCTGACAGCGCGATGATCACCGACCCGAATCCGTTCTTGGTCACGTAGTCGCGCACGCCGGTGACCAGCGCCGCGTAGACCTCACCGCAGTCGCTCAGCCGGGGCGAGACCTGGCCAGCTGCTTGCAACTGGTGATCCTGGCCGCGATGGCCGCCTGCCAGCTCAAGTCGGCGGATCGTCATCGTGCTGCCGTCGAGCGCGTCGGCCAGTGAGTCGCCGGGCGGCGCGGCCGCCGCGGGCGCGAGGTCCACGTCGGCGACGACCAGGGCCTCCTCGAACTGCGGCCCGCGGGCCAGCAGGGTGCCGTCGGCGGCCACGATGATCGAGTCGCCGTCGAAGACCAGCTCGTCCTGGCCGCCGATCATGTTGACGTAGGCCAGCGGGCAACCCGCTTCGGCGGCCCGGCGCTGGCAGAGCGCGAGCCTCGCCTCGCTCTTGCCGCGCTCGTACGGTGAGGCGTTGGGGACGACCAGCAGCGATGCCGCCGCCTGCCTGGCCACGGCGACCGGGCCACCGTCCTGCCAGAGGTCCTCGCAGATCGCGACGGCGACGTCGACCATCTCACCGGATCGGGCAGCGGTGCGCACCACGGGAACGATGTCGCCTGGCACGAAGTAGCGATACTCATCGAAGACGCCATAGTTCGGCAGGTGGTGCTTGGCGGACGTGACGACGACCTTCCCGCCGTGCAGCACGGCGGCAGCGTCGAGTGGTGCCCCGGCCGGTAGCCCGACGCGGGGCCGCAGCCCAGCCTGCCGGTCGAGGTAGCCGGTCACCACGGCGATGTCACCGAGCCCAGCCTCGGCCAGCCTGGCCGCGGTCCCGCGCAGCGCGCCGATCGACGCCGCCACGAACGACGCACGGAGCGCGAGGTCCTCGACCGGGTAGCCGGTGAGCATCATCTCGGGAAACACGACAACCGCGACGCCGTCGCCAGCGGCCTTGGCGGTCCACCGGACGATGGCGGTGGCGTTGCCGTCGAGGTCACCGACCGTGGAATTGACCTGGGCGAGGGCGATCCGAAGCAGAGGCACGAGTTCAGCTTAAGGCGGGTCGCGTTACCCGGCGGAAACACGGAGGCGGCAGACTGGCCAGGTGGACAGGCAGGAAGAGTTCGTGCTGCACACGCTCGAAGAGCGCAACATCCGGTTCGTGCGGCTCTGGTTCACCGACGTGCTCGGTTACCTGAAGTCGGTCGCGGTGGCGCCGGCCGAGCTCGAGGGCGCGTTCGCTGAGGGAATCGGCTTCGACGGGTCGGCAATCGAGGGCTTCTCCCGGGTCTACGAGGCCGACATGATCGCCAAGCCTGACCCGTCGACGTTCCAGCTCATGCCGCTGCGCGGCGACCCGGTCGGCGTCGGCCGGATGTTCTGCGACATCCTGCTGCCCGACGGCTCGCCCTCTCATGCCGACCCGAGGTACGTGCTCAAGCGCGCGCTGAACAAGGCGGCGGGGCTGGGGTTCACGTTCTACACCCACCCCGAGATTGAGTTCTTCCTGCTCAGGGAGCGGCCCGAGGGGGGCGCCAAGCCGCGGCCGATCGACCAGGGCGGCTACTTCGACCACACGCCCCACAACATCGCGCACGATTTCCGCAAGTCGGCGATCGCGATGCTGGAAAGCACCGGCATCTCGGTCGAGTTCAGCCATCACGAGGGCGCGCCAGGGCAGCAGGAGATCGACCTGCGCTATGCCGACGCGCTGACTACGGCCGACAACATCATGTCGTTCCGGCTCGCGATGAAGGAGGTCGCGCTCGATCAGGGCGTATACGCGACATTCATGCCGAAGCCGTTCACCGAGTACCCCGGTTCGGGCATGCACACCCATATGTCGCTCTTCGAGGGCGACAGGAACGTCTTCCATGACCCGGGCGGCGAATTCCAGATCTCTAAGGTCGGCCGGTCGTTTATTTCCGGCCTGCTCACGCACGCCGCCGAGATCACTGCGGTGTGCAACCAGTGGGTCAACTCCTACAAGCGGCTCTGGGGCGGCGCCGAACGGATCGCCGGGGCTGGCGGCGAGGCGCCCGCCTACATCTGCTGGGGACACAACAACCGCTCCGCGCTGATCCGTGTCCCGATGTACAAGCCGAAGAAGGGCAACGCGACCAGGATCGAATTCCGCTCGCTCGACCCGGCCTGCAACCCGTACCTGGCGTTCGCAGTGATCCTGGCGGCCGGGCTGAAGGGAATCGAGGAAGACTACGAGCTACCGCCCGGTGCCGAAGACGACGTCTGGGCTCTCACTCCGGCCGAGCGGCGGGCGCTCGGGATCGCGCCGCTGCCGCAGAGCCTGTCCGACGCCTGCAACGTCATGCAGAGCAGCGAGCTAGTCGCCGAGACGCTCGGCGAGCACGTATTCGACTTCTTCCTGCGCAACAAGCGCGAGGAATGGCAGGAGTATCGCCGCCAGGTCACCGAGTTCGAACTCGAGCGCTACCTCTCCTCTTTGTAGTTCCCTGAACCGGGCCAAGCGGCAACGCGGCTTGAGCCCGAGCCCCCGGTGAGCCAAGCTGTCACGGTGCTGACCGTTCGGCCGGCCGGGAGGAAGACGCATGGCTAGCGGCATCTCGTGGGAGCAGATCTTGCGCGCGAACGCGGAGCAATACGCCCGCGTAGCGATCATCAACATCGACCGAGAGTTTCCTTACGACGTCCATCAGACGATGACAGGGCCCGGCGACTTCCCCAGCCGCCCGCGTGACCGCAACCCGGTGTTCTTCGGCAGCTTCGACTGGCATTCGTGCGTGGAGATGCACTGGCTGCTAGTCAGGCTGCTGCGGACGGCGCCCGGCCTGATACCGGACGCTGAGGTCAGGGCCATCCTCGACCGGCAGTTCACCCACGATGCTCTGGCCGCGGAGGCCGAGTATGTCGCCGGACCGAGCGGTCCTGGCAGGTACGCCTGGGGCTGGGCGCTGGCGCTCGCGGCCGAGGCCCTCGCGCTGGACGACCCTGACGGCCGACGCTGGGCGGAGGCGCTCACGCCGCTCGCCGACGCGATCACGGCCCTGTGGATCGAGTGGCTGCCCAAGGCGACCTATCCGGTCCGGTACGGCGTGCATCCGAACACCGCGTTCGCGCTGTCCAGGTCGCTGCCGCACGCGCAGAGGCTGGCCGCTGCCGGCGACCCTGGCCTGGCCGATGCGATCACCGACGCAGCCACCCGGTGGTATCGCGGCGACGCAGGCTACCCCGGGGGTTGGGAGCCCTCGGGAGCCGACTTCCTGTCCCCGGCGCTGACCGAGGCTGAACTGATGGCACTGCTGTTGCCGCGTGCGGATTTCGGCGCGTGGCTGAGCGACTTCCTGCCCGGCATCGAGCGAGGCGAGCCCGCGGCATTGTTCGGGCAGGCGATCGTGGCCGACTCAACCGACGGCCAGATCGCGCACCTGCACGGCTTGAACGCGAGCCGGGCATGGTGCTGGCGGCGGATCGCCGAGAGCCTCCCGGCGGGAGACGAGCGGATCGGGCCGGCCATGGCAGCCGCACACGTACACGCCGACGCGGCGCTGCCGCACGTGGTGGGCGACCACTACAACGTCGAGCACTGGCTCGCGGCGTACGCGGTGCTGCTGCTGACCTGAGCCGCAGCCACGGCCGGGCGAGCGGCTACCGTGGCACGCGTGAGCATGCCGCGCGCCGTGACCCAGGCCGGCCGGCTGCCGCGCTCGGCTTCGCCGATACCGCCGCTGCCGAGCGCTTGCTCACCGACGACCTTGGCTGGGACGTCCTCGGTGACGACGCCGAGGTCGTCGCGGCCATCGGTGCCGCGCCGGATCCCGACCTCGCTGTCGCGGGCCTGGCCAGGCTCGGACCCGATCCGAGGCTGCGGGCCGCGCTGCGGGCGGACGCGGGCCTGCGGACCAGGCTCGCTTCAGTGCTCGGGACCAGCGCCGCGCTGGCCGATCACCTGCGCCGGCATCCCGGTGACTGGCACTTGCTCAACAGCAAGCCCGCGGACGGCCACGCCAGGGATGACACCTCGCCGCGCGCCGATCTGAGCGACCTGCGCGGTGCTGAGGAGCCCGCCGCGCTGCGGATCGCTTACAGGCGGGCTCTGCTGATGCTGGCAGCACGGGACCTGACCGGCACGGCGGCGATCGACGACGTCATGGCCGAGCTAGCCGACCTCGCTGGGGCGGCGCTGCAGGCTGCCCTCGCAATCGCGCGATCGCGGCTGCCGCCCGGTGCGGCCGAGTGCCGGCTTGCGGTGATCGCGATGGGCAAGTGCGGCGCTGGTGAGCTGAACTACGCCAGCGATGTCGACGTGATCTTCGTCGCCGAGCCGGCCGAGCCGGCAAAGCATGCCATCGAGGCCGGGCCTGGCGCCGAGGCGGCGGCTCTGCGCACGGCTGCCCAGCTCGCCAGCGCGATGATCAGGGTCTGCTCAGACGCCGGGCCTGAGGGGACGCTGTTCCCCGTCGACCCGAATTTGCGTCCCGAGGGCAGAAGCGGACCACTCGTCCGCACCCTGGCCAGCCACCTCGCCTACTACGAGCGCTGGGCCAAGACCTGGGAGTTCCAGGCGCTGTTGAAGGCGAGGCCGGTCGCCGGCGACATGGACCTGGGCCGGCGGTATATCGAGGCCGTGACTCCGCTGGTCTGGCAGGCGGCCCAGCGCGACGATTTTGTCGCCGACGTCCAGGCGATGCGGCGGCGGGTCGTGCAGAACCTGCCGGCCAAGCAAGCCGACCGGGAGATCAAGCTCGGTCCAGGCGGGCTGCGCGACATCGAGTTCGCCGTCCAGCTGCTCCAGCTCGTGCATGGCAGGGCCGACGAGTCGCTGCGTGACCAGGCGACGCTGCCAGCGCTCGCCGCGCTCGCCGCCGGCGGCTACGTGGGCAGGCAGGACGCGGCCAGCCTCGGCGCGGCGTACCGGTTCCTGCGGGTAGTCGAGCACCTGCTCCAGCTGCGCCAGCTGCGGCGCACGCACTCGCTGCCCGCGGACCCCGCGATCCTGCGCCAGGTCGGCCGCGCGCTGCGCACGATGCAATACACCGGCCCAAGCCAGGCGGACGGCAGCGATGCGAGCAACCCAGCTGGCCCTGGCGATCCGGCCGAGCAGCTCATGACGCAGTGGCGGCAGCACGCTGGCACGGTCAGGCTGCTGCACGAGAAGCTCTTCTACCGCCCGCTGCTCGACGCGGTCGCCAGGCTGCCAGGCGACGTCATGCGGCTGACCTCGCAGGCCGCCACCGATCGGCTGGAGGCCCTCGGATACGACGACCCTGACGGGGCGCTACGGCACATCAGCTCGCTCACCACCGGGGTGTCGAGAAAGGCGGCGATCCAGCGTGCGCTGCTGCCCGCGCTGCTCGGCTGGTTCGCTGATGCACCCCGCCCGGACGCTGGCCTGCTCGCGTTCCGGCAGGTCAGCGAGGCGCTCGGCGGGTCACCTTGGTACTTGCGGCTGCTGCGGGATGACGCGAACGTGGCCGCGAGACTCGCCAGGGTGCTGGCCTCCGGCCGGTATGCCACTGACCTGCTGCTGCGCGCTCCCGAGGCGGTCGCGATGCTAGCCGATGACGCCTTGCTCGAGCCGCGCGCCGAGGCGGCACTGGCGAACGAGGCCGACCACACGATCCGCAGGCACGCTCCGTCCACCGGCCGTGACGGCCCCATTCCCGGCTTGCTCGCCATCCGCCGCCGCGAACTGTTCCGCACCGCCGCGGCCGACCTGCTCGGCCGCCTGGACCCGCTACAGGTCGCAGGTGCGATTGGCGGCGTGACGGCCGTGACCGTCGGAGCCGCTCTCGACGTCGCGGCTGCCGAGGTCGCCGGTCCCGATGGTGAGCTCGCGGCGAGGATCTGCGTCGTCGCGATGGGCCGGTTCGGCGGGCACGAGATGAGCTACGGCAGCGACGCGGACGTGCTGTTCGTCTTCGAGCCCGTCGCCGGCGTCAGCGAGGAGACCGCCACCAGGGCGGCGCATGCGATCGCAGAGGAACTTCGCGGCCTGCTCGCGCGGCCTGGCCCCGACCCGTCCCTGCACCTCGACGCGGACTTGCGGCCCGAAGGCAGGCAGGGCCCGCTGGTCAGGACGCTTGCCGCCTACCGCGCCTACTACGGCCGATGGGCCAGCCCGTGGGAGGTCCAGGCGCTGATCCGCGCCGACCCGGTCGCGGGGGACACCGCGCTCGGTGCTGCCTTCCTGGCCCTCGCGGACGAGATCCGGTTCCCGGCCGGCGGGATGGCTGAAGGCCCGGTGCGTGAGATCAAGAGAATCAAAGCCCGCATGGAAGCTGAACGCATGCCTCGTGGTGTCGACCCGGCCCTGCATGTCAAGCTCGGGCCCGGCGGGCTCTCCGATGTCGAGTGGGTGGCTCAACTTCTCCAGTTGCGGCACGCCGGCGCGGTGCCGGCGCTGCGCACGACGAGCACGCTGGCAGCGCTGGCGGCGGCGTGCGACGACGGGCTGCTGGCGGCGGCCGACGCCGAGGCGCTGCGCGTGGCCTGGATGCTTGCGACCAGGATCAGGAACGCGGCAATGCTGGTCACGGGCAGAGCCTCCGATTTGCTGCCGACCGGCCAGCCGGAACTGGCCGGCATCGCGCGGCTGCTCGGCTATCGGCCCGACGGCTCGCAGGACCTCGTTCAGGACTGGCGGCGCGCCGCCCGGCGAGCGAGGGCCGTGATGGAACGCGTCTTCTACGGCTGATTGGCTGCGCATGATGGATGAATTGCTGGCGGCCGCATCTGCTGCTCTGGGCGAGCCGCTGACTGGGCCCGAGGACCTGGGCGGCAGCGAGCGATCCACTGTGCTGCGCTGCCGGCGCCCGGATGGCGTAGCCGTCGTGGTCAAGAGCTATCCGGACACCCACGAGGGCAGGACCAGCTTCGCCTCAGAGGCCGCGGGCCTGGCGCTCATCGGCGAGACGCGCCGGCCGCTGGCCTCGGGCCCTGCGGGCCGGCCGCTGGCCTCGGGCCCGAGCCTGCTGGCGGCCAGCACGCAGGGCCGCCTGATCGTGATGAGCGACCTGGGCGTCGGGTCGAGCCTGGCCGATCTGCTGCTCGGCGGGCATGCCGAGGCAGCCGAGGCGACGCTGCTGAGCTGGGCGCGGGCCTGCGGCGAACTGGCGGTGGCCTGCGCCGGCCGCGAAGCCGACCTGGCCAGGCTGGCCGCCGGGTACCGGACCGGGCAGGACGGCGAGGCCGACGGGCACTGGCTGCCGCGCCGGATCAGGGAGATCCCCGGGCTGCTCGCCGAGCTGTCCATTCCTGCGCCGCCCGGGCTGGATGCTGACCTGGCCGAGGTCGCGTCGATCCTGGAGCCCGGGAGTTATCACGTGTTCTCACCCGGCGACATCTGCCCGGACAACAACCTGCTGACCCCGGCCGGAGTCCGGTTCATCGACTACGAGAACGCCGAGTATCACCCGGCCTTTCTCGACGCGGCGTACCTGCGGATGCCGTTCAGCACTTGCTGGTGCGTGTTCCGGCTGCCGGACCGCCTGCAGCGGTCGGCCGAGGCCGTCTACCGGGACCTGGTCGCGCAGGTCCACCCGGACCTGGCCAGCGACGAGGTCTGGCTGCCCGGTGTCCGCCTGGCCGTGGCGGCGTGGACGCTGCACGCGATGACGTACCTGCTCGACCGGTCGCTGCTGGCGGACCGGCCGATGATCGACGATGGCCGCGCCGCGCCGACAGGGCGTCAGCTACTCCGCTATCGCTGGGCGCGCCTGATCGCCGAGCTCGAGCCCCATGGCGAACTCACGGCGCTCCGCGCGCTCGCCGCGGAGTTGCTCACGCGTACCGACCACTGGCGGCTGCCAGACCTGCCGTTGTACCCCGCGTTCCGCCCGGGCACGGGCGCGCCCTCAACCAGCACAATGTCGACTTAGCGATTGATCGCTTTTAACGGCAGCCCTCGCTCGCGGGCGTCACGTCCACGCCTGGGGCAGGCTTGCCGTCGAGCAATTGGTGCAGGCCGATCGTCAATGCTTCCTTGGTCTGGGTCAGGGTGTAGCCGCCGTCGATTAGGTACCAGTCGATGGTCTCGATCTGCGTCAGCGCGTCGGCCGCGGCGAGAATCGCGTCGCCGCTGCGGCCAAACGCGGCGAGTTCAGGGGCGAAGTTCCTGGACAGCTGGATTCGCAGCAGCCCGCGCCGAGCGTTCAGGCTCTCCTTGACGACCTCGCTCCCGGGAGTTGCCCGCAACCTGACGCGGGCCTGCGCCGCCCTGGCGGTCGGCGCGATCGCCTGGTGCAGCCGCAGCCTGGCCGCGACGAACTGCTCGACTCGCTGCGCGAACGGCCCCTCGCCGATCTCATCGAGTGCGAACAGGGGCCCGACGCGCTCCAGGTGACGCTCGATCGCGGCCTGCACGAGATCGCTCATGTCGCCGAGGAACCTGTATACCGACCGGAGCGAGACGCCCGAGCGCTGGGCGATCGCCTCGGGCTGGGGGATGAGGTCTCCCTCAGTGAACAGTTCGAGCACAGCGTCCAGTACGGCCAGCCTGTTCTTGTCTTTCCGCGCGGTGCGGCCGTCGACCACCGCGCTCTCCGTCATATCAGTTGCCACACTCTTTCCTTCTGCGGCCATTCCTACTTCTTCAGGTGGCGGTCAAAGAACGCGATGATCCGCCTGCGGGCGTCGCTAGCCTGCCGCTCGGCATAGCCCGCGCCCATGAGCGGTCCAGCGACCGCGTTGAACACGGCGAAGAACCGCGGCATAGCCGCGTCAGGACCGGCCGCTCCGCGCAATGTCTGCAGGGCGGTCGGGTGATGGTTGATGAACGAGTGCCCGACGCCCGGATACTCCTTCACGTCATGCTCGACCCCGCCCGCGTCCAGCGCCGCCGTGAGCTTGACAGCCGCGCCGCGCAGCGTGCGGTCCCGCGCACCATAGCTGGCTACGACCGGGCAAGCCAACTGCAGCCGGGTCTGAACGTCCTTTGGCAGCATGCCGTAATTGACGCTGGCCGCTTCGAAGCCGTCTGCGGTGTCGGCCGGATTCCCCGCGGCGCCGGCCTGCGTGTGCGATTGACCAGCGAGCAGCAGCGCGAAGCCGCCGCCCATGCAGAAGCCGATGACGCCGATGTGGCCAGTGCAGTCGGCCTGGTCCGCCAGCCAGGCTCGGCACGCCTGCGCGTCGTCGAAGACCTGGCCATGCCCGGCCGTCAGGTCACGGAAGGCCGAGACGAGGCAACGAGACTTGCGGCCGATCGAGTACAGGTCGGGTGCGAGCGCCAGGTAGCCCTCGCTAGCCAGCCAGTCTGCCTGGGCGCGCAGGTCCGGCGTCATGCCGAGGGCGTCATGCATCACAAGCACGCCAGGCCATGGCCCTTGGCCTGGCGGCTGGCCAGGTAGCAGCGAAGTTCACCACGCGTGACAGGAACCCGCGTGTCGGACATGGTGCCTCCCGCGGGCAGGCCGTTCATCCGGTTGTGGTTGTGTCTTCATGCTCCCAGCGGATCGGGATTTTGTCCCGGTATCCGGCCAGCAACGCGTCCCTGATCGGTTCTGCCGTCGGCTTAATGACCTCACGCACCGTGACTCCGGACGCCAGAGCCCATGCCCCGAAGGCTCAGCTCCCACCTAGCTGCCTCGGCGGCCAGTGCCGCCTGATCTGCTGGGGGATTCGTCACCGTGTCACCCTACGACTGGCAGACTGGCCACGTGATCGGTGACCTCAGGCTGCCTGTGATCGTCGCGCCGATGGCTGGTGGCCCGAGCACGACCGACCTGGTCGCCGCGGCAGCCGCCGCCGGCGGGCTTGGCTTCCTGCCGGCCGGCTACAAGACCGCCCAGGCGATGCGCGCGGACATCGAGGCCATCGTGGCGGCGACCGACGGACCATTCGGCGTCAACGTGTTCGTACCTGGCCAGCCCGCTGCTGACCCCCAGGCACTGGCCACCTACCTGGACAGCCTGGCCGCCGACGCCGCGGCCGTCGGCGCCACGTCAGGCGAGCCGGCCTGGGATGACGACCACTGGGACGCCAAGATCGCCGACCTGACGTCGCGCCCGGTTCCGGTCGTCAGCTTCACCTTCGGATGCCCGGACCCCGGCGTCGTCGGCGCCCTGCGCGCCGCGGGCAGCAGCGTGTGGGTGACAGTGACCGACACGGTCGAGGCTGAGACGGCGGTGCGGGCAGGCGCCGAGTGCCTGTGCGTGCAGGGCCCGGAAGCGGGGGCACACCGCGGCACGTTCACGAACCGGCCTGGCAGCCAAACGCGGGCTCTCGATCTCGTCGCGACGATCCGGTCTGCCACCGATGTCCCTCTCGTGGCGGCCGGCGGCATCATGTCAGCCGCCGACGTGGCCGCGACCCTGGCCGCAGGCGCCGTTGCCGCGCAATGCGGCACGGCCTTCTTGCGCTGCCCGGAGAGCGGCGCGCATCCGGCCTACAAGGCCGCCCTGGCTGACCCGAGCTACCGGGCGACGGCAGTGACCAGGGCGTTCAGCGGGCGACCGGCCCGCGGTCTGGTGAACGCCTTCCTGAGCGGGCATCAAGATGCACCCGCCGCCTACCCGGAGATCAACAACGCGACCAGGCCGATCAGGGCCGCCGCTGCGGCGTCCGGCGATGCCGGCCGGATGAGCTTGTGGGCTGGTCAGGGCTACCGGGCGGCGACATCCCGTCCCGCCGGTGAGGTCATCGAGATGCTCTGCGATCAGGTCAGCTAGCCAGCCGGACGGAGGTACAGCGGTCGCTGGGCCCGGCCCTCGCCAGAGCGGGCCGCGGGAGAGTCCAGTTGTTTAACTAATGAGAATTGGTGTTAGAGTGGCGAGATGCAGCCGAACGTCGAGATGAACCGGGACGAGCAGCGCCTCGCGCTCGTCTACGGGCTTGACGACCCCGTTCGCCGGCGCCTGTACGACTACGTGTCCGGATCGGCGGAGCCGGTCGGCAGGGACGAGGCAGCCGCCGCGACCGGGATCGGCCGGCCGCTCGCGGCCTACCACCTGGACCGGCTGGTCAGTCTCGGCCTGCTCACTGCCGACTTCCGGCGGCCGCCAGGGCGGACCGGCCCGGGCGCCGGGCGCCCGGCGAAGGTATACGCGAGGTCACCGCGCGAGTTCGCCGTCTCGGTCCCGCCGCGCGAGTACGAAATGGCCGCCAGGCTCTTGGCCGAGGCGGTGGAGTCAGACGCGAGCGGGTTTTCGCTCGCCTGCCTCAAGCGAGCGGCGCGGCGGCTCGGCGCCGAGATCGGCCGCGGGTCAGCGAGCCAGCCGCAGCGTCGCGGCGCAGGCACGCGGCCCGCGGCTCTCGGCGACTCCGGCGCGGACGAGATGCGTGCGGTGCTGATCGAGCACGGCTTCGAGCCGTACGCCGCCGAGGACGGCAGCATGGCGCTGCGCAACTGCCCGTTCCATCAGCTCGCCGAGCGCCATCGCGAGATCGTCTGCACGATGAACCTCGCGCTGCTCGAAGGCGTCGCGACCGGAATCGGGGCGCAGGACATGCAGGCCGCCCTGGAGCCCAAGCCTGGCCGGTGCTGCGTTGTGGTCCGCACCGGCCAGCAATCCACCCACCAACCGATGGAGCACCATGACGCATGAGCTGACTCTCGCCCCGCCTTGCCCGCCGGACGCGGCGCCTGCCGCCGATGTTGTCGCCCGGTGGCCTGGCCGGCGCGTGGACTTGGAGGCCGCCGAGCAAGCAGCGGCTGACTTCCTGGCTGCGCTCGGGGTCGACGTCGACGAGGATGGGCTGCGCGATACGCCAGGCCGGATGGCCCGTGCGTATGCCGAGCTGTTCGACCCGGCGCCGCTGCGGCTCACCACCTTCGAGAACGCCGAAGGCTATGACGAGCTCGTAATCGCGCGGGCGATTCCGTTCCGTACCGTCTGCGAGCACCATCTGCTGCCGTTCGCCGGCGTCGCGCATGTCGGATATCTGCCTGGCGAGCGTATTCTCGGCTTGTCCAAGCTGGCTCGCCTCGTCGAGCACTTCGCGGCGAGGCCGCAGACACAAGAGCGGCTGACCAGGCAGGTCGCCGACTGCCTGCTGGAGCGCCTGCACCCCCGTGGCGCTGGCGTGGTGCTCGAGGCCGAGCACAGCTGCATGACCCTGCGCGGCGTCCGGGCGACTGGCAGCACGACCGTGACGTCAGCACTGCTGGGCACCTTGCGCACGGACCCGCGTTCACGTTCTGAGTTCTTCGCCCTGGCTGGCGTGCACGGCTAAGAGAAAGCGCTGAGAGGAAATTATCCATGAGCACTGACAACGCGATTGTAATCGTCGGGGCGAGCCTGGCTGGCGCGCGCGCCGCAGAGTCGTTGCGGAGCGAAGGCTTCGACGGCCCCGTCACCCTGATCGGCACCGAGGACGAGACGCCCTACGAGCGCCCGCCGCTGTCCAAGGACTACCTGATGGGCAAGCACGGACGGGAGAAGCTCTACGTCCAGCCGCGAGAGTGGTACGCCGAGCACAACGTGGACCTGCGGCTCGGCACGACCGTGGCAGGCGTCGATCCTTCCGCGCACGAAATCGTGCTCGCAGACGGATCCCGGGTGGGCTACTCCAAGCTGCTGCTGACGACCGGCTCATCGCCGCGCCAGATTTCGGTGCCGGGAGCCGACCTTGACGGCGTGCTGTACCTGCGCGAAGTCGGGGACAGCGACCGGATCAAGGCGGCCTTCGAGCGTGCCTCACGGGTCGCGGTGATCGGGGCAGGCTGGATCGGGCTGGAGACCGCGGCCGCAGCGAGGACCGCTGGCGCCGAGGTGACCGTGCTGGAAGCTTCCGAACTGCCGCTGCTGCGCGTGCTGGGCCCCGAGGTCGCCGAGGTCTTCGCCAAGCTGCACACCGACCACGGTGTCGACCTGCGGACTGGCGTGCAGGTCGCCGAGATCACCGGTAGCGGCGGTGCCGCGAACGGCGTCAGGCTCGCCGACGGCTCGCATGTCGACGCTGACGTCGTGATCGTAGGTATCGGGATCACGCCGAACGTGGAGCTTGCCTCCGCGGCCGGATTGCGGGTCGAGAACGGCGTCGTCACCGACGCCCAGCTGCGTACCTCCGACCCCGACGTCTTCGCGGCCGGGGACGTCGCGAACGCGTTCCACCCGCTGATCGGCAAGAACATCAGGGTCGAGCACTGGGCCAACGCGCGGCACCAGCCGGTCGCCGCCGCCAAGGCCATGCTCGGCCAGGATGTCGCGTACGACCGGGTGCCGTACTTCTACACCGACCAGTACGACCTCGGTATGGAGTACGCGGGCTACGTCGAGCCTGACGGCTACAGCGACGTGGTCTTCCGTGGTGACGTGGCCGGACGCGAGTTCGTGGTGTTCTGGCTGGCCGACGACGGCCGGGTGCTCGCCGGGATGAATGTCAACATCTGGGACGTCAACGACGCGATCAGCGCCCTTGTCCGCTCCGGCAAGCCGGTCAGCAAGGACGCTCTGGCCGACACCTCCGTCCCGCTGGATTCGCTGGCCTAGCTCGGCCAGCGCCGTCCTGGCGGGCCGGCGGAAGATCACGGCGAAATCATCACGGAATCGGGCACTCAGGCGGTTGCCTGGTCGTTTGATTCCGTGGGCGACGGGCGAGTTCGCCCCTCCGCAGCTTGCCCGTCGCCCAGCTAGCCGCTAGCTGCCGTGCCCCCCTGCTAGCGGCTTGGTATGGGTGTGCCATCCATCACCGGACCTCGGTATGGATGGCACATTCATGTCCGGCCTGTGCCGCTGCGCCGACCGGCCACCCGCCCGGTCACGGCGGAGCAGATCCGGAATAGCTGATGCCGGCGAGGGCATTGAACTAGCCAAGGCCGGCGATTAGCCGAGGTCGAGACCCCGCTCCGGTGGACTGGCTGGTCGTGCACTGGCAGCTGGGGCGGCGCCTTCGGAACGAGGCTGCGTCCCTGCCACAAGGGGGAGGCCGCTACGTGAGTATCCCGCAACGCCGGGCTCAGCCGACGATCGTCACGTTGCCTGATCAGATCGACGAGGCAAACGCCGAGAGCGTGCAAGAGGAAATCTGGGCGGCCTGCGCGCCAGGGGTCACGGTGGTCGCGGACATGACATCTACGCGATTCTGCGACTCGGCCGGGATCCGCAATATGACCTTGGCTCACGAGCACGCGAAGACACTCGATGGCCAGCTACGGCTCGCGCTCCCAGCGGGCGTCGTGCACCGCGTCCTGGAACTGCTGGGCCTGGATGAGGTGCTGCTCGTCTACCCGACGATGGCCGCGGCTACGAACGGTCACGACGCGACGCCTGGCAGTCACCCGACCTGGCAGGTCCCGCCCGGGCTGTGAACCGGCCGCCCGGCCCGTCTCCCATGATCACGGACGATTCTTGGCAGAACTGCAGAAAAGTCTCCGTGATCATGCCGACCGGCATCGCCGTGGCCAGGGGACTTCCATGATCACGGACACTTTTTGCCCTGATGCGAAAAGTCGTCCGTGATCATGGCGGGCGGCGGCGCGCGGCGCAGTCGGCGACCGGCGCAGTCGGCGGCTGGGCAGCGTCGCGGGTCAGCCGTCGGGCTTGGCTCAGCAGTCGAAGTACGGCGACACGCGGACGACCCTCTCAAACCGCCCCCTGATTGCAGGCCAAGCCCAAAGGCGGGGGATTTTCAGCCGGTCGCCTCCTCTGCGCCCGTGCGTTCGGGCTGCAGTCTGGGCATAAGGATCGGACGCAGCTGCTCAACGACTCGGTCCTCTAGGTGCGCCGCGATCATGGAGGCACGCACGGGCTTTCGGTAGGCCACGCTCAAGCCTCGTGCCAGGCCGGTGAGCAACGATGCCGCCTTCGTTTCCGCATGCCGGTGCTCAACGAAGTAGGCCGCCACATCCGCCGCGCTCCACTGGGCCTCGACCTCCTTAGCCCGGTCGGAGTCTTCCTGGGCCAGCGCGGTCAGGAAGCCCTCTCGCACGGCGGCGCGATCTTGGCGGAAGAGTTCCTCAAGGTCGTTCACGGGCGGGAAGCAGACATTGGGGTTGTGGCTGTACTGACCGCGCTTGTCGCCGTCCAGGAGCACGGAGAACGGCAGGTTCAGTTGGCCGCTGAGTTCGGTGAAGACGGCGGAAAGCGGCCGTGTCAGATCGGCTCCAGCCAGTGAGATGACGAGGCAGTTCCGCTGGACAGTGTTGAATCCGAGCCTGGCCAGCAGCATCGGGTAGACGGCCAGGTCGCTCGGCCCTTCGACGAACAGGACGTGCTCGGACAGGGCGACATCGCCGGGGTCGATGCCCAGTTCGGCGAAAATGTGGCGCCGGCTGTACCCGTCAGCGAAGACCGACCGCATCGCGGTGCCCTGGTCATCTCGGATGACGAGCCAACAGGCTTCGGGGTCGGCAGCGTTGATGAAGACCGGTGAGTGCGTTGCGCACACGTACGCATCCTCGGGATGGGCTCGCATGAACTCGACGAGCCGGCGTTCAGCACCTGGATGCAGAAATTAGTGCGGTTGGGTCAATCAGGAGGATTCGCCCCGGCTCGGAGAAGAGGGTCAGCGCGATCAGGTGTAGCGCGCCACCCCAGGACCGCTGTGCTCAAGGGGCGTGTTGCGGCCCGCGAAGCGGTCCCGGTAGGTGATCTGCACGCGCTCGATGGCTCTGCAGTTGCGCTGGGCGCCTCGCAGCATTGCCTGGTTCAGTACGACAACCGCCGTTCGGAGCGGCTGGTGAGCCGACCCAGATCGTCACCACCGGTGTTCCAGATCGGGAGTTATGCTCCCGCCAAGGGATGCCTTCGTGTTCGGTGGATGCATCCGGATAGCGGGAGGGCCGATGCCGGGCGGCGATGAGATCCGAGGCGTTCAGCGAGCGGCGTGGGCCGGGCTTTCTGCGGGCTGGGAGAAGTGGGACTCGGTCATCATGGATCAGCTGGGCCCGGTCTCCATAGCGATGATCGAGCGTCTCGGCCTGGCCGGTAATCAGCAGCATCTCGACGTCGCCGCGGGCACGGGTGAGCCTGGGCTGACGGTCGCCGGGCTCGCGCGGAGAGGACACGTCGTCCTGACCGACCTTGCGGCTGAGATGCTCGAGATCGCGGCGCGGCGGGCGAGCGCGCAGGGGATCACCAACTTTGAGACCACGTTGTGCAGCGCCGACGGCCTGCCATTCGGTGAGGCGGCATTCGACAGTATCTCGGTGCGGTTCGGATACATGTTCTTTCCCGACGTCGCTAAGGCGACCGCCGAGTTCGTGCGCGTGCTCAGGCCGGGCGGACGTCTGTGCTCGTCAGTATGGGCCGGGCCCGGTGAGAATCCGTGGACGACGATCGCCATGCAGGCAATCGCGGCGGAGGCCGTGCTGGCGCCACCTGACCCGGACGGGCCGGGTATGTTCCGGTGCGCTGCCCCGGGATATGTCAGTGCCCTGTACCAAGCCGCGGGGCTGCGCGAGGTTGCCGAGTGGAACGTCGGCGTCGTACTCGTGACACGATCGCCCGCGCAGTATTGGGAGATGATCAGCGAGCACGTCTCGCTCGCAGTTGCGGCGCTTCAGCAGGTCGACGAACCGGCGCGGGAGCGGATCGCGAAAGACGTCATCGTCAAGGCCAGCACCTACGGACAAGACGGCAAAGTAAGGATTCCGGGCCTGGCCCGCTGCATCGTCGGCACGAAGTAGCGACGCCCGGACTGGATGGTCTGCATCCGCCGAACCGCCACGGATAACTTCCCATCGCGCGAACCGAATCGGCGATTTGGCTTTGTTGTACTCGTCGGTGCTCGTCGGACGACGTGACGTGGCGTGGCCGCCGCTCCTTTGCTGTGGCGATGCGTCAGCGAATACGCGGTGCCGCTGCAGGACAAGTTTCCGACGCGATGGCACCCGGCTGGCACTCGGCCGCCGTCACGGTCATCGCCGTGGCCGGCCATGCGGCTCAGCTGACCAGCGCGTCGCAGGCTGCTGCCAGGCTGCGCACGGGCACCTGCCCGGTCCGACAGCGAGGCCGGTCACCTCACGGTTTCCTGAGCGCGTCAAGATGCGATTGAAGCTCCGCGCTGATCCGGTCGAGCAGCTCGCGGACGCGGTCGTCGTTCTGCGCTGACAACGCCACCGATAGATGCTCGCCGAGCCGGAGCAGCTGCTGGGTCACCACCTGGCGGACAACGGCGTCGCTCACTCGGCCTTGCCAGAGGGCGGGGAGCTGCCGGCCTGCCACGCTCGGCATGTAGTCGAGCGGTGACACGCCGCGAGCGGTGTCCGCCTCCACCAGCAGCTCGGCCCACGTCCTTGCGTCGCTGAACAGCTGGTCTAGCTCGGCGTGCAGCTGATGGGTCTCTGACACCTTGTGATGCGCCTGCCGTACCGCCATGACGACGTCGATGACCTCACTGAGGACCTCGTTGAAAGCAGCCACCGGGTCGTGCTGAGACGCTGATGTCATGCGCACACCGTCCCACGGATGGCCACCAGACGCGCGGGCTGGGCCAGCCGCGCCGCACGCTTGGCCAGCCGGGCGTTGCGACATCGCGATGCCGGCTGCCTTCGGCCGGGCCGGGTCCGACCGGGAACGTGACCCGGTCAGCTCTTGGGAGACTGCCCGCAGGCGGGGCTGGATGGCGGTGTCGTGGGATTGCCGGGTAGAGCGGGCCAGTTTCGGGTAGCCCCTGGCTCCGGAGAATCGGCCCCGGGCGGTAGTACTGGCCGTCGAGCACGGCGGTGTCGAGCTGGCGCCGCGGGCACGGATCCGGTACGGCCAGCGTGTAGATCCCCCCGCTCCCGACGCAGCCAAACAGGCGCCACGACGGTCCGTTGGGCGCGCCTTACCAGCGGCTTCTGTGGATCGTCCCAGTGACACCGAATGGGCGCCCAGGTTGGTCAGGTGGTAGCCCGTGGCTGGATCACTAACGGCGGTCGTAACAGTGTGACCTTCGCCAAACAATGCCGCATGCCTGCGGACGGTTGGGCGGGAGTTCGGCTGGCGCATGCCGAACCGGCGAGCAGTGCCAGGGCCGGCCTCTGGACTGGGGGAACGGCCTACGGCACCAACTGGTCGGTGTAGGCGAGCAGGCTCTCCGCGACCGTGTCGAACGGGCCAAGATCGCGTTCGGCTCGACTCATCACCACCGCCCCCTCGCACGCCGAAAGCAGCAGTGCCGCGGTCGCGTCGGCGACCGCTGCGCCCATGCCCGCTCGGTGCAGTGCGTTCGCGAGCGCGGTTCGCCAAGTGCCGAATCCCTGCGCGGCCCGTTCGCGGACTCCGTCGGTCTCGGCCGCCACGGTCACCGCGACCAGCGCGCATCCGGCGTGGAAGTCGGCTGCGGTGAGCAGCATCCGCCAAGCACCGAGGAACGACTCGATCACCTGCCGCACGGTAGTGCCAGGTGGGAAGTCAAGCAACCCGACCACGTACTGCTCGGTCGCGCCGATCGCGGCGATGATCAGCTCGTCCTTGCCGCCGGGAAAGTGATGGTAGATCGATCCGCGCGGCGCACCCGAGGCAGCCAGTACCGTCGAGAAGGATGTCGCCTGCAGCCCGTGCTGGGCCAGCAGGCGTGCGGCTCCGGCGATCATCCGGTCGCGTACGTCGCTGGCCATCGATCCTCCCATTCGACTATGACGTTCGACATACCTCCGCTAGTATGACGTTCGTCATAATAGCTTCGTGGGGAGTAGTGCCATGCCGATGATCGACGTGTACGCGGAGACCGGCACGTTCGCCGACCCGCACCGCCTCGCCACCGACCTCGCTAACGCGGTGATGACCATCGAGCAGGTCCCCAACATTTCAATGTTCCGCCAGAACACCGCCGCGTTCGTGCACGAGCTGTCGCCCGGCGCGGTGTCCAACGTCGACGGCCAGAGCAACTACGTCCGCGTCCAGGTCCTCACCAACGCCGGCGCACTGGACCGGGACAAACAACTCGCGGTGGTTCGCCAGCTCACCGACATCGTCGCCGCCGCCGGCGAGGATCCGACGCTGCTCGACCGGACCTGGGTCATGCTGACCGAAGCGATCCCCGGCGGCTGGGGACTCAAAGGCCACGCCAACACAAACGACGAGCTGGTCATCGCGGCCCGGACCGAAATCGCGGCCCTCCAGTCTCCCTAACGGCCAACCGCGACGAACGCAGGGGGCGCGTAGCCGTGGTAGCCGATGGCGGGGTTTGTACCGTGCAAGTGCGGCTGGGGCGAGACGACCCCGCGGAACATGGGTTCAGGGGTCACGACCGAATCCGATACCTCGCCGTTCACGACGCAGTCTTCCCGCAACGTCCCTTCACGCACGAATCCGAGCTTCTCCAGGACACGGGCAGATGCCACGTTGCGCGTATCGGTGTCGGCCTGGACTCGATTCAGGTCCAGCGTGTCGAATGCCCATTGCAGCAAGCGCGCGGCCTCTGTCGCGTAGCCGTGACCCCATGCCGCATCGTCGAGGCAGTAGCCCAACGACGCGCTGCGGTAGTCCGGATTCCACCGGGTCAGACTGCACCAGCCGATGAAGGCCCCGTCGGAAACGCGGTTGATGGCCAGCCGCACCCCGGTGCCTTCGTCCGCCATCTGTCGGCAAGCCGCGATGAAGAGCTCGGCGCGCGCACGTTCGCTCCACGGCCCGTCCCAGTAGCGCAGCACGGAGGCGCTGCTGTGCAACGCCAAGAGGGCGTCCGCGTCTGCGTCGGTGAAGGAACGCAGTCGCAGGCGAGCGGTATGCAGCGTGGGGTGGGCAGCGACATGCGTGCCATATTGCCTCGTCATGAGGGCGGCCAGCCAACCGAAACAAGAGATACCGGTCCTCACTACCAGGCTTCTCCATTGGCGGGCGGAGGAATGAGCCGAACCTCGACGGGATTGCCAGCCTCTACACTGCACACCATCCGCGGCAGAAGCGGATAGTTCTCTGTGGCGTGCCATGACCTGAGCGATCGCGTCGGCGTGTGGGCCGGTAGAGTTTCGCGGGTGCCTCGTCCGTGCCGCGTCGGTATCCAGCTGCCCGAGGTCGAGCGGCGCGTCGAGTGGCCGGAGTTGTTCTCGATGGCCCGCACTGCGGAGGGCGTCGGGTTCGACTCGCTCTGGCTTGGTGACCACTTGCTCTACGATCTGCCCGGCGGCGTCACGCGGGGGCCGTGGGAGGCGTGGACCTCGCTTGCCGCGCTTGCCGCCGTCACCGAGCGTGTCGAGCTTGGGCCATTCGTCGCGTCGACGAGCTTTCATGCGCCGGCGATGCTTGCCAAGCAGGCGGCGACCGTCGACGCTATCTCGGGCGGGCGGCTGATCCTCGGCCTCGGCGCGGGCTGGAACGAACGGGAGTACCGGGCGTTCGGGTTCCCGTTCGACCATCGGGTCTCCCGGTTCGAGGAGGCGTTCACGATCATCCGCGGCTTGCTGCGGGGCGGGCGTGTCGACTTTGATGGCGCCTACTACCGGGTCGAGGACTGCGTGCTCGACCCGGGGCCGGCGCGGCCGGGCGGCCCGCCTCTGATGCTCGGCTCAACCAGGCCGCGCATGATGCGCATCGGGCTGCCCCATGTCGACGCGTGGAATGTCTGGTGGAGCGACTACGGCAATACCCCCGCCGGCTTCGCCGCCGTCCGCGATCGTGTCGATGAGGCGGCCGTGCAGGCCGGGCGACTGCCGGGGAGGTCACCGCCACCGCGGCGGTGCTGGTCAGCCTGCCCGGTGCGACCGGGCGGCTCATGGGCGATGTAGATCACGGTCCTGTCAGGCCGGTCCAGGGGTCGCCCGCTGACATCAGCGGACACCTCGAGGCGATGGCGAGCGCCGGCGCCGGCCACCTTCAGCTTGTGGTGGACCCGATCACTGTGGAGTCCATCGAGATGCTCGGCGAAATGCTCGCCACGCTGGACCATGACTGAGAAGTGCCCCGATGCCGTCACCAGGCCCGTGTGAACCTCGTCGCATCGCGGAACTACGTGCCTGCTCCGAAGGCCGGGCGGGGATCTCCACGGTCATGGGCAGGGGTTCGTGGTCAGCGAGAAGAACGGCGTCTGGGGCCACGCGATCGAGGTGCCCGGCCTGGGTGCCTGAACGCGGGCTCGCCCGGGTCTCCTCGGTATCGTGCGGCTCGGCGGGCAGCTGCGCAGCAGGCGGGGACTACGAGGAACCGGACAGAGCAAGACCAGCTCAAATCAGAAGTGTCCACGCTTCCAGGGGATCCCCGCAAAGAATCGTTATGCGGGGTGTGTGGGCAGGTAGTCGCAGGATGCTGCCGGGCGGGGTTCATCGGGGGTCATTCCGGCCACAGGTCCATGGGAGCGGCATCCACGTGGTCAGGCCCGCCGAACGTGTCCCACGATGGCCAGTCGTCGCTCGCCTGCGCGGCCGGCCGTGGCACCGAAATTAGCCTTCGGACACTTCTCAAGCCCGAGCCGGGCGGTGACGACCGTAATCCGCTGACGGCGAGGTTGGTGCTGGCTCTGTGGTGTGGTCGGCCGGCTAGTACGGCAACAGGCAGATTCCAGCGTGCTTGCCGATCCGCCTGCCTCGCGGTGGCTGGCCTCCTGGCCGCGGCGGCGGCCAGCTGTTGGTGCGGCTCGTCCGGCCGCAGTTCTGGCTGCGGTCGAAGTTGTCGCTGGCGATCCAGAGCCCTTCAGACGTCACGAGCATGTCGTCAGCGCCGATGCCGCGGTCGCGCGTGGGATCGAAAACAATATCGCCGTTCGCGGGCGACAGTCCCTCGAATCCCGGCGCCGATATCCGTTTTGGATCCAGCTGGAACGTCTTGCAGCCCCTCGGGCTCTGCGACCACAGCTGGTGCCCAGCGAAGTAAGCCGTCTTGGCGTCGGCTGCGGCGGAGTAGAGCGAATAGCAGCCGGTGAAGTTTCGCCACTTGTACAGCACGGACCTGTGCTTTGCCGGGAACGCCGCCGCCGCGTCGCAGAGGCCCCGCAGCGGGTACCCGGTCTTGTCGTTCCACGGTCGGTACCCGGTGGTGGCGATATAGACGGTCGAGTCGTCCGGCGACCACGCCGCAGACCTGATGTAGAACGGCTCCTTGCCTGTGCAGTAGTAGTAATACCCGCCGCGTGAGGGGTAGCCCTTGCTGCCATCGAACTGCGGCGACGTCCAGCCGGTCACGGCCGCCCTCGGCCTGCTCGCGAGATTGAGCATGAAAATCTGCTTGCGGTGCCTGCCACCCACCGAGGTGAAGACACCCTCGACAAGATCCAGTTTGCCTGAATGACTGATCTGCTGGTTGTAGATCCTTGTGAGGTTGGGCGCCACTCCCGGGTAGACATAGTGTCCCGAGATTCGCAGGTGCAGGAAGCCGTCATTCCTTCCCGAGGCAGGGTCCAGGCTCGCCATGTACGGATCGGCGCCACTGCCGCTGATGCGGGTGAAATAGCCGCCGACAAGTAGGTGACGCTGGTAGCTCGCTATCGTCTCCACCTGGCCGTTGGCGGTGTGGACGAAGGCCTTCTGCAGGCTGCCGACCGATGTGTCCACTTTGGCGATGTTATGAACTGCCACCCCGCGGATCCTGGTGAACTTGCCGCCGAGATAAGCAACGGAGCACTTGCCGTCATTGAAGCCGATCGAATTGACCGTGCCGTTGACATTCGGGTTCCATTGATTCACGGAGTACGGTGCCGTCGCGCGGAAAGAGAAAGCGTTGTGCCTGATGTAGGTCCTGCCATGCCAGAGGATCTCCGAGAACCGGCCGACCGCATACATACTGCCGCCGCACTTTGCGAGCTCCCTTACCTGTTGAACAGTCTTGGTTCCCGCCGGAAATCTCGGCGTTCCAGGCGCAGGAACTCCGCGCACCCGGCCCGGCGTTCCGGCGCTGAGCCCGGCATGGCCTGCCACGCTGGCTTGAACTGGGATGGAGAGCATTAAAGTCGCCGCCCCCATGAGCAGGCCGGCCCCGATGCGGCTAGAGAAGTGACTGCGTGGCAAGGGAGTACCCCCCTCTGCTCGGCGTGCAATATTGCCATGTGCCCGCGTGTAGCTACACGCTGAGGGAGCCTACATCCGGGGCAGGCGCCTTAGGCACAGCAAAGAAGAAATACAGATTGCACGAAGATTGACCGTTCCGTCGGCAATAAGAGACATTCCAATCATTTCAGTCTTCGCGACATCCGACCGCCGACAGGCGACAACGCAAGCGATGAGTCCATGCCGCCCACCTGCGCGGCCCGGCCGTGAAACACGGCCGAAACAGATATTCGGGGCGGCCTGCCCACGCGAAACTGACCAGAGCTAAGGGCGCCCGAATCGGCAGGGTGATCGCTGTCAAGAGCTCTGTCCTTCGACTCGGGCGATGAGGCGGTCGAACAGGGCGGCCCGGTCGGGCTTGCCGTGGTCGCGGGCATGGCCGCGCTGGATGTTCAGGATGGGCAGGAACTGGGGGCCAGTGCGGAAGTAGGCGCAGTTCTCGCAGGCTGATTCCAGGCGGCAGTCGAGCTGGGGCGGGCGGGTGCACAGGCCGATGCCGAGCATCCGCGCGTGGGCTTCGCGGCGGAGCCGGGCCATGCCGGTGCTCTCGTAGCCGGCGAGCAGCGCCGGGGGCTGGCCGTAGAGGGCGTCGATCTTGGCGCTGACCGCGGCGTATTCGTCGGCGACGACCCGGTTGGCGATCCGGGCGTAGATCAGGGTCATCTTCATTTTCTTGTGGCCGGAGCAGGGCTGCGATTGCGGGGAAGGCTAGCTTTCCCGGAGCCATCAACTGGCACTGCTGCTGCTGGCGCAAGTCGGCGCGCCAAAACTGGTAAATCCGCACGCGTTGGACCTCCATCCGAGCGGGCGTAACCAGCGATCCGGGAGCGTACGGCGGACCAGTCCGGCCTGCACGGGCCGACCCGGAACGACCCATCATCGCGCCGATCTCGGGCGGCCACCCGGACCCAGATGACCGGCTGGGGCAACGTCGTGAGAGCAGCCATCTCCGGGGTCTTGCCGACGTTCGGAAAGGCACATAGCTAAGTCGTCCTTGGTGCTCGCCTCACCTGCCGAACTCAACCGCCGGCTGGGGCGATCCCGGCCGCGGAGACCGGGCGCGCCGCGAGCCCCGTACGCAGCTGGCCGACGACGTCGATCGCGTCCACCGGGACGCCATACCGCATCACTCGTGGTCCCGCCAGGCCGATCGACGCGCGGACCACGGCGAAGGTGAGGCGCTCGATCTGCGGCGTCACCAGCGCCGCGCAGAGATCGGCTGTGACTTCCGCCGGATCGTGCATAGGCCCACAGCCTAGCGAGCTATCACCCGGCGCGAGCCCGTGACCATCCCCGGCGTCCAGCTCTGGCACCGAACCTTGTCGCCGGCCTGCCGGTGCAGCGTGGCTGCGAGTCGCGCTATCCCGAGGAGGTCTGCACTGCGACGGTCAGCCGCTCGCGGCGGGCAGGCAGCACGGACAGGTCGGCGAGCCACTCCTCGCGCCAGCGTGCGCGTGCCGGTTCCGGCAAGACGAGCGTTGTGACGGCAAGCCGCGGCGGGTCGCTAATCAACCCCTCAGGTGGTCGAGGAACTGGTCCACGCGCGGACCCGGCTGCACGCTCGGCCCTGACCGGCGTGACATCTCGCGAGCTCGACGTGCTGCGGGAGATGGCGCAGAGACGCGGCAACGCCGGTATCGCCACCGAGCTGCACCTGTCCGAATCGTCGGTCGAGAAACACGTTAACGCCATCGTCACCAAGCTCGGCCTGACCACCGACCATCAGTCGCACCGCCGTGTGACCGAAGTGTTGACCTTCCTGCGCGACGCCGGCCTGCGAACCTGAGAAATTCCGGAACCCCGAGGTGCGGAAGACCGCACCCGGATCTGCGGCGTACCTCGTTCTGCCCGGCGGCCGGCGGGCCTAGCGTCGATGTCATGGCCACATCAACCGAAAAGCAGCCCTGGTCATCGGAAGTAGTCCGAGTGCGTCGTCGCGCGATGGGCATTCTGTTCATCCTTTCCGGCGTGCTGTTCCTGGCCGGCGTCCTCGACCCGCCGATCTTGGCGACCTGGGGCGGTTCGGTCTCCGACGTCATGACTACGGCCTCGGCGCACCGAGCGGCGTGGTTCGCATCAACCTGGCTGATCACGCTGTCCATCGTTGCCGGGCTCGCCGCGGTCGAGCTCCTCGTCCGCGTCATCGACACGGATCTGGCCCGCGTCGGCCGGGGGCTCTACGTTGCCGGCAGCGTGCTAGGCCTCGCGTCGACAACCTACGACCTGGCCGTCACCAGCACCCTGCTCGGCGCCCCCGCGCTGCCCGGCTGGTACCTCGGCATCCAGCACTGGGCCGACGGCCTCGGCACGGCGTACTTCGCCCTGCTGGCACCGGCCGCGATGGGATGTGTGGGGGCGGCGATCCTGCGTACCCGCGCGCTGCCTGCGTGGACGGGCTACGTCTTCCTGACCGCGACCGTCCTGCTGCTGGGGCAGTACGCCGCGTTCCGGGGCGCGCTGCCGTTCCCTCAGTTCCTCGCATTCCTCGCCCTCGGCATCGCGGCGCTAGCGCGCCGGGCGCCGGCGGCCCGTCGCCCAGGCGCGAACCGGGCGAACCGGCCGTCCACGACCGATCGACAGTGAAGGAAACGCCATGACCACCACGCCCCCGACGGCGGCGCGACCCGCGTCCCTGCCGGCCGCGCCGACCGCTATCTTCGCGATCCTCGGCCTCATCGATATCGGACTGTCCGGCGTCGTCGGCTCCTCGATCGCCCCACCGCTTGCCGTCAGCATCGTCATCGCGGTGGCCGGACTCGTCACGCTGGTGGCGCTGGTTCCCGCCCGGCATGGCAGCCGACCGGCCTTCATCACCGCCGCCACCGCCCGGGTCATCTGCGCCGTCCTCGCCCTCGCCGCGTTCTTCCCCGGCGCACCGGCCTGGATCACGGCTGTCGAAGGACTCGTCATCATCGCCGTCGTCCTGCTGCGCCGACGGCCCCGGCCGCAAGGAGGCTGACCATGCGCCGCAGCCGCTTCATCCTGGTCGGCGCCGTCATCGGGCTCGCCTGGGCAGCCAGCCTGCGCGGCTTCATGCAGCAGCTAGCCGGCCCGGACTCGTCCTTCACCTTCACCGGCACCTTCGCGATCATCATCCCGACCGGCATCATCGTCGGCGCGCTCCTGGGCTGGGCCGAACACCAACGCCACATCGGCCCCCAGCACAGGCTGCTCATCCTGGCCCCGCTGCTAGTGGGCATCATCCCGAACCTCGCTGCCGGACCGGACCCCGGGCCCATCGGCCTCGCCCTGCTCGCCATGGCCGGCGGCTACGCCGTCTCCGGCCGCGGCCCGCTCTGGACGCGGATCGCGGCCGGCCTTGTCAACCTTGCCGGCATAGCCGTCACCTTCCTGGCACCCAAGCCCTTCCCGGACCTCAGCTACACCACGCCGCACGGCCTCTGGTTCGACACCCTGGCAGCGTCCCTGGGCGTGGTCCTCGCCCTCGCCTGCTCCATCCCGATGCGCCGCCCAGACACCATTCCCCACCCCGCCGGTCGAACGTCGACCACCGACGGGTCCGGCCATCGGTCCATCCCGGCCCCATTTGCTGTGTCACGTCGAGCACCAGCCGAAACCCACCAGCCCGGTCCCCGGCAGCTCCGGTCCGACCGATGACACATAACGACGCCAGGTCTTAGTCCGGCCAAAATCCCAGATCTGGCCCTCCCGCCGATCCGGCACAACGACTTCAGTCCCCAACGACTTCAACTGCCTGATTCATCGGCGTGCCGCTGGACGTTTGGGAACGTCCAGACCGGGGCGATCGAGACCTGCCGGGGACCGTGAACGGCATCAGCGCCGCCGGCAGCCGGATGCTGGGCGGCGTGCAGATGGTCGGCCGAGCGAACAGGTTCGACGCGCGCCGGACGCTGGGGTAGACAGGGCGAGGTCATCGAAGGCCAGGTATCCACCGGAGCCTAATCGGGGGAGCCGTTACCGCAACTCCGCCGCCGCGGCCTCGCGGCCAGCTCTGACGAGCGCGCCCTGCAGCCGATCGCTGCCGCTACCTGATCATCGGCAGCACAGGGAAGGTGTGGCTCTGCCAGATCAGGCGTGAGGGGCTCTTCGGGTATGCGGTCGCAGCCGACCGGGTGTCGAAAGCGAAATCGCTATTGCCGTCTCAGCGATCAGATAGGGCGCGGCCGCTGCCCTGTTCAGGGTCGCGGCAACCATTCCCGCCGCTGTCGTGCCAGACGCCACCGACGCAGGCCGGCCTGGCATCGCCGTCGCTCGGCTCATCTGGGGCTCCACCCAGGACAAGGAGCTCATCTTCAGCTCCCGTACCTACCGGCTGCTCCGCGAGCGCACCGCCCTCAACGCCCCGGCTAAAGACGTCGGCCCGGCGGGCACGGTCAACGGCGGCTGGGGACTGCTGAACAAGACCATCGTGAACCACCTTCCGCGCCACCCGTAGGACCCAGACAGGAGCAGGCACGCGCCGCTAGTCAGCAAGCTCAAGGCAACAACTCACGGCGCAAGAACCGATGATCTGTGCGCAAGACCAAGACGACCCCCAAGAAACAAGCGCCGAGCGCGCATAGTCGGCGGTACGAGCTGCGGCTGGCGCCGCAACCGAGCACGCTCGGTAAACGGAGTCTGATGCAGGCGGATGGGCGTCCGCGCGTGTCGGCTCACCGGCCCGGCCTGGGGCGCTGATTCTGACGGCCGCGGATGACAGGCCAGACCTGGACTGCGACAGAGGCCTGCATCAGCGCTCCCGTCGGCCAGTACAGCCACGGCAGGTCTTCCACCGCGGCGCACAGCCCCAGGAATACGGCTGGTATGGCCACGGCCAGCCAGGCAACCGGGACCCGGTCACCGCGACGGCGCGAGAGAACGACGACGGCGGCGGTGAAGCAGGTCATCACGCCGGCCGCTGCAGTCAGCAGCGAGGCGTGTGACATGTGCACCGCACGATCATCGCACCCGGATGTCCGCGTCAGGTAATCGCGCGATACGCAGCAGTCACGACCCGGTCCACGACCAGCAGGCCGCATCGAGCCTGCAGGTCACGTTCAGCCACCAGGCGAGGAGGTGTCTTGAGGGTGAATAGTGTGTTAACTGAGCAAGGTAGGCCACGATGATCGCAGACCCAGCGCGCGGAGGTGCCAGAGTGACCGTCGGAGACCATTTCGACCAGGTGGCCGCTGTCTACGAATCGCTGCGCACCACCGACGAGGCGCCGGTGCGCAGGATCCGCCAGCTCCTGCCTGACCGCCCCGTCACCGGCCTCGATATCGGCTGCGGTACGGGACGGTACTCGCGTCTGCTGGGCAGGCTGCTGCCGGACGGCTCCCGGCTGGTAGCGAGTGACATCTCGGCAGCCATGCTGGCAGAGCTCGAAACCGACGACCATGGCCGCGCCGTCGAGTTGGTGCCGGTGAGATCAACCGCCGAAGAGCTGCCGATGCGAACCTCCAGCCTCGACCTGGTCACCGCGTTCAACTGTGTTCACCACTTCGACCTCGGTCACTTCCTGACCGCCGTCGCCCGGGTGCTGCAGCCCGACGGCCAGCTCTTCATCTACACCCGCACCCCGCTGCAGAATGCGCGAACGATCTGGGGCCGCTACTTCCCGGGTTTCACCGAGCACGAGCAGCGCCTGCACTCCGAGGCCGCACTCCGGGACGCCGTCAGGCAGACCGACGGGCTCAAGATGATCGCAACACAGCCCTTCGAGCATCCGCGCTCGAGCACGGCCGAGCGGCTCAGGGCGCAGGCGGAGGGGCGCCACTACTCGACGTTCTCCCTCTACACGCCAGCCGAGAGGCGCGCGTCCATCGCGACCTTCATGGCCCGTTTGCCCCGCTCCGAGGTTTCCTGGGTCGACGAGCACCTCCTGGTCGTCGTCGGCGGTAGGCGCCGCAACCAGGCGGAGCCGGATGGTTTCGGGCAGCCTGACCGGCCGGCGATGATGGATCAAAGTTGCGGCATGCCGGTGCCCACTCCGGCGAAGGCCGCCGAAGTCGATGACCGGACCCGGCACGCGGCGGCGACTATCTATCCGGCGCTGACCGAGGCCGAGCCGAGCTCAGCGATCAGCGCGCTCTCGCACGCCGACGGCGATCAGCAGGCCACCGCCGACCCAGGTCGCGGCGTGTCCCAGGGTGCTGGCCAGGCTATGGCCGAGCACCAGCCCGAGAATCGGCATCCCGGCTTCAAAGCTCCCTAACACGACGCCGACGCGCCCGGGTCAGCGCTGGACAACGCGGTGATCGAGGCCTGGCACTCGACCCTGGAGTTCGAGCTCCGCTCGCTCGAGCACTTCACAACCAAGGGCCGGGCCAGGGCCAGGGTCGCGGCCTGGATCGAGGACTACAACACCGTCCGCTGGCACTCCGCGCCGGGCATGCGAAGCCCGGTCCTCTACGAGCGCGCCCTAGCGGCCGGGGAGGCGGCCTAGGATGGCCCCGCTTCCCGCCGCCCCAGGAGCGGCCGGTGCTCGGGCCTGTCAAGGTCGTTCCTCCTCGGGCCTGACGGCCCTGCGGGGGCTCCACCTGGACAGCTCCTGCGCTCCGGCGGTCACATGGCAGCTAACAGGAAGCGGCCAGAGCAAGATCAGCTCAATTCAAAGTGTCCACGCTTCCAGGGGAAGTCCGCCGGCCAGAGCCGATCCGCTCACGCTGACATGCCTCAGCGGATGCACACGGTCTGCATTGCTCAGCTTCGACCCGGCCCACGCTGACTTCTTGGCGGCGTTAAGCTGCAGCGCCGCGCACCGGCGAGCGCGGCACCGACGGTTAGCCGCCTTCCGGCTGCTCGCGGTTCGGCGATGCTCGTGGCGCGGCTGAAACGGCTTCGGCTACCGTCGGATAGATTGCCAGTATCTTGTCGGCCTGGAGCAAGTTGAGCACCCGTAGCACCTGGCCGCCTGGCAACGCGAACCGCAGCTGACAGCCCAGATCCGAAGCTTGGTGGTGCGCTGCAAGCAGTTCTTTGATGCCAAGCGAATCGCAGAATGTCGTTGCGGTCATGTCGGCAACCACAACGCCGCGCGACGTGAACGCTGACATGAGCAGCCAGCCAGTCTCCTCGGCGTTGATCACGTCTATCTCCGCCGGAAGCTTGATGATGACCGGTTCGGTCGAATGGGGCAAGTCGTTCATTGGATGACTATCACAAGGCGCATTCTTGCAGGTAGTGCCCTTGTCAGACATAATGGCACAGTACCCGCTGCGAGTTATCTGGAGTGCTGTCCGCGTCTAGTTTGCGCCCGGGAGCGCTTGCACGTCTAGGCCGTCCACTTGCTTTCAGCTGTCCGCCCTGCCGCTGCCCAGGCGGGTTACGGCGCATCTTCGGGCAAAACGGTGAAGACGTCCCGGCCCACCACCTCGCGTGGTCTGCGGCCGAGTGTCTTCAGCCAGACATCATTAGTGTCCAGGATCACGAATCGGCTGTCAGCAGGGCCGTGGGGTCGGGCGTGATCTTGAAGGCACGGGCCGAATCGTCGACCCCAGGCATGTCGTGATGACACTCTCCTCGATGGTTGGGCTCGGCGACGCATCACCGCCCCCCAAGTTCCCTGCGCGGTCACCCAGGTCGCGGCGCCCGGCCCAGCGACTAGGCACTTCAGGCGAGCGGGACTTGAAACACGCTGCTGGCGGTGAGTGGCAGGCTGGCGGGCTTCTGCCAGCCAGCTATGGCCATGGCGTGGCTGGCGGCCAACACCGGCCGGATTAGTCTCGTGAGATGAGCGGCGTGCCGGCTGAGTTGCGGATGGCTGCCTCGCTGGGCGGCGAGATGGGCAGCCGGATCCTGTCCTACGACTGGCTGGCCCACCCGCTGGGCGATCCGGCGGAGTGGTCCGCGGCCGTGCGGACGACGGTAGCCACGGCGCTGGCGTGCCGGTTCCCCATTGTCTTGTGGCTGGGCGACCAGCTGAGGCTGATCTACAACGATGGGTATATCCCGATGCTCGGCGATAAGCACCCTGCGGCCCTGGGCTCTGCAGCTGCGGACGTGTGGTGGGATATCTGGGATGTGATCTGCCCGCTTCTGGATGGCGTCGTGAGCACGGGCAAGGCCACGTGGTCCGATGACCTGAAGCTGATGCTGGTGAACGATGGCCGTCGCCGGGAGCGCTACTTCACATTCACCTACAGCCCGATCATCGGGGCAGGCGGCGCGATCGAAGGTGTGTTCTGCGCCGTTGCCGAGACGACCGAGCGGGTGCTGAGCGAGCGGCGCCTTCGGACGCTGAGCACGTTGGCAGCTGCGCTGATGGACGCCCAGTCGGTGCAGACGGCGCTGGACACCGCGATCGATGTGTGCGCGCATCACCCTGCCGATCTTCCGTTCGCGGCGGTGTACGCCAGCGACGAGGCGGACAGCCGCGTGCGCCTGCGCGGTGCCACTCCGGGCGCGACCGCCGTCATGCCGCAGTTGCTGGCGTCTTTCACAGATCGCGGCTCCGTCGAGGCAGACGGCCTGCGGCTCGCGCCCGAGCTGCCGGCCCTCCTCCCCTCGCTGGCCACCCGCCTGGGCAAGGACTGCCCGGAGCAGGCCCTTGTGATCACGCTGAGCGGCACGGCCGATGCCGTGGCCGACGGTTCGTCAGCGGCTGCGCTGGTGCTTGGCTTGAGCCGCTATAGGCCCCTAGATGACCAGTACCGCGGATTCTGCCGCCTGGTCGCTGATCAGGTGTCGGCCACGATGGCTAATGCCACGGCGTACCAAGGCGAACGACGTCGGGCGGAGTCCCTGGCGCAGCTTGACCAGGCCAAGACGACCTTCCTTGCCAACGTCAGCCATGAGTTCCGCACGCCGCTGACGCTGATGCTGGGGCCCCTCGATGATGCCCTCGCGTCACTAAGCGGCGACGACGCCCTGGCAGACCGGCTGCGGATTGTGCGGCGCAATGGCCGGCGTCTGCTGCGGCTGGTCAACTCGCTGCTAGATTTCTCGCGCATTGAGGCAGGCCAGAGCCAGCCGCAGCTGGCCGTCGTGGACCTCGGGGCGCTGACGGCCGGGATCGCGTCGTCGTTCTCTGAAGTCTGCGCGATCGCCGGTATCGAGCTGGTGCTCGATTGCCGGGCCGCCTGGGCCAAGGCGGACGCAGCGATGTGGGAAACGATCGTGCTGAACCTCGTGTCTAACGCGTTCAAGTACACCCTGACCGGGTCGATCACCGTGACGGTCGCGCCGGGCCGTGACGGCGGGGCCACGATGACGGTGTCTGATACCGGAACGGGCATTGCCGCCGAGCATCTGCCCCGGTTGTTCGACCGGTTCTACCGCCCGGCGGACACAGGCGGCCGCACAGCTGAGGGTACCGGGATCGGGCTGGCTCTGGTGCGCAGCCTGGTGGAGATGCATCACGGCACCATCGACGTCGATAGCACGCCCGGCCAGGGCACCACCGTACGGGTCAGCCTGCCAGCGCATGACGGACCTGCCGCGAGCGCCGCTGACAGCATCGCGCAGCCGGCCAACGGGAACGACTATGCCGACGAGGCCCTGGGCTGGCTCAGCGCCGGTTCAAATGCTGAGCGGGCGTTCTCCTCGCGGCAGCTCGTGCTAGTGGCTGACGACAATGCGGACATGCGCCGTCACCTGGCGACGGTGCTCGGCAGCCGGTGGGACGTAGTCGTGGCCGGTAACGGTCGGCAGGCGCTGGAACTGGCGCGGCGTCATCAGCCGGATCTGCTGATCACCGATGTGATGATGCCGGAGCTGGACGGTTTCGGGCTGATCGGCGCCATCCGCGCCGACGCTGGCCTTGCTTCCTTGCCAGTGATCATGTTGTCGGCTCGCGCCGGGCTGGAGGCTGTCGGCGGCGGCCTGGCCGCCGGGGCTGACAACTACCTGGTGAAGCCGTTCACCTCAGCGGACCTGATCAGCCATGTGGCCGCCCGGCTCGAGGCGGCGGCGCGGGACCGTTCCGGTCCGCCCGGCGACGAGGCCTCGCAGCGAGAACAAGCTCTGGCCAGCCTGACCGCGGATATGGGCGCGGCAAAGTCCGTCAGCCAGGCGCTTGAGGTACTGGTGAAGTCGCCGGTCTGCTCGCTGGGAGCCACCTCGGCGGCTGTCGGGCTGCTGGACGAGACGGGCAGTAAGCTCCGCATCACCTACGCCGGCGACCTGACGCGCGAGGTCACCGACCGGTACCACCTGGTCAGCATCAGCTCCCCGGTGCTGCTGGCGGAGACCGCCCGCACCAACCAGCGCATCGTGGTTCCCGACACCGCCGCGCTAGGTGCGCGGTTCCTCGCAGAAGCCGCCGCCGCGGCGCCGGCCGTTCGTGCCAGCATCCTGGAGCCACTGCATGCCGACGATGGCGCGGTACTCGGCGCCATGGGCCTGGGCTGGCCCGGTCCGCGCGAGATAAGCCCGGCCGACACTGACGTGGCCAGGCGGGTCGCCGCGATCCTTGCCCGCGCCGTCGCGCGCATTTCGGTGGCCGAGCGAGAGCACCAGATCGCGATGTCGCTCCAGGAGCGCCTGCTAGACCTCGGGGTGATCTCCCCGGCCGCCGCCGTATCAGCCGCCTATCAGCCGGCCGGCGAGATCATGCGAGTGGGCGGTGACTGGTACACGGCGACCCCGCTCGGTCCGGCTCGCATCGGCATCTCGGCCGGAGACGTCGTCGGCCACGGCCTGCCTGCCGCAACAGTCATGAGCCAGCTGCGCAGCGCGCTCGGAGCCGCAGCTCTGGCAACCAACGATCCAGCCGCCGTACTCGACCTGCTCGACCGTTACGCCCGAACGCTAGACGACGCCGCGTTCGCTACGGTCGCCTACGCGATCATCGACACTGCAGCCGGCACCGTCAGTTATGCATGCGCCGGGCACCCCTACCCGCTTGTTGTCGGCCCGGAGGGAACGGTGACCTGGCTCCAAGACGGCAGGCGGCCGCCACTGGCGGTCAGGTCCTTCGCACCCGAGCCGGATGCGCCGACCGGCGCCGCCGCCCTGCCGCCAGGCTCGCTCCTGCTGCTCTACACCGACGGCCTCATCGAGCGCCGGTCCGAGCCGCTAGAAGACGGTTTCGCCAGACTGACGGCTGCAGCCGCAGGCTGCGCGAAGCTGCCGGCTGGCCAGGCGTGCAGGGCCCTCATCAGCCAGATGACCCCTGGCCAAGGCTACGCCGATGACGTCGCCATCATCGCAGCGCGCCCAGCCGGGACCACGGCCACCAGCCACGTCGACGCGATGCCAGCCAGCCTCAGCGAGCTCCGCCCGGCCAGGGACCGGATGCGGGACTGGCTCGCACATCTCGGTACCGGCCGTGCGACCACCCACGATGTCCTGCTCGGCACCGGGGAGGCACTATGCAATGCCATAGAGCACGGAAGCGATCTAGATCCCCGCCGCACCGTCAGCGTCGAAGCCTTCGCTGCCGGAGACGAGATATCAGTGACCGTCACCGACTCGGGCCGCTGGCTAAAAGACTCCGCGGCCAGCCGGGCCAATCAGCGCGGACACGGCCTGAAGCTGATTCACGGCCTCGCGAAGCATTCCCAGACCGCACGCACGATCCTCGGCACCCAAGTCACCATGACCTACCGCCTTGGCCGGACGGCCCGATAAGGAAGGGACAGCACGCCAGATGAACTTCCAGCTACGGCCAGTCGGCCCGCCCGCAGGCTCCGGTGGCACGGTGCCCGCCGTCCAGATCCACGGCGACGTCGACGCGACCAACTCCACCGACCTCAGCAACGCTCTGCGCGAGCTGGCCTCCCCGGCACTGATCATTGACCTCAGCCTCGTCGACTACTTCGACAGCGCCGGTTTCGCGATGATCGACCGCCTGCTCGACGAGGCCCCGGTCGCAGTGGTGATCTCTCCAGACAGCGTGGTGCGCCCCGCCGCCGAGCTGCTAAACCTGCCGTTTCACGACAACCTCACCGACGCGCGCACATCGATGGAACCCGCCTGAAACCCTCGCAGCGCGACCCGTCCGAGCAAGGTGCCGAAAGTAGCTCTCCCCAGCGTGCCGAGGGTGACGGCCCTCATCGCTTCCGAGCGCATCGTCAATCTGGCCGCGCGTGTTCGGCGACCTGTTGGAGTGCTCGAACAAGAAGTGATTCTAAGCGGATCTTGGTCCCGATCTGGTCCCACTCGTGGTCAAAGACGGTCCCACCATGCACACCCGGCGTGGCAGTTCCGGCGTGAGGGTCATGGATGGGGCAGCCGGCTGGCGCGGCATCTCCTTCATCTCGCTGGCGGCTGCGGCCGTTCGCGGTGGCGGCCGTTCGCGCCAGCGCTTCGGCCAGGCTGGTGAAGTTGGGGATCACCGTGTCCATGCCGGTGAGGGCGAGAACCCGCGTGACGGCGACGCTGGGAATGACCAGCAGCACTTCACGGCCGTCGGCTTGTGCGCGCTTGTGCGAGGCGATCGGGCATGCAGCCCGGACAGATCGCAGAACCGGGTCCTGGTCATGTCGACCACCAGGGCGCCGTGACCGTTCGCGGCCGCCGTGAGCAGAGCCGACCGCAGCGCCGCAGCGTTGGTGATGTCGATCTCTTCGGGCGCGGCCAGCACCGGCACGCCGCCGAGCACCTCGACCGGAAAGCTGTCGTCAGGCATCTGTGTACCTCCCTGGGTCTGCAGCCACCGCTGTGCTGCCGCCGTGACCGGCAGCAGGAGGCCGACATCTCCGGGCCGGGCAAGTACATCCCCGCCCAGGGATGCTGGTTATCGCCGCCTTGTCCCGCCAGTTGGCGCGGAACGATCAGGGCACTACCAGGATTGGCCCTCCGCCCGCCGCACGTCAATATAAACGCGAGAAACACTTCGCGTGTTATATCTCGCGATGATCCTCTCGCGAGTTGTACACTCAACAAGTATGAAGGGCCCCGACCCGAGCAGCGGTACCTGGACGCTGCTGACCGGCCACGGGCACGTGCTGGTCGAGATCGCCCGCAATCCCGAAGCCCGCATCCGAGACATCAGCCCGGCCATCGGCCTGACCGAGCGTTCCGTCCAGGCCATCGTCGCCGACCTGGAGGCCGAGGGGTACCTCACCCGCACCCGAACCGGCCGGCGCGTCGTGTACACCGTGAACCGGGGCAGCCTGTTCCGGCACTCCGCCCAGGACGGACACCGGGTCGGCCCGTTCCTCGACCTGCTCGCCGCCGAAGGGACCGAGGTCCCACCTCGACCGGATGACGATTGAGACCGGGTACCAGCAGCGACTATGCCGCCTCCGGCGTAGCTGAGGTCGCCAACTCGGGAAAGCAGTACAGCGTGATTTCCCGGAGATAAGCAAGCAGCGGGACAGCCCGGGTGTCAGCTGGACCAGCTGGTCAAGGTACTCAGCATGGCTATCGATGACTTGTGGGTGGACAGGCGCCACGCAGTCCTGGGGCCGGATCGGTACGTGGCTCAGATATGGAATGGATTTGCGGCGCTGCTCAGCGTGCTGCTACCGCAGGCTTGTCCCCCGAGTTCGCGGCGCGCTCGGCGGCTGCGGTGATATTGCGGAGCATTCCGCCGAATACCACACCGTGGAACGGCGCTATGGACCGCCAGTACGCGTGTCCGGCGAGTCCGCGCGGCTGGAATATTGCCCTCTGACTGTAGGTCGTCGTGCCGTCATGGTCCCGGCCGACCGCCAGTTCGAGCCAGGCCAGGCCTGGGAGTTTCATCTCCGCACGCAGCCGCAGCAGCGAGCCCGGCGTAATTGCCTCTACTCGCCAGAAATCCAGCGCGTCGCCGACGAGCAGGTGCCGCGGATCACGGCGTCCGCGGCGCAGGCCGACGCCGCCGCTGAGCCGGTCGAGCAGCCCGCGTACTGCCCACGCGGCGGGGAAGGAATACCACCCGGTCTCGCCGCCGATGCCCTCGATGACCCGCCATAGTGCTGCCGGCGACGCGCGAACAACACTGCTGCGTGCGTCTACATAGAGCGAGCCGCCGGCCCACGGCGGGTCGCTCGGCAGCGGGTCGCTGGGAGCGCCGGGCGTAGCGGCGGATGACCAGCGGGTGGAGACTGCGCCCTCGCGCGTATGCCGCAGGGCCAAGGCGATGGCACGGTCGAGAGGCACAAGACCCTCGGGCGGGTCCGGGACGTACGAGGCGATGTCATGCTCGGAGCACACGACCTCGTTCCGGAGAGATTCGACCAGCGGCATCGCCAGGCCTGCAGGCACCGGCGTCACCAGCCCGACCCACAGCGAAGAAAGCCGCGGTGTGAGCAGCGGCACGGGAATGAGCACCCGCGACCGCAGCCCGGCTACCTCGGAGTACCGGCGCATCATCGCCGCATACGTCAGGACGTCCGGGCCGCCGATGTCGAAGCGGCGATTGACGTCGGGAGGTAGCGCCGCGCAGCCGACGAGGTAACGCAGCACATCACGGGCAGCGATGGGCTGGATGCGGGTCCCCACCCATTTCGGGGTGACCATCACCGGCAGCCGTTCGGTGAGATACCGCAGCATCTCGAACGACGCCGACCCGCTGCCGATGATCACGGCAGCCTGCAGCGCGGCGGTCGGGACGCCGCTGCCCAGCAGGATGTCCCCGACCTCCGCTCGCGAGCGCAGGTGCGGTGACAGGCCGCTGCCATCGCCGGCAGCGATGCCGCCCAGATACACAATGCGGTTGACCCCGGCGGACACGGCGGCATCTGCGAAGATGCCCGCGGCATCGCGGTCCCGCTGCTCAAACGACGCGCCCGTGCCGAGCGAATGAATGAGGTAGTAGGCCACGTCGATTTCCTCGAGAACTTGCTGCACCGCAGTCCCGTCCAGGGCGTCGGCTACCGCGATGTCGATGTTGCTGGACCAGGGCCGGCCGCTGAGCTTCCCCGGGTCGCGGGCCATGCACCGCACGGGATGCCCCGCAGCCAGCAGTTCAGGGACTAGCCGGCCGCCGATGTACCCAGATGCCCCTGTGACAAGGCACCGCTGCGGTGCTGGCCCGGGCCAGCGCGGCGTTGAGGGGGACGATTCGGCCGGCTGGCGGTTCCTCGCCGGTCTCAGCGTCTGGCCCTGCGCGAGGAGCGCCCGGACACCGCCGTGACTGCCGAGTCGGCCTGGCGGAGCAGTTTCGCTGTACGGGCGGATGGGTCATGGTGTTCAGCGGCGACAGCGAGGCGATGGACAAGCAGCCGGGCCAGCGGCAGTGCAATGGCCAGCAGCAGCCAGGTCCGCAGCCGGGAAGACAGAAATACCCACATAAGCTATTCACCTCGCCCAGTTGCCTTGTCGCGGGCGCGGTCAGCTGCAGCCGCCGGTGGTCCCACTGACTTCAATACCCCTGGTGACGGCGGCGTGTGCGGGTGCGTGCGGGTCGGGGCTGTTTTCTTGCCTTGCTCGATCTTGGTGCCGATCTGGCTGGCGTCCTCGGCAGACAAGGCGTTCCGCAGTGACGGCCAGACCTGTGTCTCCTCGTACGTGATGTGCGTGCGGCCGGCCTCGATGAACTTGGTGACCAGCCTCTCGAACTCCGCGTCGCCGGCCTCTAGTTTGTCGAGCCTGTCGAGCACTTGCTTGCCTTCTTGCTCCTGCCCGATCGCGGTGTCGGCAAGCGTGTCCCCGTCGGGCAGCTTCTCGCGCACGGCCGGCCAGAAGTACATCTCCTCGACCGCCTCGTGCTTGGACTGCTCGATGACGAGCTGCTCGACCATCTTCTTGCGCATCGACAGGTCATCGCTGGTCGCGCCCGAGGACGCGGTTGGCCCGGCCTCGAGTTCGGCCAGCATCTGCTTGACTTCGTCGTGGTCCTTAGCCAGGACCTCGAATACTTCTGCCATCACATTCCCCCGTCTAGTTTGCTTGCTGCACGGAGCCACAGACCTGCCCGGGCTCGCCGGGTTAAACCCGCCTGCCGGACGCAGACCGCCTGCCCGAGCCGTCGGAATGCTCCGTCGTCTCGGCGGCCGCTTCCGGCCATGTCAGTTCCGTGTTCGGGCTGTCGGTCATTGAGGGTCCGCGGGCGCTGCGGGGGGCCGGAGATCCGCGCGGGCAGGTGCGCTGGACGGCAGCGTCTCCCGCGAGTTCGCCTTCGCGTCGACGCGCCGGTGCCGGCGGGCGACGATCCTGAGCTGGACGATCCGCGCGGTCCCGGGGATCACGACCGTCAAGATGCCCAGGACCGCCGCGAAGAGCAGAGCGACACCGAGCGGCACGTGGGCGTGAGCGCCGAAGTAACTGATACTCGCCCGTTGCCCGTTCTCCAAAATGAAGATCAGCAACAGTGCCAGCACCAGCGCGAACAGCGCCGACGCTACCCACACCCCGCCCGTCCGGGTTCGCTTGATCACGTGCTGCGGGCGCCTTCGGGCAGTTGCGGTCTGCTGCTGCGCGTGATCTTGATGAGTACTCACCTGTCCGTATCCCTCCATTGGCCGGTCACCTCCGTCCGTACTGCGTTTTCTTCCTGAGCTTGCGGTCGTCCCGCAGTTCGGAGAAGGGCTCCTGCCCGGCCGGATACCCGGCCGCCATGGCGCGGCCGCGCTCAAGCTCGGCGTTGAACTCGGCGCCGAGCAGGACGGCGACGTTGGAGATCCACATCCAGATCAGGAAGATGATGACGCCGCCGAGACTGCCGTAGACCTTGTTGTAGTGGCCGAAGTTGGCGACGTACACCGCGAACAGGGCAGAGGCGATCAGCCACAGCACGACCGCAACCAGGCCGCCGGGGCTGACCCACCGGAATCCGTGCCTGGCGTTCGGGCTGGCCCAGAACAAGATGGCGAGGATCAGGCCGATGATGATCAGCAGCACCGGCCACTTCGCGATGTCCCAGACGGTGACCGCGGCCGGGCCGACGCCGAGCACGTCCCCGACCTGCCGGGCCAGGCCGCCCGTGACGACCACGATGAACGCCGCTGCCACCAGCAAGATCATCGTCACGACGGTGACGGCCAGGCGGACCGGCGCGGTCTTCCAGACCGGGCGGCCCTCGGGCACGTCGTAGATGACGTTGGAGGCCCGCATGAAGGCTGCGACGTAGTTGGACGCCGCCCACAAGGCGAGCAGGATCCCGGCGATGCCGAGGATGCCCGAGGCCGCGTGGCTGTGCTGCAAGCGGGTGACATCGGTCATGATGATCGTGCGCACGGACGGCGGAACCGCCTTGCCCAGGTTCGTGATGAGCGGCTGAGTGGCGGACTTGCCGAGAATCCCGAGGAGCGACACCAGGACAAGGAGGCCAGGGAAGATGGACTGGATGCCGAAATACGTCAGCGCAGCCGCGCGGTCCTGCAAGTCGTCGGCCTTATATTCCCTCAGCGCCCGTTTCGCGGCATCCAGCCAGGAGCCGCCGCTCAGATCTGCCGGGTCATCGGGCACGTCCAGGCCCGGCGGCGTGGCCGAATGCTGCGATCTGGTCATCTCCAGTGTCTCCCCACGCGTGGTCGTGGCAGCTGCTGCGGCGGCGCCTGGGCGGCACGGGCCAGCAGCCGCATGCTGATGGCCCGTGCCTGTCCCCGTGCGCCGGCCGGTCCCCCGTGAGCCGCCGGCCGGCTCCCCCTACCCGCCGCCGGGTGACTTACACATTAAACTTACGTAAGCAGCTTACCTCAACAGCTTACCTGGGAAGCTTACAGCGTCCACGAACTGCTGCCCAGCAGGCACGGCGGCGTTTCGGCCACGCAGGCCGGCCACGGTCATGGCTTCCCACCGGTACTGAAGCCGCGATAACGCGGCCGGGGGCCAAGTACGGTCCGCCGGCCCCGGGAGGCCGGCGCGGTCTATGGCATCAATCTCACCGGAGGGCCGGCTCACCGGCCACGAATACCGCAATGCGGTCCAGCATGTCTTCCAAGCCTCTCTCGAACTCCCCGTCCCAGCGGTCCTCGGCGAGGCCGGCCGCCAGGCGGCGCAATGTCGGGTAGCGCCTCGCGTCAATCACGTCGGCGGGATCGAGCAGCTCACCGGGGCTCTCCGCATCCTCGATCGCCTCTCGCTGCCCGGCCGTGCGGACCGGGCTGAGGCCGCCGATGACCGGCGCCGAGGCCGCTTGCCCGGCCGTTCCGCCGCCTTCGTCTCCTACCGTGTCAGGACTGGTGAAGGAGCCGTCGCCCGGCTTCGGATCGCGCAGCGCCATAGCGCTGGTCTCCAGAAGCAGATAACCGAGCAAGAAGCTGTTGAACGTGCGGTAGGTGAACAGGACCTGATCGTCGGTGAACCCCTCCCCGGCCAGTCCGGCCAGCATCGCCTCGACCCAGCGCAGCGAGCGTAGCGGCGGATTGACCCACGGAGCCTCCGGCGGGCGCGTAGCGACCAGCGGGAACGCATGCGGATGGGCGCGGGCGTAGCGGCGCACGCCGTGCGCCATCCCGGTCAGGTACGGCCGCCAGCCGCCGGCCGGCCGCAGCTCGACTTCGGGATCGTCGGCCAGCTCGTTGACGATCCGCTCGACGACGGCGTCAAGAAGCTCATCACGGTCCCGCACATATCTGTACAGCGACATCGAGCGGACCCCGAGCCGCACCGACACCGCCCGCATGGTCGCCGCCCCGATGCCCTGCCCGTCTACCAGCTCCAGCGTGACCGTCACGATCCGGTCCAGCGACAGACCACGACCCGGCCGGCGGCGTACCTGCCCAACCTGTGCACGTGTCACCGGAACCCCACTTCAAGACGACATACAAGCGGCAGCCGGAACCGGCCAGGCCGCTGGCGCACCGCGCATAGTGATCATCTTAAGATCCCCTCGCTGGATTGCCCGGGCAAACCTCGGCTGGTCCTGCCGCGCGGGCAACGGCACCGAGTGGGACCAGGAGGCCGCGGTGTGCACCGTGGCCCTGCCTCGCGCGTCAACATATCGTCTGCTGCATGCGGGAGGCGCACATGCATTCACATACGCGGGCTCAGGGCGCCCTTGTGCCAGCTGCGCCGAACGCCTCGGCCGGCCGGCACGCCAAGACCGGCGACTCAAGTGAGGTTGTCGACTTGGGCTTCAGACAGCCACTCCCAATCGAGCAGGCCGATGGAGAGTTCGACTTCAGTCGGCCCTTCCTGATCGACATTGGCCGCGCCGCCGTCATCGCCGAATACCTGCGCGAGTCCGGCTACGCAAGTTGTACCGCAGACGTGGTAACCGAGGAACTGGCCAGACCTGAACGGGAGCGGAGCAGTGTCGGCCAGTTTGCCGCCGACCAGCTGAAGAGAGCAGGCTGGCGGCCTTAAGCCTCAAATACAATCCCGTCCGCCACCGGCTCCGATTGTGTTGGTGCAGGCGCTGCGGCTCCACCGCTCGCCGCGACAAGCGTGCGTTCGCCGACCAGCCGCTGGCCGGGGCCTATCTTCCTCGACTTCGATTGTCCGGCTCGCGGCCGCCGCATCTGGGGCGGCCCTTCGGGCCGTCGCACGCGATCGGCTTCGCCGACCATAGACCCGGCGTCCACTGACCTGGTTCTGGGCGCCTACGAGGAAGACGGGGGCAGAGCAGGAATCGGTTGACCCGTGCTCACCGCGCCGGTGCAGTGCGGGCGAAGCGGTCGGTGGCCTCGATGATCCTGTGGACCATCCCGGGCTCGTCCAGGGAATGCCCGGCGTCGTTAACGAGCTGGAGGTCGGATTCTGGCCATACCCGATGCAGGTCCCAGGCGGTGGCCGGCGGAGTGCACAGGTCGTAGCGGCCCTGCACGATGACCGCGGGCACATGCCGGAGCGCGCCCGCGTTCCGGATCAGCTGCCCTTCATCGAAGAAGCCGCAACGGGCGACGTAATGGCTCTCGATCCGGGCGAACGCCACTGCGAAACCAGGCTCGGCGAACGTCGCTTCCAGAGACGGGTCCGGGTGCAGCAGCATGCCCGCGATTTCCCAGCGGGTCCAGGCTTGGGCCGCACGCACGCGGACGTCGCGGTCGGCGGACTCCAGGCGCTTGCGGTAGGCGGTGACAAGATCATCGCGTTCCTCTTCCGGGATGGCGCCGGTGAATTCCTCCCACCGGTCGGGCAGTAGCCGGGACGCACCGTCACGGTAAACCCAGCTGAGCTCGCTTTCGCGGAGCGTGAAGATGCCCCGCAGCACCATCGCGCGCACCCGCTGCGGACGGGCCTGGGCATAAGCGAGAGCGAGCGCGCTTCCCCATGAACCGCCGGAGAGGACCCAGCTGTTTATGCCGAGCTCACCACGCAGCCGTTCCATGTCAGCCACCAGGTGCCAGGTCGTGTTCGCCGCCAGCGAGACGCCGGGATCGCTGGCATGCGGCCGACTCCGCCCGCAGCCGCGCTGATCGAACAGGATGATCCGGTAAGCGGCGGGGTCGTAGGCCCGCCGATGGTCCGGGAAACAGCCGCCACCGGGGCCGCCGTGCACGACCAGCACGGGCAGGCCTCGGGGGTTGCCGCACTCCTCCCACCAGATCTGCTGGCCGTCGCCGACGTCGAGCAGGCCGCTGCGGTACGGCTCGATCGGCGGGTAGAGAACGCGGATTTCCATGGCAGCATCCTGCCGCATCGCGCCGGACCGGCAGGTTCCGACGCGGCCGCCAGCGGGCCCGCGCCGAGTACGGATCGATCCAGGGGCACGCCTGCACAGGGGCCGTTCTCCATGCGGAGCTGGTACCGAAACTGGCGATGAAAGCTCAGTTAGGCGGGCGGCCCATCAGCGGACCATTACCGGCGGGACGGGTACTCCCAAGTAGTCGCGGCCAATGGGATGCGCGGGTCACACTGCTTGGTGGCACGTCGCGGACAGATTCCCAAGCTGATAGTCCGACCTTCAGCCGTCGATTCCTTGATCCGGAACATGCACGGAACGATCTCAGTCGCGGCTCCCGGCTGGCGGCCCCTGCTTGGCCGGTCACGGGCCAAGATTCGCCAGGTTGGTGATGCGGCCTCCGGAACCGTATGCGCAGATTCGAATCCTACGACTGCCCTGCTGACGTTGTGGTCATACCATGCGGCAAGTGACATGGCCACATCGGCAAGCTCGCGCCGGGGCACGAGCGTGGCGTTGCCCGGCCGGCCGGGGACTCCGGTGCTGTCGGCGCGGGCGGAGTTGTCTGCATCCCAGCGCCGCATCAGGTGGTGGGCCGGGATCGAGATCTGAGCCTGCAGAACTTCGATCAGGCCAGGTCTGTGACCAGCGCAGCGCGCCGGATGACCGGCTGGAGCAACGTCGTCAGAGCAGTCGTCTCTGAGGTCTTACCAACGTTCAGAAAACCACATAGCTAAGGTCCGCGCACCAGCCGCCAGCCTCGCGCGCACTCTCACGGCCCCGGGGAGCGCGGCGGTCGGGCCAACTCACTACGGCGACAGGCTCCTCGCCACTTCGATCCCCACGCTATGGGAGCCAAGAAGAAGAGACAAACCCTTCAAGGAGGCGTTGCAGAACGCGGCATCGCGCAAGTAAGGCTCGTTCGGCGCGGCCGAATTGGTCGGTCGACGGACGGTCCGCAGGTGGACAGAACCGGTCGATCTGGCTGGGCCTGCCGTGACCGGTATAGCTGTGTGCGTCTGACTCTGCGATCGATGGTGGGCGAGGCAGTCAGGCGGCGCGTCTGTGCAGCAGCCAGATCGTGGTGGCGAGTGCGGCCGCGGTGATCGCCGCGATGAGGCCGGCTTCGATGAGCTGGAAGGTCCAGAACCGGTCGGCGGGCTGGTAGGTGGTCACGATTTGGTTTCCTGGGCCGGTGGCCCTCAGCACCCAGTCTCCGATGTGGCCGGTTTGCGGTGGCACGGAGGTGATGCCCACGTCGAGCGAGCAGCCGCGCGTGCAGCTCTGGGTGTGCGTGAGCGGTGCCTGGAAGCGGGGGCGGAGCAGGTACTCGACCGTTAGCCTGACGGCCAGCCAGGCGATCAAGGCGGCCACCATGGCCGGGATGCTGCGCCGGATGAGCAGCCCGGCGAGGACGGCGAGTCCGAACGCCAGCAGGATGTAGGAGGTGAGAGCCAGGCCCTCGAAGTCGTAGACGTTGTTGATGAAGTGGCCGGTGAGCCGGTCCATGGGCTGGCGGTACCAGGTGATCAGTGCGGTCATCGCGACGCCGAGGATGATGAGACCGGCGGTGACGACGGCCAGCTTGGTGATGAGCCATCTGGCGCGCGGAACGGTCTGTGCCCAGGCTAGCTGCCAGGTGCCGTATTCGAGTTCCCTGGCGATCAGCGGCGCGCCGATGACGACCCCGAGCAGCCCGGGAAGCGCCAGGAGCAGTGCCCAGAACCCGATGTTGACCACGGTGTTGAAGCTGTTCATGAACGCGCCAACCGTGCCCTGGCAGGCGCCGCTTGCCGGGTTGTGAGCGAGGCATCCGGCGAGCTGGTCGTGGCTGAATGCCGTGCGCATCGAGCTGCTGACCGCTATCGCGAATACGGCGAGGATGCCGAGCAGTCCGAGGCAGGCTATGGCCTGGCTGCGGTGCTGCCGCCAGCTGACCCAGATCATCGCGTTACCGCCTTTGTGGTCGGTCCTGGCCGCGCCGCGGCCTGGACAGGATCGTTGTGTGCCGCCCCTGGCAGCGGGCGCTGCAGGTAGGCCAGCACCAGCTGCTCGAATCCCACTGGGTCTGCCTGCCATCCGGGGTGGTCCAGCGCGGCCAGCCCAGCAGGGTCGGCGCGGATCAGGGCGGTGGAGTGGCGGTCGCTGTCGGCGCGGTGGATGCAGTGCCCGGGCAAATCGGCGTCCCGCGTGGCGCGGGGGACGGTGAGCAGGCTGTGCGCGGCCAGGAGGTCGTCAACAGGGCCGGTTAGCTGCACGTGTCCGGCGGTAAGCACGATCAGCCAGTCGCAGAGTCGCTCCAGCTCAGAGACCACGTGCGAGGCGATGAGGACGGTCAGGCCGTTGTCGGCGGTCGCGGCCAGCACGTCCCGCATGAAATCCAGCCGGGCGATCGGGTCCAGGCTGGACACTGGCTCGTCCAGCACGAGCAGCGGCGCGCGCTTGGCCAGCGCCATGGTCAGCGAGACCTGTGCCTGCTGGCCGCCCGACAGGCTCTTGACCTTGCGTCTCGGCGAGATGCCGAGCGCATTCATCCGGGCCTGCGCGAGCCCCTGATCCCAGCCGGGGTTCATTGCCCGGCCGAGGTGGAGCATGTCCGCGACGGTGAAATCCCGGTACAGCGGATGGTCCTGGGCGACGAAGCTGACCCGTGCCAGAGTCGCCGCCGTGTGCGCCAGGGAGACATGGCCGAACACCGACGCCTGCCCTTCGGTGGGCGCGAGCAGGCCGATGATCAACTGCAGCAGTGTGGTCTTGCCTGCGCCGTTCGGGCCCACCAGGCCGGCTATCGCGCCCGCGGGAACTTCGAGTGTGCAGTCGCGCAGCCCCCACTCCTGGCCGTAACGCCTGCCCAGCCCGGTGGCCTGAACTGCCGCAACGACGGCCGCATCTGCTGTCATCAGACCTTCTCCTTCTTCATGTCATGCCTGGCGACGGCGATGAGCGCCGACACCGCCTCGTCACTGAGCCCGGCCGCATCGGCGTCACGGAGCCATTTCTCCAGCGATGCGCGCAGGGCCCGGTGCGCTTGCGGCGGATCCGGTGACAGGCTGCCGGTGATGAACGTGCCCTGGCCCGGCCGGCCGCCGGCCAGACCCTCGTGCTCCAGCTGCCGGTATGCCTTGACGACTGTGTTGGGGTTGATCACCAGGTCGCTAGCAACGTCCTTGACCGTAGGAAGGCGGTCACCCTCCTGCAGATAGCCCAGCAGGAGCGACTGCCGTACCTGGTGCACAAGCTGCAGGTAGGGCGGGACACCGGACGAGCCGTCGACATGGAACCGGAACATCAGCCTTCTTCCATCATGACATTATTCTATGATGTTGGTATAACAGTAAAGAGCCTGCGCGGGGCATGTCAAGAAGCAGGCGCGATCACTCGGGAACTTCGGACCCGACAGGCGCGGCAGAACAGATCCTCTGAGGCCGACCCATGCACGGCTGCATGAGCGGCTGCGGCTCGCAGCATGACGCATGACCATGCCTATTGCCTGCGTCCCAGAGCTTCCTCCCCGGAACGGCCAGGTCCCCCGGACTTCTCAGTGGCCGTTAACACCAAGCTGACAGCTCGTCGGCGCAAAACGCCAGAACCGAGTGATCTGAGCGCGCCGCCGCTGCTGACCGGATGGGCCCAGCAGCCGCCCGAAGTCGGCGCTACGTGCTGTGGCCGTGCTGTGTGCTGCTGACGGTCTGTGATCGCTCGAATCGAGGAGATTGCCAGATGACAGACAACCACCTGCCCGCAGCGACGCCGCCGCAGTGGGGCGATCCTTTGCCGCCAGAATCCGCCGGGCCGGGCACGGCCGAAGTCGTGAGGGATCAGGCATCTGATCTGAGTCACAGCGGCGTTCAGGCCGGAAAGCACGTGGCCGCCGTTGCCGGGGAGCAGGCTTCGGGCGTGGCGGCTGAGGCCGGGCGCCAGGGCGAAGACCTTCTCCGGCAGGCTCAAGGCCAGCTTGGGGAGCAAGCTGCGCGGGGCCAGCGGCAGCTGGCGGATCGGCTGTTTGCGCTCAGCGATGAGCTCAGCTCGATGGCTGGTGCCTCCGGCCAGGGCGGCATGGCCGCCAGCGTCGCGAGCCAGGCCGCCTCGCGGGTCCGTGCTAGTGGGCAGTGGCTGGATGAGCGCCGGCCTGGCGATGTGGCGGACGAGGTGCAGTCCTTCGCGCGCAGCAGGCCGGCGATCTTCCTGGTCCTGGCGGCAGGAGCGGGGCTGGTGGCCGGCAGGCTCACCCGCGGGCTTAAGGGCGCAGCTAGTGATTCGGGGGGCCCGGCATCCGGCGAGCGGAGCCCGCTGGGCGCTGATGGCTATGCGCCCGGTCAGGACACGCCATGAGCAGCCGGCTCGATCCGAACCTGCAGCCCCGGCCTGATTCGCGGCCGTCGGCTGGCGACCTGTTCTCTGACCTGGCCGCTGATTTCAGCACGCTCATCCGCCAGGAGGTGGACCTGGCCAAGGCCGAGCTCCGCCAGTCTGCGATCCGGGCAGGCAAGGGAGCCGGGCTGCTGGGGGGCGCTGGCGTCAGCGGCTACATGTTCCTGCTGTTCGCGTCGGTTGCTGCGTGGTGGGGCATCGGCGACGCCACCGGGCACGGCTGGTCGGCACTGATCGTGGCGGCCATCTGGCTGATTATCGTGGCGGTTTTCGCGCTGACGGGGCGCCGGGAGCTTAGCGCGGTCTCCGGCATCCCGCAGACCACGCAGACGATGAAGAAGATTCCTGACGCCGTGAAAGGAAACGAGGGCACAGCATGAGCAGTGATCCGGACCAGATCCGTGAGCAGATCGAGGGAACGCGGACCAGTCTCAGCGGGGACGTCAACGCGCTGGCCGACACGGTCAACCCCTCCCATGCGGCAAAGCGCAAGGCAGCCAGCGCACGTTCCGCTGTGCTCGGAGCGAAGGACAAGGTGATGGGCGCAGCATCACGATCGGTCTCCAAAACGACTTCCGCAGCCGGAGAAAAGGCGTCGGCTGCCGAGCAGAAGGTGTCGGCGGCCCCTGGTCGGCTGCGCCGCCAGGTGACCGGCAACCCGCTAGCGGTCGGCATGATCGCGGTCGGGGCGGGCTGGCTCGCAGGCTCGCTTCTTCCGGCCAGCAACGCTGAGGAACGGGCCGCGGCGAAGGTCAAGGATGCCGCCGTTCCGGCAGTCACCGGGGCGGCCAGGGATGCCGCGGCCAGCCTCCAGCCCTCAGCCCAGCACGCAGCCGAGTCGGTCAAAGCCGCAGCAGCCGACGCGGCCGCCGCCGTCAAGGACGAAAGCGCCAGCTCGGCGCACGACCTCGGGGATCAGGCACAGACAGCCCGCGACGCCATGACCGACAGCCGCTCGTAGTCGCCCGGCCGCCTCCGCCGCCTGACCTGGCACACCGGGCAGCACCCGATCCTTGCGCGATGAACGCGCCAGCCGGAGCCGGAGCCACGCCGCGAGTATCCAGAACCAGCTGCCACGGCGACGCGTGGAGGGAGTTATCGGAGATGACCAGATCGCAGCATTCGGTCAGGCCGCCGGGCCTGGATGTGCCGGATGACCCGACAGATCTGAGCGGCGGCTCCTGGCTGGATGCCGCGAAAGGGCGCTGAAGGTATATCAGGCGGACGACCTGCAGGACCGCGCGGCTGCGCTGACGTATTTCGGCATCCAGTCCATCTTCCCTGGCCTGCTTGTCCTGGTGTCGCTCCTCGGGATTGCCGGCAAGTCCGCACCCGCTGGCGATTAGACCGCGCCTGGCTCCGCCAGGAAGGTAGGAGTGCTCTTGCCGGCACTTCCCGCCAGGTCGGCCTGCGCTCGATGCATGAGGCGGCGCGCATGAGGCAGTAAGTAGGAGAGGCCAGCATCTGGCAGGGAGGGGACATGACAGGGACGGCTAACGGGGACTCCGGGCAAAACCTGCTCGGCATCTACCTCAACGATCATCTCGCCGGAGCGACTGGAGGCGCCGAGCTGGCGCGGCGGATGACAGCGCCACGCCGTCCGCAGGCCCGAGGCGCCCTGCAGCGCCTGGCGGCGGAGATCGCGGAGGACCGGACTGCGCTGCTAGAGATCATGGCTGCTCTGGGCATCCCGGTTCGGGGCTACAAGGTGTATGCCGCGTGGATTGGCGAGAAGGCCGGGCGGCTGAAGCTCAACGGGCACCTGCTGACCCGGTCGCCCCTCAGCAGCCTTGAGGAGCTGGAACTCCTGCGGCTGGGCGTCGAAGGCAAGGTTGCCGGGTGGAGAACGCTCCGGGTCCTTGCAGACAGGGACAAGCGGCTCGATTCCGGTCGGCTGGATGAACTGATCTCTAGGGCCCGCGGCCAGGCCGAGCTCCTCGAAGAACTCCGCGTGCGGGCGGCAGCCCAGCTCATCCGAGCAGGCCAGTAGATGACGGGCGACACCAACCGCGACCCGCTGGCCGAGCTGTCCGCCGAGGGGGTGGCTGTATGGCTGGACGACCTATCGCGCGAGCTCCTGGCCGGGGGCGCACTGCAGTCCCTGATCACCGGCCGGCATGTGGTCGGCGTGACCACGAACCCCACGATCTTCGCGTCGGCTCTGGCTAAAGGCCATCGTTACGACGGCCAGCTGCGTGACCTGGCCGCCCGCGGCGCCGACGTGGACACGGCGGTCTTCGCCATCACCACCGACGACGTGCGGGCAGCATGCGACGTCCTTGCCCCGGTCTACGAGCGGACCGGCGGCCGGGACGGGCGGGTCTCGATCGAGGTGGATCCGCGGCTGGCAGGCGACACGGCCGCGACCACGGCGGCGGCTCGCGCGCTGCGCGGCGCGGTGGACCGGGACAACCTGTTCGTCAAGATCCCGGCGACGCCGGCAGGCCTGGCGGCGATCAGGCAGGCCACCAGCGAGGGAATCAGCGTCAACGTCACGCTGATCTTCGCGCTTGTCCGGTACCGCGAGGTCATGGACGCCTACCTGAGCGGCCTGGAGCTGGCCGCGGCCGCGGGCCGCGACATTACCGCGATCCGGTCGGTCGCCTCCTTCTTCGTCTCGCGGGTTGACACCGAGGTCGATGCCCGGCTGGACCGCATCGGCGGTGGCGCAGCCGCCGGGCTCAGGGGCCAGGCGGGCATCGCCAACGCCCGGCTCGCCTACCAGCAGTACCAGGAGCTGACCGGCAGCCAGCGGTGGCAGCGGCTTGCGCGCGCCGGAGCCCAACCGCAGCGCCCGCTGTGGGCATCCACCGGCGTCAAGGACCCCGCTTATCCCGACACCATGTACGTAGCCGGGCTCGTCGCCGCGGACACCGTCAACACCATGCCGGGTGTCACCCTGGAAGCCTTCGCTGACCACGGCACGGTCAGCGGGGACACCATCAGCGGCCGGTACGACGAGGCCCGGCACGTGCTTGACCAGCTCGCCGCGATCGGCATCGATCTCGATGATGTCACCAGCCAGCTGGAACGCGACGGCGTCGCCAAGTTCGAGAACAGCTGGACCGAACTCGGCAACACGGTCAGGGCGGAGCTGAACCGCAGCCGCCACGCCGCCCGCTCCTGACCCGGCTGCCTGGCGACGCGCCAGGACGGCCTAGGGCCCGTTTCCACTGCGCTGGGTGGTTACGTGGCTTACCGGCGAAGGCTTCAGGTCGCCCAACACGTCAACGGAAGCCAGGAAGCGAGGTGGCCCAGGGTTTAGCCGGCCCGGGCCGGGGAGGTCAGTGGCTCACCCATTCGCGAGAGGACGGGGTAGGAGATGGCAGGGGTTTTCGACGTACTGGCCACGGATCACGCCGAGGTCAAGCAGATGCTGGCAGACCTTGAGGCGGGGCCGACCGCCGCGGCGGGCGCGAGCAAGCACGAACTGGCGCAGCGCAAGAAGATGGTGGAAGAACTCGTCATCGAGGCGTCCAGGCACGAGGCGGTGGAGGAGATGTACTTCTGGCCTGCCGTGCGCGACAAGCTGCCCGACGGGGACAAGCTCGCCAGCACTGCGATCGAGCAGGAACAAGAAGGCAAGGAGGTGCTCGGCAAGCTGGACCAGCTGGATGCCGCGGACGGCGAGTTCGACAAGCTCGTCACCAAGTTCATCAAGGCCGGGCGCGAGCACATCACCTACGAGGAGACCCGGGTCTGGCCGGGTCTGCGCAATGCGCTGAGCGCCCAGGAAGCCAACGAGATCGGAACGAAGATCGAGCAGGGCAAGAAGACGGCGCCCACGCGCCCGCACCCGCACACGCCCGCCTCACCTGGCGTGCTGAAGTCCGCCGGGCCGGTTGCTGGCGCTGCGGACAAGGCCCGCGACAAGATGTCTGGCCGGGGAGAGTGATCGCCCCGCGAATGCCAGGCGGCTGAGCGGGATCGCCGGAGAATCCGGCGAGTCAGCGCAGCGCGCGGCTGTCTGCGCGCGCTGCGCTGCATATCACGGGCCGATGGCTTAGTGGGTTTGGCTGGCTCGTCGCGGATAGCCGGGCTCGATGAAGACGGTGACGGAGATGAAAGACCGGCTCGCGGGCGCCGCGCGCGTCCAGGCATCACGGTACGCGCGCGGTGAGCAGCGGCCGCTGGCCGGCTACGCCGCGGTCATGACCGTTTACGCCGGGGCGATCGCCGCCGTGGCCGCAGCCGTCAGTGCGCAGGGCAAGCCAGTTCCCGACGGTCTGTCCGCTGGCGACCTGGTGCTCTGCGCCGCATCGACGCACAAGCTCAGCAGGCTGATTGCGAAGGACCCGGTCACCAGCCCGCTGCGGGCTCCGTTCGCCGCGTACAAGGGCGCCCAACGGCCAGCAGAGCTGGACGAGGACGTCCGCGGCGAGGGCGGCCAGAAGACGGTCGGCGAGCTCCTTACCTGCCCATTCTGCATATCGACATGGGTGGCGACGGGGTTCACGCAGGCGTGCTCTTGCTGCCCCGCACTCGCCTGGCGATGGGCGCGCTGACGGCACTAACTGGCGCCGACATGCTCCAGTTCATCCACGCATGGCTCGAGAATGCCGCCAGCTAATTCTCAGCAGCCGTGGTGCAATGTTGGCAGTCGCGGTTCGCGATCCGCTGGCCTTGAAGGACTGGGCTCAAGTTCGAGCCGGCCGGCACGTCACCAGAACTGCCTGTGAGCTTCCCCCGGTTTCCCGGACAGACTCGTTGTGATGATCATGCCGCCATTTCGGGCGGCTGGCGGCGGGTTTTCTCGTGACTGACGGGGCTGTGGTAGCCGAGGGTTGAGTGGCAGCGGTGCATATCCGCGGGGCGGAAGTGAGATCGTGCAAGAAAGGAACGTCCGCGCGGGGCCGGCGGCCAGCTGATCCGACGCGGGCGAGCCAATGGTGCCTGAGCCCGGAACGAGCGCGTCGAGCGGCAAGACGCCGAGGCCGGGCGAGGAGTCGACGCAGCTTCCTGAGTCTCCCTGCCAGTTCCTGCCTGTGCTAGATGCATGCGGAGCCTGGCTACTGTCGCCGCCCGGGTCGCACCGACGGCTGGCGCCTCTCCCGTCCGGCGCCGAGGGACCCGGCTGGCTAGCCAGCCAGGCTGCGGGCAGCTGCCGCGATGTGCGTGGCGCTAATGCGGGCTGCGTCGAGCAGCTCGGCACTGGTCCCCGACCCAGGCAGCTCGCAAACTGCCAGGTGCCGCACGGTCAGGTCGGCAGTCCCGGCGCCGGTTAGCGCATCGACGACGGCGGAGCAGAGGCCGCCTTCGGGGTGATGATCCTCGGCAACTACCAGCTTGCCGCCTGTGGCTGCGGCAGCCGCGGTCAGCGTGTCAGTGTCGATTGGCTTGACGGAATACACGTCGATGACGCGTGCGCGGATCCCGTCGGCCTTGAGCTGGTCGGCGGCGGCGAGGCAGGCATGCAGGGTCACTCCGGCGCCGATCAGGGCGACGTGGTCCTTGTCGCTGGCGCGCAGCACCTTGGCGCCGCCGACCGGGAATGCTTCCCCAGCGGCGTACAGGACCGGATAGGCGCCGCGCGTCGTGCGCATGTAGACGACGCCGTCCCGGTCGGCCATGGCCTGCACGAGCGCAGCCGTGCTGGTGGCGTCGCTCGGGTACAGGACAGTCGCCCCTTGAACGGCGCGCATCATGGCCAGGTCCTCCAGCGCCATCTGCGACGGGCCGTCGGCACCGATCTCGACGCCCGCGTGCGAGCCGATCAGGCGAATGTTGGCTTGGGAGATAGCGGCCATCCGGATGAAGTCGTAGGCGCGGGTCAGGAAAGCCGCGAACGTCGAGGCGAACGGCACGGTAGCCCCGCACGCTGAAGCCGACCGCGGCGGCCACCAGCTGCTGCTCGGCGATGTACATCTCGAAGTAGCGCTCGGGATATTTGTGCGCGAACTCGTCCGCGTAGGTCGAGTTGCTCACCTCGCCGTCCATCGCGACCACATCGCGGCGGGCGCCGATGGCGGCCAGCGCCTGGCCGTAGGCCTTGCGTGTTGCGACCTTGTCCCCGACGGCGTAGCCGGGCAGCTTCAGCGCCACGCTGGCATTCCCCGCGCGGGCGGCTGCCGCAGCCTCATCCGGCTTCGGGCCGCGCACGACGAGGTCGCGCTGCCCGCCGAGCTCGATGATCGCCCTCTCGGCCATCTCCGGGGGAAACGGCTTGCCGTGCCAGCCCTCCCGGTCCTCGACCTCGGAGAAGCCGCGGCCCTTGATGGTCCTGGCCAGGATCACAGTCGGCTGGTCACCCGTGATGTGGCCCGCGTGTGCCATGGCCCGGTCGATCTCAGCCACGTCGTGGCCGTCGATGGTCAAGACACGGGCGCCGAACGCCGACGCGCGGCGGCTGTAGGTTTCCAGATCCCAGGACAGCTCAGTCGGACCGCGCTGCCCGAGCCGGTTGACATCCACCATGGCGATCAGGTTGGACAGCTTGTAATGGGCGGCCTTGTCGAGGGCTTCCCAGATCGAGCCCTCGGCCATCTCGCTGTCACCGCACAAGACCCAGACCCGGAACGGGGACTCGTCCAGGTACTTGCCGGCCAGCGCGACCCCGACGGCGTCGGGCAATCCCTGGCCGAGCGAGCCGGTCGCCACGTCGACCCAGGGCAGCGCCGGCGTCGGATGACCCTCCAGCCGGGATCCGAGACGGCGGTAGCCGGTCATGAGCTCATCGTCAGAGACGACCCCGACAGCCTTATAGACCGAGTAGAGCAGCGGCGACGCATGACCCTTGGAGAAGATCAGGTGATCGTTGGCCGGGCTGGCCGGCTCGTCCCAGTCATACCGAAGATGCCGCCCGACGAGGACGGCCATCAGGTCAGCGGCCGACATGCTCGAAGTCGGGTGACCCGACCCGGCGGCCGTACTCGAGCGGACGGAGTCAACGCGCAGCTGCTGGGCGAGCTCGCCCGCTAGCTTGAGATCAATGTCCGTCTTGGTGGCAGCTGGAGCAGCCACGAGCACCTCCTGGGCTGGCAGTTGCGTAAATAACAGACACTGGCACCTACCCCGGCCAGGCCGTCGCCATGCACCGGAAGCTGACCGGCCTGGAGGTCAGCTGCGTACATCGAGCGGCCGCCGCCTCTCCGATTTGCCGGTTTCTTCCTGACATCTCGTTGCCGCGATAACGTGGTTCTCGTTTGCTCAGGACATCCCGCTCACGATCGTGGGCGGCAAGACCAGCGGCGCCTTCGCAGGATTACCGACAAGTACAGGCCGGTCCGGCTTGCGATCGCCAAAAACGCGCGAAAAGCGATGCCGAGTCCCTCGGCGCGGCATGCTTCGGTTCAAAGGTCAGGCGCGGAACGGACGGGCCTCGTAGAGGGCGCTCTCGCGAGCCAGTTCGACCGTAGCTGTTGCCGCCCGACGGGTCATCGACTCGCTGGCACCGGCTGCAAGGTGGAAGGAGACTCTGCTGTGATACGAGAAGAATTGTCCAGGCTCTTCACGCGTGCGGAACGGCACCGGCGCCTTTTGCTCGTCTTCTGCTTGCCGTCGGGATGTCCGTTCTCGTCTTCGCCGTCGGCACTGTCCTCATATGGACCTCTGAAAGCGGGAAGAAAGGCGGCAGTATCCACGGGCTCGGCGATGCGGCCTTTTTCTGCGGTGCGCAGCTGCTGACCGTTTCCTCGAGTATGACTAACCCGCTGACTTCGGTCGGCAAGATAGTCGATATCGGCCTTGAGGTGTGGGGCATCTTCGTCGTCACCGTAGTAGCGGGCAGCTTCGCCACCTTCTTCACATCAGGGGACTCGAGTTAGTCGACGCGGGCAGGAGCCAAGGGGCTCGTGCGCCTTGCGTCATCGCCGCACGCGTACGCGAGCTGGCCGCGATGATAATCACGGAGACGGAGATCGGCGATAGCCGCCAGGCAGCGCGGGCGGCTTCGTCCATCACCAGGTTCCCGGCCTCGATGGTGGCCGAGTGCAGCCGCCGGCTCGCCGCAGCAACGCGTGCACGCGGGCGAGCAGTTCGGTCAGGGCGAACGGTTTCACCAGGTAGTCATCTGCGCCGACGGCGAACCCGGCCAGCCGGTCATCTAGCCCGTCGCGGCGGTCAGGAACAAGACAGGCAGGTCGTCACGCGCGGAGCCGGCGGGCGAGGGACAGGCCGTCCGGGCCCGGCAGGGTGATGTCCACAATGGCCAGATCGGGCCGGAGCGAGCTGGCGGCCTCGCGCAGGCCCATGCCGTCGGCCTGGCTGCGCACCAGATTCCGCGCGCTGGCCAGGCGGTGGCGACCGGGTCGCGGATCGCAGGCTCATCCTCGATGAACAAGATCCGGGCCGAGGACAGTCGCATGCCTCCAGTGTGGCCTGCCGGACCTGACCAGCAACTGACGAAACCGTGCCGGTCAGGCGGCGTTGATCCTTAGGTCCTTGCGGCGACCTGTGCAGGCAGCGGCGCCTGCGGCGGTTGTGGCCGTCTGAGCACATCGTGGACAATGAGCGCGACAGGTTCCCGGCCGGTAGTGACGCATCAAGATGACCCTCGCCGGACATCACACACAAAATTTCTGACAGTCCCGTATCGGATGCCCGTTTTGCGGGTTTCTTGGATGGTCAGGGAGCGTCGCCGTGTCGGCGGGCTGGCAACGTGATGGAGATTGCCGTGCCGGTGCCTGGTTCGCTGTCGATTTCCATGCTGCCGTGGTGTCCTCGTACGATCTCGGCCACGATTGTCAGCCCTATTCCGCTGCCGGCGATGCCGGAGGTCCGCGCGCTGCGGAAGAACCGTTCAGACACCCTGGGCAGGTCTTCGGGCAGGATGCCGATGCCGGTGTCGGTGACTGTGAGCCGGGCTTGCTCCCTTCCCGGCTCACGTGGCCCGGTTTCGACGAGCACTGTCCCTCCGTGGGGTGTGAATTTCAGCGCGTTGGTGAGCAGGTTGGTGGTGATCTCACGCATCCTGGCCGGATCGCACCTGACCTGCGCGTCGGCGAGGTGCCGGCGGAGGGAGATGCCGGCGCTGTCGAAGGCGTCGGCCAGGCTGTCGGCTGCGTCCTGGGCGATGGCGGCGAGGTCGCACGGGATGAGCCTGAGCTGGAGGGCGGCGGCTTCGGCTGACGCGAGCCGTTGCAGGTCGCCGACCATCCTGCCGAGGCGCAGTGTCTCATCGTGCAGGGATGCGAGATTTACTGGCGTCGGCTTGGTAAGGCCGTCGAGCATGGCCTCGTGTCCGGCTTGCAGCACGGCGATGGGGGTGCGCAGTTCGTGGGCGACGTCGGCGACCAGGTTGCGGCGCAGCCGGTCCTGCTCGTCCCTCGCGTCGGCCGTCTGGTCGAATGCCCCGGCCAGTTCGCGGATCTCACTGAAACCGCCGACGTCGCCGGCGCGGACAGTTAGATCGCCGCGGCCCCTGGCCCTGGCGACCCGTATCAGCCGGTCCACGGACCCGGTGATCCGCCCCGAGAGGAGCAGCGCGGCGATCAGCGCGATGAGCGCCGCCACTCCGGCCGCCATGATCCAGGCGGGCCAACGCTGGGCCTGAAACTGCTCGATTGCCCCGGCCAGGCCCTTGTGACCGAACCTGAGGGTAACGCTGCCGACATGCTGCCCTCGCAGGCTGACCGGCTCAGTGAGCTCCGGCTGGCCGCGCCTGGAGGCGAAATCCGGTGAGGCGCCGACCACCTGCCCCGCCATATTCCGCACCCGCACCGCCGCGCCTGCCTTGCTGAGCACCATGGTCAGGGCGGACAGGTCGGCCCGCTCCCAGCCTGCGTGATCATAGGCGGCTGCCGCGGTGATGGCTGTCGCCAGTACCGCATCGGCGCGCTGCCTTTTGATCAGCTGATCGACATTGCCGCTCGTAGCTAGGGACCCGAAGATGACCGCCGCCGAGACCGCCGCGAGCGCGACGGCAACGAACACGAGCGCCAGCCGGAGGCCGAGCCGCCCGATCCAGGGCCCGGCGACCCTAGCCACCGCGGGTCAGAACCGGTCCGGTATGCGCTGTAGGAGCTTGCATGTCTCCCATGGATCCCCCCGATGTGTCGGCCTTTACAACCGCGCCCAGGACAGCGCCGGTCAGCCTCCGAGAAGCTGGCCTCGGCTTGCGCCGGATTAACCGGCGCAGACTGCCCTGGTCACGCAGGATATGCACTGGACCGGCGCCGCTCGCGTCGCGGGTCAACAACTTTGACGCGGCCTGCCGCCACCTGGATCCGTGATATGCCTCACACCGCAGGGCCGGTTCGGCAAGCACTACGATTTCCGAGCTGATGTCCGTTTTACCTTGTTTCTGTCTTCCCGGTGCGCAGCGCGCTGGATGACCGGCTGGAGCAACGTCATGAGAGCAGTCGCCTCTGAGGTCTTGCCGACATTGCTCCGTCCGGTCAGGACGGTGATTCCGTGGGTCAAGAGAACCCACTCGCTCTCAACGATCTCCGGGATCCCGCGCATCCGTACGCTCAATGCTGCCGGCTGAGCCGCATCGCAGGTCAGCCGCCATTCACAGCTCAGCAGTCGAAGTACATCTCGAACTCGTGGGGGTGCGGGCGGAGCCTGAGCGGGTCGATCTCGTGGGTCTGCTTGTACTCGACCCACGTCTCGATCAGGTCGCTGGTGAAGACGCCGCCCTCGAGCAGGTACTCGTGGTCGGCCTCGAGGCACTCAAGCACCTTCTCCAACGAGCCCGGCACCTTCGGGATCGCGAAGGCCTCGTCGGGCGGGAGCTCGTACAGGTCCTTGTCGATGGGCTCGGGCGGCTCGATCTTGTTCCTGATCCCGTCGATGCCTGCCATCAGCATGGCCGCGAACGCGATGTACGGGTTGCCGGACGGGTCAGGGACCCGGAACTCGATCCGCTTGGCCTTGGGACTTGCCCCGGTGATCGGGATGCGCACGCAGGCCGACCTGTTCCGCTGCGAATACACCAGGTTGACGGGCGCCTCAAAGCCGGGAACCAGCCGGTGGTAGGAGTTCGCCGTGGGGTTGGTGAAGGCGAGCAGGGACGGTGCGTGCTTGAGCAGGCCACCGATGTAGTAACGGGCCATGTCCGAGAGGCCGGCGTAGCCGACCTCGTCGTAGAACAGCGGCTCGCCGTCCTTCCACAGGCTCTGGTGGCAGTGCATGCCGGATCCGTTGTCGCCGAACAGCGGCTTGGGCATGAAGGTCACGGTCTTGCCAGCGGCGCGCGCGACGCTCTTGACGACGTACTTGTAGAGCATCAGCTTGTCGGCCATGTGGAGCAGCTTGTCGAACCTGATGTCGATCTCGGCCTGGCCCGCCGTGCCAACCTCGTGGTGCTGCATCTCAACGTCGATGCCGACCTCGATCAGCTTGCTGACCATCTCAGAGCGCAGGTCGCTGTAGTGGTCGGTGGGGGAGACGGGGAAGTAGCCGCCCTTGTAGCGCGGCTTGTAGGCGAGGTTGCCGCCCGGCTCGTCCCGGCCCGTGTTCCAGGCGCCCTCGATCGAGTCGAGGTGGTAGTAGCCCTCGTTCGGGCTGGTCGCGAACCGCGCGGAGTCGAAGATGTAGAACTCGGCCTCCGGCCCGAAGAAGGCGGTGTCCGCGATGCCGCTGCCGCGCAGGTACTCCTCGGCCTTCTTGGCGATGTTGCGCGGGTCCCTGCTGTATGGCTCGCCGGTCAGCGGGTCGTGCACGAAGAACGTCAGGTTCAGCGTCTTGTGCGTGCGGAACGGATCGACGACCGCGGTCGACGGGTCAGGCAGCAGCAGCATGTCGGACTCGTGGATCTCCTGGAAGCCCCTGATCGACGAGCCGTCGAACATGAGGCCGTCGGTGAAGACCCGCTCCTCGAACGCTGACGCGGGCACCGTGAAGTGCTGCATCGTGCCTGGCAGGTCGCAGAACCTGACGTCGACGAACTGCACGTCGGCATCGGCGATGTACCGCAGGACCTCGTCACCGCTTGTGAACATCCGAATTCCCTTTCGCTGCGAACCATTGGCCGGCGGGTGAGTCTGCATGAGGCTAGCGTCCGGCGATTTCCGGTCCATGTCCCCGATGTTTCGGCCGCGTTACGCCGCGGATTTCATGCGTTCCCGCACTGCCCCGTCCGCCAGCAGAGTCTGGGCGGCTGAGTACTGTGAAGGCGTGACGGAGCAGAAGCGAGCCGGCTCGCCACGTGTTCCCCGGGCCGGCGCCGCAGATCAACCAGGCTACCCCGGCCGTGACCTGGGCCTGCCTGAGGAGGGCGCCGGCGCGGTCGCCGGCATGGCGCGCCGGGTCGGCGCGCTGTTCGTCGACTGGCTGCTGTGCTGGGTGATCGTAGTCGCGGCGATCAGGCCTTATCAGGCCGACGTCGCGTACTGGACGCTGTTGCTCTTTGCGGCCCAGGACTACGTGTTCAGCGCACTGACCGGGTTCACGGTGGGCAAGCTGGTGACCAGGATCAGGGTCGTACGGCTGGACGGCAGCCTGGTCGGGCCCGGCTGGGGCCTGTTGCGGACGCTGCTACTGCTCACGGTGGTCCCGCCGCTGATCGTCGATCGCGACCTGCGCGGCATGCACGACCGGGCCGCGAACACAGTCGTCGTCCGCGTCTGAGGTTTTAGCGCACCTTCGGACGCGGGGGCTTGGGCATGCGGCCGGCTCGCGGAATCGGGCCGTGCGGCGCTTGCAGCGAGGAGGGCAGCGCCTTCAGCCTGTTGTTGAGGTCGTTCACGGCAGCGGGCTTAAGTTCGCGTGGCATCTTCATCAGCGTCCGCTGCAGTTGCTTAACCGGGATCTGACCCTTCTGGTCACCGACCTGGATCTCCGAGATCGGCACCGCGTAGGCGATCCGCGCGATCTTCTTCTTCTCAGCGGTGATCAGGCTCGCCAGCCCGTTCGGCGATCCCTCGCCGATCAGGATCACGCCTGGCCGGCCGACGACCCGGTGCACGATGTCCATGTTCCTGTTGCCAGCGACGGCCGGCGTCACTGTCCAGTTGCCGCGCATCGTCTGCACGACCGCGGCCGCCGCGCCGGGCTGCCCGGCGATGGCCTTGTACTGAGCAGACTGCGCGTAGCGCCCGAACAGGATCATCGACGTGAGAACGCCCATGATCACGCCGAACGGGATCAGCAGGGGCGCCTGGCCGGTCAGCAGGCCGACCACGACCAGCACCACGATGACCGCGACGCCGCTGCCGATGATGATCGGCATCGCGCGCGGGTCGGACCTGCGGATGATGCCGGCGGCCATCTTGATCTGCTGCACGCGCCCGGCCGTCGACGGGTCAGCGGCCGCGTTCTTCGCCGTCTTGCTTGATGCCTGCGCCGCAGCGCCGCCGGGCTTCTTCACCATGCACGTGAGGATACGAGCATGGGGCCGTTCGCGCGAAACGCGGTCACGTAGTTGCGGCGCCAGTTGAGTGAGGCACAGGTGTTACGGGACTCACCGCTGACTGTCCGTCGCCGAGCCGGTCGAGCGCGGCCCGGTACAACCGCCCGGCCCGGTACGACGACCTGACCAGCGGACCCGACATCACCCCGGCGAAACCGAGCGCGCGCGCCTCGTCGCCGAGTTCGTCGAACTCCCCGGGGGTCACCCAGCGATCGACCGGGTGATGTCGCGGCGAAGGCCGCAGGTACTGGGTGATGGTCAGCAGGTCACAACCGGCCGCTACCAGATCCCTCATGGCGGCGGTGACCTCCTCCCGCTCCTCGCCCATGCCGAGGATCAGGTTGGACTTGGTGATCAGCCCGGCGGCCTTGGCGGCTTCGAGCACCACGAGCGAGCGCTCATACCGGAAGCCTGGCCTGATCTGGCGGAAGATCCGTGGCACCGTCTCGATGTTGTGCGCCAGCACCTCGGGGCGAGCGGCGAACACCTCGGCGAGCAGAGCAGCCTCGGCGTTGAAGTCGGGGATCAGCAACTCGACCCCACAGCCAGCAATGGCCTGGTGAATCTCGACGCAGGTCTGGGCGTAAAGCCAGGCCCCGCCGTCGGGCAGGTCGTCGCGCGCGACGCCGGTCACGGTCGCGTACCGCAGGCCCATGGTTGACACCGACTCGGCGACCCGGCGCGGCTCGTCGGTGTCCAGCGGGCCAGGCTTGCCGGTGGCTATCTGGCAGAAGTCGCAGCGCCTGGTGCATTGGTCGCCGCCAATCAGGAACGTGGCCTCGCGGTCCTCCCAGCACTCGAAGATGTTGGGACAGCCAGCCTCCTCGCAGACCGTGTGCAGTCCCTCGCGCCTGACCAGCTGCCGCAGCTCGGTGTACTGCGGTCCGGTCCGCAACCTGGTCTTGATCCACGGGGGCTTGCGCTCGATCGGAGTCTGGCTATTCCGCGCTTCGATGCGCAGCAGCCGCCGTTCTCCTGGTGCCAGTACCACGCTCCTAGCCTATGTCGGCAGGGACGCGGTCCCGGCACACCGTGCCTTGCAAACGATGCGGCCGGGGAATGCAGATGAAACCATGGACTGCGATCGGCGATCATAGATCCCATGCCAAGCCAGTTCGATCCGCCGTCAGGAACGCGGGACTTTCTCGCTGCCGAGTACGCCAAGCGCGAATGGGTGATCGGCGTCGTGCGCTCGGTCTTCCACAGCTATGGCTTCGAACCGCTGCAGACGCCGGCCTTCGAGCGGGTGGACGTGCTGCTAGGCAGGTACGGCGACGAGGCCGACAAGCTCGTGTTCAAGATCCTGCGGCGCGGCGAGCACGAGGCGTCCGGCGAGGCTGACCTGGCGCTGCGCTACGACATGACCGTCCCGCTCGCGCGGGTGACTGCGGCCTATGGCAGCCAGCTGCCGACGCCGTACAAGCGTTATGCGATCGGCCCGGTGTGGCGCGCCGACCGGCCAGGGCGCGGCAGGTTCAGGGAGTTCACCCAGTGCGACATCGACACGCTCGGCTCCACCTCACCGCTGGCCGACGCTGAGATCTTGTGCACGCTGCACGACGCTTTGGCGGCCCTGGGCCTAGCAGAATTCACGATCCTGCTGAACTCCCGCACGGTGCTGGCCGGCCTGCTCGAGGTGTTCGACGTGCCCGACGAGCTAGCCGCCGGCGTGCTTATTTCGCTCGACAAGCTAGACAAGCTCAGGCCGCGTGACGTCATCGACGAGCTCACCGGGCGGGGCCTGGCCGAGCCGGCGGCGGCGGAGATGGTCGGGACGCTGACGGCGGACGACGCCGTCGACCGGATCAGGGCCGCACTCAAGCCATCCGACGAGGGGGCGGCCGGGCTAGAGGAACTCGATCGGGTCGTGGCCCTCGCTAGCTCCCAGATCCCGCCCGGACGGATCGCGTTCGCGCCGCGGATGGTTCGCGGACTCAGCTACTACACCGGCCCGATCTGGGAGGTCGCGGCCGCTGGCGTGCCAGGTTCGCTGGGCGGCGGCGGCCGCTATGACCACCTGATCTCACAGCTCGGCGGGCCCGACGTCCCTGCCGTGGGCACGTCGCTCGGGATCGAGCGGATCTTCATGCTGCTGCCCGACGAGGTGGGCGGCCAGTCGGGCCGGGTGGACGTCGCGGTGACCGTGCTCGGCGATGACCTTGCCGAAGGATCGTTCGCGCTTGCCGCGCAGGCCAGGTCCGCTGGCTTGCGCGCCAGCGTCTACCTGGGTTCCTCTGGCAAGCTCGGCAAGCAGCTGCGCTGGGCGGCCGATCAAGGGGCGCGCTGGTGCCTCATCTACGGCAGCGCTGAGCGGGACGCGAGCACGGTCACGGTTCGCGACCTAGTCGATGCCCAGCAGGAAGCCATCCCAGCCGGCGAGGTCGCGCAGTATCTGGCCAGGCGGGCGGCCGCCCGTGCCTGATAGCGGCAACGCTGAGGCCGCCGCCCCTGACGCCTGGTTCGCGAGCCTGCCCGGCGTGGTCATCGCGGCGGGCGGGCTGATCACCGACAACGGCGGACGGGTACTGCTGGTCAAGCCCAACTACCGGAACCTGTGGTCCCTTCCTGGCGGGATCTGCGAGCACGGCGAGCCGCCCCAGGTCGGCTGCGGCCGCGAACTAGCGGAGGAACTCGGCCTGCAGATTCCGGTCGGCAGGCTGCTGGCGACCGACTGGTCCCAGCCGTATGGCACCGACGCCAGGCCGATCATGCACTTCGTCTTCGACGGCGGGCTGCTGGACAACGGGTCGGGCATCGTGATCCAGGAGGCCGAGCTGGACGGGTTCGAGTTCGTCGCACCCGACGACCTGGCTGGCTATCTCCCTGGATACGGCCTGGCGAGGGTCAGGGGAGCGCTCAGGGCGCGCGCGTCGGGCACCTCGGTCTTCCTGCCGCACGAGGTCGGCTGACCCGCTCGGAGCCGCTCAGCCGACGCGGCTGGCCAGCAGTTCGACCGCGCTGGTGAGCTCCCAGGTCCGGCTAGCGCCGAGGACCTCGGCCAGATGACGCTCGGCGCTACCGATCACGTCGGCGATCGGCACGGCCCTGCCCAGCTCGGCGGACAGTGAGGTCACCGACGCGTCTGAGATCCCGCAGGGCACGATCCTGTCGAACCAGGACAGGTCGTTATCGCAGTTGAGCGCGAAGCCGTGCATGGTCACGCCGCGGGCCACCCGGATCCCGATCGCGGCGACCTTGCGGTCGAGCCCGTCGGCCCTGACCCAGACTCCGCTGCGCCCGTCCACGCGCTCAGTGGTCAGCCCAGCCTCGGCGCAGGTCCTGATCAGCGCCTCCTCGATAGCCCTGACGTAGCTGATCACGTCGACGGGCTCGTCCAGCGCGACTATCGGATAGCCGACGAGCTGTCCAGGCCCGTGCCAGGTGATCTTGCCGCCGCGGTCGACGTCGATGACGGGAGCGCCAGCGTCGCCGATCGGCCGGTCGGCCGGGCTGGTCCGTCTCCCCGCGGTGTAGACAGGCGCGTGCTCGAGCAACATGCAACTGTCAGGAATCTGGCCGGCCACCCGGCGGGCATGCAGGTCCCGCTGCAGCTCCCAGGCCACTTCGTAGTCGAGCGCGGCGTCGCCGAATCCGGCGCGGATGAAGACAAGCTCGCGGTCCACGCCTTCAGCCTATGCCGGGCCGGGAGTGGCCGCCGTCCGCGGCCGGAGAGCATGACGGGCGGTAGCCCGCGGATCCGATATTTCGGTCGGCTAACCTTTTTTGTGTCATGGACAACATTCTCGATCCCGAGCAGCTCGCCAAGCTCAGTAAAGGCGACCGACGCAAGCTGCTGCAGGCGCTCGTGGCGCTTGAGCAGGTTGAGGGACCCAAGCCGGGGACCAGCTGGAGATGGGACGCGGTGCTGGTCGTCGTCGTGGGCGCGTGCGTCGTGCTCGCGGCCTGGATCGGAGTCCTGGCCGTCACGCTGCCGAGGTTCTACCACACGGGTAGCTGGCGGGGCGCATGGGTCGGCTTCGACATCGCGCTGCTCGCCGCGTTCGCGGCGACCGCCTGGACGGCGTGGCGCCGACGTCAGCTGCTGATCATCTCCCTTGTCGTGCTCGCGAGCCTGCTGCTCTGCGACGCCTGGTTCGACGTCGTCCTGGACGTCAGGACCCCGGGATTTGTGGCCAGCCTGCTCTCCGCTTTGCTGGTCGAGCTACCGCTGGCTCTGCTGGCGATCTCGATGGCCAGGCGCCTGCTGCGGCTGACGATCGGGCAGATCATGCGGTACGAGGGGCTGTCAGGTCCGGTCCCGCCGCTCTGGCAGATTCCGCTACTCGGCCCCACGGTCGGCACCCCGCTGGCGCGGTTGATGAAGGCCAGGGCAGAGCGCCGGACGGGCGTTCGCTAACCCAGTAGCGCGCCGAGCGCAGAGTCGATGTCGGGATGGGCGAAGCTGAACCCGGCCGCCTGGAGCCTGGCTGGCAGCACCCGCGCGCTCCCGAGCAATTCGCTCGCGACCTCGCCGAGCGCGGCACGCAGCGCCACGGCCGGGACGGTCAGCACCGCGGGCCTGCGGACCGCCTTGGCGAGCGCCCTGGTGAAGTCGGCGTTCGTGACCGGCCGGGGAGCTGTGAGGTTGAATGCTCCGGTCGCGTCGGGGGACGCGAGCAGGAAGCTGATCGCACTGATCTCGTCGGCCAGGCTGATCCAGCTCATGTACTGCCGGCCAGAGCCGATCTTTGCCCCTGCCCCGAGCCTGAACGGCAGCAGCAGCCTGCCGAGGATGCCGCCGCCCGGGGCGAGCACGAGGCCGGAGCGGAAGTTCACGACCCTGATGCCCGCTGCGCTCGCAGGCTCAGCCGCGGCCTCCCAGTCGCGCACGAGCTCTGCCAGGAAGCCGTCGCCCGACGGCGCGGTCTCGTCCACGGCGCGGTCTGCGGTGTCTCCGTAGTAGCCGATGGCTGACGCGCACAGCAGCACGGCTGGCCTGGGATCCGCAGCCGCCATGGCGGCCGCCAGGACCCTCGTGGACTGGATCCGGCTGGCTCGCAGCACGGCCTTCCTGGACTGCGTCCAGCGCCGGTCGGCGACCGGCGCACCAGACAGGTGGACGACCGCGTCCACGCCGCGCAGCGCAGCGCCATCTAGACCGCCCGCCGCCGCGTCAGGCCGCCAGCTGATCTCGGCCGACGATCGCGCTGGGCGCCGAACGAGCCGGACGACGTCGGCTCCGCCGCCCGCTAGCTCGCGCACCAGGGCGGTGCCGATCAGGCCCGAGGCGGCCGAGACCGCTACCCGCACGGCGACGCTACCTGCCGAACTCGGCTTCGAACGCGCCCTCTTCGAGCCGGTTCTTGATCGTGACCAGGAACCTGGCCGCGTCGGCTCCGTCGACGAGGCGGTGATCGTAGGTCAGCGCCAGGTAGACGATCGACCTGACCGTGATGACCTCGCCCAGGTCAGGATCGTCGACGACGACGGCGCGCTTGCTGACGGTCCCGGTGCCGAGGATCCCGACCTGAGGCTGGTTGATGATCGGCGTGTCGAAGAGGGCACCGCGGCTGCCGGTGTTGGTCAGCGTGAAGGTGCCGCCTGACAGGTCGTCGGGGCTCACCTGGCCGGCCCTGGTCCGCTGCGCGAGGTCGGCGATCTTGCGGGCCAGGCCGCCGATGTTCAGGTCGCCTGCGTTCCTGATCACCGGCACCATCAGGCCGCGCTCGGTGTCGACGGCGATGCCGAGATGCTCGGCGTCGTGGTAGGTCACAGTGCCGTTCGCGGTGTCGAGGACGGCGTTCAGCTTCGGATGGGCCTTGAGCGCCTCGACAGTGGCGAGCGCGAAGAAGGGGAGGAACGAGAGCTTGACCCCTTCCCTGGCCTCGAAGGCTGACTTGATCCGGTCGCGAAGCCTGGCGATGGCCGTGACGTCAGCCTCGACGACAGTGGTGAGCTGAGCCGAGGTCTGCAGCGACTCCACCATCCGCTGGGCGATGACCTGGCGGGCCCTGGAGAGCCGCTCGGTGGTGCCCCGCAGGGTCGACGGGGCGGGGATGGTCCTCGGCGCCGGCGCCGCGGCCCCCGGCGTGGCGGCTGGGGGAGCCGCAGCGGGCTGGGCAGGAGCGGCAGCGGGCTGGGCAGGAGCGGCAGCGGGCTGGGCAGCCGCAGGCTGGGCCGGCCGGCGCAGGGCGCGGTGCCTCGCCGCCGCGGCGCTGGCTTGCCGCGTCCAGCACATCCTGCTTGCGGATGCGGCCGCCGACGCCGGTTCCGACGATCGCGCCGAGCTCGACACTGTGTTCGGCGGCGAGCTTGCGAACCAGCGGAGTCACGTAGGGGCTCTCGACGCCTTCGGCGGCCGGCTGGGCAGCCTCGGCCGGGGCAGACTCGGCCGGGGCAGGCTGGGGAGGCGCTGCCTGGGTCGGCGCCGATGGCTGGCCGTAGGAGGCTGGCGGCGCTGACTCGGCGTGCGCTGGCTGGTAAGGCTCGGCGGCTGGCGGCGCGGCCTCGGGCGGGGCCGGCGGCGCCTGGTAGCCGGCGTGCGGCTGGTCGCTACCTTGCTGGCCCTGGTCGGGGTAGGACGGCGGGGCCTCATAGCCGGTCTGCGGCTGGTATCCGGCGCTGGCCTGGTCGGGCTGGGCGTACTGGACCTGCTGGTACGGTGCCGGCTGAGCGGGCGGCTGCTCGTACTGCGGCTGCTCGTACTGGGCCTGCTGGTACTGCGGCTGCTGGTACTGGCCTTGCTGGGACTGGGCCTGCTCGTATTGGCCTTGCTGGGACTGGGCCTGCTGGTACTGGGCCTGCTGGTTGCCGGGCTGGTACTGCGGCTCGGGCGGCGCCGACGGGGGCGGCTGGGCAACGGCCGGCGCGGACTCCTGCGCGCCGGCGTCCTGCCCGGCGGCGCCGTCCTCGTCGATCACGGCAAGTTCTGCGCCCACGGCGACGGTCTCGTCTTCGGCGACCGTGATCCCGCGCAGGATGCCGGAGACCGGGGACGGAATCTCGGTGTCGACCTTGTCAGTGGACACCTCGAGCAACGGCTCGTCGGCCGAGACGTGGTCACCCTCGTGCTTGAGCCAGCGGGTAACGGTGCCTTCGGTGACGCTCTCGCCAAGCTGCGGCATGGATACGGAGACCGACATGGCTAGCGCTGACTCCTTCGCTCAGGTATCCGCCATTCCTGACATCGGATCAGGAATGGAAATGCAAGGGTTTGCCGGCGAGCGCCAGATGCGCCTCGCCGATTGCCTCCGACTGCGTCGGGTGCGGGTGGATGAGCTGCGCGACCTCGGCGGGCAGCGCCTCCCAGTTGTAGATCAGCTGGCCTTCGGCGATCAGCTCGCCGACCCGGGCGCCGACCAGGTGCACGCCGAGCACAGGACCACCGCCGGCCGTGGCGATGACCTTGGCGGCACCTTGAGTCTGCAGGATCACGCTCTTGCCGTTGCCGCCGAGGTTGTAGGTGATCTCTGTGGTCTCGATCCCGCGCTCGGCCGCCGTAGCCGAGGTGATGCCCACGGACGCGACTTCTGGGTCGCTGTAGGTGACCCTGGGCACGCCGTCATAGTCGATCGGCGTCACTGGCAGCTTGGCGAGCCGTTCAGCGACAGCGATTCCCTCGGCGAATCCGACGTGCGCGAGCTGGAGCCCAGGGGTCAGGTCGCCGACCGCCGAGATCGTCGGGACGCTGGTCCGCCAGTACTCATCGACAAGAACGAAACCGCGGTCCGTCGCGACGCCAGCTTCCTCGTAGCCGAGGCCCGCCGAAACCGGACCGCGACCCACGGCGACGAGCAGCACCTCGGCCTCGAGCGTGGTGCCGTTCTCGAGGCTGACGCTGACGCCCGTGGCAGTCTCCTTGACCGCGCTGAACCTGACGCCGAGGTGGTATTTGATGCCACGCCTGCGGAACGCCCGCTCGAGCAGCTTCGAGCTGGACTCGTCCTCTGGAGGAAGGAGATGCGGCAGCATCTCGACGATCGTCACGTCGGCACCGAACGAGCGCCAGACGCTCGCGAACTCGACCCCGATGACGCCGCCGCCCAGGATGACGGCCGACGCAGGCACGCGGTCAAGCGTCAGCGCATGATCGCTGGTGATGACCCGCTCGCCGTCGATCTGCAGGCCTGGCAGCGATGCGCGCCTCAGAACCGGTAGCGAGGACGATGTGCGCGCCTTCGTAGACCGTGTCGCCGACCGCGACGGCCGTCGGCGACACCAGGCGGCCGTCGCCGTAGACGATCTCGACCTTCCGGTTGGCGAGCAGTTCCCTGCAGGCCCTTCCACAACCGGTCGACGACCTTGTCCTTATAGCTGTTGACGGCCGGCATGTCGATGCCGTCGAAGCTGGTACGCACGCCGACCGAGGCGGCGTCCCTGGCGTGGTCGGCGATCTCGGCCGCGTGCAGCAGAGCCTTGGTCGGAATACAGCCGCGATGCAGGCACGTCCCGCCGACCTTGTCCTTCTCGATCAGCACGACTCGCATGCCGAGCTCGGCAGCGCGCAGCGCACAGGCATAGCCGCCGCTGCCGCCGCCCAGGATGACAAGGTCGTATCTGCCGGTCTCGGGCTGCGTCACCGATCGCTCCTCGTCGCCATTGACATGATCTGCCTGGTCATTCTGCTCGGCTAGAGCCGTCCGTCCGCGACATCCTGCGCGATCTGGACCAGGGTGCGGACCGCGACGCCGGTCCCGCCCTTCGCCGTGTAGCCGTACGGCTCGCCCTCGTGAAACGACGGTCCCGCGATGTCCAGGTGTGCCCAACGCACGCCGTCCGGCACGAATTCCCGCAGGAACAGCCCCGCCACCAGCATGCCGCCGTCGCGGTCGCCGGCCACATTCGCCAGGTCGGCCACCTTCGAGTCGAGTCCCTTGCGGAGTTCCTCAGGCAGCGGCATCGGCCACATCGCCTCGCCTGCCCTGGCGGCCGCGTCGACCACTCCGTCCCTGACGGCGTCGTCGTTCGCCATCACGGCGCTGACCCGGGTGCCCAGCGCCACGACCTGGGCTCCGGTCAATGTCGCTATGTCGACAAGCAGGTCCGGCCGGTCGGCCTCCGACCTGGCCAGGGCGTCCGCGAGTACGAGCCGACCTTCAGCGTCGGTGTTCAGCACCTCGACGGTGGTGCCACCGAAGATCGTGATCACATCTGATGGGCGCTGCGCGCCGCTGCCCGGCATGTTCTCCGCGAGCGGCAGGTACCCGATGACGTTGACCGCCGGCTTGAGCGCAGCGATGGCTTGCAGTGCCGCCAGCACCGCTGCCGCGCCGCCCATGTCTGACTTCATCGTCTCCATCGCCTTGGCCGGCTTGAGTGACAGGCCGCCTGAGTCGAACGTGATGCCCTTGCCGGCGAAGACCACAGTGCTTGCGGCTTCAGGGTGCTGATAGCTCAGCCTGACCAGCCTGGGCGGGTGAACCGAGCCCTGCCCTACCCCCGCGATGCCGCCGTATCCGCCCTCAACGAGGGCGACATCGTCGAGCACTTCATAGCCGAGCCCGGACGCGGCCGCGATCTGACCGGCCTCGGCGGCGAAGCTCTCAGGGAACAGATGCGAGGGGCTGGTGTTCACCAGGTCGCGCACGAGCGCTACAGCGACGGCGAGAACTTCGGCCTTCGCGACGGCCGCGGCGACGTCCTGACCGGCGATCAATGTCAGCTCGGCGGCAGGATGGCCGTCGGTGCGGTACCGACCGAAGTAGTAACTGCCCAGCAGCGCTCCGAGCGCCGAGGCCTCGGCACTCACTGCGTCTCCCGCGGGCAGGGCCAGTGCGATGCTCCTGACCTTGGCAGATGTGAGCGACCTGACGGCGGAACCGGCCGCGCGGCGCAGGACCTCGGCGTCCGCGGCAGCCGGGGCGGAAGCGCTAGCCGTTCCGATGCCGACGGCGGCGATCAGCGGCGCTGACAGCTTGCCGTCGGACACGGTCCTGGTGACTTCCTCTGCCTTCCCGGTGGCACCGAGCGCGCTCAGGGTCTCGAGCAGGGTGCCGCCGAGCGCCGCGTCGACATCCTCGGCGCCAGGCCCGAGCACCGGCCCAGAGTCACCCTGGCCGATGGCGATCACGATGGCGTCCGCGCGGACATCACGCGCGGCTGAATTGGTGGTCCGAAGGGTTGCTGTCACGGGTCTGAGCCTAGTGCCTGGGCCGTTCGGCGTTGCTGTCCCGTCCGGCGGCCGGACCGTAGGGTAGCCGCATGTCCGCATCGGCCTTCGATCCCGTGCTCAGCCTGACCGGCGTCACCGGCAGGCTCAGGGCTGCGGGCTGTGTCTTCGCCGAGGACGAAGCCCGATTGCTGATCGAGGCCGCAGACACGCCTGACGGCCTGCGGGACATGATCGCCCGGCGCGTGGCTGGCCTGCCGCTCGAGCACATCATCGGCTGGGCGGAGTTCTGCGGTCAGCGGATCATCGTTGACACTGGCGTCTTCGTGCCGCGGCCGAGGAGCGAGCTGCTTGTCCGGCTGGCCACCGCCAGGACCGAGCCTGGCGCGATCGTCGTGGACCTGGCCTGCGGCTCAGGCGCGATCGGGGCGGCGATCGCGGCGCGGGCCGGTCAGGTGGATCTGTACGCCTGCGACATCGACGAGGCGGCCGTGCGGTGCGCCAGGCGCAACCTGCAGGCAGCCGGCGGCCACGTCTACGCCGGCGATCTCTACACCGCGCTGCCGAGGCGCCTGCGCGGCTTGGTCAGCGTCATCGCTGCCAACGTGCCGTACGTGCCGACCGAGGCTGTCGTGACGATGCCCGCCGAGGCGAGGATGCACGAGCCGCTGCTCGCGCTGGACGGCGGACCTGATGGTCTCGACGTGCTGCGCCGCGCAGCGCGCGGTGCATCCGGCTGGCTCGCGGCCGGCGGGCACCTGCTGGTCGAGACCAGTAGGGGTCAGGCGGAGACGGCTGTCGCCGAGTTCGCGGCCGCTGGGCTTGCCGCGCAGGTCGCCGTAGACGACGACCTCGGCGCCACGGTCGTGATCGGGAGCTGGCGTTAAGGGCGCGTCAATTCGGGCCGTGGCGGCGTTAAGAGCGCGTCAAGATCTGCGGCATCCGCGCGAAGCTGGGATGCACTGGACAGTGCGATGACTGCTCCGCATGACGCCCAGGACGCGTATCACGACAACGACCCGCTCGGCCCGCGCGATCTGCCCGATCCGCGACCTGGGACTGGCGGGCCGGCGAGGCGACGTGGCCTGGCCGCCTGCTTCGCTATCCCGGCCGGCTGTGCCACGCTGCTGCTGATCGGCGCCGTCGCCGCGGCCGCCCACGGAGCCGTGTCCGGGGGCTGGGTCCTGCTGCTTGCCGCGATCGTGGTCGGCCTGGCCGGCCTGATCGCCGAACCGGGGGCCACGCTGTTCGTCGTCTGCGCCGCGTGGCTCACGGTGGCTGGCTTCTCCCGGCCGCCGTACGCCGAACTCCAGGTGACGTGGCTGACCGGCGCCAGGGCCGCCCTCGTGCTGAGCCTGACGGGCCTCGGCGCGACGCTGACAGCCGCGATGGTGCGCAGGCTGGCGTCGTCGGTCACACTGGGAGGTGTGGACGTTAGTGGCCGCCGCCGTCGCGGGCGGTCTTGGTGGCGCGAGCTAGGCCCGGCCGGCGGTCTTGACCGCAAACGGCAGCTCACAGGGCTGGCGCTGGTGGCCGTCCTGCCGCTGCTGACCGCCATCCTGGTGCCCGCCCAATCGTCCCTGAGCCTGTCCGATGACCTGCTCATTTACCTCGTCGCCGTGGTCGCCGTCGCCGTCGTCGGCGGATTCTGGCCTGCCGTCGCCGCCGCCGTCGTCGCGAGCCTCCTGCTCAACTGGTTCTTCACCCCGCCGGTGCACACCTTCACGATCGAGGACCCGCAGAACATGCTGGCCCTGCTGCTCTTCATCACCGTGGCGGTCACGGTGAGCAGCGTGGTGCACCTGGCGGCCCGGCGTGCAGTTCAGGCCGCACGCAGCCGTGAGGACGCCGCGGCCCTGCTTGAGCTCGCGCAGACCGTGCTCGGCGGCGCTGACACCCCGGCCGCGATCCTCGATCACCTGACCGGGACCTGGGGCGGTGGCGCCGAACTGGCCGAGCGCGCGGGCGGGCAGTGGATCAGGGTTGCAGTGTCGGGTGCGATGCCGTCTGACGCGCCACGGACGAGGGTTCGGGCCGGCGCCGATCTCGCGCTCGCGGTGGCCGGGCAGCCGGTGCCGGTGAACAGCCAGCTGCTTGACGGCTTTGCCGCGCAGGCGGCCGCCGCCCTCGACCGGGACCGGCTCCGCACCCAGGCCGCACAGGCCGAGGCGCTGGCCGAGGGCAACAGGATGCGGACCGCCCTGCTCGCGGCCGTCAGTCATGACCTGCGCACGCCGCTCGCCTCGATTAAGGCGAGCATCAGCACTCTCCGCCAGACGGGCGTTCAGCTGTCTGCCGACGACGAGGCCGCGCTGCTAGCCACTACCGAGGAGTCCGCCGACCGGCTGAACGACCTGATCGGCAATTTGCTGGACATGAGCAGGCTGGCCGCCGGCTCGCTTGAACCGTTCCTGCGCCCGGCGTCGGTCGACGAGGTCGCGCCGCTGGCCAGGCACGTAGCCGAGAGCTCCAGCAACGTACGCCTGGTAGTGCCCGACGAACTGCCCCTGGTGCGCACCGATCCTGGTTTGCTCGAGCGGGTGCTGGCGAACCTGTTCGCAAACGCGATCGCGCACTCGCCGGCCGGCTGCCCGCCCGTCATGACCGCCAGGCAGCAGGGCGACCTCGTGCTGCTAGACGTGATGGATCACGGCACCGGCGTCCCCGACGAGCTCAAGGCGAAGATGTTCGAGCCGTTCGAACGGCTGGGAGAGCGCGGCGGGGGCACCGGCGTCGGCCTCGGCCTCGCGGTCGCGAAGGGGTTCCTGTCAGCAATGGGCGGCACGCTGACGCCGCTGGACACGCCGGGCGGCGGCCTGACCATGCGCGTCGCGCTGCCCGTGGCCGCGGCGGCGGTCACGACGATTGCCGCTGACCAGTGACCAGGGTCCTGGTCATCGACGACGAGGAGCCCATCCTGCGGGCTCTGCGGATCAACCTCGCGGCGCACAAGTACGAGGTCAGCACGGCCGCAGACGGCAAGTCCGGGCTGGCAGCCACCGCCAGGGACCACCCTGACGTGCTCATACTCGACCTTGGGCTGCCGGACATGGAAGGGACCGAGGTGATCAAGGGGATCCGCGGCTGGTCGTCGGTCCCGATCATCGTCCTGTCGGCCTGGGGCCAGGAGTCCGCCAAGATCGCGGCGCTGGACGCGGGCGCCGATGACTACGTAACCAAGCCGTTTGGCATGGGTGAGCTGCTCGCAAGGCTGCGGGTCGCCGTCCGGCGCGCCTCCCCTGCGCCGGACGAGCCCGTGGTCACCACGGGTGACATCACCGTCGACCTGGCGGCCAAGCGGGTTCGCCGGGCAGGCGAGGACGTCAGGCTCACTCCCACCGAATGGCAGTTGCTTGAAGTCCTGGTCAGGAACCCCGAGCGGCTGGTGACCCAGCGCCAGTTGCTGCAAGAGGTCTGGGGACCTGAGTACGGCACGGAGGGTAACTACCTGCGGGTCTATATGGCGCACCTGCGCCGAAAGCTTGAGGCTGACCCGTCAAGGCCGCGTTACCTGCGCACCGAGCCAGGGATGGGTTACCGGTTCACGGCGGTCGGCTCGGAGGTCTCGCCGCCCGGTGGCCGCAGCTCGTAACCGGGATTGAAGATCGTGCGGACCCCGCGGTGAGTCGCGACCCTGCCTTGCACCCTCAGGTGCCGTCCCGGCTCGATGCCCGGGATGCTGCGGCGGCCGAGCCAGACCAGCGTGAGGCTGCCTGAGCCGTCCCACAGCTCGGCCTGAAGCGTCGGGCTGTTACCGCGCGGCTTGACGGTGACGGTCCTGAGCGTGCCGATGACCTCGGCCTGCTCCCGGTCGGCGAGCTCGGCGATCGGGGTGGCGTGCACGTCGGCGACCGTGGCCTGCAGCTCTTCTGCCTGGAATTGCTCGTGCGCGGTCGCGATGTGGTGCCTGAGCTTGGCCAGCCCGCCCTCGTGCACCTCCTCTGGGACACTTGCCCGGCTGCTGAAGGCCACGCCGCCCGCGGGTTTCACATCGATCTTGGCGAGCTTCCCGCCTGGGGGCGCGCCCGCCGCGGCGGCGAGCGCGTCAGTTCTGGCCGACCTCAGCTGGTAGGGCACGCTGGCGACGATTACCCCCGGCTGAAGCAGCAGCCTGGCCTTCAGCCGCAGCGCGCTCTGGTTGTGCAGGAGCTGCTCCCACCAGTGACCGAGCACGTACTCGGGGATGAATACGGTGACCACGTCGCGCGGGCTCTCCCTGCGCAGCCGGCTGACGTAAGAAACGACCGGCTTGGTGATGTCACGGTAGGGCGAGGCGACGACGGTGAGTGGCACCGGGATGTCCGCGTTCTCCCACTCCTGGCGCAGCCGCGCGGTCTCGGCGTCGTCCACGCTGACCGTGACTGCCTCGATGTGGCTGGGCTGGGTCGCACGCGCGTAGGCGAGCGCGCGCAGCGTCGGCAGGTGCAGCTTGGAGACCAGCACGATCGCGCGGTTGCTCGACGGGAGCGTCACCGGCTGGTCGGCTGGCGGCGGTGCTAGTTCGACCGCGACGCTGGCGTAGTGATTGTGGATGCTGCGCATGGTCAGCCAGATGGCCGGCATGGCGACCACCACGATCCAGGCGCCGCTGACGAACTTGCTGAACAGCACGATCACCAGCACCACGCCGGTGAAGATGGCGCCGACCGTGTTGATCACCCGGGTGCGCTGCATGTGCCTGCGGGCCTTGGGATCCTCGGTGAATTTCAGGTGCCGGTTCCAGTGCCGGATCATGCCGGTCTGGCTGCACACGAACGAGACGAACACTCCGATGATGTAGAGCTGGATCAGCCGGGTGGGGGAGGCGTTAAAGACGACGATCAGCAAGATCGCGAACCCGGACAGCATCAGGATGCCGTTGCTGAAGGCCAGCCGGTCGCCGCGGTTGTGCAGCTGCCGCGGCAGGTAGCCGTCCCTGGACAGGATCGACGCGAGCACGGGGAAACCATTGAACGCGGTGTTGGCCGCCAGCACCAGGATCAGCGCGGTCACGAACTGCAGGATGTAGAACAGCGGCGATCCCGCACCGAAGACGGCCTGGCCTACCTGCGCGATCACCGTCCGCTGAGCCTGCCCGTGCGGCAGCCCGTGCAGCTGGGACGGCTGCTCGGCGACGTGCACATGGCTGATCAGCGCGAGCGCGGTGACGCCGGCGAACATCGCCACCGCGATGATTCCGAGCAGGGCCAGCGTGGTCGCGGCGTTCTTGCTCTTCGGCTGCTTGAACGCCGGGACGCCGTTGCTGATCGCCTCGACCCCGGTCAGCGCCGTGCAGCCGGACGAGAACGCCTTCAGCAGCAAGAACACGAGCGCCAGCCCGGTGAACGAGCTCGCGGCCTGGACGTGATAGTGCGCGCTCTCGGCCTCCAGGTGGTGACCGAGCGCCAGCCTCGTCACGCCCCAGATGATCATCAGGGCTACGGTGCCGATGAAGAAGTAGGTCGGGATCGCGAACGCTGTTCCCGACTCGCGCACGCCGCGCAAGTTCATCACGGCCAGCACCGCGACCACGACCACGGCGATCACCGTCACGTGCGATTCCAGGACCGGGAACGCCGAGGCCAGGTTCGCGACGCCCGCCGAGACCGAGACCGCCACCGTCAGCGTGTAGTCGACCATCAGCGCGCTCGCGACCGCCAGGCCCACTTTGGGACCGAGGTTCGTCGAAGCGACCTCGTAGTCGCCGCCGCCCGACGGATACGCGTGCACGTTCTGCCGGTACGACGCCACCACGACCAGCATCAGCAGGCCAACCGCCGCGCCGATGTACGGCGTGTAGTGCAGCAGCGCGATCCCGCCGAGCGACAGCACCAGCAGGATTTCCTCGGTCGCATACGCCACCGAGGACAGCGCATCGCTCGCGAAGACGGGCAGCGCGATCTTCTTGGGCAGCAGCGTATGACCCAGGTGCTCGCTCTGCATGGGGCGCCCGACCAGCACGCGCTTCGCAGCTCCGAAAAGCATGGCCACGACCGGAATGCTAGGCCTACCAGGGCAAGATCCGCCAGATGCGCCTGGGTGAGATAACTCTGGACCCGCCAGGGATGGGTCGTCAGCTAACAGCTGTCATGACTGGATCTGACAGTCGTTACAATCGAGTGCGTAGCAACGGCGTGCCCGAACGACGGGCCCGGCCAGGCGGGAGAATGCGGTGGGATCCAGCGCCCTGTTCATCGCGGTCTTCCTCGCCTGTACCGTCGAGGCGGTCGAGGCAACCACGATCGTGCTCGCCGCGGGCACGGCGCGGGGCTGGCGCTCTGCGACCTCGGGAATGCTCGCGGGGCTTGCGGTGCTGGCCGTCATCACCGCGGCGCTCGGCCCAGCCGTGACCGCGTTGCCGCTGCAGGCCCTGCGGCTATTTGTCGGCGCCCTGCTGCTGATCTTCGGCTTGCAGTGGCTGCGCAAGGCGATCCTGCGGGCCAGCGGCCACAAGGCGCTCCATGACGAGCAGGAGATTTACCGGACGCAGGTGAGCCTCGCAGAGGCCCAGCCTGCTGTCGGCCAGTCGCGCCGGGCGGGACTGGTGCCCGACCCGTACGGTTTCACCCTGTCCTTCAAGGGCGTCCTGCTCGAGGGACTCGAGGTTGTGTTCATCGCGCTGACCTTCGGCGGGAACGCGCGCGACATACCGCTCGCCGCCCTGGCAGCCATTTGCGCCGTCGTGGTGGTCGCGGCGGCCGGCCTGGCGCTGCGCGCCCCGCTGGCCAGAGTGCCGGAGAACACGATGAAATTCGTGGTCGGCATCATGCTCACGGCCTTCGGCACGTTCTGGGGCGCCGAAGGAGCCGGGGCGCACTGGCCCGGCTCAGATGCTGCCCTGCTCGTGCTCGTGCCGGCCATCGCTGTCTTCGCGCTGGCCCTGGTCGCGGCGTTGCGGCGTCGGCCAGCCGTTTCAGCTGCTCAACCGGTCATCGAGGGAGGCTGACGTGAACCGGGTGCGAGCGTTCGGCCTGTTCGTCTACGACTTCGTCATCGGCGACGACTGGCGGGTGGCGGCTGGAGTCACAGTCGGCCTGGCGGGCACCTACCTGCTCGCGCACGAAGCTGGCGTCGCCGCCTGGTGGCTCGTTCCTGTGCTGGTGGCCGCCCTGCTCCCGGTCAGCCTGTGGCTGGCGGTCCGTCGCGACTAGGCGAGCCATGCCTGCCGACCGGTCGCCGTGTCAGCGACTTTCAGCCTCTTCGGCGTAGACCCGCGCGGCATAGTCCTCCAGTGCCTGTTCGCAGGCGGTCAGCCCCTGCTCCGCCGCGTCGCGCCCGCCTGCGCCGAAGGCGTCACGGTCGCGCACCCTGGCGAACCAGTTGCGCAGCTTGACCAGGTCAACCTCGTTCTCCTCAAGTTCGGCGTAGGTGAAGTGGTCAGCCACGTACTCCTTGTGGACCTGGCCGAGGAAGTCCTCGCACTTATCCACGATCTCGGCGTACTCGTCGTCCCTGGCCGCCTGGAAAGCCTCGAGTACCCCCTGCTCGCCGGCCAGCACAGAGCAGGACAGCAAGACCGCTGTACCCGACATGTCCAGGATCTCCCGCCGGAGCTTGCGCAGCGCCCGCTCGGCGCCCACGCTGGCTGGCAGCGCCGCGCACGAGTTCTGCAGATAGATCGCGCCCAGGCTCTTGAGCCTGCGCCACACGGCGGCACGGAGCCTGGTCGGCTCCGACGGCACCCGGTACACGAGCAGCAGCCACCCGCTGTCGTCCGGGCTGGCCGTGCTCATCTCGCTATTGTCGCAGGGTCGGCCTGAAGTTGGGGTTGTCGTCGTCCCGCGCTGCGCTGGCCGGCGCGCGGAACCCCGACGGCTGGACGCGCAGGTCGCCGATCTTGCGCATCAGTTCGGCTTCCTCCGAGATCTCGGCCGCCGTCGGCGACAGCGCGATGGCCGCGGTCAGCACGAAGGTCGTCACCGACACGCCGACGATCAGTGGCAGCAGGAAGGCCGAGGCATCAGCGCCGCCCATGGCCATCGGCGCGCCGTCAGGCGGAAAGACGTGCATCGCCGCCATGCCCGTGTAGTGCATGCCGCTGACCGCCACGCCCATGATCAGCGCGGCGCCGAAACCGGGCCAGAAACCGCCGAGCCGGAGCGCGAACCACAGCGCCGCCGTCGCGGCAACGATCGCGATCAGGACCGACACGGCGAACAGGCCAGGGCTGTAGCTCATCCGGCCCGGCATCCGCATCGCCGCCATGCCGCTGTAGTGCATCGCCGCGACGCCCAGCCCGGTCACGACACCGCCGATGAGCAGCGACCTGAGCGTCATGGCCTCGCTCAATCCGACGATCAGCAGCCCGATTGCCACGAACGCGACCGAGATCAGCATGCTCACCAGGGTGATCGGGACGTTGTAATGGATCGTCTCGCCAGGGATGGTAAAGCCGAGCATGGCGATGAAGTGCATCACCCAGATACCAGTGATCCCGATCGAGCCCGCGCCGAGCAGCAGCCAGCGGACCCGGGAACGGCCCGAGCTGACCTGAGATCGGCTCGTGCAGCGCAGGCCGAGGAACGAGCCGACAACCGACATCAGATAGGCCAGGCCGGGGGTCAGCAGGCCATACGAAAAGTTATGAACAGTAAGCATTGCGTGAAAGCTCCGGGCTACGCAGGGATTGTCCCGCGATCGTATCGGGATGGCGGCAGGCGCGACGCCCATTACCCCGGAAGACGGACGGATTTGCCCTTTACCTGCCGGTCAGCAACTCAGTCTCCAGCACGGTCTCCGCGGCCGTCCCGTCCGCTGACCGGTCCACGAAGTAGCCGCGGGCGTGCGGGGCGTCCGCGACGATGCCCGCAAGGTCGTCGTCCACGAAGTGCGCGGCCGCGCCGTCGTCGCAGGCAATGCCAGCAGGCAGCGACCCGTCGGCGACCAGCGACTGATAGAGCGGGCGGCGGCGCGGTTCTGAGTCGTAGTGCGGGCAGTAGCTGGGCGCGAACATGGCGAGCCCGTCGGTGAACGGCCGCAGGTCGACTCCGAACGAGTCGGTGGTCCCGCCGCCGAACCAGCAGATGGCGCCGGCGCTGACACCGGACAGCACCACACCTGCCTGCCAGGCTTTGCGCATCATCTCGTCGACGCCGTGCGCGCGCCACACCGCGAGCATGTTCGCGACACTGCCGCCGCCCACGAAGATGACGTCCTGCGAAAGCAGCAAATCCTCCGGGTCACTCACGTTCGGCATGGGGAAAAGCTGCAAGTGCGTGAGCCTGCCTGGCAGCTCGCCAAACAGCTGGTAGGTGCGCACGTAGGCGGCCGGATCATCGCCCATCGCGGTGTTGAGCAGGCATGTGCGCGGCGTCCGGCTACCGGACAGCCGTACCGCATACGCGAGCAGGAGCGGGAGCCCCTGCCTGCTCAGCCCGATCCGCTCCGGCCCGCGCAGGCCGCCGATGGCCAGTACATGCCGATGTCCGTCCCGTGCCACGCGCAAACGTTACCGTGCCGGGGTGACCGACTGCATTTTCTGTGCCATCGCGTCAGGAGACGTCCAGGCCCAAATGGTCTTCAGCGACGAGCACACCGTCGCGTTCCTTGATGCCAGGCCGGTGTTCAAGGGTCATGTGCTGGTGGTGCCGCGCGAGCACATCGTCACGCTGGCTGACCTGCCTGCCGCTCTGATCGACCCGTATTTCAGGACGGTGCGCCTGATCAGCGCGGCCGTGCCGGCCGCACTCGGCGCCCAGGGCACCTTCGTCGCGACCAACAACGTCGTCAGCCAGAGCGTCCCGCACCTGCACACGCACGTCGTGCCCAGGACGAAGGGCGACGGCTTGCGCGGATTCTTCTGGCCACGGCATCGCTACGCCAGCGACGAGGAAGCGGCCGGGTATGCCGACCGGATCGGCGCGGTCGCCCGGGGCGGCCTGCCCCTGCCGTGACCGACCCGGCCTGGGCCGCCGGCTACCGAGCGTGGTTATGCCAACAGCGAAAGCCCAAACCACGAGGACGGGCTTACCCTGGCTGGTATGGCTGAGTGGTGGTCGGTCGAGGTCTTCGACGCGCAGCTTCAAGCAGCGTTGTCCTGGAAGGACGCGTACCGGACCCAGCTTGTCGAGTCGGCGATCACGAGCGGCGCGGTTGAGTGGGCCTGGATCGAGCACCGGCACGGTGTCGTCTTCGAGGTCTGCTTCACCGACGAGGTCCGCTGGGAGGCGTTCCGCCGGCTGCCCGGCGTGCAAGCCGCGCTGGACGCCGTGCCTGACCCAGTCAACGGCCTGCTCGTCTACCGCGGCCGAGGCGGCGGCGCTGGCGCGCGGTCGCCGCGGCGACCGAAACCGTCGGCCGGGGCCGGCGCGCTCGAACTACCCGAGCCGGCCGAGCAGCGCGTCCTCGATCTCACCGTCGCGGAAATGAGCCAGGCCGCCGTCAATCTGTGACCACACTGTCCGGCCGGTCCTGCCGGCGGTGCAGGATGTGAGGATGAGTACCACAGCTTCGGCCGGCGGGATGCTGGCGGCCATCGAGCGAAGCGGCTACTACCCGGGCATCGTCGCCGACGCGGTTTCATCGGCTGTCGGCTCGGAGCAAGTCGTCTCATACTTCGTGCATCATGACGCGCACTTCGATCCGGGCATGGAGGTCAGGCGCCACATGACGGTGCTGGTCCTGACGCCGACCAGGCTGGTCTACAGCCACACCGACGAATATCCGGCCGATGAGAACGTGCCGGAGTCTCGGCCGCAGGCGGAGACCTCCACCGAGGCGATCCGCTGCTCGCGAATTTCCACTGTCGCGCTGACCAGGGTGATTCCCGATCCAGCCAACTACAAGCGCGGCGTCACGATGCCGTCGGAGATCGTGCTGACGATCGGCTGGAACTCGCTTCGGCACCTGGAGCTCGAGCCGGCCCACTGCGGCGATGAGAACTGCGAGGCCGATCATGGTTATACCGGTGCCATGACGTCTGACGACGTGACCATGCGGATCAGCGAGGCAGCAGACGGATCAGAAGCGGTCGAGCAGGTGCTCGCGTTCGCGCAGGCGCTCTCGTCCAGCACGAGCAGGACATGACCACGCAGACCGTCGAGCCCACGCTGCCGAGGTACGCGGAGGCGAGCCTGGACGCGCTCGCGACCTCGATGCTCGCGGCGCTCTCGGTGCCTGGCGAGCCCAATCCGCTGCGCCTGCCAGCGGCCGAGCGAGTCTGCCTGCTGCTGGTGGACGGCCTGGGCTGGGAGCTGCTCAGTGCTCATCCCGCCGCGGCGCCGTTCCTGTCCGAGCTGGCCATGACCGCGGCGCCGCTGACCGCGGGATTCCCGGCGACCACGGTGACCAGCCTGGGCACGCTCGGCACGGGGCGGCCACCAGGCCAGCACGGCTTGCTCGGCTACCAGGTCGCCATTCCGGGCTCGGACAAGCTACTGAACGCGCTGCGCTGGGACGCCGGCGTCGACCCGCTCAGCTGGCAGCCTGGGTCGACGATCTTCGAGCGGGCCGAGGCGGCGGGCGTCGCGAGCTTCCGCGCGGCTCCAGGCGCGTTCCGCAAGTCCGGCCTGTCCACCGCGGCGATGCGGGGCGCGCGGTTCCTGCCGGCCGACACACTCGGCGCGCTCGTCTCGCGGTGCGCCGCTGCGCTGGCCGGTGCCACGCCCGCGCTGGCGACGGTCTATTACGGCGACCTTGACGCGACCGGGCACGTGCTCGGCTGCGGCTCCGACGCCTGGCAATACCAGCTCGCCCATGTCGACAAGCTCGCCGAGCAACTCGCCGCGGCCCTGCCGCACGGCACGGCGCTGTACATCACCGCTGATCACGGCATGACCGATGTCCCGGCAGCCGACCGTATCGACGTCGACGCCGAGCCGGCGCTGCGGGATGGCGTGGCGCTGCTTGGCGGTGAGCCGCGAGCCAGGCATTTGTACTGCCGGCCTGGCGCGGCCGGTGACGTGCTCATTACCTGGGCAGGGCTGCTCGGCGACCGGGCCTGGGTGGCCGGCCGGGAACAGGCCATCGCGGACGGCTGGTTCGGGCCTGTCGATCGCCGGTTCGCCGCGCGAATCGGCGACGTGATCGTCGCCCCCTCAGGGTCGAGCGCGGTCGTGGCGACTAAAGCCGAACCGCGCGAGTCTGCGCTGATAGGGATGCATGGCTCACTGACGCAGGCCGACCAGTTGGTACCGCTGCTGGCGGTCGCGGCGAACTGACGCTGGATAGACAGGCGAGGTTTGTCCACAGGCCAGAGCGGGGAGCGCACCGCGCTAGGCCTGGTTATGCACAGGATTCCGGAGGTTATCCACAGTGACGGACCCAAGCGCTGTGCCCGAGGCCAGCGGCCGGCCCGCAGGGCCCGAGGCCAGCGGCCGGCCCGCAGGGCCGTTGATAACCGCGGCTGCTCTGGAGCGCCTGCTCGACTCGGTGCATGGCCCGGTGGCCTTGCTCGACGTTCGCTGGAGGCTCGGCGGTCCGCCTGGGATCCAGGCCTACCTGCAGGGTCATTTGCCCGGCGCGGTTTTCATCGACCTAGACAAGGATCTGGCAGGCTTGCCCGGCAATGGCGGCCGCCATCCGCTGCCGGACCGGGCTGTCTTCGAGGCCGCGATGCGCGCGGCCGGCCTGCACCGGGCACAGCTGGCCGTTGCGTACGACGATGCCGGGTCGACGATAGCGGCCCGCCTCTGGTGGCTGCTGCGCTACTTCGGCCACGACGAGGTCGCGGTGCTGGACGGGGGTCTCAACGCCTGGGCCGACGCCGGCCTGCCGGTTACGACGCAGGTGCCGCGACCGGCGCCCGGCGACTTCAGCGCTAGTCAGGGCGGCGGCATGCCGGTGCTCGACGACGCGGCCGCGGCCGGCCTCGCGAGATCCGGCTTCTTGCTCGACGCCAGGGCGGCGGAGCGTTACCGCGGCGAGACCGAGCCCGTCGATCCAGCCGCTGGTCACATTCCCGGTGCGATCAGCGCCCCCGCCGCAGGCAACGTTGCCGCCGACGGCACGTTCCTGCCACCGACCGCGCTCCGCGAGCGGTTCGCGGGCCTTGGGCTGCCGCGGCCTGACGAAACCGCGGTGGTCTTGGCCGGTGCGTACTGCGGATCAGGCGTGAACGCCGCCCAGGAAGTGCTGGCACTGCAACTGGCCGGCCTGCCGGCGGCGCTCTACGTCGGCTCGTGGTCGGCGTGGTCAGCCGATCCCGCCAGGCCGGTCGCGACGGGTCCCGATCCGGGCTGACCGGCGGCGCCTGCGGCTGGCGCACCGAGATCGTGCCGTGCCGTCACAAGCAGCCAGGTCGCCGCTCCCGTCACCAGGGCAGGGCCGGCCGCTCCTGGCCCGGCCGCGAGGACCCCGAGCGTGGCGGCGGCTCCGGCCGCAGCCACGCGCAAGGCGAGCCGGACCGGGCGCCCGTGCCTGACCAGCGCAGGGACGGCGGCCACCGCTCGCAGGGCCCGAGGCGGGAAGCTGGCCCGCAGGGCCCGAGGCGACAAGCCGGCCCGCAGGGCCCGAGGCGAGAAGCCTGTCGTGACGGGCTTATCTGGAACGTCTTCGGTGACGATTCCGGCGAGGCTGGCCCTGGCCTCGCCGCGGCCATAGCCGGTTCGCAGGTCCGTGTAGGCGGCTGCCGCTATCGCGAACCGCTCGGGGTCGCCGCCGTCGGCGCGGTCCGGGTGCGTGGCCGTGGCTAGCCGGCGCCATGCCGCCCTGACATCGTCGTCGGTCAGGTCCGCCGCGGCATCCAGGCCGAGCGCGGCGAAGGGGTCGGGCGGCCGCCGGCGGGTCACGACCTGACCTCGTATTCGCCAGCCCGCCTCCGCCTGGCCTGTGGCTCGGGGCCGAAGGCGGCGTCGAGAACAGCGCTCACGCCGGGGAGCGCGGCAACCGACGCCGGGACCGGTGCCGTGGCGGTCTGCGCCCACGCCGGAGCGCTCACGCCCAAAGCGGACACGTCGACTAGGCCGTGCTGGCGTCGCACCCCGCCCGGCACCGCGGCGGGAGCCGCGACCAAGCGCTTGACCTGCACATAGGTGACGCCGCCTTGGTAGATGTAGGCGACCTGACCGACATCGAGACCCCGGATGATCGCGGGATCGGCCACTGGTACGTCGCGCAACCTGGACGAACCCTGCTTGCGCCAGCGGGGGAACCGGCCCAGGGTTCTCGTCGTTTCGATCGCCTTGTGGGTCCCGGCCAGCCCGGTGAGCGGCTCAGGGTGCGGCGTGCGAAGCAGCCAGATCCCGCCCTCGGCCGACGCCGCGATCCGGTACCGCTCATCATCGGTCGCGGCCAGCCCTTGCCAGGACTGGGCCGACACCTGGACCGCGAGGCCGAGCGACCTGGCTCGCTCGTACAGTTGCCAGATCGGAAGCCGACGGGATACCGCCGAGAACTCATCGACTGCGAGCAGGATCTCGCGCCGGTGCGTACCGCGCACGGCGAAGCTGGCCAGCAGGTCTGTCAGCGCCCTGGCCTGACCCTCGGCAACCGGGATCTGATCGGTGCCCTCGAGAATGCAATACCAGGCGTCGGCATCCCCGAAGTCCCCAGGACCGTCCAGACCAGGGCCGAGCCTGCCGAACAAGGTGCGGAAACGGAGCGCCACGTCGGCCAGGTGCCGGGACGCTGACTTGATCATCGCGTGGTCGGCTGGGCTGCCCGAGGCGGCGTAGGCGGCGGCGAGCCAGCCGGGTTCGAGCCGGTCGAGCAGTTCGGCCGCGCTGCTTGGCGGCCCGCACGGCGCCTCGACCGCGAGGCCGATCAGCGCCTCCATGACGTCGGTGTAGTACGCGGCCGAGCCGGTACCGTGCTCGATCAGGTCGACGAGCGTGGTGGTGAGAGCGCGCGGCGGTAGTCGCCAGAGCGACAGGCTGGCCTCGTCCGGCCAGATGGCGGTCGACCGGGCACCCGCCTCCCGCAGCACGCGCCGGAACCTGTCAGCGATCCTGCGGGCGTCCCCACCTCCCTTGCAGTCGAGCACTACGAGCAGCGGCGGTGCGCCGAGGCCCGCCGCGTGCCGCCGCAACCCGGTCGCCATGAACGCCGCCCAGAGCCGCAACAAGAGCGTGGTCTTGCCGGTTCCAGTCGTGCCGACCACGACCTGGTGCGATCGCATCCGCTGATAGCCGATGGCGGCCAGCCGGCCGGTCCTGTGCCCGGCCGTCCTGATGACTGCCCCGGCCACCAGTGCGTCACCGCGCGTCGTGAGTGGCACCGATCCGGGTGCGTCGATCCTGGCTTTGGCGGAGCGGACCTGGTGCCGCCACTGCCGCTGGTCGAAGGCGACGGCCGAAGCAGGGGACAGTCCGCCTGCGCCCGCGGCCAGCGATCCGGTCCGGTACCGCCACGCGATAGCGCCCGCGATCAGCCCGAGCGGGATCGCGGGCGGCGCGACGGTCGCGGCTGCCCTGGCCGGATCGCCGGTCCATGCCAGATGCCAGCAGGCCAGCCAGGCATGATACGGAGCGATCAGGACATCAGGCCACGCAGGTGCCGTCCGCGCGATCCAGGCCAGCCAGACGACGACCATTGGCGTGCACCAGGCCGCCGCCACCACCAGCTTCCGTGGCGGCCACGCGAGCCACCAGGCGAGCGCGAAGGCGGTGGCGGCGACCACCGTCACCGGAACTGCGGCTGCCGCGACGCCTGCCGCGACGACGGCAGCCAGCAGCCTCGCCGCGGCTCTGAGCATCGCCCGCGCCGCGAGCAGGCCAAGCCAGCGCCCGATCATGACGGCCGCAGCGACGGCGCCACCACCCGCCGCGCTGGAGCGCTGTCTGTCCTCGCCGGTGAGCCGTGGCCGGCCAGCCCCGCGGTCGCTGGCAGTAGCCGGACCTCGACCCGGCCGGCCAGCACGCCCAGCGCGGCCCTCGCCCGGATCACTACTGGCAGGGCGGCCGGCGTGCACAGGTAGATCGCTCTGCTGTGGCGGACTGGCTGGCCTGGCACCCGGACGTCCGCCGCCAGGCAGCCGTAGTCCCCGGTGCGGGTCAGCATTTCGCGCATGATGGCGACCGTCCTGGCAACCGTCTTCGGCGTGAGCTCGGCCTCGATCGCCCAGCACTCGCCTGCCCAGGGGAGCGCCGCGGTATCCGGCCAGTGCAGTTCGGCATCGGGTACGTGCTCGCGCAGTCCGATCCTGCCGCCCATCCTGGCCCTGAGCCTGCGCTCACTGCGCCAGTAGGCTCCGGCGTCGCTGACCTGGGGGGTCGCGGCAAAGGCGAGCCGCACCGCGGTTACCGCCCGCAGGTGCGCGAGCCTTGATAACCCTGGCGTGCTCGCTCGGTAAGGCAGCCCGCTGGCCGCCAGGCCAGCCCTGGTCAGCCATACCCACCGCGGGCCGGCGCTGAGCACGCCTGCGTCGGCCATGCCTGCCGCGCGCCAGCGGGCTAACTGAGCTGCCGCACGTCGCGGCGTCGCCCCGAGCACTGCCGCCAGCTGGTCGAGCTGGATCCCATACATCTCGCCCGCGAAGACAAGCGCGGAATCCTCTTGGATCACGCCACTATCACATCACGCGACCAGGGGCTGCGCCCAGCCTGCTTGGCTCGGGCTGCGCCCAGCCTGCTTGGCTCGGGCTGCGCCCACCCTGCTTGCCTCGGGCTCGCCCAGCCTGCTCGCGTGCCGTGCCGCGCCGCGCCGCGGCAGGCCGGTGCTGGTGCGGCGCTGCTCCATGCTGCACAATGTCTCTGGAGCATCAGCAGCAACGCCCAGGCAGGTGGCCCTCCGCCGCCAGCCAGCCGAGGTTCGTTGGGGAAGACGCACCTCGTCCGGCAGGCAAGGAGGTCTGGTGACCGTACGCGGCGTGCTGCAGATTCACTCTGCGCCCCCGGCGCTTAGCCCGCACATCGAGTGGGCCGTAGCCGGGATTTTCGGTGTGCCCGTCAAGCTGCACTGGATCGAGCAGCCGGCCTCGCCAGGGTCGGTCCGCACCGAACTCGCCTGGCAAGGCCGCCCGGGCACATCCGGCGAGATCGCTTCAGCGCTCGCCAGCTGGAACTTGCTCAGGTTCGAGGCAACCGAGGAGGCGAGCGCAGGCTGCGACGCGGTCCGGTATAGCTGCACGCCATCCCTCGGCATCTTCTCGGCCAGCCTCAGCGCGAACGGCGACGTCACGATCGGCGAGAACAGGCTCAGGGCCGTCCTAACCCTGGCTGCCTCGGGAGCCGACAGCGAGCATCTCGGCGCGATCAGGGAGCTGCACGGACCACGGCACCCGGCACTGGGCGGGTCGCTCGAGGCCGAGCTCGCACTTCTGCTCGGTGATGCCTGGGACGCCGAACTCGAGCCGTTCAGGCACGCATCGGCTGGCGCGCCAGTTCGGTGGCTGCACGCCACTGGCTAGAATCGCGGTTCAGCCAGGACGGCGGGGGATCAAGGGGTCGTCCCCCTGGCCAGCAGCGAGGACACCAGTGTGAGCAAGCAGGAATCGGGCGGTCCAGCTGCACGGACGGCCCGCGGGGGGTTGTCCGCAACCGATCGTACGAGCCACCGCAGGCTGCGCGAGCAGGGCCGCAGCGACCGTGCCGACCTGATGTCCGTGCTGGCCGCGGGATTCATCGCGCACCTGGGCGTCATCGTCGACGGCGCCCCGATGGTCGTCCCCACCTCATACGGCTTCGACGACGAGACCCTGTATCTGCACGGCTCCGTCGCCAGCCGCAGCCTGCAGGCAGGCCCTGGGGCTGACGCGCTGGCCTGCGTGACGATCACGCTGGCCGACGGGCTGGTGCTGGCGCGGTCGGTCTTCGAGCACGCGGTGAACTACCGCAGCGCGATGATCTACGGCGCACCGAGACTGGTCACCGACCCGGACGAGAAGCTGCGCGGACTGCGGCTCCTGTCAGAGCACCTCGCGCCAGGTCAGTGGGACTACGTACGGCGGCCGAGCCGCAAAGAACTGGCTGCGACTACGCTGCTCGCGCTGCCGCTCGACGAGGCCTCGGTGAAGGTCAGGACCGGGCCTCCGGACGACGGTGACAGTCCCGACGCCGGACTCGGGCTGTGGGCAGGCGAGCTGCCGCTGGTCAGCGGCTGGGGCGATCCGATACCTGACAGAGGACTGCCGGAAGGCCTGGCCGTGCCCGCGCACATCGCAGCCAGGGCAGGCACCAGGGCCTTCTAGTCGGCTTCGGCAATAACAGTCGCTGCAGCCGGCTGCTCGCTTGCCGGCTGCTCGTTAGGTGGCCTGTTTTGCGAGATCCACTCGTCGATGATCTTCCACCAGTCATACAGCCAGCGCAGTTGCTCCTCGTGGCCGATGCCGCGCGGCACCTGATCGACGGGAACTCGCCACCATTTCGCTTTGATGGTCTGGTTCACCTGGAGGTTCCGCCAGACGTCCGCGACCGTGACCAGCCGGTCCAGGCCAGCGTGCGCCACGAAGATCACATCCGCAGACGGGCAGGCCTCGATCGCGGTAAAGGCTCCGCCGCTGCGCGGCGCGAGCAGGTTCGGCATCTGCCTGGCACGTGCCGCCAGGTCGCGCCGGCCGATCCGTTCCAGCCGCTGGATGCCACGGTCCCAGCGCCCCGGCGTCCAGTTGCCGCCTTCGGGGAAGATCACTAGCGCGCCAGCGTCGTCAAGTCCCTTGGCCAGCCGCTCGATTTGTTCGACGAAGATTCGCTCGCCGGTCTTGGCGTGCGAGATGAACACGTTCGGCAGCCGGTTGGCAACGACATCGACGCCTGGGTCCAGTTGCATACTCGCCTTCATGACGACCCGCGGCCTGCGTCCGTACACGCTGAGCAGCTGACGTACCAGGAGGAAGGAATCGCCGGGTCCGGCGTGCCTGGAGAGCACGATCACCGGACGGGCCAGCCGTGAGGCCGCTTCCTCCTCGGTCAGTTCGGGCTCGTCGACCTCGATCCGCAGTCCGAACGCGCGGGCGGCGCCGCGATAGACCAGGTCTAGGAACCACCGCATCACCGCGTAGTGCCTGACCTGGTAGGGCTCGGTCCGCAGCCTGCCGCCGAACCCGCTGGCGATCCACAGCGCCAGGCACATGAACACCGCTGACGTATCGGCGACCAGCCAGACGACCGCGAAGAACAACAGCCGCAGCGGCCGATTGCGGGCCGGTCTGGACCTACCGACTCGGTCGAAGAGCCAGGTCACGACCGCGAGCAACGGGAACAGCACCGCGACAGCCAGGGCGATCACCATCGCCAGCGGCGCCAGCACCAGCCGCCTGATCAGCCTGGGCGGGAGCATGGGCAACTCCTCGGGTTCGCGGGCGATTCCGCCGCGCTTGCCGGACCGTCAGCGCCCGGCAAGCGCGGCGAGATAGCGCCCGGAGGCGGCGTAGGCGCGTTCTATGCTCGCCCCGACCATAGTCTTATCGCGGTAGCGCAGTTGTGACAGATCCGGCGCGCGCGGATTTCCCCCAGTGGGCAGCAAGTGCACAGCGACTCCATCCGGTATTGCCGACATTTCCTCGTTGAACCGGTGCCTCCTGGCGATCTCGAATGCGACCAGGCCGACCTGCCAGGGGCGCGTCGGCACCGTGAGCGGGCTCTCGATCCTGCCGACCTGCAGCACGTAGACAGTCGTGGCGCCCAGGGCGATCGCCCGCCCGACCGGGATGGAGTCGACGAGGCCGCCATCAAAGCAGTGTTCGTCACCGACCTGAACCGGAGGAAGCAGCCCGGGGACGGCGCACGAAGCGAGGATGGCGGAGACGAGCTCACCAGAACTGAACCAGCGGGCGCTAGCGCGCTCGATGCTGGCCGCGACGCAGTGAAACGGCAGTTGCAGGTCGCCGAAGTCCGCGGCCGGCAGCATCCGGGTCAGCATGTGCCTGAGCGGTTCGATCGAGTGCAAGTGCGTGCCAGAGCGGGCCAGCCGGACCGCCCTGGCCCACAGGTTCTCGCTGAACGCCTCCCTGATGGCGTCGCTGCGCCACAGTTCACCGAGCCTGTGCGCGGAACCGCCTGGGTCGGCGGCCACGAACGCGCCGTTGATGGCGCCAATCGAGGTCCCGACAACGAGGTCGGGCCGGATGCCGGCGTCGGCGAGGGCCTTGAGCATGCCGACCTCGTGCGCGCCAAGCAGACCGCCGCCGCCGAGCACGAACGCGGTGGTCATGCGCACCCCCTGGTCAGCGAGTCCGTGTGCGGGAGAGCGTGGCTAGGAAACGCGGGGGCCGAGGTAGCCGCGGGCCACTGTCCTCGCGAGTATGCCCAGCGTGGCCCGCAGCGCTCCCTCGGAAATCACAGGGAAGATGTTGGCGTCGCGCCATTTCTGGTCAATCTGCGACCAGTCGTAGTACGAGGTGACGAGGGTGCCGTCGGCCGCGGGCTCCAGCCGGTAGCCGTAGACGTGGCCGATGGCTGGCCGGATCGCACCGAGGATGGTCCAGGCAATCTCGCGATCAGGTTCGAAGGTCGCGATCGTCACGGTCACGTCATACTCGCCGAGCGGATAGTCGCCAAGCGCCTCACGGTCCATGTGCACAACAAACGAGTCGCCGACGGCACTGACCGGGTTGCCGGTCGCGTCCATCAGCATCCCCGCGCTGTCGATCGCCACGTGACCCTGCGGGTCGCACAGGACGCGGAAGATGGCCTCGGGCTCCGCCGCGATCATCCGCTGCACTTCGATCCGCTCATTCGCCATGGCCTTATGATGCCAGCCGCCGGGATAACGATCCGACTATGGCTCGGCGGCGCGAGCCAAGCGCCAGGGAGGACCCGATGCAGGCCGTTGTTGTGAGCGAGTTCGGCGGGCCGGAGCAGCTTAGGCTGACGGACGCTCCTGACCCCGTAGCAGGGCCAGGCCAGGTCAGGATCCGAGTCGCGGCGGCGGGCGTGAACCCCGTCGACGCCGGCAACCGCGCCGACGGCGGCTGGGCCGGCCTGCGGGCTCCGTGCGTGCTCGGCTATGACGTCGCGGGCACGGTGGAGAGCCTGGGGCCGGGCGTCAGCGGGTTGCGGGCCGGTGACCGGGTGATGGCGATGACGCACTTTCCCGACGGAGCCGGCGGCTATGCGGAACTGACGGTCGTCGACGCCGGCCTCGTGGCGCCGATCGCGCCCGCCGTGACCTTCAGCCAGGCTGCCGCCACGCCGCTGGCGGCCGGCACCGCAGAGGTGGTGCTCGACCGGCTCGCTCTCGGCCCAGGCAGCCGGCTGCTGGCGCTGGGCGGCAGCGGCGGGGTCGGCCTGTTCCTCCTGCAGCTCGCGGCCAGCCGCGGGATCGAGGCGATCGGCGTCGGCCGGCAGGCGATGCACGAGCGGATGCGTTCACTCGGAGCCACGAGCTGCCTGGACTACACGTCGGGCGATGTGGCGGGCCAGGCGGTCGCGCTGGCCGGCGGGCAGGTGGACGCGATCGCGGACCTCGTCGGCGGACCGCACGCGGCGGCCGCGCTCGGCGCGCTGCGGACCGGGGGGCAGATCGCCTCGATCGCGACGCCGGATCTCGACATCGACCCGCTGATCGACGCGAACATCACGTTCCATGGCGTCCTGATCGGTGACGACGGAGCCCGGACCCGATCGCTCGCGACCCGCCTCGGCGATGGCTCACTGCGGGTGGTGATCAGTCACGAACTGCCGCTGTCCGAGGTCGCTGCCGCGCACGCGATCGTCGAGGAGGGTCACGCGGGAGGCAAGATCGTGCTGACCGTCCGCTGACGCCGCCTACAGCGGGATGTTGCCGTGCTGACCGCGGACGTGCGCAGCGGACGCGATCGCGTCCGCCAGCGCTTGCCTCGTCTTGGCCGGCTCGATCACCTCATCGATGACGCCGAGCTCCTGCGCCTTGACAAGGCCGCCTGCCTCGCGCTCATGCTCGGCCGCCAGCTCAGCCTCGAGCTCGTGCCGCTGGTCGGCGGGAGCGGCGGCGAGCGCCCTGCGGTGCAGGATCCGGACGGCTGCAACCGCGCCCATCACCGCGAGCTCGGCACCTGGCCACGCGAAGACCTTGGTCGCGCCCAGAGCACGGGAGTTCATCGCGATGTACGCGCCGCCGTAAGACTTCCTGGTAACCAGCGTGACCCGCGGCACGGAGGCCTCAGCGAAGGCATGCAGCAGCTTCGCGCCCCGGCGGACGACGCCGTCCCACTCCTGGCCGACGCCTGGCAGGTAACCGGGCACGTCGACGATCACAACGAGCGGCACACCGAAGGCATCGCACATCCGAACGAACCTGGCGGCCTTCTCGGCCGAGGTGGCATCCAGGCAGCCGCCGAGCCGCAGCGGGTTGTTCGCGATCACCCCGACGGTCCGGCCGTCGAGCTTGCCCAGCGTCGTCACCACGTTCGGCGCCCAGCGCGGGTGCAGCTCAATCCCCGGGCGGTCGAGCACGCCGTCGATCAGCGGATGCACGTCGTAGGCACGCTTCGGCGACTCAGGGAGCAAGGCGCCGAGGTCCTCATCAGCGAGCGAGGGGTGGTCCGCCTCGTCGTTCTCCGCGTGCTGGCTGCCGAGCAGCAGAGCGAGTTCGCGCGCGGTGACCAGCGCGTCGCCGTCCGTCGGCGTCACGATGTGCACGACGCCAGAGCGCCTGCTGTGCGGCTCCGGTCCGCCGAGCCGCGCCATGTCGACGTCCTCGCCGGTGACGCTGCGCACGACGTCTGGTCCGGTGACGAAGATCCGGCCCTGGTCGGACAGGATCACGAGATCGGTCAGCGCCGGCCCGTATGCGGCACCGCCCGCGGCAGCGCCGAGCACGACCGAGATCTGCGGGACCTTGCCGGAGGCCCGCGTCATGGCGGCAAAGACCGTGCCCACGGCGTGCAGGCTCTCGACGCCCTCGCGCAGCCTGGCTCCGCCAGAGTGCCACAGGCCCAGGATGGGTGCGCCGATCTCCAGCGCCCTGTCGTACGCGGTGACGATCGCCGCGCAGCCGACTGAACCCATCGCGCCACCCTGCACCCGCGGGTCGCAGGCGAACGCGACCGCTGCCATGCCATCAATCGCGCCCTCGCCGACGAGCACGCCGCCAGTGTCGGCGGGCAGCAGCAGCCGCACCGACCCGTCGTCGAACAAAGCCTCGAGCCTCGCCATCGGGTCGCGCGGCAGCTGCGTGTTCTCCGGTTCGGCAGCCTGCTGCGAGCCGGGCTCCTGCTTCTCCGCCTGCTGCTTCTCCGCCTGCTGCTGCTTCTCCGCCTGGTCGCTCGCAGCAGGCGTGGTGGGGACCGGCCCTGTGGACGCACGCGACGGCGCGCCTTGGTCGAGCTGAGGGAGTCGGCTGTCCAAAATGGTCACGTCAGGCTCCTTGCTTCCAGTGGAACTGGCCTGGTCAGGCGGCGGTGAAAACGACCGCGACATTGTGTCCGCCGAATCCGAACGAGTTGTTGATGACGGCCATCGGCTCGCTCCCGCGCGCTTGCAGGTCCGTGGGCTTGACCGCGATTTCGACGCCCAGGTCGTCCTCGAGGTCATCGATGTTGATCGTCGGTGGCGCCGTCTTGTCACGCAGGGCCATGATGGCCGCCACCGACTCCACGGCCCCCGCGCCGCCGAGCAGGTGTCCCGTCATTGACTTGGTGGCCGAGACCACCACGCTCGACGCCACGTCGCCGAGCGCTTCGGCGATCGCGTGCGCTTCCACGACGTCGCCAGCTGGCGTGGACGTGGCGTGCGCGTTCACGTGCGTGACCTGAGCAGCGGCAACGTCGGCGTTCTCCAGCGCACGGCGGATCGCCAGCACTGCGCCGGCCCCGTCGGGGTCAGGCTGTGCGATGTGGTGAGCGTCCGCCGAGTAGCCGGCCCCGGCGGCCACCGCGTACACGCGGGCGCCGCGGCTGGCCGCGTGGCTCTCGGACTCGAGCACGAGGATCCCGGCGCCTTCGCCGAGCACGAAGCCGTCCCTGCCCTTGTCGAAGGGCCGGGAGGCGCGTTCGGGCTCGTCGTTGCGCAGGGACAGCGCGCGCATAGCCGCGAACGCGCCGACGTTCAGTTCCATGATCGCGGCCTCAGTGCCGCCGGCGAGTACGATATCGGCGCGCCCTGACTTAATCATGTCGATTCCGTAGCCGATGGCCTCGGCGCCCGAGGCGCACGCGCTGACTGGGGTATGTACACCGGCCCTGGCGCCGAACTCCAGGCTGATCCAGCCCGCTGAGCCGTTCGGCATCAGCTGAGGCACGGTGAACGGCGACAGCCGCTGCCAGCCTTTCTCCTTCAGCGTGTCGTACGCGGCCAGCACCGAGCCGATGCCGCCGATACCGCTCGCCACGACGACGCCGAGCCGCAGCGGATCCACGTCTGGTGAGCCCGCGTCGCCCCAGGCCTCTCTGGCCGCGGCGATCGCGAACATCTCGCACCTGTCCAGCTTCCTGGCCTGAACGCGGTCGATCACCTCAGTCGGCTCGACCGCGGCCCTCGCCGCGATCTGGCACGGCAGCCGCATCGCCCAGTCGTCGGTCAGCGCCTGGACGCCGCTGCGGCCGGCCAGCATGGCTTGCCAGGTGCTCGGGGCATCGCCGCCAACTGGCGTGGTCGCGCCGAGCCCGGTGATGACGACTCGGGTCGCGTCGTTGCGCACTTGCTAGGTCTCCCTTGGTCGCTGCGTCCTAGATCGGGACTACGCCGCGCCAGCCATCTGCATCGGGCCGGCGCGGCGCCGCGCTCCGCTTCCTGGTCAGGCAGATACGGAGGCGCGCCCGACGTAGTCGATGACGTCCTGCACGGTCTTGAGGTCCTTGAGCTGGTCGTCAGGAATCTCCACGCCAAACTTGTCCTGCGCGGCGACCGCGATCTCGACCATGGAAAGGCTGTCGATGTCCAGGTCATCGACGAACGTCTTCTCCGGGGTCACCTCGTCCGCGGGGACGCCGGCGATCTCGTCGATGATCTCGCTGAGGCCGGCGAGGATCTCCTCCTGGGTCATGGCCATTCCGGTTCTCTCCCTCTGTTGTGATTACTTCTTGGTCGTGGCTGTCTTGTTCAGTTGGTGTGCGTGCGGCCGCGTGGCCGGCTGGTTGAGTCGCAGCCAGTCACCGGCCGCCGGTCAGGGTAGCGTGATCACCTGCGCGGCGTAGCAGACTCCCGCGCCGAACCCGATCAGCAGGGCTTTGTCGCCCGATGCGAGTTCGCCGCGCTCGATCATCCTGGACAGCGCCAGCGGAATCGACGCCGACGAGGTATTGCCCGCCGTCACGATGTCACTGGCCACCTTGGCCTGCGGGGCACCGATCCGGCGCGCCAGCGCCTCGATGATCCGCAGGTTCGCCTGGTGCGGGACGAACACGGCGAGTTCCGTCGGGTCGACCCCAGCCTCCGCGCACGCCTGCTTGGCGACCGGGTGCAGGGCCGTGGTAGCCCAGCGGAAGACCGCCTGACCCTCCTGGGTGATGAACGAGTTGCGGTCGCTGATGGCGATCTTGTCCGCCATGTCGCCGTCGCTACCCCATACCACGGGGCCTATTCCTGGCTCGGGCTCGTCGGAGTCTGTCGCTGCTGGTCCGACGACCGCGGCGCCCGCGCCGTCGGCGAAGATGATGCACGTAGACCTGTCGGTCCAGTCGACCCACTGGGACAGCTTCTCCGCGCCGATGACCAGCACGTGCGTGGCCGAGCCCGCCCGCACGGCGTCGCTCGCGGCGGCGAGCGCGTAGCAGAAGCCTGCACAGGCGGCGTTGAGGTCGTAGGCGCCAGGCGCGGCGATACCCAGGCGGCGCGCGACCACGGCTGCCGTGTTGGGGATCATCACCTCAGGTGTGCAAGTAGCGACGATCACCAGGTCGATGTCGGCGGGGGAGAGCCCGCTGCCAGCCAGCGCCTTGCCGGCTGCGGCCACGGCCATGTCGGCGACGGTCTCGTCCGGACCTGCGATCTTCCGGCTGGCGATCCCCACGCGGCTGCGAATCCACTCATCGCTCGTCTCGACCGTCGCCGCGAGTTCTTCGTTGGTGACGATCCTGGCAGGCTGGTACCCGCCGAACGCCAGGACCCGGGCGCCGGGGGAGCCTTCGTGGAGTCGCATGAATTCAGTGCCCTTCATCAGTGGCGGCATGCACGGCTGGTTCGAGCCTGACGAGCGGCTGGCCTGGGCTGACCGGGTCGCCGTCCTCGACCAGCCATTCGATGATGGTGGCAGGGAAGCTGGCGGTTACCAGGTGGCTGTCGCCGCGCATTTCAACCCGGCCGAGTTCAGCGCCTGAGCTGACCGCTGCCCCTGGTCCATCGGGTGCGGCGGCGGAGCGGAAGGTGCCGGCCAGCGGCGCGACGAGCAGCCGCCACTCGGGTGCGTGGCTGTCAGAGTGCAGGTCATGCTCGGCGAGCAGCGCCCTCGCGGCGGCGAGGTCGTCGGGCGTCTTGATGGCGAGCGTCTCGATCCCGGGCATGGCGCGCTTGGCCAGGCCGGTGAGCGTGCCGGCCGGCGGCAGCTCAAGGAACGCCGAGGCGCCGAGCCTGGTCATCGTCGCCATGCAGCTGTCCCATCGCACCGGCGCGCTGACCTGGGCGCAGATCCGCTCCAGCCAGTCCGCGCCGGTCCGCACCTGTGCGCCGTCCCGGTTCGACAGCACCGCCAGCGCGGGATTGTGCACGTTGACGGTGGCCGCGGCCGTCCGCAGGGCGTCGACAGCCGGAGCCATATGCACGGTGTGGAACGCGCCGGCGACCTGCAGCGGCCGGAGCCGCGCCCCGGCCGGCGGATCGGCGGCGAACGCGGCAAGCTGCTCGGCCGTCCCCGCCGCGACGATCTGGCCGGCGGCGTTTCTGTTGGCGGCCGTCAGCCCGTGCACCTCGATAGAACGCAGCACCGCGTCCTCGTCACCGCCGAGCACGGCGGTCATTGAGGTGTGCGTGATGGCGGCGGCGTCCGCCATCGCCCGGCCGCGGATTCCCACGAGGCGGACCGCGTCTTGCACGCAGAGCACGCCAGCGATCGCGCCGGCCGCCAGTTCCCCGACGCTGTGTCCTGCGGCGATCACCCCTGGCTGACCGTCGGCGTGCCGGTGCGGCCGTAGGCCGTTGGCGTGCTCATGGCTGGCGTCATGCCCGTCCGCGGAAGCGGAGCCGACGCCAAGCAGCCAGGCGGTCGCGAGCGCCGACGCGACCAGCAGCGGCTGAGCGACCGCGGTGTCCGTGATCTCGTCTGCGGTCCCGACCGTGCCGTACTTGACCAGGTCGCAGCCGGCCAGGTCCGACCAGGCCTCGAGCCAGTCGGCGACACCGGCCAGCTCCAGCCAGGGCGACAGGAAGCCGGGCGTCTGAGCACCCTGCCCAGGCGCGGCGATGACAAGCATCTTTCTACCTTGCACTGTAGGAGTCCACCATACGAATAGAGGAGGCTACGAACTTTTGCGACCGAGGGATGTAGGTATTCTACAAACTACGTTCGCTTGTGTGACAGCCGGCCGTAGACGATGGCGAGTGAGAGCACGAACCCGGCCCGGCCGTCGCCGGGGTTAAAGCCGGTCAATTCGGCGGCCCGCCGGAGCCGGTACCTGACCGTGTTCGGGTGCACGAACAGCATCCGCGCGGTGGCCTCGAGCGAGTTGCCTTGCTCCAGGTAGGTCGTGACGGTGTCCAGCAATGCTGCCCCGCCGCGATGCAGCGGCTCGTAGACGCGCTCGATCAGTTCCAGCCTCGCGCTGTCGTCGCCGTCCAGGGCACGCTCGGGGAGCAGGGCGGCCGCTGGCACCGGTCGCGGCGCATCCGGCCATGCCACCGCCGCGCGCATCCCGGCCAGCGCGGCCTTAGCCGACTCGGCGGCCAGTTGCAGGCTCTCCGCCGGCGGGCTGACCACGACAGGGCCGGCGCCGAACCGCGCCGCGAGCTGCCTGGCAACCGGCATCGGGTCGCCAGGGCCACCGAGGATCACCACGAGCCGGTGGCCGTGCACGCCAGCCAGCAGGTCGAACTTGGCCCGCCTGGCCAGCAGCCTGAGCTCGTCGATCAAGCCTTCCCGCTCGCTGCTCCCGGCGTTGCCTGCCACGACGGTGACCGGCGCCGATGACCAGTTCAGGGCCGAGGCCCACGACGGCAAGCTCTCGTCGATCTCGCCGCGGACGAGCGAGTCGACCACCAAGGCCTCGAGCCTGGCGTCCCAGGCGCCGCGCGCCTCCGCTGACCTGGCGTAGATCTGGGCGGCGGCAAACGCCACCTCCCTGGTGTACCTGAGCACCGCCTCCCTGAGCTCGCTCTCCCCGCCGGGAGCGGCGAGCTCGTCGACACGGCTCTCGACGACATCGACGATGATCCTGACCATCTCGACGGCCTGTTGCAGGCTGACGGCCCTGGCCAGCTCGCGGGGCGCCGTGCCGAAGACTTCTCCGGCCACCGCAGGCCGTCCGCGCTCAGGGTGCTTGACCCAGTCCACGAACGCGGCGACACCGGCCTGGGCGACCAGGCCGAGCCAGGACCGGTTCTCGGCAGACAGCGCGCGGAACCACGGCAGCCGCTCGTCCATCGACGCCATCGACGCGGCGCCGAGGGCGGACATCGACTGCTCTAGCCGGGTGATCGTGTCCGCCCCGACCCGGCCGCCGTCCGGCTTCGCCGGCGTTGCCTTCGCGCTCACGTCATTCAGGGTGCCATGCCGGACGGGGAACCATCGGGCCGGGACAGGATTGTGTCTATGGCCAGTTTCGCGCACAGTGAGTGGATCGCGCGGCTTGGCAGAGAGGACGCACCTATGACCGTGACCCCCCACATCAGCCGGATCCCGGTCGCCGCTGCCGCCCGTACCGCTGGTGCGCTTCTCGCTGCGGTCGTGATCACCGCGCCAGTGCTCGGCGCCACTGGCGCGGCTCGCGCGAGTACCGCGGTCCCGGCTGTCAGTTACACGTTCCGCACCCTCGACAACGCCAAAGGTCGCAGCTTCAACCAGTTGCTCGGGATCAACAACCACGCCAAGATCGCCGGCTACTACGGCTCGGGCGCCCAAGGACATCCGAACAAGGGCTACCTGCTGTCGCCCCCGTACGGTCAGGCTGACTACAGTGCGCAGAGCTTCCCCGGCTCGGCCCAGACCCAGGTCACGGGCCTGAACAGCACCGGCGTCATCGTCGGCTTCTATTCCGTCACGAACAAGGCGATCCCGGCAGCCAACGCCAACTTCGGCTTCTGGGCGCGCGGCACGCACTTCCACAAGGTGGTCTTCCCGGCGAGCAAGGCGCCGGCCGGCAAATCAAGCCCGCCTGTCGACCAGTTGCTCGGCATCAGCAACGCGGGCGAGGCGGTCGGCTTCTACGTCGACGCGGCCGGCAACAGCCACGGTTACCTGTACAACATCGCGACTCATCGCTTCGTGGCGATCAAGATGCCAGGCTCGGCGAGCGTGACCGGCACCGGCATCAACAACAAGAACGCCGTCGTGGGGTTCTTCAACCAGGCAGCCGGGATGGTCAAGGCGTTCTACATCACCCAGGGCACCCAGTCACGCGTCCGCTTCATCGCTTTTCCTGGCGCCGACCTGACGCAGGCATTCGGCGTGAACGACCATGGCGAGGTTGTCGGCGCCTACACGATCGGCGGCCAGACCTTCGGTTTCACCTGGACCGTCAAGGGCCACTTCCGCAAGGTCAACGACCCGAAGGGCAAGGGCACCACGGTGATCAACGGCATCAACAACGCGGGCGCCCTAGTCGGGTTCTTCATCAGCCAGAACGGCAGCACGCACGGCATGCTGGCTACGCCGTAGCGACGAGCGGTGAACCGAATGGCCCTCTTTGCCCGTTAACCGTCTGGTCGGCCAGGGGGCTGGTCGCGGTGACGTACTCGGGGAGGATTGCGGTTTTGGAGCCCATCAGATTGCTGCCCTTCAAGCTGTCCGCTCGCGGACTGACACAGGCCGTCACCGCGGCCGTCGCCGCCGGGCTCGTGCTGGCCGGGACGACGGGGGCCGTCCCGGCTGGCGCGAGCGCCCGGGCCGCCGCGATGCACTACCGCTTCAGGACGCTTGACAACCGGCACGACCCGGCGTTCAACGAGCTGCTCGACATCAACAACAAGAACAAGATCGCCGGCTTCTACGGCTCAGGTCTGCCCGGCCACGCCAACAGAGGATTCCGGCTTGTCCCGCCCTACCGCCAGACCAGCTATCGCAGCGAGAACGTCAAGGGCGCGCGGCAGACGCAGGTCAGCGGGCTGAACGACAACAAGGTCAGCGTGGGCTTCTTCACCAGCACCGTGAAGCCCGCGCCGGGCCGCAACATCTACACCGGCTTCTGGGAGCGCGACGGGCACGTCCACAAGGTGGCCTTCCCGCTGTCGATGGAGGCTGTCGCGGGAGTCCAGGCGCCGCCTACCCAGACGAACGAGCTGGTCGGCGTCGACAACCATGGCCTCGCTATCGGCTTCTTCTCCGATGATCTCCTGGACAGCTTTGCCTACCTCTACAACACCGTCACGAAGAGGTTCAGCACGATCGGACGTGCGCTTGGCACCCCTCAGAGCGCGACTCCGACCGGCATCAGCAACACCAGGCGGGTCGTCGGTTTCTTCACACCTCAGACCGGTCCGATCACGTCCTTCCTGCTCAACCTGCGCACCAGGCACGTCACGCCGCTGGCCGTGCCGGGAGCCGATACGACGACCGCGCTCGGCATCAACGACCACGGCGAGGTCGTGGGCAGCTACACGATGGGCGCCACGACCTTCGGGTTCACCTGGACGGCGACGGGCGGCTTCCAGACGGTGACCGAGCCCAAGGCCGTCGGCTCGACGAAGATCAGCGGCGTGAACAACGCCGGGGACCTAGTCGGCTCCTATACCGACAGCCGCGGCAGGACGCACGGCTTCCTCGCTACCAGGAACTGAGCTCCGGTCAACCCAGCGCTGAGCTGACGTCGAGGTCCAGGCGGTACTTGGTGATCGCCTCGGTGAGTACCTCGTGCTTGAGGTCGCCCTGCCTGACGAGCTGAGCAAGCACCGCGAGCGTGATCGACTCACCGTCCACATGGAAGAAGCGCCGCGCCGCCGGCCGAGTGTCGGAGAACCCCCAGCCGTCAGTGCCGAGCGACGTGAACGGCCCGGGCACCCAGCGCGCGATCTGGTCGGGAACGGCCCTGATCCAGTCGCTGACGGCGACGACCGGCAACTGGTGCTCGCCGCCGAACTGCTGGGTCACGTAAGGGACGAGCGCGGCCTCGTCGGGATGCAGCAGGTTCCACTCCTCGCAGGACAACCCGTCCCTGCGCAGCTCCGACCACGACGTCGCCGACCAGACCTCGGCGTGCACGCCCCAGTCCGCCGCGAGCAGCCGCTGCGCCTCGAGGGCCCAGCGCACGGCGACCCCGGAGGCCGCGATCCTGGCCCTCGGGCCATTGCCGTTCGTGCCCGTGCCGTCGGTGCCGCCGGTCTCCGGTCCCGCCGAGTAGCGGTAGAGCCCGCGCAGGATTCCATGCTCGAGCGCCTCGCGGCCGCCCTCATAGTCGGCAGGCTGCGGCGGCTGCACATAGGGCTCGTTGTAGAGGGTGAGGTAGTAGAAAATGTCCTCGCCGTGCGGGTGCTCAGGACTCCCGCCGTACATGCGGCGCAGGCCGTCCTTGACGATCGCGGCCAGTTCATAGGCCCAGGCAGCGTCGTAGCTGATGCAGGCCAGGCTGGTCGAGGCGAGCAGCAGCGAGTGGCCGTCGTTGTGCTGCAGACCCTCCCCGGTCAGCGTCGTCCGGCCAGCGGTCGCGCCGAGCAGGAACCCGCGGCCGAGCTGGTCGCCAAGCGCCCACATCTGGTCGCCCGTGCGCTGGAACCCGAACATCGAGTAAAAGATGTAGATCGGGATCATCGGCGTGCCGTGCGTGGCGTAGGCGGTGCCCGCCGCGGCCGTCGACGCCATCGCACCGGCCTCGCTGATGCCCTCATGCAGAATCTGGCCGCGCTCGGACTCCTTGTACGACAGCAGCAGCGCGCGGTCGACCGCCTCGTAGGACTGGCCGTGCGGCGAGTAGATCTTCGCCGTCGGGAAGAGCGAGTCCATGCCGAATGTCCTGGCCTCGTCCGGGATGATCGGGACGAATCTGGCGCCGATCTCCGGGTCCTTCATCAGGTCCTTGAGCAGCCGGACGAACGCCATCGTGGTGGCGATCTGCTGCTTGCCGGAACCGGCCCGCAGCTCGTCATAGCTGGCGTCCCCTGGCAGCACAAGCGGCCGGGACCTGACGAGCCGCTTGGGCAGGTACCCGCCAAGCGCCTGGCGGCGCTCCTTCATATAGGCGATCTCGTCAGAGCTCTCGCCCGGGTGGTAGTACGGCGGCAGTTCGGCTTCAAGCGCCGAGTCAGGGATCTCCAGGTACAGCCGGTCGCGGAACTCCTTGAGTTCGGCCACCGTCAGCTTCTTCATCTGGTGCGTGGCGTTCCTGGCCTCGAAGTCAGGCCCGAGCGTCCAGCCCTTGATCGTGTGCGCCAGGATCACGGTCGGCTGGCCGACGTGCTCGGTGGCGGCCTTGAACGCGGCGTAGACCTTGCGGTAGTCGTGCCCGCCGCGGGACAGATTGCGGATCTCGTCGTCGGACAGGTGCGAGACCATGGTCCGCAGCCTGGGGTCGCCACCGAAGAAATGCTCGCGGGTGTAGTTACCTGACTCGACCGCGTAGGTCTGGAACTGCCCGTCAGGCGTGGTGTTCATTTTGTTGACCAGAACGCCGTCGACGTCCTTGGCGAGCAGCGGGTCCCAGTCCCGGCCCCAGATCACTTTGATGACGTTCCAGCCAGCGCCGCGGAAGAAAGCCTCGAGCTCCTGGATGATCTTGCCGTTGCCGCGGACCGGGCCGTCCAGCCGCTGCAGGTTGCAGTTGATCACGAAGATGAGGTTGTCGAGTTCCTCCCTGGCCGCGAGCCCGATCGAGCCGAGCACCTCGGGCTCGTCGGTCTCGCCGTCGCCGAGGAACGCCCACACCCGGGACCTGCTGGTGTCCTTGAGCTGCCTGGCGAGCAGGTACTTGTTGAACCTGGCCTGGTAGACCGCGTCGATCGCGCCGAGCCCCATCGAGACGGTCGGGAACTCCCAGAAGTCCTGCATCAGCCTGGGGTGGGGGTAGGAAGGAATGCCGCCGCCGGGTGCCGACAGCTCCTGGCGGAAGCCGTTGAGCTGATTCTCAGAGAGCCGTCCCTCGAGGAAGGCCCTCGCGTAGATGCCCGGCGCGGCATGGCCCTGGAAGAACACCTGGTCGCCCGACTCGCCGTGGTCCTTGCCGCGGAAGAAGTGGTTGAAGCCGACCTCGTACAGGCTCGCCGCCGAGGCATAGGTGGCGATGTGGCCGCCGACGCCCAGACCGGCCCGGTTGGCCCGCGATACCATGACCGCCGCGTTCCACCTGATATATGCGCGGATCCGGCGCTCGGTGTACTCATCACCTGGGAACCACGGCTCGCGCTCAGGCGGGATCGTGTTGATGTAGTCGGTGCTGCGCAGGCCGGGCACCCCGACCTGCTGCTCACGGGCTCGTTCCAGCAGCTTGAGCATGACGTACCTGGCGCGGCTTCGGCCGCGCGTCCGCACCACGTCGTCGAATGACTCCAGCCACTCCCTGGTTTCGTCAGGATCGATGTCGGGAAGCTGGGTGGGCAGGCCGTCGCTGATGATCGAGTAGCGCTGGCGTCCTGAGGGCACGGGAATGATCCTCGCTCTGGTAGCTGGTGACACCTCCATCCTCACCTGCGCGGGCAAGTAGTGCATCCATGGCCCCTGCCAATCTCGGCGTCGAGTTCTTGTGGCTGACGGCAGTTACCAGGACGTAACGGCGTGAAACGTAACGTTTACCGGTTTGAGTAAGGCGCCGCTGGACGGGGAAGATCGAATGATGACCTTGGATGGCGCGCTCTGCACGAATTGTGACTTGCGCAGGGCCGCTACCCATAGTGGACTGTCCCAGCAAGAAGTGCAGACGCTCGCGCGGGCTGCGGGTCTGTGGCGATGACACCAGCCGGTGTACTCGCCGGACCGGGCCTGGCGCGGGAAAGGATGGGAGGACGTACGTGAGCGCGACCGCTGGCCAGGCGGCCGACCAGCACGACCTGGCCGAGCGGCTCGGTGTCAAGCCGGGCCATGTAGTTCAGGAGATCGGCTACGACGATGATTGCGACGAGCAGCTACGGGATTCGGTAGCGGCCGGCGAGGACGTCGAGCTGGTTGACGAGGACTACGACGATGTCGTGGACGGAGTGCTGCTGTGGTGGCGGGACGACGACGGAGACCTCGTTGACGCGCTGGTCGACGCGAAGACGCCGCTCGCCGACGGCGGGTACGTCTTGCTGCTGACCCCGAAGGCCGGCCGCGACGGCCACGTCGAGCCTAGTGAGATCGGCGAGGCGGCACCAACCGCCGGGCTTTCGCAGACGTCGACGGTCAGCGCGGGCAAGAACTGGTCCGCTACTCGCCTGGTCGCCCCCAAAGCGCGGCGATAAGGCCTGCGGCAGGCGCTGAAGAGTCCTGACCGCGATGCGACGACCAGTCGCGCGGGCGTGGCAGACTCGGTGTCGTCCCGCGCGGCCGCGAATGGCCATGCTCGCGGGCTCACGAGCGCGAACTCCCCAGCGACATCACCAAGGCGGTCGCTACGCGCGATCCGGAGAAGGGATCGGATGAATGGCAGTTGAGGTCGGCGAGATGGCGCCGGATTTCGAGCTCAAAGACCAGCACGGGAGCCCGGTGAAGCTATCGGAACTGCGCGGTAAGAAGAACGTGGTGCTCGTGTTCTATCCGCTCGCGTTCAGTGGCGTCTGCACGGGCGAACTGTGCCAGATGCGCGACTCCTTCCCTGAGGCCGACCGGGACGACGTCGAGGTGCTGACGGTGTCCGTCGATTCCGTCTACGTCCACCGGGCCTGGGCCGATGCGGAAGGTTACGAGTTCGGCCTATTGTCGGACTTCTGGCCGCATGGCGGGGTCGCCAGGTCGTACGGTGTCTTCGACGAGGACCGGGGCCTGGCCACGCGGGGCACGTTCATCATCGACAAGAGCGGTGTCGTGCGCTGGAAGGTCGTCAACGCCATCCCGCAGGCCCGCGACCTCGCCGACTATCAGAAGGCGCTCGCCGAGCTCAGCTAGCGCGACCTCACGTAGGCGGACGATGCCCTGTTATCGGTGCGGCACCCGGCAGGTCGATCCTGACCGGGGGAGCAGCCCCTGGCAGCGCGGTGTCAGGGCAGACCGGCAGGTGCTGATCTGCCCGACCTGCCAATCCGCGGGGGAGTGGGTCGCGGACCTGGACCGGTGCCTGGTCTGCGCCAGCATCCGGCTCGTGCGGCGGCTCGGTGAGGTGGAATGCCGGGAGTGCGGTTACGTGGGCGAGCCCGCGCCTGTCGGCTCGGCCACAGGGATCGGCGCGACCGCCGGTGACGGAATCGTCCCGCCGGGGCTGGCCGAGGAGGTCGAGCAGGCCATCGCGAAGGTGCTGCGCAGGACCACCAGGCCCGCGCCGATAAGCTGACCTGCTGGCAAGCTGTCGGCGCGGTCCCGGCGATGCGCTGAAGAGCGAGCTAGGCCGGGGCGAAGCGGTACGCTTGGGCCGGTCGCGATGGCGACATCGGGTGCATAGCTCAGCGGTAGAGCACTCGCCTTACAAGCGAGGGGTCACTGGTTCGAACCCAGTTGCGCCCACCAAGCAAGACATTAGATCCGGGCTCGCGCTCCGCGCGCTGGAATTCGCGCAACCTATCTAGCAGGCTCCCCTTTTGTGACGACGGCTCCAGTCGTAAGCCCGGCCGCCGGCAAACGCCGGACCCGGCGTGAACACGCCAGCTACTACGACGCGTCGAAGGGCTGCTTTCGTCGGCGCGGAGAGGTCTTCTGGGTCAAGGCCTGGGATTGTCGTAAAGCGGGCACTCCCGGCCAGCGTCATGTCGGGCGAATCGAAGGAGGCGGGGTTCGGGTACTCTCCGGCCATGCTCAGCGCTATCGGGCCGGGACGGCTGGCGGGACGAACCCGCAGACTGCTGCACTGCGGCATCTGGGCGGGGCCGGTCTTCACGGCCACGTTCCTTGCGGAGGGGGCTGCGCGCGACGGTTACCGTTCGCTTCGGCACCCGGTCAGCTCGCTGGCGCTCGGTCCTCGCGGCTGGGTCCAAACGGCGAATTTCGCAGTTGCGGGCATACTGTGCCTGGCCGATGCGGCCGGGCTACGCCGGGCGGCTGATCGCTTGGCCGGCTGCCGCGTCGGGACGGTCATGGTCGCCGCCGCGGGCGCCGGGCTGATCGGCTCGGCGGTATTTCGCACCGATCCGGTCGGCGGCTACCCGCCGGGAACACCGGACATGCCCGCCAGGTTCAGCCGCGGTGGCACCGCGCACAACCTGGCCGCTATCCCGGTGTTCCTCGGGTTGCCGGCCGCGGCGGCCAGCTACGGCTGGCGCAGCTGGCGAGCCCGGCCAGCCGCCCGGCTTCGCGATCTATTGCGCTGCGACCGCGGTGACCATGCCGGTCACCATGGCGCTGGCCGGATCAGGCTTCGGCCAGTCGTCTCAGCTGGGCGGCTATGGTGGCCTGTTCCAGCGGGCCAGCATCATCACCGGCTTCACCTGGCTAACGGCCGTGTCGGCGCGCGGGCTCCATCGCACATTTCCGGGCACCGCCGGAACACCCTGTTCTGGTCGCTGAGATCGCCGGCGCTGCCGCTCGCCGATTTAGCGCGGTCTGCAAGGTAGGCCAGATGTGCAGGCGGCGGCGTACACCCTCCCCGTCCCTCGGTGAACTAGCCCGCCGCGGGGCCCGCCTCGGCATCATCATCTCTTGACGGCGGTCAGGTAGGCGAGCGCCATACGGTCCAGCCCGGCCCCGGACTCCACCAGCGGCCGGAGGTGGGCAGTCAACTCGCGAGCTTCGACCGGGCTGAGCGCCTGCTCCAGGGCCTCCCCGAACGTCGGTATCAGCGGGTTGCCAGACGTGCGCAAGAACCGTTGCCAGGGCACAGGCTCCTTCTGAGTTTTCACGCTGACGCGCAGTTCCAGATTGATCTCGGGGAACCCGGCACCTTGAGCATGGCGGACTAGATCACGTTCATCGAAGTCGCCAATGGGATCAGTGCCTGGCGGTTGAATTGACTCGTAGAGCGCCTGAACCTTGAACGCCAGAGCACTGACGGGAGCGACGTCGTAGCCGTAGAACAGCTCAGGATCACACTGCGACATCAGCACATTGATTGGCTCGAACAGACTCACCCGCCCGCCAGGCTTCAGCACTCGGTAGAACTCACGAAGCGCTCCCGCCTTGTCCTTCACGTAGATCAGCACAGACCTGGTGGTGACCACGTCAATTGATGTGTCCGTCACGTCCGCCAGCCGGTCGGCAGGAGCTAGCACAAAGCGGCACCTGTCAAGCAGTCCTTCCTCCTTGGCTGCGTTGCGGCAGTGATCGAGCAAGTCCTGAGAGATGTCAGAGAAGATCACATGCCCTGACGGGCCGAGCCGATCCAGCGCGCCGAAGCCAATGAGGCCGTCGCCGGTACCCACGTCGAGCAGTGTCTCGCCGGTCGCTAGCTGCGCATTGTCCAGCACCGTATCCCGGACCGGGTACAGGAACTCGGCCAGATCCTTCTCCCGGTACGCAGCATCACCTCCGTGTCGAACGTCGAGTAGCCATCGGTGCCAGCGGTCAGGGTTATCCGTCATGCTGGCATTCTGCGCGCCCTGTTGACCCTCGGGTTCCTGCTTCTCGGCGTCGTCCTCATTGGCGTCGAATCCGTGGAAGCGGTGGCCGGGTCATGGTGCGAATCCACCTGCGCCCACGCAGGTCAGAGCACCTGTTGATCTTGGATCGCGATACGGCCGAGATAGGCCCGAGCGATTGTCCAGTACGACCGCGAGGTCGGTCGCGCGCGGCGGGCCGTGCTAGGGCACGAGCACTGGCATGGGAATGCGGGGCTCGACGGCGGCAGGCGTCGCCGGCCGGTCGTCGGTCGTCTCGGACCACGCGATGCGCAGTGCCCTATGGTAAGTCGCTGCCTGGAAGCTCCCAGTGAACAGGTCGCCCCCGCGCGCATCCGTCACCTTCACGATGAAGGTCTCCAGGTCGTCGGTCATCATCTCTCATGCCCCCTTATTAGCGTTCGGTAGTCAAGCTATTACACTTCGCGGTTGCCCGCTGGTGATTTCGAAGATTCTCTCATGTCCGATCTGTGCACCCATTTGCCCTGGAATACCCAGACCGATTGGCGGGCCACTCCCGCCGCGCTGCTCGAACTCTTGCGCCACCCGATCGCCACCACTCCCGGTCGCCAGGCACGCCCGGCAGCCAATGCTGCGTCGTTGACGCCGAATCGGCTGATTGGCGCGGCCATTCGCCCGACCGAACCGCAGTCGGCATGCGCGAGTCCGGTCGGTTAGATCATCCAGAACTTCTGCGACAGCCACTATCAATGCGTCACCTGTGGCAACCCCGAGGGGGCCTGGTCACGACATCACTTCCTACAACATGACGGCGACGATCATCGCGAAATGGACGCACTTTCAGGGGTATGCTGCCGCCCATCGATCGGAGGCACACATGAGGCGACTCAATGCCGCAGCCGTCATGCACAGGCGGCCATCGCGATCGTCGCGGCGCTGGCTGCCGGAGTCCTCGTCCAGCAGATCCTGCTCGCGGTGATGAGGGCGTCTACAATCTCACCGCTCGGACCCTGAGGCACCGAGCAGTGCCCCACGGCGCGGCGTGGTCATGAACGTGTCCAGGAACTGCGCGGCCCGGCTCGAGTACGACAACCGCATCGTGAACAGCGCAGTCTTCGTCTTGACCCGCCCAGGACCACCCACGAGTCGTGGAAGTCCACCTCCGCCTCGGCCGCTGGCGGATGGGTTTGCGGCACGCACCCGGCCTCCAGCGGCAGGCCCGCCTCCGCCGCGATCTCCGGCCGGCGCCGAGCGACATGCGCGTACCTGTGGAACATTCGCCGGATCCATAGGGCGGACGCCCAGCCCGACATGTACATCCAGCACTACTACGGAGCGAGCTCCGTTCGCGTCCCCGCCACCGACCTCGACGTTCAGCCTCGGCTACCGGCGGACACGACAATGTGCCTTGCGATAGCCGGATTGCTGCTCATGGCGACTTGGCCGTGCAGACGGCGTGAGGGCCGCTCGCGTGGCCGGTCTTAATGACCTGCGTGACCGATATGGGCTCTATCTTGTTGCCCCGGGACTGCACTGTGCCCCAAAGCGTCACCCGCACGCGCAGTTGACAGGTGATGTTGCCGCTGCCTAGAAGCCGCGCGGTCACTGACCAGCGAAGCGGGTTCTTGTAGTAGGGCAGCTTGGCCGACCATGGCAGCGCCACGCCGTGATCGTCACTCGCCGAGTAACTGGCCGAATCGTAGCCGTAGGTAATGACCGCATGCCCTGTGCCGGTGACCACGAACACGATGTCATCGGTTCGCGGCGAGTTGCGCCGCTGATGCCTCACTGCCGCGGCGGTCGTGGCGTGGGCTCTTGGGCTGACGGTCGGTTCGCCGCGCGGAGGCTCGGTCAGCCTCGCAGCGAGCGCGCCGAACGCTACCACGCCTACGGCCGTCCCGATGATCGCCCCGATGCGCCGACGCGAATGCAGGCGCGGGCGCGGCCAACCTGCAAAATTGACCCGAGCGGGTCGGTCGCGCTTCGGGCCGCGTATCACGAACTGCATCTTTTCACTATGTCTGTCCGATGTGAGTCAAGACGCGGCCAGCACAGTCCTAGTTCCAATCCGAAAACCTGCCTCGGCTATGGGCGGAGGCGGCCGTCCAGGAGCACCTGGAGTCGGAGATGATCGCCATTGAGCGACGACTTCGCTGCCGAGGGTCAGTGGCTCACCGATCGGGCGCCTCCTGGCAACGTGTCCTACGATCACGGCATGCGCCGACGCGGCTCCGAGTACGCCGCCGCCGCGGTGTTCATCGTCCTCTTCGCCATCGGCGGGCTTGTTACCACATTGCTCTCGCCCCACGAGTCCGCCGCGCTGCGGCTGTGGGGGAGCACGAACGTTGCAAGTCTGCAGCACCACCCGCTCCCCGCGCTCGTGCTGTCCGCCTTCCTACCCTCGGGGTCGCCGTTCGCCTGGCTCGCGCCCATCGCCCTGACGATGTTCGCCGCCAACCGCGCGGTTGGCACCGCGAGACTCGCGCTGATCTGCGCCGCTGGCCATCTGATCGGCACGGGTGTCAGCGAGGGGATCGTCGCTTACCGGGTGGACCACGGCAGCCTCCCGCCGGCCTGGTCGCACATCATCGATGTCGGCCCGTCTTACGTGGTCGTCTCCGCGATCGTGGTCGCGGTCATGTTCGGGACCTGGCTAGCCCGGGTCTCGGCCCTGGCTGTCTTCGCTGTCCTGGTATTCGTCAGCCACATCTTCGCGGGCCTGACCAGCCTTCACGTAGCGGCCGTCGGTCATTTGACCGCGATCATGACTGCGGCCGCGCTGGGCCTCATGCTGGCCTTCAAACGGCGCGGCGCGCACGGGGGACCGGACGCTGACGGAGCCAGCAGGGCGGGCCGGACATTGAGAGAGAGTGTGACTCGATTCATCAGTTCGTCTACCGTCGCTCGGGAGGACTCATAGGTGGGCGGCTTGTCGCTGGCCGGGCCTTGCTTCTCACGACCACAAGGCGAAGAAGCGGTGAACCGCGTACCTGTACCCCTATCTAGCTCAAAGATGGCCAGCGATTGGTGGTAGTTACCTCCACCTTCGTCGCTGTAGGTAAGCAGGAGCCCTATGTGAACCTGCGAGCCCGATATCGTGCGATCGCAAGCCGGATGACGTCGGTTGCCTCCTTGGAAGTTTCGGCGTCCTTCGCTTCGGTGAGCGCGGTGAACAGGTCCCTGGCAAGCTCGAGGCCCACGGCGGGCGGATCCGCCACCCACGCCTGGAACCCGGGAGCGAGTATCAACCCGCCCGCTGACGCGGCAGCCTTCCGGGCCCGGCTGACAGACCCTGTGGCCTCGAACCGGGTGACTTCTGGCGGCGCGCGGACCTGCCCGTCCCGCTCCATGTCCACGTAGAGGCCGCGCAGCCGAAGGCGGTCGGACTCGTCGGCGGGCGCGAGGTTCCGCAGCGTCCGGGCGAGTTCACCGGCAGGCATGGCCGCTATCCGCGATGCGATGCTGCCGAAGGGCAGGGCGGTGAGCAGAAGGCCCTCGGCGAGCTTCATCTGGTGCCATTCGAGCAGGCGGCGCAGGGGTACCCGTTGCCTGAAGCTGGCAGGGAAGCCCGCAAGGGCCGCCACCTCCATTGCCTTGCCAGCCTCTTCAACCGCGAGCACCGCGAGGGAGTATGCGCGCCCGCTTCGCCCTGCCGTGGAAAGGAGCTCGGCGTCGTCCAGCACGCTCCGGGCGTTCCTGGACGCCGCGACCGCGTACGCCACCAGATCCTCCCGCGACGCTGTCCTCACGGCCCGCAGATCCACAGCTCCAACGTAACTGGCCGGCTCGCGCCGACATCGGCCGAGGCAGAGCGCAACGAGCGGTGGCGAGTGATCAACGCCGAATTTGAGCGCCTTGACCTGCGCGTTTAGTTAGCTCACCCACCGCGTAGCCGGTAGCTGAGGTAGACGACGCCACTGTGGAACCGGCGCTCGGTCAGGAGCTCGAGGCGGGCGCTTACGTCGCCTGGCAATGCGCGCTTGCCGCCACCAACCAGGACCGGGGTGAGAAACAGGTGGCACTCATCGACCAAGCCTGCGGCAATCGCCTCGCCAGCCAACTCGGCGCCGCCGATGCTGATGTCGCTGGCCGAGGACTGCTTGAGCCGGCGGATCGCAGCGGGCTCGAAATCGACCTCGATCCGCGTCCGAGCGCTCGACGCCGTCTGCAGCGTACGCGAGTACACGATCTTCTCGGCCGAACGCCAGATCTCCGCGTAGTCGCTGCTCACCCCGGACTGATCGGAGCCGGTGCTCACGGTCTCCCAGAACATCATCGTCTCGTACATCCGACGACCGTAGAGGTAGGTGCGGATGGGCCGCTCGAGGTCATTGACGAACGCGTGCATTTCGTCGTCAGGGGCCGCCCAGTCGAACTTGCCCTGGCTGTCCTCGACGTATCCGTCGAGTGAAGCAATCGCCGAGTAGATCAGCTTGGCCACGTCAACCTCTCAGCCACTCTCGGTATGTGCGTGTCCTGACTTTGGACGCTACGCTCTACCGTCGGCATGACCGCCCCCACCCCAGTGGCCCGAACCCCGCATGATCCGCCTGGAAGGTTGACGTCCTACCGTTGATATTGGGGCGCATTGAGGCGGGCGTAGCCAGTGCCCGGGCTGGCGACTGGCAACTAGGGGGCAACATGGGCACACGACACACACCGGTTAGTGGCATAGGTTCGGTCGGATTCTCGGTCATGCGCTGCGGCCTGGCGACGACCCTGTTGTGGGTCGGGGCACTGAAGTTCAGAGATTACGAGGTCCAGAACTCAGAGGTTCTGGTCACCGCCAGCCCGCTGACTTCGCGGCTCCGCGCCAAGCTGGGCGCACAAAAGCTCGGGCGACTCATCGGGGTCATGCAGATAGCTTTGGGCTCCTTGATCGCGGCGAAGCCGGTCGCGCCGCAAGCCTCCGCGGTTGGCAGCTTCGGAGCCGCGGGGATGATGCTCGGAACGCTCAGCTTCCTGGCCACGACGCCGGAAGCTTGGCAGGAGGGGGAGGGGGTACCGCAGCTGTCCATGCTGGGCGAGGCCCTCCTGAAGGACACCGTGCTACTCGGCGCTGCCCTCCTGACGGGTGCCGAGTCGCTGCGAGCCGCTCACCCCGTCAATCGGCCCTAGGCCAGCTCAATACCGGCGACGGCCTCGCCCCGGGCTCATCCCCATGATCAGCCTCCGGGCGAGACCGGCATCCGGCCGCTTCCGCAGGTCAGGCCTTGGATGCGCTCCACGGGCCGCCGCTGGCGTGATTGACCTTGTAGGTGCCCGCCATCGAGCTGCCTGAGACGGTCCCCGAATAAGTGATAGCCGTCGAGCCAACGGTGCCGAAGCTGATCGCGTTGCCGTGGACGGCCCCGTTGATGGGCAGGGTGTCAGAAGGGCTGGATATGTGGATTGTTCCGTGCAAGCGCGACCCGGACTGCCGCCACCTGACGGTGAACGTCCCGCTGTAGGCGCCGCTGTACTGTCCAGACCACGTGCCCGACAGGGCACCGGCTGCCTTCGGGGTGCTGGCGGCGGCCCTGGTCGCCGGCGCGGACGCGGGCGCGGTCGTGGCGGTGCCGCCCGGGTCGCCGCCGCTCTGGGTTGAGCAGGCCGCCAACGCAAGCGCCACCATGGCGGTCAGGGCTCCGGCCACAAGGCCGTGTCCAGTCCGATTTCTGTTCATTCGCTTTGTCCTTTCTCTGGTTCGGGCTGGGTCCAGCCGAGTCGCAGGCAGCCCAGAATGCGCTCGAAGGGCAATCCGGCACCTTCGCTAGCCGAGCGGACCTCGGCGAGGGGCCCTGCGAACAGGCACAACAGCACCTCGTCCTCGGGCATCAGCAAGGAGCCGATGAAGGAAACCGGACTGTGAGAACGCGCGAGCTCAGCCCTGAGCTGGTCGCCCATTGCCTCGGCCATCGCCGGGGTGATTCCTGGTAGCAGGCATTCGGCTATCTGCCAGGTTGATTCGCGCTCGCCATGCCTGGCCTTATCTGGCTGCTGCACTTCCTGCCAGGCAGGCGGACCCGATCCGATGCTCATGACCGGACGCTAAGACCGCGGCGCCTCCACTCGCGTCGGGGGAATCCCTACGCTTGCGCCGTCGAGCCCTCGTCCGCCCGCACAATGGCGGCCGCGAGCTGGGTACGCGACCGGACGCCGAGCTTGCGGTAGGAGCGGGACAGGTTGGCCTCCACTGTCTTATCCGACAGGAAGAGCCGCGCCGCGATCTCACGGTTGCGCATGCCAGAACCAGCCAGTTCGCAGATGGTCCGCTCGGTCGCGGTCAGCAGAGCGGCGTGTCCTCGCCGGCCTCTGGCGCGGGTCAGCTCGTCTCGTGCGACGCGTGCCCAGCCGAGAGCCCCAGCGGCGTCGAGTACCGATACCGCCTGCTCCAAAAGCTCCTGTGCGCGTCTGCGCTCGTTGCGGCGCCGGCGCAGCCGCCCAAGGGCGAGCAGAGTCCGCCCGAACTCGGCTGGCATGTCGAGGTTCTGGTGCGCGGCGAGCGCCCGCTCGTAGTCGATCGCGGCGGCGTCTACGGCTCCGCTAGCCGCATGGGCCATCCCGCGGCAGCGGCCGGAGACTGCCAAGATCCAGGGTCGCGGCAACGCCGCAGCTCGCGTCTCGAGCCGGGCGACGAGCCGCTCGGCGCGATCCAAGTCGCCGATCCCGATCACGGCCTCTGCGTGGTCAGCCTGGAAGCGCTGGTTGGCGGGCTCGCGGTTGTGCACCAGGTCGTTGATCTCTTCGGTCCTGGTGAACTGGCGATCCGCCTCAGCTAGGTCCCCAGCCTGTAGGGCCGCCAGGCCGAGCGCCTCCCTGGCCATTCCCTCCAGTACCGCATCAGGGCGCTCACCAAGGCGGTTCAGAACCTCCAAGGCGCTAGCGCGGGCTTCGTCCAGGTCGCCTGCATAGGCACGGACGTGTGCCTGCGCGCACAATGCCACATCGAGGTAGGTCTCCTGATCGGTCTGCGCGGCCAGCTCCAGCGCCTCGTCGGCCAGTACGCGAGCGGCGTCCATGTGGCCGGTCATGGCCTCAATCCTCGCGAGGTGCGTGAGCGCCGGCCCCACCTGCGCATGGTCACCTTGCTCGCGGAGTGCATCGATGAGGTCCTCAAGCCGTTGCCTGGCCGTACCGAAGTCGTCGAAGTTCCTCGCCCAGAAGGCGGGCACCGGGCTCATCACCCACCCGGCGGCCTCACGTTGCAGCCTCATACCCCTTTCGACCGCCGCGTGATCGGCACCGCGACCGGAGTGCAGCTTGAAAAGGGCGACCAAGAGCAGTGCGTAGGAGTACAACTGCGGGTCGGCACTGTCATCCATGAGGGCGAGCGCCGCCTCGCCGTGCTTCACCGCGACGTCGGCGTCGTCAGACCCAGATGCGATCCGGGTGTGGATGCTGGCGCGTAGCCCAGGTGCCTCAGCGTCGGCAAGCGCTTGTTCCATCATCTTCAGGCCCGCGTCGCCGTCGCCCTGTACCCAGTGCATACTCCCGAGCCCTAGCAGGACTTGCGCCCGGTCGTCACCGGGCGGCAGGGTCACCAGCAAGCGCTCAAGTTCGCGCGTCGCACCGTTCGGGTCGCCGGCGAAGTAGCGGCGCTCGGACAGATCGATACTCCGCTGTAGCCGCGCCTCCTGGTCCGTGCCTGGAGTCAGCCGGCAGGCTAGTTCTTGCAACTCGACCGCGACGTCCGCCGCGCCACGCGCAGCCGCCGTCGCCGCGGCGCGCTCGAGTTCGGCCGATGTGACTTCGTCCGGACCGCTCGCGGCCAGCGCCAGATGCCGGGCCCGCTCCACCGGATCTGTGGCCTGACCGGCCAATCGCGCGTGCAGCTTCCTCCGCTCGGCCTCCGGCAGCGACGCGTACAGCGCCGACCCGAACAGCGGGTGGGCGAACTCCACCCTGCCTCCGGGCCGGACCACGGCGATACCTGCCCGTTCGGCGGCCGTGAGTGCTTCCAGATCGACCTGGCCGACGGCAGCACTGGGCATGGCGGCCAGCTCTGCTAGCACGTCGCGGGTTGCCCGCGGGAGCCTGCGCAAGCGGAGCAGCACCAGGTCCTTGTGGTCCGCGGGAACCGGCAGCGGGCGGCCCGGTGGTGGGATGCCCACCCGCAGGATTTCCCTGGCGATCTCGAGGGCGTAGAACGGGTTGCCGGCAGCCGCGCGGTGTATGCCTACCAGCAGGGGGCGCGGGAACGAGTCACCGAGCGCCCGCCGGAACAGCTGATGGATCGCGGCAACGGTCAACGGCCCGACATCCATCCGGGTCCCGTCTAGCGACGACTCAATCGCCGCGAACTCGCCACCACGCTGTCCGGTGTCGGAGACCCTGACCGCCGCCAGCACGGCGACCGGCCGGTGCTCCAGCCGCCTGAGCGCGAACGCGATGGATCCGGCAGAGGCGGTGTCAAGCCATTGGGCGTCGTCAATTGCCAAGACCAGCGGGTTGTCGGCGACCAGCAGGTCGAGCAACGCTGTCAGCCCGCTGCCGACGGCGCGAGGGTCGAGGTCGCCCTCGCCAGGATCCGCCCGCAGCAGCGCCACCTCCAGTGCCCTGCGCTGCGGGGCTGGCAGCGTTTGGAGGGCGTCATCGGCCACGGGGCGCAGCAGGTCGGCCAGCACGACGTGCGTCAGCCCAGCATCCGATGGCACTGGCCGGGACGACAAGACCCGGCACCCGATCATGCTCGCGCGCCGGGTGGCCTCGGCCCATAGCGTGGTCTTGCCAATCCCAGGCTCACCGGCAATAACAAGCAGCCTGGCTGTCACGGCACCGGGAACCTCCGCCAGCCAAGCGTCGATACTCGTCAGCTCGGCTTCCCTGCCGAGTACCGGACGCTCCTGCCGCTCCATGAACTACAGGGAAGACAGCAGGCGGAGTTGCCTGATCACCGGCTGGCTCGGCGGCCACGGGCCGGTCAGCTTGGTCGCCGCCTGGGTCCACCGGGTGAGCAGCCGGCCCCCGCCGTGCCCATGCATCCATTCAGCCAGGTAAGTGAACCAGTTTTTACGGTGCCAGTCGCGTCGCGCGTTCGCCTCATCAATCCGGACAGCGGGCCAGCGCCGTCCGGTTTTTGCCCGGAAGACAGCCTCATTGTTATTCATGCGCTTCCAGAGCTTGGCCTTGCTGAGTGTCCCGTCCCGGTTCTCATAGTTCGGGTTCGCGAACAGGTCGATGCCATACCAATCGAGCCCGGGGGCAATCCACTTCTGCATCTGGTTGGCTGGCGCGCAGATGATCTGCCCGAACTTGACTTTGGTGCCTTTTACGAGCCGCTCGCCGTACTTCAGCATGGCGACATTCACGCTGGCCGTGTTGACGGACCGCGAGTACTTCAGCGGATTCCCTGGTTCGTTCTCGTGCCAGAACGTCACCTCCGAATGCGCGGGCGCCGAGGCGAAAAGCGCTTTCAGCTGGGCGTCCAGCTTCCCGGACAGCAGATCAGCGGGGTTGGGGCGCAATGACAGGGTCACCCAGGCGCCCACGGCCCGAGTAGGCCACGTAGCGGGGAAGACGTTCTCGGCGTCATAGTAGACGCGGACGTCCTGAGCGCCGGGAATGGCGGCCTTGAACTGAGTCCAGTAGTCCCGGTTGACGCCGATCGTGACCCGGCCTCCTGCGCTCGCCGCGATTGCCGTGGCCGGGAGCCAAACCACGGCGACTACCGCTAGCGCTGCCAGCCACCGGGCCGTGATTCGCATACGCTCCTCCAGCTTGTCTTCCCTTTGCGGCTATCGGGTAACGGCTCCGATGTTGAGCGAAGCCGGCCCATGCCGACGTGAACACGTGGTGAACGGGAACGGTACCAGCTTGGCCCTGGTCTGATTCGGCGGGAAGACACGGAGGCCGGCAGCGGTGACAGGGCGGCAGGCTGACTTGGAGAAGACCCCGGTGTCCACGATTCCGAGCACGGCAGTGGCCGTCTTTCCCTTGCCCAGCGTCACAAGATGCGGGGCTGGCTTGCGGAACACGGCCCTGCGTCCGACCTGTTGGCCTTTGAGATTCACGGCGAACAGGAATGGGAAGCCGTTCAGGGTGCAAGCGTGCCCGGACAGGTTGGTCAAATGCAGCTTGAAGAACGTAGTGCCTGCAGCCCCGTTGCCGTTGGTGTCCAGCCAGATGACAAGGCCCGGAGTCTGGCACGCGGGCGCGCTGGCCGCGCCGTCTGGGCGGACCGGTGAGTCGGCGCTGGCCAAGGCGATCGAGGGCGCGAGCATGAGTGCCCCGACGACGGCTGTTCCTGCGGTGATCCGGCGCGCACGGCGGGTGAGAAGCTTCATGACAGATCCCCCTAGTGGGATGACCAGCGGCTCAGGCGACCAGTATGGCGGGCTAGGAGCGCGGCGGCCAGAACTTCGGGATCAGCGGGGGAGCGAGTCTGTCGAGACGGCCTGGCCTTCGTCACTTACGAAGTCCTGTCAGCCGCTGAGACCCTGGTCTCGTACATGCGGAACGCAACAACCAGGCCAAAGGCCGCGGTGAGCGCCGCGGACACCCTGCCAGTCGCCCATAGCGACGCGCTCCAGGCACGCCGCCAGGGCGAACGGACGTCAGCGGTCAGGGCAGCTCCTTCAGGCCGGCGGCCGACAGCAGGTGCGCGGTCGCGATAGCGCCTGTACCGGTCGCGAGGTCGAGCACGGCCTTGCCCGCGATCTCCGGTGTCAGGGCTGGCCCTCGGGACGCAGCGAAGTCAGCGATGTCCTGGCCGGCTCTGGCGGCGTAGGCGGCGACCGCGGCGGCACCCAGCTCGGTGGCGGGCGTCAGCTGTGGCAGGACCGAAGTGAACATGATCCCGAGCCCATTGCGCTCCGACTCATCGGCCGCGTAGGACGTGATGTACCTGATCGTGGCCTTGGCGCCGGCATAGCCTCCGCTGAGCGGAGAACCGGCGATCACCGCTCCGCTCGAGAAGGCGATGACCACGCTGCCCGGCGCGAGCGGTCGCAACAGGGCCTCGCGAGTCCAGTGGAAGACCTGCTGGACGTCGACCTCCCAGTTCCGGCTGAAGGTCTGCCAGCTCTGGTGCTGGAGGGGCCGCGAGAGCGGCGCCGCGCCCGCCGCGAGCACGAGCAGCCGGGGCGCGTACTTGTCAGTGAGCTTGCCGGCGACCACCGGGTCGGCCGCGTCGGCAGCGACCGGGATGAGGCGGTCACCTAGGTCGGCGTGCAGGTCTGCGAGCGGTGCGCGGTCGCGGGCGACCCCGACGACGGTGGCTCCCGCCTGCGCAAGGGCAATGGCGACGCCGCGACCCAGGCCGCGGCTAGCGCCGGTCACCAGTGCAGTACTCCCGGAAAGCTGGTCAGGTGACATGCTGATCTCCTCAGGCTGTAACTCTCGGAACGAACGCGCGGAATGCGCTCACCGGTACTGATCCGCGTCACCGCCGAAACTCACCGCACTGAGCTGCAGGGCGCGCCGGGAGCGCGGCGCGGTACCGCGCCAGGAAACTGACCGCCGGGCGGTGAATTACGGCCTCGGGCCGGATCTATACCGAGTGCGAAGGTGATCGCCGCTGGCGCGGGAACGTGCAGGACCAGCGGGAACGACACTCGACCCGCTGCCGGAGGGATTGGATCATGCCAGGCACCATCGAGTTCAACAGGCTCGCTGACCCGTACCGGCGGGAACTGCTGGCTTACTGTTACCGGATGCTCGGCTCGATCGACGATGCCGAGGACCAGGTCCAGGAGACACTCCTCAGGGCCTGGCGGGGCTACGGCGACTTCGAGGGACGGTCATCGCTGCGCACCTGGCTCTACCGGATCGCCACCAACGCATGTCTGCGCGCTATCGAGACGCGTGGCAAGCGACCGCTGCCGTCTGGCCTCGGCGCACCTGCCGAGGATCCCGAAGGACCACTGGCCGCTATCGCCAGCGACATCCCCTGGCTCCAGCCGGTCCCGGACGCGCTCGTGAGTGGCGGGCCGGCAGACCCCGCCGCCGTCGTCTCCGCTCGGGCCAGTTTGCGGCTCGCCTTGATCGCCGCGCTGCAGTACCTGCCACCACGGCAACGCGCGGTGCTGATCCTGCGCGACGTCCTCGGCTGGCGCGCGGCAGAGGTGGCCGCTCTCCTCGACATCTCGACGACGGCGGCCAACAGCGTGCTGCAGCGCGCCAGGGCGCAATTGGCGGAGGTCACCCCGGCCGAGGACGACTTGCATGAGCCAGCCGATCCGGCCGACCGCCGACTGCTGGACAGGTACGCGGCCGCGTTCGAGACCGCTGACGTGGCGGCGCTCACCAACCTGCTCCGCGAGGACGCGACCTTCGAGATGCCGCCGCAGCCGTACTGGTTCGCGGGCCGGGATGCGATCGCGGCGTTCTTGAGATCGCGAGTGCTGACCGAGGCTGGCCGCTTCCTGCTGCGGCCGACATCAGCGAACGGCCAGCCCGCATTCGCGGTCTACGAGCGCGGGAGTGCGGGCTCATACCTGGCGCACGGCATTCAGCTGGCGGCTATGGACCACGCGTCCGTGACGGGCATTGTCTCGTTCAACGACGCTCGCCTGGTCACGACGTTCGGCTTGCCAGCAGAACTGTCCGCGGTGACTGCCGCCAAAGCGGCGGCGCGACAGTCATGACCCGCTGCGTAGCGGGCCAGCCCGAGCCTTCGCAGGCCAAAGGCACCGGCGCCGATGCCTTCGCGCAAGCGTTGCGCTATGCGCTCACGGTCACCGAGCCTGTGACGGCGGAGCTCATGCCGACTCCGACGCCGTGCAAGGGCTGGGATCTGTGGATGCTCCTCACGCACGCGGCCGAGTCGCTGGCCGCACTGGCCGAAGGCTTCGACCAGGGATGCGTCTCCCGCCATGCCGCTGGCGGCCAGGCGAGGGTGGCGGCCGATCCGGGGGAGGCGTTCCGGCTCCAGGCTCGCAGCTTGCTCGGCTCGCTAACCGTTCCTGACCGAGGCCATTGCCGCGACGTCGTCACAGTCGGCGGTTGCCCGATGGCGACCGATGTGCTGGCGACCACGGGCGCGCTCGAAATCGCGGTGCACGGCTGGGACATCGCCAGGGCCTGCGGAAGCCGAACGCCTATCCCCGCACCGCTCGCGACCAGTTTGCTGGGCATCGCGCCGCTGCTGATCTCGCCGGGCGACCGGGATCAGCTCTTCGCGCCACCCATCGACGTGGCCAGGGGAGCCTGCCCGAGCGACCGGCTCGCTGGCTACCTCGGACGGTCACCGCACTGAGGCTTCCGCACGCTCAGTCAAGGGTCCCGGCTGGCAGCACCGCGTGGACACCCCAGGTCTGGTTGGCGACCTGCGTGACGCGCAGGTCGACGCATGTGCTCGCGTGCGCAAGCGCCGAAGCCCTGTCGACGCCAAGCAGAAGCTCGAGCCAGGTGACCATGGCCGCGAGGGCGTCGCCCATGGCCGCATTGAGGTCAGCGTTGAAGCCAAACGTGATCCGCCCGGCTGGCGTCTCGGCGTGGACGGAGCCAAGCGGGCGGTCCCGCACCAGGTCGATGACGGCTTGCGTCGTCATCGGGCACTCGATGGCCGTACCACCGACTTCGCCGTCCCCCTGCGCCGCGTGGCCGTCACCCAGGTAGAGCAGCGCCCCGGGCACCGTTACCGGCAGGTACAGGGTCGACCCGGCGATGAGTTCCTTGCAGTCGATGTTGCCGCCGCCCTCGGTTCGCGGCGGGATCGTCGAGTGCTCACCGGGCTCGGCCGGCGGCATGCCCATCACGCCGAGGAACGGAGCGATGCTGCGCGTGAACCCGGTCTGGCACGTGGCCTTGCCCGCATCGGGATCCAGGTCCCACAGCAACCAGGACGGCGGTCCGTCGGCCAGCCCGAGGCGCTGCGTGACGGGCGTGTCGAGCGCGGCGGCGACGGTCCAGCCCCAGGGGTCCGGACGCAGCGACACGAGTCGCAGCGCCAGGACGTCTCCGGGTTGTGCGCCGCTGACCTCGATCGGGCCAGTCAGGCAGTGACCGCGGTAGGCCGGGTACATCATCGGCTGCTCTTCGCCGGCGAAGGTCTGCCGCGCGAGGTACCCGGCCGCGTCCAGCGACCTGACGACCACCGTGTCGCCGGCCTCGATCGTCAGGACCGGCGCGTGCTCGCGGGAGAACGCATCCGCCGTGGTCTGCGGGGTGGGGTCCAGATGGTGGGTCTTCACGCTTGTGCCTCTCTCACGCCGCACGCCGGCGGCGCGCCGTCATCTCGATTCTGCAGGCTCTGACCCTTCTCGCGGAGCCAAGCCGGCCCGGGCCGGGGGATCGAGCGGATAGTGACACGCCACGGCGTGCCGGCCCGCCGACTGGGCAAGCATAGGGGTCTCGGTCGCGCACTTGTCCGTAGCCAGCGGGCACCGGGTGCGGAAGCGGCAGCCAGACGGCGGGTTGAGCGCGGACGGCAGCTCACCGCCGAGTCCGCCGGAGGCCCTGGCGCGCTGGACGACGGGATCGGGCAGCGGGATCGACTCGATCAGCCCGGCGGTGTACGGGTGCCGCGGCGCACCGTACACGTCCGCGCTCGGCCCCAGTTCGACGAGCCGTCCGAGGTACATCACTCCGATCCGGTCGGCGAGGTACTTCAGCAGCGAGAGGTCGTGCGCGATCACGACGTAGGTCAGCCCGTAGCGTGCCTGGAGCGCGCGCATCAGGTTGAGAATCTGCGCCTGTACCGAGACGTCGAGCGCCGAGACTGGCTCGTCGGCGACGATGATCTTCGGGTGCAGGGCGAGCGCCCTGGCCATCGCGATCCGCTGACGCTGGCCGCCGGAGAACTCGTGGGCGTACCTCCGGGCGGCGTCGGCCGGCAAGCCGACGGCATCCAGCAACTCCGCGACCGCAGCCCGGCGCTCGGTACGGCTGCCGACGTGCTGCGCGGCGAGCGGCTCAGCGACAAGTGCGGACACCGGCATCCGCGGGTCAAGCGCCGCCCAGGAGTCCTGGAACATCATCTGCAGATCGCGGCGCCTGCTGCGGAACTCGGCTCCGCGCATCGCTCCGATGTCGTGCCCGTCGAACATCACCGAGCCGGACGAGGGCCGCTCGAGGCCGACCATCATCCGGCCCATGGTGGTCTTGCCGCAGCCCGACTCGCCGACGATGCCGAGGGTCTCGCCAGGGAAGACCCGCAGCGACACTCCGGAGACCGCGTGCAACGCTCCCGCGCGCTGAAAGGGACCTTTGGACCTGACGCTGAACTGCTTGGAGACGTCGGCGAGTTCCAGCAGCGGTCCGTCGCTCGCGACGGCGGCGGCCTCGTGCCTAGGGGCCGGCACCGTGACGGCCGACGCGGCCTCGCGGGGGTGCAGGCAAGCGTGCAGGTGCAAAGGCGTGGCCTCGGCCATGGGCGGATCCTGCGACCGGCAGTCGTCCTGCGCGAACCGGCAGCGCGGCGCGAATCGGCAAGCACCGCCAGCACCGGTTAGCTTCGGCGGGGCGCCTGGGATCACCGCGAGCTGGGCGGTCGAGTCGAGCTCCAGCGTCGGCATGGACTCGAACAACGCCTCGGTATAGCGATGCCTCGGATCCGTAAACAGCGTGAATGTGTCCGCCTGCTCGACGATGCGGCCCCCGTACATCACCGCGACCCGGTCGGCGTGGCCGGCGATCACGCCCATGTCATGGGTGATGAGCATGACCGCCATCGACAGCCGCGCGCGCAGGCTGTCGAGGAGCTTGAGGATCTGCGCCTGGATCGACACGTCGAGCGCCGTCGTTGGCTCGTCTGCGATCAGCAGCTTCGGCTCGCATAGCAGGCCGATGGCGATCATCACGCGCTGGCGCATGCCGCCAGAAAGCTGATGCGGAAAGTCGTTCAGCCGTTCCGACGGCCTGGGCATCCCGACCAGGCCGAGCACCTCGGCCGCCCGCTCGTTGGCGGCGCGGAACGAGGCGCCGGTGTGAATGCGATACGCCTCGCGAAGCTGGCTGCCGATGGTGCGCGTCGGATTCAGCGACGTCATCGGGTCTTGCGAGATCAGCGCGATGTCATTGCCACGCAGCCGGCGCAGAGCGGTGTCGTCGAGCGCGGTCAGTTCTTCTCCCGCGAACCTAATGGATCCCGCCGTGATCGAGGCGCCCTGCGGCAGCAGCCGCATGATCGACATGCCGGTCATCGTCTTGCCGGATCCGGACTCGCCAACGAGGCCGAGGATCTCGCCCTGGTCCACGCTGAACGTGACCCCGTCGACCGGCACGACCCGGCCGTCCCTGGTGGAGATCTCGGTGCGCAGGCCGGTGACCTCGAGCAGGCTCACGGGCTGGCCCCCGCCGGGACCTGTGCCCGCCCAGCTCGCCTGCCGAGCACCATTGTCCCGAAGCTCTGGCTGAACCGCACTCCTTCGCGCGGGTCGAGGACGGCCATCAGGTAGTCGCCAATGAAGTTAGCGCAAAGAATGGTGACCGTGATCGCCAGCCCGGGAAAGGTCGGCAGCCACCAGCTAGTCGCCAGGTAACCCGCCCCGGCGGCCAGATCGCTGCCCCAGTCAGGCTGCGGAAGCTGCACGCCAAGGCCGAGGAAGCTGAGGGTGGTGGCGGTCAGCACGGCCCATCCCACCGCGCTGGTGCCGAGCACGACCACCTCGGTCATCAGGTTGGGGATCAGGTGCCGGACCGATGTGCGCATGCCCGTCGAGCCCATCACGCGTGCCGCCTGCACATACTCCACCGACCGCAACGTGCGCACCGACGATTCGACGATGCGCGCGAATCCTGGCGTGAACGCGACACCGATGGCCAGCACGATGCTGGCGATCCCTGACCCGGCCGTCGCGATCAGGATCAGGGCGATCAGCAGTACCGGCAGGGCAAGCAGGACGTCGATGATGCGCATCAGCACCGTGTTGAGCCAGCGCGGCGCGATCCCGGCCGCCACGCCGAGGGCTACGCCCGCGACAGTCGCGAGCACGACGCCGAGCAGGCTAGCGATGAGTACCGGGCGGGATCCGTAAATCGTTCGGCTGAACACATCCCTGCCGAGCTGATCGGTGCCGAACCAGTGTGCTCCGCTCGGGCCCTGCAAGAAGTTGTCTCCGGTGGCGGTCGGCGCCACGTGTGCGATCAGCCCGGGAGCGGCCAGCAGGACGATGATCACGACAACGGCGATGGCAATCGCGGCCTGCCCGATCCGCCGCCTGATCGGCGTCGGCGGCGTCGGATCGCCGAGGATGACGCTGCTTGCCGCGAGCGTCGACGCCGCTGCCATGGTCTTCGTCCTTCCTCGATATTCGGATACGTGCTCGTCAGGCGAGGCCCACTGCTGCCCTGGTACGCGGATCGACCGCGCCGACGATCAGGTCGACGATCAGGTTGATCAGCACGTAGCCGATGCCGATCACCACGATCGCGCCCTGCACGACCGGGATGTTCTTGTTGCTAATCGCGGTGGCCAGGAAGCTGCCGAGCCCCGGGCGCCCGAAGATCACCTCGGTGACAGCGGCACCGGTGAGGATGTTGCCGAACTGCAGGCCGATCGTGGTGATGGCGGGAATCGATGAGTTGCGCAGCGCGTGCCTGAGCAGCACCCGCCATTCCGTGCAGCCGCGAGCGCGCGCCGACTTGACGTATTCGCTGCGGTACTCCTCGATCAGCCGGCCGCGGACCAGCCGCGTCAGGATGGCCGCATAGCCCCAGCCCAGCGACACGGCAGGCAAGATGAGCCCGGATACCGAGCCGTTACTGATGGCGGGCAGCAGGTGCAGCCGGACGCTGAATACCAGCACCAGCAGCAGGGCCAGGAAGAAGTAGGGGATCGCTACGCCGAGGAACGACACCGCCCTGGCGACCCGGTCGGCCAGCGAGCCGGGGAAGACGCCGCCGAGCATGCCGAGCGGGACGCCCACGACGATGGCGACCAGCACGGCGGCTCCCGTGAGCTGCAGTGTGTCCGGGGTGCGGGACAAGAGCTCGTGCGCGACCGAGTTCTGGGTCAGGTACGACGTGCCGAGGTTGCCGTGCAGCATCTGGCCTATAAACGAGAAGTACTGATGCCACAGCGACTGATCCAGGCCGAGTTGTCGGCGCAGGTTCGCAAGCTGCGCCGGCGTCGCGTTGGTGCCGAACAAGATCACCTTGGCAGGGTCACCCGGGACCAGGTGAATGAGCAGGAAGGCGACGATGGTGATCCCGATTATGACCGGGATCGCCGTCGCCAGCCGACGTAGGACGAATGCCATTACGTCAGACGGTAGCCGAATGGAAGGTGATGTATCCGTTCAGGGTCGTGTGCAATCCCTTCACAGTCGGGGCCATCGTGAAGGGCTCGTTGACGTTCCACATAGGCAGGTACATCGCATCCTTCATCAGAGTCACGCTGACTTGCTCGTAGAGCGCGTCCCGCTTGGCGTCGTCGGCTGTGGCGTTCGCCCTCGCGATCATCGCGTCGACCTTCGGGTTGTCGTAGTGCGACCAGTTGAACCCCGACTTGATCGCGTTGGAGTTGACCCAGATGTTGAGCAGGTAAGGATCGGTGCCGTAGTAGCCGAACGCGCCGAGGTTGTGCACACCTGAGTTGAACGAGGCCTGAGCCGTAGCGAACGGCTGCACCGCGGTTTTGGCCGTGAAGCCGACCTTGTTGAGCTCGGAGATGACGAACTGGGTGGGCAGCTCGAATCCCGCGTTGCTGAACAAGATGACGTTCAGCGCCAGTTGCTGGCCGCTCCTCGCGCGGACGCCGCCGGAGGCCATCTTCCAGCCGGCCTGGTCGAGCAGCGAGTTCGCCTTGGCGGGGTTGTATGAGTACAGCTTGGCCGACGCGGGGCTATAGCCAGGGGTGATGGGCGTCAGCACGCTGTGCGCGGCGGTGTCGACGCCGAAGAGCACGTCCTTGACGAGCTTCTCCTGGTTAACGGCGTACATGATGGCCTCGCGGACCCGCAGGTCATCGGTCGGCGCCTTAGTCACGTTGATCGGCAGACCGGCTGGCGTGCCAATGGACTGGACGGTCAGCTGGTTATAGGTGCCCGCCTTCTGAGCCGCGGAGATGTCGTTCGGCGGAAGGCCCATGGCGATCTGCAATTGTCCAGACTGCAGGGCGTTGTACCTGCCGCTGTCGTCGGTCACGATGCGGAATATCAGCTTGTCGAGCTTGGCCGGACCGCTGCCGAAGATCGATGGACCCCACTTGTAGTCCGGGTTCTTGACCAGGTTCAGCGAATCGCCGGTCTGGTAGCTGACGAACTTGAATGGCCCGGTGCCGATCGGGTGGTTGCCGAAGCCAGTCGGCCCGTACTTCTTCAGGGCCGTCGGTGAGGCGATGCCGAAGTTGCCTGCGGCCTGCTGGTGCAGGAAGGAGGCGTTCGGCTGGCTGAACACGATCTGGCAGGTGTACTGATCGATGATCTTCGTTTCCTTGTACGGCCCGAGGGCGCCGAGACCGCTCTTGGACTTGGTGGCCGGGTCGACGACGTGGTCGTAGGTCGCCTTGACCGAGGTGGCGTCGAACTTGGTGCCGTCGTGGAAGGTCACGTCCTTGCGCAGCTTGAACGTGTAGACCGAGGCGTCTGGTGACACGGTGTAGCTCTCCGCGAGACCGGGGACGAACCGGCTCCCAGTGCCGCCTGGGCCGGGCAGCCACCAGACGAGCGGGTCGAACATGGCCATGCTGAGCAGCAACGTGAGGGCCAGTCCGGTCGCGCCAGGATCGAGCGTGTCGGGCGGTGCCGGGATGCCCATCGTGAGGGTTCCGCCGGGCTTGCCAGAGCCTCCCGATCCCGACGGGGAGGTACTCGAGCCGCAGGCGGCCAGCAGCGGCGAAAGCCCGAGGCCCGCTGCCAGCGTGGCGCCGACACCGAGCAGGCGCCGTCGCGAGAGGTCGGCCTGCATCGCGCGGAGGCCGAGCACCTGGTCATGAGCCGGACGTGGGGGCAGGTCAGTCATCAGCGGCGCTCCTTGAGATACCAGATATTGGCGAGGCAGCATGCCGAAGCCTGATTATGCTGTATATTGTATACGTAGTCAAGCAAGGTATCCAGAACGGTGCCTATATGCACCGTTTCAATGACGCCTAGTCTCGCCTGCGCGGCGACGGAGCGACGGCAACAACCTCGGGTTATGTATACAGGCGACTGTCAGCGGCCGTTAACGTCCAACCGGGGCTGGATCCTGCCGCGCACGCTCAGCACGTGGTGACGTCCAGCTGCCTCGGCGAGTTCAGGGTCGCCGGACTCGATCGCGGCGATCAGCCAGTGGTGCTCTGACCAGGCATCGGGCTCGCGCAGCGGGGCGCTCTGGCGCAGCAGCCACTGTCCGCGCTTGACCATCGGGATGGCCATGGCGATCAGGTAGCTGTTGCCCGTCATCTCGAAGATCAGCGAGTGCAGTTCCGTATGCTGTTCGGCCAGCGTGTCCAAGCCGAAGCTGTTCGGTGAGGTCTGCACGTCAGACAGGATCTGCTTCATCCGGCTGGTGTGCCCGTCCCAGTTCTGACCAGCCTGGCCTGCCGCGAGCCTGGCGCCGAGTGGCTCAAGCGCCAGCCGCACCTCGAACAGGTCAGCGGCCTGGCTGGCGTCCAGGGTGGCGACGAAGGAGCCGCGCCGCGCCGTCACCTCCAGGAAGCCCTCGGCCTCCAGCATCCTGATAGCCTCGCGAATCGGATTCCTCGACACCCCGAGCAACTCGGCGAGCCGATCCTCGATTAGCCGCTCACCAGGTGGCAGGGTGCCGTCCAGGATGAGCCGCCGCAACTCGGTCGCCGCGAGGTCGCGGAGCGGCAGGTGCGCGTTGCCGACGCTGCCTGCGGGCGTGGATGGAACCATAGTTCGTCTATTGTATGCAAACGGAAGCCCTCGGCTCTGCCGGTCGGCCAGCGAAGTCGCCGAATTTCGGCGCCGGGACCGGATTAGCGGGCGAATTCGCCGACCTGTCACCCGACGGTCAACTGTTAGGCGGCGGGGAGTGGCCGCGGCCGCGATCCGCCAGGCCAGCCAGCACCCAGGCCGCGAAGGCCTCAATGCCGTTGCCGACAGCGGTGCTGCGGACCGAGTGAAACATGTCGAACTGGTGCTGAGCCCCAGGCAGCTCGGCGTAGACCACCGCGCCGCGAGATCGGCCGCGCAGCACCTGGGCGAATTCGCGCGCCGCGCTCGCTGGCAGCACCGTGTCGCGGTCTCCATGTGCGATGAAGAACGGCGGCGCGTCAGCGCGGATGTATGCGAGCGGCGACGACGGCTCGGCGTCGGGCCGAGCGTCGCTCCAGCCGTAGTGGCCGTAGAGCGCGATCGCCGCGCACACCGAGGTGTCGTCCGACTCGAAGCCGGGCTGGAAGCGCGGATCGGACGGTGTCAGCGCGGCGACGGCCGCCAGCTGCGCGCCAGACGACCCGCCGGCCAGGAAGATCCGCTCGGGGTCGGCGCCGTAGTCGGGGCCGTGCGCCCTGATCCAGGCGATCACCTTCTTGACGTCGACGACGTGATCGGGCCACTGCGCCTCTGGACGCAGCCGGTAGTTCGGGCTCACCAGACCCAGCCGCGGCTCGCCAGCCGGTAGATGAGGGGCAGACCCTCACGGTTCTTCCGCCCACGAACGAGGGCGCCGCCGTGCAGGTGCACGAGCACGGGCCGCAACTCGCCAGGAACCGATGGTGGCCTCCGGCTGCGGTAGAGGTCGAGCGTGTTGGCCCGGCCCGCGTCGCCGTAGCGGATCCAGGCGAGGCGACTGACATCGCGCCGGCGAACGAGCACCGGCCACAAAAACCGCCGTGCCCGCTGCAGCCGGGGCGTCCACTCGCTCGCGCTCGGAGCACCGACGACGGCCCGCCATTGGGCGCCGAGGCCCTCATCAAGCGCGCGATCGATCACGAAATCCGCGGCCCGCGCCCGGGCGGCGAGCCTGACGAGGGTCGCGAGCGCGGCGATCGCCACAGCCACGACGACCCAGGCGGCTGGGCCGCGCAGGTTGCCCTGCGCGGCGGCCAGGAGGGTAACCGCAGCGAGCCAGTAGCCGGCCAGGACCGGCAGTTCGTTGACGACGAAGCCCGTGAGGTACTGAACACTGGCGAGCGGGCCTCCCGGCCGGCGGGAGGTCAGAGCGGCCAGGGTGCAACAGCTTGCCACGCCGACGGCCACCGCGTAGCCGACAGGCAGGCCAGGCAGTGCGACTGGCGCGGGCGCGACCAAGTGGAATGTCATCGCGGTCACGCCTTGCTCCCTGGTGCCAGCGTGGTCTGGAACCTTGAGCAGGAATCGGCCTGGCCAGCGCGGCGGTCACGGCGCGGCAGGATCTCGTTGAGGAGCCATGCGGCGGCCGCCACGATGACGGCGACGTCGAGATAGTGACAGGCCATGGCGCCAATGTAAGTCGGGCCGCCCCACGCGTTGACGGTGTCGTTCGGGTCCAGGCCGCTGGTGACCTGGTAGCCGGTGCGGAAGAACCCGAACATGACCAGCAGGAGCAGCGGCGTCGCCAGCACCGCCCGGCCGAGCGGATTCGTGCTCAAGGACACACCGCCCGAGCAACTGCTAGAGGCGATCAGGATCGTCGCTGCCGGGGAGGCGCTGCTGACTCCGAGCATCACCCGCCGCCTGATAGCCGAGTTCGCCCGCTCGCCGGCGCCTGGGACCGCGGGTGCCAGCCAGGCTATCCTCGCGGACCTGACAGAACGGGAGCGCGAGGTGCTCGTCCAGGTCGCCGCCGGCCGCTCGAACCTGGAGATCGGCGCCGCGCTGCACGTGAGCGTCGCAACCGTGAAGACGCACGTCAGCAGGCTGCTCGCCAAGCTAGGCGCGAGGGACCGCGCCCAGCTAGTCGTCCTCAGCTACGAACTCGGCGTTGCCGAGCCGCGCCGCCCAGGCGGCTAGCCGGCGCCCGGGCCTGGTCATCCGCTCGAGCCAGGGCCGAGGGCGAACGTCACCCAGACCTGGCCGCGCGCGAATGGCATCCGATGCCCGTTCGGGAGGAAGAACTTCGTCCCGCTGTTCTTGGTGTGCCTGACCCAGCGCACGTGGAAGACGCGCCCGTTGCGGAGCACATCGGCGCGGCCGTGACCGACCGTGACCGCGTAGGGCGGCCTGATCCCGAGTTCGCGGAAGACGGAGGTGCGCACCTTGGTGTACTGAATCACGACCGTGCGGCCGCCGAGCAGGTGACCGCTAGACGAGCGGGCGAGCGTGCCGTCCATTGAGACCAGCCAGCGGTGCTGCTTGTGCGACCACCAGAAGATGAAGCGCGCCGACTGGTAGGAGACGTGATAGGAGCCGATCCGCTTGCCGCCCGCTGGAGCGGGGCCGAACCGGAAACCGATGTCGCGTGCGAGGCTGGCGTGCGGCGCCTCCCGCAGCAGCGTCCTGGTGTTGGCGTACAGGTTGTACGGCGCGATCCTGCTGAAATTGCGGAAGTAGCCGCCGACCTTCCCGGCATACAGATCGGCGATCCTCGCGTGCTCGACGACGGGCAGCAGCGCCGGCTGGGCGCCGGAGAACGCGAACGCGGGCTTGCCGAACTGCCTGAGCAGCTTGATGTCTTCCTCGCGCGCGCTCCTGACCGGGCCGACCACCGGCGGGATGTGCGACGAGAACACGGCCATGATCCGGCTGAGGCCGCCCTCGACCGGGAGGAGGTACACGACGTCGGCTTTGGTCAGCCCCGTGGGCGGCCTGGCCTGCACGACGTTGTCGATCTTGAAGATCAGTTCCCGGCGCAGGTACTTGATCCGCTCGCCAGTGAACGGCGAGGTCAGCGGGCCTTTCTTAGTGTGCGAAGGCGTCGGATCCGGCGACTGGCTCGCGGCTGACTGGCCGTGCCTGTGCGGCGTGGGTGTCGCATTGTCGGACAAAACGAAGGCAATGCCCGCACTTATCGCCAGCGCGACCACCGCACTGACGGCTGCGACCAGCGCTCGCGATGTACGACGTCCTGAAGGGCTCAAGGGACGGAGGCTACCACCGCCATCTGACTAATGCGGCCAGGTCAACGACCTCGCTGATACCTTGACCTGGCCCGTCCTGCTATGCGGCTGACTGGTCAGCGCGTGGACGCCGCGAGCGTGGCGGCCGCGCGGAATTCAAGCTCCTTCTCATCGACGGGCGCACGCCAGAGCGCCGCGTCCTTGAAGTAGTGCTGCCGCAGCCGCCAGGGCGCCCGGTCGCCCTGCAGCGGCAGGGTGTGCCGGGACCGCTCGAAGTAGCCCGAGCGTCATGTCGATGAACGGCGAGGTCTCGACCGCGGCCCGGCAGCCGCGGCGTCACGATCGCGTAGCCGCTGTCGCGCATGAACCGCAGCATCCGGCTGACGTACGCGGCGACCAGGTCGACCTTGAGCGTCCAGGAGGCGTTCGTGTAGCCGATCGCGAACGCCATGTTCGGGCACGCCGTCGAGCATCATGCCCTTGTAGGCGACGCGCTCGCGCGACCGTCACCGGCTCGCCGTCGACGGTCAGCTCGATGCGCGCCGAGCGGCAGCAGGTTCAGCCCGGTCGCGGTGATGATCACGTCGGCCTCCAGCTCGCGCGCCCGAGCGCAGCCGCAGCCCGGCCGGGGTGAACGTCGTCGATGTGGTCGGTCACGACCTCGGCCTGGCCGGACTTGATGGCGGCGAAGAAGTCGCCGTCGGGCACCAGGCACATGCGCTGGTCCCACGGCTCGTAGGCCGGGTTGAAGTGCGTGTCGACGTCGTAGCCGTCGGGCAGTTGCTTGACCGCGCACTTGCTGCAGGATCGCCCGGGCCCGGGCCGGGTGCTTGCGGCAGAAGTTGTAGATGAAGGTGGCCATCCGCGCGTTCTTCCACCGCACCGCCCGTAGGCCGAGCGCTGCGCGGCAGCACCTTGCGCAGCAGGTCGGCGATCGGGTCGCTGGTCGGGCAGCGACAGCACGTACGACGGCGATCGCTGCAGCATCGTCACCTTGGCCGCCGTGCTCGGCGATCGCGGGCAGGATGCGTGACGGCGGTCGCGCCGCTGCCGATCACGACGACCCGCTTGCCGGTCAGGTCGAGATCGTCCGGCCAGAGCTGCGGGTGCACGACCGGGCCGGCGAAGTCTCTCCGGCCCGGCCAGTCCGGCGTGTAGCCCTCGTCGTAGCGGTAGTAGCCCGAGCACAGGTACAGGAAGCCGCAGGTCCGCTGCGTGCGCTCGCCGGTGTCGGTGTGCTCGACCGTCACCGTCCAGCGCGCCTCGTCGCTCGACCAGTCGGCCCCGACGACCCGGCGGTGATAGCTGATCTTCTTGTCGACGCCGTAGTCGGCCGCCGTCTCGCGCAGGTAGCGCAGGATGTCGCCGCCGCCGGCGATCGCCTCGGCTGCCGGTCCACGGCCGGAACGGGAAGCCGAGCGTGAACATGTCGGAGTCGGACCGGACGCCGGGGAACCTGAACAGGTCCCACGTCCCGCCGCTGACGTCGCGGGCCTCGACGATCGCGTAGGAGATGCCTGGCGCGTCGGATCTGCAGCCGGCAGGCGGCGCCGATGCCGGACAGGCCCGCGCCGACGATCAGGACGTCGACGTGCTCGGAGGCTCGGCGCGGGTTCGCGGTTGCATCGGGCGGTCGCGTTCATCGCTGCTCCCTGTCCTGCTCGTGGCGCTCGACGGCGTCAGGATGGCATCGGCCAGCCGAGCTATGCAACACTTTCGGCAGATGTATCACAGATGGCAGCGCCGTCCCGGGCCAGGCACGCGTCGCCTGCGTCAGGAGCTCATGACCTCGCTCATCTCGCCGCAGCGCACGACCAGCAGCGACGACGGCCCGGCGATCGCCGAGCTGCACCGGCTGCTTCGCCGTCCAGCGCGCCGCGTTCCTGGCCGATCCGTACCCGGACGCGAGCGACGCGCAAGGAGTCACCTCGCGCGCGCTGGCCGGGATGGTGCTGGCGCACCGCGCCGAGATCAGGGCCGCGATGAGCGCCGACTTCGGCGCGCACCCCGAGCTGTTCACCGACCTGGTCGAGGTGCTCGGGCGTGGCCGGCCGGGCGGCCTACGCGATCGAGCAGCTCGACTCGCTGGATGGCCGAGGACGAGCGGTTCGCCGACCCGGCGTTCTACGGCACGGCCCAGGCCGGGCGTCCGCTACCAGCCCAAGGGCGTCGTCGGCAACATCGTGCCGTGGAACTTCCCGTTCGACCTGTCGGTCGGGCCGCTGGTCGAGATGCTGGCGGCCGGCAACCGGGTGATCATCAAGCCATCGGACTACACGCCGGCCTGCGCGGAGCTGCTGCGGCAGATGGTGTCGCGAGACCTTCCCCGAGGACCTGGTCGCGGTGTCGGTCGGCGGCCTGACGCTGGCCAAGGAGTTCCCGACGCTGCGCTGGGATCACCTGCTGTACACCGGCAGCCCGGCGATCGGCCGCGAGGTCGCGCGCGCGGCCGCCGAGAACCTGGTCCCGGTCACGCTGGAACTCGGCGGCAAGTGCCCGGCCATCCTGGCCGCCGACAGCGTCGACGCCGAGAGCGTGCGCAGCGTCATCGGCACCAAGCTGATCAAGAACGGCCAGATGTGCATCTCGGTCGACTACGCGCTGGTGCCGCGGGCGCAGCTCGACGACTTCGTCGCGCACGCCGAGAGCTACGCCGACGCAGCGAGCTGCGCGGCTACGCCTCGTCCGGCGGACTGCACCGGCATCATCACCGAGCGGCACCTGGAGCGGATCGAGGCGCATGGTCGACGAGGCCAGGCAGGCCGGCGCGCGGATGGTCTCGCTCGGCGGCGACGGCGACCCGGCGACCCGGCGGCTGCCGCTGCGTGCTGGTCGATCGACCCGCCCGAGGACCTGCGCATCATGCAGGAAGAGGTCTTCGGCCCGATCCTGCCGGTCGTGCCCTACGACGACCTCGGCGAGGCGGTAGCGCAGCGTCAACGCGGGCGAGCGCCCGCTCGGGCTGTACGTCTACAGCAAGGACACGCAGGTCGGCCGAGGACGTGCTGCGGCAGACCACGTCGGGCGGCGCGTGCGTCAACATCTGCGCGCTGCAGGGCGCGCTGCCGTCGCTCGGCTTCGGCGGCGTCGGCCAGAGCGGCAGCGGCCGCCACCACGGCATCGAGGGATTCCGCGAGTTCTCCAACCCGCGCGGCGTCGTCGTGCGCGGCACCGGCGACCTGGCCGACGCGTTCCTGCCGCCGTACGGGCCCATCGACGCAGGCCATCGTCGACAGCGTGTTCGGCGGACCGGCGTCGGCCGAAGGCGACCGGGCGCGAGCGCAGGCCTCTGACGATGGCTAGCCGCAAGCGTCGATCCGCGGCAGCGATCCGGCGCGCGCACTGCCAGGCCGGTCCCGCCAGGCCCGGCGGTCCGGACCCGTCATGACAGGATCGTGCTGATCGCCGCGCGGTGGGTCACGACGGCAGGCGGCTGGACATGCAGGGCGCTGGCAGACGAGCTCGGCGCTGTCGCGCGCGACGCTGTTCCGGCACGTCGGCAGCCGCGAGGAGCTGCTCGGCAAGGCGCTGTGGGTGCTGACCGAGCGGACGCTCGAGGCCGCGGCGGCGCGCTGGGAAGCGGAGCGGCCGGAGGGCGAGCTGCACACGCCCGGCACGGGCAGGCACATCAACGCGATCGTCTCGCAGTCAGCGGCCTGCGCCGGCTGCTCGACGACGAGCCCGCGCTCACGCTGCGCGTGCTCACCAACCCGCGCGGCCGGGTGCAGACCGGCATCGTCGCCTTCGTCGAGGCGCTGCTGCGCCGCGACGTGGCCGAGTTCGGGCTGGTCACCATCATCGAGCCGGACGCGCTCGCGTACGCGCTCGTGCGGCTGGGGGAGTCGTTCCTGTACGCCGACGTGCTGGCGAACCGCAAGCCGGACGTCGCGACCGCTGACCGGCTGCAGCAGGCGCTGATCGAGGGCATCCTGCCCTGAGGCGACGCCTGGGTCAGTCCGTCAAGAACTAAGCCAACTTAGCGCGGGGCCGCGAACCTGGCGACGAACCTGCGCTGCCAAGGTGTCTCCACCGCGTGCGGATCATAGTGCGCGCGGACGTAGCTGACGGCCTCGGCGCCAGGGACGCCGTCGAGGATCGCGAGGCAGGCCAGCGCCGTTCCTGTCCTGCCGTGACCGCCAGCACACGCGACCTCGACTCGCTCGGCCGCAGATCGGTGCCATGCCTCAGCCAGCGTCCGGCCGGTCACCGGCCGGTCGGCAGGCAGGCCGAAGTCGGGCCAGCGCAGCCAGCGTGACTCCCAGCTGACGGCAGGCGGCTCTGATCCGAGCAGATAGACGCCGAAGTCGGGGAGCGGGCCGGCAGGCAGCGGGCGCCGCAGGCCGCGACCGCGGATCAGCCTGCCTGACGGCAGCTTGAGTACTCCCGGCGCAGCGGGATCCCAGGCCTCGCCCATGCCGCCGCATGCTATCCACCACGGTCCGACGTGACCTGGCTCGCACGGAAATGCGGTGGCCGGGCAGGCACACCCCGGCCGATGCTTGGACCATGTCCACTTCTGAGCAGGCTAACGGCGCATCCCGGCAGGACTCCGCCGAGAGTGACCTTCCCAAGCGAACATTTGGCTGGTCGGACATGTTCGTCGATCCCGACAACGACCCGCGGGAGTCGGGCGACGAGCCGGTCGGGGAGCGAGCGGTGCTGGAGCGGTACCTGCGCGATCAGCGGCTGACACTGGAGATGAAGTGCTCGGGTCTGGACCCCGTTGCGATGGCGCGGCGCTCGGTCGAGCCCTCCAACCTTTCGCTCCTCGGACTACTCAGGCACATGGCCGGGGTGGAGCAGAACTGGTTCCGCCGCGTCCTGGCCGGTCAGGACGTGTCGCGCCGGTACCGGACCGAGGCCGACAACAACGCCGATTTCAATGCGGCGGTCCCAGACCCCGCGGTGGTTGAGGAAGCGTGGGCTACCTGGCGCGGGGAAGTCGAATTCGCCGAGCGCTTTGTTGCCGATGCTCCTGATCTTGATCTGACGGGCAGCTTCCACTGGGAAGATCAAGAAGGAACGATCTCATTGCGCGAGGTGCTCGTGCACATGATTGAGGAGTACGCCAGGCACAACGGGCACGCTGATTTCCTGCGCGAGCGAATCGACGGCCGCGTAGGTCAGTAGCAACGGTGAATGCCTGGCCGACTACGTTGCTGTGACCCGATTTCGTATGTCATCCTCTTCGTGCAACGCAAGGATCGCCCCGCCGAACGTATGATCCGCCTAGAAGTGGCTATTGCCGCAGGCGAGGGCCGGATCAGGGGCAAGGAGCGACTGGATGGGCATTCTCAACGAGGCCCGTCGCGAGTTCATCGCGGCGCCCGACAGCTCGAAGGGCCAGATCGTCTATAAGTGGCCCGATCACAACATCCGCAAGTTCTCCAGGGCGATCGTCGAACCCGATGCTGTCGCGGTCTTCATCAGCCAGGGCCGGGTGATGGGGATCCTCGGGCCGGGCCAGCACAAGCTGGACGCCGCGGAGCTGCCGTTCCTCGGGATGTTCGTCGACTGGGCGAGCAACAGCAACGCGTTCAAGGCTGAGATCTTTTTCGTCGGCGCCAGGGAATTCCCCAACATCCGCTACGGCGGGCGGCTTGACGAAGTGCAGGATCCCCAGACCGGCCTCGTGGTCACGCTTCGCGCATTCGGCGAGTACGCGCTGCGCGTGACCGACCCGGCGAGCCTGATTCTCAACCTGGTCGGCACGGTCGACGTGACCAACAACGAAGCCGTGACCGCATGGGTCACCCAGCAGCTGCTCAAGTGCACCAGGTCCGGAGTGACGTCCCAGCTGATGTCTGGCGCCTGGCAGATCCTGGGCCTGTCGATGCACAGGTCCGAGATCGAGCACGGAACACTGGAAGAGGCGAACACCGAGCTGGCCGGCTACGGTATCGCGGTCACCAGGCTCGGCAACCTTGACATCAACCTCGACGACGACGACAACGCCAGGCTGAAGAAGCTCGCGGGCGACACCGCCTACAGCAGGCTGGCCGGCAGCTACCAGGCGGCGGCCCAGGCGCAGATGATGCAGGGCGCTGGCGAGGGCATGGCTCAGGGGGGCGCCGCCGTGAGCCCGGTCTTCCTCGGTGCCGGTCTCGGCCTCGCGGGCAACATGGGAGTGCCGCAGCAGGCTCCCGCCTATCCGCCACCGCCCGCGCCAGGATTCGCTGGTGGCGGGCAAGGCTATGCGCCTCCGGCTCAGCCCGCGCCGCAGCAGGCTCCGCCGCCGCCAGCCCCGGTTGCGACGGTCGCTTGCGGCAATTGCCAGAGCCAGGTGCGCGAGGGTGCGAAGTTCTGCGACTCGTGCGGCAACGCGATGTCCAAGACGTGCTCGAACTGCAACGCGGCGATGGGCGCGACGTCCAAATTCTGCGCCGAGTGCGGAACCCCGGCTGGATAACGACCGGATCGGCAGATAGAACTGCACGTCAGGCGGTCCGCGAAAGGCCATATCTGCGGGCCGCCTGATCTGCTACCATCTGCTGTCGTCTGGAGCGATATTACCCGAAGTTCAGAAGTTCACGATGTCCTCTGTGTGTCTGCCGCAGGGCACCGCGTCAGAAAGGCCTTCCCGAATGGATCGGATCGAGTGCCAGTGGTGCAAGGCTCAGAATGAGCCGGAACGAACAAGCTGCAACACCTGCGGCGCACCGCTCGACAAGAAGAACTTGGTCTCAGACTCCGGCTGGAGCGAGGCGCCGCGCCTGCGGGACATGACCGAGTTCCGCTTCTCGAACTCCACCTGCCAGGTTGAAGGCGAGATCGTGCCGGTCGCTGAGCTGGCGCTGGCCCCCGGCGACGCGGTGTTCTTCGAGCACCACGTGATGCTGTGGAAAGAACCCGCCGTCCCGATGGCAGCGATGAACACCGGCGGCGGAATGAAGCGCACCCTCGGCGGCATGCCGCACATCCTGAGCGTCGCCCAGGGACCTGGCCGGATCGCCTTCTCCAGGGACGCGACCGGCGAGATCGTGGTGCTTCCGCTGCACCCAGGCATGGAGCTTGACGTGCGCGAACACGCCTTCCTGATCGGGACGCACTCGCTGAACTACTCCTTCGTGCGGATCAAGGGCCTGGCCAACCTGCTGCATGGCGGCAGTGGCATGTACATGGACCGGTTCATCACGCAGAACTACCCTGGGCTGCTCTTGCTGCACGGGTACGGCAACGTCTTCCAGAAGACGCTCCAGCCGGGCGAGAAGATGCTGATCGAGCCTGGCGGCTTCTTGTACAAGGACTCCACGGTCGTGATGAACACGGTCCAGATGGACATCAAGACCGGCATGATGCGCCGTGGCATGTACCTGGCCGAGATGGTCGGCCCGGGCCGGGTCGGCATCCAGTCCATGTACGTCCACCACGGGTCTGAGTAGGGGATTGGCATGACCAACTACGCCCCGCCGACCTACACCTGCCCGTACTGCCGCATGACCAACAATGACGATGGCAACCCGACCTGCCCGCGATGCGGCGCACCGGTCGACATCAGGCTCCGGGTTTCGAACTCAGGCTGGTCGAAGCAGCCGCCGATCAGGGACATGGCCCGCCTCAGGTTCAGCAAGTCCACCTGCCAGATCAGCGGCACCTACGTCCCTGTCGCCGAGATGCAACTGCACGATGACGACTGGGTCTACTTCTCCCACCACGTGCTGCTGCACACCGAGCCTCGGGTCAAGCTCGAGTCCATGCGCATGCAGGGCGGCTGGAACCGGATGATGTCCGGGATGCCACTGATCATGATGCGCGCCCAGGGCCCAGGGTTCGTCGCCTTCAGCGCTGATCACCCTGGCGAGGTCCTGGCTATTCCGCTCGAGCCGAACCAGGGCGTCGACGTCGTGGAGCACCAGTTCCTCCTCGCGACCGGCAACATCGGCTACCAATGGAACAACTCCAACGTCTGGTACACGACGCGCAACGGCGATGAGACAGAGTGGCACTACCCGGTCGGCCAGTTCATCGACCGCTTCGTCGCGCAGGGCATTCCAGGGCTGCTGCTGCTGCACGCGCCTGGCAACGCGTTCGTCCGCGACCTCGGCCACGGAGAGCGGATCCTGATCCAGCCGGGCGGGCTCATCTGGAAAGACCCGTCGGTCCAGATGTTCCTGCACTTTGAGTACCCGCGCGGGCAGTACTGGTTCAGCTCAGCCCGGTGGCAGGCGAAGTCGATCTGGCTGACCCTGCAGGGGCCGGGCAGGATCGCCATCAAGTCGGTCTTCGAACAGCCAGAACTCACCGGTTCGGTGGTTCGCAATTCAGGGGCGACCACGCAGTTCTGGTAACCGGCCCGCGGCATGCCGTCCTGCGCGGCGGCCCGAGTAGACACAATCGGCGAGCGACAGGCCGCTCACGTACGACCTCGAGCAGAGACCCACTGCGCTGCGGCCAGCCGCGTACAGCCCGGTGATCGCGGTGCCGTCGCCGCGTACGACCTGGCCGCTGTCCTCAGCAACGGCGAGGCCGCCAAGGGTGAGCATCGGCGCCGGATACGCTGGCCGCGGCCGGATTGACAGGTCTATCAGCGTGTAGGGCGGCAGGTCGAGAACGGCCACCATGTCGGCCGGCTTCCCCATCTCGTCAGGTTGGCCGGCCGCCGCCGCCGCGTTATAAGCCGCCAGAGTCTTGGCCAGGCCATCGGCGTCGACGCCGGCCAGCGCAGCGACCTCGGCGACAGACGATCCGCGCGCCCTGGCCCTGGTCATCAGGTAGATGGCCTGGAGCAGCTGAAACCACTGCGTGCTGCCGCGAAGCTGACGCCACGACCGGGAGATCGCGGCCTGGTCGAGCATGAGCCACGCCCGCCGCTCGTGCCGCCGCACCATGGCCTCGCCGATCGCGGCGCCGTACAGCGATTCGTCGCACACCCGCTGCCCCGCGGCGTCCACCAGCAGGCCGCCGATGAACGCCGAAGGTGGTGTGATGAACCGCCAGCACGAGACCCGGTCGAGGAACTTCGTGGCGCCGCCAGCATCGATTCCCATCAGGATGCCGCTGCCATCGTCCGCGGCGGTACCAAGCGCCAGGCCACCCCGGTAGGCGGGCGCGTGCTCGCGTAGGAGCGCGCGGTTCGCGACGAATCCGCCGGCCGCGATCACCACGCCTCGCCGGGCTCGGATCGCGAGCGGCCTGGCGTACCGGCGCTCGAGGACGACGACCGGCTGATGCAATCGCCTGCCGAGGCCGCCCGCGTACAGGAAGGGCTTCTTGCCGAGCTTGTGCAGCACCCGATGGGCGAGCCTGGCCCAGCGAGGCGCTTCGCGCAGGCTGAGGCAAGCTACGCCGGTGACCTCGCCGGCCTCACTCGTGACCAAGCGCTCGGCGCGGGTCTGGACCAGCAGGTCGGCGCCCGCCGACCCGACCGCGGACGCGAGCCTGGCGAAGAGCACGCGGCCAGAGGTTCCGCGCCCGACCGCTCTGTGCCCCCTGGGCGCAGGCGGCGCTACCCGGGCGAAGGACCGCTCGCTGCCCGAGTAGTAGAGGTAATAGCGGTTGGTCGGATAGGACGTCTTGTCCGGGCACAGACTGCCCTCGAACGGCACGCCCGCCTCCGCCAGCCAGTCCAGCATCGCGGCGCTGCCGTCACAGAAGTCCCGCAACGTCGCGGGCGTGACGGCGTCGCCTACCTCTGTCTCAAGGTAGGAGTACATGGCCTCCGGGGTATCCCGCACCCCGGCCTGCACCTGCTGTGCGGTCCCGCCGCCGGCATAGACAACGCCGCCGGACAGCGCCGTGGCACCCCCGCCGCTGAACCGGTCGATCATGATCACGGTGGCCCCGGCCGCGATCGCCTCGAGAGCGGCGCACGCACCAGCCGCGCCGTAGCCGATCACGACGACATCGGCTTCGAGGTCCCACGTCTGCGGCACTAGACGCCTCCGTCTCTGGCAGGCGGCCGATCGTCGGGCCCTCAAACTGTAACGTGTTCTACCGCACCAAGCTGGGCGTAAGGTGTCCGAATGCGCCTTCCCACGGACGTCACGTCGGTGACTGGCGCGTTTCTCCGCGCCGCGGAGGAGCGCACTCCCGGGCTGGTCGATGGCTTGTACCTGCACGGATCGCTCGCCTTCGGCGAGTATTTTCCCGGTGCGAGCGACGTCGACTTCGTCGCCGTGCTCTCCGCGCGGCCCGACGACGACCAGATAGCCGGTCTCGCGGCCGCGCATGGCGACGTCAGGGCAGCCTTCCCGCGCCCGCACTTCGATGGCGTCCACCTGGTCAGCGCCGACCTGGCTGAGCCCCCTGATGCCTGCCCGGATGTGCCCTGCGTCCTTGAAGGCAGCTTCGAGCACGCTGGCCGCTTGTCCGTCAATCCGGTGACCTGGCATGAGCTTGCCTGGCACGGGATCACGGTGCTCGGTCCCGATCTGGCTGACCGCCGGGTCTGGACCGATCAGGCGGCGCTGCGGTCCTTTACCTACGCCAACCTGACGTCCTACTGGACGCCGCTAGCCGCGCGGTTGCGCGCCTCGCCGCCTGAGGCGATCACGCAGGAAACCGTTGCCTGGTGCGTGCTGGGCGTGAGCCGCCTGCATCATCTGCTGGCGACCGGCTCGATGACCTCCAAGAGCGGCGCTGGCAGGTACGCCAGCACGGCCTTCTCCCCGCGCTGGCGCCCGGTCATCGCCGAAGCGCTGCGCGCCCGTGAGCACCCGGACGCCCGGTCGGCATACGCCGATGATCTGGTGGCCCGCGGCCGGGACACCGCCGCGTTCACGACGATGGCGATCGATTCTGGCCTCGCTTGCGGGCTCTGATCTGGCGGCCGGGCTCACCGGTTTCTGGTTTCGGCGGCGCCGCGGCAGCCGCCATCATCACGGCGGGATCATCACTGCCCGCCGATGTGGAGCCTGTCCGCACCTCGCCCAGCCGGTGCCGATCTCCGCGAGCGACAGCGTCTCGCGGTCGGTATCGATCCGGCCCTCGGCGGCGTGCCCCAAGATCTCGGCCAAGGCCGCGGCCCTCTGTTCGGGCCTGAGCGCGTTGTTGGTGTAGCCGAGCACGGACAGAACCGCGCTGCGCAGAGTGGCCGAGGCGACGCTCGCCTGCTGGCCGGCCGATGAGCCCAGGTTGACGAGCCGGCCTCCTGGTGACAACGCCAGCATCGCGGCCTGTGCCGGAATGCCCCAGACCGGGTCGAGCACCAGGTCAAGCCGGCCCGCGCTGGCCTCGGCCAGGCTGCTGGCGAGCCGGGCTGGGTCCTCGCCCGCCAGGTCGACCACCGCGTGCGCGCCAAGTTCTGTAGCTCGCTGCCTGCCGTGCGCATCCCGGCAAGCGGCGATCACCCTGCCCGCGCCGTGTAGCCTCGCGACCTGGATTCCGACCTGCCCTACCGTGCCGCTCGCCCCGAGCACCAGCACGTGCTCGCCGGACTGCAGCCCGCCGCGCCAGGTCAGCGCCATCCACGCGGCGATCGCCGACAGACCGAGCGCCGCCACTAGGTCATCACTGACCTCGTCGGGCAGTGCGAGGATGGCGCTCTCGTCGGCGACGCACCACTGAGCCAGGGTGCCGTCGCCAGGCGCCATGCCTGCGCTGCCGCTGAACCAGACCCGCTGGCCAGCCGCGAAGGTGTCAGCCTGCTCGACGACGCCCACGCCCTGCGTGCCGGGAACGTACGGCAGCGTCGGCGCGCCGAAGTACGACACCCCCGACGCACAGAGCAGGTCGAGCGGATTCACTGGCGCGGCCGTGACCCGGATCAGGGCCTGCCCGGCCATCCGGCGCGGGGCCGGATGGCGGCCGTACTCCGGCGGCTGACCATGGCCATGCAGCACGGCCGCGCGCATTGTCGCTGGCCCACTGTCACCCTGCACAGTGGCACCCGGCATCGTGCTTCAGTCCTCTGTGTAGGTGTAGGTGTAGGTGTAGGTGTACGGGTTGTCGAGCACCCTGGTCTCGGGGATCTCCGGAGCCATGCCCTCGTGCCAGGCCTCTGGCCCGAGCACGCCCCTCAGGTACTCGACCGTCTCGCCGATGACCCGCCTGGCTTTGCCGAGGTCAGAGCCGACCAGCTGGTGGTCGTACTTGACCACCTTTCCGTTGATGACGACCGTGTGCACATCGGCGCGCTGAGCCTGGAAGACCACGTGGCCGTAGGGGTGCAGGATCGGGAACATGGCCGGCGAGACATCGTTCTTCAGCAGCACCACATCGGCTTTCTTGCCGGGTTCCAGGCTTCCGGTCAGTGCGTCGAGGCCGAGCGCCCGCGCCCCGCCCATCGTCGCCCAGTCGACGACCTGCTCGGCCCGCAGCTTGTGATGGGTCACCGTCTCGTCCCTGTTGTGCGCCTCCAAGTGCTCCCTGGCCCGGTCCGCGCTGAGCGTCGCTCGCATGGCGGAGAACAGATCGGCGCTCCACCAGACGCTCGTGTCCATCGACAGCGATACGCCGATGCCGTGCTCGCGGAGCTTCCAGGTGGGCGGGTAGCCCTGCCCGGCGTTCTGCTCGCTCTCGGTCGACATGGACGCCGATCCTCCGGTCGCGGCGATCCGGTGATAGGAGTCTTCCGACAGGCTCGCGGCGTGGACGTAGATGGTGCGCTCGTTCATGAAGCCGTGCTCGTGCATGAGCCGGATGCCGTCGTCGGTGGTCACCTTCCAGACCCCGGCGTGGGTCGTCACCGGCACGTCAAGATCCCTGGCCACCTCGAAGGCCGCCTTCTCCGGGAAATCCGGGCTGGCGGGCGGCACGTCGAAGGCCATCTGGAAGCCGAGCATGTCGGTGCCGCCGCCCGCGAACCTCCTGGCGACAAAGTCACGGAACTCAGGGGTTGCCGACCATTCCCACGGCGCCGCCTGGATGTTGCCATAGGCGAGCACGAACCGGCCGGGCACCTCGGCCAGCGCATCGGTGGCCGCCTCGGCGTGGTCGATCGTCTGGAGGTTGTGCGACCAGTCGACCGAGGTCGTCACGCCGGCGTCGATTGCCTCCATCGCGCTCAGCAGGTTGCCCGCGTAGATGTCCTGCGGCCGGAACGACTTGCCCCACTGCAGGTAGTTCCACACGAAGTACTGCGTGAGAGTCCAGTCCGCTCCGTAGCCGCGCATCGCCGTCTGCCACATGTGGCGGTGGGTGTCGATCATTCCGGGCAGCACGATGCCACCGGTCGCGTCGATTTCCGCGGTGCCCGGAGGCACCTCGAGGCCAGGGCCGACAGCCGCGATTCGGTCGCCAGAGATCAAGACGTCGGCACCGTGCTCGATCCGGTGCGATGCGTCCATCGTGAGCACCGTGGCGTTGCGGAACACGAGTGGCTGGCCCGCCAGTTCAGCGGCGTCCTGCGTCCCGCTGCCTTGGCCAGATTCCGATGGCCCAGATTCCGACGACACTGTCATGTCGAACCTCCGTTACTCGGACGGGCAAGTATCAGGCAAGGCGGACAACCGTCCGTATCACGGCCGCGTGCGGCATGACCGGAAAGCGTTGCCGGTTTGCGAGTTCCTGTCAAGAGGTGCAACTCTGCCGGAGTATCCGCGAGTCTGGCTGAATATGAGGGAGCCGGCAGGCTACGTCCGCCATGCGGACAAGAATGCCTTAACCAGCTACAGTCAGCCAGGAGTTAGCCGACAACGGCGCCGCGCCAGTCGCGTCTGGCGTCCTTGTACGCTCACGGGAGACACGATGGCACGCCGCGAGACCGGGCCCGACTTCATCGAGGCGCTGGCCCGCGGCCTCGATGTGATCCGGGCATTCGAACCGCGGCAGCCGGTCATGTCGCTGGCCGCGGTCGCGGCCGCGACCGGCCTCGCGAGGCCGACCGCGCGACGGATCTTGCTGACGCTCACCGAACTCGGCTACGTGCGCGCGGCCGGAGGCGGCTTCGAGCTGACGCCGAGGGTTCTCGAACTTGGCATGTCGTACGTGCTGTCCCGCAATCTGTGGGAGGTCGCCAGGCCGCACATGGAGGGGCTCGTGGCCAAGACGCACGAGTCTTCCTCAATTGCGCAGCTTGACGGCTCGGACATCGTCTACGTCGCCAGGGTCGCCGTGCCGAAGATCATCGCGCTCGCTGTGACGATCGGAACCAGGTTCCCCGCCATGCAGACCTCGCTCGGCAAGGTGCTCCTGGCCGGGCTGCCACCCGAGCAAGTCGACGCGGTGCTCGCACAGCCCAGCCGATCGGGCATCACAGCCAGGTGGCAGCCAGCGGCGCATGAGCGCGAGGCAGCGCTGCGCGAGGTTCGCGCCCGCGGCTGGTCGCTGACCGACGAGCAGCTCGCGCGCGGCATCCGCTCGGTTGCCGCGCCGCTGCGCGACGGGCACGGGCGAGTGATCGCCGCCATGAACGTGACCGTGCACGCGGCCGAGACGCCGGTCGAGGTGCTCACGGCCGAGTACCTGCCGATGCTGGTCGCCGCAGCCGGGGCGATCAGCGCCGACTGGGCTGCGTGCCAGGCCGCGCCGGCCGTGACCGTGCCGCTCGCCGTTCCGGCGTCTTGACATGGCGGAGGCCCCCGCACCATGCTGGCAAGCGGTTCCGGACGAGTGTCCGCTGGACGGACAGGAGGGCTCCGCAGCACCATGAGCCACCCCGCATCAGGGCCCGGGGCGAGCAGCCGGCCCGCAGGGCCCGAGGCCACCAGCCGGCCCGCAGGGCCCGAGGCGAGCAGCCGGCCGCAGGGCCCGAGGCGAGCAGCCGGCCCATGGGCCGTTGTCCGGGCTCCTCGTAGCCGACTTCTCCCGGGTGCTGGCCGGCCCGTACTGCACGATGCTGCTGGCGGACCTCGGCGCGGACGTGATCAAGGTGGAGAGCCAGGCCGGTGATGACACCAGGCACTGGACGCCGCCGGAGACCAGCGACGGGGTCTCGACCTACTACCTGGCGATCAACAGGAACAAGCGGTCAGTCGTGCTCGATCTCGCCGACGCCGCTGACCTCGGCGCGGCGCGCGAACTCGCCAGGCGGGCCGACATCATGGTCGAGAACTTCAAGCCGGGCGGACTGGCCAAGTTCGGCCTGGACTACGAGTCCGTGCGAGCCGGCAACGCGCGCATCATCTACGCGTCCATCAGCGGCTTCGGCGCGGGCGGCGGGAGCCACCTGCCCGGCTACGACCTCATGGTGCAGGCCATGTCCGGACTAATGAGCCTGACCGGCGATCCAAGCGGCGCGCCATACCGGTCGGGTATCTCGGTCTTCGACGTCATCGCCGGACTGCACACGACCATCGGGATCCTCGCGGCGCTGAACCACCGCACAGCGGCAGGCGAAGGGCAGTACATCCAGGCCAGCCTCATGGCCTCGGCGCTGTCCGGAATGGTCAATCAGACCAGCGCTTACGCGGCGGGCGGCGTCGTCCCGTTCCGCATGGGCAACGCGCATCCGAGCCTGTACCCCTATGAGCCGCTGCCCACCGCCGAAGGCGACCTCATCATCACCGCGGGCAACGACGCTCAGTTCCGCAAGCTCTGCGACGTGCTCGGAATACCGCACCTTTCCGACGACCCGCGGTTCGCCAGGAACGCCGGCCGCACCGCCAACCGGGACCAGCTCAGGCCGCTGCTGACCGATCGGCTCGCCGAGCGCACGGCCGCAGAGTGGTTCGGCGCGCTCATCGCGGTCGGCGTGCCGTGCGGGCCGATCAATACCGTGGACCAGGGCATCGAGTTCGCGGCGGAGGTCGGCCTCGAGCCGGTGGTGACCGCGGGAACCGGCGCGACGGCCAGGCCGACCGTCAGGCATCCACTCACTTTCTCCGCGACGCCGCCGCGGTACGATCTGCCGCCACCCGCGCTGGACGAGCATGGCGACGACATCAGAGCCTGGCTCAGCGCTGAGGTGGCTGACCACGGCAGCGACAGCCAGGCAGGCAGGCAGGTGACATGACGCAGCCAGGGCACGACCAGCCGGCGTTTCCGACCTCGATCGGCAGCTCGACCACGGACACCATCACGGTGCTCGGTCATGATCTGGCCGCCGATCTGATGGGCAAGGTCGGCTTCGGCGAACTAGCCCTCTGGCTGGTCACCCAGCAACGCCCGACACCCGGTCAGGTCAGGGTCTTCGAGGCGGTGCTCGTCGCACTGGCTGACCACGGCTTCACGCCGACCGCGATCGCCACCAGGCTCACCTACCTGAGCGCGCCAGATTCGGTGCAGGGCGCGATCGCGGCTGGGCTGCTCGGCGGCGGCTCGAGGTTCCTGGGGGTCACCGAGGACGCCGCGCGCTTCCTCGGAGGGGCACTCGCCGGTCAGGCCGAACCGGACGACGAGGCCGGCTTCGACGCGCTGGCGCTCGCGGCCGTGCGGCGCGCCCGCGAGGAGGGCAGGTTCGTCCCTGGCCTCGGGCACCCCGTGCACAAGGTCACCGACCCGCGCACGCCAGTCCTGCTGCGGATCGCCGAAGAAGAAGGGCTGCGCGGGCCGCATCTGCGGCTGTTCGAGGCGATCGGCCGTGTGCACCCGCAGGTACTGGGCCGCACGCTGCCGCTCAACGGCGCAGGAACCTGCGGTGCTGCACTGGCGGACCTCGGCCTGCCAGCCGACCTGCTGCGGGGGTTCGCACTGCTCGCCAGGACAGCGGGTTTGCTCGGGCATCTCGCCGAAGAACAGCGCCGCCCGGTCGGCATGGACATCTACCTGAACGTCGAGCACAACACGGACTACCAGCCCCCCGACCCCGCCAGCGTGTGAGGGAGCTCCCATGGCGACCGTCGCGGCCGTAATCGCATCGACCCACCACCCGTTCTACTACCGTGCCAGCACCGCGGCAGGCGATGACCGGCCGCCGTTCGCTGACGAGTGGGTGGCCAAGATCGAGCGCTTCCGCGAGACCCTGACCAGGGCCGAGCCTGACGTGCTCGTGATGGTCGGCAGCGACCATTTCCACCAGCTCTGGCTCGACAATATGCCGCAGTTCCTGATCGGCAAGGCGCCGTTCTACGACGCGAACTTCTACAACGAGGAGCGCGAGTTCGGCCTGCCGCGGATGTTCCTGCGGGGGCACGAGGAACTGTCCGGCTATCTGCTGCGGGCGGGCATGGATGCCGGATTCGACCTGGCCTTCAGCAACGAACTGCGGATCGATCACAGCATCACCTGCCCGCTGATCACGCTGCGGCCGCAGGCTGACCTGCCGATCGTGCCGATCTACACGAACATCTTCGCCCCGCCGCTGCCGCAGCCGCGACGATTCGTCGAGCTGGGCAAGACCATCAGGCAACTGGTCGAAGCATGGCCGTCCGACCAGCGCGTGGCGATCATCGGCACTGGGCATCTGTCGCTCGAACTCGGCGGGCCGCGCCAGTTCGGTCCGCACGGACCCGACCCCGAGTTCGACCGCAAGGCGGTCGAGTGGATCGCCTCCTGCGACCTGGACGGCGCGCTGTCTGAGGTCAGTCTCGACAGCCTCTGGCTGCCAGGCAACGCCACCCACGGCTTCATGGACTTCATGCTGATGATGGGCGTCGCCGGAGGGTCAGTGCGGGCGGACTATGTCGATTCGCTCGACCTGTTCCACACCATGGAGGCCTACTTCACCTGGTACCCGAAAGAGTCGCGGGAGGAGGTACAGCGGTGAGCAAGTACCTGCTGAACAAGTTCCTCTACACCGTCGACCGCGATCCCGACCTGGTCGAGCGGTACCGAACTGACCCGCGCGGCACCGTGGACTGGTGGGAGGCCGAGCGCGCCAACGTCGTCCTGAACATCCCGGAGATGGAGCGGAGCACCTGGCTGAGGTTCACCGATCCCGAGCGCGAGGCGCTCGCGACCCATGACTACGTGACGCTGTTCGAGCTTGGATGCCACAACTTCTTGTTGCTGACCCTATTCATCGCGTTGTTCGAGCAGGACTACGACGAACCATTGGCGTTCCAGCGTGAATTCGCCGCGAGCCTCAGTCACTGGACGGTCCCGTATCCGGATATCTCGACCTAGCCAGTAGCCCGTAAGGGCGTCATAACGTCATGATGTCGGACATGGCATTGATATTCGCCGCCGGATGAGCGGCACCGGCGTGCAGCCGGTCGCAGTCGCACTCGCCGCGACGGCAGCCGCTACCTTCGCGGTCGCCAATGTGGTCCAGCAGCGTGTGGCGGCCAAGCTCCGGTCCGACGCGGCATTCGACGCCGCCGTCTTGCTGCGCCTCATCCGCCGGCCGCTCTGGCTCGCTGGACTCGCCGCGGTCATCGTGAGTCTCTCGCTCCAGGCCACCGCGCTGGACCTCGGCCGGCTGGTGGTCATCGAGCCGGTGCTGGCCAGCAGCCTACTGTTCGCGCTAGCCCTGGCCGCGTGGGCCGATCACCGCAGGATGCGGCCGGTCGAGTGGCTCGCCGCGCTCGCGACGTTCGCTGGCCTGGTCGTCTTCTTGTCGGTAGCGCGCCCGTCCGGCGGCCAGCCGACCGCCGAGCCGAGCCAGCTTGGAGTGGCGGCCCTGGTGGCGGTCGTGATCGCGGTGATCTCCGGACTGCTCGCGACCAGGATGTCCCCGCGGCGGCGCGCCCTGACCCTCGGCGTCGGCGGCGGCATCGCGGCCGGCGTCACCGACGCACTGACCAAGACCGTCGCCGCGCTGATCGGCGCGCACCAGCTTGGCGCCGTCGCCGACGTGCGGCTCTACCTGCTGATAGTCATCGGCCTGCTGACGTACACGATGCAGCAGAACGGCTACCGGGCGGCGGGCCTGGCGGCATTCTTGCCGGTCTTCTCTGTTCTCGACCCAGCCGTGGGCTCCCTGCTCGGGTTGCTGCTCTATCACGAGCACCTCGGCGGCGGCGCAGTCAGGATCGCCGTTGAGATGGCCGCCGTCCTGGCAGCGACCTGGGGAATCTCCCGCCTGGCCAGGTCGACAGCGGAGGCCGAGCCGATCGAGCCGGTCAGGCCGCTTGAGCCCCTCGACCATGCCCTGCCGCCGGACCCGCTAGCTGAAATCGCCGCCGCCGCGGTCCCGGTCATCGATCCGCTCGTGCCGCCCGTTCATCATCACCCTCTGCTCGCCGATCCGCTCCTGGCGGCCGCTGACGAGTCATCAGCCCCGCACTGACTCAGGCCCTGCGGGCCGGCCCTGACATCGCCGCTGGCTACGATTCGGCTCGTGGCTACCCGCTACGACGTCTCTGCCGTCCCCCCGCAGGGCGGCTACGTCGCCAAGCAGTGCCCCGTGCGCGCTCAGTGGGACGCGATTCGTCCGTGCGACCCGCTGCCGCCGGATCTGGTGCTCCAGGCTCGGCTCGCCGGCGGCAGCCAGTTCGAGGCCGACGTGGTCGCCAGCCTGCGCGGGCTCCATCCGGACGCGGTGATCCTGCGAGGGTCGTCCATGCGCGAGGAGCGGGAGGCCGCCACCCTGGCCGCTATGACGTCCGGCGCGACGCTCGTGATCGGCGGCCGCCTGCCGGCCGACCCGGCTGGACGCAGGGCCGGCGAGCCCGATTTGCTGGTGGCCGCCGGAGCGGCCGGCTACCGCGCCGTTGACGTCAAGCACCATCGCAACCTGTCAGCCCGCGCAGGCGAAGCGGCCGGTGTGCCGGCCAGGTGCTCCGCGCTGGACGCGCTCGCGCTCGAGGCCGCCGTCAGCAACGAGGCGGTCGCGGCCCGAAAGCGCCGCGATGACCTGCTGCAACTCGCGCACTACCAGCGGATGCTCGAGGCCGCTGGGCTGGCGGCTGCCGACGGCAGATACGGCGGCATCATCGGCGTCGAGCAGGTCGTGGTCTGGTACGACCTCGACGCCCCGGTGTGGCGGACGCCGTCGTCCGGCCGGACCTTCAAGCTCCGTTCGACGATGGAGGTCTACGACTTCGAGTTCGACTTCCGGCTCGACATCATCGCGGCGGCGGCGGCCTCGGTCACCGACCCGGCGGTCCAGCCCCTGGTGGTGCCGGTCAAGATCGGGGAGTGCGCGCAGTGCCCGTGGTGGGCATACTGCGGCCCGCTGCTCGAGGCAGGCTCTGGCGACGTCAGCTTGCTGCCGCGGATCGGCTGGCGCGAATGGCGAATACACCGCGACCACGGCATCACCGACCGGGCCGGCCTGGCCGCGCTGGACCACCGCACCGCATCCTTGATCGCCGCGGGCGTCGACCTGCGCCCCGTCCTCGCGGCGCGCGCGAGCGAGCCAGCCGACACGCCCCTTGCCGACGTGCTTGGCCCGCGGAAGCGGGGTCAGCTCGCGAGCCTGGTCCGTGCGGGCCTGGAAACGCTCGGCGACGCGGCTGTACTGTGCGTGCGCACGGCGTCCTACAGCGACGCGCCCATGCAGGACCTGCCCGAGCAGATCGACCAGGCCAGGGCGGCGCTCGGATCGAGCGCTGCCTACCGCAGGCGTGGCGTCGGCGACGTCGCGGTGCCGCGTGGCGACGTCGAGGTCGACATCGACATGGAGAACACAGCCGACGGCGTGTATCTGTGGGGAGCGCTGGTGACTGTCAGGCTGGACTGGTCCGGCTGGCCAGCCGGATACCAGTCCTTCGGCACCTGGAACCCGATGAGTGCCGCGGCCGAAGCGAGCGTCTTCACCGAATTCTGGAACTGGCTCACTGACCTGCGTGCCGCTGCTGCCGCCGACGGCCTGCGGTTGCTCGCCTACTGTTACAACGCCGCTGCGGAGAACACCCAGCTACGCAGCCTCGCCGATCGCTGCGGTCGCGCCGAAGAGGTCACCGCGTTCACGCGATCGGCGCAGTGGATTGACCTGTACCGGGTCTTCGGCAGCCAGCTGATCACCGGCGGGTCAACGGCTCTGAAGGCGGTCGCGCCGCTAGCAGGCTTCGCGTGGGAGGTTGCCGATCCTGGCGGCGACGAGGCGATGCTGCGCTACGAGCGGGCGGCCGGCCGCCGCGGCGACCCGGTTGCCAGGGAATGGCTGCTCGCCTACAACAGGAATGACACCGAAGCCACCAGAGCGCTGCGGAACTGGCTCGACGGCGCGGCGAGCGCATGCCCATCAATCGCGGTCGCGGTAGACCGCCTGACGGCGGGGGAATAACCGACCGTGCCCGACAGAGCAGATGACCCGCCGGCCCGCGCCGCCCAGAGCCCGCAAGCCCGCACTGAGCCGGCGGTCCCGCCCCAGCTGAGCCGCCGTCAGGTGCTGGTCATCATGACCGGGTTGCTGCTCGGGATGCTGCTCGCCGCGCTCGACCAGACCATCGTCGCGACCGCGCTCCCGACCATAGCGGGGGATCTGCACAGCCTCTCGAAGCTGTCCTGGGTTGTCACGGCATACCTGCTCGCTTCGACCGTCTCTACCCCGCTGTGGGGGAAGCTCGGCGATCTGTACGGCAGGAAGATGTTCTTCCAGGCTGCCATCGTGATCTTCCTGATCGGATCGGTGCTGGCCGGGCTGTCCCAGACTATGACCGAACTGATCATCTTCCGCGCCATCCAGGGCATCGGCGGCGGGGGGCTCATGGTCGGCGCCCAGACCATCGTCGGCGACATCGTGCCGCCACGCGAGCGGGGACGGTATCAGGGCTTCTTCGGCGCGGTCTTCGGGGTGACCAGCGTGATCGGCCCGCTGATCGGCGGCTTCTTCGTCGACACCCTGTCCTGGCGCTGGGTGTTCTACGTCAACGTGCCGATCGGCATCATCGCGCTGATCGTCGTGGCCGCCGTGCTCCCAGCGCGGCGCGGCCGCCAGCGCCGAAGCATCGACTACCTCGGCACCATCATGATCGGCGCGTCCGCCACCAGCCTCGTGCTGCTGACGTCCCTGGGCGGAGTGACCTACCCCTGGGGTTCGGGCCCGATCATCACGCTCGGTGTGCTCGCGGTCGTGTTCGCTGTCGGGTTCGTCGTCGCCGAGCAACGCGCGGCCGAGCCCGTCCTGCCGCTGCACCTGTTCAGGCAGCGGGTGTTCACGGCGGCTGGCGCGATCGGCTTCGTGGTCGGCTTCGCGATGTTCGGAGCGCTGACGTATCTGCCGCAGTACATGCAGATTGTCAAAGGCGACAGCCCGACGATCTCCGGGCTGCGGCTGCTGCCGCTGATGGCCGGCTTGCTCGCCACCTCGATCGGCACCGGCCAGCTGATCAGCAGGTGGGGCAGATACAAGGTGTTCCCGGTCGCTGGGACGGCCACGATGACCGTAGGACTCTTCCTGCTCAGCCATCTCGGCCCGGCAACGAGCACGGTGCTCAGTTCGCTCTACATGCTCGTTCTAGGCGCGGGCATCGGCGCGACGATGCAGGTACTCGTCATCGCGGTGCAGAACGCTGTCGACTACGCCGACCTCGGCGCCGGCACCTCAGGCGCGACGTTCTTCCGGTCCATTGGGGGATCGTTCGGGACCGCGGTCTTTGGCGCGATCTTCAACCACGTGCTGCCCGGCAACCTCGCGTCGGCCCTGCACGGCATGCGGCTGCCGCCAGGCATCGGCCTCACCAGCGGGGCGAGCCCGGCTGCGCTGGACGCCCTGCCGCCGGCCGTGCACATGGCGTTCGTCTCCGGTTACGCCGCCTCGATCAGGACGGTCTTCCTTGCCGCCGTGCCGGTCGGTGCCGTCGCATTCTTGCTGACCTGGACGCTCAAGGAACTCCCGCTGCGCAGGACATCCAGGGCGGTCGACCAGGCAGACCGGCTGGCGCCCACTGCCAGGCCGACCGTCAGGACATCCGACGAGGAGATGCGGCGCGCTATCAGCTCGCTGCTCGGGAGGGAGCACCGCCGCGAGATCTACTCCGAACTGGTTGCCGCCTCGGGCCTCGCGGTATCGCCACGGGCTGGCTGGCTCCTGCTCAGACTCGGCGAGCATAGCGGCGAGCCGCGCGCTCAGCTCGCCCGCAGCCTGTCAATCAGCGGCCAGCACCTGAGCAGCCGGATGACGGAGCTGGTGCAGGCTGGCTACGTGGTGCCCGCCGAGCCGGAACCTGACGCCGCCGACCAGCTCACCGAGTCCGGCCAGGCGGCATACGCCCGCATCTTCGCGGCCAGCCAGGACTTGATCGCCCGGATGCTCGACGGCTGGCAGCCTGACCTGCATCCGCGCCTGCGCGAGCTGCTCAGCGAGATCACCCACGAGCTCGCAGCCAGCAGCGAGCGGCCCGATCCCGACCTCGACCTGGTCCGCTGACGTCGCCAGTGTCACCTGGCGCATTAGCGGTCGAACTCTTAGACGTCAATGGGTCATGTTATTCTGCGCCCATGCGACCCGCGCAGCTTCCCGTAGGCCTGCGGCTCACCCAGGCGGCGCGGACGGTCGGCCGTGCGTTCGATGACGCCCTGGCCGAGGCCGGCGGCTCGCTCCCGATGTGGCTCGTGCTGCTGGCCATGAAGACTCAGAACCTGGCCAGTCAGCGGGAACTAGCGGACGCGGTCGGGATCAGGGAGGCCACGCTGACGCACCACCTGAACGCGATGGAGAGCTCCGGACTGATCAGCAGGCACAGGGACCCAGCGAACCGCCGCGTCCACGTCGTTCAGCTCACCCCCGGCGGTGACGAGATGTTCGTGCGTCTGCGCGCCGCCGCTGTCGCCTTCGACGAGAAGCTCCGCGGCGACATCACGGCCGATGAGATCGCCGGCCTGGGCGATCTGCTCGAGCGGCTCAGTGCCAACGCCGGACCTGCGGGCTGACCTCACTGCCTCGGCCGCCGCCATCGCGGCCAGGTACGGCACCAGGTCCGTCGACCTGCGCAGCATCCAGGCCGTGCCCTTGGTCGCCATCCATGCGAACTCGGCGAGCCTGGAGGGCGGCGGATTCTCTGGCTCGGCGTCAGGCGCCGGACCAAGCCGGTGGCCCGCGCCCGCGAGCAAGCCATGAAAGGACCTCGCTATCATCCGGTGACCGCGCTCGTTCGGATGGAGCCTGTCGATTGCCCACATTCTGCGGTCGTAGGCCTCCGGCGTGCCTGCCGCATCGAAGTGCAGTGTGTCGAACCGGGCGGCGACCGCGTCGAGCACGGCATTGATCTGTCGCGTTCGCCGCGCGAGCGGCCTCGCCAGAGTGCCGGGCAAGCCCAGCATCCGGCCGGCATCGGGTAGCCGCATCGTCAGCACCTCAGCGCCCGCCGCGCGCAGCGCGCCGACTGTGTGCGCGGCCGACCTGGCGATCTTGTCAGGATCGAAGCCGGGCCGCAGGGTGTCATTGATGCCGAAGATCACGCTGGCAATGTCTGGCCGCAGGCCGAGCGCCCTGGGCAGCTGGTCCCGTTCGATCTGGCTGGCGCACGCACCGCTGTCGGCCAGGATGTGGAGCTCAGGATCGGTCAGCCCGTCCGCCAGCAGCGTCGCCCAACCGCGCCAGCAGCGCGTCGAGCGACCAGCGGCGCCCTCACGCGCCGCCGCGACCGGGTCACCGATGCCCAGCGTGATCGAGTCGCCGAGCGCCGTGAACGTCGTCATGCCAGCGCTCCGACTCTGACCACGCCGAGCGCGGCCTGATAGTGACTGGTCAGCTCTGCACACCGGCGCGACCAGGTCCGGCCTAGCACGGCTCGCCGTGCCGCGGCACCTTGCGCCGAGCGCAAGCGCGGGCTCGCCGCGAGGGCCGATACCGCGCCGGCCAATGCCGCCGCGTCGCATGGCGGCACCAGGAAGCCGGTCACGCCGTCGTCCACCAGGTCGAGCGGTCCGCCTGCGGCTGGCGCCACAACCGGCAGGCCGCTCGCCGCGGCCTCCTGGAGCGTGTTGCCGAAGGTCTCATGAGGCCCGCTGTGCACGAAGACGTCCATGCTGGCGTAGACCCTGGCGAGCTCATCACCTTGTCGCTGGCCGAGGAACATGGCACTGGGCAAAGCGCGCCGCGCGGCGGCTTCCGCGGGGCCGGCTTCCACGATCACCAGCCGTACGCCAGCCAGCATCGCGACGTCGCTGAGCAGGTCAAGCCGCTTCTCGACGGCTAGCCGGCCGACGTAGCCGACGATGACCTCCCCGCCAGGCGCCAGGTCGATGCGCAGTCGCTCGCTGCGCCTGGCGGGGTCGAACCTGACGGTGTCGACGCCGCGACCCCACACGTGCACGCGCTCGAAGCCCTGGGCGCGGAGCGCGGCCGCGGTGGCTGACGAGGGCGCCAGGGTGCGGGCCGCGGCGTTGTGGATGCCGCGCATGTGCCGCCAGCAGAGTGCCTCTCCCATGCCCCCGAGCCGGTAGGTGCGGGCGTAGGCGGCCATGTCGGTGGCATAGACGGCCACGAAGGGAATGCCGAGGTAGCTGGCCGCCGTACCGCCGGAGGCCCCCAGGACGACAGGGCCAGCCAGGTGCACCAGGTCGGCGCGATGCGCCGCGATAGCGGCGCGAACCTGCGGTCCCGGCAGGCCGACCCGGAAGCCGGGGTAGAGCGGCAGGCCAATCGAGGGCAGCCTGACGACGGGGAAGTCTGTCCTGAGGACCGGCAGCCGTCTGGCTGGCTTGGGAGCGATCACGAGCGGCTGGTGACCGCGCGCCGCCAGTTGCTCGGCGACGCGCATCGCCGTGCTGGCGACGCCGTTGACATCGGGCGGGAAGGACTCTGTGACATAGGCGATCCGCACGTAATAACGGTTGCTCACGAGGGCTGCCGTCCCGGCTGCGACGACATGACGACACGACGAATATCGGGTGACAAGTACGGGGAGAACCCGCAGGTCAGCGTTATTGTGTCGGCGCACGTTTAGACCCGCCGACGCGCGGTACTAAAAGTCGGTGAATCCGGTGGAGCGGCTCATCCGCCGCGTCGACCGCTGGCAGCAGCGGCACGTGCCGGCGGCCTTCACCTTCGGGGTGATCAAGAAGTACGGCGACGACAACGCCGGCCAGCTCGTGGCGAGCCTGTCGCACACAGCATTTGTCTCGCTGTTCCCATTGCTGCTCGTACTGACGACGATCCTCGGCATCGTGGCGGCCGGCCACTCGGCCTTGCGGCACGATGTCATCCACGCCGTCGCCAGCCAGTTCCCCGCGATAAGCCAGGAAATCTCCCGCAAGCCTCCTCAGCTGCGACGGGCGAGCTACGTCGGCCTGGTGATAGGGCTTTGCGTTGCGTTGTGGGGTTCGTCCGGGCTAGCCCAGTCCGGCCAGTACGCGATGGCTCAGGTGTGGAATCTGCCTGGCCCTGATCGGCCTGGTTACTTCCAGCGTCTCGGCCGGGCCGGCCTGTTCCTGCTGGTGCTCGGCACCGGGGTGATCGTCACGACGCTGCTAACCGGCTTCGGCGCCTGGGGGAGCAACTCGCCGTTCCTGACGATGCTGGCAGAGGTCGTCGCGGCCGCCGCCAATATCGGCATGTACGTGATCGGGTTCCGTGTGCTGACGCCCAAGGTGGTGCGGATCAAGCGCTTGCTGCCAGGTGCGCTTCTGGCCGGCCTCGGCTGGACCCTGCTGCAGGCGCTGGGCACCCAGCTGGTGAAGCACTTCCTGCACAGCGACTCGGTCTACGGAATCTTCGCGATCGTGCTCAGCCTGCTCGCCTGGATCTACCTGATCATTGAAGTCACGATCTACGCGGCGGAAGTCAACGTGGTGCTCGCACGCAAGCTGTGGCCGCGTTCCATCGTGCAGCCGCCGCTGACGCCAGCCGACCGGAAGGCCCTGTCGTTGTTCGCGCTGGCCCAGCAGCGCAGGGATGAACAGCGGGTAGCCGTCTCCTACGACGACGAGACCAGCGCGGACCGGCCATCGCACGCAGGCTAGGTTGATGGCTGCAATCCCGCGAAGGAGCCGAGCCGATGGAACCGCTGCCGCACGACCCGCGCCTGTCCGGACGCAGCCTGCTCAAGGAAACCGACCTGACCAGGACGGAGTTCCTCTACCTGGTCGACCTGGCCGAGCGGCTGCGCGCGGAGAAACGCCACGGGCTGCGGCCGATGCGGCTCGCGGGCCTGAACCTCGCTCTGATCTTCGAGAAGCCGTCGACCAGGACCAGGTCGGCGTTCGAGGTGGCTGCGCACGACGAGGGTGCGCACGTCACGCACCTCGGGCCCGAGGAGTCTCAGATCGGGCACAAGGAATCGATCAAGGACACCGCGCGCGTGCTCGGCCGGATGTTCGACGGCATCGAATACCGCGGCTTCTCGCAGGAGGCCGTCGAGACACTGGGGGCGTTCGCCGGCGTGCCGGTGTGGAACGGGCTGACCGATACCTGGCACCCCACTCAGATGCTCGCCGACATCCTGACCATGCGCGATCACGCGGCAACCGGCCTTGATCACGTTTCCTACTGCTACCTGGGCGACGGCAGGAACAACACAGCCAACTCGCTGCTCGTCACCGGTGCGCTCCTCGGCCTCGACGTGCGCGTGTGCGCGCCAGCCGAACTCTGGCCTGACCCGGCGATCCGCACGATCGCAACAGGGATGGCGCAGGAGTCAGGCGCGAGCCTGACGGTGACCAGCGAGGTGGGCGAGGCTGTGGCGGGCGCCGATTTCCTGTACACCGACGTATGGCTGTCGATGGGGGAGCCAGCGGCAAACTGGGACGCGCGCATAGACCTGCTAATGCCTTACCAGGTCACCACCGAGGTCCTGGCCGCTACCGGCAACCCCGCGGTGAAGTTCATGCACTGCCTGCCCGCGCTGCACAACACAGAGACCGAAGTAGGCAAGCTGATCTACGACAGGCGCAGCCTCACCGCGCTCGAGGTGACCGAGGAGGTCTTCGAGTCGCCGGCGTCGGTGGTGTTCGATCAATCAGAGAACCGGATGCACACCATCAAGGCGCTGATCGTCGCGACATTGCCCTTGCTCCCGATGCTTTCCGCCAGGCACCCAGCCGCAGGTTAAGGTTTGTCCATGATGGGCGATATAGCACCGGCCGGGCCTGGCGGCAACCCGACGTCGCCTGACCGCCTCCGAGCCTCGCACGAGGATCGGGACCGGGTCATCGAGATGCTCAGGGTCGCTGCCGGCGACGGCAGGCTGACCGCCGAGGAGCTCGAAGAGCGGATTGAGATCGCGTTCGGAGCGCGCACGTACGGCGAGCTGGCCGGCCTCACCAGCGACCTGCCGGCCACCGGCCAGGCGATCGCGCCGGCGGCGTCGGTTGCACCTGCGCTACCCAAGGACGTGGTGCGCCTCGAGACCACGAGCGGCAACCTGAACCGGGGCGGCCGCTGGATCGTTCCGCGCCGCATCGAGGCGCGGGTGACCAGCGGGAACATCAAGCTCGACTTTACCGAGGCGTCGATCGCGCACGGCATGATCGACATCGACGCCGATGTGCGCAGCGGCAACCTGCTGATCATCACGAAGCCAGGAATCGCCGTCGACACCGACGACGTCGCGATCCGCAGCGGCAACGTCAAGGTGAAGGCCCCATGGGGGACGCAGGTTCCTGTCACCGTGCGGATCAGTGTGTCGGGCCGGGTCGGCAGCGGGAACATCGTCGCCAGGCCGCCGCGCCGCTCGTTCTGGGAGTGGCTGATGCGCCGCCCGAAGCGCTACGCGATCACCTCAGGACCGTAGGTTCGCCAGCCGGCCGAGCGCTGCCTTGAGCATGTGCGCGTAGACGACGCCACCAGCTGGCTGCGGGTGGATACCGTCTGGCCAGAGCAGGTCGGTGCGGTGCTCGATCGTGGTGAACCAGTTGGCCAGAACGACACCGGGATGGTCGCTGGCGGCCGCGGCCAGGATCGAGTTGACCTCCTGCTCCCACGGCCTGTCCTCGAACGTGTTGACCAGGACGAGCTTGCGATCAGGTCCGATCTCAGCGAAAAGCTGGCTGATCTCAGCCGCTGTCACGGTCCCGTTTGTCCCCAGGCCCACAACCACGATGGGGCGAAGCAAACCCTGCGCCTTGAGATTTGAGATGACCTGGAGGCCGGTGCTGAACTGGCGGCCTACCACGGCATCGATGTAGATGCCGGGCAGCGTGGCCTGCAGCGCGGGAGTCGAGGCGACCATGACCGAGTCCCCGACTGCCGTCACCGACTGGCCGGACACCAGCTGCGGGGAAGGGGACGGCGTCGCCACCTGGTTCGAGCCGGCCGCGCCCGCGGGCGCTGACCTAGGCGAGCGTCGGTGCAGCCGCTTGTGCAGGTGCCGCCGGACGGGCGTGGGGATCAGCTTCGCATGCCGCGAGCCGCGCAGTGAGGCAGCGTGCCCGCCGTCGGCGATGGTGGACGCCGACGCGAACAACTTCAGGCTGCCCGCCAGGCAGAGCGCGATCGTGACGGCAAGCGTGCTGCCGCGAATGACAGCGGCCCGGCGGCCGGGCCGGTTATGGATTCGCGGGTCGCGCGCTCGTCTGTGTTTTGACATAAGAAATTGTGCTGAGATCGGTTGTGACTCAGTACGCCGGGAGCCAACACTACCCGGCGCATGGCACCTCAATCGCCTAACAGCGATGTCAGCGGGTTGCGACCGAGGTCAGCAGCGACAACCGGATGGTCCGGTCAGTGTTGTCGGCGTTGAGATCCACCAGTGCGATCGACTGCCAGGTGCCGAGGGCGAGGCCGCCGCCGAGGACCGGAATCGTCGCGTAAGGCGGAAGGAAGGCGGGCAGGACATGTGACCGGCCGTGGCCCCGCGACCCGTGCGCGTGCCGCCAGCTGTCGTCGGCAGGAAGCAGCCGCGACAGCACAGCCAGCAAGTCCGAATCGCTGCCCGCGCCGAGTTCCATCACTGCCAGTCCGGCCGTCGCGTGCGGCACGAAGACGTGCAGCAGGCCGTCTTCGCCCGCGGCGGCCTCCCTGGCGAAATCGGCGCAGCGCCCTGTGAGGTCGGTGATCGACTCGCGGCCGGCCGTACGCACCCGGAACGTCGTCGTCCTCATGCCGGGCGATCCTTCTTCGGCAGCTTGGCCACGACGGCGTCATAGGAGGCGTCGACGGCCTCGAGCAACTCGTCGTCAGGAATGGCCCCGCCGATCCGCAGCGCGTTCCAGCCTGACCGGCCGACGTAGGCCATCACTGTGGCGTCCGCCGGGTATCGCGCGAGCCATTCGTTCGCGACTTCCCTGGTCGGGCCGCACTTCAGCCCGATCGTCGCAGCGTGCTCTGCGCCGAGAAAGGCGAAGATCTTGCTGCCGACCTTGGCGACGATGTCCTCTTCCCACGGCTCGTCTTGCCAGGCGCCCGGCTTGCTCAGGCAGTACGCGAGCATCTCGGCCTTCGTCATGGCGCCTCCTGGCGTACGGGCTTGGCACCAGGACAGCTTGTCACCGGCGTGGTCACCCGGCCAGCGGGGGCCGATTCATCACGACGACATTCAGCTCGATATCTACAAATCGATAAACAGGCCGGGCCCCAGTGGTGCGGGGCGCTTCGGTGAGGAAGCGCCTACAGGGACCCGGCCCAGCGCGCGGAAGCCGCAATCAGCCCGGCCGCGTCGCGTGATGTGTCAGTGCTTACCTGAGGTCGCCATGCCGTCCTGCCAGGCGCTCGCACCTGCCGACCCGGCGGCCTTGGCCTGGGAAAGCTTGCGCTTCATGATGGCGCTCGGCGGCTCCTGCTGCGAGCGAACCCAGCGCCTGATGGCCCTGATCATTGCGGTGCTGCTGATAGCCATGCCGCACATGCCGATCATGCCGCCGGTCGCCACGAGGGCGAACCCGACGATCATGGCCTTGGAGTTGGCCGAATTCGGCTGCATGTCGGTCATGGATGACCGTGTGCTCGTCATTGTCTCCCCCGATGTCGGTCGTGCTCAGTTCGCTAGCGTTCCCGTCCCCGACCGCGACCAGTCACCCTCGGCGGGTGATGTCGGTGAGTAGCGGCGGGGTCATGATCACCGAGCACGATCAGCGCGGTCAGCACCGGCGGCGGTGCCGACCGGGTCAGGGGGAGGGGGGTCGGCCTGGCTACCGACAGGGGTTCGGCTGGGGTGAGCGTTGCCGAGCTCGAGCAACTGCGTGCCGAGGTCAGCGAGCTGCAGAGCGAGCTGGCGCAGGCCAGGAAGAAGGCTGCCAGGCACCGGATCGGCTGGCGCGGACCGGTTGCGGCCGTCCTCATTGTGCTCGGCTGCGTGCTCGCGCCGATCTCCGTACTCGGCGTGTGGACGGCCAACGAGGTTTCCAACACCGACCGGTACGTCGCCAACGTGGCCCCGCTGATCAGCGAGCCAGCCCTGCGGGGCGCCCTGGCCGACAAGATCAGCGTCGCCGTCAGCAAGCAGATCGATGTGCAAGGAGTCGCCAAGACCGCGGCAGCCCAGCTCTCCGGCCGCGGGCTCACCAGGCTCGGCGCGCTGCTGTCCAACTTCTCGGGCTCGATCGCCGGCGCGGTGAACGGCCTTATTCACAGCACGGTCGCCAAGATCGTCGCCAGGCCGTTCGTGAACCGGCTTTGGGTACAGGGCAACCGCGCCGCGCACACGCAGCTTGTCAACGCGCTCGCGGGCCGCAAGAGCGCGCTTAGTGTGTCCAACGGCAAGGTAGTCATCGGCCTTGGTCCGCTGATCGACAAGGTCAAGGCCAGGCTGGCGGCGCACGGGCTGACCCTGGTCAAATCCCTGCCGCCGATCAATCCCACCTTCCCGCTGTTCTCGGCGAAGTACCTGGTCAAGGCGCAGTCCGCATACCGGCTCCTCACCACCCTGAAGTGGGTGCTGCCGGTGCTCACCCTCGCGCTGCTGGCGGCCGGTGTCTATGTCGCGAAGCGGCATAGGCGGGCCCTGGTCGGCGCGAGCCTCGGGCTCTCCGCTTCGATGCTGGTGCTGGCCATTGCTCTGGCCGCCGGCCGGGCGATCTACCTGAGCAAGGTCCCGGCGAGCGTGCTGCCGGCCGACGCCGCCGCCGTCGTCTTCGACACGATCGTGCGGTTCATCAGGCAGGGGCTGCGGGTGCTGCTGGTGCTCGGCCTTGTGGTCGCGCTTGGCGCATTCTTGACAGGACCGTCGGTGACGGCAGTCAGGACCAGGGCCGCGTTCCGTTCTGGGTTCGCCGCCGTCAGGGGCACCGGCGAGCGGGCGGGCGTTAGCACCGGGCGCACAGGCACCTGGATCTACGGGCACCGGACGCCGCTGCGGATCGCCTCCGTGGGCGCCGCGGTCCTGGCCTTCATCTTCTGGACCGACCCGACCGGGCTCGTCGTGCTCCTGATCGCGATCGTGCTGGCCGTTGTACTCGGGCTGATCGAGCTCGTCGGCCGGCCGCCAGCGCAGCCAGAGCAGGCCGGCCGGACCGGCTAAGGCCCGACCGGCTGAGGCCCGACCGGCTGAGGCCCGACCGGCTGAGGCCCGACCGCCCGGACTGCGGGCCGGGGCCTGGCTCCTTTGGGCCGCGGTTTCACGTCGGCTCTGCGGGGCAGCTACCGGCAGCTTTACCCGGTTACGTCATGGCGTTCATCGATTACCGACAGACTGGCATGCTGTGCACATGACAGATGACGGCTTGGCCGCGGAACCGTCACCCGCGCCCGCGGACGACACGCCGCTGCTTTCACCGCGGCCACCAGCCCAGGCGCCGGCCGGGCCGACCAGGAGAGCAGTCCTCTGGACCGCGGCCGAAGCCAGAGGCGTGCCGCTGCGGGCCATTCTGGCGACGATCGTGGCCGTCATCGTCTTCTACCTGACGGGCAAAGTCGTCTACCGGCTGCGCGAAGTCATTCTGCTGATCATCGTGGCGGGCTTCATCGCGCTGCTGCTCAATCCGCTGGTGGTGTTCGCTCAGCGCTGGGTCGGCAGGCGCGGAGTCGCGATCACGATCGTGACCCTGCTGGCGGTGATCTTCTTCGCAGGCTTGGCCGTGGCGTTCGGCTATCCCCTCGTGAATGGCATCACCCACCTCGCCGACAACCTGCCTGGCTACGTCAGCAAGGCTGAGCACGGCAAGGGCTGGATCGGCCACCTAGTCACGAGATACCACGTCCAGAACTGGGTGAAGACCAACGCGCCGAAGCTCGCCAGCTACGGCAAGGACATTGCCAACCCGGTGATCAGCGTGGGCAAGGGCGCGATCACTTTGATGATCACCTTGCTGACGATCTTCGTGCTGGTCGTCCTGCTGCTCATGGAGGGCCCGAAGCTGCGCAGCGGCCTGCTCGGCCTGATGGTGCCCGCCAGGGCCGAGCGGTACCGGCGCGTCGCCTCGGCCGTGAACCGGTCGGTGACCGGGTACATGCTGGGGAACTTCGCCACGTCGATCATCGCCGGCCTGGTCGTTCTCGTGACGCTGCTCGTGATGGGTGTTCCCTTCCCGTTCCTCTGGGCGCTGTGGGTTGCACTCGTCGACTTCCTCCCGATGATCGGCGGTGCGCTGGCCGGGATCCCGGTCGTCCTTTTCGCGCTCACCCAGGGCATCGGGCCCGGCCTGGTCACCCTTGCCGTGTTCCTGCTCTACACCCAGCTCGAGAATCACGTGCTCAACCCGCTGATCATGAGCAGGACGGTCAAGATCAACCCGTTGCTCGTCCTGCTCTCGATCCTGGTCGGAGCGTCGATGGGAAGCTGGCTCTCCGGGATCTTCGGCGGCTTCGTCGTCGCGCTGCTATCCATCCCGCTCGCCGGCGCGCTTCAGGTGATCGTGCGCGAGGTGTGGCGGTCGACCGATCCCGCGGTTCTCGACCCAGCGGTAGTCAACCCGGCAGGAGCCGCTGGGGGCTCGGGCTCGTCCGCACTGGTCAGCCCGTCGCCCGCGCTGGCCGGGCACCTCCCGCGGGAGCGGCGCGGCGTTCCGCGCTTGCCGTCGCAGTGGGGCCGCCGCCTGCCAAGGCGGCCGGACTCGGCCGCCGAGCCGCCCGCTTAGCCTGGGACGTTTACAGCCCTGGGGCGGACAGGTGCTGCGCCGCGGCCCAGACCGCCACTTCGGCCCGGCTGCGGACGTCCCGCTTGGACATCACATGATGGAGGTGGACCTCGGCGGTCTTTTCCGATATCCCGAGCACCTGCCGATCTGCCGGTTAGTCCGGCCCGAGGCGACCAGCGCGGCTACCTGCCGCTCGCGCGGGGTGAGCCTGATCAGCTGGGGACGTTCCGGGTCAGCGGGCGCGCCGCCCGAAGCGACTGCCATGGCGAGGTCCGTGGCCTGCTGGGCCGGCATTGTCCGGCCAGCGGTGGATGAGCCTGTCAGCATCCGGAGGCCCCAGGGCCCGGACGAGTACCCGCTCCACTGCCGAGTTTCTTGCCTGCTCGCGCGTCAGCGACTGGCGTCCAGCTCGCCGGTGAGATCCACCGGTCAGGGCGCCCGGTGGCGACGTTCTTTCCTTCCTCAGCAGCCGCCGCCCCGGGTGCCAGCCAAGGACGGATCGCCAGAGGAGGTCAGCGAGCAGGGCGGCGGCACCTCGTCCGCACTGGTCAGCCCGTCGCCCGCGCTCGCCGGGCCGCTGAGCCGCCCGCTTAGCCTCCGACGTTCGCGGCCAGACCGAGCCCGCGCATCGCCTTGCGGTAGGCGACCGCCACCGCGTCGAACTTCAGGTGCAGCTCGTCGGCCAGGTCGAACGGGACCCGGTCAGGTCGCTGCGACTCGACCACGACCTGGTCCTGGCCGAAGATCGTGTCCTCGAACTCCCGCAGGACCCCTTCCGGCTGGTCGAAGTTGTAGTTCCTGCCGATGATCACGTAACCAGCGCACCGATCTACCCCGATCGGCTGCGAGGCGAAGAAGTACACCATCCCGCGCTCGCCGCCCCAGCCCAGCCTGAGCACGATCGTGTAGGGCAGATGTAGTTCGTAGCTGCTGCGCCGCTCGGGCGGTCCGGCCTCGGCATTCGCGAAGACCGGAAAATCGTCGGTGTTCGGCGCCTCGGGCCGGACGATTGAGTACCGCAGCACGTTGCCCTCGGTCTGCACCTCATGGCGCGGGACCACGGGCCGGTCCGGGTCACCGAGCAGGCCGGGGTGCACCCACGGGAAGTGACCGAAGTCGGTGAAGTTCTCCACCTGCCGAGCCGCATCACACTGCCAGCGGTACGGTCCCGCCTGCACCGTTGCCCAGGAATCGTCCTTCAACTCGGGCACGAGGGGCAGCGGCCAGCGGGGCTCGGCAAGCGCGACCCAGATCAGGCCGTACCGCTCGGCCGCCGGAAAGACAGGCACCTTCGCCTTCGCCGGGACCCTGCGGGGATCTGCGAGCTGCGGAATGGCGACGCACCGGCCATCGCCCGCATACCGCCAGCCGTGATACGGGCACACCAGCTCGTCGCCGCTGATCCAGCCGAGCGAGAGCGCCGTGCCGCGGTGCACGCACAGGTCCGACATAGCACGGATGCCGGCGGGTGAGCGCCACAGCACCAGCGCCTCGCCGAGCAGGTCAGCCGGGACTGGCCGGTCGGCAACCTCGGACGCGAACGCGACAGGATGCCAGCACTCCCTCAGCGCCTGCAGATTGGCGAACACTCCAGGACGAACCCGGGTCCCGGCACCGGATGGAGAACTCATAGCTGACGATAACTCCTCTAGGGTCGGACGCATGGAGACGACGGTGCGCGTGGGTGGCGACACGATCTGGGTCGAAGACTCGGGCGGCGCCGGGCCACTCGCCGTGCTCATGCATCCAGGGATCGCCGATTCCCGCAGCTGGGACCGGGTCTGGCCGGCGCTGACGCAGCGGCTGCGGGTGATCAGATATGACGCACGCGGGTACGGCAGGTCCTCGCAGCCGACCGAGAAGTTCCGCCATCTCGATGATCTGAGAGCGGTGCTCGGTGCGCGGGGCGTGACCAGCGCACACCTGGTCGGCTGCAGCATGGGCGGGGCGAACGCGATCGACCTGGCGCTGGCGGAGCCTGGCTTGGTGCGGTCGCTGACCCTGCTCTGCCCTGGCGTGACCGGCTACCCCTGGCCACCGGAGCCAGATCTTGACGCCGAGGCTGCCGCCGCCGAGGAGGCTGGCGAGGACGCGCTACTGGCACTCAGCATGCGAGAGTGGGCGGCCGGCGGTGCCGACCTTGAGGTGGCCGACATGATGCGCTCGGCCGTGCGCGCATGGCCGGGCGAGGAGCGGTTCGCGCAGGACGCTGAGCCTGCCTTTGACCGGCTCGGTGACCTGCATGTCCCCGCGGTTCTGATGATCGGCGATATCGACCGTCCTGCGCTGATCGCGTGCGGCGCGGAGGTGGCGGCCAGGATCAGCGGCTGCCAGCTCATCAAGATGCCCGGCGTGGACCACTTGCCAGCCGTCCGTGTCCCGGAACTCGTAACAACGACGATCCTGCGCCAGTGCGGGCTGTCCGCAGCGTGATGCCTGCGCAGGACGGGTCCGGTGTGACAGGCGCCGACAATCGCGGCCAGGATCGCCGGCCCGATCGGGGTTTTGCGACCCGAATCGGTTGTGCCGCCTGATCTGGTCGGCGATGCTGAGCTGACGCTCGCCGAATCCGCCACGCCAGCAGGAATGCCGCCGCAGATGGAGTTATGCCCGCAGCTTTGCCTCGGGGCCGTCGGCCCGCTCGCCGGCGACCCGCTGACCGGACGGCATCAGGGGGTCGCGATGTTCGCTGCCGGACTGCTGGCGGGCGGGCTGATCATGGCACTCGCAAGCTGGCTCGGTAACCCGAGGCGGCGTTCCAAGCCAGCTACCCGGGTGCTTGTCATTCCAGAGCCCGTCATTCCAGAGCCCGCCATTCCAGAGCCCGCCCGTCCAGCCAGCGCGGCCGGGGTCGCTGCACGTGCCGCGAGCCAGGTCGGCGACGGCACACCCTGGCGCCGTCAGCGGCTGGGCCTGCACATCGGCGTCCTTGGTCCGCTCACGATCAATGGCCAGGCTGGCGCCCTCGTGCCGGCCCAGAGCCAGCTGATCGTCGCGCTCGCCCTGAACCGTTGCGGCCTCAGCAACGGACAGCTTCGCAGGTTGCTCGGCGCAGACGAGGGACACCCGAAGCCCGCAGACTCGCTCAGGCAGCTCATCGCCAGAACTAGGCGGGCCCTCGGCCAAGCCGCCGACGGCCGGGAGTGGATCGAGCATCTGGGTCACGGTCGCTACGCTCTGCACCCGCACACGTGGGTGGACTGGCGTGAGTTCGAGATGCGGACGGAGGGCGGAGTCGCGACCGACAACGCCGCGACGCTGTCGGAGGCGCTCAGCCTCGTTCGGGGACAGCCGTTCACGGGATGCTTCTACTGGTGGCTCGAAGTGGAACTGATCGAATCGGTTACGGCGCGCATTGTCGGCGCCGCTGAGTCGCTGGCGACGCTCTGCCTGGCCCGCCAGGACCCGGCGACGGCGGTCAGGGCGGCGAGGACCGGCCTGGCCGCCGACTCCTCGGCCGAGCAACTCTGGCGGCTGATGATGCGCGCGGAGCACGCCGCGGGCAACCTAGCAGGTGTCCGCGGCGCCTGGGGCCGCTGTCTGGACGTTGCGGCTGAGGTGGCAGCGGACGGCCAGCCGGACTCGGCCACGTCAGCGGTCTACAGCGCGCTGATCGCGCGCTGAGCAGGCAGGCTCGCCCGATCACAAGCCCGTCCAACACGCCCCATCTGCGCGTTTTCCCGGCTGATCGGCACCTGACCGATAGCATGCTCGGCAGCCAGCGCCTCCGCCGCAGGGCGCTAGCGCCGCAGGCTATGGCCCGCGTTACATGCCGAGCGGCGGTGTCAGGTTTGAACGCAGGTGAAACGATCGTCATATGAGTTCGCGTCACAAGCCGCTGCGACCAGCGGTCACAGCGGCATTGACGCGCGCGGCTAACATCACCAAGGCTCCGGCCAGCGACTCCCGTCTGCTGGTCACCGATGAGCTCGAGTCGCGGGTCAGGATCCCGGCTGACCTGATTCGCTGCGTGATCGCGGCGGTGGAGATCGCGCTGCTCGTTGGCATCGGGCTGCTCGCGAGCGCCACGGCGACCGGAGTCGAGTTCGACTTGGTCGGAGCCAGCAAGCATTTGCCGCACGCGCTGCTGCGGCTGATCGGCTGGGCCGGCGGCATCGCCCTGCTGATCCTGCCGATCGCCCTCGCGGTCAGGGCGCTGACCGTCAAGCAGTACCGCAGGCTCGGCGAGGCGGTGGCGACCGGCGGGTTCGCCGTGGGCGTGGTGGTGCTGGCGAACATCCTGCTGAACCAGCCTGCCCTGACACAGCTGCACAACGCGCTGCACACGACCACGGGCGGCCTGACAGGCCGGCACGAAGCCACCTTGGACGGCTATCTCGCCGGCCTCGTCGCCTACGTCACCGTGATCGGCCTTCGGGGCCGGACCCAGTGGCGCACGGCGTTCCTGACCACCATCGGCTTCTATATAGTCACGAGCCTGGCCGACAAGCACGCGACCGTACTCTCGCTGCTCATTACCATCGCCATCGGCTCATGCGTCGGCAGCGGCCTGAAATACACGCTCGGCACCACCACGGGGCGGCCATCGGCCGCTGACATCGCGACCGCCCTGAGTTCCGAGCAAGATCCGATCGTCGCGATCCGCCGGGTCGCCAACGGCAGCCCAGAGGTTCGCAGGTACTCGGCGACGCTGCGCGGCGGCAACCTGGTCGACGTGACCGTCTTCGACCGTGACCAGCAGGCGGCCGACGCCTTTTACCGGCTGTGGCGCCGGGTGCGGCTGAAAACGAGTGTCTCGCGCAGCGCGCCGCTGTCACTCGAGGGCGCGATCGAACGGCAGGCGCTGCTGATCTACGCGACCGAGGATTCAGGCGTGCTGACGCCTCGACTGCGCGCGGTGATCAGGGTCGGGCCGGACGCCGCGGTTCTCGCGACGGATCACCTCGAGGGCACGACGCTGGCCGAACTCGGCGACCGGACCAGCGATGAACAGCTCAGGCGAGTCTGGGACGCCGTGCTGCTGCTGCACAGGCACAGGGTGACGCACCGGGCCCTGACCGACGAGCGCATCATGCTGGTGTCCAGGTCGGGCGCGGAGCAGGTGGTGCTGCTCGAGCCTGGCAACGGCGACGTCGCCGCGACCGACCTGCAGTTCAGGCTGGATCTGGTCCAGTTGATCGCCCAGACCGCGCTACTCGTCGGCCCGGACCGGGCCGTCGATATCGCCACCGAGAAGGTGCCGAGGGACGGGCTGCTCGGTCTGGTCTCACTCCTGCAGCCGGTTGCCCTGTACAGGTCGACCCGGTCCGCCTTGCGCGGCCAGAAGCGGGTGCTCGCGGACGTCCGCAAGCGTCTGCTCGCGGCTGCTCCGGACGGCACGGTGATGCCCGCTCAGCTGGATCGGGTCCGGCCGCGCACGCTGATCACGCTGATCGCGGGTGTGTTCGCCGCCTACGTGCTTGCCAGCCAGCTAGCCAACGTCTCGTTGTCGAAGCTGCTCGCTGAGGCGAATATCGGCTGGAGCCTGGTCGCCCTGGCCTGCTCGGCCGCCACGTACGTGGGCGCGACCCTGGCCATCTCCGGCTTCGTCCTCGAGCGGCTGAACCCGCTGCGGACGCTCCTCGTGCAGATCGCCGCGTCGTTCGTCATCCTGGTGACGCCTGCCGCCGTCGGCGGCGTGGCGCTGAACGTGCGCTACCTGCGCAAGGCCAAACTGAGCGCGGCCGACGCTGCCGCCAGCGTCGGCGTCACGCAGGTCATGTCTTTCGCCGTCTTCGGCGTCCTGGTGCTGGTCTCGGCGGCGATCGCGGGCTCATCGAAGGCGGCCAAGGCGCTGACGCCGCCGCACTGGGCCTACATCGCTCTCGGCATCTTGGTCGGCCTCACGCTCATCGTCCTGGCGCTCCCTGCCGGGCGCCGGCTGCTGCTGTCCCGCGTCGGCTCGGTCGCGAGCCAGGTCATCCCGAGGCTCGTCGACGTGGCGCAGCGCCCGGTCAAGCTTGTCCAGGGTGTCGGCGGCACGCTACTGATCACGATGGCCTACATCTTGTGCCTGGCAGCGTCGGTACGCGCGGTCGGAGATGCCGGCGTGCCGCTGGCGAGCATCGCCGTGGTGTACCTGGCAGGCAACGCGGCGGGCTCGTTCATCCCGACCCCCGGAGGCATCGGCGCGGTCGAGACCGCACTGTCCATCGCGCTCGCCGGAGCCGGCATGCAGCCGGCCCAGGCGATCACGGCCGTCCTGCTGTTCAGGACCGTCACGTTCTGGCTGCCCGTGCTGGCCGGCTGGATCTCGCTGCACTACCTGCAGCGCAAGGACGTCCTCTAACGACGCGCCGTGGCGCGCCCTCACGCTGGCAGGGCCAGCCTGGTCAGGGCGCTCGCACTGGCCACCCAGATGGCGTGGTGGTAGGCGGCGATGCAGGACGGATTGTCGAAGCCATAGCCCGCGCCGGAGAGCACTCTGATCAGATTGCCGGTTGCCGCGTCGATCTCGGTGACGGAGTTGCCTGCCGTGTTGAGCACCCAGAGCCGGCCATCTGCGAGTGCCATCGGGCCTGGCGATCCGAACCGGTACCTGGCCCCGCTGATGACCCGCACCGGCATCCTGGTGACGGTGCTGATCTGCCTGATCGTGCGCGACGCCGCGTCGGCGACCCACAGCATCGACCGGCTCGCGACCTCCGCGACCGGCTGCTGCAGGCCATACAGCGGCCCGCCCAGCGTCGCCTTCCAGGCGCCGGTGACGCCATCCATGACGGTAATGGTGCCTTGTGCCTCGTTCGCCACCCAGAGCAGGCGATGGCTGACCGCGAGCGCGGCCGGATAGTGAAAGCCGTTGTGTCGGAATGCCCGCACCTTCGACCCGTTGCGAGCATTTATCAGCACAACGGAATTGGCCTCCGGGTTCGCTACCCACAGCCGATTACCGAATAGCAACAACGAATTCGGAGTAGCGACATTAATCGTCCTGGTCACCGACCCGTCGGCTGAGCTTAGTTCGGTGATTGTGTTGGCCACGAGGTTGGCCACCCACAGGTGGCCGCGCCCAGCCGTGACGGCGCCGGGCGCCAGGAAACCGTAGCCGTCGCCGGCCAGGACGATCGGGTGGCTGCGATGGCTCCAGCCAAGCTCAGTGACCGAGTTGCCCTCGCTGTTCGTGATCCACATGTGCTGCCCCGCGCCAGTAAGATCTGCCGGTTCGCGCAGGCCAAGCTGGGCTGCGGGGTATATGCGCACGGCCGGCCCCGAGGCTGCGGCCCCGGCTTCGGCCTGGTGCCTCGCGTGGTACACCCCGTAGCCGGCAGCGGCGCCGAACAGCGCCAGAACACCAAGAATGACGACAAGCCTGGTAGCCCGGTACCTGGGTGGTTCGGTTCCGGGCGGCTGGCCGGCGTGCCGCGGAGAATATCCGATGTTTACGGCTTGCACGACACTCATCAACCCTTAGGTAATAACTGCTGGAATTGTCAAGGTTGAGGGCAGGCGAGGGAAGCAGGTGATGAATACGTTACCTGGGCCGCAAGCCAATAGCGAGTTTAGCAAGCCATTGCGGGCCGACGTCGTGGCGCAATTCTCGGTCAGGATGACCGGAGCCGCTCGCAGAACGGCGCGGTCAGGATGTTGAGCGGGCTCGCCGGACGCCGATGCCGGTGATGAGCAGGCCGATCACGGCGATGATGGGGCCGATGATCGCCCAGACCGAGTCGCCCGACATGAAGCTTCCGCCGATGACGCCGAAACCCTGCAGTGCCCAGATCACTCCGGCGACGGTCAGGAGCACGCCCACCGCCGTCAGCACGCCGCTTCGCACCGTCTACCTCCAGGTCGCTCGGTTAGGCGAGCCGCGCCGTCGCCAGCGCGGCGGCAAGCAGCACGACCCCCCATGACAGAGAACGCAGGGCCCTTTCCAGCGGTTCAAGGAGTCGCCTGGCGTCCAGGGTGGTCTCCTCGCCCGAATTCAGCGTGATGCGGCCGGTGACGGCCGCGGTGCGGCGGCGTAGCATCCGCGCCGGAGTACTGAGATGCCGCTGGCCGGCGGACAGCGCCATGGCCGCGCCCGCCGCCACGACCGGCGCGATGGCGAGGCGGCCCGACTCGGCCACATAGCCCGTCAGCACCGGAAAGGCTCCCCAAGCCGCGGCGAACCCGAGGTCTGTGTGGATGAGCCCGCCAAAAAGCTCAGCGTTGTACCCGACCACCAGCAGTGGCCCGATGATCATGAAGGGCAGCAATCCCCAGCCCACCCTCGTGATCCCGATGGCGCCCAGCGCGACGGCGCCAGCCAGGCCGGCCACCGTGACCGCGATGAGCGCGGACCGGGGAATAGCCGTCCGCAGCGGCCTGCCGTGCAGTTCGTCGAGCGCGTGCGCGGCGACTCCGACAGCGAGAAAGAAGGCGATCAGCGCCGCCACGAGCCTGTCGATCCTGACGTGCGGCGCCAGCATCGCGCCGAGCACGATGTAGGACAGGTGCCAGGCAGTGAAGGGCGGGTGCAGCAGCGTCCACCAGTCCCGCAACGGCCCAGGACCGGCGGCATAGTAGGCCGGCCTGGCCTGCGGTTCAGCCACCTGACCTGGTTCCCCACATGACGAGCCCGCCGCCCAGGCTCATCAGCCTGACCCCGACATCGGTGAATCCCGCATCGCGCCAGGCCTGCTCCGTCCATCTCATCGGGTACTTGCGGTAGTGGCCTGAGATGTTCGGCCCGAGAAACTTGCCGACGAAGAACCACTCGCGGCCGCCGGCGAGCAGACCCCCGACCGGCAGCAGCAACCTGGTGTACAGCCACCAGGCGGCGTGCCAGAAGGGTGACGGCGGAACGCAGAACTCCAGGCTCGCGACCCGCCCGCCCGGCCTGACCACCCGCGCAAGCTCCTCGAGCGTCGACCTCGGGTCGTCGACGTAGCGCAGCAGGTAGGTAAAGGTCAGCGCGTCGACGCTGCCGTCGGGCAGCGGCAATTGCTCGCCCCGCCCAGCGACCAGGCTGATTCGCTGCGCCAGGCCGGCAGCCGCCACGTTCGCCCTGCCGCGATGCAGCATCTGCTCGGTCAGATCCACGCCAAGCACCTTGGCACGAGTGCGCTCGGCCAACTGGATGGCCACGCCGGCGGTCCCCGAGGCGACGTCGAGCACGACCTCTCCGGGAGCCGGCACGATCTGGTCGACCATCGCACGGCGCCAGCGTCCGTTCTGCCCGAAGGACAAAAGCTCGGCCAGGCGGTCATAACGGGCGGGAAGGGGTGTGAAAAGATCCTGGGCGAAGCTGTTGCGCTCGGCAGAAGTCGAGAGCGGCACTGGCGTCTCCTTCGGGGGGCGCGGAGCGCCCCCTTAGTTTTCGCAGAACTTCACGGTACGCCTTGGGGGCCGGTTCAGCGTCCGACCGGCCGATTGCTACTCGACCGTGACGGACTTCGCCAGGTTGCGGGGCTTGTCAATGTCGCGACCGAGCGCACGCGCAGCGTGGTACGCCATCAGCTGGATGGGGATGACCATCAGCACCGGGTCCAGCTCACGCTCGTTCTTTGGCACCGTGATCCGCACGCTCTCACATTGCGGCACGCCAGGATGCGTGATCATGACGAGCCGCCCGTTCCTGGCCCTGATTTGCTCGATCGCTCCGAGGTTGCGGTCGGTCAGCTCGTCGTCGGGCACGATCGCGACGGTGGGTAGTTCCTCATCGATCAGGGCAAGCGGACCGTGCTTGAGCTCGCTGGCCTGGTAGGCCTCGGCATGCCGGTACGTCACTTCCTTGAACTTCTGCGCCCCCTCCCGTGCCACGGGGTAGCCGCGCACCCGGCCGATGAAGAACAGGCTCCTCGCGACCGCGAGGTCGGTAGCGATCTCCGCGATCCGCGGCTCGGCGGCGAGGATCTCCTCGATCTGGCCAGGCAGGTCCCGGAGGCCGGTCACGATCCGCTGGCCGTCGGTGATCGACAGATCGCGTACCCGGCCTAGCACCAGCGCGAGCATCGCGAAACCGATCGCCATGTGCGTGAGCGCCTTGGTCGACGCGACCGCGATTTCCGGTCCTGCGTGCAGGTAGATCCCGCCGTCACACTCCCGCGCGATCGTAGATCCCACCACGTTGACCAGCCCGACGACCTGGCCGCCCTTTCGCTTGACCTCCCTGACCGCGAAGGCGGTGTCGGCGGTCTCACCGGACTGGCTGACGGCGACGTACAGCGTGTCCGGCTCGATCACCGGGTTGCGGTAGCGGAACTCCGAGGCTGGTTCGGCGTCGGCGGGCATCCTGGCCAGTTCCTCCACAAGCTGGGCGCCGATCTGGCCCACGTAGTACGCGGACCCGCAGCCGAGGATCTTGACCCGGCGGAAGCTCCGCAGGTCTCGGGGGCCAAGGTTCAGCCCGTCGAGCCGCGCTGTCCCGAATCGCTCGTCCAGTCGCCCGCGCAGCATCCGCTCGACCGAGCGTGGCTGCTCAAGGATCTCCTTGCGCATGAAGTGCTGGTGCCCGGACAACTCGACGTCATCGGCATCCAGCTCGATGCGGACCGGTGTCTTGTCGGTGTCCTCTTGCTCGCGGCTGAAGGTGCGGAACCCGGCCGCCGTCACCGTCGCCAGCTCGCCATCGTCCAGGTGGACCACCGACGTTGTGTGCCTGACCAGCGCCGACAGGTCGCTCGCGACGAACATCTCGCGGTCCCCGACGCCCAGGATCAGTGGTGAGCCGTTCCTGGCGACCACGATGCGGTCCGGGTGACGCTGATCGGTGACCGCGAGCGCGTAGGTCCCCGAGATCTGCTCGAGCGCCTCGAGCACGGCGTCCTCGAGCGACGCGGCCGATGAGTTGGCGATCAGGTGCGCGAGCACCTCGGTATCGGTCTCTGAACTGAAGGTCTCGCCCTTCGCGATCAGCTCGTCGCGCAGGTCCATCGCATTGTCGATGATGCCGTTGTGCACCACGGCGATCCTGCCGTCCTCACTCACCTGCGGATGGGCGTTCGCCTGCGTCACCGGCCCGTGGGTCGCCCAGCGGGTGTGCCCGATCCCGGTCTTGCCCGACAGCCGCCTCGGCAGCGACGCTTCGAGCTCGCGAACCCGGCCGACCCGGCGGTAGACCTGGGTGCCCTTGGCCGAGACGATCGCGATGCCGGCCGAGTCGTAGCCGCGGTACTCCAGCCGGAAGAGCCCCTCCATCAAGATCGGAACGGCGTTCTGCCCGCCGATGTAGCCCACGATTCCACACATAGTCTGCCAGGTCTCCTTATCCGTAGACGATCCTGCGCAACTGCCGCTCGCTGAGGCAGGGAGCCGCCACCAACCTGTCGTCGAGCTCGGCCGCGATCAGGCCGAAGATCTCGTCGTTCCGCTTGCCGTACGTCCGCAGGTACGCGTGGCGGCGCTTGACATAGTCCTTGACCGGCTCGCGGTACCAGCCGACGACGTCAGCCACCACCCGCGCCGCCTCGCCATGGGAGAGGCCGGTTGAGGCGGACACCCTGGCGATTAGCTCGGCATCCACCTCCACATCTTGCGGTTGCCGGGCCTCGAACGCCAAGTTCTTGCCCGAATCCGGGCAGGCACTTGACTCTCGATCCCGTGATGGAGCCGTGTCGCGGGCACGCGATACTTTTCTTCATGCCCTCGCCGGCCCTCGACGCGGCCACAGACTCCGGCCTGCGCTACCGCGTCCTCACCCACGGGCCAGTCCGCAGCCTCGCCGAGGCCGCGCAGGCCCGCGGGGTCGCGCCCGCTGATGTTGTCAAGACGCTCGTGGTGCGTCGCGCGGACGACGACTTTCTCTTCGTGCTGGTTCCGGGGGACCGGACGATCTCGTGGCCCAGGCTCCGGTCGCTGCTCGGCGTGAACCGCCTATCGCTGCCCGACGCTGCTGTCGCGAAGGCAGCCACCGGCTACGAGCGGGGGACGATCACCCCGTTCGGCTCCTTGCGATCATGGCCAGTTGTCGCCGACGCCAGGCTGGCGGGCCGCGAGATCACCCTCGGCGCAGGCGAGCACGGTGTCGCCATCGCGGCCGCGGCCGACGACATCCTCAAGGCCCTCGGCGCCAGCGTCGCCGACGTCTCCGATCCTGACCAGATCCAGACCAGCCCAGGCACGTAGCTGCGCACCAAGAAGGCGAGGGACGGCCGATGGCATCGGCAGCCGAGCACCGCACCGTGGTCACCGCCGACGGGAGATCCGTGCCCGTCCTCGTGGCCGGCCCGGCCGACGGCCTGGCTCTGCTGTTCCACACCGGAACCCCCGGCGGCCTGGTCGAGATCGCGCCGATGTTCGACATCGCGGCCGCCTGCGGCTTCCGGTCCGTGCTCTACGCGAGGCCCGGCTACGGTAGTTCCGATCCGCTCCCGGGACGGCGGGTCGCTGATGCCGCCGCGGACGTGGCTGCCGTGCTCGATCAGGTCGGAGCCGACCGGTTCGTGACCGCCGGTGGTCGGGCGGCGGGCCACACGCCCTGGCCAGTGCCGCCATGCTCGGCGGGCGCTGCGTGGCCGCGGCCACGATCGCCGGGGTCGCGCCGTATCCGGCAGATGGCATCGACTGGTTCGCGGGCATGGCGGCGGAGAACATCGCCGAGTTCGGTGCCGCAGCGCGGGGCTCTGACGCGCTGACGGCCTTGCTCGAGGCAGAAATGGCCGAGCGCCCGGACATCGTCAGCAGCGAGGTCGCGGACGCACTCGGCAGCCTCGTTACCGCCGCCGACCGGGCCGCGCTGAATGGCTGGTTCGCCGACTACATGGCGGCGTCGATGCGGGCCGGAGTGAGCACGGGAATCGCCGGCTGGCGAGATGACGATCTGGCTTTTGTCCGTGACTGGGGATTCAGCCTGAGTCAGATTGAGGTTCCCGTCGCGGTCTGGCACGGCGACGAGGACGCCATGGTGCCGTTCGCACACGGCGAGTGGCTCACGCGGCATGTTCCCGGTGCGCGGGGGCGACTGCAGTCCGGCGAGGGTCATCTCACTCTCGTGAGCGCCAGGTTCGCCGACGTGATGAGGGACCTCGCAGACATGGCAGGACTCGCCTAGCCGCGCGGCACCCCTGCGGCCGGGCACAGGCCCTGTGCACGGCGCTGTGGATAAGATGCGCAGATCCGCCGGCTGCGGTGGATAAACGCGACACGTCCTGTGGACAGCCAAAAGAATTTTGTATTTACTCGCCGAACACCTTGTGCGACTGGCCGCAGTCGCAGTAGAAATTCTCTCACCACCGACGGCGGGCCAGTCCAAGGGGAAACCCAAGGAACGCAGGGGGAGCCGGGAGACCGGCGATTTCCAGCGGAGCCCGATACCCGGTGGCCGCCGAGCAGCGCACCGGCAGCCGAGTCATCGGTTCGCTAGCGCGCTCAGGCGGGGCGTGAGGCCCCTCCATCTCATACATGGAGGGGCTTCCGCTTTTCTCTGGCGCGTTCGGCCATCGGCCGGCTCTTCAGGTCCCGACCTGGCCGTTGCTGGCGGCCAGCCTTCCTGGCGCTACCTTCCATCTCGGCCCGCATACCCGGCATCATCGCCGGGAAACGGATTTTCGGCTCATCTGATTATTGTCATGCCAAAGGCTATTCCAGGTGAAAGGCCTGCACTTAGTTACTTTCGAATTGCAGGCTAGGCATTATCACCGCCAATAAGAGCGCTGACGGCCTGGTTAATTCCAGCGGCTGGCATGGCGCTGCGCGTGTTTGCCGGGCATGCTTCCGACTACGATGCGACACTGGCCGTTGACAGTGCGCGCAGCGCATCCCGCGAGCGCAAACGCGCGCACCAGGGCTGCCAGGCGCACGCCCGCGACGATGCGGAGGTTCTGGGGGTCGTCCTCCCTGGCCAGCACCGCAGCGGTCGCGCAGCCAGACACGGACGGGGAAGTTAATGGGCCTCATGGTTAGCCACGGCGGGCCCTTCGACGAGTATGAGGCCGTGGCACTGCCGCCGGGACCCGGGCTCGCTGATCGCTCGCTCGGTTCGGCCGTGTTCTTGCGCCGCTCCCCAAGGCCAAGCCGGCGCGGTCCTGCACCTGCACGATCTGACCGGCTCGTTCGCGCCAGCAGATCTGGCCCGGTGGTACAACGAGCGCGGATTCCACTTCTACGTGACTGACCTCGACACGCGCGAGCCGCTCGACGCAGTCAGCCGCCGCAAGTCGCAGCAGTCGATGCGGGCCTGCTTCGCCGCGCTTGACGCCGCCTGCGGGCACCTGCGTGAAGCTGACGGCATTGACGCCATCATCCTGAGCGCGCAGGATGATGCCGCCCCGGCCGCTGCGCTCTGGTGCCACGCCCGCAGGACCGTCCGGCCAGTCGACGCGCTCATCCTGTCGAACCCGGACTTCGGCAAGGGCCTGCGGCGCCGTCTGGACATCGCATGCCCGGTGCTCGTCGTCGCCGCGTCTGCCAGCCAGCGCGGCCATGCGGGAGGCGGCCGCCCTCTCAGGAAAGATCTGCGCGGTGCCGAGACGGTCCGGCTCGGCCAGCACGTGACCTGGCTCTATCTGGACCATGGCCCGGCATCGGAAACCGCCGCCGGGCGCAAGCGGCTCTTCGACGAGATGGGCCGCTGGCTCGGCGCCTACATGTACGGCCAGGTTCGCGACCAGCTCCTGTAACCCTGGGGAGATTTGCCGGCCGCGCCGAACCCGCTGAACCGGCCGGGCACCGCGAACGTTGTCCGGCTGACGGGAACCATCCAGCGGGAAGGACCGAGCCTTGGCTCACATCGGAACGGCTAGGACCTGGGCGGCACGAACCGCCACGGCGATCGCGGTGATCGGCAGCGTGACAGCGGCTATCTGCGGAACTGGCCTCGGCCCAGGCCGCTCCGGCAGCAACGCAAGAGGGCGACCGTCGTGAAGGTCGTCACTAGGACGCACTTCGGCAAGATCCTCGCGACTACCCATGGCCGGGCCCTGTACATCAAGCCGAGCGGCGGCTGCAGCGGCATGTGCCTGTCCATCTGGCCGCCGCTGCTGCATGCCCAAGGGTTCAAGACCATTCCGCGCGGCACCGGCTGCCTGGGCACCGCCACGTTCGGGCATCGCCACCAGGTCACCTATCGCGGCAAGCGGCTTTACCTGTTCTCCGGCGACACAGGCAGGAGCGTCAACGGGAACAACACTGGCGGCTTCAAGGTGGCCAAGCTCGTGATGCGAGCGTGCCCGCACTAAGGGGGCGATGACCGCTAGGCGGGCACCGGCACCCCGAGGTCGCGAAGCTCGCGCCTCAGCTGAGCGGCGGTCGTGAACTCGATCGCGACGATGCCGAGATCGCGCGCGGCATCGACGTTGGCGGCCCTGTCATCGATGAAGACGGTCGCCGCCGGCTCGAGGTCGTAGCTGGCCAGCAGGATCTCGAAGATCCTGCGGTCGGGCTTGGCCACGCCTTCAAGGCCAGAGATCACGCAGCCGTCGAAGTGCGCGAAGAACGGCATACCTGGCCCGGCGCAGCACGAACTTGTCTGGCTCCATGTTGCTCAGCGCGAGGCAGCGCAAGCCCGCCGACCTCGAGTTCGGCGAGCACCTGCGACCGCGTCTCGATCAGGACCCCGCCGATCATCTCCTCGCTCCGCTCTGACCACGCCATGATCAGCTCCGCCGGTCGGGATGCTGCAGCCGCCAGCTCCCGGCAGGACTGCTCGGTGTCCGCACCGAGGTCGTGCGCCAGGTGCCACTGCCTGGCGTGCAGATCCGGTCCAGGAAGTCGTCGAGCTGCTGCGGGATCGGCGATCAGCTGGCGGTACAGGTGCCGAGGATCCCAGTCCAGCAGCACGCCACCAAGGTCGAACACGACCGCCTTGATCCGCGTCTGGCCATGGCCCGACCGTAACATCCGGCCGCTAAGCCGGCGGTAGACGGCTCACCGTGACCTGGACCTGATCGGGTAGCCGGTCGCGCCGTTCGGCTCTGGCGGCTCCTGGTCAGCGCGGTCTGGGTGTAGCCGGTCGCGTCGGTGGCGCGTGCCTCGATGGTGTGGTTGCCGGCCGGGGCGTTCCAGTCGATCGATCCACTGCCGCCAGGTGTCGATGCCGGGGACAGCGGCGAGCCTGGCTGGCCGCCAGGGGCCCGCGTCGACGCGTACCTCGACCGCGTCGATGCCCTTGTGCTGCGCCCAGGCGACGCCGGCGATCGTGGTCTGGCCCTGCCTTGACCGGGCTCTGGCCCGGTCGGCACGTCGATCCGAGACTCGGTCTTGATCGGCGCCTGCTGCGAACCAGCCGCGCTGCGCCCAGTAGGCGACGTTCGACCCGTAGGTGGTCACCTCGATGTCGGTGATCCACTTGCAGGCCGACACGTAGCCGTAGAGCCCGGGCACCACGCGTGCGGACCGGGAAGCCGTGCGCGACCGGCAGCGGCTTGCCGTTCATCGCCGACGGCGAGCATCGCGTCCCGGCCGTCCATGGCGGTCGCGACCGGCGTGCCGCAGGTGAAGCCGTCGAACGACGTGCAGTACAGCTGGTCGGCGCCGGCCTTGATGCCGGCCTCGCGCAGGAGCGCAGCCCAGGCTGGCGCCCAGCCAGCGGGCGTTGCCGATGTAGGGCCCGGCCGACCGGGTTGGAGACGCAGGTCAGCGTGATGTAGTCCTCGATCAGGGGCCGCTTGATCAGGTCGTCGAAGCTCAGCGTCAGCTCGCGGCTGACCATGCCGTGGATCCGCAGCTGCCAGCTCGACGGCGGGATCTGCGGCAGCACGATCGCGGTGTCGACCCGGTAGAACGCGGAGTTCGGGGTGATGAACGAGCTGAGCCCGGGATCGGAGGTCGACGTCCGGCCGGCAGCGGCGGGCGCGGGCAAGGCCGGCTGCGGCAGCCGCAGCGACCGTCTCGGCCTGGGTGACGCTGGCTCCGCTCGCTCAGCAGCCGGCCGCCCAGGTAGGCGACGGCCGCCACGCCCGCGGCGGTCGCGCTCACCGTCATGAACTGGCGCCTGGGCGGCTCGCGACACCGCAGGCTGGCCGGCCTGCTGGCGGCGCGCCGGCTTGGGCCGATCGGCCGCATCTCCTGCCAGGTTCGCTTGACCTGCCGCGGCCTCGGGGTCCGCTGCGCCGGTACCGGTCGTCCTCGCGGGAGCCAGGGCCGGCCAGGCCGCGTGAGGCGGACGAGTACATCGCAGCGCGGCCGCCGCCGAGCCGACCAGAGGTCGGCAGCAGGTCGAGCGGCGGTCGGACGTCGGCCTGGTGCCGGCCGCGATCAGGCCGACGGCGCCGAAGATGCCGATGCCGATCAGCCCGTTCGCAGCTTGCGCTGCGCCGAGGCACGCCGATCACGGCGGCGAACATGGCAAGCACGATGAGCACGCCGATCTGCAGCACGAGCTTGTCGTGGGTGCCGAACTCCTTGATGGCGAAGTTCTTGACCGGCGGCGGGCTGAGGTCGATCGAGAGCTCGGCCGACGGCTACGACGGGTGAGCCGACCGGGCCGGTAAGCCCGGCGACCAGGAAGCCGACGCAGACGCCGATGGCTCCGGACAGCAGGCCGGCCAGCACGCCGCGGGGACGGCATGACGGTTGGTAGAGGGTCACACTGGATATTCGTACCAGCGCCCGCGTGCGGTTTGGCGCGGGCATGCGCAAGCCGATGCGCGACCGGCAACGAATAGAGAAGTGTGAGCATGACTGAGGGCAGATGCGCGGCAGCCAGCAGGCGAGACGCCCAGAGCGCTCACCGCGCGCCGGGCCGCCGGTCCGCGCCTGCGGCTTGACGAGCCTGCTCACCGCGGTCGCCGGTCGGCGACGAGCGCGCCTACGAGGCCGTCTACGACCAGGCCTCGGGCTGGGTGCTCGGCGTCGCGCAGGAAGGTGCTGCGCGACCCGGCGCAGGCCGAGGAGGTCATGCAGGAGGTCCTGCTGGAGGTCTGGCGGACGGCCAGCCGGTTCGACCCGCGCAAGGGGCAGCGGCATCGTCCTGGGTGATGACGCTGGCGCACCGCGGGCCGTAGACCGGGTCAGGTCCGAGCGCAGCCACGCCATCCGGGAGCTGCGCGCCGCGACCGCCGTGATCGACTACGACGACGTGATCGAGGCGGTCGAGGCCAGCCTGGACCGGAGCGGGTGCAGCGCTGCCTGACCTCGCTGACCGACGCTGCAGCGGGAGTGCGTGAGCCTGGCCTACTACAGCGGGTACACCTACCGCGAGGTCGCCGAACTGCTCGGCGTCCCGGCCGGCACGGTCAAGACCAGGATGCGCGACGGGCTGATCAAGCTGCAGGGACTGCCTGGGGGTGTCGTGATGACCGCCGATGATCGACACCTGCACACCCTGGCCGGCCCGTTCGTGCTCGACGCGGTCTCCGAGGCGGAACGGTCCGGGTTCGCCGCGCACCTGGCGGGCTGCGCGCAGTGCCGGGACGAAGTCGTGAGCTGCGCGAGGCGACCGCGCGGCTCGGCATCGCGCAAGCAGTCAGGCCGCGTCCTGACCTCAAGGAGCCGACGATCCGGGCTGCGTACAACACCAGCCAGCTCGCCCCGGTAATCGCTGGAAAAGATCCTCGGTCGCAGACCAGCGGTCCGCCCGTGGCACGCCTGGCGCGGCGAATGCCCGTGCTGTTCACTGCCGCTGCCGCAGTCGTCGTCGCCGCCGCGATCGGGATCGGTACCCACTACGCCGACATGCAGGGCCAGCGGGCCAGGCTCGGTGCGCACACCGTCGCGGCGGTGCTCAGCGCGCCCGACGCAGTGATGCGGACGGCACCGGTCAGCAGGGGCGGCATGGCGATCGTCGTGACGTCCTGGCACGAGCACATGGCCGTGTTCATCGCGCACGACCTGCCGGCGCTGCCCGGCACCATGCGCTACGAGCTCTGGCTGATGGGCCCGCACGGGGAACGGCCGGCCGGGATGCTCACGGTGCATCGCAAGGACATGGCGGGACCAGTCCTGATCACCGGGATGTCCGCCGGCGACACGGTCGGCCTCACGATCGAGCCGGCCAGCGGATCGCTGCGGCCGACGACCGCGCCCGTCGTACTGATCGGGCCGAAGACCAGCGGCCGGCCAGGCCGGCCCTAGGCCAGCCGGGGCGGGCTGACGCGCCGGGTTTGCCGATTGGCGCCAACGCGAGGAGCTAGAGCTTGCCAACCGTGGGTAAGAACGTTGTTCATGCGGCTGCACTCCTTGCGCGCGGCGCCCGCTGGCTGGGCGGCGCTCGCGGCCGGCCTGGCGCTCGCGGCTGGCGCCTGCGGCAGCACCACGACCACCTCGGCCACACCCACTGGCGGAGCAGGGCCGGTGGGGACGACGCCGAACCCGAGCGCGTCATCCGCTCCCGCGCCGGCAGCCGCCGCGCGGGTTGGGGCGGACTGCGCCATCATCCCCGCCACGGGCCAGGGCAGCGTCAGCTCGATGGGGTCCGAACAGGTCATCGCGGCGGCGTCAACCAATCCGCAGCTGTCGGTGTTCACCGCGGCGGTGCGGAAGGCGAGGCTGGACAAGACCCTCAACTCGCGGCGCTCCTACACGCTGATCGTCCCGGCCAACAGCGCCTTCGCGTCCCTGTCGCAGACGCAGATCGTCCACCTGCACAACACGGGTGACCTGACCAAGATCGTCCGGTATCACGCGGTCATGGCGAAGATAAGCCCGCAGCAGTTCGCGACCGGCGCGAAGCCAGCGACGCTGCAGGGCAAGCCGCTCACGCTGTCCAAGTCGGGCTCGGTCTACAAGGTGAACGGCGCCACGGTGCTCTGCGGCAACATCAAGACCCGCAATGCGATCGTCTACATCGTCAACAAGGTGCTGCTGCCGCCAGGCTGAGCGGCCCCTGGGGGCGGCGGCCTCGGCTAGCCGGGCCAGCGCTGTGCGCGGCCGGTCCCAGGCAGGCTAACGTGGCCTCGTGAAAGCATCGCCTGAGGCGCAGCTACGGCTGCTTGAGCTAGCAGACATTGATGCCGAGCTCACCAGGATCGAGCACCGGCGCCGCGGCCTTCCTGAGCACGCCGAGCTTGCCGGGCTCGAAACCAAGGACAGCGAGCTGCGCGACTCCATCGCCTCGCTGACCGCCCAGAACAGCGACCTCAAGCGTGAGCAAGCCAAGGCCGAGGCCGACGTCGAGCAGGTCAGGGCCAGGATCGACCGCGACCGTCAGCGACTCGACGGCGGCATGGTCAACTCCCCGCGCGAACTGGAGAACCTCCAGTCCGAGGTGCAGTCGCTGCACCGCAGGCAATCCGATCTCGAAGAGGTCGTGCTCGACGTCATGGAGCGATCCGAGACCGCCCAGACCGCCCTCGCGCAGGCCACCGCCTCGCGCGAGGAACTCGCGACTTCCCTGGTGACCGTCACAGCTGCCAGAGACGCCGCGCTTGGCGAACTCGGCGAGCAGTCGGTCAAGGCAACGGACCGCCGCGTCGAGGTCGCCGCGGCCATCTCCGCCGACCTGCTCGAGCTCTACGACAAGCTCCGCGCTCAGCACGGCGGAACCGGCGCCGCGGCGCTCAAGCACCGCAGCTGCCAGGGCTGCAACCTGACCCTCAACACCGTCGACCTGAACGCCATCAGGACCGCGCCGGAGGACGAGGTCCTCCGCTGCGAAGAGTGCAGGCGGATCCTGGTCAGGACGCCTGAGTCAGGCCTGTGACCAGCAGCGACGCCGCTAGGCCCGGCGGGTCAGGACCTGGAGCGGGTCCAGGGGCGGGTGCTGGCGCGGGTCCTTGGGCGGGTCCGGGGGCGGGTGCTGGCCCGGGTCCTTGGGCGGCTGCCGGGGGAGCAGCGGGTCCTGCTGCGGGCGTGAGGGTCGGGGAGGCTCCTGCGGCTGGTCCTGAGGCTGGCGCTGGCGGCGGCCCAGGCTGGGGGACCTCGACAGGAAAGCCCACGGTTACGCTCCTGCTGCGGCACGGCGCGACCGAGCTGTCAGCCGAGCGCAGGTTCGCCGGACGCGGCGACGTCGCGCTGACCAAGGACGGAATCAAGCAGGCTAGCCAGGCCGCCCGCAAGCTCGCCGCCGCGCCCGGCGTGGATGTGATCGTTACCTCGCCGCTGCAGCGGACCAGGCGGACCGCCGAAGCCGTCGCCGAGGCGACTGGTGCGCCGCTGATCGTCGACGACGACCTGGTCGAGGCCGACTTCGGCGAGTGGGAGGGCCTCAGCTTCGCCGAGGCCCGCGAGCGCTGGCCTGATGTACTCGCGGCCTGGCTTGGCACCCCCGACGCCGCGCCGCCAGGCGGCGAGAGCTTCGCGATGGTCGCCATGCGCGTCCTCGCCGCGATGGACCGCCTGGTCGAGGCGCACCATCACAAGCGGGTGGTCGTGGTGAGCCACGTGACCCCGATCAAGACCCTGATCTGCCGGGCGCTGCTCGCGCCCCCGGAGGCGATGTTCCGGATGAACCTGGATGTCGCGTCGCTGACCAGGATCGACTGCTTCGACAACGGCTCGTCTCTGCTGCGCTCATTCAACGACACCGCGCATCTGCAAGACCGCCGCCGCCGCTGGTTCTGATCTCGGCGGTTGCGCGCGGTGCTGGCGTCCGGACGCCATGCCTGGCGCTTGCTGCCCAGGGGCGCGCCGCCCTGCAGCGCTGGCTGGCCAGGACGCGGCCGCCCTAAGGCTCCGCTGGCCCCGTGGATGAATGTGGCGGTCAGATTTCGCCGTGAATATCGCATTCATACACACCTGCGGGGCTCTCAGACGGCCGCTCATTCGCTCACCCGCTAAACACGCGGGTATCGATGGTCCATCCATTGCGGATTCTGGTGCTGGATGGACCATCCACGCATGCTCGGCCGTCAGGGCGCTGCCTCGGCGGGCCCGCGCGGCCTAGACTGGCGGGAAGCGGCGGGCGAGTTGGCCGGGCGGCCGCGGCGGTTCCGGTTCGCCGGTTTCGCCGAGGAAGGTCCGGGCTCCGCAGGGCAGGGTGGTCGGTAACGCCGACCCGGGGTGACCCGCGGGAAAGTGCCACAGAAAACAGACCGCCGCCGGGCTCCGGCCCGGCGGTAAGGGTGAAACGGTGGTGTAAGAGACCACCAGCGCCGCAGGCGACTGCGGCGGCTCGGTAAACCCCACCCGGAGCAAGGTCAAGAGGGCAGTGTCGCGGGAGCGACACAAGCCTGCGCGAGCGATTGAGGGCGGCCCGCCCGATGCTCGCGGGTAGACCGCACGAGGCTGCCGGCAACGGCAGTCCCAGATGGATGGCCGTCGGCCCGCGCGAGCGGGTGCACAGAACCCGGCCTACAGGCCAACTCGCCCGCCGCCCAAGCCCCTGACATGTGCTGACACAATCCGGCCATACTGGAAGGGCACATTCAGAGCACATCCAGTGCCCTTGACCGCCACTGATACGTCCTATTGTCAGCAGAATAGGAGTGCGCTGTCGTTTCCGGCTGGGCAGCCAGGCGACGCCCGGAGTAAAGGTTAGGGGAACGAATGAGCTCCTCAAAAGGCTGGGGCGGCCGCGGTCGATTTGCAGTCGGCCTAACGGCAGCTAGCGTGCTGGTCAGCATGGCTGGCGCGAGCTGTACGACGGTCGCACCGGTGTCTGCGAGGATGTCGGCTTCGGAGGCCAGCGGGTCGCGGGCCGCTCTTGGCGCGCGATTGTGGGTCCGCACTTACTCCCCGTCTGGCGACATCGATACGGTTGCGGCCAGTCCGGACGGCCGCGCGGTCTTCGTAAGCGGAGCGATCCGTAAGAACGGCGTGGCCTACTACGCGACGATCCGCTACGACGCTGGCACAGGCGCGAAGCTTTGGGTCAGCCGGTTCAAAATTGGGGGCGGTTACGAGGCCCCGGATGCGATCGCGGTCAGCCCAGACAGCAGCACGGTATTCGTCACCGGCCAGAGTGGCTCCGGCTCTGGCTACGCCCCCACCATCGCCTACAGCGCGGCATCCGGTCGGCAGTTGTGGGTGAGCAGGTTCGCTGGGATCGCCAGGGCGCTGGTGATGAGTCCGGACGGAAAGACCGTTTACGTCACGGGGTACAGGGTTCACTACGTCACGGTCGCCTATAGCGCCGCCACTGGCGCGCGGCGCTGGCTCGCCCGCTACGCGGGCCCCGGGAACCGCAACGACGAGGCCCGCTCGATCGCCATCAGCCCGGACGGCAAGACCGTCTATGTGACCGGCCGCAGCAACGGCACGACGTCGCATAACGACTATGCCACCGTCGCCTATGATGCGACGACCGGCACTCGGCGCTGGGTCAGCCGTTACAACGGCCCGGCGAACGGCACCGACTACGCCAGCGGCGTAATCGTCGCACCCGACGGCACTTCCATATACGTGACGGGCGGCAGCGAGGGCAGGTCATCGAGCCACGACTTCGCCACGGTCGCCTACAACGCGGCTACTGGCGCCCAGCGCTGGGCCGCCCGCTACAACGCCAACGGGGGTGGCGAGGGAGGCTCGGTGGCGATTACCCCGGACGGTCACACCGTGATCGTTGCCGGTCCGAGCGCTGGGAAAACGACGGGGTACGCCACGGTCGCCTACAACGCGGCGAGCGGCTTGTCCCACTGGAGGCGGCAGGTGCTGGGGTTGCCCGTTGGTGTCATCCTGAGCACTCAAACCCTGGCCGTCAGCCCGGACAGCGGCACCGTCTACGTCACAGGTCCCAGCCCGTGCGGCTTCTGCGACTACCACTACGACACAGCCGCCTTCGCGGTCGCGACCGGCAAACAGCAGTGGATGAGCACTTACAACGGTCCGGGCAAAGGAGATGACAACCCCATCGCGGTGGCCCTGAGCCCCGACGGACGCACCCTGTACGTCACCGGCAGTACCACCGGCGCGGCCACATGGGGCTTCACCACAATCGCCTACCGCACCTAAGACAGGCGCCCGAAAAGGGGAAATGGCGAGAAACCCCTAGGTGGCTTCCAGCACGGCCAGGTCGCGGACCGCGTATCGGTAGCTCGTAGACGTCGACAGCGGCAGTGACAGTAACGCCTGCCGCCCTGACCCATGCCTGCTCAGAACTGAGAGAAGCGCGACGGCAGTCATGCCTTGTGCCGGACCGATCTGCGCTGTCGACTGGCTCGGTGCCAGGAACCAAGATCTGAGTTGACATACCAGATCAGCAGTCCGATCGCCGCGCTGCCGAGCAACCATCGCGCGGTGCTGCCGTGCAGCGAGTGGGTGACCAAGACGATCCCGAGGAGGTAGCTCATGACGGAGCCGCCGAGCAATCGCCATTTGCTACTCCACGCGCCGGGCCTGCTCATCTCTGGCTCGGCGCGGCCTAGGGTCAGCGCGATGACCGACCGGGCACCTGTCGATGTTCCAAAGGCGATCCACGCATAGCCCAGGACCACCTCGTACCCGGACATGGCTACTCCGGCCGGGTAGGACGGTGGCCCCTAGCCCATCCATAACGCGACAGCGCGGCCTTTCTGCCTACGTCGGTCAACGTGCACCCCGAGTCGCTGCCGCCGAGCAGAATGACGAGCCAAATGCCTAGTCTCACTTGATCCTTGACTGGGCTCTGCTCGCGCCGTCCTGGTCTTGCCCCGTCGCGACGCAAGTTCAGCTCGGCTGCTGGGAATCCCTAAAAACTGATCAGATGGCGCCTTGTCCTGCCGCGCGGTGGCCAGTATTCAGTTGCGTCGGGCAACTACCTGCTCTAACGTCACCCGGGCGCTGATAGCTGAGGTAGACACGGCGCGGGGCTAAGGAGGCAGCGTGGAGCGTACAGTTCGCACCCCGGACGGCCGGACGCTAGCTGTGGAGGAGTCCGGCGATCTCGCTGGCCGACCGGTCCTGGTCCACATGGGCACGCCAAACTCCAGGCACCTTTATGGCCCGAACATGCGGGATGCCGCCGCCCGTGGGCTGCGGCTCATCAGCTACGACAGGCCTGGCTACGGAGGGTCCTCGCCACAGCCAGGGCGCACCGTCGCCGATTGCGTTAGCGACGTCCGCGCGATCTGCGCTGAGCTTGGCATCGATCGGCTGGCGACATGGGGCATCTCAGGCGGCGGCCCGCACGTGCTCGCGTGCGCCGCGCTGCTGCCGGAGCTGGTGACCGCCGCCGCCTCGCTCGCCTCGCTGGCCCCTTATGGCGCTGACGGCCTTGACTATTTCGCCGGCATGGGCCAGGACAACGTGGATGACACCCGCCTGTTCCTCACCGATGAGGCTGCGCACAGGGTACAAACGGACAAGGACCGGGAGGAACTCCTGGCCACGTCCCCAGAGGATACGGCTAAGGCGATTGAATCACTCCTCACACCGACAGATGCCGCTGCCCTGCGCGGCGAACTGGCCGAATACCTGACCTACTCCGCGCAGGAGGGTCTGGCGCCCGGCAGCCAGGGATGGTGGGACGACATCTGCACGGTCAGGCCGTGGGGATTCGACCTCGCCGACATCACTGTCCCGGTCCTGTTGCTGCACGGCAGGCAGGACATGTTCGTGCCGTTCGGCCACGGCGAATGGCTGGCCGCGCACATCCCCGGCGTCGAGGCCCGGCTGCTCGACGACGACGGGCACCTGACGCTACTGCAGAACCGTGTACCCGAGGTGCATGCCTGGCTGTCAGAACACCTCTAGCGCGCCGGTGAGCTGCGCACGAGCCGGCTAGCGGGCTTCCAGCACGGCCAGGTCGCGGACCGCGAAACGGTAGTGCTCGATCTCCTCGTCCATAACCACGCCGAGGCAGTCGATCACGGTGCGCTCTTCGTCCGGGTAACCGGGAGCGGGCGAGCGCCGGCACAGCCGTCCCAGGCCGTCCTCGGTCAGGTCGGCCACGATGCGCCGCATGACGGCCATCCGGTCGGCGCGGGCGGCCAGGATCTCGCCGTAGCCCGGCTGCGCGGTCAGGTCGATGCCGAGCGTGGCCGCGTCCGCCGGCGGATACCAGCTCTGCGGCAGGCCGAGCGGATGGTAAGGCATCGGTTCGTCGAGCACCGTCCGGCTAGCCCACGCGTCGGTGATGAAGACCAGATGTCGCAGCGTCTGCTCGAATGACCACTCCTCGTCGACCTGCTCGGCCAGCGCGGCAGCGGGCAGTCGCCCGGCTCGCTCGCCGGCCTGCGCCCACAGCCGCTCGATGGTGTCCCACATCGCGCGGACGTCGTCGGCCGTCTGCCCATCGCGAAACTGCACCCGCTCCGGGTGCCGCCGGTCCAGCTCGGCGCTCACGAAATCGGTCACGTCGACGCCGTTGACCGTGACGTTGCTGAGGTAGCCGGAGACGCTGACGTTGACCAGCCAGCCGTCCCTGATCGTGACGCCGGTCAGGTCACAGTCGGTGAACCTCGCGCCGCGCAGGTCAGCGACGTCGAACCTGGCGCCCTTGAACTGCTCGCTGCCACCGCCTTCGCCGGCGTAGAACCGGTGCGGCCCGAACTGCGCCTCCATCGGTGCATCTGGCGATGAGGAGGGCTGGTCAGCCGGATCGTTGGTTGCTGTCATGACCTGCACGGTAGCGCTGATCCCGGACGGTGTGCTTCCTGGAAGGGCCCGAGCTCAGCCGACGCGGTGATCGCCAGCTAGGAGCAGGGCTAGCTGGCCGCGGGCGTAGGAAGGCTCGACCAGCCAGCCGTTCGCGGCTTCCCAGGCGGTGGCTGCGGTCCGTGCGAGAGCGAGACGGTCCGCTGGCAGGTCGCTGTCCGGCAGTTCGGCCAGGTCGAGATCGGTGCAGTCGACCCTCGCCTCGTCCCAGTCCAGGATGCCGACACCTGCGTCGCTCACGCGGATGTTCGCGGCACCAGGGTCGCCGTGAATCACGGCCTGGGGAGCGTTCGCAAGCCCCGCCCAGGCCTGGCGGCAGGCAGTCACCGCGTTAGCGGGCATCGCCGACAAGTCAACGTCACCGCCGCGGTCAGCGGTGAGCAGGTCGAGGGTTGACGCGAAGCCTGGTCGCTGCGGCCATCCCGCGGTTAGCCGGTGGAGCGTGCGCAGCGTAGCAGCGACCGCCGGCCAGTCGCCCGGGCCTGGCGGGTCGCCGTCGAGCCAGGTCTGCACCATGACGCCACCAACGTGACGCCGACCGTCCAGCGCCGGGACCGGGACTGGCACCCGAAGGTCGTGGCTAGCCAGGTGGTCGAGCAGGGCGACCTCCCAGTCCAGGCTGGCAGGCGAGCGGACAGACTCGCGCGCGACCATTCGCTGGCCGTTCAGGCGGATCTCCGCGACCGTGTTTCGGTTCCCGCCGCAGAGCGGGCCCGCCACAACGGCCCGGCCCCACTTCGCTAGCACCCGCTGCATGAGCTCATTCCTTTCGGAGCACGGATTGCCGCGGCTTGATGACCTATTTTTAGGCTGGAGTGGCCGGATAGGAATCGTATTTGCCGGCCAGCGATGCGCGGACTTCCTGGCCCGACCTTCCCTCCGCGAGCCCGGTGCCGAGTTCTCTAAAGTAACCCTCCAGACCTGAGGGCAAGACCAGGAGCAACGCCGTAGAGCCCGGATCGATCGTGAATCCATGACGCGAGCCGCGCGGGACCAGCACGACCGTGCCCTGAGGTGCATCCATGGTTTCCTGCCCTAGGATGAACCGGAAGGTTCCGGTCAGAATGATGAAGACCTCGTCGTGTTCCCGGTGCACGTGCGGTGGCGGGGCCGCAGGTCCTGAGTACTCGATCACCTCTATGGCGCCGCCGGTTTCGGCGGCCGAAGCTCGCAGCGTTCCGATCAAAGGCAACTGCTGACCAATTCCAGGAAGCAGCAGCATCGGCGTCGGACCGACGACGTTTGTCATTTTATCTCCAAGCTTTAAACGCACTCGCGGCAGCGGGTCATCGGAGCCATTCCAGCGCTGGAGCGACGCAATTGCCGATAGGCTTTCCGACAGCAACTAAGTGAACGCTCGCCTCGGACGAACGTCAACGTGGTCAGTGCGTCGCCAACTCGCAGGCCAGCGTCACCGGTGGCTCCCACCGCGCGCTGCCCGCCGGGTCGCGCGGCTCGAGTAGACCGAGGAGCCGGTCGGCCACCAGGCGGAAGATGAGGGCGCGGACCAGGTACCGGTCAAAGTCATTGACGTGATCGACGGCGCCGAGAACCCCGGCGTCCGCCCCTTCCCACAGGAGGGCATCGGCGACCACGATCGCGGACGCGTAACCGACTGGGCGCCAGTATGGCGACAAGTCGATAATTGCTGGCAGCACAGCGGCGGTCAGCGCGGGTCGGGGTCGTCGACGTTGAGATGCCTGGCCGCCGATGCCATCCAGCGCCCGTCGAGCTGGTCCTTGCCGGTCACATACCGCAGCGAGAACTGCGTCACGATCCGCTGGCCGCCCTGGAAGTCGCCGTAGAGCAGGCTCAAGACCATCAGGTCGCGAGCTTCGATCGCGGTCCTGACGGTCTTGAAGATCTCGGCCTCGGGATCGCGGAACGCACCTTGCCAGGCGCCGTTGTCGTCGGGCGCGACATAGATGTCCCTGATCTGGCTGGTGAACTCCTCCAGCGGCGGGTGGCTCCGCTCGTTCGGCCGGTCGAACGACACATGCCAGCCGTGCATCATCGCCAGGCCGGTCCCGACATTGCGAACGGATGCGGCCAGGTAGATCGCGTCATCCGCTACTTTGACCGCAGCGCCGCTGCCAGGCACGGGCAGCCAGTTTCCCTCGGCGAACTGCACCTTCTGCTCGGGGTCAGTCAGCCGCGAGTTCACCAGCAGCGGCCGATGGCCGGCCAGCATCGAGCGCTCGGCGATCCTGGCTGTGCGTTCTGCCGTCCTGGCCGACCTGTTCGCCGACCTGATGGACGCGAATGTCGCCACGGCCAGCACCAAAGTGCCGCCGGCGGTCGCGAGCGAGGAAGCGGTTGTCCAGTCGATCACCCGCCGAATCCTAACCTTCCTGGCGGCTCCGGTGATACGTGACATGTGCCCGCAGCGGATCGCCGGGCGGGATCCGCGGGTGATCGAACCTGCCGACCTCGGTGAGCCCGATCCTGCGCATCACGGCCTGGGACGGCTCGTTGAGCACGGCCGTCATGGACCAGATCTCGGGCAGACCCACGCCGTCGAAGGCCACCCCGAGCGACGCGGCGGCCGCCTCGGTCGCGTAACCGTGATGCCAGGCGTGCTTCGCCAGGCGCCAGCCGACCTCGACGCCGCCAGCGCCGGGGACGTCGTCGGGCATCGGGTTGAGCCCGGTGAAGCCGATGAACTGCCCGGTCTTTAGTACCTCCAGCGCCCACAGCCCGTAGCCCTGCGTCTCGAACCGCGCCTCGATTGCTTCGACGAACGCGTCGCTCGCCGCGCGGTCGATCGTCGAGGGAAAGTACAACATGGTCTCCGCATCGCCGTTCAGCGCCGCGAACGGCGCGCGATCAGCATCGCGCCAGCGCCGCATCAGCAAACGGTCGGTGCGAACCGTGTCGAATCGGCGCTGTGCGGTCATCCGGTCCTCCTGGATAACACCAGACAACAGCGGTGCGGCGGCCCGGAATCGCTCCGGACCGCCGCACCGTGGCTATTTTTGGCAACTACCCGCACTGCGGATTGTGCATGATCGGCCCGACGAAGGCTCCGATGGTGCCAGGGCCGACCGATCCGTACTGCGCGTCACCGCCGAAGGTGTTCCCGTTGGGCATGTTCCCGAACTCCCAGACGCAGTCGCCGTTGACGTTGGCCTGGGTAAAGAACGGATAGAAGTGGCCAGGCCCCTTGGGCGGCAGCACGCAACCCGACCCTGTGGTCAGGTCGCATGCGGTGTTGAACTCGGTCGCGCTGGCGTCGGTCACGAACTGAATCTGGGAGTACCGATGCCCGCCCGTGGTCGGCTGCTCTTGCAGGAACGGCGTCGGGAACGGCCCTGACCTGGTCGAATTCGGCCAGTCCGCGCGATAGCCGTTGCCATCGTAGTCGAGGTCACCGATCGCGTCGAAGAACACGTCGCAGCCGGTCACCAGGTTGGGCGGCGCTAGGCCGCCGTGCGTGTCGCCGGCCTTGAAGCACGGCGAGTCGTCGGGCTCCAGCCCGGTGTCCTTGCGGGCCTCATACGGGCCGTGGCAGTGCGTGAAGTAGGTGTCGTTGACGCCGTTGATCTTGATGCTCGACTTGCCCGACACCGACGTGCACGGCTCGAAGTGGCCGATCTCGTACTGGTTGTTGATCATGTAAGGCCCGATGCCCCACGGAATGATGTTCCGCGCCCTAGCGGTCGAGTACTCGGGCTGGAAGTTGAACTTGTGGCCCTTGCAGCTGAACGGGCTGGTGTTCATGAAGCCGTTGGCGGCCGATGCGGTCATGAAGCCGCTCTGGCCAGTTGTCAGGTCGGTTTCCCTGACTTCTAGCGCATGACCACCTGGGATTTTCGCGTTGAACATGTGCACGGTGATCTTGTCGCCAGGGTTCATCATCAGCGTGCGCTTGTTCGGCGTGAATGTCGCGTCGTTAGAAAGCTGCGGGCTCGGCGGGCCAGGCGGAAGGCCGTCGCGCTGCACGAAAGCGAAGTTGACCGGCTCGACACAGTTGTTGTTGCACGGCCCTGACCCATTGCCGGAGCACTCGAGACTGTCGATGTTCAGCGCTGAGCACCAGTGCGTGTTGTCACAGCTGATGCTGTCCGCGAACGGCGCGAACCCCGGCGGGTAGAACTGCAACTCCACGAATGCCGCTCCGGCACCGGGATAGGAGCCATGCGGCGCGTTCGCGTCCGACACCGGCTTACACGCGAGCAGCGGGGCTGAGTTCGGGTCGCACACCGTCATGGAGAACCACGGCGCGATGGAGAGCTCGAACCAGTGCGTCCTGTCCTGGCCCGGGTTCTTGACCGTCGGGCGCCTGCCCGGGTCTTTCGGCAGCGTCTCGGTCATCGAGAAGTTGTTGCCCGAGCCAGGCCTGCTGGACAGGAACCGCATCGACGGTTCGTCGTGCCCGATGTAGTGGCCGTTCTCGTACAGCCTGCCGCCCCACGAGCCGCGCGGGTCCTTGCACATGACCGCGGCCTTGGCCGGGCGCTGGATCGGGCTGAGCCCGTTGCAGTCGAGTTCCCCGACCGAGCGCGGCTTGACTGTCCCAGGATGGGCGATCGCCGGGCTCGCGGGACGGTCCACCGCGGCTGGGTGCGCCGTCGCAGCGGTCGCGAGGCCCTGTGCCCCGAGCGACAGCACCGCACCGACCGCGAGGACCGAGAAGGCAGAGAACCGGCGATACGTGCGGGCAGTGCGCATGCAGTCTCCTCAGTCGGCCAGACTGCAAACATTAGCCAGGGAGATAGTCGCGTCGTGAGCAATTAGCCGGGGCAGTCAGTAACGGATTGCTCGCGGGTTCATAACGACGGGAGAAACCGCCTCCGGCGTTTCGTCAGGGCAGCCACCAGGTCTGGTCCTTGGCATTCACGCACCGCGTCGCGTCCACCTGGGTGCCCGCGGTCAGGCTGCTGCCTGGGTCGGTCAGGCATTTACCGTCCGCCTTGTTTCGCAGCTCAAAACGCCCGGTCACTGACCACTGCTGGATCTTCTGCGCCGCGCACCGGCGCAGCACGACGCCCGGGCTGGACGCTGAGGAGGACGCGATCGTCGCGCAGAGCGACCCTGACCGCAGCTTGCCGCCGCTGACCACCCACTGCTGGACACTCCCGCCGGCGCCGCAGTTGGCGACGACCACTTTCGCGCCTGCCTTCGACGTCGGCTGGAGGCACTCGCCGAGCAGCGCGCTCGTGACCGTGCCCGTCGTGAGATGGGTGACCGCGGTCTGGGCGGGATCGATGAACGAGGTGTAGACGTCCTGGTCATAGGACGACCAGGGCGCGAAGCTGGTCCCGCGCCCGGACGCCAGATAGGCGGCCTTGGCGTTGCAGGCCGGGTCGAACGCACACGTGTCGCTGACCGCGCCAGGCACGGCGGTGTTGAGTTGCCACAGCCCGCGGTCGTAGGACACCGTCCCGGCCGGGCAGTTGACCGGATTATGTGGCCCGAAGTCGCCGTGGCCGACGACCTGACCGGCCGCGTTGTCGCAGACGTACAGCTTCGGATCGCCCGTGCTCTCAGCGACGCAGATGGCAGCGGCGGTCACCAGGTCGCCCGCGAAGTAGCCGTTGTTCGCCCATCCCGCCCCGGTCCCAAACCGCACGCAGGTGGCCGAGGCAGTCGCCGCAGCGGCGGCGGACGTCGGGGCGATCCCGAGCAGCGGTGAGATCAGCGCGGGATTCGCTGGCGCTGCACCTCTGCGCTCGGGCGCCGGCGGCTGGACCACCGGCGCTCGACGCCTGCGCGGGAACGGCGATCGCAACGCCCACTGCAGCGATGGAAATCACGAGCTTCACTAGCGTGGACGGCACGGGCAATTGCGCGCGAAAGTGGGGGAGTCGGCTCATTTAGCCAACAATAAACGCTCAGGCGCGCTCGAAGGTCACCTGGTCGACGGGTGCGAGGTCAATGGAGACGGCCAGCACTTCGGCCGCGATCCAGTCCCGGTAGCCAAGCAAGTCAGCGTCCGAGGACGGCAGCGACAGCACGATCCGGTCGGAGAGCCCGAGCCCGGCCTCCTTGCGCATCGTGTTGATCTGATGGATCAGCTCGTAGACGCGGCCCTCGCGAAGCAGCTCGTCGTCGAGGGCGGTATCGAGCGCGACGGTCACGCCTTCGTCCGAGATGACCGCCCAGCCAGCCTTCTCCAGCCGCTCGACGATGACCTCGCCTGGCTCGAGGACGTGGCCGAGCACCTCGAACCGCCCTCCGTCGAGCTCGCGGAACTCGGCCGCATCCAGCGCGTTCTTGACCAGCGGCATCGCGCTGCCCAGCCGCGGCGCGAGGGCCCGGAAGTTCGGCTTGACCCGCAGGCCGCTGGTCTCGACCCGCTCGAGCCTGACCTCTTTGACCCGCAGCTCGTCGGCGATCTCGTCGAGATGGCCCTCGATCCCGTCGGCGCCCTCGATGACCAGCGTCCGCAGCGGCTGACGGTTCTTGAGCTTGACGTTCGTCCTGGCCCTCCGGCCTAGGTCGACGACCTTGCGCACCGCGGCGACGCTGGCGACCAAGTCGTCATCGATCGCGCCCGCTTCCGGCCAGCCGGTCAGGAAGATCGACTCAGGGGCGCCCGGGCAGGCCGCCACGACCAGCGCTTGCCAGAGGTGCTCGGCCAGGAACGGGGTGATTGGCGAGAGCACCCTGGTGGCCTGGACCAGGCAGGTCCACAGCGTGCGCAGCGCGGCCTCGTCGCTGTTCCAGAACCGGCGCCTGGACCGCCTGATGTACCAGTTCGACAGGTCGTCCAGGTACGCCTCGAACGCGCGCAGCACGTTGACGGTCAGGTACTGCTCGTACCCGCGGGTGGCGTCGGCGACCAGGCGCGCGGTCCTGGCGAGCAGCCACCGGTCGAGCGGCTGCATGCCGGGCCATGGGTCATCAGCAGAGGCGGAGGTCGTCGCGTCCAGGTCGGCGAGGTTCGGCGTGAAGTCCGATGTGTTCGCGTACTGGGCCAGGAACGAGATGCTGTTCCACAGCGTCAGCAGCTTGCGCTGGATCTCCTTGCCCGGCCCGAACCCGAACAGCAAGTTCTGGTTCGGCGGCTGCGCGCTGTACTGCCAGCGCATCACGTCGGCGCCCATCCTGGCGAACGCCTCGTCCGCGCTGATCGCGTTGCCCCACGAGCCGTGCATCTCGCGGCCGTGCTCGTCCAGCATCTTCTCGTAGCCGAGCACCTTGCGGTACGGGGCACGGCCGGTCAGCGTGACCGACATGAACAGCTGCGAATAGAACCAGAGCCTGATCTGCTCCCGCATCTCAGAGACCCAGTCGGCGGGGAACCACTCCTCCCAGTAGGCGTGGTCCGGCAGGTCGGCCGTGGTCAGGCCCTTCGCCGCGCCGGTCGCGTAGCCCTCATCGACGTACTTGTCGTGCTCCCAGCCCAACGTCGAGAACGGCACGATCCCCGCGTCCAGCCAGACGTCACCGACCTCGGCGATCCGCTGCACGTCGGTGCCGCACTCCTCGCACCTGATCCGCACCGCGTCGATCCACGGCCTGCGCAATTCCTTCAGGCCGTCGAGCGCGGACGGGTCCGCCGCCCGTTCGGCGAGTTCGGTCCGCGAGCCGATCACGTTCAGATGCCCGCACGAGCAGGGGTAGAACGGCAGCGGCAGGCCGTAGTAGCGGCGCCGGGAGATGTTCCAGTCGGACATGTTGACGAGCCAGTCGTCCATCCGGCTGCCCATGTACGCGGGCGTCCACTCCACCGTCCTGTTGGCCGCGCGCATCGGTTCCCTGATGTCGGTGACCGAGATGAACCAGTCGTCAGAGATACGGAAGATCAGCGGCGTGTGGCAGCGCCAGCACTCGGGATAGCGGTGCGAGATGTGACCGGCCTTGACCAGCAGCGAGCGCTGCTTGAGGTCGTTGACCACCTTGTCGGCTACCTCGGCGGTAGACAGTGCGGCGAGCCAGCCGTACTCGGGGTAGAACCGGCCGGACTCGTCGACCGGCGTCAGCACCGGCAGGTCGTGGGCCTTGCCGAGGTCGAAGTCCTCCGAGCCGCAGCCCGGCGCAATGTGCACGACTCCGGTGCCCTCGTCTAGCGAGACCTCGTCCCAGCCGACGACCCGGTGCTCGACGCTGCCGCCGGGAGCCAGGTAGTCGAACGGTCCGCTGTACCGCCAGCCCACCAGCGCCGAGCCGGGCAGGACCTCGCTGAACTCCTCGTCCCCGCCGCGCTGCACCGCCATCCAGTCGCCGCTGGCCGTCCTGCCGTACTCGGCGTCTGGCTTGACCGCCGCGGTCACGTTGGCTGGCAGCGTCCACGGCGTCGTCGTCCAGATGACCAGCGCCTCACCCGGGCGGTCCAGCAGCGGGAACCGCACGTACAGCGACGGGTCCGACCGGTCCACATAGCTGCCGACGAGTTCGTGCGCGGAGATCGAGGTGCCGCACCGCGGGCACCACTCGGTCGGCCGGTGGCCCACGTAGAGCCAGCCGCGCTCGTGCACCTCCCGCAGGAACTTCCAGATGTAGACGATGTTCGTGTCGGAGAAGGTGTAGTAGTCCTTGCCCCAGTCCATCCACTGGCCCAGCCTGACCGACCCGGCGATCAGTTCGGCGGCCGACCACTCGACGACCTCGCGGCACTTCGCCGCGAACGCCTCAAGGCCGTACTCCTCGATCTCCCGCTTGGAGTTCAGGCCTAGCTGCTTCTCGACCCCGACCTCGATCCACAGTCCCTGGCAGTCGAAGCCGTTCTGGTAGCGCTGATCGAACCCGCGCATCGCCTTGTACCGCTGAAAGGCGTCCTTCAGCGTCCTGCCCCACGCCGTATGCACGCCCAGGGCCTTGTTCGCGGTGACGGGCCCGTCGAAGAAGCTGAACTTCGGGCCGCCCACGTTACGTGCACGCAATTTGGCGAAAATGTCCTGACGATCCCAGAAGTCGAGGATCGCGCGCTCTAGCGCGTCGGCATCTGGCTTCTCAGGCAGGGCAGGAAACATGGGCCGGATTCTATCGCCCTCACGGGCCTGGCCTGGAAACCATTAAGCCCCGGTCAGGAGCCCCCGAAGATACGCGGCCTGGCCGGCGTGTTGCGCGTCATCGTCGATCACGCTGACCAGCCTGACGCCCATCGTGACGGGCGGATCCCAGCGTTCGTCCACGACACGGTCGAGGTCGGCGTCGGCCAGCCCGGCGATGAACGCCAGCGACCGCTGGTGCACCGCGTCGTAGTACGCGGTGAGCAACGCGACCGAGTCCACCCTGAGCCGCCCGACGTCTTCGCTGCTGTGAGCCCAGCCGGTGGCAGAGTGGTCAAACGGCAGGCCGAACCGGTCCGCCCACCCGCCCGCGGTCCACTCCTGATCGGTCCCGGCCACCTCGGACACGTGGTCGTCCTGGACCCTGGTCAGGTGCCAGATCAGCCACGCGATCGAGTTGGCAGCGGGTTGCGGGCGGAAGTTCAGCTGGTCGGGCGTCAGGCCCGTGGTCACCGCGTGGACGACCTCGCGGACCCGGCTGAGCGCGTCCGCGAGCAGTTCGGCGGTCGTCATTGGGTACACCCCTTCGAGACACTCACTCCTAGGAGCACATCATGACGCCGAGGCGCAGCAGCATCGACATCAACCCGCTGTTCTCCCGGCCGGGCGAGGCCACCGAACGACCACGGTTCGCGCTCGCCGACGATCCCATGCTGCCGGAGACGGCGTACCAGATCGTGCACGACGAAGCGATGCTCGACGGCAACGCCAGGACGAACCTCGCCACGTTCGTGTCCACCTGGATGGACCAGGCGGCGACCATGCTGTACGCCGAGGCGTTCGACAAGAACATGATCGACAAGGACGAGTACCCGGCCACCGCCGCGATCGAGGAGCGTTGCTGGAAGATCCTTGCCAGGCTGTGGCACGCGCCCGATCCGCACAGCGCGATCGGCACGTCGACGATCGGCTCGTCCGAGGCCTGCATGCTCGGCGGCCTGGCGCTCAAGCGCCGCTGGCAGCAGGCGCGGCGCGCCGCTGGCAAGCCGGCTGACCGGCCGAACCTGGTGATGAGCTCCGCGGTCCAGGTGTGCTGGGAGAAGTTCGCGAACTACTGGGACGTGGAGCCGCGGCCGGTGCCGATCAGCGAGGAGCACCGCACGCTCGATGGGCACGACCTGGCCTCCTATGTCGACGAGAACACGATCGGGGTCGTCGCGATCATGGGGGTCACCTACACCGGCATGTATGAGCCCGTTCGCGAGATCGCCGCCGCGCTCGACAAGATCCAGGCGGACACCGGGCTGGACATCCCGATCCACGTGGACGGGGCGTCCGGCGCGTTCATCGCACCATTCCTGCAGCCTGAGCTGGAATGGGACTTCCGGGTCAGCCGGGTGCACTCGATCAGCACGAGCGCGCATAAGTACGGCCTTGTCTACCCTGGCCTTGGCTGGGTGGTCTGGCCGTCAGCTGACTACCTGCCCGACGACCTGATCTTCCGTGTCAGTTACCTGGGCGGGTCGATGCCGACGTTCGCGCTCAACTTCTCCAGGCCAGGCGCCCAGGTGCTGCTGCAGTATTACAACTTCCTGCGCCTGGGCAGGGAGGGGTACCGGTCGGTGCAGCGCGCGTGCCACGACGTGGCCAGGCACCTGGCCGACGAGATCGTCAAGCTCGCGCCCTTCGAGCTGTGGGGCGACGACATCGACATCCCGGTTTTCGCGTGGCGGCTCATGCCCAGCTATACCGACAAGTGGGATCTGTACGACCTCGGGAACCAGCTCAGGCAGCGCGGGTGGCTGGTGCCCGCTTACCCGATGCCCGCCGACCTGGCCGACCTGACCGTGCAGCGCGTCGTGGTGCGCAACGGCCTGTCGATGGACCTGGCCGACTCGCTGCTCGACGACATCACCGACTCGGTGCACTACCTGGACGGCCTGGACGGTCCGCTGCCGCACGCAGGACGGCGGACGACGGCGTTCCACCACTAAGTGGCAGCCGCAATCCGGACCCGGGTCAGCCGGGCAGCACCCCGTCGCGGGTGAGTGGAAGCGAGCGCAGTCGGCGACCCGTCGCCTCGAATATCGCCGAGGCGATCGCCGGAGCCACGGCTATCATCGGGGTCTCGCCCGCGCCGGCGGGCGGCAGGTCGGGCCGGTCGAGCAGCACGACCTCGATCGGCGGCACGTCGGCCAGCCGAGGTACCCGGTAGCCCGAGAACGCCGCGTTGGTGATCGCGCCGCCCGCGAACGTGATCGCCTCGAACATCGCGCCGCCGAAGGCCATCACCGTAGCGCCCTCGACCTGGCTCCGCACCGCGTGCGGATTCACGATAGTGCCGCACTCATAGCCAGTGACCAGGCCGGTGACCCGAACCTGGCGGCCGCTCTCGATGACGACCTGCGCGGCCGTCACCACTCGGCCGTCTTTCTCCAGGCCGCACGCGATGCCGACGCCCATTCCTGGCACCGCCTCGCGACCTGGTTCCCAGCCGATGTGATCGGCGACCGCGCGCAGGACAGCGGCCAGGCGGTCGTCGCGCAGGTTGCGCAGCCTGAACTCGACCTGATCGGCGCCGATCTCGCAGGCGAGTTCGTCGATCATCGACTCCCTCGCGAAGTTGTTCGCCGTCGCCGCGAGCGCCCGGTAGGACGCCTGGGGCAGCGGGCTCTGCGCGGGCCGGTACTCAAAGCGCCGGTCGCGGACCAGGTACGGCGTGCCGATCCCGGCCGCGCCCGAGTTGATGTTCAGGTGCGTCCAGCCGGAGAGCGTCCCGTCGGCGGCGACGCCGGCGGCGATGTCGATCACGGCGGCCGGCCGCAACGTGCCGACGGTGAACTCTTCGCGTCTGCTCCACGCGACCCTGACCGGCCGGCCAGCCTCCCTGGCCAAGATCGCGGCCTCGATCGAGATGCCCCCCGCGTGCTTGCCGCCGAACCCGCCGCCGGTCGCGGGGACGATCACGCGGACGTCGTGGTCAGGAACCGCCAGGGCGTCAGCCACCTGCGCCCTCACCGGAAACGGCGTCTGGGTGCCGGTCCATACCGTGAGCCGCCCGCCGTCCCAGGCCGCGACCGCCACCCTGGTCTCGAGCGCTGCCGGCGCCACGTAGGCGGTCGTGTAGGTCGACTCGCGCCTGACCGCCGCGCTCTCCAGCGCGCTGGCCGCCGAGCCCTCCTGCTCTTCGTGCGGGCCGCCCCACCGACCTGGCCCGCCCGACGACCGGTGCGCGCGCAAGTATTCGGCAAGCTCATCGTCCGAAGGCCAGGAAGGACAGTCCCAGGTCGCAGCGGCCTGGAGCGCGGCGAGCGCCTCGGCGGCAACCCCCGCATCGGCCGCTACCACGCCGGCCAGGTCCTCGGTCCTGATCACCAGCACATCGGCGCGGCAGGCGAGCAGCGCTGGGTCGAGAGCGCGCAGCGTCGCCCCAGCGACCGGTGGCCGCAGCAGCGCGCCGTGCCACATGCCTGGCGCACCGAGATCAGAGACGAAGCGCCGGGCGCCGGTGACGGCGGCGAAGGAGCCTGGCGGCAGGTGCGGGCGCCCGGCGATCTGCCAGCCGGCCGGATCGGAGAGCGCCGCCGCGCCGGTGACCCGCGCTACCCGGCGCTCGCCGGGCAGGGCGGGAGGCACCGTCCTGGCGAAAGCCGCGGTCCTGCGCAGCACGCCGCCAGCGTCCGGCATCGACCGGCTGCCGAACGTGCCCATGTCGAACGGGCACAGGTCAGTGTCGCCCATCGCCAGCCGCACCCGGTCAAGGGGCACGCCGAGTTCCTCGGCGACCAGCAGGCGCAGAGCAGTCCTGTTGTCCTGGCCGACGTCGACCTTGCCCGTGAACGCCGTGACGAGCCCGTTCTGGCCGAGGTGCAACCACGCCGACCGCGCGGTGCTCCAGATCTCGGCCGCGTCCTCGCCGGGATCCAGGGTCACCACGAGCCCGTCGCCCAGGATGGCGAACCAGTCGCGGTCGGCCGGGTCGGTCAGGTCCCACGGCCGCCGCGGCCGGTGTTGCGGGCCGCCGGGCACAGGTGGCCCCCACCGGTCACGGTCAGGCTCGCCCGCGTCCGTGTCGAGCCCGGCCGCAGTCGCTCGCGACGTGCCCTGGCCGGCCATTAGGTCAGCCGCCCTGTGCACCGCGGCGCGAATCCGCTGGTAGCTGCCGCACCGGCAGATCTGACCTGACAGCGCCGCGTCGATCGCTGCGTCGCCGGGCTTCGGGTCGCGAGCTAGTAGCGCCGTCGTCACGAGGATCATGCCGGGGGTGCAGTAGCCGCACTGAGCGGCCGACTCCTCAGCGAACGCCCGCTGGACCGGATGCAGTCCGGTCCAGGCCGGGCGGCCCCGGCGAGACCCTCGATCGTGGTGATCGCCCGGCCGGCCACCGACTCGACTGTCCGCTGGCAGGACGTGACCGGTTCACCCTCGACCAGGACGGTGCACGCGCCGCAAGCGCCTTCGCCGCAGCCGCGCTTCGCACCGGTCAGGCCAAGGCGGTCACGCACGGCCGACAGCAGCGGCAACGCGGCGGGCAGTGCGGCGCTGGTCCCGTTGACCGTAATGGTGATGTCGCTTGTCACTGCTCGGCCGTCGCCGATGGGCTCACCTGATCAGTAGTTGCTGCCGCCGTAACCTGGCTGGCCATACGGGTCCACGGCGTACGGATCGGCGCCCGCGTAGCCGTTAGCTTCCGTAGCCGGCAGGTCATACCCGGCAGGCTCGTAGCCGCCGTGCTGATATGGCGCCGCGCCGTATCCCGGCACCTGCGTGGCAGCGGGAGGGTAGCCGTTATGGCCGGTGGGCACCGGCGCGGGGTAGATCGGGTAGCCGAGGTCAGGTTGCGCGGGCGGCGGCAGCGCTGCTGGCGTGCTCAATTCCGCTCCTGCTGGATAGCTTCCAGGCAAGTAACCGGGCTCTGGCCGCCGGTGTGAACCTGAGGACGACCCCGATCCGCCGTAACCCTGATAGTCGCCCGGCTGGTAGCCGCTGGGCTGATAGCCGCCTGAGTAGTCAGCGGTGCGATCGCTCGCGCCGTACTCCTGGCTGGCCGGTGACGAATAGCTGGTCGTGCTCTCGTAGCCCGCGCCGGTTTCGTAGCCGGCGGCGTGGTAGCCGCCCGCCGGAAGATCGGAGCGGTAGCCGTCCCCAACCGGCGGCAGGCTCTCGTAGCTGCTCGCGCTGGTCTCCGAGGTGAAGGCCGCGGCGCCGTTGTCAACCGGCGGCAGGTAGCCGCCTGTCGACGAGCCGTTAGCAGCGCCGTAGCCACCAGTCACGCTTGCGGGTGGCGGATAGCTGGCTGCCGCCTGGTAGCCGCCAGGTGTGCCGTAGGACGTCTCGCCCGGCAGCTGATAGCTGCCCGAGTGGGAGGGCACCGAGTAGCTGGCCGTCGGACTTTCCGGCCCTGCGGGCCGGCCTCTGGCCTCATGGCCCGGATAGGTCGCGACCGGGACCTGGTAACTCGCGGGCACCAAATTCGTCGAAGGTGCGGACCGGCTGGCCGGCAGCGAACCGTAAGGATCACTGACCGCCGGCAGTTGATCGGCCGGGTAGGCCGGCGCTGGCGAGCGGTAGGCGTCGGGAGCGGCTCCGAAGTCAGCGGCTCTGGCGGCCGGCAAGGAGTGCCGGCGGGTCGTCGCGCCGCTGTCGATTCCGCGCAGCGGGTCGGCCGTCGGCATGACCGGATACGGCGGCTCGGCAGCAGTGCGGCTGCTCGCCGCAGCGGAAGAGCGAGAGGAGCCCGATCCCTGGCCGGCGTCGTAGCGCGAGTCGCCAGGGGCCGACCTGCTCCTGCGGTAGGTCCTGCTGTCATCAGCCGCGATCCGCGGGAACGACGGGCTGGTCAGCGGGTCATCATCGACTATGGCCGGCGGCGGGTCGGCGATCCGCGGGTCGTCGGCCCGCGCGTCAGCGGACCGCACGACAGACGACCGGTCAGCAGAGAGGCGGTCGGGCGGCAGGTCACGATGCCTGGCGGCAGGCAGGATCGATGGATCCAGCTCGCGGCCTGGCCGGCTCAGCTGCTTGGTGACGGATTCGGAGCCGATCCGGCTGTCGGGCCGGTCGGCGCGGGCTTCCCGGTCTGCCCGTCCGTCCCGGTCCGCGCGCCCGGACCGCTCAGGCTTGGCGTCCCGGTCTGCACGTGACTCCCGGTCCGCCCTGGCCTCCCTGTCCTGGCGCGGGTCGCGACGCTCGGACCGCGACGGCTCGGCGGACGATTGAGCGTTGAACGGCTTGTCTGAGGCCAGTTCAGCCCAGTAATCGACGTCGGACAGTTCGTCCCACTCGTTGCTTGGCCAGTCGCCTTCACCGTCGTGCTTGCTCTTGCTCTGCCGCGGCTTGACCGCGGGCAGCAGGTCGTCGTCGGGCTGGGAGCCGTTCTTGCGTGCCTCGGGCCTCGCGTTCGGCCTGGTGTTGCTCCGCCTGTCGCGCTCGTCGCGCTCGACGTCGTCCCTGATGCTCGCGCCGGGACGGCTGTCCCGCAGGTCAGCCCCGACCCGGTCCCGGCTGCCCTTGCTCTCGGCGCGGTCCCGCCGGTCGCGGGTGTCCCTAGCTTCTCGCGGATCGCGGCTGTCGCGCCGGTCCCTGTCTCGCGGGTCGCGGTCGAAGTCCGCCGCCGCTGAGACCCTGCGGCCCGGCTGACTGTCATAGTCGTCAGCGCCGCGCCCGGTGCCTCGGGATGCCTGCGACCTGCTGCTCCTCGAGGTTGGCAGCGGTTCGCCGAGGTCGTCGTGATCGCGCCGGCCGCTCCGGTCCGACCGCTGGTCTCGCCCCGGCTGCGCTGGCCTGCCGTTGCGGCTGGTGACGGCGCTGTCCTCGCGCCAGGAGCGATCCTGGCCGCCGCGGCCGGCCCCGTGCCTGTCCGTGCCGGGCTTGTCCGTACCGTGCTTGTCCGTACCGCGCTGGTCTATGCCGCGCCGCTCAGCGCCCCGTTCGTCCCTGGCCGCGGCCGACCTGGCCCCGCGTGCTGCGCCGACGCGCTCCCTGGGCCTTTCGTCCGGCAGATCTTCATGGTGACGTTGCCTGGATCGCGCCTGGTCGGGCCCTGCGTGACCGCCGTGGCTGCGGGAACGGCCGTGCTCTGCAGGGACGTCGTCGTCGAAGTCGTCCTCGTCGTCCGCGCGCAGGTAGCGCATGCCCGTAAGGACGACGATCACAATCAGGGCGACCACAGCTGCCAGAATGATCAGCACGGTCTTCGGCATCGCACCATCCATCGCGGAGTATGGCCCTGGGTGACGCTCGCCAGGCCTCGCGCGGCCATTACGCGAGCCTCCCTGATACCGCGAGCATCCTGGACTGAGAAGCCAGGCGAATCGTTAAATGTCAATTGTGGCGGAGCGCTATGGTCTGTGTCAGGACTTTCGAGAAGTTTAACCATCTTCTGTCCACTGTCTGTGACCCCATGGCTACTGTCTGGTCTTTACTGTCAGCCGACCGACTCCGATCACGTGCTTCGCTATGGCCGACCAGGTCGCGCGCAGGCCAGCACCGGTGGGCAGCCTCAGGAACGCGTCCAGTGCGTACACAGTGAAGCGGTAGGCATGCACCGCGCTGCCCTTGGGACAGGGCGGATCGTAACGAGCCGTCCCGGCACTATTCTGTGCCTCCCGCGCCCCCGTCGGCAGCCGGTTCTGGGCGATGTCGGTGGTGCCAGGGCTGATGTCGAAGACAATCCAGTACACGTACGGAGTAATTGGCGCCAGGCCATCGTCCACCACTACCGCGAATGATTTCGGCTGGTGAGAGAGGGCGCCAGACCAATAAAGCGGCGGGGACAGGCCAGCCCCACTACAGGTGTACTGCAGCGGCAGCTCTACATCGGCGTGGAATTCCGGGCTGGTCACCGTCATCGACTGCGGCGAGACCTGCCGCGAGCCGCTCAGGCCGCCCAGGAGCCCGCATCCGCCGAGACCAGGAATCAGGACGGCCAGGACGGCCGTCAGCGCGAGCCCGCGCCACGTCGCGGCCTTGCTTGCCCGGCTATAGCGGCCCAAGCGGTCTGTCCTTACCGTGCAGCAGCGACGCATCGCTGTCGGAGCCTACGCCGCCGGCCCGAGTGCTCCATGCCCGTCCGCCGCCGTCGGGTCCTGAACCCGCTAGTCGGGCTGGCGAGAATTGCCGAACATGATCTCGTCCCAAGATGGCACCGACGATCGCCTGGAGCGGCCGCCTGGCCGACGCACTGGCTTGGCGGACCGCTCCTCCTCGGCGACGGGCATTGCCTGCTCCTGGCCGGCTGCTTCTGACTGACTGCCAGCGTCATCAGCCTCGTCGTGGCGCGCCGCTGCGCCGTCACCAACCGCGCCAGCAACCGGACCGTCGGCGCGCGCGGCGAACCCTGACTCGCCGCGACCCCGCCCGGCCGCGGCCGAGGCGCTCCGCCCGACCGAAGGATGAACGGGCTCACCAGTCTGCCCGGTGAGCCTGGCCGGGCGTCCGAGCGCGGCGCCCGCCGCGACCCCGGCGCTCGCCTGCATGGACGGATGCATAATTCCGTTGCCCGCTGTGCGGTCCGAGTGCGTCCTGTCTGGCTGGTGCGATCCCGCCGGCGCTGACCGGGACCCGATCGGGGTGACAGTCGCGGTCGTCGCGTGCCTGGCAGGCTGGCGAGGCTCTGGCCACTCTTCCTCGCTCAGGCAGAGCCGCATGGCCTCGTCGTCGTCCGGGACGACGTGCCTGCTCCTCGGGTCGTACACCCACTCAGCCATGTACATCCGGCCAGCCACCGTGTATGCGATCTGAACCTGCCAGTTGCCGTCCTGCCGCTTCCGCGAATCCCAGTCCGCCTCATCGGCGCTCACGCCGACATCGGCCAGCCGCTCGGTCACGATCTCGCCCAGCCTCGGCCCGGGACCGGCCTGGCTGCGCACCGTTGCTCGCTGGGCTTCTTTCGCACGGAACTCACGCTCGGCGAGCACCGGGCCCTCGAACCTGCGGATGCGCTCGACGGGCAGGCCGGCGGCGTCGGCGATCTCCTCGGCAGTCTCGCCAGCGCGGATCCGGTCCTGGATCTCCTTGGGTCGCAACGGACTCTCCACTTCGATCTCGTACTGAGCGAGGCGGGAGAACTGGCCTCGCGCCACGGTTCTGAGCCGTTCATCGATGGGCAACGCGAAGCGCCCGCTACGACCGGGAACCACGAGGACCGCGTAGCTGCCGTCCTCGCTCACTGCGACGAGTCGCAGCTCATGCATCCGTATCCCTTTCGCGCTATTCCCTCGCGCTGTCCCTTCCTGGCTGCCCGTCTCCGAAGGGCGAGTCCTCCCCAGGACACGAGTCTGACTGGCAAGGTCGCCGGTGGCCAGCACCAACACCCGCATGTCCCCGAATTGACAGCCCGATCCTCCCCGACGGGAGGCCGGTTCGGGCCGCACCTGCGGCCAGCACTGAGGGGCAGGCTATGCACCGTGCAGGGACGCGGTCCGCCGAACGGGGAAATCGCGCTCTCCGCGCTTGTCACGGCCCGATCAAGGCCGCGAGGCCGGAACCGGGCAGCCGGCCAGGTCCACTACGCTCACGGCCATGAACGTCGACGCGATCTTCAGCGCGCTTGGACGGTTCAGCGTGCGCTTCCGCTGGACAATGCTGCTGACCTGGATCGTGGGCGCCATGGCCGCCTCGACGCTGCTGCCTGGCCTGTCCAGTGTCACGCAGAGCGACAACACGAAGTTCCTCCCCGCCAGCGCCCCCGTCGAGAAGGCGACGACGCTGGCCAAGCCATTCGGCACCTCTAATCTGCTGCCCGTTCCGCTCGTCGCGGCGAGGCAGAGCGGCCGTCTCACCTCCGCTGACACCGCGGCCCTCGCGAGCTTGCAGGCAAGGCTGAAGTCCGATCCTTCGGTCGTCCGCGTCATCGACCTCGGTCAGTCCCTGACCGGGCCGTCAGGGCCGGCTGGCCAGGGCGCCGAGTTCGTCGTGCTCGTGCACCAGATTGGCGGCGACCCAAACGCCGGGGCTAACCTGATCGACGGCCTGCGCTCGTTGATTCGCCAGACGCCGCGTCCTGCCGGCCTGCAGGTGCACCTGGCTGGGAGTATCGCCGTCCAGGTCGATCAGCAGCAGGCCAACGGCAATCAGGGCGGCCAGCTCGAGCGGTACTCCTCACTGCTGATCATCGCGCTGCTGGTGCTGATCTTCCGGTCACTGACGCTCGCGCTCGTCACGCTGGCCCCCGCCTTGTTGTCGGTCGTTATATCCGGGCCGCTCGTCGCCGAGGCTGCTCAGCATGGCCTGAAGGTCTCGCCGATTGCCCAGTTCCTGATGATCGTGCTGGTGCTCGGCGCTGGCACCGACTATGGCCTCTTCCTGGTGTTCAGGGTGCGCGAACAGCTCAGGGTCGCCGGGCACGACGGCGGCCCTGGCACGTCGATCTGGTCCGATCTGCGACGGCCTCGCGAGCCGGCGAGGCAGGCCATCATCACGTCGATCACCAAGGTCGGCGAGTCCATCACGTTCTCGGCCGCGACCGTCATCGCGGCCGTGCTGACGCTGCTGCTCGCCAGCTTCCCGTTCTACGCCGACCTCGGCATCCCGTTCGCGATCGCGATCGGGGTCACGCTGCTCGCGGCGCTGACGCTGCTGCCAGCGCTGCTCTCAATCAGGCTGTCCCTGCTCGGGGTGAAGCGCACGCTCTTCCAGCGCCTATTCGGGCGGCCAAAGCTGCTGCCGTGGGACATCCAGGGCAGCGGCAAGCCTGGTATCTGGGGCACGGTCGCGGGCCGGATTGTCAAGTACCCCGTGCCTACGCTGCTGGCGGGCCTGGTGTTCTTCGGCGGCCTCGCGATCGGCGTGACCAGCTACAAGGCGGCCGGCTTCGGCGGGAACACCGTCGCGCCGGCAGGGACCGATTCTGCTGCCGGGCAGGGGCTCCTGACGAAGTACTTCCCGCAGGCGTCGTCGAACCCGACCAGCCTCATTTTCACGTTCGACAAGCCGGTGTGGGACAACCCGAATGTGCTTGGCACGGGTACCACGGCGCTCAAAGCCAGCCCGCTGTTTACGCAGGTGACAGGGCCGCTCAATCCCGTCGGCTTCACGCTGACCCCGGCCCAGTACGCAGGACTGCACGGCGCGCTCGGCCCGGCACAGAAGCTGTCAGCGACGGCGCCGACCGGCGGCAGGATCCCGCCGCAGGCCTACCAGCTGTACCGCGCGACCGCCAACTACGTAAGCCAGGACGGCAAGACCGTGCAGTTCTCCGTCGGCCTCGCCGCCGGGGATCCTGGCCATACCAAGGCTATGAACGCGGTGCCGTCGGTCAGGACCGAGACGTCGCGCGTCGCCTCGGCGATGCACGCCACCGACTCAGGAGTGGCCGGCGAGGCACCGGCGCTCTATGACATCGGCACGGTCTCTAGCAACGACCTGAAGCGGATCGTCCCGATCGCCATCGTCGTCATCGGCTTGCTGCTCGCCATCGTCCTGCGCAGCCTGGTCGCGCCGCTGTACCTGATCGTCTCGGTCGGAATCTCCTACCTGGCGGCTCTGGGCCTCGCCGCCCTGCTGTTCATCGACCTCGGCGGCTCGGGCGGACTGGTCTTCTTCTTGCCGTTCCTGATGTTCATCTTCTTGCTGGCGCTCGGCGAGGACTACAACATCCTGGTCATGACGCGGATCAGGGAGGAGGCGCGCAAGATGTCGCTGCGCGACGCGGTGTCCCGCGCCGTGGCCGTCACCGGCACCACTGTCACCTCGGCCGGATTGGTGCTGGCCGGATCGTTCCTGGTGCTGACCTTCGTCTCCGGCGGATCGGGCGGCGAGCAGATCCGCGACATCGGCCTGGCGCTCGCGATCGGAATCCTGATGGACACCTTCCTGGTCAGGACGCTGCTGGTGCCATCGACCGTGGTACTGCTCGGCCGCTGGAACTGGTGGCCGTCGAGCCTGGAAATCGACGAGCCGAATGTCCCGGCCAGCCCGCCTCCTGCACTCGCCCAGCAGCCAGATTCCGTCGGGTAAGCCCGGCCGGCGCCAATGGCTGACCCGCTGATCAGCGTCGTGATGCCGGTGTACGACGTCCGGCAGTACCTGCCAGCGTGCCTGGACTCGCTGCTCGGCCCGGCGGGCGGGACCGGCAGCGGCGGCCCGGACATCGAGGTTGTCGCCGTCGACGACGCCGCCACGGACGGAAGCGGCGAGCTGCTGGACGACCGGGCCAGGAAGGACAACCGGCTGATGGTCGTCCGCCTGGCCCGCAACGGCGGGCCAGGCAATGCCAGGAACACCGGCCTCGCGATGGCGAGCGGTGAGTACGTCTGGTTCATCGATGGCGACGATCTCCTTCCTGACCGAGCTTTGCCAGCGGTCGCAGCCGCGCTGCGGGCCGACCGTCCCGATGTCCTGCTGATCGGCCACGAGGACCTCTACCCGGACGGCAGCACCGGGCCGAGCCAGGGCGAGCCGCTACTCGGAACCGCCCCGGACGGCACGTTCACACTCGACCAGGCGCCGCGGATGATCAATCTGACGATGACCTCGTGGAGCAAGCTGCTGCGGCGCGAGTTCCTGATCGGGCTCGACGAGCCGTTCAGGTCAGGCATCCACGAGGACATCGCGGTGACCTGCGCGGCCCTGCTGGCCGGGCGGATCAGCGCGCTTGACCTGGTGTGCTACCGGTACCGGCGGTCGCGGCCGGGATCATTCATGGCGACGACGAGCAGCGGGCACTGGGGCGTATTCAGCGCGTACGAGGAGGTGCTGGCCATGGTGGCCAAGCTCGCCGAGGCCGGCGAGCCGGTCGCGACCAGCCAAGTCCAGCGGGCGGTGTTCGAGCGCGCGATCTGGCACTACAGCACCGTGTTCGAGGCGACCGCGCCGGGGCTCCGCCGCGCTGGCCGCGCCGGGCTGGTCCCGCGCGGGGAACGCAGGCAGTTCTTCGCGCGCATGCACGCCGACTTCCTCCGCTATAAGCCGGCCGACTACAGCCTGCCGGCTGGAGCGCGCGGCGCCAAGTTCGCTCTGATCGAGCGCGGCGCGTACCTGACGTACGTACTGCTCGAGCCGCTCAACAAGATTCGCGTAGCTATCCGCCGCAGCCTGGGCAAACGCATCCTCCGCTGACTGTCTGACCGTTGAGTCATCGCGCGGCGCTTTCCCGGTTTCGAGGTTTGGCCGGCTTACTGTCGGTAATCTGGCCTGTGGCTGAGCCACGCACCGGCGGGCGTTCTTCGGCACCGGCGCAGGCTCGGGGAGCTGCCAGCAGCCAGGGCAGCCACCAGCTGACCGGTCGTGCGTCACTCGGTCAGCAGGTGCTGGGGAGCCAAGTCCTCGGAAGAGATTCTGACCGGAGGGTTGTGGCGGATGCGGCACGTTACTGGTTTCTTTCTTGCCCTGGTTGCGGCCGCGGCCTTGTTCTTCGGCGGCGGCTTGGGCATCGACAGGTTCAACGTGATCTTCGCGGCCCACGGACTGCGGGACGCCGCCGAATGGACGAACCTGCATAACGTGCTCCCGCTGGCCGCCCTGCTCGGCACCGGGTTGTTCATCGGCATCCTGGTCTCGGTGCGCCGGGTCTCGGCCCTCGCGACCGGCCTTCCTGGCCTGGTCCTGATCGGCTGGTCGGGCCTGGTGATCCTGCGCGGCCGGTCCGCGCTGAGCCATATCCCGATGTCCGGCAGCCACTACGCGACCGGCTTCTCAGCCATGCTCGCCAGCGGAGCGCTCATGCTCGTCGGCGCCGGCCTGATCATCCCGCTGTTCATGCCGTCGCGCTGGCGCAGCTACGAGACCGAGGTCGAGGAGTACGACGACGAGTTCGCCACGACCTCCTCCCTCGGCCTCGTCCCGTAGCCTTGCGGCTCGTTCACCTCCGCCGGCCCTCAGCGGCGCGACTGCGCGAGTTCGTGGCAGAGCAGTCGGCTACCGAGCTGACCTACCGGCAAGCAGCCGCCACGCTGGGTGGTGCCCTGCCACCCGGCTACGTGCACGATCACGAGTCGGTCGATCTCGGCCCGTTCGACCCCGCGACGTTTGATCGCGCGGCCGCGGCCCTGCGCTCCTGGCAGATCCAAACGGGAGCGGGCCTGCAGATCTACCCAGACGATCCGGTCACGGACGGCGCCACCTTCGCGCTCACGATCCGGCTGCCCGCTGGCGTCTATGTGCTGGCCGCGGGACGGGTTGTCTTCGTGCTTGACGAGCCTGACCGCCGCGGGTTCGGCTACGGCACCCTGCCCGCGCATCCCGAGCAGGGGGAGGAGTCCTTCATCCTCGCGCGGCGCGGTGACCGGATGTACTTCGAGATCACGGCGTTCTCCAGGCCGCGTCCTCGGTTGGCCCGCTTCGCCAAGCCGGTCAGCCGGTTGCTCCAGCGCCAGACCACGCGCCGCTACTTCGCCGCCATGCGCGAGGTAGCCCGCACGGGCTAGTGACGGCGCTCCTACCCCACTTGCGCCCGGTCAGTGGTGAGCCGCGGCGAACTGGGCGGCCTCGGTTGATCCCGCCAGAGCCGTAGTCGACGCGTTCGGGTTGATCGCGGACGCGACCAGGTCGAAGTAACCGGTGCCGACCTCGCGCTGGTGCCTGGTCGCCGTGTAGCCATCGGCCTCCGAGGCGAACTCGGCGTCCTGCAGTCTGACGTAGGCCGACATGCCTTCCTCGGCGTAGCCACGAGCCAGGGCGAACATCGAGTGGTTCAGCGCGTGGAAGCCCGCCAGGGTGATGAACTGGAACTTGTAGCCCATCGCGGCCAGTTCCTTCTGGAACTTGGCGATTGTGGCGTCGTCCAGGTTCGCACGCCAGTTGAACGACGGCGAGCAGTTATACGCGAGCATCTGATCCGGGTAGACGGAGTGGATCGCGTCGGCGAACTCGGCCGCGACGGACAGGTCAGGGGTCGAGGTCTCCATCCAGAGCAGGTCCGCGTGCGGCGCGTAGGACAGCCCGCGCGCTATGCAGGCGCCGATGCCGTTGCGGACGCGGTAGAAGCCCTCGGCGGTCCGCTCGCCGGTCACGAACGGCTGATCGCGCTCGTCGATGTCGCTCGTCAGCAGCGTCGCGGCCTGTGCGTCGGTCCGCGCGATGACAAGGGATGGCACGCCGCAGACGTCGGCGGCGAGCCGGGCGGCGCTGAGGGTCTTGATGTGCTGGCCCGTCGGAATCAGCACCTTGCCCCCGAGGTGGCCGCACTTCTTCTCCGATGCGAGCTGGTCCTCCCAGTGCACACCTGCGGCGCCGGCCGCGATCATGGACTTCATCAGCTCGAACGCGTTGAGCACGCCGCCGAAGCCAGCCTCGGCGTCGGCCACGATCGGCGCCATCCAGTGCGGTGCGCCTTCGCCGGCGGATTCGGCCCAGGTGATCTGGTCCGCGCGCATCAGGGCGTTGTTGATCCTGCGGACCACCTGGGGGACCGAGTTGACCGGGTAAAGGCTCTGGTCCGGATAGGTCTGGCCGGCCAGGTTCGCGTCGGCGGCGACCTGCCAGCCCGACAGGTAGATGGCCTTCAGCCCGGCCTTGACCTGCTGGACCGCCTGGTTGCCGGTCAGCGCGCCGAGCGCGTGTACGTAGTCCTGGTCCTGCAGCAGCGACCACAGCCGCTCAGCGCCGATGCGCGCGAGCGTGTGCTCCTCCTGTACCGAGCCGCGCAGCCTGATCACGTCGGCGGCGGTGAAGGTCCGCTCGGTCCCGTTCCAGCGCGGATCGGCCGCCCAGGTCCGCTCAAGGTCAGCGACCTGCTTGTCAAAGCCTGTACTGCCAAAGTCCTTGCTGGCCTCGAGGCGACGATTGTTCACTGGACCTCCTGATGGTGCCGTCCCCGGGTGTTGCCTCCAGCTTCGCCGGGCAGGTGACCCCGCGGTAGGTGTGCCGCTAGTGAAAAACAGAAAATCTTCGTGTAGCTTGAAGATATGACGACTTTGGTCGAGAAAGATTTCGCAAGTTTGCCAGATAGCGGGCTGGATCTCGTTCTCTTCGGCCAGCGGCTGCGGCACATCAGGCGCAGCAGGGGTTTGACGCTCACCGAGCTCGGCGAGCGGATCGGCCGCGCCCCGTCCGTGCTGTCGCTGCTGGAGAACGGCAGGCGCGAGCCCAAGCTCTCCCAGATCGAGGCGCTCGCGAACGCGCTCGGTGTGCCCGCCGACGAACTGATGCGGCGCGAGGCGCCCAGTCGGCGCGCCCAGCTGGAAATCGCGCTCGCCGAGGCGCAGCGCGACCCGGCCTACTCCACGCTGGGGCTGCCTTACCTCCGCCCTGGCCCGAGGGTGCCGAGCGAGGTCATCGAGCACATCCTGGCGCTGCATGGTGAACTGCGCAGGCAACAGGCCAAGCCGACGGCCACGCCGGAGGAGGCCAGGGCGGCGAACGCGGACCTGCGCGCGATGATGCGGGACCGCGGCAACTATTTCGCCGGCATCGAGCAGGCCGCTGCGAGGGCGCTCGAGCCGGTCGCATACTCAGGCGGCGCGCTGTCCCAGGGCATGCTGCTGTCCGTGGTGTCGCACCACGGCTTCTCCGTCCGCTACGTTCAGGACCTGCCGCGCTCCGCCCGGTCCGTGACCGACCTGCGCAATCGCCGGATCTACCTGCGGCAGGAGTCGCTCGGGATGCACACTCCGCGTGCGGTCCTGTTGCAGACCCTCGGTCATTTCGTCCTCGGCCACAGCACGCCAGAGGACTTCGCCGACTTCCTCCGGCAGCGCGTCGAGGCCAACTACTTCGCGGCCGCCGTGCTGGTGCCAGAGGACGCCGCGGTCACGTTCCTGCGCAGCGCCAAGGAGAACAGGAACCTGTCGGTGGAGGACATGCGGGACGTGTTCTCGGTGTCTTACGAGATGGCGGCGCACCGCTTCACCAACCTGGCCACCCACCACCTGGACCTGACCTGCCACTTCGTCAAGAACGACGCGGGCGGCATCATCTACAAGGCCTACGAGAACGACGGCGTCGTGTTTCCCGCGGACGCGACCGGCGCGATCGAGGGCCAGCGGATGTGCCGGCACTGGTCTGGCCGGCAGATCTTCTCGGCCGCTGACCGGTTCAGCCCGCACTACCAGTACTCCGACACGCCGTCGGGCACCTACTTCTGCGTCGCGTCGGTAGATCCAGGCAGCGAGCGCGGCTTCGCGATCACCCTCGGCGTGCCGTTCGACGACGCCCGGTGGTTCCGCGGCAGGGATACCACTAAGCGCACGAAGTCCCGCTGCCCGGACCCGGCGTGCTGCCAGCGGCCGCCCGCCAGGCTGGCGGCGCGCTGGGACGGCATGGCCTGGCCGTCGGCCCGCGCGCACTCGCACATCCTGCTCGCGCTGCCGTCCGGCAGCTTCCCGGGCGTGGACGAGGCCGACGTCTACTCCTTCCTTGACCGGCACGAGCAGGACTAGCGCTTGCTGCGCCGACCCCTGGAACTCGCCGCGCCTTTCTCCACGCGGTTTGCTGGATCCGGCCGGAAACGGCGGTGCCGGGCGCGTTGGTTAGGCGAACTTCGGCGGGCGCTTCTCGCGCAGCGCGGCGGCGCCCTCGGCGAGGTCAGGGCCCATAAACGTGAGCATCTCGTAGGCGGCCGACTGGTCGAAGATCGGTCCCGCGACGCGCAGCCAGCTGTTCAGGGCGCGCTTGGTCAGCCTGATCGCCAGCTGGGACCCGGTCGCGAGCGTCTCGGCGAGCCTGAGCGCCTCGTCCAGGACCTCGGCGCGCGGCAGCACCTTGCTGACCAGGCCAATCCGCTCCGCCTCGATGCCGGTCACCATCTCGCCCGTCAGCAGGTGGTACTTGGCCTTTGCCATACCGCAGAGCAGCGGCCAGATGATCGCGGCGTGGTCGCCGGCCGCGGCGCCGAGCTTGACGTGCCCGTCGCCCAGCCTGGCGTCCTCGGCACAGATGCTGATGTCGGCGAGCAGTCCGACCACCAGCCCGGCACCGACCGCGACCCCGTTGATCGCCGAGATGATCGGCTTATCGCAGCTGGCCATGTTGTAGACCAGGTCGCTCATTTCGGTGAGCATCCGCGTGGTCCTGTCATAGTCGCCCGCCATCCGCTGCACCATCGCGAGGTCGCCGCCAGCGGAGAACGCCTTCCCCGCGCCGGTGATCACCGCCACCCTGGTGTCCTCGTCCCTCGCGACGTCGCTCCACACGGCAGCGAGCTGGCTGTGCATGGCCTCGTCGGCGGCGTTGTAGACCTCGGGCCTGTTCATCGTGATCAGGAGCACGCCGTGCTCGCGCCGCTCGAAGAGCAGGTGGTGGTAGCTGCTGTAGTCCATGCCGCGCGGCTCCTCGTGCGCTGGGTGAACGGGCGGGAGGCTCTGCTGATGGGATGATGGCATCTGGCCTGATCGAATGATGACATCTGGCCTCGACGGGGCGCGCTGCGGCATACTACTGCTGAGTAACTTACGTGCGCGCTATGGCGAGGAGTGCCCCCAGATGAGCGATGCGGTGCAAGCCGGTAATGAGCAAGCCGAGGCCGCCGGTCTGACGCTTGAACCTTCCGACGACGTTCGCGAGATGCGCGACTGGGTGCACGAGTTCGCCAAGAACGTGATGCGCCCCGCGGCCGCGGAGTGGGACGAGCGCGAGGAGACCCCGTGGCCGATCCTGGAAGAGGCATCGAAGATCGGCCTGTACTCGCTGGACTTCTTCGGCGGGCAATGGTTCGAGCCGACCGGCCTCGGCACGCCGGTCGCGTTTGAGGAGATCTTCTGGGGCGACGCAGGGATCGGCCTGGCGCTGACCGGGACCTGCCTGGCGGCTGTCGCCGTCAGCAGCAGCGGCACGCCCGAGCAGATCGGCGAGTGGCTGCCGCAGATGTTCGGCGGACTCCGGGCGACGTCAAGCTCGGCGCCTTCTGCTCGTCCGAGCCCGACGCGGGCAGCGACGTCAGCGCGATCAGGACCAGAGCTGTCTACTCGCGAGGCCACCGACGAGTGGGTGCTGAACGGCACCAAGGCGTGGGCCACCAACGGCGGCATCGCCGACGTGCACGTGGTCGTCGCGTCCGTTGATCCGGCGCTCGGCAGCCGCGGCCAGGCGAGCTTCATCGTCCCGCCGGGCACGCCGGGGCTGTCGCAGGGGCAGAAGTTCCGCAAGCACGGCGTCCGGGCCTCGCACACAGCCGAGGTCGTGCTCGACAACGTCCGGGTGCCAGGCCGGTGCCTGGTCGGCGGCAAGGAACGGCTGGACGCCAGGCTGGCCAGGCTGGCCGCGGGCCAGGCCGGAGGCGAGCAGGCGGCGATGAAGACCTTCGAAGCGTCCAGGCCCACCGTCGCCGCGATGGCGGTGGGCGTGGCCAGGGCGGCCTTCGAGTACGCCAGGGACTACGCGGTCGAGCCGGGTCCAATTCGGCAAGCCGATCGGCCAGAACCAGGCGATCGCCTTCATGCTGGCCGACATGGCGGCCTCGGTCGACGCGGCCAGGCTCCTGACCTGGCGGGCGGCCGTGATGGCCAGGCACGGGCGCAAGTTCACCAGGGCCGAGGGCTCGATGTCGAAGCTGGTCGCGGGGGAGACCGCGGTGCGCGTGACCGAGCAGGCGATCCAGATTCTCGGCGGCAACGGATACACCAGGGAGTACCCGGTCGAACGCATGCACAGGGACGCGAAGATCTTCACGATCTTCGAGGGCACGTCGGAGATCCAGCGCATGATCATCGGCAGGGCCGTCACCGGGCTTGACGTCCGCTAATCTCCGTCAACACCATCAGTACGCACCTGCGCGCCGTTTTCACCAAATTGGGCATCCATTCCCGGGTGCAGCTGGCGCACGAACTTCGCGATCAGGAAGGACCTCCGCGTTATGGACGATTGCGGCCTCAGCGGCTCCGGGCCGTGGCGGGGTAGTCGGTCGCGCGGAAGCATCCATGCACGTGGTCGTTGACCACTCCGACGTTCTGCATGAACGCGTACACGCTCGTGGGCCCTACGAAGCGGTACCCCTGCGACTTCAGCTGCTTCGCGAGCGCCTCCGCCTGCGGGGTCGACTTCGGCAGTTCGGCGATAGACCGGGGCGCCCGCTTGCGGCTGACCTGATAGGACTTCGCGAGCGCCGCCAGGCTCGGCGACGCGGACATCATCGCGCGTGCGTTGCCGACGGTGGCCTCGATCTTGCCGCGGTTGCGGATGATCGAGGAGTCCTCTACCAGCCGGTCCACGTCTCGCTCTGTCATCGCCGCCACCTTCGCTACGACGAAGCCAGGGAAAGCCTTCCGGAACGCGTCCCGCTTCCCGAACACGATCGACCAGCTCAGCCCGACCTCGAACACGCCCAGGGTGAGCGCCTCGAACATCGCGGAGTCCTCGTAGGTGCGGGTACCCCAGATTTCGTCGTGATAGCGGCCAAAGGCGGTATCCCCGGCGCCGGCCCAGGCGCAGCGTGGTCTCCCGTCACGCCCCGTGACTACGTCGCTGCTCATGGTTCGAATGATCTCACTGGGTCGTCCACGAGTTTCACGACCCTCGAGGGCACCTCGGAGATCCAGCAGCCTGAAGGCTTCGCGCATCGCCCTACCAAGTCGGGACGAGGCCGCCGTCGATGGTGAAGTCCGCTCCTGTGATGTTTCCCGCCCGGCTGCTCGCCAAGAACAGCACGAGGTCGGCGACCTCGGACGGCTGGCTGAAGCGGCCGGTGACCATCTGACCGGCTGCCTGGCTGGCCACGTCGTCTGGCTTCGCGCCCGTCACGGCACTCACGGTTCTGGCCACCCCGCCGTCTCCCAGCCAGAGGTCGGTCGCGACCGGGCCCGGGCTGACGGTGTTGACCCTGATTCCCTTCGGGCCGACTTCCTTCGACAATGCCTTGCAGAATCCGGCGAGCCCTGCCTTCGCGACGCTGTAGTCCAAGACGCCAGGATCGGGCAGCCTGGCGTTGACCGAGCAGATCGTGACGATAGAGCCCGAACCCGCCTCGAGCATGCCAGGCAGCACGGCGCGGCAGGCGCGGACGGCGGCCATGAGATCGAGATTGAGCGTGGCGAGCCACTGATCGTCGGTGATGCTCAGAAAGCCGCCGGGCCTGGCCGGCGCCGAACCGACGTTGTTGACCAGGATGTCAACGGGCCGACCGACGCCCTCGACAAGCGCGGCCGGACCCAGGGGGTCGGCCAGGTCGACCTCGACCGGATGGACGTTGCCCGCAGCGGCCATCTCCTCGAGGTCCGGCGATGACGTCCTGGCGCCGGCAAAAACGGTCGCGCCGGCGGCTGACAGCGCCCTGGTGACCGCCAGCCCGATTCCCTTGCTCGCGCCGGTCACCACGGCGGTGCTCCCGGCAAGCGCCAGATCCATAGCCATCCCGTCGGCGTCCATCAATCCCACGCTAGCCCCACATGAGCAGCTCCGGCTTGCCAGGCCGCCTGACGCACGGGGAAGCTGGACGAGAGCGAAGGAGTGCAGGATATGAAGACCCCGATCTGCGACATGCTCGGTATCGAGCTGCCGCTGCTGGCGTTCAGTCACTGCCGAGACGTGGTGGTCGCCGTGACCAACGCCGGCGGCTTCGGTGTGCTGGGCGCGTCGATGCACTCGCCCGAGCAACTCGAGCACGAGCTCGCGTGGATCGACGATCACGTGGGCGGCAGGCCGTACGGCGCCGACATCCTCGTGCCCGAGAAGTACGAGGGCAAGGGCCAGGGCCTGGCCGTCGCCACGATTCACGCCATGATCGGCCAGGAGCAGAAGGACTTCGTCGCGGCACTGCTCGAAGAGCATGGCATCCCGGCCGACGGCACCGACGCGCCGCCCGCGTCGGTCTCCATCAGCGACGACGCTGGCGAGCAACTGCTCGATGTGGCGTTCCGGCACCCCATCAAGCTCATCGCCAGCGCGCTCGGAACGCCGCCCGGTTACATGATCGAGCGCGCCAGGAAGGCCGGCGTCCCGATCGCGGCCCTCGTCGGGGCCAAGGAGCACGCGATCAGGCAGGTCAACGCCGGCGTCGACATCCTGGTCGCGGCCGGCACCGAGGCTGGCGGCCACTGCGGTGAGGTCACCACGATGGTGCTGGTCCCCGAGGTGATCGACGCGATCAAGCCGATCCGCGAGGTGCCCGTGCTCGCGGCCGGCGGGATCGTGACCGGCCGGCAGGTCGCCGCGGCGATCGCGCTCGGCGCCGCCGGGGCGTGGATGGGCTCGGTCTGGCTGACCACCGAGGAGGCCGAGACTGCTCCGTTCACGAAACAGAAGATGCTGGCCGCCACCTCGCGCGACACGATCCGCTCGCGCAGCCGCACCGGCAAGCCGTCCAGGCAGCTGAAGTCGGACTGGACCGCGGCCTGGGAGAGCGACAAGAGCCCGGCCACGCTGCCCATGCCGCTGCAGTCGCTGCTGAGCGAGCCGGTCATGCGGCGGGTCGACATTCTCGCCCAGCAGGGCAACAAGGGCGCGCAGGAACTCGCTACCTACTGGGTTGGTCAGGGCGTCGGGCTGATGAACAAGGCCACGACCGTCCGCGATGTCATCTACGAAATGGCGCAGGACTACGCCGAGGCCGCCGAGCGCCTCGCCGCCACTATGACGGACTGACCGCGAGAGGCATCCGCCGCCCAGCACGCGCGGAATTTCAACATTGGACAGATCTCGGCGCGACAAAGTGGGCCGCCGCGTGCTGAAACGGACGCTGAATAGGCTCAGATCAGTCCAATGTTGTAGGGCGTCGGATGCTGCACGGCGGGCTGCGGCCTGCCACTATGGCGTTGCTGGTTACCAGCCAGTGAATTCCAGCTAGCGTTACGCGGGGTCAGGAGCACCGATGGCCCGGGATGACGACGTTCAGACGCCGGAGAATGAGTCAGGTCCCGTCGTGGCCGATGGCCCGGCCGGCCTCGTTCCGGCGCCCGCGGTGCCGGCAGACGACGCGCCGGCGGACGAGGCACCGGCAGACGACGCGCCGGCAGGAAGCGGACCGGCAGGAAGCGGACCGGCGGAGGAAGTGCCTGGGGACGCAGGCGACCTGCCAGCCGCCGCGACGGCTCCGCCAGGAACGCAGGGTGGGAGCTCACTGCGTGCCGCCTGGAACTGGCTGACCACGGGAACCTGGGCGGCTATGGCGTGGTCGGGCCTGGCCCTTGCCGCGCTAGTGGGGCTGTGGCAGACCAGCGCGCTCGTCCAGGAACTCACGCCGCAAGGCCAGTACTCCGTGGTCGGGCTGGTGGGGCCCGGCCAGGTGACGAGCTTCGCCACGCCTCCTTACACGACGTTCGAGGCCTGGGAACAGGCCAGCCTGACCTTTGGCAAGCTGAATGGCTGGCTCTGGTACTGCCTGGCGTTTGACGCCGTTCTGATCCTCAGCCTCGCATCGCTCGCAGTCGTCATCCGGAGGAGATACTCCGGGCACGGGCCATCGGTCTGGCTGACGAACGCCGCGCTAGGCGGGCTCGCGCTCGAGGCAGTGGTCGGCGTGGTGAGCCTGCTGCTTCATCCGCACGGCACGCTGTTGAGCGTGCTGGTCTGGATCCTGCATCTCGTCACCATCGCGAAATGGCTGCTCATCATCAGCCTGCTGACCTGGATCATCTACAAGATCCATGAGAGCAGGCAGGAGTACAGGTCTAGCGTTCATAACCGTAATCGCGGCGATGATCACAGCGACGAGAGGGGCATCTACGCCGACCTCCGGCGGCTCGGGCACGCGCTTGAAGTGCAGCGCTTCTCGCTGATCGTCGTCGTGTTGCTCACGCTGATCGCGATCGGGCCGCCGGTCAGCGACACCCTGGAACAACTCCCAGATGTGCAGCGTTCGTGGCTCGACGCCGGTTCACTCATGGGCCTTCGGCAAATGGCCGTCGCCCTGGTCACCGAATTGCTGATCGCATACTTGCTGTTCCGGCTCGGCAGAATGCGCAAGAAACGAGCGGATGCCAAGTTCGCCGGCCAGCAGAGCGATGCCAGGAAGTCAGTTCTGCACCTGCCGTGGGTGATCATTCCCGCGGCAGTCGGCTTGCTGGCCTGGCTATTCGCAGCCACGCATCAAGCACAGGTGGCCCTGCCCCGCCTGCTGGCCTTCGTCGGCACCTTGCTCGTCATCTACGTCGCTTCCCTGATCCTGCAGCAGTTCTGGGGCAGCAAGATTCCGGATGGCCGAGGCCTGCCGCCACGGGAAGACGTCATCAGCGACGCCGCACGGATCGCAGGCGACTCCCTCGCCCTCGCCGTGCTGGCCGTCACGCCGATCGGGCTGGTGCGGTCCTTCACGGCCGAGGTGCTCGCCGTGCCAGACCCCGGGTGGGAGGCGATCGCGACATTCTGGTTCGCGATGGTGGCGTCGCTCGCCCTGCCCCTGTCCGTTCCACCGCTGCTGGCCCGTCTGGCCAGGCGGCGCGCCCAGACCAATGGCCCGGTACCGGTCAGGGCCGTGGCGGCACCTAAGCCCAATGGCGAGGCGACCGGGGTGGGCTTCAGCGAGCATTTCAGCCACTGGCGCGGGCGCCACAGCGAACTCGCGGGCCGCACCATCGGGCTGTGGATTGCCATGGCGCCGTTCTTCGTCGCTGATGTGCTGCTCATCCATGCGCCACTGACGATGGCACCGTGGTTCGGACCGCTCGCGACCGCCGAGATCGCCATCGGCACGCTCGCCGGATTGCTCGGCGCCCTTGCCTACCTGGCCCAGATGACGAGGCCACTCGCGGTATTCGGAATGCTGAAGATGAACGTCACCCCCGTGATCACGATCGTGCTCACCGTGGCGCTGATCGGCGGGATCGTCGATAGGAACTCCGCGCTGCACCAAGTCCGGCAACCGGTCACCACGCATACTGCCAAGCGCCCGACCCTGGACGAGGCACTGGCAAGCTGGCGCCATCAGCTTCCCGCAGCCTGCGCTATTCCGGCTGGATCGGCCGGCGGCCATCAGATCAACGTCTTCCCGCTGATCCAGGTCGCTGCCTCGGGCGGCGGTATCCGGGCGGCGTGGTGGGCGATCAAGGTACTCGGCACGATCGCGGACAGCCCGTGCGGAGCGAGCGACGTTTTCGCGGTCAGCAGCGTCAGCGGCGGATCCGTCGGAACCGCGGTGCTGGTCTCGAGCACGGGCGGACAGCAGCCAGGGGGCCTCGCCAGCACGCGCATCACCAGCATGGCCGGCCCGCAGACGCTCGCAGCCGCGCTCGATGGGTTCATGCTCCGGGATGCCCTTGCCGGGTACACCGGCATCGATGTCGCGGCGAGCGGTATGCCGGGAGGCGACCGTTACCCGGATCGCGCTGCTCTGATCGAACTGGAGTGGCAGCACGAGGATCCGAGCCTGGCGCGGCCGTTCCCGCTGACTAATCCAGCCCTGCCGTGGGCGCTGTTCTTCAACTCCACGTCGGTCAGCACCGGCTGTCGCGCTGTCATCTCCACGGTGACGCTGCCCAGAGCCTCACAGATCCCTAACATGGGCCTGACCTGCGGCGTCGGCACTCGTGGTCCAGCTGGCAGCTACGACTTCTTCGCGCGCCTGCAATGCATGCGCGGCATCGCGACCTCGACGGCGGCCATGCTGTCCGCGAGATTCACCTACGTCACGCCGACCGGGACTGTGAGGGGTTGCCGCAAGAGAAGCGGTGCGTTCCAGGACCAATTGGTTGACGGTGGTTATGGCGACAGTACGGGCCTGTCGACGCTTGTCAACCTCGCGCCCATCCTCGTCTCCCGTATCCGGCAGTACAACATCAGGGCGGTCGCCACCGCCAAGGCTGGCCAGCCGATCACAGTCATCATGCCCGTCACTGTCTACCTGCAGAACAGCCTCCAGCGAGCCCCTGAGATCGTCCCGCCGAGCCGGACGCCTGAGATCTACGCGCCTAAGGTGGCGCTATCCGTTGGGCCGACGACGGAATTCCGCAGCACCGACTCGCTACTCGACAACATGCTCGCGGCGACCGGCTCCGGGCAGTGGGCCAGCTGCAAGCGTGGTGATCAGGCATGCCTGGCGGTGGTCCTCGCCGCATCGGCGGGCGTGCCCGATCAGCTCATCACCGTCGCGCCGCGCGAGTATCCAGGGGTCTCGGTGCCGCTCGGATGGCTGCTGTCCAAGGTCAGCCAGGAAGCGCTCGACGGCGCTCTCACGCGCGACATCTCGAGCCAGGCATGCGCACCAGGCGCGGCCGAGGATCCTTACTGCCTTCCTGGCCTCGGCGGCATGGCCGACCTGCTCAAGCTGATCAAGCTGTCGCCGCAGCGGGCTGCGAGATCGCTCCAAGGCTAGACTCGGCCCATGCCCCTCGAAGGTGAATATGTCCCGAGTCCGCGCGGCTGGGTCCGCGATCAGGTCGAGCAGTTCGAAGGCTCAGGCGGCACGGAAGGCACGATGCTTCGCGAGACGGACATGCAGGTCGTGATCGTCACGAATGTGGGCGCCAAGACCGGCAAGATCCGCAAGACCCCGCTCATGAGGGTTGAGCACGACGGCTGCTACGCCGCTGTCGCCTCGCTTGGCGGAGCGCCGAGGAATCCCGTCTGGTACTACAACCTGAAGGCCAATCCGTCGGTCGAGGTCCAGGACGGCCCGAAGAAGTTCGACCTAGTCGCTCGCGAGATCACCGGCGACGAGAAGGCCGAGTGGTGGAAGCGCGCCGTCGCCGCTTACCCGCCGTACGCCGAGTACCAGGCCAAGACCAGCCGCGTCATCCCCGTCTTCGTACTCGAGCCGGCCAGCTAGCACCTGACCACCATGCCGTGTTGCAAGGTAATCTTGTAATCACGGGGTTGGAGGTGGTCGCATGGCAGTCGATTCGCCGCTCGATGCGTACTCACGGATCGTCGCCGGCGTGGCCGCCGAGCTAACGCCGAAGGTCGCCAGCCTGCGTGTCGCGCACGGCTCGCGACGGGCTGGGGAGAGCATGGGCTCGGCCGTCGTCTACACGGGCGACGGCTTCCTGCTCACCAACGCCCACGTGGTCGGCAGCGCGGCCGGCGGGACTGCGCTGTTCTCTGACGGGACAAGCTCGCCATTCACGGTGGTGGGCGCCGATCCGCTGTCCGATCTCGCCGTCGTGCGGACCGGAGGGGAGACGCCGGCCCCTGCGGTGCTGGGTGAGGCCGAGGACCTGGTCGTGGGTCAGCTCGTGGTCGCGGTCGGGAGCCCGCTCGGCCTGGCTGGCTCGGTGACGGCCGGCGTGGTCAGCGGGCTCGGGAGGTCGCTGCCCAGTCGCAGCGGCTCAGCCGTCCGGCTGATCGAGGACGTTATCCAGACCGACGCTTCCCTCAATCCTGGCAACTCGGGCGGCGCGCTTGCCGACGCCAACGCCAAAGTGGTCGGGATCAACACGGCCGTGGCCGGGGTCGGGCTAGGTCTCGCGGTGCCAGTCAACTCCACCAGCCGGAAGATCATTTCCGCGCTGATGCAGTACGGCCGGGTCCGTCGCGCGTACCTGGGCATCGTCAGCGCGCCTACGCCGCTGCCCGCCTGGCTGCACGACCGGGTCGGGCGCAAGGAAGGACTGCGGATCGCCGAGCTGGTGCCGGACGGGCCAGCCGCCCGGGCTGGCCTGCGGCCGGGGGACATCCTCGTCAGCGCGGCAGGCAAGCCCGTGACGACCGCGCAGGACCTGCAGCGACTGATGTTCGCCGAGGCCATCGGCAAGCCGCTCGAGGTGACCGTGCTGCGCAACGGCGCTCTCGTCGACGTCATTGCCGAGCCATCCGAGCTGGCCGCGGCGTGACCGCGGCGGCGGGCGGCGGCCGGAATGCTCTCTGCGGTGCGTAAGAATGACGTATGAGTAAGCAGCCGAGTGCGCCGCCGCCGGGCGACAAGCCGACCCCGACCGCGCCGCCGCCTCCGCCAGCCTGGCGGCACTGGCTCTGGCCGGTCGCGCTTGTCGCGGTGCTGGCCCTGTACTTCTTGCTGCCGAGCATCAACAGCGGCAGCACCGTCACGCTGAGCTACAGCCAGTTCATCAGCTCCGCCAGCCAGCACAAGGTCAAGGACATTACGTTCGATTCCTCATCCAATGGCAGCAATACGCCGGCCAGCGGAACCCTGACCAATGGCAAGTCCTACACCACCGTGATCCCTGGCGCGCCAACCACGCAGCTCGCGAACCAGCTACGCGCCGACGGCGTTAAGAGCGTCGACGCGACCACCAGCTCGCCGGGGCTCGGCACCGAGGTCTTGTACTGGCTGATCTTGCTGGCGCCGTTGATCTTCGTGTTCTGGCTGTTCCGCCGGATGTCGCGGGGCGCGACCGGCGCCTTCCAGGGCGCGCTCGGAGTGGGCCGGTCACGGGCCAAGGTGTTCGACGCCGAGCGCCCGAGCACAAAGTTCAACGACGTAGCCGGCTATGAGGGCGCGAAGCAGGAGATCAGCGAGATCATCGACTTCCTGCGCAACCCGGCCAGGTACCAGCGGGCCGGCGCGATGGCGCCGCGCGGCGTCCTGATGGTCGGGCCGCCAGGTACCGGCAAGACGCTGCTCGCCAGGGCGGTCGCGGGCGAGGCGTCTGTGCCGTTCTTCTCGGTGACCGGGTCGAGCTTCGTCGAGATGTTCGTCGGCGTGGGCGCCGCTAGGGTGCGTGACCTGTTCAATGAGGCGCGCAAGCGGGCGCCCGCGATCATCTTCGTCGACGAGGTCGACGCGATCGGCCAGCGGCGTGCGGGATCTGGCGCCGTCGTCTCGAACGACGAGCGGGAGCAGACGCTCAATCAGCTGCTGTCGGAGATGGACGGCTTCGACATGACGCAGGGCCTGGTCGTGCTTGCCGCGACGAACCGGCCAGAAGTCCTCGACCCCGCGTTGCTGCGGCCAGGCAGGTTCGACCGGCAGATCACGATCCCGCTGCCGAATCTGGAGGAGCGGGCGGCGATCCTCCGCGTGCACTGCCGCGACAAGAAGCTCGCCGCCGACGTGGACCTGAAGATCGTGGCCAGGGGCACGCCCGGCTTCTCCGGCGCCGACCTGGCGAATCTGGCGAACGAGGCCGCGATCTTCGCGGTCCGCCGCAACCGCGAAGTGATCACGGCCGATGACTTCGACGAGGCGCGAGACCGAATCCTGCTCGGCCGGCGCGAGGGCTCCAACGTGCTGCTGCCAGAAGAAAAGCACGCGGTCGCCGTGCATGAGGCTGGGCACGCGCTCGTCGCAGCCCTGTCGGCACACGCCGACCCGGTGGCCAAGGTCACCATTCTGCCGGCCGGCCAGGCGCTCGGCGTGACGCAGCAACTGCCGCTGATCGAGCGGCACCTGTACGGCGAGGACTACCTGCACGACTCGCTCGCCGTCCGGCTCGGCGGCCGCGCCGCTGAGCTGGTCGAGCTCGGCCAGGGCTCAACCGGCGCAGCGAACGACCTGTCCACCGCGACCGACATGGCCATCAGGATGGTGCGCGAGTTCGGGCTGTCGGACAAACTTGGCCCGGTCGGGTATCCGCAGGGCGGCTCGGTCTTCCTCGGCGGTGGCGGCGGCAACGGCCTGACGAGCAGGCCCTATGCCGAGTCCACCCAGGCGCTGATCGACTCCGAGGTCTCTAGGCTGCTGCGTGAGGCGGAGCACACCGCGGTCGGCCTAATCAGGGCGCATCGTGAGATGCTGGCCGAACTCGTCGAAGTCCTGCTTGAGCACGAGACAGTTGACGGCGCCGAGGTCTACCGGATCGCAGGCAGGCCGGTGCCCGTGCACCGGCCACCTGACGAGGTCGCGATCGCGCCACGGGCCAAGGCGCTGACGTTCGGGACGCCAGCTGCCGAGCATCGGCCGGCCCCGCGCGACGACAAGTAGGCGAAGAGCAGCCGAAGAGGAGCCAGCCAGTGGAACTGCTTGTCTTGCCCGGCGCGGCAGTCCGTTCGGTGCTCAGCTATCAGTTGTGCGCGCAGACCATGCGCAGCTGCCTGGCCGCGCGAGCCCGCGGCGAGGTCTTCCAGCCGCTGCGCTCGATCTTCAAGCCGGAGGGCGCACCAGGAATGATGGGGCTGATGCCGTCGTTCCAGGCCGGCACCGGGTACGGGCTCAAGGCAATTAACATCACTCCAGGAAATCCGGCCGTCGGGCTGGACAGCCACCAGGGCGTCGTCCTGCTGTCCAGCCAGGACACCGGCGAGCCGCTGGCCGTGCTCAACGCGTCGGCCGTCACCGAGATCAGGACGGCGGCGGTGTCCGCCGTCGCCACGGAACAACTCGCCGTGCCAGGTGCTGACGTCCTCGCGGTGGCGGGCACCGGCGTCCAGGCCAGGTCGCACATCATGGCGATCGCGGCGATCTGGCCGCTCGCCGAAGTCAGAGTGGCTGGGTCAGGACCTGGGAGGGCAGCGGCGTTCGCGGCCGAGGTAGCTCCCGCAGCCCTCGCGGAGGTTGGTGCCGCCGGCGTCCGGGTCAAAGCGTGCGACTCGGTCAAGGATGCGGTCGACGGAGCACGGATCGTGGTGACTGCCACGACGTCGGCGACACCCATACTCGAGCGTGCCTGGCTCGCACCGGGCACTCACATCAACGCGGTCGGGGCCTGCATGCCGCACACCAGGGAGCTTGACACCCAGACGGTCGCGAGCGCCGCGCTCTTCGCCGACAGCCGGGAGTCTCTGCTCGCCGAGGCCGGCGACTACCTGCTGGCCGCCGCCGATGGCGCCGTAGACCCGGGCCACATTCGCGCCGAGATCGGAGACCTGCTGGCCGGCATCGCGCCCGACGCTGGCCGCCGCGACGCTGCTGAGATTACGATCTTCGAGTCGCTTGGACTCGCGATCGAGGATCTGGCCGCGGCGATGGCCGCCTACCTGGCGGCCCGCGATAACGGCGCAGGTCACTGGATCGAATTCGACTAAGAAGCACCCGTTCTCGCCCTAGCTTTCCGGCATTTTCCGTTGCCCTAAAATGGGCGGCATGCCATTCTTTACGCCATGAGCAAGCACGCGGCGCTCTACGTCGCCGTATTCTCTACAATTGCGCTCTTCATCGGCTGGCACTACGCGTTCTATCGCGGAGCCTCCGCTGAGCTCGCCACTCGGCTGCGGCAGGTTCCTATCCTCAAGGAAGAGAAAAGCAAGCACTTCTCGATCCTCGCCCTGTTCGCCGTGGTGTTCGCGGTCGTTCTGTACGTGATCGCGACCAGGCACCATCACCACTAGGCCAGCAAGCGGAGGACAGCCGGAACCGGGAGCACCTGGCGCGCGTCTCAGTCGCGAGTACAAGCAGACTGGGAGAACCGTCATGACTGTCACTGTTAAACCCGCGTTCCGCGCAATCGGGATCGGCCTCGCCGCCGCGGTGCTGCTCATCGGCGCATTCTTGCTGGGATCGGCCAGGACGCCTGCCGCGAGCGCGGGCGGCAATGCCGCCCAGGCGGGCCAGGGCAATCCAGGCGGCCTGGTCCTGACGGCCGCCCAGGGCGGCGGAAAGATCACGGTCACCGGGACTGGAACGGTCACCGGCACGCCCGACCAGCTCATCTTGTCCATGGGCGTGCAGACCAGCGCGTCGTCGGTGTCGATCGCGCTCCGCCAGGCGAACGAGGCGGCGAGCCGCGTGATCCGCTCGCTGAAGGCAGGCGGCGTCCGACCCGCTGACATCCAGACCTCCGGGCTGTCGATCGAGCCGAACTACACCAACGGCAGCCAGGCCCCGGTCGGCTACGGCGTCAGCGAGCAACTCACCGCTACGCTGCGCGACCTCGGCAAGGCGGGCAGCCAGATCCAGGCGGCCGCGACCGCGGGCGGCAACGCCACGACCGTGAACGGCGTCTCGCTGAACTTGGCCGACACCAGCCGCCTGCTTGGCCGCGCGAGGATGGCCGCTGTCCGCGACGCGCAGGCGAAGGCCAGCCAGTTCGCGCACGGCCTCGGCCGGCCGCTTGGCCGGGTGATCAGCGTGTCCGACCAGAGCCAGGTCTTCCCGTACCCGGAGTTCACCGCGATGGCGGCCGCGAAGTCGTCAGGGGCCGCCTCAGTTCCGGTCTCGCCGGGTTCGCAGCAAGTCAGCGTGCAGATCACGGTGGTGTATGCGATCGGCTAGTCGGCAGCGCGGCTCGTCCGCCGCACGCACTGCAGCCTGCGCTGCTACCCTTACGCCATGTCATCGCTGAGCCGCACCTGGTGGCGCCGCCGCTAGGCGGCCCTGGTTCGCGCGTCCAGCAACCCGAAGGCGACCGCCCGGCATCCGGCGGTCGCCTTCGCGCATTTACGCCGGTCCGGGCCTGACAGGCAGGACACAGGCATGCCAGATCCAAGCGTCGATTACAGCGCGGACTTCGGCGCCCAGCCACCGCGCGGCGAGACCAGGTTCGTGACCGCTGGCGGCATCGAAGTGGCCAGGACGGCCACGGCGTTCGATCCTGCCGGGCTGGCCGACGTAATCACGCAGATCGATACAAGGCGCGGCGGCACCTTCAGCTCGGGCATGGAGTATCCGGGTCGCTACAGCCGCTGGCACATGGGCTACGTCGACCCGTGCGTCGAGTTCGCCGCGCGCGGACGCGAGCTGACGGCCACGGCGCTGAACGAACGCGGCGCGGTGTTGCTGCCGGCGATCGGCGCCGCCCTCGATCGGGCCGGCGCGCGGCTTTCGCCGACGGCGATGGACCAGCCAGAGGACGCCGCCGCCAGCGTCAGGGTTGTCATTGCCGAGACCGCGGGGGTTGTTCCCGAGGAGGAGCGAAGCAGGCGCCCGACGGTGTTCAGCGCCATCCGGGAGGTCATCGCGCTGTTCGCTGGGCCGGACGAGCATCTGGGGCTGTATGGCGCCTTCGGCTATGACCTGGCCTTCCAGTTCGAGCCGATCCGGCAGCGGCCAGAACGGCACGACAAAGGCCCGGGCGCCTCAGCACGGCAACGCGACCTGGTGCTGCACCTGCCCGACCAGATCTACGTGATCGACAGGAAGCGCGAGACCGCGCTGCGGTACAGCTACGAGTTCGCCGCCGGCGGCCGGTCGACGCGGGGACTGGACCGCGCCACCCCGCCAGCCGCGCCGGTCAGCCGGGCCGGGACCAGCGTGGAGAGCCCGGTTAACCTGCCTGATGATCCTGAACCTGGCGGCTACGCCGCGGTCGTGGCGAGGGCGAGGGAACGGTTCGCGGCCGGGGACTTGTTCGAGGTCGTGCCCAGTCACGAGTTCTGGGCCAGGTGCGGCTCGCCCGCTGCGTGCTACGAGCGGCTGCGCAGGCGGAACCCGGCTCCTTACGAGTTCTTCCTGAACCTCGGCGAGGACGAATACCTGGTCGGCGCGTCCCCGGAGATGTACGTCAGGGTGACCGGCGACCGGGTCGAGACATGCCCGATCGCTGGCACCGTGCCGCGCGGCGCGAACCCGCTCGCCGACGCGGCCAATATCACGGAGCTGCTGACGTCACAAAAGGACGAGTCCGAGCTGACGATGTGTACCGACGTCGACAGGAACGACAAGTCGCGGATATGCGTGCCAGGCAGCGTGCGGGTGATCGGACGCCGTCAGATCGAGCTGTACAGCCGTGTGATCCACACCGTCGATCACGTCGAGGGCACGCTGCGCCCCGGGTTCGACGCGCTCGACGCGTTCCTCACGCACATGTGGGCCGTGACCGTCACCGGGGCGCCGAAGACCTGGGCGATGCAGTTCATCGAGGACCACGAGGCGAGCCCGCGCCGCTGGTACGGCGGCGCCGTGGGTGTGCTTGGCTTCGACGGCTCGATGAACACCGGGCTGACCCTTCGGACGGCGCACATCCGCGGCGGCCTCGCGTCCGTCCGCACCGGCGCGACCCTGCTGTTCGACTCGGACCCAGCCGCCGAGGAGCTCGAGACCAGGCTGAAGGCCAGGGCGTTGCTCGAGGTGCTCGCGGAGGCAGCGGCCGCCGCCGGCACCACCGCTGGAGCCGCGCCTGATCTGGACGAGCGCGCAGGCTGGGCCGGCGCAGGCCAGCCAGGCGCCGGCCTGCCCGGCGCCGGGATGCGGGTACTCCTCGTGGACCACCAGGACTCGTTCGTGCACACCCTGGCGAGCTACTTCGCCGAGCAGGGCGCGGCCGTGACGACCTTGCGCGCCGGGTTCGATCCCGGCCAGCTCGACCAGTACGCGCCCGATCTGGTGGTGCTCTCGCCGGGGCCTGGCCGGCTGGCCGATTTCGGCTGCGCTGCTCTGCTGTCCGAACTCGACGCCCGCCGGCTTCCCGCCTTCGGGGTCTGCCTCGGCCTGCAGGCGATGGTCGAGCACGCCGGCGGCACGCTGAACCTGCTGGCGACGCCGGCGCACGGCAAGGCAGGCCGGGTGCGGGTGACCGGCGGCGGGCTGTTTTCCGGCTTGCCTGAACTATTCACGGCCGGCCGCTATCACTCCCTGCATGCCACGCCCGATCAGGTCAACGGCGGGTTCGCGGTGACGGCGCTGACCTCCGATCCAGCGGCGGCCCGCGGTGGTGAGGTCGTGATGGCCATCGAGGACCAGGCCGCAGGGCGGTGGGCCGTGCAGTTCCACCCCGAGTCGATCCTGTCGGCCGGCGACGACGCGGGCCGGCTGGTCGTCGCGAACGTGCTCAGGCTCTGCCACGCCTACCACGCGGCGCCACTGCCTGCGGAAAGGCTTTCGTTAGCAGCAGCGGCCGGGGCGTTGTCAGCCGACGCCGGTAGGGTGCCAGGTCATGAGGAACGTGCATCCCGAGGTCTTCCTGGTCGCCAGGCCGCAGCTGGACTACGACGCGATCGCCAGGTACCTGAGCGAGGTAGGCGGGACGAGCTGGCTCGAGCGCCTCGACGACGGGCGGCTGGACAACGACGCCATGAACCTCGCCGAGTTCGCCGGGCGGCTGTGCTACCGGTCCTGGGAGCCCGGGCTGAACCCGAACGTGACCAGGGTGCGGTCAGAGCAGGACGCCTACCTGAAGAACATCCTGTCCAGCGCCCACGGCTCGGTGCTGGAGCACGTCAGCTTCAGCTTCGCCTTGCACAACGTCAGCAGGGTCCTGACCCACGAGCTGATTAGGCACCGGCCCGGCGTGGCGATCTCCCAGGAGTCGCTGCGGTTCGTGCGGCTGAACGACATCGGGTTCTGGTTCCCGCAGTGGGCCAGCGCCGATCAGGAGCTCATGGACAAGGCGAGCTCACTGCTAGGTCAGCTTGAGGAGTTCCAGCTCTGGATGGCCGACCACTTCGGTCTCGACGCCGAGGGCGTGCCGTTCAGCGAGAAGAAACACAAGACCTCTTTCATGCGCCGGTTCGCACCGGACGGCGTGGCCACCGGTCTGCTCTGGACCGCCAATATCAGGACGCTGCGGCACACCATCGAGGCGCGCACCGACCCCGGTGCCGAAGAGGAAATCCGGCTGCTGTTCGGCATGATCGGCGAGATCATGCAGGCGGAGGCGCCCGCGCTGTTCGGTGACTACACGGTCAAGGAAGGCGCGTGGATCCCAGGCTGGCGCAAGGTCTAGCGCGCTCCGGCCGGGCGGCGGAGGAGGTCCTGGCGCTGCGGGTGGCGGGCGAGTTCGAGTGCCTCGACCGGGTCGTGGTGCAGCCTGCCCGCCGGCACCCGCTTCGAGAGCAGCTTCGCCGCTGACTTGACCAGCCCGGCGGGGCCGGCGACGTAGACGTCGCAGTCCCTGAACGACGGATGGGTCGCGACCACCTCGGGAAGACGACCGACGCGTCCGGCGAAGTCGAGTTCCCGTTCGGCCACCTGAATCACGGTGAGCGGGGGATAGGCGAGCCGCAGGCTCTCCAGGTCAGCGGCGTCGTAGAGATCGCGCTTGCGGCGCACGCCGACGTACAGGGTGATCGCACGGCGCCTGCCCTGCCAGGCGGCGCCCACGACCGCCTCGATGAGCGCCTTGATCGGGGCCAGCCCGGTGCCGCCCGCGACGCAGACCAGGTCCCTGTCCCGGTCGCCGGGTACCGCCATTTCGCCGCGCGCCGCGCCAAGGAGCACGGTGTCGCCGGTGGCGCAGTGGCTCACCAGCGCGGTGCTGACCATCCCGCCGGGCACCGCCCTGACGTGAATGTCGATCAGGCCGTTGTCCCGTGGCGCGTTCGCGATCGAGAAACTGCGCCAGGTCCGCGGCCACCGCGGCGTCTGGACGGCGACGTACTGACCTGGCACGTAGCCGAGCGGCTCGTCGGGCCTGATGGTGAGGACGGCGACAGTCTCGGTGCGGCGGTCGTGCTGCACGATCTCGCCGGTCCACCAGGCCGGCTCCCGGGCGGCGTCGTCCGCGGCAGCGGCCGCCATCACGGCCGCGAACCAGTCCGTCGCCGCCCGCCAGGTGGCGGCCGATTGGCTCGTCCACGACGGGCCGGCCACGTGCTCAGCCAGCGCGACCACCGAGTCGAAGAACGGCCGGTAGTGCTTCTCCTTCACGCCGAACTTGCGATGATCCCTCGCGACCTGGGCGAGGGCCTGCTCGGTGCGCTGCTGATCGTCCAGCCCAGCGATAATGCTGCTCAGGTGGCCGAACACCGCGGCGCGCGTCTGCGTCATCGCGTGCGGGAACATGCCGCGCAGGTCGGGATGGGCGGTAAAGAGCCGCGCGTAGAAGTACTCCATGACGGCGTGGGGATCTGCTTCCGCTTCGGCCAGGAATTGCTTGATCGTGCGCCGGTCGAAGTCAGGAGCGCCTACCCGAGCGGGTTGCTCCGGCTTGAAGCTGGCCGAACTGGCCGTGTGCGCGAATTGCGGTGGAATTACGGACGCGACATAGCCGCCAGGAATGGCCGATGGCGGCCGATTCCGGTCCCCCATTTTCGCCACGAGATGCAGTCTGGCAGCTACATCCTGTATCTACCACCTATTCGGGATAAGGCCCGACGAGGGACGCAGCGCGAATTTGGTTACCTAGAGTCCCCTGCCAGATGCAGTTCGTGACCGGCTGGCACGGAAGAAATACGCGAGGCTCGGCTGATCTACGATGTTCCGGTGACTGACTCCCGATACTTTCGCTACCCGAACCTGCGCGGAGACCTTCTGACCTTCGTCGCCGATGACGACGTCTGGCTGGCTCCAGCCGCCGGCGGCCGCGCCTGGCGGATCTCCGCTGACCGCGTCCAGGCCGCCGGTCCGAAGTTCTCCGGCGACGGCGGCCTGGTCGCATGGACTAGCTGGCGGGACGGCCCGCCAGAGATCTACCTAGCAAGCACCGATGGCGGCGACACCTCCCGGGTCAGCTACTGGTCGAACCAGGGCACGAGGCTGCGTGGCTGGAACCACGAAGGGGAGATCCTCGCCACGACCGCGGCGAACCAGCCGCACACGCACTACACGTGGGGCTACGCGATTCCGGTCAGCGACGGCGCGGGCCATTTCGCCGAGCACCGCAGGCTGCCCTACGGGCCGGCCGGCGACATCGCCATCGACGCCGCGTCGATCGCGCTGCTGACATCCAGCTATCAGGATCCCGCGTTCTGGAAGCGGTACCGCGGCGGCACCTCGGGCCGGCTGTGGGTTGCCGACCAAGCTGCGGGCGATTCACAACCGGCGTTCCGCAGGCTGCTCGCCGACCTGCGCGGCCAGTTCTTCAACCCGATGCTGGCCGGCGGCAGGTTCGCGTTCCTGAGCGACTTCGAAGGCGTCGGCAATGTCTACTCGTGCGCGCTGGACGGCACCGACCTGCGCCGCCACACCGATCACGACGCGACCTACGCCCGCAACGCCAGCACCGACGGCACCAGAATCGTCTACCAGAACGGCGGCGAGATCTGGTTGATCCCCGACCTTAGCGCGGACAGCGAGCCGGTCAGGCTGGACGTCACGCTGGGCGTGCCGGTGTCCGGCAGGGCTACGAAGCTGGTCTCGGCCGCCGATCACCTCGACGGCCTCAGCTGCGACGCTACCGGCCAGGCAAGCGCCGTTCAGGTGCGCGGCACTGTGCACTGGCTGACGCACAGGGAAGGCCCTGCCAGGGCGCTCTCGGCAATTCCCGGACCGGTCGCGCGGCTGCCGCGAGTGCTGGGTGACGCCGGTCAGGTGGTCTGGGTTGTCGAGGTCGACGGCAGCGACGCGCTCGAGATCGGCCCTGCCGAGGGCCTGGCTCCTGGTGCGGCGCCACGCCGGATCGCTGCTGGGGAGATCGGCTGGGCCGGCGAGATAGCCGCAGCTCCTGACGGCAGCGTAGTGGCCGTAGCTGCGCGCGACGGCAAGCTGCGGCTCGTCGAGGTGGACTCCGGCGACGTCTTTGAGCTGGCCGAGTCCGGGGCCGGGCCGATCAGCGACCTGGCGTTCGCACCTGATTCGGCCTGGCTCGCCTGGTCCCAGCCCGAGCCAGGCGACCTGCGCCGGCTCAGGCTCGCCAGGCTGTCCGACCGGCAGGTCACCGACGTCACCGACGGCAGGTTCGTCGACACAGATCCCGCGTTCACCGCGGACGGGCTGTACCTGGCCTTCTTGTCGAAGCGCAACTTCGACCCGGTCTACGACGCGCACTTCTTCGATCTGAGCTTCCCGTACGGGAGCCGGCCGTTCATGGTGACCCTGGCCGCTAGCACGCCGTCGCCGTTCGGGCCGCTGGTCGGCGGCCGGCCGGTCGGCGCAGGCAAGGATGACCACGACGACAAGGACGCCGACGGCAAGGACGCCAAGGACGACAAGGACGGCAAGGACGCCGAGGGCAGCGAGGACGGGGGCGACGGCAAGGCCGCCAGCGGCGCCAACGGCGCCAACAGCAAGGGTAAGGCGAAGGTCAAGCCGGTGACCGTTGACCTGGACGAGCTCAGCGCCAGGATCGTCCAGGTGCCGGTTCCCGAGTCCCGGTACAGCTCGTTGCAGGCCGCCGAGGGCGGCCTCGCCTGGCTGCGTGAGCCATTGGCCGGGAACCTCGGCGAGGGCGGCGCCCGCCTGGACGAGGACAGCCCGCGGCCTTCGCTTGAGTACTTCGACGTCAAGCGCTCCAAGTGCACCGAGCTGGCCGACCAGGTGAACTGGTTCGCCGCCAGCGGCGATGGCAGCAGGCTGGTGATCAAGGACGGCCAGCAGCTCCTCGTCGTGCCGTCGAACAGGAAGGCCGACCCGGAGAACAGCGAGGACCGGATCAGCGTCGACCTGTCCAGGGCCAGGTTCCTGGCTGATCCGCCCGCACTGTGGCGCGCAGCCTACGAGGAAGCGGGCCGCGCTATGCGGCACGAGTTCTGGGTGTCCGATATGGCCGACGTCGATTGGGACGCCGCGCTCACTCAGTACCGGCCTCTGCTGGACAGGATCGCCACCTCCGACGACTTCGCCGACGTGCTGCACGAGGCCGTCGCCGAGCTGGGCAGCTCGCACGCCTACATCATGCCGGCCGGCGGCGCGGACACGACCGGGCAGGTCGCTGGCGTGCTCGGAGCCGACATCGAACCAGACAGCGATGGCTGGCGGATCACCAGGATCGTGCCAGGGGAGTCCTCCGACCCCCGGGCGCGATCGCCGCTGGCGGCACCTGGAGCCCAGATCAACGCCGGCGATCTGCTGGTGGCCGTCGACGGCAGGCCGGTGGACGCGGCGACCGGTCCCGCCCCGCTGCTGGTCGGCGCGGCGGGTAAGCCCGTGGAGCTGACGGTGCTGCGCGCGGCTGACAACGAGGCGCACCGCGCCGTCGTTGTTCCGCTCCGCAGCGACCTGCGACTGCGCTACCAGGACTGGGTCGCTGGGCGTCGCCAGCTGGTCCGCGAGCTGAGCGGCGGCCGGGCGGGCTACTTGCACGTGCCCGACATGGTCAGCGAGGGGTGGTCCGACTTCCACCGCGATCTGCGTGGCGAGATGGAGAAGGAGACGCTGATCGTCGACGTTCGCGCGAACAGCGGTGGCCACACCTCCCAGCTCATCGTCGAGAAGCTAGCGCGACGGGTTATCGGCTGGGACACCGTGCGCCACGGCAGGCCACAGAGCTATCCGGTTCAGGCGCCGCGCGGGCCGGTCATCACGGTCACCGACGAGTGGGCAGGTTCGGACGGCGACATCGTGACGGCCGCCGTCAAGATCCTGAAGATCGGCACCGTCATCGGCGCGCGCACCTGGGGCGGTGTGATCGGCATCGCCGGGTGGCACCAGCTCGTCGACGGCACGTCGATGACGATGCCCAAGTTCTCCTTCTGGTTCAGCCAGTACGGCTGGGGCGTGGAGAACTATGGCGTCGACCCCGACATCGAGTTGCTGATGACACCGAATGACTGGATCTCGGGCACCGATCCCCAGCTCGAGCGCGCCGTCGGCCTGGCGATGGAGGCACTGGCCGCCGAGCCCGCCGCCGCGCCGCCGGACACCGCCGAGCGCCCGTCCCGCGCCAGGCCGGCGCTGCCGGCCCGCCCGGGCGCGTCAGGCTAGACGGCTAGAACGGAGCGTTGTAGCCGCTCAGCCAGTGCACCTTGAGCCATGTCATCGCGCCCGACCAGGCGCCGGTGACTTCGAGCACGCCGACCACGATCAGCAGCAGGCCGCCGATCCTCGTGATGAGCCGAGCGTGCCGCCTGGCAAATCCGAGCACCTTCATGCCGCGGTCGACCGCGAAGGCGACCAGCAGGAAGGGCACGCCGACGCCGAGCGCGTAGACGAAAGCCAGGAACGCACCTCTCGCCGCGGTGCCGGTGGTCAGGCCCAGTGCCAGGACGGCGCTCAGCGTCGGGCCGATGCACGGCGTCCAGCCGAGCCCGAACAGCACGCCGAGCACGGGCGCGGTGGCAAGGCCAGCACGCGGCCGCAGCGAAGGCTTGATGATCCTGCCGGCGAAGCTGAACCGCTCGAAGGCACCGGCAAACAGCAGGCCGAGCACGATCAGCACCACGCCGAGGATCTGGCTGAGGCCTTCCGAATGCGCCTGCACGCTCGCGCCCAGGCCACCGAACGCGGCGCCGTAGAGAGCGAACAGGGCGGAGAAACCCAGCACGAACAGCGCCGCGCCCGCCAGCGCACGGCCGCGGCTCGCAGTGGGCGGAACGGGCCTGGCTAGCGGCGCCGCGGTGACGGTTGCCGCGCCGCCTCCCGCCGCGGTCACCGCACCGGGCCTGGCGGCCAGGTCCGCCCCTCCGCCAGCCTCGACCGCATCGTCGTCCGGCCCGCCTGCCGTGCCGGTTGCCACGGCAGCACCCGACATGCCCGTGATGTAAGAAAGGTAGCCGGGCACCAGCGGAAGCACGCACGGTGACAGGAAGGTGACCATCCCGGCCGCGGCCGCGACAGGGATCGCGAGCAGCAGCGGTCCCGAGGAAACCAGGCTGCCGACGCTCATCGGTGTTCCTTCTGCCGCGTGCCGATGTCGGGCTCTAACTTATCCGCGCGCTCGGCCGCAAGCTCAGCCCAGGTCCCGTAGCGCGTCCTCGACGCCGCGGTGGAAGGTCGGATACGCGTAGATCATCTCGCGCAGGCGCTGCACCGGCACCCGCGCGTGCACTGCGAGCGTGAGCATGCTGAGCACCTCGCCGCCCACCGGTCCCGCCGAGGTGGCTCCCACCAGCGTGCCGCTCGCAGCGTCCTGCACGAGCTTGATCAGGCCGTCGTTGCCTGCCTTGTGAATCCAGCCCCGCGCGGAGGCAGGTACCTGCGCCGATCCGGTCCTGACCGCCAGGCCCTGCGCGCGAGCCTGCGCTTCGGTCAGCCCGACCGAGCCGATCTCCGGATCGGTGAAGGTCACCCGCGGCACCGCGTGGTACTCGGCGGCGTGATGCTCCTCGCCGAGGATGTCGGCGATCACGATCCCCGCGTGGTACGTGGACATGTGGGTGAACGCGCCGTGGCCGACGATGTCACCGATCGCCCAGACCCCAGGGGCGGCCCGCATCCGCTCGTCTACCTGGATCGCCTTCGCCTGATCGTCGATCCCGGCCACACGAGCCCCGATCTCGGCCAGGTTCACCCGGCGGCCGGTCGCCACCAGCAACTCGGCGCCGGTCAGCACGTCGCCCCCGTCCAGCGTGACCTGGAAGCCGCCGTCGCCGTGACTGACCCCGCTGGCCGCCACCCCGGTGCGGACGCCGATGCCCTCCGCGCGGAAAACTCGGGCCAGCAGGTCGCCAGCTTCCGGCTCCTCGAGCGGGACGAGCTGGCCTAGCGCCTCCACCACGGTGACGCTCGCGCCGAAACGCGCGAAGGCCTGGGCAAGCTCCACGCCGACCGCGCCGCCGCCCAGGACGATCAGCGACGAGGGCACCCGCGTGACCTTGACCGCGTCCCGGTTCGTCCAGAACGGGGTTCCCGCCAGGCCAGCGATGGGCGGCACAGCTGGGGCTGTTCCGGTAGCGATCACGATGCCGCGCCGCGCCCGCAGCACCTCGTCGTCCTGACCTCCTGCGCTAGCGACGGTGACCTCGCCCGGCCCGGTGATCCGGCCCCAGCCGCGGAAGAGGTGCCCGCCCTTTCCCGCGAACCGGTCGGCCGCGACCGTGTCATCCCAGTCGTCGGTCGCCTCGTCCCTGATTCTCCTGGCGACCGGATCCCAGCTCGGCTCGACCACGGCCCGCCCCGCCATCCCGGCCACCCGGCCCGCCTCAGCGAGCAGGTTCGCTGACCTGATCATCATCTTCGAGGGCACGCAGCCGAAGTACGGGCACTCGCCGCCGACCAGCCTGGACTCCACGCCCGCGACCTGCAGGCCGGACTCGGCGAGCCGCCCGGCGACCTCTTCACCGCCCGGGCCCATCCCGATCACGATGACGTCGAACTCGCGTTCGCTCACGCTGCCTCCCCGGACTGTCAGACCCGTTTGCTATGGATAGGACAAGCACATCAGGGAATTACCCTGCCTGGCCTGCAGTTGGTAGACGCAGTGCCCCCGTGCCGCCCGCGGATTCGCCTGGAAGGGTGAGAGAGCTGCCCGCCGACACGACTGATACCGCTACGGCGGATCACTTCCCGCCCCGGACTCGTGCCGGGGGCACGGTTGAGAGCGGCCTTTCGCAGCGCGATGCCGCTGATCACGTCATGGTGCCACTGTCCGAGACCGATGCGGAACAGCACATAGGTGCGATCTGTTTCAAGACGGGCCCACCCGGGACCATCGGTGCCGAGCTGGAATGGCTCGTCCGCGACAGCGAGGACCCCCTGCTCGCTGTGCCATTCAGCCGGATTCAGCAAGTTTATGACGCACTCAGCAAACCGGGCATTTTGCCCGGAGCCGGCCTCCTGACCCTGGAGCCAGGCGGCCAGGTCGAACTAAGCACAGCTCCAGCAAAGGACCTCAGCGACTGTATCGCCGCCGCGAGCGGCGACCTCGCGGTCCTGCACGAGGCATTCTGGGACGCCGGCCTCGTTCTCACTGGTCGCGGCATCGATCCCCTCCGCCGTCCGAACCGGGTACTCGAGCAGCCGCGGTACGCCGCCATGGAAGAGTTCTTCGACCGCGACGGCTACTGGGGCCGTCTCATGATGTGCAGTACGGCATCTGTCCAGGTCTGCGTCGATGCGGGCCTCGACGACGACGGCACTTCCGGCTGCGCGTTCCGGTGGCGGCTGCTGCACGCGCTCGGGCCCGTGCTCGTCGGCACGTTCGCTAACTCCCCGCTGCGCCGCGGACAGCCGACGGGCTGGAAGTGCACCCGCCAGCTGGTCTGGTCCAGGCTCGATCCTGGCCGGACCCGCCCGCCCGCGGGCGCCGAGCCGACCACGCCGGCCCGGCAGCGGGGGCCTGGCGGCCTGGCGGTGCCCCCGCCAGTAGCCGGCTCCGACGCTGCACGGGAGCACTGGGTCAGGTACGCCATGGACGCCGACGTGCTCTGCGTGCGCAGGCCAGGCGGACAGCCATGGACGGTGCCGTCCGGGCTCACCTTCAGGGACTGGCTGCGTGGCTCCGGCCAGCCGCGCGCGCCAGGACGGCAGGGCGCCGATGTGTACGGGCCGCCGACGGCCGATGACCTCAGCTACCACCTGTCCACCTTGTTCCCGCCGGTCAGGCCCCGCGGGCATCTGGAACTGCGGATGATCGACGCGCAGCCAGGCGACGGCTGGATTGTCCCGGTTTCTGTCGTGGCGGCGCTCATCGACGACCCAGCCGCTGCAGACGAGGCGATGGCCGCGGCCGAGCCGGTCTGGGAGCGCAACGGCTCGACGGATCCAGATGGTCCCGTACCGCGGCAGCGGTCGGGCGGCCGCACCAGGGACGAGACCACCCCGTGGCTGCGCGCGGCCAGGCTGGGGCTGGAAGACCCCGTGATCGCCAGGGCGGCGCAGCGATGCTTCGACGCCGCGACGGCCGCGCTTGCCAGGGCCGAGGCTCCAGTCGCGGCCAGGACCGCGGTCGCCGACTTCGCCGAGCGCTTCGTGCAGCGCAGCCGCTGTCCGGCCGACGACATCCTCGAGAACGTCGCCCACCTGGAAGGACAGTGATGACCATAGCCCCCGACGCGAGCGTGCTACGCGAAGAGATCGCGACCAGGCTCATCACCGCCAGGGAGCGGACTCGGGTGCTCACCGATTGCGTCGATGAGCCCGACCTGATCAGGCAGCACTCGCCGCTTATGTCGCCGCTGGTGTGGGACCTCGCCCACATCGCCAACCAGGAAGAGCTGTGGCTGCTCCGCGGCGTGGGTGGCCGGGAGCCGCTGCACCCGGAGATCGACCCGCTGTACGACGCCTTTGAGCACCCGAGGGCCAAGCGGCCCACGTTGCCGCTGCTGCAGCCGGCCGAGGCTCGCGGCTACGCCAGCGACGTCCGCGGCCGCGTGCTCGACCTGCTCGAGCGCGTCAGCTTCAGCACAGGCGCGCTGGTCGAGCGGGGATTCGTCTTCGGCATGATCGCCCAACACGAGCAGCAGCACGACGAGACCATGCTGGCGACCCACCAGCTGAGGACCGGCCAGCCTGTGCTGTCGGCACCGCCGCCCGGGCCCGCGCCCGCCGACGTGCTCCGGCTGCCAGCCGAGGTGCTGGTCGGAGGCGGTCCCTTCACGATGGGAACCTCGACCGAGCCGTGGGCGCTGGATAACGAACGGCCGGCGCATGAGGTCGATGTGCCGTCGTTCTACCTGGACACCGCGCCCGTCACCAATGCCGCCTACGCGGAGTTCATCGCCGACGGCGGCTACGCCATGGAGCGGCTGTGGAGCCCGGCGGGCTGGCAGCACAGGCAGCAGGCAGGCCTGACCGCGCCACTGTTCTGGGAGCAGGGCGGGGCCGGGCAGTGGCTGCGCCGCAGCTTCGGCGTCACCGAGCCCGTGCCGCCCGCAGAGCCCGTCATGCACGTCTGCTGGTACGAGGCCGACGCCTATGCCCGCTGGGCAGGCCGGCGGCTGCCGACCGAGGCCGAGTGGGAGAAGGCCGCGCGGTTCGACCCCGCCTCCCGCCGGTCCAGGCGCTACCCATGGGGCGACGCCGACCCGACCTGTGAGGTGGCCAACCTGGGCCAGCGCCATTTGCAGCCCGCGCCGGCCGGCTCGTATCCAGCCGGCGCAGCGCCGTCCGGCGCGCGGCAGCTGATCGGGGATGTCTGGGAGTGGACGGCCAGTGACTTCCTGCCGTATCCCGGTTTCCGCGCCTACCCATACAAGGAGTACTCGGAGGTGTTCTTCGGCCCCGACTACAAAGTGCTGCGCGGAGGCGCGTTCTCGGCCGACGCTGTCGCCTGCCGCGGCACGTTCCGCAACTGGGATTATCCGATCCGGCGGCAGATCTTCGCAGGCTTCCGCACGGCCCGCGACGCGGACCTGTCCTGATGTGCAGGCATTTCGCATACCTGGGCGACGAGGTCAGCATCAAGTCGGCCTTGTACGACCCGCCGCACGGCCTGGTACAGCAGGCGTGGGCGCCGCGGCGGCAGCGGCACGGCACGATGAACGTCGACGGCTTCGGCGTCGGCTGGTACGCCGCCGACGACCCGATTCCGGCGCGGTACCGGCGCAGCGGGCCAATCTGGGCCGATGACTGCCTGCCCGGTCTCGCGCGGGTCACCACGACCCGCGCCATGCTGTGCGCGGTCAGGTCGGCTTCGGTCGGCACCGACCGGGGAGCGGCCGCCGCCGCGCCCTACACCGAGGGCGAGTGGCTCTTTAGCCTTAACGGGGCCCTCGTGGGCTGGTCGGCGGCGGCAGGTGGCTCGACAACGGGCGACGCCGCAGCCGTGCTCAGGCTGGCCGGGCGCCTGCCGGCGGCCGACCTGCTCGCGCTGCAGGCCCGGTGCGACACAGCGCTGCTCTGGGCCATGGTGGCGACGAGGCTCAGGAAGGGCGAGGCGGCTGCCGATGCCCTGGCCGGCACGGTCACCGACATCTGGGCAGCTGGCGGAGCCGGCCGCTTCAACCTGCTGCTGACCGACGGCCACGCGATCACGGCCACGGCCGCCGGCGACTCGCTGTGCTACCGGCACCGCGCCGACGGCGTCGTCGTCGCCTCCGAGCCAGCCGACGATGACGAGGACTGGCAGCAGGTGCCGGACAACAGCGTGCTCGAGGCGACCACGGCAGGAGTCGAGGTGACGCCGCTGTATCCCGCTTCAGGCCAGTTCACGGCCGCCCAGTCAGCCGGTCATCCGAACGGAAGGCGATAGGCATGACCATCCCGATCGACCGACGTCTGCCCGACCGCTTCTTCGAGGCATCGCTGCGCGCCGACGTGCGGGCGGGCCTGACCGCGACCCCGAAGTCGCTGCCGCCCAAGTGGTTCTACGACGAGCGCGGCAGTGAGTTGTTCGACAAGATCACGCTCCTGGATGAGTACTACCCGACCAGGGCCGAGCGCGAGATCCTGGCGGCCTCGGCCGGCCAGATCGCGGCAGCGACCGGGGCGTCGACGCTGGTCGAGCTTGGCTCGGGCACCGGGGATAAGACGATGCTGCTGCTCGACGCGCTCAACGACGTTGACCGGCTCGCCGAATATGTCCCCGTCGACGTCAGCGAGTCCGCGCTCGCCACGGCAGCGTCCCGGATGCTCGCCAGGTACCCGGGCCTGCGCGTGCGCCCGGTGCTCTCTGACTTCACCGAACACCTGGGATTCCCCGAACCGACAGGACCTCGGCTGATCGTCTTCCTCGGCGGCACGATCGGGAACCTGCTGCCAGCCGAGCGGGCCGAGTTCCTCGCCAGCATGCGCGCGCAGCTAAGGGACGGCGACGCCCTGCTGCTCGGCACCGACCTGGTCAAGGACCCGGCGGTGCTGATCGCGGCCTACGACGACGCGGCCGGCGTCACGGCCGAGTTCAACAAGAACATCCTGCGGGTGCTCAACGCCGAACTCGACGGCAACTTCGATCTTGACGAATTCGACCACGTCGCGATCTGGAACGCGCGGGAGGAGTGGATCGAGATGCGGCTCAGGTCAGCCATCGATCAGAGCGTGCTGCTGAGGGCGATGGACCTGCGCGTCCCGTTTGCCGCCGGGGAAGAGATGCGAACTGAGATCTCAGCCAAATTCCGCCGCGACGGGATCACCGCCGAGCTCGCCGCGGCCGGGCTCGACCTTCGGCGCTGGTGGACCGACGCGCAGGCCAGGTTCGGCTTGTCTTTGTCTGTGCCGGTCTGACCAGCGCGAACGGCCCGCGCCTGCGATCGGATCGGGTGCGGCTCAACCGGATGACCGCCCGCTAGCGGCTGCGGGCGGCACAGCTGATGCAGGTCGGCGCCGCTGGCCTGGCGGCGAGCCGCTCTGGCGTGATCGGCTGGCCACATCGCTCGCAGCGGCCATAGTGGCCGGCTGCGAGCCGCGCCAGTGCCGCGTCGATCTCGGCGATCCGCTCGTGTGCCTGGCCGACCAGCGCGGCGACGTGCTGGCGCTCATAGGCGATCGTCGCACCCTCTGGGTCGTGCTCGTCGTCGGCGTTTGACAGGCGCGCCGATTCGACCACGGCGCTGAAATCGCGCTCCAGGCCCGCCAGCCGGCCGGCGACGGCCGCGCGCTCGGCCTCGAGCCGCTGCCGCGGGCCGGTCGCCACGGCTAGATCTCCTCAGGCGGTGGAGCCGCGCCCGCGCCGGCCTGCGTACCAGCCGCCGGGTCGCGAGCCTCAATCGCGCGGAATCGCCAGCGGGCCAGCTCGATGCCGTTGACCTCGAGCAGCGCGGCGTAGTCGCCGGGATGGTCGAGCACGAAGTTGGTGACGAACGCCGCGACCGGCATGACCGTGAAGTCGCCGACCCGCATGCTGGGCGAGGTTCCTACCCGGAACTGGCCCTCGAACCTGGCACTGAGCGGGCGGCCGTCCGCGTCCTCGAAGGTCACGGCGAAACCATGACCCTGATGGTGCTTGCGCCAAGGGATATGCAGCACGGCCGCTAACGCGAACGCGCGGACAACCGGGTACTCGGCGCTGTAGACCTGATTCCAGAACCCGCCGTTGACATACAGCTTGCCGTTCTCGACGACCGCGTGGTCGGCCAGGAAGAACGCGCATGCCTGAATCTCCTCAGGCATCGGCTGCTCCGTCATGGGACTAACCTATGTGGCCGGCCATTGTTCCGAAGAACCTGTGACCGCCGAGGGAGGCGCGGCATGCCTGACCAGCTAACCGCCGACGGACTGCGCCGACTGCAGGAAGTGGCGGCCGGGCACGTCGCCGATGACCGGATCCCCGGACTGGTCGCGCTCGTCGCCAGCGGAGACCAGGTACACGTCGAGGCGCTCGGCACGCTGTCGGTCGGCGGCGCTCCCGTGGCGCGGGACTCGTTGTTCAGGATCGCTTCGACCACGAAGCCGATCACGGCAGCGGCCAGCCTCGCGCTGGCCGGGGAGGGACTGTTTGACCTTGACGAGCCGGTCGACCGGCTGCTGCCTGAACTCGCCGACCGCAGAGTCCTGATCGCGATGGACGGCCCGCTAGACGAGACTGTGCCCGCGGACCGCCCGATCACGGCGCGGGACCTGCTGACGTTCACGTTCGGCTTCGGCATGGTCCTGGATATGTTCACCACGCCGGGCCCGTGGCCCGTAGTCGCGGAGGCCGACAGGCTGCGGCTCGCCACCACAGGGCCGCCCCAGCCAGAGGTGCAGCCTGACCCCGACACCTGGATCGCCGGACTCGGCAGCCTGCCGCTGCTGGCACAGCCAGGGGAGCGCTGGATGTACAACACGGGGGCGTCGGTACTCGGCGTCCTTGCGGCCCGCGCCGCCGGGCAGCCGTTCGCTGATGTGCTCAGGACGCGCGTGTTCGAGCCGCTCGGCATGAAGGACACCGCGTTCTGGACCGCGCAGACCGGCCGCCTCGCCACGGCGTACATGCCGACCCCGGACGGCCTGGTGGTCACCGATGCGCCGGACGGCGCGTGGAGCAAGCCGCCTGCCTTCGGCGACGGCGCTGCCGGGCTGATCTCGACCGTCGATGACTTGCTGGCCTTCGCGCGGATGCTGCTCGGCGGCGGCGCTCCTGTGCTCTCTGCTGACGCTGCCAGGGCGATGACGACCGACCAGCTCACCCCCGCGCAGAAGGCCCACGGCGGCCTCGGCGATGGCTTCTTCAAGGGCCAGTCCTGGGGGTTCTGCCAGGCGGTCCTCGACAGCGGCGCGTTCGGCTGGGCTGGCGGCCTCGGCACGACGTGGATGGCCGACCCGGTCAGGGACCTGACCGTGATCGTGCTGACGCAGCGGCAGTTCGAGTCGTCGAACACTCCGGTGCCGCACGGCGACATCCAGGCGGCCGCCTACGCGGCCCTGGCCTGACGTGAGCGCGCGGGCACCGGTCACGATGGCCATGGTGCGGACGCTCTCGCTAGCCCTGCCGGGAGCGACCGAAGAACCGCACTTCGACATGATCTCGTTCCGAGTCCGCGGCAAGATCTTCGCGACCGTGCCGCCGGACGAGCAGCATCTGCACGTCTTCGTCGACGAGGCGGAGACGAAGGCCTGCGTCGAGGAGAATCCCGCCGCCTTCGAACAGCTGATGTGGGGGAGCAAGGCACGGGGCGTGCGGGTCAACCTGGCCGCGGCTGCCAAGGACAGGATCGGGGAGCTGCTCGAGGAATCCTGGCGGCGCAAGGCTCCCGCCCGGCTGATCGCCGAGTTCGACGCGCGCTAACGCGGGCTCGCCGGCGGGCCAACAGGGGGAGCCCAGCCAGGACGCGGGATCAGGCAGAACGGGTGGCCGGCCGGGTCGGCGAAGACGTAGGTGTGCTCGCCTGGCCCTGCGAGCGGGCGCGCTCCGATCGCCAGCACCCGCTCGGCCGCGGCTTCCAGATCGTCGACCATCACGTCCAGGTGAATCTGCTGCGGCACCGTGGCGTCCGGCCACGTCGGGGGCCGGTTGCCAGGAGCGAGCTGGAAGGCCAGGCCAGAGGTCGTGTCGTTCGGTGCGACCACCACGAAGTCGGCGCTGGAGTACGTGACCGGCTGGCCGAGCAACTCGGAGTAGAACGCCGCGAGCGTCGCCGGGTCTGGACAGTCAAAAATAACGTGGTGCATCCGCCCGATCACTGGCTCGCTCCTTCGGGGTACCTCAAGCTCACGGCGCCGCGAGCGGTCGCGCCGGGCCGGCCGCCAGACGCTCGCGCATGGCCGTCATGCGTTCGGCCAGGTCCTCATGAACACCCCACCTTGTCTCCAGCCACCATGTACATCCGGCTCCCGCCCAGGAAGCCACCTGGGTCGCGGCCGCCTGCTGATCACCGGCCGCGGTCTCGCCGTCAGCGATCATGTCCAGGTCCGCCCTGGCGCCATTCTCGGCCAGCCACAGCCTGGCAGCCCGCGCGCCGTCCTGCCAGTGGGCCTGGTCGGGCTCGGCGAACTGCGGGATCAGGCCGTCGCAGCGAAGCACCCGGCGCATGGACTTGCGGACAGGCCAGACACCGACAACCCAGATCGGGATCCGGTCCTGCACGGGTCTTACGGCTGAAGCCAGATCCATCCGCCCCGAGTGGTAACGGTAGTGGCGCCCGTCAAAATCGCCACGGCCCTCCCACAGCGCGCGGACCAGGTCGATGCCCTCGTCCATCATCTCGGCTCTGGCCCGGGTTCCGGTCTCCTCGCCGGTGTCCGGCAGGTCGGTGTCCGTCGCCCCTAGGCCAACGGCCAGGATCGCACGGCCACCGGAGAGCTGATCGAGCGTCGCTACCTGGCTGGCCACCTTCCACGGACGCCGCCACGGTAGCGGCGTCAGCATCGTGCCGAGCGCGACCCGCGAGGTACGGACGGCCATCGCCGCCAGCACGCTCCACGGCTCCACGCCGTAGGCCGCCTCCCAGGTGAATACGCCGTCCCAGCCGGCCTGCTCGGCCAGCTCGCCCATCTCGACTTGCTCGGTCGCCATACCGCCTGGCAGCACGGCACCGTATCGCATCCCGTCCAACGTCATTGCTTCGTCTTACCACTGGCCGCCGACAGCGAGGCCGTCGCTGACCTATCGTCGGCTCATGCTGATAGCCCAGCGGAATTGCGCGCTGACCCCTGCGCAGCAGCGCACGCTCGCCAGTATCAACGGCGAGCTCGACAGGCTGATCAGGTACGACGACGAGTCGGTGGTGCACGAGGTGTGGATCAGGCAACGCTATGACTGCGGCTGTTACCCGACATTCGGGCCGGCCAGGCGGGCGGCGGTCCGCACCGCCTGGCACGAAGCCGGGCACGCCGTCGCCGCACTGGCCACCGGTGCCCAGTTCAGCTCGGCCAGCATCTACCACGCCAGGGACTCCGAGGGCCGGGTCCATCGCATCAGGGGAGCCGGCGATGACGGCTTCGTGATCGACGCGGCCGGCCAGATCGCCGAACGGCTGATGGCGTGGACGATGCTCGACAGCGATGACGAACTCCGGCGCTGGCTGCCTACCTGGCGGGCCGATGGCGGCGACGCGAGGCGGTTCCGCGGCGGCATCGCCGCCCGGTTTCCCGCCGACGAGCCGGGCGCGTGGCGGCACAGCGAATCCGTTCTCCTGCCGCTGCGCCCGGCGATCAGGCACTTGGCCAGGGCTCTGCTCGTCCACCCGAGGCACCTGCCCTACCCGGTCGCGGCCGCTCTGGTCGGCCCGACCCCCCGCCACCCCGACCCACTAGGGTGTCATGGTGGCTGAACCGTTCCCGCCGCGGACCGGCCCGCCGGTAACCGCGGGCGAGCGGGAGACCCTGCGAGCGTTCCTCGACTACCAGCGCGCGACGCTGGCCATGAAGTGCCACGGGCTCAACGACGAAGACCTCAGGCGCCAGTCGTCGCAACCGTCCACGCTGTCGCTGCTCGGGCTGGTGCGGCACATGGCCGAGGTCGAGCGAACCTGGTTCCGCCGCGTCATCGACGCGGAGGACGTCGGCTTCGTGTGGTCCGACCAGGGTGACTACCAGGTCGCCTACGACGCGAGGACGTCGACCAGGTCCGAGGCCTTCGCAGCCTGGGAGGCCGAAGTCGATCGGTCCCGCGAGATCGAGGCGGCGGCGCCGTCGCTGGACGTGACAGGGCACTTCGCGCGCTGGGATGAGGACGTCTCGCTCCGGCTTGTGATGGTGCACGTGCTGCTCGAGTACGCCAGGCACAATGGGCACGCCGACTTCCTCCGCGAGGCCATCGACGGCACCGTCGGTGCCTGATATTGGCTTTACCGGGCCGCGGCTGGCCGCCATGGTGGAGCGATGACCCGGACCAGGCTGTCAAGCGCGACCTGGCTGCTGATCGTCGGCGGGGGCGTCGCCGCCGTCGGCACCGGGCTGGTACTGCCGCTCACGCTGATCTACCTGCATCAGGTCAGGGGCATCGAGCTGCCCGCGGTGGGAGCGCTGATGGCGGGCATTGGCGCGATCGGCCTCGTGGTCGTTCCGCTGGCCGGCATCGCGCTCGACCGGTTCGGCGCCCGCACCGTGCTGTTCGCCGTCCTGCTCGGCCAGGCGCTAGCAGAGGCAGGACTGGCCTGGGCACACAGCGTTACCACCGCGCTGCCTGTCGTGCTGGTACTGGGCGCGTCGCTCGGACCTTCGTTCCCCGCGTTCCAGACCATGCTGGCCGGGATCAACAAGGATCCGGCCCGTCAGCAGCGCGCGTTCGCCATGAACTTCACCGGCATTAACGCTGGCATCGGCGTCGGAGCCGCGATCGGAGCGGCCGTCGCGAACCCGGCTGATCCTGCCTCGTTCCAGGTGCTCTTCCTGGCCAACGCGGCGTCGTGCGTGCTCTTCGCGGCGCTGCTCGTCGCGCTGCCGAACGTGCGCTCCGAGCGCGAGGCTCATCAGTCGAAGGGTGGTTACCGCGAGGTGCTCGCGAACCGGCCGCTCCGTACGGTGCTGCTCGCCATCCTCGTGCTCGCCTTCACCGGGTACGCCGCGCTCGACTCTGGGCTGCCCGCCTACGCGACCGTACAGGCGCGCGTCTCTGTGCACGTCGTGGCGCTGTCGCTCACGCTCAACACCGCCGTCATCGTGATCTCCCAGTTGTTCGTGCTGCGCCTGGTCAGACGGTTGCGGCGCAGTCGCGCCCTGTCGGTCATCGGCCTGATCTGGGCGGCGTCCTGGGCCGTCTTCGGCCTGTCAGCCCTGCCAGGCTCGCCCGACCTGCGGATCGCCTGCGTGCTGGTTTTCGCCGGCATGTTCGCGATCGGCGAGACCTTCATGGCGCCCACGACATCGCCGCTGGTCAACAGCCTCGCCGGCGAGCAGGTCAGGGGCCGAGCCAACGCGCTGTCGAGCATGGCGTACTCGATCGCGTTCGTCGTGTCGCCGGCGATCTGTACCGGCATGATCGCCGCTGGCCTGGGAGCCGTATGGATCAGCCTGCTTTGCGCGTGCTGTTTCGGCACCGTGCTGCTCGGCCTGCGGCTCGGCCGCCAGCTCGATCCGAGGCAGGACGCGGTCCAGGAGGCGGAGCCCCTCGCCGCCGAGCCGGCCCTGACCTAGGCTGCCAGCATGCCTGATCCTCGTCTGCTCACCGTGTTCGCGCTCGCGACCTTCGTGCTCACGGTGACGCCGGGGCCCGGCGTGCTGTACGTCGTCGGCAGGTCAGTGGGCGGCGGCCGGCGGGCGGGCCTGGCTTCGATGCTGGGCATCGAGACCGGCGAGGCCGTCTACATCGCCGGTGCTGCCCTGGGCATCACCGCGCTGCTCGCCGCTTCGCCGCTGGCGTTGTCGGTGCTGCGCTACGCGGGTGCGGCCTATCTGGTGCTGCTCGGGATTCGCGCCTGGCGCGACCATGGCGCTGGCGACCAGGACGGCCAGCAGCATGGCGGGAGCAACTGGGCAGCTTACGGGCGCGGCCTGATCGTGCAGTTGCTCAACCCGAAGGTGGCGGTGTTCTTCCTCGCGTACTTCCCGCAGTTCATCAGGCCAGGCCAGCCGGTCGCGCCGCAGGTCGCCCTGCTCGGTCTTATCTACATCGTGATCGCGATGAGCATCGACGCCTGCTACGTGCTGCTTGCCGCCTGGCTCGCCGCCCGCCTGGCGCGGACCGAGCGAGCGAGCCGCCGCCGGGCCAGATTTAGCGCGCTGACCTATTTCGCTCTCGCCGGCGCGGCACTCGTGCTCGGCGACCGGGGCGGCGCCGCCCACGCGATGGCTCCCGCTCGGTAGCCGATCCGCGGGCCCGCGCCCTATGGCAAGTTAGGACCTATGGCAAGCGCACACCGCACCGTCACCGTCCGCAGGGTTGCCGCCGGCAGGTTCGCCGTCACCAACGAGCGCGGCGGCGAGATCACATTCGGCACCGGCGACGGGACTGACTTCACCCCCACCGAGCTGCTGCTCGCGGCCGTCGGCGGCTGCACAGCGATCGACGTCGACATCCTCACCTCGCGCCGGGCCGAGCCAGACGCGTTCGAGGTCGTCGTCGACGCGGAGAAGATCAGGGACGCCGAAGGTAACCGGCTCACTGACATCGTGGTGACGTTCAGGATCGCGTTCCCCGGCACCGCGCAGGGCGACGAGGCAAGGGCCATCCTGCCCGACGTGGTGCGCAAGTCGCACGACAAGCTCTGCACCGTGGGCCGCACGATCGAGATCGGCACGCCGATCGCGGCCAGCATCGAGTGACCGTGCCTGGCATCGTCGACGCGCACCAGCACTTCTGGGATCTCGCAGCCCACGCGCAGCCGTGGCTCGAATTGCCCGGGCACGAGCCGCTGCTGCGGAATTACTCAGAGGCCGATCTGTTGCCGCTGGCGGCGGCGGCCGGAGTGACCGCGACCGTCGTCGTGCAGACGGTCACCGAGGCCACGGAGACACCTGAACTGCTCGCCATCGCCGCGGGCAGCGGCCTGGTCGCGGGCGTGGTCGGGTGGACGGACCTGGAGGCGAGCGGCGTCGCCGCCGCGCTCGCGGCGCTTGCTGAACAGCCAGGCAGCGAGTTGCTCAGCGGCATCCGGCATCCGGTCCTGATCGAGACCGATCCCGACTGGCTGCGGCGCCCCGCGGTGCTGGCAGGTCTGGCGGCGGTTGGCGAGGCCGGCCTGTGCTACGACTTCGTGATACCGGCGAGCATTCTGCCCGCTGCCGCCGACGCCGCTGCCGCCTGTCCCGGTGTCACGTTCGTCCTCGATCATCTCGGCAACCCTGACGTCGACGGACAGCCCGACCCGCGCTGGGCGACCGGTATCCGCAGGCTGGGCGCGCTGCCCAACACGGTGTGCAAGCTGTCGGGGATCCTCGGCGTGCCGCCGCCCGACCCTGACGTCGCCGGCGCGGGCGATATCGCGCACCTGGTCCCGTACTACGAGACAGCGCTCGCCGCCTTCGGGCCTGGCCGGATGATGTTCGGATCTGACTGGCCGGTTTGCACGCTCTCGGCGGCCTATGAGCAGGTTATCGCCGCGGCGAGGGCACTGACCGGCGCGCTGAGCCAGGGCGAGCAGGCAGCCATCTTTGGCGGCACGGCGCGGCGCGTCTACGCGCTCGATCAGTAGTCGGGGCCGCCCCATCCGGTCGGGTCCGCGCAGGTGCGGCCAGGCTCAGCCTGCCGCCGGCCAGCGCGCCTCGACCGTCGGCGGCGACGTCAGGTACGACGCCAGCCCGCGGATGATGACGTCGAGGCCCCACTCGAACCGGTCCGTTCCCGCGCCGGCCACCATCAGCTCAGCGACGGCAACGGTGTTGGGGAACTGGTCATCGGGCAGCGACTTCAGCCACGCGGCTGCCTGGGCGGCGAAGTCGCCGGGCTCGGCGACCGGTGTCACGTCCTGCTCGTAGGCATAGGCCGCCACGTAGAGGCTTCCGAGATCGCCCACGAACACTGCGACCTGATCGGGTAGCCCCGCGGCACGCAGCGTGCCGAGCATCCGTTCCATCGAGATCAGCATCGCCGGGCCGAACGGGACCCTGCCGAGCGACAGCCCGGCGACGCCTGGATGGCGCTTGAAGACCGCCAGCGAATCCCGTGCCCATGAGCGCAGCATGTCCTGCCATCCGACGCCAGGCTCGGGGATCGGGATCTCGGTCATGATCTGCTCCAGCACGAGCTGGACCAGTTCTTCCTTGTTGGCGACGTAGCCGTACAGGGACGAGGCCGACACGCCGATCTCGTCGGCGACGCGGCGCATCGTGAGCGCGTCGCCGCCCTCGGTTTCCACCACCTTGAGCGCGGCCGTCACCACGACGTCCCTGCTGAGCTGCGGGCGCGGCGCACTTCGCCCGCGCTTGGGAACCGAGCGCCACGGTGGCTGTGGCGCGTCAGCGGCGCCCGCCGCGCCTGGTTCCCGCGGTCCTTGACTACTGGCTGGCCTGGTCACATCAAACAGTGTACTTGACGAGAACGGCGTTCTGTAGTAAACGTTGTTCATGTCGCAAACACTGTTCTGTCAGAGAACGCTGTTAGGAGATTGCCGATCATGACCAGCACAGCCACCGCCGTGGTGGCGGCCGAAGGCCTCAGCAAGACCTACAAAGGAGACGTGCGCGCACTCGACGGGCTCAGCTTCTACGTCGCGGCGGGCAGCGTGTTCGCCCTGCTCGGCCCCAACGGGGCAGGGAAGACCACGACCGTCAGGATCCTGACCACGCTCGCCAGGCCGGACGCTGGTGCCGCCAGCGTGGCGGGCATCGACGTGCTCGGCCAGCCCGGGAGGGTCAGGGCGATGATCGGCTCGGTGAGCCAGCATTCGGGCGCAGTGCCGCAGCTCACCGGCAGGGAGAACCTGACCATGCAGGGCAGCCTGCACGGCATGCGCGGCAGGCAGCTTCGCCGCCGGGTCGCCGAACTGCTTGATCAGTTCGGCCTGACCGACGCTGCGAACCGGCAGGCGAGGACCTATTCAGGCGGGATGCGGCGGCGCCTGGACATCGCCACCGTCCTCGTGCACAGGCCAGCGGTCCTGTTCCTCGACGAGCCCACCACGGGGCTCGACCCTGAGGGCCGCGCCGACCTGTGGGCTGTTCTCACTGACCTGGCGGGCCAGGCCGGCACGACGATCCTGGTGACCACGCACTACCTGGAAGAAGCCGACCAGTTCGCGGACAAGATCGCGATCGTCGACCGCGGCCGCGTCGTCGCCGAGGGTACCGCTGACGAGCTCAAGTCCGCCCTGCACGGCGACTCGGTGCTGCTCGAGGTCGCCGACGCGAGCCTGGCCGCGGACGTCGAGCGCGCCCTGGCCGGCGTCCAGCAGGTACACCGGGCCAGCGCCGACGGCAGCGTCGTGCGGGCGCGCGTCGCCGACGGCCCGCGTAGCTTGCCTGCCGTCCTGGCCGGCGTCGAGGCCGCTGGCGTCCCAGTTCTCTCCGTTTCAGTCGCCCGGCCCTCGCTGGACGACGTCTATCTGCACCATGCCGGCCGCTCGTTCGGTCAGGCGGAAAGGATCGCGGTCTCATGAGCAACCAGCAGGCAGTACTCAGTCCGGCGCCCTCACCGGCCGGGCACGGCGCGGCCGGGACAGAGCCCCAGGCAGGCGACATCGTCAGGCGGACCAGCCAGCTTCGGCAGGCGTGGGTGATTCTCACCCAGCGCTACCTCCGGCAGCTCTACAGGGTGCCGGTGGTCATCTTCATGACGCTGATCCAGCCGATCATCTGGCTGCTGCTCTTCGGCGCCTTGTTCAAGAAGGTCGCGGAGATCCCGGGCTTCGGCGGCGGGAACTACATCACGTACCTGACGCCGGGCGTCGTGATCATGACGGCGATGTTCTCGGCGAGCTGGACCGGCATGGCCTACATCGAGGACATGCAGACGGGCGTGATGGACAGGTTCCTGACCGCGCCCGTCGGCCGGGGCGCCCTCACCGGCGCGATGCTCGCGTACCAGGGGCTCACGACCGTGCTCCAGTCGGCGATCATCATCGCGATCGGCTGGGCGACCGGCGCGACCTTCCCCGGCGGCGCGGCCGGCGTCGCTGCCCTCGTGGGGGTGTCCGTCCTGATCGCCGTCGCGATGGCGGGCACCTCCAACTGGTTCGCGCTGCTCACCAAGCAGCGCGAGGCGCTGATCGGCGCGTCTACCACGCTCGTGCTGCCGCTGACCTTCCTGTCCGGCGCGTTCCTGTCGCTGCAGCTGGTGCCGGACTGGATCGCCGGCGTGGCCAGGTTCAACCCGGTCAACTGGGCGGCCAGCGCCGGGCGGATCGCGGTTGAGGCGCACCCGGCATGGGGCACGGTCGGCTCGTATGCGGGCTTCCTGGCCCTCGCCGTCGCGGTCACGGCGGCGGCGGCGACCTGGGCCTTCCGCAGCTATCAGCGGGCGCTATAACCGATGCGAGATGATGCCGTCCTGCCACCACCACAGGGAGCGCCATGACCGAGCAGATCGCCACGGGCGATATCCACCATCTCAGGCTCACCGTCACCAATCTGGAGCGCAGCCGCTCCTTCTACACCTCCCTGCTCGGGTTCAGCGTCGCCGTGGAGGCACCCGCGCCCACGGACCCCGAGAGCACCGCGCTGCACGAGTTGCTGTTCGGCGGCGTCGTGATGATCCGCGGCAACTTGCTGCTCGGCCTGCGGCCGGTCGCCCACGCGGGCGACGCGTTCGACGAGGACAGGGTCGGGCTCGATCACCTCAGCTTCGGCGTGCCGAGCCGGGATGACCTCGACCGCGCCATCTCCCTCTTCGACGAGCAGGGAATACCGCACGGACCGATCACGGGGCTGGACTCGTTCGGGATCTACGTGCTCCCGTTCAGGGACCCGGACAACGTCCAGCTCGAGCTGACTGCACCGATGAGCTAGCGGACGACCTGCCGTGGCCAGCGCGCGTGCGACCAGCCGATGCCGACGACGGCGGCGCCGGCCAGCACGAGCGCTGCGCTGCGCCGGTAGGCGCCCAGCCCCATCAGCGCGTCGCCCGCCAGCCGGACAGCCTGCGCGGACGGCGGCATGTGCGCGAGGACGTACCTGCCGCGCCTGGTCTGCGCCAGGCCGTCGAGATCGGCGAGACCCAGGACCGCCGCCGAGCCGGCGACGGGCACGAGCACGCGGACCGCGACGGCCGCCGCCGGCCGGTCGTGCCAGAGCAGCGCGTTCGAGAGAACGGCCGCAGCGACATCCGCGCCGATCTTGGCAGGATGCACCTGGTGGACGACCGCTCCGTCGGCAAGCCGCATGGCACTATTCTCCCTGCCCGGCGGCCACCGCCGGTCATTATTTACAAATCGGTGACAGTACGCCCGCGGGCACAAGCCGGGCAGAACTCGATCCCCCGCGGCACACCCGGTCACGACCGGCCGGTGCCTCTGCATCTGGTGAGATGGGGGCATGTGTACCGCGGTCCTGAGCATCGAGGCTGGCCGGCCCGTGCTCCTCGCTGGCGTCAGGGACGAACTCACGAACCGGCCCTGGGAACCGCCGGCCGCGCACTGGCCACGCGAGCCTGACCTGCTCGGCGGCCGCGACCTGCAAGCCGGGGGCACCTGGCTCGCCGTGGCCCCAGCCCGCCGCCGGGTGTCATGCGTGCTCAACGGCACCGGCAGGCCAGCGCCGCCTGAGATCCGCCGCTCGCGCGGCGAGCTGCCCTTGCTGGCAGCCGGAGGCGAGTCCCCGAGCGAGCACGAACTCGCCGGCTTCGACCCCTTCCGGCTCATCGTGGCCGAGCCAGGAAGAGCGGTGCTGCAAAGCTGGGACGGAGTCGCGCTCTCCGAGCATGCGCTGCCCGATGGCCTGCATTTCGTCGTGAACAGCGGCTACGCCAGCGACTTGGCCGACTCGGGCCAGGTCGCGCCCGACTGGGCCGGGCCTCTTTGGCAGGGAACGCCGCCTCCCGACAGCCGTGAGCATGAACTCGCTCGCGCCGGATATTTTCTGCGCCGGTTCAGGTCCGCGACCAGGCCTGAACCGACGCCGGGCAAGCCGGTCCGCGATGCGTGGGGCGACTGGTTCCCGCTGGTCAACGGCGATGGCATCGGGCCAGACGACGAGCGCGCGCTGATCGTGAGCCGGGACCTGGGCGGTGGCCAGACCTGGGGAACGACCTCGATCTCGCTCGTCGCCCTCACGCCAGCCTGGGTCCGCTACGACTTCTGCGCCGCGCCAGGCGACCCAGCGGCCTGGACAGGAGTGCTCTGAGCTCAGCCCATGGTCTTGGCTCCGTCCATGGCCTCACGGATGATGTCCGCGTGGCCCGCGTGCTGCGCGGTCTCCGCGATGATGTGCAGCAGCACTCGCCGCGCCGACCAGGACACGCCGCGCTCGAACCAGGGCGCCTCGGGCAGCGGCTGAGCGGCGTCCAGGTCGGGCAGGGTCCTGACGAGTTCATCGGTCTCGGCGGCGACCTCGTCGTAGCGCACAAGCAGGTCGGCGAGCGTCTCGCCGTCCGCCATCTTGAACATGTTCGTCCAGGTCTGCGCGGCCGCCGCCGAGTCGAACGCCATGACACTCGGACCTTCGACGATGAAGCGCGCCCATTGCCGCTCGGTGAGAGCGACGTGCTTGATCAGCCCGCCCAGGCACAGTTCGCTCACGGTGGTGCGGCTCGCGGCCTGCTCGTCGCTCAGCCCCTTCGTGGTCACGCGCAGGAACTGCCGATGCTTGTCCAGCGTTGCCAGCAGGTCGGCGCGCTCGCCCGTCACGGTCTGCGTACTGCTCACGATCTCGGCCTCTCCTTCGGCTGTCCGGCGTGTACACAGGAACGCTACGCCCGGGCACTGACATTGCAGGGCTCAGATCGGCGAGCCCCGATGGAACGAGCCGCGGCGCCCAGGAATGCGCCGAGGCAGGGATCGGTTGCGGGCAGACATGCCACCAGTCGTGATCGCCACCGCCTATGGCGGCCCTGAGGTACTGGCACTGCGGGACGAGCCGACTGGCGACGCCGGACCCGGCGAGGCCAGGGTCGTCGTCCGGGCCGCCGGCGTCAATCCCGTCGACTACAAGAGGTACGCGGGTACCTTCAGTAAGGACCCGGCCGCGCTGCCGATCAGGCTCGGCTTCGAGGCCGCGGGGACGGTCACGCAGGCAGGGCTAGGGGCGGAAGGGCTGGCAGGCCGGGTAAGGGTCGGCGATGAGGTCATCGCCTACCGCGTGACCGGCGGTTACGCGGCTGAGCTTGTGACACCAGCGACCGCGCTGGTGCCCAAGCCCCCCGCGCTTGGCTGGGCCGAGGCTGCCGGGCTGATGCTGACTGGCGTGACCGCGTGGCACTGCCTCGCGGCGACGGCCGTGCAGGCCGGCGACACGGTGCTGATCCACGGCGGCGCAGGGGGAGTCGGCCTGATGGCGACCCAGCTCGCCGCCGCGAGGGGAGCCAGGGTGATCGCGACCGCAAGCCAGGCGAGGCACGACCTGCTTCGCGAGCTAGGCGCGGTACCGGTCACGTATGGCCCAGGACTGGCCGGCCGGGTCCGCGCGGCGGCTCCTGACGGGGTCACCGTCGCGCTCGATCTGATCGGCACCGACGAGGCCGTGGACGTCTCGCTTGAACTGGTCACCGACCGCGCGAGGATCGCGACGATCGCCGCGTTCGGCCGCGCCGGGCAGGCCGGCATCAGGGCCCTCGGCGGCGGTCCGGGTGCCGACCCGGGAACGGAGATCAGGACGGCAGCCAGGCCGGAGCTCGCGAAGCTCGCGGGCAATGGCCAGCTCAGGGTGATTGTGGCCGCGACCTACCCGCTCGCCGATGCGGCCGCCGCGCACCGCGCGATCATGACAGGGCACACAGGCGGCAAGATCGCCCTGATCCCGTAGCGTCGCCGCGCCCGGCGCTGCCGTGAGGATCGTACATGCCTTGACAGGTATATACGTGGTGCGGCATATTAGCGAGCGATGGACACGCTCTGGCCGGCCCTCGCCGACCCGCACCGCCGCGCGATGCTGGACGTACTGCGCGACGGACCATGCTCGGTCAGCGATCTCACCGGCAGGCTCGGGCTCACTCAGCCGATGACGTCCAAGCACCTGCGGGTGCTGCGTGACGCAGGCCTGGTGCTGGTCCGCAAGGAGGCGCAGCAGCGCATCTACGCGGTCAACCCGGCCAGGCTGGCTGACCTCGAGGCGTGGCTTGCGCCGTACCGGAAGCTGTGGAACGACTCGCTCGACACGCTGGCCGGTTACCTCGATCGCGAGGAGGAAACCTGATGGAACGCGGGACCCTGGTAGACCACGACGGCCGCCCTGCGGTGCGCTTCAGGCGCGAAATAGCGCGCTCGGCCGAGCGGGTCTGGGCGGCGATCACGAACCCGGACGACCTGGCGCACTGGTTCCCTTCGAAGGTGCGGATGGAACCTAAGGCGGGCGGCACGATCGAGTTCTACGGCGACCCCAATCTCCCCGAGGCGGTCAGCACGGGCACGATCCTGGTCTTCGATCCTCCTACCGCACTGGCGTTCAGCTGGCTCGCCAGCGAGCTGCACTTCACGATCGAGCCGGCTGGCGAGGGCGGCTGCGTGCTCACGCTGACCGACGTGCTCGAGGCGCGGGACGCGGCGGCGCGCAACGCCGCCGGCTGGACGATCTGCCTGACCGACCTGGACAAGCACCTGGCCGCGGGGGAATCGTTTCCGCCGGCCAGCACCGGGCAGCGCGGAGATGGTCCGCACGGTGATACGACAGCGTCGTGGCGGCAGCTCTACGACGACTACATCGCCGCGGGGTTGCCGTCGGGCGCATGGGTTCCCGACGGTGCATGAACGGGCCGGCTGACTGTCGGCACCCGGGGCTAGCGTGCTCCTTATGCCCGCACGCGACAGCGAGCCCGATCCACGCTACGAGGACCTCATCGACGATCTGATGGGGGAGCCAGGCGTGACGCCACCTCAGGGCGGCGGGTTCGGCCGTTCGGCCTGCCGGTTCAACGGGAAGATCTTCGTGATGTTCGTGCGCGGACGGCTGGTGCTCAAGCTGCCGGAAGAGCGCGTCGATGACATGATCGCCGCAGGCCACGGTGCCCGCTTCGACGCGAACAAAGGGACGCCCATGCGAGAGTGGCTCAGCCTGGACCCGACCAGCGAACAGCCTTGGCTACCGCTGGCACGCGAGGCGCTCAGCTTCGCGAGGTCCTCGCCGTCTTAGCGCTTAGAGCAGGCCCAGGTCCGCGGTTACCGCGTCAATCCGATCGGCCTGCGAGGGGCCGATCGCGCAGCAGGTCAGCGTGCCCTCGGGGACCTGGGTGCGACCCGCGTCATGCACGACCTGGACGGGCAGTCCCGCAGCGCGCGCCTGCACGATGACCTGATCCATGGCGTCAGCGGCTGGCACCTTAAGCACGACCTTCGGCTGGCCGTCCTCGAGCCAGCGGCGGAACACGGCGCCGTCGCGACTGGCCAGGACCGCAGCCACCGCGGCGTGCGCGACCTGGGCGGCGATCTTGCCGCGTCCCATTGCCAGGTCGGCCCTGACCACGAGCGCCAGCTTCATCTCCACGGGTACACCGTATGCCGCTGGCGGGCGGGCCCCCTGGGGGTCTGCGGGTCTGGGGGTCTGCGGGTCTGGGGGGCCGCCTCCCCTCGGTTGCAATGCCGCGGTCAGCGGTATCGTGTGGCCCCGTGACTTCGACCGATGCGGGCGGCCCGGTTCGGCTGTTCAACACGCTCACCCGCCAGGTCGCGGACTTCGCGCCGGCCAATCCGCTCGAGGTCGGCATGTACACCTGCGGCCCGACCGTGTACGCGGATCAGCACATCGGTAACATGCGCGCCTACGTTTTCGCTGACACGCTCAAGCGGGTGCTGACCTGGTCCGGCTACCGGGTCCGTCACGTCATCAACATCACCGACGTCGGTCATCTCACCTCGGACGCCGACGAGGGCGACGACAAGCTGGAGCTAGCCGCGCGCCGAGAGCACAGGACCGCCTGGGAGATCGCCGAGGATTACACCAGGGATTTCAAGGCCGACCTCGAGCGGTTGCGGGTGCTCGAGCCTGACGTCTGGTGCAAGGCGACCGACCACATTGAGCACATGATCCGGTTCGCCGAGGCGCTCGACGCGGGCGGCTGGTGTTACCGGCTGCCTACCGGGTTGTACTTCGACACGACCGCGGTCTCGAACTATGGCGCCCTCGCCCGGCTTGATCTGGCCGGGCAACAGGCTGGAGCCCGCGTCGAGGTGGCGGAGGGCAAGCGCAACCCGGCCGACTTCGCCGTCTGGCGCACCACGCCACCGGGTCAGAGCAGGCAGATGGAGTGGGGCTCTCCGTGGGGCCGCGGCGCTCCCGGCTGGCATCTGGAGTGCTCGGTGATGGCGATCGAGTACCTGGGCAGCCACTTTGACATTCACACCGGCGGCGTCGATCACATCCCCGTGCACCACACGAACGAGATCGCGCAGAGCGAGGCTTATCTCGTGGACGGCCAGCCGTGGGTGCGGCACTGGCTGCACGGCGAGTTCATCAACCTTCGGGGAGCCAAGATCTCCAAGTCGACCGGCGGCGGCGTGCTCGTCGCTGACCTGATCGACCGCGGATACCACCCGCTGGTCTATCGCTACCTGCTGCTCCAGTCCCAATACCGCAGTCAGGCCGACTTCAGCTGGGCGGCGATGGACAGCGCGCAAGCCGGGCTCAGGCGGATGCTTGACCGGTACGCGTCAGCAAGCGAGGCCAGAGGCCGGGCAGGGGTGCCGCTCAGCACGGCGGCGACCGAGCACCTGGCCGCCTTCGACCGGGCCATCCGCGACGACCTGAACACCCCGCGTGCCGTTGCCGCCGTGGCGGCCGCGTCCCGGGATGACCGGCTCGCCAGCACCGACCTGACGGGCCTTGCCGGCAGGTTCGACCAGGTCCTCGCCGTCGGCCTGGCGGACCTCACACCCGGCGACCTTGATCTGAAGCGCAAGGACGCGGCGTTGACAGATGACGAGGTCGAGGACTTGGTCGCCGCGCGCGACGCGGCCAGGGCCAGCCGGGACTTCGCGACGTCGGACCAGATCCGCGAGCAGCTTGCCGGCGCCGGGGTGGCGGTCGAAGACCACCCGGGCTGTGAGTCAACCTGGCGCTGGCGGTAGCCGCCGTCTGCTCGACTGCCGAGCGGCTCTGCTTAGAGCGGCTCGTCGCGGGCGCGCAACGCGTTCCGCACGGCAGGCGGCACGGTGAGCCGGCTGTCGGTCGCGCAGAGCTTCTCGAGCAGATCGAACGCCGCGTCCGCAAGCCTCGTGTAGCCGGCAAGCTGGTCGAAGAGCACGAGGTCGTCAGGTCCGATCTCCGCGTCAGGAGCCGGCATCGCGCCCCATACGTCCCACGGCAGCACCTCGATGTTGCCGAGTGCCGCGGCGTCCCGCATCACGTTCCCCGCGATCCACCAGAGGCCGGACTCCTTGATCACGCTGAGCCCGAACGCCGCCGGGTTAGCCGCGCCCTCGCGGCATTTCGCCCACGCGTCGCCGGCGATCAGGAACCGGTCGCGCGGCACGTCTGTGAGATCGAAGTCAACCGGGAATATCTCCCGCTGTCTCGCGTCGATCTGAGCGTCGACCAGCATCCACCGCTGCACGGAAGGGTTCCAGTACTCGCAGACCCAGTGATCCTCGAACAGGCCGTTGCCGAAGTAGCCGCCGAAGCCGCACCTGGCGCGGGCCGGAACGCCTTGCGCACGCAGCAGCGCGACCATCAGCACCGTGAAATGACGGCAGTTGCCGGGAAGCCGTGCGGCCGGTTCTCTCGGCACGCGGAGCGGCCGGCTGTCCATGGCTGTGATCAGGCCGAGCAGGTCCGCAGCGCGCCGCACGTGTACGCTGGCGCGCTGCTGGTCGCGGAGGGTGACGCCGTAGAGCCCGGCGAGGTGCTCGTGAATGATCAGGCCGTGCAGGACAGCCGCCAGGCCGGCGACGTCGCCGGGCAGGTCGCGCAGCAGCGCGGCGTGCTTGCCAGGCGATGTCATCAGTCCCGGCTGCGTGTAGCGCGGGAGCGTGGGCGGGGTGTTGAAGACCTGCATGACACTCCTCGACTGACCGGATCGTTCCGCAACCGGACCTGTTGCTGTCTTCCTTCTGGTGCTCTAGTGCCCGAGGATTCTGGACATGAGCCGCGCATTTCTCATCATTGACGTCCAGGAGTCGTTCCGCCAGCGGCCAATCTGGCGTACCGTCTCGGACCCCAAGATCGCCGATCATCTGGTCCCGCTGGTGCAGGCCGCCCGCGCCGCGGGCGATGAGGTCATCTGGATCCTGCACAGCGAACCCGACACCGGCGGCACATTTGATCCCGCGTCCGGATTCGTGGAGATCATGGCGCCGCTCGCCCCGCAGGACCATGAGCCTGTATTGACCAAGACCTCTCACAACGCCTTCACCACCACGAATCTGCAGCAGCTCCTGACCAGCCGCGGCGTCACCGAGGTAGTGATCACCGGGCTGCGCACCGAGCAGTGCTGCGAGACCACCGCCAGGATCGCGTCCGACCTCGGGTACTGGGTCACCTTCGTGCTCGACGGCACGGCCACCAACCCCATACCGGACCCGGCCGCCGCGGCCGGCCAGAGCATCGACGAGATGCTCGGTGATCCCCGGACGCTGACCGTGGACGCGATCATGGAGAGGACGCGCTACGTGCTAGCCGGCCGGTTCGCGGCCGTGTGCTCGATCGCAGAGCTGCTCGAGCGATACGAAGCCGCGCCAGGCTAACCTGACCAGATCATGCCTGCCGTCGCCTTCTTGCTGGCTCCGTTGCTGCACCTGCTCGATCTGGCTGGCCCGGCCCAGGTGTTCTCCACCGCGGCCGATGACGGCCACGGCTACCTGCTCAGCTTCATCGCCGAGCAACCGGAGGTCCCGACCGCACAGGGGATCACGGTCAGGGCGCAGACCAACTGGCCCGATCTCGATCCACAGGATTTGATCATCGTCCCGGGATGGCGGGCCAGCGCGCACCGCCACCGGCAGCCTCTCGGCGAAGCGAGCCTGCGCCGCCTGGCCGCACATCACGCGGCCGGCGGAATGGTCGCGAGCGTCTGCGCGGGCGCTGCGGCGCTGGGCGCCGCGGGCCTGCTCGATGGTCGTCGGTGCACGACGCACTACGAGATCGCCGCCGACCTCGCGCGCCGCTACCCGCGCGCCCAGGTGGTGCGGGACGTGCTGTACGTGGTGGACAGGCGGGTAGCCACATCGGCGGGGATCGCCAGCGGCATAGACCTGGCTTTGCACCTGATCGCCGTCCGGCACGGCCCGGCTGCCGCCGCACGGGTGGCGCGGGCCATGGTGGTCTACGCCCGGCGCAACGGCGATGACAAGCAGGCCAGCGCTATGCTGCGGCACCGCGGTCACCTCAGCGACCTCGCGCATCGCGCGCAAGACGAAATCGAGTCCAGGTTCGCCGACCGGCTGCCGCTGACCGAGCTCGCCACCGTCTGCGGTGTCAGCGAGCGATCCCTGACCAGGCACTTCGAACAGGCAACCGGGACGACGCCGCTGCGGTACCAGCAGGCACTGCGGCTGGAGCGGGCCGAGCACCTGATCGGGCACGGCGCGAGCGTGGAGGCAGCGGCGCGCGCCGTCGGCTTTCAGGACCCGCGGATGCTGCGGCGCCTGCGAGCCAGAACCTGATCCGGAATCACGTGCTGCCCTGGTCGGTGACGAGCCGAGGTACCTGATCCAGCTCGACACCGAAGATGTCGCGGTAGGCGGCCAGGACGGTGTCGTCGTCCGGCAGCTCCTGCTCGGTCCTGGCGCCGTCGCTAGTCGTGATCAGCGTCCGGCCGCTCAGCGAGATGCGGCCGCTGTCGGTCAGCAGCGAGCAGATCAGTCCAGCCCTGAAGTGCGACTCCGGCGCCGTCTGCTGCCACCAGCAGGTGGGCACGAAGTCCCCGAGCGACCTGGCCCTGCGCTCGAGCCGGTACTGCGGCTCACCGGCCTTGCACACCTCCAGGTCTCCGTCGGGAGCCGGCCGGACCTGGAACATGCCGGCCGGATCGCGCTGCTCGCCCCCGTCCTCCAGCAGCAGCGGGTGCGTACTGTGAGCGCCGAATCCGACATCAGCCAGCCACGGCCCGCTGCCGTCCGCCGGCCGCACCACGAGCGCCATGTGGTCGAACGGCGGCCCGAGCCCGCCAGCTCCGTAGACGCGCGCGGCCACTCGCTGCACCTCGAAGCCGAGCGCCTCGAGCAGCAGGCCGAACGCGCCGTTGAGCTCGTAACAGAACCCGCCGCGCCGCTGTGCGACGATCTTGGACAGCAGATCAGCATCGGTCAGCGAGATCGGCTGACCGAGGTGAATGCTCAGGTTCTCGAACGGAACGGTCATCTGATGGACCCTGTGCAACACGCGCAGCGCGTCCGCACTCGCGCCGTCAGGTCGCGGGCTGCCGATCCGGCTGAGATAGCCGCCGACTAGCTTGTCTTCCACGTGCCTACCGTAGTGATGCCGACTCGTGGAGGTGAACGCCGGTGACCGCAGCCGCCGAGCTGACGAGGATCGAGATCGACGGTCAGGCTGCGGACGAAGTCCAGCTACGCAAGGCGGCGCTGTCCGGCTTCGGCCACTTCACCGCGATGCAGGTCAGGAGCCGAAAGGTCCGCGGGTTCGCGCACCATCTCGCCAGGCTAGACGCGGCGAACAGGGAGTTGTTCGGGACCGGAGTCGACGATCGGGTGCTGCGATCCGGCATCACGCACGCGCTAGGCGACGACGCCGACGCCTCGGTCCGGGTGTACCTGCACGAGACGGCCAGCGTTCCCGCACTCATGGTGACCGTCCGGCCACCAGGCGGGATGCCAGCCGGTCCGTGGCGCCTGCGGTCCGTGCCCTATCAACGCTCCGTCGCGCACATCAAGCACACGGCCGACTTCGGCCAGCGCTACTACCAGCGGCTCGTCAACGCCAGCGGCTTCGACGAGGCGCTGCTGACCGGGCCGGACGGGATCATCTCAGAGGGCAGCATCACCAACCTGGGCTGCTTCGACGGCAATCGGATCCTCTGGCCAGCGGTGCCCGCCCTCAGCGGCATCACCATGCAGCTCGTCGAGCCCGCGCTCGCGGCGTGCGGCCTGCCGTCGGTGCGCGCGCACGTACGGGTCGCCGACCTGACCTCGTTCGCCGCAGTCTTCGTCACCAACGCCCGCGGCGTCGCCGCGGTCGGGCAGGTGGACGACCAGAAGCTGAGCGTCGACCAGGACTTCATGCGCACGCTGGCCACCTGCCACGACGCGGCCCCTTGGGATCCGCTCTAGCGCTTCCAGAGCGCCGCGCGGCTGGCCACGAAGTCGCGCACCGCCGCCACGAAGCCAGTGAGCTGGCCTTCGGTGAGCGCCAGGCTGAGTGCCATGTAGCCGCGCGGCGCGATGTAATAACCGGCCTCGAGCAAATCGAGGAACAGCAGTTCAAGCAGCCGCGGGTCGCTCTGCGCCAGGTCCCGCTGCGAACGCAGCGGAGCAGCGGTGGCGTGCATGGCGAGCAGGCTGCCCACCCCGGTCGCCTGGAACGGCGCCCCGGCGGCCTCGAAGACCCGGCCGAGTTCGGAGCGCAGGTCGTCGCCGGCGGCCGTGTGCCGCTCGGCGACGTCCGGCGGGTAGACCTTCGTGAGACCTGCGTGGCCCGCGGCCATCGATGCGACGTTGTTGTTGAAGGTTCCGGCGTGCGGGAGCGCGCCCGGCCTGGACGGGTCGAACAGCGCCATCACGTCGGCGCGCCCGCCGTACGCGCCGAACGAGGAACCGCCCCCGATGTACTTGCCAAGCGTGGTCAGGTCGGGCCTGATCGCGAGCCGCTCCTGCATTCCGCCAGCGCCGGTCCTGGACGTCATCACCTCGTCGAAGATCAGCAACGCGCCCGCTGCCGCGGTGCACTCGCGCAGCACAGCCAGGAACTCCCGGTCACCGGGCAGGCAGCCGCCAGAACCGAGCATCGGCTCGACCAGCACGCACGCGAGCGCGTCGCCGTGCTCGCTGATCAGAGCCCTGGCCCCGGCCGCGTCGTTGTACTCGCCGAGCAAGACATCATAGGGCGCGTTCACCGGCGACTGCCCTGAAGCGAAGCTGAGCAACCCGCCGTGGTAACCGCCGCGGAACACCAGCACCCGCTCGCGGCCGGTGAACACGCGGGCGGCCGACAGCGCCATCAGGTTGGCCTCGGTGCCCGAGTTCGTGAACCGCACCCGCTCGACCGACGCGAACCTGGCGCAGATCGCCTCGGCGAGGTCCACCTCATACCTGGTGTGCGCGCCACGGCTGACGCCCTCGCGCAGCGCCGCGATCATTGCGTCGATGACGACCGGATTCGAGTGCCCGTACAGGCCGGCCGAGTACTCGCCGAGCAGGTCGGTGTATTCGTGCCCGTCGACGTCGGCCAGGCTCGCGTCCCAGGCTCTGGCGATCCGCAGCGGGAACGGCCGGTGGTAGAGCACCGACCTGGTGTTGCCGCCTGGCAGGTAGGCCTTCGCCCGCTCGTGCAGCGCCCAGGTCTGCGGGCGCCGGCTCGCGTACCGCTCGCGCGCCGCCGCGACCGCCTCGCTCGCGGCATCTGAGTGCGTCCTGGTCACTGTCATGAGGCACCACCGGCGTAGATTGCGAATGGTGAAGAAACTATTCGAGATACTCGTCTGTTTCATCCACCCGCTGGCAGTCGTGCTGATGTGGATCGATCTCGCCAGCCGCTCCGACATCGGCAGCGGCGCGAAGATCGCGTGGGCGCTCTGCGGGCTCATCCCGTTCGTGCCGTTCCTGTACGTGCTGACGGGGGGCGACCTCTGGTAGGCGCTGTGCGCCGCTAGCCGGCAGGCCGCTAGCTCGCGGCGGCCGGCGATCCGATCCTGCGGAGTTCGGCAAGGTCGGCGTGGCTCAGCCGCCGCAGCAGGCTGACCGCCGCGCAGTTGACACGCAGCTGTGCTGCGCTGGTCGCGCCGAACAAGACGCTCGCGACCGCGTCGCTCGCCAGCGGGAACGCCAGGGCGAGCGCGGCCGGGCTGGCCTGCAGGCGCCCGGCCAGGCCAACCAGGTCGGCCACCGCCGCGAGCGCCGGGGCCGATCTGGGCATGCCGAGGACGTCGGCCGCCCGGCCGGCGGCCGGCCCGTCGCGGTACTTGCCGCTCAGGATTCCGCCCTCCAGGCAGAACGAGGCCACAACGCCCGCTCCCGCCCGCCCAAGCGCTGCAGTCATCGCCTCGTCCTGCACCGGCGAGCGGCGGACCAGGCTGTAAGGAAGCTGGGCGGCGCATGGCGCAGGGACGCCGAGGCCGGCCGCGATGGCGACAGCCTCGCTGAGGACCTCTGCGTCCCAGTTCAGCACCCCCCAGGCCCTGGCCTTGCCGGCTGTGATCAGCCCGCCGACCTCTGCGACGAGGTCCCGGAGACTCTGCCCGGCCGCGGGCGCAGCGGCGTAAATCAGGTCGACGTGGTCCAGGCGCATCCGGTCCAGCGACGCGTCAAGCTCGGCGGCGGCGTTCTGCCGCGGCCAGAACTCCCACCACAGCTTGTTGGCGATGACCACCTCGTCCCGGCGCAAGCCAGCGCCTCGGAGCAGGGTGCCGAAGACCACCTCCGAGTACCCGGTCGGAATCGGAGCCCGGCCGGTCTCGTCGTTGTACCTGGCGTCGTCGAAGAACGTGATTCCCTCGTCCATGGCCGCTCGCATGATCGCGATGCCGATCTCGGCTGGCAATCGCTCATAGGTGCGCCAGGAACCGAGCGACAGCCCCGAGACCTCGATTCCGGACGAGCCGAGCGGCCGGGGGTCAAGGCAGTCAGCGGCCATGACGCCTCCCTGTCCTCGCGTACCTATCCTCGCGTCCCTATCCTCGCGTCCTCGCGGCAGCGCGACGCGGAGCTACCCCGATGCTAGGCCGCCGCGAGCGGCTTCCCGCCGCTTCGCGACCGTGTGCCTGCGGCCTGCATACTTGGCTGGTGCGAATCGACGGACAGGCCGGGCGTCGTTTCGAGCCGGTGCGCGAGGCGCTGGCCGATGTGCTGGCCGCGCAGGGCGGCGCGGGCGCGGCCGTCGCCGCCTGGTCCGACGGCGCCTGGCTCGTCGACCTCTGGGGCGGTCAGGCGGACGCCACTGGCTCGCCCTGGCAGCGCGACAGCCTGGTCCAGCCATACTCGGTCACCAAGCCGTTCGCGGCCATGTGCGCACTGGTCCTCGCCGACCGGGGCGATCTGGACCTCGACGCCCCGGTGCAGCGGTACTGGCCGGAGTTCACCGCCCCCGCCACCGTCAGGCACGTGCTGTCGCACCAGGCGGGGATCGTGGTGCTTGATGAACCCGCTCCGACGGAGGTCTTCTACGACTGGGCTGGCCTCTGCCGGCTGCTGGCGGCGCAGGTGCCGCGGTGGGAGCCGGGCACCGGACCCGGGGAGTCCGCCCTCTTCTACGGCCACCTCGTGGGCGAGATCGTCAGGAGGATCGACGGCCGGCTGCCTGGCCAGTTCCTGCGCGAGGAGGTCTGCGGGCCGCTCGGGCTGGACTTTCACATCGGCCTCGGGCAAGCCGAGCAGGCCCGCGTGGCCGACCTCACCGGGCTCGACGACCCTGCCTGGCGCGCCGCCCAGGCCGGCGGCCCTGACCTGTACCGGCGCGCCATGTCCAACCCGCCAGGTGCCCTGGACCCCGCGGTCGTCAACGGCCGGGCCTGGCGGGAGGCGCAGATTCCCGCTGTCAACGGTCACGGGACCGCGCGCGGCGTCGCCGGGCTATACGCGGCGCTCGCGTCTGGCGGGCTGCTCTCGCCCGGCATGCTCGAGCAGGCCACCACCGCACAATGCTCGGGCACAGACGCGGTCTTCGGCGAGCCGGTCTCCTGGGGGCTCGGGTTCGCGGTCGACGCAGGCAGCTACGGGATGGGCGGCGTCGGCGGCAGCTACGCGGGCATGGCCGACGGCTACGCCTTCGGTTTCGTCACCGCTTCGATGGGCAGTCATGATCGCGCGACCGCGCTCGAGGACGCCCTTCGCTCCTGTCTGGGGCTGTCGCCGCTTGCGGACTGAGGTCTCGGACTGGGGCGATCGCGGACTGGGCCGATCGAGGATGGGCCGATCGCGGACTGGGCCAGCCTTCACCGGCCTGACCTCGGACGTTTACCCCCGGTGAACCAACCGGGCATACGCGCCAGGCAAGATAAAAGCGACAAGATTTCGACACGAAGTGAACGCAACGGGGGCTCGCTCCATGCTGACCGGACTCGTCCGCCGACCGGACGCGGCCGGGGCTCCCGCGCCTGAACAGGTCCATCTCCAGTTCGGCGCCGACGCGTCCAGTCAGGTCGCCGTGTCTTGGGCGGCGCCCGCAGCCGTGGCCAGGCCCCGGCTTCGATTCGGCCAGGCCGGCCGCGCGCCAGGCAGTCAGACCGACGCCGACGAGCGCACCTACACCGACGCTCTGACCGGCGAGACCGTCTGGACCTACCACGCCAGGATCGGCTCGCTTGAGCCCGACTGCTGCTACGGCTACGAGGTGCTGCACGACGGCGCGCCCCCGGTGCACGGCACCTTCAGGACGGCGCCGCTTGGCCGGTCGGGCCCGTTCCGCTTCACCAGCTTTGGCGACCACGCGATCCCCGCTCCGCAGGGCAGCGGATCGGGGCCGCACTCACCGAACGCCGCGTACGTGGTGACTGCCGTGGACCGGCTCGACCCGCTCTTCAACCTCGTCAACGGGGACCTGAGCTACGCGAACGCCAGCGATCAGCCGGTCGCCACCTGGACGTCGTACTTCGCCAACATCAGCAGGTCGGCCAGGTACCGGCCGTGGATGCCGACGCCCGGCAATCACGAGAACGAGGCGGGTAACGGACCGCAGGGGTACCTGTCGTACCAGACCAGATTCAACCTGCCAGATAACGGAACACCGGCATTCCGCGGCAACTGGTACGCGTTCACGGCCGGCCCGGTGCGATTCATCGCGCTCAACAACGACGACGTCTGCCTGCAGGACGGCGGATTCAGCAGCCTTCGCAGGGACAATGTGCCCGCATATAGTGGCGCGGGGTTCGATCCCTACATCAGCGGCTACAGCGGCGGGCAGCAGCGGCGTTGGCTGGAGCGCGAACTGGCCGCGGCGCGCCAGGACGACGACATCGACTGGATCGTGGTGTTCATGCACCAGGTGGCGATGTCCTCGGCCCACTTCAACGGCGCCGACCTCGGCATCAGGCAGCAGTGGCTGCCGCTCTTCGACGCCTACGGGGTCGACCTGGTGCTGTCCGGGCACGAGCACCATTTCGAGCGGTCCTACCCGGTTCGCGGCGTGCTGCCGGGCAGCGCAGTGCTCACGCCAGCGCTCGCCGGGCCGGCCGGGCGGCGCGCCCAGGCCGAGATCGACACCAGGGACGGCACCGTGCACCTGACCATCGGCGGCGGCGGCCATCCGTATCAGGCTCCAGGCAGGCGCCTGCACGGCGCGGACCAGGGGGTCGTGGTCGCCGGGACCGAACCGGGCAGCCCGGTCACGCACCGCAGGTCGGTGCTGGCGACCGAGCCGAACGAGTGGTCGGCGTACCGGGACGCTGGCCCGGCGTTCGGTTTCGCGTCCTTTGACGTCGATCCGGCCGAGCGGGGCGGCACCACGTCGATCACGGTCACCTACTGGGCGGCCGCGAATGGTTCACCGTCCTATAGGAAGCGGGACACCGTCGTGCTGCGCAAGCCGATGCGGGGCGACCAGAGGCTCGGCGATCAGCTGGCCATCACGCGCCAGGCACGCTAGCCGGCCCGCTGTTCGCGCTGGCAAAGAACCGCACGCCGCAATCGCTGGCCGGTCGAGCACTGAATCGTCAACCATCTTGTTGACCTTATCGCAGCCGCTCGCGGTGAGCAGCGGACCGTGTCGGTGACGTGGCTGACAATGGAGTCGTGATCGACATGGACCCGGCCAGGTTCGAGGAGATGGTCACCGCCGCGCTCGACGGCCTGCCCGACGAGCTCGGCCAGCTGATGCGCAACGTCGTAGTACTGGTCGAGCACGGTGACGGGCCTGCTGGCCTGCTCGGCCTCTACGAGGGCGTGCCGTTGACGGCCAGGAGCAACCAGTACTCCGGTGTGCTCCCTGACCGGATCACGATCTACCGCCGCGCGATCTGCGCGGACAGCTGGTCGGAGTGGGACGTCGAGGACCAGGTGCGCAAGACGCTCATCCACGAGGTCGGGCACCACTTCGGCATCGGCGACGACCGGCTGCGCGAGCTTGGCTGGTAGCGGTTCGGACCAGCGACAGGGCAACCGGGTTCCGCTCCCGACGACGATAAGTTGCCGCAGCGCAGGGCGTGACTCAAGATAAGCCTGCGACGAGACTGGCCAGACGAAAAGCCATTGTCCGCCGCATTCAGTTCCCCGTATCGGAGTGAGTGCCATGGCCAGTACGCGACCGAACCATAAGGACAACCCGACAGAGAACACCGTGCAACTGGCCCGCTCCAGGGCCGGCGTGGTCGTCGTCGTCGCCGGGGATGTCGTCATCGCCCTCGCCGCGTTTATCGGCATTAGCAAGTTCGCGTCAGGCAGCGCCGCAAGTACCTCCATGGTCGCGATCCTGACCAGCGGCTTCACCGCCATCAGCACAATGACGACCGCCTACTTCGGGATCAAGACCATGTCCAATACCGCCCAGTCCTTCGCCAGGCAGATGCCGAACGCCGGTCAGGGCACCCAGCCTGCCGGACCGCCAGGTGACGCACCCCCGGGCCAGCAGGACGCCGGAGCCGGCGACGCGAGTCAGCAACCGCCGGGTGACGACCATGAACCGCATTCGGCGATCTGATGGCCGGCGCGTCATATCAGACGTCGTAGTGCCGGCGATGACCCCTCGGCAAAGCGTGCGCGCGGAGTGCGAGCGGCGCGGCCGCGACGCGGTGATCGCTGGCTGCATCGAGTTGCTGACCGGCGGCGCTGTCGATGACGATCTGATTCTCGCACTCGGCGGTCCCGCCGCTCCTCACGTTCTGTCGGGGGGCGAGGGCGGGCCGGAGGGCTACTGGCCGCGGGTCTGGGCGGCGCGAGGCCTACTGCACGAGTGGGCGGAGGTCGCGACGCCCGCCATCATCGCCGCCACATCACACGAGGCATGGCGCGTGCGCGAGATGGCGGCCAAGGTCATCGCCAGGCACAAGGTAGGCGACGCCATGGAATCCGTCGTGGCCCTGCGCGTAGACGCGGTGCCGCGCGTCCGCGCAGCCGCCGACCGCGCCGTCATGACTCTCTCGGCATCTGGCGCCTGACATGGAGGGTTCATGCCCGCTGACCAGCCGCCCGCTGGCACGTTGCATCACGTCGAACTCTGGGTGCCAGACCTGGCGAGAGCAGTCGCCGAGTGGGGATGGCTGCTCGGCGAGCTTGGTTATTCCTCCTTCCAGGACTGGCCGGACGGTCACAGCTGGCGGCTCGGGGCGACCTACCTCGTGGTGGAGCAGTCGCCAGCGATGACAGCACCCGGCCACGAGCGGAGCCGCCCCGGACTGAATCATCTGGCCTTTCACGCGGGCGACGCCGTAGCAGTGGACGCGCTCCACCAACACGCCGTAGCGCACGGCTGGACGCAGCTCTTCCCTGACGCCTACCCGCACGCGGGCGGCCCTGAGCACTACGCCGCCTACCTAGCCAACAGCGACGGCTACGAGGTCGAGCTGGTCGCGACTGTCGGTACCCGCTCGTAGCCTGGGGGCATGGCAGTCTTCGTCCTGAACCAAGTCAACGGCCCGAATTACGACGAATCCCGGCCCAGGCGAGACCAGCGGGCGTGGTTCGAGCACGCCGCGTATATGGACAAGCTTCTTGAAGACGGCTTTGTCATCCTGGGCGGCCCACTCGATGACGGCGAGCATGTACTGCTGATCCTGGAGGCGGCCGACGAACAGGAAGTGACGGACCGGCTGGCCGGTGACCCGTGGCGGCCCATGGGCATCCTCGCGACCGAGTCCCTGCAGCGCTGGAACCTCTGGCTAGACAGCAGGGCTGTGCGCACGGACAGCGGGGCTGTGCCGATGGACAGCGGGGCTGTGCCGATGGACAGCGGAGCGGCACCGGCACGGGCGGGCTAAGCCTGGAGAGGACCGCGCGGCACCTGCCTGATCGTCACCGACTCGAGCCTCAGTCCGCGGACGAGGTGATCGATCACCTGGGCGCCGTCGATCGCGCCGCAGCTGAACAGGTCGATCGCGACCATGCTCTCCTCTGGCCAGGTGTGCACGGACAGGTGCGATTCGGCGAGGATCAGGACCAGCGTGATCGCGCCGTTCGGGAAGATCACGTGTGAGGCGTCGAGCACGTGGCCCGAGCCCGCTGCGACCGCGGACGCGGCCACGTCAGTCAGCTCAGCCAGATCGTGAACTGGGGAGCCCGGCGCGCAGAGAGCGTCGACGGCGAACAGTACCTTCGGCGACGTCGCCTCTTGCCGCCGCAGCTCGGTGTACCTGCTGGCCGGTTCGATGACGGGCATGATGTGGCAGGATACCGCAGGACCGCGAGGGGCCTGCCTGGCCGCGGCCGGGGAGTGGACGACGATGGATATAGCCGCGATCGCCGCGGAGGTCGCTGGGGCGGTCGGCCTGGCTGAGGGTGAAGCGGGCGTTCGCGACGTGCTGCTGGCCGTCGCCAGGAGCGAGCCGGTCGCCACCAGCCAGATCAGCCGGATGGCAGAACTGCCGGTGCCGATCGTGACCGCCGTGTGCAACGAACTGCGCAAGCGCGGCGTGATCGACAAGACCAGGCCGGTCGGGCTGACGGACGCGGCCAGGGCCGCGCTCGCGGCAGAGGGCGGCCACCTGGACCCGCAGTGTCCCTGCTGCGCGGGCCTTGGCCTCCGCATCCCCGAAGACCTCGCGGCGCTGACCGGCGAACTGGACGCCGCGGCGGCCGGAGCGCCGCAGGCCAGGCTGGAACTGGACCAGACGCACTGCACCGTGGACACCAAGATCCGCAGGGTGCTGAAGCTGCACCAGGCGGGCGCGCTCGCTGGCCGCAGGATCATCCTGCTCGGTGATGACGACCTGATCGCGGTGGCGATCGCGCGTTTCGCCAGCGTTACGGGCCTTGCGACCGCGCGTCTGGCCGTGATCGACACCGATCCGGCGGTGCTCGCCTGGATCGCGGCGCAGGTGGCGGGCACCGGCACCGATGTCGATCTGGTCGAGCATGACCTGCGCGCGCCGCTGCCAGCTTCACTCGCGGGCGGCTTCGACGTCGCGTGCACCGACCCGCCCTATACAGTTCCCGGTGCCGAGCTGTTCCTGTCCAGGGCGGTATCGGCGCTCGCGGGCCGCCCGGGCGAGCATGTGTTCTTCAGCTTCGGCGCGAGACGTCCTGCCGAGTCGCTCGCGACCCAACGGCTGATCGCCGACCTGGGGCTGGTTGTCAGGTCGCTGACGCCTGGATTCAACAGCTATGTCGGCGCCGGGATCCTCGCGGGGAACAGCCACCTGTACCACCTGCGCACGACCACGGACACCGCGCCGCTCATCGACGGCCACTACGCCGGCCCGCTTTACACCGCCGACACCAGGGCCGCCCAGAACCGTCCCTACCGCTGCGCGTCCTGCGGTTCGGTCTACCTGGTCGGCCGCGCCGGGCCTGGGGAGCGAGCACCCGACTGGGCCCAGATCAAGGAGCTCCAGGCGGCCGGCTGTCCGGCCTGCGGCGGGGCAACATTCCGGCCGATGCCAAGGCAAGCGCGCTGACCGGCGCCAGATTTGGGAAGATGCTGCGCGTGAACGGGCAGGATCATCTGGTGCGGGCCGCCACTGAGGCTGACCTGGACGCGATCGCGGCGTTCGAGGTCGACATCGCCAGGGTGTCGTTCGGGGACGAGGCGATCACCGATCCTGCCTTTCACCGGCGCCGGGTGGCGGGAGCGCTGGGCAAGCCAGGGGAGATCGCGTTGATCGCGGCGGCAGCGGCCGCTCCCGAGGCGCCGCTTGGCTGGGCATGGCTATCGGCGCGCACGAACTCCCTGACCGGAGAGCGGTACGGGAACTTCCGGTCCCTCGCGGTCGCCGAGACGGCCGCGCGCGGCGCCATCGGCGAACTGCTGATGGATGCCGTTCTGCGCGCGGCCGACGAGGCCGGCCTGACCCACCTGTCCGGCAAGGTGAACGCCGCCAACCTCGGCATGCGAGCGCTGTACCGGGCCTTCGGCTTCACCGCGACGCACCTGACCATGGAGAAGCGGGTCCCGTGATCAAGTGCGTGATCTGGGACCTGGACGACACGCTGCTCGACGGGGTGTACCTCGAATCACCTGACCAGCCACCCCAGGCCAACGCTGAGCTGCGCGCAGTGCTGACCGAACTGGCCAGCCGCGGCATCCTGCATGCCATCGCGAGCAGGAACCCGCCTGAGGCGTGCCAGCACGCCGAGGCGGCGACCGGCCATGTATTCGCCGCGAGCCATTGCGGGTGGGGCGTCAAGTCGGCAGCCATCGACGCGATCACGGCCGAGCTCGGGCTGACCGCCGACGCTGTCGCGTTCGTCGACGACGACGCCATGGAGCGGGCTGAGGTCTCATTCCGCCTGCCCGACGTCCTCGTGCTCGCGCCGCAAGACGTGGCTGAGGCCGCCGGATGGCCCCAGTTCAGCCCGCCTGTGATCACCGACGAAGCGCGCAGGCGCGCCGACCTGTACCGCCAGCGTCAGGCCAGGCGGGAGGAGGCAGAGGCGTTCGGCGGCTCCCGCGACGAGTTTCTGCGGCATAGCGGAACCGAGGTCAGGATCGCCGCTGCCGCGATGGCCGACCTGCCAAGGCTGCATGAGCTGTCGATGCGCACCCACCAGTTCAACTCGACCGGCACGGCCGTTCCCGCCGAAGAGTTCGCTGGCCTGCTCCGCTCACCTGCGCATCAAGTACTCACCGTCAGGCTGAAGGACCGCTTCGGTGATGACGGCCTGGTTGGCGCCGCCATCCTGGCGACCGAAGCTGGGCAGACATGGCAGGTGCCGCTGCTGATGATGTCCTGCAGGGCGCTCGGCCGCGGGGTGGTCGACGCGCTGCTGACCTGGATCTGCCTGACCGCGCTCGCCGCCGGGGCGTCGCGGGTCGCGCTGCCGTGCGCGATCAACCAGCGGAACGTGCCGCTGCGGATCGCACTGACCGGCGCCGGGTTCCGCACCAGCTCGCAGCCGGGCCACGATCAGGCTGCCGAGTACGTCAGGGACCTGAGCATGCCGCTGCTCGGGCTTCCCAGCTGGGTCGTGTCCTGATGGCCGACCTCACCAGCCTGACCGGCGAGCTGAGGCGGCTGCTCGCCGAACTGACGGGCGACGCCGTGCCGCTCGACGCTCCGCTTGATACGCCCCTGCTCAGGGACGGTATAGGACTCGATTCGCTCGGCGGCACCATGCTTCTGACGCAGATCGAGCGGCGCTACGGCGTCGACATCGCCGCCGATGACCTGAACCTCGATGCACTGGCGAGCATCGGCACCCTAGCGGCGTACCTCACGGCCCGGCTGGAAGACGGCCCGCGGTGATCGGCGGAGCCTGCGATGCCAAGTTCGAGCCGGTTCGTGCCGCCTTCGCCGCGAACTTCGCCACCCTTGGCGAGACGGGCGCGGCCATCTGCGTGATGGCGGGCAGCAGTGCCGTCGTCGATCTCTGGGGCGGCTGGACCACCGCAGCCAGGACCGGGCCGTGGCTGGCTGACACCCTGGTCAACTTCTTCTCGGTCGGCAAGGGAATGCTGGCTGTGCTCGCCGCCCGCTACGCCGGTTCAGGCCTGCTCAACTTCGACGCGCCAGTCGCCAGGTACTGGCCGGAGTTCGGAGCCGCCGGCAAGGACGCCGTCACGGTCAGGCAGCTGCTCAGCCACCAGGCCGGGGTCCCCGCGGTGCGGCGCAGGCTGCCGCCGGGAGCCATGCTGGACTGGGACGTGATGACCGGCGCCATCGCGGTCCAGGCTCCGTGGTGGGAGCCCGGTGAAGCGCACGGTTATCACGTCAATACCTTCGGGTTCGCGGTCGGCGAGCTGTTGCGGCGAGTGACGGGCCGCACGGTCGGCGCGCTGCTACGCGCGGATCTCGCCGGTCCGCTGGGTGCAGACGTCCACATCGGGCTGCCGGCCAGCGAGCACGGCAGGGTGGCCGAGTTCGACTGGCCTGGAGCGGTGCCCGATGAAAGCGACCACGCCGACATGCCAGCCGACCACCTGATGGAACACAACGCGTACTTCAACCCGGGAGGCCTGTCAGGTGCGGGTGTCGTCAACACTGCCAGCTGGCGCTCCGCCGAGGTCCCGGCAACTAATGGCCACGGCACCGCCAGAGGGATCGCCAGGGTGTACGCGGCGCTGGCGGCCGGCGGCGCCGTCGACGGGATCGGGGTCGTCGACCAAGGGGCGCTCGCCGAGGCGGTTGCCGAGCAGGTCTACGGGCAGGACGCGATCTTGCACCGCAGGTCCAGGTTCGGCCTCGGCTTCCAGCTCACCCAGCCCGAGCGGCCCATGGGCCGCAGCCCCGCCGCGTTCGGCCACTTCGGAGCCGGTGGCTCGCTCGGCTTCTGCGATCCTGACGCCGGACTGGCCGTCGCGTACGTGACCTGTCAGATGGGTCCCCGCTGGCAGAACCCGCGCAACCGCGCGCTCATCGACGCGCTGTACGCCTGCCTGTAACCAGCACAAGGTTGCCTGTAACCAGCACAAGGTCATGCCCGCAGACCGTGGGCAATTCGGGCATATGCCAGGCGTGGCGCGGCCGGTAGGGTGAAGTCAGAGCCCGAGGCGATAAGCCGGCCCGAAGGGCCGGAGCGGCAAGCCGGGGCTCGATCGCCGGAGGTGGCCGATGTCCGCTGTATTCGCCGTCGACGCGTGCAGGACGCCGATCGGCAAGATCAAGGGCGCGCTGGCGGGAGTCCGCCCCGACCACCTAACCGCCGACGTGATCTCCGCGCTGGTCGCGCGCAATTCGTGGCTGGATCCCCAGAGCATCGACGACGTCTACTGGGGCGCCGCCAATCAGGCCGGCGAAGACAACAGGAACGTCGCCCGGATGGGAGTGTTGCTCGCCGGGCTGCCGGTCGAAGTGCCCGGCGCCACGGTGAACCGGCTGTGCGGCTCCGGCATGGAAGCGATCTGCTCGGCTGCCCGCGCGATCGCGGCCGGCGACGCTGATGTCTGCATCGCGGGCGGCACCGAGTCGATGACCCGGGCGCCGTTCGTGCTGCCGCGTCCTAGCGAGGTATTCCCGAGGGACGCCGGCCTCGCCGACACCCGCCTTGGCTGGCGGCTGGTCAGCCCGAAGATGGCCGAGATGTACCCGCCGATCACCCTCGGCGAGACTGCCGAGAACGTCGCGGACAAGTACGGCGTCGACCGGGCCAGGCAGGACGCGTTCGCGCTCCGCAGCCACCAGCAGGCGGCGGCCGCCGCGGATGCCGGCAGGTTCGGCGCCGAGATCGTCCCCGTCCAGGCCCCGGCCGGACCGGTGACCGCCGACGAGGGGATCAGGGCGGACATGACCGCCGACGAACTCGCCGCCAAACGGCCGGCCTTCCGCGCGGGCGGAAGCGTGACCGGCGGCAACTCCTCTCCGCTGAACGATGGGGCCGCCGGGCTGCTGCTGATGTCGCAGCGGGCGCTCGCGGCCGTCGGCGCCGCCCCGCTGGCCAGGTACGCGGGCGCCGCCTCGGCGGGGGTACATCCCGACTACATGGGCATCGGACCTGTCCCGGCCGTCACCAAGGCACTGCGCAGGACCGGCTGGCAGCTCGGTGAGCTGTCCCTGGTCGAGGTCAACGAGGCGTTCGCCGCCCAGGCCATTGCCGTGATCGATCAGCTGAAGCTGGACGAGGACCTGGTGAACGTCAATGGCGGCGCGATCGCGATCGGGCACCCGCTCGGCTGCTCGGGGGCGAGGATCACCACCACGCTGCTGCACGAGATGCGCCGTCGCGGCGGTGGCAGGGGAGCGGCGACCATGTGCATCGGGGTCGGCCAGGGCATCGCGAGCCTGTGGGAGGCGGCGTAGCCCGCGATCGCGCTCCTGCCTAGGCGCCGGTGACTGCCACCACGCCGTGCAGCGTGCCGACCAGCACAACCCGCCCGGTGAGCACCGGCGACGCGAAGTGCGCCAGCGGCGAGCCGAGCCCGATCTGGTGCCTGATCGCGCCCGTACGGGCGTTGAGTTCGTACAGCACGCCCGCTGCGGTGTCGGTGACCCACACGGCGCCGCCCCCGATCACGGGTGAGCCGTCGGCTGTGGCGGGCCCGTGCCACAGCACACGGAGCTGGCTGTTGCTGGTCGAGACGGCCGTGGGCCTGCCGCCAGCGCAGGGCACGATGACGGTCGTGCCGCTTACCGCGGGGCCGCCGAACGCGGCGCAGATGCTGCGCTGGGCGATCTGACCGCCGATCCCGCCGAGGCGGTGCGCCCGCAGCAGGTAGCCGACTCCGCGTTTGCCGACCGTGAGCACGAGCCCGCTCTTGGTCAGGGCCGGCGTCAGCGACCCGAGATCCAGGTCATTGCGGTTGTCGTCGACCCAGCTTGATGGCGCGAACACGCCGGTCCTCCGCAGCTGCGGCGAGAGTGCGGTAACCGAGTCAGAATCGTCGAACGGCGGCGAGGTGTCGCCGTTGCCGACCCCGACGAACAGCGTTCCCGTCCCGTCGATGGCGGGCAGGCCGGAGCCCAGATGCCGGCGTGATCGGAGCTCGGCACCTTGTAGGACACGATCGGCCTTGACCCCGCGTGCGGACCGGCGGCAGGCACCCCGACCACCGATCCCACGTAGGGACCGCAGTCGCCGAAGTGACCGCCGAAGGCGACGTAGATCAGGCCGTTGCCGGCCGCCAGGGCCGAGCGCTGCTGGTCGTAGAAGGGCCTGTGGTCCGGTGAAGGCACCGAGCGCCGGTACCGCACCCGGCCGCTCGCCGGATCGATGCCGAACAGCATGTGCTTGGTGCGGCCGTCCTGGGCTACCACGTAAACCAGGCCGCGGTAATAGGTCGGCGTGCTCGTGATGCCGAGCGGATTGAGGTTCCCGCACGGCTGGGAGCGCAGCGGCAGCGCGGCAGCGACGTGCACGGCCCAGCGGACCTTCCCTGTCGTCAGGCTGAGCCCGTAAACGGTGTCGCGCTCGGTGGCCGCGATCACCGTGCTGCCGATGACGAGCGGCTGGCCGTACACGGCTCCGTTCAGCCGGCTCGACCAGCCGACGGCGAGCTTGCCGGCGACCGGCAGGCCCGCCACTGACCCTGAGCGGCGCGCGTCGGCGTGGTACGTCGTCCAGTTGGCGTGCGGGCCGACCTTGATGCCCTGCGATGGAATCGAAGCGGCAGCCGCCGGACCCGAGGCCGCCAGCGCGGCCGCGATCAATACCGACGCTGTTGACGCTTTGATACGCATGCGCTAAGTGTGGCGGGAGAGCATCCAGTTCCGCCGCCGGTCGCCATGATCCGGTGTGGCGAGCACCCTGACCCACCGCGTAACGTCTGCGGCGGGGACGGGAAGCGGGTGATGCGGGACCATGGCTGAGGCCAAGCCGCACCAGCAGGACCGGGTGCTGACGATCCCGAACCTGATCAGCGTCGCCCGGCTGGCCGGCGTTCCCGTCTTCCTCTGGCTCGTGCTCGGGCTGCGTACGCAGGCCGGGGACTGGTGGGCGCTCGGCCTGCTCGCAGCCGCCGGCGCGTCCGACTGGCTGGACGGCAAGATCGCCAGGGCGCTGAATCAGCAGAGCAGGCTCGGCGAACTGCTCGACCCGTCGGCCGACCGCCTGTACATCGTCTCGACGGTGGTCGCGCTGGCGATCCGGTCGATCATCGGCTGGTGGCTGGTGGCCGCCCTGGCGGTCAGGGAACTCGTGCTCGGAGTCGTGCTGCTGATGCTGCGGCGGCGCGGCTACGGGCCACTGCACGTGAGCTTCGTCGGCAAGGCCGCAACGCTGAGCCTTCTATACGCTTTTCCGCTGCTTTTCCTCGGCTCACACGCGACGTCGTACGCGGACGTGGCACGCGTGTTCGGTTGGGCATTCGCTCTGTGGGGAACTGCACTGTACTGGTGGGCTGCTGCGCTCTACATCACGCAGGCTCGCCGCCTCCTCGCCACGGGCCGGGACACCGCGCGCCGCGGCGAGGGTAACGGACCCGGGTAAGGAGCGCTGGCAAGCGTGAGGGCTGTAGTCATGGCAGGCGGCGAGGGGACCCGGCTGCGCCCGATGACCGCCAACCAGCCGAAGCCGCTGCTGCCTGTCGTGAACAAGCCAATCATGGATCACGTGCTGCGACTGCTCCGCAAGCACAGCTTCGACGAGACGATCGTCACTGTGCAGTTCCTCGCCTCGATGGTGCGAAACTATTTTGGCGACGGCGAAGAGTTCGGGATGAGCCTGCAGTACGCCACCGAGGACATTCCGCTCGGAACCGCGGGGAGCGTCAAGAACGCCGAGGCGGCACTCCGCGACGGGCCGTTCCTGGTCATCTCCGGCGACGCACTCACCGATATCGACCTATCCGATCTGGTGCGCTTTCACAAGGACAACGGGGCTCTGGTGACGGTCGCTCTCGCAAGGGTTCCCGATCCGCTCGAGTTCGGCATCGTCATCGCCAGTCCCGAGGGCAAGATCGAGCGGTTCCTTGAGAAGCCCACCTGGGGTCAGGTCTTCTCCGACACCGTGAACACCGGCATCTACGTGATGGAACCCGAGGTGCTCGCTCAGGTGCCGTCCGCCGAGTCGGTCGACTGGTCGGCCGACGTCTTCCCGGGCCTGCTCGACCGCGGCGCGCCGGTCTACGGCTGGGTGGCCGACGGCTACTGGGAGGACGTCGGCACGCACGAGGCGTACCACCGGGTCCAGGCCGACGTGCTGTCCGGCAAGGTGAAGGCGCACATCGACGGCTTCGAGATGTCGCCGGGCGTCTGGGTCGCCGAAGGCGCCGAGGTCGATCCCGATGCCATCCTGACCGGCCCGCTCTGTATCGGCGACTACGCCAAGATCGAGGGCGGCGCCCAGCTGCGCGAGTACACGGTCGTCGGCAGCAACGTGGTCGTCAAGGAGGGCGCGTTCCTGCACCGCGCGATCGTGCATAACAACGTCTACGTCGGCATTGGCGCCACTCTGCGCGGCTGCGTGATCGGCAAGAACACCGATGTGATGGCGTCGGCGCGGATCGAGGAAGCGGCCGTCGTCGGCGACGAGTGCGTGATCGAGCCAGAGGCCTATGTCTCTGCCGGGGTCCGGGTCTACCCGTTCAAGACCATCGAGGCGGGCGCGGTCGTCAACACCAGCGTGATCTGGGAATCGCGCGGGCAGCGCACATTGTTCGGCCCGCGCGGTGTCTCCGGGCTCGTCAACGTCGAGATCACCCCTGAGCTGTGCGTGCGCCTGGCTAGCGCGTACGCGACCACGCTGAAGAAGGGCTCGATCGTGACGACGTCGAGGGACGTCTCCAGGGCCGCCAGGGCGCTGAAGCGCGCGGTGCACGGCGCGCTGAACGCCAGCGCGATCAACGTGGTGGACCTCGAGGCCCAGCCGCTGCCCGTCGCCAGGTTCGAGACGGCCAGGAGCGAGTGCAGCGGCGGCATCGCGATGCGGACGACGCCCGGCGACCCGCAGTCCATCGACATCATCTTCCTGGACGAGCACGGCGCCGACCTGTCCCAGGCCACGGCGCGCAAGCTGGAGCGGGTGTTCTCCCGCCAGGAGTTCCGGCGCGCGTTCCCCGGCGAGATCGCCGAGCTCACTTACCCGCCGAGGGTCATCGAGGCTTACACCGCCGACCTGTTGCGCTGCGTGGACATGAGCGGGGTCAGGGAAGCCGAGCTCAAGGTCGTGGTCGACTGCGCGGGCGGCACGGCCTCCCTCGTGCTGCCCGGCCTGCTCGGCCGGATGGGCGTCGACGTGCTGACCGTGAACAACAGGCTCGACGAGGCCACGCCGACCCAGTCGCTCGCCCAGGTCAGGGCCGACCTGCACAGGCTCGCCGAGTTGGTCTACTCCTCCCGCGCCGCCTTCGGCGTCAGGTTCGATCCGGTCGGCGAGCGGATCATGCTGATCGACGACAAGGGCGCGCTGGTCAGCGACGACCGGGCGCTGCTCGTCGTGCTCGACCTCGTGGCGGCCGAGCGACGGGCAGGCCGGGTGGCGCTCCCCGTCACCACGACCAGGGTCGCCGAGGACGGTCTGCCGGTTCCACGGCGTGGAGGTCGATTGGACGCCCACCTCGCCGCACGGTCTGTACGAGGCGACCGCCGCGGACGACGTTATCTTTGCCGCCGACGGCAGGGGCGGCTTCGTGGTTCCCGAGTTCTCCAGGTCCATCGACGGGATCGCCGCGTTCGCGCAGGCTGACCGGGCTGGTCGCGCGGACCAAGCTGACGCTCAGCCAGATCCACGCCAGGATCCCGGTCGCGCACCTGCTCAAGCGGTCCGTCCCGACCCCGTGGGCCGCCAAGGGCAGCGTGATGCGCACAATCGTGGAGGCCGCTGGCGAGCGCAAGATCGACACCACCGACGGCGTCCGGGTGATCGAGCCGGACGGCGGCTGGGCGCTCGCGCTGCCCGACACGGCGCACGCGATCACGCACCTGTGGGCCGAGGCGGCCGACACCGAGCATACCCAGGCGCTGCTCGATGAGTGGGCCGCCGTCGTCGAGCGAGCCGGGAGAGACCGGTGAGGCGGTCGGGCTGAAGCACCGACGCCGCACTACCTGCACGTGAGACAATTGCCGTCACTAAGCGACTACCGGATGTCAATCGGGTGGCGGCAGAACGTCGGAGGTGTGCAGCGTGATCTGGCGCAGGCGTCGCCGTCGGGCGCGTTCGGTTGCGGCACGATCGGCGGGGCGGTCCGCTGGGCGGCGAGCGCACCCGTCGACGCTGGTGCGCGGACCGGCGGTCCCGACCGCGGCGCCTCCGACCACGGGGCCTCCGACCACGGGGCCTCCGACCGCGGGGCCTCCGACCACGGGGCCTCCGATCACGGGGCTCCCGACCACGGCGTGCCTGACTACGGTTCCCCCAACGGCGGGCGCGGCGCTGCGTGGCAAATGGACCAGCCGCGGCACCCGCAGGTAGCGTGGACACCGCAAGCGGATGTGGCCAGGCAGTATGCCCGCACGGCCCGCACGGACAGTCGTTCCGCCAGCGTGGCCAGGCCGACTATGGGGAGGCTCGGCGCGTCGATGCCCAGCATCTATTGTCCCGGGTGCGGGGAGGCCAATCCCGAGAGCGCCCGGTTCTGCTCGCAGTGCGGCACCCCTCTGACCAGGGCTGCGGCAGAGCGTGCGACGGCCGGCGAGACCACGTCGATGATCTTCACCGGCGCCGACGTGACCGAAGCGGAACCCGGCGACGAATCGGCGGCCGACACTTCGGTCGTTGACGCGCTGCCGCCGAACACCGCACTGCTGGTGGTCAAGCGCGGCCCGAACGCGGGCAGCAGGTTCCTGCTGGACAGCGACATGACCGAGGTCGGCAGGCGGCCGGACAGCGACATCTTCCTCGACGATGTCACCGTGTCCCGCCGGCACGCCGAGTTCTACCGGCACGCAGGCAGATTCGCGGTGCGCGACGTCGGCAGCCTGAACGGCACGTACGTGAACAGGGAGCGGATCGAGGAGGCGGCGCTGGCCGGTGGCGACGAGGTCCAGATCGGGAAGTTCCGGCTGGTCTTCCTACAGGGCCGTCTGTCGCACGCCGACTAGGCCGCCTGCATGAACGCTCAGTTCGCGCGCGCGCACCTCAGTATCGGCGAAGTGCTCGTTGAGCTCAGGAGCGAGTTCCCTGACATCAGCGTGTCGAAGATCCGCTTCCTGGAGGCCGAGGGTCTGATCACGCCCGCCAGGTCGCCGTCCGGCTACCGCCGGTTCGCACCAGCCGACATTGATCAGCTCAGGTTCATTCTGACCGCCCAGCGCGACCAGTACCTGCCGCTTCGCGTGATCAAGGAGCGCCTCGACAACCTCCCCTCGGCGGGCCGGCGGATCGACCGCACGACCGGCGGTCCCAGCGGAGCTGTCAGCCAAGGGCCGTAGGACCGAGATGGTCAGCCGCCGAGAGCTTGCTTGAGGCATCGGGAATCGACGAGCAGCAATTCGCTGAGCTCGAGGTGCACGGCCTGGTCAGGCGGTCGGGCCGCCTGTACGGCCAGGACGCGCTCGACGTGGCCAGCACCGCCGCGCAGCTGGCGTCCTACGGCGTCCAGGCCAGGCACCTGCGCGCGGTCAGGACCGCAGCCGAACGCGACGTCGACCTCATCGAGCAGGTGGTGGCCCCGACCCTGCGGCAGCGCAGCCCGCAGGCCAGGGACGAGGCCGCGCGGACCGCCGGACAGATCGCGCAGCTGCTGATCAGGCTGCACGCGGCGATGATCGAGTCCGGGCTGGCCGAGGCCGGGCTGCCCGCCGAGCTGGCCGGACCGGGCGCCAGCGGCGGTCACGCCAGCCGACCGCGCGGCGCAGACGCCGGCGAACGACCGGCCAGGACGGCATGCGGCGGGCCGGAGTCAAGGGTGCGAGCGCGTGATGCGGGACCCGTGCGATCCCGGCTGCCCGGCCCGAGCAGGTGTCCGCCCACGACGGCAAGGGGTGTACGTTGACAAGGGAGTGCCGCGCGCACTGCAGGGGTATGAGGCGCAGGTGAGGACGGAGACGCGGTGAAGGAGATGGAGGTCGTAGGCGTCCGGGTCGAGATGCCGACGAACCAGCCCATCGTGCTGCTGAAGGAGACCGGTGGTGAGCGCTATCTGCCGATCTGGATCGGGCCGATGGAGGCAACCGCTATCGCCTTCGCGCAGCAGGGCATGGTCCCGGCCCGTCCGCTCACGCACGACCTGATGCGTGACATCCTGCAGGCGCTGAAAGTCGAGCTGCGCCAGGTCAACATCACCGCCCTGCGCGACGGGATCTTCTTCGCCGACCTGGTGTTCTCCAACGGGACGACGGTCAGCGCGCGCCCCTCGGACTCGATCGCGCTCGCTCTGCGCACCGGGACGACGATTTTCGCTCAGGACGAAATACTCGACGAGGCTGGCGTGTCGATTCCTGACGAGCAGGAGGATGAGGTCGAGAAGTTCCGCGAGTTCCTCGACAACATCACCCCTGAAGACTTCGGGTCGGCGACCTGATACCGCCCGATGACACTGCGACGCGCCGGGTGAGATCGTTGACGACGTCCGCCTGGCGGGCCTAACGTGCGAAACGTGCACCCCGACTGGAGGTGGGCGTGGCGGTAATCAAGGGCGAGCACGAGCGCGGGATCGCAGCCCAGCGCGCTGGCGAGCAAGGGCTGCTGTTCGACGACCAGCTTGCGCCGCTGCCCGAGGACGTTGGCTATCGCGGACCCACTGCGTGCACCGCAGCCGGGATCACCTACCGCCAGCTCGACTACTGGGCGCGGACCGGCCTAGTCGAGCCCAGCGTCAGGGCGGCCGCCGGCTCGGGTTCGCAGCGGCTGTACGGCTTCCGCGACATCCTTGTGCTGCGGGTGGTCAAGCGGCTGCTCGACACCGGCATCTCACTGCAGCAGATCCGCTCCGCCGTCGCGTACCTGCGCCAGCACGGCGCGAGCGACCTGGCCAAGATCACGCTGATGAGCGACGGCGCGAGCGTCTACGCGTGCACATCACCAGACGAGGTCGTCGACCTGCTGCAGGGCGGTCAGGGCGTGTTCGGCATCGCGCTCGGCCGGGTGTGGCAGGAGGTCGAGGGCTCGCTGGCCGACCTGCCAGCCGACGCGGGCGAGGACGGTCGGCCGACCGGACGGCCCCGACGAGCTAGCCAGCCGCCGCGCAGCGCGCAGAATCGTCTAGCCTGCCCCGTCCACGCGCCGTGTTAAGGTTGCGGCTTGTGTCGGCCACCATCACGGTCCGCGATGTGCGCAAGACCTATGGCGATGTGGCGGCTGTCGATGGCGTCAGCTTCGAGGTCAGCCAAGGCGAGTTCTTCGGCATCCTCGGCCCGAACGGCGCGGGCAAGACCACCACGCTGGAGATCATCGAGGGTCTCCGCAAGCCCGATTCAGGCGACGTCACAGTGCTCGGGTTGCCCGCGTGGCCGCGGAACGACAAGCTGCTGCCCAGGATCGGCGTTCAGCTGCAGGCGTCGTCGTTCTTCGAGCGGCTGACGGCCCGCGAGCAGATCCGTACCTTCGCCTCGCTGTACGGCGTGGCAGCCAGGCGGGCCGACGAGATGCTCGAGACCGTAGGGCTGACCGAGCAGGCTGGCCTGCGCACCGAGAAGCTATCAGGCGGTCAGAAGCAACGGCTGTCGATCGCTTGTGCCCTTGTGCACGACCCTGAGCTGCTCTTCCTCGACGAGCCGACCGGATCGCTCGACCCGCAGGCCAGGCGGAACCTGTGGGACCTGCTGCGCCAGATCAGCTCATCGGGCCGGACCGTCGTGCTCACGACGCACCACATGGACGAGGCCGAGTTGCTTTGCGACCGGGTCGCGATCATGGACCACGGCAAGATCCTGAAGGCGGGGCCGCCGGCGGCGCTGGTACGCGAACTCGACCAGCCGCTGCGGATCTCGGTGGAGTCCGGGCTGATCTCCGCCGAGCAGGCCGCGAGCCTGGCCGGCGGCACGCCGACCGACGAGGCCGTGTCCGACGACGGAGTCTCGCTGTCGATCGCGACCAGCGACCCAGCGCACGTTCTCGCGGGCCTGGCAAGGGCTGACGCGCTGGCGGGCCTGCGGGTTTCCGGCGCGACCCTCGAAGACGTCTTCCTGAACCTGACCGGACGGGAGTACCGGGCGTGAGCGGCTTCACCACCCTGTCCAGTGCCATGTTCCGAGGATTCGTCAGGGACCGCGCCGCGCTAATCTTCTCGATCCTGTTGCCCGTGCTGTTCCTGCTCTTTTTCGGCACCATTTACAAGAACACGTCGGCGCCGAAGATCAGCCTGGTCACAGTCGGCCAGGTGCAGCTGATCACGCAGGCGCGCAACGCCGATCCCGGGCTTGCCAAGGTGCTGTCCATCAGCCATTCACGGTCCGAACGCGCCGCACTCGCCGACGTGCGCAAGGGCAACGACGACGCGGCTGTGCTGCAGCACGGCGATCACATCATCGTCCGCTTCTCCCTCGCCGATCAGACCAAAGCCGGGCTGGTCAATTCGGTGCTCAGCTCGATCGTGCAGGACGCCAACCTGGCCGCGTCTGGCAAGGCGCCCACGTTCACGCTGTCTGCCAGCCAGGTGGAGGACAAGTCGCTGAAGCCGATCCAGTACTTCACGCCCGGCCTGCTCGGCTGGGCGCTCGCGTCCGGAGCGACGTTCGGCGCCGCGATCACGCTGGTGAGCTGGCGGCAGGACAAGCTCCTGCGCCGGCTGCGGCTGGCGCCGGTCGGCACCGGCTCGATCGTCGCGGCGAGGATCGGGATCGCTGTGGCCATCGGGCTGATCCAGCTGGCCCTGTTCCTCGTGATCGCGAAGCTGCCGTACTTCGGCCTGCAGCTGACGGCCGCGTGGTGGATGACGATCCCGCTGGTGGTCTGCGGCATCCTCGCCTTCATGTCGATCGGCTTGCTGGTCGGCGCGATCGCGAAGACCCAGCAGGCCGCGACCGCGATCGCGAACCTGATCATCTTGCCGATGGCGTTCCTGGGCGGTGCCTTCATCCCGCTGGACTTCGCGCCCGACTGGGTCAGACAGGCGTCCTACGTCATGCCGCTGCGCTACCTGGTCACCGGCATGCAGGACGTCATGGCCAGGGGAGAGGGCCCAGCGGCCGCGCTGCCGTCGATCGGCATCTTGCTCGGCTTCACCCTGGTCGTCGGGCTCGTCGCGGTCCGAATGTTCCGCTGGGACGACATCTAGCCGGGACGGTGCGCCCCTCGGACGACATCGAGGTCGTCATGCCGGTATGCTCCGACTCCTCCGATTTCCTGCCCGGACTGGAGCAGCCATATGCGGCCGCTGACCATCTTGTTCATGCCAGAGAGCGCCTACGGCCCCACGAACAACTGCGTCGGGATCGGTGACGTGCTGCGCCGCCGCGGACACCGGGTCGTGTTCGCGGCCGAGGCTTCATGGCAGGGCAAGCTCGAGCCGCTGGGGTTCGCCGAAGACCTGGTCAACCTCGCGGAGCCAGACACGGGGCCGGCGGACGCGGACGCCGATCCTGGACAGTTCTGGAAAGAGTTCATCGCCGGCACAGCGGCCGAGTTCCGCAAGCCGACGATCGAGCAACTCGACACGTGGATCAAGCCGGTCTGGGCCGAACTGGTCGCGGGCGCGAAGTACAGCCACGACCAGCTCACCGACATCGTGGCGAGGACCGCGCCAGATGTGATCGTCGAGGACAACGTCGTCGGCTTCCCCGCGCTGATGACCGCGGGAGTGCCGTTCCTGCGGATCGTCTCGTGCAACCCGCTCGAGATCAAGGGCCCTCCGGGCCGGCCGCTGGCCTCAGACCCAGACGTGCCGCCGGCCTTCTCCGGCTACCCAGCCAGCGACCGCGACGGCTGGTCAGGATTCCGTGCCGAGTACGACAAGGTGCACAGGTCGCTGTGGGAAGAGTTCAGTGACTGGTACGCGAGCCAGGGCGCGCCGCGGCTGCCCGACCTGGAGTTCATCAGCGAGGGCCCGGTCAACCTGTACGTCTATCCGCAGGTCGCGGACTACGCGAGGACCACGGCGCTCGGGCCGGCCTGGCACCGGATCGACTCATCGGTGCGGCAGACCGACGCGGCGTTCGCGCTGCCAGAACCCCTGGCCGGTGGCGACGGCGCCCTGATCTACTTCTCGCTCGGCTCGCTCGGCTCGGCGGATGTCCCGCTGATGCGCCGGGTGATCGACTGCCTGGCCGCCACCCCGCACCGGTACATCGTGTCCAAGGGTCCCCTGCACGCCGAGATCGAGTTGCCAGACAACATGTGGGGCGCCGAGTTCTTGCCGCAAACCTCGATCATCCCGCTCGCCGACCTCGTGATCACCCACGGCGGCAACAACACCACGACCGAGTGCCTGCACTTCGGCAAGCCGATGATCGTGCTCCCGCTGTTCTGGGACCAGCACGACAACGCGCAGCGGATGGCCGAACTCGGGCTCGGGTGCAGGCTCGACACCTACCGCTTCACCGACGAGGAGATGCACGCCGCGATCGCCGGCCTGCTCAGCGACGAGACGCTCGGCGCCAGGCTGGCACGAAGCGCCGCCCAGATCCAGGCCAGCGACGGACTGACCAAGGCCGCCGACCTGATCGAGGGTGCCGCCGGCTAGCGCGCGGTGGAGTAGGCTCGGATACGCCAAGGACACCGTCCGGGAGAGCCCGGATTACCGGCGCCGAAGGGGCAACCTCCCCGGAACCTCTCAGGCAACAAGGACCGGACGGAATAGGCAGCTCTGGAGTCGGGAGCGGCGACAGAGGGGGAGCGTGCACGCTACCCGTCTGGAGGCTCCCGGTGAATTTCGCGCAACGGCATATCGGCCCCGACGAGTTCAGCCAGCAGCAGATGCTGACCGCGCTGGGCTACGCCTCGCTCGATGAGCTGACTTCTGCAGCTTTGCCCGCCGGGCTGGCGATCGCCAAGCCCTTGCTGCTGCCCGACCCGCTGCCCGAGGACCAGGCGCTCGCGGCGCTGCGCGAGATCGCGTCCAAGAACACGGTGCTGACGTCGATGATCGGCCTTGGCTACCACGGCACGATCACGCCGCCGGTTATCCGCAGGAACATCCTGGAGAGCCCGGCCTGGTACACCGCGTACACGCCGTACCAGCCAGAGATCTCTCAGGGCCGTCTCGAAGCGCTGCTGAACTTCCAGACCATGATCGAGGACCTGACCGCGCTCCCGGTCGCCGGCGCGTCGATGCTGGACGAATCGACCGCCGCCGCCGAGGCCATGACGCTCGCCCGCCGCGCGGCGGGCCGGGGGCGGATCTTCCTGGCCGACGCCGACTGCCTCCCGCAGACCCTCGCCGTCCTCGCCACCAGGGCCGAGCCGCTCGGCATCGAACTCGTGACCGGCGTGGTGACCCCCGACCTGATCGAGGCGCAGCCGGACGGCGAGCTGTTCGGTGTCCTGCTGCAGTACCCGGGCGCGAGCGGCGAGATCCGCGACCTGCGCCCGGCCATCGAGGCGGCCCACGCCAGGGGCGCACTGGCCGCGGTGGCAGCCGACCCGCTCGCTCTCACGCTGCTCACGCCGCCAGGTGAGCTCGGTGCCGACATCGCGGTCGGCAGCACGCAGCGGTTCGGCGTCCCGATGGGCTACGGCGGCCCGCAGGCCGGATATATCTGCGTCCGCGACGAGCTCAAGCGCCAGCTTCCTGGCCGCCTGGTCGGTGTCTCGGTCGACGCCGACGGCCACCCTGCCTACCGGCTCGCCCTGCAGACCCGCGAGCAGCACATCAGGCGCGACAAGGCGACCAGCAACATCTGCACCGCTCAGGTCCTGCTGGCCGTCATCGCCGCGATGTACGCCAGCTACCACGGCCCTGACGGCTTGCGCGCCATCGCCCGCCGGGTCCATGCCAAGGCGGCCGGGCTCGCCACGGCGCTGCAGGCATCAGGACTCGTAACCGTGCATCAGTCGTACTTCGACACCGTCACCGTGATCGTGCCTGGCGGAGCTGCCGCGGCCATCCAGCGGGCCAGCGCCGCCGGCTTCAACCTGCACCTGGCCGGGCCTGACCTGGTCCAGGTCGCCTGCGACGAGACGACCACCGACGAGCACATCGCGGCGGTGGCGGCCGCGATCTCCGGGTCCGACGACGCGGCTCTGATCAAGAACGAGGACCTGGCCTCGATCCCTGACGGGCTGCGCCGGACGAGCGAGTTCCTGACGCACCCGGTGTTCTCCTCCTACCGGAGCGAGACCGCGATGCTGCGCTACCTGCGCAAGCTGTCTGACTACGACGTCGCGCTCGATCGTTCGATGATCCCGCTCGGCTCCTGCACGATGAAGCTCAATGCCGCCGCAGAGATGGAGCCGATCAGCTGGCCCGAGTTCGCCGAGCTGCACCCGTTCGCGCCCGCCGAGCAGGCGGCAGGCTACCGCGAGCTGATCGCCGGCCTGGAGGACGCGCTGCTGGCCATCACCGGCTACCACGCGGTGTCGCTCCAGCCGAACGCGGGCTCTCAGGGTGAGCTGGCCGGGCTGCTGGCGATCAGGCACTATCACCTCTCGCGCAGCGAGCCCGAGCGCACGGTCTGCCTGATCCCCGAGTCCGCGCACGGCACCAACGCGGCCTCCGCGGTCCTGGCCGGGCTCAGGGTGGTGGTCGTCAAGTGCGGCTCGGACGGCGCCATCGACCTGCAGGACCTGCGCGGCAAGCTCGACCAGCACGAGGGCGCGGTCGCCGGCATCATGCTGACCTACCCGTCCACGAACGGGGTGTTCGAGCCCACCGTCGGGGAGGTCTGCGACCTCGTGCACGCGGCGGGCGGGCAGGTCTACGTGGACGGCGCCAACCTCAACGCCCTGGTCGGGCTCGCGCAGCCAGGGGCGTTCGGCGCGGATGTGTCGCACCTGAACCTGCACAAGACGTTCTGCATCCCGCACGGCGGCGGCGGTCCAGGCGTCGGTCCGGTCGCGGTCAGGGAGCACCTGGCGCCGTTCCTGCCCCGGCACCCCGTGCTGCCTGGCCTCGCGGTCGCCGGGGACGCGGTGGCCGGGGACGACGTGGACCGCGTCCCAGCTGACCTGCGCACCGGCCCGGTCGCCGCCGCGCCTTACGGATCGGCAGGCATCCTGCCGATCTCCTGGGCATACGTGACGATGATGGGCGCCGACGGGTTGCGCCGCGCCACCCAGGTGGCGATCCTGAACGCCAACTACATCGCCAGGCGGCTGGACGAATTCTTCCCCGTCCTGTACGCGGGGCAGGGCGGCCTGGTCGCGCACGAGTGCATACTCGACCTCCGCCAGATCACCGCACAGACCGGTATCACGGCCGAGGACGTCGCGAAGCGGCTGATCGACTACGGGTTCCACGCGCCGACCATGTCATTCCCGGTGGCCGGGACCTTGATGGTCGAGCCGACGGAGAGTGAGAACCTGGCCGAGATCGACAGGTTCTGTGACGCGATGATCGCGATCGCCGCCGAGATCGCCAAGGTCGCCAGCGGTGACTTCGACGCCAAGGACAACCCGCTGAAGAACGCGCCGCACACCGCGTCAATGCTGCTGGCCGACGAGTGGGACCATCCGTACGGGCGGACCGAAGGCGCCTACCCTGCGGGCGGTGACCGCAGGTCGAAGTACTGGCCGCCGGTCAGGCGCATCGAGGGCGCCTACGGCGACCGGCACCTGGTCTGCGCCTGTCCGCCGCCCGAAGCATTCGAGGGCTAACCAGCGCGGACCGAGGCGCTCAGATCGGCGGGCTTCGCGAGGCTCTGGTAGACAACGCAGTACCGGAGCGTCAGCTCCTTGAGGGACTCGACCTGGTCGGCGGATGCGTCAGTGTCCAGGTCGAAGGTCAGCCTGATCGCGCGGAAGCCGACCGGTGCCTCCTTGCTCACCGCGAGCGTGCCGCGGAAGTCCAGGTCTCCCTCGGCGTGCACGGTCCCGCCGGAGACGGCGACACCGAGCGACGTCGCAACCGCCCGCAGCGTCACCCCGGCGCACGCGACCAGTGCCTGCAGCAGCATGTCACCCGAGCACGCCAGGGTGCCGTCCCCGCCGGAGGCAGGATGCAGGCCGGCTTCGGCGAGCGCGCGGCCGGTCGCGACCGAGCAGCTAACGCTCTCCGCGCCGAGTTCACCGTCCGCCCGGAGCGTGACCAGCGCCTGCGCCGGGTCGGCGCGGTAGGCGTCCTTCAGCGGCTGCTGCATGGCGCGCAGCGAATCCCTGTCCATTCCGTTGTCCTCCCCTGGTCACTTCCTGGCGAGCTGCTGGATCGTGCGTCCCTTCCACTCACCACCGCGTCCGGCCCGGTGCCGCAGGGCGGAACTGACCGTCATCGCGGTGTACAAGGCCCCGATCAGCGGCAGGCAGACGGCCCAGCCAGGAGACAGCCGGCTGAGCCGCAGCACGGGCAGGTAGCTGACCGCCATGATCGCCCACGACGCCAGGCCCGCGAGGGCCAGCCACGGTGATTCGCCACCGAGCAGGAGCGCCAGGCCGACGGCGGTCGCGGCGACCGGGAGCAGGTAGAGCCAGATCATCCCGGCGATCGTGCCCGCTAGCAGCAGCGGTGAGTAGCGGAGCTGGGTGTAGGCGCTCCTGGCGACCATGTCCCAGATCTCGCCGACGCCGCGGTAGCGCCGCCGGCTGACCACGTCGACGGTGAAGCCGAGCCAGCAGTCGCCGCCCGCTCGCTTCAGCAGCCGGCCGAGCGCGACATCGTCGATTCTCGCGCCGCTGATCGGCTCGAGGCCGCCGGCCGCCTCGAGCGCTGGCCGGCTGACCAGCATGCAGCCGCCCGCCGCGGCCGCGGTCCTGCCGTTCCGCCTGTTAACCAGGCGGAACGGGTAGAGCTGGGCGAAGAAGTACACGAAGGCGGGGATCAGCATCCGCTCGGCCACGGTGTCGGTACGCAGCAGCGCCATCTGAGACACCAGCACGCGGTCATCGGCCACGGCGGCGCGACCAGGGCGCTCACCGCTCCCGCCGCGTAGCCGATGTCGGCGTCGGTGAACAGCACGTAGTCAGCCTCGCCCGAGGCGCGCAACCCCTGCGCCATCGCCCACACCTTGCCCGCCCAGCCAGGCGGCGTGGGCATGCCGGACAGCACCCGGAGCCGCGCACCGGCGTCCTGGCCCAGTTCCGCGGCGAGCTTGGCAGCGATCTCACCCGTGCCGTCGCTGCTCTCGTCGTCGACGAGCACGACGGTCAGCTGTCCTTCGTAGCGCTGGCTCAGCAGCGTCGGGAGCGTATAGGGCAACATCTCGGCCTCGTCCCGCGCCGGGACGATGGCGACCACGGCGGGCCAGGCAGCCGGCCCGGCCTGGCCGGCCTTGGGCAACCGCTGGTCGGTCCGCCAGAAGCCGCCGTGCCCGGCGAACAGGTAGATCCAGGCAGCCACGGCTAGCAGGCTGGCGGCGAGCAGGATCGGCACCAGCACAGCCTGGCATACGACAGCCAACCGGAAACCAGGGGAGTCGGTGCGCGATCGTCCGCGAAACTGTCCGCGAAGGAGGCGCGCGTGCGAGTCATCGATGGAGCGGGACCTTCACCAGGGGGCCCGATCCGGTTCACTGGGTCGAGCAGCTGCGGGTCCCCGATCTGAGCGTGGGCACCTACTCGATCCCGGCGGGCAGCGTCGATGACCAGGATCCGCACACCGAGGACGAAATCTATGTGGTCACCTCGGGGCGGGCGATGTTCGAGGCAGACGGCGACCGAGTTGCGGTCGGACCAGGTTCTGTCATCTTCGTCCCGGCCAACGAGGTGCACAGGTTCGCAGAGATCACCGAGGACCTGGCCACGGTCGTGATCTTCGCGCCCGCCGAGGGGTCGAAGTCGCCGGCCTGACCCTGTCGGTTCGGGTCAGCGTGCCGCACTCGCGGCGCCGGCTGTCGCCTGGCGCGATTAGAGTTGCTGCGTGGCAGATCCGGCAAGCTACCGGCCCACGCCAGGCTCCATCCCCGAGTCGCCAGGCGTCTACCGCTTCCGCGACGCGCACGGCCGGGTCGTCTACGTCGGCAAGGCCAAGAACCTGCGCTCGCGGCTGAACTCCTACTTTGCCGACTTCGCGAGCCTGATGCCCCGCACCCAGTGGATGCTGCAGGACGCGGCCGGCGTCGAGTGGACCGTGGTCGGCACCGAGGTCGAGGCCCTCCAGCTCGAGTACTCCTGGATTAAGCAGTTCGACCCTCGCTGGAACGTCAGGTATCGGGACGATAAGAGCTATCCGTACCTGGCCGTGACGCTGAACGAGGAGTACCCGAGGGTCACCGTGCTGCGCGGGACCAAACGCCGCGGCGTCAGGTACTTCGGCCCGTACTCGCACGCGTGGGCCATCAGGGACACGGTCGACACGCTATTGCGCGTGTTCCCGGTCAGGACCTGCTCGGCCGGGGTGTTCAAGCGGGCCGGCCAGATCGGCAGGCCGTGTCTGCTTGGTTACATCGGCAAGTGCTCGGCTCCGTGCGTTGGGCGGATCGACGCCGAGGAGCACCGGCAACTGGCCGAGGAGTTCTGCGACTTCATGGCCGGCCAGACCGGCAAGTTCACCAGGCGGGTCGAAGCCGAGATGCACGAGGCCGCGCATGCCGAGGAATTCGAGCGTGCCGCCAGGCTGCGCGACGACCTGCAGGCGCTCCAGCGCGCCCTCGAGAAGCAGGCCGTTGTGCTTCCCGACGGCACCGACTGCGATGTGATCGGGCTGGTCGAAGATCAGCTCGAGGCTGCGGTCCAGGTCTTCTACATTCGCGACGGCAGGGTCCGCGGCCAGCGCGGCTGGGTGGTGGACAAGGTCGAAGACCTCTCGACCGGGGAACTCGTCGAGCACTTCCTCGGCCAGGTCTACCGCGATGACCCTGGTGCGCAGCAAGAGAGCGCCGACCAGATCGAACTCACCGGCCCTCCGACCAGCAGCCGGCCAGGAGGGCCCGCAGGCAGGGCCAGCGCGGACTGGCGTGCGGTGGCCAGGCGGCAGGCCGTTCCGCGCGAAGTCCTCGTGCCCGTCCTGCCGCCCGACGCCGAGACGATCCAGGAATGGCTGACCTCGCTCCGCGGCGGCCGGGTGACGCTGCGCGTGCCCCAGCGCGGCGACAAGCGCGCGCTGCTGGAGACGGTGACGAGAAACGCGACCGAATCGCTCGCGCTGCATAAGACCAGGCGGGCCAGCGACCTGTCGACCCGCAGCCAAGCCATGCAGGAGATCCAGGACGCGCTCGGCCTGGACCAGCCGCCGCTTCGGATCGAGTGCTTTGACGTGTCCAACCTGCAAGGCACCAACGTGGTCGCCTCGATGGTGGTGTTCGAGGATGGACTCACCCGCAAGTCCGAGTACCGCAAGTTCGCCGTCAAGGGCGCCGCGGACGACCTGGCGGCGATCTATGAGGTCGTGAGCAGGAGGTTCCGCAGGTACCTGGCCGAGCGCGATATCGAAGTCGCCGAGGACGCGATCGGCGGGGCGATGCTGACTTCAGCGGACGACACAGCGGAACCCCTCGCCAGGCGCAAGTTCGCGTATCCGCCCAGCCTGCTCGTCATCGACGGCGGGGCTGGCCAGGTTGACGCGGCGGTGCGAGCGCTGTCGGACCTGGGGATCACCGACATCGCCGTGTGCGGCCTGGCCAAGCGGCTGGAGGAGGTATGGCTTCCTGGCGAGGACACGCCGGTGATCATGCCGCGCAGCAGCGAAGGGCTCTACTTGCTCCAGCGAGTACGGGACGAAGCGCACAGGTTCGCCATCACCTACCACCGGGCGAAGCGCACCGCCGCTCAGCGGGCCAGCGAACTGGATGCTCTGCCCGGGCTAGGGCCAACCAGGAAGGCTGCCCTGCTCAGGCGCTTTGGCTCGGTGAAACGGCTGCGAGAGGCGACCACTGAGCAGATCGCCGAGGTAGCAGGATTCGGGCCGCGGCTTGCCGAGATGGTCACCCAGGCGCTCCAGGGGCGAGAGGATAAGGGGTCATGACCAGCCACGCTGCTGCTCCTGAGATCGTCATCATCACCGGGATGTCCGGAGCCGGCCGTTCGACCGCGGCCAAGGCCCTGGAGGACCTCGACTGGTTCGTGGCCGACAACCTGCCGCCGGCCATGCTCGTCACGATGCTCGACCTGGCCAGGCGGGCCAGGGCGGAGGTACCCAGGGTCGCGGCCGTCGTGGACATTCGCAGCCGGGCGTTCTCGACCGACCTGAAGTCAGCGGTCGCTGAGCTAGACGCGATCGGGGCGCACCCGTTCATCATTTTCCTCGAAGCCAGCGACGAGACACTGGTGCGCAGGTTCGAGAACGTCCGCCGGCCGCACCCGCTCCAGGAGAACGGCAGGGTCGTCGACGGGATCAAGGCCGAGCGCGACCAGCTAGGCGGCATCAGGGCCGAGGCCGACCTCATCCTGGACACCTCGGCCTTGAACATCCACGAGTTGCGGTCCAAGGTGCGGGAGGCGTTCGGCAACGAGAGCGACACCGCGGTCAGGGTCACGGTGCTGTCCTTCGGCTACAAGTACGGCCTGCCCGTCGATGCCGACATGGTGGCCGACTGCCGTTTCCTGCCGAATCCGCATTGGATCCCTGAGCTCGCCCCCAAGAACGGCCAGGACGCGGCCGTCAAGGACTACGTGCTCCGCCAGCCAGGCTCTGAAGAGTTCATCAGGGCCTACCTCGACGTGCTACAGATCACGCTGAGCGGCTACGAGCGCAGCGGCAAGCTGTTCATGACCGTCGCCCTCGGCTGCACGGGCGGCAAGCACCGCAGCGTCGCGATTGCCGAGGAACTCGCCTCGCGGCTCGCCGGACCGTGGCCCGGCGTCCAGGTCGCGCATCGTGATCTCGGGCGTGAGTAGGCCAGCGCGGCGCCGGGTGGTGGCGCTGGGCGGCGGCCACGGCCTGTACGCGTCGCTGTCCGCGCTGCGCAGGGTCACCAGGGACCTGACCGCGATCGTGACAGTAGCCGACGACGGCGGCTCGAGCGGCAGGCTGCGCCGCGAGTACGGCGTCCTGCCGCCGGGGGACCTGCGGATGGCGCTCGCGGCGCTGTGCGGCGACGATTCGTGGGGCACGACGTGGAGCAAGGTCGTGCAGCACAGGTTCGCCGGCCCTGGCGAGCTCGGCGGCCACGCGGTCGGCAACCTGCTGATCGTCGCCCTCTGGGATCTGCTCGGCGACACGGTCACGGGACTCGACTGGGTCGCCAGGCTGCTCGGCGCGCACGGCAGGGTGCTGCCGATGGCGTCGGTTCCGCTTGAGCTAGCGGCCGAAGTAGAGGGGGTTGACCCGAAGTTCCCCTTTCAGATCAGCACGATTCGAGGCCAGGTCGCATGCGCGAAGACGACCGGGCGGGTACGGTCAATGTCATTGGTTCCTGCCGACCCGCCAGCCTGCGCCGAAGCCGTGCAGGCAGTCGCAGAGGCGGACTGGGTGGTGCTCGGCCCCGGCTCGTGGTTTACCAGCGTGCTCCCGCACTTGCTGGTCCCCGATCTGGCCAGAGCGCTGATCACCACGCCGGCCAGGAGGCTGGTCACGCTGAACCTGGCGCCCCAGCCGGGGGAGACCGAGGGGTTTTCTCCGCGTGCTCACCTGGAGGTGCTCGCGAGTCATGCCCCTGACCTGGCCATCGACGTCGTGCTCGCCGACAGGGCCGCGGTGAGTCAAACGGCGGGCGAGCTCACCGAGGCAGCGGATCTGCTCGGCGCGCGACTGGTGCTCGCCGACCTGGCACTCGCGGGCCGGCCGGACCGGCATGACCCGCTGCTGCTCGCCGGCGCGCTGGCGCAGATATTCGAGGGGGAGTGACAGTGGTGGCGCTGACCAGCCTGGTCAAAGACGAGCTGAGTCGCGTCAGCGTGCTGAAGCCATGCTGCCGCAAGGCTGAGGTCTCGACGCTGTTGCGGTTTGCCGGCGGGCTGCATCTGTCCAATGGCCACATCCTGGTGGAGGCCGAACTCGACACTGGCGCCGCCGCCCGGCGGCTGCGCAAGGACATCATCGAGATCTTCGGACACACGTCCGAGCTGATCGTGCTGGCCCCAAGCGGGCTGCGCAAGGGCAACAGGTACGTGGTGCGCGTGAGCAAAGACGGCGACAGCCTGGCTAGGCAGACCGGACTTATCGACGCCCGCGGCCGGCCGGTGCGCGGCCTGCCCAGGCAGGTGGTCGCGGGCAGCACCTGCGACTGCGAGGCCGCCTGGCGCGGCGCGTTCCTCGCGCACGGCTCCCTGACCGAGCCCGGTCGCTCCATGTCGCTGGAGCTCACCTGCCCGGGACCAGAGGTAGCGCTCGCGATGGTCGGCGCGGCGCGGCGGCTGCGGATTCAGGCCAAGGCACGGGACGTACGCGGGATCGACCGCGTGGTGGTCAGGGACGGGGACGCGATCAGCGCGATCCTGACCAGGCTCGGCGCTCACGACAGCGTCCTGGTCTGGGAGGAGCGCAGGATCAGGCGCGCCGTGCGCGGCACGGCCAACCGGCTGGCCAACTTTGACGACGCGAACCTGCGGCGCAGCGCGCGGGCCGCGGTCGCTGCCGGGGCTCGAGTTGAGCGCGCTCTGGAGATACTCGGCGACGAGGCGCCAGAGCACCTGATCGAGGCAGGTCAGCTTCGGATCAAGCACCGCCAGGCGAGCCTGGAGGAACTCGGCCAGGCCGCCGAGCCGCCGCTGACCAAGGACGCGATCGCCGGCCGGATCAGGCGGCTGCTCGCGCTCGCCGACAAGCGCGCGATGGAACTAGGCGTGCCCAGCACCGAGGCGCACCTGACCCCGGACATGCTCGCGCCCTAGCGGGCGATCCCAGCTACTGCGGGCCGAATCCCGGCGGCGGCTGCTTGAAGCCAAACTGCGGATCGGGCTGACCGGGCGCGGCATCACCAGGCTGGGCAGGCGGCGCGCCGAAGCCTTGCTGTGGCGGCGCGCCGAAGCTGGGCGGCGGCGCGCCGTACGGCTGTCCCTGCGTGTCATAGGGCTGGCCTGGCGTGCCCGGGGGATAGGCGCCCGGCGTGCCAGCCGGCGGGGGCGCTCCGTACGGCTGGTTCATGCCATACGGCTGGTTCATGTCATACGGCTGGTTCATCGCGCCGTAGGGCTGGCGCGGCGGGCGCATCCGGCGGCTCCAGCCCCAGCGCATCGAGCCGCCCATCCCGATGCGGTATCCGTATAGCGCAGCGAAGACCCAGAACACGAAGCCCAGGCCGCCGACGCTCTGCGGGTAGAACCGGAAAACGAGATTGAGGTGCGCGAGGATCTCGCTCAGCGCCAGGCCGTGCCGGTTGATGACCAGGATCTCGGCGACCAGGCTGCCCAGCGCGCAGCCGAAGACCGCGAGCGCGGCGCTGGCGAGCGCGAACGCGGGGCTCTTGACCCGGCCGATCCTGGACATGACTGTGCCGACAGCCAAACCGACCAGGATCGCCATGATCGAGAACTGATATTTGGTCGAGTACGCGATCACGCCCCATACGAGGGCGCAGGCGATCGCGACCACGAAGCCAGCGAAGACAGCCATGCCGACGTTGCCGCGCGCGGGCGACGAATTGATCATTACTTGCTCACATTCATTGATCCGTCGCGGGAAGCATAGTCACGGCGGCGGGCACCGGGCTAGGCCCGCGGCTGGCGGCCGTCGGCTGCGTGCCGGGATGTCGCCCCTGCGTCCGGTTACCGCCCGGTGTTATGGTGCGCGTGGCGCATGATCAGCGATGCGAAAGGGAGCGGCAGGTGACTGTCCGGGTAGGAATCAACGGGTTCGGCCGGATCGGACGGAACTTCTGGCGTGCCGTGCACGCGATGGATGACCCCGGGATCGAGATCGTCGCGGCCAATGACCTCGGCGACATCAACACGTTCGCCCACCTGCTCAAGTACGACACCGTTCTGGGCACGCTGGGCGTCGACGTGTCGGTTGCCGACGGCAGCATCGTGGCCGGCAGCTCCAAGATCAAGTGGCTCGCGCAGCGCAACCCAGCCGACATCGGCTGGGGGGACCTGGGCGTGGATGTCGTCGTGGAGTCCACCGGCATCTTCACGGACTACGACGGCGCGCACAAGCACATCGACGCTGGCGCGAAGAAGGTAATCATCTCCGCGCCGGCCAAGGGCGAGGACATCACGATCGTGCTCGGCGTCAACGACGACAAGTACGACCCGGCGGTGCACAACATCATCTCGAACGCCTCCTGCACGACGAACTGCGTCGCGCCGCTCGCCAAGGTGCTGCTCGACAGCTTCGGGATCGTCAAAGGCCTGATGACGACCGTGCACGCCTACACCAACGACCAGGTCATCCTGGACTTCGCGCACAAGGACCTGCGCCGGGCTCGCGCCGCCGCGCAGAACATCATCCCGACCACGACGGGCGCGGCCAAGGCGACAAGCCTGGTGCTGCCCGAGCTCAAGGGCAAGCTCGACGGCCTGTCGCTGCGCGTGCCCGTGATGGACGGGTCAGTCACCGACCTGGTCGCGCAGCTCGAGCGGGACGTGACGATCGCCGAAGTCAACGACGCCTTCAAGGCCGCGGCCTCCGAGGGGCCGCTGAAGAGCTACCTGCACTACTCGACCGACCCGATCGTGTCATCCGACATCGTCGGCACGGCGTGGTCGTGCACGTTCGACGCGCCCTTGACCATGGTCATCGGCGACCAGGTGAAGGTCATCGGCTGGTACGACAACGAGTGGGGCTACTCGAACCGGCTGGCCGATCTGACCGCGCTGGTCGCCAGCAGGCTGGGATAGCCGGTGCGCGGTATCGCCGACCTCGACGTCGGCGGGCGGGTCGTGCTGCTCAGGGCCGACCTGAACGTGCCGCTCGACGGTACGACGATCACCGACGACGGCAGGATCAGGGCCAGCCTGCCGACGATTACAGATCTTGCGAGGCGTGGCGCCCGGGTGCTGGTCTGCGCGCACCTTGGCAGGCCCCGAGGGGATGACTACGCCGCCCGCGCGGCCGGCGGCCCTTCGCTCCGACCCGTCGCCGACCGGCTCAGCGAACTGCTGGACAGCCGCGTGCGGTTCGCGGCGGACGTGGCCGGCCCCTCGGCCGCGCAGGTCGCCCGCGAACTGGCCGATGGCGACGTGGGCCTGCTCGAGAACGTCAGGTTCGAGCCAGCCGAGACCAGCAAGGACGACGCTGAGCGTGCCGGGCTGGCCAGACGCCTGGCCGCGCTGGCTGAGGTATATGTCGGGGACGGCTTCGGCGCGTTGCACCGCAAACACGCGAGCGTCTACGACGTGGCCGGGCTGCTGCCGCACGCGGCAGGAGAACTGGTGCTGGCCGAGGTCGCCGTGCTCCGTCAGCTGACCGCGGATCCGAAACGGCCCTACGTGGTGGTGCTCGGCGGCGCGAAGATCTCCGACAAGCTCGCGGTCGTCGCCAGTCTGCGCAGGATCGCCGACCGGATCCTGATCGGCGGCGGCATGGCGTTCACGTTCCTGGCGTCCCGAGGCTTCCCGGTCGGCCGCTCGCTGGTGGAAAAGGACATGATCGACGAGGTGGGTCGCATGCTGAACGAACCGGGCGGGGCAGAGATCGTGCTGCCGCCCGACATGGTCGCGGCGACAGAGTTCGCCCCCGATGCCGACCACGAGACGGTAGCCGTGCAGGACTTTCCCGCGGACCGGATGGGGCTGGACGTCGGACCAGCGACGTGCGACCTATTCGCCGCCAAGCTCGCCGACGCTGGCACGGTGTTCTGGAACGGGCCGATGGGCGTCTTTGAGTTTCCGGCCTTCGCGGCCGGGACCAGGGCAGTGGCCGAGGCCATCAGCCGGGTGCAAGGCCTGACCGTGGTGGGCGGCGGTGACTCGGCCGCCGCCGTCCGGCAGCTGCAGTTCCCCGGCTCCGCGTTCAGCCACATCTCCACCGGGGGCGGCGCCAGCCTGGAGTACCTCGAAGGCAAGACGCTGCCTGGCCTGGCCGCGCTGGAGGCGGGCAGTTGAGCCCCGCGCCCTCGGCCCGCAAGCCGCTGGTGGCCGGCAACTGGAAGATGCACAACAACCACCTCGAGGCGCTCGCGCTGACCCAGCAGCTGGCGTTCCGGCTCAACGACAAGGACTTCGCGGCCGCCGACATTGTCGTGCTGCCGCCCTTCACGGCGCTGCGCAGCGTGCAGACCCTGGTTCAGGGCGACAAGCTCAAGCTCCAGTACGGCGCGCAGGACGTCTCGCCGCATCAGGACGGGGCCTACACCGGTGACGTGAGCGGCCGCATGCTCGCCAAGCTTGGCTGCCGGTATGTGCTGGCCGGCCACTCCGAGCGGCGGCAGTATCACCACGAAGGCGACGAACTGGTCAACGCCAAGGTGCGGGTCATCGTCGCTTATGAGATGACCCCGATCCTGTGCGTCGGCGAGGCCCTGACGATCCGCGAGGCCGGTGAACACGTCTCGCACTGCAGCACGCAGGTCGACGCCGGACTGGCGGGCCTGACAGGCGAGCAAGTCGGCGGCATGGTGATCGCGTATGAGCCGATCTGGGCCATCGGTACCGGCCAGGTCGCGACTCCTGAGGATGCTCAGGAGGTCTGTTTGGCGCTCAGGGAGCGGGTTTCCGCTAGCCATGGGCGCGAAGTGGCACTCAGAGTGCGTATCCTTTACGGGGGATCAGTGAACCCCGACAACATGCCTGCCATCATGGCCCAGTCAGACATCGACGGCGCGCTCGTCGGTGGCGCTAGCCTCGATTACGAAGGATTCGTGAGGATCTGCCGTTATCAGCAGGCTCCGCGGTGAGCTAGCACGCTGGCCTGACTCGCGCCCGGAGGGACGTCGACAGAGTGGTTATCGCGTTTTCAATTGTCCTGATCATCACGAGCCTGCTCATGGTCCTGCTCGTGCTGCTGCACAAGGGCAAGGGCGGCGGGCTATCTGACCTGTTCGGCGGCGGGATGTCCTCGTCGCTCGGGTCGTCGTCGGTTGTCGAGCGAAATCTCGACCGCATCACGGTCACTTGTGGGATCTTGTGGTTCGTCTGCATTGTCGCGCTGGGTCTGCTGCTGAAGTGATGTCGCTCGCGGAGCGATGACGCTCGCGGCGAGACGCCGAGGCCGGCGCTTCACCTAGAAAGAGGCAAGCATTGAGTAGTGGTAACGCCATTCGCGGAAGCCGTGTCGGCGCGGGACCCATGGGGGAGGCAGAGCGGGGCGAGGCTGCGCCGCGAGTGAGAGTGTCGTTCTATTGCTGCAACGGCCACGAGACGGTACCCAGCTTCGCCAACGACGCTACGGTCCCCGAGACCTGGGACTGCCCGCGCTGCGGCGTCCCGGCCGGGCGTGACGCCGGGAGTCCGCCGCCGTTGCCGCATTCTGAGCCCTACAAGACGCACCTGGCCTACGTGAAGGAGCGACGGTCCGCCAACGACGGCGCCGCGATCCTGGCCGAGGCGCTCGAGCGCCTGCGGCACAGCAGCAACGCCTGAAGCGCGTCAGAGGCCGTCCGGGCTGCCTTAGGTGGCCCGGACGTAGCGGCTGAGCAGGAATCCGTCGTCCTCGAGCACGGACTCCAGCCGCATGGCGGTGATCTCGCCAGGCGCGCCGGGCCCGCCGGGCCTGCCGGGCCGGTCGCTGGCCTCAGCCGCCTGCCCCGCCGTGACGCGCCCTGCCGCGTACCCGCCCTCCAAGACCGGGCTGACCGTGAGGCAGAGTTCGTCGAGCAACCGCTCCGCGACAAGCTGGCCGAGCAGCATCGGTCCGCCCTCGACCAGGATCCTGCGATGCCCGCGAGCCGCGAGCGCGTCGACGACGGCCTGTGCGGTGACGGTTTCCGGCCCTGCCACCACCACGTCGGCGACCATGGCCGCCTGCTTCAGACGTTCCCCGCCCGCGAGCTCAGTGGTCAGTACAATCGTGCGCGCCAACCCCGGTCCCTGGCCGAACAGCCGGTCAGACAGGTCAAGGTCCAAGCGCCTGGTGACGACCGCGATCGGGGGCGCCGGCGGCCGGCCGGCCCGCAGTTGCTGCCAAAGCTCGCCCGGCTGCGCCTGCCGGTACCGCTCGGCCCTGACGGTACCCGCGCCCGCGACGACGACGTCGGCGAGGCTGCGCAGCACCGTGAACACCAGCCGGTCGGCCGGTCCCGACAGCGCGCCGGATTTGCCGTCCGCGGAAATCGCACCGTCGATGCTCGCGACGAAGTTTGCCTTCACCCAGAGCCGGTCAGGGAACGCGTAGACATCCGCGACCGCCGCGACGAGGTCGTCGACGGCCCGGCCGGCGTCGTCGCCGGGCTTGAGCGGCCCGGCCACGCTGAGCGGTTCTGGCCCGAACGGACCCGCTGGCTCTGGGAAGATTTGCCGCACGTCGCTCCTTTGGTCCATGATCGTCGGCCTGGCTAGCATGCCCAGGTGGTTGATGGCACAACTCAATCCGCTCGATCCGCCAGGCTACTGGCCCGCGGCGTGCCAACCAGGGCAGATCCCTGCGCTGCGTGATGTAAGCGGATGGATGCTCCGGAATCAGCGCGTCGGCTCGGCCAACCGGGCTAGCATGATGCGCCATGCGACTCGTGGGCGGTGTCACTGCGGTATGTATGTCGGGCCTGATAATGGCCGGGTGTGGCTCACCCGCCCCGACCGCGCACGTCCGGCCGGACGCCGCCAAGAAGGTGCAGGTCCAACCGCGCCACCACGCCGCAACCGGCAGCCATGCCAGGACGGCGGTCGTGCGGGCGACCGCGCTCGCGCCAGGCAACCCGGCCGGGCACGCATATGTCCCGGTCGCCGGGCGGCCCGTCAACACCACCCACGCTAACCACGTGATCGGCACCGGCACGCCAGGCAGTTGCACGTCGGCCAAGGTGGTGAGCGCGGTCGCCAAAGGTGGCGTGATCACCTTCAACTGCGGGCCGAAGCACGTCACGATCATGATGCGGGCCACCGCGAAGGTCAGGAACACAAGTTCCCGCGTCGTCATCGACGGCGGCGGCAAGGTGACGCTCAGCGGCGCCGGCGTCCGCCGGATCCTCTACATGGACACCTGCGACAAGCGGCAGACCTGGACGACTTCGCACTGCGACAACCAGGCCAACCCGAAGCTGACCGTGCAGAACATCACGTTCGCGCACGGCAACTCCACTGGCGCCCTGTTCGACGGCGGCGGCGGCGGCGCGATCTTCGCCCGCGGCGGCCAGCTGAAGGTGGTCAACTCCGCCTTCATCGGCAACCGCTGCGACCGCACCGGCCCGGACCTGGGCGGCGCCGCAGTCCGCGCGCTGAGTGAGTACCGGAACCTGCCGGTCTACATCGTGCACAGCACCTTCAAGGGCGGTTATTGCTCCAACGGCGGTGCCCTCAGCAGCATCGGCGTCTCCTGGGTCGTGCTGAACAGCCTGATGATGCACAACAAGGCAATCGGCCACGGCGCGAACCCGCCCCGCTCCGGCAGCCCTGGGGGTGGCAGCGGCGGCGCGATCTACAATGACGGCAATACGTACCACCTGCGGATCTCCGGCACCGTGATCGAGTACAACCACGCTCGCGAGGGCGGCGGTGCGGTCTTCTTCGTCAGTAACGACCGCACCGGAACCCTCAGGATCGAGCACTCCACCCTGCACGACAACCCGAACGTCGGCTTCTTCACCCCGGGCTATCCGGGCATCTTCTTCCTCGGCAAGGGTCACCCGATCGTGGTCCACTCCACGATCAACTGACGCTCTCGCCGGTCAGCTGAACTCAGCGGTCACCATCTGGTCGCTGTCCATCGTGATCGTGCAGGTGTTGCCCGACGCACCCGAGCACGCGCCGCCCCAGACGATCGTCGCGGACTCGTCCGGCGACAGCGTGATCGTCACGGACGTGCCGCCCACGAAGGTCAGCGCGTAGACGAACTGCTGGCCGCCGCTGCCGCCGGTGAGGTGATGGACGATGCCGCCCGGCTGGATCGTTAGATCGGCGCTGAGCGGCACGATCGGGAAGCCAGGGATAAAGACGCCGACGTTGAGCACATGCTGGCCGACAAAGCTGGCCGTGACGGACTTGGCGGCGTCCATCGTGACGGTGCACGACAGCGACGTGCCGGAGCACCCGCCGCCGTTCCAGCCGGCGAACTGGTCGGTGCCTGACGGCTGCGCGGTGAGCGTGACCTTGTAGTCGACAGGAACCTGCTCGGAACACGCAGACGTCGCCGTCCCCTGACCGCAATCGATCCCGGCCGGATCGCTGACTACGACGTCGTTGCCGTTACCGCCAGTCACGTCGACTTGCAGTTGCTCTAGCGTCGTCGGGACGCAGGTGAGCGACATCGATCCGTTGGTGCCGTAGCTGACCTTCAGCGCACCTTGATCATTCGTGCCGACATTGCACGCGGTGCCGGCCAGCGCGTCCAGGCTCGAGGTGCCCGCGGGTCCTGCCGAGCCCGCCGGACCTGCAGGTCCTGCCGGTCCCGCTGGTCCCTGCGCGCCGTCCTTTCCTGCCGGTCCGGTTGGTCCGGCAGGTCCGGCTGGTCCCTGGGCGCCGTCCTTTCCCGCCGACCCGGCCGGGCCCGCCGGTCCAGTCACGCTCCATGTCAGTGCCGTCGTTCCCTTGGGACACGACGTTCCGACGTCCTGAACCACAATTACGTGCGAGCCGTTCGCCTGGGCATTGGTCACACAACCGTGGATGACTCCGCTGGAGTCGGTAACCGACCACGACAGCGCCGCCCAGGCGGTGCCGCCTCCAGTGACCAGCACAGCGGCCAGTCCTGTCGTAATAACAAACCTCCGCACTCGCATATCCGGCCGTCCTTCCCACCTGTCTGGACCTGTGTCCTCGCATCGGACGGTAACGGCGCACTGAACCATTGCTGAATGCTGATAGCCACACTCTTCGCAGGAGGCACCACTACAACTGAGTGGGCATTGCACCCGCCGACTCAACTCGCGTTAGGGCTCGATCACCGCCCATTCCGGAACTGTCACGTCCGAGGAGTAGCGGCGCGCCGGGTACCGCGCGACCCGGCTAGCAGGATGGTTGACACCTGAGTCTTGTCTGGGAGTCCGCCCGGCGGTGACACCATGGCTAGCATGAATGTCCGACGGCTCGCGGCGATCGACATGTACGGCGCCCGGGGCACAATGCGCCGCCGGCGGATCATCTTGGCGGAGTTCGCCGCCGGAGCGGTTGTCTCCGTGGCGTTCGGCATCTGGCTCACGGCAAACGCCTCCGGTCTCGGCGGTCGCGTGCTCGGGATCTGGGTGATCGGCGCGGGCCTGAATTACGCTCCGCTGGCCGCATATGCCATCACGCTGAGCCGATCCGGCGCCCTCAACGCTGAGCTGGCCGGTGTGGACACCGGCCAGGAGTTGCGCCGTTATAGCGTCCTTCAGCTATGGATCTTCGTGCCCCTTTCGCTTGTCGTCCTCGCCGTGCATAGCGCAGTTATCCGGCATGCATAGAGCCGCAAAATGCGCGGCGGGCACGACACAGTCTTCAACGCCTCGGGCCAGCCAGCGATGGCGATCCACGAGCGAAGGGGGACGTCAAAACCAATGCCATGGGGTTGCGCCGCTTTGACGGACAGGGCTGATATCTCGGTCAGGCTACCTTTCTGATGCTGTGGTGGTGCTTCTCTTCGTAGTCGGCCGGGCTCTGGTAGCCGAGGGCGTAGTGGAGGCTTGTCGAGACGGCGAGGCGGACCTCCGAGGAGATGAGTACATTCGGCATGAGCCCGTGGCCCGATGGCGTGGTACTCGCGGCACGTGGAGACTACGACCAGTCTTCGTCCTGGGTTCGATCCCCAGCCGCCCCACTGTTCGATGACCCTGGTACAAGGCCTCTGACCCTGCGGCCAAGTGGCCGGAGCTAACGGACTTGCTATATGTCGGCCAGCTACTTATCGTGGCCTGGTGCGTCAGCCGAGAGCTCAGATGAGAGAGCCAACCTATTTCGTCCTGGTGTCCTTGCTGGACGGGCCCCTGCACGGTTATGCGATCATCCGGCGCGCGGAGCACCTGTCGGGCGGCCGGGTCCGGCTGGCGACCGGAACCTTGTACACGGCGCTGGACCGCCTCACCGCTGAGGGCTACGTGGAGCTGGTGAGCGAGGAGATCGTTAACGGCCGGGCCCGCCGCTCTTACGGTCTGACACCGCCTGGTGCTGGTGCGCTGCGGGCCGAGGCGGAGCGGATGGCGGCGGCGGCCAGCCTGGTGAAGGGCCGGGGCCAGAGCCCGAAGACAGTTCGCAGCGCGCGGAAGGTGAGCCCGGCGTGAGTCGCCTGGAGCGGCGCTGCCGCTGGCTGCTGCACGCCTATCCCGCCTGGTACCGGCGTCACCGGGCGGGGAAATGCTCGGCACCCTGCTGGAGGCCAGCCCGCCAGGTGCGAGGTGGCCTTCCTTCCGCGACGCGCGGGCCCAGGTGATCGGGGGCCTGCGGGTCCGCGGCTGGACCTGGCTGCTGTCCATGGCGTGGGTAGCACTAGGAGCTGGCGGAGCTATCTATGCCATTGTCACGTTCAGTCACCCTGGCTACGGCCAGGGCGTCATGTGGATGGTTCAGTGGCCCGGGGAGCCACAGGTGATTATCGACGTCGCTGTGGTAGCACTGCCGGTATGGGTGCTGCTGTCAGTTCCGGTGCTGGTTGCCGGGTTCGTCCGGCTCCGTGGCTGGCGGCCGCGCAAGTGGCTCCGGGTAGCTGGCTGGGCTGGTTCGTGGGTGGCGGGCTTGGCGCTCATGAACCAGACCGCGGACTTGGCGGCTGCCGGGGAGGGTAGCTCCCGCGGCTTTCTGAGCGTCGGAGAGCTGGCCATCTGCGCCGCGTGGCTGGCGCTCGGAGGTGCTATGACCTGGATACTGTCCGGTCCGCAGACCCGGGCTGAAAGCAGTGTTAGCGACGGCAACGTCGCCACTGGCTAAGCCAGCGGCGGTGGGTTGCCCGCTTTGACGGACAGGGCTGATATCTCGGTCAGGGCTACCTTTCTGATGCTGTGGTGGCGCTTCTTTTCGTAGTCGGCTGGGCTCTGGTAGCCGAGGGCGGAGTGGATCCGGGTGCCGTTGTACCAGGCGATGTACTCGACGGTGGCGCGGCGGGCCATGGCCCAGGTGAGGCAGGGCCAGGTGTCGATGAGCTCGCCCTTGTAGGAGGCGAAGAAGCTCTCGGCGAGGGCGTTGTCCCAGCACTGGCCCTTGCGGCCGACCGACAGCGCGACCTGGCAGTCAGCGGCGAGGGCGGCGTACTGGGCGGAGGTGTACTGGCAGCCCCTGTCGCTGTGGAAGATCACGCCGGGCTCGGGGGCGCGGGCGGCGACCGCGTTGGACAGCGCGTCGGCGGCGCGGTCGGTGCGCAGGTGGTCGGCCATGGCGTAGCCGACGACGCGGCGGGAGGCGATGTCGATCACGGTGGCCAGGTACAGCCACCCTTCCCAGGTGGAGATGTAGGTGATGTCGCCGCACCAGCGGAGTTGACCTTCGTGGCGTCGGCGGTGAAGTCCCGGCGGATCAGGTGCCGCCATCCTGGCGGGCTCCGCTGTCCCGCTCGGCCTGCTTCACCCACTCCCGGACCGCCGTCTCGGTCAGGTCGAAGTCCTTCGAGACCTGGCCGACCGACCGGTCACCCCGCTGGCACAACTCCACGATCCCGGCCTTGAACTCGGGCGTGAACGAACGGCGGCGCCGGGGCTTCTTCCCCTGCTCTCCATGATCGGACATGCTTCCGGGGCCAAACCCCTGATGATGGATGTCCGTCAAAGCGGGTCAAGCCCAGCCCAAGTGCCGAACTTCACGCAAGGTCACAGCCGCGGCGGTTCTCAAACAGGCTCTTAGGCCGCAGCGAGGTAGTTGGACAAGCCGCCGGCGGGCACGCCCAGCTGATCACGCGACCAGGGGTGGGCTGTGGCTGTGCAGGACGCGGCCGTCGGGACTCCGGGCTGTTGTGGTTCCGTCGGCGCCCAGGGTGATGGTCCAGCCCCACCGGTGGATCAGGATCAGGTGGTGGAAGGAGCACAGCAGCAGGCAGTTCCCCAGGCTGGTCGTGCCGCCCTGGCTGCGGGGGATGATGTGGTGCACGTGGCATCCGGCGGGCGGGATGTCGCAGCCGGGGGCGGCGCAGTGCCGGTCCCGGGTGATGATGGCGCGGCGCAGGTGCGGCGGGACCAGGTCGGTGACGGCGCCGGCGTCGAGCGGCAGGCTGACTGACCCGGCTGGCTTGGGCAGCCGCCCGGTCCGCAGCCACGACGCGAGGCCGCCCGGCCCGGACAGCAAGGCGACGGCCTGGCGCAGGATGACCTCCCGGGCGGCTGCCCGGGACAGGTCCTGCCGCCCCAGCCGCCGCCGCTCAGCGTCCGCGGCACCGGCATCGGCATCGGCATCGGCATCGGCAGCGTCGCCGGCGCTCGGCGTGCGGCCGGCGTCGCCGTGTCCGTGCGGTCCGGCGCAGCCGGGATGGCTGCTGCCAGGGCAGGGGGTGCGGGCGGGGTCGTAGGCGGCCCAGCTGCGGGCCAGGCCGGCGGCGAGGCGGTCGAGGAGGTCGTGGTCGACCCGGCCGGTCACGATCGGGGCCGAGCTTGTCAAGTTTTCTGTGTAAGTACGGGTGACATTCTTCTGCCTGGGTGTCGTTACTGGGGGTGATCTGGTCAGGTGGGGAGCCGGTCGCCGAAGCGGACGGCCAGGGCGTTGAGTGCTTGTTTCCAGCCGTAGGTTCCGGTGCCGCGCTCGCCGCGCTGCAGGGTCAGGCCGGTGCCGTCGATGTGGCGGCCGGTGATGTTGCGGACGCCGAGGTAGAGCAGTTTCATGGCGGCGTCGTCGTCGGGGAAGTGGCCGCGGTTCTTGATGATCTTGCGGAGCTGGAAGTTCATCGACTCGATGGCGTTGGTCGTATAGATCACTTTGCGGATCGCGGTGTCGAACTCCAGGAACGGGATGAACTGGGGCCAGGCGCGGTCCCAGGCGGCGATGACGCCGGGCGCTTTCTTCCCGAACGTGGCGCGCAGCTGCTCGAGGGCGGATTTGGCCGCGGCCTCGTTGACGGCGGTGTAGATCGGCCGCAGCGCGGCGGTGATCTTCTTCCGCTCGTCGTAGGAGACGTACCGCATCGAGGCGCGGATGAGATGGATCACGCAGGTCTGCACGATCGCCTTGGGCCAGGTCGCCTCGATCGCCTCGGGCAGGCCGCCGAGCCCGTCGCAGCACACGATCAGGGTGTCCCTGATACCGCGGTTGCGCAGCTCGGCGAGCACGCCGCCCCAGAACCGGGCGCCCTCGGCCGCGGCGATCCAGATCCCGAGCACGTGCTTGAAGCCGTCGAGGTCGACGCCGATCACCAGGTGCGCGGCCTTGTTGTCGACCACCCCGCCATCGCGGACCTTGATCACCAGCGCGTCCACATACAAGATCGGGTAGACCGCGTCCAGCGGCCGGGTCTGCCACCCGGTGATCTCCTCGTGCACCACATCAGTGACCCGCGACACCAGCGCCGGGGACACCTCGGCGCCGTAGACCTCCGCCAGGTGCGCCTGGATATCGCGCGTGGTCATCCCGCGCGAATACAAGCTCAGGATCATCGCATCGACCTGGCCGAGCCGCCGCTGCCCCTTCGGCACGATCTTCGGCTCGAACGAGCTGTTGCGGTCCCGCGGCACCACGATCCGCACCGGCCCGGCCGTCGTGGTCACCGTCTTGGCATAGCCGCCGTTACGGGAGTTCCCCGACCCGTTCCCGGCCGGATCGCCTTTCACATACCCGAGGTGGTCATCGAGCTCAGCGCCCAGCGCCCGCTCCAGCACCGTCTTGGTCAGCTGCCCCAGCAGCCCTTCCGCCGAGACGCCCGCCGCATCGGCGTCGGCCAGCATCCTGTCGACCGCCCCGGGGCTGACCAGGTCGGCCAGACGCGCCGCCGCTTCCTCCTCCGGGCCTGGCACCGCCGCACCGGTGCCCTCCTCGGACAAGCCTTCCGCGATCACTTTCAGCACCGCGGTCTCCTCATTTGCGTTCACGGAGAGTAGCCCTTCCGCTGATGCAACTCCCGTCACATCAGCCCGTCAGGTCCCCCGCTTACACAGAGAATTCAACACGCCCTCGGGGCCAGCGCGGCGTCGCAGTCATCGCCCGGCCCGGCGTGCGGCCCGGGCAGCACCGGGTCGTCCAGGCCGCCGTGCAGGCTCCCGGGGCAGCGGGCGGCTGGCCGAAACCGGGCGGCAGCCAGGGCCGGCCGGGGGTGCCGATGCCGCCCAGGAGCTGGTCCAGGGACAGCTGCAGCTGCAACTGGACGGGCTGGCCGGCCCGGCCGGGCAGGGTGCCGGCGCCCAGGAGGCGCCGGCAGGCCTCTTCGAGGGCGTCGTGCTGGCGCTGCGGCACCGTCCGGATGTCCTCGGCCCCCATCTTCTTCCCCAGCGAGTCCAGGACCGCCTGCAGGGCGGCGGCGCAGCGGGCCGACAGGTCCCCGGTCAGCCGCCCCACCCCGCCCAGCGTCGTATCCAGGTGCAGGCCCCGCCGCAGGAACCCGTCATCACCGTCTTCGTCGGGGCCGCAGACCCGGCGCCGGATCTCCTCCGCCAGCCCGGCCAGCCCGGCCAGGTCCGCCCCGCCCGCCGCGGCGGCGAGCAGGATCACGTCCGCATCATCACGGGTCTCCACGGGCAGCAGGTCGGTCCAGTCGGTGACCTGCCGCGCCCACGACACCGACACCGCACCCGATCCGAGCGCGTCAGCGACGGCAGGGTGACCGGCGAGCCGCCGCATCCAGGTCACCGTGCCCCGCGCGGCCGCGGGGGTGACGCGGGTCTGCCAGGTCAGCCACGACCGCGCCGACCCCTGCCCGTCATCCTCGAACCCCCGCTGCCCCGCGAACCCGGCCAGCACCTTCGCATGCGCCGCCGTGTGCATGGACGAAGCCCGCTCCAGGCCCCGCAGCGCCTCAGCCTGCATCGGCACCGGCAGCGACCCCGCATCCGCGCTCGCGAGCCAGCCCAGCCCGGCCAGCACCATCCGCAGCGCCTGGCTGGCCGACGACGGCTCAGCCACCTCGCCGGCACCGGGCAACGGAACCGACACGAGACCTCACCTCCTCACAACCACCGTGCACCATGCGCGGGAACCGGAACCAGAAAGAGTGGCGCAGAGAGGGGATCCGGGCGGCGTGAGCGGCCGGGGTCGTGGAGGAAGTGTCGTCCCCGGAGCTTCCGGCTATCCGGCTCCGGGTGTCATGTCCCGCGATCGAACCTGTACTCGAAATACTAACACCAGCCACCGACAATAACCGCGCCCAACACGCCACATGCATCAGCATCCGCCGCGTCCCGCAAACGCCCGAGCTGGGCCAGAAAGACAGCACCCCGGTGACCCCAGAAGACTGCATCGCGCTATTGACAGGAATATTTGTCAATGATTGCCCGAGCAAGTCTGGGACGCCATCGCGACCGGTCCCGGCATCACCGCCTGGATGCAGCCGACTGACGTCGAAGAGCGCGAGGGCGGTACCTTCTCCTACGACATGGGCACCGGAACAGGCCGCATCTACGGGACTGTAACCGGCTGGGACCCGCCACGCCGGTTCGCCGAGGAATCCCCGTGGAACTCCCTAGCGGCTCCGCCGCCGTGATCGCGACCGAGTGGATCATCCAGGCCCGCGCCGGCGGCACCTGCGTCGTCCGCATGATCATGACCGGATTCGGCACCGGCACTGAATGGGACAACGAGATCGACGCCATGACCGGCGGCCTGCGGGTCGCGCTGGACAGCCTGCGGCGCTACGTCACCCACACCGGCGCCGCCCGGTCCTCCCGCGCCGGGCAAGGACCAGTCACGCTGACCAGCGCCTCACAGGAGGAATTCGCGATCTACGCACTGCTCACCGACCGCGCCGAGGCCATCCGGGCAAAAGACGTCGACGGGTCCATCGCGGCTACGCGCCCGAGGTGCTCAAGTTCGACCTCGCACCTCCGCTGGCCAGCGGGGGATCACAGGCTCGGGACAGCGATGGACTCAAGTACTGGTACGGCACCTGGCAAGGCCCGATCGGTTACGAGCTACGCGACCTCAGCATCACCGCCAGCCCGGACCTCGCCTTCGCTCACAGCCTCAACCACATGACCGGCACCAGGACCGACGGCGAGCACAGCGACCTGTGGTTCCGCGAGACCGTCTGCCTCCGCAAGACCAGCGGAACCTGGAAGATCACCCACGAGCACAACTCCGTCCCGCTCTACATGGACGGGACAGGCAAAGCAGCCACAGACCTCAAGCCCGCAACAGCTGAAAACCGCGGCGCGCCCTAACCTGGAGTCCGAACGAAGCGTCAAAACCATCTAGGGCGAGTGAAGGATCAACTGCGGCCGTTCGGCTTGGCTCCCCGCAGCACGACGATCGCGTGCGATTCAACGGTCAGCCGAAGCTCCGACCCGGCCTGTCCGACGACGCTGCCGACACGTCGTCGCCCTTCTGCCGGGGGAGTTGCAGGCCCTTCCGCGGCCGCGGCAGCGGCGGCACCAGCACCAGGCGCTCCCACAGACGCCGAGGCTGCCGTGTCGACCAGCACCTCCCAGCCGGTGCCTGCGGTGCCGAAGGTTCCCGGCACGGTGAACGTCACAGGATCGCTGTGCGCGTTGAGCAGGAGGATGAAGTCCGCGTCGGTGATCCGCTCGCCGCGCGGCCCAGGCTCGGTGATCGCGTCGCCGTTGACACATACCGCCATTGCCTTCGCGTCCCAGGTGCCCCACTCTGCGGACCCCATTTCATGCCCGGCAGGCGACAGCCAGACGATGTCGCGCTGGCCGTCCCCGGAACCGCCGGCCTGGCCGCTGAAGAACCGGCGCCGCCGGAAGACGGGATGAGCCTTACGCAGGGCGGACAACGACCCGACGAAGTCGACTAGGTCAGCGTGTTTCGCCGCGGCGTCCCAGTCGATCCAGGAGATCTCGTTGTCCTGGCAGTAGCTGTTGTTATTGCCGCCCTGCGTCCGCCCGAGTTCGTCGCCGGCCAGCAGCATCGGAATGCCCTGCGAGAAGAACAGCGTCACCAGGAAGTTCCTGACCTGCCGTTCCCGCAGGGTATTGATCTCCTGGTCGTCGGTCGGGCCCTCAGTGCCGCAGTTCCATGATCGGTTGTCGTTCGTGCCGTCGTAGTTGTCTTCGCGATTAGCCTCGTTGTGCTTGGCGTTGTAGGAGACCAGGTCGCGCACCGTGAACCCGTCGTGGCAGGTCACGAAGTTCACCGACGCGACCGGGCGGCGCGCGCTGGTCTCGTATAGGTCGCTGGACCCGGTCAGCCGCGATGCCAGCTCAGGGAGCTGACCTGGCGATCCGCGCCAGTAGTCGCGCACCGTGTCGCGGTACTTGCCGTTCCACTCGGTCCACAGCGGCGGGAACTTGCCCACCTGGTACCCGCCCTCACCGACGTCCCACGGCTCGGCGATGAGCTTGACCTGCGACACCAGCGGGTCCTGCTGGACGAGGTCGAAGAACGCGGACAGGCGGTCGACGTCGTGCAGCTCCCTGGCGAGCGCCGAGGCCAGGTCGAACCGGAAGCCGTCGACGTGCATCTCGTCGATCCAGTACCGCAGCGAGTCCATGATCAGCTGGAGTGCGTGGGGGTGCCGCACGTTCAGGCTGTTGCCGCACCCGGTGTAGTCGAGGTATACGGCGGGATCTTCGTCGGAGAGCCGGTAGTACGCCGCGTTGTCGATGCCGCGGAAGCTGAGCGTGGGCCCGAGCTCGGCGGCCTCCGCGGTGTGGTTGTAGACCACGTCGAGGATCACCTCGATGCCCGCCTGGTGCAGCGCCTTGACCATCGACTTGAACTCAGCGACGTGCCCGTGCGCCGATGCCGCCGAGCCGTAACCCTGGTGCGGCGCGAAGAACCCGATCGTGTTGTAGCCCCAGTAGTTCGTCAGCCCCCGCTCGGCCAGGATCGGCTCCGGCACGGACTGGTGGACAGGCATGAGCTCGATCGCTGTGACTCCGAGCCGCTGCAGGTGGTCGATGATCGCGGGCGACGCCAGCCCCGCGTAGCTGCCGCGCAGCTCAGGCGGTACGCGGGGATGCCGCAGCGTCAGGCCGCGGACATGCGCCTCGTAGATCAAGGTCTCGTGATACGGCGTGCGCAGCTGCTTGTCGCCGGCCCAGTCAAAATACGGGTTGATGACAACATTCCTTGGCATATACGGGGCGCTGTCGTCAGTGTTCAACGCAGCCAGGTCTCCGCTGCCAAGAACGTAAGAGAACAGGGCAGGGCTGGGCGTGACCTCGCCATCGATGGCCTTGCCGTAGGGATCGAGCAGCAACTTGGCCGGGTTGCAGCGGTGCCCGCGGCGTAGGTCGTACGGGCCGTGCACGCGGTACCCGTACCTCTGGCCAGGGCCGACGTCGGGCAGGTAGCAGTGCCAGACGAGTCCGTCGACCTCGCTCAGCGCGATCACTGTCTGAGCGCCGTCGGCGTCGAACAGGCAAAGTTCAACCAGCTGAGCGACCTCGGAGAAGATCGCGAAGTTGGTCCCCGAACCATCCCAAACGGAGCCAAGCGGATAAGCAGTGCCAGGCCATACGCGCATCAGGAGACCTTACCTGGCAAACACGGACCCTGCGGGCCGGCTGCTCGCCTCGGGCCTCGTCCGGTCGGCGATCCCGGCCAGGTCAAGTCCGGAGGGGAGTGTGCCAAAAGGCGCGCCAGGCCCTGGGGCCGGCCGCGCCAGTCGTCCAGCCGGGACGCGCAGAAGGCGTCGCTGACGGATCCCGGGGCGTACCTGACGAGCAGCGCACCCTGCGTGACCAGGGTCAGCAAGCCGGCCAGCGCACGAGCCTGGTAAGGCCCCGTGGGCGGGTCGGCGGAGATCTCGGCGAGCGTTCCCCAGAGCCGCAGCGTGGCCGCATCGAGCCTGGGGTCGGCGCCCGCGGCCAGGCTGAGTTCGGCGCGGAGCGCCTCGATGCTGCCAGGGGAGCGGGCGAGGGCGCGCAGCAGGTCGAGCGCCGTCACGTTGCCCGAGCCCTCCCAGATGGAGTTCAGCGGCGCGTCCCGGTACAGCCGGGGCATGACCGACTCCTCGACGTAGCCGTTGCCGCCCAGGCACTCCAGCGCCTCAGCGACGACCGCGGGCGTCCGCTTGCAGATCCAGTGCTTGGCGGCGGGCAGCAGCAGCCTGAGCAGCGCGGCCTCGCCCGCGTCGCCGCGGGCGGCCAGGTCGGCGGCCGCGGCCAGGCGCATCGCCAGGGTCGTCGCCGCCTCGGATTCCAGCGCCAGATCGGCCAGCACGGCCGTCATCGCGGGCTGGTTCGCCAGCGGAGCGCCGAACGCGCTGCGGTGGCTGGCGTGGTGCGTCGCCTCGACACAGGCCTGTCTCATGCACGCGGCGCTGCCCAGGATGCAGTCAAGCCGCGTCGAGCTGACCATCTCGATGATGGTCGCGACGCCACGGCCTGGCTCGCCCACGGGCCACGCCACGGCCTGGTCGTACTCGACCTCGCAGGAGGCGTTCGAGCGGTTGCCGAGCTTGTCCTTGAGACGCTGGATGTGCATCCGGTTCTTGCTGCCGTCCGGCAGAACACGGGGGAGCAGGAAGCAGGTAAGGCCCGCGTCGGTCTGGGCCAGCACCAGGAACAGGTCGCACATCGGCGCCGAGCAGAACCACTTGTGCCCGGTGAGCAGGAAGCTGCCGTCGTCGGCCGGCACCGCACGGGTGGTGTTCGCGCGGACGTCGGAGCCGCCCTGCTTCTCGGTCATGGCCATGCCGGCGAGCAGGCCCTGCTTGGTCTCTGGGGCGCGCAGGCCAGGGTCGTAGCTGGGGGAGGCCAGCAGCGGCTCGAAACGGGCGGCGAGCGCAGGGGCGTGCCGGAGCGCCGGGATCACGGAGTAGGTCATCGAGATCGGGCAGCCGTGCCCAGCTTCGGCCTGCGTCCAGACGTAGAACTTCGCCGCCCGCGCGACGTGCGCGCCAGGCTCGGCGCTGGCCCACGGGGCCGCGTGCAACCCGTGGCCGACGGCGGTCGTCATCAGCTGATGCCAGGCCGGATGGAACTCGATCTCGTCGATCCGGTGCCCGTACCGGTCGTGCGTCCGCAACTCGGGCTCGTGCGCGTTCGCCAGCCTGGCCAGCTCGATCACGTCAGGTGAGCCCGCGAGCCGGCCGAGCGCGTGTAGCTCGGACAGGACCCAGCCCGCGCCGTGCTCTTGGACCGCGGTCAGCAGCGCCTCATCGGCCGCGACATCGTGGCCGGCCAGCGGCGGCGGCTGATTGGTGACCTCGTGGGTCAGGTGTGGATGCCGCACTCGGTCTTGGCGCTGCCCGCCCAGCGGCCGCTGCGCGGGTCGGCGCCCGCCTCGACACGCGCCGTGCAGGTCTGGCAGCCGATCGACGGGTAGCCCTCGTCAGACCAGCGGGATTCACCAGCACACCATGCTCGGCGATGTAGTCGTCGACGTCCTTCTGGGTCCACTCAACGATGGGGTTGACCTTGACCATCTGCCGCCTGGGGTCCCACTGCACGACCTTGGTGTCGGTCCTGGCGTCGGTCTCCTCGCGGCGGACGCCGGTGATCCAGGCGTCGTACGGCTCGAGCGACTGCTCGAGCGGGACGACCTTGCGCAGGTAGCAGCACAGGTCCGGGTTGCGGGAGTAGAGCTTGGGGCCGAGCTCGGCGTCCTGCTCGGCGACAGTGGTCGGCGGGGTGACGTTGATCACGTTCACCGGGTACACGACCGACACCGCGTCGCGGGTGCCGATCGTCTCGGCGAAGTGGTAGCCAGTGTCAAGGAAGAGCACGTCGATGCCGGGGACGTGGCGCGATGCGAGGTCCACGATCACGGCGTCGGTCATCGACGACGTGATGCACAGCCGGCTGCCGAAGGTCTCCGCAGCCCACTTGATGACCTCGTCGGCCGATGCGCCCTTGAGCGCTTCGGCCGCCTCCACGGCCAGGGTCTCCATGGTGCGTGCCTCCTCTGAACCCGCGAACTCAGGCCTGCCAGGCCGTGACGGCCGTGGCACGGGAGTCATGCCTCATCCCTAAGGACACAATCGGTATCCCCGGGGACAGAGTATGTCCAAACGACCCGGAATGCACGTGATGCAAGTGAACGCAGGTGCGTCACGGCCCATTTCCTCCCGGCTGCAGGTAGCTCACAAGCCTTTCGGCTGCGCTGGTTCGCAGGTCGTGCTGTCGGGTGTCCTGGCCGGAACGCGCCAGGCGTTTTGGGCAACCTCCGCGCCAACGCCGGTATTCCGCGCTGGCACCGGTATTCCTTGCCTGCTACTGGGGAACTGCCCGCCAGCAACCCGGCTAACCCTGCCTGACCCAGCCCATGACGGGCTCGGGCTGCAGCGCGTCCGCAGGCTTGTGCTGGCAGTCACACCAAGTACCGCCTTTGCAGGAGGCGTGCTCCTGACGACGACAACAACGGCAGATCATGGTCTCATTCTCGCTCGGCCATTGCTAGCCGACACTCACGGGTGCCAGCCGAACCACGGGTGCCAGCCGAACCACGGGTGCCAGCCGAACGGCGCGCTGAGCGCGGCCTTACGCAGCGTTCGTGTTGGCGCGGCGCATCCGCCTGCGGCGCTCGGCCGAGCGCTCGTCCTCGTTCAAGCCGCCCCACGTGCCGTACTTCTCCGGCCTGCTGACCGCGTAACCTAGGCAATCCATCCTGACCGGGCAGGATCCGCAGAGCGCCTTGGCCTTGCGCTCCCGGATGTCACGCTCAGGCTGCCGCTCGCCGTCCGGTCCGAAAAACAGCACAACATCGGCGCCCTTGCAGGCGGCCCGGTCCTGCCAGCCCCAGTTCGGCCGTGGCAGGAGCACGGTCTGACGGCGTACCTCAGACATGGAAAGCTCTCCTCAACCAGCTCATCGTTAACGTCTGCCCAGTGAGCACGCGGCCCACAGGACGCAAATACAACGAAATTCGCGCGATGCGGCATCCGCCCCGTCGCACCATGCAAACGCCTTGCGGCGCTGAACTGTTCCCTTGCTGATGCCCGGTTCGGAGGCCTTCGCCCGACAGGGGCACCCGCGCCCGTGGCCGGCACCGAGCCCGTGACTCTCGCCGGCGGGCAGCTGGGCTATCAATCCGCAACGTCAGCGCACCGCCCGATAATCATGGCATCAGCCGCACTCCCGTACAGCCAAGATTACAAGACTCGCTCAAGTACACAGCGGGGCGTAGTCGGCTGAGGTCGGGCGCACGCCCCAGATGGCCTCGGCACGAGATCAGCTAATGGGGCGCACTCCGCCCGAATCCGGATGATCTGACCAGCCAATGTGTTTCATTGGCTAGACAACCCGGCCGGCCGGGGCGACGATAGGCAGCATGTCCGAGCCGGATGCCGTTCCCCTGCCGCGCGAAGGCGAGGTCTTCTTCGACGTCAGGGGCGAATCGCGGACCATGCGGCTGAGTTGGTACGCGGACAGTTCGGTCGCCGTCTTCAGCATCTGGCAGGGCAACAGGTGCACAGGCACCTTCAGGCTGCCGTTTGCCGATCTCGTCAGGATGGTCGAAACGCTGCAAGCGGGACCGCCGTCCCGAAGCGTCGATCAGACGCCTGGGCGCCAGGGCGAGCAGGCCTACGCAAACGCGCGCTCCGAAACTGGCTATGGCTATCCCGAGCAGGGCGGCTACGGCCAGCCGCCCCTTATGGCCATGCGCCTGGTTACGGCCCAGGCTCGCATTACGAAACCGGACCAGGTTACGGCTACGGTCCCGATTACGGATACCAGGAGTCTTACGACGGTCGGCCAGGTCCGAGCGAGCAACCCGGCGGCGGCCAGTACTACGGCGACTACGAACGCCCGGCGGCCGGCGGCGGATACGGCCCGCAGGACGGCTATGGCGAGCCGCACCACCAACGCGGCGATGCGCGGCGCTACCCTCCCGATCAGCCCGGCCAGCCTGAGCGCTTCCAGGCAACCTCTATTTACGTGCATTCAGCGCCCCCCGGCAGGGACCCTGGCTACGAGCGCACCGGCACCTACGCCGAGCCGCCTCGGTACCACGAGTCCGCCTATGCCGGGCCCGCCGGCTACCGCGATCCGGCTGGCCGCCCCGAGCCTGCCGGTTACCCGGGCCCTTCCAGTCGACGCGGGCACTACGATCCCGACCACGACTCAGGTCATCGCGACAGTCAGACCCAGTTCCTCGCGGCACCTCCAGCAATCGGCGGCGCCCTATCGCGAGGAAGCGCAGAACGCGGCTTGGCACCAGGACCGGCACGAGCCGCCTCCGGAGCCCAGCCTGAGCGGCCGTCGCGGCAGGCGCGCAAAGACCGAGCAGGCGACCACGGATTGGGGTCAGCCCACCGCTTCTAATCGGGCGCGGTGACCGCCCCCTTCTGCGCTATCGCGCCTCTGGCGCCGAAAACGCGTGCTATAAGGTGCACGCCGCGGCCGCACTCGCGCTGAACAGCCACCCGAGCCGCCCCGCACGGCCGATCCGCACTCAATGCGCACCCAGCGAAAATGACTGATCACCGTCTGTTATGAACCAGGCGGGCGCGGGAATATTGTCGCGGTTAGGGGAAGGGGGGAAAGACGTGGCACAGAAGGTCTCAGTCACATTCGCCTGTGACTACGACTCTAAAGAGATTCCGAGCGGCGAGCAGATGACCCGAGCGTTCAGTCTCGACGGCCGCGACTATGAGATAGACCTCTGCGAGAGACACAGCCAGAAGTTCGACGAAACGATGAAGCGCTTCGCCGACCGGGCTCGCAAGGTTTCATCCAGGGTCGGCCGGACCAAGAGGCGCACGACGGCTCATCGCCGGCGCAGCGCGGAGATTCGCGCCTGGGCAAAGCACTCCGGGCATGGAAGTCAGTGATCGCGGCCGGATTCCGGCGCAGGTCATTACGAAGTACGAGGCGAATCACTGAAAGGCCGCCTGACGGTGGCTGCGGTGGCCGGTGCACCTATCGGGTGCCGGCCACCGCCATGTCAGGTAACTGCCGTCAGGTAACTGCCGTCAAGTGACTCCCGCGCCTGCTCCTGCGGCGTCGGCGCGCGCCTGCCGACACCGGGCTGACCGCCGCGGCAAGCACCTGGGAGTTGGGCAGGAAGATCAGTCCGTCGGCGGTCTCCAACCGTGACGTAGGTGATGCTGAACTCGGTCACCGTGCCCTCGATCGTTCCCGCCGAGCGCTCCCGATCTGATCCGCACCTGACTCGCCGACCCGGAACGGCTGCGCGAACTGCAGCATCACGCCCGCGAACAGGTTCGACAGCGATTGCTGTGCGGCGATGGTGAGCAGCACGCCGGTCACCGCGCCGCCGACCACGAGCTGCTCGATCCGGAAGCCGAGCATCGACAGCGCGACCAGGATCACGAAGCCGATGCCGACCAGGATCATCACGTACCTGACGATCGCCCCGTAGGCGGCACCGATGAAGCGCTGCAGCACGTCGCGCGCCCAGGCGGCGAACGCGAAGGTGGAGATCACCGCCAAGACGAGGAAAGCGATCGAGGCGCAGGATCGTGATCAGGTGCCCCGCATCGAGGCTGACCAGAGTGTTTGATCTTGGCCGCTGCCTGCTTCGTCGTCACCGCGAGCGGGAGGCCGGCACACGTTCGGCGACGACCGCCGCGGCCACCGCCAGCACGAGCGTGATGATCGCCCGCCACGGGCGGTTGCGTGATTTCGGTGTTGCCACCGCCCAACGGTACCGAGAAGCGCGCTGGTCCCGTGCGGGACCAGCGCGCCACCGTCGATGCGCTAGATGTTGATCAGCGGGCGACCCACCGGCAGCACAGGCCGGCCCTTCATGCCGTCGATCACACCTGCGGCCGAGGCGTACCAGGCCACCAGCGCGGTGATGATGCCCACGTAGCCGCCGACGCTTGGCCCGAGGCGCCGAGCTATTCGGCGAAGTTGCCAATGAACAGAATGATCTCGGTCAGCTCCAGCGTCAGGAACACGCCGAACACCGCGTAGTTGAGCTGGGTGCTCCAGATCAGCATGTAGGTGTTGAAGATCGCGAACGCCAGCAGGATCCAGCCGAGATCATGGCCGGACGCGGGTCGACCGTCGGCGCGACGAGCAGCACCCAGAGGCCGAGGCCGATCCAGAAGCCGCCGTAGGAGGAGAACGCCGTCGCACCGAAGACGTTCCTGTTCCTGAACTCCCACATGCCGGCCAGCAGCTGGATGAAGCCGCCGTAGGCGAAGGCGTAGCCCAGCCAGCGCGTCGGCGGCTTCGTCCAGCCCGCGTTCTTCGCCGACAGCAGGAAGGTGGTCAGCGCGAACGCCGCCAGCCCGAGCGGCGCCGGGTCGGCGATCGCGTTGGCCGCAAGGACGGGGGCGTCGCGACCTGCGGTCTCTTCGGAAGTACTCACGTGAATCCTCCTCGGGAGGTTGGCATCGATCCGAGGGGAGCCGGATCGATGACGTGGGACCTACGCGGAACCGATCATCGGACTACACCGAACACAGGTGATTTTGTCGCCCAAGCTGGCCACAACGGCCACGTGAATGATCTGTACCGCATCCCGGTCAATATGGACCTAATTACCCGAATCGCAGCGCAGGAGAAGAAAACGGGAGGTGACCTGATTTTGCGGACTGCGAAGTAGCCAGCCAATCCATATTCCGGGCCTTCCTCACTTCCATGTCGCCTGTTACGAGTTGCGCATCAGGCTCAATATGGAAGTTCTGCACTGAGCGTAACTCTGGCTCAGCGATTAGGCGAGACCGAGACTCCCGATGGCGCGGAGTATGTCATTGCACAGCCATCGCAGATTAACGAATAGGTACGCTGCGTTTGCTTGTGGCCACGATCAGCTAAAGAAGCGCCGAGTTCGCGACGCGAATTGTCGAGCCGATCAGGGCGAGGCGAACCTGCTGAGCTGGACCGGCACCTCCGCCGCTGCGGCGCGATCGAGCAGGAACAGCGTCTGCTGGGCGCCGCGAGCGCCCGCCGCGGGTACCTGGACGGGTCCAGCGCCGGAGAGCGCGAGGCGGACAGCGCCGGCCTTCTCGCTCGCCAGAGGCGAGGATCCACACCTCGGACGCGGCGCGGATCGCCGGCAGCGTCAGCGACAGCCGGATCGGCGGCGGCTTGGGGGCGCCGCGTACGGCCACCACGGTCCGCTCTTCCTCGTAGAGCGCCGGCAGCCCTGGAAAGAGCGACGCCACGTGGGCGTCGGGGCCGATGCCGAGCATCAGCACGTCGAACCTCGGCACGCCGCTCCTGATCCTGCGGCTCAGCGGCGGCGCGCAGCCACCCCGCGTAGCGCTCGGCGGCAGCCTCGGGATGCGGACCGTCAGGCCCGTCAGGCCCTGGCATCGGGTGCACGCGCCTCGGCTCGACGTCGACGTGGTCGAGCAGGGCAGCACGGGCGGCGGTCTCGTTCCGCTCGGGGTCGCCGGCTGGCATGAACCGCTCGTCGCCCCACCAGATCTCTACCCGGTGCCAGTCGACAGCGTCCCGCGCCGGGCGCGGCGGCGAGTTCGGCGAGCACCTTGGTGCCGATGCCGCCGCCGGTCAGCACGACCGAGGCCATTCCTTTCGCGCCAACGGCGTCGACGAGCCTGGTGACGAGCCGGGCGGCGACCGCCTTCGCCAGCAACTCGCCGTCGTGATGGATCAGGATCTGGGGAACAGAAATGGCGCTACTCCTCGTCGGTCGCGATCAGCACCTCTTGAGGATCAGGGGTGATCCCCCCTGATCAGCTGCGACGCCGACAGCTCGGCGAGTGTCTCCCCGTATACCTCGTCAGGATCGAGCCTGCGCAGCTCCTCGGCCAGCAGTTCGTCGGTGTCCCTGCGATGCAGGGCCACATACCGGTCAGGTTCGCCGGGCCGCGACAAAGTGGCGTTCCGGCCGTCCGCCCGGCTGATCACGATCTTGCCGTCCGCGGTCAGGAAGCTCACCTCGGTCACCCCCGGACCGCTGGAGGCTTCCTGGTACACGGGAACGCCCAGCCGGGCCGCGAGCCAGGCCGCCATCAGGTCCGCGCTCGGGTTGTCGGCCTCCGCGCCGACCGTGACCTCGGAGATCTCGGCGTAGGGACGGTCCAGCGTGGCGGCCAGCAGTGACCGCCAGTTCGTGGTCCGCGCCCAGGCCAGGTCCGTGTCGCCCGGCCGGTAACCAGCGGCCAGGTGCAGCAGCCGCTCGCGCGGCTCCTCCTCGGCCGCTGCGTCGGTGATCCGCCGCTTGCCGAGCATCCCGAGCGCATCGGCAGCCGGCGCCGCAGGCGCCTTGCCCGGCCACCAGATCACGACCGGCGTGTCGGGCACCAGCAGCGGCGTGACGACGGAGTCGACGTGCTCGTTCAGCTCTCCCTGGATCCGCAGCAGCACGGTCTGGCCAGGCATGTTCTCGCCGACGGTGATCTCGGCATCCAGACGCCGCGGGCGCCGGCCCGTTCTGGCGATCACCCCGAGTATCTGGCACGGGTGCTCCCGGCCCGCGTGCGTGGCGGCGCGCATCGCGTCGTACTGGTCGGCCTCGTCGGTCATGATGATGAGGTTGAGCACCACGCCGGTGGTCAGCCCGCCCATCTTCTGACACATCCTGGTGAGCTCGTTGCGCACCGTGCTGGCGGTTGTGTCGATCAGTTCTGCCTTCATCGCTCACCCGCCCGCTAGAGCCGTCGCCAGGCCCGGCCGTCCCGCGCCATCATGGCGTCGGAACAGGCAGGTCCAGCCGTACCGGCGAGGTATGGCTCCGGTCGGCCGTTGTCCGCCCAGAACTCCTCGATCGGGTCGAGGATCTTCCACGACAGCTCGACCTCCTCGTGGCCGGGGAACAGCGGCGGGTCGCCGACCAGAACGTCGAGCAGCAGCCGCTCGTAGGCCTCGGGGCTGGACTCGGTGAAGGACTCGCCGTAGGCGAAGTCCATGTTCACGTCCCTGACCTCCATCGCCGAGCCCGGCACCTTCGAGCCGAAGCGCATCGTGATGCCCTCGTCCGGCTGCACCCGGATCACCAGGGCGTTCTGGCCAAGCTCCTTAGCGTCGGTGGCGTTGAACGGCAGGTGCGGCGCACGCTGGAAGATCACCGCGAGCTCGGTCATCCTGGTCGCCAGCCGTTTCCCGGTGCGCAGGTAAAAGGGCACCCCTGCCCACCGCCTGGTGTCCACGCCCAGCTTGATCGCCGCGTAGGTCTCGGTCGCAGAATCAGGGGCGATACCGTCTTCGGCCAGGAATCCCGGCACCGGGATGCCGCCCTGCCATCCGGCGGCGTACTGGCCGCGAGCGGTCCCGGTCAGCGGGTCGTCGGGGATCTGCACGGCCGACAGCGCCTTCTGCTTCTCCGCGCGCAGCGCGTCCGACGAGAACGAGACCGGCTCCTCCATCGCGGTCAGGGCGAGCAACTGCAGCAGGTGGTTCTGGATCACGTCCCTGGCCGCGCCGATGCCGTCGTAGTAGCCAGCCCGGCCGCCGATCCCGATGTCCTCGGCCATCGTGATCTGCACGTGGTCCACGTACCTGCGGTTCCAGATCGGCTCGAACAGCGTGTTCGCGAACCTTAGCGCAAGCAGGTTCTGCACCGTCTCCTTGCCGAGGTAATGATCGATGCGGAAGACAGAATGCGGCTCGAAGACGGAGGCAAGCAGGTCGTTCAGGTCCCGCGCGCTGGTCAGGTCGTGCCCGAACGGCTTCTCGATGACGACCCGCTTCCAGCCATCGGAATTCTTGCGGTCGGACAGGCCAGCTCGTTCAAGCTGGCGGACCACGACAGGAAACTGCCCTGGCGGGATCGACAGGTAGAACGCGCGGTTCCCGCCCGTGCCACGCTCGGCGTCGAGCCCGTCCGCCACGGCGGCGAGTCGGTCGAACGCAGCGTCGTCGGAGAAATCGCCTGAGACGAACCGCACACCGTCGCTGACCTGCTGCCACACGCTGTCCCTGAACGTTGTCCTGGCGTGCTCGCGGACCGCGTCGTGGGCGTGAACGACGAAATCCTGGTCGCTCCAGTCCCGCCTGGCGAAGCCGACCAGCGAGAAGCCGGGCGGCAGCAGCCCGCGGTTCGCGAGGTCGTACAGGGCGGGCAGCAGTTTCTTGCGAGCCAGGTCGCCGGTCACGCCGAACATGATCAGCACGCTCGGCTCGGCGACCCGCGGGATCCGGCGATCACGCGGATCGCGCAGCGGGTTGGCCATCAGGCCCCGCCAGTCCGGGGGGACGACCCCCCGGAGCCCCCCGCAATGCTGGCCTTGCCGGGATCAAGCTGCTCGCTGATGGTCTTGAGCAGCCCGTCCCAGGAGTCGGAGAACTTGCGGACGCCCTCGTCCTCCAGCACCGCGACGACGTCGTCGTAGCTGATCCCGAGCTTCTCGAGGTCGGCGAAGACCTTCCTGGCCTGGTCGTAGGTCCCGGCGATGCTGTTGCCGTTGACCACGCCATGGTCGGCCATCGCGTGCAGCGTAGCCTCAGGCATGGTGTTGACCGTGTGCGGCGCGATGAGGTCCTCGACGTACATGGTGTCCCGGTAGGCCGGGTCCTTCGTGCTGGTCGAGGCCCAGAGTGGCCGCTGCAGCCGTGCGCCCCTGTCCGCGAGCGCCCCCCAGCGCGGGGTGGTGAAGCGCTTCTCGAAGATCTCGTAGGCGAGCCTGGCGTTGGCGACGGCGGCCTTGCCGCGCAGCGCCTTGGCCTCCGGGGTGCCGATCGCGTCCAGCCTGCGGTCGACCTCGGTGTCCACCCGGCTCACGAAGAACGACGCCACCGACGTGAGCGTCGCGACGTGGGCGTCGTCGGCGCCCTCAAGCCCGGTCATAAAGGCGTCGATGACCTCCTCGTAGCGCTCTAGTGAGAAGATAAGCGTCACGTTGATGCAGATGCCCTCCGCCAGGCAGGCCGCGATCGCTGGAACCCCCGCCCTCGTCGCCGGGATCTTGATGTACACGTTCGGCCGGTCGACGAGCCACCAGAGCGCACGCGCCTCGGCGATGGTCTCGGCCGTATCGGCGGCCAGGCGCGGGTCGACCTCGATCGACACCTTGCCGTCGACGCCATCGGAGGAGTCGAAGACGGGCCGCAGCACGTCGCAGGCCCACCTGATGTCGTAGGTCGTCAGCGAGCGCGAGGCCTCGCCAACGTCGACTCCGCGCAGCGCCAGGTCGCCGAGTTGCTTGTCGTACGCGGACCCGTGTTCCATCGCGTTCGCGAAGATCGTCGGGTTGGACGTAACGCCCCGGACGTGGAAGTCCCTGGCCAGGGTGGCCAGATTGCCCGATGACAGCCGCTCACGGCTGATGTCGTCGAGCCAGATCGAGACGTCCTCGGCGGTGAGCTGGCCGAGCACGTCCTGCTTGTCCTGCTGTGCTGACATGACTATTCCTTCCTGGCAGGCGCGCCGGCCCTGCCGAGGCTAAGCCGGGCGGCCTGCGCGACGCGCTCAGGGGTGATACCGAACTCGGCGTACAGCGTCTCGTACGCCGCCGAAGCGCCGAAGTGCTCAAGGCTGATCATCTCGCCCGCGTCGCCAACGATCGAGCGCCAGCCCAGCGCGATCCCGGCCTCCACACTGACCCTTGCCCTGACCTGCGGCGGCAGCACCTGATCACGGTAGGCCTGGTCCTGCTCTGCGAACCACTCCAGGCAAGGCATCGATACCACCCTGGCCGCGATCTTCTCCTGCCACAGCGCCTCGCGGGCATCGAGGGCGATCTCCACCTCGCTGCCTGTGCCGATCAGGATCACGTCCGGCTCGCCGCCCGGCGCCTCCGCCAGCACGTACCCGCCCAGCGCGGCACCGCCGGCAGCCGCAAGCTCCGTCCGGTCAAATACGGGCAGCTTCTGCCTGGTCAGGCACAGACCAGCGGGCCGGTCTGTGTGTTCGATAATGGTCTTCCACGCGACCGCTGTCTCGTTGGCGTCCGCCGGACGCACCACATCGAGCCCGGGGATCGCGCGCAGCGCCCATAGCTGCTCGACCGGCTGATGGGTGGGGCCGTCCTCGCCGAGGCCGATCGAGTCGTGCGTCCAGACGAACGTCACCGGGATCTCCATCAGCGCCGCCATCCGGACCGCGGGCCGCATGTAGTCGCTGAAGACGAGGAACGTGCCGCCGTAGGGCCTGGTCAGACCGTGCAGGGTGATCCCGTTGAGGATGCCGCCCATGCCGAATTCCCTGATCCCGAAGTGCAGGGTCCTGCCGTACGGGTTGCCGGGGAACTTCTTGGTCTGGTGCTCGGTCGGGATGAACGACGGCTCGCCGGTCATCGTGGTGTCGTTGCTGCCCGCCAGGTCGGCCGAACCGCCCCACAGCTCGGGCAGCACTGGCGCGAGCGCGGTCAGCACCTTGCCGGAGGCCGAACGCGTCGCCATCGGGCCGTCGTCGGCGCCAAATACCGGGATCGCCTCGGACCAGCCAGCCGGCAGCGCACGGGCGGCCAGGCGGTCGAGCAGCGCGCGCCGGGACGGGCTGGCCTCGGCCCAGCGGGCGAAGCTCTCCTCCCATAGCGCCCTCGCCGCCTTGCCCCTGTCGGCGACCTCGCGGGCCCTCGCGACCGCCTCGTCGTCGACCGGGAACTTCACCGCCGGGTCGAAGCCGAGGATCTCCTTGGTGGCCGCGACCTCATCATCGCCGAGCGCGGAGCCGTGCGCCTCGCCGGTGTTCTGCTTGTTCGGCGCCGGCCAGCCGATGATCGTGGACAACACGATGATGGAAGGCGCTTCGGTATGGTCGCGCGCTGCAATGAGCGCCCGGTACAGCGCCTCGACGTCCTCGTGGTACCCCTCGGGGGTACGCCAGCTGACCCGCTGCGTGTGCCAGCCGTAGGCGGCGTACCTCGCCAGCACGTCCTCGGACTTCGCGATGTTCGTGTCGTCCTCGATCGAGATGTCGTTGTCGTCGTACAGCATCACCAGGTTGCCTAGCTGCTGGTGCGCGGCCAGCGAGGAGACCTCGTGACTGACGCCCTCCTCGATGTCACCGTCCGACGCGAACACGTAGATGTGGTGGTCGAACGGGCTCTGCCCGGCCGGCGCGTCCGGGTCAAGCAGCCCGCGCTCGCGGCGGGCGGCCATCGCCATGCCAACAGCGTTGGCCATGCCCTGGCCGAGCGGCCCCGTCGTCGTCTCGACGCCCGGCGTCAGGTTGTGCTCAGGATGACCGGGCGTGCGACTGCCCCAGGTACGCAGCGCCTCGAGGTCGCCCATCGTGAGCCCATAGCCGGACAGGTAGAGCTGAATGTACAAAGTCAGGCTGGAATGCCCGCAAGAGAGCACGAACCTATCCCTGCCCAGCCATTGCGGGTCGGCCGGATCGTGCTTGAGTATGCGCTGGAACAGCAGGTACGCGGCGGGCGCCAGGCTCATCGCCGTGCCTGGATGGCCTGACCCAGCCTTCTGGACCGCGTCCATGGCCAGCACGCGAATGAGATCAACCGCCCGTGCGTCCGTCGCCGTCCACTCAAGATCGGGGCTGGTCTGGCTGGTCACGGGCAAAGCCCTCCTCGGTAAGTCCTATTCAGAATCGACCCTATCGTCCGCCCGGCCAATGCCCGGCGGAACCCACTCCCTGCACTTACCCCGATTTCGGGATGTACGCGGAGCCGGTCAGGCGGACAGGGCGGGCTCGGCGTCACCGGCGAGCGCGGGCGCGTCGATCTGGCCGCGGTCGCGCAGCGAGTAGGCGAGCCTGATGATGGCGATCCAGATCAGGGCCGTGTTGGCGACGTGCACCCAGACCAGCCCGGCTGGCAGGCCGGCGAAGTACTGGGCGTAGCCGATCGCGCCCTGCAGGCCGATCAGGCCGAGCACGATCCAGGACAGCCTGATCGCCCGCCGCGGTGCCTCGGTCACGTGCAGGATCAGTGTCAGCATCACCGCGAGGGTGCCGAGCACCCAGCCGATATCGGCGTGCAACTGAGTGACGGCGGTCAGGGACAGGAAGTGATAGCGCGGCACGGCGCCGGCCCCGGCGAGCGGACCGGTGCCGGTCACCAGCGTTCCAGCCACCATCATGAGCGATGCCACGACGACGAGCGCGTGGGCGACGACCCGGACCAGCGGCGCGACGAGCGGCTCGGCGGGCCGCGTCCCTTCCGTGCATCTGACGTGCAGCGCGACCGCCGCGGCCAGCACCGGCAGCGTCGCCAGGTAGTGCAGCGACACCCAGAACGGCGACAGCTTGGTGAGCACCACGACCCCGCCGATCAGCGCCTGCGCAGCGATTCCGGCCGGCTGAACCGATGCGAGCCAGACCAGGTCACGCCGCCGCCTTCGGTCCGGCTGTGGCCTGAAGCGCCAAGCCGCGACGAAGACCGCGACGGCGACCACGAAGATCACGGTTGTGACCAGGCGGTTGCCGAACTCGACCCACTGGTGGATCAGCGGGTCGCCGTGCTCGCCTGAGGCGACCAGGCTGGTGGCCGTGCACTTGGGCCAGTCCGCACAGCCAAGCCCTGACTGGCTGAGCCGCACGGCCGCGCCGGTCGGGATGATGGCCAGGGACGCCAGCACGCCGGCGAACGCGATCCGGCGCATCGCGAGCGGCGTCGGCCGAAGCAGGACGCCCGCCCACTGCCGCGCCAGCGCGGCGACGCGCCAGGGCGCGCGTGCGGTGGCTGGCTCAGCTGACACGGCCCTATCGTATGGCGCTGTCATGATCTGTGCGCAGCGCCATGACCGCACTGTCATGCTTGCGGAGCTGCAGTGTCAGGCTTGCGGAGCTGCCGCTGACTTGTTCTCACCGAGAGCAGCGCCCGCGCTCGCCACGACCACGCAGCCGATGGCTATCCACTGCGGCACTGACAGCGCCTGGCTGAGCAGCACGACGCCGACGAGGGCGGCGACCGCCGGCTCCAGGCTCATCCAGATCCCGAAGACCCGGGCAGAGACCCTGCGAAGCGTCTCGAGTTCGAACCTGTAAGGGATCACCGATGACAGCAGCCCGATCGCCACACCCGCGCCGATCACCGTGGGCTTGAACAGCGAGCGCCCGGCGCTGACGACAGCTACGGGTGTCACTACGACTGCGGCCACGACCATGGCGATGACCAGGCCGGACGATCCGCTGAACCGCCGACCTGTGGCGGCCGACAGCATGATGTAGCAGGCCCATGACGTCGCCGCGGCGAGGGCGAACAGGACTCCGGCCAGCACCGTAGACGACGGCGAGCCGGCCGCGGTGCCGCGTGCCACCGTGCCGCCGAACTTCGCGACGCTGACGCCTGCGGTGCCAAGCAACGTCACGCCGGTGCCCGCCAGCAGTACCCAGATCATGTCGATCAGGCGCCTTGACGACGCGATCGCTACCGCGAGCGGGCCGAGGAACTCGATCGTGACCGCGATGCCGAGCGGGATCCTCGCCATGGCCTGGTAGATCGAGAGGTTCATGACGCCGAGCGTGACGCCGAACGCGAGCACCACGCCAGCGTCCCGCCACGCCCGCTCGGCGAGCACGCCGCGGATCGCCTTGATCGTCGGGCGCGCGCCGAGCCCGGCCAGCATCAGGGCAGCCACCCAGAGCCGCACGCCGGTCAGCCCTGCGGCGGTGACCGTGCCGAACAAGCGCGCGGCCAGTCCTGCCCCGACCTGCACGCTGATGATGCCGGTGCCCAGTAGCAGCGGCGGCGGCACCCGGCCCAGCGGGTTCGGCATCGTGGGGCCGTGCCCCGCTGACCGCTGCGCGGTCACCGATTGGGGGAGCGGCGGCACCGCTACTCCCAGCGGAAGGTGCGCGCGGCGATGCCGATGCCGATGACAGCCCAGACGCAGAGTACGACGATGTCCCTGACCGGCAGTCCAGCGCCGTACCGCAGCACCGCCCGCAGGCCGTCAGACATCGCGCCAGACGGCAGCAGCCGCAGCACAGGCCGGGCGGCGGGCGGGAACTTGCTGAGCGGGAACACCACCCCGCCGACGCCGAGCAGCACCAGGTAGACCAGGTTGGCCGCCGCGAGCGTCGCCTCCGCCCGCAGCGTCCCGGCCATCAGCATGGCCAGGCCGCTGAACGCGGCGCTCCCCGCCAGGATCAGTAGCAGGGCTGACAGCACGCTCACCGCGGTGACGACCGGCTGCCAGCCGAGCAGCACGCTGACGACCACGATCAGCACGACCTGGCCAGCCTCCACGGCCAGCACGGTCACGGCCTTCGCGCCGATCAGCCCGCCGCGGGACAGGGGAGTGGCGCCCAGGCGCTTGAGCACCCCGTACCGGCGTTCGAAGGCCGTGCCGATGGCCAGGCTCGTGAACGACGTGGACATGACCGCGAGCGCCAGGATGCCGGGAGCGATGAAGCCGATTCTGCTGCCATGGCCGACGCTGATCAGCGACTCCGAGCTGAAGACCACGAGCAGCAGGACGGGGATGATGAGAGTCAGCAGGAGCTGCTCGCCGTTGCGGAGCAAGGTGCGAAGTTCCAGGCCCGCTTGGGCCGCGATCATCTTCGGCCTGGGGGCTGCGCCGGGCGCCGGGGACGGCCAGGTCAGCTCGGTCACGATCGCAGCTCCCGCCCGGTCAGCTCGAGGAATACGTCTTCAAGCGTCCGGCTCTCGATCCGCAAGTTCTTGGCGAGCACGCCCTGCTCGGCGCACCAGGCCGTGACAGTCGCGACTACCTGCGGGTCAACCCCGGACGGGAGGTCGATGAGGTAAGCACCGGCCGGGGACTCCTTGACCACGCTGGCCGCCGGGAGCGCCCCGAGCAGGCCAGAGGTGTCGAGCCCTGGCTCGGCCCTGAATCGCAGCTGCCCCTGGCTGCCGGTCAGCTCGGCGGGCGTCCCCTGGGTGACCAGCGTCCCGTGGTCGACGATCACGACGTGATCTGCCAGCCGTTCCGCCTCCTCAAGGTAGTGCGTGGTGAGGATGATCGTGGCGCCCGCGGCCCTGAGTCCTCCGATCAGGTCCCAGGTCGCGTGCCTGGCCTGCGGGTCAAGGCCAGCGGTCGGCTCGTCCAGGAAGATCAGCTCAGGGCGGCCGATGATCGCGGCCGCCAAGGCCAGCCGCTGCTGCTGGCCACCGGACAGACGGCGGTACGGCGTCCTGGCAGACTCGGCCAGTCCGAGCCGGTCGAGCAGCAGCGACGGCTCGACCGGGTTGGCGTAGAACGCGGCCATCACCCGCAGGTAGTCGCCGGGTCGCGCGGTCGTGGGGATGCCGCCCGACTGGAGCATGACCCCGACCCTGGGGCGCAGCTTGCCGGCGTCCTTGACGGGGTCCAGACTCAGGACGCGCACGGTGCCCGCATCGGCCCTGCGGTATCCCTCGCACACCTCGATCGTCGTGGTCTTGCCCGCTCCGTTGGGCCCGAGCAAGGCCGTGAGCTGCCCGCGCGCGGCTGACATGGACAAGCCGGCCACCGCCGTGGTCCGGCCGTAGTTCTTGACCAGCCCGCTGATCTCGACGGCCGGGGAATCGCTCACGCACGCGAGTCTAGGGGTGCGGCGTCAGCGCTCGCGCGCGTGCCTTGCGCGGGGCAAGGCCGCTACCTCCGCGAACACGTGCCGAGCCGAATCGTGCCGCGCAGGTTACTACCCGCCGACCAGACCCTGACCGGCACGCAGCGCTTGCCGCGAACCAGGTAGCCGCCGTAGTAATCGGTGATCCCGCCCGTCGGGCCGGGCGGGCTGCACGCCTCGAACGTGACCCCCGTCTCGCCGCTGCGCATCGAGTACTTGGTGCCAGGGTTGAGCGAGTCAGCGGGACCGTACAGGAGCCGCAGATCGTGCTGGTAGGTCTGCGGGACTCGGACTACGACCACGGAGCCTGGCCGGATGTTGCGCAGCACCGCGATGGCGACGTAGAGCCTGATCCGGCCGGACGAATGCCCTCCCGGCAGGAACCACAGCGGCAGCCGCGCCGGCCTCGGCCGCTTCAGGCGGCCGACCGAGCCCTGATCAGCGCCGTTGCAGCCGCTTAGCACTGTTCCCGGCGCGGCCAGCCCGTGCCTGGCACGCGAGGAAGGCGTGGGGGTCGGCGCGACCTGGCCGGTCCCTGCCGGCGCCCGGCCGGCACTGCGCAGGGCGCTAGTCACCGGCGGTACGGCCAGGGCAGCGGCCACTGCCACCGCGAGCACGCTGGCACCGACCTTGACCTGGTGGCGCCGGTGGCGGCGCAGCACGGCTCCAAGCAGCCCGGGCGGCGCGGGCTCGGCGGCGGCGCGGAGCGCGTCTCGCAGCCTGCGCTCCAGGTCTGTCATGTCGGCTCCTTCCGGTCGGCAGCCTCGTTCTCCTGCTGGGCTCCGACGACGTCGCGCAGCCGCGCGAGTGCGCGGGATGCCTGGCTCTTGACCGTCCCAGCCGAGCAGCCGAGCACCGCTGAGGTCTGCGCCTCCGACAGGTCCTCCAGGTACCGGAGCACGATGACGGCGCGCTGCCGCGCGGGCAGCGTCGCGAGCGCTCGCAGCACCTGGTCGCGGTCGGCCACGGCGGCCGACTGGTCAGCGACCGCCTGACCGGCGTCCGGTGACCTGACGGGCAGCTCTGGCCTGCGCCGCAACCGCCGCCAGCGGTCAACGGACGCGTTCACGAGCATCCTGCGGACATAGCGTTCGGGGTCGCCGTCCCGGCAGATGCGCCCCCACCGCCGGTACGCGCGCTCCAGCACGGTCTGCAGCAGATCCTCTGCCTCGGCGCGATGGTGGCCGCAGACGAGCAGGGCAAGGGTGAAAAGCCGGGACGCGGCAGCCGTCACAAATTCTTCGAAGGGCATGTCGCACGCCGCGGCGACCGATTCGCCTGGCATGGTCACCGCAGCGTCGCACGGGCCCGTCATACCTACACCCACGACCCGCCCGCCGAAAAGGTTGCAGAGACAGTTGCTCCGATCCTGGCGAAGACGGGCTGCGGGCGCGGCAGCAGGCCGCCAGCCGGAGTGACCTGAGCTGCGATCCGCCCCGCCGCGTCGGGCAGGAATGGCTCGAGCTGACCGGCGAGTTCCTGGCAGGCGTTCGCCAGCAGCGCCAGGATCGCGTCCAGTTGCAGACCTGCCTGCTCGGCTCCGTCACGCGCCGCGCCAGCCAGCTGCCAGGGCCTGGCCTGGCTGACGAACCTGTTGGCCGCCACGGCGATCGACCAGACCGAGGAGGAGGCCGTCCGGAAGTCGCCGCCCGACAGAGCCGCGTCGATGTCGGCGTGGGCGCGCCTGATCGCGTCTGCCAGTTCCCGCGAGCCTGGAGCCCTGTCGAGGAGGTCCAGCCCGCCGGGCCGCGCGGGAACGCGTCCGTCGCGGTACTTCCAGACGAGCGCGACCACTCGGTTCACGAGGTTGCCGATGCCGTGCGCGAGTTCGTCGTTGGCGCGCCCGATGAGCCGCTCCCTGGTGAAATCGACGTCGCCGGTCCTCGGCACCTCCCGCAGCAGCCACCAGCGCAGCGCGTCGGTGCCGTACTCGCGCGCCACCTCGACCGGGTCGACCGTTCCAGGGCCGGACTTGCTGATCTTGCTGCCTTCCACGGTGAGGTAATCGTGCACAAGGATGTCCGTCGGCAACGGCAGGCCGGCCGACGCGAGAATGGCAGGCCAGTAGATGGCGTGGAACCGCAGCACGCCCTTGCCGAGCAGGTGCACCCGCGCCGGCGCCGGTCCACCAGCGCCGCAGGCCCGCTTCGTCGCCGCCGTAGCCGAGCGCGGTGACGTAGTTGCCGAGCGCGTCCCACCACACGTAGATCACCTGGCCAGGATCGCCGGGTACCGGGATGCCCCACCCGTGCGCCCGCCCGATCGAGCGGGACACAGAGAAGTCGGCCAACCCGGCGGCGATGAGGGCGAGCACTTCGTTCCTGCGCGCGGCCGGCTCGATCCGTAGCCGGCCGGACGTGATCTCCTCGTGCAGCAGCCCGGCGTACCTGGACAGCCGGAAGAACCAGTTCTCCTCGGCGACGAGGTCGGGTGCCGTCCGATGCTCGGGGCACAGGCCGCCATCGAGTTCGCCCGGCGTGTAGAAGGCCTCGCAGCCGACGCAGTACAACCCCTCGTAGTGCCGCCGGTACAGGTCACCGGCGCCGGCACAGGTCAGCCAGAGCCGCTCGACACCCACCCGGTGCCGCGGGTCGGTGCTGGTCCTGATCACGTCGTCGAAGCTGAGCGACAGCGGCCCCGCGAGCGCGACGAAGGCGTCTGCGTTGGCGTCCACGAACTCCTGGACCCCGAGGCCAGCCTGACTGGCGGCGAGCACGTTCTTCAGCGAGTTGTCATCGGTGCCGGTCTGGAACCTGACCGGGTGGCCAAGGCGGCGGTGATGCCTGGCCAGCACGTCGGCCTGGACGTATTCGAGCGCGTGACCAAGGTGCGGCCGCGCATTGACATAGGGAATGGTGGTCGTGAGATACACAGCTGCAGGTGTCATCGGAACTCCTCCAAGCTGGCCGCCTGGGCTCCGAATCAGCGCATAAAAATCGAGGCCCGGGAACAGGGCCTCGAAGTGAAAATCCGCACGCGTCACTGGCCCCGCGAGCGGGGCATCATCTCCTCGCGGGAGGATCCGGCGGGACGTCCCCCCGGATCAGCGCTACGTGTGGACGGTGTCATAACGGCATTGTAGCTTCTCAAGGCTTGGTTTCAGGCTAGCCGCGCGCCGGACCGATAATCGGACAGAATGCTGGCGACTAATCGGACAGAATGCTAGCGACCACGGCGCGAGGAGCGTGATGACACAGACCGGGTGGGACGTCGGTGGCGACGTGCGCAGGGCACTCCGCTCGATCGTCGGCGATCCGCAGCTTGGCACGTCGGTGCTGGCCGATCCGCACGTCATGGCCAACCTGCTCAAGGACCTGCTACCCGATCTGCCGCGGGAGTCCGCGCTGCTGGTCGCGGCCGCTCAGTGCGATCTCGTCGGGGTGCTCAGCGGGCACCTGACCCAGGGACTCGACCTCGGCACCTCATCGCGGCTGGCGGCCGGGTGGTTCGCGGAGCGGATGCCGTTCACCGACGACGCATGCGCCTGGGTCGTGCGCGAGCTCGCGATCGCGCTGGGCGCCGATCCGTCGGCGGTGGCCGAAGCGACGCTGCCCGACACCGTGCCGGCAAGTCCGCATGACCTGTTCGAGGCCACCGCCGCCATGGCCACGGTCGTGGGGTGGGGCGATAACGACGAGGGCGAGATCGACGTGCCGGCGGGCCTGCACCACGTGGTGGCCGTCGCGGCCGGCTGGTACCACAGCCTCGCAGTCACCTCAGCGGGTCAGGTGATCGCGTGGGGCAGCACAGCGGACAGCCTGACGCAGGTGCCGGCGAACCTGGCGGGCGTCACCGCGATCGCGGCAGGCAGGCTGCACAGCCTCGCGCTGACGGTAGCTGGCACGGTGGTCGCCTGGGGCAGCAACGGTTTCGGCCAGTCCCGCGTGCCGACCGGCCTCGGCGGCGTGACGTCGATTTCGGCGGGCGCCGAGCACAGCCTCGCCGTGGCCGAGGGCCGGGTCATCGCGTGGGGCGGCAACGGCTGCGGGCAGACCGACGTGCCGGCTGGCCTGCCTGAGATCGCGGCCGTCGCGGCGGGAGCCGAGCACAGCCTGGCGCTGACCACCGACGGCATGGTCATCGCCTGGGGCCTGCCTGACTTCGGCGAGACAACGGTGCCGGCCGCCCTCGATGGCGTCATCGCCATCGCGGCAGGCGTCAACCACAGCGCGGCGCTCACCGCCGACGGAAGGGTGGTGGCCTGGGGCCGCAGCGACAACTCAGAGACGGCCGTCCCGCCCGAACTCGCCGACGTCGTCGCGATCTCGGGCAGTGGCACCCATTGCCTGGCGCTCAGCGCCGCCGGCCGAGTGGCCGCGTGGGGGAGCAACGAATGCGGCGAGTGCGATGTGCCTGCCACGCTCTGCGGCGCCACCGCCATCGCCGCCGGCTACGGCCACAGCCTTGCGGTCACCGGGAACTAGTCAGGCGTCACGAACGCGGCCAGCCGCTCGGCCTGGTCGAGCCGGCTCGGCTCGTGCATGTACATCATGTGGCCGGCCTCGTAGTAGGCGAACTCGATGTTGCCGGCGAGCTCGGACGGGATGGCCAGGTGCCTGATGTCGTTCTCGGCCGCCAGGTACGGCGTCGCGGCGTCGTAGTATCCGCAGGCGACATGCAGGCGCATGTGCGGGTTGACCCGCATCGCCTCGGCGAGCTTGTCGAGCACGAACAGGTGCTGCGCCTCGAACTCCTTGTACGACCACGGATGTACCCGGTCGGTCAGTACTTCGTAAGGCAGGTCGCTGGAGTAGCCGAGCTCGGCCCGCACGTAGTGGTTCAGCGCCGCCGCGTACGGCCCGATGATCGCGTCGATCGACGGGTCAGTGGTCCACCGCTCCCTGCCGTAGTCGCTGTCCCAGCCGGCGAATCGCCCGTCGATCCTGCCGACCGTCTTGCGCTGGTCCCGTAGTAGCTCGGTGAGGAACCTGACGTGCTCGGGCCGCAGGTCGACCCGGTCCACGTAATCCTCAGACAGCCCGGTCAGCGACGCGATCCTGGTGACTGCCGTGGCCCGCTCCTCGTCAGCGAGCCTGGCGCCGAGCGCGAGCACGCGCGGGTAGTCGCCCGCCGCGTACTCCTCGGCATCGGTGAGAACTTCCCGCAGCGGCCGGTCGCCGTGCTTGCCGTGGTAGTTCGCGATCGCGGCGTAGGTGGGCAGGTAGTTGATATACGGGTCGTCGTTGCCAGGCGTAAACATCACGGACCCGCCGTTGAGGAAGCACGAGATCAGGATCAAGCCGTTCAGGTACAGCCCGTAGCGCTCCTGCAGGTGCCGCGCGAGGGCCGCTGCCCTGGTCGTGCCGTAGGACTCGCCGCACAGGTACTTCGGCGACATCCAGCGGCCGTTGCGCGTGGTCCAGAGCCTGATGACCTCGCCGACCGAATCGATGTCCCCGCCGAAGCCGTGGAACTCCTTGCTCTTCTCGCCCTTGACCGCGCGCGAGAAGCCGGTAGAGACCGGGTCGATGAAGACAAGGTCCGAGTGCCTGAGCAGGGTCTGCTCGTTGTCGGACAGGCCGTATGGAGGCGGCAGCAGGTCGCCTGCGTCGCCCATCAGGACCCGCCGCGGGCCGAGGACGCCAAGGTGCAACCAGATGCTCGAGGACCCTGGGCCGCCGTTGAACGCGAACGTGACCGGCCGCCGGCCAGCGTCCGCACCGTCCACGGTGTAGGCGACCATGAACACCTCGGCCTTGGGCTGCGGGCCGTCGAACTTATCGTCGGTGTGCGCCTCGGCGCGCAGCACCACCCGGCCGGCAGTCACCGTGTAGCTGAGTTCCTCGCCGTCGATGGTGATCGAGTGCGACGTGGTGACAAGGTCGTCGGCCGGTTCCTTGGCTGCCTGATCGCGATCGCTGGCCTCGCCGCCTGTGTTCTTCGCTGACTCGCTCTCGGCTGCCATGGCGGTCTCCTCGTCGTCGGGGCTATCCGGGCCCGGCTGCTGGCCTCGGGCGCAGACAGGCTAACGTCCGCACCGCCGCGGCTCGATGCTGACCCCCGGCGACTAGCGGGCAGCGTCGATCAGCGCATCGAACAGGGCCAGGTCATCGCCAGCCTCGGGATGCCACTGCACGCCCAGCACGAACGGGGCGTCCATCTCGACCGCCTCGATCGTGCCGTCCTCGGCCCACGCGGTCGCGGTCAGCGCCTGCGCGAGCGTGCCGATGCCCTGGTGATGATGGGTCGGCACCATGATGGCGCCGGTGCCGAGTATCCCCGCGAGCGTGGAAGGACCCTCGCCGATCGTGACTTTGTGCTCGCCCATCGTGCCAGGCGTGGGGGAGTGCCCCTCGTGCCCGACCACGTCGGGCAGGTGCTGGATCAGGGTGCCGCCGAGGGCCACGTTCATGACCTGCAGGCCGCGGCAGACTCCGAGGACGGGCAGGCCGCGGTCCAGCGCGGCACCGAACATCGCTCCCTCGGCCGCGTCCCTGGCGGGGCGGACCACCGTCGTCATCGGCCCGGCCTGCTCGCCGTACCTGGCCGGCTCGATGTCGGGACCGCCGGAGATGATCAGGCCGTCGAGGCTGGCCAGCGCCGCCTCGACGCCAGGCAGCGGCGGCAGCAGCACGGGCGCGCCGCCAGCGGCCGCCACCTTGTCGGCGTAATTCTGCGGCAGCAATGTGGCTGGCAGATCCCAGGCCCCCCAGCGCGCCTGCTCGCTGTACGCGCTGATCCCGATCACCGGCCTCATAGCGGCGTCACGTACGCGCCAGAGATCCCGCCGTCGACCAGGAATTGCGAGGCGGTGATGAACGAGGCGTCGTCGCTGGCAAGGAATGCGACAGCGGCGGCGATCTCTTCTGGCTCGGCGAACCGGCCCGTCGGCACGTGCACGAGGCGGCGCGCGGCCCGCTCAGGGTCAGCTGCGAACACCTCGCGAAGCAGCGGAGTGTTCACCGGACCAGGGCAAAGTGCGTTGACCCTGATCCCCTCCCTGGCGAACTGCACGCCGAGTTCCCTGCTCAGCGCCAGCACACCGCCCTTGGAGGCGGTGTAGGAGACCTGCGAGGTGGCCGAGCCGAGCACGGCGACGAACGATGCCGTGTTGATAATCGAGCCCTTGCCCTGGCGCTGCATGTGCGGCAAGACGTACTTGCAGCACAGGTAGACCGAGGTCAGGTTGACTTCCTGCACCCGCCGCCACGCGTCGATGCCCGTCGTCAGGATCGAGTCGTCCTCCGGCGGCGAGATTCCGGCATTGTTGAACGCGATGTCGATCCGGCCGAATTCGGCCGCGACCTCGTCGTACAGCCGTCTGACGTCCTCCTCCACGGCCACGTCGGCGGCCACGAACACGCCGCCGGTCTCCTCCGCGGCGGACTGACCTGCGGCCTTGTCGATGTCGACGGCCACCACCTTGGCGCCCTCGGCCGCCATCCGGCGGGCACTGGCCAATCCGATACCGCTGCCAGCTCCGGTGATGACAGCAATTCGGTCCTGCAAGCGCTGCATTGCGCGACTCCTGAATCGGTGAACTATCTGACGAATCAGTTAATCAGTAGCGATGAACACGTTCTTGACCTCAGTGAACGCGTCGAGTGCGTCCGGGCCGAGCTCGCGGCCCAGCCCGGACTGCTTGAACCCGCCGAACGGCGTCCAGTACCGCACCGACGAGTGCGAGTTCACCGAGAGGTTGCCGGTCTCCACTGCCCGCGCCACCCTGATGGCGCGGCCGACGTTGCCGGTCCAGATCGAGCCCGACAGCCCGTACGGCGTGTCGTTGGCGATCCGCACCGCGTCGGCCTCGTCCTCGAACGGCGTGACGGTCACCACAGGACCGAATACTTCCTCGGTATAGGCCGGCGAATCCATGGCGATCGGCGCGAGCACGGTCGGCGGGAACCAGTACCCTGGCCCGTCTGGCGCGTTGCCGCGGAATGCCACGGGGGCGTCTGCTGGCACATATTCCGACACGGAGACTCGGTGGCTGGCCGAGATCAGCGGCCCCATCTCGGTGTCGGCCAGCGTCGGGTCGCCGACCTTGACGCCCTTGACCGCGGGCTCGAGCAGCTCCATGAACTTCTCGAGCACCGAGCGCTGCACCAGGATCCGTGACCGCGCGCAGCAGTCCTGGCCAGCGTTGTCAAAGACGCCGTATGGCGCGGTCGCGGCCGCCCGCTCGAGGTCGCTGTCGGCAAAGACAATGTTGGCCGACTTGCCGCCTAGCTCGAGGGTCAGCCGCTTCACGTGCCTGGCGCAGCCGGCCATGATCTGCTGGCCCACCTCCGTCGACCCCGTGAACACAATCTTCCTGACCGCCGGGTGGTCGACCAGGCGCTGGCCGACCACCGAGCCCTTGCCGGGCAGCACCTGGAACACGTGCGGAGGCAGCCCGGCTTCGAGCGCGAGCTCGCCAACGCGCATCGCGGTCATGGGCGTCATTTCTGCGGGCTTGGCAACCACCGTGTTGCCCGCCGCCAGCGCGGGTGCCATGCCCCACGACAGGATCGGCATCGGGAAGTTCCAGGGCACGATCAGGCCGACAACGCCGAGCGGCTCGGCGAACGTCACGTTCAGCCCGCCTGCCACCGGTATCTGCTTGCCGGTGTGCCGTTCCGGCGCTGCCGCGTAGTACTGCAGGACGTCGCGGAGCTGACCAGCCTCCCAGCGCGCCGCTCCGACGGGATGGCCGGAGTTCGCGACCTCGAGCTGGGCGAGTTCCTCGACGTGCGCGTCCACCGCTGCCGCGAACGCCCGCAGCAGGCGCGCCCTGTCACCAGGAGCCACGGCCCGCCAGGCTGGCCAGGCTGCCTGCGCCCGCGCGATCGCGGCGTCGGTCTCTTCAGCTGACGTGCCCGCAACGGTGCGGACCGGCTGCTCGCTGGCCGGGTTCAGGATCGTGTACGCCGTCTGTGTCACGGCAGTCACAACCGCTCGAAGCCGCGACGTAGTTCCCAATCGGTCACGGCAGCGTCAAACGCCGCGAGTTCGACCTTGGCGTAGTTGGCATAGTGGCCGATGACTTCGGCACCGAACGCCTGCTTCGCCAGGTCGCTGTTCTCCCACAACTCGAGCGCATCCCGCAGCGTGTGCGGCACCTTCGGCCCGTCGTCAATGTAGGCATTGCCCGCGAAGGCATCCTCGAGCGTCAGCTCGTTGTCGATTCCGTGCAGCCCAGCGGCGATCATCCCCGCGACCGCGAGGTAGGGGTTCACGTCACCGCCCGGCGTCCTGTTCTCCACCCGCAGCGACTGGCCGTGCCCGACCAGGCGCAACGCGCAGGTCCTGTTGTCAACTCCCCAGCGAACCGCCGTCGGGGCGAAGCTGCCTGGCACGAACCGCTTGTAGGAGTTGATGTTGGGCGCGTAGAGCAGGGTCAGCTCGCGCATGGCGGCGAGCTGCCCAGCCAGGTAGTGCTCGCCGAGCCTGGAAAGCCCGTGCGGACCGTCGCCGGCCAGAAACGGGCTCCCGTTCAGGCCAGGCTTCCCGCCGGCGCCAGGCGCCGCGTCCCGCTCGCGCAGCGAAAGGTGGATGTGGCAGGAGTTGCCCTCGCGCGCGTTGGGCTTAGCCATGAACGTGAGCGACATGCCCTCCTGCGCAGCGATCTCCTTGGCGCCGGTCTTGTAGATCGAATGGTTGTCGCAGGTGGTGATCGCGTCGGAGTAGCGGAACGCGATCTCGTGCTGGCCGAAATTGCACTCGCCCTTGGCCGACTCGACGTACATGCCTGCCCCGGCCATGCCGCCGGTGATCCGGCGCAGCAGCGGGTCAATCCTGGACGTGCCGAGTATCGAGTAATCAACGTTGTACTGGTTGGCTGGCACGAGGTTGGCATAGCCCTTGTCGGCAGCCTGCTCGAAGCTGTCGCGGTAGACGATGAACTCCAGTTCCGTGCCGGCCAGAGCCACCCAGCCGCGCTCGGCCAGCCGGGCGGTCTGCGCGGACAGGATCTGGCGCGGGGAGGCTATCACCGGGGTGGCGTCGAGCCAGGTGAGGTCCGCGAGGACGAAGGCGGTCGACGGAAGCCACGGCACGCGGCGCAGTGTCGTCAGATCGGGCTTCAGCACGAAGTCGCCGTAGCCGCGCTCCCAGGAAGACATCTCGTACCCGCCGACGGTGTTCATGTCCACGTCCACCGCGAGCAGGTAGTTGCAGCCCTCCGCGAAGTGCTCAGCAACCTCCTCCAGGAAGTACTCCGCCGACAGGCGCTTGCCGGCCAGGCGCCCCTGCATGTCGGTGAAGGCGAGAGTCACCGTGTCGATCTCGCCCGCACCGACCGCAGTCCGCAGGTGCTCCAGGCTGAGCATTCCCGGCCTCGGCTTCGCGACCGTGCCGCCGCTGCCGTGACTATCCGTCATGAACCGTCCTTGTCTGTGCGCTCAGGTGTTCGCGTGCCTTGGTCAGACCACCTCGAGCTCGCGTTCGATCGCGGCTAGTTCCTCTGGCGACCCCTGAACCTTCGGCCCGGTGAACCAGTTCTTGGCCGAGACCGCCCACCAGATACCGGCGAAGCCGATAACCACGATGACCGCGACGACCGCATAGTTGAACGTGTTCAGGTTGAGGGTGCCGTTGTCGGTCACCGGCCCGAACTGCGGCAGCATGAACAGGATCGTGATGCAGCCGACCCAGATGACCGCGATCCAGCCGACGATGTAGCTCCACCTGCCGAGGTGCCATGGGCCGCGCTCGAACGACTCGCCCCGGCGCAGCCGGAGGAAAGTCGGCATCACGTAGGCGATGTACAGGCCGATGACGGCGATAGACGTCACGGCCGCGTAGGCGACACCGTTCCACAGGTATGGCAGGCCGAGGATCAGCGCGCCGGTGGCGCCGAGCCAGATCGCGTTGGTCGGCGTCCTGGTCCGCTTGTTGACCTGGTGCCAGATCCGCGAGCCGGGCAGCGCGCCGTCCCTGGAGAACGCGTAGATCATCCGGGAGTTCGCGGTGATCGAAGACATCCCGCAGAACATCTGGGCACCGATGGCGATCAGCAGCAGGAGCTTGGCACCGGTGAGCCCGATCGCGTCCGACCAGATCTGGGCAGGGGCGGCCGTCCCCTGCACCGCCTCATTGAGGTACAGCTTGCCGCCGATCGGTCCCTGCAGTGCGTAGGTCATGCCCAGGAGCAGCACAATTCCCGCGCCGAGCGAGACGAGGATCGACATGACGATGCCGCGCGGCCCCGCGGTGGCGGCGGAATGGGTCTCCTCGGTCAGGTGCGCCGACGCGTCATACCCGGTGAAGGTGTACTGCGCCATCAGCAGGCCGACCGGGATGATGTACCACCAGCCGAGGTTCAGGCCGCTGTTGTTGAACAGGCCGGTGAAGACATCCTTGGTCGGCAGGTGATGGGCGGGCGCGAAGGCAAGCACCGCGACGATGATGAGCACGCCGAGTATGTGCCACCAGACGCTGATGTCGTTCAGCCTGGCGACCAGCTTGATGCCGAACTGGTTCAGGATGCCGTGTATCCCGAGGACGATCGCGAAGATGAGGATCGTTTCCCAGTGCCCGAAGCCGAGGCCGAACTGCAGGTTCAGGAATGCATTGATGAAGAACGCGGCGCCGAAGTCGATCCCGGCCGTCACCGCGACCTGGCCGATGAAGTTGAACCAGCCCGTGAACCAGGACCAGGCAGGACCGTTCTTCGGCGCGAGCTTTGCCGCCCAGTAATACAGGCCGCCCGCGGTCGGGTAGCTGGAGCAAACCTCGGCCATGGCCAGGCCGACAAGCAGCGTCATCACGCCGACCCCGAGCCAGCCCCAGATGATGACCGCAGGGCCACCGAGATCCATGCCGAAGTAGAACAGGGTCAGGCAGCCGGACAGGATCGAGATGATGGTGAACGAGACGGCGAAGTTCGAGAAGCCCGACATCCGCCGGACGAGTTCCTGGGCGTAGCCGAGCTTGTGCAGCTCTTCTTCGTCGCTCAGCGTCGCCGAGGGCGCTTGATTGTTGACCGACACGTCTGCTCCTTGGGGGGTGCGGCCTGGGTTCGGCTTGTGTCTGTGGGAAACCCACCAGCGTTGGGGGTCTGGCGGCGGCGGAAATTTAATGGTCTAATAACAGACCAATTGAGGGTCTAGCCGGCCACAATGTCAAGAGTCAGGGCCGGAAAGGTCCTGACGTACTTGAAGACTCCGGCGCGCGGGTTAGGGGAGGCCCGCGCGCCGGACTTGGTGTGCGCGAGGTCGGCCCGCGCCAGCCCGGTGCGGACCAGCGAAGGCGGTGGTGGTGAGCGTCGACCTCGGCGGCGTGCTGCGGCCCGTGCGCGAGGGAAACGCGTTCGAGGAGACGGTCGAGCGGCTGCTCACCGTCATCAAGCTCGGCCTGATCGGCCCTGGCGAGCGTTTCCCGCCGGAACGAGAGCTCGCCGCACAGCTCGGGATCAGCCGGCTGACGTTGCGCGAGGCGATCAGGGAGCTGCAGCAGGCCGACTACGTGCAGTCCAGGCGCGGCCGGCTGGGCGGCACTTTCATCACCTACACCAGGCCAGCACCGAACATGCGCGACCTGCGCCGCTTGGCGCAAGAGCGCGGCCAGAAGCTGGCGGACGCGCTCACCTTCCGGTTCGCGGTCGAGACCGGGGCTGCTGACATGCTCGCGCAGCAGGTCGCCGCCGCGGTCGACCCCGCGGTGGAATCCGCGGCCCCGGTCGCCAGGATCGCGGCCGCGGCCGGCTCACTCGCGTCGCGGCGCGAGGTGCTGCAGGCAAGGCTCGCCGACGTGAACAACGCGGGACCGGCTGACTACCGGCGGATGGACACCCTCTTCCACCTCGCGATCGCCGAGATGACCGGCTCGAACTTGCTCTCGACTGCCTGCGCGGAAGCCAGGATGCAGCTGAACGACCTGCTCAACGCCATCCCCATGCTCAAACTCAACATCGCGCACGCGGCGACACAGCACGCCGCGATCGTCGACGCGATCCTTACCGGCGACCCAGGGGGGGCGCGCACCGCCGTGGCAGAGCACCTCGCAGGCACTGGCTCGCTGCTGCGCGGCTTCCTCGGCTAGGTGCTGGCCGGCCGCCCACCCGCCTCAGCGCCGCTCAGCGCCCGATGCTCACCGCCCGATACTCAGCGCCCGATACTCAGCGGATGATGGCAGGCGGCCTGGTGCCCTCCGCCGTGGTCGGTCAGTTCCGGCTCGACCTGCGAGCAGATGTCCGTGGCGTACTTACAACGCGGATGGAACCGGCAGCCCGGTGGCGGCGCGATCGGGCTCGGCACGTCGCCCTCCAGCACGACCTGCTGGCGCTGGGCCGAGATTATCGGGTCAGGGATGGGCACCGCGGACAACAGCGCCTCGGTGTACGGGTGCACGGGGCGCTTGTAGAGCTCCTCGGCGGGGGAGATCTCGACGATCTTGCCCAGGTACATGACCGCGATCCGGTCCGACACGTGCCTGACCACGCCAAGGTCGTGCGCGATGAAGATGTAGGTGAGCCCGAGCTCATCTTGCAGGTCGTCGAGCAGATTGATCACCTGCGCCCGGATCGAGACGTCCAGTGCAGACACGGGCTCGTCGGCGATGATCAGCTTGGGATGCAGAGCCAGGGCCCTGGCGACGCCGATTCGCTGCCGCTGGCCGCCGGAGAACTCGTGCGGGTACCTGTTGACGTGCTCGGGGGACAGGCCCACGAGCTTGAGCAGCTCCCTGACCCGCTCCCTGATCTGGCCGCGGCTGGTGCGGCCGTGTATGCGCAGCGGATCGGAAATGATCGTCCCCACTCGCTTGCGCGGGTTCAGCGACGCATAGGGGTCCTGGAAGACCATCTGAAGTTCGCCGCGAATCGGGCGGAGGGCTCGCCTGGACAGCCGGGAGATGTCCGTGCCGTCGAACGTGACCGACCCGCTGGTCAGGTCAAGCAGCCTGATGATGCACCGGCCGAGGGTCGACTTGCCGCAGCCGGACTCGCCCACGAGGCCGAGGGTCTCCCCGGCCTTGATATCAATGCTGACGTCGTCGACCGCGTGCACGCGGCCGATCTCGCGCTGGAAGATGATGCCGCGCCTGATCGGGAAGTACTTCTTCAGGTGCTCGACCCGCAGCAGTACGTCGTCCTCGGGCGCACTGGCTGGGCCCGGCGCGCCCGTGCTCACGGCCTCCTCCGGCGCGCTTGCGCTCATGTCGCTTCCTCGATCAGCTCGGGGTGAATGGTCGTGTCCCGGCGGGCGCGCTTGAGCACGGGGTCGAGGTGACAAGCGTCCGCGTGGTCGAAGGCGGCCCGGTTCGCCAGTTCGGGCACTTCGTCGCAGGCTTCGTACCGCTGCGGGCATCGTTCCCCGAACGCGCAGCCGGCGGGCAAGTTGATCAGGGAAGGCGGCAGCCCGCTGATCGCGGTCAGTCGCCTCGGCTTGGGCCGGTCGATCCTGGCGATCGAGCCGAGCAGGCCCCAGGTGTACGGGTGCTGGGCGTCATAGAACAGGTCGTTCTTGGTGCCCTGCTCGATGATCCGGCCCGCGTACATCACCGCGACCCTGTCTGCCACGTCGGCCACCACGCCCATGTCGTGCGTGATCAGCACGACCGCGGAGCCGAACTCGTCCTTCAGCTTCTTGATCAGCTTGAGGATCTGCGCCTGGATGGTCACGTCGAGCGCGGTCGTCGGCTCGTCGGCGATCAGCAGGCTCGGACTGCAGGACAGCGCCATCGCGATCATCACGCGCTGGCGCATGCCGCCGGAGAAGTGGTGCGGGAAGTCGTCGACCCGCTCCGCGGGATTCGGGATCCCGACGGCGGCCAGCAGTTCGATCGCGCGGGCCCTAGCGGCTTGCTTGGAGACTCGCTCGTGCGCCCTGATCTGCTCGCAGATCTGCCAGCCGACGCGGTACACCGGGTTCAGCGACGTCATCGGGTCCTGGAAGATCATGGCGATCTCCGAGCCCCTAATCCCTCGCAATTCAGCCTGGGTCAGCGCCATCAGATTGCGGCCCTTGTAGATGACGTCGCCCTCGAACTTCGCGTTCGGGTCGATGATCAGCCGCATCACCGACATCATCGTGACGCTCTTGCCGGAACCCGACTCGCCGACGATGCCGAGCGTCTCGCCTTCTGATACCGAGAACGAGACACCGTCGACGGCCCGGACGAGGCCGTCCTCGGTCCTGAAGCTCACCTTCAGGTCGCGCACCTCGAGCAGCGCCTCGCTCATGACGCCCTCACCATCAAATCTCCGGGCGCCATCAGGCCGGCCGCACTCTCGGGTCGAGGCCCGCGTACGCGATGTCGACGAGCGTGTTCGCCAGCACGATAAAGAACGCACCGTAGATCACCGTCGCCATGATCGTCGGCAGGTCGAGGTTGGTTAGCGACTGGTAGGTCAGGAAGCCGACGCCGTGGATCGCGAAGACCACCTCGGTGAGCAGCGCGCCGCCGCCGACCAGGACGCCGAAGTCGAGGCCGAAGAGGCTGACGAACGTGATCATCGACGTTCGCAGCGTGTGCTTGACCAGCACCCGCCGCTCGGTCAGCCCCTTGGCCCTGGCGGTCCTGATGTAGTCCTCGTTCTGGATCTCGAGCAGGTTCGCGCGCAGCACCCTGGCGTAGAAGCCGATGTACAGGATGGACAGCGTGATCCACGGGAACACCAGCCCCTCGAACCATCGCACCGGACTCTGCGTGAACGGCGTGTACCCGAGCGGCGGCACCCAGCTGAACAAGAACGAATGATGCAGCCTGCTCTGGGTGACGAGGTTGACGACCTCGCCGAGCCAGAAAACAGGCATGGATATCCCTATGAGCGCGATGATCATGAGCAGCGGATCCAGCAGCGTCCCCCGCAGCAGGGCTGCCGCGACGCCCATGAGGATCGCCATCACGACCCAGATCAGGGCCGCGCCGAAGACCAGCGACAACGTGGCGGGGGCGGCCGCGATTATCTCGGGCACGACCTTCTGGCCCTGGTTGGAATACGAGACCAGGTCCCTGGTGATGAAGATCTTCTTCATCATGAGCCCGTACTGGACAGGGAACGGGCGGTCCAGCCCGAACTGATGCCTGATCTCGGCCAGGACCTGCGGGCTCGGATTGCGGCCCGCGATCTGTCTAGCCGGATCGATGCCCGGGGTCTTGAAGAAGATGACGAACACCAGGACCGTGATCGCGAACATCACGAGCACGGTCCATAGCAACCGCCTGACGATGAAAGTGAGCACTAGCCCTCCACCCGCAGCTTGGCGCGCGGGTCGAGCGCGTCCCTGACACCGTCGCCGAGCACGTTCAGCGCCAGCACTGTCAGCACGATCATGATGCCGGGCGCGATCGCCACCCACGGCCTGGTGTACAGCAGGTCCTGGCCGTCGCTGATGATGGTGCCCCAACTCGCGTTGGGTGGCTGCACGCCGATGGACAGGAAGGACAGCGCCGACTCGGTCAGGATCGTCGTGGCGATCATCAGCGGCAGCAGCACGATCACGACCGAGATCACGTTCGGCAGGATGTCTGAGAAGATCAGCCGCAGGTCAGAGGCGCCCTGCGCGATACCAGCCTGCACGAACTCCTTCTCCGAGACCGAGAGAACGTGGCCGCGGATCGGCCGGTAGACGTACGGCAGGTAGATGAACGCGATGATCATCGTGGGCAGCCACAGGCTCGTCGCCACCAGGTGCACCGGGCCGAGTGACAGGCCGCTGGCGTTGGTGAGCAGCACGGTCGAGATCGAAATCGCGAGCAGGTAGACGGGAAAAGCCCAGATCACGTCCATCAGGCGGGACAGGATCGCGTCGACCAGCCCGCCGAAGTAGCCGGCGATCAACGCGATGATCGTGGCGATCACGCAGCAGATCACGGCAGAGCCAATGCCGATCTCGAGCGAACTGCGGCCGCCGTAGAGCACCCTGGCGAACACGTCGCGACCCTGCTGGTCGGCGCCGAGGAAGTAGTTGCCGATATCCCACGTCGGCCCCAATGGCGTCTCGCCCAGCTTCAGGATGCCGCCGCCCTGCTGCATCAGCGGGACCCGGTGGCCAGCCACGATCGTGCTGCCGTTCAGGTTGTTGGCGAACGCGTTCACCTTCGCGACGTCGTTCGCGTACAGCGGCGCCGCGAAGCTGACGGCGATGATCAGCAAGAAAAGGACCAGGGCCGCCAAGGCGATCCGGTTACGCCACAGGCGGCGCCCGGCCAGCGCCCATGGGCTGCGCCCGGTGACCTCCGGCGGCAGGCCAGGTACCTGCGCCGGAGGTTCTGCGGCCTCCGTGAGGGCTATCGCCATTAGCGGCCGCCTGAGCGGCCGCTAATGGCGATATCAGTTCCTACTGCACCCACTGCTGATCGATGAGGATGTACCACTGCGGGTTCCATTGGTAGCCATGGACCCGTGAGGACAGGAAGTCGATCTGCTTGGGGTTGTACAAGTCGACCCACGGCGCCAGGTCGGTCACCGCGTGATCGACCTGTGCCCAGATGTTGTTGGCGGCCGCTGGGTCCGTGATGGCGAGGTTCAGGGCCTTGTTCATCTGCTTCTGGATCGTCTGGTCGCAGAACGCCGCGATGTTCGGGCTGGCGTCACTTCCTGGGTGGATGCTGCCGCAGCCCAGCAGGACGTTGAGGAAGTCCGATGCGGTCGGGTAGTCCTGGTACCACGCGGACCACGCGATGTTCCACTTCTTGGAGTTGTTGGAGTTCTGGACGAAGGGGTACTGAATGGTGCCGGCCAGCACCTGGAGCGAGGCCTTGTACCCGATCTTGTTCAGGTCGGAAACCATCTGCTCGCCGAGCGCCTTGTCCGGAATATCGGTGTTGACGACCACCTTCGCACCAGCCGTTCCCGATTGCTTCACCAGTGCCTTGGCCTTAGTGAGGTCGGGCCCTGTCCACTTCGTGGTGCCGCCGCCCGCGGTGTACGGGCAGTACGGCTTGTAGCCGGGGAAGTTCGGCGGCAGGATCTGGCAGGTCGGGACCGCGAGCGACGGTCCGCCGCCGATCTTGACATAAGCGTTCCTGTCAGCCGCGAGGTTGACGGCCTGGCGCGCCTTGACGTTGTTGAACGGTGCCTGCCTGGTGTTGAACGCGAAATACCAGTCCGCCGTCAGCGGATTCACGTGCACCTGCTTGGCGTACTTGGCGCTGTTCAGCTCGCTCAGCCGGTCCGCCGGGATCACGTCGCCGTCGAATACCTCGTCCGCCTGGCCATTCTCCACCGCGGTGACCTCATCGGAGACCGTCTGGCCGTACTTCTCGACGATCTTGTCCGGGTAGCCAGCCGGCTGCGCAGCAGTGCTCCAGACGTGGAAGTACTTGTTGCGGACTAGAACTGCCTCGGAGTTCGGGCTGTACGACTGCCACATGTAAGGCCCGGTGCCAGGAGGCACCTTGTTGCCGGTGAGCTTGAACGACGTGTTGCCAGGCACTACATAGGCGAACGGCAGCGCCAGCTTGTCGAAGAACTCAGGATCTGGCGCCGTCAGGTGAATGGTCAGCGTGTACGCCTTGTCATCGGCAACCACACCCGAGCTGAGGTCGCAACCCTTGGTGCTGCACTTGCTGGCTCCGACGATGCCGGCGTAGAACGACGTGGGCCCGGGCACCGTGAACTGCCGCTCGAAGGTCCTGACGAAGTCGCTCGGCTTCATGACCTGGCCGTTGGAGAACTTGATGCCCTTCCTGATGTGGAACACGAAGGTCTTGCCACCGTCGGTCGGCGTCGGCAGCGAGGTGGCCAGGTCAGGCACGAGCTGCGTGCCCGCCGTCCCGCCGACCCGCTTGAACTGCGTCAGGCCGTCATGGGTGTCGATGAGCAGCTGCCATTCCTGCAGCGTGTAGTTCTGCGCCGGATCGGCAACGCCGAACGCCGAGTTGGCGAGGATCGTGTACGTGCCCCCGGCATGACCCTTGGCAGGGGCAGGACTGCTGTTGCCGGACGACGATCCAGAACTGCTGCAAGCGGCGGCTGTCAATGCCAGCGCGGCGACGGCGGCCGCTCCGGTCACAGCCTTGGTACGCCCGGAAAACCGAGTCCGCCCCCTCGTGCCTTTAGACTTATCCGATTTTACCGGAATAGGTAGCATCTGGCACCTCCTTACGGCCTGTTATACATGGATCTGAAGCAGGGTCGTAAGCGATTAGCGTAACGCTTTGGGCGCAGTTGACGGTTTCCGCGAAGCGCTGCGGCCGGTCGGCCGTTAGGGCTCAGGACGGATCTGGCCGAATGTCACAACCATCCGTTCTGGCCCGCGCAGGTTGAAATTCTGCTTGTAGACCAGCGATGACTCGTCCAGGACCGGATCGGTGAGCCGGATCGCAAGGGCGCGCAACGCGATGGTCGCCTCGAGCCGCGCGAGCGGCGCGCCGAGGCAGAAGTGCGGCCCGGCCGCGAAGGCCAGGTGCTCCCTGGCGCCGCGCGTGATGTCGAACGCGTCTGGGTCGGCGAAGGCCGCTGGATCGCGGCCGGTCGCTGCAAGCAGGAGCAGCAGGACAGCGCCGTCGGCCGGCTCAGCGCCGTCGATCGTGATGCCGCGCCTGGCCACGCGGCCGGTGAGCTGGACCGGCGAGTCGTAGCGCAACGTCTCCTCGACCGCGCTAGCGGCCAGGTTCGGGTCGGCGGCGAGGGCGGCGTGCTGCGCCGGATTCCGCAGCAGCGCCAGCATCGCGTTCGAGATGAGCCCGACGGTCGTCTCGTGACCTGCCACGAGCAGCAGCACGCAGGTGGCGATCAGCTCGTCGACGCTCAGCCGGTCCCCGGCGTCCCCGGCCCTGATCAGCTTCGTGAGCAGGTCATCGCCTGGGCTCGACCGGCGCACAGCGATCAGCTCGGTGAAGTACTCGCCGAACTCAAGCGCCGCATGTTCGGCCGCGTCGCGCTCCGCCGGGTCCAGCGCGCCGAAGCTGGGCTGGACCGAGTGCGCCAGCCTGGCCGACCAGCCAGCGAACCTCGCGTGATCCTCAGGAGGCACGCCGAGCAGCTCGGAGATGATGCGCACCGGCAGCGGGTAGGCCAGCTGACTGACCAGCTCGAATTCATCCCCGGCCGCGGCATCGGTCAGGAGCTCGTCGGTGATCTCGGTGATCCGCGGGGCGAGGGTCGCCACCACGCGGGGCGTGAACGCCGTGGCCGCAAGGCGCCTCAGCCTCGTGTGATCAGGCGGGTCAAGCGAGAGGAACGACCTGGTTCTGTCGCCGCGCAGGGCTCCGGGAGGTGCCAGCCTGGATCGCTCGCGCTCGCTGCTCGCGCGCGGGTCACGCAGGATGCGTGAGCACTGCTCGTACTTGCCGAACACGACGAGCGCGCCGTCTAGCCCGGTGAACGGCGACGCCGCACGGAGCCTGGCGAGCAGCGGATACGGATCGGCGATCACGGCGGGATCGGCCAGCGTCGCCAGGTCCGCCAGGCCTGGCTGGTCCTGGCCGCGCACGCGCTCAGCTGTCAATGACTGCCTCCCTGGGCACAGGCACGCCGACCGGGTTCAGGGCGGGCAGCTCAGCCGAGCACGCCCGCGCGATGGGATAGAGCACGCCGGCGAGGCCTGCGGCGAACTCCTCGTCAAGCCACGGCCGCGCCGCCGCCGCGTCGGTGGTGGCCTCGATGTCCGCACGCAGGTCCGCGCCTGCCGGGGTGGCCGTTCCGTCCTTGTCGATGGCGCCGCGCTCGACGAGCCGCCCGGCCGCGCCGTCCCACTGCTCGTCAGTCCAGCCACGCAGCGGCTGGATCGTTTCCCGGGGCAGGTCAAAGCCCGCTCGGAGCACGTTGGACTCGCAGCCGTCGACCCCGGCTGCCACCAGCGAGGCGAAGTGACCGTCGCCCCTGTGCTCGCGGAGCACGGTCGCCGCGTGCCACAGCCGAGGCACGGGGCCCGCCGGAACGGGCAGCGCGGCGTTCGCGGCCGCCAGCACACGTCCTGAGCAGTCAAGGCCCGCCGCCGCCGCCGCGAGCATGTCAGCGGCCACGCCAGCGGCGTCGCTCAGGTCGCCCAGCACCCTGTTCAGGGCGGCGACCGCACCGGCCTCCCGTACGGCCAGCGCCTGGTCAGGCGTGATCACGTCCCACACGCCTGGCAGCGCGCGGCCGACCATCTGCGGTGCGAACGTATAGAAGGACGCCGTGACTGGCGCCGCGCTGGCGCGGCCCAGTGGCGCCGACCGGCCGGCGAAATATCCGCGCCAGAACCCGCGAAGCCCCGCCTCCTCGTATGCCGCCCGCGCTTCGGCGGCGAAATATGTCATGGCATGAATCGGTTCGAACAGTGTCCACATCCGCCTGGCGACCTGGCTGGCGCTCATCTCGGCTCCCGTCTGCGCGTCGTTGCGCGATAGGCGCGGTAGGTCCGACATTAAGTGCATCGCACCAGATCCCGGAAGGCCGGCGGGGTTGTGTGGGGTCGGTTTGCGGCCAGGGAACGATTTACGGCACAATGATGTTGTGAATATCGTGGGCCAGTCAGGTGCGGTAGCAGGTGCTGAAGACAGCACCCGTGCACGCATTGCCCGGCTGATCCTGGAGAACGGTCCCGTGACGGCTGCTGCACTTGGGTCGTCGCTTAGCCTCACCCCGGCCGCGGTTCGCCGGCACCTGGACCACCTGCTGCGCGACGGCATGATCGAGACCCGGCTGGCCAGGGTTTACGGCAACCGGGGGCGGGGCAGGCCGGCCAGGATGTTCGCGATCACCGATGCCGGGCGGAGCGCCTTCGAGCATGCCTACGACGACCTGGCTACCAGTGCGCTGCGCTTCCTGGCCGAGCGAGCTGGCCCGGAGGCCGTCGCTGAGTTCGCCCGCCGCCAGGTGGCCGAGCTCGAGCGCAGGTACCAGCCGGTCGTGGCGTCCGCGCCGCTGGCAGATCGGGTCAGGGCGCTGGCCGAGGCGTTGTCGGTGGACGGCTACGCCGCATCCGCCAGCGTCAGACCTGGCCCATCCGCTGGCGAGCAGCTTTGCCAGCACCACTGCCCGGTGGCGCACGTCGCAGCCGAGTACCCCCAGTTGTGCGAGGCGGAGACGGAAGCGTTCGGCCGCCTGCTGGGCACTCCTGTGCAGCGGCTCGCCACCATCGCGCACGGCGACGGCGTCTGCACCACCCACGTCACCGCGCCATCCCTACGTGATCACCGCACCAGAACACCAGCTGCCGGCCACGACGTGGCTGGCGACAACGCTACTCAGGTCGGAGGCTTGTCCGCATGACCACTACTGCCCGCCCGGAACTCGAAGGTCTCGACCGGTATAAGTTCGGCTGGGCTGACACAGATGTCGCAGGCGCGAGCGCGCGCCGCGGTCTGTCCGAGGACGTCGTCAGGGATATCTCGGCCAAGAAGAACGAGCCGGAGTGGATGCTCAGCCTCAGGCTGCGAGGGCTGCAGCTGTTCGGCCGCAAGCCGATGCCGACCTGGGGCTCAGACTTGTCGGGCATCAAGTTCGACAACATCAAGTACTTCGTGCGCTCGACCGAGAAGCAGGCGGCCAGCTGGGACGACCTGCCCGCGGACATCAAGAACACCTACGACAGGCTGGGCATCCCCGAGGCGGAGAAGCAGCGCCTGATCGCGGGCGTGGCCGCCCAGTATGAGTCCGAGGTCGTCTACCACAAGATCCGCGAGGACCTCGAGGAGAAGGGCGTCATCTTCAAGGACACCGACACCGCGCTGCGCGAGCACCCTGAACTGTTCCAGGAGTACTTCGCGACGGTGATCCCGGTGGGGGACAACAAGTTCGCCGCGCTGAACACGGCGGTCTGGAGCGGCGGGTCGTTCATCTACGTGCCGAAGGGCGTGCAGGTGGAGATCCCGCTGCAGGCCTACTTCCGGATCAACACCGAGAACATGGGCCAGTTCGAGCGGACCCTGATCATCGTCGACGAGGACGCCTACGTCCACTACGTCGAGGGCTGCACCGCGCCGATCTACTCCTCCGACTCGCTGCACTCCGCCGTGGTCGAGATCATCGTGAAGAAGGGCGCCCGCTGCCGCTACACGACGATCCAGAACTGGTCAAACAACGTCTACAACCTGGTCACCAAGCGTGCCGTCGCGCACGCCGGAGCGACCATGGAGTGGGTGGACGGCAACATCGGCTCGAAGGTGACGATGAAGTACCCGGCCGTCTACCTGATGGGCGAGCACGCGAAGGGCGAAACCCTGTCGGTCGCATTCGCCGGCCAGGGTCAGCACCAGGACGCCGGAGCCAAGATGGTGCACATGGCGCCGAACACCTCGTCGACGATCGTGTCCAAGTCGGTGGCCAGGGGCGGCGGCCGCACCTCCTACCGCGGCCTGGTCCAGGTCGCCGAGGGCGCTGAGCACTCCAAGTCGACGGTCAAGTGCGACGCGCTGCTCGTCGACACCATCAGCCGGTCCGATACCTACCCCTACGTCGACGTCCGCGAGGACGACGTGGAGATGGGACACGAGGCCACGGTCTCGAAGATCTCCGACGATCAGCTGTTCTACCTCATGAGCCGCGGCATGACCGAAGACGAGGCGATGGCCACCATCGTCCGCGGCTTCGTCGAGCCCATCGCGCGTGAACTGCCGATGGAATACGCCCTCGAGCTGAACCGGCTCATCGAGCTGCAGATGGAAGGGGCTGTCGGCTAATGAGCGGGCTCTCTAGGGCCGTCGAGAACGCCGGCCCTATCTCCCGGCTGCACGCAGTCGAGTCGTTCGATCCCGCTGACTTCCCGGTGCCTGCGGGGCGCGAAGAGGAGTGGCGGTTCACGCCGCTGCGTCGGTTGCGGTCGTTGCACGCCGATGCTGAGTTCTCCGGGGTTGTAAAGCACGAGGTCAGTGCCGAGCACGAGATCACCGTCGCGCTCGCGCAGCGCGGTGATCCTCGACTCGGCACCGCCCTCGTGCCGTCGGACCGGGTCAGTGCCAGGGCGTTCGCGGCGTTTACCGACGCCACGGTCATCACCGTTCCTGCTGGATTTACGGCATCGCAGCCCGTCATCGTGACAGTTCGCGGAGACGATCCGACGGTGGCCGGAGCGGGCCACATGCTGGTCGAGCTGGGAGCCAACTCGTCGGCCGTGGTGGTGCTCGACTACGCGGGCGAGGCGACCTATGCCGACAATGTGGAGTTTGTCGTCGGTGAAGGCTCGTCGCTCAGCGTTGTCAGCGTGCAGGATTGGGGCCCGTCGTCGGTGCATCTTTCCCATCAGCACGCGCTGGTCGGAAAGGACGCGTCCATCGCACACACCGTTGTGTCGCTAGGCGGCGATGTTGTCCGCATGGCGCCGTCCGTGCGGTACGCAGGGCCAGGGGGCAATGCTGAGCTGCGCGGGGTGTACTTCGCAGATGCGGGGCAGCATCTGGAGCACCGGCTACTGGTGGACCACAACCAGCCGAACTGCCGGAGCAGGGTGACCTACAAAGGGGCGCTGCAGGGCAAAGAGGCGCACGCGGTCTGGATCGGCGATGTGATCATCCGGACGGAGGCCGTCGGGACCGACAGCTATGAGAGCAACAGGAACCTGGTGCTGACCGACGGCACGAGGGTGGACTCGGTACCGAACCTGGAGATCCTGACCGGAGAGGTGACCAGGGCTGGTCACGCCAGCACCAGCGGGCGGCTTGAAGACCAGCACATGTTCTACCTGATGGCCAGGGGAATCCCGCTCGGCGAGGCCAGGCGCCTGGTGATCAGGGGCTTCTTCGGCGAGCTGATCGGCCAGATCGAGGTGCCTGAGATCCGCGAGCGGATCACGGCCGCCATCGAGGCCGAGCTGGAGAAGGGGGTCTGATGGGCGAGTTCATCAGGGCCTGCTCATTGGCCGAGGTGCCCGAGCAGGGCGTGATCGGCGTGGAGCTGAACGACAAGCCGCTGGTGATCATCAGGGCCGACGGCGAGGTCTACGCGCTCGACGAGTTCTGCACGCACGAAGAGGTCTCGCTGGTCGACGGCGAGATCTACGACCACACGGTCGAGTGCTGGCTGCACGGCTCGTGCTTCGACGTGCGTTCCGGCAAGCCGACCGGCCCTCCGGCCACCAAGCCACTATCCACCTACCCAGTACGCGTCGACGGCGATGACGTCTATGTCGCCGTTCCCGAATAGGAGAGACATGTCCACCCTTGAGATCCGCGACCTGCACGTCAGCGTTGCTGGGCAGGGCACTGCTGGCAGCCAGAGCGGGGAGAGCCAGGAGATCCTGCGCGGCGTCGACCTGACCGTCGCGGCAGGGCAGACCCACGCGATCATGGGCCCGAACGGCTCGGGCAAGTCCACCCTGGCCTACTCGATCGCTGGGCACCCGAAGTACCAGATCACCAGCGGAACGGTGACGCTGGACGGCGAGGATGTGCTCGCGATGAGCGTGGACGCGCGGGCCAGGGCTGGCCTGTTCCTCGCGATGCAGTACCCGGTCGAGGTCCCCGGCGTGACGGTGTCGAACTTCCTGCGGACCGCCGTGACGGCGATTCGCGGCGAGGCGCCGAGGGTGCGTGACTTCATCAAGGAGATGAACGGGGCCATGAAGGACCTGTCCATCGACCCCGTGTTCGCGCAGCGCAATCTCAACGAGGGCTTCTCTGGCGGCGAGAAGAAGCGGCACGAGATCCTCCAGCTCCAGCTGATCAACCCCAAGATCGCGATCCTGGACGAGACCGACTCAGGCCTCGACATCGACGCGCTGAAGGTGGTGTCCGCCGGCGTTAACGCCTACCGGGAGGGCGCGGACCACGGCGTGCTGCTGATCACGCACTACACGAGGATCCTGCGGTACGTGCGGCCGGACTTCGTGCACGTCTTCGTCGGCGGCAAGATCGTAGCCGAGGGCGGTCCTGAACTGGCCGACGAGCTCGAGGCCAGCGGCTACGAGCGGTTCGCAGCGGTGCCCGCGGGAACTGGAACAAGCTGATGGACGTCACGCGCTTGCGCAAGGACTTCCCGATCCTGGACCGGACGGTCCGTGGCGGGCGGCAACTCGTCTACCTGGACAGTGCCAACACCTCGCAGAAGCCGCGCCAGGTCATCGAGGCCATGACCGACTTCTACGAGCGCCACAACGCGAACATCCATCGCGCCACGCACGAGCTTGGCGAGGAGGCAACCGCTGCCTACGAGGGCGCCAGGATCAAGACAGCCAGGTTCATCGGCGCGGCCGACGAGACCGAGGTGGTTTTCACTAAGAACGTCTCTGAGGCCATCAACCTGGTCGCTTACGCACTCGGCAACGCGTCCGGCGGTCTGAAGATCGGCCCAGGCGACGAGGTCGTCATCACCGAGATGGAGCACCACTCCAACATCGTGCCGTGGCAGCTGCTCTGCCAGCGCACCGGCGCCACGCTGCGCTGGTTCAGCATCACGCCCGACGGGCGGCTTGACCTGGACCAAGCCGATGAGCTGATCAACGAGCGGACCAAGATCGTCGCGCTGGCACACCAGTCGAACGTTCTCGGCACTATCAACCCGGTAGCCGACATCGTCGCCCGGGCGCATGCCGTCGGCGCGCTGGTACTGGTCGACGCGGCTCAGTCGGTCCCGCACGGGCTGATGGACGTCAGTTTGCTCGGCGCCGACTTCGTCGGCTTTACAGGGCACAAGATGTGCGGACCGACCGGCATCGGGGTGCTGTGGGCACGCCGCGAGCTGCTCGACGAGATGCCGCCGTTCCTCGGGGGCGGCGAGATGATCGAGACCGTCTTCATGGACAGGTCCACCTACGCGCCGCCGCCGCACAAGTTCGAGGCCGGAACGATGCCGATCGCACAGGCGGTCGGGCTGGGCGCGGCCGTGGATTACCTGAGCGACCTGGACCTCGCGGCGGTACGCGCGCACGAGCACAACCTGCTGGAGCGCGCCCTGCCCGCCTTGACCGAGATCGACGGCCTGCGGATACTCGGGCCGACCGATGCGACCGACAGGGGCAGCGCGCTCTCGTTCACCATCGAAGGAGTTCACCCGCACGACGTGAGCCAGGTGCTCGACGATCGCGGCGTGGCTGTCAGGGCCGGCCATCACTGCGCGTGGCCACTGCACAGGGCACTGGGTGTCCAGTCCTCGACCAGGGCAAGCTTCTACCTGTACAACACGCTCGAGGAGGTCGACGCGCTGGCGGACGGAATAAGAGCGGCGCAGAAGTTCTTCGGAGTGACGTGATGCAGCTCGAGTCGATGTACCAGGAGATAATCCTGGACCACTACCGGCACCCGCACCACAAGGGGCTGCGGGAGCCGTTCGACGCCGAGGTCCACCACGTGAACCCGACCTGCGGTGACGAGGTCACGCTCCGGGTCACGCTGAAGGACGGGGCCGCCGAGGCCGCCGTCGCCGACATATCATACGACGCGCTAGGCTGCTCGATCAGCCAGGCGAGCGTCTCGGTGCTCACCGACCTGGTGATCGGCAAGCCGGTCAGCGAGGCGATGGAGATCGAGGCCGAGTTTCTTAAGCTGATGCATGCCAGGGATGCGGCCGAGCCTGACGAAGACGTGCTGGGCGACGCCGTGGTGTTCGCCGGGGTGGCCAAGTACCCCGCCAGGATCAAGTGCGCGCTGCTCGGCTGGATGGCTTGGAAAGACGCGACCTCGCGGGCGATAGCTTCGCGCGGGGATTTCGGGGGGTCGTCCCCCCTGGCTAGGGAGCAAAGATGACGCAGGCTCATGACGCCGAGGTCCAGGGCGCGAGCCCCGAACTCGCCGACGTACTCGAGGCGCTCAGGGACGTCGTCGACCCCGAGCTCGGCGTGAACGTAGTCGACCTCGGTCTCGTCTATGGCGTCACCGTCGACGCCGATAACACCGCGATCGTCGACATGACCCTCACCAGCGCGGCCTGCCCGCTGACCGATGTCATCGAGGACCAGACGCAGGTGGCGCTCGACGGGCTGGTCAGCGACGTCAGGATCAACTGGGTGTGGCTGCCGCCGTGGGGCCCAGAAAAGATCACCGAAGACGGCCGGGAGCAGCTCAGGGCGCTCGGCTTCAACGTCTGACCGGTGCCGCCTCGCCGGATCGACGTCGCGCCTGAGCGGTTTCCGGGATGGATCACTTCGTTCAGTGCGCGCCACGGCGGCGGCCTGACCGGCGAGCCTGGCGCGGAGACTGCCATCTTCGGCGCCGCGGACGGCGCCACAGCAAGCTGTGTGGTCCCGTTTCCACCGCTCGCCGCGGCACCCGGCCTTGACGCAATGGCGCTCACGGATGCGATCACGTCGCACGTGTGCGCACACAGGACGGTCGGCGTGCTGCTTGTCAGGCTCGGCGGATACGCGGCCGGGGTGTTCACCGGAGCTGACCTGGCGGCATCGAAGGTCGGGAGCCGCCTGGTGCATGGCCGCAGCGCAGCCGGCGGCCAGTCCCAGCAGCGCTTCGCCAGGCGCAGGGAGAACCAAGCACACCAGGCACTCGCCGCCGCTGCCGATACCGCCGCCGCGGTGTTCGGCCAGCACCGCATCGACGCTGTCGTCCTGGGCGGCGACCGCCGGGCGATGGCCGGCCTGCGGAACGATCCCAGGCTGGCCGGCGACTTCGAGCTGGCGACCGGCGCGTTCCTGACCGTCCCCGATCCGAAGCTGACCGTCCTGCGGGACACGCCGCGGCTGTTCCGCGCCATCCGCATCACACTGACAGAACCGCTGGAAACGGATATCGCCCCCGGCGGGTGAGGCACCAGGCCAGTCGGCACGGAACCGTACTGACGGGGCGATCCGGAAGAGGGCGGTTGGCGATGCTGCACGTCAGGGCCGTGAGCCCGGCCCAGCTCAGTGCCCAGGTGGTCGAGTTGCTCGTAGCAGCGGACGGCCTCGCCAACCTGGTGGTGCAGCCGGGCGCCGGCCTTCGGCCGGAGGGAGACGCGATCTCCTTCGATGTCCACGACGCCCACGCCAATCAGGTACTCGGCAGCCTGCGAAGGCTCGGCCTGGACCACCGCGGCACGATCAGCATCGTCCGCCTCGACGCGGCGCTGTCCGCCGCCGGGACGCCCGCCGCTGGCCGCGGGAAGCCGCGCGTGCTGCGGCCGGAGTCCGCACCGGTGTGGGACCTCGTCACCGCCAGGATCGAGTCGGGCGCCGAGTACGCGCCGAGCTTCTACGTCCTGCTCACGCTCGCCGGGCTGATCGGCGCGGTCGGCCTGCTGACCAACTCGTCGATCCTGATCGTCGGCGCGATGGTCGTCGGCCCCGAGTACGCCGCCATCATCGCGGTCGCGCTGGCCATGACCAGGCGGGACCGGCGCGCGATCGGTTCGGGGATTGCCGCTCTGGGTGCCGGCTTCGGTCTGGCGATCGCGACCACGCTTGCATTCGGGCTCGTCATCCGCGCGTCCGGGCAGACCCCGGCGGCGTTCCTGGCCGGACTGCGACCGGTCGCCGACTTCATCAACTCGCCTGACGTGTTCTCCGTGATCGTCGCGGTGCTGGCCGGCCTGGTCGGCGTAGTCTCGCTGACCGAGGTCAAGGCGAGCACGCTGATCGGCGTGTTCATCTCGGTGACCACTATCCCGGCGGCGGCGTCCATCGGCATCTCGATCGCCTACTCCCTCTGGCGGGAGGCGGGCGGCTCGGCCCTGCAACTTCTGCTCAATGTCGTCGTTCTCATCGTCGTGGGCGACGTGGCGCTCACCGTGCAGCACTGGGTCTGGGGCCAGCGCACGGCGCGATCGGACCCCAGCGGCCGGCGGCCGTGACACGATGAAGCCATGCAGGTACTGCTGGCGGCGATCGAGTGCCAGAAGGGTGATCTCGACGGCAACCTCGCCGCGCACAGGAAGCTGCTGAGCCAAGCCGCCGCCGACGGCTGCGACCTCGTCTTGTTTCCCGAGATGTCGCTGACGGGCTCGGCGGATCCCGGATCGGGCCGCGGTACGCTGATCGCGCTCGACCACCCCGCAGTGACCGAGCTGACCAGGGCGACCGAGGGGCTCCCTACTGCAGCCTGTTTCGGCATCGCCGAGCAGAAGCCAGCCGGTCCGGCGCACATCACCCAGCTTGTCGCCGGCGGCGGACGGCTGATCGGCATCCAGCGCAAGCGGCATCTGGGCGACGGCGAAGAAGGTTTCACGCCCGCGGCGGGAGCCATTTTCTTCGACTGGGCCGGCGCGCGGTTCGGCGTCGCCATCTGCGCCGAGTCCGGATTTAACGATCCGTTTGACGACGCCGCCGCGGGCGGCGCCCGGCTCGTTTTGTTCCCCGCGGCCCCGGGCCTCTACGGGCGGCGCACCAGCCAAGCCTCCTGGCAAGCCGGGTACAGCTGGTGGGAAGGCAGCGGCCTCGGCGATGCGATCAGGCACGCACGCCGGCTCGGGTTGTGGATCGCGCTTGCCGGGCAGGCAGGCTCGACCGTTGACGAGGACTTTCCCGGACTCGCTGCGCTGGTCGGGCCCGACGGTACGGTAGCGTCCCGGCTTCCCGACTGGCGGCCAGGCACCCTGACGGTCCAGATTCCGCTCAGCTAGGCCGGGACCTCGGAGCCGTCGCCGCCCCAGAGCGTGTGGAACGTTCCTTCCCGGTCGACGCGGCGGTAGGTGTGGGCACCGAAGTTGTCGCGCAGGCCCTGGATCAGCGCCGCGGGCAGCCGGTCCCTGCGCAGCCCGTCGTAGTAGGCGAGCGAGGAAGCGAACGCCGGCGCTGGCACCCCGGCCAGCGCGGCCTCAGCGACGATCCGCCGCCAGCTCTGCACTCCGGCCGAGACGGCCTCGACGAAGTACGGCGCGACCAGCAGGCTCGGGAGCGCGGAGTCGGCGTCGTAGGCCTCGCGGATGCGGTCGAGGAACTTGGCCCTGATGATGCAGCCGCCGCGCCAGATCGTGGCCATCGAGCCGCGGTCGATATCCCAGCCGAACTCGTCGCTGCCGGCCTGGATCTGGTCGAATCCCTGCGCGTAGGCCACGACCTTGGACGCATACAGCGCTCGCCTGACGTCATCGGTGAAGCTGTCACGGCCGGCAGGCAGTTGCCCAGCTTCGCCGCCGAAGGCCAGCCGCGCCGCGGCGCGCTGGCCCGCGTGGCCAGACAGCGAGCGGGCGAACGTCGCTTCAGCGATGCCGGTGATCGGGACACCGAGGTCGAGCGCGCTCTGCACGGTCCACCGGCCGGTGCCCTTCTGCTCGGCCTGGTCGAGAACGACGTCGACGAACGCCTTGCCGGTCACCGCGTCGGTGTGCGCGAGCACATCGGCGGTGATCTCGATCAGGAACGACTCAAGGTCGCCCTCGTTCCAGGTGCGGAAGACCCCGGCGAGCTCGCCAGCGCTGGCGCCGGTGCCGATCCTGAGCAGGTCATAGGCCTCGGCGATCAGCTGCATGTCGGCGTACTCGATGCCGTTATGCACCATCTTCACGAAGTGCCCGGCGCCGTCTGGGCCGACGTGCACGCAACAGGGCGTCCCGTCCACCTCCGCGGCGATGGACTCGAAGATAGGCCCGAGGGTGCGGTAGGACTCCACCGAGCCGCCCGGCATGATGCTCGGCCCGTTGAGCGCGCCCTCCTCACCGCCTGACACGCCGGCGCCGACGAAGTGCAGGCCGCGATCGCGGAGTTCCTGTTCGCGACGGCGAGTGTCGGCGAAGTGCGCGTTGCCGCAGTCGATGATGATGTCGCCGGCGTCGAGCAGCGGGACAAGTTCGGCGATGACAGCATCGGTCGGCTGGCCGGCCTTGACCATAATGATGATCGCCCTAGGGCGCTCCAGCGAGGCCACGAAGTCGCCGACCGACTGGCTTGGCAGGAACGCTCCCTCGTGGCCGTGCTCAGCCACCAGGCTCTGCGTCCGCTCGAACGTCCTGTTGTGCAGCGCAACCCGGTAGCCGTGCCTGGCCAGATTGCGGGCGAGGTTACGGCCCATCACCGCGAGCCCGGTGACGCCTATCTGCGCGGTCTGCTGACCCTGCATCGTGGAGACCTCCGCTGTGCTCCCGGCGGTGACGGTTGGCACTCTATCGAGGAACCCCTGGCCGGCCGCCGCGCACGCCCGGCCGCAGGCCGGCTATCCTGGCCCGATCATGACGCGGATGCTGCTTCTTCGCAGCCGCGGCGAGGCCAGGTAGGGTCGGCCCCTCGCCGCGGGGTGTTGCTCTGTCGCCGGCCACGACCGGTGACGTCGCTGAGCAGCACAGGAGAGCAGCATCATGAGTCAGCATTCTCAGGTTTCATCCGGCATGCCGTGCCATCGCTATCGCCCGTTCCCCGCGATTAACCTGCCGGACCGGCAGTGGCCTTCCCGCACCATCACGGCCGCTCCGCGGTGGCTCTCGACCGACCTGCGCGACGGGAACCAGGCGCTGATCGATCCGATGAACGCCGCCCGCAAGCAGACGATGTTCGACCTGCTCGTACGCATGGGCTACAAGGAGATCGAGGTCGGCTTCCCGGCCGCGAGCCAGACCGACTTCGACTTCATCCGTAGCCTGATCGAGTCCGGCTCGGTCCCCGATGACGTCCGCATCTCGGTGCTCACCCAGGCACGCGAGGAGCTGATCGAGCGTACGGTCACCTCGCTGATTGGTGCGCGTCAGGCCACCGTGCACCTCTACAACGCGGCCGCGCCGATGTTCCGCAGCGTCGTCTTCGGCTGGGCAGGCGACGGTCGCGAGGAGTGCAAGGCGGTGGCCGTCGACGGCACCAGGGCAGTACTGAAATTCGCTGAGCAGTACCTGGTCGGCACCGACTTCGGCTATGAATACTCGCCCGAGATCTTCATGGACACCGAGCTGGACTTCGCGCTCGACATCTGCGAGGGGGTCATGGACGCCTGGCAGCCTGGCCCCGGCCGGGAGGTCGTGCTGAACCTGCCGTGCACCGTCGAGCGGTCCACGCCCAACGTCTACGCGGACCAGATCGAGTGGATGAGCAGGAACCTGACCCGCCGCGAGCACGTCGCGCTGTCGGTACACACCCACAACGACCGCGGCACCGCCATCGCCGACGCCGAGCTAGCGGTGCTTGCCGGGGCGCAGCGGGTCGAAGGCTGCCTGTTCGGCAACGGCGAGCGGTCGGGCAACGTCGACCTGGTCACGCTCGGCCTGAACCTGTACAGCCAGGGCGTCGACCCGATGATCGACTTCAGCGACATCGACGAGATCAGGCGCACGGCCGAGTACTGCAACAGGATCGGCGTCCACGAGCGGCACCCGTACGCCGGTGACCTGGTATACACCTCGTTTTCCGGGTCGCACCAGGATGCGATCAAGAAGGGCTTCGACCGGCTGGAGAAGATCGCGGCGCAGGCAGGCAAATCCACTTCGGAGATGCCGTGGGAGATGCCGTACCTGCCGATCGACCCGAAGGACGTCGGCCGGTCCTACGAGGCGGTGATCAGGGTCAACTCCCAGTCCGGCAAGGGGGGAGTGGCCTACATCATGAAGCACGATCACCACCTGGATCTGCCGCGCAGGCTCCAGATCGAGTTCAGCCAGGTGATCCAGCGCCGCACCGACAATGAGGGCGGCGAGGTCGATGCCGCGCAGATGTGGGAGGCCTTCGACGCCGAGTACCTGACGCCCGGCGCGTTCGACCTGGTCAGCTTCGCCTCAGCGAGCGAGGACGGCACCGAGCGGATCAGCACGGCCGTCCGCGCGTTCGGCACCGAGTACGACTTGACCGGCATCGGCAACGGCCCCATCGCCTCGTTCTGCGACGCGCTGTCGGCGCTGGACATGGGCCTGGGCGGGGTCACCGTGCGCGTGCTCGACTATGCCGAGCACGCGCTGACCGCGGGCCGGGACGCCGAGGCCGCCGCGTACATCGAGATCGAAGTCGGCGACCGGGTGTACTGGGGCGTCGGGATCAGTGAGTCCATCGTCCGCGCGTCGCTTCGCGGTGTCATCAGCGCCCTGAACCGCGCGGCCCGCAAGATCACGACCGCATGATCCGTGATCACGACAGCATGACCCGCGTTTCCCGCGCGCGACTATGGCGTTGGTTCGCGGGCGGCTCCCAGATACAATGACGCCATGCATTCGCTCACCTCTTAGCGGGACGCCCACGCCAACAGCAGGCGTGGGTCCTCTGATGTCCTATATGTCCGCTAAGAGAACTCTGAAGGTGAGCGATCCCGATGATTACCGTCACTGGCCTTGAGCTACGCGCTGGCGCGCGGCTGCTGGTCGAGAACGTGGCGTTTCAGGTCGCCGCGGGTGACAAGATCGGCCTGGTCGGCAGGAACGGCGCCGGTAAGACCACGCTGCTGAAGGTGCTGGCCGGCGAGGGCCAGGCGGCGGCCGGCCAGGTTCAGAGCAACGAGACGATCGGCTACCTGCCGCAGGACACCAGGACAGGCAACCTGGACGCGCTGGCGACAGACCGGATACTCCAGGCCCGAGGTCTCGACGAGGTGCTGGCTGGAATGCGGCGCGCCGAGCTTGGCATGGCCGACACGGACCCGGTCAGGCGCGACGCCGCGGTGCGCAAGTACGGCCAGCTTGAGGAGCGGCTGACGGTACTGGGCGGCTACGCGGCCGAGGCCGAGGCCGCTTCGCTCGCCTCCAGCCTGGGACTGCCTGCCAAGGTGCTCAAACAGCCGCTGCACACACTCTCCGGCGGCCAGCGCCGGCGGGTCGAGCTGACCAGGATCTTGTTCGGTGGCGCGTCTACGCTGCTGCTCGACGAGCCGACGAACCACCTGGACGCCGACTCGGTCAGCTGGCTGCGCGACCACCTGCGCGGCTACCGGGGCGGGCTGATCGTCGTCAGCCATGACACCGACCTGCTGGCCGCGCTGGTCACCAAGGTGATCCACCTGGACGCCGACCGGGCGGTGCTCGACGTCTACAACGTCGGGTGGAAGGCCTACCTTGAGCAGCGCGAGACCGACGCGCGCCGGCGCCGCAGAGAGCGGGTCAATGCCGAGCGGCAGGCGGCGGCGCTGCATTCCCAGGCCGACAAGATGCGTGCCAAGGCGACCAAGGCCAGGGCCGCGCAGGGCATGGCCAGGCGGGCGGAGCGACTGCTCGCGGGCGTCAGCGCCGACCGGCAGGCAGACCGGGTCGCCAGGCTGAGGTTCCCCGAGCCCGCGCACTGCGGCAAGGTCCCGCTGACGGCGCAGGGTCTATCCAAGTCCTACGGCTCGCTCGAGGTCTTCACCGACGTCGACATGGCCGTCGACAAGGGCGCGAGGATCGTAGTGCTCGGGTTGAACGGTGCCGGCAAGACCACGCTGCTCAAGCTGCTGGCGGGCGTTGAGCGGCCGGACACCGGCACGGTGCTGGCCGGGCACGGGCTGCGGATCGGCTACTACGCCCAGGAGCACGAGACGCTCGACAACGGGCGCACCGTGCTGGACAACATGAAGGCGGCGGCTCCGCAGCTGACCGAGGCCGACCAGCGTGGCATTCTCGGCTCGTTCCTGTTCGGAGGCGACGACGTGGCCAAGCCGGCCGGAGTGCTCTCCGGCGGCGAGAAGACCAGGCTCGCCCTGGCCCTGCTCGTCGTGTCGGGCGCGAACGTGCTGCTGCTCGACGAGCCGACCAACAACCTCGATCCCGGCAGCCGGGCAGAGATCTTGTCGGCCCTTCGCCGGTATAGCGGAGCAATCGTTCTCGTCACCCACGACGAGGGCGCGGTAGACGCGCTCGGCCCCGAGCGGGTTCTCCTTCTGCCGGACGGCGTCGAGGACCTCTGGAGCGCTGACCTGGCCGATCTCGTAGCGCTCGCGTGAGCGGATAGGTCACCCCTTCGCCCCGGTAGGGGGCCTGGTAAATAGGCGCGGTGATGGTCGGCAATTGTCACGATCTTTTGCTGCCGTGTGGGTAGCCGAGCACGGCTTCTTGCGTGATCATGGCCAGATACACAGTGCACCAAACGGCAGTCAGCGGCGGTTCAGTTCTCCGGGAGGAAGGCGTGACCGAGACCCTCAAGAAGGGCACTAGGGTGACCGGTGCCGATCGCACGAAGCTCTCCACTGACCTGCAGAAGCGATACAGCGCGGGGGAGAGCATCCGCGCGCTGGCCGAATCGACGGGCAGGTCCTACGGGTTCATCCACCGGATCCTGGCCGAGTCCGGCGTAGCGCTTCGCAGCCGCGGTGGTGCGACGAGGGGCCGGGCCAAGGGGTAGTGACCAGCCAGGCTTCCGGACTGCGGCTCGCCATCGCCGGCGCGGTCGCCACTGTCACGCTGGGACGGCCGGAGCGCAGGAATGCGATGACTCCGGCCGTCTGGCATGGCCTCGCCGAGATCGGCGCGAGCCTGCCCGCTGAGGTCAGGGTCGTGGTCGTCCGCGGCGACGGCCCGTCCTTCTGCGCCGGAATCGATCTCAACCTGCTCTCCGGAGCAGCAGCAGGCGACGAGCCGATCGCGAGCCCGGCCGATCAGGACTTCGAGCAGAAGGTCGCCAGCTACCAGGCCGGCTACCTGTGGCTGCGGGATCCGTCGATCGTGTCCATCGCGGCCGTGCAAGGCCACGCGATCGGCGCGGGGTTCCAGCTCGCGCTCGCCTGCGACCTGCGCATTCTCACCGAGGACGCGAAGCTCTGCATGAAGGAGCCAGCGCTCGGCCTGGTGCCCGACCTGACCGGCACCAAGCCGCTGGTCGACCTCGTCGGCCTGCCGCGCGCGATCGAACTCTGCCTGACCGCGAGGACCGTGAGCGCGGCCGAGGCGCTGCAGCTCAGGCTCGCTGAACTGGTAGTCCCGGCGGCCGAGCTCGACGCCGCCGTCGCTGACCTGACCGCCGCGCTGCTCGCCATCGACCCGGCGGCCGCGCGAGCGACCAAGGCGCTGCTGACGCTGGCTCCGGTCAACACGCTGGCCGGCCAGGTGGCCGCCGAGCGTCGGGCCCAGGCTGATCTGCTGAAAAGCCGGCTGGCTCCGAGGCCGTAGGCCGCTTTACGCCCTTAGCTAACAGGGAAGTTCTGCCTGCCCTTCACGGTTCCCACGGCATGAGTTATGCCAGCTGGCATGCGATGCGGTCATTCTCGAGGGACCGCTCGATCACCCAGCAGCGAATCAAGCCAGGCACGGTCCGCCGGATCATGGCATACGCGCGCCCGTACCGCCGCGAGCTCAGCTACTTCCTGGTCATCGTGGCCCTGGACGCGGGCATCACCGTGGCGGTGCCGCTGCTGCTGCGCAGCCTGATCGACAACGGCATCCTGCCGCGCGATAGAGGAGTCGTGCTCGCGATCGGCGCGGCCGTGGCTGGCCTGGCGCTGTTCGACGCGGTGCTCTCCATCGGCCAGCGCTGGTACTCGGCGCGGATCGGCGAAAGCCTGATCTATGACCTGCGCACGGAGGTATTCAGGCACGTACAACGTCAGCCGATCGCCTTCTTCACCAGGACCCAGACCGGATCGCTGGTGAGCCGTCTGAACAGCGACGTGATCGGGGCCCAGCAGGCCCTGACCTCGACGCTGTCATCCGTGGTCGCAAACGTGCTCTCGCTGACCCTGGTGTTGATCGTGATGGTCTCGCTGTCCTGGCAGGTCACGCTCGTCGCACTGGTGCTGATACCGCTCTTCGTCCTCCCGGCCAGGTTCGTGGGCCGCCGCCTGCAGCGGCTCTCCAGGGAGGCGATGCAACTGGACGCCGCCATGGGATCGACGATGACCGAGCGGTTCAACGTGGCAGGCGCGATGCTGGTCAAGCTGTTCGGCAGGCCGCGCGAGGAGGCAGACGTCTTCAGCAACCGGGCGGGCCGGGTCCGCGATATCGGCGTCCAGACGGCGATGTACGGGTCGACGCTGTTCATCGCGCTGAGCCTGCTAGCGGCGCTGGCGACCGCGGTCATCTACGGCCTAGGCGGCTACCTGGTCATCGACAACTTCTTCAAGATCGGCACGCTGGTCGCGCTAGCCGCGCTGATTAGTCGGCTTTACGGACCCATCACGTCGCTGTCCAATGTGCAAGTCGACGTCATGACCGCGCTGGTCAGCTTTGATCGCGTGTTCGAGGTGCTCGACCTGAAGCCGCTGATCGAGGACGCGCCGGACGCGCAGCCGCTGCGCACCAGCGATGCGGCTCCCGCGATCGCGTTCGACCATGTGTGGTTCAGGTACCCGACCGCAGGCGAGGTCTCGCTGGCCTCGCTCGAGTCGATCGCGCTGCCTGTTCCCGAGCGCACCGAGGCCAACACAGACGTGCTGCGCGACATCAGCTTCACCGCGCCAGCCGCCAAGCTCACCGCGCTGGTCGGGCCGTCGGGCGCGGGCAAGACCACGATCACCCACCTGGTGGCGAGGCTGTATGACGCGCGCTCGGGAACGATCACGGTTGACGGCAACGACATCACCGGTGTGACACAGGATTCGCTGCACGAGGCGATCGGCGTCGTGACGCAGGACGCGCACATGTTCCACGACACGATCAGGGCCAACCTCGGCTACGCCAAGCCAGGCGCCACCGAGGCTGAGCTGATCGAGGCTTGCAAGGCGGCCCAGATCTGGCCGCTGATCGAGACGCTGCCAGACGGCCTCGACACGATCGTGGGAGACCGCGGCTACCGCCTGTCGGGCGGGGAGAAGCAACGGATCGCGCTGGCCAGACTTCTGCTCAAGGCGCCGTCTGTGGTCGTGCTCGACGAGGCGACCGCACACCTGGACTCAGAATCGGAGGCGGCGGTGCAGCGGGCGCTGAAGACGGCGCTGGCGGGCAGGACGTCGCTCGTGATCGCGCACCGGCTGTCCACGATCATCCAGGCCGACCAGATCCTGGTCATCGACGGTGGCAAGGTCACCGAGCGGGGCACTCACGCGGAGCTGCTCGCCGCTGGCGGGCTGTACACCGAGCTGTACCACACCCAGTTCGCCAGCCAGGACGTCCTGCCAGCGGTCAATCTGGACGCCGAGGCGGTCCGCGGCTGAGCGGACCGCAGCAGGAAAACCGGACGCTCAGATCCGGCGGAAACGCCTGCGACGACCGCGCTCTGTACCGGTGAGCCGCATCAGGATCAGCACCAGGATGGCGCCGAGAATCGATCCGATGATGCCCACGGTGTGGAACTTGTCCGGCGCGATCTTGTGGTACTCGACCAGGTTCCAGATGAATCCGCCGACGAAGGACCCGACGACGCCGAGCAGGATCGTCCCGAAGAAGCCGATCGGGTCCCGGCCAGGCACCAGCAGCCGCGCGATGGCGCCAGCGATGAGCCCCACGACCAGCAGGACGATGATGTAAGTAACCATGGCGCGCTAACTACCGTATTTCGCGCACTCCATGCGCCGCCAGGACCGGGCGGTCCCGGGGCGATGACAAACTTGGTGCCAGCCATGTCATCACGCCCGCGCCCTTACATCCTGGTCGTCAACGGACGCAAGGTCCGCCAGCCGGTCTTCGTGATCGGTGCGCCGCACTCCGGAGCCGACCTGCTCACCCGTGCCCTGAAGCGGACGCCAGGCTTCCACTTCACCGTAGGTCAGCCCAGCGTGCTCAGCGTGGTGTTCGCGTTCGCGCGCGCACCGTCCATTCAGGAAGGCAGGGGAGAGGCGGCCGCAACCGTGCTGCGGGATGCCTACGCGCAGGCCTGGCAGGTCACCGCGAGCGCGTGCCTGACCTGCAGGCCTGAGTGCCAGGCCGGCGTGACCAAGTCGCCGGCGGGCACGTGCGTAGACGAGCGGGAGATCAGCCGGTATGGCGATGCGAGCCCGGCCCTGATCTACTGCGCCGAAGGCCTTGTCGACGCCTTCCCCGACGCCCGGATCATTCAGATTGTCCGGGATGGCAGGGCTGTCACCGCCGCCATGCTCTCCGATCCTGAAGAACTGGCCTGGTTCCGCCGCGGCGTCGCGAACGTGGAGACCGAGTTCCCTAACCCGTTCTTCGGCGTCGAGACCGAGGAGGACCGCACCGCCTGGCCGGTCCTGTCCGCTGCCGGCAAATGCGCCTTGCGATGGCGGGGCGCGGTCACCAAGATGGCCAGGCTCCGCAACAGCCTCAGCGCCGACCAGCTGACCACGCTGCGGTACGAGCAGGTGATCAAGGAGCCGAAGGCCACGGCGGCCGCCCTATCCGACTTCATCGATGCCAAGATCACCGGACTTGAGGTGCCGCACGGCCGTAAGAACATCGAGAGCTGGCGGCGCCTGCTCAGCCCTGCGCAGCTCGCGGAGATCGACAAGGTCGCTGGCCAGCAGCTACGCAGGGTCGGCTACGGCGCCTGAACCCCGACCGGCGGCATCGTCAGCGCATCCGGCGGCGCGCGTTCTGCATGTCGTGGTTTTCCAGGTTCAGCGCGGCCAGGATGAGCGGCACGTGGCTGAAGGCTTGCGGGCTGTTTCCGACCTGGCGGTGGTAGCGGGGGTCGTACTCTTCGCTGAGCAATCCGACGTCGCTGCGCAGCTTGAGCAGCCGCTCGAACATCTCCGTGGCCTCGCGCTGCTCGCCGATCAGGTTCAGCGCGTTGACGAGCCAGAAGCTGCAGGCGAGGAACGCGCCCTCGGAGCCGGTCAGGCCGTCCGCCGAGGTACCTGTCTCTGGCTGGGAGTAGCGCAGCACCAGGCCGTCGTGGGTGAGCTCACGACTGATCGCCTTGATCGTCGAGACGATCCGCGCATCGTCCGGCGGCAAGAAGCCGGTCTCCGCCATCATCAGCACAGCCGCGTCGAGGGACTCGCTGCCGTAGTACTGCGTGAACGTGCCCCGGCTGGCGTCATATCCCTGCTCGCACACCTGGTCGTGGATCTCGTCCCTGATCGAACGCCATCGCTTCAGGTTCGAGTCCGCGGTGAAGGACAGCCCCGCCTCCGCCATCTTGATCCTGCGGTCGAACGCGACCCAGGCCATGACCTTCGAATGGACAAAGTGCTTGGGGCCGCCGCGCACCTCCCAGATTCCCTCGTCCGGTTCGGTCCAGTGCTGCTCGAGATAACTGAGCATCCGGTCGATCAGGCTGGCTGAGTGTTTGTCGAAGCTCAGCCCGGCCTGGCGCCCGAGCCTGATGGTGTCCACGACCTCGCCGTAGACGTCGAGCTGAACCTGCTTCACGGCGTCGTTGCCGATCCGCACCGGCGCCGATCCTTCGTACCCTGGCAGCCAGTCGGCGATCCACTCAGGCAGCCGGCGCTCGCCGGCCACCCCGTACATGATCTGCACGTCGGCGGCGGACCCTGCCACCGCGCGGCCCAGCCAGCCACGCCAGGCGGCGGCCTCGTCGACGTAGCCGGTCCGCAGCAGCGCCTCCAGCACGATCGTGGAGTCGCGCAGCCAGCAATACCGGTAGTCCCAGTTCCGGACGCCGCCCAGGTCTTCGGGCAGCGATGTCGTCGGCGCCGCGACGATACCGCCCGTCGGGTCGTAGGTGAGTGCCTTGATCGTGATCAGCGACCTGACCACGGCTTGGCGGTACCTGCCCTGGTAGGTGCAGCGGGACACCCAGTCCGACCAGAAGTTCGCCGTCTGGGCGAGCGCCTCGTCTGCCTGCACGTCAGGGGCAGGACCTTGGTGGTGCGATGGCATCCAGGTAAGCACGAACGGGACCCGTTCGCCGGCCCGCACCACGAAGTCGGCGTGGTGCGCCATCTCCCGGCCGACCAGCTTGACCGGCGTCTTGAGCCAGACAGAGTCAGGGCCGGCGACGGCCCAGACGGCCTGGTCGACCCGGCGCACCCAGGGCACGATCCGGCCGTAGCCGAAGCGCAGCGTGATGTAGCTCTCCATCTCGACGGCGCCCTCGACACCCTCGACGATCCTGATCAAGACGGGCGTGTCGTCCCCGCGCGGCGGCATGAAATCGATCACCTTGACGACGCCGCCGACGGTGCTCCACTGAGTCTCCAGGATGAGCGTGTCCTTCTGGTACCGGCGCTCGACCTGACCAGCACGGGACGGCGGGCCATCCGCGGTGGTCGGATTCAGCCGCCACTGACCATTCCGGCCGTCGCCGAGCAGCGCAGCGAACACGGCATCTGAGTCGAACCTGGGCAGGCATAGCCAGTCGATCGAACCCTCCCGGCTCACCAGGGCCGCCGATTGCATGTCGCCGATCAGCGCGTAGTCCTCGATCAGGGGATGGCTGGACCCCGGCCTCGCTTGCTGCATGCTGCCTCCTTCACGCTGCCACTCCCAGCCTGTCACGGCCGATGCGGACGCGCGCCTAAGCTGGGGCTGTGTCCGCTACCCGCGCCAGGCTTGCCGCATGCGCCGCGGCCGGCGCCGCGGTCCTGCTCGGCGGTTGCGCGGGAATGGACGCCGCGCTCGGCCAGCAGTGGGTTGTCGTGCAGCTTGCCAGCAACACCTCGCTCGCCACGGCCAAGCACGTGACCACGACCTGCTCGCGGGCGTCAGGCTTGCGCGCCGAGCCGGTCAAGCCGACTTCGCCGGGCCACGTCGTCGGGTCGGTCCGGTTCATCTCCACCCAGGCGACCGACGCCGACATGGCCAAGCTGCAGGTGTGCCTGCAGCGGTTCCCAGCGGTCCAGGGCCTCACCATGACCGAGCCGGGGGACTGACCAGGCCGTTTCCAGGCCGCAGGCCACGCCGCATAGCCCCTCAGTCGCCGCGTTAGCGGCCGCAGCCGATCGGCCCGAGCACGCGTGCGGGGTCAAATTTTGATAAACCCTAGTTTTCAAATATAGATAGAAGCCTAGTATGTAGATAGGCAAACCAGGGAGGTCACATGAAGCGAGCACTCACCGCTGCGGGGGTCGCCGCCGTCACAGCACTGGCGGCGGCTGGATGCGCGTCATCCTCGGCCGCCAGCTCCAGCGGCCCGGGGAGTGCGGGGGATCCGCTCGTACTGCGGCTCGGGTTCCTGACAAACATCACGCACGCTCCCGCGCTGATCGGGATCGAGAAGGGCTTCTTCTCGAAGGCGCTCGGCAAGAACGTCAAGCTTGAGGTTCATCCGTTCAGCACGGGAACCGAGGAGGGAACCGCGCTGCTGGCCGGCCAGCTTGACGCGGCCTACGTCGGCCCGAACCCGGCCATCAAGGCCTGGCAGACCTCGAGCGGCAAGCTGATCAAGGTCATCTCGGGAGCCGCCTCAGGCGGAGTCGCGCTCGTTGTCAAGAAGGGCATCACCACGCCCGCGCAGCTCAAGGGCCAGAAGCTAGCGACCCCGTCGCTCGGCAACACCCAGGACGTCGCTCTTAGGTACTGGCTCAAGAAGAACCATCTGACCTCCACCCAGTCCGGCGGCGGCGACGTCCCGATCACCCCGATCACTCCGAACTCTGCCGCGGTGCTCCAGTTCAAGTCCGGCCAGATCGCCGGCGGCTGGGAGCCCGCGCCTTACGACATCGAGATGGTGCAAGACGGCGGCCACGTGCTGGTCAATGAGGCGTCGCTGTGGCCGAAGGCTCAGTTCGTCACGACCAACCTGGTCGTCACCCAGAAGTTCCTGGCAGCGCATCCCTCGGCCGTGAACGGACTGCTCAAGGGGCAGATCCAGGCCAATAGCTACATCAGTTCGAACCCATCGGGCGCCGAAGCGGCCGCCAACAAGGAGCTGACCTCCCTGCTCGGCAAGGGCCTGGACCCGAGCGTGCTGTCGGCCGCCTTCAAGGAGATCACCTTCACCAACGACCCGATCGCCTCCTCGCTGGCGGCTGACGCGCAGCACGCCGTCGCGGTCGGCCTGCTGACCCCGGTGCAGAACATCTCCGACCTGTACGACCTTGGCCCGCTGAACGCTCAGCTCAAGGCCGCGGGCCAGCCACAGGTGAAGTCATGAGCGTGCTCCAGCGGTACCGGCCCGACCCAGCGTCGGCGGCCCAGCGCAACGGCCATCAGCCCGCCGGTACGGCCTCCCAGGCCGCTGTCGAGCTGTCCGAGGTCTCCAAGGTCTATGGCCGCGGGAACGGCGCCGTGCACGCGGTCGACCGGCTTTCGCTAGCGGTCGGCCAAGGTGAGTTCGTCTGCATCGTCGGCGCCTCAGGCTGCGGCAAGTCCACGCTGCTGTCGATCGTGGCTGGCCTGGACACGCCCACGGCCGGTCAGGTCGACACCGGCGGGCGCCGGGTCGCGATCATGTTCCAGGAGCCCGCGCTGTTCCCGTGGCTGACCGCACGGCGCAACGTCGAACTGGCGCTGCGCGCGCTGCGGGTGCCGAAGGAGCGGCGCAGGCGCCGCGCCATGGAACTGCTCGAGGCGGTGCATCTCGGCGAGTTCGCCGACAAGCGTCCGCACGAGCTGTCCGGCGGCATGCGGCAGCGGGTGGCACTCGCGAGGGCGCTCGCACAGGAGGCCGACGTGCTGCTGATGGACGAGCCGTTCGGCGCCCTCGACGCGATGACCCGCGACCTGCTGCACGACGAGCTGGAGCGGATCTGTTCTGAGCGCTCGCTGAGCGTGCTGTTCGTCACGCACAACGTGCGGGAGGCGGCCAGGCTCGGCGACCGGGTGGTGCTGCTGAGCAGCCGGCCTGGCCGGGTCATCGAGGAGTACGACGTGCCGAGGACGGGCCCGCGCAGGATCGACTCTGCCAGTGTCGCGAACCTGGCCAGCCAGATCACGGACCGGCTGCGGGAGGAGATGAGGCGCCATGGCTAGCACCAGGACGCCAGGCAGCACCGATACGCCGCGTCAGAACACGGCCATCGCCGGGCTCGACAGCCTGGAGGTCGGCCAGGCAGGAAAGGTCCGCGACCCGGGCAGGCTCGCAAGGAAGGCCTGGTCGGGGACCTGGCCGAAGCTACTCGCCATCGCCCTCGTCCTTGGCGCGTGGCAGCTGTTCTACCTCAGCGACTTCCACGGCGACGCTTCGACGGGGCTGGTCAAGGGCCCAGGCGCTGGCCTGGCCAATCTATGGGGCCAGCTGCAGCACGCCCAGCTCTGGCAGGCGATCGGGACCACAGTGCGCACCGCGGTCGTCGGTTTCGCGCTTGCCATGCTTATCGGCTCGCTCATCGGCGCGATCGTGTCCCGGATACCGCCGCTGCGCGCGGCCACCGGCTCGATCATCAGCGGCCTGCAGACAATGCCGTCGATCGCATGGTTCCCGTTCGCGATCATCTTGTTCGGCACCACGGAGTCGGCCATCTTGTTCGTGATGGTGCTCGGCGCAGCTCCGTCGATCGCGAACGGCCTGATCACGGGCGTGGACTACACACCGCCGTTGCTGCTGAGGGCCGGCCGGACCATGGGCCTGCGCGGGATCGCGCTGTACCGGCACCTGATCCTGCCCGCATCGCTGCCCGCCTACCTTGCCGGGCTCAAGCAGGGCTGGGCGTTCGCCTGGCGCAGCCTGATGGCCGGTCAGCTGCTGGTGATCATCGTCGGGAACCTCTCCCTCGGCATCCTGCTCAACAACGCCCAGGACAACCAGGACCTGACGGGGGCCATCTCGATCATGATCGTGATCCTCGTGATCGGCATCGTCGTGGACGCGATCTTCGCCAAGACCGACCTCGCCGTCAGGCGCCGCCGCGGCCTGCTGACCGGAGCCCAGTCGGTCTGATCTCGACGGCCGGATCGCCGGGCGCTGGCTCGCCCGGTGATCCGGCCCGCACCCGGTCGGGGCGGGTGTAGACGTTCATCGAGCCGCCGCGCAGGAAGCCCACCAGCGTCAGTCCGGCCTCGGCCGCCAGGTCGGCCGCGAGCGAGGACGGCGCGGACACGGCAGCGAGCACCGGGAAGCCCGCCAGCACCGCCTTCTGGACCAGCTCGAAAGAAGCGCGCCCGCTGACCAGCAGCACGCATCCGCGCATCGGGAGCCGGTCGTGCCGCAAGGCCCAGCCCACGACCTTGTCCACGGCGTTGTGCCGGCCAACGTCTTCGCGGACGACAAGCAGGTCGCCACCAGGTCCGAACACCCCGGCCGCGTGCAACCCGCCCGTGCTGGCGAACACCCGCTGGGCCTCCCGCAGCGCCCCGGGCATCGACGTAAGCCGGTCAGCGGTGACGGACGCCTGGTCTTCGTTAACCTGCCAGGTTTGCCGCACGAACAGTTCCGCGGTGCTCGCCTTGCCACATACGCCGCACGCGCTCGTGGTCATGAAGTTCCTGCGCACGGCCGGGCTCGACGGTAAGGCCGGAACGCAGGTCGACGTCGACGATGTTGCCAAGGCCGTCATGTCCCGCGTGGCCGCACGCCGTGCCGTCGCAAAGCCGGATCGAGGCAATGTCGTCCTGCTGCCTGACGATGCCCTCGCTGACCAGGAATCCGGCGGCGAGGTCGATGTCGTCGCCAGGAGTCCGCATGGTCATCGTCAGCGCCTCGCCGGCCGACCCTGATCCCGAGCGGCTCTTCGGCGGCGAGCAGGTCAGAGCGGTCGGTCAGCGATGCAGCGCCGGGCTTGTCGGGCACCAGGATCCTGCGTACCCGCCGGCGCACCGTCCTGCCGCTCATCGTGCCCAACTTCCTTCGCCGTCAGCCCCGCACCGTCAACACCGAGGCTACGCGTGCGGACCTGGCGCGTGTAAACGTTGTCTACTTAGCGTTTGTGCAGCACTATGACGTGATGGCGCAGTCCTCGGATGGCCGCGGCAGCCGGCACCGCCGGCATCTTCGCAGCAGCTATCACCACGGCGATCTGCCGAACGCGCTGGCGGACGCCGCGACCGACATGGCGAGGGCCGGCGGCCCAGACGCTGTGGTGCTGCGCGCCGCAGCCAGGGAGGCCGGCGTGTCGGCAGCGGCCGCCTACCGGCACTTCGCCGACCACGATGAACTGCTGGGCGTCGTCAGGCAGCGCGCGCTCGAGGCGCTGGCCGCCGCCATGCGGCAGAGCCTGGAGTCGGGGACCCCGGCGCCCGATCCGGCCGACGAGGCTGTGCGCAGGCTGCGGGCGCTCGGCCGCGCGTACATCAGGTTCGCTCTCGAGGATCCAGGGCTGTTCAGGACAGCGTTCTGCCCGCCGGACAAGCTACGGCCTGGAGCGGCCGAGCGGATGGTGTCGCAAGGGCCTTACATGCTGCTCAGCGGCGTGCTCGACGAGCTAGTCGAGCACGGGGTGCTGGATCCGGCCAGGCGGGCAGGAGCGGAAATCCCTGCCTGGGCGATCGTGCACGGCCTGGCGACGTTGCTCACCGACGGACCGCTGGCCACGCTCGGGCCAGAAGACCAGGCCAGCGCCATCGAGCGCATCTCGGACTTCATGCTGAACGGCATCAAGGGCCCGAAGCCGGAGGCCTGGCCCGCCGCACTAGAGCTGCCATGTTGACAGTGTTCACTTCATAGGTCATGATGTAGATGTGAACACCGTCCACATAGGAGTAGAGGAGGCGGACGACGATGATTGACCTCCACCTGATCAACGTCACACTTGCCGGCCTAGGCGCCGGAGTTGGAGTAGTCCTGCTGATCGCGGCGGCGATATTGAGCATCGCGGCGTTCGGGCGGCGCGACCAGGTCGCGCGCAGGAGCCAGCCGGCGTCGGTGCCAGTGAGCGCCGCACCAGTCGCAACCAGGACCGTCAGCCACCAGGATGGCCAGGTTAGGGAGCCAGCGCTGCGGTGACGGTCAGCGAGCCGGTGGTGGCGCATTAGCCGCGGGCCGGCTCGCTCCCGTTTCTGCCTTGTCCTCGCGGCCGGCGGCCGCGACCCGTTTGGTGCCTCGCCATTGCCGGACACCCCGGAACCCACAAGCGTCCCGCCGCGCAGGACAGCGTCCGCCCGCGCCAGCAAGGCGTCGATCGGGCTCTTGTCCACGGTGACGAGCCGGACCGGCCGGCGCGGCCGCTTGCGCCAGGCGAGCACCGCGGCGGCGATGAACGCGAGGTAGATCACGATGCCGATCGCCACCCACAGGTTCCAGGTCAGCAACTGCCAGCCGTGCACAACCATGATCTGGGTGACCTCAGGCGGCTTCACGAACCAGCCGAGCAGGCCCCGGCGCGGCACGAAGGCGCGCGGGCCGCTGTACCGCCACGGCCAGGAAGCCATGATCCCCGTGATCAGCACGATTCCCGCGACGTAGCAGGCCTTGACGACCGGCCTGGCCGTGGCCGTCAGGCCCGCCATCACGGCCAGGACCGGCACGACCCATACCCAGTGGTGATCCCAGCTGATGGGGGAGACCAGCACGCTGGTGATGCCGACCAGCGTCCAGCCCTGGACTTGGCGGCCCGTCCTGCTCAGCATCGCGCCGCCGATCAGCCCGCCGGCGGCCACGACCAGAGCCAGCGGCAGCCAGACCGGCTGCGCGGGCGCGACGGTGCCATAGAGCCGCGCCAGCGTGCCGAGCAGCGACTGGTTGACCAGCGAGTGGACAGAGCCGGTCCGTCCCGGCCGCATGAAGTATCCGGTCAGCCAGTACGACGCCGACGGCCCTGGCAGTGCGATGAAGCCCACAACGACCGTGGCCAGGAACGCGCCGGTGGCGACCGCAGCCTGGCGGACCTTTCCCGAGAGCAAGAGGTAGGGAATGAAAAGCAGCGGCACCAGCTTGATGCCGGCCGCGATGCCAATCCCGACGCCCTTCCACTGCCGCGAGTCCTGCCTGGTCAGGTCCCAGACCACCAGCAGCATGAGCAAGGGCTCGATCTGACCGAGGAACAGCGCCTTGACCACGGGCTGGATCCAGAACGCGAGGGCGCTGACAGCGAGCGCGGCCGCCAGCCGGCCTCGGCCGCGGCGTCCCATTCCGCCGAGCGTGAGCCAGGCCGTCAGCGGAATGGACACCAGGCTCGCGACGGTCATCAGCCAGCGCAGCGTCACCAGGGGCATCAGCGACCCGCCGGCGAAGACCAGTCCGGCGAACGGCGTGTAGGTGAACTGGACGCCGACCTTCAGCTCCCAGGTGTACAAAATCGAAGGCAATTGCCTGGTGATCAGGCCGGCGTCGTTGTAGACGTTCAGGTCGTACCAGGTCAGCACGGCGTGGCGGTGAACCGCCTGGTCCGCCAGGTACGCGGTCAGCGAGAGAAGAAAAAACAGGACGGCCAGGACGAGGCCAGTGTTGCGAAGAATCCGGTGCCACGGCGGCTGCCGCGGCTGGACTCGGCCCGCGGCGTCGGTCGAGTCCCTCTCGGCCTGTGCCTGCACGCTCCGAACCTCCTTGCTCGCGGCCGGAGCCGGTCCGCGTCTTGCGCTGAACACCGTCGGCGCGCACCTCGCGCGAAACGTCTGCTTTGGACTGTTAGACGAGTGGCAGCCGTTTCTTGTTGCATTTGGCGGCAGCTCGCTCTGCGCCGCTGTGGCAGGCCACCGGGATAGTCTGCCCGATGTAGTGCTAACCGTGAGTGCAGCCTGCCCACAAATCCTTCACGGTAACTACAGAACGTAATTGCTACGTAACTGTTATGACACTCTCGCCGCGAGGCACAAGCTCGCCGATGACCGTCGCGCCGGGAATTTCCCCCGCGAGCAAGAGGCCGCCGGACGTCTGAGCGTCGGCCAGGAGCAGCAATTCATCGTCGGAAAGATCACCGAAGTCCCCGTGCGGCGCGACCCAGGCAAGATTGCGCCGGCTGCCGCCAGGAAGGTGACCGGCACGCTGGGCCTGCCTGGTTCCGTCGATGACCGGAACGGCGCGATGGTCGATGACCGCGCTGACCCCGCTGGCGCGTGCCAGCTTGAAGGCGTGCCCGAGCAGGCCGAACCCGGTGACATCGGTCCCGCAGCGCAGGCCGGCTTCGAGGGCTGCGCGGCTCGCGGCCGCGTTCAGCGCGGTCATCACCGCGACCGCCTCTTCGCTGATGTCCCCTGTCGCCTTGTGCATCGCGTTGAGGATGCCCGTGCCGATCGGCTTGGTCAGCGACAGCGGCGTGCCCGGCGTCCCCGCGTCGATCCGCAAGAGCCGGTCGGGATCGGCCAGCCCGGTGACCGCCATGCCGTATTTCGGCTCTGGGTCGTCGATGCTGTGACCGCCCGCGACATGACACCCCGCTTGCCTGGCGATCTCCAGCCCGCCGCTGAGCACCTCGGCGGCCAGGTCGGCACCGAGCACGTCACGCGGCCAGCCGAGCAGGTTGAGCGCGACCAGCGGCTCACCGCCTACCGCGTAGACGTCCGACAGCGCGTTGGCTGCGGCGATCCTGCCGAAGGTGCGCGGGTCGTCGACCACCGGAGTGAAGAAGTCCACTGTCGCCACGATGGCTCTCGTGGGGCTGATCCGCACGACGGCGGCGTCGTCTCCGTGCTCTACGCCGATCAGCAGGTCATCGGGCCGGTGCTGCGGGACGAGCCTCGCGACCGCCTCCTCCAGCTCGCCAGGCGGGATCTTGCACGCGCAGCCGCCGCCGTGCGCATACTGAGTGAGCCGGACGGTGTCAGCCCGGTGCGCGGCACCCCGGGTCGCTTGTTCTGTGTCCACTCCTGAACTCTAGCCAGGCCACGCCTTGCATCGTCCGCCCGCACATGGTGGCATATCGCCCAAGCACCCAAACGGCGCCAGCCTAGGGACAACGCCGCGCAGACGGAGGAACGCACAGTGACCAGTGGAGTCATCGAAGAACGCGCGGAGATCGAAGCCCAGACCGCCGGCGTCACGCTGTGCGGGCTGCTCGAGCGGACCACCGCCGGCCACGGCGATGAGCCGGCCTACTCCGACGGGGACGGCGACGGACCGTGGCAGACGCTGACCTGGCGGGAGTTCCGCGACCGGGCGCTGCTCCTCGCGGCCGGACTGGTCAGGCTCGGCCTGGAGCCCGGCGACCGAGTCGCCCTGATGCTGTCGAACCGGCTGGAGCACGTGCTCGCCGACCAGGCAGTGCTGCACGCCGGGGGCGTTCCCGTCACCTTCTACGCCACGCTCGCGTCCGACCAGATCAGGTACGTGGCATCTGACTGCCAGGTCAAGCTGGCCGTCCTGGACGGCGCGTCCGAGCTGGCCAGGTGGGAGCCGCTGCTGGCGGAGCTGCCGGATCTGGGCACGGTCATCGTGCGCGACGCCGCGGCCTGCCCGGCCGACGACCGGCACCTGAGCTGGGACGCCTTCGCCGCCCTCGGCGAGGAGGCGAGCGGCACGGACGCTGCCGCGGAGGTCGGCAGAAGGGTCGCGGCGATCGGGCCCGACGACCCGGTGACGCTGCTCTACACGTCAGGCACGACCGGCAACCCCAAGGGCGTCATCATCACCCATGGCAGCGTGATGTATGAGTGCAAGACCGCCGAGCTCGGCGGCAGCACGATGCAGGGGGTGCGGTGGGTCTCCTACCTCCCGCTCGCCCACATCGCCGAGCGGATGTTCACCCTCTACCTGGCGATCTATAGCGCGGGACACACCTACTTCTGCCACGTGCCAACCGATCTGATCAGGGTCGTCGGCGAGGTCAGGCCGACGGCGTTCTTCGGCGTGCCGCGGGTATGGGAGAAGATCCAGGCGGGCATCCAGGCGCTGCTCACGATGGAGCAGGACGAGGCGAAGAAGGCCGCGATCGCGGCCGCGATGGACACCGGCCGTGAGTACGTGCTCAGCTGCCAGTACGGCAGCACCACCCCCGACGACCTGGCCGCCAGGTTCGCCGCTGCGGACGCGGCGGTGCTGACGCCGATCAAGGGCCTGCTCGGGCTCGACCAGGCGGTCAACGTCGTCAGCGCCGCGGCGCCGCTGCCGCCCGAGGTCGCCGCGTTCTTCGCCGGGCTGGGGATGAAGATGCTCGACGTCTACGGGATGACGGAGACGACAGGGGCGTTCACCACCAACACGCCGACCGCGTTCAAGCTCGGCACCGTCGGCAGGCCGGTGTCTGGCATCGAGGTGATGATCGCCGACGACGGCGAGATCCTCGCCCGCGGCCCGCTGAACACCCCCGGTTACCTGAACCTGCCCGAGCAGACCTGCGCGCTCCTGGACGACGACGGCTGGCTGCACACGGGCGACATCGGCGCGATCGACCCCGACGGGTTCGTCAGCGTGGTCGACAGGAAGAAGGAGCTGATCATCACCTCTGGCGGGGAGAACGTCTCGCCGGCCGCGGTCGAGAACGTGCTGGTCGCGAACCCGCTCATCGGCCAGGCGCTCGCGTTCGGCGACCGGCGCAAGTTCGTAGTCGCGCTGCTCACGCTCGACGGGGAGGTCGCCCCCGCCTGGGCCAAGGCGCGGGGGATCGAGGCGACGTCGCTGGCCGAACTCGCGGAGAACCCGGTCGTACTCGACGCCGTCGGAGCCGCGGTCGAGGCCGCGAACGGCCAGCTCGCCCGCGTGCAGCAGGTCAAGCGCTGGCAGCTGCTTCCGGTGGAGTGGACGGCTGAGAGCGAAGAGCTGACGCCAACCTTCAAGCTCAAGCGCCGGATCATCCACAACAAGTACGCGGACGTGATCGACTCGCTCTACGCCGGAATTGACTGAGTGGACTAGGGTTCGGGACGGAGGCGTCTGGGCACCTGGTGGGCTCCCCGGTCTTCAAAACCGAGGTATGGCGCGTTGCGTCATAGGCGGGTTCGATTCCCGTCCGCCTCCGCTGAGCTGGGGCAACACCGTTCCTGATGCGCGCCAGGAGCCTGCTCGCAGGGGTCCGGTGACGGGGCACAGAGCCCTCCGGGGAACATCTGGGGAACAACGCGACGTCATCGCCGCGTCGGCATGGCCGAGGGTCTTGCGGCGGATCTCCGGATCCACCTCGGCTTCCCGCGCCATGCTGGCCGCAGGTCGGGGTCGTGGTTGGGATCCGGCTGGGCCAACCCTGGATTGACCTGGGTCAGGCTCCCGTATGTAGAGTCGTTTGGGTGTCTGGGCGCTTGCTGGGGTGGGCTGCTGCTGGCTTCGTGGTGCTGATCACGCTGGCGCTGATCGTTGACGAAATCACTAACGCCGGGCCGCGAAGCTGGTGGGGGAACCACTCGCTTACGACAGACACAGTGTCAGGGGTGCTGGTGCTGCTGATTACAGTCCTGGTCGTGAATCAGCTGCTCAACTTGCGACAGGCCAAGCAACGCGGCCAGGCGGTCGGCGCACAGACCGTTATCATGCTGGCCCAGGCCGCTCGTGCGGCCAAGGCTGTGTCGTCGGTGATCGACGGATCGGGCGACCGCGCCGCCGCGTCCGATAGCTTCCAGACGTACATGATGATGCTGCTCATCAGCGCGCCTCTGCTCATCGACGAATCAGCCGACCGCCATTTCCTCGAGCGGGCCCAGCACCTCGAGGCAGTAATGGTCCGCACGCTCACAGCAACCGACAGGTCGCCGGACGGCGCTGCCGTACCGAGCGACGGGCTGGACGACGCCGTGCAACAGGTCCAAAGTGCTGCGGTACCGCTTCTCCAGCCGCTCAGTCCCGAGATGCGCGATTCCATGCAGCGCATCGGCTGGACCGCAAAAGACTAGTACGGGGCTCGCGCAAGCTGGTAGTCCCAGGTATGCCATCGCCACACCCCTGGCCAGCCTTGGACAGCAGAGCACCCGCCAGCCGTGACCACCCCGCCCGGTAGCCGATCCAGCCGAGCACGACGACAGCTCCGAGCAGCCACCACGGGTTCCAGGTAGGCCATCACCAGGGTGAAGGCGTAGGAGAACGTGTAGGCCAGCGGCAGCTCCGGATGTCCGTCTGATCTGACACGAATGGCCACGACCGGCAAGCCGAGATCACCGCTACGTCCTCTATGCTCGTGGGCCGTGCATGATGTGCCCCAGTCATCGGTGGCGGTTGAGCGAGCCGCGGGACTCGCGGGTCCGGGCGCGACGGTGCAGGGGATTCGTGCGCTTGCGGGCGGAACGCATGCCGGTACCTATCTGATTCGGACGGCGAATCCGGAACAGGAATTTGTTCTCCGCGAATTTCCTCCGGGAGATGACGCGGCCCGCCATGAGGCACGGGTTCTCGCCGCTCTGGACGGGCTTGACGGCCTGGCACCCCGGCTGCAGGCCACGGGCGTGAGCGGCGAGCCGTCCGGATGGTCATGGCTATTGATCTCACGGCTGCCTGGTGTCGCCGACATCATCCCCGGCCAGCCAGCCGTCTGGGCCGCACAGCTCGGCGAAGCGCTCGCGCAGGTCCATGGGACGGCCACGCACCGGCTGGCTGGACTTCCCAGCGTGTTCGGCCGGTTCGAAGGGCGCCATGCTGCCGTCAGCGGACCGGCGGCGAGCGTGGTTACGGCCAAATGGGACCTTCTCACCGGCGCCCCGACTGTGCTGACGCACCACGACTACTGGTCTGGTAACACGGTGTGGGAGGGCGGCGCGCTTACTGGCGTCGTGGATTGGACCGGAGGCGCCCTTGGTCCGCGCGGCTTCGACGTGGGCTGGTGCCGGCTGGATCTATATCTGCTGTACGACGAACATATCGCCGACGTGTTCCTGGACTCCTATCAAACGGCGAGCAGGTCCGTGCTTGCCGATATGCCTTTGTGGGACCTTTGGGCCGTCGCGCGATCACATCAAATTGTCGAGTCCTGGGTTCCGAACTACCGCGACCTGGGACGCGCGGACCTAACCGCCAAGAAGCTTCGCGCGCGCCACAGCGCATGGACCGACCGCTTGACTGACCCCCGAGCTGACGTCGGCACTTGGCGAGATAGCTAGGACAGCTAGCTTGTTTGGCTCTTGCTCCGTAGTGCGCCTATGTACCACGATAGGCGGGCCGTCGGTCTCTCGGAAAGGGTGACGAGCATGCGCGCAGGCGCTGCCATTGGCCGGGTTCGAGGGCTCGCCGTCCTGCCGTTGATAGTGGCCGCCGTCGCCGCGATCCCCGTCGGTCAGGCGCGGGCGTCGGCCACCGTGCGGGCGCAGGTCGGCGGTGTCGTGTCGACCGCCGTGCTGGCCAGTACCGGCGTGCTCGACGATGTCGTCGCCACCTCGGCCAAGAATGCCTGGGCGGTCGGGCACTCTGGCCCTCTCAGCCAGCCCAGGACCCTGATCGAGCATTGGAACGGCAAGACGTGGCAGCGGGTGCGAGTAGCCCCGGCAAACGGCTGGCTGAACGGCGTCGCCGCGACCTCGGCCCGCGACGTCTGGGTGGTCGGCTTCAGCGGCAGCGCGGCGCTCATCCTGCACTTCAACGGGACCTCTTGGCGCCGCGTGCCCAGCCCGCCGTCATCTGGCGGGCTGCTCATCGATGTCACGGCAGTTTCGCCGCGCGACGCCTGGGCGGTTGGCCTTGCTGATGGCGGCAGCCTGATCGTGCACTGGAACGGCAAGGCCTGGCTGCGCGTGCATAGCCGCTCTCGGGCCTTCCTGACAGGGGTATCGGCCCGATCGGCGAAGGATATCTGGGCGGTGGGCGGTCGCCGCGGCACCGTGACCTTGCATTGGAACGGAACCGCGTGGCGGCGAGTGCCAAGCCCGAGCCCGGCCCGCGGAGCGGCGCTAGAGAGCGTTGCCACAATCTCCGCCCACGAGGTCTGGGCAGTCGGCGAGACTGTCCGCGGCACCCTCATCCTGCGCTGGAACGGCAGCCGTTGGCGGAAGGTCGCCAGCCCGGCCGTAGCGAAAGGTGCCGGGCTGCTCGGCGTGTCCGGGACATCGGCGCGCGATGTCTGGGCGGCAGGCACCACCGGCGGCCTGGTCGTGACTGTCTCGGCTCATGCGATGTCGCCTTGGCTGGTCAGGAATGTTGCGGGCGGGGCGATGCTCGCCATCGGCGGGACCACCAAAGCGATCAAGAAAGTCGAGCCGGTGATCCTGCACTGGAACGGTAAGTCGTGGCGGCGTGTCCGCATGCACTCACCGGCCGACGGCGGGCAGCTGATCGGCGCCTTCGCCTTGTCGGGCAGGATCGCCTGGGCGGTCGGCTGCACCAAAACGTTCGGCAATCGCAACGCCAAGCCGCTGGTGATGCGCCTGAACGGCCGCACCGGGTAACCGGGCCCGTACCGGCTCTTACTGGCCTTGATCCGGGCTCGGACGATCGAGAGCCGTAGTGGACTCCGAGGCAGGCTGGTCAGGGTGTCCGGGGAACGGCGCTGGCGGGAACGGGCTCTGCGAGCGCTGATAGGTGTTCGTCGGCGACTCCTGGCTCAGCCCGAACGGGTCGTGCTGCGGGTATTGCGCGGAGCCCGGCTGGTACTGCTGCTGAGTAGCGGGCGGGTACTGCTCGGTCGCCTGGTAGTGCTCGGTGCCCGGGAAGTTCTCGGTCGCCTGGTACTGCTCAGTCGGCGACGCGTAATGCTCGGGCGGGAACGGCTCGGTGCTACCGTACTGAGCCGCGATCTGCTGGCCAGAGTATGGCTGCTGGGCCTGCTGGACCTGCTGGGCCTGTTGGTAGCCCCCGTACGCGCCGCCGACACCCGCGATGCTCGCGACGTCGACGTCATCGGTGGCGACGCCGTTGTAGTCGCGCAACGCCGCGATCGAGAACCGGCCAAGCGCCACCGCAGCGAAGAATACGATCAGCGCGCCGACGCCCGCGAACAGCGCCAGTTGGGTGAGGATCGCGTTGTGGGCGCTGGTCCCGAGCGGGCTCCCTGTGGTGATCCCGGCGGCGCTGCTGGCCGGCAGCAGCCCGATCACCGCGGCGCCGGCGATGAACCACGCGCCGCCGAGCGCGGCGACGAAGGCCCAGAACCCGCCGAAGCCCCTGCTCCGCGTCACCGCGATGATCAGCCCGGCAAGCAGGACGACGGCACCAGGCACCGCCGACAGGTACAGCCGGCCAGAGGTATATTTCCAGGCCTGGTCGGGGGTGAAGCCGAAGCCATAGGACGGCCCGGCGAACGGCGCGACGCCGCCCCAGCCGCCAAGCAGGATCAGCGCGAGCCCGCACAGGGTGCCTCTGCTGCGTGGTGTCCGCACGCCATCGGCCATCGTCACTCACCTTCTTCACGTCAGTCGATCAAGACTGGCACATCAGGACGCATGATTGGCAACATCGCCGGCCTGCTGATCTTGTGTCGGCCGCCAGCCGGCTGACTGGCGTACCCCGCTGCCAGCCCCGCGAGGTATGGTCACGGTCGTGGAGGACGCCCGCAGGCTGGTGCCGCGCACCGATGCGGTGCTGGCCGACCCGCGGCTGGCGGCCGCTGAGCGGCGGCTCGGCCGCTCCCTGGTGCGGGAAGCGGTCCGTCGCGCCCAGCAGCGCGCCAGGGACGGCGAGATCCGCCCTGAGGACGTCGCGACCGCGGCCGTGACCGGGTTGCCGTGGCTCGCGAGCAGCCTCACGCCAGTAATCAACGCTACCGGCGTTCTGCTGCACACCAACCTCGGGCGCGCGCCTCTGTCCGCCGCCGCGCGCGATGCGCTGGCCGTCGCTGCTGGGTGCACCGATCTGGAGTACGACCTGCGAACAGGCGCACGCGGGCGACGCGGCGCCGCCATGCTCGCCGCGCTGGCCAAGGCGGTGCCCGACGCGCAGGCCGTGCACGTGGTGAACAATAATGCGGCCGCCCTGGTGCTGGCCGCGACCGCGCTGGCGGCCGGGCGCGAGATCATCGTGAGCCGCGGCGAACTCATCGAGATCGGCGACGGCTTCCGGCTGCCTGACCTGCTGACCAGCACCGGCGCGCAGATCCGCGAGGTCGGCAGCACGAACAGGACGTCGGTCGCTGACTACGCGGCCGCAATCGGACCGCGCACCGGCTTCGTGCTGAAGGTGCATCCGTCCAACTACCGGATCGATGGATTTACGGAGAACGCGGGGGTGGCCGACCTCGCCGGACTTGGCGTGCCCGTGGTCGGTGACATCGGATCCGGCCTGCTCGCGCCGCACCCTGCGCTGCCCGACGAGCCGGACGCGACGACCTGGCTCCGCGCCGGTGCGGCACTGGTGACAGCGAGCGGGGACAAGCTGCTCGGCGGCCCGCAAGCCGGCCTGCTGCTCGGTCGCACTGACCTGGTCAGGCAGCTGGCCAGGCACCCGCTCGCTCGCGCGCTGCGGGTCGACAAGCTCACGGTGGCCGCGCTGGAGGCCACACTGGCTGGACCGCAGGCTCCGGTGCTCGCGGCGCTCGCCACCACCGCGGGAACGCTGGCCGACCGCGCCAGGCGGCTGGCGGCCGCGCTGGCCGAGGCCGGGATCGACGCAAAGGCCACCGCCAGCGAGGCCGCCGTGGGCGGCGGCGGCGCGCCCGGCGTCGCGCTGCCCAGTGCTGCGGTCAGCGTGCCCGCTGACCTGGCCGTCGCGCTGCGCAGCAGCGCCAGCGTCGCGGCCGGGAACTTGCCTGCCGTGGCCGGCCGGGTCACCGACGGCAGGCTGCTGCTTGACCTGTATGCGGTCGAGCCAGCCGATGACGACACGCTGGCGGCCGCCGTCCTGGCGGCCGCTCAGCATGCCGGTCAGCTCGCGCCAGAGCAAGCAGGCTGACGAGCATGCACGTCATCGCCACCGCCGGGCACGTGGACCACGGTAAGTCCGCGCTGCTACGGACGCTGACCGGGATGGAGCCCGACCGCTGGGCCGAGGAAAAGCGCCGGGGCATGACGATCGACCTGGGCTATGCCTGGATGACGCTGCCGTCCGGCGCCCGGCTGGCTTTCGTCGACGTACCAGGGCACGCGAGGTTCGTGCCCAACATGCTCGCTGGCGTGGGACCGGTCCCTGCTGTGCTGTTCGTGGTGGCCGCCGACGGCGGCTGGATGCCGCAGTCGGCAGAGCACCTGGCGGCCGTCGATGCGCTGGGCATCACGAGCGGCCTGCTCGTGATAACCAGGTCCGACCTGGCCGATCCCGGCCACGCCAGGGCGCAGGCAGCCGAGCAGCTCAAGCCGTCGAGCCTCGGCGAGGTAAGGGCCGTCGCCGTTAGCGCGGTCACCGGGGCCGGCCTGCCCGAGCTGATCAGCGCGCTTGACGACCTAGCCAGCGGGCTGCCGACGGCACCCGCGAGCGCCCCGGTGCGGATCTGGGTCGACCGGGCCTTCAGCATCACCGGCAGCGGGACGGTCGTGACCGGTACGCTCCCGGCGGGCACAGTCCGCCGCGGCGACGAACTAGCGCTCACGCCTGCCATGCGGCCGGTCAGGGTGCGCGCGCTGCAGTCGCTCGGGGACACCGCCGCCGAGCTGACCGGCGTCGCGCGGGCAGCGCTGAACCTGCGCGGCATCGACCTGGCCGACGTCCGGCGCGGGATGGCGCTCATCCAGCCGGGGCGGTGGGTCATTGCCAGGCAGGTCGACGTCCGGCTTGGCCACCACCAGGACGACGGACTGCCCGCGACGATGACGCTGCACGTGGGGTCCGCGCGAACCCCGGCCAAGGTCAGGATGCTCGGCAGCGGCCACGCCAGGCTGACGCTCCGGGACCCGGTACCGCTCCATGTCGCTGACCGGGTGCTGCTGCGCGATCCCGGCGCGGCCGCAAGCCAGGACGCGCCAGGCGCGGTGACCGCGCCCTGGCGCGGCATCACAGGAGCCGTCGTGCTTGACCTGAATCCGCCGCCGCTCACCAGGCGAGGCGCGGCGGCCGCGGCCACCGCCGAGCTCGCGTCCTGGCCCGACCGTCCGACCGCCGCCGACCTGCTCAGGCGGCGCGGTCTTGCCAGATCGGCCGATCTCGCCGCGATGGGCATGACCGGGCTGCCTGCACCGGTGGCGGCCGGCTGGCTCGCGGATCCGGGTCACTGGGCCAGCCTGGCCGTACGACTGACCTCGCTCGTGGCCGAGTACGCCGAGCGGGAGCCGCTCGCCCCTGGCCTGCCGGCAGAGGCAGCGCGGGAGGCTTTGCGGCTGCCCGACCGGCGGCTGGTGGCAGCGCTGGCACAGGCGGCGGAGTCGGTGACGATCGCCGGCGGCCTGCTCACGGCCGCTTCAGCGCAGACGGGGCTGCCGCCGGCGCTTGCCAGCGCCGTGGCCGCGCTCATCGCCTACCTGGATGAGCGGCCATTTGACGCGCCCGACGCCGCCAGGCTCACCGAGCTTGGGCTGGACCGGCGCGATCTAGCCGCGGCCGCCAGGCACGGGGCGCTGCTGCGGATCAGTGACCAGATCGTGCTGGCTCCTGGCGCGGACGCGCGCGCCGCCGAGATCCTGGCCGGGCTCGATCAGCCGTTCACCGCGGCCGACGCCAGGGCCGCGCTCGGGTCGACCAGGCGCACCGCGATCCCGCTCCTTGAATACCTGGACCGGCAGCGGATCACCCAGCGGCTGCCCGATGACCGCAGGCGGATGCGCTAGCCGCCGCGGGCGGCAAACCGCGCGGCGCTCCACGCCCGGGCCTCAGGCGGCGGCTTGTCCGCCGCGATCCACCTGCTGATCGCCATCCCGGTGGCGGGCGCGTTCAGGATCCCCGTCCTGAAGTGGCCGGAGGTCAGCCACGCGTTGCGCAAGCCTGGCACCCGGTCGATCACAGGGCGGCGGTCAGGGTGCCGCGGCCGAAAGCAGCACCACTGATGTGAGACAGCGACGTTGCGGACGCCGGGCAGCGCGGCGCGCAGGCCGCCCATGATCGTGTCCACGACCTCCTCCCTGACCACCGGACTCTCGTCGCCGTAGTCGAAGGTGCCGCCGGCCAGCAGCCTGCCATCCTCAAGCGGCGTAGCGACCGGAGCGACCGTGCAGGGCAGGTGAACCTCCGTGGGCGCGGTCACGACCAGATGGCCCTTGACCCGGTCGGACGGGATATCGATGTGCAGCCCGTCGAGTACCGGCGGCAGGCCGGTAGCGAAGACGACCGCACCGGGGTTGATCTGCCCTGCCGACGTCGCGACCGACTCGATCGTGTCCCCGCGAAGCGTGATCGCCGAGGCCGCCACGCCGGTGCCGACCGCGGGCAGGCCAGCGGCGAGGCCGACCAGCGCGCGCAGCGGGTTGACCCTGGCCTGATGCCTGATCAGCGCACCGCCGAGGTGCCAGGCCAGGCCGGGAACCAGCGCGGCGATCTTCGCGGCGTCCAGCCACTCGATGTTCTCAGGCTGGTGCGCGGCAAGTCCGCCGGGATCGGGCGCCAGGCCGATCCAGTCGAGTTCGACCAGGCCAAGGCCGCCGGGCGTGACCTGGTCGAGGTACCGCCACCGTTCCAGGCTGGCGCGCTCCATGTCGACGAACGTCTCAGGATCGCTCCACTGGTGCGGCTCAGGGATCAGGAGCCCGGTCGCACCGCCGGTCGCACCCGCGCCCAGCGCCGGCCTCGATCAGCTGGACCGATCCGAGCCCGGCGTCGTGCACCGCGGCGGCGATCGCGACGCCCAGTATTCCGCCGCCTATGACAAGCACGTCCGGGCGCGGCTCGGCGATCACGCCGGCGTCGCGGCCCAGCACGGCGCGCTGGTCGGGCGACAACTGATCACGCCAGATCGCGCCTGTCACGGTCATAGCCCCATCCTGGAGGAAGCGACCGCCATCCAGGGAACGAATCGACGGCGTAGTTGTTGTTGTTAGAGGGACTGCTTGGCGAGCACTAGCTAAGCAACGCCCTCCGCGAGGAACGCGGATCGAGAAGTAGGCTAAGCCAGCGTTAGAGCGACACCGCTGCGGGAGGAGGTAGGTCATGCTCGCCGACTCATATGGCCGCGTGGCCACCGACCTGCGCGTTTCGCTGACAGATCGGTGCAATCTGCGGTGTAGCTACTGCATGCCTCCAGAGGGGCTCGACTGGCTGCCGAGCGCCGACCAGCTTACCGACGACGAGCTGATCAGGCTGCTTGGCATCGCCGTGCGGCGGCTCGGCGTCAACCAGATCCGGTTCACCGGCGGCGAGCCGATCCTGCGGCGCGGGCTGGCCGGCATCGTGGCCAGGACGGCAGCCCAGACGCCGCGGCCTGAGATCTCGATGACGACCAACGGCATCGGCCTGGCCAGGCTCGCCGCCCCGCTGCACGAGGCTGGGCTCGACCGGGTGAACGTCTCTCTCGACACGCTCGACCCGCAGACGTTCATCAAGCTCGCGCGGCGAGACAGGCTGGCCGACGTGCTCGAAGGCCTGGCAGCGGCGGCTGGAACCGGGCTCGCGCCAGTGAAGGTCAATGCGGTCCTGATGCGCGGCGTCAACGACCACGAGGCGATCGACCTGCTCCAGTTCTGCCTCGACCATGGCTACCAGATGCGCTTCATCGAGCAGATGCCACTCGACGCGCAGCACGGCTGGCGCCGGGAGAACATGGTGACGGCCGACGAGATTCTCGAGGCGCTGTCCGCGAAGTTCACGCTGACCCCCGACGATCCGCACGTGCGCGGGTCAGCCCCTGCCGAGACTTTCCTGGTCGACGGCGGCCCCGCCAGGGTCGGCGTGATCGGCTCGGTGACCAGGCCATTCTGCGGATCCTGCGACCGCGTCAGGCTGACCGCCGACGGCCAGGTGCGGAACTGCCTGTTCGCCAGGCAGGAGAGCGACCTGCGTACGCCGCTGCGGGCGGGCGCGGACGACGAGGACTTGGCCGACCGATGGCGCCGCTCGGTCGCCGCGAAGCTGCCGGGGCACGGCATCAACGACCCCGGCTTCCTGCAGCCGGCCAGGCCCATGTCGGCCATCGGTGGCTGACCCGCCCGGACCCGTCGCCGCGCTAGTTCTGGCTGGTGGGCGCGCCACCCGGCTCGGCGGAGCTGACAAGCCGGGAATCACCATCGGCGGTCGCTCCCTGCTCGTCACCGTCACATCGGCGGCCGCAGGGGCCGGCGCCAGCCGGGTCGTCGTGGTCGGGCCGACCAGGCCGGATCTGCCGCAGGATTCTGTCGAGTTCACCAGCGAGCAACCGCCTGGCGCCGGCCCGGTACCGGCCGTTCGGGCCGGCCTCGTCAGGGTTGACGAGCCATGGTTGCTTCTGCTCGCCGCTGATCTGCCGTTCCTCCGCGACCTGCACCTGCGCACGCTGCTCGCCGCGGCGGAGCGTGCTGCCGCGGCCGGAGCGCTGCTCCTCGACGGCCAAGGCCGGCCGCAGTGGCTGGTGAGCTGCTGGCGAACCGCCCTGGTGCGCTCAGCGCTCGAGGTGTACGACGGTTCGTCGCTGGGCGGCCTCCTTCGCCCGCTACGGCCAGCCGAGGTCACGATCAGCCAGGAGCCTGGCCAGGGCCCGCCCTGGATGGACTGCGACACTAGCGACGACCTAACAGCGGCGATGGTGCTCGCTGGCCAGCCACCCGGCAAGGAAGGCACGCGATGAGCACGCTCGACAGATGGATCGACGCGGCCTGCGCCGAGCTCGGCATCGATCGGGCGAGCGTGGATGAGCGCGTGATCCTGGACCTCGCCAGGGACTCGGCGCACCGAGTCGACAGGCCGGCGGCGCCGGTCACCGCCTTCCTGCTCGGCCTCGCCGTCGGCGGCGGCCAGCAGTTCACCGACGCCGCTGGCCGGCTGACGGCCATGACCGAGCGCTGGCATGACGCCGCCCAGGACGGTCCGCAGAACCAGGCCTGATTCTTCGCGGACGCGCTTGGCCACGCGCCCGCCCCGCCACGCCTGCCCGCCGCCCGATTTCACCTTTCACAGCATCCCGCCCGCGGTGTTCTGCGGGCGCCCACGCCAACCCGGGAAGAAATCAGCCTTGCCAGCGATTACTGAACGATATATCGTTGAGCTATCAAGACATTCTCAGGAGGTTCGATATGAACGAGCGAGACACTCGCAACCAGGAGTTCGGAGAGCACTGGCCTCCGCACTCGCACCGGCACCACGCCGGACGGCGGTTCAGGTACAGGTTCGATCCGCCGGAAGCCGATTCCGCGGGCGAGCCAGGTGTTCCCGGCGGTTCCAGCCGGCGCGGCCGGGCCGAGTTCGGCGGACGCGGCGGCTTCGGGCCCGACCTTGGGCCCGACCTCGGGCCAGACTTCGGGCGAGGCCCAGGCTTCCACGGCGGCCCGCGCGGTCGGTACGGCAGGCGCGGCGGCCGGGCCAAGCGCGGCGACGTCCGCGCGGCAGCTCTGGCGCTGCTTGCCGAGGAGCCGATGAACGGCTACCAGATCATCCAGCAGATTAGCGATCGCAGCGGCGGCCTCTGGCGGCCGAGCCCAGGGTCGGTTTACCCCGCGCTGGCTCAGCTCGAGGATGAGAACCTGGTCGTCCTGCAGGCCACGGCGGGGGAGCGGCGCGCCTACGCGCTGACCGACGCCGGCCGCGAGTACGTGACCGGGCACACCGAAGAGCTGAAGGCGCCATGGTCCGCGATGTCAGGCGACGCCGCGAACGCGGCCGCCGACATGGCGACGCTGGTCCGCCAGGTACACGTCGCGGCATTCGGCGTGCTGAGCGCGGGCACTGACGCCCAGATGGCCCAGGCGCGCAAGATCCTTGCGCAAACCCGCAGGTCGCTGTACCGGATTCTGGCCGAAGACGAGGGCCAGGAGGACGCAGACGGTCCTGCCGCCCAGACGCCGGACGGTGACTAGGCTCGGGAACGGGGCCCAAGGTGAGGAGGAGCCGGTGAGCCTGGAAACCACCGCGAGCAACGGTCAGCGTCCGGCACTGCAAGCCGACGGCGCCGCCGAGCGAACTCCCCGTCCGGTCATTGAGGTCTCGGGGCTCACCAAGCGCTATGGCGAGGTCGAGGCCGTTCGCGGCATCGACCTCGCCATCTACCCAGGCGAGACCTTCGGTTTCCTGGGACCCAACGGCGCCGGAAAAACGACGACCATCAAGATCCTCTGCACCCTGGCCAATGCCACTTCCGGCAGGGCCACCGTGGCCGGGTTCGACACCGCGTCCCAGCGCGACGCCGTCCGGCGCAACATCGGCCTGGTCTTTCAGGACACAACGCTCGACGGCTACCTGACCGCCGAGCAGAACCTGCGCTTCCACGCCGAGCTCTACGGCGTGCCGAAAGACGCCGTGCCGCCGCGAATGCGCCAGGTGCTCGACATGGTCGGGCTATGGGACCGCAAGGACAGCCTGGTCAGCACGTTCTCTGGCGGCATGCAGCGGCGGCTGGAGATCGCACGAGGGCTGCTGCACGCGCCGCACGTGCTGTTTCTCGACGAGCCGACGGTCGGCCTCGACCCGCAGACGAGGTCCTCCATCTGGGCCTACATCAACGATCTCAAGGGCCGCGAGGACATCACGATCTTCCTGACCACGCACTACATGGACGAGGCCGAGCACTGCGACCGGATCGCGATCATCGACCACGGCAAGATCGTCGCCATCGACACACCAGAGGCGCTGAAGGCCAGCGTCGGCAAGGACAGGGTGCAGATCCACACCGCTGACGACCAGGCCGCGATTGCCGCACTGGCGCGCAGCTTCGGAATCGACGCCGCCATTCACGAGGGCGCCGTGACGTTCCCGGTAGCCGGGGGCGAGCAGTTCGTGCCGAGGCTCTTCACCGAGCTGGGCCTTCCGATCAAGTCGGTCAGTGTGTCAAGGCCTTCGCTCGATGACGTCTTCATGTCCTATACGGGCAAGACCATCCGCGACGCCGAGGCGTCGGGCACCGATGCCATGCGCCAGATGGCGCAGCGTTTCAGGGGAAGGCGATGACGTGACCGATACCGTCACGCGGGCGGCCGAATCGGCCGTCATCGAGTCGATCAGGGTCCCGGTGCCGAGCCACGGAATCCGGCACGATCTGCGGGCAGTAAGCATTGTCTGGCGGCGCGAGCTGATCAGGTTCAGGACCGACCGGCTGCGGGCGGTGACGTCGCTGGTGCAGCCGGTGCTGTTCCTGTTCATCCTCGGCACTGGGCTGTCCACGCTGGCCAGCGGCAGCCTGCCCGACGGGGTCGACTTCAAGACATTCATCTATCCCGGCGTGCTCGCCATGTCGGTGCTGTTCACGTCGATCTTCTCGGCCGGCTCGATCGTGTGGGACCGCGAGTTCGGCTTCCTGCGAGAAATCCTGGTCGCGCCCGTCAGCCGCGCGTCGATCGTTATCGGCAAATGCCTGGGCGGCGCGACGATCGCGACGTTCCAGGGCATCATCTTCCTGGCGCTGGCAGGCTTCGCGCACGTGCCGTATAACCCGGTGCTGCTGCTGACTCTGGTTGGCGAGTTGCTGCTGCTGTCGTTCACGCTTACGGCATTCGGGGTCATGATGGCCGCGAGGATCACGCAGTTCCAGGCATTCATGGCGCTTACTCAGATGCTTGTCATGCCCCTGTTCTTCCTTTCCGGGGCCCTTTACCCGCTCAACGGCCTGCCAAGCTGGCTGACGGTCCTGACCAGGATCGACCCGCTCACCTATGTGGTAGGCCCGATGCGGCACGCGGTATTCGCGCACCTCAGCCTTCCTGGCGGCGCCGCGCGTCTGCTGGCGCCCAGCGTCACCTGGGGCAGCTGGGCAGTGCCTGAGTGGCTATCGCTGACCATCGTGGCGGCCATGGGGCTGACCATGATGGGTATCGCGATCGCCCAGTTCCGCAAGACCGAGTAGCCAGTCAAAAATGACATAAAAAAGGGCGACGCCGGGTGGCTACGGGGGCAAACCACCCGGCGTCGCATTCATCGGCGCTCCGACGGGGGCCCGGAACGCCGGCAACGGTGCCCCGGCGGGGGACCAGAGCACCGGTAAGCATGTTACACCGAACCTCCCCCATGTGCGTCAAGACCGGATTAGAAGCGAATCTGGGGATGATGGGTAGCTAGTACCAGCCTGGATCGCCGATTTGCGCCCGACATTGCTGCCTTCCCGCTCCCTTACAGCGAAACACGCCGGTGCTGCCCGATCTGCCGGACAAGCCAGACTTGGGAGC
>CAVOJF010000006.1:0-1227500 GCA_963696215.1 uncultured Actinomycetota bacterium
GACTGGCCGGACTGCCGGGCCGGTGTCGCCGTGGAGCCTGCTGGTGATCGCCACGGTGGCGATGGTCGTCGCGATCAGCGTGATGGCACCGATCATCGGGACCGGCTTCGCACTCGCCGTGCTGGTCGCGCTGCGCGCCGTCACGATCACGAGCCGGCATCTAGCCAAACGGCGGGACGCAGACGGCGGCAAGGCGAGCCTGTCCGTGCTCGCGGTCGCGTTCTATCCGGTCGCTGTGACGCGCGCCCTGCTCGGCCTGGTGCTGTCCGCGCCGGTGGCGCTGCTCGCGTTCTGCGTGGCGACCGCGATCACGATCATCGCCGTGCCGGTCCACCCGCTGCCACAGGCCGTGGCGTTCGGCGCGGGCGCGCTGGTGGCGGTCGTAGGGCTCGGACCTGGTTCCCAGGGCAGCAGAACGGCGCTGGCCAGGCTCTACACGTCGGCGGCCAGGAGCACGAGCCTGCTGGCCATCGCGTACGTAGGGGTGATCGCGGTCGCGATCTGGGCAGCGGTCAGCGCGTGGTACCAGTCGCCCGCACCGGCGTACTGGCCCGTCAACAGCCTGCACAATCAGCTGCTGCACTTCCCGGCGGTTCGCACCATAGTGACCGATGTGCGGCGGAACCTGCTCAATCTCATTCACCAGATCGGCCTGTAGGACGCGGCGGACCGGTCGGGTGCTCCGCGGGGCTGAGTCAGGCGGGCGGGCCACCGGTACCTTGTGCGGGCACCGGCCCTGCTGGTCCTGGCCCTGCTGGTCCTGGCCCTGCTGGTCCTGGCTGGCGCGGCACCGCCAGCGCGTGCGCCTGGGTCACGTGGGCCCTGCCGCCGTTCGGTTCCCCTGGTAGCTCAGGCTTGGCGAGGCCCAGTGAGATCACCTCGTTGGCGAGCCGGATCCTGCGGTTGGTGCCCTCGGGGATGCGCAGCTTCGAATAGAGCCTGAGCAGGTGCTGCTTGACCGCTGCCTCGGTGACGACGAGGTCCGCAGCGATCTCTCGCGCGGTCGCGGGAGCGACGAAGGCGTCCTCGGACAGGGCGGGACGGCAGAGCGACGCGATCACGTCGAGTTCGCGCCTGGTCAGCTCGGGCGCGGCCGTCCGCAGGTGCTCAGCGTCGACGTTCTCGTCCGTCGCGATGCCTGCGATCCGGCACCTGGCCGAGCCAAAGGTCAGGGCGTCACCGTCGACCAGCAGCCGCCTGGCCACGAGTCGGCCGTTCACCCTGGTGCCGTTGCGTGATAAACCCAGGTCCATCACGTAGACGTAGGGTCCGCGGCGGACCAGCTCGGCGTGCAGCAGGGAAACGCTCGGATCGGGCAGCTTGATGTCTACGTGTCTCCCGCGGCCAACCGTCGTCACGTCCGGCTGCAGCGGAAGCTGGGCTCCGGTGCTCGCGACCTGAATGTGGGGGCCTTCCATAGACAGCACCTTCCGCGACCTTCCGCGCAGGAGACACGCGCTCCCTGCAGCATGCCTACCCGTATGACACGGATACAACCCGGGCAACCCGGGCGGAGCGGGACCGGCCGGCGCGTAGGTATCGGATACGGCGGGAAAGTACACTTCCGAGCGGGCCGTTCTGGAGGCGAGGCAATGGCGCAGCAGCCATCGAAGGGACTGGCGGACGTCGTAGCCGCCGCGACCGCTCTGAGCGACATCGACGGCCGGGCTGGCCGCCTCTCCTACCGCGGTTACGACATCAATGAGCTAGCTGGCATCGCGACCTTCGAGGAGGTCGCCTACCTGCTGCAGCGCGGCGCCCCGCCGAATCGGGCCGACCTCGCGTGCTATCACGCCGAGATCCTGGCTGGCCGCGCGCTAGGCGCGCTGGTCACCGCCGACCTCTCGGCGGTCGCGCATCATCAGGAGCCGATGGAGGCCCTGCGCACCCTGGTGTCGCTGGCCAGCGCCAGTGACCCTGACAAGGACTCCAATGCGGCCGACGCCAACTTGCGCAAGGCCGCGCGGCTGACCGCACAGCAGCCCGTGCTGGTGGCCGGGTATGAGGCGGCCAGGAACGGGCGCGGGGTGCCGGAGGCCGACCCTGAGCTGAGCCTGGCCGGCAACTTCCTGCTGCAGGTGACCGGCGCCAGGCCAAGCGCCCGCGCGAGCGAGATCCTGGACATCTGCCTGGTCCTGCATGCCGACCACACGATGAACGCGTCGACGTTCGCCGCCCGGGTCTGCGCCGCCACCCTGTCTGACATGCACTCGGCAGTGGTCGCCGCGCTCGGCACGCTGAAAGGCCCGCTGCACGGCGGCGCGAACGAGCAGGTCATGCGGCTGCTCGAAGAAATCGCGAAGAACGCGCAGGCCGACCCCGTCGAGGCGGCGGCCACCGAGGTGACCGCCAGACTGCGTAGCGGCGAGAAGATCATGGGCTTTGGTCATCGGGTGTACAAAGTTGAGGACCCGCGCGCCACGATTCTCCGCAAGCTCGCGGCCGAGCTGGCGCAGGCGGCGGGCGACGATACCTATTACCGGATGTCACGCAGAATCGAGGAGACGGTGCTCGCCGAGAAGGGGCTGTACCCGAACGTCGACTTCTTCGCCGCGACGGTCTACCACTACCTGGGCATCCCGACCGACCTGTTCACGCCCGTGTTCTCGGTGTCGCGGATGGCCGGGTGGACCGCGCACGTGATCGAGCAGCACGCGGACAACCGGCTGATCAGACCCGACAGTGAGTACATCGGTGAGGCCGGCTTGACCTGGATGCCGCTGGCGGCGCGATGAGCGGTGGCCGGCACGGCGCGAGCAGGCGTGGCCCCAGGCGGTCAGGCCAGGGACGGAAAGAGCGAACTGCGGATCAGGCGCAACAAGGACGCTCGGGGCAACTGCCCTACCTGGCGGTGCTTGTCGGCGTCGCGATCGCACTGGCGATAATTGGCCAAGGCGTCCACCTCGTCAGAAGCGGTACGTTGGTACTCGCAGGCGTGTTGCTCGTTGCCGCCGTGGCGAGGCTGGTCCTGCCCGAACGGCGAGCAGGAATGCTGGCATCGAGGCGGCGGTTGCTCGATGTGGCGATCTTCGGGGTGCTCGGCGTCGGCTTGCTCACCGCCGGGCTCGTGGTGCCGGTGCCCGGTTAGCCGCGCGGCCGGCGAGGCCCTCGTATTCGAGCTATTACATGAAGGGATTCATTGGCGTGTCCAAGATCAAGGTGGCCAATCCCGTCGTCGAACTCGACGGCGACGAGATGACTCGCATTATCTGGCAGTTCATCAAGGACGATCTGATCCTGCCGTATCTGGACATCGACTTGCGGTACTACGACCTGTCGATCCAGAACCGGGATGCCACCGACGATCAGGTGACGATCGACGCGGCCAATGCGATCAAGCAGTTCGGGGTCGGGGTCAAGTGCGCGACCATCACGCCCGACGAGGCCAGGGTCTCCGAGTTCGGCCTCAAGAAGATGTGGCGCTCGCCCAATGGCACGATCCGCAACATCCTCGGTGGCGTGGTGTTCCGCGAGCCGATCGTGATCGAGAGCATCCCCAGGTTCGTCCCAGGGTGGACGAAGCCGATCATCATCGGCCGCCACGCACATGGCGACCAGTACCGGGCCAGCGACTTCGTCGTGCCAGGCAGCGGCACCGTGACGATCTCCTACGAGCCGGATGACGGTGCTGGCCAGCCTCTCGTGATGGAGGTCGCCAGGTTCACAGGCGGCGGCGTAGCCATGGGGATGTACAACTTCGACGACTCGATCCGCGACTTCGCCAGGGCCACCATGCGCTACGCGCTGGACCGCGGCTTCCCGCTGTACCTGTCGACAAAGAACACGATCCTCAAGGCCTACGACGGCCGGTTCAAGGACATCTTCGCTGAGGTCTTCGACTCCGAGTTCAAGGCCGATTTCGAGGCCGCTGGCCTGACCTACGAGCACCGGCTGATCGACGACATGGTGGCCCAGGTCATCAAGGGCGACGGCGGCATCGTCTGGGCCTGCAAGAACTACGACGGCGACGTCGAGTCCGACATCGTTGCCCAGGGCTTCGGCTCGCTCGGCCTGATGACCAGCGTGCTGATGACGCCGGACGGGTCATGCATCGAGGCCGAGGCCGCGCACGGCACCGTGACCAGGCACTACCGGCAGCACCAGCAGGGCAAGGCGACCTCGACGAACCCGATCGCGTCGATCTTCGCCTGGACCAGGGGTTTGTCCTATCGCGGCAAGCTCGACAACACCCCAGCCGTCACGGCCTTCGCCGACACGCTGGAGCGGGTGTGCATCGAGACGGTCGTGAGCGGAATGATGACCAAGGACCTGGCGCTGCTGATCGGCCAGGACGCTCCGTACCTGACCACCGAGGAGTTTCTCGGCGCGCTGCACAAGAACCTGCAAGCCGCGATGGTCTAGCAGGACATACCTCCGCGGCGGCGCCGCGAGTGAGCAAAGGAGATGCAACGTCGATGGCCCGTTCAGGGAAGGTAACGGTCGTCGGGGCCGGCTTCTACGGCTCGACCACCGCCCAGCGGCTCGCTGAGTACGACATCTTTGACGAGGTCGTGCTGACCGACATCGTCGATGGCAAGCCGGAGGGGCTGGCGCTGGACATGAGCCAGTCCCGCCCGATCGAGGGCTTCGAGACCAGGATCACAGGACAGACGACCGGTCAGGGCGGCGAGGGCTACGAGGCGATCGCGGGCTCGTCGATCGTCATCGTCACGGCCGGATTGCCGCGCAAGCCCGGCATGAGCCGGATGGACCTGATCGGCGTCAACGCCGGGATCGTGCGCAGCGTGACCGAGCAAGTCGTCAAGCACGCGCCAGAGGCCGTCCTGATCGTAGTCTCCAACCCGCTGGACGAGATGACGGCGCTCGCCGCGAAGGTCTCCCAGTTCCCCGCGGAGCGGGTGATCGGGCAGGCGGGCATGCTCGACACGGCCAGGTTCAGCTACTTCGTCGCCGAGCGGCTCGGCGTTCCCGTCGGCTCGGTCACGACGCTGACGCTAGGCTCGCACGGCGACACGATGGTGCCGGTCCCGTCCGCCTGCGAGGTCGACGGCACGCCGCTGGCCAAGTTGCTCGACACCGAGGAGGTCGCGGCGCTGGTTGAGCGCACCAGGAACGGCGGCGCCGAGATCGTGGGTCTGCTCAAGACGGGCTCCGCCTACTACGCGCCGTCTGCGGCCGCGGCCAGGATGGCCAGGGCCGTCGCCCTCGACACCGGCCAGGTCATGCCGGTATGCACGTGGGTGGACGGCCAGTACGGGATCTCGGGCGTCTACCTCGGCGTGGAGGCTGAGATCGGCGCGGGCGGCATCCGCCGGGTCGTGGAGCGCGACCTCACCGAGTCCGAGCTGGCGGGCCTGCGCGGAGCCGCCGATGCCGTCAGGGCCAAGCAGGCCGACGTCGCGAGCATGTAGACGCCAGCCGCGCTGTCAGAATTCGGCCCTGCGGCGCATGCCGCGGGGGCGGCCGTCCGGGTCGTAGACGAGGCGGTACAGCGGGCGCGAGTAGAACCGCTGCCAGCGGGTCAGGTGCGGCGCGTGATAGTGCCGGAGCTGGCCAGGCGGCCTCGGACCTCGCCGGCCGTTCGCGTGCCACGCGTCCAGGGCGGAGGCGGTGCGCCAGAACGCGTCGAATGTCTCGGCCGCGCTCGCGTCGGGGTCCAGTTGAGCGCCCAGGTGCTCGTCGCTGAGCTGGAGCCTGAGCGAGCGGGCGAAATCACCGCCGACTGGACGATCGGCGGCGAGAGTCCCGGCGGCCGCGGACCCTGCCGTCCAGCCGCGGCCGGCCCAGCCGCCTAGCTCGGCCTCAATGTCGGGTCCGTGGCTCGTGGCCATGCCCGGATCGCTGGCGGTCGGGAGTTCCAGCGTGTCCTTACCGGCGCCGCCGTGCGACGCGCCTGGGCCGTCGTCGGGCAGGTCAAGGATGGCGCAGCTGATCTCGGAGTCGTGCGTCCACGAGCGGCGGTTGAAGTTGTCCGATCCGATGATCGACCAGGTGTCGTCGACGATGCAGACCTTGGCGTGCACGTAGATGGGCGTGCCGACCGCGTTTTCCAGGCCATAGACGGCGACCCGGCCGCCCCCGGCCTCGCGGAGCATCCGCATGGCGTCGACCCTGCCGATCAGGTTCGGCGGCTTGGAGACGGCGCCGTCCATGTCCGGATACCTGGGTATCACCGCGATCAGCCTGAGGTCGGGACGCTCGGCTAGCGCGTTGGCTAGAGCCTCGACGACGACGGCGGCCCACAGGTACTGGTCCTCCAGGTAGATCAGCGAGCTGGCCCTGGTCAGCGCCTTGAGGTAGGCACGGGCGATGCTGCGCTCGCCCTTCGGGGCGAAGCTGTAGCCGGGACGCCGGAACGGGTAGGTGCGCAGCAGTTGCACCGCGTGCGTACCGCGTGACTCGGGGTCGGGCTCCTGGTCGGGTAGCCGGTTCGCGCTATCGTCCTGCCGGTCGACCAGGTCGTGCACACGTGAGACCGGGTTCAGCGTGATCGGCACCGGGTCATTCCAGCGCTCCCTGAACGCGGCCTCGACGTCGCCGACAGCTGGCCCGCTGATCATCGCCTGGATGTCGTGCCAGGGTGGCCGCTCACCGTACACCGCCGCCATGGGCTGACGCTGCGGATCGCCGCCGTGGCTGGCATCGTCACGGCGGCTGTGACACAGGTCGATCCCGCCCACGAACGCCACGTCGTGCTCCGGCCGACCTGGATGGCGCAGCACCACCATCTTCTGGTGATGCGACCCGCCCGCCCTGACGCGCATGTCGAGCAGGCACTGGCCACCCGCGGCGACTATGCCCTCGCCAAGGTGCCTGTTCTCTTCCCCGCTGAACTGGACCTTGTCCCAGTGGGAGCGCCAGATCAGGCCGCGGACCAGCACCCCCCGCCTTGCTGCAGCGGAGAATGCCTCTTCCACGCTCGGGCCGTCTTCGCTGAGGCGTTCGTCAGGATCGCCACGCCAGTCGGTGAAGAGCAGCAGGTCCCCTTGCTGCATCGCGTTCACTCTGGTCAGCAACTCGGCGAAGTAGCTTGCGCCGTGCACCAGCGGGAAGACCTCGTTTCCGGTGGACCAGGCCGTGCCGCTGGGATGTCTGCTGTCCAGCTTCGTGGCCGGGTTGCCGCGTTCGCCGGCCGTCAGGAACCACTCGTCGATGCGCACATTTCGCAGCTACCCGCGGCCGGTGACTTCACCCGTGCGCGCCCGGCCCGCTCCGGCCAGGCCGGCGAAGGCGGGATGGAATGTTAGAAGATCGGCCCGGCGGGCAACTCACCGGCATGGCTGTACTCAGAGCGGTCGCGCGCCCGATGCTGGCGTCGATCTTCATCGTCCAGGGCTTCGGCACGATGCGTCACCCCGAGCGGGTCGTGAAGAAAGCCGAACCGGTGGTGCGGCCGGTGACCGAGCGGGTCTCGTTCCTGCCCGATGACCCCGAGCAAGTGGTTCGCCTCAACGGTGCTGTCCAGCTCATCGCCGGGGTGCTGCTGGCCATAGGCTGGCTGCCGCGGCTGTCGGCAGCGGCCATCGCGGGCACGCTGGTGCCGACCACGGCAGCCGGGCACCGCTTCTGGGAGTCCGATGACGAGCAGGAGCGGGCGCAGCAGCGGATCCACTTCCTGAAGAATCTCGCGATGTTCGGCGGTCTGCTGATCGCGGCCGGCGACGACGGCCGGCCATCGCTGGCGTGGCGGAGCAAGCATGCGGTACACACCGCTCGCCGCGAGGCGGCGCTGGCTGCCAAGACCGCGCGCACCTCAGGGAAGACGGCAGCGAAGGCGACCAGGCTGCGGAGCAAGCTCCCGGTCGGATGAGATGACAGGCGGGGGGCCTGGGGACTGGCTGGGGCGTCCCCGCCGGCAGGCGGGGGCCGTCACCCGTACCGACGTCCGGGTCGGTGCCTCAGCCGTGGCCGGCCTGATCGCCCTGGTGCTAGCAGGAGCGCTGTGGAACTGGGCCTACGCCCCGACCATCGGCTGGGATGTCACGGCAATCGTGTTCTGTACCTGGATCTGGCTGGTGATCTGGCCCATGGATGCGGCCGATACTGCCGCGAAGGCCAGATCGGAGGATCCCAACCGCGCGATCAGCGACGGGTTGATGCTGTCGGCCTGCGTGGCGAGCATCGTCGCCGTCGGCATCGTGCTGGTGGGAGCCCACGCCGCCAGCGGCGTGACGGCAGAAATGCTCGCCGCGCTCGGGCTGGTCAGCATCGCGGTGTCCTGGCTGACCGTGCACACGATCTTCGCGCTCAGGTACGCGGTGCTGTATTTCCAGGGTGCTGAAGGCGGCGTGAACTTCCACCAGCGGGAGCCGCCCTGCTACCGGGATTTCGCGTACATGGCGATGACGGTCGGCATGACGTTCCAGGTGGCCGACACCGACCTGCTCGCGACGCCGCTGAGGGCTGCGGTGCTCAAGCACGCGCTGCTGTCCTACCTGTTCGGCGCCGTGATCCTCGCGGCGACTATCAACCTGATCGCCGGCCTCGGCAGCGCGGCCGGCGGGTGAGCGGGCCGCCCACAATGCTCATGCGTACCGGGTCAGCCAGCGGCGAGCCTGCGCAGGGCCAGTTCCGCGTAGAGCGCCGTCCCGTCGGCCAGCGCCGCGTCGTCGAATGCGGCCTCGGCCGAGTGGTTGTAGGCCGCCGTGGCCGGGTCGGCGCCAGCCGGGCAGGCGCCCAGCATTATGAACGCGCCCGGCACCTGCTCGAGCACGTAGGAGAAGTCCTCAGAGCCGGTCAGCGGGAACGGCGGGGTGATGATCCTGGCGTCGCCGAGCAACTCGCCGGCCGTCTGCTTGACGAAGCCGACCTCGTTGGCGTCGTTGACTGTGACCGGGTAGCCGTCGACGAACGAGGCGTCAGCCTCCAGACCGTGCGCCAGTGCGATCTGCCGGATCAGCCGCGGCGCCGCGTCCCTGATCTGCTCGCGATTTTGAGCCGAGAACGTCCGGACAGTGGCGACGAACTTGGCGTCGTCAGGAATCACATTGTCGGTCGTGCCCGCGTGAAAAGTGCCGACGGTGATTACCACGGGGTCGAAGACGTCGAATCCCCTGGTCACCATCGTCTGCAACGCCGTTACCATCTCACACGCCGCTGGGATGGGGTCGCTGGCCAGGTGCGGCTGGGAGCCATGGCCGCCGCGGCCGTGCACGGCGACGTGCAGCGTGTCGGCGGCGGCCATCGCGGTGCCCGGTCGGCTCGCGACGACTCCGAGCGGCAGCACGCTGGAGGTCACGTGCAGCGCGTAGGCGGCGCAGGGCCGCTCGCCGGCCGCGTCGAGCACGCCCTCGGAGATCATGATCCTGGCGCCGCCATAGCCTTCCTCGCCGGGCTGGAACATGAAGATCACATTGCCGGCCAGGTCCGCCTGCCCGGCCGAGAGCAGCTTCGCCGCTCCCGCGAGCATGGCGGTGTGCAGGTCGTGGCCGCACGCGTGCATAGCGCCAGGAATCTGGGATTCGAACGGCACGCCGGTTCGCTCGGTCACCGGCAGCGCGTCCATGTCCCCGCGGAGCAGGACCGTCCTGCCGGGACGAGCGCCGCGCAGGACCGCGGTGACAGAACTGAGTCCCTGACCCGTGCTGATCTCCAGCGGCAGTCCGTCCAGCGCGTCGAGCACCTTGCGCTGCGTCTTCGGCAGGTCGAGGCCGATCTCTGGTTCGGCGTGAATAGCGTGACGCAACTCGGCGACCTCGCCGCTGACAGCGGTGGCGTCGTCCAGGATCCCAGCGGCCATGCGCAGCCCTCCGGTCGTTCGACTTGTCGGAGACATGAGCGGATCACGCGGATTCCGCGGAATGTCCGTATCAGCATCGCACAGCCTGGCCGCGAATGTTCGACCGGCCGCCGCGATCTGCCTAGACTGAGGCGCACACCACGTGACCGCGTGGTTCCTGCCGCTGGCAGCTATCAGTCAGGCAGCCGTCAGCGAAGGTGGGCTGCTGAGATCAGGGATGCTACGTGAGCGGCGTCGGCTGGGACGTAGTGATTGTCCTTGCCTTCATTCTCATCGGCGGCTTCTTCGCGGCCGCCGAGATGGCTCTGGTGTCGCTGCGCGAAGGTCAGATCAGGGCGCTGGCGAAGAAAGGCAAGCGAGGTCAGCGGGCGGCACGGCTCGCGCACGACCCGAACAGGTTCCTGGCCGCCGTCCAGATCGGCGTCACGGTTGCCACGCTGCTGTCCGGCGCGTACGGCGCCGAGACGCTGGTCGGGGACTTGAAAGGCTGGCTTGTCCACCAGGTGTCGCCGCACGTCGCCGACGTCCTGTCTTTCCTCGTCGTGACGCTGATCATCGCGTTCTTCTCGCTGGTGCTCGGCGAACTCGCGCCGAAACGGTTCGCGCTGCAGCGCCAAGAGCGCATCTCGCTGCTCGCGGCGCCAGTTCTGGACCGGATCGCCGTGCTCGCGAGGCCGGTGGTCTGGATGATCAGCCAATCGGTCAACCTGGTGATCAGGGCGCTGGGCGGCGACCCGAAGGTCGGCCGCGGCACCATGAGCAGCGACGAGCTAAGGGACCTGGTCGCCGGGCACCAGAACCTCACCGCTGACGAACGGCACATCGTCAGTGAGGTCTTCGACGCGGGCAAGCGGCAGATCCGCGAGGTGCTCGTGCCGCGTACCGAGGTGGACTTCCTGCCGGCCTCGATGCCCGTGACCCAGGCGGTCGCGGTCGCCGCGAGGGCGACCCACTCGCGCTTCCCTGTCTTCGAGGACTCCTACGACGACGTGGTCGGCTTCGTCCACGCCAGGGACCTGCTCGACCCCGGCAGGAACGGGTCGGCCAGGGTTGGCGAGATCAGGCGCCCGGTCAAGATGCTGCCGACCAGTAAGACCGTCATGTCGGCGCTGTCGGAGATGCGCAAGGACAGGGCCCACTTGGCGATTGTCGTCGACGAGTACGGCGGCACCGCGGGGATCGTCACGCTCGAGGACCTGGTCGAGGAGCTCATCGGCGACATCCAGGACGAGTACGACGTAGAGGGCAATCCGTCCAGGCGGCTGCGCACCGGCGAGATCGAGGTGGACGGGCTGATGAACCTCGACGACTTCGCCGAGCAGACCGGCATCGAGCTACCCGACGGGCCATACGAAACCGTGGCCGGCTACCTGTTGTCAGCGCTTGGCCACCTCCCGCAAATGGGTGAGTCGGCCGAACTCGACGGCACCAGGCTGACCGTGACCGAACTAGACGGGCGCCGGATCTCCAGGGTCAAGGTCACAGAATCAACGCCGCCGCCCGCTCAGCCGACATGGTCCGAGACGGCGACCCAAGTAAGCTGACGCGGTGCAGCAGCGCCAGGCATCCACGCTGCCGGCGAGCGGGCCAGGGCCGTCCGCCGCTTCCGCCGGAGGTCCGGCCGCGGCCGGCGATGGGCCGGTGCTGGTCGTTGATTTCGGTGCTCAGTACGCCCAGTTGATCGCGAGGCGGGTGCGGGAGTGCCAGGTCTACTCCGAGATCGTCCCGTCCACGATGAGTGCGGACGAGATCCTGCGGCGCAAGCCAGCGGCGATCATCTTGTCCGGCGGGCCGGCCTCGGTGTACGCGCCCGGCGCTCCGCCGGCCCCTGCCGGATTGCTCGCTGCCGGGGTGCCCGTGCTCGGCATCTGCTACGGGTTCCAGCTGATGGTCCGCGACCTCGGCGGTGAGGTGGCCAGGACCGGGACAGGGGAGTACGGCGCGACGGCGCTCGCGGTGAGCGGGCCAGGCGGCGCGTTGCTCGCGCGCCTGCCAGGCGCCCAGCAGGTCTGGATGTCACACCGCGACACCTGCACCTTCGCGCCCGCCGGCTTCACGGTCACCGCGAGCACCCCTGGGACGCCGGTCGCCGCGGCCGAGAACGCCGGGCTTGGCTTGTACGGGATGCAGTTCCATCCCGAGGTCATGCACACCGAGCACGGCATGGCCATGCTGCGGCGCTTCCTCGCGGCCGCCGGCTGCCGGCCTGACTGGACGACCAGCAACATCATCGAGGAGCAGGTAGAACACATCAGGGCGCAGGTAGGCGACGGTCACGCCATCTGCGGGCTGTCCGGCGGCGTCGACTCGGCCGTCGCCGCAGCCCTGGTCCAGCAGGCCATCGGTGCGCGGCTGACCTGCGTGTTCGTCGACCACGGGCTGTTGCGCAAGGGCGAAGCCGAGCAGGTCGAGCAGGACTTCGTTGCGGCCACTGGCGTGGACCTGGTCGTGGTGGACGCGCAGGCCGACTTCGCCGCGGCGCTGTCGGGGGTATCCGACCCTGAGGACAAGCGCAAGATCATCGGCAGGGAGTTCATCAGGGCCTTCGAGCAGGCGGCCCGGCAGATAGTCACGGCGGGCGCGCGCGGCGGCGCTGGGGATGCGCAGGGTGGCGCAGCGGCGCGGGGTGGCGCGGACGGTGGCGCGGACTCCGGTGCTGCCGCGGAGTTCCTCGTCCAGGGCACTCTCTACCCCGACGTGGTCGAGTCGGGCGGCGGAACTGGCGCCGCGAACATCAAGTCGCACCACAACGTCGGCGGCCTGCCCGAGGATCTCGGCTTCACGCTGATCGAGCCGCTGCGCACGCTGTTCAAGGACGAGGTACGGGCGCTCGGTGCCGAGCTTGGCCTGCCAGCCGAGATCGTGTGGCGGCAGCCATTCCCTGGACCTGGCCTCGCGATCAGGATCGTCGGGGAGGTCACGCCGGAGCGACTCAGGATCGTCAGGGACGCCGACGCGATCGCGCGGGCCGAACTGACCGCCGCCGGCCTGGACCGGCAGATCTGGCAGTGCCCGGTGGTGCTGCTCGCCGACGTGCGCTCGGTCGGCGTCCAGGGCGACGAGCGCAGCTACGGCTACCCGATCGTTCTCAGGCCTGTGACCAGCGAAGACGCCATGACCGCAGACTGGGCGCGGGTACCAGACGCGGTGCTAGCCAGGATCTCTGGCCGGATCACCAACGAGGTCCCCGAGATCAACCGCGTCGTGCTCGACATCACCAGCAAGCCGCCAGGCACCATCGAGTGGGAGTAGCGGCGCGCCAGCCCGCCGTGCGGGCCGCCCCCGCCCGCCGGGCCGCGCCCGCCAGCCCGCCGGGCCGCGCCCGCCAGCCCGCCGTGCGGGCCCCGCCGCCCGCCGGGCCGCGCCCGCCAGCCCTGCGGGCCGCCAGCGCGGCCGTTGAGGCCTCCTGGCACGCCGCTCCGAGCCGACGGCGTGTATGGACGGTCCATCGATTGCGGATTCTGGTGATGGACGGACCATCCAGCACACGCGCTGGCCAGGCGGCCGGCCCGAGACGGCGCTCCGGGCCGGTCAGGTGACGCGGGAGAGTTCGGCGGGGAGGTCCTCGTAGGACTTGTCGGCCGCGATCTGGCGCAGCCGGTCGAGGGCGTCCCAGACGTCGGTGAACCGCGTGGTGATCGGCGCCGGGCCAAGCCGTAGCCGGTCGGGGGTCCGGTAATCGCCGATCACGCCAGCCTCGATCAGCGCCTTGCTCATCCGCCAGGCGTCCGGGTGGTGCAGCGTGACGTGATTGCCGCGACGGGCGTCGGCGCGCGGCGACGCGAGCCGGAACCCGTGCGGCTCCAGCCACTCGTCGGCTAGGCGGATCAGGTAGCTGGTCAGTGCTATGCCCTTGTCGCGCAGTCGCTCGATGCCGGCCTCGGCGAGCAGTTTCGTGCCCTCGGCGACCGCGACCGTCCCGATGATCTGCGGCGTCCCGGTGGCGAACCGCTCGATGCCAGGCACAGGGTCATAGCCTGACCCCATAGCGAACTGGTCGTTCTGCCCGAACCAGCCCCAGATCGGCTGCCGCAGCCGCTGCTGCAACGCGCTGCGAACGTAGAGGAACGCGGGGGCGCCAGGCCCGGCATTGACGTACTTGTAGGTGCATCCGATGGCCAGGTCGGCCTCGCTCTCGTCGAGCCTGATCGGCACCGCCCCGACCGCGTGGCACAGATCCCACAGCATCAGCGCGCCCGCCTCGTGTACCAGCCCGGTGATCCGCGGCATGTCGGCCAGCGCGCCGCTGCGGTAGGCGACGTGCGACAGGCTCACGAGCGCGACGTCGGGTCCGAGCGCTGCGAGCAGCGTCTCCTCGGACAGTCCCTGGTCCTGGTCGGTGTGGATCATCCGGAGTTCACACCCGCGCTGGGCAGCGATGCCCTCCAGCACGTAGCGGTCGGTGGGGAAGTTGTCGTCATCGGTGATCAGCACGTTGCGGCCAGGCTGGGCGTCCAGCGCCGCGCTGACCAGCTTGAACAGGTTCACGGTGGTCGAATCGCTCACCAGCACCTGGCCTGGCGCCGCGCCGGTCAGGTGCTCGCCGACCAGGTCGCCCACCTCGACGGGCAGCCCGACCCAGTCCGACCAGGACCGGACCAGGCCGACGCCCCACTCGGAGCCGACGACCTCGGCGATCCTGGCCTTGGTGGCCAGCGGCAGCGGGCCGAGCGAGTTCCCGTCCAGGTAGATCGGTCCGTCGTCGGCACGCACGAAGCGGTCACGGAACCTGGCCAGCGGGTCGGCCAGGTCCAACTGCACGGCATATGTCCGGTTCGCAGGCAATGCGGTCACGCCTCCACAGTAACGAGCCAGCGCTGCCTGGCCCATGACTGCCTGGATCGAGGGATAATCCATGCGAAAAAGCCGCTAAGTGTGTACTGTCCGAGTGCCACGTTCATCGCGGGAGACGACTGGCACATACGCGACGCGCACAACGGCCGTGCGCTTGGCATCACGTTCTCGGCTATCCCAATTTCGCGGAGCGCAGATGCGGCACTTCGGATACCTGACAGCAGGTCAGGACGAGTCGTTGTTCGCCCGTGCGCCGCAGTCATTCGGGCGCGACAGCGAACGCGGCACGCTCGCGATGGCCCTCGGCGCCACCTTGTATAGCCCAGGCACGACGCCTGGTTACGCACGCAGGATCGGTGCTCTGGTCGCAGGCGGTGTGACCTCGGCGGTTCTCTGCCTTGAGGACGCGATCAGGGACACCGACGTGCCCGCGGCCGAACGCAACGTCGCGGCGCAACTCGCGGAACTGCACGACGCGGAGCGAGGTCGCGCCTGCACGGCCGCGCCGATGCTGTTCGTCAGGGTCAGGCATCCCGATCAGATTCGCTCACTGGTCAAGGAAATTGGCCCGGCGGCCACCATTCTGACAGGATTTGTTTTTCCGAAATTCACTGCGACAAGTGGACCAGAATTCTTCGAGGTTCTGGCCGAAATGCGCGCAGAAACTGGATTGCCGCTCTACGGGATGCCAGTTCTCGAATCCCCTGAGACCATTTACGCCGAGACCCGCGTCCGCGAGCTGCTCGCGGTCCGCGACCTGCTGGCCAGGCACGCTGAGGCCGTGCTGGCCGTCAGGATCGGGGCGACCGACATGTGCGGGCTGTTCGGCCTGCGCCGCAGCAATGACCAGACCGTCTATGACCTGACGCTGGTCCGCGAGGTCATCGCGGACATCGTGAACGTGTTCTGCAGGGACGCTCAGTTCGTGGTCACCGGGCCAGTATGGGAGTATTTCGCCCGCGGCGAGCGGATTTTCAAGCCGCTGCTGCGCGAGTCGCCGTTCCGTGCCAGAGATGATCTCCCGAACGCGGTCCAGGTCAGGCGGCAGCTCATGAGCAGCGACCTCGACGGGCTGCTCAGAGAGGTCGTGCTCGACAAGGCCACGGGCATCATCGGCAAGACGGTCATCCATCCGTCACACGTGAGGGCCGTGCACGCCATGCTCGTCGTGACCGCGGAAGAGCATTGCGACGCGCTCGCCACGCTCTGCCTCACCGATGGCGGGGTGCGATCGAGCGAGTATGCGAACAAGATGATCGAGAGCAAGCCGCACGCCAGGTGGGCGGCGGGGATCCTGCGCCGGGCGTCTGTGTTCGGCGTGCTCAGGCCGGACCGCACGTTCGTCGACCTGCTCGACATCGAGGACGTCAGCTCATGACGCCGGGTCTTGTCTGCGATCAGCTCGGTATCTCGGTCCGGCTCACGCTATCGGGCCCTGCGGGCCGGCCGGTGGCTTCGGGCCCTTCGCGACGGCCACCGGCATCGGGCCCTGCGGGCCGGCCGTTGGCTTCGGGCCCTGCGGGCCGGCTGGTGGCTTCGGGCCCTGCGGCGAGATTCGCGGAGTCACTGGAAGTCGGCCTGCGGCAGAATCCCAAGCGCGCTCAGCTGCTGGTGTCCCGCCTGCTCGGCAAGCACATCCCTGTCCCGGTCAGCGACGTGCTCGCGGCCGCCCACAGCCTAGGCGCGCTCGTGCGAGCCACGTGCGCCGGGCAGACGCCGCTGGTGATCGGCTTCGCCGAGACGGCGACGGGCCTGGGTCACGGCGTCGCCGCGGTGAGCGCCGCCGACGGCGGTCCCGCGCCGTGCTGGCATACCACCCGGCGGCCCGCTCCCGAAGGCGCGCACGTTGTGCGTTTCAGCGAGGAACACAGCCACGCCGTTGACCAGTCGCTCGTCGTGACGGACGCCGCCGCCCTGCGCGCCGCCTGCCCGCTCGTCCTCGTTGACGACGAGCTGACCACCGGCAAGACGGCGGTCAACGCGATCCGCGCTCTGCACGCGCGCTGGCCGCGCCCGCTGTACGTACTCGCCTCGCTGCTCGACTGCCGCGACGCCGAGGCCAGGGACGGGGTCGCCGAGGCCGTGCGCGCGCTCGGAGCGCGCGTGGTCACGGTGTCGCTCCTCGACGCCGAGGTCAGGCTGCCGGCCGGCGTGCTCGCCAGCGCGCAGGCGTTCATCGCCGGGCTGCCGGAACCGCCTTTGAACCTGCACGGACCTCGGGCGCCCGTGTCGTTCCTGGACGTGCCGCTGCCCGACGGACTGCCGACACTCGGACTGGCTGGCTGGTCATCAGCGCAGGAGCGGACCGCCCGCGCGGCCATGGCCCGGGTCGCCGCATCGCTGCCGGTCGCCGCCGACGGCCGCACGCTCGTGCTCGGCGACGAGGAGCTCATGTACCTGCCGCAGCTTCTCGCTGCCGCGCTGGGCGACGAGGTCATGACGTCGACCACCACGCGCACGCCCGCCGTCGTACTGGACCGGGCCGGCTATCCGCTGCGCACGGTGCTGGCGTTCGGCTCGACCGACGACGGCCGGCGGCCGGCCTATGCCTATAACGTCGCGCCGAGCTCTGATCCTGTGCCGGGGAACGCGCCGGGGTTCGACCACATCGTGTTCGTTACGGACACGCCGCGGGGTCCGCGTACCGCGGACCTGATCGGCAAGCTGGCAGTGAGCGCCAGGTGCGGCGTGCATGTCGTCACCCTGTGCCAGCAGGACTCACGTCGGCTCGCCGCGGCCGGACCCGTCCGCGCCGGCGCGGCGGGGGTCCACGATGCTGCGCAGTAGCTACCGCGGCGACGAGGTCTGTTTCCTGCTCACCGACCTGTCCGGGTACGCGCTCGAGCTGAGCCTGGACGAGCGTGAACAGGCGATCCAGGGCGGGCGCAACTATGCCGAGATGCTGCCGATCGAGTACGCGCCGAGCGCCGAGTACCTCGCGCTGTTCGACGCCCTGCTCGACCATTTCGCCGCGGAGGTGGCCGCCCACATCGGCGTCGTGACGGAGATGGCGCTCGCTGCTAGGCGCGGCCGGCCGGTGCTCGTTTCGCTAGCCCGGGCCGGGACTCCGGTCGGGATCCTGATGCGCCGGTGGGCCCAGTTCTCCATGGATCTTGATCTGCCGCACTACTCCGTCTCCATCGTTCGCGGAAGGGGCATCGACACCGTCGCGCTCGATCACATTGTCGCCAGGCACGATCCGCGCGACCTGCTGTTCGTCGACGGGTGGACGGGCAAGGGCGCGATCGCGGTCGAGCTGTCCGAGGCGCTGGCGGGTTACGCGGCAGCGGGCGGACCTAGGCTATCCGCCGACCTTGCCGTGATCGCCGACCCCGGCCACTGCGCCGCGCTGTTCGGCACCAGGCAAGACCTGCTCGTGCCGTCAGCGTGCCTGAACTCGACGGTCTGCGGCCTGGTCAGCAGGACCGTGCTGAACGACCTGATCAAGCCGGGGATGTTCCACGGCGCGAAGGTCTACTCCGAGCTGGCCAGCGCGGATCGCTCGGCCCAGTTCCTGGAGGCCGTGAGCTCTCAGTTTCCGTGCGTCGCGGGCGACGTTGCCGAGCGCTGGCCTGCTGCCTATGCGGCCGACCGGCAGGTCACCTTCACGGGCCGGCTGGTGGCCAGCCGGATTCAGCAGGAGTTCGGCCTGCCCAGCCAGCACCTGGTCAAGCCTGGGGCCGGCGAGGCCACCCGGGTACTGTTGCGCAGGCTGCCGTGGCTGGTGCTCGTCAGGCCCGACCGCAGGGACATGCTCGAGCACCTGCTCTTGCTGGCGAAGGAGCGCGACGTCGACGTGATGGACTACCCGGACATGCCTTACAGCTGCGTGGGGCTGGTCAAGCCCGCCGCCGGGGCCGGGGCGTGAGATGGCCAGGCCCATCCTGATCACCACCGACCTGGACAGGACGCTTTTGTTCAGCCCGCGCGCGATCGCGCAACTGGGCGGCAGATTGCCAGCTGACCCTGTCGAGATCTCGGCGCTCGCGCCTGAAGTTCAGGCGTCAGACCAGACGGGGGCCGAGCTTAGTCAGGCGGCGCGCGATTGCCTCGCTGCGCTGCCGGCGCACGCGCGGCTCTGCGTGGCGACCAGCCGCAGCGTGCGCAGGCTGAAGAGGCTGCGGCTGCCGTTCGCGACTCCGTACGCGATCGCGGCCAACGGCGGCGTCGTGCTGATCGACGGCGTGCCCGATCCCAGCTGGGCGACAAAGATCGGGAACCTGCTGGCGGGGGCGGCCCCTGCCGCCGCCGTCCGTGCCGTCCTGGCCGGGCAAGACGGCGCGGCTGTGGCTGGTCGATCCGGTCAGCCGGCCTGGTTGCTCAGGAGGGGCGACGCCGACGACATGTGCGCCCTGGCGATCGTCGACGTGACCGCGTTCGGCCAGCCTGAGTTCGGGGCGATTGCGCGCAGGTGCGGCGACCTTGGCTGGGAGGCCTCGCTGATCGGCCGCAAGCTGTACGCGTTCCCGATCGGCTTCGGCAAGGAGCACGCGGCCGCGTACGTGGCCGAGCGCGTCGCCGCGCTGTCGGGCCTCTCGCCGGAGCGGCTGGCGGCCGGGGACACCGAGCACGACAGGCAGATGCTCGCCGACGCCGATCTCGCCTGGGTGCCTGCCGGATCCGAGCTTGCGGCTACCTCGCCGGATGGCGGGTTCCTGATCACGCGCGAGCCAGGACATGCGGCGGCCGCCCAGATCGCCAGCGACTGGCTGGCCCACTGTGGCGACGCCGTCCCGGCTTCCTGATTGCGCACGATTCTCTGCCGCGACCCGGTGCCAGTTTCATGATCGCGGACGATTCTTTGCGGCGACGCCGTCCCGGCTTCACGATTGCGGACGATTCTCTGCCGCGATGCCGCGCCAGTTTCATGATCGCGGACGATTCTTTGCGGCGCCGCAGAAAGTCGTCCGTGATCATGGAAGTTGGAGGCCGGGCGGGGGCGGGGCGGGGGCGTGGCGGGGTCGGGGCGTCGCGGGGCACGGCGGGGCGGGGCACGGCGAGGCACGGCGGGGCAGGGCACGGCAGGGCGGGGCCGGGCTTAGGCCGTGATGAGGAGGGTCGGTGCGGGCGGGTCGGTGATGGTGAACTCGCGGCCGGGAAGGCTTGCGGCGGGGAAAACCCGGAGCCCGGCCGGCGGGTGCAGGGCGCTGACCGGGAGCTCGAGCCGAGCCGTCCGGCTCCCGCCGGACATCCGGCCGACCTCGGACCCGTCATCGACATTGGCCGGGATATCGCCGGCCTTGGCGCGGACGACGAGGTTCGGCAGCCGGTCGCTGGCCGTGACCTCGATGACCACCGTGCGGCGGAAGGTGCCGCCGCGGCGGACCGTGTAGGTCGCCGATACCGGGGTGGAGTCCCTGGCCTTGAGCTGCAGCCCGGTCGGCGCCGCGGCCCTGTACGCCCCGTCACGCAGTACCGAGTGGATGCTGAAGTACCAGCCAAGGCCATCGGTCGGCGCGGGTACGTGCAGGCCACCTTCGATCTCGAGCTTGGTGTTGGTGGTGGTCCAGGTCTGGGCCAGCCGGTCGTCCGGCCCGGTTGGCGGCGCGTCGCGCCGTCCCGCCACGACCGCCTCGGTGACGCCAGGAGGCAAGGTGAACGTGAGCACAAGCTCGGAGCCGGTGTCGGTCACCGCCGCGTTCGCGGGGGCCGCGACCGGCAGATGCGCGACCGATGGTCCGGCCACGGCCTGGCCGCCGTCGACGGTGACCGCGGTGTAGGTGAGCTGCCGTCGGCCGGGGTTCTCGTCGACCACGCGGCGCTGGCCTGCGCCGACGTATCGGGCGCGCCTTGCCAGCTCGCCGAGGTCTACCTCGGCGTCGAGTTCGGCGAGCGGGCCGCTGCCGGCGTAGATCCGTACCTCACCGCTGGCTGGCCGGACCCAGCCGATCGTGGTGTGGCCAGCGTGGGTCGTGGCCCATAGCTCGGCGACTGGCTTGGGCCGCGGCGCGACCCTGGCCCTGACCGTGGCCCCTCGCGTGCGCACCAGCAAGCCCGTCGCGTCCCGGTACTCGGCGTAGACGTGGTAGCTGAATTCGACGCCCATCTCGGGACTCGCGTCTCGCCAGGACGAGCCGTCCGCGCGGGCGCGGCGCAGCGGCAGGCTCAAGCCCGCCTCGGGGTCAACCTCGCGTTCGACGACGACGTTCCCCGCGACTATCGGGAGCGTCCAGGACAGCGTGATCCCGGCGGCGTCCGTCCTTGCGGCCAGGTTCGTGATGTCGCGGGCCATCAGGACCGGTTCGGTCGCCGCGGCAAGCGAGGACCGCCGGCCGGAAACGGCGCTGACCTCGTGCGCGACCATGGCTCCGCCGGCCGCGCCTGCGTCGTCGAACTCCGTCGAGCCTGTTGTGCCGAGCGTCCGCCGGTCGGTTTCGCCGCCAGTGGTCGTGATGCGCGCGACCTTGTACGTCACCGTTCCTGGCGACGGCGACGGCTCCCAGCGCAGCGTGATCGAATCGGCGCCGGCATCGGCTGTCAGGTTCGCGGGCGGGGCCAGGGGCAGCGCGGCGAGCAGGTCGTTCGCTTCGCTGCAGTCGCTCGCCACGCTGAGGATCTGAGCGAGCGCGGCCTCTCGCCGCTCGTCTGGCATCGTTCGCGCGGCCGCGATGTCGGCCTGTACGGACGCCTTCCTTGCCCCGAGTTCGGCGAGCTGATCGACCGCGGACTCCCCGGCCGGGCCAGGCACGTCGGCGGCGACCCTGGCGATCCTGGCCAGTCGGTCAACGGCCGCGTAGAGGCGCTGTGCGTGCAGGTCGCCGTCGGCGGCGCGCCAGTCGGAGACAGCGGTGGCGATCACGCGGTCGATGTCGCCAGAGAGCGAGGCGATCTGCCCGGCCAGGGCCGGCGCGTTCCCCGCAGCCGCGGCGGCGGAGACAAGCTGGTCACGGGCGGCTGCCGGGTGTCCCTGTGCGAGTTCGGCCCGAGCGGTCGCGATCTGCCCGACCGCCGCCTCGATGGCGCGGTAGCTGGACCCGCAGTGCCGGCAGGCGACCGCCGCCGCCTCGGCTTGCTGTCCGCATGCCGGGCACTGCACGTACAGGTCGGCGCCGCAGAACCGGCACGTCTGCTCGGCGCCGGCCGGCTGTGGCTCCCGGCAGTTCGGGCACAGCAGGTAGTCCACGGCGGGGGCGACGGCGAGGCTAGCGCCGAGGTCCGTTGCGACCCGCCGAACGGCGAGCCTGGCCTGCTCGCTGGACAGGCCGAACCCGAAGCCGACCACCCTGCGAACGCAGGCCTCGAAGTCAGCCGCGTTCAGTTCGCCGTCCACGATCACCTTTTCGGCGACGGTGTCTCGAAGCCGGTCTTTCGCGTCCTCGATCAGGCTGGCGGCGTAGCGCGCCGCGTCGCCGGTCATCAGGTGCTGTTTGACGTACGTGAGCAGATTGGCCACGATCGTCATCTGGTGGTCGTGATGCCTGCGCTCGTTCTCGCTGCTCAGCTCGGCGTGCCGATCGGCGATCTGATCGGCCGAGGTCGTCGGTGCGATGCCGAGGAAGGTCCAAAGCGTCGCTGCCCGGCTAGAGTCGCCGGTGAGCCTGCCGAACTCGTCGAGATCGCCGCGGATCTGGGCGCGAAGCCCCGCCGCGAGCGGCTCGGCGCCGGCGCCGTCCTCGATCACGTGTTGCCGGTCGGCCCATTCCGCGAACGCCGCGTCGTCCAGGCCCCTCGTCTTGGCGAGCCTCGCCAGCGTGGGCAGCCGGGAGCGCGGCAGCCCGTGGTAGCGCGCGACGAGTTTCTCGGCGAGCGAGTCGAGCGCGCCGTACCTGTCCGCGTCAGCCTCGGCCCTGGCTGCCTTGATCTTGGCGGCACAGTCTGCCCGCCGCTTGGGATCGAGCAGCACAGCCTCGAGGTCGCTGCGATGCTTGGCGAGTTCAGCGGACAGCGCCTTGTAGTTGGGGCTCCGCTCCTTGTTCCAGAATCCGACCAGTGCGGAAATGCGCGCGCGGATCAGATCGGCGTCGTCCACGTCGACCGGCAGGTCGACGATGAAGAACGGATCGGAGAAGTCAAGCGAGGCCGCGCTGCGGAGCTTGGACAGGACGCGCTGCCGGTAGCCGGTCGCGTCGAACGCGCCGACCTCGGTCATCTCCCCGCTCCCGTACCCAGTCAGAAGTAACGCGCCGCGATGCAATCGCGTGCGCTATATGCGATAAATATCTCAGGTCTGCTGCTTGAGCAAATTGACCTTCGCCTGCTCTGCCTCGCGCATCGCGCTGGACGACACACCCACCTCGATCCGCAGTACGAGCGGCTCAGCGACGGCCGCGTGACGGGCCGTCACTTCGATGGTCTGATCGCGGCCCATCGCGAACGTGACCTCGACGGGAGTCCCGCGCGGGAAGCCGGCCGGGATGTCGTCGATGGGGCCTTCGATGATCACCTTGTTGTCGTCCGGCTTGGCCGACTCGACGCTGGTGGCCTGCTCCACGACCTGAATCTGCACGACCCGCTGATCGTCGACGTTGGTGTAGTACAGCTCGGAGACGGTGATCGGCAGCGTGTCGTTGGCGTGCGCGAGGAAGTCGACGTACTCGGAGTTGGTCTCCCTGTCCATCACTATGACGCCGAAGCCGCGGCTCGTGACGTTGCTGACCTGGGTCTGCACCAGATCAGCAACGGCCGTGCTGGCCAGGCCGTACTCGCTGGCCGTGGTCGCGACGGCATCGCCCAGGTCGGCCGGGTTCGCGTCGGCAATGGTCTGCCCCTCTGCCAGCTTGCCCTGGGCGAGGAGATCTGAGATGACGAAGCGCTCCAGTTCCTTCTTCTGCCCGTAGATCGCCGCGCCCTTCGCGACCGCGAGATCTGGGTCGGCCAGCTCCGCGGGCGGCAGCTCAGGGAAGGCTTCGGCGAGGCGCCTGGCCACGACCGGCATCTTGCTCATGCCCCCGACCAGCAGCACCTTGTCGATGCGCTGCACGCCCTTCTCCTGCGCGGCGGTCAGCACCTTCTGGGTCAAGGTGATGGTTCGCTCGAGCAAGGCGGCAGTGAGTTCCTCAAAGGCCTGCCTCGTGACTGTGACGCTGGCCCGGTCGGCGCCGAAGACCACTAGCGCGTCCACGGACTCACGGGCGGTCAGCGCCTGCTTGACGTCCTCAGCCGAGGTGATCAGGTCCTGGGCGCCGTAGGTGTCGTCGAGCGGATCGCCGGCGGCCGGAGCGGCCTCGCCGAACTTCTGCGACAAGTACTGAGCGAGCCTGTCGTCCCAGTCAGCGCCGCCCAGTGCGTGATCGCCGTCGGTCGCGATGACGTTGATGTTCTTATCGGCCAGGGTGATGACGGTCGAGTCGAACGTCCCGCCGCCGAGGTCATAGACGAGCACGGTCTGAGCCGCGGAGCCTTCCTGCGCGAAGCCATAGCTGAACGCCGCCGCGGTCGGCTCGTTGATGATGTCGATCACGTTCAGCCCGGCAAGTTCGCCGGCCAGCTTGGTGGCTTTCCGCTCCTCATCGCCGAAGTACGCGGGCACGGTGACGACCACATCGCTGACCGGCTGGCCCATCGCCCGCGCGGCGTCGTTGGCCAGGCTCCGCAGGATCTGGCTCGAGACGGCCGACGCCGAGTACTCCTCGCCGTGTGCCGCGAACCGCCAGTCAGCCTCGCCCATGTGCCGTTTGACCAGCGAAGCGACGTCGTCGGGCCGAATCCTGGCCTGCCGCTTGGCCTGCACGCCGACGACGACGTCGGTGGGCGAGTCGAACAGGACCACCGACGGCGTGGTCGGCTGGGAGTCGGCATTGATGATCACCGCCGGCCGGCCGTACTCGTCCACGTGGGCGATGCACGAGTACGTCGTTCCGAGGTCGATGCCGTAGACCTTGTTAGCCACGGGGTTCTCCCATGCTCGGGCGCATCATCCTGGCGGGCCGCATGGTCAGCCCGCCAGCCGGTGCACTTCTACTTCCGCGACCCGCACGATCGAGCCATCAGCCCGGGCGAAGCCGACCTTGATGGTTCCCGCGATCGTGCCGTCAGCCGACGCGTCTGTGGTTGGGATCCGCCGCGTGCCCGTGTGCCGCGCTGCATCGAAGCGCTCGCCGACCTCCGGGCTGAAGGGCGTGACCGCGCAGGTCAGCTCCATGGTTTGCAGCAGCTGGGTGTGCAGCATTCCTACCGGACTGGCCGGATCGCTTAGTGCGCCCAGGCTGACCATCTGGTCGTGCAGCTTGATCATCCCGGTCACGATCGGATTCAGCGCCGCGGCGATCTCGCCGCCGCGCAGCTTGGTCACGTCGTCGTGCAGCCTGGCGATCAGGTCCGTGTCGCGAGTCCTGAGCCTCGCCAGCTCTGTTGCGGCCGTCGCGACCTGGTCGACCCGGTCGCCGAGCGAGGTCAGTGCCGGGAGGATGCCCGTCAGTTCGCTGACGGGACCCGACCCGGCGACGGGCTCCTGCTCGGCTGGCGATCCGTCACCGTGCCGCTCGTCACCGCGCGGCTCCGCGGCCTGCGGTCCGCCGGCCTGCGGCCCGCCGGCCTGCGGTTGGCCGGGGGGTGGCTCCTCGGCCGGTGGCTCGTCGTCGTCGGTTGGCTCGTCGGCGGGCGGCTCGTCGTCGTCGGTTGGCTCGTCGGCAGGTGGCTCGTCGTCGGTTGGCTCGTCGGCAGGCGGCTCGTCGGCAGGTTCGGTGCTGGCAGGGCTGAAGTCGGCGGCGTTCGGGCTTGAGTCCGTTGCCGAGCCTGGATCAAGGGCGGCGGAGCCGTGATGATGTGCGGCGGAGTGATCGGCAGCCCCGATCTCGTATCCGCTGGGGGCTGGCCGGACGTCGTCGTCCGGCTGGGTCACTTACGGCCCTTGGTCCAGGACATGCCCCAGCTGTAAGCGGCGTCCAGGGCGGACTGGGTCCCCTTTACGTACCGGACTTCGCGCCGCACGGACAGGTCGGTGCCGGTGCTCTCCAGCAGCGCGATCGCGCAGGTGCGCGCGCTCGTATCGGCCTCGTCCAGGTGGATCTCGATCGGAGCGCCGCCCTGTGGGTACAGCGTCACGACCGCGTTGGCCCCTGCCCAGTTCGGCGTGCCCTCGTAGATGTAGGTGAAGACCAGGATGCGGCGGATCTCACGCAACCGCGACAGGTCGATCCTCAGGTTCTCGCCCTCGGTGCTCTCGCCGGTCCGGTCGTCGCCGTCCAGGGAGATGATCGGGTTGCCGTCGTTGCGCGAGGTGAACGAGTTGCCGAGGGCCTGCACCACGCCTTTCCTGCCGTTGCCGAGCTCGTAGAGGCAACCGAGGTCCAGGTCGATGCTGCCCGACCCCTGCCGCTTGAACAGGCCGCCTGAGGCAGGCCGGGTATTCCAGTTCAGGTTTACCCGCAGTTCGCCGCTGGCAGTGCCGCCGCCCTGCTGCTTGCTGAGCGAGACGGTCGGCGCGCTCTTGGTGAGGGTGACCTTGCTCAGGCTGACGCCACCTGATTGCGCGGCTTCGGGGCGGCGCTTGGTGTAGTCGATCGGCATGTCATGACCCTCCTGGAGGTCCTAATCCTGCTGGCGTGCTGCGCGGAGTGGCCTCACGTTCCTAGCGGTTCTGGCACGACTGTCGTCTCGATCTCCGCGCGGCGGTTCCTGTAGATGGACGAGAGCAGGGCTGCGCCGATGAAGCCGACCCCGATCAGCCCGGTCACAACGTCAGGGACGTGCACGCGGATGGTCACGAAGAGCAGGACGGCCAGTGCCCCGATCGCCCAGTGGGCGCCATGCTCGAGATAGACGTATTCGGCCAGGGTGCCCTTGCGCACCAGGTAGACGGTGAGCGCCCGGATGTAGCACGCGCCAATGCCAAGGCCCAGAGCGATCACGAAGATCATGTCGGTGATCGCGAACGCGCCGACGACGCCGTCGAAGCTGAACGAGGCGTCGAGCACCTCCAGGTACAAAAACGTGAACAGGCCCAGCCTGGCCAGGTTCGGCGGGACCTTAATTGGCCCTGGCTCGTCGCCCTCAGCGGCATTTTCGCCAGCGCCGCCCCCCGAGACCGCCTCTTCGTCGGCTTCGAACAGTGCGCTCAGGCTTGACACCGCCAGATAGGTCGCGAGTCCCGCGGCCCCGGAGAGCAGCACCTTGACGGTGTCGTGCTGGCCGAACGTGGTCGCGGCGAGGATCAGGAACAGCAGCCCGATGATGACGGAGGCTTGGTCGAGCTTGCCGATCTTGGCGAGCGGGCGCTCGATCGGCGTCAGCCATTTGATCTCCTGGTCCTCAAAGGTGAAGTCCAGGAAGATCATCAGCAGGAAGATCCCGCCGAAGGCGCCGATTGCCGGGTGCGCCTCGGTCAGCTTCGCCGCGTATTGGTGCGGGTGGTGCAGCGCGAGGTCGAGCGCCTGGACCGGCGAGATGTGACCAGCGAGCGTGACAACGACCAGCGGGAAGAGCAAGCGCATCCCGAAGACGGCGATCAGGATGCCGACGGTCAGGAAGATGCGCTGCCAGTACGGGTTCATCTTCTGCAGCACGGTCGCGTTGACGACCGCGTTGTCGAATGACAGCGACACCTCAAGAATGGCGAGGATGACGACGATTCCGGCTATCTGCGGGCCGCCGAGAATTCCGGCAACGATGATACCGATGATGGTGACTGCAATTGGTAGCCGGAACAGCGCCAGCACTAACCCTCCATTGCCCCGTGCGATCTGGCCTGCGCGGCCAGTTGCCCGCAAATGCCGTCGGGCAACCGGCCGCGATAGGACGCGGGCGCGTCAGCCGACGTTGACGCCGAAGTCCTGAGCGATGCCCTTGAGGCCCGATGCGTAGCCTTGGCCGACCGCGCGGAACTTCCACTCTCCGAAGCTCCGGTAGATCTCGCCGAAGATCATGGCGGTCTCGGTCGCCGCGTCCTCGGTGAGGTCGTAGCGCGCGATCTCGCTGTTGTCGGCCTGGTTGACGATCCTGATGAACGCGTTCCGGACCTGGCCGAAGTTCTGCTGCCGCTGCTCGGCCTCGTAGATGCTGACCGGGAACGTGACCTTGCCGCACTCCGCCGGCACCGTGGCGAGGTTGATCTTGATCTGCTCGTCGTCACCTTCGCCGCCGCCGGTCAGGTTGTCGCCCATGTGCTCGACAGAACCGTCCGGGCTCTTCAGGTTGTTAAAGAACACGAAATGGCCGTCGGACAGGACCCTGCCGCTCATGTCGAGCATGATCGCTGACGCGTCGAGGTCAAAGTCGGACCCGGTCGTGGTGCGCGGGTCCCAGCCGAGCCCGACTACGACCGCGGTGAGGCCGGGCGCCTGCTTGGACAGCGAGACGTTGCCGCCCTTGGAGAGACTGACACTCACTGTTGCTCCTTGCTGAGAACGAAGACTGTACGAATGTGCTCAGTCACTCTCAGTTGGTGGCGACCTCGCGCATCAGCGACAGTATACGGGGCTGCCAGGACAAAAGAAGGAAGATCACTCCTCGGCACAAAAGTACCGGGTTCGGCCCTGGTGAGCTTTTTATCCGCATCGCTATATGTCGAAATGCCCTGACCTTGAGGCTGAACATGCGAGCCTGGAGAGGCCGGCTTGCTAAACGTAGAGGAATCTCGGCGGCATTAACCGGGATTCGCTCAGGCGCAGGGATTTGCAGCCCGTCGCGAGGGCTGCGGATGGTGCGCGGGCAGTGGCAGCGATGGCCGGGTGGATCCGCGTTCGCGGCTTACTTCTTGCGGCGGCGGGCCTTGGCGCGCAGGCCAATCAGCAGCGCGGCGATGACGCCAGCGACCACCGGGATGGCCCGCTTCAGCACCGGCATTCCGGCCACCTTGAGCAGGTTGATGGCCTCGTCCTCAAGTTGCTGCGCGACGTGCCGGCCGGCGGCTGCGTGTGGCACGACAGCAGGCGCAGCGCTGGCCGCCGGGGCGGGCGCGCTGACGGGCGCGCTGACGGGTGCGCTGACGGGCGTGGGTGCCTGCGACTGCCCCAGCGTGAGGCCGAGATCGCTCAGCTTGGCCTTGATGTCGTCCAATGACGCCGGGCCGATCCCGTCGATCGCCAGCAGCTCATCCGCGCTCTTAGCGGCGAGTTGACCGGCCGTCATGATGCCGTCCTTATGCAGGCTGCTCCTCGCGCGCGCTGGCAGCCGCAGTTCGTCGATGGACGTGTCGGCGCCCGACGTGTCGGCCGCTGGGGCCGACGGCGTCGCGCCCGACGGCGTTGCGCCCGACGCCGCGGCGCCTGCCGCGCCGGTTGTCGTGTTGCCTGCCGGTTGCGTCGTCGCGCCAGGCCCGGTTCCGTTCGTCGCCGCAGCCGCCGGTGTCCCGGCCGCGTCGTCAGCCGAGCCGCCCGCACCAGCACCCGCTCCGGCACCGGCTCCGGCTCCGGCATCCTCTGCCAGCGTGGCGGCGAGGTTCGTGGCGAAGATGTTGAGCAGCCTGCCGCCGACCTCATTCATCACGCCGCGCCCGAACTGCGCCGGCTTGCCGGTCACGTTCAAGGTGGTCAGCACCGTCACCTGGGTCTCGTCACCGCGGTCTTCGAGCACCGACCTGACCGACGCCGACGCTGTTCCGGCGCCCCTTGTCTCTTTGCCTGAGGCCTCAAGCGTGACGATGCCGGCTTCTTCGTCCCGCTCGATGAAGCGAGCCGTGCCCGCGTACGTCATGTTGATCGGACCGACCTTGACCTTGATCCGGCCGCGAATCTCATCGCCGTCGACCGAGTCGAGGGAGGCGCCCGGCATGCAGGGCGCCACCCTCTCGACGTCGAGCAGCACATCCCAAGCCCGGCTCTTGGGGACCGGGACGGTGAATGAGTGCTCAAGTTCCATGTGTCAGGCTCCTGCCGCTGCTGCCAATGCTCGGCCGGTCAGGACCCGCGCCAGGTGACGCCGGTAGTCGGGCGCTCCGTGCAGGTCCGCCGGTGGTTCGGTCCCGTCGGCTGCGCCCGCGGCTGCCGCGTTCAGCGCCTCGCGGGTCGCGTCTGCGCCCGCGGCGGCCGCTTCAACGGCATGCGCCCTGATCGGGACAGACCCCATGTTGGTCAGCCCGATTCTGGCCTCGGCCACCTGGCCGTTGGATCGCCGTGCCAAGGCGGCCACTCCCACGATCGCCCACGCCTGCGCCGTCCGGTGGAACTTCTCGTAACGATAGCCCCAATCCTCGCCAAGCTTAGGCACCCGTACCCCGGTCAGGATCTCGGCGGGCTGCAGGGCCGTGGTGAGGTAGTCGACGAAGAAATCCGATGCGGCGACCTCGCGCTCGCCGCCGGGGCCGCGCGCGATCATCGTCGCGCCCAGCGCCACAGTCACGGCCGGCAGGTCGCCAGCAGGGTCGCCGTGCGCCAGCGAACCACCGAACGTGCCGCGGTGCCGCACCGCCGGGTCGGCGACCGTCCCGGCGGCCTCAGCGAGGATGCCGCAGTGCTCGCCGACGAGCGGGTCGTGAATTAGCTGGTAGTGCGTGGTCCCGGCGCCGATCAGGAGCGCATCGCCCGCGTCCGTGACGCCGGACAACTCCACAAGCCCGCCCACGTCAACCAGCAGATCGGGGTAGGCGAGCCTGAGCCGCAGCAGCGGCAGCAGGCTCTGGCCGCCGGCGATGACCTTGGCGTCTTCGCCGCCTTCGGCTAGCGCCCTGACCGCCTCATCGACGGAGGCTGGCTTCACGTAGTCGAACTTGGCCGGGATCATGCCGCGCCTCCATTACTGCTCGCGCTGCGCGCTTCGTTGAGCGTGCGCCAGACGCGTTCCGGTGAGCACGGCATGGTCACGTCCCTGACTCCGAAGGGACGGAGCGCGTCCACGACCGCATTCACCACCGCGGGCGTCGACGCGATCGTGCCGGCCTCGCCTACGCCCTTCACGCCCAGCCTGGTCGCCGCCGGGGTCTCGGTCCGGTCGGTGACGTAGGACGGCAGGTCGGCGGCCGAGGGCACCAGGTAGTCCGCCAGGGTGGTCGTGAGCAGGTTGCCCGCGTCGTCGTAGACCGCCTCCTCGTACAGCGCCTGTGCGATGCCCTGGGCCAGGCCGCCGTGTACCTGGCCGTCGACGATCAGCGGGTTGACCACCTTGCCGATGTCGTCGACCGCCACGTATGAGCGGATCTTGACCATGCCGGTCTCGGTGTCCACGTCGACAGCGCACAGATGAGTCCCGTGCGGGAAGGAGAAGTTCTCCGGGTCGTACGTGGCATCGGAGTCGAGCGAGGGCTCGTGGCCGTCCGGCAGGTTGTGCGCGGCGAATGTTGCGAGCGAAACCTCCTGGATCGTGCGGCCCTGCTCGGGGTCGCCGCGTACCTGGAACCGCCCGGCCGTGAACTCGATGTCGTTCACGCTGGCTTCCATCATGTGGGCGGCGACCAGCTTGCCCTTCTCGATCACCTTGTCGCAGGCTCCGACGAGTGCCATGCCGCCGACCACCAGCGACCGCGACCCGTAGGTGTCCATGCCCTTGGGCGCGACCTGCGGTGTCGCCGTGCAGCACCCTGATGTCCTCGAACGGCACGCCGAGCTCGTCGGCCACGATCTGGCTCCATGCCGTCTCGTGCCCCTGGCCGTGGGCGCTCGATCCGGTGACCACCTCGACCTTGCCGGTCGGCAGCATCCTGATCGCGGCGTGCTCCCAGCCGCCGGCTCCGTAGGCCAATGAGCCAAGCACCCTGGACGGCGCCAGGCCGCACATCTCTGTGTAGGTGGAGATACCGATACCCAGGCGGACTGAGTCACCCCGGGCGTTCCGTTCTGCCTGCTCGGCTCGCAGCGCGTCGTAGCCGAACAGTTCCATCGCGCGGGCGGTCGCAGCCTCATAGTTTCCTGAGTCGTAGGTCAGGCCGGCGATCGTGGTATACGGGAACTCCTCGTGCTTGATCCAGTTCCGCTCGCGCAACTTCATCGGGTCCACGCCGAGCTCGACCGCGAGCTCGTCCATGATCCGCTCGATCGCGAACGTGGCCTCCGGCCGCCCTGCGCCGCGGTAGGCGTCGGTCGGCATCTTGGTGGTGAAGATGCCTGTGCACTTGAACGCGTACGCGTCCATCTTGTAGATGGCCGGGTACATGAACGCGCCGAGCAGCGGCACCCCGGGCGTCACGAGCATCAGGTAGGCACCCATGTCGGCCAGCAAGTCGACCTTCAGGCCGCGGATCCGGCCGTCGCCGTCCGCCGCGATGGCGATCCGCTGCCACTGGTCGCGCCCGTGGTGCACGGTCATGTTGCCTTCGCTGCGGGACTCGGTCCACTTGACCGGCTTGCCGAGCCTGCGCGAGGCCAGGATCGCGAGCACCTCTTCGGCCGTCACCTGGAGCTTGGAGCCGAAGCCGCCACCCACGTCGGGGGCGATCACACGGATGGTTTGCTCGGGGATCCCGAAGAAGGCCGCGATCGCGAACCGCAGGACATGCGGAATCTGCGTGGCCGACCAGAGCGTGACCTCGTCACCGAGCCAGACTGGCGACGACCGCACGGGGCTCCATGGCACACGGAATCAGCCGCTGCTGGCGGTACTCGCGCTCGAGCACGACCGCGGCGCCGGAGAACGCCGCATCGATGTCGCCGCTCGTCGGGAACACGAACTCGTAGCTCTTGTTGCCGGTCTCGTGCACCTTGGGCGCGCCTTCGACCAGCGCCGTCTTCATGTCAAGCACGGGCTCGAGCGGCTCGTAGGTGACGTCGATCGAGGCGAGCGCGTCGACGGCCGTGTACCGGTCGCGGGCGATGACCATCGCCACCGCCTCGCCTACGTAGCGGACCTCGTCGGTCGCCATTGGCTGGTGCGTCGGGATGATGATGTCGGGCGTGACCGGCCAAGCGCACGGGAGGCTGCCCTGATCCTCGGCGAAATCGGTGCCAGAGAACGCGGCGACCACGCCTGGGACTTTTTTCGCCGCGCTGACGTCGACGCTGATGATCTTGGCGTGCGCGTACGGACTACGCAGGAACGCCATGTGCAGCATGCCCGGCAGGACCAGGTTGTCGGTCCACATGGTCTGGCCGGTGAGGAGCCTGGCGTCCTCCTTGCGGGTCCTCGCCCGGCCGAACTCGGCGACAGGCGATTCGGCGGTTGCGGTCACTGGCCTGCTCCTGCCTGTGCTGCGCGCCGGACGGCGCGGACGATGTTCTCATAGCCGGTGCACCGGCACAGGTTGCCCTCCAGGCCGTCCCTGATCTCATCGTCGGTGGGGTTCGGATTGTCCTGCAGGAGGTCCACGCAGGCCAGGATCATCCCCGGGGTGCAGTAGCCGCACTGGAGCGCGTGCTCGACGTTGAACGCCTTCTGGAGCGGGTGCCACTCGCCATTGGCGAGACCTTCAATGGTGGTGATCTCAGCGCCATCGGCCTGCACCGCCAGCACCGAGCAACTCTTGACCGAGGACCCGTTCATCAGCACGGTGCACGCACCGCAGTTAGAGGTATCGCATCCGATTGGCGTGCCGGTCTTGCCAATGACATCGCGTAGGTAGTGGACGAGCAAAAGCCTGGGCTCTACTTCGTCGGCGTAGCTGACGCCGTCGACTGTCACGTTGATCTTGGACATGCGTGGGCTCCTCGCAGACGGCTGGTGCACCTGATGCCAAACTTAGAACTGCCAGGGCGTAGCGCACCAGTCCCTGGCTGCAGCAGGACGCTTCGGCTTCACAGAACTCTGTGCTTACTGCCGCAGGAGGGGCCAGCGTCGGCCAGCGGGCGTCGGCGGCCGGCGACGGGTTCGCGCCTGAGCTAGTCTGACCCTCGCGCCGGCTGCGGCCTCTGTCTCGGCACGAGCGCCGGTTCGTGTGCCAGGCGAACGTCGCCGAGGAGTCGCGGACTGGGCGCGACGGGCGCGTCGTAGGTCCGGCGGACGCTGCTCCCGAGGCGGCTGACGTCCGTGCCGTAGATGTGCAGCGAGATCGCGGTCTGCGCAGCGGCGTTCCGGACTCTGTGGATGTCGCCGGGTGGCGCGAGACCGGTAACGTCGCCGGCAACGTTGGTCGTTACGCCGGCAGGCTCCAGGTGGCCGTGCTCGCCGAGCAGGTACCGCTCCTCGCGCTCCGCGCCCTGCAGTACCCCGAAGGCGCACCAGGTGACGTGATCGTGGATCGGTGTGGCCTGGCCCGGCCGCCAGACCAGCGCTACGACGGAGAAGGAGCCGTCCGCCTCAGCGTGCAGCAGATGGCAGACGTATTCCAGCGGATCGCCGATCCGCTGGGCTGCCGTCAGGATGTCCGGGTCGGGTAGCTGCTGCCTGAGCCTGTCCGCGACCAAGTCGGCCGTCTTGGCCCAGCCCAGCTGTCGCTTGGTGACCGAACGGACGGCTCCGATCAGCGTGCCGAGCCGGTGGTCGACTGCCAGTTCTTGGCTAGTTTTCATAGTGGAATAATAGAGATAGCTCCGCTACCTCCACAAGCCTTCGCCGAGGCTAACTGCTCCAGGCCATGGCCGTCCGCGCGGATCCTGCAGCAGTCAGCCTCCCGCGCCAGGCCTAACCGAACCTGCCGTTCACGTAGTCCTCTGTCCGAGGGTCGTTCGGTGCGTCGAACAGCTGCTCCGTGGGGCCCTCCTCGACGATGCGCCCTGGCGTCGAGTCGGTTGCGAGGAAGAACGCGCACTTCTGCGAGACCCTGGCGGCCTGCTGCATGTTGTGCGTGACGATGACGATCGTGACCTGATCGCGCAGTTCACCGATGGTGTCCTCGATCCGGCGCGTCGAAGTCGGGTCAAGCGCCGAACACGGCTCGTCCATCAGGAGCACATCAGGGGTGACCGCGAGTGCCCTGGCGATGCACAGCCGTTGCTGCTGGCCGCCCGACAGCCCGCCGCCTGGCGCCTTGAGCCGCCTGTGCACCTCGTTCCACAACCCAGCCCGGCGCAGGCTGGTCTCCACGACGTCGTCCCTGCTCGCGACCTTGATGCCGGCCAGCTTGAGCCCGCTCGCCACGTTGTCATAGATCGACATCGCAGGGAACGGGTTGGGCTTCTGGAAGACCATCCCGATCCGCCGCCGTACGTCGGTCGGCCGCTGGGCAGCGTCATAGATGTCGACGTCGTCGAGCAGGACCTCGCCGGCCAGCGCCGCGCCCCTGATCATCTCGTGCATCCTGTTCAGGATCCGCAGGAACGTCGACTTGCCGCAGCCGGACGGGCCGATCAGCGCCGTCACGGTCCCTGGGTCCATGGCCAGCGACACCCGGTCAAGCACCTTGTGGTCGCCGAACCAGGCCGAGATGTTCCGTGCGGTCAGCCCGGAGAGCGGCTCGGCTGGCACCGGCGGCGCTGCCGGCGTCGTCGTCGGCACCGCCATTTCGCGGGTGTCCTGCAACAGCGCCGGGTCGGCCTCGACGGCCTCTGGTTCGAGCGAGTCCGGCATCATCGGGTTCGCTCCCTGGGATCGAGTCGGGGGGTCTGCATGGGCTCTTCCTGGTCAGTACACGTTCGGGAGCAGGGCGGCAAGGCTCTGATAGAGGTTCCAGAGCACGGCGAGGGCGAGCGGAGCGGCTGCCAGGTAGGCGAGCCACGGCGACCAACGGGCCGCGGCTACCGTGCCGGCGACGGAGATGGCCACCAGTGCGAGGCCCCACACGAGTGTCAGAACCAGCACACTGCTATCGCCGCTGAGCGGGGCTTCCGCCGCCGTGATCAGCGGCCTGCCGCCCGGGTCTTGCTGCGGCGCCGACGTCAGGTCGGCGTCGAGATAGCAGTAAGTCGTCGGAACTGCCGCAGAGCAGGCGGTGAGCAGCAGCAGCCGGTTCGGGGCGGGATCCTTTACCAGGTGGCTGCTGTCGCCTCTAGCGACGACAGTGTAGGCAGCCTTTCCCTGACCGGTGATGACGGTGACCTTGTCGCCCCTGTGGAGCTCGCCAAGCCGCCCGAACGGGGCGCCGAAGGTCGCACGCCTGCCGAAGATCTCGGCGACGCCGTTCTCACCAGGCAGCGGCGTGTTCCGCACGTGCCCCGGACCCAGCTCCAGGTTCTCCGGAGAGGAGCCCTCGACGACGATCATGTTATTGATGCCGATCGCCGGGATGTTCAAGATGGCGACCGGTGCGCCGGGCGTTGTCGCGGCCAGCGGTGCCACCTGCTGCGACAGCTGAGCACGCAGGGTCGCGTAAGCGTTGGACTGCGCCCGCGCTTCCTGAACCGAGGAGATCCCGTACAGGTACGCGAGGAACCCGAGCAGGAAGACCCCGAGCAGGATCAGGCCGACCCCGGCCGCGTGCGCGTTGGACTGCTGCGCGGCTTGCGGTCCTGGCTGCGGGCCAGGCTGCGGCGGCGGCACCGCCGGCTGGCCAGGCACGCTCGCGCTGATGGTCTGCGTCATGCCTGGCTACCCGGATACCTGACGCCGCCTGCGGCGCAGCCAGCTGCCAAGAGCCGGCGGCACCATGACGGCCAGGACGATCGCCACCGCGGTGAGCACGCTCAGCATCAGCTTGTTCGGGCTGCTCGCGCCGACGTTGACCACTTGCCCGGTCACCGCGATGGGCCCGGTGTTGCTCGCTACAGGGCTCGGTCCGGTCGGCACGACCCCGCCTGGTGACGGCGCGCCTGAGGCGCCCGGTGACGGCGAGCCGCCGCCCGCGCCAGGCGTCGTGGCCTTGCCGTTTACGACCACGCAGTTGAGCGGCTCGCCCACCTTGTCGCACGGTGAGGGCGCTGGCGCGTTCAGCAACAGGGTGAGCTTGCCGTTGGTGAAGGTGGGATTGTCGCAGCCCGCGAGCGTGGTGAGGTTCGGGCCTGGGATGGCTCCCGGAATCTTCGTACTCTGCAGCAGGCCGCCCTGGACGAGGTTGAGCGGCAGGGGCGAGTACCCGAGCGCGGCAACCTCGCGCTGGCCTGCGCAGAGGAAGTAGTCGACGAAGGTGCTGAGCGTCTTGCCCTTCGCGTTGCTGAAGTTGGTCGGCTGGTTCGTGCCGGCCCGCGGCACGATCAGGTAGCTGTAGCTGGACAGCGGATAGGAGCGCGGGTCGGTGAACGTGTATACCGAGTCGAGGTTCTGCTGCAGGAAGTCGGGGCTGTGGCTGTCCTCGTTGATAACCGCCTTGGTCAGCGCGACGGCGACGTTCGACGCGGTGGGCAGGACGTAGTAGCCAGCCGAGTTCAGCACCTTGACGACTGGATAGTGGGAGTTCAGTGCGTACGCGTACTCGTCGTAGCCGATCGCGCCGTTGCCGTAGCTTGCGGTGATATACGTCGCGACGTTGTTGGAGCCGTTCTCCGACTTGGCGCCGGCGAACAGCGGGTAGAACTCGGTCTGCCCGCACGGCAGGTGGACGCCCGGCTTGACCTTCTTGCAGAAGGCGTCCCACGAAGACGGGAACATGTGCGACATCCAGCGGGTCAGGAAGAACGTCGCGCCAGATCCATCTGACCTGATCACCGGCGTGATCGGCAGGTTGGGAAGCTGCGCGCCGTAGTCCTTGGTAATCCGCTTGTCGTCCCAGTTGGTGATCGCGCCCGTGAAGATCTCCATGATCGTCTGCCCGGACAGCCGCAGATTGGTGATCAGGTGCCCGGCGACCTCGACGTGATACATGAAGGCGGTGCCACCGGCGGTGTCAGGGATATATGAGTATCCCTGGGTCGGATGCTCGGCCCCGGTGCCGCCTAGCTGGTCGTGCCCGTTGCGGAACGGTGGGTCGGAGCCGGCGAAATCGTCCTGGTTGGCCATGTAGTCACCGCGTCCGGCCGCGGAGCCGTCCGGGTTGTAGTTGATGACCAGCCCGTTCGGGCGCAGATCCTGCTGCCACTGGTCGAGCGCCACCGCGCTCCAAGACGACCCCGAGCCGCTGATGGCGACGTAGCTCGCCGCGCTCGCGGGCAGCGGCGCGGCGACCGCGGCGGCGATCGCCACCGCCGCTGCGGCCCGCGCCGAGGCTCGCAGCAGTGCTGGTCGGGTCCGGCGCTTCACCGCCTGCTCCTCCTTACCACCCGAAGGCGCCGGATCCGGCGCGCGCGTTCGGTGATGGCCGCCGCGGAGCCGAGCATGAGCGACGACGCTCCAGCCAGCGTGGCGGCGCCGCCGACGATCAACAGGATCGGCAGGGCGTACCTGATCGGGCCAGCCGTCTCGGCGGCCTGCTTGACCGTGACCACGCCCGCTCCTAGCCGCGTAGGTGACGAACTCGGCGTCACTGACGGGCCCGGCGGAGACGTTGACGGACTCGCCGTCGGCTTCGGATTCAGCCTGTTGCCCTTCTGGTTCAGCACGAGCTGGGCCGCCTTCATGGTCTGCGCTCTGAGCGCGCTGGGCAGCGGCAGGTAGCCGGGCGGCAGGTCGCCCGGGCGCAGTCCGGGCGTCTGGCCCGGCCCGGCGACGAAGTCAAGGAACTGGGCGATGGCAGAGGCCTTGGCCGGCTTGACGCCACTGGTCGGCACCATCGCGTAGATCACCATGGTCAAGGGGTAGGCATCCTTCGCCACCTTGTTGTAGTTGATCTGCTTGGTGATGTGATTGCCGCCATTCTTGGCCATTGCTGGCAGCGCGGCGGCCATGGACCTGTTGGACGGCGCGACGTAGCGTCCCGAGTGATTCAGGATCTTGGCGACCGGGAAGCGGAACGCAGCCGCGTCCCCCTCGTCCAGGATCGCGAACAGCGCCCGTTCGCCAGGCACCTCGATCGGGTCCCTGGGGAAGTTCCCGAACTGGTCCTTCTCCCAGAAGGTGCCAGGCTCCCAGTTCTGCACCTGATAGTTCGCTACCAGGCTGAGCGGGAAGACCGGGCTGTACTTGTGCGCGATGACGGGGTAGGAGTCCTGGCCTGTGAACGAGTCGATCGGGTACTTCAGCCCGAGGTAGTCGGTGTTGACGTGCATGCCCCACTTATCGAAGTGCCCGGCCATGAAGTTCTGGGCGGCGTGGTTGTTGGCGATCCACCGCGTGACTTCCCAGGTCATGTCGCTGTGACCGGACTCCACTGTTGGCACCTGAAAGGACGACCCGCCGCCGAACGGGCCAGGTACGTGGGGGTCGAGGTGCTTGAACTCAGGGTCAGTAAACAGCGTCAGCGGATTGCCGTCGACCGCGGCGTCGCATCCGATCTGCTTGTTGTGCCTCGCCCCGTGGGCGCAGCCGTCGTTGTCGAAGTTGTAGGACTGGGTCAGCAGCTTGGTGACCAGGAGGGGGTCAAGTTTGAGGTTCCGCACTGGCTGCCCGTTGTTCGGGTTATCCACCCAGTACGCGATCGCGACCGACGAGATCGCGACCGGGGCGAAGGTATAGGTCTTGTTGCTTGCGACGTGCCCGGGACCCGGCCGGGTTGTCAGGGCGATGTCGCCGAGGCCGCTCGGCAGGTCGGCTATCGCCTCCGGCTCGGTGAGCGCTGCGTTAAACGTCAGCGCCAGCGGGTTCGATCCCGTGCACAGGCCGGCCCGCCACTGGTTCATCGCACGCAGCAGCATGGGCGAGCCGATCGCGGCGAAGGCGGCCTTCTTCAGCTTGCAGCTATCAGGGGCTGGCGCGAAGGTCAGCGGCACGACAATCCGCTTTGCCCAAGAACACGAGCCAGTTTGGCTGCTGAACGCGAACTGCCCGAGGTCCGTGCCGGCGGGGTCGAGGCTGTGATCCCTGCAGTTGGCCGGCACGGCCAGCGTGTTGCCGCCCTGCGAAGGCATGACGACCAGCGAGCAGCGGTGCTTGATGCTGCAGCCGAGCATTTGGTTCTCTGCCAGGGTGAGAATCTGAATATCGAGTTGCCCGGTACCGTTCTTGGCCGTCGTGGCGTAGGCCGTGTTCATCGGGCCGAACGGCCCGAACGCGCCTTGCACGCCGCCGTTGTTACCCCCGTAGCACTGGGTGAGGCGGCGCGGGTGAGCTGAGTTGCACTCCACCACCATGACGGGGTAGTCGGTGATCACCGGGTCGTACAGCACCTGGCTACTCGGCGTGAAGCCGGTCCACGAGACGTGGACCATCTCGTTGATCAGGGTTTTGGTCTGGCTGACCGTCACGGTGCTTCTCGCCGCGAAGTGCCGGTGCGCGGCCGGGTTGTACATCTGCGGGCCGACGACGGTCGTGCCGTGCGGCTTGTGCGGCTTGCGGTGGTGGCTCTTGCTCGGGCTGGGGCTCGGCGTCGGCGTATGGGACTGCGTGTGGCTCGGGCTGGGACTTGGGCTCGGGGACGTGCTCGGACTATGGCTTGGGCTTGGGCTTGCGCTCGGCGACTGACCCGGGCTTTGGGCCGCGCCGCTCGCCGCGAGCGAGCCTTGCGCGGCGGGCAGCAAGACGAAGCCGACGACCATGGCGATCCCGCCCAGCACGGCGGCCATCGGCCGCGGCCTCCCGGCGTGGCTCATGAGTCCGCCGCCTCCCTGGCCAGCTTGCGGCGCTGCCCCTTGGTGAGCTCGCCGGGGGCCGCCCCGCCGATCCGCCTGGCGATCGTGAACAGCGCGAGCACGACCACGACGAGCACGAAGCCCGCGCCGAACCCGCGTTCGACGTAGGCGCTCGTGCCGAAGATGTGCACCGCGTTGTAGATGAACAGCGGCAGGCTCGTCTGCGGCCCGCTGAAGGGGTTCGCGTTCATTTCCTTCGTGTAGCCGGCGACGAGCAGCACGGGCGCGGTCTCGCCGATGCCGCGGGCCATCGCCAGCACGACAGCCGTCGCCAGCCCTGATCGAGCCGTCGGGAGCACCACGTTCCAGCACGTGCGCCACTGGCTCGAGCCCAGCGCGTAGGAGGCTTCGCGCAGCGCTCCTGGCACGATCCGCAGAACGACCTCGGAGGCCCGGGCGACGATGGGCATCATTGTCACGCCGATCGCGATCGCCGCGCACAAGCCGCTCTTGCTGAATCCCAGGCTCAGGATCAGCGTCACGTAGATGAACAGCCCGGCGACCAGGTCAGGCAGCGCGGTCATGGCCTCGACGATCGTCCGCACGACCCTGGCCAGGCCGCCGCCGATCTCGGCCAGGAACAACGCTGCGGTGACGCCGAGCGGGACAGATACCAGCGTCGCGAGCCCGAGTTCCTCGACCGAGCCGACGATGGCGTGCAACACGCCGCCGACCGTCATCGGGCTGTCCGGGCCAGCGAAGGCGAGCGACCGGGTCCAGAAGTTGAGGTGGACGACCGCGCTCGAGCCACGGAAGAGCGTGTAACCGACCTGATCGATCACGATGACGACGACGATGACGCCGCCGGTCCCGAATGCGACGGCGGCGAGCCGGTTCCTGGCTTCCAGCCGGTCCCACTGGAGCCGCGCCATGACGAAGTAGAGCACCAGGAACAGCGCGTACCAGGTGAGCCAGAACCCGAGCACGCCGCTGAACGGCAAGACCCGCTCATAGACGACCCAGACCAGCCCGAGCGACGCCCCCGCGGCCCCGAGGAACGTGGCGCTGCCTTCGGACGACGTCCGGTTGAAGCGCACCCGCGGTTCGGCCTGGCTGACCGTGACTGTCGCGGCCATGCGTCAGTCCGCCTCGGTCATCGCGCCGGACCGAGACCGGCTGATGACGATCGAGGCGAAGGAGTTCAGGATCAGGGTCGCGACGAACAAGACCAGGCCGCATGCCAGGAGCGCGGCGACGCCCTTGTCGTCGTACTGGGTGTAGAAGTTGGCGATCTCGGCGGTGATCGAGTTCCCGCCGCCTTCGAGCACGTGGATGCTGAATACGTAGGTCAGCGGCGTCAAGATGAAGGTCACGGCGATCGTCTCGCCGAGCGCCCGGCCAAGACCCAGCATGCTCGCGCCGATGACGCCGGCCCGGCCGAACGGCAGGACGACGGTCCTGACCATCCCCAGGCGAGTCGAGCCCAGCGCGTAGGCCGCTTCCCGCTCGCCCTGCGGCGCCTGGGAGAAGACCTGTCGCGACAACGACGTCACGATCGGGATCACCATCAGCGAGACCACCAGTCCCGCGATGAACATCGCGCCTACGTAACTGCCGATGGTGTCGGCCTTGGTGAAGTGAAACACCGGGACGAAGCCGAGGTGATGGCTGAGCCACTGGTCGTCGCCGAGGATCCGGGGCATCAGGAAAAACAGGCCCCACAGCGCGTACACGATGCTGGGAATCGCGGCCATCAGGTCGATGACGGCGATCAGCGGCCGCCGCAGCCCGTGCGGCGCGTACTCGGAGATGTAGATCGCCGTGGCCACGCCGACCGGGACGGCCACGACCAGCGCGATGACCGCCACCAGCGCGGAGTCCGGCAGCAAGGCCGCGATGCCGAACTGATTAGTCGTCTCGGGAAAGAACGCCGAGGTGGTGAAGAAGCCGAACCCGGCGCGCTCGAAGGCGCCCAGCGATCGCGCGATCAGGAAGACCAGGATCAGCAAGGTGATGACCAGGACGGCGATCCCTGCGCCGCGCAGGATGCTGCGGAAGATCCGGTCGCTTCGAGATGGCCTGGAGACGATCGGACGAGGGACGTCTTCGGCCGGGGGAGCGACAGCAGAAGGAGGCGTCAGAGCGATAGCCATGAGCCTATTCCTCCCCGTGTTCGCGATCGTGTTCGGAAATGCCGCATTGGGGCGGCCTGGCGCCGGTCCGCAGCCATGTTGACGGATAGATCTGAAGTTCCACCGTTATCTGCGTGAACGGGATGTTAAGAGAAGGCGTCACGTGGGTGAGCGATTGAGCCGTCACAGCCGAAAGGCGCAGCCGGCCGTACTGGCCTCGGCTACGCCTTTCGGCAGGGAAGCAGACTGTCAGTGGCTAGGTGATCGTCACGTCAAAAGTGGCCGTGAAGGCACCGAGGTTGGTGCCTCGGACGAATGTCGTGGTGCCTAGGGCGGCGTTCAGGGCAGACGCGAGCTTGGCTGACATGTTGACCTCGGTGCAGGAGATCGTCTCAGTGGCGGGCGGACCTGGGTCGCTGCTCGTGGACATGTCACCGGTGAGGTAGCCGAGCGCGGTGTGCGCCGTGCTGCCAGGAAGAACTCCAGTCAGCGCGCCCGTGAAGAGATTGAGCTCGATGTCGCCGATATTCACCGTCTTGCCGGCCTTGCTGTTGACGACAACCAGCGTGCCGCCAAAGTCCACGATGCCCGAGAAGTTGCTGACCTCGCCGGTGCCGCCGGTCACGGGCATCGAGAAGGTCTCGGCGCCGGCGCCGTAGCTGGCACTGGCTGGACTGCCTGGCAGCATGATGATGGTCGACTTGGCCAGGCCGACCACCACCGCGCGGGGAACGCTCAGCGCAGCGGTACCGCCCGTGTCGGCGGTATCGGCGACTGCGGGGCCTGCCGCGGAGATGGCGATCGCTGCTGCGGATATCAGGCCGGCGCCCAGTGCGGTCACGCGGGCCCGGCGGCCGATGCTGATGTGCATGTACGGCACTCCTTTGATGACTTTCGAATCGTGGGACTGAGGAGCTATGCGGCAGGGGTGACGCCAGGCTGACCCGGCGCCACCCCCGACCGGTCGTGCTAGTGCGGGTCCGCGGTCAGGAGCCGGTACCGCAGAACGGGGTTGGCAGGAATCCGTAGGCGATCAGGTCGGCGCGAGCGGTGGCGGTCGCGCAAACCCAGCCCTTCGTCTTTGAGCCTGACGAGTCGAAGAACGGCTGCAGCGCCTTCGGGATGTGGTTAGAGGTGGATGTCGAGAACCGGACGACGACAAAGACAGTCCGAACGAACTTCGGTGAGAAGTGCGCGTTGATGACCGTCTTAGCGCCCGTGCCGGTGGTCGGCTTGGTGCCGTTGATGCTGCGCAGCACCATGTTTCCGTGGGTGTTACAGCCGAACTTGTTCTGGCCGGTCTTCGGGTGGCACGCCGGGCTGCCGGTGCAGGCCTTGTTCACGCACGTGGCTGAGTGGAACTTTTCGGCGATGAACTTGCCGATCGAGAACGGGAAGATGACGTCCGGGCCAGCCAGCACCGGGTTGACGCCTTCGTTCTCCTCGGCAGTGCTGTCGACGCAGCCGCCAGGTCCTGAGGTGCCGAGCCCGATGGCGGTCAGGAAGAACGCCCTCGTGCCTGAGCTGGTCTGCGGCAGCTCGGCCTTGATCGGGGCGTTCTTGCCGCCGACCTGGTTCCAGTTGGTCACCGAGCAGCTGTAGATGGAGTTCAGCTGAGCAGTGGTCAGGTTCGCCGGCGCGTTTGTCGTGGCGTTCGTGGCGTAGGTGACGGCGTCTTTGCCGAGCGCGACGAACTGGATGCCGCCTGGTCCCCTCGACGGGTCGCTCGAGGATCGCCCGCGCGAAGACCGCGCGAAGTCGACGCAGAAGGCCTTGCCGTCCTTGGTCTTCGTGTTGGCGTCCAGCGTGGCGATACCCGCGCTTGAGCCGTCCGGCCGCGGGATCTTGGCGCAGCCGGACTTGGTGGCGATGTTGTCGGTCAGGCCAGTCTTCGGATTCAGGGCGTCCCAGCTGTACAGCCGCGGGCCCGTCTTGTGGGACTTGTTGTAGTCGAAGGAGAACTGGTCGAGCAGGAACTCGATGGTGTCGGAGCCGACGCCGACAATGTCTGTCTCCTTCGGCGTGACCGGCTTGCCGCTGCCGTTAATCGGATCGGCCAGGGCCGGACCCACGGCCAGCGCTGTCGCCGACGCCGTCACGACGGCCGCCGCCAACAGCTTCTTGAGCATGCGCATGATTACTGCTCCTCCTGCAAACGAGATAGGCGCGCCTGCGAAAGCCCGCATTTCTCCGGCCTGTTGGCCGACGGCCATAGCTTCGCGATAGGGGCAGCTTTGCGACAAGGGAACGATTACGGGCGGGTATGTGATTTCTTGGTTAACAGGTCGCATCCGGTGCATGAATCAGCAGGTCAGCGTCGTTCGACCGACCTGCGCAAATGTCGCGCCCACGGGGCCGATCCGATCAGGGAAAGCTAGTGCCAGGCGAATAGGCCTGGTGCTTCACCGGCAATTTGTCTGCACGATTTCTTCCGTTCGCTGAACAGACATCTCTGCGGTCAGCGGATCTCGACTACCTGGAACGCCTCGGCCAGCCGTCCCGGAGGCAGCCCGGCCAGTTCGGCGGTCCTGCTGAGCCAGCCGCGAAGCATGTCAGCGAGGTTGTCCATCTGGCCGGTCTGGCTCTCATGGGCGCGCAGCGCAGCTATCTTGCGGTCGAAGGTGTCGGTGACGTCAACGAAGTGCGTCGGCTGCGGGCTGCCGGATATCCAGACCTGGTGCACGGTCCATGGATCGAGGCCGTCGGCGGCAAGTTCGGGAAACGCGAAGGGGTTGCGCGCGTCAGGGTAAACAGCGTCCAAGCTCGCCGAGCCGACTGCACGGTGGTCGGGGTGGCTGGCCGGGATCCTCTCGTAGTTCCGCTCCGGCGACGGGCACGTGACGCGGTCGGGCCTGACCTGCCTGATCACCCTGGCCAAATCCCTGCGCAGGTCAAGCGACGGCTCAACTCTGCCGTCTGGGTACCCGAGGAACCGCACGTCGCTGACGCCGACGCACTTGGCCGCGGCGATCTGCTCGGCCTGGCGCGATGCCGCCATGTCCGCGCGGCTCACGGACGGATCGCTGCCGCCCGCGTCACCGTTGGTCACGATGCAGTAGCTGACCTCGATGCCGGCGTCTGTCCATGTCGCCACCGTTCCCGCGAGCCCGAAGTCCACGTCATCGGGGTGGGCGGCGACCACAAGAATCCGGCTTATCCCCACGTCATCTGGCACGTCACGATCCTACCTGGCACCGCTCACGCGGGCCGGCCAGGCGCATCCTGCCGGAAATGCTTGCGCCATCGCGATCATCGGGCGACGTGCGCCCAGGTGGACCGGCATGTGAAGCTAGACAGATCTCGGCCCGACCGCTGCACCGGGCTGCCGCGGTCGGGCCGAGACTTCTTGTGTGTTGCTAGTCCAGTGCCGACATTACGTGCTTGACCCTCGTGTAGTCCTCGAATCCGTACATCGACAGGTCCTTGCCGTAGCCAGAGTGCTTGAAACCGCCGTGCGGCATCTCGGCGACGAGGGGGATGTGCGTGTTGATCCAGACGCAGCCGAAATCAAGCCGCCTGGCCATCCGCATCGCCCGGCCGTGGTCCGATGTCCAGACCGAGGAGGCGAGCCCGTATTGGGTGCCGTTCGCCCAGGCCAGGGCCTCGTCCTCGTCGCTGAACTGCTGGACGGTGATGACCGGCCCGAACACCTCGTTCTGGATGATCTCGTCATCCTGCTTCAGGCCGTCGACGACGCTCGCTTCGTAGAAGTAGCCGCGGTCACCCGCGCGCCTGCCCCCGGCGAGAACGCGCGCGTGGTCGGGCAGCCTGCTGACGAATCCGGAGACCCGCTCGAGCTGGTTCGCGTTGTTCAGCGGGCCGAAGTCGGCGCCCTCGACGTCGGGGCCGCCGGTCGTCTGGCCCTTGGCCTGCTCGACCAGCGCGCCGACGAAGTCGTCGTGCACGCGGGGCCCGGCCAGCACCCTGGTCGCCGCCGTGCAGTCCTGCCCGGCGTTGAAGTAGCCGGCTATCGCGATCGCCTCGGCGGCTTTGGCGGGGTCGGCGTCGTCGAACACCACGACCGGCGCCTTGCCGCCGAGTTCCAGGTGCACGCGCTTGAGGTCGTTGGACGCCGCGGCCGCCACCTCCTTGCCTGCTCGCACGCTGCCGGTGATCGACACCATCTGCGGGATCGGGTGCGAGACGAGAGCGCGCCCGGTGTCTCTGTCGCCGCAGATCACGTTGAAGACGCCGGGCGGCAGGTACTCGCTCATCAGTTCGGCGAACAGCAGCGCGGTCACCGGGGTGGTATCCGACGGCTTGAGCACCATGGTGTTGCCCGCGGCGATAGCGGGCGCCCACTTCCAGGTCGCCATCATCATCGGGTAGTTCCACGGGGTTACCGCCGCGCAGACGCCGATCGGCTCGCGCCTGATGAAGGAGGTGAACCCCGACATGTACTCCCCGGCGGAACGACCCTCGAGCATCCGCGCCGCGCCAGCGAAGAACCTGATCTGGTCCACCATCGGCGGGATTTCCTCGGACAGGGTCAGCGCCACCGGCTTGCCCGTGTTCCGCGACTCGGCCGCCACGAACTCATCCGCCCGCGCCTCGAGGGCGTCGGCGATGCGGAGCAGCGCGAGGCTCCGCTCGGACGGCGTCGCGTCCCGCCATCCCTCAAAGGCGTCGGCCGCCGACCTGACAGCCGCGTCTACCTCTGTCTCACTGGAGACTGGCGCGCTGGCGAAGACCTCGCCGGTGGACGGATTGATCAGCTCGGCACGCTTGTCGAACTGCATGTCCGTCCACTGTCCGCCGACGAAATTCTGTAGCTCGTCCACCTCAAGGCCTCCGTTCCGGATTTGTCCAGTATCAAGTTATTCCCGCCGTTAGTTACCCGAAGGCACTCTTTCCTCGCAAGCCCACGGCGATCCGTATTCGGTCAGCAGATCAAGGAACGGCTGCGCGGGCATCGCCTCAGGCCCGAGCAGGCCGACGCCGGACCAGGCACCGGAGTCGATGAGCTCCAGCGCGATGACGGGATTGACGGCCGTCTGCCAGACCACCGCCTGCGAGCCGTACTCGGCCATCGACCACGCGTTGTCGACGACGTGGTACAGGTACACCTCGCGGGGGGCGCCGTCCTTGCCGGTCCCGGTGACCCAGGTGCCCGCGCAGGTAAGCCCGGTCATCTTGTCGCCCAGGCCAGCCGGATCCGGCAGGCAGGCGGCGACGACGTCGCGCGGCGATACCTGGCCGCCACCGACGCTGACCGGCTTGGTCGAGTCCAGGCCGAGCTTGTGCAGTGTCCGAAGGACGCTGATGAACTCCTCGCCGAGGCCGTACTTAAAGGTGACGCGCCTGGCCTTGACCCACCGCGGGATCAGCAGCACCTCTTCGTGCTCGACGTTCACGCACTCCACCGGGCCGATGCCGGCCGGGAACGTGAAGACCTCGGGCTCGCTGAACGGCGCCGTCGTGAACCAGCCGCGATCGGCCTCCCAGATCACCGGCGGGTTCAGGCATTCCTCGATCGTCGTCCAGATCGAGAAGGTCGGCGCGAAGTCGTAGCCCTCCACCTCGAGGTTGGCCCCGTCCCTGACCCCGATCTGGTTGATCTCGCTGAAGAGTTCGTCGGCGGCGTACCGCGCGAAGATGTCGGAAAGACCTGGTTCAACGCCAATACCGACAAGGGCGAGCTTTCCGCTTTTCTCCCACTCATCGGCCATGGCGAATTGATCATCGCCCAGTTTCACGCCAGTCTTGCTATATGGAGCGTCCTGATGCGGCTGAGACAGCGACATAGCCATGTCGAGATAATGGGTACCGGACCGCAATGCCGCGGCATAAAGCGGCATGACGAATCGCGGGTCGGCGGCGTTCATGAGCGCGTCGCACGCGTGCTCGGTGAGCAGGCCGGCCACCGCGTCCGTGTCACGGGCGTCGATCCTGACCGCCACGAAGCGGTCACTGGCAGCCGCGGCGCGTTGCGCTCTGGCGAGGTCGTAATCGGCAATGACCAGGTCAGCGAACGGCCGGCGCGCCGCGATCCGCGCGAAAGCGGTACCGACGCCGCCGGCCCGACAAGCAGTATCCGCATCTTGGCGATCCTATGAGTCGTATCAGCGGCCAGTAGTGGGAACATCCTTGTTGCCCTGCAGCTTCAGCGTGCCACAGGAGGCTCGGGCGGAAACCAGCAGGAGGGGTGGGGAATGAGCGTCACCGGACGGACCACGGATCCGGCCGAGCAGGTAGCTGATAAGGGGTTGAAGTCAGGCGCCCTGGGCCTGATCTCCACCACGATCATCGCCACCGCTTCGGTCGCGCCCGCCTATAGCCTCGCCGCCACGCTGGCCTTTGTAGTCGCAGCGGTGGCGCTTCAGTCACCAGCGGTGGCCGTGCTGGCGTTCGTGCCCATGTTGCTCACCTCGATCGGCTATAGCGAGCTGAACAAGGCGGACCCGGACTGCGGCACTACCTTCACGTGGGCGACCAGGGCGTTCGGGCCTAAGACCGGATGGTTCGGCGGCTGGGCGATCGTCGTCGCGGATGTGCTGGTCATGGCGAGCCTCGCGCAGGTCGCCGGACAGTACATCTTCTTCCTGTTCTCCGGGCCGAGCAGCGGGATCGGCGCGAACCCGACGAGCAGCTGGGTGCTGCTGGCCGGCGTCATCTGGATCATCCTGATGACGACGATCTGCTACATCGGCATCGAGGTCTCGGCCAACTTCCAGAAGATCCTGCTGAGCGTCGAGCTCGTCATGCTCCTCGTGCTGTCCATCACGGCGCTGGTGAAGGTGGGAACCGGACATGCGCCGCCTGCCCACCTCACACCGACCATCTCGTGGCTCAATCCATTCCACATCTCCTCATTCAGCGCGTTCGCGAGCGGCGTCATCCTGATGGTCTTTATCTACTGGGGCTGGGACACCGCCGTCGCCGTGAACGAGGAAACCAAGGACAAGACGAGAACGCCGGGCCTGGCCGCGATCTTCTCGACGCTCATCTTGCTGGTCACCTACAGCATCACCATTTTCGCGGTGATGGCGTTCGCGGGCATCGGCACCAAGGGCATCGGGCTCGGGAACTCGAAGAACTTCGGCGACGTGTTCTCCCCACTGGGCAGTGCGATCTTCGGCACGTCCGGCTTCGGGGCGTTCCTGACCAGGCTGCTGTTCCTGATGATCCTGTCGTCGGCGGCCGCTTCCACGCAGACCACGATCCTGCCGACCGCGAGGACCACGCTGTCGATGGCCGTCTACAAGGCGCTGCCGTCCGCCTTCGCGAAGATCCACCCGCGGTTCCTGACGCCGACTGTCTCGACGGTCGTCATGGGCCTGGTCTCGATCGCCGTCTACATTCCGATGAACTACAGCTCCAACCCAACCGGCGTGATCGGCGACGCGGTGATCGCGATCGGACTGTACATCGCGTTCTACTACGGCCTCACCGGCTTCGCCTGCGCCTGGTACTACCGGCGCAACCTGACTAGCAGCGTCCGGAACCTGTTCATGCAGGGGATCTTTCCGGTTGCGGGCGCGCTGATGCTCTACTTCCTCGGCGGCTGGAGCGTCTGGCTCGACTATGACGTCGCGACCCAGAACGACTACACGGTATGGACGGTGCCAGGGATCCACTGGCAGATCGGCGGCGCGTTCGTGATCGCCGCCGCCGCCGCGATCCTCGGTGTCGTGATCCTCATCGCCATGCGGATCGTCGCGCCGGCCTTCTTCAAGAAGCAAACCCTGACCAAGGCCACCCCGACGCTGGTCCCTGACGACTGACCGGCGCCGCCCATCCGCGCATCCGCGCATCGATGAACCCCTGCCGGGCCCTAGCGCCGGCGGGGGTTCATCGCTCCGGCGCGGAAGGCCTGGGCACCGGCTTGCGTCGAGGCCCACGGGTGTCGGTCTGCTCGCCTAAGGTGAACTCGTGACGATGACCGCGGCGGACTCGCTTCTCGAAGGCCTGAACCCCCAACAGCGCGCCGCCGTGCTGCACCAGGGTTCGCCGCTGCTCATCGTCGCCGGTGCTGGCTCCGGCAAGACCAGGGTGCTCACCCACCGAATCGGCTACCTGGTCGCTGAGCGGCAGGTCGCGCCGCACGAGATCCTCGCGATCACGTTCACGAACAAGGCGGCCGGCGAGATGGCTGGCAGGGCCCAGGCGCTGACCGGGGCGAGGTCCCGTGGCATGTGGCTGCTGACCTTCCACTCCTCGTGCGTGCGGATCCTGCGCCGGGAGGCGCACCGGTTCGGTTATCCGGCCTCGTTCACGATCTACGACCAGGCGGACTCCGAGCGGCTGATGGCCCTGGTCTGCCGCGAGCTGGACCTGGATCCCAAGTACCACCCGCCGAAGGCGATGATCAATCGCGTCTCCGCGCTGAAGAACGAGTTGCTCGATCACGAGACCATCGCCGCCAAGGCGTCCGGCTACCGGGAGAAGGCGCTGGCCGAGGCGTACGGCGAGTACCAGCGACGGCTGGTCGCGGCCGGGGCGATGGACTTCGACGACCTGATCATGGTCACGGTCAACCTGCTGCAGGCCTTCCCTGACATGGCGGCCGAGTACCGCCGCCGGTTCAGGCACGTGCTCGTCGATGAATACCAGGACACCAACCACGCGCAGTACGTCCTGATCAGGGAGCTTGTCGGTGGCAGCCAGGCCAGCCACATCGGCGGCGATGATTTCCTGCCTCCCGGCGAGCTGTGCGTGGTCGGAGACGCTGACCAGTCGATCTACGCATTTCGCGGCGCCACGATCAGGAACATCACCGAATTCGAGCGCGATTTCCCCGGTGCCCGCGTGATCCTGCTGGAACAGAATTACCGCTCCACCCAGAACATCCTGGCGGCCGCCAATGCCGTCGTCGCCCGGAACTCTGGCCGGATGCCCAAGAACCTGTGGTCCGACGCCGGCAACGGCCCGCCGCTCGTCGGGTACGTGGCGGACAGTGAGCACGACGAGGCCGCGTTCGTGGCCGAGGAAGTCGACAAGCTCACCGACGCTGGGGACGCGACGCCTGGCGAGGTGGCCGTGTTCTACCGGACCAACGCGCAGTCCAGGGTCTTCGAGGAAGTCTTCATCAGGGCCGGCCTGCCCTACAAGGTCGTCGGCGGCGTGCGCTTCTATGAGCGGCGCGAGGTTAGGGACCTGCTCGCCTACCTGCGGCTCATCGCCAACCCCCAGGACGAGATCTCGCTGCGCAGGATCATCAACGTGCCGCGCCGCGGCATCGGCGACCGGGCACTGGAATACGTCGCAGGATTCGGGGCGAGGGAGCGGATCAGCTTCGCCGCGGCGCTTGCCAGGCCGCAGGACGTGCCCGGGCTCCCGAACCGATCTGGGAAGTCGATAGCGGCGTTCAACGAGCTGATCTCTGAGCTCAGGGAGGCCGAGCAATCCGGTACCCCGGTCGGAGACATCGCCGAGGCCATCCTCGACAGGACCGGCTACATCGGCGAGCTCGAGGCATCCAGCGACCTGCAGGACGCCGGCCGCGCGGAGAACCTCAACGAGCTCATCTCGGTGGCCAGGGAATTCGACGCGCGGAACATCACCGGCGGGCTGGCCGCCTTCCTCGAGCAGGTCTCGCTGGTGGCCGACGCCGATGAGATCCCCGAGGGACCCGATCACGGCGGGCTGGTCACGCTGATGACCCTGCACACCGCCAAGGGGCTGGAGTTCCCCGTCGTGTTCCTGACCGGCATGGAGGAGAACGTCTTTCCGCACGAGCGCTCGGTCAACGACGACCGGGAGCTTGAGGAGGAGCGCCGCCTGGCCTACGTCGGCATCACCAGGGCGCGGCAACGGCTGTACCTGACCAGGGCGGTCGCGAGGACGTGGTGGGGGCGCCCCTCCTACCACAAGCAGTCCAGGTTCCTCACCGAGATCCCGGCCGAGCTGATCGACTGGCGCAGGGACGCATCGGCGGCCTCATCCTCGCTCGGCCCGGCGTCTGAGCGGCTGGCCAGGCGTCCCGGCGTCAACGCGCCGGGGAACCGGCCTGTCCCTGCGCTGAAGACAGGGGACCTCGTCAGCCACGACAGCTACGGCCTCGGCCGGGTGCTGTCGGTCGAGGGCCGCGGCGACGATCCTGAGGCGAAGGTCGACTTCGGCGAGGAGTATGGGATCAAGCACCTGCTCCTGCGGTATGCCCCGATCGAGAAGCTGTAGGACTTAGCTGGCCTGCTGACGGCCAGCGCTGGATGGCGGGGCCGCTCGCGCGGGATACCCTGCCGGTGGAGCAGCTACGCGAGCGCGGTAGCCAAGGGTCGGTCGGAAGGGCGAGCGTCATGGGCAGCATCCGGGTCATCATCGCCAAGCCCGGCCTGGACGGGCACGACCGTGGCGCCAAGGTCGTCGCCCGTGCACTGCGCGACGCCGGAGTCGAGGTCATCTACACCGGGCTGCACCAGACGCCGGAGCAGATCGTCGCCGCGGCGCTGCAGGAAGACGCGGACGCGATCGGGCTCTCGATCCTGTCCGGCGCGCACATGACGCAGTTCGGCAGGGTGCTTGAGCTGCTGAAGGAGCAGAACGCCACCGACATCGTCGTTTTCGGCGGCGGCATCATTCCTGACGCCGATATCGCCGAGCTCAGCGCGATGGGTGTGGCGAAGATCTTTACGCCGGGCGCTGCCACGCATGAGATCGTCGGATGGGTCAATTCTGAGCTTGCTGCCAAGGCGGAAAGTCGGGCCGGCTGACGGCTGCCGCTCGCGGTGCCCGCTAGGCTGCCTGGCGGCGGCTGCCATCCCGGCCTTGGTCAGCCCATCCCGGCCTTAGTCAGCACAGCATCAGTCAGGACGGACCCAGACGTGGACCTGTTCGAGCATCAAGCCAAAGAGCTCTTCGCCGAGTACGGCGTGCCCGTGCCGGGCGGAAAGGTCGCTTATACGGCTGAGGAAGCGCGGGCGATCGCAGCTGAGTTCGCCGCGGCGGGCCAGCCCAGGGTGGTCGTGAAGGCCCAGGTCAAGACCGGTGGCCGCGGCAAAGCCGGCGGAGTCAAGGTCGCGGATGGCCCGGACGATGCCTACGCGAAAGCCAGCCAGATCCTCGGCATGGACATCAAGGGCCACACCGTCCACAAGGTCCTCGTTGAGGAAGCCAGCGACATCGCCCAGGAGTACTACCTGTCCTTCCTGCTCGACCGCGCCGGGCGTCAGTTCATGTCCATCTGTTCGGTCCAGGGCGGCATGGAGATCGAGGAGGTCGCCCACACCAATCCGGAGGCCGTCGCGAGGATCGGGATCGACCCGCTGGACGGTGTCGACCGCGCCACGGCCACGGAGATCGTGTCGGCCGGCCGCCTGCCCGCCGAGGCGGTGGCAGGCGCTGCCGAACTCGCCGAGCGGCTATGGGCGGTCTTCACCGACGAGGACGCGACGCTGGTTGAGGTCAACCCGCTGATCTTGACCTCCGACGGGCGGGTCGTCGCGCTCGACGGCAAGGTCACGCTCGATGAGAACGCGGGCTTCCGTCAGGAACACGAGAAGTTCGCCGACCCGGATGCGGCCGATCCGATCGAAGCGCGTGCCAAGGCCAAGCACCTGAACTACGTCAAGCTCGAAGGCGCTGTCGGCATCATCGGCAACGGCGCCGGCCTGGTCATGTCGACCCTGGACGTGGTCGCCTATGCGGGTGAGGAGTTCGGCGGCGTCCGGCCGGCCAACTTCCTCGATATCGGCGGCGGCGCGTCGGCCGAGGTCATGGCCAACGGCCTGGACATCGTGCTGTCCGACCCGTCGGTCCGCTCCGTGCTGGTGAATGTCTTTGGCGGCATCACTGCCTGCGACGCGGTGGCCAACGGCATCGTGAGTGCGATCGGCATCCTGGCCGAGCAGGGCGACGAGGTGAGGCACCCGATCGTGGTCCGGCTGGACGGCAATAACGCAGCGGAAGGGCGCAGGATCCTGACCGAGGCGGGCATCAGTGTCGTCGAGCAGGTCGGCACGATGGATGATGCGGCGCGGCGCGCCGCCGAGTTGGCCAGCCTGGCCGCGACTGGAGCTTGACATGGCGATCTTCCTGACTGCGCAGAGCCGCGTCATCGTCCAGGGCATCACGGGATCGGAGGGCCGCAAGCACGGCGCCCGAATGATCGCCGCTGGCACGACGGTTGTCGGCGGCACCAATCCGCGCAAGGCCGGTCAGACCGTCGACCTCGGCGGCACGAGCGCGCCGGTCTTCGGCACCGTGGGCGAGGCGATGGCGGAGACAGGTGCCGACGTCTCCGTCGTGTTCGTGCCGCCCGCGGGCACCAAGGACGCGGTCATCGAAGCCGTCGACGCGGCCATTCCGCTGGTGATCGTCATCACCGAGGGCATCCCCGTGCACGACACCGCTTCCTTCTGGGCCTACGCCTGCTCGCGGGGCAACGCCACCAGGATCGTAGGCCCGAACTGCCCAGGCGTGGCCTCGCCTGGCAAGTCCAACGCCGGCATCATCCCGGCTGACATCACGACCGAGGGCCGGATCGGGCTGGTCTCTAAGTCAGGCACGCTGACCTACCAGATGATGTACGAGCTGAGGGACATCGGCTTCTCGACCGCGGTCGGCATCGGCGGCGACCCGATCATCGGGACGACGCACATCGACTGCCTGCAGGCGTTCCAGGCCGATGACGAGACCGACGCGATCGTGATGATCGGCGAGATCGGCGGCGACGCCGAGGAGCGCGCCGCGGCCTATATCGAGGCCAGCGTGACCAAGCCCGTGGTCGCTTACGTCGCTGGGTTCACCGCGCCAGAGGGCAAGACGATGGGCCATGCCGGCGCGATCATCTCGGGTTCGGCCGGCACGGCGCAGGCCAAGAAGGAAGCGCTGGAGAAGGTCGGCGTCAAGGTCGGCCGCACGCCGAGCGAGACCGCCAGCCTGGCCCGCGACATCATGCGCTCCCACTAGCGCCAACCCCCGTTAACTCCAACCCCCGCTAGCGCCAAACAATGCGTACTTTGGTGACGCTATAGGCCCACCAACGTGCACATCGGGTTGTCAGGGGTCAGAGCGCACGGCGCGCCTCCACGCTCTGCGCGCCGGGGGTTGCGAAGGTGGATTCTGTGACGACTTCTGCCCTCCGTGCCCAGCCGGGGGAGCAGGGCCGTCGCGAGACCGGCGGCGACCGGCCGGAGCGGATCAGGCGGCTGCTCGCATCTGGCGCCTCAGCCGCGTGCACCGCTGCGGGGATCGGGCTCGCGGTCCTGACCATGCTGGTGCTCGCCGGCTGGATCGCGGCGCCCCATTTCGGGCTCGGGCTGCTTGGCGTGCTGCGCACTGCGGCGGTGCTCTGGCTCGTCGGTCACCACGTCGCCGTGCAGGTCAGCGGGGCTGGCCAGATCGGCATGCTGCCGCTCGGCCTGGTCGCGCTGCCTGGCACGTTGCTGTGGCGGGCCGGCCGCGCGATGGTGCGTGATCACCGGGTCACCGGCCTGCGCGACGCAGTCGCAGCCGCGCTGGCGGTGGCCGTGCCGTACGCGGGACTGGCCGGAGCGCTAGCGGTGGCCAGCCGGTCGAGCCTCGCCGCGGCCTCGATACCGCAGGCGCTGCTCGCCTCCTTCGTGATCGCGTTCGTGGCGGTCGGCTTCGGCGCGGCCAGGGCGCTGGCGCCTTGGGCGCAACTCGGCGCGCTGATGTCGGCCAGAGCGCGGTCCGTCCTGGCTGGCACCGCAGCCGCACTTGCCGTCCTGATTGCTGCAGGGGCGATGGCCACCGCGCTGGCGCTCGCTGGTGACGTGCACCGTTTCAGTGATGTCTACCGCGTGCTAGACCCCGGCGTGGTCGGCGCGGGCTTGCTGCTGCTCGCTCAGCTCGGCTACCTCCCAAACGCTGTGATCTGGGCGGTCGCCTACATGCTCGGGCCTGGCTTCGCGGTCGGCGCCGGGACGGTCGCGGCCCCGACCGGCTCGGTGCTCGGTGCGATGCCAGCCTTCCCGCTACTGGCCGCGTTGCCCGCCGGCGCGCACGGCTCGGGGCCGGGCTGGCTCGGCGCTGCGATGCTCGCCTGCCCATACCTCGCGGGCGTAGTGGGCGGATCGCTCGTGGTCAGGATCGCTCCGACCACGGTGCTCGAGGCGGCACCGATGCGCGGCTTCTGCTGTGGCTTGTTCACCGGGCTCGCGCTGGGGATTGGCGCGGCCTTCGCGGGCGGTCCGCTGGGCAACGGCCGGATGGCCGCCGTAGGACCGTCGCCCTGGCAGGTGGCGGCGGTCGCCGCGCTCGAGGTCGGCATCGCCGCTGCGGTCACCGCAGGGCTCGTTAACTGGTGGTACGTCCGGACGAGGTGGGACGCCGGGGCAAGTCAGCCCGCCGGGCGGCCCGGCCCGCCCGATCGGCCTCCCGGTCAGCCACCGCGACCAGGGGCCGGGCGGCCGTGGATCGTGGACGGCATGACCGACATGGGCGACCACCACGGACACGTGATTTACGTGGACAGGTGGGCGGGCGAGGAGGACGGCGGTGGCGGCGATACTCGGGGAGGCCGCAGGTCAGGCGGGCCGTCCGCGCTACCCTGAGCGGGCCTTGACCTGGATGACTACGTGGCCGCTCGCGCCTGCCGCGCCGAGGTGGATCGACTTGTAGAACTTGTCCATGCAGCTCTGGTCGCCGCCCGATGACTGGCTCTGGTTCACGCACTTGACGTAGTCGTCGACCTGATGCGGGAAGGCCAGAAAGGTGACCAGGATCGGGATCGACAGCACGGCGGCCAAGGCGCCGAGAATGATCCCGGCGAGCGAGCCGCGCGGTCGGTAGCTGCCAGTCTTCCTAGCCTTCAGCAGCGCCGTGACGCCGATGATGCATGAGCCGATCCCGACGGCGGCGCTAAAGATAAGCAGGTAGACGCCGCGGTGCAGGTTGCCGCCGAGGCCGAGCAGCGCGACGAGGGCCAGCGCGCTGAGCATCAGGGATGCGATCGCACGGTGCCGAAGTTCGCGGTCGGGCTGCCTGGTCGGCTGCGGCCGTTGCTGTCTGGCCTGCGGCCGCCGCGCGGGACCGCCGAGGCGACGCGGCTGGCCGAGCCCCGGCGGAGGCGGCTGGCCGAAGCCGCCATGCTGTCCGCGGCCGCCGTTCTGGCCCGAGCCGCCTTGCTGGCCCGAGCCGCCTTGCTGTCCGAAGCCGCCTTGCTGTCCGAAGCCGCCTTGCTGTCCGAAGCCGCCCTGTTGTCCGAGGCCGCCGTGCGGCTCGGAGCCGGCCGCCGGCCGGTGTTTGCTGGCTGGCCGGGATCGCCGGGATGCTCATAGCTGCCCGCGGGCTGTCCCCCGGCCTGGTAGCTCTGCCCGTTCTGCAGGCCGGATCCGTCCTGATCGCGCTGATCCTCGGGGGCGAAGAACAGCCGCGGCAGGCCTGCGAGCCGGCCTGACTCCTGATCCTGCCCGCCTGTGGCCTCAGCGGGACGCGGGTCGTCCGACTGGCTGGCGCCGCCCCGCTGATCGGGGTCGCCAGGTGCTGATGACGGGCTGTCTTCGGGGGGCAGTGCCATTCCTCCGTGCTCCGGTGTTTTTCCTGCGTTGAGCCCTATTCCATCACTACTTTCCGGCGGGTCATACGCAGCGACGTGCCGCTCCGATGCTAGGGGTGCACGTCTAGGGTGGCCTCATGCGGTCGCGCCTGGTTGTGCTGGCATCGGGCGAGGGAACTCTGCTGCAGCATCTCATCGATGCCTGCCAGGCCGGCTCGCTCGGGGCGCAGATCGTCGGAGTTGGCGCTGACCGGCGAGGGACGCGGGCGGCCAGCAGGGCCGAGGCGGCCGGGATCACGACGTTCCTGTGCCGGGTGGGCGACTACGCCGAGCGGGCGGACTGGGACGAGGCACTCACCCAAACATGCGCTGACCTGCGGCCCGACCTGGTCGTCTCCGCCGGGTTCATGAAGCTGCTCGGGCCGGCGTTCCTCAAAGAGTTCTCCGGTCGGTGCATCAACTCCCACCCTGCCCTGCTGCCGTCCTTCCCCGGCATGCACGGGGTCAGGGACGCGCTCGCCTACGGCGTGAAGGTGACTGGCTGCACGGTCTTCCTGGTGGACGCCGGCCTGGACAGCGGGCCGGTGGTAGCTCAGCAGGCCGTGCCGGTGCTCGACGGCGACGATGAGGAGTCGCTGACGGAGCGGATCAAGTCTGCCGAGCGAGTGCTGCTCACGGACACGGTTGGCGCGATGCTGGCCGGCGGCTGGTCGGTCATCGGCCGGACGGTCACGCTGGGTACCTCACGACGGGGCACATCACCACGGGGCAGATCATCGGGAGCGGAGCGTTGACCAGAGTTGCCATCCGGCGAGCGATCGTCAGCGTCTACGACAAGACCGGCCTGGCCCAGCTCGCCAGGACGCTGCACGAGGCGGGCGTCGAGATCGTATCGACGGGCAGCACAGCCGCGACTATCAGTGCCGCCGGCATACCTGTGACGCCTGTCGAGGCGGTGACCGGCTTTCCCGAGTGCCTCGACGGCCGGGTCAAGACCCTGCACCCGGCGATCCACGCCGGCCTGCTCGCCGACGTAAGCGACCCAGCTCACGCGGCCCAACTCGACGACCTCCGGGTATCTGCATTCCAGCTCCTGGTGTCCAACCTGTACCCGTTCACCGAGACGGTCGCGCGCGGCGCCGACCACGCCGAGTGCGTCGAGCAGATTGACATTGGCGGCCCGGCGATGGTGAGGGCCGCCGCCAAGAACCACGCCAATGTCGCCGTCATCACCAGCCCTGACGTCTACGACGCGGTGGCGGCAGCCGTCGCGGCCGGAGGCTTTACCCTGACCGAGCGGCGCAGGCTGGCCGCGCAGGCGTACGCACACACCGCGCGCTACGACGCCGCGGTCGCGTCCTGGTTCGCCTCCGCCTATGCGCCGGACGAGGTCGCCGAGCAGACGGGCTGGCCTGACCTGGCCGCCGCCGTCTGGACTCGGCGGGACGTGCTGCGCTACGGCGAGAACCCGCACCAGCGCGCCGCGCTGTACCTCGCTTCCGGCTCGCGTCATGCGGGCGGGGTCGCGACTGCCGAGCTGCTGCACGGCAAGCCGATGTCCTACAACAACTACGTCGACGCCGACGCTGCCTGGCGCACGGTGGGCGAGTTCGCGGAGGCCTGCGTTGCGATAGTGAAGCATTCCAATCCCTGCGGCATCGCGCTCGCTGGCGACGTAGCCATCGCGCACCGCAAGGCGCACGCCTGTGACCCGGTGTCGGCGTTCGGCGGTGTGATCGCCGCCAACCGCGAGATCACGGCCGAGCTGGCCGGGCAGATCGCAGACGTCTTCACCGAGGTCATCGTCGCCCCTGGCTATGAGCCTGCGGCGCTGGAGATCCTCATGAGGAAGAAGAACCAGCGGCTCCTCCGGTGCCTGGGCGGGCCGGGCGCGGGCGGCCTGCCCAGCGCCGGACAGGCCGGCGTCGAGTGGCGCCAGATCGGCGGCGGGCTGCTCATGCAGTCATCAGACACGGTGTCCGAGCCTGGCGACTTCATCGCGGGCTGGCGGCTCGCCGCTGGCCCCGGGGCGGACGACGCCGCGCTCGCGGACCTCGAGTTCGCCTGGCGTGCGTGCCGGAGCGTCAAGTCCAACGCGATCCTGCTGGCAGCCGGCCAGGCCTCGGTCGGGATCGGGATGGGACAGGTCAATCGCGTCGACGCGGCTCGGCTGGCCGTCAGCAGGGCGGCCAACCGCGCCGCGGGGGCGGTCGCGGCCAGCGACGCGTACTTCCCGTTCGCCGACGGGCTGAAGGTCCTGGCCGACGCCGGGGTACGGGCCGTCGCCGAACCAGGAGGATCGGTCAGGGACGACCAGGTGATGGCGGCGGCCGAGGCGGCGGGCGTCAGCCTCTACTTCACCGGCGTCCGCCACTTCTGGCACTGAACGCCCGCATGATCACGGACTATTTTTCGCGAGTCTGCAAAAAGATCTCCGTGATCATGAAACTGCGGCGGCGGGGCGGCGCGGGGCTGCCGGGCGGGAGCGGGAGCCGCGGGAGCGGGAGCCGCGGGAGGGGCGCGTCGCGGTGCGCGGCACGGACGGGCACAATGACCCAGTGACCGCGATAATCCTTGACGGCAAGGCCACCGCCGCAGCCATCCGTGCCGAGCTGACCGAGCGGGTCGCCAAACTGGCCGCCCGCGGCATCGTCCCCGGCCTGGCCACCGTTCTCGTGGGCGACGACCCTGGCAGCGCCGTGTACGTCGCCGGCAAGCACAGGGACAGCGCGCAGGTCGGCATCGCCAGCATCCGCCGCGACCTGCCTGCCACCGCGAGTCAGCAGCAGGTCCTGGACGTCGTGGCCGAGCTCAACGCCGACCCGAGCTGCACTGGGTTCATCGTGCAACTGCCCCTGCCTGACGGCCTGCGCAGCCAGCCCGTGCTCGAGCTCATGGAGCCGGCCAAGGACGCCGACGGGCTGCACCCGATGAACCTGGGCCGGCTCGTGCTCGGCGAACCCGCACCGCTGCCGTGCACCCCGCTCGGCATCGTCGAACTGCTGCGCAGGTACCAGGTGCCGATCGCCGGCGCCAACGTCACGGTGATCGGCCGCGGCGTCACGGTGGGCAGGCCGCTCGGGTTGCTGCTCACCAGGCGCAGCGAGAACGCGACGGTGACCCTCTGTCACACCGGAACCAAAGACCTCAAGGCCCATACGCTGCACGCGGACATCGTGGTGGCTGCGGCAGGCAACCCGCGGCTTATCACCGCTGACATGATTAAGCCTGGTGCCGCGGTGCTCGACGTCGGCATCACGCGTACCGACTCGGGGCTGGTCGGAGACGTACACCCCGAGGTGGCCGACGTCGCCGGGCACCTGGCGAAGGTCCCCGGCGGTGTCGGGCCGATGACCAGGGCCATGTTGCTCGCCAACGTGGTTGCCCTCGCCGAGCGGCAGGCCGAGGGGCAATCAGCAAGCTACTAATGAGTAACATACTGGAGAACGTCTCGTCCGGCCCCGGTATGCTGTCTGCTCGTCCCGTTTGGGAGGCTTGCATCCGGCGCTGGCTAGCACGGACAGGGAGGTCGGCCACCGGTCATGAACATCGTTGTCTGCGTGAAGCAGGTACCCGACACGTGGTCGGAGCGCACCCTCAGGGAGTCAGATTCCACCCTCGATAGGGACGCCGCCGACGCGGTCATCAACGAACTCGACGAGTTCGCGATCGAGGAGGGCCTGCGGCAGGCCGAGGCCCACGGCGGCGAGGTCACCATCTTGTCGATGGGTCCCGAGCGGGCGACCGAGTCGATCCGCAAGGCGCTGTCCATGGGCGCGGACAAGGCCGTCCACCTCGTCGACGACGCGCTGGCCGGCTCTGACGTGCTCGGCACCTCGGCAGCCCTCGCGGCTGCCCTCAGCCAGATCGGGTTTGACCTGGTCATCCTCGGCTCTGAGGCAACGGACGCGCGTACCGGCGTGGTCCCGGCGATGCTGGCCGAGCGGCTTGGCGTCCCGCAGTTGTCCTACGCGAGCAAGGTCCAGATCGACGGTAACTCCATCACGATCAACCGGCTGGCCGACTACGGATACGACACCGTCGAGGCCACGCTGCCCGCGGTGGTCAGCGTGGTCGAGAAGATCAACGAGCCTCGTTACCCGTCGTTCAAGGGGATCATGGCGGCGAAGAAGAAGCCCGTGCAGACGTTGAGCGTGGCCGACATCGGCGTGGACTCCTCGCACGTCGGCCTGGCAAACGCGGCCGTCGAGGTGCTGAGCTTCGCCAAGCGCCCGCCGCGGCAGGCAGGCACGATCGTGTCCGACGATGGCGACGGCGGCAGCAAGGCGGCCGAGTTCCTCGCCGGACGCAAGTTCATCTGACCGCGATTTAGGGCTTCGAAGGGCTGAAGGGCTGCCGACGATGGCTGAGATCCTGATACTGGCCGAACACGACGGTGAGACTGTCAAGAAGGTCACCCTTGAACTGGTGACGCTGGCGCGCAGGTTCGGCGAGCCAGCGGTGGTCTGGACGGGGCCAGGCGCTGAATCGGCGCAGGCCAGGCTCGCCGAGTACGGCGCCGCGAAGGTCTATGTCGCGGCCGGACCGGAGTACGACGACTACGTGGTCGCACCCAAGGTCGAGCTGCTGGCAGACCTCGCTGGCCAGAAGTCGCCAGCCGCTGTCTTGCTGGCCAACACGGCCGAGGGCCGCGAGGTGGGCGGGCGCCTGGCCGTCAAGACGGGCTGGGGCATCCTGACCGATGTCGTGGGCCTGGACGACGACATGACAGCCGACCAGCTGATCTTCGGCGGCGCGATCAACGTCAAGGCCAGGGTCCGCTCCGGCACTCCGATCATCGCGGTGCGGCCGAACGCGATCAGCCCGGAGGTCGCTCCAGGGGACGCCGTGCTTGAGCCGGTGAGCATCACGGTCAGCGACGCCGCGAAGCAGGCGAAGATCACCGAGCGCGTCGTGCAGCAGCGCGGCGAGCGGCCGGAGCTCACCGAGGCGTCGATCGTCGTCTCCGGCGGGCGCGGCGTCGGGTCGGCCGACAACATGGCGCTGATCGAGAAGCTCGCTGACTCACTCGGCGCGGCAGTCGGGGCATCGCGCGCGGTCACCGACGCTGGCTGGTACCCGCACCAGTTCCAGGTCGGCCAGACCGGCAAGACGGTGTCGCCGCAGCTCTACGTCGCGGTCGGGATCTCCGGCGCAATCCAGCACAGGGCCGGGATGCAGACCTCGAAGACGATCATGGTCGTCAACAAGGATCCAGAAGCGCCGATCTTCGAGCTGGCCGACTTCGGGGTCGTCGGGGACCTGTTCAAGGTGGTTCCGCAGCTCGTCGATGAGATCGAGAAGCGGACCAGCTGAGCCTGTCGGGCCAGGCCGGCCGCTCCTGACGTCCCGGACCTCGGCCTGCTCGGACCGTCGGGCCGCTTGCCGACCTGACCCGGCCTGACCGTCTCCGGTTCCCGTTAGGCTTGGATCATCATGATGAATCCCGCATCCGCCGGCGAGGGCGCCCGGCCTGGCCAGCCGGTGTATCTCGACCACGCGGCCACGACGCCGATGCTGCCGGAGGCGCTGGCGGCGATGACGGAGGAGCTGGCGCTCACCGGCAATCCCTCATCGCTGCACAATGCCGGTCGGCGGGCGCGCAGGACGGTCGAGGAGTCACGCGAGCTCATCGCGCAGGCCTTCGGCGCGCGGCCGAGCGAGGTCGTCTTCACCAGCGGCGGCACCGAGGCCGACAATCTGGCTGTCAAGGGGATGTACTGGGCACGCCAGGCCGGTGCACAGCCGCGACCGCGGGTTCTCGCCACGGCGATCGAGCATCACGCGGTGCTGGACAGCGTGCAGTGGCTCGGGGAGCACGAGGGCGCGCAGGTTGAGTGGCTGCCGGTCGATAGCGCCGGCTTGCTCAGCCCTGACGTGCTGCGGGCCGCGATCGAGCGCGATCCCGCCAGCGTCGCGGTCATCAGCGTGATGTGGGCGAACAACGAGGTCGGTGCCGTCCAGCCGGTCGCAGAGCTGGCGGCCGTGGCCGCCGACCACGGCATCCCGTTCCACAGCGATGCCGTACAGGCGGCTGGCCAGTTGCCGGTGAGCCTTGCGGCCAGCGGCGCGACCGCGCTGACCATTACCGGGCACAAGATCGGCGGCCCGGTCGGGGCCGGCGCACTGCTGCTTGCCAGGAGCGCCGATGATCCCGTGCCAGTGCTGCATGGCGGCGGCCAGGAGCGAGATGTCCGGTCTGGCACCCTCGATACTGCTGCGATCAGGGCTTTCGCGGTCGCAGTCGAGCGCGCGACGGCCAGCAGGGACGCGCACGCGGCCAGGCTCGGCTCGCTGCGCGATCGCCTTATGGACCAGGTCAGAGCCGCCGTGCCGGACGCGATCTTCAACGGCCCGCCGCCAGGGGCGCTGAGGCTGCCCGGCAACGCGCACTTCTCGTTCCCTGGCTGCGAAGGCGATGCCTTGCTGATGCTGCTCGACGCCAGGGGCATCTCATGCTCGACCGGTTCGGCCTGCACGGCCGGCGTCGCCCAGCCCAGCCATGTGCTGCTGGCGATGGGTGCGGATCACGCGAGGGCGCGCGGCTCATTGCGGTTCACGTTCGGCCGGACCAGTTCGGAAGCCGACGTCGAGGCCCTGGGAGCGGTGATCGGCGAGGTGGTCGAGCGTGCCAGGCGCGCTGGCAGGCAGGCCGGCGGATCCGCGCCTGGCCAGGCCGCCGCTCCGGCCGCGGTCGGCGCAGGCGCGCGAGCGGACGGCGAGTCCGTCCGTCTCGCGGCCGGGCAGGCTGCGCCGCAGTGAACGCCACCGTGAGCGGCCTGCGCGTGCTCGCGGCGATGTCGGGTGGTGTCGACTCGGCGGTGGCCGCGGCGCGCGCGGTCGACGCGGGCCACGAGGTGACCGGCGTTCACCTGGCCCTTTCGGCCAACCCGCGTTCATACCGGTCAGGGGCGAGAGGCTGCTGCACGCTCGAGGATGCTCGGGACGCCAGGCGGGCGGCCGACGTGATCGGCATCCCCTTCTACGTGTGGGACATGGCCGAGCGCTTCGCCGCGGACGTGGTCGACGACTTCGTTGCCGAGTACGCGCGCGGTCACACGCCCAATCCCTGCTTGCGCTGCAACGAGAAGATCAAGTTCGCAGCCGTGCTTGATAAGGCCGTCGCGCTGGGTTTCGACGCCGTCTGCACCGGCCACCACGCCAGGCTTGAGCCGGCCGGGGCTGGCCTCCCGCCGCGCTTGGTCCGCAGCGTGGACCCGGCTAAGGATCAGTCCTACGTCCTGGCCGTGCTCACCAGCGACCAGCTCGGCAGGGCCATGTTCCCGCTCGGCGGCAGCACGAAGGCGCAGGTGCGTGCCGAAGCGGCCACGCGTGGCCTCGCCGTCGCCGACAAGCCGGACAGTCACGACGTGTGCTTTATCGCCGACGGTGACACTCGCGGCTTCCTCGCCAGCCGGCTCGGCGTGGCACCCGGCGCCATCGTGGACGAGGGCGGCGTAGTGATCGGCAGTCATGAGGGGAGCTACGGCTACACCGTCGGACAGCGGCGCGGCCTGCACCTCGACAAGCCGGCGCCCGACGGCCGGCCCCGGTATGTGCTCGACATCGAGCCCGTCACCAACACGGTCAAGGTAGGTACTGCCGAGGCTCTCGACGTCGACGAGATCACCGCTATCCGGCCGGTGTGGAGCGGCTTTGCGCAGCCATCCGGCCCGGTTGAGGCGACAGTTCAGTTGCGCGCGCACGGCGATACCTTCGCCGCCACCTGCTGGCCGGATGGCGAGTCACTGCGCATCGAGCTGCACGACAGGGCCCGCGGCGTGGCGAGGGGGCAGGCGGCCGTCCTGTATGACGGCGACGTCGTCTTGGGCTCGGCCACCATCGCGGCGACGGCTTGCCGGGAGCGCGCGTCCTCCTGACGGCGATCCTCGCGACACTCGCCACCCCCGCGACACTCGCCACCCCCGCGACACTCGCGATCGGCGCCCGCGCGCCGATCCGCGCCCAAGGTCCCAGTTGCGCGTAGCGTATGCGGTCGCATGTGCCGTATTCGCTACTCCGAAGCGCGGCGGAGCGGCCCAGGTGCCCAGGGGCCCAGGTGGGGCAGGCCCGAGTCGCCAGGACACGAAGGTGGCCCTGGCTGATGTCATGGCGACTGGGCTGCGGGCCGTCGGCCGTTGACCTAGCCGATCGCTAGGATGTGGCGGTGAGCCAACAGGTGCCGTTTCCCTGGCCCGCGCGGAGCGCGACCGGCGTGGGCTCGATGCCCGGCACCGATCCCCATGAAGCCACGGCTGTCGTGCTCGGCGAACTGCCGAACCTGCCGTTCCTGCCCGAGCTTCCGGCCAGGGGACCCGGTGCCGATGTCATCGGCCGCACGGCCGCGTTGCTCGTCGACCTGCCCGTCGAGACCACGCCGACCGGATGGCGTCTGGCCGAGCGGCGCGGACGCGACATGGGCCGCGCGATCGGCATGCTCGAGGCTGATCTGGACGCGCTCGAGGCGGCGGCAGACGGCTACACGGGCGCCTTCAAGATCCAGTTGTGCGGGCTGTGGACGCTCGCTGCGTCGCTAGGCTTGACTCGCAGCATCGAACCGGCCCTGTCCGACGAGGGGGCAGTGGCCGATCTGGCCGCGTCACTGGCCGAGGGCGCGGCCGCCCACGCGGCGGACGTACGCCGCCGCGTGCCTGGGGCGGCGCTCGTCGTGCAGTTCGACGAGCCGGCCCTGCCCGGCGTGATCGCTGGCTCGGTACCCACGGCCAGCGGGCTGCGCCGGGTCGCGCCCGTCGATGCGGCGGTGGCCGCCGACCGGATGCACGAGGTTCTGTTGGCGGCGAGTGCGCCCGCGATTGTCCACTGCTGCGCCCCCGACGTGCCATGGCGCATGATCGCGGGTTCCGGCGCTAGCGCAGTCTCCTTCGACCTCGCGCTCGTGCGGCGTGCCGACGAGGACGCCATCGGCGAGATCGCGGAGGCCGGGTTCGGCATCGCCGTCGGCGCTGTGCCGGCGCTGGCCGACCCCGTGCCGGAAGCGGCAGGCCGGGAAGTTGCGGGCGAACGGCCAGCCGGCGCCGCGCAAACCGCGAGGGAAGTGATCTCTCTCTGGCAGCGGATCGGGCTGCCGCTGGCCGGCCTGACCGACCAGGTCATTGTCACGCCCGCGTGCGGGTTGGCCGGCGCGTCGCCGGACAGGGCGCGGGCTGTGCTCGCTCGGTGCCAGGAGGCCGCGAGGGTGATACCCGAGATGATCGAGGAGGGAGTGCGGTGACCGCACCGGAAGACTCCGAACTGGCCGACCTCGCGACCGAGTCGGGCACCGAGGTCAGCCAGGCTGACGACCAGGCCAAGCACCGTCACGCCGACCTCGTCGACCAGATCACCGAGCACAACCACAGGTACCACGTGCTCGATGCGCCGGTGATCTCCGACGCCGAGTACGACGCGCTGATGCGCGAAATCCGCAAGCTCGAGGATGACTTCCCTGACCTGCGCACGCCGGACTCGCCCACACAGCTTGTCGGCGACGTGGTCGCGGCCGGATTCGCGCCCGTGCAACACCTGTCGCGGCTGTTCAGCCTCGACAACGCCTTCTCCGCGGCTGAGTTCGACAATTGGTACGCAAGGGCGGAGCGCCTCGGCGGCACCGGCCCGTTCCTGTGCGAACTGAAGATCGACGGGCTCGCGGTCGACCTCGTCTACCGCAACGGCTCCCTCGCCAGGGCGGCAACCAGGGGCGATGGTGTCACTGGCGAGGACGTGACGGCCAACGTGCGCACGATCGATGCGGCGCCCTCGCGCCTGCGCGGGTCAGGCTGGCCGGCCACGCTCGAGCTCAGGGGCGAAGTCTTCCTGCCGGTCGAGGCGTTTCACGAGCTGAACGAGCGGCAGGCTGCCGCTGGCAAGCCGCCGTACGTCAACCCGAGAAACACGGCAGCCGGGTCGTTGCGACAGAAGGATCCCGCGGTCACCGCGAGCCGCCCCCTCGGCCTGATCCTGCACGGTGTCGGCGCGATCGAGGATGAGCGGCAGGCGCGGCCGTCAAGTCAGTCCGCCTGGTACGACCAGCTGCGCGAGTGGGGACTGCCGGTCAGCGAGCTGTATCAGGTAGTCAAGGACGTCGACGGCGTGCGGCAGTACATCGCTCACTATGCCGAGCACAGGCACGACCCCCCGTACGAGATCGACGGCGTCGTGGTCAAGCTCGACCAGATCGCCGTGCAGGAGACGCTGGGCTTCACCAGCCGCGCGCCGCGCTGGGCGATCGCGTACAAGTACCCGCCAGAGGAGGTCACCACCAGGCTGCTGGACATCAGGGTGAATGTCGGCAGGACCGGCAGGGTGACGCCGTTCGCGGTGATGACGCCCGTCAAGGTCAGCGGCTCGACGGTTGAACGGGCGACGCTGCACAACGTCGATGAGATCGCGCGCAAGGGCGTGCTGATCGGCGACATGGTGGTGTTGCGCAAGGCCGGCGACGTCATTCCCGAGGTGGTAGGACCGGTGCTGGAGCTGCGCGGCGGCGAGGAGCACGAGTTCGTGTTCCCGCAGGAGTGCCCGAGCTGCCTGACGACGCTGGCGAAGGAGGCGACCGAGGTCGACTGGCGCTGTCCGAATACCAGATCCTGCCCTGCCCAGTTGCGGGAGCGCCTGTTCCACCTGGCCAGCCGGGGAGCGTTCGACATCGAGGTGCTCGGCTATGAGGCAGCGTCCGCGCTGCTCGATGCCGGGCTCGTCGCCGACGAGGGTGACTTGTTCTCCCTCACCGCCGACAAGCTCGCGCAGTGCCCGTTCTTCGTCACTATCGGCGGTGCGCTCACGGCCAACGCGACCAGTCTGCTCAGGAACCTGGACGACGCCAGGAACCGCCCGCTCTGGCGGGTGCTCGTCGCCCTGTCGATCAGGCACGTCGGGCCGACGGCGGCCAGGGCCCTCGCCACTGCCTTCGGGTCGGTCGAGGCCATCGCCACCGCCCCAGCGGACAGGCTGATGCTGGTCGACGAGGTGGGCCCGACGATCGCTGGGTCCATCATCGACTGGTTCGGCGTGGACTGGCATCAAGCGATCGTCGGCAAGTGGCGCGAGGCCGGCGTCCGGCTCGCCGACCCGGACTTCGCGGGCTTCACGCTGGGCCAGGACCGGGCAGGCGGCCCCCTGTCCGGCGTCACCGTCGTCCTCACCGGCGGCCTCGAGGGCTACACAAGAGACGAGGCAGCAGAAGCCATTCAGTCGCGCGGCGGAAAGGTGTCAGGGTCGGTCTCTAAAAAGACCAGCTTCGTGGTAGCCGGTGACAATCCTGGTTCGAAGCTGGACAAGGCAGCCTCGCTCGGTGTGCCGGTCCTCGACGAGGCCGGGTTGCGGATTCTGCTCGCCGAAGGCCCAGCCGCCGCCACCGAAGCGGCGGCTCCCGGCTAGTGCTTCATGTCGCCTACCAGGAAACTTCGCAATCTGTAGTCACTTAACTACGACAAGACGTCTGGTAACAGATAGTATGCGTATAGCTTCGTCAAGTGCGGTTGCCAGTTACGCTGCCTGACAGAGATTTCACGAACCGGCTCCCCACCGGTTGACCCCCGGCGGCCGTGAGGACGCGATGAGGAACCCCGAGGACACGCGCGACGTGGTCCCGCGCTTCGGCTCACCGCCGTGGATATACATCACCGCGGTCTCGATCGCCGGAGCGACCGTACTAGCCCTGTCTGTCGCGCATCTCCCTCGCATGAGCGGCATTGTGGGCGACCCGATGTTCTGGGTCGTGACGGGAATGATCCTCGTCGCAGAGGTTTGGCCGCTGGCCACTCCCGGCCGTGCCGGGTCCGATTCTCTGGCCATTTCGCGCACGCTTACACTGGCGGTCCTGCTCTTCTGGGGCTTCGCGATCGCCGTGCTGCTCAGGGCGGCAGCGATCATGCTGGTTGGCCTGGTCAGGCACTCGCCGCACCGGGTCGCCTTCAACGCGGCTCAGCTGAGCCTCAGCATGGGCGCCGCCGAACTGGTGCTTGTCGTGGCCCACGGATCCGGGCAGGGGTCGTTGACTCCTATCATTCCCGCGAACCACACGCTGGTCGTCCTCGCGCTGGCGAGCCTGGCCTACTTCGTCGTCAATTTCTTCCTGGTCATGGGTGCGATCGCGCTGTCAACCCGCACGAAGCTCATGTCTGTGGTCCGGGCGAAGCTGCCCTTCCAGGCCGCCGTGCACGTCGTCTTGTTCTCGACGGTGCTGCTCGTCGTACTGGCCATGAATACCCACTCGGCGACCATCGTCGCGCTGCTCGCGTTCCCGCTCGCCGCCGTGTACTTCAGCGCGGCGAAGTCCGTGCAGCGTGACCATCAGGCCAATCACGACGAACTGACCGGTCTGCTCAACCGCAAGCTGCTCGCCAAGCGCGGCGGCGAGGCGCTGGCCAGCGCCGGGGCGGCGGGTACCAAGGCCGGATTCCTGCTGATCGACCTCGACAGGTCGACCGGCCTCAAGCAGGTCAACGACACGCTCGGGCACGCCGTCGGCGACCGGCTGCTCCAGACTGTGGCGCACCGGCTGGAGCACAGCGTCCGGCCAGGCGACGTGGTCGCCCGCCTCGGCGGCGACGAGTTCGCGGTGCTGCTGCCCGCGGTCAAGGAAGCAGCCGCGGCCCGCGAGGTTGCCTCGCGGCTGCGGGCCGCGCTCGCCGAACCAGTTCGGCTGGAGTCCATGACGTTCCAGGTGGAGGCCAGCGTCGGGATCGCGATCTATCCGGATGACGCGAACGGGTTCGATCAGCTGATGCAGCGCGCAGACGTTGCCATGTACCTGGCCAAGGAGCGGAGCAGCGGGATCGAGCGGTACACCCCCGATGCGGACCGGAACTCCGCCGAGCGGCTGGCGCTCGCCAGCGACCTGCGGACGGCCGTCACGCGCGGCCAAATTGAACTGCACTACCAGCCGAAGGTCAGGCTGGCCGACCAGAAGACCATCGGAATGGAGGCGCTGGCCAGGTGGCAGCATCCTCGCCGCGGGATGCTCGCGGCGGCCGAGTTCGTGGGCCTGGCCGAGCAGTCGCACCTGATCAGTGAGCTGACCGAGCAGGTGCTCGACATGGCGCTCAGGCAGACCGCCCGCTGGTGGGCGAAGGACATGGCGGTCCAGGTGTGCGTCAACCTTCCAGCCAGGGACCTGCACAGCATCCATCTGACCGAGATGGTCGGCCAGGCGCTCCAGCGGCACGGGCTGCCGCCAGACGCGCTGCGGCTGGACATCAACGAACAGGTTCTAGCGGCCAAACCGGCCCAGGCCGCCAGGACCGTGGCCGAGCTCGCGGCGCTCGGCGTCGGCATCAGCCTCGACGATTTCGGCACCGGCTACTCCTCTCTCGCCCAGCTCACCAGGCTCGGCATCAGCGAGGTCAAGCTTGACCCCGCGCTGGTCAGCGGGCTCCCGAACTGTTCAGAGAGCACCATGACGGTCAAATCCCTGATCCGGCTCGCGCAGTCGCTCGGAATCCGGTCGATCGGCGAGGGCGTCGAGACCATGGATGCCGCCGCCGCGCTTCGCGTGATCGGTTGCGATGGGGCCCAAGGCTGGCATTTCGCCAGGCCGATGGAGGCATCCTTGGCCACCGCGTGGCTGGTCGAGCAGCACGGGCGTGATTCCAGGTCACCGGCCGACGCCGGGCCGCCACCTGGTGCGGCCGCCGAGCCTGACGGTCAGGTTGTCGTAGGTAAAGGCATTCGCCAGGCCGGCCGCCAGCCAGCCCAGGTAGCCGACCCGCCTGGCCAGGTGGCCGCCGAGGCTTACCGCGGACCAGGGCAGGTCGGCACGGAGCAGGTCGGCACGGAGCACGTCGGCACGGAGCATGTCGGCACGGAGCACGTCGGCACGGAGCACGTCGGCGCGGGGCAGGTCGGCGCGGGGCAGGTCAGCGATAGGGCCGCACTCCGGCTCGCGCAGGTCCTGCCTGGCACGTAACCCGGCGGCCGGCGCGGCCGCGCCAGTCCGCGAGGCCGCCCTCGCGTGGCGCTCGCGGTCCGTGGCGGCCGGTAGCCGACCGTACTCGCAATGCGTTCGGCAGGGCTGCCAGCGCGCCCTAGGATGTCGGGGTGTCTATAACCCGCGATGAGGTAGCCCACCTCGCCATGCTGTCCAGGCTGGCGCTGACCGACGACGAGCTGGAGCGGTTCGCTGGCCAGCTCGACGTGATAATCGGCGCGGTGGCCAGGGTCCAGGAGGTCGCGGCCGCCGGAATCCCGCCGACCACGCACGCGGCCGAGCTGTCCAACGTCTACCGCGATGACGTCCTGGTGCCGTGCCTGGGTGCCGAGATCGTGCTCGCGCAGGCGCCGGCGGCAGAGGAGTCCCGCTTCAAGGTGCCCAGGATCCTGGCGGAGGACTGACCATGCCGTCGAATACTGGGCTATCGAATGCTGGCAGCGAGCTGACCAGGCTGACCGCCGCAGAAATGGCCGCGGCCGTCGCCGCCGGCGAGATCTCGGCCGTCGAGCTGACCACCGCGCACCTCGACCGCATCGCGCAGACCGAAGTCCAGGTGCGCGCCTTCCTGCACGTCGCGGCCGACGGCGCGCTGGAAGCGGCCAGGGCCGTCGATGACCGGCGAGCCGCGGGTGAGCCGCTCGGCCCGCTGGCCGGCGTGCCGCTCGCGCTTAAGGACGTCTTCACGACGGCCGACATGCCGACGACCTGCGGGTCGAAGATTCTGGCGGGCTGGCAGCCGCCCTATGACGCCACCATCACGGCCAGGCTGCGCGCAGCGGGCGTGGTGATCCTCGGCAAGACGAACATGGACGAGTTCGCGATGGGCAGCTCGACCGAGAACTCGGCGTTCGGGGCCTCGCACAACCCGTGGGACCTGGCCAGGGTGCCAGGGGGGTCATCCGGCGGGTCCGCGGCCGCGGTGGCCGCCTATCAGGCGCCGCTCGGCATCGGCACCGACACAGGCGGCTCTATCCGCCAGCCGGCCGCGGTGTGCGGGCTCGTCGGCGTGAAGCCGACCTATGGCGGCTCGTCCAGATACGGCGTGGTCGCCTTCGCATCGTCGCTCGACACCCCAGGGCCGCTCGCCAGGACCGTGCTCGACGCGGCACTGCTGCACGAGACCATGTCGGGGCACGACCCGTGCGATTCCACCTCGCTCGACGCGCCCGTCCCCCCTGTCGTCGCCGCGGCTAAGCATGGCGACGTCGCCGGGCTCAGGGTCGGGATCGTCACCGAACTGTCGGGCGACGGCTACGCGAGCGGTGTGCTGTCGAGGTTCAACGAGGCCGTAGAACTGCTGGAGTCACTCGGCGCCAAGGTGACCGAGGTGTCGTGCCCGCACTTCACGTACGGGCTGCCCGCCTACTACCTCATCGCGCCCAGCGAATGCTCGTCCAACCTCGCGAGGTTCGACGCGATGCGGTACGGGCTGAGGATTGGTGACGACGGCACCGCGAGCGCCGAGGAGGTCATGAGCCTGACCAGGGCGGCCGGGTTCGGAGCCGAGGTCAAACGCCGGATCATGCTCGGCACCTACGCACTGTCGAGCGGCTACTACGACGCCTACTACGGCAAGGCGCAGCAGGTCAGGACCCTGATCGCGCGCGACTTCTCGGCGGCGTTCGAGCAGGCTGACGTGCTGATCTCGCCCACCACGCCGACAACCGCGTTCCCGCTCGGCGAGCGGGTCGACGACCCGATGGCGATGTACCTGGCTGACCTGTGCACCATCCCCGGCAACCTGGCAGGCAACGCCGCGATGTCGGTGCCGTGTGGCCTGGCGCCCGAGGACGGATTGCCCGTTGGCCTGCAGATCATGGCGCCGGTGCTCGGAGATGACCGGCTCTACCGGGTGGGCGCGGCCGTCGAAGCCGCCCTCGACCAGCGCCGCGGGCATCCGATCCTCGACGAGGCCAAGGGCATTGAGCGCGCGGGCGACCAGAGCGCGGAGGCGGGACGATGAGCGGCGCAGCCGGGTCGGTGAGCGGCGACGCTCGGCCGATGGCCATGACCAGGGAGCGGACCGTCCCGTTCGACGAGGCCGTGACCAGGTACGAGCCTGTCATCGGGCTTGAGACACACGTCGAGCTCGGCACCACGTCGAAGATGTTCTGCGGCTGCCCGACCGTGTTCGGCGCGGACCCGAACACCGCGGTCTGCCCGGTCTGCCTCGGCCTGCCAGGTTCGCTGCCGGTGATCAACAGGTCCGCGATCGAGTACACGATCCGGATCGGCCTGGCGCTGAACTGCTCGATCGCGAGCTGGTGCCGGTTCGCGAGGAAGAACTACTTCTATCCTGACATGCCGAAGAACTACCAGATCTCGCAGTACGACGAGCCGCTCTGCATTGACGGCTGGCTGGATGTCGAGGTCGGCGGCGATATCGTTCGCATCGGCATCGAGCGGGTCCACCTCGAAGAAGACACAGGCAAGTCGCAGCATGTCGGCGGCAGCGGCAGGATCCACGGGGCCGATTACTCACTCGTCGACTACAACAGGGCGGGGATCCCGCTGGTCGAGGTCGTCACCAAGCCGATTCCAGGCACCGGCGCGCTCGCTCCGGTCGTCGCCAGGGCCTACGTGACAGAGTTGCGCGACGTGCTGCGCACGCTCGACGTCTCCGACGTGCGGATGGAGCAGGGCTCGCTGCGCTGCGATGTCAACACCTCGATCGCGCCCGCCGGCTCCGGCCAATGGGGCACCAGGACGGAGACGAAGAACGTCAACTCACTGCGCTCGGTGGAACGCGCCGTCAGGACAGAGGTCGAGCGGCAGGCCGCGATCCTCGACTCCGGCGGCCGGATCGTCCAGGAGACCAGGCACTTCCATGAGGACACCGGCGCGACCACGCCGGGCCGGAGCAAGGAAGAGGCTCAGGACTACCGGTACTTCCCCGAGCCCGACCTGGTCCCGCTCGAGCCGCCGCCAGCGTGGGTCGAGGAGATCAGGTCGGGCCTGCCAGAGCTGCCGAGTGCCAGGCGTGCCAGGCTGCAGGCCGAACTCGGGCTGACGGACTCCGATATCGCGGCGCTGCGCAATGCCGGGGCGCTCGACCTCGTCGCTGAGACAGTGGCCGCTGGCGCCGCACCAGAGCAGGCGAGGAACTGGTGGCTGACCGAGCTGTCCAGGCGAGCGCACGAGGCGGGCATCGATCTCGTCGCGCTGCGAATCAGCCCGGCTCAGGTGGCCAGGATCTGCGAGCTTGTTGAGTCTGGCGAGCTGAACAACAAGCTGGCCAGACAGGTTCTCGACGGCGTTCTGGCGGGCGAGGGTTCGCCCGATGAGGTGGTCGCGGCCCGAGGCTTGGCCGTGGTGACCGACGCGAGCGTGCTGATAACCGCGGTCGACGAGGCGATCGCCGCTAAGCCCGATATCGCGGCGAAGGTCAGGGACGGAAAGGTCGCAGCGGCCGATTTCCTGGTTGGCGCCGTCATGCGCGCGACGCGCGGCCAGGCGGACGCGGCGAGCGTGCGCCAGCTGATCCTGCAGCGCCTCGGCCAGGGATAACGCGGCTGGACAGCTCAGGACAGTCCGCTCGTTCACGCGACCACCGGCCCATACTGAGCTGGCCTTCAGTACTTTGTCGTCGGGCGTACGTCTTTCCTCAATCGAAGCGTGACCTCAGACACGTAGAGTCAGGCCGTAGTCGCTCGAAGCGCACAGCATCACCCGCAGGCGGCAATGCCGGGAGTGCAGTGCCACACATGGCGGCACCCCATAGCGCGCGGGAGTGCTGCTGCGAGCGAACCGGCGTGAGTGTGCCGGAATGGTCGACGAGGGCCCAATGGCGGGACCTCCACATCAGTAATGAACGCGGTGCAGGCCGCCTATTGCCCGGTACCGCTTTCGGGGATCTCTGGAAGTAAGTGGGGACGAGCAAGTAGTCATGGCACGATCGGGTGGGGATTGGGGCCGGCGATGACACACGCCATGCTGGCCTGGGCCGGCCTCTGGGCGGTGCTTGCAGCGCTCGTATGTCTCCGGCTGCTTCGCGCGTCGGGTCCGCCCGAGCCCTCCGTAAAAAATGGATATCGATGGTTTGCCGTGGCCGCGGTCTGCGTCGCGGCCGGCGCCATTGTTCAGCAAGCATTCGGCGGTCTTGCAGGGGGAGCGCAGCCGCTGCGGCTAGCCGATCTGATCAGCCTCGCGGCGTTGCCTGCGCTCGCGATCGGGCTGGCCACCCTGACCGCGCGGTTCGTGAGCGCGGACAACGGCGCCGACGGCGGAGCGAGCCAGGTCAAGATGACGCACGGCCTGCTGGCCGACAGTAGCCTGCTCGCCAGCGCGCTGTTCGTTGTGCTTCTCGTCACGCTGTTCGGGCCCGACTACGCCCCAGCCGAGATCGGGCGTGCGGCATTCGCGCTCACGCTCATCCGTCCCGTGGCCGACCTGGTCGCGCTGGGCATAGTCCTGCGCTTCTTTGTGCGGAGTATCAGGCTGACGGTGTTTCCCGTGCTCGCGCTCTTCGCCATCACCGTCGCTGACTCGCTCGCCGTCGCCGACCGTGCGGCCAGGCAAGTACCAGGGCTTGGATCGCAGGTCGCCGTGGCTGCGACGCTGGTACTACTCGCCCTCGCGCCGCTTCGCAGCCATGCCCTGGCCGGCCAGGAAGGCAAGGGCCATGGATCGCGCGGGTTCGCGGCCATGGTCAGCTCGCCGGTGACCAGGCTTGTCCAGTCGGACAGGGCCTGGTCGAGCCCGGCGACCGTCACCGCGCTCGCCGCCACGGCACTGGCGGCCGTCGTGGTCACAGGATTCGCGATCGCCGGTCGGCCCCTGCTGGCGCGCCCCCTCGCAGCTGCGGGCTCGATCGTCGTCCTGTTCTTGGTCGCCAGGCTCGCGGGCTTGACCAGGCAGGCATCGGCCGTGGCCGAAGCGGCGCAGGAGTCGGACTGGATGTTCCGCGCGCTCGCCGGGACTACCAGCGACGCGGTGCTGATCTGCGACCTGACCGGCACGATCGAGTACGCCAGTCAGGTGGTGGCCGAGTTCGGCTACGCACCGGCCGCGCTTGCTGGACAGCGGCTCACCGACATCGTCCATCCCGAGGACCGCCCGGCCGGAATCAGGGCCGCGCTCGCGGGGCTGCGCGCCGCCTCAGGAACGGCTACGTTCGCCGGCCGGGTCAGGGGAGCCGACGGCTCCTGGCGACATGTCGAGTCCACCTTGTCGCGGTATGGCGAAGCGGACGAGCCAGCCAGGCTGCTGATCACCGCACGCGACGTGAGCGACCGGGTCGCACTCCGCCGTCAGCTCACCCAGCTGACCTACCACGACGGCCTAACCGGGTTGCCGAACCGCGCCTATGTCGAAGAGCGGGTCAGGGATCTGGTCAGGAGCAGCGACGCCGGCCTTGGCGATGGCCCGCCCGAGCTTCCAGGCGACGGCGCCGAGCCGGACGAGGCCGTTGTCGGCGCGATCCTGCTCGATTTCGATGGATACGCAGCCGTCAACGAGATCGCGGGACATGCCGCTGGCGATCTCGTGCTAGCGCAGGCAGGCCGGCGCCTGCGGGCTGCTGTACCGCCAGGCGCTACCGTCGCCAGATGGGGCGGCGATGAGTTCGCTGTCCTGCTCGGCCCGGATGCTTCGCAGCCAGATGGCATCGCGGCGACCACCGGCCGCGAGATCATCGAGCTAGCCGAGCGCCTGGCCGGCCTGATCGCGGCCGAGTCGTTCAGCGTCGCCGGCAAAGAGATCTCGCTGACGGCCAGCGTGGGCGTGGCCATCGCCGCGGTTGACCAGCCAGGACAGGTGCTCGGCAACGCGGAGACCGCGTTGGCGAAGGCGCAGGAGTCCGGGGTCGGCAGGGTCGAGACCTTCGCAGCGTCAATGCAAGCCGAGGCGGAGCGCCGGCTCGAGCTCACCGCCAGTCTGGGCAGGGCCATCGCTGACCAGGAACTTCAGATCGAGTACCTGCCCGTCATCGACCTCACCAGCTCGCAGGTCCGCGGCGTCGAGGCGGCCGTGCGCTGGACAAGGCACTTCGAGCCGGTCTCGGCTGCCGAGTTCCTCGCCGTCGCCGAGGAGTCGGGACTGATCGTGCAGGTCGGTTCCTGGCTGCTGCGGCGTGCCTGCCGCCAGGTCGCTGCCTGGCGGGAGCTGGGGACGGAGATCGGCCTGTCGGTGGCATGCTCAGGCAGGCAGGCGAGCGGGCCAGGATTTGCGGGCTCGGTGCTCAGCGCCCTCGACGAGGCTGGCTTGCCGCCAGAGGCGCTGACTCTCGAGATCACCGAGCGGGTTCTGACCGCGAGCCCGCCGTCGGTCGCCGCCGATCTGGCCGCGCTGCGCGGCAAGGGAGTCAGGCTCGCGCTTGACTGTTTCGGCACCGGTCTGGTCTCGCTCGCCTCGTTGCGGAATTCGGCCGTCGATGTTGTCAAGATCGATGCGTCGTACGTCGCCGCCCTGGACGCCGATCCGACGCTGGCGGCGCTGACGAGATCGATCATCCATCTCGGCCGCGACCTCGGCATCGAGGTGATCGCCGACGGGATCGAGCGGCCTGAGCAGCGGTGGCGTCTGGAGTCGATGGGATGCGTGCTTGGCCAGGGGCCTGGCCTGGCGGCGCGGCTGCCAGCGAGTGACCTCGAGCCCACGCCAACCGCTCAGGCTGCGGGCGCCGCCTGCACCACGGCCGGCTGACCGCTAAGATCCGCGCATGGCTGGAACCACGCGAATTGCGGTGATTGACGGCGATGGCATCGGCCCCGAGGTGATCGTAGAAACGATCAAGGTGCTCAGGGCGGCGGTTACCGAAGGCTCGGTGGAAACCACCAGCTATGACCTCGGGGCGCAGCGTTACCTGCGCACCGGCGAGATTCTGCCTGCCTCCGCTCTCGCCGAGATGGCGGAGCACGACGCGATCCTGCTCGGCGCCGTCGGCGATCCGAACGTGCCGAGCGGGGTGCTTGAGCGAGGCCTCGTGCTTCGGCTGCGATTTGAGTTCGACCAATACGTCAACCTGCGCCCGGTCCGCCTGTTCCCCGGCGTCGGCTCGCCGCTCGCGGCCGTGGCCCCGATCGACGCGCTAGTAGTCAGGGAAGGCACGGAGGGGGCGTATATCGAGGCTGGCGGGATCCTCCGCAAGGGCTCGCCTGGCGAGATCGCGATGCAGGAGAGCGTCAACACGGCCTTCGGGGTCGGGCGGGTCATCAGGCAGGCGTTCGGCTATGCGGCGGCGAGGCCGCGCCGCAAGCTGACCCTGGTGCACAAGACGAACGTGCTGGCTCACGCCGGGGATCTGTGGTGGCGGACGTTCCAGGCCGCGGCGGCCGATTTTCCAGCCGTGACCGCCGACTACTGCCATGTCGACGCGGCGCTGATGTACATGGTGACTCAGCCTGATCTGTTCGACGTGCTCGTCACCGACAACCTGTTCGGCGATGTGCTGACCGCGCTCGGTGCCGCGATCGCTGGCGGAATCGGCCTGGCCGCGAGCGCGAGCATCAACCCTGAGCGCACCGGACCGAGTACCTTTGAGCCCGTGCATGGCAGTGCGCCAGATATCGCCGGAAAGCAGAAGGCCGATCCGACAGCAGCGATCTTGTCGGCGGCCATGTTGTGCGACCATCTTGGCATGAGCGCCGAGGCAGCACGGATCGAGCAGGCGGTCGCCGAAGACCTGCTCGAACGCCAGGGTGAATGGGCTGCCCGCAGCACGGCAGAGGTCGGCGACGACATCGCTGAGCGAGTATCCAGCTAGGGGCCGTGGCTTTCCGGGAGACCGGTTGGGCACGTCGCGACCGGTCTCGCTGGCACCTGTCTGCTGGCTGGCCGGCCGCTTGATAGGTGGTCAAGATGGTAGGTGCGGGCCGTCGGCAGGGACGGAGACCGCGGCGGGCCGGGGCAACGGCGCCCCGTCCGTGCAAGGGAGGATCTGCGATGAACGCCAGCCTGACACCAGCTATCAGCTTCGATGTGCACACCTCCGAGCAGCGCGTGCCTGACGAGGTCAGGGCCCGTCTGCTCGAGTCGCCCGGCTTCGGCCAGGTATTTACCGATCACATGATTACGCTGCGCTGGTCGAGCGAGGAGGGCTGGCACGACGGCAAACTCGAGCCGTACAGCCCGCTCATGCTCGACCCGGCCACCGCCGTCCTGCACTACAGCCAGGAGATTTTCGAGGGACTGAAGGCCTACCGGCAGGAGCCAGGCCCGGTGGTGGCCTTCCGGCCGTACGCGAACGCGGCGCGTTTCAGGAAGTCGGCGGCCCGGATGGCGATGCCTGAGCTGCCTGATGACGCGTTCGTGCACGCGATAGAGTTGCTCGTCTCGCACGACAAGGACTGGGTGCCCTCCAGCGCTGACAAGAGCCTTTACCTGCGGCCTTTCATGATCGCGACCACGGTGGCGCTCGGGGTCGGCCGGCCGGCGGCCTCATACCTGTTCCTCGTCATCGCTTCGCCGTCGGGCAGCGTGTTCGCCGGGGGCGGGCTCCGCGGCGTGACGGTCTGGCTGGCTGAGGGCTACACCAGGGCCGCCCCTGGCGGCACTGGCGCTGCGAAAACCGGCGGCAACTACGCGGCCTCTTTCCTCGGCCAGCAGCAGGCCATCGACAACGACTGCGATCAGGTCGTCTGGCTCGACGCGCTTGAGCACCGCTGGGTCGAGGAGATGGGCGGGATGAACCTGTTCTTCGTCCGCGGCAGCGGCGAGGACGCCAGGCTGACCACGCCGCCGCTCACCGGCACCCTCCTGCCCGGCATCACCAGGGACTCGCTGCTCGCCCTTGCGCCGGATCTTGGCATCCCGGTCAGCGAGGAGCCGACCTCGGTGGAGCAGTGGCGGGCAGGCTGTGAGTCAGGCGAGATCTCAGAGGTCTTCGCGTGCGGAACGGCCGCCGTGATCACCCCGGTCCGCGAGGTCAAGGGCGCGAGCGGAAGCTGGGTGATCGGCGACGGCCAGCCAGGTCCGGTTACCATGCGGCTGCGCGAGCAGTTGCTCGGTATCCAGTTCGGCCGGCTTCCTGACCCGCACGGCTGGGTCCACAAGATCGCCTAAGCCTGGGCGGGGCGGGGCAGGGCTCTGCCGACAGGATCGCATAGGGTCCAGCCAACGGCACCTACTCGCGCCAGGAGACGACGCTATCTTCGACGAGCCTGTCCTGAGCGAGGTCAGGACGACTCGCCGCCGCTCTCGCGTGCCGGTGCGGTTGCGGCGGGGCCAGGTCGCCGTTCTCGTCTACTTCGCCGTGCTGGGCCTGCCATCTGGGGACTGGCTGGCCAGGATCCCTGCCATCAAGCACAACCTTGGACTCTCCGATGGCAGGCTCGGGCTGGCGCTCCTGGCCGCGTCGGCCGGCCAGGTGGTTGTCGCGATGCTGGCCCGGCTCGTCCACCGGGTCGGGAGCAGGGCACCCATCGTCGCCTGCGGCTTTTGCGTGCCGCTGCTTCCCGTCACCTTCGGCGTCGTGCCCAACCAGGCTGCATTCATGGCCTGCTTGTTCTGCTTCGGGCTCGCGGGCGGCCTGCTCGACGTGGCAATGAACGCTCAGGCGGTCTACGTCGAGCGTGGCTTCGGCCGTCCGCTGATGACCTCGTTCCACGCGTGCTACAGCTTCGGAGCCCTGGCTGGCGGTTTGATCGGCGGCGCATTCGCCTGGGCCAGGATCGAGCCGGCGGTCAACTTCGCCATCGTCGGCGTGCCGGTGGCATGCGTGGCGCTGGTGGCCGGCCGGTGGCTGCTGCCCGACGAGCCCGAGGATCAGATGGCGGCGAAGGGTCAGGCGACGGCGGGGACGGCGGGACGGCGGTGGGAACAGCCGGCCGCGGCCAGGCGTTCCTGGCGTGCGGTGCTGACGTCGCCGCTGGCCGTGCTCGGCGTGCTGTCGCTGTGCTCGCTGCTCGGCGAGGGCGCCGCGGACGGCTGGTCAGCCGTCTACCTCCGCGACAACCTGGGCACATCGGCGTGGTTCGCGGCCTTCGGTTTCGCCGCCTTCTCGGTCACGATGGCAGTCGGACGACTGGCCGGAGACCGCTTGGCCCAGCGCTTCGGCCCCGCCGCCCTGATCAGGGGCGGAGGCCTGATCGCGGCCGCCGGGATGACGGTGGCGCTGCTCAGTCCGGTTCCGGCAGGCACCATCGCCGGTTTCGCGCTGTACGGCGCCGGGCTCTCGTGCATCTTCCCGCAGTTGCTCTCGGTCGCTGGCAGCGTGCACCCGGGCCGGACAGCGAGCGGGATCGCCGCAGTAGCAGGTATGGGCTACGTGGGCCTGCTGAGCGGGCCAGTCCTCATCGGTGGCCTGGCCAGCGTGGCCGGCCTGACGATTGCCCTTGGCCTGCCCGCCCTGCTCGCGCTGGCTATCGCCGTGGGTGCGGGCGTTGCCATGCCTAAGCGAGCGCCTCGCTAGGGTGGACGGATGGACGACAAGGAGATACTCGGCCGCATCGACGTTCTCATCAAGACTGAGCACGAGCTCAGGGCCAAGCTCGCGGCAGGCCAGCTGACCACCGATGAGGAGCACGCGGCGCTCCGGAACGCCGAGCAGGCGCTTGACCAGTGCTGGGATCTGCTCCGCCAGCGCAGGGCCAGGCGCGAATTCGGCGAGGACGTCGACCAGGCGAACGCGCGGCCCGTCTCCGAGGTGGAGGGTTACCTGCAGTAGCCAGCGCCGGCCGCTGCCCGGCAGGCTCCCTGCGGGGCTCGCCCGCCGCCGGTCGGTACGCTGAGCCCATGCGGATCGCGAGGTTCTCCTACAACGGTGAGGTCAGCTACGGGCTCGTGCTCGGCCCGGAAGGCCCAGCCGCAGATGAGCCTCAGGCCGCCAATGGGTCGGCAGTCGCCAGCGCGAGCGTGCCGGGCAACGGTGCCGCTTCGGCAGGCAGTGCAGACCATGCACCAGGCTCGGCGGCGGCGCGCGATGACCAGCTGATGCTTGCCCAGCTTGCGGGCCACCCGTTCGGCGGGCGCGAGGAGGACATCAAGCTGACCGGCCTCCGTTTCCCTCTCGCCGATGTCAGGCTGCTGGCGCCGATCCTGCCCAGCAAAGTCGTCTGCATCGGCAAGAATTACGCCGACCACGCGAAGGAGATGGGCGGCGAACCACCGGACGAGCCGGTCATCTTCCTGAAGCCCTCGACGACTGTCTGCGGTCCCGGCGATCCGATCCAGCGGCCGACGCGGCTGAGCGAACGGGTCGACTTCGAGGGTGAGCTGGCTGTCGTCATCGGCCGGCTGTGCCGGCAGGTTCCCGCTGACCGCGTCGCCGAGGTGATCTTCGGCTATACCTGCGCCAACGATGTCACAGCCCGTGACCTGCAGGCCAAGGACGGGCAGTGGACCAGAGCCAAGGGCTTCGACACGTTCTGCCCGCTCGGGCCGTGGATCGAGACCGGCCTTGACCCCGGCGACCTGGAGCTCTCGACGATGCTGAACGGCGAGGTCAAGCAGAACTCGCGGACGTCGCTGCTGCTGCACAGCGTGCAGGCGCTCGTCATGCACGTCAGCCAGGTCATGACGCTGCTTCCCGGGGACGTGCTGCTGACCGGTACACCAGCGGGAATCGGGCCCATGGACAAGGGTGATCAGGTGTCCGTCACGATCGAGGGCATTGGCACGCTCACCAACCCGGTCACCGACCGGGACTAGGTCAGCGCGGCCGCGATGACAGCGGCCCGCAAGGCCGCCAGGGCAGCTCGTGGACCGGGTTGGAGGTACTCCTCCGGTTCGGCTAAACTGCGGAGGCGAACGGGCCCGGCTGGGCTCGATCCCATGGGGTATGGGGTAATTGGCAGCCCGACGGGTTCTGGCCCCGTTAGTCTAGGTTCGAGTCCTGGTACCCCAGCGGCGTGCGCTCGCGCGGCTTCCTGGCAGGGACGACTCCCTGACGGTGTCGTTGCTCTCGCAGGCTCGTTGCACAGCACGGATGTACCTGGCCCCGTCGTCTAGCGGCCCAGGACGCCGCCCTCTCAAGGCGGTAGCGCCGGTTCAAATCCGGTCGGGGCTACTCATGCTGGTGCCCGTTTCCTCGCCGCCATTTTCGAAAATGTCGGTCCTTTGCTGTTGAATGGCCGGGTGGCAACAGCGACCCGGCCAGCCATTACAGAAGCCAGCCTGCGCGCGGCGGCGGGAGAGCGCTCCTTCGAACGTGGGACCAGGTACCTGAAGGCCGTGTCCAGCATGGAGCCGGTCGGCAATCAGGTCATCGCCACCGTCCGCGGCTCAGCGGAGTACCTGGTCGTCCTGACGCTGCCCGATGCGTCCTGCGGTACCCGCCTGCGCGGTGAGTGCGGCTGCCCGTATGGCCAGGAAGGCTTTTTCTGCAAGCACTGCGTCGCGGTGGGCCTCGCCATTCTGCGGGACGCGGCCAGGGTGCCTCGGCAGCGCCGCAAGTCAGCGTCGGCGGCCAGGCCCGAGGCAGGACCACTGCCCGCCGGGCCCGCCGCACGATCTGGCGCATCCCGGCCAACCGACCTCACCGCGTGGCTGCACTCGCTCAGCGCGGACGAACTCGTCGCTCTCGTGTGCGATCAGGTGGTTGAGGACGATGACTGGCGGCGCCGGCTCGAACTGCGCGCGGCGACCGCCGCGTCAGACATCGCCGTGATCGGCACGCGAGCCCTTGGCCTGCTGCGCGGGGATCAGGAGTACGGCCAGTACAAGTTCGCTGGGCAGTTCGGCTACCTGGAGGGACCAGAGTCCTGGTATTACGCCAGGCGCGTGCGCCAGGTGACCGAGGCGGTCAGGCGGCTCACCGAGACCGGGCAGCCCGGCGATGCGATGGTGATCGCGCAGCAGGCGCTCACGGCCGTCACGGAGTCCAGCCGTCACGCCAGCGACCGGGCCGGCGTGATCGCAGCCGCTGCCGCCGAGCTCGCGGCCGCGCATCAGGCAGCCTGCAGGGCCACGGCAGCCGATCCGCTGCGGCTCGCCGACTTCCTGGCGGAGCGCATGATCAACCCGGATGACGCCGAACAGGTAGTTCCCTCGGAATACGCGGACTTGCTCGGCCAGGACGGAATGCTCCGCCTGCGGGAGCGGATCGCGGCGGCCTGGACGGCGAACCGAGGCGGCCAGAGCGAGCGTCTGGCCATGGAGAACATGCTGACGCTCGCGGGCGATGTCGACGGGCTGGTCGCTGTGCTCGCGGCCAACCTGGACCCGCGCGGCATAGGCCACCTGCGGATCACCGATGAACTAGATCACGCGGGCCGTACTGAGGAGGCGCTGGCCTGGGCAGAGCGCGGACTGCGGGAGTCAAGCGAGCCGGACGGGGGGCTGGCTGACTACGTCGTCGAGCGGTACTGCGCGACTGGCCGCCTCGGGGACGCCCTGGCCGTCCGGCGCGACCGGTTCCAGGCCGCTCCAAGCGTGAGCGGCTACGAATTGCTGCACGATGTCGCCGAGATCGCCGGCGAGTGGCCGCCGACCAGGCAGTGGGCGCTCGACCTGCTCCGTGGCGAGGCCACGAGGCCGCGTCCGGCGAGCGCGCCGACGCGTGCGACTGGCCCCGTACTGATCGACGTCCTGATCGCCGACGGCGACATCGACGCGGCCTGGCAGGCGGCGCAGGGAATCGCGAGCGACGACCAGTTGCGCCGGCTGGCCGACCTGGTGCTCGAGACCCGTCCTTCGGACGCGCTGACCGTGTACCGCCGTCTGATCGGGATGCTGCTTCAGCAGGCCGGCGACGCCGTCGACGAGCGCATCGCGCACTTGCTCGCGGCGGCGCGCGCGTGCCACGGCCACCTCGGCACAGGCGCGGCATTCGAGGTCTATCTGCGCGCGCTGCGCGACGATCACAAGCGCAGGCGCAGGCTGATCAGGCTTCTCGACGCGCGCGGCCTGCGCTGAGAATCGAACCTACCCGACTATCTTCGCGAACTATTCTAATATGGGTGATGTGTAATTCTCGCGACACTCGTGATACTCGTGACGCATCGCATATTGTTGACACGTGATCCATGATGAGCTAGCTGCCCTCCATCCGATGGCACCGCCGGATCCCGCGACCGCGGTGATCGTGAAGTCTGCCTCCGGGTCGGGCGGTCAGAGTTGGGTCGGATCGCCGAGCGCGGTCCGGGTCGGCGACCAGATCCTGATGGCCTACCGGCTGCGCGACGCCGCGCGCCGCGGCTACGCGGTCGAGATCGCCAGGTCCGACGACGGTGTGCACTTCGAGACGCTGGCGTCGATCAGCAAAGAGCAGATGGACTGCGAGTCGCTGGAGCGCCCTGCGCTGGTAGTGACCGCCGATGGCACCTGGCGGCTGTATCTCAGCTGCGCGACTGCAGGCACCAAGCACTGGCGGGTGGAACTGATCGAGGCGGCTGCGCCAGAGGAGTTCGATCCCGCTCATCGCCGCGTTGTGCTGCCGGGTGACAGCCGCCTGGCGGTCAAGGATCCGGTCGTCGTGGAGCGGGCTGGACAGTGGCACCTGTGGGCCTCGGTGCACCTGCTCGAGGACCCCGACCAGACCGACCGGATGCGCACGGACTACGCCACCAGCCACGACGGAGTGAGGTGGACCTGGCAGGGCACCGCGCTCGCGCCGCGGCCCGGCAAGTGGGACGCGCGGGGGGTGCGGATCTCTGCCGTGCGGTTCACCGACGACGGCGTCGCCGCGTTCTATGACGGCCGGGCGACGGCCGAGCAGAATTGCGAGGAGCGGACCGGGCTCGCGGAGGGCTCGGAGCCTAGTGCGCTCGCGGCCCTCGGCGCGGGGTGCGTGGCCGAGGCCGAGTACGCCGGATACGGGCTGCGGTACATGACTGTCGTGGACCTTGGCGACGGCCTCGAGCGGATCTACTACGAACTGACCAACGCGAGGGGCTCGCACGACCTGGTGACCGAGGTGCGCCCGGCGTGGGTCAGGGTAGATGCGGCTGCAGAGGTAGCCGCCGGGCAGGCCTCAGCCGCCTAGCGAGGCGACTCCGTCGCCCAAGAGCCCGAGACGGCGCTAGAACTGGCGGGGCCGTCCGTTGCGCGCCTGCCGCTGACCGCTCGGCCGGGCCCCGACCAGGCCCCCTGACTCCCCCCGCGGACGCAGCCAGTCGCTGAAGTCCTCGCCTGTGATGCTCTCGAGCAGCGCGATGTCGGCCTTGAACGTCGGGATCAGGGCCTCACGCTGCTCCCAGGTGAGCGGGCGCCGCGGGGCCGCGTCCTGCTGCAGCATGTGCTCGAGCCGGTCAGTCGTCGCCGCGCCGAGGTGGCCAGGCAGCAAGGCGGAAAAGGCCGTGCTGGCACGCCGTGCGGTAGATACCAGGGAATGCCGCAGCGTGGCGTGCGGCTGAGCAGTCACGTTTTCACGCGGCAGTCCGGTAAGCAGACCGGTGCGCACCCCGAGGAAGGCGCATACCCGGTCGAGTGCGGGCAACGGATCGGCAAGCAACTGCCGGTACCTGAAGACCAGCACGTGCTCCCTCGGGAAGACCGTGTACAGATGCCGCAACTGCTCGCCGTACAGGCCGAGGCTGGTATAACGCCAGAAGTCTGCCCAGCCCGCCGCGACTCGCTGTTCTTCCTTCGCGCATGCCTCGAGGAAGTCTCCGCTGGGGTCAAGACCTGCCGACCACATGTGCACCCAGTTGGAGTGCGCCCGCTCAATCGGATCCCTGAGCACGACGATCAGCCTGGCGTGCGGTATCAGCGTCCTGATCCGGCGCTGAGCGTCGCGGTTGTAGAGATAGAAGGGCGTGGACTCGCCAGTGCGGACGCCTGGCGGCGCGCCGTCGAACAGGGCCTCATAATCGCGCCGGCGCCAGACGTGCTCGCGATAGGTCTTCACGTCACCCGGACCGCCGTCGGCTGGCGGCGGACCGTCGGTCAGGAAGAACTTGGGCTCCTTGACCGCCGACATGTACAGCGCGGGATGCCTGGCCAGCGCCGTGTGCAAGGCCGTGGTGCCAGCCTTGGGAACGCCGGCGACGAAGAAGTCCGGTAGTGCCACGGTGTTTCCCTACCACCCAAACGCCCAGTTATTCCCAGCGCTTAGGTAGGTTAACTGGCTCGCTGGCGTCTAGCGCGCGGACCTGCGTGAAAGACGCGCCATGTCCAGCGGCGGTGCCGCGAGCGGGGCACCCGCGTACCCGCCTACCTCGCCGAACATGCCTTGCTGCCATCCCGCCACTGCGGCCGCGATCTCCTCAGGAGTCCTCGCGACGAAGTTCCACCACATGAGCAGCCGCTCGCCGAGCGGCACGCCGCCGAGCAGCATCAGGACCGTGCCCGCCGCCGCGGTCAGCGACAGCCGCTCATGTCCGGCCGGCAGGTACGCCAAACTGCCCGGCATAAGCTCGACGCCCGCGACGACGGCCGCGCCACTGGTCACGAACACGACGTGCTCGAAGGACGGCGTCAGCGCGATCCGCTCGCTGACATTGTCGACCGCCGCGAGTTCCGCGCCGACGAGGTCGGAGTACGTCGTCGCGGGGGAGCGCATTCCCGCGAGTGATCCGAGCAGGACGGTGATCGCCAGGCCGCCGGTATTGGTGGACGGCAGTTCCGGGTGGTGCTCGAAGGTCGGCTCGGTCAGCCTGGACGCCTCGGGCAGCGCCACCCATAGCTGGACGCCGTGCAGGTCACCGTGGGGGACTCCGGGCGGTCGTCCGCCGTGCCAGACACCATCATGCACGGCTGGCGACTCTTCGGCGTGCGCGATCCCGCGCCCGGCGGTCATCAGGTTGAGCTGGCCAGGCCTGATCATCTGCTCGCTGCCGAGACTGTCCCTGTGCAGCACCTCGCCCGCCATGAGCCAGGTGACGGTCTGCAATCCGATGTGCGGGTGCGGCGGCACGGCCATGCCGGTCAGGCCGTCGACGGACATAGGTCCGTAGTGGTCGATGAAGCACCACGCGCCGACGCTGCGCCGAAGGCGGAGCGGAAGCAACCGCCTGACCGTCATGGCGCCGACGACCGCCTCGCGCGCCCGTGTCAGTTCAAGATCGTTAGCTATCACGGGACGTGCGGCTGCATCAAGGTTCGTATCGAGAGTGCTCACCGGGAGTAATCTTCCCTCCTGGATCATCCGCTGTCGGCAGTTATGGAACTAGGCCGCCGTTGCCGGACATAAAGGGGTGTGGGCATCGACTGGACCTCGGTGAGCGATCAGGATCTCTGGTCGCACGCTGCCAACGATGGCGCTGGCGAGGCGTTCGGCGAGTTGTTCGAGCGGCACGCCGACCGGGTCTATGCACACTGTTTCAGCAGGACCGGGTCCTGGTCTATGGCTGAAGACCTCACCTCCGTCGTATTTCTCGAGGCGTGGCGGCGGAAGGGTGAGGTCAGGTTCAGCGGTGACTCCGCGCTGCCGTGGCTGCTCGGAGTCGCCAACAACGCCACGCGCAACGCGCAGCGGTCGGTGCGGCGGCACAATCTGCTACTGGCCAAGCTGCCGCCGCCAGGGGTGGAAGCTGACATCGCGGCCGAAGCCGCGGCGCGCGTGGATCAGGAACGTTTGGCCCAGCATCTGTTGTGTGCCATGGGGGGTTTGCGCCAGGCCGAGCAGGAAGTGCTCGCGCTCTGCGATTGGGCAGGGCTGAGCTACACCGAGGCCGCGGTGGCGATGGGAGTGCCGGAAGGCACCGTGCGCTCCCGCCTATCCCGAGCCCGGCAGCACCTGCGCGATCTGGCCGATGACAGCCAGAAGCGGTGCGTCCCCGTGAACCCATCCCCAGCACGCCTGTTAGCCGGAGGCCGAGCATGAGTTACTTCCATCCGCAGCGGATGCCGGTGCTGCCGGCCCGCCGGAGAAAGGCGGCGCGCCTCCAGCTCGAAGAGATGGTCAGGAGGTCGGCGCAGGCGCCCAGGCGGCGCCCGCCCGTTGTTGCCGTGGCCGCGATTGTTTTCGTCCTGCTTGGCACCGGAGCGGGGGCGTTCGCTGTGGTCGCGTATCAGCCAGTGACGGACAGGCACCTCGCGCGCTGCTTCACCGTCGCCGATGAGTCGGGTTTCTACATAAGCGTCGCTGTGCCTGGCAAGCCAGGTTCTGTCGGCCAGGTGAACAATGCGCGGTTTGTGTGCGCCGCGCTGTACCGGCGCGGCACTCTGAAGCTAGGCGCACACCGGCTATTTGCGAGACCTGCGAACGGCAAGCATCCAGTTCCTCAGCTTGTCAGCTGCACGTGGCATGACGGAACTGCCGCAGTCTTCCCCGGCAGACCAGGACCTGCGAGAAACTAGGCCTCCCAGCGGCAGCAAGGCGGTAGAACGGCTCAAACCGCCTGCGGCCAGGCATGGCGGCCCCGATTCCCTGAGCCAGATCGGGGCCGCCACGCCGAATACTTCGCAGCCGCCCTGTCTGGGCTGAGTGTGAGCCCGCGTCCGCAGGACGGTCAGCAGGGCTTTGCTGTGCACCACTTCTCTGACGACGTCAGGTCGTTGAACGACCCGAGCCCGGACCTCGATGTGTTCTTCGAGATCGAGACCGTCAGCCCGCCGAAGTTGGCGTTCTGATAGAGCGTATTGGCGCAGTTCGTTCCCGTGGTGAGCGACGATATGACGTCGTTCCAGCCGGTCGGCATGCCCGCGATCTGGAAGTTGCCGCAGTCCGACGTCTGGGTCCAGATCATTGCCCCACCACTGAAGTTGGCGTCCTTGTAGTCGATGCTGAGTATGAAGGTCGTCGCCGGGGCGGCGTTCCAGGCGTCGATCATTCGCGGCGTCACCGTACCGGGCCGAGCCGTCGCAGGCAGCCGCACCCTTCCTCCGGTCGCCGCCCTGATCGCCGCGGAGAACGATGAATAGCAGGTGGCCGTCGGCGTTGCCATGCTTCCTGCCGGCTCAGCCTGGGCGACGCAGGTCTGCCCCTGACTCGCTGCCGCTGGGTGATTCGTGGCGGCTGTGCCGGCAGCCGATGCCGGCGCTGCGGTCGCTGCGCTGACGTACAGCAGCAGGCCACTAAGTGACACGACTAATACCAGTAGACGTCTCATTGGCTTCCTCCCGCATCTTTCTTCGCTGGCACCGCAAAAGACAACGGCGCCATCCCCGGCCGGTACCATTATCACCCTAGATGGGTAATCTGTCAATGCTCGTCGCTAAAGCGGCTTAGCATAGCAATAGTTCTTAATAGACCGAGAAATGAAGTGGCAGAATTCCCGCTAGGTCATCCCACCAGGGTCTTGACCGACGCAGTGAGCCCTGCGAGCCCTTTCTTGGCATCCGCGAAGAACATCGATGTCTTCGGATTTGTATAGAGCTCATTGTCGATGCCGGCGTACCCGTGGCCCATCGAACGCTTGATGACGATGACCGACTTGGCGGCGTCGACGTCAAGGATCGGCATTCCCGAAATTGCCGTGCCCGGCCGGCGCGCAGCCGGGTTGGTGACGTCGTTGGCCCCGATTACGAGCGCGACGTCGGTCCTGCCGAACTCGGGGTTGACCTCGTCCATCTCCTTGAGCAGCGGATACGGGACGTTGGCCTCGGCGAGCAGCACGTTCATGTGGCCCGGCATTCTGCCCGCGACCGGATGGATGGCATAGCTCACGTCCACGCCGCGCGATTCGAGCAGGTCGGCCAGGGCCGCGACCTCGTGCTGCGCCTGCGCCGCGGCGAGGCCGTAACCGGGGACGATGATTACCTTCGCGGCGTAGGCCAGCTGAATGGCCGCGTCGTCGGCCGCAATGGACTGGACGCCAGCGCCCGCCGCGCCCTCGACGGCGACAGCGGTATCACCCGAGCCGAAACCGCCGAGCATGATGTTGGCGATCGAGCGGTTCATCGCGTCGGCCATCAGCTTGGTCAGGATTCCGCCTGAGGCCCCGACCAGGGCGCCCGCGATGATCAGGGCGGTGTTGTCGATCACGAAACCGGCCATCGCGACCGCGGTGCCGGTGAACGCGTTCAGCAGCGAGATGACGACGGGCATGTCCGCGCCGCCGATCGGCATCACCATCGAGACGCCGAAGATCAGGGAGGCGGCGATCACGACGCCGAGGGCGGCCATGCTGGGCGAATCGATCACGTAGGCGCCTCCGCCGACGGCCGCGATCGCGAGCAGCAGGTTCAGGATCCTGGCGCCGGGGATGGTGACGGGCGCGGAGGTAATGACTCCTTGCAGCTTGCCCGCGGCGATGATCGATCCTGAGAAAGTGACCGAGCCGATGATCACGTCGAGCACGGTCGGGACAGAAGTCGAGGCGCCGACGCCGGCTCCGACCGACATGAAGTCCCTGATCGCGACCAGCGCCGCCGCGCCGCCGCCCACCGCGTTAAAGATGCTGACCAGTTGCGGCATCGCGGTCATCTGGACGGTCCTGGCCGTCTGCAGGCCGATGCCGCCGCCGACCAGGATGCCGGCCGCGATGACGATCCAGCCCGTCGTGTTGATCACGCCGAGGTGAACGACCAGGACGCCGGTCGCGACGACGGCGGCGACCATGCCGGCCACCGAGACCTGGTTGCCGCGCCGTGCAGTGGCCGGGTTGTTCATCAGGTGCAGGCCCAGCACGAAACAGGATGCGGCGACGAGGTAGATGAGCTGGATGACGGTGTTGAAGGTGCCTGTCATGACACCGCTCCGCTGCTTGGGGCGCTGCCGTTCTGGCCCGGCTCGACTGCCACGGCTGCTGGCGTCACAACCCTGCGTTTGAACATCTTGAGCATCCGGCCGGTTACCACGTAACCGCCGACGACGTTCATCGCTGCGAACGCGACGGCCACGAAGGCCAGGATGTACCCGATCACGTTGTGGGCCGTCGCCGCGATGACGACCGCACCGGCGAGCACGATGCCGTGGATCGAGTTGGCCGCGGACATCAGCGGGGTGTGCAGGGTCGCTGGCACCTTGCTGATGACCTCGAACCCCACCCATAGGCTCAGCACGAAAATGATGAAGTCCGTGAGAAGCATCGACGACCTCCGGATCAGTGAGCCGCGGGCGTGGCGAGCGCAGGGTGCACGACCTTGCCGTCGTGGACGACCACGACGCCAGCGATCAGATCGTCCGCCAGGTCGACGGTGAACTGGCCGTCTTTGACCATGTAGAGCAGCAGTGAGCTGATGTTGCGCGAATACATCGCCGATGCCGCGGCGGCCATCGTGGATGGCAGGTTGTCGGCGCCGATGATAGTGATGCCGTTCTCGGCTACCGTCGTCTCGCCGGGCACCGAGCCTTCGACGTTGCCGCCCAGCGGGCTCGCACCCATGTCGACGAGCACGGAGCCCGGCGCCATCGACTTCAGCGCCTCGCAGGTGACAAGCAGCGGCGGACGCCGGCCAGGTACTTGCGCCGTCGTGATCACGACGTCGTGCCGCGCGATGTGGTCGGCCAGCTCGGCCTGCTGTGCGGCACGCTCGTCATCGGTCAGAGCTCGCGCGTAGCCGCCGGAGCCACTCGCCTCCCCGACGGAGGTCAGCTCGATGAATGTGGCGCCAAGCGACTCGACCTCGGTCTTGGTCTCCGGTCGCACGTCATACGCGCTGACCACAGCTCCGAGGCGGCGAGCGGTCCCGATGGCCTGCAGGCCAGCGACTCCGGTGCCGAGTATGAGCACCTTGGCGGGCCGCGCCGTGCCTGCGGCCGTGATCAGCAGCGGAAAGAATCTGCCGAACGTGGCGGCCGCCAGCACCGCAGCCTTGTAACCGGCGATGTTGGCCTGGGACGTCAGGGCGTCCATGGGCTGGGCCCGCGACAGCGTCCTCGGGATCAGGTCGAGGCTCACGGCCGTCGCGCCTGCCGTCGCTAGGCTCGCGGCCAGCTTTGGGTCGGCGAGCGGCGCGAACATGCCGAACACCGCCTGGCCGGGTCGCAGGCGCGCTAGCTGGCCGGCGTCTGGCCGGCCGACCATCAGCACGGCGTCGGCTCCGGCGAGCTGATCGGCGCTGACGACGCTTGCCCCAGCTTCCGAGTAGGCGTCGTCAGGGAAGAAGGCGCCAGCTCCTGCGCCGGTCTGCACGAGAACTTCGTGCCCTCCGGCCTGGAGCTTGGCGACCGCTTCCGGCACGAGCGCGACTCTGCGCTCGGCTGGCCCGGTCTCCTTGACCACGGCAACCTTCATCGGGGGACCTCATCTGACGGGTTCACGCGACGCGGCGGCCCGGCACCGGATCGCGTCCGGCCCGGCCGCAGTTTCCCAAGTATGGACCTTACCGCCTGGTCAGGAGCATCCGGTCTGCGGGACGCGCGAGCGGCCCTGCCGGGGCGTCGTGACCTGGGGCGTTGGCGTCGTCGTCTTTACCGGTCCTTTCCCCGGACTCGGTGCCGGTGACCAGAACCTGGTTTGGGACAGTGGAGCTGATGACTGAGTCGGAGTGGGCGCGGCCGGAACCGGGCGCGGGTGCCACTGCAGATCCGCTGGCGACCAGGCTGCTTGCGGCGCAGCGCGCGATCTGCACGCCCGATATGGACCCCGATATCCGGCTCAAGCTGCAGCTCCGCTTTGCGGCGATCTGCACATCGCTCAAGCTGCCGGCGGTGGACCGGGCCCGCGGCGCGGAGCGACTCGAGGGTCTCATCGCCGATGCCGAGCGCGCGCGCCGCGATGACTCGGGGACGCAGGCGCATTCAGACAATGCCGAGTCGGAAGCTGGCTTGCGCGATTACTTGTAACTCGCCAGTAATTCAGAAATTCGCCTGAACGACTAGCACCTTTTATGCCGGAATTGCACGTAGTTTCAGTAACGACACGCCTAGTTTCTGGCGCAGATCATTGTGTGAAAGCCCTGCATCGCCTACGTTCAGGCAGGTCAGAGGTCGCGAAAGCCTGGCCAGTACGGCTATGGCGTCGGCGACCTCCCGTTGGGGGACCGCAGGAGTGAGGACATGAACAAGCGTGACCTGATCGACGCGATTTCCGGCCGGATGGGGGATAAAAAGACCGCAGCCGAAGCCGTAAACGCTGTTCTCGACACCATCCAGGGCGCAGTGGCTAAGGGCGACAAGGTGGCTATTACCGGCTTCGGCGTATTCGAGAAGGCGGACCGCCCTGCTCGCACCGCGAGGAACCCAGCCACCGGCGCGTCCATCAAGGTGCCGAAGTCGTCTGTGCCCAAGTTCCGGGCCGGCGCCGACTTCAAGGCCCTGGTCAACGGCGAGAAGAAGAAGGTTACTGTCGGCCGGAGGTAACGGCCACGGCACTGATGGCGGACGGCTCGCGCGGGCCGTCCGCCATCTGCACCCGGCGCTGCCCGCTCTAGCAAGTCACCGCAGGCCAGGGCGCTTAGCCAGCGCCGTCAGCAGCAGCCTGTCGATGACCTCGGGGAACGAGACCCCGGTCGCCTCCCACATCTTCTGGAAGTACGAGGTCGGCGACATGCCAGGGAACGTGTTGATCTCGTTGATCAGAATCTGCTTGTCGAGCGTGTAGAAGAAGTCCACCCTGGCCAGGCCCTCGGCGGAGACGGCGTCGAACGCGCGCGCGGCCAGGTCGCGGATCGCCGCGATGTCGTCGGACGGGATCGGCGCGGGGATCAGCATGCCGCTCGCGGCGTCCAGGTATTTGGCCTCGAAGTCGTAGAACTCCTCACCACCTTCCAGCCGCAGTTCGCCGGGCAGGCTGGTGTCCGGCGGCGCACCGTCGATCCCCTGGAGCACCGCGACCTCGATTTCCCTGGCGGTGACCGCGGCCTCGACGAGTACCTTGGGGTCGAACCGCCTGGCGAGCGTGATCGCGGTGGCTAGCTCATCGGGATCAGTGGCCTTGGACGTGCCGAGGCTGGAGCCGCCCCTGGCTGGCTTGACAAACAACGGCCAGCCGAGCGCGTCGATCTGGCCGGCGATCCGGGCCTGCGCCGAGGTAGGCGGCTCGCCGGCGGGCCAGTCGGCCTCGCGCACGACCACATGCGGACCGACCGGCAGCCCCCTGGCTGCGAAGATCAGCTTCATGTACTCCTTGTCCATGCTGACGGCGCTGGCCAGAACCCCGGCGCCGACGTACGGCACGCCCGACATCTCCAGCAGTCCCTGGATCGTCCCGTCCTCGCCAAACGGGCCGTGCAGCACGGGCAGGACGACGTCGACGTCGCCGAGCACGTGCGGGACGTGGCCCGGCGCACTGGCGACGACGGCGGTGTCGCCCTGGTAGGCCCACGGCACCACGTGCGCGTCGGGTTTGGCTACAGACTCGACGGTGGGAAGCTCGCCGCTGGTGATCGCGAGCTTGCCTGGATCGTCGGCGACTTCGAGCCACGCACCTTCGGTGGTGATCCCGATCGGGATGACCTCGTACCTGTCCCTGTCGATCACCCGCAGGACGTTGCCGCCGCCGAGGCAGGAGATCGGGTGCTCGGGCCCGCGGCCGCCGAACACCACGGCGACCCTGATCCTCCGCCCCCGCGGCTGCTCTCCCGCATCTGCGCTGCTGGCCACGTTTCCTCCCGTAGAACCGACCTCAGCCGCCCGTTCCGGCGGACTCCCGATTATCGGTCATCGCGCCCTGCCGAGCGAGTCGAGCGCCGCCATTGCATCGGCCAGCAGGTCCTCGCCGTCTTCGAGCCCGATCGAGAATCGCACCGAGCCGGGATCGATGCCCGCGGCGGCAAGCGCGGCGCTATCCATTTGCCGGTGCGTGGTCGATCCCACCAGGGACACCTTGGTCTGGGTACCTCCGAGCGACGCCGCGATCTGCGCGACCCGCAGCCGATCGGCGAAGATCATCCCTGCTTCCGGACCGCCGAACGGCGCGACCGTCACGATGGCCCCGAACCTCGTTCCTTCTGGCCCCGCGTCGAATTGCCGCCTGGCCAGGTCGTGGCCGGGGTGCTGGCGGAGGCCTGGGTAATAGACGGTGCGCACGGCGGGATGCCTGACAAGCCCCGCAGCGAGCAGCTGAGCGGTCGCGCACTGCCTGCGGACCCGCAACGGGAGTGTCTCAAGCCCGCGCCGTAGCAGGTACGAGTCGTCGGGCCCGAGTGAGCCTCCCGTGTCGATCCTGACGTCGCGGATTCGCCTGATCAGCTCAGGATGGCCCGTGATGACGCCCCCGGTCACGTCGGCGTGCCCGCCGAAATACTTCGTCGCCGAGTGCAGCACGAGGTCAGCGCCGTGCTCGAGCGGCCGGCAGATGACCGGCGGCGCGAGGGTCGAGTCGACGACGAATATGGCTCCTGCCTCGTGCGCGAGCCTGGCTATGCCGGTTAGATCAGCGACCGCCAAGGTCGGGTTCGCTAGCGTCTCGGCGTAGACGATGGTCGTGCCGGGCCGCAGGGCCGCCTTCAGCTTGCCGAGGTCGGTCATGTCGACGAAGTCGGTCTGCACGCCGAAGTTGGACGCCACGTTCCGCAGGAAGCTGTAGCTGCCTCCGTAGATCGCACTCGGGGCGATGACGTGCGATCCGGCTCGGGTGAAGGCCCAGAAGACGGTCGATATGGCGGCCATACCGGACGCGAACGCCTGTGCCGCGGCCTGGTAGCCGAGATTGACGCCCTCCAAAGAGGCGACCGCCGCGCAGAACGCCTCGACCGTGGGGTTGTCGATCCTGCTGTAGCTGAAACCCGGCATCGCGTCGCCGAGCACTGCGGCGTACTCGGCGCTCGAACCGAACGCGAAGGCCGCGGTCCGGTAGATCGGCGTGGCGAGCGGCCGCTGGCCAGGCGGAGCCGGTACTGGCAGGCGCACGGACCTGGTGTTCTCGCCGAGGCGACGCTGAGTGCCAGGCGACTGACCGCCAGCCGCGCTGCTGCCAGGCGGCAATGCGGGGGCCGACGTACGCAGGCCAGCCTGGCGCAGCACCTCGGACCGGCGCGGGTCGATCAGGCGCAGCGGGTCAGAGATCCCCATCGAAGAGCCGATAGGGGGTCGGCCGGGCGCCTGCTGGCCTGTAGCGGACCTCGCGGGCGCGGACTGGTCAGCGGACCCCGCGCCATCGGCGGGGCGCAGCAGGGCGGCCGCCTGCGGCTGGCTGGCCGGCCGGAGCGGATCGGCGTGTCCGAGTGGATCGGCCGGTCCGAGCGGAGCAGGCCGGCTGAGCGGGTCGGTGCGAGCCAGCGGATCAGTGCGGCTCAGGGGGTCCGTGTGACCAAAGGGATCTGTGTGGCTGCCGCTGTCGCTATATTCCTGGGTGCCGAGACCCCGTGAGTCGCCGCGGACCGGTGAGTCGCCGCGGACCGGTGAGTCGCGCCCGCCGAGAGTCCCTATTCGGCCAGAAATGCTGGCGTCGTCGGCGTGGTGAGGCGCCTCGATGGCCAGCCGCCGGTTCTCGATCGCTCGCGGTGGGCCAGGCATCTGCCGCGGCACCGGGGCCCCAGTGCGGGGATCTGCCGCATATCGAGGATCTGCCGCATAGCGGGAATCGGCCAGTCGCGGGTCAGTGAACTGCGGGCCAGGGAACCCATAGCCTGCGAATCTTGGATCGGCGAATCGGGGGTCGGCGAATCGGGGGTCGGCGAATCGGGGATCGGCGGCTCCTGGGTTCGCGTGTTGCCGGCCGTCGTATCGAGGGTCTGCGGCACCGGGCCGGCAGCGCCGGGACGAGCTGCTCTGGGGTCTGTCATGCGTGGGTCTGGGTACGGCTGGCGGGCGAGGCGGGGGTCAGAGGTTCGGCGCCCTGGGGTTCCTGGCACCGCGGCCCGTGGGTCAACCGCCCGTGGGTCAGCGGCCCGTGGGTCAGTGCCTCGCGTATCGGCCCAGAGCCGGGAGTCCGCGCCGAGTCGAGGGTCGGCGAGTCTGGGATCAGCCGCGATCCTGGCGCCCCTCGGGCGGGGGCTTGCCGGGAGCCGGGGATCCCCGCCCGGCGGCATCGCGTCCGATCCGTACCTTGGCGGCCTGGCTGGTCCGTGGCCACTGGCTGGTCCCTGGCCACTGGCTGGTCCCTGGCGCCTGGCTGGTCCCTGGCCGCCGGCAGATCGCGGGCCGCCGGCCAATTGCGGGCCGCCCGGTCGTAGCCCGTCAGCGCCAGGCGGGCCGTTAGCTCCCAGCGGGGTGTCCCATCCCGTGCGAGGGTTGACTAGCGGGCGCTGGCCAGCGCCGAGCCGGTGACTGCCCGTCGAGCGCGGATCGGACCCCTTTCGCGGATCGACTGCCGCCCGCTGGTCGCCCTGTCCTCGCGGATCAGCACCGTGGCGCCCGCCATCTCGTCGGGCGTCATCAGGCGGACCCGCGTAGCGCGGATCGCCATTCGGCGGAGCACCATTCCATGAGCTCGCACGCGGGTCGTCGTACCCGGGCCCGCCGTACCCCCGGTCGCCGTGCGCGGGCCCGCCGTACCCCCGGTCGCCGTACTCGGGATCGCCGTACTCGGGATCGCCGGATCGGCCGCCGTCAGCTGGGTAGCCGGTGACCCCGGCGCGCCGAGGCGGCGGAGCCTCGTCGCCGTAGTTCCGCGTGTCCCTGGGCGGGCGCGGCCACTTCTCAGGGGCCATAGCGCTCAGGTTTGGCTGTCCGGCTGGCCAGCATCACCGCCGCCTCGCCGATCTCCAGGCCGTCGTAAACCACCGCCGCGATGACCTCTGTGATGGGCATCTCCACCGAGTGCGCCCCGGCCAGCTCCTGGACCGATTTCGACGACGTGACGCCTTCAACCACCTGGCTTGTGTTCGCGATAATGTCGGCGAGCAGTATCCCGCGGCCCAGTTTCTCGCCGAAGGTTCGGTTGCGGGAGAGCGGCGATGAGCAGGTGGCGACGAGGTCACCCATTCCGGCGAGTCCAGCGAAGGTGTGCTGGTCGGCACCGAGGACCGTGCCGAGGCGGGCGGTTTCGGCGAGGCCGCGGGTAATGAGCATCGCCCTGGTGTTGTCGCCGAGGCCCATTCCGACCGCGATGCCGACGGCGATGGCGATCGGGTTCTTCACCGTGCCGCCGAGTTCGCAGCCGATCACGTCCGGGTTGGTGTACGGGCGGAAGTAGCCGGTGTGGCAGGCCTTCTGCAGGTTCTCTGCCGTCTGCTGGTCGGTGCACGCGACGACGGTGGCCGAGTACTGGCGCTCCGCGATCTCGTGCGCCAGGTTCGGCCCTGTGATGACGGCGACCTGCTCGGCCGGCCAGTCCGCGACCTCGGCGATCACCTCGCTCATCCGCTTGCCCGTGTCGAGTTCGATGCCCTTCATCAGGCTGACCAAGATCGCGCCCTGCGGGATCAGCCCGGCCCAGCTGCTCAGGTTCTTCCTGAGGGTCTGCGGCAGGGACCGCGAGCACGACGACATCAGCTCCGGACAGTGCCTGCTCAGGATCAGCCGTCGCACTGAGCGTGGGCGGGAGCGTGCAGTCCGGCAGGTACTGCTGGTTCTTGCTGGTCGCGTTGATGGACTGAGCGACATCCGGTCGGCGGCACCAGAGCACCGTCTCGGTTCCGGCGTCGCACAGCACCTGAGCGAAGGTCGTTCCCCAGGAGCCGGCGCCCATCACCGCCGCTGTCACGGCCCGGGAACCTCGCTGGCCGGTTCCTCCGCGACGGTCTCAGGATCTTCAGGCTGGGAGCCGGCCGCATGCTGTGCCCCTCCGTTGGGCCCTTGCTGCGTCCCGGCAAGCTCCCGTAGCTCAGCCCGCTGCTTGCGACGTGCTACCGCAGGGTGGTACGGCGTGGCGGGCGGAACCTCGCCCCGAGCCTGCCCGACCAGCGCGGCTACGTCGGCCATGATCTTGTCGGTGGCCGCGCGTAGTGTCGGCGTATCGAGCGGCTTGCCAGCGAACTCGGACAGGTCCACGGGAGGACCGGCGATCATGTGCACAGTCTTGCGGGGGATCACGTGCAGCTTGAAGCTGCCGTAGGGCAAAATGTCCTGCGCTCCCCAATGGCCTACCGGGACGACTGGGACGCCAGTAGCCAGGGCCAGCCGCGCAACCCCGGTCTTGGCCTGCATCGGCCACTTGTCGGGATCGCGGGTCACCGTGCCCTCGGGATAGAAGATCACGCACGCGCCATTCCTGAGTCCTTGCTCGGCGTCGCGCAGCACCAAGGCCGCGTCGGTCTGGCCACGGTAGACAGGCAGCTGGCCGAGCTTGCCGATGATCGGCCCGAGTACCTTGATGCCGAAGAGCGTGGACTTGGCAAGGAAGACCGGGTACCGGCCAGCGTTATCGCAGAAGAGAGACAGCGCGAGCACGTCGGCGTAGGAGAGGTGGTTCGCAGCGACGATCATGCCGCTGCCGTCGGGTACGAAGTGCTCCTGGCCGTGCCAGTCGAATTTCATCAGGGCGCGGATGCCCGGTCGCAGGATGATTTTCGAGATTCCGCGCCACGTGTTGGAGTAGCTCCCGTCTGCGCGCTTGCTCATAGAAACACTCTCCCGCACCTCATGGTGCCAGTCTTCCTGTTCGCCTGACTTGGTGTCGAGGCAAGATCGGATGTTATGGGTATCGATGCGCCGCTCTGCTGGTCCGCGGTGAGTTGGACTGTGGTGATCCCCGTCAAGCTACTCGCCATGGCCAAGTCCCGGCTTTCAGGTCTTGCCGACGCCGACCGGGAGGCCGTCGCTCTCGCGATGGCGACTGACACAGTGACGGCCGCCATAGCGTGCCCGGCGGTCGGCGACGTAATCGTGGTGAGCGATGACCCGGCCGTGAGGATGCAGGCCGAGGCCGCTGGTGCGACCGTCATCGCTGATCTGCCGGCGGTCGGCCTCAACGAGGCGCTCACCGCCGGGGCTGAGCACGCGGCTGCGACCTGGTCAGGCCGCGGCCTGGCTGCCCTGACCGCCGACTTGCCCGCGCTGTCAGCCGGCGAACTCGCGATCGCGCTCGCCGCCGCCGCCGCGGTCGACCATGCGTTCGTGGCTGATGCGGCTGGGTCGGGGACGACGCTCTACACGGCGATGCCAGGGGCGGCTTTCGAGCCGCGCTTTGGGCCAGCCTCACGGCAGCGTCACCGCGAGGCCGGCGCGGTCGAACTCGACCTGCCCGGCATTCCCGGGCTTAGGCGGGACGTCGATACGCTCGCCGACCTGTGTCAGGCCGCGCAGATCGGGCTTGGCGCGAGGACGCTGTCCGTGCGGGAGTCGATCAACGTGGGCTGCGCGTAGACGCTCAGCTGAGGCGGGGAAGGTCGACGGGCTGGCAGGTCCGTTGCTGCAAGCTCAGATGTGGACGATTGGGCAGGTCAGCGTCCTGGTGATACCGGGAACTCCCTGAATCTGGGCTACTACCAGGCGGCCGAGGTCATCGACATTGTCTGCCTCAGCGCGGACGATAACGTCGTAGGGGCCAGTCACATCGTCAGCCTGCGTGACGCCGGTGATCTGCGCGATGGCCGTAGCCACGTCGGCAGCCTTCCCGACCTCAGTCTGGACGAGGATATAAGCCTGGACCATGTCGCCCTCCGGTCATCTGTGTGACGGCAACGCTACCGTAGGCGGCAGGTTCAGGCGCAGCAGGCTGGCCACTGGGTGACGGTGCGGGAGGCATTCATCACGATCGCGGAAATCGGCGAGTTTGGCCTGATCGCGGCCATTGAAAAGGTGCTCCCAGGTAATCCTGGCTTGATTGTCGGCATCGGTGACGATGCTGCGGTCGTGGGCGCTCCGGATGGCCGCGTAGTGGCGACTGCCGACATGCTGATCGAGGGCAGGCATTTCCGTCGGGAATGGTCTGCGCCGCGGGATATCGGCGGCAAGGCGGCCGCACGAAATCTCGCCGATATCGCGGCTATGGGAGCGCGACCCACCGCGCTGCTCGTCAGCTTCGCGGCGCCTGGCAGCCTCGAAGTCAGCTGGGTTCTCGACCTCATGCGCGGCGTCGCCGACGAGGCCGCGGACGGCCGGTGCCTTCGTCGCAGGCGGGGACACGAGCAGCGCCGACGTCGTCATGCTCGCCGTCACGGCGCTCGGCGACCTGGCCGGATCGCGGCCAGTCACGCGGAGCGGCGCCAGGCCTGGCGATGTGGTCGCGGTGGCCGGGACGCTCGGATGCGCTGCTGCTGGTCTGGCGCTGCTGCGGGCGGGGGTAACTCCGACCGATGAGGACCTGGCTTCGCTGGTGGCCGCGCACCGCCGGCCTGCGCCGCCGTACCAGGCAGGACCTGAGGCGGCCGAGCTGGGAGCGACCGCGATGATCGACGTCAGCGACGGCCTCATCGCCGACCTGGGCCATGTCGCGTCAGCCAGCGGCGTGCAGATCGAGCTGCGGAGCGGAGCGATCGGAGCCGAGCCCGTCACCAGGCCGCAGGCGCTGGTCAGGGCGGCGGGCATTGCCGGTGCCGGTGCGGTGCGGTCGTGACGGTGGCCGTGACGGTGGCCGTGCCGATGCCGGCCCCGGCTGGCTGCGCTGGGTGCTGACCGGCGGCGACGACCACGCCCTGGTGGCGGCCTTCCCGTCGGGCATTTCCCTGCCGGAACGATGGACGGTAATAGGCAAGGCGAGCGAAGGTCATGGGATTGTCGTCGACGGCCGCAGATGGAACGACGGCGCGGGCGGCTGGGAGCACTTTCTCACTTAACTACGCTTCGTGGTTAAACAACTTCTCAACGTCACTCGTGCTCGGACCCTATTACTTGATATAACCACTCTGTGCCGCGTCATCGGCCAGAGGGCCGTCCTCGACACAGGGCGAAGCGTCAGAGGTTCTGGCCTGCACGTGGCGTCCGCTCCGACGCTGCCCGGCACCGGGCCGCGTCAATCTCGCCAGTGCCGTCGGATCCCGCTGTACAGGAACCTTCGATCTTCGGCGCGCCGGCCTCGCTGAAACGACCGGGTCGCAGGCTCGGAGCCCGCCCTGAGTATGGCCGGATGCTCCGCGGCGCGATGCTGACTCCGTGGTTCGCGGTCAGCGTGGGCATCGTGATCGCGACGTCGCTGACGCTCGCGACCCCGCATCCCGCGCTGACGTTCCCACCAACAAAGAGCGGCCGGTGCGCCGACACCGGCTGCGCTTCACCGTCGGCGTCGCCCGCCGCACCAGCGCCCGCGATCAAGCAGGAAGTCAGGCTGCCAGAGCCGACCCGCGACGCCAACGTGACCGTCGCCGGCATCAAGGTCGAGTACGAACTGCTGCCGAGGAATCAAGGCGGCTTCATGGCCGTGATCCTGATCGAGGGTCGTCATCGCCTCGGCAACTGGGAGCTGAGTTTCGCCCTGCCGGGCGCGTCGATCAGCAACATCATGTGGGCCAAGTGGCGGCACGACGGCCACGGCGGCGTTGTCGTCAGCGGTGCACCGCTTCCGTGGCCCGGGTCCGGCGATAACGAGGCGAGGATCGTCGTCATCGGCGGAGGAACGCCCACGTGGCCGACGTCCTGCACGTTCGACGGCGGCAGCTGCACGTTCCGCGCGCTGTCCAAGAGCGCAGGCCACCGGGCCGGCTTGATCCACCTCAGCGGCTAGCGCCGCACCCGCAGCCCCGCGCGCCGCCGAACCGCGGCTCGCAGGCCAGCCGACCCGTTGCTCTTATTAGGCTGGCTGCATGGGCCAGACTCCGCCGCGGGTACTCGCGATCGCGGGATCGGACTCAGGCGGCGGCGCGGGAATCCAGGCCGACCTGAAGACGATGCTCGCGCTCGGCGTGCACGGCATGAGCGTGATCTGCGCCGTCACGGCGCAAAACTCGCTGGGCGTCCAGGGATATTGGGAGCTGCCGCCAGAGGCCGTGCGCGCGCAGCTTGAGTCGGTCCTCGGCGACATCGGCGCGGAGGCCATCAAGACGGGCATGCTCGCCTCGGCACAGATTGTCAAGACAGTCAGTGACATGCTCGCTACCGAGGCCCCCGATGTGCCGCTCGTCGTCGACCCGGTCGCGGTGTCCAAGCACGGCGACCCGCTGGTATCTGAGTGGACGCTCGAGGCGGTCACCTCCGAGCTGCTGCCGCTCGCTACGGTCGTCACGCCGAACCTGCTCGAAGCGGAACTGCTGACCGGCATGACGATCACCGACGAGAAGGACATGCTCGCGGCGGCACGCGAGCTGGCCGGGCACGGTCCGCGCTGGGTTCTGGTCAAAGGCGGTCACCTGCCGGGCAACCCGGTAGACCTGTTGTTCGGCGACGGTCAGGTCATCCGCTTTCCCGGGCGGCGGATCGCCAGCAAGCACACGCATGGAACCGGGTGCACGCTGGCATCGGCCATCGCCTCGCACCTGGCCATGGGTGCTGAAGTGCCGGCAGCGGTCGAAGCGGCGCGGGAATATGTCACAGGCGCGATCGACGGCGGGTTTCCGCTTGGCGCCGGGATCGGGCCGGTTGATCACGCGTGGCGCAACCGGCAGCCCGTCCGCTAACTGGCTAGCGAGTGACCTTGCCTGCCTTGATGCATGAGGTGCAGACGTTCAGGCGCTTGGGCGTCTTCCCGACCTTCACGCGGAGGCGCTGAATGTTGGGATTCCAGCGGCGCGGGGTGCGGCGGTGCGAGTGTGACACGTTGTTGCCGAAGCCCGGCCCCTTGCCGCACACGTCGCAGACGGAAGCCACGGGATCGCTCCAAGGAGTGGTAGTCAGATCGGTCATCGGGCCGGCCTAGGCCAGCCCGGCCGGTTAAGAATATCCGACTGACGTACCTACGCGCGACTCGCCAGGGATCGCCGCCGGAATCAGCCCGGCATCAGGCGCGCGGCTCCGCTGGCAGACGACCGACAGACCTGCGAAGTAGCCTGCCGTCTATGTCGGCAGTGCAGGACATCGACGGCGCGGTGGTTCGGCTGTGGCTGCGCCTCGCGGCCGACGACCTAGGCCGGTCCCGCGCCGCGATCGACGTCCTCAACGTCTTCCCGGTCGCCGACTCGGACACCGGCACGAACATGCACAAGACGATCGTCTGCGCCGCTGACGCGCTGGCCAGCCTGCCTGACGAGGCGAGCGCAGCTGACATCTGGCAGACGGCCGCGGCCGCCGCGCTGCAGGGAGCGTGCGGCAACTCCGGCATCATCTTGAGCCAGTTGCTCTGCGGGCTCGCCGACACTTGCGGCCCTGCCTCGCCATGCGACGGCCAGGTCGTCGCGCTCGCCCTGGCCAGGGCGGCCGCGCTGGCCAGGGCCGCCGTGCACCGGCCGGTCGAGGGCACCGTGCTGACCGTCGCCGACGCCGCTGCGAGGGCTGCGGCCCAGGCGGCGGCGCGGCCGGGTGCACTGCCCGAGGTCGGCCGCGCTGCGGCTCTGGCCGCGCGCGAGGCGCTGCTCGGCACCCGGCAGCAACTGGAGGCACTCGCGGCCAGCGGCGTGGTCGACGCGGGCGGCGCCGGGCTCTGCGTCCTGCTCGACGCGCTGAGCGCGGCCATCAGCGGACAACGCGCGAGTTTCTTCGAGGTCCCGGCACCAGCCGGCCACCCAGCCACCATGCCGGCAAGCGGCCGGCCCGCAGTGCGAACCTCGGAGTTCGGCTACGAGGTCACGTTCCTGCTGGACGCGCCCGAAGATGCCGTTTCGTCCCTGCGCGATCGCCTGGACCTGCTCGGGGACTCACTCGTCGTCTCCGGCCGCGCCCCGCGGTGGCACGTCCACGTCCATGTCGCGGACGCCGGCGCCGTCATCGAAGCGGGACTGGGAGCTGGCCGGCTCAGCAGGGTCACCATCACTTATCTCAACGCAACCCGCCCGGGCATCCCGGCAGCCGGGCCAGCGACGGCGACCGGAGTCGTCGCTATCGCTGCGGGCGCCGGACTGGCTGGCCTGCTGCGCGCTGCGGGCGCGATGGTCGTGGCCAGCGCCGCGGACGTCGACGCGATACGCGAAGAACTGGCCGCGCGATCGGCCCCTGCGGCGCTGCTCGCGCCTGCGGGGCTCTTTGCCGAACGGTGGCCGCCCGGTTGGCCGGTGCTGGAGACGGGCAGCGAGGTCCAGTTGCTCGCGGCGCTGGCCGTACACGACCCGCAACGCGACCAGGACGCCGACCTCGCGACCATGGCGCGGGCCGTCGCGGGGATGCGCTGGGGGAGCGTGCGGCGCCATCAGCCAGGCGACGGTCATCGGTGGCCTCCTGGCGCCATTGAGTCGTTCGTCGGCTTTCTCGGAGGCGATGTGATCGTCGCAGGGGCCGAGCAGGCAGACACGGCGCTCGCTCTCACCGATCTGATTGTCACCGTCGGCACGGAGATGCTCACGCTGGTGACCGGACAGAGCGCCAGCCCCGGCCTTGCCGGTCTCGTCGCCGGTCACGTGGCCGGCAGCGCCCCCGGCGTCGAGGTGATCTGCTATGACGGCGGCATGAGCGATTTCTTGCTGCTGATCGGGGCTGAGTAGCGATGACGAAGCTGTCTGACCCGCTCAGGCCCGTGGTCGGGGACAAGGCGGCCAAGCGGCTCGCCACGCTCGGCCAAGGCCTGCGCACGGTAGGGGATCTGCTGACCTACTACCCGCGCCGGTATGAGACCAGGGGCGAGCTGACCGACCTGGCGGGGCTGCGCGACGGCGAGCACGTCACGGTGCAGGCGATGATCGCGTCGGTCTCGACCAGGCCGATGCGGAACCGGCGCGGCTCGATCTTCGAGGCCGTGGTCACCGATGGCCGCGGTCAGCTCACGCTGACGTTCTTCGGGAAGGGACGGCAGGACTGGCGGGAGCGTCAGCTCGCGCCCGGCCTGAACGGTCTGTTCTCAGGTCAGGTCTCGACCTTCCGTGGCAAGCGCCAGCTGTCGCATCCTGAATACGAGCTGATCGGTGCCGATCCTGCGGACTCGGAGCGGGCTGTGGAGTTCGCCACCGAGCTCATCCCCATCTACCCGGCCAGCAAGGACATCGCGTCCTGGCAGATCGCCGACTCAGTGCGGCTCGCGCTGGCTGCCGTCGAGATTGCCGGTGACCCGCTGCCCGCGCAGCTCAGGGCGCGGCACAAGCTGTACGACTACCCCAGGGCGCTGACCGCTGTCCACCGGCCAGTCGATACGCAGGACTACCTGGCTGCGCGGCACCGGCTGAAGTGGGACGAGGCCTTCATGCTCCAGGTCGTGCTGGCTCAGCGGCGGCACATGTCCACCGAGTACGTCGCGCTGCCGCGTCCGCCCGTCGCCGACGGCCTCCTCGCTGCGTTCGACCGGCGGCTTCCCTTCCAGCTCACGCCCGGCCAGCACGCCGCCGGCGCGACCATCACCGACGATCTCGCCCAGGACCACCCGATGCACCGCCTGCTCCAGGGCGAGGTCGGGTCCGGCAAGACGATCGTGGCGCTGCGCGGGATGCTCCAGGTCATCGACGCCGCCGGGCAGGCGGCGCTGCTGGCACCGACCGAGGTGCTGGCCCAGCAGCACCACCGCTCCATCAGCCAGATGCTCGGCCCGCTGGCGATGGCCGGCCAGCTCGGCAGCGCCGACCAAGCGACCAGGGTCACGCTGCTGACCGGCTCCCAGGGCAGCGCGGCGCGCCGCCGCTCGCTGCTCGAGGCGGCATCTGGTGAGGCCGGGATCGTCATCGGCACCCACGCGCTCCTCGAGGAGCACGTGCAGTTCGCCGACCTTGGCCTGATCGTGATCGACGAGCAGCACAGGTTCGGCGTCGAGCAGCGAGAGGCACTGCGCGGCAAGGCGGCAGACGGCAGGCCGCACGTGCTGGTGATGACGGCCACGCCGATCCCGCGCACGGTCGCGATGACCGTCTTCGGTGACCTGGAGGTAACCGAGCTCACCGAGCTTCCCGCCGGCAGGTCGCCGATCGCCACGCATGTCGTGCCCGGCCGCCGAGAAGCCGCACTACCTGGAGCGCACCTGGGAGCGGGTCGCGGAGGAGGTCAGGCTCGGACGGCAGGCCTACATCGTGTGCCCTCGGATCGGCGAGCAGTCCGGCACGGGCTCTGACCAAACCGCGGCCGAGGGTCCGGCCGGGCCTGCCGCGCGCTGCCTGGCCGACGATGAGGCGTTCGATGTCGCCGACGACGGGGGCTTCGACTTCGGCGAGGAGGAGTTCGGTGACGATGACGAGCAGCCGCGCCGCCCGGCGCTCTCAGTGCTCGACGTGGCCGCCCAGCTGCAGCATGGCCCGCTCGCTGACCGGAGGCTCGCCGTACTGCACGGCAGGCTTCCGGCTGACGAGAAGGACAAGGTCATGCTGGCCTTCGCGGACGGCCAGATCGACGTGCTGGTGACGACGACGGTCGTCGAGGTCGGCGTCGACGTGCCGAACGCGACCGCCATGGTGATCATGGACGCGGACCGATTCGGTGTCTCGCAGCTGCACCAGTTGCGCGGCCGGGTCGGCAGGGGCGCTCATCCAGGACTGTGCCTGCTCGTCACCGAGGCGCCGGCTGGCCCGTCCAGGGAGCGGCTCGACGCCGTCGCGGCGACCCAGGACGGCTTCGCGCTGTCCAGGCTCGACCTCGAGCAGCGCAGGGAGGGCGACGTGCTCGGCGCCGCGCAGGCTGGCCGCAGGTCAAGCCTCAAGCTGCTCACGCTGCTGAAGGACGAGGACCTGATCGGCCAGGCTCGGCAAGAGGCTGAGGACTTGGTCGGCGCCGACCCCGCGCTCGCCGGTCAGCCGGCCCTGGCCGCCGCGATCACCGCGCTGCTCGACGCCGACCGGGCCGAGTACCTGGAGAAGGCCTGACGAGCAGTCGCGGCAGGAGGAACGTGACAAGGATCATCGCCGGGATCGCCGGCGGACGCCGTCTGGCCGTGCCGCCGGGGCGGTCGACCAGACCGACGAGCGACAGGACCAGGGAAGGCCTGTTCGCTGCCGTCGTCGCTGCCCTCGGCAGCCTGCAGGGCGCGCGCGTGCTCGACCTGTACGCGGGCTCGGGTGCGGTCGGGCTTGAGGCGCTGTCGCGCGGCGCGGCAGACGTGCTGCTGATCGAATCCGATCCAGGTGCCGTCCAGGTCATCAAGCGCAACGTCGAGACGGTTGCCCTGCCAGGAGCCAGCGTGGTCCAGGACCGTGTCGCCAGGGCGCTGCGCCGCGGCCCCGCGTCGTCAGAGCCGCGCGATTTCGTTTTCGCCGATCCGCCGTACGCGGTCGGCGACGACGAACTCAGGCAGGTGCTCGAGACCCTCGCCGCGGCCGGCTGGCTGGCCGCTGGCGCCGTCGTCGTCGTCGAGCGAGACGCCAGGTCGGGGCCGCCGCCGTGGCCCGCCGGGATCTCGCAGGACAGGTCACGAAAGTACGGCGAGACCGTGCTCTGGTACGGTCGCGCCTCAGGTACTTCAGCAGCCGCCGCCGATTAACGACGGGAGCGTGACTCTGCGTGATTCGCGTCGTCTGCCCTGGGTCGTTTGACCCGGTCACGAACGGCCATCTGGACATCATCGGGCGCACGGCCAAGCTGCATGACGAGGTGATCGTCGCCGTTCTGCGCAATCCCTCGAAGTCTTCGCTGTTCACCGCCGACGAGCGGGTGGAGTTGCTGCGCGAGGTCAGCAAGGACCTGCCGAATGTCAGGGTCGCCAAGTTCAACGGCCTGATCGTGGACTTCTGCCGCGCGAACGACGTGTCCGCGATCGTCAAGGGCCTGCGCGCCGTCACCGACTTCGACTACGAGATGCAGATGGCGCAGATGAACTACAACCAGGCTGGTATCGAGACGCTGTTCATGACCACGAACCCGCTGTATGCGTTCCTGTCTTCCAGTCTGGTCAAGGAGTTCGCCAGCTACGGCGGGGATGTCGCCAGCCTGGTTCCCGAGCCGGTGCTGCGGCGGCTGACCGAGCGCCTCACCGCCGAGTGAGGGGAATTCTCCGGCCGGCCGCGGAGTTGGGTATTCGGTTAGCCAAACGGTAAGCTGACCGCCCAGTACCGACTCGTGAGCTGTGTTTAGTCATGCCAAACGCGAAACTAAAGAGAACTCAGCGCTTGGATCCGCGCGGGCCGCTTGTCTTCGACATCAGGTCGCTCGGGTCCGCGTCAGCGCGCTCAGAATCGCGTACCTCGCCCGCGCCGGCTGATCTTGGCTCGGGGATGATACGGGTGCCTGAGGGCGGCGACCTGCACCTTGAGGTTCAGCTTGAGGACGTCAGCGATGGCGTGCTCGTGACCGCCACTGTGACCGCGCCGCTCGTCGGCGAGTGCGCGCGATGCCTGGATGAGTTCACTTCAAGCACTCAGGTCAGGTTCTGCGAGTTGTTCGCCAACGATCCCGGCGAATCGGAAGACGACGGGTATCTTCTGGACGGAGACTTGCTGGACCTCGAGCCTGCGCTGCGCGACGCGCTGGTCCTTGACTTGCCGCTGTCCCCGCTGTGCCGGGAGGATTGCGCGGGCCTGTGCAGCAAGTGCGGCGTCAAGCTCGCCGACGCCGAGCCCGGGCATGCGCATCCCGATGACGGGGGCGTCTGGGCGGCGCTGAAGGACTTGTTCGGGCCCGAAGACCGGCCCGCCACGGATGACCCGGCCAGCAACGGCCGGCTTGATGAGACAACGTCGACCGGGACACCGCGTCCCGGGGGTTCGAAGGAGCGCTGAAGTGGCAGTACCCAAGCGAAGGATGTCGCGTAGCAATACCAGGTCGCGGCGCGCCCAGTGGAAGACCACAGCGCCAAAGCTCGTCACGTGCCCGCAGTGCCGGGACCCGAAGCTGCCGCACACGGCCTGCCCGACCTGCGGAACGTATAACAGGCGCCAGGTCACCACGCCTGCCTCGTAAGGCATTCTGCTCGCGCGAAGCCGTGATCGCGGGAGGGAGGTAACGGTGAACCTGGCGCCGTCGGACGGACGGGCGGCTGATGCCGATGTCTCCGTCCTCCTCACCACGTTGCAGGTTCAGGTCGACAGCGACCTGCTCGACCGTGCCCTGATGCACAGGTCCTTCGCGTACGAGAACGGCGGGCTGCCGACCAACGAGCGGCTCGAGTTCCTCGGCGACTCCGTCCTCGGCCTGATCGTGACCGACACGCTCTTCCGCAAGCATCCGGACCTGCCGGAAGGCAACCTCGCGAAGCTGCGCGCCGCGGTCGTCAACAGCCGCGCGCTGGCTGGCGTCGCACGTGGCCTGCGCCTGGGCAGCTACGTCCGGCTCGGCAAGGGCGAGGAGAGCACCGGCGGCCGGGACAAGTCCTCGATCCTGGCCGACACGCTCGAAGCCGTCATCGGCGCCGTCTACCTCGACGGCGGGATGGAGGCGGCCGACCCGCTCGTGCACCGGCTCTTCGACCCGGTGATCGCCAGGTCGGCGCGGCTCGGGGCCGGGCTGGACTGGAAGACCTCGCTGCAGGAACTCACGGCGGCCGAGGAACTCGGCGGTCCTGAGTACCTCGTCGAGGAGAGCGGCCCCGATCACCAGAAGTCATTCCGCGCCGTGGCCAAGGTGGGCGGCGAGGTCTGGGGCGAAGGCGAGGGGCGCACCAAGAAGGAGGCCGAGCAGCAGGCCGCCGAGGCGGCGTGGACGGCGATCAGCGCCCGGCTGGCCACCACGGGGGGTTCCGGGGGGTCGTCCGCCGGGGTCAGCACCGCGGGGGGTTCCGGGGGGTCGTCCCCCCGGGTCAACACGCCGGCCGACGATGCGGACGGTGCGCAACTGGTCGACGGCGTCGACGGGGTCAACCAGGCTGGATCCGTCCAGGCCGGGCCGGTGCAGCAGTCCAACAGTCAGCAACGCAGGAACTAGGGAAGTGCCGGAAGGTCACGGTGCCCGAGTTGCCAGAGGTGGAGACCGTCAGGGACGGGCTCCAGCGGCACATCAGCGGACGCACGTTCGCCGATGTTCAGGTGCTGCATCCGCGCGCCGCACGGCGGCACCTGGCCGGTCCTGACGATCTAGCCGCAGTCTTGCGCGGCGGCACGGTCGGCGACATCCGCCGCCGCGGCAAGTACCTGTGGCTGCCGGTCGATGCCGACGCCCTTATCGCTCACCTGGGGATGAGCGGGCAACTGGTCGTCGGGGCAGATGACCGGCCGCTGACACCGCACGTGCGGGCCAGGTTCTCGTTCACCGATGGCGGCCCTGACCTGCGTTTCGTCGACCAGCGCACATTCGGGCACCTGGCCTTTTCGCCCGGCGGCGCTGAGCTTCCGCTGGCGATCGCGCATATCGCCCCCGATCCCCTCGAGCCCGCCTTCGATGACGAGCGCTTCGCGGCAAGGCTGAGGACCAAGCGGACCGGCATCAAGCGTGCTCTCCTGGATCAGTCCCTGATCAGCGGCGTCGGCAACATCTATGCCGACGAGTCGCTCTGGCGCGCTCGGCTGCACTGGGCCAGGGCCACCGACGCGCTGCGGCGCGGCGAGGTGCTCGGCCTGCTGGCCGCGATCCGCGCGGTGTTCGGCGAGGCCATCCAGGCCGGCGGTACCTCCTTCGACAGCCTGTACGTCCAGGTCAACGGCCAGAGCGGGTACTTCGACCGGTCACTGGCGGTCTATGGCAGGGAAGGCGAGCCTTGCCCGCGCTGCGGCGCGCCCGTGCAGCGCGAGAAGTTCATGAACCGGTCCTCGTTCCGGTGTCCCCGCTGCCAGCCCAGGCCACGGCGAGGGCGCTGGTGACCAGCCATGATGACTGGGACGTCGGGCCCGTCAGCCGTGACCACATCAGTGCCGGCGCGCTGAGCAAGCAGGCCAGGCTGACCGCCTGGGTGCGCGGCCGCGTACAGGGAGTGGGGTTCCGCTGGTGGGTCAGGAGCAACGCACTGGAACTCGGCCTGGCAGGCGTCGCCGAGAACCTCGTCGACGGGAGGGTCAAGATCGTCGCGGAAGGCAACACGGATGGCCTTGCCGAATTGCTCGGACGCCTTGAATCGCCCGGAACGCCAGGAAACGTCGTACAGGTGACGCATCGCTGGGATCAGGCCAGCGGCGGGCTGGCGGGATTTGTCGAACGCTGATTGGCGGCCCGGATTCGTCCTTTGTTCAGATCCGACGGCATTTGCCAGCCGAGTTGTACGCGACTTCGCGCTTACCGCCCGCTCGGTGCGCCTGAATTTCTCGCGTGAGGGGTTCGTTCACACCGGTGACCTGGGTAGATGTCAACTTGACCGGACGGGTGTTGTGGTGGGACCATGGGGGTGTTACCTGCGCGCAACTGGCGCGTTTCTTGCGTTTCTGCGTGCGCGACCACTCTGGTCACTCAGTGTGGAGGACCTCAAGCAATGGCGAAGGCTCTGCTCGGCCATGTAGGCGGGCCTGATCCCCGCATGGTGTCTGAGATGCGCCGACTGCAGCGACGAGTACGTGACCTGGAGGCCGAGCTTGCTCGGCTGCAGGAAGTCAATGACGTACTCGCTGCCGGAGTAGGCCACGAGATTCTGCTCGAAGAGCGCGAACCCGCGCTGACCTGAGCAGGCTCCTCGCACCTGATCAACCCCGAACGGCTCGCGTGACCGCGCGCCGGGGCTGATGCATGTCCGCCAACGGCCGCGGGTCGGCTGACCTCGGCCGAGGCTGAAGGCTGCCTGCCGAATATCTCGGGCCCCGCGTGTCGCACGGTAAGGTTCGGTGGAGCCAGGCGGAGACTGGCGACAAGCACAGGCGGACGAGGAGAAGCAGGCCGTGTACCTGAAGACCCTCACTCTTCGCGGGTTCAAGTCTTTCGCCTCCGCGACCACCCTGCGGTTCGAGCCCGGCATTACATGCGTGGTCGGCCCGAACGGCTCAGGGAAGTCCAACGTGGTCGACGCGTTCTCCTGGGTGATGGGTCAGCAGGGGGTCAAGCCGCTGCGCGGCGGCAAGATGGAAGACGTCGTCTTCGCCGGCACCGCTGGGCGCCCGGCGCTGGGCCGCGCCGAGGTCACGCTGACCATCGACAACACCGACGGCGCGCTGCCGATCGAGTACGCCGAGGTGACGATCTCCAGGCTGCTGTTCCGCACCGGCCAGAGCGAATACGCGATCAACGGCAACCAGTGCCGGCTGCTCGACGTTCAGGAACTGCTCTCCGACACCGGCCTCGGTCGCGAAATGCACGTCATCGTCGGACAGGGTCACCTCGACGACATTCTCAATGCCGGTCCCGACGCGCGCCGAGCGTTGATCGAAGAGGCGGCGGGGGTACTCAAGCACCGCAGGCGCAAGGAGAAGGCGCTGCGCAAGCTCGAGGCCATGCAGGCCAACATGACCAGGCTGGTGGACCTCACCACCGAGCTTGGCCGCCAGCTCAAGCCGCTCGGCCGGCAGGCGCAGCTTGCCCGCAAGGCGGCGGTAATCCAAGCCGATCTGCGCGACGCCCGGCTCAGGCTGCTGGCCGACGACTACATCACGCTCTCGTCCGAACTGGCGAGGGACGAGGCCGACGAGACCGCGGCCGCGGCGCGCCGTGCCGAACTCGAGGCCGCGCTCACGACAGCGCGCCTGCAAGAGACCGAGCTCGAGGCAGCCGCGCAGCAGCACGCACCGCGGCTGGCCGTCGCACAGGAGACGTACTTCACGCTTGGCGGGCTGGCCGAGCGCCTGCGGGCCGTCGCTGATCTCGCCACCGAACGGCACACCCACCTGTCAGCGCCGCCGGAGAACGCGCGGCCCGGCCGCGATCCTGACGAACTCGAGCACGAGGCCGCCGGGCTCCGCGAGCAGGAGCGGGCGCTGGGCGAGCGCCTGCGGGCCGCGCGCGACCAGCTTGCTACCGCGATCTCGGCGCGGACGGCTGCCGAGACCGCCTTGGTGGAGACCGAGCGCAAGATCGCCGCCGACGCGAAGGCGGCCGCCGAGCGGGCCGAGCGGCTCGCCAGGATGCGCGGCCAGGCGGGGGCCGCCAGGAGCAGGCTGGCGGCCGCCCAGGAGGAAGCTGGCAGGCTGGCCACGGTACTGACGGCCGCGCGGGCTCGGGCCGAGCGGGCCCAGCAGCAATATGCGGACCTGCAGGATCAGTACGGCGGCAGGGACGAGGACAGAGCCGAGCTGGTCGCGGCGCACGAGCGCGCCGGCACGGCCGTGAAGACCGCGTCAGCGCAGCTCACGGCGTTGCGGAAGGCCGAGCACGAGCTCAGCGACCGGCGCGCAGGACTCCGCGCCAGGGCTGCGGCGCTCGCAGAGGCGGCCCGCCGCGGCGCTGACGCCTCCGCGGTGCTGCTCGCCGAGAGCAGCAGGTTCCCCGGTGTGCTCGGGCCGCTCGCGGAGCTGATCACCGTCGCGGACGGCGCGGCCGAGGCCATCGCCGCCGCGCTCGGGAGCTCCGCCACGGCTGTGGCCGTGAGCGATGTCGGCGCCGCCGCCAGCATTCTGCGGATGCTCCGCGACGGCGAAGCCGGGCGGGCTGACCTGGTCATCGCCGATGGCACGTCCGAGCAGGACGCGGGCCGCGTGTCCGCGCGGCCTGGATGGACGGGTGACGGGACCGGTTACGGCGAGGGCGATGTCCGGGTGAGTTCGGTGACTCCTGCCCTCGACCTTGTGAAGGCACCGGGTGAGCTGGCTGCCGCCCTCGAGCAGCTGCTCGCGGGGGTGCTCGTGGTGCCTGACCTCGCGACCGGGCTTGAGCTCGTGCAGGCTGATCCGTCGGTCGCGGTCGTGACGGCCGATGGTGATCTGCTCGGCGCGCACTGGGCCAGGGGCGGCGCCGCCGGGGGGCAGAGCGTGCTCGGCTTGCGCGCGGCCGCTCAGCAGGCGACCACGCAGTTCGCGGACGCTGAGCTGGCCGCGCAGCGGGCCGAGCGCGAGCTGGCCGAGGCGGCCGAGGAAGAGGACCATGCGCGGCAGGTTCTTGCGCAAGCGCAGGCCGCGCTGCAGGGGGTCGACGCGGCGGCGGCCGAGGTCTCCGGCCGGCTTGGCGCGCTCGCGGGGGCGGCCCGAGCCGCGCAGGACGAGGCCGGCCGGCTGGTCGCGGCCATCGCCGCGGCGGACCGTTCGGCCGAGAAGAGCAGGACGCAACTCGCTGACATCGAGGCGAAGATCGCCGCCGAGTCCGGGCAGGACGAGAGCGCCGGCCGGCGGCTGGAAGCGACCGCTCTGATTGCCGGCGACGAGACCGACTACCGGGATGACGAGCCGTCCGGGCGGATCAGCGGGCGCAGCAGGCAAGCGCTTGCGGACAGCGCGGCAGCGGCCAGGAGCACCGAGATGGACGCCAGGCTGGAGGTGCGGACCGTCGAGGAACGGCTGCGCGCGATCAGCGGGCGGGCTGATGCGCTGGCCTCAGCGGCCGTGGCCGAGCGCCAGGCAGTCGCGTGGGCAGCCGAGCGGGCGAAGCGGCGGGCGGCGGAGGCGCGGATCGCCGCCGCGGTCGCGAGCGGCGCGAAGGTCGCGCTGGCCTCGATCGAGCGGTCGCTGCGCCTGGCCGACCAGGAGCGGCAGCAGGCCGAGGTCGCCCACCAGGGCAGGGACGAGGACCTGAAGGCCATCAGGGCGCGGATCAGGGACGCTTCTGCGCAGCTGGACAAGGTGGTCGACGCGGTGCACGGCGTCGAGGTGGCCAGGGCCGGGCGGCGCCTGCGGATCGAGCAGGTCGAGGCGAAGGTGTCTGAGGACTTCGCGATCGACGTCGAGGCGCTGGTCGCCGAGTACGGCCCCGGCGTGCCGGTGCCGTCCGGGTCCGACGAGGAGCCCCCGGCGCCCTACGACCGGGACGAGCAGCAGCGCAGGGCGGACGTGGCGCAGCGCCAGCTTGATCAGCTCGGCAAGGTCAACCCGCTCGCGCTGGAGGAGTTCGCGGCGCTCGAGGAGCGGCACGCGTTCCTGGTGACGCAGCTCGAGGATCTCCGCAAGACCCGCAGGGACCTGCTGACCGTCGTCAAGGAGGTCGACGACCGGGTTCAGCAGGTCTTCGCCGACGCCTACGCGGACACGGCGCGCGAGTTTGAGGGCATCTTCGGGCGGCTGTTTCCTGGTGGCGAGGGCAGGCTCGTGCTGACCGAGCCCGACGACATGCTCGCGACCGGCATCGAGTTCGAGGCCAGGCCGCCTGGCAAGCGGGTCAAGCGGCTGTCGCTGCTGTCCGGCGGCGAGCGCTCGCTGACCGCGATCGCGTTCCTGCTGGCGATTTTCAAGGCGCGGCCGTCGCCGTTCTACGTGATGGACGAGGTCGAGGCGGCGCTCGACGACACCAACGTGGGGCGGCTGCTCGACATCTTCGACGAGCTCAGGTCGAGTTCGCAGCTGATCATCGTGACGCACCAGAAGCGGACGATGGAGATCGCCGACTCGCTCTACGGGGTGAGCATGCGCACCGACGGCGTGTCGGCCGTCATCAGCCAGCGCCTCCGCGAGCGCGAACTCGCCTAGCGGCGTGTCGCCGGGCTGTCGCCAGGCTTTCGCCGGGGCTCCCCCGAGGGCGACTGGCTTGGTTACTGGCGACCTTCTGCCAGACTTGAAGCCGTCATGGAAACAGTTCTCATCATCATCGGGGCCGTTCTCGTCGTACTGATCGCGGGCGGCGGTGCTCTGCTCGCGCCCAGGCGGCGGCGCCGAGGCAAGGCTGTCCCGCCGGCCGATTCGGCTGGTCAGGTCGGCACAGCGACGGCAGCGCCACCCGCGACCCGGGCGCCCGCTGACTCGAGCGCGACGGCGCCGGCCGAGGCCGGCGCCTTGCCGCCGGTGGCGGACGCCCAGGCCGCTCCAGCCGTCGAGAAGCCGCCACCGTCCGCTGGCCGGATGACGAGGCTGAGGGGCAGGCTGGCCAGATCGCAGACCGCGTTCGGCGCTGCGCTGCTGAGCCTGCTGTCATCTGGCAAGCTCGACGACCAGACCTGGGATGAGATCGAAGAGATTCTGATCACCGCGGACATGGGTGCCGGACCCGCCGCCCACATGGTCGAGCGGCTGCGCACCGAGGTCAAGGTGGCGGGCACCACGGACCTGACCGAGGTCAAGGCGCTGCTGCGGGGAGACCTGCTTGAGCAGGTCGGCGTGGACTTCGATCGCACGCTGCACACCGCTCCGCACGGCGATCGCCCGGCTGTATTGCTCGTCGTCGGCGTCAACGGCACCGGCAAGACCACAACCTGCGGCAAACTGGCTAGGGTGCTGATCGGCGACGGCCGCAGCGTGCTGCTCGGTGCCGCCGACACGTTTCGCGCCGCGGCCGCCGACCAGCTGGAGACCTGGGCCAACCGGGTGGGCGCGAAGGTCGTGCGCGCCGACCGTGAGGGCGCGGACCCGGCGAGCGTGGCATTCGAGGCGGTGGGCGCGGGCACGGCGCAGGGCGTCGACACCGTGATTGTCGACACCGCGGGCCGGCTGCACACCAAGACCGGGCTGATGGACGAGCTCGGCAAGATCAAGCGCGTCATCGAGAAGCACGGCACGGTAGATGAGGTCCTGCTCGTGCTCGACGCGACGACGGGCCAGAACGGGTTGCGTCAGGCCAGGGTGTTCGCCGAGGTCGTGAACATCACAGGGATCGTCCTTACGAAGCTGGACGGCACCGCGAAGGGCGGCATCGTGATCGCGGTTCAGCGCGAGCTCGGTGTTCCCGTGAAGCTGGTCGGGCTCGGCGAGGGACCTGACGACCTGGCGCCGTTCGAGCCAGAGGCCTTTGTCGACGCCATGATCGGGTAGGCCCGACCGGGCCGACGGCACAGCAGCTAGCCAGCACGAAGGAGTTCGGCACAGGTGTTCGAGACACTCTCCGACCGGTTGACCCAGGTCTTCTCGTCCCTGCGTGGGCGGGGCAGGCTGTCGCCAGCCGACGTCGAGGCCACCTGCCGCGAGATCAGGATCGCGCTGCTCGAGGCCGACGTCGCGCTGCCGGTAGTCAGGGAGTTCATCGCCAGGGTCAAGGAGCGCGCGCTCGGCTCCGACGTCATGCAGGCGCTGAACCCGGCCCAGCAGGTCATCAAGATCGTCAACGAGGAACTGGTCGAGATCCTCGGCGGCGAGGCCAGGCGGCTGCGGTTCGCCAAGGTCGCACCGACCGTGATCATGCTGGCCGGCCTGCAGGGCTCTGGTAAGACCACGCTGGCCGCAAAGCTGGCGCTGTGGCTGCGCGCTCAGGGCAACACGCCGATGCTCGTCGCGGCCGACCTGCAGCGACCCAACGCGGTCGAGCAGCTTCAGGTGCTCGGCGAGCGGGCGGGCGTCCCCGTCTACGCGCCTCAGCCAGGCAGTGGCGTCGGCGATCCCGTCAAGGTCGCGCGCGATTCCATTGACGAGGCCAGGCGCAGGCTGCAGAACATCGTGATCGTCGACACCGCTGGCCGGCTGGGCGTCGACGCCGAGATGATGGCCCAGGCGGCGGCGATCAGGGACGCCGTCGACCCGGACGAGATCTTGTTCGTCGTCGACTCCATGATCGGCCAGGACGCCGTCAGCACCGCCCAGTCGTTCCTCGACGGGGTCGGCTTCGACGGCGTCGTGCTTACCAAGCTGGACGGTGACGCCAGGGGTGGCGCGGCGCTGTCGGTCGCGCAGATCACGGGCCGTCCTGTCATGTTCGCCTCCGCCGGTGAGAAGCTCGAGGACTTCGACATCTTCCACCCGGACCGGATGGCCTCCCGGATCCTGGACCTCGGCGACATCCTGACGCTGATCGAGCAGGCCGAGCGGGCGTTCGACCAGGACCAGGCCGAGCAGATGGCAAGCAAGCTCGCCTCGGCAGAGGGACTCACGCTTGAGGACTTCGTCGAGCAGCTTGCGATGGTTCGCAAGCTCGGACCGATCGGCAACCTGCTCGGCATGCTTCCCGGCGCGGCCCAGAACAGGGAGATGCTCAGCCAGATCAGCGACAAGGACCTGGACAGGGCCGCGGCGATCGTCAACTCGATGACGCCGCAGGAGCGCAAGAACCCGAAGGTCCTGAACGGCTCGCGCAGGCTCAGGATCGCCAACGGCTCGGGCGTCACCGTCGGTGAGGTGAACTCGCTCGTCATGCGGTTCCTCGAGGGCCAGAAGATGATGCGCCAGATGATGAGCGGCGGCGGCATGCCCGGCATGCCTGGGATGCCGGGCATGCCTGGCATGCGCCGCGGCGGCCAGAAGTCGAAGAACAAGAAGAAGGGCAAGGGCGGCGGCAGGCCAGCGGGAGCCAGCCGGCCGAGCGGCGTTCCCGGCGTGCGGCCTGGCGCGCTGGGTGCCGGTCTCGGCGGCCCTGGCGGCCAGGCGGGCCAGGCGGGCCAGGCGGGTTCGATCTCGGCGCGCTCGGCGGAGCTGGCGGAACGGGTGCGGGCGGACCGGGTCCGGGTGGACCAGGTGCTGGCGGCTCGGGGCTTGGCCTGCCTGCCGGCCTGCGCGGCCGGGCAATGGCGCGGCCGACGGAGATGAGCAGGCAGGCGAGGGCCAGCAGCTTCCGCCGGGCTTGCGCGGGTCGTCGAACCGGGACGGCGGCAAGAAGCGCAGGTAGTTGTGCGGCCGCGTGCGTCGTTGAGGTCGCCGAGTCGGCGCGGGACCTGAGGCGAGCGCCGAAGCCCTGACGCGGCGCCTGCGGGCCTATTGGCGGGCGCTGCGGACCGCGCGGGCGGGCGGCGCCAAGATCCGCGCTCGCCGGGCTGGAAGGGGGCAAGAAGTGACGCCCGGCCATTGCAGCCCCGCGCGTCTGGCAGAATGTGAGCGCAACCATCGGCTCCGCGAGGCCCTCTCAATCTCGTCGCCGCCGTACCGAGGCTGGGTGGCGTGCCCGGGCTTTCCCACACCGCACGCACGCCGTCCGCACTAAATCCGCTGGGAGAAGACCACAGCCGTGGCTGTCAAGATCAAGCTAAAGCGCATGGGCAAGATCCGGGAGCCCTACTACCGGATCGTCGTCGCCGATGCTCGTACCAAGCGCGATGGCCGGGCCATCGAAGAGATCGGCAAGTACCATCCGAAGGCTGACCCGTCGGTCATCGAGGTCAACTCGGAGCGGGCGCAGCACTGGCTGTCCGTCGGCGCGCAGCCGACCGACCCGGTGCGCAAGCTGCTCGAGGTGACCGGTGACTGGCAGCGCTTCAAGGGCCTGCCTGGTGCCGAGGGAACGCTCAGGTTTGCTGCTCCGCGCAGCAACAAGAAGGATGCCTTCGCCGCGGCGCTCGCCGAGACCCTCCAGGACAGCGGCGCCACCACGAAGGGCAAGGGCAGGCCTGGCGGCAAGGCCAGCGACGCCAAGGCCGGGGACGCGAAGTCCGCCGACGCCAAGGGCGAGCGGCCGAGCAGGGCCAAGAGCGACAAGGCGGAGAAGCCAGCGACGGCCGAGAAGGCTGAGAAGCCAGCGACGGCCGAGAAGCCTGCGAGGCCAGCCAAGGCCGCTACTGCCAAGGCGGAGACCGCCAAGGCAGAGACGGCCAAGGCAGAGACCGCCAAGGCAGACGCCGCCGAGGCAAAGACCGCCAAGGCAGAGACCGCACAGGCTGAGAGCGCGAAGACTGAGACCGCTGAGGCCGACGACGCGGCGACAGCGGCCAAGGCGGACGGCGCGAAGGCTGAGACCAAGTCAGAGGGCGCCAAGGCGAAGGCCGCCAAGGGCGACGAGAAGGCTGCTGAGGGCGAGTCGGCGGAGGCCGCGGCCGAATCGGGCAGCGGAGACTGACGTGCTCATCGAGGCCCTCGAGCACCTGGTGCGTGGGATCGTCGACTATCCCGACGACGTCAACGTATCCAGCCGCAATCTGCGCAGGGGACGCGTACTTCAGGTGCGCGTCCACCCTGAAGACCTCGGCAAGGTGATCGGGCGCGGCGGCAGGACGGCTAGGGCGCTCAGGACCGTGATCGGCTCGCTGGCCGGCGATTCGTACGTCCGCGTCGACCTGCTGGACGCTGACGAAGCGCGCTAGAGGTATCCCATGGCTCCTCGGCGGGACGCCCTCTAGTGCAGCTTGTCGTTGGCCGGGTCGGCCGGCCGCACGGGCTCGGCGGCGAGGTCACCGTTGAGGTGCGGACGGACGACCCGGATCAGCGCTTCGCGGCTGGCAAGGCGCTGGCGACGATGCCTGCCGATCGCGGGCCGCTGACCGTGGCCGGATCGCGCTGGCACTCGGGGCGGTTGCTGGTCAGGTTCGCGGGCTACGAGGACAGGGCCGCTGCCGAGGAACTGCGCGACACGGTCCTGACGATCGACTCCGAGGATCTGGCTCCGCTGGATGATCCTGAGGAGTTCTACGACCACGAGCTGATCGGGCTGCAGGTCGCGACCGTGGCAGGGGAGCCGGTGGGGGCGGTCACCGATGTCTTGCATGACGCGCAGACTTTGCTCGTGATCGAGGGCAGCGGACCGCGTTCTGGCGCTGAGATCCTGGTTCCGTTCGTCACGGCGATCGTGCCAGAGGTGGACGTGGCCCGGGGCCGCCTGGTCATCGACCCGCCTGCGGGCTTGATCGACCCCGAAGGTCCCGTATAGCCGCTTCGGAGGCAACTAGAAGGGGGCGCATGCTGTGCGCCTGGACATCATCACGATCTTCCCTGAGTACTTCGCACCGCTGAACGTGTCGCTGATCGGCAAGGCCGTGCAGCGCGGCGACATCACCGTGGCGGTCCACGACCTGCGGACCTGGACGCACGACCCGCACAGGACCGTCGACGACACGCCGTTCGGCGGCGGACCCGGCATGATCATGCGGCCGGAGCCGTGGGGCGAGGCGCTCGATGCGGTGCTCGCGTCAGCCGTCGCCGTGGGCTCGCCGGTCGAAGGGGCGCCAGGCACCGGCCCCCGGCTGGTGCTGCCGACCCCCGCTGGCGTGCTGTTCAACCAGGCGATCGCGGCCGAGCTCGCGACGGCAAGCCACCTGGTATTCGCGTGCGGGCGGTACGAGGGCATCGACGCGCGGGTGGCCGACTATGCGCGCGATCTCATGCCCGTTCACGAACTGTCGATCGGGGACTACGTGCTCGCTGGCGGGGAACCGGCCGTGCTGGTCATGGCCGAGGCCATCTGCAGGCTGCTTCCCGGCGTGCTCGGCAACGCCGAATCGGCGCCAGACGACTCGTTCGGCGCGGGAGTCGGTCCGATGCACGGACTGGTCGAGGGCGCCGCCTACACGAGGCCGCGGGTCTGGCGCGGGCTCGAAGTGCCCGAGATCCTGCTGTCAGGAAATCACGCCGCGATCGCGAGATGGCGCAGGGACGAGGCGCTGCTGCGCACGGCCAGGACCAGGCCGGATCTCGCCGCCCGGCTGGCGGAATCGGCCCTGAGTGCACGGGACCGCAAGGTCCTCTCCGACGCTGGTTTCGGCAGGCACAGGCGAGGATGTGGCACACTAAAGGGCACTGCCCCTCGTCGGCGCCGTCGTCGGCCCGTCGCGCGGGGCGCTGCCGCATGCCTTCGCGGTAACCCAGACCTACGCAGCGCGAACGCAACCGTGCGCGTGATGAGAACGAGGACGACAAAGCGATGCACACCGCGATTGCCGAGCTTGAAAAGGCGCAGATCCGATCGGACATCCCGGCCTTCCGGCCCGGCGACACCCTCAAGGTGCACGTCCGGGTCACCGAGGGCAACCGCTCCAGGATCCAGGTGTTCCAGGGCGTCGTCATCCGCCGGCAGGGTGGCGGGGCGCGCGAGACGTTCACGGTGCGGAAGATCAGCTACGGCGTCGGCGTCGAGCGGACGTTCCCAGTCCACACCCCCGCGATCGAGACGATCGAGGTCGTGACGAGGGGTCAGGTGCGCCGGGCCAAGCTGTACTACCTGCGTTCGCTGCGCGGCAAGGCCGCCAGGATCAAGGAGCGCCGCGAGCCCGCGCGCTGATCGACGTCGGACCTTGCCTCTCCGGAGCTGCTCCGTCACTGCCGCAGACGCCTTCGAGCGCCTGGCTTCGTGGGCTTTGGGCTGCTTCACGGGTTACGATTCGCGGCGGTCGTGACAACCGGTTGTGAAGGCGCGGATAACGTTCGCCGCCCCGCGCCCGCGGACTGTCAGATCAGCGGTCGAGAGGTAGGCTGCACATCGGCAACCGGGCCGCGCGGAGGTGCCCGGCTGACGATCCTCCCGGATTGGATTCCGGATTATCCTGCCCAGCCGCTCAAGCCGCTGGACCGGTCTGCTGGCAGCTAGGCTGGATGGTGATGATGAACGACGAGCAGCGCGCCGGCGATGTGCTGGCCGGTCCCGACGGCGCTGCCGCGGAGGGCCGGGCAGAAGGCGCCGGGACCGGTTCAGAGCCGGACCACGAAGCGACCGGGTCGGGCGCCGGCGACGCTGAGGACGTCGAGGAGCAGGACGAGGACAGCGAAGAGGAAGAGCCGAAGAGCCGCTGGTCGTTCCTCACCGAGATGGTGGTTCTGTTCGCGGTCGCGCTCACGATCGCGCTGCTGATCAAGTCGTTCGTGGTGCAGCCGTTCTTCATCCCGTCAGGCTCGATGGAGAACACGCTGCTGGTCGGTGACAAGGTCCTGGTGAACAAGATCGTCTACCGGATCAGGCCGATCGCGCGCGGCGACGTCGTCGTCTTCAACGGCGCAGGTTCCTGGCTCGCACCGACGGCCGGGCCGACGCCTAGCCACAATCCGGTCGTCCGCCTGTACGACGCGACTCTCGGCCACCTGTTCACCGCGGTCAAGGAACTGTTCGGCACGGCGCCAGGGCAGACCGACTACATCAAGCGCGTAATCGGGATACCCGGCGATCACGTCGTGTGCTGCAACGAGCAGGGCCTCATTACCGTCAACGGGGTGCCCCTGCACGAAGGCTCCTACGTCATCCCGGGCGGGAGTCCGTCGCAGGGCAAATTCGACATCACCGTGCCGCCGGGGCGGATCTGGGTCATGGGCGACAACAGGCCGGAGTCCGCCGACTCGCGTCTGCACGACTGCTCTTACACGTTCACGCCGGCCAAGTGCGTCTCCTATGACCGCGGCGGCACCGTGCCAGAACACAAGGTGATCGGCCGCGCGTTCATGATCGTCTGGCCGCCGAGCCGGATCAAGATCCTGCCGATTCCGTCGACCTTCGACCAGCCGGGGCTGAATCGCAGCGGGGCGTCGGCCAGACCGGTGCGGCCAGATCGCACGATCGGGTTGCCGGCCAGGCCATCGGCGCCCTACCTGCCGCTGGCAGCCGGTTTGGTTACTGCCGTTCCGCTGACCGCGCTGGAGCGACGGCTACGGCTGCGGGCGATCAGCAGACGACGCAGCGCCCGCGCGGGCCGTGAACGACAGGCACAGCGGCGGTAGCGTGAGGCGGCGAAGGTCGAGGGCGAGGATACGAGAGTGCGTTCGTCGGCGCAGACGGCGAGATCCCGGGCGATAGCCAGGGCCATGGCCGCGAGAAAAGCGAGCGGCCAGGCGCAAGGCGGCAGCCGCTCAGGTCGTCAGCGCACCTGGCCAGGGCATCCCGGCCTGGTAGTTGACGTTCTTGGGTCCGGGCTCGCGGGTGTCGAGGACGTCCGCCGGCCGGTCGCGCTCACGCCACGGCGCGGAACGGGGCTGACCGGCTATGAGCGGGTACTGGTCAGGGCTGGCCTCGGACCGGTCGCGGGGATCGATGAGGCCGGCCGCGGCGCCTGCGCTGGCCCGCTCGTCGTGGCGGCGGTCGCCATCGATCGCTGGACCGGCGACAGCCTGGATGGCATCGCCGACTCCAAGATGCTGACCGCTCGCGCCAGGGAAGCGGCGTACCGCAAGATCATGAAGTTGGCGCTGGCCTGGCATGTGGTGGTGATCGAGCCCGCTGAGATCGACCGGCTTGGCCTGCACGTCTGCAACGTGGCCGGGATGCGGCGCGCGCTGGCGGGCCTGGCCGCGAGTCCCGGATACGTGCTGACCGACGGCTTCGAGGTCCCTGGGCTCGCCGTCCCAGCCCTGGCGATGTGGAAGGGCGACCAGGTCGCGGCCTGCGTCGCGGCCGCGTCGATCGTGGCGAAGGTGACCAGGGACCGGATCATGACGCGCCTGCACGGCGATTATCCGGAGTACGGGTTCGCCAGGCACAAGGGCTATTCCACGCCCAGTCACATGGCCGCGCTAGACGCGTGCGGGCCTAGCCCGGTGCATCGCCGCTCGTTCGTCAACATCTCGTGCAGGCTGGAAGGGGGCGGTCGGGCCGCAGGTGCGGGTGTGCAGACCGAGGACCTGGACCTGGCTGAGGGAGTTGTCTTGGCCGATGGCTCCGTACTGGCGCTGGACGAGGCCGCTGATGGCCCTATCGTGGAGTTGATCGCGGATCTGCCGGCCACTGCGCCAGGAGATGGCGAAACCGAGGGCGCCGAGGAGGCCGCCCGGGCGCACGCCGCAGCGGAGGGGAGAACATGAGCGCGGAGGACCTCGAAAAATACGAGACCGAGATGGAGCTGCAGCTCTATCGCGAGTACCGCGACGTGGTCGGGCTCTTTACGCACGTGGTCGAGACCGAGCGCAGGTTCTATCTCACAAACGACGTCGACCTCAAGGTCCGCACGGCCGACAACGGCGAGGTGTTCTTCGAGGTCACCATGCACGACGCCTGGGTGTGGGACATGTACCGCCCCGCGAGGTTCGTGAAGAACGTGAGGGTCGTGACCTTCAAGGACGTCAATATCGAGGAACTCGCCAAGAGCGATCTGCAGCTTCCCGAGGAGACGTGATGCGGCGCAACGCGGTCTTCGGCGGCGGATTCTAACCTCGGCCGCCGACATCGGCGCGGCCTCATCCACAAGCGCCGCCGGTTCTCCCTTCCCGCTCCACAGGCCGGTCGCCGCTCGTCGCCTTAGCCACTGTCCTCCGGCAAGCTCGAGCTCGGAGGTGATGCGCGATGCATCCCAAGGACGCGCTAGGCCGGCGGGGTGAGCAGCTGGCAGCCGAGTACCTGCTGAGCTCTGGCTTCCAGATCCTGGACAGGAACTACCGCTGCGCGGAAGGCGAGATCGACATCGTCGCCGCCGACCGGCGCGATCTGGTCGCATGTGAGGTCAAGACCCGTTCCGACGTGCGCTATGGAACGCCGGCGGAGGCCGTCACCCGGCAGAAGCTGCGCAGGCTTCGTCATCTCGCCGCGGTCTGGGCGAGTTCGCAGGGCTGGTTCTATGACCAGCTTCGGATCGACGTCATCGGCGTGCTCAAGTCCCCGTCCGGTGAATTCACGATCGAGCACCTGCGCGGGGTCGGGTGATGGGCCTCGCCCGCGCGCACGCGATCGCGCTGGTCGGCGTCCAGGGCCATCCGGTCGAGATCGAGGCCGACATCGAGAACGGTATGGTCGCCCTGCTCCTCGTGGGCCTGCCGGACACGGCGCTGCGCGAGGCACGCGACAGGATCAGGTCCGCGATCGTCAACAGCGGCGAGACGTGGCCGACGCGCAGGATCACGGTCGGGCTGTCCCCGGCCAGCCTGCCCAAGCGGGGGAGCGGCTTCGACCTCGGCATCGCGATGGCGATCCTGGCGGCATCGGGCACGCTCCCTCCGGCTGGGCTCGAAGGCCTCGTGCTGATCGGCGAACTCGGCTTGGACGGCAGGATCCGGCCTGTCCCCGGCGTCCTGCCCGCCGCCGCGGCTGCTTCCGCCGCCGGGTTCGGCGCCGTAGGGGTGGCCGAAGAGAACGCCGCCGAGGCCGCGCTCGTCCCGGAATTGCGCGTCATCGCCGCACCGCGACTCGCCGCATTCACAGCCTGGATACGTAACGGGTGCTCTCCCGCTGATCCGGTTGTGCAGGTGCTCGAGCCCGGCCGCGACCTCAGCAGCGTGTTCGACGCGGTTCAGAATGCTGGCGGCGGTCTCGGGGAAGGCGTGGATGCCGGATTCGCCGTCCGCAGGTCCGCCGGGTCGGCCAGCGTGGTGAGCCGGCAGGGTGCCGCGGCCGCCGACCTGGCGCCAGCCAAGGATCTCGCCGACCTGGTCGGTCAGCCGGTGGCCAGGCGTGCCGCCGAGATCTGCGCCGCTGGCGGCCATCACCTGATGCTGACGGGGCCGCCTGGCGTCGGCAAGACGATGCTGGCCGAACGTATCCCGACGGTCCTGCCGCGGCTGGAGCCCGGCGCGGCGCTCGAGGTCAGCGCGATCCACTCCGTCGCCGGAGCGCTGCCGCCCGGTCGCCCGTTGGTCCTGCAACCGCCGTTCTGCGCTCCGCACCACACCGCCACCCGCGCGGCGATCGTCGGCGGCGGCAGCGGCGTCATCAAGCCGGGCGCTGCCTCGCTCGCGCACCACGGCTGCCTGTTCCTGGACGAGGCGCCCGAGTTCGGCCGTGACGTGCTCGACGGCCTGCGGCAGCCACTCGAGTCTGGCGAGGTGGTCGTGGCCAGGGCGGGCGTGACCGCGCGATTCCCTGCGAGGTTCACGCTCATCATGGCGGCGAACCCGTGTGCGTGCGCGAGCGCCAGGACGGCGGGGTCCGCCTGCAGCTGTACTCCGATGGCCCGTCGCAGGTACCTGGCCAGGCTCTCCGGGCCGCTGCTTGACCGGGTCGACGCCAAGATCGAGTTTCTGCCGGTCCGCCGCACCGAGTTGCTCAGCGATCGGGCGTTCACCGAGCCGAGCGCGGTGGTCGCCGAGCGCGTCCGCGTGGCCCGCCAGCGGGCCGCCACCCGCCTGGCTGGGACCCCGTGGCGGCTCAACGCGCAGATACCTGGCAGCGAGCTCAGGCGCACGTTCGCCCCGGCCGCGCCCGCGCTCGCGCCCCTCGAGCGCGCGATGGACCTCGGCACCATCAGCGCTCGCGGCGCCGACCGGGTGATCCGGCTGTCCTGGACGCTTACCGACCTCGCTGGCTTACCCAGTCCGGGTCCTGCCGAGGTCGGCTACGCGCTCGGCCTCTGGATGGGGACGCCGCGATGACGGCGGTGCCGCCAGGCGATGCGGCAGTGACGGACCGGTATGCCCGAGTAGGTCTGAGCGTTCTCACGGACCCCGGCGACGAGGTCCTGGCGACGCTGCTCCGAACGGCCACTCCCATCGAGGTGTTCGCCGCGGTGATGTCCTCGTCCAGCGACCCGGCGTCGCTGCTACTTGAGGCGCCTGGCTCGCCGGATTGGGCCGAGTCCGATGGGGGCGCCGACGCGGTTGATGGCGACGTGCGCGGGCGCACCGCCGACGAGGTCCTGGCCGTGGCTGGCGCCGGCGAGGCGGGCTGCGGGTCCCGCGTCGGTCACGCTGGAGGTGGTGGGCCGGCCGGTCGGGCGGCCGTGAACCGCGCGATCCAGCGCTGGCGCAAGCGCCGGCCCGAGGTTCCGCGGCCAGCCAGGCTGGCGGCCTGGGAAGACGCGGGATTCCGGCTGGTCTGCCCTGGCGACGCCGAGTGGCCGACCCAACTCGACGACCTCGGCGCGGCCAGGCCGGTCGTGCTTTGGCTGAGCGGACCGGCCGATCTGCGCTTCTCCTGCCTGCGGTCGGTCTCCGTGGTCGGCTCGCGCGCCGCGACCGCCTATGGCTCACACGTCGCGACCGAACTCTCAGCCGAGCTGGCCGGCCTCGGCTGGACGGTGATCTCCGGCGGCGCGTTCGGCATCGACGCTTGCGCACACCGCGGCGCTCTGGCGGTCGAGGGGACAACTGTCGCCGTGCTTGCCAGCGGACTAGCGTTCGGCTACCCCAAGGCCAACGCTGACCTGTTCGCCGCCATCGCCCACAACGGCGTGCTCGTCAGCGAGTGCCCGCCTGACCGGTCCCCGACACGGCCCGGCTTCCTCGTCCGCAACCGCGTGATCGCCGCGCTGAGCCGCGGAACGCTCGTGGTGGAGGCGGCCATGCGCAGCGGCGCGATCAACACGGCCCGGCACGCCCGCGAGCTGAACCGGCCCCTGATGGCCATACCAGGACCGATCACGTCCGAGCAGTCGGCGGGATGTCACGAACTGATCAGGGAGTCCGGCGCGGCGTGCGTGACCGGCGCCCGCGACGTGATCGAGATGGTGGCCCCGCTCGATGACGCTGGGACGGCCGCGCCGCGCGAGCCAGCCGTTCCGGCCGACGACCTCGATCCCATCACCGTCTCGGTACTCCGCGCGGTCGTGCAGCGGGTCGGGCGCGGTCCCGCCACCATCGCCACGATCGCACGAGTCGACCTGGACACCGCCATGCGCTGCCTTGGCCTGCTCGCCGCCGCTGGCTACGTGGAACGGTGCGACCACGGCTGGCGCGCCAGAAAGCCCAGGTGACACCTAGGACGCCAGGAGAAGGCCGTCGGGGCGTGAGAGACGCGGACACACGCCGCCCGGGCCTGTCGAGCGGGGGCCAGGCACCGTCCGGTTTGTCGAGCGACAGTAGGCGCCCCAGGGCCTTCGAGCGCCGGTAGACGCGCCAGGCCCTTCGAGCGACGGTAGGCGCGCCAGGCCCTTCGAGCGACCGTACGCACCGCCCGGGCGTGGCGGGCGTGATCCCGCGCGGCGCTGACGCACACTGATCTGGTGGCATCGTCCGCCAAGCGAGCCGACCCGAAGGTCGGCGTCGTCGGGGTCAATGGGGCCGGGGGGCCGCGTAAGCAGCAAGCCCTACCGGCCAGGAAGCAACCTCTCCCGGCCGGAAAGCAACCCCTCTCGGCTGGAAAGCAACCCCTCCCGGCCGGAAAGCAACCCCTCCCGGCTGAGCTGGATGCGCTGCTGCGCGTCTTCGGGCGGCACCTCAGCGCGGGTCGCGGGCTGTCTCCGCACACCGTGCGCGCCTACGTCGGCGACGCGGCGTCGCTGCTCGGCCACGTCGCCACGTGCGGGATCGAGGACGTCGCGGACATCGACGTCTCGGTGATCCGGGCCTGGTTGGCGACGCAGCACGTCGCGGGACAGTCACGTGCGTCGATCGCCAGGCGGGCGGCGTCGGCACGGGCGCTGACCGGGTTCGCCCACGAGCGCGGATTGCTGGGGACCGACCCTGGTGCGCTGCTCGGGACCCTGAAGACCCGGCGCGAACTGCCCGACGTGCTGGCCGTTGACGAAGTCCTGGCAGTGCTCGGCGACAGTGGCGGCCAGCCTGCCCACACCCCCGCGCGGAGGTCAGCTGGAGGCAACTCGGCGGCGGGTAACTCGGCTGCGGGCAACGCAGCGATGGACGCTGGCGCGGCGGCGGTCGACCTGCGGGACTCGGCGATCATGGAACTGCTGTACGCCACCGGGATCAGGGTCAGCGAGCTGTGCGGCCTCGACATCGACGACGTCGACGAGGGCCGTCGGACGGTCAGGGTGCTCGGCAAAGGCTCCAAGGAGCGGGTCGTGCCGTACGGGATTCCGGCCGAAAGGGCCGTCAGCCGATGGCGCGGCGCTGGCCGGGGCGTCCTGGCGCGAGATTCGTCGGGGCCTGCGTTGTTCCTCGGTGCGCGCGGCGGTCGGATCGACCCCAGGACCGCTAGGCGGGTGGTGCACGCCAGGATCGCTGCCACCGGATGGGTACCCGACATGGGGCCACACGGCCTGCGGCACACCGCGGCCACCCACCTGCTCGAGGGCGGTGCCGACTTGCGCAGCGTCCAGGAGATGCTCGGTCACTCCTCGCTCGCTACGACGCAGATCTACACCCACGTGTCCATCGAGCGCCTGGTCTCGGCCTACCGCCAGGCACACCCCCGCGCCTGAGCCGAGCCGCGCCAACAGCCCCGCGCCTGATGCCCCCCGCGCGCCTGATTTCCGGCGCGAGCCACCTGCCGCCGCGCCGGCCATCCCGCCGCCCCCACCCCGCCGCCACCCGCCCGCGCCGGGCATGACCCGTGATTCGCGAAGAGTCCGGGGCCTATGGAACGCCTTACTCCACGCGGATGACCGTAGTCTTCGCACTTCGCGAGCGCTGACGGCGGGCTTCACGCGCATGTCCAACTAGGGGGGAGCGTTTGCGGCGTATGGAGCCGCAGACGCTACGGCTTAACGCAAACGCTACGTCTAACTAGCGGCGCACCGTCGGCGCGGCGCGGGGCGAGGGACGGCCGACGTCCGGGCTGTCAGGCGCGGGTCCGTCATCGAGCAGGCGAGACAGATCCGGCGGGATGTAGACTTCAGTAACGGTCCCGGTAGATTCGCGTGCGCAAGCACGTCCGGCGGCCGAAATTCGCGTGTCCGCTCACCGCTCGGGAAGCCATTGCGCTCCCGGCGGAACGTACCTCAACGGTCCGCGGGGTCAAACTCGCGGCGAGGGCGTTCGGGCACCAGGGCAAACCGATAGCGCGTGCCCGCGGGCAGGCGCACGACAGGAAGGGGACACCGGCAATGGCCCCGGTCGTCACCATGCGGCAACTGCTGGAAAGCGGCGTTCACTTCGGGCACCAGACCCGACGGTGGAACCCGAAGATGAAGCGGTTCATCTTCACCGAGCGCAACGGCATCTACATCATCGACTTGCAGCAGTCCCTGCAGTTCATCGACCGCGCTTACGAGTTCATCAAGGAGACGGTCGCGCACGGCGGCTCCGTGCTCTACGTCGGCACCAAGAAGCAGGCCCAAGAGGCCATCGCCGAGCAGGCACGCCGGGTGGGTATGCCGTTCGTGAACCAACGCTGGCTCGGCGGCATGCTGACCAACTTCTCGACCGTGTACAAGCGACTGCAGCGGCTGAAGGAACTCGAGGAGATCGACTTCGAGGACGTGGCGGCGTCGAACATGACCAAGAAGGAACTGCTTGGCCTGCGACGTGAGCGCGACAAGCTCGAGCGCTCGCTCGGCGGGATCAGGGACATGGCCCGGGTTCCTAGCGCCATCTGGGTGGTCGACACCAAGAAGGAGCACATCGCGATCAGCGAGGCCCGCAAGCTCGGGATCCCCGTCATCGCGATCCTCGACACGAACTGCGACCCCGATGAGGTCAACTACCCGATCCCCGGCAACGACGACGCGATCCGCAGCGTCGCGCTGCTGACCAGGGTCGTGGCTGACGCCGTCGCTGACGGTCTGATCGCCAGGGCCGGCCGGGCCGCTGGTGAGGAGAAGCCGCAGGGCGATGGCGAGCTTGGCGCGGCTGAGCCGCTGGCCGAGTGGGAGCGCGAGCTGCTCGAGGGCAGGGCCATGAACGGGGCGCGCGAGGCGACCGGCGCAGCGAAGGCCGAGTCCAACGGCGCGGCGAAGACCGTGGCCGCTCCGGCCGCGGATGCCGCGCAGGCGAGCGCTCCGGCGGGGGCGGCTTCCGAGCCAGCGACGCCTGAGGCCAGCATTGCCACCGAGGCAGCCAGCACGGAGGCAGCCGCCACTGAGGCAGCCGCCCCGGAGGCAGCCAGCACGGAGGCAGCCGCCACGGAGGCAGCCGCCACGGAGGCAGCCGCCCCGGAGGCAGCCGCCACTGAGGCAGCCGCCACTGAGGCAGCCGCCCCGGAGGCAGCCAGCACGGAGGCAGCCGCCCCGGAGGCAGCCGGTACTGAGGCAGCCGCCACGACTGAGGCAGCCGCCGCCGAGGCAGCCAGCAGCGAGACGCCCAACACCGAGGCAGCGAAGAGCGAGGCAGGCAGCACCGACCCGGCAAGCACGGACACGGCAAGCACGGACGCGTGACGGCGGTCGCCCGGCTGACCCGAGGGGTCTGGCCGGGCGACGAACCGGCGCTGAGGCGCTCGGGCGAGCCGATCCGGGCTGAAACCCAACCCGGCAAGACTCGGCCGACCGACAAGGAGGCCGCCAGGACCAGGCGGACGAGGCCCGACGGTGGCGGGCGGCGCGGCAGGGGTGCGGCGTACGAACGCACCGGCCCGCCGACGGCCAGACAAGACGCGGATAGCCGGCCAAGACGCAGATAGCCGGCCGACAGGCAGATAGCCGGCCGAGAGACAGCAGCCGGCCGAAGGACAGAGGGCACGCCGAGAACAGAGAGCCGGCCCAGAGACAGACAGAGACAGACAGAGGCAGGCCGCCCAGGGGCAGAACGAGCCGGGCCTGCCGCGGGGACGATAAGCAAGACGCGAGAGAGAAGGACATGGCGAACTACACAGCCGCAGACGTGAAGCGGCTCCGCGACCTGACCGGCGCGGGGATGATGGACTGCAAGAATGCCCTTGTGGATGCCGACGGTGACTTCGATGCGGCCGTCGATGCGCTGCGCATCAAGGGCGCCAAGGACGTCGGCAAGCGGGCCGGCCGGACGGCAGCCCAGGGCCTGGTGACGTCCGCGCTGGACGGGACGTCCGCGGGAGTGCTGGTCGAGCTCAACTGCGAGACCGACTTCGTCGCCAAGACCGACCTGTTCCAGCAGGTGGCTGCCGATATCGCGCACGCCGCGCTGAAGGCGGGCAGCACCGACCGGCTCGAGGTCCTCACGCTGCCGGTGCGGGACGGCCAGACAGCCTCTGAGGTGATCGAGATCGCCAGCGCGTCGCTGAAGGAGAAGCTGGAGCTCGGCAGGTTCGCGGCCTTCTCCGGTGGCTACATCGTGAGCTACCTGCACAAGAGCGACCCAGGCCTGCCGCCGACCTTGGGCGTGCTCGTCGACATCGACGAGAAGGGCGCGTCCGTCGCCATGGACGTTGCGCACCAGGTTGCGGCCATGCGGCCGCAGTACGTCAGCAGGGACGACGTTCCTGAGGACGTGGTCGCCAACGAGCGCAGGATCGCAGAGCAGGTGACCCGCGAAGAGGGCAAGCCGGAGCAGGCGATCCCGAAGATCGTCGAGGGCAGGCTGAACGCGTTCTTCAAGGACATCGCGCTCATCGAGCAGCCGTCGGTGCGGGACCCGAAGAAGTCGGTGAAGCAACTGCTCGCCGAGTCCGGGGCTGCGATCCGCGGCTTCGCAAGGTTCCAGATCGGGCAGGCCAGTTGATCAGGCGCCCGGAGGTCATCGAGGGGAGGGGAGCCCGCTTTGCCAGATAGCACCTTCTCGGGGGACGGTGTGGCGGCGGGCACTCCTGGCCGCCCGCTGGCCTCGGGCGCCGAAGCTGCCGCCGTGCCAGCCGACGATCCGCTCGAGGATCGTCCGGGCTGGCATCGCGTCGTGCTCAAGCTGTCCGGCGAGGCCTTCGCCGGCGGCGCTGGTCTCGGCATCGACCCGGACGCCGTCTCGCACTTCGCGCGCGAGATCAGGGACGCTTCGCTGCTCGGCGTCCAGGTGGCGGTCGTCGTCGGCGGCGGCAACATGTTCCGCGGCGCCGTGCTCGCGGCGCGCGGGATCGACCGGGCCAGGGCCGACTACATGGGCATGCTCGGCACGGTGATCAACTGCCTGGCGCTGCAGGACGTGCTGGAGAAGCACGGCATCGAGACGCGGGTGCAGACCGCGATCACGATGGGCCAGGTCGCCGAGCCGTACATCCCGCGCCGGGCGATCAGGCACCTGGAGAAGGGCCGGGTCGTCATCTTCGGTGCAGGCCTCGGCGCGCCGTTCTTCTCGACCGATACCTGCGCCGCCCAGCGGGCGCTCGAGATCGGCGCGGAAGCGGTGCTCAAGGGCACCCAGGTCGACGGCGTCTACGACGCCGACCCACGCAAGTCACCGGGCGCGAGCATGTTCAAGCAACTCGACTACGGCGAAGTGCTCAGCCGCGGACTGAAGTTCATGGACGCGACGGCCGTTAGCCTGTGCATGGACAATGATCTGCCCATCGTGGTGTTCGATTTGATGGGTCAGGGCAATGTCGTGCGCGCGGTTCGCGGCGAGCGGATTGGCACGCTGGTAGGGAGCAACGGGTACCGCAGGCACGCGCACTGACGAGACGCGCACTGAGGAGTCGCAATGATCGACGAGACACTTCTCGAGGCCGAGGAGAAGATGGAGAAGGCGGTCGCGGTCGCCAAGGAAGACTTCGCGACGATCAGGACCGGCCGCGCGCACCCGTCGATGTTCAACAAGATCACGGCCGAGTATTACGGCACGCCGACGCCGGTTAACCAGCTTGCGTCGTTCCACATGCCTGAGCCGAGGATGGTAGTCGTCCAGCCGTTCGACAAGTCCTCCATGGCCGCGATCGAGAAGGCCATCCGCAACAGCGACCTCGGCGTGAACCCCACGAACGACGGCAACGTCATCCGCGTCGTGTTCCCTGAGCTATCCGAGGAGCGGCGCCGCGACTACATCAAGGTCGCCAGGCACAAGGCCGAGGACAGCCGGGTGTCGATCAGGAACATCCGCAGGCACGCCAAGGACGCGATCGACAAGCTGGTCAAGAGCGGCGACGAGGGCGAGGACGACGGGCGGCGAGCCGAGGCTGAGCTCGAGAAGATCACGCACAGCTACGTAGTCCAGGTCGATGAGTTGCTGAAGAACAAGGAATCTGAACTGCTCGAGGTGTAGTGAGCTGGCGCCAGGCAGCCGGGGGAGCGCAGGCGGCGAAAGCGGCCGCGCGGCACATCCGAGGCCAAGCGCAGAACGTAGCGCAACTCAAGGTATAACTTAACCCTCAAAGAGGAACATCTCGCAACGCGGTGCGAAACCGCAGGCCGCGCCCCGGTAGCGAGGGTGTGGCGTGCTTGTCAGAACGCACCCGAGTCGGGCATGAGTTTTCGGGGCGAAGCGAGCCGACCGAGGGGAGGGCGGGCCGCGTGAGCGAGCGCAAGCCGATCAACACCGGCCGCAATCTTCCGGTCGCGATCGCGGTCGGCGTCGGCCTCGGCGGTCTGGTCATCCTCACGCTGTTGACCCTGCCGGTCACGTTCCTCGTCCTGGTCGCGGTCATCGTCGGCCTGGCCATGACCGAACTCAGGCACGTCCTGGCCACCAAGCAGACATTGATCCCGATCATCCCGATCGCCGTCGGCGGCGCGCTGATGTTCGTGCTTGCCTACTGGCAGGGGCCGAGGGACATGCTGGCCGCGCTGGCCGTCACGTTCGTCGCCGTGCTCGCCTGGCGGCTGTCCGGCGGGATCAGCGGCTACGTCCGTGACGTCACCGCTGGCGTCTTCGCGCTGATCTACCTGCCGACGATGGCGTCGTTCGTCGCGCTGATGCTGGCGCAGCCGCAGGGCGCGCACCGGGCGCTGCTGTTCGTGATCCTGGTCGTCTGCAGCGACACCGGCGGCTACTTCGCCGGGATCTTGTTCGGGCGCCATCCGATGGCGCCCACGATCAGCCCGAAGAAGACCTGGGAGGGCCTGGCGGGGGCGGTGCTGCTCAGTCTCGCGGCAGGCGCGCTCGGGATGTGCTTCTTGCTCCACGCCAGGATCTGGCAGGGCCTGGTGCTCGGCGCCGCTGCCGTCGCGGCGGCGGCGCTCGGCGACCTCGTCGCGTCGATGATCAAGCGCGACCTGGACATCAAGGACATGGGATCGATCCTGCCCGGGCACGGCGGCGTCCTGGACCGGATCGACGCGATGCTGATCGTCGCGCCGGTCGCGTGGCTGCTCATGACGATCTTCCTGAGCTGAGCTGAGCGAAGCGCGGCGCGTCCCGTTCACGGGCGGCGGCTAGCTGACCACCCAGCTTCGGCTCTGCGATGCCATCTGGTTCACCAGGCTCGCGGCGCCGCGGCCCTTGGCGAGCAACCGCTCGCGGTTGGTGATCGGGATCAGCCATAGCCAGGTGACCGGCTCGCCGCCGACTGTGAACCCGGTTGTGTCTGGCACCTCTGGGCCGAGCAGGCGGCCGGGGTTGTCGAGGAACAGGATCGCCTCGTTGCCTGCGCCGAGCGGGAACGACGACGGCTCGTGATACCAGCGAATGGTCTGGCCGTTCTCGAGCCAGCGGATGTCGCGCCATGGGTGCTGCGCCAGCCAGAGGAAGATGCGCGCAGCCTGGTTGCTCGCCAGCGTGGTCGCGACCGCCAGTTCGATCCTGGCCTTGCCGGCCGCGTTCGGGCCGGTCTGCTCGATCCCCGGCATCCGCTGGCAGCTCATCCCGACCGTGCTCAGGATCGTGTAGGACCGGCGACCATTCGGCGGCCGCTCCGACACGCCCACCAGCGGCCGTCTGTTGCCGGAGACGTCCCAGTACCTGGCGCCTGGGCCGACCCTGGCCAGCATGTGGCCGAGCATGCCCTGTTGGAACTGGGCCCATGCCTGCGGGTCGAGCCGCCACCGCCAGAAGTCAGACGCCTCGCTCACGCGCGGCCCCAGGCCTTCCATCGCGTCGTCGAGCGACCACCCGAACGGGGTCTGGCCGATCACGTCCCTGCTGTAGCCGGGCATGCCCTTGGCCATGTTGGACCAGCCGGGGATGACGGCGAGAAGGTCGCCCTCCTCGAACAGCGCGACGCCGTCGCCCTCCTCGAACCAGACCGCGCGCAGCGACTGCGGGTCCATCGGCGGTCGGCCGTCCGGGTGCTTGGTGTAGCCCTCTGGCATCTCGGGCGCCTGGCCTGAGTCCAGCAGCGTGAGGTCGATGTCGCCGGGCGCCTTGCGGTGGTTAGCGAGCCAGGTCGCGGCAATCGGGTCGGAGCGGTCGTGCATATACGCGGCCGTGGTCCAGGTGTCGTACTCGACGACCACGCGCCTGCTGCCATACGGGCTCTCGCTGTCCAGCAGCGTGGCGGGCCGTCCCGGCTGGGCGGATATCCTGGGCTGGCTCGCTCTGCCGCGCATGGTCTGCATGTTAGGGAAATCTATCCACATTCCGCGGATCAAGTGGCAACTGCGCGGATACGGTAAGGAGTTTGGCTTGGAACTCGTCGAGATCGGGACAGACAGTCCCGCTCGGGCGGGTCCCGCCCGGCTGGGGCCCGTGCGTCGGCCTGCGCGTCACCTGGCTGACCTGGACTCCGCGGGCCGCCGCGCCGTCGTCACCGAACTGGGGCATCCGCCCTACCGTGCCGACCAGTTGTCGCGGCAATACTTCGGCCGGCTGACCGAGTCGGCGGCGGAGATGACCGACCTCCCGGCCGCCGGGCGCGATTCGCTGGTGACCTCCCTGCTGCCCCAGCTGCTCACCCCGACGAAGGAACTGACCTGCGACCGCGGCAGGACCCGCAAGACGCTCTGGCGCGCGGCCGACGGCTCGTTCGTCGAGTCGGTGCTTATGCGCTATCCCGGCCGGGTCACCATGTGCGTGTCCTCGCAGGCGGGCTGCGGAATGGCCTGTCCGTTCTGCGCGACGGGCCAGGCTGGCCTCACGAGAAACCTGTCGACAGCGGAGATCGTCGCTCAGGTCTTTCACGGGGCTCGCGCGCTGGCCAGGGCAGAGATCGCCGGCGGTCCGGGCCGCGTCTCGAACGTCGTGTTCATGGGGATGGGCGAGCCGCTCGCGAACTATGCGGCAGTGCTACGCGCCGTCCGGCGGATCAGCGACCCGGTGCCTGACGGTCTCGGAATCTCACTTCGCGCGATCACTGTGTCGACCGTCGGCCTGGTGCCCGCGATCAGGCGGCTGACCGGTGAGGGCCTGTCCTGCCGTCTCGCCGTCTCGCTGCACGCCCCCGATGACGAACTGCGCGACACGCTGGTGCCGGTCAACCGGCGCTGGCAGGTCGCGGAGGTGCTCGACGCGGCCTGGGACTACGCCGCGGCAACCGGCCGCCGGGTCTCGATCGAGTACGCGATGATCCGCGACATCAACGATCATCTCTGGCGGGCCGAGGCGCTGGCCAGGCTGCTGACCGGGCGACGCGCGCACGTGAACCTCATTCCGCTGAACCCGACGCCGGGCTCGAAATGGACCGCGTCCGACCCTGACGTCGCCGCCGCGTTCGAGCGGTGCCTCGCCGACCGAGGGATCCCCGTGACGGTCAGGGACACCCGAGGCCGCGAGATCGACGGCGCCTGCGGCCAGCTAGCCGCCGCGGGTCGCGTCGAGGCCTGAGGGCGCCGCGTCGGCGTCGGGCCCGGGACCTGGGGCAGGCCCGGTTCGGCTGTGGCCCGGTTCGGGTGCGGCCGGTTCGGGTGCGGCCCGGTTCGGGCGTTTTGTGGCACCGTTTTGGATCTTAAGTTGCGGCGGGCCTCCCTGAGGATGCCTCCGAGCGGCGCGGACGAAGCTATGGTGGCTGAGCAATGTCTGGAATGCCGTCATTGAGAGCTGGCCGCCGCGCCTGGCGGCTCTTTGCCGCTCGGGTAGTCCACGCTGCCTGGCGCTGGGTCCAGCAGGCGGGAACCGTGACCGCCGAGACCGCCGGCGGCCGCAGGTTCGCGTCGTTCGGGCCAGGCTCGCTGATCGCGTTCCCGACCGGCTCGGTCTACGGCGAGCGGTGGATCACGATCGGCGCCGGCACCATGGTCGGCGAGCAGGCGTCGATCTGCGCTGGCCTGTCGCCCGGGCATGATCTAGGACCTGGCACCGTGCTGCGGATCGGCGACCGGTGCGTGATCGGCAGGGGCAGCCACATCGTGGCGCACCACTCGATCGACATCGGCGACGACGTCTTCACCGGTCCTTACGTCTACATCACCGACCAGAACCACAGCTACGCCGATCCCGACGTTCCGATCGGACGGCAGTGGCCGGTGAACGCGCCGGTCAGCATCGGCGCGGGAACCTGGCTCGGCACCGGAGTGATCGTGCTGCCCGGCGCGATGATCGGCCGGAATGTGGTCGTCGCCGCCGGAGCGGTGGTCAGGGGCGAGATCGGCGACCTGTGCGTGGTCGCCGGAGCGCCCGCCAGGGTGGTCAAGGTGTTCGATCCAGAAGTCGGCTGGACGAGGCCGCTGCCAGGCAGCGAGGAGCACATCGAGGCGCTCGTGAACGAGGCGCTGGCTACCGACGTGCTCGCTACCGACCCGCTGGTTATCGAGGTTCCTGGGCTGCTGGCCGAGCACGGACTCCTGACGCGGCCGGATTTCCGCGGGTCGCTGGCCGTTCCGCTGGCCGACGAGGACCGCGACGAGCGCGCGCCGCCGCTCATCTGCTGGACGAACTGCTCGCCGTGCAGCGCCCGCTCGATGAGGTCGGCGGCCTTGGCCGCGTTGGCCAGCCGGCTGCCCTCGCTGCGGTACATCGTCAGCATGGCCTCGACGGCGCCAGGTGGCAGGTGCGGTCCGAGCTCGGAGCGCGCGGTGCGGTAGCCGTTCCTGGCGCCCTCCACGCAGGCGGTCAGGTGATGCCTCGCGAACGCGGCCAGCGCGATCGGGTGCCGTCGGAGCACACCGTGCAGCTGGTAGTCGGACGGGATCACGTCGAGCAGCCAAGCTGTCGCCGACGGCTCGAACTCAGGGCTGCCCGGCGGCTGCACCCCGGTTGGCCAACCTGGAGGAACAAACGTACTCACCGAGACAGCGTAGCTCTAATCGAACATAAGTTCTAGTTCACAGATGGCATCGCGATGCCTGCAGATGGCGTGCGAGCAGCGCAGGCGGCTGACCCGGTAGAATAGGAGGGCCGTCATTCCGGCGCTTCCCAGGTATCTATGGAGCCTTCCCGCATGCCCGTCCGCTCTGCCGGCGCCACAGCCGCCGATGTCGCGACCCGCGACGACCTGCGCAACGTCGCGATCGTCGCGCACGTCGACCATGGCAAGACGACGCTGGTCGACGCCATGCTCTGGCAGTCGGGCGCCTTCCGTGCGAACGCGCAGGTCGCTGACCGCGTGCTGGACTCCGGTGACCTGGAGCGCGAGAAGGGCATCACGATCCTGGCCAAGAACACGGCCGTGACCCACGGTGGCCTGACCATCAACATCATCGACACGCCGGGCCACGCCGACTTCGGCGGCGAGGTCGAGCGCGGGCTGTCGATGGTCGATGGCGTCCTGCTGCTGGTCGACGCGAGCGAAGGCCCGCTGCCGCAGACCAGGTTCGTGCTGCGCAAGGCGCTTGAGGCCAAGCTGCCGGTGATCCTGGTGATCAACAAGGTGGACCGGCCCGATGCCAGGATCGCCGAGGTCGTCGACGCCTGCTACGAGCTCTTCCTCGACCTCGACGCGACCGAGGACCAGATCGAGTTCCCGATCGTGTACGCCTCGGCGCGGGCCGGCCGGGCCTCGCTGGCCCGCCCTGACGACGGCACGCTGCCCGACTCGGCCGACCTGGAGCCGCTGTTCGAGGTGATCAGGCGGCATGTGCCAGCGCCGTCGTACGACCCGCGCGCGCCGCTGCGCGCGCACGTCACGAACCTCGACGCCTCCGCCTACCTTGGCAGGATCGCGCTCTGCCGCGTAATTTCCGGTGAGATCCGCAAGGGCCAGCAGGCCGCCTGGTGCAGGCGGGACGGTTCGATCGAGCGAGTCAAGGTCTCTGAGCTTTACCGAACGCAGGCGCTGGAGCGAGTACCAGCCGCGACCGCGTCGGCCGGGAGACATCATCGCCGTCGCCGGGATCAGCGACATCATGATCGGCGAGACGCTGGCCGATCCTGACGACCCGCGCCCGCTGCCGTTGATCACGGTGGACGAGCCCGCGATCTCGATGACGATCGGCGTGAACACGTCGCCGCTCGTCGGCAGGGGGCCGGCCGCCGCTGGCGGCGGGAAGGCCTCGGGCCACGGGCACACGAAGGTCACCGCGCAGGATGCTGCGTGACCGCCTGGACGCCGAGCTTGTCGGCAATGTGTCGATCCGCGTGCTCCCGACCGAGCGGCCCGACACCTGGGAGGTCCAGGGCAGGGGTGAGCTCGCTCTGGCCGTCCTGGTCGAGACGATGCGGCGGGAGGGCTATGAGCTGACGGTCGGGCGCCCGACGGTGGTTACCCGCGAGATTGACGGCCACGTGCACGAGCCGGTCGAGCGGCTGACCATCGACGTGCCAGAGGAGTACCTCGGCGCTGTGACGAGCCTGCTGGCGGTCCGCAAGGGGCGGCTGGAGCAGATGACCAACCACGGGACCGGCTGGATCAGGCTCGACTTCATGGTGCCGGCCCGCGGCCTGATCGGTTTCCGCACCCAGTTCCTGACCGACACCAGGGGCACCGGCATCGCGCACCACGTCTTCGAGCGGTACGAGCCGTGGGCGGGTCCGATGCGGATGCGCGCGTCAGGGTCGCTGGTCGCCGACAGGACAGGGGCGGCGACCGCGTACGCGATGTTCTCCCTGCAGGAGCGCGGCACTCTCTTCGTAGAGCCGGGCACCGAGGTGTATGAGGGCATGATCGTCGGTGAGAACTCCCGCTCCGACGACATGGACGTGAATATCGCCAGGGAGAAGAAGCTCACGAACATACGCCAGTCGACCGGCGAGGAGTTGGAGCGGCTCGTCCCGCCCCGGGCCCTGAGCCTCGAGCAGGCGCTGGAGTTCTGCGCCAACGACGAGTGCGCCGAGGTGACGCCGACCGCGATCCGGCTGCGCAAGACCGTGCTCGACGCCAAAGAGCGCGGCAGGACGCGCGCCCGAGTCAGCCGGGAGGGCTGACCGGGGCCGCAGCGCCGTGCCCTTGCGGACCGACTGACCTGTGCGCTTGGCGAAGCCCGCCGGCAACCCATCGAACCTGGGTTTTGGGTGCACCCCTAGCGGCGGCGGGTAATTAATGGTAATAAAACCAGGAACGCAGGGATCGCAAGGGATCGCTCGGATCTCCCGGTCGCACAATCGCATCGCTCTGCCGCGGTTGGCCGGCTGAACCACGCAAGCTAGGCAGGTGCCCCATGTCGAAGCGCAGGATCATCGAGGCGCTGGCCGTGGCCGTGACGACCGCGTGCACCGCATCCGGCGCGGCGTTCCAGGCCAGCGGGGCTGAGGCGCAGGCGGCGACCGTATCGCCCGCGGCCGCACCTGGCTGGCACGTGGTCACGACCGTCGGCCCGCTGCACGGCGTCACCAGCGTGGGCAACCTGGCCGTGACCGGCAGCACCGACGCCTGGTCGACCTGGGACGTCTGCGCGCCATGCGGCGGGCCCAACGAGACGACGGTCTTCCAGGTCGAACGCTGGAATGGCCGTGCGTGGCGGCTGGTGCCGATCCCGCAAGGGCTGGCGCGTTATGGCATGGATTCGGTCGGGCTCGGAGCCAGCTCCAGCCGCGATGCCTGGTTGTTCGACCCGAGGCCTCTGCTCGGCAGGGCACTGCACTGGAACGGCTCGCGCTGGGCAGTGCGCGACATCCCGCGCTGGGTGGTGCGCGGCAACCTGTCAGGCACCATCGACCTCGCCGCGCCCGACTTCGGCCCGGCCGGCTTGTGGGTGTTCAGCGAGGGCCGGGAGAGCATGCAGCCCGTCGTGCCGATCGCGGCAAGGCTGCTGCATGGCCGCTGGGCCAAGGTACGGCTGCCTGGCGTTCCGAGCGAGGTCAGCGCCGTTTCAGCGACCGACATGTGGTCGCTGGCCGACCCGCAGCGCCTGATGCGCGTCCCGCGCCAGTTCCTGATGCACTGGAACGGCCGCCGGTGGAGCACGCTGGCGATACCCGCTCCTGCCAAGATCCCGCCGAACTCGGTCGAGTTCGTCAGGGACCTGGTGGCCGCGGGTCCTCGTGACGTCTGGCTGCAGCGCGACATCGAGACTGGGAGCCAGGGCGCGCGGACCCTCTATCTGCTGCACTGGAACGGAAAGGCGTGGCAGCGGGTTCCGCTGCGGAAGCCGACGAGCGGCGTCGTGGACATGGCCCGCGACGGGCACGGTGGCTTGTGGCTCGTCACAAACGGGCCGGGCCCCGGCTTCCGCTGGTTCTTCGACCACCTGAGCGGCGGGCGGTGGACCAGGACCGCGGTGCCCGCCACAGCGACGACGACCGTCCAGGAGGTCACCAGGCTGGCCTGGATTCCTGGCACGCGCTCGGAGTGGGCTGCGGGCGGCCTGCTGCCGGTCAACACCACCACCGACGTGCTCGGCGGGATCTGGAAGTTCCGCGGCTAGGCAGCGCGAGCGGGCCCGCGACGCGCGGCCAGGGGACCCGCGGCCCGGTGGACGCCCTTACTTGACCGTGAGGTAGACGAAGCTGCCGACCCCGAACACCAGGCAGTAGATCGCGAACGGAGTCAGCGTCCTGGTCTGGAAGTACTTCATCAGGAAGCGCACCGAGAGGTAGGCGGCGACGCCTGACACGACGCTGCCGGCGACGATCTGTGGCCTGATGCCGTGGCCCAGCGGGCCGAGTAGGTCAGGGATCTTGAGCACGCCAGCGGCCAGGATGACCGGCGTCGCGAGCAGGAACGCGAATCGCGCCGCGTCCTCCCTGGACAGGCCGCGGAACATCCCGGCGACCATGGTCACGCCGTCGCGGCTGATGCCCGCCAGCAGGGCGAGTATCTGTGCGGAACCGATGATGATCGCCTGCCAGAAGCTGAACGAGGTGAGCCGGCGGTCGGCCTGCACGGCTGTCACGAGTTCTTGCTGGCGTACGGCGCGCTGGCCGGAGGAGTGCGCTCCGCCGACGCGCGCGGCGCCGACGAGGGCTGGCTCCTCCTCCCGCTCCCTTTGAACCTGCAGGTCAGCCTCGCGTGACTTTCGCGTCCTGAACCGCTCGCCCGCGTACAAGATGATGCCGTTCAGCACCAGGAAGATGGCCGCCCGCTTGGGCACGGCGAAGATCACGCGGAATTCATGCTCGACAAACAGGCCGACGACGCCCACGGGGATCGTCGCCAGCACGATCATCCAGGCCAGCTTCTGGTCCGTGGTCCTGACTTCCCAGTGCCTGATCGAGCTGAAGAAGCCGCCGATGATCCTGACCCAGTCACGCCAGAAGTACGCCGTGATGCCGATCGCCGTGGCGACGTGCAGGCCGACCACGAACGCCAGGTACGGAGACTCAGCCTTGCTGACGTTCAGATCGTTGGCCCAGCTGCCGCCGACAATGGCCGGAATCAGAACGTTGTGGCCGAGGCTGGAAACCGGGAACAGCTCTGTCGTGCCTTGAATCAGGCCGACGATGATCGCCTCGGCAAAGGTCAGGTGCGTCATGACAACCTCTCGCTCGACGGGCTACCTGCGCCCGCGCCAGCAAGGATATTCATGCCAAACCAGCCGTGCCGCCAACTCGCCGTAGCAGGCGCGCATGATCATGAGGCGCGGGTCCTGGCATTGCGCGCGCGGAGGCAGTGCGGCGCAGGCAGCGAGTCGCCGACGGCGGATGGAGCGCTGGCGATCCCAAGCCTGACAGCCGTTGAACCGGGCGTTCGTCGCCTTAACCAGACATTAGGAAGAGTGATCGTTCCTTTCGCCTCGTCGCGGGTAGTCGGAGCCGCAGGAAGCAAGTTCGCACCGGGCTGGCTGCTTGCAGCGACGGGCTGCCGGCCGCAGCAGCGTCGGTAGAGAGGCGAGTGATGTCGTACCTAGCAGGAGCGCACGCGGAGATCGCGCTCAACCCGCTGAGCTCCACTTCCCTGCTCGCGAGCCTGGGCGCGCTCGGCGTCTTCGTTGCGCTGTTCGCCGAGACCGGGCTGCTGATCGGGTTCTTCTTGCCCGGCGACTCGCTGCTGTTCACGGCCGGACTGCTATGCGCTGGATCCTCGACCAGCAAGACGCACCTGTCACTGCCGCTCGTCCTGCTCGCCGCGGCTGGCGGGGCGCTGATCGGGGCGCAGACGGGGTTCATCATCGGGCGCAAGGGCGGTCGGCCGCTGCTCGAGCGCAGCAGCAACAGGTTCCTGCGCAAGGGAGCCGAGCGGTCGCAGCAGCTGCTCTCCCGCTACGGCTACGGCAAGGCGATCGTGCTGGCGAGGTTCATCCCGTTCGTGCGGACGGTGCTCAACCCGATGGTCGGAGCGCTCGAAATGCCAGCCAAGGCGTTCACGATCTGGCAGGTCGTGGGCGGCCTGCTCTGGTCGGTCGGAGTGACCATGCTCGGCTACGGCCTCGGCTCGACCATCGGCAACATCGAGGCGTACCTGCTTCCGATCATCGCCGTGATCGTGGTGCTCTCCCTGATCCCGCTGATCGTCGAGCTCGTCAGGCAAAAGAAGGCTGCGCGCACCGAGCCGCAGCCCGCTGAGCAGGGCCGGGTGCCTGTCCCGGGCCAGGCGAGCGAGCGGCGCACCGGCACCGACGGATAACCGTCGGCCGCAACATGGCCGATCAATCCGCGCCGGACTCGCCTCCGACCTGCTAGCCCGGAATTTTCGGAGTGTCGGTCTGCCCGCGGCGGCCGATCTTGTTGCCGAGCCACACCAGCGGGTCGTATTTCCGGCTGACGACCCGCTCCTTGAGTGGGATCAGCGCGTTGTCGGTGATATGGATGTTCTCCGGGCAGACCTCGGTGCAGCACTTGGTGATGTTGCACATGCCGAGACCGAAGTCGTCCTGTGCGATCTCACGCCGGTCCGCGGTGTCCGCTGGATGCATCTCAAGCTCGGTGATCCGCATCAGGAAACGCGGGCCCGCGTAGGCCGGCATGTTCTCTGGGTGGTCCCTGATCACGTGGCAGACGTTCTGGCACAGGAAACACTCGATGCACTTGCGGAACTCCTGTGACCGCTGGACGTCCACCTGCTGCATCCGGAACTCGCCGAGCCCGACCGAGGGGTCGGGGGCAAACGACGGGATCTGGCGCGCCTTCTCGTAGTTGAACGAGACGTCGGTGACCAGGTCCCTGATCACAGGGAAGGTCCGCATCGGCGTGATCGTGATGGTCTCGTCGGGCTGGAACAGCGACATCCGCGACATGCAGGCCAGCCGCGGCTGGCCGTTGATCTCCATCGAGCAGGAGCCGCACTTGCCGGCCTTACAGTTCCAGCGCACCGCGAGGTCGCCGGCCTGCGTTGCCTGCAGCCGGTGCAGGACGTCGAGCACGACCTCGCCCTCGTTGGCCTCGACCTCGTAGTCGACAAGCTCGCCCTGACCGGCATCGCCCCGCCAGACCTTCAGCTTGACCTTCGTGCCCATCAGTGCTTCTCCTCGGGCTCGGTGGCAGCCGATTCGGTGGCTGCCGTCTCTGACGCGGGCTGCCGTTCTGGCGGCAGTTCCTCCTCGGTCAGGTACTTCTTCAGCTCACCGCGGTCGAACAGCGCGAGCAGATCCTCGCGCATCGGCGGCATCGGCTGCTTAGCCAGCGTCACGCGCTCGCCGTCTTCGTCGCTCACCAGCGAGCAGATCAGGTTGACCTTGCGCCACTCGGGCGACATGCCTGGGTAGTCGTCGCGGGTATGCCCGCCGCGGCTCTCCTGCCGCTCCAGGGCGGCCTGCGCCACGCACTCGGCGATCAGGACGATGTTGCGGAGGTCGAGTGCCAGGTGCCAGCCAGGGTTGTATGCCGGGCCACCCTCGGCGCGGACGAGGGCAGCACGCTCGCGCAGCTTGTCCAGTTCGGAGAGCGCCGCCTTGATCTCGGCTTCCTTGCGGATGATGCCGACCAGATCCGACATCGTCTGCTGCAGTTCTGAATGCACCGTGTAGGGGTTCTCGCCGACCGCTCGCTCGAACGGCGCGAGCGCTTCGGCCTGCGCGGCCTCGAGATCGCCGTCGCCAGGCACCGGGCGCTTGTCGCCGAGCTTGTCCAGATAGTCGGCCGCGCCCTGGCCGGCCCGGCGCCCGAACACGAGCAGGTCCGACAGGGAGTTGCCGCCAAGCCGGTTCGACCCGTGCATCCCACCCGACACCTCGCCGGCCGCGAACAGGCCTGGCACGCAGGACTCGCCGGTGTCAGGGTCGACCTCGACGCCGCCCATCACGTAGTGCTGGGCCGGGCCGACCTCCATCGGCTCCTTCGTGATGTCGACGTCGGCAAGCTCCTTGAACTGGTGGTACATCGACGGCAGCCGGCGCAGGATCTCCTCGGCGGGCAGCCGGGACGCGATGTCCAGGAACACCCCGCCGTGCGGCGACCCGCGCCCGGCCTTGACTTCGGCGTTGTTCGCCCGCGCGACCTCATCGCGCGGGAGCAGTTCAGGCGGACGCCGGTTGTTGTCCGGGTCGGCGTACCAGCGATCGGCCTCCTCCTCGGTCTCGGCGTACTGGGCACGGAATACGTCAGGGACGTAGCCGAACATGAACCGCTTGCCCTCGGAGTTGCGCAGCACGCCGCCGTCCCCGCGGACCGACTCGGTGACAAGCAGGCCGCGCACCGACAGCGGCCAGACCATGTGCGTGGGGTGGAACTGCACGAACTCCATGTTCAGCAGCTTGGCGCCCGGCCAGCAGCGCGAGCGCGTGCCCGTCCCCCGTGTACTCCCACGAGTTCGACGTGACCTTGAAGGTCTTGCCGATGCCGCCCGTGGCCAGCACCACGGCGGGCGCCTCGAACAGCACGAACTGGCCGGTCTCCCTGATGTAACCGAAGGCGCCAGCGATGCGCCCTGTGTTGTCCTGGGGCGACGACCCCCCTGATCGGCCCGAGGCGTCCTTGATCAGCCTCGTAATCGTGGTCTCGGCGAAGACCTTGATCATGGCCTCGGGGTCACCGAGCTCGAGAGCGTCCTTCTGCTGCAGCGCGACCACCTTCTGCTGCAGCGTGCGGATCATCTCCAGACCGGTGCGGTCGCCGACGTGGGCCAGCCTCGGGTACTCGTGTCCGCCGAAGTTCCGCTGGCTGATCTTGCCGTCTTTCGTACGGTCGAAGAGCGCGCCCCATGCCTCGAGTTCCCAGACTCGCTCGGGAGCTTCCTTGGCGTGCAGTTCGGCCATCCGCCAGTTATTCAGGAACTTGCCGCCGCGCATGGTGTCGCGGAAGTGCACCATCCAGTTGTCTCTGGGATTGGCATTCCCCATCGCGGCGGCGCAGCCGCCCTCGGCCATCACCGTGTGGGCCTTGCCGAACAGCGACTTGGAGATCACCGCTGTCCGCTTGCCCGCCAGCCTGGCCTCGATGGCCGCGCGCAGCCCTGAGCCGCCGGCGCCGATCACTACGACGTCGTAGGGGAGTCTTTCGATGTCAGTCATGACAGATTCGGCACCTTCTGCCTTGAGTCTAGAAGAACCGCGGGTCAGCGAAGACGCCTGCAGCGACCAGCCGGATGTACAGGTCCGTGAAGAGAACGAAGCCGAGCGAGATCCAGGCGAACTGCATGTGGTAGCCGTTGAGGCGGGAGACCAGCGTCCATGCCTTGTACCTGACCGGGTGCTTCGAGAAGTGCTTCAGCCTGCCGCCGGTGACGTGTCGGCAGGCGTGGCAGGACAGCGAGTACAGCCAGAGCAGCGCGGCGTTGGCGATCAGCACGAGCGTGCCGAGCCCCATGTGGCCCCACTGGTCCGCGTGGTTCTTGAACGCGAGCACCGCGTCGATGGTCAGGATGACGTTGAAGATCAGCGCGATGTAGAAGAAGTACCGGTGCAGGTTCTGCAGGATCAGCGGGATCCTGGTCTCGCCGGTGTACTTGGCGTGCGGCTCGCGGACCGCGCAGGCGGGCGGCGACTGCCAGAAGGCCCGGTAGTAGGCCTTGCGGTAGTAATAACAGGTCAGCCTGAAGCCCATCGGGCCGCCGATGATGATGATGGCCGGGGTGAGCGCGGTCAGCCACGGGATCCAGTGAAAGCCCGAGCCTGAGGCACAGGTGGTCGCCAGGCACGGCGAGTACAGCGGCGAGATGTACGGCGCCCAGAAATAGTCGGTATTGACCAGCGACGCCCAGGTGAGGTAGATCACCACGACGGCCAGGAACGCGGCGGTGATGGCCGGCTGGCGCCACCAGGAGTCCTTCCGCAGCGTCTTGCTGGAGATCTGCGCCCTGGTCCTGGCTGGCACCTGCGTTACCTGCGTCATCGACGCCTCCGCACTGAGACTGAAGGCCACTGGCCTGGGTTCCCGCATGTGGGTCATGCCACGGGGTCATTACCCTGGCGCGCATCGTGCCGTCCCCGCCAGCCAGATCGGTGGCCTGGGATAGCAGGCAGAGCGCTGCCCGCGTTGCCCACAGAACCTTATTCCAACGGTAATCATCATGCGGACCTGGGTGCACCTTCTGCCGGTGTGACACTCGCTACACCCGCTTATCCGCTTACCCGCTGAATTCGGGCTCGGCAAGCCCGAGCGCGCTGCGCAGGAAGTCGATCTGGAGCAGCAGCAGGTTCTCGGCCACCTCCTCCTGCGAGGCCATGTGCGTGACGCCAGTGAGCGGCAGGACCTGGTGCGGCCTGCCAGCGGCCAGCAGCGCCGACGACAGCCGCAGGCTGTGCGCCACAGTGACGTTATCGTCGGCGAGCCCATGGATGATCATGAGCGGCCGCGACAGCTTCGCCGCGTCCCCGAGCAGAGATGACTGGTCATAGGCAGCGGCGTCCTGGTCGGGATGCCCGAGATACCGCTCGGTGTAGTGGGTGTCATAGAGCCGCCACTCAGTCACCGGGGCGCCGGCGACCGCCGCATGGAAGACGTCGGGCCTGCGCAGCACGGCGAGCGCGGAAAGGTACCCGCCGAAGGACCAGCCCCTGATCGCGACCTTCGACAGGTCCAGGTCGGGTGTGCGTTCAGCCACCGCCATCAGCGCGTCTACCTGGTCCTCCAGCACCGGCCCTGCGAGGTCACCGAAGACGGCCCGGTCCCAGCTCGGGCCGCGCCCAGGCGTGCCCCGGCCGTCCGCCACCACGACAGCGAACCCCTGGTTCGCGAACCACTGCGAGGTCAGATGGGCGTCGGCGGAGGCCAGTACCCGCTGGCCGTGCGGTCCGCCGTACGGGTCCATCAGGATGGGAAGCCTGGCCGATCCCGGCTCGTACCAGGTCGGCAGCAACACCGCGGTGTTGAGTTCGCGAGGCCCGGCGCGCAGCAGCTCGATCCGCAACTTCGGCAGGGCAGGGCTCTCAGCGAGCGACGCGACAGCCGCCACGGGGCGCCGCGGGTTCGGCGGCTGGCTGGTCGCGCAGGATCGTGACGCTCGTCCCGTACTCCGCCATCGAATGGCTGGCCAGGACGGTGGTGCCGCCGCAGCGGACTGCGCCCTGCACGCCCCGGTCGCCGGAGAGCCGCCGCAGACCGCCTGGTCCGTATGCCCAGACACCGACCTGCGTGGACTCGGCATCGGAGCCCGACACCAGCACGGTGTCTCCGTCCACCGACAGCACGCCGCGCACCTGCAGGTCGGCCGGCGTCACCGGCTCCGCAGCGCCTGCCGCCAGGTCATGCTCGCTCGCTACCAGCAGCCGGCGCGCGTCGTCGGCGTCGATGGTCCAGACGATCCGGCCGTCGGCCAGCCTGGCGGGGACACCGTCGACCACGTCAAGCCAGCATGCGTCCCGGTCGTCCCGCAGCACGGTCGTCGCTCCAGTCCGGGCGTCGACGGCAAGCAGCTGCATCCGGCGCTGATCCCTGGACTGCACGACAATCAGCGGCGCACCGGAATCCCAGCTGACCGTGGTGAGGTAGCCGAACTCGACGGTGTCCCAGCGCACCGGAATCGTGCCGCCGTCGGAACTGACGATCAGCAGTTCAACGACCGCGTTCGGCGTGCCAGCCGCCGGGTACCGCAGCTCGGTCGGCTGCCGCTCCGGGTTCGCTGGGTCGCCGATGTGCCATCGGTTGACGCCGCTGTTGTCGACCCGGGCGACCAGCAGGCTGCTGCCGTCCGGCGCCCACCAGAAACCCCGCTGCCTGCCCATCTCTTCGGCCGCGACGAATTCAGCGAGACCGTATGTGACGTGCTCAGCCGCGCCTGGTCCGATGAGCTCGGCGTCGGTGCCGCTGTCCAGGTCGGTGATCCGCAGCGCCCCGCCGGACACGTAGGCGATCCGCACGCCCGCCGGGTCGGGCCTCGGGTCGATGGCAGGCGAGCGGGCACCGATCGCTCGCGGCCCGTCGCCATCGGGCGTCAGCGCAGCGGTGTACACCGCACCGGCGATCGCGAAGGCGGCCATCGTGAAGGCGGCGTCCGTGCCGAAAGCCACGACGCCGCCGGCCTGCTCGCGAGATCTCTCCCGGCGGGCACGTTCCTCTTCTGGCTCGTCCATCCCGGCACCGAGCGCGATCGGATCGACGACCAGGCGCTCGATTTCCGCGGCCGGAACGCCTGGATCGGCTGGCAGGTCAAGCACCCAGAGGCAGGTGACCGGGTCGTTGCCGCCCTTGCTGCGCAGGAAGGCGATGCGCGTGCCGTCGGCGGAGATCTGGAAGGAGCGCGGGACGCCGAGGCTGAAGTGCCGGGTCCTGGCCTGCTGGCGGGGGAACGTGTCGGTCATGACACCAGATCCTGCCAGCCCGGGCCGGCGCCGTTGTGTCGGCCTGCGCCGGTGCGGCGGGCAAAATCCGGCATGGCTATCCTCACGGCATGGACCAGAGCGGCGGCAGGCGGCTGATGCTCGTGCACGCCCATCCCGACGACGAGTCGATCGGGACCGGGGCGACCATGGCGAAGTACGCGGCCGAGGGAGCCCAGGTCACGCTCGTCACCTGCACGCTCGGCGAACTCGGTGAGATCATCCCGCAGGACCTGGCGCATCTGGCCTGGGACCGGGACAAGGGCCTTGGTGAGTACCGGATCGGCGAGCTCGCGGCCGCGTGCGACGCGCTCGGCGTCCGCGATCACCGATTCCTCGGCGGCCCAGGCCACTGGCGCGACTCAGGGATGATGGGCACGCCGTCGAACGACTGGGACGGCGCCTTCTGGCATGCGGACGTGGACGAAGCGGCAGAAGTGCTGCTCGAGGTCATCAAGGATGTGCGCCCGCAGGTGCTGGTGACCTATGACTCCAACGGCTTTTACGGTCACCCCGATCACATCCAGGCGCACCGGGTCGCGCAGCGGGCGTTCGAGATGTCCGACGGGCTGGTGGCCAAGTTCTACGCGACCGCGGTACCGAAGTCGGTGCTGGCGGAGGGGATGAGGCTAATGCGCCAGGCCAGGGCTTCCGCGGACGGTGCGGCCGATGGCGGCGGACCGGACGGCGAGCCCGCCGGGTCGGAGTTCGAGTCCGCGGAGTCGGTCGACGATCTGCCGTTCGGGGTGCCCGACGAGCAGGTGACGACCGAGATCGACGCGAGCGACCACCTAGACGCCAAGATCGCCGCCATGCGCGCGCACGCGAGCCAGATCGCGGTCGACAGCCCCTTCTTCGCCCTGTCTGACGGGGTTGGCCAGCGAGCGTTCGGTCACGAGTACTACACGTTGCTGGCTGGGCAGCGGGGTCCAGGGGGCGGCCATCATGGCTGGGAGCCTGACCTCTTCGCTGGGATTGACTAGCCTCCAATCGTGAGCCGCGGCCTGACGATCGTCACCTACCTCGCGCTGTTCCTGTTCGGGATCGCGCAGGGCCTGCTCGGCTCGTTCTACTACGCGGTCGGTCCCCATCCGCTGGCCGCGATCGGCTTCGACATCGCCATTCTCGCGACCTGCCTGCTGGGCGCGTGGGGCACCGGTCAAGGAGCCGGCGCGTTCGTTCCCGCGGCCGGCTGGTTCATCATGACGTTCGTGCTGGCGAGCGGCACCAGCGCGGGCAGCGTGATCGTCACGGCGTCGACCGCCGGTGAGCTGTACCTGTTCGGCGGGGCGATCTGCGCGCTGATCGGAGGCGCCGCCGGCTTCACGCTCTGGAGCAGGCGCAAGTCGGCGGGCCTGCGCTAGCACGCGATAACGTGCTGCGCGGTCAGCCCGCAGCCGGTGCTGGCGGGGACATCAGGCCAGGCTGGCCTGGCCGTGCGGGCACCGGCGAGGGTGGGGGTGGTGGCGGCGCGGGAGCGCTGGCCATCAGCGCGGCGGTCAGGACCAGCGCTGCCACGAACGCGCAGTAGATCCAGAACGCCGGTGTCAGCCCGGCGGTGATCGTGAGGCCCACCCGGGCGGCCTGGGCCGGCGGGATGCCGAACTGCAGCGAGGACGTCGCGTGGCCGACCTGGATCACCGCGGAGATGGCCTGCGCAGCCATCGGGATGATGGCGCCTGCCAGCAGCGCCGCGCCGAGCCTGATGGACCGCCAGGAGGCGGCAACGAGCACGACGGCCACGATGGCGACCATAACCGCGACGTCGCCGGCGATCACCGGGCCAGGATTGGCGAAGGCGTAGCCCGCGGTGATCCTCTGCGAGGTACCCGCGGCCGTCCGGAGCGTGAAGGTGTCCCAGGATGGCGCGAACGCGATCGCGGTGCCGACGGCCGCCGCAGCAGCCAGTGCCAAGGTCAGCACCGTCTCCAGGGTCCGCGGCCTGGCTGGCGCACCGACCGCGGCGAGCCGGACTGCCAGCACCGATCCCGCCGTGCAAGCTGCCCAGCCGATCAAGCTCAGCACGAGACCGGCACCAACGTCACCGCTCGAGATGCCGGTCCCCAGATCGGCGAGGAAGAACCCGAACGTGACCAGGCTCACGCCCGCCGCGAGCAAGGCGCCGATCTTCTGCCGGGCGCCGCCCGCGAGGACGAGCACCGCGCCCGCCGCCCAGGCGACCAGATAGATCAGGTGGGGAACCAGCTGCTCGGCTTGGTCGGCCAGGCCAGCGCTGCTGAAGTAGCCGGGGAAGAGCCCCACGATCCCGATAGCGATCCCGGCGGCGATCAGTGCGGCTGCCAGGACCGCAGGGCGCCCTGCTCGCCTGAGGGCGGCCGAGAGCCCGGCCGCCTGGCCGGCGGGCTGGATCGCTCGGCGGGGTTCGACGTCGGTGAAGCGGGCCCACGCGCCCTTCCACCCCTCAGCGGTCTCCGGCCACCACTCGATGGGCTGCCACTGCGTTGCGCCTGCGGGCCAGATTCCGTAGAAGCCGGGCCCGCGCCCGATCTCAAACCTTGCTCCGCGATGCGAGACGATCACATGCTCCTGCACCGTTGCCCGGCCTCCGCTCAGCTCTGCCGCCCGCTCGTCGCGATGTCTGGATCAAGATCGTAGAAGGGCAACCTCCATACTCGCTGGACGGAACCTGAGCCCTTCCTGACGCCGGGCAGGCCGCGGACACCGGCTACGGCAGGAAGCGGTCAGGGACGTCGGCGACCGCGGCCCTGAGTTCCTCGCCCAGCGCCTTGGCCTGCGGATCGAGCCGGGTACTGGCCGCCACCCCGCGGCCGAGCAGGCCCACGATCACGAAGTTCAGCGCGCGCAGGTTCGGGAACCGATGTCGCTCGATGGGCAGCCCAGCGGACGCTGGCACGAGCGCGGAAAGCCGCTCAGCGGTCAGATAGCCGTCCAGCCAGCTGAACTCCTCGTCGGTCCTGACCCAGACGCCCACGTTCGCGTTGCCGCCCTTGTCCCCCGACCTCGCGCCGGCCACGAGGCCGAGAGGCACCTGCCTGGTCGAGCCGTCGGCCGCCGCAGACGTCACGTGCTGTGGGTGTGGTCCGGTTGCATGGGCGGCGGGCATCGCCTCGGCTCCTGGCCTCGCCTGTCCCGGTTCGGACGGCTGCACGCGAGCCGCGCCTGACCATGCTTGCGTGCCATCGATAAGGACCCTGGTGCGCACCAGATCGGCAGGAATGGCCGTGGGCCAGTACACGCCGTACATCGAGGCGTCGCCAGGCGGCGTGAGCGCGTAGAACCCTGGATAGCTCGCCAGCGCCGTCTCTACCACAGCCGCCGAGAACGCCCGGCCGACCTTCGCCTTGTCCTGGTCGAGCACGCTGATCCTGAGCAGCGCGGGGTCAGATCCGACGAGCTCGACGTCGGCGGTCTCGAACGCGTCCCTGCCGCCATCGACCCTGGCCCAGATGGTTTGCTCAGCCAGCCGCGCCTTCGCGGCGACGTCGAGGCCTTCGATCGAGAGGATCATCGAGTTCCGGTATCCGCCCGCGTAGTTGAGCGAGACCTTCAGGTTCGCAGGCGGCGGCTCGCCGCGGACGTGGCTGACCCTGACCCGATCAGAACCTGCCTGCCTGAGCGCGATCGTGTCGAACCGCGCCGTCACGTCAGGATTGAGGTAGGCGGGCCCGCCGATCTCGTACAGCAGCTGGGCGGTCACGGTGCCGACAGAGACCTGGCCGCCGGTGCCCGGATGCTTCGTGACGACGCAAGAGCCGTCCGCCGCGAGCTCAATCAGCGGGAAGCCTGCCCGCGCCAGTCCCGGCAGCTCACCGAAGAAGGCGTAATTGCCGCCCGTCGCCTGACAGCCGCACTCGATGATGTGCCCGGCGACAACGGCGCCGGCGAGCTCGTCGAGGTCGTCGCCGGTCCAGCCGAATCGCCACATGCCGGGCCCGACCACGAGCGCCGCGTCCGTCACCCGGCCGGTCACGACCACGTCGGCCCCTGCCGCGAGCGCCTTGGCGATCGGCAGCCCGCCCAGGTACGCGTGCGCCGTCAGCGGCGTGACGCCGGCCTCGGCTAGGCCTTCGCCAGTGTCGGTGTTGGCGAGCGGGTGGCCGGCGCCCAGCAGCTCGGGCACCCTGGCGAGCAGGTCATCGCCTTCGACGTGGGCGACGATAGGGCTCAGCCCGGCGCGCCGCGCGATCTCGGTGACCGCCGCGGCGCATCCGGCTGGGTCGAGCCCCCCGGCATTCGTGACGATCTTGATGCCTCGTTCTAGACAGGTCGGCAGCACCTGCTCGACCTGAGTCAGGAATGTCCGCGCATAGCCCGGCCGCCCGCTCAGCACGGCCTTGCCGAGCAGCAGCATGGTGAGCTCTGCCAGCCAGTCGCCCGTGAGCACGTCGATGGGCCCGCCCTCGACCATCTCGCGGGCCGCGGACACGCGGTCGCCGTAGAACCCGCTGCAGTTCGCGATCCGCAGTACCTGCCGGCCGGCTCCGCTGCCCTCAGCGGGCACGTCAGCCACCGTCCGGGATCGCCGGAGCGGATTGCACCCAGGCAGGGTCTCGCTTGGCCGCGAACGCGGCCATTCCCTCCCTGGCCTCCTCGCCGCCGAAGTAGCTGCCAGACAGCTCGCCCATCAGCCGGAGCCCGTCGGCGAACCCCGCCCCTGGGACGTCCCGCAGCACGCCCTTTGTTCCGGCAAGCGCGCCCGGGGCCCCGCGGAGCAACATCCCGGCGTACCGCGCCACCTCGGCGTCAAGCTCGTCGGCGGCGACGGCCTTGGTCAGCAGGCCTATATCGGCCGCCCGACGGGCGTCAAAGACCTCGCCAGTCAGGAAGTACTCGGCTGCCGCGCGCGACGGCATCCTGCGCAGGCAAGGAACGGAGATCACGGCGGGAACCACGCCGATCCGCACCTCAGAGAACGCGAAGCTGGCACGGTCGACCGCAACCGCGATGTCGCAGGCAGCCACCAGGCCGATGCCGCCAGCCCTGGCCGCACCGTTGACCCGGCAGATGACCGGCTTGGGGCTGTCCCAGAGCAGTTCGATGACGCCTGTCATCAGCCCGGGCGCGCCCGCGGGGTTGGTCCGTGCCTCCTTCAGGTCAGCGCCTGCGCAGAAGACCTTGCCCGCGCCAGTCAGCACCACGACGCGTACCAGCGGATCGCTCATCGCGTCGTCCAGCGCCGCCCGCAACTGGGTCAGCAGCCCGGTCGAGAGCGCGTTGGCGTTGCGCGGCGAGTCGAGCAGGACTGTCCTGATGCCGCCCGAATTCGTGGCGCGGACGAGGACGGCCTGGTCAGCGTCGGTCATCATCGCCCCCGCCTTCGTCGGTTTCCTCGGGCGTCACGATCGCGAGCACCTCGCCGCCGTTGACCTGGTCGCCTGGGCCGACCCGCAGGTCGGCGAGCACGCCGGCCGCCGGTGCCGCGATCGCGTGTTCCATCTTCATGGCCTCGATGACCAGGATCACCTGGCCAGCGGCCATCCGGTCGCCTGGCGACGCGGCGACCCTGGTCACGTTGCCCGGCATCGGCGCGATCAGCGAGCCTGACTCAGTCGCGCGCCGCGGAGCCGGCAGCCTGTCGAGCAGCGTGAGCCGGACCGAGCCGAGCGCCGAGCGGACCCAGATCTGCCCGGCCGCCCTGGTGATGTCGAACCGGCGCACGACCCCGGCGACCTCGAGCGTGACCTGATCGGGATGGCACTCGACCACGGCCAGCCCGCCGTCGCCGTCGGCACCGATACCGGCGTCGGCGCCGTCTGCCGCTATGGCGATCCCCGACCTGGTCCAGAGGTAGCGGACGTCGATCTGTCCGCGCGGCCCAGCGAACGAGGTGAGCTGCGGCTGGCTCGGCACGTTCCGCCATCCGCCGGGAATGCTGGCGGCCGCGGTGGCATCCCGCCGGTTGGCGGCCGCCAGCGCGACCGCCGCGGCCGTGGCCGCGACCTGGCAGGCGTCCTCGGCCGGGATCAGCCCCGCGAAGTCGTAGCTCTCGAGCAGCGAGGTGTCGGCCCCGCCGTCCAGGAACGCGCCGTCGCGGAGCACGCTGACGAGCAGGTCGCGGTTGGTCTCCGGGCCGGCGATCCGTGTTCCGGCCAGCGCCGCCACCAGCCGCCTCGCGGCGGCGTCGCGCGTCGGTGCCCAGGCGATGACCTTGGCGAGCATGGCGTCGTAGTAGGTGGAGACGACGCTGCCCGCCTCGATCCCCGAGTCGAGCCTGAGGAACGGGGCCGGCCCTTGCGCGCCAGGCGGCGGTCCGAAGGTCGCGTCGGCGGCTGGCACCACGAACTCGTGCACGAGCCCGGCCGATGGCCGGAAGCCGTCGGCCGGATCCTCCGCGTAGAGCCGGGCCTCGATTGCGTGGCCGCTCGGTGCGGGCGGCGTCGGGGGCAGCGGACGTCCTTCCGCGACGGCGAGTTGCAGCGCCACCAGGTCGATGCCGTACACGCACTCGGTGACCGGGTGCTCGACCTGAAGCCTGGTGTTGAACTCCAGGAAGTAGAACTCCTGGTCCCGGCCTGACTCCTCGTCCGCGACCAGGAATTCGACGGTCCCCGCGTTGACATACCCGACCGCCTTCGCCAGCGCGGTCGCGGCCGCCAGCAGCCGCTCTCGCAGCGCGGGCCTGACGGCGGGCGATGGTGTCTCCTCGATCACCTTGGCGTAGCGCCGCTGCACGGAGCAGTCCCGCTCGGTCAGCGCCCAGACCGTGCCCGCATGATCGGCGAGCACCTGCACTTCGATATGACGAGCCCCGGTCAGCAGCGGCTCACAGAACACCGTGCCGTCGCCGAAGGCGGCCTGCGCCTCGCGCTGAGCCGACTCGATCGCCGCGGCCAGCTCGCTCGCGGCATGCACGGCGCGCATGCCCCGCCCGCCGCCGCCGGCTGACGCCTTGACCAGCACGGGGAAGGTTTCGACCGAGCCCGGGTCGAGTTCGGGCAGCACGGGGACACCAGCCGCTGAGGCCCGTTTGCGTGCCTCGATCTTGAGCGCCATCGCTTCCATTGCCTCGGGCGGCGGACCGACCCAGGTGAGGCCAGCGGCGAGCACGCGGCGCGCGAACGCCGGATCCTCGGCGAGGAACCCGTAGCCGGGATGCACCGCATCCGCGCCCGCGGCGAGTGCTGCGGCGATGATCGCCTCAGCGTCCAGATAGGTCTTCGTCGGACTCGCGCCTGGCAGCCTGGCCGCCGCGTCGGCGTCCGCGACGTGCGGCGACCCCGCATCGGGGTCGGAGAAGACCGCAACCGTGCCGATCCCGGCCGCGCGGCAGGTACGGAAGATCCGGCGGGCGATCTCGCCGCGGTTGGCGACGAGCAGGGTGCTGATCACGGCACGCCCTTCACATCCTGAAGACGCCATAACGGCCCGCACCGGCCAGTGCCTGCCGACCGGCCGGTCCGAGCCCCTGTGCACCATCACCGCCGGGCACGGAGCCCGCGCCGGCCGGTGCGCCCTCGATCACCGACAGACACATCCCGAGCACGGACCTGGTGTCGCGGGGATCGATCACGCCATCGTCGTAGACCCGGCCCGACAGGAAGAAAGCCTGAGACTCGGCCTCGATCTGCTCTTCGACCGCGGCCCGCATCGCCGCATCCGCAGCCTCGTCGTACTGCTCGCCCCTGGCGGCGGCCGCCTGACGGCCGACGATCGAGAGCACACCGGCCAGCTGGGCCGGGCCCATGACTGCCGACTTAGCGGTGGGCCAGGTGAATAGGAACCGCGGGTCGTAGGCGCGCCCGCACATGCCGTAGTTGCCGGCGCCGTAGGAGGCGCCGAGCACGACGGTCAGATGCGGCACTCTGCTGTTCGACACCGCATTGATCATCATGGCGCCGTGCTTGATGATCCCAGCCTGCTCGTAGCTGGCGCCGACCATGTAGCCGGTCGTGTTCTGCAGAAACAGGAGCGGTACGCCGATCTGATTGGCCAGTTGGATGAACTGCGCGGCCTTCTGCGATTCCTCGCTGAACAAGATCCCGCGGGCGTTCGCCAGGATGCCGATCGGATACCCGTGCAGGCGGGCCCAGCCGGTCACGAGGCTCGCCCCGTACAGCGGCTTGAACTCGTCGAACTCCGAGCCGTCCACGATCCTCGCGATCACCTCGCGCGGATCGAAAGGCACCTTGAGGTCCTCGGGCACGATGCCGAGCAGTTCGTCGGGGTCGAGCGCGGGCTCCGCTGGGACCCCGGATGGCCCAGGGCCAGGTTTACGCCAGTTCAGGTGGGCGATGATCGACCGGCCGATCCGGAGCGCGTCGTGCTCGGTCTCGGCCAGGTAGTCAGCGAGGCCGGACCGCAGGGCATGCATGCTGCCGCCGCCGAGCGATTCGTCGTCTGACTCCTCGCCGGTCGCCATCTTCACCAGCGGCGGTCCGGCCAGGAACACCTTCGACCGGCCATCGATCATGACCACGTAGTCGCTCATGCCCGGCACGTATGCGCCGCCCGCGGTCGAGTTACCGAAGACCAGCGCGACCGTCGGGATGCCCGCGGCCGACATCCTGGTCAGATCGCGGAAGATCTGGCCGCCGGGGATGAAGATCTCCTTCTGCGTCGGCAGGTCGGCTCCGCCGGACTCGACCAGGTTGATCAGCGGCAACCGGTTCTCGATCGCGATCTGCATCGCGCGCAGCGACTTGCGCAGCGACCAGGGGTTGGTCGAACCGCCGCGAACTGTCGGGTCGCTGCCGCTGATCATGCACTCGGTGCCGCTAACCACGCCGATCCCGTTGACGCCGCTGCCGCCTACCGGGAAGCCGGTACCGTACCCGGCCAGCGGAGACAGCTCGAGAAACGGGGAGTCCGGGTCGATCAGCAGCTCGATCCGCTCCCTGACGGTCAGTTTGCCGCGCTCGCGGTGCCGCGTGACGTACTTGGGACCGCCCCCGGCCAGCGCCTTGGCGTGCTCGGCGTCCAGCTCGCCGAGCTTGGCCACCATCGCCGCCCGCCTGGCCTGGTACGCGGCGCTGCCGGTGTCCAGCGAGCTGGCGAGAACGGTCACAAGCCGAACCATACGATGTGCCGCTCCGCCCGCGACAGGCGCCGCTGCTCCTGGGGTCTAGACGTGGATGACCGTGATCCGTTCGCCGCGAGGCCTGTCAGGCTCGTCAGTCAGCCGTCCGCATACCATCCGGAACAGGTATGCATGCGGCAGGATGCGATCACGGAGGAGGCCCTATGAACAGAGTTGTCACCGGCTACGACGAGGCCGGCAATCCCGCGATCATCCACGCCGGCGAGCCGCCGACCGTGATCCACGCCGGCCGGTATCGCACCACTGAAGTCTGGGTCAGCGACCGGACACCGCCAGAGGTGACCAGTTCTGACCCGTCGACCAGGCCGTGGGCCCTCGAGCCCGCGCCGGGCGGTGCCTGCTTCAGGATCGTGGAGATCGCGCCGGGCGACGCCGCTGACGACGAGGCCGTCGCCGGCGCCCTCGACGAGCAGGCCGAGGGCTTCCAGGACGCGCACGCGACCCAGACACTGGATTACGTCGCCGTGCTCAGCGGGCAGGTCACGCTCGTCGTGGCCGGCTCTGAGGTCACGCTCGGCCCTGGCGACTGCGTGGTGCAGCAGCCCGGCGTACCGCACGACTGGCTCAACCGCACGAGCGAGCGGGTCGTGATGGTGGGCGTTCTGATCAGCGGGCGTTAGCGCGCTCCGACGGCAGTTCTGAGCGCGTCGAGCGCATGGCTCAGCGAGGCCACGGCACGCCCCGTGATCTCGCCGCGCTGGGTGTACTGGTCGTAGACCTGCACGAGCTGGTCGTATTGCTGCTGCACCTGCTGCGGGTTCCGGTCCGACGGCTCGAACAGCAGCTGCTGGAGCTGGTTGAACATGTTCTGCCCGGCTTGTGAGGTCACCTCGCCTGACGCGACTCCCGCCTGCAGGTCACCGACGAAGGCGGCCGCAGCAGCGGCGAGGGGTGGCAGTGTGCCGCCACGGTGGTGTGGCCTGGCTGAATGAGTCGGGCTTGGCGAGTGGTGCGTCCGGCCGGCAGTGACCGGCTTGTCCGACGATGAGGTGGGGGCGGCGCCATTACCCGTGCCGGTCAGTAGCACCGTGACGAGCAGGGCCAGCGTCGCCGCGAACGCGGCTCCGAGCACCAGCTCGGTGAATCGCGGTCGTCGCCGTACGCGGGCGGGCTGCTCGGTCACGGTGTCCGGCTCGACCGGCGCGAACGCGGTGGTCCGGCCGGGCGTCAGCGCCGAGAGCAGGCCCGTGCGCGCCGCCGCTGCACCAGGCGGCCGGTCGGCGGGGTTCTTGGCCAGCAACCGGGTCGTCATCCAGTCCAGCTGCGCCGGTATGCCCGCCCGGCGCGCGGACGGCGGACCAGGGTCGTCGTGTACCTGGCGGTAGGCGACGCCGACCTCTGAGTCGGCCGTGAACGGTGGCGTGCCCGTCAGCATCTCGAACAGGACGCAGCCGAGCGAGTACAGGTCTGCCTGAGGGCCGGCAGGCTGGCCGGCCGCCTGCTCAGGGGACAGGTAGGCGGCCGTGCCGAGCACAGCCTGAGTCCTGGTGCGACCCGCCGAGCCGTCCAGCCGCGCGATTCCGAAGTCGAGCAGCTTGACCTCGCCGCCGGAGAGCACGATGTTGGCCGGCTTGATGTCGCGGTGCACCACGCCCGCGGCGTGCGCGGCCTCAAGTCCCTCGCAGACCGCGGCGGCGATGGCGACCGCGTCGTCCGAGGGCAGCGAACCTGCCTCGTCGAGGACCCGCCGTAGCGTGCGGCCAGCCACGAGTTCCATGACGATGAATGGCGTCATCCCGTCGGTGCCGCAGTCGAAAACCGTCACCAGGCGCGGGTGGCTGAGCGCCGCCACGTGCCGTGCCTCTCGCTCGAATCTCGCGCGAAAGGCCGGATCCGCCGCGTACTGCGGGCTGAGCACCTTGACGGCGACCTCGCGGCCGAGAACCTCGTCCCTGGCCCGCCAGACCGTCGCCATCCCCCCGGTGCCGAGCACGTCGAAGAGCGCATACCGGCCGCCAATGAGGCGCGAGCCCGTCATCGCCATGGTCCGGCCGTGCCCGCGTCGCGGCCGCCGCTCCGGGTGCCCGCTCGCATTCTCACGGGAGATAGCTAACCATTCCAGCGCGTCGGCCAGTACCCAGAAAGACGCGCTCAATTCGGGGATCGGAGGCCCGGCCGCAGCACGAGGGCGGCTAGCAGCCGGTCTGCATCAGCGGCCGGATCCGCGGTCAGACCCGTGTGCACGGGGCCAGGCTGCACGACCGTACTGCGCGGCGCGGTCAGCCACCTGAAACGCCGGCCGATGTCTTGCTGGCCCGCAGAGCCCGCGCCCGGCTGCTGATCGCAGACCTGCACGATCGCCGCCAGCGCCCGCTCGATGCCCGCTAGGTCGGCAGCCGGGTCCAGGGCGAGCACACGGCCGGCGTCCAGCGCTACCCGGGCGGCCAGAAAGCGAAGCGGACGGCAGTACAGCAGCACGCCCGCGTTGATCATCTCGCCGCGGTCCACCCTGGGAACGACCCTGAGCACTGCGTACTCGAAACCGTGTCGCTCGTAGCTCATCGGGCTGCCTCGCCATCCCGCGGCGATGGCGCCAGCCAGAACGGCCGGACCCTCCTGGCCGCCTCCCGCCTGGGCAGGCCAGGCTGGCTCGCGGTTTCCCTGAGCCCCGCGAGCCACGCCAGGCGGCTGTCCAGGCGCGCGCTGAGTTGCTCGATGTGGGCCTGGCGAATGAGGTCGGGCCTGGCCAGCCCTGGTTCTGGCTCGAGCCACTCGTCGGGGACAGCGGCGAGCGCGTCGCGCAGGACGTCCGGCGTGATCAGCCCGGCCAGCGCGCGGTCGGCCTCATCGATCAGCGGCGCGCAGCCCACGAGGGCGTGCTCGGTGATGTCGTAGCGGTTGGTCGCGGCCGCGCTCGCGCGATCCCACCGGTGCTGGTAGGTCAGCGTCGCGCCGTGATCGATGAGGTACAGCTCGTCCCGCCAGAACAGCATGTTCGGGTTGCGCCAGGAGCGGTCGGCGTTGCTGACGAGCGCGTCGAACCAGATGATCCGGCCGGCCATCTCGCTGGTCACAGTGGAAGCGGCGGCATCGAAGTCTACGGCGCCGGCCAGGAAATCCACGCCGAGATTGAGACCACCGCTGGCCCTGAGCAGATCCTGGATCTCCTGATCGGGCTCGCCTCCTGCCAGGCCGGGGTCGAGGTGCACGGCGACCAGATCGGGGACTAGGAGGCCGCAGGCCCTGGCCAGCCGGGCGCTCACCACCTCGGCGACCAGCGCCTTGCGGCCCTGACCGGCCCCGCAGAACTTGACGACGTAGGTGCCTAGGTCGTCGGCCTCCATCAGGCCGGGCAGCGAGCCGCCCTCGCGCAGCGGCGTCACGTAGCGCGTCGCGGTCACAGCAGGCAGCACGCCACGAGCCTACGGGGAATGCAGGCCCGCGCGGCTACCTGACGAGCGCGTCCAGTTGGTCGATCGCCCAGTCCAGGTCGTCCTGGCTGATCATTAGCGGCGGAGCGAGCCTGATCGTCGTGCCGTGCGTGTCCTTCGCGAGGACGCCGGCCGACATCAGTCGTTCAGACACCTCGCGCCCGCTGAGGTCGGTGAACTCGACACCCGCCCATAGACCGCGCCCGCGCACGTCCCGCACCGCGCTGGCGGGCAGCGCGTTCAGCCTGTCGTGCAGATGGCTGCCGAGCTTGGCTGACCGCTCTTGGAACTCGCCGGTGCTGAGCATGGCGATAACCTCGCGGGCGATCGCGCAGCCGAGCGGGTTGCCGCCGAAGGTCGAGCCGTGCTGGCCTGGCTTGAAGACCCCGAGGACCGCACTCGACGACACGACCGCCGAGACAGGAACGATGCCGCCGCCGAGCGCCTTGCCGAGTATGTACATGTCGGGGACGACGTCGTCGTGCTCACAGGCGAACGTGGTGCCCGTCCTGCCCAGACCGGACTGGATCTCGTCGGCGATCATCAGGGCGCCCCACTGCGAGCACAGTTCCCTGACCTTGCCAAGGAATCCGGCAGGCGGGACGATCACGCCTGCCTCGCCCTGAATCGGCTCGACGAGGACGGCCACGACGCGCTCGTCCATGGCTGCGGCGAGCGCCTCAGCGTCGCCGTAGGGCACGACGATGAAGCCAGGTGTGTACGGCCCGTAGGAATCGCGCGCGTCGGGATCGGTGGAGAAGCTGACGATCGTGGTCGTCCGGCCGTGGAAGTTGCCGTCGAACGCGATGATCACGGCCTCATTGGCCGGCACGCCCTTGACCTCGTAGCCCCACTTGCGCGCGGTCTTGATCGCGGTCTCGACGGCCTCTGCGCCCGTGTTCATCGGCAGGACCATCTCCATGCTGGCCATCGCCGCAAGCTCGGCACAGAACGGCCCGAACTGGTCGTGCTGGAAGGCCCGGCTGACCAGCGTGACGCGCTCAAGCTGGCGCTGGGCTGTGGCGACCAGTCGCGGGTGCCTGTGACCGAAGTTGATTGCCGAGTAGGCAGCCAGCATGTCGAGGTAGCGGCGGCCGTCGACATCGGTCACCCAGGCGCCTTCTGCCTCGGCGATGACAACGGGAAGCGGGTGGTAGTTATGCGCGCTGTGGACGGCAGCCTGGGCGCTGAGCTGGGCAGCCGACAAATGATTCACCTGCACTTGTACCTCCCGGTCACCGCAGTTCCAGCGTGCAGCACTTGGGCCCGCCGCCGGCCTTCTTGAACTCGGACATGTCGACAGGCACGACAGTGAAGCCCGCGGCGGTGACCTCGCGGGCCAGGCCCTCGGCCTGCACCGGCAGCACGACTGTGCGGCCGTCGCTGATTCCGTTCAGCCCGAGCGCCTCGGCGTCGGCGTCCTTCGCCTCGATGAGCTCGGGGAAATGCGCGGCCAGCGCCGCCTGCCCGGCTTCGTCGAACGCTGCCGGGTAGTAGGCCGCCGTGTTCTCGTCCAGCACGATCATCGCGGTGTCCAGGTGGTAGAACCGCGGGTCAACCAGCCGGACGCTGATCACGGGCAGGCCAAACGTCGCCTCGGCCTCGGCGCTGACCGCCCGGTCGCTGCGGAAGCCATAGCCGGCGATGACCGCCCGGCCCGCGAACACGATGTCGCCCTCGCCCTCGTTCACGTGCACGGGGTCGATCACCCGGTAGCCGGTCCGGCGGAAGTAGTTCATGTAGGCGGCGCCTTCCTGGTGCCGCTCAGGGTGCTTGAACCTGGATCCGAGCACGTTGCCGCCGATCACGGTGGCGCCGTTCGCGGCGAAGACCATGTCGGGCAAGCCAGGTTCAGGGTCGATGATGCGCACCGTGTGGCCCAGGCCCGTGTAGGTCGCGCGCAACTGTTCCCACTGTCGGGTAGCGAGACCGAGATCCACCGGATGGTCCGGGTTCATCCACGGGTTGATCGCGTACTCAACGGTGAAAAACTCGGGCGGACACATGAGATATGTCCTCGCATGCGCCGACTCGCGATGCGTTCGTGCGTGCGACGTCATGGCGCCTCCATGTGCTGGATGATCATCACGAGCCTAGGAGCCGGCAAGCGCAATGTACCCCGGCGCCTCATGCGCGCTTGCAGCGATTCGTTGCGCAGATCGCTCTCAAACGGCGATTACTTGCAGGACGAGGCGAGCTCAATTGGCGGGGTGGTTAGCGGAGCGAGCGCAACCGGTCGGCCGCAGCGCCGATTCGCTCGTCGGTGGCGGTGAGCGCCACCCTGATGTGGCTCACTCCCGCCGGTCCGTAGAACTCTCCCGGCGAGACGAGGATGCCGATCTCACTCAGCACCTTGACCGAGTCCCAGCAGTCATGGCCCGGATGCGCCGCCCACAGGTACAAACCTGCCTCGGAGTGCGAGACCATCCACCCAGCCAGTTCGAGCGCCGGGCGCAGCACCGCCCGGCGGCGCGCGTACCTGGCGTGCTGCTCGGCCGCGTGCGAGTCGTCCCCAAGTGCGGCAGCCATCGCGGCCTGGACCGGCGCAGGGACGATCATGCCGGCGTGCTTGCGCACCTCGAGAAGCGCGGCGACGAGGTCAGGATCGCCGGTGACGAGGCCCGCCCGGTACCCGGCCAGGTTCGAGCGCTTCGACAGCGAGTAGACCGCGAGCAATCCGGAGTGCGAGGTCCCGCACACGTCGGGGTGGAGCACCGACACGGGCGTGGCGTCGAACCCGAGGTCGATGTAGCACTCGTCGGAGGCCAGAACGGTCCCAGCCGATCGTGCCCAGGTCACGAGCGAGCGGATGCGCTCGGCCGGCAGCACCCTGCCGGTCGGGTTGGATGGTGAATTCAGCCAGGCCAGCCGCATCGATCCGGCGTCGGCTTGGTCCGGTTGGTCTGTGGCCACCGCCTGCGCACCAGCCAGCCTGGCGCCGATGTCATAGGTGGGGTAGGCCAGCTCCGGGAAGCTGACCTGGTCACCCGGCCCGCAGCCGAGCAGCGTCGGCAGCCAGGCGATCAGTTCTTTCGTGCCGATGACAGGGAGGACGTCGTCCTGGCTGACCGTGACTCCGTGCCGCCTGGCGAGCCAGGCGGCCGCAGCGGCCCGCAGCGCGGTAGTTCCCTTCGTCTGCGGGTAGCCGGGGGAGTCCGCGGCGGCTGCGAGCGCCGTCTGGATCACGCCGGGGACTGGATCGACGGGGGTGCCGATCGACAGGTCAGCGATCCCGTCGTGATAGGAGGCCGCGCGGGCAGCGGCTGGCGCTAGCCGGTCCCACGGAAACCCAGGCAGCCTCGCTGCGAGCGTCCGGTCAGTAACACCAGCACCAGCGAGGTCGGCTGCAGCTACGGCATCGGCGACCTGCATTGCGTTATCGCAGGAAATCAGTGCTCTGCGACGGCTTGCGGCGGCAACTCCGCGACGACCGGGTGGTCCTTGCCAATCTTCCCCGTCTTGGAAGCGCCGCCTGGAGAGCCGAGGTCGTCGAAGAAGTCGACGTTGACCTTGTAGTACTCCTTCCACTGCGAAGGCACGTCGTCTTCGTAGTAGATGGCCTCAACCGGGCATACCGGCTCGCACGCCCCGCAGTCCACGCACTCATCGGGGTGGATGTATAGCATGCGCTCGCCCTCGTAGATGCAATCGACGGGGCACTCTTCTATGCACGCCCGGTCCAGCACATCGACGCAAGGCAGGGCGATGATGTACGTCACTGACGAACTCCTCTTTCACACCGCGGGTAGGGCGCCCAGCTAGCGGGCCCCGACCCAATTATCGCCGATCAGGCCGGCGTCGCGAAGCTGACCTGGCTCCCTCGCGCTGCCGGCTACTCCGCAGGCATGGCAGGTTATCAGCCAAAGGCGACCCCGACGTGGGCCGCAGGGCCGCGAGCGGCCCGGGTCGCCGTCCTCCAGCCTCTCCTGCCGTGCTCGGCCTTCCACTGATAGCCCTGGTAGGTCACCTGCTTGATCCTGAACTTGCTGGCGTTGGTCACGAGCCAGGCGGCCACCGCCCAGCCGGCACCAGGGGTGCGCGCGCGAACTTGAACGGCGGGGTCGGCGAGATGCCGGAAATGCAGCCTTCCGAAGGTTCTGCGCAGCGCGACCTCTGCGGCGCCGAGCCGGCTCCGGCCTCGGATCGTGCCCCCGTACCAGCACCAGACCGCGTGCGGCAGGCGACCGCTGAAGCCGCCCGCCATCGCCGCGCCCTGCGGCTCGTACTGGCTATAGGCGCTACCGTCCGCGCTGTGCTGCACGGCCTGCGCCGCCTTGTAGACCGGCAGCCGCTGGTAGTGCGGAATCGCTGCGAGCGCGGCGAAGAATTTGGTGCTGGCGTACACCGGATCGAGCAGCTGTCGCCTGGTGCCCCAACCCTCAGATGGCCGCTGCTGGAAGACCCCAACCGAGTCCCGGTCGCCGTAATTCAGGTTCTGCAGATCCGACTCCTGCAGCGCGGCTGCGTAGGCGACGGTCACCGCGCGCTCGGGCATGGAGCGGTGCGCGGCCACGCCGGCGATCGTCGCCGCGAGGCTGGCCTGTCCCTGGTCGAGCGGGACGTCGAACTGGTCGCCGTGGACGAGACAGCCGCTACTGACCGGCGTCGGGAAGTGCAGGTGCTTCGCCTTCGAGATCGCCAGCACGGTAATGATCAGGACGATGACAAGAACGGCCGCCGCCCCGGCGCGTCGCGATCGGCCTGCTGCCACGCAACAGAAGTTACCTGCAAACCTCACCCGCTAGGCTCCGACAGCATGGACATGACTCCCGTCGCGCCGCCGGTGAAGTCCCCGCTACCAGAACAGATCGACCAGCTCTGGGAGGAGCGCGCGCGGCTGACGCCGGACGACGTTGCCGCTCGCAAGACGATCTCCTCGGCCGTCGACATGATCGACGCGGGCGAGGTCAGGGTGGCCTGGCTCGATCCAGACCGCGATGCGGTGCTGGTGGACGAGCGCGCCAAACGGGCGATCCTGCTCGCATTCCGTGTCATGCCGATGGAGGAGTCACAGGTCGGTGATTTCCGTTATCACGACCGGGTGCCGCTGACCGAGCGGCTCGATGGCGTCAGGGTCGTGGCTGGCGCGATCGTGCGGTGGGGCGCGTATGTAGCCCCTGGGGCCGTGCTCATGCCCTCTTTCGTCAACATAGGCGCGTACGTGGACTCGGGCACGATGGTTGATACCTGGGCGACCGTCGGGTCATGTGCCCAGATCGGGAAGAATGTCCATCTGTCCGGAGGGGTTGGCATCGGCGGAGTCCTGGAGCCGCCTAACGCCGTTCCCGTGGTCGTTGAGGACGAGGCCTTCATCGGCTCCAGGTCGATGGTTGTCAACGGCGCCAGGGTGCGGGCCGGTGCGGTGCTCGGCGCGGGAACGATCCTGACGCCAACCACGCACGTGGTCGACGTGCAGACCGGCGCCGAACTGCCTCGCGGCGAGGCGCCGGCCTGGTCAGTCTGCGTCGGCGGGACCCGCAATCGCGGCTTCCCTGGCGGTGAGTTCGGAATGCCGTGCATGCTCGTGCTCAAGCGACTGGCCGCGGGTGACCGGCACGACAAGACCACTCTCAACGACGTGCTGCGCGACCACGGCATCAACGCCTGAGGCCAGGTCGCTAGCGGCTGGTGGTGTCAGCATCGGTCGGGCCGTGGCACCATCTGGTTGTGTACTTCGTGCTCCTCGCGGCGGCCATCGCGATCTTGATCGGAGTGGTCGTTGTCGCCATGGGGCGGGGCGGCGAGATCGCACAGAGCCACCGGGACGCGCGCACGGTGCCGCCGAGGATCAACAGTGCTGCCGACCTGGCGTTGCTGCGGCTGCCGATCGGCCTGCTCGGATACTCGGAGCAGGCCACCGATGAGGCGCTCGACGCTGCCACCCGGCTCATCGCCGATCAGGAGACCGAGATCGCCCGGTTGCGTCAGGAGGTGTGGCGACTGCGCTCACAGCCCGACGCCGAGGCACGGGTGGACGTGCCCACGAGCGAGTTTGCCGAGGAATTCGGATCCGGTGCGGCGAAGCCGGCGGCGGCTGGCGCCGACGGCGAGACGCAGCCGAGCCCTGATCCGGTCGGTGGTCAGTTGTGGCAGCAGCCGTGAGTGGCCCTGCGGACGGGCCGCCGGCCTCGGGTCCCGAGCCCGGCCCCGACGGCCAGCCGCGCTGCCCGTGGGCGCTGGGCAGCGCCTTGTACATCGGCTATCACGACGACGAGTGGGGCAAGCCGGTCCGCGACGACGTTGGCATGTTCGAGCGAATCTGCCTGGAGGCGTTTCAGTCGGGCCTTTCCTGGCTGATCATCTTGCGCAAGCGGGAGAACTTCCGCAACGCGTTCCGCGGCTTCGACCTGGATAAGGTCGCCGCGTTCGGCCCTGACGACGTTGCCAGGCTGCTGGCCGACTCGGGGATCGTGCGCAACAGGGCCAAGATCGAGGCGGCCATCAACAATGCGCGCGCCGCGCTTGACCTGCCCGCGGGCCTGGCCGCGACAGTCTGGAGCTTCGCCGACAGCGGGGCCGCAGTGCCGCGGACGCTTACGGACGTGCCTTCCTGGACTCCGGGGTCCAAGGCGCTGTCCAAGGAGTTGCGCAAGCACGGATTCCGATTCACGGGGCCAGTCACCGTCTACGCGACGATGCAGGCGTGCGGGGTCATCGATGACCATCTCGCCGGATGTTTCCGTCGCGGCGCGTACCTAACCTGACGCCCGATATAATCCATATCAACGCTTTGCCGTCCGATCGTGAATGGCGCGGTCATTTGGCTCGTGGGAGCGGAGGGCCGGCGGCTTACGGCGTCGGAAGATAGGACCTGATGGCAGCCGACGGCCACGCAAGGGCACGGCTCAAGCCGATCGTCACGCCGGTTCCGATTGTGGCACCTGCCAGCGCGCGGGCGCCGTCCAGATCGGGCGCCAAGCCGACTCCCGCGAGCCTCGGCGTCGACCTGGCGACGCTGGACTGGCAGCGCTCAGGAGCCGGCCCAGGGTCATTTGAGATCGCGTTCGTCGCCGGCCGGCGCGGAGATGGATCTGGCCAGGCCGCGGCCGCGCTGACCGCCGAAGTCCAGCCTGATGCTGACGCGCCAGAAGACGAGCGGGCTGATTGGGTGCTGCTTCGGGTCGCCGGCGATCCGGCAGGACGCGTCCTTGTCTACGACAGGAACGAATGGACGTGCTTCCTCGACGGCGCCGGGCACGGTGAGTTCGACTGGCCCGAGGGGTTAACGCTTGCCGCGGTGGCGTGATGCCGCCGATCCGCGCCGCCGTCGGCGCTCGCATGTGGCGCCGGTCATTCACGCCTATCCGTTATGCAGTTCGCGAATCTGCTTACGTAACGATTAAGGACATGAATTGTGAATCGCAACTTAAGGCACGCTAGGGTAACCGCAGCAGGGCACAAGGAGGCCGACGGATGAGCGAGGATGCCCATGGGGCGACCATCGCCAAGCTCCGTCTGGCACGCAGGCTGACCGACCTCAGGCTCGATGCCGGGTACACCGCGAACCACGTCTGCGACATGCTCAACTGGGGTCGTGGCAAGGTCGGCAGGTTCGAGGCCAACCAGTGGAAGCGCCCTGAGATGAGCGACATCAGGGACCTGCTGCGGTTCTACGAAACCGACGACTACGCCACCAGGGAGATCGAGGCACTGGCCCTGCAGGCGCGAATCCGGCCCTGGTGGCGCGACTACCAAGACATCTTTGACAACGAGTTTCCCGGTTTCGAGGCGGACGCGTCCCGGATCCGGGTGTTCTTCCCGCTGGTGATCCCTGGCCTGCTGCAGACCGCGGACTACATCGACGCTGTCATGCGGTCCAGCGGCAAGCCGCCAGCCTGGCGGCGGCGGGCGACGGAGGCTCGTCTTCGGCGCCAGCAGATCCTCGAGCGGGACAAGTCCACGCTCCCTGCACTGCAGGCCGTCATCACGGAGGCCTCGCTGCTGTACCGGTGGGGCAGCAGGGCCGAGCGCAGGGATCAGTTGCTGCACCTGGCTGAGATGGGCGAGCGTCCTGGCGTGCACCTGCACCTGCAGCGGTTCGCCGACGGTCCGCCGCCCGGCCTGTTCTCCGCCGTCCAGATCTTCGACTACGACGGCGGTCAGGCCAGCCTTGTCTTCACCGAGCATGACCACGGGATCCAGGAGGTCAGCGATGCCGAGTACATAAATAACTACATCGAGGCCTTCGACCGGGCCGTGGACGTCGCTCTCGAGCCTCGTGACACGGCCGTGTATCTGAAGCAGCTCTCAGAACGACTGGAGTTATGAATGACTGACTTGTCTCGTGCCGTCTGGCGAAAGGCCAGGGCAAGCTATGCAAACGGCGGCTGCGTCGAGGTAGCCGCCAATCTCGGCGACGTGGTCGCCGTCAGGGACAGCGCGCGAATCGACGACGGAGCCCACGTGGTGCGCAGGTCGCAATTCGCGGCACTTCTCGCCGATATCAAGAGTGGCCGGTACGACATCTAGCAGTCACCTGGCGGCCGACCCGGCGACGGATCCGGGCATCCGGCCGGCAAGCGGAATCCCCCCGGGGAGGGAGCCTCGGGGGGATTCCTTGTGACTGCGCCTGTCTCGAGGCGTCTGGCGGTCTAGCCTGAGCAAGAAGGCCGCCAATGTCACAGTACAACGGAGCTCCCTGACCTCGAGACTCTTCAATCCTTCCCTTCAAACCAGTCCAATCGGTTCGAAGCGGGCAAGCGAGAGGATCATGTGTCCGGCAATAGGGGGCACGGTTATATCCGCCAGGGTCATTGCGAAGAGTGCCAAATGACTCGTAATCTGTGTTTCACAGATGCTGAACTTGAGGAAGGCGGGGCCAGGATGTTACTGACACCCGCCGACCGGGGTCCGGGCGCGCAGCCGGCCAGGGAACGCTCCGCTCGGGCGGAGGGCTGGCTGGCGGCTCCGGTGTCCGAGCTGATGGCCCCTACGACGCCGCACGCGACGAGGTTCGCGCGGGCCGGCGCACCGCCCGCCGAGCCGGTCGACCATGGCGGGACGGAGATCGGCCTGGCTCAGGCGAGCGTCCGAGCCGGAGGATGCTTACATCCGGCCGTTGCCGCTCGACAACACCTGCGCCGAGCGCCGCTCGCCGCTTCTTCCGCGAGGCGCTGGCGGGCTCGGACCTTCCTGGCGACCTGATCCATGACGGCGTCACGATGGCCAGCGAACTAGCCGCCAACACGATGAACGCGCACGGCAACATCGAGTTCGGCGGCCAGGGCAGGCCGGAGAGCGGCATGCCGGAGATCTGGCTGTACTTGCGGGCATTCGGCTCTGGCCGGGAAGCTTGTCTGCAAGATCTTCGACTCCGAGCCTGGCTGGGACGCTGGTGAACCGCTGCCGGTCGGCGCGGCCGTGCCCGCAGGACCTGACTCTGTTCGCGGCCGCGGCCTGCAGATGGTGGCCGGGCTCTCGGCGGGCCGGTGGGGACATCATCTGAGCCGGGGTCGGCTCGGGGTCTGGAAGGTGCAGGGCAAGGCGGTCTGGTTCGCGCTACGGATACCGCCAGGCAGTGACATGGCGTCCAGCGACCGGCTGTGCCCACGCGGCTCCCGCGCTATCGCTGAGCTCGCTGCCGCACTGACCGACCGGGGACTCGGGACCGGCCTTGTCCCGGTCACCGAGCCTGCGGGGGATCTCGCGGTGCTGTCGGTTAGGCGCGAGCTCACCGTCTGGTGCCGCGGCGAAGTCGTGTGGTGGCAGGAGCCGGCCGGCGGCTACGACCGGTTGTCAGTCACGGATCTAGTCGAGGCAGCGGAGCGGATCGTCTGCGCTCACGAGGAACTGATCGCCGCCAGGTTTGGTGGCGGCAGCGGTCCGGCGCCAGGTGTTCCCGACGTGCCCGCCGGCAATCCGGCCGAATATAGCGACGACTGAGCCTTGAACCCTCGGCCGCGCCAACCGGACTAGCGGCCAGGTGCGCCGGTCAGACAACAGTCCACGAAGCGCGCGGCGGCGGGCAAGCAGGCGTTCCGCTTCGGCATGGAACAGCAGAGCGGCGTCCTTGCCAGGCCAGCGAGCAGGCAGCAATTCCGCGGGAAGCCCTGGATCGACGAAAAGGAACTTGCGCCACTCGTGCACGAGCTCGCTGCGCATCGCGAAGACCTCTTCGTCGCCTGCGCCGCGGCGGGCGCCGACGATCGCGCGGGCTCCTTCCAGCCACTCCTGGTAGCCCGTGGCCAGCCGCTCGATGTCCCACGCCTTGGCGGCCAGCAGGCGGGCGTCGCCGTCATAGCTCGCGTAGAAGCTGTCGACGCCAACCTGCTCGGCGGCCAGGAGCCCGTCGAGCTCGATCGAGGCCCGTGGGCTGATCCAGGTGGACCCGTCCAGGCAGGCATAGCCCAGGTAGCCGAGTCCTGACCTGATCCGGTCGCGCGTGGCCCGCTCGCTGACTCGCTCGACCACGACCACATGCCAGCGTCCGTCCCAGGCGGGCACGTGGCGCCTGTAGATCCGGTCAGCGGCTTCCCGCAGACGCCGGACCGCACGCGGCGTCAGCCGGTAGCCGGCGCCTTCCGGGAGCCTGACCGGCTCCAGCCAGCCCTGCCTGGCCATCCTGGAGACCGCCGTGCGCACGGCAGGGGCGGAAATCTTCAGCGGCGCGACGAGCCTGACCAGAGCGGCTACCGGCGCCTGCTCGCCGCGGGAGAGCAGATGATCGCCGTATATGATCGAAGAGTGCCGATCTGGCGTTCACGAACCAAGTCTCACGCGCGGATGCCGCCTCCGGCGACGGGTGTAACGGTGATCGATGCCACCAAGGTCAGGGAACTGAACGATAATAGAGGTACCGATTGATGTCGATGTGGCTTGACGGTTCTGTGCATGTGGATGACCGCTGGCAGACATGCCGCGCGCTGTGGCCGTGCGCTGCTCGATGACAGGAAGGGGAGACAGGATGGCGGCGATGAAGCCGCGGACGGGTGACGGTCCGCTTGAAGTCACGAAGGAAGGCCGCGGAATCGTTATGCGGGTGCCACTTGAAGGCGGCGGCCGGCTTGTCGTCGAGTTGACGCCCGATGAGGCCAAGGCGCTCAGTAACGCACTTGAATCGGCTGTTGGCTAAGGCTGCGCGCAGATGCCCCTCATCAGTGTTGTCACCCCGCTGAGCGGCGGCGGCTTTCGTGCCGCGGGAGATTGTCTTGGCGCGATCGGCGCCGGCCACCTGGACGCCTGCGACCTGTTGATTGTCCCGGTCGAGGCGGGCGGTGAGGTCGCGGCTGACGAGGCACTTGACGCCGCACTAGCGGTTCAGGCGCACGGATGTCGTCGCCGCCGCCCAGCTGACCGGCAAAGCCGGCCAGAGCGCTCAGGCGGTTGCGAGGGCAGGCTCAGCCACCGTCAAGGTGGTCTTCCTCGGCGTGGGAGACAGATCGCCGCGTGCGCTCCGGCGGGCAGGAGGTGAGCTCGGCCGGATGCTGAAGCCCGGCGAGCGAGCCTTGGCCTCGGTCGTTGCCGGGAGGCCAGCCGCACAGGTGCATGCTCTTCACCGAAGGCGTGCTGCTCGGCTCCTATCGGTACTCGGAGAAGTCGGGCACGGCTCGCGACCAGGCGGAGGACGCTGAACTGCTGCTGCTGGTGACGCCGTCGGACGGCGAGGATGCACCGGAGACCGGCCCGGCAGGCGAGGCCGCAGTGGCCATCGCCGAGGCGACGGCCGTGGCCACCGCGGTCGCGCTGGCCAGGGACCTGACGAACACTCCGTCGCTGCGCAAGATCGCCGCAGTGGCTGGCCGACGCCGCGATCCGGGTGGCGGCGGACTCCGGGCTTGGCGGTCAGGATCTGGACGCACGATGAGCTCCTCAGCTCGGGATTCGGCGGGCTCACGGCGGTCGGCTCTGGTTCTGACCGCCCGCCGCGCTGATCGAACTGAGTTACACACCCCCCGCGCCCGACCGGCACGTCGTGCTGGTCGGCAAGGGCATCACCTTCGACAGCGGCGGACTCTCGCTGAAACCGAACGACGGCATGAAGACCATGAAGACCGACATGGCGGGCGGCGCGGCCGTGATCGCCGCCATGTCGGCGCTGGCGAAGCTCGGCGTCTCCCACAAAGTGACCGGGCTGGTCGCGGCCGCTGAGAACATGCCATCGGGATCGGCCTACCGGCCTGGCGACGTGCTCACCGCACTTCGGCGGCCGCACCGTCGAGGTGCTGAACACCGACGCCGAGGGCAGGCTGGTGCTGGCCGACGCGATCGCCTACGCCGACGCGAGCTCTAGAGCCCGACCAGATTATCGACGTGGCGACCCTGACCGGAGCGGCGCGGATCGCGCTCGGCGGCAGCTTCGCGGCGATGTACTCGACGAGCGACGATCTCGCCGCCACGCTGCTCGCCGCTGGCGAGGCAAGCGGAGATCGACTGTGGCGGATGCCGCTGGTCGATGACTACCGCAGGCTGCTCGACTCTCCCATCGCCGACATCGCGCACGTGCCGCGCAACGGGGCTGGAGCAGGTTCGATCACGGCCGCGCTCTTCCTTCGCGACTTCGCCGGACGGCGGCCATGGGCCCACCTCGACATCGCTGGCGCGGCCCGCAGCAGCGCCGACGACGGCGAGGTGAGCGCTGGCGGCACCGGATTCGGCACCAGGTTGCTGCTGCGCTGGCTGAGCGAGTCCGCCGCGCAGGCCGCGGACCTGCCGGTCAGCTCGCCCGCTTGACGGCGGCGAGCAGCCCGTCGCCGGTGGGCACCAGCATCGGCACGAGGTTCTCGTCGGTGAACACTAGTTCGCGCAATTCGCCGACCGACGGCGTGTCGGGATCGCGGTGCGCCACATTCGAGCCCTCGTCGGCATTGACGGCGTTGTCGAAAGCCACGATTCCGCCAGGCCGCAGCAGGCGTAGCGCCGCCGTTAGGTACTCCGGGTACTCGCGCTTATCGGCGTCGCAGAACACCAGGTCGTAGGCGCCGTCGGCGAGCCTGGGCAGCACCTCGAGCGCGCGGCCGCTGATCAGCCGGTACCGGCCTGCGCCGAAGCCGGCCGCGAGGAACGCGCCCTTGGCCAGCCTGTGGTGCTCGGGTTCGGTGTCGACGCTGGTCAGTACCGACCCAGCGCGCATCCCGCGGAGCAGCCAGATCCCTGAGGTGCCGCAGCCGGTGCCGATTTCGACGACCGCGCGCGCGTTGATAGCGGCGGCGAGGAATCGCAATACCGTGCCGGTCAGCGCGCTCACCGGGACGCAGCCGCCAATTCGTTCCGCGTTCGCGCGCGCCTGGAGAAGCGGCTCGTCCTCGGGGACGAATTCGTCGACTATTCCGGTGACGTCTGAGCGGAAGATGGCTGCCTCCGGTGACTTCAGACAACTTCTCCGCGCACCGCAGCCGCGGAGGGCTCGGGGGATTGTCCCCCGGGCCGGTCCAGCCTAGCGTCAGCCGAGGTCAGCCGGGAACATGCCGTGCGGGCCAGACGTTGATGGTTTGCGGTCCCGCAATAGGTGAGATACCGCTGAAGACATTTCGCGGCCACCTGCGGCCGCTTCGCAGGACACGCGAGGGAAGGCTGATGCAGACTGAGGCGGTGGACCAAGCCGGCCCAGATCAGGCTGCGCAATGGACGCCGCCGAGCTGGGAAGACGTCGTCAAAGAACACTCCGCCCGGGTTTACCGGCTCGCCTATCGGCTGACTGGCAATAGTCATGACGCCGAGGACCTGACCCAGGAAGTGTTCGTGCGGGTGTTCAGGTCGCTTCCGACGTACACCCCGGGCACGTTCGAGGGCTGGCTGCATCGCATCACCACGAACCTCTTCCTCGACATCACGCGCAGGCGGCAGCGCATCAGGTTCGAAGGTCTCGGCGAGGAGACGGCAGCTCGGCTGCGCGGCGCCGAGCCGACTCCATCGCAGGCCTTCGACGACCGCCATCTCGACCACGACATCGCCGTCGCGCTTGCCGATCTGTCGCCCGAGTACCGGGCCGCAGTAGTCCTGTGCGACATCGAAGGCCTGACCTACGAGGAGATCGCCGACGCGCTCGGAGTCAAGCTCGGAACGGTGCGCAGCAGGATCCACCGCGGGCGTGCCCAGCTGCGTGCCGCGCTCGAGCATCGCAGGCCACGGCGCGGAGTCGGACCGATGCGACGTAGTGATGCGGCCCTGCTCAGCCGGGTCCCGGTCACGCCGCTGGCTGAGGGCAACATCGCAGCGGCGCGCCTCGAAGACACGCAAACGGCCGATGGCATTGTGCCAGGCGCGATCGGCGGGGAGGTGGCGTCCCAGTGAGCCACCTCGGACGCTGGCTGTCCGCGCTGGTCGACGGCGAACTCGCCGACATCGAACGTGACCGGGTTCTCAACCACGTCGCCGGCTGCACGGCTTGCAGGCAGGAAGCCAACGCGATGCGCGCGCTCAAGCGGCGGCTGACGGCCCTCGGCGACACCTGCGCCGAGTCGCCGATCGCAGGCCGGCTGATCGAGCTTGCCCGCGACCAAGCGGGTCCGGCTGGCGGGGCATTCAGCCTCGCGCCTTGGCCGGCGGCGGCCTTCGATCCGCAGCCCGGCGGCGCGCTACGCCCCGCGCGCCTCGGCTGGAAGATCGCGACCGGGTCGGCGACGGGCGCATTGCTCGCGGTCGGTGTCATCGCGTTCCTGCTAGGCAACGCGTCGGTTACGCCGCCCGTTCCTAAGGTCACTCCGTCGGTCGACAGCTACCTGGTGCAGCACGGCTACGACGCTGGCCAGGCGCCGGCCGGATCCGCGCCAGTATCGCCCGCCGGTCAGCGCGGCAGCGCAGGGTACTGGTCAAGGCCTGCGACGCAGGCGCGCCTGGACCCCCGCAGGCCAGGCACGGTGCAACTTGGCCAGCTAGCCGAGCCGGTCAGGCCACCGGCCGGACCGGCGCCCGCGGCAGGTCCGACCGTGCCCGGTCCGATCGCGCCCGCCCCAGTCAGTCCGTCCCCCTTCGCGTCCGCGACCGCCAGCCCGGTCGCGTCTGCCCCTGCCTCGCCGGGTCATTCTTCGCACCCACATCCGGCGAGCCGCAGCTCCAGGTAGGCGCGATGCTCTGGCTCTATTGGAGACGCTCCCGGTTGGTGATCTCGGTCGCTGCGGCCGTGCTCGGCGCGATGGCCGGCCTCGCGCTGGTCGCAGCCTCGCTGGCAGGCGGCGACGCACTGACGGCACAACCGGCGGCGATGCGTCGCCCGGCCGCAGTTCAGCCGCAAGTCGCCGTCCCCTCGGCCGGCGATCCGCGGGTGCGCCTCGGCCTGCAGCTCATGAGCGCGGCGGCCGACGCCTGCCAGTCGGTCTCCTACCGCGGCGTGCAGATCGTTGCCTGGACGAGCCCCGGCGTCTCATCGTCCTACCTCATCGATGTGTGGCACAGGTCGGGCGAGCCCGAGCTCGCTCAATCTGACGGCGACGCCGACGATAGGACGAGTTCCGGTCGGCTGCCAGGCGGCTCATCCGGAGCTGGCGTCGTCGGGGTGCTAAGCATCTCGCCGTCCATGCTGACCTTGCTGCGCGCGAACTACGTGGTCGAGTACGCGGGTCCCGGCACCTCGAGCGACCGCCCCGCGCAGATCATCGCGGTGCGCCGGCACGATGGCACGCTGGCCGCACAGTACTGGCTGGATCGTGGCACCAATCTGCCGCTGCGCAGGGAGATGTTCGATGAGAGCGGCCGGCGAGTCAGCGAGGGCGCCTTCATCGACCTGGAGCTCGGGCTCGGCGCCATGGGGACGATGCCTCCGGCTGAAGGGCGAGCCTGGGACACCTATATTCCCTCCCGAGCAGGCGCCGGGCTCGAGGCTGACCAGCGAGCGGATCCGCTCGCTGCGCGCAGACGGCTGGCCGGTGCCGCGGACCCTCGCCGGCAATATGACGCTGGCCAGCGTGTCCAGGACCGCGACCGGGTCTGGCCCGGTGCTTGACGCCTTCTATTCCGACGGACTGTCGGTGCTGTCGCTGTTCATCCAGCGCGGCGAGCTTTCAGGGGCGCTGCCTGGCTGGCATCACGTCGACATCCGCGGCCTGCCCGTGTACTCGACCGAGTCCGGCGAGCTGGACGAGCATGGCCTGGCGTGGTCGGCCGGCGGCTTCGTGTACACCGTCATCGCCGACGCGCCGCCGCAAGCGATCTCCCGCGTCATCGCCCAGCTGCCGCATGACCAGGACAGCGGCTTCTGGCAGCGAGTCGCGCGCGGGATCGGGCGGATCGGGTCCTGGTTCGACCCGTTCGGCTGAGCACGCGACCCCGCTGCCGGGAAAGCCGGTTACCCTGGAGTCAGCGGACCATCACAGCAGGAGCGCGAGGCAGCTTGTTTGATCTTTCGATCGCCAAGATTCTGATCTTGGCCGTGATCGGCCTAGTGGTGTTCGGGCCTGAGCAGCTGCCCAAGATGGCCGCGCAGGCGGGGCAGGCGCTGCGGAACCTGCGCAGGCTGGCAGACAACGCCAAAGCCGACTTGACGGAGAGCCTTGGCCCTGAGTTCCACGACTTCGACTTTAACGACCTCAATCCCAAGGCGTTTGTCCGCAAGCACCTGCTCGACCCCGTCGATGACGAGACCGACGGCTGGTCGTCAGGCGCCGAGACTCCCTATGAGATGCCCGAGCCCGAGCCCGTCGCCGTGCTCACGCCCGGCGAGGTTCCCCCGTACGACTCAGAGGCGACCTGACTCAAGTCCGGGCTAGACCGGGGTCAGTCCTAGCGGTCGGCCGGCCAGGCTCCTTGACCGGCCGCCGAGCGACCGCGCGATCTTGAGCAACTCGGCCGCGGCCGGCGCCTGCGGCTCGGCAAGCACGAGGGGCACTCCGTCGTCTCCGGCCTCGCGGAGCCGCAGATCGATCGGTATCTCGCCGAGCACGGGGACGTCAGCGCCGGTGAGCCGGCTGAGCGCCTGGGCGACGGCGTGCCCGCCGCCCTTACCGAACACCTCGATCCGCTCGTCGCAGTGCGGGCAGGGCAGGTAGGCCATGTTCTCGATCACGCCGACCACGCGCTGATGTAGCTGGGTGGCCAGCGAACCTGCCCGCTCGGCCACCTCTGCGGCGGCGACCTGCGGAGTCGTGACCACGATCAGCTCGGCGCCGGGGATCAGATGGCCGGCCGAGATCGCGATGTCACCGGTGCCCGGAGGCAGGTCGAGGAGCAGCACGTCGAGGTCGCCCCAGTAGACGTCGGCCAGAAACTGCTGAAGCAGCCGGTGCAGGATGGGGCCGCGCAGCGGCAGTGGCTCGTTGCCCTTCTTCAGCATGCCGCTTGAGATCGCCTTGACGCCGTGGGCGACGGGCGGCATGATCATCTGCTCGACCTGGGTCGGCCGCGTTGTAACCCCGAGCATCCGCGGTATCGAGTGGCCGTAGATGTCGGCGTCGAGCAGGCCCACCTTCTGGCCGGCCGCGGCCAGCGCGGCCGCCAGGTTGACGGTGACCGATGACTTGCCGACGCCGCCCTTGCCGCTGGCGACCGCGTAGACCTTGGTCAGCGAGGCCGGGTTGGCGAACGGGATCTCTCGCTCCGCCTTGCCGCCGCGCAGCGTGGTCTGCAGGTCGCGGCGCTGCTCCTCGCTCATCACGTCGAGTTCGACCCGTACGGCCGTGACGCCAGGCACCTTCTCGACGGCGCCTTGGACCGACCGCGTGATCGTGTCGCGCATGGGGCAGCCGGAGACCGTGAGCCAGACGTCGACCCTGACGGTGCCGCCCGGCCCGACGTCGACGCTCTTGACCATGCCAAGGTCGGTGATCGGCTTGCGGATCTCAGGATCGAGGACGCCGGCCAGTGCCTGCATGATCTGCTCGGTCGTGGGGGCGGCCAGCCCGGATCCCTGCTGACCGGACGTGGTGCTGGACATGGCTTCATGCTAGAAGCACCCGCATACCGCTTGGAACGGCCGCCCGGGCATCATCGATGCATGACCGGCGCTGATCCTCCTTCCCGGCAGGCAAGGCCGGGCCAGCTTTTCGCGCCGCGGCGAAGCTGCCTGACCGTCCCTGGCAGCAGCGAGCGGTTCCTGGCCAAGGCGGCCGGTCTGGCCTCCGCCGCCGCGACCGCTCCTGACGAGGTCATACTCGACCTGGAGGATTCGGTCGCCCCCGCCGCCAAGGATGGGGCCCGCGGGCTGGTCGCTGGCGCGTTGCGCGGCGGCTGGCCTGGTCAAGGTGTGGTCGCCGTCCGGATCAACGGCGCGACCAGCCCGTGGGCGTACCGCGATGTCATCGAGATCGTCGAGGGCGTAGGCGCCCGGCTGGACGCGATCGTGCTGCCGAAGGTGTCAGGCCCCGCCGAGGTCGTCTGGCTTGACGTGCTCCTGAATCAGGTAGAACTCGCCGCTGGGCTGCCGCCAGGACGCATCGGCATCGAGGCGCAGATCGAGGACGCTGCCGGTCTTGCCGCGGTCGACCAGATCGCCGTGGCCTCGTCCCGTCTGGCCGCGCTCGTCTTCGGCCCCGCTGACTTCATGGCCAGCCTCGGAATGCGGTCGCTAAGCATCGGTGGCCAGCCAGGCGGCTACGCGGGTGCCGACGCTTTCCACTACGCGCACCTGCGCATCCTGGTGGCTGCCAGGACGGCAGGCCTGCAGGCCATCGACGGACCGTTCGCGGCGATCGGGGACCTGGCAGGTCTCGGATCGGCGGCGGCCAGCGTCGCGGCGCTCGGCTACGACGGCAAGTGGGTCGTACACCCCGACCAGATCGACCCGGTGAACGCGGCATTCTCGCCCAGCCAGGCCGAATATGACCGGGCGGAGCGGATACTCGAGGCCTACGAGCACGCGACGTCCGTGGAGCAGCGCGGCGCCGTCATGCTCGATAACGAGATGATCGACGAGGCGACGCGCAAGCTCGCGCTCGTGGCCGCGGCCCGTGGCCGCGCCGCTGGCCGGACGAGGCGTTTACGGCCGCGCCTTGATGAGCATCGTTAGTACTAGCTCACGAACGGCGATCAACCGGGAGAACGCAGGGCATGGAGGCGACGGACCTGACCTGCACCCGGTGTGGCGGCGCGGTCGTGGCCCCGAATGCCTGGTCAAGTAGCTGGCGATGCGCCGTGCACGGCGACATCGCGCCGCTGCGTCAGGTGCGGAGTCTGTCTCCCGAGGGGCTGGCCGGCCTGGTGCGCAACGCGGCGGTGCCCGTCATGCTGCCGTGGCCGTTGCCCGATGGCTGGCTGGTGACCGGGTTCGCGGCCGCCGGCGATGAGCGGACCGGCAGCCGAGCCTGCGCGGTGGCCTTGTCAGGGCCCAACCCGATCGGCGGCCCAGGCGAATTGCTCCTGATCAGCGAGGAGCTCGGGGTTGGTCTCGGCGCGTACTGTGCGGGGCTCGAGGGCCCGGATCCTGGCGACGGTTTCCCGTACTGCTCGCCGCAGGCGCAGGTGGGCTTCGGCAACCACGAGTTCCCGCTCTGGCACGTGGACGCGCCTGACCGGGCCGCGTTCGCCGGGGAACTCATGGGCAGCTGGCTGTGGATCCTGCTCTGGCCGGACACGGCCGGCACCCTGCTCGTCGAGCCGATGCGCCTGCTTGATCTCCGCGACCCTGGCCAGGAGCTCGATCTGCCCTTCGGCGCTCGGTCCCCGCGGCTGCCTGGCGAGTCTGGCTGACCCGAGACCCGCTACAGTCACCTGGTGCGCGCGGATCTGCACAGCCATAGCTCAGCGTCCGACGGCACCAGGCCACCGGCCGAGGTGGTCACGCGCGCGGCCGCGGCGGGGCTCGACGCGATCGCGCTCACCGACCACGACACCGTCGCGGGGATCGCTGCTGCGGCTGAGGCGTTGCCGCCCGGACTGGCCCTGATCAGCGGGATGGAGCTGTCGTGCCGCCGCGACGGGCATAGCGTGCACCTGCTCGGCTACCTCTTCGACCCTGAGCACGACGAACTGGCGGCGCAAACCCGCGCGATCAGGCAGAGCAGGGTCGAACGGGCCAGGGAGATGGTGGCCAAGCTGGCCGAACTCGGTGTTCCCGTGACGTGGCAGCAGGTCATAGCCATCGCAGGCGACGGTGTGATCGGCCGCCCGCACATCGCGCGCGCGATGATCGACGCCGGCGTGGTCGGCTCCCTCGATGAGGCGTTCACACCGGAGTGGATCGGCCCAGGGGGGCGGGCCCACGTCAGCCGGTATGCGCTCGATCCGGCCCAGGCGATCGCCCTCGTGCACAAGGCTGGGGGCGTCACCGTGCTGGCGCATCCGCACGCGGTGACGCGAGGCTGGATGGTGCCCGACGATCTGATCGCCGAGTTGGCGCGCGCCGGGCTCGACGGGGTGGAGGTCGCACATCCTGATCACGATGAGGCGCAGCGGGACCAACTGCTCACTGTCGCCCGCAGGCTCGGTCTCGCTGCGACCGGAGGTAGCGATGACCACGGCGAGCTGACCGGCGATCGGATCGGCTGCGAAGCGACCGGGCAGGACGATCTCGACGCCCTGCTCGCCAGGGCGACGGGAGCAGCGGTGATCACCAGGTGACGCCGCTGGTTTCTGACGTCAAGTTTTTCTGGGAGGTCTTCGTGACGCTCCTGGTCATCACCGATCCGCCCGGCATCGTGCCGGTCTTCATCGCGATGACCGTCGACCGCAGGGACACCGAACGCAGGCGCCTGGCCTGGCAGGCCGCGGTGGTCGCGCTCGGGGTGATCGTCGCGTTCGCGGTCTTCGGCCAGTCGATCCTCTCCTACCTCGGCGTCCAGCTTCCTTCGCTGCAGGCGGCCGGCGGCCTGCTCTTGCTGCTCGTCGCGCTCGAGCTACTGACCGGCCGGGCGGCCGAGCCGGCCGAGCTGGAGCGGGCTAAGGCCAATGTGGCCTTCGTGCCGCTCGGCACGCCGCTGCTGGCCGGGCCTGGGGCGATCGTGGCCACGATGCTTTTCGTACAGCGCATCGATTCGGTTGGCCGCGCGGCGGCGTTCGGTGCCGCTATTGTCGCAGTCGTCGTCACGCTCTGGCTCGCCATGCGATTCTCCGGGTTCATCCTGAAGCTGCTGCGGGGCAGCGGCGTCGAACTGCTCACCAGGATCGCCGGGCTGCTGCTGTCGGCGATCGCGGTCCAGCTGATAGTCGACGCGGTCAGGACCTTGATCAAGATTGGGCTCAGGTAGTCATGCGGAGGCCGAGGTAGCGGCTGTCACGACAGCTCGCGAGGATCGGTCAGCGGGAAGGCAGGACGGCATGCAAGCGAGGATCGACCGGGTGGCCGGATCGGTCAACACCTGGATCATCGGTGACGACGATGAGGTGATCGTCATCGATCCAGGCGAGTCCGCCGACGCGGTCATGCCCGTCGTCGGCCAGCGCGAGGTACTCGCGGTGATCTGCACGCACGGTCACGCCAGGCACGTGGCTGCGGCCTTCGATGTCGCCGACCGTGACGAGGCGCCCGTGGCGCTGCACGACGCCGACCGGCTGGCCTGGAGGGAGGCACATCCGGGCAAGGAACCCAACATCCGGATGGAAAACGGTGGCACCTTCGAGGTCGCCGACGTCTCACTCGAGGTGATCCACGCCCCCGGGCACAGCCCGGGATCGATCGGCCTGTACTGCGACGAGCTTGGCGTGCTGTTCTCGGGCGACGTCGTCTACGGAGGCGGCCCTGTCCCGCACGAGGGCGACTTCGAGGACTTCCCGCGTCAGGTGAGCTCCATCGGCGCGAGCGTGCTGACCCTCGACGGCGACACGAGGATTCTCGCCGGGCACGGCGAGGAGACGACTGTTGGCACCGCTGAGCGGCGGTTCGACTCCTGGGTGGCCGCCGGTCCAGACGGGCTCAGCGACGAGACGCCGGACTAGGGCCCGCCCTAGGCATGAACCGGCGCCAGGACCCGCCTGGCGAAGGTGAGCGCGCCGGTGGTCCCGTAAGGCCACCAGAGGCGAGAAGATGGAATGGTGCAGCAGCTTGGGTTCGAAGGCATGCCGCGCCGGCTCTATCCGTGTACGCCCAGCCGGCTGCGGGCCTGGCTTGACTGCCCGCGCCGGTACCGGATGACCTACCTGGACCGGCCGCCACCGCCGAAGGGAGCGCCGTGGGCGCACAACAGCCTGGGCGCGAGCGTGCACAACGCGCTCGCCGGCTGGTGGCGACTGAAGCGCGAGGACCGTACCGCCCGGGCCGCGGGCGGGCTGCTTGAGCGCGGCTGGATCATCGAGGGCTACGCCGACGAGGCCCAGTCCGCCCAGTATCTGCGCTGGTCGCGGACCATCGTCGAGAGGTACGCCGCCAAGCTCGACCCGGCGTGCGAGCCGGCGGGGTCGAGCGGACGGTCGGCGCCAAGTCAGACCTGATCGCGTTCTCCGGCCGGATTGACCGGCTCGACGACCGGCCTGCCAGCGTCGGCAGTCCGCAGGCCGCGTCTGACCCGTTCGGCCGTGAGCTGGTGGTGGTGGACTACAAGACCGGCCGGAGCCGGCTGTCGGCCGACGACGCGCGATCATCACTCGCCCTCGCCCTGTACGCCGTCGCGGCCGGGCGAGTGCTGCGTCGGCCCTGCCGGGCCGTCGAGCTGCATAACGTGCCGACCGGCGAGGTGCTGCGGTGGGAGCACAGCCCTGAGTCACTGGATCGCCAGCTGCGCAGGGCCGAAGACATCGCCGGCGAGTGCGCTGCGGCCGACGACCGGTATCGGTCCGACCCGGACGCGGGTCGAGGCGACGAAGTCTTTCCGCCGGCCACTGGTTCGTGGTGCGGCTGGTGCGACTTCCGCTCGCACTGCCCAGAGGGCAAGGCGGCGGCCGCGCAACGGCGTTCCTGGGACGGTCTTGCCGACGAGGCGAATCTGGAACCAGAGGGCAGCCCGGTTCGTTGAGGCAATGGCCACGAGTCTGTTAAATTTCGGGCATTGGGCAATAGTGCGGGGTTTGCACTTATACGTTCATCGGGCCGTTCGCGCTGTTGGTCGGCTGCCTTGCTCACCGCGGAGGTTGGTCATGCGTGCTCGTACCGGTTCCGGCGGAAGGGTCGTCCGTGTTGCGGCGGCCGGGTTCGCCCTGCTCTCGGTCGTCGGCGCGAGCGCGGGCGCCAGTGCGGACGCCAGCGCGGGCGCTCGCGCGGCGTCGTCGGTGCGGTGGCGCTTGGTCGCCACGACGAAATCGGCGTTCCTGTCCGGGCTGGTGGCGCCGTCGAGACGGAGCATTTGGGCGCTAGGAACAGGACGGGTTTCTGGTCAGCCAGGCAAGGGTTTCCCGTTCGGGCTGCACTGGAATGGCCGATCCTGGTCGAAGGTGAGCTTCCCCGCGGCGATCGCCACGACCGGGATTGGCTGCGCGGCCTCCTCGTCGCCGAGCGACGTCTGGGCCTTCGCCGGCACGTCGTCCGCTGGCGGTGGGGCGACTGCCGCGGGAGCGCTGCGTCTGGTGAACGGGCGCTGGAAGCTGGTCAAGCACTTCGCGCCCGGCATCGTCACTGGCTGCCTGGTCGTGGATCCGACCGACGTGTGGGTCTTCGGCGACGCGCACGTCGCGCCTGGCACTGGCACCTGGCATCTGCACGGCCGCACCTGGACGCACCTGGCGTTCCACGGATTCGTGCTCGACAATGCCAGCGCGATCAGCAAGAACGATGCCTGGGGAGAGGGCGGGACGTCGTTCCTCGCGCCCGTAGTGGCCAGGTGGAATGGCCAATCCTGGGTTCGCAACACCAAGCTCGCCGGGGCGCTCCCGACGCCGTCACCGAACCTCGAGTTGGCCATCACCGGGATCAATGCGACGTCCGACACCAGCGTCTGGGTGCGTGTCCTTGAGGTGAAGAGCAACGGCACCTCACGGTCCGACAGCTACATCGTGCTGCACTGGACCGGCAGCGCCTGGCACCGGGTCGGCACGGCGAACGCTGGCTACTACCTGCCGGGCTCGGTCCGCGGCGGTGACGGCAGTTGGTGGTCTTTCCTGCCGGTCGATTCCTTCGGGACGCTGCCGAACGGCGTGCGGCACTTGGTTCACGGTCACTGGGTGAAGGTGCCGGTCAAGATCGCGGGCTGCCTGTCCCAGCGGCCTTCCTTGCTCGCGCCCGCGGGGACGTCAACGACCATGCTCGGCCTGCAGAGTTGTTCTTCAGGCACGGTGGGTGACGTGCTGGCTCAAGGCTCGATCAGGTAGGCAGGGCACGCGGCCGGATTGACTCTGCCCTGTTCCAGAACGCGGTGAGCATCGCCGCCGTGGTCTCCGGCGCCTCCACCGCGGGTGAATGCGCCGCGCCGGGGATGCAGATCCGCTCGGCGCCCAGCCGCTTGGCCATCATGTCCTGCAGGTCTGGCGGCCAGGCATCGTCGTTTTCGCCGTAGCTGACTAGCTTGGGCAGGTACTCGAGCGCGGCCAGGTCGTCCGTCCGGTCTGGGCAGTTGAGCAGGTGCTTGGCCATCTCAGCTAGGCCGAGCGGGCAGCTGAGCAAGGCGCGTTCGGCGAGGAAGTCGATGATCTCCGCTGGCGTGCCGTCCGCCTCAGCCTGCGGCCTGAGCTGACCGTCCCAAACCTGGCCGATCAGGGCGCCGAGCAGGTCGACGTCGGTCCCGGCGGGCTCGAGGAAGTCAAGCAACTCGCGAAGCGTCTGAGCCCGCAGGCCGCCGATCGTGCCCGGCCCAGAGCAGAGCAGGGTCAGGGAGGCGAACGCCGTTGGCCGGGCCAACGTGGCCTGCCTGGCGACTAGCCCGCCGAAGGAGTGGCCGAGCAGATGAACGCGTCCGCCGTCCCCGGCGACTGCGGCGACCGCGAGCAAGTCGTCGGCTAGCTGGTCGAATTCGTATCCGTCCTGGCTGGCGGCTGGCGCCGACTGATACTGGCCCCGCATGTCGATGGCCGTCACGGCGCGGCCGGCGGTCGCCAGCGACTCGAGAACCGCGAGGAAGTCTTCTTTGCTGCCGGTATAGCCAGGCACCAGCAACGCTGGCTGGCGATCACAGACGCCACTCGCCGCCCGGGCGCTCAGGACTGCGAAGGAGCCGCGCGTCGTCTGCAGGACGCGCGGTCTCACCTGAGCTGGTATGCGCAGCGAGCGCGGAGTGCTCACGGTTTGGCAGCCTACCCAGACCGCACCGGCCAGTACCTGACGTCTTGGCGAACTTCCGGAACTTCCGGAACTTCAGGTCGTTCTGCGCATTGGTAGCAACACCACCTCCGCGCTGTGGCGAGCGCTAGCGGGTCTCGATGTCCCGCTGCTCCGCAGCGCTGGCCGGCCGCGTCGACGGCGACTGGCTATCCGCGGCGTGTCCGCCCGCTGACCTGCCTCGACCGCGGCCCCTGGTCCGGCGGCCGGCACGCGGCTTGCCGTCGGTCGGCTGGCCAGGCTGAGTGGCCGGGTCTGACGGGTTCTGCTGATGACCGGCAGGCTGCTGGGCGGCGACAGCCGCCTGACCCACAGGGTCTGCCGCCTTGACCGGCGAGCCGCCCCTGGTCCGCTCTCGTGATCTGGTGCGGCCACTGCCGGTGCGGTGTCCTGCACCTTCTGGCGCGCGGTGGCCAGAACCGCGCTCGTCACGCGGCCGACGGGAGCCCGTTACGTGAGGCGCAGTCCGGTTCTTGCCGGTTTCGCCGATGTCCTCGAGGTCTTCGGCTTCCAGCCCGGCCCGTCCGCGGCTGGCGGTCGGCAGCGACCCGGTGGCGCTAGCGGGGATGCCGAGCGCGGCGTAGAGATGCTCAGAGGTGGAGTAGGTCTCCAGCGGCTCGGGATGGCCGAGGTTCAGCGTCTCGTTGATGAGCTTCCAGCGCCCGAGGTCCTGCCAGTCGACGAACGTTACGGCCACGCCCGCTCGCCCGGCCCGGCCCGTCCTGCCGATCCGGTGCAGGTACGCCTTCTCGTCTTCGGGACACTCGTTGTTGACCACGTGGGTCACGTCTTCGACATCCAGGCCGCGGGCCGCGACGTCGGTGGCGACCAGCACGTCGATCTTGCCGGCACGGAACGCGCGCAACGCGCGCTCGCGCTGGCTCTGACCTAGGTCGCCATGGACGGCTGCAGCAGCGAATCCGCGCTCGGTCAACTGCGTGGTTACCAGGTCGCAGGCTCGGCGGGTGCGGCAGAAGACGATCGTCAGACCCCGGCCCTCCGCCTGCAGAACCCGGGCGAGCACCTCGATCTTGTCGAGGTGGTGTGCACGGAAGACATGCTGGTGGGTGGTGGGCACGTGGGCTGGCTCGTCGTGCTGCTCGGCCCTAATGTGGGTCGGCCGGTAGAGGTGCCGGCGGGCGAGCGTCACGATCTCCGACGGCATGGTGGCCGAGAACAGCATCGTCTGCCGGTGTGCGGGCGTCAGCCGCAGGATCGCCTCGACGTCGGGCAAGAAGCCGAGGTCGAGCATCCGGTCGGCCTCGTCGAGCACGAGCACGTCGACAACGGACAGGTCGAGCTGGCGCTGCCTGGCGAGGTCAAGGAGGCGGCCTGGCGTGCCGACCACGACGTCGACGGTCGCGAGCGCCTCGATCTGCGGCTCGTAGGCGCGGCCGCCGTACAGGGTCACGACGTTGACGTCGGTGTTGGCTGCCGCGGTGCGCATGTCCTCGGCTACCTGGATGGCCAGTTCCCTGGTCGGGACCACCACGAGCGACCGCGGTGCCGCGGCCTTGCCGCGTGGTGTGTTGATCAGGTGCTGCAGGATCGGGATCGCGAACGCGAGCGTCTTGCCGGTACCGGTCCTGGCCTGTCCGATCACGTCGTGCTGGTCAAGGGCGATCGGCAAGGTCAGCGCCTGGATCGGGAACGCGGTCGTGATACCGGCCGCGGCGAGCGCCGCGCAGATCGGCTCCGCGACGCCGAACTGGTCGAAAGCCAGGTCGCCGGCCCTGGCCGGCTCGGTGGTCACGAGCTCGCCTTCGATGTCCGCAGGCTCGCCTTCCAGGTGCCCAAGCTCGCCTGGGGTGTGCTCTGGCAAGCCGGTGACCTGCAGGGCGGGCTCGGCGGCCACCGTCAGGGCCACGGCGTCGAGAGGTACTGTCGGCGGGTTTGCTGTCAGGTCTGTAGTTAGGTCTTGCGTAGTCAGGGCTTTCGCCTCCATTAGTGGCCTGCGGCCGTGCTAGCTCAGCAGCCAGCCTCGGTCGCCGCAGGACGACAAGTGACTCATCGGGACCCGGCAACGGAGCGGGTAACCGGCGCTCGACCTGGCCCCGTGATGATCGGGCCGTCGAGCACTGCCGCAGCAAATAGCCGGGAAGAGCCAGGCGCAGCACCAGGAACCGAAGGTTTTTCGTACCGCGCTACGTATTTCAACGCGCCGCAGGAAAATCCCATTCCACAATGATGTCGCTGCTCAGTGTAGCAACGCCTGCTGACGGCCGGCTGTAAGCAGCGGTCCGGCTTGCCGGCCTGACGTGGCGGTGGTTGTTACGCTTCCCGTGTGACCGAGCGCGAGCACGCGACAGGCCAGGCAGGGCAGCAGGAGCAGGCCGCCGCCGATGAGCCGGAGCCCGCCATCGAGGGCGTGGTCGAACTGCTCGGTTTGATCGCTTACGCGTCGCTGGTGGCGTTCTTCCGGCTCGCCGACGACGCGTCCCTGGCGACCTCGCTGCCCGACAAGGCCGACCTGGCGGGGATGGCCGTGGCTCAGTTCGGCCATTTCCAGTTGCTCAGGCACCGCATCTTCGAACTCGGCGCTGATCCGCAGTCGGCGATGCAGCCGTTCGTCGAGCCGATCGACGCGTTCCACGCCAGGACCGCTCCATCCGACTGGCTCGAAGGCCTGGTCAAGGCGTATGTGGGCGACGGCATCGCAGCGGACTTCTATCGGATCACCGCGACCCTGCTCGACCAGCCCAACCGCTCCCTGGTGCTGTCGGTGCTCGCCGACTCTGGCCAGGCGCAGTTCGCGATCACCAGGGTCCGTGATGCGATCACAGCCGACCCTGCGGTGGCTGGCCGGCTCGCATTGTGGGGGCGCAGGCTGGTGGGGGAGGCGCTGAGCCAAGCGCAACGGGTGGCCGCGGAACGCGAAGCCCTGGCTCGGCTGCTGGCCGGCGGGTCGCCGGCACAGCTGGGCGAGATAGGCAGGATGTTCGCCGAACTGACTGACGCGCACGCGCAGCGCATGGCCCAGCTAGGCCTGGCCGGCTAGCGCGGTCTGCTCAGGGCGCCCCGATCAGGCGCTGCCGAATCCGATCCTGCGTGGTTCGGTCTGATCGAGTTCCACATAGGCGATCTTCTCGCCTGGAACCAGTATCGTGCCGCCCCGCTTGTCGGTGATCACGAAGAGCTTGCTGTCCGCGAGCGCCGCGGTCAGGGCCTGCTTGATCTCCTCCGCCGAAGACTCGGTCTCGACCACAATTTCGCGTGGGGCCATGTGTATGCCGATCTTGACTTCCATCGCGATCCTCCGCTCCGCACAGCCAGGATGCTGCGCCCGCTGCACCAATCCCGAGGCTAGCCGGGTGCGCGAGCTTTGGCTGCCGCGTAAGCCCGCGCCCGCTACGCCGGGAGCGAAAGCCCTGCGGTGCCGCAGCGCCGCCTGCTAGGCGTGCGCGCCGTCGGCTAGCGGCCAGCCGCTGATGCCGCGCCAGGCGAGCCGCGAGAGCAGCTCCTCGGCGAGGTCCTTGTCGATCTCGCGCTCAGTGCTCAGCCAATACCTGGCGCTGACTTGCGCCATCCCGACCAGCGCCATGCCAAGCAGGTCGGCCTCGTCGTTAGAGACACCGGTGTCCTCGCGGATGAATTCGCTGATCATCTCAGCGCATTCGTACAACGCGCGATCCAGGCGTGCCCTGACGGCCGGCTCGTTGCTGAGGTCGGACTCGAAGACCAGCCGGAAGGCCTGCCCCGCACCGCTGACGTAGTCGAAGAACGCGCGGAACGTCGCGGGCACCCGCTGCTTGTTGTTCGTTGTCGAGGCCAGTGCAGCGGACACGGCACCGACAAGCTCGGCGACGCTCTCGTCGAGGAGCGCCAAGTACAGATCGAGCTTGCCTGGGAAGTGCTGGTAGAGCACGGGCTTGCTGACACCGGCTTGCTCCGCGATCTCGTCCATCGCGGCCGCGTGGTAGCCCTGCGCGACGAACACATCGCGTGCGGCACCGAGAAGCTGCCGGCGCCGGACTGGGCGCGGCAGTCTCGTGCTGGCCGTCTTGGTGGTCTGCGGCGTCCCGATCACGAAACTCTCCGATGTCTATCGGCGGCGGTCACTGAGCTGCCAAACAGCAATCCTACGGCCGGGTAACAACCCGCCTGGCCGACGCTGCTGAGGTCATCGGAAATCGCACGGCTGGTGCAGTGAGTTCGCGCGGGGCGTCGGACCTGGTTGCACGGGTTGCTGGGTCAACGCCGGATTGCTCAGCGATAGTCGTCCTCGCCAAGCTCGACCTCGCGGGCCTGCTCTGCGGCGTCGGCGGGATCGGCCTCCAGCGGCATGGCATCGAGGATGTCGGCCTCGTCGGTTTCCTCGGCGTGCGGCACCGCTTCCTGGCTCTGCTCGACGGCGTCGGCAACGGGCTCGTCAAGACCTCTGTCGGTCATGCCAACCTCCTCGCAGGTCCTGTACTGGTCAGCCACAAGGCGCTATTAGCACCCTCGAACATATTGCCGAATGGCTACAGTAGAGCAACGCTGGTTGTATAAGTGTCCGAACCGCCGGGGTAAGGAGACGACGTGCGCAGCATGTGGAAGGGCGGGATCTCCTTCGGGCTGGTCATGATTCCCGTGCGACTCTACGCCGCGACCGAACAGAAGGACATCGCGTTCCGTCAGGTGCACAGAACCGACGGCGGCCGTATCCGGTTCCGCCGTTTCTGCTCTGTCTGCGACGAAGAAGTCCCCTATGAGGATGTGGTCAAAGGCTACGAACTGCCCACGGGCGAGATGGTCGTGCTTGACGACGAAGACCTCGCCGATCTGCCGCTCCCGACTACCAAGTCTATCGAGGTACTTCATTTCGCTCCCGCCGAGCAGCTAGACCCGATCTTGTTCAATCGCAGCTACTTCGTCGAGCCTGAGACCGCCGGAGCGCGTGCCTACGTGCTGCTGCGGGACGCCCTCGAGCAGTCAGGCAGGATCGCGATCGCGCAGGTCGCCCTCCGCCAGCGCGAGTCCCTCGCGACGTTGCGCAGCCGCGACGGCGTGCTCGTCCTCGAGACACTGCTCTGGCCGGATGAGGTGCGTGCCGCCTCGTTCCCGTTCCTCGAGCAGGACATCGAGGTCAGGCCGCAAGAGCTGACGATGGCGTCGTCGTTGATCGACTCGATGACGTCCGACTTCGACCCCGATGCGCACCACGACGGCTACCGTGAGGCGCTGACCGAGGTCGTCGAGGCCAAGGTCGCCGGCCATGAGCTGACCCAGCCGAGCACCGTGGAAATCGCTGCCAGTCCGTCAACCAGCCTTGCTGACGCGCTGCGCGCGAGTCTCGCCGCTGCGCAGCAGGCACCCGCGGTCGGTGAGAATAAGGACAAGGCCAAGGCGATCGAGGACGGCTCGAAGACCGGGTCAAGCAAGAGCCGCTCGACGAGGTCGGGCACGGCCAAGGCTGGCGCCAAGGCCGACTCGGACGGCGCCGAAGACGGCCAAGACGGCGCGGCCAAGACAGAATCGGGCAAGGCCAGGTCCAGCCGGACCAAGTCGGGTTCGGGCAGGCCCGCACGGAAGGCCAGCTGACGCACCCGTCCGCGGCGGGGTCGCTGGCGCCGTCGTCGCGATGCCAGCCTGGGCTACGGCAGGTCAGGCGGCCGCGGATGTGGATGCGAGGCGAGACGACATGGAGCAGGTGACGAACGAACCTCCGGCGAGAGGACCGGCTCCGCCAGGCGGTTCGCCGACGGAGCCGATCCCGCACTGGCCGGGGCGCCTCGTTGACCTGCCATCCGGCCAGCTGTTCGTGAGGACCGCGCCCTCGGTCGAAGGTGCCGAGCCAGCCGTGTTCGTGCATGGGCTCGGGGGGTCCTCGACCAACTGGACCGACCTCATGGACCTGCTCTCCCGGCCGGTTCAGGGTCGGCCGTCCGCGCCTGTACTGGCGTGTGCCGCGGTCGATCTGCCGGGGTTCGGGAGTTCGCCGCCGCCGAGGAACGACGACTTCTCGATCGACGCGCACGCCAGGGCCGTGATTGAGTTCATCGCCGAGCAGGGCCTTGGACCAGTCCACCTGATCGGCAACTCCATGGGCGGCGCCGTCGCCACGAGGGTCGCGGCCCGCAGGCCGGATCTGGTCAGGTCGCTCGCGCTGGTCTCGCCCGCGCTGCCCGACCTGCGCCCGCGCCCGCTACCGATGCGGCTGGCGCTGGCAGCCGTGCCTGGCGTCGGCCCGGCCGTCATGGACTGGCTGCGGCGATTGCCAGCGGACTCGCGAACCGACCGCGTGCTCAGGGACGTCTACACCGACCCTGGCGTTGTTCACCCGAGCAGGCGGCGCGAGGAGATCGCCGAAGTGCTCAGGCGCGACACGCTGATCTACTCCAACCATGCGGTCATCATGTCGGCTCGGAGCCTGGTCTTCGAGTACTTCAAGGTCGGGAGGTGGTCGCTGTGGCGGGACGCGGCCATGATCAAGGCGCCTGCGCTGATCCTGCACGGCAGCCACGATCGGCTGGTTAACCCCGTGATGGCTGGCAAGGCCGCGCGGGCGTTCCCGACCGCGCGGGTGCTGGTGCTGGCTGGCGTCGGGCATGTCGCGATGATGGAGCGGCCCGGTCTGGTCGCGGCTGAGATCAGAGGTTTCCTCGACTGGGTCGAGGCTTCCGGCGGCCCGGCGATCGCCGCCGAGCGACTCACCGAGGAGTCGGCCACCAAGCAGGTACAGAGTTAGCTATCTCGGGCGACGCTCGACGAGCCGGATGCGAGGCTAGCCAGGTGCTCATCGCGGCGGCGTCGATCATTCCGGCGACCGGTTCTGGCGACGGCCTCGCGCCGATCCTCGCGCCTGGCTACCTGGTATGCGAGGGCGGGTTGATCACCGACGTCGGATCCGGGCCGCCACCAGGCAGGCCTGACGTCGAACTCGGCACCGGCTACCTGCTACCTGGCCTGATCGACCTGCAAGTCAACGGCTACTTCGGGGTCGAACTTGGCGACGCGGATCCGGCCGGATGGACCGACGTCGTCCGTCGGCTGCCGGAGACGGGTACGACGGCGTTCCTGCCGACCTTCATCACGAGCCCTATCGACAGCCTGATCGCCGCGCTGCGCGCGAGCGCGGAGTTCGTGCCCGACCTCTTCGCCGACCGGTCTGGTGTCCCCGTCGGCGCTGCTGGCGTCGCTGCCGGTGGCGGCGCTGGCGGCGCTGGCGGTGGCGCACGGGGCCGGCCGGAGCGCGAGTACTCGGCGTGCATCTGGAGGGACCGTTCATCGCCTCGAGGCCGGCGCGGTGCGCATAACCCGGACTGGATCCTCGGCCCTGATCAGCGCACGATCGCCGCGCTCCTGGCCGCGGGGTCCGGCCTTGTGCGCGTCGTCACGCTGGCGCCCGAGGTCGACGGCGGGCTGGCCGCGACCGAGCAACTGACGGTGGCGGGCGTGCGGGTCAGCGTGGGCCATTCGGACGCGACGGCCGAGCAGGTCTCCGCGGCGGCGGACGCCGGGGCGCGGATGGTCACGCACCTGTTCAACGGCCAGCGGCCGCTGCACCACCGCGAGCCCGGCGTCGTCGGCCAGGCGCTCGCCGACACCCGGCTGACCAGCGGGCTGATCGCGGACCTGCATCACGTGGCAGGGTCGGTCGCCGCCCTGGCGTTCAGGGCGGCTCCAGGCAGGATTTTCCTGGTCACCGACGCGGCCGCCAGCGCGGGGATGGCTGCTGGTTGCTATGTGCTGGGCGGTGAGCCGATCGACCTGCCCGATGAGGAGGGAGCGCCGCCGGTGCGCGCCGACGGCACCCTCGCGGGCTCGGCGCTGCGGATGGACGCGGCGATCTCGAACGTGGTCGCGGCCGGGATCGACCTCCCGGCCGCGGTCGCCGCGGCGACGCGGATCCCTGCTGACCTGATCGGCTGGCCTGACCTGGGCAGGATCGCACCCGGCGCCGCGGCGGACCTGACCTGGCTGAGCGCGGGCCTGACCACGGCCGCGACCTGGGTCGCTGGCGAGCAGATCTTCGGCCCGCGGCTTGCCTAGTCTGGATACCTAGACGGAAAGCCCGTAAGATCCTAATTTCCTTCGATGCCTTCGTAGTCGCAGCTAGGGAACGAGGTTCGGGGTGGACTCGGCGGCCAGGCAGCATTGCTCGACTCACATGCGAAGCGAGATCTTCCAGCAACCTGAGGCCCTGCGCGCCACGATCGGGGCGCTGCTCCCGCGCACCGCCGAGGTCGCCGCGCTCGCCCAGCAAGCTCGCCAGGTGCTCTTCTTCGCCCGCGGCACCTCGGACAACGCGGCCGTCTACGGCACGATACCTGATCCAGACCAGGACCGGCAGGCTCGCCAGCCTTGGTTCGCCGTCCGTGGCGACGACCTACCGGAGCCGGATCGACCTGTCAGGCGTGATGGCCGTCGGGCTGTCCCAGTCCGGCAGGACCGAGGAGATCATCGAGACGTTGCAGTGGGCGCGGGACTGCGGCGCCAGCATCGTCGGGATCACCAACGGCGCCGGGTCGCCGCTGGCCGAGCTATCCGACGTTGCGCTCGTGACCGAGGCGGGCCAGGAGCAGGCCGTCCCGGCGACCAAGACCTTCACCTGCCAGCTGGCCGCGCTGGCCGTGCTCGCGCTCGGCCTCGGGGCGGATCTGGATGCAGGCCACCTGAAGCACCTGCCCGAGGTGATCGAGGATCTGCTGGCCGCGGCGTCGACGCAGGAATACGGTATCGAGCCGCTCGTGGCCGAACTCGCTGGCGTCGACGGGCTTATGGTCTCGGCCAGGGGGCTTGCGTACTCGGCGGCGCTCGAGGTCGCGCTCAAGATCAAGGAGGCGTGCTACCTGCACGCGATGGGGATCTCGTGGGCCGACCTGCAGCACGGCCCGATCGCCGTCGTCGACGCCGAGACGCCGGCGATCATCATGGCTGCTGACTCCGGACCGACCCAGGTCGCCGCCGTGGCCCTGGCCCAGCGGGTCACCGGCGCCGGTGCGCGGGCGTACGCGATCGGTGGCGGCCCGGAACTGGCGGCAGTGAGCAGCCGCGCCCTGGCCGGCCCCGTGCTGCCGGAGTGGCTAGCGCCGATCGGGCTGGTCGTGCCAGGACAGTTGCTGACCGAGCAGCTGTCCCGTCGTCTCGGCATCGACCCTGACAACCCGCGCGGCCTCAGCAAGGTCACCCAGACCGCCTGATCCGCCGAAATTTAGAACAGCAAGGTGCCGCCACCCGTCCTGTTTGAACGTCGACGGCACGTTGATGTTCCTGGGGAACTCAGGTCTGGCGGTAGACCTTGTACTGAGCCGCCTGGGCGCGCGGCCGCAGCACCATCAGGTCCACGTTGAAGTGCGCGGCCGGCTGACGGCCCAGGTCACTGCGTCGGCGATGTCCTCGGCGGTGAGCGGATCGGGGACGCCAGCGTAGATGGCCGCAGCCTTCTCCGCGTCGCCGCGGAACCTGGTCAGCGCGAACTCGTCGGTTCTGACCATCCCGGGAGCGATCTCGATCACCCGGACGGGCTGGCCGCAAAGCTCCAGGCGCAGCGTCGCGGCGATGGCGTGCGTGCCGTGCTTGGCGGCGACGTAGCCGCCGCCGCCCTCGTAGGCGGTGAAGCCCGCGGTCGAGCCCATGATCACGATGGTGCCGTCGCCGCTGTCGATCAGCCTCGGCAGCAGCGCTTGCACGGTGTGCAGGGTGCCGAGCACGTTGGACTGGTACATCGTCAGCCAGTCAGCGGCCGACGCGTCGGCGATTTGCTCACTGCCCAAGGCACCGCCAGCGTTGGCGATGAGCACGTCGCACCGCGGTAGATCCGCGACCAGCGCGTCCACCTGCGCCCGGTCGGTTACGTCAACCTCGTTGACCTGCGCACTGCCGCCCGCGGCGGCGATCCGCTCCGCCACCTCGTCGAGCCGGTCGCGCCGCCTGGCCGCGAGCACCACGTGGTAGCCCTCGCCAGCGAGCCGCTCCGCGCTCGCTGCTCCGATGCCGCTGCTCGCGCCGGTGACCACCGCTGTCCGCTGCATGGGGGCATTCTGCCAGTACCTGGCGGTACCGCTGGCGCGGACTGTTCACTCCCGGTTCGCCGCAGCAGCACAGGCCTCACTTACGATCGGGACCGTGGCCGAACCTTCCGCTGACCTGCGTGCCGTGATCTTCGACTGGGGCGGGGTGATCACCAGTCCGATCGTCGAAACCGTCACCGCCTGGCTGGAGTCCGAGCGGATTGACAGGGAGAGCTACATGGCCGCGATGCGGCCTTGGGTCAGGAGCGCGTACGGGTCGGGGGAGTCCGAGTCGCCGATCCACGCGCTGGAGCGCGGCGAGGTGAGCGACGAGGAATTCGAGGCGACGCTGGCCGCCGCGCTCGTGCGGGACGACGGTTCTCCGGTGGAATCGGTCGGCTTGCTGCGGCGGATGTTCGGCGCCTCGGTGATCCTGGACCAGATGCTCGAGCTGATCAAGGACCTGCGGGCGAACGGGATCAGGACCAGCCTGCTGTCCAACTCCTGGGGCGGCGGCGAGGACGGCTACCCGCGCCACCTGTTCGCCGATCTCTTCGATGACGTGGTGATCTCGGGAGAGGTCGGGATGCGCAAGCCCGAGGAGCGGATCTTTCAGTTGGCAGCCGGCAGGCTCGGGCTGTCGCCAGCGGAGTGCGTGTTCGTCGACGACGTCGAGGGCAACATCGTCGCGGCCCAGGCGCTCGGCTTCAGCACCGTGCACCACGAGGATCCCGTGCAGACCAGGGCCGCGCTGTCTGATCTGTTCACCAGCAACGGCAGCAGGGTCCTGTAGCAGCCACGTCCCGGTAGCCGCGCGGTCCGGGGGCGGGATTCCGCCGCGGTCGTGCGCTGCGCAATTGCCGCCATCGCCGAGCCACTACCCTGATGCGCTATGGCCGAGGATGCGGCGTCCGCTGATGCGCCGGCAGTCGAGCCTGCGAGCAAGGCCAAGCGTGCCTATCCGCATCCGGCCAGCGCAGGCCGGTCGGCGAACATGCGCGCGAATCGGCGCACCGACACCAAGCCCGAGCTTGCGCTCCGCCGGGCGCTGCACGGCCTCGGCTACCGGTATCGCAAGGACTACCGGCTCGACCTGGCCGACGGGATCAGGGTCCGGCCGGACATCGTGTTCACGGCGCGGAAGGTCGCGGTCTTCGTGGACGGGTGCTTCTGGCACTGCTGTCCCGAGCACGGCAGCCAGCCAGCGGCGAACACCTGGTACTGGGAGCCCAAGCTGCGCCGCAACGTCGACAGGGACCGGGCCGCCGACGCCGCCCTCGACCGAGCTGGCTGGACCGTGGTCAGGTTCTGGGAGCACGAATCCATCGACGTGGCCGTCACCAACGTCGTCGACCTTCTTGAAGCGCGCAAATGAACCGTGCCGGAGGCGCGCAAAATGAGCGTCGTGCCGGAGGCGCGCAAAATGAGCCCTGTGTTGATTCTGTGGTCATCGCCCGCTTCGGGCTGGCACACTCGATAGCAATCCCCGCTGCGGCCGTACGGCAAGCGCGGCGAGTCATCTCATTGCGGTAAGTCTGTTGGGGACCTCATGCGCGTCTACCTGCCAACGACGCTGGCTGAGCTGGGGTCTGCGCTGGTAGCGGGCCAGATCGGCCCGGCACCCGTGCTTGGGTTCGCGGTGACGCCAGCGTTGCGTGAGTGGTACGCCAGCGGCGACCTCGAGGAACTCGAGTACATCGCGATGGTCCAGGCGGCCCGCGCCTCGCTGCGAATGCTGCACGTCGACACCAAGGCGCCGCGGCGGCGCATCGTCCTCGCGGCCGAACTCCCTGAGTCGGTCGTCAGCAGCGTCAACGGCCCCGACAAGCCAGGCAAGGTGAGCTTGGCGCTGCCGGTCATGCTCGCCGACGTCGTGTCCGGTCACGTCGACGCCGACGACGCGGCCGCCGACATCGACGCCGCCGCGGCCGCGCTTCCCGCCGCGGACGCCGGGGACGGCGACGCGAAGTTCGTCGTCGACAGCGCAGAAGGCCACGAACTGCTCTGGTACGCCACCCAGGAGCTGCTCTACCTCATCGGCTAGCTGCACCTCATCGGCTAGCTGCACCTCATCGGCTAGCTGAGCGCCACCCAGCGAGGGCGTCTCGGCAGGCACGGGTGGTTCGTGCGACGATGAGGGGCGGCACCGCAGCCTCGGTCGGGTCTGCACCGGCGTACGCCTTTGTCGAGCCATGGGAGTCATCCGTGTTCGATGCCTTTACCAACGTCCCCGTTCCGGTCAACGAGCCTGTCAAGACCTACGCATCGGGCAGCCCCGAGCGCGCGGCCCTGGAAGCCAAGATCAAAGAACTGGCCGGCGAATCGGTCGACCTCACCATGACCGTGGGCGGCGTCCAGCGGATGGGCGGTGGGGACTGGGTGGACGTCGTCCAGCCGCACAACCACGCGCACGTGCTCGGCCGCTTCGGCGAGGCCACCGACGAGGACGTGGCGGCCGCGATCGAGGCCGCGAGACTGGCCGCCCCCGGCTGGCGAGAGCTGTCATTCGACGACCGGGCCGCGATCTTCCTACGCGCCGCAGACCTGCTGGCCGGGCAGTGGCGCTCGGTGATCAACGCCTCGACCATGCTCGGCCAGTCCAAGTCGGTCCACCAGGCCGAGATAGACGCCGCCTGCGAGCTGATCGACTTCTGGCGGTACAACGTGCACTACGCCAGGCGGCTGCTCGCCGAGCAGCCTAGCTCGGCGCCCGGCTCGTGGAACAGGCTCGAGTACCGGCCGCTGGAAGGCTTCGTGCTCGCGATCACGCCGTTCAACTTCACCTCGATCGCAGGCAACCTGCCGACCGCGCCGGCCTTGCTCGGCAACGTGGTGATCTGGAAGCCATCGCACACCCAGCAGTTCTCCGCCCATTTCCTGATGCGCCTGCTCGAGACCGCGGGACTGCCCCCCGGGGTGATCAACATGGTCACCGGTGGCGGCCGCACCCTGTCGAGGGTGGCGCTCCCGCACCGGGACCTGGCCGGCATCCACTTCACCGGGTCGACGGGTACCTTCCAGCACTTGTGGCGGACCGTGGGCGAGAACATCTCCGGCTACCGCAGCTATCCGCGACTGGTCGGCGAGACCGGCGGCAAAGACTTCGTTATCGCGCACCCGTCGGCCGATCCTGATGTCCTGCGCACGGCACTGGTCCGAGGTGCGTTCGAGTACCAGGGGCAGAAGTGCTCGGCCGCCTCCCGCGCGTACGTCCCGCGCAGCCTCTGGCGCCGGATGGAGGACGACTTCATCGCCACCGTCGAGGAACTGACCATGGGCGACGTCTCTGCAGACCTGACCGCTTTCATGGGCGCCGTGATCGACGACAAGGCGTTCGCAACGCACGCCGATGCCATCGACCGGGCCAGGTCACGGCCGTCGGTGTCGGTGCTAGCTGGCGGCACCACTGACGCCTCGGAGGGGTACTTCGTGCGGCCGACGGTGCTCGGGTGCTCGGATCCGACCGACGAGTTGTTCAGCACCGAGTATTTCGGGCCGATCCTCGGCGTGCACGTCTTCGACGACGCGGATTACGAAGCCGTAGTCAGGCAGGCCGCCGACATCGCGCCGTACGCGCTGACCGGCGCGATCATCGCGACCGACCGGGCCGCGATCGCGGCGGCCACCGACGCGCTGCGGTTCTCGGCCGGCAACTTCTACATCAACGACAAGCCGACGGGCGCGGTCGTCGGTCAGCAGCCATTCGGTGGCGCTCGCGCGAGCGGCACCAACGACAAGGCCGGCTCGATCTTCAACCTGACCCGCTGGGTGAACGCCAGAACGATCAAGGAGTTGTTCGTTCCGCCGACCGACTACCGGTACCCGCACATGGGTTAGGGTCTGCTCGACTGACCACCACGCGCAGGAGGCACGTCATCCATCGCCTCGTCCTGTGGAACATTGACCTGACCCTGATCGACGTCGCCAGGGTGTCCCGTGACGCCTACGCCGAGGCGTACCGGCGGGTCACCGGTCGGCCGCTGGTCGCGCTGCCGCAACTGGCGGGCGCGAGCGACTCGGAAATCTTCTTCGAGGCCCTCGAGCTCAACGACCCGCAGCCGCGCGCTGGCCAGCCAGAAACAAACGACCTGCTCGCCGCCTACGCGCATGAACTGGCCGTGGCCTTCGGGGCGCGCAACGAACAACTCGCCCGCCAGGGCCGGACGCTGGCTGGCGCGCGCGAGGCGCTCGCCGCCGTGTCGAGGCTGCCCGACGTGATTCAGACGGTGATTACCGGGACGATCAGGCAGAACGCCGCCCACAAGCTGCAGGCCTTCGACCTGGAGCGATACCTCGATCTTGACATCGGCGGCTATCGGCTCTGACGTGTACCCGAAGGGTACTCAGATCCTGCGGTCGCTGGCGATGGCGGCCGAGAAGTACAGGGTGTCGCTCGCGCCAGCGCTGGCGGTCTACGTGGCCGACTCGGTCAGGGATGTGGCCGCGGCGCATGTCGCGGGCGTGCGCTGCCTCGGAGTGGCGACCGGGCGCTCGACGATCAGCGAATTGCGGGAGGCCGGCGCCGACCCGGTGCTGACGGACCTGGCCGACACATCCAGGGTGGTGGCGGCGATCAGCCGATGAGCGGCTGGGCGCTGACGACCTTCGGCGTGCTCGCGCTGACGTTCATGATGACCATGTACGCGCTCGAGGGCAGGAATCGGCGGTTCGTGCTGGCGTTCGCTTGCGGCTGCTTGCTGGCGAGCAGCTACGGCTTCCTCTCAGGAGCCTGGCCGTTCGGGGTAGTGGAAGCGATCTGGGCCGTGGTGGCGCTGCGCCGGTATCAGCGCGATGACCGGGGAGCGGAATAACGGCAGGCCCGCCAGATGGACCGGCGCCGGCGTGGCCCCGGCCTTGCGGCCAGGCCGGCTGGACGAGAATTTCATACTGGTATAAACGTCCAGTCAACCGATCGGGGCGGTGAAGTGGCTCGGCAACACCAGGCGCATGACCAGGAACTGCCCGCCGGTCGTGGCTACGGCACACTGCTGGCGACGCCCACGCGCACCGACATCGAGCGCGCCAGGATCACCGACTACGCGCGGTGGCTTGCGGAGGGCCGCGCCGTCGAGGCGGGCCGCAATGGCACCACGGGAGGTTCCGGCGGATCGTCCCCCCGGACGGGCAGCAGCTACCACGATCTGTGGCGCTGGTCGATCTGCGAGCCAGCGGACTTCTGGTCGTCTATCTGGGATTACTTCGGCGTGCTCGGCAGCCGCGGCGACGGCCCGGTGCTGAAGGGCGGCCCGATGCCTGCCGTCAACTGGTTCTCTGGATCGACGATTAACTATGCGCGCAACGCCCTCCGAGCAGCCAGCACAGACCCGGACCGAACGGCGATCAGGTACCGGTCGGAGGCCGGTCACGACGGCAGCCTGACCTTTGCCGAGCTTGACGAGCGCGTGGCCATCGTGCGGGCAGCGCTGGCCGCCCTCGGGGTTCAACGCGGTGACCGCGTGGCCGCCTACCTGCCCAACTCGCCACAGGCGCTGATCGGCCTGCTAGCGACGGCAAGTCTGGGCGCGATCTGGACTTCCTGCTCGCCCGACTTCGGGGCGCACGCGGTCATCGACAGGTTCGCCCAGGTGACACCGAAGGTGCTGATCGCGGTCGACGGCTATGTCTACGGTGGCAAGACGTTCGACCGGCAGAGCGAACTTGCCGCGATCGCCGCGGCCCTGCCTGGCTTGCAGGCGGTGATCATGGTCGACTACATCGGTGCCTCCTCCCGGCAGCCACCGCTGCCCGCGCCGGTCACGATGTGGGACGCGCTGGCCGATCTCGGGGGGCAGGCGCCTGCGCCGGGCGCCGACGGGCTGCGGACCGAGTGCGACGACGTGGCGTTCGACCACCCGCTCTGGGTGCTGTACTCCTCAGGCACGACCGGCCTGCCAAAGGCGATCGTGCACGGGCACGGCGGCATCGTGCTCGAGCACCTCAAGGCGATCAGCCTGCACATGGACCTCGGACCCGGCGACGTGTTCTTCTGGTACACCACCACCGGCTGGATGATGTGGAACTTCCTCGTCGGCGGGTTGCTCTCGGGCGTCACGATCGTCGCCTACGACGGCAGCGCCGTTCATCCAGGCGTCGATGAGTTGTGGCGGCTCGCGGCCGACGTCGGGGTGACGTACTTCGGTACCGGCGCCCCGTACCTGGTCACCTGCATGAAGGCCGGCCTGTGCCCCCGCGACGAATTCGACGTGTCGCGGCTGCGCGGCGTCGGCTCGACCGGCTCACCGCTGCCGCCTGAGGGCTTCGACTGGGTCTACGCCGCCGTGGCCCCGAGTTCCGACCTGCAACGGGGGGACGCCGCTGGCGCTGGAACGACGACGGGGGTCCCCCGTCGGGCGTTCGTGCTCGGGTCCTTCTCAGGCGGGACCGACATGTGCACGGGGTTCGTGGGGCCGAACCCGCTGCTTCCGGTGCGGCGGGGGATCATCGCCGGCCCGTGCCTCGGCGCGAAGGTCGAGGCGTATGACGCCGACGGCCACGCAGTCGTCGGTGCGGTCGGCGAGCTGGTGCTGACCGTGCCATTGCCGTCTATGCCGGTTTGTTTCTGGGGCGACGACACCGGCGAGCGGTACACGACCAGCTACTTCGCTCAGTATCCGGGAATCTGGCGGCACGGAGACTGGATCATGAACCTGGCCGACGGCGGTTGCGTGATCTACGGCAGGTCCGACGCCACCCTGAACCGCGGCGGCGTGCGGATGGGAACCAGCGAGTTCTACCGCATCGTCGAGGAACTGCCCGAGGTCACAGACAGCCTCGTGATCGACACGGGCACGCTCGGCACCGAGGGACGGCTGGTGCTGTACCTGGTGCTGGCGCCGGGCGCGACGCTCGACGACGCGCTGCGGACCAAGATCCGCACGCTGTTGCGTTCGGAATTGTCGCCTCGGCACGTGCCCGATGAGATGCACCAGGTGCCTGGCGTGCCACGGACGCTGTCCGGCAAGAAACTCGAGGTCCCCGTCCGCAAGATCCTGACCGGCACGCCGGTCGATGCCGCGGCGGACAGGGACTCGCTTGCCAACCCGGAGGTGCTGGCCTATTACGCCCCGGCGGAGGCGGCGAGCGAAGGGAGCGCCGGGTAGTGGCCGCGCAGTCGGGGCGTAGCTTCGGTGAGGAGGGCGGCAGGCTCACCTACGGCGCCTATCTGCACCTGCCAGACCTGCTCGGGCAGCAAGTGCCGCTGGCCGATCCGCCGGCCCACGACGAGTTGCTGTTCATCACCGTCCATCAGGTCTACGAACTCTGGTTCAAGCAGTTGCTGCACGAACTCGTCGGGGCCAGGGACGCGATGGACGCGAGCGAGACGTGGCTGGCTAAGCATCTGATGCACCGAACCCATGTGATCGAGCGGTTGCTGGTCAGCCAGATCGACGTGCTGGAGACGATGACGCCGCAGGACTTCCTGCAGTTCCGTGCCACCCTCGCGCCGGCCAGCGGTCTGCAGTCGGTCCAGTTCAGGGAGCTTGAGTTCCTGTCTGGAGCCAAGGAGCATCGGTTTGTGGCGCGGTTCCGCAATCTGACCACCGACGAGCGGGAACGGCTGGCACGCCGGCTGGCCGAGCCCAGCCTGTGGGACGCCTACCTCGGCCTGCTCGGCCGTCGTGGCCTGGACGTAAGCACCGAGGAGCATGTCTCGGATTCGCTGCTCGCGATCGCGCGCGACCGGGCGGCCTACGACGACCTGTGGCAGCTCGCCGAGGGCCTTCTCGACCACGACGAGATGGCGGCTGGCTGGCGGGCGAGGCACGTTCAGATGGTGGAGCGCCAGATCGGTACGAAGTCGGGCACCGGCGGCTCGACGGGCGCCCCATACCTGCACCAGCGGGTGCCGATGCGGTACTACCCGTTGCTCTGGGAGCTTCGGGACAAGCTATAAAGGGGCGTTCGCGCGCGATCACCCTTGGAACCACGAAGGAGTGGGACGTATGTCTGAGCACCAGAGCGCCGCGCGGCAGGCGCTCCTCACCGAAGCGGCGGCACAGCTCGGTGACGGTGCCGCCCACGCAAAGGTTGGGGATCGCGATGGCTACGTGCACTCCTACTACCGGCACGTCGACTCGTCCGACCTCATCGCGGCCGGGCCGCGCCGCGTTGGCGGGGTCGCCGGCGCCCACGCCGAATTGGCCGCGCTCCGCCCGCAGGGCCGTGCCATGGTCAGGGTCAGGCCTGGTGCCGACGCCACGTTGCTGCCCGATCGCGACGTGATCGATGTGGTCACCGATGACATGCCCTTCCTCGTGGACACGCTGACGATGACGCTGGCCGCCCACGAGGTGGCGCCTGAGCTGGTCGTTCACCCACAGCTCACGGTCCGGCGTGACGTTACCGGTGCACTGCGCGAAGTCTGCCCGCCGACGGAGGCCCGCCCGGCGGACCACAGGCACGAAGCCAGCGCCGACCCCGACGTGATCAACGAGTCGTGGTCGCACATCGAGGTCGCGAAGCTGGCGCCCGGCAAGGCCACGGCGATCGCGGCCGACCTCGACCACGCGCTGTGGGACGTGCGGCTCGCGGTCGAGGACTACCCCAAGATGCGTGCGATGGCGCTGCGCATCGCCGACGAACTCGCGGCCGCGAGCGCGATCGAGCGCCAGCTGGCCGGCGGGCCGGGTGCGGAAGGCGAGGTCCACGCGGGATCTTCCTCGGGCGGCGGTCCGAAGTCGGGTGGATGGGTCATCCCCTCCAGTCCAGCTGAGTCTCCGTCGGAGATCGAACTGCTGCTGCGCTGGCTCGTCGACTCGCACTTCACATTCCTCGGCTACCGCGAGTACGACCTGGTCAACGACGCCGGAGGGCTCGCGCTGCATGGTGTGCCAGGCACGGGTCTTGGCATCCTGCGGCACGACAAGGCGCACACCACCCGGCTGTCCACCCTGTCGCCGCCAGCCAGGCAGATCGCCACCGACCCCCGTCACCGGCTGATCATCACCAAGGCGAACTCGCGCGCGACGGTGCACCGCTCCAGCTACCTGGACTACGTGGGCATCAAGCGGATCTCCGAGTCTGGCAGGGTGATCGGAGAGTGGCGCTTCCTTGGGCTATACACCCATATGGCCTACACCGACAGCATCGCCAGGATCCCGATCCTGCGCCGCAAGCTGACCGAGGTCTACGACGCGAGCGGTATCGCCGCAGACAGCCACGACGGCCGCGCCGTCGCGGAATTCATGGAGGTCTACCCGCGCGAGGAGCTGTTCCAGACGCCGGTCGCCGAGCTAGCAGACGTGGCCAGCGAGGTGCTGCGGCTGCGCGAGCGCATGCAGACCAGGCTGTTCCTGCGCAAAGACATCTACGGCCGCTACGTCTCCTGCCTGATCTATCTGTCAAGGGACAGGTACAACACCAAGGTCAGGGTTGCTGTGCAGGAGATCTTGCGCCGTGTGCTCGGTGGCGCGCAGGTCGACTACAGCGCTGTCGTGGACGAGGGCCCGATCGCGCGGCTGCACATCGTCGTGCGTGCCGAGCGCGGCAAGACGCTAGTCGATCCGGACGTAGCCGCGGTCGAGCAGGCGATCGCCGCCGCCGTCCGGTCCTGGGATGACGACCTCGTCCGTGAGGCTGTGGCCCAGCTGGGCGAGCGAGGCGGGCGGGCGCTGCTCGCCGAGTTCGCCGACTCTATCTCCGACACCTACAAAGCGGATGTGCCCGCCGCCGCGGCCATCTCCGACTTGGCCAAGATCCAGCAGATGCGCAAGTCGGGCCTGGACATCTCGTTCGAGATGTGGGAGTCGGCCGGCTATGTCGGCGGCGTTCCCGTCGAAGATGAGCCAGGGGCGCAGGGCGCGGCCCCGCTCAGCACGGGCGTGCTGAGCGTGGCGGCCGCTGCCCAGCCCGAGACCGAAATCTCCGGCGACCAGCGCCGGGTGTGGCGGCTGACGATCCACAGGACAGGGTCGCCGATCACGCTGACCGACGTGCTGCCCAGGCTGCAGCACATGGGCGTCGAGGTGGTCGACGAGCACCCCTATGAGTTCCCGGGCGCCGAGTCGTTCTGGATTTACGACTTCGGGCTGCGCCGGGATGCCGCTTCCGCTTCCGGGCATGGCCGCCGGTCCACGCCGGTCCCGCACGTATCCCTCGCGTCGGTGGCTGGTCAGCTCGAAGGCGCGCTTGCCGCGCTCTGGAACGGCGAGATCGAGGACGACGACTTCAACTCGCTCGTGCTCGACGCTGGCCTGACCTGGCGGCAGATCGTCGTGCTCCGCGCCTACGCCAAGTACCTGCAGCAGGCGGGCACGACGTTCAGTTCCGGCTACATCGCCAGGGTGCTGCGGTCCAACCCGGTCATCGCGCGCCGGCTGCATCCGGCTGTTCGAGTCGCGCTTCGATCCTGACCGGGCCGGCGGCCAGGCCGAGCGGAGCGAGGCGCTGTTCGAGGAGATCGGCGGCGAACTCGACGACGTCGCGAGCCTGGACGAGGACCGGATCCTGCGGGCTTACTTGGGCCTGATCATCGCGACCCAGCGCACCAACTACTTCCGCGACGAGGCAGCGTCGAGCCGCCCTGGCGGTTCCAAGGCAGCGCCGTACCTGGTGTTCAAGCTCGACGCCGCGCTTGTTCCAGACCTGCCGGCGCCGCGGCCTAAGTTCGAGCTGTTCGTCTACTCACCCCGGTTCGAGGGCGTCCACCTGCGGTTTGCCAACGTGGCGCGCGGCGGTCTGCGCTGGTCGGACCGGCGCGAGGACTTCCGTACCGAGATCCTCGGCCTAGCCAAGGCCCAGGAGGTCAAGAACTCGGTGATCGTGCCCTCCGGCGCCAAGGGCGGCTTCGTCTGCAAGCAACTGCCGGACCCCGCCGACCGCGAGGCCTACCAGGGCGAGGTGCTCGCCTGCTACCGGATGTTCATCAGCGCCATGCTCGACGTGACCGACAACCTGCAGGTCGGACGCGTCATCCCGCCTGAGCGTGTCGTCAGGCACGACGGTGACGACCCGTACCTGGTGGTCGCCGCAGACAAAGGAACCGCGACGTTCTCTGACACGGCGAACGAAATCGCGCTGAAGCGGGGCTTCTGGCTGGGCGACGCGTTCGCGTCCGGCGGCTCCGCTGGCTATGACCACAAGAAGATGGGCATCACCGCCCGCGGCGCCTGGGAGTCGGTCAAGTTCCACTTCCGGACGCTGGGCGTCGACATCGCAGCGACCGACTTCACCGTCGTCGGCGTCGGCGACATGTCGGGAGACGTGTTCGGCAACGGAATGCTGCTGTCCGAGCACATCAAGCTGATCGCGGCTTTCGACCACCGGCATGTCTTCCTTGACCCCGATCCTGACCCGGCTGCCAGCTTTGCCGAGCGGCGGCGGCTGTTCGACCTTCCCAGGTCATCCTGGGCGGACTACGACGGCGGGCTCATCTCGGACGGCGGCGGAATCTGGCCCCGGTCGGCCAAGTCCGTTCCCGTCTCGCCGCAGGTCAGGGCGGTGTTCGGGCTCGATGACGGGATCACGGCGCTCTCGCCAGACCAGCTCATCGCGGCGGCGCTGGCCGCGCCTGTCGACCTGCTTTGGAACGGCGGCATCGGCACCTACGTGAAGGCCTCGAACCAGTCACACGCCGACGTCGGCGACAGGTCCAACGACGCGGTCAGGATCGACGCCTCGCAACTGCGGGCGAGGGTGGTCGGCGAGGGCGGCAACCTGGGCCTGACCCAGGAGGCCAGGATCGAGTACGCGCTGGCCGGCGGGCTGGTCAACACCGACTTCATCGACAACTCCGCTGGCGTGGATACCTCGGACCACGAGGTGAACATCAAGATCCTGCTCGACGGGGTCGTCCGCGATGGCGAGATGACGACGGCCGACCGCGACACGCTGCTCCAGTCGATGACCGATGAGGTTGCCCGGCTAGTGCTGGCGGACAACTACCACCAGAACAGGGCCCTCGCGGCCGCTAGCGCGCAGTCCGCGCAGATGCTGCACGTCCATGCCAGGTACATCAGGAAGCTGGAGCGCGAGGGCCGGATCAGGCGGCGGCTCGACGTCCTACCTGCCGACAAGGACATCGCCGAGCGCCGATCGACGGGTTCAGGCCTGACGCTGCCCGAGTTCTCCGTGCTGCTCGCGCACACCAAGATCGCGCTCGGCCAGGAGGTGCTCGCCTCTGACGTGCCCGACGACCCGTACCTCAGGCGGGCGCTGAACAGGTACTTCCCGATTCCGCTGCGCGAGCGGTTCACGAGCCGGATGCCGTCGCACCGCCTGCACAGGGAGATCATCAGCACCGCTGTGATCAACGAGATGGTCGACAAGTCCGGCATCACGTTCGCGTTCCGGCTGAACGAGGAGACCGGCGCTTCGGTGCCGCACCTCACGGAGGCGTGGCTGGTCGCACGGGAAGTCTTCGACATGCCAGGGTTCTGGCTCCAGTTGCGAGCGCTGGACGGCGCGGTGGACACCTCTGCCCAGGTCCTCGCGCTGCTCGAGGCGCGCAAGCTCACCGAGCGGGCGACCAGGTGGCTGCTGCACTTCAGGCGGCCTCCGTTCGACATCCAGGCGACCATCGACTTCTTCGCAGGCGGCGTGCTCGCCGTGGCGGGCGGGCTGCCCAAGCTGCTCGCGGGGCTGGACATGTCCAGCTTCGAGGAGCGGCGTGACATGTTCGCCAGCCGGGGATTCCCTGACGACCTGGCCGACCGTCTGGCCGGCGATGGTGCCCGCCTACTCGGCTTTCGACATCGTCGATATCGCGTCCAGCACGGGCCGCCCGGTCGAGGAGACTGCCGAGGTCTATTTCGATCTGGCCGACCGGCTGCAGATCTCCAGGCTGCGCGACCGGATCACCGCGCTCGCGCGGGACGACCGGTGGAACACGATGGCAAGGAACGCGCTGCGCGACGATCTGTACACGGCACACGCGGCTCTCACCAGAGACGTGCTGACCGTCACCGACTCGGGCACTCCCGAGCAGCGGCTGGCGGCATGGGAGGCGAGGAACGACGCCGCGGTCACCAGGGCCGCGCAGACGCTGGTCGAGATCTGGGAGAGCGACGCGTTCACGGTCGCGACCTTGTCCGTCGCCGTCCGGGCGATCCGCACGCTGGTCGCCTCCAGCACCTTGCCTGGCTGAGCCGCTGCGGAGCGGCCCAACGCGGGCGTTGCGGGATCAGGCTGCCGTTACGCGGCCTCAAGGTCGGCACCGGTTTTCGCGTAGGCTGCCGGCATGGCAATCGACTACGCGAGCGAGATTTCGGAGCTGACATCGAAGCTCGCCAGTATCGAGGCTGTCCTCAACCTGGACGGGATGCGGAAGGAGGCCGACGATCTGCGCGAGCGCTCGGCCGACCCCGGGTTGTGGGAAGACCAGGAGAACGCGCAGGCCGTCCACCGCAGGCTGTCCTACCTCGACGCGGAACTGGCCAGGCTGGAGGCGCTGCACGGCAGGCTGGAGGAAGTGTCAGTCATGTTCGAGCTGGCGGTCAGCGAGGCCGACGAGCCGACCATGCAGGAGGCGCTACGCGAGCTGGCCGCGATCAAGAGCCAGATCGACCAGCTCGAGGTCAGGACGCTGCTCTCTGGTGAGTACGACTCGCGCGAGGCGCTCATGACGATCAACGCGCAGGCGGGCGGCGCCGACGCCGCCGACTGGGCCGAAGGTTTGCAGCGCATCTACCTGCGCTGGGCAGAACGGCACGGGTACCCGGCGGAGATCTACGACACGTCCTACGCGGAAGAGGCTGGCATCAAGTCGACCACCTTCGCGATCAAGGCCCCGTACGCCTACGGAACGCTGCGCGGTGAACACGGCACTCACCGGATGGTCAGGATCTCCAAGTACGACAACCAGGGTCGCCGCCAGACCTCGTTCGCCGGGGTCGACGTGATCCCGGTCGTGCAGCAGGCCGACCACATCGACGTCTCCGACGACGAACTGCGCATCGACGTCTACCGATCAAGCGGGCCAGGCGGGCAGGGAGTGAACACCACGGACTCGGCGGTCAGGATCACGCACCTGCCGACCGGCATCGTGGTGTCGTGCCAGAACGAGCGCAGCCAGATCCAGAACCGGGCCAGCGCGATGGCCGTGCTGCAGGCCAAGCTGCTCGAGCGCAAGCGCGATGAGCAGGCCGCCAAGATGAATGAGTTGCGCGGGGACGGCGGGCGCAGCTGGGGGACCCAGATCCGCAACTACGTGCTGCACCCGTACCAGAACATCAAGGACCTCAGGACTGGCTTGGAGACCGGGAACACCGCGGCCGTGATGGACGGCGAGATCGACGACTTCATCGAGGCCGAGATCCGCTGGCTCCGCACCCAGGGGCTGTAGCTCACCGAGGAACTTTGGGCGCACGGCAGCCCGGTCTGCCGAACCCACGGCAGTGCAAGCCGGGGCCGGCCCCGGAACCCCCGCGGCGCGTACGAGGTTGAGTTACGCTCCCTTAGTGGCCGAGGTGCTGCAGGGCCAGGGCTACCGCGATGGCTAGCAGCAATAGCAAAACCGCGTAAGGAACGCTGACGCCGTGACCGTGATGGTGCAGGTCAGACTTGGCTGCGCGGCACACTGGGCACCGGGCCTCAGCAACGGGCCCGGAGCACTGTGCGCAGATCAGGTGCTCGCAGCTCATGTGGTCCCTCCAGGGACGTGCCGTCCGCTCACTTCGACAATGTTGGACGTTCCCGACCAGTTTCCCCCCTAGACTGTCCCCTGATCAAACCGGGACGCCGTGGGTTCCGTACATCTTCATTATCGAGCGTTGTGATGGGCCTGTGATTCACTTCGAGAGCGTCACCAAGACGTACCCGAATCAGAGCCGTCCCGCCCTCGAGAGCGTCGATCTTGACGTGGAGAAGGGCGAGTTCGTCTTCCTGGTCGGGCCGTCGGGGTCGGGCAAGTCGACCTTTTTGCGGTTGATCCTCCGTGAAGAGCGCCCGTCCGACGGGCGGATCTATGTGGCTGGGCGCGATCTCGCCAGGCTCACCAACTGGAAGGTGCCCCAGCTTCGGCGCCGCATCGGCTGCGTGTTCCAGGACTTCAGGCTGCTGCCGGGCAAGAGCGTTTACCAGAACATCGCGTTCGCGCTCGAAGTCATCGGCAAGCCACGGCGGTTCATCCGCAAGGTCGTGCCCGAGGTCATCGACCTGGTCGGGCTCGAGGGCAAGGGCGAAAGGATGCCCGATGAGTTGTCTGGTGGCGAGCAGCAGCGCGTGGCCATGGCCAGGGCGTTCGTCAACAGGCCCATGATCCTGCTGGCCGACGAGCCCACGGGGAACATCGATCCCGCGACCTCCATCGGCATCATGAAGGTCCTTGACCGGATCAACAGGACCGGCACCACGGTCGTGATGGCGACGCACGACGCCGCGATCGTGGACTCCATGCGTAAGCGCGTCATTGAGCTTGAGTACGGCAAGGTCGTGCGCGACCAGTCGCGCGGCGTCTATGGCCAGGCCTACTAGGCGGTAGGCATACCAGCCGCCGGCATTCGGGCGGCCAGGCGAGGACAACAAGGGATCAGCTACATGCGTGCGCAGTTCGTATTCGGCGAGGTGTGGATCGGCCTCAGGCGGAACCTGACCATGACGGTCGCTCTGATCGTGGTCGTCGCGATCAGCCTGTCCCTGCTCGGCACCGGCCTGCTGTTCGTCAAGCAGGTCAACCACACCAGGGCGCTCTGGCAGAGCAAGGTCGAGCTCTCGATCTACCTGTGCGACAACAACCCGCTGAGCCCGCAGTGCACCAAGAACGGTCCGGCGACGACCGCGCAGACTGCGCAGATCCAGCAGACGCTGCGCAAGCTTCCCCAGGTGGTCGGCGTCACCTTCCAGAGCCAGGAAGCGAATCTGCGCCAGTTCAGGAAGGAGTTCGCCTACGACACTGTCTTCATCGACTCGGTTCTGCCCGGCGACATCCCGGCCTCCTTCCAGGTCAAGCTCAAGAACGCGCAGACCGACGCCGGACCCGTGACCGCGGCCGTCACCGGGATGCCAGGCGTGGACTCGGTCGGCGACGACTCGTCGATCCTGCAGAACTTCTACAAGCTGCTGGACGGCGCCAGGAACGCTGTCATCGTGGTGGCGATCATCTTGATCATCGCGGCGATCATGCTGGTCGCGAACACTATCCGGCTGTCGGCGTTCAACCGGCGCCGGGAGACGGCCATCATGCGTCTGGTCGGTGCATCGAACTTCTACGTCCAGTTGCCGTTCCTGGTGGAGGGCATGATCGCCGGGCTGTTCGGCTGGCTGGTCGCGGTCGGCCTGCTGGCAGGCGCGAAGGCTGGACTCGACGGATTGCAGAACTACTTCCCGTTCCATGCCCAGCTCTCGGTCGGCGACCTCGTCCAGGTCGTCGTGGTGACCATGTTGATCGGCCTGCTGCTCTGCGGGACGACCTCGTTCCTCACGCTCAGGCGCTACCTACGAGTTTGATAGGTCACACTTAAACCGTGGCCGCAACGCAGGGCAAGTCCGAGGGCAAGTCGCGAAGCAGTAAAGCGTCGGGCAAGTCTGGGCAGGGCAGGAAGATCATCTCCAGCAACAGGCGCGCCCGCCACGACTACACGATCGAGGATGTGGTCGAAGCCGGAATCATGCTGACCGGGACCGAGGTCAAATCGCTGCGGCTGGGTAGGGCAACCCTGTCCGACGGGTATGGCCTGATCACCGACGGTGAGGTATGGCTGCATGGCGTTCACATCCCGCAGTACGTGCAGGGCACCTGGACCAACCACGAGCCTCGACGGGTCCGCAAGCTGCTCCTGCATCGCAAGGAGATTGACCGGCTCGCTCGCTCGACCGCCGAAGGCGGCCTGACCCTCGTGCCCTTGTCGCTGTACTTTTCCGATGGAAAGGCGAAGATCGAACTCGCCCTCGCCCGAGGTCGTCGCAGCTATGACAAGCGGCAGGAACTGGCACGAAGGGACGCCACGCGGGAGGTCGAACGTGCCATGCGGCGCCGAAGGTAGCACAATGGCGACTGATGGCCGACATGGCTAGACGAGGCGCCCATTCTGCCAGGCATCGGGCGGGTCGACCCCAGCCCGATGCGGCCGCTGATGTGCAGCCAGGCAACGGCGAGGACTTCGAGCCCGCCCTGTTCGAGCTTGAGCCACTGCCACATGAGCCGCAGCGGTACGAGCCGGCGCCGGTCGATCCGAGGGTGTTCGGGCCCGCCGAGCGCCCGCAACCCCGTTTCGTGCCAGCCGAGAACCCGCGGCCGGCGCCCGCACATTATGACCCACCGCACAGCCAGCCAGCCGCTTTCGAGGGCAGGCAGATCGGGCCGGCCAGGATCGGGCCCCGGCCGCATGGGCCAGTCCGCCTCCAGCCAGAGGATCTGGATGCCGCCCGTCAGGGCGCAAGCCCGCGATCGGTCGGCCTCCCGCGTTTCCGGCCACCCGCGAACCTCCAGCGCTTCGGACAGGCTCTTCGCCGACCGGGCGGAGTGCGCGGGCCAGGACAAGGCGGACCTGCGGCTCCTGGGCGGCCTGGACCGCGCAGCCAACCGCGTCGGCGCCTGCTCAGGTCGCGCAGTTCGATGATCAGGCTCGCCTCGCTGGCTTGCGCGGCGCTTGTGGTGATCATCGCCGGCGTAACAGGCGTGGGCCAGTCCGATCCGTCGGTGGCAGCCAGCGTCAAAGTCTTCCTGCTGGATTGGGAGAACCGCGACTACGCTGCCGCTGCCGCGCTCACCACCGGTCAGGAGCCGACGGTGGCCCGCATGCTGCGGAACGCCTATAGCCAACTCGGCGCCGCCGACCTCTCGCTCGGTATGGGCTCGATCCGCGTACACGGGGATACCGCGGTGGCCTACTTCAACGCGGAGATCGATCTCGGCAGGGGCGGTCGGCCATGGAGCTACCGGGGCCACTTCACCTTGCGGAGGCACGGCAGCGGCTGGCTGGTCGCGTGGTCGCCGTCGGTGATAGTCCCTGGGCTCGGACCTGGTGATCGGCTGGCCGTGCTGACGACGGTGCCGGGGCGGGCTCCGTTGCTTGACTCGTCAGGTAAGCCGCTGATCTTGAAATCGCGGACGGTCGAGGTCGGCGTGCGGCCCGGCCGCGTCACCGATCCGATCGCCACGGCGAGGAAGTTGGCCCGTGTGACCGGGCTTGCCTCCTCAGAGGCCGACCAGATGGTCGGCCAGATTCTCGCAGCGCCGCCCAACACGTTCCTCGAATTGATACAGCTGTCACCGCGCAAGTTCGCGCACTTGAACAGGGCGCTCGGGCGGGTGCCGAACCTGACCCACATCTGGGTCACCAAGCGCCTGTTCAAGAGCGTGGTACCTGACATCACCGGTCAGGTTGGCACGGAGGCGACCAAGCAGCTCATCCAAGATGGCTCTCCTTACCGGCCGGGCACAACCGTCGGTCTCTCCGGCCTCCAGCAGACGTACCAGGTAACTCTCGCGGGAACGCCTACGACTAAGGTCGTCGTCCAGGACGCCAAGGGGCACCTGGTGAAGGTGCTGAAGCGCTGGGGCGGGCAGCGCGGCACGCCGGTGCGAACCACCATCGAGCTAGGGGTCCAGCGCGCGGCGCAGCGAGCGCTAGCCGGTCTCGGGAACTCAGCCGCTATCGTCGCGGTTCAGGCGAACACAGGCCGGATCCTGTCCGTTGCCGAGCGTCAGGCTGGTGGGTTGCCGGACATCGACCCGCTGGCCGGGCGGTATCAGCCAGGGCAGGCGTTCACGATCGTGCCGACCGCCGCGCTGCTTTCCAAGGACAGCGGCCTGCTGCGCTCTAGCCGGACGGTCCCGTGCTTCCACAGCACCACAGCTGGGACGCGCCACTTCTCCAACAACCCGCCGGTGCCCAGACTCAAGTGGCGGTTCAACGTCGATTTCGCGAACGCCTGCACGACCACCTTCGCGCAGTTGTCGCAGTTGCTGACGCCGACCGAACTCCAGGCCGCTGCCGCGCAATTCGGTCTCGGCATCTCGTGGCGCCTGCCGCTGCAGCCGGCCGCGTTCGTTGGCAGCATCGAGAAACCGAGTTCGGTAGGCGAGACCGCCGCCGACGCGATCGGGACAGGCACTGTCCTGGTCAGCCCCTTGGATATGGCGCTGGCCGCCGGAGTTGTCGACTCGGGGTCCTGGCACCACCCCTCGATCGTCATCGGCCCGACAGGCCCGACTCTGACGTCGGGGGAGCAGGTGCCGGTCAAGCTGAAGACCCACATCGTCAGTCAGTTGCAGCAGCTGATGGCTGGAACGGTCAGCTCCGGGGTCGCGAAGGCGGCACGGCTGTCCGGCAGCACGCTGTACGGCCAGGTAGGTAGCGCTCCGCTGCCTGGCCACCCGAAGATGCGGGCTGTCTGGTTCGTCGGGTTCCGCGGCGGGGTGGCGTTTGCCGTGGTGGCGTTCTCCCGATCCGCGAGCTACGAAGCCGCGGTGCAGATCGCCCACGATTTCGCCAAGGGATTGCCTGGCGGCTCCTGAGGTGTGACCAGCGAGGCTTTCCTAAACCCGGGGGAGAACCCAGGCGATCGCTTTCGCCGCCACCGGCAAATCCCGGTCAGGGCGCGCTTAAATAGGGAGTTCACCGATGTGCCCCGCGGGCTGACCTGAGATTGTGGAGAAATTCGTCACGGCGAGCAACCAAGCAGTAACGCTACGGCGTCTTACTTATTGAGGCTGGTCTGCCGCTTGGGGGGTTGCGGCCCAGCCGTCGTGATGAGAACCGGGCCTCATCTCGGGGGAGGCCCGGCGCCATTGGGACCGGCCCCGACCCTGCCGGTCATACCCCTGCGGGCGCGTCTTCGGCCACCGCCAGCGCCCGCAGGGGTTTCTTCTTGCCCGAATCCAGCCGCACTCCCGGTGAGCCAGCGTCAGGCGCGCGACCCGGCTGTTCGCGGAGCAAATGCCGTGGGCCGGAATGTGAATGTGCCGCCAGGCGTTGTGGACTTACGCTGAGATCCCGCGGGCCGCGGCGGTCAGGACCATCTCGGGCCTGTCACGCCAGGAGGCCAGTGAGTATCATCAGTGAAAACTCAATAGGGGGTGACTGGCTTCGACTTCTGTAGTTGATCCAGGGGAAGCGGGCCGAGGGTTGCGGTGATGACCTCGCAAATCCCGTTGCCGCAAACGATAAGTGCCAATTCAAAGCGCACTAGTCTCGCCCTCGCTGCCTAAGCGAGAATCGAGACCGTCAGTCCGGGTGTTCCTCCGACCCGGTGCCTGGCGTCAGCTAGGAGGATCTACCGCTTAGCCCGGTCGCGGGACTAATCGGGACATCTAACAGCGACTGAGCCTGTCGGCGGCTTGCCTGCGTGACCGCCGGGGCTGAGAAAAGCACAGCAGGCTGCGCCCGGAGAAGCCCTGGTGAGGTACGGAAGGACGCGGGTTCGATTCCCGCCACCTCCACGAACAACAGACGACGCCGCGAGGCGGGCCCGAAATGGCCAACCTCGCGGCGTTTGTCACGCTGTCATTCCCACCGCCAGTTCCGGCTCCCGCACGCCGCGCCCGCGGCAGCGCTCCGGCCCGCCCGCGCGCCTCACACCCGGCCGTCCGCCACTCTGGATCCGATTTGGCCACCTCGACGCCCGGATTCGAATGATTTGTCGGTGGCAAACGGATCCAAAGTCGAAAGACGACGCCGCTCGCAGTGCTGCCTCAGCCTCCACACTGGCGACCATACGCACTGGCGACCACGCGCACTGGCGACGATGCGCACTGACGGCCGTGCGCACTGGCGGCGGTGCGCACGGCGGATCGGTGGGGATGGGTGGTGGCACTTTGCGGGGAGCGGCGCGTTGCGCGGCCGGCCGGCGTCTCGGTGTGGAGCGCGACGCTGGTCGGGTCCGGCTGTCGCGGCGGATCGGGGCGGCGTGTCGTCGCAAAAGGCGTAAACGTTAAATTGAGTCAGCGAATTTGTCGTCGTCGGGCAGGATGGTCGATTGTGCTGCTGACGATCACGACGACGGGCGGATCGCCCGCCAACGGCGCGGAAGGTGCCGAGGGCACCACCTCGTCATGGCCGGCGACGGACCTTGGCTACCTGCTGCACAAGAACCCGGCGCGGGTCCAGGCTTTCGAGGTCGCGTCGGGAACGGCGCACGTGTTCTACCCCGAGGCGGGGCCCGGCAGATGTACAGCCGCGTTGCTGCTCGAGGTCGACCCGGTCGGGCTGATTCGTGGCCGCCGCGGACCCGAGGGCGGCGAGGGCTTCAGCCTCGGGCAATACGTCAACGACCGGCCTTACGCCGCATCGAGCTTGCTCGCGGTGGCGATGTCGCGCGTGTACAAGACTGCGATGAGCGGGCGCTGCGAGGCCAGGCCCGAGCTTGCGGCGAGCCCGATCCCGCTCGAACTGGCGATACCGGTGCTGCCCTGCCGCGGCGGACCTGATCTGGCGCGAAGGCTGTTCGAGCCACTCGGCTGGCAGGTCGCCGCGACGCGGATCGCGCTGGACGAGGCGTTTGTTTCCTGGGGCGACTCCCGCTACCTGGATCTGGTCTTGTCCGGCTCGCTCAGGCTGGCCGATGCGCTGAACCACCTGTACGTCCTGCTCCCGGTTCTCGACGACAGCAAGCACTACTGGGTGAGCACCGACGAGGTCGACAAGCTGGTCAGGGCCGGCGAGGGCTGGCTCGCCGGGCATCCGGAGAAGGCGCTGATCACGCGCCGCTACCTGGCACACAGGTCGAGCCTGTACAACTCGGCGCTGGCCAGGCTCGCCGAGGTCGATGACGCCGAGCCCGAATCGTTCGACAATGCCGTGCCAGACCCCGATCAGGAGCCCGACGGCGAGGCCGGCCTGATCGTGGCCGTGGCGACCGGCTGGGCAGCGCATGCCGGTGAGCAGGGAGCGGCCGGTGAGCAGGGAGCGGCCGATGCGCCGGTCCCGCTGGCCGAGCAGCGCCGCGGGGCGGTGCTCGCAGTCCTGCGGGCGGCCGGCGCGCACCGAGTCGCTGACGTCGGCTGTGGGGAGGGCGCGCTGACCGCTGCGCTGCTGGGTGACGACATATTTACCGAGGTCATCGCCGCCGATGTGTCCTCACGGGCGCTCGAGATCGCGGAGCGGCGACTCAGGCTGGACAGGATGTCGCCGCGCCGGCGGGAGCGGCTCAGGCTCATTCAGTCGTCGCTGACCTATCGCGACCGGCGCCTCGCGGGCCTGGACGCGATCGTTCTCATGGAGGTCATCGAGCACATCGACCAGCCTCGGCTGGCTGCGCTTGAGCGGACCGTCTTTACCGACGCTCGGCCCGAGCACGTCGTGGTCACGACGCCGAACAGCGAGTACAACGTCCGGTACGAGACGCTCCCTGCGGGAGCGATGCGGCACCGCGATCACCGCTTCGAGTGGACTCGCGCCGAGTTCACCGCCTGGGCGCACCGGGTCGCGGCGGAGCGCGACTACGACGTCCGGTTCCTGCCGGTCGGTCAGGACGATCAGGAGGTCGGGCCGCCCACGCAGATGGCGGTGTTCAGCCGCATCGGTCACGAGCCCGCCGAGAACAGCATGACCGGACCGGGCGCTGAGCCGGGGAGCGCGGCATGAGCGAGCACGAGCAGTCGCGCGGCGGGCGCGTCATCGACGTGCCCGAGTTGAGCCTGGTCGTGCTCGTCGGCGCCAGCGGCGCCGGGAAGTCGACGTTCGCCCGTGCTCACTTCGCGCCGACCGAGGTGATCTCCAGCGATTTCTGCCGCGGCCTGGTCGCCGACAACGAGAACGACCAGTCGGCCAGCAAGGACGCCTTCGACGTCCTGCACTTCATCGCCGGCAAGCGACTCGCGGCCGGACGCCTCACCGTGATCGACGCGACGAACGTGCAGCAGGAGAGCCGCAAGCAATTGCTCAACCTGGCCAGGGAGCACGACGTTTTGCCGGTCGCGATCGTCCTTGACCTGCCCGAGCGCGTCTGCGTCGGCAGGAACGTCGCAAGGCCGGACCGGCCGTTCGGCGCGCACGTGATCCGGCGCCAGCGCGACCAGTTGCGCCGCGGTCTGCGCGGCCTGGACCGCGAGGGATTCCGGCGGGTGCACGTGCTCAGGTCGGAAGCGGAGGCCAGTTCCGCGCTGCTGACCAGGACCAAGCTCTTCAACGACCTGCGGGATCAGACCGGGCCGTTCGACGTCGTCGGCGACGTGCACGGGTGCCGCGCCGAACTCGAGGCGCTGCTCGCCGACCTGGGCTATGAGCTGGTCAGAGACGAGCAAGGCCGCGGCACAGGGGCTCGCCATCCGGCGGGCCGCCGCGCCGTCTTCGTCGGCGACCTGGTCGACCGCGGCCCCGACACTCCTGGCGTGCTGCGCCTGGTCATGGGCATGGTCGCCGGCGGCGACGCGCTGTGCGTGTCAGGCAACCACGAGAGCAAGCTGCTGCGGGCGCTGCGGGGCCGCAAGGTGCAGGTCACGCACGGGCTGGCCGAGTCGCTCGCGCAGCTTGAGGCAGAACCGGCTGCGTTCGTCGCCGAGGTCGAGTCATTCCTCGACGGGCTGATCTCGCACTACCTCCTCGACGGCGGCAAGCTCGTCGTCAGCCACGCGGGGCTGCCCGAGCGGTTCCAGGGCCGGGCGTCCGGCCGGGTCCGCACTTTCTGCCTATACGGCGAGACCACGGGCGAGACCGACGAGTTCGGGCTGCCGGTCCGCTACCCCTGGGCGAACGAGTACCGGGGCAGCGCGATGGTGCTCTACGGTCACACGCCGGTGCCCGCCGCCGAGTGGGTCAACGGGACCCTGTGCCTGGACACCGGCTGCGTGTTCGGCGGCCGGCTCACGGCGCTGCGCTACCCGGAGCGCGAGTTGGCCTCGGTACCGGCCGCTCAGGTCTACTACGAGCCAGCCCGTCCGTTCCCCGTGAACGCCGAGGCAGGAGGCACCGAGGCCGCAGCGCCAGGCACCGAGCCAGAAGCCGCGTCGTCGGGCGGCCTCGCAGGCCGCAGCGATCCTGACGTGCTGGACATCGCCGACGTGACAGGTCGGCGGACCGTCGAGACATCCCGGTACGGGCGGGTCACGGTCAGGGAGGAGAACGCGGCAGCCGCGCTGGAGGTGATGAGCAGGTTCGCGGTCGATCCGCGCTGGCTGCTGTACCTGCCGCCGACCATGAGCCCAGTCGCGACGTCGACCAGGCCAGGGCTGCTCGAGCATCCTGATCAGGCGTTCGACGCGTACCGGGCCGAAGGCGTGGATGCGGTCGTGTGCGAGGAAAAGCATATGGGCTCGCGTGCGGTCGCCCTGGTCTGCCGGGACGACGCCGCCGCGCGGCAGCGGTTCGGCGCGGCGGAAGGAACCTCAGGCGCGATCTGGACCCGGACCGGCCGTCCGTTCTTCCGGCCAGCCATCGCCGGTGAGCTGATGGTCAGGCTGCGGTCCGCGGCCGAGGCCGCGGGGCTGTTCGACGAGCTCGGCACCGGCTGGCTCCTGCTCGACGCCGAGCTGATGCCCTGGAGCGCGAAGGCCGAGGACCTGCTCAGGGCTCAGTACGGCGCCGTCGGCGCGGCGGCCCGGCACGCGCTGCCCGCCGCCATGGATGCGCTCGAGCAGGCCGCGGACGCAGGCCTGGACGTCGCTGGCCTGACCGAGCGGACCAGGGCGAGGGCAGCGAACGCCGAGGCTTTCACCGCGGCTTACCGCCGGTACTGCTGGCCGGTCGACGGGCTCGATGGCGTCAGGTTCGCGCCGTTCCAGCTTCTGGCCACCGAGGGCGCGAGTTACGCGGACCGCCCGCACACGTGGCATCTCGCCGTGGCTGACCGCCTCGCCGCTGCCGAACCCGAGCTCATCGCGACGACCCGCAGGCTGGTGGCCGACACGACCGATCCCGGCTCCGTGGCAGCGGCGACCGCGTGGTGGGAGCAGCTAACCGCGGACGGCGGCGAAGGCATGGTCGTCAAGCCGGCGGCCAACCTGGTCCGCGGCCGGCGCGGCTTGGTCCAGCCTGGGCTCAAGGTGCGCGGGACGGAATACCTGCGGATCATCTACGGTCCTGACTACGCCGAGCCCGCCAACCTGGACCGGCTCCGCTCCCGCGGCCTCGGGCACAAGCGCTCGCTGGCCGCGCGGGAGTACGCGCTCGGGCTTGAGGCGCTCGACCGGGTCGCCAGGGGCGAACCGCTCTGGCGGGTGCACGAGTGCGTGTTCGCTGTCCTCGCCCTCGAGTCTGAGCCGGTGGACCCGCGGCTGTAACGGCCGGCCTGCGAGCCGAGACGGCTGCGGGCGATTGTGTTGAAATAGTGAAATCACGCAATCGGGCCTAGTACACCTCAATCGCCGAGCGTACGCGGAGTGGGAGACAGCCGGACATGAGCGACGATCTGCCAGCCCGGGAAGGTTATCTGTCCTTTGCCGGGTACCGGACGTGGTACCGGGTAACCGGGGAGGCCGAGGAGCCAGGGAAGTTCCCGCTGCTTTGCCTGCACGGCGGGCCCGGCGCGACGTGGCACCACATGGAGCCGTACACCGAACTCGCAGCAGACGGCCGCAGGGTCATCTGCTACGACCAGCTCGGCTGCGGCAACTCGGCGATCGCAGAGCCGCACGACCGCGCGATGTGGACGACCGAGCTGTACCTGGCTGAGGTCGCGGCGCTGCGCGAGGAGCTAGGACTCGAGCGCTGCCACATCCTCGGTCACTCCTGGGGCGGGATGCTCGGCATGGCCTACGCGATCACCAAGCCGGCGGGCCTGGTCAGCCTGCTGGCCGAGTCCTCTCCCGCGAGCGTGTCGTTCTGGCTGACCGAACTGGACAAGCTGCGCGCCGAACTGCCGCCTGAGGTCGACGCGGTGCTGCGGCGGCACGAAGCGGCTGGTACGACCGATAGCGAGGAGTACCAGACCACCATGGTCGCGTTCTACGATCGGCACGTGTGCCGGGTCCGGCCTTATCCTGACTGGCTGGACCGCTGCTTTGGCGGGCTCGAGGCGAACCCCGAGGTCTACCACACCATGAACGGGCCGAGCGAGTTCCACGTGATCGGGCCGTTGAAGGACTTCGACGTCACGGCCGATCTCGGCGAGATCGATGCGCCCACGTTGCTCTTCTGCGGTGAGTTCGACGAGGTGACCCCCGCGACCGTCGCCAAGGCGCACGCGCGGATCGCAGGCTCGCAGTTCGTCGTCCTCCCCGGGTGTTCGCACATGGGCCAGGCGGAGCGGCCTGACCTGGCGCTCGGCCTGGTCCGCGGCTGGCTGGCTGGCGTGGAGTCTGCCTTGCGGCGCGGCTCGATCGTGGGCTAGCTCGCTGGGCATAACCATGCCGCATGCGCTGTTATCGCCTTTGCCCGAGTATTCGCCGATGCTCGTGATGTCCGCGATGTTCGATGTGCCGATCGCACCGGACACCGCCAGCCTCGACAGTCATGAGAACAGTGAACCGGCACGCTCGGGTGAACGTGCCAACAGTGTGAAATCAGGAGCGCCGACGTGACCGTGCACGATATCGACCTTCAGACCCTGAGCGGAGATCCCGCGACCCTCGCCAGCTTCGCCGGCTCGACGATCCTCGTGGTCAACGTGGCGTCACAGTGCGGTCTGACGCCGCAGTACGAGGGCCTGCAGCGGCTCTACGAGCGATTCGCCGACCGCGGCCTGGTGGTGGCCGGCTTCCCGTGCAACCAGTTCGGCGCCCAGGAGCCTGGCACGTCCGACGAGATCGGCGAGTTCTGCTCGGTGAACTACGGTGTCACGTTCCCGATGTTCGCAAAGATCGACGTCAATGGGCCCGACCGGCACCCGTTGTACGGGGAGCTGACCGAGACCGCCGACGCCGAGGGCAAGGCCGGCGACATCCAGTGGAACTTCGAGAAGTTCCTGATCGGGCCGGACGGCAAGGTTGTGGCCAGGTTCCGCCCGCTGACTGAGCCTGAGGCACCGGAAGTCGTCGGCGCGATCGAGTCCAGCCTGGCCGGATAGCCCGCGCGGGTCTGGGCTCAGGCTAGGCGGCCGGGCCCGCGCTTGATCATCTGAGCGGCGATGATGGAGCGCTGGACCTCGCTGGTGCCCTCCCAGATCCGCTCCACCCGCAGTTCGCGGAAGAACCGCTCGGCCGCGTACTCGCGCATGTAACCGCGGCCGCCGAAGACCTGGACGGCACGGTCGGCGACTCGGCCGGCCATCTCGGCCGCGTAGAGCTTGGCCATCGAGCACTGCGCGTGCTGCACCTTCACATCGGCACCGTCGTCGACGCCGCGGGCCGTTTCGTAGGTCAGCGCCCTCGCCGCGAACAGTTCGGTCAGGCTGTCTGCCAGCATCGCCTGGACAGCGCCGAACTCCGCGATCGGTCGTCCAGAGACAATGCGTTCTGACGCGAACGAGGTCATCTCGGCGATCAGCCGCTCCGCGGCTCCCAGGCACCGGGCCGCGACCATCAGCCGCTCGAACCTGAACCACTCGTAGGCGAAGGCCATGCCGTCGCCCTCGGCGCCGACAAGTTGGGCGGCAGGAACCCGCACATCCTCGAACGCCACGATCGGGTGCTGGTGGGCGTGGCCGAGCGTGTGCATATAGGCGGGCGTGCGCACCACCCGCACGCCAGGCGTGGGCAGGTCGACCAGGAACATCGCGTGCTCGCCAACATGGTCACCGTTGGTCAGCTTGCCCTGGAAGAACGCGTAGTCCGCGGCGTTGAACGAGGTCACGTGCCACTTCACGCCGTTCAGCACGTAGTCGTCGCCGTCCCGGCTCGCGGTCGCCTCGATCGCGTCGACGTCCGAGCCCGCGCCTTCCTCGGTGATCGCGTAGCACTCGCTGCGCTCGCCGCGCGCCGACGGCTTGACGTAGCGCTCTATCTGGTCGGGCGTGGCCACGTCAGGCAGCCAGGACGGCGGTGTCGCGACGACCCAGGCCAGCGCGTTGGTGACGCGACCGACCTGCTCCTGGATGAGCACCTGCTGCAAACAGGTGCAGCCGCCACCGCCGAGTTCCTTGGGCAGGTTCGATGCGAACAGGCCAAGCTCGATCGCCCGCGCCGTGTGCTGGGCTTCCTGGTCAGGTGGTAGCTCGCCGCCTGCGAGCTCAACCCCGGTCTCCAGCGGGATCAGCTCGTCGGCGAACATGCGCGCCCTGGCCTGGATATCCAGATCGAGTCCTGACAGGTCGTACATCGGTCCCCTTCCGGGCCAGGCGTCACCCACTGCCAGCGGTAACCAGTGCTAATCTCTGCCGTGTGTCGGGGCTTTGAGGCGTCTTGACTGAACGTTCAGTCTATGCCAGCATCGGCGGCATGCCAATGGTGGACTCTTCCGACGCGGTCGTAGTTGGCGGCGGGACCGTGGGCGCGTGGTGCGCCTACTTCCTGCGAGCGTCCGGCGTGGGCAGGGTCGTACTGCTGGAGAAGGACAGGCTCGGCCAGGGCGCGAGCAGCCGGGCGGCTGGCGTCGTCAGGACGCAGGGCGGCACCGCGTGGGCGGTACAACTCGGCGAGTGGTCGCGCCGCTTCTACCTCGGCCAGGCCGAATCGCTCGGAATCGACTCGGGCTTCACCCCGCAGGGTTACGTGCTGCCGTGCTTCACGCCAGCCGAGGTCACGGCGGCCCACGAGCGGATGGCCATGCAGAACTCGCTGGGCCTGGACGTTCGCTGGCTGGCCCCTGACGAGTTCGACAGGATGAACCCGGCCATGGCGCCTGGGCTCACGCTTGGCGCGACGTATTGCGCCGAGGACGGCTACCTGCACCCGCCGCGCAACGTGACCGCCTACGCGCACGCGCTCGCGGCCAGCGGCGTGCGCGTGCTCGAGCACACCAGCTTCACCGCGCTGGACGTGACAGCCGGCGCGGTCACGGGGGTACAGACGAGCGCGGGCCCGATCACAGCGCCGCTCGTCGTGCTCACCGGCGGACCCGAGCTTGCCGCGGTCGGCAGGCTCGCTGGGATGACCATCCCGGCCGGCGCGGTCCGGCATCAGGTCGCCGTCACCGAGCAGCACCCCGACCTGGCGCCTGCCAGGCTGCCGATGCTCTTCGACCTGAAGGTCGGCCTGTACTGGCGGCCTGAGGATGGCGGGATGCTCTTCGGCATGTCGAATCCGGACGAGCCGCCAGGCGAGGCCCGCTCCGTCGACACCGAGTACCTCGAACTGATCATGCGGCGGTTGCACACGCTGGTCCCGGTGACAGCTGGCCTCGGATTGCGGCGGACCTGGGCGGCCACCATCGACTACACGCCCGACCACCTGCCGATCATCGGACCGGCGATTGTCTCTGGTCACAGGATTAACGGGGCCACCGTGGCCAGTGCCGGAGGCCACGGAATGATGTGGGGCCCGGCCGTGGCCAGGGCGGCGGCGGACGTCGCCCTGACCGGTCACTCGTCCGTGACTGATGTCAGTGACCTCGGCCTTGACCGGTTCGACGAGCACGGCAACAGCCGCCTCGCTACCGACCCGATTGCCCTCCCGTTTCCCGAGAAAGCACAGCCTTTCCCGGAGAAGACGACCGCGCAGGCCTGAGTCCAGCAGCAAGAAAGGAACGCCATGACGGACACCAACCCGGCGACGCCCTATCTCGCGGCGGCCGCCGCCGCGGAGCTCGAGGACTGGGGCCCGCTCGAAGAGGCCACCGGTGCGGAGATGACCACGAGCGGGCTGACGCTGTGGCAAGACGGCGACCAGGAGGCTGGCGTCTGGCAGTGCACACCTGGCCCGTCGTACTGGAAGCTCGAGACCCATGAGTTCGTCCAGATCCTGGCGGGCAGGATGACCGTCACCCCGGACGGCGGATCGCCCACCGACATCGGCCCTGGCGACATCGCGGTGTTCCCGCGCGGCTGGGCGGGCACCTGGCAGATCCACGAAACCATCCGCAAGGTCTACGTCCTCTTCGAGTAGCCAGCGCACGTGATAGGCCCTGGCCGGAGCCCGCAGTGACTCCGGCCAGGGCCTTTACGATGGCGGCGGCTCTCGGCACTTAGCCGCGTGGCAGCGACTGGTCGATTCCGCTGGTGACCTTGGCGGCGGTGACGTGCACGAACCGGCCGCCGAACTCGGTCTTGGAGTTCTTGTACCAGCGGGTCGCGAAGCCGCTCGCCCCGCAGCCAGCGGTGAACTTGATCTTGTACGGACCAGGCTGCAGATCGGCGATCCGGTAGCCGCCACCGGCGGCGCCCGTCACGGCGGCCGGGACGCCGATGCCTCCGGCTTGCGGCACAGCCTCGACGCAGATACCGGCGAGCGGCTTGCCGCCCAGCCCGCGCACCACGCCGGTGATCGCACCGGTCACGCGCATGCTGACGTTCGCGCCCGCTGTGGTGTTGCCAGCGGTCACCGACACCGGCCCGGATAGCGTGGCCGACAGCGTCGGCGCGTTGCTCGAGCAGGACGGATCGCCCGCCAGGATCTCGTACTTGCCCGCCAAGAGGTTGGTGGCGACGAAGCTCCCGCCAGCCAGCGCGAAGGCCTGAGAGCCGGTCGCCGTCTGGCTGAGCGGCAGCAGGTCGACGCAGGTGCCGGGCGCCGGCATGGTGTGCCCGTTCAGCAGCCTGACCGATGCCACGCCGGACACCGAGCCACCCACGCTGAGCTGCTCATTGACGTTGTGGACGGCCTGGCCGGCGATCACGTGCACGCTCCCGGACCTGACCTGCCCGGCCAGCGCGGACTCGCCAGAGCAGGGCAGGTACTCGAGGATGTACTGCCCGGTGCCGAGGCCGTCCACGAAGTAATGGCCGCGCCGGTCGGTCAGATTCTCGCTCAGCGTGCTCATGTCCGGGGTGAACGCGAAGACGCATACGAAGGAGACCGGCCGCTTGGTCGGCTTGAAGACGACCTGACCCGTGATCGTCGCGCCCTTCGCGAGCGCGGCGTCAATGTTGGGCGTCGTGCCGGCTGGCCGGACCGCGACTAGGTTGGCCGCCGATTGCGAGGAGTGGTTCTTGTACCACTGGTTCGCGTAGTTCACGCCCGTGATGCCGAGGAAGGGGAAGTCCCCGCCGCAGCTGGAGAACTCGACCTGGTACCGGCCGGGGGTCAGGTCGCCGACGGTGTACGTGCCGTGGCCGCCGCTGAACGTCAGGTTGCTCGCGCCCGTGCGCGGGTTCGTCGCGGTTACGCAGATGCCGGAGACTGGATGACCCGCCTTGTTGAGCACGACGCCGGTGACCTTGCCGGCCAGCGTCAGCTTCGCGTCGACGCCGGCGGTGATCTTCCCGCCAGGCACCGAGACCAGGTCGAGCGGCGCGCCGAAGCCCTGCCGGAAGAATTGCTGAGTCGCATAGGGCGACTGCCCGCAGAACCGGTGCTTGGCGGTGAGCCCGAAGAAGGCGACTCCGTACTGGCCTGGCGGCAGGTTCGTGGCGCTGAACCGCCCGCCGCGGGCGACCGACAAGATGCTGAAGAAGTTGAGGCCGCCGCCGGCTCCGGTGATGGCCTGCGTGATGACGCAGACTCCGCCCACGAGCCGGCCCGCCTGGTCGGTCACGCGGCCGGTGATCGTGCCGCCAGGACGCAACCTGCCGCCGATGCCGCTGGTGGTCTGTCCTGCTGTCACCGAGATGGAGGTCGGACCGAAGAAGGTCGGATCCGACTTATAGGCAAGCGGCGCGACGCTGCCGCGGTTGCCGCAGCCGCCCTCGAAGCCGACGAAATAGTCGCCCGTGGTGAGCTGCGGGAGCCGGTACGAGCCGTCGCTCTTGGTCACGGTCTGCCCGCCGAACTGGGAGGAGGAGAAGACGCAGACTCCGGCGAGAGGTTTGCCGTGCGGGTCAAGCACGACGCCCTTGATGATGCCGCCGGTCGGCAGCGTCGCGTTCGCGGTGGTGGTGACCTGGCTGGTGAGGGTGGCGTTCTCTTCTACGGGTAGGTAGTTGCCCTTGTTGCCGCAGTCGGAGATCGCGCCGCCGGGGATGAACTGCACGTCGTAGCTGCCAGGAGGCACGCGCTTCGCGGTGTAGGTGCCGTCCGCCGCCGTGATCGCGAACGCGAATCCGAAGCTGCTGCTCTGCGCGACCACGCAGATGCCGCCGAGCGGCTGGCCGTCAGAGTTCGTCACCTTGCCGGTGAGCGTGCCATCGAGTTGCAGCACCGCGTCGATGTGGGGTGTCACCTTGCCGATGCGAACGGTGACCTGGCTGGGGTAGGTAAACGGGGCAAACGGCCTGCGGTTGCCGCAGCCGGCCGCGAAGTCCACCTCGTAGATTCCCTTGGCCAGCCCGATGGCGCGGTAGGTCCCGTTGGCCGCGGTGATGACCTCGGTGGCGGAGAACCCCTGCAGGGAGAACAGGTCCACGCAGATGCCAGCGAGCCTGTTTCCCCCGGCATCCTTGACCGTGCCAGAGACCGTGCCGCCCAGCTTCACGAACGCGTTGACGCCCGAAGTCACCTTGCCGTTGGTGACGGCGACTGGCTTGCGCACGCTGGCGGGCAGGTAGGGAGAGGACGAGCGGTTGCAGCCGGGGAAGATCGTGACGTGATACGTGCCGGTCGCCAGGCTCGTCAGCCGGAAACTCCCGTCCTTGTGCGTTATGGCGGTCCCGACAAAGAGCCGCTGCCCGCCGGTGCCGATGGCCTCCACGCACAGGCCCGCGAGCGATGGGTGCGGGTTCCGCAGCGCGTGCACGTGGCCCGTCATCACCGCGCCAGCCCCGAGCGCCGCGTCGATGTGCGTGACGTTCTGATGAGCTTTGATGTGCAGCACGGTCGCTTTGCCGACCGAGCCGGCCGCCTTCCACAGCTGAGGTGCGAAGTTCGCCTTGGTCGCGCACAAGGGCAGGAAGTCGACGACGTAGCGCCCGGGCCTGACTTTGAGCCGGTAGTCGCCCGTCTTCGAGGTACGTACGACCGGGCCGGACAGGAAGCGGCTGCGCGGTGATGTGGCCAGGACGCACACTCCGGCGAGGGGCCGCCCTGTTTTGGACGACACGTGGCCAGAGATGTGCGCGGCATTGCTCGCGTTTCCAGAGGCCTGGACGTCCGCGCCCGACATCAGCGTGCGGATCTCCCTGTCCATCCGCTGCGCCGGGCTCAGCTGCGGCCTCTTTGTTGCCGGGCGGGTGAATCGCGGGGAAATCATGCTGAGCTTGACGGAGGCGAGCCGTACCGGCGACGGGGATCCGGTCACCAGAACCCGTTTGGCAGAATTGCGGGTCAGGCCGCCGTACCACTGGCCGGTGAAGTTGCTGGCGGGGGAGCAGCCGCGGTACTCGACGCGGTACGCGCCCTTGGGCAGGCCCGAGATGACGAACCGGCCGTCCGGCGCTGAGTAAGCCTTGCGGGTGGCCAGCGGGTTGCTCGCGACAACGCACACGTTGGCCTCGGGAGCGCCGTTCGGGCCCCTGACCAGCCCAACGATGGAACCGCGCTGGTCACGCAGCGCCATCAGCCGCTTGGCCCGCGTCAGCGCCTTGCGCTGGGCCGCGGTCGGCCTCGGCGCGGACGGTGCCGCGTGGGCCTTGAGGGTGCGGCTGGCGGCAGTGGCCGTCTGCGCTGAGGCCGGGATTGCGGTCAGCCCCAGGCCGACGATCGCGCCTGCGACGGCCAGAGTCTGTGCGGTACGACGCATCGTTGGAACCTGCTTTCCGGCGCTCGCGGCATCAGCCCAGCGAGAGCATAGACCGATCGAGCCGGGCCATGTACGTCAGCATCGCTACATTTTGGGAATTCGTGCGCTTCGGCGGCCTAGGCAGACCAGCCCTGACCTGGTAACAATCGCCCTAACAGGGCTCTTATCGTGACAAGAGCTAACTAGGATGCGCACGTGAGCCAGACCGGTGGAGAGCTGCAGCACGTTGACGCCGGCAAGGCTCTCGTGCCGCGACCCCACGAGCAGGCCGTTGGCACGTGGGCTGATCTGCGGCCTGTGGCGGGCTGGGTTCGTCGCAGACGGCCGGTGCTTTTGGCTGCGCTAGTCCTTATCTCCGTTCAGCTCGTGTGGCTCGCCGAGTTCTTCAGGAAGATGTATTTCTTCCGCGAAGACTTCACCAACATGAATCTGGCGATCCGATCATCCTTTAGCTGGCATTACCTCACGTACGTCGGCGCCGGCCATCTGATGATCGCGGAGCGAGCTCTCATCTGGCTGCTCGAGCGCATTTCCTTGTACAACTGGACCGTTGGCTGGCTGGTTGCCCTGGTCCTAATCGCTGCTGCGGACTTCGCGGCCTTCAGGCTGCTCAGGACGCTGTTCGGCGAGCGACCGGCTATCTTGATCCCGTTGATGATGTTCGTGCTGAGCCCGCTAAGCGTGGCAGCCCTCGGCTGGTGGACGGTAGCCCTGGAACTCGTCCCGTTCGAACTGGCGACGTTCATGGCCATCAATGCCCACGTACATTACATACGCACGGGCCGAAAAAGACACGCGGCATCGTCGGTACTCTGGGTCGTCGTTGGACTGCTGACCTTCGAAAAGGCCATTGTGTTGCCGATTGTCTTGCTGGGTCTCACGGGTGCATTCTTCAGCGGCCGCCGCTCGTGGTTCTCGGGAACATTGGCGGCCATGCGCCGCTACTGGAAAGTATGGGTGATCTATCTCGGGCTAGCCGCTGGATACGTCGTTGTACTCGAGATGGCGCTCAAGACATCTACCGTGCAGCCCGCCGTGCCAGGCTCGCTGTCCGCCGTCACCACGTTCACATGGGGGCTGGTCAAGGACTCCTTGCTGCCGGGAGTCATGGGTGGCCCATGGCAGTGGTACCCCCAGCAGGATCACTGGTACTCGCTGGCCGCAGCGCCACCGCAACTGCGATGGCTGGCGCTCATCGTGGCGCTCGCGGTCATCGGAATCAGCATCTGGTGCCGCAAGACTGCCTGGCGTGCATGGGCCCTTCTTGGGTGTTGGGTGGTGGTGGCGGACATGCTGCCTGTCATCATCAGCCGACTCAGCTGGTATCCGATCCTCCGTGCGCTGGACACGCGCTATGTGGCTGATGCGCTGCCCATCGTTGCGATCTGCGCCGGGCTGGCCTTCCTTCCGCTTGCAGAACACGCGCAGGGAGGTGGGCGAAGAGTCATCATCGACGGCCGCGGTGACGAGGTGCCCGATCAAGCCAGGAGACAGCAGGTTCTCCGTTCGGTTGCGACCGCATACGTCGCCGTCTTCGTCGTCGGCGCCATCATTTCCGTATCTGCCTATCAATCCGTCACGACAGGCAGACCCGCTGCTGGCTACATGGCTAACGCCTCTGCCGCAGTTCAGCTGGCGCCGCGCGGCACACCGATCGTCGACAGCTCGGTTCCGCTCGATATCGGCTTCGATGTCCGGGCATCCGCCGTCCTGGACTCGATCGAGCCAGGCAAGCTGCGGTGGCTCAGCAGCCCCTCAGGGACTGTCAACGGACTAAAGATATTTGGGACCGACGGGCGGCTCTACTCTGCCTGGATAAGCGGTACCTCCAGTGGCCATCCCGCCGGGCGGGGCTGCTGGCCAGCCAAGCTGGGTCAGGTAGTCATCAGCCTCTTTCATAGTCCGCCGTATCTGACGACGATGATGCGCATCGGTTATCTCTGGGGACAGAGAAGGCCGGGTTACGTCTCGGTTCAATACGGCAAGGTTGCCACTGTTCTGACACTCAGGCACGGCTTGAACTCCGCCTTCGTCCCTGTACGGGGCGTCGCTAGCAGCGTCATTGTGAACGGTCCTGACGCTGGCCGCGTCTGCATCGGCGACGTCGAAGTAGGAAACTTCGCGCCTGCCCGCACTGGGTCGGCTCTTCCGGAGTCTGGCTAGTGTCGGGTCAGGCCGGCGGGTCCATGCACTATGCGCCGGGCCACGGTCCGGCGGCTGTTGTGAACGACGCCGACGACGGCCTGCAGTGGGCAGATTTCCGATCCGCGGTCGCGCGCATCCGCAACCATCACGTGCTTCTGCTCGGGTTGCTCATGATCGTCGTTCAGGTGGCGTGGAAGGCGCAGTTCCTTCACCATCTGTACTTCAGGCAGGACGACTTTCACGATCTTGACCTGGCCGTCGAGCACCGGTTCGGCTGGAGCTATCTCACTTACATCGGCTCTGGCCATCTCATCATTGGCTTGCGGGCGGTGGCGTGGCTCCTGGTGAGGACTGCAGGTACCTATAGCTGGGCGCTCGCGTCCACTGTCAGCATGGTTTTCGTCGTCGCCGCGGACCTCGCCGGGCTGCGGCTGCTGCGCGACCTGTTCGGCGAGAGGCCGGCCATCCTGATCCCCTTTGGGATCTACCTGCTGACGCCGCTGACTATGCCGGATCTTGGTATTTGGTCGTCGGCCATGGAGTCTGTCCCGCTCCAGCTGGCGATCTTCATGGCGATTAGTGCTCACGTGCGGTACGTGCATTCCGGAGGCTGGCCGCACCTGGCCGGTGCGGCCTTCTGGGTCGCGTTCGGCCTTGCCTTCTTCGAGAAAGGCCTTGTCCTGCCTGCGGTGCTCTTCGCGCTCACCGCCGGGTACTTCTGCGGTGGCTCCCTGCTTCACGGGTGCCGTGAGTCCCTCTTCAAGTACTGGCGGGCATGGGTTACCTATGCCGGACTGGCAGCTGGCTATCTCGTCGTGCTCATCGACGCGCTCCGGACGTCCGCGTCGCAGCCCAAGGTGCCGATATCCGCGGAGGCGACGTTCAGCTTCGCGTGGGAATTGATCAGGGACACCCTCGTGCCGGGGTCACTCGGCGGCCCTTGGCACTGGTTGCCTGTCGAGGGCGGATCGTTTGCGTTCGCGAATCCACCGTTTGTGCTCGTGATCGTCGCGATGGTCGTGGCGGTGCTGACCGTCGCCGGAACGACCTTGTGGCGGCGAGTTGCGGCGCGAGCTTGGGCGATCCTGATCGGATGGGTTCTGCTCGCGGACGTCCTGCCAGTGGCCATCGGGCGGCTCAACACGGTGGATGTAGGCATTCTCGGCCTAGAGACCAGGTACGTTGCGGACGCCATGCCGCTACTTGCTCTGTGCATCGGCCTGGCCTTCCTGCCGATGACGGAAAATCGCGGGATTCCGGCAGGGCACGTCCGGCACGCTGCGCACTCTGGCCAGCGGTCCCACCCGGTGTTCGCGACCGTGGCAGGCTTGTACGTTTTCGGTTCGATTTGGTCTGTCCAGGCGTACTTGAGCGTTACGTCAGGCGCGCCAGCGGCGAGCTACGTTGGAAACGCGTCCAGAGCAGTTAAACTCGCTCCGCGGGGCGCCACCGTCATGAACCTTGCCGTGCCAGGAACTATGGTCGAAGGCCTATTCGGCGAGTACGCGCTGCAGTCGAAAGTCATTGGTGATATTGATCCAGGCAAGCTCCGGTGGACCCAGCATCCGCGCGGAACGATTGATGGCCTTCGCATCTTTGGCCCGGACGGGAGGCTGTACCAGTCCTACGTGCGCGGTGCAGCTAGCGTGCCCCTGGCGGTCGGCCAGACGTGCTGGCCCGTCAAACACAGGGCTATCACGATCGCGCTCAATCGGTCATCGCCGGTGAGCACAGGAATAATGCGGATCGGATACCTCTCATTCGCCCCCAGCCCGGAGACGATCACGGTGCTGGCCGGCACGAACGTGCGGAAGATGATCGTCACGCGAGGATTGCACAGCGGATACCTGCCGGTCACGGGAAGAATTCGCCAGATCACTATCATCGCTCCGGCGCCAGGTCTGTGCGTGGGAGACGTCGAAGCCGGGCAATCTCCGCCCTCGACTGATCGCGCCGGCTCTGCCGCCTCGGCCATAGCGCGTTTGCGACGGATGGCAAGCGGGCGATCATCGTTGGCGACCGCCCAACGTCGCTGCTGAGTCGCGGTGCAAGTGATTCCTGCCGATGACGAGGGCGTCGACGGCGATGGCGCCGTCTGGGCCGCAGATGAGCGGGTTGATGTCGAGGGCGTCGATGTCCTGGCCGAGCTCGCTCGCGAGCTCGGCCAGACCCGCGATGGCTTGAGCGATCGCACCCAGGTCGGCTGGCGGCGCGCCGCGGGCGCCGGCCAGCAGGGCGGCGACCTTGAGCTCGGCGACCAGCCCTGCGGCCTCGTCCTGCGCTACGGGCGGCATCGTCACCACCCGGTCCGCGATCAGCTCGACCAGGATGCCGCCCGCCCCGATCACGATTAGCGGGCCGAGGTCGGGGTCGCGGACGACGCCGAGTGCGAGTTCGGTGCCGCGTGCGACGGTCTCGCAGACCAGGGCGTCCGGCCCGAGCCGCCCGGCCAGATCGGCGTAGGCCGCTGCCAGCTCGTCCGGGCTGGCTATGCCGAGGATCACGCCGCCTGCATCGGATTTGTGCGCGATGCCCGGCTGATCGGTTTTGAGCACGACGGGGTAGCCGATGCTCGCCGCGGCAGCGAGGGCCGCGCCGGCATCGTTGACGCGCTCCGCGCGTGCCGTCTGGATGCCGTACTCGCGCAGCAGCGCGAGTTGGGCGGTCCCGCTGGGGTCACGCTCGCGCAGAAGCTTGCGGGCCCGGTCTCGCCTGGCCTGGTCGGGAACCGGCCCAGCGGGCTCCCGCCAGCGCGGCCTTGCCTCGTGGTCGAGCAAGTGGCGGAGCGCGCGCAAGCCAGAGCGCAGGCCTTCCAGCACCGGCACGCCGCTGGAGCGCAGCAACAGCGCCGTGTCCTGGTCGATCGCGCCTGGCAGATTGCTGAGGACGACGACCGGCTTGCTGGTCAGGCTCGCGGTGTCGAGCACGGCCAGCTGATAGGCCGTGTCGCCGTCCAGCTCGGTGATCAGGTCCACGGCGAGCGCGACCGCGTCGACGGACTCGTCGTCCGCGAGCGCGGCCAGCGAGCCGGCGAAGAGCTCGCGGGTGTCCGCGCCCGTGCCCCATACGTCGAGCGGGTTCGTGGCGAGCAGGCCGGGGTCGAGCAGCGCCTCGAGCCTGGCCATGGTGGCGTCGCTGAGCTGCGCGAACGGCACGCCTACCTCGTCGGCGAGATCGGCTGTGTGGGCGCGTTCTAGCCCCGAGTCATGCACCGTCGCGATGCCGCGGCCGGCCGGGCTCTCGCGGTCTGTGGCTGGACGGCGCGCGGGACCAGTGCGGCGGGTCGCGCGCAGGGCGAACAGTTCGAGCGCGTCGGCCAGTTCGCCCAGGTCGCTGACCCGGTGGATTCCGTAGCGGCGAATCAGCGCCTCCCAGCCGCCGTCCGAGCCGGCCAGCGCACCCGAGTGCGCGGCGACCATGGCGCGGCCGCCGACAGAGTTGCCCGCGGTGAGCAGCACGACAGGTACGTCGCGCTCGGCGGCCTCGGCGAGCGCACGCCGCAGCTCGGCCGGCTGACGCATCGCCTCCAGGATCAGCGCGATGACCTTGGTATCCGGCAGACCGAGCGCGTAGGACAAGTACGAAGCCGCCGCTGTCACGAGTTCCTGGCCCGAGGAGACCGCGAGCGTGAAGCCGAAGGCACGGCGCGACCGCAGCATCGTCGAGAACACCGAGCCCGAGTGCGTGACAAGCGCGACAGGGCCGGCCGGCAGCGGGTCGGGCTCGACGTAGCCCATCGCTCGCAGGCCATAGTGCACGTTGGCGAAGCCCATGCAGCCAGCGCCGCAGAGCTCCATCCCCGCCGACGTGGCGATCGCGGCCAGGCGTTGCCGCAGCGGGAGCCGTGACTCGGACGTCTGGGCGGGCCCCTCGTGTGCGTTGCCGAAGATGACGGCGGACCGGCAGCCGGTTCGCGCCGCCAGCGTCAGCTGCTCCTCAAGCGCGGCATCAGGCACGCCGAGCAGCGCCAGGTCAACCTGCTCGGGCAGGTCAGCCAGCGACGGGTAGCAAGCCCGGCCGCCGATGGCGGCGTAGCGCGGGTTCACCGGGTAGATGACGGGCCGTGCCGGGGACTTCTCAGCTTCGGCGAGCATGCGCTCGCCGAAGCTGCCCTCGCGCTGTGACGCGCCCACGATCGCCACGGACCTGGCTTCCAGCATGGCCCGCAGGGCGCTACGTTCCGCGGGCTGATGCGGCCCTGCGGGCTGTTGCGAATGAATGTCAGTCGTCATGCCCGCGACGCGCCCCCTCGTATCTCAGCCGGCCGCACGCTGACCCTTCGCCGACTTGCCGACCTTGCGGTCGGCCAGCGCCGCCCGCGCCGCCTGCCAGCCAGGGATGCCGCAGACGCCGCCGCCCGCATGCGTCGCTGAACTGCCGTAATACATGCCGGGGATGGGAGTCCGGTAGTCGGCGTAGCCAGGTGCCGGGCGCATGTGAAAGAGCTGCTCGAGGGACAGCTCGCCGTGGAAAATGTTGCCGCCGATCAGGCCGTACTCCTGCTCCATCTCATGCGGGCCGACGACGTCGCGGTGCAGGATCGAGGCCTTGAAGTTCGGCGCCACCTCGTCGTACAACTCGATCATGCGGTCCGCGTACGCCTCGAGTTCCGAGGTGTGCGGCTCGAGGTTCCAGTCGGCGGGCACCCACTGGGTGAACAGCGACATGATGTGGGTGCCATCGGGGCACAGGGTCTTGTCGAACGCGGTCGGGATCACCCCGTCACTGAACGGCCGCAGGGCGGGCTTGCCCTCCCTGGCGTCGAGGAAGGCGCGCTCGATGAACTCCATCGACGGCGCCATCTCGACCGACCCGGTGTGGTGCTCGGCGAGGTCGGTGCCTGGGTCGGCGGTAAAGCTCGGCAGCTCAGAGAGGGCCAGGTTGATCTTGACGACGCCGCTTCTGGTCTTCCAGGTCTCGATGTCCCTGGCGAAGTCGGCTGGCAAGTTCTTCTCGCCGACCTGGTCGAGGAAGGCGGTGCGCGGGTGCAGGGTCGATACGATAGTGCTCGCCCTGATTTCGTCGCCGTTGTCGAGCGCGACGCCTACCGCGCGGCCGTTCTCCAGCAACACCTGGTTCACCTTGGCGTTCACCCTGACCTCCACGCCGAAGCCGCGTGCCGCGGCTTCGATCGCGTCGGACACGGCGCCCATGCCGCCCTCCTGGAAACCCCAGTTGCCGAGATGGCCGTCGCCCACGTCGCCGATCGAGTGGTGCGCCATCACGTAGGCGGTGCCCGGCTCGTACGGTCCTGCCCAGGTTCCGATCACGCCGTTGACCGCGAGAGCGCCCTTGACCTGCGAAGACTCAAACCAGTCGTCAAGCAGGTCCGCGATCGACATCGTCATCAGCCTGGTCGCGTCCGCGATGGTCCTGACCTTCAGGCCGCGGTTGCGCCAGGCCAGCTTGAGCGTCCCTGCCAGGTCACGCGGCTTGCGCGACCCGATATTCGGCGGGGCCACCAGCAGCATCGGGCCGAGCACGTCGGCCAGCCCGGCCAGCCAGGCGTCCCAGGCCGGCATGGCCTCGGCGTCCTTCTTGGACCACTGGGATACAGATTCGTAGTTACGCTTGGCGTCATCCGCGTAGAGCTTGATGGAGCCGCCTTCAGGAAATGCCTGGTAATACGGGCCCATCGGGTAGACCTTGTAGCCGTGAGTCGCTAGCTTGAGATCGTTAATAATGGTTGGCGGCATCAGGCTCATCACGTAAGACAGCCGCGTCACCTTGAATTCGGGAGCATCTGGCCATGGAGATTCTGTGGTCGCAGCGCCGCCCGTCTTATACCGGCTTTCGAGCACAACCGTCCTCGCGCCAGCGCGCGCGAGATAGGCAGCGGCTACGAGGCCGTTGTGCCCTCCGCCGATGACGATGGCGTCGTATGTTGCGGCCATGTCTGTCTTGTCCTTCCTGCGGTGTCGCCACCCTGGCAGGCCCGGTTGCGGCGGGCCCGAAGCCAGCGGCCAGCCCGGAGGGCTGCGCCGCCTCAGGAGTGTTCCTGAGCGACTGACTGAATGTTCAGTCTAGAAATTTGCTACGGTTACGACAAGTGGTGCGGAGGATTCGCGGATGACACAGCAGGCCGAAGAGACCCACGCCGGGCCCGGCATCGCGGACCAGCGGCGCGGCCAGATGCTGCATGCCGCCCTAGATGTGATCTCCGAGCGCGGCTTCGCTGACACCAGGATCGCCGACATCGCCGAGCGGATCGGAATAAGCCCGGCGCTGGTCATCTACTACTTCAAGACCAAGGACCAGCTTCTCACCGAGGCGATCAGGCACTACGAGGACACCTGGTACGCCGAGGGCAAGCGCCGGATGGCCAGGCTCGGATCGGCCGCCGAGCGGATCGAAGAGTTCGTGGCCATGAATCTGCTCCCGGACCCTGATCCTGACCTGAACGGCACCAACTGGAAGCTGTGGCTGGATTTCTGGGCGCAGGCCGCGCGGAATTCCGATGTCGCGCACGTCAGGCAGAAGTCCGACGAGCGATGGCGCGACGTCATCGTGTCGCTCGTGATCGCCGGTCAGGAAGCGGGCGAATTCTCCGATATCGACCCGCACCCGTTCTCTATTTTCGTCTGCGCCCTGCTGGATGGGCTGACGGTTCAGATTGCCCTAGATGATCCGGTTGTCGATCCAGTGAGTGCATACGAACTGAGCATGCTGTATGTAGCTGACCGTCTAGGCTTCCAGTGGACGCCGAGCGACCGCGAGCGGGTAACCGCCGCGGCGGCCCGTGCCGGAGCAGGAAGGTGATCGCCTTATGTCTGGTGGGCAAATCGAGCTTGTCTCGCTGACCAAGCGGTTCGTCGAGATTGCTGTCGACGATGTGAATCTGGTGGTCGCCAGCGGTGAATTCTTCTCCCTGCTCGGCCCCTCCGGCTGCGGCAAGACCACCACGCTGCGACTGATCGCCGGGTTCGAGCAGCCGACCGCTGGCACGGTACTGCTTGACGGCGCGGACATGACGAGCGTGGCCGCCAACAAGCGCAACGTCAACACCGTGTTCCAGAGCTACGCGCTCTTCCCGTTCCTCGACGTCTACGAGAACGTCGCGTTCGGCCTGCGCAACCAGGGCGTGGACAAGGCCACGGTCCGGCGCAAGGTCGGCGAGATGCTCGAGCTCGTCCACATGACCTCCTACGAGAAGCGCAGGCCAGGGCAGCTGTCCGGCGGCCAGCAGCAGCGCATCGCGCTCGCCAGGGCCCTGGTGCTCGGTCCCGCGGTGCTCTTGCTCGACGAGCCACTCGGAGCGCTCGACGCCAAGCTGCGCCGGTCGCTGAAGGTCGAGCTGAAGGCGCTGCAGGAGCGGGTCGGAATTACGTTCCTGTACGTCACGCACGATCAGGAGGAGGCGCTGACGATGTCAGACCGCCTCGCGGTCATGCGAGCAGGCAAGATCGTGCAGATGGGCGGGCCGCACGACATCTACGATGCGCCTGCTGACACCTACGTGGCCGACTTCCTCGGGGTCTCGAACCTGATGAATGTCGACGTAATCGAGCGCGGGCCAGGGGCAGCCTGCAAGGTCCAGCTTGGCGACTTCGTGCTGACGGCCGACTACGGCGGCGACCAAGCTCCGGACCGGGCGCACGCGGTGATCAGGCCGGAGCGGGTCAGGATCGAGCCGTTCGAGTCGCAGTCCAGCTCGGCCCGGGCGGAGGGCAACGGTGCCCTCGGGCCGAACCGGGTGCCGGCCATGGTCGAGCGCCTGGTCTACCTGGGTTCGTCGACGCAGGTCATGCTCAGGCTGGCGCCTGGCATGGCTGTGCAGGCACTGATCCAGAACGACGGCGACCGGCTTGACCTCAGCCAGGGCACACCGGTCCATGTGCACCTGGCGCCCGACGCGCTGCGCGTGCTCCCCGGTGAGGCGATCAGCCCGACCGGCGAAGACATCCTCGTCGATGACGAGGACGAGCACCTCCTGGCTGGCTAGGTCCCGGAGCGAGCCGGCCACATCAGGAGTTCAGGTACGCCAGCACAGCCAGGACGCGGCGGTTGTCGTCGTCGGAAGGCTCGAGGCCGAGCTTGAGGAAGATGCTCGTGCTGTGCTTGCTGACCGCCTTCTCCGAGATGAACAGGCGCTGCGCGATCGCGGCGTTGGAGCGGCCCTCCGCCATCTGCTCGAGCACCTCCCGCTCTCTGGGCGAGAGCGTGGTGATCGGCTCCTCGGCGGCGCGCCGGCGCAGCAGCTTGGCGATGACCTCAGGATCGAGCACCGTGCCGCCTCCCGACACCGTACGCAGCGCCTCGACGAACGCCTCGTCGCTGAAGACCCGGTCCTTGAGCAAGTAGCCGACGCCGCCGGCCTGATCGGAGAGCAGTTCGCGGGCATAGAGCTGCTCGACGTACTGCGACAGGACAAGGACCGGCAGGCCAGGGATCTGGCGCCTGGCTTCGAGGGCGACGCGCAGCCCCTCGTCGGTGAAGGTCGGGGAAGCCTGACGTCGATCACGGCCACGTCGGGCCGCTGCGTCAGCAGCTCATCGAGGAGTTCCGCGCCCGAGGCGACCGCCGCGACCACGTCGATGCCGTGCGCCCGCAGCAGCCGGCTGAGACCGTCTCTTAGCAGGTAGAGATCTTCTGCGAGGACAACGCGCATGGCACCTCGATGGCGACGATCGTCGGTCCGCCCGGCGGGCTGTTTACTGCCAGGACTCCGTCGAATGTACCGAGCCGCCGCTCCAGGCCGGCGAGACCCGAGCCGCGCCGCGGGTCGGCGCCGCCAACGCCGTCGTCGACGACCGTGATCTTCAGAGTGCCGTCGCGGTGCTCGATTCTGATCGTGACGCTGTGTGCTGCCGCGTGCTTGACCGCGTTGGCGAGGGCCTCGGCCACCGCGAAGTAGCACGCGGTCTCGATCGGCTGGTCGGGGCGTCCGTGCAGGTCGACACTGACCTCGGTACGCAGCGGCGTGTCAAGCGCTAGCGCTCGCACCGCGTCGGCGAGGCCGCGGTCCGCCAGCACCGGCGGGCAGATCCCGCGGACGAGGCCGCGCAGTTCGTCGAGCACCTTGAGCGAGGTCTCCCTCGCCTCAGCCACCAGCGCGGCAGCGGCAACCGGGCTGACCGGGATCATCCGCTCGGCTGCCCGCAGGCTCATCCCCAGGGCGACCAGGCGTGCCTGCGCCCCATCGTGCAGGTCGCGCTCCAGCCTGCGCAGCTGGGAGGTGGCCGTGTCCACGGCGTCGGCCCTGGTCCTGGTCAGGCGCGCCACCCGCGCCGTCAGGTCGAGGTCGGCAGCGGAGCGAAGCAGTGACCTCGTGCGGTCGTCGATGGCGCGCGGAATCAGCCAGAGGCCGAAGGCGACCAGCGCGATGCCCTGCGCTCCGGCCAGCAGCGCCGAGACGCGGCTGTCGATCACGACCGCACCGAAGCGCACGTCGGAGGTGTAGGGCGACGGGAGGGGGACCTGCGAAGGCCACCAGGCTGCGAGTGCCACGCCGTACAGGCCAAGCAGGATCACGCCGGCGATGGCCAGGTCGGCGGCGGCGCCGGGCGCACGGATCACGAGCACCAGCGCGGCCACCCCGATGCCAACCGTCAGGCCCGCGCTCCACCACGGGATGCCCAGCCATGTGGTGCGGCCGAGCAGTTCGACGAGGAGCCCCAGCACGGGCAGCAGCATCAGGCCCCAGCGCTTCGCGCTGGATTCGCCAGCGTCAGGCCGGGCGACGCACAGCACCCGCTGGTAGAGCCAAGATTGCCGGTCCATCCGGCGCCAGGCCAGCCAGAGCCCGCCGGCCAGGAAGGCCAGCGACTGCGGCAGCACGAGGTGGGTGTAGGCGGAGCCGTATGCGGTGCCGGTCAGGCCATACGAGACGGCCCAGAGGTCGCCGCGCGCGTAATTGCGAAGCAGAATGAAGCCGTTGAGCCCGACTGCCAGCATCGTGGCCGGGACGACCATGGACCCGGCGCTACGCGGCGCGAAGGTCCACACGGCGAGGGCCACCCCGACGGCGACCAGCGGCACCCACGCCCCGGTCAGGCCGCCCGCAAGGAGCAGCACCGGCAAGGCGACGCCGTCGATGACCAGGTCGCTGACGCGCGCCCACCACGGGATCGAGCCCGGCCTCGGCGCTCTGGCCCGCCGCAGCACGAGAATGACGAACCAGACGAGGCCCACGGCCCAGGCCGCCATCCAGGCAATCGCGAGAAGCGTCGAGTCCACGGCGTCGCTCCCGTCGGTCGGGTGCCGCCCCTATCGGCGGCAGCTACGGTCCATCGTGGCCGACGGCAACGGCCTGCGTAATGGCCTGCGGCCTATATCTGAGGTGGGTCTAGGCCCACCTCAGATATAGGTGGTCAGGAAGGGTCCGGCCTTGGCTGGCCGCAGGCTGCGCCTCGCCGGCGGCAGCATGCTCTGGAGCGGGGTGGTCCAGTATCACGTAGATCTTGCGCACGTCCGGCGAGTTAGCCCAGGTCAGGGCCGTGCCCTTGCGGATCGCGAACGAGTCGCCGGGCTTGAACTCGCTGACCTGCCCGTCGGCGGCCGTCAGTGTGATCGTCCCGGCGAGTACCACGCATACCTCGTCCACCGGATAGGAGTCGATGAAGGTCTCCTGCTCCTGCGCCGACCAGACGCCCGCGAACAGCCCGGGATGTGCCCCGGTGAAGTTGTTCACGTAGTACTCGCCGGGATTCGCCGGGTCCGGCTGCAGCGCCGCCTGCGGATCGATCGAGAAGATGCCGCTCATCTACCTACCTGGTCTCTGTTCACTCGCACCTGTCACTTCGCAAACACCTCGTTCAGGACTATACGTGGCGCAGCGGTTGCTGTTCTCCATGATCACGGACGCTTTTTCGCAGCACTGCCAAAAGACGTCCGCGATCATGAGCGCCGAGCGGCGCTAGACGCTTGCGGGGGAGAGAGCGCCGAGCGGCGCTGGACGCTTGCGGGGGCGAGAGAGCGTCGAAAAGGCGGTGGGGTCAGTCCTCGGCGAGGATGCGCAGGCGCTTGGGGTCGTAGAACGGGGCGATCTGCAGGCGGGCCGGCCAGTCGCGCTCGTCGGTCCGCACCGTGAAGTCGCCGGATTTGAGCCATTCGGCGGTCACGCCATCCTCGCGGGCCACCTGCGCCAGCGCGACCGGACCGCCGACCGTGTAGCCGTAGGCCGCGGCCCTGACGTACCCGACCCACTCCCCGGCCAGGAAGACCGGCTCGTTGCCGAAGAGGTTAGCGGCCTCGTCGGCCACCATCAGCCCGACGACCCTGTTCTTCGGCGGGCCCTCGGCGCGCGCAGCCAGCAGCGCGTCCCTGCCGATGAAGCCGTCGGGCTTGTCCCACGCGACCGCGAAGCCGAGACCAGCCTCGATCGGGTTGTCGGTGTTGTCGATGTCGACGCCCATGTCGCGGTAGCCCTTCTCCAGCCGCAGGCTCGACATCGCCGCCAGGCCGACGGGGCGGATGCCCAGGTCGGCGCCCGCGGACATGAGGTCATCGTAAACGCCGGCGCCGTACTCGGCCGGCACGTGCAACTCCCAGCCGAGTTCGCCGACGTAGGTGACGCGCATGGCAAGAGTGGGCGCGTAGCCGACGTGGATCTGTCGTGCCGACAGGTAAGGGAACGCCTGGTTAGACAAGTCGGCGTCGGTCAGCCTTGAGATGAGCTCGCGTGACGCCGGGCCCTGCACGGTCAGCAGCGTCGTGCCCGAGGTGACGTCCGTGACGGTCACGAACTCGCCGGGCCTGGTCGCGCGGCGGATCAGCGGCTCCACCCGGCGGTGAATGATGTCACTGGCCACGACCAGGAACTTCTCATGGCCGAGGCGGGTCACTGTGAGGTCGGCGACGATGCCGCCCGCAGTGTTGAGCCACTGGGTGTAGACAAGCCGGCCGGTCTCCCGCGCCACGTCGCCCGCCGACAGGCGGTTCAGCACGGCCGCCGCGTCTGGTCCCTGGACAATCAGCTTGGCCATCAGCGTCATGTCGATCACGCCGACGGCCTCGCGTACCGCGCGGTGCTCAGCGTCGACGATGTCGTGGCTCTGCTGGCGCTGGTAGGCCATCGTGGCCTGCGGATGCTGGTCTGGCTCGGCGAACCACTCCGGGTACTCCCAGCCGGCCGAGACGCCGAAGTGCGCGCCCGCCGCGACGAGCCGGTCGTGCAGTACAGAACGCCGCACGTTGCGCGCCGAGCTTGGCTTCCACGACGGCCAGACGGCGTCGCCGAACAGGACGCCGAGTTGCTCGACCGTCCGCTGCGCGCGGAACTTGCGTGAGGTCTCGTACGTGGCGGTCCTGTCGATGGCCACCGCGGTCGCGTCGAGCGGCGGTACCCCGTCGACGATCCAGTGCGCCATCATGTGACCGACTCCGCCGCCGGAGAGGATCCCGAGCGAGTTCAGGCCGGCTGCGACAAAGTACCCGTCGAGTTCAGGCGCCGGGCCGAGCAGGGGCCGCACGTCGCTGGTGAACGATTCTGGCCCGCAGAAGAAGGTCCGCACGCCGGTCTCGGCCAGGGACGGGATCCGCTCCATGGCCTTGGCCAGATACGGCTCCATCCGCTCCCAGTCTGGCGGGAGCTTGCCGAACGCGAACTCGCGCGCGACACCGTCCAGCGACCACGGGGCCCCCACGGGCTCGAACAGGCCGACGAGCATGCCGTCGCCTTCTGGCCGGTAGTAGCCATAACTGTCGGGATCCTCGATCACCGGCAGGTCGGTATCCATCCCGGCGACCGTGTCGGTGAGCAGGTAGTAGTGCTCTGCGGCCTGCAGCGGGACGTGCACTCCGGCCAGCGCGCCGAACTGGCGCGCCCACATCCCTGCCGCGTTGACGACGACCTCGGTCTCGATCTCGCCCTGCTCGGTGAGCACGGCGGTGACCCGCCCGTGGTCCGCGCGCCCGTGGTCGGAGCGACCGCTGTGCGTGCGCACGCCGGTGGCCGCGATGCCCTCGATCACGCTCGCGCCGAGTTGCCTGGCGCCCTTGGCCAGCGCCGTCGCCACCCCGACTGGGTCAGCTCGGCCCTCGTCGGCCACGAGGAACGCGGACAGCACATCGTCGGTCCTGGCCAGCGGCCACATCTCGGCCAGCTCAGCGGGCGAGATCTCGGTGTCCTCGACGCCGAAGCCGTGCATCCAGGCCGCCTCGCGCCGCAGCGCTGCCTGCCGCTCCTTCGACGTGGCGAGCGATATGTGGCCGACCTGCCGGTAGCCGGTCGAGTGGCCGGTCTCTGCTTCTAGCCTCGCGTACAGCTCACGCGAGTACCTGCTGAAGAACAGCGCGGTCTCGTCGGTCATGCCGGCCGACGTGATCAGGCCGGCGGCATGCCAGGTCGTGCCCGCGGTTAGCCGGTTCTGCTCCAGCAAGACGATGTCGGTCCAGCCGAGATGGGCCAGGTGGTAGGCGATGCTGCAACCTGTCACGCCCCCGCCCACGATCACGACTCGGGCGCGGCCCGGCAGGTCGGCCACCGGGTCAGGCCCCGGCGATGGTAGTCAGCGTGCCAGCGGAGGTGCCCCGCTCGCCGCGCGTCATCGCGCGGTAGCCGATGTAGCCGAGGATGGCGATGACGAACGACATGAGCAGCATGATCGTTCCGAGTGCGTTCAGCGCTGGCCCGCCGTTGCCGCCGCGCTGCTGGCTGTAGATGTAGACCGACATCGGGGTGTTCGCGGCGCTGTTGCTCAGCAGGTTCACGATCACGAAGTCGTCGATGACGGTGGAGAACACCAGGACCGCGCTGGCGAAGATGGCAGGTGCCAGCAGCGGCACCATGACCCGTCTGATGGTCGCCAGCGGCGAACAGCCGAGGTCGGCCGCCGCCTCTGTGTAGGTATTGCCGATGGTCGAGAGCCTGGCCTGCACGATGATGGCGGGCCAGCTCACGTTCCAGGTGACCAGCGCGAGCGTCTCGGCCAGGGTGCCCAGCCCGATCGGCTTGAACAGCGACGTGAAGACGAAGAACATCGCCACGCCGAAGATCAGCTCAGGGATCACGAACGACAGCAGCATGACGAAGTTGAACGAGGCAGACGTCTTCGTGCGCCAGCGGTGGATGCCGAGGGCGAACGTCACGCCAAGCGGCACCGCGATCAGCGTGGTGTAGGCCGAGAGCTTGAGCGTCTGCAGCACCGCGAGCTGCAGGACGGTGCTGTGGGCGACGGAATTGACCTGGTCGGTGAAGTACCACCGCCACGAGAAGCCCTGCCAGACGCTCTGCGACTTGCCGTCGTTGAACGAGAACAGCACGGCCAGGCCGATGGGCAGCAGCGACCAGGCTAGGTAGAGCCAGGTGAAGCTCTCGAGCAGCCATGGATGCCGCCAGGGGTTCCGCTTCAGCCACGGCCGGCCGTTGCTGGCGGCGACGTCGGTCGTTGCCGGGCGTGCTTCCGGACTCGCGGTCGCCGTCATGACGCCTCCCTCGCTGACCTGGCCGTCGCTCGCACGTACCAGGCCATCGGCACGATCAGGACTACGAGGATAAGCAGGGAGAGCACCGCGCCCCGGCCTTGGAAGCCGTTGGCACCGAGCTGACCCTGGATGACGTTACCGATCATCGCGGTGTTCCTCGTGCCGGCCAGCAGCTGGTTCGTGAAGTAGTCGCCGAGCATCGGCAGGACGGTGATGAGCAAGCCGGTGAGTATCGGCTGCCTGGACAGCGGCAAGGTCACCTTGAGGAAGGTGTTGGCCCGGCTGAGACCGAGGTCGCGTCCGGCTTCCAGCAGCGACCCGTCGATCCGGTCGAGCCCGGCGTAGAGCACCAGGATCAGGTACGGGATGTAGCCGTAGACCAGGCCGAGCACAACTGTGTACCAGCGCCCGCCGAGCCAGTTGGTGTCTCCTGGCAGGCCGATCGCGCTGAGGATCTTGTTGATGTAGCCGTTGGTCTGCAGCAGGTCGATCCAGGCCAGCATCCGCATCATGTAACTGATCCAGAACGGCGCGATCAGCAGCACGAGGATGATCACCTTGCGGCGGGGCGGCGCGAACTTGGCGACGAAGTACGCCACTGGGTAGCCGATCACCAGGCACAACGCGGACGCGACCGCGGTGTACCAGACCGTGCGCCAGATGATCGGAAGCTGGAAAGCGCCGATGCCGAAGATGTCGTGCCAGGTGCTCACCAGCGTGGCGTGCGACCAGTTCAGCGGGTTGTATATGGCGACGGGCGACTGGGTCAGGAAGTTCACCCTGCCGAACGCGACCGCGATCATGTCGTAGAACGGCACCAGGAACAGCAACGCCAGCCAGATGATGCCGGGCGCGCAGAGCAGGATGTAGAAGAACTTGTTGTGCTGGGGCCGCTCGCCGGACTTGGCGTCCGCCTTGCGGCCCTTCTTCGGCTGGTCGCCGCGCTGGTTTCCAGGGCCCAACAGGGTGGGTATCGCCATCGCTGGTCCCCCTTAGATGCCAAGGCTCACGACTTGCCAGGCTTGCTGCCAGGCAAGGTCGCTCTGGACGGGCAACTGAAGCTCCCACAGGCCGTGCCGGAGGTTCTTCTCCAGGACAACCGTGGATTCGAGCGCTTTCGGCAAGATGCCCTCGTGCACCAGCCTGGCCGGGGTCACCCCGTACACGGGCTGCATGTAGCCGTTGTAGCTGATGTTTGTGAGGGAGTTCGGCAAGTCCTGCAGGTAGTCGAGGAACAGGTGCGCGAGCACAGGGTTCTGCGCGCCGTTCAGCACCGTGATGGTGTCGTTGGCCGTCGGTCCCTTGCCGTCGGCCGGGAACCAGTAGCCGATGACGTCGGCGGGCACGCCCTTGGGCAGGTACTGCCACGACGCGGCCATATCGCCCGACCAGGAGTGGTGAATCCAGATCTGGCCGGCAGGCACGTTGGTGTAGTCGTTGTTGTCGATATGCACATTGGTGAGCTTGGAAAGCTCGAGCAGCGACTCCCTAGCCAGGGTGATCTGCGCCGGGTCGGTGGTGTTGAGGTCGTAGATGCCGTTTTTCATGAGGGCCAGGCTTGGCGACTCGCGGTAGTCATCAAGGATCGCGACCTTGCCCGCGTACTTGGACTGCCAGGGGAAGGCGTACCCGTTCGGCCACGATGCCGGGTCATCGGAGATGTGATCCTTACGCCAGGAGATTCCCGTCGTGTAGATCGTGTACGGCACCGTGTACTGCCAGCCCTGGTCGTAGAAGGGGTTCGTGTACTCGCGCCAGTTCTGCGTGATGTTCGGGATGTAGCTGTGGTTCAGAGGCTGGATCATCTTCTGGGCGACGCACTTGCCGATCACGTCGTTCGTGACGCCCATGAACACATCGAAGTTGACCTTGCCGCTGCTCAGCTTGGCCAGTGCCTCGGTCATCGTGTTGAACGTCGTGACCTCGACTGTGCAGTTGTACTTCTTGCCGAACTCCTTCAGGCACTTCGGGTTGACGTAGGCGACCCAGTTGTAGATCTTCAGCGTCGCGTTGCGCTCGGGCAGCAGGCCGTCTTTGATCGCCTTGTTGTCTGCGTAGATCGGCCAGTGCACGGGGTTGTTCGGCCGCGGCAGTGGCAGCGGCTTCTGGCCGGTGTCGGCGAGCAGCGCGCCGCTGCAGGCAGAAAGCGCGGAGCCGAGCCCGCCCGCCCCGAGCAGTGCGCCCGCGCCGGCTCCGGCGCGGCGCATGAAGGCGCGGCGAGAAACTCCTGGGATCGGCGGCCTACCATCCAGCCAGCCTTCCTTCGGATGCATTGCTTCATCCCTTCGCCCGGGGAGTGCGGGTGCGACGGCGCGCGTCTGCGAGTGCCGGTGCGGACCGCTGCTGTCCACCTGGATTGAACGGCCCTTCAACTACTCCTGATTACTCCTGATGGTACGCACAGACAAGGTTTTTGAGATTACAGGACGGTCACGCGCCGCTCAGGCATTGCTGTGTGATAAGTCCGGAGAAGCCTGGAATTTCCGTAGGAATCTCCGCAGGAATCGGACGCTCATCATGACCCGGAGTGGCCAAAGGCTACGCGTGCCGCTGGACGGCCCGCCACGCCTGCCGCCAGAGCAGGTCGGCCGCCGGGAGTAGCTGGAGTTCCTTCAGACCGTGGTCGAAGTACGTGGACAGCACGGCCGTCGTGAGCAGGTTGGAGGGCAGGATGCCGAGGTAGACCAGCCGGGACGGGGTGGCATAGGTCAGCGGCTGGGTGAAGCCGGTAGCGGCGATGTTGTTGATCGCGTTGTGCCTGTCGAGGAAGAAGTTCAGGAACAGGTGCGCCAGCACGGGATTCTGGGCGCCGCGCACGATCGTGTTGGTGTCGTTCGCCACCGGCCCGGCGCCGTCTGGCGGGAACCAGTAGCCAAGCACCGTCGAGGGGACGCCCGCTGGCAATTTCCTGGCGGCCGCGACGACCTGACCTGACCAGGCGTGGTGGACCCAGGACTGGCCGCTGGCCAGTTGCGAGGCCGTGTCGTTGTCATAGCTCAGGCCGACGAGTTTGTCGAGTTCGATCAGGGCGTCCCTGGCCTTATTGATCAGCAGCGGGTCGGTCTCGTTGACCGTGGCGCTCGGGTCGTTGAGCAGCGCGATGACGAGCGATTCCCGGTAGTCGTCAAGCAGCGCCGTCCTGCCCTTGCTCGCCGCGCGCCAGGGGAACTCCCAGCCGTTGGCCAGCGCGTACGGATCGAGGTCGATGTGGTCCTTGCGCCAGGCTATGCCGGTCGTGAAGATCGAGTACGGGACCGTGTACTGCCAGCCGCTGTCGTAATACGGGTCGGTATAGACCGGCCACGCTTCGCCGATGTTCGGGATGTAGCTGTGGTTGAGCGGCTGGATCAGGGCCTTGCCGACGAGATTTCCGATCTGGTTGGTGGGCGCGCCCATGAATACGTCGAAGCGGTCGCGGCCCTGCCGCAGCGTGGCTAGCGCCTCCGCCATCGAGCTGTAGGAGGTGAGTTCGACCTCGCTCCGGTAGGCCTTGGAGAAGTCGTCAAGGCAGCGCTGGCTCACCCGATCGACCCAGGCCAAGACCCGGAGCGTGGCGTTGGCCTCAGGGCCAAGCCCAGTGGCGATCGGCCGGTTGGCGGTCAGGATCGGCCACCTGACCGGGCGCTTGGGCTGCGGCACCGGCGAGATCCTCGGCGGCACGGCCGAACTGAGCCCGCACCCGGCGAGCAGCCCGCCGAGCCCGCTCGCGGCACCGGCGCCGACCGCTCGCCCCAGGAACGATCTCCTGGTCAGGGGCTCTCTGGGGTGGTGAGTGCCAGGATTCACTCAGCGGAATCTAGCATCTTTCCCGCTCAGATGACGCTAGAAGTAAACTGCATGAAACGTTCTACATTTCGGTTAAATCGATGAATATCGCTCTCATCGTGCTGAACCGATATCAACCACTGCTCGGACTTGCCCCACGGTGGCAGGAACACGCCGCCGTTGTGCTGGAACAACCAGTGCGCGTGACTATAGGAGTCGTTGATCGCCAGGAAGCCGCGGAAGTCCTTGACCGGCTCGGTGCTAAAGACGATGCAGCCCTTAGCGCCGACGGCCACGATGCTCGCGGCGAAGTTGTGCCTCTCGATCGCCTCGGTGACGCCCTGAACCGCCAGTTCGCGCAGGGAGTCGATGCGCTCATAGGCCTCGGGAGTGACGACCTCCTCCAGCATCGCGCGAGTGGCCGCCATGGCCAGCGGGTTGCCGTTGAAGGTGCCGACCTGCTCGTAGTCGCCGTTGGCAACGTGCTGCATGACCTCGTGAGTGCCGCCGACGGCAGCGACCGAGATCCCGCCGCCGATCGCCTTGGCCAGGCTGATGATGTCTGGGGTGACTCCGCTCAGCCCGGTCACGCCGCCAGGACCGACCGTCAGCCCGGTCTTGACCTCGTCGAACGCGAGCAGGGCGTCGTGAGCGTGCAGCAGTTCCTTCAGCCCGGCCAGATAGCCAGGTTCAGGCAGGATGATGCCCGCGTTCATCATGATCGGCTCGAGCAGCATGCCGGCGACCCGGCCCTCGTTCTCGCTCAGCACCCGCTCGACGCTCGCGAGGTCGTTGAACCCCACGATCACGGTCAGATCGGTGAGGGCACGCGGGATACCGGTGCTCGCGGGCACGCTGGACGGCCGCTCAGCAGGGCCGATGTCGGCAGGATCCGGATAGACCGAGACCTGCACCGAGTCGTGGTGGCCGTGATAGCAGCCCTCCACCTTGATGATCAGGTCGCGCCCGGTGATCGCCCGCATCAGGTGCACGGCGTCCATGGTCGCCTCGGTGCCCGAGTTCCCGAATCGCCACTGGGGCAGGCCGAACCGCCTGGAAAGTTCCCTGGCGACCGCGAGCGCATCCCTGGTCGGCTGCGCGAAGTGCGTGCCGCGGGTCACCTGGTTCTGCACAGCGGCGACGATCGCGGGATGAGCATGTCCGGCCAGCGAGACGCCATAGCCGCCGTGCATGTCGACGTACTCGTTGCCGTCGACGTCGTAGAGCTTCGAGCCCTTGCCGTGGCTGAGCCAGACGGGCTGAGGCCGGGAGATCTGCCAGCTTGAGGTCACGCCGCCGGCCAGCGCCTGCCGCGCCTCGACGGCGAGCCGCGACGATTCCGGCTGCCGGTCGATGAAGATGCGCTCCTGCTCGGCGATCACGTCGGCGAGGCTTGCGCGGGGGGACGGCCTGCTGCCATCGGCCTGTTGTGCCGGGCTGTTGGCCGTGTCCGTGGCCGGCGGGCGATTTGCCAGCCCGACGGTGGCGGTCTGTGGTGCGGAACTTTCTACGTGTGCGGCCTGTTTGTCGGCCATGACTAGCTCCCCTAGCGGAGTTGACTGAACATTCAGTCTAAGTTGGGACCGCCGGCCGGGGCAAGGAGGCAAGGAGGCACGGGGGCACGGGGGCACGGCGGCCCGGCCGGATCCCGTTATGCTGCTGGCACATGCGCCGCCTGCTGCTCGTGCACCACACGCCGTCTCCGGCGATGCAGGCGATGTTCGAATCGGTGCTGGCTGGTGCGCGGGCAGACGAGATCGAAGGCGTCGAGGTCGTGGTCGTGCCCGCGCTGACCGCCGGCGCAGCCGACGTGCTGAACGCCGACGGTTACCTGCTCGGCACACCGGCCAACATCGGCTATATGTCTGGCGCGCTCAAGCATTTCTTCGACGGCATCTATTATCCGTGCCTTGAGGCGACCAAGCGCCGGCCGTACGGGCTCTACGTGCACGGAGCGAGCGACACCACCGGCGCGGTCAGGGGAGTGGAGTCGATCACCTCTGGCCTCGGCTGGCAGCACGTCAGGCCGCCGGTCCGCGTCGTGGGTCAGCCCGGCAAGGCCGAGCTGGACGAGTGCTGGGAACTTGGAGCGGTCGTCGCCGCTGAACTCGCCGGGGACGTCTAGCTGCGAAGCCGCCGATGGCTGCCAGAGCACGGCGCGCGAACGACGCGGGCCGGGCGGCGAGAACCGCGGCCCGGCGCAGCTGGGTCAGCTATTTCGTGCCGTAGTTGTACAGCTGCTGGTTTACCGGGCTCTCGTTGGAACTGGCCAGCACGCTCGTGGCGGTAAATGCCACCGCGAATGCCAGCGCGGCACCGGCGATGACGGATATCACCAGCAGTCCTAGACGAGTCACGAAGTCCTCCTTGCCGGATCTACAGCCAGATCCGGGCGGCTTGGCCCCTAAGCATAGGGAATGTCCCCGGCGCCATGCCAGAACGATACTGAATAGTAATTTCTCCTGGCTTCGGTGCGACTCGGACCTGGCCGACTTCGGCTATGGCGGGGCTCCTGCCTCCCCGGCCGGGAGACGGAACACGACCAGATCGCGGCTCGCGAGCAACACCCGAGCGCCGGGCAGCCTGGCTTCCGCGGCCAGGTGGCCGCGGCGCTGACTGTCGTTCCTGAGCAAGGAACCCGCATCAACGATCACATACCGGACTCCGGCGGCAATCAGGGCCGCAGTTCTCGGCCTGCCCGAGTTGATCACCGGTCCAAGCGTGCGGGCTCGCGCGCTCTCGGGGGGAACAGTCCTCAGGCCGACCTTGAGCGCGTCATTCCAGATCATCGGCCGGCCGACGAACCGCGGCCAGGGGTCGAACACCGCCTCGTCGTGGTTCCACGGGTAGCGCCGGTACTGCGCCCACGGCAGTAGCAACACCGCGCCGCCGGACCGATCGGCCTCGATGAGCTGGCGTGCTTTCAGCCAGTCGGCCGGATACTGCACGGCCTGCAGCCGGCCGGCCGCCCCCCACGCGAGCCCGGGCAGCAGCAAGACCGGCGCGGCCAGCGCGAGGACGCCGAGCGCGAGCGCGGGTCCGGCCGCAGACTCGCCGACCTTGATCAGCCTGGACGTTCCTGGCGCCCGCGCCGCGGACAGCAAGGACGCCACAGCGGCGCCGAGCCCGAGCGCGATCGTCAAGGCCAGCGGGGCGATGAACTGCTGGCCGTCGCGTAGTAGCGCGAAGCCCGGCCACAGCGCCACGGCGCCGCGAAGTCCTGCCCTGGTCACCGCCGTCAGCCCGAGGCCCGCGATGCAGAGGCCGAGCAGGCCGGCGACGCCGACGCCCGGGCAGATCCGCCGCGGTCTGGCGGCGGTCACGTATCCGGCGACCGCCAGCACCACGACGGCGAGCCAGAAGGCTGAGACCGGCCCGCCGTATCCAGCAGGGACCGCCTGCGCGTTCCAGATCCCGCCGAGCATCAGCAGGCTACCGAGCGAGCCGAAGGGCGTATCCGCGCGCGCGGCGAACGCCGCGACTCCGCTCGGATTGGCGTGCACGGGATTGATCAGCGACGGGATCACCCACGGCAGGCTGGCCACGACGATGACGCAGATGGTCACGCCGAGTTTGCGCCCCCGCGAAGGCCAGCTCGAGCCTGCGCACAGCGCGACTGGCACGGCCGCGATCACGGTGACCGACATGGCCGCGAACCCGCCGACCGCCGCGGGCAGCATGGCCGCGGCCAAGCACCACGGCCTGGCAGGCCAGTCGTCCGCTGCTCTTCCGGGGGAGACGACACCCCTGGACCCTCCCGTGGCGATCTCACGCAGCACCCATGGCAGGCCGGCGTACCCGAGCAGCATCGCCCACTGGCCCATGATCAGCCGCTCGGCGACGAACGGATTCCAGGCGTAGCAGATGCCAGCCGCCAGCATCGCGGGCAGCGGGACCTTCGAAGGACCGCCGTGCGCGCGCTGCGCGGGAATGCGACGCCACGCCGTGCCGAGCAGTGCGGCGGCTCCGGCGCAGGCGAGCACGAAGATCGCGATCAAGATCAGCTTTTGCACCCAGTCGGCAGGCATGATCCTGGCAGCCAGCGCGACGACCAGGTCGCTGGGCACCGCGCGTGGCGGACCGCCCGCATAGCCAAGATCGGCGTAGCCGACCGGCGGATCAGGGACGAAGACCATGTCGTAAGACAGGACGAATCCGCTGCGCAGGGCGGGTCCGAGCGCCAGCAGGCCGAGCACCAGGCCGGTCAGCGCGGGCCAGGCGTGCGGCCGGCAGCGCCTGGCGAGCCGTCGGCCCAGGCCGGGCGGGGCCGCCCGGTCACCGGTGTCATCGGGCCGCGGGGAATCCGGAGCCGTGGCCGGGCCGCCTTCGGTCGGTCCGTCCTCGCGGCGGGCTGGACCGGCTAGCACGCTTTGCGGGCCTGGACCAGCAGGATCGAGGCGGCCGATGGCCAGTAGCAGAACAGCCGGTCCAGCGGCCGCAGCGCCGCAGGCACGTCGTGATACCTGGCTCCGCGAACCTGCACGACCGCGAGCCCGTAGGCAGCGAGGAACTCCACGAGGGCGCGCCTGGTGAACATGTGCAGGTGCCCGGCCACCTGGCTGCCCGGCCTGCCGAACACGGACCGGAGGCTGACCTCGGAGAAGACCGGCTGAACACCGATCGCGAGCAATCCGCGGTTGTACCAGGCAGCGAGGTTGGGCGTGGACAGCAGCAGCGATCCGCCGGGCTTCAGCACCCGGTGTGCCTCCTCGATCGCCGAGTCAGTGTCGACGAGGTGCTCGATCACCTCGCTCATGATCACGACGTCGATACTGGCGGACCTGATCGGCAGCCTGGTGTCGAGCCCGGCTTGCAGCACGGTGACACCCCGGTCTCTCGCCAGCCGGAGCGAGGGGGCGGACCAGTCGAGCCCGGCGAAACGATGCCCAGAGCAGCCTGGCCGCCGCCACGCCGGTCGCGAAACCGTCGCCGCAGCCGACGTCCAGGATCCGCGCCTGACCCGGCGCGCCGGCCAGGACCTGCGCGAGCATCTCGGCCTGGCGCCTGGCCCTGTCGGGTCCTGAGCTCGCGGGAACGGCGGGGTCGGAGTAGAAGTCGTGCAACGGGTTGCCGGCCGCCGCGAGGACGGGCGTGTTCATGCCGGCTCCGACGGCGCAGTGCCCGACGGCTGCGGGAGATAGCCGATGGCGGCCCCACTGGCGGCAGCATCGTCCACGGCTATCGCCGGCCTCGGCTGGTCGGCGACGCGGGCCCTGGCCAGCGCCTCGTCGGCGACCAGCGAGAACCCGTCGACGGCCGCCGACCAGTGCTGCTGCCTGGCTCGCTCGCGCGCCGCCAGGCCCATCGCGGCCCTCTTCCTGTCGTCGATCGCCAATGACGCCCACGCGGACGCGAACTCACTTTCGGTCCGCACCAGCACCCCGGTCTCGTTATGCACGATGGAATCTCTGAGCCCTGGGACGCTGAACCCGATGGCAGGCGTGCCGCGGACGGCGGCCTCGGAAACAACGATTCCCCAGCCCTCGATGCTGGCCGGGTGCAGCAGCAGCCAAGCCGCCGACATGAGCCTGTGCTTCTCCGCCTCCGGCACCCGGCCCGTGAACTCGACGCCGGGCCCGGCCAGGTTCTCCAGTCGCGCCCGCTCAGGTCCGTCCCCGGCGATCACAAGCCGGCCGCCGGTGACGTGGCGCACCCGCTCCCAGAGTCGCAGCAGCAGGTCGATCCGCTTGTACTCGGCCAGCCTGCCGAATGCGAGGAACATCGGCTCCGGCGAGCGCGGCGCGGGCGGCGGGCCTGGCTCCACGCCGTTGCAGATAAGCCTGATCCGCTCGGTGGACACCCCGATGTCCTGGAGGCTGGCGAACGTGGACGCCGACACGGTGAGGAACAGGTTCCTGCGGTGCGCCCACGGCATGACCGTCGACTCGGCGATCCGCCCGAGGCTACAGATCGGCTGCGGGAAGCGCAGCGGCCACAGTTCGGTGTGCACGTGGTTAACGAGGCAGACAACCGGTCGGCTGGTCCACAGCGGAGCGAGGAACGGCATGCCGTTGCACACCTCGACCACGAGATCGCAGTCGCGCAGATGCCTACGGAATGCCAGCGGCGCCCTGGCGAACTGGGTGAAGGTACCGCCGCTGCGCCGCACCTCGTAGGGGCGTTCGCCCACCTGCCCGCCGCAGAGCAGCGTGACCCGGTTGCCGCGCTCGGTCATACCGTGGGCGAGCCGGTCGACGAGGAGCTCAGAACCTCCGGCATCGGAGTTCGCCAGGTCGCGCCAGGCGATGAAGACGATGTGACGCCCCGCGGTCATCCGTGCTGGCTCGTTCCCTTGCCCCCTGTGACCCGGCCGCCCCCGACCGGTGAATGCCGCATCAGCACGGTCCTGAACCTCCTCGGCGCTGGAGCACTATTGTGGCGATATCAGCCAGATCGTCTAGTGTAGACACCGACCGGACGCCGCGGGGCAATCGTTACCGGGTTGAGCCCTTGCCGCGGACCCGAGGAAGCGGGCATCCGCCCAGCTAGCGGCTATCGCCGCGCGGGTGTAGTGGCTCAGCCCTGACCGAAATCCAGCGATATCCGCAAATGCAGGCGCTACGCTCACAATCAGGTGCTACTCGAAAGTAGCATTGTGCTGCCATCGCCGCTGATGGATCACCGAGCGGGCAGAGAGGGAGCACGGCATGTGGAGATCCGTCCGCCTGTTCCGGCTCTTCCTGAAAGAACAGAGCGACCCCGACGGGTTCTACGCCGCGCTGGCTGATGATGCCGCGAGCCAGGTCGCCGAGTACACGACGGTCCGCGGCCAGACCGTGCTGGACATCGGCGGCGGGGCTGGCTACTTCACCGAGGAGTTCAGGTCCAGGGGCGCGAACTGCTACCTGTTCGAGCTCAACGTCGGCGAGATGATGAGCCGTGGTCAGACGCCGCCCGGCGCGGTGGTCGCGGACGGCTACTGGCTCCCGGTCCGCGACGGCGGTGCCGACATCTGCCTCTCCTCGAACGTCCTCGAGCACGTCAGGGATCCGAACGGGCTGATCGATGAGATGGTCAGGGCGACCAAACCAGGCGGCCTGATCTACCTCTCCTTCACGAACTGGTACTCGCCGTGGGGCGGGCATGAGATGTCGCCCTGGCATTATCTGGGCGCTGCCCTGGCCGAGCGACGGTACCGGCGCAAGCACGGCAAGCAGCCGAAGAACCAGGTTGGCTCCAGCTTGTTTCCGCTGCACATCGGGCCCGTGCTGCGGATGATGCGCGGCCGCGCCGACGTAGAACTGGTGACCGCCAGACCGCGGTACTACCCGGCCTGGTGCCGCGCTCTGCTCCTGATTCCCGGACTCCGCGAGATCACGACCTGGAATCTGCTGCTGATCCTGCGGCGGACCGGATGACGTTCGCGCCGGCGACCGGACAGCATCGGGCGCCAAGCGCGTTGAATTCGGTGGCCGGCACTGACGGCTCCCCGGACCGCAGGTTCACGCGGACCGCCCAGCTGACGCTGCTCGTATGGCTGGTCGCCTTCGTTGTCTTTGTCCTCAACTCCCGCGGCCAGATCTTCTTCGATACCAAACTCGGCGTCGACGTTGATCCGCTCGGGTTCTACGCGAGGCTCTGGCACCTGTGGAATCCGACCGAGTGGTTCGGCACGCTGCAGAACCAGTACATCGGCTACGCGTTCCCGATGGCGCCGTTCTACCTGGCCGGGCAGTTGCTGAAGATTCCGGTCTGGCTGACCGAGCGGCTTTGGCTCTCGCTGCTCGTCGCGGTCGGCTTCGCGGGGCTGGTGAAGCTGGCCGAGGCGGTGCGGATCGGCACCGACAGGTCCAGGATCGTCGCTGGCCTCGCGTTCGCGCTCTGGCCGACGTTCACGATCGTGATCGGGTCGACCTCAGCGGGCATCCTGCCCGGGCTGCTCGCGCCGTTGGCCGTGCTGCCGCTCGTGCGGGTCGCGGACACCGGGGCCGCCGGGGGTGCCGGGACCGGCGCGCTGGTGCGTGCGGCAGCCAGATCCGGCGTGGTTGTGTTGTTCATGGGCGGCGTCAACGCCACGTCTACGTTGTATCCGCTGATCCTGCCTGCCCTCTTCATACTCACCCAGATGCACGGCCGGCGGCGGGTCAAGCTGGCAGCGTTCTGGGTGGGCGCGGTGCTGGTCGCCACCGCCTGGTGGCTGGTTCCGCTGGTGCTCCAGGCCGCCTATTCCTTCAATTTCCTGCCCTACGTCGAGCAGGCGACCACGACGACAGGCACCATGTCGGCCGCCGCGTTCCTGCGCGGGTCAGGCAACTGGACCGCCTACCTGAACCTCGGCCAGCCGTGGCTGCGGGCCGGCTGGGTGATGGTCGCCTATCCGGTCGCGATCATGGCGGCCGCGATCGCGGCCGGGACGGGGCTGGTCGGGCTGGCACGCAGGGACCTGCCCGCCAGCAGCTGGCTGCGGCTGAGTCTGGGCACCGCCGCGCTGACCGCGCTGGCCGGCTACCCGGGTCCGGCCGGCGGGCCGTTCCACCATCTGGTGCAGGTCCTGCTGGACGGCGTGGCCGCGCCGCTGCGCAGCGTGTACAAGGTCGAGCCGGTCGCCGCCGTTGTCATCGCCCTCGGCATCGCGCACGCCCTGGTGCTCAGGACCAAGCGTGCCGCCCTCGTGGCCGATCCGGCCCCGAGGGCGCTCTGGCACTTCTTCGCGGTGCCGGTCGTCGGGCTCGTTCTGCTCGGCCTGGCGTACCCGCAGGTATCAGGTCAGGTACTGAACGCCGGGTCGTTCCGGGCTGTGCCCGGCTACTGGTACCAGGCTGCCGCCTTCCTCAGGCAGCACTCGCCGCGCGCGCCGGCCCTGGTCGTGCCGGCCGCCGCGCACGGCATCTTCGTGTGGGGCGAGCCTGTCGACGAGCCGCTCGAGCCGCTCGCCAGCTCACCTTGGGCCGCGCAAGGGCTCGTTCCCTACGGCGGCGCAGGCTCGGAGGTGCTGCTCAGGTCGGTCGAGGCTGGCATCAACTCGGGCGAGCGGATCGCGGGCCTGGCTGCGACTCTGGGCAGGTCGGGTATCGGCTACGTGCTGGTGCGCAACGACCTCAGCCCCGGATCGATCGGATATACGCCGCCGCAGGCCGTGCACCAGGCACTGTCCAGTTCTGGCTTCCAGGTCGTAGCGTCGTTCGGTCCGCTGGTCAGCGCAGGGCAGTACAGCCCGGGTTCGCCGCCAGTGCCAGGCACGTCGGCGTCTGCGCAGGTGCAGGCCACGCAGCCCGCTTACCCGGCGATCGAGATCTTCGCGGCGGGCGGGGTTGTCGCGCGACCGCCGCCCGCGGCGGTCGCGCTCCCGGTCAGCAGGACCGTGCTGGTCAACGGCGGACCCGATGCGCTGTTGCAGCTCACCGGGCAGCGGCTGCTCGCTCCGACAGCGCCCGCCGTAATCGCGGGCGATCCGCTGCCGGTCCCGGCCGGCCGAGTGGGCGGTCACGGACTCGTTCCGCCGCGCTGACAACGCGTTCGGTTCCATCGAACCGACCGCCTCTTACACCTACACGGCGACCGAGCGGAACCAGCAGGATGATCCGCTCGGCGATCAGGGCGGCGGTCCTAGGCAGTTGCTGCCGGTGACGGCAGCAGGCCATCAGACCGTCGCCGTGCTTACCGGCGCGGCCGCAGTGACCGCGTCGTCGACTGGCTCCTGGCTCGGCGAGACGCCGCAGATCGACCCGGCCAACGTGTTCGACAACAACCCGAACACCGTCTGGACCGAAGCCGATCCGAACAGCGCGGTCGGCCAGTGGGTCCAGATCACCTTTGACCGGCGGCTGGTGCTGCCGAGTTCGGTGCAGATCGCGCTGCTGGACGACCTTGCATCCAGGCCGGTCGCGAGCCGTCTGACCGTACAGACCGACTCCGGGACCGTGACCAGCACGGTGCTTCGGACGGGCGCCGCTCAGCCGCTGCGGCTCCCGGCCGGGCCGAGCAGGACGCTGCGGATCACCATCGCGGCCGCGCGGGGCGGCGTGCCCGGCGGCCCGGGGGCAGGATTCTCCGGCGTCGACATCCCTGGCGTGACGGTGGCCAGGTACCTGCGGCCGGCGCAGGATCCGGCCGGCCGGGCGGCGTCGTCGACGGCGTTCTCGTTCAGCCAGCCGGTCCCGTCGCCCGCCAGTCTCGCCAACGTCCTGGCTTATCCGCCGCTGGCCAGGACTTTCGTGACCACAAGCCAGGCTCAGTTCACGCTCAGTGCGAACGCGATCGCCGTGCCAGGCCGGGCGCTCGACGCGATCCTGTCCTCGCTCACTCCTGTTCGCCGCAACGCGCTCGAGGTGACGGCGAGTTCGACCTACGGATCGCTGCCGAGCCTGGCCGCGGCCAACCTCTTCCGGCGTGGCAGCCCAGGGGCCTGGATCGCCGGCAACCAGCACGCGACGCTCAGCCTCCGCTGGCAGGGCATGCGCACGATTAGGCGCATGATCATCCAGCCGCTGCCTGGCCTGGCGTCCGCGCCAGAGTCGATAAGGATCACCAGCCCGCAGGGCGTCAGGTTCGCCAGCGTCGGGCTTGGCGGCCTCACGACCATCGTGCCGCCGTTGCGGACAGATCAGATGACGATCAGCTTCCCCGTCATGCAGTACGCCACGGCCGCGCAGCCGATCTCCGGTCAGCCGGTCCAGCTCCCCGTCGGGCTGTCCAGGCTGTCTATCCCGGCGCTGAACGGGCTGCTTCCCGCGACCCCGGCGGCCGGAACGAGCTTCGCACTGCCGTGCGGGTCTGGCCCTTCGCTGCGGGTTGACGGGCGCACAGTGCGGACCATGGTGTCAGGCAAGGCGGGCAGCCTCATCGCCTTTGACCCCGTGCACGTCAGGGTGTGCGGCGGGACCTCGGCGCTGTCGCTCGGCGCCGGCCAGCACCGGATCCTGGCGGCCAGGCCAGGTGCGTTCACCCTCACCGGGCTGAGCCTGGTCAGCGCCGGGCCGTCCGGTCTGCCTGGCGCGCCTCCCGCGCAGGACCTGCAGCCCGTCACTGCGCGCGGGCCGGGGCCGGCAGCGTCGCGCGACCGGTCAAGGTGCTCGCCTGGGGTCAGGAGCACAGGACAGTGCGGGTCGGCGCCGGGACGGCCTCGTATCTGGAACTGCACCAGAACGCGAACGCCGGCTGGACGGCCACGCTGAACGGCCGGACGCTACGTCCGGTCCGCCTTGACGGCTGGCAGCAGGGCTTCGTCCTGCCAGCCGGAAAAGGCGGTGTCGTAACGCTGACGTTCAAACCGGTTAAGTTCTACCATGTCTGGATTATCCTGTCTGCGGCTGGAGCGCTCATGCTCCTCCTAACTGCGTTGGCAGGCCGAAGGCGCGCGACAGTGCGCGAGCAGCTCGGGAGAGTGCGCGAACACATGGACCGACCCTCTCCCGCCGCCCCGGTGCCGGGCGAAGTGCGGCAGCAGCGAGCCAGGTGGCTCGCTTTGCTCGCCCTCATCGTCGGGATCGCGATCGTCGGCGGCCCCGTGGCGCTGGCGGTACCCGTCGTCGCGATGCTGGCACGCCGCTGGCCTAGCTGGTTCGGCGCGCTTGCCGCCGCCGGGATGCTCGTCGCCGGCGTGCTGACAGCCGCCGCGGCCCACCCGGCCCTGCTGGGGACTGGCGCATTCGGAGCGGCGGCTCAGGTGTGCGCGCTCGTGGCCCTGACCTGCGCCCTGATGCCGGACCTGCCTGAGTTTCGTATCCCCCGCCCGCTGAGCGGCCCGCCGGCCGGTTGGGCAGCCGGTCCGTGATCGAGCGCTTCGCCCTGGCCGACGAGCTGACCTGTTACTACGACAGGGCGTCCGAGCCTGCCAACGTGCACCTCGAGGCCAGGGTGCCCGGTCGCCTCGACCCCGCCGCGGTCCTGGCGGCGGTGTCGGACGTACTGGCATCGCAGCCCAGGATCATGGCCAGGCGCCTGGCCTGCCAGCTTGCGGCGCGGCTACTTCTGGGAATTCCCCGTTCCGCCGGCCGCGGATCCGGTCCTGACCAGCGCCAGGTACGCCGGCCAGGAAGACCTGGACCGGCAGCGGGACGCGTTCTTGTCAATGTCCCCGTCGCTGGACGGAGCGCCGCCGCTGCGGTTCCTGCTCGCCTCGGGCCCAGGCGGCGATTGCCTCATACTCAACGCGCACCACGCCGCGTTCGACGGGTTGTCCTGCCTGCGCCTGATGCACGAGGTAGCCGCCGCCTACCGTCCTGACGCACGCGGCGCCGAGCCCGCCTCTGACCTGCTAGCCGCGCAGCCAGGGCCGATCCCGGAGTGCCAGTCGCCTGCCACGGCGGAGGTGTCCGCCGCAGAGCCGGCGGCGGCACGGAACCCCGCGCCCGCGGATTCCCCGGTCGGCGGTGCGGGAACGCGATTCGCTCCGGCAGCGCGGATCGCGCCGGGTCCCGGCGGCGTCCGCGATCGGGCGGGCTACGGCGTGCACCTGATCACCTGGGACGGCCTGGCGGTGTCGGAGCCGCTGCGGTCCGCTGGTGTGAGCGTGAACGACGTGCTTATCGCCGCGCTCATGCTCACGATCGGCGACTGGAATGAGTCCCGCGGCGGCAGCCGCGACCAGATCAAGATCACGATGCCGGTCGGGGACAAGGCCCAGGGGGGCCGCGATGGTCAGTGGGCGAACCTGTCCAGGCTGACGACCGTAGCCGCCCGGGTGCCTGCCGGCACCCGGCCAGCCGACCTGGTCACCCGCATCGCGAGCCAGACCAGGGCAGCCAAGTCCCGCGGCGGGCCCCAGTTGGACCTGGCGTCGCGAGTCCTGGCCGCCGCGCCTCTGCCCGTCACGGTCAAGCACATGCTGCTGCGGTCGGCACTGCGGATCGCGGGCCCGTTGCTCTGCGATACGTCCTTGGTCTCTAACCTCGGCGTCGTCGGCGCGCTCGCCTTCGGCGCGACGCCGGCCACCGAGGTCTGGTTCTCGACCTCGGCGCACATGCCGCGCGGGCTCTCGCTCGGCGCCGTCACGGCAGGCGGCGCGCTGCGCCTGGCCTTCCGCTATCGCCGTGCGCTCATGTCCGGCACCGACGCCGCCGAGTTCGGCGGGCTGTACGTGAAATCGCTCGACCAGATCGCGGGTCTTGAGGCGGTGCGCCCATGACCCGGCCCGAGCTTGCCCTGCTCGTCGCGCTGCTCGCCACGACCGCATACCACCTCGGCCTGATCCTGGAGAAGCGGGCACTCGCGCGGCTGCCGGCGATCGACGCCAGGCACGCGCTGCGACTCCTGGGCATCCTGCTGACAGCGCCGGCCTGGCTGGCCGGATTCGCACTCATGCTCTGCGGCTTCGGGCTCCAAGTTGTCGCGTTGACGCTCGCTCCGGTCAGCGTCGTGCAGCCGGTGCTCGGATCCGGCGTCGTGATCCTGCTCGTGCTGTCGAGGCTCGTGCTGCATGAGACCCTGAAGCGGCTCGAGCTTGCCTGTGTGCTGGCCATGGCGGTCGCGATCATCGTGATCGCGCTGTCGGCGGTCGGCGCCGCCGGCCAGGTCGGCCACCAGGCGAGCGGGCCGCTGCTCGCGGTGGTGGCGCTGCCGGCGGCCGCGCTGGCGGTCGGCCTCGGGGCCAACGCGCTGCGGACGGTGCGCAGCGGCCGGCACCGGCTCCCGTCGATCGGGGTCTCATACGCCGTCTCGTCCGGCCTGCTCTACGGCGTCGCGACGCTTGCGATCAAGGCCATGTCGGGCACGCTGGCTCAGCACGGCGGGCTCAACGCGAATTTGCTGCTCGCGCTGGCCGCGTCGCCGTATCCGTACATCACGGTCGCCTGCTCGGCCCTGGGCATGCTGATCTTCCAGACCGGGCTGCAGCGGTGCCGGGTCTCGATCGTCGGCCCGGTCTCGAATATCACCGGCAGCGTGTTTTTCCTGGTTGCCGGCACCTGGCTGTTCGGTGAGCGCCTCCCGGCCGATCCGCCAAGGCTGGCACTCAGGCTGGCAGGCATCGTGCTGGCCGGAGTCGTCGTCGTCCTGCTGTCCAGGCGACCGCCAGCGCAGCAGGCCGAGGACGTCGCGGCCACTGATCCCGAGCCCGCTGACGGGACAGCCGCGCCGATGATCGGAGCCGCGTGAAGGCTGGTGCGGGCGTGCAGCCTGCTGCGACGCTGAGCGCGGCGTGCCGGAGCACGCTGAGTCAGACCGCCGGGAATTGGAGATGATGATGCCGATCGAGCGCCCGCTGCTCGACATTCTCGCTTGCCCGATCGACAAGCAGGGCCTGCTCTATTTCGACGACGAGGCCCTGCTGTACAACCCGCGGCTGCGCCGGATCTATCGCATGGCCGGCGATCAACTGGTCCTGCTGGCCGACCGCGCCGAGCCGGCGCCCGCGCATGAACACGAACGGCTGCTGAAGCGTGCCAGGCACGGGGACGCGGAGCAGACTGCAGGCCTGACGGTAGCCGACTTCAGCGGCGCCGAGGCGGACTGATACGGGCGATCCGATTAGAGCGCTATGTCAGATATTGCAGTGGCGCGTGGAGAGATGCAATGAGATGCAATGAGATATGACGCATGTCAGTGTAAGTGGCGCATGGGGTCGTTACGAGGATGTGTCCTGCTCCTAGTGACACCGCTACTACTCATCAGTATCATACGTCAAACTCGCACATTCCCCGCTAGCCAGCAGATTTGAGCGTCAATCCCCAGGAGGGCCCATGCGCCGCGTGAGCTGGTCAGTTCTGACCGGTCTGGGAGTCTTTTTTATCGTGCTCGCGATCTTGTCCAGGTTCTTCGTGCCGGGTCAGGCGGTCAAATTCCCGCTGAACGAGTACTCAAAGACAACGTTGCAGGCCGACAACGCTAGCTACTTCAGTCCGAAGTCGGGGACAGAAGAAAGCGGGGTGACACTTCAGGCGACCAGCACGACGAAGGGGGACGTCGCGGCGGCCAAGTCCATCGGCAGCAACAGCGTGGCCGTCTGGCAGAGCTACACCGCCATCGAAGACATCAGCAACCATGTCCCGGTCTCGATTCCGACCGACGGGAACACGCTGGCGTTCGACCGTCAGACCGGCGTTCTGGTGCCGTGGAGCGGCAATACGGTCGGCGGCAAGAGCGTCAATGTCCCATCTGGCGTGCAGGGTAGCCTTTTCCCGCTCAATACCCAGAAGAAGGCTTACCAGGTTTACGACACCACGCTGCTTCGGCCGGTGACGTTCTCCTACCAGCGGACGGCGACGACCGGCGGCGTCTCGACCTACGTCTTCACCGCCACCATTCCTAACACCCAGGTCGGCACCCAGTCGGTGCCGGGATCGCTGGTTGGCCTGAGCGCCTCCGAAGTCACCCTGCCCGAGTTCTACACCGTCAAGGAGACGTATTTCGTCGACCCTGTGACCGGTGTTCCGCTCTCGGTCGATCAAAGCGTGCAGCAGACCCTGCAAGACAGCGCGGGGACCACCCGGCTGGTTCTGCTGAACGCAGACTTCAAGACCACGCCGGCGAGCGTGGCGTCCGGCATCTCGACTGACAACGGCGGGACCACCAAGATCACCATCCTGAACGTGATAGTCCCGATCGTGGCCGGCCTGATCGGCATCATCCTGCTGGTTCTCGGTCTGGTGCTCAGCCGGGGCAGGCCGGAGGATGAGCAGTACGAGGACGACGACGAGACCATCAGGGTTCCGGTCTAGGGCCAAGGGCCAGGCGCCGTCCGCTGGCGGCGCCTGACTGCGAGGGATCTAGGAAAGAGCGCCGGCCGGCGTCTGTCGGCCGGCGTTCGTCGCACCCGGCAGGCAATGGTTTCGCACCGGCACGATCGGAGGCAGCTAGTGGGGTTCTGGGAGCGTGCGCTGAAGGAGCCTGACTGGCTGGCCGTTGTCGAGCCTGACGGTACCGAGCACGCGGCCGGCGACCTTCTCGGGCGCGTCAACCAGCTCGTCCACGCGCTGCGCGCGCGGGGCCTGAAGGCCGGCGACGGGATCGCAGCGCTGGTGCCGAACGGGATCGCGCCGCAGGAGCTATGCCTGGCCGCGCTGCAGGCGGGCTGGTATTACACCCCGATCAACTGGCACTTCACCGCACCGGAGATCGCCTACATCGTCAAGGACACCGAGGCTAAGGCGTTCTTCGTGCACGAGCGCTTCGCGGAAGTTGGCGCGGCCGCCGCCGACGAGGCCGGGCTGCCTGCCGACGCGAGGTTCAGTTACGGGACAGTGCCAGGCTGGACCGAGGTCGCTGACCTGCGCGCTGGACATTCGACGGACCTGCCTGCTGACCGCACCTCCGGCGCGGCCATGCACTACACGTCGGGAACTACTGGGCGGCCGAAGGGCGTGCGTCGCGAGCTGAGCGGGCTTGAGCCCGATGTGTCGGCCGACCTGCTGACCGGTCTGCTGCAGTTCTTCGGCATCACGGGCGGCCAGCCCAACGTGCACCTGGTGACCTCGCCGAACTACCACACGGCAGTGACGATCTTCGGCGGCAGCGCGCTGCAGTTCGGGCACACGCTGATCTGCATGGACGGCTGGGACGCCGAGCGCGCGCTCGCGCTGGTCGAGCGGTACAAGGTCACGAACACCCACATGGTGCCGACTCAGTTCAAGCGGATGCTCTCGCTGCCCGACGAGGTCAGGTCGCGGTACGACGTCTCGTCCATGCGATGGCTGATCCACGCCGCTGCGCCGTGCCCGATTCCGATCAAGCACTCGATGATCGAGTGGTGGGGGCCGTGCATCTACGAGTACTACGCGGCCACCGAGGGCGGCGGGACGATCGTCACCCCGCAGGAGTGGCTGGAGCGGCCGGGCACGGTCGGCAAGGCGTGGCCGATGAGCGAGGTCATGGTGGCCGACGATGACGGCGAGCCAAGCCCGGTAGGCGTTCCCGGCACGGTCTACATGCGGATGGGGCTGGAGTTCGAGTACAAGGGCGACCCTGAGAAGACCGAGGCGAACCGGCTCCGCGGCTACTTCACCGTCGGCGACATCGGCTTCCTGGACTCCGACGGCTTTCTGTTCCTCTGCGACCGCAAGTCCGACATGATCATCTCGGGCGGCGCGAACATCTACCCGGCCGAGATCGAAGCCGAGATCATCACCAATCCCAAGGTCGCTGACGTTGCCGTGTTCGGTATTCCGGACGAGGAGTGGGGCGAGCAGATCAAGGCGGTGGTCGAGCCCGCCGACGGGATCGAGCCGACGCCCGAGTTCGCTGCGGAGATCCTGGCCTCGCTCGAGGGCCGGCTGGCCAAGATGAAGTGGCCCAAGTCGATCGACTTCGTCGAGGAACTGCCGCGCGATCCGAGCGGGAAGCTGCTCAAGCGCCGGCTGCGAGACCCGTACTGGGCGGGCCGCACGACCTCGATCTAGCCCCGTAGCCGCTCGGGCCAGGCATCATTTCCATGATCACGGACACCTTTCTGCAGAGCTGCGGAAAAGTCTCCGTGATCATGAAGAATCAGGCGCGGGGTCAGCCGCTGGCGCGGGCCCGGGCGCGGGAGCGGGCGGCTGCAGGGGGCTTGACGGGGGCGGGGGCCGGACTCCCGGCGGTGTAGTTGCGGGCGGCGTTGGCGAGGGCGACGAGCAGGGCGCTGGCGGCGACGCGCTCCGGCGGTCCGCCGTAGGTGGCCGCGAGTACCTGGCGGCGAGTCCCAGGCAGTTCGGTCGCGGCCACGCCGGGATGGCGCAGCGCACGCAGCGCCAGCCCTGGCAGGATCGCGGTTCCGAGACCGGCCGCCACCAGTGCCTGGGCGGCGACGTAGTCGTCGGTCGTGACCGCTATATCCGGGCTAAAGCCAGCCGACCGGCACAGGCCGATCAGCACGTCCTGGCAGCGCTCGCAGCCTGCGATCCAGCGGTGACCGGCGTAGTCCGCCAGCATGCTCCCACTGGGTGCCGCGCTGGCCGGGGGTGCGCTGCTCGACGTCGCTGTGCTCACCTTGCCGGTCCTGGCCGCCGTCGAAACAGGGGTGAGCAGGTAAACGGGTTCGTCGAGCACGGGGTGGTAGCGCAGGTCGGGATCGTGGAGCAAGTCGTCCGCGCCGGGCGCCCCGTGATCGGCGACGCCATCCGGGTCGGCGTCAGCCTTGTACCTGAACACCAGGGCCACGTCGACCGCGCCGACCCGCAGCATCCGCAGGGCTTCGGCGGGCTCGGCCTGGATCAACGAGATGTCGGCCACCACACGGCCGGCGCGCAACGCCGCGGCCGCGGTCGCGGCGAGAGTGCCGAGCGCGGATCCGAACGCGGCGAGGCTGACCGTCTCCTGCTTCAGGCCGACGTGCGCGGCCAGTTCGGCCTCGGCGGCGTCGAGCCTGCCCAGGATCTCCGCCGCCCGCTCGGCGAGCAGGCGGCCCGCCTCGGTCAGCCTGATCCCGCGTCCCGACCGCTCCATCAGCTTCGCGCCCGTCTCGGATTCGAGCCTGGCCATGTGATGGCTGATCGACGGCTGCGCGTAGTTGAGCGCCTCCGCCGCGCCGGTGACAGACCCGTGCCTGGCGATGGCGACGAGCACCCGGAGCCGGGTGGCATCCAGCATGCATTTAACTATAGATCGAACTGAATCCTGGGAGCAGAATCATCAACCTGGCCGGGGCGAGAGCTGGCTAGCCCCTGCCCCTCAGCAGCGGCCAGCGCGGGTCGCGCGGGTTCTGTCCGGCTTCCGACCGGCGCCGCCACGCGATGCCGGAGAGCGCCTCCAGCACAACGCGATTGGCCAGAAACGCCGTGACCTCGGCGTGGTCGTACGGTGGCGCGACCTCGACGACGTCCATGCCCGCGACCGGCAGTTCCATCGTGATCCTGCGGACCGCGTCGAGCAGTTGCCTGCTGGACAGACCGCCGGGCTCAGGCGTCCCGGTGCCGGGAGCGAGCCCAGGGTCGACGACGTCGATGTCGACCGACAGGAAGACCGCGTCGCAATCGTCGAGCGCGATAGTGAAGGCCTCGGTCAGGCATTCGTCCAGGCCTCTGGTCACGATCTCGGTCATCTCAAAGCTGCGCATCTGCTGGCTGGCCATCCAGTCCAGCGTCTCCGGCTCCGGCCAGTATCCGCGCAGTCCTATCTGCAGGAACCTGTCGCCGCGTACGGCTCCGGACTCAATCAGCCTGCGCATGGGCGTGCCGTGCCCGTAGAGGGAGCCGAACTGGGTATTGCCGGTGTCGGCGTGCGCGTCGAAGTGGATCAGCGAGAGCCGGCCCCAGCCGACGTGCCGGGCGACGCCAGTGGCGTCGGGGAATGTGATGGTGTGGTCGCCGCCGAGAATCACGGGAATGGTGCCGCCGGTCGCGGCCTTTTGCACGGCCTCTTCCAGCCTGCGCAGCGAGAGTTCGGTGTCCCCTGACGGCAGCTCGATGTCGCCGACGTCGGTGATCTTCAACTCGGCGAGCGGGTCGACCCCTAGCGCCAGGTGCGGCCGTGAGCCGTCGTGCGGCAGGTAGTCGGTGAACCTGATCGCCTGCGGCCCGAACCTCGCCCCAGGCCGGTGCGACGTCCCGCCGTCGAACGGAGCGCCGATGATCATGATGTCGGTCCCCGCCCAGGACGACTGGTCGGACAGGTCGGCGCCGGGCACGCCGAGGAAGGTCGCATCCGGGCCGTACAAATTACCGATTCGCGTCATCAACCCCTCCCGGTGTACCGACCTTAGCCGCAGTGCGCCCGGCGCGGCCGCCGGGCTGGGGAAGGCCAGCCTGCCGGCCCGATAGCCTGCTCCTGCGGGGGTGGGGAGGAGACCGATGGCGGGGCCAGTTCCCGACGGCACGGGCCGGGCGGCGATGAGCGATCCAGCCGGCCTGATCAGGCATATCGGCGGCGCACCAGGCCGCCACGTCGCCGTCAGCGGCACGATGAACTTCCGTGACACCGGCGGATACCCGGTCACCGGCGGCGGTGTCACCTGCTGGCGGCGGCTGCTCCGCTCCGACGGTCTGCACCGTGTCGACCAGGTCGGGCTCAGCCAGCTTGGCTCACTCGGGCTACGAACGGTGCTCGACCTGCGCACCAACGAGGAGGCGCAGATCGCGCAGAGCCCGGTCGACGAGTTCGCGAGGGCCGGTGCGCTGACGATGCAGGTCTCGCTGATCGGCGCGGATTTCGAGGATCTGCCCGACAATCTGGCCGGCATCTACGACTTCATCATCGACCGCCGCGGGGCCGCCATCGCCGCCTCGATCCGCTCGCTCGCCAGGCCAGGCGGTGTACCTGCGCTGGTCCACTGCACCGCGGGCAAGGACAGGACCGGCATCGTCGTCGCGTTCACGCTCTCTGCCATCGGCGTGCCCGATTGGTTCGTCGCCGCGGACTACGCGCTGAGCAGCCTGTACCTTGACCCAGACCACACGCCGACGATCGGCATGGTGCAGGAGAGCTCCGGCCTCGGCGAGCGGCTGACCGCCGCCCTGCTCGCGAGCCCGCCCGAGCTGATCATCCGAGCGCTCGATCGGGCCAGGCGGCATGCAGGAAGCGTGACTGACTATCTGGCCGGGCACGGAGTGACGTGCGCTGAGCTGGCGGCGCTGCGGTCCGCGCTCGTGACAGAAGGCGAGGGACCCGATGAGGGCGGCTGACTTCGATGTCGCACGATGAGCTGGACCGGCGCATCCTGCACGCGCTCGTCCAGGACGCCAGGGCCACTTACGCCGAGATTGGCGCGATCGTAGGGTTGTCGGCCCCCGCCGTCAAGCGGCGCGTGGACCGGCTTAGGTCGGCCGGCGCCATCACCGGTTTCTCTGCACGGCTCAGTCCTGGTGAGCTTGGCTGGACCACCGAGGCCTACGTCGAGCTGTTCTGTCGCGGGCGTACCTCGCCGGCGGACATCGCAGTCGCGACTCGCAAGCATCCCGAGGTCGTCAGCGCGTGCACGGTGACCGGCGAGGCCGACGCGCTGCTGCACATCAGGGCGGCCGACATGCGGCACTTCGAGCAGGTCGTCGAGCGGATCGGTGCCGAGCCATTCGTGATCAGGACGCGCAGCTCGATCGTGCTCTCCAAGCTGGTCGACCGGCCAGAGGCACTCCCAGAGCTCAGCGACTGAGGCCTCGCCGCGGGTCCGCGCGGACGGCCGCTCGCGCCATTGCGGACCGCCGCGTCAAGCTCGAGCCCGAGCTTGAGAAATCTGCGCTGATCAGGCGGTTAGGCAAGAGTGGATCAGCTAAGGTCGGGGCATGTCAGAGCACGATGACCGGTATGCCAGGAGTGATCTGCCGCGCACGACGGGGGAGTTCCGTGCTGCCCCCGACGCTTCGGCGAGTACGGCAGAGTTCAAGGCCTTCGTCGCGAGCCAGGGCCGTGACGATGCCCAGCGAAACGGACCGGGCGGCGTCTGGCCCGAGCAGCCGTGGGCTGGGGAGGCCCCGCGGAGCAATTCGACGCGGACCATCGCCATCGTCGCGGCGGCGGTCGTCGTCGTGATCATCATCGTGCTCGTCGTCGCGCTCGGCTGACGCCCGCCCAGACCCTCCGGCCGCTAGGTAACGGCGCGGTCAGCGTCGGGCTGGAACCGATAACCCATCCCCGGCTCGGTGAGCAGCCAGCGCGGCCTGGCCGGGTCGGGCTCCAGCTTTCGCCGTAGCTGTGCCATGTACAGCCGCAAGTTACCGGTCGCGTCGGCGTAGCCGGGGCCCCAGACCTCCTGGAGCAACTGCCGCTGGCTGAGCAGCTTGCCAGGGTGCCGCAACAGCACCTCGAGCAGGTGCCACTCGGTCGGCGTCAGGCGGATCGTCGTGCTCGCGGCCGGCCCACCCGCCTTGGTCACGCTCTTCGCGGCCAAGTCGACGGTGAGGTCTCCGAGCCTGACCTGCGGCTCGTCTGGCTCACTCGTGCTGCGGCGGACCACGGCCCGCATCCTTGCCAGCAGTTCGTCCATGCCGAACGGCTTGGTGACGTAGTCGTCTGCGCCAGCGTCGAGCGCCTCGACCTTGTCGGTGCTATCGGCGCGCCCTGACAGCACAATGATGGGTGCATCGGTCCAGCCGCGCAGCCCGGCGATCACCTCGACTCCGTCCAGGTCCGGCAGGCCGAGGTCGAGGATGACCAGGTCAGGGGGGTGGTGTGCGGCCTGTTCAAGCGCCTGGGCACCGGTCTGGGCCTCGAAGACGTCGTAGTGCCTGGCCCGCAGGTTGATCCGGAGCGCCCGAACGATCTGTGGCTCGTCGTCGACGACCAAGACCTTCGTCACGACGTGGCCTGGCCGGAGATGTCAGGATCCATGGCATGCGCGGCCAGCCGCCGGCGCTGGCCGGGAGCGCCGGCAGCGACAGGGCCATCGTCATCCCGCCGCCGGGAGTTTCCTCGGGCTCCAGCGTCCCGTGCATGGCCTCGGCCAGCCCGCGGGACAAGGCGAGCCCGAGCCCGATGCCGGTCGTGTTGTCGGTGTCGCCGAGCCGCTGGAAGGGCACGAACATCCGCCCAGCCTGGTGTTCGGGGATGCCTGGTCCGCGGTCGATCACGCGAAGTTCGACCCGGTCGCCGAGCGAACTCGCGCTCAGCAGCGGCGGCGACCCTGGCGGTGAGTAGCGCAGCGCGTTGGCGACCAGGTTGGAGATCACGCGCTCCAGGATGCCAGGATCGACGAGTACCTCGGGCAGCTCAGCGGGGATCTCAAGCAGCACGGATCTGCCGCCTGGGCCGACGTCGTCGAGGCCGCGTGCGACGACCTCGCCGAGGTCAGTTGGGCGCGGGAAGACCGGCATCGCGCCCGCCTGCAGCCTGCTCATGTCCAGCAGGTTCTCGACCAGCCTGGTCAGCTTGTCGAGCGACTCGTCGGCAGTTGCGAGCAACTCGGCCTGGTCGTCCTGCGTCCACACGACGTCGTCGGAGCGCAGACTGGTGACCGCCGCCTTGGCGGAGGCCAGCGGCGTCCGCAGGTCATGGCTCACGGCGGCCAGCAGGGCGGCGCGCATCCGGTCGGCCTCGGCGATCGGCTTGGCCGCCTCGGCCTCGGCGCTCAGCCGCTGCTGCTCGAGCGCAGCGGCAGCATATGCCGCGAACGCGCCGAGAACGCGCCGGTCGGTCGCCGGCAGCGTCCGGCCCCGCGCGGCCAGGCAGAGGTCGTCGGTCACCGGCATGGAGACGTCGCCGTCTTCCGGCCGCAGGAGGGTCGTCCCGCCAGCGGTCGCGACCGCCTGCCACCCTGCCGGAGTAACGGCGCCGTCTGGAGTGCGGGGGCGTTCGAGCAGCGTCACCGTCTGCATGCCAAAGGCCTCGCGGACCCGGTCCACGACTGCCTGCAGCGGCTGCGCGCCCCGCAGGATGCTGCCGGCGGTCGTCACGAGCAGGTCCGACTCCGCGCCGGCCCTGGCCGCCTGTTTCGACCGGCGGGCGGCGTCGTTCACGATGGTGCTCACGACGATGCCCACGATGACGAAGACGACTAGCGCCAGGGCATTGTTGGCCTCATTGATGTTGAACGTGTAAAAGGGCGGCGTGAAGTAGTAGTTCAGCAGGAGCGACGCGGCGACAGCCGCTATGACAGCGGGCACCAGGCCGCCGACGAGGGCCACGCCGATGACGCCGGTGAGGAAGATGAGCACGTCGCTGGTGAGGTTCAGCTCGCCGCGCAAGTTCGCGAGCAATAGCGAGATCAGCGGCGCGAGGCAGACCGCCAGGGCGTAACCGGCAACCTGGCGCGGCGCGGACAGCCCGCTGCGCTGGGTCGGCAGCCGGCGGCCGCGGCCCATCCTGGCGTGGGTCACTATGTGGACGTCGATGTCGCCGGACTCACGGATCGTCCGCAGGCTCACGCCTGGCCCGGTGAGCAGCGCCGATAGCCACCGGCGGCGGCTCGCCCCGAGCACGAGCTGGGTGGCGTTCTCGGCCCTGGCGAACGCGAGCAGCGCGTCGGGCACGTCGTCGCCGACGACCTGGTGGTAGCTGCCGCCGAGCGATTCGGTGAGGCGCCGCTGGGTGGCAAGCGCCGCTGGGTCGGCACCGGTCAGGCCGTCCGACCTGGTCACGTACACCGCGAGCAGGTCACCGCCCGACGACCTGGCCGCGATCCTGGCGGCCCGCCTGATCAGGGTCTCACCCTCGGGTCCGCCGGTCAGCGCGACCACCACCCGCTCCCTGGCCTCCCAGGTCTCGTGGATGTGGTGTTCCTCGCGGTAACGCTGCAGTCCCTCGTCGACCTTGTCGGCCAGCCAGAGCAGCGCGAGCTCGCGGAGCGCGGCGAGGTTGCCGGAGCGGAAGTAATGATTCAGCGCCGCGTCGACCTTCTCGGCCGGGTAGATGTTCCCGTGCGCCATCCTGCGGCGGAGCGCCTCCGGCGTCATGTCGACAAGCTCGACCTGGTCGGCGGCGCGGACGATGGCGTCGGGAACGGTTTCCCGCTGCGGCACCCCGGTGATCTTCATGACGACGTCGTTCAGCGACTCGAGGTGCTGGATGTTCACCGTGGTGATGACGTCGATTCCGGCTGCCAGCAGTTCCTCGACATCCTGCCAGCGCTTTTCGTTCCGCGAGCCGGGAACGTTGGTGTGCGCCAGTTCGTCGACGAGCGCGATCTGCGGATGCCTGGCCAGGACCGCGTCGAGGTCCATCTCTTCGAACCAGGTATCCCGGTAGTTCAGCCTGGCTCGGGGGAGCACCTCAAGGCCGGTCATCTGCTCGGCGGTCCGCCGTCTGCCGTGCGTCTCGACGAAGGCCACGACGACGTCGGCCCCGCGGGACAGGCGGCGGTGACCCTCGCCGAGCATGGCAAAGGTCTTGCCTACCCCGGCGGCCGCGCCCAGGTAGATCCTGAGCTGGCCGCGGCGCGCCGGGGCGGCAAGACCGCTCTTGCTGGCTGTTTCAGTCATCTCCTACATCACGGTACGGGGTGCTGTTTGTCGAGCGCGATGTTGAGCAGCAGCACGTTGACCCCTGGCTCGCCCAGGAAGCCCAGCTGGCGGCCGAAGGTGTACTTCTTCACCAGCGCCCGGACGGTCGCCTGGCTGATGTGCCTGGTCGCGGCGACCCTGTTCACCTGGATCGCCGCGTTCTGCGGCGAGATGTAGGCTTCAAGACCGGATGCCGACACCGTCACCGCGTCCGGCGGGATCGCCGACGCAGGGACGTGGTCGAACTTCTCGATCGCCTTGATGCGCTGCTTGATGTCGGTCACTAGCACTGGGTTGTTCGGCCCCAGGTTGGATCCCCCGCTGGCCAGCGGGTCGCAGCCGCCGGTCTGGTTGGTAGCCGAGACTTCCGAAGCCGATGGCCGCGGCTGGAAGTACTGCGGCAGCGGGTTGCCCTTGGCGTCGGTGAACTCCTGGCACAGCAGGCTGGAGCCCACCACTTTGTGGTGGAAGTGCACCAGCGAGCCGTTGGCCTGCTTGTTGAACGCCACCTGGGAGATCCCGTACATGACCAGCGGATACGCGATGCCGCAGATCACCGTGAAGATCAGCAGGCCGCGCAGCGCCGCGAGGAGCTGGCGCACGCTGGAAGGAAGACGCGACATGTCGATCAACCGCCGAATCCTGGGATGAACTGAATGATGAGGTCGATGAGCTTGATCCCTACGAACGGGATGATGAGGCCGCCGACGCCGTAGATCCACAGGTTCCTGCGGAGCATCGCGGCGGCGGAGGACGGCCGGTAGCGCACGCCGCGCAGCGCCAGGGGGATCAGCGCGACGATGATCAGCGCGTTGAAGATGATCGCCGAGGTGATCGCCGATTCCGGGCTGTGCAGGTGCAGGATGTTGAGCTTCGCCAGGCCCGGGATCACGGCCTGGAACATGGCCGGGATGATCGCGAAGTACTTCGCGACGTCGTTGGTAATGGAGAACGTGGTCAGCGCACCGCGGGTGATCAGCAACTGCTTGCCGATCTCGACGATCTCGATGAGCTTGGTCGGGTTAGAGTCCAGGTCCACCATGTTCCCAGCCTCTTTGGCGGCGGAGGTCCCGGTGTTCATGGCCACGCCGACGTCGGCCTGGGCGAGCGCCGGGGCGTCGTTGGTGCCATCGCCGGTCATCGCGACCAGCTTGCCGCCCTCCTGCTCCCTGCGGATCAGCGCCATTTTGTCTTCCGGCGTGGCCTCGGCGAGGAAATCATCAACGCCGGACTCGTCGGCTATCGCCTTAGCCGTGAGCGGGTTATCACCGGTGATCATGACGGTCCTGATGCCCATCTTGCGCATCTCGGCGAACCGCTCGGCGATGCCCTCCTTGACGATGTCCTTCAGGTGGATCACGCCGAGGGCGCGGGCAGATTGAGCCCCGCCCGGCCCACCCTCGACCCGCTCCGCCACCACGAGCGGGGTGCCGCCAGCCGACGAAATGCCGTCGACCATCTGCCCGAGTTCGTTGGGCGGGGTGCCCCCTGAGTCCCTGATCCAGTCGCGCACGGCGCTCGACGCGCCCTTGCGCACCTGCCGGCCGTCGGCCAGGTCGATACCGCTCATCCGGGTCTGCGCGGTGAACTCAACGAACTCCGCACCGCGCAGCTCGCCTTCGTGCCGCTCACGCAGGCCGTACCGATCCTTGGCGAGCACGACGATCGAGCGGCCCTCCGGCGTGTAGTCGGCCATCGACGACAGCTGCGCAGCGTCGGCCAGCTCCTGCTCGCTTACTCCCCCCACCGGCAGGAAGTCGCTGGCCTGCCGGTTGCCGATGGTGATCGTGCCGGTCTTGTCCAGCAGCAGCGTGTTCACATCGCCGGCGGCCTCGACCGCACGGCCCGACATGGCCAGCACGTTGCGCTGCACCAGGCGGTCCATCCCGGCGATGCCGATCGCCGACAGCAGCGCCCCGATCGTGGTCGGGATCAGCGCAACTAGCAGGGCGACCAAGATGACCAGGCTCTGCGGCGCCTTGGAGTAGAAGGACATCGGCTGCAGCGTGACCACCGCGAGCATGAAGATGATCGTCAGCGCCGCGAGCAGGATGTTCAGCGCGATCTCATTCGGCGTCTTCTGCCGTTGAGCGCCCTCGACCAGCGCGATCATCCGGTCGATAAAGGTCTCGCCCGGCCTGGACGTGATCTTGACGACGATCCTGTCCGACAGAACCTTGGTGCCGCCGGTAACCGCCGACCGGTCGCCGCCGGACTCGCGGATCACCGGAGCCGACTCCCCGGTGATCGCCGACTCGTCGACCGACGCGACGCCCTCGACGACATCACCGTCGCCGGGGATGACCTCGCCGGCCTCGACTACCACGTGGTCGCCGAGGGTGAGCGCGGTGCCGGGTACCTCTTCCGCCCGGATCTGCGCCTGGCCCTCTCGCCAGCCGATTAGCCGGCGTGCCATGGTCTCCCGCTTGGTCCGGCGCAGGGTTTCTGCCTGCGCCTTGCCGCGGCCTTCGGCCACGGCCTCGGCCAGGTTGGCGAAGAGCACGGTGAGCCAGAGCCAGACCACGATCGTCCAGTTGAAGACGGTCGAGTTCGTGAGGGCGGTGTAGGTGGTGAGGGCGGCGCCGATCTCCACCACGAACATGACCGGGTTCTTGAGCTGCACCCGTGGGTCCAGCTTCTTGAATGCGTCGGGCAGCGACTTCCAGAGAATCTTGGGGTCGAGCAGCCCGCCGCCGATCCGGTTCTGCTGGGCAGCGGCGCTCTTCCTCGCCGTGCCTGGGACTTCGGGCGTGGTTGTCACAGCCATGTCAGTGCAGTCCTTCTGCGAACGGCCCGAGCGCGAGCGCGGGGAAATAGGTCAGGCCGACGAGGATGAGGATGACGCCCACGAGCATGCCCACGAATTGCGGCTTGTGCGTCTCGAGGGTGCCGGCGCTGGCCGGCACCGGTTGCTGTCTGGCCAGGGACCCGGCCAGCCCGAGCGCGAAGATCTCGGGCGCGAACCGGCCGAGAAGCATCACGATGCCGCCGACGGTGTTGTACCAGTCGGTATTGGTGGTCAGGCCGGCGAAGGCAGATCCGTTGTTGTTCGCCATCGAGGTGAAGGCGTACAAGATCTCCGTCAGGCCGTGCGGGCCGGGATTGAGGATCGAGGCCTGCGGTGTCTTCATCGCGATCGACAAGCCCGTGGCCGTCAGGATGAGGACGGGCAGCGTCAGGAAGTACAGCGCTGCGTACTTCATCTCGACGGGCCGGATCTTTTTGCCGATGTATTCGGGTGTCCGGCCAACCATCAGCCCGGCGACGAAGACCGTCACCATCGCCAGCACGAGGATGCCGTAGAGGCCGGCTCCGACGCCTCCAGGGGCGATCTCCCCCAGGGCGATGTCGAATACCGCGATGCCGCCGCCGAACGGTGTGAACGAGTCATGGAACGAGTTCACCGAGCCGGTCGAGGTAACTGTCGTCGAGGCGGCGAACAGCGAGGACCCTGGGGTGCCGAAGATGACGTTCTTGCTTTCCATCGCGCCGTGCGCGAGCTGGGGTGCGACACCAGCGCCCTGTGCCTCGAAGAAGCTGATGCCACCGACAGCGGCCAGCCAGATGATCGCCATGACCGCGAGGAGCGCGTAGCCCTGGCGGTTGTCCTTGACCATCTTGCCGAATGTGCGGGGCAGGGCGAACGCGGTCAGCAGCAGCAGGAAGATCTCGAACCAGTTCGTGAACGGGTTCGAACTCTCGAACGGGTGCGAGGAGTTGGCGTTGTAGAAGCCGCCGCCGTTGTTCCCCGCATCCTTGATGACCTCCTGCGAGGCCACGGGGCCTCCGGTGATGGTCTGGTGCCCGTGCGCCAGCGTGCTCACTACCTGGTTGGCGTGGAAGTTGTCGATCACGCCGGAAGCGACGAGGATGATGCCGCCCACGACTGACAGGGGGAGCAGGTACCGCAGCGTAATCCTGGTGACGTCAACCCAGAAGTTGCCGAGCCTGTCGGTCTTTGACCGGATGAAGCCGCGCACCAGCGCGATGGCGACCACGATGCCGACCGCAGCAGACAGGAAGTTCTGCACCGCCAGGCCGGACATCTGCACGACGTAGCCCATCGTGGTCTCGCCTGAGTAGTTCTGCCAGTTGGTGTTGGTCACAAACGAAGCGGCGGTGTTCCAGGCCAGCGCGGGGGGGACGTTGGGCAGGCCCAGGGACAACAGCAGGTAGTGCTGCAGCCGCTCAAGTCCGTACAGGAACAGCACACTGACCACCGAGAACGCGAGCATGCTGCGCAGGTATACGGACCACTTCTGGTCGGCGGCGGGGTCGACGCCGATCAGCTTGTAGATGCCCCGCTCAACCCGCCAGTGCTTGTCCGTGGTGAAGATGTGGGCCATGTAGTTGCCGATGGGCACGTAGCACGCGCCCAGGGCGACGATGAGCAGGCCGAGCTGGAGCCAGCCGGCGGTCGCGACGGACATCAGAACCTCTCCGGCTGGATGAGGGCGAGGAACAGGTAGATGGTCAGGCCGATACCGACGATGAGCCCGAGCCAGTTGCTAGCGCTCAAAGCGCTCAACCCCCTTCAGGAGCAGGTAGAGCACGGCGAACACCAGGATGGTCAGCCCGATATAGGCCAGGTCTTGCATGACGCCTCCTTCGGGCGCTTTGCAGGAAACACCGACTCAGTCAATCGCCGCTAACAGGCGAAATGCCGGTTGCTAGCGGCACCCATGCGGGGTTGACGCGATCCCTAACGGAACCCATGCGGGAGTTGCTCGAGCGTGGCCGTCAGTCGGGCGTTGCGATGGAGCGGACCGGAAACGTGCTCTTTAGCACGATGCGCTGTGAGGCCGGCCTTCGGCTGGGAATAACTGAGCGGTCCAGGCCGGCTCGACGATCCGGGGGATTCGATCCATGGCGCAATTCCAGTCGTTCGCCGCCCTTGGCGACAGCTTTACCGAGGGGGTGGGAGATCCGTATCCGGATGGCTCAGGCTTCCGGGGCTGGGCGGATAGGTTTGCCGAGCATCTTGCCCTCCGGCGGCCCGGGCTGCGCTATGCGAACCTCGCGATCCGCGGCAAGCTGCTCAGCGAGGTGCTCGACGAGCAGGTGCCCGCGGCCGTCGAGATGGGTGCGGAACTGGTGAGCATCGCGGCGGGCGGCAACGACCTGCTCAGGCCCAGCACCGATCCCGATGACCTCGCCGTCACGCTCGAGGCCGCGGTGACCGCCCTCGCGACCGCGGGGGCGACGGTCATGGTGTTCACGGGCTTTGACCCGAAGGCATTTCCTGTGCTGCGCCTGATCAGGGGCAAGTCCGCGGTCCTGACCATGCACGTTCGCGAGATCGCGGCGCGCCGCAACTGCCTGATCGCGGACCTGTGGACGATGCGGATCCTGACCGACCGCCGGCTCTGGACGCCGGACCGGCTGCACCTGACCCCGGACGGCCACCGGCGGGTGGCGCTGCTGGCGTGCGAGGGCGCCGGGTATGCACCAAGCGCGGACTGGCGCACGCCCCTGCAGATTGAGCCCGTGCGACAGGACCCCGTCGGTGCGGCGATGACCTGGGCGGCCGCGCGCTGGAACGATGTTGAGTGGATCTTTGAGCACGCTGCCCCGTATCTGAGCAGGCGGCTGCACGGCGTCTCGAGCGGCGACGGCATCGTCGCGAAGCGTCCGGACCTCGCCGAGCTTCATCCCGTCGTCGCCGCATCCACCGCACGGTCAGTTCTGCAAGAAGTAGCTGGCCAGCGGGCCGGGAGACCTGCCTGCAACGGTCAGGCCGCGGCTGATGCCGCCGGCCGGAGCGCGGAGGCTGCTGTGGTAGCCGACTCGCTGAACGGCGTGAGGCCGGCGCGGGGCTATGCTGCCCGCCGTGGAAGTTGACCTCTCCCTCAGCCCTGGTGACCTGACGGCGCGACTCGTCGACATCGAGTCGGTCAGCGGCTCGGAAGGGCCGCTCGCTGACGCGATCGAGGCCGCGCTCGGCACTTGCGGGCACCTGAGCGTGGCCCGCGACGGCAACGCCCTGGTCGCCCGCACCGAGCTTGGCCGGCCGCAGCGCGTGGTCCTGGCTGGCCACATCGACACCGTGCCGATCGCCGGCAACCTGCCGTCGAACGTCGAGCAGGGCCTGCTGTACGGCTGCGGCGCAGCTGACATGAAATCCGGCGTGGCCGTCCAGCTCAAGCTGGCCGCGGCGGTCACCGCGCCGGTCGTGGACGTGACCTACGTCTGGTACGACTGCGAGGAGGTTGAGTCCGAGCGCAACGGCCTGCTAAGGCTGAGTAGGAACAGCCCGGCGAGCCTGGTCGCGGACTTCGCGATCCTGCTCGAGCCGACCGACGGTGTGGTCGAGGGCGGATGCCAGGGCACGCTGCGAGCCGAGATCCGCGCCAGAGGAGAGCGTGCGCACAGCGCGCGAGCCTGGATGGGCCGCAACGCGATCCACGATGCCGGCGAGATACTCGCCATCCTGCGCGGCTACCAAGCGCGCGAGCCCGAGGTCGACGGGCTGCGGTTCCACGAAGGCCTGAACGCCGTCGGCATCAGGGGCGGCGTCGCCGGCAACGTCATACCGGATGAATGCGTGGTGACCGTCAACTACCGCTTCGCACCCGACCGCTCGGCTGAGCAGGCCGCTGGCCACGTCCGCGAGGTGTTCGCTGACTGGGAGGTCACGATCACCGACGTCGTGGGCGGCGCCAGACCCGGGCTCAGCAGCCCCGCGGCAGCGTCATTCGTCGCCGCGATGGGCGGCACGCCGCGCGCCAAGCTCGGCTGGACCGACGTGGCGAGGTTCGACATCGCTCGGCGTCCCCGCTGTCAACTTCGGCCCTGGCGACCCGACGCTGGCTCACTCGCGCGGTGAGCACGTGCCGCTCGCCGCCGTCGCGGAGTGCGAGGCGCGGATGCGAGGCTGGCTCGAGGGCGGCCCGAGCTAGCCGGACCGTGGCCTGGCGCCTGTGCGGTCGTCAGACCCGGTCAGCGCGGCGGGGCCTGGCGGAGCTTCAGCGAGCCAGTGTGGGACTGACCCTTGACGTCGACCCAGGTGACCTTCACGGCCATGCCAGGCTTGAACCTCAGCATGACCCCGGTCAGTTGCTTGGGCGAGGTGATGCGGTGTCCCCCGACCGACGTGATCACGTCTCCCGCGATGATGCCTGCGTTGTCGGCCGGCGTGTGGCAGAGCTCGCCGATGATCAGCGCACCAGACGGAACCGGCGCGACATGGGCGGGAACCCCGGCGCCTTCCTGGTTCTGCAGGCAGACCGGCGTGGACGGCTGCACAGGGAAGCCGGCCGATCCCTGGTCCTGCTGAAGCTGGCGCTCTCGCTGCTGCTGTGGGCTGGTGGCCGTGCTCGCGTGACCGGCGGGCACGAGCACGCCGAGGAATCCGGTCGAGCCGATCTGGACCGACGGGCTGGACTTGCCGCTAATGATCTGCCTGGCGATACGCAACGCCCTATTGATTGGGATCGCGAAGCCGACATTCTGCTTCGAGTCCCCGAAGCTGCCGGTCGCGGCGGCGGTGTTCATGCCGATGACCTTGCCAGAGGTGTTCGCCAGCGGGCCGCCTGAGTCTCCCTGCACGATGCCGGCGTTGGTCTGCAGCATGCCGTGCAGCGTCTCCTTGGTCGCCGCGCCGCTGTCGCTCGCCGTAATCGTCCTGTTCATGCCGGTTATCGAGCCGGTCACGGCCGGGAACCGGCCGGCGCCGTAGGCGTTGCCGATCGCGACCACCTTGTCGCCGAGCTTCACGGTCGTCGAGTCGCCGAGCGGCACGGTGCGCAGGTTGTGGGCGCCGACCAGCTTGATGACCGCGACGTCGTCAGCCGAGTCGTAGCCAAGCCATTTCGCGGTGAACTGCTTGCCGGTGGCCAGCACCCTCGCATACAGCTGCGTAGTGTCGGTGATCACGTGATTGTTGGTCAGCACGAGGCCGTCGCTGCTGATGACCATGCCGGTCGCGGCGGCCTGACTGCCCTGGTAGCCAAGGTTGCTCGAGATGTCGACGAGGCCCGGCCGTACCGCACTGAGGACGGTGCGCTGCGTGGCGCCACTGACACCGTGCTGTGACGAGTTGCCGTTCGGAAAGCCGGGGATGTTGCCGGGCTTGCCGCCTGAATTGCCGCCAGGCTGGCCGCTGGCCGATGACGGCGAACCCTGGTTGTTGTTCAGGGCGTACCCGGTCAAGCCAGCACCGACAGCGGCGGCAACGACGGCGACGGTGAGATAGGTCAGCAGCGTCCGCCTGCGGCGGGCACGCGACCCTGGCTCCGGGTAGTAGCCGCCATATCCGCCCTGACCATAGCCGCCAGGCCCGTATCCGCCAGGTCCGTATCCGCCAGGTCCGTATCCGCCAGGTCCGTATCCGCCAGGTCCGAAGTCACCGGGGCCATAGCCGCCGCCAGGCCCATAGCCGCCAGGCCCGGGAACGCCTTGCCCGTAGCTGGCCTGGCCGTATCCGCCGGGTCCGTAACCCTGGGCGCCCTGGCCTTCGGATCCGCCAGGATCCTCGAGCGGGGTCGTCTGTCCGTACGAGGGCTGGCCGTAGCCTTCCTTGCCATGGCCTTCCTGGCCGAAGCTGAGCTGGCCGAGGCTGGGCTGGCCAAGGCTGGGCTGGCCGAAGCTGGGCTGGCCAAAGCCGCCTTGCTCAGGATTCGCGGGCTGGGAGCTAGTGGGGGTGGAGCCTGCCGGGTCGGCTGGGCTGGGCTGGACGGACTCAGCGTCGCTGCGTGGATGATGACCGGGGTCCGCGCCATCCGGCGCGGACCCAGATTCCTCAGGCATCTGGTCCTCGCTGCTGGGCTGATCGTCCTGCATCTCCACCACCTTCGCCCCGGTGCCAGCGTACTGCGCGGCTATCCATGGCCCGTTCCGGCCGTTTCGCTTCACTCGCTGGGCTTAACTGTCAACGCGCCCGCGCTGCCCGGTGCGGCAAACCGGGCAGCAGCGGGCGACGCTGCTTGCTGGGCCCGATTCCGCCCGGGCCCCGCTAAAAGTCAAGTAAGCCCTAGCAGCCTGGAAGCTACCTGAAGGCCGCCTGAGGATCGTCTGTCGTTACTGAAGCCCTCCGACCTGCCGCACCCGTCGCGCGGTACATGCATGTTCCCCTGCAATGCCAGGTTCCAAGCGTGGGCCAAGTCAATATGCATCGTTTATGCCATTTATAGCTAGAACAACTCGACACCTCATGTCGCGCCAAACACGCCTGCCGAAGTTGCGCCATGATTGACTATGGCGCATTAGTGCAGCGTGCAGCTGGATGCGCAAGGTGATCAACAGGGTCCGCCCGAACCGGCAGTCCCGGGGAAGGAGATGGGCTCGTTGGGCTGGCCGCGCCGCCGGGTACTGCTGGTGCCAGGCTCAAGCAGCACCGGCAGGCAGGCCGCGGCGAGCGCCTGCGCGTCGAGCCTCGCGGCTCTCGGCTGGACCACCAACACGCTGGATGCGACCTGGCTCGGCAGCCATGGCTGGGGGCCAAGAGCCGAAGCGACGTTCCGCCGGATCATGACGGTGCCGGGCCTGCATGACGCGTTCCACTACGCGGCGCTGCGGACCGGGAACCAGCTCGCCCTGCAGGCCGATGCGGTGACCAGGCTGCGGCTGGTGCCGCGGCTACGCGACTACCTGGACCGCCATCCAGTCGAGCTCGTCATCTCCTTCAGCCCGGCCGGCGCGTCGGCAGTGAGCACGGTCGCGCCTCGCTACCCGTTCATGCGGCACGTGGTGCTGTGCACGGACGCGTCGCCGCACCGGCTCTGGATCCACGCGCGCGTCGACCTCTATCTGGTCAGATCTGCTGCCGCCGAGCCCGCGGTGCACAGGTTCCAGCCCGAAGCGAGGGTAGTCGTCATCCCGCCAGCCGTCCGCGCGCAGTTCTACCGCCCGCCAGCGCAGCGGACCGCGCGAATCGGGCTCGGTGTGCCGGAGCAGGAACGCTGCGTGCTGCTCTGCGCTGGCAGCACGGGTGAAGGCGCGCTGGCCGACATCGCCGACTCGCTGGCCGCGGCAGAACTCAACGTGCTGGCCGTGGCCGGATACAACAAGCGGGTCGAGAGCAAGCTGCGCGACGTCGCCAAGCGACGGCACAGCGTGCGGGCCTTCGGGTTCACCGACCGTATGCCCGAACTGATGTCCGCCGCTGACCTGGTGATCACCACCCCGGGCGGGACCTGCAGCGAGGCGAGGACCGTCGGCAGGCCGCTGCTGCTGCTCGACTTGGTCCGGGGCCACGGCCGGGACGACCTGCAGTACGAGCTTGAACTCGGCGACGCGTCGGTGACCTCAAAGCGCCCGGCCGACGTCGTGCGGTCGGCGCTGGCCTGCCTCCAGCGGATCAAGCCAGCTCCAGGCGGCCCGACCCGATCGCTGGGCGACTGGGAAGGCAAGCTCGAGACGGCGCTTGAAACCGTCCTGTCCTTATTTGCATGGCTCTGACCTGTGAAAACACCGGAGGTTCAGCGGCGAATAGGCGAGCCACTAGCTGGTTCTGAACACTCCGTGCGCCATCCTTGACTGATGGGCGTGGCAGAGGAGCCATCTCGACGCACGTTCCTCAGCACGACCGCAAGCGCGGCTGGAGCGGTCGCGGGAGCGGCTGCTGTCGGCGATGTACTGGCGGCCTGCACGAGCGGCCAGGCTCCGGCAGACGCGCGCAGACGCCCGGCCCGGCCCGCGAGGCACGGCGTATCCGCCGAGAACTCGCTCCCAGGTGAGCGGCATTGGTGGATCAAGAGCCTCGGTGCGCCGGACGAGATCATGGGCTACACCGGCCAGGCCAGCGTGCTGCCAGGGGAGTATGTGCACCTGTACGTGTCGACGACGTCGCGCGAGTTCACCGTCAAGGCCTTCAGGATGGGCTGGTACGGCGGCGATCTGGCCCGGCGGGTGTGGGAGTCGGGGCCGGTCAAAGGCCACCGGCAGCGGCATCCAAGCCGCACCTCGGACACCAACACGGTGCACGCGCACTGGGGCCCGTCCCTGACTGTGCCGACGGCTGGCTGGCCGTCCGGCTCGTACCTGCTGCGGCTGGACGCCGAGTCGGGCGGCCAGAGATACGTGCCGCTGACCGTCAGATCGGCGAGCACGGCAGGCAAGGTCGTGCTCAAGAACGGCGTCTCGACCTGGCAGGCTTACAACACCTGGGGCGGGTACGACCTGTACGCCGGCCGAACGGCAGCTACAACAACCGCGCCCTCGCGGTCAGCCTGGACCGGCCTTACAACAAGGACGGCGCGCTGCTCTTCATGGTCTACGAGCGCAAGCTGATCAACCTGGCCGAGCGGATCGGCCTGCCGCTGGCGTACCTGACCAGCCTCGACATCGCGACCGACCCGCACGCGCTGCACGGCGCGAGCGCGCTGATCTCGCCAGGGCACGACGAGTACTGGACGCCGGCCGAGCGCGCGCACGTCACGGCGGCCAGGGACGCGGGAGTCAACCTGGCCTTCCTCGGCGCGAACGCGATGTTCCGCAGGATCAGGCTGGAGCCGACCAAGCTGGGGCCGAACCGCCAGGTCGTTTGCTACAAGACCAGCTACCGGCAGGATCCGCTGTACGGCAAGGACAACGCCCTGGTCACGAACGACTTCAGGGAGCCGCCCGATCCGCACCCCGAGTCGTCAGTGATCGGCACGATCTACGAGAGTTACCCGGCTGTCGCCGACTACGTCGTGGCAGCGCCTGACGCCTGGATGTTCCGCGGTACCGGCGTACGCAAGGGCACCAGGTATCGCGCGCTGATCGGGATCGAGTACGACCGGGTCAACCCGGCCTACCCGGTCGAGCGGCCCATCGAGGTCCTCTCGCACTCGCCGCTGACCTGCAACGGTGTGAATAGCTACGCCGATTCCGCCTACTACACCCATCGCGGCGGCGCGGGCGTCTTCAACGCTGGCACGATGCGCTGGGTGGAGTCCTTCGGCCCGCCGCTTTACCACTGGGGGATCACGAGGGCGTGCGGGCGGTTTACCCGCACCGTGACCGCGAATGTCCTGCGTGCCTTCGCCGATGGTCCCGCTGCGGCGAAGCATCCGGCCCGAGACAACCTGCGCGCCATGCACGAATGGGCCGGTGACCCGATCGCGGCCAGGCACGATCTGTGGCCGCCGGTCAGGCTGTGACCATCGGGAAATGACAAGATGCAGCGCTGGGTATGCTCTCTGGCAGGGCAGCCTGTCGGATCGACAGACTGCCGTGGAGGTAGCGCGATGGTACAGCGACGCCGATTCCTGAGTGCGCGATGGGCACTGCCAGGAGCGGCCCTGATCACGGTCGGAGCGGTACTGGCAGGCACGATGCTGGCGAGCGCGGCGGCTCCGGCCCTGCCGAGGCAGACGCCAGCCCAGTTGCTCGCGGCCATGCACCGCGCGAAACTGCCGTCGGCCATGACCGCGACGGTGTCGGAGAGCGCCAATCTCGGCTTCCCCGCATTGCCCGCGATCGGCGGGATGCAGTCCTCGCCGCTGTCGGCGTCATCGCTGATCTCCGGCACGCACACGATCCAGATCTGGTACGCCGGGCCCGGCAAGCTCAGGATTGCGCTGCCAGTTTCCTTCGGCGAGACCGATTTGCGCGTCAACAAGACTCAGGCGTGGCTGTGGGAAAGCCAGGGCCAGAAGGCCACCAGGATCATCCTGTCGCCGCCACCCGGAATCGCCCTGCCCGGCGCTGGCGCTCACGCGGCGCCGCCCGCCAAGATCCGCCTGCATCCCAAGGCAGGTCACGCCGGGCAAGTCCCGCTGACCCCGCTGCAGGCCGCTGACCGGGTGCTGAAGCTGGTCGGGCCGACGACGCGGGTCACCATCCCAGGAACCACCACGGTCGCCGGCCGGAACGCGTACCTGCTCGCGATCGCGCCGCGGACCAGTCAATCGCTGATCGGCAGGGTCATGATCGCCGTCGATGCGCAGACTCATCTGCCGCTCAGCCTGCAGGTCTATGCGCGCGGCGGCGCGAACCCGGCGTTCCAGATCGCCTTCACGTCGCTGAGCTTCACTAAGCCAGCGGCGTCGAACTTCACGTTCACGCCGCCGCCAGGGGCCAAGGTCAAGACCATGCATCTACCAGCCGGCCCGCCTGGAGGTCTGCCAGGACACCGCCTGAAGATCCAGCCCGGCGTCGTGCGGCCGCCGCACAGCAAGCACGGGCTGCTGCCGAAGATGAGGCCGGCAGCAGAGCCGCAGACCTTCGGCGCTGGGTGGCTGAGCGTCGTTGCCGTCCCGATCGGGCCGGCAATGACCTTCGCGGGCAACGCTGGAACCAGCAGCGCGGTCTTTGGTTCTGCGGCGAGTGCCCAGGGCCACGGCAACGGCAGTGACGCGTACCAGTCGTCGCTGCGGATCTCCGCGCCTGCAGGGGGCCTGGGGCTGCTCAGCCTGCTGCTCAAGGCGTCCAAGCCGGTGCACGGGCCGTGGGGCTCAGGTCATCTGCTGCGCACCAGCCTGCTGTCGGTCCTGCTCACCAGCAAGGGCGTGCTGCTCGCGGGAGCGGTCACGCCAGCCGTGCTTTACGCTGACGCGGCCAAGGTCAAGTGACGCTGGCCGATCATCCGCCGGCTGGCCAGGCCATAGCCTCGCGCGGGCTGTCGATGCGGTTCAGGAGCGGGCAACTCGCGGTCGATCACATCGACCTCGCGGTCCCGCCCGGCAGCGTCTACGGTTTCCTGGGCCCGAACGGCTCAGGCAAGACCACCACGATCCGGATGCTGCTCGGCTTGATGCACCCGACCGACGGGGTATTTCAACTGCTCGGCAGGGATGCCAGGAATGGCCTTGACTCGGTGCTGACTAGGGTCGGCGCCCTGGTCGAAGGCCCAGCGTTCTACCCGTTCCTGTCGGCCAGGCAGAACCTGGCCAGGTGCGACGCCGCCGACCCGAGCGCGGAACTTGGCACCGCGCGCGCCCGCATCGATCACGCGCTCGACCAAGTTGGCCTCCTCGCCGCGGCCGACAAACGCTACCGCGCCTACTCGCTCGGCATGAAGCAGCGGCTCGGCATCGCCGCGGGCCTGCTCAGGCCCAGGGACCTGATGATCCTGGACGAGCCGACCAACGGACTTGACCCGCAGGGAACCCGCGAGATCAGGTCGCTGGTCAAGCAGATCGCCGCCGACGGCACGACCGTCTTCGTGTCCTCGCACCTGCTGGCCGAGGTCGAACAGATCTGCTCGCACGTCGGCGTGATGAGCACGGGCAAGCTTGTCTTCCAGGGCCCGCTGGCCGAGCTGCGCGGCCGCGGCGAGCCCAGGATCCTGATCCGCAGCACGGAGACGTCGGCGGCGACCGACGTTCTCGCCAAGCTCGGGCTGTCCGATATCAGCGTCGTCGCCGGACAGGTGACCGCCAGCCTGGGCCAGCACGCGCCGGAGAAGATCAACGCTGAGCTCGTCCACTCCGGCGTCCCTGTCGCCGGGCTGGAGACCGTCCAGCCGAGCCTGGAGGACCTGTTCGTCGAGCTGACCGGAGAGGGCTTCGATGTCAACGGCTAGCGCGGCCGGCGCCACGACTATCCGGGCCGGGCAGCGTCCGGCTCCCGTCAGGCACTGGCTCCGATTGTTCCGTTCTGAACTCAGGAATGTCTTTCTCAGGCCGCGCAACCTCGCGCTGCTCGCCGTGATCGCTGCCGCGCCGGTCTTTCTCGGGATCGTGTTGCGGATCAACACGCCACCGCCTGGCTCGGGCGGACCTGGCGCTCCGGTGTTCGTCGGCCAGATCGCCGAGAATGGCGTGTTCCTGTCGCTGTTCGCGATCTACGTCCTGCTGACGGTGCTGCTGCCGCTCGCCGTATCGGTCGTCGCCGGGGACTCGGTCGCCGGCGAGGCCGGTCTCGGCACGCTGCAGGACGATGCTGACCGTGCCGGCCGGACGGACCAGGCTGCTCGTCACGAAGTACCTGATGATCGTCGTGTTCTGCCTGACCGCGACCGTGCTCGTGGCGGGGCTCGGGCTGCTGATGGGCGCCATCTTCTTCCCGGTCGGCCCGGTCACGCTGCTCTCCGGCACGACCGTCTCGCTGGCGGCCGGGCTCGGCAGGCTCGCGCTGATCGTCTGCTACGTCGCGGCGGCGCTGTCGGCGCTCGGGGCGATCGGCCTGGCTCTGTCGACCTTCACGCAGCACGCGATCGCGGTGATGGCCACGGTCCTGGTGCTGGTGATCGTGAGCGAGATCCTCGACGCGGTGGCTCAGGTGGCGGTCATTCACCCGTACCTGCCGAGCCACTTCTGGTTCTCGTTCGACGCGCTGCTGCGGATGCCGATCGCTTGGTCGCAGGTGCTGCACGGGCTCGGGTCGTTCGCCGCCTACACCGTGATCTTCGGCGCGATCGCGTGGACCAGGATGCGGCGCGCCAACGTCACCTGCTGAAGGCGCTGCGCGACGTTCGGACGCCCATAGCGCGGTAGCGTTTTGAGCCATGCCCGCCTCTGCCGTTCCGCAGCAGCCAGCCGACGGCGTTGACGGGCTGCTCACGACCGCCGTCGCCGGGATCGGCGGGGCTGAGCGACCTGGCCAGGTCGCGATGGCCAGGGCCGTGCAGGCGGCGATCGACACCGGGGAGCATCTCGCGGTCCAGGCGGGCACAGGAACCGGGAAGTCGCTGGCGTACCTGGTGCCCGCGGCCAGGCACGCGGTCGGCGAGAGCGCGACCGTCGTCGTCTCGACGGCCACGATCGCGCTCCAGCGCCAGCTGATCGACAGGGACCTGCCCAGGCTCGCGCAGGCGATAGCGCCGGTCCTCGGCCGCGAACCCGTCTTCGCGATCCTCAAGGGCCGCAGGAACTACCTGTGCCTGCAGCGGCTGCGCGGCGGGCCGGCCGACGACGAGGGCGAGGCCCTGTTCGATCCTGGAGCGGTCTCGGCGATCGGCAGGCAGGTGCAGCGGCTGCACGAGTGGGCGGCGGAGACCAAGACAGGCGACCGCGACGAGCTCGTGCCCGGCGTGTCGGAGCAGGCCTGGCGGCAGATCTCGGTCAGCGCTCGCGAGTGCCTGGGCGTGCAGAGGTGCCCGTTCGGCACCCAGTGCTTCGCCGAGCTGGCCAGGGATGAAGCCGGCAAGGCCGACATCGTGGTGACCAACCACGCGCTGCTCGCGATCGACGCGCTCGAAGAATTCGACATCTTCCCCGAGCACGACGTCGTGATCATCGACGAGGCGCACGACCTGGTCGACCGCGTGACCTCCGTCGCGTCTGATGAGCTGTCGACAGTCGCGATCGAGACGGCCGCACGGCGCTGCGGCAAGATGATCGACGAGGCGACCGTCGCCAGGCTGCGGGACGCGGGCCAAGGCGCCGAGCGGGCCTTCGCCGACATCGCGGTCGGCCGGCTCGACGTGCTCGATGAGGTGCTGGCCAGCGCGCTGGCGCTGGTCAGGGACGCCGCGGCCGGCTGCGGGACCGAGTTCAGGACCAGCGCGAAGAACGCCGAGGAGGAGCCCGACCGGCTCGCGGCCCGCCGCACCGCGCTGGCGGCCGTGGGCGAGGTCCACGACGCCGCCGAGCGGATACTCGGAGCCTACGACGCCGCGATCGCGGACAGGACCCACGTTGTGTGGATGGACAGGCCGGGTGATGACAGCACCAGGCCACCCACGCTGCGCGTCGCTCCGCTGCAGGTCGGCGGGCTGCTGGCGAGCAAGTTGTTCGGCCGCAGGACCGTCGTGCTGACGTCGGCGACCCTCGCGCTCGGCGGCTCGTTCGAGCCGCTCGCCAGGCAGTGGGGCCTGGCCAGGGCGGCCGAAATGCCGCCAGCCGATCTGCCAGCGCAGGCCGCGGGCGAGCGGGACGACTCAGCTGTGGCGGCGCCGGCTGAGCCAGCCACGCCGCACCCGCTGGCCTGGTCGGGCATCGACGTGGGGTCCCCGTTTGACCACCCGCGCAGCGGCATCTTGTACATCGCCAGGCACCTGCCGCCGCCTGGCAGGGACGGCCTGGCCGACTCGTACCTTGACGAGATCGCCGAGCTCATCGAGGCGGCAGGCGGTCGCACGCTGGGGCTGTTCTCCTCGATGCGGGCGGCAAGGCAGGCGGCCGACGAACTCGCGGGGCGGATCGGATTCCCGCTGCTCTGCCAGGGCGATGACCAGACCGCGCAGCTTGTCACCCAGTTCGCGGCCGACGAGCCCACCTGCCTGTTCGGCACGTTGTCGCTCTGGCAGGGCGTGGACGTGCCAGGACCGTCGCTGCGGCTGGTGGTGATCGACAGGATCCCGTTCCCGCGTCCCGACGATCCGCTGGCCTCGGCCCGCCAGCGCGCGGTCGCGGCCCGCGGTGGCAACGGCTTCATGTCCGTGGCGGCGAGTCAGGCCGCGCTGCTGCTCGCTCAGGGCTCAGGACGGCTGCTGCGGACGATGAGCGACCGCGGCGTGGTCGCCGTGCTCGACCCGCGGCTGAGCACCGCTCGGTACTCGGGATTCCTGCGCGCGTCGTTGCCGCCATTCTGGACGACGACCGATCCGCAGGTCGTCCGCGGCGCGCTTGGTCGGCTCGCCGCCGAGGCACCCGGCGACGCCCCGGCGACTCAGGCCAGCTAGACGGCAGCCAGCTAGACGGCAGCCCAGTTAGGCCGCAGCCCAGCTAGACCGCGGGCCAGCTAGGCCGCGGGCCACCTAGACGGCGGGCCAGACGACCGGGAACAGCGGGTGGTCCATGGCGGCTCCCGCGGGAAGTTCCGCCGCAAGGCCCTCGAACGGCGGCGAGGTCCGCCACCTCCGCGGCGCGTGCCGCGCGCTGGCTGACAGGTAACGCAGCGACAAGACTCGACGCCTGCCCGCGAACGGGAAGCCCGGTGCCCCGTGCACGCTGAGGAAGTCGAAGAAGACGGCGTCGCCAGGGTGCAGGTCGTACCTGCGGATGTCGAAGGCAGCCCGGTCGGCCTGGATGTCGGGGATCTCGGCCAGGCTGCCCTCGGGGAACCACTTGGCCTCGCCCAGCATGAACGTCCGCGGCATCAGCCAAGGTCCGCGGTGGGTGCCGGCCACGATCTCCAGGCAGCCTGCGGCCGGCACCTGATCGACCGGGATCCACGCGCTCACGCCTGGCCCGTCGACGTTGTAGTAAGGCTGGTCCTGATGCCACGGGGTGCGCTGCTTGGTCCCGCCCTCCTTGACCAGCACATGATCGTGGTAGAACCTGACCTGCTCGGTGGCCAGCAGCTCCGCCGCGATCGCGGGAACGCGGGAGCGCCTGGCCAGACGCTCGATCGCAGGGATCTGCTGCCACCGGCAGAAGTCCTCGGTGAACGTTCCAGGGTCGTCGGCCGCGCTGGCCACCTGGGCGAGCGGCGACGGGTCGGCGAGCACGGACTCGATGGCCGCGGCGGCGACGGCGAGCTCGGCGGCGTCGAGTGCCTGCCGTACGCAGACCACGCCGTCCCTCGCGAACGCCGCCGCCAGCTCAGCGCTCACGGTGGGTCCGGTTCCGACGGTGGAATCGCTCATGTCCTGTCCTTGATGCCCGGCGATCGCGCGTTCCGGTCAGTGTGGCACAGCCCAAGTGGGCAGCTGCGGCGCCGGTTCGTGACGCCCCGCGGCTAGAGCACGTCGTGACCCAGCTGCGGCGCCGGTTCGTGACGCTCCACGGCTAGAGGACGTCGTGACCCGGGTGCGGCTCCTGCGGAACCTCGGTCCGCTTGGCCGGTATCGACCCGAGCCGGCCCGCCTGGTAGTCCTCGAAGGCCTGGACCAGCTCTGCCCTGGTGTTCATCACGAACGGACCGTACGCGGCAACCGGCTCCCTGATCGGCTGGCCGCCGAGAACCAGGACGTCGAGCTTTTCGCCCGGTCCTTCCATCCGGCGCTGCGCGCCGAACGACAGGACGTCGCCTTCGCCGAACACGGCTAGCTGGCCCGTGCGCACCGGCCGCTGGTCGGTGCCGACCGTGCCCGAGCCGGCCAGCACGTACGCGAGCGCGTTGAAGTCAGCCCGCCAGGGCAACCGCAGCTGAGCGCCAGGCTCCACGGTGGCGTGCAAAAGGCTGATCGGGGTGTGCGTGACGCCGGGGCCCGCGTGCCCGCCGACATCGCCGGCGATGACGCGGATCAGCGCGCCGCCGTCGGCCGAGCTGAGCAGCGCGACCTGGCCGGCCCTGATGTCCTGGTAGCGCGGCGGCGCCATCTTGAGCTGTGCGGGCAGGTTGACCCAGAGCTGGAAGCCGTGGAACAGCCCACCGGACACGACCAGGTCCTCGGGCGGCTCTTCGATGTGCAGGATGCCGCCACCCGCGGTCATCCACTGGGTGTCGCCGTTGGTGATCAGGCCGCCGCCGCCGTTGGAGTCCTGGTGCCGGAACGTGCCGTCGATTATGTACGTCACGGTCTCGAACCCGCGGTGCGGATGCCAGGAGGTGCCGCGCGGCTCGCCTGGGGCGTAGTCGACCTCGCCCATCTGGTCCATGTGGATGAACGGGTCAAGGGCCCGCAGGTCCACGCCGGCGAACGCACGTCGAACCGGGAATCCCTCGCCCTCGTATCCCGACGGCGCGGTCGTGATCGTCAGTACCGGCCTGTCCTGGGCCGCCGCCTTGTCCGGTTCGGTGATCCTGGGCAGAAGCAAGATGTCTGGCACGGTCACTGCTGGCATGTTCTGATCCTCCCACCGGGGCAGAACGTCGCCCAGATCGGGCACCTTCCGCCGCTTGCGTCCTGCCCGTGACAACATTTGTTGAACGCGCAACATTCCGCCGATGTGACGACGGCGTCCGGCGCCGTCACGGCCCACCGCGCGCCGCGTGCGCGCCCTTTCGGAGTTGTCATAACTGGTGCATAACGGGCGCATTATCAGCTCTGAGGAGCAGCTCGCGCGAGCTGCGGCTGACTGACCCTGTGTGGATGGTCCACCCATCACCAGAATCCGCAATCGATGGACCATTCATCATCAGCTCTAAGGAGGAGCCCGCGTCGGCTGCGGGTGACAACCCAGGTGTGGATGGTCCACCCATCACCAGAATCCGCAATCGATGGACCATCGATACGCGGTGCGCGTGAGAGCCGGGCGGCGGCGGGCGGGACTGAGGGAGTGGGTGCAAGTTACGGCCGAGGCAGCCTTAGAGCGGGAGGCCGGCCTCGAGTTGGGCTAGGGCGGCGTCGATGCGGACGAGCATGTCGGTGTCCGGCTCCGCGCCTGCCCAGTCAGTCCACGGCATGGTTGCCGCCATGATCACGCCGACGATGGCGCCGGCCAGGATCCTGACTGCGAAGTCGTTCGGGTCCCTGCCCGACCGCCTCGCCGCCGCCTCCGCGATCACCGCGATCGTGCGGGAGAACTCGTCCATCGCTCTGGCCCGCAGTTCGGGGACGGTCAGGGTCAGCCGCGCGGTCTCGCGCAGCTTGGCGAGGTCGTCCTGGTCGAGGGCGGCGAACGCCTGACTGGCGGCCGCGCGGAAGGCGGCAACCGGAGACAGGTCGGGGGACTGCTCCTCGAAGGCGCCGATGGCCAGAACGTCGAGTTCGTCCTGCAGGACGACGTCTTCCTTAGTGGGGAAGTACCTGAAGAAGGTGCTCGGTGAGACGTCGGCCGCCTCGGCGATCTGGTCGACCGTAGTCGCGGCGTAGCCCTGCTCGCGGAAGAGCCGGAGCGCTTGCTCCCTGATGGCAGCGCGTGTTCTGGCCTTCTTCCGTTCCCGCAGCCCTGGCCGCGGCGCTGCTGGCGCCTCCCTCATGTGGTCATTCTGCCCCTGTCCGGCGCAGATGTCGTCGCCTGCGCTGCGATGGCGATCGTGTCATCACCGGTGTCAGCTAGCTCCGCGGACGCTGGGTCCGCGGGCGCTGGGTCGGCGGACACTGAGCCGGCGGGCGATGGCGTCCGGCCGGGCAGGAACGCGAGCGCCAGCAGCGCTGAGGCGATGGCGATCCCACTGCACGCCCAGAGCATCACGTCCATGCCGTGCACGTACGCGAGCCTGACGGTCTCGAGCAGCGGCGCCGAGCGGGCCGCGTGGGCCGTCGCGACGCCGCCGGCCACGCTCTCCTTGATCGCGCTGGCTGCTGCCGCGGGAACTCCGGACAGGTGCAGGTGGCTCCGGTAGACGGTGGCGAGGACCGTGCCGAGCACGGCCACCCCGATCGTGCCGCCGACCTGGCGCATCGCGGTGATCAGCGCCGAGCCCGAGCCGCTGCGAGCGGGCGTAAGGGCGCCGAGGGCGGCGTTCAGCGCGGTGGGCATCGCGATGCCGAGGCCGAAGCCGGTGATGGCGAACCAGGTCGCGGCGAAGCCGGTGCCCCTGGCAATAGTGGTGCCTGCGCCGGCGCCGAGCGCCGCCGCCATGATCGCGAACCCGATCGCGACCAGGACCTTCGGGCTGACCGGTGCGCCGGTGCGGCCCTTGCGCGGGGTCTGCAGCCGCTGGCCTAGGACTAGCCCGAGAGCCAGCCCGCCGATCATCGGCAGCATCCGCAACCCGGCGCCCAGCGAGTCGAAGCCGCGCACGTCGAGGAAATACTGAGGCATCGCGAAGACGAGCCCGAACAAGGCGAACGAGACCAGGGTGGATAGCACGGTTCCCCAGGTGAATCCTGCCGAGCGGAACAGCCCGAGGTCCACAAGCGGCTGCCGGTTACCCGCTGACCCGGCGCGCTGCTGCTCCCAGCCGGCGAATGCGACGAGAGCGAGAGCCCCGGCGACCATGGTCACGATGGCGACCGGGTCGGACCAGCCGCTGTCGCCGGCCTTGATCAGCCCGTAGGTGAGCGAGGTCAGCCCGGCGCTCGACAGCACGATGCCCGTCACGTCGACGCGCTGGCGGCTCTCGCCGCGCGATTCAGGCATCAGCACCGCGACTGCGACCACCGCGATGACGACAACCGGGATGTTAATCAGGAAAACCGAGCCCCACCAGAAATGATCGAGAAGCCAGCCGCCGAGTATCGGGCCGATCGGGTAGCCGAGGAAGGTCGCGCCGCCGACCGCCGCGATCGCCCGCGGCCGCTCGGCGGCGGTAAACAGGACGGGCAGCACTGCTAGGGACATGGGCAAGATCACGGCCGCGGCGAGCCCGAGCAGTGCCCTGGCCGCGATGAGCTCACCTGCCGATGTCGAGTACGCGCAGGCAAGTGACGCCAGGCCGAACAGCGCGAGCGCGCCGATCAGCAAGCGCTTGCGGCCGATCCGGTCGCCGAGCAGACCGGCTGGGAGTAGCGCCGCGGCTAGCACCAGGCTGTAGGAGTCGACGAACCACTGCAGGTCGCCGGAGGAAGCGTGCAGGTCTGCCGAGACGGTGGGAAGCGCGAGTGTCAGCACGAACAGGTCAAGCGCTACGACCAGCACGCTGAGGGACAACGCGCCAAGTGCCAACCACCGCCGGGAATCCGTTGCAGTCACGGGAGTCACCTTCTAGTGATAGTTACTTTCACAATCAAGCTATGCCTTTCTGAGAGTAACTGTCAATTAGATGTGGGACCCAGATCTGCACAGTGCGGAGGCGGGCCTGCGCGCCGTTGACATTGTGGGAGAGACTGTTCTGGAGCGGACGGTCGCTGGTCGAGGAGGTCGGCGGCCAGATCGCAGGTCCGAGCAGGCGGAGCCAGGAGATAGTGATGCCAGAGCCAGACGGCAAGGAACTCGAGCGGGTTCGCGCGCGCCGGGAAGAGCTGCGCCAGAAGTACCTGAGGCCGACTGCCAGTAGGCCGCCCACGACCGTTCAGGGAGTGCATCACCTGGCGCTGATCTGCCGCGACACCGAGGAGACGATCAAGTTCTACCAGGAATTCCTTGGGTTCCCGCTGGTCGAACTCGTCGAGAACCGCGACTACAAGGGCTCCAATCACTTCTTCTTCGACATCGGCAACAAAAACCTGCTCGGCTTCTTCGACTTCCCAGGGCACGAGCACCCGGCCTGGATGGAGACCATCGGCGGGGTACAGCACCTGGCCATCTCCGTCTCGCCCGCCCAGTTCGACGCCGCGAAGAAGCGGCTCGACGAGGCAGGCGTGGACTACCTCGGGCCTGACCGGGGCGTCGAGGAGAGCATGTACTTCCGTGACCCGAACGGCGTCGGGCTCGAGCTCTACCGCGAGGAACTCGGCATCTTCAACGGCGAGCCACTGCTCAGCTAGCAGCCGCTCAGCGCAGCTCGCGCCTGATCACCAGCCGCACCCCGGTCCAGGTCTGGTCGATAGCGCACACCTTGTTGTCGACCAGGCCGGTAGGCAGCGCCACCTCCCTGATCACGTTGTCTGTCATGTCTGTGGGCACCTTCGATGCCCGCTTGGGCCAGGCGATCCACAGCCCGCAGGCAGGCGCCATTTTGCCCCGCAGCAGGTCAAGCTGACTCTCGAACTCGGCCCGCCAGGTGAAGAAGGCGACGATGACGTCGAACAGCGCCGCGTCTGCGAGATCGGTGTGGATGTCGGCCTCGTCGCCCACCTGGTTGGCCAGCCGGTCGGCGAAGCCGTTGGGGGCGCCGAGCACGACGACTTCGTCGTCCTCGCCGATGCCGAGTTTGCGCGGCAGCGGCGTGCCTGAATAACCCGCTTGCTCGGTCATCGAGTCAGCCATTTCCTCCCAGGTGGTCAAGCATCTCCGCTGCGGCTAGTCGAAGCGGAAGCCGCCGGGGCGCTCGTTCCTGTCGGCTATCAGGCCCGCGAGTGTCGCGATCGCGATCTCGGGCGGGGTCCTCGAGCCGATGTTCAGGCCGATCGGCCTGTGCACCCTCGCGACCTCGTCGGGAGCGACGCCCAGCATTGCCAGCGCCTGGATGTGCGGCGGCTCGGCGCGCGGGCTGCCCATGATGCCGACCCAGCGGGCCGGTGTGGTCAGGGCGTCGCGCAGCATCACGCCGAGTTCTTCGCGGTGGTGATCGGTCACCACGACGTCCGCGCCGGCATCCGGGATCGCGCCAATGGCCGGATAGACGTCGAAGCCATTCGCATCGGCTTCCTTGGCAAGCTGGGTGTCGGGCTCGACGAGCACAGGCCGGTAGCCGGCGTCCGCACCGTAGCGCAGTAGGTACTGCGCGACCGGCGTCGCGAAGACGGCGACGAGCATCCGGCCGTCGACTGGGGTCGGCACGGTTCCGTGTGCTACCTCGCAGGCCGCGTCGTGTTCGTGATCGTGGCCCGCATGCAGGTGTGCGTCGCTATCAGGTGCATCGTCGTGATGAGCGCCTGGTACGTGATCGTGCGCATGGTAGGCGAGCCCGTGATCGTGTCCGTGTTGATGAGGCACGTATTGGTCAGCACCGTGCTCGTCCGGCTGGCCGTGATCAACTTCGCTGGTCATAGGACCGAGCTTGCCACGCGCCAGCCTTGCGCGCCATGGGCGGAATGTTCAGCCGTTGAGCAGGCTGGCGACGGCGTCGCGGAGCGGCCCCATCCTGGCCCGCGCGGCACGGCGCGCTTCGGTGAGCCGCCCCGCGATGACTGGCTCGATCACCTCGAGATACGCCTTGATCTTCGGCTCGGTGCCGCTCGGCCTGATGACCACCCTTGCGCCCCGCAGCCAGTACCGCAGCACGTCGGCCGACGGCAGCTGGTCGGTGCCGCCGGACAGGTCGGACGTCCCTGTGATCGGCTCGCCAGCCAGGTCAGCGGGCGCTTCGATGCGGAGCCGCGACATCACATGCACCGGCTCCTGGGTCGGCACCGTGATCTGCCCGGTCAGATGCACCCCGTGCGCGATCTCCAGCGCGTCGTACGCCTCGACCAGCGACTCACCGCCCGAGCGGGCTCTGGCGGCCAGGCTGAGCACCGCGAGAGCGGCCCCGATCCCGTCCTTGTCCCTGACCGTCTGGCCGACGGTGTAGCCCAGGGCCTCTTCATATCCATATATGAAACGGGACCCTGGCCGCAGATCTCCGGCCCGCGAGATCCACTTGAAACCCGTCAGAGTCTCGGCGTACGCGGCGCCGGCCGCCGCGGCGATGCTGGACAGCATCGTGGCCGAGACGATGGTGGTGGCGACCAGCGGCTGCCTGGCGCTGCCGTCCGCCTCAACTGACTCGGCCTCCGCCCGCTGCCCGTCTCCCGCAAGCCGCGCCGCGGACGCCGCGTCGAGGCCGAGCAAGTAGGCGCCGAGCAGCGCTCCGACCTGGTCGCCGGTCAGGGTGCGCCAGCCGCCGGGCGCCTCGTCGTCCGGGACGGCCACGGCTAGCCGGTCGCCGTCGGGGTCGTTGGCGATCACCAGTTCCGCGCCCGACCTTCTGGCTTGGGCGAGTGCGAGGTCAAGCGCGCCGGGCTCTTCCGGATTCGGGAAGGCCACAGTGCGGAAGTCAGGATCCGGATCAAACTGAGCCTCGACGACGTCAGGGGCTGGGAATCCGGCTTGATCGAACGCGCGCAGCGCCAGCGCGCCGGCCACGCCGTGCAGCGGCGTGTAGGTGAACCGCAGCCAGGCCGCGCCTTTCGGCGCTGGCGAGGTCGCGCAGATCGCATCCAGGTACGCGGCCGTGATCTCATCACCGTGCCTGGTGATCAGCGGATCGTTCTCAGGCGCGACAGGCACCCGCGACAGCGGACCGACCGACCTGATTGCTGCTTCGATCTCCAGGTCGGCCGGCGGAACGATCTGGGCGCCGTCGCTGAGGTAGAGCTTGTAGCCGTTGTCCTTGGGCGGATTGTGGCTGGCCGTGATCATGATGCCCGCTGCGGCCGAGAGTTGCCTGACCGCGAACGCGAGCACCGGTGTGGGCAGGCGCGGCGGCAGCAGGTGCACGGCGACGCCTGCTCCGGCCAGCACTCTCGCCGCTTCGACGGCGAACTCATCGGAGCGGTGCCTGGCGTCGCAGCCGATCACGACGCCGGAGTCGGCGGCCGCCGGATCGACGTAGAGCAGCCATCCAGCCAGGGCCGCGGTCGTGCCACGGACGACGGCGCGGTTCATCCGGTTCGGGCCGGCGGCCACCACGCCGCGCAGACCTGCGGTGCCGAACTCCAGCCGCCCGGAGAACCGGTCAGTGAGGTCGGCCGCCGCTTCCTCGGCGGCGGAGGCATCTGTCCCGCTGGCGGCGCGGAGGAGGGCTGACAGCTCGGCGCGGTCGCGCGCGTCAGGATCGTCAGCTAGCCAGGCCAGCACCTCGCGGTGCAATTCGTCGCTGATCACTCAGGCCCTCCGGGCCGGCCGCTGGCTTCGGGCTCGCTCGCATCGATGTTCGGGATGATCTGCGCGAGCAGAGCCCCGACCCTGGCCGCTGACTTCTGGCCGGCAGCGATGACCTCAGCGTGGTTGAGGCCGGCCGACGAGAGGCCTGCCGCGGGATTCGTGACCAGGGAGATGGCGAGCACTTCCGCGCCGCGATGGCGTGCGGCGATGGCTTCGAGCGCCGTCGACATGCCCACCATGTCCGCTCCGGCGCCCCTGAGCATCCTGATCTCTGCGGGCGTCTCGTAGTGCGGGCCGCGCAGCGCCGCGTAGACGCCCTCGGCCAGGCTCGGGTCGGTCTGCCTCGCCAGCGCGCGCAGCCGCGGCGAGTACAGGTCGGTGAGGTCGACGAACCGGGAGCCGAAGCCGGCGGGTGGCTCTGGCCCGGTCATCGGGGACAGGCCGGTCAGGTTGATGTGGTCGCTGAGCAGCACCGGCTGTCCGACGCTGTAGCTCGCGTTGATCCCACCCGAGGCGTTGGTCAGTATGATCACGCGGCAGCCGGCCGCCGCCGCGGTCCTGACGCCGTGCACGACCGCCTCGACGCGGTGACCCTCGTACAGATGCGTGCGGCCCAGGTAGACGAGCACGCGAAGCGCTCCAACATGCACGGACCTCGCGATGGGCGAGTGGCCAGCCACGGTTGGCTGCGCGAATCCGCCGAGTTCGGACAGCGGGAACTCGGCGGCCGTGTGCCCGATGGCGTCGGCCGCTGGCAGCCAGCCAGATCCCAGCACCACCGCCACGTCGTGGCCGGGCTGACCGGTAATCTCGGCCAGTTTCGCGGCGCTGGCCTGCGCGGCCGTGTATGCATCAGTCACGTTGTCACCATCGAAGCAGCGTAACGAGGGACCTGCCGGTCATGCCTTCACGTACGGTTTTCCGTCTGCGGCCGGGGCGCGGACCTTGCCGACCAGGCCGGCCACCGCGATGATCGTGGCCACGTACGGCGTCATCGCCAAGATGTTGGAATCCAGCGGTACGCTGAGGCTCGACAGCACGATCGCCAGCGAAGCGGAGAAGCCGAACAGCAGGGACGCGGCTACCGAGCCGAGCGGCGACCAGCGGCCGAAGATCATGGCTGCCAGCGCGATGAAGCCGTAGCCCGAGCTGATGTCCTTGTTGAAGAAGCCGACCGAGCCGATGGTCAGGTAGGCGCCACCGATGCCGGCCACCATGCCGCCGAGCACGACATTGCGGTACCGGGTCCAGAGCACCTTGATGCCGACCGTGTCGGCCGCGGTCGGGTGCTCGCCCACGGCCCTGACTCGCAGGCCCCACTTGGTACGGAACAGCCCGATCTGGATCACGATGATCAGTGCGTAGGTGATGTAGAGGAAGATCGTCGAGTCGAAGAAGATCGGCCCGATGATCGGGATGTCGCCGAGCACCGGGATCTTGATGGCGTTGAACGTGTTGCCGGCGTTCAGGTTCGGGTTCGGCACCATCAGCCGGTCGTAGAGAAAGCCGGTCAGGCCGAGCGCGAGCACGTTGAGTACGACACCCAGGATGATCTGGTCGACGAGGAACGTGATCGCGAAGACCGCGAGCAGCAGGCCGAGCAGCCCGCCCGCGAGCGATCCCGAGACCAGGCCGAGGGCGAGCGAGCCGACGCCGCTCGCGACGATCGCGCCGGTGAATGCGCCCATCAGCAGCTGACCCTCGATCGCGATGTTGATCACGCCCGACCGTTCGCACAGGCAGCCGCAGAGCGCTCCGAGCACGATCGGAATGGACTGGGCGAAGGACTGCTGCATCAGGTTGACCAGGTTGACCGCCGTGGAGTCGCCGGCATCGGCCCAGCACAGCAGCGCGACCAGGAAACATACGAGCACAGCGCCGATCGCCAGCCGCTTGGCTACCTTGCTTGGCTCGACCGCAAATCGCCAGATGCCGAGCAAGATGGAGACAACTCCGACGCCGTAGCAGACCGCTGCGGCCGGGACGTGGATCTCCGGGATCTGGACGCCGGAACCGGAGGTCGACAGCTGGAAGGTCGCGTCCCCCGCGTGCGAGAAAAGACCGAAGATAAGGATGTCGACCGCGCCGAGCAGGATGAAGGTTCCGGCCGCTAGCTCACGGCGGCCCTCGGTTGCTCGCAGCCTGATGGCGGCGGTCACGGGGGTCATCCGTTCCACCCCTTCGCGACCGCTTCCATGCCGGTTTCCCTGGCAGCGCGCAGCCGGAAGACGGCTCTGATCAGCGGCGGCGCGGCGACGAACAGGACGATCAGGCCCTGGATGACCTCGACGATGTCGACCGGGACCTGCGGGTTGGTCGCGGCCTGCATGGCCGTGCCGCCGGCGTCGAGCGCGCCGAACAGCAGGCCGGCGAGCACGACGCCCCACGGCCTGGCGCGGCCCAGCAGCGCGACCGTGATGCCGTCGAAGCCGTAGGTGCCGTAGGTATTGAAGGTCAGTGCCGGTGGGGGCGCACCGCCCTGGATCACGGCCGACGCGGCCAAGCCGGCCAAGCCGCCCGCGATCAGCATGACCAGCGCCCAGTTGCGCTCCACGCTCATGCCCGCGCTGCGCGCCGCCCGCGGGTTCGCGCCGACCGTGCGGAACTGGAAGCCGATGGTGCTGCGCGAGAGCAGCCACGCGACGCCGGCCGCTGCGGCAATCGCGATCAGGAAGCCGATGTTGGCCTGGGGCGGCGGGCCGCCGACGTGCGGGAAGATCGCGTTGTTGTCGATGGGAGGGGCGATCTGGTTGGACTGGTGCGGTTGCTGCAGCCCTTTGGGCGTCTTCAGCAGGTAGCTGAGCAGGTTGTACATCACGTAGTTGAGCATGATCGTGACGATGACCTCGTGGGCTCCGGTCCTGGCCTTGAGCACGCCGACCAGCCAGCCGAGGGCCGCGCCGCCGACGAACCCGCCAACGACGCAGAGCAGGATGTGGATGGGGCCAGGCAGGTGGACCGCGAAGCCGAGCCAGGCCGCGATCATCGCGCCGGCCACGAACTGGCCGGCCGCGCCGATGTTGAACAATCCGGCGCGGAACGCGACTGCCACGGACAGGCCGGTCAGGATCAGCGGCGTTGCCTGGAAGGCCGTCAGCGAGATCGGGTAGAAGATCGCGGCGATCGACCCGCCGTGGAAGGCGTCGGAGATCGTGGACGGACTGAAGATGGACCCCTCGAACAGCGCCGAATAGGCCGTCGAGATCGACTGCCAGGTCAGCGACAGCGCCTGGCCAGGCGCGTTGAAGAACGCGGCCCAGGCGTGCAGCACAGCCGGATCGCTGAAGACGATCAGCAAACCGCTGACGACCAGCGCCATAAAGATCGCCAGGATCGTGATCACGGCCGGGCTGCCATAGATGACCGCTTCGATCATCGCGTCGCCGGTCAGCCTGAGGCGGGACTTGCCAGGACCGGCGCCGTCTGCCGCGGGAGTCTCAGCCGTCGCGACAACTCCCGGTGCGGACTCGTCCGGTGCCGATTCAGCCGGTCCGGTCGGCGGGGGGTCAGCCGGGGGCAGCTGATCGCTCATTGCTCAGGCTCCTGGTGTTGCGCCTGGCTGCCGGGCTGGCCAGGGGAGGGGAGGCTGTCCTCGGGGGTGGTCTTCGTGGTGCTGACGCCGCCGGGCAGTTCGAGCGCTTCGTCGGCGCTCGCGCTATGGGCCGCGGTTGTGTCGCCGAGCTCACTGCTGTCGGCAGCGGCCGGTTGCCCGTGTGCTTCGGCCGCGCCCGCACCGGTCATCATCAGGCCGAGTTCGTACTCGGGTATGTCCGGGGCGCAGAACCCGACGATCTTGCCCTCGTACATGACGGCGATCCGGTCGGACAGCGCGTAGATCTCGTCAAGCTCGGAGGAGACGATGACCACGGCCGCGCCGCCGTCTCGCTCGGCGACGATCTGCTTGTGGACGAATTCGATCGAGCCGACGTCCAGGCCGCGGGTCGGCTGGCTGGCCAAGAGCACCTTGTTGTCCCTGCTCATCTCCCTGGCGACGATCACCTTCTGCTGGTTGCCGCCGGAAAGGGTGCCTGCCCTTGTCTGCACGGAGGTCGTGCGCACGTCGTAGTCGGCGACCAGCGTGTCGGCGGACTTCCGGATCGCGCCCAGATCAAGGGCGATGCCAGAAGCGAATGGCGGGCGGTCGTAGACGTCCAGGATCAGGTTCTCCGCCACGGAGAAGTCGCCGACCAGACCGTCCTCCTTGCGGTCCTCCGGGATGTAGCCGACGCCCGTCCTGAGCCTGTCCCGCGTGGACAGGTGGCTGATGTCCTGGCCGTCCAGCAGCACGGCGCCGGCTGACGGCCGCAGGCCTATCAGCGCCTCGCACAGGTCGGTCTGGCCGTTGCCCTGCACGCCGGCGATGCCGAGAATCTCCCCGCCGCGCACCTCGAAGGAGAGATTGTCGACGACCGTCCCGCCGAGCAGGCCGGGCACCGTCAGGCCATCGACCTTCAGCCGCACGTCCCTGGGCCTGGCCTCGTCCTTGCTCACCCGCAACTGGACTGACCTACCGACCATCAGCGCGGCGAGTTCATTGTCGCTCGTACTCGGCGGCCGGTGGCCGACTACCTTCCCGCGCCTGATCACCGTGATGGTGTCGGCGATCGCCTGCACTTCCTTGAGCTTGTGGGAGATGAAGATGATGGACCTGCCGCCCTCGCGGAGCTCGCGCATGATCCTGAACAGGTCTTCTGTCTCGTGCGGGGTCAGGACCGCGGTCGGCTCGTCGAGCACCAGCACGTTGGCGTTGCGCAGCAGCGCCTTGATGATCTCCACCCGTTGCTGCACGCCGACCGGGATGTCCTCGACGTAGGCGTCGGGGTCGACCTTGAGGCCGTACCGCTCGGACATCTCCAGCACGTCGCGGCGGGCCCGGCGCCGGTCGAGAAACCCGAAGCCGCGAACACGCTCCACGCCGAGCGTGACGTTCTCGGCCACGGTGAAGACGGGCACCAGCATGAAATGCTGGTGCACCATGCCGATCCCAGCGCCGATCGCGTCCTTGGGCGAGCGGATATGCACCGGCTTGTCATCGATCAGGATCTCGCCCTCGTCGGGCTGCATCAGCCCGTACAGGACGTTCATCAGCGTCGACTTGCCGGCGCCGTTCTCGCCGAGCAAGGCGAGTATCTGCCCGGGCTGCACGACCAGGTCGATGTGGTCGTTCGCTACGAGCCCGCCAAAACGTTTGGTGATGCCGCGCAGCTCAAGCTTCACCCGGTCGCCTCCCTCCGTACCGACACCGGGCAGCTGCCCAGGCAATAACCTGGGCAGCTGCCCGGCTCAGACAGTACTAACTGCCGGGCCGGCTACTGCACCGGGCTCTTCGTGGCCGGCTTGATCTGGCCGTTCTCGATCTGAGTCTTGAGCGCGTTCAGCTCGCTCTGCAGCGAGGCCGGGATCTTGCTGGCGAAGTCGTGGAACGGAGCGAGCACCGCACCACCGTTCTGCAGGGTGCCGATGTAGTTGCCGCCCTTGAACGTGCCGTTCGCGGCTGCCAGCACAGCGGTCTTCACCGACTCGGTGATGCCCTTCTCCACGCTGGTGACGAAGAACTTGCAGTACGCGGCGGCGCTGACGCAGCCGTCGGTGTCCACCCACATCATGTTGACGTTCTTGCCACCGTTATCGGCCGTCTGGACGGCCTTGGCCGACCCGAGCCCGACGCCACCGGCGACTGGGAAGATGATGTCGGCGCCCTCACTGATGAAGGTGTTGGCGATCCGCTGGCCGGCTCGAGGTCAGTGAAGCTGCCCGCGAAGGTGCCCTTCTGGGTCTTCTCGCTCCAGCCGAGGACCTGAACGTTCTTGTGGTGCTTCTGGTTGTAGTACTGCACGCCGTCCCAGAAGCCGTCTTCATAGATGGTCACAGTGCCGAACTGCTCGCCGCCGTAGGTCGCCACCTTGCCGGTCTTGGTCATGCCCGCGGCCAGGTAACCGCCGAGGAAGGCGTCCTGCACGGTGTTGAAGACCAGCGTGTTGACGTTGCTCAGGTCGTGCGGCGAGTAGGTGAAGTCGACAATCGCGAACTTCTGGCTCGGGTTGGCCGTGGCAGCGGCCTTTGTCGCGTCGCCCATCAGGAAGCCGACCGTGACGATAATGCCGCACTTCTGCGCGACGAAGGTGCTGATGTTCTTCGCGTAGTCGGCGGTCGAAGTCGACGGCAGGTTCTTGATCTGAATGCTGGAGTCGGCCTTCTGCGCCGCCTGCAGGCCCGCCCACGACGACTGGTTGAACGACTTGTCGTCCAGACCGCCGGTGTCGGTGACCATGCAGGCCGAGAAGGCGCTGGCGCCGGTCGACTTGGTCGAGCCGCCGCCTCCCCCTCCGCTCCCGTTGCCGGCGCTCGCGCACGCGGCGGTCAGCAGCGCCAGCACGCTGAGGCCAGCGGCTGCTTTGAATGTCCCTCTCACGAGTACCTCCTCTGCGGGGCGGCTGTGCTGCCGCCAGAAACACCGGCCTATGATCCCGCCCGACCGGCAAGGCACAAAGGGATCCCCCGGAGTTTCCCCCCCGGGATGATGATGAAATCTATTACCGCCACGGGTGTTGCGGTAGCAGGTAATCCTGGCAGTACGGTGCTGTTGTGAAATCGATACGCTAACAATCATGCGCAATACTGCGCAAAGCTACTAATTCTCCTATAACGACCGGAGCCGTCCGATGGTGATCGATTGGCCAGCGCTGCGCGCCGCCGCGAAGGCTGCGGCCACTAACGCATACGCTCCTTATTCGCGCCTGCGAGTCGGGGCAGCCGGCCTGGCGTCCAACGGAACCGTCGTGACCGGCTGCAACGTGGAGAACGCAAGCTTTGGTCTTACTCTATGCGCAGAGTGCGGGCTGGTCAGCGCCCTGCACGCGGCGGGAGCTGGCCGGCTGACGGGGGTCAGTGTCGTCGCCGCGGACGGCGCCCCGCTAGTGCCGTGCGGCAGGTGCCGTCAGCTGCTGCTTGAGGCGGGCGGCGCGGGCCTGCTCATCGACGCCGATCCGCGGCCACGCGAGCTTGGCGGCCTGCTGCCAGACGCCTTTACCGGTACGGACCTGGCCGAACGTCGCGATATCGCGGATCAGGAAGATGCCGATGCCTGATGTCGTCGATCTGATCAGGGCCAAACGAGACGGCTTGACCCTTGCCGATTCGGACATCGGCTGGCTGATCGACGCTTACACATGCGGCCAGATCGCCGACGAGCAGATGTCCGCAATGGCGATGGCGATCTTCTTCCGCGGGCTGTCCGCGGCTGAACTGCGGGCATGGACCGACGCGATGATCGCCTCCGGGCAGCGCCTTGACCTCCGCGCGGTGCCCGCGCCAACCGTCGACAAGCACTCGACCGGCGGCGTCGGTGACAAGGTGTCGCTGATCTTGGCGCCCTTGGTGGCGAGCTGCGGGGCGGCGGTGCCCCAGCTCTCCGGTCGCGGGCTCGGCCACACGGGCGGGACGCTGGACAAGCTGGAAGCGATACCCGGCTGGCGGGCGCGAGTGACCCCGAGCGAATTTGTCGACCTGCTGTCTACGGTCGGCTGTGTTATCTGCGCGGCCTCAGATGATCTGGCGCCCGCCGATCGGAAGCTCTACGCGTTGCGCGATGTGACCGGGACGGTGGAGTCGATCCCGCTGATCGCGAGCTCGATCATGTCCAAGAAGATCGCGGAGGGTACGCAGGCGCTCGTGCTCGACGTCAAGGTCGGACGCGGCGCGTTCATGCGGGAGCGCGACGCCGCGCGCGAACTCGCGCAGACCATGGTGCGGCTCGGCACCGAGTCGGGAGTGCGCACGACGGCGCTGCTGACCGCGATGGATGTGCCGCTTGGCCGGGCCGTCGGCAACGCGGTCGAGGTCGCTGAGTCGGTCCAGGTGCTGCGGGGCGAAGGACCTGAGGACTTGGTGACCGTGACGCTGGCGCTGGCCAGGGAGATGCTGGCGCTGGCCGGGATCGAGGCCGACCCCGCTGAGGCGCTGGCCGACGGCCGGGCGCTCGCGAAGTACCGCGAGATGATCGCCGGGCAGGACGGCGATCCCGACGCGGACCTGTCGGCCGCCGCGCACGTCAAGGTCGTGCCGGCCGACGGCTCCGGCTGGCTGCGGGACCTGGACGCGCTCGCGGTCGGGACCGCGGCGTGGCGGCTCGGGGCCGGCCGGGCGCGGAAGGAAGACCCGGTCAGCGCCGGCGCCGGGGTGATCTGTCTCGCCAAGCCAGGCGAGCGAGTCGAGCAGGGCCAGCCGCTGCTTGAGCTGCGCACCGACGAGCCTGCGAGGTTCGAGCGGGCGCTCGAGGTACTGCAGGGCGGGATCGAGATCGGAGCTGAGCCGCCCGTGATCGGCCCGGCCGTGCTCGAGCGCATCACATAGTCAAGAATGGTCGGCATGCCTGCGACCCTTGATCAGATCCGCCGGGTGCCCAAGGTGCTGCTGCACGATCACCTGGACGGCGGGCTGCGCCCGGCGACGATCGTCGAGCTTGCCGAGCAGAACGGCTATCGCGGCCTGCCGACGACCGACGCGGCCGAGCTGGGCGGCCTGATCAGCGCCGCCGCTACCGAGCACGGCAACCTCGAGCTGTACCTCGAGACGTTCAAGCACACGGTCGGGGTCATGCAGACCCGTGATGCCCTGATTCGCGTGGCGGCCGAGTGTGCCGAGGATCTCGCGTCCGACGGCGTGGTCTACGCCGAGGTCAGGTTCGCGCCCGAATTGCACGTCACGGCCGGGCTGAGCCTCGACGAGGTGGTCGAGGCGGTGCTTGAAGGGTTCGCCGCGGGCAGCTCGGGCCGCCCGATCCGGGTCTACGCTCTGCTGACCGCGATGCGCACGGCGGCCAGGTCGCTGGAGATCGCCGAGCTAGCGGTCAAGTATCGGGACGACGGCGTGGTCGGCTTCGACATCGCGGGCGCCGAGGCCGGCAACAGGCCGAGCAGGCACCTGGACGCGTTCCAGTACGTGGCCAGGGAGAACTTCCACATCACGATCCACGCGGGCGAGGGGTTCGGGCTGCCGTCCATCTGGGAGGCCGTGCAGTGGTGCGGCGCCGAGCGGCTCGGGCACGGGGTGCGGATCATCGACGACATCGTGACCGAGCCTGACGGCACCGCCCGCCTCGGCCGGCTGGCCAGCTACGTCAGGGACCGGCGGATCCCGCTCGAGATGTGCCCGACGTCGAATGTGCACACCGGGGCGGCGCCGTCGATCAAGGAGCACCCGATCGGGCTGCTGCGGGCGCTGTCGTTCAGGGTCACCGTCAACACGGACAACCGGCTGATGAGCGGGGTGAGCCTGTCGTCGGAGTTCGCGGCGCTGTGCGACGCGTTCGGCTACGGCCTGTCCGACGTGCAGTGGCTGACCATCAACGCGATGAAGAGCGCGTTCGCCCCGTTCGACGAGCGGCTGGCGCTGATCAACACGGTGATCAAGCCAGGATTCGCCTCGGCGATGGCGCCACCGGTGACGACCAGGCCCCAGGTCGGCACCCTGCTCTCCTAACGGCGGCGCCTGCTCACGCGTGAAGCATGGACATCGCGTTTCAGGTGAGCGCGCGAAACTGGGCGGGCTATCTGGGCGGGCTATCCACCGCTCGTGCGGCCAAGGTAGCGTCGATGCCGTGGCAGTCGATCTGAGCAGCGGCGCGGACCAGGCGGTAGCAGGCGGGCGTCCTGGACTGAACTGGTCCCCTGCGGGCTCGTGGCTGGCAGACGTCGCGACCTCCGATGCCGGCCTGCGGCAGGTGCTGCACGGTCTGCCCGGAGTTGACCAGGTCGGTGCCGAGGCCAGGGCGGCCGGCCTAGCGACCAGGTCCATCAAGAAGGACGCCAAGCTGGCCGCGCTCGAGCTGGCCGTGCGGATGGTTGACCTGACGACGCTTGAAGGCGCGGACACGCCAGGCAAAATTCGCGGCCTGTGCGCGAAGGCGATGCGGCCGGATCCCGCCGATCCCGCCGTACCTCCGGTCGCCGCCGTCTGCGTGTACCCCGACCTCGTCGCGGTCGCCAAGTCCGAAGTTGGCCGGAGCGGCGTCGCGGTCGCCTCTGTCGCGACCGCGTTTCCGTCTGGGCGGGCGTCATTGGCGGTGAAGCTGGCCGACGTGGCCGACGCCGTGTCGGCTGGCGCCGACGAGATCGACATGGTCATCGACCGCGGCGCCTTTCTGGCTGGCCGGTACGGCCAGGTCTACGACGAAGTGCGTACTGTCAAGGAGGCGTGCGGGACCGCGCACCTGAAGGTGATCCTGGAGACCGGCGAGCTCGCGACGCTCGACAACGTCTCCCGGGCGTCCTGGCTGTCGATGCTGGCCGGCGCCGACTTCATCAAGACCTCGACGGGCAAGGTCAGCCCGGCATCGACGCCTCCCGTGGCGCTCGTGATGCTGTCGGCAGTGCGCGATTTCGAGCATGCCTCAGGGCGACGCGTCGGCGTCAAGGTGGCCGGCGGCATCCGCACCGCCAAGGACGCGATCCGGTACCTGGTCCTGGTCAACGAGACCGCCGGCCCTGCCTGGCTGACGCCTGACCTGTTCAGGATCGGCGCCTCCAGCCTGCTCAACGACCTGTTGATGCAGCGCCGCAAGCAGCTCACTGGCCAGTACGCGGGCCCCGACTACTTCACCGTCGACTGAGATCCCTGCGGTTGGCGGCGTCGACCCTGCCGCCCCTGTCAAGACGGATCCAGGTACCGGATCGGGCACCGAGGACCGCGTGCGTCAGCGAGTCGCTTGTCGGCGGTGACCAGTTGTGTCTCCAGGCGCTCGGCGAGCGCGACGTACCAGGCCTCATAGGTGGTCAGGCTGTCCCGCAGCTCCCAGGTCCGGCGGGCGAAGGGCTCGAACGGGTAGCTCAGCGTCTTGATCGACAGGATCTCGGTCAGCGCCGTCGCCGCGCAGATCGGGCTGAGGGCTCGCCGGTGCACGAGTCCGCGCAGCGCCGAGGTCACATCAGCCGCGAAGATCGCCGGCACCTGGAGTTCGCGGAGCCTGCGCAGCTCGGCGCGGCCGAGGTCGCCCGGTCGTCCCGCCACGACGAGCGCGTCGACGACGACCGAGGCATCCAGCACGGGGCTTCTAGCGCTGATTTAGCGCCACCCTTGATCGGGGCTGACGACCGGGACGGCTCAGGGCGGCGCGGAACGGACGCCATCGTGCGCCCGGTCTGGGTGTGGATGCGGCGTGCGAGAATGAGAGGCCTGACGGCGGGAGGCGGTCTTGGCTGACGATGCGGAGCGCCGCAAGACAGGGGCACGGCGCGGAGCGCGGCCGGCGCGCGGAGAGGGGTCGACGGCCCCGGCGCGGTCCGGGCGCGGGCCCGGCACCGCGCTGACCCTGGAGCGCGGCTGGCAGTACGCCCCGGCGCCTGAGTCACGCGACATCGTCTCCATCGAGCCCGAATACGGGTTGTTCGTAGCGGGTGAGTTCGCTCCGGCCGAGTCGGGCCGCACCTTCGCGACGGTGAACCCGGCGACGGAGGAGTCGCTGGCACAGGTCGCGTGGGCCGGTCCCGCCGACGTTGACCGGGCGGTGGCGGCCGCGCGGACCGCGTACGAGAAGACCTGGGGCACGATGCCTGGCACCGAGAGGGCCAAGTACCTGTACCGGATCGCCAGGATCCTGCAGGAGCGCTCGCGTGAGTTCGCGGTGCTCGAGTCCATCGACAACGGCAAGCCGATCAAGGAGACGCGCGACGTCGATATTCCGCTGGCGGCCGCGCACTTCTTTTATTACGCCGGCTGGGCAGACAAATTGGAGTACGCGGGATTCGGGCCAGATCCGCGTCCGATTGGCGTCGCCGGTCAGGTAATCCCGTGGAATTTCCCGCTCTTGATGGCTGCCTGGAAGCTGGCGCCCGCTCTGGCGGCGGGCAACACCTGCGTGCTGAAGCCGGCCGAGACCACGCCGCTCAGCGCGCTGCTGCTGGCCGAGGTGTGCCAGCAGGCCGACCTGCCGCCTGGCGTCGTCAACGTGCTGACTGGCGCGGGCGAGACCGGCGCCGCCGTCGTCGGGCACCAGGGAGTCAACAAGGTCGCCTTTACCGGGTCGACCGAGGTCGGCATCGCGATCGCGCAGGCGATCGCAGGCACCGGTAAGAAGCTCACGCTCGAACTCGGTGGCAAGGCAGCCAACGTCGTGTTCGATGACGCGCCAGTGGACCAGGCGATCGAGGGGATCGTCAACGGGATCTTCTTCAACCAGGGTCACGTCTGCTGCGCCGGATCGCGCTTGCTGGTCCAGGAGTCGGTGGCCGACCACGTCGTCGAGCGGCTGCGGCACCGGCTCACCACCCTGCGGCTCGGCGACCCGCTGGACAAGAACACCGACATCGGGGCGATCAACTCGCGGCAGCAGCTTGACAAGATCACCGAGCTGTCCGCGGCCGGGGAGGCCGAGGGCGCGCATCGCTGGTCACCGCCCTGCGAACTGCCCAAGAAGGGCTACTGGTTCGCTCCGACCGTGTTCACCGGCGTGAGCCAGTCGCACCGGATCGCCCGCGAGGAGATCTTCGGGCCCGTGCTGTCGGTACTGACCTTCCGCACGCCGGAGGAGGCGGTCACGAAGGCGAACAACACCCCGTACGGGCTGTCGGCCGGCGTCTGGACCGAGAAGGGCAGCCGGATCTTGTGGATGGCCCAGCGCATGCGCGCTGGCGTGGTGTGGGCCAACACGTACAACAGGTTCGACCCGGCGAGCCCGTTCGGCGGCTACCGGGAGTCCGGATTCGGACGGGAGGGTGGCCGGCACGGGCTGGCCGCGTACCTGGATGTCTGAAATCTCTAGGCGTAACAAGGGCGCTCGGGGTTCGTCGCCGACCGTTACCGACTCGGCGGCCGTGGCGGAACGCGCGACCAGCGAACCGCCAGCGGCGGGCCGGCTTGGCGTGCGCAAGACCTACAAGCTCTACGTGGGCGGGGCGTTTCCGCGATCGGAATCCGGGCGCTCCTACCCGGTCTACGCGGCGAAGAACGGCGAACTGCTCGCGCAGGCCGCCCGAGCCTCCCGTAAGGACGCCCGCGACGCGGTCGTGGCGGCTCGAGGAGCCGTCGGGAAGTGGTCAGGCGCGACGGCGTACAACCGGGGCCAGGTCCTCTACCGGGTCGCGGAGATGATCGAGGGCCGCGCCGGGCAGTTCGTCGAGGAAGTAGTAAACGCTGAAGGGGTTTCTGCCGCGGTCGCCCGCAGGACAGTCGCCGCCGCGATCGACCGGTGGGTCTGGTACGCGGGCTGGCCCGACAAGGTGGCGCAGGTCGCTGGCGGGTCCAACGCGGTCGCTGGACCGTACTTCAACTTCAGCCTGCCTGAGCCGACCGGGGTGGTCGCCGTCATCGCGCCAGCCGAGTCCAGCCTGCTCGGGCTGTCCAGCGTGCTCGCCCCCGTCATCGCGACCGGCAATACCGCCGTCGTGGTCGCCAGCCAGGACCGGCCGCTGCCCGCGATCACGTTGTCGGAGGTGCTCGGGACATCGGACGTGCCAGGCGGCGTCGTCAACATCCTGACCGGGCACACCGCCGAACTCGCGCCGGTGCTGGCCGGCCACTTCGACGTGAACGCGATCGACCTGACCGGCGTCTCGCCAGGCGGTCGAGCCGAGCTCGAGCGGCTCGCCGCGAGCAACGTCAAGCGGGTGTTCAGCGCCGACGAGGACTGGGCCGCGCCGCCCGCGCCGCGGCGGATGCTCGCCTTCCTGGAGACCAAGACCGTCTGGCACCCAGTCGGCATCTGACCCCGACCACGACCGGCCTCCGGCCGCCATGATCGCGGACGCCTGTTAGCAGATCCGCGCAAATACGTCCGTGATCATGTCAGGCGATGAGCGAAGAGAGCGTCGCGAGGGTGCGCAGGAAGGTGCGGGCGTCGTCGGGAGGCAGCCCGGCCAGCAGGCGCTCTTCCTGGCGCTGGATGTCGGCCTGGGCGGCCGCCCTGGTGCGCCGCCCATCGGCGGTGAGCGAGAGCAGGTGCACGCGGCGGTCGGCGGGGTCTGGGGCCCGGGCGATGAGGCCCGCCCGCTGGAGGTCGTCGAGCACGCTGATGATGCGGGTCTTGTCCGCGCCGATGGACTCGGCCAGGGCGGCCTGAGTGCGCACGGGGGCCTCGTTCAGGGCAAGCAGGACGACATAGCCCCACATCGTCAGCCCGTGCTGGCGCAGGATCGGCAGTTCGGCAGCCATCAGCGCCCGGCCGAGCGGCACGATCATCGCGGCGAGATCCCGCCGGCGGCGTGGCCCGGCAGCAGGGTGTGAGCCGCCTGGGCCCCGGGTAGCTGCTGCCATGGGCTCAAGATACGCCTTGATAGATCATATGCATCTGCTTATGATAGGTGACGTCCTATGGAATGAGGAGCGATGACAGGAGCCGACATCCGCGACCTGGACGCAAGGGCAGTCCGTGCCAGCGTGGACGTGGTCGAGGGGATCAAGGCCTGGGACCTGAGCAGGCCGACGCCATGCGCCGAGTGGACGCTCGGTGCCCTGCTCGCCCACATGACCGTCCAGCACAATGGCTTCGCGGCTGCCGCCGCTGGCCGCGGCGCGGATCCGCAGGTGTGGAAGGTCAGCGCGCCGGGGCCCGATCCCGTGGCGGACTACGCGATGGCGGCCGAACTCGTCATCGCGGCGTTCGCCGAGCCTGGCGCGATCGAGCGGGGCTTCGCGCTCCCTGAGTTCAGCCCTGGCACGGAGTTCCCCGCGCCGCAGGCGATCAGCTTCCACTTCATCGACTACGTGGTGCATGGCTGGGACGTCGCGCGATCGCTCGGTCAGCCATTCGAGTTGGCGGAGGACCTGATCGCGGCCGCCGTGCCGGTGGCAGCCGCCGTTCCTGAGGGCGAACGACGGCGGCGGCCTGGCGCTGCGTTCCGGCCCGGGCTGCCCGCGCCGGCCGGCGCCGGATCGATGGACAAGATCCTCGCCATGCTCGGCCGCGCTCCGGACTGGACGCCGCCGCAGTAGTCGCTTGATCTCGCCTGTTGCCGCTAGATCACGCCGAAGAGGCGGTCGCCGGCGTCGCCGAGGCCGGGGACGATGTAGCCGCGCTCGTTGAGTCGCTCGTCGAGGCCGCCGGTCACGACCTTGACGGGAATGGGGAAGTCATCGCCGAAAGCCCGCTCGACCCTGGCGATGCCCTCAGGGGCGGCGAGCAGGCAGATCGCGGTCATCGACGCCGCACCTCGCTCGGCGAGCATTTCGAAGACGGTGACCAAGGTGCCGCCGGTAGCAAGCATCGGGTCGAGCACGAACGTGTCGCGGCCCGTCAGGTCGGCTGGCAGCCTGGCCGCGTACGTGGAGGCGATCAGCGTTTCCTCGTCCCTCGCCAGGCCGACGAAGCCCACGTCGGCCTTGGGCAGCAACCTCGACATACCGTCTAGCATCCCGATCCCGGCCCGCAGCACCGGGATGACCAGCGGCTTGGGCCTGGCCAGCCGGACCCCGTCGGCGTTGGCCACCGGGGTGCGCACGGTGACATGCTCCACTCTGATGTCCCTGGTGGCCTCGTAGGCGAGCAGCGTGACCAGTTCGTCGGTCAGGCTGCGAAACACGGGGGTCTCGGTGCTCACGTCGCGGAGCGCGGTGAGCTTGTGCGCGACGAGCGGATGATCGGCGACCAGTGTGTGCATGATCCGTAGTCTGACAGGCATATCGCCCCGGCGACGGCGTCACGCCGGCGAACGCCTAGGGCTTGCGGCCCGGCGGCCAGCCGTGCCTCGGCTGATACCAGGCGGCCGTGCAGCCCGCGGTCCCGCACCGTACGCACTGATGACCGCGACCCGGATGCGTCAGTGCCCCAGGGCAGTCGCAGGGAGTCCAGCTCACGATCACGAGTCCTGGACCCCACTCGTGCCCGGCCGGACACCGCGCCGGATAAGGCCACCAGTCAGGCCGTGCCCGATGCGTATCCTCGCTCACTACCTCAGTAGAACACAGTTTCGATTTCGGGCAGACCAAGAGCCGGGCAACTCGGGGTCACGCACCTGCGTCCGGCTCGTCGGCCGCGGCACGGGCGCGCTGCTCGGACAGCTCGCGTTCGCGCGCGTTCTGGGTTAGCTCGCTGGCGCGCCTGAACTCCGCCTGCGCCTCGGCGGTCCGCCCGAGTTTGCTCAGCAGGTCGCCGCGGACGCTGGGCAGCAGGTGGTAGCCGCGCAGCGCTGGCTCGGCCGCGAGCTGGTCGACGAGGTCCAGCCCGGCCTGCGGCCCGTAGGCCATCCCGACGGCGACCGCCCGGTTCAGCTCGACGATGGGTGACGGCATCACCTCGGCGAGCACCCCGTACAGCTCGGTGATCTGCGCCCAGTCGGTCTCCTCCGGCCGGAAAGCCCGCGCATGGCAGGCCGCGATCGCGGCCTGGAGTACGTAAGGGCCGCGCGTCCCGCCCAGCTCGGCCGCCCTATCCAGCGCGGCTAGCCCGCGGCCGATCAGCAGCCGGTCCCACCGGTTCCGGTCCTGATCGAGCAGCAGGACAGGCTCGCCGTCCGGCCCGGTCCGCGCCGCGATCCTGGAGGACTGGATCTCCATGAGCGCGACGAGCCCGTGCACCTCTGCCTCGTCGGGCGCGAGCCCGGCGAGTATCCGCCCGAGCCGCACGGACTCGTAGCAGAGCGCCGGGCGCATCCAGTCGTCGCCGGCCGTGGCCGAGTAGCCCTCGTTGAAGATGAGGTAGATGACTTCGAGCACGGATGCGAGCCTGGCGGGACGTGCCTGGCCATCCGGGGTCTCGAACGGGACCTGCGCGCTGGCCAGCGTCTTCTTGGCGCGGACGATGCGCTGGGCGACGTCGGCTCTGGGACCAGGTAGGCGCGCGCGATCTCTGCCGTGGTCAGGCCGCCGAGCAGGCGCAACGTCAGCGCGACCCTCGCCTGCACCGCGAGCACGGGATGGCAGGCGGTGAAGATCAGCGGCAGCAGGTCATCGTCGATATCGTCGGCGATCGCGCGGTCGAACTCGGCCGTTCCGTCCTCGTCAGCGGCCTCGAGGTCCGGCTCCGATCTCGGCGTACTTGCGCTCCAGGTCGCGGTTCCGGCGGAACTGGTCTACCGCACGCCGCTTGGCCACCGTCATCAGCCAGGCGCCAGGGTTCTGCGGCACGCCGTCGGCGCGGCCACTGCTCAAGCGCCGCGACGACAGCGTCCTGGGCGAGTTCCTCGGCGAGGCCGATGTCGCCGCCCGCGTACCTGGCCAGCCCCGCGATGAGCCGGGCCGATTCCATCCGGATGACCGTCTCGATGGCGGCGTGAGCCTGCCGGGCATCAGCGGCCTGGGCATGCGCGTTCTCGGCGTCAGCCTGGTGCGCGTGCGAGCCCGTCACGAGCACCGATCACACCACCGGCCGCCCGATCGGGCAAATCTCAGGCCTCGGCAGGCGCTCCAGGATGCCGTGGCACCGGCCGCCGACCCGCCAGCGGGGCCCGGCGGCCGCCGCAGAGCGTGCCGCCCGGCCCCGCCGGGAAGGGGTGGTCAGAAGACCTCGCGCATGGTGGACTCGCCGGCCGCCGGCGATCGCGAGGAACCGCTTGGTCCACTCGATCACCTCGTCCTTGTCGCGGACCTCCATCAGCGCCCAGCCGCCGACCAGTTCCTTCGCCTCGGAGAACGGTCCGTCCAGCACGGTGAATTCGCCGTCGCGTACTTGACCCTGGTGGCGTCGTCGAGCGGGCCGAGGCCGCCGGTCGCCAGCAGCACGCCGGCCTGGGTGGCCTCGGCCGACGAACGCGCCCATCTTGGCGTACATCGTCGGGGCTCGGCGGCGGGATCGGGGCGGACGGGTCGCCGAGGGTGTATCCAAGGAATCGCATCGTCTGCTCCTTCGGTTCTGCGGACCGGCCACGGTACCGGCCGCTGCTCGAGCTGCCGGGTCTGGGACCCGCCGCAATTGCTCTTCTGCCCATGCGTCGAGCGCCAGCCGTCGGATCGACACGGACTCAGAACTTTTCTAGTGCCCTGACATCTACGGTGCCCTGGCATGGGGCAAGATCGCGCGAGTGAACTTCGCGGTCGCGGCAACGACGTTCGCGCGTGGTATTTCCTGCTGAGTTGCCCGGACAAGACGCGCGCTCGCGAGCCTCATGCTCGGCAGCCGGTACCGGCCGATCTACGTCTTCGCCGGGGTCGCGGCGGCGTTCGCTGTGCACGTGGTGCTCGCCCTCGTCGCAGGCAGCCTGCTCGCCCTGCTGCCGCACCGGGTGCTGTCCGCGATCGTCGCGGCCTTGTTCGGTGCCGGCGCCGTCGTGCTGATGCTCGGCCGCAGCGAGGAGGACGCGGTCGACGAGGCAACCGCAGGACACGCCGCCGACGTTCCTGCGGGTCGCTGTGACCAGCTTCCTGGTGATCTTCATCGCCGAGTTCGGCGACCTGACCCAGATCGTCATCGTCAACCTGGCCGCCCGCTATCACGATCCGCTGGCTGTCGGCACAGGGTCGCTCATCGCGCTGTGGGCGGTCGGGGGCCTCGCGATCGTGGGCGGGCGCGGCTTGCTGCGGGTCGTCCCGATCAGGCTGATCACGCTGACCGGGGCTGCCGTCATGGCCGTGCTGGCCGTGATCAGCCTGATCAGCGCGATTCGCGGCTGACCGGCGCCGGCTCAGCCGCGAATCGCTCGCAGCACCGGTCCGAGCAGAACCAGTAACTCGCGCCCGCCGCGGCGAGGCTGGCCGGGGCCGTAGCCTTCTCGACCTGCATGCCGCACACCGGGTCGATGGCGTAGCCGTCGCCGCCGCCGAGCCGGTCCCTGTTGCGGTACAGCCAGTAGAGGACGCCGAGGATCAGCAGGAAGACGATGTTGAGGATCGTCGTGTAGTTCAGCGTCACGCGCTCCGGCACGATCTGCACCGGCCGGCTCGCGGGAACCAGACCCGCGGCGGTGAAGATCAGTTCGGTCGCCAGTCCGGCGACGGCCATCACGGTCCAGAACACGGCCAGCATCCGCAGCGCGAGCCTCGTGCCGTAGAACTTGCGGTAGATCAGGATCAGCGGCAGCGCGATCAGGTCGGCGAAGATGAAGCTGACGACGCCGCCGAAGCTGATCCCGCCGTGCCACAGAGCGGCCGCCAGCGGGACGTTGCCGATCGAGCAGACGAAGCTGATCAGGGCGATGAACGGGCCGACGGCAGCGTTCTCGATGCTGGTCCAGATGCCGTGACCGGAAACGAAGAAGGCGTGCCAGAACGCCGTCGGCACCAGCGACGGCGAGCACGCCGGCGGCCAGGAACCCGATGACCAGTTCGCGGCGCAGCATCGTCAGGTCGGCGACCGTGTAGGTGGCCGCGTCTGTCCAGCCTGACCTGGTCTTGATCGCCGAACGCCAGGACCGCGGCCGGCCGCCGCATTCGGTGGCCTGCTCGTCGCTGCCTGGTCGCTGGCCGTCCGCGGTGCTTATCCCGGGCGGCGGTCCTCCGGAACCCTCTCGTGCCAGCGCCACGCGCGCGTCCCGCACCCGGCGCCCGCCGAGGAACACCCCGCCGAGCAGCGCGAGCAGGATGATCATGATCACGCCGCCGACGTACTCGGCGGCGACGAACTGCCAGCCCATCAGCACGACGAGCACGACACCGAGTTCGATCACCAGGTTGGTCGACGCGAACATGAAGATCATCGAGGTTACGAAGTCGGCGCCCTTGGCGAACAGGGACTTCGCCATCGCCGAGGCCGCGTACGAGCAGGACGAGGAGAGCGCGCCGAACACCGAGGCGCGCGTGACGGCCGCCGGGCCGCGATCGCCAAGCCTCGCGCGGAGCGCGTCCCTTGGCACGAACGCCTGCACGACGCCGGAGAGTCCGAAGCCCAGGATCAGCGCCCAGAGCGTCTCCCAGAGCATGAAGAAGGCCTCGCGCAGCGAGGAACCTATGCCGTGCAGCACGGCGCCCGGCGTGGCCGCGAGGGCCTGCTGCGCCGCGTGCATCAACTCGGTGTCCTCCCCGGCATCCGGATGTTGGCCGCCGACGCTCGTCAGCATACCCCCCGGAGGTATACAAGTTGGGCGGGTCGTGTTCGGGCCGGATTATTGCGCTCGAAAAAAGTACATCGACGGGGCCACCGAGTGCCTTCTTTGAACCTCGGTGGCCCATCGGTGTTCAAATGCCCCGCGCCACGGCCGCGGCAGCGCGGCGCCTGCGCCTTCTGCGCTGGCGCCAGGATTTGACGCTGGCATACTGTGGCTGACTCGTTATTTAAACATACTTATGCGGAGCGATTGGTGACAGAGCCGGGCGTTTTCGATATGCACGTGCCTTATTCGCGTGCGTTGTCGCATTCAATTGCTCCCGGCTATTGCCTCGCCCAAGGCCGGCTTGCCGGCGCGTTGCCTACGGTGGGCCTGGAAGTGGCAACTACCCCGCAGACCACGGCCGCCGGCTGGGCCTCAGGCGCTGATTCCCTCGTCGCGGCCAGGCACGGCCGCGCCGCCGAGCGGTACGCGGATCTCCTCGGCCGATCCCGCGGCCTGGTCATGAAGGCGAGCAAACTGCTCTCCCTCGCGAGCGTGCCGCCGGCTGGCTCGCCCGAGCACGATGCCTTCTACAAATCGGTGCTGGCCAGATGTGAGGACGACACCCCGTCGATGCCGGCCGGGCTGGCCGCTGACCTGGCCGAGACCGAGCTGGAGTTGCCGCTGCACGAGGTCTTCACTGACTTCGACCCGCACCCCATCGCGGCCGCCTCGATCGGTCAGGTGCACGCGGCCAGGCTGCAAGACGGCAGGCACGTCGCGGTCAAGATCCAGTACCCCGGCGTCGGCCAGGCCATCAGGGCCGACCTGTTCGATGGCGAGGCGCTTGCCTCGTTCTTGCGGCTCAGCCGCGGAATGACCTGGGTCCAAGCTGACCTCGATGCGATCGCCGGGGAACTGTCAGCGCGGATCGTCGAGGAACTCGACTACCGGGTAGAGGCGGCCAATCAGGAGGCGTTCGCGGCGGCCTACCGCGGCAATCCGCTGATGAGGATCCCGGAGACGGTGCCCGAGTTGTGCACGCCGCGGCTGCTCACGATGGACCTGAGCGAGGGCTTCGGCTGGGAGCGAGCCCGCACGGCGCCCAAACACCTGCGGGATCGCTGGGGCGAGTTGATCTACCGTTTCGCGGCCGGCAGCCTGACCAGGCTCGGCATGCTGAATGCCGACCCGAGCACCCGCAACTACCTGTTCCACGCCGACGGCGGCGTCAGCTTCCTCGACTTCGGATGTGTCCGCCGCTATAGCGCGCTGCAGGTCGGCACCGTGCAGGCGGTGATGAGGGCGATCATCGACGGCGAGGCCGATCAGTTGCTGGACGTCCTGGTTCAGGCTGGCTATGCGAGCCAGTCTGATCCCCCCGACGCGACGGACCTGCTTGCCTGGCTCAGGGCCGCGCACGCTCCCGTCATCGCCGATCAGCCTTACACCTACTCTCCCGACTTTGCCCTCGCCCGGAGCCGCGCCGACCTCGCCAGGTCGGGCCGGTACGCCGATGTGATCAGGCGGCTGACGATCCCCGCCGACTTCCTGGCGGTGATCCGGGTGAACCTGGGTGTTGCCGCGGTCTTGGCCGGACTCGGTGCCACGGGGGATTGGGCGGCGATGTACCGAGAATATTGCCGCTCCGGCCATCTGCCTGATTGAGTCCTGAGAGTCCTGTTGGTCCTGATGGTTGCGATGGTTACGCGATTCCCGAGATCTGTCAGGATCGGCGTGCCACAGGATCGGCGCCGCATGTGGGCGTGCGTGGCGGCCTGCTCGGATACGCCAGGAGGGGACGGCTCATGTCACGTCTATCTGTCAGGAAGAAGAGCCGGGCGTTGGCGGCTGGCGCCCTCCTCGGCCTGCTGGCGGCCGCCACAGGAGCCGCGCTGCCCACGCAGGCCGTGCTGCGGCCGCCGGCCCTGCATAAAACGGCGACGATCGCGCTCGGGACGACGCGCGACATCTTCACGAACATCTTCACGCAGGCGCCCGACGGCGTCGTGTTCTACTCCAAGGGCTCGGTCGTCTACGTGCAGAAGGGCACCTCGGCGCCGCATGTCGCGCTGCACGCCGGCCGCCCCGTGCTGGCGCTCGCCGCCAGCTCAGCCAAGCTATTCGTGGAGACCGGCTTGACCGTGACCGAGTACAACCGCTCGGGCGGAGCCAAGGTGCGGCACTGGACGCTCACCAGCCCCGTCACGCCCCTGACGATCGCTGGCCTGCTCATCGTCGGACAGACGCTCTGGTCGTGGACCGACTGGGGCACCGACAGCAGCGGCTTTGAGTTCGCGAGGCTGAGCAGGATCAATACGACCGCGAGCGCCGTCCACATCGTCGACAAGCAGGCCTATCCCGTCGATGTCGCGGCCAACGCGTCCGGCGCTTACTTCGAGGACGCCCGCGGGCGGGACAGCCTGGGCTTCCTCGTGCACTCAACCCCGGCAGGGGGTCTGCACGCCCGCCGGGGACCTGTCGGCGCGCTGCTCGCGCTCGCTGGCGGCCGGCTCGATCAACTGTCCTTCCACAGCAACGGCCACCAGTTCATCGACAGCTACAGCACGACCAGCTTGCTCCGGCTCTCGTCGGCGCGGATCTCCGACAACGACCGGATGTTCGCCGGCACCGGCCTGGGCCTGATCGTGCTGAATGAGCCGTGCCCGCGCCTGGTGTGCGCGACCGCTACGGTCAGCAAGCTGGCCACCAGCGCCGCCCGCACCGGGACTTTGACCGTGCCGAACGCCTTCGAGTTGCTGACCGGGCCGCAGGCCGCGGTCGTCACCGTGTCTGGTGGCCATATGTCTCTGGTCAGGATCGCGTCCTGAGGACGGCGCAGGGGCGACGATCACAAATCGCCGCGCCTGCGCCGTGCCAGCCGACGGCTATGGCCGGCCGGTGCCAGACGTGACCGTCTGACTGGAATCTGATTTCTCCGTCGTGATGTCGCCCTCAGTCGGCTCGGTGCCCTTCGAGGACGCGACCCGGCGCATGGGCATCGTGAGGGGGCCAGGCCACCTGCTCGTGCCAGCGGTTCCCGCGGTTCCGCTCGGCACCGACTCGCCCGTCGGGCCTATGGCAGGCGCCATCTCGGAGTCAGGCGCGGCTACGCTCGCGTCGCGAACTGACACTAGCGACAGTCGCCCGATCGCGATCGAGGCGATGGCGACGATCGCGACGCCCAGGCCAGGGAAGAATCCGACCTGCTCTATGGCCCTGGCGATGTGGCCGCCCACGGGGAATCCCTGCGCGTGCAGGTTGTGGGTCCACAGCGGGGCCAGCGCGCTGCCGACCGCGAACCAGGCGCCGCTGGCTGCCGCCAGCGACCCGCCAAGCAGCGCCATCGGCCGGAACTTGCTCGCGAGCAGGATCAGCCCGCCAAGGAGCGACCCAGCCGCGGGCAAGAACTCGAGCCAGATCCGGCCCGACGTTATCGTCCACACGTGGTTGGGGGTGTACGCGTAGTGGACGTACGGTCCTACGAGCGGGACAAGCCCGCCCCAGATCCCGAGGAGCACGAGCAGCACACCGCTCAGCGCGCCGCGACTCCTCGATACCCTCAGCATCCCAGCCATTCCGATCACTTCCTTTGCTTCCGGAGGGCTAATCATGCTTGTCACTAATCAGGTGACTTAGGAAATAGCCACCATATCCAATTTGGGCCAGCCGATCCTGCTCACTGCCCGAGCGGCGTTCGTTCAAACATGGGCGGCTCGCGGCTCCGAGGTAAGGTCAGTCATGCACGGTTACACCCAGGACAAGGATGCTTACCTCAAGCGACTGCGCCGGATCGAGGGGCAGGTCCGTGGCCTGCAGCGCATGGTGGACCAGGACGTGTACTGCATCGACGTGCTCACCCAGGTGGCCGCGGTTACCAAGGCGCTGCAGTCGGTCGCGCTTGGCCTCCTTGAAGATCACCTCGGCTCCTGCGTGGCCCAAGCCATCGAGGACGGCGGCTCGGAGGGTCAGGAGAAGGTGAAGGAAGCCGCCTCGGCCATTTCGCGCCTGGTCCGGTCCTGAGGCAGGATGGTCCAGGCGGCACGAGCCAGCCAATTGCCGAAGGGGCTACGTCGCATGCGACTGGGACTGCAGATTCCCGATTTCACCTGGCCGGGCGGGCCAGCCACGCTCGGCGCGGATCTAGCCGCCGTCGCCCGCACCGCTGACGAGGCCGGATTTGAGTACATCAGCGTGATGGACCACTTCTTCCAGATCAGAGGGGTCGGTCCGGCCGAGCGGGAGATGCTGGAGGCCTATACCACCCTGGGATACCTGGCCGCGTGCACATCGCGGGCCAAGCTGATCACGCTGGTGACCGGTGCCATCTACCGGAACCCTGGCGTCCTCGCCAAGATCGTCACCACCCTCGATGTGCTGTCCGGTGGCCGGGCCTGGCTAGGCATCGGCGCGGCCTGGAACGAGGAGGAGTCGAAGGGCCTCGGCATAGCGTTCCCGCCTGTCGCAGAGCGGTTCGAGCGGCTGGAAGAGACCCTGCAGATCTGTTTGCAAATGTGGCGAGGTGACGAGACGCCCTATCGCGGCAACCACTATGACCTCGAACGCCCGCTGAACTCACCGCAGGCGCTCAGCAAGCCGCATCCGCCCATCATGATCGGCGGCGGCGGAGAGAAGAAGACGCTGCGCTTCGTGGCGCGGTATGCCCAGGCCTGCAACCTCTTCCCGACTCCCGACCTGGCTCACAAGCTGGACGTCCTGCGCGCGCACTGCGACGCCGAACAGCGGGTCTACGACGAGATCTCCAAGTCCTGCTACTTCATCTTCGACGTCGGCGAGAAGGGCGAGAAGGCAAACGAGATCATCGACAGGCTGGGCGAGCTCGCGGCGATGGGCTTCGACACCGCCATCGGGGCGGTCGCTAACGTGTGGGAGCGCACCCCGCTGGAGATCATCGGCAGCCAGGTCATCCCCGCGGTCGCGAACTTGTGACGTGAGCGCACAGCCCGCTCGTCAGGTGGCGGACCAGCCCGTCCAGCGGCTGACCAGGATCGCGATCACTGGGCCGTCCGGCGGGGCGGACGCGTACTGGGGGTAGCGGCCGGCAAGCAGCTTGACCGGCGCTGCCATCTCGGCGGGATCGCTGAGGATCGCGGCCGCGCCGTCGGCGCGGACCCACCACAGCGTGGACCAGTCCTCGGCGTAGTGATCGGCGAGCAGGCACACCTCGGGGATGGCTCGGATGTTGCTGAGCCGCCGTAGCTGCCTGGTCGACTTCGGCTTAGCGTCGATGGCTGTATAGATCACGTCCCGGTCCAGGGCGAACGTGACGGGCACAAGGTGCGGCTGCCCGTCCGCGGACACGGTGGCCAGCCTGACCGCCCTGGCCAGCTCGAAGCGCCGTCTGGCTTCCTCCTGGCCGAGTCGCACGTGGCCCCCCGTCGCGCCATTCGTCGGGCTCGCCGTCCGCCGGCGGCGGGTCCTCGCTCACCTGCCCCGGCTCAGCTGAGCAGCGACGAGATCCGCCGCAGCACCTCGTCCTTGCCGAGCACGCGAGCGACGCTCGCGAGGTCGGGGCTCTGCGTCGACCCGGTCAGCGCGACCCTGATCACCTGCGAGGCCTCCTTGATGGAGCCCGGGTAGTCCTTCGGCGCTTGCTTGTACTCCTTGTTGCTGGCGGCGAAACCATGCTTGGCGGCGAGGTCCCTGATCTGGCCGAACCACGCCTGCGGGTCGGCCAGGTCCTGATACCCGTCGGCGAAGTCAGCCGCGAAGGCGCGCACGAGGTTGTCGGACAGGCCGCCGAGTCGCTCGTCGCCAAGCTTGACCGGCGTGAACAGCTCAGCGAAGAAGAAGCCGTAGGCCGACCTGAAGTCCGACCACTTGCGCAGGTCCTTGCGCGGGTTATCGACCCCCACGCGCTCGACGGCCAGCGCCGCGAGAGCCAGCTCACGCTCGGCCTCGAGGACGTCGGCGAGCTCGGCATCGTACTGCCGGGCCCAGGTGCGCATGGCCGCCAGGATCTCTTCCGTGCTCAGCGTGGCGATAAAGTCCGCGCTGATGTCCTCGAGCTTCACCTGGTCGATCAGCGGCCCGGCGCCGCCCAGCTCCGAGAGCTTGATCGGCGCCCCGAGCGCCGCGTCGAGCGGCATCTCAGCCAGCGAGCCGTTGGCCAGGCCGCGCAGGTAATACAGCACGGCCTTGGCCGGATACCCGGCCTCGGTGTAGAAGTCGACGCTCGCCTCGGGATCCTTGCGCTTGGACAGCTTGCGCTTGCCGCCGGGAATCTGCTTCATCAGCAGAGAGGTGTGCGCGTACCGCGGCGGCTCGAACCCGAGCGCCTCAAACAGCTGCAGGTGCATCGGGACGGACGGGAGCCACTCCTCGCCCCTGATCACGAGATTGACCCGCATGAGGTGATCATCGACGGCGTGCGCGAAGTGATAGGTGGGCAGCCTGGATGCCTGCTGCGATGATTTGAGGATGACGACGTCGTTGTAGTTGTCCTCCGCGGACAGCCGGCCTCGGATGGCCTCGTCGAACTCCACCCGCCTGCCTGGCGTGCCAGGCGAGCGGAATCTGACCACGTAGGGCGCGCCCTCGGCGAGCTTGGCCTGTACCTGCTCGGGAGTCGCATCCCGCCAGATCGCCCAGCGACCGTAGTAGCCGGGCGGCAGCTTCTCTGCCTGCTGCCGCTTGCGCATTTCCGCGAGTTCGTCGGCGGTGGCGAAGCACAGGTACGCCTTGCCCTGGCTGATCAGGTCGCGGGCGAAGCTCATGTAGGTGGCCGACCGCTGCGACTGGTGGTACGGGCCGTAGTCGCCGCGGTTCTCCTCCTCGTCGGGCGGCAGCCCGAAATAGCGAAATGCCCTGGCGAACTGGTCAAGGGCTCCCTCGACCTCGCGCGCCTGGTCGGTGTCCTCGATCCTCAGCACGTAGCGGCCACCCGACCGGTGCGCGATATCGAGATCGATCATTGCCATGTAGATGGTGCCGATGTGCATATAGCCAGTCGGCGACGGGCCGAGCCGGGTGACCAGCGCCCCTTCGGGCAGGTCGCGCGGCGGATAGCGCTGCTCCCAGTGCTCGGGCGAAGGCAACTCTGCCGCAAACAGCGGATCGATCACGCGCCCACGCTACCAACTAGGCGCCGGCCGCCCGGCGGCAGCAGGCGTCGGGCGACACGCCGTCATCGCTTAATCGCCGGTGTTCGGCACGGGGCCAGCGATGATGGAAGGCGACCTCACGCGTCACCACAATCACGACTCACGCTGTCAGCACCGCTGCCCTCAGTCGCGGTCGCTGTCACGATCGCTGGAGCGCCGGATGAGACTGCTCCACACGTCGGACTGGCATCTCGGGCGGACGCTGTACGGCGAGGACCTGCTTACCTACCAGTCGGACTTCCTTGATTGGCTGCTGGCCTTGGCTGTCGCACGCGAGGTGCACGCCGTGGTCGTGGCCGGTGACATCTACGATCGTGCCGTTCCGACCACCGATGCGGTGGCGGTGCTCGACAAGGCGCTGCGCGGCTTCGCGGCAGCGCGAATTCCGGTGGTCCTCACCAGCGGCAACCACGACTCGGCGGTCAGGCTCGGCTTCGGCTCCAGGCTCAGCGAGCTAGCCGGCGTGCACTTGCGCACCGCCGTCGCCGACATCGCGCGCCCGGTGCTGCTCGCGGACGAGTTCGGCCCCGTCGCCCTGTACGGCATTCCTTATCTGCTCCCGGACGCGGTCATGGCCGACCTCGAGGCTGAGCGCTCGCACGCCTCCGTTCTCGCCGCGGCAACAAGCCTGATCAAGGCCGACGCGCACGAGCGCGGCATCGCGCGCACCGTCGTGGCGGCGCACGCGTTCATCACAGGGGCCGTCGCCTCGGAGTCCGAGCGCGACATCCGGGTCGGTGGCATCGGCGACGCGCCGGCGTCGATCTTTGCCGGTCTCACCTACGTGGCGCTCGGTCACCTGCACGGACAGCAGGACTTGAGCGCCGCGTCGGGCAAGGCGACCGTCAGGTACTGCGGGTCACCGCTGGCCTTCTCATTCTCCGAGCGGCACCACCGCAAGTCCGTCACGCTGGCCGAGGTCGACGGAGCCGGCGTGGTGACGATAACCAAGCTAGCGACGCCCGTGCCGCGGCCCCTGCGCGAGGTACGCGGCAGGCTCGATGACTTGCTGGCAGGGACCGGCGGTCTGGCCGCCGGCGCGGATGATCTGGCCGATGCCTGGATCAGGGTCATCCTGACCGATACCGTGCGCCCTGCTGCCCCGATGGAGCGCCTGCGCAGGAAGTGGCCGCACACGCTCGTGCTTGATTTCCAGCCCGAAGGGGAGCTCACGACCGGCGCTGCCGACCTGCGCCGCCTCAAGCAGGCCGTGGACCCGGTCGAGATCTGCGAACTCTTCGTCGAGTACACCAGCGGCGGGACCGCAGACGCCGGCCAGCGACTCGTGCTCCGCGACGTGGTCGAGGCGGTCAGTGCCGCTGACGCGGCGGACGACCGGCCAGGCGGGGTGGTGCGCACCGACGCATCGGCGCCGACCGACCTCGCCGATGCGGCCACGGTCGACGAGTGGCTCGCGAACGCCGGCGGGCCCGACGACTGGCTCCAGGCCGAACTTGCCTACCCCGAGGGCGGCCAGGTCGACCGCGGCACGGGCGAGCGGCGCGGCGGATCCCCTGGCGGGAACCCGGCGGCGGCCTGATGCGGCTGCACAACCTTCACCTGCAGGCGTTCGGGCCGTTCGCGACGCCGCAGCGGGTCGACTTCGACCGCCTCGCGGGAAGCGGGCTGTTCTTGCTGGAAGGCCCGACGGGCGCGGGAAAGACGACTGTCCTGGACGCGATCACATTCGCGCTGTACGGCGGGCTCGCGGGCGAGGACGCCGCCGACGACCGGCTGCACTCGCACTTCGCCGGCCCTGGCACCGAGCCATCGGTCACCCTGGAGTTCTCGGTGAGGGGCACTCGCTATCGCATCACCCGCGTTCCCGAGCACCGCCGCCCCAAGCGCCGCGGCCACGGTTTCACCACCGAGGCCATGCGCGTGCACTTCGAGCGTCGCGATGCTGGCCGCTGGGTCAGCCTGTCATCTAACAAGGCCGAGACCGGCGACCTCATCGACGTGATCGTGGGGCTCAGCAGGGCACAGTTCACCCAGGTCATACTGCTGCCCCAGGGTGAGTTCGCGCGGTTCCTGCGCAGCGACGACGACGCCAGGCGCGCCGTGCTGACGAAGCTCTTCGGTACCGAGTTGTACGACAAGATCACCGCTGAGCTCGACCGGCGCCGTGCGGAGGCCGTCCGCGCCAGGCAGTCGGCCGCTGGTGAGATCGCCGCCGCGGTCTCCGCTGCGGCCGAGGCGGCCGGGCTCGACGCCGCCGCCAGGACCGAGCTGATCGTCATGCCGGCGGCCGCGCGCTCGACTGCGTTGCGGCAGCTCAGCGACGACCTCGTGACCGCGCTGACTGACGCGGTTGGGGCACTCGAGCAGGCCGCGGCCGACGAGCGGGCCGCGCAGGCCGTCGCGCAGGAGGCGACCAGGCAGGCCGCGCTCATGACCAGGCTGACCGATGCGCTCAGGTCACTGCGTGAGCACGAGTCGGGCCGCGGCGAGCACGACCTGCGCTCCGGTCAGCTCGACGCCGCCAGGCGTGCCGAGCCGGTCAGGTCACTGCTTGCCGTGCTCGGCGACGCGGAAGCGGCGGCAGAGCGAGACCGCGCCGGGCTGCGCGAACTCTTTGTCACAGACGCGGCCGCATCGGCGCTCGTGGACCATCGCCAGGAACCAGCCGCCGGCGAGCTTGGCTGCCTGCTCGATCCGGACGCCGACCACGAGCTAGTCCGCCGGACCAGCCAGGAAGCGGCCAGGCGTGCCGAAACGGCCCAGCGCGCGGCGGCCGGGCTCGACCATCTCGTGGCCGACGAGTCGGCCTTGGCTGGGCGCGAGAGCGAGCTCGCCGGCCTCGGCAGGATCGCCGACGCCGCCGCCGCGGCGGCTGAGGCGCTGACGGCCCTCGAAGCGGAACTGCCGGCCAGAATCACGGCAGCGGAGGCGGAGCTAGCCAGCGCGCGCGACCTGGCCGCGAACGTCTCGGCGTGCCAGCGCAGGCAGACCGAGCTGACCAGGCTCCAGTCGGCCGCGGCCCGCCTGGCCGAAGTCGAGCCCCTGCTCACCGCCGCGACGGTCCGGCTCCAGTCGGCCGTCGACACACATCAGAGCCTGGTCGATGCGCACCAGTGCGCGATGGACGGCCGGCTGGCCGGTCTTGCCGCCGAGCTCGCGGCTGGCCTCACCGACGGGGGCGCGTGCCCCGTCTGTGGGTCGGCCGACCATCCAGCGCCGGCCGCTGCGAGCGCAGCACAGGTCACGGCCGAGGCGGTGAGCGTTGCCCGCGAGCGGCGGGACGGGGCCGAGACCACCAGGCGCTGCGCCCAGCGGGAGCACGCTGACCTCGACAGGGAGGCGACCGAGCAGGCCGCCATCGCGGCCGGGCACACCGTTGCCGATCTGCGCGCCGAGGCCGCGGATGTGGCCGTGCGGTTGGCGGCCGGCGAGCGGGCGGTCACCCGCGTGCAGGCGCTCACGGCCGAGATCGCCGGCCTGCGCGCCGAGAAAGACCAGCTCGGCGACCGGCTGCGTGCGGCGGTCGGCGCCGAGGCGGAGGCGCGCAAGGAATTCGAGCGCGCCGACGCCGACCTGACCGTCCTGCGCAAGACGCTGGCACGCGAGGCGGGCGGCCACGACTCGGTCGCGGCGCGGCAGCGCGCGCTGCGCACGGACGCCGACGCGAGCGGCCTGCTCGCCGGCGCGCTCGAGCGGCTCGCCGGCGCGATCAGCGCGGAACGCACCGCGCGCGACCGGGCGAGGGCTGAGGCGCTGGCGAGCGGGTTCGATTGTCTGGAGGCGGCGCGATCAGCGGTCCTCACGCCTCCACAGCAGGCGGCGCTGAATGATCTGGTTGCGGACTGGAGCCGGCGACTTGTCGCGTTGCAAGCCAATGCGGGAGCGGCCGAACTCGCGGGACTTGATCCTCGGCGGGCCGGTGCCATCGAGGCGGCCGCCGAGCGCGCCGCGGCCGGCCTGGCGCAGGCTCGCGCGGCCGAACAGCGCGCGCGTGCCACCCGCGACGGTCATATGGTCAGGGCAGGCCGGCTCGAACGCAGGCTGGCCGAGGTGCGAGCCGCGGAGCAGGCGGCGGCGTCGCTGGCGACCGAGACCGACCCGGTGATCTACCTCGCTGGCCTGGCGAAGGGCATGGAGGGTCATCGCAGGGTGGCGCTGACCACCTATGTGCTCAGGCACTGGTTCGAGCAGGTGGTCGCGGCCGCGAACGTCCGGCTGGCCGTGATGTCCGCCGGCCGCTACGAGCTGAGGCGCAGCGATGAAGGTGACTCGCGGCGACAGCGCGCCGGTCTGACGCTGGCCGTGGTCGACCGGCACACGGGCGAGGAGCGTAGCCCGCAGTCGCTGTCCGGCGGCGAGACGTTCTACACCTCGCTGGCGCTGGCGCTCGGCCTCGCTGACGTGGTCAAGGCCGAGGCAGGGGGAGTGGATACCGAGACGCTGTTCATCGACGAGGGCTTCGGATCGCTGGACGCCGAGACGCTGGACCAGGTGCTCGGCGTGATCGACGAACTGAGGGACCAGGGCCGGGCGATCGGCATCGTCAGCCACGTCACCGACCTGAAGGAGAGAATCGCCGAGCGACTCGAAGTGCGCCGGCTGCCAGATGGGTCCTCGGCGCTCGAGGTCGTCGCGTGAGCGGCGTTGACAATGGCGCTGACGCTGACCTGCGGGGACGGCACACGGCGATCGTGACAGGGGCCAACCATGGTATCGGGGCAGCCACCGCGCTGGCGCTCGCGCGCAGCGGTTGCGCGGTGCTGTGCGCGTACTGGCGGGTGCGCGACGAGCCTGACCCGGGCATACCGCGGGCCTACCGTGACCACAGGGCGGCCAGCGCGGACGCGGTCGTCGCCGAGATCCAGGCCGCGGGCGGTCTGGCGGTCGCGGTCGAGGCGGACCTGACCGACGCGACGACGCCCGGCATGATGTTCGATCTGGCGCAGCAGCGCCTTGGCCCCGTCGACATCCTGGTCAACAACGCGACAGGCTGGCTAGCCGACACCTTCACGCCGGCCCATGACGACCGCTTCGGCCGGTCGCTGCGGCAGGTCACCCACGCGAGCTGGGCGCGGCAGTTCGCTGTCGACGCGATGGCGGCCGCACTGCTGATCTCCGAGTTCGCGGCCGGCACGCGGCCCGCGGCGCGACCTGGGGGCGGATCATCGGCCTGACCTCTGGCGGCGCTCTCGGGTTTCCCGGGGAGGTTTCCTATGGCGCGGCCAAGGCGGCGCAGGAGAACTACACGATGTCGGCCGCGGTCGAGCTCGCGCCGTTCGGGATCACCGCCAACATGGTGCACCCGCCGGTCACCGACACCGGCTGGGTCACCGACGCCGTCCGCGGCGCGGTGGCGGCCGATCCGCTGCTCGTTCACATCGCCAGCCCTGCCGAGGTCGCCGACGTGATCTCCTACCTTGCCTCCGACGCCGCTGCCCTGATCACCGGCAACGTGATCACGCTCCGCTGACCCTCCGCTGACCCTTCGCGGTGGGTAGCGCAGCCGAGCGGGCAGGCCGCGGATCGCCGGTAGGGTGCATGCGTGCTCTCCCTCGTCCTGCCCAAGGGCTCGCTGGAACGTTCTACCCTCGAGCTCTTCGACGCCGCGGACCTGACCGTCAGGCGGGCGTCAGAACGCGACTATCACGCCTCGATCGACGATCCGAGGATCGACCGGGTCAGGTTCCTGCGGCCGCAGGAAATACCGTCCTACGTCGCGGAGGGCCTGTTTGATTTCGGCATCACAGGCCGGGACTGGATCACCGAGACCGGCGCTGACGTGGCATCGCTCGGCGAGCTCGCGTACTCCAAGGCCACCAGCGATCCGGTTCGCGTCGTGCTCGCGGTGCCCGCCAGCTCAGGCTGGGAGTCGATCTCCGACCTGCCAGAAGGAATCAGGATCTCGACCGAGCTGCCGTCGCTTACCAAGCGGTTCCTCGAAGAGAACGGGATCAAGGCTGTGGTCACGCCGTCCTACGGCGCGACCGAGGCCAAGGTGCCCGACATCGTCGACGCGATCGTTGACCTCACCGAGACCGGCTCGTCGCTGCGCAGGAACGGGCTCAAGATCCTGCACACGCTGATGAGCAGCTACACCGAGCTGATCGCCAATCACGCCGCCTTCGAGGACGCTAGCAAGCGCGCCGCGATGGAAGACGTCGCGCTCTTGCTGCGGGGCGCGATCAGGGCCAGGGGGAACGTGCTGCTCAAGCTCAATGTCGGCGCGAGCGACCTCGCCGCCGTCACGCAGATCCTGCCCGCTATGTCCTCGCCCACGATCACGTCGCTGGCCAGGGGAGGCATGCACGCGGTCGAGGCGGTCGTGCCCAAGCGCGGCGTCAACACGCTGATCCCTGCGCTGCGCGCGGCCGGAGGCCGGGACATCCTCGAGATCCCGATCTCCAAGATCATCGAGTAGCGGCCAGGCAAGCGGGCGCGGATCCAAGCAGCGAGCCCCCTTAGGCTGGCCACGTGCTTACGAGGATCGATCTGCGCACCGAGCAGCCGGCCGCGCTGGGCGGCAAGCGGCTGGCCGACCTGCTGCCTCGCGCCGAGCTTGACGTCGAGGCCGCGGTGGCCGCCGTGCGACCGATCTGCGACGACGTTCGCAGCCGGGGGGCGGCGGCGGTGCGCGCGCATACCGAGCGGTTCGACGGCGTCGACCTGCCGACCACCGTCGTGCCTCGCGCCGCCCTCGCCGAGGCGCTGGCCGGGCTCGACCCGCGGGTAGCCGCCGCGCTGCGGGAGTCCGCGCGGCGCGCCAGGCTGGTGCACGAGGCGCAGGTACCGCGCGAGAGCGTCACCTATGTGAGCGACGGCAGTTCGGTTACCGAACGCTACGTGCCGGTCGCCCGGGCAGGTGTCTATGTGCCTGGCGGGCTGGTTGCCTATCCGTCCTCGGTGGTCATGAACGTCATCCCGGCCCAGGCCGCTGGCGTCGGCCAGATCGTCGTCGCCTCGCCGCCGCAGCAGGACAACGGCGGGCTGCCGCACCCGGCGGTGCTAGCGGCCTGCCAACTGCTCGGAATCTCCGAGGTGCACGCGGCCGGCGGGGCGCAGGCGATCGCCATGCTCGGTTACGGGACCGAAAATTGCCAGGCCGCCGACGTCGTGACGGGGCCAGGCAACGTCTACGTCGCGGCCGCCAAACGGCTGCTTCGCGGGGTCGTCAGCACGGACGGCGAGGCGGGCCCGACCGAGGTCGCCATCGTGGCTGACGGCAGCGCGGACGCCGGTTTCGTCGCCGCTGACCTGATCGCACAGGCCGAGCACGACCCGCTCGCCGCCTGCCTGCTGATCACCACCGACGCGGAACTCGCCGACCTTGTCGACGCCGAGCTGAGCAGGCAACTGGAGACCACGCGGCACGCGGGCCGGGTCAAGGAGGCGCTGACCGGCCAGTCCGCGTGCGTGCTCGTGGCCGATCTCGACGCCGCGCTGGTCGTCGCCGACGCATGGGCGCCCGAGCACCTGGAGATCCAGGCTGCCGACGCAGAGATGCTCGCGCGGCGTGTGCGCAATGCGGGGGCCGTCTTCGTGGGGCCGTACGCGCCTGTGTCGCTCGGCGATTACCTCGCGGGATCGAACCACGTGCTGCCGACCGGCGGGACCGCCAGGCACTCGGGCGGCCTATCGGTCCTGACGTTCCTGCGCGGAATCCACGTCGTGAACTGCACGGAGGCGGCACTCGCCGAGGCTGCTCAGCACATCGACGCTCTTGGCGGCGCCGAAGATCTCGCCGCGCACGTCAAGGCGGTTCGGATCAGGGTCCCTGACCAGCCAGGCGCCTGCCAGCCCGATGCCGCCGGGCCGGAAGCGGCTGGCGGCACGCGGTCGCGCCCGCCGCTGCGGCACGACCTGGCCGGCCGGGCGCCATACGGCGCGCCGCAGGTCGCCGCCTCGGTCAGGCTCAACACCAACGAGAATCCGTTCAGCCCGTCCGAGGCTCTCGCACGGGAGATCGGCCAGGTCGCAGCGGCGGAAGCCGCGGCACTCAACCGGTACCCGGACCGTGATGCCGTCGCGCTGCGCCGCGATCTGGCCAGCTATCTGGGTCATGGTGTGGCGGCCGAGCAGGTGTGGGCGGCGAACGGCTCCAACGAGATCATCCAGCAGCTTTACCAGGCGTTCGGAGGCCCCGGCAGGGCGGCGCTCGGATTCGAGCCGTCCTACTCGATGCATCCGATCATCGCCCAGACGACCAGCACCCGGTGGATCAGCGGCGCCAGGGAGGCCGACTTCGGGCTCGACGCTGAGCGCGCGGTGGCCGCCGTCGCCGACCTGCGCCCCGACCTAGTGTTCGTTACGTCGCCGAACAACCCGACGGGGACTGCGGTTCCGCTGTCGGTGATCGAGCGGATCTGCGCGACAGCGCCCGCGATGGTCGTCGTTGACGAGGCCTACGCCGAGTTCGCCCGCGACCGGCGGGCAACAGCCCTGACATTGCTGCCTCGGTTTCCGCGTCTTGCTGTCGTCCGCACGATGTCCAAGGCGTTCGCGCTGGCGGGCGCCCGCGTGGGCTATCTGGCGGCCGACCCGGCCGTGATCGCGGCGCTGCAGATCGTCCGGCTGCCCTACCACCTGTCGGCCCTGACCCAGGCCGCGGCCCGCGCTGCGCTGGCACGGTCAGGTGAGCTGCTGGCGACCGTGGCCGCGATCTGTGCCGAGCGCGACGGACTGGTTCGCTGGCTCCGCGACCGTGGGCAAGAGGTGGCGGACTCCGACGCGAACTTCGTGCTGTTCGGCACGTTCAGCGACCGGCACGCCGTGTGGCAGGCCCTGCTCGACCAGGGCGTCCTGATCAGGGAGGTCGGCCCGCCTGGCTGGCTGCGAGTGAGCGTAGGTACCCAGGCGGAGAACGAGGCGTTCCGCGCGGCCGTCGAGGCGGTGCTGCCATGACGAACCGCATCGGTCGGGCAGAGAGGGCGACAAAAGAGACACAGGTCGCGGTCGAACTCGACCTCGACGGCACCGGCACCGCCGACGTGAGCACCGGGGTGCCGTTCTTCGATCACATGCTGCAGCAGCTTGCCAAGCACGGGCGGATCGACTTGCGGGTGAAGGCGGCCGGTGACATCGAAATCGACGCCCACCACACCGTCGAGGACACCGCTATCACGCTCGGCGAGGCGCTACGCCAGGCGCTCGGCGACAAGGCGGGCATTTGCCGGTTCGGCGACGCGCTCGTCCCGCTCGACGAGACGCTGGTCAGGGCGGCCGTCGACCTCGCCGGGCCGCCCGTATGTTGTGCACAGCGAGCCGGACGGCATGGCGCCGCTGATCGGCAGCTACGACACGACCTTGACCAGGCATTTCTTCGAGACCTTGGGTGCGACGGCCGCGATCTGCGTGCACCTGGCCGTGCTGTCGGGACGGAATCCGCACCACATCGTCGAAGCGCAGTTCAAGGCGTTCGCGCGGGCGCTGCGAGCTGCCGCGGCGGCTGACCCAGGCGGGGCCGGAGTCCCGAGCACCAAGGGCGTGCTGTGACCGTGCCGCCATGTCGCTGACGGGCCCGCGGCCGTCCGTGGCCGTGCTGGACTACGGATCGGGCAATCTGCGATCCGCCAGGCGGGCCCTGGAGCGGGCTGGCGCCGAGGTATCGGTGACTGCTGACGCCGCAGCCGCGCTGAACGCCGACGGCCTTGTCGTGCCAGGGGTGGGAGCGTTCGCCGCCTGCATGCAAGGCCTGCGCTCGGTCCGCGGCGACGAGATCATCGCCAAGCGGCTGGCCCAGGCCCGTCCCGTGCTCGGGATCTGCGTGGGCATGCAGGTTCTGTTCGAGCAGGGCCGCGAGCACGGCGAGGACGCAGCCGGCTGTGGCGTTTGGCCCGGCGTGGTCGACCAGCTCGAGGCGCCAGTGCTGCCGCATATGGGCTGGAACACCGTGCGGGCCGCGGCTGGGAGCGCGCTGCTGGCAGGCATCGGGCCGGACGAGCGGTTTTACTTCGTGCACTCCTATGCGGCGAGATCCTGGCCCGCCGGCGACCGTCAGCCGCTGCTGACCTGGGCCGAGCACGGCCAGCCGTTTCTCGCGGCCGTCGAGGATGGCGCACTCTGCGCGACGCAGTTCCACCCGGAGAAGTCCGGCGATGCTGGCGCCGCCCTGCTGACGAACTGGCTGGAGATGATCAAGTGAAGGAGGGGCTGACCCTGCTGCCGGCCGTCGACGTGGCCGGCGGCCAGGCCGTCAGGCTCGTCCAGGGCGCGGCTGGAACAGAGACGTCCTACGGCGACCCGCTGGCCGCGGCGCTGGCCTGGCAGCGAGCCGGCGCCGAATGGATCCACCTCGTCGACCTCGATGCAGCGTTCGGCCGCGGATCCAACGCCGCCCTGCTGGCAGACGTGGTCCGACGGGTCGACGTGCCGGTCGAGCTGTCCGGTGGCATCCGAGACGATGCCTCGCTAGCCGCGGCGCTGCGGACCGGCTGCGAGCGGGTCGTGATCGGGACCGCGGCACTCGAGCAACCAGACTGGGTGAGCGGCGTGATCACCGGGCATGGCGAGCGGATCGCCGTGGGCCTGGACGTCCGCGGAACCAGGCTCGCGGCGAGGGGCTGGACGACACTCGGCGGCGAGCTGCCTGACGTTCTGGCCAGGCTCGAGTCCGACGGATGCCGCCGATACGTCGTGACCGACGTGACGAAGGACGGCACGCTGGCCGGGCCCAACCTCGACCTGTTGCGGCAGGTCTGCGCGCAGACCCGACGACCCGTGATCGCCAGCGGAGGCGTTTCCGAGCTCGCTGATTTGCTCGCGATCGCGTCACTGCGGCCGCTCGGCGTCGATTCCGCGATCGTCGGCAAGGCCCTCTACGCGGGCCGGTTCACCCTGGAGGAAGCGCTTGGCGCGGTGCGTGCCCGATCTGGCGACGGGTCGGCATGACGGTCGCGGTCCGCGTCATTCCCTGTCTGGATGTCGACGGCGGTCGCGTCGTGAAGGGCGTCAACTTCCGCGGCTTGCGCGACGCAGGCGACCCGGTGGAGCTGGCCGCGGCCTATGACGCCGACGGCGCCGACGAGCTTGTCTACCTCGACATCACGGCTTCCAGCGACGGTCGGCAGACCATGCGGGAGACGGTGGCGCGGACAGCCGATCAGGTCTTCATCCCGCTCACAATCGGCGGAGGAGTTCGCGGCGCTGATGATGTAGACCGGCTGCTGCGGGCAGGGGCCGACAAGGTCTCCCTGAACACGGCGGCCATCGCGCGACCGGAGGTTCTGACCGAAGCGGCAGCCAGGTTCGGATCCCAGTGCATCGTCATCTCGGTCGACGCCAGGCGGGTGGCTGGCCGGCCAGGTGCCTTTGAGGTCACCACGCACGGCGGCCGCCACGGCACCGGGCTCGACGCGATCGCATGGGCGGCCAGGGCCGCCGAGCTTGGCGCGGGAGAGATCCTGCTCAACTCGATGGACGCGGACGGCACCAAGGCGGGTTTCGACCTGCCTTTGATCGAGGCCGTGCGCGCCGTGGTCGGCGTGCCAGTGATCGCCAGCGGCGGCGCCGGGAACGTCGCTCACTTCGCCCCTGCGATCGCGGCGGGAGCCGACGCGGTGCTGGCCGCGAGCCTGTTCCACTTCGGCGAACTGGGGATCGGTGCGGTCAAGGACGCCCTGCGGACTGCGGGCTACCCGGTCAGGGACAGCGCGGCCACGGGCGCCGGCCTGGGAGAATCGCATCATGACGCAGAACGGCAGTGTTGACCGGAGCGCGAGCGTCGAGTCCGCCGTGCGGCCAGTTGGCGGCCTAGACCCGAACATCACCGCCAGGCTCAAGCGTGACGCCGCTGGTCTGTTTCCAGCGATCGCGCAGCAGCACGACTCGGGCGAGGTCCTGATGCTGGGCTGGATGGACGATGAGGCCCTGCATCGCACGCTTACCACCGGTAAGTGCACCTACTGGTCGCGCAGCAGGCAGGAGTACTGGGTCAAGGGTGCGACCTCAGGAAACGTCCAGCTGGTCAGGTCGGTCGCGCTCGACTGCGATGGCGATACGGTCCTGGTCAAGGTCGAGCAGGCTGGCGGTGCCTGCCACACGGGCGATCGCACCTGCTTTGACGCGGACGTCTTGCTGGTGAACGAACGCTGACTTCCATGAAGGCTCCACATCTCGCTCACCCGGATTGCATCCGCACCGGATTACCTCCAAGCATGGATTCCGGTGGGTACCTCGTCATGCTGGAGGACCTATGGCGGCAGAAGGTCGATCAGATCGTCGTGCTGTCCATGGCCTACCACGATGACCTGCCCTCCGACACGGTCCACGCGCTAACCTCCCGCCAGAACCGCAGCGACACTTTGCTCATGAACCGTGTCATGCGGGCGCACGAGGATCTCGCCTTGATCGAGGACGCGATCGACCGGATGAAGGCAGGCACGTACGGCATCTGCGGCACCTGCGCGCAGCCCATCTGCGCGCAATGGCTGACCGAGACGCCGTATGTCAGGGAATGCCCTGTCTGCTGCCTGAGCCAGACGAACTGGCAGCCGGCCGTCGCCGCGGGTGCCGCCGGTACGCCGGCAATCGCTAGCTGACTCGCTGCACTGCGCCGGTGGGCGGGCACCGGGGACAGAACCTTCTGATCGGGGACGTGATTTCGGCACATGAGGCTGCCACGCATCGGGGGAACGCGCCGGCTCTATGGCGCCGTCGAGCGCAACCGCAGGATCTTCGGCATCGGCCAGCTCGGGCGGCGGCTCGTGCTGGTGTTCGTCGCGGTCGCCCTGGCGGCGATAGCCGTGAACTCGACGATCGCCGCCGAGAGCCTCGGCTCTGACATCACCAGGGTTGCCATGCAGCAGGAAAGCAGCCTGGCACAGTCGATCGCCGTGACCACGGGAGCCGCGCACCAGGGCAGCACCTGGTTTGAGACCGACCTAGATCCGGTCTTCCATCTCGCCGAGCGCGGGGACGCGAGCATCCAGGTACGCGACATCAACGGCCGCGTGGTCGGGCAGTCCCGTCGCTTCGCGAAGTTCCCGATTTCCCATCAGCTGATCGTGCCTGTTCAGCTGAAGACACGGCAGATCGGGCAGGTCACCGTCCGGTTCAGCTCGACGAGCCTGGGCGCGGTCGTGCGGAACTTCGAGGCCGCCAAGTGGCACACACGGCTACTCGCCGCGGGGGTTGCCGCGCTGATCGCCCTGATCGCCTCGCTGATCGTGGCCCGGGCGATCTCAGGACCGCTCGAGCAGTTGCTCGAGGCCGTCCGGTCCCGGGGGCGTGGCAACCGCTCGGTTCAGATCAGGCCAGTACGGGGCACGGGCGTCATCCGCGAACTGCTCGAGTCCTTCAACCAGAGCGCGATGGCCCTCAACAAGCAAGACAGGCTGCGACGTAACCTCGTCGCCGACGTCGCGCACGAACTGCGTACCCCCGTCGCCGTCTTGCAGGCCAGCCTGGAAGCCATGCTCGACGGCATCACCGAGCTCACGCCAGATGCGGTGACGTCCCTGCGTGACGAGGTGCTCCGCCTTGCCAATATGGTCGAGGACTTGCAGCGCCTGGCCGCTGCCGAGTCGGCGTCCTTGCAGCTGCGGCTGGTCCCATGCGATCTGTCAGCACTCGCCGCGGAAGCCGCGGGAAGCCTGGGCGACGCCTTCCGCGTCGCCGACGTCGCGCTGCAGGAGCGCCTGACGGAGGTCTACGTCCTGTGTGACGCGACCAGGATGCGTGAGGTGGTTTCGAACCTGCTGACGAATTCGCTGAAGTTCACGCCGCCCGGCGGCAACGTGCGGCTCTCCGTCGGTCCCGACGAGGGTGGGATGGCTGCCATCGTCGTCAACGACACTGGTGTCGGCATTCCCGGCGAGGAACTGCCGCACGTCACAGAGCGATTCTTCCGTGGCATGCGGTCCGCTGAGATGGCAGCGGGCAGTGGCATCGGGCTGACGATCGTCTCCGAACTCGTCAGGGCACACAACGGCCGGCTTGACATCGGGAGTCAGCCGGGCACGGGCACCCGCGTGACGGTCACGCTGCCCGTGGCGGCAGCGGAGTCTCGTCGTCGGGCACTCTTGCGGACCGGCGCCAAGCAGGACCACTAGCGCGGGCAGCGACAACCAGAGAGGCCGCGCATCTCCGCGGCCTAAATAGATTCGCGCCCGGTCACGTCGGATGAGCCGGATGTTCCCCCGAAATCCGGCTTCCGAATGTTTCCCCCAAAACATCCGGGTCATTCCGACGCGACCAGGGCGCGATCACTCTGGGATGGCACGTGCGGCGCGAGCCGCGTGCTCTCTCCCTCCCCAAGCCGCTTGTTGCGAGTGGGTATTCACTAGATGTAACACGGTGGCGTTGACAGGGCCGTGCAGCCGAAATGGAGGCTGTGTGAATCCGAGACTCGCGCAAGTCAGCCGGCGGAACTCGGCAAAGCGGCCGGAACATGGAAAGATTGGGCCACCCGGCGGGCAACCGCCGGATCCTCAGGGGACGGTGATCAGACCGCCATGACCGCGACTGTGCTGCTGGTGGAGGACGAGCGCAAGCTGAGGGAACTCGTCCGCTCCTACCTGGAACGAGCCGGGTTCTCCGTGCTATCGACCGACTCGGGCGCTGAGGCGATCAGTGTCGCCGAGGCCGCGTCTCCTGACCTGATCGTGCTCGACCTCGGGCTGCCCGATGTGCCGGGAGAGACGGTGGCGAGGGAGGTCAGAGCTTCGAGTTCGACGCCGATCCTCATGCTGACCGCGAAGACCAGCGAAGAGGACAGGATCGCCGGGCTCGAGCTCGGGGCCGACGACTACGTCACCAAGCCCTTCAGCCCGCGCGAACTGGTCCTGCGGGTGCAGGCGATCCTGCGCAGGAACGCGCCGCCGTCGAACGAGCAGGGGATCACCAGCCTCGGCGACGGCGCGCTGGTCATCGACGAACCGCGGCGGGTGGCGTCAGTGCACGGCAGGGACGTGGAGCTCACGCCGACCGAATGGGGCATCCTCGTCGCCCTGGCCACCGTGCCAGGCCGGGTTTACTCGCGTTTCGAGCTGATAAACCGGGTTCGCGGCTACGACTTCGAGGGTTACGAGCGCACCATCGACTCGCACGTGAAGAACCTGCGCCGCAAGATCGAGGAAGACCCGGGCAACCCGGCGATCGTGCAGACCGTGCTCGGCGGTGGCTACCGGCTCGGCCTGAACCGGGATGGCTAGATCTGGCAGACCCTGGATCGGGCGGCTGGGACTTCAGCTCGCCCTTGCGTTCGTGGGTGTAGCGCTTGCCGCGGTGGCCGCCTCGATCGCGCTCGGCACGGTGACCACAAACCATGACATCAACGAATTGATCAAGGGCCAGCATCGCGATATAGCGCACGCGACAGCCGAGGCGGCCGCCTCTGCCTACAGTCGGGGGCGCCTGACCAGCGCCGCCCTGAAGCCGCTGCTTCGCATCCTGATCCCGGCCGGAGCAGCGGTGCAGGTGCGGGACTTGAGCGGGAATGTGATCAGTCAGTCAGGCAACTTCACAGAACTGATCCGCGGGCCGGTCGTCAAGGACTGGGTGCGCGTCGGGGGCGCCAAGGTGGGCCGGGTAGTCGTCAAGTTCGATAAGCAAGGGCTCGACCAGACCATCACGAGATTCCAGGCGCAGCGGTGGCCGTCGAGGATCGGCGCGGCCGGTGTTGCCGCAGTGATCGCGCTGATCGTCGCGCTGCTCCTGTCCCGCCGGATCACTGCCCCTGTAGAGAGCCTGATCGCGACGGCCAGGGCCAGAAGCAACGGCGCCCAGGGAGCGCGGGCCGGCGACGTCCGAGGCATCGGGGAGATTCAGGAGCTCGCTGAGGCATTTGACGAAATGGCAGGTGCCGTCGAGGAACAGGATCAGGTGCGCCGCAATCTTGTCGCCGACGTCGCCCATGAGCTGCGCACGCCCATCGCGGTGCTGCAGGCGGGGCACGAGGCCATGCTGGACGGACTGACCCAGCCGTCGCCAGCGAACCTCAGCTCGCTTCGCGACGAGGTCCTGCGGCTTGCCAGGATGGTCGACGACCTGCAGCGGCTGGCATCGGCCGAGGCCGCTGCGCTGCAGCTCAGGCTCGTTCCGCGCGACCTGGCCGTTACGGTTGCCACCGCTGCTGACAGCCTCCGTGACGCGTTCGAGACGGCCGGACTTGTGCTGGAGCGGCGGCTGGCGCCCGTTGACGTGCGCTGCGATCCGCTCCGGATGCACGAGGTCACGACGAACCTGCTGACCAACGCGATGAAATTCACTCCGGCGGGGGGTCGAGTCATCATCGAGACCGGACCTGATGAGAACCCGGAGTGCGGCATGGCCGTCCTGCGCGTCAGCGACACGGGCATCGGCATCCCGGCAGCCGAGCTACAGCTTGTGACTCAGCGGTTTTTCCGTGGTCAGCGCTCGGCTGGCATCGCCGGCAGTGGGATCGGGCTGACGATCGTCGCCGAACTCGTGCGCGGCCACCACGGAACCATGGACATCACGAGCGAGACCGGCTCCGGCACCGCGGTGAGCGTCAGGCTGCCAGGCGCGGAGAGCGTGGTCACGCTCGAACAGCCCGTGGAGCACCCGGCCATAACTGGCGGACCAGGGGGGTCGTTCCCCTTGGGCAGCACAACGGGGGCGTCGCCATTTGGCAGCAGGGACAAGCGTCAGGCCGCAGCGGAGTCTTCAACGTAAGTAGGCCAGGGGCCGCACCCAGCCGCATCGCCGTGTCCGGATATGCCCCCGCGATATCCGAGCTGGATGCGGTCTGGGTACGGTTCCCCTCGGGCGCGGCCGCCGTACTGACCGGCAGGCCGCCGAATCCGCTCCCCCCTGAGCGCTTCAGGAGCGCCACGCGACGGGCGCCGCGAACGTGCTCACTGTATGTAACGGCTGCCGGATGACATGGTCGTGCGCTCAGAGTGGAGACGATGTGAAGGTGCGTTTCCCGTGCTGAGCAGGGGCGTTGGGTCGCCTTCACCGGGCCGACAAGCCGGCTTCACACGACCTTCACGGGTTGCGGTTTATTTGTGACGTGGTAGGGCGGGCGCGGGTCGGCTGGCGAGGTAACTGCCTGACCCGAGGAGCTATAGGGGAGGACAGCGCTGGTGAGCGAAGGCATGGTTGTCATGCTCGCGCCCTGGCTGGTTGTCATCGGTGGTCTGGCTGTCATCGGATACCGGTTGCACGCTTACCGCGCGGCGGACCGCAGGAGGCGCGGCAGGCCTGGCGCGGGCCCGTAGGACGCCGCCTCGGACGGGCGGCTTGTGCCAGAATGTGGCGCAGGGACCCGACGGAGGTGCGGTGGCCGAGACTGAACATGTTCCCGCTGGAGTCGACACAACCCGGCCGAGCCCGGCCAGGATGTACGACTACATGCTCGGCGGTACGCACAACTTCCAGGTCGACAGGGACGCGACCGAACAGTTCCGGGCGCAGATGCCCGAATTGGGCGATGCGGCGTGGGCGAACAGGGGTTTCCATGGTCGGGCGGCCAGGTGGCTGGCAGGCGAGCGCGGGGTCAGGCAGTTCATCGACATCGGCTCGGGCCTCCCGACGCAAAGCAACACCCACGAGGTAGTGCGCGCCATCGCGCCTGATGCCAAGGTGGTGTACGTCGACAATGACCCGATGGTCGGGGTCCTCGCCGCCGAGCTCGTGACCGACGATGGTGCTACCGCCGTGATCGTGGCCGACCTGCGCGAACCCGACGCTCTGCTGAACAGGCCGCAGGTCGCGAACCTGATCGACTTCAGCGAGCCGGTCGGTCTGCTCATGACGGCGGTGCTGCAGTTCGTGGCCGACGAGGATGATCCGTGGGGTCTTGTAGGACGCTACCTCGCCAGGCTCGGCTCTGGCAGTTACCTGGTCCTGTCGCACATCACGGGCGATAAGTTGCCGCCGAGGATGGTACGAACCGGCGTGCAGGTCTACCAGCGAGCGACAGAGAGCGCGTTCCCGCGCACCAGGGCCGATATCGAGCGGTTCTTTGCCGGCCTTGAGCTGGTACCGCCGTATGACGGGGCCGGGCAGGTCCTCACCAACGTCGGGCTCTGGGGTTCTGAAGATCCCGCGTCGGCCGACACCGACGGGTCGCGCGCGTTCTACTGCGGAGTGGCCCGCCGTCTTTAAGGCTGAAGGCGCAGCTTGCTTGCGAGCCTGCTGAGGTAGCTGATTACTTCGCCCTCGGCCCGGTCCGGCATGCCGAAGAGCACCTCGGTCACGCCGCTGCGACGCCATCGGTCGAGCACATCCGGTTCTGGCCTGTCGGCCAAGGCGGTGACCTGCGGGGAACCCGCGCGGCCCGCCGCGCGCCAGGCGGCGCCGAGCATGGCGATCTTCTGCTCGAGGTCGCTCTCGGCTGGCGTGGTCAGCCACCCGTCGACCGACCTCGCGATCCAGGCGAAGGTGCGGTCGGTGCCGCCGGCTCCGAGCAGGATCGGCATCCGCGGCTGCTGCGGAGGTTTCGGCCACGCCCAGGAAGCGCCGAAGCGGACGAAGTTGCCCTCGTAACTGGCCTCCTCCTGCGACCAGAGCGTCTGCATGGCTTCGAGGTACTCGCGCAGCGCGTCCCGCCGGGCCGCGGCGGCCACGCCGTGGTCGGCCAGTTCGTCGGTGTTCCAGCCGAAGCCGACCCCGAGCGTCACCCTGCCACCGGAGAGGTGATCGAGTGAGGCGATGGTCTTGGCCAGCGCGATCGGGTCGTGCTGGAGGGGCAGCGCGACGGCTGTGCCGAGCTTGATCGTGGTCGTCACGGCTGCGGCCGTGCCGAGCGCCACCCACGGATCGAGCGTGCGGAGGTAGCGGTCGTCGGGCAGGTCGCTGGTGCCGGTGCGCGGATGCGGCGCCTCGCGGCGCACCGGAATGTGGGTGTGCTCCGGCACGTAGAACCCATCGAAGCCGGCCTCCTCGGCGACCTGCGCCGCGCGCGCCGGGCGAATGCCCCGATCACTTGTGAACAACACGACGCCGTGACGCACTGTCGCTCCCCGTGCGGCTAGATCAGGGCCGGAAGATGAGGCCGCCGTCGACGTTGAGTACCTGGGCGGTGATCCAGCTTGCCTCGTCTGAGAGCAGGAACAGGCACGCGCCGACCATGTCCGACGGCTGGCCGAGCCGCTGCAGGGCGGCCTGCTTCACCAGATCGCTCGCCATCTCGCCGACCACGGACCTGGTCGCCTCCGTGTCCGTCGGCCCCGGCGCGATCGCGTTCACCCTGATGCCTAGATAGCCCAGTTCGTGCGCGAGTTGCTGGGTGAGGTTGTTGATGCCGGCCTTGGCCAGCCCGTAGAAGCTCGCGTAGTGCCACGCGGCGACCGAGGACTGATTCACGATGGCGCCGCCGCCGCGCGCTGCCATGTGCTGGTAGCACGCGCGAGTGCAGGCCAGCGCGCCATCCAGGTTGACGCTCATGAAGGACTTGTAATAGTCCCAGTCCACACTCAGCAGAACGTCAAGCCGCATGTTGCCGTAGATTGCCGCGTTATTTACCAGGTAGTCGATGCCGCCGAAGCGCTCCACCGCCAGCGCCGCCATCGCTTGAGCTGACTCTGGGCTGGCGACGTCAGTACGGGCGAAAACGGCCTGGCCTCCGTCTGCCTCAATTGCCGCGGCGACCTTCGGTCCCGCTTCTGTGTTGATGTCGGCGACGACGACGCAGGCGCCCTCGGCGGCTAGAGCCCTGGCATAGGCCTCGCCGATTCCTCTGGCCGCGCCCGTGACGATCGCGACCTTGCCGACGAAGCGGCCTGGAGTGCTGGGCATTTGTCGAGATTACAGGTGCTAGCGGGCCAGCGCCTCGGGGAGTGAGCAGAGCCTGATCTCCAGCTCGTCGATCCGGCGCCGCACGTCGGGGTCGGTCAGGACATCGAGGTCGGAGAGCCGGTACTCGGCGGCCCAGCGATACGGCACGGAGTCTGGCCCGGTGAGGGACTCGAGCTCGGAGCTCGCCACGGCTGGATGGCTCACGAGCAGATGCGCGCCAGGTCGGAGCCCGCTGAGGTAGCCGAGCAGCCATTCCTTCTTGCCGTCCGCGTCGCGCGGGCTGAGCTGGCTCATGCTCGACAACTGCCCGCGGATCTCCTTCGAGTACAAGAACGGGACGCCGGTCCGCTCGGACACCTCGGCGTACGCCGCGGGAAGCGTCGGACCCATGTGATGGTCGAGATAATCCAGGTTGAGCCCGGACGACCGGAATCGGCCGACCTGCGCGAGCAACTCGCTGACGACATCCTCGTAGCGCACGTTCTGCTTGGCCGCTTCGACCGATGGGCGGAACGTGCCGTCGGCACCGGCCAGCGACGGCCCGTTGGTGAGCGGCCGCCACCGGAAGTAGTCCCACTCGCAGGTCAGCGTCTGGTGCGCGCCGAGCGGGATCCCGACGTCCTTCGCGATCTTGACGGCCTCGTCAAACCATGGGCACGGCGCCATCGTGGATGAGGTGGTGACGATGCCTTCGGTGCAGGCGCGCCCAATGCCCTCGTTCACCGCGTGGCACATTCCGAAGTCGTCGCCTCGGACGACAAGCCTGATCTGGCCGTGTGTATCCACGCCTGCTCCCTCCGGCCAGCGTCTTCATAGCATCATGCCTGATCCGTCTCAAGCAGGAGCGTCGGGAGCTAGCACCTGATCGGTGGCCGCGCCCGGCCGGCGTCGGCCGCGGGCGTACGCTGCTAGCGCCGGCCAACCGGCGAGCGCGTATCCGGAGCAAGGGGGAAGCGTGGACATCACCGAGCTGATCCTCGATGACCACCGCGAGCAGCGACGCCTGTTCGCGATTCTGGAGCAGATCAGCAGGACAGACGCGCGGGCCCTGTCGGCGGTGTGGGGCAGGCTGGGAGTCTTCCTTGAGTTGCACGCCGCCGCCGAGGAGGCAATCTTCTATCCCGCGCTCCTGAAGGCCGGTCTGGCGGCCAGCCGCCAGACCGGGGCCGAGGCTGAGACGCTCGACGCGATCCGCGACCACAACGACATCAGGGACGCGGTCACCGACGTCGGCACGTACCAGGTCGGCACCGCGGAGTGGTTCGCAGCCGTGGCCGCCGCGAACCTGGCCAACAGCGACCACATGGCCGAGGAGGAACGGGAGGGCCTGACCGACTTTCGGCGCCTTGCCGGGCTCCAGGAGCGACATGACCTGGCCGTCGCGTTCACCTCGTTCCAAGCACGGAACTACGGCGGCGTTCCGGTGATCGACAAGGACCCGGAAGCCTACATCCGCGAAGCCGAGGGCGGCGTGCGGCCCGGCTGGCCTGGCTCGCTTAACATCGGCGGCCTCAAGGACAGATAGCGGAGCTAGACGCGCACCCGATGGTGCGCGTGCGTCGTATCCGCGTGGGCCTGCGACCGCTTCGCGCCGTGCACGAACAGCAGGGAGATGACGGTGCCGATGGCAGCAAGCGCGGCGTCGACCAGGAACGCAACCCTGATCCCGTCGGTCAGGCTGGCAGCGGACAGCACGATCGCCGTATTCAGGCCCAGGCCGATCGCGCCGCCCGCGACCTGGCACATGTAGACGATCCCGCCGGCGAGGCTGGACCGCGAAGGGTCAAGCGCCGTGACCGCTGCCGTGGTAACCGAGGAATAAAAGAGCCCGACCCCGATCCCGAGCACGAGCATCCCCGGCACGAGCGACTCGTAGCTTGACGAGGTGCTGAGCCTCGATAGCCAGAAGATGCCGATCGCCAGGCACGCGGTTCCGGCGGTGACCACGATTTTCGGGCCGGCCCGACCGTAGAGCCAGCCGGCCACGAAGGATGCGGTGGCGAAGATGCACATCAGCGGCAGCAGGCCGGCGCCCGAACGCAGCGCAGAGAACGAGAGCACCTTCTCCATGAACTGCGGCAGGTAGAGCAGCGCGGAGAAGAAGATGGCCGACATGAACAGCACCGTGACGCAGGCGGCCGAGAAGACGCTGTTGCGCATGACCGCCGTGGGCACCAGCGCCCGCTCACCCTCGCGGCGTTCGATCAGGAAGAACGAACCAAGCAAGGCGAGGCCGGCCACGATCAGGCCGATGATGAGGGGCAGGCCGAAACCGCCGTCGGTGCCGAGGTCGAGCGCTAGCAGCACCGCGACCGCCCCGCCGGACAGCAGGCCGATTCCCGGGTAGTCGATGCTCCGCTCCGCCGCGTCGGTCTTGCTCTCGGGGACCTCGCGCGCGGTCACGAACATGGCGAACAACGTGATCGGCAGGTTGATGAAGAACACCAGGCGCCAGGTGGCGACGTCGGTGAGCCAACCGCCGAGCAGCGGGCCGATCGCGTTGCCGAGCCCGGCGACTCCGAGGATCAGGCCGCCGGCCAGGCCCTTCTTCGAGGCGGGCAGGATCATGTAGGTGAGGCCGAGTACGGCGGGCCAGACGATCGCACCGCCCACGCCCATCAGCGCGCGGCAGATGATCAGCAGATCCGCGGTCGGCATGACGCCTGCCAGCAGCGAGAACAGCCCAAAGATCGTCGCGCCGACCATGAACATACGCTTGCGGCCGAATAGGTCAGCGAGGCGGCCGCCCGTAACGACCAGCACGCCGAACACCAGGGCATAGCCGTTGATGACCCACTGAGCCCGGTTCAGGCTCGTATGCAGATCCGCTTCGATTCGCGGTATCGCCACGCTCAGCGCTGTGAAGTCATTGGCGATGACGAAGACACCGAGCGCCATCGCGCCAAGCGCCAGCAACTGGCTTCTGGTGAGCTTGTCTGCTTGTGTCACCGGCGCGAACCGGATGGCAAGCCCCGCGGGATGCGCGGCCGGCCATCCGGGTCAGGTCAGACGAGGCCGTGCCCGCGCGGGCCGACGATGGTCGGCGCCTCGACGGTGCTCGCGTCCACGAATGCGCTGCCGTTCGGTCCGGCCACGACGGCCTGGTGCAGCGCGCTGCCCTGGACGTACTTGCGGAACGGAAGGAACCATTCGGTCCAGCCGTTGTCCCACGTGCCAGGCCCGCGGGCTGCCTGTCATGATCACCGGGTCACCCGGCAGTTCCATCTTGTAGTACTTCTCGGCATGGGCGGGAGAGGTGTTCACGCAGCCGTGGCTGACGTTGGTAGATCCCTGTGCCCACACCGACCACGGCGCTGAGTGAATGTAGTCGCCGCTCCACGTGAAGCGGACGGCCCAGTAGACCCAGAGCGCGTATCCAGGGCCCTTCATGAACGTGGGATTGGCCTTCTCGATGGTCAGGTACTGGCCGTTGGGCGTGTCGTCCCCCGGACGACCGGTGCTGATCGCCCAGTGCCCGAACAGGCGTCCCTTGTAGTAGATGTCCATGTAGTGCGTGCGCGTACTACCCCTGACGATCAGCGACGGCCCGATCCTGAAGGCGACATGGACGTCGTGGGTCGCGTAAATACCCTTCGAAACCTCGACCCCGTTCAGGTGCCCGGTGAAGCTGACCTTGGTGCCCGGCGACCAGTACTTCCTCGGCCGGAACGCGACGGTGGTGTTGCCATCCCAGGTGCGGTCCCAATACCAGGCGCCGATGACCGGCTTGGACGTGGTGATGCTGAGCGAGCGCTCGACTGCCTTGCGGTTGGTGACCCGGCCGCTGAACGTGAGCACGATCGGCATGCCGATGCCGTACGCCTGGTGATTGGCTTCGAGCAGCGTGACCTGGACGGTCTTGCGCGGCGTGAGGGTCCTGAAGGAACTGGTCGCCGTGACCTTCTGGCCGCCCGCGTTGACTGCCGTCGCGACGACGCTGTAGTTCCGCGACGGCAGCAGCGGGTCGTTGCTGCGCCAGACGGTGCCGCCGCTGGTCAGGCCGCCGGCGACCGGCTTGCTGGCGGTGCCCGTCGTGGTGACCACGACCTTCTGGACGTGCCCGTTGGTCGCCCGCACCGTGACCCCGTCGCCGGGCCTGACCTGCCGGGCGCCGTCCGCGGGCAGGATCATCACGCTGGCCTTGGCGGCGGCCGCCTTCGCCCGCGCCGGGGCCGCAGGTGCCGCGGTTGCTGAACAGCCGGCTGCCGCCAAGGCGAGCGCGACAGCCCCGCCGGCAACAGCCGCCGGGCCGAACCTGCGTGCCGAATCCGCAAAAAAGCGCTTCACGAACGAACCCCGAATCCCACGTAGCCTCACCCCGGCAGGGCGTTTAGTCGACAGCCATCGAGGTACCCAGGGGTTCCTGCCAGGAAATCGCGCGCGCACAAGACCATTCCTGCCCATGGGGGAATCCATAACCGGGTGCCTCGCGGCATGGCGTGCCGGCCTGCGCGGGCGGCTCGTACGGCTAGCCGGTGAGCGCTTGGGCGAGCGCCATGCCGGTGAAGGCCGCGCCCAGGCCAGCGACGATGCTCGCGGTGGCGTTCATCCCGGCCAATAGGTAGGCCCTGTCCTCGATCAGCCTGACGGTCTCGTAGCCGAAGGTGGAGTACGTGGTGAACGCTCCGCAGAAGGCGGTACCGAGCACTGTCCCCGGCGCGAGGTGGGCGCCAGGCAGGGCGACGAGAAACCCCAGCAGCGCTGACCCGGTCACGTTGACGATGAACGTACCCCAGGGGAAGACGGAGTCATGTCGGGCCTGGACCAGGCGGTCGGTCAGGTACCGCAACGGCGCCCCGACGGCGGCGCCGAGGACGACGAGCACGAGGGTCATGAACCTCGCGGTCCTTGCCTGCCAGGACGGCCGACGTAGCGGATCACCTCGACCGGATCGATGATCACCAGTCCCTCGGCGACGAGTTCTGTCGAGTTGCGGCAGGAAGGCCCTGACCTTGTCCTCCGCATCGACGATGATGATCGCCATCGGCAGGTCGTCGGACAGCGACAGGATCCGGCTCGTGTGGATGCGGCTCGATGCGCCGTAGCCCTCGATGCCGCGCAGCACGCTCGCGCCGCGCAGCCCGGCCCGGTGCGCGCGGTGCACGATCTCGGAATACAGCGGCTTGTGATGCCAGTGGTCGTCCTCGCCGATGAAGATGGTCAGCCGACGGCCGCGCCTTCAAGTCTCATGACTGGTCCTCTGAGCAGTGGCTCGCGCGCGGTCCCTGGCCGGGGTGCGGCGGTGCGGGCGCGCGAACAGCCTCGACGAACCTGATGCCGGCGATCGTCGCTAGCAGCGCGCCAGCGAGCGTGGCCGCCAGGTAGGCCAGCGCGGTTTGCGGCGCGCCGGATGTGATCGAAGTCTGGATGGTGACGATGATGTCGAAGTAATGTAGTGAAGCCGCCGAGCACGCCTACACCCAGGAACGGCCCGGTCAGGCGGGGGGCGTGCCGCACCTCGACCAGGACGGTCATCAGGACTCCGATCAGGCCGCAGCCGGCGATGTTGATGCAGAGGGTGGTCCAGTCGAAGCCGTCGCCGCGGCCGAAAGCGGCCCAGATGCCCTGACGGGCGAGCGCGCCGAGGACGCCGCCCGCTGAGATGACGCCTGGCGTGAGCCAGGGGATCGCGCGCCAGCCGTGCCGTCGGTCCGGCCGTCGGTCTGGTCGCCAGTCGAGCGGATCGTACCTGCGCCGGCTGCGCGTCAGGACGGCTTTCAGCCTTGGACATGCCTCTCCCTGCTGGCACCAGTTCCAGTACGGCAGGGACCATTGGCGGCGGAAACCGCGGTTACCTCGGCGCTGTCCGAGGGCGGCGAGTCCCACCGCCGCTGGAACTCAGTCTATGGGCGTGGCGAGTCGCGCTGGCTGCCCGGCTAGCTGAGCGGCTGGCGCGCGATCAGAGCTGGTTCCCGCCCTGCCAGCAACCAGCCGCCGAGCACTGCGGCGGCTGGCAAGCCGACGAATCAGCAGCAGATTGGTGACAGGGATGCTGCTCAGGGAGGACAAGGCGTCGAGTTTGCTGGTGCGGAAGAAACCGATCGCGGCTAGGTAGCCACCTGCGGTGCCGACCACCGCGCCGGTCAGCGCCAGCGCGCCGGCGGTGGCCGCTGACATCGCCCGTCGGGTCGCGGGACTCGCGCCTGCGGCGGTCAGGGTACGCAGGTCGCCAGCCGTCTCGCTGCGCAGCAGACCCACGCACATGGCAAGGATGCCGAGCGCGAGCAGGACACCGAAGACGGTTGCCACGTCGACGATCTCGGCCAGCGACGGGATGCTGTTGCGGGTCTCGACGGTCAGGCCCGCCGTCGCGGCGGCATGCTGGGCGGCGGCGATCTGCGTGGCGGTGAGTGAGCCTGGCGTCTGGATGAGCCAGCCCAAGGTGGTGGTCGTCAGGCCGAGCTGGTGCACGGTGCGCTCGGTGATGACCGTGTTGGGTGCAGAGGTGCCCGACGGCAGGGCGCCGACCTCCTCGATCTTGGGGTTGGCCAGGCAGGAAGCAGGCGGACATGGCCACGTCGTGCGCGTGGATCCCGGCGGCCCGAGGTCTGGGCCCGCGTCGCCGAAGAGCAGCTGCATCTTTGACAGCGTGTCCAGGCCTGGGCGCATTGTCAGGATGTCGGCGTCCGCGCTGAACTGCCCGGCCGTGATTCCGAACGCTCGCAGCAGCCGCGGGGTGGCGACGTACACCGCGCCGTTCCAGTCCCGGCCCGGCCGCTGCTCGGCGGAGAGCGGAGTTCGTCGTCTCGAGCTTGATCACGTCGCGGGAGCCGAGCAGCGTGGCGATGCGACGCGCGCTCCCGGACATCGCGGCCAGCTGCTTGCTGGTGGGTCCTGCCTCAGGTTGCTTGGTCACCTTGCCATGCCCGCTGCCGGCCTGGCCGCCGCCCGGCTTCGTGCTTCCGCCCGCCTGCGGGCCGGGACCTCCGTAGGCCACGTTCAAGATGAGCTGGTTGGACGCCATGTTCGGACCTGCGTAGTCGAGCACGTTGCCGAATCTGGCCGCCGACGCGACGCAGATGACGGCGGCGATGAGGACGCTCAGGCTGACCGCGCCGAGTGCGGCGCCAGAACGAGACCGGTATCGCGAAAGGTCACGCAGGGCAAGCCGCAACACCAGCGGAGCCCGGTTGGAGATCCTGCCAAGCGCTCCGAGGCAGGCTGGGGGAGACGAGCACGACTCCCGCCGCCATCGCCACTAGCCCGAGAACCAGGGGTCCGAACAGGTGCAGCGAACTTCCCGAGTCGTTCCCGGCCCTCGCGCTAGAGATGCCGATCAGGAAGAACGCGACGACCAGCAGTGCCAGGCCCGCTGGCCAGGACCAGCGACGGACCGAACGCGGCGCGGGCGGACGCCCGGCCAGCGCGGCTACCAGCGGAACCCTGGCGATCGCCCTGGCCGGGCGGGCCGCCGCGAGGTACGCCGCGACCACGGCCAGGATCATCGCGAGCGCGATCACCAGCCAAGGCAGCTGGAACGCGCCGATCAAGTGATGCGCGCTGGCCTCGGCCCGCGGCCGGTATGCCAGCCAGGCAACCAGGCCGAGCGCAAAGCCTGCCAGCGCACCGGCGAGACCGGTAGCGAAGCCGTTCGCCCGCACGACGAGCGCGATATTGGCGTCAGTCGCGCCCTGGGCGCCGATCATGCCGATCGAGCGGATCCGGCGCTGAGCGAGCACGGTGAAACCGCCGACGCTGACCAGAGCGATCAGCAGCATGCCGAGCGTGGCGGCGGCCACGGAGATCGTCGCCGGGTTGATGACGTTGCCCGACATCGCGGACTGCCGGGCCTGCACAGCTCCGCCGATCGTAGACCGCCCTGGCGCCATGCGGGTCGAAGAGCACGCTGATCTGGGTCGGCGTCACGAGCTGGCCCGGCTGTACGAGCGCGAACGCGTCCAGCAGGTTCTGCGGATTGGTTACGGTGCCGACGACCCGCCATGTCCTGCCGCCAGCGTGCCACGAGTCGCCGATCGTGACGCCCAGCTCCGAAGCGAGGCCTGCGGTCAGAGCTGCCTGGTCAGGGCCCGCCGGGTAGTGCCCGCTGACCAGGGCGAGCAGGGGCTGGCCGAACCGTCCGTGCGGGTTCTGCGCGCGCAGGTCGTAGGTCTGGACCGAGCCGGGGATTGACAGCGTCTGGTTCTCGATCACGTCGACTGGTTCGAAACGATGCGTCAGGGCCAGGATCTGTGCCTGCACATGCGGTCCAGAGCCGGGGAACGACGCGAGGTCGCGCGCGGTGCCGAACGTCGCCGTGGCTGTGGGCGGCGTGTTGATCGCTACCGTGGCGCCGAGGACGGTGGCAGCGACCGCCACTGTGATCAGCCCGAGAATCAGCAACTGCTGTCGCCATTCCCGGCGCAGCAGGCGCCACGCCCAGTGGATCACGGCGCGGCGGGCGGGGATGCCGCCATTGGGGCTTCGGTGACTGGCAGGCCGCTCCTGAACGGCCAGGCTCATGACCGCTGCCCTGGTGCGAGGAGGGATTCGGGCCCCGCCAGCGGGGCGGTCTGGTCGGTGATCTTGCCGTCCCGCAGGAACACCACTCGGTCTGCCCAGGAAGCCAGCTGCGCGTCGTGGGTGACCACGACGGCGGCCAGTCCGCTGTTCCTGCACGCCTCATGCAAGAGCCGCATCACTGCCTCGGCGTTCGTGGAGTCGAGCGCGCCTGATGGCTCGTCCGCGAGCAGCAGCCGCCGCTCGCCCACGACCGCGCGGGAGATCGCCACCCGCTGCCGTTCGCCGCCGGATAGCTCGTCTGGGTAGCGCGCCGCGTGCTCAGCCAGGCCCAGCTCGGTCAGGGCCGCGACCGCGGCCGCGTGTGCCTTCCTGGCCGGTATGCCGTCCAGCTCGAGCGGCAGGCTCACGTTCTCGGCCGCAGTCAGGCCGGGCAGCAGGTTGTAGTCCTGGAAGACGTAGCCGATCGTGCGCCGCCGCAGCCGCGCCTTGTCCTTCCGCGACATGCTGGTCACCGCGGCCCCCGCTACGACGACCTCGCCATCGCTCGGATCCTCGAGGCTGCCCGCGATGGTCAGCAGCGTGCTCTTGCCCGATCCGCTCGGTCCCATGACCGCGACCATCGTGGCCTCGTCGACAGCCAGGCTGACCCGGTCCAGCGCGCGCACCTCCGCCGCCCCGTGACCGTACACCTTCGATACCTGCCGCAGCTCCAGCATGCTCATCCCCGTGCTCCTGTTCTGCGCCGCTGCCGTGGCAGCGGTGCCTGGGCCGGCCGGATCTCGCCGGTGTCGGTCGTTGCGCCTCGCCTGAGCCTGGCCTCGGCGGCGTCCAGCCATCGGACAACCGAGTCGAGCCGGAACAGCTCGGCGTCCACTGCCAGCGCCAGGCCGATATCTTCGTCGGCGTCGCTGTCCTTGATCCTGGTCCACTGCTGCATGAGCTGGACCAGGTAGCGCCGGTGTGCCTGAATCACCTCGTGTACGTCGGTGCCGGGAAGCCGCACGGCGACGAGGACCTTCATCACCAGCTCGTCTCGCGGCGGCGCGCTCAGGTCCGGCGGGGTGCGCAGCCAGTCCGCGAGTTCCACGGCACCGCTGTCGGTGATCTGGAAGGCTTTCTGCGGGCCGTCGTCCTCGCCGTCGGACTCGACGAGCCCGTCGCGCTCAAGCCGCTGCAGGGTCGTGTATACCTGACCGACGTTCAGCGGCCACACCTCACCAGTGCGCGCCTCGAACTCCTCGCGGAGCTGGAGCCCGTACTTGGGCCCCTCGCTCAGGAGCGCGAGCAGCGCATGACGGACGCTCATGATCTACCTCGACTCAGTAGCATGCCCAGTATGATACTGAGTATATTCGTCCGCGCAAGTAATCGGGGCTGATCGGCAGCGATGAGTTTCTCGGCCAGGGGCCGTCACATGTCCGAAGGCTGTGATAGGCCACTGTGAAGACGACGGCTCAATCGGGCGGGTGAAAGCGATGAGTGGTGTGCGGGTACTGGTCGGCACGCGCAAGGGCGCGTTCGTGCTGACCGCTGATGGCAAGCGTGAGCGGTGGGACGTCAGCGGCCCTCATTTCGGCGGCTGGGAGATCTACCACGTCAAGGGATCGCCCGCGGATCCGGACCGGCTGTATGCCTCGCAGTCCAGCGGTTGGTCAGGGCAGGTGATTCAGCGTTCTGATGACGGCGGGCAGACCTGGGAGCCGGTGGGCAACAGGTTCTCTTACGACGGTGTCCCTGGCACACATCAGTGGTATGACGGCACGCCGCATCCGTGGGAGTTCGCCCGGGTCTGGCATCTCGAGCCCTCGCTAGACGATCCTGACAAGGTCTATGCCGGAGTGGAGGACGCGGGGCTGTTCCAGTCGGCAGATGGCGGGCAAAGCTGGCAGGAGTTGCCGGGGCTGCGCGGTCACGACTCGGGCTCCTCGTGGCAGCCGGGCGCGGGCGGGATGTGCTTGCACACGATCATCCTGGACCCGGTCACTCGTGGCCGGATGTTCGCCGCCATTTCCGCGGCGGGAGCGTTCCGGTCCGACGACGCGGGGCAGACCTGGACCCCGATCAACCGCGGCCTGCAGTCCGAGGGCATCCCCGACCCTGACGCGGAGGTCGGTCACTGCGTGCACCGCATCGCACAGCATCCCTCCCGGCCGTCAGTGCTGTACATGCAGAAGCACTGGGACGTGATGCGCAGCGACGACGCCGGCGGTTCCTGGCGCGAGATCAGCGGGAACCTGCCCAGCGACTTCGGCTTCCCGATCGACGTGCACGCGCACGAGCCCGACACCGTCTATGTGGTCCCGATCAAGAGCGATGCCGAGCACTACCCCCCGGACGGGAAGCTGCGCGTTTACCGCAGCCGCACCGGCGGCGACGACTGGGAAGCGCTCACCAATGGTCTGCCGCAGGAGCACTGCTACGTCAACGTGCTGCGCGATGCGATGGCCGTCGACTCTCTCGACTCATGCGGGGTCTATTTCGGTACTACCGGCGGGCAGGTATACGCCTCCGCCGATGCCGGCGATACCTGGGCTCCGATCGCCCGCGACTTGCCGGCTGTTCTGTCGGTCGAGGCCCAGACGCTGCCATGATCCGGGTCGTGCTCCCGGCGCACCTGCGGACCCTCGCCCGGATCGACGGTGCGGTCGAACTCGACGTCGCGAGGCCGGTCACCCAGTGCTCGGTCCTGGACGCGCTAGAAGCCCGCTACCCGACGCTGCGCGGGACCATCCGCGACCACGACGGCGGCCAGCGGCGCGCGTTCATCCGGTTCTTCGCCTGCGAGCAGGACCTGTCCCACGAACTGCCCGGCACTCCTCTGCCCGAGGCGGTCGCGGCCGGCGCCGAGCCCTACATCATCGTCGCCGCCATGGCGGGAGGCTGATGTACCACACAAGAGCAGACGGGTGCGCGTGTCGGGTTCCGGTTGACGGGCGACGGATTGGCTCCGGTTGAGGTGCGACACCTCGCGGTTAATTGTTGTCGTCTTGCCGGGCCCGCGCGGCCCGTTTCTTGCGTACCTCCTTGGTGTCGGTGCGGACGATGGTCTTCAGGAGCTCGTCGTGATGCCAGACCTGGGCCAGCTCGCCGGTCAGGTGGACGTCAACGACGTCGCCGGCCCGGTGCTTGCCGACGCTGAACTGCTGCCAGGCGATCGAGATGACGCCGTTCGCGCCGACCTTGCGGGTGACCCACTCGCCCCCGTCACGGCTCGCCGGGCGGTGCGGCAGCGAGGGCTGGCCAGCGGGGCCGGGGCGGGCTGCGAACCGCTGGGCTGGGGTGGCCATCGCGATGCCCTGGTGCGGCCGGTCGTTGTTGTACGAGCTGACCCAGGCGTCCAGTTCTGCTTGCGCCCGGGCCAGGGACGCGAACACGCGCCCGGCCAGGAACTCGGTGCGCAGCGACCGGTGGAACCGCTCGATCTTCCCCGTCGTGGTCGGCGAGTACGGCGCAGTCAGCCGGTGCGTGATCCCGTTCTCCCGGCAGATCCGGTCGAACAGCACCTCCACGTCGGCGGTATGGAACCGGCCCGTGAACACCTTGCCGTTGTCAGTAAGGACTTCTTCCGGTATCCCGTGCCGCTCCAGGGCCGCCGTGAACGCCGCGCAGACCGGCCGGGCCGTCGCCCGCGGCATCAGGGCAGCCGACACGCAGAACCGGGAATGATCATCCAGCCCCGTCAGCGCCTTCAGCTCACCGCCATCGGCCAGCCCGATGCCGCCCACCACGTCGAACTGCCACAGCTCCATCGGCGCCGCCCGCTCCCACCGCTTCCACTTCTCATCCCGGCGACGCCGCGGCAACGCCTCGATCAGCCCCGCCCGCACCAGGCACCGGTACACCGCCGACCGTGACGGCACAGGCTCCAGCCCCGCCCGCACCGCCTCATGCACCAGCCGCCGCGGCCCCCACCCCGGATGCCGCCGCCGCCACTCCAGCACCTGCGCCTCCACCACCGCGCTCATCTGAATCGCGCTGGGTTTGGTTCCGCTTCCTTTAGGAGGATGGAGTCATGCCCCGTCAGTTCCCGCCGGAGTTCCGGCAGCGCGCCTTGAGGATGCTCGAGGAGTCGCTTGGTGATCATGAGACCGAGTACGCGGCGATCCGCCATGTGGCCTCCCGGCTGGGGGTCGGGGCGGAGACGCTGCGCAAGTGGCGCCGCCAGGCCGAGGCCGATTCGGGGGCCCGGCCGGGGGTGACGTCGGATGAGGGCGCCGAGATCAGGCGGCTGAAGAAGGAGAACGCCGAGCTGCGGCGGGCGAATGAGATCCTGAAGGCGGCGTCGGCGTTTTTCGCGGCGGAACTCGACCGCCCCACGACGAGATGATCCGGTTCATCGACGCGTTCGCGGATCGTTTCGGGGTCGAGGCCATCTGCCGCACCCTGGGTGCGACGGAGTGTGGGTTCCTGACCGCCCGCGGCTACCGGGCCGCCAGGACCAGGCCGCCGTCGGCCAGGCGGCTGCGCGATGAGCTGCTCGGGGCTGAGATCGCCCGGCTGCATGCGGAGAACTACGGCGTCTACGGGGTCCGCAAGATGCACGCCCTGATGCGCCGGCAGGGCTGGGCGATCGGCCGGGACCAGACCGGGCGGATCATGCGGAACCTCGGGCTGCGCGGGGTGAAGCGCAGCAAGCGGGTCTTCACGACCAGGCCGGACCCGGCAGCTGCCAGGCCGCAGGATCTGGTGAGACGGCAGTTCACCGCCAGCGCGCCGCGCAGGCTCTGGGTTGCCGACATCACCTACGTGCGGACCTGGCAGGGCTTCGCCTATGTCGCGTTCGTCACCGACGCCTACTCGCGGCGGATCACCGGATGGAATGTCGCCTCGACGCTGCGAGCCGACATCTTGCCGCTGCAGGCCCTGGACATGGCCGCCTGGCGGGCCGGTGATCTGACCGGCCTGGTTCATCACGCCGACCACGGGTCGAACTACCTGTCCCTGATCTACACCAGCCGGATCGCCGAGCTGGGCGCGACGCCTTCCACCGGGTCTGTGGGGGACTCTTACGACAATGCCCTGGCCGAGGCCGTCAACGGGCTCTACAAGACCGAGCTGATCCGCCGCCGCGGCCCGTGGCGCACCGTCGAGCAAGTCGAGCTCGCCACCCTGGAATGGGTCTGGTGGTGGAACCACCAGCGGCTCCACGGCGAGCTCGGCTACCAGACCCCAGCCGAGGCCGAGAACGCGTACTACGCTAACCCCGGATCACCCGGGCCAGCCACCGCCAGCCCAGCAAAACCCTAGGAACGAAACCCAGGGCGATTCACACTGATCTCCGCCAGCACCACGGCCACCTCCCAGCCCGGCACAAGCCAAACCAGAAAGCAGCAGCAAGGTGTCGCACATCAGCCGGAGCCAGCGTCGCCCATCAGCCGGACACGCGTCGCGCATCAGCCGGAGCCAGAACGTCCCACATCAACCGGGACCACACAGCAGACGGGTGCGCCGCCAGGGACTTGAACCCCGAACCCGCGGATTAAGAGTCCGCTGCTCTGCCAATTGAGCTAGCGGCGCTAGGACGTAGAGATGCTATCAGCGACCTGCCGGCCGATGCCAACCGAACGAAACGCCGTGAACGTCACGCTTCGCGCACTAGCGGGCGCCTCGTCCAGAAGTCCCGGTCCGTCCCGCAGCCCGCGACTTCGCTCCGGCCGAACCCGCGGGCACGGCCGCGATCGGGCACCTCGATATAGCCATACGGATGCAGATTCCGCTGCCAGCGGTTAGGAACGCAGGAAACTGCTGACGGCCGCGGCCGCGCGCGACTGGCGGCCGGTCCTGGTCTCTGCCCGGTCTGCCCAGGTCATCACCCGAAGGCCAGTGTTGACGCCGAGCCAGCGGAATGGCTCGGGCGCCCACCGCGGCGACTGGTGTCCGACCCAGGGCAGCCTCGTCAGTTCGCTGTCGGTGCCGGTGATCAGGTGGGCGAGGGTGCGCCCGGCGAGGTTGGTCGTCGACAGCCCGTCGCCCACATAGCCGCCCGCCCAGCCGATACCCGTCGACCGGTCCAGGCCGACCGACGCGCACCAGTCTCTGGCGATGCCGATCGGCCCGCCCCAGGTGTGGGTGATCGGAACGTCCTCGAGCGCGGGGAACAACTCGGTCAGCGTCCTGCGCAACGCCGCGAAGACGGCCGGGACGCGGTCGTGCGACGGGTTGATCGTGGAGCCGTAGTGGTACGGCGCGCCGCGGCCGCCGAAGACGAGTCGTCCGTCCACCGTCCGCTGGCCGTAAATGATCATGTGCCGAAGGTCGTTGAACGTGGGCCTGGTTGCCATGCCTACCTGGTCCAGGGCCGCGTCGGGAAGCGGTGCCGTCGCGACCACGAGCGAGTACACGGGAACGACGGCGCGCTCGTATCCGGCCAGTTGGGCGGTGTAGCCCTCGGTCGCGCGGATCACGTGCTTCGCCCTGACGGTTCCGGTCGTGGTGATCAGTTGGCCGGGCTCGATCCGCTGCACTTCGGTCTTCTCGAAGATGTGCACGCCCCTGGCCCGCAGCACCCCAGCGAGGCCGCGCGCAAGCCTGGCAGGATGAATGGCAGCGCAGTGCGGCGTGAAGACGGCTCCGAGCACGTTGGACATCCCGCTGATCTCCTGCGCCTCGGAGGCCGGGAGCAACCGGATGTCGTCGTCGCCGAAGCCATAGAGCCTGGCCTCGTGCACCTCTTCGCTGGCGCGTTCCATCTGGGCGGGGGACCTGGCGAATTGGACGGTACCGCCCTTGGCCCAGTGGCAGTCGATGTCCTCGTCCGCCGCGACCTTGCCGACCTCGTCGACCGTCTGCTGCATCGCGCGGTACATGGCGATCGCAGACTCGCGGCCGGCCATCCGCTCCAGCTTCGGCAGCGAAGCGGGGAAGAGTGCCGAGCACCAGCCGCCGTTGCGGCCTGAGGCGCCGAAACCGGCGATCTCCCGCTCGCAGAGCACGATCTTCAGGTCCGGGTTGGCCATGCTCAGGTAGTACGCGGTCCACATGCCGGTCAGGCCCGCGCCAGCGATCGCTACGTCGGCCTCGGTGTCCCCGTCCAGGCTCGGGCCGGGCTCGAGCGATCCCGGCACGGTGTCGTGCCAGAACGAGAGCCGGCGGTACTCGTCGCCTTGCTGGGTCATGGCACTACCGTCCCACCTGATTAAGGAGGCCGGCAGGCTGGCCATCCTAGTGTCATGCCCGCTGAACGTCACGCAGTGCTGCCGCCGCCGGCCCCGAAGGATTCGTTGCGAATATACAAGCTTTGCGTGGTATGCCTCGGCAACATTTGTCGCTCGCCCATGGCGGAAGCCCTGATCAGAGCCGAACTAGCGGCGGCCGGCCTGGCGGATCGGGCGAGCGTCGAGAGCGCGGGGACTGGTGACTGGCATCTCGGCGAGCCGATGGACCACGGGGCCAGGGCGGAACTGGCCAGACGCGGCTATGACGGCTCGACCCACCGGGCCAGGCAGATCGACGCCGGCTGGCTGGATAGGTTCGACCTCATCATCGCCATGGACGCCAGCAACCTGCGCAACCTGCGGGCGATGGCGGCCGGCCGCGCGGACCTCGCCGCCCGGATCAGGTTGTTCCGTTCGTTCGACCGGGCCGCTCCCGAGGGCGCGCAGGTCCCTGACCCCTACGGCGGCGGCCCCGAGGAATTCGGGCGGGTCTTCGAGATCGTCGACGCCGCGGCCCGCGGGCTGGTCGAAGCGCTACAGGACCTGCTGCCGGAGCCCGCGGGTGGCTGACCTTCAGGCTCGGCCCGCCGACCGGCCCGCCGACCCGCCCGCCGACCGGCAAGCTCACCGGTTCGGCCGAGGGTGACCGCGAGCGGGCAGGAAGCGCAGGCCAGCCGGATCGAGCGGATCACCGGGCTTGCCGTGACCGAGTGCTGGTCCGTCGGCGCCAGCCACGGGGTGACGCAGTATCGATGCCGCCTCGCAGACGGGCGCGAACTGTTCGTGAAGTCGGTCCAAGGCGACGACGGTTCCGCCGCGCCCGCGCGCCGCCGCGTTCGGCGCGCTCGCCGCCGAGGCCAGCGGGCTGCGCTGGCTAGGTGCGGCCGCGGCCGTCCCGATCCCTGAGGTCGTGGTCTGCGAGCAGGGACTGCTCGGCATCGCCTGGATTCAGGCAGGCGGCGCCGACCGGGCCGCGGCTGAACGCTTCGGCCGCGACCTCGCCACCCTCCACGCCGCCGGCGCCGACCGGTTCGGCGCCCCGTGGCCAGGTTTCATCGCGAGCCTGCCGCTGCCGAACGACCAGGCGGATTCCTGGCCAGCGTGGTATGCCGAGCACCGGCTGCTGCCGTACTCCAGGCTGGCCCGCGACGCGGGCGCGTTGACCGGGCGAGACGTGACCCTGATCGAGTCGGTCGCGGCGCGGATCGGCGAGCTGGCCGGCCCGGCCGAGCCGCCGGCCAGGATTCACGGCGACTGCTGGTCGGGCAATGTGCTCTGGTCAAGTGGCCGGGGTTGGCTCATCGACCCCGCCGCGCACGGCGGTCACAGGGAGACCGATCTGGCGATGCTGGCCCTGTTCGGCGTGCCGTACCTGGACCGCGTTCTTGGCGCGTATCAGGAGGTCGCGCCGCTCGCGGCTGGCTGGCAGGCCAGGGTAGCGCTGCATCAGCTGCATCCGCTGCTCGTGCACGTGTGCCTGTTCGGCGGCGGTTACCGCCAGTCGGCCGTGGCCGCCGCCCGCGCCGCTGTTGCCGCGGGATGATGCTCCAAGCGCAGCGGAAGGGCGGTCATCCCCGTGAGCGATGTATCGATGGTCCGTCCATTGCGGATTCTGGTGATGGATGGACCACCCACACACGAGCAAAGGTTGAGGACACGAGCGAAGGCTGAGGACACGATCGGAGGGTGAGCCAGGGGCATCTATTACCATCGGATACCGGTCATACAGGGCGTAATCAGGCTCGGATGCGATGCCCGGGGGGGTCATACAGCGGCTCTACGTGCCTGGCGGCCGGAAAGCGCTCGCCTGCGACCTCAACGATGAACTGCCGAGCCGGCGAGTCCGCCTCATCGGCCCGTCCTGGCGCCGTGGCAGAGGCCACGGACGCGGGCAGATAGGCGGAGAAGATCGTCCGGCCGACGGTATAGCCGAAGCCCGCGCTGCGGACGCTCACGGCGCAGTCGTGGTTGGCGTGCGCCAGCAACTCGCCGCCGTGCATGATCACGTCAGCGTCGGCGGAGAACCAGCAGAGCCGCTCGGCGGGGCCGGCATCGCGGATCTTGCGCAGTGCGGGACCGGCTAGCAGGCCTGGCTTGTCGGGCTTGACCGCGAAGCCGAGCCCGGCCGCGTACGGATTGTCGTCGCTCCTGACGTCCGCAGCCCAGGCGACGTACTGCTTTTCCAGGCGCAACGAGTTGACCGCCCGGTACCCGACATCGCGCAGGCCAGCGTCGGCGCCCGCGTCGAGCAGCCGATCGTACAGGTCACGCGCGTACTCGGCGGGCACGTGGAACTCCCAGCCGAGTTCACCCACGTACCCGGCACGCAGCGCGAGCACAGGCGCGTGTCCGAGGTCGATCCATCGTGCCGTCATGTACCTGAATCCCGCCGCGCTCAGGTCCGCCTGGCTGAGCCGCTGCGCGATCAGCCGCGCCGACGGCCCGGCCAGGGTCAGCACCGCGAACGCCGATGTGACGTCGCTGACCCGCACCGAGCCATCCTCCGGCGCGTGGCGGAGCACGAAGGCGCTGTCGTGCCTGCCGAACCCTGACCCCGTGACCAGGTAGAACTCATCCTCGCCCAGCCTGGTGACGGTCACGTCGGCCTCGATGCCGCCGCGCTCGTTCAGCAGCTGGGTGTAGACGATCCTTCCTGTTCGGACGTCAAGATCGGCGCCCGCCAGCCGCTGCAGCGCACCGAGTGCGCCTGGCCCGCTGATCTCGAACTTGCTGAACGAACTCATGTCGATCAGCCCGGCGGCCCGGCGCACGGCGTGGTGCTCGGCCTCGATCCGCGTCCAGGCGACGCCGCGGCCGAACGTCAGATGCTCGGCGGGCGCCGTTCCCGGCTCAGCGAACCAGTTGGGCCGCTCCCAGCCGAACTTGGCGCCGAACGCGGCGCCCCTGCTGGCCAGCACGTCGTACAGCGGGCTGCGCCGCTGGCCGCGGCCGACGGTGAGCTCGCGGTTCGGGTAAGCCACCTGGTAGTAGCTGGCGTAGGCGTCCACGCACCGCTCGGCGAGGTAACCGGGAATGCTGTGCGGGCGCCCGAATCTGCGGACATCGAACGCCCACAGGTCCAGCCCAGGGTCGCCGTCGATGATCCACCCGGCCATGGCGTGGCCCGCGCCGCCGGCTGCCGCGATCCCCGCCGAGAACCCGCAGCAGTGAAAGAAGTTGTCCAGGTCCTCGGTCACGCCCATCAGCGGTTCGGCGTCGGGCGAGAACGGGATCGGGCCGTTGACCCAGCTCCTGATGCCCGCGTCGGCGAACGCGGGAATCCGCGCCGCGCACGCCTCGGCCAGTGGCGCGAACCGGTCGTAGTCGGGCGGGAACAGCTCGGGGCCGAGATCGGCGGGAATCGGCCGCCACGGCACCCGGCTGCCGTCCTCCCAGCCCCCGACGACCAGGCCGCCGGTTTCCGGCTTGGCGTAGAACCGGGCGTCGGGATCGCGGAATGTAGGCAGATCAGGTGGCAACTCCGCGATCCGCTCCGTGACGACATATTGATGCTCTACCGGGCTCACGGCCAGATCCGAGCCCGCAAGCGCGGCTGTCTGCGCGCCCCACATCCCAGTCGCGTTCACGGCCGTGTCGCACTCGATCCGGCCTTCGGTCGTGAGCAGCCCGACAACCCGTCGTCCCGCACGCTCGACGCCGGTGACGGCGGTGTTCTCGGCGAACCGGACGCCGAGCGCTCGCGCGCCGGTCGCGAAGGAGTGGGTGAGCTGGCTCGGATCGGCGTAGCCGTCCGTGGCCACCCAGACGGCGCCGCGGATGCCGTCGGCCCGCAGCAAAGGAAACCTGTCCTGCGCCTGCGCCGCCGAGATCAGGTGCGCGTCGAATCCGAAGCTCCTGGCGGCCGTGATCAGGCGCTTTAGCTCGTACCAGCGATCATCGCTTGAGGCAACCCTGATGCTCCCTGCTTGACGCCAGCCGGTGCCGTAGCCGGTCTGGCGCTCGAGACCCTGATACGTGCTGACGCTCAGGCGCATCAGCGCGGTCAGGCTGCTCGAGGTGCGAAGCTGGCCGATCAGCCCGGCAGCGTGCCAGGTGCTGCCCTCGGTGAGCCGCCTGCGCTCGATCACCGTCACGTCGGTCTTGCCGCGCCTGGCCAGCTGGTAGGCGATGCTGCAGCCGACCACTCCGCCACCGATGATCACGATCTCGCTGCGGCCGGGCAGCAGGGTCATGCTGGCACTCCCGTCTGCTGGTCCAGCCCGCGCTGGTCGGACCCGCTCACACCGAATGATGCCGGTCTGGCCGCTTGCACGCCAGATGATCTGCGGCGCTGCAAGGCGAGTGGTCTAGTCGGCGCTCCTGGTGTTCGCCACGGGGCGTGCCTCCGGTGCTAGCGGAAGCGCGAACCCGAAGGTCGCGCCCTTGCCGGGCTCGGAGTCCACCCAGACCGTGCCGTGATGCGCGCTGACCATGGCTGAGACGATCGCCAGGCCGAGCCCGGTGCCGCCGGCCCTCCTGCTGCGGGCCCGGTCGGTGCGGTAGAACCGCTCGAATACGTGCTCTCGTTGATCGTCGGTCAGTCCCGCGCCGTGGTCGGTGACCTCGAGAATGACAGCAGGCTCGGCTAGCTGCCGCGCCTGCGTGCTCGGGCCGTGTCCGTTGCCAAGCGCGCCCGACCGAATCGTGATCTCGATCGGCGTGCCGTCCGGGGTATGCGTCATGGCGTTGCTCATCAGGTTGCCGACCACCTGGCGCAGCCCGACTTCGTCGCCCGTCACGAGCGGTGCATCTGGAGTGCCCACAGTCAGGTTGATCGCCCGCTTGGGCGCGATCACCCTGGCGTCGTGCAGGGCATCGGCGGCGATGGCAAGCAGGTCGACGGTGCGGAAGTCCAATGAACGCTGCTGGTCGAGGCGGGCCAACTGGAGCATGTCCTCAACCAGCACGCCCATCCGCACCGCTTCGCTCTCGACGCGTTCGATCAGCCGGTCCAATTCGGCGATGGTCATCGGCCCGGCGGGCAGTCCGGCTGGTACGACGGTCTCGGGCCCCGCCTGGCCGACTTGCGGGGCCGGCTCCTGGGCGATCTCGGCCGCGTGCGTTGCCTGCTCGTCATCGGGGGCCTCGCCGACACCGCCGCGCTGGCGGTAGTACTCGGCGAATCCGCGGATCGCGGTCAGCGGCGTCCGCAGTTCGTGGCTGGCGTCGGCCACGAACTGGCGCAGCCGGTCCTCCGACCTGCTGGCGTCCTGCGCCGACCGGCGGGCGGCTTCCTCGGACCGCCGCGCCGTCTCCTCCGACGCCGTCCTGGCCCGGAACGCGGCCTCGATGTGGGCCAGCATCACGTTCAGCGACCGCCCCAGCTTGCCCACCTCGGTCCGCGGGTCTCGCTCGGGAACACGCCGCCCAAGGTCTCCCGCGGCAATGGCATCAGCCGTCTGCTCGATGTCGCGCAGCGGCCGCAAGCTGCGCCTGATCATCGCTATGCCAACTGCCGCCAGGACCACGAGCAGGGCGCCGCTCACGATCAGGTCGATGATGGTCAGTTCGGTGAGCGTCCTGTAGATGCTGGTGACGTCGAGACCGAGGATGATGGTGCCCTTGACGGCCGCGGTGTTTGACGAGTTCGGGATGCTGGCGACCGCGCTAATCACGCGCCATCGCTGATGACCAGACCACGAACTCACGGTGATCGGATCAGAGAGCTCCTGAGTGGTGGAGAGCCAAGGCGCTCCGCGGGTGACCGTGGGCCCAGAAACCATCTGCGGCGCCTGACCGTACCCCGTGAACTTGAACTCGGCGATGACCTGCCTGACCGGTCCCTTGGCGGGCAGCCACTGGACCGAGATGCCACCGTCGCTCGGCTGGGTCTGTCCGTTCGCCAGATATCCCCCGACGCGCAACGTGATTTGCCCGTTATTGGCGGCCGCCGCGAGTTCCTGGTCCGCCTGGCCAAGTAGGTAGCTGCGCAGGAAAGCAATTCCGGCAATGGAGATGACCGCGAGGGCCGCGGTCACCAGGGCAAGCACGGCCGCGATGAGCTTGATGCGGAGCGGCGTCCGGCTCGGCAGATCCCGCGCCGACCGCCAGGGCCCTCGTGTGCGTGCCGGGTGAGTCATGGGCCTGAGCTCTGCCTAGGAGGAAGGGAGGCGCATCACGTAGCCCACGCCGCGCAGCGTGTGCAGCAGATGCGGCTCCGTGGCGTCGATCTTGCGGCGCAGCACCGAGACGTAAGACTCGACGATGCCGGTGTCGCCCCTGAAGTCGTAGTCCCACACGTGGTCGAGTATCTGCATCTTGGACACCACCCGGCCGGCGTTGCGCATGAAGTACCTGAGCAGCTTGAACTCGGTTGGCGACAGCTGCACCTGGGTGCCGCCGCGCCAGACCTCGTGACTGTCTTCGTCCAGTTCAAGATCGGCGAACGCGAGCCTTGGCGACGGCTCAGGCGCTCCGCCCCGGGTGCGCCGCAGAACGGCCTGGATCCTGGCGATGACCTCTTCGAGGCTGAACGGCTTGGTCACGTAGTCGTCGCCGCCGAGGGTCAGGCCGCGGACCTTGTCTTCGGTGGAGTCCCTGGCCGTCAGGAAGACAACGGGGATCCGGGTCCCGCCGCCGCGCAACCGGTGCAGGACGTCGAAACCGTCCATGTCGGGGAGCATGACGTCGAGCACGATCAGGTCGGGCCGGTGCCGCTGGGCGGCCTGCACGGCGTCGGAGCCAGCGGCCGCCGTGACTACTTCGAATCCCGCATAGCGCAGGCTGGCAGCCAGCAACTCGAGGATGTTGGGCTCATCCTCGACGACCAGCAGCTTGGCTGTGGGTTGCTGGCGGTCGCTGGACACAGTGCTCATCAGGCTATTGTCTGCTACCTGCCTGAAGGTTTGCTGAAGGCAGGCTCAGAGGAAGGTCGTTTCTGGCGACCCTGTCAACCAGCTTGCTTCGAGCCGGTGATGAGGTCCTTGGAGATCTTCTGGTCGTTGTTGAGTTCGTGGAAGAGCTTCAAAGCGGCACTCCTGTTCCACTGCAGGGCGTCCTCGCCGGTCGAGGTCACGAAGCTGCCAGCGATCGGAACTGTGGTCGTGATCGGGTTGCGCAGCGCGAGGGCCACCTGGAGCAGCTGGAGCAGGTGCGTGCCGTTATCGACGGTCAGCGTTCCCGCGACGCCAGATGCGGCCGGCAGGCTGGAGAACGGGTTGAGGATGACGCCCGCGCTCGTGAGCTTGCGCAACAGTGCACGGAGGAAGATCCGCTGGTTCTGAATCCGCTGCAGGTCCTGGGTGGCGAAGTTGTGCCTGGACCGCACGAAGCCGAGTGCCTCAGCGCCGTCCAGGGTCTGGCAGCCCTTGTGCAGGTGCAGGCCGGCTGCTGGGTCGACGAGCGGCGCCTTGAGACACAGCCGGACCCCGCCGATCGCGTCCACGACGCGCACGAAGCCGCCGAAGCCGATGGTCATGAAGTGATCGATTCGCAGCCCCGTGATGTTCTGCACCGTCTCGGCGAGCAGCCGCGGGCCGCCGAACGCGTAGGCCGCGTTGATCTTGTCAGACCCGTGGCCGGGGATCGGCACGTAGGAGTCGCGGGGAAGGCTGACCAGCACCGGACGGCCGCCGTTGGACGGCACGTGCAGCACCAGGATCGTGTCGGACCTCCTGCCGCTGATGTCGTGCCCGGTCGCGAGTTTGCGCTCCTGCTTGCGGGTCAGGCCCTGCCTGCTGTCTGAGCCGGTAATCAGCCAGTTCGTGCCTGCCCCCTGGGGCGGCCTGTTGGAGTAGTCGACCAGGATGTTCTTCCTGGTGATCTTGGAATCCAGGTAGAAGTACGTGATCACACTGGTGACGATCGCGAGGGAGAGCAGCACGGCGATGACCGCCGCGATGCGCTTGGGCCGAAGCCAGCGTCGCCAGCCCGGCTGGCCGTAACCTCCTGAAGGGCCGCCCGCTCCGCCGCCTGGCCCGCCCCGCGCCGGCCGCCCCACGGCGCCGGGAGCCCGCGACGACGGCTGAACCGGCCACCCGCCGCCAGGGCCGCCAGGACCGCCAGGTCCTCCGGGCCCGCCAGGCCCGCCAGGTCCTGCGGGACCGCCCGGCCTGCCGGAGCCGCCTGCGCCCGATCGGTAAGGAAGCTGGACGGTCGGCTCGGCGCCAACCCGGCCTGCCGAATTCGGCCCGGCATCGGGGCTGTAAGGCTGTCGCGCGCCTGCCTCCGGGCTAGCCCCCGGGTTCTCGCGGAACCAGTCGTCCGGCCACTCGGTCATCTCGGGTGCCTCACCGTCGTCGAACTGTCCTATCGTCTCTACAACATGACGTGCGAGCAGCCAAATCGGCTGGGCCCGCGGTCAACTATTTCGTTGCGCGGCCAGCCCACCAGATGGTCATGACATCTCGGCCCGATGAGCCGAGATCCCGTGGATGCTCAGGATCAACTCCCGCTTCGATCAGCGCCTGCGCGACCTCGTCGGCTCGCTGCGCAGGCAAGCAGAGCCTGGCGCCTGGTGACGTCGGTGAGCTCGGCGAAGGTGGCATAGTCGGCGCCGGCCTGCGCCAGCGTTGGTGGCCTGCCCGCACGCCCATGGCGGCCAGGATCGCCAGGACATCATCGGCGCTAGGCCGGTCGGGCCGAGGCAGATCGTGGAATCGCAGCCAGAGATCGTTCAGAGAGGTCAGCGGGTGCAATGCGGCGGTCTCCACGACGACGAGTCGCGCTGCGTGGTCGGTCAGGGCCAGCAGGAACGGCTCGAGGTCAGGCACGTTGTAGATCACGTGGTGGCAGGTGACCACGTCGGCTGCCGCGACGATGGATGCGACCTGCGGCCACCGGCCGACGACGCATTGCGCGCGGACGCCGCGCGCGATGGCTCGTTCGGCAAGCATGGCGAGCATCGGCTCCTCGGCATCGACAGCCGTCAGCGCCGTCGACCGCGGCAGCAGCGGCAGACTGGCGGCTCCCGGCCCCGAACCGACGTCGAGCACGCTGCCCGGCGGATCGAGAGCGGCACAGGCTCGCTCGAACGATGGCCCGGACGGCGCGACGCTCAGCTTGTCGGCTCGCCTGGCGAATACCTGGCCAGGCAATACCCACGGCGAATCTGGGACGGCCGCCAGAATGTCCCCGGGAATGGCCCATGAGGCCAGGTCCTCGCGCCACTGGTCGAGCAGCCCGGCCAGGCTTGGCTCGGCGCCGTGGCCGGGCGTGCCGGACACCGTTCCGGCGGCGTCGGATCCGCTCACTGGTGCATGGTATGTGCCTCAGCGCCTTGGGAGCCGGACCACGGTCACGAAGAAATCGTCGATCTGGCGGACCACGTTGAGGAAGCGGTCGAAGTCGACCGGCTTGGTGACGTACGCGTTCGCGTGCAGGTCGTAACTGCGCAGGATGTCTTCCTCGGCATCAGACGTGGTCAGCACGACGACAGGAATCCGCTGCAGGTCGACGTCTGACCTGATCTCGGCCAGCACCTCATGCCCGGCCTTCCTCGGCAGGTTGAGGTCGAGCAGGACGAGGTCAGGACGAGGCGCGGACGCGAAGCCCTCCTCGCGGCGCAGGAACGCCATCGCCGCCTCGCCGTCGGAGACCACGCTGAGCTGGTTGCGCACCTTGTTATCGGCGAAGGCCTCGCGCGTGATGAGCACGTCGCCGGGGTCGTCTTCAACGAGCAAGATCTGGATCATGATCCCCGAATCGCTCAAGCTCAAGTGGCCTCCTCTTGCCCGTTGGCCACGGGCAGTGTCCACCGGATTGTAGTGCCAGGTCCCTGTTGATCCTGGGTGTCGACCCAGATATGTCCGTCATGGAAGTCGACGATCTTCCTGCACAAGGCCAACCCGATTCCGGTCCCCGCGTAGGCGTCCCTTGGATGCAGCCGCTGGAAGATCACGAATACCCGCTCGGCGTGCGCTAGCGCGATCCCGATCCCGTTGTCCTGGCAGGCGAACTCCCATTGATCGTCTTTCAGCTCCGCGCTGATCCGGATCAACGGCGGCTCGTCCATCCGCCTGAACTTGATCGAGTTGCCAATCAGGTTCTGGAAGAGCTGGGTCAGCAGCGTCGCGTCCCCCGTCACTGTCGGAAGCACGTCCACGCGCACGTCCGCGTCCGTGTCGGTGATCGTGGCATCCAGCCGGTCTATCGCCTCGTTGGCCACAGCGTTGAGGTCGACAGGGCCGCGGACGGTGCCAGGCTGCCCGACCCTGGAAAACGTCAGCAGCTCGTTGATCAGCAGTTGCATGCGCTTGGCGCCGTCGACCGCGAACGCGATGTACTGGCGGGCGCGGTCGTCGAGCTGGCCGGCATATCTGGACTCGAGCATCTGGCAGAAGCTGGCCACCTTGCGCAGAGGTTCTTGCAGGTCGTGGGAGGCGACGTAGGCGAACTGCTCGAGCTCGCGGTTGGACCGTTCGAGCTCGCCGGCCTTGAAAGACAGGTCGCCCATGCTGGATATGAGCTGGCGCCGCATAGCCTCGACGTCGGCTGCCAGTTCCATCAGCTCCCGCGGGCCCGAGATCTTGAGCTCGTGATCGACCCCTCCAGAGGCCACCACCTGTGCCTCGCTTCCGAGCGCCGCGAGCGGTCTGATCACCCACCCGGTCATCGCGGCCCAGGCCGCGACCGCGGCCGCGATGACCGCGACAGCCCCGGTGATCGCGACGATCACGACCGCCGTCGTGTCCGCGTGCAGGCGGTTCAGCGCTGCCTTGCGCTCGGCCAGTATTTCGGTGTTGAGAACGCCGATCTTCGCGCGGATCTGGTCGAAATCGTTCTTGCCGATTGTCTCGAGGCCCGTGCTCGGGGTGCCGCCGTTCTTTGCCATGGCGATGGCGGGCTCGGCGAACCGGGTCCGCCACAGGTCGGCGGCGGTCTCCGCGGCCCGCAGCCTGGGCCGCAGGTCAGGATATGGATCGACGAGCCTGTGCAGCGTCCGGAAATGGGCCGCCGTCTGCGTCACTCCTGATAGGTAGGGCGCGAGGAACGTCTGTTCGTGCGTCAGGACGTACCCGCGGACACCAGTCTCCTCGTCCAGCAGCGACGTGACCACGTAGCTTGCGTTGCGTGCCGCGGGATCGAGCCGGTTGACCTGCAGATTGACGGCGCTGACCAGGCTGTTCAGCGCTAGCGCCCCAAGCACCGATCCGACCACCAGGAGGACGCCGGCGACGACGAACGCCAGTGCGAGCCTGCGCCGCAGCGACCAGGTGCCTTGGCTGAGGCCGTGCCTGGTCTTGGCCCAGACGGTGGCCGCCGCCTCCTGCTCAGCCGACGTCGGCGGCAGGCCGACGATCTGGTCGGTCACAGATGCCGCCCGACGATGATGAACGCGACATCGTCGGCCAAGGGCCCGCCGTTGAGCCGCTCCACGGTCTTGAGCAGCGTGTCGGCGAGCGTGTTCTCGAATCCGGGTACGGAAGGTCCTGGCGATGAGTCGGCGATCAGGCCGAGCAGCCCCTCCGGCCCCAGCACCCTGCCGTCAGGCCCGCCCTTGCCTTCGATCAGGCCGTCGGTGTAGAGCATCAGCGACCATTGCGGTCCGAGCGACACGGGAATCTGCGGCCATTCCTCATCGAACAGGCCGAGCGGCGGTCCGCCCTTGCCCTCACCCAGCGTCGCGGGAGGCGAGCTGAGCACGACAGGCGGAGGGTGACCGGCGATGTGGATGAACCCTTCGCCGCTGGCCACGTCGATGCTCAGCGTCGCCACGGTCGCGAAGACCTCGGGCCTGTGCCGCTCGCGGATCAGCACCTCCTGGAGGCAGTCCAGGGTCTGCGCGGGGTCGCGGCCAGATAGCACGAGGGTTCGCCAGGCGACTCGGAGGCAGACGCCGAGGGCGGCCTCGTCGGGTCCGTGCCCGCACACATCGCCGATGAGCGCCTGCAGCGTGCCGTCGCTCAGTTCGATCAGGTCGTAGAAGTCGCCGCCCAGGAGCGCTTGGTCGCGGCCCGGCCGGTAGCGCAGCGTGTGGTAAAGGCTCTCGTCCTCGATGATCGGTACGGGCAGCAGACCACGCTCGAGCCTGGCGTACTCGGCCTGGCGCATCGCCGCCTCGCGCAGTTGCCTGGCCGACTCGTTGGCCCGCTTCCGTTCGATCGCATACCGGATGCACCTGCTGAGGGTCGCCCCGTCCACCTGGCCCTTGACGAGGTAGTCCTGGGCGCCAGCGGTCATGGCGGCGATGCCGAGCGACTCGTCGGCGCCGGTGAGGACGAGCACGGCGGCATCAGGGGCCAGGCGCAGGACGTGCCTGATTCCCTCGAAGCCCACGGAGTCTGGCAATCCGAGGTCAAGAAGCACGCAGACCGGGCCAGTCGCGAGTTCGGGGGTAGCCGCGGCGAGGCTCTGCTGCCAGGACAGCGACACGCCGAGACCGGCGTCGGCCAGGTACTCGCGCACGAGGATGGCATCAGCCTCGTCATCCTCGATCAGGAGAACCGGCACCACCTCCGCAGTGGCGGTGCCATCTGTGGCAAGCTGGAGCATTCCGTCTAAGTTCCTCAATGCCGTTAAGCAGGGTCGGCCTATCGACCGGAGCTTACTCGCGAAGGGGGAATAGTGCCGTCTTCGACGGCATTAGCGGCCCTGCGCCGGAGCGGACCGGACTCTGGCGGCTGGCCGGGCGTCAACGTGGTGCATAGGGTGGTTGAGGCCATGGCTACGCCCGCCGTAGCGCCGATCATGGCGGTCGCGATTGTAAGTTCGAGGTGGCGGTGTCTGAACTGGAGTCGCGCGACCTGAGTGCGGAGCTCGCGCAGGCCGCGGGTGAGCTGCTGACTTTGGCGAGCGCCTCCGAGTCGCGTGCGATGAACCGGCTGGTTGAGCTCGCGGCCAGGCATGTGCCCGGGTGCTCGGGGGCAACGTCTGTTCTCTGGCAGGGCGACGAGTCGGCCGTCAGTTCGGCCAGCCACCCTGACCTGTCCGAACTGGCCGAGGTTCAGCTTGCCTGGCGACGCGGGCCCGCCATGGACGCGCTGGCCGAAGGCAAGCAGATGAGCTGCCCTGACACGCTCACCGAGACTCGGTGGCCGGAGTACACGAGCCGTGCGTTGTCGATGGGCGTACGGTCATCGCTCACTCTCGTGCACAAGTCAGGGCAACTCGGCCTGACGCTGACCATGTACGCGACGCGCACGAGGGTGCTCGACGCGAGCCGCGCTCCGGTCGCTGAGCTGCTGATCGCCTTCGGCAGCGCGGTTATGCGCAACACCTCGACCTTCGACGCCGCCCAGCGCACCGCCCGGCAGCTCAGCGAGGGCGCTGACTCCCGCGCGATGGTCGATCAGGCCAAGGGGATCTTGATGGTCGGCCTCAGCTGCAGCGCCGACGAAGCGCTGCGGCGGATGCGGGAGATCTCGCAGACCAGGCAGATCAAGGTCACCGAGGTGGCCAGGCGCATCGTCGAGACCCACGAACTCGATGTGCGCTGACTGACTCGTTTGACCTGCCGGGGTGCCGGGTAGCTGCCATCGATCGTCGGCCTGGCGTGCCCGCAGGGCGGCCACCGGCGGCGGCGACAGATGGCAGCGACAGAGCCAGACCAGGCGGCAGGATAGATGAATCTTCCGGCATCCGAATGGCCACCGGAGCGTGTCCGCGCGTGGACGGCGGCACTGGACGCGCTCGCAGCGGCCGGGGGAGCGGCCGTTGCCGCTACCGAGCAGCGGGACCTCATGGCCGGGACAGCCGATGCGCTGGCCGACCGCTTCGCCGACTGGGTCATCGTCGACGTGGCACAGGCAGGCCACGGTTCCAGGTCGGTGGCCGGACGCACGGCCGCGCCCTGGCTTGCCACGGCAGTCGCCGAACTTCCCGTGACGGACTGCCCGCTGACGGCGTCGGCGATGGACCAGCGCACCCCGCTCGTGCAGGCCTGGATCGAGGATCCCGCCGACCTCGGCGTGCTTCCCGACGGACGCCTGGTCGCTGACGCCATCGGCGCGGGATCCTATGCGGTCAGCCCGATCACGGTCTGCGGCCGGGCACTTGGCGCGATCACGATCGTGCGGGAGCGGTCAAGGCCGCCGGTAACCTTCCTCGAGCTGAGCGTGCTGGGTCGCATCGCGGACCTGACCGCGGCCGCCATCGAGCGCCTCGATGGCGGCACGGCGCCCGATGGCGGTCAGGATCACGGGCTGGACCCGCCCCAGAACTAGGCATAATGCGGCGGCCGGCGCCGCGGAACCGCTCCCACTAGACGCTTTAAGCGCCAGGCTGATCTAGTGGGCGTGTAGAACCGCGTGCTGGCCAGGGAATCACCTCCCAGACCCGTGACGAGATAGGACACGCAGTTGCCGGTAGCGCCAGAAGGCGATGATGCCGCGACGCAGGTCGCGGACCTTGAGAAGCGCCATGCGGCGCTGCGTCAGGCCGCCGGCCTGCCCGCCGCGGACGTTGGCTCGCTGCTCGATGCGGCCTTTGCCGAACTCGAGGCCGCCATCGGCTTGCTCGCGCCGTTGACCACCAGTGACCAGGCCGCGGGCGTGCGACCGTCAGATTCGGACGCCAGCGAGCGCCGGATGCTGAAAGCGGCCTTCACCGACACGCCGATTCCGTTGTTCCTGCTCGCCAGGGATGCGACGGTCTTGCGGGTCAACAAGGCCGCGGCTGAGCTGCTCGGGTCCAAGCCGGGGTACGCGACCGGCAGGCCGTTCACCACGTTCGTGGCCCTGTCCGGCCGGGCCGCGGTACAGACGCAGCTGAACGCGGTCGCCAGGAGCGGGCGCCCTGGCCGGGTCAAGTGCGGCCTGCTGAGCTCGGCAGGCGCGGCGGTCGGGGAGCTCGCCATCGGGCTCGTCAGTGTCAGCGGGGACAACGACCGGCTCATCGTGGCTGTCGCGAACGGCGCGAGCGAGCACAAGCAGGAACCGGTGAGTGGCGATGCGGCCGCCGAACACCCCGTCACAGCCGTCGAGGCGATCACGCACCGGATGGACCTGGTGACCGCGGTGACCAGGCTCTTGCTAGAGAACGAGAACTTCAGCGAGTCGATGACATTGCAGCGCTGTGCCCGGCTGCTGGCCGCCGAGCTAGCGTCGTGGGTGATCGTCGACCTAGACCGGCGCGGCCAGCTGCGGCGGCAGTTCGTCATCGGACCTGAAGGACCGGGGCTGGCCGCGATCAGGGATTCGGCCGCGGCGCTGAATCCGATGCCCGGCACGCTGCCGCATGCCGTCCATGAGTCGGGCCAGGCGGTGCTCATCGCGCACGCGGAAGACGCTGCGATGCTCGGGCATGCCCCTGGCGACATTCCGCTGCTGATGCTGCTCGGCACGACGTCGGTGCTTTCAGTGCCTGTCACTGATGGCGAGCGCAGGTATGGCGTCCTCACCTTGGCCCGACAGGCTGATCAGCGGCATTTCGAGATCGGTGACCTCGGCCTCGTCGAGGAACTCGGCGGACAGCTGGCGCTCGCGATCCGCGTCGATCATATGTTCCGCCGTCGCACCGAGATCGCCGACGCGCTCCAGGCCAGCCTGTTGCCGCGCCGGCTGCCGGAGATCGGCGGCGTCGAGCTTGCCGCCGTGTACGTCGCGGCGACAGAGGGCGTAGAAATCGGCGCTGACTTCTACGACGCCTACCGGACCCCGGTCGGCTGGGGGCTGTCGGTCGGCGACGTCTGCGGCAAAGGCGAGGAAGCCGCTGCGGTAACCGCGGCTGCCAGGCATGCGATCCGGGTCCTCGCGCACGACACGGCAGACCCGGCGCAGGTGCTGGCGGCCGCCAACAAGATCCTTCTCGCTGAAGAACTGAGCGGCGGGTTCGTGACCGCCAGCATCGCCCATCTCGAGTGGCGGGATGGGGCGCTGCACGTCGCGCTTGGCAGCGCGGGCCACCCGAGCGCCGCGATCATCCGCTCGGACGGGCGGGTGCAGCTTCCAGGCGGGGGTGGCCTGCCGCTTGGGCTGGTCACGGATTTCGAGCCAGGAACGCACGAGCTGACCTTGCGCAAGGGAGACATCCTGTTCCTGTACACCGACGGCCTCACCCAGGCCAGGGGCCGCGACAGGACCTACTTCCAGGCCAGGCTCAGTGATGAGCTTGCTGGCCTGGCCGGGAGCCATCCCGACCAGTTCGAAGCCGCCATGCGGCGCACCTTGCTCGAATTCAGCGCTGGCGATCTGATCGACGACATCACCATGATGGTGCTGCGCGTCGGCGACAGCCCGGAACGTCCGTCTCGCGCCGAAAGACCTGAACGCCCGGCTCGCGCCGACAAGGCAGAACGTCCCGCTCGTCCCGCCGGTAAAAGGCGCCCGGCGCGGCGCGACAGCCAGGAGCATCCCGCGAAGTCGGGATAGCCGAGTGCTGTCGTGAATAAATGCGGCACGCACGGGCAGGGGATCGATGGCCATGAACGCGATGACGGCGGAGCCGGCGCGAGGCCGGGATCACTCGCCGCAAAAGGACTGAAGCGGAATGAGATACGCAGAAGCCGGCTGGCGCTCGCGAGGTGCCTGCCTGTCCGTCGACCCCGAGCTGTTCTTCCCGCTGTCGTCGGTAGGCCCGGCGGTGGAACAGCTCAACCGCGCGAAGTCGGTCTGCACCCGATGCCAGGTCCGGGCCGAGTGCCTGGACTTCGCCCTCGCCACACAGCAAGTGCACGGCGTCTGGGGCGGGACGAGTGAGATCGAGCGGCGGCGGATACTCGCGCACATGGACAGCGCGCCCAAGCAGGCGAACGCACCTGTCGGCGCGGGTCGGGCGCGCTGAGCCGACGAGCACAGAACAGGGCGTGGTGCCCGTCAGCTTGGCTGGCGGGCACCACGCCCCTGCGGATCGTGGCCGCTACTTCTCGATGTACTCGACGATCGATTCGCGCTCGACCTGGCCGTCCAGGACCGTAGGCGCGGACTCGGCGGGTTCGAGCGCGGCGATCTGACGGCGTGCCGCTGGGCCAGCCGAGTCGGTAAAGTCCGGCGAGCCCTTGACGAGCACGCTGCGGCGCAGCCAACCCCGCCCACGGCGGGGAATGACCAGGCCCACGATTCCGGTCAGCATGAGTACCCAGCCGAGGACCTGAAGGTTCAGGAAGGATGGGTGGGCGGTGACGGCAAACGCGAAGACTGCGCCCACCGCCAGGATCGTCAGTGCGGTCGCTGACTTCATGGTTCGGTCCCTTTCACTTGCAATACGGGGATGAGGGAGCAGGCGCGTCTAGGCGGGCTCCAGCAAAGACTCGCGCAGATACTCCAGAGCTTCGGCGAGCAGCCGAGAGACGTGCATCTGGGAGATGCCCAGCTGCTTGCCGATTTCGGCCTGGGTCATGTTGCCGTAGAAGCGCATGAGCACGAGTTGCTGCTCGCGATCGGGCAGCAAGCTGAGGTGCTGCCAGACGGCTTCCATGTCGAGCACGTGCTCGAGTTGCGGGTCTTCGGCGCCGATCAGGTCGGCCAGGCTTGACCTGCCATCGTCCTCGGCCAGCGGCGCGTCGAGCGAAGACGACTGGAACGCCATCTCAGCACGCCTGACCTCGTGGAGCTCGTCCTCCGTGATGTTCAGCCGCTCGGCGAGTTCGGCCTCTGTCGGTGCGTGACCGAGCGTCTGGATGAGCTCGGCCGTGGCGCTCCTCGCGGACAGCCTCAGTTCCTGGAGCGAGCGCTTGACGTGGATCTGCCAGCGCTTGTCACGGAAGTACCGCTTGATCTCGCCGCTGACGCACGGCAGGGCGTAGCCGGCCAGTCCAGTGCCGGCCGCCGGGTCGTAGTTGTTGATGGCCTTGATCAGGCCGACGTATCCGACCTGAAGGAGATCTTCGTACGGCTCCGGGCTGTTCTGGAACCGCCGGACGCAGGACCGCACCAGCGGGCGGTACCTGTTGACGAGCACTTCGCATGCCGTTTCTCTGATTGGGTGCTCGCGGGGCAGGGAACGGATCATCTCCAGCAGATCGGCGTCGTCATGCTGCTCGAGCCCGCTGGCCGGGAGTTCATCATCAGGGTGCACGGCCCATTTGTGCCCGCCCAGTGGGTTTCAAACATCGGAGCTCGACAGAACTGGAAAACTGTCGGCACAAGGGCATCTGATCAGCGCGGATGCGATGAAAGAAGGCGGCAGGTGCGGCCCTCTCGTGGCGGTCAGGTGCCGGGATCAGCCGCTGGCGCTCTGCTCGAGCGGGTCCGTGGTGGCGCCATCGGAGGGTGTGAGCAGGTGACTCACGCCACCAGTACCGCGATGATCCTCGGCCAGATCGGCCGCGATCTTGTCGACGGTTTCCGTGCTCACGGTGAGCGCTGACTTAGTGACGTCAACCGCGCGGGCGACGCCTGCGCGCAGGCGTACGATCCGGCGCGCTCGTCCATCGGGATGCAAGAAGACGACGAACAATGCGGCGATGAAGACCGCGAACACAAGTGCCATGGGGGCTACTTTCTACGGTTGTGCAATGGCCGTCACTCTGCCCGTACACGCCCGTTCAAACATCAGCGCAGCGGCATGGCGGGGCTCGACGCGATGCGTGACTGATGTGCCTGGCCTGTCATGTGACACGCGGTATGCCCGGCGGCTTTGCGGTATAGGGTTTATGTCGCTGAACCAGAGGTAGTTGCGTCCGTGCCAACGGCGCACCCTGGCTGCCTGCCAGCCCTGCCCGAGGCCAGGCGCTCAAAGAGACCGCCTGAGGTGATCGGAGGCTGCAATGCGGATCCTCGGAGTCGTGCTTGTGATCTGGCTGATCATCGGCGCGATCGCCGGCGCCCAGCGCCATTACTACAATTCAGATCCCGGTTGCGCTCGCACCGGCACGATTATCGTCACCGTATTGGCCGGCCCGCTGAACTACCTGGGCGCGAACCCGAAGGTGGCGTGCCCGCACCCCAGTAAGTAACTCTGGACTTCCGCTGACCGGCCCGGAGCACGCTCGCTCCGGGCCGGTCAGCGTTGGCCGAGCCTTGCGGCAGCGGCACGCCAGACGTCAGGCCGGCCGGACGGCTCGTAGCGGCGCACTGGCTGAGTCTGCCTGACCAGCGAGCGCAGGCTAGCCAGGTCAGCCGGAGCCGCGCCATGAGCCCTGGCCTGGATCAACGCGTTGCCGAGCGCGGCGGCCTCGGCCGGCCCCGCGAGGACAGGAAGCCCGCACGCATCGGCGGTGAGCTGGCAGAGGAGCGCGTTGCGAGCGCCACCGCCGACCATGTGCACGACGCGCACCGTCCGCCCCGACAGCTGCTGAGCCTGCCTGACCGCGCGGCGATGGGCAAGAGCCAGGCTGTCCAGTACGCAGCGAGCGGTCTGCCCCGGCTCGGCGGGCACTGGCTGCCCGGTGCGTGCGCAGGCCGCCGCGATCCTGGCCGGCATGTCACCCGCCGCGAGGAACTCCATGTCGTCGGCGTCGATGACGGCGCGCAGCGGCTCCGCTGCGGCGGCCAGATCGAGCACCTCGCCGAGGCTGACTTGCAGGCCGGCCGCGGCCCAGGCCCGCAGCGACTCCTGCAGCAGCCAGAGGCCCATGACGTTGCGCAGGTAGCGGATCGTCCGGTCGACTCCTGACTCGTTGGTGAAGCTGGCCAGCCGGCTCGCCTCGCTCAGTACCGGCTGGGCAAGCTCGACACCGACCAGCGACCACGTTCCGCAGGAGATATAGGCAAAGTCGGTGCCGACGGCCGGGACAGCCACGACCGCGGAGGCGGTGTCGTGTGACGCCACAGTCGTGAGCGGCGTGCGCGCGGCGAGCCCGGTGCGGGCGAGGACTTCTGGAAGCAGCGGCCCGGCGAATTCGCCAGGACGGCGCAGCGGCGGCAGGAGCGCCGGCCGGATGCTGGCCCGCTCGAGCACCGTGGCGGCCCAGTTTCCGGCACGGACGTCGAGCAACTGAGTTGTCGACGCGTTCGTTACCTCCGCGCCTATCGTGCCGGTCAGCCAGTAGATCAGCAGGTCAGGTACCAGGAGCAGCGTCCGCGCAGCTTCCAGCTGCGCTGTACCGGCGGCCGAGACGAGCTGGCAGAGCGTGTTAATCGGGATCGTGGGGACGCCGGTGATCGCGTACAGCTCGCCGGGATCGATGAGCGCGGCGAGCCGTTCGGCGGCACCAGCCGTCCTGGCGTCCCTGTAGTGCACCGGGTTGCCGAGCAGCGCGCCGTCCGCGTCGAGCAAGCCATAATCCACGCCCCAGGAGTCGATCCCGACGCTGGCGATCTCGCCGGCGGCGCGAGCCAGCCGCAGGCCCTCAAGCACCTCCTCGTGCAGCCGCAGCACGTCGGTGTGCAGGGTCCCGGCCGCTGCGACCGGCGCGTTGGCGAATCTGCGCACCTCGCGAAGCTCGAGCCGGCCAGGCCCGACCTCGGCGACCATGACCCGGCCCCCAGACGCGCCGAGGTCAGCGGCTGCCGCCAGGAAGGGTTCCGGCATCGCGCCGTCGGCCTAACGCGAGAACGCGGCGGCCGAGGCGTTGCCGCCCGCGTACTTGGTGTTGCCGCACGCGTACTTGGTGTTGCCGCCCGCGTACTTGGTGTTGCGCGGGCCCGCGTTCAGCCGGTTGCGCGCGATCAACTCGGCGACTATGTCCGTGCGCAGGCCGCTCATGTGGCTCCTTCCGCGGTCGTTTCCATGATCGCGGACAGTTTTTTGCACCGGTGCGAAAAGTCGTCCGTGATCATGGAGGGCAGCAAGAACTAGGAGCGCCGCCGACCTGGATCACGTCCGCTATGTGGCGTTTACGGCGATTCAGCCAGTGCTAAGTCGCGGGAGAGACCCGGTCTGCTCACGAGGAGCCACGTCTCGCGTCTGACGCGACACCCGCCTACCACGGGTTTGACACGTTCCAAGGGGCGGTCCGACACTGGGCCGCGTGGGAGGCCCCGTGGCGGACATGCCGGTCAGCATCAAGGATGGCGCCGCGCGCGCGGGAGTCTCCATCGGCACGGTGTCAGACTCGCCAGTCCCGTCAGCCCCGGCAGACCCGCCAGACCCGCCAGACCCGCCAGCCCCGTCAGACTTGTCAGCCCCGGCAGACCCGCCAGACTCGCAAGTCCCGTCAGGGCCGGCAAGTCCGGCGGGACCCGCGGCCAAGGCGGCGAGGTTAGGTGCGGGTCGCTCTGTTCGTGACCTGCCTGGCGGACACGCTGTTCCCCCAGGCCGGGCGGGCCTGCGTCGAGTTGCTGGAGCGGCTCGGCTACCGGGTCGAATTCCCCGCGGCCCAGACCTGCTGCGGTCAGATGCACGTCAACACCGGGTACCAGCGCCAGTCGCTGCCGCTGATCAGGCACTTCGTCGAGACGTTCAGCGGCTACGAGGCTGTCGTGGTGCCGTCGGGTTCGTGCGCCGGCTCGGTCAGGTACCAGCACGCGATGGTCGCCAGGCGCTTCGGCGACGAGGACCTCGCGCGGCGAGCCGAGGCGGTCGCCGCGACGACGTTCGAGCTGTCGGAGTTCCTGACCGACGTACTCGGGCTCGAGGATGTCGGGGCGTATTACCCGCACCGGGTCACCTACCACCCGACCTGCCACTCGCTGCGCATGCTGCGCGTCGGAGACCGTCCGCTCCGGCTGCTGCGCCGGGTCGGCCGGCCTTGAGCTGGTCGAGTTGCCCGACGCTGAGTCGTGCTGCGGGTTCGGCGGCACGTTCGCGATCAAGAACGCCGACGTCTCGACGGCGATGCTGGCCGACAAGATGCGCAACGTGCTGGCGACTGGCGCCGAGGCCTGTGTGGCCAGCGACAGCTCCTGCCTGATGCACATCGGCGGCGGGCTCTCCAGGCTGAACACTGGCACCAAGACCGTCCACCTGGCCGAGATCCTCGCCAGCACCAGGACCGGCCGGTGAGCACCTTCCTCGGCATGCCAGCGCTGCCAACGCCGGACCGGCCGCCCCCGCAGACGCCCCCAGTAGCCCCCCGCGGGGTCGGGCACCTGCGCGGCGACGAACCATTCCCGGTCGCTGCGCGGCGCGCGCTCGCCGACTCTCAGCTCAGGCGGAACCTGGCGAAGGCCACGACCACCATCAGGGGCAAGCGGGCCAGGGTGGTCGCCGAACTGCCCGACTGGGAGGAACTGCGCGAGGCAGGCCGCGCGATCAAGGCGCACACGATGGCCAACCTCGACGGCTACCTGGAGCGGCTCGAGTCGGAGTTCACGGCGCGCGGCGGGACGGTGCACTGGGCCAGGGACGCGGTCGAAGCGAACCAGATCGTGACCGACCTGGTCCAAGCGACCGGCGCCACCGAGGTGGTGAAGGTCAAGTCGATCGTCACCGACGAGATCGGCCTCAACGACGCACTCGCAACGGCCGGGATCAGCGCGGTCGAGACCGATCTGGCCGAACTCATCGTGCAATTGGGCAAGGACCGGCCTTCGCACTTCCTGGTCCCGGCGATCCACAAGAACAGGGCCGAGATCAGGGAGATCTTCCTGCGTGAGATGGGCGACGTGGATCCCGGCCTCACCGACGAGCCGCGGGCCCTGGCCGAGGCGGCGCGGCTGCACCTGCGGCGCAAGTTCCTGTCCGCACAGGTCGGGATCAGCGGCGCCAATTTCGCCGTCGCCGAGAGCGGCACGCTGTGCGTGGTCGAGTCCGAGGGCAACGGCCGGATGTGCCTGACGCTGCCGCGCACGCTGATCACCGTGATGGGGATCGAGAAGGTCGTTCCTTCATGGCCCGACCTCGGGGTCTTCCTGCAGCTACTGCCGCGTTCCTCGACCGGTGAGCGGATGAACCCGTACACCTCGATGTGGAGCGGCGTCACGCCCGGCGACGGTCCGCAGGAGGTCCACCTGGTGCTGCTCGACAACGGCAGGACCGCGGCGCTCGCGGACGAGGTTGGCAGGCAGGCGCTGCACTGCATCAGGTGCTCGGCCTGCCTGAACGTGTGCCCGGTGTACGAGCGCGTCGGCGGGCACGCATACGGCTCCGTGTATCCGGGCCCGATCGGCGCGGTCTTGTCGCCGATGCTGACCGGCATCGAGGACAACGCGTCCCTGCCATTCGCCTCCTCGCTGTGCGGTGCCTGCTACGACGCCTGTCCCGTGAAGATCGACATTCCGTCCATCCTCGTGCACCTGCGGGCCAGGCACGTCGAGGAGTCCGCGCGCGCGTCCCGCGTGCCAGACCCCGAGGCGATCGCGATGGCCGCGACCGCGTGGGCGATGTCCGATCCGGTCAGGTTCGCCGCGGCCCAGCGCGGCGGCCGGCTCGCCAGGCTCTTGGGCCGCCGCGGCAAGATCCGCCGGCTGCCGCCGCCGCTGGCCGGCTGGACCAGGGTCAGGGACGCGCCAGTCCCGCCGGCGCAGACGTTCCGGCAGTGGTGGCGCCGCGAGCATGGGGGTGGGCCGTGACGGGGGGTCTGGGGAGTACTCCCGCGGGGGACAGCACCGTGACGGCCAGGGACGAGGTGCTCGCCAGGATCAGGGCGGCGATCGGGGAGGCGCCGCCCGAGCCGAAGCCCACGATCAGCGGTTACCGGACGACCAGCGAACTCGCCCCTGCAGAGCTGATCGACCTGCTCGCCGACCGGCTGAACGACTACGGAGCGGCCGTGCGCCGGTGCACGCCCGACGAGCTCGGCGCGGTTGTTGGCGCCGCGCTCGCCGAGCGCGGCGCCCACCGAGTCTTGCGGCCGACCGGCCTGGATGTGCCGTTGCCGGACGGCCTCGAGGCCGTTGCCGACGACGGGCTGAGCGCCGCCGACCTCGACGCGTGCGACGGCGTGGTCACGACCGCGACCGTGGCCATCGCCGAGACCGGGACGATCGTGCTCGACGGATCACCGGGGCAGGGCCGTCGCGCGCTATCGCTCGTGCCCGACTACCACCTGTGCGTTCTGCGCGCCGACCAGGTCGTGGCGCTGGTGCCCCAGGCAGTCGCCGCCCTGGATCCGGCGGCACCCCTCACCTGGATCAGCGGGCCGTCGGCGACCAGCGACATCGAGCTTGACCGGGTGCAGGGCGTGCACGGACCGCGCACGCTCGAGGTCATCGTGGTCGACGCCGGCCCGGGTCCTGACACCAGCGCGTGAGGTCAGTAATCCGCAAAAGGTCAAACGCCCTGTCTTCAGATGCCGGCTGGCAGGGTCTCCAGGTCCGACATGACGATCTCCCTGTCGTCTTCCTCGGCAACCTGCGCGCACGCGGCGCGCGCCAGCTCAGCCCAGCGGCGCGCCTCAGACTCGTCGCCGCCGAGCGCGCTCGCGCGGGCCAATGCCTCGTAGGCGAAGGCGAGGTCGAAGTCCGCGATGCCCTCACGCTGGCAGATGTCGAGGACCTTCTGGGCGTGGAAGAGTGCAGGTCCCGGCTGCCCGAGCACCGCGTACACGCGCGAGCACTGCCACTCACCGCGGGCGCGGTTGACCGGCTTGCCGATCTGCATCCAGTGGTAGGTCGACGCGTGCGCCGCGTGGATCATCTCGGCGTCCTCGGCCTCGGTGCGAGTCTCCTGCTCCAGCAGGGTCCAGACGCGATTGAACAGCGCGGCGGCGAGCTGGCGCTGCTCCTGCGGGTCGAGTGACGGCTTGTCGTTCCGCTCTGGCATTGATTTCCATTCCTTTCCGGCAACTAGGTGGTCGAGGTCGTGGATCTGCCCCTTCATTCGCGTCGCGCGGGCGACGAGCCTGCCGCGGTGCGCGAGCAGCGCCGCGGACATCGCGTCAGGGTCGGCCGCGTACAGGTCGAGCAGCCAGGCGCACCTCGGCGACCGGCAGGTCGAGTCCACGCAGGCGCCGAATCAGCAGCGCAGCGTGAACTTGGTCCTCTCCGTACCGCCGGTAGCCGCTGACCGGGTCGACGGCGGCAGGGGTCAGCAGGCCGACGGCGTCGTAGTGCCGCAGTGCCTTCGCGGTCAGCCCGCACGCGCGCGCGAACTGGCCGATGCTGAGCAGGCGCTCCGGCGAGTTCATGCTCCGACCGTACGCATTCCCGTTGCGGGAAGGTCAAACGACCGCGCATCGGCAGCGGCTAGCTCGTGATCCGGCCCCAGGTCACGTCCGCGACGATGGCCAGTTGCAGCAGCCCGCTGATGGCGTACGGCCGCACCACGTCGGCCACCGCGACGCCGAAGGCGGCCGCCTCCTCCTCCGGCATCAGCTCCCGGGCCAGGCTGGACGTCGAGTGGAACTGCTCGACGTAGTCGGCGACAGACTGGCCGAACGCGACCGGCGCCGTGGTCACCCGTCCCGCGATGGTGTACAGCCCGCTCGCCGACAGCGCCTCGGTCACTGAGAAGCCAGGATCGTAGGACTGGTGCCGGGTGTGCCGCCAGAGGATCTCGAGGAGATCGGACTGCCAGGGCACGTCCCGCGGCCCGTGCTCCACGATCGCTAGGTACGCGCCCGGTGTCATGGCCGCCGCCACCCGCGGCAGCGTTTGCGGCCACGACATCCAGTGCATACTCGCGCCGGCTGTGACCAGCGCATAAGGACCGGCGAGCGGGGCTGATTCCGCCGCGCCGAGGATCCAGCGCAGATTCGGCTGGCCGCCGCCCGGCCGGCGCCGCCCGGCCGCCATCATCTCCGCCGAGATGTCGAGGGCGTCGACGTGGTCAACGAGGCCAGCCAGCGGCCTGGCCAGCGCGCCCTCGCCGGCGCCCAGATCCAGCACGTTGCGCGGCTGGCCGGTGATCAGCCCGAGCAGCACGTCGAAGACCTCGCTGGGGTATGTCGGCCGGTGCTCGTAGGCTGCTGCCACGCCGCGGTGCTGGAACGTGGCGGCCAGGTTCGGAGGATCGGTAGCGCCGGTACTCACAGCACCAGATCCTGGCACGAATCCGCCGACGCAAAGGACGCGCAGATGCCGGTAGTGACCTCGCGGGACGGGACCGCGATCGCCTACGACAAGGATGGCAAGGGACCAGCTCTGGTGATCGTCGACGGCGCCCTCACGACGCGCCGGTCCGACAACAAGAGCGAACTCGTGCGGCTGCTCGCTCCTCGGCTCACGGTCCTGACCTACGACCGGCGCGGACGAGGCGATAGCGGTGATACGCGGCCGTACTCCGTCGCCAGGGAAATTGAGGACGTCGCCGCTGTGATCGGCGAGGCTGGCGGCTCCGCGGTGCTGTACGGGCATTCCTCGGGTGCCTGCCTCGCGCTCGAGGCCGCGCTTGCGCTCGGCACCGGCCAGGTCACCGGGCTGGCGATGTACGAAGCGCCGTACGACGATGAGCCGACCGTTCGCCCGGCCTGGCACGCCTACCTGGCGGAGATGCAAGCAGCTCTCGAGGATGGCCGCCCCGGCGACGCGGCGGCGCTCTTCATGACCTTTGTCGGGACGCCGGCCGACCAGGTCGACGGCATGCGACAGGCCCCGTTCTGGCCGGGCGTGGAGGCCGTCGCGCCGACCCTCGCCTACGATCACGCCGGGCTGATGGGCACCGACAGATCGGTCCCTGCCGAGCGCGCGAGGCACGTCAGGGTGCCAACGCTGGTCTTGCACGGTGGTGACGGGGCGCCGTTCATGGCGCGGTCGGCGGCGACGCTGCAGCAGGTCATCCCGGGCGCCGAACTGGGTACCCTGCCCGGGGAAGGGCACAACGTCAGCCCAGGTGCGCTCGCGCCGGTTCTAGCTGAGTTCGTTGCGCGGGCGGGCCTCACAGCAGGGAGTGTTTGCGGCAAGGAGTACTAAATGCGGCATATACGACCGCATTCGCTACGCGCAAATGGGACTTCGGGCCTGGACCGGCGCCGTAGCTGTTCCGCGCCCGCTCGCTAGGCGCGAGGCGCGCGGGCCATCGCGTAGAACTCCGGATTCGGCCGCAGCCCCATCAGGTGGGCCAGCCGGTTCGACGCTGCGAACAGGGCCGTGATCGCACCGACGTCCCAGATCTCGTCGTCGGTCAGGCCTGCCGCCCTGGCCCGCGCGATGTCGGCGTCGCCGAACAACTCGGGCGTGCGGGTCAGCGCCAGCGCGAGGTCGACGATGGCCCTGCGGCGCTCGTCAAGGTCGGCGTGCCAGGGATTGGTGGCCACCTGGTCGGCCAGCAGCGGGTCCTTGGCCCTGATCCGCAGGATCGCGCCGTGCGCCACCACGCAGTACGTGCAGTGGTTGGCTCCCGAGGTGGCAACCACCACCAGCTCGCGCTCAGCCTTGCTGAGGCCATCCGAGGTGTCCATTAGCGCGTCGTGGTAGTCGAGAAACGCGCGCAGTTCGGCGGGCCGGCGCCCAAGCGCGCGGAAGATGTTCGGCACGAAGCCTGACTTCTCGGCGATGGCGCCGACCCGCTCGCGCAGGTCCTCGGGTAGGTCTTCCAGCTCCGTCATCCCGAACCGGCTGTCCGCCACGGCTGCTCCTCACCTACCAGATCCCGTGCAAGGCAGATCCGCCCGCATCGGCCGGAATTCGTCCTGGCTGCACGATAGCGCCAGCGTGGACGCCAGCGAGGCGGTGCGTCCAGGCTGGACGTTAAGGATCCGGTGGCCTGGCCGGTTCGGGAGGCCTCAGGCCAGGAACTTCAGCAGCGCGCTGTTGACCTGATCGTCGTGCGTCCACGCGATGGCGTGCGGTCCGCCTTCGATGACCACCATCTGCATGTCGCTGATCAGCCCCGGCAGCCGCCTGCCGGTGTTCGGGTACGGCAGGATCCGGTCGTCGTCACCCTGGATGACCAGCATCGGCACGCTGATCCTGCCGAGGTCGGCGCGGAAGTCGGTCTCCCAGGTCGGGATGCAGGACACGGCCGCGGTGGCGGACGCCGAGGCGGCGATGTTCCAGCTGGCCTGGTAGGCCTGATCGCTGACCAGGGTGCCGCGGAACTTGTCGAAGTTGTAGAAGTTGTCCAGGAACCCCTTCATCCACGCCGGGGTATCTTGCCTGGCCGTCTGCATGAATCCGTCGAACAGGCTCGCGGGCAGGCCCTCAGGGTTGTCGTCGGTCTGCAGCAGGAACGGCGGGATCGGCGAGATCAGCACTCCCTTGGTCACGCGCTGCGAGCCGTACTTGCCCAGGTACCGCGTGACCTCGCCGGTGCCCATCGAGTGGCCCACCAGGGTGACGTCGCGCAGGTCGAGGGTCTCGAGCAGGGTGTTCAGGTCGGACGCGAAGGTGTCGTAGTCGTGGCCAGTGGTCGGCTGGCTCGACTTACCGAATCCGCGCCGGTCGTAGGTGATCACCCGGCGGCCGTCATCGAGAAGCACGGGCACCTGCTTGTCCCAGGCGCGACCGCTCAGCGGATAGCCGTGGATCAGGACGATTGGCTGCCCCGAGCCGTGGTCTTCGTAGTACAACTCAATCGGGCCTGAGTTCTCCTGGCCGACCTTGATGTAAGGCATCGAGCTTCCCCCTGATTGGTTGCCGGGATCCATCAGGCGCCACGAGAGGCCACGAGGTGCACGCGATCCGCCCGGCGTGCACCTGGCCCGATGGTCTGATTCTCTAGACCTGCCCGGTGCGACAGCCAGGAAACGACCGGGCTGGCCGGCCTGGCGATCAAGGAGCAGCCGTGAACGAGATGGGCTGGAGCGGGATGTCGTTGCTGCGGGCTGGGCTGACGCGCTCGGTCAGCCCGGAGAACCCGACCGGGGCGAAAGGCGGGGGAGGGGCGGCGACGGAGGGCACCGGCGCGGCGGCCGCGCGAGATCTCGGGCCCGGCTGGAAGGTCTCGCCCAGCATCGAGGTCCCGGCCGGGACGACTGCCGTGCTCGCGGACATCGCGGGGCCCGGCGTGATCCGGCACATCTGGCTGACCGTGCATCACTCGCACTGGCGCTCGCTCGTCCTCCGCGCGTACTGGGAGGACGCCGCCGTGCCCGCGGTCGCCGCGCCGCTCGGCGACTTCTTCTGCCAGGGCTGGGGTCAGTATGCGCACGTCAGTTCCTTGCCCGTAGCCGTCAACCCGAACGGCGGCCTGAACAGCTACTGGGAGATGCCGTACCGGAAGGCAGCCAGGATCGAACTGGAGAACCTCGGGCCCGGGACCGCCGTCGTCTACTTCCAGATCGACTACGAGCTCACCGACGTCGGCGAGAGCGCGGGCTACCTGCATGCGCAGTGGCGCAGGAGCAATCCGCTGCCGCCCCGCGACGTCCACTCCATCCTCGAAGGGGTCAGCGATCGCGGCCACTATGTCGGGACCTACCTCGCCTGGGGGTCGAACAGCGCGGGGTGGTGGGGTGAGGGCGAGGTCAAGTTCTACCTCGACGGCGATACTGGTCTCCCGACGATCTGCGGCACGGGAACCGAGGACTATTTCGGAGGCGCGTGGAACTTCGACGTGCCTGGCCAGGGCTATACGGCCTACAGCACGCCGTTCCTCGGCCTGCCGCAGATCCTGCGCCCAGACGGGCTGTACCGCAGCCAGCAGCGGTTCGGGATGTACCGGTGGCACCTACCCGATCCGATCCGCTTCGCGCGCGACATCCGGGTCACGGTGCAGGCACTCGGCTGGCGTGCCGGCGGCCGATACCTGCCGCTGGCCGATGACATCGCCTCGACCGCCTGGTGGTACGGCCAGAGCCCGCAGGGCATAGCGGGATCGCCGCTTGAAGCCGACGTGATGGAGGTCAGCTAGGCCCGATCAGCGACCCAGGCTCAGCGCTAGTTCGTCCGCATCATCCGGGTCGAGATAGTCATGCACCAGGCGGATGACTGTCGCGCCGTCGCCGACCGCGGAAGCGACACGCTTGATCGACCGGTAGCGGACGTCGCCGGCCGCGAAGACGCCGGCCAGCGAGGTCTCGAGCGGTAGCGGAGGCCGTTCGAGCCGCCAGCGATCCCGGCTCGCCTTGTGCAGCGTGACGTCGCGCCCAGTCAGGACGTACCCGTCGGCCAGCTCGACCTCAGCGGGCAGCCACCGGGTGCGCGGCTCGCCGCCGATCAGCACGAACAGCGCCGTGGCTGGCAGTTGCTCGGTGTGCCCGGCCTGCTTGTCCAGCACCGTGATCCCGGTCAGGTGCAGATCGCCGTGGCCATCGAGCACTTCGGTATTCAGCCGCACCGCCAGGTGGGGCGTGGCCCTGACCTCCCTGATCAGGTACTCCGACATCGATCGCTCCAGCTTGTCGCCGCGGACCAGCATCGTGACCTGCCTGGCGTACCTGGCCAGGTACAGCGCGGCCTGGCCCGCGGAGTTGCCAGCCCCGACGACAAACACGTCCTGGCCCTCCATGGCCTGGGCCTCGCTGCCAGCCGCGCCGTAGAACACGCCGCATCCGAGCAGTTGCTCAAGCCGCTTGACTTCCAGGCGCCGCCAGGCGATGCCCGTCGCGACGACGACGGCACGCGCCATGATCTCGTGCCCGTCGGCCTGGCGCACGATCCTGGCATCGCCCCTGGCCTCGAGGCCGACGACCGGCTGCGAGAAGACCATGTGAGCACCGAACATCCAGGCTTGTTCACAGGCGCGGCGGGTGAGTTCGTGGCCGCTGATTCCGTGCGGGAAGCCAGGGTAGTTCCTGATCATCGGGCTGCTGCCGGCCTGTCCGCCGGAGACGGTCTCCTCAAGCACCAGGGTCCGCAGCCCCTCCGATGCCGCGTAGACGGCGGCCGTCAGGGCCGGCCCCGCGCCGACAATCAGGACGTCGCACTCGTCGATGTCGTTCCTGACAGTGCCGCCGGTCGCGGCGATTAGCTCCGCGGCCGTCGGCTTGACCATGGTGTAGTCGTCGTGCCTGATCACGACCGGCAGCGGCGCGCCGTCCAGGCTGCGCGCCTTCAGCAGGTCGCGCCCCGCGGCGCTGGTGGCGGCGTGGAAGCGGAACGGCACGTTGAACTTGGTCAGCATCTCGCGCAGGTCATGCGAGGCGCGGTCGTCGGCGGTGCCGACTACGTGGAACAGCTCGAAGCCAGCCTCCCGGTCCTTCGCCCATTCCGCCAGGAACTCACTGACCTGGCGGTACAGATCCTGCTCGAGCATCCACGGCTTGGTGATGTGGTAGTCGGCCTGGCCCAGTGTCATGGCGCTGACCAGGGGGCTCTGCGACGAGTAGTCACGCTCGACCAGCAGCACGCGCTTAGCGAGCGGGTGCAGTTCGTGCGCCTTGGCCAGGAAGTCGACGCCGGGCATCTCGATCATGTCGTGGTCGACGATGAGCAGCGCCACGGGTTCGCGCGCGCCCGCCAGATCGCGCAGCCTCTGGAGGCCATCGGCGGCCGAGGTCTCGCCCACGATGCGGAAATCCTGGCTGAATCTGCGGCCGAGATCCTCGCTCATCGCGTGCACGACGCCAGCGTCGTCGTCTATGACGAACAGGACGGGTCGCTCGGGCTGTCCAGGATGGTTCATGCGGGTGCCTCGCAATTCGGGCAGACGGCCTGCTTGCTGCTTCCCACGCTACAAATCGAAGCGTTCGCAGATCGTTCGAGGCCCCGGCTGGTCACTCCGCCTGGCTTCTCAGCACGTCGAACTCGGCGCCTGGCGAGGATGGGTCGAAGCCGTGCTCGATCAGCCAGCGAGCCGCCCGCAAGCATCGCAACGACCACCAGGCGCGGATCACGTCGAGGTCGACGTCGGCGCCGTAACCTGCGATGACGTCGCCAAGGTGCTCCGGGTGTCCGAGCGTCAAGCTGGCGAGGTCGAACAGGGCATCGCCCTGGCCCGCCTCGGTCCAGTCGATCACGCCGGTGATCTCGTCACCGTCGACGAATACGTGGGCAACATGTAGGTCGCCGTGCGTGAACACCGGAGTCCACGGCCGGAGCGCAGCCTGGGCAACCCGGCGGTTGCGCGTGACCAAGTCGGCGGGAAGGACGTCGTTCGTGACCAGCCACTCGCATTCGCCGTCGAGGTGCGATGCGAACTCGTCGACGCTCCGACCGGGCCATGGCGGCAGCGGCGCGTCGTGCAGCATACGCGCGGCCGAACCCGCCGCGGCCCACGCCGCCGACGACGAGGTCGACGGCTCCCCGAGGCGACCCAGTACCGTCCCTGGGAGAGCGGCGAGCGCGAGCACCGGCGGCTTCCGCCACAAGACCTCCGGAGTCGGGATCGGAGCCAACGCCATCGCCTCGACCTCGACGTCGGTGCGCGTCTGATCAGAGTCGATCTTCAGGAACACGTCACCGACGCGCAGGGTCGCGCACTCGTGATGGGCGGCGACGACCTCGACCTCGTCCATAGCGGCCATCATCGCGGGCTGACCACCAAGGACGCCACGGGTTTATCGCGTGCGAGCGATGACTGACAGGTCTTTGACCTGCATGGATCTTGGGGTGGACGATGGGACTTGAACCCACGACATCCAGGACCACAACCTGGCGCTCTACCAGCTGAGCTACGCCCACCATGGCCGCCGCGGCGGCGCTAGTGAAGCATACCGTTTCCCGCTTACCCCGCAGAACCGGAATCGGGCTCGGCGGCGGCACCGGATACTGGCTCGGCCCCGCGCGGCAGGAACCTGGCCGCTATCTCGCGCGCGGTGGCGGTGTCGGGTCCCGGCATGGGCACGAAGACCGCCTCCCGGTAGTACCTGAGCTCGGTGATGCTCTCCCTGATATCCGCGAGCGCCCGGTGACCGCCGGCCTTTGCCGGGCTCGCGAAGTAGGCGCGTGGATACCAGCGCCTGGCCAGTTCCTTGATGCTCGAGACGTCGATCATCCGGTAGTGCAGGAACTCATCGAGCCGTGGCAGGTCCCTGGCCAGGAACGCCCGGTCGGTGGCGATCGAGTTCCCGCACAGCGGTGCCTTTCCTGGCTCGCGGACGTGGCCGCGGACGTAGGCCAGCACCTGATCCTGCGCCTCGCCGAGCGTCATTCCGCCACCTAGCTCGGTCAGCAGCCCGGACGCGGTATGCATCTCGCGTACGAGTTCCGGCATGTGGTCGAGCGCCTCGGCTGGCGGCTTGATGATGAGGTCGATGCCCTCGTCGACCTCTTTCAGTTCGCCGTCGGTGACGACGCAGGCGATCTCGACAAGGGCGTCGCTGGCGAGATCAAGCCCGGTCATCTCACAGTCAATCCAGACCAGTCGGTCAGTCACCGGTCCAGCCTAGGGCAGTTGGCTACCGCCCGGATGAGGGCATGTCAGTGACACGCTCGCCGGCACCGGCTTGGGTCTGAAGATCGCTGATGTGCGCGGGAACCGGAATGTCGGCGCGAAGCAGCGGATCGGGCTCGGCCGCTCCGACCATCATCGTGATCGGCAGCACTCCCGCCCAGTAGTCCAGGTCGTAGTCCTCGTCATCGTCCTTGGGCCCGCCCGACCTGGCCTTGACCGACGCTTCATCGAGCGAGAGCGCCAGCACAATGGTGGCTGCCATCTCCTTCTTTGTTGGCCGCCTCGAGTTGTCCCAGCGGCCAGGGATCAGGTGCTCGGTGATCGTCTCGAGCGCAGTGATCCGCTCGTGCTCATCGGTGACAAGGCGCGCCCGGCCGTAGATCACGGCGCTGCGGTAGTTCATCGAGTTATGGAAGACCGATCGCGCGCAGACGAGGCCGTCAAGCAGCGTCACGGTCACGCAGATCTCGGCGTCCGCGGCGGCCAGCAGAGACCTGTTGCCCGACGAACCATGCAGGTAGAGCGTCTCGCCGATGCGCCCGTATCCGGTCGGCAGCACGGCCGGCGCGCCGTCGATCACGACCCCGAGGTGGCAGATAAGTCCAGCGTCCAGCACGTGGTGCAGCGCGGTGCGATCGGTCAGCGCGCGCTCCCTGAGCCTGCCGAGCGTGGTTCGCGGAGTGGCCGAGAGCGGCGAAGTCGTCGAGTTCGCAGAGCGTGCACCAAACGGGTCCATAACGACCACGGTAGCTCAGCGGGTGCCGGGGGTTTGCCTAGGGCGCGACGCAGCCGTGCCCGCAGAGCCGGTGGGCCAGGGCCTGATAGAAAACCTGGGCCACCCGAGACGGATCGGTGATCCGGTAGGCCTGGCCGCCGGTGGCGAGCGCGATCTTCTTCAGCATCCGGAAGTCGGCAGACGGTGAGAAGGAGATGATGATCACCGCGACCTTGCGCGGCGAGTTGCTGAGCCTGGTCAGCGTCTTGAGCAACTGCTGCGCGGTGATATCGCCCGGCGCGTTGTCGAGGCCGGACGCGAGCGCGATCACAGTGTTGAAGAACTTCGGCTTGTAGCTCTTCTGCATGTACCGGTACGCGTCGAGGATGGTGCCGTACAACGCGACGTGCGGTCCGCCGTTGGGCGGCAGCGACCCGTTGATCCGCTGCAACTGGGCGCGCCTGCTGAAGACGCCGAGGTTCTCGGGCAGCGGGCCGACGGACACCAGTTGCTTGTATGGCAGCCCGTGATCCAGATGGTCGGCGAACTCCCACAGCCCGATGTTGGCAGTGTCAGGGAAGAGCGCGAGGCCCAGCGACGCCGTCTGGGTCAGCTCCAGCTCGAACGTGGGCCCGGTCGGATCGGACGGACTGGCCGGCTGGGCCATCGCGGACGAGACGTCGACGATCGTCAGGTCGCGCGAGCTGAGCGCCAGCTTGTTCCACACCGCTAGCGCGGCCGGCGCCTCGCTCGCCGACGGCGGCGTGGCGACCTGCAGCAGTTGCCTGGCGAGGCCGGAAGACGCCGGGAACCGGTCAGGCACGTTGCGGCCCGACCTGAAGCCGTAGTACCTGACCATGCCCTGGGCGTAAGGCTTGGTAAGGACCCTGCCGAACAGGCCGGCCGCGTCGAGCCGCGCCTGGTCGGTCGTCGTCAGCACGTACGGATAGTCCAGTTCCGGGCTACCCAGCTCGGTCTTCTTGCCGGTCGGGTACGTAGCGGCCAGCGGCCGGCTGGGGTAGCGCCTGTCGTAGGCAAGCACCGCCTGCTCGGTCGTGATCGTCACGGGATCGCCGTTCAGCGGCGGCGCGCCGAGGCTGGCGAAACGCCGCAATGACGCGGCATCGTCGAAGTAGGTCGTGACCTGGGACGAGTAGATGAACCTGGTGAACCGCACCCGCCCCGCGGTCCCCGGGCCGAGCAGCCGGCCGATCTCGATGAGGCTGGCGAGGCCGGCCGCGCTCTGCGTCGGGTCAGGCAGGTTCACCGAGAAGCTGCGAGGGACCCGCGGGCCGCCGGCCGACCGCGGCAGCAGCATGCGCCAGCCGGTATTGCCGAACGCCGCGGTGTGGTCCGCCGCGGTCTTCGGCATGACGAGCATCAACGGGGACAGCGCGATGCTGTACCCGGCCGGCTGCACCGTCTGCGCGCCAAGAGCGTAGCCACGCGCCTGGTCGACCCAGAGACTGGAGTCGGGAATCCACGCGTCGATGGCCGGGTGCGGCCTGGGCTGCTGCCCGTCGATCTGCCCGGCCGCGATGGCAGGCGGCTCGGTGTTCACCGAGACCGAGACACACCTGCCGTCGGCCTTCAGCTGCCGGCGATTGAAGTAGTCAGCGACCCTGGTGATCGCTGGCGCGATATCGGGGCTGACCGCGACGTTGAGAACTATCTCGTTGCTTGAGCACGAGTACCGGCCGACGATCTGCGCGGTGCCGCGGCCGATCAGCAGCACGATGCAGCCGAGGACGGCGAGGATGACCAGCACTTTTGTGCTGACTCTGCGCCTGCGCCGCCTGCTCGCCTTGCCGCGCGGGATGCTCGGAACGGCCACGATGCCCTTCGTTCGGAAACCACTGTGCAAATGGCTTCTGGACCGGCGATTCTACCGAAATACGTGAACGTCGTGACAGCTGACCGGAAGTCAGCTGCCCGCCGGCAAGTCGGTGCGCGCCAGGCGATCAGAGCACGGAGGCCGCCGGCTGGCGAAGGCGTCGCGCAGCCGCTGTTTGGCCTCCAGCGTCGCGCCCGCCTGGTCCAGCCCCATCAGCGCGGCGCCCACGACCGGTACCTGCGGCAGCACGCGCACCTCGGCGCCGGGGAACTCGGTCGTGATCAACTTAGTCGTGGTGTCGATGAGCAGCGGGTTGCCGGCGGCGAGGATGCCGCCGCCGAGCACAACGGGAACAGGCTCCGCGGCCAGCCCGAGCCTGGTGATCGCGCTCTTGGCCAGCAGGAACACCTCGTCGGCCAGGCGCAGCACGATGCTACGGGCGACCTGGTCGCCAGCGTCCGCGACCCGCATCACCACCGGGACCAGGCCGGCGATGCGGTTCCATGAAATCTCGCCGAGGTGCAGCGCCTCGGCGAGGTCGAGGGGCTCCCTCAGGCCGAAATGCTGCGGGATGGCCTCCATGAGCGCGGTCTGCGGGCCCCTGCCGTCCGATGCGCGCACGGCGTGCCACTGGGCCGCCATACCGATCCCGCCGCCACCGCCCCAGTCTCCGGTGCTCTCACCGAGCGCGAGGAAGCCGGCGGTCCGGCCGTCAGGGGCGACCCCGACGCAGTTGATGCCGGTCCCGCACGTGACTCCGACTCCCCAGTGCCGGTCGGCGCCCGCTGCAGGCACGTCATCCAGGCCGGCCCGCAGCACCGCGAAGGTGTCGTTGGCCACCACGGTCGTCGAGGTCCAGCCCTGATCGCTGAGCAACCGCTCCAGTTCGCGCTCCTCCGCGGGCAGATCGACGTTCGCGATGCAGCCGACGAGGTGCGCCGCCACCATCTGGGACGCCGCGTCGGAGTGCGGTCCAGGGCCAGCTTCGTCGCCGTGCTCGATGCCGGCCAGCTTGACGGCGGAACGGATCAGCTCGTCGATGACCTGCACTGTCTCCTGGCCCAGCCTGCCAGGCATGCCTGGGCCGCGGACCAGCGCGAGCAGGGCGCCGTCGGGCGCCACGAGCGCAACGTCGGTCTTGCTGTTCCCGCCGTCAATGGCGAGAGCAGCGGGCAGAGCCTGGCTCACCGGCCGCTCGCCAGATCTGCCGGGGGCGGCGGCCCTCCAGCGTCGCCAGTTGCCCACGGCAAGAAGGCCGCGTTCTCGGCCAGCAGCAGGTCGGTCAGCTGTTCGGCCTGGTCGTACTGCCCGATCAGCGGGTGCGCGAGCATCGCCTCGTAGACCCGGTCCCGCCCGCCCAGCCTGGCGGCGTTCACGGCGAGCTCTTCGTAGGCGGAGACATGCGCGGTAAGGCCGCGCATGAGCGGCCCGAGCGGCTCGAACGGCACCGGCGTGGCGCCGTGCTTCCCGACCACCGCCGCGACCTCGATGACTGCGTCGCCGGCCAGGAACGGCATCGTCCCGTTGTTGCGCACGTTCACGACCTGCGTGTCCCTGGTGTCGTTGACCAGCGAGGCGAGCAGCGCCACCGCGGCCTCCGAATAGAACGCGCCGCCACGCTGGCCGAGCAACTCGGGCTTGCGGTCGAGCGCGGGGTCGGCGTACATCTCCAGGAGCTGCTGCTCGATCTGCGAAACCTGCTCGGCTCTGGTCGGCTCGTTCCGCTGCTCGGCTACCACCAGGTCATGCGCGTAGAAATAGCGCAGGTAATACGAAGGGATCGAATGTGTTTGCTCGATTACCGAGCGCGGGAGGCGAATCAGCGCAGCCAGCTCATCGCCACGGGATGCGATCAGATCGGGCAGCACGTCCTCCCCGTCGAGCAGGACGGCACGCTCCCAGGTCAGGTGGTTCAGCCCTACGTGCTCGAGGCTGATCCGCGCCGGCTCGACGCCGAGCATGCCAGCGAAGATTCGCTGGAACCCGATCGCCACATTGCACAAACCGACCGCCCGGTGCCCAGCGTCGAGAAGTGCCCTGGTCACGATCCCGACCGGATTGGTGAAGTCGATCAGCCAGGCGTCAGACGATGCACGGGCGCGGGCTCGTTCTGCGATATCAAGGACAACCGGCACGGTCCGGAGTGCCTTGGCGAACCCGCCCGCCCCCGTGGTCTCCTGGCCCAGGCAGCCGCACTTGTTCGGCCAGGTCTCGTCCCTGTGCCTGGCGGCCTGGCCGCCGATCCGCAGCTGGATCAGGACCGCGCCGGCACCCTCGAGACCGTCGTCGAGGTCTGAGGTCCACCGCACGGCCGCGGGGTGCCCGTAGGCGCGCATGATCCTGGCCGAGAACGGGCCGACCACCGACAGCCTGCTCTGGTCGGGGTCGACCAGGACGATCTCGGTGATCGTGACCTGATCGGCCAGCCTGGCGAAACCGTCTATCAACTCTGGCGTGTACGTAGAGCCACCGCCGACGACAGCAATTTTCATCAGAATGCCTTCAGTTCTGCATCGGCCGTCGCGACATGGCAGGCGGCTGAATGGTCGGGAAGCAACTCGGTCAGCGGCGGCGTGACCTGGTGGCACACGTCGATCGCGAGCGGGCAGCGCCAGCGGAACCGGCAGCCTGGCGCCGGGTCGATGACCCGTGGCGGCTCGCCACGGTCGGTGTCAGCCCCGACGCTCACATCCGCGCGCGGGTCGGGCACCGCCGACACCAGCAGCTGGGTGTACGGATGCCGCGGCCTCGCCAGCACGTCCTCGACGGGCCCCGATTCCGCGATGTGGCCGGCGTACATCACGACGAGCCGGTCGGCCACGTAGCGAGCGCTGGCGATGTCGTGGGTGATGTACAGGATCGACACGCCCTCGTCATCACGCAGCTTGGTCATCAGGTTGAGCAGGCCGATCCTGATCGATACGTCGAGCATGGAAACCGGCTCGTCGGCCAGGATCAGTTTCGGGCGCATGGCCAGAGCCTGGGCGAACCCGACGCGCTGGCGCTGGCCGCCGCTCAGCTCGTGCGGGAAGCGCTCGAGCACGTCCGCGCCCGGCGTCAGGCCGACGACTTCGAAAATCCTGATCGCCTCTGCCCGGCGCTCGGCGCTGGACAGCTCGGGGCGGTGCAGCTTGAGACTGCGCTCGATGCCATGCGAGACGCGGAAAACCGGGTTGATGGAGCTGAACGGATCCTGGAAGACCATCGGAACGTCACTGCGGTAGCCAAGCAGGTCGGCGCGGGACTTGATTGCCGACAGCCGCCTGCCCTGGAGGTAGATCTCACCGGAGGTTGGCTGGTAGATCCTGGCGAGCAGCCTCGCGATGGTGGACTTGCCGCTGCCGCTCTCGCCGACTAGTGCGACGATCTCGCCGGATCCGATGCTCAGGCTGACGTCGTCGACCGCGTGCAAGGTGTGCCGGTGCAGCCCGCCGCCGATCTTGAAGTGCCTGGTCAGGCCCTCGGTCCTGAGCAGCGGCCCGGTGTCGTCCTGCGGCGCCGCCTGGCGCCTGCCCGGCCTCTTCTTGAGCTTGACGGCCTCGTCCGGCGTCTTGACGGCTTGCCCGGTAGTTACCTGGCTCGTCGGATCGGTCACGGCGCGCTCCCGTCGGCGTAGAGCAGGCAGCGGACCTCGATGCCGTCCACCAGGTACAGCGGCGGGCGGGTGGTCTCGCACGCGGGCATAACCTTCGGGCACCGCGGCGCGAACAAGCAGCCCTCCGGCTTCCTGGCCATGTTCGGTGGCTGCCCGGGGATGCCGGTCAGCGGGACCCGCGCGCCCTTGATCGACGGGAACGCGTCCATCAGCCCTGCGGTGTACGGATGCAGCGGTGTGCCGAAGACCCGCGAGGTGGCGCCTAGCTCGGCGACCTGCCCCCCGTACATCACCATGATGCGATCGGAGAAGTGCCTGACCAGCGACATGTCGTGGGTGACGAAGATGACGCTGAAGCCGAGTTCGGCCTGCAGTTCCTTGATCTGCACCATTAGCGAGCGCTGTGCGACCACGTCGAGGGCCGACGTCGGCTCGTCCATGATCACCAGGTCGGGCGTGAACAAGAGCGCCATCGCGATCATGGCTCGCTGGCGCATGCCGCCCGAGAGCTGGTGCGGATAGCTGCGCAGGTGCTCGGGGGCGATCCCGACCATGTTGAGCACGTGCGCCGACCGGTCGGCGATCTCGGTCTTCGACCGCACGCCGTGCGCCCGCATCGCGTCCTTGTACTGCGACGCGATCGACTTCACGGGGTTGAGCGCGTTCATCGCGCTCTGCATGACGACGGACAGGTCCCGCCACCTGATCGCGGCGAGCTGCGAGTCGGTCATCCCGACCATGCTGACGCCTCGGAAAACCACATTGCCCGAAGTAAGGCCCGCCGGCGGGCTGAGGAGCTGGGCGATCGCGAACACAAGTGTCGACTTGCCACAGCCCGACTCGCCCACGATGCCGATGAATTCGCCCCTGCGGAGGTCGAAGCTTACGTTGTCGACGGCCCGCACGTTGCCCTGCTTGGTGGCGTAATCCACGCTCAGGTCGCTGACCTGCAGGATGTGATCACCGGTGCCGGCAACCTGGCCGATGCCGTCAGCGAGCGCGCTTGACACGAATCCTCCGTACCGGTCGCAGCGCAGGGTTGCCTATCTCGTCAAACGCATAGTTGAGCAGCGCGAATGCGGCACCCAGGATGGCGATGCCGAGGCCAGGCATCAGGGCCCAGAGGTACTGGCCAATGGCCAGGGCTTCGTTATTCTGCGCCCAATACAGCATCGTTCCCCAGCTCACCGAGTTCGGGTTGCCGAAGCCGATGAACTGCAGTCCGGCCGAGAACAGCACGTTGTACACCGCGGTGCCGAGGAACGCGGCGACGATCAGCGGCGTCATATTGGGAATGATCTCCACCGCGATGACGTAGAAGGTCCGCTCGCCGCGCACCCTTGCCGCCTCCAGATAGTCGCGCCCGCGGAGCGAGAGCGCCTGGGCGCGAAGTTGCCTGGCGCCGTAGCTGTATCCGGTAATGACCAGGATCGCGATCAGGACCGCGACGCCGCTGTTCGGCAGGTAGGCGGCGATGATCAGTAGTAGCGGGAAGCTGGGGATCACCAGCAGCGTGTCGGTGACCAGATTGAGCCCGCTGTCCGCGACCCCGCCGATGTAGGCGGCCGCCACGCCCATGACTACCGACAGCGTGGTTGACAGCACGCCGCTCACGACCGCGATGATGAGCGTCTCGCGCGCGCCCCAGATGAACTGGGAAAAGATGTCCTGACCGTAGACGGTGGTGCCGAACAGGTGCGCGGAGGATGGCCCGAGCGCCCGGCCGTAAATCTCGGCCCGCGGCGGGTCGTGCGCGATCAGGCCGGGGACGGCCGCGAGCACGCACACGAAGGCGAGCAAGATGGCGCCCGCGCTCGCCTTGCGGTTCGAGCGCACCGCGCCGTAGAACCGTTTCAGCGCCATTCCCGTCTGGCCGGCTGCGTCGCGCGTCCGCCCCGGTCCTGGCTGGACGCCGGGTTGACCCGTGGCCGGGCTGACCGGAGTGCCGAGTCCGGTGGAGAGCTCTGTGCTTGCCATGGCTTACCCCGCCGTCCTCGTCCTGGGATCGAGCAGCGCGTTCAGGACGTCGGCGACCAGGACCGCAAGCAGGACAGCCAGCGTGATCAGCAGGAACAGCGCTTGCATCAGCGGGTAGTCCTCGCCTTCGACCGCCTGGACGAGCCAGAATCCCATTCCGGGATAGTTAAAGACGTACTCGACGAGCACCGATCCGCCGAGCACGAACCCGAGCGACATCGCCAGGCCGCTGAGGTTCGGCAGGATCGCATTGCGGGCCGCGTAGTCGAACATGATGCGCCGGCCGGGCAGGCCCTTCGCGCGTGCCATCTTGATGTAGTCCTCGGACAGCACCGTGACCATGTTGTTGCGCATGGTCAGAATCCACAGGCCGATCGAGGTGATCAGGATCGCGGTGGCCGGGAGCAGCGCGTGCTGCAGCAAGTTCGCGATGAATGGCCAGTTGAAGGCCGGGAGCATGGTGTTGTCGAAGGTGCCGCTCGAAGGCAGGTGCGGCCCGTGCAGGCTGAACGCGACGATGAGCAGCATCCCGATCCAGAAGAAAGGGATCGCCGAAGTGATCACGAACACCGGCGGCAGGATGTTGTCCAGCCAGCTGCCGCGCCGCCACGCGCCGACGATGCCGATGCCGGTGCCGAGCAGGAACGCCAGGATCGTGGTAACGCCGACGAGGCCAAGCGTCCACGGCAGCGCGTTGCTGATGATCTGAGTCACCGGGGTCGGGAGCTGACTGAGCGAAATGCCCAGGTGACCTCTGAACGTGTTGCCCAGGTAGGCGAAGTACTGCTGGATCAGGCTCTCGTGGGTGTTAATGCCGAAGGCGATCTCGAGCGGCTTCAGCGCCAGCGCGCTGATCCGGCCGTGGAATTTGGCTATCAGTGCCTCGGCCGGATTGCCTGGCATCAGGCGGGGCAGCAAGAAATTTAGCGTCAGGCAGGCCCAGAGTGTGCCGAGGAAGAAGGCCAGCCGGCGAAGGGCGTACCTCATGGCGTCCTCCTCATGGTTATCGTCTTCTTCCCCAAGGTCGGCCAATCCGCGTCAAATCGCAAGAGCGGTTTTGCGCGGTGCCGGATAGCCCCGGAGTCCAGGTGCGGGCTCCGGGGCTATCCGGTATCAGCCGCCAGCCGGCTGGAGGTGGAGGAGCTGGACGCCCCAGTCGGGGACGCTGTACGGGGCCGGCTGGGCATACGGGTCCTGCTGTGTGACCCAGCCGCTGAACTTGCTGGTGTCGTACTGGAACCAGTCGACCGACTCGGTGATCGGGATCAGCGGAACCTCGCTGAGCATGACCTGCTCGAGCTTGCTGACGATGGCGTGCTGCTGCGCCGGGTCCGTCGTGGAGCCGTAGGAGTTGATCAGCTTGTCCACCGCCGGGTTGCTGTAGCGCTCGAAGTTAGTGCTGGCCAGCTGGCCGATCGGCGCCGTGTTCGGGCCGTACAGCAGCCCGCGCAGCTCGTAGAACGGGCTCGGGCCGCTTGACCCGCTGCTGTCATAGGCCAGCTGGAACTGGCCCTTCAGCACGCGGTTGGTGTAGTCGGTGCCCGCCAGGTTGATCGGCGTGATCTTGATGCCGACGGCCTGCAGATTCTGCTGGATGACCTGAACCGAGGCGACCCAGTCAGAGTATCCGCCGACGTTGACGATGCTGAACGACAACTCCTTGCCGTTCTTGGCCATCAGGCCGTTCGAGTCCTTCTTGTAGCCGTCCGCGGCAAGGATCGAGGCGGCCTTCTTAGGATTGAAGGTGTAGTCGCCGTACTTCGCGGACGCCGACTTATCCACCCAGGTGCTGAACGTCGGAGTGACGATGCCGGTCTGGTTGCTCGCCGGCTCATATCCGTACTCGCCAACGGTCGAGACCTTGCTGCGGTCGATGGCGTACGCCATGGCCTGACGCACGTGGAGGTCACTGAGGACTGGGTCCTTCAGGTTGATGAAGACGGACACGTTCGAGACCGGCGGGAACCAGTAGTGATAGCTCGGGCTCTTGGATGAGTAGAACTTGTTGATGCTCGGGATGAACTGGCCGCCCCACTGGGCCTTGCCCGTTGCCAGGTCCAGGTTGGCCGGATCGTTGGAGGTGTACGAGGGATAAAGGACGGTCGCGATATGCGGCTCGCCCGGCTGGTAGTAGTGCTTGTTGGCCGTGTAGGTAATCAGCTGCGGGCTGCACTTCACCGTGTAGGCGCCGGTGCCGATCGGGTTGGCGTCGGTGAAGTTCACCGGGTTGCTCAGCTTCGACCAGATCTTCATCGGCACGATGCCCACCTGGTCGGCGATGTAGTAGAAGTACGGCACCGCCGACGTCTTGAAGTTCATGACGACGTTGTCGCCCTGCTGCGTCACGCTGGACAGCACCGACCAGACCGAGTTGAGGTCCAGAGCCTTGAACTTCTTCAGCAGGTTGAACGTGAATGCCACGTCAGCGGCGCTCATCGGCGAGCCGTCGCTGAACTTCACGCCCTTGCGAATCGTGAAGGTGAGGGTCTTATTGCTGTTCGACCATGCGAACTTGCTGGCCAGCCACGGTGTGGTCTTGCCGCTTTGCAGCGCATTGACGAAGACGAGCGGCTCATAGACCGGCCCGAACGATAGGCCTTGGACAGACGGGTTGAATGGGCTGAAGCCGCAGGTCCAGGTTGCGCCTGACTCATTGGAAATCTGCAGGACCCCGCTGGGACCCGACCCGTTGGTGGCCGGTCCTGGGCTCGGTGTGGAGGAACATGCTGCGGCCAGCAGACCCGCCGCAACGACGACCCCGATCTTGGATAGGCGTCTCATAGCTTCGGCCCTTCGTGAAAACTGCTTGTTACTGAGTGGAGTACGTCGCGGCGCGCCCATGTGCCGGACGATGGCCGGCCGGGGGAGGCCAGCCCGGCCAGATGCTGCTGACAGTCACCCTGTCGGCGATAGTGTCACTAACTATCATGAATGTCTATATTCTCCAGAATTCCTGAATGCCTGAATTCCTGATTACTGGCGCGATCGCGCTGATTGATCTTGTTTGAACGAGGCGGTGTTCGCTGCTTTTCGCGCGATCGCGATGGTTCGCTTCGCGCTCCGAGGGGTGCCGGGTGCCAGGGCGGCGCACGCGGCGTGATCAGCGGACGGTCTGACCATGACCCTGCCAGTTCGGTAACAATGCCAGAGTGACCACTATCGTTGAGATTGTTAGGACAGTATCCTAACTATCCGAGCCGTAACAGAGTTCGTGGCCGAAACGTAACCTGGCGAATGAACCGTGTGCGGCAAGGCTGGCTGGCGCGCGCTGCCAGCCCAGGACGTCAGTGGCGGGACGTCAGTGGCCAGCGGCCGGTGGCCGGGTTGGCAAGACCCGTTGCCGGCCGTTGCACGTCGCTCGCCCGGATGGTCCGGGCTCGCAGAGCTGTACGCAGCGGGAGGCTGCACTGTGGACACGATCTCGTTCGGCCTGGTGTTCCTCGAGCTTGTCTTCGGGCAACTCGACAGGCTGCCCGGGCCAGGTGAGGAGGTCTTCAGTGCCGACTTCGCCATCTCTTGCGGCGGCGCCGTCACTAGCGCCACCGCGGCTGCCGACGGCGGGGTACGGGCCGGGCTGTGCACCATGCTCGGCGACGATTTCGGCACCCAGGTGGTTACCGAGCACTGCGCCGCTGTCGGGATCGATCTGGCACCGTCCGTACAGCTCGAAGGGCCGACGGCCGGCATCACAGCGGTGCTGAACTTCGACGGCGACCGGGGTTTCGTGACCCACCTGCCGTCGTTCGCGATGAGCGCCGGGGCCGAGGTCGAGCGCTGGCGCACGGTCCTGCGGAGAGAGCGTCCTGCCTGGTGCTACCTGCACGCGGACCGCAAGGTGCCTGATTTTCTGCGCGACGCACGCGAACTAGGCTGCAAGATCATGCTCGACACGGCACTGGGGGACGCGAGGGAGCCACGGGATCGCGACGCGGTGATCGAGTGCGTCGGCATGGCTGATGTCTTCGTGCCGAACACAGCCGAACTGCTCGCATTGACCGGAGCGGCCGACCTGACCGGGGCGGTGCGCGCTGCGGCCGGCTGGGGCGCCCAGCTCGTCGTGACCCGCGGCGGGGCTGGCGCGCTGGTGACCGATGCTGACGGCTCGGCCATCGAGGTGGCCGACGGCGTCCGCGAGGTTCAGGTCCGCGATCTGACCGGGGCTGGCGACAGTTTCGCCGGGGCGATGATGGCCGCGCTGATCGGCGGCGCCTCGCTCGTTGAGGCCACGGTCGCGGCAAACGCGGCCGGTTCGCTGGCCGTGAGCAGGCTGGGCGCGGTTGGCGCGGTCAACGCCGACGGAGCGGGCGCGGGCTGGCCGCTGAGTCCGCTCGCGGTCAGGGAGGTCGTGCGATCTCTGCAGGCCTCCGCGGTCGATCAGCCAGGTGCTCTTGGGCGCGAGGGGACGATGCGATGAAGCTCACGGTGCTCGGCGGCGGTGGCGTGCGGATGCCTGCGTTCGTGCGGGCGGTGCTTGCCAGCAGGCCGGGCACGTTCGATGAGATCTGCCTGTTCGAGCCCGATGCGATCAGGCGCGCAACGACGGCCAGGCTGGCCGCCGAGGTCGGCGTGGTGCTTGGTCAGCCGGATGTTGTCACCGTGACGGCCGACGCCGCTGCGGCATTCACCGGCGCCGACTACGTCTTCTCGGCCATCAGGGTCGGCGGCGACCGCGGCAGGGTGATCGACGAGCAGCTTGCGTTGCGCAGGGGGATGGTGGGTCAGGAGACCACCGGACCGGGCGGGTGCGCGATGGCGCTGCGGACCATACCCGTGGTGCTGTCTTACTGCGAGCTGCTGAGCCAGTGCTCGCCCGGTGCGGTGCTGATCAACTTCACGAATCCGGCCGGCCTGATCACCCAGGCGGTCAGCGCGCAGGGGAAGGTGCGGGCGGTCGGCGTCTGCGACACACCCTCGGGAGCGATCGCTGAACTCGCGGCGCTCGCCGGCTCGGTCGGGTCGGGCGCGGCCAGGTCAGGCACCGTCAAAGCCAGGTACGGCGGCCTGAACCACCTGGGCTGGATCACGTCGTTCGAGCTCGACGGCAAGGAGCTGATCGGCGACCTGATCGCCAGGTTCGACGAACTGCAGCGGGCCAGCGACCATCTGGCGGCCTTCGACGCCGACATGGTCAGGCGGGTGGGCGCGATCCCGACCGAGTACGTGTACTACTACTACGACGCGCAGCGATACGTCGACGGCGTACGCAGGGCCGGGACCAGCAGGGGCGAGGACGTGCTCGGCCTGAACAGTGAACTGCTGACCGCGATCGGCAAGGCGTTCGCCGACGGCGACGTGCACGCGGCATGGTCGGCTTATGCCAGCCTGATCGGGGTCAGGCGCGACACGTACATGAAGACCGATACCCAGGGCGCCAGCGGGCAGGCGGAGGCGCGGGCCGCGCGGGCGGCCGCTGGCGCCGTCCCGATCGAGGCCGAGGAGCTAGGCGGCTACGAGGGTCTCGCGCTCCGCGTCATCGACGGCCTGTCTGGCCGGCGAGCCGGCGACGTGATCGTCAATATGCGCAACGGTGCTGCGCTGGACTTCCTCGACCCAGACGACGTCGTTGAGGTCCCCGCGCGGGTCGACTCTGACGGGCTCACCCAGCTGCCCGCCGCTGACCTGCCGGGGTCGTGCCGGTCGCTGGTGCTGGCCGTGAAGGACTACGAGCGCGGGATTGTTGAGGCCGCCATGACGGGGAACGCCGGCCTGGCGGCGGTCGCGCTCGCCGAGCATCCGCTGGTGCCCGGCATCACCGCGGCAAGGGAACTGATGGCCGACTACATCGACCAGCACGGCGAGCACCTCGCCTATCTGCGGTAGGGGGTCTGGCCCTCAATGACCGACCTTGAGGCCCGGCCCGCGATCCAGGCCGGTTCCCCGATCCAGGCCGGGTCAGGGATGCAGCCGGCCAGGCCGCAGCTCATCAGGACCATGAACGAGCAGTTGTTGCTCAACCAGATCCGCCAGCTCGGCCTGTGCTCGCGCGCGGACCTGGCGCGGCTGTCAGGGTTGTCCAAGCCGACCGTGTCGCTGGCGCTCGCGAATGTCGAGCGTTCCGGGTTGGTCAGGACCGCGGGGCAGCGCACCGGCGTGCCTGGCAGGTCCGCGGTGCTTTACGAGATCAGGCCGGAGGCTGGCTACGTGCTCGGGCTGGACATCGGCCACGAGTACCTGCGCGGCGCCGTCACCGACCTCACCGGCGAGATCAGGGCGAAGGCCGAGTCGCGTTGCACGGCGGCGAGCGTGCGCAAGCGGGTCGGCGAGCTGATCAAGCTGGCCGACGGAATCTGCGCGGCCGCGAGCATCACCAGGGACGATGTGACCCAGACGGTGCTTGGCACGCCGGGCGTCTACGACCCGAGACTGGACGCGATCACCCTCACCGGCGGGATGGCAGGCTGGGATCGGCCCGCGGTGCTGGCCGACCTGCGCCGCGCGTTCGGCGTCAACGTGGCGGTCGAGAACGACACCGACGCCGCGGCGCTCGCCGAGCGGGAGCACGGGCACGGCAGGGAGTTCGCGAGCTTCGTCTTCGTCTCCATCGGGACCGGAATCGGGATGGGCCTGGTGCTCGGCGGTCAGTTGCACCGTGGCGCGCACGGCGTCGCCGGCGAGATCGCGTTCCTGCCGATCGCCGAGGGCCCGAGCCGGGACGTCGCCGACGACGAGGTGCGCAGGCGCGGCACGCTTGAGGCGGTTGGATCGGCAGCGGCCATTGTGCGCGCCGCCCGCAAGGCCGGGCTGCGCGCCCAGTCGGCACGGCACGTCTTCGCGGCGGCGGCGGCCGGCGAGGAGCGGGCGGCCGCGATCGTGGCCGCTGAGGCGCGGCTGGTGGCGAAGGCCGTCTGCGCGATCATCGCCGTCGTCGACCCTGGCCTCGTCGTGCTCGGCGGCGGCATCGGTCAGGCGCCGGGGTTCGCCGCGGCGGTGAGCGCCGAACTCGGTCAGATCGCTCCGGTACTGCCTGAGCTCAGGGTGAGCGCGCTCGGGACGAGCGCGGTGGTCGACGGCTGCCTCGCGGCCGGCGACGACCTGGCCTGGCGGCGGCTCACCGCGCAATTGGCCCAGCCCGCTGCGGACCAGGCACCGGCAGATCAGGTGCCGGCAGATCAGGTGCCAGGCGCGCTGGCAGGGGAGTCCGAGCTTGGCGATCAGGCCGAACCAGCCGTGGCCGCTGAGCTTGTTGAGTCCGCCGTACCCGCGGTCAGTTCAGCGGGCAGTTGAACGGAGTTCGGGCACGTCTGCTCGGCTGGGTCAGGTGAAGTAGGCGCTCGATTGGCGCTGCCAGAGGAAGAGCACGGCGCCGGCTCCCGCCAGCCAGGTGAGGGACGTGTACACCAGGTTGGTCGCCGTGCCAGAGCCGATGATGTGCGAGATCAGGTTCCAGGTCCCCAGGGCCAGGAACACGGTCGCGACGTACCTGGCCCACTTCAGGCCGCTCCGGTTCGCCCTGGCCATGAACACCCAGGCGCCGATCTCGAGCAGGCCGGAGACTACGGCGACCGTGATCAGGAAATTCTGCGTGGCGTGCACCTGGGCGAGCGTGGCGTTGGGGTGGCTGGCGCGCAGTGACTTCTCATCCGTGGCTATCGCGATGGCGCTGAGCACCAGCCCGATGGCTGTCAGCGCGGCCCCCGCGTACATCAGGCGGGTCGCGATGACGACGGACCTCGGCGGATCCGGGCGCACCGGCATGACGCTTTCTGGCCGCACGGCCGGTGCCTTGGGCTGGTTCATGATCGGTCCTTGGTCGTTCTGGCCAGGCAGCTTACCTCTCGGCTGGGTCCTGCGGCGTGTCCGGCTTGTACTTGAAGAGCCAGACGTGCTGGCCGCGCGGGCACTGTATCCCGCCCACGTCGCTGCCGGTCAGGCAGTAGTCGCCCGCCTTGCGGAAGCCGACGCGCTCCAGGTAGAGGGTCAAGCGCTTGTAGCGGCCCCACTGATGGTGGTCGGTCCACACGTTCCGCCACTCGACCACCCAGCCGACGTGCACCTTCTTCAGGTCTGCGCGAGCCGCGGCGATCCTGGTCGGATACAGCGGACCTGACTTCTCCGCGACGTACAGATACCGGTAGAACGCGTGCTTGGCGATCCCCTTGTTCGCCAACTTCGACACCCAGGCCATGTAGGCGATAGAGCGCGGGTGCTGGTCGTGCGTGGCGATCAGGAGCGAGCTAGGCGCGATCGGCTGGCCGGTCACGCCGACGCCGCCGCGCAGGCCGTACGGAACGTCGACGACGATCGATTTGCTGTGGTCCTGCGTCAGCTGCCGGTCAAGCGCGGGAATCACCGAATGCATCGAGCCGTGGTAGCCGAAGTTCGACGGATACCCGGGCGAGGTGGCCGGAGCGCCTGACCAGCCGGCTTCGAGGGCGCCGAGCGCTATGACGACGGCGATCAGGGGCCTGGTGCTGCGGCGCATACTCAGCCACTGCACGACAAGCCCCGCCAGCATCGCGGCGCCGAGCAGCCCGACGATCGCGAACCTGTCGGCCTCGCGCAGGCCGGACATGCCAGGGATGCGGACCAGCCAGGTGTAGGGCATCAGGTCCGACACCACCACTGGCTTCCAGACCCCGTTGACCGGGCCGCCCTTGTAGACCACCTTCGTGGCCTGGACATGACTCATCAGCGGCAGGTACTGGGTGCAGAAGTGCCCGTAGACCTTGCCAGGCCGGCGATAGATCCCGGCGCTGATCACGCAGTTCTTCCCGATGGTCAGGCTGGTACCGAGCGCGAGGACGGCGCTTCCGAGCCACAGGCCGACCCAGGCCCAGGTGCTGCGCTTGCGCCAGCCGACGACGAGGCCGAGCAGGGCCAGCCCGGTGAGCACCGCCCCGAACGTCGGCAGGCCCTCGAGCCTTTGCTCGGAGTTGTAGTAGCTGTAGGACGACGCCAGGTGCCCGAGCCCAAAGTTCGCGAGCCGCGGTGACGGCGAGAACAGCGTCGGCAGGGACACCCCGAACTGGGCATAATTGAGCGCTAGCTGGCCGATCGGCGGATTGGCGCCGCCTGCGAAGATTTGCTGCAGCATGCCGATGAGCTGGGGTAGCGCGACGATGACCGCGACGAGCGCCCCGGCGCCGAGCGGCTTGATCGCCTTGCGGAAGACGTCGCGGTTCCTGATGACGGCGCCGGTCAGCCAGGGGATCAAGAGGACGATCGCGAGGATGATCGCGACGACCGTGCTCTCCTGGTTGACCAGGATCGACCCGCCGAGCGCGGCCCCGAGGACGATCGCCGATGCGAGCCTCGGATTGCGGCGGAACCTGACGGCGGCTTCGATCGTCACTGGCAGGAAGATCGTCCCGACGGCGATGTTGACGTGGTACCAGTCCTGCCAGAGCAGCATCGACGCGAGCCCGAAGAAGGCGCCAGCGACGATCGCGCCTGGCTGGTTCAGCCAGAGCCTGGCCGCCCGGTACATCGCGTAGCAGAGCAGGCCCGGCGTCACGATCGTGAGCAGCGTGAAGGACGTGGAGGGTCCGTAGAGCACCGTGATCGGCGCCGTAATCCAGCCCACCAGCGGCATCAGCGTGCTGAACGCGAGGTGGGTGCCGACCGGCGCCGCCATGTAGCCGGTGTTGAAGGGGTTATTGAGGTGGATCAACTGGTGCTCTACCCACCAGAGGTCCCAGACGTAGCTCGAGACGTCCGAAGTGGCAGGGAGCTTGCCGTCGGCGAGCCAGGTGAATCGCGGCCAGGTGACGGCGACGCCCGCGCCCTGGTAGACGAGGATCAGGACCAGGTGCTGCACCCACGTGTGCTTGAACGCGCGCCGGACGGCGCCCCACCAGCCACCGCCCTCGGCGGGCCCGCTCGGCCCGGCCGGCCCGGCCGGAGTTCCAACGGCCGTGTCGTTGTCATCCGCCGTCGCTGTCGCCGTGGCTGTCGCGGCTGCTGTTCCCGCTGTTGTCCCCGCGGCGGCTGGCGTACCGCCCTGGCTCGCGTCCTCAGGCGCGGCAAGCGCCGCGCCGTCGGCCGCGGTCGCGTGCTGGCCGACACCGGTGCCGGGATCGGCCTCGGTCAGGACTGCTGTTGATCGGGCGGACTCCTCGGCGGTCTCGTCCTCCGACCCCGCAGTACGCGCCGAGCCCGCGCCATCCTGCGCGGATGAAGGCTCGCTCGACCGGCCCGGGTCCGGCTGCGCCGGATCAGGATGGTTCGGCTGGCCGTCTTTGCCACGGCCTGCACGGATCATCGGACCACCTTGTCTACGCTCTGACCGATCCTTATATACCGGCTGTGTAGCGGATTATCCAAGGATTGATCAGGCCAGGACCACGCCACTTGCCGGCCACGTACAAGCGCCGGACCTGGGCAGTAGCAGCAATCCGCCGGCGGAGGACCGCCAACAGCACAGGCTAGAGTCCATCAGGTGGCACTCAGGGAGACCAGCCTACGCCCGCCGCCGCCATGGCTGATCCGGTGGGAGATTTTCGCGGTCTTCGCCGTGTCGCTCGGGGCGAGCGGGCTCAATGCATTCCTTTCCCTGATCGGCTCGCTGCTACAGAAGAAATCGCTGGCCGCCCAGCATGCCTTGCTGGTTGGCTCGCTCGCCCCGAACCACTGGCTGGACCTGGTCCTGCAACTGGCCGGCATCGCCGAGAACCTTGCACCGGTCGTGCTCGTGCTCTACCTGATGGCCAGGTCGGGCGAGCCGCCATCGACGATCGGCCTGGACGCCACCGAGCCGGGCAAGGACGTTGGGCGTGGCGTGCTGCTGGCGATCCTGATTGGCGGCAGCGGGCTCGGCCTGTACCTGGCAGCCTTTCACCTCGGGTTCAACCTCAACGTGGTGCCGGAGCACCTGCCTGCGGTCTGGTGGCGCATTCCCGTTCTGCTGCTCGACGGGCTGCAGAACGGCGTGCTCGAGGAGATCCTGGTCCTCGGCTACCTGCTGACCAGGCTGGAGCAACTCGAGTGGCCCGCGGGCCGCGCCATCGCCGTGAGCGCGCTGCTGCGCGGCAGCTATCACCTGTACCAGGGGTTCGGCGGATTCCTCGGGAACGCCGCGATGGGCCTTATCTTCGGCGTGCTATTCCGCCGGTGGCGGAGGGTCACGCCGATGATCATCGCCCATTCGCTGATCGACATGACCGCGTTCATCGGGTACGCGGCCCTGCACGGCAAGGTCTCCTGGCTGCCCTGAGCGCGGCGGTCTTGTTGTTACCTGGCGAGGCCCTCGATGACGGTGGCGCCCGCGAGATCGGCCAGCGTCTTTCCGGCCAGTGCCAGCTTGGACCTGCGCAGCCCGCTGCCGATGACGACCTGCGCGGTGGCGGCGACCGCCGCGTCGACCAGCACCGGCCAGCCGTCGGGCAGCCCGATCGGCGTGATCCCGCCGTACTCCATGCCGGTCTCCGCGACCGCGACGTCCATGGCGGCGAACGAGGCCTTGCGCACGTCAAGTGCGCGCCGCGCGACGTTGTTGACGTCGGCACGGGTCGTGGCGAGGATCACACACGCCGCGTATCTGACCTTGCCCTCGCGTCGGCCCGCGATCACGACACAGTTCGCCGACTCGGTCAGTGACACGCCGTAGCGTTCGCAGAACGCCGCCGTGTCGGCGAGATCAGGATCGATGGCGACGACGCCAACGTCCTCGGCTGGCCTCGTCCACGAGGGACCGGTCAGTGCCGCGGCGACTGGCGCGGCTAGCAGGTCAGGCTGGCTGGTCGCCGGGACGAACTCGAGATTGCCCATGGTGAAGGTCACCAGGGAATCCTAGGGCGCAGGCCGCGAACCTCGGCGGCCGATGCCGCGCCCTGCGCCGTTGGCCAGCGCGGAACTGGTCAGCCGCTGAGGCTGCCGAGCGTGACCCGGACCTGGCGCGGATTGCCGTTGCGTAGCACCTCGACGCTGACCCGCTCGCCGGGCCGGAAGGTGATCAGTTCGTTCTCGAGCGCTCCGATGTCGGCCGTCGCGCGACCATCGATGCCGACGATGACGTCGCCGCGCTGAATCCCCGCGTTGGCTGCCGCGCCGCCCGGCTTGGTGGATTCCACGCTCACGCCATCGGGCTTTCCAGCGGAGTTCACGTGCGTTTCGCCCTTGATCTCCAGCGAGGCCCGGTCGGACCTGGTCACCTTGCCGGTCATGATCAACTGTGAGCTGATGTTCCTGACGGTGTTCGACGGTATCGCGAACCCGATCCCCTGGGAGGGCCCCTCGATCTGCGGGTCCTCCGCCGTCAGCGTCGGAATGCCGAGCACCCTGCCAGACAGCAAGACGAGCGCCCCGCCGCTGTTGCCAGGGTTGATAGCGGCGCTGGTCTGGACGGCGTCGACGATCACGGTCGGGGGGTGACCGGGGATGGTGGGGCCGGTGACGGTCCGGCCGGTTGCCGAGACGATGCCCTGCGTGACGCTATCGGTCAGCCCGTACGGGCTGCCCATGGCCAGCACTATCGCGCCGACATGAGTCTTGGCCGAGTTCGCCCAGTGCACCGGCTTCAAGGCGCTAGCGCCCTTCATGACCTTGATGACCGCGAGGTCGTCGGGCGAGAACACGCCGACCAGCCTGGCCTTCAACGGCTCGCTGGTGGTCGAGACCCTGACTTCGAACTTCTTGACCGTCCCGACGACGTGCGCGTTGGTGACGATGTCGCCCTGCCGGTCGTAGACCACACCAGAGCCGGTGGCCTGACCAGCGCTGATCTCGACGACCGACGGCAGCGCTCGGCTGATCGTCGATTCGTAGTCCTGTTGGAGCGGGCTTCGCGCGTGGGCCTGGTCATGCCTCGTTGATGTGCACGCCGAGATACCAGTCACCGCGAAGATGGTGATCACCGCGAGCACCAACCCGGGCCGCGCCTGGCTGTGCCGCCTCAGAACCGACGACATCTCACATACCCCCCGCAGCAGGAAACGCCGCTCTCCTAGTCTTCCACCATGACGATTTCCGAATCTCCAGGCGAAACTATCGGCGGCTCAGGGATTGGACTCGGCGCGGTCTCGGTTGTGGCGTTGCGCGAGGCGATGGTGGCCGGGCGGCTGACATCAGCGGATCTGGTCCGGTTCTACCTGGAACGGATTGAGCGCCACAACCCCGCGCTGGGGGCGGTGATCTCGGTCAACGACGACGCTGCCGCGCAGGCCGCCGCCGTCGACGAGGCGCGGGCCTCAGGCGCCGACCTCGGCCCGCTGGCCGGCATTCCGGTGCTGATCAAGGACAACATCTCGATGGCTGGCTCGCCCGCAACCGCCGGCTCACCCGCGCTGCTCGGCGCGGCGGCGGAGGACGCGTTCCTGGTGGGCAGGCTGCGCGCGGCCAACGCGGTCATCCTGGGCAAGGCCAACCTGTCTGAGTGGGCGAACTTCCGGTCCACGCAATCCTCGAGTGGCTGGTCGACGCTGGGCGGCCAGGCGGTCAACCCGAACGGCGCCGGCCGGAGCCCGTCAGGGTCGAGTTCCGGCTCGGGGGTCGCGGTCGCCGGTGGGCTCGCGCCGCTCGCCGTCGGGACGGAGACGGACGGCTCGATCGTGAGCCCGTCGCATGCCAACGGCATCGTCGGCATCAAGCCGACGCTCGGCCTGGTCAGCAGGACCGGCATCATCCCGATCTCGGCCGAGCAGGACACCGCTGGCCCGATGACCAGGTCCGTGGCCGACGCGGCCGCGCTGCTCGGCGCGCTGGCCGGCGCCGACCAGGCCGATGCCGCGACTGCCGGTGCTGCTGGTCAGCCTGTCGACTACACGCAGTTCCTCGATCCCGCGGCGCTCGAGGGCGCCAGGATCGGGATCTGGAGGGAAGGCTCGGCGCAGGCGGTCGCCGCTGCCGCCGCGTTGCTCGACTCTGTCGTCACGCTGCTGCGCGCCCACGGCGCGGAGATTATCGACCCGGTCGAGCTGGCCGACGCGGACAAGATCGGCGAGCCTGAGTTCCTCGCGCTGCGGCATGAGTTCAAGGACGACCTCAACGCGTACCTGCGAGGCGTGGATGGCTCGCACCCGAAGTCGCTTGCCGAACTGATCGAGTACAACAACGCGCACGCCGATCAGGTGCTCGTGCACTTCGGCCAGCAGATCTTCGAGCAGGCTGAGGCGACCGGCGGCCGGTCCGACGAGAAGTGGGCGACCGCGCGGGACGACGCCAGGAGGATCGCCACCTCGGGCCTCGACGCCGCACTCGCCGAGCACCGGCTGGACGCGGTTCTCGCCCTCAGCGGCAACCCCGCCTGGCTCACCGACTACGTGCTCGGCGACCACTACAGCATCGGCACATCCTCGCCGGCCGCCGTGTCCGGGTACCCATCGATCACGGTTACCGCCGGTCGGGTCAGCGGGCTGCCGGTCGGGATCTCGCTGATCGGCCCAGCCTGGAGCGAGCCGAGGCTGATCGCCCTCGCCCACGCGTTCGAACTAGCCCGCGGCTGATCGCGCTGTCAGTATGTGCGGCCGGGCCCCGCCGGTGCCCGGCCGCGCTGGTGGTCGCCCGCCGAGGGGCCGCCCGCACAGAGCCCGGCCGCCCGCGCGTGCCGGTGCCCGCCCGTGCTGGTGCTCGCCCGCGCGGTACCCGCCCGCCGGGCAGGGCCGCCGCCGCCGAGCCGGTCCGCCCGCGCCGTGCCGGTCCGCCGGCGCCGCGCCCCAGCCGCCCGCACGCACGGCCCGGCCGCCCGCGCCAAGCTCAACTGTCCCGCTGGCCCCATCAGTCACATGGGTAGCTTCCGTCTCGCGATGTCGGGCGACGCTCGGGGGAGGCGGCGTATGGATGGTCCATCCAGTGCGGATTCTGGTGATGCATGGACCATCGATACACGCAGTACAGCGGCTCGTCGGCTGGTTGCGAGCCTGCGGTGCTCCCACCTGTCCCAGAGGTCACTTCAGTCACTCAGAGACCGTTGCCAATTTGATTTCTGTGGATGAATGTGACGCTCATTGCCGTTCCCGGTCGATGACTGTCACGTTCACACACGCCCGGCTGGCCGCCAGTCCGCGCGGCGGGGTGCCCGGCCGGCTCTGGCGGGCCCGCCAGAGCCATCGCCGAGGGCGGTCCGCACGCCACAGACCAGGTCCGGGTGATAGCTCCCAAGTCGAGCGATAACCTAGCCGCCATGGACTCCTGGCCTGCTGCGCGTGTTCCCAGACTGCCCGGACGTGGCCCGGAGACCTTCATCTGGGACACGGCGAGCGGCAGGCCGGCCCAGGCCGCGCGAGGCCCCATCGCGACGATCTACGCGTGCGGGATCACGCCCTACGACGCGACGCACATCGGCCATGCGGCGACCTATATCGCGTGGGATTTGTTGGTCAGAGCGTGGCTCGACGCGGGCCACGAGGTGCGTTATGTCCAGAATGTCACCGACGTCGATGACCCGTTGCTGGAGCGCGCGGAGCGGGACGGCGAGGACTGGCGCGAACTCGCCGACCGCGAGATCGACCTCTACCGGTCGGACATGGCGGCGCTGCGCTTGTTGCCGCCTGATCATCTGATCGGTGCGGTTGAGGCTCTCGAAATCATCGACTCGTTCAGCGGGCTGCTCGCCGACCGAGGCTCCTTGTATGACCTCGAAGGCGACGTGTACTTCTGCCGTTCGGCGGACACTGCGTTCGGCTCGGTCTCTGGCCTGGACACTGAGACGATGATCAAGCTGTCGGCGGAACGCGGCGGCGATCCGGGCCGGGCTGGGAAGAAGGACGCGCTGGATCCGCTGGTCTGGCTCGCGAGGAGGCCGGGCGAGCCGTCATGGGACTCCAGGTTCGGCCAAGGGCGACCTGGCTGGCACGTCGAGTGCGCCGCGATCGCAACCAGGTACCTAGGTGACGCCTTCGACGTGCAGGCCGGCGGCTCCGACCTGATCTTCCCGCATCACGAGATGAGCGCCTCGCACGCCAGGGTCGCGCTCGGCTCGGCCGGATCATCCGACGGTGCGGTCGCACCGCACGGCGAGGCGTTCGCGCGCCGGTACGCGCACGCAGGCATGGTACGGCTCGGCGGCGAGAAGATGTCCAAATCGCTCGGCAACCTGGTCTTCGTGTCGGTGCTGCGGGAATCGGGCACCGACCCGATGGCGATCAGGCTCGCTACCCTCGCGCACCGCTACCGGCAGGACTGGGACTGGACCGACGAGGGGCTGGCCGAAGCGAACCAGCGCCTGGAACGGTGGCGTGCCGCGGTGCGGATCGGCCTCGCGGGCGCGGCCAGCCCCGTGACCGAACCGGGTCCAGTTGGCCCGGGCGATGTAGGTCCGAGCCAGGCGAGCGAGGCGGTGCTCGATGCGATCCGCGAGCGCATGGCGGATGACCTGGACGCTCCTAGCGCGCTCGCGATCGTCGACGAGTGGGCCGAGACCATGCTGACGACTACGCCATCGATCGGGGGCTCCGACCACGCCGTATCGACGAGGCTGGTCAGGGACGCCGTCGACGCTCTTCTTGGCGTCGCGCTCTAGCTCGCGCCGCCCACCCGGGTTCTCAGAGACGGCGCTGAACCCGGCCGATGTCAAGGCCCGGTCTTGTCCTTGGGGACAACGAGCCTCGCCGTACACAGGCACCAACATCGAGGCTGTCGTCGGCCGCCTGACCAGACGAGCCTGGTCCCATGAACGAATCTCAGTCACGCGATCCGAATGCCATTGACCCCAAGACGACTGGCCTGCGCTGCCGGGTGCGCATTGGCTCGGCCGAGGGGGTACTCGCGGTCGTCCCGCATCTGCTCGGCTTCAAGCCAGCCGACAGTCTGGTGATGCTCGGCATCGGCGGCCCGCACGACAGGATCAGGCTTGCCTTCCGCTACGACCTGCCCGATCCGCCAGAAGAAGAGCTGGCGGGCGACATCGCCGAGCATGCGATCGCCGTTCTTCGTCGCCAGCATCTGGGCATGACCATCGCGGTGGGCTATGGCTCGGGCGCCGCGGTCACGCCCGTTATGGATGTCATCGCTCCCGCTTTACGCCAGGCCGGCATCAGTGTGCAGGACGCGCTCCGGGTGGAGGGCGGCAGGTACTGGTCGTATGTTTGCGAGGACCCAGAATGCTGCCTGCCGGACGGCATGCCGTTCGACACTGCGGCTCATCCCGCGTCGGCGACCCTCGCGGCCGCTGGCCTGACCGTTCGCGCCGACCGGGCGGCACTGGCTGGCACCATCGCGCCCGTGGCCGAGGCCACCTCGTCGATGCGGGCAGCCGTCGGCCGGGCGCGCCGACGAGCCGGAGAACTGATCGACCTGGCGGCGGCCGCGAATGGAGGCGACCCCTTCCTGCCAGTCGCCGATGCGGGGCGCCGGTCGGTCAAGCAGGTGATCACCAGGTACCGCCGCGGGGGCCAGCTGACCGATTACGAGGAGATGGCCTGGCTGGGGGTCACCCTCGCTGATCTGCGGGTCCGCGATGACGCTTGGGCCAGGATGGATCCCGGGTTCCACGAGGCGCACCAGCGGTTGTGGGTCGATCTCGTGCGACACCTGCCGACCGAGTACGTCGCGGCCCCCGCGGCGCTGCTGGCCTTCACCGCGTGGCAAGGCGGCGAGGGTGCGCTCGCCAGCGTGGCGATCGAGAGGGCGCTGCAGGCCAACTCCGAGTACTCCATGGCGCTGCTGATTGCCGATGCCCTGCACGCCGGTCTGCCGCCGTCTGCAGCCCGGCTGCCTATGACGCCCAAGCAAGTGGCGGCCAGCTACGCACGGAGGCGCACGACTGGCTGGGGTGAGCCCGGCTGGAAGCAAGCCTGCTGACGTCGGATCGGCCGGCCTAAGCTGGCTGACCAGCGACCGGGTCGAAGCCCGCCAGCAGCGAAGCCAGTTCGCGACCTTGGCGGTAGCGCAAGGCCGCGGGCGGAAGGTCGGCGCGGCGCCCGCTGAGGATCACGGTGAGCGTCCCGGCGCTGACGAGGTCAGCGCCCGGGTCGGCGTCAGCGCCTTGGCCGGGGTCAGCGCAGGGGCCGGCGTCAGGGGGACCGACAGCGCCGTCTGCCTGCAGCGCGCGGCGCAGCGCTTGAGCCGCGACGGCGGCGGCAGAGCCGAACAGGGCGGCGCCCGGCATCGCGAGCCTGATCTCGTCGGCGGCGAGTTCGTACTCAGTGCATCCCATCACGACGGCGCCGCAGTCGGCGGGCGTGCGCAGCGCGGCGTCTGCGATGGCCGCCTCCGTCGCCTCGGCGTCCCCGGCGTCGATAGCCGTCGCGAGGCCCGGGCAGGCGACCGGAGTCACCGTGGCGCCCCCGCCGAACTGCGCGATCAGCCTGCGCTGATAGTCGCTCGCGGTCGTCGCGACCGTCGCCCAGATGGCGACCGAGCCGGCGACCGCCGCGGCTGGCTTGATCGCGGGCACGGTACCGACGACGGGAATGTCGGGCTCGAACTCGGCCCTCAGTGCGTCGAGCGCATGGACGCTGCCGGTGTTACAGGCCATCACGATCACGTCGGGCTGGTAGCCCGCGGCTGCCCTCGCGATCGTTAGCGAGCGCTCGGCGATGTCCTCAGGCGTCCGAGGACCCCACGGCATGCCTTCCGGGTCCATCGCGATGATCAAATCGGCGTCCGGCCGGAGTTTGTGCAGTTCACTGGCTGCGACCAGCAGACCGAGCCCGGAATTGATGAGCGCGAATCGCATCCGCCCACTGTAAAAGATAGATCGGGCAAGCTTGGTCAATCAGCGGTAATGAGACAGTACGGACAGATCAAAGCCGCAGGTCGTGGCTGACTCTTCGCTGCGGCCAGGGCCACGTGGGCATCTCAGGACGTCGGCCACGGCAGGGCGTCGGCCGCGGCAGGCAGGACGTCGGCTGATGGCAGGGAGCGTGTCAGTCGAGGGCGGGGAGGCCGTCGATGCTGACGGTGTTGTACTTGACGCGATATTCGGCGAGGTCCTCAGCCGAGCGGCGTTCTGACCACCTGGTCAGGAGGTCGCGCTCCTCGGCGAGTTCCATCACCGGGACGGCGTAGCCGCAGGAGTCCGCGATGCGGTCGACGGCGACGACGATGATCGCGCGCTGGTTGCCGCGGTCGGTGCCCGCCCGGTCGGCTTCGGCCCGGAAGTGCGCGGCGAACTCGGGCCAGTCAGCGTCCTGCGGCACGACGGTCCTGGCAGTGCCGTAGATCCGCAGGATCTTCGGCTGGCGGCCGAACGAGCAGAACATGATCGTGATCTTGCCGTTCTGGCGGATGTGCGCGATGGTCTCTGCGCCGCTTCCTGTCAGGTCGAGATAAGCGACGGTCAGCGGGTCGAGCACGGCGAACGTGTCGCGGTATCCCTTCGGGGAGACGTTGACGTGCCCGCCTTCGCCGTTCTCGTCCAGGCATGGCGCCGTCGCCACGAAGAACATCGGCTGGTTGCGGATGAACGTGATCAGTCGTTCGTCTAGCTCGGGAAAGACCGTGGCCATGCTGCCTCCACCCGACGATGCGCTCGTCGTTCGTCTCCACGCCGTCCGCCCGACCCGCCTGGGCGGAGCCTCAACCGGCCTTCGTACGCTTGGGGCTTGACTAGGCCGGCTGGGTGATTGCCAGGGTAGTTCGCGACCCTGACGGGGGGACCAGCGGCCACGATCGGGGGTCGGTGGTCACATGAGCCGGATGTCGCCAGGGATACTCGCGCCGCCACATGAGGTGCTCAGCCCGCAAGAGTGGCACCAGGAGGGACGGCTGAGACGGGCGTCGGTGCCCAGGTCCAGTCACGCCGCCTGGGTTGAGCCACCAGATCGGCCGGATCCGCTGACCATCCTCGAGGAGCAGGCCGGCGAGCGGGTTCCCGACTTGGTCCCGATCAGGTATGGCCGGATGATCGCCTCGCCGTTCGCGTACTTCAGGGGAGCGGCGGCGCCGATGGCGTGGGATCTCGCGCACGTGCCGACGACCGACATCCACGTCCAATGCTGCGGCGACGCGCACCTGATGAACTTCGGCATGTTCGCGGCGCCCGACCGCATGATGGTCTTCGACGTCAACGATTTCGACGAGACGCTGCCTGGCCCGTTCGACTGGGACGTCAAGCGGCTCGCAGCCAGCTTTGCCGTCGCCGCGCAGGACAACGGGTTCTCCAATCGGACCGCCAGGGACGCCGCGAGAAGCACCGTGCGCAGTTACCGGACCGAGATGGCCAAGTTCGCCAAGATGCGCTTCCTTGACGTCTGGTACGCCAGGATCGACGTGGAGTCGATGGCGGCCATCTTCGACTCGCTCCAGCCCAAGCGCGCCGCACGGCGGCGCCGCCGCGACATCGACAAGGCCAGGCGGCGGACCAGCCAGCAGGCCCTGGTCAAGCTTTGCAGCCTGGTCGACGGGGAGTACACGATCAAGCCGGACTACCCCGTCATCGTTCGCTACCCGGTAGACCTGGATCCTGGCGTCTTCGAGGAACTGCGCAGTGCGATCGCCCTGTACAAGGAGACGCTGAAGGCAGACGCGCGCGAGGTGCTCAGCCGGTACTACTTCGGCGACTTCGCGCGCAAGGTGGTCGGCGTCGGGTCGGTGGGCACCGAGGCGTTCATCTTGCTGCTGATGGGGGACCGGTCGGACGAACCCATGTTCCTGCAGCTCAAGGAGGCGCAAGAGTCCGTGCTTGCTCCCTTCGCTGGTCCGAGCGAGTACAAGCACCAGGGCGAGCGAGTCGTCAAGGGGCAGCGACTGACGCAAGCGGCCTCTGATCCGTTCCTCGGCTGGACCCGCGGCATTCCCGCCGACGGACAGGCGCCCAGGGACTACTACGTCCGGCAACTGCGCGACATGAAGGGCAGCATGGACGTCCCCGTGATGGACGCCGAGCAACTTGTCTATTACGCGCGGCTGTGCGGCTGGGCGCTGGCCAGGGCGCACGCCAGGACGGGCCGGGCCACGCTGGTCAGCGGGTACCTAGGCTCCTCGGAGACCTTCGACCAGGCGATTGCCGAGTTCGCAGTCGCCTACGCGGAACAGAACGAGCGGGACTACCGCCGACTCGTCGAGGCTGTGGCATCTGGCCGCGTCCATGCGATGACGGGGGTCTAGGCCGCGGCGGCTGCACTTGACCTGCCTGGTGCGAGATGTCCAAGCGCCCGGGGTGTCTGCCCGGTGGCCGTGTGCTCGCGCGGGGGACGCCGGGGGCCTGAGTAGGTGGTGCGGCGGGCATCACAGTCGTAACCGGGCGATTGGTCTCGAACTGTCGGCCTACTGGGCGGTAGGATTAACGGAGTATGAGTATTCCCCGCGCAGGTGGCGGCATGGCGGGCGGTGGAGAAGTGGCCAGGATCTGGTTGCGCGGGCCCATCCGATGGAGGGCAGCGTGACAGAACTCGCTGATCACGGGCAGGACGTCGGCTCGCCGGAGCAGGGCTCGCTGCTGGCGAGCAGGCACGCCGCGGCGGCGCGGCTTCGGCACGCGTACACGGCGATCCCCGCTGGCACCCGGGTCAGGCTGGCCAAGTCCACCTCCAACCTGTTCAGGTTCCGCGACTCAGGCGGCCCAGGGCTGATCACGCTGGACGTCTCCGCATTCAGCGGCGTGATGCACGTGGACAAGGAGACCAGGACCGCGATCGTCGGCGGCATGACGACCTATGAGGACCTCGTCGACGCCACGCTCCCGCACGGGCTGATGCCGCTCGTCGTCCCGCAACTGAAGACGATCACTCTCGGCGGAGCCGTGTCCGGCCTTGGCATCGAGTCGACGTCCCTGCGCAACGGCCTGCCGCACGAGTCCGTGCTGGAGATGGAGATCCTGACCGGCGACGGCAGGCTGATCAGCGCCGCGCCTGAGTCCGAGCACGCCGACCTGTACTGGGGATTCCCCAACTCCTACGGCACGCTCGGCTACGCGCTCTGGCTGACGATCGCGCTCGAACCGGTGAAGCCCTACGTGCACGTCAGCCACTTCAGGTTCGGCAGCCCGGAGGCGGCGATGGCGGCGATCGGCGAGATCGCCCGCGACCACAGCTACTGCGGCCACGCTGCGGACTTCCTGGACGGTACTGCGTTCAGCCCGGACGAGATCTACCTGACCGTAGGCGCGCACAGCGACGAGGCGCCGTGGCTGAGTGACTACACCGGTCAGAACATCTACTACCAGTCCATCCGCGGCCCGCAGGAGGACTTCCTGACCATCCGCGACTACCTGTGGCGCTGGGACACCGACTGGTTCTGGTGCTCGCGCGCGTTCGGCGTGCAGCGCCCGCTGATCCGCCGGATGTGGCCGCGGCGGTACCGGCGCTCCGACGTGTACCGCAAACTCGTGGCGTTTGACCGGCAGCACGGCATCACCCGCGCCATCGGCGCTCGGCGCGGCGCACCCTCCGAGGAAGCGGTCATCCAGGACGTCGAGATACCACTAACAAAGAGCGCGGAGTTTTACGAATTCTTCGCGGCTAATGTCGGCATGAGCCCGGTCTGGCTGTGCCCGCTGCGCCTGCGCGCCGACCGGGCCTGGCCGCTCTACCCGCTCCAGCCCGATCAGGTGTACGTGAACTTCGGATTCTGGGGAAACGTCACGCTGCCGCCGAACGCCGGCGACGGCTTCTACAACAAGCAGGTCGAGGACAAGGTCACCGAGCTTGGCGGGCACAAGGGTCTGTACTCCACCTCGTACTACTCCCCAGAGGAGTTCTCGAGGCTGTACAACGGAGCCGCCTACGCCGGGCTGAAGGACGAGTACGACCCCGGCGGTCGACTTGCCACCTTGTACGACAAGTGTGTCCGCGGCAGGTAAGCGAACCCCGGGTGGTGAAAGGAGACTGGGCATGCCGCTAGCAGAGGTGTTCGAGAGTTTCGCCGGGCCCGACGCCGGAGTGGAGTTCGTCGCATACGACGGCAGCAGGGCTGGACAGCCCGGATCGCCAGCCGTCACCGTCACAATCAAGACCCCGACCGCGGTCTCCTACCTGGCCCAAGCGCCCGGAGCACTGGGCTTGACCAGGGCGTTCGTCTCTGGTCACCTGGACGTTGAAGGCGACATGTATACCGCCCTGACGAGGCTGGTCGGTGCGCAGCGGACCGACCTGTCGATGGCCGAAAGGCTGTCGCTGCTGTCCCAGCTCGGCGGGCCGAGGCTGCTGTTCAGGCGCATCGCGCCGCCGTCGCAGGAGGTCAGGGTCAACCGCAGCTGGATGGCTGGGCGGCGGCACTCAAGGGGCCGCGACGCCAGCGCGATCTCGCATCACTACGACGTCTCCAACACGTTCTACGAATGGGTGCTTGGACCGTCGATGGCCTATACCTGCGCGTGTTACCCGCACCCGTCCGCGACACTCGAGCAGGCGCAGGAGTACAAGTTCGATCTCGTGGCACGGAAGATCGCGCTGCGGCCTGGGATGCGACTGCTCGACGTGGGCTGCGGCTGGGGCAGCATGGTCATGCACGCGGCCAGGAAGTACGGGGTGCGTGCGCTCGGCGTCACCCTGTCCGAGCAGCAAGCGCTCTGGGCGCAGCACGCGATCAAGGAGGCCGGGCTCGAGGACCTCGCCGAAGTGCGGCACCTTGACTACCGCGAGGTCACCGAGACCGACTTCGACGCGGTCAGCTCTATCGGCCTGACCGAGCACATCGGCAAGGCACAGCTGCCCGGCTACTTCGGCTTCCTGTACAGCAAGCTCAAGACCGGTGGGCGGATGCTGAACCACTGCATCACCAGGCCTGACAACATCGCTCCAGCCTCGGTCACCGATGGGTTCATCTTCAGGTACGTCTTCCCCGACGGCGAGCTGGAAGGGCCCGGTTACATCGTCTCGCAGATGCACGACGCCGGGTTCGAGGTCAGGCACGAGGAGAATCTCCGCGAGCACTACGCGCTGACGCTGGCCGGCTGGTGTGACAACCTCGCCGAGCACTGGGACGAGGCGGTCGCCGAGGTCGGCGAGCCGACCGCGAGGGTCTGGCGCCTGTACATGGCGGGATCGCGGCTCGGCTTCGAGCGGAATCAGATCCAGCTGCATCAGGTGCTCGGCGTCAAGCTCGGCGCCCACGGCGAGTCCGGGATGCCGTTCCGCCCGGACTGGGAGCCCCCGATCGCCGCGAGCTGATCTCAGCAGCACAACGATGAACCCCTGCTGGCGTTATGGCATCAGCAGGGGTTCAACGTTGTGTTCCAGCCGGAGGCTGGGCGGCGCTGGTTAGTGGCGGCGGTAGCTGTCGGCGACGGTGAAGGCGAGGTCCAGAGCCTGGCTGCGGTTGAGCCGCGGATCGCAGGCGGTCTCGTAGCGCTGGTGCAGATCGTCGGCGACGATCTCGTGGCTGCCGCCGACGCACTCGGTGACGTTGTCTCCGGTGAACTCGATGTGAATGCCGCCGGGATGGGTTCCAGCCTCGCGGTGGACGTCGAAGAACGCGTGCAGCTCGGCAAGGACGTCGTCGAACCGCCTGGTCTTGTGCCCGCTAGGAGCCTCGAACGTGTTGCCGTGCATGGGGTCGCAGACCCACGCGACGCCGGCGCCGTCGTCGGCCACCGCGCGCACGAGCCCGGGCAGTACGTCGCGGATCCTGTCCGCGCCCATCCTGCTGACCAGCGTCAGCCTGCCAGGCTGACGCTCCGGGTTCAGGGCCGCGATCAGCGCCAGGACGTCGGCCGCGCTGGCGTCAGGTCCGATCTTCACGCCGATCGGATTGCTGATCGAGCGAGCGAACTCCACGTGCGCGCCGTCTAGCGCCCTGGTCCGCTCGCCGATCCACAAGAAGTGCGCTGACGTGTCGTAGACCCGCCCGCCCGGCTCTCCGATCCGTGAGTCGCGCCTGGTCAGCGCGTGCTCGTAGTCGAGCAGCAGGGCTTCGTGACTGGAGTAGAGCTCAACGGTCCGCATTTCTTGCGGTACGGCGCCGCAGGCTCGCATGAAGCTGAGCGCCCTGTCGATCTCGCCGGCCAGCCGCTCGTAACGCTGGCCAGCCGGACTTTCGGCGACGAAATCCTGGTTCCAGGCGTGCACCTGATGCAGGCCCGCGTAGCCGCCGGCGGTGAAGGCGCGGCAGAGGTTCAATGTGACCGCCGAGCTGTGGTACGCCCGCAGCAGCCGCTCAGGGTCAGGCGTCCTGGCCTCAGGGGTGAAGTCGAACCCGTTCACCGCGTCGCCCCGGTAGGCAGGCAGTTCGACGCCGTTCCTGGTCTCGGTCGGCTTCGATCGGGGCTTGGCGAACTGCCCGGCCAGCCTGCCGATCTTGACGACCGGCACGCTCGCGCCGTAGGTGAGCACAACCGCCATCTGCAGCAGCGTTTGCAGCTTGGCCCTGACCGCGCCCGCGGTCGATCCGGCGAAGGTCTCCGCACAATCGCCGCCTTGCAGCACGAAGGCCTCGCCGCGCGCGACCGCCGCGAGCCGCTCGGTCAGCTGGTCGCATTCGCCCGCGAACACGAGCGGCGGGAGCTGAGCCAGTTGCGCCGTGACGGCGGCGAGGCGATCAGCGTCCGGCCAAGGAGGCTGCTGCGCGGCCGGATATCGCCGCCAGCTCCCGCCCTCGGCCAGTCCAAGTTCCGCGGGCAGGTCGAAGTGCCCGGTCATGCCGGCCGTGAGATCGAGCGGCTGCTCAGGGGATGCGGTCGCCGTCATGCTGGCGGCGCAGGCAGGGGGTAGTCACAGATCACGACTCTAGCTAAGCGCAGAGCGACAGATGCTCGGGTACTGGGTCCTGGATCCGGCACTCCTCGCTCGCCCGATCTGACCCGCGATTGGACCGGCGATTCGACTCGCGATTCGGCCGGCGATCTGACACGCCGGTCAGTTTGGGGCCAGCCCGCGTTCGCAGAACCGGGCGCTGCCGGTGAGAATGACAGCATGGATCGCGGTGCGTCGGCCAGCGGCGAGACCCTCCCAGGGTCCCGCGCGGGCGGTCTCGGCAGCCAGCGCGATCTCGTCTTGCTCGGTTCGACCGGATCGATCGGCACCCAGGCGGCCGACATCGTGCGGCGTAATCCTGACAGGTTCCGGCTCGTCGCACTCGCGGCGGGCGGCGGCAATCCCGAGCTGCTGGCAAGCCAGGCGATCGAGTTCGGCGTCGAGGTCGTGGCCGTCGCGAGCGAAGGCGCCGTCCCTGGCGTGCACGATGCGGTGCAGGCGAAGGCCGCGAACGCCGGCCGGCCAGCGCCCAAGGTGCTGGCGGGCGCGGCTGCCGTGGCCGAGGTCGCCGCCTGGCAGTGCGACGTCGTGCTGAACGCCGTTACCGGCGCCGTTGGCCTCGCCGCCACCCTCGCGGCCCTTGACGCAGGCCGGCTGCTTGCGCTCGCCAACAAGGAATCGCTGATCATGGGCGGGCACCTGGTCAGCGACCGAGCCGCACCCGGGCAGATCGTTCCCGTCGACTCCGAGCATTCGGCGATCGCTCAGTGCCTGCGCAGCGGCCGGGCTGACGAGGTCCGCAAGCTCGTGCTCACCGCGAGCGGTGGTCCTTTCCTGCACTGGACAAAAGATCAGATGGCCACCGCCACGCCAGCCCAGGCGCTGGCTCATCCGACCTGGAACATGGGGCCGGTCATCACCATCAATTCGGCCACTTTGGTGAACAAAGGCCTCGAAGTCATCGAGGCCCATCTCCTGTTCGATATCGGCCTCGACGATATCGAGGTCGTCGTACACCGACAGTCGGTCATTCATTCGATGGTCGAGTTCACTGACGGGTCGACGATCGCCCAGGCGAGCCCGCCTGACATGCGGATCCCGATCGCCCTCGCGCTGGCCTGGCCAGAGCGGGTGGCGGACGCGGCCACCCCGGTCGACTGGACCGCGGCGCACACCTGGACCTTCGAACCGCTCGACAGCGAGGCCTTCCCCGCGGTGCCGCTGGCCAGGGCGGCAGCCCGGCAGGCCGGCACGACGCCGGCCGTCTACAACGCGGCCAACGAAGAGTGCGTGGCGGCGTTCACCGAAGGCCGCATCGGCTTCGGCGGGATCGTCGACACCATCGCGCGGGTAGTCTCAGATCACGGCAGTTCCGGCTCCCGGATCGCCGGGCTGGACGACGTGCTCGCAGCCGACAACTGGGCACGCCTGCGTGCCCGCGAGCTCACGCAGGCGGGTGCCAGATGATCATGCGCGGAGCGCGGGAACGCCGCCCGGAGGGAGAGTCAGCACGATGAGCTTCCTGATCGGCGTGCTCATCTTTGTCGTCGCTTTGCTGGTCTCCGTGATGCTGCACGAGGCCGGGCACTTCGTGACCGCCAAGGCCTTCGGCATGAAGGCCACGCAATTCTTCGTCGGCTTCGGGACCACGCTGTGGTCGACCAGGCGGGGCGAGACCGAGTATGGCGTCAAGGCGCTTCCGGTCGGCGGGTTCGTCAAGATCACCGGCATGACGATCCTGGACGACGTCGACCCGGCCGACGAGCCGCGCTCGTTCCGCGCGAAGCCCGGCTGGCAGCGTTCGATCGTGCTCGCGTCCGGCTCGTTCATGCACTTCACGATCGCGTTCGTGCTGTTGTTCATCCTCGCGGTCGGCGTCGGGGTCGCTGACCAGTCAGGCGCCACCGTCACGGTGCTGACCTGCGTGCCAGCCACGAGGACGGCAAGTTGCGCGCACGGCGACGCGCGCTCGCCCGCGGCCATGGCCGGGTTGCGGTCCGGCGACAAGATCGTCGCGGTAGGCGGGCAGCGAGTGCACAACTGGAACCAGATCGGCAGCGCAATCCAAGAGCACCCGGCGGGCAGCGCGGTGTCGTTCACGATCGACCGCGGCAGCCGCGAGATCACCAAGCAGGTGACCCTGTCGAGCGTGAGCTGGCGGAAGGGCGCCTTCCTCGGCGTCTCGCCGATCGTGGTCTACAACCGGAACAATCCGATCAAGAGCGTCGGCTACGCCGGGTCGCAGTTCGGCAGCATCGCCGCCCAGTCGGTCACGGCGCTGGGCAGGATCCCGAAGGCGATCCCCTACCTGTTCTCCAAAGACCGGGCGAATACGCCTGGGGGCCAGGTCAGCAGCATGGTCGGCGCCGCCAGCATCACCGGCGACGTGGTCGCGGCCAACATCGGATGGCAGCAGAAGATCTCCGTCGTGCTGCTGATCGTCATCGAGGTGAACATCTTCGTCGGGATTTTCAACCTCGTGCCGCTGCTGCCGCTTGACGGTGGTCACCTGGCCGTCGTGATATTCGAGCGGGCCCGCGCCTGGATAGCCAGGCTGTTCCGGCGGCCCGACCCGGGCCCGGTCGACATCAAACGGCTGATTCCGGTGAGCGTCGGCGTGTTCGCCCTGATCGTGGCGTTCGGCTTGCTGCTGATCGCGGCCGACATCATCAACCCGCTGTCCCTGACCCACTGACCATGACGCCAGAGCAGACGAACGAGGCGAGGAGTCCGATGACCGTCAACCTGGGCCTGCCAGAGGTGCCACCCGCGCCGGTCGCCGACCGGCGGGTGTCCAGGCAGATCATGGTGGGCAAGGGCAAGCACGCCGTCCCGGTCGGCGGCGGAGCGCCCGTGTCCGTGCAATCGATGACGACGACCCTGACCGCTGACGTCAACGCCACGCTGCAGCAGATCGCCGAGCTGACAGCTTCTGGCTGCCAGATCGTACGGGTCGCCGTCCCGTCGCAGGACGACGCCGACGCGCTGCCCGCGATCGCCAGCAAGTCCCAGATCCCCGTGATCGCCGACATCCACTTCCAGCCGAAGTATGTCTTCGCCGCCATCGACGCCGGCTGCGCGGCTGTCCGGGTGAACCCCGGCAACATCAAGGCCTTCGACGACAAGGTCGGCGAGATCGCGAAGGCCGCGGCCGACGCACAGGTGCCGATCAGGATCGGTGTCAACGCGGGTTCGCTGGACAAGCGACTGCTGGCCAAGTACGGGAAGGCGACGCCCGAGGCGCTGGTGGAGTCGGCCCTCTGGGAGTGCTCGCTGTTCGAGGAGCACGGCTTCCGCGACATCAAGATCTCGGTGAAGCACCACGACCCGGTCGTGATGATCAAGGCGTACCGGCTGCTCGCCGAGCAGTGTGACTACCCGCTGCACCTCGGCGTCACCGAGGCAGGGCCGATCTTCCAGGGCACGATCAAGTCCGCGGTCGCGTTCGGCGCGCTGCTCGCGGAGGGCATCGGGGACACCATCAGGGTCTCGCTGTCCGCGCCGCCGGTGGAGGAGGTCAAGGTCGGCACCGCCATCCTGGAGTCGCTCGGCATGCGCGACCGGGGCCTGGAGATCGTGTCCTGCCCGTCGTGCGGCCGCGCCCAGGTGGACGTCTACACGCTCGCCGACCAGGTGACCGCCGCCCTCGACGGACTCGACGTGCCGCTTCGCGTCGCGGTGATGGGCTGCGTCGTGAACGGGCCAGGGGAGGCGCGGGAGGCTGACCTCGGCGTCGCGTCCGGCAACGGCAAGGGCCAGATCTTCGTCAAGGGCGAGGTGATCGCCACCGTGCCTGAGTCGCAGATCGTCGAGCGGCTGATCGAAGAGGCCATGAAGCTGGCCGAAGCGACGCCGGCGGCCGAGTCCTGAGCCGGACCGGAGAACGATGAAGCGAGTCCTGGTCGCCGGCGTCACTGTTGCCCTGCTGGCGGTCGGCGGCTGCTCGCAGAGTTCCTCGCCGCCTCAGTCAGGCAACCAGGGCAATCAGGGCGGCCAGTCCGCCGGGTCGGGCGGAGCCCAGGCGGCAGGACAAGCCAGCATCAGCTGGCATAGCTGCGGTGGATCAGGGCTGCAGTGCGCCCAGCTGCGGGTGCCGCTGAACTACGCCAAGCCGCACGGCCGCTCGATCACGCTCGCGCTGTCCGAGGTGCCCGCTACCGCGCCGCCGAGCCAGCGGCAGGGCATCCTGCTGGTCAACCCCGGCGGTCCAGGCGGCAGCGGGCTCAGCCTCGCGAGCTTCGTCGCACAGGGCCTCGACCCGGCCGTCGCCGCCCGCTACGACATCGTCGGCTTCGACACCAGGGGAGTCGGGTCATCGGTGCCCGCCCTGCACTGCAATCCGGGGTTCTTCTCCCACGAGCGGCCCAACTACATCCCCGCGAACACGGCCGCCGAGAAGGTGCTGATCAACCGCGCCAAGGCCTACGCGGCTGGCTGTGAGAAGAAGTTCGGCTGGCTGCTGCCGTACATGACGACGGCGAACATCGCCAGGGACATGGACCAGATCCGCGCCGCGGCGGGGCAAGCCAAGCTGAGCTACTTCGGCTACTCCTACGGCACCTACATCGGGCAGGTCTACGCGACCATGTTCCCCAAGCGCGTGCACCGCATGGTGCTCGACAGCACCGTGGACCCGGCCGGCGTCTGGTACGCCGACAACATCGCCCAGGATTACGCGTTCCAGGGACGGATGAACGCCTTCTACGCCTGGGCCGCCCGCTATGACAACGTCTACCGGCTCGGCAGTACCGCCGCGCAGGTCAGGCAGTCGTACTACACCACCAGGGCAAAGCTGATCGCGCATCCCGTCGCGCAGCCGACAGGCCCGAGCATCGGCCCGGACGAGCTCGACGACACGTTCGTGGCCGGCGGCTACAACAACGGGTACTGGCCGGGCCTGGCCGGCGCCATCTCCGCCTACCTGCACGGTGGCTCGACCCAGCAGCTCGTGACGATCTTCAACCAGATCGGCAAGCAGAACGAGAACGAGTTCGCCGTCTACAACGCGGTCGAGTGCGCCGACGTAGCCTGGCCGCGGAACTGGGCCAGGTGGGACTCCGACACCAGGAAGGTGTACCGCACGGCGCCGTTCGAGACATGGGACAACGCCTGGTTCAACGCGGCCTGCGCGTTCTGGCCGGTGCACGGGCCGGCGAAGCCCATGAAGATCGGCGCGCCCGGGCTGCCTGGCATCCTCATGCTTCAGGGAACGCTGGACGCGGCCACCCCGTACGCGGGCGCGCAGAACGCGCACCGGCAACTGCCGACCGCCAGGATGGTCGTGGTCAGGGGCGGCGGCAACCACGGGCAATCACTCGCCTTCCCCGCCAATACCTGCGTCGATGGATACCTGAATAGGTACCTTGCTAGCGGAGCACTGCCGTCAGGCGGAGGCCTGGTCAATGCGACGTGCGCGCGGCTCTCTGACCCCACCCCCAACGGCTGATACCGACCGGCCGAGTTGCCGTTACCCTAAAAGGGTGCTGCGCACCAGGGCCGGGCAAACATCCGCGCTCAGGCTCCTGACCGACCGCGATCGCGACGAGGCACTGGCCCTGTGCGACCGCGATCCCGTCGCGAACGTGTTCGTCAGGGCGCGCATGCAGGCCAGCGGGCTGGACCCTATGCGGCTTGGCGCCCAGGTCTGGGGCTTTCATGATTCTGGCCGCCTGCTATCGCTGTGCTACGTCGGCGCGAATATGGTGCCGGTCGAGGCGGCGCCGCGGGCGATCACGGCATTCGCCGAGCGGGCGAGGAAGCAGGGCCGCCGCTGCTCGTCCATCGCTGGGCCGGCGGGTGCCGTCGATGACCTGTGGCGGCAACTGTCGCCGTACTGGGACCGGCCGCGCGAGATCAGGGACCGTCAGCCGCTGATGGCGATAGCCAGCGATCCGCTCGTGGACCCCGACCCCGATGTGCGAGTGGTGCGGCCAGGCGAGGTCGGGATCCTCCTCCCCGCAAGCGTGGCCATGTTCACCGAGGAAGTCGGCATCTCACCGATCGGCGCCGACGGAGGCGCGGCCTACCGCGCCCGCGTCAGCGAACTGGTGGCCGGCGGACGGTCGCTCGCGAAGATCGAGGATGGCAAGGTCGTGTTCAAGGCCGAGATCGGCGCCGTCACGGCGCAGGTTTGCCAGGTCCAGGGTGTCTGGGTACCGCCAGAACTGCGTGGCCGGGGGCATGCCAGGCGGGGGATGGCCGCGGTCGTCAGGTTCGCCAGGCGCTCGCTCGCGCCCGTGGTCAGCCTGTACGTCAACGACTTCAACACCCCGGCCAGGGCGGCGTACCGCAGGGTCGGCTTCACCGAGATCGGCACGTTCATGTCCGTGCTGTTCTAGCTGTGCCGTCGCCGCGCCCCGAACGCGGCTGGCCAGGCAAAATGGCGTGACTGCTGGCCGCAGCGGTGCTAGGCTCCCTTGCCCTTGTGCCCAATCCCCACGCCGAGACGGGGGGTCTGGGGGTCGTCCCCCAGGGGCTAGCACAGGAGGAGTTGCGCCATGGCTACGGCCAGGAAGGAAGACGCCGGCGCTGACCAGGTGCTGGCGGCCGAACGAGACCATCTGACATCTTCCAGGGACTTCCTCCGCCTGATGCGCGAGGACGTGCTCTCTTTGCCGGCGCTCGCGGGCGACCCTGTCTCGCAGGAGTATCTCAAAGCCGACCTGTACCGCCGAGCCGAATCACTGAAGGACCTGCCCGATACCCCGCTTTTCTTTGGCCGTCTCGACTACTCACCTGGCGGGACCCGGCCAGCCCGTGAGTCCGGTGACAGCCAGGAAGAGAGCACAACGGGCGCAGGGGCCCGCGAGGCGGGGGAGTCCTTCCACATCGGGCGGCGACATGTGCATGACCCGCAGGGCCATCCGGTTGTGATCGACTGGCGAGCGCCGGTGTCCAGGCCGTTCTACCGGGCCAGCCCCGGCGATCCGATGGGCCTCGCCAGGCGGCGCAGGTTCGGGTTCAGCGGCGGCGAAATGACCGCGTTCGAAGACGAGGTCTTCGGCGGCGCGACGGCCGGGCCGCGGCCGGGACAGCACGCGGGCCAGCAGGTGCCCGGTCAGGGGACGCTCAGCCGGATCATGATCGAGGAGATCGAGCGGCCGCGATCTGGGTCGATGCGCGACATCGTCGCCACGATCCAGCCCGAGCAGGACGACATCGTGCGCGCGGACGCTACAGAATCGGTATGCGTGCAGGGCGCGCCTGGCACCGGCAAGACCGCCGTCGGGCTGCACCGGGTGGCCTACCTGTTGTACGCGTTCCGGGAGCGGATGAGCCGGGGCGGCGTACTGGTGCTCGGGCCAAACCGGGCATTCCTGGCCTATATCCGCAATGTCCTGCCCGCGCTCGGCGAGTTCGACGCGGAGCAGACGTCGGTCACCGAACTGATCTCATCGGTGCCGATCCGCGGTGCCGACACCGAGCAGACCGCCAGGCTCAAGGGCGACGCCCGGATGGCGACGGTGCTGCACAGGGTTTTGTGGGACAGGATCGGCGAACCCGCCGAGTCGATCATGGTGGTCCGTGGGTCGCGCCGCTGGCGGGTGCACGCCGGGCGGATCTCCGAGCTTGTCGACGAACTGCGGGCGCGCGGTGTCAGGTACGGAACGGGCAGGGACATGCTCTCGCACCGGATCGCGCACGTGATCCTCAGCCAGATGGAGGCCGCGGGGGAGACCTGCGACGACCGGACGCACGAGGCAGTTAGGAGGACCAGCCAGGTCAAGGGCGCCGTGACGGCGATCTGGCCCAAGGCAGACCCGGTGCGGGTGGTGTTCTCGCTGCTATCTGATCGCGAGATGCTGAGCCGCGCCGCCGAAGGCCTGTTCAGTGATGCCGAGCAGGAGGCGATGGCGTGGGAGCGGCCCCCGCGCGGCCCTGGTTCTGCCCGCTGGTCGGCTGCCGACGCCGTGCTGATCGACGAGGTCAGGGACCTGATCGAGCGGACCCCGAGCCTCGCCCATGTGGTGGTCGACGAGGCGCAGGACCTATCGGCGATGGCGTGCCGCGCGATCGGCAGGCGGTGTACGACCGGTTCGGTGACGGTGCTTGGCGACATCGCGCAGGGCACCACGGCGTGGGCGACGCCGAGCTGGGAGCAGATGCTCGGTCACCTGGGCAAGTCAGGAGCCACGCTGGAGATCCTGACGATTGGCTACCGGGTGCCGAGGCAGATCCTCGACTTCGCCAGCCGGCTGCTCGCCGAGATCGCGCCGGAACTGGCTCCCGCCCTGTCCATCCGGCAGGACCCCGGCTCGCTGGAGATCAAAGAGGTGCCCGATGGCGGCTTGGCGGCCGCGGTGTCGCGTGCCTGCGCCGAGGCGCTGACCAGGCCGGGATCGATCGCGGTCATCTCGGCCGATGCGCAGACCGGCGAGATGGCCGCCGCCCTGCGCGCCGCCGGCCTGCCGCACGCCATCCTCGATGGCGAGACCGAAGACAATCAGCTTGTTGTCGTCCCCGTCACCATCGCCAAGGGCCTGGAGTTCGACCATGTCATCGTCGTCGAGCCGAGCCGGATCGCTGCCGCGGAGGCGCGCGGGCTGCAGCGCCTTTACGTGGCGCTGACCAGGGCAGTCTCGCGGCTGACCGTGTTGCATGCCGAACCGCTGCCCGTGTCGCTGGGGACGGAAGCCAGCGTCCGGGCGCGGGCACGGGCGGCGTCGCCGCTTCCTGAGGGCAGCCGTCGTTATTCGTACAGACAGTTAGTGCTCGGTGCCGGGGCTGGCGCTGACCCTTAAGGAATGGACGCGGCTGGGCGTACCCAAAACCAGGTGACTTTCCGGTCGTTAATGGCGGCATTCGGGGCACTTCACTCGACGTTCGCAACGATTTTGCCAGTGGAACTTGCAGGTCAGCCTGCAGAAGGAGCATCCTGTGAAGCGTGCATTACGTTCCGCGATTTGGTGAGTACGTAAGGTGACAAGATGGCTCTGGTAGCTGGCCAGGCCAGCGGCGATCCTGGGACCGAAACGTATGTGCAATATTTCGTCGCGCGGCTCGAGGGGCTTGCCGAGGAACTCGGCAAGCACGGCCTCCGGACGAGGCTGATGGCCCCGCCCGGACGGGTGCCCAGCCTGCGGGTGGTGAATCCGGTGGCGTCCAGGCTGGCCGAGGATGTCTACGTCGGCCGCAGCAAGGATGGGCTGTGGTGGTTCTGGTGGCCGTGGGCCGAACGAATCGCGCCAGGCGACGAGCTAGGGGCCGCCGCCGCGCGGATCGCCAGGGTGCTGAGCACGCTGGACTAGCGTCGCGGAACCCGCATGCGGTCTAGACGATTCATCCTTCGGGGCAGGCCTTGCTAGCCGCGTTTCGCTGAGCGGAGCCAGGACGGCGGCAATCCGGGGAACGCCTGCGCGCGGCCGCTCCACCTGGCGCCTCGTACCGCGCAGTCGCGCATGTTCATGGCGGCGAAGTTGCGCAGGTCCGGGTCGCGGACCGCGACCAGCCCGACGTACGCGACGGCAACGTGGTGCTCGAGCATGGTGGCAAGCGAACGCGCCGCCGCCGAGGTGTGCACGGCGACCGGTAGCCGGTAGGCGGCAGCCGCGGGCAGCGGCTGCCCGCCGTGCGCGGTGATCAGGGCGGTCAGCCGGTCCCTGGCCCGCTCGTGCGCCACGCAGTCGGCGGACGCCGCGGTGAAACGCGCCCCGGTCAGATTCGCGCCGACGACGCCGTAGCCGTAGCTCGCGGCCTGCTCAGCGGCCAGGGCTGCCTGCAAGGCTGCGATGGTGGCGGCACCGGCCCGGCCTGCCGTCCCTGTCACCGCACGGCTCCCGGGTGGCCAAGCACGACCACGTGCGCGGCCTCGGATGCGGCGACGCTCGCCAGCAGCTGGGCGAGCGCCGGCGGTGCCGAAGCGAGCCAGCGGATCAGCTGGTCCGACGCGGCGGTCTCGGCCGCCGCCAGGCTAGTGAGGATCGCGTGCCAGGCCTGACGGCAGCGGCGGCGGGGTGGGGCTCGGCTTCGGCTTGGCAGTGGCGAGCCTGGGCGGGAGCACGAGGCGCGACTTCAGCTGCTCCAGGTGGGCTTCGTGCTCGGTCAAGATGGCCGCGACCGCGGCATGTGCGCGCGCCGACGTACCGGAAGCTAGCGCGGTCACCGCAGACCGGTACCTGGCCACCATCAGTTCTTCGGCTTCGATGGCGTGCTGCAGGGTTACGACGTCGCGACCAGGCTTGGGTACCGGCCCGAGCGCGGTGATGCCCTGACAGCCCGCGATGCTTCCCGCGACCGTCAGTGAGCCGACAGCGGCGGCCAGCACCAGCCGCCGGCTCGGTTCGGCCACCACCTGGACCAGCCCCCTGTCTGCTCGCGGGCCGGGCCGGCTGACGCCCGGCGATCTTTATGCGGACCCAGCATGCCACGCACGCGGCAGCGCGTTGACCCATGCGCGGGGTGCGGATTTCCGGTGCGCGTGCGGGGCGCGCACCATTCGCGCACCACCCGTGGCGTTTCCTGGAACGAATCTGACCCTCGATGGAGCAGTTTGCCTTCCTGATCCGTTACATAACAAGGCCAGGTACACCGCTGGCGCGCCCGACGGGGAAGAGCAACAGGTCAGACCGCCAGGCTGCGTCCCCGGCTAGGCTAGAGCCCTGGCAACAGGTCCAGGTCCGGCGAGGAGGCGTCATGCGCGAGAATTCGCGTCGCGGTGCGCCTCGGCAGGCGCGGGCCGACGGCCGCGTCGGAGCGGGCCGCGACGGCCGCGGCCGCAACTCAGCCAGCCGCAGCTCAGCCGGTCGCGGCAGCGGTCCAGGCAGCGGCCGGGCCGGCCACGACGGCAGGCCAGGTCCCGGCAATCGCGGCAGCGCCCCAGGCGGGAACGCGGCAGCCGCGGCCGACGTCGCGCGGGTGACGAGCACGATCGAACCCGTGTTGCACGCCATGGACATCGATCTGGAGGGCGTGAAGATCGCCCGCGCCGGTCGCCGCCTGGTGCTCCGCATCATCGTCGACGCCGACGGCGGCGTCAGCCTGGACGACATCGCCCAGGTCAGCCGGGAGATCTCGGCTCGCCTGGACGCGAAGAACACCATGGGCGACGCGTCGTACACCCTCGAGGTGTCCTCACCAGGGGTCGACCGTCCGCTGACGCAGCCCAGGCACTGGCGCCGCGCGATCGGCAGGCTGGTCGTCGTCCCGCTTACCAATGACAACACCGATTCGCAACTGGACTCACCCGCTGATCCCGGTCCCCTGACCGCGCGCGTCATCGACGCGGATCAAGAGAGCGTCACGCTGGAGATCGACGGCGCGAAGCGCACCGCGAGTTACGGCGAACTGGGACCAGGGCGGGTACAGATAGAGTTCGGCCGCCTCTCCGACCAGGAGGATCCGGACGAGGAGGGACCCGATGGATATTGACGTAACGGTCCTACGCAGTCTCGAGGCCGAGAAGGACATCTCGATGGACCTGGTGATCAAGGCCATCGAGGACGCCCTCCTTGTCGCGTATCACAAGTCCGAGGGCGCCGCGCCGACCGCAAGGGTCGAGGTGAACAAGAACACGGGGCACGTGACGGTCTGGGCCGCTGAGACCGACGACAACGGCATGCGGGTCCGGGAATATGACGACACACCTGCTGGTTTCGGGCGGATCGCCGCGACGACGGCCGGCGGTGTGATCCTGCAGCGACTGCGCGATGCGGAGGACGAGCTCACCTTCGGTGAGTTCGCCGGCCAGGAGGGCAACATCGTCGCGGGCGTCATCCAGCAGGGCAAGGATCCCAAGGCTGTGCTGGTGGACCTCGGCAGGATCGAGGCGATCCTGCCACCTACCGAGCAGGTTCCCGGTGAGCGCTACGTGCACGGCGAGCGATTGAAGTGTTACGTCGTGCACGTCAGGAAGGGATTCCGCGGCCCGTCGGTGACGCTGTCGCGCACCCACCCGAACCTCGTGCGCAAGCTCTTCGCGTTGGAGGTGCCAGAGATCGCCTCCGGCGCCGTCGAGATCGCCGCGATCGCACGCGAGGCAGGACACCGGACGAAGATCGCGGTGATCGCCCGCGAATCGGGCGTCAACGCGAAAGGCTCCTGCATCGGCCCGATGGGCAGCAGGGTCCGCAACGTGATGGCCGAGCTGCACGGCGAGAAGATCGACATCGTCGACTACTCCGAGGATCCTGCCGAGTTCGTTGCCCACGCCCTGTCGCCCGCCAGGGTGTCTGCGGTGCACGTCTTGGACGCGGCGAACCGGGTCGCTCAGGTCATCGTGCCCGACTATCAGCTTTCGCTGGCCATCGGCAAAGAGGGGCAGAACGTGCGCCTCGCCGCGAGGCTGACCGGCTGGCGGATCGACATCCAGCCGGATACCCAGGCCGAGGGCGACGTCGGCGGGACGGGCGCGCGGACCCAGGGCAGGGTCGCCGGCAGCGGCAGAGCGGCTGGCCAGGACCCTGGCCGGCCGTCAGCCGGGCCAGGCGGGCAAGGGTCAGCGAAGGTGGCTGGTGCCGCCGACGCTCCGGCCCTGTAAGCTAGTTGCAGGCGGCTATGCGGCCTTCGCCTTCGACCATGCCCGGATCAGTGGTCAGGACGTGCGTCGGGTGCGGGATGCGGGCCGCCAAGTCAGACTTGCTTCGCGTGGTGGCGGTTGACGGCGAAATCGTCGTCGACCCCGTGGCGCGCAGGCCGGGCCGGGGGGCCTACTTGCACCCCAGCATGGACTGTTTGGAGCGAGCCAGGCGCCGCCGGGCGATCCCGAGAGCGCTACGCGCGACGGGACCGCTAGCCGATGGCGGGCTTGTCAGGTATCTCGCGCAGACCTGACCGGGACATGCGCCACACGAGGTGGCGCGCCGACCCGGGTGGTCTGACGCGCGATGGCGGGCGAGGACTGCAAGCGGCAGCACGACTGCCGGAAGGACAGGGCTGAAATTGTGATGAGCGCTCGATGAGCATGCGGCGATGAACAGCAAGAACTGACGCCGGTCGGAGCACACGCTGCCCCGGACCGGCTGACTGGCCCGGCTTTCCGGGCCGAGTAGAGGGAGCGTAGTGGCGAAGGTCCGGGTGTACGAACTCGCTAAGGAGTTCGGCGTAGAGAGCAAGGCCGTGATGGCCAAGCTCCAGGAAATGGGCGAATTTGTTCGCTCAGCCTCATCGACGATCGAGGCGCCAGTCGTTCGCAGACTGAAGGAAGCTTTCGCAGGCCAGGCGGCGAGCGCTCAGGCTGCCGCGGCACGGGCTTCGGCTGATGCCGGCCGGCGCGCGGCGAACGGTCACGCGGCCGCTGTCGCGGCGACGGCTGAACCAGCGGTGACAGCTCAGCCAATCGCTGAGCCGACCGCCCAGCCCACCGCTCAGGAGGAGCCGCAGGCGCGTCCGACGGCCGCCGCACCGCCCGCTGCCGACCAGGTGGCGGAGCCGGGCACCGACGGCGGGCGAGCCACGCCGAACGTGCCCCAGGTGCCGTTCAGCCAGCCAGAGCGGGCTGAGCGGCCAGACGGCGCGGACGATGTCGGCCAGGCCAGGCCAGTTCCGACGCCTGGCCGGCCCGCCCAGCCTGGCGCGACCCCAGGGCCGAGGCCCGGCGCACCGCGTCCTGGCCCGCGACCTGGCAACAACCCGTTCAGCCAGACGGCTTCCGGTATGGGCTCAACAAGGGCTCCGCGGCCAGGGCAAGCCGGTCCGGCAGGACCAGCCGCACCCGGTCAGGCGCCGCGACCCGGCACGCCGGGCGCTGCCGGCGGTCCGCGTCCGCAGGCACCCCGCCCGATGGGCCGGCCAGGCGCTGGCGGCCCAGGCGACGCCGGCCGTCCAGGCGGTCCGCGGCCAGGGGGCCCGCGGCCTAGCCCGAGCAGCATGCCGCCGCGGCCGTTCGCAGGCCGTAGCGGCGGCCCGGGCGGTCCAGGTGGCGGCGGCCCTGGCGTCGGGACCAGGCCAGGCGGCCGTGGCGGCCCGGGAGCGGGCCGTGGCGGTCCAGGTGGCGGCGGCGCGCCGCGCCCGGGAATGGGTCCGGCCAGGCCAGGAGGCGGCGGTCGCGGCAGGAGCGGCACCCAGGGAGCGTTCGGCCGTCCAGGCGGCAGGCCTTCGCGCGGCAGGAAGTCGAAGAAGCAGCGGCGTCAAGAGTTCGACAACATGCAGGCCCCGGCCATCGGTGGCGTGCAGATCCCGCGCGGGAACGGCCAGGTCATCAGGCTGTCCAGGGGCGCGTCGCTGAGTGACTTCGCCGACAAGATCGGTATCAACCCGGCGTCGCTCGTCCAGGTGCTGTTCCACCTCGGTGAGATGGTGACCGCGACGCAGTCGGTCAACGACGAGACCCTGCAGCTGCTCGGCGCCGAGCTCAACTACACCGTCCAGGTCGTCTCCCCTGAGGAAGAGGACCGCGAGCTGCTCGAGACCTTCGACATCGAGTTCGGTGAGGACGAGGGCGAAGAGTCGGACCTCGAGGTCAGGCCTCCGGTGGTCACCGTGATGGGTCACGTCGACCACGGCAAGACCAAGCTTCTGGACGCGATCAGGCACACCAACATGGTCGCGAGCGAGGCTGGCGGCATCACCCAGCACATCGGCGCGTACCAGGTGACCACCGACGTGGACGGGCAGGAACGCACCATCACGTTCATCGACACCCCGGGTCACGAGGCGTTCACCGCGATGCGTGCGCGCGGCGCGGAGACCACCGACCTGGTGATCCTCGTCGTGGCGGCCGACGACGGCGTAAAGCCGCAGACAACGGAGGCGCTCAACCACGCCCAGGCGGCCAACGTGCCGATCGTCGTGGCTGTCAACAAGATCGACAAGGAGGGCGCCGACCCGTCGCGGGTGCGAGCACAGCTCACCGAGTACGGGCTTGTCGCCGAGGAATTCGGCGGCCAGAACCTGTTCGTCGACGTGTCAGCGAGGAACGCCACCGGCATCAAGGAACTGCTCGAGGCGGTCGTGCTGACCGCCGACGCCGAGCTGGACCTGCGGGCCAACCCGCATCAGCCGGCCCAGGGCGTCGCCATCGAGGCGCACCTGGACAAGGGCCGTGGCCCGGTCGCGACCGTGCTGGTGCAGCGGGGCACGCTGAAGGTCGGCGAGTCGATCGTCTGCGGCGAGGCATACGGCCGCGTCAGGGCGCTGCTCGACGACAACGGCGACCAGGTGAGCGAGGCCCCGCCGTCCTGCCCTGTGCAGGTGCTTGGCCTCACCGCGGTTCCCGGCGCGGGCGACAGCTTCCTGACTGTCTCCGACGACCGGGTGGCCAGGCAGATCGCCGAGCGGCGCGAGGCGCGCGAGCGCACCGCCCAGTTCGCACAGCGGCGGCCGCGGGTCACGCTGGAGGACCTGGAGTCGGCGCTCAAGAGCGGTGCCCGGGAAGAACTGCTCCTGATCATCAAGGGCGACGTGTCAGGTTCGGTCGAGGCGCTGGAAGACGCGCTGCTCAAGATCGACGTGGGCGAGGATGTCGTGCTGCGGGTCATCGGCCGCGGCGTCGGCGCGATCACCCAGGACGACGTCAACCTGGCTATCGCGTCCGATGCCGTCATCATCGGCTTCAACGTCAGGCCGGCCGGCCGAGCGGGCGAGCTTGCCCAGCGCGAGGGCGTCGACATCAGGTACTACTCGATCATCTACCAGGCGATCGAGGAGATCGAGGCCGCGCTCAAGGGCATGCTCAAGCCGGAGTTCGAGGAGGCACAGCTGGGCACCGCGGAGGTCCGCGAGGTGTTCAGGGTGCCGCGGATCGGCAACGTCGCCGGATGCATCGTCCGGTCGGGCACGATCACCAGGAACTCCAGGGCACGCCTGGTCAGAGACGGCGTCGTGGTGTCTGACAGCCTCTCGATCGAGTCGCTGCGCCGGTTCAAGGATGACGCCACCGAGGTCCGCGAGGGCTTCGAGTGCGGCATCGGCGTCGGCTACAACGACGTCAAGATCGGCGACGTGATCGAGACCTTCGAGATGCGGGAGAAGCCGCGCGCCTGACGGTAGCGGTCAGCCCACTGGGCCCAGCCAGACCGGGCCCGGTGAGGCTGTCACTGCCGGCGCGGCCAGCCGACGAAAGGCCCTGACGTGTACGTGGGCGCGCTGACCCTTGACGTGCTGCTCGGCGACGTCAGGTCGCTGAAGCAGAAACGGTCCGAGGTCAGGCCGCTGATCGCCGAGGTACACAGGAAGTTTCCCGGGCTGGCGGTCGCCGAGACCGGGTACCTGGACCTGCACCGCAGGACCGAGATCGGGGTCGCGGTGGTGACCTCGACCGCCTCGCACGCGGTACAGGTGCTCGAAGCGTGTGAGCGCTTCGTCGCTGCGCGCCCCGGCATCGAGCTCTTGTCGGCGCGGCAGCGGCTGTTCAACGACGAAGGGGAGTGAGCATCGATGGATCCGGCGAGGGCGCGACGACTGAGCGAGCGCATCACCCAGATCGTCGCCGAGATGCTCGAGCGGCGCATCAAGGATCCGCGGCTCGGCTTCGTCACCGTCACCGACACCAAGGTGACCGGTGACCTCCGTGACGCGACAGTGTTCTACACCGTGTACGGCTCGGACGAGGAACAGCAGGCCACCGCGGTGGCGCTGGCGAGCGCGACCGGCGTCATACGGTCAGAGGTCGGCAAGCAGACCGGCATCAAGCACACCCCGTCGATCACGTTCGAGCAGGACAAGCTGCCTGAGGGCGCCAAGTCCATGGAGGACCTCGTCGCCAGGGCGCGCGAAGCCGATGCCCGCCTCGCCGCGGTCCGCGCCGACGCGGTGCACGCCGGTGACCCCGATCCCTACCGCGCGAGCGGCGAACCGGAGGACGACGAGGCGTAGTGTCCGACTCCGGGCTCGTCATTGTCGATAAATCGGGCGGAATGACGTCGCATGACGTGGTCGCCAGGATCAGGCGACTGGCCGGTACCCGCAGGGTCGGGCACGCGGGCACCCTCGATCCGATGGCGACCGGCGTGCTGGTGATCGGTGTCGAGAAGGCAACCAGGCTGCTCGGATACCTGACCAGGACCGAGAAGGAATACGACGGGACCATCAGGCTCGGCCAGAGCACCGTGACCGACGATGCCGAGGGCGAGGTCCTGCCGGCCTCCGATGGCGGCGCCGGTGACCCGGCCGCAATTCCCGAGCCTGCGCTCCGTTCCGCGCTCGCAGAGTTCGTCGGCCAGATCAGTCAGGTGCCGCCGCGCATCAGCGCGATCAAGGTGGACGGCCAGCGCGCCTATCGCCTGACCAGATCGGGGTCCGAGCCTGAACTGAGCGCTCGGCCGGTGACGATCAGCAGGATCGACCTGCTCGAGGTGCGCCGGGCTGGCGCCGGCTTGCTCGACCTCGACGTGGCGGTGACCTGCTCGAGCGGGACCTACATCAGGGCGATCGCCCGCGACCTCGGCGCGGCCCTGGGCACCGGCGGTCACCTGACGGCGCTGCGCCGGACCCGAGTCGGCCCTTACCTGGTCTCGGCGGCCAGGACCCTGGACCAGCTTGCCGAGCGGTTCCAGATCACGCCGCTGGAAGAGGCCGCCGCCGCGGCGTTCGACTGCCTGCGCCTGAGCGCCGAGGAGACGCGGCTGGTCTCGCACGGCGGCAGGCTCCCCGCGGCGGGCGAGAGGAGTCACCAGGTGAACGGGGCGCCGGTGGCCGCGTTCGATCCCGACGGCAACCTGACAGCGCTGCTGATCCGCCAAGACGACGAAATGAGGCCATTGGCAGTATTCGTGCCCTGACGCTGGGTCGGATCGATCCGCGGCTCGATCTGAATCGAGGGCTCGCTCGGCGGTGGCGCAGAGACCCGAGCCAGCCGGGGTCACTACCCTGGTATCGCCGGACGAACTGGTGAAAGGACGTTGGCCGTGTATCGGTGGCAGGGTCTGCACGACGTCCCAGCGGACTGGGGCAGGTCCGTCGTCACCATCGGCGTCTTCGACGGCGTGCACCGCGGTCACCGTGTGATCGTGGCAAGGGCGGCGGAGATCGCTGCCGACCTGGGCCTGCCGCTGGTCGTTGTCACCTTCGACCCGCATCCAGACGAGGTCGTGCGGCCTGGCTCGCATCCGCCGCTGCTGTGCACGCCGCGGTTCAGGGCCGAACTGCTCGGCACTCTGGGCGCCGACGCCGTCTGCGTGCTGCCGTTCACCTACGAGTTCTCCCAGTTGCCGGCCGAGGAGTTCGTGCGGACCGTGCTGGTCGACGGGCTGCGCGCGGGCGCCGTGGTGATCGGCGAGAACTTCAGGTTCGGCCACAAGGCCGCTGGCAACGTCGCGCTGCTCGGTGAGCTGGGCGAGAAGTACGAGTTCAGTGCCGAGGGCGTGCCGCTGCTGGCCGACGATAAGGGCACGGTATCCTCCAGCCGGATCAGGGACCTGCTCGCTGCCGGGGACGTCGCGGCGGCCGCGGTCGAGCTGTGCCGGCCGCACCGGGTCGAGGGCATCGTGGTGCGCGGGCACCAGCGCGGCCGGGCGCTCGGCTTTCCCACGGCGAACGCAGAGCCGCCGCCGCACACGGCCATCCCCGCCGACGGCGTCTATGCGGGCTGGCTGGCCAGCCTCGACACCGACGGCACCGAACTCGAGCGCTGGCCCGCGGCCATCTCGGTCGGCACCAACCCGACCTTCGACGGGACGGACCAGACCGTCGAGGCGTACGCGCTCGACCGCGATGACCTCGACCTGTACGGGATGCACGTGGCGGTCGAGTTCGCCGACCGGATCCGCGGCCAGGCCAGGTTCGCCTCCGTCGACGAGCTCATCGCCCAGATGCACGAGGACGTCGCGGCCGCCCGCGAGATCCTCACGTCGCCCGATTCCTAACCCACCCTGCGCCCCCAATGCCACGGCCCACCCCAAGGTGCTACAGCTGCGCGGGAGCGCGGCAGCAGGGGTGGCTGGGGCGTGGTAGCGTTGCTAGCGGTCAGAAGTATCTGGCTTGGCTTGCTGCGCCCTCATGCGGCTCGCCGGAACCCTGGCATCGGGCAGTTCCGCCCGTGCCCTCCCGCCTGCGGTGCGGATTACGCATACCCGCGCAAACCGGCCGCAAGCGAACGATGACCAACGACCAAGAGGGAAGACTGTGCCGCTCGAAAGTGAAGTAAAGAAGGAGATCATCGCCGCGCACGCGACAGGTGAGGGTGACACCGGCTCGCCGGAGGTCCAGATCGCGTTGCTAAGCAGGCGGATCAATGATCTCACCGAGCACCTGAAGGTGCACAAGCACGATCACCACAGCCGCCGCGGGCTGCTGCTGCTCGTCGGCCGCCGTCGCCGCCTGCTGCAGTACCTGTCCCGCGAGGACATCAGCCGCTACCGCGCGCTGATCGAGAGGCTCGGCCTGCGCCGCTAGCTGATCGGGGACGTTTGGGCTGGCACTGGCGGCGACGTTATCGCCGTGTGCTGACCCCTGGCGCTACATTGGTGATCAGGACGCGCTGGTCGCCGCCCGTTGTCAACTGAATAAAACTCGAAAACCAGACCACGAGTTACAACTAGAACCGTCCCGCGGCCCCGGCCCGGAGCGCTCAGCTCGCCTGAGGGCCGGTCCTCGGTAGTGGTTCTCGGATGAGCGGAATCGCGCGGCGTGGCCGCGCCTCACCCGAGGGCTTCGATCGAAGACCGGTCGGCAGCTTCCGTCCAGAGCATGGACGCAGAACGCTCCGCTGGCGGCGGGCTGACGCGGGACCTCATACGAGGAGGTCTCACCCTATGGAGGGTGTGTACACCGCCGAAGCCGTCATAGACAACGGCCAGTTCGGCGTTCACAGAATCAAGTTCGAAACCGGCCGCCTGGCCAAGCAAGCATCAGGCTCGGCCGTCGTCCACCTAGACGACGAAACCATGGTGCTCTCAGCGACCACGGTGTCCAAGCACCCCAGGGAGAACCTGGACTTCTTCCCGCTCACAGTGGACGTGGAAGAGCGCATGTACGCGGCGGGCCGGATTCCCGGCTCGTTCTTCCGTCGAGAGGGCCGTCCGTCCGAGGACGCGATCTTGACCTGCCGGCTGATCGACCGCCCGCTGCGGCCATCGTTTGTCAAGGGCCTGCGCAACGAGGTGCAGGTCGTCGAGACGATCCTGGCGCTGCATCCTGAGCACCTGTACGACGTCGTGGCCATCAACGCGGCCTCGCTGTCCACCCAGCTGTCCGGACTGCCGTTCAGCGGGCCGATCGGCGCGACCAGGGTCGCCCTCATCAGGGGGCAATGGGTCGCCTTCCCGACTCACCCGCAACTCGCGGACGCGACCTTCGACATGGTCGTCGCTGGCCGGGTGCTCGAGGACGGCGACGTCGCCATCATGATGGTCGAGGCCGAGTCGACTCCTGGCACGCTTCGCCTGATCGCCGACTCCTCGAGCGGTGCCGTCAGCCCGACCGAGGAGGTCGTCGCTGAGGGCCTGGCCGCTGCCAAGCCGTTTATCAAGATCATGTGCGAGGCGCAGCAGCAGGTCGCCTCGGCCGCGGCAAAGGAGACCGCCGCGTTCCCGACCTTTGCCGACTACCAGCCCGACATCTACGAAGCGGTCGCAGCCGAGGCGACCGGCGAGCTCGCCGCCGCCTTGACCATCGCGGGCAAGCAGGAGCGCAGCGCCGAGACCGACCGGATCCAGGCCGCAGTCACCGAGCGGGTCGTCGCGAAGTTCGAAGGCCGCGAGGGCGAGGTGTCCGGCGCTTTCAGGTCGCTGACCAAGAAGCTGGTCAGGGAGCGGATCGTCAGGGACGGCGTCCGGATCGACGGCCGCGGCGTCGCCGACATCAGGCAGCTGTCCGCCGAGGCCGGCCTCATCCCCCGGGTGCACGGCTCGGCGCTGTTCGAGCGTGGCGAAACCCAGGTGCTGGGCGTGACCACGCTGAACATGCTCCGGATGGAGCAGATGATCGACACGCTCAACCCGGAGCGGACCAAGCGCTACATGCACAACTACAACATGCCGCCGTATTCGACCGGTGAGACCGGCCGGGTGGGGTCGCCGAAGCGGCGCGAGATCGGCCACGGCGCGCTTGCCGAGCGCGCCCTTGTGCCCGTGCTGCCGACCCGCGAGGAGTTCCCGTACGCGATCAGGCAGGTGTCCGAGGCGATCGGCTCCAACGGCTCCACGTCGATGGGCTCGGTTTGCGCGTCGACGATGGCGCTGCTTGACGCGGGCGTGCCGCTGAAGGACATGGTGGCCGGCATCGCGATGGGCCTGATCCACGAGGGCGGCAGCTACGTCACCCTGACCGACATCCTGGGCGCCGAGGACGCGTTCGGCGACATGGACTTCAAGGTCGCCGGCACCAGGGACGTGATCACGGCGCTCCAGCTTGACACCAAGCTGGACGGCATTCCCGCGTCGGTGCTCGGCGCCGCGCTGAAGCAGGCCAGGGACGCGCGGCTGACCATTCTCGACGTCATGCGCGAGGCCATCAACGCGCCGGCCGACATGAGCGAGAACGCGCCGCGGATCATCACCGTCAAGGTTCCGGTCGACAAGATCGGCGAGGTCATCGGCCCGAAGGGCAAGATGATCAACTCGATCCAGGAGGACACCGGCGCCGAGATCACCATCGAGGACGACGGCACCATCTACATCGGCGCCACCGACGGTACGTCGGCCGAGGCCGCGCGGGCGGCGATCAACGCGATCGCGAACCCGCACGTCCCCGAAGTCGGCGAGCGGTTCCTGGGGACCGTGGTGAAGACCACCACGTTCGGTGCCTTCATCTCGCTGCTGCCCGGCAAGGACGGACTGCTGCACATCACGCAGATCCGCAAGCTGCACGGCGGCATGCGGATCGAGAACGTCGACGACGTCATTAAGGTCGGCGACAAGCTGCAGGTCGAGATCCGCGAGGTCGACGACCGAGGCAAGTTGTCGCTGGTGCCGGTCGAGGTGGTCGAGCGCGAGGCGGCAGGCGAGGACCTCGGCGGCGGCGCCGACCGGGATCGAGACCGCGGTGATCGCGACCGCGGCGACCGCGGCGACCGGCACAGGGACCGTGGCGAGCGCGGGCGCGGTGACCGCAGGGGCGGCGGGGGCGACCACCTCCGCACCCGGCACCGCGAGCGCGAGTCCGGCAACTCATGACCGCTAAGGGCGGAGACAGCGGACGGCACGTTGAGGGGACCGAGCGGCTAGACGACGGCGAGAACGTCGTCTACCGCACGGTGCTCCCCGGCGGCCTGCGGGTCATCACCGAGTCGCTTCCCACGGTGCGTTCGGCCTCCTTCGGGATCTGGGCCGGGGTCGGCTCCCGCGATGAGGACATCAGCCACGCGGGCGCCACGCACTACCTGGAGCATCTGCTCTTCAAGGGCACAGGCAAGCGGTCAGCGCTCGACATCTCGGCCGCGATCGACGCGGTCGGCGGTGAACTCAACGCCTTCACCGCGAAGGAGTACACCTGCTATTACGCCAGGGTGCTCGACACCGACCTGCCGCTGGCGATCGACGTGCTCTCTGACATGGTGACCGCCTCGCTCCTCGAGCCAAGCGAGGTCGAGGCAGAGCGGGCGGTGATCCTCGAAGAGATCGCCATGACCGACGACGACCCGTCCGACACCGCGCACGAGGCATTCGGCTGGCAGCTGTTCGGTGACACTCCGCTCGGCCGGCCGATCCTCGGCACCGTGGCCTCCATCAACACGATCACGCGTGATCAGATCGCCGAGCACTATGCCGCGAAGTACTCGGCCGAGAACCTGGTTGTCGCGGCCGCGGGCCGGCTGGACCACGACGAGGTCGTGGCGCTCACCGCACAATGCTTCGAGTCGGTCCTGACCAACGCGGCTCCGCCGGCGCCGCCGCGGCTGCCAGGGCGCGCCGGAGCCGAGGTCGGCTCGGGGACTGGCGTCCGGCTCATCTCGCGGCCGATCGAGCAGGCCAACCTGGTCCTCGGCTGCGCCGGCCTCGCCAGAACCGACGACCGGCGGTTCGCGCTTGGCGTGCTGAACGCCGCGCTCGGCGGCGGCATGTCGTCCCGCCTGTTCCAGGAGATCAGGGAGAAGCGCGGGCTGGCCTACTCGGTCTACAGCTTCAACTCCCAGCACGCCGATATCGGCCTCTGGGGCGTCTACGCGGGCTGCCTGCCCGCGAAGGCCGACGAGGTGCTTGCCATCTGCACCGACGAGATCGCCAAGGTCTGCGATGCTGGTCTGACCAAGGAAGAGCTGGACAGGGGCAAGGGTCAGCTGCGCGGCTCGATCGTGCTCGGCCTGGAGGACCCGGCGTCCAGGATGACCAGAATCGGCAAGTCGGACCTGGTGTATCCCAAGCTCGAGCCGGTGGACGAGGTCCTAGCCAGGATCGAGGCCGTGAGCCTCGACGACGTACGTGAGGTCGCACGGGCGATCCTGGCCCAGCCCAAGGCGCTGGCCGTCGTGGGCCCGTATGACGATGCCGACTCGTTCGCGGCGGTGGTCGCCGCCTGACGAAGTGGAGGCCGCGGTGATCAAGGTCGGAGTGCTCGGCGCCAAAGGGCGGATGGGGTCGCTGGTCTGTCAGACCGTGGAATCTGCCGCTGACCTCGAGCTCGCGGCCGCGGTCGACGTCGGTGACGGGCGCGAAGCGCTGCTTGGCTGTTCCGTCGTCGTCGACTTCACCAGCCCCGCGGCCGTGCTAGACAACATGCGGTGGTGCGCGGCGGCCGGGCTATCGATGGTCGTCGGGACGTCCGGTTTCGACGGCGCCAGGCTGGCCGAAGTCGCGGACATCCTCGACTCAGCCGCGCGTGACGATGGCCAACCGGGAACGGGCGGGGCACGGGTCCTTGTCGTCCCCAATTTCTCGGTCGGTGCCGTGCTGATGATGAAGTTCGCTGAGCAGGCCGCGCGGTTCTTCGAGTCAGCGGAGATCATCGAACTGCACCACGCGGGCAAGGTCGACGCGCCGTCAGGCACCTCAGGCAGGACCGCCGCGATGATGGCCGCCGCGCGGTCGGCTGCCGGTCTCGGGCCTGGCCCCGACGCCACCACCACGCAGCTGGATGGCGCGCGTGGCGCTGTCGTCGACGGGGTACATGTGCACTCAGTACGGCTCGCCGGCTTGGTGGCGCATCAGGAAGTGCTGCTGGGCGGGCACGGGGAGACGCTGACGATCAGGCACGACTCGCTGGAGCGGGCGTCGTTCATGCCAGGTGTGCTGATAGCGGTCAGGGGGATCGCGTCTTTGCCGCCTGGCCTGACGATCGGCCTGGATGGCTTGCTCGGGCTCGCCTGAGGCTGTTGGCGCGCTGCAGGCGGCTGCCCCGGGTCGAGCCGCGACCGAGGGGGTAGCAGGTGAGGTTCATCCTCAATGTGATCTGGCTGGTGCTCTGCGGGATCTGGCTGGCGATCGCCTACGTGCTTGCCGGGATCGTCGCCTGCGTCCTGATCATTACGATCCCGTTCGGCATCGCCTCCTTCCGGATCGCGAGCTACGTGCTGTGGCCGTTTGGCCGGACGACAGTCCCACGACAGGATGCCGGGGTCGGCTCGATGATTGGCAATATCTTCTGGATTATCCTATTCGGCTGGTGGCTGGCGCTCGGTCACCTGATCACAGGTATTGCGCTGTGCATCACCATCATCGGGATCCCGCTCGGCCTGGCGAACTTCAAGCTCATACCGATCTCGCTGCTGCCGCTCGGCGTGCGGATCGTGGACTCCGACGAGGTCGGAGCGCCGTACGCGGCCTAGCATCGGCGTCGCCGCGCTAGAGCGCGCCGACGGCCGTGATCCAGATAACGGCCTCGCCCGCGTCGTCCGAGCCGCCCAGGTCCACCTCGGCTGAGAACCCCCAGTCGTGGTCGCCCGAGGGGTCATCGAAAATCTGGCGCACCCGCCAGACGCCGGCACTGGAGTCGTCGATGATCAGCATCGCCGGCCCCCTGGCGTCAGCGCCCGCGCTGATCTCGCCGTGCTCGGCGAAGTAGGGCGCCAGGGCATCGGCCCACGCGTCCGCGTCCCAGCCCGCATGCTCGTCTAGGTCGCCGAGTTCGTCCCACCGGCGCAGCGCGGCGAGCTCCACCCGGCGGAACAGGGCGTTGCGCACCAGTACGCGGAACGCGCGGACGTTTCTGGTCACCGCCGGGGGGCGCTCGTCCAGCCGGCCGGGCGCGGCAGCCTCCGCCGCCTCAGGATTCGCGAGGCGTTCCCACTCGTCGAGGAGGCTGGAGTCCACCTGCCTGACCATCTCGCCGAGCCACTCGGTCAGGTCGGTCAGTTCCTCGGTCTTGGCTTCCTCTGGGACGGTCTGGCGCAGCGCCTTGTAGCAGTCGGCCAGATAACGCAGCAGGAGTCCCTCTGACCTGGCCAGGCCGCACCAGGCGATGTACTCGGTAAAGGTCATCGCGCGCTCGAACATGTCCCTGGCGACCGACTTTGGCGCGAGTTCGTAGTCGGCGACCCACGGGTGGCCCTGGCGGTATATCTGGTAGGCCGACTCGAGCAGGTCGGCGAGCGGCCGCGGGTAGCTGACGTCCTCGAGTAGTTCGGTCCTGGTCTCGTAGTCCAGGCCCTCGGCCTTCATCTCGGCGACGGCCTCGCCGCGCGCTCTGAACCGCTGCGCCGACAGCACGGGCCTCGGGTTATCGAGCGTCGACTCGATCACCGAGAGCGCGTCCAGCGGGTAGTCGGGCGACGTCACGTCGAGCAACTCGATGGCGGCGAGGGCGAGGGGCGACAGCGGTTGGTTAAGCGCGAAATCTTCCTGCAGGTCGACGGTGAGCCTGGCCTGGCGGCCTTGTTCGTCGGGCTCAGAGAGCCGCTCGACGACGCCGCCCGCCAGCAGCGCGCGGTAGATCTGGATCGCGCGGTGGATGTGCCTGCGCTGCGCTGGCCGGTCCTCGTCGTTGTCGGTCAGCAGGTGACGCATCGAGGCGAAGCAGTCGCCAGGGCGGCTGATCACGTTGAGCATCATCGCGTGGCTGACCGCGAAGCTGGACTTCAGCGGTTCTGGCTCCGAGACGACCAGGCGGTCGAACGTCGGCTGCCCCCAGGAGACCATGCCGGGCGGCGGCTTCTTGCGGACGAACTTGCGGCGCTTCTTCGGGTCGTCGCCGATCTTGGTGAGCGACCGCTCGTTGGCGATGACGTGCTCGGGCGCCTGCACGACGACCATGCCGCTGTCGTCGAAGCCGGCTCGGCCGGCCCGCCCGGCGATCTGGTGGAACTCCCTGGCCTGGAGCAGCCGGGTGACGCTGCCGTCGTACTTGCTCAGCGAGGTAAACAGCACGGTCCTGATCGGCACGTTGATGCCAACGCCGAGCGTGTCGGTGCCGCAGATCACCTTCAGCAGACCGGCCTGGGCCAGGGTCTCGACGAGCCGGCGGTAGCGCGGCAGCATGCCAGCGTGATGTACCCCGATGCCGTGCCTGACCAGCCTGGACAGGGTCTTGCCGAAGCCGGCCGTGAACCGGAATCGGCCGATCAGTTCGGCGATCGCGTCCTTCTCCGCCCGGCTGCAGACGTTGATGCTCATCAGCGCCTGAGCCTGCTCGATCGCCGCGGCCTGGGTGAAGTGGACGACGTAGATCGGCGCCTGCTTGGTCTCGAGCAGTTCGGTGATCGTCTCGTGCAGCGGATCAAGCACGAACCTGAACGTGAGCGGAACGGGGCGCTCGGCGGACTTGACAACGGCGGTCGGCCGTCCTGTTCGCCTGGCCAGGTCGCGCTCGAACCTGGTGACGTCGCCGAGCGTGGCCGACATCAGCAGGAACTGAGCCCTGGGCAGCTCGATCAGCGGCACCTGCCAGGCCCAGCCGCGATCCGGGTCGGCGTAGTAGTGGAACTCGTCCATGATCACGAGGTCGGCGTCAGCCTCGGCGCCGTCCCGCAGCGCGATGTTGGCGAGTACCTCCGCGGTGCAGCAGATGATCGGGGCGTCGCCGTTCACGCTTCCGTCGCCGGTCATCATCCCGACGTTGGCGGGGCCGAAGACCTCGCAGAGGGCGAAGAATTTCTCGGAGACCAGCGCCTTGATTGGCGCGGTGTAGAAGCTGCGCTCGCCCGCGGCGAGAGCGGCGAAGTGGGCCGCCGTCGCCACCAGGCTCTTGCCGGACCCGGTCGGGGTGGACAAGATGACGTTCGCGCCCGAGACGATCTCGATCAGCGCCTCGTCCTGATGCGGGTACAGGGTCAGCCCTTGGGCCGCGGCCCAGTCGGTGAAGGCAGCGTAGAGCGCGTCGGGATCCGCGGACTCCGGCACCAGGTCGGTCAGCATCATGGTCTCTCCATGGTGCCAGTTCGCGCGGGTGGTACGTCCGCGCTGTCCTCGCGGCCAGCTAGGTTGGGTCCATGTGCCGAAGCATCAAGACCCTGCGAGAGCCCTACACCGAGCAGGTCACTACCGAGGACGTCCAGGCTGCCGCGCTGCAGTACGTGCGCAAGATCAGCGGTTTCCGCGCGCCTGCCGCGCACAACGCCGAAGCCTTCCAGGCGGCCGTCGACGCTGTGTCCCAGGCAACCGCCGACCTGCTTGACCGGCTCGAAGTACGCGCGGCTCCCAGCCGACCGTCGGGCACGGCTGGGGCGGGACCGGCCAGGACGCCGCGCCCGGCACGCTCGCCGCGCCCGGCGCGTACCGGCTAACCAGATCTGGTCCGGCGCGGGACGCGTGACCTTTCGTCGCGTCAGAGACCGTCGATGATCTGCTGCCGCTTGGCCTGATACTCGGAATCGGAGATCATGCCGTTGTCGAGCAACTGCTTGATCATGGCCAGCCGCTGCTCTGCGCCGACCTGTCCGCCGGACGCGGGCGTCGCCTGCCCGCCGCCGAACTGGCCGGGTGCCTGCGCACGGGCCTGGTCCCGCAGCTGGCGCAGCTGATCCATCGCGGCCTGCCGCGCGACGGGATCACCAGACCTGATCGCTTGGGCCAGGCCCGCTATCTGCCCTGGATCGAACTGGACAGACAGGTCATTGCCGCCAGGTCCGATCACGTGCATGACATTGTCGTTTGCGGGGCCGTGCGAGTACGGCCCCACAGGGCCACCGAAGCCGGGCATCTGCCCGGCCGCGTTCATCATCGCGCTCACCGAGACGATCTGCTGGCTGGGGTCCAGCCTCATCTCACCGGACTTGGAGTGCACCTCGACACCGATGATGGTCCCGACGCCGTAACCGCCTGGGCTCCTATCGATCACGGTGCCCCTGACCACCTCGCCGGTGGGCCTGCGCACCTCGACCACGTACCGGTGCTCGACCTGCATCGCGGCGGCTATGCCCCGGCTGCCCGCTGGTCCATTCAGGACCTCCACGATGGTGCCCTGGGCTTGTTCCCACTTATGTCCGAGCATGCTTCCCCTCCGCGCCGCCTCGATCGGACTATACATTCGCGAATGGCCGCGCGGCTGCGGCGAGAAAGGTCAGGCGGTCCTGGTCTGGCCGGCCGCTTCGAGTCCAAGTTCGGTGATCGACGTTTCGCGCATCTTGAACTTCTGCACCTTGCCGGTGACCGTCATCGGGAAGTCCGAGGTGAACCTGACGTAGCGCGGGATCTTGTAGTGCGCGATCTTGCCGCGGCAGTAAGCCTTAACCTGTTCGGTGTCCAGGTCCTGGCCGGGCCGAAGCCGGATCCAGGCGCACAGTTCTTCGCCGTACTTCAGGTCGGGCACGCCGATCACCTGGACGTCCTCAATGGCCGGGTGGCCGTAGAGGAACTCCTCGACCTCGCGCGGGTAGATGTTCTCGCCGCCCCTGATCACCATGTCCTTGATCCGGCCGACGATATTGAGGTAGCCGCCCGCGTCCATGACAGCAAGGTCGCCCGTGTGCATCCAGCGCGCCGAGTCGATCGCCTCCGCGGTCTTGGCGGGCTCATTCCAGTAGCCGAGCATCACTGAATACCCGCGGGTGCAGAGCTCGCCGGCGGCGTCCCGGGGTAGCACCCGCCCGGTCTCTGGGTCGATGACTTTCACCTCAACGTGCGGATGCACCCGGCCGACGGTCGATACCCGGCGTTCCATGTCGTCATCCGCGGTCGTCTGCGTGGACACCGGTGAGGTCTCGGTCATCCCATAGCAGATCGTCACCTCGGTCATGTGCATCTCGCTGACGACACGCTTCATCACCTCGACCGGGCAGGGCGACCCGGCCATGATGCCCGTGCGCAGCGTGGACAGGTCGTAGCTGCCGAAGTCAGGTAGCGCCAGTTCGGCGATGAACATGGTCGGCACGCCGTACAGCGACGTACAGCGCTCCGCTTGAACGGCACGCAGCGTCTCGGCGGCGTCGAAGCCAGGTGCCGGGATCACGATGCATGCGCCGTGCGTGGTGCAAGCCAGGTTGCCGAGCACCATCCCGAAGCAGTGGTAGAACGGCACCGGGATGCATACCCGGTCTTGGGCGGTATAGCGGCAACCCTCGCCGATGAACAGCCCGTTGTTGAGGATGTTGTGGTGCGACAGGGTCGCGCCCTTCGGGAATCCTGTCGTCCCGCTCGTGTACTGGATGTTGATCGGGTCGTCGAACGACAGCCCGGCCTCACGCGCGGCGAGCGGATCGTCAGCACCGCTCGCGGCCTGGCCGGCTCGAAACAGCGCCTCCCAGCCTGGCGTGCCGAGAAAGATGACCTCTTCCAGGTCGGTCAGATCGGGCCTGACCTCCTCGATCATCGCCCGGTAGTCGCTCGCCTTGAAGCGCTCGGCGCTGACAAGCACCCGCACCCCGGACTGGCGGAGCGCGAAGCCAACTTCGTGGCTGCGGTACGCCGGGTTGATGTTCACCAGGATGATGCCTGCCTTGGCGGTCGCGTACTGCAACTGGACCCATTCGGCGCAGTTCGGTGCCCAGATGCCCACCCGATCGCCCGCCGCGAGTCCGGCCGCGATCAGACCGCGGGCGAGGGTATCGGTCTCCGCGTCAAACGCCGCGTAGGTCCACCGGCGGCCGGTCGGAACGTCGACGAGCACCTCGGCGTCCGGGTGCGCGGCGGCGATCCGCCGCAGGTTCGCGCCGATGGTCTCGCCGAGCAGCGGGCTGGCCGAGGCGCCATGGCTGTAGGACAGCGTGACTTCGGAGGACATGGGTGATCCCTTCGCAGCTGATCACTCCATCGTGCCCGTTCATGCGGGTTGGTGTGAAGCGCAGGCCCGGCCGGCAGAAGGAAATGTGCAGCTTCGAACCAGAGGGGATTATTGTGATCATTGCAGGATTCAAAAGGAGTTGACCGGAGCGACACGTGGTCCTGTTGGTCATCTGGCTTATCGCCGCCGCTGTGCTCGGGGTGGCCGAGATGCTCACGACCACGCTCGCGCTCGGACTCGTCGCCGTCGGTGCGCTCGCCGCAGCACTGGCCGAGGCTCTCGGCGGCCATCCGCTCGTGCAGGTCGGCGTCTTCGTGGTGGTTTCGCTGGCCGGAGTAGTGCTGATCAGGCCGCTGGCGCTGCGGCGGCTGCAGCGCAGGAGCACCTTCCGCACCGGAACCGCCGCCCTCGTTGGCCAGACCGGCTACGTGCTGGCCGACGTGTCACCGCAGGCCGGCCGGATCAGGATCGGCGGCGAGGAGTGGTCGGCCCGCCCCTATGACGAAACCTCGGTCATCCCGGCCGGGTCGACCGTCGACGTCCTGCAGATCAAGGGCGCCACAGCCCTTGTTCACCAGAGGGAGTAGAGATGCCGTCAGGTGCCCTGGTCGGGCTCGTCGTGGCCGCTGCCGTGGTCGTGTTTGTGCTCGTCTTCCTGAGCCGGTCGATCTGGCTGGTTCCGCCCGCGAGGGCGCGAAACGTGGAGCGGCTCGGCCAGTTCCACAAGACCCTAGAGCCAGGCCTGCACCTGGTGATACCGATGATCGACCGGGTTAAGGATCTGATCGACCTGCGTGAGCAGGTGGTCTCGTTCACCGGCCAGCGGGTGATCACCGAGGACAACGTCGTGGTCGCGATAGACACGGTGCTCTTCTTCCAGGTCACTGACCCGCGGGCGGCCGACTACGAGATCGTCAACTACATCCAGGCGATCGAGCAGTTGGCCGCCACCATGCTGCGGAGCGTCATCGGCAGCATGGATCTGGAGCAGACCCTGACCTCGCGCGACAAGATCAACACGCTATTGCGCGGCGTGCTTGACGACGCGTCAGGGAAGTGGGGGATCCGGGTGACCCGGGTGGAGATCAGGTCGATCGACCCGCCGCAGTCGATCAAGGACGCGATGGAGAAGCAACTCAAGGCCGAACGGGAGAAGCGGGCAGCGATCCTGCACGCGGAGGGGCTGCAGCAATCCCAGGTGCTGACCGCCGAAGGTGACAGGCAGGGTGCGGTCCTGCGGGCCGAGGGCGAGAAGCAGGCTGCGATCCTGCGCGCCGAGGGTCAGGCCCAGGCGATCTCGACCGTCTTCAAATCCATTCACGACGGCGATCCCGATCCCAAGCTGCTCGCCTACCAGTACCTGCAGACCTTGCCGCAGTTGGCCAAGGGCGAGGGCAACACGGTCTGGATGATCCCGAGCGAACTCACCGGAGCGCTGCGGATGCTGAGCTCAGCGTTCTCCGGCCAGGCCAAGGACGAGCCGCTCGGGGTAGCGCCGCCCCGGCGGCCTGACCTGGTCAAGGACACGGGCGATGGTCGGCCGGCCGTGGCTGGCCCGGTCAGCCCCGCAGGCGACGGCGCGGAGTATGGGCGAACAATCCCGCGCCAGGACTCAGGGGCGGATCGCTAGCCCGACGGTCAGCAGGAGTCCGAACGCCATCTGCAGGCGGCCGGTCTGACCGAGCACGGCGATCAGCCCGCGGCCCGTAGTGGTCCGGAGCACCTGCCTGACCGGCTCGACGGCAAGCGGCACCGCCGCGAGCGTGATCAGCGCCAGCGGTGCTGTCGGCGCCGTCGCGATCGCGACCGCGAACGCCGTGGCCACGCATAGCGCGTACAGGACCCTGGTGCGCTGGTCGCCGAGCACGACCGCGAGCGTGCGCTTGCCGCTGACCTCGTCAGTCGGGATGTCCCGCAGGTTGTTGATCACGAGCAAGCCGCAGGCCAGCAGGCCGACCGGTACCGAGGCGGCCGCCGCCAGCCAGGTCAGGCGCTCCATTTGGACATACGCGGTGCCCATGACGGCCCCGACCCCGAAGAACGCGAAGACCGAGACTTCGCCGAGCGCCCGGTATCCATACGGCTTGCTGCCGCCGGTGTAAAACCAGGCCGCGCCGATCGCCGCGGCGCCGAGCAGCAGCAGCCACCAGGAGACGACGGCGGCGAGGACGAGGCCGGCCAGGCCAGCGACGAAAAAGCTGGCCAGGGCGGCCGAGAGCACCTGCCGCGGCGTCGCGAACCCTGATCCCACTAGCCGCACCGGGCCGACCCGCTGCTCGTCGGTACCGCGGATGCCGTCGCTGTAGTCGTTGGCGTAGTTGACGCCGATCTGCAGGGCCAGGGCGACCACGAGCGCGAGACAGGCCCGCCAGGCGATGAAATCCCCGTAGCCGGCCGCGACGCCCGAGCCGACCGCTACGGGAACAATGGCCGCGGGCAGCGTACGTGGACGTGCGCCTGCCATCCAGTCTCGCGCCGCGGTCACGACCTGCCCTGTCTGCTTGGAACCGAAGTGTCAGACTAGCCCTACTCCAGTGGCGGCAGGGCCTTCGCGGCTGCGGCCAGCACCTTCGCGATCTGGCTGGGGCTGAGCCTGTGCTCGGCGACCGCCTTGGTCTGGCGGCGGAAATACGTGCCGACGCGGCTGCCGTCGAATACGTCGACGCCCTTGAACCTCATGATCACCCAGGGAATGTTCGGCCCGTACATGACCATCGCGGGACGCACCCGCACGCGCAGCCTGAGTTCGGCCGCGATCAAGTTGGCCGCGTGCTTCGACTCGTGCGTGGCGTGCTCGAACCTAGGCTCCAGGCTGTCCTTGCCGTGGTACAGCATTCCGTCGATCGCACGCAGCGGGAGCCTGCGGTCCAGTCGCTGGGAGTCGAGCGTGAAGACGCCGGCCGGCCCGACGACGACGTGGTCGATGACGTGCTTGGTGCCCGGAATAGTGCGGGCATGCAAGGCCAGATAACCGGCCGGCTGCAGGACCCGCAATCGGCGCCTGGTGAACCGCTGCGCCGAGGTGATCCTTACCCCGGCCGGCACGACCACCGTCGTCCTGGATCTGAAGATCGAGTCCGCTGCGATGTAGATCACGGCCGCGGTGAGCCCGATCCGCCAGTTCAGCCCGATCGTGAAGCCGACGAAGCAGACGACAGCGACGATGGTCCTGGTGATCCGGACATTGAGCCTGGGATCGCTGCGCAGATGCGGGTTGACCAGCGGCCTGCTCCTTAGCGGCCGGGCGTTCAGCGAGCTCGCGAGCGCGCGGTTGCCCTTCGTGTGGGCCCGCTGCTGCAGCCGGCTCGGGACTTCCGCGTCCTGGCCGGGGGGCTGGCCCGGGCCTTTCCGCGGCGCTCTGGTCGCCGTTGTGGCCGTGCCAGCCCTGGTCGCTGAACCGGTGGTGCCGCTGGCTGCACGGGCGCTGTCCGGGGCGGGTTCTCCAGTGGACTTACCTGCCCGGGGTGAGTTGGCGGCGTCGGACGTTTCGCCGGTGCGTCCTGTATCCCCCGTGCTTGGAATGTCCGCGCCGCCGGCTGATTCCTCCGCAGGGAACTTGCTGAAGAGTGAGCGCGAGCCGTGCCTATCATCGGCCTGCTGCGCCGGCTGGTCGGGCGGATCAGCGGCGTCCGGTTCCACATCCCGAGGGTAACCGATTCGCTGCCAAGGAACACGCGGCTCCTGGCTGCGAGAAGCCGGGCTGGACGCCCTCAGCCTGGCCGTCTACTGTTCGGTAACGTGACAGACATTCATGAACTGACCGCGCTCGAACTCGCCACCTCCATCGCGGACGGGCGGCTTTCTCCAGTCGAGGTCACCGACCATTACCTGGACCGGATCGATCGGCTGAACTCCCAGACCGGCGCCTTCTACACCGTGACCGCCGATCTCGCGAAGGAGCAGGCGGCCACCGCTGAGAAGCTGGTCAGCGAGAGCCGCCGGGCTGGCGAGCCTGCCGCGTCGCTGCCGCCGCTGACTGGTGTGCCGATCCCGATCAAGGACCTGAACATGGTCGCCGGCGTGCGTATGACTCTCGGCTCGACGATCTTCGCGGACAACGTCGCGACCGAGGACGACTACGTGGTCGCCGAGTTGCGCAAGGCGGGCATCGTCATCACCGGCAAGACGGCGACGCCCGAGTTCGGGTTGCCGTGCTACACCGAGACCAAGATCGGGCCGCCAGCCCGGACGCCCTGGGACTTGTCGCGGTCGGCCGGCGGGTCAAGCGGCGGCGCGGGTGCGGCCGTGGCAGCCGGTCTCGCTCCGGCCGCGCAGGGCAGCGACGGCGGCGGATCGATCAGGATCCCGGCCAGCGTGTGCGGCCTGTTCGGGATCAAGCCGAGCCGCGGCCGGATCTCCGGCGGCCCGTTGATGCCCGACCTCAGCGGCCTGTCCACAGATGGGCCGCTGGCGCGGACCGTCGAGGACGCTGCGCTCCTGCTCGACGTGATGACCTGCAACTACCCGGGTGACATGTACATCATGCCGGCGCTGCCCGACGGCGAGACCTTCCTCGGGCACGCCCGTCGCGAGCCTGGCAAGCTGCGGATCGGCCGCTCGATTGCGAACGTGGTGCCAGGCGCTACCGTGCACGACGATTGCGCCGCGGCCTACGAGGACGCGAGCAAGCTGCTCGCCGAGCTCGGTCATGAGATCGAGGACGTCGAGTTGCCGTTCGGCTCCGACGCCGTGCCGATGTTCGAGTTGCTCTGGTACTCCATGGCCACGCTCGCGCCGATCGACCCGGTGCAGGAAGAGCAGTTGCTGCCGCTGACCGCGTACCTGCGAGGGCGCGGCCTGAAGGTCACCGCCGCCGAATTGATCTTCGCCCAGGCGTATCTGCAGGGCGTGATGCGGCCCGCGATCGCGACAATGAACCGCTACGACGCGTTCCTGAGCCCGACTCTCGCCTCGCCGCCCGTTCCTGTCGGCTACTTCGACGAGGTCGACCCGGCCGAGAACTTCGAGCGGCAGAAGCGGTTCACGCCGTACACGGCGCTCTACAACATCTCGGGCCAGCCTGCCGTCAACCTGCCGTTGTACTGGAACTCCGACGGGCTGCCGATTGGGGTCATGCTGGCCGGACGGCTGGGGGACGAAGCCACGCTCATCTCGCTGTCGGCCCAGGTCGAGGCCGCGAGGCCATGGCGCGACAGGCATCCGGCGATCTGGTAGCGGCTTGTTTGCCTAAGCTGCCGGTGACGCCAATCCGGGACAGATTCGAGCCACTGACATCTGGGCAGGCGCGAGGTCATACCATCGGTTCCTAGTTCCATTCACAATGTGTGACTGACTGACTGCACACGGTGAGTGGGCCCGCCCGGTCCTTCCGGGTGACGGCGGGAATCCGGAGGTAATCGCGTGGTGCCGGGGATTCGGCGCTGGCGGCTGATTCTGCAGATCAGCAATGGCGTGGTCGCTGGCTGCGTGGCGGCAGCCGTCCTCGTGCTGTGCGCGGGCGGCTACGCGGGTATCCCGGCCGTCGGGCGCGCGCTCGATCCCGGCCACGGGGCGTGGGCCTCGGCGTCCGGCGGCCTGCTGCCAGAGCCCGCTGTTCTCAACGGGACCGGCATCGGGGGCGAGACGCTCGTCTCGTTCGATCCGAGCGGCGTCGCGACGATCGAGTCGCGTCAGCTCGCAGACGCCATGCTCGCGCTTGGGTACCTGCACGCCAGGTTCCGCCTGACGCAGCTGGATCTGGAGCGCCGGCTGGCTGAAGGCAGGCTGTCGCAGCTGGTCGGACCGAGCGCGGTGGCCTCTGATGAGTTCGAACTACGGCTCGGCCTGCTGCGGACGGCTCGGCGTTCTTGGGCCGTCATGCCCAAGAACAGCGTCGCGGCCAAGATGCTGACGTCCTACGCCAGGGGGGTCAATGACTACCTGGCCCAGTTGCGCGCGAACGGGCAGTGGCCTGCCGAGTTCTCGCTGGCTGGTGTCTACCCTGGCCGGTGGACCCCGGTGGACAGCCTCGCCATTCAGGGGTACCTGGCCCAGGAACTCGACTACACCACCTCGCCGCTGGATTATGCCGTGCTCGCCGGCTCGCTCGGGATCGGCCGGACCATGCGATGGTTCCCGGTCCTTGCGGCCGGGCCCGGGCATCCGTTCGATCCTGGGCCCTATCAGGCACGCGGGAGCCGTGGCGCGGGCGGCGCGCCGGCTCTGCCGCGCCGGGTCGCGCCGCCAGCGCCGCTCATGCCGCACCGGGTCGCGCCGCTCATGCCGCACCGGGTCGCGCCGCTCGTGCCGCTCGTGCCGCGCCGGGTCGCGCAGCCGTCGGCCGCTCTGGTCAGGTCAGCCGCCGCTGCCCTCGCGCTGACCAGCGACCTGCCGGGCGGCCGGTCATCCGGCCAGCCGCCTGGCAGCGGGTGGGCGGTCAACGGCCCGAGGGTGCGCGGCGGCGGGTCGATGCTCTCCGGGACGGCTTCCGCGCCAGGGATCTTCCCGTCAGGCTGGTATCAGGTGGCCGTCACCGCCCCCGGGTACAACGTCACCGGCGTGAGCCTGCCTGGCCTGCCCGGCGTCCTGATCGGCCACAACAAGCGCATCGCCTGGACGCTGAGCGGAACGCAGAGCCAGTCCGCGCTCTTTTACGCGGAGCAGATGAGCCACAGCCACGCCGGCGACTACCTGTGGCGCGGCCAGTGGCGGCCCGTGCGCCTGGTCCACTACGTCATACCGGTCCGAGGCGGCACAACCAGGCGGCTGACGGTCGCCCTGACCGCGCACGGTCCGCTGCTGGCCTGGCCGCGTCGGACACGGCCCGCGATCTCGGTCGACTGGATGGGCAGCGGCGGCTCGCCGGATATCGCGGTCCTCGCCAGGATCGGCGCCGCCGCCAACTTCAGCCAGTTCCACGCTGCGCTGACGGGCTGGCGGTCCCCGGCCGCGACCTTCGTCTACGCCGATCGTCGCGGCAACATCGGGGCGGCTACCGCGGGCAGCCTCCCTGTTGTCCGGAGCGGGGCGCCTTGGCTGCCGCTGCCGGGTACCGGGCGATCAGACGTGACCGGGCTGATTCCTTTCGCCGCGCTGCCTGTCAGCTACGACCCGCCCGGGCATGTAGTCGTGGCGGCTGGACAGCGGCCGGTGACGAGCACGTACCCGTACTACCTGGGTACGTCGGCCAATGACCTGGATGCAGCCGACCTGGCCGGCGGCAGCTCTGCGGTCCTCGGTCGCAAATCAGGGCTGCAGCCGGCGGCTGTGGCACCGCTGCAGACCAGTCCGGTCAGCGAACTGGCTGCCCAGGTGGTGCCGCGGCTGCTCGTGGCGCTCCGGCACGCCAGCCTCACGTCGGCCGAGCAGCAGGCGAGGTCCGCGCTGCGCGGCTGGAATCACCAGCTGGCGCCCGCCTCAGCGGCGGCGGCGATCTGGTCGGTGTTCTGGCAGGACTACGTGTCCGCGACCTTCGGGCCGTGGTGGCGAGCCGCCGGCGTTCCGGTCGGCGCCGATCCCGCCGGCCTTCAGGTCTCGGCAGCTCAGACCGGATTGGTGCGGGCACTCGAGCACTGGACGCTCGCTGACAATGCGGACCCCGCGTTCACCCCGCCCGGCGCGCCAGCGGGGTCGGCGAGTTCAGCGATGCGGCGGGCGTTCGGGGCGGCGGTGGCGCAGCTGACGGCTCAGTTCGGCGGCAGGGCCGGGTCTGCTGGCTGGCGACTTGACAAGCTCGTCGCGGCGCCGGCCGTCTCCTCGGCGCAGGTGCCGCTCGTCGGATACGGCAGCAGTTCCGCGGCGGCCAGGCCGTGGCTGGCGGCTGAAGGTCGGGCCGGCTCTGCTGCCGTGGTGGAGTCCGCCGTGCCCGGCGTGCCCAGTTGGCGGATGATCGTCCGGCTGGGTCGCGGTCCGGGCGGGGTAACGGCCGAGGGCATCTATCCAGGCGGCCAGAGCGACAACCCGGCCTCGGCCTGGTACGCGAACCTGACTGTCCGCTGGCAGGCAGGCGGCTATCTGCCGCTGCCGCCAGCGGGAACCCCGGTTACCGGCGCGATGCGATGGGAGTTCCTGCCATGAGCAAGCTGGTCAGCAGGTCCGAGGTCGATCGGCTCGGGAAGCGAGGCTCGTACCGGCTCGGCGGCCTCGGGCCGGCTGGTCCTGGTCGGCCCGCACCGCCGACGCCGTTTCAGCCGTCATTCCTCGGACCGCAGCACCGCGGCTCGGCGGCCGCCTGGATCCTGTTCGCTCTGCTGAGCACCGGTTTGATCGCGGGCGGGGCGCTGCTCGGCTTGTGGTTCATGCCGTTCGTAGCCGGGCTGGCGACCGGAGTAGTGATGCGCTGGGCCTGGTGGCGGCTGCGCGTCACGGTCCCCGCAGTCCTGATCATGGCGTGCGCCGGGTGGGGGCTGGCGCTGTGGTCCATGGCGGCCCGTGGCCAGGCGGTTGGCCCGACGGCACGGACGATCGCGTCCCTCGCCGGGTACCCCGACATGGCCGCGCTCGCCATCACCTTCACGCTCGGAGTCAGCGCCCTGCAGGGACTCACGGGCCTCTGGCTTGGCCGTGCCCTCGCTCCGCGGCCGGCCAGGCACTGACGGCTCGAACTCGCCGCCGGTCAGGCGCTGACCGGCCGTATCTCGCCGCGGCCATGCGCTGACGGCTCGCGCCTCGCCGCGGCCATGCGCTGACCGGCCGTATCTCGCCGCTGGCCGGCCGCACCTCGCTGCCGCTAGGCGGACTCGATCGCTGCAGCGGGCTCGCGATCGGCCGCGGCGGGTGTCGTGGCGCTGGCGGCCTTTGTCGACGACATACTCGCGGCGAGGGCACCGCCGCAGGTGAGAACCGCGCCGAAGATCTGTAGCGGCGTCGGGTGCTGCCCGAGGATGATGGCGGCGAGCGCGAGCGAAGCCGCGGGCTGCAGCAACAGCATCAGCGAGGAGACCGCGGCGGGCAGCCGCGGCAGTGAGTACGTGATGAACAGCCAGCCCGCGGTTTGGCTCAGCAGCGCGAGCGCCAGGAGCCAGCCGATGGAAGGCCAGAGCGGATGCAGCGCGAGGCCGCCGAAGATCAAGCCGAATATCAGCGCCGCCGCCGCGGCCCCCACCGTCGACTCCGCCACCGGGCCGGCGACGTGCGCGGAGGTGGACGACGACCGCCGCAGGATCAGCAGATACCCGGCGTAGGCGACCGACGTGCCGATCCCGTAACAGATCCCGGCCAGCGGATGCTCGCTCGTCGTCGACCTCTCGAGCAGCCCCGACACGAGCACCACTCCGATCATCACGACCGGGAGCGCGAATGCCACCGCGCGACTTGGGCGCTCCTTCCACAACAGCCAAGCCAGTCCGGCGACGAACAGCACCTGCAGGTTCCCGAGAACGGTCGCCACGCCGGCGCCGACATCGGCGATCGCGTGGGTCCACAGGATCAGGTCGACCGCCAGGAACACGCCGGCCAGCATCGCCTTGAGCCGCTGCGCCAGCGCTCGCGGCCCGTGCCTGCGCTGCTCGATGATCGCGAGCGCGACCAGTAGCGGCAGCGCGAGCACCGTCCGGTAGAACGCCGTGCTCACCGGGCTCGCGCCAGATTCGGCCACGAAAACGGCGGACATCGAAATGGTCGCGGCCCCCAGCCCCGCCATCAGCAGTGGCCGGCGGCCGGACACCGCGACGGCACCGGGATCGGCGGTGCCGTCGTTGCCTGTAAGGACCGTAGACTTGTACGGTGCTGTCACGCTCTTCAGCATACGGGCCGTTCCAGCAGGGGAGTACATGGGACTGGGCGCAGACCAGCTCGAGGCACTCACCGAGTGCGTCGAATTGATCAACACCGGCCGCCGGTCGGCAGGCGCGTCGTCGCCGGACCAGCCGGGCGGTCCGGGCAGGTCGGGCGTCCCGGCGCGCCGGACAGGTCGGGCGAGCTGGCTGACATTCAGGGCCTCCTCGCGTTCGCGAGGCGGCACCGGGTGGAGAACCGCTCGGCGGCCCGAGCGAGCGACGTCCCGCGCCTGCGTGACCTGCGGGCCAGGCTGGACGCGATCGTGGTCGCGTGCGAGGCGCGCCAGGAGGGCCGGGCGATCCGCGACCTGAACGCGTTGCTGGCGCAGACGGGTGCCGTTCCCAGGATCGTCACCCATGACGGCAGGCCCCCGCACATCCACGTCAGCAGCGCGACGGCCCCGCTGGCCGACCGCATCGCCGCGCACAGCGCGATGGGACTGGCGGAGCTGATCGTCGCGGGGCAGAGCGGCCGCGTCCGCACCTGCGCGTCGCCCCAGTGCGACGTCGTCTTCATCGACCTGTCCAGGAACCAGTCGCGCCGCTACTGCGACAGCCGCACCTGCGGAAACCGCATCCACGTGGCCGCCTACCGCTCCCGCCACACACCCACCACACGGCTCTGAACCCCGCCCCCCGCCTCGCCAGCCCCGCTCCGCGAAGGGTTAGGGCATTCGCGAAGACTCCGGGTCCTATAGCGCGCCTTTCTCTACGCGGACTACCTGTGTCTACGCGGAGTGGGGCTGCTAGCTGGGTTGGGTCGTGCGACTGGGCAGGCAGGCGAGCATGGCCGGGCCAGCACTGGGGCCGAACGACGGAGTGCCCGGTAGACCTGATCGGCGACCAGGCAAGGACGGACCCGAAGGTCGTCCCAGCCAAAACGCAAGGTCATGATTCCATCGACGACGGCTGCGTTGTCGCGCCAGATGTCCTTCCACCTAGTGTCACCGGGGTGAGCGGCCCGACCATCCAGTTCAACGGCAAGCTTGTACTCGTCATACAACACGTCCCGGTAAATGCGCCGACCCGCCGATACCGCCTTGGCCTGGCGCTTGCCACGGGGCAGTCCATGCGGGAGCTCGACCCACTTCACATAACGGTACTCGAGCACGGAATGGACGCCGGCGAGGTCAGGCGACAGCAACTCGCTGAGTTCGGCGCGGAAGTGGACGTGCGGGCGCTGCGCGAGCGCCTCGCGGAGTCGCTGTTCGGTCGTCAGCCGGCGGCCAAGTCCACGGGTGACCCAGCCGCATGCGTCATCCACGTTCGCAGCCGTCTGCGTCAGGTCGAGAACCGTCTCTTCGATCCTGGTGCGCGGTGGCATGGCCGTTGGATGTGCCGCCGCAGCCCCTCGCCTGCCCACGTGGACAACGACGCCGCGGATCGGAAGCACCCGGCGTGACTGCGGAACCGTCACGTGAATCGGAGTAGTCGGCACGTCCACTAGTCCGAGTAACTGTGCAGCCGTGTCGTGGCTCAGCAGCGCCCCTGGCCCGGCGCGCAGGACCGCAGCCCAGAGCTGCACGTCACGGCCGGGTGCGCCCGTGAATGTTGCGTAGACGCCGCGGTGCAGCTGCTGCCACTTGCCGCTGCGCAGCCGCGACTTGACCGAAGCGGCGTTGACGCCGCCTCGCAGCACCTGATCGGCGGAAAGCACGCCGCGCTGGATTTGGGCTAGGCGGTCGAGGTATTCGGGGAGCGCTGAGGTCATGGCGCCAAGGGTCCCGCCTCGCACCGCAGCGGACCAGAGCTGCTTCATACGCTGTGGAGAAGTACGCCGGCGGCTGTGGGTAACTCACGGGAGCCGGGTGGCGATTGCCGCGCGCAGGAGTTGGCGATCCGAGAGCGCGTCTGTGCTGTCGATGAACTCATCGACGGCGCCGGTCAGCGGCAGGCCGCGGATCTCCTCGCTCGCGATCGAGTCCCGCAGGGCCGCGACGAAACGCTCCGCGCCGAGCACCTGGAACGGCCGGTCGTAGAACTGGCGGACCGTCGCGCCAACGAGCGCTGTCAGGCCGAGGCTGTCGTGTAGCGATCCGACGGCCTCGTAGGCGGCGCACAGGTTCCGCTCCCGGTCCGGCCAGGAGCCAGCCGTCACGGCGGCGAGGAGCGCTGGCCCTAGCTGCACGTCCACGCCAGGCACCCGGGCGAAGGCGGACCCCAGCCACTTGCTGTACGGCGGATAGCGCCGGTGCATGAGCAAGGTCAGCTTGACCAGGTCCCGGCTCAGCCGGGCCGCGACGATGGCGGATCCGAGATCGTCGCCCGCCTCGGCGCACCTGCCGGGGAACGCCTCCTCCTGGCCGATCCTGGCCCACTGGCAGGCGAGGACGTAACGCCAGACGTCATCCGGATACCAGGCCAGCGCCGCCCTGGCGGCGTGCAGGCCAACGCCGGCGGCCGCAAGGCCGTCGCTGAAGACGGCCCCGCCCGTGATCTCGGCCAGCAGCTGTGTCGGGGTCGTCAGCCAGTCGCGAAGCCCCACTCCGGTTCGTGGGTCGAAGCCCAGCCTGGCTGTCAGCCACGATCCAAGGTCGGCGACCTCCACCCAGTGCCGCGGCGCCGGGTCGGATCCGGTCACATCCACGAACCTGGTGGGCCAGCCCTCGAAGGTGGCCGGCAGATTGTCATTCAGCAAAGCGGTGATCTCGGCGGTCAGGTGCGCGTCAGCGGGACCTACGAATACCTGGCAGCGCGGACCCCAGTTGTGGTCGGTCGATCGTGGCGTGTCGAAACCGAGCACCTCGGAACCCCAGCTGATCAGCGCCGCGGAGTGCCGCAGGCCCGGTGCGTGCCGGTCAAGCAGCGGCCCGACGACTTCACCGTAGTAGCTCGCGGCCAGCTCGATGGCCGGGCGGAACGGAGGGACCACCCGCCGATCCTGCCAGCCAGGCGAGCCAGAGCGCGAGTGAGTTATTCGCCGCGGCGGCACGCCACTCCGGCCGGGGAGATCTGCGGCACGCCACGGCGGCCGGGGAGATCGGCGGCACGCCACTCCGGCCGGGGAGATCTGCGGCACGCCGCAAGCATGGCGGGGGCGGCCGAGGACATCATGGAAGGCATGACCGACAGCGAGCTGATCAGCCGAGCCGAAGCTCTGGGCGTCTCAGCGAGCTACGTCAACTGGCGTGGCGAGCGCGTCGACGTCCCCGCCGACACGCTGCGCGCCATCATCGATGCGATCGGCGCGCCAGCTAGCAGCCTCACCAGCGCGGACGACACGACCGGCAAAGACGAGGGCGCTGCCGCGCCGCTGCCCGGTGTACCGCGGCGTCGGAACTGGGGGTTCACCGTCCAGCTGTACTCGGTCCGCTCCCGCCGCTCCTGGGGTCACGGCGACCTGCACGACCTGGCTGACCTGGCTCGCTGGTCGGCCAGGCACCTTGGCGCCCAGTTCATCCTGGTCAACCCGTTGCACGCGCCAGCGCCGACGCTCCCGGTTGGCAACTCGCCTTACTTGCCCATGACCCGGAGGTACGTGAGCCCGCTGTATCTGCGGATCGAGGACATCCCCGAGTACGACCACCTGAACGCCGCTCAGCGGGAGTATGTCGACGAGCTGGCCGGGCCGCTGCGCGCGGCCAGCAGCACCCCTGACCTGATCGACAGGGACCGGGTCTGGGACGCCAAACGCCAGGCGCTCGAGCAGATCTACACGGTCGGCCTGACGGCGGACCGGCGGGCGCGATACCGCAGGTTCACCGACCGCGAGGGCACCGAACTGCAGGCGTGGGCGCGCTGGTGCTCCCTCGCCGAGCGACACGGCCCTGACTGGCGGGCCTGGCCGCCTGAGCTGGCCGATCCGAGGCGGGCGGCCGCGCTGACCGGGTCGGGCGAGCTTAGCGAGCGGGTCGCGTTTCACGCGTGGGTCCAGTGGCTGCTCGACGAGCAGCTCGCCGAGGCGCAGCGCGCTGCCCGCGCCGCGGGGATGGCCATCGGCGTGATCGGGGACCTCGCGGTCGGCGTGCATCCGGGCGGCGCGGACGCGTGGGCACATCAGGATGTCCTGGTGCGCGGCATGTCCGTCGGCGCGCCGCCGGACGGCTTCAACCAGCGAGGTCAGGACTGGTCACAGCCGCCGTGGCATCCGCAGCGGCTGGCTGCGGCGGACGCCGTGCCGCTCGCCGACCTCTTCGGCGCCGCGCTGCGGCACGCGGGCGGCATCCGGGTCGACCACGTGATGGGGCTGATGCGGCTGTGGTGGATACCGGTAGGCATGCCGCCAGACAGGGGCGCGTACGTCCGCTACGACCACCGGCTCACTGTTGGCGCGCTGACCGCGGCGGCCGCGAGGCACGGCGCGCTCGCGATCGGGGAGGACCTCGGCACGGTCGAGCCGTGGATCCGCGGCTATCTGGCCGGCCAGCACGTGCTGGGCACCGAGATGGCCTGGTTCGCGCGCGAGCCGGATGGCTCTCCGCTGCTGCCCGCGCACTGGCGGCGAGCGTGCATGGCGACGGTTGGCACGCACGATGTCCCGACCATCTCCGGCTTCGTCACCGGCGATCACGTCACCGTCCGCGATCAGCTTGGGCTGCTGAAAGATCCAGAGGGAGAACGCAAGGCCTCGGAGCTGAGGTTGTCCGCGTGGCGGGACTTGCTGACGGCCGAACGCCTGCTCGAGCCGGACCACGAGCCAGCAGCCGAGGACTTCACGGTCGCGATGTACGGGTTCCTCGCCCGCACGCCCGCCGTGCTGATCGGTATCTCGCTGGCCGACGCGGTCGGCGACCGGCGCACGCAGAACGTGCCTGGCACGTCGGATGAGTACCCGAACTGGCGCGTCCCGCTGTGCGACAGCGAGGGTAAGGCCGTTCTGCTCGAGGATCTCACCGACTTCGAGCTGATCAGGACCGTCGTCACCGCGGCCACGGCAGGCGTGCCGCGGTGAGAAGGCGACGGCGCCGCCGCTAGCCTCCCTGGGCGTCCCGCTCCCTGCACCGCAGCGCCCGCGCGACGTCGTCGCGGCCCTCGGACAGCAGCCTGCGCAGCGGGGCGGGCGGGTTGGTCCTGCTCATGAACTCGGCGGCGGCGTCGACCGCGGCCTGGGTGACGACGGTCGAGGGGTAGCCGACCTCGGCGAAGTATTGCGCCATGTCGCTGCTCCACTCCCGCCAGATGTCGGCGACGACGTCGAAGAACCGCGGCGCGAAGGGAGCAACGCAGTTCGTCCTGGTCGGCCGAGTAAAACCCGCTGAGCGCGGCACGGAACGAGGCGTTCGGCAGGTCGCCGGAGACGATCTGGTTCCAGGCCGCCTCCTTGGCGGCCGCATCCGGAATCGCGGCCTGGCAGTGCAGCGCGTGCCGTTCGCCGGCGTCGGTCCTGTCCCTGTCGTGCTCGGCGTCGATCGCGTCCTGACCTGCGACGCCGCGGCTGACCAGCCGGTGCAGCAGCTGCCAGCGCAGGTCGGTGTCGATGGCCAGGCCCGTCGATCTCGGCCGAGCCGTCGAGCAGGCCGCTGAGCAGCCCGAGGTCAGCGTCGGAGCTGGCGACCGACGCGAAGGCCTGGGCGAAGGCGAGCTGCACGTCAGAGCCGGACTCCGCCTCGAAGAGCAGCGCGCGCAGTGCGTCGGCGAGCTCGGCCAGGCCGGTGTCCTGCCAGCGCGGGTCGGCGAACCGTCGGACGGCGGCGACAGCCTGGCGCAGGAGCGTCTGGAGCATGCTGATCTCGGTGATCGACGGCAGGCCCGACAGCACGAGCGCCAGGTAGTCCCTGGCAGCAAGCTCGGCGTCCCGGCACATGTCCCACGCCGCGGCCCAGCAGAGCGCGGCCGGGCAGCGACTCGGCGAACTCGCCGATCGAGGCGATCAGGGTCCGCATCGAGTGCTCGTCGAGGCGGATCTTGGCGAAGGTCAGGTCGTCGTCGTTGATCAGCACCAGGTCGGGTCGGCGCTCCCCGGCGAGCTCCGGTACCGCGGTGCGCTCACCGGTTACGTCGAGCTCGACTCTGCGCCGCCTAGCCAGGCCGCCCGGCCCGCGGTCGTACAGGCCGATCGCGATCCGGTGCGGCCGCAGCACAGGGTGCGACTCCGGCGCCTCCTGCAGCACGGCGAACTCGGTGAACGTGCCGTCGGCGGCGGTCAGGAAGTCAGGGCGCAAGGTGTTCACGCCTGCGGTCTCCAGCCAGGCCTTGGACCACGCAGCGAGGTCCCGGCCGGACGCCTTGGCGAGGGCGTCGAGCAGGTCGGCGAGGGTCGGCGTTGCCCCAGGCGTGCTCGCCGAAGTAGGCCCTCACGCCGGACAGGAAGTTCTCCCTGCCGACGTAGGCCACCAGTTGCCGAAGGACCGACGCGCCCTTCGCATAGGTGATCCCGTCGAAGTTCACCTCGACCGCGGCGATGTCGACGCATGTCGGCCGCGATGGGATGGGTCGACGGGAGCTGATCCTGCCGGTAGGCCCACGCCTTCCATACCTGGGTGAACGTGGTCCAGGCGTTCGGCCATCTGGTCGCCTCGGCCAGGCGACCAGGCTCGCCCAGGTGGCGAACGACTCGTTCAGCCACAGGTCGTCCCACCAGCGCATGGTGACCAGGTCGCCGAACCACATGTGCGCCATCTCGTGCAGGATCGTCTCGGCTCGCTCCTCGTGCCTGGCATCGGTGACCCTGGACCGGAAGATGTAGTCCTCGAGAAAGGTCACCGCGCCGGCGTTCTCCATGGCCCCCGCCTTGTACTCAGGGACGAAGAGCTGGTCGTACTTGCCGAACGGGTACCGGACGCCGAACGCCTCGTGGTAGTAGTCGAAGCCCTGCCTGGTGACATCGAAGATCTCGTCGGGGTCGAGGTAGCTGGCCAGCGACTGCCGGCAGAAGATGCCGAGCGGAATGCCGTCGTGCTCGCTGCGAACGACGTGGTACGGCCCGGCGGAAAGGTGGGTGATGTAGGTCGACATGAGCGGCGTTGGCGGGAAGTGCCAGCGCTTGACCCCGAGGTCGGCCTGCTGCCCTGAGATCTCGGGGGCCATGTTCGAGATGACCTGCCAGGTGTCAGGGCAGCGCACGTCGAACTCGAACGTCGACTTCAGGTCGGGCTGGTCGAAGCAGGCGTAGATCCTGGTGCGCGTCGAAAGTCTCCAGGTCGGAGTAGAGGTAGACACCCTTGTCGGCAGGGTCGGTGAACCGGTGCAGGCCCTCGCCGTTGCGCGAGTAGGCGCATTGGGCTCTGACCGTCAGCTCGATTGGACTCGGCGAGATCGTCGAGGGCGATGCGGTGCCCGTCGAAGGCGTTAGCAGGGAGCGTGCGGCCGTTCAGGATGGCCTCGCTGACTTCGGGTGCCGTCAGGTCGATGAATGACGACGCCCCGGGCCGCTGGCAGCTGAAGCGCACTGTCGCCACGGATCCGAAGGTGAGCTCGCCGCCGGTCAGGTCGAGTTCGACCTGGTAGGACTCCACGCGCAGCAGCCTGGCGCGCTCGGCCGCTTCGTCGCGGGTCAGGTTGCTGGTCACGGTCATCATCCTCTGCTCGGCGATCGGTGCACGCTGGCATGATTTCACGCCGTCACGGCGGAATGCCGCGTTGGTTGGCTGGGTTGAGGCAAGTCAGGGGTGGGTGTCGGATAGGTCAATCTCGCAGAGGAGATGTTGTGACGGATCAGCCGGCGGTGCAAGTCGATTTCTGGTTCGACCCGCTCTGCCCGTGGGCGTGGATCACATCGCGATGGATGCTCGAGGCGGCCAAGGTCCGGCCGATCGAACCGCGCTGGCATGTGATGAGCCTGGCGGTGCTCAACGAGAGCAAGGACGACCTGCCCGAGGGTTACAAGGAGCGGATGGTGCAGGCCTGGGGCCCGGTGCGGGTCTGCGTGGCGGCCGAGCAGAAGTTCGGCAACGACGCCGTGCTACCGCTGTACACGGCGATCGGTACCCGGTTCCACGACGAGAAGGCCGAGCGTAATCGGGCGACCATCGAGGCTGCTCTCGCCGAAGCCGGCCTGCCGGCCGATTTGGCCGACGCGATGGACTCGACCGAGTACGACGAGGCGGTCAGGGCGTCGCACACCGACGGGATCGACCGGGTGGGCTTTGAGGTCGGTACTCCGATCATCGCGGTCGGCGACGCATCAATCTTCGGCCCGGTCGTGACTCCGATACCGCGGGGCGAAGTGGCGGGCAAGCTGTGGGATGGCGTGCGGCTCTGTCTTGAGACGCCGGGCTTCTACGAACTTAAGCGCAGTCGGCTGGCGCCGCCGATCTTCGACTGAGCGATCCGCTCTCCGCCGCCAGGATCGCGTAAAGCCCAGGTCATGCGTGCCTCTTGTGCGCATGCTTCTTGTGCGCATGCTTCTTGTGCGCGCGCTTCTCGGGCGAGCGCTTCTTGGGCTTCATAGGCTGCTTGTGCTTCATAAGCACCTTGTGCTGGTGCCGCGGCTTGTGCGTGACGCGGTGCCCGGGCTGCGGCGCCGGCTCGCGGGTCTGGCGAGGCCGGACGACGCGCGCTGTCCAGTCGCAGGCGGCGACGAGGTACAGGCTGCGCAACGGCCGGGCGTGCCTGTCCCACCAGACTCCGTGAGCGTGGTTGCCCGAACGGCTGACCTCCGTCTTGTTCCAGCCTGGGTGGTCCATGAGGATGAAGGCACCTGATCGCCCTGGCGGGCACCTGAATGACCAGGCGATCCCGTCCCGGCCGGTGCCCGGAAGCAGGATCTTCCTCGGGTGCGCAGTCCGGGGCCCGCTATTGACACTCAATGTCCTGCCGACGACCAGTCTGGGCCGATCCGCTCTCCGCGGACCCAATTCGATAATTAACTCCATCGTCGCGACCACAAGGCCGAGGCCGCCGAGGATGGCTCCGATGGCGACCACGAGCCGCAGCGCCCGCCGGCCGTGCGGCCGATGCCAGCCGGCCCGGGTCTTGTCGTCGCCTGGCTGTGCGCGATCATCGGGCTGTCGGCCCTGGGGCTGGCGGTGCTGCCCGGAACGAGGCACTAGGCTCTCCGATCGCACGGTAGCCATCGATTCGTCGGCTCCCGACGAGAGCGTTGTATCACGCCATGGGGCGCCAGCCAGGGCAAACGCCTGTTCTCGGCTCAGATTGATGGGCGCGCTGCGGGTCCCCGGCCGCCGGGAGATGGGCGGTGAGGGGCGGAGAAGCAGGCAGGCGGTCGACCGGGTCAGAACATCATCGGGGACCAGGGAGCAGGGTCCCACCACATCGCGGTCGACAGTTCGGCCAGCGCGCCTGGGCGGTACTCGATGACCTGGCCGGCCGCTGCGAGCCCACCTAGCCGGATCCCGCCAAGGTAGGCGGCGCCGAGCGCGGCGACCGGCAGCGCGACATCCGGCTCGGTGGTTGTCCGCTCGCAGGACGGCTTGCCGCCGTCGCTCGGTCCGCCAGCCTGGAGCCGCCAGCGGCCCTCGTTCGCGGGCAACAGCGCGTCGCTCACCTCGATGACGACGTCGACCGTAGCCGCGTAGGCCCGCGCCATCAGCGCGGCAGGCAGGTCGATGAGCCTGACCCACAGCCCGTCAGTGGCCAGAGCCCTGGCGCGCCGCTGATCGACAAGCATGTGCAGGACCGGGTCATCGACCGGGCGCATCCTGGTCCGCACCTCGGCGACCAGGTCCCTGGTCAGCATGTCCGTCCACAGCGCAGCGCACGCCGCGGGGTCGGTCCAGTGCAGGCCGCGCAGCAGCAGCACCTGAGCCGGCATTCCGTCGTTGTTCCACTCAGGCTTAGCGGCGTAGAGCGCGTAGCCGCGAGGACCTGACTCATCTTCAGCGATTACGCAGGCCTGCGGGCTGGTGCCCTCGCGCATGGACTCAGGATCGGCTACCTGCACATTCCACCAACCGTCGTGGCTGGTCAGCATGCCCGGCCTAGCCATCCGCTGGGCTTCGTAGACCGCCTTCATCTCGGCGACCACTGACGTGGGATCGGTGAGCCGCAGGACAGGGGCCTTCCCGGCGCTGGCCGGCAGCGGCTTGAGCTGGCCGTCGCCGCGGCGGAACGTGAACCGGTACTCGGGGGCCGCCGGTCCGTAGCCGTACCTGCCGTAGATCGCCGACTCCGACGCGAACAGCGCGGCCAGCGGTTCGCTGCCCGCCGCGATGTCGTCAAGCTGGCGGCGCATGAGCGAGGACAGGATGCCTCGCCGCCGGTAGGTAGGCAGCACGGCGACGCCGCTGATTCCTGCCGTCGCGACCACGTCGCCGCCTGGGACTGTCATCCCGAACGAGAACGCCAGCGCGGTGCCGACCATCTGGTCGCGGTCGAAGGCGACCAGCGTGCGCTCGAGTTCTACGATCATGCGGTCGAAGCGGAGCAACTCCTCGCGCGGCCAGTGCGAGTTGAAAGCGCTGTCGGAGACAGACCCGAAGCCCGGTAGCTCAGAGTCGTCGATTGGTCGGATCGGGTAGCTGGCGCTCATGCCGCCTTCGTATCTCATGATCCGCCGCTCACGCCACCTCTTTACAGGCTGGCTGGGCCTGCACAGGAGTGCCGCGCGGGCCAGAATGCAGTTCAGCGGGGCAAGGTGACGATCTTGACCCCTAGCGGACAGATCCAGAACCTGTACAGTTTCGCCATCATGGTTTCGAGCCCCGGCCGCCGGCCCTGGTCGGCGATCTACGCCGCCTCGCAGTCTTTCCGAGGTCTGATCAGGCGGCAGTTCATCACGCGAAACCGCCGGATGTCAGCCGTTCTCGCGGCCACCGTTGTCGGAATTGGCGTCGCCGCCGTGGAGGTGTCGGCGTCGTGGTTCTCGCCTGGCCTGATGATCTTGCCGATCCTGGTCGGGGGCCTGCTGCTGTGGCCGAGGGCGCTGCTGATCCTGTACGCGATCATCGCCGCGATGCTGGGCTACGACCTCGCGCAGAACGACGAGCGGACCGGGTTCGGGATCGTCGCCGCCATCGTAGCGACCGGGATCTACGCGTACCTGCTTGCCCGGGTGCGGGCGAAACTCGGGCTGCTCGGCATGCGCGGGAACCAGATGCTTGTCGAATTGCGCGACCGGCTGAGGGTGCAGAGCGCGCTGCCCAGCCTGCCTGATGGCTGGGGCTCGGAGAGCCTGCTGCGCCCTGCGGGCGGAGCCTCGTTCGGCGGCGACTTCGTCGTCTCGACCTGCGACGGCAAGACGCTAGAGGTCGCGGTCGTCGACGTCTCAGGAAAAGGCATCGACGCGGGGACGCGCGCCTTGCTCCTGTCCGGTGCGTTCGGCGGCCTGCTCGGCTCCGTGCCTGCGTCGGAATTCCTGGCCGCCTGCAACGCGTACCTGCGCAGGGCGGAGCGCTACGAGGGCTTCGTGACCGCTGTCCACCTGGCCCTCGACCTGACCACGGGCAGCTATGAGATCAGCTCAGCGGGCCATCCGCCGGCCGCGCATTTCGACAGCGGGAGCGGCCAGTGGCGGCTCACGCAGGCCCGCGGCATCGTTCTCGGGGTCGTGCCCGATCTGCGGGCGGGCGCGGAGCACGGCCTGCTCAGGCAGGGCGACGCCCTGATGTTGTACACCGATGGGCTGGTGGAGGTGCCAGGCCGGGACATCGACGTGGGGATCGACCGGCTGCTTGGCGAGGCGGATCGGCTCATCACCGCGGGATTCACCGGCGGGACCGCTCGCGTGCTGCAAGCGATGCAAGATGGCGCGGGCGCGAGCGACGACCGCGGAATCGTGCTTATCTGGCGGGCGTGACCTGCTGGTTGCCACTGAGCCTGGCGACAGCGTGCTCGACGAGGGCGACGAGCACATCGCGGCTCGATGTGCGCTGCCTGGCGTCACAGAGCAACAGCGGCACGTCCTCGGTCAGGTTCAGCGCCGATCGCATCGTCTCCGATGGATAGCGCCGCGCGTCGTCGAAGCAGTTCACGGCGACTACGAACGGCATGCCGTTGCGCTCGAAGTAGTCGATCGACGGGAAGCAGTCCGCCAGCCTGCGGGTATCGGCCATGACGACGGCACCGAGCGCGCCGTAGGCAAGTTCGTCCCACATAAACCAGAACCGGCGCTGGCCGGGCGTCCCGAACAGGTACACGACCAGGTCATCGCTGATAGATATACGACCGAAGTCCATCGCGACGGTCGTCGTGGTCTTGCGTTCGACCCCGTCAAGCTGGTCGACGAGCGAACTCGGCTCGCTCATATCCTCCTCGGTGCGCAGCGGGCGAACCTCGCTCACCGCGCTGACCAGCGTGGTCTTGCCCACTCCGAAACCGCCAGCGACCAGGATCTTGATGGCGACAGGAACCGATGGCCGGTCGCCAGTCTGCTCAGAGCTTCCGTAGGGCATCGGCCACCTCCTTCAGGATCCGCACATCGTTGAGCCCGGCCGCGGCTGGCGGACTGATACTCACCAGACCGCGGTCCCTGAGGTCCGCGAGCAGGATCCGAACCACGCCGAGCGGCAGGTCGATCTCGGTCGCGAGGTCTGCGACAGAGACCCGCGAGCGGCAGAACCGAAGCATCCGCAAGTGCTCGGGTCCGAGTTCGGAGATGATCTCAGAGGCAAGCTCCGCTCCCATCATGGTGCGGACCACTGAGACGTGCGCGATCAGATCGATGGTCGCGCCGCTCGGCCTGGTGCGCCCGGCAGTCAGGGCGTAGGGCCTGACTACCCGCTCGCCGCCGCCCGCACGAAGGACGACTGACCAGGGGTCCGCGCTTGTCACGTGCCTTCACCTACTAGCTAACCTGCGCGGGTCGCGGCCGCACCCCGAGGTGCTGGCCGACGCGCTTGACGAGCAGCGCCATTTCGTAGGCGATCAGGCCGGCGTCAGCACCAGCGCTCGCGAGCACCGCAAGGCAACTGCCTTCCCCGGCGGCCGTCACGAACAGGAACGCCGATTCGAGCTCGACGATCGTCTGCAGCGGGTTACCGCACTCGAAGTGCTGGCCGAAGCCGCGAGCCAGGCTCTGGAAACCGGCCGCGACGGCGGCCAGGTGCTCGGCGTCTTCGCGGCTCAGGTCGGCCGACGCACCGATCGCCAGGCCGTCCCTGGACAGGATCACGGCCTTGTCGATCTGGGCGACCCTGGTGACGAGGTCGTCGAGCAGCCAATCAAGGCTGCCGCTTGAATTCATTCAGATCCTCCTTCGTCTTCCTGGTCGCTGCCCTGCTTCAGGCTGGGCGTCGTGCGGAACTCACCGTCAGCAGGCTTCGCCGCCGCGGAGGACGTGGTGTCGTCGGATTCGGCGGCCTCGGTCGGCGAATCGCTGGCGCCCTCGGCACCGCGGGATCGCCGGGATCGCCGGGACCGCCGACGCCGTCGGCACCGTCAGTGCCGTTTGGCGGCGGGCTGCTGGAGCGACCGCGCTGCCAGCCAAGCTGGAGCGCCGCCATGGTGCTCCTGGCCGCCTCCGGGCTCGGCCCGGCCGGCTCGTCCGCGGTCGGCTGCGCAGTGGTCTGCTTGCGTAGCTGGGGCGCGAGGTTCGCCTGCCTGACCCGGACTGGCAGTCCTGCAAGCTCCCCGAGCGGCGCGGCCACGGCTGGACGTACCTGCTCGGCCTTGGTGCTCCTGGCCGCCGCCGGGCTCGCCGCGGCCGTGGCGGGTCCCGCCTTAGCGGCCGGGTCCTCGGGACCCAGCCCCGCGCGCCCGGCGCGCGGCGCATCGCCGTCGGCGATCCCTGCGTCGCCGTCGCCGGCGTCGGCTGCATCGGGCACGACCGACCCGGTGGACGTGACGCCCGCGATGCTCGATCCGGCTGGCAATGGTTCGCTGACCGCCGGGCCGCGCCAGGGGTTGTCAGCGCCAGAGGCACCGCCGGATGGCGTGCCTGCGGCGCTGCGGCTGAGCGGGAAGCCGGCCCAGCGAGTTCCCGCCAGGCTGCTCTCGCCCCAGGCGAGGCCGGTCGTGCCGGGGCGGCGAGTCGGCAGGTCAGAGAACAGGCCGCCGGGGGTCATTCCTTGCGCGGCCTGGTCGTCGGCGAGCGGCTCGGCCGCCGCTGTACCTGAGGCAGCCGCGTCAGCGGGCGCCGGGCCGGTGAACCCTAGGCTGCCGGCGACGGGCCCTGTCGTGGTGTCCCCTGGCGTGGCAGCTCCGGTCACGGACGACCTAGCAGCCGCGGCACCAGTCGCAGTAGTGCCGGGCGCCGGCCATCCGGTCCTTGTGCTGCTGGCCGGGAGCGGGCCAGACACCAGCGGAACCGCTCCAGGCCAGGCGTAGTGCTCCGCCACTCTGGGTTTGGGGAGCAAGGGCTCACCGAGCTCGGGCTCAGAGAGCGCCGGCTCGAGGGCGACCGGCGTGGGCACGGCGGGCTCGGTCAGCCATGACGGCGTGCCTGGCACCTCGGTCAGCGCGGGAACCTCGGTGCCGCTGGCGGGCAGCTCAGGCTCGATCACCAGCCGGCTGTCGAGATCGATCACCTTGCCTGGGCCGCTCCCAGCCGGTGCGGCAGCGAGCGTCAAGGCTGGCTCGAGCGCGGGTCCGGGCAGCTCAGGAACTGGCCGGCCGCCGAGCTCGCGGATGCCTGCGATCGCCAGGCCCTCCTCGGGCTCGGTGTCGATGATCAGCTCGGTGGGGATCAGGACGACCGCTGTCACGCCGCCATAGGCGGAGCTGCGCAGAGTCACCTTGACGTCGTGCCGCTTGCCGAGCTGGCCAGCGATGAACAGGCCGAGCTGGTCGCTGCCCGACAAGTCGAAGAGCGGCGGGTCAGACAGCGTGGCGTTGATCGCGGCGAGCTGATCCTCGCCCATCCCGAGACCGCGGTCTTCGATCTCGACGACCACGCCCCGGCCGACCCGGTCGCCGTCGACCCTGACCGGGGTATTGGCCGGGGAGAACGTGGCGGCGTTCTCGAGCAGCTCGGCCAGCAGGTGGATGACGTCCGCGACGGCGTGGCCTGCCAGCGCTGAGCTGGTGCGCGAGCTCACCCTGACCCTGGTGTAGTCCTCGACCTCGGCGGCCGCCGCGCGCATGACGTCGACAATCGGCACCGGCTCCCGCCAGGTGCGGCCTGACGAGCCGCCGGCCACGATGAGCAGGCCCTCTGCGTGCCGCCGCATGCGCGTGGTCATGTGGTCGACCCGGAACAGGTCGGCGAGCTCTTCCGGGTCGTGAACCCTGCGTTCCATCGAGTCAAGCAGCTGCAGCTGCCTGGTGAGCAGCGACTGGTTCCGCCGCGCGAGACTACGGAAGACGTCGTTGACGCCCTGCCGGATCTTGATCTCGTCGACGGCCGCGCCGATCGCGGTACGTGCGGCGGCGTTGAACGCCTCACGTACCTGGCCGATCTCGTCACTGCCGGGCTCGAGCTGCGGGACTTCGGCGCCGACGCTCAGGTCCTCACCGGCCCGGAGGCGGCTGATCGCGCTGGGGAGCTGATCGGTCGACAGCTTGACCGCGGACTGCCGAAGGTCGCTGAGCTGCCTGATCAGGCCACGGCCGAGGACGATGCCGACCACGACCGCGGCCAGAATCGCTATCAGCCCGATGCCCGCGATGATCAGCAGATTCAGGACGAGGTGCTTCGCCTGGCTGGTGGCCTCCTGCGCAAGCGTCTTCGTGGCCTTCAGCAGGGCCGCCCTGAATCCGTTCCGGTACGCGGACGCCGCCGCCGTCCAGGCCGGCAGCGTGAGCTGGCTCGCCCCCGCCGGGCCGGCCGCGATGCTGCCCTCCATGGCACCCAGGTTGCCGACCGCGGATTGCGAGATCATGGTCGTGAAGTAGCCGCGCAGCACAGGATCAAGGCCCGGTGTCGTCTGGGCCGCCTGCTCCTGATGCTGCACCGCGAGCTGGTTGACGAGCATCAGGTCTTCCGGCGGGAATGACCCGGCGATGAGATCGGCCCGCACCAGGTCGCTCTCTTCACCGAGAGCTTGCGCGGCCTTGGCCATGGACAAGAGGTCGGCCGCCTGGATCCCGAGGGGCCCGGTCAGGACCGGCGCGATCGCCTGGTTCAGTACGTTGTCGCCACCGTCCAGGATCGAGCTGTACGCATCGGCCGCTTCGATCTTCGTGAGCCCGAGGCTTATCACCGACTTGCGGACGCCGCGCACCTTCTGGAGGCTCGCCTGCCAGGACAGGAAGGCTTGCCGCTCCTTGGCCGGCGGCCCGCTGGCGAGCGCCCGCCGAACGGCCGTGCTGAAGTCGGTGATTGCCTTCTCTGTCTTCGTTCCCTGCTTCCGTAGGACTTTCAGGTCGCCGTGACCCGGCCTTGCCAGGTAAGCCAGCGCGAAACCGCGCTCGCTGGCGAGTTGCCTCTGCACATCGGCTACCGGCAGCGCGACCAGGTTGCGGATGGACGCCTCTTGCCTGAGGGTCAGGACCTTGCTCACGGTGAGAGTGAGTACCTCGGCGTACAAGCCGAGCAAGCCGACCACGGGTACGAGCACGAGCACGATGATTCGCAGGCGGATCGACCGGCGACGCAGCACGACGAGGTCCTCAGTATCGGGTCAGCATGGCAGGCTGGCGTTGTTGCCAGGGGATGAGCAGAGATATGTGAGCTTACTCGGCTATTAGCGCCGTTACAGCGGCATCAGCCAGGCCTGTGTCCGGTTTTCGTAAATCCATTCCGCAGCGTTCTTTACCTGGCGCGGTCACTTCAGCACGGCTGGTTCACATCTGTTTCTGTTCACTGCGATGATCATGATGGAGTCTGCCTGCCGCGGGTATGTCTGCGTCCGCGGCGATCGCGGGATCTCGCCCCGCGATTGCGGCTCACTGACATGAGCGCGCGGCACCGTGGCTACGATTGGGGGCGCTGGTCTGGATGGGACGCCGGCCACGCCGCAGTCGGTGGCAGGGATCGTCCGTTGATCGTTGATCGTTGTCAGTCTGGGATCGGGCGAGCCCGGACATGAGCCCGGCGTTCGCCTGGTTCAGCCTTCCGGAGGATGGGACGTAGATGACATCACCCCGCGGCTCCCGGGCCGCCGCCGGCGATGACGTCAGGGCTGTGCCGGCCGCGGGCACCAGCCAGGCCGAGGCCACCGAAGCCGGCGCCACGGTTTCAGGAAGCACTGCCGCCTTGACCGCGGGCGGCGTCACCACGGGCACCGCGACCGCCAGCACGAGCACAAGGGGCGCCGGCACCGCGGCAGGAAGCGCCGGCGCGGGAACCGCGACCGAGGTCGAGCCGGAAGCGCCGGCCGCCGCACCGGGCGAACCCGACCGTCCAGCCAACCGGCCGCTGCGCGGTGCGGACCGGCCGGACGGCTACCAGCCTGGGCCGCTCTGGGCTCGCTGGCTGCCGCCAGTCATCGCGTTCCTGATCTCGTTCTGGGGGATCACCGGCCCGTCGTTCTGGCGCGATGAGGCGGCGACGATAGCGGCGATCAAGCGCCCGCTCGGTGACCTGATCAAGATGCTCGGCAACGTCGACGCCGTGCATGGCGCCTACTACCTGATGATGTGGCCGATCGAGCACGTGCTCGGGCCCGGGGCCCTGGTGCTCAGGCTGCCGTCAGCGGTGGCGGTCGCGATCGGCGCCGCGTTTGTCGCGGCTACGGGCCGCCGCCTGATCTCGCCATGGGCAGGCCTTGCCGCCGGCCTGATCTACGCCGTGCTACCCGTCGTCAGCCGGTACGGCCAGGAGGCGCGTTCATACGCCATGGTGATGACCGTGGCGGCGATCGCCAGCTACCTGCTCGTGCGGGTGCTGGCGGCAGAGCCCGACCGCCGGCGCCGGTGGCTGGCCGGCTACGCCGCGAGCATCGCGGTGCTCGGCATCATCAACATCTTCGGCCTGCTGCTGGTTCCGGCGCACGCCGTAACAATGGCCCTGTATTGCCGCCGCGGGCTGCGCGAGGCAGCGCCTCGCAAACTGGCGTTTGGCTGGCTGACCGCCGTCGCCGCGGGCCTTGTGGTCGCCAGTCCGCTGTTGGTGCTCGGCTACCTGCAGCGCGGGCAGATCGCCTGGCTCGGGGTGAACACGTCCTCGTCAGGTCTGAACACCTTGTTCTCGCTGAGCGGCTCGTACCTGGTGACGACGTGTCTGCTGATCGTGATCGCGGTGTCGCTGGTGCTCAGCACGGAGAGCAGCCGGGCGAAACGCCTGGCGGCGTGGCCGTGGCGGCTGGCCACGCTGAGCCTGCCGTGGCTAGTCGTACCGCCATTGCTGCTCCTGGTCGCCTCGACCGTGCAGCCGGTCTACACCTCGCGGTACATCCTGATCTGCATCGCGCCGCTCGCGCTGATCGGCGGGGCAGCCATCGCGTCCTACGGCCGGATCGCCGGCACGATCGCCCTGGGCATCATCCTGATCTCGGGAGCGACGACTCAGACCGGGCAGCGCACCCAGTCGGGCCACTACGACGACATCATTGCGGTCGACCAGATCGTGGCGGCGAACGCGAAGCCAGGCGACGTGGTCCTGTACACGAACCCGAACGCCGAGAGCTTCGGTGCTGCGTACTCCTACGGCCTAGGCAAGCTGCGCAACATCGCGCTCAAGCAGGGCCCCATTCCCTCTGGCACTCTGGCGGGCATCAGCGCACCTGTGTCGGTGATCAAGGAGCGGCTCAAGCACGCTAAACGGGTTTGGGTGGTCGAGATCAACCGCCTGGACACCGACCCCGTACTGCTGGGGCTCAACGGCCTGCCGCTCTCGCTGACGCCGATCATGGATGGCGTGCCGCTTCAGTTCAACACCTACTGGCGCGAGCGCGGTGACTACGTGATCCTGTTCACCCGCACCTGATCGCGGGCGGCTGAAAGCCCGGCCGGGAGAAAGAACCGGGCCGGGCAGGAACCGTCAGTGGCGCGTCAGGGCCGAGACGACCCGCTGATCTGGTCGAGCAGGGCCCGGACCTCGGCCTCCGGGTACCGGCGGTGGCCACCCAGGGTCCGCACTGAGGTGAGCTTCCCGTCCTTTGCCCACCTGGTCACCGTCTTGGGATCCACCCGGAACATGGCGGCGACCTCGGCCGGGGTCAGCAACCTGGTGAACTCAGGTGCCTGACGACTAGTGCTCATATTGACGATTCCTCCCCACGATCGCTCACGGACTAGGCAAGATCCAGCGAACGATCATAATCGTGGTTATTAAAGCATAAACAGGGCACCGATGAGAAGACGTTATGCCCACGTGTCGTTTTCAAGTACGTGAAGAGATGACACGTCCGGGTGCTAGGCCGGGTTCAGCACTACCGCGTCGCTGACGCTCGGATACCCGGCGCCGACCTGCGGGTCGGCCTCCTCCTGATGCGCGGCAGGAGGCAGCGGCAGCTCACACCAGACGACCTTGCCCGTGCCGGTACGCCTGGTACCCCAGCGCTGGGCGATCTGGCTGACAACCTGTAGGCCGCGACCGCGCTCGTCGTCTTCGGTGGCCTGTCGCAGCCTGGGCAATGCCGCCGAGTCGTCGAGGACCTCGCAGAACAGCGCGCCTTCCAGAACCAGGCGCAGGCTGATCCTGCTCTGGGCATAGCGAACGGCATTGGTGACCAGTTCGGAAACGACGAGTTCGGCCGCCGGGATCACTTCGGTCAGCCCCCATTGCCGCAGCGGCCGCCTGATCAGCGAGCGCGCCCGCCGGGCCGCCGTTAGCTTCGGCGTAAGGCTCCACGACACGTGCCGGTCCGGGCTGATCCGGCGAAGCCTCGCCATCAAGATCGCGATATCGTCGCGCTGCTCGTCGTCATAGACGCCGGCGAGCGCGAGCTTGCAGAGATCCTCGAGCGGCGCGCCAGGCGAGTCCGGCCCGAACAGGCCTTTGAGCCTGGCGAGCCCCTGGTCGATGTCCTCGGTGCGCTTCTCTACGAGCCCGTCGGTGTACATCACGAGCAGGCTGCCGTCCTCGATCCGCAGGGTCCGGCTGCCGATCGGGCTGGAACCGACGCCGAGCGGCGGCGCCGGTGAGACGTCGAGGAATTCGCTGCTCCCGTCCGGCCTGACCAGCAGCGGGGGCAGGTGCCCGGCCGAGGCGACCTCGCACGTTCCGTCCACGGTGTCGAAGATCGCGTACACGCAGGTAGCGAAGTGCGGCTCGAACTCGCCTAGCTCGTGCATCAGCTCATCGAGCCGCTGCAGCGTTTCAGCTGGAGTCAGTTCGAGCATGGTCAGCGTCTTGATCGCGGTCCGCAGCCGGCCCATGGTCACGGCGGCCCGCACGCCGTGACCTGCCACATCGCCGACGACGAGCGCCACCCGACCGCCGGGCAGCGCGATCGACTCGTACCAGTCGCCGCCCACCTCGATCAGCTTGCTGCCCGGCAGGTAGCGGTGCCGTACCTCGACGGACGCGGGGGCGGACAGTCCAGTCGGGAGCATGCTGCGCTGCAGCGTGAGCGCGGTCGCCCGTTCCCTGCTGTACCGGCGTGCGCTGTCCATGAACAGGGCTGCGCGGCTGGCGAATTCCGAGCCGATCTCGGTGTCGTAGGCGTCGAAGCGGTGGAACTCCTTCCGCCTGACGCATACGAAGAAGCCGAGCATCGTGTCGCCTGCGAGCAGCGGCAGCAGAAGCATCGACGTCCCCGCGACCAGCCGAGCGACGGGGGTGCGGAACCACGCCTTGGCCAGCTTGGCCGCCGCCTCATCGGACATCACGACGCTGACCGGCTTGCGGGTCTCGACGCAGCGGGTGTACGGCGTGTCCGGCGGGTAGCGCAAGATCTCGCCGACCGGGAACGCGGCCTCCCAGCCGCCATCTTCGTCGTCGTGCGCGATGGCGAGCCGACGGAAGAGCTGCTTCCCGTCCCGCGCCAGGTCCGGGTGCTCGCCGTCGCCCATGATGCTTTCGAGCATCAGCAATCCGGCTGCGTTGCAGAAGTGAGGCACCAGGATGTTCACCAGTTCCGGCGCCATCTGCTCGATGTCCAGCGCCCCGCCGATCCGCCTGACCGCGCCGTCGAGCAGTGCGTGCCGCATCAGCGCCGGGTCGATGAACCGCTCCGCGGCGGGCGGCGGTATCCGCAGGATGACCTGCGCGTGCAGGTCAGGGTCGTTGGACCTGATCGGCCCGACGGTCACGACGGCGTCGACAACGGACCTGCTGGCCGTGCGGATGCTCAGCACGGTCGTGCTCTCCCGATCGGCCTTGGTGGCGTCGATCAGTGCGCGCAGTGTCTCATCCGGATCACCGGGACCCGCGATCAGTTCGCCGATGTCGGTGCCCAGCAAGGACCCTGGTTTCTCGGCCAGGACGTCGCCCGCGCTGCGGTCGTGCAGCAGGATCTTGCCCTCGCGGTTGATGCCGAGAGTCAACGTCTGCGCCGAGGTGCTCGACAGAACGGCAGACATCTCGGCTGCCATTGCCGACGCCACCTGGTCCTGTCTCCCTTGCTGCGCGCGCACTGTAGGCACCAGTATGAAACATCGCCGCGTGAAAAGGGCACGAAAGACTCATCGGCCGGCCGCCAATGGCGCTATCCGGTCAGTCAATTCCTGCTAAGCGGCTAGCCGTCCTTGGCCGGGCTCGCCATGCCCGCCGTTGCCGCGGCCAAGCCCCCAATAGGCCTTGGGCGATATCTGCTCCTGCCGCAGTCCGCGCGAGGACAAGATCTCCCGCAGCGCAAGGACGACCTTCGCCTCACCGAACAGGTAGGCGTGGCCGTCGCCTGGCGGCAACTCGATCTCTGCGGCCTCGGCGCTCAGCAGCCTGGGATCGCCAGCGGACCCGTCGACGCGGTGCAGCCAGCTGAGCCTGGTACGCGCCGGTGCGAGCAGTTCCTGCTCGTCGTCAGGCTCCGGCACCTCGATCGCCAGCGTCGCGTCGGCGTCGCCGGGCAGGGACTCGGTCATCGCGAATATGGCCGGCATCGCCGACTCGTCACCCATGAACAGGTGCCAGTCAGCGGCCGGTGACGTAGTGATCTTGCCGCGAGGTCCGATGCCCTCAATCGTGTCGCCTGGGCTCGTTCCGCCGACCCAGCGCTCGCCGGGGCCCTCGGCGTGCCTGACGACGTTGAGCGTCAGCGCCAGCGCGGGCCGGTCGAGGGAGCGAATCGTGTACCGCCGCCGGACCGGCCTGGTGCCATCGGCCGCGACCAGCAACATCACGTCCTGGCCTGAGTCGTACCTGAAGTCAGCCAGCTCCGGCGCGGTGAGCACGATCCGCTGCATGCTCGGCGAGACCTGCTCGGACTCGACGACCGTGAAAGAGAGCCGCCTGGCGGCAGCCAGGGGGCCGGTCAGCTCGGCGAACGGGTCGTCGAGCCGCATCCGCACCGAAGGCGGCAGTGCATCACTCACGCGTGCTGTCACTCCTTTATCGCGGGCTCGTAGTCTTACCCGGGCTCTAACCCTAGGCACTCCTGGAAAGCGCGTCGCACGCCAGCCACCTGCTTGGCTGGTGATCCGGCTCTGGGCCGCTCCGTCGTGCCAGGTAATTCGCTTCTGGCCAAGACCCCCGCGCCGCGATAATCAAGCCCATGACACCGCCCCGTGACCGGTCTGTCCCGACGCTGGCCAGCTACTGGCCGCTCGCGGATCTGCGGCTGCGGCTCGCCATGAACGCTGCCGACGGTACGACGGGCTCACTCGAGCTGCGGCTCCCTGACGCCCGCGACCTGGCAGCGCTCGCCGCCCTGGCCGAGGCGGGTGTCCATGATCCCGCGGTCCAGCCGTTCGCCGTGCCGTGGACAGATGTCGGGCCCGCCGAGCGGGCGCGCTCGGTGCTCCAGTTCCACTGGCGCTGCCTCGGCGAGTGGACCCCGCAGGACTGGACGCTGAACCTGGTCATCGTCCGCGACGGCGTCGTGGTCGGGACCCAGGGCGTCAGCGCGAAGGACTTCGCGATCGTCGGCGAGGTCGGCACTGGCTCGTGGCTGGGCAGCCAGTATCAGGGTCAGGGCACAGGCACGGCCATGCGCGCCGCGGTGATCGCGCTGGCCTTCGACGGGCTCGGCGCGCGGCACGCGGTCTCAGAGGCCTTCACCGACAACTTCGCGTCGCTAGCTGTCTCCCGCAAGCTCGGCTACGCCGACGACGGAATACAGCGACACGCGATCCGCGGCCAGGCGGCCGAGTCGCGACGACTCAGGATCGACCGGGATGCCTGGCTCGCGGCCGGCGGCACCGCGGGGCTGGGCGTTGGCGAGGTCGCGATCATCGGGCTCGAACCGTGCCTGCCGCTTTTCGGTGCGGCCCCCGCGACGGCAAGCTCAGCCGTGGCAGGATGCGACGCGGCTGGCTGAGCCGCGCTCCGGTGCGGCGGGTCAGCCGGTGAGGATGAGCCAGGTCCTGCCGTCGATAAGTTCACGCACCGCGTCCAGGTGACCAGCGTGGCACGCGGTCTCGGCGATGACGTGCAGCATGATCTCGCGCAGGTTCTCGATCCGGAAACTGCCGAAGAAGTCGGGCCACCAGGCTGGCGCGGCGGCCAGGTCGGTGCGCGCGATGATCGCGTCGGCGAGTTCGATCTCCCGGCGGTACAAGCCGAGCACGTCGCCGGCCGCGAGTTCGGGGCCGACCTCCCAGGCGTTCTCGTCGGCGGCCCCGTCGTCCATCGGCTCGCCGGCGACCACGTTGCGGAACCAGAATCGCTCGACGTCGAGGGCGAGGTGCTGGACGAGCCCCAGGCAGGTCCAGCCGGACGGCAGCACGGGACGCCGTAGGTCCGCGTCGGACAGGTCATCCAGGATCCCGATCACGTGACGGCGCTGGCTGGTCAGCGACTTGAGCAGCACCGCGGTTTCGGCGCTGGCTTCGGGCTGCGACATGGTCTCTCCTCGTCAGGTTCTGCTCTGCTGGTGCCTGCGGCGGAAACTGATGATGGTCCGGTGCCGGAACGGGATGATGAAGTACAGGGCGGTCGTCAGGTATCCGCCCAGGTCCGCTGCCAGGGACAGGACCGCCAGCAGCTCTGGGCAGGGTCATGCAGGTAGGTGCCGCCGGCCCTGCCATCAGGCGAATCTAAGCAGGCCAGTCCCGCAAACCGCCACCGCGCGCCGCCGCCACCCGAGCCGCCGGGCGACCATCGCGCCACCGGGGCGCCCAGCCCTACCGCCCGAGCGGCGCGCCACCAGCTCGGCCGGCGGCCCATCGGCCGACAGCCTCGCCACGGGCCCTAACCATGATCATTTTGACTTCGGATACGAATGAGCCATGATCACGCCCGGTTTCATATGATTTGCGTGACACAATCATGTCCAATGTTGTTGCGGAGGCTTCCAGCGAGGCCGAGCGTGGCGCGGGATGGGTCATCACGGCGATCACCGGGACGGGGAGCCCGGCGACGATCAGGACGAGGTGTGCCGTCAGGCCGGGCGAGGATCAGCAACGTAGCGCGATGGCGAATACGCCGTCACTGAAGGACTCCAGCCTGCCGGTTCGCAGCCCTGTCGTCTCTGCGCTTAAGCGCCGCTGCTCTGGCTGCGTCACCGCCTGACCCCAACGCCGCGGTCTCGGCCGCGCTCCGGTGCGCGGGGTTCAAGACGGGTCAAGGCGGGCGGCATCCGCCGCAGTCCGATAGACCCGAAGGGACTGCATCTGCTATGAAAGAACGCTACAAGTGACAGGTCGTAGCGCTCTAGGCTGGGTTAGGAAATTGCTCTGACGGCCTCGACGGCCTCTGGCGCTCCATCCTTCGGGGGGACTCATGACCGTAGGTGCCTCATCGAATCCGGCGATGTCAGACATGAATGATCAGATGGCGGGTCGGCTGCCGCTCGGCCCGCGGCGTATTCCCGGGCCGCCGGGCGCAGGACGGCATGGCGCTGACGGCGCGGTTTTCGAAGCGTGCTGGATGTGCGGCATCCGCTTGCCTGCCAGCCAGATGGTCGCCGATGGCGGTCACGCGTGCACCGACCTGCGCTGGTACTGCCTGGACACGCGTGCGTGCACCGAGCGCTGGACGTCGCGTCCTGCCCGCTCGGTTGCTGGCCGGTAGCGAGGCCCGGCCGCCCGCCTTGCGCACTCGATCGCGCCGTCTGTTGCGCGGCGTTCGCTAGCGAGCGGGCGTGAGGTCCCTGGTGCAGTGCGAGCACGCGGTCGCTTCGGTCGGTAGATCGGATGACTTGCAGTAGGGGCATGTCTGCGTGGGGGGCGGGTCGCCGAATACGGTCTTGCCGCGCCTGGCCATGTACGCGCGGTACGGGACCACGATCAGGAAGTACACGACCGCCATGAAGATGATGAAGTAGATGATGGCGGATATGAATGCACCCAGGTCGATCCGCTGACCATTGAGAGTCCAGCCGAGGCCCTTCCCTGACGAACCGCCGCCGGCCGCGCCATTGACGAGAGGCGTAATGATGCTGTCGGTAAAAGCTTTGATCAGGGTGCTGAATGCCAGCGCGACGACCAGGCCGACCGCGATCACGATCAGGTCGCCCTGCATCAAGAATCTCTTGAAGCCTTTGATCATCCCGGCCCCTCTCGTGATGCCCCCGGTTCGCCGCTGCGCCACGCGGGTGCGGGTTGGTATCGAACCATACAGTTCCCCGAGACCGGTCGCCTAGCATCAGTGCCGACATAGCCGGTCATTTCGCGGGGGCTGATCAGATGCCCGCGAAGAGCCGGTTTAACCACTGTGGGCGACGGCAAGCAGATTCGCCAAAAGTGCTTCCGCAGCCTGGTCTACCTAGGTAGAGTGTGCGCCATGCCACCTCGTGCGGCCTTCTCGGCCCAGACTCTCGCGGTGCTGGCAGCACTCGCTGGCCAGCCGTCGTCCTGGCGGCACGGATATGACCTGGCCAGGGAGACCGGGCTGAAGTCCGGAACCCTGTATCCGATCCTGGTCCGGCTCGCAGACCGGGGTGTCGTCGAAGCGCGCTGGGAAGATGATCAGCCGGCCGGGCGCCCCAGACGGCACCTGTACCGGCTGACCAGCGAGGGGCTGGCTGCCGCGGCCAACGCGCGTGCGGCCGCGCCTGGTCGCGGCGCGTCTAGGACGGCGTCCCCGCGATCTCCGGCGCCGCGGCGTGGCCATGGCGCACGGCGCCTGGCGGGGGAGGGCACGTGATGGAGCGCCTGAGCAGGCTGCTGTCCTTGGCGCTGGGCGCGGCGGCATGGTTGCTGCCGTCGGCCCGCCGGGATTGGGCTGCGGCAGTGCAGGCGGAGGCCAGCCTGGTCCCCGCAGGGTGGCCGCGACTGGACTGGCTCGCTGGCGGACTGTGGCTGGTTGTGAAGGAGGCCAAGGTGGCACGCAAGATCATGTACTGGCTCGGGATCGGTGCTCTCTCCGCGACGGTGGCCTGGGTCATATCGCTGAGCTGGCTAAATGTGCCCGCGACCGACGCGGAGGTGGGCACCGACCGGATCAGGACGCTGGTGGTAGCGGCCGCGCTGCTAGGGCTGCCGTGGGTCGCCAGGCGGCACGGCTGGTTCGGCCCCGTCGGCGACAACGTCGCCGTCCGGCTGGCGCGGCTGGCGGGCTTCGCTGCGATCTGCGGGATGGGCATCGCGCTCGTGCATGCGGACCGGACTGCCGGGCAAGGGGGCAACATCGGCAGCGGCGGCTTCAACTGGCTACGCGAGGTCGCTGGGCTGGTCCTACTCGGCGTGCTCGTGGTGGTTCCGCTCATCATCAGGGCCAAGCGCCCGAACGTTGAGGCCAGCACGCTCTGGAGCCTGACCGGGATCTTCGGCGTTGTCGTGTGGGCCATCCTGCCGTTGCAGGTGCTCGCTGCCGGCTACGTAGCCGCGATCCTGCTGGCCACGTCGCGGCGTTTTGCGCTGCCGAGCGCGGCGCTCGTGGCTGGCGCTGTCGCCGGCGTCGTCGCGGGGCTGATCGACTATGCGCTCATTTCCATCCCGGTCGACCTGGGCCTGCTCTATGTCGGCATAACTCTCATCATCACGCTGGTGACAGCGGTGCCGGCCGGCGCGGTGTGCGGCTGGCGGGTGCCGGGCAGTGAGAAGACGCCTGAGCTGCGCGAAGCACGGATCAGGCAGGGACTGCTGGCGGGCATCGTGGCCGGCGCATCCACCGGCCTGCTGATGAGCAATGTGGTCCTGTTCTTTGCCTTCCTTCTGGTTTTCGGACCCGCTGCCGGGCTCGTGGGCGGAGCGCTCGGCGGCGGTTTCGCGGCGGCGCATCCGCCGAAGCCGAAGCAGGAAGGTTCACGAGTCGTGGGGCTCTTCGCGTCCAGCTCCTAGGCGCTCCGGTTCAGGCGGCCGGTTTGGGCTGGGATCCCGAAGCGGCCGGATATGAAGATGCGTTCGGGCGGCTCAGCCAGCAATCATGTGGTCATGATCGAGGACCCGGCAAGCGCGGCTATGCGTGCGTACTACGAGCGGGGCGAGGAGCAAGAAAGGCTCGCTGAACCGCGTGGGCAGCTTGAGTTCGAGCGGACAAAGGAGATCCTGCTCAGGCACTTGCCGCCGCCGCCCGCGGTTGTCGCAGATATCGGCGGCGGTCCTGGCAGGTACACGCTCTGGCTCGCTCACCTGGGCTATCAGGTCTTGCACAGGGACCTGCTGGCGATGCACGTCGAGCAGTTGCGGAAGGCGGCCGAAGGCAGCACGGGCATCTGGTCCGCGGTGGCCGACGCCAGGGAGCTGGACCTGCAGGACGCAAGCGTCGACGCGGTGCTAGTGCTCGGACCGCTGTATCACCTCGAACGCAGGATAGACCGGCTGCAGGCGCTGGCTGAGTCGCGCCGGGTAGTCCGTCGCGGAGGGCCGGTCTTCGTGGCAGCGATCTCTCGCTGGGCGCCCAGAATGGACGGAGTTCTCCGACTGCGGCTGTACGAGCGCGGCCCCGAGGTCGAGCAGGAGCTGACTGGGCTGGAACGGACGGGGCGCCTGCCGCCGTTCGGCCAGGACTCCTTCTGCGGCTACACCCACCGGCCACGTCAGTTGCTGGCTGAACTTGTCGCGAGCGGCTTCGATGTGGTCGACCTAGTCTGCGTGGAGGGTCCGGCCGCCATGCTCGACGACCTGCCCGAGCGCATGGCCGACGCCGAGGCGCGGCGCGTAGTGCTGCAGACCGCCCGCGCTCTCGAGCGGGTGCCCGAGCTGATGGGACTAGGTCCGCACCTGCTCGCCACAGTTCGCTAGCTGCCTTTGTCCTCGGTGTTGAGGCCCGTGCGTGCGGTGGGCGTCTTTGGTGGGCCTACCTGCGGGGCCGTCGCCTAGCCTGGACCGGTGACTGTCCACGAGCTTTCGCGTCAGGACGCGCGCCGCCTCGCCGTGCGGGCTCAACTGCTGGACAGATCCCGGCCTGCATCACTGCTCGACGTGGTGCGCCAGCTGACCCTGCTGCAGATCGACCCGACCGCGGCAATCGCCCCGAACGCTGACTTGGTGGCGTGGAGCCGCCTCGGCTCGTCGTACGCGCCGACGGAACTCGATGCTGCCCTCACGGAGCGGACACTTTTCGAGCTTCGCGCGATGATCAGGCCCGGCGAAGACCTGGCGCTCTACCGGGCCGACATGGCCGCGTGGTTCACCGGCGGGCAGCTATGCGGCGGCTGGCGGCAGGGCCAGGTCGACTGGGTGCGAGCCAATGACGCGTGTCGCCGCGACATCCTCGACCGGCTCGAATCTTCGGGGCCGCTACCGTCTCGCGATCTTCCTGACACCTGCAAGGTCACGTGGTCGTCGTCGGGGTGGACCAACAACCGCAACGTGACGCAGTTGCTGGAGTTCATGATGCGTGCGGGCGAGGTGGCGATAGCCGGGCGCGATGGCCGTGGCCGGCTGTGGGACCTGGCAGACCGCGTCTACCCTGATGAACCGGTCGTTCCCGCGGAGGAGGCGCTGCGGATCAGGAACGAGAGGCGGCTGCGCGCGCTCGGCATCGCTCGTGCTCGCGGGCCCGAGTGCCCCGTGGAGCCGATGGATGTCGGAGCGGCAGGCGAGTCGGCGGTCGTGGCGGGTACCCGTGGGACCTGGCGCGTCGATCCGGCACAGCTCGGACAGCCGTTCTCCGGGCGGGCGGCGTTGCTATCCCCCTTCGACCGGCTTATCCATGACCGCAAGCGAACGACCGATCTCTTCGATTTCGACTACCAGCTAGAGATGTACAAGCCGGCCACGAAACGTCGCTGGGGCTACTTCGCCCTGCCGGTCCTGTACGCGGACCGGCTGGTGGGCAAGCTCGACGCGAGCGTGGACCGCAAGGCTGGCGTGCTCCGCGTGGACGCGATTCACCAGGACGAGCCGTTCGACCGGGCCATGACCGCCGCCGTCGAGGCCGAGATCGAGGATCTGGCTCGCTGGCTGGCCGTCGATCTCACGTTCATCGCCTGAGCTCTTAGGTCTCCGCACCAGGTGGGTCGGCGGCCGTTCAGCTAAATGGTTGCCGAAGTCCCAAGACCGTCATGAGGGCTTCGTCGATGCCCCATTGCTGTTCTGGGGTGAGCTGTCCGAACGAGCCCGACGAGCCGGCTGGCGTCGACGGCTTGCTCGACTAGTACCCGTGTGGTTTCAGGCCTGGCGTCCGCCGAATGGCGATGACTCGCGCGAGAGTCATGGGCTGTCTGTCGCCGGTCGCTGCTGGTAGGCGATGGCTGCTGCGGTTGCTGCCCACCGTTGCTGTCAGCGGCTCTTCACTGGCAGAGGCCAATCTGCAAGCTTTATGGCCGAGAGCGTCGTAAATCTTCCGGCAAGCTCGCCTATAGCTGCTTCGTCAGTGTTCTGGCAGGCTGGCACGGGTGGCATGCTTTGACGAGCTCGTGACCGAGGCGCTGATCGCGCCGTTCTCCGGCTGGGACTTTTCCTGGCTGGACCGCCGCTCTTGGACGGAGCCGCTGCCGTGGGACTACAGCGCCCGCGTCGCGGCCCTGGCCCGCAGTGCCCGGACAATGCTGGACATGGGCACGGGCGGCGGCGAGGCCCTATCCGGGCTTCCGGACCGCGCGCCGCGCACCATTGCGACCGAGGCATGGCCGCCCAATGTGCCGGTGGCCGGGAGGCGCCTGCTGCCGCTGGGGATTCCCGTGATTCAGGACGAGGCAGCTCGCGACAACATGGATCAGGACGGGGCTAACGACGGCGGTCGCCTGCCATTCCGCGACGGGTCGTTGGATCTGATATGCAACCGGCACGAGTCGTTCCTTGCTCTCGAGGTCAGCCGCGCTCTCGCACCGGGCGGCACCTTCGTGACCCAGCAGGTCGATTACCACGACACCGACGACCTAGCCCAGATACTTGGAATCGAGACGCCAGAGGAGCCGGACAGCTGGATCGGGCTGGCCGAGCGACAGGTCACCGATGCGGGACTAGTGATCGAGGAAGCTGCTAGGGCCGATCAGCGCATCCGCTTCGACGACATCGCGGCGGTCGTCTTCTTCCTGAAGGCCGTCAGCTGGTCAATACCGGGGTACAGCCTCGAGAGATACCGGGACCGCCTCCGCGCCCTGTACGAGGACGCCAGCGCTTGGCCGGTCGTGACCAGCGGGCACCGGTTCCTTCTCGTCTCGTCCAAGCCCGGCTGAGGTGCCCTGGCCACTATCGCGCCGCGCGCCTGGCACGCTCGACGGTCGCGCGCCCGTACCTACACGCATGTGCTGGCGCAACTCCGTCCTCGGAGCCTGAAAATGCTGGCCATTGGCAACAGTTTGGCTACAGCGAAGGTCCCTCGCACGAGTGGAGAGGCCTGTGACCTGGGTGCGCTCGGAGGTGGAGCGGGCGAAGATGGAGCGGAAGGGAATCGAACGCTCATGACCAGCTTGGAAGATCGAGACGTCGCCGCCCGCGACGATGGCGGCCGCGGGCGAGCGGGCGGCCCAACTCCTAGAGTGAAGGCCCGAGCCGCTCCAGAAGCAGCGCACCCCGGGGCAGTGTCGTCCGACAGCCTGCAAGGATGACGGCCATGCGCCACTACGAGGCGACTATGTACGACAGCAACCGCTGGGACGGCTTCGAACTCCGCCCCGGCGACGTCATCATCAGCACCCCGCCAAAGTGCGGGACGACGTGGACGCAGATGATCTGCGCCCTGCTCATACTGCAGGAACCGGAGCTCCCGCTCCCGTTGGACACGCTCTCGCCGTGGATCGACATGGTGACTCGCGCCCGCACAGACGTGTTCGAGGACCTGGAAGCCCAGACGCACCGCCGGTTCATCAAGACCCACACGCCGCTCGACGGGATACCCAACGATCCGACGGTCACGTACATCTGCGTCGGGCGGGACCCGCGCGACGTGGGCCTGTCGATGGTCCGCCATATCGACAACACCGACATCGGCGCGTTCCTCAACCAACGCGAATTGGCGGCCGCGATCGACGGCATCGAGCTCGGACCATTGCGGCCACCGCGGCCGCGCCCCGACGGCGAGCGGGACCGCTTCTGGCGGTGGGTCGACGACGAGACGCCGTCGACCCAGGTCGGGTCGTCGCTGCGGCGCACTGTAGAGCACCTGCAGACGTTCCGGGACGCCGCCGACGATCTCGACGTCGTGTATTTGCACTACGAGGACCTCAAGGCCGACCTGGAGGGGCAGATGCGGCAGATGGCCGCGCGCCTCGGCATCGACGTCGACGAGCACAGATGGCACCGCCTGGTCCAGGCGGCGACGTTCGAGTCGATGCGCAGCAGGGCCGACACGACCGTCCCCGGCGGCGGTCCGGAGCACTGGATTGATCCCGCCGCGTTCTTCAGCCGCGGCACGAGCGGCCAGTGGCGCGACCTCCTCGACGACGCCGACCTCGCCCGGTACGCCGCGCGCGTGCGGGCGCTCGCGTCCGACAACCTCGTCGAGTGGGTGCATCGCGAGCCGATCGACTGAGATCCCGTCCGGCGGTATGCCCGCACTACCCAAAGCTGATCGTCAGCGCCGACCGCCGCCCATAACTGCCGATCCGCGCTCGGGACCAACATAGCCACGTACCTCTCACGGCATGGCTGATCACGAATGGAGATGCTGGCCTGCCGCCATGATCTATCAGCACGCCACCAGAGACCGTGACGAGGCCATCGCAAAGGCCCTCGGCGGCCTGATGCACCAGGTGCGATCTGAGCGCGCTGGCCACTCCGGCGAAGGCACCTGAGAGCGCGCCCTGTGGCCCGTTTGTGGCCCACCGAGCGGCACCGCTGGCCGCTGTTGATCACGGCGCGGTGCCTGATAGGCCAGCTGAGCTGGGATAACTCAATCGGAGCGGGCGAAGGGAATCGAACCCTCATGACCAGCTTGGAAGGCTGGAGCTCTGCCATTGAGCTACGCCCGCGCGGCGGCTCAGCCGCCAGGTGTAGCGTACCGGGTTCGGATCGGCGGTGCCGCCGGGGCAGTTGCTCTTGGAGCGCCGGGCTAGCAACGGGCTGAGCGGAGTCTGGCAGCGGCAAGACAAGATAAGCTTCGGGTTCGGCGGGATGTGGCGCAGCTTGGTTAGCGCGCCTGCTTTGGGAGCAGGAGGCCGCGGGTTCGAATCCCGCCATCCCGACCTGGTCAGGAGCTCGCAGGGTGCCATCGGTTCGCGGCGGTGCCCGGCCGTGAGCTTGTCCGTCCAGTCCGTGGACTGCCGCGGCCACGACACCGAGCAGCCGGCCGCCCGCCAGCGCCTCAGCGACCGCGGGATGATCAGCCAGCCGCCGCATCCTCCCGACCGACACCCGCGCCGCCGCGGTGATGCGGGTCTGCCAGGTCAGCCACACCCGCGCCGACCCCTGCCCGTCCTCCTCGAACCCCGACCGCGCCGTCAACCCGCGAGGACTCTGGCGCGGGCGGCGGCGTGCATGAAGGCCACCTGCTCAAGTGCGCGCACCGGCGAAAGCGTTACTTGCGGTCGTTGCCGGCTTTCGCCAGATCCCGCCAGTCCTTGGCGGAGACTTCAACGTTGTGCTTGCGCGCGGCGCTCGTGATCCGCTTCCAGGCCTTGTCCCGCTCGGCGTCGCTGACGCCTTCGACCTGATCAAAGCGGGCGATGGCGTTGCGCACGTGGCGTGCATCGGTCAGCGGCTCCTTCCGCTCCTTAGGGAACGCGAACGCGCTGTCTGGCAGGCGTTCCTTCTCCGCGGTGCTCATGCCTTGTGCTCGCCGAGGCACCTTATCTCCGTGCGCTCTGGCGCTTTGCGCCTGCCGCGCTTTGCCGATGTTGCGCTTGGCGGCTTGCTTCTGCTTGCTGGTGGCCATGGAGTCCTCCTTCTAGCACGGAGGGCTGCCCAGCCTCGAAATATCCATGCATGGGTCCTCGATCTGGATGAGGAGCCGATCGCCGGGTAGCCATGCTCACCTGTCTGACGGCCGTCGTCGGACCCTGTGAGCCTGAAGCCTGAGGATGCTCGTGATCATGGCGGCGGGGTTTCTCATCGCCATAGCGGTCTGGATCTGGCTCGTGTTCCGCGCTGATCGTCGGCAGGCTCCGCCAGCGCAGGAATCGTCTCCGCAACGCGAAGTCATCGGCGGGCGCGTTTCGTGCGCGCGAGGCAGGGCGGCAGGTCATGCCAGACCCGCACGAGCCACTGCAGCCGTCGGCAGCCCCGGCCAGCCACGGGCAGACGGCTAGGCGGCTACTCCGGAGCTAGGCCGGAGGACGGGGAGCCTCAAGGCCGCCGGGCGGCCGTTGCCGGCCCTCGGCAAGCTGCAAGGTGTTAACCGACCCAGTTGGGACACCTCGGGTCCGGAATGAGTGCGCCGACACGTCTGCACTACCTCACCGGCAGCCTTCCGGGCACCGCGGTGATCGCCCCGCCATCCGATTCAGGACAGGATTTCACTGCTGTCAGGTCCGGGCGCGGTGATGCCGGTGCCGGCCGTGGCGAGGAGGGCGAGGAACGGGCCGATCCTGTGTCCTTCCTGGGCAGGGTGCCGGAAGAGGCTCTGGTGATTCACGGTGTACTGAGTGCGTCGGCCCACCCGGGCGCGGGAGATGTAGCCAGCTTTCTCCAGGTCGGCCACGATGGCCTGGGCGGTGCGTTCGGTGATGCCCGCGGCGGCGCTGATGTCCCTGATCCGAGCGTCAGGTTTGCGGGCGATCTCCACGAGCACGTGCCCGTGCCCGGTCAGGAGGGTCCAGCTGCTGCCGCGCTCGTCCGGAAAGCCCATCCTCTGACTATATCGTCGCGAGAGAATTCTCGCGAGAGAAAACACGCGAACTTATACTCATGTTTCTATTGACATGGCTTCGTCGTCTGGCCGATGCTGGGTACGGCGCAGCGGCCTCCCGGCGGCTGCCTGTTCCGCGGGCAGGAGGCACCCGCGGCCGCAGGAGGTGTCGCAGATGGCTGAGATCATTAGTATCCCCGTGCAGCTGACCGGGGGCGTGCCCGTCGTGACAGCGCCGGCGGAGATCGATCTGGCGAACGCCGCCGGGCTGCGGGAGGCGCTGCTCCAGGCAGCCGTGCGTGGGAACGGGACGCTGGTCGTGGACATGTCCGGGACGCAGTTTTGTGGCGCCTCGGGGCTGCACGTCCTGACCCGGGCGCACAAGCAAGCCCAGGCCGAGGGCGGTGAGGTGGTGCTCGTCGTCTGCACGGCCGTTGTCCTGCGCGTCTGCGCGCTCACGGGCGTCGACCGCCTGATCCCCAGCTTCCCGACCCTGGACGAGGCCCTGGCGCACGCGCGGGCTGTTTCAAGCCTGCTTCCGGCACCCGGCTGCCCGCACACTGGGAACCGCAGCGGACCGCACGATGACCAGTTCAGTGCTGCTCAAAGTGGCGTCTTCGATCCCCAAGCGGCCCCTTAGCAGATCCTCCCGGGCCTAACCCGCTAGTGGGCGAGCAGGGCCCGGAGCGTCCGGCGTTGCGGAGGGCGTTGGCGGCGCCGTCGTTGTTGAAGTACGCGAGTACATCGGTGCCCTGGCGCTCCCATTCCCGGATTTGGCCCGCCCACCATGTCAGGTTGCTGTGTGCGCGGCGCCGGTCAACCCTGGTCACCGAGCGGGGCAAGCACCTGCACGCCGCAGCACGGGCGCTGGCAGCCGGGCGTGGCTTGCTGGCCACCCACGTCGGCAACGACGCGGACGGCGAACGGGTGAAGCGCTCGGCCTGGGCAGCAGTCCTCGGCACCCCGGCGATCAGCCGGGCCGCGGCCGGCCGAAATGGGCGCACTGGCGCGGCAAGCCGCAGCGCTCGGCCCGGCCTGGCCATGGCGACGCCGGCGGACTGGGCTGAAGTCAGCCAGGCCAGGAGCGAGTTGGCCGGGGCATGCGGGTACCTGCGGATCTTGGCTGGAGCCATAACAGCTGCGCACCGACTGGAGCCGGTGCTGGCGGTGGACAGTGAAGTGTTGCGCGCAATTCCGGTCGCGACCGTGCCGCCGCGCAGGCCGCCGGAGCCGCGTGACTCGGTTGCAGCAATCTGTCGGGGGGTGATCGACGCTGCGGCGCGGCTACGCCACTCGGCTGGCGCGGCTGCCGAGCGGGCCTGGTCGTCGCCCGATGTGAGCGCAGATTCGCTGCGACACGCGGCTGCGGCCGCGATGGCAGCCAGCCATCACTGCTCAGTGCTGCTGGGCACCCAAGCTGGTCAGTGGTTTTGCCCTCTGTCTGGCGCCCTGGGCAGACGATCTGCACGGCGAGCACGAGGCCGTCGGTCAGGCAGATCGGCGGACCAGCGTATTTCTACCCGGTTTGGATGTGGCACTGGGCTCGGCCAGCCGACCCGCGGTTCCGTGGACGCGCCCAGGCTCCGGGACCCCGACGGCGCGACCTCGCCCGAAGGATCTTGCGCGCGGTCCGGGAGACCGGCCGGTAGTGCGGTCGCGGCGGCAGCAGCCAGGGTCGCCGTCAGCACAGGGTTCCTTTCTAGGGCGGAAGGACTGCCGGAGTAACCGAGAATCATCCGCGCTTTCTGCCGCCTCATCAGGCCGGCGCGACGCACAAGCGTTTAAGCGCCGCTCGGCGGGCAGATCGGCCGGTCGGATTGGCTGGTGAAACGGAGCCGGATCGGCCATGGCACAGCAACAGGCATCGCTGGTAACCAGCGACGTCACGGGGCCGGGCATCCGCCGGCTGCCGTGCGGGCGGGGCTTTCGGTTCGCCGGACCCGATGGCAGACCAGTGCGTGATGGTGAACTACGCCGGCGTATCAAGGCTTTGGTTATCCCGCCCGCATGGACGGATGTCTGGATTTGCCCTGATCCGGATGGTCACATACAGGCGACTGGACTAGACGCCGCGGGCCGCCGCCAGTATCTGTATCACAGGCACTGGCGGGAACAGCGCGACCGCGAGAAACATGAACGAGCCCTGGCGTTCGGCGCACGGCTGCCGGCCATCCGCGCCGCCGTCGAGCGCGACATCAGGCTGCGTGGCTTGTGCCGTGCTCGAGTCATCGCGTCCGCGATACGGCTCATCGACCTCGGGTTCTTCCGGCCGGGCGGAACCGAGTACGCAGAAGAGAACGGGAGCTTCGGCCTGACCACGATCCGCCGTGGCCACGTGAGATGCCACGGCGGCCAGTTGCTCTTCGAGTATCCGGGCAAGAGCGGCAAGCAGCAGGAGTGCACCGTAGCCGACAGCGAGGTAGAGCGGGTCATCAAAGCGCTCCGGCGTCGCCGGAAGCCGGACGAGAGTCTGTTCGCCTACCTGGCCGGTCGGCAGTGGCACGACCTGACTGCAGCAGATATCAATGAATACCTGCAGGACGTGAGTGGCGAGACCTTCACCGCCAAAGACTTCCGCACCTGGCACGCGACCGTTCTGGCTGCAGTTGCCCTCGCAGTTTCCGAGACCGCCGCTGCCACGCAACCCGCACGCAAGCGAGCCATCGTGCGGGCAGTCCGTGAAGTCGCCGGCTACCTCGGGAATACGCCGGCCGTCGCGCGCGGCTCATACATCGATCCGCGGGTCATCGACCTCTATGAACGTGGCTCGACTATCTCGCGCGCACTGCCCGAACTAGGACGCGATGCTGAATTCGGTGATCTGGCTACCAGGGGCAGCGCCGAGAAGGCCCTCCTCAGCCTGCTGCGCAAGTAGGCCAGCCGACCGGTTTAGGTGCCGGTGAACGGGTGCTGTGGGCGGGCCGCCCGGGTGGGCCGGATCCGCTTGGTTCCCTAAAGCGTGATCAGCTGCGCTGATCACGCTCAGTGGTTCTAGATGGTGAGGAGTTGCAACCGCCTGCCGAGTGCATGAGCGAGGCGGTGCAGGGTGGCCTCGGTGGGGTTGCCGGCGCCTCGCTCGATGCGGCTGATGTCAGCCCTGGGGGACGCCGGTCAGGTCCGCGATCTGAGCCTGAGTCAGGTCGCGGCTGACCCTGGCGTCCCGGTACTGGAGTCCGAGCTCGACGCCAGCGGCGAACCTGGCGCGCAGTGCTGCCTGCCCAGGGGTGTCGGCGGCCTCGGAATGAGCAAGATAGCCGCTGACCTTCGTCCCCATGAGCAGCTCTCCGGTCGCTCGGCATCGTGACACCAGTATGTGTAATGACGGCCCTCAGGTCCCCTTGTCGGGATGCCTGACAAGGGGGTCAGCGGAGCGGTGCGCGTACCGTCCTAGGTGACGAAGCCCTGGAGGGCGAAGCGACCGGTCACCTGGTAGTACCCGCCGGCCACGCAGTTGCTCGCCGAGGCGCACGACACCGAGCTGACGCCGAGGGATGAGCCCTTGTTCAGGGCACCCAGGCCTGGCACGGTGGTCTCCTTACCCCAGGCGCCGTTCCTCTCCCTGACCACCCACGCCCCGGTGCCGAACCCGTCGTAGCTACCGCCGGCCGCGCAGTTGCCGGCCGAGACGCACGACACCGAGGAGAGGTAGGCGTCGCGGGCCACTCTGCTCAGCCCGGGCACGTCGATCGCCTTGCCCCAGGCGCCGTTCTTCTCGCTGACCACGAACGCCGCGTTGTAGCCGCCGTAATCATAGGTGCCGCCGGCGGAGCAGTTGCCCGCCGAGGCGCACGACACCGAGGTAACCGATGCTGTCCCGTTGATGTTCAGGCTGCCGGCGACTTCTCGGGCGCTAGCCCAGATTCCGTTCACCTCATTGATCACGAACGCCTGCACATTGCCCGAGCCATCGAAATACCGGCCACCGGCCGCGCAGTTGCCCGCCGAGCCGCACGACACCGAGTCAACCCCGGCGTACGAGGTCTTGCCAATGTTGAGGTTCCCGGCGACTTCCTGGGCGGTGCTCCAGTTGCCGTTCTTCTCGCTGACCACGAATGCCTGTGCGCTGTCGGAGGCGTTGGTGTAGTCCCCGCCGGCCGCGCAATTGCCCGGCGAGGCGCACGACACCGAGAGAACGCGGGCGTTCCCGCCCGTGTTCAGGGCCCCCAGGCCAGGCACCTCGAGCGCCCGGCCCCAGACGCCGCTCCTCTCGACGGCCACGAACCCCTGCTGATGGCCGCCGCCGTCCCGGTAGGACCCGACGGCCGCGCAGTAGCCCTGCGAGGCGCACGACACTGAGCTGACTTCGGCGTTCCCGCCCTTGTTCAGGGCTCCCAGGCCGGGCACCTCGACTGCCCGGTGCCAGCGGCCGTTCTGCTCGCTGACCACGAACCCCCGTCCGGAGGTGACGTCATGAGGATCACTACCGCGGTTCCCGTAGTAGCCGCCGGCGGCGCAGTAGCCCTGCGAGGCGCACGATACCGAGCTGACTTCGGCGTTCCCGTTCTTGTTCAGGGCCCCCAGGCCCGGCGCCTCGATTGCCTGGCGCCAGCGGCCGTTCATCTCGCTGACCACGAACCCCTGCTGATGGCGGCCGCCGTCTCGGTAGTTCCCGCCGGCCGCGCAGTTGCCCGGTGAGGGGCACGACACCGACAACACCCCGGCGTTGTGGCCCTTGTTCAGCGCCGCCAGGCCGGGCACCGCGATCGCCCGGCCCCATGAGCCGGTCGCCCGGACTGCCGCAGCCTGCGCGCACCCGGTACCCAGAAGCGCGGCCGCACCCGCGACAGACACCAGAACACGGCATCTTCTCACCACGTCGCTCACGCCACCGCCCGCGTTTGATGTCAATGACCGGTGCCCGGCACCCGCCAGTCACCTTTATGAAATAGACGCGCCGCGCGCCCATCCGGTGCACCTGCGGGCTGAGAGGGCCGTGTGCCGTCAAGCCCGTCCCAGGAGCGCGGGTTTCGCGCGGTGCCATCGCAGCTGGAAGGTCGCGCTGATCACTCACTCACGCACCATGCGCGGCCAGCAACCGCTGCACTGATGCGGCTCTAGGTCTCTAGCAGACGACGACGATTGCTCGGTTGCCTGCTGCTGCGGCCAGCCGGCCCATATCATCAGGGTCGTTGGTGAGAATGCGATCGCCTGGCGCGGCCAGGAGCACAATGGTCGCGTCGACGGGGTCGGAGGCACCTGCATCGGCCAGGAGCTCGCCAGCTTCGCGGCCGTCCCGCTGGCTGACCGCCCGCACGTCGACAGCCTGCAAAAGCCGCGCCAGGTTCACCTGGCGGCCGTGCCGGTCCCGCGACACCTGAGCCACGCACCATCGCATTAGTCCGCAGCTCCAGCCCATGCCGTTGGGACGCGCGGAGCCTGGCCATCATGGCCCGGTCGTCACGGTCCACCGCGACCAGCGCGCCGGAATCGAGGATCAGCGCGCTCACGCGGCAGTATCGCCCGCAGCCAGGCCAAGCTCCCGCTCGGCGCGGGCAACTTCCTCTGCGGTGAGCACGCCGTGCTCGGTCTCCCAGCCGGACAGGAAGTCAGCCAGAGCCTCGGCCCGAAGCTTGCTCGCCGCTGCTTCGGCGAGCCATGAGGACAGCGGCTTGCCGGCCTGAGCAGCCGCCGACCTGACCGCGTCGCCGAGGTCGGGCTCGAAAGAGACGCTCAGCTTGTCAACCTTCATGACATCAGCATACCCCGGTATTCCATACCGTGGTAGCAACGCAGCTTGGCCGGGGTTGACGAGTGGACTCTCCTTGACGTGCCGGGCGGGTCTTGTTGTGATGTACAGGGTGTGCGTGCCAAGCCCGAGTAGTCCAGAGCGCTGTTGAGGACCTATGACTTACACCCGCATGGACCGAATGTCAGCAGAGGATGCCCTTCAGCTGGCAGGCATGCCGTCGGCCGTTCCTGTGGACTATTTGCTCAGCCAGCTTGCGTTGCTCAAGGATGAAGATCCTCAGGGAGCTGCTGTTGACCGTTACACTCACTCGCTGCAGACGGCGACGCGTTGTCTACGCGATGGCTCCGACACCGAAACTGTTGTCTGCGCCCTGCTGCACGATATCGGCGACGTGCTCGCGCCGGAGAATCACGCAGAACTCGCTGCCTCGATCTTGCGCCCCTACGTGAGCGAGCAGAACTGGTGGGTCGTCAAGCACCATGACATCTTCCAGGGCTACTACTATTTTCATTACCTGGAAAAGGACCGGAGGCTCCGGGACCATTACCGGACGAGCCCTTACTTCGGGGCTTGCGTGAGATTCTGCCAGCGGTGGGATCAGATCTCCTTCGATCCCGCGTACTCGACCGAGCCGCTCGACACCTTCCTGCCGATGGTGCGGGAGGTCTTCGGCCGCAAGCCTCGTGACCTTCTCATCGCGCGCGAATCCTGAGAGTTCCGCGGCCAATAGGGCATCGAAGACCTGCGCACCCCCGATTTTCGCCGAGCCTCTCAGTCTGCCGCTCGCTCCAGCAGGAAGTAGATGTCGGTCCGCGTCTGCGCCGGGTCCTTCGCCGGATCGCCGTAGACTTCCCAGTTCACCCCGGCCGGCCGCCGTCCCTTGCTGGCGCACCACTGCTCCAGGGCTTGGTAGACCGGGGCCATCTGCGTGTAGTCCTCGCCGTAGTACGTGGCGGTGGCCACCTCGCCCGGCGGCGTCTGCACGATCTCTATTTCGCCTCGCTCGGTGAAATCACCGAACACCTCGACGCCGAGCTCGACGATCATCGTTCCCGGCTCGCCATCGCGGTAGACAAAGACGTTGTGCCCGAACCGCACGCCCTGCTCGCGGATGGCCGGCCAGATGATGCCGAGCGACCGGACGATGGTTGGCCGCAGATCCTGCGGCGTCGTCACGCTCCGGATCGCCGCGAGCCGGCGCGGCGCGGCCTGCTCGGTGCGCACCTCGATGGCCACGACCGGACCTTATCACCGGGCAACATGTCCAGCGCTGTCATGCCGTTCACCGGGTTCGCAGGAAGTTGAGGTAAGACTCGCCGCGCGGTGACAACTGGTAGCCGACGTCGAGGCTGAGGGTCAGCCCGAGTTCCTTCAGGCGCCTGACGTGCAGCTTGAAGTCCTGCCGCTCCCATCCCAAGGCTTCAGCCAGGACCGTGGACACGATGCCTGGCCGGTCGGCGATCAGCTCGAGCACCGCACCGGTCCACGGCCCGCGGCTGCTTGACAGGTCCATCCGGGCCAGCCTTGCGGTGATCGCGGCGACATCGGCCTCGGTCAGGCTGGCGGCGCGGGCCAGCTCGTCCCTGGGGTCTGGCTCGCCGATTCGTCGCATGCGGATGCGGTAGACCGGCAAAGCCGGGTCACCGCGCAGGTCGGCCAGCAGTTCGCTGGCGCTGGCATACCCGGCCTCACGTGCCTGGGCGGCGTCCACCATTGACGGTTCGACAACGTCCACAGCTTCGACTTCGACCATGTCGATCCCGGTGCGGTAGCGGTGGCCTGGCACGACCTGGCTGCGTTTCCAGCGCCGGAAGGCCAAGACGATCGCACCGGAGTGGATCCCGTCTCGCAGCCGCTGCTCGAAGCGCACGCCCAGACATTACTGTCGGCGCGCGGAGTGGTCATGTTGGGCATCGCCTGCGCCGCCAAGCCGGTGCGGCGCGCGAAGTCCGGTAAGCCGGCTACGGGTCGGCTAAGACCTATCTGAGCAGGCAACATAGGGATTTCCTCCGACGCGCTACCCATGGCCTTACGGCGAGACTCAACAGTGACCGGCGATGAGATCGCCGGAAACCGAGGAGGAACTATGAACCACAGCATGACGCAGGGCAGGCGGGGTCCGCTGGCTCGCATCGGCCGGCGCGTCGCCGCGATCGTTGCCGAGTGCAACTACGCCCAGACGCAGCTGACGAGCTTGCGCAACACTCCGGAGCGGTTCTGACCCGTGGGCACAAGCGGGCCCGGCTCAGAGGTGTCAGCCCGCCGCGCGTAGCCGCGGGAGCCAGTCGGCGATTTGTTCAGCGAGTTCGGCCGGGTTCTTTGTGTCCAGGATCAGGACGATCTCGGTGACTCCCACCGCGCGGTAGGACTGCACCAGTTCGACCAGTTCGTCGCCCGCGTCTGCGACGCGGAGTTGTACCGAACGGCGGATCTGGGCCGGATCGCGGCCGATCTCAGCGCACCGCTGGTCCAGTACGGCGGAGGCCTCGGCCACCTCCGCCGGCGAACCCCCTGCCGCGTTCCATACATCGGCATACCGCGCGGTGATCCGCAGAGTTCGCTGCCGACCGGATCCACCTATCCAGATCGGCGGGTACGGCCGCTGCACCGGCTTCGGTTCGGCGATCGCCGCGGTGAGCTTGTAGTGCTGCCCGTCGAAGGTGGTCCGCTCCTGTGTCCACAGCAACCGGATGAGTTCGCAGGCTTCTTCCAGCCAGTCGGCTCGGTCCACTTTGGTGCCGAACGGAAGCCCGAGCATCGTGTGCTCGTTCTCCGCCCAGCCTGCGCCGAGGCCGAACTCTAGCCTGCCTCCGGACAGGTGGTCGACGGTCACCGCGGCCTTCGCCAACACAGCCGGATGGCGGTATGTGTTGCCGGTCACCATGCAGCCGATCCGGGTCCTCGAGGTAGCCACGGCCATCCCGGCCAGCAGCGTCCAGGCTTCGAAGATCGGCCCATCGTCGCGCGGGCCGAGGGAGGCGAGGTGGTCCATGCACCAGCAATGGTCAAAACCTGCCTCATCGGCCACCCGCCACACTGCGCGGAGCTGGTCCATGGTGGCGTTCTGGCTGAGCTTGAGGCCATAGCGCATCTCTGGCATGGTCCATTCCTATCTCACGGCGGCCCCGATAAGCCTCGTATCGTGGACATGAGGCGGGGCCGCGTTTGGGGCCCACCGACTATCGCAGGCGGGCGAGGCGGATGGCTTGATGGATATGACCAGGCGCCGCGAGCTTGCTGGCCGACTGCTCGATGGCTATGTGCATGGCCCGGCGGCTGCGACCGACGCCACGGCCCGCGCGCTGGTGAAAGCGACGGCCGCGGACGCCGTGGTGCTGGTCGAGGGCATCAGCGACCAGATCGCGGTGGAGACGCTGGCCGCCCGCCGCGACTGGGATCTCGGCGCGGAAGGGGTGGTGGTGCTGCCGCTCGGCGGCGCTCACGCGGTGACGCGGTACCTGATGCGGTTTGGTCCTGCTGGAGCCGGGCTCAGGTTGGCGGGGCTGTGCGATCTCGGCGAGGAGGACGTGTTCCGGCGCGGTCTGCGGCGCGCCGGCGTCGGCTCGCCTCAAACGCGGGCCGACATGGAGCGGCTGGGCTTTTACGTCTGCGTCGAGGACCTGGAGGACGAGCTGATCCGCGCGATCGGCGCTGGCCGGGTCGAGGCGCTGATCGATTCGCAGGGCGATCTCGGCTCGTTCCGCAGCCTGCAGCGACAGCCGCAGTGGCGCGGTCAGCCCGTCGTAGCGCAGCTGCGGCGGTTCCTCGGCAGCGGCGCCCGGCGCAAGCTCAGGTACGCGCGGCTGCTTGCCGGGGCGGTCGACCTGGACATACTGCCGCATCCGCTCGACGCCTTGCTCCAGGGGCGTTGACTGTCGTGTCCGCCCACATGAAAGCGGCGAATCTTCTGGTCGCGGATATCCCGCACGTCCTCAAGCGGCAAGGCCACGTCCGCGCCATGGCAACGACATGAGCGCATGCTAACGGTGGGCAAGGGCGTCTCAGGCGGGCCAGTTGGCGCGACCCCACTCGATCAGGTTGACCATGTCGTCGCCACCTGCGAGGACGTTGTCCTTGTCGCCGTCGAAGCTCGCTTCGCCCGACACCACAGAGCACAGCCGCACGTGGCCGTCGGTGAACCAGGAGAAGAAAGGCCCGCCCGAGTTGCCGTGGTTCAGGCTGGCCTCGGTCTCGATGATCTGGCCCGAGTCGTCCTCGGAGTCGTCCTCCATGCTCTGGTTGACCTGCACCGCTGGCCGCTGGCCACCGCCTACGTCGATCGGGTACCCAACGTTGTGCCAGACCCCCCAGCCGCGCCAGTCGTCGTCGAAGGTCGTCGCGCCCAGGTAGCCGATCTGGGCACCGAGCGGCTCGTACAGCCGGCACAGCATGAAGTCGTGGCCGACGACATATTCGGTGTCGCTCTCGTCGTCGTAGTGCCGCAGATCGCTGACATTGCTCGAACCGAACGGCGCGCTGCCCTGGTCGGAATTGGGGGTGAAGGTCATCCACCAGCTTCCCCGGGCGATGCTCTGGCTGGGTCGCAGGTGGTGAGCGGTCAGCATCAGCCGGTCGCCGATCAGCACACCCGATCCGGAGGCACCGTCACTGGTGCTCACCAGGCCAGTCAGCCGCCATGGCCAGCTGTTGTCGGTCAGCAGGTGACGTCCGTCGCCCGGGAAGACCACGAGCGGGTTGTACTCGTGGTCGGCCCGCCCCGAAATGGTGATTCCACGAGCCCCGATCGGAGCTGTCTCCGGGCGGATGGTTATCGCAGCGCCGTCCGGCACGGAGCCGTCCACCTGCCGGCTGGCCCGGGCTGTGTTGACAGCTCGTTCTATCGAACCGACCGTCAGCCCCGGGCGCTGCTCGATCACCGCGCCAGGAAGCTCGACCTGCACCTTCCAGCCATCACCGTCCCGCGCGACGTGTACCTCCGGATTGGGTCTGTCCTGGCTGGCAACACGCGTGACCAATCTCGGATGAGGCCTTGGACCCCGCCGCGACAGGTCCTCGGCACGGGCGTCGAGTTCATCGCGGCGCAGCGGCCGGTGCAGCAGGTTCTTGGACATGGCGACTCCTCAGGCAGGCCCGGCCGGACCGCGCGGTTTGTCAGGCTGTTTTCAGTAGCGTCGCGATTGTGACGTGAGGCCAGCTCAAGCCGTTGAAGTTCAGCATCACGATCTGCGCGTACTGGAGCTGCGCGGGGCTGGTGTCTCCCTGAAGCGTCTCCAGCCAGAACGTGGCGCGAACGCCCACCGCGTCCGCGTTCGGGCCGTGCGCGGCTCCGTGCAAGAAGGCGGTGTTCGCCGTTCCGCCGCCAGGAATCGACGCATCCTTGGTGGTCACGTGCAGCGTCGTCGTCGAGTGGATGTGCTGGCCAGCGATTGCGGCCCGAAGGACAGTACTGGGGTTGTCGACCATGTGCTGCGTGATGCCGGTCAGCCCGGCGCCGGAGGTCCGGAAGTTGCTCGGCGTAGCCAGGTTCTGCTCGGGAAAATCGATCCTGCTGTTGGGCCTGTCGATCGGGAAGGGCTTGATCGTGATGTCAGGGATCGACGGGGCCGCAGCGGAGGTCACCGCGGTGCCCTGGGCGAGGATCGTCGTGCCGTGCGGGATCGAAGCCAGACGGACCACGGTAGGCGTCTGGTGCGGATCGCTGGTCGCTGGGATTGATGCCCAAAGGCCAGGCTCGATGTGCAGCCCCGCATGCAGGTTGGAGTCGGAGATCTGCTGCAGGTAAGTCAGGCCGTGCATGTTGATGTCGGGCTGCAGCAAGCCACGGTTGGGTATGTTCCCCGGGATGGCGGTGAACTGAAGGACCTCGCTCGTCAGGTTGAGTTCGAGGAAGCGGTCTTGGCCGGCCGTGTGGTTGGGGCGCCAGATGACATTGAATCCCTGGCCGCTCCATTTCCCTACCAGGCCGGCAAGCGGGCCAAGCGCGTCCGATGCCGTCGCGAACGCCATCGGCTCCTCAATTGGCGGCAGCGGCTGAAAAGAGAAATCTGGAGTCAGCTCCATAGTGCCCCCTAATGAACGGAGCTCGCGGCGGCTATCGCGCCGCCATCGCCCACCCGCTCTGGCGTGGCCACTCATACACTGACCGGCCGGCCAGAACACTGTCAAGCAGGCAAGAGACTCCTATCGGCTGATGTGTAGAGAGTTCCTGGATCGGCTCGGCCGCCAAATTGCGTGGCATCGAGCCCACCGATTGTTTAGAGCGGTGATATTCGCTCCTGCATTGCGCCCAGGATGGCGTCGAGTAGGTCGCGGGTGTGCGGCTCGTCGAGGGTCCCGCTGATCCATTCTTCGGCGTCGGCCCGCTGCGGCGAGCGTGGATTGGGGGTCAGCCAGTCGCTGCCGGCGGCCTCGGTGATGTGCCCGAGTTGGGCGATGAGCATCGAGAAGTGCCTGCGCTGATTCACGACAGCCGGTCCGCCGGCTTGCCGGTAGGCATCGGCGAGCGCGCGGATCCGGCCAGGGTCACCGCGGGCGAACTCGAACAGAACGCACCCAAGTTCGTGGCTCGGATCAGCCAGGCCGCTGTTGTCCCAGTCGATGACGCATACTGCGCCGTCCGCGGTGGGCAAGAGGTTGTCGGCCCACAGGTCGCGGTGACAAGGTTGAAGCGTCTGCGGCGGCTTGATCCAGGACTCGAGCGCGACCAACTCATCACGCAAGGCTGCCAGCCGCTCGGCGAACGGTGCTCCCGCCTCGCGAAGTTGCTCGACTAGCTGGTCCCAGCGGCTGGCGCCAACCGGATCTTGATACCACGGATCCACCGGACTGACGTCTGTGGTCTGCACGCGGTGGATCGCGGCGACGACCGAGCCCACCACGGCCGGGTCGAGCTTCGTATCGGGGGCCATCAGATTGATCCACTCGTACACCCGGACCTGGGTGCCTGCGATGGTCGCGAACACGTGCCCCTCGATCGTGCGCCGCACCTGCGGCGTCGGCACGCCCGCTGCGTACGCCGCCTCATGGAAAGAGGTCGCCGCAGCCGCGTCGTCCTCACCGGACGGATCGAAGGGCATCTTCACCGCCCAGCTGCCGTCCGCGGTGTCCAGCCGCCAGACAAGTCCCTGCTTGCCGCGTGCGAGCGGCCCTGCCGATATCCGAACCGCCCGGCCAAGGTCGAAGCGCCGGGCCAGCTCCACGGGATCCACCCCGATACCACAGCACACGTGGGAGCGCACCGCCAAGGCAGACGCCGGCCCCGCGTCGGCCACGGCCAGCTCATGCACTGGGACGGCGGTGTCCTACCTGGCGCTTTCGGCTGCGTTCATCGCGCCCTTGACCGGCCTGCTGTCGCTGAGCAGCCAGACTGGCTGAGTAACGAGACCGCCAGGGCAACGGGCCTGGCGCGTTCAAGCTGCGGCATGGCAACCGACGTCGCCAGGATGGCGTTTTGATGGGCATGAGGACGGGCCAGGAGTTCGACGATTTCGTGCGGGAACGGTCGGCCGCCCTGCTACGAACCGCCTACGCATTGGTCGGCGACTACGGCCATGCCGAGGACCTGCTGCAAACGGCGCTGATGCGCACGGCGAGGCGCTGGACGGCCGCTCGGGACGCGCCTGACGCCTATGCCCGGCAGGTGCTCGTGAACCTCTGCCGGGACCGGGTGCGCTGGCTGCGTCGCCGGCCCAGGGAGAGCGCGCTGGCCGACGGCGTGGAACCACCCACACCCGTGGATGAGCTGGCCGACCAAATAGGTCAGCGGCGCTGGGTCATCCAGGCGCTGATGCGGTTGCCTGCTGCCCAGCGCCACGTCGTGGTGCTGCGGTTCCTTGAGGACCTTTCGGTAGCCGAGACCGCTGACCTGCTCGGTATTTCGCAGGGGACCGTGAAGTCCTACACCTCCCGTGCCCTGTCGAGTCTTCGTGTCACCCTCAACGACATCGCCGTGGCCGGAGGCCGCGGCACAACGGAGGTCTTCCATGCTTACTGAGGATCAGCTCGCTGATCAACTCCGTACCCGGCTGCGCCGCGAGGTAGCAGCCATCGAGCCTCGCGCTGACCTGCTCGCCAGCCTGCGCCGCAGGCAAGCGAGGCGGTCGCTGGCCGTGCAGGCGAGCGTCGTGGCGGTCCCGGCCGCCGCCGCTGCCACCGTCGTGGCGGTGATCGTGTCGGCGGCAGGCGGCGGCGCGGCTCCAGCCAAGAAGGCCGTGCTCACGGCCGCAACGGTGCATCGAATGGCCAGCGAATCGAGGCTGGCGCTGGCGCACTCCGGTCGCGCGACGATCGCGTACCGGCTCAAGGACAACGGTGCCTCACAAGGCTCAGGGACGCAGAGCATCACGTTCGCCGGCAAGAACTGGAACGACGTGATCTCCGAGACCTATCCGGCCAGCAACGGCCAGCCCGCAAGTACCGTGGTCGCCATCAACCGCATCGTCGACGGCCAGTTCTATCTGCACACCGAGGGACAGGACGGCCGGGTGCAGTGGTTCCGCGAGACCAACCCCGCCGGCCATCCCCGCATCGAAATCCCTGATCCTCGGACCCTGTTCCGCCTGCTGAATCCCTCGGCCAAGTTCAAGGTGATCGCTCACCGCGTGGTCGGCGGAGTCCGGCTTACTGAGCTAGGCGCTACCGAGGCGCCGAGGCTGCGCGCCCTGGGCTGGCTGCCAGGTGTCGCGCCTGGAGCGCAGGTGAAGTCTCTGACCGTCTGGGTGGACAGGCACAACGTTGTGCGCCAGATGTCGCTGAGCGTCCGACAAGTCACCACCACCAACCCGGTCTACCTGAAGAAGTTCAGGAACGGAACGCTCGAGGTCGAAGTGCCGAGCAAGGCCTACCTGAAGGAAGCCAGGGCCATGGCCAGGAAGATACGCGGGTACCGGCACGTGACGGTCACAGTCGACCCCAGCCTGTCATCGACCGTCCGTCACGACGTGCTGCTCGCCTCGACGTCGGTGACGTTCAGCGGCTTCGGCAAGCCGCAGGTCATCACCGCCCCGCGGCACGCGATCCCGCAGTACAGCCGGGGCTAGCCCAGTAACACAGGTGGCAGGCCGTTCACGCTGAGGACCCTGATCAGCGTGAACGGCCTCCGCCATGATCGCGGCGGTCAGCAGAGCCGCTGATCAGATCCGACTGACGGCAGAGACGGACTCGGTCAGCGCTCCAGGAAAGAACCGGCGCGCCGCGTCCAGCAGGTCATCGAGCGGCGGCCACCACGGCCCGTGCTGCAGCGAGCGCAGCGTCTTGACGATGTCGGCAGGTCGGACCGGCCCGGGCGGGACGGCGGCCACGGCGATCCGGCGCGGCCGGACTGCACGCAACGGACCGAGGTACAGATCGGGCGCAGCGTTCTCGGGCCGAGCCGGCGCCATCACGAGGTAGTAGTCGGGCAGGTCGAACTGCTTGCCGCGCCAGGCCGCGAGTGCGTCACCAGCGCGTTCCTCGAACCCGGCCGCCGCTTCCTCGCCGCCGGCTCCCTGCCACATGGACTGCCACTTGGCCGCGACGTCAGCGAGCGGATCATCGGGCACGATCACGTAGGTCGAACGCCGGCGCGCCGCCTCCCGCATCGCGAAGGCTCCCGCCTGCCAGCCAGGCCGGGACGCCTCCGGCTGGCCAGATTGCCCATCCCGCGTCACGGGAGTCCTGGCGACCGAGACGTTCGGAGATTTGGCCAACCCAGCCAGGAGTCCGTCGCCGGTCTCGCCGATCAGGACCACCACGGTCGATGACTCACGCCGCATTGAGCCGATACTAAGCGCGCAGCGAGACGGCATTCATGATCACGGACGATTCTCTGCAAGCCTGCCGAGAATCGTCCGTGAAAATCACCGAGCGTCATGCCAGTCAGGCCGGCACCTTGTCGAGGAAGCCCAGCACGGCACGGAGCCTGCCGTCGCCGTTGGCCAGCGCGACATCGAAGCCGACGACGAGCGGTTCCGCGCCGTCCGGCCCAAGTCCCCAGGTGAACCGGGCCTGCCGGTGATGCGCGTCGACAGGACTCGCGAGGGTGAACACGAAGCCGGGGAACTGCTCCTGCACCGCCGCGATGGTCGCGTCGATGGCGTCATGGCCGTGGGCCTCGGCCAGCGGGTCAATGTAGCTTGCGTCCTGCGCCCACGTGTCCTCGATCAGCTTGCGCCGCGCCGGCGGGTCGGTCTCGTTCCAGCACGCCAGGTAGCGGGCGATCACGTCGTTCATGGGGTCTGCCTTTCGCGTCAGGTTGGTTTGCGGACGACACCCATCGTGCGAAGCGCTCGCGCCGCTGTCGATTACGTGCCAGGTAATGCCCAGCCGTTACCTGTGAGGTAATCGCGGTCACGCGGATCGCGAGCTAGCGTCGGCTGAATGACGACGATGACGCCGCAGCCCAGGACCCGCCAGCCGGTCGGCGAGATGCTGCGCGAGTGGCGGGAGCGACGCAGGCTCAGCCAGCTTGACCTGTCCATCCAGGCTGACATCTCCACCCGGCACCTCAGCTTCGTCGAGACAGGGCGCTCGCGTCCGACGCCCACCATGATCATCAAGCTGACCGAGCAGCTCGACGTGCCGCTCCGGGAGCGCAATACCCTCCTGCTCGCGGCGGGCTACGCGCCCGCCTACCCGCAGCACAGCCTGGACGAGCCTGAACTCGGCAGTGTGCGGAGCGCGCTGCGCCAGGTGCTCGCCGGGCACGATCCCTATCCGGCCGTCGTCATCAACAGGTGGTGGGAGATGGTCGACAGCAATTCGGGCGTCGAGATGCTGTCCGAGGGGTGCGCCCCTGCGCTGCTCGAGCCGCCGGTGAATGTTCTTCGGCTCAGCCTGCATCCGGACGGGCTCGCGCCGCGGATCGTCAACCTCGGCGAATGGCGGGCGCACCTGCTGACTCAGCTACAGCACCGGGCCCGCGCGCTCGGCGACGACCGGCTCGCGGAGCTGCACCGCGAGCTTGCTGCGTATCCAGGAGGGCCTGACCCCGGTGCAAAGGCGGCGGCTCCGCCCGCTGGAGTCGTGTTGCCGTTGCGCTACCGGCATCGCGACCAGGAGCTCTCGTTCTTCTCGATCGTCGCCAGCGTCAGCACGGCGACCGACGTGACCGTCGAGGAACTGGCGATCGAGGCCTTCTACCCGGCCGACTCCGCGACGGTCGCCGCCCTCCAGCGTGCGACCACGTCGCGGAAATAACGAAATCGCCGAAATGCTGATGTGCGGATAATGCCGAAATAGCGACGAAATGGCATCTGTCGCACGCTAGACTTCCACGACTTCCGGAACGATCCGCGCCCTTGAGGCAGTCGGCCCCTGGAGGATTGGTGGCGATCGTTGCAACGACGCTGACCCTTGACCTGGCGGCACTGCCGACGCGCTCGGCAGAGTTGCGGGTCGGTTTCGGGATGGGCGTCGGCAACAACAACAAACCGCTGCTGCTCCTGTACCCGGGCACCGATGGCGGCTATGAGCCGCAGCACCTGCGGTACGCGGTCTACATGACACTGACGTTCGACGGGATGACCGTTGGCAACCTCGGCCAGCTAGTCGTGACAGGCCAGCGACTCATCGGCATGATGACGCACGGCTCGGCCGGGGGCACGAAGCTCAATGAGTCGGCTGGCTCGGTATTCGCCTTCACGATCGGCCTGGACGACATTCAACCGCCCGCGACCAAGACGCGGTGGACCGGTCGTGTGGCTGGCGTCATCGTCCGGTCGCAGCCGGTCCAGAATCCAGCCTTCGAACTCACGGTGACCTCGGTCGTCGGCACGATGACCGACACCGGCACGATGACCTACGGACAGTCCTTCGCCGACCTGATGGCGTCGCTGACACCCGCGACCAGGGAGCGCCTGCAGGGTTCGGGCTAGGACCTGATTCCAGGCAGGCCGCGGCGTTACTTGGCCGCCCTGCTGGCTGGCCGGAACGTGGCGACCAGCTTGGCCACCAGGACGGCGAGAAAGAACTGACCGGTCATGGCCTCCAGCATGGCCAATGCCCGGCTACCGCTGTCGGCAGCGGTGAAGTCGCCGTAGCCGAGGGTGGTGAGCGTGGTGAAGCTGAAGTACTGAAAGTCAAAGGGGTAGCTAGCCGCGTTATGCGCGAAGAAGTGCTTGCCGTGCAGGAAGTAAATCGCCGAATACACCGCGGAGAACATCAGCCCGATGATCAGGTAGGCGCTGATAGCTCCGTAGATGCTCAGGATGGTCACCTCCGATGCGGCGAGTATCTGCCGAAGGATGGTGGCCACGATGGCCAGCAGCAGCAGGGCAGTCCACGCCGCGGCGACGCCGCGGCCGGTCAGCCCGCCGTGGTGGTTCGCAACGACGATCATGAGCGATGAGACGACGAATCCGGCTGCGGCCACGAGCCTGACGTATCGGCCCCGAAGGGGCGAGTTCCTGACCTCGAGCAGGCCGGCGAGTGTGAACAGCGCCAGCTGCGCGTCCGTAATCCACCTGCTTGTGAAGAACGCCGATAGCAGGTATGAGGCCACGAGTATGACCAGCAGCAATCCGTACCTGCTCTGCGGCCCGCCGGATCCCTGCGGCCGCGGCTCGCCCTGTGGGTCAGGCCCGGGCGATGACTCGTCCGGGCCAGCCTCGTCGCTGGCCGTCGTCGCCTCCTGGTGGATGCGCCCGTGAGCCCCGCCGCATACTGACAGCGCGGCGGGGCTCGGACGGGCGGCCGGCCTAAGGGGCGGCGTTGCCCACTAGGCCGGCGGTCGCTAGAACTCTCCTGCTACCCGGCGCGGACTGAGCAGCGCCCAGATGATGAACGCGTCGATCGCGATCATGACGATCGACCACACCGGCGTATACGGGATGAGCATGAAATGAGCGATCGCGCTGAGTACTGCTAGCGCGGCGCCCAGGTAGCGTGCCCACGCCATGCCGAGGAAGACGCAGACACCTGCGGCAAAGACGACGATGCCGAGGATCAGCTCCACCCAGCCCCAGCCGTGAGTCGTCCAGTAGTACGTGTATCCGGTCCCTGGGTTCGTGACGAAGACGTGGTTCTTCGACAGAGCCACCAGACCGACGATCACGCCCCACAGACCACCGAGGACCATCAGGGTCCCGCCGACTGCGGTGAAAGTGACGACCGAGCCACGGTGCTCGCCACCGCGACGGCCCGCCGGCGCGTAGCCCCGGTCAGTCCCCCGCTCGGCAGCCTGCTGTCCCTCGTACTCCTGGCCGCGAGCCTGACCCTGCTCGTACCCCATTGTGGAGCCTGACGTGCCGGCTTGCCGTTCCTGTGGATTACTCATGTCAAGCCGCCCCCCTCTCTCGCCAACCGCGCGCTGTATGCTCGCGGCCCTGGCCCCGCAGGCGCCCGATTTGCATCCCCCTGGCGGCCAGCGAGTACTGCGACTGTTTGCGTCATACCCCTGTCCTCGGCTGAAAACGCACCTCTGAGGGCGCTATGCCGATGCCAGCCGCCCGGTTTCCGGGTCGGCCTCCCCGGCGCGGCGCAGACTGAATGCGGTGATAGCCATCAGAATGCCGTAAACAATAAGCCAGATTCCGATCACGGCAATCAGGACAGTCAAGGAGATAGTCGGCCAGAAAAGTACGATCATTCCGGCACAGAGGCTGAGGATGCCCGCGACCACGGTTAGCCCGCGGCCGGGGAACGGGCCGGCGAACAATCCGACCGTGATGTCAGCGATGCCGTGAAGAACCCAGAACAGCCCCACGACGATGGCCAGCACGGCGATCGTGACGTGGTAGTGCCTGATGCAATACAGGCCCACGATGATGGCGAGCAGGCCGATCAGGACGTGCGCGACCCGCCTGCCGCCGCTCGCGTCGTGGGCCGTGAAACCGTCGATCAGCCTGAGCAGGCCCGCTACGATCAGGCCGGCGCCGATGAGGACAGCGACGATGGCCAGGGTCGCTTTCGGCCACGCCAACAGCATCACGCCGACTGCTACGGCCCCGAGTCCGGCCGCTATGAACGCGGGCCATGCCGCCTTGGCGAAGTCGGGGCCGAACGCAGCCTCATCGGCTTCGGCGGCCGGCGCGTAGCTGTAGCCGCCGGCGGTGCGCACCTGCCCGGTCCTTCCAGCTTCGCCCGCCGGAGCCGCCCCCGGTGGGGCTGGTTCCTCCGGGCTTGTTGAGTGGGGTGTGGTCATGGCGACCATGTTGCGGGAACCTGATGCGTGCCATCACCACCCGTGAAGGGTGAATGTTGGCAGCAGGCCATAGACTTGGCGGCCGTAGCCGTTAGCGACCAAGCCATTGCCTGCGCAGCGGCAAATGAGCCCATCCGACCGGAGAAGCGGTGCCTGGGACCTGGGTACCCGAGCACCGGTACGCCGAACCCAGCGCCCGGGTACTAGCAGCCGGAAGGCAGTAGCCGGACATCCAAGGAGTGACCACGTCGTGAAGACCGACGTCGAGGAACTGAGCCCGACCCGTGTACGCCTCACGGTCGAGGTTCCGTTTGATGAGCTCAAGGCGAGCCTGGACCACGCCTACCGCGAGGTCGGCCGCCAGGTCAGGATCCCTGGATTCCGGCCGGGCCACGTGCCGCGGCAGGTTCTCGATCAGCGGGTCGGCCGGGGCGCCGTCCTCGAGCACGCGATCAATGAGGCTGTTCCCGAGTTCTACGCGAAGGCGGTCCAGGATGCGCAGGTGACTGCGCTCGGCCAGCCTGACGTAGAGATAACCAAGCTAGAAGACGGCACCGAGATCGCGTTCACCGCCGAGGTCGACGTCCGGCCCAGCTTCGAGATTCCTGACCTGGCCGATCTCCAGGTGGTCGTCGACGACGCCGATGTCAGCCCCGACCAGGTGGAGGAGTACCTCGGTGCGCTCCGCGAGCGGTTCGCGTCACTGCGGGCAGCTACCCGGCCGGCCGAGTCTGGCGACTACGTGTCCATCGACCTGTCGGCGCAGGTAGACGGCAAGCCTGTAGAGGACGCGCAGGCGAGCGGCGTCTCGTACGAGATCGGCAGCGGGACCATGCTCGACGGACTGGACGAGGTCCTGGAGGGCATGTCGGCCGACGAGACCGGGACCTTCCAGACCGAGCTCGCTGGCGGCGAGATGGCCGGCAGCACGGCCGACGTCACCGTCACGGTGCGCAGCGTCAAGGTGAAGGACCTACCCGATCTTGACGACGACTTCGCCCAGTCCGCCAGCGAGTTCAATACCGTCGGGGAGCTGCGGTCGAACACCCGCAAGCAGATGGAGGCGATGCGCAAGGCCGGTCAGGCCGGCCAGGCCAGGGACCGTGCCATCGAGGCGCTTCTCACCAGGATCGACATACCGCTGCCTGAAGCTCTCGTCGAGCATGAGATCGAGCACCGGCGCGAGTCGCTGCAGCGTGACCTCGACCAGGCCGGGCTGACGCTGGAGACCTATGCCGAGAGCCGCCAGCTCTCGCCTGCCGACATCGACAAGGAAGTCGGCGACGAGGTGCGTCAGTCTGTGAAGGCGAGGTTCATTCTGGACCAGCTCGCTGAGCAGGAGAACCTGACCATCGAGCAGGAAGAGATCGGCCAGTACATCACGCAGCTCGCCTATCAGTCGGGTATGTCGCCTGATCAGTTCGCTGGCCAGCTGACGAACTCTGGCCAGCTCGGCGCCGTCGTCGCCGACGTGCTCAGGTCCAAGGCGGCCGACCTGCTCGCGGAGCGGGTGAAGGTCGCCGACGAGTCGGGCCGCAAGGTCGCCATCGGCGATCGGGACGCGGACGGCGCCGCGGGTGAGGACGTCGCGGATGCCGACTCAAGCGCGGATTCCGGCCAGGCCGAGGCCGAGCCCGCCAAAGGCAGGACGGCCAGGCGCGGCGCGCGCGCAAGTGCGACCGAGGACGAGGCTGCCAAGCCCAAGGGTCGCGGCAGCAGGCGTGGCCGCAAGGCGGCCGAAGAGGCTGATGGCGCCGCGGAGACTGCCGAAGCACCTGACGCCGAGTAACGCGGCGTCAGGTGGTCGCTCGCTCGTGAGCTCGCCGACAGGCGTCGATGCCCGGTCCGCCGGGGTGCAAGGCACGGCAGTGCTCGCTGGGGCAGGCGTGCCTGCGCCCAGAGCGAACAGGCCGCAGCGGTGGACGATGCGGCCTCGCCAGGGAGTTAGGGTCGTTTGCATTAGAGCGAATGAAGTCCAAGACGCGGGAAACGGCACGGCGGCGGCGCACGTGCACGATCACACATCCAGGAGGCACAGTGACCACGTCGCCTGACGATCAGCTGCCAGCGCGAGTGCTCGCGCGGGCCGCCGAAGCCGCGGCGCTGCCGCTCGGCGACGCCCTGTTCCAACGGCTGCTGCGGCACCGGATCATCTTCCTCGGCCAGCAGGTCGACGACGACCTCGCGAACCGGATCAGCGCGGAACTCGTGCTGCTCGCTGCCGAGGACGCCAAGCGCGACATCAGCATCTACATCAACTCGCCCGGCGGATCGGTCAGCGCGGGTCTGGCGATCTACGACGTGATGCAGTACGTGCCGAACGACGTCGCCACGTTCGCGATGGGCATGGCCGCCTCGATGGGCCAGTTCCTGCTCTGCGCGGGAGCGCCAGGCAAGCGCTACGCCATGCCGCACGCTCAGATCATGCTGCACCAGCCGCACGGCGGCATCGGGGGCACCGCATCGGATATCAGCATCCAGGCCGAGCAGATCCTGTACGTCAAACGGATCCTGGCCGAGCGTACGGCGATGCACACGGGGCAGAGCGTGGATCAGATCGAGACCGACTCGGACCGGGACAGGTGGTTCACCGCCGAGCAGGCCAAGGAGTATGGGTTCATCGACCACGTTGTGCGCAGCGCCAACGAGGTCCCTTCGGAGGGCGCGGTTTCATGAATATCGACCCAAGAGCGGACAACCGCCTCGCGGAGGCTAGGTACGTCCTGCCGTCCTTCGTCGAGCGGACGCCGTACGGCATCAAGGAGATGAACCCGTACAACAAGCTGTTCGAGGAGCGGATCATCTTCCTCGGAGTTCAGATCGATGACGCGTCGGCGAACGACGTGATGGCGCAGCTGATCACGCTCGAGTCGATCGACCCCGAGCGCGACATCCTGATATATATCAACTCGCCAGGCGGGTCGATGACCTCGATGATGGCGATCTACGACACCATGCAGTACGTCAAGCCAGATATCCAGACCTTCTGTCTCGGGCAGGCGGCGTCGGCGGCGGCGGTGCTGCTGGCGGCGGGCACCAAGGGCAAGCGGATGGCCCTGCCCAACTCGCGGATCCTGATCCACCAGCCGGCCATCGAGAGCGGCTACGGCCAGTCCTCTGACCTGGAGATTCAGGCCAGGGAGATCCAGCGGATGCGGCAGGCCATGGAGGCTGTCCTGGCCACGCATACCGGGCGGGACGAGCAGCAGATCCGCAAGGACATCGAGCGCGACAAGTTCCTGACGGCGCACCAAGCAAAAGAGTACGGGCTGGTTGATGACGTACTGACAATGTTGAAGCGCCAGCCCGATGTAGTGTCGTCTTAGCGCGAAGTTGCGATGGCGCGACGCGCGTGCAAGGAAAGCCCGGAGGAAGCGACTACGGCCTTGAGACGAGGTACCGTCTAGGTCCTGCCTAGGTCTCGTCTCGGTCCGGTCATGGCGGCAGCCCTGCCGGATCAAGCGGTCGCAGCTGGTTCGAATCGCCTCTATTGGCGACAGCGGGAGAGGGAGTAATGCGGTGGCACGCATTGGCGAGGGCGCTGATCTGCTCAAGTGCTCGTTCTGTGGCAAGAGCCAGAAGCAGGTCAAGAAGCTGATCGCTGGGCCAGGCGTGTACATATGCGACGAATGCATCGATCTGTGTAACGAGATCATCGAAGAGGAACTTGCCGAGCCTTCCGAGATCAAGTGGGACAGCCTGCCGAAGCCGCGCGAGATCTATGAGTTCCTCGACTCGTACGTGATCGGTCAGGAAAAGGCCAAGAAGGGCCTGTCGGTCGCGGTCTACAACCACTACAAGCGGATCCAGTCCGGCGGCGAGCGGGTGGCCGAGGACGGCGTCGAACTGGCCAAGTCCAACATCTTGCTGCTCGGGCCGACCGGCTCAGGTAAGACCCTCCTGGCCCAGACGCTCGCCAGGCTGCTGAACGTGCCGTTCGCGATCGCCGACGCCACCGCCCTGACCGAGGCCGGCTACGTGGGCGAGGACGTCGAGAACATCCTGCTCAAGCTCATCCAGGCGGCCGACTACGACGTGAAGAAGGCCGAAACCGGGATCATCTACATCGACGAGATCGACAAGATCGCCCGCAAGAGCGAGAACCCGTCGATCACCAGGGATGTCTCGGGTGAAGGTGTCCAGCAGGCGCTGCTGAAGATCCTCGAGGGCACGACCGCGTCGGTGCCGCCGCAGGGCGGCCGCAAGCACCCGCACCAGGAATTCATCCAGATCGACACCACCAACGTGCTGTTCATCTGCGGTGGCGCGTTCGCAGGCCTGGAGAAGATCATCGAGCAGCGCGTCGGTCGCAGCGGGATGGGCTTCGGCGCGGTGCTGCGGGTGAAGACCGACCGCACGGTCTCCGACCAGTTCGCCGACGTGATGCCCGAGGACCTGCTGAAGTTCGGGATGATCCCCGAGTTCGTCGGCCGGCTGCCCGTGATCACGAGTGTGCACAACCTGGACCGCGAGGCGCTGATCAGGATCCTGACCGAGCCGAAAAACGCCCTGGTGCGGCAGTACCGGCGGCTGTTCGAACTCGACGGGGTCGACCTGGAGTTCACCGAGGACGCGCTCGAGGCGGTCGCCGATCAGGCGATCCTGCGCGGCACAGGCGCGCGCGGTCTGCGCGCGATCCTTGAAGAGGTGCTCCTGTCGGTGATGTATGAGGTGCCGAGCCGCAAGGACGTTGAGCGGGTTGTGATCAGCGCCGAGGCCGTGCTCGAGAACGTGAACCCGACGCTGGTGCCGCGCGACGTGGCACGCCGGACCCCGCGCGAGAAGTCCGCGTAACTCGAACGACAGCTACGTGCCGTCGACGTTCTAACAGAACCCTCGGCGGCACTTTGCTGTTCTAGGCCAGAGCGTGGTGCTGGTCGCTACCTGCGCTGCAGGTCGTAGCGCATCGTGATCATCAAGGTCGCGAGTGCCGCAACGCTGGTGTCCCTGATCGGGGACGCGATGGCACCGATCGACCCGTCGCTGGCCCAGCCGCAGACCCCCACCATCGTCTGCCCAAGCCAGGCAACCGTGCAGTTTGCCGCGCCGCCGCGTTGGCCTGCGTTGACCCGCCACGGGCCGATCTTGGCGTACGGCCCGAGGATGCCCAGCATGAGCCTGCTGATGGTGTCGGCGGGTACCCCGAGCTTGGCCGTCGCATCCAGGCCCAGGTACATGACCCAGGCAGGCTTGGTGGTGGCAGGATCGAGGTGCCCGGGCTGGCCGTAAAGGCCTGAAGTCCACGCGGCCGTGATGTCCTTGGCGGTCCTGCCAGGCAGCGTCCCGGAGTCCGCCGCCCTCCTGGCATCGGCCACCAGGCCGTAGCCGACAGCGCCGAAACGCTGCCGCAGCTGGGCGACGATCGCGCCGGCTCCCGTCACGTCGATCGAGCCCAAACGCCGCGGCAGTCCGCCAGCAGACTTCGGCGCCGGGATGACCAGCGGGCCGCCCATCTGCTTGCCAGCCGCCTGGCTGCCAGCAACGCCGCGCTGGGCAACGCTGACCGTAGCCCAGCCCAGCACGACGGCACCAGCGGTCATCAGGGCCAGCAGCGAGGCCGCCCACCGCGTTCTGATGGTGCGTCGGGAGGCGCGCGGCAAGATCAAGGCCGGAGGCGGAAGAAGGACCTGGGCCGGCGCCGGGGACGGCCAGCGCGCCGGAACCGCGGGGCTTAGCTGTCCCGGCTCGCTCGGCTGTCCCGGCCCGCTCGGCAGTTCCTGCGCGCTCGGCTGTGCTAGCTCGCTCGGCTGTGCTAGCTCGCTCGGCTGGTCCTGCGCGCTCGGCTGTCCTGGAGCTGGCCCGCTTGGCTGTGGTGGCTCGCTCGGCTGTCGTGGCTCGCTCGGCTGTTCTTGCGGACTCGGCCGGGCCAGGTCGGGCGCAGAGAGCGGCCTCAGGGACAGTCTCCCGGCCAGGCGGGTAACCAGGGGGCGCCATGACCAGGGCCCAACCCGGCTGAACGGTGCACGGAAGGCGGCGCCGCTCTCGGCGTCCTGCCGGTCGCGACTGATGGTCCACGGCGCGGCCAACCGATCATCACCTCATCTTCGTGACATAGCGCGCGAGCAGAGCTGAGCGGAAGAGAAGAAGCAACATGGCCTGAAGTAAGCATATGTTCGACAAAGGCATCCCGCGGGGGGATGTGGGATCCCCCGCCCATGTTATGCGCGTGATTTGCGCGCCCGGCAGAGGGCTGTGCGCTGCCGTACGGACGGGTCTTGGAGCCCTCTAGACTCTGCTGACGTGACGACCGCTGAGCTGCGCGACATCGAACAGCAGATCCTGCGGCGCCGTCCTGAGCACTCGATCAACCCGTCGCTGGACCGGATCAGGGAGCTTGCCGGACTTCTCGGCGATCCGCAGCGTTCTTACCCGGTCATCCACATCACCGGGACCAACGGGAAGAGCTCCACGGCGCGGATGATCCAGACGCTGCTGCGCACCAGGGGCCTGCGCACAGGGCTCTTCACCAGCCCGCACCTGGTCTCCATGCGCGAGCGGATCAATGTGGACGGCGAGCCGCTGAGCATCGACAGGTTCGTGGAGATCTACCGCGAGATCGAGCCGTACCTGAAGCTGGTAGACGATCACCAGCCGGTCCCGCTGTCGTTCTTCGAGGTCCTCGTCGCAATGGCATTCGCTGCATTCGCCGACGCTCCAGTCGACGTGGCGGTGATCGAGGTCGGCATGGGGGGCACCTGGGATAACACCAACGTGGCGGACGGCGCTATCGCTGTGGTCACCCCTATCTCGATCGACCACGCCGAGTACCTCGGCGACACGGTGGCGGCTATCGCCGCGGACAAGGCCGGAATCATCAAGCATGGGGCGATCGCCGTGATCGGCCAGCAGCCGGTCGAGGCCGCGACAGAACTGCTGCGGCGTGCCGGAGAGGTCGGCGCAACCGTCGCCCGTGAGGGCCACGAGTTCGGCGTGCTGAGCAGGGAGCTGGCGGTTGGTGGCCAGCGGCTGACGATCAGGGGGCTGCTGGGCGAGTACCACGACCTGTTCCTGCCGTTGTTCGGCGCCTACCAGGCAGGCAACGCGGCCTGCGCGCTGGCGGCCGTCGAGGCCTTCTCAGGCGGCACCGGCTCGCCCGATGGTGATACCGGCGAGCAGCCTGATGGCGCGGACGACGTACGTCGGCAGCGCGGCACGGGGGCGCTGGACGCCGACCTGGTGGCCGAGGCGTTCGCGATGATGGCCTCGCCAGGCCGGCTGGAGATCGTCAGGCGCAGTCCCGTTGTGCTGGTCGACGCCGCGCACAATCCGGCAGGGATGGCGGCCACTGCTGAGGCGCTCGCCGAGTCGTTCGGGCCCGCCGAGATCATCGCAGTACTCGCGGTGAGCGCGGACAAGGACGTGGCGGGGATACTCGACGAACTCGAGCCGGTGGCGGCCGCGGTCGTGGCAACGCGGAACTCCTCACCGCGGTCCATGGACCCTGCGGAGCTTGCCGAGCTGGCCGGGCCAATCTTCGGCCCTGACCGGGTACACGTCGCTGACCGGCTCGACGACGCGATCGACCGCGCGGTCGGCCTCGCCGACGACGCGGCGGCGGCCATCGGAGGCCCGCTGACCGGGCTGATGACCGGCGAACAGGATCTCGGCTCAGCGGGCGCCGGGACGGTCGTCGTGATCACCGGCTCAGTGATCACGGCGGGGGACGCGCGGTTGCTGCTGACCGGCGGCGAGGCAGGGCAACCAGCCCGATGAGCGGTCACCGATGAGCAGGCTCACAGCGACAGTCTTGCTGCTCGAGGCGTTCGTGATCGCGCTGACGGTCGTGCCGGCGGTGAAGCTGGAGGACGCCACGCCACTGAGTGCGGGGATTGCCGCTGGCGTCTGCGTGGTCGCGGCCATCGTGCTGGCCGTCCTGGCCAGGCGCCGGCTGCAGGTGACGCTGGTGGGCGGGAGCCTGCTGCAGATATTGATCATCGTGTCCGGCATCGTGCTTTCAGTCATGTACATTCTCGGCGGAATTTTCGCATTGCTCTGGGTGACCGGAATCTGGCTTGGTCATCGGGTGGAAAGCTCCTCGTAATGTGATTGCAACTTCTGGCATCTCGCCATAAATTTTCCCGGCCCGATGAGGAACGTGGCGAGGCTCCCGGGTAGGCTCCCTCATTGCGTGGAGTTTTCCGGGTCGCCCCGGGAGTTCGAGGCCTTCGGGCCTAACCCCGCAGAGTGCTGATGCTGCGCTGACCAGAATGGGCAATATGCCGCGAGACTCCGCGCCCATATGCAGAGCCCGTTAGCTGCGAACCGCGCAGGACGAGAACTCGCTCGACCATAGGGAAGCAGATGAGCAACGCGCTGGCCTTTCTTGGCCGTGACATGGCCGTCGACCTGGGCACCGCGAACACGCTGGTGTACGTCAGGGGGCGCGGGATTGTTCTCAATGAACCTTCGGTAGTGGCTCTCAATACCAATACCGGACAGATAGTCGCCGTGGGCCTAGAAGCCAAGCGCATGATAGGCCGCACCCCCGGCAATATCATCGCCGTAAGGCCCCTCAAAGACGGGGTGATCGCCGACTTCGACGTCACCGAACGCATGCTGCGCTATTTTATCCAGAAAGTGCATCGTCGTGGCGGGCTGGCAAAGCCACGAATCGTTATCGCGGTGCCGAGCGGCATTACTGGCGTCGAGCAGAGCGCCGTCAAAGAAGCCGGTCATCAGGCTGGAGCGCGGCGGGTCTACATCATCGAAGAACCAATGGCGGCCGCGATCGGCGCTGGCCTGCCGGTGAACGAGCCGACCGGCAACATGGTCGTCGACATCGGCGGCGGCACCACCGAGGTCGCGGTGATCGCCCTCGGCGGCATCGTCACCGCGCAGTCAATCAGGGTTGGCGGCGACGAACTCGACCAGGCGATCATCAACTTCGGCAAGAAGGAGTACTCGCTGACACTCGGCGAGCGCACTGCCGAGGAGATCAAGATGGCGCTCGGCTCCGCGTACCCGGCCGATGACGAGCCGAGTGCGGAGATCCGCGGCAGAGACCTGATCAGCGGCCTGCCGAAGACCGTGGTGATCTCGGCGGCCGAGGTGCGGAACGCGATCGCCGAACCGCTCGTCGCGATCGTCGATGCGGTGCGGACGACGCTGGACAAGTGCCCGCCAGAACTCGCCGGCGACGTGATGGACCGCGGGATCGCGCTGACCGGCGGCGGCGCGCTGCTCCGTGGCCTTGACCAGCGGCTGCGCGAGGACACCGGGATGCCGATCCACGTGGCCGACAACCCGCTCGACTCGGTCGCGCTCGGCACCGGCAAGTGCGTGGAGGACTTCGAGACGCTTCGCCAGGTGCTCGTGCCCGAGTCGCGCCGCTGAGCGGGGGAGCGTCGACGTGCGAGACACCCGACGCAGCAGGATGCTCCTTGCGATCGCGCTACTTGCTGCCCTCGCGCTGATCGCGATCGACTTTCAGGACGGATCTTCGTCGGCGATCACGTCGCTGCGGAACGTCGCGGGTTCGGTCTTCGGCGGCACCGAGCGTGCGGTCGCAGCCGTGACCAGGCCGGTCGGCCGGTTCTTCGGCGCCGGGGTGGCCGGGAACAGCGGCGACCAGACCGCCATGCGGCAGCAGCTGATCAGGCTGAGGGCCGAACTGAGCGCGGCGCAGCTGGACCGGACGCAGTACCACCAGCTCGGCAGGCTGCTGCAGCTCTCCGGCCGCGGCGGCTACCGGGTGCTTGCGGCATCGGTCATCGCCTTCGGCCAGGGATACCAGCAGACCGTCACGCTCGACGCAGGGCGAGTCGACGGCGTCAGGCCGCAGCAGACCGTGCTCGATGGCGACGGCCTGGTCGGCCAGGTCGTCAGGGTCAGCGCGCACACCTGCACTGTGCTGCTAGCCACCGACGCCAGTTCGGTGACGGGGGTACGGCTGGCTCCCGGCGGCCAGATCGGCTGGGTCACGGGCGAAGGGCGCCGCGGCCGGGGCGGTGCGGCGCTTCTCAAGCTGCAGGTTCTCGACAGCACGGCACTCAAGATCGGCGGTCAGCTGGTCACGGCCGCGTCGGTCAAGGACCGGCCGTTCGTTCCTGGCGTTCCTGTCGGGACGATCGTCTCGGTGCGCAACCGCGCGGGCGCGCTGACCGGACAGGCCCTGGTTCGGCCGTTCGCGCAGTTCAGCGGCCTCGATGTGGTCGGGATCGTCGTCTCAGCGCCGCGGCACGATCCGCGCTACTCGGTACTGCCGCCCCCACCGCCGAAGTCGCCGCCGCCGGTCAGCACATCGACCGGGAGCGGGCCCTCAGGGACCGGCAAGGCCGGATCGGGGCAGACGCACCGAACGCCTGTCGTCTCCGGACCAGGCCAGCCCGGTCAGACTGCGGCGGGTCCGGCGCGGCCGGGGCACAGGTAGGGCGCCGATGAAGCGCAAGCTCGCCGCCGCGCTCGCCCTGCTGGTGGCGCTGCTGGTCCAGCTCACGATCGTGAACGGGCTGGCCCTGCCCGGCGCCGGTACGCCGGATTTGGTCCTGCTCTGTGTCATCGCGATCGGGATGACCGGGGGTCCGTCCTACGGCGTGATCGTCGGCTTCGGCGCTGGGCTTGCGCTCGACCTCGCCCCGCCAGCCAGCCAGCTTGTCGGGCAGTACGCCCTGGTGCTGTGCCTGGTTGGCTACCTCTCAGGCCGGCTGCGCTTCACGCTGCGCCACTCCGCGGCGCTGGCGCTGATCGCCGCTGTCGTCATGGCCGGGCTCGGCGAGGCCCTGTCTGCCGTGCTCACGCTGGCCCTCGACACCCCCGAGGTCACCTGGACGACCGTGACGCAGGTGCTGCCGCCCACGGTGATCTACGACGCCGTGCTCGGGCCGCTGATCCTGCTGTGCTCGGTACGGCTGGCCGTGGCGCTCGGCATGAGCCTCGATCCGCAGGATGGCTCGCCCGCGCTGGAGAGCGGCGGGAGCGCCGCCCCGGTCACCGTGGCCGGCGTAACCAGCGTGCCGGGGATCGCCGGGATGAACGCGGCCGGGCACCTACAGCGAGCCAGGCTGCGGCGGTTGAACGGCGGCGACAGCCGGGCTGCCGCGACCGGCAGGTGGCTCGTCGGCGATTCCGCCGGTGACGCGCCGGCCATGGGCGCGATCGGATGGCTGGATGGCCCGGCCAGATCCCGTCGGGCCAGGCGGGAGCAGGCGCGGCTGACCGCCGCGGTGACCGGGGCGACCCCGCGCAAGGGAGCGTCCTGGGTCGGCAGGCGGCCGCCAGGCCTGCAGCCCCTCACCCCTGTGGCGCCGCGGAAGGCGAACGGCTCGGCGAGGCTGCGACCTGGCGCCGGCGTGGCCGGATCGGCGGATGCCCGGCCGGCACCGTCGTACCAGGCGCTCTCCGGTCGCCCGGTCAGGCTCGGCCTCGCCGAAGAACAGCGACGGCGGGCGAGGACCGCAAGCCGGCTCGCTCGCCGCAAGGGCCAGGTCACCTTCGGCGCGAACGGGCACGGCGCTGACTGGCACGGGCTTGACGGGCACGGGCTGAACGGGCCCGGCGTAGCCAAGATTGCCTTCCGCACCGGGAGTGTCGGTGGCACGCGGCTGGGAGGCCAGGCGTGGCTTGGCGGACGCCGCGCGGGCGGAAAGGCGCACCGGATCGCGTTTGGTACGGGCGGCTTGCCGGGTGCGGGTCGGGCTGCCGGGCGGCCGGCGCCGAGGATCGCGTTTGGTACGGGCGGCTTGCCGGGTGCGGGTCGGGCTGCCGGGCGGCCGGCGCCGAGGATCGCGTTTGGTACGGGCGGCTTGCCGGGTGCGGGTCGCGCTGCCGGGCGGCCGGCGCCGAGGATCGCGTTCGGCGCGCCACTTCCAGGTCAGATGCGCGCCGGACACATGGCCCCTGGCCGGGGCGGCCTGATCGGCGTCGGCGGCGCCGCGGTCAGGGGCACCCACGGCGGGCGCAGGCCCAAGCAGCCGCGGTTCGCCCGCGCGACGGCGGCGCAGCATGCCAGGGTCCGGCAGCCCAAGACTGCGCGGATGAGCACCAGGCGCGGGCTGCTGGGCGGGCTGCCGAGGCTGAGGCGAGCGGGGGACCGGTCGGCGGTCTGGCGGATAGGGAGCAGCCGAATGGGTGGTTTCCGATGATCCGGGCTTCGCGCTCCAGGCTCTTTGTGTTGTACCTGGTAGTGGCCGCCCTGCTGCTCGGACTAGCCGCGAGAGTTTGGTATCTCCAGGTAAAGACAGGCACGAGCTATGTCGCGCAGGCCACGTCGGAAAGGCTCAGGGAGGTCGTCGAGCCTTCGGTGCGCGGGCCCATCGTCGATGACACCGGGGCGCCGATCGTGGACAGCAAATCCGCGCTGGTCGTGTCCGTCAGCCTGCCCGCGCTGTGGCAGCAGCACGATGCGGGTACAGCGGTGCTGCGGCGGCTGGCCACGCTGCTGCACATCAAGCGGCACCAAATGTTCCGCCAGGTCCGGCTGTGCACGGTGGGAGTCAAGCAGCCGTGCTGGCCTGGGTCGCCCTATCAGCCGATTCCGGTCGCCGAGAACGTCCGCGCCAAGATCGGGCTAGAGGTGCTCGAGAACCAGCGGCTGTTTCCCGGCGTGACCGCCGCCGTCCAGCCGGTGACGCGCTACCACCAGCCGGTCTCGACGAGCCTGGCGCAGACCCTCGGCTACCTGCAGCCCATCACCGCCAGCGAGCTGAAGAAGGAGGGCCTGCCGGTCACCGGGTTCTCCAGCGTCGACCTGGTCGGGCAGGCCGGGCTTGAGCTGCAGTACGACCGCGCCCTGCGCGGCGTGCCCGGGCTCACCCGGCTCGCGGTGAACGCGCAGGGCCAGGTGACCGGCACCGTCAGCGCGGTCAAGCCGAAGCCGGGCGACTACCTGGTCACCAGCATCAACTCGCAGATCCAGCAGGACACCGAGCGCGCGCTCACGGACGCCGTTTTGCGCGGGCAGTTCGCCGGCAACGCGGTTAGCAAGGGCGGTGCTGCGGTCGTCATGACGACGACCGGGCGGGTGCTGGCGCTGGCCAGCTACCCGACCTACAACCCGAGCATCTGGTCGGGCGGCATCACGGAAACCGAGTTCAAGCGGCTGTTCCACCAGGCCAGCGGCGAGCCGATCCTGAACAGGGCCACCCAGGGCCAGTACGCGCCAGGATCGACATGGAAGGTGACGTCGGTGGCGGCCGCGGTCGCGGCCGGGTTCTCGCTGAACGGCACCTACCAGTGCCCAGCGGCGGTCAACATCGGCGGCCGGTCGTACCTGAACGACGGCAGCCCGTCGCTGGGCCCGATGAGCTTCTACACCGCGCTCGTAGTCTCATGCGACACGGTGTTCTACAACCTCGCGTACCAGATCTACCTGAAGGACCACCCGCGGGCCAACGACGTCACGTCGCCCCACGCACGGGTGCAGGAGATGCAGAAGATGGAGCTTGCCTGGGGTTTCGGGCGGCCCACAGGAATCGACGTGCCAGCCGAGAGCCCGGGCAGCGTGCCGACCAGGACCTGGCTGTACTGGCTGTGGAAGGACAACGCGCACCGCGGTCAGAACTGGTGCAAGTACGGCAAGCAGAACGGCACCTACGTCCAGCAGATCGAGTGGGATGACTGCCGTTCAGGCAACATCTGGACCGCGGGGCAGGCCGTAATCGCGGCGATCGGCCAGGGCTACGTGTCGGTCACGCCGCTGCAGCTGGCGCGCGCGTACGCGGCGCTCGCCAACGGCGGCACCCTGTACAGCCCGCGCGTCGGCGAGGCGCTGATCAGCGCGGACGGCAAGACGGTGCGGAAGATCACTCCGCCGGTCGTCGGTCACCTGCCCGTCGCCAAGTCGACGCTGGCCTACATCAGGCACGCGCTGGCCGGCGTGGTGACCAGCGGCACCGCGGCCGGCACGTTCGGCGGTTTCCCTCTCGGGCAGGTCTGCGTCGCGGGCAAGACCGGTACCGCCCAGGTCAGCGGCACCCAGTCGACGTCGGTATTCGCCTCGTTCGCCCCGTGCGACCACCCCAAGTACGTCGTGGTCGTGATGATCCCGAACTCCGGGTTCGGCGCGCAGGTCGCCGGTCCCGCGGTGCGGCAGATCTGGGACGGCATCTACGGCCTGGAAGGGCACAAGGCCGCTCTGCCAGGCGGCCGGCTGCCCGGCCTGCCGCGCCTCAACGCGGCCGGCCAGATGGTCGCACCTGCGGGCTTCGGGCCCGCTGCCCTGCGCGCCGCGGCGGCCAAGGCGAGGGCGAAGGCACGGGCTGCTGCTCGGGCGGCTCGCAGGCCGGGGCACCCGTGAGCTGGGTTAGCGGCGAGTCGCGGCGGCGGGCGAGCCCGGCCTGGGTGGCGGTCAGGCGGCTCGCGGGGCGCGCGGTCGGCCGGGACTCGGCGCTGCGCCAGGCAGACTGGCTGCTGCTGTGTACGGTGCTCGCGCTCACGCTGGTCGGCACCGTGATGATCTGGTCGGCGACCCAGCCGATGCTCCTGCGCCAAGGCGCGAATCCGCACGGGTTCTTGCTCAAGCAAATGCTGAACATCGCGCTCGGCCTGGTGCTGATGCTGATCGTCAGCGCGATGGACTCGCGCCAGCTCAGGCTCTACGCGCCGATCCTTTACGGCGTGTCCTGCCTCGGGCTGATCGCCGTGCTGACTCCGCTCGGCAGCATCGTGAACGGCGCCAAATCCTGGATCTCGCTGGGCGCCGGCTTCCAGGTCGAGCCGTCGGAGTTCGCCAAGCTGGCTGTGATCGTGATCTCCGCCATGCTGCTGTCTGACATCCGGTCTGGCGAGTCCAGACCTGGGAAACGCGCGGTAGCGAAGACGCTGGGAATTGCGGCGTTCCCGATTCTGCTGGTCGCGGCCGAACCCGATTTGGGCGTGATGATCGTGCTCGTCCTGCTGGTCGGCGGCCTGGTCGCGTTGTCCGGGGTGCGGCTGCGCTGGCTCGCCGCGATGGTCGCTGGGGCGGTGCTCGCGGTGACGGCCGTGGCCAAGCTGCACCTGCTCAAGGCCTACCAGGTAGGTCGGCTGACGTCGTTCCTGAACCCGTCGGCCGACCCGCGAGGCACGGGTTACAGCGCGGCGCAGTCGAAGATCGCCATCGGATCGGGCGGCCTGCACGGGACCGGGCTGTTCCACAGCCAGATGATCGCCGGCAACTTCGTGCCCGAGCAGCACACCGACTTCATCTTCGCCGTGATCGGGAACGAGCTTGGCCTGGTCGGGTCCATGCTCATCATCTTCTTGCTCGCCCTGCTATTGATCTGCGCGCTGCGGATCGCGACCAAGGCCGATGACCAGTTCGGGATGCTGGTCGCGGCCGGCGTGGCGATCTGGTTCGCCGTGCAGGCCTTCGTCAACATCGGGATGACGATGGGCATCATGCCCGTCACCGGCCTGCCGCTGCCGTTCGTGTCCTACGGCGGGTCCGCGATGTTCGCGGACATGATCGCCGTGGGCCTGCTTCAGTCGGTCCGCCGGCCGCGCAACGTCTTCGCCAGCTGACCGGCGGCCGGGGAGCGACGAGTGAGCGACGGGTGAGCGGAGACCGGCCCGGATGCCAGGACCCGATCCGCGCATGGCTGGTCCATCCATTGCGGATTCTGGTGATGTATGGACCAGCCATACACGCGGAGAGGGCGGGCGGTCGGCTGGCGGAGGGGACTGGGCGGGCAGTGCCGCTGGCGCAGGGCTAGGCGGGCGGTCAGCTGGCTGAGCGGTAGGCGATGGTCATGACCTGGTCGAAGCCGCGGTCCGGGAGCACCCGCCTGGCCAGCAGCAGCGGCCTGGCCCCGAAACCGGTGACGTACCTGGTCCGCGGCCGCCGCGCCGTGGCCGCCCTGGCGATGACCTTGCCGACGACTGCGGGGTCGCTCGCCCGGCGGGGATGGGTGTCCATCGACCGCAGCACGCTGCCAACGGTCCGAGCCTGGTCCGCGTAGGCGGTCGAGCCTGAGGTCTGTTCTAGCTTGTCGGCGGCGATCGACGCCCACTCCGTCCTGATTGAGCCCGGCTCGATGAGGACGACCTCGATGCCGAACGGCTTGAGTTCCAGGCGCAGCGAGTCGCTCAGTCCCTCGACCGCGAACTTCGTGGCGTGGTACCACGCTCCCAGCGGCTCGTAGATCTTGCCGCCCATCGACGAGATGTTGATGATCCGGCCAGAGCCCAGCTTGCGCATGTGCGGCGTCACCAACTGGATCAGCCTGGCCAGGCCGAACACATTCACCTCGAACTGGTACCTGGCCTCGGACAAGTCAACGTCCTCAAGCGCGCCGTAGGAGCCGTAGCCGGCGTTGTTAACCAGCACGTCGAGCCGGCCGTGCTCGTCGATGATCTGCTGCACTCCGGCCGAGGCCGACGCGTCGTCGGTGACGTCCATGCTCAACGCGTGAATGCCCGCGCCAGGCAGGCCAGCCAGCCGCTCGGCGCGCCGTGCCGCTGCGTAGACGACGTAGCCCCGCTGCTGCAGCTCCCTGGCCGCAGCCTCGCCAATGCCTGACGACGCCCCAGTGACCAGCGCGATCTTGCTCATGATCCACCTCGTGTTTTCACTGGCTAAAAGACCGTCGTTCCGTTAATTAGAGACCAGTGTTCTGTTAATCCGCTAGGATGTCAACTCGTGGAGCGGATCGAGCTGGCGAGGGAGGGTACGAGAGCCGGAACAAGCGGTTCCGAGCCCCTAACCTTCGCTCGCGCCCGGAGCGCTGAGCATAAGCGACGCCGCCGCGATGGCATTCTTGCCGCCGCCCGCGACCTCGCCGCGCACGAAGGCGTGCAGGGCGTCACCCTCGCCGCGGTCGCCGAGGCCGTGGGCCTGGCCAAGTCCAACGTGCTGCGCTACTTCGGCACCAGGGAAGAGATCTACCTGGAGTTGATGGCCGAGGAGTGGCGGCACTGGGCTGACGAGGTTGTGGCACGCCTGCCTGGCGCTCCGGCCGGGACTGCCGCGCTCGCCGCAGGCCTATGTGACTCGCTGACCAGCAGGCCAATGTTCTGCGACCTGCAGAGCGTGCTGGCCACGAGCCTGGAGCGACACGTCGGCCCGGAATCAGCCCGCCAGTACAAGCGTGCCGCGCTCGGCGCGCTTGAGCAGGCGGGAGCGGCCATTGCCGTGCAAGGCGGCCTCGCGGCGAGCGAGGGATTCGAGCTTGCGGCGGCGGCCACGGCCTTCGCGGGCATGATCTGGCCGATGGCGCACCCTGCCGCCGTCCTGCGCGAGCTTTACGAGGCCGAGCCCGAGCTGGCTAGGGCATGCCCGCCGTTCGCGCCAACCCTGGAGCGCATGATCCACGCCATGGCTGAAGGGCTGCCAGCCGTCCGGCTGCAAGACCCAGATTCATCCGCGACATAGACCTCGACGCTCACTCGCCTACGCTGGCCGGCGTCTTCGCCCGCGGCCCGCCCCACCAGGCTGCGGCTAGTCGATCTGCGCAGTCCACGGTTTGCTCTCCTCGCCACTCGGCTCTGTGCCATTGGCAGCAACTGAGCCGTTCGCCGTCGCCCGGCCGCCGGTATGAACTGAGCCGTTACCTGGCACGGAATCGGGGGTGGCTTCGGTGCCAGCACCGTTGACACCGATCTCAGCGGCGGCCGAACCGTTCCCGCTGCCCATGCCCGCGTGCGGCACAGAGCCGTCGTCGCCACTGGCCGTCGGCGCCGATCCGTTGCCGGCTCCGGCCAGCGCGCCGGCCTCGCCGTGGGCTTCTGCCTCCGACTTCGCGAGGTCGTCAGCCGGAGCAGCCGCCCGGCGGCTCCAGCGCTGAGAGCGGGCGAGCAAGTACCCGAGCCCGACCACCAGCACCGACCCGAGGACGATACCGAGCGCAGTGGTCGGAACGCCGACGTACTTCAGCCCGGACGCGAAGATCACGAACGTAATCACCGGCCTGATGAACTTATCTGGCGCCCGAGACGACAGGAACGACCCAACCAGCACCGCCGGCACGCTGCCGATCGCGACCGACGCGGTCACCGCGAACTCGACGTGACCGAAGGTCAGCGCGCCCAGCGCGGCTGCCGCCGTGAGCGGCACCGCCTGGGTCAGGTCGGTCCCGACCAACTGGTTGGCGCCGATCAGCGGATAGACGAACAGCAGCAGCACGATCATCAGCGACCCAGAGCCGACCGAGGTCAGCCCGACGATCAGACCGCCGACGGCGCCGATCACGACGGTGGGCAACGGGCGAATGGCAATCTCGGTGATGTTGCCGAGCCGCTGCTGGCCCGAGCGCTTGTCGAGCACATAGCGGATAACCATCGCGGCCGCGCCGACCAGCAGCGCGGTTCCGAGCGCGACCTCTACGTGGGTCTGGTCCGCCACCCCGCCGCTGCCGAGCAGGTGCAGCAGGTACGAGCCGAGGAAGGCCATCGGCACCGATCCGAGCACCATCAGGCCGACCATGCGCATGTTGACGGTGCCCTTGCGCAGGTGCACGGCGGCACCGACCGGCCGCATCAGTACCGCGGCCACCAGGTCGCTAGAGATCGCCGAGGACGGGGTCACTCCGAAGAGCAAGATCAGCATGGGGGTCATCAGCGCACCGCCGCCGGCGCCGGTCAGACCGACGAGCAGACCAACGACGGCGCTGCCCAGGATCATGAAGGGGTTCAGATGCATCGACGCCTGTATCCCTGCCGCGAGATTGTCTAGTCTGTTGATCTAGAATATAGCTATATTTTAGCTTCTATTACCGATCGAAATCAAATGGAACTGCAGAACTGGCAAGGCCGCGTACTAGCCCGAGATTGCTGCCGAAAACTCCCGCCAGCGCGGAGCAAGCGGCCCACGACAGCCAGTGGCTCATATGTACCCCACGTCAGTCGGTAAGCTTGGGTAATGCCTGTCCAGTCGGTCTACCCCCGGCTTGAGTCGCTGCTCCCGCTGATCCGCAAGCCGATCCAGTACGTCGGCGGGGAACTCAACAGCGTCGTCAAGGACTGGGACGCTGCCGAAATCCGCTGGGCGCTCATGTACCCGGACGCGTACGAGGTAGGCGTTCCCAATCAGGGCATTCAGATTCTTTACGAGGTGCTGAACGAACGAGAGGACGTGCTCGCCGAGCGCACTTACTCGGTCTGGCCGGATCTCGAAGCCCTCATGCGCGAGCATCAGATCCCGCAGTTCACGGTCGACGCGCACCGGCCGGTCCGCGCGTTCGACGTGCTCGGGGTGAGCTTCGCGACCGAGCTCGGGTACACGAACCTGCTGACCGCACTCAACCTGGCACAGATCCCGCTAAGCGCCGCCGACCGCGGCGACGACGACCCGATCGTGCTGGCCGGCGGCCATGCCGCCTTCAATCCCGAGCCGATCGCGGAGTTCATCGACGGCGCCGTGCTCGGCGACGGCGAGCAGGCCGTGCTCGCCATCACCGACCTGATCAGGGATTGGAAGCGGGCAGGGAGGCCGGGCGGCCGTGACGGCCTGCTGATGCGCCTGGCGACCGGTGGAGGCGTCTACGTGCCGCGCTTTTACGACGTGAGCTACCTGCCGGACGGGACGATCGCGAGCGTGCTCCCGAACCGGCCAGGCGTGCCGCGCGCGGTGGCCAAGCACACCGTCTCTGACCTGGACGCCTGGCCGTACCCGAGCAAGCCGCTGGTTCCGGTAGCCGAGTCGGTGCACGAGCGGTTCAGCGTCGAGATCTTCCGCGGCTGCACCAGGGGCTGCCGGTTCTGCCAGGCGGGCATGATCACCAGGCCGGTCCGTGAGCGGTCGATCGGGGCGATCGGGAAGATGACTGAGGCGGGCCTGGCGAACAGCGGGTTCACCGAGGTCGGCTTGCTGTCCCTGTCGAGCGCAGATCACAGCGAGATTAACGAAATCGCCACCGATCTCGCCGATCGTTACGAAGGCACCAACACCGGACTGTCGCTGCCGTCGACCCGGGTCGATGCGTTCAACGTGACGCTGGCCAACGAACTCAGCAGGAACGGTCGCCGCTCTGGGCTGACGTTCGCCCCGGAGGGCGGAACCGACCGGATCCGCAAGGTGATCAACAAGATGGTCACCGAGGACGACCTGATCGCGACCGTGAGCACCGCCTACGCGAGCGGCTGGCGCCAGGTGAAGCTGTATTTCATGTGCGGGCTGCCGACCGAGACAGACGAGGACGTGCTCGCCATCGGGAGGGTCGCGCACCGCGTGATCGAGGCCGGGCGGAAGGCAAGCGGCCGTCGCGACATCAGGTGCACGGTGTCAATCGGCGGGTTCGTGCCCAAGCCGCACACGCCGTTCCAGTGGGCTTCGCAGTGCGACCACCAGACCGTCGACGCGCGGCTGAAGGCGCTCGGCGCCGCGATGCGGGCCGATCGCGGCTACGGTTCCTCGATCGGCTTCCGCTACCACGACGGCAAGCCGTCCGTGGTCGAGGGCCTGCTGTCCAGGGGCGACCGGCGGGTGGCCAAGGTGATCAGGGCCGTCTGGGAGGACGGCGGCAGGTTCGACGGCTGGAGCGAGTACTTCTCCTATGAGCGCTGGGAGGCCAGCGCGGCGCGCGCGCTGGCCGCGGAGGGCGTCGACCTGGACTGGTACACCACCCGCGAGCGTTCCTATGCCGAGGTCCTGCCCTGGGATCATCTCGATGCCGGGCTGGAGCGGGACTGGCTCTGGCAGGACTGGCAGGCCGCCATCGACCCGGCGGGCGCGGCGGAGGTGGACGACTGCCGGTGGACGCCGTGCTTCGAGTGCGGCGTGTGCCCGGCCATGGACACGCAGATCGAGACAGGCCCGACCGGCGCCCGGCTGCTGCCGCTGACCGTGCTCAACCGCGCGCCAGCCGCGACGGCGACTGGGCCGGGGAGTGAGCTCTAAGTGGCCAGGCCAGTGCCTGGCGGCCCCCCGCCCGCGCCACCGGTTCAGCGCCTGACCATCAGGTACGCTAAAAGAGGCAGGATGCGCTTCGCGAGCCACAGGGATGTAGCGCGCGCGATGGAGCGGGGAGTGCGCAAGGCCGGCATTCCGGTCGCCTACTCCGCCGGGTTCTCACCGCATCCGAGGATTTCGTATTCGGGCGGGGCTCCGACGGGCTCGGCGAGCGAGGCAGAGTACCTCGAACTCGCTGTGACGAGCCACTGCGATCCGGACGACGTTTGTCGTCGGCTCGACGCAGCCTTGCCGGACGGGATTGACGTGATCGAAGTTGTCGAGGCAGCCGGCAAGTCCGGCGCGGCACAGCTAGAGGCCTCCGAGTGGGAGGTCATCTGGCCCGGCATTCCAGCCGGTGCTGCCGCGTCGGCGGTCCGGAAGTTCCTGGCCGCGCCAAGCGTTGAAGTAGAGCGTCTGACGAACAAGGGAACGCGGATACTGGACGCGCGTGCAGCCGTATTGAGCCTGGTCGCCACCGCCAGGACCGGCGCAGATAGCTCCCCGGATGCAAGCAAGGGCGACGCCGCGCGCGGCGAGACGGACCTTGCCGCTGGATGTGCGATACTTCGAATGATTGTTCGGCAGCTGACACCTGCCGTCCGACCAGATGACATCCTGGCCGCGCTCCGCCAGCTGTCGGCGCTCGAGCCCGCGTCACCCCCGCTGGTGACCAGGCTCTGGCAAGGCCCGATCAGCGCGCTTACCGCGGCTCAGACGGGAGCTCAGCCGGGGATGACCGCAGCCTGCGACGCCACCGGGCCGGACCGGCCCGAGCAGCCGCCAGCGGGCGCGTCCCCGTCAGCTGTCCCGGGCGCTGGAGTCCAGGACGCCGCACCGCATCGGCAGGCGGCGGCAGATCCTGCCAGCAATCAGCGCGTCGAAAGCTTGCCGGGCCTGAGCCCGCCGCGACCGGATCAGGTTGCCCGGCACGAAGAACACCTGCCGAGAAGCACAACAGACAAGGCAATGCAGCAGGAGGCGAAGAGCGCCGGATCGGCGCCAGCCAGCCCGCTGCGTGCGAACGAACAGCTCCCGCGCGGCACGCTTAGCCAGCTTGCTGGCCTGCGCGCCCGGGAGCCCTACGGAAGAGATTGCCCGGATGCTCGAGACCGAGCCACAGAATCGACAGTCAGAACCCAATGAGACATCAGGAGATGCTGGTCAAGGCCAAGGTGCCGGGTCCGCCGGCGAAGGCGGGCACCGGCGCGGACTACTGCGCCGAGCGAGGCGGGGCGTAGCCAAGCCGGCCACCTCGCCCGACTTCAAGTCTGGGGCCCAGGAAGCAGGGCCAGGCTCGGACACGACCGAGGCCAAGCCCGCCCAGGGCGGGGGCTCGCGTCAGGCAGCGGCCACTGTGCCTGCGGTTCCTAGCGTGCCAGTCGCTCAAGGTGATCAGACCTCGGCGGGCCGCGGCGCGGCGGCCGGTGCGCAGCAGGTGCCAGCGGCGGCGTTCCAGCCTCCCGTCCTGGTCTTCCAGCCGCCCGAGATAACCAGCAAGTCGGCCGAGACCGGCCGGCCCAGCAGCGACGGCGACACCGAGGAAGGTGCTGGCGGCGCTTCACGCAGACGCCGGCGCGGTGGCCGCGGCCGCGGCAAGGGCGGAGCTGGCGAGAGCGGTTCCGGCGACGGCGCCGAGAGCAGTGCCCAGGGCGGCAGCGGCCGGCCTGGCGACAGCCAGAAGGCCGACAAGCAAGCGCCAGGCTCAGCAGATCGCGCGCAGGACAGCGGCCGGGCTCAGAGCGGCGAGGACGCGGACCGCGAATCCGACGGTGACGAGAACGGCGAGGGCGGCGCATCGAGCCGCCGTCGCAGGCGTCGCCGGCAGCGCAGCGGCGCTCTCGTACCCGGCGGCGAGGTGCCAGCCGACGACCCGGCCGACACCGTGGTCCATGTCCGTGAGTCGCGCTCGGCAAGCGAGTCCGACGACGTCCGCGCCGTGAAGGGCTCGACGAGGCTGGAGGCCAAGCGGCAGCGCCGCCGCGAGGGACGCGACACCGGCAGGCGGCGGCCGCCGATCATCACGGAGTCGGAGTTCCTGGCCAGGCGCGAAGCGGTCGAGCGGGTCATGGCCGTGCGCCAGCAGGGCGAGCGGACCCAGATCGCGGTGCTCGAGGACGGCGTGCTTGTCGAGCACTACGTGGACAGGGCGAGCCACCAGTCCTACGTCGGCAACGTCTATCTCGGCAAGGTGCAGAACGTGCTGCCCTCCATGGAGGCGGCGTTCGTCGACATCGGGAAGGGCCGCAACGCGGTCCTGTACGCAGGCGAGGTCAACTTCGACGCGAGCGGCCTCGAAGGCGTCGCGAAGCGGATCGAGTCGGCGCTGAAGTCCGGACAGTCGATCATGGTGCAGGTCACCAAGGACCCGATCGGCCACAAGGGCGCCAGGCTGACGAGCCAGGTTAGCTTGCCTGGCCGGTATCTCGTCTATGTGCCAGGCGCTTCGATGACGGGGATCAGCAGGAAGCTGCCTGACACCGAGCGGAACAGGCTCAAGGCGATCCTCAAGAAGGTCGCTCCTGAGGATGGCGGGATCATCGTCAGGACGGCGGCCGAGGGTGCGTCTGAGGAAGAGCTTCAGCACGACGTCACGCGGCTGGTCGCGCAGTGGCAGGCGATTGAGCGCAAGGCCAAGACGGCTAGCGCGCCCGACATGCTGTACGGCGAGCCTGACCTCACGATCCGCGTCGTCAGGGACATCTTCAACGAGGACTTCACCAAGCTCGTTATCGCCAGCGACAACGAATGGGACCTGGTCGACGAGTACGTCAGGTACGTCGCGCCGAACCTGGCCGAGCGGCTGGAGCGCTGGTCCGACGACAAGGACCTGTTCACCTCCTACCGCATCGACGAGCAGCTGACCAAGGCGCTTGACCGGAAGGTGTGGCTGCCCAGCGGCGGATCGCTGGTGATCGACACGACCGAGGCGATGACGGTCGTCGACGTCAACACCGGCAAGTTCACCGGCCAGGGCGGCAACCTGGAGCAGACCGTCACGCGCAATAACCTTGAGGCCGCGGAGGAGATTGTCCGCCAGCTCCGGCTGCGTGACATCGGCGGCATCATCGTCATCGACTTCATCGACATGGTGCTGGAGAGCAACCGCGATCTGGTGCTGCGCCGGCTGATCGAGTGCCTGGCCCGCGACCGGACCAAGCACCAAGTCGCAGAGGTGACCTCGCTCGGCTTGGTCCAGATGACCAGGAAGCGGGTCGGATCCGGGCTGGTCGCGGCGTTCTCTGTGCCGTGCGAGCACTGCAACGGCCGGGGAATCCTCGTCTCGACCGAGCTGACTGAACTGCCGCACGCACCAGTCCGCAACGGTCAGCAGGGCGGAGCGCCGAAGCCGGGTCCGGCCAGGTCCAGGTCGGCCAGGAGCAAGGCCATCGCGCAGGTCGCCGCCAAGACGATCGAGTCGGAGGCGCCTGCCTCCGGCGCCGCGGATGAGGCCCAGGCTGAGAACGCTGACTCAAACGGTGCGGTCTCGGCGCCCGCCGAGGCCGGCGCCGAGAAGCCGGCCGCGACCAGGTCGGCCAGGGCCACGTCGGGTGCCGCCAAGGCAGCCGCCGCGAAGGCCAGGGCGGCCGCTTCAGCCGAGCCGGATGTGGCCGAGGGAGCCGCCCAGCCGGAGGCGGTCGTGGTTTCGGCTGCTGACGACGCTGCCTCGACCGCCAATGGGTCCGGGCAGCAAGACGCACCGGCCGCCGCAGAAGGCTCGTCACGCCGGCGCCCGCGGCGGTCCGCGCACCGTGAGGCTGGTCCGCCCGACACCGTGCGCGTGGCGCAGACTGCAACGGCCGACCAAGGAGCCGCGGACGGCGAGGCACCCGCGCCGGCGGTGGCGGCGGCGGCCGATGGTGCGCCGCCAGCGACCGCGGCCTCGGCGAATGCCAGCGGCGCCGCCTCGTCAGCAGGCTCGAACGCGGAAGAGTCGGCAGGTCCCGCGGAGCCCGCTGGGATGGTCGGCGACAACGCTGGTCAGCCCGAGGCAACGAGTCCGGCTCCGAGCGAATGAGGGCGCGTAGTCTGATATTCTTTGTCGTCGGCGTGTCCGCTGCGGCGCGCACTGTCGGCGGGCCCGGTCGCCTCGACGTTCGGACGAGGTCGCGATAGACGCGGCGGGCTGACCCCAGGAAGAGAGAGTTCAGTCGTGTACGCGATCGTCCGCTGCGGCGGCAAGCAGAGCAAGGCCTCTGTCGACGACGTCCTGACCGTGGACAAGCTCGCCGGTGAGGTCGGCTCCACCGTGACACTGCCTGCCGTGCTCATCGTTGACGGCAAAAACGTGATCACCGACAGCGCCGAGCTTGGCGGCTACGAGGTCACCGCCGAGATTCTCGGCCCAGCCGCCGGCCCCAAGATCCACATGATTCATTACAAGAACAAGACCGGCTACCGGCGCCGCCAGGGTCACCGCCAGAAGTACACGCAGGTGAAAGTCACCGGCATCGGTTCCGGCACGGCTAAGGCGAGCACAGCCAAGGCGAGCACGGCGAAGAAGAAGGCCTGAGAGGTAACGCTGAGATGGCACACAAGAAGGGCGCCTCGTCCAGCAGGAACGGACGTGACTCGAACGCCCAGCGCCTCGGCGTGAAGCGGTTCGGCGGCCAGGTCGTCAACGCCGGCGAGATCCTGGTGCGCCAGCGCGGCACGCACTTTCACCCGGGCGTCGGCGTCGGCCGCGGTGGCGACGACACCCTGTTCGCGCTCGTCGCGGGCAAGGTCGAGTTCGGCTCCCGCCGTGGTCGGCGCGCGGTCAGCGTGATCCCGGTCGCCGAGACCGCGTCTGCCAGGACCAGCTAGCCGAGGCGTCGGCAATGCCGGATCGCGGCCTTCGCGGTCCGGCTCAACGCGAGGTCGATCAGCACCGATGGGCCATCACTGTCGTTCCAAGACGACTGGTGGCCCTTTCCTCTTGACGGGCCATCGGAATTCATCCAAGGGGCGCTGGGGCTCTGGCGGGCCCGCAAGGCGGGAGATCGCTCTCGAAGGGGGCTAGCGTGGCGGAATTTGCCGATCAGGCGGAGATCCGGATTCAGGCCGGCAACGGCGGCAACGGCTGCGCCTCGATCCACCGGGAGAAGTTCAAGCCGCTGGGCGGCCCGGACGGCGGCAACGGAGGCCGCGGCGGTGACGTCATCTTCCGTGTCGATCTGAGCACCGCGACGCTGCTCGACTTCCACCGCCGGCCGCTGCGCAGGGCGGGCAACGGCAAGCAGGGCGCGGGCTCGCACCGCAGCGGCGCCAACGGCAGCGACCTGATCGTGAGCATCCCTGACGGCACCGTCGTCAAGACCGCGGGCGGCGAGGTGCTCGCCGACCTGATCGGAGCGGGCACGGAGTTCGTCGCCGCTCAGGGCGGCTTCGGCGGGCTCGGCAACGCCGCGCTCGCTTCAACCAAGCGCAAGGCACCAGGCTTCGCGCTGCGCGGCGAGCCAGGTGAGAGCAAGGAACTGCTGCTCGAACTGAAGACCATCGCCGACGCAGGCCTCGTCGGCTTCCCCAACGCCGGCAAGTCCTCGCTGATCTCGGCGATGTCCGCGGCCCGCCCGAAGATCGCGAACTACCCGTTCACGACGCTGACGCCGCACCTCGGCGTGGTCGAGGCCGGCGACACGCAGTACGTGGTTGCCGATGTGCCTGGCCTGATTCCCGGCGCCAGCGACGGACGTGGCCTCGGCCTGGACTTTCTCAGGCACATCGAGCGCTGCTCGGTGCTCGTCCACGTGATCGACTGCGCAACGGCGGAGCCCGGCCGTGATCCGGTCTCGGACCTCGACGTGATCGAGGCCGAACTGACCGCCTATGACGAGGTGACCGGGGCGGGACTGGCCGAACGTCCGCGAGTGGTGGTGCTCAACAAGATCGACGTGCCAGAGGCACGCGACCTCGCCGAGATCGTCCGGCCCGATCTGCAGGCGAGGGACCTGCGAGTCCACCAGGTCTCGGCGGCCTCGGGCGAAGGGCTGCGCGAGCTTGCCTATGCGCTGGCGGCGATCGTGGCGGAGGCCAGGAGCGCGGCCCCTCCGGCGCTGCCGACCAGGCTCGTCATCCGGCCAGAGCCGGTCGCTGGACCGGACTTCGAACTGGTGCGGGAGGGCGAGAATGCGTTCCGCATCAGGGGCGCCAAGCCGCGCCGGTGGATTCTGCAGACCGACTTCAGCAACGACGAAGCGGTCGGATACCTGGCCGACCGGCTGGCCAAGTTGGGTATCGAAGATGCGCTGGCCGAGGCCGGCGCCGCTGCTGGCGCCGAGGTGCTGATCGGCGAAGAGGACAATTCGGTGGTATTCGATTGGGATCCCATGCAGCCGACCGGCGCAGGATTCGGCCCGCGTGGCACCGACCCGCGCCTCGAGCCCTAGCCCGCCTGAGCAGCGCCGACAGGACGCGTCGCGGCGCGAGCCCGCTTCGACGGAGCGACTAAGCTGTATGGGCAATTTCGCGGCGAAGGGAAACGCGCTTGTCGGGCGATGACCGTACAGACATCGAGCGGGACAGCGAGCAGGCGTACATCACGGGGCTCTACCAACGACTTGACGAGCTCAGACAGCGGACGTCGGATCGCCTGGCGCGCACATTGCGTCAGGTCGGTGGCACGCCGTCGGCTCGCACCGAGCGTGAGGCGCTGGCCGTTATGTACGGCCAGCAACTCGGCCAGCTAGACGCGGCGGAGAACGGGCTCTGCTTCGGCAGGCTTGAGTTCAATGACGGCATGAAGAGCTATATCGGACGTCTCGGCATGCACGCGGACAACGACGACTACGACCAGCTGCTGATGGACTGGCGTGCGGATGCGGCCAGGCCGTTCTACCTGGCGACGGCCGCATCTCCTGGCGATGTGCGGGTCCGCAGGCACATCAAGACCAGGGCCAGGACCGTCCAGCGGCTGGACGATGAGGTGCTCGACCTCGCGGCGGCCGACCCGAGCAAGCACGAGGGACTGACCGGCGAGTCGGCGCTGCTCGCGGCGCTGAGCGCGAGCAGGACCGGGCGGATGCGCGACATCGTCGAGACCATTCAGGCCGAACAGGACCTGATCATCAGGTCAGGGCTGCCAGGCGTTTTGGTCGTTCAGGGTGGTCCGGGCACCGGCAAGACCGCGGTCGCACTGCACCGCGCCGCCTATCTGCTCTACACCTACCGGCGCCAGCTCGAGAAGCGGGGCGTGCTCGTGATCGGGCCTAACGCCACGTTCCTGCGCTATATCGGCCAGGTGCTGCCGTCGCTGGGCGAGACGAGCGTGTTGCTCGCGACCATCGGCGACCTGATGCCGGGGATCACGGTCACGGGATCGGAGACCGCCCAGGTGGCCAGGATCAAGGGCAGGCCGGGCATGGCAAGGGTCGTGTCTTCCGCGGTGCGGGAGCGGCAACGCGTGCCACATGAGGGACTCGAGGTTAGTTTCGAAAAAGCGCGTTACCGGCTCAGCGGGCAGGCACTGGCGCGAGCGAGGGAGCGGGCACGCCGGTCCCGGCGGCCGCACAACCAGGCCAGGCAGATCTTCGTCAGGGACGCGCTCGACGAGCTTGCCCGCGTGGTGTCGGGGCGGCTCGGCAAGGATCCGTTCGGCGGCGGGAACCTGATGGGCCGGGCCGATATCGATGACCTGCGTGCTGAACTGGGCGACGATCCCGAGATCCGGGCAGCGATCGGACGGCTGTGGCCGATCCTGACGCCGCAGCAACTGATCGGTGACCTGTTCGCGTCGAGGCGGCTGCTCGCCGCGGCCGCGGGTGCGATGCCGCCGCAGGAGCGCGACCTGCTGCGCAGGTCCGCTGGCTCGCCGTGGACCGCGCCCGACATTCCTTTGCTGGACGAGGCGGCTGAACTGCTTGGCGAGGACGACCGCGGCTTGAAGGCCGCCGCACGGCGGCGCCGCGCGCAGGAGGAGTCGTACGCCGAGGGCGTGCTCGAGATCATCGGCCGGGACGAGGAGGACGATCCTGAGATCCTGATGGGCGCCGACATGCTCGACGCGGCCAGACTGGCAGCGCGGTTCGACAATGACAGCTACCTCACCCCGTCTGAGCGCGCGGCCACGGACCGGACCTGGGCATTCGGGCACGTCATCGTCGACGAGGCGCAGGAACTGTCGCCGATGGCGTGGCGGATGCTGATGCGCCGCTGTCCGGCCAGGTCGATGACGATCGTCGGCGACGTGGCCCAGACCGGCGATATCGCGGGCACAGCCTCGTGGTCGGACGCGCTCGGGCCGTTCGTCGGCGACCGGTGGCGGCTCGCGCCGCTGACGGTGAACTACCGAACCCCGGCCGAGATCATGACCGTGGCAGCCGACGTCCTGGCCCAAATTGACCCCGGGGCGACACCGCCGCGCTCGGTCAGGGAGTCCGGCGCTGTGCCGTGGCGGCTGCGCGTGGCCGACGGCGCCAGCCTCGCCGGGGTCGCGGCCGAAGCGGCGGCCAGGCTGGCTGACCAGTCCGGAGACGGGACCCTGGCGGTGATCGTCCCTGACGGTCGGCTCGCGGAGATCAAAGCGGCGGTCATGGCAGCGCTCCCCGACGCGGGCGCCGCAGCCGACGGAGACGACGGGGACGACGGAGACGACGGGGCCAGCGGGGCAGACCTGGAACGACCGGTGGTCGTGCTGACGGTCCGGCAGGTCAAGGGGCTTGAGTTTGACACGGTCCTGGTCGCCGATCCCAGCATGATCCTGGCTGAGTCGCCGCTTGGGCTCGGGGACCTGTACGTCGCGCTGACGCGGGCCACCCAGCGGGCGGGCGTCGTGCACACCGGCGAGCCGCTCCCGGTTCTGAGGAGGCTGACCGAGGTGGGAACGGTGGCCGACGGGGTCGCCATCAGCGCCGATGACTCCACCGTCCCAGACGCCGAGGTCGCGTAGGCCCTCCGCGCCCCGGGAAAATCACTGGCTCGCGGGCAGGGCGGGGGCCTAGGTTGGGTCGGCAGCCGACTCTGGCTGTGCGCGGCCGGGCTGGCTAGTGCTTCGACGTCGAACTGAGGGAGCGACCATGGTAATGGTCATGGTCTTCCGTGCCCGGGCGGCCGCGCAGGCGGCCGACGCCGTCACAGACTCCGGCGGGCGCCCACTTCCTGACTGACCGCGGCCTGATCAGCCAGCTGGTCAGGGCCAGCGGGGCAGGCGAAGGCGACCTCGTTTTCGACCTAGGTGCCGGATATGGCGCGCTGACCGCGCCGCTCGCCAGGACTGGCGCGCACGTGATCGCGATCGAGCTTGATCCCGCACTTGCCGGGCGGCTGCGGCGGCGCTTCTCGGCCGAGCCGCTGGTCGGCGTCGTCGAAGATGATCTGCGCAGGGTGCCGTTGCCGCGGCGGCCTTTCCACGTGGTCGCCAGCCCGCCGTTCGCGCTCACGACGCTGCTGTGCCGCCGGCTGCTCGGCGACCACGACGTGCGGCTGAGCGGCGCCGAACTCATCCTGGAGTGGGGCGCGGCGAAGTGGCTGTCGAGCCCTGAGCCGAGGGACCGGGAGACCGCGCGCTGGGCTGCCAGGTACGAGATCCGGCTGGTGCGCAGGGTGCCGGCGGCCAGTTTCTCGCCGCCGCCCAGGTCCGACGCCGCCTACCTGCGGATCAGGCGCCGCTAGCGGGTGCCCCTCAGTGCCCTCACCGCCCGATGGACTCCAGCGCGGTCGAGAACGCGCTTTGCCAGGCCGCGTAAGACCGGGTCGGACTCATCGGCGGCGGCTTCGCGGCCTCGAGCGCGGCCAGCGCTGAGCGTGCGACATCCGACGGGCGGCCGGAGGTGACGAAGGCATCGCCAAGCTCGAGTTCGTGCTGGAGGTTGTCGCGCCCGTGCCCCTGGACAACGTCGAGAAGCAGCAACGGCCTGCCGACGGTGCGCGCCTCGGTGCATGTGTCGCCGGAACTGGTGATCACCAGGTCGCTGGCGGCCATGAGCTCGGGTATCCGGTCGGTGTAGCCGATCGCGCGAACCCGCGGCTGCCGTCGGCTTGCCGCCTGCAGCTTGCGCTCGAGGCGCTCGTTCTGCCCGGCGACGGCCAGCACGTGGACGCCGGCGTCGCCGAGCGCCGCCGCCGCCTCGGCGACCGGGCCGATGCCCCAGGCGCCGCTGATCAGCAGCGCGCATCGCTCGTGCTCGGGGATGCCGAGCCGCTGCCGCGCGCGCTGCTGGGAAGGCGGGTCGTAGAAGGCAGCCCGCAGTGGCGCCGGGACGACAAGCACACGAGCGTCTGGCTCGAACCTGCGCACCGCCCGCTCCGCTATTTCGGAGGTGAGCAGGTAGAGGTCGACGTTCGGGTGGACCCAGAGCCGGTGCGGCGTCGCGTCGGTGCAGAAGACCACATGGCTCATCGCGGGATACCGCGGTGCCAGCCTGCTGACCGCCGATGCTCCGGTAGCGAACACCGAGATGGCCAGGTCGATCCGGTTGACGTCGAGCAGGGCCCGCAGCCTCGGCTCGATCTGACGCCGCGCGGCCGCGTCGGTGAGGTCAGCGAACCGGTTGCCGGTGCGCAAGACCGCGAAGTGGAATGCGTCGAAGACGCCGGGAGTCGCGATCATCGACCGGAACACGGCGTTGCCGATCGAGCCGCCGCCGCGGCCGAGCAGCCGCATCAGGTCCAGGGTCCTGGTCGACCAGCCGTCCGACTCCAGCGTGGCCGAGCACGCCTCGGCCAGCGTGTCGTGACCCATGCCGATCGAGCCGGAGAGCAGCAGCGCCCGCCGCCCGTGCTGGTCCGGGTGTCCGGTCACCGCTCACCTCGCGGGGTGCCGAGCCAGGCCAGGTACCTGCGGATCCCCTCGGCGAGCGGCGTTCTCGGGGACCAGTCCAGCACGTCCTTGGCTCGCTGGTTGGAGATGGCGACCCCTTCGTAGTCCGCCGCCCGGCCGTCCGTGTGACGGAGCGCGACGCGGCGGACCAGGTGCTGGACCGTCTCGGCGATCTCGTTGACCGACACAGGAGTGTCGCCCTCGAGTGCGAGCGTCTGGTTAGCGGCCGTCGGAGTCAGCGCCAGGACGTGCGCGTCTGCGAGATCCTCGACATAGACGAAGTTCCGCTGCTGCTCTCCGGTTCCCGCGATCATGATCGGCTCCCCGGCTTGGGCGGCCCTGACGAACCTGGCGACCACGAGCGCATCGCGCATCCGCGGGCCGTAGGGGATCCCGTAGCGAAGGATCGTGAATTCCTGGTCATACATCTCCAGGTAGCTGCGCATCAGCATCTCGGCGGCGAGCTTGGTCGAGACGTAGAGGTGACCGGACCTGGCGAGGTCGACCGGCGCGTCTTCGGTCCGCTCGCCAGCGCCTACCGTGGCGCCGTATACCCACACGGTGCTGGCGAGAATGACCCGGCCGCAGCGGCCCCTGCGCGCGGCATCGAGCACCCTGGCGACGCCCTCCACGTTCAGCCTGACGGCGGACACCGGATCAGCCGCGACGTCGTTGACGTCGGCCGCGCCGGCCAGGTGGAAGACGGCGTCGAAGTCCCTGATCGCGGCGTCGAGCGCGGACTCGTCGAAGACGTCAGCGATGACGTAGCTAGCCTGCGGGTTGCGCCATCGATCCTGCTTGTCGACCACGAGGACCTCGTGGTCGGCGGCGACCAGGTGGTCGACGACGTGAGATCCGATGAACCCGCAGCCACCCGTTACTGCGATGCGCATGCTGGCTCCCCGTGGCCACCCAGCGCGTCTGCCGAGACCTTGGCTATGGCCTCGAGCACCTGGTCGACCTCGTCGTCGCGCATGTCCGAGTGGACGGGCAGGCAGACATGCCTGCGGCACACGTCCTCAGCGGCCGGCAGGCTCTGGCCCGACGCGTACTCGGCGAGGACGGGCTGCAGATGCAATGGCAGGTCGTACACCTCGCCGGCGAGGCGGACATCGTGCCGGTCGGCGAGTTCGCGTTTGAACCACGTGCGGTCCACGCCGGGCGGCAACAGGGCGATGTACTTGTAGAAGTTGCCTAGACAGCCAGGCGGCTCGTGCAGTGGCCGTAGATAGCCGATCCTGGCCAGCCCCGCCTCATAGCGCGCCGCGACGGCGCGACGCCGGGCGATGAACTCACCCAGGCGGCGCAGGTGCACGAGTCCGGTGACGGCGCTCATCTCGTTCATGCGCCAGGCGTAACCAGGCCTGATGTGCTGGTTGGTGCCGAACGACGCCTTGCCCTGGTCCCGGTAGATCCGGGCTTCCCGGTCCAGGTCAGCCGACCTGGTCAGGATCATGCCGCCCTCGCCGCTGGTCACGAGCTTGGTCGGATAGAACGAGAAGGCCGCGGCGGCTCCGAAGGAGCCGGCAAACCTGCCATCGAAACTCGAGCCGTGCGCGTGCGCCGCGTCCTCGACCAGCGTCACGCCGTTGATCTGGCAGAGCCGCCGCAAGTCGTCGACCTGCGGCGTGATGAGGCCGCCGATGTGCACGAGCACGACCGCCGCGGTGTTGGAGGTCAGCGCCGCCGCGAGCGTACGCGGGCTCAGCGCGAACGTGTCCTTGTCGACGTCAGCGAAGACAGGGCGGGCTCCCGCGCTGATGACCGCTGCCGCGGTCGCGTAGAACGTGTTCGTGGGGACCACCACGTCGCGGCCCGTCACGCCGACGCCGCGCAGCACGATCTCCAGCGCCGCAGTGCCGCTCGCGACCGCGATCGCCTCAAGCGGATCTGGGGGCGTGGCGGGGGGACCGCTGGTGGCAGGTCTCGGCGTGCCGTCGTGGGCTGCCGCGAAGGCGCTCTCGAACTGCTCGGTATACGAACCCAAGGTGAGAGAGCCAGTCGCCAGAATCGTGTCTATGGCCGTCGCGATCTCGGCCCTGTCGGGCTCGGGAAAGACTATGCGCGCGGCTTGAACGCCCACTGATACCCCCGTCTCTCGGACCCCGTTATCCAGGCGCTTCGCGCAGGTGATGTCGCTCGGCCGCTCCGCAGAACCTGAACATGACATGATTGCAGCAATGGATCAGTCCGTGTTTGCCGACTTCAGCGGGCGTCCCAATAGGACATGACTTGAGTAACGTTGCCATCGGTGTCTATTAATGTGCTGGAAAGGCCGTGTCTGACAGGCGAAATCGGGCCGTGATTATCGGATCAAATACCGATCAGCCAGCTGATGGCCGGTCAACTGGGACGGTGGCCGGCCTGCTGCTCGCGGCGACGGCAGGGCTCGCCGTCGCGCACGCTGGCCCTGGCATCACCGCGCTGCGCTCCGTGCGCACATCGCTGTTCCCCCTGCTGTCAGGCAAGGCGCTGTCCGACCACGTGGCGCTGACATTCGACGACGGTCCGGACCCGGTGGCGACGCCGCACTTTCTTGACCTGCTCAGTGAGCGCGGCGTGCGCGCCACGTTCTTCCTGCTCGGCTCCCAGGTGTCCAAATCGCCGCGGCTGGTCGCCGACATCGCGGGCGCCGGTCACGAGATCGGCGTGCACGGCTGGCGGCACCGCTACCTGCCGCTGCGCGGGCCCGTGGCCACCTTCAGCGACCTGCAGGGTGCCAAGGAGATCATCACGGCAACGGCCGGCGTCACCCCGTGGCTGTTCCGCCCGCCGTACGGGGTGCTGAGCACCGCCGCGCTGGTGTCCGCGCGCCGGCTGGAGCTGACCCCGGTGCTCTGGAGCGCGTGGGGCAAGGAGTGGACGCCGGGTTCGACCGCGGCGTCGGTGCACGCGACCCTGACCGCAGGCCTAGGCGGCGGGGAAACGGTGTTGCTGCACGATTCGGACTGCATGTCTCCGCCTGGGTCCTGGCGGGCCGGTCTGGGTGCCCTCGCCCTGCTGCTCGATGAGTGCGAGCGCCGCGGCCTTCGGGTCGGCCCCCTCGGCGAGCACGGCCTGCACTGGCGCCAGCCGGCCGCCGCCCGCGCGTCGTGACGGGACTTATGGCGTCACGAGGCAATGCGATATATCGTGCTGGTGTGAACAGCCCGTCGCTCACGCCGCAAGAGATCCGCGCGGCCGCCGAGACCCATCGCGACCTAGGCCCCGAGTACCAGTCGGCGGTCATCGAATCGTTCCTGGACCGAGTCGGCACGGAGATCGACGCGCGCGTCGACGCGCGCCTGGCCGCCGCGCAGATGACTTCCGCCCGGCCCGCTAAGCAGCACAAGGAGGGCGCGCCGCTGGCGCTCGCGATCGTGTCGATGGCGCTCGGAATCCCGCTGACCGCGATTGCCCTCGCGGTTGGCCACAATCCGCCAGGGTTCGCCGGGCTGCTCGTGATCTGGCTCGCGATCGCCGTCATCAACGTCGCGTACTCCAGGCGCAACTAGCCGCCCCGACGAGGCGAAGGGAGCCAGCCGGTCAGCGGTCCAGCTAGTCGTTAGGGTCCGAGTCGTCCGGCCGGTTGCCGAACCTGTTCATCAGCCGCTCACCCGCGCCCACCGCGGAGCCCGCCATGCCGCGCACAGCGCCGATCAGCGGGTCGGCCGAGCGATTCCATGACTCCTGGTAGGACTTGGCCGCCGACTTGAACTCCTCGCCGACCGAGGTCTCGCGGTCCGTCTCGCGCCGCGGGTAGTTGCCGGCCAGGATGTCCCGGTACTCTCCCTCGGAGGCCCAGCGGTCCAGCTCGGCGAAACGCACGACCGCGAACGGGTGCGTGGTGCCCTGCAGCTGCAGCAGCTTGATCAGGCCCTCACGGACGTCGGGGACGGCGTCGTACTCGCGCGCCTGCTCGAGGAACGCGTCGTGGCTGAGCTCTGCCAGCTGCGGCCCGCCCGCGGTCTTCATCAGCGCCCGGCGCGCGGCGGCGACGTCCTGGCCGGCCAGCAGGCCAGCGCGGTCGCAGGAGAGCTCGGACTTGCGGTACCACTCCTCCAGGCCCCAGATCACTGCCTTGAGCCCCACCCAGGCGAACGGCACGAGCGCCAGCCGCGCGGCCAGGCGGACCAGGTGGTAGAGCATCGTCCGGTAGACCGAGTGACCGGAGAGCACGTGCCCGAGCTCATGGCCGATGATGAACCTGAGTTCCTCGGCGTCCATGAGGTCGACGAGGCCGGTCGTGATCACGACGAACGGCTTGTCGGTGCCGAGCGCCATCGCGTTGACGGTCGGATCCTGGCTGATGAACAGCTCGGGGACCGTGGGCAGGTCGAGCACGTACGCGCCGTCCAGGAGCATCTGGTACAGCTGCGGGAACTGCTGCTCGGACGCCCGGACGGAACTGGCCAGGAACATCAGGCGCAGGCTCCGGTCGCTGAACAGGCCTGCGAGGTTGCGCAGGATGACGTCGAAGCCCGTCAGCTTGCGCAGCGCGACAAGCGCGGAGCGGTCCGCGGGGTGCTCGTAGGCGCGCGAGCTGATGTCGGGCAGACGAACGCGAGAGCGATCGGGCACAGTGTTCATGGCGTCATGGTATGCGTCACAGGGAAGGCCGACACCCATGCTGGCAATGCGATTTGATAATGATTCGCCGCCGCCGATGTTCGAGCCCCAGGCAGAGGCCATGCCGACGGCGGAACTGAGAGCGCTGCAGGCCAGCCGGCTGCGCGAGCTGATCGACCGGTTGCTGGCGGCCGACGGCCTCCAGGCGGGCCGGCTGCGGGCCGCCGGCGTGACGTCAGGGGCCGGCGTCGGCCTCGATGATCTGGCCAGGCTGCCAACGACGGCCAAGCAGGATCTGTGGGATGCATATCCGTTCGGGCTGCTCGCCGTTCCGCGCGATCGGGTCGTCGCCGTGCACGGCTCGAGCGGTACGGGAGGTCGGCCCACCCTGGTCGCGTACAGCAAGAACGACATCGCGCTGTGGTCCAGGATGTGCGCCCGTGCGCTCGCCGCAGCCGGCGCGGGACCAGGCACGCTGGTCCACAACGCGTATGGCTACGGCCTGTTTACGGGCGGGCTCGGGATTCATCAGGGCGCGATCGAGCTGGGCGCCACCGTCGTCCCCGTCTCCGGCGGGATGACGGCGCGCCAGGTCACGCTCATCGCGGACCTGCGCCCGCGGATCCTGACCTGCACGCCGTCGTACGCGATCCGGCTGGGGGAGGCGCTGGCCGAATCTGGCCTGACGAAGGAGACCGGGCTGTCGTTGCGGGCCGGCGTTTTCGGGGCCGAACCGTGGACCGCTGAAATGCGCGCGCGGATCAACGACCTGCTCGGCATCGAGGCGCTGGACATCTACGGCCTGTCCGAGGTGATCGGTCCCGGCGTCGCGTCCGAGTGCATCGTGGCCGCTGACGGCCTGCACGTGAACGAGGATCACTTCCTGGTCGAGGCGCTGGACCCGCTGACCGGCGAGCCGGTGCCTGAAGGAACGCCCGGCGAGCTGACTTTCACCACGGTGACCAAGGAGGCGCTCCCGCTGCTGCGGTACCGAACCGGCGATATCGCTGCGTTGCGCTCGGACCCGTGCCCATGCGGCCGCACTCTGGTGCGGATGTCCAAGGTCATGGGCCGCAAGGACGACATGCTCGTGGTCAGGGGCGTGAACGTGTACCCGAGCGAGGTCGAGCGGGTGCTGCTGAGCGAGCCGTCGATAGCGCCGGATTACCTGCTCGTCATCGACGAGCGCGAGGGCGGTCGCGACTTGATCGCCTGTTGCGAGCGGGTAACTGGACCCTCGGCCGGCTCGCCCTCCGCAGGGCAGGTCGGCGCCGCGGCTGATCCAGGGCCAGGCTCGGGCGCCCGCTCCGACGACGAACTCCGCGCCGCTCTCGAACACGGCCTCCGCGAGGCCCTCGGCCTGCGGGTCAGCGTGGCGATCGTGCCGCGCGGGGCCGTGCCGCGGACCGAGGTCGGCAAGGCGGTGCGGGTCAAGCGCTGGGCTGACGGCGAGCCGCCGGTGCCAGGTCTCGGCGGGTGAGGGCACGCGCGCGATCGGGAGGTTTCGGCCGCAACGCTACAGTCGGTCCATGACGGTCGGGCGGGCAGCAAGGATCGGGGTCCTCGGCGGGACCTTCGACCCGATTCACAACGGGCACCTCGTGGCCGCGAGCGAGGTAGGGCACGCGCTCGACCTCGACGAGGTCATCTTCGTGCCGACAGGCCAGCCCTGGCAGAAGGAGGACAGGCACCTGTCGGCCGCCGAGGACCGGTACCTGATGACGGTGATCGCGGCCGCGTTCGACCCGCTGATCTCGGTGAGCCGGGTGGACATCGACCGCCAGGGCGAGACCTACACCGTCGACACGCTGGCCGACCTGAAGGCGCAGCGCGGTGCGGACGCCGAGTTCTTCTTCATCATGGGCGCCGACGCGCTGAGCAGCATCAAGACCTGGCACAACACCGAGAACCTGTTCAGCATGGCGCACTTCGTCGGCTGCACCAGGCCGGGGCACCCGATTGACAAGACGGACCTGCCGGAGGAAGGCGACTTCACGCTGATCGACCTGCCAGCGCTGGAGATCTCCTCGACCGCGTGCCGGGACCGGGTCAGGGCCGGGCGGCCGATCCGCTATCTCGTGCCGGACGGGGTCATCCAGTACATTTCCAAGCGCGGACTGTACCGGGATTAGCCGGATCGCGAGGGCGCAGCGGGAGGCTGGCTTGCGGCTTGACAAGGTTGCCAAGCGGTACGGGATCCGCAGCCCCTGGGTCGTTCGCGATGTGAGCCTGGAGATCCCCCCAGGCGGCCTGGTCCGGTTCGAGGGCAAGAACGGCAGCGGCAAGTCGACGATCCTGCGCGTCATCGCCGGGGTGTCGGAGCCGAGCCGCGGCGGCGTGACCGGCAGGCCGGTCACCGGTTACGTGCCCGAGCGCTTCCCGCCCGCGCTTCCCTTTCCAGCGCGGGACTACCTGGCGCACATCGGTCGGGTGCACGGGCTGACCGGCGACGGACTAGGCACTCGGATCGACGCCTGCCTTGACCGGCTCGGCGGACGTGAGCTCGCTGAGGTCCCGTTGCGCAATATGTCGAAGGGCATGTGCCAGAAGGTGGCCGTCGCTCAGGCGCTGCTCGCTGGATCCGGCTTGCTGGTCCTCGATGAGGCGTGGACCGGGCTCGATGTCGAGGCCAAGGCCGCGCTGGACGACGCCGTGGCCGAGCGGCTCACTAACGGCGGCTCGGTGGTGTACGTCGATCACGAGCCCGGTCGGCTGGCATACCTGGAAGCCGACCGTTGGCGGCTGGAGGACGGCAAGGCGGCGCGGGTCGCGACGTCCGGACGCCGGCCAGGATCGGGCGGCCGGACGGTCGTTGGTCGTGATCGAGGTGGCCGGTCTGGTCGCTGACGACATCGGTCAGCTGCCGGGGGTCGTATCGGTGCGGCGGGAAAGGGAGGGGGTCGTCGTGCTGGCGCGCAGCGAGGCGTCCGATGACGCGCTGCGCAGCCTGCTGGCGGGCGACGAGGCGATCCGGGTGCTTCGTGTGGACCGCGATAAGGATGCGCCGTGATCGCGCTTGCCAGGTATCAGCTGTCGCTGCTGCTCAGGTCGCACCGCTGGATCCCGCCCGCTGTCCTGTTCGTGGTGGCCGTGATCGGTCTCGGCGGCGCGGCGGTACCGCACGGCGCGGGACTCAGCCAGGGGCTGGCCTGGTCGGCGCTGATGCTCGTCCCGGTCGAGGCGTGGCTGACCAGAACGATGCTGACCGCCGAGCCGCCAGCGGCGAGGGCATGCGTGGCGGCAGCCGGCGGCCCGCGCAAGGCCCAGTTGGCCGCGCTGATCGCGGCGGCCGCGGTTGGGATTGCGCTCGGGCTGCTCGGCATCGCCTGGGAACTTGTCAGCCTGGGCGTACCGCGGTCAGGGGTGACGAACAGCATTGAAACCGGCAGCTTGTTTGCGGCGCTAGGCGGCGGGCTCGCCGCGGCCCTGGTCTGCTTGCTGGTCGGCTCGGCGGTCGCGGCGCTGTTCAACCCGCCCCTGGTCCGACGCCCAGCCCCGGCGATGCTGTGCACCACGGTCGCGGTGGTGCTGGCGCTCGTGTGGAATGGATCGCCTGCGAACGCGGCGGTCAGGAGCGTCGGTTACGGGGCAGAGGAGCACACCTGGCCGGCCGGCGTCGCGCTGGTGACCGCTCTGGCGCTGGCGGTCGCGGCCTGGGTGATATCAGCACAAGTCGCCGCGCGCCGAGACGGTTAAGTTTCGGCAATGTCGGCCGGCCGGGATACCCTGAACGTGCCGCTGTGGCGTTCAGTACCGGGTCGGCAGGCCTGGGGGTCCGGGAGGTCGCAGCTTCATACAAGGAGGACATGCAGCACACGTGACTGCTACCGAACGGGCCACCGAGCTCATCAGGATCGCGGCGACGGCCGCGGCCGACAAACTAGCCACCGACATCATCGCGTACGACGTCAGCGACCAGCTGGTCATCACTGACGCGTTCTTGCTGTGCTCGGCCTCGAACGACCGGCAGGTGCGGTCTGTGATCGAGGAGATCGAGGACAAGCTCGCCAAGGCCGGCGCTAAGCCCGTGCGGCGCGAAGGCGAGCGCGAAGGTCGCTGGGTCCTGCTGGACTACCTCGACGTGGTGATCCACGTGCAGCATTCGGAAGAGCGGGTTTTCTACGCGCTCGAGCGGCTGTGGAAGGACTGCCCGCAGATCGCGCTGCCGGAGACCGTCACCGCTGGTCGGTCGATGCGGGACCGGCACTGAGCGCCGGCGAGGCGCCCGCAGGGGAGCAGGAAGGCCGCGACAAGATCGCAGCTCAGGTTGCTGCCTCGGATCCGGTTGCTGATTCGGCTGATCCGGCTTCCGATGGCCCAGTCATGCCAGTCGTTGCGGTGCCGGACACGGTTGTCGAGCGCGCAGGGTCCGGGGGCAGCGTGCCGAGCTTCGGCGGGCGGCTGAAGCTACTAAGGCTCGTGCTCTGGCGCCACGGCCAGACGACATACAACGCCGAGCACCGGTTCCAGGGCCAGCGTGATGTCCCGCTGAACGCCGTCGGCCGGGCGCAGGCCAGGCGCGCGGCGCGGCACCTGGCCACGCTGTCGCCCGCTCAGATCTGGTCGTCAGACTTGGTACGGGCCAGCGAGACCGCAGCGGCGCTCGGAAAGCTGACCGGGCTAGAGGTTCGCCTCGACAAGGACCTGCGTGAACGGCACGGTGGCGCCTGGGAAGGCCTCACCACCGAGGAGATCAGGCAGCGATACCCCGACGACCTCGCCGCCTGGCAGCCGCCCGGAGGCGAGACCTCCGAGTATGTCGCGGAACGTACCGCGGCCGCCCTGACGCGCATCGCTGACCAGTCGCAGGAAGGCTCGCTGGTCGTCGTGGTCGGTCATGGCGCGTCGCTGACCTGGGGAATGTCGCGGCTGCTCGGCCTGGATGACCGGGTCACCGGCGGCATGGGCAACTGCTGCTGGTCGCTCCTATCTCGCCGTGTCGATGGCGGTCGCTGGCGGCTGCTCGAATTCAACGTCGGCGCCCTACCTGAGCCGGTCGAGGTCGCTGAACTCAGCGGCGACGACTGACGTTCGTTGGTCGCAGGCGAGGTTCCCGGCAGCGAACTACCTGGCGGCGGAGTTGCTCCAGTTTCTTGTACACTGGCGTGGCGCCGCGGCACGGTAAGGTTGGCCGGTTGGCGCGTCCCAGGGGCTATAGCTCAGTTGGTAGAGCGCTTGCATGGCATGCAAGAGGTCCGGGGTTCGAATCCCCGTAGCTCCACTTCAAAGGTATTTTTCGAACTAAAGTTACTCGTCCGCAGTAGCGTCGCGGATCCGGCCCGGACATTGCCTGGACCGGCACGGCGCCGGGCGGATCGTCTGCCGCGTCGCTCGCGCGGCCGGGGTTGGCCAAGAAGATCGGCCCGCACACGCTTCGCCGCCCTGCTGCGACAGGGCCGGCGGCGGATGGTCTCTCACCTCCGCTCGACGCGTCAGCGCCTCACGGCGCACGTGGATCGAGGCTTAGTATGTGGCCATTCTTGCTTTTCGCTGAGCGCAAGTGTCCACTATGTACGACTCTCAGCGGCGCTGCGGCGGCGCCGGGCCGGAGGAGGTCAGGTCGTGCCTGCTCACCTTCACAGTCGTCGGGCAGCATGCCTTGAGCGTCAGGCTGGTGCGGGCGTGGGTGTTGCCGTTCCTGTCCCTGCTGGCCGTCTGGTCCTTCACGGCGGAGGCCTCAGCGGGCCGACTGGGGGCGAAGCCCTGCTGGACCTCCCGGTCTTGCGTTCAGAGGGGGACGCCAGCCGACCGGGCCGGCCTCGCCGGAATTGCCGTTATTCGGCCTGCTGCCGGTCAGGCAGTACTTTCGCGGCGACCTTGAGGGCTCTCGGCGGGCCGACGTCCGAAGCCGGGAACTGCCGGAGAGTGGCGCGTCACGCCAGGGCTCGGCCTTGACCCAGGCTCAGTCGCGGAGGAGCTTTTTCGTGCTGGCCGGGACGTCGGCAGCTAGTGCTGCCGGGCTGGCCGCAAGCGGATGCAAGGACAGTGCGGGCAGGAGGGCCGGCAGCGCTGCGGCGAGCCGAAGCAGCGTGCGACCGGCCAGGGAGGGCTTCGTGTCACGCCCCGACTTGACGCCGCCGCGGATCACCGTGCGGCGCCACGGCGACGTGGGCGGCCGGCGATATGTCTTCCTGAACGCGCCGAACTCAGGCCCTGGACACGGGGGCACGATGATCCTCGACTCCCGCGGCGAGCTGGTCTGGTTCGGGCCGGATACGGCCACGCGCCACAAGCTGGACTTCGACGTCCAGGTGCTCGACGGCATGCCCGTGCTGACCTGGTGGCAGGGAGAAGTCGTTCATGGCCACGGGCAGGGCGAGGCGGTTATCGCCGATGCCTCGTACCGGGTGCGGCATGTCATCCGCGCGCACAATGGCCTGATGGCCGATCTGCACGAGTTCAACATCACCCCGCAGGGGACGGCTCTGATCACGGCCTACCGCAGGCACGCGAACGCCGACCTGCGCGAACGGGGCGGCCCGGCTAACGGCTACCTGCTCTCCGGCGTCGCCCAGGAGATTGACATCGCGACCGGGGAACTGCTGTTCGAGTGGGACAGCTACCGTGATGCGCACGCTCCCGTGCCTGTCGGGGAGACCTACGAGCGGGCCGGCGACGGCTACGGCACATCCGCCCGGCCTTTCGACTACTTCCACATCAACTCCATCGCTCCGGACGCTGACGGAGACCTGCTCATCTCGTCCCGGCACACCTGGACCGTTTACAAGGTCAGCAAGAAGAACGGCTCCATCATCTGGCGGATGGGCGGCAAGAAGTCCGACTTCAGCATGGGCCCGGGCAGCAGGTTCTCCTGGCAGCACCACGCCCGCGCGCACAGCCACGGCCAGCTCACCGTGTTCGATAACGGCCGTCCTGCCAAGGACAAGCACTCCAGGGCACTGATCCTGCAGGTTGACACCGCGGCCATGCACGTGACGCTGCGCAGGGCGTACGTCCACCCGGGAACCGTATTCGCCGCGACGGCAGGAAGCGCGCAGACACTGCCAGACGGCGGCATGTTCGTCGGCTGGGGCGCACAGCCGCGCTTCTCCCAGTTCCTCCCCGACGGCCGGCTGCTCCTCGACGGGACGATGGCATCCGGGGCGCAGTCGTACCGGGCGTTCACCAGGGAATGGAAAGGCCATCCGACGGAACGTCCGGCCATTGCGGCCCGGCGCGCAGATGGCGGCGCGATCATGTACGCGAGCTGGAACGGCGCCACCGACGTGGCCTCCTGGACCGTCCTCGCCGGACGGTCCGAGGGCTCCCTGTCCACGGCGGGCACCGGTCGCCGCAACGGGTTCGAGACACAGATCGGTGTCCGCAGCACCGGACCGTACTTCGCCGCCCAGGCCAACGACGCCTTCGGCCGCCCCCTGGCGACCTCACTGCCTGTCATGATCGCCTGAGCTTCGCTCACCAGCCGGCGCGAGCCACGCTGACCTCAAGGCGCGAACGGGTAACGACGGTGCACGCCGCGGCGATGATCTGCCGAGGAAGATCGGCGGTCAAGGGTGGCGCTCAGTGTGCCGCCAGAAGGCGTCTGCTGAGAACCCGCGCATCTACGCGGCTTGAGTCCCGCTGCTCTCGAGCTCGCGCTTGAGCTGCTCCAGCGTGGTGCGCATGCCGGCCTGGTTGATCTGCGGCCGGACCTGCGCGGCCCGGCCGGTGAACACCCGGCCCAACAGGTGAGCACCACGGCCGCGCCGGTCAGCCCAGTGCTCGGTCACCTCAGTGCCGTCCGGTACTGCCGCCAGCCGGTAGCTCCACCGCGCCACCGGCATCCCGAAGGTCGTGACGTCGAACGCGAACTCCTCGCCCGGGCTCGCCGCCACCACCCGGCAAGTCGTGAACCAGACCCATGGCCCCCGCCGGTTAAATCCGACGAACCTGGCCCGGCCGGCCTCGCGCGACCACACCCAAGCCGCGAAGCATTCCGGGCTCCAGCGCGCCATCCGGTGCACATCAGATACCGCTTCGAATACCTCGGCGGGTTGGACGGCGACGACAATGTGCTCGGTCAGTTCAGCTGGCATGAGCACACCATAACGGCCCGCGCCGGCGTCGGCGCCAGCCCGCGAGGTCCAGGCCGCGGAGGTTGATGACCGGGTCCGGCATGCGGTCGCGACGATCTGCCAGACCTTGATCGGGGTCGAGTTGAGCGCGGTGATCGGCGCAGTGCCGAACCACCGGACCGAGGGCGGACCGGTGGCGCAACGGCCACCGGCCCGGCCCCCTGCGACCTGGTCAGGCCAGGCCCGCCTACCGGGCTGGAGGCCCGCTTTGCAGACCTGACGACCGAATAGCCAGGCTGCGGCCGGAGCTTGCGGTGAAGTTGCCGACCGCCACGCACTGCCCGTTGGGCAGGCAGCTCACTGAGTGGAGCCTGCCGATGACTGCGCCCGTCGGAACCGCTTTGACCTGCGAGAAGGCGGAGAATTGACCGCCGAACTTGACCGTTGACATTGCTTGCACGTGAGGATTGGGAGTCGGCCTGTATTCCCCGACTATCACGCAATGGCCATCTTGCCTGCATGTTATCCCCGTGGGGGTCGTGAATGTCCCGTCGGCATTCTGCGGAAGGCTGATGGCCGTAGCCGTCCAATGGCCGTTTGACTCGATGGCGCCGAGCGCGCTCGTGTCCCAGCGTGTCGGTGTACGAACCGGCAGCCACGCTCGCCCGCCGGCGCGAGCGCCTTGTACTTCCGGTCCGGCGGAGTATCAGGAACATCGATCCTGATGGAAACGCGCGCACCGCGGGCTGACTGTCCATCGCCGCGCTTCCTGTTCGTCGTCAGGGCAGAGCTCTCGCTAAACTCGCGAGTGCGGCAACGGCGCATGCGCCAGGGAGGCAGTGATGAACGAGCAGCCGGAGAACACGAAGGCACCGCTGGCCACGGCGGAGGTACCGCTGCCGTACATGACGGACCGGGCAACCTGGCAAGCCCAGATCGACCAGCTTGCGGTCAGGGAGAAGGTACACACCCGCGAGGGCGACGCGATCGCTGCGGCCAGGCGGAGGCTGCCAATGGTGGAAGTGGAGGCGTCGACCCCGGTGACCGGTGAGAACGGGAAAGTTCCGCTGATCGACGTCTTCGAGGGCCGCCGGCAGCTGATCGTCTACTACCACATGTGGCACAACGGCAAACCCGCCCCCGACCAGTGCGAGGGCTGCACATTCTTCAACGGACAGGTCAGCGAGCTGTCCTACCTGCACGCCCGGGACGTCACGTACGCGACCTTCACCGAGGGACCCTATGAGGAGGCCGCTGCCTACCGGCGCTTCATGGGCTACAAGATGGCGTGGTACTCGGCGCAGGAATCAGCCGGCGTGCTGCTATCCGAACGGTGGTTCGGGATGCTGGTGAGCTACCTGCGCGACGGTGATCGGGTCTTTGAGACCTACTGGACGACCGGCCGCGGGACCGAGGTCATGGCGCCGGCCTACGGACTGCTCGACAGGACGATCTACGGACGGCAGGAACCGCACGAGGACTCGCCGGAGGGCTGGCCTCAGTACTTTGCGAATAACGGTGCCCAGTTCCGCTCGGGCAGTCGGCCGAGCGCGCAATGGGAGCGGCTGGCCGCGGGCCGGTCAGATGACCTCATGGCGACATCGGACTGACCGGGCACCATCACAGCGCCGGCCGCCAGCACAGGACCGGTACGATCTGCCGGACTGCCCGGCCAGTCGAGCGTGCCAACGGCCTGGCCAGAGGGGAAAGCCAGGTTAGGCACGGACGAGCACCTTCCGACCGCGGGCTGTTAACAGGCATGGGCGGGTAACTACATGAGTAACACAGGCCACGATCGTCCAGCGACATGAGCGGACACTGACGAACACCTCACCGCAGCTAGGCCGCGGATCTGACCTGCGTAACCAGACTTGGTGATGGCTTCGGGACGAAGAGACCCCTGCAAGATTTGTTCGCAGTCCTTCTGTCCGTGGCAACATTGACGATCTTGCAATTCGCCCACTTTCTCCCGTTCTGCTAAGTATCGTCTCGGCTCCGGTTCTCACTGCACACCTACGCATCAAGATGATCAAGGTCCGTCGAGTCAAGCAGCCGGCGGGTGCAACAAATGCGCCCGCTGCGCGTCTATTGCGTAGACGGTGACTGACCGGTGCCAGCACCGGTCAGTTGCATCAAGCACCGGCGACAGCGTGAGGGATGCCGTGAGACGACGTCAGGTTCTGGTGTTTGCGGCGGCCGCGGCCGTGCTGCTGGGCGCCGGGTGCGCGCAGGCGGCTCCGGCCGCGACGACAACTGCGATGCCCAGCACGACCCACGTCGCCACCTCTGCTGCGGCCGCAGGGGCCGCCGGCGTGTGGGGCCGGGCGATCGCGGTGCCCGGCCTTGCGGCGCTGAACACGGGCCGGAACGCAGACGTCTTGTCGGTGTCGTGTCCCCGGCCGGGCAACTGCGCGGCCGGCGGGTTCTACAAGAACCACGGTATTCAGGGGTTCGTGGTCAGCAAGAGCAACGGCCGGTGGCGCCGGGCGATCGCGGTGCCCGGCCTGGGCGCCTTGAACAAGGGCCGGCAAGCCCAGGTCTTGTCGGTGTCATGTGGCTCGCCGGGTCACTGCGCGGCCGGCGGGTACTACGGCAACCACGGCAATCCGTATGACGTCACATCCGGCCGGGGGTTCGTGGTCAGCGAGCAGAACGGCCGGTGGCGCCGGGCGGTGGAGGTTCCTGGCCTGCCGGCGCTGAACAGGGGCGGGAACGCCGAGGTCAGTTCCGTGTCGTGCGCCCCGCCGGCTTACTGTGCGGCAGCCGGGTTCTACACCGACGGCGGCGGCCATCGGCAGGGGTTCGTGGCCGTGGGGCAGAACGGCGTCTGGGGTCGGGCGGTCGAGGTGCCGGGCCTGGCGGCGCTGAACAAGGGCGGGGGCGCGGAGGTCAGCTCGGTGTCGTGCGCCTCGCCAGGCAATTGCGCGACCGGCGGGGACTACTCCACCGCTGCCGGCCCCGAGCAGGCATTTGTGGTTAGCGAGCGGAACGGCAGCTGGGGCACTGCCCAGCATGTCGCCGGGAACCTCAGCACCGGCCCGGGCGGGGACGCGTTTATTGACACGGTGTCGTGCGCCTCGCCGGGCAACTGCGCGGCCGGCGGCCAGTACAGCGCCAGTTCCAGTTCGGGCGACCAAGCGTTCGTGATCAGCGAGGTGAACGGGACCTGGGCTGCCGCCCAGGCAGTCGCCGGCACCCTGAGCTGCTGCGGGGGCGCGGAGGTTACCTCGGTGTCGTGCGCCTCGGCGGGCAACTGCGCGGCCGGGGGGCAATACGACTACGGCGGTTACAACGCGGCGTTCCTGGTCAACGAGAAGAACGGCGCCTGGGGCAAGCTGATGTACGTACCGGGCTTGAACGCGAAGTCCCGCGACGCTTACCTCAGCTCGGTGTCGTGCGCCTCGCCGGGCAACTGCGCGGCCGGCGGATCCTACGACGAAGGGGTGTTCGTGGCTACCGAGACGAACGGCGTCTGGGGCAAGGAGACCGCCGTGCCCGGTGCCCTGCCGGTCAGGGACGTCAGCTCGGTGTCGTGCGGCTCGGCCGGCAGCTGCGTGGCCACCGGTTCCTACTCTGAGGCAGGCCACCTTCCGGGCTCCGGGGGGTTCGTCACCTAAAAGGACGGCGCGCCCGCCTGCCGTGCCCCGCCGCCGGCCCCTGTGTCAAGCGTCCTTGGGCAAGCGGACCTGAGGGCCCCCGGGATAGAGATCAGGACTCCCGGGCAGCGGGGCAGTGTGGAAGGCGCCCGCCTGGTCCTTCTCCGAATGGGAGATCACGATCGTCGCTTCCAGGTCCACGATCACCTGCGCCCGCGCCCGGCGCAGCCAAGGTCATCGGTGACCTGGCGGTGATGCTGGCGCTGGGGGATTGCCTGGCCGATATCGCGATGCTGCGGGCCGAGCCTGCCCCGCAGGTACCTACCTCTTCGAATTCGGCTACAGCCCAACGGCATGCGGCGGGTTGTTGTCAGGGTTGCAAGGCGACGGTGGTGAAGTCGGTGGCGCACGTAGTGGCGAAGTCCTCCACGCCGATGTAAACGGTGCCGTCGTCCGGGTTCACGGTGACCAGTGCGCCCTCCTGGCCGCACATGTCCTTCCTCACCGTCTGCGACCAGGACTGGTGGCCGGTGGCGACGTTCGCGGCAACCGTGAGACTTCTACCCGGCTCTTGGTCGCCGTACTTGTCCACCAGATACCCGGTCCCGGCCAGGTAGAAGCTCCGGCCGTCCGGGCTGAGCGCCGCATCGCCCACGTATTCCTCCGCGAAATTGTCATCGGCAATGCGCCTAACCCACTTTGACCGCCCGGTCGTCTCGCTGTAGGCGACGACGAGTTCGTGGCTCGTTGCGGCCGACCGGCTGCCGCCGGTGAGAACGCTGTCTCCGGCTACGATCACTGTGCCGCCGCCACGCGGGCTGACGAGCATGTCCACGGCATAATCGTCGTGCTTGGCCGTCTGGTAGCGTCGCGCCCACAGCTGCCTGCCGCTCGCCGCAGCGTATGCCACGGTGGCAAAGCCGACACCGAGTCCCTTTTTGGTGCTTCTCCCTGTCACGAAGACACGCTGACCGTTGTGGCTCACAGCCACCGAGCTCGCAAGATTACCTGCCTTGAGTGGATCTCGAGCCGGCAGGTCATAGCGCTTCGTCCACAGCGACTTGCCGCTGGCCGCGTTGTAGGCGACCGTCGAGAACGCTCTCTCGCCGTGATCAGTACGGAAGATGCTGATTCCGGTGACGTAAACAGCAGCCCCACCAGGGCTTACGGTCATCGCCACTGGAAAGTCCGCTGCTCGGCCGCGGGCGTTGTAGCGACTCACCCACAACTGCTTGCCGCTGGCTGCCGCGTAGGCGACCGTGGCATAGTCAGCGCCCGAGGTCCGGCCACTGCTCGTCCCGGTGACGAAGACGGTGCCGCCGCCGGGACTCACCGCCAGCGCGGAAGGCTCTTCAACGCCGCGAGCTCTCCCGTGGTAGCGCCTGGACCACCGCAGCGTTCCGGTTGAGGCGCTATAGGCGGATGTAGTGAAGTTCGCGCGCAGACTACCGTGGACGGCCGTGATGACGAACACGGTCTTGCCGTCCGGGCTTACCGCTACGGATTTGCCCCCACCCTTGCTTAGCTCCCACAACTGCGCGCCGGTAGCAGCGTCGTAGGCGATCAGGAAGGTGGGTCCGACCGCGAAGACCTTGTCTCCGCTCGGATCGGCAGCCATCGCGTTAGCAGCTCCGGCAGCCTTCACGCTAGTCCACAGCACAGAACCCGGCGAGGCACCAGCAGTACTGCCGCGCACCGGCGAGCCGACCGCCGCCGACCCGGTTCCCAGCCCCGTGAGGACGACAGCAGACGTGAGCCCTGCCGCCATCGTGAACCTCAGCCAGCCTGCGCGCATGGACACCTGCCTCCAAGAGTGCTCCCTGGCCGCGCCAGCCTCCCGACATGCTGTCACTGAGTGGACGCCTAGTCGCGCCGCCGGGTTGACGCCCGCTTTATAGCGAATCACGAGCCATTCCGCAATAGATAGCGTCGCGGGCGATCTGCTGGAGGTGAGAACTTGCCTGGCATGCCGTGGCTGGTGAGGTCCAGGCCGACGATGAAACTGGCATGACTGCGTCGCGCTGGCTCGGCATGAGCGGCTGCCCGGGTTCGGGCACCGCAGGATCATGCCGTGGTTCTTGCCCGGCGTGGCCGAGGCCCGCAGGCGAGCCGGGCAAGGGTCAATGGCTCCCCTAGCGCGGGCGGCCATGGGCTGGCTTGCAGACCGTCTCGCAGGGCCGCGGGGACTCTCGCGCATGCAGCACCGGACCCATCCTGAACCGTCGACATGCCGTGCGCAGATGAGATTTCAATAGATAGATTGACAACGTATCGGTGATCTACTTATTGTTCCGGTCATGCGCCCGTCAACGACCGCGATGCGCGAGCCGACGTACTTCGTGCTGGCGGCGCTTCTCGCCGGGCCGTTGCATGGCTATGCCATCATCAAGCGCGCGGAGGAGATGTCGAGCGGGAGAGTTCGCCTGGCCACGGGAACTCTCTACACTGCCCTCGACCGGTTGGCGGCCGAGGGCCGCGTTGAGCTGGTCAGCGAGAAAGTGGTCGGCGGCCGGGTCCGCCGTTCGTATGGGCTGACCGACGCAGGTTCAGCCGCACTGCGCGCTGAAGCGCTGCGGATGGCGGAGGCAGCCAGCCTCGTTACCGAGGCACCACCCGGATCGCGGGCTAGCCTGCCCCACCGGAAGCCAAGAACGGCATGAACCCGCTCGAGCGCCGGTCCCGGCTGCTGCTGCGCGCTTATCCGGCCTCCTATCGCCGGGATCGTGGCGAGGAGATCCTTGGCACGCTGATGGAGGCAACACCGCGCCGTCGGCAGTGGCCGCTCGCACGTGATGTCCGGGCGCTGGTCATCGGCGGGCTGCGAGCCCGCGCCGCGCAGAACCGGGGCCGCAGCATGGCAGTCAACCTGCGCCTGACCGCGCTACTTGGCGTTGCCATCTACCTTGCTCTGGCCGCGTGGGGCTACCTGGCGACGACCGTCGTTAACGCCCAGCCCGGCGGGACGTGGGTGCTTACCTACCGGCCCTCTAGCTGGCCAGCTCTGCTGGCAGGACTGCTAATGGCTGCCGCGTCATTCTGCTCTGGGTGGGTCGCCGGCGGCTTCTTGTCGGCGCCTCTCTAGCGGCGGCAGCTGCTGCTGCCGCCGCGTCCTCCTATCGGGAGATCGTCGGCGGGCTTGTCACTCAACTGCTGTGCCTCGCGGCAGTTGTGGTGCTGGCCAGGCGAACGGAGCGTCCGGCCAGGGGCTGGCTGTGGGTGATCGGCGCGATCGTCGCGGCGGTGGCTGTGCCGAGCTTTTTCCAGGCAGTTGTCTTCTTGCCGTACCAGGCCCCAAGTCTTCTGCTCTGCATCCTGCTGGTGCTCCTGGCCTGGATTGGCATAGACGCACGGCCAGCGGCCGCGCTAGGTACCTATTACCTGATCGTCTCGTTGTCGGCTCTGTTGGGCAACGCGGTGATGGGTGCCGGTAACTGGTTCAGCGACCCGGCCGTCTTGGCAGCTGCCGCGCTCGCAGGCATCGCCGGGTGGCGGCTGCGGCGGCAATCGGCGCCATAGCCGCGATGGCGTACCGCATCCTGAAAAGACCCCAACAGAGACACGCGTCATGACGCTAGCCGCTGCGGCGGTAAGCCAACCCTGCGAAGGAGCCCGGCCAGCAGGTATTCGGTCAGGCCATCCCGCCAGGTGATCAGGTTCCGCTCGGCACGCCCCGGTGCCCCAGCACCTGGATCGGCGAAGCCGCGTGCACGGGCGCGGGCAGCTGCGCCGACCTCTTTGGCCGGGATCTGGCGGTGGCACCTGGCCGGGCTGGTCTGGTTCCACCTGAACAGGAAGAACTCATGGAGCCCGGATGCCGGGCCGATCAAGGACGCGGCCTACCGCGAGGCGTTACGCGCTTCCCCTCACCGCGCCGCTATGGTGCATCTCATGCCTGCAGATCGACAACCTTTTCTCCGGAATGAGCACGTATCACCCGGGCTGACTGGTAAATTCAACGCTCTGCGGTGCGTGGATCAGACCGGAAGCGTAGGACTTCCGACCTCAGCAAAGAGCTGACGACGCCGCCAGCAGCAAGGGGCTGCTCACCTGTTTCCTGCGATGAGGAGCGCTATGAAGCTGATCGCTGCCGTAACCGTGCCACTGGTGACCGTCAGCGCTTGTGCCTTTGGTCAAGCAGCCGCTGCCCCGAACCCGGTCAAGCCAAGCAGGACAGCGACCTCAGCGGCGCTCCTCCCGCCGCCTGTCGTGAGCCCCAAGGCGCACAGCAGAACCGTAACCCGCTCGACGCCTCGCGGGTCGTCTGTGATGACCCGGCACCGTGCGTCTCTGGCGCTGACCTCGTACCCGCGCGTGAACAACCCCTGCAAGGGCAAGATCCCCGAGCCTTTCGCCGGAATCGCGACCAGTGGTCATTTCGGCTCGAAGGTCGCCGCGTTCCGGCGCTCCACGCACGCCCATGTGCGTCTTGTCGAGTTCTACAATCCGTTCCCCGGGCCGTTCCAGCGCCGTGAGGCGCTCCAGATCGTGAGAATGCATGCGCTGCCGTTGATCCAGCTCAACCCGTGGCGGATCAGCATGGCCAAGCTCGCGGCTGGAGCGTATGACAGGTCGATCAGGAGCTACGCCCGGCAGGTTAGGGCGTTCGGTTGCCATGTGGTGCTGTCATTTGGCCACGAGATGAACGGCTGGTGGTATCCATGGGGGTTGCCGCGCACGACGCCGCGCGCCTTCAAGGCGGCTTGGCGGCATTTCTTCAGGATCTTCGCAGCCGAGCACGTGACGAACGTGATCCGGTCCTGGGATCCGAGCCACGAGCACGGCCATTTCAGGTCGGGAAAGATCGCCTTGCCGGCGAGCGCGTGGTTCCCAGGAACCAAGTACGTCGACTGGATCGGCGTCGACGGCTATTTCAGCCCTGGCCAGAGCTTCAGAAAGGTCCTCGGGTTCCAGTTGCGCAACATCAGGCGGCTGACGCGCAAGCCAATCTATCTGGCTGAAACGGGCGTCGCCGACAGCGCCCAGGAGACCCATCAGATCGCTGCGCTCTTCGCCGGGATCTGGCGGTGGCATCTGGCCGGATTGGTCTGGTTCGACCTGAACAGGAGGGCCTCGTGGAGCCTGGGCGGCAAGCCACGCAAGGATGCGGCCTTCCGAAGGGCTGTGGCGCGCTTCCCCTAGCGCAAGGCGCGACCCGGTAAGGCCTGCGGTCAGGGCCCCCGGTAACGGCCCGGGAATGGGCTATCCAGATCGGTGTCGCGGTTCTGGGTGAGGTGGCGTTGCTGGAAGCGGCTGCAGCTTCCGGGACGCGGCCAGCCGGGCTGCAGCTGGCTGGCGTGCCGGGACAGAAACGTCACGGGCAATGGGAAGGTTTGGCCTTTCCTGGCAGTTGGACCGCTCAGACACTCAGTGCGGTGCGTCAGATGTCGCCGGGTGGCCCGGGTGGGTTCTGAAGGAGGAGATGCTCTTGACTGACGTTGCTACTGCCGCGGACAGCGACAGGATAACCGGCGAGATCCTCAAGATCGCGGGGGTCGTCGTCCTCGGCGCCATCATGTCGATCCTCGATATCACGGTCGTCAACGTCGCCCTTCCAACGTTCCAGACCACGTTCGGGTCGGCCGGTCACCCGCTGGCCTACTCCACGGTGGCGTGGACCGTCACCGGCTACACGCTCGCGCTGGCCACCGTCATCCCGGTCACGGGCTGGGCCGCGGACCGGTTCGGCACCAAGCGCCTGTACATGACCGCGCTCGCGCTGTTCACCGCTGGCTCCGCGCTGTGCTCGGTGGCCTCCAGCATCAGCATGCTGATCGGCTTCCGGGTGCTGCAGGGCCTTGGCGGCGGGATGCTGATGCCGCTCGGCATGATGATCATTACCAGGGCGGCCGGCCCGAGGCGGATGGGCCGCCTCATGGCGATCCTCGGCGTGCCGATGCTGCTCGGACCGATCGGCGGGCCGATCCTCGGCGGCTGGCTGATCGACAGCTGCCAGCTGGCACTGGATCTTCCTCATCAACGTCCCGATCGGCGTGATCGCGCTGGTCTACGCGCTCGTGGCATTGCCGAAGGACTCCCCGCGCCCGTCGGAGTCCTTCGACTTCCTCGGCGTGCTGATGATGTCCCCGGGCCTGGCCCTGTTCCTCTACGGCGTCTCCTCGATCCCCGGGGAGGGCAAGGTCGGAACGCCCAAGGTGCTCGTCCCCGCGCTGATCGGCCTGGCCCTGGTCGTCACCTTCGTTCTGTACTCATTCAAACCCAAGCATCCGCTGCTGGACCTGCGGCTGTTCCGCAACCGCGACCTCGCGGTCAGCATCATCACGATGTTCCTGTTCGCGGTGGCATTCTTCGGCGGCCTGCTGCTCGTACCCACCTACTTCCAGCAGATCCGCGGCGAGTCCGTGCTCAGGGCCGGCCTGCTGGTGGCGCCGCAGGGCATCGGCGCAATGCTGACCATGCCGATCGCCGGTACCCTGTCCGACAAGATTCCGGTCGGCCGGATCGTGCCTTTCGGCCTCGTCTTCATCGCGGCCGGCATGGGCGGCCTGACCCAGATCAGCTCCACCACGCCTTACCCCGTGCTGCTCGGACTCCTGTTCATCATGGGCCTGGGCATGGGCGGCACGATGATGCCGATCATGACCTCCGCGCTCAAGACGCTGCGCGCGGCCGAGGTCGCCCGCGGTTCCACGCTGCTCAACATCACCCAGCAGATCGCCAGCTCCGTCGGCGTGGCAGTGATGTCGGTCATCCTCACTAACGGCTTGAAAGACGCCAAGCTCGCCTACCCGGCGATCGCGGCCCGCGCATAACCCTCAGATCGCCGCGCAGATCGGCGGCAAGGCCGGCATCAAGGAGGGCCTATCCCAGGCCGCGAACGCGTTCGCCCACACGTACTGGGTGGCCTTCGCGCTCGTCGGGCTGACCGTCGTCGCGGCCCTGTTCCTTCCCCGCAAGCGCGAGGAATCGCACCTGCTGGATCACGAGGAGTCCGAGGCCACTCCGGTAGTCGTGCACTAAAAGCAACTCTCATTGGGTCACGGGCAAAAGCTCGCATGGTGCAAACGAAACTTGCCCACCCTCGAACGGGAGAAGGCGATGCCGGATCCCATGGCGGCCCGGGGGTGCGGTCAGCCGTGGTAGGCGATGGTGGCGTAGTCGTCCCCTGACGTGGTCCCGACGCTGCTGCCGGTGACGAATACCCTGCCGCCGCGCGCGGCCAGCGAGCTGGCGTCGTCGGCGCCGTTTGCTGGGCCGTTGTACCGCTTGACCCATAGCAACGCGCCGGTCCGGACGTTGTAGGCGATGGTGGCGTAGTCGTAGCCGACGGCGCTGCCGCCCCAGCTGGCCCCGGTGATGTACGCCCTGCCGTTGCCGGGAGCGGCGACCGCACGGGCGAAGTCGCTGCCGCCCGGCGGCGAGGGGATGCCGGGGATGTGGTAGCGCCGGGCCCATAGCTGGCCGCCAGCTGGGCTGTAGGCAACCGTGGCGTAATAGTCGTAGCCGTGGCTGGTCCCGGTGACGACCACGCGCCCGCCGGGACTGACGGCCACCGAGCTGGCCCCGTCGATCCTGCGGTGGCTGCCGTAGAATCTGGCCCAGAGGCGCGCGCCAGTGCGGGCGTTGTAGGCCAGCGTGCCGAAGTCGAAGTGACTCTCGCCGGTCACGTACACCGTGGTGCGGTCGGGACTCGCCGCGACAGATGTGGCGCCCTGGCCGGCGTAGGTCCGGGCCCACAATTGTGCTCCGGTGGTTGCGTTGTATGCCACCGTGCCGTACTCGGCTGTTGCCAGTTTGCTCTGGACGTAGCCGGTCACGAACACCCGGTTACCGCCCGGGCTCACGATCGCGTTGGGCACGCCACGATTGCCCGGCGCGTACCAGGCCACCCACAGCTGGGCGCCGTCGGAGGCGCGATAGGCGACCGTGGCGAAGCTGATCCTGTTGTCTGCGCCACGGCTGCGCCCGGTGACGAACACCTTGGTACCGTCGCGGGCCATCGACACGGCGGTGGCGTAGTCGCCGTCGTTAGCCGGGCCGTTGAAACGGGCGACCCACAGCTGCATGCCGTCGGAGGCGCGGTAGGCGACCGTCGCATAGTCCCCGAATTGCCCGGACCCCTGCTCGCTGCTTCCGGTCACGAACACTGTGGCGCCGTCCGGGCTTACCGCCACGGCCGTGGCATAGTCGTATGTTCCCGATCCGATGTACCGCGCGGTCCACAGCTGCGCTCCGGTGGCGGCGTTGTAGGCCGCTGTCAGGTAATCGCTGGAATCGGTGGCCGGCGTGGCGCCTTTGCTTTGCCCGGTGACGAACACCGCGCCGCCGTCCGGGCTGACCGCCACCGAGCTGGCCGCGTCGGAGCCGTTGCCGGGGCCGTTGTACCGCTGGAGCCAGAGCTTCGCACCGGGACCGGCCAGCTGACGGGCCGCCGCGAATGATGAGGTCCTGGCTGGGTGCATTGCTGCGGCGGCCGTGCTCACTGCCGTCACCCCAAGCGCGCCGACTACAGCACCCGCGGCCACCACGGCGGTCGCTGCTATCAATGACCTGCGCATTTCAGACCTCCATCGTCCGGTCATCACCGCTGGCGGCGGCGCTGGGCCCCGCTGACCGCCGGAGCCATCGCTGGTAGGACGTGGTGCGCGCAGATGCGGTTTACCGGACTGGCACCCGGCGACCTGGGCGGCCTACAAGATCGCCGCGCTGTCGGCGGCGGTCAGCTTCATGCCGCTACGGCTATCCCCAGCACGACCACGGCGCAGCCGACGAGGGCGGTCCACTTGGACACCGGAGCCAGCAGGGCTCCCACCGGGACGGGCGACAGCAGCATTGCCACGCGCAGCATCAGTGCGTCCGCGAGGCAGGTGAACCCAGAGACAATGATCTGGGCAGCCATGGCGATCTTCCTCCCCGGCGGGTTCGCGAGCAGCTTCCATCTTCTGTGTACCCGTCATGACGCCCTAGGCATGCATGCGGGACACCTCGGATTCCGGTAAGCCAATGGCTGCCCTTCCGGTCATCCTCGGGCGGAGCGAGCTCAGCAGGAATCCAGCTGTCCGACGTCAAGCTGCCAGCGCCGTTGGTTGTCCCGTCCTTCCCGATCCAGGCCAATGCCAAAGCCCTGCCAGGCAGCGGCATCTCGCTCTACGCGGCCGCGCCGTTCTTCAGCGACCTGAAGTTCGAAAGCGGCCCCCACACATACAGGTATTTGGAGTCGGTGCCTTGATCCTTATCATCCCCGGCGAGCGCCTTCAGTGCGTATTCTCGATGCTGACACCGCCAAGCTGGACATCGAAGATGAAGTGCGGTTCTGGGTCGGCGGCGCAGTATTCGGTGGTCTGGGTCATCGTGCCGATCCCGGCGAAAGTCGTGCGGTCGGGAGTGACCGGGTGACGTCCCTCGCCATTGTCGGCTACTTGCCACCATGCGCCCTGACCGACCTGTGCCGGGTCGCTTGACTCGGTGATCGGCCCGCCAATCCAGGCTCTGTTGCCGCTGACCGACAGGCATGTTACCCGGCCGCTGAACGTGGTTTCCTGGCCTGCTTCCCAATAGTCGTAGCGCCAGGTGCCGCGCACGGTACCGTCCGCGAATAGCGCGGCGTGGTATTCCAGCGGGTCCTGCTGGACGGTCACGCCGAATACGCTAGGGCCGAGCAGAACATAGGTCCGGCCGTCCACCTGCGCCCGGAGGTCGCTGCTGCCGTGAGCGGGCTGAGCTGCCGCCGCGGTTGTTATGGTGCCGGCGCACGTGAGGACGATGCAGCCGAGCGCCGCCGTCCAAGTAAGCCTCGACATTGATGTGCTCCTTCGGCTCGACATCTCATCCGACGGCTCCCACAATGAGCGTCTGGCCTGCTGTCGTCTTGCACCAGGCGAGCCGGATAGGACGAAATCGAATAGGCAGGTGCGTGAGATCGGATGGCTGGCGGCCATGTACCTGTGACCACGGGAAGCCGGGCGTCCCGTCGCGCTGACATCGACGGTTTCCTCGTCACCTGGGTGCGGTTCCCTCCCTTGCTGAAGCTCCCGCTGCACACGCACGATCGGGCCACTGTGGCGGTGATCTTGAGCGGCTCCTTCCATGGGCTCATGCGCCATTCCAGCCATCCGTGCCCGCTCGCCACCACCATTACTGAGCCGCCGGGAGAGGCGCACGGCAACCAGTTCGAGCAGGCCGGCGCCGATGTGCTGACGATCCAGCCGGACCCAGAACGGCTCGAGCTACTCGAGCCGTTCGCCGACGTTATCGGCGAGGTCAACTACCTGCGGGATCCGGTCGTGGCATCGCTGGCCAGCCGTGCCGCCAGGGAGCTGCGTGTTCCGGACCAGATCAGTGCGTTCGCGGTGGAAGGTCTCGTGCTCGAGATGCTCGTCCTGGCCGCCAGGCAGCGGGGATCGGCGGGCATCGGAGGCGATCGGCGGCCGCCAAACTGGCTCGCCGAGGCCAGGAACCTGCTCCACGATCGAAGCCACGAGCAACTGCAGATCGCCGATCTGGCCAGCGCGGTCGGCGTTCACCCGGCGCACCTGGCCCGGACCTTCCGCCTGCACTTCGGCACGCCAGTCGGCAGCTACGCGCGCCGCCTGCGGCTGATATGGGCGGCCGGCGGCTAGGGAATTCGGATGATCCGATCGCCCAGATCGCGCTCGACGCGGGCTTTTTCGACCAGAGTCACTTCACGCGCGCGTTCAAGCAGAACTTCGGCCAGACCCCCCTCGCTTATCGCAACGCAGCAAGCGAATAACGGGTGCGCCTGTTACGCCGCCATACTCCGAGATCGGGGTCCGGATGGCCGACTTCAAGTTGGGCGTTGAGCGCTTCGAAGTGGTCGCAGACAGGGTCGGCCCGGCGTCAGGACCCGAATTCGCTGTTCATCCACTCGACGCCGAATCGCACCAGCTGCCTGGCCGAGAACAGATGACTTTCAGCTTTACCGACCAGACCGCCGACGCCGCACCCCGCATTGAGGGCCAGCTGACCGATGACCGCAAACGGATCCTGGTCGCCGACTACCCGTTCATAAGGGAAGGCGCCAATCGCCGTGGACGTGTCGTGGTCAGACACCATCCGCCAGACGACCTGGCCGCCCTCCCGAACGGGAATCACATGACTTGCCATCCGCTTCTCCGGGCTGTCCACCAGAGACTCGGCATGGTGAAGGATCGTCAGCCGGTCCAGCGGCGCACCGAGCAGCAGGACCTGCCCGTCTGCCTCGACGAGCTTGGCCAGCGGCGATCCCGGCCCGAAACCGTGATTCCACGGCTGATCTTCGGTCAGCCAGCCTGCTGCAGAGCCGATGGCCGCCATCCGCCGGAAATGGCTGCCGCTGACCCTCGCGCCAGGCCAGGTGCGGATGCGCTCAGGGACACGACCCATCTGCCGGTCGGTCTCGGAGAACTCGGGGTCGAACGGCGGGCACTCGGACCGGTACGCCTCCTGCCACGCAGGCGGCCATCCGGTCAGGCCGCCAGTGCTGTCATTCCAGCCGACGTAGGCCATCAGCGTCCCGGCCGGACCAAGGACATCCAGCAGTGCCGCTACGACTGTCTCGGCGCCTCCCACCACCCAGCCGATCGCGCTCATCCGGGTATGCACCATCAGCACACCGCCCGGCTGGACGCCCAGCGCACTCAGATTCCTGGCCAGCTCAGACCGCACTACCGGGCGAGCGTCACGCATCACCTCAGCAGAAGGCATGCGCGGCACCGTAGCACTGTGACACCTAAGCCAGCCAGGCAGTATTGTCGCCTCGGCCAAGCCGGTGGTTGCAGCGTGCCACAGATGGGCCATGCGCCGATGGTGCGCTCCAGTGGTCCTGGCGTTCAGCTTCCAAACGCCCACGCCACCATCAGCGGGAACTCTTGTCTCCAGAACGCGTCACCGTGCGACCCGGCCCGCTCTGTCATAACAACGTCGGCACCTGCGTTGCGCAGGGCGACAGCCCAGCGGGTCGCGTTCTCGAGGAAGAACGGCTCTAGCGTGCCGGCGACGAGGTATGCGCGTGGAAGCGAATCCGGCATCGAGGCAGGCGGCAGGTAACCTGCGCCCGGCGACGCGCAGAAGAGCGCACCGTAGATGCCGGGATGGCGAAGCCCCATGGCGAGCGCGAGCTCTGCACTCGCGGAGACGCCGAACACGGCGGTGCGCTCGGCGGGCAGCGCGACTCCGAACCGTGACCGCACCCAGCGGCGGACGTCACCGACGAAGAACCTCTCGTGTGCCGCGAACCGTTCCGCGTCAAAGACCGGCGAGTACTCGTTGAGCCGCAGCATCTCGTCGTCCAGCCGATGGGTACCAACAATCATGGTCGGCGGCACGCCGGCGGCCTCGAGGACGCCGCCCCACCGCGAGATCAACTGGCCATCACCGGCGTATACCACTGCCTCAGGCGGAACTGGCGGGACGTACGCCGTCACCGGCCGCCCACCGTCGTAGTCGAAGGTCTGGGTGACCAGCTCTCCCTTGATGGACGACGACATCTGTCACCGTCTCCTTGCCAGTAGCGGCCGCGGCCGCGTTTCCAGGGGGTCAATCCTGGCGAATTCTTCGCTGCCGATCCAGTCGCCGTCGCCAGAGCCGGGTTCTGCGCGCAGCCGCTCGTCTGATCGACCCGATGACAGACCACCCCCGAATCGGCAACTTGTTTTGATTGTCTCCCGGAGCCTGAAGGTCTGGGATCTTACCCGCGCTGCTACTTTGCGTAGCCGACCTGCTACATTTTGCCACATGCGGCGAGCCAGTCCGTCTTGGCGCTAGCCATGACCTTCACGCACGTCATGGAGCATGTCGCGCAAGGGTTCGAAGCGCTTGGTGCACTTGTGCTCGCTGCCGGGGCACTGTGGTCCTTCTCGTTGGCTGCCTTCATGTGGCGTCGGTCGAGGCAACCGAAGGCAACCTACGCCGTCCTGCGGCAGGCCTTCGGCGGCACTTTGCTGCTGGGCCTGGAAGTGCTGGTAGCAGCCGATCTCGTCCGGACAATCGCTGTCGCAATCACTCTGAATAACGTGCTAATTCTCGGACTCATTGTCCTTATCAGGACCTTTCTTAGCTTCTCGCTGGAAACGGAAATAGACGGGACACTCCCATGGCGTCGCGGACTCACGACGGGCGCCGACGTCACCCAGCGAGCATTTGCCAGCGCGCGAAAAGAACCGGGGCCCTAACAATGCGCAGCAGTTCACCATCCGCAAGCGAACCCGGCCTTCGTGTCCTCGTGATCGCACGCGCGCGGCTTGTGAGACCGTTCAGGCTCGTGAGACCTACAGGCGGCTCGGGGCGGCACTCCTACTCCTCGACGGGTCCGCCCTTCAGCAGAAATGATTCGGCGTCAAGGTACGCGGCCCGGGTTGATTCGCCCAGGATCGGAGTCGCCTCGGTAGCCTGCACATGCTCACCAAGCAAGCCTGCCTTGCGGAGTCGCTCGATGACGTCGGCCTCAAGGCCGCTCAGGTAGACGCGACCGCCACCAGCCGCTACGTGCCCGGCGTAGTCGGAGATGACCTTTATGAAGGTCGCCCCGAGTGACGTGCGTTTGCGCAGCCGCAGAATTAGCGCGGCCGACTCCGCCGCGGACGGGTCCGGGAGCTTCGCTTGCAGTGTGCGCGAGCCCGCGTAGAGCAGGCTGCCGTAGACATTCAGGATCGTCACGTGATGGCTGGGCAGCTTGTGCGGCGGTGGTGCCTCAGCAGCGCGCCCGTCCTCGAGCGGGATGAGTTCGACAACCTGCAGGTCCATAGCATCGCTATTGAGTTGGAGCAGCAGCGAGACCGCGACGCTTACGCCCACAGCGACGGCCACCGGGAGCAGCAGCGTGGCTGTCAGCGTGGTGATGATGGCCACCTGAGATGTTGGCCCGGTGCGCCAGATGACGCTGAGCTGCCCAGGCTGGAATGAGCGGAGACCGAAGAATATGAGCACGGCGCTTAGTGTCGGTAGCGCGACCAAGCCAACTGCACTGGAGAAGGCGGCGAGGATGATCCCCATCCAGATCCCGCCTGCGACGGCAGCAAACCGGCTCCGCGCGCCGGACTGCACGCTGATGTTGGTGTCGCCTAGCGATGCGCCAACCGGAATCCCGGACCAAAGGCTGGATGCCAGGTTTCCGATACCCTGAGCAAGCACATCCCCGCTGCCTCCAGGCACCGTCGGCCCGTCGCTCGGCGCGAGCTCGCTGACCCCTGCACCCTGAACCACGATGATCGCCGTGACCGCGAGTGCGCCGCTAATCATGCCGTAGGACAGCACGCCGAAGTCCGGCAGCGCCGGTACTGGGATCCCCGGCAGGATGTGTCCGATGTCCCTGACCCTTCGGACGCTGTCAGCGCTGGCCGCAGCTACGACGATGGTCGGGACAATGACAGCGAGCAGCGTCCGGCCTGGGCCACGCGCGTGCGGTACATCACGACCAGGATGGCGATGGCGGACAAGCCGGTGAGGAGTGCACCGAGGTTGATCGAAGCTGGGTGCAACAGCACGCTGAGCGCCTGCTGCACAGCTACCCGCCCGTGAGCCTGTGCACCGGTCAGCCCGGCCACCTGGCCGCAGACAATGTTCACCGCGATGCCGGTCAGGAAGCCGATCATGACCGAATGAGAAACGAAGCGCGTGTATCGACCCAGTCGGAGCAGCCCGGCGGCCAAGAGCGCGACTGCCACCAGCAGAGTCAGCAGCGCTATCGCGGCGGGGCGCTGCGCCTGATGCACGGAGCGCAGTGCCGAGCCGGCCGCTAGCGCGACCGCACCGGTCGTCGAGATAACCATCAGGCGCGTTCGCGCGGAGAGGCCGCCGCCGATCGTCCCGGCAAAACAGGCGTACAGACCCTGGATCGGCTCGACACCGATAAGTGCCGCAGTCGCCATCCCACCAGGAACGCTGCCAATGGCAATCTGGAGTCCGGCGACCACGTCGGCGGCAAGCGCACGCGGCTGAGAAACGAATGCGCGCAAGCTGCCGCGCAGCCGGGACAGCATGCCGCTGATGTGTCCCGGCAGCGTCATCGCGCCATCGTCCGCGCATTCCGGTCGGTGCTGGACCACCCGGACCGGGTGATTCGTCGCCGCGCCGACGCTCGCTGAGTCATCAGGACTGTTCTCCTCTTCACCCGCGTGGGGTGGTGCGTTCGTGGCGCCGCGGAGCGATCGTGGCGGTGGGTCGGTTGCCGGGCCAGCTGACGTCGGCGACGGCCCGTACAGGCTTGCTCCAGACTCGCGTCCGACCATCGGGGAGGCAGAACATGAACTATCCGGCGATCGAGGATCACGGGCTGATCGGCGATCTGCAGACAGCGGCATTGGTGGCTACAGACGGCACCGTGGACTGGATGTGCCTGCCGCGTTTTGACTCCCCGAGTGTGTTCGCGTCGCTGCTGGATCAGCGCCGGGGCGGCCGGTTCGCCCTCGCGCCAACCGGAGGCAAGCACACGACCAGGCAGATGTACCTGCCAGGCACCGCCATCTTGGTGACGAGGTTCTTGTCGGAAGCCGGGGTCGTCGAGGTCGTGGACTTCATGCCGGTCGAGACACCCCAGGTTGCTACGGACCGGCACCGGATGATCCGCATGATCACCGGCATCCGCGGCAAGATGACCTTTGAGGCCCGGGTGGAGCCGCGGTTCGACTACGGCCGCTCAGGGCACAAGACGCACGTCACGGACACCGGCGTGGTGTTCGACGGCGGGTCGGCGGTGCTCAGCCTGTCCAGCACCTGGCCGGTGGAGAAAGACGGCGATGACGTCCGGGCCCGGTTCACCGTCAAGGCCGGGGAGAGCGGCGCGTTCATCCTCGAGTCCGGCAAGTCGGCGCGCCCGGCCAAGATCAGCGCGAGCCGGCTGGAGCGGTGGTATGCGGAAACCACCGAGTTCTGGCGGAACTGGCTCGCGCGGGGCACCTACCGCGGCCGGTGGCGTGAGGCCGTGGAGCGCTCGGCCATCACGCTCAAGCTGATGCAGTACGCTCCCACCGGCGGCCTGGTCGCGGCGCCGACCGCGGGCCTGCCTGAGCAGGTGGGCGGCGAGCGGAACTGGGACTACCGCTACACCTGGATCCGGGACGCGTCCTTCTCGGTGTTCGCGCTGCTCGGGCTCGGCTTCACCGAGGAGGCGGCGGGCCTGGCGGCCTGGATCCGACAACGCGTTGAGGAACGCACAGGCGGCAACGGCTCGGCTCCGCTGGCCATCATGTACCGGGTGGACGGGAGCTCGGACCTCGACGAGTTCACTCTCGACCACTTCGAGGGCTACAAGGGCTCCAGCCCGGTCCGGATCGGCAACGGCGCGGCGGACCAGCTGCAGCTCGACATCTACGGCGAGGCCATCAACTCCATCTACCGCTTCGATCAGATGACGCCCGTCGTCGCTGAACGCGGCTGGAACGACCTCGTGGCGATCCTGGACTGGCTGTGCGAGCACTGGGACCAGCCCGACGCGGGAATCTGGGAGACCCGCGGCGGCAGCCGCCCGTTCATGTACAGCAGGCTCCAGTCCTGGGTCGCGTTCGACCGGGCCATCAAGATGGCCACCGAACGGTCCCGCCCGGCCAACGTCGCCCGCTGGACCGCCGAACGTGACCGGCTCTACCGCACGGTCCTGGACAAGGGCTGGAATCCCAAGCTGAAGGCGTTCGTCCAGTACGAGGGCAGCGACGTGCTCGACTCGTCCACGCTGCTCATGCCCGCCGTCGGCATCATCGTGCCCACCGACGGGAAGTGGGAATCGACCATGGCCGCGATGGACAAGACGCTGGTCACCGACAGCCTGGTCTACCGGTACGACCCCAAGGCATCGCCGGACGGCTTGCGCGGATCAGAAGGAACCTTCTCGCTGTGCACCGGCTGGTACGTGGACGCGCTGACCCGCTCGGGCCGGCTCGGACGAGGCCCGGCTCACCTTCGAGAAGATGCTCACCTACGGCAACCATGTCGGCCTGTTCTCCGAGGAGATCGGCGTTACCGGCGAGCAGCTCGGCAACTTCCCGCAGGCATTCACCCACCTAGCCCTGATCAATGCCGCGATCAACCTCGACCACCAGTTGGACCTGCGGCGGACCGCCGTCGCAGCCTGACCGGGAAGGCGAAGGGCAGCCCGTGAGCGGGTAACCCGCTGACGCCCTACGGCGATTCAGGCCGGGCTTCATGGGTACGCCAGCACGGGTACCGCTCACGGGCTAGGTGACCGTTGTCCGGTCATCGCGGCATGGAGGGGGCAACCATGGCGGTAGCGGTCGGCATCGACCTCGGCACGACTAACTCGGTGATCGCGATCACCGAGGCGGGAAAGCCTACGGTCGTCCCGAATGCGGAAGGCTCCCGGACAACACCGTCTGTAGTCGCGTTCACCGAGCAAGGCGAGCGCCTGGTCGGCCAGCTCGCGCGGCGCCAGGGGATCTTGAATCCGAAGGGGACGATCTACTCGGCCAAGCGCTTCATGGGCCGCCGGTTCGACGAGGTGACGAGCGAGATGACCGCCGTCTCGTACGACGTCGTGCCTGGGCCCGACGGCATGGCGCGATTCGACGTGCGAGGCAAGCTCTACGCGCCTGAGGAGATCTCAGCGCAGATCCTGCGCAAGCTCACCGAGGACGCCTCGAAGTTCATCGGCGAGAAGGTGACCGAGGCGGTCATCACCGTGCCGGCTTACTTCAACGATGCGCAGCGGCAGGCCACCAAGGACGCTGGCCGCATTGCTGGGCTTGAGGTCCTTCGAATCATCAACGAGCCCACCGCGGCGGCTCTGGCCTACGGACTGGACAAGAAGGGCGCGGAAACAGTCCTCGTCTTCGACCTCGGCGGCGGCACGTTCGATGTCAGCATCCTGGACATCGGCGACGGCGTCATCGAGGTCCGCTCCACGGACGGGGACACGCACCTTGGCGGCGACGACTTCGACCGCCACGTCGTGGACTACCTCGCTGACGAGTTCAAGGCCAGCAACGGCATCGACCTGCGCGACGACCCGCAGGCGCTGCAGCGCCTGTTCGAGGCCGCCGAGAAGGCCAAGGTCGAGCTGTCCTCGGTGACTCAGACGTCGATCAGCCTGCCGTTCGTCACGGCCGATGCCACCGGGCCTAAGCACCTGAACACGACGCTGACCCGGGCCAAGTTCGACCAGCTCACCGCCGATCTCGTGCAGCGAACCGTCAAGCCGGTCGAGGAGGCGATGGCCGACGCCAAGCTCACGGCGAACGACATCGACGAGGTGATCCTGGTGGGCGGGTCCACCCGGATTCCCGCCGTCCAGGCTCAGGTGCGCCGCCTCACCGGCGGCAAGGACCCGAACATGACGGTCAACCCGGACGAGGTGGTGGCCCTGGGCGCGGCCATCCAGGCGGCCGTCATCAAGGGTGAAGTTCAGGACGTCGTCCTGCTCGACGTGACCCCGCTCTCGCTAGGCGTGGAGACGCTCGGCGGCATGATGACCAAGGTCATTGAGCGCAACACGACGATCCCGGCCCGGCGTACTGAGGTGTTCAGCACGGCCGAAGACTCACAGCCGGCGGTCGACGTCGTGGTTCTGCAGGGCGAGCGCGAGCGCGCCGGGGACAATCGCGTGCTAGGGCGGTTCCGGCTGGAAAACATCCGGCCCGCGCCTCGCGGAGCCCCCCAGATCGAGGTCACCTTCGACATCGACGCTAACGGCATTCTGAACGTGTCGGCGCGCGACCAGGAAACCGGCGCCGAACAGCGGATCACCGTCAGCGGCAGCTCGAACCTCGGCCAGTCCGAGGTCGAGCGGATGGTGGCCGACGCCGAGAGCCACCGAGAAGAGGACCGGCGCCTGCGCGAGCTGGCCGACGCGCGCAATGAACTGGACTCGGTCGCGTACCAGGCGGAGCGCGGACTGGCCGAGCTCGGTGCTGCGGCGCCGGTGCACGAGAAGGCGCGGATCGAGATGCTGGTGAGCGACGCCCGGCAGGCGATCACCGAGTCAGCGCCGCTCGACCGGCTCAGGGCTCTGACCAGCGAGCTCCAGCAGGCCTATCACTCGCTCGGCGCGTCAGCCTCGGCCGCCGGCCCAGGCGGGGCTGGTCCGACCGCAAATCAGGATACGCCGGGTAGTTCGGACAATGACGAAGTCATCGACGCTGAGTTCACCACCGATGAGTGACGCGCCGGGGCCAGGGCCGCAGCCGCCGGCCAGCTCGGGCGGGCTTGCCGAGGACGACCAGGACGTAGCCAGGCTCGAGGCGCGGGTCGAGGATCTTGCCGACCAGCGACTGCGAGCACTCGCCGAGCTGGACAACGCGCGCAAGCGCTACGACCGCGAGCTGGGATCGGCGCGGGCCCAGGAACGGATCAGGGTCACTAGGGAATGGCTGCCTGTCCTTGACAACCTGGAGCGGGCGCTAGCGCACTCCGACGCGGACCCGGAGTCGATCATCGGCGGGTTGCGGGCGGTGACCGACCAGGCGGTCGAGCTGGTGTCCCGGCTCGGCTTCCCGCGGCAGGACGACCTTGGGGAGACCTTTGATCCCTCGCGTCACGATGCGGTCGGGTCCAGAGCCGATGCCGAGGCCCCGGATGGCACCGTGGTCGAGGTCCTGCAGCCAGCCTACGGCGAGGGTGACCGCCAGCTGAGACCGGCGCTCGTCGTCGTCGCGAAGGGCGACTTATGGCGCCCGCCCGTGATTTCTACGAGATCCTGGGCGTGCCACGGACAGCGAATCAAGATGAGATCCAGCGGGCCTATCGCAAGCTGGCCCGCAAACACCATCCGGACGTCAGCAAGGATCCGAGTTCCGAGGAGACGTTCAAGCAGGTCTCCGAAGCCTACGACGTGCTGTCTGACCCAGACACCAGAAAGCGCTACGACGCCTTCGGACCTGAATTCCGTCGGGTAGGCGACGACGTCGATCCTGGAGCATACAGCCGGGCAACGCGGGCTCGCGCTGGCAGCGCCGCAGGGGCTGGCCAGGGCTTCCCGGCCGACGTCGACCTAGAGGACCTGCTCGGCAGCATGTTCGGGGGCAGGGCTGGGCGCGGGCGCGCGGCCTGGGGCCCGATACCTGGCGCGGACCAAGAAAGCGAGATCGAGGTCTCAGTCGCTGAGGCCTACAAGGGAGGCCGCAGGTCGGTCACCATCCAGGGCCCGGAAGGAAAGACCAGGACCCTGCAGGTGACCATCCCGGCGGGGGTGACGGACGGGCAGCGGATCAGGCTCGCTGGTCAAGGAGGCCGCGGCACAGAGGGCGCGCCGCCTGGCGACCTGTACCTCATCGCCAGGATCGCAGCGGATCCGCGATACCGCGTGGAAGGCAGGAATGTCTACGTGGAGCTGCCGCTGGCCCCCTGGGACGCAGCGCTTGGGACCACGGTCGCGATCGAGACCCCGGACGGCCAGGCCAAGGTGAAGGTCCCGGCAGGCACTTCCAGCGGCAGGCGGCTGAGGCTGCGCGGCCGCGGGCTGCCGAATCCGCGGGGCAGCCCAGGTCACCTATTTGCCAGGGCACGGGTCATGGTTCCCGGCAAGCTCTCACAGGAAGAGAAGCGCCTGTTCAGGGAGCTAGCCGAGTCCTCCGACTTCGACCCCAGGGTGGCGGCCCAGTGAACACAGCACGGCCAGTCGAGACGGCGACGAGCGCGAATGCGCGGCGAGGAGGCGGTCATGACCGGTCCGAGTGAACCCGCGGTGGCGAATTACACACTGAGCCGTCCGCCCCGGCTCGATCTGGAGTCATTCGCCCATGCGACGGAAACTCACCCCGACCTGGTCAGACGGCTGGTCGTGCTCGGTGTGCTCGATGCGCACACCGACGTAGCCGGACGGCTGTGGTTTTACCCGGCGCAGGTGGCCTCGTTGGCCAGAATCAAGCGCCTGCGCGCAAGTTTCTCTGTCAACTACGCGACGGTAGGCCTTGTGTGTGACCTGCTGGACAGGGTTGCCGACCTGGAGACGAGGGCACGCGAGTCGCGACGTAGTGGAGGCGAGCGATGGATCCCAACCGCCTGACGACCAAGTCCGCCGAGGCGCTGCAAGATGCGCAGTCGAAGGCCGCTCGCCTCGGTCACACCGAGGTCGACGGGGAGCACTTGCTCGATGCCCTGCTCGACCAGCCTGGCGGCCTCGTGCCGCGCCTGGTGGCCCAGTCCGGTGTGGACGCTGACAAGCTAGCGGCCGAGCTTGAGTCCGAGCTGGCACTGCGGCCGAAGGTCAGCGGGCCAGGTGTGGCACCGGGCCAGGTGGCTGTCACCCAGCGCCTGGCCCGGCTGCTCGACGCCGCCGACCAGGAGGCGGGCCGGCTGAAGGACGAGTACGTGTCCGTCGAGCACTTGCTGCTCGGCTTGCTCGATGAGGGATCCGCGTCCAGTGCCGGCCGCTTGCTCCGCGACGCAGGGCTGACTAAGGACGGCTTCCTTCGTGCGCTGACCGACGTCCGCGGGAATCAGAGGGTCACATCAGCGGAGCCGGAAGCGAGCTATGAGGCACTCGAGAAGTACGGGCGTGACCTGGTAGCTGAGGCGGCAGCAGGGCGCCTGGATCCGGTGATCGGCCGGGATGCGGAGATCCGGCGTGTGATCCAGATTCTGTCGCGCAAGACGAAGAACAACCCCGTGCTGACCGGCGATCCCGGAGTCGGCAAGACGGCGATCGTCGAAGGGCTCGCCCAGCGCATCAACCGGGGCGACGTGCCAGAAGGTCTTCGCGATCGGATCATTTTCAGCCTGGATCTGGGAGCGCTTCTTGCGGGGGCGAAGTACCGCGGTGAGTTCGAAGAGCGACTCAAGGCAGTGCTCAACGAGGTAAAGGCGTCGATGGGCCGGATTCTGCTGTTCGTCGACGAGGTGCACACGGTGGTCGGAGCCGGAGCCGCCGAGGGCGCGATGGATGCCGGCAACATGCTCAAGCCGATGCTTGCACGCGGAGAACTGCACATGATCGGGGCAACGACGGTCGACGAATACCGCAAGCATATCGAGAAGGACGCGGCGCTGGAGCGACGCTTCCAGCCGGTATTTATCGACGAGCCGGACATCGAGGATGCGATCTCGATCATGCGGGGCCTGCGAGAACGCCTCGAGGTGTTCCATGGGATCAAGATCTCCGACGCCGCGCTGGTCGCTGCCGTGGTGCAGAGCCATCGCTATATCTCGGACCGCTTCCTCCCCGACAAGGCAATTGATCTCGTCGACGAAGCCTGCGCCATGCTGCGCACCGAGATCGATTCGATGCCGGCGGCGCTGGATGAGCTGACGCGCCGGGTCATGCGCCTGGAAATCGAGGAGGCCGCGCTTGCGAAGGAGGACGACGATGCCAGCAAGACACGTCTGAGCGACCTTCGCAAAGAGCTAGCCGACCAGCGCGCGCAGGCCGACGCCATGCGCGCCCAGTGGGAGGCCGAGCGGCACGCCCTGCGGCGCGTGCAGGCGCTGCGAGCCGACCTCGAGCGCCTCCGCGTGGAAGCCGATCAAGCCGAGCGAGACTACGACCTGAATCTGGCCGCCGAGCTTCGCCTCGGCAAGATTCCAGATCTCGAGCGCCGGCTGGCCGCGGAGGAAGAGATGCTCGCCGACAAGAGTGAACATCTGCTGCGAGAAGTCGTGACCGAAGAGGAAATTGGTCAGATCGTTTCCCGCTGGACTGGCATCCCGGTTAGCCGGCTGGAGGAGGGCGAACGCGAGAAGCTGCTGCGACTGGACGACATCCTGCACGAAAGGGTCATCGGACAGGATGAGGCCGTAGATGCGGTCGCCGACGCGATCATCCGGGCGCGCTCGGGCATCAGGGATCCGCGGCAGCCGATCGGCTCCTTCCTGTTCCTAGGCCCGACAGGCGTCGGCAAGACGGAGCTCGCCAAATCACTCGCGGTCGCCCTGTTCGACACTGAGGACAACATGGTGCGCATCGACATGAGTGAGTATCAGGAGCGGCACACTGTCAGCCGGCTCCTCGGGGCTCCTCCCGGCTATGTCGGCTATGAGGAAGGCGGCCAGTTGACCGAGGCCGTGCGGCGCAAGCCCTATTCGGTCGTGCTCTTCGACGAGATCGAGAAGGCGCACGCGGACGTCTTCAACGCTCTGCTCCAGATACTCGACGACGGGCGGCTGACCGACGCCCAGGGCCGCACCGTGGACTTCAGGAACACGATCATCATCATGACCTCCAACATTGGCTCGGAGTACCTGACTGAGGGAGTCACGCCAGAGGGCGAGATCAAGCCAGCCGCACGGGAACAGGTAATGGCGGCGTTGCGCGGCCATTTCCGTCCCGAATTCCTCAACCGGATCGATGAGATCGTCCTGTTCAAGCCGCTCACGTTGCCTGAGGTCGAGCAGATCGTTGACTTGATGGCTGACGGCCTGAGGCGCCGCCTGGCTGACCGGTCGATGACATTGGAGCTCACAGAGGAAGCCAAGCGGCTTATCGCCGACCGAGGGTTCGACCCGGTGTATGGCGCTCGCCCGCTCCGGCGCTTCATCGCAAGGGACGTGGAGACCCGCATCGGGCGCGCACTGCTGGCTGGTGATGCCAGGGACGGCGCCGAAATCCGGGTGGACGAGGCCAACGGAGATATCGCCGTCAGTTACAAGAACGCGGCATGAGCCGATCGGAAGGAAGAACATGGGGACTGCAAGCGATCTTCGCACCGCGGTGTACGAGGCACTGAGAGTTGATCCGGCCCTCGACCAGGACGATATCGTCGTCGATGTCCTGAATGGCGAGGTGTTGCTCAACGGCACAGTACCGACCCAGACTCAGCACTCCGAGGCGACCTTGGTAGCCCAGCGAGTTGCTGGCGTCAACACGGTGCATAACCTGCTGGACGTCGCCCTCCCGTCCGATGACTATGGGAACGATACGGCACTTGCCGGGTTGGCGAACCAGTCACTGACGGCCGCTCCCGCCGTACCCGCCGGCATCGAGGCGACCGCCCGTGACGGCACCGTCTACCTGACCGGCACAGTCAGCAGCAGTGCCGAGCGCACTGCCGCCGAGGACGCTGTGGCTGGCGTCGGCGGAGTGCTCAACGTCATCGATGAGATCGTGCTCCGCGGAGAGGCACTGTAACTAAATTCCCGTAGCCCGCCAGGGCTCACTGATCGCCCATTCCTGGCCGGTTCAGTACGTACAGCATGTCATCCGCAATCTGGCCAGTGCCGGCGATCGGCGGGACAGGATTCGCGAACTCGAAGCCAGCATTCACCGCGACGCGCTCGCTGGCTCTATCGCCTTGACTTATCCGTGCCTCTACCCGGCGCACGCCAGTCTGCCTGGCTACCCAGTCGGCCCCCAGGCGGGCGGCGTGGCTGGCCAGCCCTCGTCCGCGCCAGCCCGGTGCGGTCCCGTAACTGATCGCAATGGTTTCATCGTCGCGCTCGCTCATGCCGACGATGCCTACGAAACGCGAATTATCAGGGACGGTGACCATGAAAGCCGGACCATTGTGGCTAGGGCGGCCGCTCCATCCGTCGAGCCAGTCCTCGACGAGCCGCTGGCCGGTCACGAGCGGGACATCAGGCAGCCATCCTCCCCCCAGCTGTTCCTGCTGAATGTAGCTGTCTACCGTTGCGACGTCCCCGGCGTCTGGAGCTGGAAGCCGGAGCGTCACGACATCGTCCGCTAGCGTTCCGGTCGGCGTTGTGATAATCGACATAATTTCTCCAATTTAGGTTTGATTATGCCTTTTCGCAACTAACGGTATGTACAGATGAGCTTCATAGCCACTCTACGAGCCGCGGACAGCCGCTCAGAGACGGGGCGGGCGGCCGATCTCAGGGGCTGACAACATCGTCGCTGCCTCGCGGCCTGGACTACAAATCGGAGCGGTGGCCTGGCGTCCAGATTGGGCATGCTAAGCACGGCGGGGCTAGGGGGGCGATGAGTACTGACCAGATTTTGTTCGGGGTGGGCCTCATACTGGTGCTCGCGGTGGGCTCGCAGGTGCTGGCGAGCCGTCTGCGCATCCCGGCCCTGATCCTCCTGCTTCCGGCGGGCTTCATCGCGGGCGCGCTGACCACCGACGCCAGTCCCGAGCGGCTGCTGGGGCCGGCGTTCCAGCCACTAGTCTCGCTCGCGGTGGCGGTCATCCTCTATGACTCCGGGCTGGCGCTGGAATGGGGCAAGGTGCACGGGCGTGCCCGCCGCGTGGTACCCCGCCTGGTGATCTGGGGGGTACCGATCACGATGGCGTTCGCTGCGGTATCGGCAGGCCCGTTGCTGGGCATGTCGGCCGGGGCGGCGCTGATGACCGGCGCGATCTTGGTGGTTTCCGGGCCGACGGTGGTGGGCCCGCTGCTCGCCTTCGTCCGCCCGTCAGATCGCCTCCAGCGGATACTGTCCTGGGAGGGATCGCTGATCGACCCGGTCGGCGGCATCCTCGGCGCGGTGGTGTTTCACGCCGTGCTAGCAAGCACCAGCGGCGGCGTCGCCCACCCGGTGGGCCAATTTCTGCTGTCCGCCGGCATCGGCGTGGCCGGCGCGGCGGTCGGCGTCTCGGTGCTGTGGTTCTGCCTGTGCAAACTTCATCTGGACGATGTACTCAGCACGTCGAGCCAACTGGCGTGCGTGGTTGGCGTGGCCGCCGCCTGCGATCTCGTCCGTGACGACGCCGGGCTCATTGCCGCGATCCTGATGGGGATCGCTATTGCGAACATGCGCGTCTTCAACATGCCGGCGAAGCGGCCGTTTTTCGAGACCCTGGTTCAGCTGATCATCGGCGTCCTGTTCGTGTCCATCTCGGCCACCGTGACACCGGCGTCGCTAAGGCACCTCGTGTTGCCCACCCTCGGCTTGGTGGCCATCCTGGTGCTGGTGACCCGCCCGCTGGTGGCCTTCCTAGCCACCATTCGAACCGAGCTGACCCGCGGGGAACGCGCGTTCACAGGCTGGATGGCGCCGCGCGGCATCGTCGCCGCAGCTACCGCGTCGACCTTTGGTGGCGTGCTGGCCGCCCACCACGTCGGCGGTGCGTCCAAGATCTTGCCCGTCGCCTTTCTGGTTATCGTCGCGACCGTCGCCGTGTACGGCCTGACCGCGGTTCCGGTCGCCCGGCGTCTCGGCGTCACCCGTCCCGCCCGCAGCCGCCCGCTGCTGGTCGGCGGCGACCCGTGGGTCATCGACCTGGCCCGCGCCTTCCGCACCAGCGGCCTGGAAGTCCTCATGTGGGCGCCTTCCGATGACCAGCGCACCCAGATCAAGCAGGCTGGCCTGCAACTAGCCCCCGGCGAGCAACTCACATCGGCCGTCAGCCAGGGCGCCGAACTCGAAGGCGTCACCGCCATCCTCTTGCTCACCGATGAAGACCACTACAACGCCCTCGCCGCCACCACTCTCGCAGGCTCCTCCGGCGCGCCGGTCTACCGGCTAGCTCCCAGCAACGGCGTGCCCCCCTACACTCCCGGCGAAGCTCTGTTCGCCCCCGCCCTCAACGGCCCGGCCGTGACCGCGCGCTACACCAGCGGCAGTCGCATCACCACGCAGCCGGCCAGTGCCCCCGCCCAATCCGGCACCGATGTCATGTTCCTGATCACCCCCGACGGCGTTCTCACGCCGTCAATTACCTCCCGCCCCCCAGCGTCAAAGCCGGGGGACACCCTGGTCCTCCTGGCGCCAGGCGAGCCAGGAAGAGGCGACGCACCCGATGGATGATCTGAGCCGAATTCCCCAAGTACTCGGTGCCCCCGAGCTCGTCGCGGCTAACGGCGAAGGTCATCGGCGGTCTGTGCGGTCGGCGTCTCCCGGCTGCCGGCGGCGCCTGCGGCAGACGACAAGGGCCGCGGAGTTCCCGATCAGGCTCTTCCGCAGGTCGCTCACGCCCCCAGGAGCGGGGCTGAAGTTGATCGCGCAGGGCTCCGGCTCAACTTCCTGCAGCGGCTGCCTGACGCCTGCAACCACCTCGGCGTCGGCCCTGCGCCGGATATGACCTCAGGCATGGAGCCAGCCGTCCCGCGCCCGGTGACGCCACGGCAGGCCTCTGGACGGGGTGAGTACTGGTGGCCAGTCGCGCTGGCGATCCTCGTCGTGGCTGGCCTGCACGTAGCGTTGCCCGCCAAGTACCGGGTGAACCCCCCGTGGGTCGCGCCGGCCGTCCTGCTCGCGCTGCTGGCCGCCCTGGTGATCGGGGACCCTGGACGAATCGACCGCCAGAAAACCTGGCTGCGGATCATCACCGACGTCATGATCGCCTTCATCACGGTGGCCAACCTGTTCGCCGCCGTGCACCTCGTTGACGCCATCCTCACCAATAGCAAGCTCTTTGCCAGCAACGCCCCCGGCCTATTGGCCACCGGCGGGGTGATCTGGGCCACCAACGTGGTCGCGTTCGGGCTTTGGTACTGGGATCTTGATCGCGGAGGTGCCGCCGCCCGAGCGCACCATCCATATGCGAGCCCGGCGTTTGTCTTCCCCGAGATGTTGAGCACCGACTATGTGCCCGCTACCTGGGTGCCGGAATTCGCCGACTACCTGTCGCTAGCCTTTTGGACCGCCACCGCGTTCAGCCCCACCGACATCTCCGCGATCAAGCGGTGGGCCAAGCTGCTGATGATGATAGAAGCGATGGTGTCACTCGGCGTTGGTGCACTCGTAATCGCCCGCGCGATCAACATCTTGAAGTAAGAGCCAAGAGCGCTGCCGGCAGCCCCGGCGTCGACACGGTTCGCGCCCTTTCCTAAGAGACCCGTGTATTCGGGCGAGCACGGCCGGATCAAGCGCCATCTGCTCCTCCGAGTTGACCGGCGCGCGGCACTCGCTGACGCCATCTCGCCGATGTAGCGGCTGCGCAACGAACTGGGTACGAAGGCGCAGAGCTAGCTCCGTTGCGTCGATCATGGGCGACATGGGACGGATGCGCGCAATCGCCATCGCCGCGAGCAGCTGCGTCCTCTTCGCGGCCTGCTCGTCGACGCAGCACCCGGCGGTCCAAGGACCGGTCCCGGTGTCGTCGTCGATCAGCGGCGAAGCGGTCCAGCAGTACCTAAATGCGGTCGATGCGCTCTGCGATGGGCTGGAGCAGAAGATCATCGCGCTGAACGGCGGCCAGTTCGACATCCCGTTGAAAGACTTTCTCGCCCAGCTGCCCCTGCACACCAAGCTGCGCGACAACTTCGATCGCCAGCTCGCCGCGATCGTCGTGCCCCAGCCTGCGGCCGCCAAGGCGCGGGTACTTGCCGCCTACATCGCATTCGCCAACAAACTCGACGCGGCGCGACTGCGAGCCGCTCGGCAGGGTGCTGCCGCCTATCGACGCGAGATCGACGCCGAGAAGAAGTCAGCAGCCAGCGACCCGTCCATCGCTGCCCTGGACGCCGCCGGATTCAGCCAATCGTGCACCGCGCGCTGATCCGCGCGGACTTCACTGAGAACATGCGAAGCGACTAACCGAGCTCATTAGCAATGCGACGACGCGCCTGACTTTCGGGACGCCGACTTGGGTATGGCTTGTTGTCGCTGCTGGGCTGGAAGCCGGTCTGCCGCCATCCGGTAGTGGTGCCCTGCCGCGCAGTCCACCGCGATGTGGTCGACGGGGCCGTCCGTGCTGGGGAGGGACAAGCGTTCGGCGATCTCGGCCGGGACGCCGCCACCCGCGTTCGGAGATCACGAGCAGGCCCGGCACACGAAGATGGCAGAACCGGCACCACGAGTCAGCGCACCCGCGACGCGACGCCGCGGGCCAGCCAGCACCAAGGACGGCCAGCGCAGCCGCGACCGCGTCCTGCAGGCGGCCCTTGACCTGATCATAGATGTGGGCATCGACCGGGTTCGGCTCGCCGAGATAGCACGGCGGGCGAGCATGAGGGCAGGGCTGGAGGCGTTCGCCCGCGCACCTCACAACCGGGATGTGAGCCGGTTCCTCGATGACCTGATCCAACCCTGGCGTGAGGACCTTGCTGAGATCATCGCGCGCGGCGTCAAGGAGGGAGCGTTCGCCCCGCCGGCGGCCATCGAAGACCGGTGCTCGCAGTGGCAAGCCGACCATTCTGTGCGTCTTAATAGAGGCCCAGATGCGCGGCCAGTGCGTTCGCTATCTCTTGTGTGGTCTGGTCCCAGCCGGGCAGGGTCGACCGCCGCTGTCGTGCGGCGGTCCGTAGCCGGTGTCGGTGACTCTCGTCACCTAGCCAGGTTCTGATAGCGGCGGCGAGGGCAGCCGGATCGCCGGGAGGGACGAGTTGGCCGGGGCGGATGCCATCGGCCGTAAAGCCGAGCGCTTCGGGCAGCCCACCGACGGCCGCGGCTATGACGGGCAGGCCGTGAGCGAGCGCTTCGCTGACCGTCATGCCGTAGGTCTCGGAGCGGGACGGCGCGACGAGCAGGTCGGCCGTGCTGTACGCGCGGCTGAGCGCAGCGCCGGTCAGGACGCCGGTGAGCCGGACGCGGTGGCCGTAGCCGAGGCGCGTGATGCGGGCCTGCAATCGCTTGACGAAGTCCGGGTCGCGGTCGATGCGGTCCGACCAGCACGCACTGCCAGTCCCGCTCAGCGACGTCAGCGAGCGCCTCGACGAGGACGTCCTGCCCCTTGTGGGGGCCGAGGACCCCGACGCAGATGAGGTGTCCGCGTACGGGCCGGGCCGGGGCAGCGACCTGATCGACGCCGGGCCGGGCGACGTGCACCTGGCGGGCCGGGATCGCGTATCGGCTCAGTATCTGCTGGCGTGTCCAGTCGCTGGTAGCGATCACGCCGGTGGCAGCGCGGAGCACGACCCGTTCGGAGCGCTGCGCGCTGGCATCATGGCGTGTGTGCAGGGCTGTGGCCAGTGGCATGTGCAGCAGCACCGTCATTCGTATCCGGCTGGCATGTGGCAGCAGCTGCGCGGCGGCGGGCGAGGCGATGAGCCCGTCGATCAGGACGGTTTCTCCGTCGGGGATGGCGGCAACGATGCGGGTCAGGTCGGTGCGGGCGCCCGAGCCTGGTTCCGGCTGCGTCGCGGGGACGGTCGTGACCCGCACATCCCATCCGGCCGCGGCCAGCCCGGCGCAGACGTGCCGGTCGTAGATGTTGCCGCCGGTAGGCTGGCCGGGATCGTCGAACCCCTCGGGAACTACTACATGCACCCGCACCGTGTCTGGTCTCAGGTACGAGGACGCAAGCTCAGCCCGCGGTCACTGATGGCTGGCCCCCCTCGGTCGGTCACCGAAGGTTCCAGGGCCGCGGGACCCTGCAGAAAGGAATGCAGTTCCGAAGAACAACTCGGTCCAGGAGGGATCGGCTAGTTCTTCCTGCATGGCTTCGCGAATCACCTCCCACGGACGGCGCATGATCCACTGGTCAATGGAGGCGAAAGGCCGCACAATTGCGGTTCCGAGCTGCGCCAGCCACCTGGGCGTGTTGCCGGGAACCTTGAGATCCAGCACGACCCAGCGCCCGCGTTCGGAGAGGGCCGCGGCGCCGTGGGCGATGACCTCTGCGCACTCGGGCACCTGCGACAGAGCGTACGTGGACAGGATCGCGTCGACCTCGGCTGGGAAGTCGAAGTCAGCCGCGTCGGCCTGCACGAGGCTGATATTGCGCCAGCCGTTCGTCTCGATCCGATCCTGGGCCTGGGCGAGCATCGCGTCGGTCAGATCGACGCCGACGATCCGGCCGTCGGGGCCGATCACCTCCTCGATCAGGCGGGAAGTTCAGACCTGTGCCGCATGCTATGTCGATCACGCTGTCACCCGCGCGCAGGCCGAGCGCCTGTACGGCCCGGAGGCGTTGTGCCCGCTGGGGGTACCCGGGCGCGGGGTAGAGCCGGGAGGTGACGTCGTAGTGCTTCGCCTTCTTGCGGTATGTCTCGATCAGGTGCTCGTGGGTGCGGTCGAACTCGCTCATGGTGTGCTCCTCGAGCTCGGCAGCGTCGCGGTAGAACCGCGCCACCCCATCTAGGACTCCGCGCCTTCCCGCGTAGCAGACTCGAGAGCAGCCTTGATCAGCGTCATCTCGAGATCGCTTACGCGCTGAATCCTGCCCTGGAGAACGCGGGCGGGGATCGCGCGCATGATGCCCGCGAGGTCGACCTCAATCCACATCATGGCGTCGGTTCGCCGATCGTCCACCGGCTCGAGTTCCATTCCCCAGCGCGCAGCGGAAGTACCCATTGGCCCAGCGAACGACACGTAGCGGGGCGCCTCGACGGTGGTCACTTCCTGGCTCCGGCCGCGAGTCGACCCGAATATCCCCTTCGCCCGCTGGTCCAGTCGCGCACCGGGCTCAAGCGGAGTTCCGCCGCGGACCCGGCATTCGAGAACCGTTGGCGCCCACTCCCGCCAGCGTCCGACGTCACAGAGATACGCCCACACCTCACCGGCGCTGCTCGCGATTGTTATACGGCTCTCGGTTCTGAATGTCATAGGGCGGACTTTGTCTTGATCACTTTCCGGTCGCGTAAGGTCTGCGGCGACGCTACATCCTGACTGAGACGCCTGCAAGTGCGCTCCGACGGCGGGAGGTTCAGGCAATCTCGCAGCCCAAAGGATGATACGTAGAAGCGGTGGACGCGGTTCGAGCCAAACGATCGGCGTCCGCTCGACACCAGCGCGGCGCGGCAAGTAACTCTGCCGGGCCAGACACCGTGCGGGATCTGATGTGGCACATGACCAGCAAGCACCATTCTTGGCCGCGCTAGAGCGGGCCCGGGCGGGCGCCTACCCCGAGGGCGAGTATGTCGGCCAGGAGAGCTTTATCCGGGCGGGCGAGGTCCGGACGCTGGCTCACCAGGCCCGGATCGGTCCTTACGTCTCAGTGCTCGACCTCTGCTGCGGGGCGGCCGGTCCCGGTCGCATGATCACGGCGGAGTCGGGATGCCGCTACCTGGGTGTCGATCACTCCGCCAGCGCACTGGCCGCCGCCCAGGAGCTGGCCGGGCATTTGCCCTGCCGCTTCGAGCAAGCTCACCTCCCGCCCCTGCCCGAGGGCCGCTTCGAGGTCGTACTCCTGCTGGAGACGATGCTGGCCTTCCCCGACAAGGCGGACCTGGCAAGTGAAGTGACGCACGTGCTGGAGCCGGGCGGACGTTTCGCTTTCACGGTCGAGGAAGGCCGGCCGCTTACCCAGCTGGAGCGAGCGCGGATGCCCAGCGCCGATACCGTCTGGCTCATCGAGCTGGCGGAATTGACGGGTGTCCTGCGCAGGGCGGGTCTGACGGTGATCTGGCGGCAGGAGTACACCTCCTCCCATCACGCGATAGCGACAGCGCTGCATCACTGTTATCGAGCTGAAGCCGCCCAGATCGCCGACCAGATCGGGACGCAGGCCACCGATGAGCTGATCACATCCCATCGACTGTGGAGTGACTGGCTCGGCAGCGGGCGGGTGCGCAAGTTCGCGATCGTAGCCGAGAAGAATGGCTCTCTTCGGTGAAGCCTCGATGACCTTCGACTATGCCCGCTACCTGGCGGCGAAGACGACCGTGGATGACCGGGCGCTTAATCGGCATGTGCTGGCCGAGCTGAGACGCCTGATGCCTGCGGGTGCGCCGCGGGTGCTGGAGATCAGCGCCGGCCTGGGGACGATGGTGGCCCGTCTGATGGACTGGGGCGCGGTCGTCGCGGGCGAGTACGTCCTGCTGGACGCGGATCGGCAGCTGCTGGATCGTTCTCGCACGTGGCTATGCGATTGGGCGGCCGCGCGGGGCCTGCGCAACGACCTGCTGCCGGATGGGCTGCGGCTGGGTGATCTCCGGGTGCGCCTGGTCCATGCCGAGCTCGGCAGTTACCTGGAGGCCGCCCATGAGGCGCAGGCCGATGTGCTGATCGCCAATGCCGTCTTGGACCTGGTGGACGTGCCGGCCGTCCTGCCCGGTTTGCTAGGGTTGCTGCTCCCCGGCGGCGTCTACTGGTTCACGATCAACTACGACGGCGAGAGCATCTTCGCCCCCGGCCTCCGCTACGACGACCAGATCATGCAGGCCTACAACCGTGATATGGACGAGCGCTTTCGCTACGGCCGCCCGGCCGGGGAAAGCCGAACGGGCCGCCGCCTGTTTCTCCACCTGCGGGCGGCAGGGGCACCCGCGCTGGCGGCGGGGTCGTCGGACTGGGTCGTACACGCCGACCCGGATGGGAACTACCCGGGCGATGAGGCTTACTTCCTGCGCAGCATCCTTGACACGATCCAGAACGCGTTGCGCAATCGTCAGGACCGGGTGGAACCAGCGGACCTTGCCGAGTGGCTGGCCGAGCGCCGTCGGCAACTAGCTGCTGGCGAGCTGATCTACATCGCCCACCAGCTCGATTTCGTGGGCCGCTCGCCTGAGTAACGCCCGGTGTCGACGGCCGGGACTCACGCTTGGTACCGCCGATCAGCGACGAACGACCTCCGGGGTCTGCGGGACCGGATCGGGTCGTTTCGGTCCGCCAGGATGTCCCTGGTCGCGACGGCGGCGCACGGCGTCCCCCAGCAGCAGGCCCGCGCCCGGGGCGAATGCAGTCAGCATGAGCACCGCATAAAGCGTGGTGACCGTGACGCCAGTGGCCGCGCCGAGGCCGGCCGACGCGAAGGCCCAGGCGGCGACACCTTCCCGTGGCCCCCACCCGCCGATACCCAGCGGGATCACCACTGCAATCTGGACCACCATCAACAGCGGGACCAGTTCGCCCAGGGGCGCGGTGCAGCCGGCGACCCGCGCCGCTATGACGAACGTCGTCGTGTGGCCTGCGAAGACCAGCACCGAGGTCAAGACGAGCTGAGGCCAGACGTCGGGGGCCAGCAAACGCCGCAGGTCGTCGGAAACGGCCCTGGCGGTACGTGCAAGCCGCGCCCGGCGGCGGCCAGCAGCACGACGCACCAGCAGCGCAGCGCACGCGGCTACGCCGGCCACACCCGCCAGGACATAGGGCAGTGCGGGCCGGACCGGCGAGGGCAGGATCAGCAAGACGCCAGCGGTGAGCACCGCCTGGATGACCTGACCGCACAGCCGTTCCCACGCCACCGCGCGCAGCCCCCGCGCCACGTCTCCCGCGCGCCTGCCGTGCGTGACCCCCCGGTGCACGTCGCCAAGAACTCCGCCGACGAGCACGGAGTTGAGGAACTGGGAGCGGTAGTAGGCGCAGACCGCGCCTGGCAGGCCAATGCCGACGCCGAGCGCCCGGGCGACGACCCGCCACCGCCAGGCCGAACACACAGTGGCCAGGGCAGTGAGCGTGACGGCGGCTACGACCGCCGGCACGGTGATCGCCCGCAGGCCGTCCCTGAACGGCGCCGCGCCGACTTGCCGCCAGAGAAGCCACAACACGGTGACGGCGAAGGTCAGGCGGAGCAGCGGCAGGCCGAAGCGGCGGACGGCCGGACGGATCCCGCCCGCCACTGAGTGCTGGGACGCCACACGCGTTACACGGGCCTGCTGGGCACTAGGTTCAATCATTGGCTGGGAGAGTAGCGCAGGCCCACGGCCTGTCGCGTTGAACCACTGTGACCGCGGACCCGTACTCCCTTCAGGAGCGGCGGCAGGTGGCGACGGAGACGGAGGCGCCGTGCGTACGGTTGAGCTCGAGGATAAAGGCACGCTGCATACGACTCGAGGGGCCCTGCGTACGATCCGGCTCGCGACGATCCTGGGGATGCTAGCCACGGCCGCCGTGCTTGGCGTCGTGTCCGCCACGGCAGGGCTCGGCGTCGCCGGCTGGATCACCGGGCTGGCCACGGGTTCGGCGGCGGCCGGGCTGATAGCCGCCGCCCGCATGCGCACCGACAAACCGGAGATACTCCCGGCGGACTGGGTCACCCTGACTCGGGCGGTGCTGACTGCCGGGGTCGCGGGCCTCGTTGCTGACTCGTTCGGCGGGCCGGAGTCGATCATCGCTCTGCTCGCCCTGTCCACCGTTGCACAGGTCCTCGACGCGGTGGACGGGCAGGTGGCGCGCCGGACCGGTACCGCCACGCCGCTAGGCGGCCGCCTCGACGGCGAGGTCGACGCGTTCCTCATCCTGCTGCTCAGCATTGCGGTGTCCGAGGTGTACGGCGGCTGGGTGCTGGTCATCGGCGCCGCCCGTTACGTCCTGTTGCTGGCCGGTTGGCTAATGCCGTGGCTGGCCGCGCCGCTACCGCCCAGGTATTGGCGGAAGGTCGTGTCCGCGGTCCAGGGCATCGTGCTCACTGTTGCCGTATCCGGGCTGCTTAACCGCCTCGTCGGGATGATCGCGGTCGGCGCCGCGTTGCTGCTGCTGGCCGAGTCGTTCGGCCGCGACGTGATCTGGCTGTACCGCACCGGCGCCGGGCGGCGCACCCGCAGGGTTGTGCGGATCGTCATCACCGTGCTTGCGGTGGCGGTCGTGGGGAGCGACCTCGTGGCACCCGACCGTGCCTGGCAGTTCGCCCCCGCCGCGTTTGTCCGCATCCCGGTGGAAGCGGTGGTCTTGGTTGCCGTCGCGCTGGTGCTGCCGCCGAGGCCACGACGGATCGTGGCCACTATCGCCGGAATCCTCTTCGGCCTGCTCGCTATCGACAAGATCCTCAACATAGCGTTCTACGAGGAAATCGATCGGGCGTTCAACCCGGTGCGGGACTGGAGCAGCATCGGGCCGGCTATGGGCGTAGTGCGCGACGCTATCGGCACCACGCTCACCGACATCGTGCTCGTCGCGGCGTGGATCGGCCTCATTGTGCTCGTAGTCGGGATCACCGCATCAACGATTCACATCACTGCCGTGGCCGCCCGTCATCGCCGCGGCTCCGTTCGCGGTCTCGCAGCTGTCACAGCAATCTGGGGGCTGTGCGCGGGCCTGTCACTGCAGCTCACCCCCGGGTCTCCGGTCGCCTCGGCCAGCGCCGCCGGGCTGGCCGTCTCGCAGGTGCGCGCCGCCCAGGCGGCGCTGAGCGACCCGCGTCTTTTCGAGCGGGCCATCCACAGCCGCGACCCCCAGGCCACCGTTCCCGCTTCGGACTTGCTGACAGGATTGCGCGGAAAGGACGTCATCATCGCGGTCGTCGAAAGCTACGGGCAGGTCGCCGTCCGGGGTACGAGCTTCTCGCCGGGAGTCGACGCCGTCCTGCGCCATCACACCGCCTCGCTGGCCCGCACCGGCTGGTCCGCGCAGAGCGCCTGGCTCACCTCCCCGACCTTTGGCGGGATCAGCTGGCTCGCCCACTCCACCCTGCAATCGGGGCTGTGGGTCAACACCAACCAGCGGTATGGCGAACTCGTCGCCAGCAACCGGTTCACCCTCAGCGACGCCTTCCACAAGGCCGGGTGGCGCACCGTGGCCGACGACCCCTCTGACACCCACCACTGGGCAATCGGCACGTACTTCTACCACTATGACCAGACCTACAACCGGCACAACGTCGGCTACCGCGGCCCGGCCTTTAGCTACGCGTCGATGCCTGACCAGTACACCCTGGCCGCGTTCCAGCGGCTCGAACTCGCCCCTGGCCACAAGCCATTGATGGCCGAGATCGACCTAGTCTCCTCGCACATACCCTGGGCTCCGTTGCCGACCATGGTGCCCTGGAACAAGGTCGGCAACGGCTCGGTATTCGACCCCATGCCAGCGCGGAGCGAACCCGCGACCACGGTCTGGCGCAGCCAAAACACCGTGCGCGAGTTCTACGGCCGGTCGATCCAATACTCGCTGGATGCCCTCACATCATGGGTTACAGAGCTGAACGACCCGAACCTCGTGCTCATCATGTTCGGCGACCACCAGCCCCACACCACCGTCAGCGGGGCCGGAGCCAACCACGAGGTGCCGATCTCAATCGTCGCCCGCGACCCTTCGGTGTTCAGGCAGATTGCGTCCTGGCGCTGGCAGGACGGGCTGCTGCCGGGCCTCGACGCTCCGGTCGAGCGCATGAGCGCCTTCCGCAACCAGTTCCTCGACGCCTTCAGCAGGGCTTCGTCCTGAGCGGCATCGGTCCATGGACGCTCTGCGCACTAATCGCGCTTCGTTTACGCTGGACCGCTGGTGGACGCCCGTGCGGTCGTCCTGGTCCTGGCCATGGTTCCGCCAACCCGGACGAACCGGTGCATGAGGATGAGCAGAACCAGTGCCGCGACGGCGGCGATCCCTTCGCCCCACACGCTCAGGGTCTTCTCGGGGAAGCTGACCGGATCGTACATGTTCGGCAGCGGCCCAACGGCGCCGATGTTGACGTACTGGTAGAGCAGCACGGCCGCCAGGCCTCCGGCGCTGACCAGCAAGGCGATCAAGGCCGTCCAGCGGCGGGGGCGGACCACCAGTGCAACCGCGGCGATAATCGCCAGCGCAGCCTCAGCGCGGAACAGATCGCCCTGAGTCAGCACGCTGGATTTCACCAGGTCGTAGCTGGAAGCCAGGTCCAGGTGAACGAATGCATCGATCGCCAGCCCGGCGACCGCGACCAGGGTCAGCCCAGCGCGCAGCCACCACCACGAACCTCGCCGGTTAATCTCGCCATCGGCGCTCATTGCGACATCACTGCCATTCGCCTGCACTCTCGACGCACTTGCCCAAATGATAGGCGGCCCTTATATATCTGGATACGACGGCACGGACGCTTCGGTTCACCGTCGACCGCAGACCGCGGGCGCGCCCCCCGGCCTTCTACTCGGCTCGCGGTACGATCGGTTGCTCTCGCGAACCAGGTCACGTGATCCGGGACGGAGCAGATGCCGGTGAACCAGGCGCAGCCGCCGTGCGTGTGACGGTACGCGAGTGGCGGCGCAAATGGCAGCGGCGTCGGCCAATGAGCGCATTCGTCGACCAAAGCGGCTTGCCGCGCGGGGGGAGCCCCGAGACCGAAAATGACCGGATCCCGGACCAGCCAGTCGGCGACGCTAGCGACTCGCTCGTGAGCCGCCACCTGGTGGCCGCAGCGCTAGATCGGCTGACGCAGGAGCATCGGGATGTCTTGCGAGAGTTGCACCTTCGTGGAAGCTCGGTTGCAGAGGCCGCGCGTGAACTGGGGATCGCACCCGGCACGGTGAAAACTCGCACCTACCACGCGCTGCGAGCGCTGCGGCTGGCCATCGAGGAACTACAAGCCACCGAATGACGGCCGACCAGTAAGCGTGCCTTGCTGCGTTCGCGGTGGACGAGACCGGGCCCGGTTAGTCACGGCAGGTGGCTGGTGTCATTGACGCGATGGACGGACGCAAATCCGCGACCGTGCCATTGGATCTCGTTAATGCAGGCGGAACCCAGATATAGCCGGTAAACGGTGGCAAGCGGGACGCCGAGAGCCCGGCACAACAGGATCTTTATCGGGGAGATGTGACTCACCACCAGGACGGTCCGGCCACCGTGATCCCGAAGCAACCGGTCACAGGCCCGGTTTACCCGGTGCGCGGTGTCCGCGAAGCTCTCCCCGCCCGGCGGTGCCTGTTCGGGGTCGCGCCGCCAGGACGCCGCGGCTGCGGGCCAGCGCTGCTGGATTTCTGCCAGGGTGAAGCCATCCCAGTCACCGAAGTCGGTTTCACGGAGATCATCATCGATGGCTGCGGTCAGGCCCAGTTCGCCGGCCGCAATGGCCGCCGTGGCAACAGCGCGCTGCAATGGCGAGCTGACCACGGCGTCGATCGGAGCGCCGGTCGCTAGGCGGTACGCGGCGGCCTGGGCCTGCAGAGTGCCGTCGGCGCTTAGCGGGAGATCGCGCAGCCCGCAGAAGCGGTGTTCGGGTGACAGTTCAGTATCGCCGTGCCGCAGCAGGACGGTGGTGGTGGGAGCTGTTGTGGGATTGTCCCAGCCCAGAGTCATATGACTGCCCCGCGTGGATGACGAACATGGTGTGTTCCTATGACAGCAGACGAACATGCCAGCAGAACGGTTCAGCCGCCACCCTCTGCCTCAGGCGGAGCGCCAGCATCGTGCTCGGTATCCGCCAAACGCGACGGGAGTCTCCCACACCCGCACTGCCAGTGTCTCGCCACCCGCGGCAGCGACGGCGGGTGAGAGGCTGTCATGGACCCAGCGGGCGAACACCTCGACTGTGACCGCCTCGGCTCCCGCTGGTCGTATTTCCTCCAGGTTGCGGCCTTCGACCCTGCTGGTCAGCCCGGCGAGCGCCGCCTCCAGCACATCTAGATCACAGACCATGCCCCGGCCGTCGAGCTCCTCGCGCTCCACCACGATCTCAATCCGGTAGTCATGATCATGGAGTTGCCCCTCTGGCCCGGGCAGTCCCGGCATGATGTGGAAAGCACGGACGCCTCGGCTCAACCCGACTTCACAGGTCACCGGCAGCACTCCTGTCGTAGTCAAGAACGGCATGCATCAACCCAGGTTTCCCCTGGTCCACGGCTCGGAACGCCTCGGCCGCTTGGCCAAACGCGAAGACGTGAGTACACAGCTGAGTCAGCGGTAGTTCGGCCAGCAGCCCAACGGCCTCCCGGCGGCGCCGAGACAGGGTCCAGGTCCTGGACAAGCGGGCCGGAATAGTAGAGACCTGAGTGCTGCGAATGACCAGACGCCGCCGGTGGAAGGCGCCGCCGAGCGGCAGCACCACTGGTTTGGTGCCGAACCACGACGCGATCAACAGGGTTCCCTCGTGGGCCAGCATGTTCAGCGCCATGGCTGGCGCATCCGGGTTACCGCTGGCGTCTATGACCAGCGGAACCTCCGCGTTCACCAGTTCGTCGGGTGCTGCGGTGTTGACGCCGAGGCTGCTGGCCATCGCGCGACGCCACGCCTGCGGCTCGGCAATCAGCGGCCGCCACCCTGAGCGCTCGAGTAGCAGGCCGGTGAGCAGCCCGAGCACGCCGGCGCCGAGCACGATGACCCGGTCGCGATAGCCGGCCCCGGCGTCGAGCGTCACCTGCAAGGCCGTCTCGACCAGCGGAAACAACGTTGCGGGTGCGGGATCGATGGCGGGCAGCGGAATCAGTTCATCGGTCCGCGCCGTGAATACGTCCTGGTGCGGATGGAAGGCGAAAACCGCCTGGCCGGACTCCGCTACTTCGCCGACGCATGCATACCCGTAGGCGAAGGGATAGGAGAAGGTACCGCCAAGCGCGTCGATCGTCTCGTCCAGCGCCAACTCCGCAGGAATCTCGCCGCGGTACACCAGCCGCTCGGTGCCACTGCTAATGCCAGAGCACAAGGTGCGGACGAGGACCTCACCGGCAGCAGGCCGCGGAGTGGGCAGTTCCCTGATCTCCACGCATCGCGGCGCGGTATGAAATAGCGCCCGCGCGGGCCAGGGCGTGGCATTGAAGGAGATCTCCGAGGACAGCCCGCTCACAGTGCCATTGTTGCCGCCCGGGCCGGCCTGCCTCACACCGGCAGGGTTGCCGTAGGCCAGGTACTCTCCCGAATAGCCTCCTCGTGTGCGTGCACCGGGTGGCTAGAGGCGGCCGGAAGCTACATCGCCGGCGACCGGCGATGATGAGGGAGAGAAACGTGGCACAGGAAATTGGGGCTGCCGACATTATGTCGCTGGCCCGTTCCGCCGGATTGCCTTTGACAGCGGACCGGGCGGCGCTCCTCCAGCCGGCACTGGATGCGTGGCTACGCGGCGCGAAGGCTCTGAGCCAGAAAATGTCTGATCTCCGAGACATTTCACCCGTCATCTCTTTCAAGCATGACGTAGAGGGCGAAGGGCAATTCCATGGACGCGGCTAACATTCTTGAACTGTCCCTTGCCAACGCTGCCGCCTTGGTGCGGGACAAGCAAGTTTCGCCTGTCGAACTCGTCGAAGCCTGCCTGCGGCAGATCGAGTCGACGGACGACACTCTTCGCGCGTTTATCACAGTTTTCAAGGATGCCGTTGAAGTGGCGAGGGCTTCCGAGGCGCTCATAATGGCGGGTCATCAGCTGGGGCCACTTCATGGTGTCCCGATCGCGCTGAAAGACAACATCGCAACGGCTGGTGGCCGGACCACCGCTGGCAGCAAGATATTGGCTGACTGGATTCCTGACGAGGATGCGACCGTGGTCAAGCGGCTGCGATCGGCCGGCGCGATCCTGATCGGCAAGACGAATATGCACGAGTTCGCATGGGGAGGCACATCAGCCAACCCGCACTACGGATTTGTCCGCAACCCTTGGGATACGAGGCGGTTCCCCGCGGGGTCAAGCGGCGGTTCCGGCGCGGCAGTGGCAGCCCGTACCTGCTATGGCGCCCTGGGTACTGATACGGGCGGTTCCATTCGCTTGCCGTCCGCCGTCAATGGAATTGTTGGCTTGCGGCCGACCATCGGCCGGGTCAGCAACGCCGGCGTGATTCCGCTGGCCTGGAGCATGGATACGGTCGGCCCGATGACGCGCACCGTGCAGGACTGCGCTCTGCTGCTCGGCTCCATTGCCGGGCTCGATCCTGCGGACCAGGGCACGGCCGCCGTCCCGGCCGTATATCCGAAGGAACTGAACGCCAACGTTGAGGGACTGCGCATCGGCGTTATACCTGACTATTTCTTCCGGCACCTGCAGCCCGCTGTGGAGCGAAATGTTCGTGCGGCCCTGCAGATTTACCAGGACCTTGGCGCAAGGATCGTGGAACTGCAGATGCAGCACATCCACGGCAACATCTCTGCGCAGCTGACTGTCGAAGCGTGCGAGCCAAGCGCCTATCATCAAGGATGGCTGCGGGAGAGGCCAGAGGACTATGGCGAGGACGTGCGTCAGCTTCTCGAGATGGGCGAGCTGCTCTTCGCTCGAGACTATATCCAGGCGCAGCGCTACCGGGTGTTGCTGCGGGAGGAATTCCTAAGCGCGTTCAACCGCTCAGTGGACGTCTTCATCTGCCCGACGCTGCCGTTCACGGCGACCGAAGTGGGGGCCACTACGGTGGTCATTGAAAATGGCCAGGAAGAAGATATGCTTTCGGCCATTATGCAGTTCACTGGGGTGCCGTCACTTACGGGGCTGCCATCACTCAACGTCCCTTGTGGCTTTGACGAGAGCGGTCTTCCTACCGGCATGCAGATCATTGGCCGCCCCTTCGGGGAAGCCGCCCTGCTCGGTGTCGGTCAGGCTTTCCAGTCCGCGACCGACTTCCACACGAAGTGCCCGCAATTCGCACTCTGAGAAAAGCGAGTTTTTGCCGTCTCGCGAATTAGCTTGGCCGTGAGGTGGCGAGGGGCAGCCGAGGTCTGGTTACTGGGGGAGTTCGGGAGTTGGCAGGAGGGACATCATTTCGGTGAGGCCGTTGAGCAGCGCTTCGGCTTCTTGCTCGTCCAGTGCCGCGTAGGCGGGTTCCAAAAGTGTGCGCGTGAGTTCGTCAGCGTGGGCGAGCCGCTGCGTGTCCTGGTCGGTGACGCGCGGGGTGTCGGTGGCCTTGTAGCCGAAGCTCTCCCAGGCGTCTGGCCGGGTGAGCCAGTGCGCCTTCTTGGGTTCCAGGCCGGCCGCGGCGATGGCAAGCAGGTGCACGCCCCCGCCAAACTCGCGAATCGCGGTGACAGCCTGGGTCGCTGCGCCCGGGAGATCCTCGGCGAGGGCGAAGGTTTTGACCCCGGCGAACAGCGGCAGCGCGAGCGAGCTAGCTCGGGCGAGCACCTTCGCAGCTGCCGGGACGAAGCTGACCAGGAACGGCGCGCCGTCGAGGTGCTGTCGGCCGAAGTCCTGGCAGCACTCAATGTGCGCGGCGGCGGCTGCCTGCGGTGGCACGACCGACCGGCCCGATTCCCAGTAGCGGCGGACTACCAACGGCGCGAAGTAGCCAAGGGCGCTGTCGGCGACGGCGGCGTCGACGTCGCCGAGGGCGCCTGCACGGCCGAGGAAGTACCACTGCGAGGGGCTTAGCCCGAGCGCGGCGGCCCGGTGCAGGCTGACGGGGGCGAAGTAGTAGCGCCCGCCGAGGTCACTGACCAGTGGATGAGCGCGGCGCACTAGTTCGGCCGGGGTCAATGTGCTCCGGCCTTCCCGGCACGGGCGGCGTACTGCGGCCGAAGCTCGCGGTAGCGCTTGAGCGGATCGGCCTGTTGCAGCGCGGTGATGACACCGGGCATCTCGCCGAAGTGCATTCGCTCTACGTAACACATTAGTTACATAACTGTCAAGTTATAATGGCGACCCGAATGACAACTGGCTGACCCCGGCCAGGCAGGCGACCCGCGTCGGACTCAGCACAGGTCCGGTCATCCGCGGCCCAGAGCCGTTACGCCCCGAGGCGCTAGTCGGTTCGCGAGGTGACGCGTGGATGGTCGCGCCAGGCTGGCATGGTGGCCATGTATTCGAGGGTCTGGCGTTCGATCTCCTCGCGCGGCGTGCCGGGGTTGCGGCGGGCCTGCCAGGCGGTCATGCGCGTGAACCGGTCCTCGAAAGACTGGAGCTGGCCGGACTCGTCGGTGCAGTGACTGCAATAGCGGCCGGTCTCGATCGGCATGCCGCAGCTTTCACAGGCAGCGGTCGTGTTCATGGTGTCCTCCCTGGGATGTGTGCGGGTAGCGGGGCCGCCGCGGACTGGACCAGGGCGCGCAGCCCGCCCAGCAGCGAGGCGGCCTGAGCGGGATCCAGCCGTGACAGGGCGGCGGCGAGCAGGTCCTGGCTGAGCACCTCGCGGTGACGGCGCAGCGCGGTGTGCCCGGCCGTGGTCAGCCAGATCAGGGTCCGGCGGCGGTCCGCCGGGTCGGCTTCACGCTCGAGCAGGCCCTGGCGTTCCAGGTGGGCGACGATCTCGCTCACCACCGACTGCGCGCGGCGCAGGTGCGCAGCGGCCTCGCCGATCGTCAGCGGCCCGGCCAGCGCCAGGTGCTCAAGCACCGCGGCCGACGCGCCCGGCAGCTGGCTGCGGGGCCCGTCGCGGCGGTGGAAGGTCAGGTACACGGCACGGAACAGCTCCTCGAACTCCCCGGCCCTGTCCACGTCGCTGCTCACCAGGCCAGGCTCGCGGCCCGGCCTTCCATCGTCAATCCCGATCTATTGCTCCGCGCCACTTACCGTTAACATACTGAGTATGTCTTAGATAAGTCATGGAGGCGGTCATGAGTGTCAGGCACGCCCTTCTCGCGCTGCTGAGCGAGGGGCCCAGATACGGGATGCAGCTCCGGGAGGACTTCGAGGCCGCGACTGCCGACGTGTGGCCGCTCAACGTCGGCCAGGTTTATACGACCCTGCAGCGGCTGGACCGGGATGGCCTGGTCGAGTCCGACGGCGGGGACGATGAGCAGCACAAGAACTACTTGATCACCGCTCGTGGCAGGGCTGAGCTGGGAGAATGGCTGCATATGCCGCCGGCTCTGGCTCCGCCACCGCGCGATGAGCTCGTGACCAAGGTGCTGCTGGCGGTCCGGGTGCCCGGCACCGACGTGCACGAGGTGATCCAGGCGCACCGCCGCCAGGTCGTGGAGCTCATGCAGGAGTGGACCCGGGTCAAGGCGGAGCCGGCCGAGTTCGATCTCCCGCTGGCCCTGGTGATCGACTTCGAGCTGACCCGCCTCGGGGCGGTCGTGCAATGGCTCGACTTCGCCGACGAGCACGTCGGGCGCGCGGCCGCAGAGCCCGCGCCGGCCCGTGGTGCGAAGCTGAGGCGCCGGGTAGTGGTCCGGCGATGAACAGACCCCCGCGCGGCCGGCGGCTGCGGCTGCTGGCCGCGGTCATGCCGCTGGCAGCCCTGCTCGCAACGGCCTGCAGCCCGGCCCAGACAGGCGTAGCCAACAGCGGACCAACTCAGCAGCAGGCTGCCCCGCCGCCCGACTCGACCGCCGACTGTAGCTCGGTCACCACCTGCTACACGCCGCAGCAGCTCCAGGTGGCCTATGGCATCAAGCCGCTCCTCGACCGAGGGATCAACGGCCGGGGCGAGATTGTGGTGCTGCCCGAACTCGCGGAATCGCGACTGAACCCACCCCTGACTCACGAACATGCGCCAGGACATGGCGGCCTTCGACAGCATGTTCCATCTGCCGGCCGCGCGGATGAAGGTCGTCACCACGCTCGCCGGCGCCGGTTCCCCCTGGCTGGCTTTCGGCGAGGAGGTGCTGGACGTCGAGATGGTGCACGCGCTCGCCCCCGATGCCACCCTCGTCATCCTGCTGCTTCCTTCGACGTCCCTGGACAACACCAACAACGCGGTCTCCGCCGCTGTCGCCTCGCTCCGTCTCGGCAGCACGGAAGGCGGCGTCATGTCGATCAGCGCCGCAGGGCAGATCGGCGGCGAGCACTGCACGAGCCAAGCGCAGGTGAAGAGCGTGAACGCGGCACTCCAGACGGCCGTCAGCCGCCATGTGACGGTGGTTGCCGCCTCAGGCGACATCGGAGCGGTGGCCGAACCGTGTGATGTTTACGGGGCGCTGGCCGGCACTGGAACATTTACCCCCGTCAGGGAGGTCAACCTGTTGGCCTCCGATCCGCTTGTGCTCGGCGTCGGCGGCTCAAGCTTGACCGCCAGCCACGCCACGGGCGCCTGGCAGGGCGAGACCGCCTGGGGCCTGCCGTACGGCGCACCGGGATCAGCCTTCCAGGCATCCGGCGGCGGATTCAGCCGCCTGTTCACCCGGCCCGGCTACCAGGATGGCGGCCCAGGGATCCGGGCGACCAGGGGGGTGCCGGACGTGTCGGCCGACGCCAGCGGCCACACCGGCATGGCGATCGTCCTGAGCGGCGACGGCACGACCATGATCCGCAACAGCGGCGGTACCAGCGCCAGCGCCCCGATCTGGGCCGCGCTGATCGCCCTCGCCGACCAGTACGCCGGGCGTCACCTGGGTCTCGTCAACCCGGCCATCTACCAGATCGCCCGCGGCACCCGGTATCACCAGGCCTTCCACGACATCATCAAGGGAAGCAACACCGTGCAGTTCCCGCCTAAGACGATCACTGGCTACCAGGCGGCACCCGGCTGGGATCCGGTTACCGGCTGGGGAAGCCCAGACGCGCAGGTGCTCATCCCGCTGCTCGCACGCTACGCGACGCCTTAATCGGGCCCCGTGGCCGCGATAATGGGCAGCCGCAGGATCTTAGCCACCCGGCGGCGCCGTGCCTGTTGGGAGTGCGGATGTCTGGTCTGGCTAGGTGACTCCGACGTTCCTGGTGAGCGGCACCGCATGGGTGCTGTCAGAGGAGGCATCGTGAAGTACATGATCCTGACGTACGCGTCGCAGCAGGACTACGCGGGCATGGCCGGAGACTCCGCAGGCCAGCCCGCCTGGTCCGCGGAGGATTTCGCGGCCATGGGCGCGTTCATGGAGTCGTTCAACCGCGATCTGGAGGAATCCGGCGAGCTGGTCGAGACGAGGGGCCTGATCGATCCGGTGCACACCCGCAGGATCCGGCTGCAGAACGGGATCCCGGTGGTGACGGACGGCCCGTACGCCGAGACGGCGGAAGTCCTGGCCGGCTACTGGATCGTGGAATGTGAGAGCTTCGACCGCGCGACCGCGATCGCGGCCCGGCTGTCAGAATGCCCGGGTCCAGAGCAGGCCGCTGCCCGCGCTTACGCAGACGTCCGGCCCATCGCGGAATCGCGGGCCGAGCTGGAGATCTGAGCGGCCCGTGCCGGACACCCGGACGGGGGACCTGCTGCGCCAGCTGGCGCCGCAGGTCCTCGGCGCGGTGGTGCGGCGGTACGGGCATTTCGATGCCGCTGAGGACGCGACCCAGGAAGCGCTCCTGGCGGCCGCCGAGCAATGGCCGCAGGCTGGCGTCCCGGACAATCCGCGCGGCTGGCTGATCACCGTCGCTGCGCGCCGGCTGACCGACCTGTTGCGGAGCGAGCAGGCCAGGCAGCGCCGTGAGGAGGCCGCCGCCTCGCGGATCGTGCCCGGTCAGGGGCTGGCGCCGGCCGCCGACCGTCCGGCGGCCGACGCGGACGACACGCTCGTGCTGTTGTTCTTGTGCTGTCACCCGGCGCTGTCGCAGGCGTCGCAGATCGCGCTGACGCTGCGCGCCGTCGGCGGGCTGGCGACCGCGGAGATCGCCCGGGCCTTCCTCGTGCAGGAGGCGACCATGACCCGGCGCATCAGCCGGGCCAAGCAGCGCATCAAGGACAGCGGCATTCCCTTCGCCATGCCCAGCGGCGCGGAGCGCGCGGACCGGCTCGGGGCGGTCCTGCACGTCCTGTACCTCATCTTCAACGAGGGCTACGCCAGCACGGCCGGGCCGAGCCTGCGGCGCGGTGAGCTGTCGGCTGAGGCGATCCGCCTGGCCCGCATGGTCCGCGGGCTGCTGCCCGGCGACAGCGAGGTGGCGGGCCTGCTCGCGCTTATGCTGCTCACTGACGCGCGCAAGCTGGCGCGGACCGGCCCGGATGGCGAGCTCATCCCGATGGCCGAACAGGACCGGAGCCGCTGGAGCGCAGCGGCCATCGCGGAGGGCGTGGCCCTCATCACTGAGGCTCTGCCCCGCGGCCCCGTCGGCCCCTACCAGCTCCAGGCAGCCATCGCCGCGGTCCACGACGAGGCCCCCAGCGCCGGGGACACCGACTGGCCGCAGATTGTGGCCCTATACGAGCTGCTCATGCGGACCTCAGGCAACCCCATCATCGCGCTGAACCACGCTGTCGCCGTTGCCATGGCCCGTGGCTCAGACGCGGGACTCGGCCTGCTCGCGGCCCTCCAGGCCGATCAGCGGATCGCCGGGGACCACCGGTTCCACGCAGCGCGTGCGCACATGCTGGAAATGTCCGGCGACCATGCCGCGGCACGAGACTCCTACCAGGCGGCGGCCCGGCAGGCTGCCAACCTCCCTCAGCAGCGCTACCTCCGCGCGCGCGCCGCACGCCTGGCCTGAACGGTCGTCGGCACGTCATTGCGCGGTCGCCATGGCGATGGCGGGTATGGCAAGATCGGGGCGATGAAACCCAACAGGTCGGTCCCGCCCGCGACCGTGGTGCCCGTCCTTGCTTACCCGGACGTCCGGGCGGCTGTGGCCTGGCTCAGCGCGGCCTTTGGCTTCGTCGAGCGCACCCGGATAGGGGAGAGTCACCGGGCTCAGATGAGCATTGGCGCAGATGGAGCTGTGATCGTTGCTGAACGGCGGGGAGAAATGCCAGCGCCAGGCGACGGGGCAGCGCACTTGATCCGTGTCAGAGTCGAGGACGTCAATGCCCAGTTCGAGCGCGCCAGTGCGCATGGAGCGCACGTGCTCGAGCAGCCCACAGATCGCGAATACGGTGAGCGGGATTGCACAGTGGAGGACGTGGCTGGCCACAGGTGGCAGTTCGCCGAGACCGTGGGGGACGTGGCGCCCGAAGACTTCGGATGCACGACCGTGGCACCCTGGCCCGGCCGTCCAGGAGCCTGACGGCTTCGCCGATCGTGCGGGACGGCGCTGGCGGCTTGACCGGTAACTATGAGCATCATCCGACTCGGCCGACAGGGTAGGATCTGTCCGGCCGAAGGTACGCGCTGGGCGGCGGCGGCAAAACCTGGCATCGAGATGCTATGGGCGCTTGGCACAAGGAGTCGCGGATGGCAAGCCTGGCAGGTACTTGGAGGACGACGGCCAGCCGCGGGGCGCTGGCTGGGCTCTGCAGTGTCGCCATCATGGTGGCCGCGGGCTGCAGCAGCGGGGACGCGGGCGGAAAAGCAGGGGCCGGGGACAAGGCCGGATCGCGCCACGTCCGGCACGCGGTGGCGGCACCCGCAGTCCAGATCACCCCCGCCACCGGAGCCAGCGGGGTGCACCCGAACGCGCCCATCCGCGTGCTGGCACTGAGTGGCCGCCTCGTCAATGTCACCGTGCGCGCGGGCGGACGGGGTGTCGCCGGCCAGATGAACCACCAAGCGACCGAGTGGGTGTCGCGGTGGGCGCTTACTCCCGGCGCGTCATACGTCGTGCAGGCGACCGCTGGGAACTCGGCGGGCAAGACCGTGACGGCGATGAGCAGGTTCCGGACGCTGCGGCCGAGCACGACGTTCTCCGCCTCGCTGGACTGGACCCTGGCGGCCAACCAGGGCCGGCGCTACGGTGTCGGGCTCCCGATCATCTTGAACTTCAGCCAGCCGGTGCAGAACAAGGCGGCAGTGCAGAAGGCGCTCGTGGTCACGGCCCAGTATCCGGTTCCGGGAACCTGGCGGTGGATCACTGATGAGCAGATCGTCTACCGGGCCGACGGTTACTGGCCGCCGCACCAGACGGTGACGCTGCATGCCCACTTGGCCGGCGTGCGGGCGGCCCGCGGGGTCTACGGCACGAAGAGCCTGACCTACAAGTTCAGGATTGGCGTAGCCCGGATCAGCTCCGTCAACGTCAGGACGCACCACATGATCGTGCGAGTCGACGGGAAGGTCACGCGAAGCTACGGCATCAGTGCGGGGGACGGCAGCAGCCTGGTCTACACCACCCCGAGCGGGACCGCCCTGACAATGGACAAGGCGCTCATGGTCATCATGACCAACCCGAATGTACCGAAAGGGGCACCCGGGTGGTATCGGGAGCCAGTCCCGCTCGCGGTCCGCCTGACGAACTCGGGAATCTATCTGCACGAGACGCCCGGTGCGGAATGGTGCATCGGAGTGGCGAACTGCAGCCACGGGTGCATCAGGCAGTCGCCAGCCGAGGCCCAGTGGTTCTACAACACCAACCAGACGGCTGACGTGGTGCATGTAACGGGCACGACTCGCAAGATGGCCTTCGGAGACGGCTGGACGTTCTACCAGATGCCGTGGAAGCAATGGGCGAAAGGCGGCGCGATCAACTACGCGTCATATCCCACCTACTCGCCCGAACCCCTCAGCCTCAAGCCCAGGGTCCGAAGCTAGGACATGGCCGCGCGGGCGCGATCAGGCGGGCTGCCACAGCTCGACCCGATTGCCCTCCGGATCGGTGACCCAGCCGAATCGACCAACGCCCTCCATGTCCTGCGGCTCTGTAGCCACGTTCGCGCCCTTGGCGCGCAGTTGCGCGAGCATCGCTTCCAGGTCGCGGACCCGGAAGTTGAGCATGGTCTGCTGAGCGCGGGACCCGAAGTAGTCGGTCTCGGACTCGAACGTCGCGAACACCGTCAGTCCGGTTTCCTGACGCCACAGGCCGTTCTCATCGGCGTCCAGGCCTAGGCAATCGCGATACCACGCGCCCAGGGCCGCCGGGTCGGCGGCCCGCATGAAGTATCCGCCGATGCCAAGCACGCGTTCCATGCGGCTATCTTGCCAGGAGAGCGCTCAGGATCGGGGCTTGGTGGCCGGGCTTAGCAGGGAGGCGATGGCGTCGACGTCGTCGAGGCGGCCATCGGCTACGGCCATGATGAGGTCATACGCGTCGTCATTGGTCAGGATGAGCCGGCGCCCGTTGACGCCGTAGAACGCGATCACCCCGGCCAGCGCTAGCCGCTTGTTCCCGTCCACCAGCGCGTGATTGCGGGCCAGCGAATGAAGCAGCGCTGCTGCCTTGGCGTCCAGACCCGGGTACGCATCCCGCCCGAACGCCGAGGTGGCCGGCCGCGCGGCCGCGGCCTCCAGCAGGCCGATGTCACGGATCTTCGGTTCGAACCCCAGCGCTCGTTCCGCGACGTGCAGCAGTTCGGGGCCGGTCAGGTAGATCACCGGCCGAGCCGCTCCAGCGCCTCGGCGTAGCGCGGGAGTTCCTCGTCCAGTACCTGGTCCAGTAGTTCGGCCCGGCTGTGCCCTTCGACGTACTCCCGGATGGCCTGCCGGGCCACTTCCTGCATTGGCCGGCCCTCGTGTTCGGCCCGCCGCCGCAGCGCCCGGGATTCGGCCTCGGTCAGCCGCAGTGTCATCGCCATGACCTCATGGTATCAAGGTTGATACCAGCCGTTCGCTCCGCGCCGAGGCATCGCAGATCGGCAAACAACGTAAAGCCCTGGGGGCCGCGCTGCGGCGGCCCCCTGGGCCTGAATACCGGCGCTAGGGGTTCACAGCTTGGACCACACGGAATTGTTGGACCATAGGATCGTGCCGGGTGCCAGCAAAGTGGCCGTGTAGGTCCGGTCGTCGGGGAACGTCACCGAGATGTGGTTCTCGTCGATGAAAGTTCCATGCGCGGTGGGCCGGTTGAACCTGGACATGTCGACGGTGATGAACTGGCCCTGCACGGAAATGACCGGCCCCGGGCCCCGGCCGTCGGTCCAGGTGCCGCTCAGGTTGAGGACTGGGACGCCAAGCAGGATGGCACCGTAGAAACTCAGTGACCCGATCTGCGGGTCGCCGGAGGGGCGGACCAGCGGCGCGTAGAGGACCTCTCTGCCTCCATTGCTGACTAGGCCCGGGCAGGTGGCGGCCCCCGAGTTCCCGCCGGTAATGGTTCCGCGCGCGAGCACGGTGCCGTCCGGCTGATACGAGTACACCGGGCCGCCGCTGTCTCCCTTTGCCTGCGCGCACGTCGTGTTCTGGGAGAAGGCCTCGGTCAAGGGGCCGGCGGGATCGCAGGAGACGCCGCCGACGTTTGTGAAGTCGTCGGTCTTCGTCACCTGGACGCTGAAGTGCTCGCCGCTGGAGGCTCCGCCGGTCACGATGAAGTTGCCGACGAAGTCGGGGGTTGCGCCGGCGATCTTGGCGTTGGTCACCGTGGAGGCGTCAAACGGGCCGGTGTAGATCCGGGAATCGATGGTTCCCGGGTAGTTGAGGAGCGCGGTGTCGCGGCAGGTGCTCACGTTGCTGAAGAAGCCAGTCGGGCGGCCTGCCCCGGGATCAACACCGACGGGCTGTTGACGCTGCAGTGCGCGGCCGTCATCATGTACGCGACACCGCCGACCTTCACGGGTATTCCGTTGGTGCAATTGCCGGCAACGGTGTCGTACCTGGAACCGCCCCAGTATGGCACGGTGTCGGCCTGGCGGGTGGAGCTGGCGGTGGGCCGCGTGCCGGGTGTGATGAACAGTGGTACCGACGACCGGGTTCGGAGGCGGGACTGGGCGGCTGGGCCCATCGCGCCGTCGACGGTTACCGCGAGCCCGCTCCCGTTCGTCGCGGGTGCCGCGCTCACGACCCGTCCGGCCTCGGCCAGCCGCTTGGCATCGATCACCAGTTCCCGGTGGGTGAAGGCGGCCGCGCGGAACGTGACCGGCACTCCGAGGAGGCCGGCGGTGGTGCGCACCGTCGCGGGAACTGCCCCGTGCCAGTAGACGCGCAATTCACGCCTGGTCGGATCGGCCACGATGCTGGCGTTGCCGGCGTCACCGGCCGCCAGGATCGTCTCAGCGGCGGCATTGAGCCTGGCCTGGTATGCCCACACCTGCTTCCAGCTGGCGAACCCTGCGGGTGCCGGGGCGGTCGGATGGACCGGGGCCGAGCGCACCGGTTTGGAGCCAGCCTGCGCCTGGGTACCGATGCTCGCAACTCCCGCCTCTGCCAGGCCGAGTCCGATGAGTGCCCGTGCGGGCCGGCTCAATCTACGGGATCCCGCTCGCTGACGAGATGGTCCCATGACGACTTTCCTACGCATCAATAATTCCTTTTCTGGCGTTCATCTTGACTAACTTCGCTTACGCGCTAGGCGCATTGGTGTCCACCTGAGAAAGACGCCCGCGTACCATTCCTTGTTGCGGACATAGCGGCGCCAGCAGAGGAATTCTGCTGGCACGAATGCTCGAAGTTGCCCTCCGACCGACTTGCCGCTCGCTGCGCGGGCTCCCCAATGGCAAGTGCCTTACGGAGTGAACGGTCACGGGCGCGGTCTGGTTCACGTTTGCCGGTCGGCCGCGCTGCCGGCTCGCGCGCTATTGGCGTTCAGGCCGCCTGGCCAGGGACATGGAGCATCACGCTAGTGTTTGCCTTCTCGTACTAGCTCGACCGTCAGGAGAAGACTCGCCTTGAGCATGACCGCCGGCAGTCGCGCAGAGCTGCGCGACCGGGCGGCCGCGGTGCTCCATGGCAACGACGCTGGCAGCTGGACGAAGGCGGCGCCGCATCTGTACCCGCACCAGTGGAGCTGGGACAGCGCCTTCATCGCAATCGGCTGGGCGCACCTGGATGTCCGCCGGGCCATGGCGGAACTCGAGCATTTGTTCGCGGCGCAGTGGTCCACGGGAATGGTGCCGCATATCGTGTTCCGCGCGGGCCCGGGCGAGCCTTACTTTCCAGGACCAGAGTGGTGGGACTGCGGCATTGCGCCCGCGGCGCCAGCGCCCCCGGTCCAGACGACCGGGATCTGCCAGCCACCCGTGCATGCCCTGGCGCTGCAGCGGATCTGGCAGCTGACGCCGCAGGAGATGCGGCCGGAAATCCGCGAGCGCATTCAGGCGCTCTACCCGCGGCTGGTCAAATGGCACCGCTACCTCGCCACGCAGCGCGACCCAGAGGAATCGGGACTTGTCACCGTCTACCACCCGTGGGAAGGGACCGACAACTCTCCGCGCTGGGACAGGGCGCTGGCGCGTATCGAGGTGGCCGAGCCCGGCCCGTACACCCGCCTGGACACCAGTCAGATAGGAGACCCGTCGCAGCGTCCCACCGACTGGGACTACGACAGGTATCTCTGGCTGGTTGGCCTGCTGAGGAAATTCCGGTACGACGACGCGCAGATATACCGCCAGTACCCGTTCCTGATGAAGGACGTGTTTTTCAGCGCTGTGTTGGTTTCGGCGAACGCAGCGCTCCTGGACCTTGCCGAAGTGGTCGCGGCCAGTGACGGCGACCGCGAGCAACTGACATCCTGGCTGCACCGCGGCCGCGATGGGCTGACGCGCTGCTTCGACATCAAGTCCGGCCTCTGCGTCGACTACGACGTCCGGACCGGCGAGCGAATCCGGCTGCGGACGTTTGCGGGTTTCGCGCCGCTGTTCGCGCAGACATCAGACGCCGATCAGCGCGCCGCGCAGTTGCAAGTGCTTGACTCCCAAGACTTCTGCGGCAACCCGCGATTCCGCTGGCGCCTGCTGCCAAGCATGAGCCCCTCTCAGCCGGCCTTCGAGCCGCAGAACTACTGGCGCGGTCCGATCTGGCCGATCATCGACTGGCTGTTGTGGCGCTCGCTGAGACTGGCGGGCTACGGTGACCGCGCGGAGGAGCTCCGCCGCGACTCGCTCGGCCAGATCGCTGCCGCCGGGACATTCGCCGAGTACTTCGAGCCATTCACTGGGGAGCCGCTCGGTTCCACGCAGCAGTCCTGGACGGCCGCCGTCGCGCTGGACTGGTCCGCCTCCGAACTCAGCAGCGAAGGAAATTGCACTTAGCAGGCCGGCGGTGCAGGGTCGGCGATCGGCTCGGCGCGCTTCCAGCGACTTGGACGACCAGATGCCCGGTGGCGGTTTCCTCAAAATCGCGGCGGGAGCGGGCGGCCGGAGCGCACAATAGAGGCAATACCGCTGCTCAGGAGGCTGCGGCTCGACGGCGACGACAAATTACCTTGCTTGGGAGCGCGGGTGAGCCAGGGGTTGCCACGGTAATTCCTTCGGAGGCATTGAAGTGCGTTTCAAGCTGGCTGTCGCAGTTGCCGCCGCCATTGTTGTGGGTGGTGGCGGCGGTGCCGGGTACGCGCTGATCGAGGGTGCCAATCGGGCACCTAGCTTCGAGAATTCTGGTGGCCAGATACACAGCCCGGTCCGGTCTGCCGGTCCAGGCGCGCCCTCGTCATCCTCGGCGTCATCCTCGGCGTCATCATCCCCGTCGCGATCATCGTCACCGTCATCCTCACCGTCGGCGTCGCGCTCGCGCCGGCCACCGTCGCCGTCGCCCTCGTCGCCTGCCGCGCCGTCGCCTCCGGCATCCTCAGGGAGCTACGACTGCCACTACCAGACGGATACCTGGAGCGGCGACGCGTCGTCGGTCGGCTACTCGGTACAGAAGATCAGTGCCGACGACGGCAAGACGGCCAGCTTCTCGGTGAAGCTGAACGCCAACCACGGCACGACCGAGGTCGTCGGCTACCCCTCCGACCAGTGCCTCATTTACTCGGCTCTCCCGCACTCGCTCACGTCGAGCTACGACGTGACGCCGCCGTCGAATTCCTCGGGCCTTGACTACGAGTTCGCCTACGACATCTGGCTGACCAATGCGTCCGCCGCGACCAGCTACAACTGGAACGACGATCTTGAGCTGATGATCTGGACCTACGTGATCAGCCAGCGTCCCGCCGGCTCGAAGGTCGCCACGTTGGGTGACGGCTCTGCGGTGTGGTTCGCCGGCACCAAGGGCAGCAACAACAGCACTGTCTCTGTGGTGCTGCCCTCCAACAGAACAAGCGGGACAGTTGACATCGCCAGCATCGTCGCGCAGTTGAAGGCGCGAGGCTACATACCGTCGTCCGACGACGGCATCCTCGACGCCGAGTATGGCGTCGAAGCGCCGTACGGTGGCGGCAATGCTTTCGCTGTCAACGCAGTCACCGTCAAGGGCTGAATTCAGCAGCCGACACGTTCGGCGGTGCTAAGGGCGAGGACAATGCCCGTACGTTCGACGTGTACGGCTACACGTTCATGGCGAGCCGACCAGCCGAAGGCCCGGCCGGCCACGACCGGCGGTAAGCAGAAGGTCCACTTTCCGTTACCGGCTGGAGACCGTGGATGCGGCCTGCGCGACGAGGCTGGCCACCGCAGCGGGTTGGGAGACGTAGATGGAGTGGCTGCCGGTGGCTTCGACCACGGTTGAGCCTGCGCGCTCAGACATTGCGCGCTGAGCGGGCGGGGGGATCATCCGGTCCTCGGTCGTGACCAGATACCAGCTGGGCTTGGTTCGCCAAGCGGGCTCGGTGATCGCGCCGCTGAGGGCGTCCACGCCCCAAGGCACCTGCGAGTCAGCCATGAAAGCGGCCTGCTCGGCGGGCACGTCGCCAGCGAACGACGCGTGGAACTTCTCGCGGTCCAGGAACAGGAAGCCGTCCTTAGGCGGCAGGATCGGGGGCACCGGCGCGCCGGGCGCCGGGTCGGCGATCAGCGTGTTGACAGACTCGCCCCGGTCCGGCGCGAACGCGGCGATGTACACCAGAGCCGCCACTTTGGGATCGTTGCCAGCCTCGGTAATGACGGCTCCGCCGTAGGAGTGGCCTACCAGGATGACCGGCCCGTCCTGGTCCTCGATGACCTGGCGTGTGGCGGCGGTGTCACCAGCGAGCGACAGGGTCGGGTTCTGGACGATGCTGACGTTGTAGCCATCCTTCGTCAGCAGGCCATAGACACCTTGCCAGCCCGACCCGTCCACGAAACCGCCGTGAACGAGAACGACGTTCCTCGGTGCAGGACTCGCGTTCACAACGATCACCTTCCCCTGGCGCCGCTTACCTTGGGGCCTGCGTGCACCCACATCCCTGCCCAACACGAAGCGCGCGCCAAACGTCTTAGTGCCTGTTCACCTTGGCTCGGTCGCCATGACCGCGCTAGCCAGCCAGGTGCCCTAGGACCAGAACTCGTCCGAGGCGTACTGATCCCCGGGATAGGTCCATACCTCGGTGGCCTTGCCGTCAGTGATGTGGAAGACCTGGACGGTGTCGTCTTCAAGGCTCTTGCCCTCGCGCTCGGCCCGGACCGTGGTCAGCGCGACTGCGTGCCCGTCGTTGGCGATCACATCGTGCACTTCGACACTTATGGACCCCCAGCAGGCCTCGAATGTGCGCAAAAGCCAAGCCGCGACCTGATCAACGCCGTTATAGTCACCGCCGAGCGGACTCCTGCCGGGATAGTGCCACCTGATGTCCTCGGCGAAGAACTTGCTCTTCAGCGTGTTGATATCACCATGCTCGAAGGCCGCATATCCGTCCCGGAGCAGAATCTCATTGGCGTGTGCCATCCTGACTCTCCCTTCTGCCAGCACCAGCAGTTGCTGGCGATTTCACTCTTGTTTACCGCGCTGCGGATGCCGGCGCACCGGCAGTCGCGTGCAGGTGGATGTGCACAAGCGGGACGGTGGCCGCGCCTTCGCCTGCCGCGGAGGCGACTCGCTTGACCGATCCGCGGCGTACGTCACCGGCCGCGAACACGCCGGGCAGACTTGTCTCCAGCGGCAGCGGAGGGCGGCCAGCGCGCCCGCGCTCAGGGTCGGCAGGCAGGTCCGGGCCGGTGCGGATGAAACCCAGCTTGTCGCGTGAGACGGCCTCGTCGAGCCACTGCGTCCGTGGTTGTGAGCCGATGAGGACGAACAGGGCGTCAGCGGGGACGCTGCGCCTCTCCCCAGAGGCGGTGTCTTGCAATATCAGCGATTGCAGGTGGCCGCTGCCGGTGCCATCGGCCACCTGCACGCCGTAGCAGACGTCGACGTTGGGGGTAGCGGCTATCTGCCGGATGAGGTAGTCGGACATGCTGTCCGCCAGCGATTTTGCGCGCACCAGAACGGTCACCCGGCTGGCCCACTTGGCCATGTGCAGCGCGGTCTGCCCGGCGGAGTTGCCCGCTCCGGCGACAAACACGTTCCGCCCGCGCATGGCCGGTGCCTCGCCGGCCGCAGCGCCGTAGAAGACGCCCCGGCCCTGCATGTGCTCCAGGTGAGGGATACCGAGCCGCCGGTAGGTAGCGCCGGTCGCGATGATCACGGTGCGCGTGGTGAGAACGCTGCCGTCTGACAGCCGCAGCAGGTAGTGGCCGTCGCTTCTTGACAGGCTCTCGGCCCGGCGCATGTAGAGGAAGGTGGTGCCGAAGGTCCAGGCTTGCTGCCAGGTCTGCTGTGCCAGATTGGCGCCGCTGATGCCCTGAGAGAAGCCCGGGTAGTTGCGGATCATCGAGCTTGTCCCTGCCTGGCCTCCGATGGCCTCATGCTCGACGACTACGGTCCGCAGGCCTTCGGAGGATGCATAGACCGCGGCAGCGAGCCCCGCCGGGCCTGCGCCAACTATGGTCACATCGAAGATCTCCTCGGCGGAGATCGGCCTCATGAGGCCGAAAGCGTCGGCGATCTCACGGTTGGAGGGGTTGACCAGCGCTGGCCGCTCAGTCCCGAACCGCAGCACGACGACCGGGAGTTCTGGCGATTCCAGGCCGAGTTCGTGCAGCATCTGTCGGGCGTGCACGGAGGTCGCGTCATAGAACCCGACTGGGACCCGATGGCGGGAGAAAAGGTCGCGCAACTCCTGTGAGCGCGCGGACCATCGCTCGCCGATCACCTGCGCCGCCTCGAAGCCGCCGTCGCGCTGGCTGCCCCACTCCATCAAGAATTCGGTAATCGAGAGGTGGAATTCTTCGGCTGGGGCCTGCACCGGACGCGTCACCCAGTGGTCGATCTTGCCCAAGGCGACGGCGTCGAAGATCGACCGCATCGATTGCCAGTCACCCCAGCGGACCGCGGCCACCCGAAGTGCCGTCGGATCGATGTCGCGGATCGCGGAGAGCACCTCGATGCCGTCCGGGTCCAGCGGACCGACCTCGCCAATGACCAGCGCAACCGGCAGGCCAGCGGCCACCAGGTCGCGCATCCATGATGCGAGCTCCGCGGGCTGACCGCAGGCCACGATTTGATAGTCCGCGCCGTACCGCTTGGAGAGCTCCCGATGGAGGATCTCGCGCACGCCAGCGTCACGGCAAACGATGACGATGGCCGCCTGCACGCCGGCAGCTTCACCGGTCCCGGCGGCCTGCATTACCTCGCGCGCAGTGGTAGCAGTGCCAGCTGATGTGGTCATCTCGTGCCCTCTAGGTTCGTTTCCAGAAGTGCCGGCCTCGTGCCTGGATTGGCCCCGGGTTGGCGAGGGAGATGTGCAGGGCAGCTCATGTCTTTGTACCGAGCCGCGTAGAACATGATGAGCGTCGTGGCCACGATCTGGATCGCGCCGAGCACGATGAACACGCCCGCGTGAATGGCGATGGCGCGTGCTGTGGTCAGGAATGACGCCAGGAGCCATATGTCAAAGGCCAGCCGGCTGATGCCAGCCGAGCAGCGAGCCCTGAAGAGGTGGGAGATCTGCGGCACGTAGGCTGCGCCGGCTAGCCCGGCACCGATATAGCCCGCGAACTCTGTGGCGCTCAGCATCGCTGGCTCAAACAGGTGTCGGCGTTGCGGGCCTCGCGGGGACGGATCTGATTCATAGTGGTCTCCGGTGCTCCGTGATACGTGTATCAGCGGAGGGTGAGGATGGTTTCCAGGTAAGTCGCGGGGATGGCGATGCTGCCGCGGTGGTTCCGGTCCCAGCGGCGGGCGAGGTCAGCCATGTCGGCGGCCAGTGCGGCGCGCCCGTTGTCGTCGAGCGCCTCGAACGCTTTCAGGGCGGGTCCGTACCAGCGGCGGAAGAACGCGGCGAACGCCTCCGGGGAGGTGAACCGCCATGTGCAGGTGCGCTGCACGGATCGGGCGTCGGCGGCCGCCGTGCCGAACAGAGCAGACACGTGCTGTTCGGTGCCCCACAGCAGCGGGGAAGCGACACCGGGCGGCCCGGGCACGTGCCGGGTGATGACACCGAACATCTGGCCGATGAACCCGTCTGGGGTCCACGAGGCCAGGCCGACGGTACCGCCCGGGCGGGCGGCTCGGATGATCTCGTCCGCGGCCCGCTGATGATCGGGCGCAAACATCGCACCGAAGACGCTCAGCACCGCGTCGAATGATCCGTCCTCCACGGGCAGGTCTTCGATGTCGCCGAGCCGGAATTCGACGTCGAGGCCCTCGGCCACCGCCCGCTCGCGTCCGTCCTCGAGCAATTCGGGAATGTAGTCGATGCCGACGGCGTGCGTGCCGGACCGGGCCGCCGCCAAGGTTGCGTTGCCGCTGCCGCATGCGACATCCAGCACGTCCCAGCCTGCTTTCAGGTCAGCCGCGTCGGCCAACAGCTCGCTGGCCAGCAATATCCGTGAGGCGACGACGGCATAGTCGCCGCTAGCCCAGGTTTTCTGCTGGCGCGCCTTGAGGACCGACAGGTCCGCACGCGCCGTTGCCGTGGTCATGACGACTCCTCTTGTCGGGTCCCAATAACGGGAGGTCCGGTAAATAGCTTGGGGCAGCGGTGACGCCCTGGACGAGTGACGGTCTCGTACCACCGCCGGCCGGGCAGAGACCCGGCGAATCGGCATCAAGCGGCTGGCAGTACCGGCACATGCTGGGCCGACAGACCGGGAGGGGGTACAGAATCTGTACTACCCTCGGCCGAGCCGACCGGGCATCATGGGCATATGACGAGCTACGCGGACTACTGCCCGATCTCGATGGGCGTCGAGGTGCTGGGTGACAGGTGGACGCCACTGGTCATCCGCGAACTCATGGTCGGCGCCAGTGGCTTCAACGAGATCCACAGGGGAATCCCCCGGATCAGCAGGACCATGCTCGCGCAGCGGCTCCGACTGCTCGAGCGGCGCGGGCTGGTTCGCCGCGAGCCGGTGGCCCGTGGCCTGCCCGGACGCTACACGCTGACACCGGCGGGGGAGTCGGTGACCCCGGTTATCTGGGCCATCGGGCACTGGGCCGCTGAGTGGATCTTCGGAGACCCCGCTGACGAGGACTGCGACGGCCGGTCGCTCATGTGGCGCCTGCACCAGCACGCGATCGCTGCCAAGCTGCCCCGGCAGCGCACCGTCTTGCACCTGACGCTGACCGGCGCGGGCGCCGCTGAGGGCTGGCTCGACATGCAGCACGGCGCGGTCACCGTGTGCACCGATGACCCCGGCTACGACGTCGACCTGGCAATCGAAGCCGACACCGGGCAGATGCAGCGCTGGCTAGTCGGCCGCGTCCCGTTCCGTGACCTGATCGCCAACGGCCACGCCCGCCTGCTCGGGCCAAGCCGGCTGGCCCGCGCATTCCCGACCTGGTTCGACACTTCCTTCTTCGCTGAGGGCCTGCGCCGAGCCGATCAACACCGCAGGCAGCAGGCCGTGCCCGCCTAACGGGCGTGGGAGGGTGCGCCATGCTCTCGCACCGGTCGCAGGTCGCCCGAATGAGGCGTGTGGCGGTGCAGGCCCTTGATTCCTATCCGCTGACTGACCCGGAGCTGCGGTTTATCGCTCATGGTGAGAACACGACGTTCCGAGTCGATGCGACAGGAGCCGCGGGCCGTGATCGTTTTCTGCTGCGCGTGCACCGCCTGGAGCGTCATGGCAGGGACGTCGATACGGCGGCTGCGGTCGGTTCCGAACTGGACTGGCTGGCCGCGCTGCGGGCGGACACCGACCTGGCGGTACCGGAACCGTTCCGTACGATCGATGGGAACCTGACAACCACGGCCACATCCAAGGACGTGCGGCGGCCGCGAGTTTGCTCGGTGCTGCGCTGGATGGACGGCCGTGTCCACTCCGCCGCTCCCCGGCCCGTGCACATTCGCCGGCTCGGAAGCGTAATGGCGCGGCTGCACGATCACGCCGGCCGTTGGCGGCCCCCTCCCGGCTTCGAGCGGATCCGCTGGGACTGGGAGACGTTCTTCGGCGACACGATGGTCTACGGAGGCCTCAACGCGGCCGATGTCTGGGATCTCCTGCCCGATGACCTGCGGCGCAGGTTCGACCGGGTCGCGGCCCGGATGAGAGACGTGACGGCCCAGCTGGGCGACGCCGCCGACAGCGTCGGCCTTATCCACGCCGACCTGCACCTGGACAACGCGCTGTTCTGGCACGACGAGGTCAGGGTCATCGACTTCGATGACTGCGGACTCGGCTACTGGCTCTACGACATGGCCGTCGCGCTGTGGGAACTGCGAGACCGGCCCGACTACGAGCAGTTCCGCGACGCTCTTATCGAGGGCTACGCCCAGCACCGGCCGCCGCCAGGCGGTCTGGCCTACCTTGATGACTTCATCGCCACCCGCGACGTCGCCTTCGCACTGTGGTTCACCGGGACCGCGCAAGCGAACCCGGCATTCCGCGCCGACCTCGACGAGGTGCTGCAGAATACCGGCCGTTCGCTAGACGCCCTGACCGGCGGGCGCCGTGGATAGCATGCGGAGATGGGGACGCGTTTCCACGGCTGGCCGGAGGAGGCGTACGCGGTGTTGCTCGAGTTGGGCGGCGAGCCGTCGCGAGAGACGCGGGAACGGATAAGGCGTCGCCGCGAGGAGCAGGTAAGGCACCCGATGATCGACCTGCTCAACGACCTCGCGGACGTGGACACCTGGTATGAGGACTTCGCCGTGTGGCGCTACGCCAGCACCGCGTACTGGTGGCAGAACCAGTGCGCGATCGTGCGCGTGGCCCGCAACATCGACATCGCGTTCCGCTTCAACCTCGACGGCCTGCAGATCAAGGCCGCCTGGTGGTACGCCGATCCTGAGCAGATCGCACTGTTCCGTGCGGCGACTGCCGCGGACGAGAGCGGGCGCGCGCTGGAGGATCTGGTGTCGTCGCTCGCTGCGGACGGGCACGAGATCCTCGGCGATGTCATGAAGCGCATTCCGCGCGGCTACCCAGCCGATCATCCCCGTGCGGACCTGCTCAAGCACCGTTCGCTGATCGCCGCCCGCGAGCTCGAGGCCGGCGCCGTGCGCGACGTCGAGCCGGTCTACCTCGCTTGCGAGCGGCTGCGTCCTCTCCTCGCCTGGCTCGCCGAGCACGCGGTCGTCACGCCGGAGGGCGTGTGTTGCTGACCGGTCTGCGGAGAAGTTCGGTGCTACCCGTCGGAGTGTGGGACGCCCAGACGACTATGAGGGTGTGACGCACCCTGCGGTGCGGCCCGACCCGGCGTTCGGGCTGCTGAAGCTGTACGACGATGCACTGCCGCACGTCTACGGCTACCTGCTGGCACGCTGCGGTGACACCGGCCTGGCCGAGGATCTTGCGGCCGAGTCGTTCCTGGCCGCTGTGCAGGCGGTCCGCAAGCCGGGCGCGCCAGATCCGTCAATCCCGTGGCTGATCGGGGTCGCCAGGCACAAGCTTGCCGACTACTGGCGCCGGGTCGAGCGGGAGCAGCGCGGGTTGCGCTTGCTGGATGGCGAGCCCCGGGGTGTCGATGACCCATGGGAGACGGTCGTCGACCGGATCCGTGCCCGCGAGGTGCTCGGCCGGCTCGGCGTGCACCACCGGGCCGCGCTCACGCTCCGCTACCTCGACGGGCTGTCGGTGCCCGAAGTAGCCCGGCACCTGGACCGCACTTTGCAGGCCACCGAAGCGCTGCTGGTGCGGGCGCGCGCCGCGTTCCGCCGGATCTACGAAGCAGAGGAGGGCTCGCGATGACGGATCCGTTCGAGGCTCTGCGTGAGCCCGTCAAGCCTGTCGATCCAGATCCCGAGTTCGCCGGGCGGCTGCGGATGCGGCTGACCCGGGAGGTATTCGCATCCCCCGGAGGAACCATGTCCCAGCAGACCGTCGTGTCCCGTGTCGAGCGCGAGCCCGCCTCGCCTCCGGCGCTGATTCCCTACATCGTCGTATCCGACGCCCGGCGTGCCATGGACTGGTACGTCGAGGTGTTCGGCGCGCACCGCAGCGGCGAGCTCCACGTCAATGCGGACGGCACGGTCGGCCACGCCCAGGTCAGCATCGGCGACGCGGTGCTGATGTTCGCCGAGGCTTCGGAACTCTGGCCCGACGTGCCCGTGCGCGCGCCGGACTCACCCGAGACGTTCAGCCACTCCCTCCACCTGGAGGTCGACGATGTCGACGCGAGTACCGAGCGGGCCCGGCGTGGCGGTGCCTCGGTGGAACAGGAGCCGGCCGACCAGCCCTACGGTCGCGCCTCGGTGATCGTGGACCCGTTCGGGCACCGCTGGATCCTGCTCAGGGGGCCGGCCCGGGTCACCGGGCTCCGCCAGGGCGACGTCGCGAACGTGACGATGGTCGCGAGGGACGCGCGCCGGGCCAAGGAGTTTTACGAGGCGGTGCTGCTGGTGCCGTTCTCTTCCGGTCACCCCGGCACGTGGCGTACTGACGAAACCAGGCCACCGCTGGGCATCTGGTCGTCGCGAGGCGCGGAGCCCGAGGTGCAGCTGTCCTTCCGCGTCGACGACATCGCGGCCGCGGTCGATCGGGTCCGCGCGGCCGGCGGCCACGCGGACGAACCCGACAGCAAGCCCTACGGGCTGCTCGCCGAGTGCGCCGACGACCAGGGCGCGTCGTTCCGCCTCTGGCAGCCGGGCGGCTGACTCAGGTGCCGGGTCGGATGCGGCCAAGTTCGAGCAGCTGATCATCATCGACCTCCTCAACCACGCCACGACCGAGGGGTCCGGAGGCTAGTCGCCGGGGGCCGCAGGTGGGGCAAGTCCGTGCTGGTAGGCGAAGGTGACTGCCTGGGCGCGGTCGCGCGCGTCAATCTTGGCTAGCAGATGGTTGATGTGGCTCTTGACGGTGCCTTCGCTGACGACCAGTTTCTCCGCGATCTCGCTGTTCGACATGCCTGCGGCGATGAGTGACAGTACTTCAGCTTCCCTGTGAGTGAGGCCCGCGGGAAGAGGTGACGGTCGCCGGTCCTGCGGCGATGAGCCGGTGGCGATGGCGTCGACCACGTGATGCTGGACGGCGGGGTCGATGACCGCTTGATTCTCGAGGACTTGTCTCAGCGCGTGGCGGATCTCTGCCCCGCCCGCGTCTTTGGTCAGGTAGCCGCGTGCGCCAGCCCGCAGGGCGGTTATCACGGATCGGTCATCCGCGTAGGTGGTAAGCACGACGACTTTGGTCTGCGGCACGCGCTCACGCAGCAGGCGAGTGGCCTCCACGCCATCACAGCGGGGCATCCGCAGATCCATAAGGACGATATCGGGCAGCAAGCCAGCGGCCATCGCGACAGCCTCGTCGCCGTCAGAGGCGGAGCCCACGACTTCGACGTCAGGCAGGAGGCCTAGTACCATCGCCAGTCCCTCACGGACCACTCGCTGGTCGTCAGCGATGAGAACGCGCATCGGCTGGCTCACGCCGGCACCCGGAGCTCCACACGGAAACCGCCGCATGTCGTCGCGGTGGTGAGTTCGCCGCCGAGCAGTTCGGCCCGCTCGCGCATCCCGGCCAGGCCGTAACCGGAGCCGTCGTCCGCCACGCTCGGCGGATCAGGGTTCATCGCGAAATTCTCGACCGTCAGACGAGCGCCGGAAGTTTCATAGCTGAGGCGCACCTCGACCCGTTCCGGGCAGGCGTGCTTGGAGATGTTCGTGAGCGCTTCTTGGGCTACGCGGTACACCGCGAGCCCAGCCTCTGACGGGAGTTCGTATGCCTCGCCGGACACCGTGAACTGGCATGGGACGCCACTGACATCCTCAAACTGTGCCGCGAGGCCGGTTAGGCGTTCGGGCCCAGGCAGTTCGTCGTCGCGCAGCATGCCGATCGCCCGGCGGGCTTCTGCGAGCCCGGATTTGCCCAGCTGGCGGGCACGCTCGATGACTGCTGGGAGCCGAGGGTCCATGGGGTCCTCAGCCACGAGCATCCGGGCGCCTTCAAGCTGGAGCATCAGCCCGGACAGGGAATGGGCAAGCACGTCGTGCATCTCCCTGGCGAGCCGCTGGCGCTCGGCCAGGCCAGCCGCCTGCGCCTGCGCTGCCCGGGTGCCCTCCAGCTCGATCAGGAGTCGTTCGGCTTGGTCGTTGGCCTGCCCGAGCCGCCTTGCCAGCAACGTCATGCCAGGGAATCCGATAATCGCGATGGCGCTGAGCAGCGCCGCCGGCGGGGCCTCGTGGCTGACGGCGACCGCGACCGCAGCCAGGCACGTGATGCCGACTACAGACAGCGCGACCGGGAGGCGATCTGGTATCCGCGGGGCGAGCAGCACAAGGGCGGCCAGGAGCCCGGCCAGGCCAGCTCCGCCGGGTTGCAGTCGCATGAGGGCAGCCGAACTGGCTACAAGCACGACGGCGAAGATAATGCGGACTGCCGCTCGTCTATGGCGGGCCGTCAGCGCTCCCACCGTGCCAAGCGCAAAGCCACCTACGGCGAGAACGGCAGCGACGTCGCGGCCTGGCAACCCCGGGTTCCGGCCGCTCGTGAACGTGAGTGCTGTCACCACGACGAACAGGGGCGGAGCGAGGCGGCGCGACCACCGGATGGCCGCCTCCTGCTGCGCCCTGGCACTGCGCAGCGTGGCGAGGGCCGGGCTGCCCGCGGGGTTGGCGCTCATCTGACGAACACTACGGCGCGCCGGCCAGGACGGTGCCAATTCTGGCCTGCACGACCTGGTCTAACGCCGGGTGGATACGCCTCCACCCGGGGTTAGAGCGCGGCGGTCTGGCAAATGTGCAACCCCGCGCCGAAGACGTGCCATCCTTCCGTGTCGCACGCTTACGTCTCAGCCCGGCAACACCCGGCAACGCGAAGGAAACCCCGTGATGCCAGCTCTCAACTCCCAGAGCTCCTGGGCAGTGCAGACCCACGGGCTCACCAAGCGCTTCGGGGCGAATGCCGCCGTGAACGGCGTCGACCTTCTTGTCCCGCGGGGATCCGCGTTCGGCTACCTCGGCCCCAACGGCGCCGGCAAGACCACGCTCATCCGGGTGCTGCTCGGACTGACGCGTGCTGATGCCGGCACGATGTCCCTGCTCGGTTACCCGATTCCGCGGCATCGCGACGCGGCACTCGCTCGCATCGGGGCGATCGTCGACGAGCCACGGTTCCATGGCCATCTGACCGGCCGGCAGAACCTCCGGCTTCTCGCCGCAGCGCGTGAACCGGCAGCGCGGGACCGCATCGGCCCGGCACTGGAGCGGGTCGGCTTGGCTCATCGCGCCGACGACCGGGTCTCCGTATATTCGATGGGCATGCGGCAGCGCCTGGGCGTCGCCGCGTGCATGCTCGGAGACCCGCAGCTGCTCCTTCTGGACGAGCCGATGAACGGACTCGATCCCGCCGGGATAGCCGAGATCCGCGACTTGATCCGGTCGCTGGTGGCCGAAGGTCGCACGGTCGTACTCTCCTCCCACCTCCTTGACGAGGTTGAACGGACATGCGACGCCGTTGCGATAGTTGATCGAGGCAGCATCATCGCGCAGGGACCGATCTCCGAGTTGCTGGCGGGGGCGCCGGTCGCGCTTGTTGTGGAGTGCTCCGAACCCGGCCGGGCTCGTGCCTTGCTCGCCGGCACCACTTTCGGTGCTCGCATCGAGGCCTCGCCGGCCGCGCTGGGCCTGGAGATCATGCTGCCGGGGGGAACTGGACGCCACGTCATCGCCGAAATCAACCGGATCCTGGTAGCAGGCGGAATCACGGTCTACCGGCTCCAGCCGGTGCAAACTTCGCTCGAAACGTGGTTCCTGCAGGTCACAGGCAGGCTAGGGGATCCGAAATGAGATCCACGCCCGTCGACGGCGCACTAGCGCCAGACCAGCCGGCGCACGCGACACCCGCCGGTCACTCCCGCGACCGCCGGAATTCGCCGATTCCGCCCATCGCCATGATCGCCAGCAGAGTCATGGAGTTGCGGCGGCGGCGCGGCCTCATGATCGCCGTCGTCGCGGTGAACATCGGGCTCCCGGCGCTATTCCTCCTCATCCGGCTGCTCCTGCACGTGTTCGCGTCGCGCACCAGTCCGCCCGCAGGCGGCGAGGTGGTCTTCGAGGTGCTGGCAGCCGGCTTTCTTCCCACATTCGTCTTCATAACCGCCGTGATGGTGGGCTGCACGGCGGGATCGCGCGACCTCACCGAAGGCATGTTCCGGCACCTCGTGGTGACCGGCCGGTCCCGGCTGGCGCTCTACCTGGCGCGCATCCCCGCCGGACTGGCGATTCTCGTGCCGCTCGTCGCGGTCGGCTACACGATCGTCTGCGCGGTATCCGCCTTCGCCGCACCCACCTTCACCGATGACTCGAATCTGAACATCCCCCCTGGCCTGTCACGTGCTGGCTTCGAGAACTGGGCTAAGGACCGCGCCGAGCCGGTCATCTGCTCGCTCCCTTACAACGGGCGCATTCCTGGGAGCGTGGCGTGCGCCGGCCCGCCCGGCTGGTCGAAGTCGGCGATCACCCCCGCCCAGCCCGCGGCCCCCAAACTTGAAGCCCTGGCCGTCAAGATCGCCCGCCAGGACTATCCCGGTTACGTCAGCATCATCCGCAGCCCGTCGATCTCCCTCATGATCAAGGCGGGGCTGTGGATCGAGCTTCAAGCGGCGGTCACATTCATCATCGGACTCGGCTTCGCCTCGCTGATGGGGCAGAGAACCGGCCCGGTGATCTTGCTCATCGTGCTCCAGTTCATCCTGACGCCCATCCTTTCCTTGGTCGCCATCCCGCACCTACAGGATCTGCAGCGCTCGGTCGTCGGACTGGCCATTGCGCACCTGGAACCCTCCCGGCTGCCGTGGGCCGCCTCGCTGCCAGGGATAACCGGAGGCGTCGGAGGGCCCGGCGCCTCCCTGCTGCCCGAATCCGCCGCTCAGGCCATCTGCGTCATCATCGGCTGGCTGGCGGCATGGACGATCCTCGGTGCATGGCGAATGATGACCAGAGACGCCTGAGGAACTAACTCGATCCTCGGGTATGTCGGCACCGTCGCCCGGGGAGGGTGAGGAGGTAGCCATGAGTCCGTGCGATGGTTCGATCGGGGGGCCTTGAGCTGTGCCCTCCTGGACGTCGGCTAGGTGACGGGCCTGGCCGAGCCTGCGGGGGGCTGGGATGGCGGGATGACTGATCGACGGGCCCACACGGTGCGGTACCAGGCGGCAGGAGGTGTGCTGGATCCTGACCTTGGCAGCTTGACCGTGCAGGAGCGGGTCGATCGCGGCAAGGCGGCCCGGGTTGCGGCGCCGCGGGAAAGTCACGCGGTGTTCGACGCGCCTGCGGACCGGACAGATCCTGTCGCGCTGCTGGAGCAGCAGACGGAGTCGCGGGTGCCGGAATTGGTGCCGATCAGGTACGGCAGGATGCTGGTATCGCCGTTCGCCTACTTCCGCGGCGCTGCCTTGCCGATGGCCAGTGACCTGGCCAGTACGCCCTCTACGGGGCTGGTCGTGCAGGCCTGCGGTGACGCGCACCTGTCCAACTTCGGTATCTTCGCCTCGCCCGAGCGGAAGTTCCTCTTCGACATCAACGATTTCGATGAGACTCTTCCTGGCCCATGGGAGTGGGACATCAAGCGCCTTGCTGCCAGCCTTGAGGTCGCGGGACGCGGCAACGGCTTTTCCCGCAAGCAGCGCCGGCAGATCGTGACCGCGAGCACCAGGCGCTACCGGGAGACGATGCGGACGTTCGCCGGGATGAGCAACCTCGATGTCTGGTACGCGCGGGTGGACCTGGCCCTGGTGGAGAAGATGTTCCAGCCCAGGATGGCCGCTCGCGACCGCAAGGCGGTGGCGAAGAACCTGGCCAAGGCGCGGACCAAGGACAGCATGCAGGCATTCGGCAAGCTGTGCGGTGTGGTCGACGGGCAGACCCGGATCATCGCCGACCCACCGCTGATCATGCCTCTGTCTCATCTGCAGCCCGGCGAGCTGGACCAGCTCGGCTTCGAGGGTCAGCTGGACGGCATGCTGGCGAAGTACCGGCGCACGATGAACGGTGCACACCGGATCTTGTTTCAGCGTTACCGGCTGGTCGACCTTGCCCGCAAAGTGGTGGGGGTAGGCAGCGTGGGCACCCGATGCTGGATCTTCCTCTTCACCGCACGCGACGGCACGGAACCGCTCCTCTTGCAGGTCAAGGAGGCGCAGCCATCCGTGCTTTCCGAATTCGCAGGGCCTAGCAAGTACTCCAACCAGGGCCAGCGGGTCGTGGAGGGGCAATGGCTCGTCCAGCCGGTCAGCGATATCTTCCTCGGCTGGCAGCGCAGTGGGGTGGTCCGTGACGGCAAGACGCATGACTTCTACGTCCGCCAGTTGCGCGACTGGAAGTTCTCGATGGACGTCGACGCCATGCGGCCATCCGCCATGCTGATCTACGGTGAGCTCTGCGCCTGGACACTGGCCAGGTCCCACGCGCGGTCGGGTGACTCCGTCGCGATCGCGGCGTACCTCGGCAACGCCGACGTCTTCGACCGGGCCATTGCACGGTTCGCCAGCGCTTACGCCGACCAGAACGAACACGACCACCAGGCTCTGGCCAACGCAGCGGCGACCGGACGCGTCATCGCGCAAGCCGGACTGTAAGAGACCCGCTGCCCGCGAGATCGAGGCAGGCGCTCACGGCGGCCTGGAAAGGCCGGCCCGGGAACACATAAGCCAGGGCGGGCGTTGGCAGTGGCGTAGCGGGCTGTGCGCCAGGACACTGGTACTGTCAGCCCTGGCAGCGCGTCGCGCTGTTGCTTGCGCGGGCGTGAAGCCCGCGCGGTCGCTTGCGGAGTAGTCCGTATTCGGTGAATTCCGGTTTCGCCGTGTCGTTGACGTCTTCGAGTACGTCGCGGCCTTCGAGACCACAGATGGAGTTTCTTCTTGTCCCCGAATAACGGCCGCCCTCGGGCGGCTTCTGGCCGACGGCAGCGTCCTGCCGCCGGCACCACCGTCAGGAGCGGCCTGCCCGCGCGGGCTGGCAGCAATCGCCAGGGCGCACAGCGCGGCGTGGCAGCGACTACGCGGTCTCGCACGGCCGGCCGCGGCGCTGGCCGCACTGGCGGTTCTGGCAGACCTGGCGGTCAAGGCCGACCGGGAGGTCCCGGCCTCGCTGGCGGCGAGGACGCCGTGCGCCTGGACCGCGCGCTCGAAGCGGCCATGGCTGCGCCTGCGCCGCCGCCGGTCACGTTCGCCGGGCTCGGGCTGCCTGTCCCGCTGGTTGCCGAGCTGGCACGGCGTGGCATCAGCGAGCCATTCGCCATTCAATCAAGGGTGGTACCGGACGCTCTGGCGGGGCGCGATGTGCTGGGCCGGGCACAGACCGGGTCGGGCAAGACACTCGCGTTCGGCCTGCCGATGCTCACCCGGCTGGCCGAACTAGCTGACGCATCACCGCGCCGCACCATGAAGGCTCCGCGCGGCCTCATCGTCGTCCCGACCAGGGAACTGGCGTTGCAGGTGGCGGACGTGCTGGTACCACTCGGCCGCTCGCTGGGAATCAGCGTCATGACGATTTACGGCGGTGTCGGACTCGGCGCCCAGATAACAAGGCTGCGGCAGGGCGTTGACATCGTCGTGGCTACGCCAGGCCGGCTGATCGACTTGATGGACAGGCGTGCGTGCACCCTCAGCGAGGTGGCCATCACCGTACTGGACGAGGCGGACCACATGGCTGACCTCGGATTCTTGCCGTCGGTCACGCGGATTCTGGATGCCACCCCGTCGGGCCAGCGCATGTTGTTCTCGGCCACCTTGGACCGTGGTGTCGCTCGCCTGGTGAGCGGCTACCTGGACGGTCCTGCGCTGCATGCCATCGCCCCGGTCGTCACCGCGGCCAAGGCAGACCACCAGGTCTTCGTGCTCCCCGCAGGGGAGAAGCTGGCCATCGCGACGGAGATCGCCGGCCGGGACGGCCGCACACTGTTTTTTGTCAGGACCAAGCACGGCGCCGACCGGCTGGCTAAACAGTTGACCAGAGCCGGTATCGATGCCGCTGCCATCCACGGCAACCTCAGCCAGAACCGCAGGCAGCAGGCCCTGGCCGCGTTCGCGGCAGGTCGTCCCCGGGTGCTGGTCGCGACGGACGTCGCCGCGCGCGGCATCCACGTCGACGACATCGCACTCGTTGTGCATTTCGACCCGCCGAATGACTACAAGGACTACCTGCACCGATCGGGTCGCACCGGCCGCGCCGGAGCCTCCGGCGCCGTTCTCGCGCTCGTGGAGCCCGGCCAGGTCAGAGACGTCGGCCGGATTCACGACGCCGCGGGCGTCCAGGCGGTCAGCCACCGGGTTGTCCCGGGCCACGACGCGGTCAGAGAGCTGGCGGAGTCCGGCACGCCGATCACCGTCACCGAATTCAGGCGACGCACGTCAGCGCCCGGCCCCGGGCGTCGCGCCCGACCGCGGCGCGTGGCTGGCTGAGCTGACTCGGCGCATCACGGCTCGAACGAAACGTCGACCTGGTGCAGGACTCCGCCGGAGTCCACGACGACCGACAGTATGAGCCTGGCGTGCTCCCCGTCGAGTTGCGCCGTAGTCGACGTGACTCCATCGCCCGCGCGGGTCGCAGCTGCGACGATGCGGCCCGACCATGCTCCGGCCATCCGCAACTGCCGGGTCAGGAGCCCGTTATCCAGCGACGTCGCCCTTAGCAGTCGGGCGAGGGCGCCGGGATCGCCTCCGTTGATGACCGAGATCAGGTTGGCGACCACGTCGGCCAGCGCTGAATCAATGGCTGGAGGGATCGCGATCGCGAGCGACTGCACCCGCGGTTCACGTTCCGGGGTGAGCATGATCTCCGCCGCGACCGTGCCTTTCTCGCCGCTGAGCCACCACCGGCAATGGGCGGGCGAATCGAACTCGGCGGGCCTCTGCTCGTCCACGCTGAAATTCCCGATCCGTTCCCGGATCGTCTCGACGCTCGTGCGGCGGTCTGCGAACGGCTCGTCAAGCGCCACGTTCTCGGCGAAAAGCCGCTCGGCTGATGCATCGTCCCAGGCCGCGAGCAGGCTCATCACGTCATCACGAGCGGCGAGAGTCTGGGGCCATGCGTCTCCCTGGCTTAGGGCAGGACCAGACGCCGGCGCTCGGCCGGCCGGTGGCTTCTGATCCTGCAGGAGAGCGTTCAGCATCCGCTCGGCCAGCACCCAAGGACCGGCGTACGTGCGGTTCGCGAGCGCGATCACGCCGAAGCCTGTGGCCCGATGCCAGCGCATGTTGCTGCCGAACCCGGGGTAGCCGCCGCTGTGCTGGACGACCACGCCGTGGATCGGGTGCTCCTCGACGAACAGCCCGAACCCGTAATTCGGCGGCTCGGCGCCGGCAAGCCCGCCTGGAGTACGGACGAAGGCCTCAGGCGGGATCGCGGTTTGCGCCGATTGCATCTCCCATCGCGACGTCACGCGCAGTGGATGGTGCCCGCCTTGCTGCTCATGTCCGGGCAGGAAAGCTGCGAGGAACCCGCTGACCCAGAGCGCAAGATCACTGACGCACGAGAAGATTCCACCCATGGGCGCGAAGGATCCGCTGGCGGCCACCGGCAGTTCCTGCCAGGCGCCTGGCTTGCCTTGGTAACCCCGCGCGAGCTGGTCCGGTCCGAACTCGTCGGCGTCGAAGCCTGTTGCAGTCATGCCGAGCGGCTGGAACAGCCGCGTCCGGACGAACTCGACGTAGTCCTTGCCTGCAGCCGCGGCGATCACCCGGCCGAGGATCGCGTAGCCGAGGTTGGAGTATTCGAATCGGGTCCCTGGCGCCCAGGCGAGGCTGACTCCGCCCGCCAGGAATTCGCTGAATTCAGCTAGTGGCTGCCCTTGGAGCCGGTCCCCCCACGGGTCATCGGTCGGGAGCCCGGCGGTCATGGTCAAAAGCTGGCGGATCGTGATCGGGGCCGACCCGGCCAGCGGGTACAGCCCTGCCAGCTCAGGCACATACGCTTCCGCCGGATCGTCAAGCCGGAGCGCCCCCTCGTCTCGCAGCAACAAAACGCCTGATGCGGTGAAGCTCTTCGTCATCGACGCGATCCGGAAAACCGTCCCGTCGTCCGGAGCCGGCCCGCCGACCCACCGCTCTCCCAGCCCGCGCGCATGTACGAGATGGCCGTCCGCGACCACCCCGTAGGCGAGTGCGGGCTGCCCGCCCCGGCTCTGGAAGTCATCCGCGATCGCGTCTAGTGCCGCGAACCTGTCCGACATCCGCACCTCCGCGATGAAGCCCAAGATCATCGAGGCTAACGTTCCGCTACACGATTGTCTTGCGGGGGCGGCCTTGTCGTCTCAGCGGTCCAGGCTCACCGGTGTGCGTTCGCGCACACGTCGGGAGGCGCACCGCCGTGAAAGTGTGGCTCTGGAGGACAGTCATTGCCAGCCGGACCAGCGAAGAGGGGCCCAGATGGCGCATACTGATAGTGATGAAGCCAGCCCGCGCTGCGTCCCGGCGCTTCTTGCCCACAAGTCCCTTCGGCCCACCGGCGGCCGCTCCGCCTGCTGAGCAGTTCGCCGTGCGGGATCAGGTAACCCACGATACTTACGGCCTCGGCCGGGTCATCGGTGTCGAGGATGACGTCGCCGTGGCCGTGGATTTCGGTTCGTGCCGCGTGCGGATAATCATGCCGTGCGCCAAGCTGACCAAGCTCTGATACCGCGCGCACCGCGCCGCCGAGGCGCGGCCGCCTGGCCGAGGCAGGCACGGTGAGCGCAGTCACGCCCGAAACCGCGAGACTCACTTTCCGCAGCGCCGAGCCGATTCACGGGATGATCTACTTCACCCCGCACGGTGCTGACGCCTACGCTCAGATCGGCATCACCGATCAGCGCATGGCCTACTTCGCGTCGCGATCGGCCGCGATGGGTCCGGTACCGGCTGAGACCGTCACCGCGACGTTCTTCAACTTCAACCCCGCGCTGATCCAGCGCGTCATTCCGGCCGCGTGGGACATTGCCGCGCCGGCCCGGGTGCTGCAAGCACGCATGGAGGCTGTCGACAGGTCGTTGCGCCAGGCCTGGGGCGGGGACGTCGGGAGCTCGCAAGTACGCGAAGCAGCCGATCTCGCCCGCCGCGCTGCCGAACGTGCCTGCTGCCGGCCGCAGGGTCGGCCGCTGTTTTCCGGGCACGCCTGCCTACCCTGGCCCGACGCACCGCATCTGATGCTCTGGCACGCGCAGACCCTGCTGCGGGAGTATCGCGGCGACGGCCATGTCGCGTTGCTCTTCACCGAAGGGCTCGACGGCCTGGGCGCCCTGATCACGCACGCGGCGACGGGCAGCATCCCAGCCGAGATATTGCGCGCGACCCGAGCGTGGAGCGATCAGGAGTGGGCGGCCGGGGTCGGGCGGGTACGCGAGCAAGGCTGGCTCGCTGATGGCCCCGAGCTCACCCTCAGCGAGGAGGGAGAACGTCGCCGGCGGTCGATCGAGAACCGCACCGACCAGCTTGCCGTGTACCCCTATGAGGCGATCGGCGAGGACGGCTGTGCGAGGCTCAGAGCCCTCACCGGCCGGGCTCTCCAGCACGGTCATGGCTGCTGACCTCGGATTTCCCGCCGTCCTTACAGGTCGATACAGCCAGGTCGGCTGATGCCATGGGGGGCGATGTGGCCAGAACGACATCGGGCACGCGCCGAGGCCCAACCCCCCGCGGCGGAAATCCGAAGCGCCTGCCTCTGGTGGGACGAGAGCAGGACATCCTTCTCCTCGATGAAGCCCTCGAGACAGTGCAGCAGGGCCAGCTGCGTGCTGTGCTGCTGCTTGGCGATCCTGGTATGGGGAAGACGAGGCTAGCTGCTGAAGTCGCGGCCCGGCGGCACGACGTTGTAACGCTGTCGGCGCGCGCGTACCCGATGGGCACGACCGCGGGGCTTGGCCTTTGGGTCGAAGCACTTGAAAGGCACCTGCGCACGCTGGACCGCGAGGACATCGTCACTATGGCTGGCGTGTCTGCCCACGACCTTGCGGTGGTGCTTCCTGCCGTAGGCGCCGCGATCGGTCACCGAGGCTCGGGTCGCACCCCTCGCATTCGCGTGCTCGCTGCACTTGCCAATGTGCTGGCCACCATGAGCCAGCGTTCGACACTCGTCGTCGTGCTTGATGACGTCCACCTGGCTGACGGCTCGTCCTGGGAGGCGCTGCACTTCCTCGCGGGCACCCTCGCCGAGTCTCGCATCCTGCTGGTGCTCACGGCGCGGCCCGCTGAGATGCTCGACGACGCCGTCGCGACGGGTGTTGTGCACGCGCTCGAGCAGGAGGGGGTTCTTGCCCGCCGAACGCTCGGCCCGCTCGCCGCGGACGCGATCATGAAGCTCGCGGAGGGCGAGGCAGGGGGCGGCGTGCCACGCGCCCTCGTCGACTGGCTGATGGACCGTTCCCGTGGCGTTCCGCTGTTCGCGCTCGGGCTGCTGCGCGCCCTGCTCGAGGAAGACGCCGACCTGGCTAATCCCGTGCTGCGCGAACTGCCCGAGGACCTGAGCCAGCGCATCCGCGCCAGGCTGACGCGGCTAGACGACGGCGACCGCTCGACGCTTGAGTTGATCGCCGTTCTCGGGTACCGGGTACGGATCAGCGATCTAGCCGCGCTCACCGGAGAGGCCGAAGCCGAGCTGACAGACGCCCTAGACCGGCTGGTCCGCAGCCGCCTGCTCGCCCAGGACGAGCACGGCTGGGACCTGCGGTTCGAGGTTGCACACCCTCTCATCGAGGAGGCGATCTATCAGGGCATCGGGGCCGCGAGGCGGCGCGTGCTGCACCGGCGGATCGCGCGGATGCTCGTGGCCATCGGGGCGCTGGGTATGGCCGCGCCGCACTTCGTCCGCTCGGCCGATGCCGGCGACAGCGAGGCAATCGACGTGCTCTGCCGGTCGCTGCACCAGGCAGAGCAACTCGAGCACCACCGCGAAGCACTTTCGCTGCTCGACGCGCTGTTGCAGATTCTGCCTGAGCGTGACGCTCGCTGGCTCACTGTCCTGGACCAGATGCCAGTACAGCCTGAATGGGTGATCGACCACCGGGCCGACCGTGGGGCGAAGACGGGCGTGCTGGCCATGCAGCGCATGCAACAGGTGTTGCGCAACTCGCCGGACATCGAGAAGCGCGCGTCGGTTTCGTTCAACCTCGGCACGCTGATGATCTGGGGGCTTGGCGAGTTCTCGGCAGGCGTGCGCCTGGTCACCGAGGCCCGCGACCTGTTCGCCGCCATCGGCAATACCCACGCACGCATGCTCGCTGACAGCGAGCTCGGTTACGCGCACGGGATCACCGGTGCGGCCGACGGACACCGCGACGCGGCGCTGGGTGTCGTCGCGGAGGCGCGCGCGGCCGGGGACCGGCTGGCCGAGCTGCAGGGTAGCTGCCTGCTGATCTGGCACCTGCTGTACACGGGGCAGCTTGCACAGTCCGAGCCGGTATTTGAGCGCGCCCTTCAGATCGCACGCGAGGACGACAAGCACTACCGCGTCTCCTACCTGCTGTGCCAGCAGGGCTGGTCGGCCGCCATGGCTGGTGACAATCCCCGGGCACGGCTGAAAATCGCCGAGTGCGAGGCGGCCAATCAGGCCTTCCGGGACACCCACTACCCAGACATGGTTGCTCATGCCTGCTATGTCCGCGGCGATCTGGCCGAAGCCGTGTCGACGTTCCGGGAAGGGCTCGTGTGGACGGGCGAGCTCAGCAGGCGCCGCGCATGGGGCGCGTCGGTTGCCGCTGTTGCCCTGGCTGAACTCGGCGAACTTGACGAAGCAAACTCTGTCGCGCGTGCCGCGAAGGACGTATTCGGCGGCCGCCACTGGTGGAGTTACAGCGCGCTAGCAACCTGGGCTAGCGGCTACCTGACATGTGCGCGCGGCAGCGTCGCCGAAGGGCTCGTCGAGTTGTTGAGCGCCGGGCGTCGCCTCTGCGACATCGAGCAGTTGGTTGTCGGTGCGTTCGTTGTGGCGGATGCCGCAGAGTTCCTAATTGCCGACCCCGAGCCTGAGCTCGTCGCGGACACGGCGAGCCTTGTCCAGGCGTTCCGGTGGCCGCAGGACGTGCCAACGATGGCTGGGCTCAGGGAACTAGCCAAGGGCTCCGTCGCGGTAGTTGCTGGCAAGGCGCAGGACGCAGAGCCGAGGCTGGTTACGGCGGCGGCCCTGTTCGCCGACCACGGCTGGCCGATCTACGAGGCTCGCGCGCGGGCCTTGCTCGGGAGCCTCGTCGCCGGGCAGGACCGGGACCGGGCCGCGGCCGAGTTGTCCGTGGCGGTCGAACTCTTCGACAGGCACGGAGCGGTGATTCGCCATGACCGCGCCGCGCGGGTCCTGGATCGCCTGGGCCGCCGCGGGCGCCGCGCGCTCGCTGCCGTCGATGGCCCGCAGTCACTGACGCACAGGGAACGCCAGGTCAGCAGCCTTGCGGTCAGTGGCCTGACCGCCCGCGAGATCGGGGAGCGCCTGTTCATAGGCGAGCGCACGGTGGAGACCCACCTGGCGAACGTGTACGCCAAGCTAGGCATCGGTTCGCGGGTCGATCTGCTGCGTATCGCGGACCGCCTGGATCTCTGAGATTCAGTACTCGGCTCCGTACCGGTACGGATATCCCGGCCTGTCGAGGCCGGCGAGCCTGGTCAAGGACCCGAACCGAACTCGACAGCAGGGACAGTGGCACATGAGCAGACCAACGATCGATCAGCTTCGTGAGCAGGTGCGCGCGCAGGTCCTGACCAAGGGCGACGCTGGCTATGACGAGGCACGAACAGTCCACAACGGCATGTTCGACAGGTATCCGAGCGTGATCGTCCGCGCCGAGCAGGTGGCCGACGTCGTCGCGGCGGTCAACTTCGCGCGCGAGTCCGATGCGGAACTCGCCGTCAAGGGCGGCGGCCACAGCGCGCCAGGCTTCGGCACCACCGACGGCGGGGTGCAACTCGACCTGACGCTGATGCGGCATGTTCACGTCGACCCGTCGGCAAGGACCGCCAGGGTCGGCGGCGGCGCCACCTGGGGTGACGTCAACTACGCGACGCACGCGTACGGCCTCGCAACCCCCGGCGGCATCGTCTCGACCACAGGGGTCGCCGGTTTGACGTTGGGCGGCGGCATTGGGTACCTCTCCCGGGGCTACGGGCTGTGCATCGACAACCTGCTGGCCGCCGACGTCGTCACCGCGGATGGCCGCATCATCGCTGCGAGCAAGAGCCAGAACGAGGATCTCTTCTGGGCGCTGCGCGGCGGCGGCGGGAACTTCGGGGTGGTCACCTCGTTCGAGTTCGCGCTGCATCCGATCAAGGACGTCTACGTCGGCATGTTCTTTTACGAACTGGAATCCGCCGGCGACCTCTTGCGGTTCTTCCGCGACTGGGTCAAGGACGCTCCGCTGGAGTACGGGGCCTTCCCCGCATTCCAAATCGCACCGCCGCTGCCGTTCATTCCGGAGAACCGCCACGGCGACACGTTCTGCGCTGCGATCGTGCATTGGGCCGGTTCTGTGGACGAGGGGGAGCAGGCGATGAGGCCGTTCCGGGAACTCGCCCCGGTCGTAGCCGAGATGGTATCCCCGATGCCGTATCCGGCGCTGAATGGCGTGTTCGACCCGATCTTCCCGAAGGGCGTCCGCAGCTATTGGAAGGGTGCCTTTGTCACTGAACTCACGGATGAGGCGATCGCCGCACATCTCGAGCATGGACCGAATGTGCCTGAGGTGAGCGCGAGCATGCACCTGTATCCGATCAATGGTGCGTGCCACGACGTCGCGTCGGACGAGACTGCATTCGCGTACCGAGATGCCACCTTCGCGATGGTCATCCTCGCGGCGTGGCAGGACGCCAGCGACGACGAGAGCCGCATCAAGTGGGTCCGCGACTACTACCAGGCCGTCGCGCCGTACTCGGAGATCGGCGGGTACGTGAACTTCATGGGTGCCGACGATCACGGCAAGGTGCGGGACAACTATGGCGTGAACTATCAGCGCCTCGTGGCTGTGAAGCGCACCTATGACCCCGACAACTTCTTCCGCCTGAACCAGAACATCGATCCGGGGCGGTGAGTCGGACAACCGTGCGGCCGCCCGGAGGGTCAACCTTCCGGGCGGCTCGCTGTTATCCGCGGGCAGGTCGAGCAGCGGCCGGGACGAAGCTGGCGAGGGACTCGTCGGGCAGCGTGACGGTGCGGCCGGTTTCCGCGGATAGGTACAGGGCCATCAGGGCTTCGAGGACCGCCGCGCCGTCGTGGAAGGTTTCCTCCGGCGCCCGGCCGTTCAGGAATGCCTGCACCATGTGCCGGTTCTCAGCCACGTATCCGTAGAGCGTTGCCTCGTCCTCGACGACCGGCATGAGGCCCTGCTCGGCGTTCTGCTTCTCTACCAGGTCCTCGCCAGCCTGGCCCGTTACCTCGCGGGACATGAAAACCCTCAGTCCGGTGCTGAGAGTGCTGATTTCCAGCGCGTACTCAGGTCCGAGCAGTTCGATCTGGATGCGCAGGCCAGGGCCCACGTAAACCCAGGAGGTGCTGGCTTCGACCAGGAGCACAGCACCTGACTGGTCGCGCAGGGTCAGCGTCCCCCTGGCGAAGTCTTCCGCCGGCCGGTTTGCGTAGTCGACCGCGTCGCCCATGGTCGAGCGCAGCCGCTCGACATAACGTGGCTGGGTCCATTTCAGCGACGCCACGGTGCCGCTAGCTGACTCGAGCCGCAACGAGGTACGGGGCTGGCCTGGCTCAGTGAGCAGGAAGCGGGCGACCTCGAAGCTGTGACAGAGCATGTCAAGCAGCACTCCGCCGCCCTGGCGTTCAGCCTGCCAGAACCACGGCGCGTGCGGGCCGCTGTGTTCCTCCGAGGCACGCGCGAGGTATGGACGGCCGCTGGCCGCCGCCGCACGCCGCCAGATGATCTCCTTGCCGCGGCGAACGCTCGGAGCGAAGATCTGGTTCTCCAGGTAGCCGTGGTTGAGGCCGGCCCGCTCGGCCAGCCGCACCAGCTCGCGCGCCTCGGCCAGCGTGCGCCCAAGCGGCTTCTCGCACGCGACGCCGAGCAGCGGTCGGCGCCGCGTGCCCGCGGCATCCGCGATGGCGCGCATGTGGGACACGCGCTGGTCGTTCGGGCCGACAACCCAGACCGCATCGATGTCGTCGGATCCTGCGAGCTCCTCGGCCGACGCAAAGCTCCGGCACGGGCCGAGGCCGGCCGCGTCGACCTCGCGGCGGAAATCCTCGCGGTGCTGCTGGTCAGGGCTGAAGACGCCGCCGATCACCGCGTCACGAACGCCTGCCATCGCCTGCAGATGAAACCGCGCCATGAACCCGCTGCCTATCATTCCGATCCGCAGCGGCGCACTCCCGGTCGCGCTCATGGCGTCCGTCCCTTCTGCGTGCAGGAATCAGGGCATTCGGGGTTACTACGAAGTGGTTGAGGATAGCGCCTGCCGGGTCGCGGCCGCGGCTCCGCGGCCTTAGTTGTCTTACGCCCGTGTCAGGGGGAGACGACGCTGGCTACTCCCGGCCGCGCGATACTGAGCATGGACGGCGACCGCGGGTCGCCGGGAGCCGAGATCCGGGAGCCGGGCATGCTCGATCCGCAGGCCGTTCTGGGCCAGGCGCGACAAGGGAGTGCCCCGCCGATCTGGCGGGTCTTCGCGAAGGAACGAGGCCGGGTACGAGGCTTCCTTCGCGGCACATCCAGCGATCCCGACCCGTTGCTCGTGATCACGCCCGCCGGCGTAGTCGAGTACAGCGACAGCAGGAAGCCGATCGCGGTGGTCGATTTCGACGCCCTCGCGCGGATCAGCTTGCGGGTCAGCGGCAGTTCGTTCTCCGACAGCACCATTGTCCACATCAGTGTCTGGCTCGACTTGGACTACCGCGACGGCAGGAAGTCCAAGTGGCGTTCGGAGTCCTTCGCGAGCCAGTACGGCTCCATCCAGTCATTCATCGAAGCCTTCGGGGCATATCAAGCATTCCGCGCCAGCGGCCTGCAGCCGAGCTGATCTACCCGCAAGTCCCAGTCGGGACCGCCGGGTTTGGCGGGGCCTTCGCTGTTACCCGGTACAGAAGGCGGCCAGGTCGCGAGCGGTATCGCGGCTGATCTCCGGGCAGGCGATCGTGAAGATCTCGGTGCCGTGCATGGTGCCCATGACTTGCCTGGCCCGTGCTGAGACGCCGGCTTGGAGTAGCAGGCGGTAGAAGTTGAGGCCTTCGTCGCGCAGCGGATCGCATTCGTTAACGCTGATCACGGTGGGCGGGAGGCCCTGCACATCCTCGACTGTCGCGAACGACGGCCAGGCTAGCGGGTTGCGGTCGTTGAAGGCCTCGATCCCGTAGCCGAGGGCGCCGCGGTTGTTGTGCAACTCGAGCAGGATCCCGTTGTTCTCGGTAGACGAGGGACACTCGGGGGTCGGCCATTGGCCGGCGATGTACGGGCACAGTGCGTACAAGCCCTTGATGAGGCCGAGATCGCCGTCTCGCTTAAGCGTCAGGCCGGTCGCCAGCGTCAGGTTGCCGCCGCCGCTTTCGCCGGCGACGATGATGCGCGCCGGGTCGATGCGCAAGTGGTCGGCGTTGGCGACGACCCACTTCAGGCCGGAGACACAGTCGTTGAGCCCGGCAGGGAACGGTGCCACCTCAGGCGCTGACGACGGTGCCACGCTGTTGCGGAAATCGACCATCACCACAGCGACGCCATTGGCCGCGATGAGCTTGCCCCAGCCGCGGTACATCCCGTCGTAACACGACAGCGACGCCATGCCGCCACCATGAATGTAGTAGACGCACGCCACCGTCTCGTCGTTGTCGGGCCGGATGACCTGCAGATTGATGGTGTTGCCGTCGGGCTGTGACACGACCTTCTCGGAGTGCACGCGCAAGCCAGCAGACGGCGCTGCCTCCTCGGTGTCGCACATATCCATGAAGGTGCGGAACAATTCAGCCTGCTGGCGCGCCTCCTCCGTGTTCGCCTCGGCAAGAATTTGCTCGCGGCTTTCGGCATCGCCGGAGGCTTCCATCGGCAGGCCAACCAGGATCGCCTTGATCCTCGGATCCAGCCTGTTGTCGCCTGCGATGTCGTGAGCCATGACTAGGTTCTCCTCACTCGGGCTAGCAGTCGCCAGCGCTGGGCACAGCCGGCGTAGCTTCCGCGCAGATCCGTCCAGCTGCTACCTGGACATTAGATGTGTACCGCCAGAAAGTCACCATCCGCGGCTCGGAGCAAACGGATCTCAGCGCTGCTTCAGTGCGCGTTTCGATGGATCCGTCCCTTAGCCTGGCGCCCGGGCATTCCTGAAGGCAAGGGACGGGATCTATCAACGCCGCAGAGAACACCAGTGAATGCCAGCCCGGCCGCGCGTGCGACGTCGTGGTCGGCATCGACGCTGGCGGGTCCAGCACCCGTGCCAGAGCCGTCAGGCTCGGGAGCACGGTCCATGAAGGCACCGGCGGACCGGGCAACCCGGTGATGGCGGACGCGCACACCGTCCTGGCCAGCTACCGCGCAGCACTTGCTGATTTCCCAGACCCACGCCGGGTGGTCGCTTGTGTCTCAGGAACGAGCCACGCGGCACGGCGGGCCCAGATCGAGCGCCTGCTCGCCGACCGTTTCCCGGGTGCGCAGGTGCGAGTGCTGCCTGACTACGCGGCGTGTGTCATGGCTGCGCCACCTGACACGGACGTCTGCATCGTGGCTGGCACCGGCTCTGTGGTCTGCAGCCAGGCCGTGGACGGAAGCTACCGCGTCACGGGTGGCCGCGGCTGGATCCTCGGCGATCATGGCTCCGCCGCGCGGCTCGGCCGGGCCGCGCTGGAGTATTTCGTGGCCGGCCCGGAGCGCGCACCAGCGTCATTCGCTGACGCGGTCGGCAGGATATTCGGCGACAGCGACCCGCATGCGGTCGTGAACGCCGTCTATGCTGCGCCGAACCCCGCACCACTGCTCGCGCGCGCCGCCCCGCTTCTCACGGCAGCCGCGGAAGGCGACCTTTCCTGGGCGGCCAACCTGTTGCATCAGGAGATGACAGCGCTCGCAGCGAGTGCAGTCCGGCATATCGACCAGCACATGCCCAGGGCCCCTGAGGTTCGGGTCGCTCTCTGCGGCGGTGTCTGGGCGAGCCACGCCGCGCAGGCAGCGCTCACCGAGGCTCTGGCCCGCGCCGCCAACTGCCCGCTGACTGTGGCCCGGTCAGTGCGAGATGCCGTCGACGGCGCGGTTCTGCTGGCAGAGGGCTGGCGCTCAGCCTGTGACGGCTGAGCCTCCGGGTGGTGCGGCCGGACCGGGGCCGACGAAGCCAGCAGGCGCGAACCTGGCCGCCGGTCGCTGCCGGTTCAGCGCGTCGGTGATGCCTTCCAGCGCCCTGCTCACGCAGAGGCCGAGCACGGCCAGTCCCCCGATGGGCACGTAGAGCCAGAATGATGAGAGGTCGTGCGTGTTCATGATGAACAGCAAGGACTCCGCGACGATGACGCCGAGCACGGTCCCGAAGACGCCCGCCCGCCTGCCGAACACGCTGACGCCGCCCACGAGCACGGCCGCGAAGGCGACGAGCGTCAGGTTGATCCCTCCCGACACGGGATCGCCCACGCCCAGGTAGAGGGCGAGCGACACACCGCCGAGCCCGGCCAGCAGGCTTGATCCCGTCAGCCCCGCCACCGCACCTAGTCCGGCAGGCAGGCCGGCCCACTGCCCTGGATCCTCGGAGTTCCGTGTCGCGCTCAGCGCGGTGCGGACACCGGGAACCAGCCACAGCGCGCCACCCGCGATGGAAACGAGCGCGAACAGGACCAGCCAGGGCGTGGCCGAGTAGGAGCCGCTGGCGTGAAAGACGACGAGCTGCCCGTTGGCGATCTTCAGAGCCGCCGCCTGAACGAGCAGTGTGAGCCCGAGCGTGACGGCCCAGGCCGGGACCGACAACGCGGCCACGATGAGCCCGGTGACGAGTCCGGTTGCCAGGGCTAGCGCCACGGCCGCGGTCATCGCGGTCCAGAGTGACCAGCCGTCGGTGGCGGCCAGATGAGCGCCGATGACGCCGGTGGCAGTTGCGATACTGCCGACCGCGAGGTTAGGCGTGCCGGTGCGCAGCGACAGCGCGAGCCCGGCGGCCACCAGGCCGAGATATCCCGCGGGGCTGACGATGTCGGCCAGGCGCGCCTCGGGCGTGCTGGCCAGGGCCACGCCGAGCAGGACCGCCGTGAGCACGAGAAGAACGCCTTCCCAGGTCAGGTGGACGGCCAGCCGGTCCCGTACCGGCGGCGAGGTGACCGGTGCTGCCCAGGGCGAACCTGCTGGGGCGAACTGGGTGCCTGGCGCTCCCGGCCCGGCGGGAGACCAGCGCGCCGTCATCTCGCCCTGATCGAGCGGCTCGCCGGATCGTGTTTCGTCGGGTGGCTCGCCCATAATGGTCCCCTCCGCCGAATAGAAATGAGGCCCAGATCCTATAGGTCGACCGCCACGTAAGGCGCGAAATGGCATGCTTCTCGCCGGCACCAGACCGGCCTTCGGCGGGCAGACCTCAACCTGCAGCTCGCTTTCACGAGCCGCAGGTCACGCTCGCGAGGCGTAGGTGATCGATTGGAATGGCCAGGTGCCTTGCAGCCATTCCAGAACTGTCCGGTACACGACCGAGTCGAGCTCGGCGTGATCGGCGCGCACCCAGGAGCTGACCGCGGCCTGAGTAGTCGCGTTGTCAGGGTCCTCTGGCGGCTCGCTGCGGGGCGGGTAGATGTATACGCACCCGATGACCTCACCAGTATCGGTACTGAGGACGGTGTACGTGAAGCCGCGCCGCTCGGCGAAGTCCTGCGCGTGCCGCTCGAGGTCGCGCAGATTGTCTTGCAGAGACATCTCATGCGGCCAGCCACGCCCGACGAAGCCCGGAGTCGCCTGGATGTGCTCCATGCTCCCAGTCCAGGCTGCGTAGTCAGCCTCGTTGTGCTGCGGTCCGAGCGGCATGAGCCGGAATTGTCCGGCAACCAGCTCATCAGGTACCGCGAAGTCTGCTGGAACGAAAGGTCCGACGGTCATGCGCGATGCTAACCCGGCCGGCAGGCAGGGCAACATGCCGGTTCCGGTTGGGCCGTTTTCCGCAGATCGATACTCGTAGTACTGGCGTGGCATGCCGTTCGAGGAGACCGCACGGCACAACGGCCACATCGACATCCTGCGTGAGATGGCCGACGGAGTAACCGGTATGTGAATGCCGCTTTCGCGGGTAGGGCTGTCGGGGTGACCACGGTTGAACAGGTCCGTGCGCAGGCTCAGGAGGTGGCCGCAGGCTGGTCGCCGGGTGACGCACCGGACTCTTGGCGGCTCACCGCGGAGTTGTTTCGATCCATCGCAACGCACGAGGATCTGCTGCGCAGCCTGGCGACGCTGCCGGCGGACCGGCTGCCAGCCCTGCTGGGTAGTGCGGCCATCTCCTACCTGGTGCGCCGGGACCGGCCGGAGTCGCTGGCTCGCTACTTCCCGATGCCGGGGGAGCGGCAGCCGTCACTCGACGCTGGCTTCAGCGGGGCCGCTGCGGCGTTCATCACCGAGCGTCTGGACGACATCGAGGCCGAGTGCGCGCGCCGCCGCTACCAGATGAACGAGGTGGCTCGCTGCACCCAGATCGCGCTGGGGATTGCGGTGACCACGCCGGCGGCGAGGGGGCCGATCGGCCTTGTCGATCTCGGCACTGGCGCCGGCCTAGGCCTGCACGTCGACCGTTATCGTTACCTGCTTGGCGGCGAGCCCTCAGGGCCACGACAGGCCACGCTCAGCCTTCGCTGCGACGTGCGCGGCTCACTGCGGCCGCCGCGGATAGCCCTTCCGCCCATTGCGCAACGCGCCGGGATCGACATCGCCCCCGTCGACCTGCACAGCGAGGCGGCGACAGCATGGCTGCTCGCGTGCGCACCGCCCGAAGCCTCGGCGCTGGCCCGGCTGGCCGCCGCGATCGAGGTGGCCAGGGCGCGTCCGGCAGAAGTCGAAGCCGGCGACGTGACGCAGGCGCTGCCGGGCATCCTTGACCGAATCGCGCCGGGCCGCACCGTGATCGTGACCGACGCCTACCTGGCGGTGTTCCTCGCGCGCGAAGATCGGGCGAAGCTAGCCGCGATCATGACCGAAGCGGGCAACGACCGGCCGGTCACGTGGCTGTCGCTCGACCCGCTCGTCCCGCTCGGTCCGTCTGGCCACGACAGCGTGCAGGACATCCCGCTGCCAATGTCGTTGATCCGCCAGTACCACGAGCAGGGAGTCTTCGCCGTGCTGGGAGCGCGCACCTTCTATCGCGGGCGCGAGCACGCGCGACTGCTCGCGCGGGCCCACCCGTCAGGCCAATGGGTCCAGTGGCTCGATGACGGCGAGGACGACGCCCGCCAGACCCGGCCGGCCGCCGCGAGCTAAACCCTTCGTGTGACTGCCCTCGTGCGCGGGCAAGCCAGTGATCGGGGATCGGCGCGCGTAGGTCGGCGTGGGTTCGGCCCCGCCGGCCAGATATCGAGAGGGCGGATGAGATGGGTGACTTCTTCGGCGTAATCGCTGCCGGGCCGTTCTTCTTCGTCAGTTCCTGGGTGCTGATGCTGTTCGTCGGCGGGTTCGCGGGCGATGTCGGGATCAAGCCGATCGGCTATCTCACGTCGATGGTCGTGACCATCGCGCTCTGGCTGACCCTCGCGCCCGCGATCGGAGCCATCGCCAGGACCGGCCGCGGCAAGTCGCGCCCGAAGTAGCCGTCAGCAGGATCGTGCGGCCGCGCGGCGACACCAGGCCGCGCGCCGATATCTTCCGTTGGCCGTACCTGTCCGGTTAGGATCCTAGGACGACAACTGCTGGCCTTTGTGGTGGAGGGAGCGGTCATGCCTGGCAGCACAACCCAGAAGGTCCGCAAGGACTGGGATGCCGACCAATTCAGCAGGCCGAGCAGGGAAGGCGATACGCAACTCGAGGTCCAGGGCATGGCTCCCATTCCCGAGGACGGCCGGTATGGCAGGAAGTTCCGCCTGTTCACAGTGTGGTTCGCGCCGAACCTCGTCCCTGCCGCGGTCTTCACCGGGACGCTCGCAACGGCAGACTTCATCGGCCTGAACCTCTGGTGGGGGATCATCGCCATCGTCGTCGGCAACATTATCGGCGCACTGCCCGCATCATTCACGGCGATTATGGGGCCGAGGACCGGCATGCCGCAGTTGCCGTTGTCGCGGATCGCGTTCGGGCGGACCATCGCCGTTCCCGGCCTGGCGAACTGGCTCACCACGATCGCCTGGGACGCGATCAACGCGCTTTTCGGGTCTGAGGCGCTGGTGGTGCTCTTCCACGTGCCGTTCTGGCTCGGCCTGCTGATCATCATCGCTGCACAAGGGACGCTCGCGGTCTTCGGATTCGAGTTCATCCACACGTTCGAGAAGTGGGCATCGGTCATCCTCGGCGTGATCTTCGTCATCCTGACCGTGAAGATCGCGTTGATCGGGGACATCCACGTGACGCAGAAGACCCACGGCGGCGCGGCCGTCGGCGGATTCTTGCTGATGGTGGCCATCGTCGCGGGATTCACCATCGGCTATGGCGGATACGCGTCCGACTACACCCGCTACTTCAGGTCCGACATCTCAGCCTGGGCGGTCGGCTGGCGCACCCTGGCAGGGCTCGCCCTCTCCTCGGGGTGGCTGGAGATCCTGGGCCTGCTGGTGGCGAGCAAGCTGGCAGCCGACCAGACCAGCGCGGGCATCTACCATCTGATGGGCGGCGGCTTCCTCGGCGTGATCGCGATGCTGGGCATCGCCATGGGCACGGTCGCGATCGATGCGATGGACGACTACACGGGATCCCTGTCGCTGCAGTCGACGGGAATCAGGATCTCCCGCCCGGTGTCGGCCGCGATCGTTGGCGTCGGCGGCTTCGCGCTCGCCCTGTACATGTACGAGGGCAGCGTCGTCTCGACGTTCGAGAACATCGTGCTCTTCAGCGGCTACTGGGCGGCGCCGTACGTCGCCATCGTGCTGATCGAGTGGTGGCTGCGGAAGGGCAAGGTCAACGTCGGTTCGCTGCTGCACCTGCGTGATCTCGAGACCGGGTGGGAAGGCCTCGTGGCGCTGCTGGTCGGCTTCGGGGCGTCAGTTCCGTTTATGGACGCCACCATCTTCGTGGGACCCGTCTCTGAGGGACCGCTGCACGGCGGCGACCTCGCGTACGAGGTTGGCTTCGTCGCCGCGGGCATCGTGTACTACGCTCTGCGAACGCTGACGAGGGGACGGGCCGCAGCCGCCGCGAGCACAGTCCAGCCGGTCGTTGCCGCCGCCGCTCAGGCCACCCCGGCCGCCGACGTCCCGCCGGCCGAACCGGCAGGGCAGGCATGAGGTTCGGGATCGTCAGCATCTTCCCGCCGGTCTCCGATGCGCTCGACCGGCTGCGGCTGGCTGAGCTACTCAATTTCGACAACTTCTGGGTCTGCGACTCGCACGTCATCTGGAACGAGTGCTACAGCCTGCTGGGTTACCTGATCGGACGGAGCCAGAAGCCGGACATGCAGTTCGGCACGATGGTCACCAACCCCGTGTCGCGAGATCCGCTGGTGGTAGCCAGTGCCTTCGCGACACTCCGGGACCTCGCCGGTGATGGAAGGCTGGCCTGCGGTATCGGGCGCGGTGACAGCGCCGTCCGGGTGGTGCGGCGCCATCCCGCCAAGATCGCGGAAATAGAAATGGCGATGCGGCTGATTCAGGACCTGACCGGTGGCAAGGCCGTGACAATCGACGGCAGCACAGACGTCGTGATGCCCTGGGTCAGCGGCACGCCAGTGCCGGTCTACGCCGCGGCCTACGGCGCGCGCATGCTCGAGGCCGCTGGCCGCACCGCGGATGGCGTGATCATCGAGTGCGCTGACCCGCACTACATCTCGTGGGCACTCGGACATGTCCGGCGCGGCCGGGAAGGCGCCGGCCGGGACATGTCCGGCTTCGCCGTCGTCTCCTGTACCGCGACCTACGTCTCGGCCGACATCGAGAAGGCTCGCGACGAGGTGCGCCCGTTCGGCGCTGTCGTCGGCAACCACGTCGCCGAGACTCTGCGCAATACGGGTACGAACAGCCTGCCGCCCGAACTCGAGGCGTTCATCGCAGGCCGGCCCGGCTACGACTACTACAAGCACGTCCATACTGACAGCGCCCAGGCGGGCTACGTGCCCGACGACGTCATCGAGCGGCTGTGCATCGTTGGCGCGATCGACAGGTGCGCCGAGCGCGTCGGCGAGCTTCGAGAGGCGGGCGTCACCCACCTCAACTTCTACGCACAAACCGAGAACTTCGACGAGCACATGAAGCTGTACGCCGACCACGTCCTGCCGGCCTACCGCACCGGCGTCGGCGTCAGGGCCGGGACTGGCGCCGGTTCCGAGGCGGGGTGATCCGCGATCACCGCCGGCTTTCCTGAGCTCAACCTCTCCGGCGCTGTGGCCGTAGTGACCGGAGCGAGCCGCAGCATCGGGCGCGCCGTGTCCCTCGCGCTGGCCGAGGCCGGCGCGACAGTGGCCCTGCTCGGCCGCGACATAACGGCACTCGACGCGGTGAGCAGGGAGATCGCGGCCCTGCCCGCCAGCAAGCCGGCGCTACCGGTCGGCTGTGACGTCTCCGATCCTGACGCCGTTGAGTCGGCGATCGACAACTGCGTCAGGGCGATCGGGCCGCCCGACGTGCTCGTCGCCAACGCGGGTGTCTTTCAGGAGTGGATGCCCAGCGAAGACCTGCCGCTCTCAGAATGGGACCGGGTCATGGCCACCGACCTGCGCGGACTGTGGGCTTGCTGCCGCTCGGCCGGCCAGCGGATGCTGGTCCGCGGCTCGGGCCGCATCGTGACCGTCTCTTCGATCGCGGGCATCGGCAGCCTGCCCAGGATGGCGTCCTACAACGCCGCCAAGGCGGGCGTGGTATCGGTGACGCAGACCCTCGCTATCGAGTGGGCGCGCCGGGGCGTGCGGGTCAACTGCGTGGTTCCGGGCTACATCGAGCGGGATGTCGAACCGCTGAAGGACGACGCGGCCACCTACAGCGAAATTCAGGAGCGCACTCCGCTGGGCCGCTTCGGCAGGCCGCGCGAGGTCGCCTTGGCGGCGCTGTTCCTGGCCTCGGACATGTCGACTTTTGTGACCGGCAGCACGCTCGTGGTCGACGGCGGCTGGAGCGCGGCGTGAACACGGCATGAACGTGGGACGCGGTGTGGGTGCGGGACGCGGCGGGATCGACGGCAAGACGAGGGGGCGGTGATGGGCCGGTTCGTAGAGACCATCCGCGGCCAGGTCGGCAGCGAGATCTTCGTGTCCGACTGGTTCACGATCACGCAGGAGGATATAGATGCCTTCTCGGTCCTGACCAGGGACTGGGACTACATGCACAACGACCCGGACTGGGCCGCGAATAAGGGCCCGTGGGGCGGCACGATAGCGCACGGCTTCTTCCTGCTGTCCCTGCTGGCGCACTTCCATGGCCAGGCTGGGTTCCCCACGCTCGCCACCGACGACGAATACGTGATCAACTACGGCCTCGACCGGGTCAGGTTCATCGAACCGGTGCGAGTCGGCGACCGGATCCGGGTACGCATGCGCGTGACCGACATCGCGACCAAGAAGGACGGCAGGGAACTTGTCCGCACCACGACTAGCTACGAGACGGAGCGGCGTGGCGACCGGCCGCACGTGGTGGCGGACATGCTGAACCTCTGCGTCTACGGCGAGGCCTACCGTGACGCGCGCTGAGTCCGCGACGTCGACAGGCGGCCAGGACGTCCTCGCGGAACTAGCCGCCCGGTTCGGCCAGGTCCGCGGCGAGGTGATCGGGAGGCCTGCGCCGTTCCGCGTCAGCCAGCCAGAGGAGGATGTGTTCGCCGCGCTCATCGGCGACTGGGATCCGATGCATAACGATCCTGCCTGGCGGATGGCCGCCGGCGACGGGCCGATCGTCCTCGGCTTCCATGTGCTCGCGCGAGTCGAGAACGACCTGCGCGGCTGCCAGATCATCGCCGGCCTGCCGGTGCGGACCGCCACGATCGGGCTCGACAACGTGCGGTTCCCCGCGCCGTTTCCGCTCGGCGCGCTGGTCCAATCCGAAGTAACCGTCACCGACGTGACGTTTGACGGAACCGGAATCGCGCTGACGACGAAGCATCGTTATGCCGTCGAGGGGGCGGCCAAGCCCGTCATGGTTGCTGAACTTCTGAGTTCGGTGAACGCCGGAAAGACGGAGTCCGGCGGTGGACAGCGGCCAGGGACGCATGACCGCGCCGGCGCACCGATCGCCATCAGGGATCTGCCGCCGGGCCTTCCTGTGCCGGCGTCGCGCCGCCACGACAGCGCTTTCTATGCCAAGCTCGCCGACCGCCGCGGGCAATGGCTCGGCGTGACCGGGTGGACCTGCATCAGCGACCGCGAGGCGCACGCGTTCGCGCTGCTGACCGGCAGTCGCGGCTCCGACGGCGACTCCAACCGCGAAGCGGAAGGCGGCGGCTCTGGCCGGCCCGTTAACCTGTGGCCGCTCGCGCATCCGTTCCAGGATCGGGCCATCCCGCCGCTGCAGTTGCTGGCGCTGCGTGCGTACTTCTCGCCGCTGGTCGGGCTGCCTGTGCTCACCGACGAATCGATGATGGCGTTCAACTACGGCGTCGACCGCGCGCGCTGGTACCAGCTGGTCCGCGCCGGGACGAGGCTGCGTGACCGGGTCCAACTGCTCGGAGTCGAGTCCAGGCGGCCCGGTGATCACTTGGTCAGCACAAGGCACGTCCTGGAGGCCGAGGGTTCCGACGCCGGGGTCCTGGTCGCCGACTGCAAGACGTTGTACCGCACCACCTCCTGAGCGATGAACGGAGATCACATGCCTGGCCCGCGCCCCTACCTGATGGAGGAAATGACCTGGCCGGAGGTCCGCGACGCTGCCGCAGCCGGGCTGCCCGCCGTCCTGCCGATAGGTTCGACGGAGCAACACGGCCCGCACCTGCCACTCAACACCGACGCGGTGATCCCGACCGAGATAGCGCTGGCGGCCGCGCAGATCACGCCCATGGTGGTCGCCCCCGCGATCCACTACGGCGCGATGTCCCGCCCCCTGATCGGCGGCGGGGAGACCTTCCCGGGAACGGTGTCGCTCCGCGCGGTCACACTGATCGCCACGATCCGCGAGGCGCTGCTCGGCCTGGCCAAGAGCGGGTTCACCAAGCTGTGCCTCTTCAACTGGCACTACGAGAACGCCGCGTATCTGTGGGAGGCCGCCGACCTCGCCGTCTCGGCCCGCGACGACATCCGGGTGCTCGTGATGGAGCATCCGATGCCCGAGTTCTCGCAGCGTGAGCTTGACGAGCTGTTCCCGAACGGGTTCACCGGCTGGAACTTCGAGCACGCCTCGCACCTGGAGACGTCGGTGATGTTCGTGCTCCGGCCCGAGCTAGTCCGGCGCGAGCTTATTGCCGATGATCAGGCCGAGCGGGCGCCTAGCTGGGACGTCGTGCCCGGCTCCCGCAGAATTCATTCCGGCCAGCGGCGTGCTTATGAAGCCCACCGACGCGAGCGAGGAGGCCGGCAAGCGGTTCCTCGAGGCGAGCATCGGGAGACTTGTCGAGGCCATCAGGACGGAGTTCGGCGACCGATGACGGTGCTCGAGGCGCCGACCGACTATTCGACCATCGATGACCACCTGGCCTACTACGCCGCGACCCGGCCGGAGGCGGTCGCGGTCTGGTGCGCGGATTTCGCGTGGTCCTACGCCGAACTCGAGCAGCATGTAGCGGCGTACGCGCGAGTGCTGGCAGGCCAGGGCGCCGGCCCCGGCGACGTCGTGGCGGTCTACGGCAACTCGCGGCCCGAGTGCCTGGTCGTCTTCCTGGCGTGCTGTCGCACCGGGGCGCTCTACCTGGGCCTCAACCCGAAGTACGCGCTGCGCGAGCTGCAGTTCGTCTGCTCGGACGCCAACCCGAAGCTGCTGTTCGTCTTCCGCGACCCTTATCTGCCAGACGAGGCCGTCGCGACAATCGGACAGCTGATCGGCCAGCTTCCCGCGCAGACGCGCGTCTTCGGAAGCGGGCTCGCCGCGCCGCACCGCGACCTGGGCGATATGCTAACCCGTCCGGCCCCTGAAGGCCGGCCCAGCGATGCCGGGCGCTCGTCGCAGCAGCCGTGCGCGATCGTCTATACCTCGGGGTCGACTGGCGCGCCTAAGGGCGCGTTGCTCAGTGAGCACGGTGCGGTCCGGAGCGCGCGGTTGAGCTGGCGTTACTGGTACGGCGGGCTCGACGAGCTGCGAACCGTCGTCCAGCACCCGATCAACCACGTCGGCTGGCTGGTCTGCGAGTGCGTCGCTGGGCTGGTGGCAGGCGGGTCGCTCTACTTCAGGGAGCGGTTCGACGGCGGCGCGACGCTGCGGCTGATCGACGAGCACAGGCTGAACCTCTGGATCGCGTTCCCGACCATGCTCAGGCTCGCCATGCAGAGCCCTGACTGGCGCGGTTGCGACCTGGCGAGTCTGAGGAGGGTCGCCCTTGGCACCGCGCCCGAGGTAGAGATCCTCAGGCAGTTCCGCGAGCGGTCCGACGCGACATTCTGTGTCAGCTACGGCCTGACCGAGGCGCACGGGGGAGCGGTCACGGTCACCGGCGACGCGGCCGACCTGCCCGAGGTGGCCGCGTCCATCGGACGCCCGCTGCCTGGGCTCGAGGTCAGGATCGCCGATCAGGCGGCCGTCAGTCAAGGCAGGCGAGGCCGGCGAGCTTCTCGTGCGCGACTCGACAGTATTCCTCGGCTACCTGAACAGGCCAGGCGCGACGGCGGAGACGATCGGCGCCGGCGGCTGGCTGCACACCGGCGACATCGCCGTCGCGGATCCCGCGGGGACGATGCATCTAGTCGGCCGGATCAAGGAGATGTACAAATCGGGCGGCTACAACGTCTATCCGCCGGAGATCGAAAAGGTCATGGCCAGCTATGACGGCGTCGTGCAGGTCGCGGTTGTCGGCGCGCCCGACCCGCTCTGGGAGTCCGTGGGGGTCGCATTCCTGGTCGTGGACGACGAGGAGCACGCCTTCGCGCTATCGCAGTTCACCGCATACCTGAGGTCCCAGCTCGCGAACTACAAGGTGCCGAAGAGGATCGAGTTCCTCCCGGCCATGCCGCAGCTACCCAACGGCAAGGTCGACCGGGTCGAACTGCGCAGGCGGGCCGAGGTTCTGGTCAGTCCCAACTCCGGCGATCGTTAGCTCGAGCGCGGCTCGCAGGCCGCGTCAGACGACCGCGAGCAGGCGGACCGGCGAACCGGTCGCGCCCGCGAACTTGGGCGTGGCGCACACGAGCAGGAACTCATAGACGCGTTCGCGTGCGATGTCCTCTAGCTGAGCCTGTTCGATCAGGTACACCCCGGACTTGACCAGCAGTTCGATGTGGACCGAGAAGTCCTCTCCAGGCCGTTCCGCCGGCCAGACCTCCACGGCCGCCTGATCCGCGCCGACCGCGACCACTCCCTGCGCGGCCAGCCACCGGGCCGCGTCGATGCTGATGCCCGGGCAGCCGCCCAGCATATAGGTCTCGTTGTCGACACCCCAGTACTTGGCCCAGCCGGTGCGCACCAGGACCGCGTCTCCCGGCCTGACCTCCACCTGCTGTGCCTTCAGCACGCGCTGGAGCTCCTCGGCGGAGATCGCTTCGCCCGGCTTCATGTCCCGGTCCCGGTGGCCGACTACGTCGGCGAGGATGCCGCGGGTCAGGACGGGCGGGAGGTTCTCGATGCCGAGCTTGAGCAGGCCCCACTGGCCGTATACGTCGAGCAGCGGCAGGTTGTTGAACGCCCGGCCAGATACTGTCGCGTGGCCGAGCGCGTCGACATGGGTGCCCGTGTGCATATCCAGTTCGATGCGTTCCTGAGCCCAGCCGATGCCGTTGGTCGCGCCCGTCACCTCGCGCTCGTACTTCTCGCTCGCCCACGGCTGGTGATTGAGGCAGATGAAGTACGGCGTCAAGTAGACCGGGTGGGTCGGCGCCTGCCTTGAGACCGGGAAGCTGAGGTCGAAAACCCGGCCGGTCTTGCCGAGCCGCAGCGCCGCGCTTGTCAGGTCCTGGGTGAGCCGGTTGGCTGCGCCGGCCTGGTCATCCGGCCCCCACGGACTGGACGGGACCAGGCTCATGCCCCGGCCGGCCGGTCCGAGCCTGCACCACCGCCGGCGGCAGGGCCTGAGCTTGCCGCCGCGGCTGCTGGCGTCGCGGCATCGGCCTGGCCCTGGCGGGACCTGGCGAACCACGCCAGCGCGGCCACGATGATGAGCCCCGCGCCGATCTCCCAGATAACTCTCGTCGGCCCGAGCGCCGGATTGGTGATGTCCCTCGGCCAGGCCGTGACGGTGAGGGCGATCACGACCCAGACCAAGCCGACGATGTTCAGCGGCAGTCCCCACTTGCCGAGCCGGAACGGCGCACGGCGCTCCGGCCAGCCGCGCAGGCGGCGCCGTAGCGACGCGGCAGCGGTGATCAGGTAGGTAGAGAGCAGCAAGCCAGCGACGGCGTCCACGACGACCGTGATCTTCGAAATGATCAGCAGCGGGATGAAGCTCAGCACTACGCACAGCACAACGGTGTAGAACGGCTCGCCGGTCCTGGTCGACACCTTGCTCAGCGCCGTGGCACCTGGCAGGTAGCGGTCGCGGCTCATGCCGAAGATCAGCCTCGTCATCGCCCCCATGTTCGCGATCGCGGTGCTGACCAGGGCGACGAGGGCTGCGGCCAGGATGGTGTCCTCACCCGCTGTGCCGAGCGCGGCGTGCAGGGTCTGCGGGACCCAGGCGGCCCCCGCTGTCATCCCTGCCGGGATGTTCGGAGTTGCCAGCAGCATCGCGAAGGCGAACAGGCCCGTGAAGACGGCGGTGCCGATGCACGCCATCAAGATTGCGCGGGGGCCGTCCGTGCGAGAGCGGCGCACCTCCTCGGAGAAGAAGCCCGCACTCTCGAACCCGGTGAGCAACGTTAGCTCCAGGGCAAGGGCGACGATGAACGGGACGAAGTAGGTGCCGTGTCCCTGCACACCCGCGGTCTGGAACACAACGTGTACGGGCTGCTTGGTGTGGAACAGCAGCAGGATCGTCGCCCCGAACAGGACCACCAGTTCAAGGACGACACCGACGCCGTTGAGCATGCCGGCCAGCCGGACGCTGGAACTGATCACGATCCCCGCGACCAGTGTCAGGATGATCGCGATGATGATCGAATTCCGGGTGCTGAACGCGATGCTGGGGAAGAGCCCGCTGAGGACGACATTCACGATCACGCCCAGTATTGGCTGGATAATGACCACACATGCGGTGTAGAAGACCGCCGTCAGCCAGCCCCACCATTCGCCGCCCAGATATTTCGCCCACTGGTAGATGCCGCCAGTGATCGGGTACTGCGACACCAGTTCGCCCCACTGCAGGGCCATAACCGTCTGGAAGATCAGGCAGATCGGGAACGCCCAGATGAACGCCGGGCCGCCCACCGCGAAGGCCGCCGAGGTGACGAGGATCGAGCCGGCGGTCGGGCCCTGGAAGGCGATGCCGAAGAATCCCTGCTCGAGCAGGTTCAGACCGCGCCTCAGCTTGGGCTGCACGCCGAGTTCTTGTAGGTAAGCGTCGTCTTCCGCGTACTGCGCTTCTCGTTCCTCCACGGGGCGCTCCTCACAAAAGACGGGCGGAGGCGGATAGGAGCCTAGGATGATAGGTTGATTCCGCCCTTGTCAAGCTTGGGACCCAAGCGGACCAAGAATGTGGTTTGCGCCGTTCCGCGCCGGAGGACGCGGTGCCGCGCCGGAGGAGGAGCGCAATGGCCCGGACCTTCCTGCAGGGAGCGACGATCATCGACGGCGTCGCGGATGCCGCCTACGCCGGATCTGTGCTGGTGGACGGCGATGTGATCGGAGCCGTCGGCCCCGGCCTCGAGCCCGGTGAAGGTGACGAAGTGATCGACTGCGAGGGCTTGTTCGTGTGCCCGGGATTCATCGACTCGCACTGCCATCTGATCTACAACGACGCCAAGGACCTGTACGACCTCGAGATCGCCAAGTCCATCCCCGAGGCCACGCTGGACGCCGTCACGAGCGCGAAGCGCCTGCTTGAACTCGGCTTCACCGCGGTCCGCGACCTGGGCTCGCGCGCCAACATCGGGGTCAGCGTGCGGGATGCGATCAACCGGGGGCAGATACCGGGCCCGCGCGTGCTCGCCGCAGGAAACATCATCACCACTGTGGGCGGCCTGCTCGACGGCCATCCGAGCCACCTGTTCGACGGTTCGCGCTACAAGTACGGGCACGGATCCACGATCAGCGGTCCCTGGGAGGCTAGAGACGCAGTGCGCCAGCAGGTCAAGGACGGGGTCGACTGGATCAAGACCGAGGCGAGCGGCACCGGCTTCAATCCCTTGTGCCCCGCGGACCGCGACACGACGTCGGAGGAGGAGCTCGCCGCGATCGCCGACGAGGCCGCCCGCAAAGACCGGCCGGTCGCCGTCCACGCCGAGTCGCGCCTCGGCGTGCTCAAGGCCGCACGGGCCGGCGTGCGGACGATCGAGCACGGCATCTTCATGGACGACGAGGGCCTTGAGCTCATGCTGGCCAAGGAGATCGCGTACTCACCAACGCTGGCCCTCTACGTCGGCCTCGCGGACTGGGGCGGCGACGTCGGGATCCCGGCTGCGATCGTTGAACTGCAGAAGAGCACTAGGGACCGCCACATCGCCAGTGTCCGGCGCGCTCTCGAAGCCGGCGCGACGATCATCGCCGGTTCGGACGCGGGTGTACCGGGGTTTCCGCAAGGCGGCGCGCTCAAGGAGGTCCAGGCCTACGTGGACCTGGTCGGCATGTCGCCGATGGCCGCGCTGAAGTCACTTACCAGCGCGCCCGCGCGCGTCTTCGGCCTGGAGCCGGTGACCGGTTCGCTGCAGGCGGGCCGCGAGGCCGATCTGGTGATCTTCCGCCAGGATCCGCTGCAGGACATCAGCGTCCTTGATAATGACAGGGCTCGGGTCGCGGTTTTCCGTGCAGGCCACCTCGTCGCGGGCAAGCTCGAGTCCGACACTTCGAATTAGACGTTCGGTAGGTTCGCTTGGCATTGCAGACTCCGGCACTCGGTGACCCTGCGCGGTCAGTCATGGGCCAGCAGAAGTACGTCACCCGGCGGCTGAATTTCAGCAGTCATATCCCGCTGTACATTCAGCTCACCGAGATCCTCAAGGAACGGATCGAGTTCGGCGCGTGGGAGCCGGGCAACCGGTTCGCGTCAGAGGGCGAGATCGGCGCGGAGTTCGGGGTCAGCCGGGCTGTGGTCCGTCCGGCCATCGCGATCCTGGTCACCGACGGGCAGCTGGTCAAGCTCAAGGGCAAGGGGGTCTTCGTCGCACCGAAGAAGGTCCGCTACCGGATCGGCGGGCTGGTCAGGAGCCTGCTGGCAGGCGCCGAAGACGTCGGCAACAAGATCATGGACTCGAGCGAAGCGGACGTGGACGAGGGCCTAGCCACCGCTCTCGATATCGAGGCTGATCGGGGAACCGTGGCGCACGTCATGAGCATCGTGGAGGTCGAAGGCCGCCCGATCGGGATCCGCGACTCCTACATCTCCCCACACATTGCCGCGGCGCTGCTGAAGGCCATCGGCTCTGGTCAGGGAGCGTCCGGCAGGTTCGCGCTCCCAGGCAAGCTTCGCCTCGGCCGGTCAGAGGCCGAGATCGAGGTCAGCTCGGGCAGCCCGTTCGAGGCGGAGTGGCTCGGCATCAACGCAGGCTCGCCCACCATTCTGGCGACCTACCGTGATATCGGCCGGCTGCCGGGCGGGGACATGGTCCCGCTCGAATTCGCGCGAATGGCCTTCCGCGCCGACATCACGTCATTCCGCTTCGACTTCGGCTAGGCCGGCCGCCCGGGCGCCCGGCCGGCTAGCACGCTAACTGACCCGAGGTCGCGGCGCGAAGTTCGACGCAGCAGGCGCCGGGCTGCGGCTCGAGGACGGCGACCGCGGATGACGTGCCAAGGCCCTCAAGGAAGCCGGCGAGGAAGGCGTGGTTGATCCCGCACACCAGCTGCGTGGACCGCGCCGCGAGGGGCTGGAACGGGCAGTTCCGCAGGACTAGCTGATCAGGAACGGTCTGCGCCGGCTCGAATCCCAGCCGCACCAAGAACGCCCTGGCCAGCCCCAGCGCGCGCTCCGCGCCCAGCCGCCCCGGTCGGCCTTGGCGCCGCTCGATCTCGCCGAGTTGCCTGCCGCGCTCGGCGGCGGTGTCCAACACGATCTGCCTCACGTTCGCGTGGGCGTCGTCAGCGAGGACGGAGTCCAGGAGGATCTCCGCCAGGAAGGCGTGCTGACGGGGCGGGATGCTGATCTGGACGACCCGGTCCGTCGGCTCGTAGGTCTTGGCAGCCCGGCCTGGGCGCCGCACGGCGCGGACGGCGCCTGCGCGCAGCAGCCCCGCGTCGACGAGCTTGTCCAGGTGGAAAGCGGCGAGCTTGCGTGAGATTCCCACCTCGGCGGCCGCCTGGTCTCTGGTGACCGGCGCGCCGGTGTCCCTGATGAACGCGTACATGCGCCGGCGCAGATCATCGGCCAGCGCAGCGACGGCCGCGATCGAGGCGGCGTCTTGCGTGTCGTCCGGAGTCACGCACCCCAGGGTATCGCCCATCACTCTGGCTGAAAACCTGACAGAGGCCGGATAACGCCGTTCCAGTTGACGCGAGGTTCGGATAAGACAAGACTTATTAGTTAAATAGGAGGTCTGGCATGACCAACGGGCTGTACGAGGCCAAGCGACCGATGACCGTCCTTGCGGGCAGGTACGGTCACCCGCTGCACCCGATGCTGGTGACCGTCCCCATCGGCGCGTGGACCGCAAGCCTGGTGTTCGATGTGGCCTCCCGGATCGTGGCGCGACCCGGCTTCCTGGCGCAGGGATCGGAGTGGCTGATCGCTGTCGGCATCGTCGGTGCTCTGGCCGCGGCAGGCGCCGGGATCCTGGATTTCTACGTGATCCAGACCAGCACCCGCGCGTACCGGACCCTGGTCGCCCACATGAGCGTCAATCTCCTGGTGATCGCCGCCTTCGGGGCTGACTTCGTCTTGCGCTTCGGCCAGTACCACCGGCCGGCCGCGGTACCGCTCGCGTACCTCGCGCTGTCCGTGGCGAGCCTGGCCTTCCTCGCGGTGTCCGGCTATCTGGGCGGCAAGCTCGTCTACCGCTACGGCGTGCGGGTGGCCGACGAGCAGACCCAGGCGCAGGGTTTCAACAGTCGCCGAGCCGAGCGCGCGAAGTCTGGGCAAGTCGCCTATTCCCGCCCCGCGCCAGCCGGGCCAGCCGCGTGCGCAGGGTACGCCGACTCGCCAGCGGCCAGGCACGGCTACCCGTGGCCGGCGGCGCCCGCGCCGACCTCCTACACCGATGCCTACTGGCCGCGCGGCGACCATCTGCCACCTTACGAGGAAAGCGCGTCCTGACGGTCCCGACCTGCCACCCCTGACGCGCCGGTCGTCGGCTACGCCTCGTCGATCGTCACGCAGCAACGGCCGGGGGATGGCCGCAACCCCGCGCGGACGTCGGTCGCTCCTGCCGCCTCGAGCATTCTGTCGATGAGGTCGAAGTTGATCCCGCAGACCAGGTTGGTGTACCTCTGCGCCAGGTTGTGGAACGGGCAGTTGGCAAGCTCGAGCCCGGCGCCGGCACGACGCGGTTCGTAACCCCGGTCGGCAAGCACGGCTTCGACGGCCGCGAGGGCTTCAGCCCGGCTGGGGCGGCCGCCCGCCTGCTGCCTGGCCGCTTCGCCGAGTTCACGGCCCGCCTCGCTGGCCGCCTCGCGCAACGCGGCGCCGATGGGTATCGCCTTATCCTCGGCGATGGTGATCGCTTCTGCCATCACGCGGGCGGCGAGGTCGTAGCGCCGCTCGGGCAGGCTGACCTCGACCTCGCGGCGGCTACGCCGGTAGAGCTTCGCCGGCCTGCCCGCGCCAGGCCCGCGCCGGCCGCCGGCCGCGCGTACTCAACCTCGAGCAGCCCCTCGTCCTCGAGCTTGTCCAGGTTGAACTTCGCCACGTGCCTGGCGACGCCGAGGGCGGCGGCGGCCTGCTCCCGGCTGACGGGTTCTGACTGGGCGACGACATAGCGGTACAGGTCGCGCCTGACCGGTTCGCCGAGGGTCGCAATGCTCGCGACGCGGCTGTCGAAATCGCGAGTGCTCACGGGCTGCCCCTCGTGAAGATCCTTGAATTCTAACGGATACAAGTATTGACGATAGAACCTTGGCGTTCTAACGTTCACAGTAATATCCGTTAGAGAGGAAGGCAACATCATGAGCGTCAGCACAGCTGCGGCGGCCGTCGCCCCGACGATGTCCAGGCGAGAACGGCTAAGGGCCGAGCCGGCTTACCAGGCCTTCTGGCTCCTGCGCATCGGTTTCACGGTCGCTCCGATCCTCTTTGGCGCCGACAAGTTCGCCGACCTGCTCACCAACTGGGACAAGTACCTGGCTCCCTGGGTGAACAACATCGTCCCCGGCACCGCGCACCAGGCCATGTACGCGGTTGGCGTGATCGAGATTGTCGCGGGCCTGTCGGTGCTGATCGTGCCCCGTTTCGGCGGCTACCTGGTCGCCGCGTGGCTACTGGGCATCATCGTCAACCTGCTCAGCATCGGCAACTATTACGACGTGGCGCTGCGCGACTTCGGCCTGCTGCTAGCTGCCCTGACGCTCGCCCGCCTGGCGAAGGCTTTCCCTGGCGAGTCCCTCATCAGGCGGAACTGACCAGCCCGCGGCAACGGCCACTGCGGCAGACCCTGCGGTCCCATGATCACCGCATTCGTACTCTCCGGCGGAGGCAGCCTCGGCGCCGTACAGGTCGGCATGCTGCAGGCGCTCGCCGAACGCCATCAGGCTCCCGACCTCCTGGTCGGTACCTCGGCTGGTGCCGTGAACGCCAGTTACCTGGCCGGGCACGGCACCAGCCGGGAGTCGCTGGCGGAACTCGCGGGGATCTGGACCCGGCTCCGCCGCCGCGACGTCTTTCCTGTCAGTGTCCGCCGCCACCTGCTCGCGGCCGCAGGCGCCCGCGAGTCCGTGTTCTCCTCAGAAGGGCTTCGCCAGATCATCGCAAGGCACCTGCCGTACCGGAACCTCGAGGACGCGGCGATCGGAATCCATGTCGTGGCCACGAACATGCTCTCTGGCGAGGAAGTCCTGCTGTCCTCCGGCGACGCGATCACCGCCGTGCTGGCGAGTACCGCGATTCCCGGGCTGCTGCCCGCGGTCCGACACGGCGACCTGACCCTGGTCGACGGAGCGCTCGCCAACAACGCCGCGATCTCGCAGGCGGTAACACTGGGCGCTGACCGGATCTTCGTGCTGCCAGCCGGAGTCGCCTGTGCCCTGACCGAGCCGCCGGCCAGCCCGTACGCGTCCGCGTTGCAGGCGCTGAGTTTTCTGACCCAGCAGCGCCTCATCCATGACGTCAGCGTCTACGCGGACCAGGTCGACCTGCACGTCATCCCGCCGCTCTGCCCGCTGAGCGTCTCGTCCGCTGACTTCAGCCACGCGGCCGGGCTGATAGAGCGGGCGCGCTCCGCGACCGCCAGTTGGCTCGACAACCGCAGCGACGAACTCCCGCACCAGGAACGGTTCTTGTCCTTGCACGACCACCAGGACGTGAACAGCGCAGCCGAGTCCGACGGTGCCGACACCGGAGGGGGCCTTAGTGGTGGCGCAGCCCGCAGGCCGCGCTATTCGCCGTTGTAGGTGGAACAGCTAGCGGAGCCGTTCATAAACAGGCCCCAGCTCCCCGACAGATTGGCCACCGTGTCGATCCCCCACGGACCCCCGTCCAGATGGACGGTGAGCTTACCGAGCGCGTCGTTGGTGACCGTGACCTGCTTGGGCGGAGCCTGTCCCTGGACGACCGAGACCGTGATCTGGAGCTGACCGGGGGTCGACAGGTTCTCATAGGTATTGCTGAAACCGAACGTCAGCGTCAGGCTCCTGCAGGTGCTGTGCGCGAATGCCATGATCGTCGTTCGGGTGGTGTCGGCCGGCGCGACAGCGTCCCAGGTGTAGATGTGCGTGCCAACCTGCTGGGTAGTGTCTCCGGCCTGGCACCCGTTGAAGTCGGTCGTGATATTCGGGGAGGCACACAGTACGCCAAGGGCTATGGGCTTGAACTGGGCCGGTGCTCCGGTATGCGACGACCCAGGAGTCGGGCTGCCGCCAGGAGTGCCGTGCCCGTTTGATCCGCTGTTGTGATTGGCACCCTGGGCGCTCTGGCCTGGTGAACCGGAGAGAACGACCGCCACGGTGACGACCGCGGCGAGAACGCACACCGCGCCGAACAAAAGCGGGACAAGCCGCCTCTTACGCTTGCGCGGCTTCGCCGCTGCGACACCGCCCTTCGCAGCCTTCCCGCGGCCCGGCTTGCGCCCTGGCTGGCCCTGTGGTTGCTGGCCCTGTGGTTGCTGGCCCTGTGGTTGCTGGCCCGGTATCTGGTGGGCATGTGTCGGCTGGCTGAAGGGAGACGACTGGGTCTCGGGCGCAGGTTGCTGCCAGTAGCCGCCGGCGGGAGCGGTCGGGGGAGCGGCCCCGGCTCCTGGCTGCTGCCGCGGCGTACTCGGGGCGAAGGTCGGCGGGTTCGCTCCTGAACTCAGCAGCCCGAGCGCCATCCCTAGTTCGCCCACCACCCACGCGCAGGCTTCCGGGCTGAACATGGTGGCGTTGGCGAAGGCCGCGGCGGCGAGCCGGGCGGCGGTGACCGGGTCGAGGCCCTCGGCGACATGCTGACGGAGAACGTCGGCGATGTGGTCTTCCGCGGCCGCGACGAGCATTCTGGCGGGCGCCGGCGAATCCGGCAGGAAATCCTTCAGCAGATTCGACATCACAGCCGGGTTCGACAGCGCCTCTGGCCCGTGCTCAAAGACGATTTCCCGCAGCGCTGCGCTGACAGCGCTCGATTGATCCGCTGGTGTGGCGGCCATCTGGCTCCCCTTCCAAGGCCGCGCCTCGCCGCAGCATGCGGCGAGGCGTTGTTGACGGCCTGCGAGGCGGTGGCCGTGGCTCCTTAGATTAGGTTTAGTCTCCCTTTTCTCGCATGAGTTCTGGCATAGCTGGTTATCTGACGATGACCGTGAGCTTGAAGAGCCCACGCCCGCCCGTGCAGGCCAGTGCCTCGCCGCAGCTAACTCGGTGCGCGGACAGGACTGCCTTGCCTGGCGCGAGTGCCCTGAAGAGGGCGCGCTTGGGCTGGCAGCCGACGCCTGGCGGGCACGTGCGCGACGTCGGCACGAGCGTGACCTGACCTTCCTGGCGCAGCACGGCCGGTGCAGAACTGCCGGCGAAGTTCCAGTAACTGCTGCCGAGAATCAGCGCGAGTTTGTCACCGACAGCAATGTGAATGGTCTTGCCGTTGGCGCTGTCGTGCTCGGTGACGAGCCGAGTGGGGGGCGGACCCTGCGAAACGGGCTTGGCGGTGCCACAGCCAGCCGCAAAAACGGCCGAAGCCGCCAGCGCGACAATCAGCACGGGGCGGAACACGCGGATGAAGGACATGGGACCCTCCGAGATTTCCTTATCACCAATTGGACGGCGCTACTGGCGTCGCCGGTTCCCAGACAGCGAGTCGCATCGCGGCGGCCGGGTCCCAATTCGCAGTTGGGCCGGCAGTGTCCATCAGCACCCCGCGATATCCGCGGGCCTCTGATAGAGGATCGGGCAGTCGCTCGCGACTCACAAGGCCTGGGCGACTCCGGTCCTGCGCTGGGGACCCCTCCCCATCCCACTCTGGATCCGTCTCGGCAAATTTGCCTGCTTTATATGACTTTCTCTGCATGAATCGGATCCATTGTTGTGGTGGAGGGACCACGGGGCGGCGACGCAGAGCCGGTGAGACGTCCGGGAGGTTTGGCTAGGTAACTTTAACCTTTCGGTGAGACGTACAGTTGGCCCGTGGGTGTTCAACAGTCCCGCTCGGCAGATGACGCACCGGTGCTGCTGGTGCGAACCAAGGGGTCTGACCGGAGCCTTCAACCAGGCCCTTCGTACCTGATCGGCCGTGATGCCGACTGCGACATCGTGATCGCCGACGCGCGGGTGTCGCGGCGTCACGCGATGCTGCGGCTCGAAGACGGTCAGTGGATGCTGGCCGATAACGGCAGCGCCAATGGCATTTACGCCGGAGACCAGCGCATCACCACGATGCCGATCCAGGGCGAATGCACGGTCAGGCTCGGCCATCCGGTCGACGGACTGACCCTGACCTGCACGGTCAGTGAGGCCAGCGGCGGCAATGGCGTGTCCGCCGACTCCGCGATCACCGTGGTCGGCCGCACAGCTCAGCCGCTGCCAGCCCAGCCGGTTCCGGCCCAGCCGCTACCAGCTCAGCCGCTACCAGCTCAGCCGGTTCCGGTGGCCGCACAGGGGAGCGCTGATGAGCCACTCGAGATCCCGTATGCCGTCCGCTGGCTGGTGCCGAAGGGCGAGCGGTTCGCGAACTTCGACCTCCTGAACAACAACGACACGCAGCTGGACTACTACCGCAAGTTCGGTCACATCTACGCGGTCGGGATCCCGACGAAGAAATGGCGGATCGTCGTCGTCTCGGACCCCGACCTCCTTGACGAGGTGGCCGGGAACGAGCTGCAGTTCGGCAAGCAGGTCGAGGACATCAACTTCTTCGACCAGCTGAGCAACTCACGTGGCGGCGGGATCTCCGTAATCGGCGACGGCGATCACTATGAGCAGATCCGCCGGATCATGCTGCCGTGGTACGCCCCTGCGAATCAGCGGACCCAGCTCGAACTCATGAAGGATCAGGCCAGGAAGCTGGTGGCCTGCTGGTCCGCGATGCCAGACAGCGAGCCGCTCGATGCCCGCGGCTGGATGGAGCGGTACAGCCTGGAGGTCTCGGGCCGCGGCGCGTGCCGGTACGACTTCGGGCTGCTTGACGGCAGCGGTGACCCGCACCCGTTCGCGGCGGCGGTCCCCGAGAGCACAAAGGAATCCATCCTTCGGGTAGCCGACCCGCGGCCCGACTTCACGCTCTTCTCCGGGCGCGCGAAGCGTGCGAAGCGAAAGCGGTATCAGCAGCACAACAAGGAACTCTTCCGCGCCGCCGACGCTCTGGTGCGCGCGCGCATGCATACCAGCCCGGTCGGGACGCAGACCGACTTGCTCAGCCGCCTGGTCACGACGCCTGATCCGGAAACCGGCGACTTCCTGGACGCCGTGACCGTCCGCGATCAGGTCCTCATGCACCTCTCGAACGGTTTCAACGGGCCCTCGATCACGGGCGGCTGGCTCGCTTACCTGCTCGCCACGCACCCGGACGTCGAGGAGAAGGTGATCGCCGAGATCGACGGCATCACCGGCGGCAACCCTGACCATGACCTGCAGTACGACGACCTCTTCGAGTTGCGGTACACGACGCAAGTGATCAAGGAGTCGATGCGGATCTTCCCGCCGATGCCTGTCTCGATCCGTCGCAGCCTGAAGGACGGGATGCTCGGCCGGTACCGGGTCAGGAAGGGCGACATCATCTTCGTCGGCACCCTGGCCGCGCACCGCGACCCGCGCTTCTGGGGCGCCGAGCCTGATCGGTTCGACCCCGACCAGTTCGCGATCGAGAAGGTCGTGGACCGGCCTCGGCACGCGTTCATCCCGTTTTCGGTCGGCAAGCGGCAGTGCATGGCGCAAGAGGTCACGTTCATGATGCTCCGCGTCGTCCTCTACGAGATATACAAGAATTTCCGGCTGCGACCAGCTCCTGGCACGACCGTGGTCAAGAACGCCATTGTCACGACCAAGCCTGCATCGGTACCCATCGTCCGGCTGCGGCGCGAGGACGTCGTGCGCTCGGCTGCGCCCGCCGGGTTGCTCGACCGTGCGGCGGCCCCCGCCTCGGTGTCGGCAGCCGCACCGGCCCGTGCAAAGTCCGCCGCCGCGCCCGAGCGGAGCGGGCCGCCAACCGAGATTCCCGAGACGAGCCCGTACCGGCACATCGTGATCGCTTACGGAAGTAACTTCGGCGCGAACAAGGACCTGGCCGAGCGCTTCGCGGAACGTGGCCACTACCAGGGCTACACCACCGAGGTGATTACGCTCAACGAACTCGCCGCGTCGCCGCCGCGGACGGCACCCTGGCTGCTCGTCGTGATGACCTCCACCTACACCTCGAACCCGCCGTCGAACGCCGCTGGCTTCAAGACCTGGCTCGAGCGGACCGAGGCGGGCACGCCGACCTGGCAGAACTGCAGCTACATGGTCTGGGGGCTAGGCAATACGCAGTGGAACGCGTTCCTCGCGTTCCCGCGCTACGTGCAGAAGAAGCTGGCCGACCTGGGCGCGACGCCGCTCGCCGACTTCGCCTACGGCGACGTGGGTTCGCCAACCTGGGAACGGCTGCATGCGGAGTGGAATGAACGGATCTGGCCGACCCTGCTCGAAGTGTCCGACGCGCGCCCGACCGAGGCCGCCGCGGCGCGCTACGCCGCCGAGCAGGCGACGGCGGGCTCGCTGACGAGCACCAACTCAAGCGTCGCCATGCAGCGCTCGCTCGGCGAGGACGCCGCTTCGGCCGCAACCGGAGGCCAGGGCGCCACGGGCGCGCGCTCGTCGAGCATGTCGTCCGTCATGCGGCGAATGACGTCAGGATCGCGACTCTGGAGCAGGGGCCCGAGCACGGCCGGCGCAGGCCCGGCAGCACGCAACCGCGGGCGTTCTTGGCCCCGACGATCCTGACTAACGCCGTCGGGATGACCACCGTGCAGGCTCGCGTTCTGGCGTGCAGGGAGCTGCAGCCGCCTTCGTCGCCGAAGCGAACCAGGCACCTGGAGCTCGCCCTGCCGGCTGGGGTCAGCTACCGGGTCGGTGACCACCTGGGGTTCTGCCCGGAGAACGACCGCGAGCAGGTGGAGCGGCTCGCGCGCAGGATCGGGGCGGCGCTCGACGGCCTGTTCATGGTGCCGAAGACCATGAACGTCAGGGCGGTGCCCAAGGGCGTCGTGCTTCAGGTTCGCAACGTGCTCACCAATCTCGTCGACATCACCGGCAGGCCAACCGTTGCCATCATCGACCTGTTGCTTGACAAGGTCACCGACCAGGCGGAGTGGTCGAAGCTGATGCAGGTCAAGGAGGTTGTCCAGGCGCCCGAGGGTCCGTCCTCGCCGCTGCGCACGGCGATCGACGCTGGTGGCTTCGACGTCCTCAGCCTGCTCGACCAGTTCCCGTCGTGCCGGCTCAACATCTACGACCTGCTGCAGGCCGCGCAACCACTGAAGCCGCGCTATTACTCGACGAGTTCGAGCCCGCTGATTCACGGCGAAGGCGTCGCACACGTGACAGTCGGGCTCGAGCCGACGCCCGTCCCCGGGATCACCGGCCGCGAGTTCACCGGGATGAGCGCCAGCTACGCGCACTCGCTGCGCGAGGGCGATCGGGTCAACGTCTTCCACGACAGCGCCGAAGGGTTCCACCTCCAGGACGACCTGACCAGGCCGATGGTGTTCATCTCGGCTGGAACCGGCTTCGCGCCCATGCGGGCGTTCCTCTGGGAGCGGCTGGCGATGCGGCGCACCGGCGTTCCGCTCGCGGAGGCCGCACTCTTCAACGGGATCCGGTCGACCGGCCTCGACTACATCTACCAGGACGAGGTCGAACAGTTCACCGCCGCTGGCGTGCTCGATCATGTGCACATCGCGGCGTCGCGCGAGCGGCCAGACCGCCGCGACTACGTTCAGGACCGGATCAGGGAGCATGGCGCGCTGGTCTGGCGCATGCTGTCCGAAGGTGGATACGTCTACGTCTGTGGGTCGCAGCCGTTGCGCGCGGCAGTCCGCGCCGCGCTCGTCGACGTCGTCGCGGGTCACGGGTCCCGCTCGCCTGCGCAGGCTGAGGCCTACCTCGGTGAGATGGAGACGACCGCGCGCTATCGCCCTGACCTCTGGGTCTGATCCGCTAAGGCATCCCTAGGAGACCGCATGGACCTGCTGGCCCTGATCCTGACCGTCGCAGCGCTGGTGATGTTCGGGTTCGCAGCCAGTGGCCGCGAATTGCGCCGCTTCAACGAAATCGCGCTCGGGCTGGTCTTTCTCAGCGCCGCGCTGATCTGCCAGTTCACGTCGATCACGAACAGGCACATCGGCCGGTGACCGAAGGCGGCGGCCAGGCAGGCGGGCTCTCGATGGAACACACAGGACCTGCCGCAGCACGGGCCCGCTTCCGGGCCGGGCTCCGGTTGCCGACCGCGAGCATGGCACCCGGGTTCGCTCAGGCGAACCTGACCGTGCTCGCGGCTGGGGCCGCTGCCGAGTTCGGTGAATTCGCCAGGCGCAATCCTGGGCCGTGCCCGTTGCTCGATGTGACCAGGCCAGGCAGCACCAGGACGCGCCTGGCCGCCGGCGCCGACCTGCGCACCGACCTGCCTGCCTACCGGGTTTGGCAGGACGGCCGGTGCGTAGCTGAGCCTGACGAGGTCACAGCGTGGTGGCGGGGCGACTTGGTCGCGTTCTTGACCGGCTGCAGCTTCACGTTCGAACGCGCGCTGCTGGCCGCGGGCGTGCCGGTTCGGCACATAGCGCTTGGCCGCAACGTCGCGATGTTCGTCACCGACCGTCCGTGTCAGCCGGCCGGACGGTTCGCCGGACCGCTCGTTGTCTCGATGCGGCCGATCCCCGCCGGCCTGGTCGAAACCGCAACCGCGGTGACCGCGCGCTACCCGGCAGCGCACGGAGCGCCCGTGCATGCCGGCGATCCAGCGGCGCTAGGCATCGCCGATCTCGCGAGCCCTGACTTCGGCGATCCTGTCCCGCTGCAGCCCGGCGACGTGCCCGTGTTCTGGGCCTGCGGTGTCACCCCGCAGGCGGCGCTCGCGGCCGCGCGGGTTCGGTTCGCCATCACCCACGCGCCTGGTCACATGCTGATCACCGACGTCCCGGAGACGGACCAGCGCCTCGCCGGCTAGAACGCGACGACGACCTTGCCGACCACGCGGCGGTGCTTCAGCTCGTCAATCGCCGCGCGTGCCTGACCGGCCGGGAACCTGGCGGAAACGTGCGGGCGCACGAGGCCAGCCTCGTACATCTTGAGCACCTCGTCGCAGTTCGCCCGGTCGGTTGCTGGATCCTCGGCCGCCCACCCGCCGTACAGGACGCCGACGACCTGGCAGCGCTTGAGCAGGACGAGGTTGGCCGGAAGCCGCGGGATCCCGGCAGGAAACCCGATCACAAGAAGCCGGCCGTCGGGGGCCGTTGCGCGGAGCGCGGCCTCGGTGTAGTCCCCGCCAACGCCGTCGAAGATGACGTCCGCCGCGCCGCCCGGGCACATCTGCTTGAACAGCGCCGACAGCTCCCGGCGGCCGGTGTCGTCCAGCGGCCCGCCCGGATACCGGAACGCGACGTCGGCGCCGTTGGCGCGCGCGACGGCGGCCTTCTCCTCGCTGGAGGCTCCGGCGATCACGGTCGCGTTCATCGCCTTGCCCAGCTGCACCGCCGCAAGGCCGACCCCGCCCGCCGCCCCGAGCACCAGGAGCCGCTCGCCGGCCAGCAACGACGCCCGCTGGACCAGCGCGTGGTAGCCGGTCAGGTACGTGGTCTGGATCGCGGCCGCTTCGTCCAGCGGCATGCTGGCCGGAATCTTGTGCACCCGGTCCTGGGGCACGGCCACGAGCTCAGCCATGCCGCCCAGGCTCATGCGCGCCATGACCCGGTCGCCGGCCGCGAAGCTGGTGACGTCATCAGCCACCCCGGTCACCTCGCCGCCGATCTCGCCGCCTGGGCAGAACGGCCGTTGCGGCCTCAGCTGATACCTGTCCTGCAGAAGCAGGACGTCTGGGTAGTTCACCCCGCAGTACCTGACCCTGATCAGCACCTCGCCCGGCCGCGGGACCGGGTCGGGAAGCTCCGCGAGGATGACGTCTTCGGCGCCAGGCGCGTCGGCGCTCATGACCGCCTTCATGTTCTGCTTCCCTTCCGGGGTAGCCCTACACGATCGAGGTCCTGTGACCCTTCCAGTACTCGTCCCTGAGCAGGCGCTTGTACAGCTTGCCGGTCGCCGACCTGGGCAGCTCAGGGACGAAGTCGATGGTCTTCGGGCACTTGAAATGGGTGAGCCGGTCGCGGCAGTAGTCGATTAGCTCCTGGGCGAGTTCGGGCCCTGCGCTGGCCGGGTCGGTCAGCTGGACGACGGCCTTGACTTCCTCGCCGAGATCTTCGTTTGGCACGCCGATGACCGCGACGTCCAGCACGGCCGGATGGCCGGACAGGAGGTTCTCGGTCTCCTGCGGGTAGATGTTCACGCCGCCGGAGATGATCATGTACGTCTTCCTGTCGGTCAGGTACAGGTAGCCCTCCTGGTCGACGTGGCCGACGTCGCCGACGGTGCTGGCGAGCCCGTCGGCGGTGCGGCTCTCCGCGGTCTTGGCCGCGTCACCGAAGTACTCGAACGCGGTCGCGCCGCGGAACCAGATCGTGCCGTCCTGGCCGGCCGCCTGTTCCTGGCCGGCATCATCGAGGATGACTAGTTCACCGAGGATGGGCTTGCCGACCGTGCCTGGGTGCGCGAGCCACTGGGCGGAGTCGCAGAACGTGAAGCCGTTGGCCTCGGTGGCGCCGTAGTACTCGGTGATGACGGGGCCGAGCCAGTCGATCATCGCCTGCTTGACGTGCACCGGGCACGGTGCGGCGGCGTGCACGATGCACTCGAGCGACGAGGTGTCGTAACGGGCCTTTACCTCCTCGGGCAGCCGCAGCAGTCGGCTGAACATCACCGGCACCATCTGGCAGTGCGTGACCTTATGCCGCTCGACCATGGCAAGCCACTGCTCCGCGTCGAAGTGCTCCATGACGACGGTCGTGGCACCAAGCCGAATTGATGCGGACACGCTCGCCTGCGGGGCCGAGTGGTACAGCGGCGCCGGGTTGAGGTAGGTCATGCCTTCCCTGAACCCGAACATGTGCCGCACGAAGAGCATGACCGGCAGCGGTTCGTCGGGCGCGATCTCCGGCAGCCCGCGCAGTACTCCCTTCGGCTGGCCCGTCGTGCCCGAGGAGTACAGCATCGCCGTGCCGAGCGTCTCGGCCGGCACCGGCGAATCCGGGTAACAGGCAACCGCATCGTCATAGGACTCCCAGCCGGCGGGCGGCTCGCCGGAGCCCGCGATCAGCTTGCGCTCGAGGTCCTGACATCTCGCCGCTGCGGTCACCGCCACGTCGCGGCAGGCAGCGGAGGTGAACAACAGCCTGGCCTTGCAGTTGGTGACGATGTAGGCGACCTCGTCCGGCGCCAGGTACGTGTTAATCAGCGTGAAGTACAGGCCGGTCCGTTCGGCGGCGCCTTCGACCTCGAGCAGTCGCGGGCTGTTTTCCATCAGCACCGCGATGTGGTCGCCCCGCTCCAGGCCTGCCGCGCGCAGCAGGTGCGCGGCCCGATTGCACCGGGATTCATAGTCGCCATAGGTCACGGTCTCGCCGGACGTGGCCATGATGATGGCGGGCCGGTCGGGGTGCTCTTGAGCGTGCTGGCGCGCGTACACGCTGTCCTCCTCCGCGACGGTGGTCGCTGTTCGGCTGAACCTGAGGCTACCGAGCCCGGTTACCTCTTGAAAAGCGCCCATATCGCCCGGAGTGCACCAGCACCACCCGACGATGCGTTCTCCCCGCGCGTTGGGTTTTGAATTTGCCGTATCGCGCAATGCACGTTGCGTGTTATGCAAACTCCGGCTCCGCCACTGCTGCCGTTGCTCCGGTCGCGCCTGCAGGCCGAGCTGCTGACGCTGGTGCTGCTTAACCCTGATCACGAGTGGACGCTGACCGAGTTGGCTCGCCGGGTAGGCGCGTCGGTGTCATCAGCACAGCGCGAAGTCACCAAGGCGGAGCAAGCCGGCGTTCTCGCCTCCCGGCGCCTGGGAAGTGCTCGGCTTGTTAGCGCCGCACCGTCGCCGCTCACCGGTCCGCTTACCGAGCTGCTGCTCCGCTCGTTCGGTCCCAAACAGATCATCGCGGAGGAACTCTCCGGCCTGCGCGGCATGCGGGACGCATATCTCTTCGGTTCGTGGGCCGCTCGCTACTGCGGGGAGCAGGGCGCGCCGCCAATGGATGTGGACGTCCTGGTGGTTGGCGAGCCCGATAGGGACGCCCTCGACGACGCAGCACAGCGAGCCGGGGAGCGAATCGCCCGCGAGGTGAACGTCACCATCCGGTCAGAGCAGTGGTGGAAGCACGGCGACGACGGCTTTCATTCCGAGGTTCTTCGCCGGCCTCTGCTCCGGGTCTTCGACGCAGGTGCTGACGAGTGATCTGGAACCCGGGGCTCGGTAGCCAGCCGGGCTAGCGGCGGCGGCGCCACCAGGGGCGCTTGCGCTGATCGGCGGTCGGCGGCTGGCCGGACTCGTCAGCGTCGTCGGCCAGTGGCGGCTCAGGATGCGCAGCGCGCCACCGGCCGATCATCTGTTCCTCGTCAACGAGTGGTACGAAAATCGGAGACTCGAGTGGCAGCCGGCGCCATTGCATGATGCGATCATTGAGCTCCGCGACCGCGTCGGTGACGGCCTGCTCCGAATCCATGCCTGGCGCCAATTCGGCCAGCATCTCACGCTCTTTGCGCAGCTTCAGGGGCGTTGGCAGGACGTCCTGGGTAGGCAGGCCCTCCTTACGCATGTACTCGCGCAGCCATGCCTGGGCGGCATCGGTCTCGTCCCGCTTGGGCAGCGGCTTGCCGGTCCCCGGCAAGTCGTCGAACAGGCCCCGCTCGGCTGCGTCGGTGATCTGCTGATCGATCCATGAAGTGAAACTCATGCCGGCCGGCTTGCGCTCAGTCATGTCCTGTCTCTTCGCCCTCCTCACATACGAGCCTAGGCGACCGCGCAGCGCCGGTACCGTCCGGCCGGCCTGCGGCGATGCTCAGTTACAGTGGCGGAGTGCTGCCTCGTGAGGGGGGATCGCGCGAGGTTCAGCGCGTGCACCCGAATGTGATCCTGGCCGTTCTGCTGCTCGCCGCGCTCGCCTACTCCGCCCTGAGTTCGGCCGTGATTCCCGCGCTGCCCGCGTTCCAGCGCGATCTGCACGCCAGCGAGACCGGCGTCACGTGGCTGCTGACTGGCTTCCTGCTGTCCGCCTCGGTGGGAACGGCGATCATCGGCAAGCTCGGCGACATGTACGGCAAGCAGCGGCTGCTGGTCTGGACGTTGCTCGCGCTGTCGGCGGGAACGCTGCTCGCCGCGCTCTCTGGTTCGCTGACCGTGCTGGTAATCGCGCGGGTGATTCAGGGCGTGGCTGGCGGCATCTTCCCGCTGTCGTTCGCGATCGCCAGGGACGAGTTTCCCGCTGACCGGGTCGCCGGGAGCATCGGCCTCATGTCTGCCATCCTCGGCGTCGGCGGCGGGCTTGGCCTGGTCGCCGGGGGACTGATCGAGGAGCACCTGAACTGGCACTGGCTGTTCTGGATCCCGCTGCCCGCCATGGTCCTGGCAGCCGTATGCGCCTGGCGGTTCATTCCAGAATCGCAGGTTCGCGCGCCAGGCAGGGTCAACTGGTGGGCGGCCGTGCTGATGAGCACCGGCCTGTCCGCAGTTCTGATCGCGATCGCCCAGGCCACGGCGTGGGGCTGGACCGGGCGTCCCACACTGCTGCTGCTCGCGGCCGGCCTGGGCGTCTGCGGGCTGTGGATCACCGTGGAACTGCGCAGCAGTCACCCTCTCGTCGATATGGCGATGATGCGGGTCCGCGGTGTCTGGACGGCCAATCTGGCCGCCTTTCTGCTCGGGGCCGGGCTGTACGCGTGGTTCTTGCTGATGCCGCAGTTCGCGCAGTTGCCGACCAGCACCGGCTTCGGCTACGGCGCATCGGTCGTCACCGCCGGGCTCTACCTGCTGCCGTGCGCCGTCGGCATGGGCGTGCTGGGTTCGGCCGCCGGGCGGGTGGAGCGCCGCTTCACCTCGCGCCGGGCGCTGATCGCCGGGTCGGTACTCAGCGCGCTCGCATGCGGCTGGCTGACGCTGACCAGCCGCCATCCGCTGGACATGGTGGCCAGTTCGGCCTTGCTCGGGATCGGGATCGGGCTGGCGTTCGCGGCACTCGGCAACCTGATCGTGCAGGCGGTCCCGGCCAGCCAGACCGGCATCGCCAGCGGCATGAACACGGTGCTGCGGACCCTCGGCGGCGCGCTGGGCGGCCAGATCGCGGCGACCTTCGTGGCAGGCAGCACCGTGGGCGGGCTGCCGGCGCTGACCGGGTTCACTAAGACGTTCGCCATGGCCGCGCTGGCGCTGGCCTGCTGCGTCGGCGCCGGGGTGCTGATTCCCTCGCAGGCTCAGCCGCAGTTGCAGCCGGTGGTCGTGGCGGACGCCAGTTAGGCCGGAGGCGCGTCGCCCAGCACCTCGCGCAGGAAGTCGCGGAGCGCCAACTGGAACGTCGCGGCCTCCTCGATCTGCGGGGAGTGGCCTGAGCGCTCGAAGATCACTAGCCGTGCATCAGGAATCAGCGACGCGATCGTCTCGGCTGAAGAGACCGGCGTGATCCAGTCAGTTCTGCCCACCGTGACCAGCGTCGGGCACCGTACGGCCGGAAGCAGCGGCTTGAGGTCGTAGGCAGGCATGTTCTGCTGGAAGCACCAGTTGTGGGTCTCGTAGCGGTAGCTGCCAGACTCGACCCTGGCGGCCGACGCGGCCGGGTCGTACTCGTAGTCGTACAGCGGAATGATCTCCGCCCAGCGCTCCTTCAGGTCCGCGTCGTCGCGGATCCTGCCGGTCCAGTACCGGTCGAAGTTCTCCCAGTTGATCGCCACCCGGTTCTGATTGCGGGCATTGTCGTACGCGCGCGCGAGATTGGAGTTGTCGGCAGAGGTGTCCCGCAGGATCATCGCCTTGACCCGGTCAGGGTAGGCGATCGCGTACTCCATCGCGATGAAGCCGCCGTAGGAGCCGCCGGCCACGACGACCTGGTCGGCGCCGATCCATTGCCTGATCCCGTCGACGTCCGCAGCCCACTGCGCATGCGAAAACGGCGGAGTGCCCTGGCTGCGGCCGCAACCCCGTGCGTCGAAAACCACGACGCGCATCACGTCGGCAAGCGGGCCAAACGTGGCTCTGGGCTCGGCCAGCGAGCCGATCCCGCCGCCGCCGTGATGCGCGATCAGCACTGGCGCGTCCTGCGGGCCGAGGACCTCGACGTTCAGGTCATTGCCGTTGATAGTCACGAACATGACCGCTCCCGGTTCAGCCGTCGCCGTTGTTTGCTGGTCCTGCGGACCGCGGCTCGACGGCCGGCAGCCGGTGCGGGCCGGCCGCCAGCAATCGCCATAGCTCCTCCCAGGCCGCCATGCCCTCCCTCAGCCGCCTGATCCGCATGTACTCGTTCGGGGCGTGCAGCTTCTCATCGGCTGTCGAGAAGGAGAAGAACAAGGTCTTCGCGGCTAGCTCGCGCTCGAAGAGAACTGTCGCCGGGAGGGTCCCAGGGACGTTCACCTGCAGGACCTGCTGGCCTGGGTAAACCGACTCCAGGGCGGCCGTCGCCGCGGCGATGGCTGGGTGATCGCGGGCGATGGTGTACGCGGGAATCCTGGCCAGGTCGGAGTGGACGCTGACCCGTGTGCCGGCGGCGGGAGCGCTCATGACGTGCCTGGTGATCGCGTCGATGACCGCATCGGGGTCCTGGCCCGGCACCAGCCGGGCGGACACGTGGCCCACGGCGACGTGCGGGATCACCGTGTACTTGCCGCCGGACTTGATGCCGTTGACGTCCAGGGTCGGGCGCTCCCAGAGCCGCTCGAGGGTCGAATACCCGGCCTCACCGTGTCCCCGCGAGAGACCCAGGTCGCCCAGGTAGCCGGACTCTGAGAAGTCGATGCCGGCGACCTCGCGCCGCCGCTCGTCGGTGAGCGCGGGGATGCCGTCGTAGAAGCCGGGCACCGCGACGGTGCCGTCGCCGCCGTGCAGGCTGGCCAGGATCTCGCTGAGGACGTGCACCGGGTTGGCGACGGTGCCGCCGAACCGGCCAGAGTGCAGGTCAGAGTTCGCGCCGTCGACCTTGATATCCAGGCTGACCAGGCCCTTGGAAGCGAGCGCGACCGACGGCTCGGACGGCCTCCACATAGCGCCGTCCGCGGAAATGACCAGGTCGGCGGTGAGTTCGCCGGCGTGCTCGGTCAGGAACGCCGGCAGGTTCGGGCTGCCGATTTCCTCCTCGCCCTCGAACAGGAACTTCACGTTGAGCGGCAGCCCGCCCTCCTGCTCGATGAACGCACGCGCGGTCTTCAGGACGATAAAGATCGGGCCTTTGTCGTCGGTCGCGCCGCGGCCGCGCATGATGTCCCCGTCGACGGTCAGGTCGAAGGGCGGCGTGATCCATTCGTCCAGGTCACCGGTCGGCTGCACGTCGAAGTGCCCGTACACCAGGACGGTGGGCGCGTCCTTCGCCCCGAGCCATTCGGCAAGAACGGCCGGATGGCCGGCGGTCTGCACCACCCGGCCGCCCGCGAAGTCGAGTTGGGCCGCGACCCACTGTGCCGCCGCCAGCATTGTGTCGGCCGAGGCATCTCGGCTCACGCTCGGCACCGCTACGAATTCGGCCAGTTCGCGCACGTAGCCCGCGTCGTCGGAGTTAAAGGAAAGCATCGCCGCCATCTATCGCGATCGTCTGGCCGGTGACCCAGTCAGATTGGTCGGACACGAAGAACAGGACGCCGTTGGCGATGTCGGCCGGCTTGCCAAGTCGCCGCGTTGCGATGCCGTCGATCATCGCCTGCTGGCCGTGGGCGCCGTAACTCTCCCACTGCCGGATGCTGGTCGGGTTGGAGAGGATGAAGCCGGGGGCGATGCAATTCACCGTGATCCCGAACGGGCCGAGCTCGCGCGCCATCTGCCTGGTGAACCCCATCTGCCCGGCCTTGGCGCTCGCGTACGCCTGGATGCCGGTCTTGCTGACGCTCAGTCCCGCGCCCGACGAGATGTTGACGATGCGGCCCCAGCCTCGCTCTTTCATGGCCGGCACCACTGCGCGGGTGCAGTGAAAGGCCGTGGTCAGATTGGCGTCGACGACCGCGTACCAGGCCTGGTCGGTCACGTCCTCCAGCGGGACGCCGACCTGTCCGCACACGCCGCCCGCGTTGTTCACCAGGATGTCCACGGTGCCCAGGGCAGCGAAGAACTCGCGTACCGCCGAGTCGCTGGTCAGGTCCACGGTGTCTTTGTCGACGCGGTGCACGTCCGCGCCGTTCTCAGCGAGTGCATCTGCGATGCCGGTCCCGATGCCGTGCCCGGTGCCCGTGACCACCGCGGTCCGGCCGGTCAGCCTCTTCGTCATGGGCTCCTCAGCTCCATCGCGCGCGACTAAGACGGGCAAGAATCCCAAACGCTACTACAGTCGTCTAATTCTCCCTCGGTCGGCTACCTGGCCCGCGTTTACCTCCCCTGGTTGACTCGGCCAGTTCGCGTGCGAACATCGCGCGGTAGTCCGCGGCGGTCGCGGCGCGCGGATTCGACGGCGTGCTCGTGTTCGCCTCGGCCTTGCCGGCCAGGACGTCCAGGTCCTCGGCCTTGATCAGTTCGCTCATCGGCGGAACGCGGAGGTCGGCGTTGAGGTCCCTGATCGCGCCGATGGCCGCCTGGGCTAGCTGGCTCTGGGTCAGGCCGGGGTGGTCGGCGCCGAGTGCGACAGCGAGCCGCGCGTACTTCTCCGCGCTGACCGGCAGGTTGTAGGCCATGATCGGCGGCATGCTGACTGCGCAGCAGTAGCCGTGCGGATGGCCGTAGAGGCCGCCCATGGCCTCGGCCAGCGCGTGCGCTCCCGAGACATCAGTGAGTCCGACCGCGAGGCCTGCGGTCAGGCTGCCCTGAGCCATCCCGCACCTGGCCTCGACGTCCGACGGGTCCGCGAAGGCTCGCCGGATGTACTGGGCGACGAGCCTGGCCCCTTCGAGGGCCAGCGCGTCTGAGGCGGGCGTGGCGAGCCGGCAGTGCAGCGAGTCGACCGCATGGGAGAGCGCGTCCATGCCGGACGCCGCGGTCACTGCGGGCGGGCAGGACATTGTCAGGTCGGGGTCGACCAGCGCGATCCTCGGGCAGTTGCGCATGTCGAAGAGGTTCATCTTCTTCTTGCGCACGGTGTCGGTAATGACAGCGGACGGGCTGACCTCGCTGCCTGTGCCCGCCGTTGTCGGTACCGCGATGACCGGCAGGGGATCGTGCTTGAGCGCGCCGAAATCCTCCCAGTCCCGCGGATGGCCGCCGTTGGTGAGCAGCAGGCCGATGCACTTGGCTGTGTCGATCGCCGATCCGCCGCCGACGGCGATCAGCAGCCGCTGGCCGCCGGACCGCATCGCATCAGCGCCCGCCAGGCAGTCGGTGTCCCTGGGGTTGGGCCGCACCTGGTCGAAGACCGACACCGTGATCCCGGCACCTGTCAACGCCGCCTCCACGGGCGCGACCAGGCCGGCGGCGCGGACACCTGGATCGGTGACCAGGAGAACGCCGCCGACGCCGCCCAGCCCGGCGGCGTGCTCGGCGACCTGCCCGGCGATGCCGCGGCCGAACAGCGCCCTGGTCGGCATGTAGAACTCGCCGTCCGCAGTGACGTCCCAGCCGTTGCGCCTCAGCGCGGGATGCAGGGGGGTCCGGGGGGTCGTCCCCGGAGGGCTGGACTGCGTGGGCTCGGCATCGTCAGGCATGCCGGCGCCTGGCCATGAGCGTGATCAGGTCGTAGGCAACGGTCGCCGCGGCGACGGTCGTGAGCTCGGCGTGGTCATACGCAGGGGCGACCTCGACCACGTCAGCGCCGACCAGATGCACCTCGGTCAGGCCGCGAAGCACCCGTAGCAGCTCGCGGCTGGTGAGGCCGCCGGCCTCCGGCGTCCCCGTCCCCGGCGCTATCGACGGGTCAAGGACATCGATGTCGCACGACAGGTAGACCGGCAGGTCACCGACCCGGTCCAGGATCGCGTCGATGGTGCCGCGGATGCCGAGATCGTCTACGTCGCTGGTGCGGATGGTCCGGAAGCCGAACCGTCGGTCGTCGGCCAGGTCGGCCTCGCCGTAAAGCGGGCCTCGGATGCCGACGTGCACCGAGTGATCCTCGACCAGCAGCCCTTCCTCAAACGCGCGGCGGAACACCGTGCCGTGCGTCGTGGGCGCGTCGAAGTAGGTATCCCAGGTGTCCAGGTGCGCGTCGAAGTGCACGAGCGCGACTGGCCCGTGCTGCGCGGCCACAGCCCGCAGCATGGGCAACGCGATCGTGTGGTCGCCGCCGATCGCGACGACCTTACGGTCGCCGCTGATCAACTCGCCCGCGTGCCCCTGGATCTGGCACATCGCCGCTGCGATATCGAAGGGGGTCACCGGGACATCGCCGGCGTCGGCGACCTGCACGCTCTGGAACGGAGACAGCCCGAGTTCGACGTGGTAACCCGGCCGCAGGTGCCTGGACGCCTGCCGGACGGCCATCGGGCCGAACCTCGCGCCCGGCCGGTACGACGTCCCGTTGTCGAACGGCACGCCGAGCACGGCCACGTCGTAGTCGGTCACCCTGTCGACCTCGGGGAGCCTGGCAAAGGTCGAGGCACCGGCGAATCGCGGTACCAGGCGCCCGTCGACTGGTCCGATCGGTTCGGGCCGTGACTCGGGCAACGCTGCCTCCAGGATGTCTTGTTGGGTCAGTGACGGGGTCAGGCTCTGGTCCTGGTCACGCCGCCGCCAGGCTGGAGCACCTGCCCGACGAAGGCGCTCGCGCCCGGACTGGCCAGGAAGGCGACGGCGGCCGCGACGTCCTCGACGGTGGCAAGCTGGCCGGTCGGGATGAGCTCGCGGTAGCGCTGGCGCATCTCCTCGAGCGAGATTCCGGCGTCGGCGGCGTCCACGCCAAGCTGCTCAGTGTCGATATAGGAGGGCGCTATCGCGTTGGCGAGGATCCCCTGCGGGGCGAGCTCGCGGCCCAGTCCCTTCGCCAGTGCGATCAGCCCGGCCTTGGACGCCGCGTAGGCGGTTGCGTTCGGATAGCCGATCACTCCCCAGCCGGAAGCGATCAGTACGATTCGGCCGCCGCCTCTCGCCCGCATCTGCGGGACCACCGCCTGCACCAGGCGGAAATGGCCGGAGAGGTTGACCTCGATCTGCCGCCACCAGGTCCCGGGAGCCTGGCTGAGGAACGGCCCCATCTCCATCGCTGCCGCGTTGGCGACGAGCACGTCGATACCGCCGAAACGATCCGCCACGGCCTTCGCCATTGCCGTCACGGCATCGGGATCGGCGATGTCGCCAGGGGTCGCGAGCCCGCCGATCTGCGCGGCGAGATCGGTCAGCCTGCCGTCGTCGCAGATGTCATTGACGGCGACCGCGAAACCGTCGGCCGCCAGCCGCAGCGCCGTCGCAAGCCCGAGGCCCTGGGCCGCGCCCGTGACGAGCGCGACCCGCTGTGCGCCGTGCTCCGTCATCTCAGATCACCGCCCCGGCGTTCGGCGAGAGGACCTCACCGCAGTACATGCGGCCTTCGGTCGTCAGGTAGTACACGGTTGCGGCGATCTCGGCCGGCGTGACCAGCCGGCCGAGCGGCAGCGTGGCGAGGTAGCCGGGCTCGCGCCAGAGCGAGTCGGCGGCGAGCAGTGGTGTGTCCGTCGGGCCAGGAGCGACGGCGTTGACGCGGATCGGCGTCGCGGCCAGTTCGGCGGCCAGCGACTTGATCAGCCCGAGCACGGCGCCCTTGGCCGCGACGTAGTGCAAGTCTGTCGCGCTGCCGCCGAGTGCGAGTTCGGAGGAGATCGCCACGATCGAGCCCCTCTGGCTGCCGATCATGTGCGGCAGGACCGCGGCGCAGGTGTTCACCGTGCCGCCGAGGATCACCCCGAGCATCGAGTCCCACTGCGCTCTGGTGATGTCGCAGACGTCGATGCCCTCCTCGTAGTAGCCGGCCGCGCTGACCGCCGCATCGAGGCGGCCGAACTGCCCGGCGGCGGCGTCGACCGCCGACCTCGACCGCGGCGTCGTCGGTGACGTCGCAGGTCAGCGGGAGATCGGTGCGCTGACGGCCGCAGGTCGAGGCCGGCCGTCAGCCAGCCGTGCTCGCTGAACAGTGCCGCGGTGGCGGCACCGATCCCGCTCGCGGCGCCGGTGATGAGGACGGCCGGCTCGGCGCCCGCCGTCATTCGCCCTCCGCGTCGGCGACGACGGGCTCGAAGCGGGCGGAGACCGCGTCGCCGCCCGGCCTGAAGACATATGCGGAAACCAGCGCGCCGATGGCCCCGAGCACGACGATGGCGAGAATGATGCCCCAGTTCAGGTACCAGATGCCGCCGTAGGTGTTGCGCGGCCAGGCGATGTTGATGATCTCGGCGACCATCCAGATGGCGGCGAAGTAGGTCACCGTGGTGGCGGCCTTGCCCATCGAGACCGGCCCTGGCGTCCAGCCGCCGCGCAGCCGGGTGATGGCCGCCCCGACGACCGGCAGGGCGTAGGAGACGAAGAAACCTGCGGTCGCGCCGCTGAGCAGCAAGGTGATGGCGTTCGCGTTGTGAATGAAGCCCAGGGCTCCGGCGACCACACCGGTCAGCACGATTACGTGCCTCGGCAGTCGTTCGGGCCCGCTGAGCCTGCTGAGCAGCCGGTGGCCGGGCAGCTCGCGTGCTCGGGCGCTGGCCCAGATGGCCCGGGATACAGCGGCCTGCACCGCGATCATGCTGGCCGTGAAGCCGATGGTCAGCATTACGAGCAGCGCGCGGCCCGTCCCCGAGCCAAGTTGAGTCTCGAGCGTCGTGGCGATCGGGTTGGTGTCCTTGCCGGCCAGCACGGCGCCGAGGTCGGGCAGGGCGAGTATCAAGCCGAGCGTGGCGAACATGACCAGCAGCCCGCAGGTGAGCAGGGACAGGCTGATCGCCTTCGGCAGCACGTGCCTGGCGCCCTGGACCTCCTCGGCGATGGAGCCGGCCGACTCGAAGCCGACGAACGAGAAGCCGATGAACGCGACGATCGTGAGGAACGGCCCGAACAGCCAGCCGCCACCGTGCGCGGTCCCCGCGCCGCTGAACAGGAACGAGAACGAGTGCGTGCGGTTGAAGAACAGCAGCGCGATCCCGATCCCGAGCGAGGCGATCAGCTCGGCGGTCATCGAGACATACAGCAGGCCGCGCAGGAACTTGCTGCCGATCATGTTCGCGATCGAGCCGAAGGTCAGGATGCCGACCGCGAGCAGGCTGGTTTCCGTCTGGGTCAGCGAGTTAAGACCGATCGCCGGCCGAGGAACTGTGCAGCGAACAGCGCCACGGTCGCGAGCGCGATGGTCAGCCCCCAGCTGTAGGCCCAGTTGGCGAACCAGCCGTAGCGGGCGCCGAATAGCTGCGCGCGCCCATTGATAGACGCTGCCCTGGAACGGCCATTTGGAGACCAGGTCGCCGAACACGCCCGTGACGGCGAGCTGGCCGATGAGCACGACAGGAAAGCCCCAGAAGAACGCCGGTCCCGCGGTGATCAGGCCGATGAAGAACACCGAGTAGATGCCGACGATGGGGGACACGTCGGAGAACGCCAGCGCGAACGCCGACCGGAGCGTGAAGTCTCGGACCGGAGTGTGGGACAGGTCGGCCACCGTAGTCTGCTCGGGCGCCATCTCACTCATGACGGGTTTCCTTTCTCGGTGGTGTCAGCTGCCGGGCGCGCGATCCAGTACGCGGCCTCGGGCAGGACCGGCTGCGGGCACGTCCGCGCGGTCAGGTTCAGGCCGGCGACGTGCTGCGCCACCTCGCCGACGGTGGTAATCCAGAGGCCGGGCAGTGCGGCCATCCGGTCGATCAGCAACTCGAGCGCGCGGGCGCCGGCCGGCCAGACAGGAACGGGTGGCAGGTCAGCATGAACGCCGCGCCGATCGCGTGCATGGCCTCCAGCTCGAGGGTCCACATCTCCAGCGCCTTGGCCGGACTCTCGATGACGCCCGACCCGATCAGGTCGGGCAGGAACGCGTACTGCTCCCAGTCGTCTAGCCCCCAGTACACGGGCACCTCGACCAGGCTCGCGCCTTCATCGGCGCCGGTCACGGCGAGCCGATAGGGGTGATCGGAGTCCATCAGGCTGGAGTCGTAGCTGAATCCGCGCTCGGCGAGCAGTCGTGGGCGTGTTGTAGGTCATCTCCCACATCGGCGCCCGGTAGCCGGCGGGCCGCACGCCCGCCACTTCCCAGAGCGCCTGCGAGCCCGAGGTCGATCATGTCGGCCTCGGTCTTGGCATCCATGCCGATGGTGTTCTCGTGGAAGTACGAGTGGTGCGCGATCTCGTGGCCGGCCTCGGCGATGGCCCGCACGACCGACGGGTACCGGTGCGCGGAGTAGCCGGGCATGAAGAACGTCGCCCGCACGTTGTTCCGTGCCAGCAGGTCGAGAATCCGCGGCACGCCGGCCAGCGGTCCGTAGGCCTGGTGGCTCATCGGGCTCATCCGGTTGATCGAGTTGATGTCGGCGGTCAGCACGGCGGCCTCAGCGTCCATGTCGAAGGTCAGGCACGCGGCCGCCGTGTACCCGGCCGGCCAGGCGACGGGGCGGCCGGGGTTGCCGAGGAAGCCAGATCGCCTACGGCTGTCATGGCGGCAAGCATCGGGGGTCTGACGGGTCTTGACCATCCGACTGCAGTGCAGACTTCCTGCACCCATTCATAACGTGGTATGACGGGAATGGCGCCTGGTCTGAGTGGTGCACTAGTCCGGGGCTGACTGAGTGGCGAACTCGGGGTGGCACAGCCATGACCATGACCGTCCGAGGGCTGCTGGACCGCCCCCGGCTCCAGCTCAAGCTGGTCGGGGGCGCTGCCGGGCTGGACCGGGAGATCACCTGGGCCCACGCGTCAGACCTGCCCGCCCCGTGGGACTATCTCGGGCCCGGTGAGCTGTTGCTCACGAATGGGACAGGGATCGGGTCAGAGCCCGGCGACCAGATGCACTTCGCCGAGCGGCTGTCCAGGATCGGGGCGAGCGGGCTCGTCATCGGGCTTGGCACTGGCGGTGCTCCGGTCACGCCCGAGCTCGCCGAGCGGGTCGGCCAGCTCGAACTGCCGCTCCTCACCGTGCCCTACTCGATCAGGTTCAGCGACATCGTCCGTGCCGTCGCCGAGGCCAACGACGAGCACGGATCCGAACAGCTCGGCGACGTCGCGCAGTTCTACGACCTGCTCAGGTTGTCGCTCGCCTCCGGCGACCTAGGGCCCGCGACCTTTGAGTCGCTCGGTCGCCGGCTCGGGCTTCGACTGCATCTGGTCGACGCCGAGTCTGGGGTGTCGGTCTTCGACGACCAGGCCGTGGCCCCGCTCGGCCAGATGCTCGCGCGTAGCTTCGTCGAACACGGTCACGCCATTCCAGGGCTGCTGCGGTTGAGCCGGGACGGCAGCGCCGACGGAGATGTGTGCGCGCTGGCGGTCGCTGTGCCCGGCGACCCGCTGACCGCGCTGATCGTTGAGCCGCTCGCGGGTCGGCTGCCTGGGGTCGCCGTGCTGCAGCACGTCGCGATCGCCGGCGCGGTCCAGCTCGCCCAGATCGTCTCGCAGCGGCAGCGGGAGAGGCGTCAGGGCGCCGAACTGCTCGCCCAGCTTCTGGATCCGCACCGGGGCTGGCGGGTGCCGAGTACTCAGCCAGGCGCAGGCGCGCCTGATCTCGCCGGCAGCGTTCTGCTCGTGCTTCGGGTCACCAGGCCAGGGAACGAGGACACGCTGCACCGTGCCTGCTCGCGAGCGCACATTCCGAGCCTGCTGCTGCGGCGCGATGACCTGATGTACGCGATCGTCCCCGAGGGAGCGGTTGCCACGCTGGCAGTGCAAGGTGCAGGTGCCAGCGAACCGGGCCGCTGCGTCGGGGTCAGCGACCTGGTCGGCTCGGCGGACCGGGCATCCGACGCGGCGCAGGAGGCAATCTGGGCGCTCAGCATCGCCGAGGCGAACGCCATCACGCTGGTCAGGTACGGCGACGGCGCCAGGCTGCTGATGCCGCGCAGCCCAGCCGAGGCACAGTCGCTCGTCGATCAGGTGCTCGGCGACCTGCTCGCCTACGACAGCGCGCACGGGTCGCACTACGTGGCCACCGTGCGGGCATTCGTGCGCGCCGACGGATCCTGGCAGCGCGCCGCAGCCGAGATCCACGTGCACAAGCAGACGCTCGGCTACCGGCTGCGCAAGGTCGAGGACCTCACCGGGCGCGGCTTCGCCCGCACCCAGCACCTCGCCGAGTGGTGGTTTGCCCTGCAGGCCCTTGACTTGCTAGCGGCCTGCAGTCAGCCGTGGGTCCGGTAATCCCCGATGCTTCACATCGCCTAGTGCAAGAGCACGCGCGCTACCGTGCGGTGAACCGGTCGGTGTCGACCCGGCCGCGCCCGAACGCGTCGATCCGCTTCCAGCGGCCCGGCAAGTCGAGCAGTTCGAGATGGCCGATCTGCTTCGGCAAGGCCGGGTCGATGAGCAGGTTGTCGTCGTGCGGCTCGAGCCCGAGGGCGGTCCGCAGCAACAGCAGCGGCGCTCCCGTCGACCAGGCCTGCGGGCTGCACGCCGTCGGGTACTGGACCGGATACCTGGTAAGGCTGCGCTGGTACCCGCCGAACGCCTCGGGGAGCCTGCCGTCGAACACCTCGGCGGCCTGCAGGATGCCGGCCGCGATCGCCGCCGCCTCGTCCTTGAACCCGTACCTGCGCAGGCCCCAGGCGATGATCGAGTTGTCGAACGGCCACACCGCCCCGGTGTGGTAGCCGATCGGGTTGTACCTTGCCTCGCCATCGGCCAGCGTACGGACGCCCCAGCCTGAGTAGAGCCGCTGGCCCATCAGGTGCCGGGCGACGGCGCGTGCCTTCGACGCGTCGACGATCCCGCTCCAGAGCAGGTGCCCGATGTTCGAGGTCAGCGAGTCGACCTGGCGGCCGTCGCCGTCGATGGCGACGGCGAAGTACTCCCCGTCCGGCACCCAGAAGTCCTGGTTGAACCTGCGCTTCAGGCTGGCTGCTTCCTTCTCCAGCTGGGTGGCGAAGGACTCATCGTGCCAGACCTTCCTGGCCAGCCTGGCGGCCCTGATTTTGGCGTCATAGGCGTACCCCTGCAGCTCACAGGTCGCGCGCGGGAACCCCGGCAGGTCGCCGTTGCGGTAGGAGATCGAGTCCCACGAATCCTTCCAGCACTGGTTCTCCAGCCCGGTCGTGGCGTTCCTGCGCTGGTAGGAGATGTAGCCGTTGCCCTGCAGGTCCGCGTACTGGTCGATCCAGGCCAGCGCCGCGCGTGCGGCCTGCTCCAGGTCGACCACCAGCTTCGAGTCGCCGGTCCAGCGCTCGTATTCGTCGAGCAGCACGACGAACAGCGGCGTGGCGTCGGCGGTGCCGTAGTACGGCGAGTGCGGCCGTTCCTCGAACGCGGCTAGTTCGCCGTAACGCATCTCGTGCAGGATGCGCCCGGGGTCCTCGTCCCTGAAGTCGTCAATCCTGGTGCCCTGACGCTCGGCCAGAGCGCGCAGCGTGGTCTCGGCGAGATCTGGGACGAACGGGAGCGCCTGCAGGCTGGTGAAGATGCTGTCCCGGCCGAAGATCGTCATGAACCAGGGCAGCCCGGCGGCCGGCAGCGACCGGCCCGGCATTGTCAGGGTGGAGAACCGCAGCGCCGCCAGGTCGGTCAGGCAGCGCCGGTAGATGTGCTCAAGGGGCTCCCAGTCGCATTGCAGGCGGGGCGCCCGGTCGAGCCATTTCTCCAGGCCCCTGGCCATGTTTTCGCGCACCCCGCGGCGGCCACCAACCGCGTGCTGCTCGCCGTCGGAGGCGACCACGTCCAGTTCGGTCACCCACTCGCCGTGCGCGGGAATGGTGATCCGGAACTCCAGGCCCTTGCCGTCGACCGTGGCTGGCTCGCTCGGGCAGATCCAGGTCTCGCGGACGTAGGTATCGCGCTGGTAGCCGAGCACGAGGTTGCCGTCGGCGACCCTGCTGGCGTACTTGCCGCGCTTCTTGAGCGCGTCCTTGACCTCGAACAGGTCGGCGAAGTCGCTGGCCGCGTCGATCCGGACAGTCACGTCGACGGGTTCGGCGCGGTGATTCAGCACCCTGAGTTCCTCGCGGAACCCGTTCGCCACCTCGCGCTGCCTGATCACTGTCATCGTCGCGTTGACGTAGACCGTGCTGGTGCCCGGGACCAGGAAGAACCTGGCCTGGAAGTACTGCAGGTCGTCGGTGGACAGCGCGGTCAGCCGCTCGCCGTTGACCGTCAGCACCCAGCGGGACAAGAACCTGGTATCAAAGGCGAACAGGCCGGTCGGGTCGTCGCCCCTTGCCTCGATGTCGCCGCAGTCGTCGCTGACGACGAACGTGTTGCCCTCGAGGATCTGCACGAGACGGTCGCTCATACCGCTCTCCGTTCCGCCGTGACGGCTGCTGAACTGATCGGCGCGACCCGGCCGGACGACCCGCGCGGCCCTGGCAGGCAGCGCTGGAACATGATCAGCGCGGCCATGTTGCCTTCGCACGTCAGTAGTCCGCGCAGGTACGCGGCCTGCGCGTTGGTGCGGCCAGTCACCAGCGCCACGAGGTGGCGCCGCTGGATTTTGATCACCGCGTCGGCAGGTCCGTTCTTGCGGCTCACGGTCACGTCGCCGTTGGTGACGCTCACGTGCCAGCGCTCGATCGCGTCGCCGTCGCCCTTGATGTCGCCCTGGACGTCGAAACGCAGGGTCGCTGAGTTCCGCTCGAAGGTCGGTATGTGACCGGCCGCGGCTAGTTCTGCGAAGAACTTCGTGACCGGGTCTTTGCGAGATTGATCGCCCCGATTTGGATTTTGCGTACGCCCGGAATACAGCGTCTTTCTCATGCTGTCTGCCCGCACCGTTTTCCCCCGTCTGGTGCCAGTGACCTAGGGCAGTGTCATGCCCCGATCAGCTCGTAGTTATTCCAGGCGGCCCGGTATGCCATCGCGGCCAGCGGGGCGCTAACCGGGCTCGGCAGGCGGGACGCCTTTAGCCGGCGGCGCCGAGCGCCGCGGCGGGGGAGTCCAGCAGGCGCTGGACGGCCGGGACGACCGCGTCGATCTCCTCGACCACCACGGGCAGGGCAAGGTCCTTCGCGCCGATGACGAGTTCTTCGGCGAAAACGTCGACCAGGCGGCGCCAGGCCGGGCCGGCCAGCACCAGTTGCGCCGCGCCAGGCTCGGTCTGGGCAGCGGCCCAGACCGCAGACGCCTCGGCGAGCGTGCCGATTCCGCCGGGCAGCGCGATCGCGACCCTGGTAGCCAGCAGGTGCGCGAGCCGCTCCGCGTAGGTGGTGCTCCACCGGAGCTCCGCGCAGCTAGGGTCGGGCGTCAGGTGCTCCCACGCCCGCATCGGGAGTCCGACGGTACGCCCGCCGGCGGCGGACGCGCCGCGAGCCACGGCTGCCATCAGGCCGCCGTATCCGCCGGTCACGACCTGCCAGCCCTGGGCGGCGAGCAGCCCGCCTAGCTGCACGGCGTCGCCGTACCGCGGATCGCCTGGCCCGATCCGCGCCGAGCCGAGCACAGCGACCTCGACCGGCCCTGTCGCACTGCCCGGCCCTGTCGCACTGCCCAGCGCTGTCGCACTGCCCGGCGTCGCGGCGGCGCCTCCGTCAGCCTGAGACGAGTTGGTAGCCACGGACGCCCTTCTTCTCCGACAACGTGACGATGACCCCGCGCAGCACGCCCTCGCTGTACTCGCTGCCGGGGTTGAGCGCCAGCGACCGGCCGATCTTGGCCTCGCCCCTGGATTCGTGAATATGGCCGTGCAGGCTCAGCATCGGCTGGTACCGCGCGATCGCGTCGCGCACCGCTGAGCTTCCCACGCCCGTGATGTACGGGGCGCCGCCCCGCATCACGGGGCGGAACTCCTTGTCCAGCGCGACCGCCTGATCGATCGGCGTGTCCTTCGGCGGGACGTGCAGGTTGAAGATCGCCTTGGCCGGGTCGGCGAGCTTGCCAGCCTCGGCGTCGATCAGGGCCGCGAGGTCGTCCTCGTCGAGTTCGCGGGGCGAGTCCCAGGGCGTCCGGTTGGAGTAGCCCACCGAGATCATCGGGAAGCCGCCAGGCAATTCGATGACCCGGCCGTCGGGGTTGATCACGGACGGGCTGCTGCCAAGGACGTCGTCGATGAAGAGCGGGTCATCGTTGCCCGGCGCGATCACGCACTTGATCGGCGTGCCGGCCAGCCGTTCCTCGGCCAGTTCGATCCACTGCGTCATGGTCGCGCTGATCAGCTTCCTGAACAGGTCGGTCACGCCGGCCGGATCGTCCTTCAGCACGTTGATCTCATCAACGGTCATCGGGTGCGGGTAAAACCCCGCGTCGGCGATGAACTTGTTGAGGCCGGCAAGGCCGTCGGCGTCCACCACGCGCTTGCGCCCGAATAGCTGCGCGTAGTACTGCCCCGCGCCCTCTTCCACCACAGGGACGATCATCTTGCCTGTGATGTCGCCGCCCAGCACGACAGCGTCGACGCCATAGAACTTTCCCGCGTTCAGGAACTTGCGGAAGCAGCGGTCTGACCCGTGGATATCGGTAGCAAAGAAGATCTTCGATTCCTTCAACAAAACTCCCCCGCGACTCCCGGCACGATCATGCGGGCTCGCCGACCGTGACTCGGTGGATGGTTTCGTAGTGCTCGTCCCTCGCCGCCGTGCTGGCGAAGTTGTACGACCGCTTGCCCGCCAGCCTGGCGAGGTGGAAGCCGGTCAGCGCGAGCGGCAGGCACGCCGTGACCGGCGACAACTCCTCGGGGACGCCGACCGCGATCGGCAGCAGCAGTGCGCCGGCCGAAGCGTCGTGTGCTGGCGGGCTGTCGCTGATCACGATGGGCCGCGCCCCGATGAACTCCAGCTCGGACAGGATCTCCGCGCCGCGGTCATGGCCGGCGCCGCTCGGGTTGATCAGCACCACAGGATCGCCGGCCGAGGTGACGAAGTACTCCTCGTGCGCCCACTCTTCGAGATTGGTCGCGACCCCGAGCCGCTGCGCGCCCTCGATCAGCTTCGCGGCGCCGAACCGTGCGGTCGCCTCGTTGGGCCCGGCGCCGAGGAACGCGGTCCACGGCGCGGACAGCAGCAGGCCAGCGGCGGCAGGCGCGACGTTCGCTGTCAACCGCAGGGTGGTCTCGACCTGGGCTGGCAGCCTGCCGAGTCCGGCCAGGTCGCCGTCAGCGCCCGCGAGCTGCGCGAGTTCGGCGGCGAGGCGGAGCAGGGTGCACAGCATCGCGACGTAGGTCGACGTGCCAGGGGAGAAGCCAAGCGTCGGCACCTCGACCGGCAGGACATCGCCGGCGGCTTGCGCCAGGTTCGTGTCCTGCGAGTTGGTCAGCGCGATCACGTGATGGCCGGCCCGCCGCGCCTGGATGGCCGCCTCGATCGTCCTGCCCACCTTGCCCGAGTAGGAGGTCGCGATCACCGCGCTGTCGGCAGGCAAGCCGCGGATCTGGTACCTGGCCAGGTCGAGCGCGTGCACCGGGTGGGCGGTGACGGGCGTGTGCCGCTGGAACGCCAGCGCGGCTGCGTGACCAGCGAACGCCGAGTCGCCGCAGCCGGTAAGCCACAGGTGCGAGATGCGGCGCTCGGCGAGCCGCTTGGCCGCAGCGGTGATCCGGCCGTCGGCATCGTCGAGCACGTCGGAGATGACGTCAGGGATGGTCAGGATCTCCCTGCGCATCACGTCGATGTCATAGCGGGGATCGCCCTGCGTCGGGCCGGCTCCGTGCGCGGCTGGGCCGGCTCCGTGCGCGGCAGGGCCGACTCCATGCGCGGCCTCCCCGGTTGGGTGGGCGGCTGTACCTGTGCCGGCCCGACGTCGGTGCTCGCCGCGGCGAGCCGACGGCCAGCCGCGGCGATGGCCTCCCGATCGCGGCCCAGCTCGAGCAGCCGCAGGCTGCCGCTCCCGGTGATGGCCGTCCCGGCCACGGCCGCGCCGATGCCGACCGCCTCCCGCACCGGCAGGCCGCGCGCGAGCCCGGCGGCGAGACCACCGCAGAACGCGTCCCCGGCCCCGGTGGCGTCGGCGACCTGGACGTCCAGCGCCGGTATGTGCGTGATCCGGCCGTCGGCGAGAAGGTAGGCACCAGTGCCGCCGGTCTTCACGACCGCGCTGACGACGCCGGCAGCGGCCAGGGCTGCCAGCCCGTCCACCGGGCTGGCAGCACCGACAAGCTGGGTGAGTTCCTCCCTGCTGGGGACGAACAGGCTGACCGTCCTGGCGAGGTCCAGAACCCGGTCAGCGACTGCGTCGTCCCATGTCTCATGCGTGTCGAGCGTGATGACCACGCCGGGAGCGACCTGGCGGACCCGCGCGACGAGCCGTTCGGCGTGCCCGAGCGGCATCGCGGCGATGTGGACGACACCGGCCTGCCGGATCGTCGCCTCCGGCAGGTCCTCGGGCTGAGGCGCGACCTGCGCGGACCGCTCAGGCGGCGTCCGGTAGAGCCAGGTCCTGCTGCCGTCTTCCTCGTAGACGACCCAGTTCCGCACTGTCGGTCCTGCGATGCCGACCAGGCCGCCGACCTCGACGCCCGCGGCGGCGAGCGCGCCCAGCGCGCCCGGCGGGAAGTCTTCGCCCCGCCGGGCGATGATCGCGGCCCCCGCGCCTGCCGTCACGACGGCCGTGGCTGCGTGCACGGCGTTGCCGCCGAGCATGCCCATCCTGGTCTCGCCGGTTGGCAGGACGACGTCGTCGATCGTGAGGTTCCCGACCACCAGGACCAGCCCGCTGTCGGGTGGGTGGGCAGGTGAGGCAGGAGGCGTCTGGTTCACTCCGGCGGGATCTCGCGGTAGGCAAGGCCCAGGTTCACGCCCTTGCGCGCGTTCACATACCGGGCGACCGCGTACCAGATCGCTCCCGCCACGATGACGCCGATCATGAACTCGAGTGAGAGCGACCTCGTGACCGCGAACGTCGCGCTGATGGAGGAGTTCAGCACGAACTCGCCGAGCAAGATGCCGAGCGCGACTACCCCGCCGATCCCGGCGAGCGTCACTGCAGGGACGCCGAAGATCCGCCGGCCGCCGCCGCTCTCCCAGACCGCCTTGAGGCGGTAAGGGAACACGATGCCCGCGAGGCTCACCACGATGAACGCGGCGATCTGCGCGAGCAGCGCGCCGAGCAGGCTGGCCTGCGGGATCTGGATGAGGGCGAACAGGGCGATCTCGCCGGTGACCGCGCACAGCAGGATCGCCTTGATCGGCGTGTGGTATGTGTCGCTGACGTCGCCGAGCTTGTGCGGGGCGACCCTGTCGAGCGACCACGCGAGCATGTAGCGCGTGGCCTGCAGGGTCGACAGCGGCGTACCCATCAGCGCCCAGAGGATGAAGCCGACGCCGATGATGATCAGCAGCGGCACGCTGCCGGTGAGCAGGCTGGCGATCAGGTTGATGCTGGCGGGAACCCCGCCTGGCAGCGCGAGCTTGGGCGACCCCGTGTTGAAGAGATAGGACAGGCTCGCGGCCCAGTCGTGGCCGACCGCGTGCTCGTAGGCCCACACGATGAAGGCGAGCACGGCGCCATTGATCAGCACGCCGCCGACCATTGCGAAGTACTGGCTGCGGGACGCCCGCTTGACTTCGCCGCCGATCTGCGCCGAGCCCTGCGCGTAGCCCACCACGAAGAAGACCCACGGCAGCATCAGCAGCGTGGCGGTGAGGCTGAAGTGGGCTCCGTTGCCGGCGAAGCCCGCCGCCTTGGCGGCCGGGATGATGTTGTTGAACGCCAGGCCCTTGTTCGCGGTGGCAAATTTGGTCCACGTCTGCGCGATCTGGTTGCCGCGGAAGAGCAGTAGTCCGGCGACGAGCAGGACGCTGAGGCCAGCGATCGCGAACAGCCACTTCTGGACCCGCCAGTAGGACCGTGAGCCGTAGATCAGCAGCGCTGCGAAGCCGAAGGTCAGCACCGTCCCGAACAGAATCACCCACCACTGCGTGGTGATGCCGATGATCGTGTGCTTGGCCAGCAGGTCATTGCTCGCGTTAATCCAGCCGGCTTGTCCGGTGATCGCGCCCAGCGTCGTCATCGCGACGGGGGCCGCGAACGTCAGCGCGAACCACGCGTTGAAGCCGATCCAGAAGAAGATCAGCCAGAGTCCCTGGCTCCAGGACATGAGCCAGCCGGCGATGGGATGCAGCGCCCGGCTCACGAACACGTAGTCGCCGCCGGCTCTCGGCATCGCCGCGGCAAACTCCGAGTACACCCACAGCAGCGTGAACGCCATCACGAGCGTGCCGATGACGATCGCCAGCAGCATGTTGCCGCCGGGGAAGTTGCCTGGGGCCTGCAGCAGCAAGAAGATCGCGCCGAGGGCGACGTTCATGCCGAGGGTGTTCATGATCAGGGCGTCCCAGCGAGACACCTCCCTGACCAGGCCGGTCGCATTCCGGACGAACAACTGCCCGTCGCCGGCGAAGTCCGACGGGAGGGATACGTCACGTGCCATGTGATCCTCCTGGACCATTCGGGCGGCGCCTAGCGCCGCAGAAGGGTTCGGGGACTGTCCCCTAAAGCTCGCTTGCCGTTGCCGATCGCTTGCTTTCGATCGCGAATCTGAATCTCTCTGGCCGGTAGAGCACGTCGGAGTACTCGACCGGGCGGTCTTGCTGGTTCCTGGTGATTCCGATGACGCGCAGCAGCGGTGAGCCAGGCGCGAGGCCGAGCAGTTCGGCCTGCTCGAGCCCGGCCCTGTCCACCTCGACGAAATTGTCGGCCGCGGTCATCTCGACGCCGTGGACCTGGCGGAGCGCCTCGTACAGTGAGCCGCTGCCCAGGTCCCTGTCGCTGACGCCGCGCGCGTACCTGGGCTGCAGCCACGCGGTGAGCAGAGCCAGCGGTTCGCCGTCGATGCTGGCGAACCTGCGCAGGCACCAGGCGCTCCTGCCATGCAGCGCGAGCGCCACGTCGACGACGTGCGGCGGCTTGACCATGTCGCTGCTGAGGACCTTGACATCGATTCGCAGGCCCTGGCGGCTAGCGGATTCGTGAAAGCTGCCGAGGATCTGGATCTTCTCGACGAGCTTCCGATCGCGGATGTAGCTGCCCCGGCCTCTGATCCGCTCGACGTAGCCCTCTTTGGTGAGATCGGCCATCGCCTGGCGGACTGGCGCCAGGCTGACCCCGAGCGCCTCGGCTAGCTCGCGCTCTCTGGGCAGTTGCGCGCCTGGCTCGAGCCAGCCGCGCTCGACGCCTTCGAGTACCGCGATCTTGATCTGATGGTGCAGGGGAACGGGACTGTGCCTGCGCACCGCCGCGGACAGCCTGGTCTGTATCTCGGTGTCCGAACCGGGCGACATAGCCAGAACATTACAAAGTCATAATCAAATGTCAATACCCATTACCCCGCATGTTCATGAAGGCCCCCAAACCGCCGGCCGACCGTAGCCAGCCCCTTAACCCTGGGCGGTCCGGGGTGGGCCGCGCGCGAGCTGAGGTTGCGCGGCTGCGGCCGCGGCTAGCGGCGGCCGGGACGCACGCGGTGCCGGTGGCGCGGCCAGTGGTGGCGCGGCTGGTGGTCGGCGGGCTCACGGTGCCGTGGCTCGCGCGGCCGTGGCTCGCGGCGGCCTGGCTGGCGGTGGCGTGGCTCGCGGCGGCAGGGACTCGCCCTGGCCAAGGGGATTTCCATGATCGCGGACGATTTTTAGCAGAACTGCGGAAAAGTCTCCGTGATCATGCTGGCCGGCATCACCGTGGCGAGGGGACTTCCATGATCACGGACGATTCTTGGCAGAACTGCAGAAAAGTCTCCGTGATCATGCCGGCGGGCCTCAGCAGGCCGGGCTCGGTTGTGCGGCCTCGGTTGGGCGGCCTGGGGGACGCGGCCTCGGTTGGGCGGCCTGGGTTGGGCGGGCTGGGCTGCTCGGCCTCGGCTGGTGGCCTGGCGGCGCGGGCGGGGACCCGGCCTAGAGGTGCATCTGCTGGGCGACGTGGTACAGGCCGTACAAGCCGAGGCAGAAAGCGACGACCGCGAGAACGGCTACCAGCTTGAGCAGCTGGCGCCAGACAAACATCACGGGCATGCTGACGAGCAGGGCCATGGCCAGGAGACTATTCGGAGACATCTTTTCACCTCCCTTCTCAATTCGCGGGTTTTCGCTGCTATCATTTGTGCTGTATCTTTATTGAACAATGCACCAATAGGTTGTCAATGAGAAATATTGGCAGGCCGGACGGGCAATTGCGCATTGTTAGCGCGCCTATTGGCAGGCTGGGTGCTGCCAACTGGCAGACCGGCTGCCAGTTGGTCGTGATCGCGCCGCCGGCGACTGTCGCGGGTGACGGCCGGACCCTAGGCCTGAGAGTTGCCAAGCCGTGGCCGGCGAATGGACCGGGCGTCGCTTGGACAACGCCACGACTGCGATCTGATCACTCAACTGCAAAGCGCAGGAGCGGGGGGTTTACAATCACGCCGTGCCGACCCTAGTAGCGCCGCTGACCTGCCCGGAACCGGGCGACGCGGACCCCGTCGGAGCGCCGGGGCCAGAGAAGCCCGAGGCGCGATCCAGGCTCCTGCTCAGCGACTGTTGCGCTCCTGATTCGGTATTCGCCGACCTGGTCGCCGATTCGGCCAAGAGCAGGGAGCTGGATCATCGCGCGCTCAGCGTCCGCACCCTGCTACACCTGCCCAGGGTCGCCAATTCCCGCGGCTACGTGAGCAGAAGCCAGGTCGACCGCGAGTTGTTCTTCACCGGGCGGCAGTTGCGCGACGACATGAACGCTGCGCGCGGCCTCATCTCGACCCAGCAGGCAGAGCTGAACAAGCTGGAGTTCGCCGACGTTCCGGCTGCCCAGGCCGAAGCGATCTTTTCCAGGCTGCATTATTTGCGCAGCGGCAGGCTAAGCTCGCTGAACTTCGCTCTCATCGATCCTGTCGATGAGCTGCCTATCACCTTGTGCAGCGTCGCGCCGCTCGAATGGCGGCGGCTCGGCAACCAGATCGCCGCGCGATTCGGCATCGACCAGGAAAAGATCTGGGACATCTCCCGGGTCTACTCCCGCAATGGGGCGCCGCCGAACGCCATCTCTTACCTGCTGTCCCGAGTCAGGGCGGCGTTGCGGCGCAGCGAGCACGACATTGAGCTGTTCATAACCGCCGTCGACCCGAATCTAGGATTTCTCGGTTCGAGCTACCGGGCCGCGAACTGGCAGCAGTGGCTCACCGTCCAGGCGAGGCCGTATCTGTATCGCGACCGCAGGTACATCAGCCCGCGCCAGCTTCGGCAGGAGTTCGGCACCTCGAAGCCGGCCGACTTGCAGCGCATGTACCCAGACCACCGGTTCGAGCAGAGCCGCGCGAGGTTGCAGGACTCTATGATCTTCTGCTGCCGTCTGAACGGACCGACCGAGCCGGTCCAGCCCCATCGGCTGCATCGCTGACCTCGGCGTTTTCACCTGCACGCGGGGCTACGGTGAACCGCGAGCGGCTCAGTAGCTGCTCGATCCTTGGCCGGTCGGGCATTGAGTTGGGCAGCGGGTAGTCGGCGGTGGCCGCGGCCATAGCCGCCGTCGCCCAGAGTGCCACTTGCTCGGAGAACTCGTGGTCGCCCTCGATCAGTTGAGCGGCGAGCGCGGCGCAGAAGGCATCCCGTGCCGCCTGGGACTCTTTGTATGACGAAGGAAACGTCGGCACGGTAAAGGTGCCCAATGCCGTTTCTGAGTAGATTGTGCAGCCGCCGCCCGTGGGAATGCACAACGTCTCGACCCCGTAGGCCAGTATCCGGCGGGCCACAGCGTCAAGATCAAATGTGCCGCGCTCAGGCGGCGCATAGCGTCCGAGCTCCCAGGCCTGGGCCACCATGAAGTCGATCTGGGAAAGTGTCTGGCCTGAGACGCTGCCGTCGGTGTAGGGGTTGCATGGAGTGACGATTATCAGCGGCCGGCGCTCGCGGGCGCCGTGCGCGAGGGCGAGCGCGCGCTGCACGCTGTCCCGCGGCAACTCGAATGTCACGAGAACGGCGTCGCTCGCGGCCAGGTCCGCTTCGTAACGCTCGATATCACGAATATCGAGCCGCACTTCTCTGTCATTCCGCCAGTTCACGGCGATGCTGTCGCCGAGCTCGAATTCGATCACCCCGGTAAAGGGAGTTCGCGCCTCGCTCACCACTTTGCAGCATCGAGGTGTCGACGCCCTCACGCCGCAAGTACTCGACGATCTCCTGGCCGAAGCGGTCGTCGGCCACGGCCGCCAGCAGGGAGACGTCCAGGCCGAGGCGGACGGCGGCGATGGCCTGCGTCAGGCCCTTGCCGCCAGGGGAGAGGAAGAAGTCGTGTGCCTCCCGCGAGGTCTCGCGCTCCGGCAGCATCTTGGTGCGGAACGTGGCGTCCATGACCGCGCCGCCGACGACGATGACTCGCCCTCTTCTGCCGTTCGGCTTGACGACACCCGGCGCGGGGTCATGACTCGGCATCACCACGCTCATCGAGCCCAGCGAGTACTCCTCGCGCCTGACCATCTGCCTGGCCAGTTCGGCCAGGACGCGCAGTTCCAGGCTGCCGCGCAGGATTCGGTCACTCGGAGTCTCGCCTGGCTCGATGCCGTGGGCGAGGTGCAACGGGCGCCAGTTAGCGAGCAGCGCCCTGCGGCGTCTGCTCAGCAGGTCCGAGCGCAACGCGTCGATCACCTTCTGATCGATGCCGTTCCGGTACTGAGCCTCGCCAAAGACACCGGTGCCAAGCACGGCGTCGGCGACGATACGGTGCGTCCCGCCCAGTCCGTCCCTGATGCACTCGCTCACGACCGCGAGCGCTGCCCTTGTGAGCTCCACCTGGTGAACGCTCGCGTACCTGCGCACTGCCGCGAGGCTGAGCAGGGGCGCGGCGACGCCGCCAGCGGTGGCGGACAGGCGTTCCGCGGTCAGGCCGGTCCTGGCGCGCAGTTTCTCCAGGCAATGGGTCAGCACCAGCTCATTCGGTGACTCGTAGCCCCGCTGGACGCTCATCGGATCACCGGCCGGATGCGTTATTCAATGGTCGCGAGAATGCCAACTAAAGCCGCTTCGTATTGCTGCCTTACCCCCACTGAGGCCGCATTATGCGCATCCTGGGGCTGAGCCACACGATTCACCGCTGGGTAACGCATCGGATCAAGGCCGAGACGGGAGCGTACTGTGGATTCGATGGGCGTTCTGGACGGGCCGAGCCGGGCCGAGGCTGGACTGATTGGTGCGCCGCGGCCGGCTGCCGTGGCTCTCGCTTCGGGCCAGACCGCTCCCGAGTTGCAGGTCACTGGCGTCGATCCGGCCGGGTCGAGCTTGGCTGACCTCGCCGCGAGCGGAGCCGCGCTGCTGCTCTTCGTGTCGGAGGAGTGCCCCACGTCGGTCCTGGCGTTGCGCAACCTCGGCCCGCTTTGCCGGGCGTGGCAGGCCGCGGGCCTGACCACTACCGCCGTTTTCGAGGATCCGCTGGACACCGCGCTCCGGGTCGCGCGCGCGGTCGGCTGGACTGGCCGCGTTGTCTCGCAGGATCCGCCCTACCAGAGCTCCCGTGACTACGGCTTGCTTTCTGTGCCAACCGCGGTCCTGGTGGACAGGGAACAAACGGTCGCCGCCGTCGTGGTCGGCTGGAATCAGCCGGTCCTCGCCGCGCTCCTCGATCGCGCGGCTGAGCTCCTGAGGACCATGAGCCTGCCCGCGCCGGCGGCGGTCGAGCCGCTGCTGAAGCCGGGCTGCTCATCCAAGGCGGCGATGGATCCCGAGGTCGCGGCCGCCGTGTCCCGCCCGGCTGCCGCTGATGAGATGGAGGAGATGTTCGAGCGGGGCTGGACAGACGGCCTGCCGGTCGTGCCGCCAACCAGGCGCCGGGTCGAGGCGATGCTCGGCGGCGCCGACGGCGCCCGCTCGCTGGGCACGGTTCCGCCGTCGATGGGGGAGGCGACGATGGAGCGCCTGGCGGCCTGCGCGGTTCTGGCCGGCTGCAGGCCCGCGTACTTCCCCGTGGTCGTGGCGGCCGCCAGGGCAATGCTCGACCCCGCGTTCAACCTGCACGGCCAGGCGGTCACCACTCAGCCCGCCGGCCAGCTTGTCGTGGTGAACGGCCCGGTCCGCCGCACGCTCGGGCTGAACAGCGGAATGGGCGCGCTTGGGCCGGGCTCGCGGGCCAACCTGACCATCGGCAGGGCTGTGCGGCTGCTCGTCACGCTGCTCGGCGGCGGCATGCCTGGCACGCTGGACCGGGCGACGCTCGGGCACATGGGCAAAGTCGGCTTCTGCGTGGCCGAGGACGAGGAGACCAGCCCGTGGGAGCCGCTGCACGTCGAGCGGGGCTTCGCGCCCGATCAGTCGGTTGTCACGCTGATCGGGAGCGACGCGCCGCAGAACATCTCCGATCACCGCAGCAGGACACCTGAGGACCTGGCGTACGTGCTGGCATGGGCCGCGGCCAGCGCGTGGTCCACGAACTGGTGGCCGCTGGCTGAGCCGTCGGTGTTCGTGATCTGTCCCGAGCACGCCGAGATGTTCCGCGGCGCGGGCTGGACCAAGCAGCGATTGCGCGACTTCATGTTCGAGGCGGTGCGCAAGCCGGCCGGCGAACTAATGCGCGGCGAGACCACCGCGGTCGTGGCGCGCGCCGATCCAGGCGACCTGATCGGCAAGTGGGCCTCGCCGGAAGCGATCGTCTTGCTCGTGGCCGGTGGCGAGGCCGGACGTTACTCTGCAGTTCTTGGTCCCTGCACCGGCATGGGGGCGCGGATCATCTCCCGGGAGGTGGAGCCAGATTGGCAGCCGACGACATGATCAGGGTCGACCAGGATGGCGACTATGTGAGCCCGTTCGACGAGCGGGTCAGGCCGGCCGAGCCGCTGGCTGGCCGTCCGGCCAGCATCGCCGGCCGCACGGTCGCGCTGCTCGACATCACGAAGAACCGGGGCGCCGAGTTCCTCGATCAGGTCGAGTCGCAGCTGAAGGCGGCAGGTGCGGTCACGTTCCGTATCTCTAAAGAGATCTTTTCCAAGCCCGCGGCGCCGGCCGTAATCGACGAGATCGCGGCGCGATCGGATCTGGTCGTCGAGGCCCTCGCTGATTGAGGCTCCTGTACGTCGTGCAGTGTGTGCGACCTCGTCCACCTGGAGCGCCGGGGGATCCCGGCCGTCGGCATCGCGACCACGCCGTTCGCCGACGAAGCCGTCGAGCAGGCCAGGCTGCTCGCCATGCCGGGCTGCCGGATGCTCTACGTCCCGCACCCGGTCCAGCTTCTGACCGGCGCTGAGCTGGCTCGGCGGGCCGAAGCTATCGTGCCGGCTGTCATTGGCGCGCTGACTGATCCCGGCTAAGTCGATCCGTCCCCGGTCAGGGTGACCCGCGGATCGAAGGGCACGGTCCCCACGTCGACCGCCGCGGCCGCCCCGTCGACCGGAATCACCGCGCCGTTGACGTAGGACGCCGCGTCCGAGAGCAGCCACGCGATCACGGCTGCGATCTCCTCGGCGCTGGCCGGCCTGCGCTGCGGCACCAGCGCCGTGACCAGGTCGTAGGCCTCGCCGACGGCAAGCCCGCGCGAGCCGCCGAACGCGGCCATCTCGGCGTCGGCCATCTCCGTGATCGTCCAGCCTGGGCAGACGACGTTCGCTCGCAGCCCTTCGTGCGCGTGGTCCACGGCCAGTGACTGGGTCAGCATGGTGAGCGCGGCCTTGGTGGCCGCGTAGCCGCCCATCTCGGCGGCCGCCCGCAGGGCAGCTACCGACGCGACCGACACGACTGCCCCGCGGGCGGCGATCAGGTGCGGCAGCGCCGCCTTGGCCACGAGGAACGATCCGGTCAAGTTGATGGCCACCATGTCAGCGAAGTCCGCGGTAGACAGGTCGGCGACGCCGCCAGGCGCGATGATGCCGGCGTTCAGCACCAGCCCGTCCAGGCGGCCGAACTTCTCGGCGACAGCGCCCACCAGCTCCCCAACCTGGGCCTCGTCGGCGACGTCGCAGACCAGATCGAGCGCCTTCGTCTCGGCCGCGACGGCGCGCAGGGCGCCGGCGCGGCGCCCGCAGATCGCGACTCTGTGGCCGGCCGCGGCCAGCGCCCTGGTGACCGCGGCGCCGATGCCGCTGCCGCCGCCGGTGACGAGATAGGCGCGGTCGCCGCTAGTCACCCGGAGGTCACCGAGTTTCGCCGGCGCCCGCCGCAGTCAGGTCGGCGAGTTGCGTGCTCGCCGCCTGCCGCGGCCGGAGCACGAACGTCGAGGCGAACCCGATCACGAACAGGGCGAGCGCGAGCCACGGGGCCCAGATGGTCGGGCTGGTGACCTTGTAAAAGGAACCGTAGATGGCGCCGCCCGTGATCAGGATGCCGAGCACGGCCGCGATGACCAGCCGTACCCGGCCTTCGCCCCGCCAGAAGTTCCGCAGCGCGCCGACGGACATCAACAGATAGACAACGACCAGCGCGAAGCCGCCGAAGGTCGAGCCCCACGCGAACAGCGCGAAGAAGTGCGGCGTCTGCGGCAGCGCGAACAGGCCCGTCCAGAACTGGTTGATCAGCAGCGTCACGATCGCCGCGGCTGTGATGAACGCCGCGGCGCCGAGCGGCGAACCGTGCCGCTGCGACGTCCTGGCCATGACGGCGGGGAGCCGGCGGTCGCGGGCCATGGCGAAGAAGCCCCTGGACGCCGAGACGGCGCAGCCGATCGCGACCGCGATCATGTCGAACAGCACGACTAGCTCGAGCAGCCGGTCGATCCAGGTGCCGCCGTAGCCGCCAGCGCTCGCCGGGGCGCCGAGCGCGAACAGGGGCGCGGAAGCGGTCTGCGTGATCGTCTTGATGCTGAACCCGAAGCCCGCCACCTCGACGTAGGTCGCGAGGACGTACCAGACCGTCGCGATGGTAGCGGTCGCCATGACCGCGATCGGGATCTCACGGCGCGGGTTAGGAGTTTCCTCGGCCAGGTTGGCGGCGGTCTCGAAGCCGACGAATATCAGCACGCCATAGAGCACGCCGAAGAAGATGCCCGACCAGCCCAAAGCCGATGATGAGGGGTTGAAGGGCTTGATGCTGTTCGCCGAGCCGAGCTTGACGATCACGAAGATGAAGAACACCCCGACCACGAGCATCGACACCAGCGCGAGCGCGAGCTGGCTGCGGGTCGAGATCCGCACGCCGAAGTACAAGATTCCGGCGATCAGCGCGATCAGCAGCACGGTCCACGCCCACGAAGGCAGCGGGTCCACCTTGAACTCGCTCTGGATGGTGCCCTCCAGATACCCGCCGATCAGCAGCAGGAGCCCGGTGAGCAGCACGGTCACGCCGCCGTAGTAGAGCCAGCCTGCCGCGGTCCCGAGCCGATCGCCGAGGCCCCTGGTCACGTAGTCGTACAGCGACCCGGCCGCGTGGATCTGCTTGGCGTAGGTCGACACGATCCAGCCGAGCGCGAATACCCCCACGGCGGCGATCAGAACCGACAGCGGAGACGCTACCCCGCCGCCCTCGCCAGACGCGCTGATCACGCCGATCACCAGCGGGATCACGAAGGCGGAAGAAAACACCGGGCCCATGAACCCGACCGACTGCGCGACCACGTCCGGCAGCGACAGCAGCTTGGCTCCCAGGCGCTCGTACCCCGAGTCGGAAGTGGCCATCGGTTCTCCTTAGGTCTGGTCAGCCGGCCGCGCGAGCCCGAGCAGCCTCATCGCGTTACCGGCAAAAATGGCCGCCTCGTCGGCCTCGGGCAGGCCGAGCGAGGTGATATCGGCGATCGTGTCGGCGACCACGTTGGGACCGCCGAGCGGCATGTCGGTTCCGAACAGCACGTGACCGGCGCCGAAGAACTCGACCGCGCAGCGGACCGCGTGGCTCGCGCCGAACATCGCGGTGTCGGCGTAGAACCGGCGGAAGTAGTCCATGGGCTCGGCCTTCAGGCCAGCCATGATCGACTCCCGGTCCGGATCCTCGAGCGGCGAGGCCAGCCGGCCGGCGAAGTGCGGCACCATCGCGCCCGCGTGGTGCGTGATCACGGTCAGGTCGGGGTGCCGGTCGAAGCAGCCCGAGTACACCAGCCTCGCCATCGCGACCGAGGTCTCGTACGGCCAGCCCAGCGACCACCAGATGCCGTATTTGGATATTGGCTCGGCCGGATAGTCCGACCACACCGGGCTGCGGGTGGGGTGCATCCAGAGCGCGCCGCCATTCTTGGTGACGACGTCGAAGATGACGTCGAACCTTGGCTCGTCAAGCGGGGCGCCAGCGACGTTGGTGTGCACCTGCGCGCCGACCGCACCGAGCTGGGTCATAGCCCGGTCCAGTTCGGCCGCAGCGGCCTGCGGATCGCCCATCGGCAGCGCGGCCGTGAATCCAGCGAACCGATCGGGGAAGCGGCCGACCAGCGCGGCGAGTTCGTCGTTGGCCGCCTTAGCGAGCTCCAGCGCGACCGGCGGCTCGCCGAGTTCCTCAAGTGGCGGAACTGCCAGCGTGAGCACCTGCCGGTAGTCCCCGAAAGGGTCGATCGTCCGCCAGCGCGCGTCGAGGTCGATCAGCGCCGGGTCCTCGCGGATCCAGGGCCGGTAGCCCAGGATCCGCTCGCTGACCTGGCCGGCCGTGATGGCCTCGAGCCGCTCCGCGTAGGACGGCGGGAGTATGTGAGCGAACGCATCGATCTTCGTCACGTTCCCCCTCCGTGTGGCGCGGGACCGGCCGGCGATGTTCGGGATCGTATGGAAGCAAACGATCTGGTGTCAAGGCTCAAGCCTGGGCCGAATGGCCGGTTCGCGAGCCGTTCTGAAGACTCGTCCGCGCGTAAGCGGCTCAGCCGAGCGCGGCCGTTTTGGCGGCCAGTTCGCGGCAGAAGCCTGCCATTGCCGCCGCGTCATCGATGAACTGCGACGGCTTCACGCAGATCGTCGTGAACCCGCGCGCCATCAGTGCCGGAACGGCGGCCAGCGCCTGGTCAAGATCGGCGACCTGGTCGGACCGCGAGAAGGTGCCGCGAGTGCCGCCCACGTACTCGATCTCGGCCGGGCTCCGCCCGGCCGAGATCAGCGCCTCCTCCAGTCTGGCCAGTCCCGCGTCGTCCGGCTGGCCGAGCGGGTTGAAGCCGCTCCCGTAGCGCACGATCCGATCGACCACGCGACGATGCACGGACGACCCGCCGAACCACAGCGGCGGGCCGCAGGCCCTGCTCGGCTGCGGCTCGATCCAGACGTCATCGAAGCGGAAGTGCGTGCCATCGAACGTGACCGGCGATCCCGACCAGGCTCGCGACCAGATTGCCAGTTGCTCGTCGAGGATGTCGCCGCGGCTCGCGAACGGAACCCCGAGGGCGTCGTACTCCTCGCGATGCCAGCTCACCGTCGGCTGCACGACGAGCCTGCCGCCGCTGAGGTTGTCCAGCGTGGCGAGGTCCTTGGCCAGGATCAGCGGATGCCGGAGCGGGCTGATCAGCGCCCCCGCGACGAGCCGGATCCGATGGGTCGCCGCCGCGATCGCGCTGAGCAGTACTACCGGGCTGGGCCAGGGCGTGGCCGGGTTCTGGTTGCCTGGCAGCGCGTAGTCCCTGGGATTGTCCGGCAGGCCGGCGGCGTCGGCTGACGGCGCGAGCACGACGTGCTCGCTGACCATGACGCCGTCGAGCCCGGCATCCTCGGCCTCGACCGCGAACGCGACCAGGTCGGCCACGTCGGGTTCAGGCCGCAGGGTGTGGTTCTCGGTCAGGATGAGAAGGATCCGCGGCGGCACGCTTCTGGTCTTCCTAGGCCTGCCTGATCCGGATCGGCAGCTGCCGCAGGCCGTTGGTGAAGTTAGAGCGAATCCGCGGCGCAGGGCCCGCGAGTTCGAAGCCGGCCACCCGCTCGGCGAGGGCGGCCAGCACGACGCGGATCTCCAGCCGCGCCAGGTGCGCGCCCAGGCACAGGTGCGGGCCGCCGCGGCCGAAACTGAGGTGGCGGTTCGGCGAGCGGGCGATGTCGAAGGTGTCCGGGTCCTCGAACTCGGCGTCGTCCCTGTTGCCAGAGACGTACCAGAGCACCACCTTGTCACCTGCCCGGATGCTGGCGCCGCCGAGTTCGGCGTCGGCTGCCGCGGTCCTGCGCATGAAGTGCGTCGGGCAGGTCCAGCGCAGCACTTCCTCGGTGGCCGAGTCGAGCAGCGCCGGGTCGGCACGCAGCCGGTCCCACTGCTCGGGGTGCTCGCAGAAGGCGAGCACGCCCTGGGCGATGGCGATCCGCGTGGTCTCGTTCCCAGCGATGACCATGATCGAGAAGAAGTTGTCCAGATCCCGTTCGGTCAGTCGCTCTCCGTCCACCTCGGCCCTGAGCAGCGCGGACAGCAGGTCTTTGCCTGGCTCCGTCAGCCGGTCGCGGATCACTGTCCTGCCGAGGTCCCACAGCTGCTTGCCGTACGGGCTGCGGAACGGGAACAGGCGGTACGCGTCGGTGTCGTCGCGGCCCCAGACCACGTCGGTGATCTCCGGGTCGGTGTTGGCGATCAGCCGGTCGCCGAGGTCGATGAAGAGCGGAAGGTCGCCCGTGGGCAGGCCCATGATCTCGGCCAGCACCCGGATGGGCACCTCCTTGGCGACGGCGTCGATGAAGTCGAACGGCTCGGTCGCGAGGCCCGTGTCGAGCACCTGCTGGGTCAGCCCCGCGACGAAGTGCTGGTAGACGGCCACGGCACGTTGGGTAAAGCTGCCGGAGAGAATCTTCCGCAGCTTGGTGTGGTCAGGCGGATCGGTGTCGATGATCGTCCGCCGCGCGACCATGTCCTCGTCAGTCGGGTCCTCGAAGGAGATTCCGCGTGCGGACGAGAACGTCCTGGTGTCCCGGCTCGCCGTCACGATGTCGTCGTAGCGCAGGACCGACCAGAAGCCCGGCCCGCCGTCTGGTTCCTCCGACCAGGCCACTGGAACTTCGCTCCGCAGCCGGGCAAACTGGTCGTAGGGGACTCCGAGTGCCCACATGTCCAAGTCGGTCAGATCGACGCCGCCGAGTCGCCCGACACGCACAGTCATGCCAGATAGTTTGGCACCAAACGAATTGCGCGGCAATCGAGGGAGCACCATGCGCGTCATGATCATCCGGCACCACGCCGAGGACTCGGCAGGCTTCATCGCCGACGCATTCGAGGCGCGCGGCGCGGAGCTCAGCACGCATCTGTTCCCTGATGACGGCCCGCTGCCGGCGTTCGACGACGTCGACCACATCGTCATGCTGGGCGCGATCCCGTCGATCTACGACCCGACCGTGCCCTGGGTCGAGCCCGAGCTTGCCTGGCTGCGCGAGGTCGACCAGGCGGGGGTGCCGGTGCTGGGAATCTGCTTCGGCGCTCAGGAGCTGTGCACGATCTTCGGCGGCAAAGTGGTGGCGGCCGACCAGAAGGAGGTCGGCTGGCTGAGGGTCGACACGACCCGCCCTGACCTGATTCCCCCCGGGCCCTGGCTGCTGTTCCATGGTGACCGGTGCGAGCCGTCGGCCCAGGCGACGGTCCTGGCCAGCAACGAGACGGGTGTCCAGGCGTTCACTGTCGGCAGGCATCTGGGCGTTCAGTTCCATCCCGAGGTCGATGGCGAGCAGCTCAGGATGTGGCTGGAGTACGGCGGCCGGCAGGAGGCGCTCGCGGCCGGCGCGAATCCTGACGCGTTGCTGGCGCAGGCGTACGCCGAGGAGGAAGCCTCGCGATCCAGGGCCGACCGCCTGGTCCAGACCGCTCTCGAACTCGCCGGGGCGGACGCGCTGGCTGGCTAGTCTCATCGCCCGTCGGCGGCGGATGCCCGGTCACTCCTCGATGGCGCTGCCTCGCGTGCGCAGGTGGTCGCGGAATGTCAGCGAGGGCGCCTCGGCGCGGCGCTCCAGATACTGGCCGAAGTTGAACTGCGCGCGGAGCGTGACCCCTAGCCTGACGCGCTCGGCCTGCTCCTTTTCTGTGTCGCGGATTCCCTCGGCAAGCTCGAGCACTTCGTCGGCCCGGTCGGCGGGCACGAACAGCACGCCGTCGTCGTCGGCGATGACGAGGTCGTCTGGGGTGAGAGTCCAGTTACCGATGGTGGCGTCCTCTAGCGCGTCGGCGGGGCGCGGATCGAGCCGGGTCGGCCCGGCCGGGACCGAGCCGAGGCTGTAGACGGGCAGCCCGATTTCCTGGATGTCGGTGGTGTCGCGGTGCAGTCCCCAGATCACGACGCCGGCGAGTCGCGCCGCGCGGGCTTCGATGACAACCAGGTCACCGATGCAGGCCTCGTCAAGCCGGCCGCCGTTGTCGGCCACGAGGACATCGCCGGGTTCGGCGCGCTCGAACGCTTCGAGGAAGATGTCGACGCTGCCGGTGTGCCTGGCCGGTAGCGCGCGTCCGGCGATCCTGCTGCCTGGCACGACCGGGCGGAGCAGCGGCGGGCCGAACCGGACCGGCAGGCCAAGCCTGACGCAGCCATCGGCGACGTTCGCGGCGCTGACGCTCGCCATCCTGCGCTGGAGTTCTTCGTGGTCCATTGCTCTCCCTCACTTCGTTGTGTGGTAGCGCATCGCAGGATAACCGGACGCGGCGCGGTCTGCCCGCGCGGCGGGCTGGTGCGGCTACCGTGCAGGCATGGCGCCCTGCGCGGAATGCGGCTGCGAGTACGAGGCTCTCGGCCGGGACGAGGTCCTGGCGGCGGTTCCTAGCCTGGCCGGCCAGCACGCCCGACTGCTCCGTTCGGTTGCTGAGGACCGGCTGCGTGCGCATCCGCGGCGGGGCTGGTCGCCACTTGAGTATGGCTGCCACCTCAGGGACATGCTGGTGGTGCAGCGCGAGCGGGTGGTGCTCGCACAGGCCGAGCAGACGCCGCGGTTCGCCTCGATGCGCAGGGACGAACGTGCCGTCGAAGAGGCGTACAACGAGCAGGATGCGTCCGTGGTCGCGGATCAGATCGTGGCTGCCGCGGATGCGCTGACCCGGACGATGGCGGCGCTCGACGACGCCGGCTGGGAGCGGACCGGCGTCTACCCGTGGCCAGAGCCTGAGGTCCGCTCGGTCGAGTGGATGGGCCGCCGGATCGTGCACGAGCTCGCGCATCACATGTTCGACGACCGTCGGCTGCTGCGCGAGCTAGCTGGCCTCGACGGAGCGGATGATCTTCCTGAGCAGCGCGGCTAGCTGATGTTTCTCGCCTTCGGTCAGGCCGCCGCTGACCGAAGCCTCGCCCTGGTTGAAGGCCGGGAACAACCGCTCGATCACGGCGGCACCCTTGGGCTCGAGACTGACCAGCACGAGCCGTCCGTCCGCATCGTGGGCGCGCCGTCTGGTAAGGCCGCGCTTCTCCAGGGTCTTCAGCACGCCGGTGAGCGTCCCCTTGGTCACGCCGGCCTCGTCGGCCAGGTGCCTGGTCTGCTGGTCGCCCCAGATCCACAGCACGAATAGCACCGTGAACGCGGCCCAGGACAGGTCCTCATCCGCGAGGATCTGCCGCTCCAGGTGATTGCGGACGACGTTGGCGGCCCGGTAGATGTTCGAGACCGCGGCCATCGCCGCGAAGTCCAGCGGCTGGCGGCCGATCTTGCCCCGGATGTCGCGCTCGGCCTGCACCAGGTCGCTGGCGCTATCGGCGGAGAGGCGACGTGACATGGGACGATGGTAACCGGCGTTACCGCGACGCCAGAGCCTCGACGCGGGCGTGCAATTCTCGCACGTAGGCCTGCGATTCCGGCTTCATCAGCACGCTGCGCAGGATCCTGGCCTGGTCCTGGTCGGCCGCGATGTCGGGATGGCGGCGGCCGAAACCATCCGCGTCGACGCTCAGCGTGCTGACGAATACCGGGTCGTCCGCGTCGTGCATCCCGTCCGCGAGTATCCGGGCGGACGTTTTATCGATTGCCGCCATGCTGATCCCCGCTGTGAGCGGGAAGTAGCTGACGATGTCGAGTTCCGGGCGCTGGTAGAGCCGCAGCCGGTCGGAGTCCTCCAGCAGGCTTGCCCAGTCCAGGGCCGCCGACCGGCAGGCCGTGAGGACCTGGCCGAGGCCCCCGGCGGTCGGCGGCAGCAGCTTGAAGGTCAGCCAGAGCGCGGCCGCCGCGGCCCCGGCCCGCGAGCACTCCAGGCTGATCTCGCCGAGATGAAGCTCGTCGGAGGTGAAGTAGGTGTACGGCGAGTCGTGCGCGTAGAACCGCCCGACCGCGGGATCGGCGAACAGGATGGCGCCGCACCCGTATGGCTGCAGCCCGTGCTTGTGCGGGTCGATGACGACCGAATCGCACCGCGCAATGGCGCGCCAGGGTCTCGGGTCAAGCGCGGTCCTTCCGCCGGAGCCAGGGTCGGCCAGCAGCGTGAAGAAGCCGCCATAGGCCGCGTCCACGTGCACCCTGACGCCGTGCCTTCGGGCGATGGTCAGGACGTCGTGCACCGGGTCGATCGCGCCGAGGCCGGTCGTGCCCGCGGTAGCGACGACAGTGCCGATGGTGCCGCCCGCAAGGAGGTCATCGAGCGCGTCCAGATCGATCCGCCCGGCGGCGTCGACGCCGACCGCCGTGCCCTTGATGCCGAGCACGCCGCACATCCTGGCGTGGGTGTAGTGCGCCTCGGCGCTGTAGGCGACGCCGCGCTCGGGATGCAGTTCGCGCGCCACGTACAGCGCCTCAAGGTTCGCGATCGTACCGCTGCTGGTCAGGTGTCCCAAGTGCGTGCCGAAGCCGAACATCGCGGCGAGGTCGGTGACGACCTCCTTCTCCATCTCGGAGGTGACCTTGCCGCCGTCCAGCGCGTGGTTGTTCGGGTTCACGAGCATGGCCGCGACGTAGCCGGCGACGGCCGCCGGATGCGGCGGCTTCAGCATCTGCCCCGCGTAGCTCGGGTGGAAGTACGGGTAGTTGCCCCGCATCCGGTCGGCGAACTCCGCGAAGGCGGCGCCGAACCGCTCATCGCTGATGGTCAGCGACGGGTGCGGCTCGAACCGCGGATAGCTGGACTGCCAGTCCCGCACCGAATCGGCCGCCTGACTCAGCCAGCGTTGCAAGTCCATGCCATGCCGTCCTAGGCGCGAATCGGCGCTCGGATGCCGCGGAACTCCCAGTCGCCGCCGAAGGCGGTCGAGATGACCTCCTCGCTCTCGGTGGGCTGGGCGCCGTACTGCCCGGCGACGTCCTGCGGTCCCGCGACAATGTGGTTGGTCAGCTTTCCGAGGCCGTCGACCTCGACCTCGACCACGTCGCCCGGCTGCACGGGCCTGGAGTTGGCCGGCGTGCCCGACAGCAGCACATCGCCCGGGCAGAGCGTGATCGTCCTGGCGATGTCCGCGACCAGGTAGTGCATGTCCCATGCCATCTCGTCGGTCGAGCCGTCCTGGACCACGGCGCCGTTCACATAGGTGCGCAGCCGCTTGCCATGGAAATCCCAGTCGGTGACGAGCCCCGGTCCGAGCGGCGCGAGCGTGTCCGAGCCCTTGACGCGGAGCATCGATCCGGCATCGGTGTCGCGGAAGTCGTGCAGGCCAAAGTCGTTGCCGATCGTGTAACCGGCGATGAAGCCTCCGGCCTCCGCGGGGGACACGCCCCGGCAGGTCCTGCCGATCACGATCGCGACCTCGCCCTCGTAGTTGAGGTACTTGCAGTTGGGGGGTCTGATCACCGCGCCCCTGTGCCCGAGCAGCGCCGAGACCGGCTTATGAAAGTAGGTCGGGGCCACCGGGAGCGTCGCGCAGAACTCGGTGACCCTGCTGCGATGGTTCAGATGCACCGCGATGATCTTGGTGGGCGTGACGGGCGGCAGGTGGACGGCGTGGTCGGCCGCGATCCGACGTCCATCACCGGCGACTAGGTCGTCGCCCTCGCGGCGCACCTGCGTGGCGGCGCCATCGAGCAGGATCCGCCGGTACTCCGGCATGCCGTCCTCCTAACGGGGTGTGTGGCCGTCCGCGCCGACCGGTGCTGTCCAGCCGCCGGACGGCCGGTCGAACCACAGGTGCATCTGGGCGGTGCCGATCGAGTTCTCGTAGTCGCTGAACGGCCTGGCCGGCGCCGTCGCCGCGCGGTCGCCGAGCGCGCCGATCATCATCAGGTAGTGCGCGAACTTGGCTTCTGGCCGTACCGCCAGGTACGCACCCATCGTGTCTATCACCCTGGCGTGCTCGCCTGCCCGCAGCCATCCGATCCGGTCCGCGTCGGCCGCCCTGGCCTGGCTTGTCCTGATGTGCGCGGGGTCGCTGGCCTCGTGCGCGCGAAGTTCGCGCAGCGGCCAGAAGGTGTGCGACAGCGCGCCGGACGCGATGAGCACCACTCGTCGGCCGGTAGCTGCGATCGCGGCGCCGATGGCGCGGCCAGCTCGCAGAAAGTCCTCGGTGTCGCCGGTGTAGGCGGTGTTGCTGATCGACATCCACCGTCGGTCGAGCCCGCGGCCCAGGTAGTGCCACAGGTTGACAGTGGCGTAGTGCACCGGCAGGTACGGGTCGTCGATCGGAGTGATCCAGGTGCCGTGCTTGTCCGCCTGGGCCGCGATCGCGTGGGCGAGTTCGGGGTCGCCCTGCCAGTCGTACGGAACGCGGCACATGCCTCGCGGCAGTTCGTCGGAGGTGAACAGGCCCGCCCTGGTCTCATGCGCCGCCACCACGAATTCGACGGTGGTGTGCCAGTGCGAGTCCAGGACCAGGACGGTGTCGTAGTCCAGGGTCTCGAAGATCTCCTCGCGGAGCCGGTTCAGGCCAGGCACGAGGCTGATCTCCGTGCCCTCGTTGAGTTCCCTGCGCTCCTCGGCTGGCAGCATGATCGTCGGTACGTGCGCGAGCAGGCCTGCGCCGACGACGTCACCCACGGTTCTCACTCATTGGCCGTCTCCTCATTGGCCGTTCGCTCGTTGCCCGCTCGCTGGCCGTTTCCTCCCGCGCGCCAGCCCTGCGGGGCGTACACGGTGTTCTTCACGTCGCAGTAGAAGTCAAAGCTCCAGGTGCCGCCCTCACGGCCGATGCCGGACTGGCCGGCGCCGCCGAACGGGGCGCGCAGATCCCTGACGAAGAAGCAGTTGACCCAGACAGTGCCCGCACGAAGCCGACTGGACATCCGGTCGGCGCGATCCTGGTCGCCGGTGAAGAGCGTGGCCGCCAGCCCGTACCTGGTGTTGTTGGCAAGAGCCACCGCCTCTTCGTCGCCGCTGAACGTCTGCACGGTCAGGACCGGCCCGAAGACTTCCTCGGTCAGGATCTCCGAGCCCGGCTGCGCTCCGGCGAGCAGGGTCGGCTGGTAGTACAGACCGCCGAGGTCGGGGTTGACGGCGCCGCCGAGCAGCGGCTTGGCACCGGCGGCGATGGCCCGCCGGACGAAGCCGTCGACCCGCTCTAGGTGGGCCCTGGTGATGTTCGGTCCGATGCCGGTGTCGTCGTCTCGCGGGTCGCCCTGGCGGAGGCTGCCAGCCCGCTCGATGAACCGCGCGGTGAACTCCTCGGCAATGGCCTGGCCGACCAGCAGCCTGGTGCCAGCCAGGCACACCTGGCCAGCGTTGTCGTACTGGCCGACTGCGTGAGAGACCGCGAGGTCGAGGTCTGCGTCGGCGAAGACGATCAGCGGGGACTTGCCGCCGAGTTCGAGCGAGACCGGCGTGAGGTGCCCGCCACCGGCCGCCGCGACCGCGCGGCCGGTGGCCGCCGAGCCTGTGAACGCGAGCCTGGCGACGCCGTCGTGGGCCGCGAGCGCCGCGCCTGCCGGGTTGCCGAGGCCCTGGACTACGTTGAAGACGCCGTCCGGGAGGCCCGGCTTCGCTGGTGATGTCGGCAAGGAGGCTGGCCGTCAGCGGCGCCCACTCGGGCGGTTTGGCGACCACGGTGTTGCCGGCCGCAAGTGCGGGCGCGATCCGCCAGGTGGCTAGCATCAGCGGCGCGTTCCACGGCGTGATTACCGCGGTCACGCCGGCCGGATCCCACGAGACCTGCTCGCGGTGGCCGTTGACCTCGAGCCCGTCGCCGTCTAGTTCGCCGAGCCAATCCGCGAAGAAGCGGAAGTTGTGCGCGACCCGCGGCATCACGCTGCGCCGGTGCGACCGCAGCAGCGCGCCGTTGTCCGCGGTCTCGACCTGTGCGAGTTCCTCGATGCGCTTGTCGATGCCGTCGGCGATCGCCCGCATCGTCTCGGCACGGGCGCCTGGCGGCGTCGCGGCCCAGGCTCCGAACGCCGCCTGCGCGGCCTGCACCGCCTGGTCGATCTCGTGTTGTCCGCCGCTGGCGACCTCCGCGATCGGCTGCTCGTCGATGGGGGAGACGTCGGTGAACGTGCTCGCCGAACCGACGCGGCGGCCGCCGATCCAGTGCCGGGTATCAACGTCCACCCCGGCAACCCGCGCCACATGCCCCTCGCTCATCGCCATCCCGCCGTCACCGCGCCGCCCACACCGCGGCGCCTGCGCCGCCGCTGGTGCCTGTGCCGCCTCGGCCGCCTGGGCCGCTGCGAGCCGGCGGGGCGTCCGCTCCGCTGGTCGTTTGGAACCAAACACTATGAAGGGCCGCGAGGGGCGGTCAAGGGAGGCGCGGCGGGTGCGCCTCAGGAGGCGGCGGGCGAGGCTCGGAAGGCGGCGGGCCGGCGTGTGCGCGGTTCGGGGGGCGGCTGGACCTCGGCCGCGTGTATGACTGGTCCATCCATTGCGGATTCCGGTGATAGATGGACCATACATACACGGGATCTGATGAGGCGGGATGCGCAGGGGCCGGCAGCAGCGGTGAGGTTAGGGCTGCTGGCCGGGCGGCGGTGTTCGGGCGGCCAGAACCGAGCCGCCGTCCCAGGTGACGCCCACTTGGCGGTAGTAGCCGCCGATGATCTCGCGGACTTCCAGATCGGCTATTTCCTCGGTGGGGGACTCGAAGAGTTCGAGCGTCGCGTCGCCGCGCCAGGCGGGGCCGGCCTCGAAGTTCGCGCTACCAGAGGCGATCAGTTCGCTGAGCGCGTCGGGAGCACCCTTCTCGACGGACGGCATCCAGCGGTGGTGCGCCATCGGGTGCGCGTTCACGAAGCCGTTGGACGGGGCTTCCTCGCGCAGGGTGACGACGGCCTGGGCGAGGCGGCGGCCGGCCGCGGACAGCGTGCCGGCGAAGACGCCGCCGGGCGCGATCCGGGGCGCCGCCCTACCGAACGGGTGCGGCCTGGTCTGGTGGATCGACCCCAGCTTCTTCGGATAGCCCTGCACAAGCCCGCGCGCGAGCGCGAAGTCGGTGTCCACCCAGATGAACACGCACCGGGAGAACACGCGGCCCTCGACCGTGCATCGCACTACGGCGAAGCACTCCGAGTACTGCGCCCTGACCGGGTCGAGCAGTTCGTCACCGCTCGCGCCGCAGGACTGCCAGTCGGCCCAGATCAGCGCCACGGCCCCAGGGTCCTCGTCGGCCAGCCGAAGTGGCGGCGGCAGCAGCGCCGCCACGCGCGCAGGGTCGGTCCTGTACTCGACCGTGAGCAGGTCGCCTGAGTAGTACCAGGGCGGGGACGGGAGCAGCGAGGACCGCCCGGTCGCGGTTCGCGGATAGAAGAACCCGGCCATCTCGCTCACGCCTGCTCCCAGTCGTCATCGCAGTCGTCATCCCGGTCGTCATCCCGGTCGCAGCCCGTCGTCATCGCTAAGCGTCCAACGGTTGCCCGCCCATTGTGGAGCCGGTTACGCTTCCAGATCATTTGTATCCGAACGTTCTTGGTGGAGTCATAGTGCAGGACGTGCCTGACGCCGATCACGCGACCATCAGCGAGCGGCTGCGGGCCGGGGGCGTGGACGTGGTCAGGGTCTCCTATCCGGATTTGATCGGCGTCGACCGGGGTCGCGACGTGCTGCTCGAGGAACTTGGGGCGGCGACCGGGCACGGGCTGGCGTTTTGCCGCGCGGTCTATCACACCTCCCCGATGGGAGATGTTGTGCCGGTACAGGGCGGCCTGGAGGCCGGCCTGCCCGACATCGTCGTCCGGCCTGACCTGTCCACCCTGACCCAGCTGCCGTGGGAGCCGAACGCGGCCTGGTGCCTCGGCGACGCGACCACGCCGGACGGCGAGCCGGCGCCGGAGTCGCCCCGCGTGGTCGTGAGGCGGGTCGCCGAGCAGATCGCTGGCCTCGGCTACCGCCTGATCTGCGGGCCGGAACTGGAGTTCTTCGTCTGCGAGCGGGACGGCGCAGGCGAGTGGCGGCGGTACGCCGACGACGTCGGCAACGTCTACGTCGTGGGCCGCAAGGGCGATCCTCGCGGCTTGTTGTTGCGCATGCTCAGGCTGCTGCGTGACGCGGGGTTGCACGTCACCGCGGCCAACCACGAGTTCGCGCCAGGGCAGTTCGAGATCAACCTCAGCCACTCGGAGATGCTCGACGCCGCTGACCGCTCGTTCCGGCTGAAGTCGGCGGTCCAGGAGATCGCTCGCCAGCAGGACCTGCTCGCGACGTTCATGGCCAAGCCGTTCAACGACGAGGGCGGCTCAGGCTTCCACGTGCACGCATCACTGAGCGACGACGCGGGCGCCAATGTCTTCGGCGATCCCGATGGGCCGGACGGGATATCGGCGCCAGGCCGGCACGCGATTGGCGGCGTCCTGCGGCACGCCAAGGCGCTCACCGCGCTGATGAACCCGACGATCAACTCCTACAAGCGCTTCGGCCCCGACACGCTCGCGCCCTGGCTGATCGACTGGGGCCTGGACAACCGCAGCGCGATGATACGGATTCCGCCCGAGCGCGGGTCGGCCGCGCGGATGGAGGTCAGGCTCGGCGACGCCACCGCCAATCCATACCTCGCGATGGCCGCAGTCGGCGCCGCGGTGTACCTCGGGCTCACTCACAAGGTGGAGCCGCCGCCGAAGCTGGAGGGCTACGGCTACGACCCCGCCTCGGCGCAGATGCTGCCCGCCCGGCTGTCCGACGCGCTTGACGCCCTCGAGGCCGACCACGAACTCGGCGAGGTGCTCGGCAGGTATTTCGTCGACTCGTTCCTGGCCTACAAGCGCAACGAGATCGAGCGCTTCGAGCGATACGTAACTGACTGGGAGTTCCGCGAGTACGCCTACCACCTATGAAGCGATGCGGGCGGGTGGCTCGACGAATTCCAGCTCGGACCCTCGGTGCGTGGGGTCAGAAGCCCAGGCTGGCTGCTGTTCGATGCCTGAGGCCTGATAGGCGGACCTGTCGAGCCATCTTGCATCGATCTCGACTCCCCAGCCGGGCTCGTCGGGGACGAGGACGTGACCAGCGGTGACAGCGAACGGATCACCACGGAATAGGCCGACCTGCCACGGATAGTAGTCGGCGCCCTCGATCGACAACTCGAGATACTGGCCCGCATTGGGAATCGCGGCGAGCATGTGCATGGTCGCCATCGTGACGAGCGACAGGTTGGCGCAGTGCGGCGTGCAAGGCACCCCGGCGCGCGCAGCGGCGTTGGCTACCTGCAGCGTTCGCCACAGCCCGCCCATGTACATGATGTCCGGCTGCACGATGTCGACGACGTGTCCGCCGATGATCCGCTGCCAGGTGGCAATGTCCCAGTCCTGCTCGCCGCCGGTGACGTCGATGGCGAGCGTATCCGTGACGCGCTTGGTCTCCGCGAGCTGCCAGTACGGGCAGGGCTCCTCGAAATGGGTCACGCCTTCGGCTGCCAGAAGCCGGCCGACCTGGATCGCGCGGCGCGCGGAGAAGCCGCTGTTCGCGTCCACCAGCTTGGCCATTCCGGCGCCGAGCCGACGGCGAAGGACGACACCGTGAGGAAGTGGTGCAGTTCCCGGCCGTCGGGCGCTGAGCCGGCGGGTCCCGTCGAGCATCGCGCCGGCGGCCATCGCCGCATCTGCGATCGCGCAGTAATTCCTCCGCCCCAGCTCGCATGCGCCGCATGTTCCGCACGATGGGACGATCGATAGGACCACTGAGTCCCCGCGTCGCATCCGCTCCACGTCAGGGCCACACTCCACCACGACGCCCGACGCCTCATGCCCGAGAACAACCGGGAAGGGAACTAGCGTCCGCTTCCCGGATATGACGTTGAGGTCGCTGCCGCACAAACCGCTAGCTGCGATCTTGACCAGCACTTCCCTGCTTCGAGGGGGTGCCAGGTCCACGTCGGTGACCTGGAAGGGCGTGTTCACCCCTGTCAGCACGGCCGCTCGCACGCGCACGATGCCTCCTTAGCAAAGGCGGACCGCCAAGCGTCAGGTTAAAGCCCCAAATGATGTGCGCGCGTATTGATCTTTCAGCGCCGGACGTCCCTGGTTGGCCGGCCAGGATCACTTGGGTGCGGCGCGAGCGGCGTCACCTCGTCAGTGCGCCACACCCGCAGCGGCATGGAGGCGAGGACCTGCTCGAGCTGGGCGTCGTCGGTGGCGGCAAACAGGCCGAGCGAGCGCCACTCGCCAGGCCGCAGCGGCGGCCGCCACAGCCGAAGCAGATGCCCCTGTCGGGCCAGTTCACCGGAATGCGCTGCCTCGCGGGCCCTGACGTCGGCGACCGCTTGGTCTGACGTCCCGTCAGGAACGTGGGTGGTCATGCTAACCAGGTATTCCATCGGTACAGCCCTCCGCCTCGCCGCCTCTGGGGGACCGTTCGCGCACGTCGACTATCTGGCATACCCTTTCCAGCGCTTCCCGGTCCCGAACGGCCAGCGCAGTGCGACCAGCGGGCTGTGATCAACCCGGCACCCTCAATGGTCCGCGTCTCCTTCGCTTCAGTCCAGATCAGGCACGGGCTCGGCGCGAGCGACAATCTGCTGGTCGAGCCGCGGCGGCCCGGTGATGACCAGAGCGGTGGCCGGCGCGGCGCTGGTGACGGTCAGACTGTGCGGGGTGTCCCGCGGTACGAACACGAAGCTGCCGGGCTGGGCCGTCCAGGTCTGGTCGCCGCACGTGCCGGTCAACTCGCCGGAGAGGACGTAGAACATCTCGTCCTCGCCCTCATGGATGTGGACATGGACCGACAGCCCAGGTGGATAGACGGATTCCAGCACCGCGAGCTGTCCGAGCGTGTCACCGCCCGACGCCTTGATCTGCACGCGGGAGCCGTGAAAGCCGAACGCGGCGCCGCCCTGCGGCTCGAGCACGAAACCTGGCATCTCGACCACCTTCACAGTGCAGCGGCCCGACCCTACCGGGTCCGGGCCGCTGCACTCACGCTTCTGCTCGCGGTCGCGTTACTTCGGCTGCGGGACGATGCGGATGTAGGGCTTCGGCGAGCGCCAGCCCTCCGGGTAGGTCTTCTTCGCGTCATCGTTCGACACTGAGCCGGAGATGATGACGTCCTCGCCCTGCTTCCAGTTCACCGGGGTCGAGACCTTGTGCTTGGCGGTGAGCTGAAGCGAGTCGATGACGCGCAGGACCTCGTCGAAGTTGCGACCCGTCGTCATCGGGTACACGAGGATCAGTTTGACCTTCTTGTCGGGGCCGACGACGAAGACGTTACGAACGGTCTGGTTGTCGGCCGGCGTGCGGCTCGTCGCGTCGCCGGACGTTTCTGCCGGGAGCATGTCGTACAGCTTCGAGACGTTGAAGTCCGCGTCTGAGATGATCGGGTATTCGGGCCTGGCTCCCTGGGTCTCCTCGATGTCCTGGGCCCACTTCTCGTGGTCACCCGACGAGTCCACTGACAAGCCCACGATCTTCACGTTCCTGCGGTCGAATTCGGGCTGGATCTTGGCCATGTAGCCGAGCTCTGTGGTGCAGACCGGGGTGAAGTCCTTCGGGTGCGAGAACAGCACCGCCCAGGAGTCTCCGATCCAGTCGTGGAAGCTGATCCTGCCCTGCGTGGTGTCGGCTTCGAAATCCGGAGCCGTATCACCCAGCTTTATGCTCATTTGCTCCTCCATATCTGGTGAGACTTAGGCACCGCGGTTCCTGAACACCCGCACGCTCGGTGCAGGCCAGGTTCGTTCGCGTCAGTAGTGGCATTGTGCCGCGGACAGAAATCACGCTGCCCCGGAGTCTGCTCACCCATCTATTGTCCCGCCTGGATCCGCGCGTTCGCACCTGCGGCCGGCGCTTATCGCCGTGCGGGAGCCCGGTAGCCACCTGCGGCTCGCGGTCGGGTTACCCAATCGGGCGTGCCGACCATTCGACGTCAGGCGGCCTGACGCGCGCGCAGATCGGGTTGCCTCGCGGGTCGGTCAGCCTCACCTTAGCCACGAGCGCGAAACCTGGTTGCCAGGCTTGCTCGACGACGGCCTGGTCCACGTCGACGAGGCGCAGCTTGGCGCCGCGGAAGAGCCGGAAGGTGCCGTCGCCGGGGACTTCGCCCCAGACAAGTCCGAGATGGCGGTCGCTTCGATCGCCGCGCACGGACGGCCCGCCGAAATCGATGCCGCCCTCGCCTCGCCGGATCGTGACCAGCACCTCCCAGCTCGCCGACGGCGCGTCGCCCGGCACCAGGCCGGTTGCCACCCCGCGCAGGCCGGGGACCGTGAGGCCGGTCGCCTCGGGCCGGTCGTCTCGGACGCCGACGTGCACGTTCTCATACCCTGACCCGTCTGGCTCAGGCCGGCACGAGCGGCCAGGCAGATCGAATCCCTCGATCCGGACGACGAGTGGCCGGCGCTCGGCGGGCGCTCGCGGCGCGGGGCGCTTGCGCGGCGGCGGCTGGGCGATGCTCTCCTCGTAGGCGCGGCGCAGCCAGCCGATCGCGTCCGCGTCGACCTCGCCGGGCGTCGCCAGGGCTATCCGCACGGTCGAGCCCCCGAGGTCTCTGACTGTCAGCAGCCGGCCGTGCGGCTCGGTGTCCGCGAGCCGCAGGCCCAGGTCGACCCGCTGCTTCGTGCTCGCCTGCAACCAGGCGAATGTGCGGCGCGACGACACAAGCGACACCATGGTCCTGCGCGGCTGCACGGTCATCTCGCCCAGCGAGCCTGCCGCAGCCAAGACGGCGTCCAGCACCGGCTTGAGCTGGGGACGGTCGTCGTACTGACCGGCGATCAGTTCGATGTCCTCGTCGGTCAGCGGATCCGGGTGCTCGGCAGGGTGTGCCATGACGGAGGACTGCGTCCTTTCCGCGGGCCTGGTGGCGCCCTCCGCGCCGTTGCTCAATGTATCCCCGGTGAATGGAGCGGCGGAAGCGCGCGTGGTCTCAGAGCACGCTCAGATACACCGCAAGGGTAAGCCCGCGCCGGAGCCCGGCGCTCAGGACGCAGGTGGTTAGGATCGGCGGCAGCGAGGGAGGCGATCGCGATGCCCGAGGTACTCGTCGAGGTCTCGGACCAGGTCGCCGTCGTGACCCTGAACCGGCCCGAACGGCGCAACGCGATCTCGGGTTCCTTGCTGGCGGCGTTGCGCGATGCGCTCGCTGGCCTTGATGGCAGGGCCGATGTTCGCGCGATAGTGCTGACGGGTGCGGATCCGGCGTTCTGCGCCGGCCTCGACCTGACCGAGCTCGGGCAATCCGACGGCCCGCTGTCCGGTGCGGGCGGCGGCCAGGTGCTACCCGTCCTGACTACCCCCCTGATAGGGGCGATCAACGGTGCTGCTGTGACGGGTGGCCTTGAACTGGCTCTCGCGTGCGATTTCCTGATCGCCTCGGACCGGGCCAGATTCGCCGATACCCACGCCAGGGTCGGCGTGATGCCGGGCTGGGGCCTGACGGTCGCGCTGCCGGAGGCGGTCGGGCTGCGCCGCGCCCGCGAGATGAGCGCGACGGGCAACTTCATCGGAGCGCCAACGGCGCTGGCTTGGGGCCTGGTTAACCACGTCGTGCCGCATGAGCAGTTGCTCGGTTTCGCGTGGGGATTGGCCGCCGACATCGCCTCTGCCGAAACCAGCGCGGTGCGCGAGATACTGAACACCTACAACGAGGGCGCACGCGTGACCGCACAAGAGGCGGAGCAGATCGAGGCCAGGGCGCACCAGCGCTGGCACACCGGGGGAATCGATGCGGCGCTGGTGGTCAGCCGGCGCGACGCAGTCATCGAACGAGGTCGCGCCCAGGGCTGAACGAGGAGGCAGTTTGACCGGGTCTTTCCCGGGCAGTTGTGCGCGGGTGAGCCTGCCGAACTACCAGCAATCCCTTTTGAATGGCATGGATCGCGTGCTCGAATCGCGCGATCCCCGACTCGCGTCCATGTTCGCGATCTTCGCCCGGCTGACCAGGGAAGACGGGCCGCCCCCGACCGAGCAGCTGGCCGCCAGCCCAAATCTGGCGCAGCGCGCGGGCCGGTCGGCCGCGCGTCTGGCGAAGGCGTCCGCGACCATCCCGATCGTCCTCGTCGCATGCCTCATGGCAGCGATCATCGCGCTGGGCCTCGCCACCTCGAGCGGCGCCGCGTGCCCGTCGAACACGGTGCGTCAGGCAGGGCAGCTCCGGACGGCAGCGTGCCAGTCCGCCGCCCATGGCTGATCACGACGGACGGACCTGGCCCTGGCGGGTACGGGGTGTAGGTGGCTAACGACGGCGATGGGTCTCGGCAGAGTCCGAGGTGGCGCTCAGCGGGCTTTCAGTCTTCCCTCAGGTCACTGTTCCACCATGGCAGCAGAGCACACCGAGACCTGTGGGCCGAGGGAGCCGAACGCATGACAGGCATCTACGATCCGCCAGCCGGATCCCGACCACCGTGGGCGCCGCCCGACGCCCCGCCGCAGGGCGGCCAGCCGTACGGGCAACCGCCTTATGGCCAGCCACCCTATGGCCAGCCACCCTATGGCCAGCCGCCTTATGGCCAGCCGCCTTATGGCCAGCCGGCCTACGGTGAGCAGCCCTACGGCGGCCCGCCGTATGGCGCGCCGCCGTATGGAGCCCAGCAGTCCTACAACTGGCCGGGACCCGGCGGGCCTGGCGGGCCATATGACCCGTACGGCTACGGCGGCCGCGGCCCCAACGGGCCGTTCCGCCGGCTGCGGCGCCAGCTTCTGGCATTGGTAGCTGTCGCGGTCATCGCAGCGGCCAGCTTCTGGGGCCTGCAAACCGCGCGCAGCCATCATCCCAGCGCCGCGCAGCCGACGAGCTCGATCGCCGCGAAGGTGGACGGCGGCCTGGTCGACATCGTCACGACGCTCGGCTTCCAGCGCGCCCAGGCGGCCGGTACCGGCATCGTCCTGACCTCGTCTGGAGAGATCCTGACCAATAACCACGTGATCGAGGGCTCCACCTCGATCCGCGCCACTGACATAGGCAACGGCCATACCTACACCGCCAGGGTCGTCGGGTATGACCGCAGCCACGACATCGCCGTACTGAAGCTGCAGGGAGCGTCCGGTCTGGAGACCGTCGCGACCGGGAACTCCGCGTCAGCTGCCATCGGCCAGCGGGTTGTCGCGATGGGCAACGCGGGTGGGAAGGGCGGCGCTCCCTCCGTCGTGACCGGCCGGATCATCGGGCTCGGTGTCTCGGTCACCGCGACTGACAGCTCGGCCGGTACCTCCGAGCGGCTGCACGGTCTCATTGGCCACAACGCCCCGATCAGGCCCGGTGACTCGGGCGGTCCGCTGGTCAACCAGGCCGGCCGGATCATCGGCATCAACACCGCGGCCTCGGCCGGCTCCGGCGGCTTCCAGCTCAAGGGCAAGACGCAGGCATTCGCGATCCCGATCAACCGGGCACTGTCGATCGCCAGGCAGATCGACGCCGGGAACGGCGCGGCCACCGTGCACATCGGCGCCACCGGTTTCCTCGGCGTCGGTGTCAGTTCGGCCGCGCAAGCCCGGGCGCGGGGGATACCGGCTGGCAGCGGCGCGCTGATCGCCGGTGTCTTCCCGGGAACCGCGGCCAGCCGCGCAGGTCTGCGTGGTGGCGATGTCATAGTCTCCGCTGGCGGGCAGCGGATCGGCTCGCCGCTCGACCTGCAGTCCGTCCTCGGACGGCACCACCCCGGCGATCGGGTCAGAATCGGCTGGCTCGATCAGTCCGGGCTGCGTCACTCGGCGACCGTCACCCTGAAGGCGGGTCCGGCGGGATGACTTAACCTCGCGCACGCGGCGGCCCGGCACCCTGGGTGCCGGGCCGCACCGCGTCGTGCTCGAGTCGAGCCCGCGAGCCATGTGCTGTCGCCTGCCGCGTGACGAGAAGGGTGGAGCGCCGGCAGAGCTCCAGCGAGATGACGAACGACGTTGCCGCCCGTAGCGCCACCGGCGTAGCCTCGGCTGGCCGGGAGATCTCGTCAGCTTGATGCACGGCCGGGGATGAGTAACCGCAACTCACATCGTCCACCTGTACTAGGTCGGCGTGCCCTGATGGCCAGGCCGGCTCAGCGCGGCCCAGGAGGAGGCAAGAAGAGAGTGACTACTGGTGGTTTCTCGCCGAAGCTGCTGGCCCGGGTGCAAGAAGTGCTGCAGCGTTACGTCGATTCCGGCTTGGCCCCGGGTGCGGTGGCAGCCGTCGCCCGCCACGGCGAGGTCCACATCGAGGCGACGGGCAATCTGGCCTTCGAGGGCGAGGGCTCGAGGACGCCGATGGCAGCCGACACGATCTGCCGCATCGCCTCGACGACGAAGCCGGTCGTCGCCGCTTGCGCGATGACGCTCGTCGAGGACTGCACGCTCCGCCTCGACGACCCGGTCGACGAGTTCCTCCCGGAACTGGCGGACATGAGGGTGCTCGCCGACCCTGACGGGCCGCTCGAAGAGACCGTCCCAGCGAAACGCCCGGTAACGCTGCGCGATCTGCTCACCTTCACCCTCGGCACCGGGATCGTCCCCGCCGAACCGGGAACGATTCCGATCGCCGACGCGCTCAACGCGCTCCAGAGCGAGGAACCCGACCAGGCGCCAGCCAGTAGTTGCGAGACTGCGATGCCGCCGGATGAGTGGATTCGCCGGCTCGGCGCCCTTCCGCTGGTCTACCAGCCGGGTGAGCGGTGGATGTACAACACCGCCGCCAACGTAACCGGCGTGCTCATCGCCCGCGCCACAGGCATGTCGTTCGGGGATGCCCTGCGCGAGCGGATCTGCGAACCACTCGCGATGAAGGACACCGGCTTCAGCGTGGCGGGCGAGAACATCAGCCGGCTGGCGACCGCCTACCAGGTCGACGAGGTCACCGGCGAGATCGTCGTCTATGACGGCCCTGACGGGTACTGGAGCCGGCCGCCGGCGTTCGAAGACGGCGGCGGCGGGCTCGTCTCGACCATCAGCGATTACCTCGCCTTCGCCTCGGCGCTGCTGGCCGGCGGTACCCACCACGGCGAGCGGGTGCTCTCCCGGCCGTCGGTGACGCTGATGGCCAGCGACCAGCTGACGCCGGCGCAGAAGGCGGTCTCCGGGTTCAGGCCGGGGTACTTCGACGACTTCGGCTGGGGTTTGGGGATGTCGGTCCGCACCCGGCGCACGCACCTCGGACCCTCGGTCGGGAGCTACGGATGGAACGGGGGATACGGCGTCATCTGGTACAACGACCCAGCCGAGGACATGACGGCAATCCTCATGAATCAGGGCGGAGCCGGGCGGCCTACGTCGCCGGTCTTCCTCGACTTCTTCACGGCCGCCTACCAGGCGATCGACGACTGACCTCGGCTGGCGCATCCAGGCCGCGACAGCACACAATCGCTTGTCCGCGCCGAACGCAGAGTGCATCTAGCTGTGGAGCAACGAGAATTCGCGATGGTGTTGTCAATACTTGGCTGATTGGTTTCTGCGCTGTCACTCACGCGGCGACTCGCCGGATCATTTTGCTCGCATTTGCTTGCACCTGGCCGGCCCGACCAGTAGCCTGCCCGATGGTTCGCTACACATGGTGACCTGCGGCGTTGGTTGTTAGCTCGAATAATCAGCGGCTGCGGGTGGTCGGCAGCCGGGCCAGAGCCCGAGCGAAGGAGTGGTCTCGACTGGCCAGTTCAGGCGAGCAGGCAGGCCAGTGCGTTGCTGCCGTGCTAGAAGGCCTCGCACTCAACGAGGTTGCCGGCGTCCTGGAAATTGACGGCAATCCCGATGGGGCCATCTACCTCGATCACGGTCATATCACGCACGCGCGCTCGTCCTGGACTCCGAACCTCATGACCAGGCTGCGCGGGACCCTTCGACCGACCGCGGAAGCGCGAGAGTTGCTCGGCGGCGAAGATCGCCCGGAAGCAGATCTCGGCGCGGTTCTGATTGCGCGCAGCTACCTCACAGAGGGTGGCCTGCATGCCATTCTCAGGTCGATTGTCGTCGATGCGGTCATGGTTCTGACGGTCCCGCTGGCCGAGCAGGCGTCCGTCGCGGGAATCAGGTTCGAGTCGGCGAAAAAACACTGGGCAGAATCATTTTGCCAGGCTGCCCGTCCACGTGGCGCGGGCTGAGGCGATCGGCCGCGCCGAGCGGATGGCCAGCGCGCTGCCGCTGGCGACCCGACAGGTCAGGAACCGCCATCGCGGCGGCCAGGCGCACGGCGCGGCCTCAAGCCAGTTGGCGGCGGTGCCGGCCGATTCGCTCAAGCGGGTGCTCGAGGGCTTGCGCCAGCTCAGCTAAGCCTGCGCAGCCAAGGGCTCCAGCCGCTCCTGATCGCCGTTACCGCGCGCGACGTAGGCTGCAATCGGGTGAGAAGGGAGCCGTCATGGACTTCGAGCACATCCTGGTCGACTGGTCCGGCGAGTTCGCGACCGTGACGATGAACCGCCCGCAGCGCCGCAACGCGCTGTCCCTGGCGCATATGCGCGAGCTGATCACCGCGTTCTCGCAGATCGGGGCCAGTGACGCGCTGGGAATTGTGCTCGCGGGGAACGGCCCGGTCTTCAGCGCCGGACATGATTTCGCCGACGTGGCGGACGCCGACCTGGCTGGGGTCCGGTCGCTGCTGCAGACCTGCACCGAGCTCATGACGCTGATGCAGCAGGTACCGCAGCCCGTCGTCGCCAGGGTGCATGGGCTCGCCACGGCGGCAGGTTGCCAGCTTGTGGCTTCCGCCGACCTGGCCGTGGCCAGCGAGGACGCCGGCTTCGCCGCTCCAGGCGGCAAGGGCGGCTGGTTCTGTCACACACCGATGGTGGCCATCGCGAGAAACGTCGGGCGCAAGCGGGCCGCTGAACTTGCGCTGTCCGGCGACGTGATCGACGCGCCGACCGCGCTCGACTGGGGTCTGGTCAACCAGGTGGTTCCCGCCGACCAGCTCGACTCGGCCACCTTCGACTTGCTCAAGCGCGTCACCAGGGGATCGGCCCAGAGCAAGGGAATCGGCAAGCAGGCGTTGTACGCGCAGATCGATCTCGACCAGCAGAAGGCGTATGCCTACGCGATCGAGGTCATGGCGGCCACCAGCCAGTTGCCTGACGCGCGCGAGAACATGCGGGCCTTCCTCGAAAAGCGCAAGCCGCAGTGGCAGCAGCGGGACGCGTCGCGGAGCTAACCGTCGCCGCGAGGTCAACGCGCCAGCGCCGCTTACTCGACCGGCAGCCGGTAACTGCCCACCACCGTCGCGTCGGCGGCCAGCGGGCCCTGCGCGACCCGCTCGCCGATGCCGGACTGGAACTGGCCGAACGCCGCCGAGCTTGCGAGCGGGTTCTGCTCGCCCTCGATGACCGCGACGTGCACGAAGCTGACGCCGTCGTCCAGCCGGAATGCCGCGTACCTGATGCCGTCCGGCTCGGTCTCGGCCAGTTCGGCGAAGACCTTGCGGATGAGACTCTCGTTCTCTTCCGCGTGCTCGGGCTTCGTGGTGTACCTGACGACCTTTGCCACAGACATGGCTCGCCTCCTAGCCGATAGCGCGCATCTTGGTTATTACGGGCATCGTGCGTGACCTCCGCGAGGCCAAGCTGCTCAAGTAGCGGCGGCAGGTACATGCCGAACCTGCCGCGATATCCGTTGCGGAGCCCGTACCAGCCTCCGACCGGGTTGTCAGCAGAGCGGCCCCACGCCTCGACGGTGCCGTCCGCGGCCGGCTTCTTCTCATCAGCCGCGCCGAGCGGCACCCAGTCGCCCTGCTTGAGCAGCCAGCTGTGCAGGTCGTCGATGGCGCTCAGGCGGTATTTCAAGGTGGTCGATCCGACCTGGCAGACCAGCGTCGGCGGGTCAGCCTGCTCGTCGGCGTACATGGTGTAGCTCGAGGTGCCGGGCGGCGTCTTGAGCTCCCACGGATCCTGCTTCGTTCCTGCGGCCATCAGGCCTCGCCTTCCTCGAACGCGGTTTTCTCTGCTACGGCTATGTAGTGCGGCAGCAGGCTTTGCCAGCCGGCCACGTTCCGATGGCGCCACGTCCCTGCTGCCTCGCCGAGCCGTTCCCAGCCCCGATGCTCGATTTCAATCCTGGTGGCGCCCTTGCCCATGTCGACAAAACGAATGTTGACTTCGGTGGCGCCGGCCCTGTCGGTCCCGAGATGCCACAGGTAGGACAGCCGGGACGGCGGCTGCCAGACCGTCACCTCGCCCCAGTCGTGCTCGGCCCCGTCGGCGGTCCGCTCGTAGATGCGGCCCCCGACGTCCCCCTGAAGAACCACCTGCTCGGCGCGACCGGTCACGGTGTGGTCAGGCGGCCACCAGGTTCCGATTCTGGATGTCCAGACGCCGAACGCGTGCTCGACGCGAGCACGCGACGTCAAACGACAGCCGCAGTGGCTCCAGGGTCTCTTGGTGACCCGCGGAACCGCCAGCAGATGCGGTCATGCCTGGTCCCCTTCGTTGGTGTTCTCGGCGAGGAGCCTGAACCGCGCCGCGGCGTTGCCCCAGACTCCCTCCAGATACTCCTGGATCGCGAGCAAGCCCTCGTCGCGGAGGTAATAGATGCGCCGAGTGCCCCGTGCCTGCTCGGCCACCATCCCTGCCTCCTTGAGCAGCCGGAGATGCCGGGAGACCGCGGGCCGGCTGATCGGGAGCGCCGCGGCGATCTCGACCACTGCCTTGTGCCCTGTGGCGAGAAGCCGCAGGATCTCGCGCCGGTTCGGGTCGCCGAGCGCCTCGAACGGGTCGCCGGCGGCCAAGCCGTCCGGCATCGGCATCGCCTCCTTGGTAACTGCGAAGCTACCGTAACACACAGGTTACCGACCGCCGCCAGCATCCGCGTCGACAAAGGTCATCTGCGAAGAGAACGGCGCGCCATAAGACCCCGAGTCTTCGCGCTTGCCCTGAGTACTCGCGCTTTGGAGGGGCGGCGGCCGGCGAGTAGGTTGAAGGTTCAACCTACTCGGGTAGGCTCGGGCGGGCGGGAGATCAGCGCGGAAGCCGAGTATGACGAGGGAGCAGATCGAGGCGATGACCGACTACGGACGCGACCTGCTGTTCGGCAGCTTCATCACGCCGTCGGCCGGCGAGCCTGGGCTCGTGGTCGAGCTCGCGCAGCTCTCTGAGCATGCCGGGCTTGATCTCGTCACCGTGCAGGACCATCCGTACCTGCCGACGTTCCTCGATGCCTGGACCCTGCTGTCCTATCTGGCCGCCGTGACCAGCAGGGTCAGGCTGGCGCCGAACGTGGTCAACTTGCCGCTGCGGCAGCCCGCCGTGCTCGCCCGCAGCGCCGCCAGCCTCGACTTGCTCAGCGGCGGCCGGGTAGAGCTGGGCCTCGGTGCGGGCGCGTTCTGGGAGGCGATCGAGGCCAACGGCGGCGACAGGCTCGCTCCTGGCCGGGCGCTCGCGGCACTTGGCGAGGCCATCGACATCATCCGGCAGGTCTGGGACGTCAGCCAGCCCGGCGGCGTCCGTGTCAGCGGGTCCCGCTACCAGATCTCCGGCGCCAAGCGCGGTCCCGCCCCGGCGCACGACATCGAGATCTGGGTCGGCGGCTACAAGCCCCGCATGCTCGAGCTGATCGGCCGTCGGGCAGACGGATGGCTGCCGAGCCTGTCCTACCTGGAGGGCGGGGTCGCTCGGTTGCCTGACCTCAACGCGCGGATCGACGAAGCGGCCGAAGCGGCCGGGCGTGATCCTCGATCGGTGCGGCGCCTGCTGAACATCTCAGGAGAGTTCTCAGCCGCCGGGTCCGGCTCGCTGAGCGGCCCGGTCGCGCAGTGGGTGGAAGAACTGGCCGGGCTGGCCCTCGACTGCGGTATCTCGGGCTTCATCCTCATGGGCGACGATCCGGCGGCGCTCCAGCGGTTCGGCCAGGAGGTCGCGCCGGCGGTGCGCGACCTAGTCGCGGCCGAGCGATCGGCTCCAGGTGCCGGGATCAAGACCGGCCGGGATGGCGCGTCGGGATCAAGCGGCAGCGCGCTGACCGGCGGTGCTGGCGTCAGCGCGGAGTCCGGTTCAGGTAAGCAAACGAGCAGGTTCTGGGACGAGTCTGCCCGCCCGGCTGCCCCGGCCGCGCCGCCCGGGCAGCAGTACTCCGCGCGGGGGCTGGCTGTGGGCAGGCACCTGACCGAGGTCCATGATCACCTGCGTCAGGAGCTGGACCAGATTCGCGACCTGCTCGAGCAGGTCCAGCGCGGGAGCATGACCGCTGGCGCGGCGCGCGCCGTGCTGAATCAGATGACCATGCGGCAGAACAACTGGACGCTGGGGGCGTACTGCGCGGCCTACTGCACCATGATCACGCAGCATCACGGACTTGAGGACAGCGCGATCTTCCCGCACCTGCGCCGGTCCGATCATGGCCTGGTCCCGGTGATCGACAGGCTCGAGCAGGAGCACGTGATCATCCACGAGGTCGTCGAGGCCGTCGACCGCGCCCTCGTCGGGCTGGTAGCCAAGCCGGACGACTTCACCGAGCTACAGGAGGCCGTCGACGCCCTCAGCGACGCCCTGCGCTCACACCTCGCATACGAGGAGCAGCAGATCACCGAGCCACTGTCCAGGTTCGGCTTCTTCGCCGGCCAGGTCTAGCGGCCGCCTGTGACAGGCCGGCCTGAGCAGCCCCGGCGAAGGCGGTAGCCTGCTCGGTCAGGAGCTGCACGCTCCGTCCCCCGTGCAGGATCGAGGTGGCCGCCTGACCAGCTTCAGGCTTCAGGTGCTTCGCCGCTTTCCGCATCCCGGTCGCGGGTTCACTCAGGGCCTGGTCACCTACGGGCCGACGGTGTGGGAGAGCACGGGCCTGTACGGGGAGTCCGCGCTGCACCGCTACAAGCTCGGTGCGCACCAGCCGGAGCGGAGCGTCGCGCTGGATCCTGAGTTGTTCGCCGAGGGCATCTGCCTGGTCGGAAACCATCTGTGGCAGCTCACCTGGCGGGAACGGGTGGCGCTGCGCTGGGATCCCGTCGAGATGGAGCTGCTCGAGACCATCTCGTATAACCGGGATGGCTGGGGCATCTGCCTGGTCGGAAGTCGGCTGGTGACCAGCGACGGCAGCAGCGAGCTGATCTGGCGCGACCCGCAGGACCTCAAGCCGCTCGGCTTGATCAGGGTCCGCCTGGCCGGCCAGCGGCTCGAGGGCCTCAACGACCTGACCTGGGACGGCTTCAGAATCTGGGCCAACGTGCTGCCCAAGCCGTATCTCGCAGCCATCGACCCGGCCAGCGGGCAGGTGACCGACATCGTGGACGGGCGGGCCGTCAAGGAACGTCGCTATCGCGATCCTGAGGCGTTTATGAACGGCATTAGCGGGCAGCCGGCGCTTGGTGAATTCCTGCTGACGGGCAAGCACTGGCGGACGCTGTACCACGTGCGGCTCGCCCGTGGACACCGGGGTCAGCTGAGGCCCGAGCGGCTCCTGGCCCGGCACTGAGTACTGCGGTGATCCCGTCGCGGTTGCCCCGGCTGGGGCCCGGCTAAGCTGGCGACACCGGGACAAGGACCTAATCTGGCGGGCTGGTGCCGGGCCAAAGTCTCCTGGCCGCGCACGGGAAGGGAGCCGGAACCGGCCATGCACGAGAGCACGCTGGCCTCGTCAGGCAGCTCGGCTCTGCGAGAGCAGGCCGTGCTCCGGCTGGGCGGGCACAGCTTCGGGCCCCGGCGGCTGCTGCTGATGGCGATCGTCAACCGAACGCCTGACTCCTTCTTCCGGCCAGGTGACACCTGGGACGAGCAGACGGCCATGGAGCGGGTCCACCAGGTCGTCGCCGAGGGAGCCGACATCGTCGACATCGGCGGCGTGCCGGCGGCGCCGGGCCAGGACGTCGATGTGCGCGAAGAGATCAGGCGCACCAGCGGTTTCATCGCGGCGGTGCGCGCGGCTTATCCCGACGTAGTGATCAGCGCCGATACATGGCGACACGAGGTCGCCCGCGAGGCGTGCGCGGCCGGCGCCGACCTGATCAACGACAGCTGGGGCGGCTGGGACGACAAGCTGGCCGAGGTTGCGGCCGAGGCCGGCGCGGCCCTGGTGTGCTCGCACGCGGGCGGGCAGGCACCGCGGACCAGGCCGCACCGGGTCAGCTACGCCGACGTAGTGGCAGACGTGCTCGCCCGCACGCAACTGCTCGCCGATCGCGCTGTCGCGGCCGGTGTCGACCCGGCCAGGATCGTGATCGACCCGGCGCACGACTTCGGCAAGAACACCTGGCACTCGCTGGAGGTCACTAGGAGGCTGTCCGAGCTGACGGCCACCGGCTGGCCGGTGCTGGTCTCGCTCTCCAATAAAGACTTCGTCGGCGAGGCCCTGAACGTGCCGCTCGCCGACCGGCTGGCTGGGACACTGGCGGCCACCACGGTCAGCGCCTGGCAGGGCGTCAGGATCTTCCGCGCCCACCATGTCGTCGAGACCCGCCAGGTGCTCGACATGGTCTCGGCGATCCGCGGCGACACGCCGCCGGCCCGCACGGTCAGGGCGCTGGCGTAACCGATGATCGTCGCCGCCGCCCTGTGTCCCGCTCCGCCGCTCCTGATCCGCGACCTCACCGGTGCGGAGCAGGTCGCCACCGACCTGCGGGCGGCGTGCCTGGCTTGCGTCGCCGAGTTGGCCGCGACCGCGGCCGACGTCATCGCGGTCGTGGGCGCTGCCGACGGCACCGCCACCTGGGCCGAGAACGCCGCACTGGACCTCGCCGGGTACGCGCCAGGGCCGGTGCTGGCGAACGGGCAGCGACCTGGAGCGCCGCCCTCCGGATCAGGGCCAGCCGGGCCGCCGCCCGCCGGATCAGGGCCGACCGGGCCGGCGGCCGCCGCGATGGCGTCGGCGGGCCTGCCGTCCGCGCTAGGCGTGGGTGCGTGGCTGCTCGACGAGGCGGGTGCCGGAGGCCAGCGGCTCCTGCAGTCTGTGGGCGCCGATGAGCATCCTGACCGGTGCGCACGCCTCGGCGCTGAGCTCGCAGGAAGTGCCGAGCGAGTAGCGTTCCTGGTCATGGCCGACGGCAGCGCGCGCCGCGGCCTGAAGGCGCCCGGGTACTTCGACGAACGCAGCGCGGGGTTCGACGCGCAGGTCGAGGACGCGGTCCGCGCGGGCGAGCTTGACGGGCTCCTGACGATCGACCAGTCGCTGGCCAGTGAGCTGATGGCGACGGGCCGCCCGGCGTGGCAGGTGCTGGCCGGCGCGCTGACGGGTCATAGGGTCTCCAGCGAGATCCGCTACTGTGACGATCCCTTCGGGGTGGCGTACCTGGTCGCTTCGTTGCGCGTGCAACGCGAGCCATAACCGCCCCGAGCACGAGCGCGAGGAGCAGCCGATGGCTGGGCATCACACCACGGGGCAGGACACCACAGGGCCAGACAGCACGGGGCAGGACTTCGCGGGCCGTAGCGTCCAGGTGTTCGGGGCGTCCGGTGCGCTCGGGGTCGGCGTCGCTGCCGCATTCGCGGCCGCGGGCGCCATCGTCACCGGCGTGGACAAGCACGAGCCGGCGGGTGAACGCAAGCTGGCCGGGATTAGTTACGAGTCAGCCGACGTGCTCTCGGACGCAGCCGTCGCCGCCTTGTTCGACTCGGCGCCCGCGCCGTGGGCAGTGGTCAACACAGTCGGCGGGTTTGCGCCGCACCGGCCGTTCGCCGAGCTCGACGCCGCCGAGCTTGCCGGGCAGATCGCGCTCAACCTGGTGAGTGCCGCGCTGATTACTAAGCACGCGCTCAGGGTGATGCAGCCGGGAGGGGTCGGCCGGCTGGTGCACACGGCGAGCAGGGCAGGCCTGGTCAGCAAGGGCACGGGGTTCGCATACTCGGTCAGCAAGCTGGGTGTGCTGCACCTGGTCACCATGGCGGCCGACGAGGTGCGTGGCAGCGGCATCACGGTGAACTGCGTGGTGCCCAGCATCATCGATACCCCGGCCAACCGAGCGGCGATGCCGACGTCCAACCACGACTCTTGGCCGAAGGTGCCCGACATCGCCGGGACGTACCTCTACCTCGCGGCGCCGGGGTCTGGCTTGATCAACGGGGCTGCAGTCCCGGTCTGACGGGGGGCGCCGGAATGGGAAGATTGATGGGCCGGCGGCAGAACCTCGGGCCGATGTGGCGGATCTGGCCCTGGCTCACCCGCACGTCAAGGGTGGTTCTGCCGCCGACCTCTGCCTGTAACACGGATGGCGGCAGGCTCTGGTTCACCAGATCGCCCAGTAGCTCCCTGGTAACTCGGGGCAGCGTCAGGTCCAGCGCTCCGAGCCTTGCTGCGCCCGGCTAGGCGGCGGCGTCGCCGGCCCTCATGGCGGCCCGGCGGGTGCGCTCGGGCGTGGCTTGGGCATCCGGCCGCGGACGTGCCGGGCCTCGTAACGGCCGCGGCCGAGCAGACCAGGCCTGCGGCCTAGCGGCGGCCCGGCCGGCAGCATGCTGCCGGAAGCGGGAGCCGTCCACATCATGGGGGCGGCAGCCGTGGCCATCTGGCCCGCCTGCGCGCCCGCCATCACCGGGACGGGCTGCGGTTGCGGCATCGCGGTGTCCGAGTCGATGTTCGACTCAGACGAGGCCGGTGCCGGAGCCGTCGGCCCGAGCCGGACGATTGCGCTCACCGACAGGGCCAGCAGCACGATCATGAAGGCCAGGGTGGCCTCGAGCACCTGATTCAGCATCGCCAGACTCAAGTCAGCCACTCGTCCCTTCTCAGCCGACTGGTCGCGGGTTCCTGCCCGGATCTGCCCAGCGGCGGGCGGATCGAACATTGGCGAGGGATTGCTATTGGCACGGCACCGTCACGCGTGCAGGTGGCCGGATGGCGATCAGACCGGCCGGCCGGCCGAGGTGATGACTTCATCATCGGTTGCCCGTGTGCGAGATGGGATGGGGCCGCGCGCGTGTATCCCGCTGGTGGAACATCCGCATGCACGAGCAATCGAATCACAATGTGTGCTTCTCTTGGGTGCTTGTTGCCCTCATTTCTCCAGATTGCCGGCGGACAGTGACTGCCCGGTGTAAGCAAACGTCCGGTTCGCGGTGGACTGCGCACTGAAAGAGTGTCCTTTATTGCGGCGGCGTCCAGGCTTGACGGCGACCAGCGATTCGCCCCTAAATAGCGGCAACGCCACGATCGGCCGCGAGGGGGTTAGGTGAGCGAGTACGAGGAGATCCGCTACGAGGTCGACGATCCGGTCGCGACGATCACGCTGAATCGCCCTGAGGCTCTGAACGCGTGGACGGACCGGATGGGCCTGGAGGTCAGGCACGCGGTCGGCCAGGCCGAGCGCGACTCGCGAGTCGTAGGCATCGTGATTACCGGGGCGGGGCGCGGGTTCTGCGCCGGTGCCGACATGCGGCGGCTGTCGGCGGTGAGCGCGGGGGAGTACCGGGCGGAGACGCTGCCAGAAGATCTCGCGAGCGAACCCGGTGACGCGTCGTTCGGCGAGGACCTGCACGACGGCACTCATACCTACCTGATGTCGGTCCCCAAGCCCGTCATCGCCGCCATCAACGGGCCGGTGGCCGGGATGGCCGTGCCGATCGTGCTGGCATGCGACCTGCGGTTCATGGCGCAGGACGCGGTGCTGCTGACGGCGTTCGCGCAGCGCGGCCTCATCGCCGAGTGGGGGCTTAGCTGGCTGCTGCCAAGGCTGACCGGGACGGCTGTCGCGCTCGATCTGCTGTTCTCCTCGCGCAAGGTCACCGGCACCGAGGCCGCCGCCATGGGCCTCGTCAACGCCGCGCTGCCGGCCGGCGAGGTCCTATCGCACGCTCAGCAGTACGTGAGGGATCTGGCCGCCACTTCGTCGCCCGCTTCCATGGCCATCATGAAGCGGCAGGTCTATCAGCAATTGCACGCCGGCCTGCTGGCTGCCGAGCGCGAGGCGCGTCAGCTGATGCTGGAGAGCTTCGGGCGGCCGGACTTCGCTGAGGGCGTGCAGTCGTTCGTTGAGCGGCGGCCGCCGCAGTTCGGCAGGCTGTCTCTCTGAGCTTTTTTCCGGAATGGATGTGATTGGGCCAGTGGGCAAATGGCTTGTCGCCGGGAACGTCGTTCGGCCAATCCAGACCTCGGACGCGGTAGCTGGCCGGTTGCTGGAGCGCGCGTTCGTGATCAGCGACCCGCATGCTCCCGCTCCGACAGGAATGCCGGTCGCCAGGTACCGGTCGCTCGCGCAGTTCGAGGCGGACGCCCGCGCTGGGACGGTCCACAAGGCGTTCCGCTGGGTCCTCTACGACCCGGAAAGCTGGCCGGACACGCCGCCGGCCGAGCAGGCCGACCCGTGCACGGCCATGCAATCCTTTGGCCAGCTGGCTCACAGCCTCGGTTGCCGGGTGATCCTCACGCCGGCTCGCGACCTCGCCCTCGTGCCGAACGCGGTCAACCCGAAGCAGCCGGGCGAGGACATCACAGCCTGGTACCTGCGGACCGGCATGGCGGGCTGCGCGGCCCGCTTCGCCGACGTCGTCGACATCCAGGCCCAGGCGCTGACGCTGGACCAGGCCGCCTACGGGCGGTTCGTCGCGGCCGCCTGTACGCAGGCACGCGCGGCGAACCCGTATGCGATCTTGCTGGCCGGCGTGTCGACGGTCTACGGAACGGCTGAGCAGATGGCCGGCGCGGCGCGGGCGGCCGACGTCGGCGGTTACTGGCTGAATGTGCCGGGACCCAATCCCGACTTCGCCAAGGCGGCAGCTTTCTTGAAGCTGATGGCTGCTTAACGCTATGGCGCCACTGCCGTCCGCCTGAGCCGGCGAGAAGGCGAGCCCAGCCGAGCAGGGCGAGCGCCGGGATAGCCTTTGCTGATGGCCAGCCCGACGGCGCAGGACGAGTTGTCCGCGCGTCCTGGCCCGAGCCCGGCCGCCAAACGCGCGGCTCAGGTCGCCGACCGGATCGTCGCGGACGTGATCGCCATGGGCTGGCCGGTCGGCACGCTGCTGGGAGCCGAGGCCGATCTCCTCGACAAGTACAGCGTCAGCCGCGCCGTCTTCCGCGAGGCTGTCCGCCTGGTCGAGCATCAGCAGGTAGCGAGGACCAGGCGCGGCCCAGGCGGCGGGCTGGTCGTCACCGAGCCGACCGTTGACGCCGTGATCGGTGCCGTGGTCCTGTACCTGTACCGCGCTGAGGCCAGGCTCGATGAGCTGTTCGAGGCGCGGATCGTCCTGGAGGAGATCGTCGCCGACCTCGCGCCTGGCCGGCTGGATGAGGAGGATCTGACCAGGCTCCGGCCCTTCCTGCGCGCTGACCATCAGGACCTGAACGCCGATCCGCGCGCGCTGCACGCGCTGCTCGCCTCGATCACGCGGAACCCAGCGCTCGAGCTCTTCGTCGACGTGCTCAACCGGGTGGCGATGCTGTACTCGACGGACTGGCAGCAGCTCGGCCCGGCGGTGGCCGCCGAATCCGCACGCGCGCACGCCAGGCTCGCCGAAGCCGTGATCGACGGTGACGCCGGGCTCGCCAGGAATCGGATGCGCAGGCACCTCGAGGCCGAGCGGGATTTCCTGCGCCGCCGCGGCTCGGTCGGGGAGCTGCTTCCCGACCGCGTCGTCGTGCTCAGCGAGTCAGGCGATGGCAAGCGCGCCGAGGCGGTGGCGCGCCGGCTCACCCAGGAGATCCTCGGCGGCGGCATGCGGCCCGGCGAACTGGTGGGCGCGGAGAAGGAGCTGATCGAGCAGGTGGGCGTCAGCCGGGCGGTGTTCAGGGAGGCGGTTCGGCTGCTCGAGCACCAACAGATCGCAAGGATGCGGCGCGGCCCCGGCGGCGGCCTGTTCGTATTCGAGCCGAGCGCCAGCGCGGTCACCGAGATCGCGGCCATCTACCTGGCCAGGCGCGGGATGCGGCTGGCAGACCTGGCCGAGCTGCGCACTGGCGTGGAGGTCGCGCTCGCTGGTCTGGCCGCCGACAGGATCGACGCGGCCGGCACCGCCCTGTTGCGCGAGGCGATCGGCCGCGAGCAGGCGGCCGGTGACGACGCGCCGAGCGAGGTCCTGCACGATCTGCACGCCGCGGTGGCGGGCGCCGCGGGCAACCGCGTGCTCGAGCTGGTCGCGCTCGTGCTGATCAGGCTCAGCAGACTGCACCAGATCGAGCGGCTCGCGCTCAAGGCGCGCAAGCAAGCGCGCGGCGAGGTGCTGCGAGCGCACGAGGCCGTCGCGGCGGCTGTGGAGTCTGGTGACCGCGAGCTGTCCAGGCACCGGATGCACCGTCACCTCGAAGCGCTCGCAACCATGATGCGTTCACCAGGCTCTGGCGCTGGCCGGGCCCGCAGCTAACTCCGCGTTACGACACTGATGTGCGCCGTGTGGTGCGCACGCGGCCGGCCGGAGCTACTTGATCAGCGGGTCGCGGGGCAGGCCGAGTATCCGCTCGCCGATCTGATTCCGCTTGATTTCCGAGGTCCCGCCTGCGATCGACATCGCCCGATGCGCAAGCGCCAGAGTGCCGCCAAGCGCGCCGGGCCCTTCCAGGAACGCCAGGTCGGGTCCGGCCAGCGCGGCCATAATGGCCGCGGTCTCGTGCCCGATTTCCGACAGCAGCAGCTTGGTGACGTTGCCCTCGGGGCCAGGATCTCCGCCGGCCACCGCCCGGTGCGCGCTGCGAAGGTTCAGCACGCCCATGGTCTGGTTGCGCGCGATATGCCTGCCTACCCGCGCGGCTCCGCCCCCCAGCCGTTCGGGGTGCGCGTCCAGCGGCGCGATAAAGGTCTCCGACGGCATGGCCATCCCGCCGCCACCGCCGCCGATGCTCACGCTCTCGTTGCCGAGCGTCGCCCTGGCCACGGTCCAGCCGCCGTCGACCGGGCCGACGACTTCGGCGTCGGAGACGAAGACGTTGTCAAAGAAAACCTCGTTGAAATCGGAGTTGCCGGTCGCCATCTTCAGCGGTCGGACCGTCACGCCTTCCGCCTTCAGGTCGATGACCATCATCGTGATGCCGTTGTGCTTGGGCGCGTCAGGGTTGGTGCGCACGGTCGCCAGGCCGTACCTGCTTAGGTGCGCGCCGCTGGTCCAGACCTTCTGGCCGTTGACCAGCCAGCCGTCGTCGGTTCTGGTCGCTCTCGTCCTGACGCCGGCGGCGTCAGACCCGGCCCCCGGTTCGCTGAACAGCTGGCACCAGATGACCTCCTGATTGAGCGCGGGCACCACCCAGCGGGACACCTGCTCGGGCGTGGCGTACTGGATCAGGGTGAGGATGACCCAGCTGGTGATGCCATAGGACGGCCGCTTGATCGCCGCGGCGCTGAACTCCTGCTCGATCACCAGTTGCTCGACCGCGCCCGCGTCCCTGCCCCAAGGCTTCGGCCAGTTCGGCATCACGTAGCCGGCCTCGATCATCGCCTTGCGCCTGGCGCCGTGGTCGAGATCGCTGATCCGGCCGATGAACTCGCGCACGGTCGCGCGGATCGGCTCGGCCTCCGCGGGCAGGTCGATGGCCCGCTCGCGCTTGACTCCGTTCCTGACCGAGTCAGTGACCTGGAGCGCGGCGGCCTCGGCGTCGATGATCGCCTCGATCGCGGTCGCCCGCCGCAGGTACAGGTGCGCGTCGTGCTCCCAGGTGAAGCCGATCCCGCCGTGCACCTGGGTATTGAGGTTCGCGTTCTCGTCCGCCGCGGCGAGCGCGAGGGTCGCCGCGATGGCTGCCGTGTACGTGAACTGTTCGCCGCCCGCGGCTGCGGCCCTGGCGGCATCCCACACCGCGGCCGTCGCCAGTTCGGCACCGACCAGCATGTTGGCGCAGTGGTGCTTGACCGCCTGGAACATCGCGATCGGTCGCCCGAACTGCTCGCGGACTTTGGCGTACGCGCTGGCCATCTCCGTGCACTCGCGCGCAACGCCCGCCGCCTCCGCGGCAAGGATCGTCCTGGCCAGGTCGGTCAGCACCGGCCGGCCGCCGGTCAGGACCTCCGCCGGCGCACCGTCCAGGGCGACGCGGGCCGCGCGCCTGGCCGGATCCAGGTTGGCGGGTACCGTGACCGTCACGCCCTCGCCGTGGCAGTCGATGACAGCGATGTCGCCGCCAACGGCCACGAGCAGCACGTCGGCCAGGCCGCCAGCGAGGACCGGGCCAGCGGAGCCCGTGGCCTTTCCGTCGCAGACGCGCACGTCGCCGCCCAGCGCGACGGCACCGATCACGGAGCCGTCCGCGAGTCCGGGCAGCCACCTGGCCTGGATCTGCGCAGACCCGGCAGCGGCGAGCGCGGCGCTGGCGATCACCGTCGGTACGAACGGTCCAGGCGCGACAGCGCGGCCCATCTCCTCGGTCACGATAACCAGCTCGGGGAGCCCGAACCCGGACCCGCCGTGCTCCTCGGGAAGGTGCAGCCCCAGCCAGCCGAGCTCGCCGAGATCACCCCAGAAGGAGGGCAGATCCTCGGTCTGCGCAGCCAGCAGGGCGCGCGCCGCGGCTCGCGCGCCGTTCTTGGCAAGGAAGTCAGAGGCGGTCTGAGCCAGGGCGCGGTGTTCCTCGGTAATGGCGATCGACATGGCTAAACAGTACCCTCTATTATTCGGCCGGTACAGGCGGATCGTCGGCAGACCCGACGACCCGGTTTATTTTTGCACGATACGTGAATAAACATCGCGCCGGGAAGCGGTCACTTCGCTGGCCCGGGGCGCGCAGGTCCGAGGGGCGTCCCCTCGCAAGCACGGCCCTTACTCGGCGAGAGGCCCGCGCCGGCGGGTACCAAGCCTGAACAGCGACTCCTGGGCGATGCCAGCGGCGAGTGCGCCGTCCCTGCTGAAGATCCGGCCGGTGTACATTCCGCGGCCGCCGCCGGTCGATTCAGGCATGAGGTCCATCAGCACCCAGTCGTCCAGCGTCGTGGGCCTGTGAAACCACACCGCGTGGTCGATGCTGGTCACCGGGCCGACCTGGTCGATGCCAGGGACGCTGGCCAGGCCGGTGAACATGTCAGAGATATAGGTGAGAGCGCACGCGTGCATCGTCATGTCGGCGAGGTGCTCCTGGGTGCGCATCCATACCCGCGACGGCCACTCCTGACCTGGCACGGGCTGGGCGGGCACCCTGATCTCGATCCCGAGCATCCTGGTGCGCCCGGTGAGCGCAGGCAGGTCCTCGGGGGCCGCGACCTGGGGCATCTGGTGTGCCTGGTAATCGGGGCCGTCCTCGGTGATGTGAAACGAGGCGGCCATGTTGAAGATGACGACGCCCTTCTGCACCGCGATGACGCGCCGATTGGAGTACGACCGGCCGTCCCTGTCCCTGTTGACCATCAGCAGCACGCGGCGTGACGGATCGCCCCTGCTGAGGAAGTAGCCATGCAGCGAGTGCGGGTGTCGATCGGGATCGACGGTCTGGGCGGCGGCGCGCAGCGCCTGGGCGGCGACCTGCCCGCCGTAGAGGCCGAACTGGTCGTCGTAGACGACCTGAGAGCGGAACAGGTCGGCCTCGATCCGCTCGAGGGATAGGACGTCGACGAGCCCGGGACTCGCGTCTGTCATCAGTAGTACTCGCGCATCAGCTCGCTGGCACAGGTTACGGCGTGTGAAAGGCCGCGTAGATGATGGCGCTCAGGCGGTCGACCATCTCCTCGCGCGGGAGCCGCACGTCGACGCTCAGCAGGTAGTTGATCCGCTCGAGCATCATCAGGCACGCAAGCGCCGTCAGTTCCGCGTGCTGGGCGGGATCCTTGGCCTGCTCGCGCTGCCCGGAGGTCGCCAGTGTCATCCCCTGGGCGATCGCCTCGGAGAGCCGGAAGAGCAACCTGAGCCCGTCGCCGTAGACCTGCTCGCCGACGATTTCGGCCTGGCTGAGGATCCTGATGACGGTGGCGTGGGCGCCATAGGTATCGGTAAAGCTCTGGATCCAACGCCGCAGCGCCGCCCGGCCGCCCTCATTGCTGGTGACAACGGGGAACTCGTCGGTGATCATCTCCATGTCCCGAAGTGCGTCCCGCAGCAGCGTCCTGAACAGGTCGTCCTTGTTGGCGAAGTAGAGGTAAAAGGTGCCGTGCGAGGTCTTGGCCCGGCGGACGACGTCGTCAACCCTGACTGCCTGGAAGCCGCGCTCGTCGAATTCGGCCAGTCCGGCCTCGAGGAGCCTGCGCACGGTCTGTCGTCCCTGGGCTCCTAGTTCGCGGCCCTGGGCCGGGATGCCGCCGCCGAGCGATGGGCGCCGGGGGCGCACGCCGGTGCCGCGGCTTGGCCGGCTCGGCCGCTCGGCGGGTGCCAGAACTGGGCGAGGCACGGCCTCGACAACGACCGCGTCCAGGCGCACGCCGTCCGCGGGCAGCCCGTCCTGGCCGCCGGAGGCCGACACATTCGGCTCCGGAGGCGCGTCCTGGCGAGGTTCCCTGGTCATGTTCGGGAGACTAGCCCGTCGCTCGGTCGCGGGTGGCGGCTAGGTTCCCAGGTCATGGTCGGAGACTAGCTTCTCGGTCGTTCCCGAGCCACCTCGTAGTTTTCCCAGGCCAGCACGGGCGAACGTGCGCGGACGGATAAACCCTCCTCTTATCGTTAGAAAAGGTTGTTTCAGGTTGATTTCCTAGCTACTTCCTGACACCACGCTCGCTGACCAGGCCGGTCTGCGTTTGCAGTGCTCACATGACAGAAAGCGACACCGGTATCAGGTGACGTCGATGTCACCGTTTGCATTTCGTTTAGGGTCCATGCAGGAATAGGGAATGTGGGGACGGACGGGGCACAGCACTACTGGGCTCCTGGGGGAACTCATGACGGAACCTGTGACAGAGCGCTCGGAACGGCACCGGCCATCGGCCGTGGCTGGGTCCGACGATGCCCTGCGGCAGGAGATGAGCCCAGAGGCCGTCGCAGCGAAGGCCGCGCACGAGAACTTTCCGGTCGCGCTGCGCATGCTACCGCGAACCTACCGGCAGCACCTGATGGCCGTCTATGTCTTCGCCAGGACCGCTGATGATCTCGGCGACCAGGCGCCCGCGGCCGAACGGCTGGCGCTGCTGGCCGACCTGGAGACTGACGTCCGCGCTCTGTACGCGAGCATCGGGGCCGCGGAAGCTAGCAGGCGCTCCGGCGCGGGGGAGCCTGGCGACGCCAAAGCCGCGGCGAGGAAGCCCCTGCAGCCGGCGGTCTGCGGGCTCCGGCGAACCGTGCGTGAGTGCGAGATCCCGATGCAGCCGTTCGTGGACCTGATCAGGGCGAATCAGCAGGATCAGGTCGTCACGAGGTACCAGACGTTCGATGACCTGGTCGGCTACTGCCGCCTGTCGGCCAACCCGGTAGGACGGATCGTGCTGCACGTGTTCGGCACCTACACGGCCGAGCGGGCAGAGCAGTCCGACTACATCTGCACCGGCCTGCAGCTCGCCGAGCACTGGCAGGACGTGGCCGAGGACCTCAGGGCCGGCCGGATCTACCTGCCGCTCGAGGACATGGACGTGCACGGCTGCGGCGAGCACGACCTCGCGGCTGCGCACGCGGGCCCGATGGTGCGCGAGCTGATGGCCTTTGAAGTCGTCCGGGCGAGGTCGCTGATCGACACTGGCGCTCCGCTGATCGGCACGTTGCGGGGGGCAGCGCGGGCCGCCGTGGCGGGCTACGTGGCCGGAGGGCGGGCGGCGCTCGCGGCCGTCGAGGCGGCCGGGTACGACGTCATGGCCGTGACGCCGCGGCCCGGCAGGGCCCGCACCGTGGCCGAGCTGGCCCGAGCGTACGCGAGGGGCAGGTGAGCGGCGTGACCAGCGGCCAGCCCCCCGACGAAGTCAGGGCGGCCTACCGGGAGTGCGAGCGGATCACCCGCCAGCAGGCGAAGAACTTCGCCTACGGCATCACGCTGCTGCCTGGCGACAAGCGGCGAGCGCTGTCGGCCGTGTACGCGTTCGCGCGACGGGTTGATGACATCGGCGACGGCTCGATGCCCGCGGACGACAAGATCGCGGCGCTTGAGGAGGCTCGCGAGGAGATCGCGTCGCTGCACACGAGCGGAAACACCGATCCTGTGCTTGTGGCACTGCGGGACGCGTCCTCGCGGTTCGCGATACCCCTCGGCGCATTCGGCGAGCTGATCGACGGCTGCGAGGCTGACGTCCTGGGCACCAGCTACGCGACGTTCGACGAGCTCAAGCACTACTGCCGGTGTGTGGCTGGGTCGATCGGGCGCCTGTCGCTCGGCATCTTCGGCAGCCGCGACCCGGCGGCGGCTGAGCCGCTCGCCGACTCGCTCGGCATCGCGCTCCAGCTCACGAACATCATGCGGGACATCCGTGAGGATCTAGGGAACGGGCGGGTATACCTCCCCGCCGAGGACATCACTCGGTTCGGATGCACCTTGACGCCTGGGGGGAAGGACGGCCAGGGCGTGCTGACGGGTGATCTCGGAGGGCTGATCAGGTTCGAGGCGGAACGGGCCAAGGACTGGTACGCCAACGGACTCCGGTTGATGCCATTGCTCGACCGGCGAAGCGCCGCATCGGCGGGCGCGATGGCGAGCATCTACTTCCGCCTGCTTGAGCACATCTGCGCGGCGCCGCAGACGGCGCTCGAACAGCGGATGTCGTTGCCGGCAGGCGAGAAGGCAATGGTGGCGGCGAGCGCGCTGGCGGGATTGGCCTGGCGGCGCGCGGCAAGAAACGGCTCAGGCGGGGCGGCGTCTGTTACGAACGAACAGGCGGGTCAGGCATGAGCAAGGGCACTTCATGCAGGGTTGTGGTCATCGGCGGCGGACTGGCCGGGATCAGGGCGGCCATCGGGCTGCGCGACGCGGGCGCCGACGTGACGCTGGTTGAGGCACGGCCGAGGCTTGGCGGCGCGGCCTCGTCATTCACTCGCGGCGACATGACGATCGACAATGGTCAGCACGTCTTCCTGCGCTGCTGCAATAGCTATCAGGATTTGCTGAAGCGCCTGGGCGCGACCGGGCTGGTGACCGTTCAGGAGCGGTTCGACGTCACCGTGCTGTCGCCCCGCGGCACCGCCAGGCTGCGGCGAACCGCGCTGCCTGGCCCGCTGCATTTCGGTCACGCGCTGGCCGGCTACCGCCTGTTGTCGCTGCCCGAGCGGCTCAGGGTCGCCAGGGCCGCGCTCGCCATGCGCTTCCTGGACCCCGCAGACCCGGGGCTCGACGGCACCACCCTCGGCGACTGGCTGGCGGCCAGGGGCCAGAACGAGGCGGCACGCCGGCTGATGTGGGACTTGTTCATCGTCTCGGCGCTCAACATCGCTGGTGACGAAGCCAGCCTGCCGCTGTCGGCGACCGTGATCAAGATGGCGCTGCTCGGCAAGCGGGGCGCGGCTGATATCGGTATCGCCAACGTGCCGCTCGGCGACATACACGGCCAGATGGCCGGCGAACTGCTCGGCAAGATCGGCGCCCGGGTGATGTACGGATCGAGGGCTGCCGGCGTGGAGGCACTCGCTGGCGGCGGATTCAGGGTGCGCATCGAGTCGGCGGCCGGGGGGACCCGCCTGGCCGACGGCAACGGCTCCGGGCCGGCCGCCGCTGAGGTTAGCGAACTTGTCGCTGACGGCGTCGTGCTGGCTGTCCCCGCGGCTCAGGCTGCCAGGCTGGCCGGCCAGGCCGGCGTCAAGGGCGCGGGTCGCTGGGATGATCTGGGCACCTCACCGATCGTTAATGTGCACGTGCTTTATGACCGGCAGGTCACCAGCCTGCCGTTCGCGGCGGCGGTCGAGTCGCCGGTCCAGTGGGTATTCGACAAGACCAGGCAGGCCGGGCTCTCCTCCGGGCAGTACCTGGCTGTCTCGCTGTCGGCAGCCGACAGCTATGTGGACGTTCCCGCCGCGTCACTGCGGGAGCAGTTCCTTCCCGCGCTCGAGCAGCTCTTCCCCGCGGCTGCCGGCGCCAGGGTTACCGACTTCTTCGTCACCAGAGAACGTCGTGCGACGTTCCGGCAGGCGCCGGGCATCGGCGCCATCCGCCCGGTAACCGCTACGTCGGTGCCAGGGCTTGTGCTGGCCGGAGCGTGGACCGACACCGGGTGGCCGGACACGATGGAGGGTGCCGTGCGTAGTGGGCAGCAGGCAGCGGAAAGGCTGGTCAAGGAGCTGGTGAGCCAGCCAGCAGCGACAATGACGAGCGAGGCTGGCGAGCGTCCGGCCGACGCGGTGCCGGCCAAGATCGGGCCAGCCGGGGCGGCCTCGTGACCGCCACCATCCCGGCCGGTGTCGAGACGGCCCGCGACCTTGTCGGTCCTGGGATCGAGGCTGCCGTGGCCAGGCTCAGCCCGGAGATCCGTCCGGTCGCGAGCTACCACCTCGGGTTCAGCGACGCTGACGGAAACCCGACCGGCAACCGGTCAGGCGGCAAGGCGCTGCGCCCAGCCCTGACGCTGCTCTCCGCGCGCGCCGCCGGCGCGCCGCCCGAGCAGGCGGTGCCCGCGGCCGTAGCGGTTGAGCTGGTGCACAACTTCTCGCTCCTGCACGACGACATCATGGACGGCGACACCGAACGCCGGCACCGGCCGACCGCGTGGACGGTCTTCGGCATCGGCCCGGCGATCCTGGCCGGGGACGCGCTGCAGGCGCTCGCGAACGACCTGCTGCTGGAGGGCCCGGCGCCGCAATCGGTCTGGGCGTCCCGGTGCCTGGCCGCTGCGGTGCAGCGGCTCATCTCCGGTCAGGGCGCCGACCTGGCGTTCGAGCGGCGCGACGAGGTGAGCGTCGACGAGTGCCTGGACATGGCCGCGGACAAGACGGCCGCGCTGATGGCCTGCGCTTGCAGCATCGGCGCCATCTACGTTGGCGCTCCAGCCAGCACCGCTATGAGCCTGACCGCCTTCGGCGCATACATCGGGCTGGCCTTCCAGCTCACCGATGACCTGCTGGGGATCTGGGGTGCGCCCGAGGTCACCGGTAAGCCGGTGCGGTCTGACCTGAGGTCGAGAAAGAAGTCGCTTCCTGTCGTGGCGGCCCTGGCCAGCGAGGGCGACGCGGCGCGCGAGCTTGCGAAGCTCCTCCTGATACCCGACCCGCTCGCAGAAGATCAATTGCTTCGCGCCGCGGAGCTGGTGGAGGCCGCTGGTGGCAAGAAGTGGGTGGAGGCCGAGGCCGATACCGCGCTCTCGTCCGCGATGGGCTGCCTGAACGAGGCGGAGATGCCCGAGGACGTGCGTGCGGAGTTCGGCGCGATCGCAGAGTTCGTCACGGCGAGGCAGTGGTGAGCCAGAGCCAGGCAGCTGCCGCTGAGAAGCCCGTGGCTGGCGCCTTCGGCGCCGGCACCTCGCCAGCCGAGCTGGCGCGGACCACGCTTAAGCGTGCGACCAGTCACCTGCTCGGCCTGCAGCACGCCGAGGGCTGGTGGCAGGGCGAGCTGGAGACGAACGTCACCATGGACGCCGAGGACCTGCTCTTCCGCGAGTTCCTCGGGGTACGGACGGCTGAGCAGACGGACGCGGCAGCGCGCTGGATTAGGTCGTGCCAGCGCGCGGACGGTACCTGGGCCAACTTCCGCGGCGGCGACGCCGACCTGTCCACCACGGTCGAGGCGTATGTGGCGCTGCGGCTGGCCGGCGACGAGCCGGAAGCTGAGCACATGACCAGGGCGTCCGCGTGGATCAGGGATGCGGGCGGGGTCGAGGCCGCGAGGGTCTTCACCAGGATCTGGCTGGCTATGTTCGGCCAGTGGTCATGGGACGACCTGCCGGTGATGCCCCCCGAGCTGATCTACCTGCCTGCGTGGTTCCCGCTGAACGTCTATGACTGGGCCTGCTGGGCCAGGCAGACGATCGTGCCGCTGACCATCGTCTGCTCGCTCCGGCCGTCCAAGGCGCTGCCGTTCGGCCTTGATGAGCTGTCCGCGCCGGCGGGCACGGCCAGGCTGAAGCCGGCCGCGGACGGCTGGACCCAGTTCTTCGAGCGGCTCGACCGGGCGCTGCACGGCTACGAGCGGTACATCAGAGGCCGCAAGCCGGCGGCGGCGGTCAGGATCGCCGCGATGCGCCGCTGCGCCGAGTGGATCATCACCAGGCAGGAGCGGGACGGCTGCTGGGGCGGCATCCAGCCGCCGTGGGTGTACAGCCTGATCGCACTCAGCTTGCTCGGCTACGGCCTGGAGCACCCCGTCATCCAGCGCGGCCTGGCCGGCCTGGACAGGTTCACGATCTGGGAGGACACGCCGGACGGCCGGGTCCGCCGGTTCGAGGCCTGCCAGTCGCCGGTCTGGGACACGGTCCTCACGCTGATCGCGCTGCGCGACGCCGGACTTGAGGATGATCACCCGGCGCTGGTGTCCGCGACCAGGTGGGTGCTCGCCGAGGAGATCCGCGGACCTGGCGACTGGCAGGTGCGCAGGCCGGGCCTCGCGCCGGCTGGCTGGGCCTTCGAGTTCGATAACGACGGATACCCCGACATCGACGACACCGCGGAGGCGGTGCTGGCGCTCAGCCGGGTGCGGATGCCGTCAGGGTCGGGCGCCGGAATGAGCGGAAACGCCGCGGCTGCGGCGCAGCGCGCGATCACCTGGCTGATCGGCATGCAGTCCAAGGACGGCGGCTGGGGAGCGTTCGACGCCGACAACACGGCCACGCTGGTGACCAGACTGCCGTTCTGCGACTTCGGCGAGGTCATCGACCCGCCGTCGGCCGACGTCACCGCGCACACCGTGGAGGCGCTGGCGGCGGCTGGCCTCGCGGGCAGCCGGGGTGCCCGGCGGGGCGTGATCTGGCTACTGCGCAATCAGGAGCCCGACGGGTCCTGGTTCGGCCGCTGGGGAGCGAACTACGTCTACGGGACCGGCGCGGTGGTGCCAGCGCTGATCGCCGCGGGTGTGCGGCCGGAGAAGCCGGTCATCAGGCGCGCCGTGGCCTGGCTGGTCAGCCACCAGAACGCCGATGGCGGCTGGGGCGAGGATCTGCGCTCGTATTCCGATCCGAGCTGGGCCGGGCGTGGCGAGTCCACCGCGTCGCAGACCGCCTGGGCGCTGCTCGCGCTGCTGGCGGCGCGCGGCGTGGACGCGCAGGAGTCAGCCGACCGCGGGGTCGCGTGGCTCGCGGAGAACCAGCGACCGGACGGGACGTGGGACGAGCCGCAGTTCACGGGCACCGGTTTCCCAGGGGACTTCTACATCAACTACCACCTGTACCGGCTGATCTTCCCGGTCAGCGCGCTCGGCCGATATCTGGATGCGAGCCAATGAGCGAAACGGTGATCTGTGCTCCGCTGCGGGTCGAGGCCAGGGCCTTGCGGCGCGGCTTGCGCGGCGAGAACGGGCACGCGAGCCTGGACGTGCGCAGGACCGGCTACGGGCCAGCCAGGTCGGCCGCCGCCGCTGCGCGGCTCGAGCCGTCGGGCACCGGCATCGTGGTCGCCGGCGTCGCTGGCGCGCTCACCAACGACCTGACCGTCGGCGATCTCGTCGTTGCCTCAGAGGTCAGGTATGGCGGCGAGACCGTCTGCTGCCCGTCTGCACCGCTGCTCGCCGGCGAGTTGCGGCGGGCCGGGCTGCGGGTGACGGTCGGCCCCATCGCGACCGTCGACCACCTGGGCGGCAGGGGCGAGCACGGGGCCCTGGCCGCCGCTGGCGCGATCGCGGTCGACATGGAGTCCGGTCCGCTGCTCGGCGGCGCATCCGGTTGGCCTTCGGTCGTTGTCAGGGCGATCTCGGACACCCCGGCACACCCGCTGGCCAGCCCGAGGATCGTGACCGGCGGGCTCACGGCGTTGCGATCGCTGCGCCAGGCCGGCCCTGCGCTGACAAGGTGGGCCGCCGCACTGCGTTCGCGGCAGGTGCTGATGGCCAGCCCGCGGTCGTTCTGCGCCGGGGTCGAGCGGGCGATCGAGATCGTTGAGCTTGCCCTGGAGCGGCACGGCGCACCGGTCTACGTGCGCAAGCAGATCGTCCACAACAAGACCGTGGTGGCCGAGCTTGAGCAGCTAGGCGCGATCTTCGTGGACGAACTCGACGAGGTGCCGGACGGGGCCAACGTGGTGTTCTCCGCGCACGGGGTCGCGCCACAGGTGCGCCGAGAGGCGCAGCGACGCGGCTTGGCGGCCGTCGACGCCACCTGCCCGCTGGTCGCGAAGGTGCACGCCGAAGCGCGCAGGTTCGCCTCCGACGGATATCTGGTCGCGCTGATCGGGCACGCGGGCCATGAGGAGGTCGAGGGCACGCTCGGCGAGGCGCCTGGCTCGATGGCGCTGGTCGAGACCGCCGCCGACGTCGCCAGCCTGGAGCCAGATGATCCTGGCAAGGTCGCGTACCTGATGCAGACCACCCTCGCCGCCGACGAGGCTGACGGCATGGTCGACGCGATACTTGACCGGTTCCCCGCTGCGCGCGGTCCTGGCAGCGACGACATCTGCTACGCGACGACCAACCGCCAGCGCGCCGTGCGGGCGATCGCCGACGACTCCGATCTCGTGCTGGTCGTCGGCTCGTCCAACTCGTCCAACTCGCTGCGCCTGGTTGAGACCGCTCAGCGGTCAGGGACAACGGCGTACCTGGTCGACAGCGCAGCAGATGTCGAACTCGGCTGGCTGGCAGATGCCGCGACGGTAGGAGTCACCGCGGGGGCATCGGCGCCGCCCGCAGTGGTGGGCCAGATTGTCACGGCGTTGTCAGGGCTCGGCGCGATCGAGACGAAGGAAGTCGTGGTGACGACCGAGGCCGTTCAGTTCGGACTGCCTAGGGAGCTACGGCAGTCATAAAGCTGACGCGGTCGACGGGGGCCGCGCCAGTCCATAACAGGGGATAACAACGAGTGCCTCGGCAGTCACTGACGAGACATTGCGTAACTAAAGAGAAAGCTGGTGCCCAAGTGTCTATGCCGCTGCGCCAGAGCCTGCGGATCGGTGCTTACCTGATGAGCCAGAAGCTGGCCAGGAGAGAGAAGTTCCCGCTGATCGTCGAGCTCGAGCCGCTGTTCGCCTGCAATCTGAAGTGCGCGGGTTGCGGCAAGATCCAGGAGCCGGCCTCCATGCTGAAGCAGCGGATGCCGGTCGAGCAGGCCATTGCCGCCATCGAGGAGTGCGGCGCGCCGATGGTGTCGATCGCCGGCGGGGAGCCGCTCATGCACCCGCAGATCGAGGTGCTGGTGTCTGAACTGATCAAGCGCAAGAAGTACGTGTTCTTGTGCACGAACGCGCTGCTGCTGCCGAAGAAGCTGGACAAGTTCACCCCGTCCCGCTACTTCGCCTTCGCCGTGCACATCGACGGCCTGCAGGAGCGGCACGACGAGTCGGTCTGCAAGGAGGGCGTGTTCGACGAGGCCGTGGCCGCCATCAAGGAGTGCCAGCGCCGCGGCTTCCGTGTCACGACGAACACCACGTTCTTCACGACGGACTCGCCGCAGACCGTGATCGACGTTCTCAACTACCTCAACGACGACCTCAAGGTCGACGAGATGATGATCTCGCCGGCCTACGCCTACGAGAGGGCGCCCGACCAGGAGCATTTCCTCGGCGTGACGGAGACTCGCGAGCTATTCAGCAAGGCATTCGCCCAAGGGAACAGGAAGCGCTGGCGGCTGAACCACTCACCGCTCTTCCTTGACTTCCTTGAGGGCAAGGAAGACTTCAGCTGTACAGCGTGGGGCATCCCCTCGTACTCCCTGAAGGGCTGGCAGCGGCCCTGCTACCTGATGGGCGACAGCTACGCCAAGACCTACCGGGAGCTGATCGACGACACTGACTGGGACAAATACGGCCGAGGCAAGGACCCGCGCTGCGCGAACTGCATGGCGCACTGCGGCTATGAACCGTCGGCGGTGCTCGCCACGATGGGCTCGCTGAAGGAGTCGCTGCGCGCGATGCGCGGTAGCTAGCCGACCCGGCGTTTCGTCGCTGTTCCAGCGCAGCCCGGCCACCAGAGCGATCTGGAGGCCGGGCTGCTGCTTTCGCGCTGCCGGTCGTGAACGATATGCCCTGGCGGAGCGTATTACAGGCGGGAGTCGATAAAGGCTCTGGACAAAACGCAATCAGGACCTAATTGGGACCAACGTGCCCGATCGGACGGGCATGCAGATGGCGCTCCGCGGGTTTCGTTTTCCTGCCGATGGTGGCCGGCCGGGTGTTTCCGCGGTCCGCTGAGTGTGCCGCCGGACGGGATGAGCGGATCGAGGTACTGCGGTGAGCCAAGCGTGTGCGCGATGGCGAGGTGATATCGGCGCGTATATCGTCGGTGCGCTCGACCAGGGTGCGTCCGCTGACATTCGTCGCCACCTGCGTGCGTGCGAGGACTGCCGGAGCGAGTACGAGGATCTCCTGCCCGTGCGCGACTGGCTGACCCAACTGAGCGCCGAGGGATCAGCGGTCAGGCGGCGGCTGAGCGGCCCCGTTGCTTCACGCGGTCGGCCCGGCGCAATCGAGGGCCGGGCGGCGTTGGCTGGCAACAGTCGTCACCGCGGCCGCGGCCGCGGCGCTCGGCGTGTTCACGAACGTCGGCAGCAATCCGGTGGTGGCGGCCTTCCGTGCCACAGATCACGCGACCGGCGTGCACGGACAGGCGCGCTTGCAGACGACACCGGCCGGAACAAGGATCAACCTGATCGTCAGCGGGCTCCCGGCCGACGAGCGGTGCCGGCTCGTCGCGATCTCGCGCCGCGGCACCGACGTGGCCGCAAGCTGGAGCGCCAGGTACGACGGGACCGCCAGGATCATCGGCACCAGCGCCATCCCCGAGAGCCAGCTCACCGCGCTGCGGGTGGAGTCGGCCAGCCACCGGCCACTGCTCATCATCAGGCTCGCCAGCACCCGGCCGGGCTAGAGGCGCCTGGATTGATGATCATGCCGGCGGGGGATTTACCTCATCATGCCCCCGCCGCCACCCGCGCTGCGGGCGCTGAGAGGGGATCCTGTGACGTCGGACGATCACGCTCAGCACGACGGCCATGCCCACGACCATGATCCGACCTTCTACCGGTCCCCCCGCGATGCCGCCGCAGGTCCGCCGGAGAAGCTGGCCTATGTAGCAGCCTTCGCCAAGCCCGCCGACAAGCCTGACGCGATCGCCGTCGTCGACACCGACCCTGCCTCGCCGAGCTATGCGACGGTCGTGGGCTTCACCGAGCTGCCGCACACCGGTGACGAACTACATCACTTCGGCTGGAACGCGTGCTCGAGCGCGCTGTGCCCGACCGGTGACCACAATCACGGCGACCGCAGGTACCTGGTCGTGCCAGGGATCAGGTCCTCGCGCGTCTACATCCTCGACACCAAAGATATGCCGACATCCCCGCAGGTCACGAAGGTGCTCGGGCCTGAGGAACTCGGCAAGAGGGCCGGTTACTCGCGCCCGCACACTGTGCACTGCGGCCCTGGCTACCTGTACATGTCGTGCCTGGGCGGCGCGGACGGCGAAGACGGCCCCGGCGGGGTGGCGCTGCTCGACCACGCCACCTTCGACGTGATCGGCCAGTTCGAGCAGGACCGGGGCGATCAGTACCTGGCCTATGACGTCTGGTGGCACATCAACGACGACGTCCTGGTCACTTCCGAGTGGGCCACGCCGTCGATGATCGAGGACGGGATCGTGCCTGAGCTGCTGCTCGGTCGGAAGTACGGCCACCGGCTGCACTTCTGGGACATGAAGACCCGCAATCACGTGCAGACCGTTGACCTCGGCGACCAGCACCAGATGGCGCTCGAACTGCGCCCGGCGCATGACCCGGCGAAGAAGTACGGATTCGTCGGTGTCGTCGTCAGCGTCGAGGATCTGTCGGCGTCGATCTGGCTCTGGCACGAGGCCAACGGCGAGTGGGCGGCGACGAAGGTGATCACGATCCCGGCCGAGCCCGCTCCCGCCGAGCAGCTTCCGCCGCTGCTGCAGGGCTTCGGGGCAGTGCCGCCGCTGGTGACCGACATCGCGCTCTCTGTGGACGACCAGTCTTTGTACGTCTCCTGCTGGGGGACTGGCGAGCTGAAGCAGTATGACGTCAGCGATCCGTTCCACCCGGTGCAGACTGGTTCGGTCCGGATCGGCGGCATTGTCGGCCGCAAGCCGCACCCGGCCAGGCCAGGGCAGGCGCTCGCCGGCGGGCCGCAGATGGTCGAGGTCAGCCGCGACGGCAAGCGGGTGTATTTCACCAACTCGCTGTATGGCGCGTGGGACGAGCAGTTCTACCCCGACGGCGTCGGTGCGTGGATGACCAAGCTCGACGTCGGCGAGAGCGGCGGCCTCAGCTTCGATCCGCGGTTCTTCCTGGAGGGCGACGTCTTCCGTGGGCGCCGCGTGCACCAGGTCAGGCTCGAGGGCGGGGATGCTTCTAGCGACTCGTACTGCTACTCCTGACCGCATGCTGCTGGCGCTACGCGTGCCGGTTGAGTCGCTGGCACCCGCTGCCCGCCACCGGCGGGTGCTCCAGCTCTGCCTGGCCGGACTCTGGCTGCTCGACGGCGTGCTGCAGGTCCAGGTCTTCATGTTCAGCCACGGCTTCGCCGACTCGGTCGCCGACGCGGCGGGCGTCAACCCGGCCGTCATCGCCGGGCCGGTCAGCTGGACGAGCAGGCTGATCGGGGCGCACGGCGCTGTTGCCACGATCGCGATCGCGGTTGTTGAGGTGCTGATCGGGCTGGGCATCGCGTGGCGGCCGACGGTCAGGCTCGCGCTCGGCGTCTCGCTGGCCTGGGCCCTTGGGGTGTGGTGGCTAGGCGAGGGCTTCGGCGGCCTCTTCACCCCTGACGCGAACGCCGTGGCGGGCGCCCCCGGCGCCGTGATCATCTACGCGATGCTCGCTGTTGTCTTGTGGCCGCCCCGCCAGGCCGCCGATCGCAGTGCCGGCGCGGCTGGTGGCACCGTCGTGTCCGGGCCTGCGGCGACGGCGCTGTGGTTGTTGCTCTGGGGCGGCCTGGCTGTGCTCAGCCTGTGGCAGGCGGTCACCGCGCCAACGACGCTCCAGCGGTACTTCAGCGACATGGCCGGCGGGCAGCCGCACTGGCTGGCGTCGGCCGACACCGCACTGGCCGGGCAGCTTGAGCACAACGGCGCGGCCGTCAGCCTGGTGCTCGCCGGGCTGCTGGCCGCGATAGCTGCCGCCGTGTTCCTGCCGGCTGCGGGCCGCCGGCTCGTGCTCGGTGTCGCCGCCGCGCTGGCCGTCGTCGTCTGGTCGATCGGCCAGGGCTTTGGCGGGATCCTGACCGGGATGGCAACGGACCCGAACTCCGGGCCGCTGCTGCTGCTCGCGATAGTCGCCTACTGGCCGGCTCGCGCGGTTGTGACCGCCGACGCGTCGGTGGATGCCGGCGAGCCGGCGGGGTCGGCCAGGCCCCGCCCGGTGCACACGGCTCGTCCGATGGTCAGCGGGGCTGGGTCAGGCGTGACATCGATGTGATGAACATACTGATGGCGATCGCGATGGCCTCGATGCTCGCTGGCCGGCTGAATCCGGTACTCGAAATCGTCTGGCTCGTCACCTTCGCCGCCGCATCGGCCTGGTTCGCGGGGCATGCGGTCCGGGTATGGCTGCGCAGGGCGATGCCCGGGCAGCAGGTCATGCACCTGCTCTCGTGCGGCGGGATGCTCGTCATGCTCGCGGCGCCGAGGGCCGGAGCGGGCGCGATGAGCATCGCCGGAGGGGGAACGATGAGCATCGCCGGCGCGGGCGCGCGTCCAGCGGTGCTGGTGCCGACGCTCGCCGCCATGTTCGCGGTGGCCATGGCCGGCTCGGTGGTGGTGCTCACCGACCGGCTCCCCGCGCTGCCTGGCGTGCAGCGTCGGCCATCCTTTGCGCGGGCCAGGAGCGCCGGCCGTCCGTCGCTGCGGCTGTCCTGCCAGGTCGCGCTCGGCCTGGCGATGGCCTGCATGCTGATCCAGATGCTCTGATCACCTGACTGGCGGCGGCGTTCCGTCCGCGCTGGCGGCGAGACTGGGGTTCCACGAGCACGCGAGGCAGCCGTGGCGGAACGCCGACCTGGCGAACTCCAGCGCGTACGCATGCGGATCGTCCGCGCCGCGGACGTCGTCCCAGGCCAAGATGTACTCGCCGAGCTGGCTGTTCCAGACAGCGGCCGCCGGCGCGAGGTCCGCGCCGCCGTAGCCGTCGGGCGCTGGGTGCGCGTAAGCGTAGAACGCGGCTTCGGGGTGCCGTGGGTCGCCTGGCCACCAACCCACGGCGATCTCCTGGGCGTCCATCGCGTTGCGCATGATGAAGTCCTCGCTTGGCGGTTCGGCGGGCTGTCCTGAAAACAGGTTCACCGCCAGATCGAACGATCCCCACCAAGCGTTCACGGGGGTGGACTTGCCCCGGTACGGCGCCCGGAACTCCGCGAGCACGGCCGCGGCTCTGGTAGCCGCGGCGAAGTAGGCGCTGACCTGGTCGGTGTCATAGCTGGCGTGCTCGGTGTCCTCGTCCAACGGCGCGCTCCACGGCACCTCTTGCGGCGTCGGATCGAAGGGGACAGGTCCCGCCAGGTCGCGTACCGCTTCGAGCAGGGCGCGGGTCACCTCGCCGACCGGCCGGTCAGGGGCGAGCCCGACGCGCGCCGCCCGCCCGTCGCTGTGCTCGGCGACCGCTTCATGCGCGTGCAGATCGAGCAGGATGACCAGGCATCCCGAGCCGTCAGGGGCTGGCAGCGGTGCGGTCTCCCAGCCGCGTGCCGTCAGCCGGAGCGCTGCATGCTGAAGCTGGGGCTCGGGCGGCGCGAGCTTGGCAGCTAGCTTTCCGAGCACCTGAGTGTGGGCGTGCAACGTGTCGCAAGTCGCCTTCCACTGCCGGTACGACACCTCCGGCCAGTCCCTCGTCATGACTCGCACGCTATGGCCAGCGCGCGCCGCGGCTCAACCTGGCACGCCGGGGCCTGCTGCCGGCCTGCCGGCTCGTGCCCGGTAGGTCAGCTCTTGCCTGATAAGAGCGGCTCGCCGATGGCTAGGCGCCGTGTCACATCTGCTTACTGTGGTTCGTCACCGGTATGACGGATGACGCGAAGGGAGGTCAGATGACCGGATCCGACTGGCTGGCAGACCAGTTCGAGGACAACCGCACCCATCTACAGGCCGTCGCGCTGCGCATGCTCGGCTCATCGACCGAGGCCGACGACGCCGTGCAGGAGGCCTGGCTGCGGCTCAGCCGGTCAGATACCAGCGACGTCGAGAATCTGACCGGGTGGCTCACGACCGTCGTTGCGCGGATCTGCCTGGACATGCTCAGGTCCCGCGCCTCGCGGCGAGAGGCTCCGCTGGAGGACGCCGGAGCACCGGAGGTCAGCGATGCCGGGGCAGACGACCCTGAGGATCAGGTAGTGCTCGCCGACTCCGTCGGCCTCGCGCTGCTCGTGGTGCTGGGCACGCTTACGCCGGCAGAACGGGTGGCTTTCGTCCTGCATGACATGTTCGGTGTGCCGTTCGACGAGGTCGCGGGCATCGTTGGGCGCTCGCCTACGGCCGCCAGGCAACTGGCGAGCCGGGCGCGCCGGCGGGTGCAGGGCGCGGACGCCGTCGCCGATGGGAATGTCGGCAGGCGCAGGGAGATCGTGGACGCGTTCCTCGCCGCATCACGCGGCGGCGACTTCGAAGCGCTCCTCGCGTTGCTCGATCCCGATGTCGTGCTCCGCACCGACGCGGCCGGCGTGCGGATGGGCTCCCCGGCGGAACTCGTCGGCGCGACGGCGGTGGCAGGGACGTTCTCCGGGCGCGCGAGGGCGGCTAGGGCAGCGCTGCTGGACGGTGCGCCGGGCCTGGTGTGGTCTCAACGCGGCGAGCCGCGCATGCTGTTCGGCTTTACGATTGCGGACGGGAAGATCACAGGCATCGAGCTCGTCGCCGACGCCGACCGGATCAGTGCGTGCGATGTCGTGGTCCTCGATGGCTGAGCGGGCCCATCCGGGCTGTTCAGCCGGCAGCGGGGAGGTAGCGCGGCCATGACCGAGGTGAGCTATTCGGTGCGCCCGATCGGATGGGTGCAGTCGCCACTTACCGATCTCGATGCGGCGCCCAGGCAGGGCGACGAGGGCGCGCCCGATGCCTGTCTAGTTTTGGAGCCGCAGGTGGCGGCCGCCATGTCCGGTCTCGAGGAAGGGACTGAGGTCATCGTGCTCACCTGGCTCGACCGGGCCAGCAGGGACGTGTACCAGGTGCATCCGCGCGGTGACCAGAGCCGCCGGGTCCATGGCGTCTTCAGCACCCGCTCGCCGGATCGGCCGAATCCGATCGGCCTGCACACGGTGCTGATCACGGAGATCGAAGGCACCAGGATCACCGTGAGCAACCTCGAGGCCGTCGACCGCACCCCGATCCTCGACATCAAGCCGCTGCTCGGCGCCGTCGATCAGCGCTGACCCGAGATCGCTCCCCAGGCCGCGGCCGCCTAGCCGCACCGGGATACTGCTGTGGTGCCAACCGGACCCGATACCTACCTGCACGGCCACCACGACAGCGTGCTGCGCTCACACCGGTGGCGGACCGCGGAGAACTCAGCCGCCTACCTGATCGCCAGGCTGACGCCGGGCGCCGACATCCTGGATGTCGGCTGCGGACCAGGCACGATCACGGCAGACCTCGCCGGTCGTGCCGCACCAGGCCGGGTCGTCGGCGTCGACGCCGCAGGTGACGTGCTAGCGGAGGCGCGCGAAGCCGCGGCGCGCCGGGGTCTGTCCAATCTCAGCTTCGAGGTCGGCGACGTCTACCGGCTGGCGTTCGGTGACGGATCTTTCGACGTCGTGCACGCGCACCAGTTGCTGCAGCATCTGTCCGATCCGGTCGCGGCGCTGAAAGAGCTGCGCCGGGTGTGCCGCGACGGCGGTCTCGTCGCCGCGAGGGACAGCGACTACGGCGGCATGATCTGGTACCCGGATCACGACGACCTGGCCGAATGGCTGGCACTGTACCGGCAGGTCGCGCGCGCCATCGGCGGTGAGCCCGACGCCGGACGGCGCCTCCTGTCATGGGCCCAGGCGGCCGGATTCGCCGGGATCGAGGCGTCTGCCAGCGCGTGGTGCTACACCAGCCCGGAGGACAGGTCCTGGTGGGGCAGGCTCTGGGGCGACCGGCTGACTAAGTCGTCGTTCGGTGACCGCGCCATGGATTTCGGGTTCGCCACCAGGCAAGACCTGGACCGGCTCGCGAATGCGTGGCTGACCTGGGCGGGCAGCGAAGACGGCTGGTTCCTGATCCCGCACGGCGAGATCCTGTGCCGGCCGATCCGCGGATGACTACCGCAGCGATGCTCGCGACCGATGCGCTGGCTCCTGCCTGACCTTCGGCTGCTCCTCGTTCCGCTGCCAGGACGGTGAGCGGCTGAGCGCCAGAACGGCCGCGGTGAGCACTGCAACCGGGAGCACAGCGAGCAGCAGGATCCAGCCATGCCGGACGTGCTCACCGAACGCCAACGCTCCCCACAGCGTGGCGACCACGGGGTCGACGAGCGTGATGCCCGGCTGCGCGGCCGCGAGCGTCCCAGCGTGATAGGCGTTCTGTAGCAGCCAAGTGGAAACCAGTCCGGCCGCCGCGCACGCGTAGAGCTGCCAGGACGAGAGCACGCCGCCGATTCCCTGCCCGGTGAACTGCGAGGTCATGCCCTTGGTGAAGGCCGCCGTGAGGCCGTAGCCGAAGCCGCTGGCCACACCGAGCAGCGCCGACCTGACGGCGGGCCGGCGCTGGGCCTTGGCAGCCATGTACAGGCCCGCGATTACGGCTACGTTGGCCGCCGAGCCGGCCAGCCAGACGACCGCGGAGACCGGCCCGCCATGACCAGGCTGCGGGTCGAGCAACACGAGCAACCCGATCACCCCGGCGGTCATGGCGACTATCGCGGCCCAGTCTCTGGTCGGCAGATGACCGCCGAGAACCCAGGCGCCGCCGACCAGCGTGAGCGGGAGTTCGAGGATCACGATCAGCTGGACGGCGGCAAGCTGCCCGGTCCCGAGTGCTGCGGCTGCGAGTACGAAGGACGTCAGCATCAGCAGCGCAGCTGCGAGCCAAGCCCGGCGGCGCAGCAGGTCGGCGAAGAGCCGGAGCCGGAAAGCCAGATGCCCTGGTGCTTCGCGGCTCGCCTTGCGATTGAGCACGTCGCCGACCGCATTCACGATGGCGGCACACAACGCCAGCGCATAGCTGATCACGGGGCTCCCGCTGACATGAGCGGATTCCTACCCGTGACCTGTGCGCGTAACATAGGGCGGCTTTATGTTACGCATGTCCAACTCGCGCGTAAGCTGCTGATATGCCACACGGCTAGGGCTCGCCCCGCTCGGTCGCCCTTATTGACCAGGGCTGATTTTCCTTCCGGCGTCCAGGCCTGCCAGGCCGTGCACGCGGCCTTCGACTTTGCGGTCGCCTATCCGGATCTGACCCATGCCTGGCATGACGCATCGAACACCCTGGTCATACGCGGCTCCTGACGAACTCGCGCTCGGCTGGCTCTGCGCCGAAGCCGAAGCCGCCAGATTGCGCCTTGTCAGGTTCTATGGGCAGCGGCTGTCCCAGCACCTCCTCACAGCGAGAGGAGGCGAGAACATGACCACTTCGACATCGACTGATCTACGGGCTGACCTGGTAGAGCTGACCGCCGAGCGGGACGCGCTGCGCGCCCAGCTCGAGGGCGACCTGCCGGCCGCGACGCGCTGGCTGCAGCGGTAGGTGTGGCGGCAATCCGCAGCACTGGACGCGCTGAACCGGCGGGTTGTTAGCCAGCGGTTCGTGCTGCGGACGCAGGACGAGCTGGGCAGGTCGCTGATCGCGGCCGAGTACCAGGCGGCCAGGGCCAGGATCGTCGATCAGGCTCTGCCGAGCAGGATCGGGATCCCAACGCGGCCTGACTGGCAGCCGATGGCGATCACGGCCGGATCGCCATCGGCTGAATCAGGCATCATGGGCGAGCGGCAGGCGCCGCCGCTCGCCTGCGCCCCAGGGGCCCGACGGCACGGCTGCCGCCTCTAAAGCGGCGCGCAGCGGGTTCGACTCCCGCCTGGGGCACAATGGTCAGATCGCGCGGAAAGCGGGGTCCTGAATTCCGTCCCGAATGCGCCGGGATTTCCGTTCAGCCCTTTGGTCTAGACCAAAGTTGGGCATGCCTTCATTTGGAGCGGGGAGCGATAACAAAACTCGCCCGCCGGGCAATCACATCCGGCTGGTCTGACCGCGACGTGCGCGTTCTGTCGGTCCCCGAAGCTTGCCAAGCGGCCGAGTACGCGTTCTCGGCTCGGTCGCGGCGGAGCCAGTGAATCAGGCAGACAACGGAGAAGCCGGGGTGCCAGATCGAAGTCCCGGTTAGGATTTGCGTGGGGCAATAGTCACGATCGTCGGCCAGGTCGGCCGGATTCCTGGTTGCCGCGGTGAAGTGCGCGGCGCGGGGGTGGTGATCCTCAGCGGTGCTGAGGGCGTGGCTACCGTCTCGCCAGAACATGGCGAGACGGGCGTAGTGAACAGGCGGGAGGGCTGACCGTGCGTCGACGTCGCGAACGCAAGGCATCCAGCGATCCCGCGGACGCGCCGGGCGAGCAGGCGGGTTCTGGCCAGGCACCAGGTCAGCAGGCTCAGGCGGCTGGTCAGGTGCCACCAGACGCCGTGGCGCAAGCTTCGGTGCCGCCCGAGACAGCGGGTACCCCGACGGCCGCCTACTGGACCCCAGGTCGCCCGGTGGCCGGGCACTCCGCTGCGGCTGCCTCGAAGGACAGCGGGCCTGGCGCCCAGCCGAGCCCTGAATGGTTGTCCTCGGCCGCTGGTCAGGCGGGGGATGAGTCGCGGTCGGGTTCAGCGCCAAGCTCAGGCTCGGGGCAGGATCGCTGGGCATCTGCAGGACTGTCGTCAGGCCCGGGAAGCCAGCAGACCCGGCCCATGTCGCGCGATCCGCTGCAGGGCAAGCAGCCTGGCGAGCCCGGCGCATCCGGTCAGCAAGATTCTGCCGGTCAGCAGGGCGCATCCGGTCAGCAGGGCGCATCCGGTCAGCACGGCGCATCCGGTCAGCACGGCGCATCCGGTCAGCACGGCTCGGCGGGTCATACCGCATACGGCGGTGATCTCGGTTACAGCGGCTATCAGGGCTACGCCAGCGGGCAGACGCAGCCCTGGCAGGACCAGGCCGGCCAGGGCCCGGCTGGCCGGGGTCCGGCTGGCCATGGCGGCAGTGCCAGTCAGCAGGGTAGTGACAGTGGCGAGAACTACCGTTCTGGCAGCGGATACGGCGGCGAGCACACATATGGCAGCGATCGCCCGTACGGCAGCGAGCATCGGCATAGCAGCGAGCTCGGCCATGGCGGTCAGCAACCCGACCGGAGCCAGGGACGTGAATCAGGTCAGCGCGGCTACGGCAGCCACGGCGGCTACGAGAGCTGGCAAGGCAGCGGCCAGCCAGGTTCCGGGGGCCACCTAGGTCCTGGCGGCCAATCAAGTTACGAGGGGCGGCCGGTGAACGCGGGCCATGGCGAAGGTGCTCGCCAGGGGGGCGATGCCCCCCAGCGGGGCGATGCTAGCCAGTGGGACGAAGCCCGGCAGCGAGGTGACATCTGGCAGCGAGGTGACGTCTGGCAGCGTGGCGATGGCGGCGAGCGCGGCTACGGCTCAGCGCGCGACAGCTCGAAGCAAGAGGGCCCGGAAGGCTCCCCGGGTCAAGGCGGCTCATATGGCTCTGGCGGCTATCAGGGCTATGGCGGTCAGCGGGGCACGGCCGGCGATGAGGGTTATCAGGACTCGGCCGGCCAGGCCGGCCAGAACTACTACGGCCAGAACGGGTATGACCGCTATGGGTACGGCCAATCCGGTCGCAGCGGCGAGTCGGGTTACGGCGAGTCGGGCTCCGGCCAGTCGGGTTACGGCCAGTCGGGTTACGGCCAGTCGGGTTACGGCCAGTCGGGGTACGGCCAGTCAGGCTATGGGCAAAGCGGGCACGGGCAGTCTGGCTCTGGCGTGTCGGGCACCGGCCAGTCCGGCTCCGGCCAACCTGAATATGGCCTATCTGACTACGGGCAATCCGGCTACGGCGGTGCGCAGTACGGGCAGGCTGGCGCTGGCCAGAACGGCGCTTACCAGAACGGATATGGAGGGCGGCTGGGCAATGCGGGGCACGGTGACCCGCTGCAGCCTGACTATCACGGCGAGAGCGGGTATCGACGTCAGTACGGGAATCCACTCCAGGACCGTGGCGGCCAGACCTGGTCAGCGAGCCCGAGCCCGGGCCAGGCAAGCCCCGGACAGGCAAGCCCCGGACAGGCAAGCCCCGGACAGGCAAGCCCAGGCCAGCCAGGCCCGGGCCAGCCCGGCTCAGGCCAGCCCGGCTCAGGCCAGGTTGGTCCTGGCCAGCTAGACCCGAGCCAGGCAGGCCCCGGATCGCCGAGCCCGGCGTCGGCGAGCCTTGGATCACCGGGCGCTGATCAGTGGCTCACGTCCACGCCGATGGCGGACTGGATGAGGCAGCCGATCGGATCGCAGGCGTCCCAGACGCAGCCAGCGGGCCAGGCGTCGCTGCACGCGCGACCGGGTAGTGCCGCTGATGTGGCCGGACCAGGGGGATCTCCCCCGCCCGCGGAGCCGCAGAAGCCGCGCGAGCGTCGGTCGAAGCGGCGGACGCTGGCGATCGTGGTCGTGGTCTTCGTGCTGCTCGCCGGCGCCATCGCGGCCGGCGGCGGCGACTTCCTCCTGCGCACCAAGGGCAGCCCGCAGCAGACGGCGGCCGCCTACCTAAGCGCCTGGCAGCGCGGCAACTTCAAGGCCATGAATAAGGTCAGCGTGGCTGTCCCGCAAGGCGGCGTCGCAGCTCCGCTGACCCAGGCCGAGACTCAGCTAGGTGTCCGCAGTACGACGCTGAGGCTCGGCGGGGTCACCGTCAGCGGCGGAACGGCGCTGGCCCATTTCACGGTCACAGATGTCCTCGCGAGCAACCACACATGGATCTACCAGGGCCAGCTCCAGCTGCTCAAGCGGAACCGTCAGTGGTGGGTGAAATGGAGTCCGGCAACGATCTATCCCGGCCTGCGAGCCGGAGACAAGTTCGCGCTCACCTCGGCGTGGCCGCCGAGGGCGCAGATCTTCACCGCCGACGGCACCGTGCTCAGCTCGCCGGCGACGATCTCGGAGTCAGGTTCTCTCGGCCTGCTGACTGGGCTCGTTGTGCACGCCACGGCGAAGCAGGCTAAGCACCTCGGCGCCCCGTACAAGGCCGGCGACCTGATCGGCCAGGGCGGCATCGAGCAGGCTTATCAATCCCGCCTCGCTGGCAGCCCGTCATTGACCATCAAGATCGTTGACTCGGCGAAGCACACGGCGCACGCGGCGCATAGTTTCGCCGCGATCCCTGGCAAGCCGGTGCGGACAAGCATCAGGATGTCCGTCCAGCTCGCGGCCTCACGCGCGGTATCGAGCGCCAGCACGAGCAAGCCCGTCGACATGGTGGTGATCCAGCCGTCCACCGGCGACATACTCGCCGTGGTCGAACGGCCAGGCGGTTACGACCGGGCGCTCGACGGCACATTCCCGCCAGGCTCCACCTTCAAGATCGTGACAGCCTCTGGCCTGGCAAGGGCCGGCATGACCCCGGCCAGCCAGGTGCAGTGCCCGCCCAAGGTGAACATCGACGGCGCGACGTTTCACAACGACAAGAACGAGCAACTCGGGACGACCAACCTGCTCCACGCGTTCGCGATCTCGTGCAACACCACCTTCGCCGAACTGGCGACGCAGCGCCTGAGCGGCACCACGCTCAGGTCGATGGCCAGGGCTTACGGGTTCAACTCCACGCCGGAGATCGGGATCCCAGGCGCCAAGCTCGGCTCGTTCGAACTGCCGTCAGACCAGGCCGCGCTCGCCGCCGACGCCTTCGGCCAGGGCAAGGACCTGGTCAGTCCCCTCAGCCAGGCCTCGCTGGTGGCCGCGATAGCGAGCGGCACCTGGCGCCCGCCGATGCTGGTGACCGATCCGCGTCCGAAGCAGCGGGCGCATCCGCACGCGATCAGCCCGAAGATCCTCGACACGCTGCGGCCGATGATGCACGCTGTGGTCACGATCGGAACGGCGGCGGGCGTCGGCTTCCCGCCAGACGTCTATGGCAAGACGGGCACCGCCGAGTACCAGGTCGGTCAGAAACTCAGGTCGCACGGCTGGTTTATCGGCTATCGCGGCAACCTGGCTTTCGCGGTGATCGTCGAGGGCGGCGGGTTCGGGGCCAGCAGCGCGGGCCCGATCGCGAACGCGTTCCTGCGCGGGGGCTGAGCGGCCAGGGCAGGCCTCATCCAGACCGGCGCGGATCGGGCGTCCGAGTGACTACGCGCCCAGCGTGCGCGGCAAGTCTGGCGAACTCGGCCGAGTCGGCGATCGCTGCGCCGCACTGATCGTTGTTGAAGTAGACGTAGACCGGCGCCTGTTCCGGCCATGCCGCCCGGATACGGTCCAGCCAGGACCGCAGCGCCTTGGTGCCATAGCGTGGCCACGGCTGCGCCGCGCCCTCGTGAAACCTGAGGTAGCCCCACCCGGCCGTCTGCCATAGCGGCGTCACCGGACGCCCGCGCCGGTCGGCCCAGCACAGCGCGGCGTCGTGGGCGGCAAGCACGTCGCGGATCTCGCTGGTCCACCACGACGGGTGCCTGGGCTCGACCGCGACGCGCGCCGGGGCCTCGCTTCCGGCCTTCGCGAACTCGGCGAGGCATGCGTCCAGGCGCGGCGGGTCGGCGGCGAGGTTCGGCGGCAGCTGCAGCAGCACGGGCCCGAGCCGGCGGCCGAGGCCAGCGGCGCTCGACATCAGGCGCGAGACCGGCTCGGCCGGATCGCGCAGCCGCCTGATGTGGGTCAGGTAGCGGCTGGCCTTGATCGCCATCACGAAATCATCTGGCGTCCTGGACTGCCATCCGGCGAACGTCTCCCTGGCTGGCAAGCGGTAGAAGGTGCCGTCGTTCTCCACCGTCTCGTACTCGCTGGCGTAGTGCTCGAGCCAGCGCTTCTGCGGGACATCCGCCGGATACAGGACGTCGCGCCAATGGCGGTATTGCCAGCCCGAGGTACCGACGAGGATGGGCACGCACGTAATCTGCCCGGCGCCCGCCGTCCTATGCGGCGATCGGGGCCAGCCCCGTCCGCTACCTGATTGGCACCAGGCCAGCGTGCGCGTCGAGCAGCTCGTCGCACAGGGCCACGATCTGGTCGGTGGTCAGCGTCGCCGCGGTGTTCGGGTCGAGCAGCGCTGCCTGGTAAACGAGATCCCTGCTGCCGGTCAGCGCCGCCTGGACGGTCAGCTCCACCACGTTGAGGAACGTTCTGTTCAGCGCGGCGAGCTGGACAGGCAGTGCCCCGACCGGCACCGGACGCGGCCCGTTCTTGCCCAGTTCGCAGGGCACCTCGACGCAGGCATTGCCAGGAAGGTTGTCAATCAGCCCGTCGTTGCGGATGTTGACGTAGATCTCCTGCTCGGCGCCGGTCTCCAGCGAGTAGATGAACTGCGAGGCGAGTTCGCCGGTCGGCTCCAGGTCCAGCGGCTGGCCGGTCGCGAGCTGATCGCTCAGCTCATCGAGCTCGCGCAGGTTCTCCTCCGAGCGAGCCAGGTAGTCGCCTACGAAGATCCTGAATCGCTCGACCTGGGATGCGTGCCGCATGAACCACGGCACGTACTCCGCCGAATGTTCGCTCGATTCGGTCGGGAAGTAGCCGAACCTGCGGAACAGTTCGACCCGCACCCGCCGCTGCAGCTCCGGGTCGGCGTCGATGACCTCGGTCAGCTTCGGGTACAGCGACCTGCCCTCGTGCTCGAACCGCAGCACGAACGCCTGGTGGTTGAAGCCCGCCGTCTGAAAGCTGATTTCTGCCTCATCAACGCCGACCAGCCCCGCCAGGAACGCGTGCGTGTCTCGCACCGAGTGACACAGCCCGTAGACGCGGTCAAAATCGGTGCCCGTGTAGACCGCCCATGGCAGCATCGCCATCGGGTTGGTGTAGTTCAGCAGGTACGCATCGGGACAACAGCGCAGCATGTCCTCGGCGAGCGCGACCGCGACCGGGATCGTTCGCAGCCCGCGGAAGATCCCGCCGATCCCGATCGTGTCGGCGATAGTCTGACGCAGTCCGTACCTGGCGGGGAGGTCGAAATCCAGCCGGGTCGCGGCGTAGCCTCCCACCTGGATCTCGTTGATCACGTAGTCCGCGCCCCGCAGCGCGTCCGGCCGGCTGAGCGACGCGCTGACGGTGACCGGCGACCGACTCTGCGCCGCGATCTGGCCGACCAACCGCTCAGCAAACGACAGCCGTTCCGCGCTGATGTCGTGCAGCGCGAGTTCCAGGCCGTCTCCTAGCTCGGTGAAGCCGCACAGGTCAGTGGCGACGTTGCGGGTAAATTCGATGCTGCCCGCGCCGATGAACGCAACCTTGGTCACAGCTCGGAAGTGTTTCATTCTGACCAGTTTCGTGCAACACCGCTCAGCAAGGACGCCGAGGCAGGATCACGACATGCGCAAGATATGCGTGATTGTGCTCTGTTTACCGTTGACACCGTACGCCCGGCGCGCAGAGGATATGCGTCAAACACCGCATGTCCGTTCCGCGGCGTTCAACGATCCCCGACAGCGTGAGCGAGGGCTCCGATGGCATCGAATCGCCAGCGCGCGCTGCGCGCCCTGATCGCCTGCGCGCTCGCCGCAGTGGGCCTCGCGGCCTGCGGGACCGGCAGCGGCGGTTCAGGCTCCGGCAAGTCCATTTCCATCTGGGAGGGCTACACCGGCGCCGAGCAGAAGGAATTCACCCGGCTCGTCGCGCAGTATCAAAAGGCGAATCCTGGCGTCAAGGTCAACGTCCTGTATGTCAACAACGACAACACGCTGCAGAAGGTACTCGCCGCGGTGCGCGGCGGCAGCCAGCCCGACATCGCGTACCTCTACGGCTCCTGGGCACCGAACGTAGCCAAGATCCCGCAGGTCGTGAACCTGACCAAGGTCGTGCAGAAGCCGTCGGTGAACTGGAACGACTTCTGGGTCGGCGAGCGCGACGTCGCGACCGTCAATGGCAAGGTCATCGGGATCCCTGCGCTCGTCGACAACCTCGCAGTGGTCTACAACAAGACGCTCTTCGCGCAGGCTGGCCTCACGGATCCTAACCCGAACTGGACCTGGTCGCAGTTCCAGGCCGACGCGAAGGCGCTGACAAAGTCGTCGATCAAGCAGTACGGCACCGCCTACGTCACGCCGGGTACGGAGGACACCGTCTGGCACTGGGAGGTGCTGCTCTGGGAGGCGGGCGGCCAGATCCTGAACGCCTCGAACACCAAGGCGGCCTTTGACTCCGCGGCCGGGCTGCAGTCGCTGAACACCCTGCGGACCATGGCAGTGACCGACCACTCGATGTACCTGGACCCGGCGGACCAGCCCTACGCCGCCCTATTCAACTCGGGAAAGATCGGCATGCTGGTCACCGGGCCATGGGACCTGTCCGGCTTCCCGAACGTGAAGTACGGCGTGCAGGTCATGCCCGCGTTCCCCGGCTCGAGCAGCGGCCACCAGACGATCTCCGGCCCTGACAACTGGGTTCTGTTTAACAACGGCGCCGCCCAAGTAAGCGCCGCCGAGAAGTTCGTGCTCTGGCTGACCGCCCAGGCCCAGGCCAAGGCCTTCTCGCTGGCGACTGGCGACCTGCCGATCCGCCAGTCCGTGGCGAGCGCGCCCGGCTTCGACACCGACATGAACAAGGCCCTGCCTGGCGTGGACACCTTCATCGCCAACCTCGGCAACGTCAAGCAAGCCCGCCCGCAGATCGCGACCTACCCGCAGATCTCGCAGGTGCTCGGCACGATGATCGTGTCGGTGCTGCTCGGCAAGGCAACTCCGAAGGCCGCGCTCGACCAGGCAGCCGCGAAGGTCAACGCGATCCTGGCGGGTTCCGGCTGAGGTGGCGGTGACCGTACTAGCACGGGATCGTCGCCGCGGACCCGCGCGATCGCGGGTGCAAAGACGCGCCGAGTCGGTCGCGGGCTGGGCGTTCGTCACGCCGGCCGCCGTGATCATCCTGCTTTTCGGCGCTGTGCCGATCGTGTGGTCGCTGATCATGTCCTTCCAGCAGAACAACCTGCTTTCCCCTGACACACCCTTCGTTGGCCTGCGGAACTACCGGCAGCTGATCCACGATCCCGCGGTGCTGTCGGCCACCGAGCACACGATCATCTACACGGCCCTGTTCGTGCCGGGGACGATGCTCGTCGGCCTGTTCCTCGCGGTGGCGATGAACAGGCAGCTGAAATTCATCTGGCTGTACAGGACCGCCGCGTACGCCACGATGGCGATCTCCACGATCAGCGAGGCGCTGGTCTTCATCTGGCTCTTCGACCCGTCCTACGGCATCGTCAACTACGTCTTCAGCCTGGTCGGGCTGCCGCAACAGCAGTTCCTCAACAGCCCGTCGCAGGCGCTCGGCGTGATCGTGGTGATGACGATCTGGGGCTGGACCGGGTTCGCGGTAGTGATCTACCTGGCCGCGCTGCAGGGTGTGCCAAAGGAACTGACAGAGGCGGCCGCGATCGACGGCGCCAGCCGGTGGGCGATCTTCAGGCGGGTGACGCTGCCCCTGCTCAGCCCGGCCTCGCTGTTTCTCGCCGTCTGGCTGACGATCAACGCGTTGCAACTCTTCGACGAGGTGTACCTCTCCACGCAGGGCGGTCCGCTCGGCGCGACGACCGTGCTCGTCTACTACCTGTACATCAAGGCATTCCAGAACTTCAGCTTCGGTTACGCCTCGGCCATCGCGTATCTGCTGTTCATCGTCATCTTGGTGGCGACGGCAATCCAGTTCAGGGTCGGCCGCCGGTTCACCTACTACCGGTCATGAGCGTCGTCGACCTCAGCAAGGCTGCGCCGGCGAGACCGGCGGCGTCCGGTCTGGCCAATCCCAGGCGGCGCCGCGGAATCCTGCCATTCAGTCCGTGGCACCTGGTGCTGGTGCCGGCGACGATCGTCTTGATCTTTCCGTTCTTCTGGATGATCGTGACGTCGATCGAGACCTCGTCGGAGGCGCTGCGGTTCCCGCCCGACCTGACCCCGCACGTGCTGCGGTTCGCCAACTACCGCGATGCCCTGCAGGCCGCCCCGTTCGGCCGGTTCTTCTGGAATAGCGGCGTGGTGGCGGTGACCACGGTGCTCAGCAACCTCGTGCTCTGCTCGGCGGCCGGCTACGCCTTCGCCAGGTTCAGGTTCCTCGGCCGCGGTGCGCTGTTCGTTCTCATCATGACGACGCTGATGGTGCCCTTCCAGGTGACGATGATCCCGCAATTCATCATCACGAAGTGGATCGGGGTGAACCTGCTGGCCGGGGCAGGGATCGGCCACATCGGCTCGCTGATCGTGCCGAATGCCGCTACCGCGTTCGGCGTCTTCTTCCTGCGGCAGTTCTTCCGCACGCTGCCGATCGAGTACGAGGAAGCGGCCAGGGTCGACGGCGCGAACAGGCTGACCGTCCTGTTGCGGATTGTGCTCCCGCTCTCGGCGCCAGCCCTCGCGACGCTGGCCGCCCTGACCTTCCTGGATTCGTGGAACTCGTTCCTGTGGCCGCTGATCGCGATCAACTCGACCAGCGGGATGACGGTGCCGCTCGGGCTGGCGACTTTCCAAGGTGCGCACGCCACCGAGTGGCCGCTGCTGATGGCGGGCAACGTGATGAGCCTGGCCCCGATGCTGCTGGTGTTCTTCCTCGCGCAGCGCTACTTCGTCCGATCGGTCGCCGCGACCGGCCTAACAGGGACATGAGGATAGGGAAGACGCAATGACGCACAACGTGACCGGCCGGGTGACGCCAGTGCAGCGGCGCACCGAGGCCGAGATCGCCTCGCAGCCGGAGTGCTGGCGGCGCGCGGCCGCGCTGCTGCCCGAGGTGGTCGGTCTGCTGCCAGCCCCAGGCGAGCGGGTCGCCGTGGTCGGCTGCGGCACATCGTGGTTCATCGCGCAGTCCTACGCGGTGGCCAGGGAATCGGCCGGGCTCGGTGAGACCGACGCCTTCGCCGCGTCCGAGATGCCGGCGGGCCGCCGCTATGACCGCCTACTCGCGCTGACCCGTTCCGGCACGACGACCGAGATCTTGCGGCTGCTCACCGAGATCGGTTCGGCGCAGCCGACTGTGGCGATCACCGCGGACGATGCCGCCCCGATCGCCGCGGTAGCCGACGCGCTCATCGCGCTCGACTTCGCTGACGAGGAGTCGGTGGTGCAGACCAGGTTCGCCACCACCGAACTCGCGTTGCTGCTCGGCCACCTTGGCGCTGACATCGAGCCGGCCGCGCAGGCCGCCGAGCGAGTTCTTGCCGAGCCCATGGCGGCGGCGCTGACAGGCGGGCGGCAGTTCACGTTCCTCGGTACCGGCTGGACCTGCGGCCTGGCCAGTGAGGCCGCGCTCAAGCTCCGCGAGTCGGCCGGAATGTGGAGCGAGGCCTACCCGGCCATGGAGTTCAGGCACGGCCCGATCGCGGTGACCGGCCCTGGCAGCGTGGTCTGGATGCTAGGCGCGGCGCCTGACGGCCTCGCGGCCGACGTCGCGGCGGCAGGCGGCCTGATGTGGCAGACCGACGAGCACCCGCTGGCCGAACTCGTCAGGGTGCACAGGGTCGCGGTAGCGCTGGCCAGGGCAGCCGGACTGGATCCTGACCGGCCGCGGAACCTGACAAGGTCGGTGATCCTCGGCGCGGGCAATCCGGCCGACTGAGCCCGATGATCCTGGTCGTCGCCCTCAACCCCGCGCTGGACGTCACGCATCACGTGGCCGGGGCGGATTGGGCTGGCACCAACCGGCCGTTCGCCGTGCACGCCCGGGCTGGGGGCAAGGGCCTGAACGTGGCGCGCACCCTCCGCGCGCTCGGCCGGCCCGTCGTGCTGACCGGGCTTGTGGGCGGTGTGACCGGCCAGGCCATCCTCGACGGCCTGTCCGGCACCGGAATCGTGGCGGAGATGACGCCGATCGCCGGCGAGACCAGGCGGACCTTCACGGTCGCGGACAGCGTGACCGGCCAGGCCGCGCTGTTCAATGAACCTGGGCCTGCCGTCTCCGCGACCGAGTACCAGCAGTTCGTAACGACGTACGAGCGGACCGTGGCCGGAAGCGCCGCGGTAGTGCTGTCCGGCAGCCTGCCGGAGCGGTTGCCCGATGAGGCCTACGCCGGGTTGATCGCGGCGGCCAACGCGTGCGGTGTCCCCGCGATCCTCGACACCGGTGGCCCGGCGCTGATCAAGGGCGCCGCGGCCGGCCCGGCGATCGTGAAGCCGAACCTCGCCGAACTCGAAGCTGTCGCGGGCGCGAGCCTGGCCGCGGCCGACGGCCCGGACCTCGCTGAGGTCGAGCGCGCCGCGAGGGTTCTGGTCGCCGCCGGGGCGGGCGCCGCCGTCGTGTCGCTCGGGCCTGCCGGCTTGCTCGCCGTCACGCAGGAAGGAACCTGGCACGCCAGGCCGGCAGGACCGGTGGCGGGCAATCCGACCGGTGCTGGCGACGCTGCCGTGGCCGGGCTCGCCGACTCGCTGGTCGCCGGCCTGGCCTGGCCGGACCGGCTACGGCACGCGGTCGCGCTCGGGACCGCCACTGCCGCGGCTCCGGTGGCCGGGGAGTTCGAGACCGCCGACTACGCGGAGGCGCTGCCCGCGGTGCAGGTCACCGCGCGCGCGCCGGCGGGGGAGCGGCGCTAGTGACGGCGGCGGGAACGGCGGAGGTCGTCGCGGCGGCGGTGGAAGCGGGCATCGGGCTCGGCGCCTTCAACATGATCGGAATCGAGCACGCCGAGGCCATCGCCGCGGGCGCCGAGCAGGCGAGGCTGCCCGTCGTGCTTCAGATCAGCGAGAACTGCGTGCGGTACCACTGCGGGCTCGAGCCGGTCGCGCTGGCCGCGCTGGCGATCGCCAGGGCGGCGGCTGTACCGGTGGCCGTCCACCTCGACCACGCGACGGACGCCGCGCTGGTCGAGGAGGCGGCGAGGCTCGGCATCAGATCGGTGATGTTCGACGCCTCCGCGCTGGACTACCCGGACAATGTCGAGGCAACCAACCGCATGACCACCTGGTGTCACCAGCGAGAGATCTGGGTGGAGGCCGAACTCGGCGAGATCGGCGGCAAGGATGGGGTGCATGCCCCTGGTGCCAGGACGAGGCCCCAGGACGCCGCCGCCTATGCCGGCGCTACCGGCATCGACGCGCTCGCCGTCGCCGTCGGCAGCTCGCACGCCATGCTCACAAGGGACGCGGTCCTGGACTTCGACCTGATCGGCCAGATCAGGGCGCGGGTCCCCGGCGCGGTGCCGCTGGTGCTGCACGGGTCTTCTGGCGTGCCGGACGCGGCGCTGGGCAAGGCGATCCTCGCGGGCATGACGAAGATCAACATTGCGACGCAGCTGAACAAGGTGTTCACAGCGGCGCTGCGGGAGCGGCTCGCCGCCGACGAGCGCCTGGTGGACCCGCGCAGGTACACCGCGGCTGGAAGGGACGCCGTAGCGGCAGAGGTCGCGCGGCTGCTGAGGGTGCTCCAGCCATGAGCAGGTACCGGCGGCTGAACGACCTGCTCGAACTGCTCGCCGCGGACGGTCAGCTCACGGTGGAGCAGGCGGCCGAAGCGCTTGGCGTATCGGCCGCGACAGTGCGCCGTGACTTCGACGACCTCGCGACGCAGCAGATGCTGACCAGGATCCGCGGCGGCGCCGTCGCCCGAGGTGTCACGTATGACTTGCCACTGCGGTACAAGACGGAGCGGCATCCGACCGAGAAGCACAGGATCGCCGCGGTTGCAGCGGCTATGGTCCGCCCTGGGCAGGTGGCCGGGCTGAACGGCGGTACGACGACGACCGAGGTCGCCAGGGCACTCGCGGTTCGCGCCGACCTGCAGTCAGGCGATCCCCTCGCGCCCGCTCTGACCGTCGTCAGCAATGCGCTCAACATCGCCGCGGAACTGGCTGTCCGGCAGAACATCAAGATCGTGGTGACCGGGGGAGTCGCGCGGCCGCAGTCCTACGAGCTGACCGGGCCGCTCGCGACAGGGGTCCTGGACCAGGTCACGCTGGACGTGGCGATCCTAGGCGTGGACGGCATCGACGCGGCCGCCGGCGCCACCGCGCATCACGAGGGCGAGGCGAGCATCAACCGACTGATGACACGCCGGGCCGAGCGGGTCATCGTGGCCGCCGACTCGTCTAAGGCTGGCCGCCGGGCCTTCGCGCGGATCTGCGCGGCCGACGAGGTCGACGTCCTGGTAACCGATCCAGGGATCGATCCCGCCCAGTCTGCGGCCCTGACCGAAGCAGGCGTCCGCGTCGTCCTGGCCTGACCGCGCTTGCGGCACCATGGAGAGGCAGGGCGACGAGGCCATGATGCTCGCCACGCCGGAGATCGAAGGGTCGGTCGCCGCGATCTCGCGCATGGTCGACCTGTTCGCCGGGCGGGTCTGGCTCGTCTCCATACGAATTCGCTGCGAGGAACTGAGCCTGACTCATTTCGTGGACGATCATCCTGAGGTACACACCGCCACTCACGGGCTTGTCGAGCATCTGTATTTCTTTGGCCCCCAGGCAGACCCCGTGCCTGGCTACGGAGTTCACGCCAGGGACTTGGCCGACACCGAGGCGCTGATCAGGGCCTCCCTCGCGGCTCGGACGGGCCTCTCGGAGCAGAATCGGCGCGGATCAGAATGCGCAGTACATAATGTGCAGGCCGACCCGGCCGAGGTCCGGGTGCTCGAAGGCACCGGGAACGGTTCCGACGATGGTGAAGCCCAGCCGCATGTAGATCTCGATGGCTGACCGGTTAGTCTCTGTAACCGCGTTGAACTGCATGCCCGCGTAGCCGCTGGACCTGGCCCAGTCGAGCGCGTAGCGACAGAGCGCGGAGCCGACCCCCTTGCCGCGCGCCTGCGGCCCGACCATGAAACTGGCGGTCGAGACGTGCGAGCCGGGGCCAGGCTTGTTGGGCCCCATCTTGGCCGTGCCGAGCACCATGCCGCCCTCCTCGACGGCGACGACCGTCTGGCCGGGCGGCGGTTCCAGCCAGATGACCCTCGCCTGCTCAGAGGTCATGTCCGGGTCGTAGGTGTAGGTGTCCCTGGCCTGGATCACGGCCCTGAAGATTGGCCAGATCTGCGGCCAGTGGTCGTCGGTGAACTCGCGGATTTCCATCGGATGCACCGTAACGGTTCGCTCTGAGCGCGCCAACCTGGTTTACGGCGTGGTCACGCTGGCGCCCGCTGGATAGCCGCGCCTCGTACCGTCGGCGAGCGCCCACACCTGCTGCCTGCCGTAGACCTGCCAAGCGTGGCCGCTTCCGGTCAGGTCGACGAGCGCGGTGTCCTCATCGATCCCGAGTACGGAGGTGCCGTCCGGTGTCCGCATCAGCGCCCCGGTAAGCAGGTCGGGCACCCAGGCGAGCATCTTGTCGAAGTGCGGCAGCACGCGCAGCCTAGGCAGGACACCGAGCCCAGGGTCGGCCTGCCTGAGCGGAGCGCGCATGGAGGGAACCCACCCGGTCAGCGCGATCGCGCCAGCCGAGCAGCCCGCGAGCGCCGACCCCGACTGCCAGGCTTCCAGGATGGCGTCCCAGACTCTGGTACCGCGCAGCGTCCTGGCCAGGAAGGTCGGGCTCCCGCCTGACAGGTAGATCAGCCCGGCCCCGGCGATCAGCGCGGCAAGGTCGGGCGAATCGGCCTCGGCGCGGTCACGCACCACGACCGGGACCTGCTCGACCCCGAGGCGATCCGCCTGGGCGGCGCCCAAGGCCAGCCAGCGGCGCAGGCTCCGCTCGCCTTCCGGCGCGGCTGCCGTCGGTAGCTGCGCGTATCGCGGCGGCCGGCCCTCGATCAGCAGGCCCTCGACCTGCGTCATGACCGGCAGGTACTCACCGCTGCCAACGAGCGCGAGCGGCCCGGGGCTCAGGTGCTGCTCCATGAACTGGCGGGCGCGCGCGGCGGGAGCGGGTGTCGGGGTGCAAGACACACGAGGGTCATCATGCCGGGCCAGGATCGTCGGCACCAGCGCGACCCCCGGTGATCACGGTGGCCTTGCGGCTGGTGACAGGTTCCTGGCCTAAGGTAATGATCCGTGACCCACTACAGCCGGCTGTTCAAGATCGTCATCGACGTGCCCGAGGACGTTCACGGGCCAGAACTCACTTTCTGGCAGGCCGCGACCGGCCAGGAGATGGTACAGGCCAAGCGATTCCCTGAGTATCACGGCGCTGACTTGCCTGGTCAGGAGATCGGGCTGCTCATCCAGCGGATCGGCGGCGGCCAGTCCCGCATGCACGTGGACATCCACACCGACGACCTGGATGCTGAGCTCAGCAGGCTCGAGGCGCTCGGAGCCAAGCGGGAGTTCCAGGCGCACTCATGGTGGGTGATGAGCGACCCGGCCGGGCTGCTGTTTTGCGTGATTCCCGATGAGCCAGGCTCGCTGCACGATCAGAATGCTCATCGCTGGGACTGAGCGGGTGGAACCGACATGGGCACTGCGGCAGATCGCATTCCAGTTGGAGCGTGCCGGGGCACCGACCTACCGCGTCCGCGCCTTCCGGCGTGCTGCCGAGGTCATTGGAGAGCTTCCCGCAGGCGAGCTTGACGCTTTGGCGCGGAACGGAACGCTGCAATCCCTGGCCGGGATTGGCCCGGCGACGGCCGAAGTAATATCGCAGGCGGTCGCGGGCCGGGACCCCGAGTACCTGACCAAGCTGCTCGGCGGCGCTCCGCCCGCACTGGCCAGCGCAATGCGGGACGCGCTGCGCGGCGATTGCCACACGCATTCAACCTGGTCTGACGGCGGCAGTTCGCCCGCCGAGATGGCCGAGGCTGCCCGTGATCTTGGTCATGAGTGGATGGCCCTAACTGACCACTCGCCGCGGCTGACCGTTGCTAACGGGCTGTCCGTCGAGCGACTGCAGGAGCAACTTGAACTGATCGGGCGACTGAACGTTGAGTTCGCGCCTTTCCGCATCCTGACTGGAATCGAGGTAGACATCCTTGAGGACGGCAGCCTGGATCAGCGCGAGGATCTGCTGGGCCGGCTGGACGTCGTGGTCGCCAGCGTCCACTCCAAACTCCGGATGCCCAGACGCGAGATGACCCCCCGCATGATCAAGGCCGTGTCTAACCCCCACGTGGACGTGCTCGGGCACTGCACAGGCCGGATGATCGTCGGCCGGGGCAGGCCGGAGTCTGAATTCGACGCGGAGCGCGTCTTCGGTGCCTGCATCGAGCACGGTGTCGCCGTCGAGATCAACTGTCGGCCTGAGCGCCAGGACCCCCCAGACCCGTTGCTTCGGATCGCGGCGGACATGGGCTGCCTGTTCTCTATAGACACCGACGCGCACGCGCCTGGCCAGTTGGATTGGATCGGGAGCGGCTGTCTCAGGGCCGAGGCCATGGGCATCGATCCAGACCGGGTGATCAACGCGCGAAGCGCTGACCAGGTCAGTATTCGCTAGGCCAGCGGCAGATCAGCTCCCTGCGACTAGTCCGGACAGCCGGAGGCATGACTAGTGCCGGGGCGGGGCGGCTGCGACAATGCCCGCATGCGACCAGATGCCGGAGCCCGCGCCCGTTCAGCTTCCGATTCGATCTTGTCGATCGGCTCGTCCGGCTCGATCCTCTCGATCGGCTCGTCGGGGTCGATCCTCTCGATCGGTTCATCGGGGTCGATCCTCTCGATCGGGTCGGCAGGCTCGTTCCTCTCGGCGTTCTCGGTCGGGTCCTTCCTGAGCGTCGGCTCGGTCCTGTCCGGACTCTCCCGCTGGTCGCTGCTGTCCTGGCGCTCGTCAGGCGCGATCAGGTCGGCCGGCAAGACCGGCCCAGGAGCCAGGGCCGCCAGTTTGCCAAGGCTGAGCCGCGCCTTCCGCTTGCCCGGGTCGCTCCAGCCGGGCAACGGCTACAGCCGGGGCGGCGGATCCAGATGATGGAGCCGATTCCGGCCGCGACGTCCCGCGGCCAGGACGTTGCCGAGCGCCTTATGCGGCATGGCTACGTCGTAGTTTCAGGCATGATGTCCGACCAGGACGTCCTGGCCGCACGCGAGGATCTCGGCCGGGTACTGGCAGCCACCAGGACGGGCCGCAACGCCTTCGAGGGCTTCGCTACCCAGCGGATCTACGCGCTCTTCGCCAAGACGAGGACCTTCGACCATGCCGCCATCCACCCGCTGCTCCTGGAGGTGCTCGACCAGGTGCTCGGGCACTATCAGCTCAGCGCACCGGTCGGGATCAGGATCGGACCAGGCGAGAAGGCTCAGGTCCTGCACACCGACGACATGATCTACCCGATCCCGCAGCCGCACCCGCCGGTGGTGGTCAACACCATGTGGCCGCTGGATGAATTCACGGCCGAGAACGGCGCAACGCGGTTCATCGCAGGCAGCCACCAATGGGAGCCAGGCAGGCGCCCAGCGCGCGGAGACGTCGTCAGCACGGCCATCTTGTCGCCTGGATCCGCGATGTTCTACCTCGGCAGCCTCTGGCACGGTGGCGGGGAGAACCGCACCAGCCGCCCGCGGCTCGGCGTCATCCTGGAGTACGCGGCCGGCTGGCTCCGGCAGCAGGAGAACCACTGCCTGGCCGTCCCGCGCGCCACGGTCAGCCGGCTGCCCAACCGGCTCGCTGAGTTGCTCGGCTACAACATCTACCCGCCGTTTGTCGGCTATGTCGACGGCAGTCATCCGCGTAAGGTGCTCGTCGCCGAGGAATGAGGAACGACTCGGCGGGCCAGGTCCGGACGTACCCCCGTACCGTCCGGTCGGCTGCCGCGTCCTGGCACATCACCGCACAAAGTGCGGTTGCGGTGGGTGCATCACGACAGTCATCCTGGCCCGCCTGAGCCCGCGGCTCTCAGTAGGCTGGTACCACAGGCCCCCCTTGCCCGGGCACCGCGCAGCGTGCAGAGCCGCTGTGCGGGATCCATCGCACACTGTGACTTTACGGTTGCAGAACGGCGGCCACGACCCCTAGATGGTCTGTTTCCTGCCCCCATCTGAACAGGAACGCCGACCTTAAGGGCTGACCTGTCCCGCTAAGCGCGGCTATCAGTGACTCTGCCGGACCTGATCGAATCCAGCACAAGTGGGCTGTCAGCGCCGCTTGCTCGCTATCAGCCGAGTGGCGCGCTTCGCGGCGGCAGCACGCCAGACTTCGTGGCGAGGACGACGGCCTCGAGCTGGGTATGGGCCCCGAGTTTCATCATCACGTTCTTGACGTGGCCGCGAGCCGTATACACGCTCAAGACCAGCCGCTCCGCGATCGCGCTCGGGTCGAGGCCCTCGCCCATGAGCGCGAGCACCTCTTGCTCGCGAGCGGTGAGTCGTGCTGATGCTGATTGGGCAGGCTCCGATTGGGGCAGACTTGGCATGCCTTTGATCAGCTCGTGCAGGGTTGTGCCCTCGATGACCATCTTGCCGGGCATCGGGTTCCTGATCGCGGCCAGTACGTCCGAGAACGCGCCGTCTTTGGCAAGGAAACCGCCCGCGCCCGCGTCGGCTGCCGCGGCCAGCCGGCCAGGAGTTGCGCCAGCCGTCAGGATCAGGATGGTCACATCCGGGTAGGCGGCCTTGATCTGCCGTGTTCCCTCGATGCCGTCGAGCCCTGGCAGGCCAATGTCCATGAGCACCACATCAGGCCTGTGCTCGGCGACGCTGGCCAGCGCGTCATCGATAGTCGCGGCCGTGCCGACGCAGTCCATATCCGGCTGCGTCCCGATCGCGATCTCCAGCGCTGAGGCCAGCACCCGCTGATCCTCGACCACGAGAACACCGGTCATGTCCCGCCTCCGATGCTCATGCCCTCAGATTCGGCATACCCAGGCCAGTCCACCTGCACCGCTCACGGCTCGTCTGCCGGTCGCGGCAGGCGCAGCAGAAAACGAGAACCGCCACCATCGCCTGGTTCGTACCAGGCATCGCCCCCCGCCGCTCGCGCCAGGCTGCGCACGATCCACAGGCCCAGGCCGATGCCCGCGGCCTGACGCTCAGCCTCTGGTGCCCTGGCGAAGCGCTCGAACAGCAGCGGCCGGAATCCGTCGGGTACTCCGGGACCGTGGTCCCGGACCTCGATCTCCGCCCAGTTGTCGCGTGCTGACCCGCTGATCTCGATAGGTGGTGCCGCATACGTGAGCGCGTTGTCGACATAGTTGGCCAGCATCATGGTGAGCTCTGCCCGGTCGACAGCGGCGGCAAGGCCAGGGTTGCAGTGCACGCGCATCGACGTCGGCCCGGCGTTGACGAGCGCGAGCTGGTCGATGATCACCTCGAGGACCCGGACTGGCTCAGGAGCGGCGTGCGAGCCACCGGACTCGATCTGGACGCTGGTGAGGAGCCTGCGCATCAGCATCTGCAGACGTCCGGCCAGATCGGCGATCCGCCCGGCGAGCTTCGCCCGCTCAGCGACATCCATCGTGACCTGCTGGTCGGACAGTACGTGGGCGAGCACGCCGATCGCGGCTAGCGGGCTGTGCAGTTCGTGCGCGGCGACCGCGAGGCCCGCGCTCTGCTGGTCAAGGGCGTCCTCGAGGGCTTGCTCAGACCTCTTCCGCTGGGTGACCTCGCGAAGGACCGCCACCCTGAGGCGCTGCCCGGCGACGCTCGTAGTGGTCGTGCGGACATCGAGAACGCGGCTTCCGCCTGGCCAGGTGACCTCAATCTCGTCCGCCTGGCCAGGTGCTATCTCGTGCCCGAACTGGCGCCCTGCGATGTCGTCGGACGGCAGGCCGAGCAAGCGGGCCGCAGCGCTATTGCCGAACCTGATGGTGCCGCCGTCGTCGATGGCCAGAATGCCGTCGGCCGATGCGGCGAGCATGGCCATGCCGATCTCGTCCGGGCGGCCAGGACGGGGATGGCGTCGATCGCTGAGGAGCCGTTGTCGGGTGTTCCTGGCGTGTTCACCCATCAGCCAGCCGGCCCGGCGCGGCTCGCCACTACCCGCCAGCCCTCGCGCTCGCACCCCGCATGTCGCCCCCGCAATCGCCCCCGCACTGCTCCCGCACGTCAGCGCCATGCATTTTACCCCCTGCCTGCAACGATTACGCTCCGCGACCATCAGCTCGGACTCAATATCCGGTGATTCTGCGAGAGACATGCCCGGTTCCCATCAAAGCGTGCACCTCGGTGAGCGTGCCAGACGCGATCGCCGCCGCCCTGACAGTGCCTTCGCGCAGCACCTGCCGCAGGTACCCGCGATCGGTTGCCAGCTCAGCGCGCCGGGCCCTGACCGGGCGCAGGAACTCGTTCACTGACTCGGTGACGACCCGCTTGAGCTCGGCTGAACCGCCCGCTCCGATCTCCGCGGCTAGCCGAGCCGGATCGCGCCGCTGGCACAACGCGGCGAGCAGCACGAGGCTGGACACCTCGGGCCGGGCGGCCGGGTCGAACGTGATGTGGCGCTGAGCGTCGGTCTTGGCGCCCCCGATCAGCAGAGCGGTCTCGTCGGCCGTGGCTGCCAGCGCGATCGCGTTGCCACGGCTCTTGCTCATCTTGGCGCCGTCGGTGCCAAGGAGGTTCGGCGCTGCCGACAACAGCGCGTCAGGGACAGGGAAGAACTCCGACCCGTTCGCATAGCGCTCGTTGAAGCGCCTCGCGATCGCACGGGTGATCTGCAGGTGCGGTAGCTGGTCTTTGCCGACGGGGACCAGGTTGGCCTTACAGAACATGATGTCGGCCGCCTGGTGGACCGGATACGTGAACATCAGGCCGCTGACGGACCGCTGGCTGGACAGCGCGATCTCTTCCTTCACGGTCGGGTTCCTGCGCAGCTCAGGGACCGACACTAGCGACAGGAACGGCAACATCAGCTGGTTCAGCGCGGGTACCGTGCTGTGCGCGAAGATCGTCGCGCTCTTCGGGTCGATGCCAACCGCAAGGTAGTCAGCGACCAGGCCGTCCGTGTGCCTGGGTAGGTGGTCCGCCACGTCGCGGTCGGTCAGCGCCTGGTAGTCGGCGATGAGCACGAACAACTCGACTCCGGCGCGCTGCAACCGGACCCGGCTGGCCAGCGTGCCGAAGTAGTGGCCGAGATGCAGCGGGCCGGTCGGCCGGTCGCCGGTCAGGATCCTGAACCGCGCCGGGTCGGCGGCGATCAGCGATTCAAGCTCGGTTGTCCTGCGCTGCTCGGCGAGTAGTGAGGCAGCGTCGTCGGTGTGCGCCATGGGCGGCGGGGCGGGCGTGGTGGCTGGGGTTGGATTCACGGGAGTCTCCTTCGTGGTTGAAGGAGGACAGTCCGGCTGCGTCCTGTTACCGAAAATAAAGAAGGCCGTCCAGCCGGACGGCCCTCGTCGTGCATGCTGCTGCGGCCGTCCTAGGACGGCCACCAGGTCAGGCACGGGGTGTGACGCATGCCCTCATTCTACGGCATCGGCCAGACCGGACTATTTCACGAGCAGGTAGCCACTCATTTGGAAGAACGCTCCGCCCTCCTCGCGGTCATACAGTCCAGGGAGGATCGTGATGACATGATGGCCAGCCCCAGGCCAGCGCCACGCGAACAGCACCTGGTCCGGCTGCTTGCGCGCCGGGCTGCTCATGTTCTGCCAGACTCCGGTCCTGTTGAAGGTCTGGACACCGTCCACCAGCACCCTGGCGTGGCCGGAGATGCAGCATTTCGCCCCGACGGTGCCAATGATCGCGATCGCCCGGCCAGTAAAGGCGATCCGCAGCGGCGAACCGGTCAGGGTCTCGCTGTCCGGAACGAAGGTCGCCTGCGCCCAAAAGCCGGGACCAGCTGGACGGCCGCCCGGGTCGAGCCCGGCCGCAGCCTGGGTGACGGCGATGCCGCCGTTGATCTGCCAGGCGGTGGCTAGCACGGCAGGCGGCGGCCCCGCGAAGAACCGGCCGTACTCACCAACGGAGTTGCGGTCCGAGCCCGCGGCCGACGCGTTGGTCAGCAGCCAGCGGCGGGCGAACGCCTGGTGGCCGTCGGTTGCGAGGGAGTACATGGCCTCGACGAGCGGTCCGGCGATGTCGTTATCCGCCTGCAAGTCGGCGAAGATGCCGGTGCTGTCGCTCAGGTGCGCCTGCACGGCCCTGGCCGTCGCGACTGCCTGGCTGAGATACCTGCGGTCGCCGGTGGCCGAGGCCAGCGCCTGGCCATCCCAGATCATGTCGCCGTTCACCGAGGCGAAGTATCGACCCGGCAGCACCCGGCAAGTGGATCCGTTATCGAACATGTAGGCGCTGTAGAGCTGGGAAGGCGCGAGGAAGTAGTGCCTGATCTGGGCATATTGCGACTCGGCTGCGACCAGGTAGGACGGAATCCTGGTGATCTTGTACAGCAGCAAGGCGGCCTTGACGTAGTTGGACCCCGTTTCGATTGTCTTCAGCTTGCCCCGATGGCCGAACGGCCACTGGTAAGCAATGCTGGGGCAGGCGCCAGAGGCGAGACCCGGAACAGAGCCGAGCCATCTCAGCGCAGCTTCAGCCTTCACGAGGGCTGTCTTGCTGCCCGTGGCCTGGTACATACGCATGTCCGCAACCGCATCCCACATCACGCTGTCGCTGCTGCCTCGCTCGCCGGGGAGCCAGGCGTGGGCGGTGCCGACGAGCGTGCGCAAGACCGGAAGCACAGTCCGGTCGTGGGCGATCAGCCAGCGGAAATAGAGCAGGTTGGTCAGGGAATCTGCTCCCCAGTCCCGGTTCTTGGTATTACAGATCGCGGGGTCACACATGCGCCACAGGCCGCGGCCGTTGTAGAACGTAGTTTCGAGTAGATCCGTTGACCTGTTAGCAAGCGCTTCGTAGCTGATAGCCGATGCCTCGGCATGCCGCGCCGACGCAACCTCCCGCACGCCATGGCTGGCCTCGAGCGGCTGCCCGAAAAGCGCGACGGCGGACAAGATTCCGGCCGCTACGCAAGCGAGGGCGATCACCGGCCGGAGTCGGCGTTTAAGGTTCCGCACCCTGCCAATCTATGGACAACCAGCACGAATTGCGCGCCAACTAGTGCACCGAGAGCGCTGGCAGCTTCTGGCCGCTAGGCGGCCAGAAGCTGGGGGTGGCCGATCGACAGGCCGGTGTCGGTGTCGAAGAACTGCAGGTTCGATGTCTGGACGGCCAGTTCGACCGGCTGGCCAGGAACGATCGTGCTGCGGGCGGCGACCCTGGCGGTCCACAGCGACTTGCCAGCTACCAGCGGGAGCGCGTCGTCGTCGTCCTCCGAGGCCCTCGCGTCCGCCTAGCGCGGCGTGCTGCACCGGCGGTGCGTCGACCCTGAATAGCACGTGCATCTCGCTGCCCAGCGCCTCGGTGACGTCGGGGAGGGCCGGGAGCCGCGGCCAGCCAGGCTCGGCCAGGTCGCCGTCTTCGAAGTCCGACGGCCTGATGCCGAGGATCAGGTCACGGTCGAAGTAGTCGTCGAGGCCCGGCCTGGCTTGAAGCAGCGCGTTGGGCACCGGCAGCCGGAGGTCGGCGAACACGACCGCCGGGCCGTCGTCGCGGACAAGCCTCGGCGTCGACGAAGTTCATCGCAGGCGAGCCCATGAAGCCGGCGACGAACAGGTTGACCGGCGAGTTGAACAGCGTCTGCGGGCTGTCGACCTGCTGCAGCTTGCCGTCCCGCATCACGCAGACGCGCTGGCCGAGCGTCATGGCCTCGACCTGGTCGTGGGTCACGTAGACGGTGGTCACGCCGAGCCGCTCGTGCAGCTGCGACAGCGAGGCCCGCATCGACACCCGGAGCTTGGCGTCGAGGTTCGACAGCGGCTCGTCCATCAGGAACGCCTGCGGCTCCCGGACGATCGCGCGGCCCATCGCGACCCGCTGGCGCTGCCCGCCGGACAGCGCGGCAGGCTTGCGCTTGAGGTAGTCGTCCAGGCCGAGCAGGGCGGCGACCTCGCTGACCCGGCGCTTGATCTCGTCCTTGGGCGTCTTGCGCTGCTGCAGGCCGAACGCCAGGTTCTGCTCGACCGTCATGTGCGGGTACAGGGCGTAGTTCTGGAACACCATCGCGATGTCGCGGTCCTTGGGCGGCAGGTCGTTGACGACCTGGGCCGCCGATCGAGATCGTGCCCGAGGTGATCTCCTCGAGCCCGGCGATCGAGCGCAGCGCGGTGGACTTGCCGCAGCCGGACGGGCCGACCAGCACCATGAACTCGCCGTCGGCGATGTCCAGGCTGAGGTCGTCGATCCCCTTCACGTCGCCTGGATACGTCTTGGTGACGTGGTCAAGGACGATCTGGCCCATGGGCGCTCACCTCTCGCGTCAGTCAGGAGCCAGCCCGAGCAGTTCCGCCGCGGCTAGGCTGCTTGCACGTGTTGCACCAAATGTAGCCAGGTATGACGTCAGCAGGAGGATGCCACACAGGCAGTCCCATTTCGACGACGACGGCATCTGGCCTGGCGGCGAGCAGGTCACAGACCAAGGACTGCGCGACCGGGTACCGGTGGGCGTCTCGCACGACGACGAGCAGCGACCGCCCGCTGGCGGTCGCTGCGAGCGCCGCGTTGATGACCGACGCCGTGGGCTCGCCGCCTGCGCCGGCGTCATTCCGCCTGGTGCTGATCCGGTAGACGCTGTCGGGCCTGACCCACCTGCTGAGGCCCCACGGGACTGTCCCGACGGCGATGTTCGACGGCGGCACGATCTCGACCAGGACCGGGTCGATGAGCGTGGCCAGCGTCGCCCTCGATGTGCAGCGCCCGGCGCGCGGCAACCATGCCGACGTCCGCGGCGCGGGCGGTCTGTCACACGAGGGCTGGTCGGCAGGCGCGCCGTCCGAGACCCCCGGCGCGAGTTCGCGCGCCGCGGTGACCCAGGTCCGCAGGTCCCAGACTCGCGCGGCGGACTCCTCCAGCCTTGCCGCTGGCAGTCGCCCGGACCGAACGGCCGCCACCAGCGCGTCCCTGACCTCCAGGTACGTCAGCTGGTCTTGGTCCCGGCCGAAGCACAGCAGGTCCGTGCCGGCCGCCACGGCCAGCACCGCGGCCTCGGGAATCCCGTACGGCGCGCTGACCGCCCGCATCTCGAGCGCGTCGGAGACGATCACTCCGTCGAAGCCGAGCTCGCCGCGCAGCAGTCCGGTCTGGGCCGCCGCCGACAGCGATGCCGGGAGGTCACCTGTCAGCCCAGGTATCAGCAGGTGTCCCGGCATCACCGCGCGGACGCCGGCCTCGATGGCCGCGACGAACGGCGGCAGGTCGCGCCGCGCGATCAGCTCCATCGAGCCGGAGACGGTCGCCACGACGTCATGGCTGTCGATGCTCGTGCTGCCGTGGCCAGGAAAGTGCTTGACGCACGCGGCCACGCCAGCGGACTGCAGCCCGGTCACCGCGGCGGCGGCGTGCCGCGCAACCAGGTCAGGATCGGCGCCGAACGACCGGGTGCCGATCACGGGATTGTCGGCCGCGGTGTTGACGTCGACCGACGGCGCCAGGTTCAGCTTCACGCCGAGCGCCGCCAGGTCGGCGCCGAGCGCTCGGTATACCGCTCGCGTTAGGGCCGGGTCGTCGACCGCGCCGAGGGCGGCGTTGCCCGGGTACGGGCTGCCGGTCAGATGCGCGATCCTCGTGACGTCGCCGCCCTCCTCGTCGATCGCGACGATCGGCTCGTGCCCCGCGGTCGAGACCCCGCGGCCCGCAGCGCCGCGATCAGGTCGGCAAGCTGGCCGGTGCTGCCGATGTTCGGGCCGAACACGGTCACCCCGGCCAGTCCGTCGCCCAGGGCTGCGAGCACCCACGGCGGGGCCGCCCGGCCCGGGAAAGGCGGGATCAGCAGCGCATCGGCCAGCCGGCCGAGCACGGGGTCGGCGGCGGCCTGCGAGGTCACGAGGTCACCCCTTCACCGCGCCGGCGACGAGCCCGCCAACGAGGCGGCGCCGCACGATGAGGAAGAAGATCATCACCGGGATCGTGTACAGCGTGGACGCGGCCATGATCGGGCCCCACTGAGCACCGCCGCGGCCGAAGAAGTAGGTCACGTAGATCGGCAGCGTGTACGTGGAGTGCGCCTGGCCGAGGAACGTCAGCGCGACGATGAACTCGTTGTAGGCGGTGATGAACGAGAAGATGCTGGTCGCGACCAGGCCAGGGGCGACCAGCGGGAAGAGGATCCGCCAGAAGATCGTCGGCGCGCTCGCGCCGTCGATGGCCGCGGCCTCCTCGAGTTCCCTGGGTACCGTGGCCACGAAGTTGCGCAGCATCCAGATCGACACCGGCAGCGCCTGCGCTGCGTAGACGAGGATCAGGCCGAGCAGGTTCTCCAGCAAGGCCGAGCCTGTTGAAGTCAAGGAACAGCGCGATGATCAGCGCCTGACCCGGGATCATCTGCACGATCAGCAGCATGATCAGCAACGACGCGCGGAACCTGAACCGGAACCTGGCGACGGCGACCGACGCGAGCAGCGAGAGCACGGACGCGACCAGCACGGTCGCGAGCGTGACGGCCAGGCTGTTGCGGAAGAAGAGCCACACCGAGCCGATCCCTGACGCCTGACCGCTGATCACCGTGGAGAAGTTGCCGAGCGTCGGATGGGCCGGGATCAGGTGCGGGGTCAGCGAGAAGATCTCGTGCGACGGCTTGAACGCGGTGGAGACCATCCACGCGATCGGGAACAGCGTGACGAGGGCGACCAGCACCCCGGTCCCGTTGAGGCTGAAGCTCTTTATCCTCCTGACAGCGACCGCCCCGCTCATGTCAGCGCTCCCTGCCGGACCGAGGCGCGGACGTAGCCGACCGTGACGACGAGCAGGATCAGCGTGAAGATCAGCGCGAGCGCGCCGCCCAGGCCGTAGCTCGGCGGGAACTGGAACGCCTTGTCGTAGATGTAGAGCGACAGGTTGAACTCATCGCGGTTGCCTGGGAACCCGGTGAGCAGGTAGGTCTGGGTGAAGACGTTGAAGTCCCAGATCACCGACAGCAGCAGCAGGACCAGGAAGATCGGCTTGAGCAGCGGATAGGTGATCTTCCAGAAGACGCGGAACGGGCGAGGCGCCGTCGACCCTGGCGGCCTCGTACAGCTCGCCCGGGACTGTCTTCAGCCCGGCCAGCACCGTGACCGCGATGAACGGGAACGACTGCCAGACCACCAGGATCGTCAGCACGGTGTAGGCGTGCAGGGCTCCGCTGGTGGTCCAGTTGAAGCCAGCCCAGTCGGTGCTGCCGACCAGCCAGTGCGGCATCTTGCTGAGCGTCCAGTCGACCAGCCCGCCGTCGGGGTTGAACAGCCAGTAGAACAGCACGCTCGCCGCGACCGGGGGAGTGGCCCAGGCCAGCAGCGCCGCGGTGCTGACGAACGCGGCCATCTTCTTGCCGAGCCGGTTGCAGCAGCAGGCCGACCAGCGTGCCGATGATCAGGGTGAGCGGCACGACCACGGCTGCGAACAGCACCGTGATCCGCAGCGAGAGCCAGAACTCGGGATCGGCGAAGGTGGTGCTGAAGTTGCCGAGCCCCACCCACTGCGTCGGCGACGGCGCCGGTGATCTGGGGCAGGCCGTAGTTCTGGAACGAGTAGAGCGCCACCTGGATCAGCGGCCAGAGCAGCACCAGCGCGATCCCGGCGAGCGCGGGGGCGAGCAGCAGGTAGGGGGCGAGCTTGTGCCGCCGGACGAACGCTGCGATCGAGGTTCCGCGCGGCGCCGTGCCGCGCAGCGGGCGCTCGCGCCGCCAGACGTACTCAGCCATCGCACTCAGCCATCGCACTCAGCCATCGCACCGGCCAATCTCTCGCAGTTGCTCGCGGTCGGGAGCGCAGGTCAGCTTGGCTGGTGCCCCGGCCGGCGGTCCGGGTGGTCTCGGAGGGGAGTCCGCCGGCCGGGGCGTTCCCAGCAGGGCCGGAGCCTACTCGCTGCCGGTGTTGAGCACCTTCTCGAGTTCGGTGTTGGCCTTGTTGACGGTGGCCGTGAACGGTGCGCCCTTCATCAGCGCCTTCATCATCGTCGGGATGATCGCGTCGGTGGCGTCGGCGGTTGCCCAGTTCTTCGAGTTGAGCGGGGAGATCTGGGTGTAGCCGGCGGCCTTGGCGAAGCCGGACAGGATCGGGTTGGTCGAGTAGCCGCCGCCGGACAGCGCGGAGGTGAACTCGGGGAAGAAGCCCTGCGCGTTCGCGAACGTGGTCGCGTTGGTCGGGCTGTCCATCATGGTGACCAGGTCCCAGGCGGCCGTCTGGTTCGGGCTCTTGGCCCAGACGCCCAGGTCAGATCCGCCGGCGAAGGCCGGCGCCGGGTTCGGGCCGTTCTCGCTCGGGATCGGGAACGAGGCCCACTGCGACGCGTACTTCGTGCTGACCGCGGTCAGTGAGGCCTTGGCCCACGGGCCGTCGATGTACATGTCCAGCGTGCCCTTGGCGAAGTCCTCGTCCGAGCCGCCCGAGGTGGCGCCCGGCGCGCCGAGTTCGGTCTGGCCGATGTACTTGGCCGGGGAGACGTGCTCGGTCAGGTACAGGTCGGCGTAGAACTTGATGCCGGCCTCGGACTGCGGGCTGTTCAGCTCGGCCTTCCACTTGCCGTTCTGCTGCACGGCGACCTGGCCGCCAGCGCCCCAGATGAAGCTGACGATCCCGTTGGTGAAGTTGCTCGGCGCGCCGAGGCCGTAGGTGCCCGGGTACTTCTTCATCAGCAGCTTGGCGTCGGCGACCAGCTGCGCCCAGGTGGTCGGGCGGCGAGGTGATGCCGGCCTTGGCGAACTGGTCCTTGCGGTACCAGATGCCGCGCACGCCGCCGAACCACGGCACGGCGAAGTTGCTGCCGCTGACCGTGTCGTTGGCCAGGTTGCCCGCGATGATGTCGGAGCCGTTCGACCAGGACTTGACGTCGGTGGTGATGTTGGCGAGCGCGCCCTGCGAGGCGATGCCCGGCGTGTCGGTGTTGCCGAGCTCGGTGATGTCAGGGCCGCCCTTGCCGCTGGTCAGCGCGTTGGTCCAGTCGGTGACGCGGTTGCCCCACGGGATCCAGTCGACGACCACCTTGGTGTGCTTGTACTGCGGGAACTTGCTGTGGAACTGCTTGACGACACCGTTCATCCAGGTGACCTGTGACGGGACGGACGAGCCCATCCGCCACACGACCAGCTTGGCCGGTGCCGCCGAGGAATTCGATGAGCCGCCGCTCGAGCCGCAGCCTGCTGCGGCTCCTGCGAGCGCGATGGCAGCGCCGATCGCGGCTGCCGATCTGGTGAGTTTCACTGCTCGATCTCCCTTCCCGGCTTCTCGAGGAAGGACGTCCTCCGGGCGGACGCCTCCGGCAGGCCCCGTTTGCGTGCTTTCCGCCTTTAGGCTGTTGGCTGACGGCGTTCGCCTTGAACGTCAGCCGCGTGCCTGCGTGGTGTCGTGGCTGCGGCGGGGAGATCGCTACGTGGGTCTGGCGCAGAAACTAACAGGAAACTTTCCTATAAGATAGAGTCCGTTGCGAGATTGAGATAACTAGGTGTGTGTTCGCGGACCTCTGGCCCACGAACTCTAGGGGGCTGGATGGACCGACGGCCGGGAACGCCGCGGCTGCTGCGCGAGCTGAACGACCGGGCCGCGCTCGAGCTGCTGCTGACCGGCGGGCCGATGACCAGGGCGCAGCTCGGCGAGCGCACCGGCCTGTCGAAGGTGACCGCGTCCCAGCTGCTCGCGCAGGCTGGAAGAGCGCGGCCTGGTCGAGGTCGCCGGCGAGCAGGCTGGCGGCCGCGGCCCGAACGCTGCCCTGTACGGCGTCGTGCCGTCCAGCGCCTACGTCGCCGGGCTGCACGTCGAGCAGGACGAGGTCAGCGCCGGAGTCGCCGACGTGACCGGCAAGGTCGTGACCGAGATCTCCGTCGACCCGAACGGCACGGGCGACCCGGTCGAGCTGGTGCGCGGCGCGGTCGGGACGCGCCTGCGGCGCGGCCGGGATCGCGCCGGACGCGCTGCGCGCGTTCGTGATCGGGACGCCGGGCGTGCTCGACCCGCGCACCGGCGACCTGCGGCTCGCGGTGAACCTGCCCGCCTGGCACGAGGGCGTGCACGACGCGCTGCGCGCCGACCTCGGCCGGCCGGTGACGATCGAGAACGACGTGAACCTCGCCGCCATGGCCGAGCGCGCGGTCGGCGCCGCGCAGGGCATCGATGACTTCGTGCTGGTCTGGATCGGGGTCGGCCTCGGCCTCGCGACGATGCTCGGCGGCCGGCTGCACCGGGGCGTCGGCGGGGCGGCCGGCGAGATCGGCTACCTGCCGGTGCCCGGGGTCCCGCTGCCGCAGGACATCACGCACCCGGCGACGGGCGCGTTCCAGTCGCTGGTCGGCGCGCAGGCCGTGCTGCCGCTGGCGGCCGGCTACGGGTTCGAGGCCCCGACGGCGGCCGGCGCGGTGCGCGCGGCGGTCGCGGCCGTGGCGCGGGCGAGGGCCGCGGGCGCGAGCCGGCGCAGGCGGGCGAAGACTTCCTGGCCGAGCTGGCCGAGCCGGGTCGCGACCGGGGTCGCCGCCATCTCCGTCGTGCTCGATCCCGGGCTGGTCGTGCTGGGCGGCGAGGTCGGCCTGGCGGGCGGCATGGCGCTGGCCGGCCGGGTCGCCGCCGAGGTCGGCCGGATCAGCCCGGCCAGGCCGCAGGTCGTCCCGACCGGGATCAGCGGCGGCCCGGTGCTGCGCGGCGCGATCCTCGCCGCGGTCGACCAGGCCCGGGCCGAGCTGCTCGCCTCGGTGGCCACCTGACCGGCGATCGCGTACGCCTGGGCGTCAATCCGGAGCGTTTCGGTCATCCGAACGCTCCTTGTTACCGCGCTCTGTGGAATCGGCTCAGGCGGCTGGCTTGATGTTCTGGTTGAGGTGGAACAGGTTGCCAGGGTCATAGCTGCGCTTGATCCGCGCGAGCCGCTGGTAGTGACCCCGGTAGTTGTCCTCGATCCGCTCCCAGTCGTCGTCGGCCATGAAGTTGATGTAGCCGCCGGGCTCGGAGTACGGCTCGGTGGCCCGGTAATAGTCGCGCACCCAGGCGATCCTGTCGTCATCGACCGCCTTGTCCTGCCAGGCGGCCACGATGACCGGCGCGAAGGTCGCGCCCCGGTAGGCAAATGCGGTGTCGTCAGCGCCGACTCGGTGGCAGGCGCCGTTGATCGGGTACAGGTGCATGGTCGCGCTGACCTCCGGTACCTCGGCGCCGTGCTTGACGTGCTGCTCGATGGCCTCGTCGGGGAGGTCGTTGACGAAGCTGCCCTTCCAGTAACTGCGGATGCCCTTCGGGAAGATCGCGTCGAACGCCGTAGTTCAGCGCCGGATAGGGCATCGGCCCGGCCATCTCGGCGACGATGGGAGCGATCGCGCGGAACGGCTCCATCGCACGCTCGCCAGCCTCGATCGGACCCGAGTAGTGCACGATCGCGGCGCAGAACGTGTCGCCTACCCGCTCCGGCGGCACGAACGGCAGCGGCGGCGCGATCTGGAACGCTGGGAACGCGCCGTACTCCTCGGGAGCGGTCTTGATGAACTCACGGAAGAAGCGCATCAGGTCGGTGGCGTAGTCGAGTTCGTAGAAGAACAGCCCGGCGTAGATGTCATTGACCGGATGCAGCTGGAACTCGAAGTTGGTGACGACGCCGAAGTTCCCGCCGCCACCGCGCAGCGCCCAGAACAGGTCGGCGTTCTCGTCCTCGCTCGCGGTCAGCACCTTGCCGTCGGCGGTGACGACCTCGGCTGAACGCAGGTTGTCGATCGACAGGCCGTGCGACCTGGCCAGGTAGCCGATGCCGCCGCCGAGCGTCAGGCCGCCGACGCCGGTCGTCGAGACGATCCCGCCGGTGGTCGCGAGACCGTAGGCGTGGGTCGCGTAGTTGAAGTCGCCCCAGGTCGCGCCGCCGCCCGCGCGGGCGGTCTGGGTGGCGGGATCGACGTGCACGTCGCGCATCTGGGTCAGGTCGATCACCACGCCGCCGTCGGTGGTGCCGTAGCCGGGAGCGCTGTGCCCGCCGCCCTTGACGGCTAGCTCCAGGCCAGCGTCCCTGGCGAAGTTCACCCCGCCGATCACGTCGGCTACCTGCTGCGCGAGGATCACCGCCTGCGGATGCTTGTCGAACATCCCGTTGTGGACGGTCCTGGCGTCGTTATATCCCGCGTCACCGGTGGTCAGGACCGGTGCCCTGACCTGTTCACGCAGATCTTGCGTCGATGGCTTGCTCATGACCGCGCTCCCCCGAGATCGACTGGTCTGGCCTGATTGGCGTGGCCTGATTGATCTAGCTGCGCAGATGCCGCACCAAACGGTGCCGAGTGGCCAGCTAGGCCAGAGCGAGATGGAGATCGTGTGAAGGAGCAATGTGGCCGGTGTCAATACTCGGTCAAGCCGGCAGGCGGTTTCGGCGCCCGCGCCAGGCTCGACGGCGTCGTGGCAGGCTTGGACCGTGACGATGACCCCGCGTGTGGAACACGTCGGCAGCCTGCTCCGGCCCGACTACCTGCTCGCCGCCAGGAAGGCTCAGGCGCGGCGGCGTCATGGGGGCGGCAGAGTTCAAGGCTGCCGAAGACCGGGCCGTGCGGGCCGCGGTCGCGTTGCAGGAAGATCTGGACCTGCCTGTCATCAACGACGGCGAGATGCGCAGGGAGTCGTTTCAGGCCGAGCTGACGGCCGCCTGCGACGGCTTTGCGGGGGTCAGCCTCGACGCGTGGCTATGGGGCGACTGGCACTCCACCGAGGTGGGCGACGCGAGCATCAAGCGGCCCGACGAACTTGCCGTCGTCGCGCCGCTGCGCAAGCGCCGCAACCTCGCGGCCGAGGAGTTCACCTTCGTGCGCGCCTGCCAGAACGAGGGTGGCAGCCGGCAGGTCAAGGTCACGTTGCCGAGCCCGACGCTGTTCGCCAACCTATGGTCACCGCAGCGATCGGCAAGCGCGTACCCGAGCCTGGATGCGTTCATGGCCGACGTCGTCGCCATCCTCTGCGACGAGGTCGCTGAGCTGGTCAGGCTGGGATGCAGCTACATCCAGCTCGACGCGCCGCACTATCCGCTGCTAATCGACCCGACCTGGCGTGCCTTCTATGAGGCCAGGGGCTGGCCGATGCAGCGCTGGCTGTCGTACGGGGTTGAGCTGGACAACGCCGTCATCGAGGCGGGGCGGCCGGCCACGTTCGGGTTCCACCTCTGCCGTGGCAATCAGCTCAGCCGGTGGCTGGTGGCTGGCGGCTACGAGCCGATCGCTGGCCCGATTTTCGGCGGCGTCCGCGCCGACCGGCTACTGCTCGAGTACGACGACGAGCGCTCTGGCACATTCGACGCACTGAGCCTGGTCCCCGACGACAAGGTCGTCGTGCTGGGCCTCGTCACTACGAAGACGTCGCGGCTCGAGGACGAGGCCGCCGTCGCTGCCCGGCTGAGGGAGGCCGCCCGCCAGGTCGGCGCGGAGCGGCTGGCGGTGAGCCCGCAGTGCGGTTTCGCGACGTCCGCTGCCGGCAACGCGATCACGCCCGAGGCAGAGCGGGCCAAGCTCGCGCTCCTGGTCAGGATCGCCAGAGACCTCCTGGGCGGCTGACCGCGATGACCGCGTGGACCGGGCGATCCGGGCCTAGGAAATGCCGATCTGAGCGGCCCATCGGTCTACGCACTCGGCGAAGAAGGCGTCGCGGTCAGCAGCGTCGTCGCTGATGACGTTGCTGAACTGGCCGAAGAGCTCGAGCGAGATAGTCCCGAGCAGGGCCGACCACACCATCAGGCCGGCTTGAATCGCCGCGTCTGTGACGGCTGCCGGCAAGACGGCCAGCACGGGCGCGAGCGCGGCCCTGGCGGCGGGCCCGAGGTCACGTCCGGCCGGATCCGGCAGCGCGATCCCGCGCTCTGCCGACTCCTCGAGGATCTGCACCAGGAGGTTCGAGACCCGGCTGGCCGGCCCGATCGTGTCGGCAGGCGCCGCGTAGCCGGGGACGGGCGAGCCATAGATCAGCGCCCACTCGTTCGGATTCGTCAGGGCCCAGTTCCTGACCGCCAGGCAGATCGCCGACCACCGGCCGGACAACTCCGCATGGTCGGCGCCCGAGTCGGCGGCTTCGGCCGCCGCGCCGAGCGAGTTGTAGGCGTCGATGATCAACCTGGTCAGCAGGTCATCACGGCTAGCGACATAGCGGTAGACCGCGGACGACGCCATCCCCAGTTCGCGAGCGACCGCGCGCAGGCTGAGCGCGGCCGCACCCTCGGTGGCAAGATGCCGGCGGCCGGCCTCGAGGATCTCGCCGGTGATCTCGGCGCGGGCGCGCTCCCTGGCCGTACGGGGCACTGAGCGCGCCTGCTCGCCGCCCTCGGCAGGCGGAGCTGGTCCGTTCCAGTCAGCGGTCGTAGCCATTCCTGAATCCTGCCACAAGACGAGAGCATCAGCAATAAATAAGAGCGGTGCTCTTGACAGGTGGTCGCCGCGAGCGGCATCCTGATTCCGAGAGCAGTGCTCGCGAATCTGAGCATCAGACACAAGCGGAGTTGATTCATGGACGAGATCAGGGTCATCAGGCACGACGACAACCCGGCCGACGGGGCGCCCTCCGCCGCGGCCCGCGCGTCAGGGGGCGCCGACGCTCGCGACCTGCACGTCGTCGTCGGCGCCGGCGCGATCGGCAGCGGCATCGCGCGCGAGCTTGCAGGTCGTGGCCACCGCGTGCGTCTGGTGACCAGGTCGGGTTCTGGCCTCCGGCCAGCGGCCGGCCCGGCGGGCCCGAGCCCTGCGGCCGGCGCGGCGGGCCCGAGGCCAGCGGCCGGCGCGGAGCGCCAAGCCGATGCAGATGTCGAACTGGTCGCGGCCGATGCAAGCGACCCGGAGGCGATGGCCAGGCTGACCGCTGGCGCTGTGGCCCTCTACAACTGCGCCAATCCGCCGTACCATCGCTGGCCTGAGCTGTGGCCGCCGATGGCGGCGTCGCTGCTCGGTGCGGCGGAGCGCAGCGGCGCGGTGCTGGTGACCATCTCAAACCTCTACGGCTACGGACCCGCGTCGCGCTCCCAGGGCACGGCCGGCTACGACGCCGCGCACCCGATGACCGAGGCCACGCCTCAGGCGGCCGATGGCTCGAAGGGCAGGGTCCGCGCCGCGATGTGGCAGCAGGCGCTGGCTGCGCACAAGGCTGGTCGGGTCAGGGCTGTCGAGATCCGCGCATCCGACTACGTTGGCCCCGGGGCGGAGAGTGTGCTCGGCGAGCGCGTCGTTCCGAACGTCCTGCGCGGGAAGGCGGTGTCGGTCCTCGGTAGCACCGATCATCCGCACACGTGGACCTATACCGCCGATGTCGCGCGGCTAGCCGTCGTCGCGGCCGTCGATGCCAGGGCGTGGGGACGCGCGTGGCACACGCCGTCCGGGCCGCCGCTCACTCAGCGCGAAGCCGTCGACAACCTCGCCGCGGCCGCAGGCCTGGCGCCGGTCCCGGTCCGGACGTTGCCCGCTGCTGTGCTGCGCGTCGCTGGCTTGTTCTCGCCGCTGCTACGCGAACTGGCCGAGACCAGATACCAGTTCGCCGCGGACTTCGTCATGGACTCAGCCGCCGCGCAGCAGACCTTCGGCCTCGAGCCGTCGCCCTGGGCACTGGTCCTCCGCGAGGTGCTCGGCAGCTACGGCTGGAGCGCTCGTCCGACAGCGTCGGCGCGGTCAAATTATCCGGCATAATAGATATCTGAACAATCGAGAAGTTCTCGCTCATCCGGGGGGAGCAGGGATGACTAGGCGATTTCGAACGGCGGCCATCAGGTCCCTCGTCTTCGGGATCCTTGCCGGCACGATGCTGGCCGCGGCCCTCGCAGCCCTCGCGGCGTGCGGCTCTTCCGATCCCGCTAGCCGCGATCCCGCCGCCAGCGCCACGGCCAGGGGCGGAACCGCTGCGGGCGCGCAGGCGCACTCGGCGACAGCGGTCCCTGGCGACGGAACATCGGCCACGGCCAGTGCGCGCGTCGCCCCCGGCGGTCCCGCTGGCAAGACGACCGCTGCCGGCGACGCACCGCCGGGATTCTGGTACGGCACCGACAGCTTCACGATGCCGGTGACCGGCACGGGACCGTACACCGAGCCGGTGATCGGCGGCAGCTACGGCGGATACGTCGGGATGGCGGGCAACTGGGCGCACTGGCAGGGTTGCAGGGGCGGTCTGGTCTGGTCGGCTACGAACGCCAGCGAAGCGAGCAAGAACTTCTCGACGTACCACAAAGGCGTCGGGACCGCCGTCTACTGGTTCATGGCCGGGCCGGGCGTCGATCCGAATTACGACGAATCGGTGTCCGAGGCCACCGCATGGGGTCAGCAGCAGGCGGCGCGCGCCCTGGCCGACATCGGCAGCACGGTGAAATACCCGGTGGTGTGGATGGACGTCGAACTGCCAGGCAACGCACCGCGGTTCACGCCAGCACCTGATAACGGGTGGAACGCCGTCTACACGACGCCGTGCAGCGGTCAGGTCAAGACGCAGCACATCGACCCCGCCGTCGATCGCGGTGTGCTCGACGGGTTCGCGAGCTATCTGACCGCGCACTCTTCATACAAGGCAGGCGTCTACTCGGCTCCGCCCGTCTGGACCGCGATCTTCGGCACCGGCAGTGCGTCGAAGATCCCTGACCTGTACGAGTGGACCTACACGGGCGACACCAGCAGCGTGGCGCACCATCCGGGGGCCTGGTGCCTGAAGAACACCTCGACGTGCGCGCATTTCTTCGGCGGTCAGCACGCGAGCGACGCCACGGCGCTCATGTGGCAGTGGTCGGGCGGCGGCGGGACGAGCAACGGCTACGGCGACTTCGACCAGATCGACGGCGCAAGAACTCCCTAGGCCGGAGCGCCCGCGAGCAGCGCGTCGGTGGCGTGATCGGGGATGCCATCGAAAAAGCGCGTCAGCACCCGGCCGAACAGCGGGTCAGCGGGTGCCGCACGGTGGAACAGCGTCATCGACGAGCGAAGCTTCATCGCGTCGAGGCTGCCGAAGACCTGATCCGCGCTGCGGCCCTTGAGCCCCGAGAGAATCAGCGCGCACTCCCGCAGCCGCGGGCCGAGCACAGGATGGTCTAGGAACGCCGCCGCCTCGGCCAGCGAGGAGATCGCGTACCGCCGCGAGACGGGACTCTGCCCGAGACCCTTGATCTGCGGGAACACGAACCACATCCAGTGGCCCGACTTGAATCCCGCCCGCAGTTCGTCGACGGCCCGGTCGTAGCAGCCATCGACTTCCTGGGCTGCTACGAAGCGCTCCAGGTCAAACGCGTCTTTCATCAGCGCTCACCTCCTGCGGACCGCTGACTGGCGCGGGGGATCGCGCCATCTGGCGCCAGCACCTGGGCCGCGACTGGCATCGTCTCCGGGTACTTCAGCCCGGCGCCCGTGTTAAGTACAACCACGGTGTCGCCGGCCGACAGCCAGCCGGAGTCGCGTAGCCGGCGCACCGCCGTGAAACACGCGGCGCCTTCCGGGCAGATGAAGGAACCTTCCAGGCGGGCCACCTCGCGCTGATCGGCCAGCAGGTCGTCATCCTCGACGGCGACCGCGGTCCCGCCGGTTGCGTAGAGCGCGTCTAGTACCAGGAAGTCGCCGAGCGCCTTCGGCACCGTGATACCGAACGCGACGGTCCGCGCGTCCGGCCACGCCTCGCTGTGCCTGGCACCGCGCCCGAAGGCCTCGACGATCGGCGCGCAGCCGCTGGCCTGAACCGCGACCAGCCGCGGCAGCTGGCCAGATACCCATCCGAGCTCGCGGAGCTCGAGCAGGGCCTTGTAGATCCCGATGATGCCGACGCCGCCTCCAGTCGGGTACACGATGACGTCGGGGAGCCGCCAGGCGAGTTGTTCGGCGATCTCCAGGCCCATCGTCTTCTTGCCCTCGATCCGGTAGGGCTCCTTGAGGGTGCCGACGTCCTGATAGCCGGGGCGATCTGCCAGTGCGGCCTTCACGAGTGCGGCGGCGTCCCCGATCAGCCCGTCGACCAGGTAGAGCTCGGCGCCTGCCGCCGCGCACTCAGCGCGGGTGACCGCAGGGGCCGCGACCGGCATGACGATGAGGCTGTCCAGGCGGGCCCTGGCGGCGTAGGTGGCCCACGCGGCCCCGGCATTTCCGTTGGTCGGCATGGCGATCCCTGGCACACCGAGTTCGGCCGCGCGAGATACACCGACCGCGGCTCCCCGTGCCTTGAAGGTGCCCGTCGGGATCAGGCCTTCGTCCTTCATCAGCAGTCCAGGCACACCGAGCGCCGCGCCAATCTCGCGCATCGGCAGCAGCGGCGTCATGCCCTCGCCGAGACTCACCACGACATCGGCCGTGCCGACCGGAAGCAGTTCGTGGTACCGCCACAGGTCAGGCGGCCTAGCCGCGATCCTTGCGGGATCGGTCAGCGCGGCCACGCGCTCCAGGTCGTATCTGGCCAGCAACGGCGAACCGCAGGCACACGTCCCCTGGACCTCTTCCGCCTTGTGTTCCTCGCCGCACGTCGCGCACTCCAGGTGGGTCAGGGCCGAATACGCCGTCGCCGTCATGGCTCCCATCCTCCGCTCAGGCTCACTTGGGTGCCGGCGCAGCCGGCCGGAGACCGCGGACTACGATCCTGGTCCGCCGGCCCGCGGTCAGAGTCTGGATGCTGACCGCGGTGAATCCGGCGGCGGTCAGGGTGCGGCCCAGACTCTCGGCCTGCTCCCTGGTATGTCCGTGGACCCCTCGCCCGGCACCGGGGCCGAGCAGCCGCTCGGCTAGCAGCACCCGCCCGCCGGGAGCGAGCACCCGGCGGATCTCAGCGCATCCGGCCGCTGGGTCGGCCCAGTGGTGTACCGAACTGATCGACCAGACCACGGTCGCAGACCCGTCCGCCAGCGGCAGGCGCTCCGCACTTCCGGGCGCCCAGGTCACCCGCGAGGCCGCTGACCTCGGGGTGAGTGACCTCGCTAGCCGCAGCGCGATGGGGGATGGGTCAACGCCGGTCACCGAGGCGCCGCTGGTTGCGGCGACCCGGACCGCGCTGCCTGGCCCGCACCCGATGTCGGCCGCCATGTCCCCGGCCGTGAGCTGAGCCTCGGCGAGGACCAGGCGGGCAACCCGGCCCCGGCCGGCCAGCATCGACAGTGCCATCATCGCCTCGCCAGCGGTCGCGACCGGTTTCCGGCGCCTGGCTGGTTCGGCGCCCTGCGACAGAGCATGTCCCATCGCGAAATCCCTTCAATGAGTAAGTAGCTTAGTTACTAAGCAACATAGCCAATGCCCTTATCATGGTCAACATGACCTCGTCCGAGCGGCGCGACCTCGCCGTCAGCCTGCAGGCATTCGGGCTTGCGCGGGACCGGATGCGGGCCGCACTCGCCCGCCGCGCCGGAATCAGCCAGACCGATCTGGACGCTCTCGAGCATCTTGAGGCGGCAGGGTCGCTCACGCAACGAGAACTCGGCGAGCGCCTGTCGCTGACCTCTGGCGCCGTCACCATGCTCGCCGACCGGCTCGAGCGAGCAGGGTTGGTGCGGCGACGGCCGCACCCGGCGGACCGGAGGTACGTCGTGCTCGAACTGTCCGCGGATGCGCTCCGGCGCGCTCCCGCGGGGCTTACCGCCTTCCACGCCGCGATCGCCGATCTCGTCGCCGTCACTCCGTCGGGGGACCAGGAGGTCATCGGTGCCTTCCTGGATGCCGCCGCGCTCGCGGCGGCACGGGCCGCCGGGTCAATGGCGACCGAATCGTGACCAGATGCCACTTGCAAGAATGTCTATTTTGTGATAGTATGGCATTCAATTGATACGGTCCGGCTGTGACGACACCATCGAGTATGAGTGCCCGCACCGCTGCCGCGGCCAGAGCAGCGCATCTGATCGTCGACGAGCCGCCGCTCATCTTCTCCGACACGTTGGCGCGGCGACTTCTGGGTGACGAGGCCGACGACCTGATCGGGTATCACCTCGCGCACGGCAACCATTTCGTGCTCGCCGGAGCCCGTGGCCAGGTTGCCTGCCGCAGCCGGTTCGCTGAGGACGCGTTGGCAGCCGCGGTCGCTGCAGGGACCACGCAGTACGTCATCCTCGGGGCTGGCCTCGACTCATTTGCCTACCGGTCAGGGCTGTCGGGGCACGTCAGGATCTTCGAGGTCGACCAACAGGCGACGCAGGACGTCAAGCGCGCGAAGCTCGCAGCGGCCCAGATTCCTGAGCCAGGCAACCTCACCTTCGTACCTGTCGATTTCGAGTCAGCGTCTCTGGCCGCTGAACTCGGACGGGCCGGCGTTGACCTGTCCAGGCCAGCCTTCGTCTCCTGGCTGGGCGTCACGATGTACCTGTCCAGGGATGCGCTAGCCGGCACGCTCGCCGAACTCGGGACGCTCGGGGCGGGCTCGCAGGTCGTTGCCGACTACATGCTCCCCGCGGAAATGAGGGACGAGGCGGGAAGCAGCTACGTTGAGCTCGTCGGGCCGTCGTCGGCCGAGCGCGGTGAACCGTGGCTCACGTTCCTTTCACCACAGCAGATGTCAGAACTGCTGGTCAGTCACGGCCTCACGCCGCTGCGGCAAGTGACGCAGCGCGACATCGCGGACGGGGCGATCTGGAACCGCGCCGATGCGCTGCGCCCGGTCCGGTTGTCGATGATCGCGCACGCGGCGGTCGGCCTCAGCTAGCCGTCAGGACGCCTGCCCGGGGACGGCCGCGAGCAGCCTGGTCAGCAGCGCTCCAGTCGCGCGGGGGCCGTTTATCTCCAGCCACCTGACCTGGCGGCCAGCCGCTGTCACGCCTACATACAACGGCTGGGCCATGTGACACGCGCAGAGCGGCGGCTTGATCAGCCAGCCCGACTGGCTAGCCACAGCCAGCGGCTTGCTGACCGCGAACGGATAGAACGAGTTGATGTGCTTGCCGAGGTAGATCACGAACCTTTTAGCGCCCGCCTCGGTCCTGAAGGTGAGCGACCTGCTGACGACCAGCGTGAGCCGGCGCGACTCGCCCTGGAACGTGCGCTGCCAGCCGCCCTGGTATCCCCACCGTTTCAGCAGGGCTGCCAGATGGTGGAGGCTCGAGTCCTTCTGTACGTCGGCGGCCGTAAGGGAGCGGGTCACCGCCGGGAGCCCGGTAATCGCACGCGATGGAAGTACCCCGCTAGCGGCAGTCGCCGGCCGCGGTCCGCCGCATCCAGCCAGGCAGATGGCGGCGGCGACAGCGAGCGCCGCGGCAGCGGGGGCCACGCGCCTGCTCACCCGGCGCTGTCCCGCCGGTCGCCCTGGGGCTCCTGAGTTGCCAGGAGCCGCAGTCCGGTAGGCGGCAGATGACAGGCCACGGCCATGCCCGGTGACCACGCTGCAGTCGACTCGTCGCCGTTGTTCGGCACCAGGGCCGTGACCGCGTGTCCGCTGGCGAGCTGAATGGCGAGCTGAAGGCTGCTGCCGAGGTAGACGATGTTGGTCAGCAGGCCAGGCACCCGATTGGTGCCCGGCGCGCCAGCGGGCTCGACCCCGATCCGCTCCGGGCGGATGACGACCTTGGCCTGGCCGCGATGGGCGACGTCGCCCCTGCGCACTTCCACCGAGAAGTTCTCTGAGAGACGGACCTCCGCACCGGCACCACCGGCCGATGGTCCCGCGACGGTCGCGTCCATCAGGTTCGAGACACCGAGGAAGTCGGCGACGAACGCGTTGGCTGGCTCCTCGTAGAGGTCCTGCGGCGAGGCGGCCTGCTCGATCCGCCCGCGGTTGATCACCGCGATCCGGTCGCTCATGGTGAGCGCCTCTTCCTGATCGTGGGTCACGTACACGAACGTGATGCCGACCTGCGTTTGCAGCTGCTTGAGCTCAACCTGGAGCTGGCGGCGCAGCTTGGCGTCCAGCGCCCCGAGTGGCTCGTCGAGCAGCAGCACGGCCGGCTGCAGCACCAGCGCGCGGGCCAGCGCCACCCGTTGCTGCTGGCCGCCGGAGAGCTGCCCCGGCTTGCGCGTCGCGTAGTCGGTGAGCTGGACGAGGTCGAGTACCTCGGCGGTCCTGCGGCGCATCTCAGGCTTGGCAACCCCGGCGCGGCGCAGCCCGAACGCCACGTTGTCAAAGACCCGCAGGTGCGGAAAGAGCGCGTAGCTCTGGAAGACAGTGTTCACCGGCCGCTTGCTAGGCGGCGTCCCCGCGATGTCCTGCCCGTCGAGCAGGACCTGCCCGGACGTCGGTGCCTCGAATCCGGCGATCATGCGCAGCGTCGTAGTCTTCCCGCAGCCCGACGGCCCGAGCAGTGAGAAGAACCCGCCCGCCGGGATTTCCAGGTCGATGGCGTCGACGGCAACGACGGAGCCGAAGTGCTTGGTCAAGGAGACGAGGCTGAGCTGGCCCGCGTCTGGCCGCTTCGCGAGCGTGACGGCTTTGCCCTCGCCCGGGTCGTTGGGGTGCACCGGATCAACCGCCGTGCTAGCCACGTTGAGCCTGCCTAACCGTTAACCATCGCGAATGTTTCCGAGGTCTGGTCGCCGTCCGCTACGGCGGTTCCAGCCGCAGCGGCCGCGTCCTGCCCTACCAGGCGGCGTTCGGCCCACCGCCTGCCGCCCTCGGCGAGCGCCACCAGGAGCAACGAGCCGGCGATGATCAGCGCGCCGATGGCGATTACTTCGGGCAGCAACGCTGGGGTCCGCGCGCTCGCGTACAGGAACACCGGATACGTCGGTTGGCCCGAGGGCGCCAGGAACGACGCGATAGCGAACTCGTCGAAGCTGGTCACAAAGCAGATGATGCCGCTGGATACCAGCGCGGGCGCGAGCAGCGGCAGCGTGATCAGCCGCAGTGAAGCGAACGCCGAAGCGCCGAGATCCTGGGCGGCCTCGTTCATCGCGGGGTCGAGGGAACGCAGCCTCGGCAAGATCACCAGGATCGCGAACGGCAGCACGATCACGCTGTGCCCGAGCACCACCGCCGCCAGGCTGGGCTTGGCGCCGACTTCCTGGACCAGGATCAGCAGCCCGACGGCGAGGCAGATGTACGGAACGACCAGGGGGAGCAGCAGCATGGTCAGCGCCAGGGCCGCAGCGCGCCCGCGAAGCACCAGCAGCCCGAGCGAAGCCATGATGCCCAGGGCAGTGGCGAAGGCGGCGGCTACCAGGGCGATTCCGATGCTGCGTAGCAGCGCCCCGGTCAGTTCACCATTCCCGAAGGCCTCATGGAACCACTTGGTCGTGAAGCCAGACAACGGCAAGGTCGGCGTCGCGCTCTTGTTTACCGAGAAGATCAGCAGCACCGCGAGCGGTGCGAACAGGAAGACGACGAACGCCCAGAAGTAGACCGCGAGTCCGGCGCTGCCGAGCCTGCTGGTGAGCCTCACGGTGCCAGCCTCATTGGTTCCAGCCTCATTGGGTACAGCCTCATTGGCCAGGCCTCGCCTCGGTACGCAAGTCGGTCTGGAGGAAGCGCCCGAAGACCAGGGTCAGGACGATGACGACCACGATGAGCGCGATCGCCAGCACCGAGCCGTAGTTCCAGTTAGGTGTATCGCCGAAGAAGGCCTGGATGGAGTTCCCGAACAGCTGGTTGTTCGGGCCGCCGACCAGCAAAGGCGTGATGAACTCGCCGGTCGTCGGAATGAGCACGAACACGAAGCCGGCGATCACGCCAGGAAGGCTCAGCGGCAGTGTCACCCGCCAGAACGTGGCGGCCCTGCTGGCGCCCAGGTCAGCGGCCGCCTCCTGGAGCCGGTGGTCCATGTTCTCCAGGACCACGAAGATCGGCAGCGAGACGAACGGTATCCAGGTGTAGAACAAGACCAGCGCGACCGAGAAGTTCGAGTAGATCAGCCAGGAGATCGCGCTGCCGTGCGGTCGCAGGTGCAACGTCCACAGCAGCGAGTTCACGACGCCGTTGTTGTTGAGGATGATCTGCCACGCGATCACGCGGAGCAGGTAGCTGGTGAAGAAGGGCGCAAGCAGCACGAGCAGCAGCGCGTACCTCCGCCGGCGTGCGACGAACGCCAGGAAATAGGCGAGGGGATAGGCCGCGATCGTCGTCAGCACCGAGACGACGATCGCGATCTCCATCGAGTAGACGAACCTGCTACGGAAGGCGCTGCCGCCGCCAGTCAGGAAATCACTCCAGTTCGACAGCGAGAACGCCGTCGGCATGCCGGGGATGTTCGTCCGCAGGCCGACGCTGTACAGCATGATGAACGCGACCGGCAACAGCAGCAGCACGCCGACGAACACCAGCGGAGGCAGGACGAGCGCCCCCTTGCCTAGCTTCCGCCGCCGTGTGAGCCACGAGCGACGTACCTCCTGAACCCCTTCTGAGATCGCCACCGGTCAGGCTGCGACAACTTCCTGCCAGGCAAGCTCGATCGCCGCCCGGTTCGGTGTCCAGGTCTGCAGGTGCACATCGGAGGCCGCGATCGCGTTCGGGTCGCCGAGCTTGAGAGCCGTGACCAGGGCCTGGTTCTTGATCTCCGATGACTTCACCGACGCGTTCGACGTCCCGTAGTAGTACAGGTTCGTCATCTGGGCGCAGGCGTTGTGGTTGATGAACGACTCCACGTAGTCGTGCGCGTGGTGGTAGTTCTTCGTGTTGGCGCCGAGCATGTACCCGCACAACCAGGACAGCCGGCCTTGGCTCGGGTTCATGAAACCGACCGGTACCCCGGCGGCCTTCATCGAGACCAGGGTGTCCTGCCATGAGTAGGCGATCCAGACCGTTCCGGACTTCACGTCCGGTTGCATCTGGCTGTACTCGCTCTCCCAGTAGAGCTTGTTCAGCGGCTTCTGCGCCAGCAGCGTCGCCTTGGCCGCCGCAATCTGGTCCGTCGTCAGGTTATCCATCTTCGGGAACCCGAGTTTGAGGGCCGCGATCTCGAAGTTCGTGGACGCGCCGCTCCAGAGCGAGATCTTTCCCGAGTACTTCTTGTTCCAGGCGAGTTCCCAGCCGGACGCGTCTGCCGCCGACACGTGGTCCGTGCGATAGGTGAGGCTGCCGTAGCCCCAGTCCCAGGGGATCATGTACTGCTTGCCGTTGACCTGGCCCTGCTTGACGAGATAGGGGTTCAACTGCTTGAAGCTCGGCAGCAGGCTGGTGTCGAACGGCTGGACGAGGCCACGGTTGACGTAGTCGGGCAGATTCTCGTGGCAGGGATGCATCAGGTCGAACGGCCCGGCCGAGGTCGCCTTCTCCAGTGCCTGGTCGTCGTTGGTGATGTAGGTATAGGTGATCCCGCTGGTGCCGAACTTGGCTGTGTAGGCCTTGCCCGCATCCAGGCCGTTAGTTTGCGCCTTGGTCCCGGCTGCCTCGTAGCCGCCCCATTCCAGGATGGACAGATTGCCCGGCTCCTTGCCGATGGCCGGGTGCTTGCTCGGGGCTGGACTCGCCGCGGACCCAGAGGATCCGCACGCGTCGAGCAGGACGGCGCCCCCCAGCATCGTCGCGCCGGTCGTGAGGAATCGCCTCCGGGCGAGGACATGCCCGGTCATCGGGCCCTGAACGGACTTCATGGTCATATTCCCCCACCACTATCAGATGTCGGCAAACGCCGACGATTAGCTGTTAGTACACCCGTCGTTGCGAACTGTCAATGGTTGCCGGTGACAGGCGCAGCCTGCCGGAACCGTCCGCTTCGCCCGATTTTGAGCCTGGCTCGAATTCGCCCGCAGGGGGTGACGTTCAGCGCAGCGAAGCCGGGGACCATATGCCCATGAACAAGCAGCCGCAGGTCAGGCCGCACAAGCCGGCCAGGCCGGCCAAGATGACCGCGACGATTCTGGTCGCGGGCGCTGCCGTGGGCCTGGCGGCGTGCAGTTCCAGCACGAGCACAAGCAGCTCGAGCCACACCGCAGCGCCGCGCACAACCAGCGCGGCCGCGAGCCCGTCCGCGAGCTCGCACTCAGGGTCGGCGACGGCCAGCCAGGCCGCGTGCAAGCACGTGAACTCGCTCCGCGGATCGCTGGAGACCCTGACGCACCTGCAGCTCAATGCCAGCTCTGCCGGACAGATCAGGACGAACCTGAGCAACATCCAGACTCAGCTGACTAGCTTGAAGGGCGAGGCAAGCGGCCAACTCTCCCATCAGGTCAGCCAGCTGTCGAACTCCGTCGACCAGGTCAACAAGGCAGCCAAGAACCTGTCGAGCCCGCCATCGGCCTCGCAGATCACGGCGGTCGTCAGCGCACTGTCTGGCCTGCGGACGCAGTCCAAGACCGCGATCGCCCAGATGAGCGCGGCCTGTCCAAAGGGCTGACCAGCGGGCCAGGCGTTCCGTACTGGCTCGCTCCGCTAGGCCAGGATGACCTCCGCCGCGTCGAACTCCCAGAATGCCCGCAGGGCCGCCAGCCGGCCGGAGCCGTCGGCTCGGTAGGTGTAGACGCCACGCACGACAACGACGTGGTCGCCGCCCGGCAGCGCCGTGCGGATCGTGCCTACGTCCGCGACCTCGTCGCCGCATAGGTACGAGCGCTCGATCTCGAAGCTGATCTGCTCGTTAGGCGCGATCACCATGTCGTAGAACGCGGCAATCTCCGCGAGTCCGCGATGGCCGTTGCCGTCCGGGTCCAGGGGCGACGGGCCGATCGGATCGGCCACCACGGCGTCGGGCGCGAACAGGCTGAGCCAGGCCGCGCGGTCCTTTCGGTGGACCGCGGCCTGGGACTGCCGCGCCAGGTCACGCGCGGTCAGGTGATCAGCCATCGGTTCTGCTCCGTTCGCTTTGCGTCCGTGGCCGCCGGAAACGCGGCCGCGGGCCGGTCAGGGTCGAACCTTGGCGATCACCTTGTCGGCGAACGCGTTCAGCGCGCCGATCTTCTCGGCCAGCGGCTGGGTATCGGTCGCGGTGGTGTACGGCCAACGGAAGCCGACGATGACGTCCGTCACGCCTTGTTCCTCAAGCCGCCGCACGCCGTCTACGCTGTAGGCGTCCGTCGAGATCACATGCACCTCGAATGGGCGGTCGGCCGTCCCTTCGGCCCTCCGCAGTTCGCCGAGCCTGGCCAGCAGGCCGGGCAGATCGGCCGGATCGCCGCCGCCGTGCATCCAGCCGTCGCCGCCGCGCGCCGCCCTGCGCAACATGGCCTCGCTGTGGCCGCCGAGCAGGATCGGGATCGGCTCCGTCGGCACCGGGGAAAGCTTCACGGGCGGGATCGTCAGGACCGCTCCGTCGTAGCCGAAGTATCCGCCCGCAGCCAGTCCGCGGATGATGTCGATGCTCTCGTCCATCCGGCGTCCTCGCCGCTCCCACGGGACGCCGAGGATGTCGTAGTCCTCGCGCCACGGGCTCGTGCCGACCCCGAGCAGCAACCTGTTGCCGGTGAGCACCGCGGTAGAGGTCGCCTGCTTGGCGACGAGTACCGGGTTGCGGACGGGCAGCTTCAGCACGAACGTCACGAACCGCAGCGTGGTGGTCACCACTCCGAGGGCCGGGATCAAGGAGAAAGGGTCGAGGAAGGGCTTGCCGTCGAGGAACTCCCTGGTGCCGTCGGGGCTGTACGGGTAGGTGCTGGTGGCGTGCTCCGGGTAGCAGATGCTGTCCGGTATGACCATCGAGTCGTATCCCGCCGCCTCTGCCGCCTGAGCGAGCGGCAGGTAGAACGACGGGTCGGTCATCGACTCGGCATACGAGAAACGCACAGGACCCTCCGGGCAGTTCCGCGGCTCGGCTCTGGCCCGATCCTGCCAGCCGCAGTGCGGAAAAGGTAGAACAGGTTCTAGTTAGTTGCTCGAGCGCCAGGGTTCAGGCGGCCAGATCGTGGTTCAGGCGGGTTGGTCAGCCGCGATAGCCGCCAGGTCGTCGGTGATGTATCTGGCCATGGCGTCAGGCAGCAGTGCGCGCTGTTCCGGCGTCAGCCGGTCTCCTGCCTCGGTGATCTGGCTGGCCACATTCCGCGCGGAGGCCAGCACGCTGGCGTGGTCGAGTTGGGAGACCGTGCCCTCCATGCCGGCCGGCAGCCGGTCGGGCGCGAAGTCCAGGATGCTCGTGAGCCCGTACTGCGGGTTGGCGACGTCGAGCACGGCGGCCCAGAGCCGCCAGGCGTTGTCCCTGGCGTCATGCAGCCGGTGGCGCGCCTCCCACACCGAGCCGCGGCGCAGGTACTTGCCGAGATCGGCCAGCGCGCACCACCCAGCGAACGCCCATTCGCGCAGTTGCTGCGGCGTCGGCGGCTGTTGCTCGAAGGCATCGGCCCGGCTTTCGTCGGGACCGTAGAGCACGACCTCGTCGCGGATCGGGCCGGTCGCCTGCGATGCGGGGAAGACTACGAGGTCGACCTGGCAGCGGTCGGCGTACTGAGCGAAGATCCGCTCGTGCCGCAGCGCCAGTCCGGGAAGCTGGTGGTAATAGCTGTCCACCAGGTCGCCGAGGCCGTCAACGAGGTCCCTGACCTCGGTGAGCGCGGTGTCGAACGCGTCGTCGCTGATGCCCATGCCCATGTCCAGGTCGGACAGCCGGTCGCCGGCTCCGCGCCCGACCGAGCAGGCGACGACCAGCCACCGGATGCTGTCGTTGGCCTCGCACTGCGCCAGCAGTCGCCGCAGGATGGCCTGCTGCCCGGACATCTCGCCGGGGAGGGCTTCGACCCAGTCATGTCCCGCTGAGTTCATCCCGCCATCAGATCACGGGTGGTCCCTGGCGATGGATGGTCCATCCACCACCAGGATCCGCAATGGCTGGACCATCCATAGACCCGGCCGGCCCGGTCTGCAGGATCTACGGACCGGCGAGGCACGAGGACGGGCTGCGAGGGGAGGCTCGTTCGGCATGCCAGACTCGGCGCCATGGTGGTGCGACTGATCCGATCGGCCAGGTTGTACCAGGGCGCGCCCTACGCCTACGCGGCGACGACCCAGGCGGACAGCGTTGTGTTTACCGCTGGTGCCTGCCCGCTGGACCAAGCCGGGCAGATCGTGGCGCCAGGCGACATCGCGGCGCAGACGAGGCAGGCGCTCGCGAACCTGAGGGTCGCGCTGGAGGAATCTGGCTGCGGGTTCGGGGACGTGCTGAAGACGACCGTCTACGTCGCCAGCAGCGAACGCGCCGACCTGGTCACGGCGTGGAACGAAGTAGCGAGCGCGTTCGGCGAGCATGACGCGCCCAGCACGCTGCTCGGAGTCGCGGTCCTCGGGTACGAGGACCAGCTCGTCGAGATCGAGGCGATCGCCGCGCGCTAGCGGCCGGCGGGCCGTTCCGATCCGCTCACAGCCATGGCCGGCCGTTGCAATCGGCGCACGGCCCTGTCGGCAGCGCAGAATCCCGCTCGCGCCCACTTGACTTTGTGTCACGAAGTAAGCTAGCTTTGCAATACAAAGTAAAGGAGCCTGACATGAACGAAGGCACAGGTACGAATGAAGGCGGCGGCATGAGCGATGGTGCGGGCGCCAACCTTAGCGCTGGCCGCACGGGCTATCCGGACGCCGGCGACGTGACCACAATGGATGCGCAGGCTGCAGCGGTGATCGTCCAGGAGACGCGCGAGCAGGCGAACCGGGCACTTTTGGTCAAGCGCCCGGCGCTGTTCCTCACCTGGGGAGTGGTCGTGTTCGTCAGCTACGGCGCGATGTGGCTGTCGGTGCGGGGTCAGCGGCCTTTTCACGGGCCAGCCTGGGAAGCGCTGATGCTGGCGTTCCTGCTGTTCGTGATCGCTGCGGGGGCCACCGCGAACATCATGGACCGCGCCACGAGCGGCGTGGGCGGCCGTTCCGAACTCCAGCGAGGCATCTTCGCGCTATCCCTGGTGGTCGGCATCGCCGTGCTGGAGATCGAGAAGCAAGCGCTGTGGCATGCGGGCGCGAGCCGGCCGCTGGTCGCGCTGTTCGGTGAGGCCATTCCGCTGCTCGTCGCCGGGCTGGTCTTCGCCGCCGCCTCCGCCGCCGGCGGACGGCTGGACTGGCCGCGGCTGGCGCTTGGCCTCTGGCTGCTCGCAGTGGCGGCGGGCGGCGCGTGGACCAGCCCGACGACCAACCTGGTGGTTTGCGCGCTCGCGGGCGGCGGCGGGATCTTGCTGATGGCTGCCATCGAGCCGCGACTGCGCCGCTCGTGAGCAGCGACGACCTGGACCCGGTCATCCACGTCCCGGCCAGGCTGCGGATCATGGTGACGCTTTCGGCCCTGCCAGAGGGCGACGACCTCTCGTTCACCAGGCTGCAGGACATGATCGGGCTGACACCCGGCAACCTGATCACGCACCTGCGCAAACTCCAGGACGCCGGATACGTCATGACGGAGCGGAACGGCGCAGGCGTGACCGCGAGAACGTCGGTCACGCTCAGCCACTCCGGCCGGGCCGCTCTCGACACCTACTCGGCCGTGTTGCGCCAATTGCTCGACGCGGCCGGTCAGGGATGAGTCGGCGCTCTCGCGCGCCTGGCTCAACCCACAGCCGACCAACCCACAGCCGACCAAACCCACAGCCGATCAAGCCAGGACCCGGTCCCGCCTTGCCCGCGGGGCCGGTTCGAATGTAGAACAGGTTCTAGTATTGGCGCCGGACCTTCCTGGCGCGAGCGAGCCACGCGGACAGGAGGCTGGTCGGATGGACCTTGTCGAGATGGAGAAGATCCGCCGGCTGAAGTACCGCTACCTGCGCTGCGTGGACCTGAAGCTGTGGGACGAGATCGGGGACGTGTTCACAGCGGACGCCACCGCGGATTACGGCACCCCGTCGGCTGGGCGGCCGCTGAACCTGACGAGCAGGGACGAGATCGTCACGTTCCTGCGGGACAGCCTCGGCACCGGCATCATCACGCTGCACGCGGCCGGTCAGCCTGAGATCGAGATCGACGGCGACACGGCGACGGGGACCTGGCGGTTCGAGGACACGGTGATCGCCACCGAGTTCAAGGTCGTCATCACCGGCGCCGCGTTCTATGAGGACAAGTACCGGCGCTGCGAGGATGGCGCCTGGCGCATCTCGCACATCGGGTACGAGCGGATCTACGAGGCGACGATGTCGCTGGATGACCTGCCGACCTGGAAGCTGACCGCCAACCGCTGGTCGGCCTGACCGGTGCTGACGAGGCCGTTCGCCGACGCAGTGCTCGAGGCGGAGAAGATCATCGCCGGCGCCGCGCACGTCAAAACCGAACAGGATCTCGCCGAGGGCTACGACTACCTAGCGGGCTCGATCCGGGCCTCGCTCACGATGGCGTGGGCTTATCAGCGCGACTACCCGTTCTTCGTCGCGTCGACGGGCCCGTATACCAAGCTCGGCCTCGATAACCCCGACACCTTGTACTTCCACGCTTATATCCGTCCCGACGCGGAGTACGTGGTCACCGGGTGCCGCGGCAGCACCGCCGACCTCAGCTTCCAGGTGCTCGGCGGCGACTACTCGCCTGTGCACGTCCCGGACAGTCTCACGGCGTTCGACGACCGGGAACTCGACATCGCCGAGGGCGGCGCGTTCGAGTTGCGTTTCGGCCCGCCTGTAGCTGACCCGCCGCGCAACTACTTCGCGCTCGGCGCCGGCTCGGCGATGCTGATCGTCAGGGAGGTCTACAGCGACTGGTCATGCGAGCAGCGCGGCACGATAGCGATCCGCCGCGCCGATACGAGCGGCTCGGCGCCGCCGCCGCCCGATACGAGCGTGCTTGCGAAACGGTACGGCGTTGCCGGCAAGATCCTGATCTCGCGGCTGCAGACCTTCCTCGCTTTTCCCGAATGGTTCTACCTCAAGCTGCCGGTGAACACGCTCACCGAGCCGCGCTCGACGCCGGGCGGGCTCACCACCCAGTTCTCCTCGGTCGGGCACTACGACCTCGCTGACGACGAGGCGATGATCATCACCGTGCCCGCGGCCGCGAAGGACGTCGCCCCTTACCAGGGAATCCAGCTCGGCAGCATGTGGTACATCTCGCTCGACTACATCAATCACCAGACCAGCCTCAACGCTGACCAGGCCAAACAGGACCAGGACGGGATGTTCCGGTTCGTGGTCAGCGAACGCGATCCCGGCGTCGCCAACTGGCTCGAGTGCACGGGGCACAGCTGCGGCTATGTCCAGCTCCGCTGGCAGCGGTTGTCGCGTGACCTCCGGCCCGAGGACGGGCCGCGGGCCGAAGTGGTCAAGCTCGCCGAGCTAGCGGAGCGGCTGCCGTTCTATCAGCAAGCGCGAACCACAAGCCAGGACTACACCGAGCGGATCGCGGCACGCCAGGCCGCCGTCGCCCGGCGGATGCTGGGCTAGAGATCTCGTGGATCGTCGAACTCCAACTCACGAGGAACCCCCGGCCCATGAGCTGAATCGGAGAAGCCAGATGCTGCTGCAGGACAAGGTCGTCATCGTCTCGGGCATCGGCCCAGGTCTCGGCCGCTCGATCGCGGTCCGCAGCGCCGAGCAGGGCGCGGACGTGGTTCTCGCCGCGCGCACGGCGTCCCGCCTGGAGGAGGTCGCCAAGGAGGTGACCGCGCTCGGGCGGCGGGCGCTGGCCGTGCCGACCGATATCGCCGACCCGGAAGCGGCGGAGCGGCTCAGGGATGCCACGCTCGCCGAGTTCGGCCGCGCCGACGCACTGGTGCACAACGCGCTCGCGATGCCGCCGATCAAGGACCTGTCCGTCGTCGACCTTGAAGCGGTCAAGACGGCCTTCGACGTGAATGTGCTCGGAGCGCTGAGGCTGACCCGGCTGTTCACCCCGGCGCTGGCCGCCAGCGCCGGATCAGTGACCATGATCAACTCGATGGTGGTCAGGTTCTCGCAGCGCACGATGGGCCCGTACAAGGCGACCAAGGCGGCGCTGCTCGCCATCGCCCAATCGCTGGCCAGCGAGCTTGGCCCGCAGGGGATCAGGGTCAACTCGGTCGCCCCCGGCCACATCTGGGGTGACTCGCTGCAGTGGTACTTCGGCTACCTCGCAAAGAAGCGCGGCGTCGAGACCCAGGAGATCTACGACGAGACGGCCGCGAACATCGACCTGCGCAGGCTGCCGGAGCCGGACGAGATCGCCGACGCGGTTATCTTCCTGGCTTCGCCGCTGGCCAGGGCGATAACCGGGCAGTGCCTCGACGTGAACTGCGGCGAGTTCCACCACTGAGCAGGCCGCGATGAGCGAAAGGACCGGCGTCGGGACCGTCGCCGACCTGCATGCGTCGGCGACCAGGATGACCGGGCTCGACGACTTCGGTGCCGACGACTACCTGGACGGCCTCGCGGTCCTGCTCGAGTCCTACGCCGCGGACGAGGACCTGACCCCGCTCGGCAGCAAGATGAGCCGAGTCTTTCTCCGCGGGGCGCTGGTCGCGCGGCTCCTGAGCGAGGCGGCCTGGCGCCAGTACCCCGAGCACACGGCGATCACGATCGATCGCCCGGTCTTCGTGACCGGGCTGCCGCGGACGGGCACGACCGCGCTGCACAGGCTGCTCAGCGCCGACCCCGCGCACCAGGGCCTCGAGTTGTGGCTCACCCAGGCACCGCAGCCCAGGCCGCCGCGACAGTCCTGGGCCGCCGATCCGGTCTACGCGCAGATGCAGGCGGCCTACGCGCAGCACCATGTCGAGCACCCTGAGTTCATGGGCGTGCACTACATAGCCGCAGACCAGGTGGAGGAGTGCTGGCAGTTGCTGCGCCAGTCAATGCGGTCGATCTCGTTCGAGTGCCTCGGTCACCTGCCTCGCTACTCGTCCTGGCTCGCCGTGCAGGACTGGACCTCGGCGTACCGCAGGCACCGGCGCAACTTGCAGCTGATCGGGCTGCGGGACCAAGAGCGGCGTTGGGTGCTCAAGAACCCCAGCCATCTGTTCGCACTTGACGAACTGCTCGCCGTCTATCCGGACGCGCTGGTGATCCAGACGCACCGGTCGCCAACCGACGCGATCGCGTCGGCGTGCAGCCTCGCCGCGCACGCGACGCAGGGCTGGTCACAGACGTTTATTGGCGCGGTGATCGGGCGCGATCAGCTGGAACTGTGGGCGCGCGGGCTCGACAGGTTCATGGCGGTCAGGGCCAGGCATGACCCGGCCAGGTTCTTCGACGTTCGGTACGCCGACTTCGTGGCCGACCCGCTCGCGACCATCGAGTCCGTCTACGACCGCCTCGGGTGCATTCTGACCGGAGTGGCGGCCGACGCGATGCGGGCCGTGCAGCGCGACAGTCAAGGAAATGCTTACAGTGCAGGCCACGGAGCCGTGCCTCGGCACCAATACGCGCTGGCCGACTTCGGGCTGACCGCCGGGCAGGTCGACGAGCGGTTCGCCGCCTACCTCAGCGCGACGGGCTCACTCTGATCAGCCGGCCTGGCTCCACTCGCGCTTGAGGACGGCGTAGAGCAGGTCGTCGGTCCACTCGCCCTTCGCCCAGGTGCTCTCCACCAGGCGGCCCTCGCGACGCATGCCGAGCCGCTCCAGCACTGCCGCGGACGCGGGGTTGCGTGGGTCGCACCGTGCGGTGATCCTGTGCTTGTCGCGGGCGCCGAACAGGTAGTCGAGGAGCGTGCGGACGCCCTCGGTCGCGTAGCCGTGCCCCTGGAACTCGGGCCGGAGGGTGAATCCGACCTCCGCCTGCCGTGCGTCCTCGAGATCGGTTCCTGACGCGCAGTCACCGATCAGTTCGCCGGTCGCGCGCAACTCCATCGCGAACTGGAACCACTGCCCGGGCGTGTCCGGGTACTCGCGGAGCAATTCCCTGATCATCCGCTCGCCGGCCGCGCGCGGGTACGGGGCCTCCCAGCTCTGGTACCGCGCGACGTCAGGATCGGACCGGTAGGCCACGAAGGTGGCTACGTCGGCCATGGCGAAACGGCGCAGCACGACCCTGTCGCCGGTGAGTGCGGTGAAATGCCGGTCCGGCATCACGATCTCCGTCGCCGGCCGGCCGGGCGCCCGGTCACCGGCGCCGGCTTTCCGGCAGCTCAGATGGTCCGACGTGATCGTCGAGCCAGCCGGTGAGCGGCCGCGTCGTCTGGAGGAACTCCTTAACCCGGTCAGCGGCGGCTGGAGTGCCAAGCCACGGTTCGACCGGCCACTCTTTGTAAGCAGCCAGGCCCTTGTACCTGAGCAGGTCAATGCGCGGATGATCGGCCGGGTAGCCGCGAGGCGCGGACTTCAGCTGGTCATGGCCGATGGTCGTGATGCCTCGGGCGGTGAGCCCGGCCACGATCCGCCCGAGCTCGCCGCCACTGAGGTCTTCGGCGACCGCCTCCCGGTATCTCGTGAGCTGGTCGGCGGCGAGGTGAAACATGCCGCTGCCCGCGGCCAGGCCGGCCGCCGACAGCCGGACGTAGGCGGACCCGAGCGACGCGCCGATCTCGGTCCGGTACGGCGACTTGTCGGCGCTGAACCTGACGTCACGGTACGGCCTGAAGATCTTGACGGTGCCAAACTCGGGACTCAGGTCGTCGGTCAGTTCGGTCATCGGCGCGAGCACGACCTCGTCGTAGACCTGCCGGTGCGCCGTCCAGTACGCCTTGGAGTTGTCATCCTCCAGGCCCTCGAAGAAGTCGAGCGCAGCCTCCGGCCAGCCCCGGAACGACATTGCCGGATCCTCCTCCCGCCGTCGCTGCCAGGCCGCCCAGCCTATCCATTGCCAGCGTCATATGGTGAACGTCGCTTCCTTGGGACCGCTGGCTCCGCGAGACGGAAACGGTCCGGCCGGCTAGCTTGCGCCAGCCGACCGGACCCACCGGAGAGGCCGGTGACCGCTCCGGACCCCCGGTGCCCCACGCGCTGCCGATCAGGTGCCCACGATCACCTTTGGCAGCTTGGGTGGTGTTCCAGACGTCTTGGCCATGTGATGGCCGTCATATGCGTAAACGTATGAGTCGGTGCCGGCGTTTCCTCCGGCGGCGCATGAGGTGCTCGCGTTCGCGCTGACCGCATACACCACTGTGAACTTCCTGACGCCGTGAGAGTGCAGCCCGACGACCCCGCCGAGGCTGTGCGGCTTGAGGCTCCTGGTGCTGGCCAGGAAGTTCTCCTTGTTGAAGAAGAACACCCGGCCCCGGTCGCAGTCATCGCCGGTCTGTTGCGTGATGTCGATGGCAATCAGCGAGCCGCCGTGACCGTTGGAGGTGCTAGCAACCTTAAATGGGCAGTGCCGGGGGGTGAGGTGCAGCGAGGCGCAACCGTGGTATCGGGCGGCGACGAACGCCTTATCGTGCGCGATCTCGGCCTTGAGCCTCGCGGCCGGACTGAGCGGGCCGCTCGCGGCCTGGGCCGCGCCGCAGCCGGCCAGGACCAGCCCGGCCAGGCCAAGTAGTACCGCTCCGGCGCGCGCGCTGGTGAGGTGACACCGCCTGGCGCGGGACACCTGCAATAGGCTGAACATGAGCAATGCCTTCCGTTAGGAACAACGTGCCTACGGCAGCTAAGACGGCAATGTTTGCCAGGCGGTTGCGATGATTGCGCGCGGCGACTATCCGGCCTTTCCTGGGCGCCTGCGGCGGCGCCGGCCGATCAGCAGACCGCCGACCACCAGAACCGCCCCGAAAATGCTCACCGCCCAGATCAGCGTCGCTGAACCGGACGAAGACCTGGACGGGCGCGCCCGAGTCGTGGCCAGCGGACCGGCACTCCTGGCCTGCGCGGCGGTTCCGACCCTGTCCCGTGCGCCTGGCACGGCCGCCGGGAGTCGCACGGCCGGGTTGCGCGGCGGCAAGCCCTTCGCGACCGCCACTGCGACCGGGTTGGCCGTTCCGGAGGGTAGCGAGCCGTAGACGTTTCCGAACGCTGGCTGGGGGCCGACGATCAGGGGTTTGCTGATCACGCGCGGCCTGCCGGACGGGCCCCGCACCAGCAGCCGCAAGGTGTACGCGCCCGGCGCCTGGTACACGTGCTGCACGCTCCGCCCGGCAGCGAGGTGCCCGTCGCCGAAGTCCCAGACGTAGTGCAGCTTCGCACCCTGCTGGCCAGGCATGAAGGACGTGACAGCGGTGAATGCAGCCGCGTGGCCTGGCAGGATCACCCCGGTGTCGCCGATGGCGGCGACCGGGCGGCCATCAGGCGCCGCCTGGCCCAGCACCGCGGGCTGGGTCAGCAGCCAGGTTGTCAGCAGCCCAGGCAGGCCCATCGCAAGCTGAAGCGCGTGGCTGGCGGCCGATCCGCCGTCGGCGAAGATGTTCATCAGCGCGATCGTGTCCTGCGGCCGGTCGTAAGGGTAGGAGCCTGGCGGCGGCCGCCGCTGGTAGTAGGTGGCATTCCCGACGAACATCGCGCTCCGGACGCCAGCTTGGGTAAACGGGACCTGATCGCTGCTGCCGAGCGTGTCGCTGAGCACGCGAACGCGGCCGATCTGTGCGTGGGTGAACACCGGCCGCCAGATGTCGGTGCCCCTCGGGCTGTGGTAGGTCAGCATCTGGTCGCCCATCGCGCGGTACCGCTGGAACGCCGCGGCGACCGCTCCGTGGACGAGGGTCCTGAGCCTGCGGAGACCGGCTAGCTGCCGGGCCGTCACCGAGTATTTCGGGTACACATTGTTGCCCGCCAGCGGCGACAGGAAGGCAAAGAGCGGCATTAGCGGATTCGACAATTTACCGAGGTAACGCAGCGGATAAGCGATTCCGTTCTGTTCTTCATTGATCATCGTCGTGATGTCAGGCAGATCGTTGCAGGCGATCTTGTTGACATATGCATAGGACCCGAGCAGGCCCTGCTCCTCGGCGTCGAACAGCACAAAGCGCAGCGTCCTGGCCGGGTAGACGTGATGCGCGCGCCAGAACGCCGCCATCGCTTCGGCCACCCCGAGTTCAATCGCACAGCCGCTGCCGTCGTCGTACGCGGATTGCGATGAGTCGGCCTCGCCGTCGTAGTGGCAGCCGATCACGACCTCGCGAGCGGGCTGGGTCAGCCCCGGAACGGTGACCTCGACATCGGCCGCGGGCGCGGTGGCGGGCCGGCCGAGCCACCCCCTGATCGGGAACCTGAACGTCTGCTCCCGCGCTCCGAACGGCCCGAGCAGGTGCAGCATCTGGCTCGCCCAGTACCTGGCGAAACCCGTGTGGCCAGCCGCGCCCGTGAGGTAGCCGGCCTCGCGGTGCTGGAAGTGGGTGACCAGGTAGTCGAACTGAGAGTAGATGAAGGCTGGATCGATGCCTGGCGTCGCGAGCGCCGCCCGTCCTGCCGGGACCTGGCGGGCAGCCTGCACGGCGCCGCTGGCAGGCTGAGCGATCGCGGGGAACAGGAGCCCGGCGCACGCGATCATGGCTGGCAGCCAGGATCTCGTCGCCTTTAGCGGCATTGTCCGGCGGCGGGCTTTAGTAGTGGCCCGCAATAACTCAGAACCACACATTTAACGTAGCCCGTCGTGGCTGGCCGGGCCGGCAGGCTGTTCGGCCACAGCACGGTCACGATTCGATTCCGGCGGCTTGCCGCACGACAGCGGGCCTGGCGGTCAGCAAGCCGCCCGCGACCAGGCTGGTGCCAGCGAGCAGGCCAATGATGAGCGCCAGTCCGTGCCGGAACGCGGCAACCGGATCGCCCGGCACGACATTGGTCAAGATGCCCACCAGGGCAGCCACGCCCAGCACGATCCCGATCTGGCGGGCCATGTTGAGAATCCCGCTGCCCGTGCCGAACCTGTCTGGCGGCAGCGAGGCGCTGCCCGCGCCGAGCAATCCGGGAATCGCCAGGCCAACACCCGCGCCTCCGATCAACTGGCAGGGCAACAGGCGGGCAACGTAACCGGGATCGGGCGCGATCCTGGCGTACCAGAGCAGTTGCGCGGCGGCGAGTACGACGCAGCCGATCACCGCGACCCTGCCCGGCCCGCCGATCTTCGCCGCCACCGGGGCGACGATCCTGGCGAACGGGAGCACCATGAGCGGACCTGGCGCGATGGCGAGACCCGCCTGCACCGCCGAGTAGTGCCACACCCCCGTGAGGAACTCGACGAAGTTGAGTATGAACGCGCCGAAGGCCGCGTAGAACAGGATCGAGGCCACGAACGCGCCGCTGAAGGTGCGCGATCGCAGCAGCCCGAGGTCAATCACCGGAGAATGATGCGCCCGTGACCTGCTAACCAGCGCCGCGCCGCAGCCGGCCGCCACCGCCAGCGTGCCGATGAATGCCGCTGAGCGCCAGCCCCACTCTGGTGCCTTGACCAGGGCTAGGGCGACCAGGCCGATGCTGGCCGCGAGCAGCGCAGCGCCCAGCAGGTCAGGCGTCCTGGCCACGCGCTCGTCTTTGCTCTCCGGCACCACCCTGACGGCCATGACGACTGCGATCAGGCCGATCGGGATGTTGATCAGGAAGACCCACCGCCAGCTGAGCTGGACGAGCGCGCCGCCCACCACAGGCCCGAGGGCCGCGCCCATCGCGCCGAAGGCCGACCACGTCCCGATGGCCGCGGTCCTGCCCTTCGCCGGCACGCAGCCAAGCAGGAGTGAGAGCGAGGCCGGTGCCATCATCCCAGCGCCCGCCGCCTGAATGACCCTGGCGCCGATGAGCGCGGGCACCGACGGCGTGATGCCGCACAGCAGCGATCCGGCGGTGAAGGCGGCCAGGCCGGCCACGAAGACCCGGCGCCGCCCGATCCGGTCGGCCCAGCGCCCCGCTGGCACCAGTACGGCGGCGAACACGATCGTGTACCCGTTGAGCACCCAGGACAGCGAGCTCAGCGTCGTGCCTGCGTACTCCCTTCCGATGTATGGGAACGCGAGATTGACAATGAACAGGTCCAGGCTCGACATGAAGACGGCGATAGACAGGACACCGACAATCGCTCCCAGCTTGTGCGCCGAATTGCCGGGCCGCTCGTCCGCCGCAGGCGGGTTCACGGGGACCGGTCGGATGTACCTGACGGTGTCTTTGGCGGCCGCGGAGGTGAGCTGCGAACCGCTCATGTGCCACGGAACCCCTTGGTCAGTCCGGGATCTGGACTCAGGGTAGTCTCGCGCGGGCAGGTCAGTCCAATTTTCGGACTGACCTGGTATGCTCGCGTTCATGGCGTCCGTCCCTGCGCAGCCTCGGGAGTGCTCGGTGGCGCGCACGCTGGAGATCGTCGGCGAGAAATGGGCATTGCTCGTCGTGCGTGAGGTCTTCTTCGGTAACGGTCGTTTTGATGAGATGGTTCGACGGACCGGTGCGCCGCGGGACACGATGGCGGCACGGCTGCGGGTCCTGGTGGGCTCGGGAATCCTCGAACGCCGGCCGTACTCCGAGCATCCGGCCAGGTTCGACTACCACCTCACCGACGCCGGCCGTGACCTGTACCCGGTGATCCTGACGATGATGTCGTGGGGCGACCGCTACCTGGCCGGAACCGCCGGCCCGCCGCTGACGCTCGAGCACAAGTGCGGGCACCGGCTTGGCGCGCACCTGGTGTGCGAGGCGTGCGGGGACGCCATCGTCGCCGCCGAGACCAAGCCGGTCAGAAACCGATGATGCGGCGCGGCGAACCGTGGCGTGTCAGGATACGGGGGTACGCAGGACAAGCGGGAAAGGCGCGTCGTGACCGAGGACCAGGCGGGTGGCCGGCCCGAGGCGTCGGCTGGCGCGATCGGCGGCATCGACATCTCAGTCGCGCATCCGGCCAGGGTCTATGACTACTGGCTAGGCGGCAAGGACAACTTCGCCGCGGACCGAGAGGCGGCCGAGCGCGTGCTCGCGGTCACCCCCGGGCTCCGGTTCCGGGTACAGGCCAACCGGGCATTCCTGGCCAGAGCCGTCCGTTACCTGGCTGGCGAGGCTGGAATACGCCAGTTCCTGGACATCGGAACCGGGATTCCGGCGGCGAACAACACCCACGAGGTCGCTCAGGCGGTAGCGCCGGACGCGCGAGTTGTGTATGTGGACAACGACCCGATCGTCCTGGTCCACGCCAGAGCGCTGCTCGCCAGCACACCGCAGGGGTCGACTCAGTATGTCGAGGGTGACGTGCGGACAGCGGGACCCATCCTCGAGGCGGCCGCGAGCACCCTGGACTTCACTAAGCCCGTCGCGCTGATGCTGCTCGGGATCATGCACCTCGTGCAGGACTCCGAGGATCCGTACGGAGTCGTCGACGGCCTGATTGCCGCGCTGCCGGCTGGCAGTTACCTGGCCCTGTCACACCCGGCCATCGACATCCACGCCGCGCAGGCAGAGGCTCAACGGCGGTACAACGAGCGGGTGTCCACCCCTCAGACGTTGCGGACCAGGGAGCAGGTAGCCAGGTTCTTCGAGGGCCTCGAGCTAGTGCCGCCGGGGCTCAGCTACGTGCACGCCTGGCGGCCCGACCCCGGTGACCGCACCGATCAGGACACCGCCTCGGCGCACGGCGGGGTCGCCCGCAAGACCTGATCGCGCTGTTGCGGGATCGCTGCAAGCTCGCCCGTGACGTCGGGAACGCAACGGGCGAAACGCGCCGTCTAATTTCCGGCTCGCTCATTCCTGAGCGAGGCGGAAGGGGCAGAACAATGGCGGCGACACGGGTGGCAGGCGGGATCGCGGTGATCGCAGCGGCCGCGGCGATCACGGCATGCGCGGCGCAATCTTCTGAGTCAGGGCCGGGCGGAACGGCCGCGAACAGGCCCTCCTACGGCACGGTCTCCGGGCGACTCGTGATGGAGGGTGGCCCGCTCGGACCCGGCGGACAGCAGCCGCCTATCAGGCCGCTGTCTGGATTCGTTCAGTTCATCGGCCCGAGCGGGCAGGTCGTCCAGGTGATCAAGGTTGGACGATCCGGCTCCTTCTCGACCACGCTGGTACCAGGAACCTACCGGGTGCGCGGCGGGTCGCCCGCCGTCATCGAGGTGAGCAGTCCAGGGCGCAACGGCAAGGTGCGCCCGTGCACGGTACCGACGACGGTGACCATCAAAGACCAGGGCTCGGTGCGCATCACCCTGGCATGCGCGGTGCCCTGACCGCTGGTGCTCAGGCGCGGTGACCGCGCCGGGCCCTGCTTCTCCGCGATCCAGGCACCGCCCGCACGCCGGCCGGGACGTAGCCCTCAGCCTGGGTGCTCTCCGCCGCGACCCGGACGCCGTACCGGTAGGTAAGTTTGCCGCCGAGGTAGCCGGAGACAGCCAGTGCGGCGACGCACGCCACCGACAGCGCGATCATCTTGTCGCTGACCGGTGATCCGTGTGCGTCGCTGTGGTAACGCCAGGCGAAGTCCGCGCCATAGGCGAGGATGAGCGTGACATTGATCAACATGTGCGTGCACGCGGTCCTGAATGCCGGCGTCCCGGCCGGGATGATGGCCAGGTCGAGGAATCCGATCAGCCCAGCCGCCATCGCACCGATCACTCCGATCGCGATCAGCCACTCCGAGCCCATGGCAAGAAAGCCAGGGCGGCTGGCGAAATGCGAGGCGAAGTCGAAGCCGAGGCTGATCAGCCACGCCCCGATCGGGATCGTCACCAGCATGGGGTGAAAGGGATGCCCGTAAGGCCCGGCGAGCATGGCGCTCACCGGCCGCTTGGCATGCCGCATCCCAGTCGCCATCGGGTCCTCCTGGCCGGGTGACACGGTTCCGGATTCTCGAGTTTGTGTAGTGCCATATCCGGACATCCGGATTCATCACTACGACGTACTCGAGCGGCCTTCAGTTCAAAGTCTGCCCGCCATGATCTGGATGTCTTGTCTGCCGGCCCCGCTTGGCGTGGGGTGGTGCGGCGGGTCACGACGCAGCAACATTGTCATCATGGCCGGCATCATCCTCGTGTCGCTGGCCTACGGCGTTGGCGAGCCTGGCGTCGAGCATCCGCCGAGGTCGGCACCAAAGGCAGCCTGGACGGCGGTTTGACCTCGGACAACTTCAGGTGCGTCACGAGCCGCTGCCCGCCTCTGGTGGCCAGCTTGGCCAGCACCTCCTGCAGCTCACTGACGTCCCTGGCCACGACGGTCAGCAGGTAGTCCATTTCGCCAGCCACATTGTCGGCGGCGATGACCTGCGGCAGGGCCATCAGCTGCTCCTCAAAGACTTGGCTCGATCGCAGGTCGTGGCGCCCCAGAGTCGCGGCCACGTAGACCTGCAGCGGGAAGCCGACCGCGGCTGGATCCAGGCTCGCGCTGATGATCCGGATGACGCCCGATTCCTTCAGCCACCGGACTCGGTGCAGTGTGGCTGCGGGAGACAACCCGGCGATCTTGGCCAGTTCAACGTTCGTCCGGTCCGCATCGGCCTGCAAGGCCGTCAGCAGGCGGATGTCAATTTCATCAAGCTCAACTGCCATGTAACGAAACATTATCTCGTTCTCGACGCACAGTGGCGAATCTGAGGCGGTCGGGATCGACTATGGGCGAATGGAAAGCAACCGCCGCCGCGCCGTCGCCGCGCTGATCGCCGCCGGGCTGATGTGGGGCACGACGGTGCCGCTGTCGAAGGTGGCGTTGGTGTGGCTCTCGCCCGCCTGGCTGACGTGCGCGCGCTTCGGGCTGGCAGCCTTCATCTTGCTGGCCGCCAGCCGGTCAGGGCTCAGGGCGGCGTTCCGATTGCCCGTGCTCGCGTCCGGTGCGCTTGGCTACGGAGGCTCGGTGCTGCTACAGAACGCCGGCATCGCCGGAACGAGCGTCAGCCACGCCGCGCTGCTGATCGGCGCCGTCCCCGTGCTGGTCGCGATCATGGCCGCCGTGGTCAATCGCGCGACGGCGCGGCCGCTGGCCTGGTCCGGATTCGCGGTCTCCCTGGCCGGTGTCGGCCTGGTCACCGCGACCAGCATGCCAGGAGCGAGCGGCGGAGGCGGCACCGGGATCACTGGCGACGCCCTCATCCTGGCGTCGGTCGTGCTGTCGGCGGCGCTGATGGTCGCTCAGCCACGGCTGCTGCGCGGCCGGGACCCGGTCGCAGTCACCGCCGTGCAGTTCATCGGCGCGACCGCTGGTGTGCTGCCGATAGCCGTGTGTACGGGCGGATTGCCTGCGGTATCGACAGCAGCGCTGAGCCACGTCCTGGCCACGGTGGCGCTCGCGGTGGCCGGGACGCTGGTGCCGTTCACCCTCTTCGCCTACGGGCAGAAGGGCGTCCCCGCGGAGGTCGCTGGCGCGTTCGTCAACATCGAGCCGGTCATCGGCGCGATCGCCGGCGTCATCGTCTTCGGCGACCCGACCGGGATCGGTCAGCTCGCGGGCGGCGTCGCGATCCTGCTCGGCATCGCGATGAGCAGCTGGCGTGCACTCCAGCCAGCCAGGTTGGACGGTCAGCGATCCCGCTTGCGCGTTCTACTTCGTCGGTCCCGCGGCCGCGGGCAGCAGGGCCCGCAACTGCTCCACGTGCATGGCCAGATGGAAGTCGCCATTGCCGAGGATGAGCTCCCCGATCGACATGGGGCTATCGCGGACGATCTGGCCTTCGTGCCAGATTCTGGTGGGGACAGGGCGATCGCGCTCGTCGGCCGATAGCCGGCCGTAGGACCGCTCGAGCCGTGCCGCCGACGCCTCGATCGCCTCCGCCAGGCCAGCAAGATCGCCATGGTCGGCCGCATACTTCAGCAGGTCTTCCGGATCGCTGACCGCGGCGTTATCGAAGCTTGGGTCGTCGCCTGCGTGGATCCGATCTGCAAGCTCGCTGAAGATCTCATTGCTCATCGCGACGTGCGCGCCGACCTGGCTGGCGTTCCAGCCCGCTGCGGGCTCGCTGAAGCCTCCGGTTCGCAGCGTCTGCGCGAACGGCAGGTAGGCGGCGTGAACTGGCGTTGGTTCCATAGACCCTCCTGCGACCCGAACATCTAGACAATGTCAAGATGTGCTCGTGATGTCAAGATGAGCTGTGGCTTACCATCACGGCGATCTGCCGGCCGCCCTGCTCAAGGCGGTGGAGAGCGCCGTCGCCGAGCACGGAGTCAGCGGCGTGTCGCTCCGCGACGTCGCCCGCAGGGCTGGCGTGTCGCACGGCGCACCTGCCCATCACTTCGGCAGCAAGGCCGGCCTGCTCACCGCCTTTGCGACCGCGGGATACGAATTGCTGGCGAGTTCGGTGCTGACCGAGGTCGCAGTGGCCCGGCCCGCCGATGGCCCGAGTGAGCTTGCTGCGATCGGCCGCGGGTACGTCAGTTTCGCCATCGGGCACCCCGCGCACTTCGAGGTGATGTTCCGGCTGGATGTCCTCTACCCGGAGGACCCCGAGTTCGTCGCCGCGAGCGAAGCGGCCGACGGCCTGCTGACCGCGACCATCGAGCGGTGCCGCGCGGCGGGTCGCCTGCACGGCCGATCTGCTGAGGTTGTCGCTGTCAGCGCCTGGTCGATGGTGCACGGCCTCGCCGCGCTGTGGCTGAGCGGGCGACTCTCGGAGCGCATCCTCGAGCACGATCCGCGCCGGCTTGCGGCCGCCGTCACCGAGCTCTTCGTCGAGGCGGTCCTGCCGCCGCCCGCATGAGCGAGAAGATCTCCATCTTGATGAAGTGTGCTCGTCGCCTACCCGTCTGCTTACGAGCGCGCGGACAGCGCCGCGACCCCTTCCCCCTTGAGCTCGCTCGCGGCGGCCTTCCGGCCGGTCATCGCCATGAGCAGGGCCAGAATCGGGCCCTCGACCTCGGGGCCGTCGCCCGTCGACCAATCCGTGTCCGTCGCGCTGAGCTTCAGCCCGGTGATCCTGGTCTTGGTCCCGATGATCAGGTTGGAGCCCTTGAAGAAGTCGGCGGCCTGGACGACGGCCTCGGTGGGGTAGGCGTGCTGCATGCCAAGCCCGCGCCTGATGTCCTCGCTGTGGACGATCACCTCGCCGAGCATGGTGGCGGACGGGCCCGGCGGATGCCCGGTCGACGTCACGATCGCATCGAACCTGGCGAGGGTGTCGGCGGGAGATGAACCCTGCTCCGCCGCGATCCCCCCGCTCTGCACCTTGCCGAACTTGAATCCTGATCCGGCGAGTTTGACGAAGAAGCCCGGCGCGCTCATCTTCGCCGTCGCCGTCATGTGCGCCAGCACGTCGCGCACCGTCCACTCGGTGCACAGCGACGGAGTCGACCACTTGGCCTCCTCCAGTGACCCCAAATCAGATGCCAGAGCTTTGCGCTCCTCGTGGATCACCGGCCAGATATCCATCTCCCCACCCACTGCCCTTCCGGCGAGCCCGAATTCACCGGGCCGAATATCACGAACACTAGCGCGCGAGCCGAGCGGGATACGGGACCTTTCAGCGCGCGGGTTTCTGGCGTCGAAGGAGGTTTGCGACACTAGTGCCGTGAGCGGCATAGTCAGTGAGAATCGGTCAGACGGCGACGGCTATGTCGCCTACTCCTATCTGCGGGCCGGAGCGGATTTCCGCACCTTCGAGCTTGCCCCTGAGTTCGGCCGGGTCCCGCCGTACCATGCCGGCCTGACGGCCGAGCAGGAGCAACGCGCACGGACGCTACTGGGCGAGAGCCTGGTCATCAGCCTGCACGACCATCCGGTCAGGTTCCCGCTGCGGATGGAGGAGACGCCCGAGTACAACAGGACGGGCCGCCAGCACGCCGCGTATGCGGGCCTGGCAGCTTCTGGCATGACGGTCGTCTTCGACAACATGATGGACGGCACCGCCTGCGTGACCGGCAACGCGCCGTGGCGGTGGGACGACATCATCACCGACCTCGGCATGCGACAGGCCGACCTGGCCCATCAGCACGCAGGTGATGACGATCCGCACGGTCGCCGACGTCGATGAGGCCTACCGCTCAGGCCGGGTCGGCCTGGTGTTCGGTCTCGAGGCGGCCACGCCGATCGAGAACGAGCTTGACCGGCTTGACGTCCTGTACGGGCTCGGCCTGCGGCAGATCGGGATCGCGTACTCGGACGCCAACACGCTGGGCAGCGGGCTGGCCGAGCCGGTCGACGGCGGGCTGACCGCGTTCGGCCACCGGGCCGTCACCCGGATGAATCAGCTCGGCCTGGCCATCGACCTGTCGCATTCCTCGGACAGGACCGCGCTCGACGTGTGCCAGCAGACCACCACCCCGGTGTTCATGACCCATGCCGGGGCGCGCGCGGTCTGGGACATTCCCAGGATGAAGCCCGACGAGGTGCTCCAGGCCGTCGCCGAGACCGGCGGCGTGATCGGCATGTCCGCCGCCCCGCACACCACCCTGTCGGGCGTCCACCCCAGCCACAGCATCGAGTCGGTCATGGATCACTTCCGGTACTGCGCTGACCTGGTCGGCATCGAGCACGTGGCGTTCGGCCCGGATACCTTCTACGGCGACCACGTGATGCTGCACAAGATCTTCGCGCGCCTGCTCAGCCTGGGCGCCTTCCGCGGGCCCGCGTTCGACCCGGTGGCCTACGTCGACGGGCTGGAGAACCCGACGGAGAACTTCGGGAACATCATCGGCTGGCTGGTTCAGCACGGCTACAGCGACGACGAGATCCGCGCCGTCGCGGGCGGCAACATTTACCGCGCGCTGCAGGCCATCTGGGTCGGCTAGCGCAGCGGGCGTCAGGGCCGCAGCCCGCGCGAGGCGGGCTCGCGAGCGTCAGCACCAAGGACACTAGGGCCAGTCCGGTCACGGCTACGGTGACCAGCAGCACTCGGCGAGCGCCAGACACCGCCGGTCGCGTCGCGGCGAGAGATGGCCGAGCAAGCCAGATCACGACGCCAAGCGCCAGGACGGGGAAACCGCACGCGGGGCGGAATCTTCAGTATCGCCACGCCGAGCGCCAGGAACGCGATGGAGCTGCTGGTCCATGCCAGGTCGGTCCGTTCCCTGGCCAGCCCAGGATGGGCGCCTCTCATAGTCCTCGGGTACGTCTGCGGGCGATTCATCCGGCCGCTGCCCTGGTTCACCGCGACGCCACCCGGGAGTAGATGTCCAGCGGCGCCCGCGAGCAGGGCGATCACGGCTGATCGTGAAGGCCAGGACTCTTGGGCAGCTGGGAGCGGCCGAGCGGCGCGCCGAGCCGGAGCGCGCGCTGGTTTGCCCTCCACTCGAAGTAGCTCAGCACCGACATGATGGCCCCGAGCAGGATGAGCGGCGTGGCGATCGCGGATCTGCCCCAGGGAACCCTCGGAAACGGGGGCAGCAACTGGGCGACGGCGAGGCCGCCGACGACCAGAGCCAGCGACGTACGGCTCCAGGCCAGGAACGTGCGCTCGTTGGCCATCGTGAACCGGGCGTCGGGCTCCGTGCCCTCATCAGCGCCAGGTGTTGCGTGATCGCTCAAGGCCGTTTTCGCTCCTGGTCGTCAGCAGGTGACACGCGCTCGGGCAATTTTCTCGCAGTCATGTCGAGAAGCTGGTGCCGGCTCCGACCATGCAGTGAAGGCGCGCCGCGGCGGGGCGCTGGCTCGGGGTGGCCGTGACAGGCGCTGATAGATTAAAAGGCGCAAAGAGGGCGAGCGCGATCGAGAGGAATCCTGGGCATGGAAGAGATCCTGGGCAATGGCGACCTGGAACTGCTTCGCAAGGACTTCGCCGCGAACCCGGCGTACAAGCTGGCGCAGAACGCGGTGACCCGGGTGACCATCGACGACGTCGCGATCAACAGGGACGTGGTCAACAACTCCGACCACTCGCTGTCGGTCCTGCTCGACGACTGGAAGGTCACCGACCAGCAGCGCAGCGGCCGCTGCTGGCTGTTCGCTGGCCTGAACCTGCTGCGGGTCGGCGCGATGAAGAAGATGGGCATCAAGGAGTTCGAGTTCTCCCAGAACTACGCGATGTTCTGGGACAAGATCGAGCGCGCCAATTACTTCCTCGAGGCCGTGATCGAGACCGCCGACCGTGACATCGACGACCGGACCGTGGCCCACCTGCTGCAGGCCGCGGCCGAAGACGGCGGCCAGTGGAACATGTTCGTGGCTATCGTCAACAAGCACGGGCTGGTGCCCAAGGCCTACATGCCTGAAACGCAGAGCTCTGGCAACACGGACCGGATGAACTCGGTCCTGCGCAGCCAGCTCAGGCAGGGCGCGAAGGCGGTGCGCGCGGCGTTCTCCGCCGACGGCATCGACGCGGCCAGGCAGGAGAAGGCCGAGGTCCTCAGGGTCATCTTCCGGATTCTGTGCATCCACCTCGGCACGCCGCCTGAGCGGTTCGACTGGCAGTGGACCGACAAGGACCGGCAGTTCCACCGGGACGGCGTGGTCACGCCGCAGGAGTTCGCGGCCAAGTACGTGAACCTGCCGATCGACGACTACGTCTGCCTCGTGCACGACCCGCGCCCGTCCAGCCCGGCCGGCCGGACGTTCACGGTCGAGTACCTCGGCAACGTGCTCGGAGCCCCGCCGGTCACCTACCTCAACGTCGACATGCGCCTGATGAAGGAGATCGCCTCCCGGGCGCTGCAGAGCGGTGAGCCGGTGTGGTTCGGATGCGACGTCGGCAAGATGATGAGCAACGAGTACGGGCTCTGGGACGCGGACCTTTACGACCTGCCGTCGGTGTACGGCGCGGAATTCTCGCTCGCCAAGTCCGACCGGCTCATCTACCACGAGACGCTGATGACGCACGCGATGCTCTTCACGGGCGTCGACATCCTCGACGGTGCCACCCGCAAGTGGCGGGTCGAGAACAGCTGGGGGACCAGCCGCGGCAAGGACGGCTTCTACACGATGAACGACTCGTGGTTCGACGAGTACGTCTTCGAGATCGCCGCCCGCAAGGACGCGCTGCCCGAGTCGCTCCGCGAGGCGCTCGACACCGAGCCGATCGTGCTCCCCGCCTGGGACCCGATGGGCGCGCTGGCGAAGTAAGCGCTAGCCCGCGTCAGCCGCGGCCGACGAAGGGCATCTTGGTAGCGGCGATGGTGAGGAACTGCACGTTGGCATCAAGTGGCAGGTCGGCCATGAACAGCACGGCGTCGGCCACGTGCTGCGGATCGAATGTGGCCTCAGGCGCCACCGACCCGTCGGCCTGAAGCGCGCCGCGGCTGAGGCCGCTGGTCATCTCCGTGGCGGCGTTGCCGATGTCGATCTGGCCGCAGGCGATGTCGAAATCGCGGCCGTCCAGCGCGAGCGATTTGGTCAGGCCCGTAATCGCGTGCTTGGTGGCCGTGTAGGCAGCCGAGCGGGGCCGCGGGCTGTGCGCGGAAATCGAGCCGTTGTTGATGATCCGCCCGCCGCGCGGCCGCTGGGCCTTCATGATCCGGACGGCGTGGCTGGCGCACAGGAACGCGCCGGTCAGGTTGACCGCGACGATCTGCTGCCAGCCGGCGAACGAGATCTCGTCGACCGCGCCGCCAGGACCGAACACGCCCGCGTTATTGACCAGCAGGTCGAGCCGGCCCCAGCGGCGCTCGACCGCGCCGAACAGCGCAGCGACCGACTCGGGCACGCTGACGTCGGTCGGCACGGCCATCGCCGTCTCGGCGGCCGCGGCCGTCGTGATCGTCTCGGCCAATTCGGCTTCCCGGCGGCCGGCCGCGGCAACCCGCCAGCCGGCCGCCAGCAGCGTCCTGGTGATGCAGCGGCCGAGTCCCGAGCCCGCGCCGGTGACGACCGCAACGCGGGTCAAGACGGGAGGACCGCCAGGCCGGCGTTGGCGACGTCCATGTCCTGGGTGTAGTGGCCGCCGCTGACCCCGATCGCACCGACGATCTGGCCGCCGATCGTGATCGGGAACCCGCCGCCGAACACGATCAGACGGTCGATGCCGGACGCCGCGCCCATCGCGAGCGGAGGGTCGTTCTTGATGAACTCATGCCAGCCGTCTGTGGACAGCCCGAAACCGGCCGCGGTGTAGGCCTTGTCCTGAGCGATCTGAACCGAGAGCAAGGCCGCGCCGTCCATCCGGCTGAACGCCTTCAGGACGCCGCTGTCGTCGACGACAGCGATCACGAACGGGTGGCCCATTTCGGCCGCCTTCCGTTCGGCCGCGTCGATCATCGCCTTGGCAAGCTCGGTAGACACGCTGGGCCGGTCAAATGTCGCTGCCATCGCTACCTTCCCGTACGGTCCTCGGCCGCTCCGTCGTTGGCGGCATATCGCTGCTCGACGTCGCGGACCTCTGGCAGGCCGATGAAATCGGTGAACTCGCCGAAGCTGGGCAGCTCGCTCAGAACAGCAGCGGGTGTACCAGCCGTGGCGATCTCCAGAAGTATGCCGCGCATCGCCGCGGTGGCGGCGAGCAGTGTGCCGATCGGGAAGATCACGATGCGGTAGCCGAGCTCACGCAGCCTGGCGAGGCTGATCGGCGGCGTCTTGCCGCCCTCCGCCCAGTTGAAAAGCAGCGGCACGTCGGGGAACGCGGCGATCGCCGCTTCCGCCTCGGCCTCACTGACGACCGCCTCGATAAACAGCACATCCGCGCCGGCGTCGCGGTACATCCTGGCTCGTTCGATCGCACGGTCCAGGCCCTCGACCGCGCGCGCGTCGGTCCTGGCGATGATCACGAAGTCAGGATCGGAGCGCGCATCGGCCGCGGCCCGCACCTTGTGGGCCATCTCGTCAGCCGGGATGACCTGCTTGCCCTCCATGTGCCCGCACTTCTTGGGCGCCACCTGGTCCTCGATGTGCAGGCCTGCGACCCCGGCCGCCTCGTAGGCGCCGACGGTCCTGATCACGTTCAGCGGGTTGCCGTAGCCGGTATCGGCGTCGGCGATCACGGGTATATCGACGCTCGCGGCAATCCGCCCCGCGTTGTCGGCCATCTCGGTCATCGTCAGCAGGCCGACGTCCGGCCGACCGAGCAGCGCCGCCGAGGTGCCGAAGCCGGTCATGTAGACGGCGGGGAAGCCTGTCTCCTCGACGAGTCTGGCGGCGAGCGGGTCGAAGGCGCCGGGCGCCACGATGGTCTCGCCGGTGGCGAGCAGCGCACGCAGCCGGGCCGGGCCGCCCGTGCCCCTGGTCAGCCTCGCCGTCACGGCGTGTCCTGCGCGGCCTTCTCGCCGTCAGCTCTGGCAGAACCCCTGTGCTCGGCAGCACTGTGGTTGCCGCACTCGCATGGCCGCGGCGCCTGCGCCATGAAGCCCTTCATGACCAAGCCGAGGACGGTCTCAAAGATGTCGTCGGCGGTCACGCCAGCCAGATCGTCCCTGATCTGCCAGATGTGCGGGTACTCGGCGCGGTCGACGGCCAGGTACGCGCGCGTCCAGGCGGAGATGTCTGCCTCCTGCTGGCTGACGTCGAGGGCGAGGAACGCTGCCTCGCTGCCTGCCCAGGCCAGCGTGAAGTCGCCGAGCGCGCGGTACATCCTGGCGGCGGCGGCACCGGTGAACCCGGCCTCGAGCACGGCACCTATCAGTGCGTCGACAATCCGCATCTCGGCTGGCCGCTGTGTGGTTCTCGATGCCGACAGCGCGGCGGCCGCGGGATGCGCGCGGTAGGTCGTCCGCAATCTCCTGGCGGCGTCGGTGACGGTGTCGACCCAGCACGTCTGCGGGACGAGCCCGGTCATGGCCTCTTCGATCAGCCGGTCGGCGATCGACAGCACCAGGTCGTCCTTGCTGGCGAAGTGCCGGTAAACCGCGGTCGGGTCGGCGCCCAGCGCACGCCCCAGCTTGGGGAGGCTGAACCCGTCAGCCCCCTCCGTGTCGAGCAGGCGCAGGCTCTCGGCGACGATCGCCTCAGGCGTCAGGCTGCCCCGGCGCAGCCGCCCGGTCCTGCGCCCTGCGGTGGTGCTCGTCATGGCATGCCTGCCGTCGCTCTCGCTGCCGTTGATAACGGCTTGATTAACGTCTCATTGAGGAAGTTACTCGACTGCGGCCGCCTCCTACAAGGCTTTGTCAGAGGCATTGACTACTGGCCTGGTAAGTGATCTAATCACCCGCAATAAACCCCCTGATACAGGAGGTCCGGGTGCGGCCGGATCCCGAGCTTGCGTTCCACAACGGAACGGTCTTCGACGGTGCCCGGTTCCTGCCCGCCGGCACCGTGGTGCGCGTCCGTAATGGGTCGATCACTGCGGTCGAACCTGGCTCCAGCGCGGGCGCGCTCGCCGGAGCCGAGCCCGTCGACCTCAGCCGGCGGCACGCTGTTTCCCGGGTTCATTGACGCCCATGTGCACCCGGTCTTCGCGGGCGACCGGATGTGCCGTTGCAATCTGGCAGGGATGGTCACCGCGGCCGAGTATGCCGAGGTGATCGCGGCCTACGCCGCCGCGCACCAGGACGCGGAGTGGATCACCGGCGGCGGCTGGTCGATGGAGGCCTTCCCCGGCGGGGTGCCGACCAAGGACCTGCTCGACCAGGTCACCGGCGGCCGCCCGGCCTTCCTGCCGAACCGCGACGGTCACGGCGCGTGGGTCAACAGCCGGGCACTCGAGATCGCTGGTATCGACGCGAGCACCCCCGATCCGCCCGACGGCCGGATCGAGCGGGATGCGTCAGGCCACCCGGTCGGGACGCTTCAGGAGGGCGCCCAGCAGCTGGTCGCCAGGCTTATCCCGGGCACGTCGACCGATGACTGGTACGCCGGGCTGCTGGCGGGGCAGGCATACCTGCTCTCGCTCGGCATCACCGGCTGGCAGGACGCCATCGTCGGCAGCCACCCGGGACTGCCCGACCCGATCGACGCCTACCTGCGGGCCGCCGGAGATGGCGCGCTGAAGGCCAACGTCGTGGGCGCCATGTGGTGGGAGCGTGACCGCGGCATCGAGCAAGTGGCGGAGCTGATCGAGCGCCGCAGGGAGGGTCAGGCCGGCCGGTTCCGCGCGACCAGCGTCAAGATGATGCTGGACGGCGTCGCGGAGAACCACACGGCCGCGATGCTCGAGCCATACCTTGACGGCCACGGCTGCGCCACGGAGACGTCGGGCCTGGACTTCATCGACCCTGACGAACTGCCGCGGTACGTGACGGCCCTGGACCGTGAGGGTTTCCAGGTGCACTTCCACGCGCTCGGCGACCGTGCCGTCAGGAACGCCCTTGACGCCATAGCGGCGGCCAGGCAGGCAAACGGGAGCAGCGGCCTGCGGCACCACCTCGCGCACTTGCAGGTCGTGCATCCTGACGACATACCGCGGTTCGCGGCGCTGAACGCGACCGCGAATATCCAGCCGCTGTGGGCCATGCACGAGCCGCAGATGGACGAGCTCACCATCCCGTTCCTCGGCGAGCGCCGGAGCGGCTGGCAGTACCCATTCGGCGCGTTGCTGGCCGCGGGCGCACCGATGTGCGCGGGCAGCGACTGGTCGGTCTCGAGCCCCGATCCGCTCGCTGGCGGGCATGTCGCGGTCAACAGGTCCATGCCGGACGGCCCTGGCGGATCCGCGCCTGAACCATTCCTCCTAGAGCAGGCGCTCAGCCCTGAAGCCATCTTCGCGGCCTACACCTCGGGCAGCGCGAGGGTTAACGGGCTGGAGGACGTGACCGGTGCGATCGCGCCGGGGCTGGATGCAGACTTCGCCATCGTCGACGCTGACGTGGCACACGCGCCTGGCGAGATCTGCCAGGCATCGGTCGTCCAGACGTGGGTCCGTGGCGAAGTTGCCTATCAGCGGAACTGACACAGCAGACAATGAGAGCCCGGCACCGCGGCCGGGCAGCACAGGGGGCGCCCGAAAGGACGGCTCGCACCGATAGCTCGGCCCGGCATGCCGCCGGGCCAGGACTGAAAGGCTCCACGGCCAGCGCCGGGGGGATTTAAAGGAGGGCATATGGCCAGCACAACGAGCCGGCGGGCCGCGATGTCCATCGCGGTGGTCGCCACGACCGCGGCCCTGGCGCTTGCCGCCTGCGGTCGATCAGCGACTGGAAACGGCGGCAACGGCGGATCGCAAGGCACGATCTCGCCGACCGAGGGCCTGGTCGTGAGCACGACGGCGGGCACCAAGCCGGTCTCGTCGGTCACCTGGGCGGTCTACCGCGACGTGAACTCGCTGGACCCGATCTTCGCGTTCGACTACCCGGAGAACACCGCTGTCTCGCTGATGTGCGAGTCGCTGCTGAAGCAGTCCCCTGCTGGCGCCATCGGTACTGGGCTGGCCACGATGACGAACTCGTCGCCGACCTCGCTGGTGTTCACCATCAACAAGGCAGCCAAGTTCTGGGACGGGCAGCCGGTGACACCGGCCGACGTGGTCTACAGCCTGGACAGGGCGATGAGCCCGAGCCTCGCCGGGTTCTACACCCTGGTGTTCAGCCGGGTGAAGTCGATCGCGGCGACAGGCAGCGATCAGGTGACGATCACGCTGAAGCAGCCGGACTACTGGCTGCCAGGCGAGCTCGCCTCGATGCCGGGCGTCATCATCGAGAAGGCGTTCGCCACCAAGCAGGGCAAGAAGTACGGCACGCCGGCGGGCAGCATCATGTGCACAGGCGCGTACAAGCTCAAGTCGTTCGTTCCCGGCGTGGGAGTCACCGCGGTGCCGAACACGAGCTACTGGCAGCCTTCGGTCAAGCCGCTGGTCAGCCAGATCATCATCAAGGGCGTTGCCTCAGACACGCAGCTGACCTCGGGGCTGAGCACCGGCGCGATCCAGGGCACGTTCACCTCTGGCGGCCTGTCGACGCTGCCGCAGCTGAAGGCCGGCAACGCGGTGAACATCTACAACGGCCAGGGCTGGTCCACCGACGCCTTCATCGTAGACAGCACCAAGGGCGTGCTCGGTGACGTCCGGGTCAGGCAGGCCCTGTCGATGGCGCTGAACCGCCAGGCGATCATCGCCAACGTGTACAAGGGCGCCGCCCTGATGCCGCGCTGGCTGTCCAACCCCGGCGTCTTCGGGTACGGCAAGTCAGTGTTCGCCAAGGCCTACGATTCCTCGCCGCTCATGTCCTACAACCTTGCCAAGGCTAAGAAGCTGGTGAAGGATGCGGGAGCCGTCGGCAAGACGTTCACGATGGGCACTTCCCAGCAGATCGCGAACATCGCCGCGGTCACCGGCGCATACCAGGCCGCTGCGAACGCGATCGGGCTGAAGACAGTCCTGAAGAACGTGTCGGCGCAGAACTACATCAACTTCTTCATCGACCCCAAGGCCAGGGTCGGGGTTGACGGCTTCCTGACTGTGAACTACGGCGACTACGCGGACCCGGCCGCGCTGCTGTCCACGCTGGTGGTCCCTGGCGGATCGCAGAACTACGACAACTTCAACGACAAGCAGATCTTGACCTGGCTGGAAACGGCCCGCTCGACCGCCAACCCTGATGCCAGGGCGGCTCTCGTGGCCAAGGCGGAACAGCGCGCGGCGGTCATCCTGCCGTGGATCCCGGACGTGCAACCGGACAACCTGCTGATCATGTCTAAGAACCTCACCGGCGCCACGGCGTCCTTCGCCTACATGTTCGCGCCCTGGGCGAACAGCCTGGGCGGGCGGTGAGGTAGTGCGCTGGCGCTTTGTGGCCCGCAGGCTGGCGATGCTCGTCGCCAGCCTGCTGGTCGCCAGCTTCGCGATCTTCGGGGCGCTGTACCTGGCGCCAGGGAACCCGATCGCCGCACTGTCCGGCGGCCGGTCCCTGCCGCCCAGCAGCCTGAAGGTGCTCGAGGCGCGTTACCACCTGAACCAGCCGTTCTTCGCGCAGTACTGGTATTGGCTCACTAACGCCGTGCACGGCAACCTCGGGATCTCGATCACGCTACGGGAGAACGTGACCTCGCTGATCGCGTCGCGGGTATGGACGACGGCGGGCCTGGTCCTGTACGCCTCACTGATCATCTTGGTGCTCGGGATCGGCATGGGGATCCTCAGCGGGCTGAAGCCAGGACTGACCGACACCTCGGTGCTGATCAGCAGCGCGATCTCGGCCGCGATCCCGTCGTTCGTCGCGGCGATCGTGCTGATAGCGCTGTTCGCGGTCAAGCTGGGCTGGTTCCCCGCGCTGGGCAACGGCACGGATTTCGTGTCTAACCTGCGGCACTTCACGCTGCCCGCGGTCGCGCTCGCGCTGTCATCCCTGGCCATCGTCGCCAGGGTGACCCGTTCGGCGATCCGCGAGGAGGCGGACCGGGAGCACGTGCAGACCGCGGTCAGCAGGGGCATCCCGCGCCGCCAAATGATCAGGCGGCACATCCTGCGCAACGCCGCCATCCCGATCACCACGATCTCCGGAATCACGATCGCATCGCTGATCGCGGTCGCCGCGGTCGTCGAGACGGCGTTCAGCCTGAACGGGCTCGGCGCCTACCTGGTGATCTCGGCGCAGGACAAGGACCTGGCGGTGGTCCAGGGCATCTCGCTGGTCCTCGTCACTGCGTTCGTGGTGATCAACGTCGCCGTCGACCTTGCCTACGCCGTCCTCGACCCGCGCGTGGCACTAGGGAGCAGAGCCACATGAGCGTCATGCCGGAGGCGTGCCAATGAGCGTCATGCCGGAGGCGTGCATATGAGCACCGTGGTTCCGCTCGTTACGGTCCACGCGCCGCGCCGTGGCGGCCGCGCGGTCGGGCTGCTGCGCGGCACTGGCCCGGCGGGGATCGTGTCGGCCGTGGTCATCGCGATCGCCACGTTCGTGGCCGCGCTCGGCCCGCTGCTCGCGCCGTACAGCCCGACGCTGCCGAACCTCGCGCTGTCCTTCGTCGGCCCGTCGGGCGGGCACCTGCTCGGGTTCGACTACGAGGGCAGGGACGTACTGTCGCGGCTGCTGGCCGGCGCCCAGTCGTCGATGCTCGGTCCGCTGGCGGTCGTGCTCGGCTCGCTGGTAGCCGGCACGCTGTTGGCGGTCGTCGCCGCCTGGCGCCGTGGCGCGGCCGACGCCGTGATCTCCTCAGGGCTCGACATCTTGTTCGCGTTCCCCGGCATCCTGCTCGCCGTCCTCGCCGCCGCGGTGTTCGGCGCGGGCCTGCCGTCCGCCGCGATCTCGCTGGCGATCGCGTACATGCCGTATGTCGCACGGGTGCTGCGCGGCGCGGCGCTGAAGGAGCGAAGTCAGCCGTACGTCGCGGCCCTGGAAGTGCAGGGGGCCTCAGCCACCACGATCTGCCTGCGCCACATCGTGCCGAACATCATGCCGCTGATCGTCGCCCAGGCGACGATCCTGTTCGGCTATGCGATGGTCGACCTCGCTGCGGTGTCCTTCCTCGGCCTCGGCGTCCAGCCGCCGGCCGCGAACTGGGGTGTGATGATTTCCGAGAATCAGGTCGGTATCCCGCAGGGCTACCCGCTGGCAGCCCTGTCCGCCGGAGCGTGCATCGTCGCGGTGGTGATCGCCTTCAACGTGCTCGGCGAGCGCCTCTTCGAGCAGGCGCAGGCCAGGCAATGAGCTACCCAGAAGGTGCGCAGACGGTCGGGGCGGCGGTCCGCTCTCCCGGGCCGCTGCTCGAGGTCGAGGGCCTGACCGTTCGCCTCAGCGTGGAAGGGGTGCAGCGAGCCGTCCTGCGGGACGTCTCGCTCAGCGTTAGTCCCGGCGAGGCGGTCGGGCTGGTCGGTGAGTCAGGCTCTGGCAAGTCCATGACGGCGCGAGCGATCGACCGACTGCTGCCGCGCGGGGCCGAGGTAAGCGGGCAGATCAACTTCGACGGCTCGGACGTGATGGCGCTCGGCGGCGCTGGCCTGCGCGGATACCGGAACAAGGTCGCGATGATCTTCCAGGATCCGCGCGCGCATGTGAACCCGGTACGCCGGATCGGCGACTTCATGACCGAGGCGCTCCGTACCAACCTGGACGTGCCGGCGGCCGAGGCGAACCGTCGCGCCGCCGAGATGCTGGACCAGGTCGGGATCGCGGACGGTACGCGGCGGCTACGCCAGTATCCGCACGAGCTTTCCGGCGGCATGCTGCAGCGGGTCACGATCGCCGCGGCCCTGCTGACCGAGCCGAAGCTGCTGCTCGCCGACGAGCCGACGACCGCGCTCGACGTCACCACCCAGGCCGAGGTGATGGCGATCATGGACGACCTGCGCCGCGAGTTCGGCCTCGCGCTGCTGTTCATCACCCACGACCTGGAGTTGGCCGCGGCGATCTGCGACCGGACCGCGGTGATGTACGCGGGCCAGATCGTCGAGGTCCGCGAGTCCACGCTGCTGCACGATGACCCGCTGCATCCTTACACGGCCGCGCTGTCGGCGGCCAGGCCCGACATCGCGCAGACCGCCGAGCGGCTCGCGGCGATTCCCGGCCTGCCGCTCTCGGCGTTCGAGGCGCCGGACAGCGAGTGCGCCTTCGCCCCGAGGTGCCCGCACGCACGCGCCATCTGCCGGTCGGAGGTCCCCGAACTGGTCGAGCTGGATGGCGGGCTGTCCAGGTGCGTGCGCGCGATCGACCTGCGCGGGGAGTTGCAGAAGGGCGGTCACGGCGATGTCTGAGCTCGCCGAGCAGGTCCAGCCGGCGAACTCACGCAACGGCCAGGCCGTGCTCGAGGTCAGCGACTTGCGCAAAGAGTTCGGCGAACTCGTCGCCGTCGGCGGGGTGACCTTCACCGTGCGGGAGGCCAGATCGCTCGCGGTCGTGGGGGAGTCAGGCTCCGGCAAGACGACGATCGCGCGGATGATCGTGGGCCTGGAGCGGCCGACCGCTGGCGTTATCTCCGCATGCGGCAGGGACAGGTCGGCCCCGGCCCGCTCCTCAAGGGAGCGGCGCCGCCGCGGCGGCGAAGTGCAGATCGTCTTCCAGGACCCGTACACGAGCCTGGACCCCAGGCAGACCGCAGAAGCCACGATCGACGAGGTGCTCAAGCTGCATCACGGCTGGGCCGCCGAGCGGCGGCGGGCCAGGATCGAGGAACTCGTCGGCCTGGTCGGCCTCGATCAGCGGCAAGCCCGTGCACTGCCGCGCGCGCTCTCCGGCGGCCAGCGGCAGCGGGTCGCGATCGCGCGAGCGCTCGCCGCGGAGCCGAGGGTGCTGATCCTCGACGAGTCGGTCGCCGCGCTCGACGTGTCGATCCAGGCGCAGGTGCTGAACCTGCTGGCCGACATCCGGGACTCGACGGGCGTCTCTTACGTCCTGATCAGCCACGACCTGGCTGTCGTGCGCCAGCTCACCGACGACGCGATCGTCCTGCACCGGGGCGTCGTGGTCGAGCAGGGGCCGACTGCGCAGGTGCTCGATGACCCGCAGCACGAGTACACGCAACGGCTGCGCGCGAGCGTGCCGCGGCCCGGCTGGAAGCCGCGCCGCGGCGGCCTGCAGGCCAGCGCGACGGAGGAGGAACCGAGCACCCCATGACCGACCTGCACTACCTGTCCGCGACAGATGCGCTGGCGAAGTTCCGCAGCAAGGAACTCTCGCCGGTGGAGTTGCTCCAGGCGGTGATCGCCCGTGCCGAGGCGGTCGAGCCCGCCATCAACGCGTTCGCCGAGCCGCGGTTCGACGAGGCGCTGAAGGCGGCCAGCGCGGCCGAGGCCAGGTACGCGGCGGGCGAGCCGGCCGGTCCGCTCGACGGGCTGCCGGTCGCGGTCAAGGAGGAGGCGCCGATCGCGGGCCACCGCAACACGCTCGGCTCGGTGCCACTCCGCGACGTCGTCGCCACCGAAACGGCCGCTTTCGTGCAGCGGATCATCGACGCGGGCGGGATCGTGCACGCCAGGACCACGACGCCTGAGTTCTCCAGCGCGCCGGTGACCTGGACCAAGCTCTGGGGCGTGACCAGGAACCCGTGGAACACGGCGTTCTCGCCTGGCGGGTCGAGCGGCGGATCTGGCGCGTCCCTGGCAGCCGGTTCGACCACGCTCGCGACCGGCTCGGACATCGGCGGCTCGATCAGGATCCCCTCGTCCTTCTGCGGTGTGATCGGATTCAAGCCGCCCTACGGCCGGGTGCCCGAGGTGCCGCCGTTCAACCTGGATCACTACTGCCACGAGGGTCCGCTCGCCCGGACGGTGGCGGACTGCGCGCTGCTGGAGAACGTCATCGCCGGCCCGCATCCGAGCGACGTCGCGTCGCTGCGGCCCAAGCTCGAGATACCGGCGAAGCTCGATGGCGTCGCCGGGATGCGGATCGCGCTCTCGGTCGATCTTGGCTGCTACAACGTCGATGCCGACGTCGCGGCGAACACCCTCGCGGCCGCTGACCGGCTCAGGGACGCGGGCGCGACGGTGACTGAGGTCGCGTTGCCGTGGGACCTGGAGACCATCGCGAGGACGGTCAACATCCACTTCGGCATGATCTTCGGTGCGTCGATGAAGGAGATCAACGACCAGTACCCCGGTCAGCTGACTTCCTACGTGCAGCGCCTGGTGGCCGACGCCGACATGGTCAGCAAGGACGACTTCTACGCTGGGCTGTCGCTCGAGGCCGCCATCTACGCACCGCTCGGCGAGATCTTGGAGAGCCACGACGCGCTGATCTGCCCGACCTTCGCGGTGCCCGCGCTGCCCGCCGAGTACGACACGGGCGACCCGATCGAGGTGAACGGCAAGCCCGCTAAGCGCTGGCTCGACGTCCTCATGACGTTGCCGTTCAACATCGCAAGCCGTTGCCCGGTGCTGAACGTCCCGTCCGGGCTGTCGAGGGATGGTGTGCCCACCGGCCTCGCTGTCGTCGGCAAGACCTACGACGATGTGACCGCCTTCCGAGTCGCCGCGGCGCACGAGGCACGCTTGCCCTGGCTGACCGCGTCCGGCCCGCGGCCGGCGCTATGACGAGCGAGTCATCGCCCGCGCTGATGAGCGGAGCTCCGCCGTTCGGAGCTGACTCGCTGGCGACGCTGGCGAACTGGCAGGAGCCGCCGTTCAACCGCTGGGCGTTCCAGCACGTCAGGGAGCTGATCCCGAGCGCGCGGATCGCCAGGAGTACCGGCCCCGTGCGGTCGCTGCCAAGGGATGAACGCCCGCTCGCGCGCCTTACGTTCTCGTGGAACGGAACAGACCTGACCGTCGCGGAGTTCCTCGACCGCACCTGGACCGACGGGTTCCTTGTCCTGCACCGTGGCCGCGTGATCACCGAGCAGTACTTCAACGGCATGCAGCCCGAGACGCCGCACTTGCTGATGTCGGTATCGAAGTCGGTCACCTCGACGGTCGCCGGAATCCTCGCCGGCCGTGGCGTGCTCGATCCTGGCGCCGAGGTGACAACCATCGTGCCCGAGCTCGCCGGGGCCTCGTTCGCCGGTGCCACGGTGCAGCACCTGCTCGACATGCGGACAGGGACGAGATTCAACGAGGATTACGCAGACCTCGACGCCGATGTTCGCAGCTATGAGCGGGTGTACTTGTGGCGGCCGCCGGCCGGCCAGGCCGGCGGCGAGGACGCGGTCGACGCGCTCAGCTATTTCGCCACCTTGCAGAATGACGGTGAGCACGGCGGTCCTTTCCGGTACCGGTCGATACTGACCGACGTGCTCGCGTGGGTAATCGAGCGGGCTGCGGGGGACCGGCTGCACGAGCTCATCAGCCGCGAGCTGTGGCAGCCGATGGGCGCCGAATTCGACGCCGAGGTCACGGTCGACCGGCACGGCAACCCGATGGCCGACGGCGGCGTCAGCGCCACGCTGCGCGATCTTGCGAGGTTCGGACTGCTGTTCCTGCGCCGGGGTCGGGCCGGGCGGCGCCAGGTGGTGCCCGCCTCGTGGGTCGACGACACTGTGCGCGGAGCGGCGGACGGCGCGCGTGCGTTCGCCGATGGCGACGAACGCTCCGGCTATCCGGATGGCAGCCACTACCGGAACTGCTGGTGGGTGCGCGACCCGGCGCTGCCGTTCTATCACGGCAGCGGGATCAACGGGCAGGGCGTGTTCGTGCACGGGCCATCGCAGACCGTCGTGGCGAAGCTGTCCACATGGCCGGTCGCCTGGGGCGAGGACCTCTACGGCCAGACGATCGCGTGCGTGCAGGCCATCACGGAGGCGCTGGCGTCCGGCCGGGTCTGACGCTCAGCGGGGCTGCGGGGGGAGCTCGCTGTCGCCGGGGCGGACCAGGCCGGTCTCGTAGCCATAAACGACTGCGTGCGCCCTGTCGCGCAGCCGGAGCTTGGTCAGGATCCTGCTCACGTGGGTCTTGGCGGTCGCCTCGCCGATCACCAAGGTCCTGGCAATGTCGGCGTTGGACAGGCCGCGCACCAGCAAACCGAGCACCTCGCGCTCCCGCTCAGTGAGCTGACTGAGTTCGGGCGCCGCGGCCGGCCGGCCGCGGACGAAGTGCTCGACCAGCCGCCGCATCGGCCCTGGGGAGACGAGGGCGTCGCCCGCCGCCGCGGCCCGGATCGCGAGCACGATCTCTTCAGGGGGCGCGTGCTTGAGCAGGAAGCCGCTCGCGCCGGCGAGCAGCCCGCCGAAGACGTACTCGTCCAGGTCGAACGTGGTAAGCAGGACCACCCGTGGCGGGTCGGGGCGCAGCACGGCGACCCTCTTGGTGGCCTCGATGCCATCCAGTTCAGGCATCCTGATGTCCATCATCACGACGTCGGGCCGCAGCACGGCGGCCCGGCTCACAGCCTGCATGCCGTCGGCGGCCTCGCCGACTACCTGAAGATCGGGCTGGGTGCCGATCATCTGGGCCACGCCGGCCCGCACCAGCGGCTGGTCGTCGGCTATCAGGATCCTGATCGTCATGCCGGGCTCGGCAAGAATGCGCGGACAACGAATCCCTGCTGGCGCTGGCCGGCATCGAACTGGCCGCCTAGCAGCATGGCGCGCTCGCCGAGCCCAGCCAGGCCCGCGCCGCCGCCGCGGCTGACGTCGGCGGCGGCGGGCAGAACAGGCTGGCCAGGGCCCTCATCGGCCACCTCGACCTGGACGCCGGCCGCGCTGTAGCGCAGCCGCACGGTCGCGGCCGTGCCCGCCGCGTGCCTGATCGCGTTCGTCAGTCCCTCCTGCACGACGCGGTACCCGGCCAGTTCGACCTCGTCGGCGAGCGGCCTGGCCTCGCCTTCGACGTGGAGTTCGGCCAGCAGGCCCGCCTGCCTGGCACGGTCGATCAGCCCGGGCACGTCGTGCAGCCGCGGCAGCGAACCTGGCGCGGCGTCATCCTGGGGCGACGTCCGGCGCAGGCCCTCCAGGCCCGCTTCTGGCTTCAGGCCCTGCGGGCCGGCTACTCGCTTCAGGCCCTGCGAGTCGGCCGCTGGCCGCGGACCCTCCGAGCCGGCCGATGGCCTCGGGCCAGCGGCGTCGGCCTGGCGCATCCTGCGGACGAGCGCGTTGAGCTCGTCGAGGCCTTCGCGGGCGCCTTGCTCGATCGCGCCGACCGCGGTCACGGCGGCCTGCGGGTCGCCCTGGGCGGCCAGCCTGGCCGCGCCGGCTTGGACGGCGATGGCGCTGAGCTGGTGGGCGACGACGTCGTGGACCTCGCGGGCCAGGCTGGCCCTTTCCTCGTCATAAGCCTGCCTGGCCAGGCTGGTGATCAGGTCGCGATGCGCCGCCGTGATCTCGCCGACCGCCAGCGCGGTGCCGAAGAGCGCACAGGCGATGGCCGCCGTGTGGTTGCCGTCAATGGCCTGCAGGGTGACGATCGTCGCGAGCACGGCGGCGCCCACCAGCATGCGCGCCGCAAGCCGCAGTTTCCGGCTGCCGTAGGCGCCGAGGCCGTAAGCGGCGGTGAGCACCGCGGCGCTCGCCGACCACAGGTTCAGATGCGCGCCAAATTTCACGGCTAGCGCGGCCGCGGTCACGCAGAGAACCACGGCGGGCCGCTGACGCCGCCAACCAAACGGCACCGATTGCACAGCGGCGAGCCCGATGAGGCTGAAGATGGCCAGATTCGAGCCGCCGTGACCTGGCGGACGCCACCACCACGGCACATCGAACAGTGCCCAGAGCGCGAGAACGCTCGCGATCAGGCGGTCCACCGTCGCCGGGGTCAGCCGCCTGGCCAGGGCACCGGACATGCCTTGACGATACGTGGGCAGACGGGTCGGGCTCACACGGTCACATCCGTGCGGAACCGCCAGCGAGCCGCGATGCCGGCGACGGCGGCGGTCACGGCCATGCCTGGCCAAGCCCCGGATCTGGCCGACGTGCTGACCGCTGCCGGAGAACCTGCTCCAGAAGCTCGTCGGCAGATAGCCGTTGACCCCGAAGTTCATCCACGCTTGCACGAACGACGCTGGGGAGAGCCGGCCCACGCTCGCGATGCCGGCCAGCAGCAGCGCCACCAGGAACACGCCTGCCGTCAGCGCGGTCGTCGCGAGCTGGCCCCGTCCGATCGTCCCCGCCATGACGGCCACGGCAGCGAAGAGGGCGAGTACGACCGCGGCGCGGCCAATCGCGGCGGTCGACGAGCCCAGGCCGGCCCACGAGCCGGCAGGCGCGGCGGGCAGGCCGGCGCTCCCGGCGATGAGCGGCCCGGTCAGCGCGAGGATGATCCAGCAGCCCAGCATCGTCGCCACCCCGGCCGACCAGATCGTGAGCCACTTCGCGGCGAGCACGCGGCCGCGGCGGCCCTGCCTGCTCAGCAGTTGCCTGATCGTCCGCAGTCCCCACTCGCCGCCCCAGTGGCCGCCCGCCACGAGAGCGATCAGTATGAGCCCAGGCAACGACGCGAGCATCCCGGCAGCTACGTGGCCGACCTCGCCGGGCTGGGTCAGCGCGCCGGTGGCCGCGGCGGCGGCGCGGGCCGCCTCGTGGGCCTGGGCGATCACGTGCCGGCACTGCGTCGTTACCGAGTGATCGCAGATATCCGGGATCCGCGGGCTGGCCAGTCCGCCCCTGGCGTTGTTGGCCGCGCCCCACATGATCAGCACGCAGAAACCCGTCACGGCGAGGGCCGATCCCCAAACCAGCGGCCTGGCCAGCTTGCGGAACTCAGCCCGCAGCAGCGACATCATGGTCGATCTCCTCCTTGGCTGCACGCTGCGTGGTGAGTTCGAGGAAACGGTCTTCCAGCCGCGGCCGCTCCACGAGCACAGATTCGGCGATCACGCCTCCGGCGACCAGGGCGGCATTCACTGCCCTCCCGCTGTCGTGCTGCACGACGAACTCACCGTCGGCCCCGTCGACCGGACGCGTCGTCGGCCAGCGGTGAAGCAGCCGCGCGGCGGCTGGTGAGTCCGCCGGGTCGACCGCGACCCTGACTTGGCGTCTGATCGCGCCGAGCGCGGCGGGCGGTCCTTCGTCGACGAGTCGGCCACGGACGATAACAGCGACCCGGTCGCAGACCTGCTCCACCTCAGCGAGCAAGTGGCTGGACAGGAACACGGCCGTCCCGTCGGCGGCGAGGCGGCGCAGCAGTTCGCGGATGTCCCTGATGCCAGACGGGTCGAGGCCGTTCGTCGGCTCGTCGATGATCAGCAGTGGCGGCCGGCCGAGCATCGCCGCGGCGATACCGAGCCGCTGCCGCATGCCTTGTGAATAGGTCTTGACCTTTCCCGTCGCGGCGCTGAGGCCGGTCAGGGCTAGCACTCGGCCTACCTCGGCGGTGCCGGCTTTTCCCGCCGCGCCGCCGCTCGTGGCGGCGAGCACCCTCAGGTTCTGCGGTCCGGTGAGCCACGGATAGAACGCCGGTTCCTCGATCATCGATCCGGTCCGCCCGGTCGCACGCGGATCGGGCAGCCTCCTGCCGAGCAGTTCGATCCGGCCGCCGCTCGGCTGGATCAGGCCGACCAGCATCCTGATCGTCGTTGTCTTTCCCGCTCCGTTGGGGCCGAGGAACCCGTAGACCTGACCGGCGCCGACGCGCAGGTCCAGCCGGTCGACCGCGACGGTCGTCCTGAACCGTTTGGTCAAACCCGTGCACGCGATCACGTCCATGGCATGAACATAGGGGCCAAGCGCGGCTGCGGCGTCGGCCGGAAGATCGACCCGGCGTCACCTTTTTGGTGACGCCGCCCGGCGGTACCGTTGCGGTCAGGAGCGGTGGCCGGCGGCCTTGTGCCCGATGGCCGGCAGCGGCAGGGCGGAGGCGGCGCGATGGCGGAACTCGTCGGTGACCTGGAGCTGGCGGAGTTCGACATCTCTGACGCCGGCATGGCTGGCGATGCCTACCATGAGCGCCTCGCTGCGGCCAGGGAGCACGGCTGGCTGGTGAAGTCCCCGATCTCCTACGTCGTCCTGGACCGCGAAGCGGGCGAGTTCTTCCTGCGTGCCAAGCAGACCGCGTTTCCTGGCCGGGAGATCGCGGCGTTGTTCGGCATCACGGGCGGCCGGCTCGCTGAGCAGATCGATGCCAACATCTTGAACCTGACCGGTGACCGGCACCGCAGGTTGCGCGCGCTGGTCGCTCCGGCGTTCACGCCGCGCGCAGCGGCCAAGTGGCGGCCCGCGATGCGCGAGATTGCCGCCTCGCTCTGGTCGGAACTGGGGCGCAGCAGCGAGTGCGAGTTCGTGTCCTGGTTCGCCGGGCCGTTCCCGGCCCGCACGATCGCTGCGGTGATCGGCGCGCCGCAGCAGGACGCGGCAGAACTGCACCGGCTGTCGAGCCTGGTGCAGCGGCAGTTCGACATCCGCGCGCTCGCCTCCGAGCCCGAGCGGATCGAACAGGCCGTCTGCGAGCTCTACGACTACGTGGAAGGACTGCTCGACCTGCGCCGTCGCGAGCCAGCTGATGACCTGATCAGCAGCCTGCTACGGGTCGAGGCATCTGGCGAGCGGCTGTCCGGGGCCGAGTGCGTCAACCTGGTGCTCAACGTCCTGGCCGGCGGCGTCGACACGACGGCCGCACAACTCGCGCACGCGTTCCGGCTGTTCGCCGCGCACCCCGGGCAGTGGCAGGCGGTGCGGGAGCGACCGGAACTCGTTCCGCGCGCGGTCGATGAGGTGCTCAGGTTCGAGCCGATCACGCCGTTCACCGCCAGGATCTGCACCGAGCAGCTTGAGCATCGCGGAGTTATCTTCCCGGCCGGCACGATCGTGGCGGTCTGCGCCGAGCGGGCCAACAGGGAAGCGGGACCAGGCGACGACTTCGATGTCACCGCGGAGCCGACAGGAGATCGGGCCCTCACGTTCGGAGCTGGCGCGCATTTCTGTCTCGGTCAGAACCTGGCAAGGGCGGAACTGGAGGAGGCGATCGGGTTCCTCGCCCCGCGGCTGCCTGGCCTGCGGGCCGCCGGCGTCGAACGGCTCGGCGGCGTTGAAGGTATCTACGGCATCGACTCGCTGCCGCTGGCCTGGTCGGCGGGCTAGCGCGCGAGCCGACTTGATCAGCGGGCTAAGCCTGGCAGTCGGGCCTCATAGACGGGCTTGAGCCGCTCGTAGCTGCCGTCAAGGTCGTATGAGCCGCCGGACAGCAGGGCGCCGAGCGCATCGAGGTGCCCGTGCCAGCCCGCACCGAAAGCGACGACGCTGCCTGGGTCGAGCCGGCGGTGCTCAAGCACCAGGATGGACGCCGACCCGGCCGGTGTTACTTCAAACCTGACCACAGACTCCGCCTCGTGCTCGCCTTCGTTCCAGGTGAACTCGAGCACCCTCGGCGGGTCACAGCGCAGGATCGATCCTGTCATCTGCTCACCGCCCGGCCAGCGCACCAGCACCGTGCCACCGGCTTCCGGCTGGATCGTGACGTCCGCGCCGAGCCATCGACCGAGCGAGGCCGGCTGGGTCAGCGCGGCCCATACGTCCTCGGCCTGGGCCTCATAGCGACGCTCGAACCTGATCGTCGCGCCATTGTCCTGATTGGACGCGACCCCGAAGTCGCTCATGACTGGCCCTTTCGTCGCGGCTGCGATCGTCGCGCCGGCCGCTTCCGGCGCTCCCTCGCCAGCTCGGTCTCCAGGGCTTCGAGCCGCTGGCTCCAGAACGAGCGATACCGCTCGACCCAGGTCGCCAATTCGTCAAGCGGGCGGGGATCCAGGGAGAAGACCCGACGCTGGGCCTGCGGCGTGACCGTCACCAGACCGCTTTCCCTGAGCACGCGCAGGTGACGCGAGACCGCGGGACGGCTGACCGGGAAGGCCGCGGCCAGTTCCCCTGCATCTCGGTCGCGCTCGGCAAGCAGCTCCACGATCCGCCGTCTCGTTGGATCGGCCAGCGCAGCGAGAGCCTCCATGGCGATTTATGTAACAAGACTTTTAAATAACTGTCAAGTTACATACGAACAACGGAGTCCTTGATCGGCTAACCGCAGGCCCTCAGCTGTCGGCAGGGTAAGAGAGGTCAGCCGAAGCTGACCCGGTCCAACCAGAAGTCCGGCAGGGCCATGTCACCGATCACCTCGAAATCGGCGCTGTACGCCGAGCGGCGCCGGGCGGAGATCAAAGAGCTCGCCGGAGTCGTGGGCAGCGACTGCAGCGAGCGGATTGGCAGGCCCCCCGCCACCCCGACTGGCGGGGAACCTGCCTGTCTCATCAGATGTCTTCGGCCGAACCTCCGGCTGACTCTGCCAGCGAGCCGAGTGTGATCATCCGCCAAGCCTCATCCGCGTAGTCCAGCATGAGAGCGCCAGCTTCGTCAGGTTCGTCGCGCTTGAACAGAGCCGACCAGTCGCGGATCCGAAGGTGCAATGCATACACGTCGCGAGTCGCCTCTTCGAAGTCACTCCACGCGCTTGCTAGCGTGGCGGGGGTGTGCGACGAATGGGCGATAAGCTGCACCAAGTCTGGAACGACCGTCGTCGGATCGGCGAGAGCGCAACCTTCCAAGATGCGGCGGATTTCGCTGAACGTCATTTGATCCAGAAAGTCCTCTGCCGCTTGATCGTCATCCATCTCAAGCCATTCGGCAGATGAACTGGCGTGAGCCGTTCGGCTACCTAGACCTGACGAACTGGCGACCCAGTATGGGCCGGGCTCGTCGAAGCCATTTCCGGACCTGCCTGTCGAGCGGTGGCGGGGCTGGTATCTGTCCTCCCCTTGCGGGCCCCAGGACAGCCATGTCAGCGCCATCCGCTCGGCCCCCATGCCAGGTCTAGAGGCCAGCCTCGTGGACGCGTTCGGAGGGCAACTGCCCGGGCTTGTGCCCGCACGGCGACCTCACCGAACACGAACGGGTCGACTGTCACGAGGCGCCCAATGGAAAGGCTCCTCGAGACCGCCGATGTCACCCAGCTTGGCCTGGATTTCGGTTGCGAGGTAACGCCTGTGACCGCCGAGTGTGCGGATCGAGTTGAGCTTGCCGGCCTTGGCCCATCTGGTAACGGTCTTGGGGTCAACCCGAAAGGCAGCGGCGACTTCCGCCGGGGTAAGCAAAGAACTCGGCGGGCGAGTCGGCTGACTTGCATTCATTGTAATTCTCCCGACTTTGAGTAAACCGGCAATAGATTGCCGAGACTATCCGTCAGAACGCATCGATGTGATGCGCCCGTGTAAAACGCCCTATAAGGCGGCTGGACCCTCCATTTCATGGTAGTCACGGGTGATTGCGGCAACTGGAACGCGCAATGCATGGGCGATCCTGTGAATCGTGGCGGGACGCGCGCTTCGCTTTTCCCGCTCGATGTTGGACAGCGCGGCTTGGCTCATTCCGACTTTCCTGGCGAATTCAGGCTGATGCCAGCCATCCTTTTCGCGAAGTGAGCGGATGGCTGCGCCATTCTGTCGAAGCCTTCCTGATGCCCCGCCCGTGAACACGCGCGGGAGGGTGACCGTTTGTGTCCTGCTCATGCGAGACAATCTAGGGTGCGACCGTAGTTGTCGCAACCTCAACGGGGACACTGACGGGCACCAATGGTCACGATTGTCCCTCGAACCGGTATGCATAGTAATCGCGCGACCACCCTCCGTGGCGGGCGAGCGCGCTCCCGCGGCGCCAGGAGAATCGATCGTGCGGCGCGCCTGCGCGTTCGACACGCGATGCCGAGACACAATTGAGGCTCGAAGTGCCGGCAATCGTCGCTGGTGGCGGGGTTGCGATATGGCCGGCACGAGTGAGTTGGCGGTTCCTGCGGCGATCTGGCCGCCTCGCCGATGGAGCGATCGTTGTCGGGAACCGCCCCTGTTAGAGCTATCATCGACCAGATGAAAGCTATATCCGAAACTGACGACGCCCGGATCGTTGCGGATGGACTGTAATGGAGACATACCCTCCGGAAGCCTGGCGGCGCCTCGGCCGCATGCTTGAGCGTCGTCGGGGCGAGCTCGGTTATGGGTTCCGGCAGCGCGCCCGGTTCGCCCGAGATTGCGGCGGCGGGATGATCTCGGTGAAGACACTAAGCAGACTTGAAAACGGCGAAAGAGATTCGTATCCCGAGTCCACGGTCGGCACAGTTGAAGCCATGTACCAGTGGTCGGCCGGGAGCGTTGAGTCCGTATTGACCGGCGGAGAGCCGAGCCCGCTACCTGCCCTGGCAGCCCCCGGTAGCCCCATCACGACACCCGATGCGCCGCCGACCTCTGGCGAGCGCCTCGCGGGCTGGGTCTACGTCCGGATGAGCCAGCGTGGCTATAGCGAAGACGTCATCCATGACTTCCTCGATGCCGAAGGCCTGCCGCGCGAGCCCACGACGATATCGGCCGTCAGACGAATAGCCGATGCGACCGAGGCAACGGTCGCAGAGGTTATGGCGTTGCTGGGAGTCGAGCACATTAACTCACGCCGCATCCTGCGGGCTGTGCCCGATGCCGAGGACGAGAGCCCAGCCGAGCAGGGGACCCCGGACTCCATGCACGCTGATGGACGGCCGAGCTAACGGCCGTCGGAACGTTGATTCGTTGATCCAACACGGCTGCCCGAGCGAGCAAGAAGGCTAGTGACTGTCGGCTGATCAGGCCTTGTCCGAATCGGCCTGGAGGCTGGCCTGTCGGGCAGGGGAGACGTCTGACAGCTCATCGCGATCTTGCGGCCCTGCTGGAATCCACGACGCCACGCGATCCAGGCGTCGGGCACGGTCATGCTGAACCACCCGCCCAGCGTGGCCACCGTCGCTGGCAGCGCCAAGGCGATGGCTTGCCGCGTGCCGATCGCATTTGAGGCGCAGAGAGTCGTCGTGATGAGGCTGAGTAAAACGCCAGAACATGTTGACACTTGCGCCAGCCGTACGCGCGGCGCGACAGGCGTTCTGCCGTGCCTCCGCGCAACTGCCCCGTCAGCCATATCTGTGTCCTTTCAGGACCGAATTTTAAATGAGTTATAAATCTGCATAATCCGGGCCATATGGTCAGGTGACACCAGGGTCCGGGGCGTCGTTCCCTATGTCTAACTTTTAGAACCTTAACTTCAAAGTATGCAATTGGCGGCGACACACGCGATGGAAGTGTCAGGAACTTCTCCGGTGGGCGGCCTGTTCGTCACGAGCGAGCGCTCCTGACCTCCCACCGGGCGCCGTCAGGCGTGTCCCGCAGTTCGACGCCCGCAGCCGCGAGCGCATCCCTAATGACATCCGCCTGGGCGTAGGCGCGGTCTGTGCGCAGTGACTCCCTGAGCGCGATCAGCGGCTCGACCGCGGGCCGCAGCCGGTCGGCCGGATCGACAAGGCCCTGTTCCGCGGCTCGGCCGAGACGGGACACCAGCCCGCGCAGCACGGCCCTGGCTCGGTCGGAATCGTCGTTCTCGTCGGTGTCAGTGGACCATGCCTCGATGGCCGCTTCCAGGTCCAGGATGGCAGCGACCATCGTCGCGCTGTCGCGATCCTGCGCTGCCGCGACGAACCGGCCCTCGGCGTCAGCGGTCACCTCGTTCAGCGCCTGGCCGGCCTGGCCGAGGTCGCCGTCCTGCGTTGGCTGGCCCGCCTCGCGCTCAGCGCCCTGGCTACGGGCGGTCGTGACGCCGCCCGCAGCCTCAGGGCCGCTCCGCACCAGGGTGCGCAGGTCATCCAGGGTCGCACTGGTACCAGACGGGAGCACCGTGCTGACTCCTGCCTTCCGGACAGTCGCCCCGCCGCGCCCGACGACCTCGACCGCGGCGGTCGCTAGGTCGATGATGAGGGCGGTGTGCTCGTCGACTCCGAGGACGGCGGCGTCCTCTGGCAGGTCGCGCTCGAGGATTGTTAGCCTGCGCTCGCCGAGGTAGCAGAACCTGGTGTCGTGCGTGCCGCCCTCAGCGTTGTCGTAGTGCGGGATCATCGCGATTTTCAGCCCCAGCTGGCTGAAGAGATCCAGGCCCTCGAGCCAGTGCGGGTCGGCCCCGACCTTGTAGATCTCGTACACGGGCACCGCGACGAATCCGATAGCGGCGGCCGCTGCGGAGGCGATCACCGTCATCCCCGCTCCCGCCGCGATCCGCTCCCTGAGCGCCTCGGCGACGGGTCCGCCACGCCACCTGGCCAGCGCGTAGGACGGGCTGCCTGGGCCGGCGAAGACCCAGTCGGCTGAGCGGATGGCGGCAAGCCCAGCAGGGGCCTCGGGGTTCTGCTCAGCCGGCAGGTCTGGGTCGCTGACTACGCTGACCTTCAGGCCGACGCTGCGCGCGAAGTAGGCCTGGGCTCGCGCCGAGATGTCGCTCGCGTTCTCCTGGAACGCGTAAGCCGTGTCGAGCAGGATCGCGCTATGGCTTCCGGCGCCCAGCCTGGCGGCCAGCGCCTTGTGAATCGTGACCATGGTCGGGCTTGTCTCACCCGAGCCCATGATGGCCAGGACCCTGGCATGGGCCCCGCGGCTCGGCCGCTGGCCTCGGGCCGCATCGCCCACCAGTTGCCTCCTCGATGCTCACCGCTCCGGCGTACAGACTTCACCGATCCTGCCGAGCTACCCTACTTGTCCCCTCTGACGCCCGTTCCAGGCGTGATCGGGGCGGCCGGGTCAGGCGAGTGGGGCGCCGCTCCTCGCGACGCGGCGGAGTACGACGAAGGCGGCCACGCCAAGCGCGATCTCGCTGAGCCAGATCGCCGGATAGCCGGGAACCGGGTAGGCGCCGCCGCCGCCGATCCGAAGGCCGTACAGCCACCAGGCCAGCGGCTCGAAGACGAAGACGGCGGCCAGCACGCCCGCGGCTAGCACCGAGCGGCGCTGTCGCCACCAGAGTCCGAGCGACCCGAAGACCGGCCCGGTCACCAGGCCCCGTTCGGCGTAGTAGCCGATTGTGCCCATGGTGAGCGAGAGATCGGTCAGCCAGGAATGCTGGCCGAGGTCGAGCACGAAGCTCTCGGCGAAATAGAACCCGGTCAGCGCGGCGAGGGTGGCGACGAGGCCGTACAGCGCGCCGACCACTATGCGGCTGCTGCCAGCCGCTGCGCCTGCCAGGAAGGGAACTGCCAGCCAGATCGCGCTGATGTTGCCGACGGCGTCGCTGAGTCCCGCGCCGTTTCCCTTGATCCACGCCATCAAGATGCCGAACACGACGGACAGCGCTATGACCAGCGCGACCGTGCGGACGGCAGCATGTTGCCGACGCGCATTATCCTCCATAGCCGGGGAGGCTAACCGGGCCCGGATCGCGTTCCGGGCACATTTGCGTGGCGCTACGGCACCAAGTACCGCCATTGCTGTCGGACCGCTGCGGGATCATATGGGCATGCATATGGTCGATGATCGCGAGCGACGCCGACGCCTGGCGGTGCGGCACGCGCTTGCGCCGGGTTCCAGGGTCGGCGGCGAGCCGCCCGATCCCGCCGAGGTCGCCCGCAGGCTGGTGGCGCTGCATTCGACAGACCCGGCGACGGTGTACTTGTCGGTGGTGGCCAGGACGGCCGAGCATGTTTCGCCCGGCGTCATAGAGGCTTCGCTATACGAGCGCCGCGATCTGATCCGCATGCTGGCCATGCGCAGGACCGTGTTCGTCGTGCCCGCCGAGTCGGTGCCGATCCTGCAGGCGTCCACCACAGACCGGGTGGCGGCCGAGCAGCGTGCCCGGCTGCTGAAGCATCTGGCCGATCTGACTCCTGTCAGCGATCCCCAGTCGTTTCTGGCCGACGTCGAGCGCACGGTGCTGCGCGTGCTCGCCGAGCGAGGCGGCACGGCCACCGCGGCCGAATTGTCGGCGGCGGAGCCGCGGCTGAAGACCACGCTTGTCATGGCGGCCGGTAAGTCGTATCAAGCTACGCAGACAATCACGAGCCGGGTGCTGCTCGTGCTCGCGGCGCAGGGCAAGCTTGTGCGCGGCCGTCCGATCGGGACCTGGCTCTCCCAGCAGTACCGGTGGGTGCTGGCCGAGAACTGGCTGCGCGCCGACGCGGGCGAAATCGGCGAGCACACCGCGCGTGCCGACCTAGCGCGGCTGTGGCTGGCCACCTTCGGTCCCGCTCCGCTAGCCGACCTCAAGTGGTGGACCGGGTGGACGATGGCGCAGGCCAGGAGGGCCGCCGCCGACGTCGGTGCGGTCGATGTGAGCCTGAACGGCGGCCCAGGCCTCGTGCTGCCCGATGACCTCGACGAGACCGGCGATCCTGGCGACTGGGCGGCCCTGCTGCCCGCGCTCGATCCTACGGTTATGGGCTGGTCAGAGCGGTCCTGGTTCCTCGGGCCGCACGGCAAGGCGTTGTTTGACATCAACGGGAACGCGGGCCCGACGATCTGGATCAACGGCCGGATCGTCGGCGGCTGGGCGCAGCGCGCCGACGGCGAGATCGCGCTGCGGTTGCTGGAGGACGTGGGCGCCGAGCACAGCAAGCTCATCGACGCCGAGGCCGAGCGGGTCGCCGCCTGGCTGGCCGGGGTCCGGGTGATACCCCGATTCCGGACCCCGACCGAACGAGAGCTCTCCAGCACCGCTTAGGTGCCGGCCACCACCCACTGGACGGTGAAGGCCGTGTTGCGCGGGGTGCCTGACGCGTCGGTGCAGGCGACCTGAAGCTGCGGGACGTGCGTGCGCTGCAGGTTGTAGATGCAGCGCCGGTAACTGGTACCGATCGGCGTGATCTGGATGTTGCCGTCTCCGCCGTTGGGCTTGCCTGTCGGGGCAGACCCGGCGAAGGACACCTTGTAGTTGCCGAGGCCCAGGTGAGCGACGGTGATCCGCGCTCCGCGCTTGCTGTCGAACTGGGTCGCTGGCTGGTAAACCGGGGCCCGGCCGACAGCCTGAACCTTGGCATTGGCGGACGTCAGGCCGTTCTGCCCCATCAGGTTGTTGCCGCGGGCATAGGTCACGAAGAACTCCTGGTCCGTGGGCGTACCCGCCGGATCGAAGCACCTCACGTTGATCTTCTGCGCGGTCTTAGTGGCGGTCCAGCTTCCGATCTGACACATCCCTGGCTGGTCGGAGGCCAGGCTGACCTTGACCGTGCCCTTGTCATTGCCCGCGCTGCCGGAGCCCGGCATGGTCACGTTGTAGACCCCGGTCGCCGGGTGCGTCACGGAGTTCTGCTTTCCTGCCGAGTTGTACTGAGCCACGATCGTGGCGTTGGGAACCGTCACGGCCCCGAACGCGAGCGCTCCGGCCGGCTTGCTGACCGGACCCGTGACGAGCAGGTCGAAGGGCTCGTCGGCGAGCCTGCCGCCGCCGTCGAAGCAGTCGACCTCCGCCGACATGGTGGTCGGGTTCATGATCGGTATGGGAGTCAAGCTCTCCACCGAGCATGAAGCCCGGTTGTCAGTGCCCTTCCCGGAAAGCGACACGTGGGCATTGCGGACCTTGAGGAGTCCAGGGAAGTTGATGACCTCGACTCCAGGATTGTCCCGCACGATGCTGACGGGCTGTCCATTGGAGCTATAGGTGGTCGTGGGCCCGGTGACCGAATCGACGTGCACGAAGCCGGCCTCGGCGGTCTTGGCCGCTGGTGCGGTCGCCGTTGTACCCGCTCGGGCGGGCACGTTCGACGGGGCAGCGGTGGCCGCCATCGCAGGTGCCGCCGCGGCGAGCACGAGCAGTGGGACTGCGACAATCGGGACGAGCCCGTGGTGTCGTCGGCTCATGGTTGGCTTTCCTCTCCAGGTCAGGCGCGGTGGCGGGGTGGCGCGGTCGCGGGGTAGTTAGCTGACGACCCATTGCACGATGAACGCGGAGTCGACGAGCGTGCCGCCAGGACCTGCGCAGTTCACGTCCAGTTCGGGCGTGTGCGTCGGGATGATCGTGTATCCGCAGTGGCGGAGGCGCGGGCCAGCGGCGGTGACCTGAATGTGCCCGTTGCCGCCGTTCGGCTTGCCGGTCGGACTCGAGCCTCCGAACAACACGACATACTGACCGCGGTTCGTGTGCTCGACGGTGACCTTCGCCTTCGCTTTGCTGTCGAACTGGGTCGCCGGCTGGTACACGCCACCGCCCGACCTGACGGCGGCGTTGGCGTCGGTCAGGCCGCTGCGGCCCATGAGGCTGGTCCCTCGCACGTAGGCCACCGTGAACTGCCTGTTCTCTAGGGCGCCGGTGGCGCTGGAGCAGACCACGGTGATCTTCTGTGCGGTCTTGGTGGCGGTCAACGTCTCGACCTGGCAGTGGCCCGCGCCCGGTCCGAATGGGCTCACGGACACGGTGCCGCGCGCGCTGCCCGCGCTGCCCGCTCCCGGCATCGTCACGACGTAGACCCCGGTGCGCGGGTGCGCGACCGAGTTCGCCTTGTGCGCCGAGTTGAACTGGAACGGCCGGAACCTGGGATCGGTGCTCAGGTTGCCGTGCGCGCCTGTGTAGACCCACGCATAGTCGAGCACTCCCTGGGGCGTGGCCGGCGCGTGCGCGACGAGCAGGTCGAAGGGCTCGTCGGTCTGGGTTCCGTTCTGGTCGTAGCACTGGACGAGGAAATCGTGTTCGCTCGCGGCTGCGGGGGAGGCAACGCGCTGGGCGTGCATCGCCTGCCCGCGCTCGAGCGCGACCGTCGTGACGAACTCGAGGCTGCACGATGCGTTCGTGATCGGCGTCGAGACCTGGGCGTCGCCGCCGTTGCCGGTGATGCCTGCGAAGCTGACAAGGGTGTCTCCGGCCGCTAGCTGAGTCACGAAGACCTGACCGCCGGTCGAGTTGTACGTGGTCGTCGGGTCGGTGCCCGGCTCCCAGCGCAGGTACCCGCCCACCCCCGTGGTGCCCGCCGGGCCCGTCGCGGGGCGCACCGCCGCTGAACGCGTCTCGAGCCCGCCGCTCGCCTGGGTGCTGGCCGCGGCAGGGCCGCCAATGGCCAGGCCGCCCGCCAACAGCCCGAGCACCGCGCCCGTTAGCGCAGGCAGCAGCCACCTAGTTCTTCTAAATCCCACCCTGATCTCCTCATGCCCTGCGGGCAGCTGTCACGTCGCGGGCGGACCTGCCGCCCGGCTGGCGCACCCCCGTCGGGCGTCCACGTGAGAGCACGGAGAAACGAACCTTGCTGGCACGTCGCAGCAAAGTTCGTTGTGGATCTGGAATGAGAATGTGGCCGAACTGTCAGCCAGAGTCAGGAATTCGCGGGTACTGGCCGTCCGGCCCTGGTCTCTTGTTACTTGGTCGCTTCGGCGATACGGCGCATCAGGTCGTCGCGGCGAGCGGCCAGCGCCTCGGCGAGGCTGTCCTGTTCATCGGCCGCCTGGATCAGCGATCCGCGATCGGTGGGGTCCTCGGCCTCGCCGACGCCCGAGCGGACGTCGGCGGCGGTGCGGCGCACGTTCTCCAGGTCGGTCTCGACTTGCGTGAGCTCGGCTCGCAGTTCATCCGCCGAGACGTGCCCGGTCATGTGCTGTTCCTCTCCCCTTGTGCGGGCCCGCGTCCCTGGACGCGCTCAGCCGCACTGGCGTCTGAAGACCGCACCAGAGTAGTCGCCCTCCTGTTACCTGGGCGACTTCGACCCGCCAGATAGCGCTGCGAGCTGGCCTGCCTGCCGGTCGGCACCAGCGGCGCGCGTCCGGTCACGAAAGATGCTCGAGTGCCCTCCTGGTGAGCACCCGCGCCAGGTGCTGGCGAAACTCGCGGTCGGCGTGGATGTCCTCACCTGGCGAGGTGCCATCAGCGGCGAGCGCGGCGGCGTCGGCCGGGCTGGCTCCCGCGTCGAGCGCCTGCTCCGCAGCGCTGGCGCGGATGGGCGTGGACGCCATGTTGGCGAGCGCGATCCTGCCGTTAATCGCGGCCGCCCCGACGATGGCCCAGTCATTGGCGCGGCGCACGAACTTCTGGTAGCCCCACAGCACCCCGGGCCGTCTTGGCACCCGGACGGCTGTCAGCAGTTCGCCCTCGGCGAGCGCGGTTTCGAAGAAGCCAGTGAAGAAGTCGTCCGCGCCGACCAGGCGGGTGCCGTCAGGGCCGGTGACCTCGACCGAGCCGCCGAGGGCGACGAGCGCCATCGGCAGGTCGGCGGCTGGATCGGCATGCGCGAGAGAGCCGCCGATCGTGCCGCGGTGCCTGATCTGCGGGTCGCCGACCAGCGACGCGGCGTGCGCGAGCAGCGGGGCGTCGGTCCTGACCAGTTCGGAGGAGGCCAGGTCGGCGTGCCTGGTCGTCGCGCCGATGACCAGTTCGTCGCCGTCGAGGCTGATCCCGGACAGGCCGGAGGCCCGGGTGATGTCGATCAGGACGGCCGGCGCGGCGAGCCGCAGCTTCATCATCGGCAGCAGCGAGTGGCCGCCGGCGAGCACCTTGGCGTCGTCGCCGTGCTGGCCGAGCAGGTCGATCGCGTGCGCGGCCGATTCGGCTGCCACGTAGTCGAACTGGGCTGGAATCATGCGGTCACCCCGGCCTGGCCGTTTGCTTGGCTGGTCAATGCGGCCGATCCCCCTGACCGCCCGGTGGGCTGTCTCGCCGCCGCAAGTACGGCGCGGACGATGTTGTGGTAGCCGGTGCACCGGCACAGGTTGCCCTCGAGACCCTCGCGGACCTCCGTTCTCGGTCGGGTCGGGTTCTCCCGCAGCAGGCTGACCGCGGCCATGACCATGCCAGGGGTGCAGAAGCCGCACTGCAGGCCGTGCTCGTTCCTGAACGCCTGCTGCACCGGGTGCAGCGTCGTCAGCCAGCCGCCAGGCCCTCGGCGGTGACGATCTGCTGGCCCGCGGCCTGCGCGGCGAGCACGGTGCACGACTTCACGGATTCGCCGTCGAGCAGGACCGTGCAGGCGCCGCAGGAGGTGGTGTCGCAGCCGACGTTCGCGGCGCGGAGGCCGCACATCTCGCGCAGATAGTGCACGAGCAGCAGCCGCGGCTCGATCTCGTCGGACCGCTGCTCGCCATTGACGGTGAGCTTGACCTGCATCATGCCTTCTCCGTTGCGGTGGGTTCTATGGCTGGACGGCCGCGGCTGATGGCCGCAGAGTTCGCGGGCGCCCGGATGGCGCGCCAGACGCGCATCGGCGGTGGAGGGCATCTCGACGTGTCTGACGCCGAGGTGCGCGACAGCGTCGACGATCGCGTTCTGCACGGCAGGGGTCGCGCCAATCGTGCCGGCTTCGCCGATTCCCTTGACCCCGAGCGGGTTGTAGCTGGTCGGCGTCTCCATGCTGGCCAGCTCGAAGCTCGGCAGTTCGGTCGCCGAGACGATCGGGTAGTCGGCGAAGCTCGCCGTCAGCGGGTTGCCATCGGCGTCGTAGACGAACTCTTCGAGCAGCGCTTGCGCCGCGCCCTGGGCGATGCCGCCGTGCCGCTGGCCCTCGGCGAGCAGCGGGTTGAGCACCACGCCCGCGTCGTCGACCGTGATGACGCGGGTCAGCACCGGCTTGCCCGGTCTCGATGTCCACCTCGGCGACCGCGACGTGGGTGCCGAACGGGAACGTCGCGCCAGGCGCGGTGAAGATCGAGTACACGAACAGGCGCTCGTCCTTGGCCAGGTCCGCCAGCGCCACCGACGCCTCGGGGTCGCCTGCCACCGCGAACGCGCTCCTGCTCGGGTCGAACTGCAGGTCGTCCGCGCTGGCCTCAAGGGCCGCGGCCGCCCTCGCTTTCGCCACGTCGAGCAGCTCCCTGGAGGCCTGCTGGACGGCGGCGCCGCCTTGCTGGAGGCTGCGCGAACCGCCGGTGCCGCCGCCGACCGGGATCAGGTCTGTGTCACCCCACTTGACGGTGAAGTTCTCGACCGGGATGCCGAGTTCCTCGCTGGCGATCATGGCCCACGCGGTCGAGTGGCCCTGACCGTGCGGCGACGTGCCGGTGAGAATCGTCGCGGTCCCGTCCGGGTGCACTTCGACGGTGGCGTTCTCAGATGGCGGGCCAGATTCGTCGCCGCCGCCGGTGATCTCCACGTAGCAGGCGAGGCCGATGCCCAGTTGGACGGTGTCGCCGTTCTCGCGGCGTCTGGCCTGCTCGGCCCGGAGGTCGGCGTAACCGGCTGACCTCGAGCGCCTTGTCCGAGCGCGGCGACGTAGTCCCCGCTGTCGTACAGCGCGCCGAACGAGGTCTGGTGCGGCTCGGTGAACGTCGGGAGCAGGTTCCGTCGCCTGACCTCGGCAGGATCCATTCCGATCTCGGCGGCGAACAGGTCGAACGCGCGCTCCAGGGCAGCTGTGGCCTCGGGGCGGCCTGCGCCGCGGTAGGCGCCGATCGGCGTGGTGCTCGTGGCGACCGCGGTCGCGATGGCCTCGGCCCTCGGGATGTCGTACGGGCCTGAGGCCATCAGGATCGTCAGGGTCGGCAGGATCGCTCCGATCCGCGCGTAGGCGCCGGAGTCCTGGATGACCTCCAGGCGGTAGGCCTGGACGTCGCCGTCCTTGCTGCCGCCGATCGTGATCGTGTGCCGCTGCGCCCGGCCGTGGGTCATCGCGACCAGGTTCTCGAACCGGGTCTCCGTCCACCGCGCGGGACGGCCGAGCTGCTTGGCGACCCAGGCCACGAGGACGTGCTCGGGGTCCGCGCCGAACTTCGCGCCGAACGCGCCGCCGACATCCGGCGTGATCATCCTCACCTGGCCCTCTTCCAGGTTGAGGTACTTGACCATGTCGTCGCGCGAGCCCTGGGCGCCCTGGTTCGGGATCCAGCTGGTCAGCCTCCCGTCCTCGCCCCAGGCCGCTGCGGCGGCCCGTGACTCCATCGGCGCCGGGGCGACCCGCTGGTTCATAAACGTATGCGTGACCACGGCCTCGCAACCGTCAAACAGGTCCTGCTTGAGGCTGCTGGCCTCACCGAATTTCGCGATCACGTTGGTGCCCGCGTCTTCGAACAGCAGCACCTCGTCGGCCAGCGCGTCGTCGAGGTCGACGATCGCCGGGAGCGGATCGTAGTCCACGTCGACCAGCTCGATCGCGTCTTCGCCCTGGTACGGGTCCTCGGTGACCACCACGGCTACCGGCTCTCCGACGAATCGGACCTTGTCGACAGCCAGCATTGTCCTCGTCATCTTGACATTCATCAGGCCTGGCACGAGAGGATCGATGATGGGCAGGTCAGCGACGTCCTCGGCGGTGTAGACGGCCAGCACGCCCGGCGCGGCGAGTGCGGCGGTCTTGTCGATGCCGGTGATCCGCGCGTGCGCGACGGGGGAGCGGACGAAGAAGACGTGGCACGCACCTGCCAGCCGATCGTCAGTCACATCCTCGGTGTAGACACCGCCCGTCGTCAGGAACCTCGGGTCTTCGGTCCGCAGGACCCTGGTGCCAAGGATGCTCATAGGCGGCTAGCCTCCTCGATAGCTGCGCGGGCGGCCGGATAAGGGCGCGCTTAGGGGCAAGGCATGGCTCGCTTGTGGGCCCGGCCCTGCTTGTTCTGGGGGCCTGGCCTGGGCCGCTGCGAGCCGACAGCCTGCATGCAGACTCTACAGATCGCCCGGGCGGGCGTCGCGGCTGGATCCCGGTCAGCTCCGGTCAGCTGGTTGTAAGTCCGGCGAAATCAGGCTCGTGCGGGAATGTCGCGTAGGCGGCGGCCGTTGGACTCAGCGGCGCCGGGCATATCCGGCGCTGACGCTTATTGGGCGATCGACGCGTCAGATGTCGTATCTGGCGTGTCTCCGGCCGATCGTGCTGCGCATCCGAGAGATCCGGCGCGACGGCGCGGCGGCGCGGGCGGCGGGATGGGCCGAAAACCACTTGTGGTGGCCTCGACCGGCCCAGATAGGATCGAGCGCCGGTCGCCGACAAGATCAGATTGGATGTTCGAAATGTTCACGCGTGCGCTGTGGCGCCGCTTCCCTACCATGGCCAATCGCAACTTCAGGTTGCTGCTGGCCGATCGCCTGCTGGCGCCCATGGCGGCCACGTTCTCGCTGGTGGGCGTCTCCTTCGCAGTGCTGGCCGCCACTGGGTCGACCGCTGACCTCTCGTACGTGATCGCGGCGCAGGCCGCGCCATCGCTGGTCTTCCTGCTGGTCGGCGGCGTGATCGCGGACCGGATCGCGCCGCAACTCGTGATCGTGGCAGCAAACGTGATGGTCGCGCTCGGCGAGGGCCTGTTCGGAATCCTGGTGCTGACGTCTCATCCTTCGGTCCTGGTCATGGTCCTGCTCGAACTGGTCACCGGCACTGGCGTGGCCCTGTTCTACCCGGCGTCGATGGCTCTGCTGCCCAGGCTGGTCCCGCAGAAGCAGATGCGGGAAGCCAGCGCGATCAGCCGGCTGATCATGAACGTCGCGATGATGGCTGGCGCCGCGCTAGCCGGTGAGTGCGTGGCGCTGTTCGGCGCAGGCTGGGCGCTGGCGGCCTGCGGTATCGGCATGTTCGGTACCGTTCCGCTGCTGCTTGCCATCAAGGTGGCGCCGCTGGAGCGCGCCGGTCTCGACGTCGAGGCTGAGCAGGTCCCGAACGTGCTCCACGATCTGCGCGAAGGTTGGTCGGAGTTCCGGTCGCACACCTGGTTGTGGGCGACGGTGCTCCAGTTCTTCGTCGTGCTGGCCGCGTGGTGCGGCGGCTTTCAGGTGCTGGGCCCCGCGGTGGCGAACGCTCACCTGGGCGGCGCCGCCGCCTGGGGCCTGATCTCTGCCGCTGAGGCGACCGGGCTGATCGTCGGCGGGCTGCTCGCGTTGCGCTGGTCGCCACGCCGGCCGATGCTGTTCGTCGCGCTGACCGGCGGGGCGATCGCGCTCGCGCCGCTCTCGCTGGCGATGGCGACGCTGCTGCCGCTGTGGGTCATCTGCGGGACGTCGTTCGTCCTCGGAGTTGTCATCGAGGCGATGTCGGTGGTCTGGACGGTCACGATGGCCGCGAAGATCCCGACCGAGAAGCTGGCGAGGGTCTCCGCGTACGACGGGCTCGGCACCACGATGGGCATGCCAGTGGGCGCCCTCGTTGCCGGCCCGCTGGCGGCGAGCATCGGAGTGGCCGGGGCGCAGTACGGCGCGGCGGCGATCATGGTGATCGCATCGGCGCTGACGCTGATCCCGCGCGAGATCCGGACCATGCGGGCCGACTCGATCGAGCCGGTGCTTGTGGACCTCACGCCCGCGGAGCCCGCGCCGCTGCTGGCGGCGGAGCCGGTGCTGGCGGCGGAGCCGTCGCTGGCCGCTCAGCGCGCGTACTAGCGCCGCGAGCCGCGGCGCGCTGGGAGCGCCAGGGGTCGCGGAAGTCGATGTGGTGCCGCTCACCGGCGGGCGATCAGGCTGCGAGCGTGGTCTCGCCGGTGAAGGCGGACCACAGGTCTGCGTAGATTCCGCCAGCGTTCAGCAGTTCCGCGTGCGTTCCGACCTCCGCGATCCGGCCCGAGTCGAGCACGACGATGCGGTCGGCCCTGGCGGCCGTGGTCAGCCGGTGTGCCACGAGCACCGTGGTGCGCTTGGCGGTCAGTTGCTCGGTGGCCCGGATCACGGCCGCTTCCGCGGCCAGGTCCAGCGCCGCGGTCGCCTCGTCTAGCAGCAGGATCGCCGGGTCGACCAGGTACGCGCGGGCCAGGGCGATGAGCTGCCGCTGCCCGGCCGACAGGTTGCGCCCGCGCTCGGCGACCTCGTGGCTGAACCCGCCGGGCAGCCTCGTGATCATCTCGATCGCGCCGACTCCCCTGGCGGCTGCCTCGATGTCCTCATCAGAGGCGTCCGGCCGGCCGTAGGCGATCGCGTCACGGAGGGTGCCAGGGAACAGGTAGGGCTCCTGGGGCACGACGCCGAGTTGCTGCCGGTAGCTGGCCAGGTCGAAGTCCCGGACATCGGTCCCGTCGATGAGGACCTGGCCGTCGGTGGCGTCGTAGAACCTGGCGATGAGCTTGACGAGCGTGGACTTGCCAGCGCCGGTCTGGCCGACCAGCGCGACGGTCTCGCCTGGTGCGATCTTCAGGCTGATCCCGCCGACCGCCTGCTGCTTTGTGTTCTTGTAGCTGAAGTGCACGTCGGCCAGTTCGACTTGGCCGCGGAGCCGGCCAGCCTGGACCGGGTGCTCCGGCTCTGGCGTGCTCGTCGGCGTCCTGAGCAGCGCCGAGATCCGGCGCAGCCCGACAGCGGCTTGCTGGTATCCGTCGAAGACCTGCGACATCTGCTGGACGGGGGAGAACAGCAGGTCGATGTAGAGCAGGTAGGCGATCAGCCCGCCAGCGGTAAGGGCGCCGCTGTGCACCTCGCTCGCGGCGGCGAAGAGCACCAGCGCGCCGGCGATCGTCGACAGCGCCTGAACGAACGGGAAGTACAGCGCGATGTAGCGCTGCGCTTTCAGCCGCGAGCTGAGGTAGGCGTTGCTGAGCCCGGAGAACCTGTCCTGGTTCACCTGCTCACGCCGATATGCCTGCGCAACCCGCAGCCCGGCGACGTTCTCTTGCAGGTCCGCGTTGACTGCGCTGACCTTCTCCCGCGCGTCCGCGTAGGCCCGCGCGGACTTCTTGCGGAAGAAGACGGTGGCGATCACCAGCACGGGCAGCACGCAGAACAGGGTCAGCCCCAGCCTGATGTTGATCAGCAGCAGCGCGATCATCACGCCGAAAAACGTCAGACCGGCGTTGACCATGGTGATCAGCCCGGTCTGCAAGAACGTGGACATCGCGTCGACGTCAGTGGTCATCCTCGTCATGATCCGGCCGGCCATCTCACGCTCGTAGAAGTCCAGGCCGAGCCGCTGTAGTTGCGAGAAGATCTTGACCCGAACCGTGTAGAGCAACCGCTCTCCGTTGCGGCCGACGACGACTGTCTGCACCGCGTTCACGACCCAGTCGGCGCACACGATCGCCAGCCCCGCGAGCGATATCAGGATGATCACCCGGAACATCCCGGCCTCGATGCCGTGGTCGATCCCGCCGCGCATCAGCCACGGCAGCGCGATGCTGGCGACCGCGTCGAGGCCGTCAAGGAGCAGTCCCGCGATCAGCGCGATCGCGAACGGCCGCAGCAGGCGCCGCAGGGAGAAGTGCAGGTCTCCCGCCCGGCTCAATTGCTTGTCGACCTTGGGTTCGTCATTGGCGGGCGGCAGCGCGGCTACCTTCGCGAGCATCTCGGGCGTGGGCGGAATGCCGGCCAGCATGCTCGAGTCGCCCGCGGCCGCGGCGCGGCTGGCCGCCGTGACCTGGCTGCGGCTCGCGCCGCCGGCCCGCACGCCGCCCCCGATGGCGGTCCGGCCTGGGCGGTGAGCTGTCGTCCCGCGGCGCCGTCCGCCGCGTGGGCGGATCCGTTCGCGGTCACGTACTCGAGTTTCTTGTGACGGTTGCCGTTCGCAGACGTCGCGGACCCGGTGGCCGCCGCCCGGTCGGGCCACAGCGATGGGGTGATCGCGAGCTGTCCGCTCACTGGCGCGGCAAAGCCTGCGGACGGTGCGCTGGCGTCGGCGGGGGTGCTCTCGTAATAGGCGAGTTCGCCAGCGTCGACGCCTTCCGCGTCATCGCCGGGCCCGGCCAGCAATAGCCGGTAGAGCGGGCATCGCTCGGTTAGTTCCTCGTGCGTGCCGAGATCGACCAGCCGTCCCTCATCGAGTACTGCGATCTTGTTAGCGAGCTGGAGTGTTGACCTGCGGTGCGCGATCAGCAGTGTGGTGCGACCGGCCATGACCCGGCGCAATGTCTCGTGGATCTGCGCTTCGACGCGCGGGTCGATCGCGGAGGTCGCGTCGTCGAGGACCAGGACCGCAGGGTCGGTGATCAGCGCTCTGGCCAGCGCGACCCGCTGCCGCTGCCCGCCAGACAGGGTCAGGCCCTGCTCGCCGACGATCGTGTCGTACCCCTCGGGCAGGTTGAGGATGAACTCCTCGGCCTCGGCCGCCCGCGCGGCGGCGATGACCTGGTCGTCGGTCGCGTCCGGCCGCCCGTAGGCGATGTTCGCGCGGATCGAGTCGGAGAACAGGAAGCTCTCCTCGAGCACCAGGCCGATCGCGGCGCGCAGCGAGTTGAGTGTCACCTCGCGGACGTCTGTCCCGCCGATCCTGATCGCGCCGCCGGTCACGTCGTAGAAGCGGGGGAGCAGCAAGGAGATCGTCGACTTGCCTGAGCCCGACGTACCGACGACCGCGACGGTCTCGCCAGGCTGAACCCGCAGCGAGAGTCCGCGCAGGACAGGCTCTGACGGCAGGTATCCGAACCTGACGTCATCGAGTTCCACCTCGGCGGCCCCGGCGGGCAGCCTGGCGGCACCCGGCTTCTCGGACAGCACCGGCCGCGAGTCGATCACCTCGAACACCCGGATGACGCTGGCGCGCGCCTGTTGACCCAGGGTGATCAGCCCGGTCAGGGAGCGGACCGGGCCGACCAGCTGGGCGATATAGGACGAGAAAGCGAAGAACGTGCCGAGGTTGATCTCGCCGTGGATGGCGAGCCAGCCGCCGAGGGCGAGCACTCCGACCTGGCCGAGCGCGGGGATGGCCTGCAGCGACGGGTTGTACTTGGCCATCAGCCTGACCGCGCGCACCCTGGCGGCGTAGAGCAGGCGACCGGCCCATTCCAGCCGTTCGATCTCCTGCTCCTCCTGGCCGAAGCCCTTGACGACGCGGACTCCCGTGACCGCGCCGTCCACGACTCCTGCCACGTTGGCGGCGTGCTGCTGCGCATCCCAGCTTGCCGGGAAGAGCTTGTTCCGCGAGGCGAGGGAGATCACGAACAGGGCCGGACCGACCGCGACGGCGACCACGGTGAGCAGCGGCGACAGAACAGCCATCGCTATCAGGGACAGGAAGAACAGCAAGATGTTGCCGAGTAGGAACGGCACCATCGCGAGCAGGCCCTGGATCATGTTGACATCGGAAATGGACCGGCTGACGACCTGCCCGGTGTGCAGCTGATCCTGGCGTGCGCCGTCCAGCCTCGAAAGCGAGGCGAACATCTCGGTGCGCAGATCGTGCTGCACGTCCAGCGACATCCGGCCCCCGAGGTAGCGCCTCGTGAACACGCCGCCGAAGGCCACCAGCGCCGCGATGACCAGCGCGGTCGCGCCGAGCCAGATCGGCTGGCGGTGCGACAGGATCGCGTTGTTGACGATGTCGCGCTGGATCAGCGGGATGATCACCGCGACGACGGTGGCGACCAGCGAGCCCAGCAGCGCGAAGATCACCAGCCTGGGGTAACGCCAGCAGTACCCGATCAGCCGCCGCAGCCACCGTGTGCGCGGATCGGGGGCTGACCTCATACTGCCTCTCCTTCCAGCCGCTGCGTTGCGGTCTTGCCGTACCGGCTGAGTCGGTGACTCGGCGGGCGCGGAGCCTCGTCGCCGTGAGGCGGCCAGGGTGGTGCCGACGGCGCCGTTCGCCTGCAGCGGTGCCGGGCGTCACCAGGGCGCCAGGCGCCAGCCGGACATTGGCCGGCGTCGCAAGCCGAGCGGGCGCGCGCCGAGCACCGCCACCCGGCCCTGCAAGCCGGCCGCCGCGAGGGGGGCGCTGGCCAGGCGTAGCTGATGACAATCCGCCTGCGGTTACAGCGGCAAATTCGCCGCGGACATTCCGCACTGGCAACCACGCGCCGCCCATCCGGCCGATCCGCCCTCCTGGATCGGCAAGTTGCGCCGCCTGCGGCACCGACACCGGCCCAGCCAACCGATGCCGACGCCTTAGCGACTCGCCCCTTCCATGTGCTGACCAAATCGCTAGCAGCGGCCCCCGATTCAGTATGAGGACACCCTCTGACACCGGTTCGCAGCTAGCTCTCGAGCCAGCCGCCTCCGGCCCGACCCTAGTTCGTTAGCCTAACAAAATTTTCGCAACCAAACGCGGCCAGCCTCGGAGTGGCCGGCAGCGCGCCATGGCGCCCAGTGGCGACGCGGGGCGCGGTAAGCCGCGGAGTGGCCGGGGGAGCGCGGTGGGGCGAAGTGGCCGGCGGAGCGCGGTGGGGGCGGAGTGGCCGGGGGAGCGCGGTGGGGGCGAAGTGGCCGGCGGAGCCACCTGATGAGGGGAGGGCCGCAGATGGCGGGCGCCAGGCTGGGCGACGCGGCTGCGAAGAGCCGCGAGCCCACCCTGCGGTAGCCGAAGGGATCCTCGTGGCTGATCCGCCATGATCAACTCGACTCTGGATCCGACATGGCCAATCCGCTGCCCGAAATGGGCGCTTTGCCAGTGCCACTCGGATCCACTGTTGTGATGGGCGGCCCGCTTCGCCCACGTGGTGCGGCTTAGATGACCACGAAAGGGGCGAAGCGGGCGCCGAAGGGACTCGAGGGCGTGGCTGGGCCCGCCAAATAGGACGGCCCCGCAGCGTGGATGCGGTTCTAGGACTACAGGTTGGCTTCGATGGTCTTGACCTGGGAGGCCGAGCAAACCGAGCCTGGCTTGTCACCGGTCATCTTGCAGATCGAGGCGGTGACGTAGTTGGCGGCGCCGTCGACGGCCTGGGCGACCGGGTCGTTCGGGTTCTTGAGCCTGCTGGCGACCTGGGCCCAGGTGAGTCCGTGCAGCATGGTCGGCACGTAGAGCGGGCCAGACATGGCCACCTTGTTACCGAAGTCGATGAACGGGTAGCCGACCGAGCCATTCGTCGTGCCGTACAGGGACCACAGCGCCTGCTGCGACTTGCTGACCGGCTGGAGCAGCTTCTTCTGCACGGTCAGGTTCTCCACGGGCGTGAACGTCAGGTACGGGCTCGTGTACTTCTGCTTGTAGAAGGTCAGCGTCGGGGTGTTCGGATAGACGTCGGTGGGTGATGAGTGGATGCCCTTGAGCGCGCCGAACGTGCCGAACCGGCTCAGCGCGATCGCCATCGACCAGCGCATCGCGGCGCAGTACGGGCAGTACTCGGCTCCGATGTAGAGCATCTCTGGCTTGCCAGCGGCGGTCAGCGCCTTGCCGGTGATCGGCTTGATCGGCAGACCGGAGGACGAGCGAGCCGGTGCCGACCGAGGTCAGCGTCGTCGCCGGGACGTTCGTGATGTTCTTCGTCACCGAGGTGGGGAGGTTGCCCGAGCCGAGGTTCTTGGCGGGCTTCTGCAGGCTCTTGATGACGATGAAGCCGACCACGATCACGAGCACAAGCCCGACCGAGCCGGCGACGATGAGGAGCCTGCGCCGCTGCTCGGCTTTCCTGGCCGCCGCCTGCTGCGCGGCGATCCGCTCGCGGGCGCTCCGTGTCCTGTTGCGTGTTGCCTTGCTCATCTGAAGTGTTCTGCCTTCTCTGTTGTGCTGTCACCCGCGAGCCTGGTGCCGCCGCGAGCTAGTCGTTGTCAGGTATCGCCTTTACACCGGAGTACGCGGCCCGGCCGACGATGAGCGCGAACAGGATAAACGTGAGGATGTGGACGCCCGTGCAGAACAGGCAGATCGCGTTGATCCTGAACAGTTCGGCCCAGATCAGGTACAGCACGAACACGATCCCGACTACTACCGAGGCCAGCCTGGCCCAGTGCACCGCCGGCCATGCTGCCTTCCAGCCCCAGCGTGAGTTGACGACCACCATGAACACAAAGAACGCGAGGCCGAGCACGGCGACCGGGATGCCGAAGACGCGGGACTCAGGGCTGGTCGTCACCTTGAGGCAGTTGAGGGTGGCGTTTTCTGGGCATGCGAGCGTCGTCGACGCGGTGAAGTGCTCGTAGGTGAGGTACGCCGCATCCAGCAGCCCGAGCACCGAGACGACCATGGTCCAGAACGGGACGCCGCCGCCTGACCAGCGCAGGACCGCATCCCAGGCCGCGCCGCCTGCGCCGAACCGCCGGGCCTCGGCCGGCGAGCCTTTGGCGGCCGAGGGCTGACCAGAACGACCGGCCGGCGACGGCGACGACTTTCCGCTGGCGCCGGCCGCTGCCTTGCTCGGGGCCTTGCGCGCTGACGTCCCGTCCTTGGCGCCACCGCCGGCAGGCCTCGCGGTTCCGGAGCCAGCGGAGCCCATGCGGCCAGAACCGCCGCGGGCTGGCTTGGCCAGGGAGGCCGTCCCGCCGCCTGAGTTCCGCCGGGCCGATGCGGTCCCGCGCTTACCGGACTTGCCGCCGGTTTGCCGTGTTGCCATCAGATGCTCCCGCTGGCTGTGCTGACACCGATCGCCTGGCCGCCTGTGCCCGAGGGGCCGGCGAGGTCGGCGGCGATCTGACCCCAATATAGGTGGGTGTGCGGCCTGACCGCCTCGCCCATTGCTGACCGCCTCTAGTGTCGTGTCACCCGTTCCTGGCCCGTGCCGGAGACCATGCTATGGGTCCCGGACCGCGGTGGCTCCGCTGTTATCGAAGCGCTGCGGAGGGTCAGCCCAGGTCACAAAGCCCGGGCCAGCTAAGCACGTCGGGCTGAACGCCGCCTGAATGGATGCTGCAAGAATCCGCTATCCGGATAAGCGGCCGCCGAGAAGCAAGGACACGGCGCGGCCCGTGTCAGGAGTTCTTGCGCTGCGCAAGTTGCAGTGGCTATCGTCCCGGATATGACGCTGAAAATAGGTAGATTGCAGGCCGGGTTGATCGTGCTTGCGTGCCTCGGCCTGGCCGCGGCAGGCTGCAGTTCGTCCGGCAGCTCGGGCACCTCCGGCGGCGGTGGTGGCGGCAAGGCGAAGCCGTCAGGAACCGCGAACGTCGCCTACGCAGCCTCGCTGACATATCTCAACGAGCAGGTCTTCGGCCCCGCGTTCGAGAAGGCGACCGGGTTCAAGTACCAGGGAACGGCAGGGCCATCTGACGGGCTGTCCGCCGAGATCGCCGCCAAGACGATCTTCCCGAACGTCTTCATCACCGTCGGCGGCAAGTCGATCGCGTCGCTCGGGCCGAAGTTCACCAAGTGGTTCATCCAGTACGCGTCGACGTCGATCGTCGTGGCATACAACCCGAAGAGCAAGTACGCCCCTCAGTTCAACGCCATCGCCAGCGGCAAGAAGCCGATTTCTGACCTGTTCAAGCTGATGGAGCAGCCGGGGTTCCAGCTCGGGCGTACCGACCCGAACACTGACCCGCAGGGCCGCGCGTTCATCTACATGCTCGAGCTCGCGCAGATGAAGTACCACCTGCCGAAGAACACAGTGACGAAGATCCTGGGCGGCCCGCTCGCGTCGCCGAAGTCGACGCAGATCTTCGAGGAAGCCGCACTCGACTCGCGGCTGCAGGCTGGCCAGGTCGACGCGGCGAGCGCCTACCTGTCGCAGGCCAAGCAGCTGCACCTGAAGTACATCACGCTGCCGCCCGACATCAACCTGGGCGACGCGGCGTTCGCCGACAACTACGCCAAGGCATCGATCACGATCACGGACAGCACCGGCCAGGACACCAAGACCGGCTCGCCGCTGACCCTCGACATCACTACCATCGAGGGCGCGAAGGACGCGGCGGCGGGCAATGCCTTCGTCGCGTACGTGCTCTCGCCGGCCGGCCGTTCCCTGTATGAGAAGCAGGGCGGCTATACGCTGCTCACGCCCACCCTTACCGGCCCGGCGAGCGCTGTGCCCGCCTCGATCAGGAAAGAGCTTGGCAGCTAGTCCAGCCGTCACCGTCACTCCGCCGGCGCCCGGACAAGGCGGGCCCGGCGGGGCGGCGGTGCCGCGAGGGTTGCGTTACACAAACCGCTCGCTAGCCATCGCAGGAACCGCCATCATCTGGGTCGCGCTCCTCGGGCCCGTCATCGCGTTGCTCACCCACTTGTCGTGGCACGCCATCACGACCTCGCTCAGCGCGCCTGGCGCTTTGGGGCCGCTGATCCTGTCGGTCGAGTCGGGGGCGGTCACGCTCGGGGTCCTTGTCCTGCTCGGCACGCCGCTCGCCTGGGCGCTCGCCAGGGGAACGCTGCCCTTCCCGCGAGTATGGGAGGCGGGTGTACTGGCCACGCTGCTGTTGCCGCCGCTGGTCATCGGGCTGCTGCTGGTGTTCATGGTCGGCCCATTCACCCCGATCGGGCACCTACTGTCCGGCCTGAATCTCTCTGCGACAGACACCTTCCTGGCGTTGGTCATCGCCCAGGTCTATGAGTCGGCGCCGTACTACATCCTCGGCGCGCAGGCCGCTTTCAGCGGCGTCGATCCCCGGCTGGAACAGCAGGCGGCCCTGCTCGGCGATCCACCGAGGCGCGTATTCAGGCGGGTGACCATCCCACTCGCGGCGCCTGGCCTGGCGATGGCGCTGGCCATCTCGTGGGCCAGGGCCATGGGTGCCTTCGGGGCCGTGGTTATCATCGCCTACCACCCGACTGCGCTGCCGCTGCAGATCTGGACGACGCTGCAGGAGACCGGCCTGCCGTCGGCCCTGCCGTTCGCCCTGGTCCTGCTGGTGGTCGCGCTGCCGCTGCCGCTCGCGGCCTACATCTGGAGCGCCCGTGCTCGAGGCCGACGCCGAAGTTGACCGGCGCGACTTCACCGTCCGCGCCGCACTGACCGTCGCGCCAGGGGAGCGGCTCGCGCTGTTCGGCCCGTCCGGGGCCGGCAAGACCACCATCCTGGAGATGATCGCGGGCCTGGTGCCGCCGCGCCGTGCGCTGATCCTGCTTCGCGGCCGGGTCCTAACCTCGACCGACAAGCCGGTCATGATGGTCCCGCCGTGGCGGCGCCGGATCGGCCTGCTGCGCCAGGACCCCGGCCTGTTCCCGCATCTATCGGTCAGGGCGAACCTGATGTACGGCCGGTCAGCGGGCGACGCCGGGGTCGGCGCCGAGCTCGCAGAACTGGCCGGCGTGCTCGGGATCGACGGGCTGCTCGGATCGATGCCCGCGAGGCTGTCCGGTGGCCAGGCGCACCGGGTCGCGCTCGGTCGGCTGCTGCTCTCGCACTGCGACGCGCTGCTGCTCGACGAGCCGTACGCCGGACTCGACGCCAGCCTGCGGCGCACGCTGACCGACCTGGTTGTCTCGCTCGTCGCCGAGCGGGGCGTGCCTTCCATCCTCGTGGCGCACGAGCTGGCCGAGGCGCAGGCCTTCGCCGACCGGCTCGCGGTCCTCGATCGTGGCCAGATGCTCCAGATAGGGGAGCCCGGTGAGGTCGTGCTGGCGCCCGCTACGAGGCGGGTCGCAGAGCTTGTCGGGTACACGTCGTTCGTGTCGCTGCCGGGGGCAATAGCCAGCGGGCCGGTCGCGGCGATTCATCCCGACCGGGTCGCCGCGGGCCGCCACCCCGAGCACGGCCTGGTCCTGTCCGGCCCGGTTACCTCGTGTCGCCCAGCCGGCGCGCTGTGGGAGATCACGATCAGCACCGGCCGTGCGCAGGTGACCGGGCGGTTCGCTGAGCCGGCCGCGAGGGGGCGGGAGTACGTGCTCACCGCCATCGACCCGCCGGTCTTCGGACCCGCCTCGGATCCAGCCGATCCAGCCAGCCCGCCTAGCCAGGCTGGCTCGCCGGGTCCGCCGGACCTGGCGGGTCACCAACGGGCTGAGACATCGGCCGGCGAAGGTCAGCCCGGGACCGGACGCACCGGACGCCAGGGGCACACCGGGGAGACGGGCCAGACAGGCCAGACGGGGGTCAGGCGATGATCAGCGGGGCCAAGCTGAGGTTCGCGCGGCAGGCCAGGGGTTACTCCCAGCAGCAACTCGCTCGAATGGCTGGCGTCTCGCGGCAGGCTGTGTCGGCCGTCGAGTCAGGCCAGTCGGATCCGTCGCTGCGCGTGGCGCTCGCGCTGGCCCAGGCGCTCGGCATGACCGTCGAGGAACTGTTCGGCGCGGAAGGGGCGGTCGCCTCGGTGTCGGCCCGCCTGGTCGGACGAGACGCCGTCATGAGCAGCGGCTCCGCTGGCGCCCGGGTCACGCTCGCGCCGATCGGGGAGTCGTTCGTCGCGCTGCCGCTGGCGGGGCCGACCGTCAGCCGGGCGGGTTTCCTACCGGCCGGCGGCCTGCTCGCCGGCACGCGAGCCGCGCAGGATGAACATGATGAGCGGGATGAGCGGGTGCGGCCCGCGTCGGTCCGGCCGATCGGGCCGCCGCGTCCGACGCTGGTCGTGGCCGGCTGCGACCCCGCGCTGCCGCTGCTCGAGGAGCCGCTCAGCCTGCTGGACCCGCCGATCGGGTTCAGCTGGTGGCCGTGCTCGAGCGGGGAGGCGCTGCGGCTCGCGGCCGCTGGCCTGGTGCACGCGGCTGGCGCGCACCTGCGGGGCCCCTCTGGCGAGTACAACACCGAGTCGGCGGCTGAGCTGCTGGCCACCGGAGGCGAGGTGATCGGGTTCAGCGCCTGGCGCGAGGGGCTGGTGCTCGGGTCAGGCGCCCGCGAGGAGGTCGGGGCCGTCGACGACATCGTCGCCTGCGGGCTGCGGCTGGTGAACAGGGAACCTGGTGCGGAAGCGCGGCGGGTCCTGGACCGCGAACTGGTCAGTGCGGGCATCGACGGCGCCCAGGTACCTGGGTACCAGACGCAGGCGGCCGGGCACCTGCAGGTCGCCGACGCTATCGCGGCCGGGCTGGCCGACGTCGGTGTCGCGAGCGAGCCAGCCGCGCTGGCGTACGGGCTCGCGTTTGTCCCGCTCGCGGCAGAACGGTTCGACCTCATGATCCCGGCTGTGCACGCGGCCTCGCGGGAGGTGCAGTCGCTGATCAAGGTGCTCGGATCGCGCTGGCTGCTCGATCAGCTTGCCAGCCTGCCAGGCTACGACCCGGCTTCTTGCGGCCAGCACATCGCCACGTTCCCGGCTAGCTGACCAACCGCGCTGTTCACCCGTCGTGGGTGAGGCTCACCGGGCGGCGGGCCCGGAAGATGATCTTGGCAACCGGGATCCGGACGTCCGCCTGCCGTCTTGCAGCCGTGCAGTCGGCCTGCACGGAACCGGAGGGGGGCACCGAAACGTGAATCGCCTGCTGGAGCGGCTGGGCAGCGGAGCGGTCAAGTGGCGCTATGCCGTCATCGTCGGCTGGGTGATCATCCTCGGCGGGCTGCTATGGGCCCGCGGTGAGTTCGGCGGGAACTACGTCAACAACTACACGGTCTCAGGAACCGACTCAGCCAGGGGCCTGGACACCCTGAACGCGTCGTTCCCGAAGGAAGGCGGCTACGGCGGCCAGATCGTGTTCAAGGCCAAGCACGGCATGGTCACGGCCGATCAGGGTGCGATCAACCAGGCGACCACGAACGTTTCCAAGCTGCCGCACGTCATCGCCGCGACGAGTCCGTTCGCCTCGCAGAAGTCCGGCCAGGTTTCCAAGGACGGCACCATCGCCTACATGAGCGCGACCTGGAACGTCAACCCGGACGGGCTTGGCACGGGCTACCTGCACAAGCTCAACAAGGCCGTAGCACCGGCCACGAACGCAGGACTCACGGTCGACTATGGCGCGAATGCCGGCAACATCGGCCAGCAAACCAGCGACCACACATCCGAGCTCATCGGCCTGATCTGTGCGCTCGCGCTCTTGCTGTTCATGTTCGGCTCGCTGATCGCGGCCGCGATACCGCTCGTGTCCGCTCTGTTCAGCGTCGGCGCCGGTTTGTCCCTGCTCGGGCTGCTCGCATCCGCGATGACGTTCCCGACGACCGCGCCGACCATCGCGACCCTGCTCGGCCTTGGTGTCGCGATTGACTACGGGCTGTTCCTGACGGCCCGCCACCGCGAGCAACTCGATCAGGGCATGGACGTGGTCAGCTCGGTGAAGCGCGCGGAGCGCACATCGGGCGCGGCGATCGTCGTCGCGGGCAGCACCGTCGTGATCTCTATCCTCGGCCTGTACATCGCGGGGGTCACGTTCGTCGGCTCACTTGGCCTGGCTGCTGCCGTCGTCGTGGCGCTCTCGATGCTGGTCGCATTGACCTTGGTGCCTGCGTTCATGGGCGTCGTGCGCGAGACCGTGCGCAGCCTGCCCGCAAGGTTCCAGGCATGGAAGGCGCACATCCCGGTCCGCGAGCAGGCGAAACGGACCGCGTCCAAGACCGAGGAACAGCACGAGAACAGCGGATTCGCACGCTGGGGCCGCAGGGTCAGCGCCAGCCCGTGGCCGTGGGGCATCGCAAGTGTCGCGGTACTCGTCGTACTCGCGATCCCGCTGTTCTCGATCACGCTAGGCCAGCCCGACAACGGCACGAACCCCCACTCCGACAGCAACAAGCGCGCGTTCGTCTTGATCAAGCAGGGATTCGGGACCGGCTTGAATGGGCCGCTCACGGTCGTCGCCAAGCTGCCCAAAGAGTCCACGCAGACCACGAACTCCAAGCTGAGCACCATGCAGTCCGACCTGTCGCACACTCACGGCGTGAAGTCGGTCAGCGCGCCTGTCGTCAACAAGGCAGGCACGGTGGCGGTGATCAACGTGATCCCGACGACGAGGCCGCAGGCGACGGCGACGACTGATCTGGTCAGGACCCTGCGCAACTCGGTGCTGCCCAAAGAGCACCTGACCACCTACGTGACCGGCACGACAGCGGGCGCGGTCGACTTCACTGACCGGATCACGAGCCGGCTCTTGTGGCTGATCCTGGCCGTGATCGCGATCTCCTACTTCTTGCTGACTATGGCCTTCCGGTCGGTGGTGATAGCGACCAAGGCGGCGATACTCAATCTGCTCTCGATCGGCGCGGCCGTCGGCGTGATCGTGGCGATCTTCCAGTGGGGCTGGCTGGCCGGCGTGATCGGGCTGCACACCACACTGCCGATCCCGGCATATGTGCCGATGCTCGTGTTCTGCATCGTGTTCGGTCTGTCCATGGACTACGAGGTGTTCCTGCTGTCCAGGATCCACGAGGCCTGGGTAAGCACCGGCGACGAGCACCGCAGCGTCGCGATCGGCATCGGCGCGACGGCCAGGGTGATCACCACGGCGGCCGCGATCATGGTGACGGTGTTCACGAGTTTCGTGCTGAACACCGATCCCACGATCAAGATGCTGGCCATCGGCATGGCGTTCGCGGTGCTGATCGACGCGTCCCTGGTCCGGATGGTGCTGGTGCCTTCGGTGATGACGCTGCTCGGCCCGCATGCCTGGTGGATGCCGCACTGGCTGGAGCCGATCGTGCCCAGCCTGCATCTTGAGGAGGCCGCGGCGCCGGCCCCAGCGGCCGCGTCGGCCGCGAGGGACCAGGCGCAAGAAACAGGCGCGGGTCGGCGCCGCTAGCCGTAGGTCGGCACGGCGCGGACCCGCTACGCCGTCGATGAACAGGTTCGCGCTGGCCGCCCGGCATCGACCAAGATGGTCCCATGAGACTTCTCGTTCTTGGCGGAACACACCATGTCGGACGCGCCGTGGTCGAGGCCGCGGTCGCACGCGGAGATCAGGTCACGACGCTCAACCGGGGCGAGACCGGCAACGACGTGCCGGGCGCAGAGGTGCGGCGCGCTGACCGGACCGACCCAGCGCAGCTGCGCGAAGCCCTGGGCGATGACACCTGGGATGCCGTGATCGACACCTGGAGCCGTGCGCCGCGGGTGGTGAGTGACGCGGCGACGCTCCTGACCGGCCGGACGGGGCACTACGGCTACGTCTCGAGCCGGTCGGTGTACGCCTGGCCGATTCCGTCAGGCGCCGATGAGAGCGCGCCGGTCGTCGACGGTGATTCGGCGAGCGAGGAGTCCGACGACTACGCGGCCGCCAAGCGCGGCGGCGAACTGGCCGTGCTTGAGCACTTCGCCGGGCCTTCGGTCCTGGCCAGGGCCGGCCTGATCCTAGGGCCCTACGAGCTGGTCGGCCGGATGCCGTGGTGGCTGCGTCGGATCGAGCGCGGCGGCGACGTGCTCGCTCCCGGCCCGCGCGACATGCCGATCCAGTACATCGACTGCCGGGACCTCGCCTCCTGGATGCTGCACGCCGCCGACCAGGGCATCAGCGGCGCGTTCAACACGGTCAGCAGGCCAGGCCACGCCACGATGGCCGAACTGCTCGAGGCCGCTGTCGCCGCGACAGGCTCGGACGCGAAACTGATCTGGGTCGAGCCCGAGGTGATCGAGGCCGCCGGGATCGGCGGCTGGGTCGAGTTGCCGGTCTGGGTCCCGCCGGTGGGCGAGGGCGCCGCGCTGCACGACGGCAACGTCGACGCGATCTACGCGGCCGGGCTGATCTGCCGCCCGGTGTCGGAGACCGTGGCCGATACGTGGCGCTGGCTGCAGACCGAGGGCGACCCGCCCGTCAGGGAGGGCGGCCTCAAGCATGGCCTGGACCCCGAGCGCGAGCGCGAGGTCCTGGCCAGCCTGGCCTAGCGACAACTGGACTCAGCCCGCGACTGTTCGACCGACCCTTAATGTCCGAAGACGGGCACCACGACGCCGCGTGCGATGGTGTGGAAACGCAGGTTGAAGCCTGCCACCGCGGCTGAGACGTCGGAGTCGATGCCGAGCGACTCGGTGTCGAGCGCGTGCACGGCGAACACGTAGCGGTGCGCGGGGTCGCCCGCGGGAGGCGCGGCGCCGCCGAAGTCCTTGCTGCCGTAGTCGTTGCGGACCGAGAAGGCGCCGACGGGAAGGCCGCCGCCGTCCGACGCGCCTGCGTTCGCCGCGAGTTCGGTGACCGAGGCGGGGATGTCGAGCACGAGCCAGTGCCAGAAACCGGAACCGGTCGGTGCGTCGGGGTCGTAACAGGTGACGGCGAAGCTCTTGGTCTCGGCCGGGAAGCCGCGCCAGCGCAGGTGCGGAGATATATTCTGGCCCGTCATGCCGAATCCGTTGTATACCTGGTTATCGCCCATCTGACGGTCGTGGGCGACGTCGTCGCTCTCGACGCTGAAAGAAGGCACCTGCGGCATGAAGTCGTAGGGCAGCGGAGCCCTGTCGGACATGGATCCTCCTCGCGTGAACATGTGGAGCAACGCGGCTGTCTGCTTGCCAACGCTATCTGCGGCCCGCCCTTGGCGCGGCCCGACGGGGTATACCGTGACAACGTCACCGGCGGGGCGGAGGCGGAAAGGCGGATCCGGAACGTGACGTTCGGCCGGCTGGCGAAGGTGCCCCTGCAGCGCGGAGCTCTCGCGCTGCTGTTGGCCGCCGTGCTGACCGCGGTGATCGTGGTCACCCAGATTGCGTCCGGGTCCTGCCGCGGCGGCAGGAGCGCCTGCGCCGCCCGCAACTTCGTGCGCTGGTCGCGCTCGCTGAGCGGCTCGTGGATCGCGCAAGACGGGGTCGAGGGCACGATCTTCAGCCAAGGCCAGGCGTCCGCGGCGGCCGGACACGGAATCGCGGTGATCGGCTTCGGCCTGACCGTCAGCGCCTACGACGTCATGAGCGGCTCCTCCCGCTGGACGCAGGTCCTGACCGGGGTGCCGGCCGGCTCGGCCATCGTCTCGGTGCGAGCCTGGCAGGGCGTTGTCACAGTCGGCGTGAGCACCCCATCTGAGGCCGCGCCGACGGACATCACCGGATCGTCGGCAGCGGGAACCGCGCTGGGCGCTTCGTCGCGTGCCGCATCGACACGGCGGGAGATAGTGCTGGACGCCGCGTCGGGAAAGCAGCTCAGGACGTACCCGGCGGCCGTCTCAGGCGGCGCCGTGCGGGCCGGGCCCGAGCGCACGGTCGTCGTCGGTCCGGCGTCAGTGACCAGCTACGTCAACGACTCCGGGCGCGCGATCTGGCGCGACCCGACCGGCACCGCTGGCCAGGCCTGGCGGGTCGCGGGCAGGAAGCTGTACGTCACGGTGTCGGCCGGCGGGCAGGTCGGCACCGATCCGGTGACCGCGGTGCGCCAGATAGACCTGCGCACCGGCGCCGAGCGACTGATCCGGCCGCCGGCCCGGTCATTCGACGGCGTGCTGTCCGCAGTAGTCGGCGGTTCGCTCGTCTTCTCGGGCAGCCTCGGCCTGTCGATGTATAGCGTCGCGAACGGGCGCCTGACGGCTCAGGTCCCCGATGCCATCGCCGAGGGCAGCGATCCGGTGCTCGGCGTGCTGTACGCCGACGTCGGCGGCAGCCTGGCCGGCCTCGACCCGATCACCGGCCGCATCCTGCCAGCCAAGTCGGGAACAGTGCCGGCTGGCGTTTACGGGGTGCGGGCCGGGGTGGCTCTCGGGCTCGACGCCGGCGCGGGCGGCGCCGCCTGGGGCTACAGCATGTCGAAGATGCACGTTGTGTGGACCGCCAAGCCGCTGCCGTGGCCGCACTACTTCGCCGAGACCTCGGGACTGGGCGCCAGCGTCGACACGGCCAGCGGGACAGTGTTGCTGGTGACCTGCCAGGTGACCGGCCAGACGGTGCGAGGCACGGTCGTGAGCGGTGGTGGCAAGACATGCCTCAAGCCGAGGCTCGTCGCGATCGGCCCGTGGGGCGCGCGCTCAAGGTCGGCTTCGCCGCGATCCTAGCGGGCGCAAGATGGCTGGCGCGTAGCCTAGATCGGGCACAATTGGCATCGAGCGCCTGTAGCTCAGCGGATAGAGCGGCTGCCTTCTAAGCAGTTGGTCGCAGGTTCGAGTCCTGCCAGGCGCGCACGTCAGAACCTCGCGCGTAGGCCTATCAGGCAATTAGGGGAGCGCCAAACGGGGAGCCAAAGCGTGTCAGCCTCTAGGGCTATCGCAGAGGCTGCGCTGGCTCGCCGGCGGCCCGCCTAGGCCTAATCGCGGAGCTTGCGCAAGATCGCGGCCAGGGTGGCCCGGTCGGCCGGGGTAAGCCGGTCGAAGACACGCTCCGATTCGCCGCTGCGGGCCTCCCGGATGCCGTGCAGAACTTGCATGCCGTGCTCGGTCAGTTCGACCAGCGTGGCCCGCCGGTCGTCCGGATCCGGCCGGCGCGCGGCGAGTTCGCGCGCCTGCAGCGCGTCGATGACCTCAGTCGTGGAGCGCGCCGCGATCTTCAGCCGGTCCGACAGTTCCGACAGCCGCATGATGCCGTCGCGGCGCAGCACCCGCAGGGCGCGGAACTGGCCCGGAGTGATGTCCCAGGGGGCCAGGGTTTCCTGCGAGGTCTCCCGCAGTTGGCGCGCGACCGCCCAGAAGGCGTCCGACAGCGACTCGTCGCCACCGGAACGAGCCAGAGAGGCCGGATCGCGTTCCTGAACCACGGGAATAGCGTACCAGGCTTTCCTGTTGTATCCTCACATTGAGGTAACCTCAGCAACTGGCTATCACCGGGTTAGCCTCCCGAGCCGCGCAGGCTCGCCGGACGGCAAGCCCCCGGCAGAATCGAGGAAGTATTTGGCGTCGCCAGACACGAGCCGTGAAATAAGGAGTGCAGGCCGCGGCGGCAGACCCAAGACGGTCACCGCCGCTGAGAAGGCGCAGGCCCGCGAGGTGTCGCTGCGCCGCATTGGCCGGCTCTTCGCCCCGTATCGCTGGCAGCTGGGCATCGTCACCGTCATCATTGTGGCCTCCTCCGTGGTAGGGCTGGCCTCCCCGTTCCTGCTCCGGGCGGTCATTGACAACGCCCTGCCCGAGCGCAACGTGCGGCTGCTCGCCTGGCTAGTGATCGGTATGGTCGGCGTGGCCGCCGTCACCTCAGCGTTCGGCGTGATCCAGACCTGGATCAGCACCAAGGTCGGCCAGCAGGTGATGCACGGGCTGCGCACCAGCGTCTTCGGTCACCTGCAGCAGCAGTCGATCGCGTTCTTCACCAAGACCCGGACCGGTGAGGTCCAGTCCCGCATCACCAACGACATCGGCGGCATGGAGTCCGTCGTGACGTCCACGGCGACCTCGATCGCCTCGAACCTCACGACGGCCGTCGCGACTTCGGCCGCCATGGTCGCGCTGTCCTGGCGGCTGTCGCTCATCTCGCTGGTCGTCATGCCGCCCTCGATTTACCTGTCCCGCAAGGTGGCGCGCATGCGCCGGGCGATCACCACGCAGCAGCAGCGGGAGCTGGCCGACCTTAACGTCACCATCGAGGAAGGCCTGTCGATCAACGGCATTCAGCTGGCCAAGACGATGGGTACCGGGCCTTCGCTGGTCCGCCGCTTCACCGCTTCCTCGGCCCGGCTGATCGACCTGGAGTTGCAGTCCCAGCTCGCCGGGCGCTGGCGGATGGCCTCGCTCAGCCTGATCTACGCCGCGATTCCTGCGGTCATCTACCTCGCGGCGGGCCTGCCCATCACCGCGGGCCTGATGACGATCGGCACGCTGATCGCGTTCACAACCCTGCAGAACGGGCTATTCCGGCCGCTGACCGGCCTGCTCAGCACGGGCGTTTCCGTAGTTAGCTCGCTGGCGCTGTTCGCCCGGATCTTCGAGTACCTCGACCTACCCGTCGAGATCAGCGACCCGCTGCGCCCGATCGAGATAGACCAGGCCGCCATCGCCGGCCACGTGACCTTCTCCGGCGTCAGTTTCCGGTACCCCGGCGCCGACCGTGATGCCCTGACCGGCATCGACCTGGACGTTCCGGCGGGCAGCACAGTCGCACTGGTCGGCGAGACCGGCTCTGGCAAGACCACCCTGGCGTCGCTGATCTCCCGCCTCCATGACCCAGCAATCGGGAGTATCCGCATCGACGGCATCGACGTGCGCGATCTGCGGCTCACCGACCTCGCCTCGATCGTCGGTGTGGTGAGCCAGGAGACCTACCTGCTGCACGCCACGGTGCGGGATAACCTCCGCTACGCGCGGCCTGAGGCGAGCGACGCCGAGATCGAGGACGCTGCCCGTGCCGCCCAGATCCATGAGCTGATCGCCAGCCTGCCCGACGGCTACGACACCATGGTCGGCTCGCGCGGGCACCGGTTCTCCGGTGGCGAGAAGCAGCGCATCGCCATCGCCCGCACGCTGCTGCGTGACCCGCGCGTGCTGGTCCTAGACGAGGCCACCAGCGCGCTGGATACGCAGACAGAGCGTGCGGTCCAGCAGGCGTTCGACCGCCTCGCCCGCGGCCGCACGACCATCACGATCGCGCACCGGCTGTCGACCGTGCGCAATGCCGATCAGATCGCCGTCCTTGACCATGGCCGCATCATCGAGGCGGGCACGCACGGCAGCCTGGCCGCGAACAACGGCCGGTACGCGGCGCTAGCCGCCTGAGAGAAACCGGCCCGGCCGCCGGTCACCCGGCATCAGGGCCGGGTCAATCCGCCGTACCGGGCGCCTGCGGACCATCCGGTCTGCGCATCACGACGTCGAGCGTCGGCCACGGTGGGCCCTCGCGTATGGCGCTGAGGAGTGCATGAGCTGCTCGTTGGCCGTTCGGGAATTGGTCGCCCGGATCCCAGCGCCACGCGGCGACCATGGCAAGAACAAGGATCCGGCAATCACTGAGCAGTTCTTCATCAGCGTCCGCATAGCGCTCGCTGACATCTTCGGGGACATGGGCGAGGTCGAACTCCACGGGCCCACGGCAACACGTCTCGAGATCGATGAACAACAGTCCGGATTTCGTACTGAGCACGTTGCCTGGGTACGGCTCGCCGTGCAGTAGCTGCTCGGCTGCGCCGCGGTCGACGATCGCTTGTCTCCGGCTCCGTAGCGTGTTGCTGAGAAGCTCCCGATCCGCGTCGGCTAGCTCCGGAGTGAGGTTACTGCTCTGCACAAGCTGCTGAGCCTCTTCCACTCGATCCGTGAAGTGCGGCGTCCTGACATCGAGCTTGCGCATGCCGGCATGCAGTCGCCCAAGCGCATCCGCATAGTCGGCTGGCGAGACCTCCGGTGGCGTCACAGGTTTGTAGTAGGTCCACAGCGTGACGTCAAAGCCATCACGCCCATAAACGCGCGGCTCTACTCGGGGTTCCAGACCAGCCACAGGGCTCTCGGTTTCGGCGAGCCGTTGGGCAAGCTCGACCTCGAACCGTGCGGCCTGATGCGATCTCGGTGCGACTCGGGCAAGGACGTCGCAAGGCAGCAGCCGCACAGCGAGCCTGTTCGAATCATGAAGAACGATCGCGTCATCGGCGGCCAAGTCAAGCGCCGAGGCAGTCGCCAACGCGGCAGCGAGCGCGCGCCGAATCTCAGATGGCCGCATCCAGCTGATTTTCTCACCGGTTGCCGACCATCACAACGGTCATTGCCGTGGCAGTGCCGAGGTACAGGCGGTGCCGGAACTTCAGGATTGCCTCGCACGATCCGGCGCCGCCGCCCTCGAGCCGCGCGGGTTGCCTTGTTCGCTGGCGGGCTAGACCGGGGATCTTCTGCGGGCGCGTCGGCCTGTGCCTGCACTGCGGTTCGCGGCACGACGGGAGAATGAGAACGGCTTCTGCAGCCACTTTCCGAGTCGACCGGGCGCTTTCGCTCCCGCCCGCTGCCCTTTTCCGAGCGTTCTATCGACGCCACGCTGCGGCCAGATCGACAGCCGCGGCAGCAGGAAGGCGAGAATCAGGAGCACGATGCATACACCGACGATCACGAGCGCGACCATGGGTCCTCCTTTGTCGAACGATCCACCTACCCGCGGCGCTCCGTCGAAACCCATAGCTCGAGAGCCGGCGGGTGATGCCGTTCTTGCGGCAGATCTTGTCGAACAGGACTTCCGTCCCGGCCGAAATGATCGGCGAACGGCCTACCGTTGTTTGTCAAGATCTCCTCGGGCACCGCAAGCGCGGTATCACGAAGCAGGAAATGTTCCACCGCGAGGTACCGCCGTGCTGTCTTCTTGAACGCGGATATGCGTGGGATCATCGCCAATTCATCCCATGCGCCGCCGGCCTCTGCCGAGGTCAGGTGCCCTGTTCAGGGCCGCTGGCAGATATGGCGTCGTCAGGCGCAGCCTATGGGGTCATGTGGGCACTGGAGCTGGTGGTTCAGGGTCCCCGCGGGGCGCGTTGCTGACGGCCGCGGGCCAGCCGTTGGCCCGCACTCTTACGTGTCTGGCGTCATCAGCGCTGCCTCAACCGTCGGGTACAGCACTAGCAGCTGGTCGAGTCCCAGTAGCTCCAGGACCCGGCGAACGCCTCCCGAAGGTACGGCGAAGCGAAGCTCGGCGCCCAGCGCTCTCGCATACTGATGGGCCAGCATCATCTGCCGGACGCCCAGCGAGTCGCAGAAGGTAGTTGAGGTCAGGTCCGCCACAACCGCGAAACCAGGAGCGCAGGCCGAGCAGAGCTGGTCATAGAGGCTCTCGGCATTGGCCACGTCGATCTCAGCCGGCAAGCGGACGATCACGGGCTCAGCCTTGCGCTGTAGGTCAGTCATCTCGCGGCTCCCCTCTTGACCGGGACAACCGCTCCGCGAAAGGCCGCAGACGTCGCTCGCGTTCATGCGCACGTCGCAGCGTCACGCCGGGGCGGGGTCCAGACCGCAGCGAGTCGTTGTGGAACTTTGCAACAGTAGTCTGCTCCCGCTGGGGAGGGCTCGTCCAGCCCGGGCCTCAGCCTGTGCCGCTCGCCTTCGCGGGGCGATTGCTGTCTTGCCGTTCGGTAGCAGCGAGCCAGTTCGTCGCCATACGGTAGCGCGATCAGGCCCGCGACGCCTGCCGCAACGGCTGCGAGGTAGTGACGCGTAACCTCCGGCCGATCCGGCCAGGACTGAGACCGCCAAGGACTCCGACGGGTCCTCATCAAGAAGGTAGGAGCCAAAGGCGGCAGGCATGGGTCCTATGACGACTGGTCCAAGGCCGAGCTCGTCAGGCGGGCGATGAAGATCGGCATAAAGGGCCGGTCATCGATGAGGAAGTCCGAACTCATCGCAGCGTTGCGCAACCGCTAAGTGCCAGCGCTTTCACGGCTGATCAGCCGCTCCATAGATCGGCGGTCCGCCGCTACGCCCGGGCGGACGTAGATGAAGCCCCAGCGCAGCATCACAATCGCACTCGTCGGGTCCACTCCTTCAATGCGCGCAACCTCGAAGTGTTTTGGAACGTCAGCGGAACTGCGGCAATTGGTATCGATGCATGCAGGCTGAACCGCGACGCCAATCTTGTGCAGACGGGGCTCAGAAGCAGTCGCGTGGCCGCTCCTGTGTGAATGGATACGCACGGCAGTGCCGAGGTACAGGCGGTGCCGGAACTTCAGAATTGCCACGCACGATCCGGCGCCGCCCCTGGAGCCGCAGGGCTTGCTAGCGCAGCCTGCCGCCAGGATGGCTACCGCGGCGACGACCGCCACGACGCCGATTCGCCCCTTGCTCACACGAATCCTGACCTCCGCGCTCGGACTTTCAGACACGGTTAGGACGCGCCGGAAGATGCCGCGGTTCCAGCGGCCCGGCGGCCCCTACAGGATTCCGGGACCTTTGGCCTTCGTCCCAACTGCTAACGCCTCTGCGGCCCATCGCCCGCGAGGCGAAGTCTGGTAGGTGGACGCTAGCGGTGCCTCTGTCCGCAGACGGGCGCCATGGCTCTGGCGTCGCGGCTGAAAGGGGACAAGGTCATGCTGAAGATCCTGGCCAACGACGGGATCCTGCGACGGATCGTCGAGTCGGCAGCAGCTGCTCCTTCCATTCACAACACGCAGCCCTGGCAGTTCGCGGCCTCGGCGGATGATCTGCTGGAGGTTCGAGCCGATCCTGAGCGTGCGCTGTGGGTCGGGGATCCGCGTGGCAGGGCCCTGTATCTGAGCTGCGGGGCGGCGCTGTTTAACATCAGGACTGCGATCAGGATGACGGGTTTCAACCCGCTGGTCTGGCCGTTTCCCCAGCCTGAGTTCCCGCCGATGGTGATCGCCGCGATCCAGGCAGAGCCGGGACGTCCGCCGACGTTCGCGGAACGCGAGCTGTACCAGTCGATCTGGCAGCGGCATACCGATCGCAGGCCGTTCACCGCTGAGCGAATCTGCGAATCCCACCGTGCTGCGCTGGAGCAGGCGGCGAAGTGGGAGTTCGCCACGCTGCGGATGCTGCCCGAAGGCGAAGCCGCGACCGTCCTTCGCCTGGCCGCAGAGGCTAGCGAAGAGCTGGCGCAGGACGTCGACCACAGGATCGAGCTGCAGCGGTGGATAGCCACGGAACCCAGGGATGACGGGATCCCCGCCGGTGGTCTCCCGCAGGTGCCGCGCGGCGCGCCAGCGCCGGTTCGCGGCGATCTGGCATCAGCGTCGCCCGTTGTCACCAGGCCTGCAAGCGGCTACGAGGAGTCCCCGCAGCTTGCGGTCCTGACGACGGCGGGCGACGAGGCGGCCGACTGGCTCCGCGCGGGTCAGGCTCTGCAGCGAGTCCTGCTGACGGCGACATCGCGCGGCCTGTCTGCGTCATTCCTTTACCAGTCGATCCAGCTCGCTGATATGCGCGGCGAATCTGCTCCGGCGTGGCCGTGGAACGAGCATCCGCAGATGCTGATCCGGCTCGGATACGGCAAGGAAACCCTTGTCACGCCACGCAGGCCAGTCGATGACGTGCTCACCAGGACGGCGGCGGTGCACCTCGGGTAAGACCGGCTTGTGTCAGCGACCCGGGCCGAGGCGGGACCTTGTGCACGATGCGGTCGAGACGAATCGCCACGTACCCGAGTGCGGAGAATGCCGCCACGATTAGCAGGTCGGCGACCGTCAGCGGCTGCGTGTGAAGCAGCTCGCGCAGGAGCGGCAGGTACAGGCCGGCGAGCTGAAGCGCGAGCGCCCCGGCGACCGCAATGAGCAAGGACGGGTTGGCCAGCGTGCCGGGCCGGGCCCGCGACCCCGCGGCCACGGCGAGTTGGGTCGCACCTAGCGCGAGGAAGGCCATGCTCTGCCAGGGGCGGCCTGTCGCGTGAGCCCACACGGCTAGGCCGAGCGTCACCGCCGCGATTACCACGCCGACCCGGACGATGCGCTGCCAGAGCCCGCCGCCGAGCACGCTCTGCGCCGGAGGCCGCGGCGGGCGGTGCATCGCGGCCGGGTCCGCCGGCTCGCTGCCGAGGGCAACGCCAGGCAGCCCGTGGGTGAGCAGGTTGATCCAGAGGATCTGGGCCGGCAGCAGGGGGAGGGCCAAGCCGAGGAATGGCCCGGCCAGCATGACCACGATCTCGGCCAGTCCGCCGGCCAGTCCGTAGAGCAGGAAGCGCCGGATGTTGGCGTAGACGCGGCGGCCCTCCTCGGCGGCTGTGACGACAGTGCCGAGTTCGTCATCGGCCAGGACCAGGTCGGCCGCCTGGCGGGCGACTTCGGTGCCTCGCTTGCCCATAGCGACCCCGATGTCGGCGCGGCGCAGCGCGGGGCCGTCGTTCACGCCGTCGCCGGTCATGGCCACCACGTCCCCGGCTGCCTGCCGGGCCCGGATGATCGCGAGCTTCTGCTCTGGCGTGGCCCGGGCGAACACCTGCGCCCGGGCGATGACCTGCGCGTCTAGGGCGACTTGCGCGGCAGTCGACCACTTCGCAGTCGGCTCCTGTGCCGTCAGCTCCGATAATGCCGACGTCCGCGGCAACGGCCCGGCAGTCGCCAGGGTGATCGCCAGTGATGAGCAGCGGGGTGATGCCAGCGGCGCGACAGGATGCGATGGTCGCGGCGGCGGTCGGCCTGGGCGGGTCGAGGATGCCGATGAGGCCGACGAGGCGAAGGCCGCGACTCCAGTCCTGGCGGGGCCGGGAAGTCGGGCAAGTCGGCCGAAGCGACCGCGAGCACGCGGAGTCCGTCCGCGGCAAGCTCGTCGGCTCGGACCCGAGCGCGGCGAACCGCGTCGTCGTCGTACGGCAATCACAGCCTCCGACAGCACGGCCTCTGGCGCCCCTTTGCAGATGACCCTGATGCCGCCGGCCGGCAGCCGGTGCGCGGTCGTCATCCGCTTGCGCCCGCTGTCAAAAGGCACCTCGGCGACGCGGGGAAACCGCTCGCTCAGGTCTGCGGCATCGAGCCCGAGCTTGGCGGCCGCCGCAAGCAGTCGCCGCCTCGGTCGGGTCGCCTACCGCCGTCCACTCTTCGCGATCCCCAGATGGCTGTAGCAGCGCGGCGTCGTTGCATAGCGCTCCAGCGGTCAGAAGGCTGGCGAGGTCCGGTGCGTCCTTCCGCGTACTACGCGCTCGCCTTGCCTGGTCACGACGCCGTCCGGGCCATAGCCTGAGCCGCTGACCTCGGCGTCGCCCGACGCTCGTCCACAGCCGTCGAGCGACCATGTTGCCTTCGGTGAGCGTGCCGGTCTTGTCTGTGGCCAGGACCGTCACGGAGCCCAGCGTCTCCACTGCCGGCAGCCGCCTGATCAGCGCGTTCCTTGCTGACATCCGGCGGGCACCGAGCGCGAGCGCAAGGGTGACGACGGCCGGCAAGGACTCAGGAACGGCGGCGACGACCAGGCTGATCGCGGTTATCACCATCAGCTCGACCGGCTGGCCTTTGACAAGCCCGATCGCCAGGACGATCGCGCACAGCGCGACCGCCGCGGCAGCCAGGACCCGCCGATGCCGACTAGCCGTCGCTGCAGCGGGGTGAGACCGTGGCGCTCGCCGACCAGCGCGGCAATCCGCCCCATGGCGCTGGCCGACCCGGTCGCCGTCACCACGGCCCGGCCGCGACCTCGGGTGACCACGGTCCCCGCGGACACGACGTCGTCTGCGCCAGCTACGCCTCTGGTGTCTTGTCCACGGCACCGACTCGCCGGTCAGGGCCGACTCGTCCACGAGCAGAGCGACAGCCTCCACCAGGCGGGCATCGGCGGGCACGATGTCACCCTCGGCCAGGACCAGCACATCCTCGACGACGACTGCGGCGGCCGGGATCTGACGCTGCTCGCCGTCGCGCAGTACCCGCGCGTCCGGCGCGGCGAGCTCGGACAAGGCCGCGATCTCCCGCTCGGCCTTGACCTCCTGGACCACCCCTACGGTGGTGTTGACCACGATGACGAACAAGATGACCGACGCATCCGTCCAGTCGCCGGTCGCCAGCGTGAGCACGGCAGCGACCAGCAGGACGAGGATCAGCGGATCACGCAGCTGGCCCGCGATCAAGCTCCACAGCGGGACCCGACGGGCCCGCGGCAGCTCGTTGGGCCCATCGCGGCGCAGCCGGGATTCCGCCTCCGCGGACGAAAGCCCTCGTTCGATGTGGGCAACACTCAGCGCGTCCGCGCTTCGCGCATCCAGATCGGCCACCGGCCCGCTTCGCGAGGTCATGCCGACGCCTTTTCCGCGCGCCGCTTGAGGCCGCGCAGCATACTGGTCGCCATGATGGAGTCGGCAGGGACGATGGCGCCGACATAGGCGGCGGCGAGCCAGTACGGTGCCGCACGGCCGCGCACCCGAAGGTGCAGTCGTGTGGCTCCGCCAGGAAGGCAGCTAAGCCGGAACGTCCACGTCCAGTTCACGCTTGCGCCCGATGTCCGCCATGCCTGCGGGACGTTCGTCGTCGAGTGCAGGACGAGGACGCTGGGCGCTTGGACGGTGTGGACGACATACCAGGCCGTACCTGGCGGCCCGTCGGGGATGGTGTCTCCAGGGGCAAGCTCGCGGGTCAGGCTGGGATCAAGTACATCCAGGCTCGGCCAGTTCGCCGGGAAGAAGACGCGGTCCAACCAGCGGGGCGTGTAATAGCCGCCTCGGTGCCATCCCATCTGCGTCAGCCACGGCCAGACTGCGGTCGGAGGGGCGGCAATCGTGATGCCGTGATTGGTGACGGCGTTCGGAGCTGGCACGACCTCGTCCCCCGGCAGTCTGGCGCGCCTTTCCGCCGCGGTCGAGCCGGCCGTCCGCCCGAGGACCTGCAGGACCGAGTAGCCGGCCACTGCCAATCCGGCTGCGCACGTGAGTGAGCGGTTCATCGTCACGGCCTCACAACCCGGCGGCGCCCCAGCAGGCCATGACGAGTGTCAGCTGCCAGCTCGCCGACATCGTATTCGTGGCCTGTGCCGTGAGGCACGGTCAGCAGGCCAGCCAGCCTGCCTCGCAACTCGCCGTGGCCGCGCACGTAAGAATCCCGTTCGACCATCGGCAACAGACCGCACGCGTTGATCCGCATCCAGAACACGCGCGCCACCACCGCTGCCGAGTTGTACTGCCACGTTTCGCACGACATCCATGGCCAGCCCTGCCTGAGCCTGAACTTGCCAGCCGAGTGCAACCGGAGGGCCCAGTCCGCGGGGTGGCCTATCACTCCCGCTCTCACCAGGTAGCGCCGCGCGGGCTCGGGAAGAGCGGTGAGGTCGTGATCGGTCACGACGTCCGCAGATTCAGGCGCCGCCGGCAGGCCTGCGACGTCCGGGTCCGCGGTCAGCCGCCGCAACAGCACCGCGGCCCGCCGCGTGTCGGGCGTCGAGCCGACATGACGAGTCGCACGGTCCATACGAGAAGGCTGCCGCGTGCAGCGTGCCGCCAGCTAGAGCCGAAGGTCCCTGCGTGCGACCGTCAGCCGGAAGTCGGGGCGGTAAGTCTCGGTGATCACCTCAAGCTCCCGCGTGCACGGCGTCGGCCAAGGAGCCGAGGCAGGGGAGGTGGCTGCGTCGCATCACCCCCGGCAGGGCCCCCTACGCAAGAACTGCTCTCGCGACCGGCCTGCTCATCTATGCTGCGTGATTTCGTAAGCGCGGCACCGTCTTCTGGCAGGTGATCCGGTCCTGCAGTGCATCCGGGGCTTTGTCGCGGGCACGGCCCGCGGTGCCCACAACAACGAGGTCAACACTTCGGGTTGCCCTCAGCTTGTGACTTCTGGCCCTAACGCGCTTGACCATGCCTGACTAGCGTCGAGGGTGGATGGCGGAGTTGCCAGGACCGGTTACGACGGGTGAGAGCCGGGAAAGCCTCCGCTCCGCTATCCGCCACCGGTGGGGCGGCGGGGGTTGAGGCTCGCACTGCTGTGGGGGCAGCCAGTGCTGGAGCCTCCCTCCGTCGCCCCTCATGCCTCACTGCCTAGGTTCGGCCTGGTCGTGCTGGCCCGCCGTCGGGGACGACGAGAGCACCAGCGCGTCGAGGCATGCGCGCGGAAGCCGGGTTCTGGACGGTGCCCCGGATGAACGGGCCTCCGCCGCCTGTCTCAGAGCCAAAGGTCCCGGGCACAAGGCGACGTTCGTACCTGGCGGATCCTTGACCGTCGGCGCTCTGATCGACCTAGCGGAGAGTGCGTACAGATCACTAAACGACGGAACGGGCCGGTCCGCCCGGATCCGCACCCGGGGGGAGATGTCCATGAGAAGGTTCCAGGCGTCGGCTACAAAGCTTCCAACGTTGGCAAGTAAGCCGGAAGAGATTTCCCGTTTCGTGGTCGAGGCTGCGATGCATGCGCCCTCGGTACTCAACACTCAGCCGTGGTGGTTCGGCGATGGCGCTGGCGAGCGTGAGATCAGCCTCCACGCTGATGTGGATCGCCGACTGGGCATCGCTGATCCGCTTGGCAGAGAAATGCTGCTGAGCTGCGGCGCCGCGCTCTTCACCAGCAGGGTGGCACTGCGTTATCTGAGTCTTGTGCCGAAGGTGAGCGTGCTCCCAGACCCTGATCTGCCGAACCTGGTGGCGCGGATCGGATACGGCCCGAAGGAGGTCGCTCCGGCCGACTACGAGCGTGACCTGTTCGCGGCGATTCCGCGCCGGCATACGCATCGCGGCGGCTTCGATCCCGAGCCGCTGCCAGCCGACGTGATCAGCGCACTGCGCGAGCAGGCCTCCAGGGAAGGAGCCGCGCTCGCGATCATGGCCGACGAGACCAGCAGGGGCGCTCTGGCCGGCGCTGTCGAGGCGGGCGAATACGCGCTCAGGCTGGACGTTGGCCGGACACGCGAACAGGCCGCCTGGGCGCCGCCGCCCGGCAGTCGCCGCCGCAGCGGCGTACCGCCTAGCGCGTATCCGGCGGCTCCTGAGCGGACCGAACCGCCGTTCCCTGCCAGGGACTTCGCCCACGGCCGAGGCTGGGGCCTGCCAACAACGGGCACCAGCACCGTGCCGAGGTCGGCCGGCCTGGTGTGCGTGCTCACCACCAAGGCCGACCGGGCGGAGGACTGGGTCAGCGCAGGTCAGGCACTCCAGCGTGTCCTGCTGACTGCCAGCAGGTACAGCGTGTCGGCAGCGCTGCACAGCCAGCCGCTGGAGGTTGCCGATCTGCGTGCTTTCATCGGAGCTACCCTCTGCGGGGGCGCTGACCCGCAGATGGTGATTAGGCTCGGCTGTACAGGCCGGGCATCGGCCAGCGTGCGGCGCAGCGTCGACGAAGTGCTGCTCTAGTGCGCGGCGTGCAGGCCGGGGCCGAGCGGAAGGCGCCGTGCTGAGATGGATGTGAGCGCCAGGGACAGCGCCTCGATCAGGGTGTTCCTGCTCGATGACCATGAGATCGTCAGGCGCGGGGTGAAGGACCTGCTGGACGCCGAATCTGACATCATCGTGATCGGCGAGGCGGGCACCGCGGCGTCGGCGCTGGCGCGGATTCCGGCGCTGCGGCCGGATGTCGCGGTGCTCGACGTGCGGCTGCCGGACGGTGACGGCGTGAGCGTCTGCCGTGATATCAGGTCGCAGCTGCCGGAGGTGGCCTGCCTGATGCTCACCTCGTTCGGCGATGACGAGGCTTTGTTCGATGCCATCATGGCTGGCGCGGCCGGTTACGTGCTTAAGCAGATCAGGGGGACTGACCTGGTCGGCGCCGTGCGGACCGTGGCGTCGGGGCGGTCGCTGCTGGATCCGGAGGCGGCCAGCCGGGTCATGGCGCGGATGCGCGATCAGTCGCGCCGCTCCGACCCGCTGGCCGCGCTCACCGGCCAGGAGCGGAAGATCCTCGAGCTGATTGGCGAGGGCCTGACGAACCGGCAGATCGGCGAGCGGATGTTCCTCGCGGAGAAGACCGTGAAGAACTACGTGTCGGCGCTGTTCGCCAAGCTCGGCATGGAGCGGCGGACGCAGGCGGCCGCGTACGCGGCCAGGATCTTCGACAACCGGGAACAGCAGGACCACTAGGCCTCCGGCCGCTAGACCTCAAGCCAGCCATTGGTCTCGGGGCTGCTGCTCGCCACGTTGGTCTACCTCTCGCCGCCAGCACCCGCCGCAACGCTCCGACCACGGCGACGAGGACGGCATCCGCCAGCGAGAGCGTGATGGAAATCGTCAGCCGCCGCGCCCATGTGTCCACTCAACCCAGCCGGTGCCGATGAAGCTCAGGGCGTCCGTCACCGCCGGAGGTGACGAACGACCCTGCCAGGCAGCCCGCCTAACGCGGTGACATGAATATGGCGAGAGGGATCCGCAAAAGGAGGCGCGGAGCTACAGGTTCGGTTTCGGCGGCAGTGCCGGGACCCCGGACTGCACACCGCGCAATCGGGATCCGCGAGAAGCCGGATGGATCCCTCTCGCCACGTAATACGGCGCAGCTAGGAGGAGGTCGCGATGAAGGCGATGGTGTATCACGGTCCCGGCAGGCGATCGTGGGAAGAGGTCCGGCGATCCGGAGCTGCAAGCCGCCACGGACGCGATTGTCCGAGTCGACAACGTTACGATCTGCGGCACCGACCTGCACATTTTCAAGGGCGATGTGCCCGAGGTCGAGCCTGGCCGGATTCTCGGCCACGAGGCCGTCGGCACCGTGCTGGCGGCGGGCGACGCGGTCACGACAGTCAAGCCAGGTGACCGCGTGCTGGTGTCATGCATCTCCGCGTGCGGGCGGTGCCGGTACTGCCGGGTCGGCGCGTTCGGTCAGTGCATCGCCGGCGGCGGATGGATTCTCGGCCACCTGATCGACGGCACGCAGGCCGAGCAGGTGCGGGTGCCGTTCGCTGACACGTCCGTCTACAAGCTGCCTGACGAGGTCAGCGCGGAGGCCGCGCTGATGCTCGCCGACATCCTGCCCACCGCCTACGAGGTCGGCGTGCTAAACGGCAAGGTCAGGCCCGGCGACACAGTCGCCGTGGTCGGCGCAGGGCCGATCGGGCTCGCCGCGATCACGACAGCGCAGTTCTACAGCCCGGGCCATATCATCGCGATCGACGTGGCCGCCTCGAGGCTGGAGGCCGCCAAGGCGTTCGGCGCGGACGTCGTGATCAACAACACGACCGAAGACCCGGCCGCGCTGATCGCCGAACTGACGGGCGGGCTCGGCGCCGACGTCGCGATCGAGGCGGTCGGCGTACCCGAGACCTTCGAGCTGTGCACACGCCTGGTCAGGCCCGGCGGCCACGTCGCGAACGTAGGCGTGCACGGCAAGCCGGCCACGCTGCATCTGGAAAGCCTCTGGATCCGCAACGTGACCATCACAACCGGCCTCGTCGACACGTACTCGACGCCGGACCTGCTGACCATGCTCGCGGCTGGCCGGCTCGACGCCGAGCGGTTCATCACGCACCGATTCGGCCTGGACGAGATGCCCGTCGCCTACGACGTCTTCGCCCTCGCTCAGGACACCGGCGCGCTCAAGGTTGCCTTGTCCAGGACCTGAGGAGGAGTCCATGAAGCGACTGGTGGTGCTCGGCGGCGGCACGGCGGGAACGATGGTGGCCAGCAAACTGCGCCGCAGGCTCGACCGCGAGCAGTGCCAGATCACCGTTGTTGATCACGACTGACCGGCACGTGTACCAGCCAGGTTTCCTGTTCCTGCCGTTTGGTACCTATCGGCCGGCCGATGTCGACAAGCCACGACGCCAGTTCATCCCGACGGGGTGAGACTTCGTGCTCGGAGAGATCGAACGGGTCGACGCCGACGCCGACGAGGTGCACCTGGCTGACGGGCGGCGGATCGGATACGACTACCTGGTCATCGCGACCGGGACGACGCCGCGACCGGATCAGACGCCCGGGATGCTCGGCAAGTCAGTGGCGCAAGTCCGTCTTCGACTTCTACACCCTCGACGGAGCGACCGCGCTCGCCAGCGCGCTCCCGCGCTTCGACGAGGGCAGGCTCGTGGTGCACGTCACCGACATGCCGATCAAGTGCCCGGTCGCCCCGCTGGAGTTCACGTTCCTGGCCGACGCGTACTTCCGGCGGCGCGGCATGCGCGACCGGGTCGAGCTGACCTATGCGACGCCGCTGCCAGGTGCGTTCACCAAGCCCATCGCGTCAGCGCATCTCGGCTCGATGCTGGATGAGCGGAAGATCGCTGTCGAAGCCCGACTTCATGGTCGAGCGCATCGACGACGCGACAAAGACGCTGATCTCCTACGACGAGCGGGAGATCCCGTTCGATCTCCTGGTCACCGTGCCGCTGAACATGGGCGCCGACTATGTCGCGCGGTCCGGGCTAGGCGACGAGTTGAATTACGTCCCCGTTGACAAGCACACGTTCCTGTCCAGGGCCTACGACAACATCTTCGCCATCGGCGACGCGAACAACATACCCACGTCCAAGGCGGGCTCGGTCGCTCACTTCTCCGTGGACGTCTTTGCCGGCAATTTCTGCCAGCACGTCGCCGGCCAGCCGATGACGGGCCGGTTCGACGGCCATGCCAACTGCTTCGTGGAGGCAGGAGACGGCAAGGGCCTGCTGATCGATTTCAACTACGACACCGAGCCGCTGACAGGCAGCTACCCGGTCCCGGTCGTCGGGCCGTTCGCCTTGCTGAAGGAGAGCACGGCGAACCACTGGGGCAAGCTCGCCTTCCGCTGGATGTACTGGCACCTCTTGCTACCCGGCCGCCCGATCCCGCTTCCGGCTCACATGTCGATGGCCGGCAAGCACAGGCCCGCAATGAAAGAGGAGAGGTCATGACTATCACCACGATCGGGACCACGCAGGTGCACGTGGACGCCGAGGGCTTCCTGACCGACTACGACGAATGGAACGAGGACCTCGCCAGGCAACTCGCCGCCCAGATCGGAATCGAGCTGACCGATGCCCACATCGCGGTGCTCAGGTTCCTGCGGCGCGGACTACGCCGAGCACGGCGAGACAGCGACGTTGCGGCGCGTGTCCACCCGGACCGGAATTCCTGTCAAGCAATTGTTCACCCTGTTCCCCGGCAAGCCCGCCAAGAAGATGGCCTACATCGCCGGGCTGCCCAAGCCGGTCGGCTGCGTGTAAGCGCGGCCAGAAGAGAGGTGTGCCATGACTATCAGCCAGACCGCGCCGGTCATCGTCCCCGACTTCGGCGATGATGCCCCTACCGGGCGCAAGCTCGCGATCATCTGCTCTAAGGGCAACCTTGACATGGCCTACCCGGGCCTGATCCTGGCCAATGCCGCGCTCGGCGAAGGTGTCGACGTCGACCTGTTCTTTACCTTCTGGGGCTTCGACATGATCACCAAGTCCCGGATGGGCGACCTGAAGTTCACCATGCTCGGAAACACCGCGACGCACATGCCGCAGGGCGTCGGCGGCTTGCCCGGCATGACGGCGATGGCTACACACCAGATGCGCAGGCAGATTCACGACGTCGGCGTTCCTGACGTTCCGGAATTCCTTGCCCAGATCGTCGAGTCTGGCGGCCATCTCTGGGCCTGCAGGCTGTCCGCCGAGATGATGCACCTGGACGAGAGCGACCTCGACGACCAGGTCGAGGGAATCATCAGCGCCGCTGACTTCATCGAGAAGACCGCCGGAGCGCAACTGCTCTTCATCTGACCAGCACATCCCTCCCGGCTCGGGCTGCAAGCGCACTATTGACCTCGGAGGGATCGTCATGGCATTCGCAGTGCAGTCAGAGGTAGGAACACTCCGTCAGGTCATCGTGCACCGGCCAGGGCTCGAGCTGTCCAGGCTCACCCCGCAGAACATCGCCGATCTGCTCTTTGACGACGTCATGTGGGCGAAGAGGGCCAAGGAGGAGCATGACGCCTTCGCCGAGGTGCTGCGGGACAAGGGGGTGCAGGTGCACTACTTCGGCCAGTTGCTCGGCGAGACGCTCGCCTTGCCCGATGGACGTGCGTTCGTGCTGGACCGGATCTGCATTCCTGAAGTTCTTGGCCCGAACCTCGTCGCGCCGGTTCGCAGGCTCTTCGACGACCTCGACGGGCGCGAGCTGGCTCAGTACCTGATCGGGGGCGTGCTCAAGGCGGACCTGCACCCGGGCCGCCTACGCAGCCTGCGCTGGGACATGCTGCGCTCGGACGACTTCATCCTGCCGCCCCTGCCCAATCACCTCTTCCAGCGCGACAACTCCTGCTGGATCTACGGCGGAGTGTCGGTCAATCCGATGGCCAAGCCTGCCAGGCAGCGCGAGACCCTGCACAGCAGGGCCATTTACAGGCACCATCCGATGTTCGCTGACCAGCCCTTCGCCAGGTACTACGGCGACGACGACGCGACCCACCTGCCCGCCACCGTCGAAGGCGGAGACGTGCACGTCATCGGCCACGGCGCCGTGATGATCGGGATGGGCGAGCGCACCACCCCGATGGCGGTCGAGCTGCTTGCCAGCTCCCTGCTGAGCAGCGGGCAGGCACGCACCGTGATCGCCGTCGAGCTGCCGGCCACCCGCGCGATGATGCACCTCGACACCGTGATGACCATGATCGACGTGACAACTTTCGTCCGCTATCCGTACCTTGACCGCCGGCTGCGCTCGTGGACGCTGACCGCGGGTGACGGCGACACCAGCCTCACCGTGACCCGCAATCACGACCTTTGGGAGACCCTGGCCGAAGCCCTGGGCGTGGACATGGTCACGGTGCTGACCACTGACGAGGACATGCGCGCCGCAGAGCGTGAGCAGTGGGACGACGGAACCAACTACCTCGCGGTCGCGCCAGGCGTGGTTCTCGGCTACGAACGGAATGTTCCGACCAACACGATGCTGCGCAAGCACGGCATCGAGGTAATCACCATCGCCGGCAGCGAGCTCGGCCGCGGCCGCGGCGGCCCGCGGTGCATGACGTGCCCGATCGAGCGCGATCCCGCGTAGCACAGACCCCACTGCGGACGACCCTGCCATTCGGGACGTTCGCCCCTCCCTGGAGCATCCGTCGCTGGCTTTCGATCAGAGTGAGGATGCGCCCTTCGATGCCATGGCTTGCTGAGCTGGCGTTCGCCATCGAAAATCACCTCTAGCCAGCGCGAGGCCCTAGGTCCTGCCGATCCTGGCCTTTGTCCTCTCCCGCGCCGCGGCTCGCTGGGGTGAGATGAAGCTGATGGCCAGATATGGCCTGAAAAGAGGGAGGCATGCCGTTATGGGGACCATTCTGCTTGGCGTGGATGCGCAGCATTACGCTCCTGAAGCCACTGCCCTGGCGCGCGATCTGTGCCGGGCGACTGGTGACAAGATCATTCTCGTCCATGTGCACGAATTCGCTGTCGGACGCTTCGGAAAGATGCAAGTGGATTGCACTACCGAGGACACCGACCAGCTGATCAGTGATGTTCGGGCGAGCTTGTCAGACGCGGGAATCGACGCGGACACCGAGATCTGGGAGGTCCCGGTCGGGCGGATCGCCAAGGCGATTCTCGAAGCGAGCGACGGGCACGACGCGCGATTCATCGTGCTTGGCTCCTCGCACAGCACTGACTTGCCGCTCCTGCCCATCGGCAGTGTTGCGTTCAAGGTGTTGCACCACTCCCGGCGGCCAGTCATGGTCGTGCCCGGGCACGCAGGCCGTAGGACCGCGCCAGAGCCGACCATCGCCGGGGCAACGGCAGGCTGAAGGTAACGCAACTGACCGATCAGGCCGTGCTCGGCGACGACAGTCCGGGAGCACGGCCTGACACGTGCGGGCCGAAGGTCCCGCGGATTCGGGCCGGTGTGCTCATCCGGTCGCCGCCCACGGCGAGGAAAGGTGGATCGCGGCGGCTTTTCAGGAGAGGACCGAGATGGCGAAGCAAGAAACAGGCGTCTACGCGTTGCTGACCGATGGCAGCAGCGTTGAGATCCGTCAGGCACGGCATGAGGACGCCGAAGCCGTGCGCTCGATGCACGCCGCGATGTCGCAAGACAACCTGTACCTCCGTTTCTTCAGCCTGAGCCCGTCCAACGCTGAACGGGAGGCGGAGCGAGTCTGCAGGGCAGCCGAGCCCGGACATGTCGCGCTGCTGGCACGACGTGGGCCCGAGGTCGTCGGTGTCGCGACTTATGAGCTGAACGACGGCGATGGCCGGAGCGCTGAGGTCGCGATCGCCATCGCTGACCAGTTTCATCGCCACGGCATCGCGACACTGCTGCTCGAGCACCTCGTCTCGATCGCGCGGCGGCAGCGTGTGCGCGCCTTCACCGCCACGACCCTGACGGAGAATTTCGCGATGCTGCGCATCTTTGCGGACGCGGGGCTGCCCGTCGCCAAGGAGGCACACGGCGGAGCCGTCGACGTGACCATCCCGCTCCCCGCGAGCGACGGCGACGCGAGCCTGGCCGACTACCTGGACACCGTCGAGCGACGCGAGAGCCGTGCTGACGTCGCCAGCCTGAAGCACCTGCTCACACCCGAATCGATCGCGATCGTAGGGGCCAGCCGCCGTGCGGACTCGGTCGGCGCCCGGCTCCTCAGCAACATCGCCTCCGGCGGCTTCGCCGGACGCGTCTTCCCTGTCAACCCGCACGCTGACTCACTGGCAGGATTGCCGTGCCTCGCGAGCGTCGACGACTTGCCGGACGGCGTAGACCTGGCCGTCGTGGCCGTTCCCGCTGCTGCGGTCGCCGATGTCGCGGAACGGTGCGGCCGCCGCGGTGTCCGCTCGCTCGTCGTGATCACGTCAGGTATCGCTGATGCGGGACCTGGCCTGCTCGCGACCTGCCGCGGCCATGGCATGCGCCTGGTCGGGCCCAATTGCTTTGGCATCGCCGTTCCCGGTCTCGGACTGGACGCGACCTTCGGGCGCAGCCGGCCGACCGCGGGCATTGCGGGGGTGGCCGTCCAGTCGGGCGGCATCGGCATATGTATGACCGAGCACCTCTCCCGGCTGGGAATCGGTGTCTCCTCCTTCATCTCGACGGGGGACAAGTACGACGTTTCAAGCAACGACCTCCTTGCCTGGTGGGAGCAGGATCAGCAGACCAGGCTGGCCATCTTGTACCTCGAGTCGTTCGGCAACCCGCGCAAGTTCGCCAGGACAGCCCGGCGTGTAGGTCAGCGAATGCCGATCCTCACGGTGCTCGGCGGCCGCTCGCTCGCCGGCCAGCGGGCAGCCGCCTCCCATACAGCCGCGGCGGCGACGCCGCTCGTCACGCGCGAGGCGCTCTTCGAGCAAGCAGGCATCATCGCCGCTGAGAATCTCGGGGAGCTCATCGACACGGCGGCGCTCCTGGCGTGCCAGCCATTCCCGGCCGGCCGCCAAGTAGCGATCGTGACAAACGCCGGCGGCGCCGGCGTGCTGACAGCGGACGCGTGCTGCGACAACGGGCTGAGCCTCGCGCCGCTCAGTGAGGCAACGCGAGACCGGCTCGCGGAACTGCTTCCGGCCGGCGCAGCCATCGGCAACCCCGTCGACACCACCGCGGCGGTCGGCTCGGCCGTCTTCCGCGCGTGCCTCGAGGCCGTCTCGGCGGACGGCTCCGTGGACGCGGTGCTCAGCGTCACCGTCCCGACCGCGGTCGCGGATCCAGGCGAGGCAGTCGCGGCGGCGGTGCTGGCCAAGCCGGTCGGCGCGGTGCTGCTGGAACAGGCGGAGCATGTCCGCCTCCTGCCACGCGCTGCGGGCGTCGAGGAGACTGCCCGCGACACAGCACCGCTGAACGCGGTTCCGTGTTACGCCTATCCCGAAGGCGCGGCCAGGGCGCTTGGCCACGCGGTACGGTACGGCGCGTGGCTGAGCCGGCCGCAAGGCCGCGTGCCCGACCTGCCCGGGGTCCGCGGCGACGACGCCCGCGCGGTCGTAGCTGAGTACCTGAGCCGCAACCCGGCTGGCGGCTGGCTCCCCGCGGCGGCCGTCGGCGACGTCCTGCGCTGCTATCAGATCCCGCAGGTCGCCACCGTCCTCGCAGGCAGCGAGGCTGAGGCCGTCGCTGCGGCCGCCGACCAGAGGCGACCTGTCGTGCTGAAGGCAGTGGCGGCCGGGCTAGTGCACAAGACCGAGGCCGGGGCTGTGAAGCTGGATCTGCGGACCGCTCGCGAAGTCAGGGCCGCCTATCACGGGTTCGCGAGCGCTTTCGGCGACCGCCTGGCCGGCGTTCTGGTCCAGCCGATGGTCAGCGGCGGCGTCGAGGTGCTGATCGGCGTCGCGCAAGAGCCCGTTTTCGGGCCGCTGGTGGTCTTCGGCCTCGGCGGCGTCGCGACAGATGTACTAGGTGGCCACGCAGCCAGGCTGAGCCCGCTCACCGATGCCGACGCGCGCGACCTCGCGCGCGCAGTCCGTGCTACGGCACTTCTCGAGGGGTACCGGGGCGGGCCTTCGGTCAGCGTCGCCGCGCTGGAAGACGTCCTGCTGCGCGTGTCCCGGCTCGCCGATGACTTGCCTGAGGTCGCTGAGCTTGACCTGAACCCGGTGATCGCCAGGGCCGAGGGGTGCCTTGTCGCGGACGCCAGGATCCGCGTCGTTCCGGCCGAGTCTCGGGATCCCTTGCTGCGGCAGTTGCGCTGACCGTCCAGATCCCTACCAGTCAGATCCCTACCAGTCAGAAAGAAGGATGAGGACAGTGCCTGAGAGTCCGCGAGACAAGGCGAGCCGGATCGTCGTCGGCGTTGACGGGTCGCAGCCCGCGAACGCCGCACTGCGCTGGGCGGTCAGGCACGCTGAACTGACCGGCGATGCAGTAGAGGCAGTCATCGCCTGGCAGTTTCCGATCGTCGGCGCGAGCTACGGCTGGGCCGGGGTCGCCGTGACCGAGGGCACGGACCTGCGGGCGCTCGCCGAGAAGACCCTCGCCGAGGCAGTCGATAAGACCGCAGGGCCTGATACGGCCGTTGTCATCGAGCGGCGCGTCGTCGAGGGGTACCCGGCGAGCGTGCTGGTCGAGGAGTCAGCCGACGCCGACCTGCTCGTCGTCGGCAGCCGCGGGCACGGCACGTTCGCCGAGGCGCTGCTGGGCTCGGTCAGCCAGCACTGCTCGCATCACGCCCGCTGCCCGGTCGTCATCGTTCGCGGATCGCACGGCTGACCTGAAGGGCCAACGTCGCCGGGTGACCAACGGCCTGCGGGATTCGGGACTGGGTGCCCTACCAGGGCAGCGGCGCTCGGGCCCATATTGACGATATGCGAGAAAGATTGCTCGCCAGTTATGAGGAGGAGAAATGCCTGGAGTTGTCGTCGGCATCGATGACTCGGCCAATGCGCAGCACGTCCTGGACTGGGCGACGCGGGAAGCCGGCATTCAGCACGCCGACCTGAGGGTTATGACTGTAGTACCAACCATCGTCAGTCAGTGGACTGGTCAGCCGCTGCACTTCCCCGGCGGAGAAGAGGCTGTGGAGCAGGCGCGGCAGGCCGCGCAGGACATGGTCGCGAAGTCAACAAGCGACGCCAGCGGCCCGCAGCCGTTCTCGGTCACCGTGCAGGCCTTTTCCGGACACCCGGCGCAGGCTCTGATCGACGCATCGCGAGACGCCGACCTCATCGTCGTCGGCGCGCGCGGCGCCGGTGGCTTCGCCTCCCTGATGCTCGGCTCGGTTTCGACCCAGGTCGCGCACCACGCGGCCTGCCCGGTTGTCATCGTGCCAACGGGCCGGTAGTCCCTTGGAGGCGATACGCCTGACCAGCCGGACTGCGGCTGCCTGACCGCTCCCAGCAACGCGAAGGCGGCCGCAGCCTTGTTGCCCTGAGCTGATCAGCCGTCAGCCCTCCCGGCTGTCGCCGAGTCAGCCAGCGGGACTCGCCATTCGAACTCGGTGCCTCCGCCGGCGGCAGCGCAGATCTGCATCCGCCCGCCGAGGCCGGCCGCCCGGTCGGCGAGGTTCGCCAGCCCGCTCCTGCGGCTCGTGGTCTTCATCCCTGATCCGTTGTCACGGACGGTCAGCACCGCGTCCTGGCCGACCTCGACTGATACGTCGACGCTGGTCGCGGCGGCGTGCCGGGCGGCGTTCGAGAGTGCCTCGCGAAGTGCGTGGATCAGGTTCTCGGCAACGCCCGGCAGGAAACGAGTCGACCGGGCCGGCGAGCCGAAGAGCGGGCGCGAATCCGAGCGAGTCGGCGGCTTCCTCGACTATCTGAACGATCCTTGCCCGCACGCCAGGATTCTCGCGCTGGTCGTGAGCCTGAAGCTCGAAGATCACGGATCGGATGTCGCGGATCGTTTCGTCGAGGGCGTCGATCGAGGTGTTCACGCGCTTGGCGGCTTCGCCGTCGGGGATGCGCGCGACGGCGCCCTGCAGCGACATGCCGGTGGCGAAGAGCCGCTGGATCACCTGATCGTGCAGGTCACGAGCGATTCGGTCCCTGTCGGCGAACAATGCGAGGCGCTGGGCGTCCCGACGGTGCTCGGCAAGCTCGAGCCCGATGCCGGCCTGTGCCGCGAACGTGGTCGCCATGTCGATCGCGCGCGGCGACAGCGGCATCGACCCGCTGAGCCGTCCCGCGGTCATGACACCCCTGACACCGCCGGGCGGCCCGAGCGGGAACACGACGGCAGGGCCCAGGTTCAGCCGTTCGCGCGTGATCGGAGCGACCCGGTCGTCATGGCTGAAATCGTCGATGACAAGCGGCGTGCCGCTCGCCATCACCATGCCGGAGGCTGAGCCCTTGGTGCGCAGGATCAGGCCGAGCGCGCTGTCTGCGCCCGCGCCCGCGGCGTGCTCGATGACCAGCTGCTCCTCGCCAGCCGGAAGTGCCAGCACCACGAGATCCGCACCTGCGATGTCCAGGGCCTGCCGCGTGATGAGCTCCAGCACGGCGTGCGGCTGGGCATCGGACATCAGCATCTGGGTGACCTCGGCGTTCGCCGCCAGCCACTGTTGCTGCCTGCGCGCCTCGGCGTACAAGCGAGCATTGTCGATCGCCACGCCCGCTGCGGCGGCGAGGGCGACGACGAGGGCCTCGTCGTCCTCGTCGAAGGGAACTCCGCTCCGCTTATCGGTGAGATAGAGGTTGCCGAAGATCTCGTCCCGCACCCGGATCGGCGCTCCCAGGAACGAGGTCATGGGCGGGTGACCCTGCGGAAACCCTGACGAGCGCGGGTCGGCGGCGATGTCGGTGATGCGCAGCGGGCTGGGGTTGCTGATCAGCTCGCCGAGCAAGCCGCGGCCCTGCGGCCAGTGATGGATCTTCGTGATCTGGTCGTCGTCGATGCCGACGGGAACGAACTCGATGAGCCGGCCAGCCTCACCGACGACTCCCAGCGCGCCATATCGGGCATCGACGAGCCCGACCGCAGCGGTCACGATCCGGTGCAGCGCCTGCTCGAGTTCGAGCTCGCCGCCGATCGCGACCACCGCCTCGAGCAGCGAGCGCACCCGGTCGCGCGCGTTGAGCGCTGCCTCAAGGCGAACCTGGAGTTCCTTCAGCAAGTCATCCAGGCGCAAGTGCGGAAGCAGCGGTTCTGACCCCTCCACGGGCAACTCCCGAAGCGCTGGCAGTACCGACAGGCCGATGGTAAGCCCGGCGTCACGGGACCTTGGTCCCTGGACACGGTGACCGATCACCCTGGCCACGGGCGGCAGCGCCGGGCAGGGTATGGTCCATGGCGATTCGGCACGCTTCGCAGCCTGCGAGCCCGCCGATCCCTGCAGTGGACATCGCCTCAGCGGCAGCATTGAGCGGCACGCGCGTGCTCGGTGCGCTCTCGGCGAAGGCGGACGGACTGACGGCGGAGGAGGCAGCCCGACGGCTGACGGCAACGGGCCCGAACGCGGTCCGCTCGCATCGAGCCGAACTGCTTCCCGTCACTGCTGAGGCAGCTCCGCTCTCCGCTGCTCGTGCTTCTCGCCGTCACCGCCGTCGCCTCCTACTTCGTCGGCGAGCGAACCGACGCCCTGATCATCGGCCTGATCCTGTCGGTCTCGGTGGGCCTCGGGTGCGTGAACGAATACCGTGCGGAAAAGACTGCCGAGGCGCTGCACTCGCGGATGCAGCATCGGTGCGTCGTGCGCCGGGATGGTCGCCCGGTTTCGGCGGAGGTGACCACGCTGGTGCCCGGCGACGTCGTCGATCTGCGCCTCGGTGACGTAGTGCCGGCCGACATCCGGCTGCTGAACGCTGTCGGCCTGGAGTGCAACGAATCTGTTCTTACAGGGGAGTCGGCAGCCGTCGAGAAGGCTGTCAGCGCTGTCCCTGACGGAACTGGCGTGGCCGAACTGACTAGCGCTGCGCTGATGGGCTCCGTCGTCGTCGCGGGCTCGGGCCGGGGGGTGGTCACTGCGACGGGGGCCGGGGCCGAGTTCGGCAGGATCGCTCTAGGCCTCGGCGATCGCCAGGCCGAGACGGCCTTTCAGGTTGGCCTGCGACGATTCTCGTTGCTGCTGGTGCAGGTCGCTGCTGTGCTGACCGCCGCGATCTTCGTGATCAACGTGCTGCTGCACAGGCCCGTTCTCGACGCCCTGCTGTTCTCCCTCGCGATCGCCGTCGGCATCTCGCCTCAATTGCTTCCGGCGGTGGTGTCGACGAGCCTCGCGGCGGGCTCGCGGCAGCTCGCGCGGCAAAAGGTCCTGGTCAAGCGGCTGGTCTGCATCGAGGACCTCGGCGATGTCGAGGTGCTGTTCACCGACAAGACCGGCACGCTGACCGAAGGCCGCATCAGCTTCATGCGCTCTCGCGGCTCCCACGGCGAGCCCGACGACGGCCCGGTGCGCCTGGGCCTGCTGTGCAATGAGGCGGAAGTCGAAGACGGCACCGCGGTCGGCGGCAACCCGCTTGACCTGGCGCTGTGGGACTCGCCAGCGGCGTCGGCACTGGTAGCGGCCGTGGCCGCGGAACGGCGCGTCGCGGTGCTGCCCTTCGACCACGAGCGCCGCCTGGTGAGCGTGCTCGTCGAGGATCAAGCAGGAAAGCGGACGCTGATCGCCAAAGGCGCGCCGGAAGCCATCATCGCCAGCTGCGCCACCGTGCCTGAAGACGCCAAGGCCGCGCTCGCATCCGAGTTCGCCGCGGGCAACCGTGTAATCGCCGTTGCCACCAGGCCCGCAGAGGACCTGGCGAAACTCACACCGGCCGAGGAGTCCCAGCTTGATTTCCGCGGCCTGCTTGTATTCCTTGACCCGCCCAAGACCAGCGCCGCCGCGGCGCTGCGGAGGCTGCACGATCTCGGCATCGCGGTTAAGGTCGTCAGCGGCGACAACGCGGAAGTGAGCGCGAAGGTGTGCGGCGATCTCGGCCTGCCCGTCCGCACACCGCTGACCGGCCACGACGTCGACACGGCGTCGGACGCTGACCTCGCTGGGCTCATCGGCACCTCGACCGTCTTCGCGCGCGTGAGTCCCGAGCAGAAGGCCAGGATCGTCCGGGTGCAGCGCGCAGCCGGGCATTCCGTGGCCTTCCTGGGCGACGGCGTCAACGACGCGCTGGCGCTGCACGCAGCGGACGTCGGGATCTCGGTGGACTCGGCAACCGACGTCGCCAAGGATGCCGCCGCCAGCGACCGGCCTACCGGACGCATGGTCCCGCCGGAGGCCGAAGGTCCCGCAGATCAGGGCCTGAATGCTCATGCGTACGGCTACGGCAGACGGCAACCTGAGTGGATGATCGCAAGCATCGGTGACAGGCTGCTGGTCGACGGAACCCGAGTCGGCCTCATCATCGCCGTGCCGCATCAGGACGGCACGCCGCCGTACATCGTGAAATGGCTCAACGATGGTCATATCGCGATGGTTGTGCCCGATCACCACATGCGTGTAGAGCGTGCGGACGAGCGGCCCGCGCTGTCGTGACCAAAGTCCCGCCCGCATAGGACCGTCATCCCTGCCGGGCGGCCGCGTGCTGGGCCAAGGTGGGAGTGCCCGGCCGGGTCCTGGCCGGGATGAAGATTGATTTTACGGAACTGGAGCTTGACATGTATCCGTCGGCGATTGACCTGAATGGGTCGAGCAGCCTGCTGCACTGGTCGTTCATCGATATTTCTGTCGCGAACCTGATCGTGATCGCGGTGATGGTGGTCATCTTCGGCGCCGCGCTGATCATCCGATTCCCGCACAGGTCGGGCAGCGACCTCCCGCCCGACGACAGCCCGTCCGATTTGGCGGCTGCCTCCGCCGCGGCCGACCCTGGCGACGCGGGGATGTGGACCGCGAAGGTCAGGACTAAGGCCGCGCAAGTGCTGCCGCCGAAGAAACTGCTGCCTGACCGCCAGCCTGCGTACGTCTCGTCCTGGATCTATGTCTTCGGCGTGGCCAGCCTCGTCGCCCTCGGCATCGTGATCGTCTCCGGTTTCGGGCTAGCCCTCGGCGGCTCGGACTGGTGGCACACCAACGCCGTCGGGCACTACTTCAACAGCGTGCACCTCTGGTCGGTCGAGCTGTTCATGGCGTTCCTGGTCATCCACCTGTGGGGCAAGTTCTGGATGGCAGCCTGGCGCGGCCGCCGGGCAATGACGTGGATCACCGGCGTGATCGCGTTCGGCGCTTCGGTCGTGACCGCGTTCACCGGCTACCTGTCACAACAGAACTTCGACTCGCAGTGGATCGCCACCAACGGCAAGGACGCGTTCAACGCCGTCGGCATCGGCTCGGTCTGGAGCGCGATGAACTTCGGCCAGATGTTCATGTGGCACATCGTCCTGATGCCACTCATCCTCATTGCGATCGTGGGCGCGCACATCCTGCTCGTCAGGATGCGAGGCGTCAGCCACCCGCTGCCGGAAAGGCCGGCCAGGGGGCGGACAGCCCGCACGGCGGCAGCGGCCGCCGACGCCGGGCCGTGGCGCGGCCCGAACCGTCGCTACGACATCCTGAAGGAGGGGGCGATCGCGACGCTCGTCGTCGGAGCCCTCACGCTGGTCATGGCGGGCGTGCTGTCGTCTCCGGACGTCCCTCCGGTGACGATGCAGACCTGGGGCAAGGTCGCTCCCGTGGACCTGGTCTACACGGCCGCCACGGAGCTGAACGGCACGTCGGGCACGGCCACCTACGGCCCGCCATACAACAACGGCACCGGGGGCGTCCAGCAGGTCGGGCCGGTGAACTGGCAGAAGGTAGCCGGGATCACCCAGCCGATCAACGCTTCGCGCGTCTTCGTGATCGGCCCGCTCTCGTCCCTCGCGAAGACCACCCCCGCCCTCGCGACTGCGCTGGCGACCTACAACGCGGCAACGCCCGCTCAGCAGAACAAGTGGGCGACCGTCTACGCAGACGCGACCGCGCCTGGCGCCAAGAAGGTGCCGTTCCGCGGCGGGAACCTGAACCTGCCGGCCGCCGGGCCGGTGCCAGTGATGATGTCCTACGAGCTGACCATGGCACGCAGCGGATCGCTCGACTCTGACCTGCTCGCCCAGCGGCAGTTCTACGGCAGCGACTTCACCAAGCCGTTGCTGTTCATCGCCGACGGCGGCTACTACAACAACCTCGCCGCCAAGATGAACCTCACCGGCGACACCTGGGGGGTGATGAACGAGACCGGCAACTACCCAGGCCAGCCCTGGCTGTGGCTGTATCAGATGTGGTATCACGTCTCGCCGTTCCAGAACTCGGGCAGCGTCGACATCTGGGCCGTCTACCTGACCGGCATCGGCACGATCCTGCTGCTTCTCGTCCCGTTCATCCCCGGGCTCCGCGACATTCCGCGCACCATCCCGGTCTACCGGCTCATCTGGCGCACCTGGTACAAGTCGGCGAGCACGCCAGCCGATTCAGGGCAGCAGGCCACCGACAAACCAACCCCCCACCACGTGTGACCGGACCTCAGGGCTGGCCCTTGCGGTATGGCAACTCAGCTTGATAGCGAGTCAACCGCAAGGCCAGCCTCGGGCACAGCCGCACGGCCTCGCGCGCATGCGCCTCGAGGTCGGGCGGCACCTGGCTGACGATCATCGGGTATCCCCAGTCGTCCAGGCGGATCAGCTCGGGCAGAAGCTCGGCGCAGAGCCCGCGCCCCTCGCACGCGATCATGTCTACAGACAGCTTCATCCTTACCTCCATACCGGCGGGGACAGCGCGCTCCTCCGGCCGGGCACACCACTGCACCAGCCGCTGGCGTGCCGCTCGATCTCGGGGCCGAACGTCCGCAGTGCGCTCGCCACCATGGCGACCGTGCCATCCGGGTGTTTGCACGCACCGCGCCCATGGCCCACCTGCGCGATCCATCGGCGCAGCGCGACCAGGTCGGCGCCGCGGCCACCGGCGAGCCGCTCGAGTTGACCGGCGATGGCGTCCAGGCCGAACACGCACGGCCCGCACTGACCGGCCGACTCGCCGGCCAGATAGCGCGCGATCCTGGCGGTCTCCGCCAGGCCGCACACGTCGGCGGGCAGCGCGCCGAGCAGGCCAGCGCCCAGGCCCGCGCCGACAACCCGGAGCCCGTCGCCGGACAGCGGCAGGTCGGCCGCCCACGCCGGGTCGACCCAGCTGCCGAAGTATCCGCCAACCAGCAGTCCGCCCAGCCGGCCCGACGGCCCGTCCGCCAGGTCGAGCACCTCGCGGATTGGCATGCCGATCTCGACTTCGTAGACCCCTGGGTGCTTCACCGCCCCTGCCAGCGTCACCAGCATGGATCCTGGCTCTCGGCGCGTGCCGACGCCGCGGAACCAGGCGGCGCCGTAGCGGGTGATCAGTGCGAGATGCGCGAGCGTCTCCACGTTCTGAACCAGGGTCGGCCTGCCGTGCAGCCCACGCTCGGACAGTCGCCGCTGGCTCGCCTTGGGCTTGGGCACCCTGTCCTCGAGCCAGTGCACCACGGCGCTGGCCTCGCCAGCCACGAAGGCGTCGGCCGCGGAAACGACCGACAGCCGCACGCGGTCGATGCGCGCCCGCTGCCGCTCGGCGACGGCCGAAGCCACCAGATCCGCCACTGCGGCGTGCACCACGATGATGGCCTCCTTCGCGCCGACCAGGTCGGCCGCCGCCGCCGCGCCGTCGAGCACTAGATGCGGCGACTGTGCCAGCAGGACTTTGTCCTTGGCGCTCAGCGGCTCGCCCTCGGTGCCGTTGCCGATGACGACTGCGTGCCTGCGGGCTGCGACGGCCGCCAGTTTGCGCGCGGTCGGAAAGCCGGCACCGCCGCGACCTGCCAGCCCGGCAAGTTCCACCTCGCCTATCAGCTCCTCGCGCAAGCGCGCGGACCGGACAGCTAGGGCCGGGCGGCCCGTACCGATCCATATGATCGGCCAGGCGGACCGGACCGGCGCCGCGGTAGGCGGGCAGCAGCCTGGGAAGCCCGGCTGGTCCGGTTGCGATGACGGCGTGCGGCCGGCTGGCCGGCCGCGCTCCGCGCGGGGGTATCACGTGTGCTTCTCCTTTCTGTCGCGATCGGTCGTGGTCAGCGCACTGATCCGCCGACCGGCGGGCGCGCCGGGCTGGCTGTTGGCGGCTCCGGCACCGGGCCAGGCCTGGCGCGTTTGACGAGCCTGACCACGACGGCGGTGGCGACGGCCGTCAGCGAGCCCCACTCGCTGGCTGCCACCCACCACAGGTGCTGGTCATAGACGGCCGCGGTGATCGCGTGCACGAAGGCGACCGGCCAGGCCAGGTAGGCGAGGTAGTGCACAGCCCGCCAGGCACGCAGCCCGAGCCTGTTTCGCAGCAGGCTGGTGACGAGGACCGCGCCTCCCAGGTCGACTGCCAGCGTGCCCGCTCCGATCGCGACCGTCTCGTAGTGCGACGCGAACGGCAGCACGGAAGCCATCCAGCTGATCGACACGTACGGATCGAGCAGCGCGGTCGCGACGTGCAGGCCGAGCAGCGCCACCGCGAACAGCGACAGGGTCCTGTGCAGGTCGGCGACCGCGAACCGCGGCCAGCGCCGCGACGCAGCTCCGGTCCTCGTTGACACGCCGAGTACCACGACGGCGCTGAACAAGATCAGCAGCACTACGCCGCTCGCCCGGGACACGAGCCACAGTCCCTGCGATCCTGCGGCCGCCGCTGTCGCCTGGGCAGCGATCGCATGCCCGCTCATTGGTCTCTCCTTTCCGCCCAGGTGGCCAGCCAGGAGTCTGCTGGCGGACTGACAAGCCCGTCTTCCGCCTTCGGCCAGCCGCCGGTCCTGGTGATCTGGCCGTCGTGACCGATCAGCCGGGCGGGCACGCCCTGATCGGCCAGCCACGCGGGCGCGTGCGCACGCGCCACGATCGCCGCCGTCGCCGCGGCGTTGGCCTCGGCGCAGCTAGCCGCGGCGACCGTGACCGTGCGCCACGGACCGTCGGCGGGCATCCCGGTGCGCGGATCGATGATGTGATGCATCACCTGGCCGGCCCGCACCCAGCGCCGGCAGGTGCTGGACGACGTCGCGAGCCCGCCTCTGGCGAGCCTGATCTGCTGGACGATCGCGGGATCGGCTGTTTCGCCCGGCAGGCTGGCTGCGCGCGGCCGGTCCTGACTCGCGGCACGATCCGGTCTCGGCAGGTTCCTGGCGGCCCTGACCTGCCGGTGCTCGTCGGCGATCAGCACGGGCCAGCCGCCCGCCGGCGGCTGGCCGGCAACCGCGATGTCGCCGCCGAGGCTCACCAGCACGCCGCCGTACCCGGCGCTCGTGTATGCGGCTGCTGCGGCGCGGTCAGCGCCGAGTCCCTTGGCGGTCGCGCCGAGGTCCAGCAGCACGCCTGCAGGCCAGGTGAGTTCATTCCCGCGCAGGTGAATTGCGTGCCAGCCGGCAGGGGCTAGCGAGTTCGGTGAAAGCGGGGCGGCATTCGGCTCGATCGCGGCGAAGTCCCGGTCGTACCCGATCCTGATCAGCGCGGCGCCGACAGTCGGATCACAGCGTCCCTCCGTCCACGCCGCCGCCGCGAGCGCGGTCCTGATCGCCTCGGCAAGGCCGTCGCTCACCTGGTGGCGGCCGCCGCCGGCGGCGTGCAGGACGGAGATCTCCGAGTCGGCGCGAAACCTGCTTGCCTGCGCGTCGAGGGCGGCAAGCTCGTCGTCCACCACTGCGAGCATGCCGGTCAGGTTCGCGGCCGGCCAGACGGCGAGCCTTGCCGTCGTGCCGAGCGCATCCCGGTCTGCGGCCGCGATGGCGCTAGATCCCACGCTGACCCTGCTCCACGCCGGGCGCGTGAGCACCAGTCCGGTCGCGCTCATCTAGTTGTCACCCCCGCCAGCGCTGCGCCCCGCGCCGACGGCACCTGAGCCGCCCGAGGTCACGACCGGGCCATTCGCTGCTGGTGCCCCGGACTTGACGGCCCCGGCGTGGCCGGAATGTTTGCCTGTCGTGTGACCGACCGTGGTGCTGCTCGTCGACGCGGCTGGCATCGCATGAGCCAGGTAGCCGGTCGTGGCTGCGACGGCTGCGATCAGCGCCGCCGCCGTCCAGGTCGACGTCCGCCTAGACGCCCGGACGCCGCGGTCCCGGGCGTAAGCAGCGGGCGGGTAGGCCCTGGGATCGTAGTTATCGGGTCTGTAGTCAGCTGGCGGTAGGTGGCCACCAGGTGGTCCGTATTCGTAAGGCCCGTATCCGGGCCGGGCGCCTTCATTCTCCTCAGGCATGACAGTCCTCCTTCTCACCTCGCCACCGACTACCGCAAGGTGCCTTCAGCCTGCCTGCGGGCAGATTCGAGCAACGTGAGAGGACGATGTGATCGGCTCACATCTTCGGCGCGTAGCGTGCCTGAAAACGGGACGCCGGCCTGCCTTGCTCGGGTACCGGCAGCACTTGCGTAACCTGCCGGTGTGCGGGTTCTTGTCGTCGAAGACGAGGCCAAGATGGCCAGGCTGCTCAAGCGCGGACTTGAGGAGGAGGGTCATGCGGTTGATATGGGCGCGGACGGGCCCGAGGGATTCTGGCTCGCCACCGAGAACAGCTACGGGCTGATCGTGCTCGACGTCATGCTGCCCGGGTTCGACGGATTTGAGCTCTGCCGCAAACTGCGCACCGCGGGCAACTGGACGCCGGTGCTGATGCTGACGGCAAGGGACGCGGTCGACGACAGGGTCAGGGGCCTCGATGCGGGCGCGGACGACTACCTGGTCAAGCCCTTCAGCCTGCGGGAGCTCAGCGCCCGGCTGCGCGCGCTGGCCCGGCGGGACGACCGGGCCAGGCCGGTCGTGCTGAGCGAGGGCGATCTCCGGCTCGACCCGGCCGCCAAGCGAGCCTGGCGCGGATCGACCGAGCTCCAGCTCTCGCCCAAGGAGTTCACGCTCCTCGAGCTCTTCCTGCGGCACCCAGGCTCGGTCCTCACGCGATCGCAGATCATTGACGCGGCGTGGGATTTCGCCTACGAGGGCACGTCTAATGTCGTCGACCAGTACGTCACGTATCTCAGGCGCAAGATCGACACACCGTTCGGCAGGCACGACATCGAGACGGTGCGCGGGATGGGCTACCGGCTCAGGCGCGCCGAGCCGGAGTAGCTGCGATGTCCATCAAGCTGCGCGTGGCCGGCGTCTTCACCCTGGCGCTGGCTGTCGCGTTCGCCCTCGGCAGCTGGCTGCTGATCAGTCAGCTGCACGCCAGCCTGCTCAGCTCCCTTGACAAGACGGTCACGGCGCAGCTCGGCCCTTACCACTCGGCACGGAGCGTGACGAGCGCGAAGAAGATCGGCGTGCCCGACAACTCGCTGGCGCAGATCATCAGCGCGACAGGCGAGGTCCTGCGGTTCAGCTCGGAGGCAGGGCCGAAGCGACTGCTCAGCCCTGGCCAGGCCAGGCTCGCGAGGTCGGAGGGCCTGACCAAGACGGTCGGCGACGAGCAATTCAGGTTCCGTGCCGCACCGGTCGGGCATACCGGCGCTGTCGCGCTGGTCGGAGTGTCCACGGAGGATCTGGTCTCCGGCCCGCTGGGCACGGAAACTGCGGCGCTGATTGTCGGGGGCGTGATCTTCGTTGTTGTCGGCGCGGTCGGCGCCTTCTGGCTGGCCGCCGCCGCGCTGTCACCGGTGGAACGAATGCGCCGCGAGGTAGCGGCGCTGTCGGCCAGCGATTCGGCGGCTGGCGTGCAGGTGCCGCGCACGCGCGACGAGCTCGCAGCTCTCGCGGGCACCATGAACGACCTGCTCGGCCGGCTGCACTATGCGCTGACCAGGCAACGGGAGTTCGTTGCTGACGCCAGTCACGAGCTGCGGACGCCGCTGGCTGTGCTGGGAGCCGAGCTTGAGCTGGCGGGCCGTCCTGGCCGGACCAGGGACGAGCTGGTTGACGCGGTGGCTAGTGCCGAGGACGAGGTTGCCAGGCTCACCAAGCTGACCAATGACCTGCTCGCGCTAGCCCGCAGCGACGAAGGCAAGCTGCCGGTCACCAGGGCGCCGACGGGGGTGCGGGACCTGCTCGAGCGAAGCGCCGCGCGAGCGGCAGGACCTGCGGCTGCGCCGCGGGCCGTTTGTGTCGTGGACGCGCCGCAGGACTTGGTGGCGGCGCTGGACGCGGACCGCGTCCGCCAGGCTGTGGACAACCTGGTCGACAACGCGCTGCGATTCGCCCCGCCCGGATCACAGATCACGATCACGGGGCGCGCAGAAGGCTCGAGCCTGGTCATCGAGGTCGCCGACGCCGGGCCCGGCTTCCCTGCCGACTATCTGCCGCACGCGTTCGAGCGATTCAGGCGCCCGGACGCCGGCCGGACCAGGTCGGACGGCGGCGCCGGGCTCGGCCTGGCGATCGTCTCGGCGGTCGCGGCCGCGCACGGCGGCCTCGCGTCGGCGCGCAACGGCCCTAGCGGCGGCGCGATCGTGGCCCTCGAGCTGCCAAGCGCGGTGCTGAGCTAGCGACGATCCGGCTGGCGCGCGGGTCGCCGCACCTAGCACTCATCGCGATCGCGCCGGCCATGAACCTGTGCTCCGACCCGGCCGTTACCTAAGTACTTCGCCAATGGTGGTGCTGGCTGGATCGCAGGCACAGCGAATGCAGAGAAAGAGCACGGGTCAAATGTCCAAAACGAAGGCCAGCTTGCCGCCTTTGCCAACCCCCGCCGCGACGGGCGCCGCCGGCTCAGCGAACCTGGGGACGCTGCGCAACGCGATTCCGGTCGTCAAGCAGCAGGCCCTGATCCGCACGCGCATCGTCGGATACGCCTACGAGTTCGACCATGGGTTCGTCTGGCAGCCCGATGACGCCGGGCCGCAAGCCTACCGCTGGGATCAGGTGGCGACGGTCCACTGGTTCGCCAGCCAGAACTACACCAACGGCGCCTATACGGGCACCCAGTACTGGCTTACCCTCGCGAGCACGGACGGGCGGACTCTGAAGTTCCCCGGCTGGTGCAAGGATCCTTCGGCCAAAGGCGGACGCAACGCCGATCCGCTGGCGCCCGGCTACCTGCTCTACCAGTTCCTGATCCGTGCCCGCGAGGCGGTCTCCGCAGCCCAGCTCCCGGCCGCGATCGCGGCTCTGAACCGCGGGGAACAGCTGGCCTTCGGCGACCTGCGGATCAGCACCACCGGGATTCAGGCGCCGAAGGGCTTCGTCCCCTGGTCATCGGTCAAGGCGGTCAACCTCTACCAGGGCCGAGTGTCAGTACGGCAAGAAGGGAAGTTCTTCTCCCTGTCGTCTCAGCCGGCGGAGAAGATCGCGAACTGCCCGCTGTTCCTGACGCTCGCCCAGATCCTGACCCGCCAGGCGGCCAGCCTCGGCCGGGCGGGTGCCTAACCGGCTGCCCGCACGCGACGAGGCACCGCTGCCTGGTATTGACACGTCCCCTCTCGACGTGGCATCTACTTGATCACGAGCCATTCCGGCTGGGGAGGGGCATCCGGCGGTGTTGCTGATCGTCATGTACCAGTCGCGGACGTGGCGGCTGCGTCCGGGCGAGACGTTCACGTTCGGACGGGCGGAAGCGTCTACTGCCGTCCTTCCGGCCGAGGACCTGGGGCTGTCGCGGCACGCAGGGAGTTTCCGGTATCAGCATGACTCCTGGTGGGCACGCAACGATAGCCGCTCTTCCTTGCTGTACCTATCAGGGGATCTGGGCTTTCGGGTGGACCTGCCGCCAGGCATGCAGATTCCGCTGCAGCAGTGGCATATCAAGGTTCGTTTGCAGGGGGCTCAGGGTGACTACAGTCTGCGGCTCCGCCTGCCCGATCTCGATGACGTGGCTGACCTGCCTGACGAAGCCGGCGAACCTGATGGCGACGTGGAGTTGGCGGGCGGCGGACCGACGACGCCAGGCGGCCTGGAGACGAGCACGCACCGCCCGGCCCGGCTGAGCGATGACGACAAGCTCGTGCTGGCCGCGCGTTTCGAGGAGTACCTGACCTGGCGTCATGTCGGCGACCCGGCGCCGCGCAGCGCCACGGAGACGGCTGTGCGGATCGGCTGGCAGGCGCACACGGTGATCAAGCGTTGCGAGAACATCAGGAATCGCTACATCCGCGGAGGCGCCCCGGGGATGCGGGGGCCGCGCGCCCTGGAAGAACTGATCCGCCTGCTGATGTCCACCGGCGCGCTGACGGCCGACGACCTGCGGCGCCTGCCGCTCGAGGACGAGACAGTCTGACCATCCGCCGATCGTGGGGACCCCTTCCCGCATCGGCTCCCGTGGGGAGCGCTCCCTATCGACTGGCGGGCCGGCCCTGCATAGCTTTACGCCGTCCGCTGTGACCGGCCTACACAGGCAAGGCCATCTTGCCCGGCTTGGCCAGGCGGCTTGGAGGGAAGCGATGAAAGGACTGGATCGATCGTTGCGGCTGGCAAGGCTCGCCGGCTGCGCGGCACTGGCGTCCGGTCTGGCGGCTGTCACGGTGGCCGGGGCGCAGGCCGCCAGTGCGCAGGTGCAGGGGAGGCTGGCGGGCCTCGACCAGCATTCGGTTGCGAGCTGGGGCGCCAACGGCATCGGCGAGCTGGGCGACGGCACCATGACGGCGAGAGCGCAGTGGGGCCCGGTCGCCGGGCTTGGAAGGGGCATCGTCCAGGCCGCAGCCGGGGGGACCTTCGGCCTGGCGCTGAGTTCCGACGGCACGGTCTGGTCCTGGGGCAGCAACGGCGCCGGCCAACTCGGCGACGGCACCACGTCCTACCGCACAACGCCGGTCCAAGTGACAGGGTTGTCCGGAGTGATTGCCGTGTCGGCCGGCATCGACCACAGCCTGGCGCTGCGCTCGGATGGAACCGTGTGGGCCTGGGGCGGAAACCGGTACGGTCAGCTCGGCATCGGGGCAACAAGCTCGGCCCAGCTCACGCCGGTCCAGGTGTCCGGGCTCACCGGCATCACCAAAATCTCAGCGGGAGGCCTGTTCAGCGTGGCGCTGCGCTCCGACGGCACCGTGTGGGCCTGGGGCTATAACGCCAGCGGCGAACTCGGCAACGGCTCGACGGCCGACAGCGACATTCCAGTTCAGGCCACGGGCCTGTCTCGGGTAGTCAGCATCGCCGCAGGCGCGGACTCCTCGCTTGCAATCCGCACCAATGTCAAGACCGGCGCCATAGCGGTCTGGGCGTGGGGCAGCAACTCCGCGGGACAGATCGGCGACGGTACGCTCACCGACCGAATCATCCCAAAGCAGGTGAACGGCATTGGCACTACCGCCTTTGTCGGCGTGGCCGTCGGCGACGGCTTCTCGCTCGCGCTGCGTTCGGACGGCTCGGTCTGGGCCTGGGGCGCGGACGGCTACAGTCAGCTGGGCCTCGCGCCGCAGGTCACCGCGGTGACCACCCCGGTGCTGAGTATCGCCGCTGGCAGCGGGATCACCGCGCTGGCGGCCGGGGTGAACCATGCGCTCGCGCTCAGGTCCGACGGTACCGTGCTGGCCTGGGGTAACAACTCCTATGGTGAGCTCGGCGACGGCAGCACAGCCGCGGTCAGCGGACCCGTGCAGGTGGCCGGCCTCAGCAACGCGACGCAAGTGAGCGCGGGCTGGGAGTTCAGCATCGCCATCTACATGCCGCCGTGGGTGAATCGGCGGTAGCGCAGCGATCGCCGCATACTGGCTCCAGGGCCCGGCCGGGCTCATCCGGCCGGGCCCGCACGCGACGGCCCCAGACTTGGCTAGGTGGTCAGCCCATGAACGATGTTGTCGTGCAGGCGCTTGCGGAGTTGATTCCCGGCGGCGTACGGCGCGGCCAGCTACCGCGCGGCGACCGCACACTGCGATGGGTCGAGGCAGGCTCAGGCGGCCCGACGGTCGTGCTCGACGCGGCTGCCGCCGAGCCTGGATCGCTGGCCTGGGCGGGAGTCATGCCGATCGTAGCGGCGCGGACCCGCGTGGTGGCCTATGACCGGGCGGGCATTGGCGTCAGTGACCCGGTCTGGCCATTGGATTTGAGCACTCAGGTCGACGACCTCTGCGCGGTGATCAGGGAGACGGGAAACGGGCCCTCCCTCGTGGCGGGACACAGCTGGGGAGGCTTGCTCGCTCAACTGGTCGCGCTGAACCACCCTGAGCTGATCGCCGGCCTGGTGCTCGTAGACCCCGCGGACGAGAAGTTCCTCGCCACTCCAAGGGAAGGCTTCCGGCAGGGGCTCGCCCTTGGGCAGGCTGTCCTGGAGCAGTATGCCAGCGGTGAACTCGCGAACACCGTCCTCGAGACCTTCCGGCCCTTCGCGCAACGGCTGACCGATGATCAGCGGGTCCAGGCGCTGATACTGGACGCCTACGCCTCGAGCTACGCGGCGCAGTCACAGGCGCGCATGGTGCTCGGTGAGCACCAACTGATCAGCGATTCCCTGCCCATCATCCAGCAGAGCAGGGAAAGGGGAGCGCTGCCTAACGTCCCTGTCGTGGTCTTCAGCGCGACCACTGATATGCCCAGAGACGAACGGGAAGCCTGGACCGCTTTCCACGCCGATCTGGCCGCCTCTGTTCCCAACGGGGAGCACATCGTCCTCGCCGACACTAGCCACGCCATAAACCAGGAGCGCGCCGCAGAGATTGCCGAGGCAATCAACCGTGTAGGCAGCGGCGTGAGTTAGGCCAGGGCCATGACGATGGCGTGCAGAGCCAGGCCCACTCCGGCCCCCACCACTGTGCCGTTGATGCGAATGAACTGAAGATCGCGTCCGAGGAGCAACTCGAGCTGGCTCGACGTTTCTGCGGCGTCCCACCGCTGGATGGTTCCGGTGACAAGGCCGGCGAGCTCGTCGTGGAACTGATCGGCGAGTGCCCTGGCTCCTGATTCGATCACGCGCGCGAGGCTGTCTTGCAGGCGGCGATCTGATCCGAGGCGTCGGCCGCCTGCCGCCAGCGCGTTGCCCAGCCGCCGACGCAGCTCAGATTGCGGGTCGGCCGCCTGGGTCCTGAGCGTGTCCTTGGCCTGCGTCCACAGCGACGAGGACCAATTCCGGAGCTCGGCGCTAGCCAGAACATCGCGTTTGACGCGCTCGCCGCTTTCGCGCAGCTCGGGGGATGTCTCGAGTCGGTCGGGGAGCCCAGCGATCCATTCCTCGAACTGATGCCGGGCTTCGTCGTCTGGATCGGCCGCCGCCGCCTGCAGCCGATGGCGCAGGCCGGCGTACAAGCGGTCAAAGACCCGCCGGTAAACCGTGTCAGGCACCCAGCGGGGTGACTCGGTCTCAAACAGCTCGCGAAGCTCCGGGTAGTGATCGGCGAGATAGCGGTCAGCGGCGGACACAACAGCGTTGAACAGCCCGGCATGGTGGCCTCCCGCGATAATGACTCGCAGGGCACGTCCAGCCAGCGGCGCCACCTCGACGGCGTCTGCCGCCCTGGTCAGTTCAGCGGCGAGCACGCGCTGCACATCCTCCTCGCGGATCGCCTCGGCGACCATGACCACCAGATCAGCCGCGCGACCCGCGAAGACGGCTGCGTTGGCCTCGTTGGCCAGCCAGGCGGCAAGGCGGGGAACGATCCGGGCGGAGCGGATCCGCTCGGCAAGAACCTCGCCGTTGAGGAAGTTCTCCTGAACGAACTGGCCCAGGGTGGCGGCGAACTGATCCTTGCCCTCGACGATCAGCGCGGTGTGCGGTATCGGCAGGCCAAGCGGGCGGCGGAAGAGAGCCGTCACCGCGAACCAGTCGGCAACGCCTCCGATCATGGCCGCCTCGGCGCCGGCCTGCACGTAGCCAAGCAGGGTCCCGTGGGCGCCGGCCGCGGTAACGGCCACGAATACAACCGTGACCGCTGCCAGGAGAGCGGTAGCTCGCCGGCGTGCGGCGACCAGGCTTCGCGTGCGCACTTCCGTCGACTCACGCCCGAGCGCGGATGCCGGGGAGGCGGACGTCGTCGAGGCAGATTCCATCTGGCAGCCCCCGGTCATCGCGGCGCAGCGCGGAGTCCGCAACCGCGTCAGGCGAGCAGTCCTATCAGCACGTCAGCCTCAGTTTCGCAGGGTTTGCATGATCAGCAGGATCTGCATGATCTCTCGCATCAGGAGTGCGCCGCCAAGGACGTCCGATCCCGGAGGCACAGGTCGAGCGGCGTGCAGGAAACGCCGGGGTAGGCGCGGCGGATCGCAGTCGGATCGAAGCTGAGGTCGGCCTGGTCCATGACAAGCGCCGCGCGCGCCTGGCGGCCTAGTTCGGGCTTGAGGTAACCGGCGGAGCGGGCCATGAGCCACAGCGCAAGCCGCGGCACGTGACGGGGGGCGGCCCGGCGCCCGGCGGCGTCCTGGATGGCGGCGGCGAGCTGGTTGAACGAGAGGTTCTCAGGACCGCCGATCTCGAGTACGCGGCCGCGGGTCGCCGGGTCGGTCACGGCCTGCTCGACGAGGCCGGCGACGTCCATGACGGAGACGAAGTTGATCGGGTTGCTCCCGCGGCCGAAGACGACGGGCCGGCCCGACCGGGCAGCGGTCTTGGAAAGCACGTCGATCCAGAGCTCCAGGAACGCGGTGGCCCGCACGATGGTCCAGTCGCCGTCACCCGCCAGCAGATGCTGTTCCGCGGCATGTTTCATCCGGAAGAGCTCCATCGGGCTGTCCGCGGCGGCGCCCACCACGGACATCAGCACGAGCTGGGCATTCGCGGCTCGGGCAGCATCGATCAGGCTGACATTGCCCTGGTAGTCGATGGTGGCCGGGGATGTACCACGGGGCCCGGTGAATCCCTGGATTGCCGAGACAACGACGTCCGCACCGCGGACGGCGGCCTCAAGGCTGCCGCGGTCGCGGACGTCGCCCGCCGCCACCTCGATGCCTAGGGCGGCGAGATGGTCCGCCCGCGCAGGGGCACGGGTCAGCACCCGGACCGCGAGTCCCCGGGAGTGCAGCCGGGCCGCGAGGACACTGCCGAGCCGGCCGGTGCCACCGGCGATGAGGATCATCGCGGCCCGCCTGCGGACAGGTGACGGCGTACCGCCATGTCGGCGTTGTCGCCATCCGCGTGGACTGGCTCGAGATAGAACCGGGCCCACTGGGCCTGCCCGGCACGTGCGCCGAAGATCACGACGCCGCGCATGAGGTGCTGCGATCCGTCGCGCCGGGTTCCGCGGTGTTCCCACTCCGTCCAGGCCGTCTCCCCGGCCACGGCACTGCGCAGCACCTTGGCCGTGATGTCAGGAACTGCGGCGAAGATCTGCTCCCAGTTCCTGCGAACCTGATCCCGTCCGGTAAAGCCGCGCTCCGGATGCGCCGGGGTCTCATTGCGGTAGTCAGTGTGGAAGCAGCTGACGAGCGCCTCCAGGTCGTGAGCGTTGGTAGCGGCGCACAGCCGCTCGACCATCGCCCCTGGGCCGCTCTCAGGCCCGCTCTCAGGTCCGCGGATATCCATGCTGCACCTCATAGTTTTGATACACTCTCATGTAATCGATACATGACTATGGATCGGAATATGACTCCTGTCAAACCGAGGCGCCGCTATGACTCGGCACGGCGGGCCGAGCAGGCCCGGCAGACACGCGCCGCGATCATCGAGGCGGCGCAGGGGCTTTTCCTGCGCCACGGATTCGCCGCGACGACAATCGCCGCCATCGCGGCGGCGGCGCAGGTCTCGGTCGAGACGATTTACAAGGCATTCGGGGGCAAGCCTGGGCTGGTGCGTGCGATCTGCGACGTGGCGCTCGCCGGCGAGGGCCCGGTGCCGGCCGAGACGAGGTCCGACCATCTCCAGCTACACGAGCCCGATCCGCGAAGGATCATCCGGGGCTGGGGCGAGCTCACCGTCGAGGTCGCTCCCCGGATCGCGCCGATCATCCTGCTGGTCCGGTCCGCCGCCGCGGCGGACCCGGAGATGGCCGGGTTGCTGGCTGAGATCGACGCGGCACGCCTCCGCCGCATGACCGCCAACGCGCGCAACCTCGCCGCTGCCGGACACCTGCGCCATGACATCAGCGTCGAGCAGGCAGGCGAGGTGATGTGGACCTACAGCTCACCCGAGCTCTACGAACTGCTCGTCCTCACCCGTGGCTGGCCGCCGGACCGCTATGGCACCTTCATAGCCGACGCGATGATCGCCGCACTGCTCCCGCCGAGTCCGCCGGCGGACTCGGATTCTCGGTAGCCGTCGTTAGGCTGGGCCAGTGAGTGAACTGGAAGGTGCGGCGCCGCGCGGCCTGATGCAGGCGATCGATGTGCCGCCGTTCGGCGAGCTTGCAGATCCGCGAGTGCTAGCCGGGCTCGCCGCCGCCGCTGAGGAGCGGGGCTGGGATGGCTTTTTCGTCTGGGACCACGTCGTGTATCGCTCGCCGGTCAGGGCCGTGGCCGATCCATGGGTGGCCCTGGCGGCAGTGGCGTGCGCTACGAGCAGGCTGCGGATCGGGCCGATGGTCACCCCGCTGTCGCGCAGGCGGGTGCACAAGCTCGCCAGGGAGACCGTCACGCTGGACCTGCTGAGTTCGGGCCGCCTGACCCTCGGCGTCGGGCTCGGCAGCGCGCGGAACGGCGAGCTGGAGCCGTTCGGCGAGGTCGCCGATCCGCGCGAGCGAGCCTTGCTGCTTGACCAGGGGCTGGCCGATCTGAGCAGGTACTGGGCCGGCGATTTCGAGCCGGTCCCTGTGCAGCGGCCAAGGATCCCAGTCTGGGTGGCGGCTGAGTGGCCGCACCGGCGGCCAGTGCGGCGGGCGTTGCGCTGGGATGGCTTGTTTCTCACTGGGCTGCCAGATCAAGCCGCACTTGCCGAACTAACCGGCGAGATCCGGCAGGCGCGTCCGGCAGGCGAGCTGTTCGACGTGATCGTTGGCGTCCCTCCTGGCGACGACCCGGTGCCGTGGGCGCAGGCCGGCGCGACCTGGACCGTTACCGCCCTGGGCATGCAGCCGACCGTGGCCCAAGTCCGTGAGGTCATCGACGCCGGACCTCGCTGACCCGCGCCCAGCCTGACGCTCGAGGGCCCGGACCGAGTCATGCCGATGTCACAGCTTGGGGTGGTGCCTTGTCTTCAAGGGAAAGGGACCACGGGGAAGGGAAGAGTTCATGCGAGTCTTCGTCACGGGAGCGACTGGGGCACTGGGCCGGCACCTCGTTCCTGGGCTAGTAGTGGCGGGTCACGAGGTCACCGCTACAACGAGGACGCCCGGCAAGGTCGCGCAGCTGCGCGATGCGGGCGCGGCGCCAGTGGTCGTTGACGGGCTGGATCGCGAGGCGGTGATCGCGGCCGTGCGCGCCGCGGCGCCGGAAGTGATCGTGCACGAGATGACCGCGCTGGCGGGCATGCGGAGCTTCCGCAATCCCGACAAATTGTTCGCCGCCACGAACGAGCTCAGGACGCGCGGCACCGACAACCTGCTGGCGGCCGCGGAGCAGGCGGGCACCCGCCGGGTCATCGCGCAAGGGTACGCGGGCCCTGGGCCTGACGAGCGCTCTGGCAGCCAGCTCAAGACCGAGGAAGATCCGTTTGAATGGCGGCCGGTCCCGACGACGCTGGGAGCGCAGGCGGCGATCAAGCATGTCGAGAAGACCGTGCCGCTCGGGGCGCCGGAGGGAATCGTGCTGCGCTATGGCGGCTTCTACGGACCAGGCGCGTCGGATGTCATGCTGGACATGGTGCGCAAGCGGCAGGTGCCGGTGATCGGCGGCGGGACCGGGACCTGGTCGTTCATCGAGATCGCAGACGCGGCGGCGGCGACGCTCGCCGCGGTCGACCGGGGCGAGCCTGGCATTTACAACATCGTGGACGACGACCCGGCGCCGGTAGCTGAGTGGCTGCCGTACCTGGCAAGCGTCGTGGGCGCCAAGCCGCCGCTGCGCCTTCCTGCCTGGCTCGGGCGGCTGATCGCCGGAGACTTCGTCGTGGCACAAATGACCAGTTCGCGCGGGTCCTCGAATGAGAAGGCCAGGAAGGAGCTGGGCTGGGAGCCGCGTTACCCGAGCTGGCGAGAGGGATTCCGTGCCTGGGTCAGCTGATGTGACGAGCGAGGCCGAGTACCGGCCGCTGCTCTTCTCCATCGCCTACGGGATGACCGGATCGGTGGGCGACGCCGAGGACATAGTGCAGGACGCGTTCCTCGGCCTGACCAGGGTCCGCCAGGCTGGAACCACTATCGCCGATCCGAAGGCGTACCTGGCGACGGCGGTGACGCGGTTGGGAATCAACTACCTCGGTTCGGCGCGGGTGCGGCGCGAGACGTACGTGGGCGACTGGCTGCCGGAGCCGATCGTGGTGCCCGCCGGCGAGCCGGGACCCGCGGAGCACGCCGAACTAGCCGACTCGCTGTCCATGGCCTTCCTCGTGCTGCTGGAGACTCTCTCTCCGGTCGAGCGAGCGGTGTTCATGCTGCGCGAGGTGTTCGGGTACAGCTACCCGGAGGTGGCGAGGATCGCCGGCAAGACCGAGGTGAACTGCCGCCAGATCTTCGCTCGGGCAAGGCAGCGCATAGCGGCAGGCGGGCAGGTGCGCGACGGCGCGCCGACCCTGGCGCGGCGGGCCGAAGGCGAGGAACTCGCCCACAGGTTCTTCGAGGCAGCCGCCGGCGGCGACATGGACGCGCTGCTCGGCATGCTCGCTCCGGACGTGGTGGTGCACGGGGACGGCGGCGGGAAGGCGCAGGCGATCGGGAAGCCATTGGCAGGGCGCCAGCGGGTGATGCGGATGCTCGTCGGCCTGTTCCGCCGGGGCCGGATCCTCGGCGCCTCCATCCGGCTGGCCTGGGTCAACGGTCAACCGGGCGCCGTGCTGTATGACTCGGGGGGGCGCGTGATCAGCGTGGTCGAACTGGACGTGGCCGCTGACGGCGTGGTCCAGGCGATCCACGCGGTCGTCAATCCCGACAAGCTTGGCCATCTCGGCCCAGTCTCTGATGTGGCGCGGCTGCCGGAGAAGAACTAGCGACCAGTCGCGGGTCCGCGATGATAGGCGTATGGGCAAACTGAGCTTCAAGACGCAGCTGCAGCCGCGAGGACCAGCGGCTGCTGTGGTGCTCGACGGTGCTCAGATCGAGGTGCTGGGGGAGGGGGCCAAGCGGTTCCCCGTGGTCGCGACCGTCAACGGCTATACCTGGCGGACGAGCGTCGCCCCGATGGGCGGAGAATTCCTGGTCGGTCTCAGCCGCGAAGTGCGCACGGGTGCCGCTGTCGATGCGGGCGATGAGGTGGACGTGGTCCTCGAACTTGACACTCAGCCACGCGAGGTGGAGGTACCCGAGGCCTTGGCGGAGGCGCTGGCGGGCGACCCCGCGGCGAAGGCCGCCTTTGACGCCATGGCGTTCAGCCACCGCAAGGAATACGCCCGCTGGATCACCGAGGCAAAGCGGGAAGAGACCAGGCAGACCCGCGTCCTGAAGGCGCTCGACATGCTCAGGCAGGGCCGAACCCGGACCTGACCTGCCCACGACAGGGGAGAACCGGATGACAGAGCCACCGAGGATGGACGTCACGGCGCTGACGATCGGCGCACCCGATCCGCGTGAGCTCGCGGCCTTCTACGCGCGTTTGCTCGACTGGCCGATCGCGGTCGAGGAGCCCGCGCGGCCCGGATTCCCGCCGGAGGATGGTTGGGCGCAGTTGCGGCCTCCTGAGGGCAAGATCGGCCCCAGGCTCAACCTCGAGTACGAAGCCCAGTACACGCCGCCGGTATGGCCGAGCGAGGCCGGCAAGCAGCACGTCACCGTGCATCTCGACATCGCCGTAGGCGACCTCGCTGCCGCCGTCGCTTGGGCGCTAGAGCAGGGCGCGACCCTGGCCGGTTACCAGCCTCAGGAAGACGTCAGGGTCATGCTCGACCCGGCCGGCCATCCATTCTGCCTGTTCCGCGGATAATCGCAGGCGGCTGGGCACACGCTCACGCGTAGGCATTCGCCTGGATCTGGTACAGCTCGCGATATCGGCCGCCGCGCGCCATCAGTTCGTCGTGGCTGCCGACCTCCGCAACTTGCGAGCCGTCGAGCACCACGATGAGGTCCGCCATGCGCACGGTACTGAACCGGTGCGACACGAGGATCGTCATGCTGCCTTTGCTGCTGCCTTGCCGCGCCCGCCCGGCGTAGCGCTCGAACAACTGGTGCTCCGTCTCGGCGTCGAGCGCGGCCGTCGGCTCGTCGAGCACGACGACCAGCGGTTCGTCGCGCATGAACCCACGGGCCAGGGCGAGTTTCTGCCACTGGCCGTAGGAGACATCGACCCCCTCTTGCCAGGTGGGGCCGAGTTGCGTGCGCAGGCCGCTGGGCAAGTTGTCCACGACGTCGCGCGCCCCGGCCCTGTCCATGGCCGTCACGACCGCCGGCTCGACATCCAGCCGCGGCAGGTCGCCGATGCCGATCGTCTGGCCGGCCTGGAACTCAAAGCGGAAGAAGTCCTGGAAGGCGCCGGCCAGGCGTTCGCGCCACTGCGACGAGTCGATTCTGGCGAGGTCCGCCTCGTCGACCAGAATGCGGCCCGAGGTCGGTGCGTAGAGCTTGGCCAGCAACTTCACCAGCGTGGTCTTGCCTGCGCCGTTCTCGCCGACGATGGCGATCACCGCCCCGGCAGGCAGGAACAGGTCGACGTCGCGGAGCGCGGCTTTGTCCGAGCCCGGATAGCTGAAGGTGACGCGCTCGAGCCGGATGCCGTCCGCGAGAACCGACGGCGCGGGCTGGTCGGCCTCCTGAGTGACGGCGCTGGCATACTCTTCCAACCAGGCTAGGCGGCGTGACCCATCCATCCAGATGCCGCGCAGGAATCCGATCTCGCTCACCGTCGCGCCGACGTAGGCCGAGAGCCTGGCGCCGGCGGTCAGGACCAGGATGGCCGACGCCGCCGAGGCGTGCGGGCCGGCGGCGACGAGAACGATCGCTCCGACGTAGGCCAGCGCGAAGACCGCCCATCCGCCGGAGTACCAGATCGATGAGTGCGTTCTGGCCTTGGACACCGGCGCATACCAGCGTTCCCAGGACGCCCGGCGCCGCTCGGCGAGAGCGCGGCCGATGCCGAGCACCCTCAACTCCTTGCCAGGCGATGCACTGGTGGACAGGTCGAACAGGTGCCTCGCCAGGCGGTCAGAGGAGGCAGCGCGCTCCTGCGCGGTGCGCTCGACGACCGGGCGCCAGGACGTGGCCGCCACGGTCGGGATCGCGAACAGGACCAGGGTCACGAGCACAGGGTTCACCGTGGCAAGCAGCGCGACGGTGACGGCCAGTCGCAGGATCCAGCCCGCGGTCGAGAAGACCGACATGTACATGTGGTCGAGGGTGAAGATCTGCTCCCGCAGCACCGACAGCCGGTCCAGGTACTCAGGCCGCTCCTGGTGCGCGATCGTGGAGATAGTGGCCTGCAGGCGCGCCACATGCGACTCGAGGGCGATGGTGACCTTGTCCCTGAACCGCCGCTGCAGCCTGGTGGATACGGTCTGCAGCAGCCACGTCGCCACCACCGAGATCGCGAGCGCCAGGACCGCGAACCTGAGCAAGCCCGGCTTGTGCTCGATCAGGCCCTCGCCGAGCAGCTTGAACCAGACCGCCAGCAGTGCGTCGGGGAGCGCGGCGGCGAGTGCCAGGACAAAGGACCAGCCCATGAGCGCCGGCTCGTAGCTGAACCCGAGCCGGCATAGCCGCCACATCGACGAGAGCGCGGGCGGCAGCCGGTCCAGGTCGGCGTCACGAGAGGACATCGAAGGTCACCTCTTCCTCGCCTTCTTCTGGGTCTCCTGCTGCGAAGCGCTGCGCTTGCAGCGTGAACATCCGCCAGTAGCGGCCGCGGAGCGCGATCAGTTCGTCATGGCTGCCGGTCTCGACGACGGCCCCGTGCTCGACGACCGCGATCCGGTCGACATGGCGGACCGTGGAGAACCGGTGCGAGATCAGGATCGTCGTGCACGATCTGGTGGCGGCCAGGATCCGCTCGAAGATCTCCGCCTCGCCGCGGACGTCAAGCTGGGCGGTCGGCTCGTCGAGCAGCACCAGGCCGGCCCCCAGGTGGACGGCGGACACGGCCCGGGCCAGTGCGACCCGCTGCCACTGTCCTCCTGAGAGCTCGGTGCCACCCGCGTAGCCCTTGGCCAGCACCGTATCCAGGCTGGTCAGGCCGTCGGCGCCGGCTTCGGCGATCGCTGCGTTGATCCTGTCGTCCAGCGCGATTGACTCTTGATTCGCATTACCGGACGCACCGCCGGCTGTTTGCCGCGGCGCGACGTTTTCCCTGAGCGAGAGCTGGAACCGCACGAAGTCCTGGAACACGGCAGTGACCCGGCGCCGCCACGACTCCAGATCGAGATCCTTGAGATCGGTCCCGTCGACCTCGATGGTGCCCGACTGCGGGTCGTAGAGACGGCAGAGCAGCTTGGCCAGCGTGGTCTTGCCGGCCCCGTTCTGGCCGACGATGGCGAGCGAACTTCCTGCGGGGATCTCTAGGTCAAGGCCGTCCAGCACCGGCCGGTCAGGAGCCGCCGGGTACGCGAACGTCACGTCGCGGAATCGGATGTGGTGCGCGGGCATGCCATCGGCCGGGCGGTCGCCTGACCTGATCGTGCTGGCCAGGCCCATCGCGACCCGGAGCCTCGCGACGGCTGCCACCGGCGCAGCGGCGCTGTCCAGCGCCCAGTTGAGTCCCCCGAACGCGATCATGGATGTGCCAACGGCAGCGGAGGCGTATGCGACCAGACCTCCCAGACCGAGGCGGTGGTCGATCGCGGCCGACGCGAGCATCCACAGCACCAGCACGTTGGCGGCGAGCACCAGCCCGAGGCTGGCGAGCACCGACCGCTCACGCATCCTGGTCGCCTCGTACTGGAGCCGGTGCAGACGCCGCCGGCTGACGAGGAACCGCTCGAGCACCCAGTCCGGCAATCCGAAGATCCGAAGTTCCTTGGCCGCGGGCGGATCCACGGCCAGCCGGTAGGCATAGTCGGCGTCCCGCTGAGCCTGGCGCACCTCCTGCGTGTTGCGGTCCTTCCAGACCGCGCTCTCGCGCAGCAGCCAGTGCGTCCCCAGCCAAGCGCCGCCCAGCACCGGCGGCGCCCACCAGGCGAAGCCGAACAGCACGCACGCCTGGGCCAGTCCGGCGACCATGTCCACGAGTCCGCCGGCGATGAAGTCCAGCGACGTGGACAGCGGCGGCCCGGTCATGCCGCGGTCGAAGTCCCTGGCCGCTTGAAGATCAGCGGCTAGCTCGGGATCTTCGAGGTGACCGATCCCTGGCGGTGCCGCGGACGCGTCGGTCAGCTCGTCATAGAGCCACGCGGCCGCCCGGTCACCGAGGTTGGCGCTCAGCGCCGCGTGCAGCGGGCCGATGGTCTGCAGCAAGATGAACACCACGCCGACGACGGCGAGCGGGACCGCGAGGCTGCCGTGGCCCTGGATCGCCCCGACCAGCACGCCAGTCGCGATGGACAAGCCAGCGGGCAGCAGGCCGCGGATGATCAGCAGAGCCCACCAGCCGCTCGCCATGCGCCGGTCGGCGCGCGACAAGGCGGCAGCGAGGTGCAACTCCTGGCGGGCTCTCCAGGCAGGCTGATGGCCTCGGGCACGGATCCGCCGCAACAGGGGTGGCACCGACCATCTCGCCGCAGTCATGCCTCCAGATTGCCAAGAGACCTGGCAGCATGTATTGGACTTAACGGCTATCAGGGCGACAATCCCGGCCCGGAGACCGCGTCAGCCGCCTAGCCGATGCGATGCACGGCCGTGCCGCCCGCCACGGTCTGGAGGACTCTGGCGCCCAGCAGCGTCTCCGGCCCGGTGGCGAACGGGTCGCTGTCGAGGACGATGAAGTCCGCGGCCAAGCCGGGGCGGAGGCTGCCGAAGGCTTCGTCGCCTCGGCAGGCCCACGCCGCGTCGGCGGTGCCGTGGATGACGGCCTCGTCCAGCGGCAAGGCGAAGTGCGGTAGGTACGGGTCGAGCGGCGGGTCGAGGGCGGAGCGCCGGGTGCTGGCGATGAACATGTTGTGCAGCGGTGCCAGCGGCGCGGTCGGGGTGTCGGTGCCGAAGGCGAGCAGCGCTCCCGCGGCCGTCATTTCTGGCCACGCGAATCCTCGGTCGCCCCGGTGGTCGCCGAGCACGGCGAGCCAGTTGCTGATGATGGCCGGGTCGCAGTGCACGGGCTGCATCGACGCCGTGACGCCGAGACGCGCCAGGCGCTGCACGTCAGCGGCGTCGACGTATTCGAGGTGTTCGATCCGATGGCGACGCTCACGCGGGCCGTTGCGCTCGACCGCCTGCTCCACCGCCTGCAGGGCGATCCGCACGGCCCGGTCTCCGATGGCATGCATCGCGACCTGGAGACCCGCGGCGTCGGCGGCGGTCACCACCGGACCGATGGCGTCCAGATCCCAGATCGGCTCGGCATTGCTGCCGTTGGCATAGGGCTCGAGCATGGCGGCGGTGCAGCCGTCGATCACACCGTCCACGACGAGCTTGATCCCCGCGATCCGCAGCCGGGCAGAATGGGGGTTGCGGGCGAGCCCGGCGGCGCGCTCGACCTCCGCGAGGTGGTCGGCTGTCCCGCCTGCGCGCGGGATGATCCAGTGGCCGATGACCCGCAGGTCGAGCGCCCCGGCCCGGTCTGCCCGGTCCAGGGTGGCGAGCGACAGGTCATCGAGTGCCATGTCGACCACGGTCGTGACGCCGCTGGAGGTATAGGCCGCGACGATGGCGGCTAGGGCGCGGTCACGGTCGCGGTCGGTGGCCACGGAGTCCAGGAACGGCCAGACCAGCGTCTGCGCTGCCGTCTCCTCAAGGTGGCCGGTCGCTTCTCCGCCGCCGTCCCTGACGATCCGGCCGCCGATCGGGTCGGGAGTGTGCCTTGTCACCCCGAGTTCGGCGAGGGCCGCGCTGTTCACCCAGCACGAGTGGTAGTCGTTGGCGTCGAGGTAGACGGGCCGGTCGGGCACCACCTCGTCGAGCATCTGCCTGGTCGGACGGCCATCCGGCAGCGCAGAGAACAACCAGCCGCGACCGAGTACCCGCTCAGCGTCTGGCTGTTCCTTGGCCCGCGTCGCCATCCGTTGCTGGATCTCGGTGAGATCCGCGGCGTCGGTGAGCGGGACGCGAAGCTGGGCCTCGCCAGCCATCAGCAGGTGCGCGTGGGCGTCGACGAAACCGGGCAGCGTGACGGGGCCCCCGAGCTCCACCTCGTGCGGCGCCGGCCCGGCGGCGTCCCTCGCGGCGCGCAGGCCGCCGGTGAACGTGATCAGCCCGTCGTCCACCACCATCGCCTCGGCCCAGGGCTTGGCCCGGTCCGCGGTGAAGATGCGCCCGCCGTGATAGATGACCGGGTGCGATTGGTTACTACTCACTCCTGCTCCTTCAGCTGCGGATGGGCATGGTGCCATTTCGGGTGGCAGGGCCGTCGGCCGGCGTTACTCATCACCGGGTACCCCGAAGCTCGGTGCCGCGGTGGGATCGAGCGCTCGCCGGACGTAATCAGATTCCTGCGGCCGCCACAACGCCCACAGGCGCGCCAGTTCGGCGATCGGGTCGTCATGCCAGTCGATGCGCAGATCGGTGACCGGCCAGGACACCCCGGCAACGACCTGCAAGCCGCAGGAGCGCACCGGCCCCTCCTCGCCGCCCGCGTCCTGGCCGGCGGTGAGCGCGTCAAGGAGCCTGCTGGCGAGGTGATCCCGCGGCCGCGACTCGAACGCCCGCACCATCGCGGCCGTGACATTCTCGTCGGCCAGCAGGTTGCCCGCGGCGAGGCAGTGCTCGCCAGCATGGCTGGCGTGCCTGCCGAGGGTGCGGGCCCCGGAGTACGAGGCGGCCCGGCCGCCCGCATCGATGACCGCAACCTGGCGGTACTCGGCGTGCGGCGCGGACGCGATCACCTCTTCCAGTGCGGCGGCCGCGGTACGTCCGGACTCCAGCAGGTGAAGGACCCGTGGCCCGAGCGACGGGTCGGTAACGTTTTGAGTGGCGACGGCGCCGACTCGAGCGCGGGCCCAGGCGCAGCGCGCGGCTACCGCGGGACTCGACGAGGTCACGGCGACGCCCAGCATGCCGGTCCGCGCGCAGGTGGCCACCAGCGAGAACGTCATGGCCTCACCGCGACGGCGGTCACCTCGACCAGCCACTCAGGGCGGGCGAGGCCCTGCACGACCAGGCCGGTGAAGCAGGGATAGACGCCCCGCATCCGCTCGCCGAGCACACGGTAGACCGGCTCGCGGTGGCGGATGTCGGTGAGGTAGACGTCGCAGGTCACAATGTGCTCCAGCCGCGCGCCAGCCTCGCCGAGGAGCAGTTCGATGTTGTCCATGACCTGGCTGGCCTGACCGGCCGGGTCGCCGATCGCGACCGACTCCCCGGTCTGCAGGTCCTGAGCAACCTGACCGCGGAGGTAGACCGTGTTGCCGGCCACGACGGCCTGGCACAGGTCGTTGGCGAGGTGCTGCTCGGGGTAGCTATCGGCAGTGTTGAAAGGACGGATCCTGCGGTGCCCGCCGGCGATGATCGATTCGGTCACGGCACTGGCTCCTTCCGGTAGCCCAGCGGGTCATCGAGGCCTGCGGACCTCGCCATCCGCTGCACGGCCGGTCCGAAGTCGTAGTTGTTGTACACCGCGAGCAGGTGCGAGAACGGCGGCGACTGCGCGAAAAGCTGGAACGTGAGCCGGTGGCCGGCATAGTCGGAATTGAGCAGGTCACGGGCGTAGACCAGCATCTTGCGCCGGTCTTCGGCCTCGATGTCCCCGACCCTGAAGAACTTCGACAGCCAGTCTCCCGGGCCTGCCGTGCCGAACGACGCTGCGCTGGGCACGAGGCTGATCTGGCAGCCGCAGATGTCGCGAACGAGGTGCATCATGTCCGGCAGCTGAGAACAGGCGTGCACCCTGCCGGTATACAGCAGCGCCTGGTTGGGCATCAGCAGGCCGCCTGGGCTGTCTTGGGCCATTTCGAGCGCCGCCGCGAGATGCGCGGCTATGCCCTCTCGGTAGCACGCGAGCTGGGCTAGCTTCTCGCGCACGCCCTGATGCATCGTCACCCCGGTCTGCTTGGCGTTGGCGTAGGCGACGCCGAGCATCAAGTCCGCGAGGCGCAGGTGCCGGTGGACGAAGGCGTACATGCTGTAGCGGTGCAGTGTCGCTCTGATGAACGCTGCCGCCCTGGTGTGCCGGTAGAAGAAGACGTTCTCCCACGGGATCTCGACGTCGTCGAAGACGATCATGGTGTCGATCTCGTCGCACCGGTTGCTGAGCGGGTAGTCCGCCGCCGGAGCAGGCCGGCGAAGCCGGATCGGCAGATGTGCCGGATGCCTGGCGCTCCCATCTCGGCGATGAAGCCGACCGCGTACTCAGACAGCGCATCGCTGCCCCAGTCGCCGATGGTCGGCTTGACGAACGCCTGGTTGGCGTAGGCGGCGGCGGTCTCGAACTTCGCGCCGCGGACGATGATCCCGCTGTCGGTCTCGCGGACGACGTGCAGCAGGACGTCGGGGTCCTGCTCGCGCGGGTGTCGGCTGCGATCGCCCTTCGGGTCGGTGTTGGCCGAGACGTGGAACGGGTCGAGCAGCGCCGCGCGCCGCACGTGGTCGCGAATGTTCGCCGAGAAGCTCGGGTCGATCTCGTTGAGCACCTCCTGGCCGTCGAAGAGGGACCACATCTCGCCGACGGTCTCATCGCCCACGCGGGTGACGACGCCGCCGGCCTCGTCGAGCACGGTCTCGACGGCGGCGTGCTTGGCGTGCCAGTCCTGTTTGGTCTTCGGCGGTTTGCCGCCTATCGCACAGGTCTCGCCGGTCTGCTCGTCGACGTAGGTCATGGTCGCCGCGGTTCGGGCCTCGTGCGCGAGGTCATAGATCCTGGCTCGCACGTCGACGATCGGCTTGAAGGCCGGGTGGGTGGTGACGTCTGCGACCCGCTCGCCGTCGATCCAGACCTCGCGGCCGTCTGCCAGGGAATCCCTGTACTCCTTGCCGGTCCTGATCACGAGACTTCCTCCGCAGCCTTGGCGTTCATGCCCGATCGGAGTGCAGCGCCGTGATTTCCCGCAGGAAGGGCACCGCGTCGTCGCAGGGCAGGTCGGCGTCGAATTCCTCGGCGTAGCGGCGCCCCGACCAGACGGCCGCGGCGATGGTGCCAGGCGCCCACGCGTCGCCGATGGCCCTGACCGAGGCCAGCAGGCCCTGCTCCTTGCGAATCAGTACCTGCTCGTAGAGTTCGTCCTCGGGCAACCGGGCCGTCACCATGATCACGCTGTCGGCCGTGACATCACTGAGCCGGCCGGTGTATCCGCAGGCCACGGTGACCGAGCCAGCACCGACTGCGGTGAGCGCGGTGCTGGTCCTGAGCGTGACGCCCGCGAGCAGCAGCCGGCGCTGAATCTTGTCGACTTCCATCGTGTTCACGGTCCAGGCCGAGACCTGTGTCGCGGGCGTCACGATCTCGACCTCGAATCCCTCGCTCTGCAGCAGTTCCGCGACGATCCCGCCCAGGTAGTAGTGGTCGTCGTCGTAGACCAGCACCCGCGGGCCCTTCGGCCGCCACCCGGCCATGAGGTCGTCGGGTGTGAGCACGTCGGCGCCGGCGTTGACCGGGATGGGCCTGGTGTGCCAGCGCGCAACGCCGTCGCGCCGCCAGGTGGCGCCGGTGGCGACAGCGACGTGTTGGAACCCGAACTCGACGATGTCGTCGGCGCTCATCCGGCTCTCGCGGTAGACCTCGATGTTGGGCATCGCGCTGATCGCTTGCTGCCGGTAGTCCAGCACGCGCACCCAGGCCGCGAGGCCCGGCAGCTTCGACTCCCTTGCGACGCGGCCGCCGAGGTCGCGCGTGGCCTCAGCGAGCACGACCTTGTAGCCGCGCACTCCGAGGGCGCGCGCCGCCTCGAGCCCGGCGGGCCCGGAGCCGACGACCAGGATCCGCGAGTCTGACCCCCTGACCCTGATCCGCTCGGGGTGCCAGCCGCGGCGGAACTCCTCTCCCATGCTCGGGTTCTGCGTGCACCGGATCGGCGACTGAGTGAAGTCGCCCGACACGCAGATGTTGCAGCCGATGCACTCGCGGATCGTCTCCATCCGCCCGGTCCTGATCTTCTCGGGCAGGAACGGGTCGGCGATCGACGGCCTGGCGGCCCCGATCAGGTCGAGCACGCCGGCGGTCACCTGGCGCACCATCACGTCGGGCGACGTGAACCTGCCGACTCCGACGACGGGCTTGCTGGTCAGGCGCTTGAGCCCGGCGACGTACTGCTCCTGCTCGCCTTCTGGGCCGAACCTTGAGGTGTTGGAGTCCGCCTCCCACGCGCTCAGCACGAAGTCCCAGAGATCAGGCAGCTCGCCAAGCTCGCCGAGGACCTCCTCGATGTCGGGGCGGCTGAGACCGGCGTCGCCGCGGCCCTCCTCCACCGTGATGCGGCAGGCCACGGCGGCCCGGCCGTCGGTGACCTCGCGGGTGTCCTCGAGGATCTCCCGAAGCAACCGCATCCGGTTCCGGGCGTTGCCGCCGTAGGAGTCGGTGCGCTGATTGAAGCGCGGCGACAGGAAGTGCTCGATGCCGCCGAAGGAGTGCCCGGCGTAGACGTAGATGAGGTCGTAGCCGACCTGCATGGCCCTGACGACGGCGTTGCGGTGCCAGCGGCGCAGGTCGGCGATGTCCTGCTTGCTCATCATCCTGGCCTGAACTGGGTCGTACCCGTAGCTGGCGACCGGCAGGTGGTGCGGTCCGAGGGGGATCTCCCTGCTGTAGAGGTTCGGCGCGTTCATTCCGTTGTGGCATAGCTCGATCGCCGCGAGCGCGCCGCCCTCGTGGATCGCGCCCGCGATCCTGGCCAGGGCTGGGAGGTCGTCGTCGTCCCAGATCCGCAGCTCGATGAACGGCGTGATGTCTGAGGTCGGATGAATCTCGACCTGCTCGGTGGAGACCACCGCCCAGCCGCCCTCGGCCTTGACCTTGCGCATCGCGGCCTCGGCGCTCGGGTCGCGATAGCCCATCCCGTTGCAGTGCGGCACCTGGAAGAAGCGGTTCTTGGCGACCAGCGGGCCGATCGCGACCTGCTGGAAGAGGATGTCGTACGGCGCTGGCGGCGGGCTCGTGTCGAAGTGGGGCATGGCCGTCCTCGTTCGCCTAGCCTTTCTTTGCGGTTCACAGCAAACTATGTTGGGAGGCGGGGCCGTGTCCAGGGAAGCGGCGCTTGGATTTCTGGCCGGTTGCCAGCGGAGAAGGTGAAGTCGTGGCACGAACGAAGGACCAGGCCGCCCGCCGGCAGCAGCTTGTCCACGCCACGATCGAGCTCATCGCCGACAACGGCATCGAGGCCCTGACCCTCGCCGCGATCGCCGACCACGTCGGCGTCTCGCACCGCCTCGTGGCCTACTACTACGCCGACCTGGACTCGCTCGTGCAGGAGGCCTACGAGGCCGCCGTCGAGCGCTACTACTGGGAGCGGTTGCGGACCCTGGATCAGGCCGCCGGGCCTTCGCCGCGGCTTCTGCAGCTGATGCGCTCGGGATTGCCTGGGCCGCATGACCGCAGGCTGAGCCAGGTCCTGAACGAGATGAGCGTGAGCGCCAGCCGCAACGGCGTTCACGCCGCGTTGATGGCGCGTCTGTTCGAGCGCGAGGTCTCGCTGTATCTGGCGGTCCTCGAGGACGGCCAGGCCAGCGGGAGCTTCAGGCTCATCCAGTCCGCTCTGACCGTCGCCCGCAACCTGGTCGCGCTCGAGGACGCCTATGGCTTCCATCTGCTCGCTGAGACGTCGCCCGTGGACGAGGCCATGGCGCTTGATGCCCTCTCCAGCTATGCCAGGACCGCAACCGGTGCCACCCTGGTAAGCCAGGTGTGATCCCCAGACTCCTCGCGATAGGACCGCGTGCGCTGCTGAGATGGCTTACCAATCCGACCCAGGCGACTTGGCGCTGCACGGCGTCCGCGTGCTCGGCTTCGGGTCCGCGTCGAAGATCGCGGGCCGCTTCGGCATTGACGCCGACGCGACCGAGGAAGCGCTGCTGGACTACCAGGCCCGCGGCTGGGTTCGGCACACCAGCTTCGCCGGCTCATCGGGGTGGGCGCTGACCGAGGCCGGCCGGATAGAGAACGAGGCACGGCTGGCGGCCGAACTCGACCTGGCAGGCGCGCGTGACACCGTGGCGAGCGTGCACGCGGCGTTCGTGCCGTTGAATGGCCGGCTCGGCGTCGCGTGCACGAACTGGCAGATGCGGCCGGCACCTGATGACCCGATGGCGTTCAATGATCACTCGGACTGGCGCTGGGACGACCGGGTGCTGCGAGAACTGGCGTCGCTGGACACGTCGTTCGGGCGGATCTGCGATCAGCTCGCTGGGTGCCTGGAGCGGTTCGGCGGCTATTCAGGCCGCTATTCGTTGGCGCTGGCACGGGCGCAGGCAGGACAGCGCGGCTGGGTCGATTCGCACGATCGCGACTCCTGTCACACGGTCTGGATCCAGTTCCATGAGGACCTGCTCGCGACCCTCGCGATACCGCGAGGCTCGGACATCTAGTCGAGATCGCGTCAGACGTCCGCGATCGGGCGGCCGACGACCAGCGCGTCGCGCATGACCGGTTCGAGCGCTGCGTAGCTGGCGTCCGGCTGAACGCCCATCGAGTCGAGGGTCTTGGAGAAGAAGCACCGGGCGGCCGCGGCGAGTACGACATCCATGATGTCCTGCTGCGACAGGCCGAGGTCGCGCAGCCGCTTCAGGTCAGAGTCGGTGAGAGACGCGGCGTCGTCGACGACGCGTTCGGCCAGATCCATCACCGCGACATCGACATCGTCGAGCCCCGCGCTCCGGTGGTCGACGGCGATCTGGGCCACTGGCTCGCCGAAGCGCTCCGCCAGCACCGACCCGTGCGCCAGGCAGCAGTAGCTTGATCGCAACCGTTTCGCGGCAGCCAGCGTCGCGAGTTCATATCTGCGCAGGTCCATTCCCGCCTTGATCGCGCCATTCAGCTGGACCCACGCCGCGTAGACCTCGGGCCGCTGCTCAAAGGCCCTCTCGTAGTTCGTCGCCATGGACGTCATTGTGTCTCACCGCGTGCCCGCGAGCCCACGCAGCAAGTCAGCCCTCGGCGACCAGGCGCAGCCGCGACGGCGACGAGGCCAGCGGCGGGGGCAGCATAAGCGGCCCGGCGCCGGGCTCGATCGAGCCGAGGATCGACTGATGCCTCGCGCCCGTCGCAGCCGTCACCGACCCTGGTCGCCCGTTCCAGGTCAGGTAGCCGAGGACCGCGAACGCTAGAGCCTCCTTCGCCTGGACAGGAACGCCAAGCTCGTCGGTGGTCAGTACAGCCACGCCCGGCAGTTCGGACCTCAGCCACCTGACAGTGGTCGCGTTCCTGCATCCGCCGCCGGACAGGACGAGTTCTCCGAGGTCGTGCTCGCGGCTAGCGCCAGCCAGCAGGTCCACCAGCAACCTGGTCACGGTCGCTACGACGTCAGCACCGGCCGGTGCCGGGTCGAGTCCTGCGAGCATCTGCCGGAGGTACCCGGCGTTGAACCGCTCCCGGCCTGTGCTGCGCGGCGGCGGCAGCCGGTAGTAGCTGTCGGCCCGCAGGCGCCGCAGGAGTTGCTCGCTGACCTGCCCGCTCGCTGCCATCGCCCCGTCCGCGTCGTAGCGCTGCCTGCCGCCGCTCGCGTGCTCGGCCGCCGGGTCCATCAGCGCCCCGGCAGGGCCAACGTCGTAGGCGGTCAGCACCTCGCCGCCATCGACGACCGTAAGGTTCGCTATGCCGCCTAGGTTCACGGCTGCGGTAGCGCGGCGGCGGTCGGGTCGGTCGGTGCCGCTAGCTCGGCCGGTGCGGCCAGCGAGCATCAGCGCGTCGAACAGGGACACCAGGGGAGCGCCCTGACCGCCTGCGGCGATATCGCGGCTGCGCAGATCGGAGATCACCGGCACGCCGAGGCGCTCGGCAACGACACTCGAGTTGCCAAGCTGAAGGGTGCCGAGGGCGCGGCCGGTGCCGTCGACCCAGTGATAGAGCGTCTGGCCATGCAGGACCGCGAGGTCGGCCCGGCCGCTCGCGAGGTCGTCGCGGGATCTCACGAAGGCGGCAGCGTAGGCGTCTCCGAGCTCGGCATGCAGCTCGCAGAGCTCGCCGGCGCCCGGCAGGGCTGGCGGCATCGCCGCGACGATCCGTTCGCGCAGCCGGGGAGCGAACGGCATGCTCGCGAGCCCGCGGTACCGGCAGCGCAGCTCATCGCCCGCGAGCTCCAGGTCGGCGCAGGCGACGTCGATGCCGTCCACGGACGTGCCCGACATGCAGCCCAGCACGCGCATTGGCCGGTTCGGTGAATAGTCAACGGACCCGGACGGCACGGTGGAGAACAGTAACATGGCCCGGTGTTTTCGACGGAGGAGCGCAACGGGCGAACCCTGGACATCGACACGGTGCCGACCCTTGACTTGCTGAGGCTGCTCAATGCCGAGGACTCCGTTGTGGCCGGGTCGGTCGCGGCCGCGCTGCCGGGGCTTGCCGTGGTCGTCGACGTGGTCGTCGAGCGGCTCAGGGCTGGCGGCAGTGTGCACTACTTCGGCGCGGGCTCGTCGGGGCGGATGGGCGTGCTCGATGCGGCCGAGCTCGTGCCCACGTTCGGGATCGCGCCGGGAGTCTTCGTCGCCCATCACGCAGGCGGCGAAACTGCCGTGGTGACCGCGGTCGAGGGCGCGGAGGACGATGAGAACCTCGGCCTGCGAGCAGCGGGTGTCCTGACATCAGCAGATGTGGCAGTCGGCCTGTCGGCCAGCGGCAGGACACCGTGGGTCGGCGGAGCGCTGCGCGCCGCTCGCGCGGCCGGCGCCGTGACCGTGCTGGTCAGCGCCAACATGGCGGCGCCGCTCGCCGCGCTCGCCGATTACAGCGTGCTGGTCGACACCGGTCCGGAAGCCATCGCAGGCTCAACCAGGCTCAAGGCCGCCACCGCGCAGAAGATGGTGCTCAACGCGCTATCCACCGCGACCATGGTGCGGCTCGGCCATACCTACTCGAACCTGATGGTCGGAATGAACGGCCGGAACGCCAAGCTGAGGCAGCGCCAGATCACGATACTGAGGGAAGCGTCAGGCGCTAGTTCGGCTGCCTGCCGGACTGAGCTAGCCCGCTGTGACGGCGACCTGCGGCTCGCCCTGCTCTGCCTGCTGTCCGGGATGACGCCTGGCCAGGCCGGGCCCGCTCTCGCGGCGGCGAGAGGCAGCGTCCGGACAGCGCTTGCCGCGGCGGGCACCTGACGGACGACACGAGGCGGCGAGCGCCGGAGAAGGCAGGCCAGCGAGTGAGCGGAGCAGCCGTCCCTCAGATCCCGCCGCCTAGCCTGGCGGTCAGCTATCACGGCCCGCCAGGGCCCGGGGCCGGCTATACCTCGGTATCCCGGTTGCTGCTCCACGGTCTGCAAGCTGGCTCGCCGCCCGCCGCGGCAATGAGCGTGCTTTCCTCGGGCGGGGTGAGTTACCGGGCGGCGGGCGGCTGGGCGAACCTCGGCTACGGCGCCGACCAGCCTGTCGCGGCGGACGCGGGCACGCTGTTCGACCTGGCGTCGCTGACGAAGGTGGTCGTGACCACGCCGCTGGTCCTGCTGCTGCGGCAACGGCGGGCATGGGACCTGGACGACCCGATCTCCAGATGGCTGCCTGGAGCGCCGCGATCCGCGGTCACGATCAGGCACTGTCTCACCCACACGGCGGGCCTCGTCTGGCATCGGCCCTACTTTGCGCTCCTACCGGACGCACCCGCGCTCAAGGCCGCGGTGCTGGCCGAGCTTGGCGTCGCTGTGCCCGGACCCGTGTGCTACAGCGACTTGAGCTTCATGCTGCTCGGCTGGGCGGTGGAGAACTGCGCCGGCGAGACGCTGGACGTGCTGGCCCGCAGCTACCTGCTGACGCCGCTCGGCATGACGAGCACCGGGTACCTGCCCGAGGCGGCGACCTGGAGCATCGCGGCTACGGAAGTCAACGGCGACCAGCGGCTGGCGGACGAGGCAATCTGGGGTCAGGTGCACGACGGGAACGCCTTCGCGCTCGGCGGCGTCAGCGGCCACGCCGGCCTCTTCGGCACCGTCGATGACCTGGGCAAGTTCGCGGCGGCCCTGCTGCGCCCCGACACCCACCCGGTGCTGACCGCGGCGAGCATCGGTGTCATGACCGCACCGCAGGCCGCGTCCGGCGCGGATGCTCTCGCCCTCGGCTGGCGGCTCAGGCCCGCGGGCTGGGGACGATGGCCGCGCGGCACGTTCTGGCACACCGGCTTCACCGGCACATCGGTGCTCGTCTCGCCCCGGGCAGACACCGCCGTCGTCCTGCTCACGAACATCGTGCATCCGGCGCGGCAGCCGGAGAAGGCCTCGCGGCTGCGGGCAGAGGTCCACAGGGCCGTACTCCGGGCCACGCTGGCTCCCGGCGCTGGGGCCGCTGGCCCATAGATCTGACGACTGCGATCAGGAGTTCTCCTCCTCATCTGCGTTCCGGCTGGTCTCGGTCCACACGACCGGTCTTGACAATGGCAGTGCGGGCCTGAATACTGCCTAACCATGAGCGCTTTGCCTAATCGTGATAGGAGAGCCGAACGTCGTGAGGCAACTCGGCGAGAGATTCTTGACACGGCGTGGGAGATCGCGCGCCGTGACGGTCTCGCGGCCCTCACCTTGCGCGAGGTCGCGCAGCGGATCGGGATGCGGTCACCGTCGCTGTACACGCACTTCGATTCCAAGAACGCCATCTACGACGCGATGTTCGCGCAGGCATGGTCAGGGCTGGCGGAACTCTTCGACGCCCTGCAGCTGCCGGTCGGCCACGATCGCGCTGGCGTGCTCGTCGAGGCTGAGGCATTCTTCGACTTCGCCGTCGCCGACCTGGCCAGGTACCAGCTCATGAACCAGCGGACGATCCCCGGCTTCCGGCCGAGCGACGAGGCCTACGGGACATCCCGGGCTGCCTACGAGCGGATGCGGGCTGCGATGGCCGAGCGCGGTGTGCGCGACCAGGCCGATCTGGACCTGTGGACCGCGATCGTCGGCGGCCTCGTCGATCAGCAACTCGCCAATGACCTCGGCGGCAACCGATGGCGCCGTCAGCTGCCTCGCGTCGTAGACATGTACTGCGACGAGGTCGGCCTGCCAGGACCACCCCTGCGGAGGACCCGATGACCATGACTGCACCCAGCGGGCTACGCGCCCCCGCGCTCCCGCGCGCGACGGCCATGCGGCTCGCAGCTACCGAATACCAGCGTTTCGCTGACCTGTTGAGGTCGCTGCCCGAGCGCGCATGGACGCAGCCGACGGAGTGCCAGGGCTGGGACGTCCGTGCAATGGCCGCACATGCGCTCGGCATGGTGGAGATGGCCGCCTCGATCCGGGAGAACAGCCGCCAGATCAGGCTCGCCCGGCGTCGCGGCGGGGTGTTCATCGACGCCCTGACCGGCCTGCAGGTCGACGAGCGCGCGCATATGACACCGGCACAGATCATGGCCGCCTTCGCGGCCCGCGCACCGAAGGCGGCCAGGACCAGGCGCCGCACGCCCGGCTTCATCAGGAGGCGCGCGATGCCCGAGCCGCAGCACGTCGGCGGACGCGATGAGGAGTGGACAATCGGCTACCTGATCGACGTGATCCTCACCCGCGATCCCTGGATGCACCGCGCCGACATCGCCCGCGCCGTCAGCGCGTCGCACGTCCTGACCGCCGACCATGACGGCGTCCTTGTCGCTGACGTCGTCGCGGAGTGGGCCTCCCGGCACGGCGAGGCCGTACGCGCTGCGGCTGACCGGGCCGGCCGGCGGTACGTGGCGCGATGGCGAGGGAGGGCCGCGCATCGAGATGGATGCCATCGAATTCTGCCGGGAGATATCCGGTCGCGGGCGGGCTGACGGCCTGCTCAGCACCCAGGTTCCGTTCTGACCAGTTCTGCGTCACCAACAGGGGGAGTACCCATGAAGAACTATCGTGCCCGCGCGGACGTCAGCGTCCTGAACGACTATCTGGAGGTTCCCGGCCTGGGGTTCCTGCCGGTCAACGCGTTCGTCATTCACGCCGCCGAGCCGGTCGTGGTCGACACCGGCCTCGGGTTGGCCGACCGCGACTTCGTAGCATCGCTGGCTCGAGGTGATCGACCCCGCGGACGTCCGCTGGATCTGGCTGACGCACCCCGACCGCGATCACACCGGCGGGCTGTTCGCCCTGCTGGATGCCGCGCCGCTAGCGCGCGTGGTCACCACCTTCCTCGGAGTCGGGATCATGTCCACCGAGCAGCCCCTCCCGCTCGACCGGGTATTTCTGCTCAATCCTGGCCAGTCGCTCGACGTCGGCGACCGGCAGCTGACCGGATTCCGGCCGCCGCTGTTCGACAACCCGGCGACAGTCGGCATTCTCGACACAAGCAACGGCGTCTGCTTCAGCTCGGACTGCTTCGGCGCTCCGCTGTCCACGCCAGGTCTCGCAAGTGCGGAAGACGCGGCTGCCGCGAGTCCCGGCGAACTGCGAGGTGCCCAGCTGCTATGGGCGAGCGTCGACAGCCCGTGGGTGCACACCGTCGATGCGGCCAGGTTCGCTGACTCCTTCCAGCCGCTCCGCGATTTCGACCCTGCCACGATCTTCAGTACGCACCTGCCGCCAGTGGCCGGCAACAGCGCGACCATGCTGGCGACGCTGCTCGAGGCGCCGCAGGCTGCTGCGTTCACCGGCCCCGACCAGGCGGCGCTGGAAGAGATGCTGCGCACATTCGAACCCGTGTGAGTCGCCCGTCTGGCGCGGAGCGCCGCTGTGGCAGAGTTGACATGCCGCCACGCTGACGGGGTGCCGCCTATGCCTGATGCTCCAGTCCTGCTAGTCGTTGACAGCGATCTGCGGGCGCGGGGTGTCGTCGAGGGCGAGCTCCGCAAGCGGTACGGCTCCGACTACCAGATCCGTTGTGCAGCATCCGCCGATGAGGCCAGGCACCTCCTGGCCAGGCTGCGCGACGAAAGCGCCTCGGTCGCCGTCGTCCTGGCCGCCCAGTGGATGCCGGTAGTGACGGGCACGGAGTTGCTCGCGATTGTGCGCGAATTCGATCGGACGACCAAGCGCGTCGTGCTGGTCGACTGGGGCGACCAGGCGATGTCCGAGCCGATCATCGATGCGCTCGCGCTGGGCCAGATCGACGCCTACATCGCCAAACCCGCCGCGGTGCCGGACGAGACGTTCCACCGTGCGGTCACCGAACTCCTTGACGAGTGGGCCAGATCGCACCTGCCTCGCTTCGAGGCAGTGCGCGTGGTAGGGCAGGAGTGGGCGGCGCGATCGCACGAGATCCGCGATCTGCTCGAGCGCAACGGGCTTCCTTTCGGCTTCTATGTCGCGGGCTCCGAGCCTGGCCAGGCTCTGCTGCGGGAGGCCGGCGCGGCCCGGCGCCGCGCTTCCCGTGGTCATTCTCTTTGACGGCCGGGTGATGGCCGATCCGCTGAATACCGATATCGCCGCCGCCCTTGGACTGCGGACCAGCCCCGGCACCGGCCTGTACGACGTGGTCGTGATCGGGGCCGGGCCCGCCGGCCTTGCGGCCGCGGTCTACGGAGCATCCGAGGGCCTGGCGACGATGGTCCTCGAGCCCGAGGCCATCGGCGGCCAGGCGGGCACGAGCTCGCTCATCCGCAACTACCTGGGCTTTCCACGCGGGATCAGCGGCGAGGACCTCGCGGTGCGCGCCTTCAACCAGGCCTGGAACTTCGGCGCTGAGTACGTGTACGGCAACGAGGCGATCGGGTTGGCCGTGCAGGGATCGGAGCGCGTGATCGTGCTCAGCGGCGGCCACCAGGTCAGGAGCCGGGCTGTCGTCGTCGCCACCGGCGTGTCGTACCGTCGCCTGGGGATTCCGGCGCTCGATGACCTGAGCGGCGCCGGTGTGTTCTACGGGGCGGCGACCTCAGAGGCCAAGGCGATGAAGGGCTGCGACGTGTTCGTGATCGGCGGCGCTAACTCCGCCGGGCAGGCTGCCGTGCATCTCGCGAAGTATGCCGCGTCCGTGACCATGCTGGTCCGCGGCGAGGCACTGGCCGACGGGATGTCTGACTACCTCGTCCAGGAGATCGCCAGCACACCAAACATCGCGGTCAGGAACCGGATGGTCGTGACCGGCGCCGCGGGGTCGGGTCGCGTGGAGAGCCTAGTGCTCATGGACACGCGGACGGGCGCCGCCGAGACCGTTCCCGCCGCGGCCGTTTTCGTGCTGATCGGAGCCGAACCGCGCACTCAATGGCTTCCCGCTGAGGTCATCCGCGATCGATGGGGGTTCGTGGTAACCGGGGCCGACCTGCTATCTGGCGCGCCAGCCGCGCCGGACTGGCCGCTGCCGCGGCCGCCGTTGTTCCTGGAGTCGAGCGTGCCCGGAGTATTCGCGGTCGGTGACGTACGCCGCGGGTCTGTGAAGCGGGTGGCGTCCGCGGTAGGCGAGGGTTCGATCGCGATCCGGATGATCCACGACTACCTGCGGAACGGCCAGCACTGAAGCTGGCGCGAGGCCAGCCGCATGACCTGGCTTCGGCCGGGCACGCACGCGCTCAGGGCAAGACCGCGAAGTGCGCGTCCCGCGGCGTGGCGTCCGCGCCGTTGGTGGGCGTCATGTCTTGCGGGCAGGCAGAGAAGACGATGACCAGGTCAAGCTCGGCACGCAGGAGCACGTAGTCGCCGGGCACCGACACGGGAGGCGCGATGACCTGGGTGCCATCGGGCTGCACCCTGGAGTTCTGCCAGAGGTTGAGCGGGCACGGTGTGCAGGCGATGTCCAGGCCAGCCGCCTGCGCCGCCGCGGCCAGATTGTCCGTGCAGTTCTTGTGGTATCCGTCTGCGCCGAGGCGCTGGTACCGGTAGACGTCGCAGGCGGCCAGGGTGGTGTCGTGCACGCCAGGGGATGTGTCCCTCAACATGGTGAGCACCGGGCGGCGGCGGTTCGTATAGAGCTGGTCGCCTGCTCGCGGTGACAGTCGCCCGATCTCCACCCTGGTGTGCTCCATGGACATGAACTCACGCGGGTCAGCGAGCACCAATGCCCAGGAGTCGACCACCTGCGTTCCCGCCGTGTTGATCACCTTGACGACCTGGCCGGCCTGCAGCGTCTGGGTCGCGCTGCCGCCGGCCGGGATCACCTGGACGTCATCGGTCATCGGGTCACCGCCTTCGATGGCTGGCAGCTGATCGCTGCCCAGCCCGATTGTGCTGGAGATAGCCGCAAAGCTACAACGGCTCCCGTGGCGGCGGGTCAGGGCCCGAGGCCAGCAGCCGGCCCGGAGGGTCCGGCGTAGCTGCTCGCGATCGACCGCAGCGCCTGCACTGTCTGGGTGTCGTCGGGCAGCCAAGGGCCGCTTAGCGATCCTGACGGGTTCCAGAAGCCCTGCAGGCGCTCGCCGCCGTGGGAGTCGAGCCACTCGGCGAGCAGCGCGAACCACTCGGCCCTGTGCCGGGGGCGCGGGCTGTTGGTCTCGCAAACGTCGATCTCAGGGGCGTCGCGGCCGGTAAGTTCACGGCAGGTCTCGAGCATGTCGTCGAGCCTGGCGAAGAGCCTCGGCTTGCTGATCCGGCCGCTCAGCCAGTCCCGGAACTGGCCCTCGCCGAAGTCGTAGACGTCAAGGCCATACCAGTCCAGGCTCGTGCCCATCCAGGCCTTGGTCTCGCTCGGAACCGCGCAGATGATCGAGCCGTAGCGGACGTTCGTGCCGCGGCAGATTTCTTGCATATAGGTGTGCACCGCCGACATGGCCTCCGCGGTGACGTACTCGGGATAACCATCGAGGTTCGAGGCCTCATGCCACGCGGACAGCTTCACGCCGGGCGGCGCGGCGGCGATGAGCGCCGCGATTTGCTCGTCGAGCCGGCCAGCCAGCAGGTCCGCGGGCACTGGCCTGACAGACAGTGTGACCAGTGCGCCAGGCACGGAGGGCTTGGCAGGCCATACCGTCGGAATGAAGTTGTATTCGTCTCGATAGGCGCGGAAGGTGCGGACATCGATCCCCGCGTCGACCATGCCGTCAAACGCCTTGGAGTTGGCGCCGCACAGTATCGTCACGTTGGCCCCCCAACTTGACCGCTCCCCAAATTAGAGCTTAGGCACGGCTTTCTCCGCGCTGCTCAAGGCGCTGCTCAAGGCGTCACGCCCGAGCGAAGCCGGTTTCGAACACACCCCGCGGTGACGATCATCAGCCAGGCCATCGCATCACCTCGTCGTTCTCCCGAGCGGCCGGCCATGGATCCAATATCGGCAACGCGCCTGGACGGCCTATGTGCCGTCGGTGGAGGCCATCTGGAGGGGCGGCCGCGTGCGAGGATGCCGGCTGTCCGAGGCGGGGCCCATCCACCGGTAGAGCCGTGCGGTCCGGCCCGCTGCCGCCGCCCGCGCGCCCGCCTGGCTACTCAGATGAGCGGACGGACTGGCCGAGGATGACGAATCGGCCCACAATGGGGCCGTGAATGGTTACCAGACGGCGGCGTGCCCCACATGCGGCAGCGCGGCCAACGTGCACGCGATTCAGGAACTGGCGGCGATGGCCAGGGCTCGGCTTGGCGAGATGCCGCAGCCGTATCCGGGCGCGCCGCAGGGCGCTCTTCCTGGCTATATGCAGGAGCCGACTACCGGGCCGATCCCTGACCCGGCAGGCTATCCAGGCGGCGGGTACCGCCCGGGCTTCGGCTCGGGGGGCGGCTTCTCGCCGGGGCAGGATCTGACCGGCATGGCGATGTCCGAGGCCGCGCGGTTCATCGGCCGCAGGATGGGTCGGCGGGCGCAGCGCGCCGCCGATCAGGCGCGACCCGCGGTGGCCGCTCAAGCCGCGCAGGCCGCGCAGCTCCAAGAGGTGCTGAGGACGCAGATCGCCATCGCCGACAAATACCCCGAGCTGCGGGCCTGCCTGACCGACTCGGTCATCTTCCTGGACGGCGGTTATCGCGTGCTGCCGATGCCGAACCTGGCGGCGCTGACGATGCAGGAGGCCGATCAGCTGGTTGCCAGCCTCCGGTCTGGCTAGCTGCCAGACCCGGCTTTGGCCTTGCTGGCTGGCGGCCGGCGCCGGTTATCCCTGATGTAGAGGGCACCCTGCCTGCCGTCGCCCAGGCTGCGGCGGTCGAGCTCGAATAGCGTCGTCGCCACCATCAGGTCGCTGAGCTTGGAGTATCCGTAGCTGCGTGAGTCGAATTCGGGCCGCTGCTTGGTGATGAGCTGCCCGACGTGCCCAAGCGGGGCCCAGCCATCGTCATCCGAGGCGGCTTCGACGGCCTGGCGCAGCTGCCCGACTAGGGTCGCGTCGCCCTTGAGCTGCGCGGCCGAGGTCCGCGCAGTGGCCGCGGGCGCCGTGCCGGTAGCGCCTGCTGCGGCGCTAGCGTGGCGGGCAAGGTTCTCGATATAGATGAACTTGTCACAGGCCGCGACGAAGGCCTTCGGCGTCTTGCGCTCGCCGAAGCCGTACACCGTGAGCCCGGATTCGCGCAGCCTCGCCGCGAGCCGAGTGAAGTCGCTGTCGCTTGACACCAGGCAGAAGCCATCAAACCGACCCGAGTACAACAAATCCATGGCGTCAATGACCATCGCCGAGTCGGTCGCGTTCTTGCCGGTGGTGTAGGCGAACTGCTGGATTGGCTGGATCGACTGTGAAAGCAGCTGATCCTTCCAGCCCTTGAGGCTTGTCCCTGTCCAGTCCCCGTAGGCCCGCTTGACATGTGCGGTCCCGTACTTGGCGACCTCTGCCAGCAATTCCTCGATGATCCCTGGCTGGGCATTGTCCGAATCGATCAGCACCGCGAGTCTGGCCGCGTTCTCCCCGACCATCCGCACTCCTCTCGCTGGCAAGACCGGCGAGACAAGTTAAGCAGGCTTCGACGCCGGCGAGGCATTGCCGGTCGCGTGATGCCGTGGGAAATTCGGTCTGGTTTAGGCTGGTTTCATCTATCTTGAGTTACCTCGCGTCGTCTGGTCCTCGAGGTGGTGCGAAGATAATGCTGGCCACGCGGTCTCGGGGACTCGCCGGAGGGCAGCGCGCGGGCCGTTCGGAGGCGGTGCGTGCTCTACGGGTTGGTCGCGGCCCTGGGATGGGGCGTGTCGGCCGTCGCGGCCACCAACGCGGCGAGGCGGGCGGGGACCTATATTGCCGTGCTCTCCGGGCAGGGCCTCGGCGTTGTCGTTCTCGTCTTCCTGGCGCTGCTGTTGCGGCCCTCGTTCGCGGCGGCAGGCGGCGCCGTGGCCGTGGGCCTAGCGGGGGCTGGGCTGCTCGGCTTGCTTGGGTACCTCGCCTTCTACCGGGCCCTGGAGTACGGCGGCGCGGTCGGATTGGTCAGCGCCATCAGCGCGACCTACGGTGGCGTGACGACCGTGCTGGCCGTCGCGGTCCTGGGTGAGCACCTCGGGGTGGTTGGCGCGGTCGGCGTAGTGCTTGCCGTCGCCGGCATCGCCCTGGCCGCCGCGCGAACCGGCGGCAAGCCTGGCGACGACGCGGGGGAGTCTGCGCCTCCGCATGGAGCGGTCGTCGTTGGCGAGCCGATCGTCGGGGTCGCGCCGGCCCCCTCGCGGATCCGCAGCCTGTCCAGGGCCGGCGTTCCGCTCGCGATCGTGTGCGCGCTCGCATACGGGCTCGGCGGTTTTCTGCTCGGCAAGTACTCCGCCCAGGCCGGATGGCTGACCGCGGCACTGGTCGCGCACGGCGCTTCGATCACCGTCATGCTGATGGCGCTTCCATTGCTGCGGCGTCGGATGGCGTGGCGGGGAACCGCCTCCGGCGTGATCTGGGCGGCCGCCGCTGGCCTGACTGACGCGGTCGGCCTGCTGGCCTTCTCGCAGGGCGGCGCGGCGGGGCAGGTGGCCGTCACCGCCGCCGTATCCAGCGTGTATCCGGTGATACCGCTCGTAGGCGGGGTTCTGCTGTTCGGCGAGCACCTGACCCGCAGGCAACTGACCGGAGTTGCCGGGATCATCTTCGGGCTCGTGCTCATCGGCCTGGGCTGACGGGCGACGTATGCGGTGCGAACCGCAGGGGTAATGTGAGCCTGTAATGGTGTAAGCAAGAAATGAGAGCTGGGCAATAAGGTGGGCTGGACAATGGAACGCGTCGAGTTCGAGGCCGACGGTCTCACGCTGGTTGGCGACCTTCGAGTCCCTGAGTCGGGTGGACCTGCGCCCGGGCTTGTCTTCACCGGGCCGTTCACCGGAGTCCGGGATCAGGTGACCGGATTGTATGCCGAGCGCCTGGCGGCATCCGGGTACGCAACGCTGGCGTTCGATCACCGCACTTTCGGCGAATCTGGTGGTCAGCCGCGTCGGCACGAGAGTCCGCAGGGCAAGCTTTCTGACTTGCGCGCGGCCGTGTCCTATCTGCGAGCCCGCCCGGACGTTGATGCCGAACGCATCGGAGCCGTGGGAATCTGCCTCGGCGGCGGCTACGCACTGAAGTTCGCGGCCTTCGATCCGCGGGTCAAGGCCTTCGCGGGAATCGCTGGTGCGTACAACACGCCGCACGCGATGCGTTCGGGAATGGGGCCCGATCCCTACCGGCAGACCCTGGCCTTCTTCACCTCTGTGGCGGAGGCCCAGGACGATGGGGGCGAGGTGCAGTACCTGCCAGCCGTCGCGACCGATGGCGAGGCGGCGATGCCTGGAGCCGAGCCATTCGAGTACTACGGCACCAAGCGGGGGGCGTCGGCGCACTGGGCGAACTCGGTCACGCGGACGTCCGTGCGCGAACTGATCACCGTCGACAACATGATCGGCGCCGACTTCCTGTCACCGACCCCGGGCCTGATCGTGCATGGGGTTCAGGACGCCTACTGCTCGCCCGATGGCGCCCGCGAGGCCTACGAACGCATGGGTGAGCCCAAGCGAATCCTGTGGCTGGATGCCAGCCTGCACATCGACCTCTACGACGGCGAGCCCTACGTCACGCAGGCCGTCGATGCCGTCACAGCATTCCTCGCCGAGCACCTGTGACGGCGCCTGAGAATGGCTGACCAGGTCAGGGCTGCTAGTTTGTCAGCCATGAATGGGCCGCCTTCGTCGTATTTCGACACCTCCGCCTGGGACAGCCGCGACGTCCTGTCCGGCGGATCACGCAAGATCCCGGTCACCACGCCCAGTGGTGACTTCCAGGTATGGACCAAGCGAGTCGGCAACAACCCTGACCTCAAGGTCCTGTTGCTGCACGGCGGACCAGGATCCAGCGACGAGGCCTACGAGTGCTTCGACACCTGGTTCCCGCGAGCCGGGCATCGAGTACTACTACTACGACCAGCTTGGGTCGTTCCGTAGTGATCAGCCAGACGACGCGTCACTGTGGCAGCTTGACCGGTTCGTCGATGAGGTCGAGCAGGTACGGCAGGCGCTCGGGCTCGATAGCAGCAATTTCGTGCTGCTCGGTCAGTCCTGGGGCGGTCTGCTCGCGATGGAGTACGCGATCCATCACCAGCAGCACCTGAAGGGGCTGGTCATCTCCAACATGATGTCCAGCGCGCCGCTCTACAACGCCTACGCCACCGACGTGCTGATGCCGTCGATGGATCAGGACGTGCTCGCGGAGGTCAAGCGGCTCGAGGCCGACGGGCAGACCGACGACCCCCGGTATGAGAAGTTGCTGATGGAGCACCACTACGTTCTGCATGTGTGCCGGATGCCGTTCGAAGACTGGCCCGACCCGGTCACCAGAGCGATCACGCACATCAACCCAGCGATCTACGTGCCCATGCAGGGTCCGAGCGAACTCGGCCTCAGCGGTTCGCTGGAGGACTGGGACCGATCGGGGGATCTGCCGAACATCGACGTTCCGACCCTCGTCATCGGCGCCACGCACGACACCATGGATCCCGGCCACATGCGCTGGATGTCCGAGCAGCTACCGCAAGGCCGCTACCTGCACTGCCCGAATGGCAGCCACCTCGCGCAATTCGATGATCCCGAACACTACTTCCCGGGGCTGGTCGACTTCCTTACGTCGCTCTGAGTCTGCGATGGGCCGTGTGCACGTCCAGATTCCCGCGCCCGATGGCCATAGCGACGGCACCCTGCACGTGCCCGAAGCCTCTGGTCCCTGGCCTGGCGTGCTGCTCTTCCCCGACGCTGGCGGCGCCAGGGAGACGATGCGCGAGATGGCCGACCGGCTGGCCGGTATGGGCTACGTGACGCTGGTTCCCGACGTGTACTACCGAGCGGGCGAGTGGGAGCCATTCGACGTCGCCACTCTCTTCTCTGACCAGAACGAGCGGGCCAGGCTGTCGACGCTCGCCGGAGTGCTCACCAATGACCGGGTCATCGCCGACGCCGGCGCCTACGCCGACTTCCTGCTCGCGCGGCCAGAGGTGACCGGATCGGCCATCGGCACGACGGGATACTGCCTGGGCGGGTACATGTCACTGGTCGCCGCTGCGGGACTTGGGGGAAAGGTCGCCGCGGCCGCGTCGTTCCATGGCGGCAGGCTCGCCGTGGACGGCGAACCTTCCAGCCCGCACCTCATGGCCGACCGCATAACGGCGTCCGTCTATGTGGCTGGAGCCATTGAGGACAACTCGTTCACTGCCCAACAGGCCGAACTGCTGGAACGCGCGCTCGCCGACGCCGGAGTCGACCACACCGTCGAGATCTACCAGGCCCGCCATGGATTCGCGGTGCCCGACAACCCGACCTACGACGAGCAAGCCGAGTTCAGGCACTGGACGGCATTGCACGACCTCTACCTGGCCAGCCTCGGCAGCTGATCGAGGCGCCACCGCGCAGTGATTTCCATGATCACGGAGACTTTTCTGCAATTCTGCGGAGAATCGTCCGCGATCATGAAAGTCGAGCGCCTGCGACTGATCGGCTGAGGGTCGCCTGGATGGCGCGGTAGACCATACCGGCGTAGACCGCGGTCCCTGGCATTTCTGGATGCACGTGATCGGGCCAGAGCAGGTACATGCGGTTCTTGATCGTGTCGTACCAGTCGGCGAGCACGACTCCGGGGTGCCGCCGGACAAAACTAGCGTCGGTGGCGTTGACTTCCTTGCTCCATTCGTCGGGCACGTAGGTGTTGATCAGCACCAGCCGGCGATTCGGCCCGATGATCCGTCGCAACTGGCTGAGCTGACTGTTCGTGACGATGTAGTTGGTGCCGAGGCCCATGACTACGACGGACCGAAGACGCCCCGTGGCGGCGAGGTGACGCACGACGGCCAGACCGGCGGGCATCTGGCGGCTCGGCACGGCGTCGATGTAGATGCCGGGCAGCACCTTGGCCAGCGCCATCGCACTGGCCGCCATAACCGAATCGCCGATGGCGGTAACCTGCCCGCCCGCGATCTTGCGGCGGCTGCTGGCGGGAGCGCGCATCGCCGCTGCGCCGGCGCCTTGCCTTGGAGCCTGCTGGGCGGCTTGCTGTGCCGCTTGCCGGGCCGCTCGCCCGGGCGCCTGTGCGCGGGTCGCGGCGCTAATTCGCTCACCGTTCCTGACCTGTCTCGCCAGGCCCGACGACGCGTAGCTGGGGCCAACGGCGCTGCATCCCGCGGTGCAGGCGACCGCCAGCGCTGCAGTCGCGGTCAACCCAGCCACAGCGCTCAGCGCAGGCCTGGCGTACTTGATTCGGCCGTGCAATTCCATCCCTTTCTCATTGAGTGCTCTACTCCTCACCCGGCGCCGATAAACACAAACGCCAGATTGGTCAAATTGCGGGAAGGCGCGTCAATGGTCATTTGGCGCAGTCAGCAGATTTGAGAATGTCGCTGTCGGGGCTGCACGCTGATGCTGCGGTCCCGGAAGCGGGACCAGCCCAGCGCAACCCCGACGTTTTCCGCCATTCCCGCTCGTTCACGCGAGATGATGCCTGTTGGCGAGTCACGCGTGGAGGGCGAGGGCATGTTCGGAAGGCGGGGACGGGTCACTGCGATCATCGCAGCCAGCTGGGCGACGGGAGCGGTGCTGACGCTCGGGTCGCCTGCCGCGCCCGCGTCCGCGTCCGCTGGGATGGCGAGTCAGGTCGGCCCGCACGGCGCCGCCGTCATCGCGCATGGCCACGCGCCGGGCACCGCGGCCCACGCCAGGAAGGGCGCCGGCGTCTGGGTCTTCAACGGGGTGCATCGTGCCCTGGTCAAGTCCGGGGTGTCCTGGTACTACACCTGGGGTCCCGATCATCGTGGCATCGCGAGCGCGCGCGGCGTCGGCTTCGTCCCGATGATCTGGGGCGCTGGCAGCGTGACCACCGCGACCCTTCGTGAGGTCAGGCACGAGGGGCGGTACCTGCTGGGGTACAACGAACCTGACAACGGGGGCCAGGCCAATATGACCGTCTCCCAGGCGCTGAACCTGTGGCCGCGACTGATGGCGACCGGTATGCGGCTCGGCAGCCCAGCGGTCGCCACCGGGGCGGCGACTCGCGGTGGCTGGCTAGACCGCTTTATGCGCGGCGCGGGCGCTCGGCACTACCGGGTCAACTTCATCACCGTGCACTGGTACGGCCGCGACTTCGTGACCAGCCGGGCAGTGAGTGAACTCCGCCGTTACCTCACGGCTATCCACGCGCGCTACCACCGCCCGCTCTGGCTGACCGAGTTCGCGCTGATCAGATTCGGCGCCAAGACGACATTCCCAACGGCGCGCCAGCAGGCGGCGTTTGTCACCGCGGCCACCTCGATGCTCAGGCAGCTGAGCTACGTGCAGCGCTACGCATGGTTCGCGCTGCCCGCGACCACCGGAGATGGCACCGCCGGCCTGTTCCGCCCTGGTGCCGTGGCCACGCGGGCGGGGCGCGCCTTCGAGTCCGTTCACCCGTAAGAACAGACCTGCTTTCATTCACGGCAAGCTGCCCGCTGGGCAGTGCAGCTAGCGAACCTCACTGACCACGAATGCCCGTTGCTGCTGCTTCAGCCAGTACATTCCGCCGGCGCTGCACCCGTCGCGAGCCGGACAGGAAAGGGCTGCGGTCTGCGCGGGTCCGTCGTTGCCCAGCGTGGCTGAGACGTCGATGGGGGCGCCCCACCGTCCGTTGCTCTGGGTCACGACGAACACCTGGCCAGGACCGGTGCCGTCCGGGTTGTAGCTGGACGTGCTGTACCGCCCTGATGCCGTGCAATCACCCGGCGACGTGCAGGCGACCGAGGTGATGATCGCATAGCCGTTCGTACTGAGCGTCCCGATGCCGGGGAGCTGCTGGGCCCGTCCCCAGACCCCGGCCCGCTGCCGCACCAGGTACGGCACCGCGAACTCCCGTGTGCTCGAGCCTTCCGGCATGCTCCTGAACGCGTAACCGCCGGCCGTGCACGTTCCGGCGGACGTGCAGGACAGGCTCGAGACCAGCGCGCTCTTGCTCTTGGCCATCAGCGCGCTGGCGCCGGCGATCTCGCTGGCGGTGCCCCAGACCCCGCTCCTCTGACTGACGACGAGAGCCCGCGCCTGTTTGCCGCCAATGCCGCCGGCGCTGCAGTCGCCGGCCGACGCGCAGGAGATCACAGTGATCTTGGCGGCACCGAATGTGCTTCCCTTCGGCGTGGGGACCTTCTGCGCCGCGCCCCACACGCCCTTGACCTGACTCAGGACCAGGGTGCCAACGGCGCCGCAGTTGCCCGCAGTCGCGCACGACACCGCGTTGATGCCTGCGGTGCCAGGCACCCCGTGCGCCTTACCCCAGACGCCCTTGACTTCACTGACGACGAAGCCGCGGGACTTGCAGCACCCAGGGCCGCTGCCGGCCATATCGAAGAATCCGCCCGCGCTGCAGTTGCCTAGGGACGTGCAGGAAATGGAAGAGATGCCCCCTTGGCCACCCGTGTTGAGTGCCGCCAGGCCAGGTACCTGGCGCGCCGCACCCCAGCTGCCGTTGACCTGGCTGACCACGAAGGCCGAGGTCTTCGGGGCGTGCCCACCTGAGTAGAAGCCGCTGACATAGGAGCCGCCGGCGCTGCAGTTGCCGGCCGACGCGCACGACACCGCGGTGATCTCGGCCTTGCCTTTGTTCAGGCTGGCGATGCCGGGGACGGTCTCCGCCTTGGTCCAGGTCCCGTGCACCTGGCTGACCACGAACGGTTCGGACCGGCTGATCTGCGCTCCTGGCTGATAGAACCCGCCTCCGCTGCAGTTGCCTGGCGAGGCGCAGGAGAGCGAGTTCAGGGCAGAGTCGCCAGCACCGGCGAGCGCGGCGAGGCCTGGCACTTGCTGGGCCTTGCCCCAGGGACTGCTCGGGGGCGCGGATCGTGCGCCGGCCAGCGCGGCGGCGTGGCCCGCCGTACCGCACGAGATGATCGCCAGGCCCGCGCCCCAACGCGGCGGCCACCGCCCCGAACCGTCGTGTCACCAGATACCTCCGGGCAGTCCAGCGCCTTCCGGCGAAGTCAGCTGACCAGGTGCTCACCTCTCAGACGAACGAGAGGGCACGGTTGTTGCCTGGGCTGACGAACTGACTGGCTCAGTGCATCGGGATCAAGACTTTGCTGATGACATAGACCGTGGCATTGGCTGTCTGGATGTTCCCGCAGATGACGTGGGCGCTGTTGACCTCATAGACCGACCCCATCTTCGCGCCGGAGAGCGTGCCCCCCTCGAGGGTCCTGAGCGTTTTGCCGCTGGCGAGTTCATTGGGTGTCACGCGGCCAGCCACGATGTGGTACTTGAGGATCTTGGCGAGTTCAGCGTGGTCATGCAGCATCGTCATGTCGGCCGTGTGCAGTTTGCTGAACGCGCTATTGGCAGGGGCGAACACGGTCAGCGCGTGCATGCCGTTGAGCTCGCCAGTCAGGCCGGCCATAGAGATGTCGGCAGCAAACGTGGTGAGCAGCGGATTGTGCCGCGCCGCGGTGACCACGGGATCCATGCTCATGCTGTGGAAGCTGCCCAGGCCCGACCCTGGCACCATCGTGCAGTCGGGGCCGAAGGCCGACGTCTCGGTCATGTCCGGCGAGTGCGAGTGCATCGCGTGAGGGCTCGTGCTGGAGCCCGGCGAGCCCGGCTGTGCCGAGGGAGCGCTTGACCCGCACCCGGCGGCCGCCAGGGCGACAACGGTGCCAATGAGGCTCAGCGTGCTGAACCCTGCCCATCGCGCCCGGGCAGCGCTGTTCCATTGCATGACTTCTCCTGCCGTTCGAATCGGTCTTCCACCACCGGATTCGCCGCCGGAGCGAGGCGTTATTGGTCCTGCATGCCAGTGCCGGCAACAGGCGCTGGCGGCCGCTCCGGCCAAGACACGATCCGGGTCGGCGACGAATGACAGTCGTGGAGACAAGGCCAGGGACGGGACCGCCGGCCCGCGGTCGGCGGCTCATGACGGCTCCTGGCACCCGCCTGCCTGAGCTGATCGCGCGCACAGCGCACGGCGATCACCGTGCCTTCGAGGAGGTCTACGCCCAGGTGGCCGCCATCGTCTTCGGCACGGTCCGCGGTGTCGTCCGCGACCCCTGCCTGGCCGAAGAGGTGACTCAGGAGGTCTTCATCGAGGTCTGGCGCACCGCGTCGCGGTTCGACGAAAGCAGGGGCAGCCCGACGGCCTGGATAGCAACCATCGCGCATCGGCGGGCCGTGGACAGGGTCAGGGCCGAGCAGCGATCCGCCGACCGGGACAGGCGAGCGGTATCGCACCCGGTCGCCTATGACGAGGTGGCAGAGAGCGCCGAGCACAACCTGGACCGCGAGCGAGTCAGGCACTGCCTGAAGCGGCTTACCGACCTGCAGCGCGAGGCCGTCACACTGGCCTACTACGGCGGTTACACCTACCGTGAGGTCGCTGGACTGCTCGGCGTCCCCGCGGGGACAGTCAGTACCAGGATGCGCGACGGCTTGATCCGGCTGAGGGATTGCCTGGGGGTCGGCCGATGATAAGGCGGCAGCCCGAGCCGCACACGCTGGCGGGCGCCTACGCGATGGACGCGCTCGACCCGGCGAGCCAGCGCAGGTTCTCCCGTCACCTTGCCAGGTGCGGGGAATGCGCAGATGAGATCGCCGAGCTTCGCGAGGTTGCATGGCGGCTTGCGCTAGCGTCTGCCGCCCGGCCACCCGAGCAGCTCAAAGAGCAGATCCTCGCCGTCACGGCGCGGACGAGGCAACTGCCGCCCGTGATCGGCAAGGCAGCGCACCGTCGGTACGGATCGGCCACGGCCAGGACCGGTAGTCTCGCGCGGGCCCCGCGCCTGGCGATAGCCCTGGCCGCGGCCGGCGTCGTCACCGTGGCGGCCATCTGGCTGACCGGGCGGCCCGGTCGGCCAGCGCCAGGCATGACGCCTGCAGCCGGGCAGGAGATCGCGGCGGTGCTGACAGCGCCGGACGCCGTCATGATCGACGCGCAGGTCCGGCCAGGCGGCACGGCCACAGTGGTGATGTCCATGAGCGAGCGGAAGCTTGTGTTCGCGGCCGCAGGCCTGCGTGCACTGCCGGACTCCCGGTGCTACGAGCTGTGGTTGGTGGATCACGGCAGGGACCGTCCTGCTGGGCTGCTTCCGATGCCGAAGCAGGGCATGACCGGTCCTGTGATCGCGAGCGGCCTGCGTCGCGGTGACCGGCTCGGCCTCAGCGTGGAACCCACGACCGGCTCGGACCACCCGACCTCGCCGATGATCTTGGTGGTGGCGCTGTGATAGCGCCACATCGCTGGCTGTCATCAGGCGCCCGGCGGGCGCTGCCGGTGTCAGCGGATGATGGATACCAGGCTCAGAGCCGCGGCTGCCAGGTCGCCATCGCCGGTGATGTCCGCCCCGGCGAGGCCCGCATCGACGCTGATGCCGCGGGTAGCGAGCCGCCAGAGCGTGTCAGAGGAGATGGCGACGCGGGCATCCGGCCGCGGCGCCTCGCCGCGGCTGATCGCCCAGCGGTCCTCGCCACGCCGGACGTTCCAGGTGCCGCCGCCCGGGGCGGAGACGTCGATCTCCAGGCAGGCACCTTGCTGCGCTCGTACGTGCCGCAGCGCTTCCGGGACCGCACGCAGGAATACATCGATGACGGGCGCCACAAGGCCGTCCTCGTTCGCGCCAGGCCGCCGTACCGCGTCGCTTACATGCTGCTGGTGCACCCAGTACTCGCTGTATTCCCTGGCGACATCGAGCCAGGCCGGCGCGGGCTCGCCGGGCGCCGCCCAGGAGACGGGCTCACCGAGCCGGTTCAGGTCCAGCCCGGCCCAGAACTGGTCAAGCTGCGGGCCGAGGTGGCTGAGGAGATCGAGCAGTACGCGCGGACTCCAGCGCGCCGCGACATCGACGGATTCCTGATTCAGCCGGTGCAGGAACGTGGGCAGGTCCTCGCCTGGACGCGGTCCCGGCGAGGGATAGCCGTCCCTGCTGCGCGCCAGCTTGCGCAGCTGGTCGTGCACAACGTGGGCCACGATGTCGTGGACGCTCCAGCCAGGACAGACGGTCGGCCGCTGCCAGTCGGCGGCGTCGAGCTCGCTCAGCAGGCCGATGAGCCCAGCCCGTTCCACCGGAACCACGGCCTGGCATCGATCGGCGGTCCTGCCCAGCTCCAGTCCACGTCAGGTAGTGGGCCACGAGATCGCGCCCCGGTCATATGCCGAACAGGAAACGGCAGGGCTCGAATCCGCTGATCGCGATGTCCCCGTCCAGGCCGGCTGCCAGCCAGCCAGAGCGCCGCAGTAGCAAGTGCACCATGACGTCGGCGCCGCTCTCACGGGCGTGCAGGGATTCGCCGTTGGGCTGGTAGCCAAGGGATCTGGAGACGCCGAGCGAGGCGTGGTTGTCGTGCCAGGCCGAAGTGATCGCCTGTTTCGCTTGCAGCTGACCGAACGCGAGCGCCAGCACTCCGCGCCGCATCTGCTTGCCGATGCCGCGGCCCCTGACCGACTGGATCAGGAATGAAGACGTGTCGACGGTTCGCAGCAGAAGGAAGTCGTTGCCTTCCAGTTCCTGGAAACCCACGATCTGCCCCTGGGACTCGACGACGAATCCGAGCCGCCAGGCCGACGGCTGCCAGGTTCCGTAGGCCTTCCAGTAACCCTGATGGGTGATGACCCCGCGGTTGCGATGCTCATCATCGAGTGCGTACCTGGTGGCCGCGGGGTCGAGTTCCAGATCGGCGGGCAGAAGGTCGGACACCGGGCCGAGATCCGCTTCCCGCATCGGGCGGAGGGTCAGGTCCGGCATGGTGATCCGCAGGTCGAACAGGGGCCAGTAGCGAGAGGTCACCAGGTGACGGTAGGAGAAGGACAGGCCGGCCGCAACCGCCAATCCAGCGGCTAGATGTTCGAGCCGATGCGGCCGCCATCGATCTGGTAGACGGCGCCCGTGATGTAAGCCGCCCGCTCCGAGGCCAGGAACGCGACAAGGTGCCCCAGTTCGATCGGGTCGCCGAAGCGGCCCGCCGGGATCGCCGCGGCGGCCGGCGCGAACTGCGCCTCGATCTCGGCGCGCTCGGCCGGAGACCGGTCTTCCAGACCCGGGCTGATCCGGGAGGTCAAGAAGGAGCCGGGCAGCACCAGATTGATCGTGATGCCGTCCTTTGCTAGATCCGGCATGATCGCCTTCGCCAGCCCCGCGATGCCAGGGCGGATCCCGTTCGACAGGTCGATGCCCTCGACCGGCTGTTTCACCGACGTCGACTGGATCCCGACGATGCGGCCCCACCGCCTCTGGCGCATGAAGGGCGCCACCTCGCGGACGAAGCGGACAAAGTTCAGCGTCACCACCTCGAAACCCTGCCGCCAGTCGTCGTCGGTGAAGTCGCCGAACCGACCGAGCGCCGGGCCGCCCGAGTTGTTGACCAGAATGTCGATGCCGCCGAACTGGCGCGCGGTGGCCGTCACGACATCGGTGATGCCGCTGGCCGTCGACAGGTCGGCAGGAAGAGCGAGCACGTCGGCGCCGGTGGCGTCGCGGATCTCGGCCGCTGTCGCCGCCAGGCGCTCGGCTCCGCGCGCGCAGATCGCAATCCGCGCGCCCTCCTCGGCGAGCGCCATGGCAGACGCCTTGCCCAGGCCCTTGCTCGCCGCGGCGACCAGCGCGACCTTTCCTGCTAGTCCCAGATTCATGTTTGTCTCCGTAGTCGATCCGGCGATATTCCCGCGCGGTCCAGGCGCGGCGGTGCCGCGAATTCTCGATACATGGCAAATCATGAACCATCTCGTGCGACCCGGTGACCTTCAGCGGGGAGCTGAGCGCTTGTGCCGCCGGTCAGCAACAACTCGTCGCAGGAACGCGCGTGCAAGCAAACGATTGCGGCCATGACGCCATCGTGGCAAGCTCTGACCGGAGGTGCATTCCCGTGCGGCTGCGAGTAGGCCGTACCGGATGGAAGTGACGGAGGTTCAACGATGACCGGTCAGCTTGCGGTACGAGCGGTTACAGGCGGATTGGGCCGTGGACCGCGCGGGCAGCTGACAACATTACGGTCAGGTGCTGAACGGTGCCCGATCCCTCGCTGTGCGGACCAGATCGATCCGTCGCGGCTGATGTGCCGCGCTCATTGGTACATGATTCCGAAGGAAACTCGCGATCGCGTCTGGTTCACGTGGCGGTCGGGCCAGGGCGCGCTCACTGGCGAGCATAAGGACGCGGTGCGCATGGCCTTCGCCGCCGTGCTCGCGGCAGTCAGTGAAATGGCCGGCTGAGGCGACAGTGAAACGATCGGCCAGCCCGGTTTCGCTGAGGTGCTCGGCCAGCGGCGCGGGTACGTGCACGAGAACCAGGCTGGCACCGTCGCAGGCTTCGATCCGCCCCTGCGATCTGAGCAGGCCCGCAAGTCCGAACGCGTCCCAGAACGTCAGGCCCGCTAGATCCACGACGATCCTGGCTGCCGGGTCCTTGGCGAGCAACCGTTCGATCGCGCCCGTGATCTGATCGGCCGAGTTGAGGTCCAGTTGTCCGGAGATTGCCAGCTCTGTCGATCCGCCGCTGGAGCCCTCGGCGAGCGCGAATGGCTGCAATGGGGCGGCCGCGCTGAGCGTGAAGCTTACGGTGACGGCTGAGCCACCTTGACCAGGATGCAAGCTGATGCTGTCCGCTAGCTGGCGGACCAGCCAGAGACCATGGCCTGGTTCGATCCGCCAGGTCGACGGGTCGGCCGCATCGCGCTGGCCTTCATCACAGGGCGCCGCTCCCGCGGAGCCGGTGCGCGGGCTGCCATCGTCGGTGACCTGGCAGTGCAGGGCCTGCTCGTGCCGCCAGATGCGCAGCCGCCCGTGCCCGCTTCCGTGCCGAACCACGTTGGCGGCCAGTTCGTGCGCGGCGATGACCAGGTCGTCGGCACGCCGCTGCGGCAGGCCCGCCCTGATGGCGTGAGCGGCCACCGAGGCTCGCAGCTGATAGAGCGAGTCGCTGTCCAGCGCCTGGTCGAGGATTTGCTCGGTGCTCCGGCTTGGCGATCGCGCGGTGTCCGGCTGGCCGACGGTCGCGTGTCCGTCGTGCCCATGGCTGCCGTGCGCGTCACCGGTCATCGACGGTGACCAGGTTGACGCCGCGGATCTCGGTCGCGCCGAAGGTCGCGAACCTGTTCGCCACGCCCGGCTGGCACTGAAGCACTGCTTTCCTGGGCGGGCCGAGACTCCGGGCCAAGTTCATGATCATGCGCATGCACGGCACGTCGATGAAGGACAAATCGGCCATGTTGACTGTGATGTCGCCGTCCATCCGCAGCGCCTCTGCGAGGGCCAGCGCGAGCGGCTCCTCGGCGTGATAGTCGATCTCGCCGGCCAGGCGGATGCCGGGCGGGGCGTACTGGCGGCAAATCCGCAGTATCGCGTCGGCGTAGTAGGTGGCTGCCGCGACCGACCTGCTGTGCAGCCCGGCAACCGAGGCGAGCGTGACCGGATCGAATCGCTCGCGGTCGTACTGACAGAGCACGGACACGGTCGTGTCGGCCAGCACCGTGCCGACGTACTCCTCGAAATCGGGCAGCTGTTCCACGCCGGCGATCGGCCGCAGCGCCCAGCTCATGTCCAGCGCCACACGCAGACCGGGGAAGCCTTCGTCCCGGCTCGCCGCCATCTGCTGGCTCAGCCAGCTGACCGCGTGCCCGGCCGCGAACGACTGCCCGGACAGCAGGTAGTTCTCGCATGCCACGGCCGTCATCTGACCCGGCGGACAGCGCGGACTCGACTGCGATCCCGCGACGCGCCAGTTCGTTGACCGCCTGCCTGGGTGCCGCATCACTCAGCCATACCACCTTGAGCCCGCCGCAGAGCCCGTCCCTGACGAACGCTGCGGTGAGGTCGAAGAGCTCCGCTGGGTCGCCGAAAGTCAGGCAGGCGTGATCGTTGACAGTGAGGTCGGTGATCTGCGCGTCAGAGCTGACCGTCACCGGCGCCACCTTTCAGCTGCTCGCAGGGCCTGCCGCGGCCGGTCCGTCGGCGCCGCGTTCGTCGGCGGGCGGTTGCTACCCAAAACACTCATGATCATTCCATGATGCACCGGTCTGGCCGCGTCGGCCGCCAAGTCAGGCCCGATACGCTCGGCCATGGTGTCGCGGTGGCACTGCGCGGAGGCACGGGGAGGGGTAGGGCGGACATGGCGCTGCTGCTGCCGGAGGCGGACGGAGTGGCTGAATTCGTGGCACGGCAGATCCCGGCCGCGACGGTGCTCAGGTACGGCCAGGCCGATCGGGCCGGCCTGGACGAGGTCAGCTTCTACTGCCTGCCTTACATGGGCGACGCCGCCAGCATCGCGCTGATCGGAAGCCTGCCGAAGCTATCGGTCATCCAGAGCCTCAGCAGCGGGGTCGACGAGGTCCTTGCTGCGCTGCCTGAGCAGGCGACCCTGTGCAACGGGCAAGGACTTGGCCACGAGGAGGGCACCGCTGAGCTCGCCCTGACGCTGATCCTTGCGGCCATGCGGCAGATTCCGAGGTTCGCGGCTGGGCAGGCGGGGCGCACGTGGTCGCACGTCAGGACGGAGTCGCTGGCCGGGCGCAGCGTGCTGCTCGTGGGCTACGGCCCGATCGGCGTCGCGATCGAGGAGCGACTGCGGCCCTTCGGCGCGACGGTCAGCCGGGTGTCCAGAACGCAGCGGGACGGGGTCAGCGGGCTTCCTGACCTCCCGCGGCTGGCTGCGGCCGCAGACATCATGGTCGTCTGCATTGCGCTGCACGCTTCCACCCGTGGCCTGATTGACGAGGAGGTCCTGGCGGCACTGCCGGACGGCGCGCTCGTGGTCAACGTCGCGAGGGGCCCGGTGGTGGCCGCGGGCGCGCTGACCAGCGAGTTGACGTCAGGCAGGCTGCGCGCCGCTCTTGACGTCACTGACCCTGAGCCGTTGCCGCCTGACCGGCCGGAATGGGTACTGCCGAACGTGCTAATCACCCCGCACATCGGCGGCGACACGACGGCCTTCGCCCAGCGCGCGCCAGCGTTCGTAGCCAGTCAGGCCGCCAGGCACCTGGCGGGCGACCCGCTGCTCAACGTGGTTCGGATGCCACCCCGGTGATACCGGATATCTTTCCTCAACTCAGCCCAGGCCGCATCGGCGCACTGGACGGGGTGCGGACACTGCGGCAGACTGCTGCTCACTATTGACGGGCAGCCGCGGTATGAGCCGGCTCGCGCGATCCCGTTTCCGGGACCGCGATTCGATCTCGCGGAGTGTCGGTTGACGTTGTATCTCCCGCCGGTCCGCCAGGGCGACCACGAGCCGCCACTGGCTGAGTCCTCGGCTGCCACCTGGACGCGGAGCCTGACCGAGCGTGCGGTCGGCCGCGACGGCCAGGAAGACACCAGCGACGTGGTTTCCCGCGATCATGGCGGGGCAGAAGAGGCGAGCACTCGGAGTCCGGCCGTCGGCCTGAACGCTTGGAGCGCCACCATGATCGCTTCAGATACTGCCTGGTCCGAGTCCGATACGGGCTGGTCAGAGCGCCGACGCATCCGCCCCAGCGGTTCCGGCGGCCCGGCCGCAGGCTTACCGACAGCTATGGCAGCCGCCAGGGCGCAGAACGCGGCGACAGGCTCTCGGTCAGCCGTACGTCTGGGATGGCGGTCGCGGCGAGCGCCAGGCACTCCGCTCGCCTGCCGCCGAGCCAGGCCGAATCGGTCGGACCGGAGCGGCCATCTCGGCGAGGGCAACCGACAGGGGCGGTCACGGGAGCCGCACCCGCGTGGATCACCGAACGCGCCGTGATCGCGGATCACCTCCGTCAGCTTGTGGCGTGGTGCCAGATCGGAGCGTGCATCGCGAGGCACACCGACGCTGAAGCGCTCGGCGAAGCCGACATCAGGAGCAGGGCAGTAACCGCGGGCTGGTGCGTGGACCTCTTCGGGCGGATGGTCTGTCCTTCGTGTCAGCAGCGGTATCCGGTCTGGAGCGCACGCCCGCTGGTGCAACGAGAGCAGGTGCGCGGGCTCCACGCGATGACGGCAGATCCCGAGGCTGGCCGCCATCGGCGCAGGCGCTGACCTGCGCGGTACCCGGTAGTCAAGCGGTGAGTCGGCACGGCGGGGCCAGAGCCGCCACGAGCACCATCTGCGACTTCCCCGACCGACAATCCCGGCTATTCAGCCAGGCTGTGAGGCTAGAGTTGACAGCTACGGGGCGCCTTAACGAACCAAGGTCGTCCATCGACGGCGTGCGGGACCCTGGAAAGGCGGTGCGGGCTCTTGCATCATAAGAATGAGCGCCGCTCCGACGACGGGCTGAGCGCCGGGCAGGGCGACGCGGCGACAGCGGTGCGGGCCGGTCCTGTCATGCTGCCCGCGTGGGAAGACAAGCTGCGCGGCGTGCAGTCCATCACGGATCGCGCTCTGTCTGAGCTTGATTCTCAGACTCTGCTCGAAGTGCTGGTCGAGCGGGTGCGTGAAGCGCTTCAGGCCGACACGGCCGCAGTCCTGCTTCTTGACCAGTCGTCCACTTACCTGGTCGCGACGGCGGCGAGCGGACTCGAAGAGGAAGTACAGCAGGGCGTCAGGATTCATATCGGCCGCGGATTCGCCGGCCGGATCGCGGCAGAGGGCACTCCTGTCGTCCTGGATGATGTCGACCACACGAAGGTCGTCAACCCGATCCTGCTCTCCAAGGGCATCCGATCGCTGATGGGTGCTCCGCTGCGGGCCGATGGCGTCGTCATTGGCGTCCTGCACGTGGGTACGCTCGCGCCGCGCGCGTTTACCTCTGAGGACATCGATCTGCTCCAGCTGGCCGCTGATCGGGCGGCGCTCGCGGTCCAGGCGTTGCAAGCACAGCTCGACAGGGCGGCTGGCCGGGCGCTGCAGCAGAGCCTGATGCCGTCGGCGCTGCCGAGCGTGCCCGGGCTGTCCATGGCGGCCAGGTACGTGCCTGGCACCGGCAACGTCGGCGGCGACTGGTACGACGTCTTTCTGTTGCCCACCGGTGAGCTATGCGCGGTCATCGGCGACGTGGCGGGCAGCGGCCTGCGGTCTGCGGCGATCATGGGCCGGGTCAGGAGCGCGCTGCGGGCCTACGCGCTCGAGAGCAGCGATCCCGCCGAGATCCTGGCGCGGCTCGAGCGGAAGCTGCGCTACTTCGAGCCCGACGCGATGGTCACCGTGCTGTGCGCGGTTTTCAGTCTCTCGCTCGACCAGATCCGCATCGCCTGCGCGGGTCACCTGCCACCTATCGTGGCCCGCCCTGGTGAGGTCACCGCACCTGCCGCGATCATCTCTGACGTGCTGATCGGAGTGCCTGACGTCCGGCCGAGACACGTGACCAGCGTCGACTTCCCGGCGGGAGCGTCATTGTGCCTGTACACCGACGGGCTGATAGAGCGCCGGGACCGGCCGATCGACCAGGGCATCAGCAGGCTGTGCGCCGCTATTCCCGACAGCGATCCCGAGGTCGCGTGCGCGTGCGCGATGGCTGCCATGGCCGACTCCGGCCCGCATCGTGACGACGTTGCCCTGCTGGTGATCCGCCGCGACCCGGTCAAGGACGCCGGCGAGGCTCATCGGGGCGCGGCAGGCGCGGCATGACCACCGCCGACTTCAGCGTGCGCTGGTCAGGGCGCCACGTCGTGGTGACCATGCCCGCCGAGATCGACGTCACGAACTCGGCCGGGGTGGACAGCGTCTTGACCGGCGTTGCCGCGCAACATCCTGAGGTCATCACCGCGGACATGACGCGCACAGTGTTCTGCGACTCCAGCGGCATCCACGCACTCGCGCGCGCGCACCGGCGAGTCAGCTCGAACGGAGGTGAGCTGCGCCTGGCGGTCGGCGCCTCGCCCGCCATCCGGGTGTTGCAGCTAACCGGACTCGACCAGGTGCTCGCGGTCTACAACGATGTCACCGAATCGCTCGCTGTGCCACCTGGCCAGCAGCCGGGCCAGCACTAACGGCGCTATGCGACGCGGTCGGCGGCCCTCGGGCTCCCGGCACGCGCATGATGCCGGGCTGACGGGGTAGCGGTCCAGCCTGGGTGCGGGAATGCCAGCCTGGCTGCGACATCGAAGGAGGAGCCGGGACCGCCTGTGAGTGACGAGCAGCGTGCCAGCGGCGGACGGCCGCGCACTGGTAAGGGTGCGCACGGCCGGCCTGCGGTGCAGCGCGAAGCGACCGGGTCCGAGTACGGCTTCGGCGCCATCCCTTCGCTCATGGCCGAACTGCAGCGCGCGCTGCTCCCGGCTACCCTGCCGGTGCTCCCGAGGGCCAGGATCGCGGCCAGATACCAGGCAGCCAGGGACGGTGACACGGCCGGCGGCGACTGGTTCGACGCGATCCCGCTCAGCGACGGAGCAGTGGTTTTGGCGGTCGGCGACGTCGCGGGCGGAGGGCCAGGCGCCGCCGCGGCGATGGGCCGCCTGCGGGCGGTGCTCGGCGACCAGCTAGCCACCGGACCGGGCCTGACGGCCGCGCTTGCCAGGATCGACGCGCTGGCCAGGCGGACCCCCGAGCTCTTCGCAGCCACCATGACCCTGGCGCTGCTCAGGCCAGCGGACGGCTCGCTGCGGTACGTCACCTGTGGGCACCCGCCGCTCCTGGTGCTCGGTGCGGGCGGCGGGACCAGGTTCCTCGCAGCGACCGGATCAGGCCCGCTCGGCACCGGCTCTGACCTGGCGCCGCGTACCGTCGCGCTGCGGCCGGACGACTCCTTGCTGTTCTACACCGATGGCCTGATCCAGCAGCCGGGCAGTTCGGTCGCCGACGGCATGACGGAGCTGGCGATAGCCGCGGCGTCGGCGGTGACCGGCCAGCCCGCCAGCCAGCCCCGCGCCGCGCCGGACCCCAGCGCCGGCGGCGCCCTGGGACCGAGCCTCCTGTGCAGCAAGACGATGGAGCTGATGAGCAGGGGCGGCTTCGCCGACGACGTCACGACCCTGGCCGTCCAGCTTGTCGCCGAGCCCGTGCCCGCGCTTCGGCTGTCGCTGCGTGCGGAAGAGACCAGCGTGCTACGGGTTCGCCGGGCCTTCAGCGACTGGCTGACCGCGATCGACGCCGACGTCGAGGGTTTGGACGACCTCATGCTCGCGGTTACCGAGACCGTTACCAATGCGGTCGAGCATGCCTACCCGCCAGGCCAGCGCGGCATCGTCGAATTCACGGCTGGGCTCGAGCAGGACGGCACGCTGGAGTGTTTGGTGGCCGATCACGGGCGGTGGCGGCCACCTGATCCGGCGACGCCGTATCGCGGGCACGGGCTGATGGTCGCTGGCCAGGTTGTCGATCAGATCAAGGTGAGCACCCGGCGTCAGGAAGGCGGCACGGCAGTGATGCTTCGGCACCGGCTCGGCAGGCCCGCGAGCATCAGCACCGAGGCTAGCCCGGACGCTAGCCCTGACGGCGGCCCGCCGCCGAGGGTCTCGTTCAGCTTCGACCTGGACAGTGCCGGCAGGGTTCCTCGCGGCCGCGTGCGCGGCCCGGTAACCGGCGGTTCAGCCGGCCGGCTCGCCCAGCGGCTGCTCGCAGCGTGCCGGGGCGGCACGCTGCCGCTGCTGGTTGATCTTTCCGGAGTCACGTACCTCTCCGGGGCCGCGGTACGCGCGATCTACCAGGTGAGAGAGCTGCTCACGGCGCATGGACAGGACCTGGCCATCGTCGCCGCGGCCGGAAGCGCCGCGAGCGCGCTCCTGGACGTCGTGCGGTTGCCGCACGCTCCCGGCGAGCCCGGAGAGCCCAGGCCCGCTCGACACGGGCCGCGATCTGGTCCGGTACTAGGCTGACTGCGCCGCCGGATGGAGCCTGCCGAAGGAGAGCTCATGGCTCCGCGCCCGCCGTTGCCGCCGTTTAACGATGAGAGCGCCAGGCAGAAGGTGCAGGCGGCCGAGGACGCCTGGAATTCGCATGACCCCGCGCGGGTGGCAGGCGCGTACAGCGAAGACTCGGTATGGCGGAACCGGAATGAGTTCGTGTCCGGACGCGCGGAGATCGTTGAATTCCTCCGCCGCAAGTGGAGCCGTGAACTCGACTACGCGCTTCGCAAGGACCTGTGGGCATTCGCGGGCAATCGCATCGCGGTGCGTTTCCAGTATGAGTCCCATAATGCCGCTGGCCAGTGGTATCGCAGCTACGGCAACGAACTGTGGGAGTTCGATGACGAAGGCCTGATGCGGCGTCGCGAGGCGAGCATCAACGACGTTCCGATCACCGAGGCTGACCGGCGCATCTTCGGTCCGCGGCCCGAGGCCGAGCGCGGCCAGCCGCCGCCCCTTCGCTGACCACTCCGCGCGAACGGCGCGGGCTGATCACGCGGCTCGCAGCCGGGCGGTCTCGTCCTTGACCCAGAGCGCGACCAGGCCCCTCACATGCGCGACGAACTCGTCGTGCTCAGCCGGCGGGTAGACCGACCTGACGGTCTCGACCAGCAGGTGATCGAAGTCGGCGCCCGCGACCCACTCCAGGACGATCTCATCGATGTGACGCAGGCTGCTCGCGCAGAAGTCCAGGTAGCGCTCGGTGTCGAAGTACGCGTCGGCGAGCCGCCGGTATCCGGCGAGCTTGCCGTCGTAGGACAGCTCAGGGTCGTCCGCGATCTCGAAGTACCGGTCGGTCTCCAGGTCGAGCTTCGGCTTGCGGCCGGTGACCAGCGCGAAGACGCACCACTTGACGAGCGCCTTCATGGCCCAGGGGAAGTAGTAGTGCAAGCTGGTCAGCGCCACGTCAGGGCACGCGTTGGCGTAGTCGATCGGGTAGACCTCGCCCGCCTTAACCAGGGTTTCGCAGGAGTTGAACTCCCATCTGAAGAACGCGTTGACCAGCCGGCCTATCGTGACGACCTCGACTCCGGCCTCCGGCGACAGGAAGTTGTGGTCCACGGCGTAACGCAGGTGCATCGGCTCGTCGGGCTCGAAGCGCATCACCATCGTCTCGGCGCCGATCGACAATGAGCGGGCGAACACGTCGTATCCGTCCACGGCCTTCTGCAGGTGCATGAGCATCTCGCCGCTCTGGTCATATGCCGCGTGCAGCTCGGCTGGGTTGCGGATCATGGATACGCCGCGCCAGGCGCCGCCGTCGTAGGGCTTCATGAACAGTGGATAGCCGATCCGCTCGGCGATGGCGTCCAGGTCGAACGGCTGGTTGTACCTGGCTGCCGTGTAGGCGTAGCGAGCGTTGTCGACCGGGTTCTTGAACGGCACGAGCACCGTCTCAGGCACCTTGAGCCCGAGCCGCATCATCGCGCAGTAGGCCGCGTGCTTCTCCATCGACTGAAACGTGAACGGGCTGTTCAACAGGTACACGTTGTCCATCAGCGCGACCTTCTTGAGCCACTCCCTCGGGTGGTAATACCAGTAGGCGAGCCGGTCCACGGCAAGGCTGTACTTCGGATGGTCGCGCAGGCTGAAAGGCTCGATCGTGACCCGCTCGCAGTCGAAGGCATGCCGGGTGCCCCCGGCCGGCCACCGGGCCAAGCCGGCGCAGGATCTCCTCGAATGCTCGCGGCCAGTCTTCCTCGGTACCGAGTAGCAGGCCGATCAGGTGCCTGGTCTTGGTCACGGCGGGCTCCTGTCGAAAGGGGATTAGCGGCTTAGCAGAATCGCGGCATGTGGTGAGCGAACTGGGCACGCCAGGACGGCCAGTCGTGGGGCACGTCGTGGCCCCACAGGTCCAGTTCGTGTCTGATCCCCTTGCTGGCTAGCAGCGCGGCGAACTGCTTCGTGCTCGGCAATGAACCGGTGGTGTCCTCCCACTGGCCCTGGCCGCAGACGAGCAGCAGACTGACCCTGCCGCGCAGCCATTCGAGGTGATCGCCATGCATGTGACCGACGTAGTCGAGCGGATTGTTGAAGTACGTTGCCATGCCAGGCTCGCCCCAGGAGTTCCAGGACGCGGGGTCGTAGTTGCCGGACAAGCCGATCGCGAGCGAGAACAGGTCGGCCCGCTTGAGCGCGAAGTTGGCGGCGTGGAACGCTCCGAGGCTGCATCCGAGCGTTGCCAGCTCGATCTCGCCGCCACCGCAGTCTGCGCTGATCCACGTCACCACCTGGTCGGTAATCCACGACTCATACCTGGCGTGTCGCTGCGCCCGCTCCTCGAGCGGCACCGCCGTGTCCGACCAGGACTGCGCGTCGTAGCTGTCGACGCAGTAGAGCTTCAGCCGGCCCGCGTCGATCAGCCCGGTCACGGCACCGACCATGCCGTTGTTCTCGAAATCCCAGGCCTTGCCTTGCTCGGTGGGAAAGACCAGCACCGGGCGTCCCCAATGGCCGTACCGGACGACGGTGCCCGCGGCGCCGATGGCGTCCGACCAGAGTTCGGCCACCTCCCTGTTCACGGGTACATCTGCCGCAGCAGCCGATTGTTCTGCATGTTCTCCTCGATCGCGCCGCACGTCAGGGCCGTGGGGACGGGCTTGCCTGGCAGCCGCCCGGCATGAAGGTCGGCCACGAACGTCCTCACGCGCTGGTAGTAGGGGAACCGCCGCTCGTGGCTGTCGAATTGGGGCACGAAGAAGCTTCCTGACTGCAAGAACAGCGCATCGAAAGAGTCCGGGTAGTTGCAGTGCGCGTGCAGCATCGCCAGCGCGCCGAGGCTCGTGCCCATGCCGATCCGCGAACTCGTCGCCACCAGTTCTGCCAGCGCGGGAATCACGGTAGTGCGCAACACCCGCGCATAGCGGCTGTTCGCCGAGTACCAGCGGTCGCGCGGTCCAGGGGCGAGCAGCGCGGCGCGCAACCGCGGCAGCCAGCCCTCGCTCACTCCGGCCGACAGGTTGGTGAGCAGGCTCGCCAGCGAGTCGTACTCAGGCCCGTCGTGCACAAGCAGGAGTGGCAAGGGCTCGCTGTCCTCGGCACCGACCGGCGCCCAGGTCAGCACCGAAACGGCAGCGCCGAGCGCCGTGGCTGGCAGGTCAAGGGACCTGGTGACTCCCGGTTCCGCGGCGGCGGTGAGCCAGCCGGGCGGACGGTAGCCGGGAAATTCCAGAACGCTCTTCTCGCCGAACGCACCCCTGACGTGCAGCGGGTTCGCCTGGTCAGTGACGATCTCGTGACTGCCATCGGCGTGCCGCAGGTCGAGCAGGTACTCCATCCTGCGCACCGGCGGCCTGGTCAGGTCCAGCACCTAGTCGTCCTTCCTGCGGCGGAAGTCGAGCAGGTGGCCAGGGATCCTGACCTCCTGGAGCAGGCGCACGCCAGCCAGCCGATGGTCAGGATCGGGCACCCGGAAGCTCACCCAGCCGGATACCGCGATCATTGCCACATACTGCCTGGCTGCCGCCCGCGATGACAATGCGGCCCGCTCGCCCGGCCTCCGTCGTTGCGGCCGTCCTCGCGGGCGGCGCGGCTGGCCGCCGACCGCATGTGCTGGCGCAACCTGCGGTGACATGCGACTGTGGGGAGAGGTAGCCGGGCAGGCACCGTCCGTGCCCCGATCCAGGTGAGCGAGACCACATGGGCCGTGACATAGAGCCGATCAAGATCAGTGGCGAGGACCGGCGGAACTACCGGGAGAAGCTCAGGCGTTCGCTCGACGTCTTTGACCGGATGCTGCGCGAGAGCATCTTCGACACTGGCCCGTCGCTGGTAGGGCAGGAAATCGAACTGAACCTCGTCGACGAGCGCGGCGAGCCGTCGATGCGCAACGCTGCCGTCCTCGATGCGATCGCGAATCCGCTCTGGGCGACCGAGCTTGGTCAGTTCAACATCGAGATCAACGTTCCGCCGCGGCGGCTGGAGGACGACGCCCTGGCCGGCCTTGAGGCCGAGATCCGCGACGACCTGAACGCCGCCGACAGCAAGGCGCGCGGCAGCGACAGCCGCCTGGTGATGATCGGCATTCTCCCGACGCTGCGCCAGGACGACGTGCACGAGGGCACGTTGTCGGCTAACGCCAGGTACCGCGTGATGAACGAGCAGATCTTCGCCGCCCGCGGCGAGGACATCAGGATCGCGATCGAGGGCAGCGAGCAGTTGCTCACGCACGCGGACAGCATTACGCCCGAAGCCGCCTGCACCAGCGTCCAGTTGCACCTTCAGGTCAGCCCCGACGCATTTGCCAGCTACTGGAACGCCGCGCAGGCCATCGCCGGCGTCCAGGTGGCGCTGGGCGCCAATTCGCCGTATCTGTTCGGCAGGGAACTCTGGCAGGAGACCAGGATCACCCTGTTCGAGCAGGCCACCGACACCAGGCCTGAGGAGCTGGTGCAGCAGGGGGTCCGGCCGCGAGTCTGGTTCGGCGAGCGCTGGATCACATCCGTGTTCGACCTGTTCGAGGAGAACATCAGGTACTTCCCCGCGTTGTTGCCCATCTGCGAGGACGAGGACCCGCTGGCGGTGCTAGAGAGCGGCAGCTGTCCGAAGCTCGAGGAGATGAGCCTGCACAACGGGACCATCTACCGCTGGAACCGTCCTGTCTACGCGGCCGTGAACGGCAAGCCGCACCTTCGGGTGGAGAACCGGGTGCTTCCAGCTGGGCCGTCGGTCGCTGACACGATCGCGAACGCGGCGTTCTACTACGGGCTGGTGCGTGCGCTCGCTGAGGCGCAGCGTCCGATCTGGACGCAGATGTCGTTCGCGACCGCAGCCGAGAACCTGCACGCCGCGGCCAGGAACGGCCTGGATTCGCAGCTGTACTGGCCTGGCGTTGGCGAAGCGCCCGCTGCTGAGCTCGTGCTCCGCCGGCTGCTCCCGCTCGCCAGGGACGGTTTGAGCATGTGGGGGGTCAGTCGTGCCGACTCCGACCGCCTGCTCGGCATCATCGAGCAGCGTTGCCTGACCGGTCAGACCGGCGCCTCGTGGCAAGTCGCGACCGTGAACGCGGCCGCCAAGAGCGGGATCACCGACCGCAGGGAGGCGCTGCGGCTGATGACGCAGCAGTACATCGAGCAGATGCACACTAATGAGCCTGTCCACCTGTGGCCGACCGGGCCCTAGCTCTGCGGTTCGCTCAGTCAGCGATCCGGCGCGGCTCCGCGTTAGCCGGCGAGCAGCTTCAGCGGGCTCGGCGCAGAGAAGGTGATCTGGAAAACCGGCGTGCCTGCGCGCAGGTGCGCGGACACGGCCGTCTGCGGCCGGTACACGCTGGGCTCCGCGTCTAGCAGCGTGAGCAGGAACTTGATGTAGGCGCTCCTGCTGAGGCCTGCGGCCCCGTCGCTCTGCGCGAGGTCGGCCGTCCTGAGCGCGACTGCCGGGCTTGCGCCAGGAAAGGCGGCGCCGAAGCCTAGGATGTCGATCGGGTGCACGGACGCGATCGCGGTCAGGACCACGATCAGCCGGATGTCGACCTCGCCGGCGATCAGCTGCTTCCTGGCCAGCGCGGACGCTGTCACCTGGCGGCTGGTCAGTAGGGCAGCGCCATGGAGGCGCCGCTGCCGCAGGTCAGCCTTGATCTGCGCCTTATAGCGCGCCTCGCCCTGCCTGGCCACAACCCTGATCGCGATGGCCGTATCGCCGGTGCCGATCCTGGTCAGCACAGGCGGCGCCTGCGCGACATTGAAGCTGTCGCCGAACTGGCGCGCGACCAATGGCGTTTCCACGATGATCTCGGCGTGGCTGGGATACGGCCCGCCCGGCCTGATCAGCTTCAGGTGCCGACCGGGGAACCCGTGCGCGGTGAGCGCGTCACACATGGCCTTGTCGCAAGCCACGATGACGCCGTGGTTCACCTGCAGGTCGACCCAGCGCGCGGCGAGATTAGCCGTAAGTACCGCCAGGCTTGGCCGGGCTTGCTGTGTCGGCCGGGGCTGGCCGGAGGTGGGCGTCTTCGAGCCACCGTCACGAGCGGACAAGGCGAACGCGACCGTGCCAGCGGCCAGCAGTATGACCGCCAGGGCGGCCGCTCCCGCGACCCGCGGTCCACTGCGGCGGCGGTGGCTGCTGGGCTCTGATGGCCTGGGCGGCGCAGGAACGGCGGCCGGAATGAACGCGGAGCCGCTCGGGCTTGGCTGCCTGACGGAGCCACCCTGGCCGGTCCAGATGGCCTGGCCTGCCCGGTCAGGCGGTGGGTTCGTGACCGGCCGCGGGGTGGCGACCGGATCTGGCTGCGGCCGGCCGGTGGCCTGCGGCGGCGCTTGCTGGTCCGGCGGCACTTGCTGGACCGGGGGCCAGAGTTGCTTTGGCTGCGATTTCGCCGGCGCCGCAGCGGCGCGCGCCCTGGCCTCGGCGCGAGTGACCGCCCGCTGCTGTTCTTGTGCGGCCCTTGCGGCCTCGACGGCCGCCTGCATGCGTTGCAGCAGCGCCTCGGGGAGGACCGGCCTCGTCGTCGGCGACGGGCCACCGCGGGCGGCACCTGGGACGCGTCTGCGGAGCGGCGGAGTCGGGCTGTCGTCAGCCACCGACTCACCCCCCGGACCCGTGCGGCGCCGTTCTGCTCTCCCTGATGTCCTTACCTGGACGACCAGAGGAGCACATCATGCACCCCTTATTCAAGCACTATAACTACTTGTCACGTAGTAGATACAGCGAGCGACAAGATCGGGCGCGGCGCCATTCAATCGAGGGCGATCAGGGCCGCCCTGGTCGGGGTGAAGCCGCAGGCGCCAACGTAGAAGGACTGGAGGTGTTCATCGAAGTCCACGTGCAGATACTCACACCCGGCTCCTTTCGCGCCGGCCTTGGCGCGGGCGACCAGTCCGGTGCCGATGCCCACCCCCCGCGACCGCATCGCGACCATCGTGTCCTGCAGCCAGGCGTGCACCAGGCCGTCCCAGACAACGTTGACGAACCCGACCAGGTCGCCTTTCTGCCTGGCCACGACCCAGCCGAGACTGTGCTGACCGGTGAGGCGGACCCAGTCCCACTCGGAATCGTCGTAGACGCGCGTCTCGAATGCCTCTGCGTGCAGCGCGTTGACCTCGGCGTTGGTAAAGGCGCCCCGCCATTCGAAGATCGTCACGGGATTCTCGGTACCGGTGGCCACCGGCGCATCCTACTGCTGCGACGCTTGTGTGAACGCGGTGCATGCGCCATAGTGCTCCTGGCGCATCAAATCGCGATACTACTCAACTGCCTTTCTGGTGAATGCAGGCGAACAGGTTCCGGCTGTGGGCTACTTACTACGGATCTCCGGCGAGATCCGCCAGTGGCTGACCGACCTGTGCGTGAGCGATCCCGAGGCGGCGGCCGTCGTGGGCCAGGCGTTGGTCGCGCTCATGAATGTAGGACCTAGCCTCGGCAGGCCAGTTGTGGTCAAGCCGCAGACCGGGCGGCCCGGCACCGATCCCCGCGAAGCTCTCGACCACGCCTACCAGATCCGGCTCGAGCGTGCGCAGGACCTGCGCCACGCAACAGCGGAGGCCGCAGATGTCGGTGTCCAGATCCAGGCCCGGGTCAGCCAACTCGAGGGTTCTGGGTCGCAGGCCGAGGCAGCAGAGCTTCGCGAACTGCTCCCGCGCCTTGAAGCAGCGCACCAGCGACTGGTTGACGCATCACGCCAGATGCAGGCCAAAGCCGACACGTTCCGTATGCGCAAAGAGATCCTGAAGGCTCGATACACAGCTGCTGAGGCTCAGGATGCCGTGGCCGGCCTCTTTTCCGAGGCCGCGGCCGGCCTTGACGACGATGAACTCCTGCCCGTTCCCGGCGCGGCCGGACCTGGCGACGCGCGGCTGCAGGACATCATCGACGAGATCGAGCGCGAACTCGCCAGTGACGGGACGCCGGGCGACCTGCTGGAACTGCAGCCCGGCGGGCTTGGCGGTCCGGCAGGCGACATCGGCATCATCTTCGCTGTCGAGCCTGCGGGCACCGCGTTGCTGATCTCGGTGCTCGAGGGAGAATCCGCGATCCGGTACCAGCATGCCGATGCGGTTGCGCTGTCAGGCGACGTGTTGCGGCAGGTCCGGGCAGGCCAGGATTCCGACGCGTCGGCCGTCGGATACGCCGGCGCTGAGCCATTCCTGACCGAGTTCTTCCCGGCGAATTCGGCCGATGTGCGCGCGGGCGCGGAGGCCATCGCGGCGAGGTCCAACCGCGGATCGGCCTCAGCCGGCGATCGCCGAGCCTGCCGCCGGGGCAACGAACCGATATGCGGGTGGCACGATAGGCCGATGCCCACCTTGCGGACGCCGCGCCTGCGGCTACGGCGCTGGCGTGAAGCCGACATCGCGGCGCTGGCCGCAATCAACGCCGATCCCGAGGTCATGCGCTGGATCGGCACCGGCAGCACTCGCGACCTCCAGCAGACCATGGCCAGCGTGGCGGCGCTCGAGCGCGAGTGGGACGAGACCGGGATGAGCCTGTTCGCTGTCGAGATCCTGGCCACCGGCGAACTGGCCGGGCTGACCGGTCTCGCGGTGCCGCGATTCCTGCCCGAGATCATGCCAGCCATCGAGATCGCCTGGCGGTTCGGCCGGCCGCACTGGGGACAGGGCATCGCCACCGAGGCGGCACGGGCCGCGCTCGAGTTCGGGCTGGTGAGCAGCGGCCTCGAGCGCATCGTGGCGATCGTCCAGGTTGGCAACGGCGCGTCGGAGCGCGTCATGCAAAAGCTGGGCATGAGCCTGGAGCGCCGGACCACCGACCCTGGGTCGGGCCGGCCCGTCCTGGTCTACGAGATCACCAGCGCCAATTATCAAGCCGGTACGGGCGCGAGCCAGCCGTAGCCACCCGCGAGCGGCCGGATGTTACAGGCCGTTGGGGAAGGTGATGGTCTGCTGGCCGATCAGCGGCTTGCCCACCTGAAGCTGGATCTGGGCGTGGGCGTTGAGCGGAATGTTGCGGGGGTCGCCCAGATAGACCTTGCCGTTGTAGATCGCGACGACGTGGCCCTTGACCGGGCCGAGTTGCGACGGTCCGAGCGGCTGGCCCCATTCGTCGAAGAAGTCGCCGAGGGAGAAGATCCTGTGGACCGGCGACTCGACGTGGACGATGCCGTCGGGCGCGTGGGTGTGCAGCCAGTACAGGCATGAGCCGCCCGCCGCGACCTGCCCCTGCGCGGTTTGCTGCGGCTGCGAGCCAGGAATCCCGATGCCAGCCGGGACCTGGCGCTGAGTCCCGTTGATGAAAATTGTCAGGTGTGCGTGTATGTGGAAGAGCAACTGCTCAGAGGTCTGGCAGCGGATCCCGTCGACGGGGGAACCGGTGGCGGCGGCCGATCTTCCCGCCAGCGGCGGCGCCGCGGGGATGGGCACGCCCTCGAACCCGTTGCTGCCGGGGCTGGGCGGCGACTTCAGCGGGCCGAGAGCGCTGATCGGACCGGTTTTCAGGTTCGGAGTGCCCGGCGGCTTGGGTGAATTGCCACCGCTGGTGACCGCGAGAACGATCGCGACCACCGCCGCGATCGCCAGGACCCCGGCGCCCGCCCACATGAACACCCGCCGCTGCCTGGCCTGGCGCGCTTCACGCGCCCGCATCTCAGCAACTCTCGCCCTGGCGACGTCGCGGTTCCTGCTCGCCTTGGACACTGATCCGTTCCTCCCTGCCAGGCCGCCGACGGGCCATCCGGGGGCGCGCCCCGGCGCGCCCGGCCGCTGCGCCGGATGTCGCTCATCCGCCCGTGCCGAGCCTATTGGACAGTGAGAGCACGGAATTGCACCCGCGTCCAGTTCGATTCGATGCCCGCCGGACCTGAGCGGTAGGCCCGGTCGGTGACCCGCGCGACCACCTGGCCGTCGATCCGTGCGCTGATTGTGCTGGCATGCACGCCAAGCGCGAGCGCGTGCCAGGTGCCAGGCGAGACGCCGCTGGTCGTCCCGGTGGCGAGCACCTTTCTGCCACCGGCGACAGAGTCGCGGATCAGCTGCCAGCCGCCGTTCCCACTGACGCGCAGTTCGTAACCGTTGAACTCCGCGGTGGCAAGGCTCTGGGCGCCGAACCGGCCGATCAGGCCTGCCATGGCCGAGCCTGCGGGCAGGAGGACGTGGGCTGACACGGTGTAGCCCGACCAGTTCTGCGCACCGACAACCGCGTAGGGCAGCGGCATGGCGTGACCCGCCGGCGGCCTGAACCAGAGCGGGACGTGGTTTGCCATCTGCTCGATGCATCCCGTAGCCGCGGTGGCCTGGCACGGCGCGTATACGAACGCGCCTTCCTGTGCGCCAAGGCCCCAGGCCTCGTTGCTGGTATCGGGCGTGGCGTGATAGGGCAGCCGCTGCGGCACTTGCCGCGGCGCGATGCTCCGGCGGTGCGATTGCCCGCCACGGGAGGAGAAGGAGACCGCGTATCCAGGAGGGATCGTGTAGGTGAACGCGCCGCGGACGGGATAGATGTCGGCCCGCCTGGTGAACCACCTGGTACGGTCGCCCGATCGCAGGTCAGTGGCCCAGACGTGGACGACGCTGGCACGCAACCCGCCAGTCAGCCGAACCCTGACAGTCTGCGGGCGCACCAGCTGGCCGCGGATTCCGCCCGTGTCCTGCGCAACCAGGCTCCAGTCGGCTCCACCAGGGGCCAGATACGCGTTCGCCGAGCCCGACGTGCCGAGCCGCTTGCTGGCGTTTGCCGCATACCTCCAGCCGGGCGCGGTGAACTGGGTGACTTGCGCGATCGCCCAGGTGAGGCGGTTGACGCGGTAGTATCCGCTGGCCGGCTGGTTCGCCGTGACCAGCCCGCGGTTCTGGAGCGGCAGTCCCGGCCCCATCGCGTTGACCAGCGGCCACTCGATCACACCGGTGATCCTGGCCTGGATGAAGCCGTTGATCATTGACCTCATCAGGTCTGGCGCGCCCGTGTTGGCGTCGAGCGTGCCGAGCTCGCTCGCCAGCAGAGGCCGGCCGCTGCGGCGCGCCGCCGCGGTCGACTCGCAGCGGTAGCCGGTCGTCACCGACCCGCATACGTTGTGCGCTCCGAGCACCGCGATCGCTGCCTTGAACGCGGGGTCGGCATCGACCGCTGCCGCGACCCGCCAGGCAGCGGCAGGGTCGTAGGGCGGTCCTGTGGACCGTGCGTCGGCGGCGACGAGCTGGACCGCGCCGAACCCGTTGGCGTCCATGGCTTGCCGCATGCGCTCGATACCACGACGCTGAGTAGCCGTTCTCGTTCCAGCCGCCGAGGTAGCTGATCGTGAGTCCGTGCGAACGCGCGCAAGTTGAGCCAGTCGATGACGTAGCCGATGTCGGCCTGACCCCACCGGGAACCGATCCAGCCGGGCGCGGCCCACTGCAGCGCGTACAGCTTGAGCCGGGGGTTCCTCGCGACGGCCTGCGCAGCCAGCCACCACTCGTAACCTGACGCGCAGTCGATCTGGCCCGCAGAGTGCTCGATCGAAGGTTCCGCGCCGTCGGTGGTGTTGGCGTCGCCGCCGATCTCCAGCTTCAGCAGCTGCAGGTCAGCGCCGCCAGGTCCGAAGAGGTAGTTCAGGATCTGGGCCGCTGCCTTGGCGGGTAATCGATGAGCAGCCGGGAGTTGCCGCCGCCGCCGCTGATCGCGCCGATGCCCTCGAAGACAGGGCCAGCCCGGCGGCCGTCGATCGAGATCGTGGTCACCGCGGCCGCCACAGGGGGCGCCTGGAGCGCTGCCGCCTGGGTTGCCTTCGTGGTGGCCGAGGGCGCTGCTAGCGCGCCGGCCGGGGCGGCCGCGATCGCGCACAGCGCTCCGGCCAGCGCCCCCGCGACGAGCAGCCGCCGGAAGCTCCTGGCCACGCGATGGCGCATTTTTCACCCCAGCCCATCAAAGGGGCCAATCCTAAGCGCTCCCGGGATCTTGTCGCGCGCCACGAGGGAATATGACTGACAGTAAAGGTCTGAACTCGCTAAGTTATGGCTGCGTTACCAGCTTCTGAGGTCACGGAAGGGAATGCCATGTCAGGTCAGGATCACCCCGGCGGCTCGCGGCGTCCGTCCAGGCGCTCGGTGCTTCGCGGCGCGGCCGGAGCGGGGGCTGCGGGGGTCGCGGCGACCGCATGGTCCGGTCTTGGCTCAGCCGCACATGCCGCCGAGGTGACTCCCCGCCGGGAGGCGCGCGGCGCAGGTGCGTCAGCCGCCGATTCCGCTGACACCAGCGAGCAGTTCGTCGTACACGTCAGGGACGCCAGGACCGGCGAGATCGACGTTTTCCGCGGCACCGGCCAGATCCGCGTGCACGACAGGGACCTGGCCAGGCACCTTGACCGGATCAGCCGCGGCTGACGCGTACCTCAGCCGTCCGCATCGCGCCGCACCACGCCCAGTGAGGTAGCCCATGTCATCACACCGTGAGGCTCCGGAGATCTCGAAGGATCCCGTAGCCGACAGCACCGACGTCTATGCGTTCGTGAGCCCGGACCGTCCGAGCACGGTCACACTGATCGCCAACTACATCCCGCTGGAGTCGCCCGCTGGCGGACCTAATTTCTACGAGTTCGGCAACGACGTGCGTTTACGAGATTCACGTCGACAATAACGGCGACGGGCGCGCGGACATCAGCTATCACTTCCGCTTCCATACGACGCTGACGACCCCGGGTAGCTTTCTCTATAACACCGGGCCGATCAGTTCACTGAGCGACCCGAACTGGAACAGCAAGCAGTTCTACAGCGTCACGAGGGTCGACAGTTACGGCTCCCGTGTGCTCGGAAGGAACCTTCCTTGCCCGCCCTGCAACGTCGGGATCTTGTCGACTCCGCACTACGAGGCGAGGCTGGGCAGCAAGGCGGTCAATATGCTGCCGAGCGGGATGAAGGTCTTCGCCGGCCAGCGCGCCGAGGAGTTCTACGTTGACCTGGGCTCCATCTTCGACCTCGCGAACCTGCGCCCGTTCCAGCAGTTGAACCTGTTCGGCAAGATGGCCGGCCTGGTCAGCCAGCCGGGCGTGAACGCCACCAACCGGCTGAACGTGCACTCGATCGCGATCCAGGTGCCGATCTCCCAGCTCGTGATGCCAGGCAGGCCCAGCATCGGCGTGTGGACGACGGCCAGCAGGCCGCGTGTCAGGGTCTCCGCCGACACGTCGGAGGCGGGCTTGCTCAGCGGGCCGTCCACGCAGGTGTCGCGGCTGGGTAACCCGCTGATCAACGAGGTCATCATCGCCCTTGACGACAAGGACAGCTGGAACCGGCAGGCACCGGTGCATGACAAGCAGTTCGCGCACTATTACGCGCAGCCCGAGCTGTCCGGGCTGCTCCCCGTCCTGTACCCCGGCGTGTTCCCGCACCTCGCGGCGCTCAACAAGTCAGGCAAGGTCAGGGCCGACATCGAGGCGATCCTGCTGACCGGCATACCCAAGGGCCTCATCCCTGACTTCACCAACTTCACCGGCCCGGTGCAGGCCGACATGCTGAGGCTGAACACGTCGATCAAGCCCACTGCGGAGGGCTCGGTCAACATTCTCGGCGTGCTCGGCGGCGACCTAGCCGGGTTCCCGAACGGCCGCAGGATCGTCGACGACGTCGTCACCGTCGAGCTGCGCGCGCTCGCAGGCCTGACCTTCCCGCTCGTCGACCCGAGCTACAAGGTGGACGCGGCCGCCAAGATTATTACCGACGGACTGACCAACGAGAGCGTCAAGAACAAGCCGCTGGACCGCTTCCCGTACATGGGTGTCCCGTACAACGGCTACGACAACCCATCGTGACCAGCCACGATGCCGGGCACCACGAAGGTGGGCAGCACGCTGCCGGACCGTCACGGCCCGGCAGCGTGGTGCTCGACATTGGCCCAGGCACCGGCGCTCTCGTGCTGTACACCCCGGCGGGCCTGGAAGGCGCCGAAATCGAGATAAGCCCGGCCGGCGTCGTCGCTGCCCGGCGCACCCACTCCCAGGTCCGCAAGCGCGCCTGCGGACCGCCCAGCAGCCAGGCTGCGCCGGCCCCTCCACGTCCGTCACTTTTGCGGCCGTCTACCCGGTCTTGCCCGCTGGCCGCTACACGGTCTGGCGCGACGCATACACCCCCGTTGGGGCACTCACCATCGCGGGCGGCGAGGTCACCGAGTGGTTCTGGCCGGCGCCAGCGGCCGAGCGCGACGCACCTGTCGTCTAGCTCGCCGCGCGTACCGGCTCGCCTGGTCGTTCATCGGCCAGCAATCGCGGCCCGGCGGCACGGATCAGCACGACCGCCCACGTCCGCAGCGGCCGCCACGCTTCGGCAATTGCGCCGAACCTGCCGGCAGTCACTGGCTCTTTCAGGCCGTACAGCCGCGCCGCCAGCGACAGGGCCTTGGGCTCGGCGACGGGCAGGACGTCGGCGAACCCGGTGCCCCTGATCACGATCAGCGAACTGTAGAACGGTCCGATGCCCTTGATCTGCTGCAACTCAGCCATCGCGGCGTCGGGCCCGAGCCCGAGCAGGTGCGCGGCCGCGAGCCTTCCGTCCAGGGCGGCCTCGGCGACGCCGTGCAGCCGGTCAAGCTTGTCGCCTGGGATGGCGGGGAACTCCGTGACCTTGAGCAGGGCCGCTGGAGTCGGGAAGGCAGCCAGGCGCTGGCCGGCGAGGTCGAAGACCGTCCCGTGCGCCTCGCTCAGTCGCTGCCGCACGGCCATCATGAGCCCGGCCGGGCGACGAGCGCTCAGCACGGACCACGCCGCCGCCTCATACGGCGAGTAGAACAGCGGCGGCCGGAGACCGGGCGCGATCTGCTGGAGCCGGCCGATCACCGGGTCACGCTCGCCGATCCTGGCGAATTCCGTGCCGTCGTGGTCGAGCGACAGCACCCTGGCGACCTGATCGCGGACCGCGCCAAGCTCGACATCCTCAGGCCCGTGCACGGCACAGCGGACGACGCCCTCGTCATCCTGGCGCACCTCGACTCCGACCTGGACGTCATAGCCGTCGAGGCAGAACGCCAGGCGCATCAGGTCGTCTGGCTCGCCTGCGTCGCGCTGCCCGAACCCGAACGCGACCGCCTCCGCTAGGGAGAACGGGCCGCGCGGCACGATTGTGAAGGTCGGCGACGACATGCCTGCTCCTTGATGGTTGCGTGGCGAGCGGAAGCCATCGTCCCAGCCAGGTCTGACATTCCTGGTACCTCGCCCGCATGGTGCCCGCGCTGTTAGTGGCCGTCCCTGCGGAACCGGCGCTCCCAGCTGCGCTCCCTGATCAGCACGCCGTCGCGGCGTAGCTCGCGCCGGAACCGGTAACGCAGCGAGTCCGCGTCGCCGTCCAGGTCAAGCACCGAACTGAAGACGAGTAGCCGGTCGGGCAGGTGCACCTCGGTCCTGGCCTCGCCGCGGGCCGACGCCTCGGCCGGCCTGTCGTCGTCCACCTCGTAGCGCAAGTACTCCTCGTCGACCACGCGGCCCCAGCCGAACTCGTTGCCCGCGGTTCCGCGCCAGGAGATCGAGGCAACGCCCCTGTCGTCGCGGACCAGCGTCCAGCGGACTGGCAGCACGTCGCCCCAGCCGCGCACGCCCTCCAGTTCTTCCGACGGCTCGAACTCCCCGAAGGCCGGAACTGGCTGTTCGGCGGCCGGCACCACAGGCAGCACCAGCCTCGTCCCGGTCGGGCCGAGCCGCACGGTCGCGGTGGCTGAGTGCGGGGTCGGCCAGATCATCGGCCACATGGCGTTGGAGATCGCCAGCCTGATCCGGTGCCCGCGCGGGAACACCCACGAGCAGGCGTGCAGTTGCAGCGGCAACCAGTCGGGCTCGGGCTCGCCGCCGGAGGCGGGCGGGGGCAATGGCTGCGCGGGATCGCGCAGCGGGTCGGCTCGGTCCGGTCGGCCGCCGCCGGCGACCAGCGTGGTCGTGCCGTCCGGTGCCACGTCGCTTACCCTGGCGAACCAGTTCAGCGGCGACGCGTCGGCGCCGCCGTGGATCTCGACCCGGCAGAACCCGAGTATCTCCGTGTCCTGCTCGAGCGGTGCGGAGTCCCAGACCAGGCTGTACGCGTCCGCGCCGCGCTGGTCGACGGTCAGCTCGCCCCACCAGTGCCCGGCCTCGACGCCCGCGGACGGCACGTACCGCAGCCGGACGGACTCGGCAGGCCCTGGCTCGGCTGACAGAGCACGGCCCGACCCGCAGTACAGCACCTCCGGCCTGGTCCTGGCCGGCGGCAGTGCGTCCTCGCTGCGCCAGGAGCCTGGCAGTTCGGTGAGGTCAGGATCGGGCGGCCGCCAGGTCTGCACGTACACGTCGGCCATGGGCTCGTCGAGCATGCCGGTATCGATCCCCTTGAGCCAGTGCTCCCACCACCGGACCGCGTGCGCCCGCCACTCGACGGGCGGCCCCGGCACGGCCTCGTGCGGCCAGGTGTGGTTCCACGGCCCGATCAGAGCCCGGACCGGAGCGTGGCAGTTCTGGGTCATCCGGAAGACCGAGTCGCGGTACCCGTCCCACCATCCGGTGATCAGGAAGGCGGGGATCGTCAGCCTGGAGTAGTCGGTCCGCAGCGAGTTGCGGAGCCAGTACGGGCCGTCGCGCTGCTGACCGAGCCAGGTCAGCAGCCATGGCTCGGCTATCGAACCGGCGGGCGAGCACGTCCTCGTCCAGCGGGTAATCCGGCGACGGCGGCAGCATGTTGAGCTGGTCGATCATCACCGAGTACTCGTCCAGGTGCAGCAGCCCGTCGATGTAGTGCACGTCGTCGTGAAACATGTCGTCGGACGCCTCGACCGCGATGATCGCCTTCAGCGCAGGCGGCGGCGGCTGCCGCGACGCGATCTGGATCGAGTTGAAGCCGCCCCACGAGATGCCCCACATGCCGACCGCGCCGGTGCACCACGGCTGCACGGCCAGCCAGGCGATCACGGCCTCGGCGTCGCGCTGTTCCTGCTCGGTGTATTCGCCGGCCGGAAGCTCGCCCTCGCTGTTGCCGGTGCCCCTGATATCGACCCGAGCGCCTGCGATGCCCCGCCTGGTCAGGTAGGAGTTCAGATCCAGGTTCCGCCCGACGGAGTCGTCCTTGCGGTACGGCAGGTACTCGAGAACAACAGGAACCGGGGTCTCGTCGGCGTCCGGCGGCAGGTAGAGCGTGGCCGCGAGCCTGACCCCGTCCGGCATCGGGATCCGTGCCTCCCGGATCTCGGTCACGACGGGCTCCTTTCTGCGGTTGCGGGCACGGAGATAGCGCTGCGCAGCAACTCCACGAACTGCGCCATCCGGTGCTCGCGCAGCTGAGCCGACTGGGTGAAGTAGCCGAACAGCCCGGGGTCGAGCTCCTCGGTCACGATCGCGTCCTGGCAGCGGTCGATCAGCCAGTCCACCAGCGAGATGATCAGCCCGATCTCGATGTCTCTCCTGACCTCGCCGCGGTCGACGCCGAACTGGACGAACTCCCTGGTCCCGTACGGATCCTCGCTCTGCATGAACTTCGTGATCTCGCGCTTCAGCGCCAGGTCCGAGCAGTAGCTCCCGATCAGCACGACCCGGTAAGGAATCCAGTCCTCGTGGATCATGTGCGGCGTGTGCTCGAGCCAGTAGCTGATGGTCGCGAAGAAGCCCAGGTCGAGGACCTCGGCCGGCGCCTCGAGATACCGGCTGAAGGTCCGGGTCGCGCTCTGGTAGGCAGCCAGGAACAGGCCGGCCTTGCTGCCGAAATAGCCGAACACTGCGCCCTTGGAGACCCCCGCCGCCGCCGCGATCGCATCGGCCCTCGCGCCCTCGTAGCCGTGCGTGGCGAAGTGCTCCATCGCGATGGCGACGATCTTGTCCTGCTTGGCGCGCTGGCGCTCGCCCGCGCGCAGTGGCGGTCGGCGCGCAGGTCGCGGTGCCGGTGGGCGCGCAGGGCGCGGTGCCACGGTTGTCTGACCAGAAGTCATTTTCCCGCCGTATCTAGGTCATTGACATCGCTCAAGCTAACATTGCATACTCGGCGAAATCCACACTTGTTAACAAACCTCAGGTCAATTTCGGCGCCCGTTCCGGACGCCCGATCCAGGAGGCCGGCGCATGGCCAGTCAGCGCCCCGCGGCCCCGTCTCGCGCTGAACGGTGGGACGCGATCGTGGTGGGCGCCGGGCACAACGGCCTGACCGCCGGGGCACTGCTGGCCAAGGCCGGACTGGCCACGCTCGTGCTCGAGCGGCGGGACGTGATCGGCGGCGCCTGCGTCACCGAGGAGATCTCCCCCGGCTGCCGCGCGTCTACGACCTCCTACATCGCGAGCATGCTGCGCCCCGAGGTGATCAGGACGCTCGACCTCGGCGGGCATGGCCTCCGCATGGTGCCGTGCGAACCCGCCGTCCAGGTCGCGCTCGAGGGTGGCGAGGTGCTCGCGAACTGGACCGACCCGGCGCGAACCAGGGCCGAGATCTCGCGTTACTCGGCCAGGGACGCGCGCGCATTCGAGGACGCGACCACGGAACTGCGCCAGCTTTCCGCACGGCTGCAGCCGATGCTGACCGAACTGCCGCCGGACACCAGGGCTGGCGCGCTGCGCGGGATGGCCGAACTGCTCAGGATGGGCTCCAGGCTTCGCGGCTTGCGCGGGGCCGACATCGAGGGGCTGACCAGGCTGGTCTCCTCCAGCCTCGGCGACTACATCGACGCGCGCTTCACCTCACCTGAGGTCAAGGCGCTGCTGCTGGCCAACAACCTATATGGCAAGCACGGCGGCCCGTACCAGCCCGGCACTCTGATCGGGCTCGTCTTTCACATGCTGACCGGCGGCGATCACGACGAGCAGGGCTTCTTCGGGCACGTGATCGGCGGGATGGGGGCGATCAGCGACGCGATCGCGGCCGCGGGCCGCAGCCATGGGTTGCAGATCAGGACGGGCTCGGAGGTCGCGGCGATCACCGTGACCGGCGGCCGGGCGACCGGCGTGGCGCTCGCCGACGGTTCCGAGCTCACCGCCAGCGTGGTGCTGTCCTGCGCGGATCCGAAGCGCACCTTCCTGCAGCTTGTCGACAAGACCGAGTTGCCCGACGAGTTCCGCGACGCGGTCGCGGCGATCAAGATGGACGGCCCGTGCGCGAAGGTGAACCTGGTGCTCGACGCCGAGCCTGCCGTGCTCGGGATGCCCGCGGACGCGAGCCCCGGGCAGCGTGCGCTGTTCACGCTGCCGCCCAGCCTGGACGTCGCCGACCGGTGCTACGACAGGTCCAAGCGCGGCGAGATCGCCGACGCTGACGAGCTGTTCGTGGACTGCGTCGTCGCCTCCAGCGTCGACGACACGCTGGCGCCCGCCGGCCGGCACATCATGACGTGCTTCGTCCAGTACGTGCCGTACCGGCTCGCCGAGGGGAACTGGGACAAGCGGAGGGATGAGCTAGGCGACAAGGTGCTCGCGCGGATCAGCAGGTTCGCGCCGAACGTTCCGGACGCGGTTCTGGCCAGGCAGGTCCTGACGCCGCTCGACCTCGAGCGCACCTACGGCCTGACCGAGGGCAACATCTTCCACGGCGACATCAGGTTCGACCAGCTGTTCCACATGCGTCCGGTGCCGGGCTGGGCCAGGTACGCCAGCCCGGTCGGCGGGCTGTACCTGTGCGGCGCGGGGGCGCATCCCGGCGGTGGCGTGACGGGCGCTCCGGGCTACAACGCGGCTCGCCTGGTGCTCGGGCGCCTCCGTTCAGCCCGTAGGGGGCTGCGATGAGAAGCCAGGTGCCCGACGTCCTTATCGTCGGCGCCGGCGTGATCGGGGCGGCAACCGCCTTCCACCTGACGCGGCTCGGGGCAGGCTCGGTGAGCGTGCTCGACCGCGGCACCGTGGGCTCGGGCATGTCGAGCCGGTCGTCCGCGCTGGTCCGGATGCACTACACGTTCCCGCCCGAGGTCGATCTCGCCGTGCGCAGCGATGCGATGTTCGACGCCTGGACCGAGCTGACCGGGCGGCCGGCCTGCGTGCGGCGGACCGGCTTCGTGCGCCTGGTCGCGAAAGAAGAAACTGACCTGCTGCGGGCCAACGTCGCCATGCAGCGCGAGCGCGGCGCGCGGGCAGAGGTCGTCGATGCCGCCGAGGTCGGCAGGCTCGCGCCCGGGATGCGAACCGACGACATCGCGTGCGCTGCGTGGGAGCCGCATGGCGGGTACGGAGATGGCGCGATCGTGGCTGGCGACCTGCTGGCCGCCGCCAGGGACGCGGGCGCGACGTACCGGCCGAACACGCAGGTCCTGGCGCTGGCCACTGACGGCGACCGGGTCCTCGGCGTGCGGACCGGCGATGGCCAGGTGCACGCGGGCACCGTCGTGCTCGCCGCAGGAGTCTGGTCTGCGCCCCTGCTCGCCGCGGCCGGCATCGACCTGCCGATCGAGACAGAACTGCATCACGTCGCTGTCGTCCGGCATCCGCCGGGCGGCGGCGCCAGCGTCGCGTGCATCGACTCGACCACGCAGACCTACTTCCGGCCTGAGGCCGCCCGGGAGCGGACGCTGATCGGCAACTTCACTGGACCGCGCGGAACCGACCCTGACAAGGTTCCGCCCGCCGCCCCCGCCAGCGCCGCCGGCGACCTGGCTGACCTGGTCGGCGCCGCCGCCCGCAGGGTCCCGGCGCTAGCCGACGCGGGGATCGCCGCGGGTGTCGCCGGCGTGTACGACATGACGCCTGACGCCCGCCCGATGCTCGGAGCCGTGCCAGGCAAGACCGGGCTGGTGCTCGCCGCCGGGTTCTCCGGGATGGGCTTCAAGATCTCGCCGGCGGTGGGGGAGGCGCTGGCCGAGTTCATCGTGGCCGGCGCGGCCTCGCGGGTCGACCTGGCCGCCTTCCGGCCAGGCAGGTTCGCCGAGGGCGCTCCGATCCGCCCGGCACTGGCATACGCGGACGACTGAGCTGACGAAGACGAGGCGCCGGGTGACCGGCTGATGCGAGGGAGGTAGCGGTGCAGACGCCAGATCCGGCCGGCGTTCCTCTCGAGCTGAGCTTGCCCAAGGCGAGCTTCGTGTCGGAGTCGGAGTTCCGCAGGGAGCGGGACTTGATCTTGTTCGCGGACTGGTTCTGCGTCGGGCGCGCCGAGAGTCTGGCCGCCGCCGGGGACTTCCTGACCGCCGACGTCGCTGGGGAGAGCGTCATCGTCGCCAGGGGCGAGGACGGCGGCCTGCGCGGCTTCTACAACCTTTGCCGCCACCGCGGCTCGCGGCTGGTCCCCCCCGAGGACTCCGCGCCCGACGGCCTCGAGACCGTCGGCGGCGCCGGCCTGTCGGACGCGTCCGGCGGATCCGGCGGGCCTTCGTGGCGGACCGGGTGCTTCGCGGGGTCGGTCAGGTGCCCGTATCACGCCTGGACGTACGGGCTTGACGGCGCGCTCCGGTCCGCCCCGTTCCTACCTGACCTGCGCAATCACCGGGCCGCTCTGGCTCTGCACCCAATCGACGTCGACACATGGGGCGGCTTCGTGTTCGCCAGGCTCGAGTCTGCCGTGGCGCCGTCGTTGCTCGACTCGCTCGGGCCGATTCCCGGCCGCGTAGCCGCTTACCGGCTGGCCGGCCTGCGAACCGGCGCCCGGCTGCGCTATCAGGTCGCGGCGAACTGGAAGGTCGTGCTCGAGAACTACAACGAGTGCTACCACTGCGGCCCCGTTCACCCTGAGCTGTGCGAACTGGTGCCCGACTTCGCGCGCACCGGCGGCGAGGTCGACTGGGAATCGGGCGTGCCGCACCGAGACGGCGCCTACACGTTCACGCCGACCGGGACGACGATCCGCCAGCCGCTGCCTGGCCTGTCCGAGGCCGAGCGGACCAGGCACTTCGGCGAACTGGTGCTGCCGAACCTAATGATCAGCATGTCGGCTGACCACGTCGCGGCCTTCACCCTCTGGCCACGGTCGGCCGGACTGACGACAGTCATCTGCGATTTCCTGTTCCACCCCGACGAGATAGCCAGGCCAGGCTTCGACCCCAGTGATGCGGTCAGCTTCTGGGACCTGGTGAACCGGCAGGACTGGCTGATCTGCGAGCGCGTGCAGGACGGCATGACCTCGCGCCGGTTCACGGCTGGCTATCTCGCCCCCATGGAGGAGCCGAGCGCCGACGTCCGCAAGTACGTCGCCGCCCGGCTCGGCTCGTCGTCCGGAGCCGACATCGAGGAGGCGACTCATTCATGACACGACGCAACCTGGACCCTGCCGGATATACCCGGCGCGGATTCCTCAAGCTGACCGGTACGGCCGGGGCGCTCGGCGCGGTCGGCGGGCCGCTGCTAGCGGCGTGCTCGACGACGCCCGCCGGCCAGACCGCCGTGAAGAAGGGCGGCGTCCGGATCAAGGAGTACGTGCCCGGCCCGCAGCCCGTCTCCGGCGGTCGCCGCGGCGGCACCATCCGGGTGTCGTGGTCGGACCCACCCGATTCGTTCGATCCTGCCCTCGGCGAGAACCTGACGGCGTGGGACTGCCTGACCGAAGTGGTCTACTTCGGGGCTCTGATGGCCTACGACAAGGACTTCGGCGGGCCCGTGCCGAACCTCGCCGCTGGTCCGCCCGCGATCAGCAAGGACGGCACGACGCTGACGTTCAAGATCAGGCCGGACGCGAAGTTCCACCACGGCAGGAAGATCGTCGCCGGGGACTTCAAGTACGCGTGGGAACGCATGCTCGACCCCAAGGTCCAGTCCTGGGGCGCGAGCTATCTGTCGTCCGTGGTCGGGGCGAATGCCGTCATGGGCGGCAAGACCAAGCACCTCGAGGGCGTCGAGGCGCAGGGCGACAGCACGCTGATCGTGCACCTGACCGCGCCTGACTTCACGATCCTGAACGCCATGACCCAGCCGATCACGGCGCCGGTGCCCAGCGAGGAGGTCGAGCGGCTCGGCAAGCAGTTCGGCCAGACGCCGGTGGGCTACGGACCGTTCATGATCGTCTCGTTCGACCAGACCGCCCAGACCGCGCGGTTCGAACGGAACCCGGACTACTTCTACGCCGGGCTGCCCTACCTGGACGCGATCGAGTACCACTGGGGCGTCGACCCGCAGATCCAGCTCCAGCAACTCGAGCACAACGACACCGACATCATCGGCAACGGCCTGCCGCCGACCGAGGCAGGCCAGGTGCTGGCCACGCCGACGCTGCGCGGGCTGGCGAGATCTAAGCCGTCGCCAGGCAATATCTGGCTGACCATGTACCCGGACTCGGTGCCCGAGTTCGCAGACCGCACGGTCAGGCAGGCGATGAACTGGGCGATCAACAAGGTCGCGCTGGAGAAGATCACCTACGGCACCAGCACGCCGTGGGGCGCGCCGTTCCCCAAGGAACTGGACGACTTCCATGCCACGTTCCAGCCCTACGGCTATGACCCGCAGCGGGCGAAGTCCATGCTCGCGCAGGCCGGGCTCAAGAAGGGCTTCGCCATCACCCTGTCGGTCGCCGCCGACCCGCCGTTCCCAGCCATCGCCCAGGTCGTGCAGCAGCAGTACGCGGCAATCGGCGTGCGCGTGACGCTGAACCAGGTCGACTCCAACGCGCTGTACAGCCTGGAATACGCCCAGCAGGGCGGGCGCAAGAAGCTGCAGATGTCCACGGACTCCTGGTACATGGTCCAGCCGACCCCCGCGGACGAGGTCAACGCGCTCTACGTGACCAAGGCCTCGAGCAACTACTGCGGATACTCCAATTCCGAGGTCGACGCGCTCGCCAAGCAGGCGGCCACCGAGTTCAACGTGGTCGCAAGGAACAAGCTGTACGCGCAGATCCAGCAGCTGATCGGGAACGACGCACCATTCGTGTTCCTGGCGTCCACAGACTGGCTGGCCGGGGTCTCCCAGCGGATCCAGAACTACCAGTACCGCGGCGAGACCTACAGCTACTACGACCGGATGTGGGTGTAGCCGGTGTCGTCTGCCCCGGCCGTCACCACCGCCGGCCTGCGGCTGCCCTGGCTGCCCTGGCTGCGGGGGCCAGCGGCCGGTAGCGAGCGCCAGGCAGGGCGGCGCTGGCCGTGGCAGCTCGTCGCCGGGGTTGTCGTGCTCGCCGTGTTCATCGGCCTGGCGATCGCGGCGCCGCTGTTCGGGAGCCCGAACCACCAGGACCTGACGCACGGGCTCGGCCCGACCGGGCTGCCTGTCGGGCCGAGCGCACGGTTTCCGCTAGGCGCCGACCTGCTCGGCCGGAACGAGCTGGTCAGGCTCGTCTACGGGATCAGGGTGTCGCTGATCGTGGCGATCGTCTCCAACGCGACGTCGATCGTGATCGGCGCGGCCGTCGGCCTGCTCGCCGGGTACTTCCGCGGGCCGGTCGAGCAGCTATTGATGCGGTTCACCGATGTCGGGCTTGCGCTGCCGTACACGCTGGCTGGCCTGGTCATCGCGGCGGTCATGTCGGCGGGGCTGACCAGGGTCATCGTGATCATCACGGTGCTGTTCTGGTCCTACCCGGCCAGGCTGGTCTACGGCGAGGTGCTGAGGCTGCGCTCGCGCGGGTTCGTCGAGGCCGGCGAGGCGATGGGCGCAGGCGGCCTGGCGGTCGTGCGCAGGCACCTCGCGCCGCACGTGGCCTCGATGATGCTGGCCTACTCGCCGCTGAACGCGGCATCGGCCGTCGCCTTCGAGGCGACCCTGTCGTACCTGTCGGCCGGGATCAACCCTCCGACGGCGTCGCTCGGCAACATGATCTCCGATGGTCAGGCTGCGATCAGCTACGCGCCGCTGCTGGTGGTCGCGCCTGGGCTGGCGATCATGGGCCTGACTCTGGCCTTCCTGCTCGTCGGCGAGGGGATCAAGGCGTTCAACCCTGACCTGCGGAGGCTGTCGTGGCTCGGGCGCTGATCCGCAGGCTGGTCTTCGGGGTGATCGCGGTGGCCGGCGTCGTCGTGCTTGCGTTCCTGCTCGAGTTCGTGGTTCCCGGCGATCCGGCCAAGGCGATCGCGCCGAGGGCGCAGAGCCCTGCGGTGCTCGCCAACATCAGGGCTCAGCTGCACCTGAACCAGCCGCTGATCGTCCAGTTCGCCGACTACTTCGGCAACTTGTTGCGGGGGAACCTCGGCACCTCCTACATCCAGCGCCAGCCGGTCGCGTCCTTGATCGGGCCGAGGCTGCTGACAACGGGCGTCCTCGCGCTGGCCGGCGTCGTGGCCGAGGTGATCATCGGCGGCGCTCTCGGCATCGCGGCGACCCTGTACGGACGGGTCAAGGCGCTGGTCAGCGCCGTCAACCTGACCCTGCTCGCGATCCCGATCTTCGTGCTCGGTCTGCTCCTGCTGCTGGTCTTCGGCTTCCGGCTCGGGATCGCGCCGGTCACTGGCGGCACTGGCCCAGCCCAGATCGTGCTGCCGGCGCTGACCCTAGGCCTGATCGGGGCGCCCTGGTACGCCCAGATCGTCGCTGACCAGATGCAGGACTCACTCGCCTCGTCCTATGTCAGGACGGCCGTGTCGAAGGGCCTGTCCGACGCCTACATCCTGCGTCGGCATGTGCTCCGCAACGTGCTGTCGCCCGCCCTGACGATGATGGGCCTGGACCTCGGGTCCTACCTGTCCGGCGTGGTCACGGTCGAGGTCGTTTTCATCTGGCCAGGCATCGGACTGCTCGCGGTGAACTCGCTGCACAACCTGGACCGACCGGTCGTGATGGGCACGGTGATCGTGGGTGCGGTCGCCGTGGTCTTCTTCAACCTCGTCGCCGACGTGCTCAGGATGTTCGTCGACCCGCGGACCAGGGAGGAAGTGTGACACGGCCCGGCGGCGCGCCGCGGCGAAGCGGCGAGGCCGAAGCGCCGGAGCGCGCTCCCGCGCTGGAGGTCACCGACCTGAACGTCAAGTACGGCCTGCGGGGCGCCGCCGCCGATCGTGGCCCTGGGTCTGCCCACGTGCACGCGGTCAAGAACGCCAGCCTCACCGTGGAGGCTGGCCAGGTGGTGGCCTTGATCGGCGAGACCGGCAGCGGCAAGAGCTCGCTTGCGCTCGGCGCTGCCGGGCTGCTGCCCAGGTCGGCGGCCACGAGCGGCCAGGTCCGCATCGCTGGCCGGGACGTATCCGCGCTGGCGCCCGCCGAGTTCCGGAGCGTCAGGGCGAGGCTGCTCGGGTGCATCGCGCAGGACGCGATGGCGGCGCTCAACCCGGTCGTCACGGTCGGCAGGCAGATCGGCGAGCTTTTCAGCCAGCACGCGGGCCTCCGCAAGCAGGACGCAGCGGAGGCCGCGGTGGCGGCGCTGGCCCAGGTCGAGATCAGGCAGCCCGCCGCAGTGGCGAAGTTGTACCCGCACCAGCTGTCCGGCGGCATGCGCCAGCGGGTGATGATCGCGATGGCCGTCGCGCTCGCCCCGCCGCTCATCATCGCCGACGAGCCGACGACGGCCCTCGATGTCTCGACGCAGGCTGAGATCTTGGCCCTGATCGGCGAGCTGCAGGAGGGCATGCGTTCCGGGTTCCTGTGGATCACCCATGACATGGGCGTCGTCGCCGAACTCGCGGACTGGGCCGCGGTGATGTACGCGGGGCGGATCGTCGAGCAGGCTCCGGTCGAGCAGATCTTCGACGCGCCAGCCCACCCGTATACGCGAGGGCTGCTGCGGACCAGGCAGGACCTGCGGTCCGGCGCAGCGGGGACGCCGCTGTTCCAGATCCCAGGCGCGCCGCCGTCGCCCGGCGATGAACCGCGCGGCTGCCCGTTCGCGCCCAGGTGCCCGAGCGCCACGCAGATTTGCGCGGACGTCGATCCGGTCCTCGAGCCGGTGGCAGCCGGGCACGAAGCAGCCTGCCATCATCCCGCGGCGGCGGGCGCGCAGGCCGGGCGACCGCAATGATCGGCTTTGAGACGGTCACGAAGCAGTACCGGGGCGGTCGGCAGGCCCTGGACGGCGTCAGCTTCACCGTGCCAGACGGAGGCAGCCTCGGGCTCGTCGGCGAATCCGGGTCGGGCAAGACCACCTGCATCAGGCTCGCGCTCGGCCTTGAGCGGCCCACATCGGGCCAGCTGACCTTTGACGGAGCGCCGTATCCGGCGGGCCGCGGCAAGCTGCGCGCGCTGCGCAGGCAGATCGGTTTCGTGCTGCAGGATCCCTACGACTCGCTCGACCCGCGGATGACGATCAGGGACATCGTGACCGAGCCGCTGCGGATCCACAGGCTGCCAGGCGGGAGAGGTCCGAGCGGCGACGCCCTGGTCGCCGAGCAACTGACGGCGGTGGGCCTGTCCGGCGCCGAGCTGCGCAGCTATCCGGCGAGGTACTCAGGCGGTGGCCGGCAGCGGATCGCGATCGCGAGGGCACTGATCACCGCGCCGTCGGTGCTGATCTGCGACGAGCCGACGTCGAGCCTGGACGTCTCGGTCCAGTCCCAGATCGTGAACCTGCTGCTGGCCGCTGGCCGGGCGCGGCACCTCTCGATGCTGTTCGTGACGCACGACCTGGACCTGATCGGCCGCGTCGTCGACACCGTCGCGGTCATGTACGGCGGCCAGATCGTCGAGATCGGGCCGGCCGAGCTCATCCGGCAGGCGCCCAGGCATCACTACACCAAGGCGCTGCACGACGCTGTCCCTGCCGATCATCCGCGGCACAGGCGGCTGGCGGTGCGGGCCGCGGGTCCGGATCCTGCGGACCAGGGCGGCGACCGCGCCGCCGCCGTGGGGACCGCGGGCGCGGCTCCCGAGCGGGCGGGCGGCTGCGTGTTCGCCAGGTCGCTGCCCTCGCGCGCAGGTGCGCTGCGAGCAGGAACGCCCGCCCCTGAGCGAGGACGAGTCGGGCAGGTCATATGCTTGCTTTTATCCGATCTGAGATGTCTGACGTTTTTGCTGGAGCGCCTTGCCGATGACGGCCGAGTATGACGCAGTGATAGTCGGCGGCGGTCATAACGGCCTGGTGGCCGCCGCCTATCTCGCCCGCAGCGGCCTGCGCACGCTGGTCTGCGAGCGGCGTGACGTGCTCGGCGGCGCTGCCGTCAGCGAGCACCCGTTCGGCCCGCAGTACACGGTCACGTCGCTGTCCTACGTGGTCTCGCTGCTGCCCGCCGGCCTCGTCCGCGACCTGCGCCTGGATCGACACGGCTACCACGTGTACCCGCAGGGCCCCTACTTCGCCCCCCGCGCCGACGGCCGCTACCTGCGCCTGCCAGCCGATCCTGCGGAGCGGTACGCCGAGATCGGCAAGTTCTCAGCGCGGGACGCCGACAACTACGGCGACTACGAGGCAAGGCTCGTCAGGATCGCCGGGATCCTCGGGCCGATGCTGACCGAGATTCCGCCGAAGCTTGGTTCCCGCCGGCCGGCCGACTTGTTCGGCCAGGGGCTGCTGCTGCGGCACCTGCGCAAGGTGGACACCAGGCTGGCCGTGGACATCACCAGGCTGCTCACCGGCAGCATCGCCGATCTGCTCGACCAGTACTTCAGCAGCGATGCGCTGCGCGGGCTGCTGTCGGTCTCCGGCGTGATCGGCATGTGGGCTGGCCCGCGATCGGCCGGCACCGGGTACGTGACGCTGCACCACCACATCGGCGACACCGACGGTCAGGCAGGTGCCTGGGGCTTCCCGCGCGGCGGGATGGGCGCGGTCACGACCGCGCTGGCCGCCGCGGCCCGCTCGTTCGGCGCCGATGTCAGGACCGGCGCCGAGGTCGGCGCGATCACCACTGTCGGCGGCCGGGCGACCGGCGTGGACCTGATCTCTGGCGAGCACGTGAGCGCGCCGGTGGTCATCACGACCGTGCATCCGAAGCTCGCGTTCCTCAAGCTGGTCGATCCCGCCGTCCTGCCAGGCGACTTCGTCGCCGACATCAGGGGCTGGCAGACCAGGAGCGGGACCGTCAAGGTGAACCTGGCGCTCGACCGGATGCCAGTGTTCGCGAGCCACCCCGACTTCGACCCGCAGGTGCACGGCGGGACCATTGTGCTGGCTGACAGCCTCGATGAGATCGAGACCTCGTTCCAGGAGGCGGTCAGCGGGCATCCGTCGACGGCCCCGTTCGCCGACATCTGCATTCCGAGCGTCTTCGACGACTCGCTCGCGCCTGAAGGGCAGCACGTCATGTCGCTGTTCACCCAGTGGGTGCCGCACAGCTATGCCGACGCGCCGGACGAGGCTGAACTTGAGCGCTACGCGGACCGCGTGATCGCCAGGATGGAGCAGGTCGCGCCCGGATTCGCCGCCTCGGTGCTGCACAGGCAGGTGCTCGGCCCGCATCAGATGCAGGAGGTGTACGGCCTGGTCGGCGGCAATATCTTCCACGGCGAACTGACCATGGGGCAGATGTTCCACGCCAGGCCCGCGGCGGGCTATGCCGACCTGCGCACCCCGCTGCGCGGCCTGTACCAGGCGGGCTCGTCGACGCACGGCGGCGGCGGCGTCACCGGGATCCCCGGCCGCAACGTGGTCCGTCAGGTGCTCGCCGACCGCCGCGCCGCCCGCTGGCGCCGCGCGGGGCGCCGGGCCGGCGAGGCGGGGGCTGGGGCCTCGCGGCTGAGTTCGCCGCCGAGTTCGTCGTCGGTGCGCCTGGCCAGGGTCGCGCGGCGCAAGGCCGGGTTGATCGCGCCGAGCACGAGTGCGCCGGCTACGCAGGCCAGGCCGCCGCTGACCACAGAGACGCCTGTTGAGAACAGCTGCGCGACCAGGCCGGCCTCGACGTTGCCGAGGGAGGGAGCAGTCGTCACCTGCGCCAGGTACAGGCTGGACACTCGGCCGCGCAACTCGTCCGGCGTGTAGTGCTGCAGCAGCGCGTTCCGCAGGACCTCTGAGATGAGGTCAGACATTCCCGCGAGCGCTAGGAACGCGAGCGCGAGTACCAGGTCGGTACTGAGCCCGAAGCCGACAACGGCGGCTCCCCATGACAGCCCGGCCCCGATCACGACGATCCCAGGCCGTTTGACCCGGCCCGTCCATCCGCTGGTCGCGGCGCCGAGCAGCGCGCCGAACCCCGGCGCGGACGCGAGCAGGCCGAACGTCGCAGACCCGCCGTGGAAGTGCTCCTGCGCCAGGGCGGGGAACAGCGCCGACGGCATCCCGAACAACATGGCGCTCGTGTCGACCGCGAGCATCCCGCCGACGACTGGATTGTGCCTGACGTGCCGCAGTCCCTCGGCCATCGAGCGCAGCCCAGGCCGGCGCGCCCGCACCGTCGGCGGCAGCGGCCTGATGAACCACGCGGTCACGCCGAAGATCACGTAGCAGGCGGTGTCGATCCCGTAGCACGCGGCCAGCCCAGGTCCGGCGATCAGCGCGCCTGCCAGCGCGGGCCCGCCGAGGTTGCCAAGCTGGCCGCTCATCGCGCCGAGCGCGGTAGCGGCGGCTAGCTGGTCGGGCCTGATCAGCGCGGGCATGGCGGCCGTTGACGCGGGGGAGCCGAGCCCGGAGAGCGCGCCGATGGCGGTCACCAGCAGGTACACCGCCCACAGGGCTGGACGGGCGAGCAGGCTGTTGACCATCAGCAGTGCCGCGAGGATCGCGAGCGGTGCCCGAGTCCCAGCCATCAGCAGCCGCCGGTCGTGCCGGTCGGCCAGCATCCCGCCAGCCATCAGCCCTGCGAACATGCCGATGCTGTCCGCGAGCGTAAGCGCGCCGACCGCGAGCGAAGACTTGGTCAGGGCGTAGACCTGCCAGTTCGCGGCGGTAGTGGCGACCGCGTTGCCGGCCATCGACACGAACCGGCCGGTGAAGAGCAGCCTGAAGTCACGGCCTTCGCGCAGCGGCGCAACGTCAATGGCGATCTGGCCGATCCGCATGCCGCTCCGTCCGTGTGCCGCACCCTGGCGGCAGCGAGCACCGACCGCGGGGGTTCGTTAGCCAGGGTAACTGTCGACCCCAGGAGCGGAGAAACCGGGCATCACATGACAACCCCGCGCGCCGCCGGTGCCGTCTGGCCAGCCAGCCCGCCCCCTCCAGGCCGCACCGGCGGTGCCACCCGGCCAGAAATGGAACAGCAAAGGACCGCCACCCGCACTGTTTGAACCTCGGCGGCACTTAGCTGTTCCAAATTTCGCCCGCGGCGCTTGCTGACGGGGGCGGGGGCGCCCGGCTGGCCGGGGGCAGGGGTGGCTGGAGCGGGCGGGTGTACGGGGGCGGGGGCGTTCCGGCATCATGAATGCAGGAGCAAGCGGGGGCGCCGACCTTCGCGTTGCCGGCCAGCCGGCAGCCGGGGATCCCCTGGCTGCTGCCGCCCAGGGCCGTGACCAGGGAGGGTTCCCATGCATCAGCCGCCGGTCCCGCACGTGGCGAGCACCGACCCGCAGATCGCCGACCTGATCGAGGCCGAGGCCAGGCGCCAGTTCGAGAAACTGCGCATGATCGCGTCCGAGAACTACGTCTCGCTGGCAGTGCTCGAAGCCAGCGGCTCCGTTCTGACCAACAAGTACTCAGAGGGGTACGCGGGCAAGCGCTACTACGAGGGCCAGCAGAACATCGATCCGATCGAGATGATCGCCGTGCAGCGGGCCAAGGACTTGTTCGGCGTCGATCACGCCAATGTCCAGCCGTACTCGGGCTCGCCGGCGAACCTCGCCGTGTACCTGGCGTTCATGCAGCCAGGCGACACGGTCATGGGCATGTCGCTGCCGATGGGCGGGCATCTGACGCATGGCTGGCCGGTCTCGGTCACGGGCAAGTGGTTCCGATCCGTCCAGTACGGCGTGCGCGCCGACACCGGCAGGATCGACTTCGATGAGGTGCGCGACCTGGCTCGCAAGGAGCGGCCGAAGGTCATGTTCTGCGGCGGCACGGCGATCCCGCGCACGATCGACTTTCCCGTCTTCGCCGAGATCGCCGGCGAGATCGGCGCGGTGCTGGTCGCCGACATCGCGCACATCGCGGGCCTGATCGCGGGCGGCGCGCACCCGTCGCCCGTGGGTCACGCGAGCGTGATCACGACTACGACGCATAAGACGCTGCGCGGTCCGCGCGGCGCGATGATCATGTCGGTGGCCGAGCACGCCTCGGCGATTGACAAGGCGGTCTTTCCAGGCCTGCAGGGTGGCCCGCACGATCACACCACCGCCGCGATCGCTGTCGCGCTCAAGGAGGCGGCCGCCCCAGATTTCCGTGGCTACGCCCGCCAGATCGTGGCGAACGCGAAGGCCCTCGCGGCCGCGCTGACCGAGCGCGGCTACAGCCTCGTCTCAGGCGGTACCGACAACCACCTGATCTTGATCGACCTGACGCCGCAGGAGATCGGCGGAAAGCCAGCCGCCAGGGGGCTTGACCGGGCCGGAATCGAAGTGAACTACAACACCGTTCCCTTCGACCCCCGCAAGCCATTTGATCCGTCAGGACTGCGGATCGGCACCTCCTCGATCACCACCCGCGGCCTGCTTGAAGAGCACATGCCGCAGGTGGCCGCGTGGATGGACGAGGCGATCAGGGCCGCGAGCAAGCAGGACGACACGGTCATAGAACGGATCGCAGGACAGGTCAGAGACCTGCTGGCCGGCTTCCCGATGCCAGGCTTCGCGATTCAGCCCTGAGCACGCCGCGCAGCACATAGATCGGCCTTTAACGAAAGCCATTTCTCTGGCTAGGTCTTGCCATTCGGTCAGATCGAATATACTTTCGAACTAAGCGCAGCTGCCTGTCTTCCCCTGGGTAGCCGACGGAGCGAGCGGTCCTCAGGGGCGCATTCCGGCGCCCGGTCAGGACTGGCTTCGGTCCGGCCGGGGGCCTGACGCTCGCCCTGGACCGCACGGACGCGCAGGCAGGTGAGCGGGTGAGCGGGGTCCGATCGGAGCCGGTCGAGGTGTGGCTGATCGACGGCCGGCCGGCCAGATTCGTCTGGCGGGGGCGGTTGTACACAGTGCTGTCGATCCTGGAGCGTCCGCCGGCAGAGCCCGCTGTTCACCACAATGGCGGTCATGAGCAGGAGAGCGAGCAGGATCCGGTCGCGTGGCGGTCCTGGAAGGTCACGGCGTCGGCGGGTCGTAACGTGCCGGCCAACATCTACCGGCTCTGCCAGGATCCCTCGACCTGTCGCTGGCTGCTGACCAGGAACGGCCGCTAGGCGCGTATGGGCTAACGAGACTCGCACCGACCGCCAGATCCCGGTCGTGATCCTCGACCCTGTGGTCTAGAGGCCGATCTGGCTCGCGGTCCTGCGCCAGTCGATGGTCGGGATCATCGCCTCAGGCCTCACCCGGTGCGCGAAGCGCTTGGTGATCCCGAACAGTGACTCGATCAGTGTGTCGGAGAGCAGGTGCGGGTCCAGGCCGAGCTCGACCAGGCCGGAGTGCACGACGTTGTAGTGGTGGCTCTCTTCCTCGACGCGTGGGTTCGCGAGGTGCTCGATCGTCACCTTCTCCGGGCTCACCCTCGCGATGGTCTCGGCCATCGCCGCGATCGACAGCGACTGTGTCATCTGGTTGAAGACCCGGAACTCGCCCCGCTCGGCCGGGTTCTCACAAGCTAGCTGGAGGCAGCGGACAGTGTCCCTGATCTCGATGATGCCGCGGACCTGGCTGCCGTTGCCGTAGACGGTCAGCGGCTCGCCAATGACCGACTGGATCACGAACCTGTTCAGCACCGTGCCGAAGACGGCGTCATAGTCATAACGGGTCGCGAGGCGGTCGTCTCTGGCTGTCTCCGGCGTCTGTTGCCCGTAGACCACGCCCTGGTTCAGGTCGGTCGCTCGCAGCCCCCAGATCCGGCAGGCGAACTCGATGTTGTGGCTATCGTGCACCTTTGACAGGTGGTAGTACGAGCCTGGTCGCTTCGGATACAGCACCCGGTCCTTGCGGCCCTTGTGCTCGATCTCGATCCAGCCTTCCTCGATGTCGATGTTCGGCGTGCCGTAGGCGCCCATCGTGCCGAGCTTGACCAGGTGGATTTCCGGATCGATCTCCGCGATCGCGTACAGCACGTTCATGGTGCCGACGACGTTGTTGACCTGGGTGTAGACGGCGTGCTTGCGGTCCACCATCGAGTACGGCGCGGCTCGCTGCTCCGCGAAGTGCACGATCGTGTCCGGGCGGAACTCGCGGACCACGTGGTAGGTGAAATCGGCGTCTGTCAGGTCGCCGACGTGAAACCCGATTTCCTGGCCGCTCAGTTCGTGCCAGACCCGGATCCTGGTCTGGAGGGACTCGATCGGCACGAGGCTGTCGACGCCCATCTCGAAGTCATAGCCGCGGCGGGCGAAGTTGTCGAGCACGGCCACGTGATGGCCGACCTCAGACAGGTGCAAGGCCGTCGGCCAGCCCAGGTAGCCGTCGCCGCCGAGAATCAAGATTTTCACTGTCGCTCCTGCTGCCTGCATCCGATCGCAGGGTCGTCATCCGGCGTTCTCGCGGCCGGCCCATGCGGCCGAGATCCTGCTGCATCAACCATCGCACACGGGGTAATAACCATTGCCAGGCAACCAGCAAGCTGCGCGGGGGGTACTACGAGGTCAGCGCGTACTCCGATGCGTTCCCGCGTCGAGCCCAGCCGGTTCCCGTACTGTATACGTGTCCGTTGACCAGATACGTGTCCGTTGACCAGCATGTCTGCGCTAAGCAAGGACATCAATGCCAAATCTGATGGACAAGTTGCCTGCCGGGCTCGCGAGTCGGCTGAAGTCGGGATTCGCCCGCCAGTTCACCCGGTTCGCGCTGGTCGCGATCGTCTCGCTCGGTGCTAGCGAGCTGACGCTGAGCATCGCATACCTCGCCGGCGCGACCGGCGGCGTCGCGGGCTTGTGCGGATGGCTGGTCGGAGCGGGCACGAGCTACATCCTGAGCCGCTGGGCCTGGCAGCGCAAAGGCCGTCCGCACTTGCTGAAGGAGACGCTGCCGTTCTGGGCGATCTCGATCGGCACCGCGGCCGTGCTGACGCTGACCTCACACTTCGCGGCCAGCTACGCCAAGCATCAGGGCATGCCCAAGCACGAGGCCGTTGTGGTCGTGGCCCTGGCCTACCTGGTCGCCAACTTCGTGACGTTCATAACCAGGTTCTTGATCTTCCATTACGTGCTCTTCGCCGACCGGGACGCCAAGCCGGGGGCGGCTGACTCTCCAGAGGCAGAGGCGCTGTCGCCGATCGCGGCCATGGTTCCTGGCCCGGACGAGCGCGAGCAGCGGCCTTAGCCGCGGTTTGAGCGAGTCCTGCGGCGCTCACGCCACCAGGTGCCGCCGATAACTCTGGCGAAATACAGCCCGTAGAGCGCGTTGTGGCCCTTCTTGCTCTGACCCACCTTGCGCTTGTGGATAGTCGCGGGCACCTCGGCCACCCGGTAGCCGTGCGCGAGCACGCCGATCAGGAGTTCGGCCGCCTGGTACTGCGGTTGCTCGAGCCGGACCGCGCCGGTGACCTCGGATCGCATCGCGCGCAGCCCGAACGACGGGTCGGTGATCCGCTGGCCGGTCAGCATGCTGATCGTCAGCGCGAACACGCGGACGCCGAGCTTACGGACCGGGTCCTTAGTCTCCTCGCTGCCTCGCGTCCGCGAGCCAGAGACGAAGTCCGCATCGCCCGCGAGGATCGGCGCCAGCAGTCCGGGGATCTCCGCCGGGTTGTACTGCCCGTCCGCGTCGGTCGTGACGATGTACTCGGCACCGCCTTCGCGCGCGAGCCGGTAGCCGAGGCGCAGCGCCGCGCCCTGGCCCCGGTTGACGGGAACGTCGCAGACCAGCGCCCCTGACTCGTCCGCTTCCTTCACGGTCGCGTCGGCTGACCCGTCAGAGACGACGATCTTGGCGACCTCGAGCCCTGCCAGGACCGGCGGCAATCCCTCGAGGACCGCACCGATCGCGCCCTCTTCGTTGTAGGCGGCGATCACGATGGCCAGCGGCGGCAGCGCCGTGGCGCGCGCGCCGTACTGGCTGGAGAATGCCTGGATCGCGGCGGCGTCTACGGCCTCGTGGTCGATAACCTCGCTGCCTGCGGCGCGGCTCATTGGGATGTCACCTAGCTGTCTCCGAGAACTCTGGCCACACAGTGGCAATGCCTGCCTTGAGATCGAACCTGGGCGCATACCCCAGGGCCCTCGCGGCCGAGATATCGACGATCACGGTCGGCATCTCCCCGGGTTTGGGAGGGACATGCTCGGCCGGTAGTTCCGCGCCGGTTACTGATCGCGCGGCATCCACGATATCGTTCACGGCCACCGATTCTCCCGAACCCAGGATCAACGGGCCATTGTGCCTGGTCTTCCACGCGAGCAGGAGGCCGGCCACCACGTCATGGACGTGGACAAGGTCGCGCATCTGGGTGCCGTCGCCGTAGATCTGGATGCCCTTGCCATCACGAGCGGCTCGCAGCAGCCGTGGTACGAAGCTGTCCTTCGCCTCCATGCCGGGCCCGTAGACATTGGAGAATCGCAGCGCCGCGCCGGTCAGCCCGTAGCTGGCCGTGTACGCCGCCAGCAGCATCTCGCCGGCGGCCTTCGTCGCGCCGTAGGGAGTCAGCGGGCGAAGAGGTGTTTGCTCGGTGATCGTGGTCCGGCCGACGTCGCCGGTCACCGCGTTGGTCGAGGCGAGCAGGAACGTCCCCACGCCGCGGTGGCGCGCGACCTCCAGCAGGCTCGCGGTCGAGGCGACGTTCTGCTGGTAGGTGCCTGCCGGATCCTGCACCGAGCGAAGCACCGACGTCACGGCCGCGAGATGAATGATCAGGCCGGTTTCCGGCCGGACGGCCTCGGCGATGACGGCCGGATCGCGCAGGTCGCCGACCACCGAACTGGCCCGGTCGTCCGTGCACGCGTGCCGGTCCGCCGACGTGACCTCGTGACCCTCGTCGAGCAGCGCGCGGACGACATGCCGGCCGATGAAACCGGCACCGCCGGTCACCAGCACGCGGGACAGGCTCCCGTCCGCCATGAACGCTCCTTGCGTCAGTCCGCACCCGCGCCCCGGTCCGGCTACATCTCGCCGGCTGTCAATTCTGAGGTTGAACGAACCAGTCAGCGTGATCGTGCCCAGAGCCCGCCCTGCCTAGTCAGATGGCACGTCGCGGCGATGGCTGCTGTGCCATGCTGATTCGGCTCGGGGGATCCGGCCTAGTCCTCAGCGCGATCTGACACGCTGGCTGGCGGCGCCTCCAGACGCAGGCGGCTCGGCTGGCCACAGCAGGAGCCGCGCCTGACTCCGAACGGATGCGAGGCGACAGTGACCTGGCGAGGCGGGCTGGATGACAACGGCGCGGCGGGCGCAGACGGGTCAGACCCAGAACTGAGCGCGCTGCGATCGAGGATCGACCTGACTGGGCTCCCTCCGTTGACCAGGGCCGTGACCGAGCAGGTAATCGGCAGCACTGCTGAGCTCAGTTATGCCAATGATCTGGTCTGCTCAGAGTCGTGGCTTCAGGCCGCGGTCGATGCCCTGGCTGCCGGTGCGCCAGTGGTCGTCGACGGGCCGATGGTAGCCGCGGGAATCGCGAGCGAGGTGACGATCTGCAAGTCGGGCGAGTCGCTGACCGAACGGCTGGCGCGCACCGCGGGGATCGCGAAGGCCGCGGCGGCGGTCAGGCTGGCCTTCGGGGAGGCTGGGCCAGGGGCGATCTGGGTGGTGGGGGACGAGCCCGTAGCGATCTACGAGATCCTCGCCAGGGACGTGCAGCCCACCCTTGTCATCGGCATGCCAGCGGGGTTCGTCGCCGCCGTGCAGGCGAAGAGGACGCTCAGGGAAAGCGGCTGGCCGACCGTCACGAACGCGGGGGAGAAGGGCGGTCCTGTGGTCGCGGCCGCCGTGTGCCGGGTGCTGCTCGCGGCTGCTCGTCCCGCCGGTCAGCCGGCCGAGGCCGAACCTGCCGGCGCGCTACGCACCTCAGGCCGCGGCCGTCCTGTCACCGGAGTCGCAGGGCGCACTCGCACGCCCTAAATAGGGCCGCCGAGGGGTAGGCTAGCGATACCGGCAACTCTGGCGATTCGCCTCCTGGCTCGTTTTGCGCAATCTCGGCGATAGCCTGCGTCTGCGGCGCACAATAACGCTATGGCGCGTTGCTTGCGGGCTGTGGCCGCATCTGCCTTGTCATGGCTTGCGTGGCCGGTGACCTGGTTGGATGAGTGCTTCGACCAGCAGCTTGGATAGCGGAGGCCAGGAGGCATGACAGAGGGACAGGGCGCGGCTCCAGCGTCGGTGCCCTGGGGCGGCACCGAAGCCGCCGCACCTCCTGCTCGCGGCGCACCCGTCGGGCCCGCCGACGGCCGTCCGGCTGGTGCCCAGGCCAGCGGCCAGGTGGCCGTGCCTGGCGGCGCCAGCAACGAGGCTGAGCCGCACGTCCGGGTCGATGCCCGCAAGCTGGAATCCGCCCTTATCGAGCTTCGCGACGCGGTCAGCAGGACCCAGTTGCTGCTCGACTTCCCCGGCATTGAGACGGGCAGGGCAGAACGGCAGCAGATCATCAGCCAGGTCGAGGATTACCTCCTGCCGCGGCTCCGCCAGTCGGGCGCGCCGATCCTGATCGCGATGGTCGGCTCCACCGGCGCCGGCAAGTCGACGCTGCTGAACAGCATCGCCGGACGCCAGGTGAGCGCGACAGGGATCCGCCGGCCGACAACGAACAGCCCCGTGCTCGCCTGTAACCCCGACGAGGTCGGCTGGTTCGCCGAGAATGTCTTCCTGCCTACCCTGCCGAGGGTGCGGCAGCAGGGCCTGGCAATGCCAGGCAGGGACGGCCTGCTGGTGCTGGCGACAAGCGCCGGGATGCCGGGCGGCATAGCGCTGCTTGATACGCCTGACATCGACTCCGTGGTGGCCGCCCACAGGCAGTTCGCGCGCCAGTTCCTTGATGCCTCTGACCTGTGGTTGTTCGTGACCACAGCCCGGCGGTACGCCGATGCTGTCGTCTGGGACCTGCTCAAGGACGCGCGGGACCGCGGCGCCTCACTCGGAATCGTGCTGTCCAGGGTGCCCCCCGAGTCCATCCAGCAACTCACCGGGCATTTCGGCGCGATGCTCGACGCGAACGGTCTCGGCGACGTGCCGCGGTTCGTCATCCCCGAGACCATCGTCGCCGACGCTCAGCTGCCGCCGGAGATCTCTGCTCCAGTCCGGTCCTGGCTGGAAGAGACCTCCAAGCGGGACGATCGCAGGATCGCGATCCTGACCCAGACCATGTCTGGCGTGCTCGACTCCTTCGAGGCGCGGGTGCCCGCGCTGGCCGCGCTCGCGCAGATGCAGCTCGCGCTCGGCGCCGAGTTGCGGTCGGCGGCAGACGCCGCTTACTCAGCGGCTCTCGCCGAGCACGACGAGGCGATCAGGAGCGGGTCGCTGCTCCGCGGCGAAGTCGTCGCTAGGTGGCAGGACTTCGCCGGCACCGGGGACCTGATGCGCACGCTAGAAATGCGCAAGGGCAAGCGCGGCCAGCGGTCCAAGCGGCATGGGGCGTTCCCGGCCAGGGCGCAGGCGCTCAAGGCGGCTCTGCGGCAGAGCGTGGAGGCGCTGACCACGTCGCTGGCCGACCGTGCCGCCGAGGACGCGATGGAACGCTGGCAGTCCAGCCCAGCGGGCGCCGGCCTGCTCGCCGAGGCGAGGCAGGCACAGCAGCTTCCGCTGGGCTCTGATTTGTCCTACGCCTCGCTGCGCAAGTGGGAGGGCGAGCTGCAGTGGGGATTCCCCGGCGCACAGAGCGAGCTGGCGGCCAGCCTGCCGCAGGGCGGGGTTGACGCGCTCAGCCGGTCATCGGCCGACCTGCCAAGGCGCGTCGCACAGGCGGTTTCGGCATGGCAGGACTACCTGCTGCATCTCGTGCAGACCGAGAACGTCACCAGGCGGTCGATCGCCAGGATCGCCTCGTTTGATGCCGAGTCGCTCTCATTGGTGATGACCATCGGCGTGCTCGGCTATGGTGCAGGAGATGTCCTGGTCAGCGACGGTGCTAGCGTCGGCCCGCAGCGCCTGCTCGCCTCGCTATTCGGCGCCGGGCTGCTACGCGACATCGGCGGCCAGGCCAGGCAGGACCTGCACGAGAGGATCAGCGTGCTGTTCGCTGAGGAGGCAGTGCGGTTCACTGCGCTGATCGGCGCTGTCGGCGCTCCTGACGAGGCTGCGCCCGCCGATCTCTACCAGGCCGGTTATTCCTTGGAGTCTGCGCGATGAATACGCGGCGGCAGGCAACGGCAGATCGAGAGCGCCGGATCAAGGTGCGCCGTCCAGACGCGCCAGGAGCCGACGATGAGCAGGCGCGCGACGACGCTTCGCAGGCCGCTGCGGCGGTTGAGGCCGGAGCGGATACGAGCGCGCCCGGTTCTGCTGCCGACGCAGATGCTGATCCTGACGCGGCCCCTGCCGCTGCGGCCGATCCCGTGGTGGCGACGAATGCTTCAGGTGCGGCGGCCACTGCGGTAGATGCCGGCGCTGAGCCGACCGCGCTAGCGGCTCCCAAGCGCACGCAGGGCAGTCCGGCCAGGTCAGGGCGGAAGCGCTTGCCGACGCGGCTTCCCGCCGGTCCACAGGTCAGGTCCAGGGCTGCGGGCCGGGCAGGCTCGAGGCCGAGGCAGCCCGCGAGGGACCTCGCCGCACCAGAGGTCCCGGTCAGACGGACCGAGCCGCCGGCACCACCCCCGCCGCCGCCCCAGGAGTCGGTCTCCGGGCTCTCGGCCAGGCTGATGGCGCTCGCGCGAATGATCCAGATCGGCTCGGCCAGAAGCGGCAGGGACGGCTTCAGCCAGAAACTGCTGACCGACGCGGAGGAAGTCCTGGCCAGGGCCGGTGACCGGATGCGGCTCTCGTCGAGCCACACGGTGGTCGTGCTGGCTGGCGGAACGGGCAGCGGCAAGTCCTCGCTGTTCAACAAGATCGCGGGTGCTGACTTCTCAACCGTGGGCGTGACCAGGCCGGTGACGGTCGACGCGCACGCCTGCGTGTGGGGCGAGGCTGGCTCGGGAGCGATCATGGACTGGCTGGAAGTCCCGGCCAGGTACCGGTACTCGCGTGCCAGCGCGCTCGACAGCGGCGAAGACGACCTCGCCGGTCTCGTGCTGGTGGATCTGCCCGACCACGACTCGGTCATGAATCACGCGGGAACCCTGGTCGACCGGCTGGTCAGCATGGCCGACGTCATGATCTGGGTGCTTGACCCGCAGAAGTACGCCGACGCCGCGGTGCACCGGCGGTTCCTCGTGCCGATGGCCGGCCACTCGGACGTGCTCGCCGTGGTGCTGAACCAGGCCGACCTGCTCGAACCTGAGCAAATCGATGACTGCGTCGCTGACCTGCGCAGGCTGCTGGACTCTGAGAACCTGCCTGACATCTCGATCCTGGTGACGTCGGCGCTCAGCGGCGGCGGGATCGACGACCTGCGCAGGCTGCTAGGCCAGGGCGTGGCCGCCAGGCGGGCGGCCGCCGTCCGGATCTCGGCCGACCTGGACGCAGTGGTCGCGCGATTCGAGCAGTACGCGGGCGACGTGGACGCGCCGGTCGGGCGGGTTCCGGTGACTAGCAAGTCCCGGTTGGTGGACAGGTTCGCGGCCGCCGCCGGAATCGCCGCCGTCGGTGACGCGCTGCGCAGCGCGAGGGAGTTGCGCGCCGCTGACTTCGTGGGCTGGCCCGTCGCCTGGTTCGCCCAGCGCCTCAGCGGGCGCAATCCGCTCCGCAAGGTCAGGCTTGGCATGCTCTGGAACGACCTGCGCTCGGTCACCGCGGGCCCGGCGGGAGCTCAGCAGGCCGAGATCGACAACGCCCTCACAGACCTCGCCAACGAACTGGCCGAGCCGCTGGCTGCGCCGTGGTCGCATACCGTACGGACCGTCGTCAGGTCCGAGGCCGAGCAGATCCCGCCGGCGCTGGGGACGGCGATCGGGGAGGTCCTGCCCGACGAGGACAGCGTGGTGTGGTGGTGGCGCTTCGCTGGCGTGTGGCAGGGGCTGCTGCTCGGCGCCGCGGCCGTTGCGCTCGCGTGGATCGCGCTGATCCTCGCCTTCGGCGTATTCCACGCGGCCTCTGGGTTGCCGACGCTGCTCAGCAACACCGGCGCGCTGCCGTGGATCATCGCGCTAGCAGCCGGAGCACTCGCGATCGGCGCGGCGACGGCCTCGGTGTGCATGAAGGTGGTCATCTCCACGGCCGAACGCGAGAACGCGCAGGTCACGGCCGCGATGAAGGCGCAGGTCGCGGCGGTGGCCGCGGAGATGGTGATCGCGCCATCCGAGCAGGAACTGGCCGAACTCGAGCGTTATCGCGAAGAGGCCAGGATCGCGGCGCGCGGCATCCAGCCGGCCTCGACCGGCAAGACCGCGCCTGCACGCGCCTGAGCCTGCCATTTCGGGCCGGTCATGATGCCACACGATCGGCGATTCGCCAAGCGGTCGTGCACAGGTCCGGTCGGCTCACGGCCTGATATCCACAGCTGGCAAATGCGCGCTGTGGCAAGCCGGTTCCAGCCGCGATCGTAGGTGCCGTCAAAGGCGGTGCCCGGCCGCCGGGCGCGGCAGTCCCTGTGCGAGAGGCGCGCTGCTGCCGTGCAGCTCAGGAGGATGGCGATGCTGAACGATGCTCAGATCAGCCTGACCGGTTATGTCGCTACTCAGCCGGTCGCCAGGATGGTGAAGACGGGCGTCACGAACGTCTCGATGCGGGTCGCGTGGACCCCGCGCCGGCAGGACAGGGCGAGCGGTGAATGGTTGGACGGAAACACGTCCTACGCGACCGTGATCTGCTGGCGCAAGCTGGCCACCAATGTCGCGGTCTGCCTGCGCAAGGGCGATCCCGTGATGGTGAAGGGCCGGCTGTCCGTGCGTGACTACCAGGACAAGGAAGGCAGGACGAGGACCGCCGTGGAGATCGACGCGACCTCGGTCGGCCACGACCTTACGCGCGGGGTCGCGACGTTCCAGCGGGTCAGGCCGCAGACCGGGATGACCGCGTCTGAGTTCGCCGCCGCCAAGGACGGCGGCGACGAGCGCGAGCCCGCGATGAACGGCGCCGATGCGGGCGGCAACGGCGCCTGGGGCGGCGGTCTGACTGGCGCAAGCGCGAGCGCGGCAGTCAACGACGACGGCATCCCGCTGCCTGAGGAGCCCGACCGGCCATTCTTCGACGACTCGGCGATCAATGACGAGGGCGAGCCCGAGGAGGTCGCCGCCGCCGCGTAGCCCTCGTCCTGTGGGTGTGACATCCATGGCATGCGGAGGTGATGGGTGTCACACCCAGGCTGGGCGGCGTGAGGAGCCTGCCAGCGGCGCAGGCGGCCGTCATGCGAAGTGCGCTCCCTGCTGCCCCTACCCTTGATGGCATGCCCGAGTTCATCTACCAGATGCAGGCTGTGCGCAAGGCGCACGGCGACAAGGTCATCCTGGACAACGTCACGCTCGCGTTTCTGCCTGGGGCGAAGATCGGCGTCCTGGGGCCCAACGGCACCGGCAAGTCGACGCTCCTGCGAATGATGGCGGGCACCGAACAGCCGTCCAACGGCGACGCAAGGCTCATGCCGGGATTCTCGGTAGGGATCCTCGAGCAGGAACCCAAGCTGGACGAGACCAAGACCGTGCTCGGGAACGTCGAGGAGGGCGTCGCCGAGACCAAGGGCTTGCTGGACAGGTACAACGAGATCGCCGAGCAGATGGCGACCGACTACTCCGACGAGCTGCTCGAGGAAATGGGCAAGCTCCAGGAGCAGCTCGATCACAGGAATGCCTGGGACCTGGAAAGCCAGCTCGACCAGGCCATGGACGCGCTCCGCTGCCCGCCGCCCGACGCCGAGGTCAGCGTGCTGTCAGGCGGCGAGAGGCGCCGGGTCGCGCTATGCCGTCTGCTGCTGTCCCAGCCTGACCTGCTGCTGCTCGACGAGCCGACGAACCACCTGGACGCGGAGAGCGTCCAGTGGCTCGAGCAGCACCTGGAGAAGTACCCGGGCACCGTCGTGGCCGTGACCCACGACAGGTACTTCCTCGACAACGTGGCCGGCTGGATCCTCGAGCTCGACCGCGGGCGCGCCTACCCGTACGAGGGCAACTACTCGATCTACCTGGAGACCAAGGCCGCCAGGATCAAGGTCGAGGGGCAGAAGGACGTGAAGGCGCGCAGGCGGCTCACCGAAGAGCTCGAGTGGGTGCGGTCGAGCCCGCGTGCTCGCCAGGCCAAGAGCCGGTCCAGGCTGCAGCGGTACGAGGAGATGGCCGCCGAGGCCGACCAGAATCGCAAGCTTGACTTCGAGGAGATTCAGATCCCGCCTGGCCCGCGGCTCGGTTCGCTGGTCGTCGAGGTCGACAAGCTGTCCAAGGGGTTCGACGACCGGATGCTGATCGAGGATCTCAGCTTCTCGTTGCCGCCGAACGGCATCGTCGGCGTCATCGGCCCGAACGGCGTCGGCAAGACGACGCTATTCAAGATGATCGTGGGTGAGGAGGAGCCGGACAGCGGCTCGATCAAGATCGGCGAGACTGTCAAGATCGCCTACGTCGACCAGGCCAGGGGCCGGATGGACCCCGACAAGAACGTCTGGGAGGTGATCTCCGATGGCGAGTCCTACATCAGGGCCGGCAGGTCTGAGATCCCCAGCCGCGCTTACGTCGCCGCGTTCGGGTTCAAGGGCGGCGACCAGCAGAAGCCGGCCGGCGTCATGTCGGGTGGGGAGCGGAACAGGATGAACCTGGCGCTCACCCTCAAGCAGGGCGGCAACCTGCTGCTGCTCGACGAGCCCACGAACGACCTGGACGTCGAAACGCTCTCCTCGCTGGAGAACGCGCTGCTCGAGTTCCCCGGCTGCGCCGTGATCACCAGCCACGACCGGTGGTTTCTCGACCGCATCGCCACTCACATCCTGGCCTGGGAGGGCGGGTCGAGCTGGTTCTGGTTCGAAGGCAACTTCGAGGCCTACGAGAAGAACAAGATCGACCGGCTGGGCGCCGAGGCCGCACGGCCGCACCGCGTCACCTACCGCAAGCTCACGCGCGGCTGAGCCAGAGCGTGCCGCCCATCACCACGAGGGAAACCGGCCGATGACCTCGCAACCGCCAGAACGAAAAGGCGACGAGCCGGTCGCCCAGGCCCCCCCGGCTCGCGGATCTCGCGCGATACCTGACCGGGCGCAGGCGATCGTGATCGGCGGCGGCGTCATCGGCACGTCGGTCGCCTACCACCTGGCGCACATGGGCATGAAGGACGTGCTGCTGCTCGAGCGCGACCGGCTCACCTCGGGCACCACCTGGCACGCCGCCGGACTGATGGCCACGTTCGGATCGACCTCGCAGACGTCGACGGAACTGCGCCAGTACACCCGTGACCTGTACGCCAGGCTCGAGGCCGAGACCGGGCTCGCGACGGGGCTCAAGCTGTGCGGTCTGATCGAGCTGGCGATCGAGCCCGGCCGACTGGAGGAGTACCGGCGGGTCTCCCAGTTCAACCGGCTGCTCGGCGTCGACGTGCACGAAATTTCGCCCCGCGAGGTCGCTCAGCTGTGGCCTCTGGCAAGGACCGATGACGTGCTGGCCGGGTTCTACATCCCCGACGACGGCAGGGTCAACCCGGTCGACGTGACCATGTCCCTCGCCAGGGGCGCGCGGATGCAGGGCGCCACGATCGCCGAGGGTGTGACGGTGACCGGCTTCCTGCGCGATCGCGGCGTCGTGACGGGGGTCAGGACCGACCGCGGCGACATCGAAGCCGAGTACGTGGTCAACTGCGCCGGGATGTGGGCGCGCCAGCTTGGCGACCTGGCTGGGGTGTCCATTCCGCTCCAGGCGGCCGAGCATTACTACCTGCTGACCGAGCCGATCGAAGGCGTCGACGGCTCCTGGCCTGTGCTTGAAGACCCGGCCTCCTACGGCTACTACCGCGAGGAGGGCGGCGGGCTGATGCTCGGCATGTTCGAGCCGGTCTGCGCGCCGTGGAAGGTCGACGGCGTCCCGCCAGACTTCTCCTTCGGGGAGCTGCCGCCCGACTGGGACCGGATGAGCCCGTACCTGGAGAAGACCATGGCCAGGGTCCCGGTCACGGAGCAGACCGGGATCAGGAAGTTCTTCTGCGGCCCGGAGAGCTTCACCCCTGATCTGCTGCCGATCATCGGCGAGGCGCCTGAGCTGAAGAACTTCTTCGTCGCCGCTGGACTGAACTCCATCGGCATCCTGACCGGCGGCGGGATCGGACGGACGATCGCCCAGTGGATCATCGACGGCAGCCCGGACGTCGACGTGACGGCGATGAACATCGACCGGCTGCACCCGTACCAGGCGAACCCGGAGTACCGCGCGACCAGGACGGTCGAGTCGCTCGGCCTCGTCTACGCGACGCACTATCCGTTCCGGCCGACGAAGACAGCGCGCGGCGCCAGGCTCTCGCCGATCTATGACCGGCTCGCCGCGCGGCATGCGTGCTTCCGGGACGTTAGCGGCTGGGAGGGCGCCGACTGGTTCGCACCAGCGGGGGTTGAGCCCGAGGTCGGCGAGCTGACCTGGGGACGTCCGGACTGGTTCGGCTACTGGGAGGCCGAGCACCAAGCGACGCGCAACGGCGTGATCGTGATGGACATGTCGTTCATGGCCAAGTTCCTCGTGCAGGGCAGGGACGCGGCGCGCGAGCTCGAGCGGATCTCGGCGAACCAAGTCGCGGCCGAGCCCGGGCGGATCACGTACACGCAGTGGCTGAACGAGCGCGGCAAACTGGAGGCCGACCTCACCGTCACCATGCTCGACGACGAGCAGTTCTTCGTCGTCGCGTCCGACACCGCGCACCGGCACGCGGAGACCTGGATGCGCCGGCACATCGGCGACGCGCACGCGTTCGTCACCGACGTGACCTCCGGCTACGCGCAGATCAATGTCCAGGGCCCGCTGTCGCGGGAACTGATGGCGGCGGTGACCAGCGCCGACATGTCGAACGAGGCGTTCGCGTTCAGGGCAGCGCGCTACATCGACATCGGCTTCGCCAGGGTGCTGTGCATCAGGATCACCTACCTCGGCGAGCTCGGCTACGAGCTGCACATCCCCGCCGAGCAGGCGGCAGCCGTCTACGACCGGCTGATCGCGGCGGGCGAGCCGCTCGGGCTGCGCCACGCAGGCCTGAAGGCGCTGGCGAGCCTGCGCATGGAAAAGGCCTACCGCGACTACGGGCACGACATCGACAACACCGACTCGGTGCTGGAGGCCGGGCTGTCCTTCGCGGTCGCCCTCGATAAGCCAGGTGGCTTCATCGGCCGCGATGCGGTTCTCGCCCAAAAGGCGCAGGGTCCGCTTCAGCGGCGGCTGGTCCAGGTGCTGCTGAATGACCCGGAGCCTTTGCTGTTCCACGCCGAGGTGGTCAGCCGTAGTGGCCGCCCGGCGGGGTACATCCGTTCCGCGTCGTACGGATTCACGCTGGGCGGAGCGGTCGGCCTGGCGATGATCGACGCAGACCAGCCGATCACCCAGAGTTATCTCGACGAGGGCGATTGGTCCGTGCGAATTGGTGACGCCATTTATCAGGCCAGGGCGTCGCTGCGACCGCTCTATGACCCGGCAAGCAAGCGCGTGCAGATGTAACATTCCCGCGTTTTAATAGCGCGGGTAACCGGACCCAAGGAGGGCCGATGGCCGATCTTGCAGACTTCGAGGCGCTCGTGCCGCGGGAACATGGCCTGGTTGTGATGACCGTGATCGGACCCGACGGCCGGATCCGGCCATCGGTGGTCAACGGGGGGGTGATCGATCACCCGATCAGCGGAGCGCGGGTCGCCGCCGTCGTCATTCAGGGCAAGGCGCACAAGCTCGCGCACTTGCGGGCCAAGCCGCGTGCCTCCATTGTGCTGCGCGCTGGATGGCAATGGGCGGCCGTGGAGGGTCCCGTGGAGATCATCGGGCCCGACGACCCGGCCGACGGCATTGACGCCGAGCGACTCCGGCTGCTGCTGCGGGAGATCTTCATCGCGGCCGGCGGCACGCACGATGACTTCGATGAGTATGACCGGGTGATGGCCGAAGACAGGCGCGCTGCGGTGCTGATCACCCCCGAGCGGGTGTTCGGATAGCGCTTCTCAGTTCGTGGATAGGCCGAGGTCGCGCCGGTTCCCGCTGTCAGGGCCGCCCTCTGGCGCGCGGTTCACCAGGCTGTGCGCCGCCATGACGAGGTACTGCCACAACTGCTCGTCGAGCGCCGGCTCGAGCGCGAGGTCGTCGATCGCGGTGCGCATGTGCCGCAGCCAGGCATCGCGCTCGGCCTCGCCGATCGAGAAGTGCCGGTGCCGCATCCGCAGCCGCGGGTGGCCGCGCAATTCGTTGTAGGTCTCCGGCCCGCCCCAGTACTGCATGAGGAATAGCCGCAGGTGCTCGGTAGCCGGGCCGAGGTCCCGGCTCGGGTACACCGGGCGCAGCAGCGGATCGGACGCGACCTCGGCGTAAAACCTCGTGACCAGCTTGGTAAAGGTCTCTTCACCGCCGACCGCCTCGTAGAAGCTCACGCCGGGCTGGGCGGTCTCGGGCGCAGTTGTGCTCTCCATGACGGACTCCAGGGTACTGCCATGCGCCTAGCTGCGAAGTCATCGGGAATTCATGATTAGTTCGTGACTTCTAGCGTGCCGAGGTGGCAATTTGGTGTTGGCGGTTCGGCCGTCGTGCGGTCACACTGGTCACGGGTGCCCCGGCAGCCAGCGGGCGGCCCAGCCTGGGAGGTGGCATTGCGCAGAGTATTGCTGCTCAACATCACGTATGAGCCGCTGACCACCGTCGGCCTGCACCGCGCCGTGGGACTCGTGCTGGGCGAGAAGGCAGAGATCGTGCACAACGAGAGCTCGGGGCTGATGTTGCACTCTGCATCGGTCAAGCTCGCGGTGCCTTCGGTCATCAGGCTGTGCCGGTATGTGCGGATCCCGCACCGCAACCGGGTGCCGCTGACCAGGGCAGCGCTGATGCGCAGGGACAACTACCTATGCGCGTACTGCGGCCTGTCGGCCGACACCATCGATCACGTCGTGCCTCGCAGCCGGGGCGGCGCTCACGTCTGGGAGAATTGCGTCGCGTCCTGCACGCGGTGCAACCATCGCAAGGCGGACCGCCTCGTCGACGAACTCGGCTGGAAGCTGCGCTGGGATCCGCTCGCGCCGCGCGGTATGCACTGGCGGCTGATCGGCGCCGCCCGCGACGGCGACCCGCAATGGGCGACCTACCTAGCTGCCACCACTGCAGCCTGATCGGCTGACGGTCCCGAGGTCGCGCCGAAGTCGCGGAACTCCCTGATCGTCGCGGCCAGCAGCACGGCCAGGGCGAGGAGGATTCCCGCCGTCGGGAAGAACGGGGCTGGCCCGATGTTGTGCACGATCACGCCGGACAGTGCGACCGACGCGGGAAACGCCCCGATGCTGGCCAGCATCACCAAGCTCATGACCCGCCCAAGCAGGCGCGCGGGCGCCCACTGCTGCAGCAGCGTGACGATGATGACGTTGCCGAAGTAGCCTGCCGCGCCGAAGACAAGCGCCGCAGCGGCCGCGCCAGGCAAGCCGCCGAGGAACGGTATGAAAGACACCGCGAGCCCGCCGATCAGGAAGGAGCCGCACGCGGCCAGCGCGGGCCGCCGCAACGAACTGAGCTTCGCGGCGACGAGCGTGCCGGTCAGTGACCCGACGCCGAAGCAGGCGATCAGTGCGCCGTATCCGGCAGGGCCGAACCTGGCGTGCGCGAGCGCGGGCAGCGCGACCTCGAACGCCCCGGCGATGACGAAGTTCGCGAGCACCGCGATGAGCACGATCGCTTGCAGCACGCGCGCCCCCAGGAAGAACTTCCAGATACTGGTCTCCTCCTGCGGTGGTGCTGCGCCGGTGGCCGCAGCGGGCGCGACCGCATCTTGATCGATGGCCTCGTCCCGGGCGGCGGCTGCCGCGGCCTCGGCGCGCTTGCCCCGCATCAGCGCAAGCGAGCCAGCCGAGATCGCGAACGACGCCGCGTCAACGGCGAAGGCGGGAGCCGATCCCGCTGTGGTCACGAGGATGCCGCCCAGCACCGGACCGACCAGGCTCCCGATCTGGATCATCGCCGCCGACAATCCGTTCCCAGCCTGCAACTGCTCAGCGGGTAGCAGCGACGGCATGATCGCGGCCGAGGATGGCAGGAACAGGCCCTCGCCCGCGCCGATCAGCGCGGCCACCGGGCCGAGGAAGGCCACGGAGACCAGGCTGCGCGCCGCGATCACGGTGAGGATGGCGACGAGCACGCACCTGACCAGGTCGGCTGCCAGCATGACGGCACGCGGGCTGAGCTTGTCGGCGAGGATGCCGCCAACCGGGATCAGGACCGTGCGCGGCACGCCATAGCAGGCGAGCACGGTGCCGAGCAGCACCGTGCCGCCATGGGACGACAGGACCAGCCAGGGGAGCGCGACCGCGTAGCAGAAGTCGCCGACCGTGGAGCCAAGCTGGCCGAGGCCAAACAACCTGAAGTCTCTGACCGCGAGCGGTCCCGAGCTAAACGTGCTCGCCAGCCGGCGCCCCAGCCTTGGCCGGCCGGTGGAGGTTGCAGACGTCATGGGGGGTCCTTATCTCACCGGTTCTCGTCGTGCTCGCCGTCCTCGCCGTCCTCGCCGTCCGGGGCGAACCAGGGGGTGAAGTCCAGCATCACGTGCACGCGGCGGGCTTCAGGCGGCCGGTCCTGTGGACGCAGCCTGCGGTACTCAGAGAGCACCTGCTGCACCTTCGCGACCGCCGCCTCGAGTTCCGGAGGGGTCACGTGCAGCACGTCCTGGCTCGACCCTGCAGCACGCTGCCACTTCGCCGGATACCGGGATTCGCGATCCAGGTACTCGGCCCGCACCTCTTCGAAGCTGGCTCGCACGGTCTCCGCGAGGAGCCGGCTGGCCGACTTGACCGCCTCTGGCCGGTTCGGGTCGGAGCCGACCGTGATCGCTACGACCCTGGCGCGCCATGGCCGGTGCCGGCGGTCCTGGCCGCCTGACGGGTCCTCGCCGACGAAGCCGTACCGCGCGAGCGCCCGCAGGTGGTAGCTGCAGGCCGACGGGGACAGGCCCGCGACCTCCGCGCACTCGGTCGCCGTCGCCGGGCCGTCCAGCACGAGGTGTTGCAGAATCGACAGCCGCGCCGGGTGGGCCAGCGCCCGCAGCGCCCGCGGATCGGAGATCTCCAGCGGGTTCTCAGGCGTGCCAGGCTCGGCACGGTCCGCATACGCGCCGTTCGCCTCGTCCTGCGGCCTGAAAGACATGTTGTGAAAGCATAGTTGCGAAAGAAAGCCTTCACAAGTCATTCGGTCGGCGGGGGATGAACGGACTTACTCCGGGCTTATCGCCCGAGTGGCCAGGTGCTACGTTCACCTCACCGAGCCGGCCGCGCTGTCGGCGCAGATCAGCGACGGGAACGGGCATGCAGCGGGACATCTTCACGAGCGACCACGACGCGTTCAGGGATGCTGTCCGCTCCTTCATCGCCAAGGAAGTCGCGCCCTATCACGAGCAGTGGGAGCGAGACGGCGTGGTATCTCGCGACGTCTGGCTGGCCGCCGGCGAGGCCGGGATGCTCGGGATCGACATGGCGGAGCGGTTCGGCGGCGGGGGCAACGACGATTACCGGTACTACCTGGTCATGAACGAGGAGATGGCCAGGGCCGGCGCGCACGGCCCAGGATTCTCCGTGCACAACGACATCAACGGGCAGTACTTCAAGCGGCTGATGACCGATGAGCAGGCGCAGCGCTGGATGCCTGGCTACTGCAGCGGCGAGCTGATCACCGCGATCGCGATGAGCGAGCCAGGCGCCGGCAGCGACCTGCAGGGGATCAGGACGACCGCGGTCCGTGACGGCGACGGCTACATCGTGAACGGGCAGAAGACGTTCATCTCCAACGGTCAGCTAGCCGACCTGGTGATCGTCGTTGCGCGGACGAACCCTGAAGCCGGCCACCGCGGGATCAGCCTGCTAGTCGTCGAGCGCGGGATGGCCGGGTTCGAGCGCGGCAAGAACCTGGACAAGGTCGGGATGCACGCCCAGGACACGTCCGAGCTGTTCTTCAGCGACGTGCGCGTGCCTGCAGCGAATCTGCTGGGCGAGGAGGGCGGCGGTTTCGTGGCGCTGATGCAGAACCTGCCAAGGGAGCGCGTCGCGATCGGCTCGACAGCGCTGGCCGGAGCTGAGGCAGTGTTCGCCGAAACGCTCGGGTACTGCAAGCAGCGGCAGGCTTTTGGCCGGCCGATCGGCCAGTTCCAGCACAACAGATTCGTCCTGGCTGAGATGGCGACCGAACTCGCTGTGGCCCGCGCGTTCACCGACAAGGCGGTGCTGGAGCACAACGCCGGGCGGCTCTCCAACGAGGACGCATCGATGGTCAAGTGGTGGGATACCGAACTGTGCAACCGCGTCGTGGACCGGTGCCTGCAGTTGCACGGCGGCTATGGCTACATGCGGGAGTACGCGGTCGCCAGGGCGTTCGCCGACGGTCGGGTACAGACGATCTTCGGCGGCACCACCGAGATCATGAAAGAGATCATCGGCCGCGGCCTCGGCGTCTGAGCCGGGTATCAGTACCGCTCGACCAGATGGGCCCGGTCTTCGGCCGGCTTGTCAGCGCCGAACGTCGTCCAGTACTCGGTGGCGTGCGTGATCTGGTCGCCCCGCACCGAGTAGAACCCGGCCAGCCGGAACACGCCGAGCTCGGTGTGGGGGACCTCGATCTCCGCGGCGACCTGGTCGTCCTCGGCGACGACCCTGAGCACCTTGATCGACCAGCCCTCCTGGTATTCCCTGTTCACCGCGATGATCGTGTCCCGGCCGGCCAGGCGCTCCCTGCTGGCCGGCCAGTCGAAGACGGCACTCTCCGCGATGAGCTCGCCGGCCCCGGCCCAATTGCGGTCCTGGATCCGATGCCACAGCGCCCGCACTACCTCCGATGGCTCCATAACCCCATCCTGCCCGCCGGTACTGACAACCCGGCTCGTTCGCATTGTGGGGAAATGCTCCTGGGCTTAGCCTGGCCCCGTGATCACACGGCGCGCACGGCTCACAGCGATCGTCACGACATCCGGGCTGGCAGCCGCCGCCCTCGGCGCCACGGCGGGTTCTGCTGCCGCGAGCGCCGCGAGCGGCCGGCCTGGCCCGCGGACAGCGTGCCGCGCCGCAGCGCCGCACGCCGTCGTTCGTGCCGGCGCCGCGGCCGCGCACGGCGGGACCCCGGCAGTAAGTGCACCGCCCGCGTTCGCGTTCCGCGTCGACCAGGTGGGCTACGCGACCGGGGCGGCGAAGCTCGCCGCCCTCATGACGCATTCCGCCAGGCCAGGCGCTCGCTGGGAGCTATTGAGTGCGCGTCATTGCCGGGTGGTCGCGAGCGGCACAGCGACCAGCGACCTCGGCTCCTGGAGCCACCGCTACCCGGCGGTCTGGGCCGTCAGGTTCGGCAACGTGCGCCGGCCAGGGACCTACCGTCTGGCGCTGACCGCGCACCCGCGCACTGTCTCGCCCTGGTTCAGGATCGAGCCGCCCTCGCGTCTGTACGCCCGCGCCGTCGCGAACGCGCTGTCGTTCTACCAGAACGAGCGGGACGGGCCTTCGTTCATCCGCAGCGCGCTGCGCACCGCGCCCGGGCACCTGAACGACGCGAGCGCGATGACGTTCCGGCCGCCCAAGGTGGATTCCAACGGCAACTTCCGCGGCAGCCTGCGCAAGCTGGCCACCGGGCTGCGGATCAACGCGACCGGCGGCTGGTGGGACGCTGGTGACTACCTCAAGTTCACCCAGACGACCAGCTACACGGTCGCGATGCTGCTGCAAGGGATCGCGTCTTTCCCCGCGCAGCTCGGCAGCGGTCACCGGCACGGGCGCACCAGCTTCGTCGCGGAGGCCAAGTTCGGCCTCGATTTCTTGCAGCGAATGTGGAACCAGCGGACCAAGACGCTGTACTTCCAGGTCGGCACCGGCGAAGCGAACAACTTCTACGTCGCCGACCATGACATCTGGCGGCTGCCCCAGGCCGACGACCACTACCAGGGCACCAACCCGCACGACCAGTACATCAGGCATCCGCCGGTGTTCCGTGCCGGGCCGCCTGGCGCGCCGATCAGCCCGAATCTGGCCGGCCGCCTGGCCGCCGACTTCGCTCTCTGCTACCGAGTCTTCCGCTCCAGCGACCCGGGTTACGCGCACCGCTGCTTGCGCTCGGCCGAGACCGTCTACGCCTTGGCGGGCACGCGCTGGAAGGGCCACCTGCTGACCGTGCTGCCTTTCGACTTCTACGGCGAGTCCTCATGGCGCGACGACATGATGCTCGGCGCGACCGAGCTGGCGCTCGCGCTGCGCTCGGCCGGCGACGCGGCCCTGCCCGCAGGCCTCCCGGTCCGCTCGGCGAGCACGTACCTGACCGACGCGGCGCGCTGGGCGCGCCAGTTCATGGGCAGCAAGTCCGCGTATGCGGACACCCTCAACCTGTACGACGTCAGCGCGCTCGCCGACTACGAGCTGTACGGCGCCATCGGCGAGTCGCACCCGCGGCTGCCGGTGACCAAGGCAGCGCTGCTAGCAAACCTGCGCGGCCAGATCACCAAGGCCATCGCCGTCGCGCAAGGCTGACCCGTTCGGCTTCGGGTTCGCCTGGGACCAGTGGGACACCACAGCGCACGGGCTCGGCCTGTCGGTCATGGCCAGCGAGTACGACGCGCTGGCCGGGCGGCCGGTCTACGCGGCCTGGGGGCAGCGCTGGCTCGACGACGTGCTCGGCACCAACGCCTGGGGCGTGTCGCTGATCGTCGGCGACGGCACGATCTTCCCCGACTGCATGCAGCACCAGGTCACGAACCTGATCGGCTCGCTCAACGGCGCACCGCCGGTCCTGGCCGGCGCGGTCGTCGAGGGCCCGAACAGCTTCGCCGCGACCGGCGTCGTCGCCAACATGCGGCCGTGCTCGGCCAACGCGCCAGGCGACGTGCCGTACTCCGCGTTCCGCGGGCACAAGGCCGTGTTCCGCGACAACGTGCAGTCCTATTCCACGGTCGAGCCGGCGATCGACCTGACCGCGCTGTCGCCCATGGCGTTCGCCTGGCTGCAGGCAGGCGGGCAGGGAGGGTTCTAGCAGATCCAAAACACCTTGGGTCTACGCAGGCCCGCCCGCTAGCCTCGGTTCGTGCAGCCAGACCAGGCTCGACCGCGTCCGCCCTGGGTCGTCACGACCGGCCAGCGGGCCCCAGAGACCGTGGACCGCTTGCTGCGCTCGCTGCCCGGATGGTTCGGGATCGAGTCGGCCAACGCGGCCTATGTGGCTTCGGCCGAGACGCTGCCCACCTACCTCGCCTTTCCGGCGGCCGAGGAGCACGGCACGAGCGGCCAGGCAGTCGGCGTTCTCCTCGCCCAGCGGCACTTCCCGAGGGCCGCTGAGATTCACCTGATGGCGGTGCAGCCGTCCCTGCACCGGTGCGGCGTCGGCCGGGCGCTCGTCGAGGCCTTCGAGCGGGACCTTGTCGCCGATGGGGTGCGGTTCCTGCAGGTCAAGACGCTCGGCCCGACCGAGCCGGACGCCGGATACGAGCGAACGAGGCGGTTCTACCTGGGCATCGGCTTCGAGCCGCTGGAAGAGATCACCGGCCTCTGGCCTGGCAACCCATGCCTGATCATGGTCAAAGTGCTGGCGTGATGCCCGGCCCGGGCTGCGCCGGTGCGAGGTCACGGCCAGCTGCCCGGCCCGGGCTGCCGGTACGAGGTCACGGCCAGCTCGCCACGGGACAGCGCGAGGCCTACTTCGCCAGCGCCTGGCTCGCCGTCGGCAGCGGCCTCTCGATGCCGACAAGCGCGTGGCCACGAGCGCACAAGCGGGCGCGCCGCCGGGCGGCCCCAGCCTCAGTTGTCGAGGTGCGGGCGAGGTTTGTTACAACTGAGCGCAGGTTCGGGCTTAGGCTGTAATAAGGGACGCGACCACGCGACCAGCTGACCAGGTCCGCAGGGGCTTAAGGAGTGCCGCGATGTCGGAAGCGAAAATCGATCACGAGCTCCTGGTTCCGGACGGCGGGTTCTGGCCGGCACCCGAGATCCCGCAACCGAACATCTACCCGATGGAATGGCGGGTGGAGACCGAGAAGCTCGCCGCGATCTATCAGAAGTCCAAGCTAATGGCGTGGAACCCGGCCGACCTGCCGTGGGACGGGCTGCGCGCGGAGGACTTCACCACCGAGCAGCGGCTGGGCATCATGTACTGGTTCGCCGTGCTCGCCAACTTTGACGCGTCCGGGCCTGCCGTCTTCGCCAGGGCGACGATCAGGGCGTTCGAGCAGCACGAGGAGGATCCGGTCCGCAAGTGCTTCTTCTCGATCACCAGAGACGAGATGAACCACGAGGAGTGCTGCCAGCGGTCGATCGCCGCGCTATGGCCTGGCGGCCCGCTGAACTGGACCCCGGAGACCGACCTCGAGCGCGCGGCGCACAACAACATCGGGTGGCTGTATCACAACGGCGGCCGGTACTGGACCGGGTACAGCAGCGCCGTCGGCAGGTACTCGCTGCCTGTGCTCTTCACTAGTTTCATGATGGGGGAGATGGCGGCGTCCACGCTGTTCCGCGGCATGGCGTCCGGCACCAAGCACCCGGTCTTCTCCGAGATGTTCCACCGGATCGGCCGGGACGAGTCCCGGCACCTGCAGATCTGCATGACGATCCTGGAGAACGAGTGGCCCGGCCTCACCGACGACGTGCGGTCGACCATCACCAGGCAACTGCGGGCCGGCTTCATCTTCCTGTCGATGATCCTCTGGGAGCCGCCCGAGGGCTTCTGGGACCTGCCGCCGTACTTCCTGAACAATCACCGCGTGCTCATGGACCACGCGCGGGACGCGGGTCTCGGCGTGCTGTCCTACGAGGAGCAGGCCGAGAACTGGCGCACAGCCATCGCGAAGATCCGCGTCATCGTGCAGCGCTGGGGGATCGAGTTCCCTGCCATGCCGGAGCTGGACATCGAGGGCGTCGACGTGTCGGACGACATCAGCGCCGAGGACATCATCCCGGTGTTCTGAGCGAGTGGTTGACGAGGCGAACGCCGAGAGAGCGCTTGGGGGGTCATGCGACCCTGGCAGGTCCCGCCCGGGCGGGTCCCGCCCCGCCCGGGCGGGTCCCGCCCCCCGCCCGGCGGGTCCCGCCCCGGGCCCGGCGGGTCCCGCCCCGGCCCGGCGGGTCCCGCCCCCCGCGGGTCTCCCATGATCACGGACACTTTTTGTAGTTCTGCCAAGAATCGTCCGTGATCATGGAAGTCCCGTGGCCACGGCGATGCCGGCCAGCATGATCACGGAGACTTTTCTGCAGTTCTGCTAAGAATCGTCCGTGATCATGACGGGCGACAGCGGCGACGGCGGCGACTGCGGCGGAGCCTGATCGGGTCGCCTGGATCTGGCGGCGGTTAAGGCTGCCCGCTGGCGGCCGGAAAGTTGACCACAGGTGCTGTGGACTGGTGCGGTGGAAAACGGCGCCTCCTGTGGACAACATGCTCGTCTTCGGTGGACAGATGTGCGCCTGCGGTGGACAGCCTGTGGACGGCTAAAGAATCATGAAAATAGTCGCCGAACCCTCTTGTGCAGCGCGCCTCTGTGGCTGTACAACTTCTCTACCAGCGAAAACGGGTACCACTCGGAGGGAACTTCGGGAGACCTGGGGGAAACTCCGGGGAGCCTGAAGGGAACGCCGGGAACCTCGGAACGCTCCGTGGTACGGAGGCAACTTCGAACCAGCGGGAGGGCTCTGCGGGTCTTTCGGGGGCAACCCTGGAGGGACCAAGGAGTTGGTTCCAAGGAAGCAGGGAGACTGGGCAACCGGGCTCTCAGCGGGTGTCCTGGACCGGTGGTAGGACGAACAGGAGTGTGGTTCGCTGATTGCCCCAGCGGATCAGCTCGCCGGGGCAATCGGCGGGGTATCTCCGAACCGGCCTGGCGGGGCCCCTGCATCTCATACATGCGGGGGCCTCGTCATTTAATGGTAGGCCGGCATCTGTAGCCGGGCAATTGCTGGTTGTTGGGGCTGCTGCCGCCTGGCGTCCGTCGTCTGGCCTGGCCATTGCGGTCGCGAGGCCGGGACGCTGCGGCCGTAATGCCGAGACTCCTAGTCTGTAAGGCAGGGACTCCGAGGGCCGTATGGCCGGGACTCCGAGGCCGTAAGGCCGCCCGAATGCCGCTGGGAAACCAAGCGAATGCAGCCGGTAACGGCCTGGCATCGGCCGGCGATAAGAAAGCAGACGCAGGCGGCGTGAGTACCCCCGAGCTCACGTCGCCTGGTCTTTTTTGTCCGGTTCATGCGCCGTCAGGCGGAGCACGCCGATGTCGATGACGCGGACCGAGGGCTGCAGTTCCTGGCTCCGGGCACAGGCCGCCGCGCACGCGCCGTGCGACCTGCGTCTTCCGGGCGCCGCCCGGCGCTGGCCGGTCCGAACGCCACGGCTGCGGTAGCGGCGGCGCGCACTGGAAGGTGTGCGGTCAATGGTTACGTGCCCAGGCCGATACGGGTACCGTTCCGGCTATGACTGAAACCGCGACCGCGAGGGGCGGCGAGCCCGCCCCGACGCCTGCCGCCCCATTCGGGCGATTGCTGACCGCGATGGTCACTCCGATGACCAGCGACGGAGCCGTGGACTACGCAGGGGCCGCACGGCTCGCTGAGTATCTGGTCACCGACATGCGCAACGACGGCCTGGTGATCAGCGGCACCACCGGCGAGTCACCAACGACGTCGGACGCCGAGAAGGACCGGCTGCTGCGGACCGTGATCGAGGCGGTCGGCGGCCGGGCGAAGGTGGTGGCCGGCGTTGGCACTAACAACACCGAGCACACCTGCGAGCTGGCCCGGCAGGCCGAGCAGGCAGGCGTCGACGGTCTGCTCGTGGTCACGCCGTATTACAACAAGCCGCCGCAAAACGGACTCGTCGCGCACTTCACCGCCGTCGCCGACGCGACCGGCCTGCCGGTCATGCTCTACGACATCCCTGGCCGCTCCGGAGTGCCGATCGCGACCGAGTCGCTGCTGCAACTGGCGCAGCACCCGCGCATCGTCGCGGTGAAGGACGCGAAGGGTGACATGACCGCCGCGTCGATGGTGATGTCGGCCACCGGGCTTGCGTTCTACTCCGGCGACGACGTGGTCAACCTTCCCTGGCTGTCCGTCGGGGCCTGCGGTTTCGTCAGCGTGGTCGCGCACGTGGTTGGCGACCGGCTTGCCGAGATGATCGATGCCTTCCTGGCCGGCGACGTAGCGACCGCGCTGCGGCACCACAGGGAACTGCTGCCCGTCTACACCGGCATCATGACGCGCACGCAGGGTGTGATCGCCGTGAAGGCAGCGCTCGCGATGCTGGGGCTGCCCGGCGGAACGGTCCGGCTGCCGCTCGTGAACGCCACTTCGGCTGAGGTCGAGAGGCTGCGCACGGACCTGGTCGCTGGCGGTGTCAAGCTCAAGTGAGTCACCCGCACCCTGAGCTAGGGCCTCCTCCGGCGCTGGCGGACGGCGGCCTGCGAATCGTCGCGCTCGGTGGTCTCGGCGAGGTCGGCCGGAACATGACCGTCTTCGAGTACGGCGGCCGCCTGCTGATCGTCGACTGCGGCGTCCTGTTTCCCGACCCTGACACGCCCGGCGTCGACCTGATCTTGCCCGACTTCACCGCCATCGACGGCCGGCTCGACGAGATCGACGCTCTGGTTCTCACACACGCCCACGAAGACCACATCGGCGCCGTGCCCTACCTGTTGCGGCGCCGGGCAGACATACCGCTGGTGGGGTCCAGGCTGACGCTGGCCCTGGTCGCCAGCAAGCTCGTCGAGCACCGGATCACACCTACGACTCTTGAGGTCGACGCGGGCGGCAGCTGCGAGTTCGGTCCGTTTGGCCTTGAATTCTTCGCGGTCAACCACTCGATTCCTGATGCACTCGCGGTCGCCATCAAGACCGGGGCTGGCGTCGTCCTGCATACCGGCGACTTCAAGATGGACCAGCTTCCGCTGGACGGGCGACTTACCGATCTCGGCGGCTTCGCACGGCTCGGCGCCGATGGCGTCGACCTGCTCATGTCGGATTCGACCAACGCCGAGGTTCCCGGCATCGTCACCAGCGAGCGGGAGATCGCGGCGGTCTTGTCGAACGTCTTCAGCTCGGCAGATCAGCGCATCATCGTCTCCTGCTTCGCAAGCCACGTGCATCGCGTGCAGCAGGTGATGGACACCGCGGCCAGGCACGGCAGAAAGGTCGCGCTGGTCGGCCGGTCGATGGTCCGCAACATGGGCGTGGCCAGGGAGCTTGGCTACCTGCAGATCCCGTATGTGCCCGGCGGCCTGATCGTGGACATGAAGGACGCCGAGGAACTGCCGCCCGACCAGATCGTGCTGATCTCGACCGGCTCGCAGGGCGAGCCGATGTCCGCGCTGGCGCGGATGGCCGGACGGGATCATCCGATCAGGATCGCCAGGGGCGACACCGTGATCCTCGCGTCCTCCCTCGTGCCAGGCAACGAGACCGCGGTATCCCGGGTGATCAACGACCTGACCAGGCTCGGAGCCAGGGTGGTGCACAAAGGCAACGCGCTTGTGCACGTCTCTGGTCACGCCCCGGCCGGTGAGTTGCTGTACGTGCTGAACATGGTCAGGCCGAGCAACTTCATGCCGGTACACGGCGAGTGGCGGCACCTGCAGGCGCACGCTGAACTGGCCGCGTTGACCGGCGTGCTGGCCGAGAACATCGTCGTCGCCGAGGACGGAGTCGTCGTCGACCTGGTCGGCGGCAAGGCGTCGGTCAGCGGCAAGGTGCAGTGCGGCTACGTGTTCGTCGACGGTCTGTCCGTGGGCGAGGTGACGGAGAGCTCGCTCAAGGACCGGCTGATCCTCGGCGAGGAAGGCTTTATCTCCGTTGTCGTGGTCATCGACTCGACCAACGGCAAGCTCGTGGCTGGCCCCGAGATTCACGCCAGGGGCGCGGGCATTGACGAGGCCGGCTTCAGCGAGGTGCGGCCCCTGATCGAAGAGACCCTGGCGGCCGCGGCCGCGGACGGGATCACCGAGACGCATCAGCTCGGTCAGCTTCTCAGGCGCACGCTTGGCAAATGGGTGAACAACAATTACCGGCGCCGCCCGATGATCATTCCGGTCGTTGTCGAGGTCTGATGCCCTGACGATTGAATCCGGCTAAGTTTTCAATATCTTTGTGGAATCATCGGCAAGAATCGAACTTAGTCCGCCTAAGTGTTACTGTCGCGACTGTATTCAGACTGTGCCACGCGCAATCGGCGCAGCCTGGGGGGATCGGCCAGTCAGGGACCGCGTGGCTCTGCCTGGCAGAAGGCGGGTGTCGCGATGGATTCAGGTACGAGCAGGCGCGGATTTCTTGCTGGCGCGGCAGGCACGGGGCTGGCAGGTACAGGGCTGGCCGGCAGCGGGCTGGCCAGCCGAGGAGCGCGATCACGCGGGCGCGGTCATGCAGCAGGACGGCGGTCCCTGGCGCGCGCGGAGGCGCCGGCCGCGGCAACGCTCGCCGAGCAGAACCAGGCTCTGACGCCATGGTTCGCCGGGTTGTCCAACCGTCTCACGGCGCGCTGCAACGTCGTCTGCCTCGGTGACTCAGTCACCGAAGGCGTGCATGCGCAGGGTCCGCCATCGACTGGATTTCAGAATCGGTGGCTGGCGCGCCTAGCCGACGGACTCCGTGCGCGCTATCCGACGCAGGGACTCACCGGCGGCGGCCGCGGCTATATCGGCGCCGCGGGCACCGGAGAACCTAGCTTCACCTGGCCGACAACGATCACCGGCAGCCCGGTGACGGGGCTAACCAGTGGCCCCAAAGGCAAGTTCGTCCAGCTTGGCGGCTCAGGTCAGTCAATTACATTTAGCCTGACCGGCGACTCGGCCGACATCATGTGGACCCAGGCCGGCTTCGGCGGTGCGTTCTCCTGGTCCGTCGACGGGGGCCCTGCAACGAACGTGTCCACCAACGGCAGCGGGACTATCGACGGAAAGCTGACCCACATTCCGCTCGGTGCTGCCGCATCCCACACGGTGGCGCTGTCCTGGGTGTCAGGTAAGGCCAATGTCGACGGGGTCATCGAGTACAACGGCGACTATTCGCGCGGGATCCAGATTCACGACGCCGGCCACTACGGATGGCAGTCATCAAACTGGGTGTCGGCGCTGAATGGCGGGGCTGCGTCCGGCCCCGCTGGCGGCATCGCCGCGCTCTCTCCGGCGGCAGTGATCATCAGCCTCGGATCGAACGACCAGTTCAGCGCCGTTGCGCCGGGCACCTTCCAGTCGCGCCTGCAGGCGATCATCACCGCCATCCAGGCTCGCCTGACGCCGCCGTCTCCCGCCTTCGTGCTCTGCATGCTGCCGGCCAGGGTCGGGCAGAGCGGCTACACCTTTCCGTGGAGCCAGTACGTGGCGGCCGCCGGCAACGTGGCCGCAACGGACACGTCAGGCCCGCAGGGCACGTCGGTGGTCACGGTGATGGACTTCACCGCGATTGCGACCTTGCCGCCAGCCGACGCCGACGCCTACGGGTTCTGGCAGAGCGGAGACCTCGTGCACCCCAGCAACAAGGGGCATCAGATGATCGCCGACTGCCTGGCGGCATTCCTGTCCCAGAGCTAGGCGGGCGGCTGCTCCCTGAGCTTGAAGCGCTGCAGCTTGCCGGTGTTGGTTCGCGGCAGCGATGCCTTGAACTCGATCGCGCGCGGGTATTTGTACGGCGCGATCTTCTGCTTCACGAGGTCCTGCAGCTCGGCCGCCAGATCCGGGCCTGGCTGGCCGCCATCGGTCAGCACCACGAAGGCCGTCACCACCTGGCCGCGGGTCTCATCGGGCATGCCAACGACACCGCATTCGGCCACAAGCGGGTGGGAGAGCAGCACCTCCTCGATCTCCGGCCCAGCGATGTTGTAGCCCGCTGAGACGATCATGTCGTCGGAGCGGGCCTGGTACCAGAAGTAGCCGTCGGCGTCGCGGATGTAGGTGTCGCCCGTGAAGTTCCACCCGCGGCTGACGTAGTTGCGCTGGCGGTCGTCGGACAGGTACCGGCAGCCCGTCGGGCCCTTGACGGCCAGCCGGCCTGGTTCGCCGTCCGGCACGGGCTGGCCAACCTCGTCCAGGATGACCGCGCGGTAGCCAGGTACAGGCAGGCCGGTCGAGCCCGGCCTGATCTGGTCATCGGCCGCGGAGATGAAGATGTGGAGCAATTCCGTGCTGCCGATCCCGTCGATGATCTTGACGCCGGTCGCGTCGTAGAACGCCTGCCAGACCGAGCCTGGCAGCGTCTCGCCCGCCGAGACTGGCCGGCGCAGCCCCCGCAGCTGCTCAGCCTTCCCCGCGGCGAGCATGGCGCGGTAGGCGGTCGGCGCGGTCGAGACCACCGTGACGCCGCGAGCCGCGATCTGATCCGCGAGCTCGGCCGGGGTCGCCCGCTCGATCAGCAGCGTCGCCGCCCCAGCCCGGATCGGGAAGATCAGGATCGCGCCGAGCCCGAACGTGAATGCCAGCGGCGGCGTGCCGGTGAAGATGTCGTCCTTGGTGGGCTTGAGCACGCGCGCAGAGAACGTGTCGGCGGTCGCCAGCACATCGCGGTGGAAGTGCATGGCGGCCTTCGGCCTGCCCGTCGTCCCTGAGGTGAACGCGATCAGCGCGACATCGTCGGCGGCCGTCTCGACCGCAGCGAAGGTGTCCGCCTTCCGGCCGGCCAGATCGTTGAGATTGCCAGGCGGGCTGGCCTTGGCACCTGGCGGAGGCAGCGAACTCGGGGCAGCCGAATGGAAGCTGACGATGCGCAGGTCAGGCGCGACGGCGCCGGCGAGTTCGTCGGTGAACCGGTCGTCACACAGGGCGAGATTGACCTGCGCAATGTCGCAGATGGTCGTCAGCTCGGCGGAACGCAGCAGCGGCATCGTAGCGACCACGACCCCGCCAGCCAGCAGCACGCCGAACCAGCAGGCCACCAGCCACGGGTTGTTCGGGCCGCGTAGCAGCACCCGGTTGCCCGGCACGACGCCCAGGTCGTCGGTCAGCACGTGCGCGATCTGGCTCGCGGTCCCGGCCAGATCGGCATAGCTCCAGACCTGCGCCTGCGGGTCCTGCGGCAGCAGGCACGGCCGATCGGAGCCGTACGCCGCGATCGTGTCCTCGAGCAGCGTTCGCGCGCAGTTCAGCCGGTCCGGGTAGGCGAGCTCCGGCAGCGTGAACTCCAGGTCCGGCCACTGGTCTGCGGGCGGCAGGTGGTCCCTGCAGAACGTGTCGGCATGCGCGGACGGCGTGAGCGTCATCGGCCAGGCCCTCCCGGGAGTTCATGCTGTGATCGTGCCCAGTATTCCTGCTATGTGCCCCCAGTCAATGGCGTGCCCAACTACACGCCCAGTTACGGGATCACCGCGAAGCCCTGAACCTCGACCACAGCGGCTTCGTCCCACAAATGGTGCACTCCGATCGCGGCCATCGCCGGATATCGCGGCCCAGCCAGCTTCCGCCAGACCGCGCCGATCTCCTTGCCACGCCGCCGGTAGTCCCGCAGGTCCGTGGCATAGATGGTCAGGCTTGTCAGGTGCTCCGGCCCGCCGCCTGCGCTGCGTAGAGCGATGAGCAAGTTGCCGAGCGCCTGCTCGAATTGCTCGACGATGTTTCTCCCGACAATCGCGCCCGACTGGTCGAGCGCCGTCTGGCCGGCCAGGAACACCAGGCGGCCGCCCGACGTGACGACCGCGTGCGAGAAACCAGAAGGCTTGGGCAGATCCGGCGGATTGACCGGTTCGATCGTCACGATGCTCCTCCCGGCGGCGCGGGTTCCGCGGACACGGTACCCCGATCGTGCGGTCGCCAGCGGGCGTGCCGAGTGCCGCCCGTCCCGGCCCTGGCCTCGCGGATCAGGGCCAGCCGCGGCTTCGGCCCATCGGTCCTGCCGGTCTGTGGCGCCCTGCTGCCCGCGGCCCACTGGTCTGGCCAGCCCGCCGCGGGCCCTGCGTAACCCTGGGCTGCCGCGGCGTGCAGCGTCCAGTTCGGGTCGTACAGATGCGCCCTGCCGAGCGCGCACAGGTCGGCGCGGCCGGCCAGAACGATGGAGTTGACGTCGTCGTAGGACGAGATCACGCCCACGGCGATCGTCGCGATGCCGGTCCTGTTCCGGATCGCGTCGGCGAACGGCGTCTGGTAGGACCTGCCGAACGCGGGCTCCTCATCGGGGGTGACCTGGCCGGTGGACACGTCGATGGCGTCGGCGCCCACGACGGCGAAGGCCTCGGCGATCTGCACGGCGTCGGCGCCGGTGACGCCGCCAGGCACCCAGTCAGTCGCTGAAATCCGAACCGTCATGGGCTTGGCGGCAGGCCAGACCGCGCGCATCGCCTCGAACACCTCGAGCGGGTATCGGAGCCGCGCGGCCAGCGACCCGCCATAGGAGTCGGTGCGCTGGTTCGTCACCGGCGAGATGAACGACGACAGCAGGTAGCCATGCGCGCAGTGCAGTTCGATCAGGTCGAAACCGGTGCGCTCGGCGGCCTGCGTGGCGGCCACGAACTGGTCCTTGATCAGCCGCATCTCAGCGACGCTCAGCTCGCGCGGTACCTGGTTGATCCCCTCCAGGTAGGGGATCGGGGACGGCCCGCAGACCTGCCAGTTGCCCACCTCGAGCGGCTCGTCGATGCCCTCCCACATCAGCTTCGTCGAGCCCTTGCGGCCGGAGTGGCCCAGCTGGAGCCCGATCCCGGCGGTCGTGTACTCGTGCACGAACCCCGTGATACGCCGCCAGGCGGCCTCGTGCTGCGGCGCGTACATGCCGGCGCAGCCTGGCGTGATCCTGCCATCCTGGCTGACGCATACCATCTCGGTCATCACCAAGCCAGCCCCGCCCGCTGCCTTGCCGCCGAGGTGGACGAGGTGGAAGTCGGACGGCGTGCCGTCTGCGGCCGAGTACATGTCCATGGCCGAGACCACGACACGGTTCTTGAGTTCCAGCTCACGCAGCCGCATCGGCTGAAACATCGGCGGCACCACTTCTCCGGTGCCGAGCCCGCGCCGCTTGCAGTCGGCGGCGAACCACTCGTCGATGCGCGCGGTGAACTCGGGATCGCGCAGCCGCAGGTTGTCGTGCGTGACCCGGCGGCTCCTCGTGATGATGTTGAACGCGAATTGCTCGGGCTCCTGATGGGTGTACTGACCCAGGTTTTCGAACCACTCCAGGCTGGCCTGCGCGGCACGCTGGGTGGACTCGACCACCGGCCGCCGCTCGGCCTCGTAAGCATCCAGGGCCGTCTCCAGGTCCGGTTGCTCGTTCAGGCACGCGGCCAGGGCCAGGGCATCCTCCATGGCCAGCTTCGTGCCCGAGCCGATCGAGAAGTGCGCGGTATGCGCCGCGTCGCCGAGCAGCACCACGTTGTCGTGCCGCCAGCTACGGCAGCGCAGCGTGCCGAAGCTGATCCACTTGGAGTTGTTCGCGTCGATCGCGTGCGCTCCGATGATGTGCCCGAGCAGCTCGCCGATCCTGGCGATCGAGGCCTCGTCCGATTGGCCTGGCGGCAGGCTGGCCGGCGCCAGCGCGGCGAAGCCGGCCGCGCCCAGACGTCTTCGTGCATCTCGACGATGAAGGTGCTGCCGGTGGCGTCGTACGGGTAGCCGTGTACCTGCATGACACCATGCGGCGTCGGCACGACGTAGAACTTGAACGCGTCGAAGACGAGGTCGGTGCTCAGCCAGATGTACTTGCACGCGCGCTGCTCGACTTCAGCGCCGAATGCGCCAGCGAACGCGGCCCTGGTTGCCGAGTTCGCCCCATCTGACGCGATGACCAGGTCATAAGTGGCGGCCAGCGCGGCCGGCTCTGGCGCCTCGGTGCTGAAGTGCATCCGCACGCCGAGTCGGCCGCAGCGCTGCTGCAGGATCTGCAGCAGGCGCCGTCGGCTGATGGCGGCAAATCCGTGACCGCCGCTCGTGATTGCCAGGTCCCGATAGTGCACGTCGATGTCGTCCCAGCGCGCGAACTCGCGCTCCATCGCCGCGTAGATCTGCGGGTCGGCGTGCTCGATCCCGCCGAGCGTCTCGTCGGAGAAGACGACGCCGAAGCCAAACGTGTCGTCGGGCGCGTTCCGCTCCCAGACGGTGATCTCGTAGCCCGGACTGAGCTGCTTCGTCAGCGCAGCGAAGTAGAGCCCGCCGGGCCCGCCGCCCACGACCGCGATTCGCACTCCCTCGCCCCTTCCCCGGACTGTGCCGAAGCTACGTTGCCACCCATCGATCGTCAATGACGGCACCGCGGGCGGGCTGGCGGCGCGGACGACACTCCGGCAGGGTTGCTGGGAATTCGCGCAGCGCTTGGTTACCGTGTGAAGCATGGCGACTCGTGCGCCCAGGGGTGCGGCGCGCCCAAACGGCAGTTCCGCCGGTCGCGGCCGCCAGCCGGGCTCGGCCCGCGGCAGCGCTAGCGCGCGCGGTGGCGCTAGCGCGGGCCGCGGCAACAAGACCAGCACCAGCCGGTCGGCATCCGGCCGCACTGGCTCGGGCCGGACCGGCGGCGGCAGGAGCACCGCAGGGCGCGGCAACACGCGCCGCGGCAACACACGCCGGGGCAACACTCCGTACTACCGCCGCCGCAGTACGCCGACGCCGCCAAGGCGCAGCCTGGCGAGTAGCATGCGGGCGTCGCGCAACCCACTCCTGATCTTGGTCGGCTGGCTGCTTGCCGGGCTGGCTGCCCTGTGGATGGAAGTCGCCACCGGCGCCGGGCACATCGCCAGGCTCTTCGGAGACAGCGCGCGCGACCTGGATCCCGCCCACCGCAGGGACGGCGCCGGGCTAGCCGTGCTGGCCACCGCGTTCGTCACGGCTGGCGCCGCCTGGTGGGGCCTCGGCACACCGGTCGGCCGGGGGCTGACCGCCCTGATCCGCGGCACATTCGGCGTCGGGTCATGGGCACTGCCGATCCTGTTCGCGCTCCTCGCGTGGCGGCTGCTGCGGCATCCTGACAAGAACGCCCACACGGCCCGCATGGTGATCGGCTGGACGGCATTCCTGGCCGGCGGGCTCGGGATCGTGCACATAGCGCTCGGCAGCCCTGCACCGTCACAGGGCGTCGACGCGATGCACCAGTCGGGCGGCATGATCGGCTTCGTCGTCTCCGCACCGCTGCAGGCGCTGCTGACCACCTGGGCGGCGATCCCGCTGCTGGCGCTCGTCACGGCATTCGGCGTTCTGGTCATCACCGGCACGCCGCTTCATCGGGTGCCCGAGCGCTGCGTCGAATTCGCCTTCCTCATTCGCCGGGCATTCCGCGGCGAGGAAGAGGAGCTGGCAGAGGAGGATGCCGGTCCCATCCTCGGCGAACTGCCCGCACCGCGGTCGCCGAAGCGGCGCGGTTCGGCCGCCATCGAGGCCGGCGAGCACGACAGGCCCTATGACACCCCGCTGCTCGGCGGCCTCGTACCGCGGTCGGCCGGCCGGGCGGCACGCGCCGCGGGTGCCGGAGCCAGCGGCCGGCCAGGAGGGCTGGCGGCCCGCGCCGCGAGCGCCGGGGCCGACGTGGCCGGCGCGGAGAGTGCCGCGCAGGCGGGTGTCGCTGCGAACCGCTCGACCGACGACGAGGTCATCGCCGAGGCCCTGATGTTCGGCTCGCAGGCCACCTCGCACGGCTACACCGGGCGGGGCACGCTCACCCAGGCGGCAGCCACCTCGGGCGCCGAGGCTTCCTGGCGCAGATCCTGGTTCGGTGCCGACGAGGCGGCTGCCGAGGAACCGGCCGCCCCCGAGGCCGGCCCGGTTGCCAGGGACACGGCGAAGCCCGGCCGCGGCGAGCAACTGACCCTGACCAGCTCGAGCTCGTCCAGCTATACGCTGCCGCCTGCGGCGCTGCTCAAGCCGGGAACCGCGCCAAAGGCCAGGACCAGGGCGAACGATGCCATGGTCGAAGCGCTGACCATGGTGCTCGATCAATTCGAGGTGGACGCGCAGGTCACCGGGTTCAGTCGCGGGCCGACGGTGACCAGGTACGCGATCGAGCTCGGCCGGCGGTCAAGGTCGAGCGCGTCACGGCGCTGTCGAAGAACATCGCCTACGCGGTCAAGAGCGCCGATGTGCGGATCCTGTCTCCGATTCCCGGCAAGTCAGCGATCGGAATCGAGATCCCCAACAGCGACCGCGAGATCGTCAGCCTGGGCGATGTGCTTCGCTCGCCGGTCGCGGAGAGCGACCATCACCCGATGGTCGTCGGCCTGGGCAAAGACGTCGAGGGCCGTACCGTGGTGGCCAATCTGGCCAAGATGCCGCACATCCTGATCGCCGGGGCGACCGGCGCCGGCAAGTCGACCTGCATCAACGGGCTGATCGCCTCGATCCTGGTCCGCGCCAACCCGGACGAGGTCAGGATGATCCTGATCGACCCGAAGCGCGTCGAGCTGACGGCGTACCAGGGAATCCCGCACCTGATTACCCAGATCATCACGAGCCCCAAGCGGGCCGCCGACGCGCTGGCTTGGGTGGTCGGAGAGATGGACCGGCGGTACGACGACCTGGCCGCGTCCGGCTTCCGGCACATGGACGACTTCAACAAGGCGGTCAGGGCGGGGAAGGTCAAGGCTCCGCCTGGCAGTGAACGCGAGTACGTGCCATACCCGTATTTGCTGGTGATTGTCGACGAGCTTGCCGACCTGATGATGATCGCCCCGCGCGACGTGGAGGACGCCATCGTCAGGATCACGCAGCTGGCCAGGGCCGCCGGCATCCACCTGGTGCTGGCCACCCAGCGGCCCAGCGTGGACGTGGTCACCGGCCTGATCAAGGCCAACGTGCCGTCCAGGCTGGCGTTCGCCACCTCGAGCCTCACCGACAGCCGAGTCATCCTGGACCAGCCAGGCGCCGAGAAGCTAGTCGGCCAGGGCGACGCCCTCTTCCTCCCGATGGGCGCCAGCAAGCCGATCAGGCTGCAGAACGCGTACGTGACGGAGAAGGAGATCCGCGAGATCGTCGCGCACTGCAAGCGGCAGGCCCAGCCCGACTATCGTGACGACGTCACCGCCGCGGAGGGCAAGCAGCGCGAGATCGACGCGGACATCGGCGATGACCTCGACGACCTGCTCAGGGCCGCTGAGCAGATCGTCAGCACCCAGTTCGGCTCCACCTCGATGCTGCAGCGCAAGCTGCGCGTCGGCTTCGCCAAGGCTGGACGGCTGATGGACATACTAGAAAGCCGTGGCGTCGTCGGCCCGAGCGAGGGATCGAAGGCCAGGGACGTTCTGGTCCGTCCGGACGACCTCGACGAACTGCTCGATTCGCTGCGCGGCAAATAGCCAGCTAACACCTCTATCTGCCCCGTCGCGCTTTGCCTTTCCCTTTCGGCCCGATGGCGAAAGGTCGCCCTGGGCGTGGGTGTCGGCCGGCTGAGCGGGGGGCATGAGGGGGTGGGGATTGCGTAATCGCATCTGCTTATTGGCTTTGACTCTAGGACACCCGGTCCAGGTTGTCGTCGCACAGTAGTCAGGTGCCTACACTGGGTCATCAGCCCCTGAAAAGGGGAGCGGGGGAGCGGGAATCATAGCTATGCGCCCGAATCTGAACCAGCAGCGGCCATTGATGGGGAACCGTGGAGGCGCGGCATGAGTATCGGTGACGCGCTGGTAGCGGGACGCCGCCAGGCAGGACTGACGGTGACGCAGGTGAGCCAGCGCACCTGCATCAGGGAAACCATCATCCGCGGAATCGAGCGCAGCGACTTCTCCGGTTGCGGCGGCGACTTTTACGCCCGCGGTCACATTCGCAGCATCGCGGGCGCCGTAGGCGTGAATCCCGAGCCCCTGATCGAGGAATATGACGCGACATTGGGAGCGCCGCAGGCGATTAGCGCCGCCGACGTCTTCCAGCCAGTCACCCCGGTCAAGCTGAAGGAGCGTCGCCGGCCGAACTGGACCGCGGCCATGGCCATCGCGCTGGTGATCATCGCCGGAATATTCGCCTATCAGCACTTCGCGTCGCACCCGGCGACTGCGGCGAAGCAAGACGCCAGGGTGCAGAACCCGAGCACCGCGTCCAAGGCGAATGCCAAGACCTCGCCGGCGGTGGTGGCGCACCAGCACGGTCCGCGCAAACTGCACATCAGTCTGACCGCGACGCGGAACTGCTGGGTACAGCTCACGAGCCCAAGCGGCGCGACGCTGTTCAGCGGCATGGTGTACGCGGGCAACTCGATGAACTGGACGGAGAAGCACCGGGTGACGATGATCCTGGGCAACCCGTCAGGAGTGAAGGTCAGGGTCAACGGCAAGAACCCGGTGCCGAAGGGCACGGTCGCCATGGTGACGCTCAGTCTGCACTCCGGCCGGGTGCACTAGCGCCCGGCCCGGCCGGCTGTCGCAGACAGTGGTCTGCCGTAGTCTTCCGGTGTGTCATCTGCAGGTTCCGCTCCGTCAACCGGTGCCGCCGGCCGCGGCCGAACGGTGCGGCTGGTCACGCTCGGCTGCGCCAGGAACGAGGTCGACTCGGAGGAACTGGCCGCACGGCTGGAGTCCGGCGGGTGGACGCTCGCACCAGCGGACGCGGCGGCCGGCGAGGCTGACGTGGTGCTGGTCAACACCTGCGGCTTCATCCAGGCAGCGAAGCAGGAGTCTATCGATGAACTGCTGTCCGCTGCCGACTCGGGCGCGGCGGTGGTCGCAGCTGGCTGCATGGCAGAGCGCTACGGCGCCGGGCTGGCCGATGCGCTGCCAGAGGCCCAGGTGCTGAGCTTCGACGACTACGCCGACATCTCAGGCCGGCTCGACGCTGTCCTAGACGGCCAGCGCTGGGCCGCGCACGACCCACGGGATCGCAGGAAGCTGCTGCCGATCTCACCCGCCGGACGGCCAGGAGCCGCTGGCGCCCATGTGCCAGGGCACGGCGGCGGGCGGCTCGCCGACCTGCCAGACGGCCTCGCGCCGCCCTCGGGCCCTCGGGTGCTCAGGCGCCGGCTGGGTGACGGCGTGGTCGCCCCGCTCAAGATCGCGTCAGGCTGCGACCGGAGGTGCAGCTTCTGCGCGATCCCCGCCTTCCGAGGCGCGTTCGTCTCCAGGCCGCCGGATGACCTGGTGGCTGAGGCGGGCTGGCTCGCGCTGCACGGCGCCAGGGAACTAATGCTTGTCAGCGAGAACTCAACCTCTTACGGCAAGGATCTCGGTGACCTGAGGCTGCTTGAGACGCTATTGCCCAGGCTCGCCGCCGTTCCTGGAGTCGACCGGATCAGGGTCAGCTACCTGCAGCCTGCTGAAGTGCGCCCTGGGCTGATCGAGGTGCTGGCTGGAACGCCGGGGGTGGCGCCCTACTTCGACCTGTCCTTCCAGCACGCGAGCGGGCCGGTGCTCCGCGCGATGCGCAGGTTCGGTGATGGCGACCGCTTCCTGACCCTCATCGAGCAGATCAGGAAGCTGGCGCCCGAGGCGGGGATCAGATCCAACTTCATCGTTGGCTTCCCAGGCGAGACGGAGGTCGACGTCGCCGAGCTCGAGCGGTTCTTGTCCGAGGCCAGGCTGGACGCGATCGGCGTCTTCGGATACTCCGACGAGGACGGCACGGAGGCGGCGGCCCTGCCGGGCCAGCTCGGCGAGGACGAGATCGCCAGCCGCGTCGAGCAGGTCGCCGGGCTGGCCGACGAGCTGATGGACCAGCGGGCCGCCGATCGGATCGGCGAGATCCACGAGGTGCTGATCGAGGAACTTGCCGACGATCAGCACGGCGAGACAGGCAGCGATGTGGCCGGATGGCGCTACATCGGCCGCTCCGCGCATCAGGCGCCCGAGGTGGACGGCGCTACTGAGGTGCGGTCGCCCGGGCGGCTGGCTGTTGGTGACCTGGTCCGTGCGCGGGTATCAGGTTCGGAGGGGGTGGACCTGGTGGCGGATCTGGTTGATGAGCATGGACAGGGACGTCCAGCGCAGCCTGGGACCATTGACTAGCTCGGACGCGCCGAACCCGTCGGCCGCGCCCAGGTTGGTCAATATTCCCAACGGCCTCACCGTCCTCCGGCTGCTGCTCGTGCCGGTCTTCGTGAGTTTCCTGGTCGCCGGCGGTACAGCGTCGCGGGTCGTCGCGTTTTTCGTGTTCGGCGTCGCGTCGGTGACCGACTTGCTCGACGGCCAGCTAGCCAGGCGCAGCGGCATGATCACCGACTTCGGAAAGATCGCCGATCCGATCGCGGACAAGGCGCTGACCGGGTCGGCGCTGATCACGCTGTCGGCGCTCGGTGACCTGCCGTGGTGGGTGACGGTGGTCATCGGAGTGCGGGAGGTCGGTGTGACGCTGCTGCGCTTCTGGGTGATCAGGCACGGTGTCATCGCGGCCAGCAGGGGCGGCAAGATCAAGACGGTGCTTCAGATCATCGCGATCGGGCTGTACATCCTGCCGGAGCCGATCGGCTGGGTGCGATCTGCCTTCATGGCAGCCGCGGTCGCCGTCACGCTGGTGACCGGGGTCGATTACACGGCCAGGGCGCTCAGGCTGCGCCGGGCCGCGCATCCCGCTGACGCCCAGCCGGTGGCGAGCGCGCCTGCCGCGCCCGGGGCTGCGGAGTGACGGAGCGGGCGTCCAGTACGCCAGCCGCCGGGGACCTCGTCGCCGGAGACCTCGCCCCCAGCGCGATCGCGATGCTGGTCGCGCGCGGCCTGACCATCGGCGCGGCCGAGTCGCTCACGGGCGGGCTGGTAACCGCGGCCCTCACAACCGTTCCCGGGGCTTCGGCCGTCGTCAGGGGCGGCATCGTGGCCTACGCGGCTGATGTGAAGAACCAGCTACTTGGCGTCGATGCGGACCTGCTTGCCCGGGTCGGCACGGTGCACCCTGATGTGGCCATGGCGATGGCGCGGGGCGTCAGGCGACTGCTGGGTGCCGCGGTGGGAGTCGCGACCACGGGGGTAGCCGGGCCCTCGCCGGCCGATGGGCAGCAGGTCGGCACCGTCCACATCGCGGTGAGCGCGTGGTGGGCGACCAGGCATGAGGCGCTGGCGCTCAGCGGCGACCGGACGCAGATCCGGCTCGGCACGGTGGACCGTGTACTCAGGCTGCTCGTCACCACGCTCACGCAAAGCGATGCCCATGGAAGACAATGAGTGATTACAGCGTTACGTATCTCGAAGACGCACCGATGCCCTCTCCCGCTCCGTCATTCTGGGCAGGTACGGTGGAGGGGTAGGCGGCCGATCTCGGGAAGGGAATGCGACGATGGTCCTGCTTCGTCACTTGCTCGGTGACGCGCTGCGGCGCCTGCGCCTGCGGCAGGGTCGCACCCTCCGCGAGGTTTCTGCCTCGGCGCGGGTCTCGCTTGGATATCTTTCCGAGGTCGAGCGGGGACAGAAGGAAGCATCGTCGGAATTGCTCGCTGCCATCTGCTCGGCGCTCGGCGCGCCGCTGTCTCAGGTGCTCAGGGAAGTCTCTGACAACTTCGCGCTCGCCGAACTGCAGAGCGAGCCTGTGTTCGCCGACGTCATCGAGCCGCCGCTCGAGGTCAACGGCGTTAGCCACGGGTCCGGCCATGACGGCGATCAGGCCGCGCAAGAAGAGGTTCCCGTGGGTCAGGTCGGATCCGAGCGGATATCCATGCCAGCCGAGCAGCGGGTTCCCGCCGGTGCAGGATCGCGGGTGCCGGCAGGCGCTGGCCAGCTTGGTGCCGGCCCGCTCGGCCACAGCATCGGGACCGGTCAGGTAGTTGGTCAGATCGGTGCCAGGCACATTGCGCCCGGGCAGATCGGCCAGGGCCAGAAGCTCACGGTACCCGGCCGGATACCGATCGGGACGAACCTCGCTGTCGGCGAGCCAGCCTTCGATCAGGTGACGCGGACGGTCCGCGAGATCACCAACATGGTGCCGGTCTGAGGACCAGGAGACCTACTCCCGGCTAACGGGCGACGCGCGCTTCCCAGGAACCTGGGAGGTCCGCGAGGCGCTTGACGCTCTCAGGAAGATCGTCGGCGACCAAGTGCGCAAGTGTGACCTCTTCGAGGATCGCCCGCTCGTTCGCGCGCAGCGCGATCCACACAGTCTGGAGCGGCTCGGCCGCGCCGATATAGCCGAGATTCTCCGGGCGTTCGCCGCGCACTCCGAGCAGCGGGCCGTCGATCGCCCTGATGATGTCGGCGAGCGCGATCTCGTCAGCGGGCCGCGCCAGCCAGAATCCGCCGTCAGGTCCGCGCTGGCTGCGCACGAGGCCAGCCCGTCGCAGCTGGGTCAGGATCGCCTCGAGGAACTTTGCCGGGATCTGCTGCGCCCTGGCGAGCTGCTCAGCCGTGACGTGGCCTTCGCCCGAGGCCGCGAGCTCGATTGCGGCGCGGAGGGCATAATCGGCTCGGGCAGACAGTCGCATACCCAGCATTATGCAGGCAGCTGGCATGAGTTGCAGAAACCTGACGGCGCGACACCGGGAGGGTGACCATGGATCAACGGCTCCCGGCCGGGACCTGGCATGGCATGGCCGCCGCGACCTTGGTCTTGTGGGGGGTCGTCGAGCTCGCGCTCAGGCTGCGCCTGGCAGTCCGGCCTGGCTGGCGTGCTCGGCTGCGGACCTGGTCGGCAGCCGCGGGCGGGCGGCTGAGGGAGTGGACGTTCTTCCTGGTCGTGGTCGGTATCGCGGCCGCGGCAGTCGGAGCGCTGGCACTGACCAGGCTGACCCAGTTCGCCATCGGAGGCGGCCGGGTGCTGATCGTGCTTGGCGAGGTCACCGCCGTCGCCGGGATCGCGTTGCGGGTCTGGGCAATCCTGACCTTGGACCGGCTCTTCACCTTCGTGGTCGGCATCGCGGACGATCATCGGGTCGTCCAGCACGGCCCCTACCGCCTGCTCCGGCATCCGGGCTACGCGGGAGCGCTGCTCGCGCTGACCGGTGCGGGCATCGCGCTCGGCAACTGGCTCGGCTTGCTGCTGATCGTCGTCGTGCCAGCGCTGGCGCTCGCGATCAGGATCAGCGTGGAGGAGGCGACGCTGGCCGCCGCGCTCGGCGCTGATTATCAGGCCTACGCTAGCCGCACGGCGCGGCTGATTCCTGGCCTGTGGTGACGGGAGGCCCGCCCGTGCCAGCAGGCTTCGTCGCCGCGGTCAGCAGAGACGGCCAGCACGCGTTCAGTAAGCCAATCCGCGAAACCATCAGGCTGATCGCTGGGCTCGGGGTCGAAGGCGACGCGCACGCTGGCCAGACCGTCCAGCACAGGTCGCGCGTAGCCAGGGATCCGTCCGCGCCGAACCTGCGCCAGGTGCACCTCATCCACGCCGAACTGCACGATGAACTCGGCCTGCGCGGCTACCGGGTAGCACCGGGGGACATGGGCGAGAACGTGACCACCCGCGGCATCGACCTGCTGGCGCTTCCCACGGGCACGAGGCTGATGCTCGGCCCCGGCGCGGTGGTGCAGGTGACCGGACTGCGCAATCCGTGCATCCAGCTAGACGGGTTCCAGGCGGGACTCATGAAGGCGGTGCTGGACAGGGACGCTGACGGTCACCTGGTGCGCAAAGCAGGCGTGATGGCGATCGTGCTGGCCGGCGGTCAGGTCTCGCGCGGTGACCCGATCGAGGTCGCGTACCCGGCGGGACCGCACCTGCCGCTCCAGCCGGTGTGACCCCGCGACCCCGGTTGGTCGGTGCGCGGGCGAGAATCTGGACAATTTTCAGTAAACACAGCCGAGTTACTCGGCGCGCTTGCAAGTACGCTGACCTGCGTGATTCCACATTTGCCTGCCGTGCTGGTGCTCGCCTCCGGTTCGCAGGGCAGGCTACGGCTGCTGCGCGACGCGGGGGTCAATCCCGAGGTTGTCGTGAGCGGCGTCGATGAAAGCGTGGACGAGGTTCTCGACACGGCGGCGCTCGTCCAGATGCTCGCCGAGCGCAAGGCGCTGGCTGTGGCCGCTCGCCGCCCTGCGGCCCTCGTGCTCGGCTGCGACTCGATGCTGGACCTGGATGGCGTCGCGCTCGGAAAGCCGCGCTCGGCCGAGCACGCGGTAGCCATGTGGCGCAGGCTGGCCGGCCGTGCCGGGACGCTCTGCAGCGGTCACTGCCTGATCGACGGCGCCACCGGCCGCCAGGTGAGTGCCGTGGCACGGACCACTGTCCGCTTTGGCCAGCCGACGGAGGCGGAACTGGCCGCCTACGTGTCCAGCGGCGAGCCGATGATGCTCGCGGGCGCGTTCAGCATCGACGGCAGGGGAGCGCCGTTCATCGACGGCATAGACGGCGATCCCGGCAACGTCATCGGCGTGTCGCTGCCGCTGCTGAGGCGGATGCTCGCCGACCTCGGGCTGACGATCACCGACCTCTGGCACACGCCGGCCAGCGCGTAGCCAGGCGCTCTGTTGCGGGCACGTTTATGCGAGCACTAGATGCCGACGACGTCAGCCACCGCGCAGGCGATGTTGTCAGGGCCGCCAGCCTCGTTCGCGAGTCCGATCAGGTCGTCCACCGCGGTTTGCGGGTCGGAGGCAGCGCTCAGCGCGGACTGGATCTGCGCCGTCGTGACGACCCCGTGCAGCCCGTCGGTGCACAGCAGGTACCTGTCGCCTGGCTTGACCGCGTGCAGGGAGAGGTCAGCCTGCGGATCGGTGGTGGCGTCGATCGCGCGCTCGAGCAGCTGCCGCTGCGGGTGAGCCGCGGCGTCATCGGCGCCGATCTGGCCGGCCTTGACCAGCGACTGCACATAGGTGTGATCCTCGGTCAGCTGGAAGAGCCGGGCATCCCGCAGTAGGTAAGCGCGCGAATCGCCGACGTGGGCGAGCGCAAGCTGAGAACCCGACCACAGTAGGGCCGTGAGCGTGGTCCCGAGGCCCTCGAGGTCCGGATCGGACTCCGCGAGCGCGCGGATGCGCGCGCTCGCTTCCTGGACGGCCTGGCCGAGTGCGACCAGCGGCTCAGGTGGCCCGCTGGCGTCTTCTAGCGTCGCGAGGGCGCCGATAGCGGTGGCGCTGGCCTGCGCGCCGCCCGCGTGCCCGCCGAGGCCGTCGGCTACGGCGAGGACGCGAGATCCTGCATAGGCGCTGTCCTCGTGACGGGCCCGTTCCCGGCCGATGTCGGAACCGGCGGCGAAGCGGATACCAAGTGCGGATCGAGCGTCGGGCATGGCAGTGGCCTTTCCTTCGAGATAGTCGACGAGGAAGGCGGCGAGTTCCTGCCGCACGGCCGCCTCGGCCGTCACCTGCGCCCAGTAAGCGGCGATCTCGGCGGCGGCCGTCGCGGGCTCGGCGTCGCAGACCATCCGGATCCGCGCAAGCGGCATGCCGAGGCGCCTGAGCCATGCCACCAGCCTGGCCCGGTCGAGCTGTGCGAGGTCGTAGAACCGGTAGCCGGACGCGGGATCGACCTCGACCGGCTGCAGCAGGCCGAGGTCGTCGTAGAGGCGCAGTGCCTTCGGTGACAGCCGCGACGCCTTGGCGAACGCCCCGATGGTCAGCAGGCTCATCCGTACCCTCCTCAGCCGGACGATCGCCCGGCCCTCCCGACCCTGTGCCTTCACCCTGGGACAAGGTCAAACGGACCGAGAAAGACAGGTGGGGGAGCCGCACGAAAGGCGTGTCGCCGTGGTCAGCCTCGAAGGCGCAGGCCGCGAGGAGTGGGCCGGAAACCTGCCTCCTCGAGCGCCTGGGCGAGCGGAGACTCGTACACCCCGCCACCGTCGGCCCGCTCCACAGTCAGCTTCCCGAGCGCGCCCGCCCGGACGGCACCGGCTAGCGCGGCCGTCGCGGGGCCGAGCATGGCCGGGTCGGCGGTCCACGACAGGAGCGTCTTGCCGCCGCGCTCGACGTAGAGCACCAGCTGCCCGGCCACGAGGATCACCAGCGCGCCGGCCTTGCGGCCAGGCCGGTGACCACCTGGGGTCTCGTCCGGCCTCGGCGGCCACGGCAGCGCCGCTCCGTAGGCGTTGGCGGGGTCCGCGGCCGCGAGCACCACGACAGGTGGCTCAGCTGCTGCTGCCGCGGATGCGAGTGCGTCTGCGCCGGGCATAGAGGCAAGCACCGAGTCGGCCATCGAGCGCATCCTGTCCACCGCTCCGGGAAGCGCGAACTGTGCGGCACCGAGTCCTTCGACGAAATAGCCACGCCGGCACTGGCCGGTCTCTTCCATCGCTCGCAGCACCGGGTACAGGGCACCGAACCCGCCGGTTACCCGCTCGCTCCCCGCGACGCCCCTGATCACGATGCCGTACCTATCGAGCAGTGACAGCGCCCTGGCGTGCAGCCGCCTGGTCGGGTCGGCGTCACCCGGCACCACCAGGGACCAGCGCCCGCTGACTGTGGGCGGCCCGGCGTGCGAGGGCAGTGCGCCCCGGCCGAAGCCCGGCCGCCTCGTCAGCCGCCCGGCGGCCGGCCCTCGCTGGCCGGCGTACGGGGACTGGAGCCCCTGCTGCCAGCCGGCCGGCTCGCCCTGGCCGTTCCGCCGGCCGTCCGGCATGCCAGCACCGTGGCCCAGGTCAGGCGCGGTGGCTGCGCCGCCCGCCGCGCCCTGACGGAGCCCCGGCGCCCAGGACTTGCCGGTCGCGAGCAGCGTGCGCATCGGCGCGAGCGTGTCGTTGGTCAGCAGGCCGGCCCAGACCAGGTCCCACACCACCGCGGCAACCGCCTGATCGCTGACCCGGTTCAGCGCCCTGATCCGGCTCACCGCATTCTGGCCGTCCGCGTTCTTGTCCGTGCTGGCCGGTGAACCTGTGTCCGTCGCGGTGACGCGGTCGACGACGCGGTCGGCGAGCGCGCGGAAGAACAGGGCGCCGCCGCCGCTCAGTGCCTCGAGCACGGCGTCGTGCACCGGCGTCATCGTGATCTCGCCCGGCGGCGGCATCAGCAACGGGGCTGAGTCCGCTGGCGCGAGCACGAGCCAGCCGTCGCCGCCAGGCAGGGCGCCCGCGCCTGCCCAGATGACATCTCCGGCCGCGGTGAGTTCGTCCAGCATCGCGGGGGCGTAGCCGGCGACCCTGGCAGGCAGGATCAGGGACTCAAGCGCAGCCGCGGGAATGGCCGCCCCGGCAAGCTGTTCGACCACCGAGTAGACGGCGTCAGGTCCGGCGACCCGGCCCCTGCGCCTCGGCTGCCAGGAGTTCGATCCGGTGCCTGGCTTGCGGCCCTGCACCGCAAGGAACGCCGTGTCATGCAGGGCGTCCTGCCAGGCGGGCAGGAAGGCGGCGAAGACCTGCGTCGGCACCGGCTCTGCTTCGTGGCGCAGTTTGGCCAGGCAGCGGCGCTTGAGCAGGCGCAGGACCCCCGCATCGCACCACTGCGGACCGAGCAGGCTCGGCAGGAACTCGCCCTCGACGATCCTGCCGCTGGCCGTGAGCCTGTGCAGCGCGCCGGTGACAACGGCGACGCCCAGGCCGTAGCGGTGCGCGACGTCGATGGCCGTGAACGGCCCGTGCGAGCGCGCGTACCTGGCGACGAGATCGCCGAGCGGGTCTGGCAGCAGTTCGGTGAAGGCGACCGGGATGCCGGTCGGCAGCGCGACGCCGAGCGCGTCCCTGAGCCTGCCCGCGTCCTCGATCGCCGCGATAGCGCTGCTGGCCCGCGATCCTGACGTCGATGATCCTGCGCTGGGCCGCCAGATCGGCGATCCAGCTAGGCGCCGCGCCAGGCTCGGTGCACCGGGCCGCGATCTCCTCAGCGCCCAGCGGCCCGATCTGCATGATCATGTCGGCGAGCTGCTCCACCGACGAGCAGTGCCGGCTGGCCGAGGTTCGCTGGAGGTCGCGTTGTGAATCTAGGACGATCTGCGGGTCGAGCAGGTCCCGCAGGTCAGCCTGGCCGAGCAGCTCGGCGAGCAAGGCGGAATCGAGGGCGAGCGCCTGCGCACGGCGCTCGGCCAGCGGTGCGTCGCCCTCGTACATGAAGGCGCCGATGTAGCGGAAGAGCAGTGCCCGGGCGAACGGCGAGCCGGTCGACGTCTCGACCTCGACGAGCCTGATCTTGCGGCCGGCCAGGTCGCGCATGAGGCCGACCAGGGCAGGCACGTCGAACACGTCCTGCAGGCACTCACGCATCGTCTCGAGCACGATCGGGAAGCTGCCGTAGTCGCTCGCGACCGCGAGCAGCTGAGCGGCGCGCTGGCGCTGCTGCCACAGCGGTGAGCGGCGGCCCGGCTGGCGGCGGGGGAGCAGCAGCGCGCGGGCGGCGCACTCACGGAACCTGGCGGCGAAGAGGGCCGACGCCCCTAGCTCGGCGGTGACGATCTGCTCGACCTCGTCGGGGTCGAGCAGCGCGAAGCCCGCCGGCGGCGGGTCGTCGGCGTCGGGGACCCTGATCACGATGCCGTCATCGGTGTACATGGCCTGCACGTCCATGCCGCCGTACCGCTCGCGCAGCCGCGCGGCGATCGCCAGCGCCCACGGCGCGTGCACCTTGGATCCGTACGGACTGTGCAGGACCAGCCGCCAGTCGCCGAGCTCGTCGCGGAACCGCTCGAGCACCAGGGTCAAGTCGTCGGGCAGGTACCCGGTCGCCTCCCGCTGGCTGGTCAGGTAGCTGAGCAGGTTGCTGGTCGCGAGCTGATCGAGCCCTGCGTCGCGGAGCCTCGAGGTCGCGCGCTCGGGATCGGCGGCGCCAAGCTCGCGGCAGTACGCGCCGATCGCGCGGCCGAGCTCGGCTGGCCGGCCCGGCGCGTCGCCATGCCAGAACGGCAGCTTGCCAGGCTGCCCAGGAGCCGGGGACACGATCACCTGGTCCGCGGTAATGTCCTCGATCCGCCAGGAGCTCGCGCCGAGCACGAAGACATCACCGACGCGTGACTCGTAGACCATCTCCTCGTCAAGCTCGCCGACCCGCCGCGAGTGCCGGCCGCTCTTATCGGCGGCTCCCGCCAGGAAGACGCCGAACAGGCCGCGGTCAGGGATGGTACCGCCGTTGGTCACCGCGATCCGCTGGCCGCCAGGCCGTCCGCGCAGGATCCCGGTGGCCCGGTCCCAGATCAGGCGCGGCCGCAGGCCTGCGAACTCCTCGCTCGGGTAGCGGCCGGCCAGCATGTCGAGGACGGCCTCGAGCACCGGCCTGGTCAGGCCGCTGAACGGGGCCGCCCGGCGGACCATGGCCAGCAGGTCATCGACGGTCCAGTCGTCCATCGCCGTCATCGCGACGATCTGCTGGGCCAGCACGTCGAGCGGGTTGCGCGGCATGCGCAGCTCTTCGATCGCCCCGGCGCGCATCCGGCCTGCCACCACGGTGGCCTGCACAAGGTCGCCCTGATACTTCGGGAAGATCACGCCACGAGAGACGTCGCCGACGTTGTGCCCGGCGCGCCCCGTTCGCTGCAGACCGCTCGCGACCGAAGGAGGCGATTCGACCTGGATAACGAGGTCCACCGCGCCCATGTCGATGCCGAGTTCCAGGCTCGAGGTGGCGACGACGGCGGGCAGCCGTCCTTCCTTGAGCGCCTCCTCGATCTGAGCTCGCTCGGTGCGAGAGACCGAGCCGTGGTGAGCGCGCGCGATCACGGGCCGCGTGATCTCGTCAGGGTCGGACCCGGCCAGCTCGGCCCGCTCGACCGCGCGCTCGGCGGCGAGTTCATTGAGGCGGGCGCAGAGCCGCTCGGCCAGCCGGCGCGAGTTCGCGAACACGATCGTCGAGCGATGCCGCTCGATGGCGTCCAGCACCTGGGCCTCGACGTGCGGCCAGATCGAATTGGAGCGTGCCTGACCGTTTGCTCCCTGCGGATCGCCGGGAGCAAACGGCGCGCCGCCCGGGTTCCCCGTCCCGGCCTGTGCGCCGAATTCGGCCGGCCCGACGATCGACGCCGAAGCTTGACCAGAGCCTGGCAGGCTGGCGCCGTCCGAGCCGAGATCGGACATGTCCTGCACCGGTACGACGATCGTCAGGTCGAACCGCTTCTCGCTGGGCGGTGCCGCGATCGTCACGGGGCGGGCGCCGCCGAGGAACGACGCGACCTCCTCTGGCGGCCGGACGGTGGCCGACAGCCCGATCCGCTGCGCCGGTGCGGCCCTGTCGGCTACGCGCAGCGCGTCAAGACGCTCCAGTGACAGCGCGAGGTGAGCGCCGCGCTTGCCGCCGGCCAGCGCGTGGACCTCATCGATGATCACGGTCTCGACTCCGCGCAGGCTCTCCCTGGCGCGGGAGGTCAGCAGCAAGAACAGGGACTCTGGCGTGGTGATCAGGATGTCGGGCGGCTTGGCGGCGAGTTGCCTGCGCTCGTCTGCCGCGGTATCGCCGGTCCTGACGCCGACCCGGATCTGCGGTTCAGGCAGCTCGAGGCGCCGCATCGCCTGGCTGACGCCCGCCAGCGGGGAGCGCAGGTTCCGCTCGATGTCCACGGCGAGCGCCTTGAGCGGGGAGATGTACAGCACCCGGCAGCGCTGCGCCGGGTCGGCTGGCGGCGGCTCAGTGGCCAGCTTGTCGATCGCCCACAAGAACGCCGCCAGCGTCTTGCCCGACCCGGTCGGGGCGATGACGAGCGCGTTCTCGCCGTTGCCGATCGCGCTCCACGCCTGGGCCTGGGCGGTGGTCGGCTCGGCGAAGGCAGCGAGGAACCAGGACGCCGTCGGCTCGGAGAAGCCGGCCAGCGCCCTGGTGGCCGCGCCAGAATCTCGCTCCGGCGCTGCTCGTGCGGGCATGACTCCATACTGCCGTGACATACCGACAGCCCGGGACGGTCCTTGCCCGCAGACGCCGATGGCGCGCGGTCGGCCTGTCAGCCGGCACCGCGCGCCATCGCGTTCCTGGTCAGACGTGCTTGAATCCGGCAGGAATCGGCTGGTGCAGCATGGCCAGGTTGGCCGCGTTCGGCGCCAGCCAGCCGAAGTCGATCTGGAAGCTGAAGTGATGGCCGTGCGAGACAAGGCGCACGGGCAGGAAGGTCTTTGCGTTTGCCCACAGCGTTCCTGTCCAGCCGACCGACACCGGATGGCACTGGCCGCCGCTGTTCGAGCCGGCGCACGCGCGGTGGTAGCTGCTGCTCAGCTTCAGCCTGATCGTGTCGACGCCGTCGACCCGCTCACGGCCGGCCACGGCGGCGCCGCAGGACAGCAGCTTCTTCACCTCACGGGCCCACTGTGCTGGCGTCCTGTCGACCGCGCCGAGCTTGCAGCCCAGTGCGGGCGTGGTCGTTGTCGGTGCTGAATACGTGCCGCGCCACCAGACCCGCCGTTGGTAACTGACGGTGGTCTGGACGCTCCTACCCCCGCTGTTGTCGCTCAGCATGCTGAGCGACGGCTTGCCCCCTGGGGTGGCGACGACGACGTGCTGCAGCGGCCCGCGTGACCAGGTGCTGGTCACGCCGCCACGCACCTGGATCGGCTTGCCGTGCGGGATCATCACGAAGAGCCTCACGCCGCGGTTGGTCTGCCTGGTGTATGCGATCGGGTTGCCCATGGCCGTCTTGGCAAGCGCGCGCTCGACCCGGGTAATGACCACGGCGGTCGTCTCGACGGCGCGGGTGTGCCCGTTCGCAGGGCCGGGGCGATGGTGCGGCGCAACAGTTCCCGTCCCGACCGTGCCGATTGTCACGGCCGCCGCGCCCGCGACAGCGGCACCGCTCGCCAGCCAGCCGACCCTGGCACGGTGCCGTCGCCTGTTCTGCCTGCGCGCGTCGGCCGGGAGTCGCGGCGGCATCTCGACCCCGTCGGTAAAGCGCGCCATGCTGTCGCGTACCAGCTCGTCAAAGTCCTGGTTCATGTCCTGTTCTCCGTCAGCTCGACATCGTTATCTAGCCACTCTCCGGCGAGTTCGCGCATCCGGCGCAAGCCGCGGGAAGCCGCCGACTTGACCGTGCCCTCCGAGCAACCGAGCACCTCAGCGGCCTCGGCCTCCGACAGCTGCTCCCAGTGCCGCAGCACCACCACCGCACGTTGCTGCGGCGGGAGCATGTGCAGCGCGCGGATCAGCGCATCCCTGAGGTCGACGGCCGCGGTCAGATCGGGTTCGACCGACCGCTGACCTCCGCCCAGCACCGGCAGCTTGCGGCGCAGCCGCTCCTGCCGTCGCCAGCGGTCGGCCGCCAGGTTGTACAGCGTCCGCCTGAGGTATCCCTCAGGGTTGCCTGTGACCCGCTTGCCTTGCCTGAGCAGCCGCTCCAGCGCCGCCTGCATGAGGTCCTCGCCGTCCTGGCGGCTGCCGGCCAGCAAGACTGCTGTCCGCATCAGCTGGGTACCACGCTCGGCCAGGAAATGCTCAAGGGCCTCGGCGTCCGCGGCCTCCTGCACGCCACCACCTCCTTCTCTCGCCTACCAAGTACGAAGGAGAGGACCGGCGAGTTGACGGCCCATCGGAACCACGGCGTGCCTGCCGACGATGGTTCCGATAGGTAGCGCTACTCAATCATGATTGAGTAGCTGCGCCGATCCCCGCGGCATCACCTGGCCATTACCGTCGCAGCATGAGCGACGAAAATGGCGCAAGCGGCGTCGTCAAGTGGTGGGCGCTGATCGTGATCGGCGCCATCGCGGCGCTCCTGATCGGGTGGCTCGCACACCTGACCGGAGTCTCGCTTCGCACGGTCCTGTCCATCGCCGCGGGCGCCGCCGCGCTCGCGTGGCTGATCGTGCTCGTGGCCGTGCCGTGGAACCTGTATTTCAGTGCGCGCAGGGTTGTCGCGGAGATGTCGGTCTCACGCGCCCGCGGCATCGAGGTCCATCCGGATCAGGAGGCTGAGGCACGGACGATCGCACGCCGGATGCTCTGGTTCGCGCTCGGCGGGCACCTCGCCACCGCGGCGGCGACGGCGGTGGTCACCTACATCTCTGGTGCGACGCTCGGCTACTACGTCATGGCCGCGTACCTGGTGTCCGCGACGATCCGCCCCGCAGCCGCGTACTTCGCGCACTTGCGCGAGCGGATCAGCACGCTCTCGCGGGAGAGCCTGCACCCGCGCGAGGACGTGGTCGCCCTGCGGGAGAAGGTGGCTGGGCTGGTCAAGACCGTCACCAACCTGGACGAGGAACTCGCCGCCGCGAGGCGCGCCCAGGCAGAGGAACTTCGCAGGACCGAGGACAAGCTGGCAGACAACACCGCGCACGCGCGGCAGATCCTGACCGCCGATCTGGCTCGCCTTCAGGACGCGCAGATCGCCGACCGGGAGGCCGCGCGTCAGAGCTCCGAGGAGCAGGGACGGCGGATCGACACCATGATCCGTCGGATCGACGAGACCCTGACCGGGCTTGGCGACCAGCAGGAGCTGCTGGCCGGGCTGCACGCACTGGTCAGGATGGTCCGGGCAGAGCCTTCCTGATCAGCGCGGCGAGTTCGGCTGGCCAGATCGCCTCGGTTGTGGTGTCGAGGTCCGCGAGCGACCACCACCGCCAGGTGGCGATGCCGTCGGCTTCGTGCATCGCCTCGACCCCCGTGATCTCGCGTTTTGGCCGGTCGGTCCTGGCCAGATAGAAGCGTTCCACCTGCCGGACGATGGCGTCGTCATACTCCATCTGGTGTGTCCACCTGTGAAACTCGCCGAGCAGCACGATGTCGTGCCAGCCGGTCTCTTCGGCCAGTTCGCGCGCGGCCCCGGCGGCGAAATCCTCGCCGGGGTTCAGGCCGCCGCCCGGGGTCGACCAGTGCACGCCGTTCGGCGGTCCGTCGTCGTAGCGCATCAGCAGCACCCGGTTCGCCGGATCGAGCAGCACTACTCGTCCCGCTGGCCGAATCACCAGGTCAGGCTCGTGGGCGGGGTTGGCGGCCGGCGCATCCTTGCCGGCCTGCGGGCCGGAGCTGGAATTCGGCATGGTTCTCATTCTCGGGCAGCTTGCGTTGGCGCTGCAGGCGCTGAGCGCCCTCGTGCTGGGCGACTCGGGCATGCTGGGGTTAGGCGCGGTAGGCGACCGTGGCCATGTCGATGTGGTCGCTGCTGTCGCTGGAACCGGTCTCATACAGGGTGTGCCCGTCCGGGCTGATGGCCAGTGCTTCGGCTTCGGAGTAGAGGCCGGCCGGACCGTCGTAGAATTTCGCCCACTTCTGCGCGCCCGTGCTGAGCGAGTAGGCCACCGTCCCGTATTCGCCGTCCTCCTTGAACCCGCCGAAGAGGCCGGTGACGTACACGGTGCCTCCGCGCGGGTTGATTACCAGCGCCGTGGAAATGTCTGCGGTCGTGGCGCGGCCGTACCGCTTGGTCCAGCGCGGCGCTCCTGTCTTGGCGTTGTAGGCGATGGTGGCCCAGTCGGGGTCGTACTGGCCGGCCTTGCCCTTGCTCCCCCGGTGACCACGACCGTGGCGTTGTCCGGCGACACGGCGATGCCGGCGCCTGAGTCATTCAGGTTGCCGGGCCCGTTGTAACGGCTGGCCCACACTTGGCTGCCCGTCGCGGCGTTGTAGCCGACGGTTGCGAAGTCCTGGCGGGATGTCTGCCGCGGCTGCCGCCGGTGATGTAGACCGCCTTGCCGTTCGGGGAGAGGGTGATCGCGTTGGCGAACTCGTTCTTGCTGGCCTTGCCGTTGTAGCGGGCGACCCATAGCTGCTTGCCGGTGGCCGCGTTGTAGGCGATGGTGGCGTCGTCGTAGCCGGTCTTCTTCGCGAAGCTCCCGCCGGTCACGTAGACGACGCTGCCACTAGGGCTGATCACGATGGCGCGGGCCTGGTCGTTGCCGCCGTTGTCGTAGCGGGCGCTCCACAGCGCCTTGCCGGTGGCAGCGTCATAGGCGATGGTGACGTAGTCGTACACCCCGAGCCCGATTCGCCCGCCGGCGCCGGCATGACCGCTAAAGCCCGTCACGTAGACGACCTTGCCATCCGGGCTGGCCACGATCGCCCTGGCGTCAGCGGCGGCCGCGGCTCCGCCTGCGGCGTGCCCGGCATGCAGGCTCGCCCACAGCTGGGTGCCCGCCGAGGCGTCATAGGCGACGGTGGCGTACTCGGGATGGCGCTGGGCATTCCAGGTCTGGCCGGTCACGAACACCCGCGACCCGTCCGGGCTAGCCGTGACCGCGTCGGCCATGCTGCCCATCTTGGCCGGGCCGTCGTACCGGCTCACCCACTGCTGGGCGCCAGTCGCGGCGTCGTAGCCGATGGTGACGCTGCCGGTGACGAAGACGGCACCACCGGTAGGGCTGGCGGCTACCGCAGTGCCTGCCGCTTCGCTGTGGCGAGTAACCCATCGCTGCTGTCCGGCGGAGCTGCCCGTAGCAGGCGCCGTCACGCTTCCGCGCGCTGATGTCGCTGGCGCCAGGACGGCACTCGTGCAGGACGGGATGGCCAGGCCGAGCACTCCCGCGCAGACCAGCGCGACCCGCCCCCGCCTGGGCAGCAAGTCAGTCATGACCGTCACCGTGGTCTTCCTAATGGCCGCGCCGGATGACGACTCGGCGGGCAGACGCGCCATAGTCGATACAGATAAGACGCGCGGGCGGTCTGCCAGGATGACAGCCAGCGGTGAGCACGGCGCGCCCGGCCGGCCTGATCCGCCGCGGGGCCCGTCCATTGGGCCGCTGGCTACCGGCTGCTCGCCGTGGGACATGCCTCCATTGTCCCGCCGGAAGTCAGGCGGCTTTGACGACCGGCGTCCTGTGCGTGCGATACCTGTCGATGATCAGCGCGGCGACCGCCGGGTGCGCGCCGAGCGGTGCTGTCACCCAGTCCGCTCCGCTATCGGCGAGCCGGTCGTGGAACTGTCCGGGCGCCAGGAGGTACGTCGCGACCGCGACCGGACCGCCGGTCGCTGCGCGCAGGTCCCGAACGGCGGCGCTGACGGCCGGCTCGCCCGCGGCGGCGTACCCGACCACGACCGGGGCGCCGCGCTCGGCTGCCAGCAGATCGGCCTGCGCTTGAACCTGGCCGGCGGCCTGCGGATCAGACGAGCCTGCGGCGGCGAGCACGACGGGCGCGCCGACCGGCACTCCGGCCTCTGCGAGCCGTCCGGTCAGGGCCGTGACCAGCAGCGGGTCGGGCCCGAGCGGGCCCGCGACCCGCGGCGCCAGCGTGCCGCCCGCGCTGATCGCCGTGTCAATCGCGGTCGCCGCGCCCTCGATGTCGGTGGTCAGGTGATACCCGGTCGATAGCAGCAGCGGCACGATCACGACGTCGGGGCCGGCGGCGTCGAGCGCGTCAGGCAGGCTCGGCGCCGCGTCCTGCACGAACGCCACCTGGATGTCGAGGACCGGTGCGAGCCGTTCGACCTCGCCGGCCAGCGCCCTGATCGTGTCCGTCGCCGCCGGATCCTTGCTGCCGTGCGCCACGGCGAGCAGGGTCGGACCGTTCATGCCGCACCTCGTTCTGTCGTCCGTTCCGTGCCGGCAACCTCAGAACCGCCTGTCCCCGCCCCTGTCATTCCGGCGCCTAGCCTCTCACGGAGCCCGACCACTTCGCCGACGACCACCACCGCTGGTGGCCTGACGCGCTGCCTCGCCGCGTCGGATGCGACGTGCTCGAGCGTCGAGGTGAGCACCTGCTGACCCGGCAGGGTGCCTTCCCTGATCACCGCGACCGGCGTCGTCGCGGCCCGGCCGCGCTTGATCAGCTCGGCGCTGATCGTCTCCAGATGGGCGACGGCCATCAGCAGCACCAGCGTGCCAGGGCCATGAGCGAGGGCGGCCCAGTCCACGCTCGCGCCCGGCTGCGACGGGTCCAGGTGCGCGGAGACCACCGCGAAGTCCTGGGTGATGCCACGGTGAGTCACCGGGATCCCGGCGTACGCGGGCACGGCGACGGCGCTGGTCACCCCGGGTACGACCTGGAACGGCACCCCGGCGCGCACGCAGGCCAGCGCCTCCTCGCCGCCGCGGCCGAACACGAAAGGGTCGCCGCCCTTGAGCCTGACCACCCGCCTGCCCGCCAGCGCCCGGTCCACGATCAGGGCATTGATCTGGTCCTGCGTCATCGTGTGCGCGCCAGGCGCCTTGCCCGCCAGCACGATCTCCGCGTCAGGGTCGAGTTCGTCAAGCAGCGCGCTCGGCCCGAGTCGGTCGGCGACCACGACGTCTGCCTCGGCGAGCAGCCGCCTGCCGAGCACGGTGATTAGGCCTGGATCACCTGGGCCGCCGCCAACCAGCGCGACCGAGCCTGCTCCCCGGCGACCGCCGCGCCGGCGCTGCGGGCGCACCGGCAGCGAACCGTCGGCCAGGGCCAGCGCGATCGCCGAGCGCAGCCGCTGCGACCGGCGCGGGTCGCCGCCCGACGTCACTGCGACCGTGACGTCGCCGTGCCTGGCCACGGCCGGGGTCCTGGCCGGCGACGCGGCGGCGTCGTCGGCGCGCACGCACCAGATCCGTAGCCGGTCGGCATCGGCGGCGACGGCGGCGTTGACGGCAGGATCGTCGGTCGCGGCGTGGACGAGCCAGGCGGCGCTGAGGTCGCCGGCGCGGTAGCGCCGGCGACGGACAGTCACCGGCAGTTCCGCCAGTTCACCGGTCACGTCAGGCGCGATGACCGTAACCCGCGCCCCTGCGTCGACCAGCGCCCTGGCGCGCCGATGCGCGACGGCCCCGCCGCCCACGACCACGACGTCTCGCCCGCCGAGGTCGAGTTCGACCGGGTACCCGTTCATCCGGTGGCCTCGGCTGGCCAGTCGGCAGCAGCGGCTCCCGCGACCCCGGCTCCGATGACTCCGGTGAAGCGCAGCGTGAAGCCGCGTGAGCAAGACCGGCATTGCCAGTCGCCGGCCTTGGACCCGGCAGGGCGCAGCTCTTCCTCGCCGCAGTACGGGCAGAAGAACGGCACCTGCCGTTCGCCGACCGCGTCGTCTGATTCGCCCGCGGCGGTCATGTCAGCAGATCCTGGTCGGCGCGCCGTACCCAGGTCGCGAACTGCTCGCCGTCGGCCCGGTCCTTGAGGTAGCTGCGCAGCAGCCGCTCGACATAATCGGGCAACGCATCGGCGGTGACCTTGAGCCCGCGGATCTTCCTGCCGAAGGCCGGGTCGGCGCCGAGCGAGCCGCCCAGGTGGACCTGGAAGCCCTCCTCCCCGTCGACGATCGAGCCCTTGAGCCCGACGTCGGCGAGCTGGAACCTGGCGCACGAGTTCGGGCAGCCGTTCACGTTGATCGAGATCGGGGTGTCGAAGTCGGGCAGCCGCTTGTCCAGCTCGGTGTACAGGTCGCGGGCCCGCTGCTTGGTCTCGACGATCGCCAGCTTGCAGAACTCGATCCCGGTGCAGGCCATCGTGGCTCGCCGGAACTGCGAAGGACGGGCCGGCAGGTCGATGCACTCGAGCTCGGCGACCAGCTCCGCGAGATTTTGTTCCGGAACATCGATGATCAGCAGCTTCTGCTCGATCGTCGTGCGAACCCGGCCCGACCCGTAGGTCTCAGCCAGGTCAGCAACTTGCGAGAGCTGAGTACCTGACGTGCGGCCGGTGTGCGGGGCGACGCCCACGTAGTACAGCCCGTCGCGCTGGCGGTGCACGCCGACGTGGTCGCGGGAACCGGGGGGCGGTGGTGGCGGGGCCGGGCCGTCGGGCAGCGTCTCGTGCAGGTATTCGGTCTCGAGCACCTCGCGGAAACGCTCGGGGCCCCAGTCCGACGACCAGGAACTTGAGCCTGGCCCTGCTGCGGAGCCTGCGGTAGCCGTAGTCGCGGAAGATGCCGGTCACCCCGGCCCAGACGTCGGGTACCCGCTCGGGCCTGACGAAGACGCCGAGCCGCTTGGCCATCATCGGGCTGGTGGAGAGCCCGCCGCCGACCCAGAGGTCGAATCCCGGCGAGCCGTCGGGCCCGATCACGCCGACGAAGGAGATGTCGTTGATCTCGTGCGCGGTGCACTGCGAGCCGCAGCCCGAGATCACCGTCTTGTACTTGCGCGGCAGGTTCACGAACTCGGGGTTGAGCGCGGCGACCGCCTCGGTTGCGCGCAGCGCCGCTGTCGCGTCGATCACCTCGCCCGCGTCCAGGCCGGCCACCGGGCAGCCGAGGATGTTACGCGGCACGTCGCCGCAGGCCTGGAGCGAGGACAGGCCGACCTCCTCGAGCCGCGCCCAGACGTCGGGCACGTCCTCGATCCTGATCCAGTGGAACTGCACGTTCTGCCGGTCGGTGATGTCAGCCAGGTCGCGGCCGTACTCCTTGGCGATCCCGGCGACCGCGTGCATCTGGGCGCCGTTGAGCTGGCCGCCGGGGATGCGCACCCGCATCATGAAGTAGGCGTCCTCGATCTCCGCGTCCTCGAGCGCGCCGGTCTTGCCGCCGCCGATGCCGGGGCGGCGCTGGGTGTACAGGCCCCACCAGCGGAATCGCCCGCGCAGGTCAGTCGGGTCGATCGTGTCGAACCCCGTGTGCGCGTACTGGTTGACGATCCGGTCCCTGACGTTGAGCCCGGCGTCGTCCTTCTTGAAGCGTTCGGCGGCATTCAGCGGCTCGTAGTGGCCGAGGGCCCACTGGCCCTGGCCGCGCTGCTGCGTGCGAGGCATGGTTGAGTCCTTCTGGTTGAGGTCTGGCGCGCGTCTCATGCGTCCGGCCCGGCGGTCGGCGGGCTGGACATCAGGCCGGGCCGCGACGCGGTCCGGGAGCTGCTTAGAGCGTGGTCAGCAGAAGGAACGACAGATGGCGCTCGACACCCGCATCTGATCGATGTGGCGACGGCAAACAAGCATCAGGTCTCGGCAAGCGGCCGGGCGTATCATCGCGGGCCTCCGGGATCTCGGTGATGCGACCTTCCTGCTGTGGACGATAACATCGCGACTTCGCGATCTCATACCCGCCGAGACCTGGGAATTCTCGCTCGCGAAAGCCGATAATTCAGACTGGTGAAGACGGAATTACCGCTGCAGCGGCGCTGACGTGCTGGGCCGTTGTTATGGCGGGTGAACTTCACATGAAGAAAGGACGCTCGGTCTTGCTGCCGCCGGACCGGCCGACCTTGAATGGTTCTGCGGCCATGGTGCCCATGTCGTCCGCGCCGATCCTCAGCTGCGATCCCTGGAGGCTGAAGTGGGCACCCGCATGGTTCTTGCCAGCACTATCCGGCTGTCGCCAGGCACCAATCTGTTCTTCTACGTTGCGATCTGGATCTTCTGCGTGGCGGCGGTCGCCGTGGTCATCTGGGCCGCGCTGCGCTCCAAGCGATTCCAGCGCTGGACCACCCAGGACATCTTGATAGTCGCCGCGCTCGGCGTGCTGCTCGAGGTGTACGACAACATCATCGGCGACCAATTCATCAAGCCGGTGCTGAGCCCGATTCCTGGCGCTGAGTTCCTGCAGATCCACGACCTGCCATACATGTTCTTGCTGATGGTCGGCGTCGCGCTGGTGCGCAAGCCCGGCTGCGTGACGGCGATGATCTTCATCAACTTCCTGCTCGCGGCGCTGCTGTTCGGCAGCGGGCACGGCGTACTTGACTGGACCGACGGTCTCACCCAGGGCATCTTCTGCGACCTGTACATAGTCGCGAGGCGCGGGGCGGTGTTCGGATCGAACGCGAGCCGGCTCTCGATGGTGCTCGACGGCCTGGCCATCGGCATCCTGCGCGGCGGGCCGAACGCGGTCCTCACCGACTTGAACTTCGACCCCTACCTGAACGCCCAGTTCTACACCTGGCTGCAGATGTGGAACAACACGTGGAGCAACAGCCTGTTCAACGGCATCGAGGCGGCGGTGAGCGCGGTGCTTGCCCGAAGGGTCGCGGTCGCGGTCGTGCCGTCGCTCGGCATCGGCAAGACGAAGACCAGGGCAGGAGAAGCGGCTGTCGACCCGTTCGCTGAACCGGCAGTTGCCGAGCCTGCCGGGCCCGCGAATCGAGAGGGAGAACTGACGTGAGGCGGTTCGCTGTCATCCTCGGCGTGGTCGCCGCCGTGGTGCTGGTGATCGGCATCGTCGAGGACGTCACCAACTACAAGTGGTCGGCGGGGGACCAGAACGCGCTCTTCGGGAACCCGCGGCTGCTGACGAACGACGGCACGACCGCGCTGATCGTCGGCGGGATCTTGCTGCTAGTGGCCGCCGCGGTCTGGGTGGCGGCGAGCAGGAGAGGCCGGAGCGATCAGCGCCAGCGATCCTGAGCCCGCCAGCAGCGCCCTCGTCGCCGACGACGTCTCGTTCGCCTATCCCGGCGCGGCCAGGGCGGCGCTGAGGCACGTCGACCTGGCGGTCGGGCCTGGCGAACTTGTCCTGATCACCGGCGCGTCCGGCTGCGGCAAGTCGACGCTCGCGCTCGCGCTGGCCGGGCTGATACCGGCGCGGGTGCAGGGCGAACTGCGCGGTGCTGTCCGCTTCGGCGGCCAGGCATTGTCGGGGCTGGCGCCGCATGACGCGGCCCAGCACGTCGGGCTGGTGTTCCAGAACCCGAACCTGCAGCTGATCAACATGACGGTGCAGTCCGAGGTGGCGTTCGGCCCGGAGAACCTGGCGCTCCCGCAGCACGAGATCGCGGCCAGGGTGAGCTGGGCGCTCGCGGTCACCCAGCTCACGGCGCTGCGCACGGCCACGGTGCTCACGCTGTCAGGCGGCCAGAAGCAGCGCACCGCGATCGCGGCCACGCTGGCGATGCGGCCGCGCGTACTCGTGCTTGACGAGCCGCTGTCTGACCTCGACCCGGTCGGCGCGCAGGAGGTGCTCGGCACGCTGCGCGGGCTGGCGCGCGAGCACGGCACCGGCGTGATCGTCATCGAGCACCGGGTCGACGAGGTGGTCCCGTGGGCGGACCGGATCGTGCTGATGGACGACGGCCGGATCATCATGGACCGCCCGCCGCGCGGCGCGTGGGACGACCAGGCACCCTGGACGGCGACGGGCGTCGGCATCCCCGACGTGGTGCGGCTCGCGCGCGCCGTCCCCAGCGCGTTCCCCGACGGCGCGCCGCTCTCGGTCGACGAGGCGGCCACCGCGCTCCGCGGCGGCTGGTTCGCCGCCGCGCTGGCCGGCCGCACCCCCGTGTGTGCTGGCGGGCAGCCTGCTGCGGCCATCGGATCGCCGCCATCGCCGCACCGGACTATCCCTGTGCTGTCCTGGGACCGGGTCAGCGTCCGGTTCGGGGACACCACGGCCGTCGAGGACGTCAGCCTCGACATCGGCGATGACGAGTGGGTAGCGCTGATCGGGGCCAACGGCTCAGGCAAGACCACCCTCACCGGCCTCGCCGTCGGGCTCGGGAGCCCTTCGTCTGGCACCGTCAGCTTCCGCGGCAAGCCGGTCAGGCCCGGCCGGGTGTTCGAGCACGCCGCCCACGTCGCGCTGCTGCTGCAGGCCGCGGACGAGATGCTGTTCGCCGAGACCGTGCTCAGCGAGCTGGAGTTTGGCTTCCGGTTCAGGGCCAGGCCGCCCGCGCCGGTGCTCGACGTCGCGGGCGCGATCGAGTTCTTCGGGTTCAGCGGGCTCGAGCAGGCCAGCCCGTGGGAGCTGAGTCAGGGCGGCAGGCAGCGGCTCGCGCTCGGAGCGCTGCTCGTCGGCGCTCCGGGGGTGCTCGTTCTCGACGAGCCGACGACCGGGCAGGACGCGGACCACCTGCGTGCGTTCCTGGCCCTGCTCGACCGGATCAGGGAGCGGACCGGCCTGACCGTCCTGACGGTCACGCACGACATGCGGGCGGTGGCCTCCCGGGCGTCGAGGGTTGTGCTGCTCGGCGACGGCCGGATCAAGCTGGACGGATCGCCGTCGCAGGTCTTCGCTCGCACCGCCGAGCTCGCGAGCTGCGGGATCCTGGCGCCTCCGCTGGCGAGATTGCAGACCGAGCTGCTCGGCGACGTCGACGAGGTGCTGCTGACCGTCGAGGACCTCGCTGCGGCCGCGCTGTCCGGCCAGCGCACGGCAAAGGCCGGGTGAACGCCGTGTTCTCGTCGCTGTTCGCCAGGACCGTGATCTCGTACGCGCTCGTATTCGTGGTGCCGCTGCTGCTGCCGATCGCGTTCTTCAAGCTGGTCGGCCTCGGCGGACTGCGCGAACTGGTCACCTACGAGGCCAGGGATACCCGGCTGCACCGGCTCGACCCCAGGCTGAAGGTGCTCTACCCGATCGCGATGGGCATCTTGAGCATCCTGCTGAGCTGGAGCCTGATGCTTGTCGTGTTCGCGCTGTCGATCCTGCCCTGGTTCTGGCTCAGGCCGTCGCGGCAGCGCGTGCGGGTGCTCCTGGTCATGGCCCTCGGCCCTGCCCTTGGCGGATTCTGGGGGCAGGGCATGTACTATCTGCCTCCGCCGCCGATCCACTTCCTGTACCAGTTCCCGTGGACGATCAGCTGGCTCGGCTCTCCAGGAATCACCACCTACGGCATGGTCTTCGGCCTCGAGCAGTCGGCTCGCGTCCTGGTCACCGTGTCGACCTCGATGCTCATCTTGGTCACCACCGACGTCGGGGATTTCACCTGGGCGTTCGAGCGGTTCGGCGCGCCGCCCCAGGTTGGCTTCGCGCTCACGGCCGCGTTGCGGTTCCTGCCCGAGCTGATCTCCCGCACCACGCTGGTGCTGCGGGCGGTGGAATTGCGCGGCTACGACCTGACCAGGCCGCAGTGGTTCCAGGTGCTGCTGTGGCCCGACTACATCAGGCGAGTGGGCCGGTGCGTTGTGCTGATCACCGTCCCGCTGCTGGTCGGCACGCTGCGCGGGACCGCGACCATGGCGATGGTCGCCGATGCTCGAGGGTTCGGTACCCACCGCAAGCGCGGGTCGCTGCGCGTGCACAAGCTCACACGGGTCGACGTTGGCGGCTATGCGGTCCTCGTGCTGCTGGTGGCCGGCGCCCTGATTCTCAACCACCTGCATATTGGGGCTCGCTACTACGGCTAGCCGAACCTGTCCGGTCACGGAGGAACGATGCGGTTCGATGCGGTCCTGTTCGACAACGGCGGCACTCTGACGCACCGCACGTCGCCGGTAGCCGCGGTGCGGGCGCTCGCCGCCCGCGTCGGCGTGCAGATCAGCGAGGAGGACGCCGCCAGGTACTGGCGTAGGTCGAAGGAGCTCGGCAAGACCCTGAAGGAAGAGAAGCGCAGGCGGAACCTGTCCAGGCCCGATCATCGCGCGGCGTACGTGGCCGCCTACGCACCCATCGGCGAGATCGCGCCAGGCCTCGCCGAGGCCATGTACGACGAGTGGAAGACCAACCCGCTGACCATGGTGCCGTATCCGGACGCTCCCGCGGTGCTCGCTTCGTTCAGCGCGGCGCGCATCCCGATCGCGATCGTCAGCAACACAGGCTGGTCCATCGACGCCGGTTACGCGGCGACCGGGCTGGACGCGTTCGTCGCCACGTTCGTGCTCTCCTGCGACCTGGGCATCGCCAAGCCCGCGCCCGAGCCGTTCCTGACCGCCTGCGAGCGCCTCAACGTCGCTCCCGAGCGAACCCTTATGGTCGGGAACAACAGGCTCGCCGATTCGGGCTCGATCTGCATCGGCTGCCACTGCCTGATCCTGCCGCCGGTTCCGCCTGGGGCGACCAGGGGCCTGCGCGCCGCCGCCGACGTCGCCGCTATCGCGTGGGTTTCAGATCCAGCTAGTTCAGGCCGGGTAGCCTGACGGCCGTGCGGCTCACAGATTTCTGGCAGCGGATGGACGAGCAGTTCGGTCAGGCCTACGCGCAAAGCGTGGCCAAGGACTTCGTGCTGATCGGTCTCGGCGACCGCACCGTCAGCCAGGCGCTCGCGGACGGCGAGGACGTCAAGGTGATCTGGCGGGCGATCTGCGGCGCCTTCAACGTGCCGGAACGGCTCCGCTGACGCGGACCGGCCCATGCTCCGGCCGCATCGCGATGTCGTCCTCGTTACCGGCGCTCCTGGCGCCGGGAAGACCACGCTCGCTGTCCCGCTTGCCGCTGAGCTTGGCTTCGCCCTGCTGGCGAAGGACCGGATCAAGGAGACGCTGGCCGAGACACTGGGCTGGGCGCCGGGCGGGCTGACGACCGCCGGGCTGACGACCGCCGGGCAGGCCACTGGCGGGCCGGCAACTGGTGGGCCGGCGACTGGTGGGCAGGCCACTGGTGGGCCGGCGACTGGCGGGCATGCTGGCGAGCTGGCCTGGTCGCAGCGGTTGGGAGCCGCCTCGATGGAACTGCTTTGGGCGCTCGCCGCGGACTCGCCGGCCGTTGTGCTGGAAGCCAACTTCTGGCCGGACGACGACCGGCACCAGCGCAGGTTCCGCGAGCGAGGCGGCCACGCCGTTGAGGTCTACTGCGCCTGCCCGCTCACCGTCGCGCTGGAGCGGTACGCCGCGCGCCAGGCCAGCAGGCACCCTGTCCACGCCGAGGCGCACCGAATCGTCACGCCAGAGGCATGGGCCAGGTGGGCGAGACCCGTCGGGATCGGCGAACTGGTCACCGTAGACACGTCGGTCCCGGTCGACGTCTCCGAACTGGCAACCGAGGTCCGCGCCAGGCTCGGTGCCTCGTGTCCGGCCTATGGCGTGAGCGAGTAGTCGGGCCGGCCTGGGTGTCAACCGGGCAATGGATGGTCCACCCATCACCGGATTCCGCAATGGATGGACCTTCCATACCCGCGGATGCGGGGTTCAGCTGGGCGGATGCGGGTTTCGGAGGGGGAGGAGCGGGTTTCGGCGGGGTGGAGGCGCGCAGGAATCCGACGAAGCGGGTGGCGCTTGTCGCTGCCTGGCTACCTGGTCCGATGCCGAACAGGCGTTCGAGATGCGGCCCGGCCGAGCGGCTCGTGACTGGTCGGTTGCGGCTAATTTCCGCCGCTCGGCGCGTCGGCGTCATGATCGAACAATTGTTCGTTAGAGTGGTCGGGCTGGTGCGCCCAGCGGCTCAACGAGAGACGCGACGCACCGGTCGGCTACAGCGCCAGCGAATTGTCGGTGGCCCCGCGTAGCGTCAGCACGGATAGCACAGGACACGGCAAGGTAGAGCGGGAAACCGCCGCCGAGAGCGGCTCGGCGCAGCCTCTCGATCCCGACGGGAGTTCACATGGCACCGAACGACAAGGCGGGCGGCACCAAGGCCGGGGAGAGGGACAAGGCTCTCGACACCGCGCTCGCCCAGATCGAGCGGCAGTTCGGCCGCGGCGCCGTCATGCGGCTCGGCGACGATGCTCGCGCACCCGTCGAGGTGATCCCGACCGGGTCGATCGCGCTCGATGTCGCGCTCGGCATCGGTGGCCTGCCGCGCGGCCGGATTGTTGAGATCTACGGACCTGAGAGCAGCGGCAAGACGACGCTCGCGCTGCACGCCGTCGCGAACGCCCAGAAGGCGGGCGGGATCGCCGCGTTCATCGACGCTGAGCACGCGCTGGACCCCGAGTACGCCAAGAAGCTTGGCGTCGACACGGACGCGCTGCTCGTCTCCCAGCCGGACACGGGGGAGCAGGGGCTGGAGATCGCTGACATGCTGATCCGCTCGGGCGCGATCGATGTCGTCGTGATCGACTCGGTGGCCGCGCTTGTCCCGCGTGCCGAGATCGAGGGCGAGATGGGCGACAGCCACGTCGGCCTGCAGGCACGGCTGATGTCCCAGGCCCTCCGCAAGGTCGCCGGCGCCCTGAGCCAGACCAAGACGACGGCGATTTTCATCAACCAACTGCGCGAGAAGATCGGCGTGATGTTCGGCTGCATGTCCTACGCGACCAGGGTGACGCTCGCGGACGGCACGCAGGAGAAGATCGGGAAGATCGTCAGCCAGCGGCTGGACGTCGAGGTTCTTTCTTATGACCCGGGCTCCGGAGAGATCGTCCCGCGGCGGATCGTGAACTGGTTCAACAACGGCCGTGCCGAGCGCTTCCTTCAGTTCACCGTGGCCAAGTCGGGTGGGAACGGCAGGTCTCAGTTTGCCGCTACGGAGAATCACCTGATCCAGACGCCGGGCGGCTACCGTCCGGCCGGTGAGCTCGTCACCGGTGATCGCGTGATGACGGCAGAGTCAAAACTTTTGAGCGGCCAGCAGGTCCAGATGATCCTCGGCTCGCTAATGGGTGACGGCAATCTCTCGCCGAATCTGCGCGGCAGATCAGGGACCAGGTTCCGGCTGGGCCATGGCGCGAAGCAGGCGGCTTACCTGGACTGGAAGGTCTCGCTGCTCGGCAACATCGACTGCTCCCGTACCACGAACGCCAAGGGAGCCGTCTTCGCGGACTTCACGCCCCTGCCTGAGCTGGCCGAACTCCATGACGCGGTCTACTTCGGTGACGGCAAGAAGCACCTGAGCTGGGACTACCTCAAGGCGCTCACGCCGCTGGCGCTAGCGATCTGGTACATGGACGATGGCAGTTTCACCGTGAGGTCGAAGGGTGTTCAGGAGCGGACCCAAGCCGGGTCGGGCCGGATCACGATCTGCGTCGAGGCGATGAGCCCCGGTACCCGGGACAGGCTGACGCAGTACCTGCGGGACACGCACGGCCTGGACGTGAAGCTCATCGAGAGCGGGGCGCTCCGCAAGGCGACCCTGATGTTCACCACCGCGGCTTCAGCGAAGTTCCAGAAGCTCGTGGCTCCGTACGTGCATCCGTCTATGGACTACAAGCTTCTGCCAGGCTTCCGGCAGCGCTTCGCGGTCGAGCCGGAGTTCGTCTCGCCCGAGTTGCGTCCGCAGCCAGCCCGCATCCTGGACATCCATGTCAAGCCGTCGGGGCGATCGATGAACCGGTTCGACATCGAGGTCGAGGGTGGTCACAACTACTTCGTCGACGGCGTCATGGTGCACAACAGCCCGGAGACGACCACCGGCGGCAAGGCGCTGAAGTTCTACGCCTCAGTGCGAATCGACGTGCGCCGGATCGAGACGCTGAAGGACGGCAACGAGGCCGTCGGCAACCGGACCAAGGCCAAGATCGTGAAGAACAAGATGGCTTCGCCGTTCAAGATCGCCGAGTTCGACATCCTGTACGGCATCGGGATCAGCCGCGAGGGCAGCCTGATCGACCTGGGCGTGGAGCAGGCGATCGTCCGCAAGTCAGGCGCCTGGTACACCTACGAGGGCGACCAGCTCGGCCAGGGCAAGGAGAACGCGCGGAACTTCCTGCGCGAGAACCCCGACGTGGCGAACGAGATTGAGAAGAAGATCAAGGAGAAGCTGGGTATCGGGCCGCGGCTTGATGCCGACGTCACCGCGCTGCCCGAGCCGCCCGCCCGTCCGAGCCTCGGTGTGGTGACCAGCCAGGGCGGCGTCAGGTAGGGCTGTACCAGGCAGGCCCCGTACCGGGCAGGGCCGGCGTCAGATGAGGTCGGCGTCGATCAGAGGGTGGCGTCGATTAGCGGGCGGACGCAGCGAGCGGCGTCCTGAAAGAGGCGGTGTCGGACAACGACGGTGGCAGGCAGATCGCGGTCGCAGGGAGCCCGGACCGGCGGTGACCGTCGCGGGCGTCGTCGGCAGGGCCCTCGGTCGGGCGACCGGCCGGACCTTGACGGTTCCGACGCGAGCAGTGCCGGCACTGGCCGAACAGAAACTGGCGGAAGTGACGGCGCTGGCGGGTGGCCCGACGATCCCGAGGCGGTCGCGCGGCTGATCTGCCTGCGGCAGCTGACGGCCGGGCCGCGGACGAGGGCGCAGCTCGCGCAGACACTGGGGCGCAGGGGAGTACCTGAGGAGGCGGCCGAGGCCGTGCTCGGACGGTTCACCGAGGTCGGCTTGATCGATGATGCGACGTTCGCGAACGCATGGGTCGAGTCCCGGCATCACGGCAGAGGTCTTGGCCGCAGGGCACTCGCGGCCGAGCTCAACCAGCGCGGCGTCGAGAGGGACGAGATCCAGGCCGCGGTCGCGAAGCTCAGCCCTGAGACCGAACTAGCCACGGCTCGGGCTCTCGTGGAGCGCAGGCTCGCCGGCACCGCGAGCCTGCCGGCCCAGGTACGGCTACGACGACTGGTCGGGATGCTCGCCAGGAAGGGGTACCCGGCCGGCCTCGCGTACCGGGTCGTCAGGGATGCACTGGAGCAGGACAGCGAGAACCGCGCCGGCGACGGGCTAGATGCGGCGGATCTTGATGAGGACGAATTCGTCAACGCCGAAGTCGCAGCGGCAGAGCCCGGCTGACGCTTCGTTGGAGCTGGGCCGCCCGGCGGGCGGGCGAGGCCAGGGACGATAGGCATTCGCTAGCCGCCGACGAGCGGCGCCTTGCTGGCACGCTGCTACGAGCGGGCGGCGCGACAGTGCTGGTGGCGTGATGCGAGCTTGACCGTTCTGTTATTTCCGGCTTAGCCTCGCGGGCAGTGAGGTTACTCCGCGCCAGCGGAATATGAACAACGGGTGATTAGCGATGAGCAGCCGGGCGGCGCTGACAGACCGTCAGCGTATGCCTAGGCGCCACAACCTTGATTGGCCTGGCTGTAAGGCAGCCGGCACTGCGGCAACCGGACACCCCGGGAGGATGTAAAGGCACGCGAGTTCATGCGCTCATGCCCGCTTGGCAGGCTGCGCCGGTCCGTGCGCGGAAGCGCGGCGGGGCGCCCGGCAGGTCGGCCAGGGCAGCGTGCCCGCAGGCGCGGTAACCCTCGCTACGGAAGATTCCGTGTCATCGCAAGGGCGGTGCTCGGAGTCTTACTAGCGGGAAGGGGTGCGCGCAGTGGGGAATGGCATCGTACTGGTGCTGGCAGTCGTCGCCGTCATTGCCCTGATCACCGCGGTCGCGGCAGTGACATACATCGTGCGCGCATCCAGGGGTTCGCAGCCTGCGCTAGGCACGACGTCGCCCAGCGTGGCCGTCGGGGAATCTGCTGACGGCGGCGGGCGGGCTCTGGGCGACCAGGAACAGGCGCTCCAAGCCGCCGAGGCTGAGGCCGATGTCATTGTCAGCAAGGCCGAGGAAGCGGCCGAGCGGGCCGCCGAAGTGCGCCGCGAGCTGGACGAGGAGGTGCGTGCCGTCACCGCGGAGATCAGGCAGCTCCGCGGTGACCTCGAGCGGCGCGAAGAGCGGATCTCCGAGCGCGAGGAGCGGCTGGACGAGGAGGTCCGCCGGGTAGAGCAGCTGGCCAGATCCGTCGACGAGGCGCGCGTGCAACTCGACGGGCGGCGGGCTGAGCTCGATCAGCTGGATGTGCAGCGGCAGGCCGAGCTGGAGCGGATCGCCGGGCTGACCGCCGGTCAGGCCAAGACCGAACTGATGGCGGCGATCGAGCAGCAGGCGAAGCGCGAGGCGGCGCTGATGGTCAGGGACATCGAGGGCGAGGCGAAGAAGGAAGGCCAGCAGCGAGCCAGGAAGATCGTCACGCTCGCGATCCAGCGCGTCGCCAGCGAGCAGACCAGCGAGTCTGTGGTCTCGGTGCTGCACTTGCCCGCCGACGACATGAAGGGCAGGATCATCGGCCGGGAGGGCAGGAACATCCGGGCGTTCGAGACCGTCACCGGAGTCAACCTGATCATCGACGACACCCCTGAGGCCGTACTGCTCTCCTGCTTCGACCCGGTCCGCAGGGAGGTAGGCAAGCTGACTCTGGAGCGCCTGGTCGCCGACGGCAGGATCCACCCGCAACGGATCGAAGAGGCCTACGAGCAGAGCAGGACGACGATCCAGGAGCAGTGCGTCCGGGCCGGCGAGGACGCACTCATCGATCTCGGCATCACCGACATGCACCCAGAGCTCACCCAGCTGCTCGGCCAGCTGCGGTACCGCACTTCCTACGGCCAGAACGTGCTCAAGCACCTGGTCGAGTCGGCGCACATCGCCGGCATGATGGCCAGCGAGCTAGGCCTCGATCCCGCGCTGCTCAAGCGCGGCACGCTATTGCACGACATCGGCAAGGCGCTAACGCACGAAGTGCAGGGCAGCCACGCGCTGATCGGCGCCGAGATCGCGCGAAGGTATGGCGAGCACGAGGATGTCGTGCACGCCATCGAGGCGCATCACAACGAGGTCGAGGTCAAGACCGTCGAGGCCGTGCTGACACAGGCCGCCGACGCGATCAGCGGCGGCAGGCCAGGCGCGCGCAGGGAGTCGCTTGAGGCATACGTCAAGCGGCTGGAGCGGCTTGAGCAGATCGCGCAGGCGCAGCCGGGGGTGGAAAAGGCCTACGCGATGCAGGCTGGTCGCGAGATCAGGGTCATGGTCAGGCCGGGGGCCGTTGACGATGTGGGCGCTCAGGTGATCGCCAGGGACGTCGCCCGGCAGGTTCAGGACGAACTGACCTATCCCGGCCAGATCCGGGTGACCGTGATCAGGGAGTCACGGGCGACCGAGTACGCCAGGTAGGGCCGGGAGGCCCGCTCTCCCGACGGGGCTAGCCGTGGTCGGTCAGTTTCAGCTCGGGCACGTCGCCGGGGGCGAACCCCATGATCTGGCCGTAGAACGACAGCTCCGCTTCGAGCGAGACGATCATCGAGTCGGCCTTGCGGAAGCCGTGCGACTCGCCCTCGAACGCGATGTACGCGTGCCTGATACCGTGCGCGGCGAGGTCGGCCGCGATGCTCTCCGACTGCTGCGGCGGCACGACCGGATCATCGAGCCCCTGCAGCAGGAGCACCGGGCAGGTGTTCGCGTTAACGTGTCCGACCGGCGCCCGCTCGGCGTACACCGTGTCGAAGCCGGGCAGCGGGCCGATCAGGCCGTCCAGGTAGCGCGACTCGAAGTCGTGCGTGTGCTCGTTGAAGCCGCGCAGATCAGACACGCCGAAATAGGACACTGCCGCGCTGAACACCGGGTCGTGCACCGCCCCGGTCGTGACCGCCGCGAGAGCTGTCCAGCCGCCGGCCGAACCGCCGCGAATGCCCAGTCGTGCCTCGTCGGCCAGGCCCTGCCTGGCCAGTGACCGCGCCGCCTCCTTGGCGTCGGCGACGTCGACTACGCCCCATTCCCGGTTCAGCCGGTTCCTGTACAGCCGGCCGTAGCCGGTCGAGCCGCCGTAGTTCACGTCGATGATCCCGATGCCGCGGCTGGTGAAGTACGCCTTCTCCAGGCTCAGCCTGGCGGTGACGTGCCCGGTTGGGCCACCGTGCACCCAGACGACGTACGGCGGCAATTCGCCAGGCATCCCGATCGCATCGGGATTGGCCGGCGGGTAGATCAGCGCGTGCACCACGCGTCCGTACGGGCCTTCGAGCTCGACCTGGCGCGGCACCGGCAGGTAGTGCGGGTCAGGCAGGTCACTGATCTCGGCGCGCAGCACCGTGCAGGATCCGGTCGATGCGTCGATCCTGACCACGGAGTTCGCCGCGAGCGGCGCGCCGCCGATCGCCGCGATCGCCATGCCGTCAGCCGACACGCCGACGAGGAACTCGCTGAACGGCAGGTTCAGGTCGGTCAGCTCGGACGTCTCCGGGTCGAGCAGCCCCAGCCTGGCGCCGCCGCGGCCGTGCCTGACGGCGAGGCTGCCGTCGCCGAGCATCGCGAACGGGCGCGCACCAAGCTCCCACAGCGCGTCCGCGAACTCCTCGTCCGCCGGGTACAGCGCCTGCGGCGGCTCGCCGCTGAGGCCGATCTGGTAGATGTTCCACCAGCCGGTCCAGTCGGTCGCCACATACAGGCTGGCGTTGTCGCGCCACAGCGGCGCCAGCACCGACTCCCTGTTGCTGCCCTTGATCAGCCGCGATTTGCCAGGCGTGCCGTCTTGCACCGGCGCGATCCGCAGTTCGGTGCCGTCCCATGGCATGTGCGGGTGGTTCCAGCAGATCCAGGCGAGCCACTGCCCGTCCGGTGACGGTGAGGGGAACGCGAAGAAATCGTGCCCGGTCACCAGCACGCGGACGGCGGTGGCGTCGGTCGCCGCCGATCCGTCCAGCGGAACGGCCACGATCGCCCTGGAGACCTTGCCGCGGTTGTGCCGCTCCCGCACGCACCAGACTTCCCGCTTGTCGGGCGAGAGCACGAAGTCGGCATAACGCAAACCGCGGGCTTCAAGCGGCGTGGCAGAGCCGGTCGCTTTCTTGCCGGGCCCAGCCGCGCCCTCGGGCAGGAACGCGCTCCCTGCCTTCTTCGGCTCCGGGGTCAGCGGCACGGGGTCGCCTTTGCCCGCCGCGACGTCTGCCCCGGCGAGGTACAGGCGCTGGTCGTCGAGGTTCGCGAACACCACAGGAACCTCGGCTTGGTCGCTGCCCTGGCCGGGCGCCGCGAGCGTGGCAGTCGCGACGGGAGACGGAACCGGCAGGTAGGACCGCCCGCCATATTCGTGCACGCGGGTGCGCGCGGTCCACGGAGCCGGCAACAGCACCGTCACCGCGCCGTCGCGCCCGGAGCTTGCGATCGTCGTCCGGCCGCCTTCGTCTGGCCTGTCCTCCTGCCACCAGGTCGTCTCGCCGATGACGGTCGGGAAGGCGACCCTGAGCCGGCCACCTGCCACCTCAGCGGCGGTGATCGGCGACGCCCAGGTTCCGAACGGCACCTGGGCGACCGGCCGGGCTGGCTCACCTGAAGGTTCGGCCTCGCCGCCTTCACCAAGGGCCGGGTGGTCGCCCCCGGCCGTCCCGGCGGCGCCGTTGCCGTCGGACGCGCGGCTCTGCGTCCCCGCGGTCGCGGGCTGGCCCGGCCTGCGCAGGGTTCACCGTTGCCCCTGAATCGCCCGTCTTGACCGATTCTGCGTTGTGGCCTAGTTCGCCCGTATCGCCCGCCATCGCCGCCACGTTCTCCGTCATAGGGATATCGTGCCCTACCTGCCCGCCGCGGTTCGCACTGAATGCCGACAAGCCGATGGGACGGGATGTCCCAATCTGCTGCAATCAGCCCATGAACGGGAATGTCGGCAGGCCGCATACGCCAGAAGCGCAGGTAAACAGCGCTCCGGCCGATCGGCCGGGCCCGGCTGCGGTCGTAATGTATAGCGTGCTGAGATCCGGGCCGCCGAATGCGCAGCTCGTCACGTTGGCTGCGGGCACGCGCACCACGGCTGTCAGCAGGCCGTCCGCGTCGTAGCGCTGGATCACGCCGCCGCCCCATACCGCCACCCAGATGCCGCCTTCGGCGTCGACGGCCATGCCGTCCGGCATGACGTCGTCTGATCCGAGCGCGACGAATTGCTGCCGCTGGCCTGTCCGCCCGGTGGCCGGGTCGTAGCCCATGACGTCCACGCGGTAGGCGAGCGAGTCGATGTAGTACATGAGCGTGTCGTCAGGACTCCAGCCGAGCCCGTTCGAGATGCCGATCCCGGTGAATATCTCGGTGACGCTCAGGTCCGTGTCGAGCCGGTAGAACGAGCCCTTGCCCGGCGATTCGTCCGCGGCCATTGTCCCGGCATAGAACCGCCCGGCCCGGTCGCACTTGCCGTCGTTCATCTTGGTGTCAGGCAGGCTAGGAGCGCTGGCGAGTTCGGCAACCGACCCGGTCAGCGGGTCCAGGCTGAAGAACCCGTTGCCGGCGGCGACCACCAGTCCGCCGCTCGCCCTCAGGACCACGGCGCCAGCCTGGCAACCGACGTCCCACGAGGAGTGCACGCCCGTCTCGGTCAGCCGGTGCACCCGGGAGGCCGGGATATCGACCCAGTACAGCGACTGGCTGTCCGCGTCCCAGCACGGCCCTTCGCCGAGCTCCGCGGCCGGCACGTCTATCTTTTCCGGCTCCAGGATGGTCAGGTCGGCGGCATAGTCGGTCACGGCGGCTCCTTGACAGGCTGGCCGACCACCGTGCTGCCCCGGAGGAGCACCCCTAACCCCCCGCTTATGGGCAGAAAGAGGGCGCACGGCCGGCCGTGAGGTGGACCGACGATGCCAGCCAGACGCCAGCGGTGTCAATGGCCCGTACCCTAAGGAACATGCCTGGCGCAGACGGTCAGTACCTGCCGGAGGGCGCGCGTCGGACCAGCACCCGCCCAGCCGGTGAGCGGACCTTCGAAATCCGCACCTACGGGTGCCAGATGAACATGCACGATTCCGAGCGCCTCGCCGGCCTGCTGGAAGCGGCTGGGTACCGCAAGTCGGCGGCTGGCACCCAGGCTGACGTCGTGGTCTTTAATACCTGCGCGGTCCGCGAGAACGCCGACAACCGGCTGTACGGAAACCTCGGTCACCTGCTGCCGGTCAAGAACGCGCACCCCGGCATGCAGATCGCTGTCGGCGGCTGCCTGGCCCAGAAGGATAGGTCGGTGATCACCGACCGGGCGCCGTGGGTGGATGTGGTCTTCGGTACGCACAACATCGGCTCGCTGCCGGTGCTGCTGGAGAGGGCCCGCGTCGAGGAGAGGGCTCAGGTCGAGATCGCCGAGTCGCTGGAGCGCTTCCCCTCGGTGCTGCCGGCCAGGCGTGAGTCGCCTTACTCGGCGTGGGTTGCGATCTCGGTGGGGTGCAACAACACCTGCACGTTCTGCATCGTCCCCAGCCTGCGGGGCCGGGAGGAGGACCGCCGGCCCGGCGATGTGCTGGCGGAGATCGAGATGCTGGTTGCCGACGGGGTGCTCGAGGTCACCCTCCTCGGCCAGAACGTCAACTCCTATGGGGTTGGTTTCGGCGACAGGTACGCGTTCGGCAAGCTGCTGCGCGCCTGCGGCGAGATCGACGGGCTGGAGCGCGTGCGGTTCACCTCGCCGCACCCGCGCGACTTCACCGACGACGTCATCGCCGCGATGGCGCAGACGCCGAACGTGATGCCGCAGTTGCACATGCCGCTGCAGTCCGGGTCCGACGCGGTGCTCCGCCGGATGCGCCGTGCCTACCGCAGGGATTCCTACCTGGCGATCCTGGACAAGGTCAGGGCCGCGATCCCCGGCGCTGCGATCACCACCGACATCATCGTCGGCTTCCCTGGCGAGACCGAGCAGGACTTCGCTGACACCCTGGACATCGTCCGCCGGGCCAGGTTCTCCGGCGCTTTCACGTTCCAGTACTCGATCAGGCCAGGCACGCCGGCCGCGAGCATGGACGACCAGATCAGCCCCGAGGTCGTCGCGGAGCGATACGGCCGCCTCGTTGGGCTGGTCGAGGACGTCACGCTGGCCGAGAACCGGGCGCTGGTCGGTCGTGAGGTCGAGGTCCTCGTCGCCGACGGCGAGGGTCGCAAGGACGGCGCGACCCACAGAATGTCTGGCCGCGCCAGGGACAATCGCCTGGTGCACTTCACGCCAGCGCCAGGCGACCAGTTGCGGCCTGGCGACGTCGTGACGACGCTCGTGACGGCCGCCGCGCCGCACTACCTGATCGCCGACAGTCCTGCGCTGGCTGTGCGCCGCACCCGCGCTGGCGACGTGTGGCAGGCTCGCGCCGCTGCCGAAGCGCCAGGCGATGTGGCCCACGCCGCGGCCGCCAAAGAGCCGGTCCTGCTCGGCATGCCGGCCCTGGCCGGCGGACCTGACCCTCGCTACAGCGAACAACGGGGGCGCAATGCTGCTGCTAGAACGACAGCTTTGCGCCCACGTCGCTCTGGGAGCGCCGCGTTGACGGGCAGCCCGCAGTCCGTTGTGGCGGTTGTGGGGCCGACTGCTGCTGGAAAGTCCGAATTGTCGCTTCGGCTCGCCCGGGAGCTAGGCGGCGAGGTGATCAACGCCGACTCCATGCAGCTCTACCGCGGCATGGACATCGGCACCGGCAAGCTCACCGCGACCGAGCGCGGCGACGTGCGGCATCACCTGCTCGACATCTGGGACGTGACGCAGACCGCGAGCGTGTCGGAGTATCAGCGGCTGGCGCGGGCCGTCATAGCCGGCATCCAGGCCCGCGGCCGGACGGCGATCCTGGTGGGCGGGTCGGGGCTCTACGTCAGGGCGGCGATCGACAACCTGGAGTTCCCTGGCACCGACCCGGAGCTGCGAGCCAGGCTGGAAGGCGAACTCGCCGCACTAGGTCCCCAGGTGCTGCACGGCAGGCTGGCCACGGCCGACCCGGCCGCCGCCGCGGCGATCCTGCCCAGCAACGGGCGCCGGATCGTCAGGGCCCTGGAGGTCATCGAACTGTCAGGCCGGCCCTTCAGCGCGACGCTGCCCGGCTACGACGCCGTGCTGCCCGCTGTGCAGATCGGCATGTCGCTGCCGCGGACGCTGCTCGACCAGCGGATCGCTGCCAGGGTGCGCCGGATGTGGCAGGACGGCCTGGTCGGCGAGGTCAGGCGGCTGGCAGACCCGGCGATGCCGGCCGGCGGGCTGCGGGCCGGCCGCACGGCGAGCAGGGCGCTCGGGTACGCGCACGTGCTGCGCTACCTCGACGGCGACTGGACAGAAGCCGAGGCCGAGGAGGAGACGGTGCGGGCGACCCGCCGGTTCGCGCGGCGGCAGGAATCCTGGTTCCGCCGCGATCCGAGAGTGCGCTGGCTGGACGCCGCCGAACCGGTGCCGACTCGCCTGGCGCTGGCGGCCGTCACGGAGTCAGCGGCCTGGCGGGCATAGCATCGGGGGATGCGTTACGCCAAAGGCCACGGCACGGGGAACGACTTCATCGTCGTCCCAGACGAGGATGACCAGCTAGAACTCGGTCCTGACGTGGTCCGGGCGCTGTGTGACAGGCACGCGGGCCTCGGCGCTGACGGCGTGCTTCGGGTGGTGAGGACCGAGTCGGATTCCGCGCCGTGGTTGATGGACTACCGTAACTCCGACGGCAGCATCGCCGAGATGTGTGGCAATGGCATCAGGGTGTACGTGCGCTACCTGCTGGACCACGGCCTCGTGGCCGGACCGGACGTCGCGATCGCGACCAGGTCAGGCGTCCGCAAGGTGCGGCAGGAGGCCGACGGCCAGCTGACCGTGGACATGGGCCCGGCGAGCATAGGCCGGCCCGGCTGGACCCTCGTCGGCGGCCGCCGGTACACCGGGCTGGCCGTCAACGTCGGCAATCCGCACCTGGTCTGCCTGATCGCGAAGCCGCTCGCAGGCATTGACCTCTCGGAGCCGCCTGAGGTCGACCCCGAGACGTTCCCCGCCGGGGTCAATGTTGAGCTTGCGCGGGTCACCGGGGACCACGCTCTGGAGATGCGGGTGCACGAGCGGGGGTCGGGGGAGACGCTTTCCTGCGGGACCGGAGCGGTTGCGGCCGCCGTCGCGGCCGCCGCCGCGGCCGGTGAATGGCCGGCCGCCGGGGATGTGAGCTGGGTTGTAGACGTTTCTGGAGGCAGGCTGACCGTCGCGCCCAGCACGACGGCCAGCCTGCTGACCGGGCCCGCGGTGATCGTGGCCGAGGGTGAGACCAACCCCGCATGGCTGGCCGACCCGCTGGTGACCGCTCCAGTCACGGCCTGATCTGTCCGCATCTCGGGTCTGCCTGACCTACCGGTTGCCTGATTCGGCGAGCCGCAGGCCGATCGAGACGAGGGCCCAGCCGGTCTGGCGGCGCAGTGGCCTGCCCGGCACGCGGGCGGGGCTGGCTGACCTTGCCGTCTTGGCGGTGGCTTGCAGTTCACGCGGATGATCGCTGGCTAGCTGCTCGAGTGATCGGGAGTACATCTCCAGTCGTTCCTCTCCTGCTTATTCGACTGCCTATTCGACGCTGACTGAGCTGGAATCTGATGGGCGGGACGGCGATCAGCTCGCCATCTCAGCGGACGCGGCCCTGGCCACGTGCAGGGCGCCGCTGACCGTGCGGCACTGCAGGTGCAGGTCAGCGCTGCCGCCGGTGTCGGACTCCGCGAGGTCGCTGGTGACCCGGCCGGTGACCGACGCCAGGTCAAGGAAGACCCCGGTGCCTGGGACGACCCTGACCTCGATGTCACCAGAGACCGAGTTCAGGTCGGCGCGGCCGCGGGTCATGCTGAGCACCCCGATCTGGCCGCTGGCGGTCTTCGCGGTGACCGACCCGTCCGCGGCGCCGATCATGATGTTGCCGCTCGCGGTCCTGGCGACGGCGTCGCCGCTCGCGTGCCGCACCGAGATCCGGCCCGACGCAGTCTGCACCGTGACCTGAGCCGCCTCGTTGAGCTGGACTGAACCTGACATCGTGCTGATCTCCGCGGGCCCGCGGACCGTGTCGACGTCGACACGGCCGCTGGCTGTGCGGATGTCGACGGCGCCGTACTCGCCGCGGCAGGTGATTTCCGCCGACGCGGCCTGGACCCCGGACCGCGAGCCGGCCGGCATCGTGATCGTCACGTGCAGGCCCTTGCTGCGCCAGCCGAGGTTGTGCTTCGGCAGTTCGGTCACCACCAGGTGGCGGTCGGAGTAGTCGACGGTGACGTCGGTGCTGAGCTGGTCGTAGTCATCGTCGCCGGCCTGGCTGCCAGCGCGGCCCTTGTGGATCTGGACGGTGACCACGTCGGTCGGCGCGGTGGTGACCGACACGGTGCCGGCCGCGATGCTGACGTTCGCATCGATCGGTTCTGAGCAGGCGAATTCCCAGGTTGCCATGGTTCTCTCCAGTGCGGGTGATGGTGGGATGGTGGTCGATGACGGCGGCCGAGCGTCGCCGCCGGTAGCTAGCTGCGGGCGTAGCCGGTGATCCGCTGGCCGACGCCGGGACGGGACCGCTGGCCGCGAGGTGATCCGGTGCCCTCCAGGGTGCGGATGGCCGCGTGCGCGAGCCAGGAGTTGACCGACAGGCCGTCGGCCGCCGCCTGCGCCTCGACGCGGGCCTTGAGCGCGTCAGAGAGCCGCAGCGTCACCCGGGCCGTGCCCGCGTCGTCTGCCGCGGTGTCCGCGGCGGGCTCTGCGGGTTCGTCGGCGTGCTGCGGCACGCTGGTGATGACGAAATCCGGTTCGCCAGCGTTGAGCCTGACGTCGATCACGGCGTCGTCGAGCCTGGTCGTGATCTCTGCCGCTGCCGCCGACAGCACCTCGAGCAGCGTGAGGCGGACAGAGGAGTCGAGCGCCTCGGCCAGCTTCCCGGCCACCTCGATGACGTCGTCGGAGGCGAAGCGGGTCAGCGAGCCGAGCTCCCTGCGCAGTCCCTCGACGTACGGTGACAGTTCCATGACATCACTATGACGTCATAGATGACGTCTGTCAAGTCAAAGACTGACGCAATTTGACGTCGCACGACGTCGAAGTGTGACACTAGCTGCCGCCTCGGCGGTGTCAGATGACGTCAGGGCGACGTCAGCAGGAGGCGGCGCCCGCCGCTTCAGAGCAGTGAACTGGCCGGGCGGCCGTGAATCGACGCGTCCAGCACCTCAGCCAGATGCGCGACAGGCTTCGGGGTGCCGGCCGTGCCCAGAGCCGAGGCGATCTGGAGCGCACACCCAGGGTTGCCTGAGACGACAAGGTCAGCGCCGGTGCTGGCGACCGACGCCGCCTTGCGCGCGCCCAGCTCCAGCGCCGCCTCTGGCTGCACCAGGTTGTAGATCCCCGCAGATCCGCAGCAGATGCCGGCGTCGGGCAGTTCGGCGACGACCAGGTCTGGTATCGCGCTGAGCAGGTCGCGCGGCGGCGCCGTGATCCGCTGCGCCGACGCGAGATGGCAGGCGTCGTGGTACGCGGCGGTCATGGCGAGCGGATGCCTCGTGGCGGCCGGGCCGAGCCGAGTGAGGAACTCGCTGAAGTCCATGACCTTGGCTGACAACGCGGCGGCCCGCGCCGACCAGGCAGGATCGTCGGCCAGCAGGTGTTCGTACTCCTTCATGGCCGACCCGCAGCCAGCGGAGTTCACCACTATCGCATCAGGCCTGGCGTCCTCGAATGTCTCGATCAGCCGTCTGGCGAACGCGGCCGCCTCGGCCCGGCGTCCGTCGTGCAGCGACAGCGCGCCGCAGCAGCCCTGGCTGGCCGGGATGACAACATCGCAGCCCTCGCTGGCGAGCACCCGCGCCGTCGCCCTGTTCACGTGCGGGAAGAAGACCTGCTGCACGCAGCCGGTGAGCATGCCCACCGTCGCGCGGTGCTCGCCCTTGGCCGCGACGAACTCGGGCATCCGGCCGTGCGGTTGCCGCTTACGCGGGGGGGCGACCCGCAGCGCGGCCGCGATCTCCGGCGCGATCCGCTCAGTCAGCCGGCCGCGCAGCAGCCGGTCGGCGCCGGTCCGCTGGGCGGCGCGCAGCGGACCCATCAGCGCCCTGAGCCTGGCCGGGTACGGGAACGTCGCGAAGATCGCGGCCCGCAGCGCGCGCTGCCTGGCCGACCGCGGCGGGAGCGACCTGACCGGCTCGGTCGTTGGATGCTCGGCCGTCGAGGGCTCGGTCGTCGGGGGCGCGGCCGTCGGGGGTTCGGTCGCCCAGGCCCTGGCCGCTTCGATGAGCCGGTCGTACCGCACCCCGGATGGGCACGCGGGCACGCAAGCCATGCAGCCCAGGCACCGGTCCAGGTGCAGGGCCGCCGCCGGGCTGGCTTCCGCGCCGTCTAGCAGCTGCCCGATCAGGTGAATCCTCCCGCGCGGAGAATCCATCTCCTCGCCCCAGAGCTGGTATGTCGGGCACGTGGTGAGGCAGAACCCGCAGTGCACGCAGTCGTCGACCACCTCCCGCAGCGCGCCTGTCGGGTCGAGCGGGCTGGTCGCCCGTGCGCCCGCCGCCGTGTCGGCGGCGGCTTCGGCGCCGCGGTCGTCGGCGGCCTGATCGGTTGGGTCCGTCATCAGATTCCCCCGGCGAAACGGCCTGGCGCCATTCTGCGCCCAGGATCGAACCGTGCCTTGACCGCGCGCATCAGCGGCAGCGATGGCACGGGCCCGAACAGGTCGACGAGCCCGGCGACGGCGACTGGTGCGTGCTGCACCATGACGCTGGTCCTCGCGGGCGGCCCACTGTCAGGCCGGCGGCGCACAAGGAGACGCCGTTCCAGCGCGTCCCTGAGGGCCGTGACGAATTCGGCCACGGCACGCGGCTCGAGGTCTTCAGGCAGCGCGACGTGCGCAATACCGGCCGCAGAGCCGGCGATCGCGGGGTCCAGGCCGGCCTCGTCGGCCGTCCTGCGGAACTCGGTCAGGACCAGCGCGAGGTCACCTGGCCAGAACGCGACCTGCAGCACGGTGCCAGAGCTCTGGGCGGCCGGACCCGCGCCCCACCACCTGGCGGCTCGGCGTGCACGGACGCCGCGGCGTCGCTGGCGAGCACGCCGGCCAGTCGCGACGGCGCGATCTCCGGCGCTCGCCGGATCGCCCTCTAGCGCCACGCAGGCCCGGATGGGCTCGGCGCGCTCCTGCCAGTAGATCTCGGCCGAGACCGGGCTGGTCCTCGAAGCCAGCGCGGAATCGAGCACCGCGCAGGCACCTGCCGGATCCGTGCACGCGGCTGACACATACACAGTCTGGGCTGGTAGCGGATGCAGCCGGAACGTGGCCTGGGTAATCAGCCCGAGCGTGCCGCGCGAGCCAGCGAACAGCTTGCCGAGGTCGTACCCCGCGACGTTCTTGACCACCTTGCCGCCTGACCTGGCGATCGTTCCGTCCGCCCGCACCACGGTGATCCCGATCAGCAGGTCCCGCCCGGTTCCGTAACGCAACCGCAGCGGGCCGGCTGCGCCGGTCGCGAGCACACCGCCGACGGTCCCCTGGCCGGCGTCCCGATCGCCTGCGGCGGGTAGCCGGGCGGGTGGGTCGAGCGCCAGACGCTGGCCCGCCGCGGCGAGCACGTCAGCGAGCCGGTCCAGCCGGACGCCTGCCTGCACCGTGGCGACCAGGTCACCCGCGGCGTGCTCGACGATCTCGTCCAGCTGGATCGTCTCGACCACCAGGTCGCACCGCTCGGGCGGGTTGCCCCAGTGCAGACGTGAGCCGGTGCCGCGGAAGATCACCGCGAGCCCGAGTTCATCCGCCGCCCGCAGCAGCGTGCTGGCTTCTGACGTGCTGGCCGGCGCGGCGACGAGCCGCGGCTGGACGCCAGCGACCGCGTCGGCAGGCGTGGCCTGCCTGACCGCCGCGCAGGCGGCGATGATCTGCGCCGGGATCGGCTCAGCTGCCATGGGCACCAGCGAGAAAGGTCCGGTTAACCATGATCAGAAGGCTTCCGCCTGGCCAGAGGCCACCAGCGGATGCGGTCCGTGCCGGACGCCGGGGACCTCGCCGCACATCCGCGGGGTCGGGAAGATCTTGCCTGGATTGCACAGGCTCGCAGGGTCGAACGCGCAGCGGAGCAGTTGCATGGTGTCCAGATCCTCGGCGCGGAACATCCTGGCCATGTACCTGGACTTGTCCACGCCGACGCCGTGCTCGCCGGTGATCGACCCGCCGTGCGCGATGCATTCGTCCAGGATCGCGCCGGACAGCACCTCGGCCGCCTCGGACTGCTCCTGGCTCGAGTCGTCGAAGAGGACGAGCGGGTGCAGGTTGCCGTCGCCAGCGTGAAATACGTTCGCCACCCTGATACCTGACTCGGCAGACAGCGCGCTGATCCGGTCGAGCACCTCGGGCAGCGCGGTGCGCGGGACGACGCCGTCCTGCACGATGTAGGCGGGCGAGATCCTGCCGACGGCCGCGAAGGCGGACTTGCGGCCGGTCCAGATCGCCGCCCGCTCGGCCGGGTCGGCTGCCGCCCTGATCTCGAACGCGCCCGCCTGCTCCGCGATCGCGCGGACCGCTGCCGTCTCACTGACCACGTCGGCCTCTGGCCCGTCCAGCTCCACGATCAGCACCGCGCCTGCGCCCTCCGGATACCGGCAGGCCACCGCCGCCTCGGCTGCCTCGATGGCGAGCGCGTCCATCATCTCGATCGCCGCTGGCAGGATCCCGGCCGCGATGATGGCGGAGACGGCGGCGCCGCCGTGTCCCATCGTCTCGAAGGCGGCCAGCAGCGTGGTGACCGCCTGCGGGATCGGGGTCAGCCGCACCACTACCTTCGTCACGATGCCGAGGGTGCCCTCAGAGCCCGTGAACGCGCCAATCAGGTCGTAGCCGGGGCAGGCCCCGGTGCCATCGCCGAGCCAGGTCAGTTCGCCGGCCGGGGTGACGATCTCGAGCCCGGTCACGTGGTGCACGGTGAACCCGTGCTTGAGGCAGTGCGCGCCGCCTGAGTTCTCCGCGACGTTGCCGCCGACCGAGCAGATCTGCTGGCTGGACGGGTCGGGGGCATAGAAGAGCCCGTAGGGCTGTGCCGCCTTGCTGACCGCGAGGTTCGTGACACCGGGCTCGACGATGGCGCGGCGGCTGGCCGGGTCGATCTCGATGATCCTGCGCATCTTGGCGGTGACGATGAGCACGCCGTCGGTCCTGGGCAGCGCGCCGCCCGAGAGGCCGGTCCCGCTGCCGCGCGCGATGAACGGAACCCTCGCCCCGGCACATGCCCGCACGATGGCGGCGACCTGCTCGGCGGTGGCCGGCAGGACGACAAGCCCAGGGGAGCACCGGTGCGAGGTCAGCCCGTCGCACTCGTAGGTGCGCAGTTGCATCGGGTCAGTGATCACCGAGTCGGCACCGCAGACGGCCGTGAGCTGCGGGATCAGGCTGGTCAGGGCGGCGCCTGCGGCCGGCTGCTGGCCGGTCGGCTGCTCGGTCATCGTCCCGCCTCCCTGATGGCTTGTTTGTCGCCCTTACCGGCTATCTTCCCTCTGTTTGGCGACCGGGACCATGCGGTTACTGTTGCGATGGCCCGCCTGCCCGGCGGGCACGGGACGCGGGAGGGACGGTCATGGACGTGCCGGAGGTCCGGCGGATCTCGTCGGGGACAACCTGGGAGCCCGTCGTCGGCTACAGCAGGGCGGTCGCCGCCGGGGACTACGTGTTCGTCTCGGGCTGCACGTCGGTGGCGGGGGCCGAGTTCGTGCATCCTGGCGATGCCTATGCGCAGGCCAGGCAGGCGATCGCGAACGCCGCCGACGCGCTGACAGGGCTCGGCGCCGGCCTCGCCGACGTTGTGCAGACCAGGATGTACGTCACCGACATCTCGCGATGGCAGGAGTACGGCAGGGCGCACGGTGAGTTCTTCGGTGCGGTGCGGCCGGCCGCGACGATGATCGAAGTAGCCGCGCTGATCGAGCCAGGAATGCTGATCGAGGTCGAGGTTGTGGCTTTCCGGCGCGGTATCGGCTCGGGCCAGGCCTCCAGCGGGTAGCGCCCTAGTCGGTCGCGAGCGAAGTATCCATAATTACTGTTTGTGCGTCCTAATCGACACTTCCTCAGCGGGGGTAGACCGTGCCGAAATTCGCAGTCAGGGCCCTAGTCGTCGCGCTCGGCGTGCTCGCCGGTTCGCCTGCGGCCCTGGCCGCCTCACCTGCGGCCCTGGCACAGACGCCGCGACAGGCGACCGGAACGTATGCCAACGTCGCGGTACCGCGTGCCACGCTGACGCAGGCCGAGGACATCACAGACTCCGGCCTGATCGTCGGCTGTTTCCAGCGCAAGAGCGGTCCGGAGCGCGGTTTCACCGATCGGCGCGGCACATTCGCTTTCCTCTCCTATCCGGTCGGCTCCGGCCATTCGGCGGTGACGTGCGCGCTCGCGGCCAATAGCGGCGGTGCCATCGTCGGCTATTACCAGAACAAGTCCGGCGTGCTGCACGGTTTCCTGGACCGGAAAGGCGTGTACACAACGATCGACGTTCCCGGCGCAGGCACGATGTCGGGCCAGGGTACGGCCGCGGTCGGCATCAACAAGGCCGGGGTCATCGTGGGCTGGTACATCGCGGTCGACGGCATCGAGCACGGGTTCACGCTCAGCCGCGGCATGTTCACGACCATCGACGCGCCGGCCGCCGCCGAGACCTCCGGCACCGGCACGGTACTGAACGGGGTCGCCGACGATGGCACGATGTCCGGCTCCTTTGGCGACGTGCAGGGCCGGCAGCACGGCTTCTGGCTCAAGAACGGGACCTTCCACCTGGTCGACGTTCCCGGCGCCAGGAACACCGAAGTGGCCTGCATCTCTGCCCTCAGCGCTCTGCTGGTCGGCATCTACCAGGTGCGCGGGCACCAGCACATTGCCGGCTTCAGCTACCACCACGGCGTCTTCCGCACGTACAACGACCCGGCCGCGACGACCAGCACGGACCCGCAGTGCGCCAACGACCGAAGCCGGGTGGCTGGCTTTTATGTCGGCGTGAAGGGCACAAGCACGGGGTTCAGGTTCACCCCCGGCATGGCCGGGGGTGTGCTGGCTGGCGCCGGCGAGGCTGGGGCTGGGGGCGGCCTGCTGCCTGCCTCGCCGCGGCTCGGGCGGCTGTAGCCGCGCCGGCGGTGAGGATCGTCGGTCGCATGTCTGCCCGACTGGTTACGGTGGCGTTATGGCCGCAGCGCAGGAGCTTGCCGTCGGGGACCGGACGGTTCGGATCTCCAATCCCGACCGCGTGTACTTCCCGGCTCGCGGCGAGACCAAGCTCGACCTGGCCCGCTACTACCTGGCCGTCGGCGACGGCATCGTGCGGGCGCTGCGAGAGCGGCCCTGCATGCTGCACAGGTTCCCGTCCGGGGTCGCTGGCGAGAAGGTGCACCAGAAGCGGATCCCGGGCGGCGCGCCTGACTGGCTGGAGACGGTCAGGGTCGGTTTCCCTCGCTACGGCCGGCACGCGGACGAACTGTGCGTCACCGAGCTCGCGAGCGTGATCTGGGCTGTGCAGATGTCGACCGTCGAGTTCCACCCATGGAACTCGCGCCGGGCCGACACCGAGCGGCCTGACGAGTGGCGGATCGACCTGGACCCGATGCCACAGTGCGGCTTCGACCGGGTGCGCAAGGTCGCGAGGGTGGTGCAGGAGTTGCTCGGCGAGCTGGGCGCCACCGGATGGCCGAAGACATCGGGCGGCAGCGGCTTGCACGTGTACGTCAGGATCGAGCCGCGCTGGGGATTCGGGGACCTGCGGCGGGCCGCTCTGGCGTTCGCGCGCGAGGTCGAGCGGCGCGCCCCCGATGACGTCACGACCACCTGGTGGCGCAAAGACCGGGATCCAGCCAAGCTCTTCGTCGACTACAACCAGAACACCAGGGATCACACGATCGCGAGCGCCTATTCGGTGCGGGGTGTGCCAGAGGGGACCGTGTCGACACCGATCAGGTGGGACGAGGTCGACACCGTCGACCCGAAGGAGTTCACGATCGCCACCGTGTCGGCCAGGTTCGCCGAGCTTGGTGACTTGCACGCCGGGATCGACGACAGCGCCTACTCGATCGGGACGCTGCTCGACTGGGCCGACAGGGACGGGCTGGATCAGGACTCCGACAACGACTCCTGATGCGCCGGCCGCTCCGGGGGCGTGCCCTAGCTGAAGGCCACCCTGGCGGCCGCCGCTCCCGGTCCGGCCTGCGCCCAGTATCCGTAGCTGCCCTGGTCACGTAGCTCGGTCGCGGCCTGGGCGACCGCGTGCAGGCCAGCGAAGGCGAACGCACCGCCGACGGAGATCCGCCTGACGCCCATCGCGGCCAGTTCGGGCACCGGCGCGGTACCCGGCAGGGCCAGCACGTTGACGGGGCGATCGACCTCGGCCACCAGCGCCCTGATCTCCGCAGGCTTGTTGAGGCCCGGCGCGAACAGCACGTCGGCGCCGGCCTCCTGGTAGCTCTGCAGTCTGGCGATGGTGTCGGCAAGGTCAGGGTTGCCGCGCAGGTAGTTCTCCGCCCGCGCGGTCAGCACCATGTGCACGGGGCCGCTGTGCGCTGCCTCGGCGGCCGCGGCCACCCGCTCGGCTGCGAGCGCCTGGTCGTAGACCGGATCCACCTCGCGATTGGCGTAGTCCTCGACTGAGCAGCCGGCCAGGCCCGCTGCCAGCGCGAGCCGCACCGTTTCCGCGACGCCGTCCGGGTCGTCAGCGAAGCAGTTCTCCAGGTCGGCCGAGACCGGGAGGTCGGTACAAGCCGCGATCCACTCGGCATGGCCGATAGCCTCGTCGCGGGTGATCTTGCCGTCGAGCCGGCCAAGCGTGGCGGCGAAACCGCTGCTGGTCGTCGCGAGCGCCGCGAAACCAAGTGACGCCAGCAACAGCGCCGATCCGCGGTCCCACGGGTTGGGCATCAGCAGCGGCTGCTCCCCGTGGTGCAGGGCAAGGAACCGCTCGGCCTTGTCACTCTGGTTCGGCTCAGTCTGGTTCGGCATACCGCGAACCTATCCGCGGTTCCGGCCTGCCGCCGGGACCGACAACGGTGAGGTCGCAAATCCGCCGTTCGCTACGGCATGTGCTCGTAGGCGGGCAGGGTCAGGAACTCGGCATAGTCGTCGGCGAGCGCGACGTCTTTGAACAGGCCAGCAGCCTCCGCGTACTGGCCAGCGTCGTACGCGTCTCCAGCTGCCGCCGCGATCTTGCCGAGCTCCTCCTCGATCACGCGGTCGACCAGTTCCCTGGTGACCTGCGGCCCCTCGGCCAGGTGAATGCCGTTGTGCAGCCACTGCCAGACCTGCGACCTGGAGATCTCCGCGGTCGCCGCGTCCTCCATCAGGTTGAAGATGGCGACCGCGCCCTGCCCGGCCAGCCAGCTGGCGAGGTACTGCAGCCCCACGCTGACGTTGTTGCGCAGGCCAGCCTCGGTGATCGCACCCGGCGTGCCCGGCACGTCGAGCAGCTCGGCGGCGGTCACCTGGACGTCGTCGCGCAGCTTGCCAAGCTGGTTCGGCGCCTCACCAAGAACGCCGTCGAAGATCTCGCGGCAGACCGGGACCAGGTCCGGGTGTGCGACCCAGGAACCGTCGAAGCCATCGTGCGATTCGCGCGTCTTGTCGTCGCGCACCTTGGCGAGGGCGACCTTGTTCACCTCAGGATCACGCCGGCTCGGGATGAACGCGGCCATGCCGCCCATCGCGTGGGCGCCGCGCCCGTGACAGGTGCGGACCAGCAGCTCGGTGTACGCGCGCATCATCGGCGCGGTCATGGTCACGGCATTGCGCTCGGGCAACACGAAGTCGCTTCCCCTGGTGCGGAACTTCTTGATGATGCTGAACAGGTAGTCCCAGCGGCCCGCGTTCAGGCCCGCGCTGTGCTCCCGCAGCTCATAGAGGATCTCCTCCATCTCGAACGCGGCGGGAATGGTCTCGATCAGCACGGTCGCCCTGATCGTGCCGCGCGGCAGGCCGAGAGCGTCCTGGGCCAGGTTGAACGCGTCGTTCCAGAGCCTGGCCTCGAGGTGGCTCTCCATCTTCGCGAGGTAGAAGTACGGTCCCTTGCCCTTGTCGAGCTGGCGGCGAGCGCAGTGAAAGAAGTACAGCGCGAAGTCGAACAGGCTGCCCGAGATGCGCTGGCCGTCGACCAGGACGTGCTTCTCGTCCAGGTGCCAGCCGCGCGGCCGCACCACGATCGTGGCTAGCTGGTCGTCCGGCGCCAGCAGGTAGTCTTTCCCCTCGGCGCTGGTGAAGTCGATCGTGCGGTCCAGCGCGTCCTTCAGGTTCAGCTGGCCGGTCACCATGTTGTCCCACAGCGGGGTGTTGGCGTCCTCGAAGTCGGCCAGCCACACCTTGGCGCCCGAGTTCAGCGCGTTGATCGTCATCTTCTTGTCCGTCGGGCCCGTGATCTCGACCCTGCGGTCCACCAGCCCGGGAGCGGGCGGCGCGACCCGCCAGCTCTGGTCGGCCCTGACGTGCGCGGTCTCGGCCAGGAAGTCGAGCGTCGCGCCAGCGCTCAGGTCGCGCTGACGGGCCGCCCTGGCCGCGAGCAGCTCGGCCCGCCTCGGCCCGAGCGCCCGCTGGAGCTGCTCGACCAGGTCCATGGCCTGCGGCGTCAGGATCTCCTCGTACCGGTCCTTGACCGGCCCGTTGACCTGGATGCCTTCGCCGTAGATCATTGTCGGTCGCTCCTTCATGCGCCAGCGTGGGCCGCCTGGCAGGCCGGCCAGGAAATAACCATCGCATACTCGCGTATTCGGGGTACATGCCACGTGGTTGCGCGGCGCTGGCAGCCCTGGTCATCGCGGTCGGGGCACATCCAGCGGCGCCGTGGTGTTATTAGAGTGACGCCACGGCCGGGCCGTGGCAGCATCGAGTGACCGTCGGCCTGCGGCGGTCACATCATGGACGGCAGATGACAGCAGAACCTCGCAACGACAACAACGACGACGCTCTCGAGATCTACGATCCCGGTCAGTTTGACCTGGAGGAGCGGCACTCGCTGCGCCGCGTAGCTGGACTGTCCACCGAGCTCCAGGACGTCAGCGAGGTCGAGTACCGGACGCTCCGCCTTGAGCGCGTCGTACTGCTCGGCGTGTGGACAGAAGGGACGCTGCGGCAGGCGGAGAACTCGCTCCGCGAGCTCGCCCTGCTCGCCGAGACGGCAGGCTCGCAGGTGCTCGATGGCCTGACGCAGCGCCGCGGCCGCCCTGATGCGTCTACCTACGTCGGAGCGGGCAAGGCCGCCGAGCTGGCCGAGCTGGTGGCCGCGACGGGCGCTGACACGGTGATCTGCGACGGCGAGCTGACTCCCAGCCAGCTGCGCAAGCTCGAGGGCGTCGTGCGGGTCAAGGTGATCGATAGGACAGCGCTGATCCTGGACATCTTCGCCCAGCACGCGCGCAGCAAAGAGGGCAAGGCCCAGGTCGAGCTCGCGCAGATGCAGTACATGCTGCCCAGGCTCCGCGGCTGGGGAGAGTCGCTGTCCAGGCAGGCCGGCGGCCGGGTGCGCCGGCGGCGGCGGCATCGGCACCCGCGGCCCTGGCGAGACCAAGATCGAGACGGACCGGCGCCGGATCAGGACCAGGATCGCCCGCCTGCGCAGGGAGATCTCCGAGATGTCGACCGGCCGCGAGGTTCAGCGCAGCCAGCGCAAGCAGCGCGAGGTGCCATCGGTGGCGATCGCGGGCTATACGAACGCGGGCAAGTCGAGCCTGCTGAACCGGCTGACCGGCGCGCACGTGCTCGTCGACAACTCGCTGTTCGCGACGCTGGACCCGGCCGTCCGCAAGGCGCGGCTGCCCTCCGGTGTCCCGTTCACGCTCACCGACACCGTCGGCTTCGTCCGGCACTTGCCGCATCAGCTGGTCGAGGCGTTCAGGTCAACCCTGGAGGAGGTCGCCGACGCCGATCTGGTGCTGCACGTCGTCGACAGCGGAGACGCCGACCCGCGCTCGCAGATCGCCGCCGTACGCGAGGTGCTCGCCGAGATCGGCGCGCGCGACGTCCCCGAGCTTGTGGTCTTCAACAAGGCCGACTGCGCTGACGAACTCGAGCTCAAGGGCTTGCAGCTCGCGGAGCCCCAGTCGGTGGTCGTCTCCGCTCGGACCGGCGAAGGGCTGCCGGTCCTGCTGGCCGAGATCGAGCGGCTGCTGCCGAGGCTGAGCCATGAGGTCGATGTCGTCGTGCCGTACTCGCGCGGCGACCTGATCGCCCGCGCTCACTCCGAGGGCGAGGTCATCAGCATCGAGCACACCGGCGCAGGGACGCAGCTGGCTGCCAGGGTGCCACCCGGTCTGGCCGCCGAGCTTGGCCACTACGTGGTGGCCGCCGACCTGGCCTGACGCCCGAGGGCAGCGGCCGGCGCGTAGGCGCGGAGGGCCCGGATCCGCCCTTAAACCGCTGAGTCCTGCGATGACACTGGTACGGCATTGAGTAGTGCAATAGCGCTATGCAACCGATATGGTATGTGCGTTCCCTCGAGCTGTGGCCTTGGCGGCCACATACCGCTATTCACTGAGCAGGTCGAAGCGATTTCTTGACAGCAGGCGGAGTCATGGCAGGTGGGGGCAGGGCGACACGCGCAGCCCGAGCCTGCTTTCTGATCAGGCACGGAGTGTCTGAATGACTTTCCGGCTTCTTACCAATATCGGACGGTTGTGGACCGGTTCTGAGGTATGGAGCAATGCTGCCATTCTCATGCAGAACGATCGAATCGCCTGGGTCGGGCCCGCTGCGCAGCTTCCGACCAGCCTGCCGGGCATCATCGACGACATCGTGGACGTCGACCATGTCGAGAACCTCGGCGGCGCGCTGGTCACGCCGGGACTCATCGACGCCCACACCCATCCGGTCTACGCCGGCAACAGGTGGGCCGAGCTGGCGATGAAGTCGGGCGGCTCGTCGATGACGGAGATCGTCTCCGCGGGCGGTGGCCTGACCTCCACGGTCACCGTGACCAGGGGAACCGACCCGTGGACGCTGTGCAACCACGTCAGGGGCCGGATGCGGGACTGGCTGCTGAGCGGCACCACGACGATCGAGGCCAAAACCGGCTACCACCTGACCAGGGACGGCGAACTGGCTGACGTGCGGCTGCTCCGGTCGCTGGAGGCCGAGGCCGGCATGCCGCGCATGCACGTGACGTTCTTCGCCGCCCACGCGCTGCCGCCCGAGTTCTTCGGCCGCCGCAGCGACTACGTGAACGCGGTGAGCGGCTGGTGCTCCGACGCGGCTACCGCTGGCGCCGACAGCGTCGACGTGCACTGCGAGGACGGTCATTTCAGCGAGCCGGAGTCGCGGTGGATCCTCAATGCGGGCCGCAGCGCCGGGCTGCTGCCGCGGCTGCACGCGGGCGGTGACTCCCACCTGGGCGCGGCGAAACTGGCGGCCGAACTCGGCTGCGCGTCCGCCGACCTGCTGAACGGGGCGGACGACGACGACGTTGCCGTGCTCGCGAAGGCCGGCGTCACCGCGGTGGTCTGCCCGGCCAACACCCCGGAAAACGGCCGCGTGCCGCCGGTCAGGGCGCTGCTCGACCGCGGCGTGACGGTCGCGCTTGGCTCGGGGCACTCGCCCGGTACGAACGGGATCACGTCGATGCCACTCGTCATTACGCTGGCGATCGCCAACCTTGGTATGAGCGTGACCGAGGCCCTGCGGGCGGCGACGGTGGGCGGCGCGCACGCCCTGCGGGCCCCGGACCGCGGCGCGACGACCCGCGGGCGGCTGGCCGACATCGTCGCCTGGGACGCCGACCACGAGGGCGCCTTCGCCTGGTCTTACGGCCTGCGCCCATACCGGGTCTGGCGCGGCGGCGAGCCGGTGCCGATCTAGAGCATCCGTGCCTGACCGGAGCGCAGCAGGCGCGTCAGCCGGGTCGCCGGCATGGCGGGTTGCGATCGTGACCGATTCTTCGGCCAGTCTGCCTGACGATGATCGGGCCGCGGGTGTGCTGGTCGTGCCGCTCCGGCTGCTGGCCGGTGACAACGTCGCCGACGACGGATCGCCGGGCGCGGCGGCCTCGATCGAGACGGCCGCCGCTCGCGGCGACCGGCTGACCACTGCGCGGCCGGCTCCCGCGCAGTTCGCCGCCGCGTACCTGGCCGCTGCCGAGGCAGGTGCGCGAACGATCTTGTCGGTTCACTTGTCCGGTCTGCTGTCGGGCACGGTCAGCTCGGCTGCCCTGGCCGCGGCAGCGGCGCCGGTGCCGGTGCGCGTGCTCGACGCCCGCGCCATCGGCTCTGGCCTCGGCCTGATCGTGCTCGCCGCGGCGGCAGCGGCGCGAGCTGGTCAGGACCTGGACGCCGTCGGCGCGGTCGCCGCAGCCTGCGCCGACCTGGTCGGCTCGTTCTTCGCGGTCGACCGGCCTGACGCGCTGCTGGCCAGCGGGCGCGCTGGCGGTCACGCGGCCGGTCAGGCCGGACCGCGGGCGCCCGCTGACCACCCTGATGGCTGTCTTCAGCAGGCACCTGGCCTTATCTCGCGGACAGTGCTGCAGGTCAGTGCGGGCCGGATCGCCACGGTTGACCGAGTGCGCACCTGGGGTGCGGCCGCGAACCTGCTCGCGGCCTCAGCCGCCGCGCAGCTGACCGGCTGGCCGGCCGGCTCGACGGCTGCCGTTGCTGTGGAGCACGTCGCGGCGGAGGCGCGAGCGCAGGCGCTGGCAGACCAGCTGACCGCCGAGCTTCCGCAGGCCGGGCCGGTGTTCGTGCTAGCGGCGGGCACCGCGATCCGGATTCACACCGGGCCAGGGATGCTCGGCGTCTCGGTGTTGCCGTCCCCCGGCCCGGCCTAGCCATGGGATGCTGCAGGAGTGCCCCTGAGCTCGAAAGGCCCCCAGCCTGACGCGGGCGGCCGCGCGCCAGTGACGGTGGTTGTCGGCGAGGAAGAACTTCTCGTGGAACGCGCCGTAGCCGCGGTGCTGAGCGGCATTCGGGCTGCTGCGGACGGCGACGCCGGCGCCGACGTGCACGATGTGCGCGGCGCCGATCTGGCCGCAGGCGAGCTTGGCCTGCTGACCGCGCCTTCCCTGTTCGGCGGTGACTGCGTGGTCGTCATCAGGGCCGCGCAGGATGCTAACGCGACCGTGGCTGGCGAGATCGGGCAGCTAGCCGCCGCCATGCCTGCCGAGGTGACGATGGTCGTCACGCACGCGGGCGGGGCGAAGGGCAAGGCGCTGCTGGCCGCGCTCGGCAAGGCTGGGGCCAACCGGATCGATTGCCCCGCCATCAAGAGGTTCGGCGAGCGGATGGACTTCCTGCGCACGGAACTGGCGAGGTGTGGCCGCAAGGCGGACGACGGCGCGCTGCGGGCGCTGATCGACGCCGTCGGCACGGATCTCAGGGACCTGGCGGCGGCGTGCGACCAGCTCGCCTCGGACACAACCGGAGTGATCAACGCCAAGACGGTGGCGCGGTACTGGCGCGGCCGCGCTGAGGCCAGCGGGTTCAGCGTCGCGGACCGGGCGCTCGAGGGCAATCTGGCCGAAGCGCTCGCCCAACTGCGCTGGGCGCTCGCTATCGGCACCGCGCCCGTGCTGATCACCAGCGCACTGGCGCGCGGGATCCGGACGCTCGGTCAGGTGGGCACATCTCGCGGCAAGGGCGCCGATGCGCTCGCGGCCGAACTCGGGATGCCTGCCTGGAAGGTCGACAAGGTCCGGCAGCAACTCCGCGGCTGGAACTCGGCAGGCCTGACCAGGGCTCACTCGGCCGTCGCGCAGGCCGATGCTGAAGTCAAGGGCGAGGGGGCGAGCGCCGGGTACGCGCTCGAGCGCGCCGTGCGCGTGATCGTGTCGTCGCGCTCGGCCAACCGGTAGGTCGAGCCTGAGCGCCCGGAGTCAGAGGGCTGCGTTCAGCCCTTGCCGGTGGCGGCCTGCTTGGCGAGCGCGGACTTGCGGTTGGCCGCCTGGTTCTTGTGGATGACACCCTTGCTCGCGGCCTTGTCGAGCTTGACGTAGGCGGCGCGCAGCGCGTCGTTCGTCTTGTCGGCGTCGCCAGTGTCGGCGGCCTCGCGGAAGTTGCGCACCGCGGTCTTCAGGGAAGACTTGACGGCCTTGTTGCGCTGCCTGGCCTTCTCGTTCTGCTTGTTGCGCTTGATCTGTGACTTGATATTCGCCACGCGTATGCCTCACTACATTCTCGGTAGGTCATCGTTGGTGTGCCCGGCGCTAGCCGAAGGCGCGGTCGCGCGCCCGGTGCGAGAGGTGCGGGCATGCGGGCAGCCGAACTCGAAGGATATCCGAGATCGGCTCGCACGCTCAAACCAAGGCCGAACTTCGCTGGCGTGCGCCGCTGGCGTGGGCATCGGGCCGCGCATGCGACCATGGGTGATCGCAACCTATACCGAGCGGATGACTGTGCCACCGATGTCCGACCCGTCCCGCGCCACCGCCGCGCCATCCGGCGCCAGGGGCTCCGCCGCGGCTGCGGCCGCGCTGCCCGAGCCGTCGCGGACCGATCAGGCGGTGATCAGGAATTTCTGCATCATCGCCCACATCGACCACGGCAAATCCACGCTGGCCGACCGGATGCTCCAGCTCACCGGGGTGGTCGGCGACCGCCAGATGCGCGCGCAGTACCTGGACAGGATGGACATCGAGCGCGAGCGCGGCATCACGATCAAGAGCCAGGCCGTCCGGCTGCCGTGGCGGGGCAGCGACGGCAGGGATTATGTGCTGAATCTGATCGACACCCCAGGCCACGTGGACTTCTCCTATGAGGTGTCCAGGTCGCTGGCCGCCTGCGAGGGCGCGATCCTCCTCGTCGACGCCGCGCAGGGAATTGAGGCGCAGACTCTCGCCAACCTGTACCTGGCGCTCGACGCTGACCTGCAGGTGATTCCCGTCATGAACAAGATCGACCTGCCTGCCGCGCAGCCGGAGAAGTACACGGCAGAACTCGCCAAGATCATCGGGTGTGACCCTGCTGACGTGCTGAGGGTGTCAGCCAAGACCGGCGAGGGCGTCGCCGAACTGCTGAACGCCGTCGTCGCGCAGGTGCCCGCGCCAGCCGGAGAACTGGACGCGCCAGCCAGGGCGCTGATCTTCGACTCGGTCTACGACACCTACCGGGGCGTCGTGACTTATGTCCGGATGATGGACGGCAGGCTCTCCCGCCGTGAGCGCACGCTGATGCTGTCCACCAAAGCCGTGCACGAGACGCTGGAGGTCGGCGTCATCTCACCAGAGCCTGTTCCCTCTGACGGCCTGGCTGCCGGCGAGGTCGGGTATCTGATTACAGGCGTCAAGGACGTCAGGCAGGCGCGGGTCGGCGACACGGTGACGAGCGCGGCACGGCCGGCTGCCAAGGCCCTGGCAGGTTACGCGCACCCGAGGCCGATGGTGTTCTCCGGCCTGTATCCGGTCGACGGCGACCAGTACCCCGACCTGCGGGAAGCTCTCGACAAGCTGCGGCTGAACGACGCATCGCTGGTGTACGAGCCGGAGACATCCACCGCGCTCGGGTTCGGCTTCCGCTGCGGTTTCCTTGGCTTGCTGCACATGGAGATCATCAGGGAGCGGCTGGAGCGGGAGTTCGACCTGTCGCTGATCTCCACGGCGCCGAACGTCGTCTACCGGGTCGTCATGGACTCGGGCGCCGAGGTTGTGGTGACGAATCCGAGCGAGTTCCCTAGCGGTCCAGGCGGGATCGCCACCAGCACCGGCGTGATCGCGGCCGGCAAGATCGGCCAGGTCTTCGAGCCGGTCGTGCGGGCCACGGTGCTGGCACCTTCGGAATACATCGGCGCGATCATGGAGCTGTGCCAGTCCAGGCGCGGCGTGCTCATCGGCATGGAGTACCTGTCAGCCGACCGGGTGGAGATCAGGTACACGATGCCGCTCGCGGAGATCATCTTCGACTTCTTCGATCAGCTGAAGTCACGCACCAGAGGCTACGCTTCGCTCGACTATGAGCCGGCCGGGGAGCAGGAAGGTGACCTAGTCAAGGTCGACATCCTGCTGCAAGGCCTGCCGGTCGACGCGTTCAGCCAGATCGTGCACTCCGACAAAGCCCGCGAGTACGGGCTCGCGATGACCTCGCGGCTGAAGGAACTGATCCCGCGGCAGCAGTTCGAAGTCCCGATCCAGGCCGCCGTCGGCGCCCGGATCATCGCCCGCGAGAACATCAGGGCCCTGCGCAAGGACGTTCTGGCCAAGTGTTACGGCGGTGACATCACCAGGAAGCGCAAGCTGCTTGAGAAGCAGAAGGAAGGCAAGAAGCGAATGAAGACGATCGGCCGTGTCGAGGTGCCGCAGGAGGCCTTCGTCGCCGCGCTGACCGCCGACCAGGGCTCCGACAAGCGAGCGTGAGCGGCTGCGAGGCCGGGCGGCCGGCCCGGTTCACGAGGCTGAGCTGAAGATCGCCAATGCGGCGATAAGGGCGATGATCGGCGCAAGCACCCCGACATAGCCCATGACCATTCCCGCCGTTGCCATGCCGCTGCCCGCCTCGCCGCTCTGCCGGATCTGGCGCCGGGCCACGTGCCCGAAGACGATCGCAGGAACCCCCGCGACGAACCAGAAGAAGATCTGGCAGATGCCGCAGACCAGTGACGCGACGGCCATCTGATTCGTGCGCGGCGCGACGGCTGGATAGGTTCCCGGCCGGTAGGGCACTGGCTGGCGCAGGTCGGCGGTCAGGGCGGTGAGCTGGTCGTAGGTCTTGGCCTCGATCAGGGTCGTCGACCGCGAGTCGAACTCGTCCCAGGTCAGCCTTCCGTCCGCGTACGCGGCCTGGAGCAGGGTGTGCACGCCTTCCCGGTCGGCGTCGGTCGCCCGCATCGGCCCGTAGCTGCCAGCAGTCATCGATCCGTCCCCATCAGGCGTTGCGCGGTGAAATTCATTTCCCAGATTAACCCCAGTCTCGGCTAGCCTGCGGACATGACTGCCGCTCGAATTGTCTCGGTGAACACCGGTCGGGTCGCCGATCTGGTCATCGCGGGACGACTTGACGGCGGTGCTAGCGCGGGGGGAGGACGCCCCGGATCCCCCCGCAGTGCGATCGACAAGCGCCCGGCCGGCGACGCGGTGTGGGTAGACCGGCTCGGGCTGGCCGGCGACGAGCACGGCGACCCCGTGAACCACGGCGGGCTCGACCAGGCCGTCTACGCATACGCCAGGGAGGACCTGGACTGGTGGACCGAGCGGTTCGGCAGGGACCTCCGCAACGGCGAATTCGGGGAGAACATCACCACCGCGGGCGTCGACGTCACCAAGGCGGTGATCGGCGAGGTCTGGCAGATGGGCGACGTGGTCGTCCAGGTCACGTCGCCGCGGATCCCGTGTGAGACCTTCAAGGCGTGGACGGGTGAAGTCCGCTGGGTGCGGCGGTTCGCGGCTGCCGGGCGGCCAGGTGCCTACCTGCGGGTGCTGACCGAAGGCGAGATCAGGATCGGGGACGAGATCGACGTGCTGTCCCGACCCGAGCAGCGCGTGACCGTGGCCGAGTCGATGCTCGCCTACTACGGCGACGCTGACCTGATGCGGACGCTGCTGACGGTGCCAGGACGAGGGACGAAATGGGAAGCGATCGCCGCGCGGGTGCTCGCCAGGACGACGGTGTGACCGCCCGGCTCGCGCAGCGACGGCTCGCCAGGATGGCCTGAGCGTGCCAGGCACGCCGCCCGATGGAGCGCCGGTACCTCCTGACGGCAGGCTCCCCGCTGCTTCGCTCGACCAGCTCGGCGCGGTCCCATTCGGGATCTATGTCCACATCCCGTTCTGTGCCTCCCGCTGCGGCTACTGCGATTTCAATACCTATACCGCGGCTGAGCTGGGCGGCGGGGCGTCCAGGGAGAGCTACGCAAGCCAGGCAGTGGCGGAGATCGGCCTGGCGAGCAAGGTGCTTGGGCCAGCGGCACCGGCGGTCAGCACCGTCTTTTTCGGCGGGGGCACGCCGACCCTGCTGCCGCCGGCCGATCTCGGGCTCATCCTGCGCGCGATCGAGGCGGAATTCGGCCTCGCCGATGACGTCGAGGTGACCACCGAGGCGAACCCGGAGAGCGTGGACGAGCGAGCACTGGCCGAACTGCGCGCAGCCGGGTTCACGAGGATTTCGCTGGGCATGCAGAGCGCGGCACCGCACGTGCTCGCCGTACTGGACCGGGCACACTCGCCCGGCCGGGCCGCGCAGTGCGTCGCCTGGGCGCGATCGGTCGGCTTCGAGCACGTCAGCCTCGATCTGATCTACGGCACGCCGGGCGAGAGCGCGAAGGACTGGGAGCTGTCCGTGCAGAGCGCCATCGGCGCCGGTCCTGACCACATTTCGGCCTACGCGCTGATCGTGGAGGACGGGACGCGGCTGGCGGCCAGGGTCAGGCGGGGCGAACTGCCGCCTCCCGACGACGATGAGATGGCCGACCGCTACCTGGCGGCCGACGAGATGTTCGGCGCGGCAGGCCTGACCTGGTACGAGGTTTCCAACTGGGCCGCCGGGCCAGACGCGGCCTGCAGGCACAACCTGCTCTATTGGACGGCCGGCAACTGGTGGGGTGCCGGGCCGGGCGCGCATAGTCACGTCGGAGGTACCCGCTGGTGGAACGTCAGGCACCCGTCCGCCTACGCGGGCCGGATCGCCGCTGGCACCAGCCCTGGCCAGGCCAGGGAGGTGCTCACCGAGGCGGAGCGCACGACCGAGCGAATCATGCTGGAGACCAGGCTCGCGGCGGGCTGCCCGCGCGGGCTGCTCGGCCGGGCCGGCCAGCGCGCGGCCGCCGCCGCGGTGGCCGACGGGCTAGCCGACGCTGAGGCTCTCGCCGCGGGTCGGGTCGTGCTGACCCGGTCCGGCCGGCTGCTCGCCGACGCGGTCATCCGGGCCATGACGGTATAGCGAGGCGAACCCTGGGCAACTCACGCAGTGACTTGACCGGCGTGTCACAGTATCGTTCGGCCATAGACTTGGCACTCGGGCGAGCCGAGTGCCAGGGGAGGTGACGAGTGCTAGACGACAGGAAGCTGGCGGTACTGCGGGCGATCGTGGAGGATTACGTCTCCACCAACGAGCCGGTCGGTTCCCGCGCGCTCGTCGAACGGCACAATCTGGACGTTTCCCCTGCGACGATCCGCAATGAGATGGCGGTGCTCGAGGAGCAGGGCTACATCGTTCAGCCGCACACCAGCGCGGGCCGGATACCGACCGACAAGGGCTACCGCCTCTTTGTCGACAGGCTGTCCGCGATCAAGCCGTTCTCGACCGCCGAGCGGCGTGCGATCGAGACCTTCCTAGCGGGGGCCTACGACCTCGACGACGTCGTCATGCGCACCGTCCGGCTGCTGGCACAGCTGACCAGGCAGGTGGCCGTCGTCCAGTACCCCTCGCTCAGCAAGTCATCGATCAGGCACGTGGAACTCGTGCCGCTGGCCGAGCGCCGGCTGCTGCTCGTGCTGATTACCGATACCGGCCGGGTCGAGCAGCGCGTGGTTGAGGTGCCGGCCAGCTACGACGAGGATTCGATCATGCAGTTGCGCGCCGTGCTCAACGCCTGCCTGGACGGACGTAAGCTGACCGACGTCGCGTCCGTCGTGGCCGAGTTGCCTGGGCGGGTAGAGCCGCGGGAACGCGCCAACGCGGCCGCGGTGTTCTCGGTGATACTGGAGACGCTCGTCGGGCGGCATGAGGAGAGGATCATCGTCGGCGGCGCGTCCAACCTCACCGCAGCTGATTTCTCGCAGGGCCTGCGCGAGGTGCTCGAGGCCCTGGAGGAACAGGTCGTCCTGATGCGGCTGCTCGGTGAGACTGATGACCAGACGTCGGTTACGGTCAGGATCGGAGCCGAGAACGACGTGCTCGGCTTGCGCACAGCCTCGGTCGTGGCCGCGGGATACGGCTCGGCTGACCGGCCGCTCGCCAAGCTGGGCGTGGTGGGCCCGACCAGAATGGATTACCCGACAGCGATGGGGGCGGTGCGAGCGGTGGCACGGTATACCGGCCAGATCCTGGCGGAGTCGTAGGGGATGAGCGTGACAACCGACTACTACGCCGTGCTTGGCGTGCGCCGGGACGCGAATGCCGAGGAGATCAAGAAGGCATACCGGCGGCTGGCGCGCGAGCTGCATCCCGACGTGAACCCTGATCCGGTCACCCAGGAGCGGTTCAAGGAGATCACCCAGGCCTACGAGGTGCTCTCCGACCCCGACAAGCGGCAGATGTATGACCTGGGAGGCGACCCGTTCGCGCCAGCCGGCGCCGCCGGCTTCGGCGCGGGGTTCCCGTTCAGCGACATCATGGACGCCTTCTTCAGCGGCGGGCAGGCCACGCGCGGTCCGCGCAGCAGGGCGCGGCGCGGCCGCAACGCGACGATCAGGGTCGACCTCGACCTGTCCGAGTGCGTGTTCGGCGCGACCAGGGAGCTGACCGTCGACACCGCCGTCGTCTGCCCGACTTGCTCGGGCGAGGGCAGCGCGCCAGGCAGCCACCCGTCCACGTGCGATATCTGCAACGGCAGGGGCGAGATCAGCCAGGTCACCAGGTCCTTCCTCGGCCAGGTGATGACGTCGCGGCCGTGCCCGGGCTGCGGTGGCTTCGGCACCATCATCCGGCGGCCGTGCCCGGAGTGCGACGGCGACGGGCGGGTCAGGACCCGCCGCACCGTGAAGGTCAGGATCCCGGCTGGGGTCGAGGACGGCACCCACATACAGCTGGCCGGCGAGGGCGAGGTCGGGCCCGGCGGAGGTCCGCCAGGCGACCTGTTCCTGGAGATCGTGCAGCGGCCGCATCAGATCTTCGAGCGGCACGGCGACGACCTGCACTGCACGCTGACGATCCCGATGACGGCGGCAGCGCTCGGGGCGACGCTGCAGATCCAGACCCTCGACGGGCCCGCCAACATCGACATCAGGCCGGGAAGTCAGTCCGGCCAGGCGATCCCGCTGTACGGGCAGGGTTCCTCGCACCTGCACGGACCTGGCCGTGGTGACCTGATGATCCACGTGACCGTCGAAACACCGGTCAAGCTGGAGCCCGAGCAGGAGGAATTGCTCAGGCAGCTAGCAACGATGCGCGGGGAGGAGTCACCTCCTGGCAAGTTCTCGCCGGGGGAGCAGGGGTTCTTCTCCCGGCTACGCGACGCGTTCAACGGCCGGTGACCCCAGGCAGGCCGCGCTGATCCCGCCGGTCTTTCTCGCTGACGCCGCTCAGCTAGAGTCTGCGGGCGGGCATGGCCGCCGGATCACGCTGGCCGGAGCCGAGGGCAGGCACGCCACCACGGTCCGCAGGCTCGGCCCAGGCGAACGCGTCGACCTGACCGACGGCGCTGGTCTGCTGGCGGAGTGCGAGGTCGTCGCGGCCAGGCCGTCTTCTGGCGAGCTTGACCTGACCGTGCTCGCGCTGCGCCGCGAGCCTCCGCCGCGCTGCCGGGTGACGGTCGTGCAGGCGATCCTCAAGGGAGACCGCGGGGAACTAGCGGTCGAGCTGATGACCGAGGTCGGCGTCGACGCGATCGTGGCGTGGGCGGCCGAGCGATCCATCGCGCGCTGGCGCCAGGACCGCGAGGAGAAGGCGCTTGGCCGCTGGCTGACGTCCGCGCGCGAGGCAGCCAAGCAGTCGCGCCGGAGCAGGTTTCCCGAAGTCACCGGGCAAGCCGGGATAGCGGCTGTCGCTGCGCTCGTCGCCGGAGCCGATCTGGCGCTGCTGCTCGATGCGCAGGCGGACCGCCCGCTCGCAGGCCTGACGCTGCCGGTTGCCGGTGAGATCGTCCTGGTCGTAGGTCCGGAAGGTGGCGTCAGCCCGGCAGAATCCGCCGAGCTGACCGCCGCAGGGGCGCAACCCGTGCGGCTAGGGTCCTCCGTGCTCAAGGGCTCCACGGCGGGAGCCGTGGCGACCGCGCTCGTGCTCAGCGGCTGCGGCCGGTGGGCCTGAGCTGAGTCTGACGCCTTAGCCGCAGCGCGAGCCTCTGGGCGACGGACTGGGCGAATGGACCGTTCGCGGGTCAGAGATCTGGGGCGCCGGGTTGGCCGGCGACGCCGGGCCGCCGCTGGGCGGATCGGACGCCGCTGGTGCTCCGGAGGACTGCGTGTCCGTCGGGGTGTCGGTCGGCGACGGCGAACTGCTGCTCGAGCTCGTGGACGGCGACGGCGACGGCGATGGGCTCGAGGTCGGCGAGCCACTCGACGTAGTGGGCGAGCTCGACGGTGACGGGCTCCCTGACGCGCTGTTCGACGCGGTGCCGGCCTTGCAGCTGCGCGATGCCCGCGGCGAACCGCTGCCGTAATAGCCGCCGCCTGGCGAGCCGTTACCGTATGGGGTGCCGTCGCCCGATTGCCCCGACGATGACGAGTTGTTCCCCGATCCGGCGGTCGCCGGCTGGCCGGAGTTGCTGGAGTAAATGACCTGCGGCAGCCCGGCGATCGCCCAAGAGGCACCGGCGACCACGAGCAGGCCGGTGGCGAGCGCAGCAGCGGGACGCAGCCAGCCGATCCACCCGCCCGCGCGCATATCGGGCTTGAACCGCTCAGCGACAGCTCCGTAGGCATACCTGACCCGGATCCAGGCAGGTTCCAGGTACCTGGCCATCACAGCTAGCGCGGCGAGCAGACCGGTCAGGTACCTGGTCCGCCAGCCGGCCCGGCCAGCCCAGCCGGCCCAGCCGGATGCCTGGACCGGGGCTGGCGGCCCCGCTCCGATCTTGGCGCGGATCCGGTCCAGGCCGTCGGCGGCTGGCTCGACAGAGTCGGCAGCACGACGGAGCGCGCGGCGCAGCGTCTGCTCAAGAATGGCCTGGCGCGGGTCTGGCCGACGGTGGCTCATGCTTCACGCTCCAGCACGGAGCGCAGCGCGGACATCGCGCGCGAGGTGTGGCTCTTGACGGCGCCCCTGGTGATCCCCATCGCGGCGGCAATCTGTGCCTCCGACAGGTCGCCGTAGAACCGCAGCACAACTACTTCGCGCTGCCGCTCTGGAAGCGAGCGCAGGGCAGCGACCACCGACGACCGCTCGATGAGCGCGAGCGCACCATGTTCGGCGCTCGGCATGTCGGGAGGGGGTTTGGGCGCGTTGCGGTCGACCACGACCCTGTGCCTGAGCACCGAGCGTGCGCGGTTGACGACGGCAGCGCGCAGGTAGGAGAGCGTCTTCTCGCTGTCACGCAGCCGGTGCAAACCGGCATGCAGAGCGACAAACGAGTCTTGCACAACTTCCTCCGCGGTCGCGATGTCGTGAACGAGCAACGTGGCCAGGCGCACGAGCGATCGGTAGTGCACGCCATAAATTTCCGTTATGGCAGCGTCCGCGTTGCTTGCTTGGTGGGCATGGCTTCCGTTGCTGGCAGAGCCGTCGATGCGTGGCTCTGCCGTGACCCGCCCCAGCGCCGTGGCCGCCACCAGGGTTTCGGTCACCTTGTCTTGACGCGCGGCCATGCCGCTAGGTTCACGTGCGGTCATCACAAGATGTAGCGCGGGACCCTCGCGCACTCCTCCGCCACACGAATCCCACGCTCCAAGATTGACCTGACCCGACCCAGCCGCACCACGACGGCGATGCCGCCTGGTGTCCTGTGCACGGCTCCGGGTACACCACAAGAGCCGTTCGGAGGGCAGCAAGGTCCAGGTCGCCCGCCATTTTCGCGCACCCACAGGCAACGTGAGCCGGTCCGGCGGTCAGGCTCGCGGCGCGCTGGAGGTTAGCAGTGTTGCAACCATATATGTCGCCGGCCCGCAGAGCACGTCACACGTTAGTATCGGCCCCGTGCCTGACTGCCTATTCTGCAAAATCGTGGCTGGCGAGGTTCCTGCTGCACGCGTGCTGGAATCAGAACGCACGCTTGCATTTCGCGACATCAATCCGCAGGCTCCCATTCACGTGCTGGTCATTCCTAAGGATCACTATCCTGACCTGGCGGGCCTTGCCGCCGCGGACGCCGCGCTGCTCGCCGAGGTGGCAGCCCAAGCGCACGAGGTCGCGCTCGCTGAGGGTATTGCGGAGACCGGTTACCGCGTTGTCTTTAATACGGGCAGTCATGCCGGGCAGACCGTCGCGCACGCGCACGCTCATGTACTCGGCGGCAGGTTGATGGCGTGGCCGCCAGGATGAGGAACCCACGATGAGGCGGGGGTATTGAAGAAGAATCCAACTGAGACCGGCCCGAGGGGCCCGGCTGAGCGTCATGGGCCTGGCGGTCCGGCTGAGGCGCAAGCAGGCGGTTCGACGTCGCTTCGGATCGTGATTCCGGAGTCGCACTCGATGGTCAGCCTGCTCGGATCGCGCGATGAGCTGCTCCAGGTGATGGAAGAGGAGTTCGACTCCGACATCCACGTACGCGGCAACGAGATCACGGTGACCGGGTCGGCCAGCGAGGCAGCGATCATCGGCGAGCTCTTCGACGAGCTGACCATGCTGATCACCAGCGGCACCGAGGTCACCGCCGAAGTTGTCCAGCGCAGCGCCGCCATGCTGCGCCGCAAGTCGGGGGCCCGCCCCGTCGACGTGCTGACCCTGGACATCCTGTCGAGCAGGGGCCGGACCATCCGGCCGAAGACGCTCAACCAGAAGCGGTATGTGGACGCGATCGACAAGCACACGATCGTCTTCGCGATCGGGCCGGCCGGCACAGGAAAGACGTACCTGGCGATGGCCAAGGCGGTCAAATCGCTGCAGGCCAAAGAGGTCAACAGGATCATCCTCACCAGGCCGGCCGTCGAGGCCGGCGAGCGGCTCGGGTTCCTGCCAGGCACCTTGTACGAGAAGATCGACCCCTATCTGCGGCCGCTCTACGACGCGCTGCACGACATGGTCGACCCCGACTCGATCCCGAGGCTGCTGGCGGCAGGCACGATCGAGATCGCGCCGCTGGCGTACATGCGTGGCAGGTCGCTGAACGACTCGTTCATCATCCTGGACGAGGCGCAGAACACCTCCGCCGAGCAGATGAAGATGTTCCTGACCAGGCTCGGCTTCGGAAGCAGGATCGTGGTGACCGGCGACGTGACGCAGGTCGACCTGCCATCAGGCCAGGTCAGCGGCTTGCGTATGGTGCAGGACGTGCTCGACGGGGTGCCGGATGTCTATTTCTGCAGGCTGACGGCGCACGATGTGGTGCGCCACAGGCTGGTTGCTGACATCGTGGATGCGTATGCCCGGTATGACGAAGCGCGGGCGGCCGCGGACGCCAGCCGCCTGCCGGCCAGCAGGGCCCGTCGTGACGCCAGCAGGAACCGGTGAGCGCCATCACGGGAATACCTGTGGGCATGACTAACAAGGCTCGGGAGCTGGCGTGAGCATCGAGATCGCCAACGAGTCAGGGATGGATGTGGACGAGGCCGCGCTGGCCGGACTAGCCAGGCACGTGCTTGACGAGATGCGCGTGCACCCGTTGGCTGAGCTGTCGCTGCTGCTCGTGGACCAGGCGGCGATGACCGAGCTGCACGTCAGGTGGATGGGCGAGCAAGGACCCACGGACGTGCTCGCGTTCCCGATGGACGAGCTTCGGCCGCCGCAGCCAGGCGGCGCTCACACCGAGCACGGCAGCTCAGAGCCCCCCGGCATTCCCGGCCTGCTGGGCGATGTCGTGATATGCCCCCAGGTCGCTGCGGCGCAGGCGAAACGCGCGAGGCACAGTACGGCCGACGAGATCGACCTGCTGGCCGCGCACGGCATCCTGCACCTGCTCGGGTACGACCACGCTGACGCCAAGGAGCACGCGGCCATGTTCGGCCTGCAGGACAGGCTGCTCGCATCCTGGAGCGCAGAGCACGGCCCCCCTGGGGATTCGGTGACTGCCGACGGCGCTGGCGAAGCCGGCCCCGCTCCACGGTAGGCGCGATGGGCTGGCTTCTTCTCGCGGCGGCGGCGCTGGTCTTGTTCGCCGGACTCTGCGCGAGCGCTGACACGGCCCTGCTGCGGGTTTCCCGGGCCGGCGCCAAGGAACTCGCGACATCGGGCAAGGAGGCGTCGGCGCCCCTGCAGGCTGTCCTCGCGGAGGTTCCGAAATACATCGCCGTGCTGCTGCTCACCAGGGTCGCAGCCGAGCTAAGCGCGACCTTGTTCGTCGGTGCCGTGCTGTTGGGTTGGGCCGGGCCCGTCTGGCGTGCGTTCCTGATCACGGGCGGCGTCATGACCGTGGTCATCTACGTGGTAGCTGGCATCGTGCCGCGCACGCTCGGCCGCCGGTACGCGGCCAGCGTCGCCGACACAGCCGCGTCCGTGATGCAGCCGGTCGTACGCCTGATGGGGCCGATTCCAGCCATGCTGCTCGCGGCTGGCCGGGTGCTTGGCAGGGACCGCGGCGAGCAGAAGGGCCCCTCGGGCGAGGAAGAAGACCTGCGCGGGCTGGTCGATCTGCTGGAGCGCAGGCGCGTGATCGAGCCTGGCGAGCGCGCCATGATCCACTCGGTGTTCGAACTCGGCGACACGATCGTGCGCGAGGTCATGGTTCCGAGGACCGACATGATCTTCGTCGAGAGCGGCAAGACCCTGCGGCAGGCGCTGTCGCTGGCGCTGCGGAGCGGGTTTTCCCGTGTCCCGGTGGTCGGCGAGAACCTCGACGACGTCATCGGCGTGGCCTACCTCAAGGACATGGTTACCCGCGGCTACGAGGCCGCGGACTCGCTGGCGTCCGACCGGGTGGACTCGGTGATGCGGCCAGCGACGTTCGTGCCGGACAGCAAGCCGGTCGACGACTTGCTCAGCGAGATGCAGGCTAGGCAGACGCACGTCGCGATCGTGATTGACGAATACGGCGGCACGGCAGGCCTGGTGACCATCGAGGACATTCTCGAGGAGATCGTCGGCGAGATCGCCGACGAGTACGACCAGGAGAGTCCGCCGGTGGAATGGCTGAACGCCGACTATGCACGGGTGACTGCCAGGTTGTCGGTGGACGAGCTAGCTGAGCTTTTCAGTGTGCGGATCGAGGCCGAAGACGTGGAGACCGTCGGTGGCCTGCTGGCGCAGCGTCTCGGCCGGGTACCGATCGCGGGCTCGACGGCCACAGTGGCCGGGTTGCGCCTCACCGCCGAGAGCCTCGCGGGTCGCCGCAACCGGATCAGCACCGTGACGGTCGAGCGGCTCGGCCCGACCGCGGAGGCCGCGGCTGCGAGGCCCGAGGCCAGCGGCCGGCCCGTAGGGTCCGAGGCCAGCGGCCGGCCCGCTTTGCCGGGCAGTCAGATCAGGTCGGCGGCCGACGGCCCGGCGCCGACTGCGGCCCCGGATCGTGACGGCGCCGCGCCGCCGCGCCAAGGCAGCAACGGGCTGGCGAAGTCCGAGGTGCCCCCGGAGAAGTCCTAGGCCGGCCGGAAGCCGCCCTTAGCCCCGTGTCCTGCCGACCCGCCGCCAGAGCAGCCATGCCACGGCAGCGATGACCACAAGTCCCGCGAGCGCAAGCGCGGCGATGGCCGCGATCGCCCGGCGAGAGACCGGCTGGGCAGGCGCGCTGTACTCACAGGACTTAGATGGCCGCGGCGTCTGGCTGGCCCCGTGCGTTGCGCCGGTCCCCGCCGCTGGGAAGGCGATCACGTTCCGTGCGCAGGCGGCCAGCAGCAGACCGTCACCGATCCCGGGGGTCGGGAAGTGGTTGGCTGGCACTCCGATGCTGGCCTGCCGCCTGACCTTGCCGGTCGCTGGGTCGAGGCCGTAGAGCGTGCCGTTCTGTCCGATCGTCCAGACCAGGCCCGCCGCCAGGATCGGCGGGCCGCCGCCGACACCTGACCGCCAGAGCACTCGCAGCCGCGATGGTGAACTGCTCGCCTGGACCGCGATCACGCCCGACAGGCACGGCAGGTAGACGGTTGTGCCGGACACCGCGGTGCCGCCGTCGATGTCCACGTCGCACGCCGACCGCAGCACGGCCTGCTGGCCGCCGACCCCGCCGAGGCGGCTGCCATCGAGCAGGAACACCCGGCCTGACTTGCCTGCCTGGACGACCTGGCCGTCGGCGAGCAGGGCGGGCGATGCTGAGAAGTCGATGTCGCTGGCGTTGTCCGCCGGCCAGGATGCGGGCGCGAAGTACTGCAGCAGCCGGAGCGACGGCGACAGCTGGAGCGTTCCGTCGCTGTCGTCGTAGCGGTGTCCGGACGAGGTGATCGTGCTGTTGCCCGTGCTCACCCACAGGTTGCCGTGACTGTCGACCGCGGGCGCCGCGCCGCCCATCCAGATCGCCCCCTTGGACCCGTCAGGTCCGGCGGCCACGGTGAAGAATCTGGGTGCTCCGCCGGCCTCGGGAACTGCGACCAGACGCCCGCGATAGGTCGAGCAATCGCCGTAGTTGCCGCCGAAGCCGAACACGACGTTGCCGCGGGTCAGCGTCAGGCCCGTGCGCTGCAGGATTGCTGCCGGGTCCTGGCCGGGCGGGTCCACGCGGCGGGTCATGACATGGCGGCCCGTCGCGGTGTCGAGCCCGACGAGAACATGCGCTGGCCGTCCGCTGAGGAGTTCATCGGCGACCACGAAGATCTCGTGCCTCGCCGCATCGATCACCGGGGTGCCCGTGATTCCGACGGCCGGCGTGATGTTGCCGCACTGGAGCGTGCCGGCGGGCACCGGCTTGCCGAGGTGGGTCGACCATGCGACGGCGCCGTTCGCCGCCGACAGCGCGTAGACGGTGTTGTTCTCGGTGGCGATATAGACCAGGTGGCCGAGCACGAGCGGCTGACCGTAGATCTGCCCGTCGAGAGTCGGTGACGTCCACGCGCGGGCGCGGACGCTGACCGACGTAACCGAGCGCGCGTTGCCCGACCCGGCGGGGTCGCCGTGGTAGACGGTCCACGACCGCGACGGGAAGGGCGGCGGGGGCTTGGCGCTTGCGGCAAGGGCCTCGCTGGCGCTCGTCATCATGACAGACGCGGCCAGGATCGCGGTGCCAGCGAGCAACCCTCCCGTGAGTCGCCCGTGACATCTCAGTGATTTGGTCATATCGCTCGCGTTCCGGCCGCCGGCGGGGTCAGCACTATTTGGTAGATACAACTTGTTCTCGGCGTTATCCGCTGCCTTAGGTCACGATTCAATATCGGGAACTTGCCCACACCGGGCCCGCAGGACCGCTACCGTCAGGCAGGTCACAGATGTCCGAAGTGGACATCTCTCCCGAAGTGAGCGATAAGGAGCTTCCATGCGACGGGCACTCGTAGCCCTTCTGGCCGCAGCCGCCGCCTTCATGGCAGCGGGCCCCGCGTTCGCATCAATACCGGCCCATCCTAAGTGGCACTCGTCTGACCCGTTCGGTTCCTGGAACAACGGCGGGTACATCGTCTACAACAATGAGTGGAATAGCTCGCACGGTCCGCAGACGATCTGGGCGAATTCATACAAGTACTGGGGCGCCACGTCTACCCAGGCGGCCGGCAACACCGCGGTTGAGACCTACCCCTGCGTGCAGAAGAACTTCAGCGAGGTGCCGGTCCGGTCGTTCAAGCTGATCCGCACCGGGTTCACCGAGTACATGCCGTCGAACAAGTCAGGACTGGACGCCGAGGCCGCTAACGACGTCTGGCTGAACAAGTACGGCATCGAGGTCATGATCTGGGTGGACAACCACGGTCAGCGGCCAAGCGGGAACGTCATCGGGCACGCGACCATCTTCGGGCAGCACTTCTCCGTCTGGCACGGAGGCACCGACTTCACCTTCGCCCTGAACCACAAGGAGAATACGGGCGTCACCCACATCCTGTCCGCCATCGACTGGCTGATCAACCACAACCAGATCGCGGCGAGCGCGACCCTGACGCAGGTTGACTTCGGCTGGGAGATCGCCTCAACCGATGGCAAGGCCAGGTCCTTCACGATGAAGAACTACTGGCTGCACACCAAGATGTAATCGCGGCAAGATTGGCTCTTGGCAGCGCTCGTTATGAGCACGGGCTAGTCATCAGCACGGGCTAGTCATCAGCACGAGGCTCGTCATCAGCACGAGCGCTGCCAGATCGCCATCTTGATGGTCGCGGCCCACTCGTAGGCAAGCTGGCCTGGCCAGGAATACCAGGGCAGCCCCGTGGTCATCACGTAGACCGGGCCGGCAAAGCATCGGGCCACGCGCTCGCGGGCACGGGAATCCTGCACGGTCGTGGTGACCAGCGTCACCGAGCGCCAGTCGTACTTCCTCGCCAGGCGTCCCACGAACTCCGCTTCGCCGCGGGTCGAGGCCGGGCTCGGCTCAAAACAGATCAGCCTGACCTGCGGGACCGGCCGCGGGCACGGCCCGCCGTAGCCATCGTGACCGCGCGAGACGACGAGGAAGGGCGCGCGGCGCTCGCGCGCGAGTCGCAGTGCGAGCCCGAGGCGGTCACCGGGACCAGCCAGCATGACGACGGCGCTGACATGCGCTGGCATGCCCCTCGTCGGCCAGACGAACAGCCGAGCGGTGACGGCACCGAAGATGACTAGTGCCGCCACGAACCCCGCCAGGATCTTGCGACTCAGGCCAGCAACTCCAATGCGGCTGCCAGCGGCAGGCCGGCCCGGTCCCGGCGTGACATGACCGACGCCGGAAGCGGCCACGGTACCGCCAGGTCAGGGTCGTCGAACGCGACTGACACGTCCTCGGCTGGGTCGTGGGCGCGATCGATCCGGTAGGAGACGTCGGCCGGCTCGGTGCGCGCCTGGAATCCGTGCGCGCACCCGGCCGGCACGTACAGTGACACCGGCCGGTCGCCGCGGAGCTCGAAGGTCTCGGTGTTCCGGTACGTCGGGGAGTCACGACGCAGGTCGACGACCACGTCGAAGATCGCGCCGTAGGAGCACCTGACCAGCTTTGCTTCGCCGAGGCCCCGGCGCACGTGCATGCCGCGGACCACCCCTCGAGCTGACCGGGAGATGCTGTCCTGCACGAACGCCGCAGGATCGAGTCCCGCCGCCAGGATGGCATCGGCGTCGAAGGTGCGGCAGAAGAAGCCACGCTCATCGAGGTGCGCGGGAGCGCTGAAGAGCATGGCGCCGGCGATCCTCGGCACTGCAGTGACGTCCATGACGCTAGCCGCGGGTCGGTGGCGGCGAGAAGATTTCCCCGGTCCGGCGATGCAGCATGTCGTCGAGCAAGCCAGCCTCGAGCAGCTCGCGGATCCGGCGCAGCCTGACGTACCGCGATGAACAGAAGTCCTCGTAGTTCAGGCCGAATTCGCTGTAGGCGCGCGCCAGCTCATCAATGCCGCTGTGGACCGTCCAGGCGAGCCGCAGCTCGGGGAAGGTCTCGTTGAGCTTGGCGAAGTCAACGCGGTAGCTGCGGACATCGGGTCCAGCGCCATCGGCGAAGGAAACCTTCGAGCCGGGCACGGCGTCGGCAACAAGCTCGGCGATGTCCCTGATCTGCACGTTGTCTTCCGGCCTGCCGACGTTGAAGGCCTGATTGTGGACGACTTCGCGCGGCGCCTCGAGCATGGCGAGGAAGGCCCTGCTGATGTCCTCGACGTGCACGAGCGGCCGCCACGGCGAACCGTCACTCTCCATCCGCACCTCACCGGTCGTCCTCGCGACAGCGGTGAGATTGTTGACGACGATGTCCAGCCTGAGTCTGGGCGAGGCGCCGTAGGCCGTCGCGTTACGCAGGTACGTCGGGCTGAACGAGTCGCCAGCAAGCAGCGACAGCTCACGCTCGGCTCGTGCCTTGGTCTCTCCGTATGGCGTCACCGGCGACATGTCGGCGTCCTCGGTCACGCCCGCTGAGCCGGCGGCTCCGTACAGGCTGCATGAGGAGGCGAACAAGAACCTCGGCACCCCGGCCTGCTTGGCCGCCCTCGCCAGGGCAAGCGTGCCGTCGAGGTTGATCGAATAAGTAGCCGCCGGGCTGAGGTGACCTAGCGGATCGTTGGACAAGGCCGCGAGGCAGACCACAGCGTCGTAGCCGGCCAGACCGGAGGGCTGAGCGTCGCGGATGTCGGCCGTGCTCTGCCCAGGCTGCGGGGCCGGGTACGGTCCGAGATCGCAGCCGTCGTACAGGCCGATATCGCGGCCCTCCACGTCGTGCCCGGCGGCGCGCAGCAGCGGGACGAGGACCGCCCCGATGTAGCCACGGTCGCCCGCCACCAAGACCTTCATAGTCGTTGCCCCCAAGGTGCTCGTAGCGGTCGTTGTGGCCGGACAGCGGCCTCCGCCGTGCACAACACCTGAGCGCGTGCGGCCAGGCTCTGATACATCCGGTCACAGCCGCGCCGATACCAGGCATTGATGCGGGCTCGTATCACAGCGCTCGCGAGGCGCTCCTATGAACGTCGGAAGCTCCCCAGTGTGAAACAGCCAACCAGACGAGTCGGGTGGGGCGATGAAGGTTGCAGTAGTCGGTCTTGGCTACGTCGGCACGGTGACGGCGGCCTGCCTTGCTGCGAACGGTCATGAAGTCTGGGGAGTGGACGTCGATGCCGGCAAGATCGACGACATCCGCGGAGGACGCAGCCCGGTCGCCGAACCGGGACTCGACGCGATGGTGGCCGAGACGGTCGCCAAAGGCGCCCTGCGCGCGACGTCCTCGTGCGAGGCCGCGGTCGACGCCGCCGACGTCTCGCTGGTTTGCGTCGGCACGCCGTCTGGGCAACGCGGGGGGACCGACCTGACCTTTATCAGGCGGGCGCTCGCCGATATCGTCGCCGGGCTGCGGTCAGCCCGCCCGCCAGCGTCCGGCCACCACAGCGTCGTGATCCGCAGCACAGTGCCGCCCGGCACAGTCGAGAACATCGTGGCGGCGACCCTGGCGGCCGAATTCGCGGACGGCGGCATCAAGGTGGGGGCCGCGATGTGTCCTGAGTTCCTGCGCGAGGGTTCGGGGATCGCCGACTTCTTCGACCCGCCGCTGGTGGTCGTAGGGACGGCAGATCCGCAGGTCGCCAGCACCGTCAGCGAGATGTTCGGGTTCCTAGAGCGGCCCGTTCAGGTGGTCGACACCCGGATTGCGGAGGCGCTGAAGTACGCATGTAACGCGTTCCACGCCACCAAGGTCTCCTTCGCGAACGAGGTGGCCAGGCTGCTCAGGCTGCTCGACATCGATTCCCGCGCGGTCATGGAGTTGTTCTGCCAGGACGCCGTTCTCAATATCTCCCCGAGATATCTGCGCCCGGGCTTCGCGTTCGGCGGCTCGTGCCTGCCGAAGGACCTGCGATCTCTGCTGTCGATGGCCAGGGCCAGCGGCGCCGACCTGCCGCTGCTCGCCGCCACGCTGACGACAAACGAGTTGTCGATCAACGAGGTGCTGGACCGGGTGATCGCGTGGGACGGGCGCAAGGTCGCGTTGTTCGGGCTGAGCTTCAAGATGAGCACCGATGACCTGCGCGAAAGCCCAAACGTCGAGCTTGCGGAACGGCTGATCGGCAAGGGCTACGAGGTCGCCATCTACGACCAGGTGGTCAATCCTGCCCGGCTGGTCGGCAACAACCGCCGGTACGTGGAATCGAAGCTGCCGCACCTGCGCCGGCTGCTGGTGCACGAGCCAGAAGACGCGCTGGTCGACGCGGACGCCGCGATCGTGTCGACGAGCGCGCGCCCCGTCGTCGATGCGCTGCTCAAGTCGCCGCCGCCGCACCTGATCGACCTGTCGGGCCGGCTCGGCCCCGAGGTTGAGGCCCTGCCAGGTTATGAAGGGGTCGGCTGGTGAGCCGGGTCCTGATCATCGTGCAGAACCTGCCGGTGCCATTCGACCGGCGAGTGTGGCTGGAATGCCAGGCTCTCGTCGGCGCGGGCTACGACGTGTCGGTGATCTGCCCGAAGGGCAAGGGCGATCCCGACTTCCAGGTGGTCGACTCGGTCCGGCTGTACAAGTACCGGCCCTACGCTCCCGGCGGCAGCAAGCTCAGCTTCGTCTATGAGTACGCCTACTCGTTCCTAGCCACGGCCCGGCTCACGATGAAGGCGCGGCGGTCCGGACGATTCGACGTCATGCAGGCCTGCAACCCGCCGGACATCTTCTGGCCGCTGGCCATGCTGATGCGCGCGCTGGACCGGACCAGGTTCATCTTCGACCACCACGACCTAAGCCCTGAGCTGTACGAGTCGCGATTTCCTGCCGGTCACCGGCTGCCGTACCGGCTGCTACGGGCGCTGGAGCGGCGGACGCACCGGACCGCGGACCACGTGATCTCCACGAACGACTCGTACCGCTCGATCGCGATCGAGCGGAGCGGCAAGGCGCCGGCCGACGTCACGGTCGTCCGCACGGGCCCGGATCCTGACCGGCTCCAGCGCGGCCCCGTCTGCCCCGAGCTGAAGCGTGGCCGCGAGTACCTAGCGGCCTACATCGGCGTGATGGGCCCGCAGGATGGCGTCGACATCGTGGTCCGCGCCGCCGACGTCGTCGTGCGCGAACTGGGCAGGGATGACATCGCGTTCACCTTGATCGGGTCGGGCGACTGCTTCGATGACCTCGTGGCGCTGCGCGACAAGCTCGGCCTGGCGGGCCACGTGGAGTTCACAGGGCGCGCTCCTGACGAGGACGTCGCGCGGATCTTGTCCACCGCCGACCTGGGCCTCTCGCCTGACCCCAAGAATCCGCTCAACGACGTGTCCACGATGAACAAGACCATGGAATACATGGCGTTCGAGCTGCCCGTCGTCGCGTTCGACCTGCGCGAGACGCGGGTCTCGGCCGGCGACGCCGCCGTGTACGTCAAGCCCAACGACCTGCGCGCCTACGCTGAGGCCATCGTCGATCTCGTCGACGACCAGTCCGTGCGAGCGTGGGCGGGCAAGCTCGGCCGCGCCCGAGTCGAGGAAGAGCTGGCGTGGAGCCATCAGGCCGGAGCCTACCTGGCCGTGTACGCGCGGCTCGCTGGGCGGCCTGCCCAGCCGGGTGACGGTCCGGCCGGGTCCGGCGGCACCGAGACGCTCAAGCCGGTCGGAGACTGAGATGTGCGGAATCGCCGGCTGTTACCAGCAGGTCGACGGGCAGAAGCTGGTCGACATCATGACCGACAGGATCGCGCATCGCGGACCTGACTCGCGGGGGAGCTGGAGCCACGAGGAAGACCGGGTGGCGATGCACCTCGGCTTCAGGCGGCTCTCGATTATCGACCTGAGCGCGGCAGCCGACCAGCCGATGACGAAGGACGGCCTCACGCTCGTCTTCAATGGCGAGCTCTACAACTACCGGCAATTGCGTGCCGAACTGGCCGCTCGCGGCATCACCTTCCGCACCGACTCGGACACCGAGGTCGTGCTCGAGGCGTGGCGGTGCTGGGGCCCGGCCGCGCTCAGCAAGTTCCGTGGCATGTTCGCGCTCGCGCTGGCGGATCCCGCCTCGGGCGACCTTGTCCTGGCCCGCGACCCGCTCGGTATCAAGCCGCTGTACTACCTGCCCCGCGGCGGCGGCCTCGTCTTCGCCTCCGAGCTGAAGGCCCTCGTGGCCGCGACCGGCTCCGAGCTGCGCATCGAGCCTGGCGCCTTGGTGGCGTCGATGCTCTATTACTGGCTGCCAGAGCAGCGTTGCGCCATCGACGGCGTGCGCAAGCTGCCTGGCGGGTCCTGGGCGCGCTGCCGCCAGGACGGCACCGTGACGGTCGAGCAGTACTGGAGCATCGCGGACGTGGCGGCGGAGGCAGCTGCGGCGGAACCCGCTGACCTGCGGAGCGTGATCCAGGAGTCGGTGACCGCTCACCTGGTCGCCGACGTACCGGTGTCCAGTTTCCTGTCCGGAGGCCTTGACTCCAGCATCGTCACGGTGCTCGCCCACCAGGCCAACCCCGAGATCGACGCGTACACCATCACGTTCCGGCCGGAAGACCACAAGCTCGAGGCGATGCCGGACGATGCGATCTACGCGCGCAAGGTGGCGTCGCGGTACGGCATCAAGCTGCACGAGATCGAGATCTCGCCCGACATAGTCAGCATGCTGCCGAGGATCGTCGACATCCTGGACGAGCCGATCGGGGACCCCGCGGCCATCAACACGCTGCTGATGTGCGAGGCGGCACGGGACCGGGGCGTCAAGGTCATCTTGTCGGGAATGGGCGCCGACGAACTGTTCGGCGGCTACCGCAAGCACCTGGCCTGCCTGCTGGCCAGCAGGTACGCCGCGAGCCCGGCGGGCCTTCGCGCCATTGCGGCAGGCACGGTGAACCGGCTGCCGGTCAGCATGGGCGGCCGCGGCCTGCGCTACGCCCGCTGGGCCAAGCGCTTCATGACCTTCGCAGAGCTGCCGGAGGAGCCGCGGTTCCGGCGCAGCTACACCCTGTATGACGCCAGCCGAGCTCGAGTCGCTCGTCGATCCGGCCTGGGCGCCGTACGTCGGCCAGATCGTCGATGAACACGCCGCGGTCTATAACGACAACGACCTGCATGACGAGGTCAACAGGATGTGCCTGGCCGACAGCCGGCTGTTCCTGCCTGGCCTGAACCTGGCCTACACCGACCGGGCGAGCATGGCCGCCTCGATCGAGGTGCGGGTGCCCTTCGTCGATCCGGTCGTCGCCGCCGCGGCCTTCTCCCACGAAGGGAAGTCCAAGATCAGGCGACGCCAGAGCAAGCTGGCACTGAAGAACGCGGCGACCGCGTGGCTGCCTGATGAGATCGTGCACCGCCCGAAGGCCTCCTTCAGCGCGCCGCTGCGCGCCTGGGTGCGTGGCGACCTGCACGACGTGATCCAGGACGTACTCGTCAGGGGCGAACTGGTGTCGGGCGGGATGATCAGGCGCGATGCGCTGGTGCAGCTGATCGCCGACGAGGAGTCCGGCCGCGAGGACCGGTCCAAGCAGATCTGGCAGCTCCTGACGCTCGAGCTGTGGTACCGCAACGCGCAGTCGCTCGGGGTGTCGGCGTGAGCGGAAGGCAACAGACGCAGGCCGCTCGATGGACCAGCACAGTGAAGCAAGGGACGTAATGAAGCAGATCGCGCAGAACTACAAGTCAGGGGAACTAATCGTCCTCGACGTGCCGACCCCGTCCTGCCGACCAGGCGGCGTGCTGGTGCGCTCACTGTTCTCGCTGATCTCCACCGGCACGGAGATGATGAAGCTGACCGAGGCGAAGTTGTCCATGGTGGGCAAGGCGCGGGCGCGCCCAGACCAGCTCAAGAAGGTCCTCGACTCGGTCACCCAGCAAGGCGCGGTCAGCACCTACAAGAAGGTCATGAACCGGCTGGACTCCTACACCCCGCTCGGCTACTCACTGTGCGGCGTCGTCACCGAGGTCGGCCGCGGATCAGAGGAGTTCCGGGTCGGCCAGCTGGTCGCGGCCGCCGGCAACGAGTACGCCCTGCACGCGGAGTACAACTGGGTCCCGGTCAACCTGTGCGTTCCCGTTCCTGCCAGCGTCTCAGCCGAGCATGCCGCCTTCGCCACCGTAGGCGCGATCGCTATGCAGGGTGTCCGGCGCGCCGAGGTGCAGCTTGGCGACGCCGCCTGCGTCATCGGCCTTGGCCTGGTCGGTCAGCTCGCCGTCCGCCTGCTGGTGGCCGCCGGGGTGCGCGTCGTTGGCCTGGACACGATCGAGGACCGCTGCCGCCTCGCCGAGAAGGCTGGCGCCCTGCTGTGCGCTGCACCGACCGAGGACGGGCTGGCGGCGATCCAGCACGCGCTCGGCGAGATCACCGAAGGGCGGGGGGCCGACCACGTGCTGCTCGCCGCCGGTGGTTCGTCGAACGGCCCCGTCGAGGCCGCGGCCAGGCTGGCCCGCGATCGGGCACGCGTCGTGGACATCGGAAAGACCCGCCTGGACCTGCCGTGGAACGCCTATTACGACAAGGAGCTCGACGTCAGGTTCTCGCGCTCCTATGGACCAGGCCGCTACGACGACCGGTACGAACTCGACGGCATCGATTACCCGGCCGGCTACGTGCGCTGGACCGAGCGCCGCAATCTCGCTTGCTTCCTCGATCTGCTCGCGCACGCCGATATCGAGGTCGACTCGCTCGTCTCCGGAGTCTTCCCGATGGAGCGCGCCACCGAGGTCTACAGCGACCTCGCGTCTGGCTCGCTGAACGCGGTCGGAGTGCTGCTGGAGTACTCCGCTGGCGAGGCAGGCGACGCCGCGGCCGCGGCCAGTCAGGCACGGCACAGCCTCGTGCGTCAGCCGGTTCCTGGAAAGCCTGCCGGGTCTGCTCAGCGCCGGCCGGCCGGGAAGCAACTCGCGGTCGGATTCATCGGTGCTGGCAACTACGCGTCCTCGATGCTGCTGCCGCATCTGGCCAAGCTGGATGGGGTCAGGCTCGCACACGTCGCGACGACGCGGTCGCTGTCGGCGGTCAACGCGCAGCGGAAGTTCGGGTTCGCGGCCGCGTCTACGAACGCCGATGCCGTGCTCGGGGACGACGAGCTCGACGTGATCTTCATTGTCACGCGTCACCACACCCACGCCAGCCTCGTATGCCGCGCGCTGGAGACCGGCAAGGCGGTGTTCGTCGAGAAGCCGCTCGCGCTCAGCATGGCCGAGCTCGAGAGCATCGAGGAGACGGTCGCGAGCACAGGTAACGACCGGCTGATGGTCGGCTTCAACAGGCGGTTCGCGCCGCTGCTGACGACGCTGAAGACACAGTTCGCCCAGCAGGGCACCGGCTCGGTCAGCCGCTACCTGATCAACGCCGGGCAGCTGGAATCCGGCAGCTGGTACCGCGACTCTGATCTCGAAGGCTCCCGCTTCGCTGGAGAAGGCGGTCACTTCATCGACACGCTCAGCTGGTGGGCCGACAGCCTGCCAGAGGAAGTCTTCGCCGTGCCCGGTCTGGAGGCCGACGAACTGCAGGCGACGGTGCGCTTCGCAGGCGGGTCGAGCGGCGTCATCAGCTACACCACGAGCGGCAACGCTCGCTACCCCAAGGAGACACTGGACGCATCGGGGGGCGGCCGGACCGCCCGCCTGGACAACTTCAAGCAGGCATCGATCTGGGCAGGCCGCCGCCGGTCGGTCACGAAGGCACGGGGCGGCCAGGACAAGGGCCAGCGGCACCAGGTCGCTGCGTTCGCCGACGCCTGCCGGACCGGGTCGCCGATGCCCATCGCACTGGACTCCCTGCTGGCAACAACGAAGGCGACTATCGCCGTGGGCGAGAGCCTGGCAAGCGGCAAGCCGGAGCGAATATGACTGTGTTCTCGCCCTCGCGCCTGCTCTGGTATGGCCGCCGCGCGGCCAGGATGTCGCCTGCCGAAGTGGTGTGGCGAGCCCGCGACCAGGCGGTACGCGCCGCGTGGTCGCGCCGCCAGGTCGGCAGGGATCAGCGGGCAGCCGACGCGCCGCTGCTGTCGCAGCGCCCGAGGTTCTCGGTCGTCCTCCCGCCGGACGCCGCGGCGAAGGTACCGGAGCCTGCCGTGAAGGCTCTGCTCGCCGCTGCTGACGAACTGCTCAGGGGTGAGTGGGAGGTCCTGGGTGCGACCAGGACCGACATGGCACTGCCCGACTGGTTCCTCGACCCCGTGACCCGCGTCCGGGCACCGGCAGAGCGCTATGCGTTCCGTATCAACCATCGCTCGCAGGCTGTCACCGGCAACGTCAAGCAGATCTGGGAGATCTCCCGGCTGCAGCACCTCACCCTGCTGGCCGCCGCCTGGTTCGTCAGCCGCGACGACGTGTACGCGCGCCGGGTGGCCGAGCAGCTGCGGTCCTGGTGGCGCGAGAATCCGTTCCTGTCCGGCGTGAACTGGACCAGCGGCATCGAGGCCGGCCTTCCGCCTGATCAGCATGGCGTGGATCAGGCGGCTGATGAACGACTGGCCGGAGATCTCCGCCCTGTTCGAGCAGGACGAGCTCGCGCTCCGCCAGATTCGCTGGCACCAGCAGTACCTGGACGGGTTCTCCAGCCGCGGGTCGTCGGCGAACAATCACGTCATCGCGGAGGCGGCCGGCCAGCTGGTGGCGAGCTGCGCGTTCGCCTGGTTCCCGGAAAGCGAAACCTGGCGGCGCAAGTCCGCCCGGCTGCTTGAGCTCGAACTCGACCGCAACACCTTCCCGTCCGGCATCGATCGCGAACTGGCATCTGAGTATCAGTCGTTCGTCGCGGAACTTGGCCTGCTCGCCGCCATCGAATCAGGATCGGCTGGCCATCCGCTCAGCTCCGAGGTGTGGCAGCGGCTCTGCGCGATGGTGGACAGCGGCACCGCGCTGCTTGACGAGCGGATGCGGCCGCCGCGCCAGGGTGACGGCGACGAGGGGCGTGCGCTGTTGCTCGATGCGCCGGTCGCGAACAGGTGGCCCACGCTGCTGGCGCTCGCGGCCTCGGTCGTCGGCCGCCTTGACTGGTGGCCGCCCGTCGAGGCGGACGCGTTCAGCACGCTGGTGGGCGCCATGCCGGAGGCGGCCTGGATCGTGCCTGGCAGGCCGGCGGAACGCCCCTGGCACTTCAGCGACGCGGGGACAACGCTGTTGCGCTCGACCAGCAGCCACGATCCGGAGATCTGGTGCCGCTGCGACGGCGGCCCCCATGGCTTCCTCAGCATCGCTGCGCACGCGCACGCCGACGCGCTCTCGGTGGAAGTGCGGTACGGCGGGGTCGACATTTTTGCTGACCCAGGCACGTACTGCTATCACGGCGAGCCAGAATGGCGTTCCTACTTCCGGTCCACGATCGCTCATAACACCGTCGAGGTGGATGGTCAGAACCAGTCGGCCGATGGCGGTGCATTTCTCTGGCTGCGGCACGCAAACGCGACGGTGATCGGAGTCCAGGACGTCGGCGACGCGGCCGAGTGGATCGCCGAGCACGACGGCTATACGTCGCTCTCGCGTCCGGTCAGGCACCGTCGCTGCGTCCGCCTGGACCGCGCCTCGCGCGGCATCGACATCGTCGACGAGATCGACTGCGGAGATCATGACCTGCGGCTGGCTTTTCACCTCGGGCCATACGTCGAGGCAGAACTTGACGGGCACTGTGCGGAACTGCGGTGGCCCGACGCACCCGAGCCAGGCGCGGCGAGGCTTGAGCTGCCTGACTGCCTGCGCTGGACGCTGCATCGCGGCGAGACCGACCCGATCCTGGGCTGGTATTCCGACGGTTTGGGTCGGCGCACTCCAGCTGTCACACTCGTCGGCAGCGGCAGAACGGTACCCGAGATGCCGTTGTGCACGCGGCTGGAGTTTATCGAGCCCGGTCATACGACACACATCCCCGGCTGAATATGAGCCGTATAATGAAAGGCCCCCGGCGCACGTGCGGCACAATCAGCAAGAACACCAACATGGAGGCCGGATGAGCCGCGGCACCGCCGATGAGCAAGGAGCCGATGAGCGCCGGGCCAGTGAGCACCGAGTCGCGAGAGCGACCGGCCAGTCAGGCGCCGACGGTGTGCGGACATCACGTCGTCGGGAAGGCCGGGCCGGGGGGATTCTGACCTACGACGATTTCGCTATCACCAACGACCCGATTGTCGGGATCCCGGGTCGGCCGTCCCTCGGCTCGGCGATCGGCCGCCGAAAGCGGGTGTGGATAGTCGCCGCGGCCGTGGGCCTCGCGCTCGGCATCGGGCTCTTCAAGGTCATGCCGCCGCCGTATAAGGCGACGGCATCAGTCTCGATTGCGCCGATCCCCGGCGTGCTGCCCACCGACGAGATCCTGACCGAGGTGGTGCTCGCGCAGAGCCGCCTCGTGGCTGTGAAAGCAATGCACCGAATTCACCTGCCCACCGATCCGAAGAGCGTGCAGGCATTCATGGGCAAGGAAACTGTGCTGGCTCCGACCGATCTGGTCGTGGCGTTCACCGTCAAGGCCGCGTCGTCGGACGACGCCGTGGCCAGGGTCCGCGCGCTGGCGAAGGCTTATCTGCTCGTCCGGTCTGAACGACTGAATGCTGCGCGGCTCGACACGCTGAAGGCACTGAACGCGACCATCGCGGCTGACAAGAAGCGGCTGGCTGCGCTGACTGTGGAGATCGACAATATTCCGGTCCAGCCGGCATCCGTGGCGCAGCAGAACAGGCGTGTCAATCTCCAGGCTAAGAAGGATCAGGTGGTCAGCGCTCTGCCTACGCTGGAGAAGGCGGTGCGGGGATTTGCGAATCAGACCGAGTTGAGCAACCAGAAGGTCGAGAGCGGTAGCGACTGGCTCGACTCTCCCCAGGCCACTCCGCGGTCGAAGATCAAGTATCCGGTGCTGTACGCGGCCGGTGGGCTGCTTTTCGGCCTGGCCATCGGGATGGGCTGGGTGATTGTGTCAGCGCTCGTGTCGACAAAGCCGCGGCGGCGCTACGACATTGCCAGGGCGCTCGGCGCGCCCGTGCGGCTCAGCGTCGGCCGGATCCGCGCCAGCAGGCGGTCCGCACAGCGGGCGCCGGAGAGCGCGGGCGGGCGTGGCGTCCAGCAGATTGCCACGTACCTGGGCCGCGCTGTGCCGCAGGAACAAGGCAGGGCATCACTCGCAGTGGTGGCAGTTGACGACACCATCGTGCCCGCGCTTGCGATCGTCTCGCTCGCACTAGCGTGCGTGCGGGACGGGAAACGGGTGATCCTGGCTGATCTGACAGCTGGCGCTGATGCTGGCCGCTTGCTTGGGTGTGCCGACCCGGGCCTCCACCGGCACGTCGCCGGGCAGCGGCAGCTGACCGTCGCGATTCCGGAGGATAGCGGCGCGCCGCCGGCCGGGCCCATCAGGCGCAGCGTCAGCGCGGCGCCGTCGCATAGCGTTGATCCCGAGCTTGAGCACGCGCACCACGCCGCTGACATTCTGCTGACACTGGTCACCGTTGATCCCGGCCTCGGCGCGGATCACCTTCGCAGCTGGGCCAAGGAAGCAGTCGTGATCTTGACCGCGGGAAAGCCATCGGCCACGAAAGTGCGGACGATATCCGAGCTGATCAGGCTATCTGGCACAACGCTGACGTCGGCCGTTCTGATCGGCGCCGACAGCGCCGACGAGAGCCTCGGCGTGCTGACCTCTTGGGATGCCGAAGTCGAGCGGTTCGGCCGGACCGAGGAGCGGGCGCGGCGCGACGTGCGGCAGGCTCAGCGGAACGGTTCCCCCGGGCGCAGCCAGAATAGGCCGGAGCAGACAGATGGCGTTCCGGCAACGCAGGAGCCGCGACCTGACGCCAGAGGCGAGGCCAGGACCGCCGCCACCGCTTGGTCGGAGGCTAGGGCCGAACCTAGGCTCGAAGGTCGGCCAGAGCCGAGGCCTGATGGGCGGCATGAAGCCGGGACCCAGCCACGGCGGGCCGTAGACCTGAGCAAAGACCGTTTCCTGCAGCCGGACGGCGCAGCCCGACCCGAGGACGCCACCCGACCAGAGCGGGCCCGCTCAGCAAGCGCGCCGGGGCCAGAGACCATGCCTTACGCCGGCGAGAACGTCATCGGCGGCGAGCCTTCCGGAGCCTGGCGCGCCTAGAGCCGCACCGGGCCAAGGCACCAGGCGGCGCGGGCATCCGGGTGGGTTAGCGCAATCCGATGAGGTTACGGCGCGCTGGTGGCCAGTGTGCTGTTCGTGTCCTGGTGGAACTGCTGCTGCCAGGTCTGCCAGCTAATGGTGTTCCCCTGTTCGAGCGCCATGAAGTGCCATGGCCCCTGATAGGTGTTCGATGCGAAGCGATTGTGCTGGCCGAACGTGATGTGGTACTCGACCGACTTGCCGCGGTAAGGGCTCCAGGATGGATCGGTACCCCACTCGGAGAACAAGCCGATGAAGCCGCAGCCCCTCGCCATCGTGCAGGAACGGCTGATCTTGGCCGGCTGGAAGCGGAACAAGTTGCCGGTCAGCGAGATGTCTTGGGTCTTCCAGCGACACAGGTCGTAGTAGTCGGGCCTGCCGTTTCTCGTCGCCCTGTGCAGGTGCGCCTGGCTGCAGGTCCCCTGGTTCGCCACCTTCGGCTGCACCAGGGTGCAGACACCCGTCGAGCTGTTGTCAGGCGAGCCGCAGAACCGGTTGGCGTTCTCCCAGAGGATCACGCCGCTCCAGTTGTTGATGAACATGTTGCCGGTGATCTGGAAGCTCGAGCCGAACTTGCTGTGCACCCGGCTATCTGAGCCGGACTCTGAGATGTAGATCGCGGACGTCGGGAATCCCGGGTTCGTAGCGCCCTTGCCGATGGCATTCCTGACGAACAGGTTGTGCTTGATCAACGCGTTATAGCTGATTTCGTAGAGCAGTGCCACGTCATAGTTGGACTGGAAGTAGTTGTCCTCGATGTCGAAGCCGCGGTTGTTGGTGTCGGCCCATAGACCCACGCTGTGATTGTGATGGATCCAGTTGTTCGTGATGACGGCCCCGTGCACACGCCAGAACTTGCCGCCGCCCGTGCAGCCGCAGCCGCTCTTGCGAGCTTCCCAGTTGTATGTGTCGTTGCCAGAGATGTCGTTGTGATCCAGCACCAGGCCGATCGGGCCGGACGGCGAATAGGCGTTGAAGCCATACTGCTGGTTGTTCGCCAGACAGTCGTAAGAGAGCGTGTCATTGCTGCCGAGCATGACGCCCGCGCCCGCGTTGGACCTGATTGTCGAGTGATCAATGGTCCAGCCCGGTGCCGAGTCAACGTTCACGACGCCCTGGTCAAAGTTGCCGCCCCAGGTGCCGAAATTCTGAATGGTCAAGTAGCTGATCGTGACGTTCGGCGCGGAGTCTGCGAAGGCGTAGTAGTTCTTGCGCTTGCCATCCAAGATGGCGCCCGGGGCGCCGATGTAGGTCGACCCGCTGCCCGGCCTGACCTGCGAGTACTGGCCAGATCCGAACGTGTGCACACCGGGGGCGAACCAGTAGGTGGCGTGCGCCCTGCCGAAGTTCAAGTGCGAGTTGTTGCCAGCCTGGACACGGATCGCGCCCGCGGGCGGCGAGATCGGGCCGCCGCCGAGCAGCGCCTTGTTGCCGCAGACGCGCACGTGCTGGAAGGACAGCGCGGCGGCTGACTTCGTAGCCGCGGTCGCGTGCTCAGTTTCGAGGGTCGGTCGGTTCTGCGCGGGGCGGACCCCATCGTTCGCTCGCACAGCGTGCCGCGCCGCCGCGGCCGCGGCCGGCTTAACCTGATCGTGGCCATGTAGCTTGAACCAGGCCACACCGCTCAGCGCGAGGATTAGCGCGATCGTGATTATCCAGGCGAGCGGCGACTGATACGTGCGGGTGCTCTTCCGTCGTTCTGCCGACATGTTGCTACCGCGACCATTCGTTAGCTTGGGTACGCTCGTCTGGGCTTCCGGACGTGCCAGTAGAGCATCCTAGCGTCACGGATCGCCGAGATTCTGTCCTTCAATAGAACGCACTGGGTCAATGGGGCTTTATGTCGGGGTGGTTCTGCTGCGTCGAAGGAACCAGCAGCGATGCAGCGAGCGTGAGCTCGATCATGTACAAGGACGGCGCGCTGAGGCCCGTCTCAGTGAAGGACGAGATCAGGCAGTAGGTGACGAGGAACAAGGCGAGGGCGCGCGGCGGTCCGAGCGGCTGGAAATAGGCGTTCACGAGCACGAAGAGCAGCAGAACGCCGGTCAGGATCGCGCCGACGAGCCCGAGATCGAGGTACGTGCCGACCCAGTTGCTGTCGATGGACAGTCCGTTGAACGACAGGTTCGACAGGCCGAAGCCGAAGAGCTTCTGAAACTCGTTCCTCGGCTCGGTGAGAATCGCGTGCCAGACGTCGGTCCTGCCAGTCAGGCTCGTAAGTTGCTGGGCGCTTTCTCCCCTGACCAGGAAGGTCGCGATCACACCAGACAGCGTCATGGCGCCGACAGAAATGATGACGCCCGCGGCGGCGAACAGCCTGCGCACCCGCGCCTTGGTCTTGAACAAGCTCAGGCCGCCGACGAAGATCCCTGCGAGCAGCGCAACCAGCGCGGTCCTGGTGTGGGTGAGCACTACGATCACTCCGCCAAACGCGGCGACGAGCAGGGCGAGGCGGCCGGACAGCAGGCCGCAGAGCCAGAGCAAGATGACAAGCCCGGTCGTGACTGCTGCAAAATGCGCGACCTGCGTAGGCGGGAACGGCCAGAGAGTCCCTGCCAGCCGCCCCTGTGCCAGCGCCGCGGACGGGGACATGGCCAGGCCAAGCACAACAACGACGAGCACGACGGAGACCGTCCACAGATAACATCGCACCAGGAGCATGTCGCGTCGGCCCCACCACGGCGTGAGCAGCCAGAGCGTCGCCACGAAGCCCGCGAACCTGAAGGTGCGGTAGAACGTGCCGAGGTGACCGGCCTCGAGCATCACCATGAAGGCGATCACGACAAGCATGGTGAGGACGCACAGGTAGAAGCTGGGATAGATGAGCAGCCGGCGGTTGACGGTCAGGGCCAGCAGCAGGGCTGCTGGCATCGCGCCCTGCGTGATGAGCTTTCCGACCGGCGAAGGGATCGGGATCACCAGCGGAGCACCGCTCCACGTGGCCGAGTAGTAGGTCAGCACGTTGACGGTGAGCAAGGCCCACGCGATGCCCACCCGGCGGCGGACCCAGCGCTCAGCTGGCGCCTCGGCGGTCGTGGCCGTCGGTTCCGCCCGAACCCTGGTGTCCAGCAGCGAAGCTGTCATCCCTAGCCCTTCACAGCCGTGCCGGCCGCTGCCAGCCAGGAGACGGACGCACGGCACCCAGGCTTTCGTCGCTCTCATCGGCATCGAGCAGAACAGCCGAGGAGAGCCTGGTGCCGGCGAGCTTGATCATCTCGCCGGTTGCGCGGATCTTGGCGGCGACCGACCGGCCGGCTGTCACCATCACGACGACGTCGGTGGACCAGGTGGCCAGGTGATCGCCGCCGAGAGACGGGTCTAGCGATACGGTGCTCAGCAGCAGGTCAGCCGAGGCGCAAGCCGCGGCGACCTCTTTGTTCGGCTGCCTGTGCTGCCAGGACGGCACGAGCGGCCTGATGGGACCCACCGGCACGACGTCGTAGCGCTCGGGGACCGCGACCGTTAGCGATGTTCCGTCGGTGCTGACCTCGTGAATGCCTGGCTCTTTGGCCCCGAGCAGGCGCGCGGCCGGGCTGCCGGTAGACAGATCGGCTAGCACTACTCGTCTGCCCTCCTGTGCGCACGAGATCGCGAGCGATGCGACCGACGAAGCAACGGCAGGTGCGTTGTCGACCGGTACGACGGCGAGCGCCGTGCTGCCTTCCGCCACGGCGTCGCGCAGGTGCGCGACGATCCGCCGCTGCTGCCTGTTTCCGCCGCTGAGCCCGTGCGGCCTGGCCAGGGCCCGAGGCGAGAAGCCGGCCCGCCAGGGCCCGAGGCGAGAAGCCGGCCCGCAGGGCACGAGGCGGCCTGACCTTGCCTACGCTGAGCTTCACCGGAGCGCCGAGCGCCTGCGCGACGTCGTCGCGGCGCCGGAGCCTGTTCGACGTCACTGCGCCGACGATGACGGCGCCTAGACCCAGCGCCAAGCTGCCAAAGAACCCGGCGGCGCCGAAGATGGCGGCGAGGTGCTTGCGTGACGGCGGGATTGGCGCCGGAGGATCCAAAACCGACGTCCCCCGGATCAATGACGTTGTGGTCACCGGGTAGTGATCGAGGTCGTATACCAGCGCCCCGACCGCAGAGCTCTCCGTGGAGTACGCCACTTGCCAGTCGTGCTTGCCCTCCGTCGGCGCCGTCTTGGCGATCTGGTTATTGAGGAAGCGGAGCTTCTCGTTGCCCGTTGCGATCTCGCTGATGAGCTCCTTGACGCCAATCCGCTGCCGCTGGTAGAGCTCGTGTGCCCTAGCCTGCAGAAAGGCGTCGGCAAGCGCGCGTGCCCTACGCATCGCGACCGCTACGGATCGAGCATTGGTGGTGATCACCAGCAGCCGATCGCTGGCGAACGTGACGCTATAGGTGCGCATGAAGCTCTTCGCCGGCTCGGTCAGCCCGAGGCGGCCGAGCGCGCCTACCGCGACCGTGGCGCCCTGCGCGAGTGCCACATTGCCCTGCATCTGGATGTTCGGATCCTCCAGGGGGTCGTTCGTGATCAGTATCGAGGTCGACGCCTGGTATGCCGGAGGAGCGCCGACGTAGATGGCGGCCGTTGCTGCCAGCCCGGCTAGCACGACCGCACAGCCCAGCAGTGCCCGCCGCCGGATCGCCAGCCCGATGAAGCGAAGGCTGGTCAGGCCGACCGGCCGGACGCTCGAGAGTTCCTCGGCGCCAGTCGCGTTCCGGTCCGCCCATGCGTGCCGGCCTGCGCGCCGGCGAGGTTCCCACGGGGGCGTCATCGCGTCCCCTGCGGTTGGGGCGGAGTGGCAACGGAGTGCGCCATGGCGTACCCGTAGATGCCCAGCAGCTGGTCAATGTTCTGCTCAGGGTCGAACTTCTTCTGGTACGTCTCGCGGGCCGCGACGCCGTATGCGGCGTAGGCCTCGGGGCGTGTTCGCACATCGGCGATGGCAGCGGCGAGGGCACCCGGGTCACCAGGCGGGACCAGGGTGCCGTCGACGCCATGGGTGATGAGCTCGGGGAGTGCGGCGTGATCGCTGGCGACGCAAGCAGTGCCTGCCGCCATCGCCTCCACAGCGACGAGACCGAATGGCTCGGCCCAGATTGACGGCAATATGACCGCGCGGGACTTGGACATCAGGCTGGCGGCCTGGTCGTCGGTCACATGCCCGGCGAGCCGTACCGACGGGCGGGACGCGGCCCAGGCAGCCACCTCGGCCTGCAGGACACCGGTCCCGGCGATGACTAGGCTGAGCGGATTCTCGCCGCCTTTACGCAGGTACTGATCCCACGCCGCCATCAGCACCCTGACGCCCTTGGCTTCGTCGAGCCGTCCCGCGTAGAGCACGCTGTGCTCTGGGTCGGTATGCGGCATAGAGCGGCGTGGGATCAGGTTGTGCCGGACGAAGACGCGCTCTGGTGTCAGGTTTAGCTCGGCCAGCAGGTCGCGCTGCGCCGCCGAGATGAAGATGTAGGCCGAGACCAGCGTCCGCCACGCCTGCCTGTGCAGCGCGTTGGACAGCGCGACCGGGGCGGTGGCCAGCCGCGAGTCCTTGTAGCAGCCGTGAACGACAGCCTGGATGGCTGGGCCAGATACGCAGTCACGGCAGATCGCGCCGTCCCTGAAGAAGCTGCCGCCAGCGCACATCAGGCGGTAGTTGTGCAGGGTGATGACGACCGGCACGCCCTCGTCCCGGCAGGCATGAAGGACAGAGGGACTGAGGAGCGGAAATGTGTTGTGGACGTGGACCACGTCAGGCCGTGTGGCACGCAGCCGGGCGCGTAGGTCCCGGCGCGCACCGCGACTCCAGACGATCTGGCCGGGCAGCGCCGCCTTCCTCGGGGCGGACCACTGCTCGATCTCGTCGCTGTACCGGTCGAACCTGACCACCTCGTGGCCGCGTTCGGTCAGCGCGGCGCCTTCCCGCTCCACGACCCGATTCTCGCCGCTCGGGGCCGCCGACCGGTACCAGTTGTGCACCTGCATGATGCGCAAGCCAGCAGTGTCGGCAACGGGCGGCGACTGGGTCACGAGCGGTTTTCTGTCGAGCCGAACGGGCCGTCCGGCCGCTGGGAACGATGACCTGGCTGACGGTGGCCTGACTGCCTGCGCCTGGGCATCTCGGTCAGCTGCGGAAGCCGCCCCGTGGTGCGGTCGGTCGAGTCTGGGTCGGCGACCAGGATACCGCTGATGTCGCGGCCGTCACCGCTAACACTGACAGCGATGCGGGCGAGCTGCTCGGCGCTGGCGGCGCCCGACGTTACGGCGAGCACGGTCGCGTTCGTCCGCATCGTCGGTGGCAACTCGGGGTTCTTCCCGTCCAAGACGACGACCGCCACCGTTAGAGCCGCACCGGACATCTGATTCGCGTCTCTGTAGTCACCGACCGCGAACTGCAGTCCGCCCGGCTCGCCGATGAGGGCGGCCGCGGCCATGGTGCACGCTGCTGAAAGTGTCGCGACCGCGTGCTGGTCCTGCTGGGTGCCGACTGAAAGCACCGTCGGGATGCCCAGAGAGGCGGCGAACACCGCTAGCTGTGGGCCGACCGCCAGCGCACGGCGGTCGGAGGAGAGCGAAACCACGGTCACCGAGACGCCTGGCCCGCCGTTGTACCTGACGTCGCTGACGCCGATGTACCTGAGTGCCTTGCGCAGGTTCCACGCGTGCACGACGGCGGGCTCGTACTCCTGCAGCAGCCTGGTCCAGCCGGCGGTATCGGACGGATGCACGACGGGAATGGAGGCCAGTACTGGAACGCCGATCGCGCCCGCGATCTCGTCACGCTCGCGTAGCTTGCGATCGGACCTGCCCATGGCGACCGTGATGATGACGCCGAGAAACGCGCCTACCAAGGCGCCGAAGCCGGCGTTCTCAATCGCGGTTGTTCGTAGCGTCGCGCCGGTGGGAGGCGCCGCGTACTGGAGGATGCCCGCGACCGCGTGCCCAACCTGATTGGGATGCTTCTGCAAGTATTCCTGGTAGGCCACCGCGACAGCGTTGGCCAGGTCCCGCGCATCGTTGGCAGTCTGGCCTTCGGCCATGATCTGCAGGGCGCCGGTCGAACTGGTGACCTGGATGCGCTTTTCCAGCGTCGTCAGTGGGGTGGTCCAGCCGAGTTGCCCTCTGGCCGCCAAAATCACGGTACTGCTGCTCGCGATGACGGCCTGGGTGCTGATGTGCTTGGTGTTCTGCACGAGAACAATGGCTTTGGTCGCCAGCAGCGGCGGCATCAGCAGCGTGTACCCGACGCCGCCGGCGATGCCGAGCGCCACGATGATGGCGAAGATGGCCTTGTGCAGCCGGACAGCATGCAGCAGCATTCTCAGGTCCACTGCGCCACCACCTCCATCTGTCAGGTTGCCTGACGGGAGCCGGTACCGCAGCGCGGTATCCGGTTTGCTATAAGAGCACGGCCAGGCGGCCGTGATACCTGCGGACGCTTTCGCCGCGTGTTAGCAGGTCAGGCGGCGGCAGCGGGACGGCTGGCGCTGGCCCGCCTGGCGACCGACTTGACCAGCGGGCGCACGGCCGTGTGTGTCCCGGCGATGAACCGCGCCGACGGCCCGATGCTCACGGCCGCCGGGGCGCCGACGAAGTACAGCCCGGGAACGGTCGACTCGCCTGCCCTGCTGAGCACCGGGTAGCCAGCCAGCGTTTCGACCCTGCCGCGCAGCCCGTCGCCTAGGAACCCGAGCTTGGTGAGGTCGATCTTGAAGCCGGTTCCCGCGATCACGTGGTCCACGTCGAGCGTCTTGCTGCGCGGCCCGTCGAGCGTCAGCCTGACGCCGCTGCCATGCGCTTCGGCGCCGACCACCTTGTGGCTGGTGAGAGTCTCGATCACGCCGTCGACCCGCTCCTTCAGCCACCAGGCGCCGGCCGGCCCGAGCACCGTGCGCGCCTTCGTGATGCGCATGTCGCGGGGTAGCAGCCTGAAGGCTTCTGGGGTGTTCCAGAAGGCGCAGTGCCAGCCTTCGCAGAGCTTGACCACGGGGCGCCTGACGTAGCCGAGGCCACTGATCGTCTCGGGGTTCGGGTCCACCCACTGGACGACCTGGCCGCCGCACGACAAGCCGCACCTCGGCCCCCGACTCGTGCAGCAGCGCCGCGGTCTCGAGCGCGGACTGGCCGGCGCCGAGCACCGCCACCTTGCGGCCGCTGAACTTGTCCAGGTGGCGATGCTCTGCGGTGTGCGTCGCCAGATCGCCGGGCAGGCCGGCCAGTTCGCCGGGGACGCTGGCGAACGGCAGCACGCCGCTCGCCACCACGACCTGTCTGGCGGTCATGGGATCGGCGTCGGCGAAGCTCACATGGAACCCGCCGCTGACCGCCTCCACGCCCGTGACGGTGATGTCGGTGACACCTGGCACGAGTTCCTTGGTGAACCAGTCGCCGTAGTCCGTGAAGCCCTCGACCGACAGCGGCTTGACCCTGTTGTTGTAGGCGATGCCCTGCTGCTTGGCGTACGACCCGACATCAAAGCCAGGATTCGGTGCGGAGATTTCCGACGCGTACGGCTCCGACTTGAGCCACATGCCGACCGGCATGTGCGATCGCCAGGTGTCCATCGGGCGTCCCACGATGCGGTGGCCGATCTCCAGGGCGCTCAGGTGGGCCGAGATCGACAGCCCGAACGGCCCTGCCCCGATAACGAGAACTTCGTCTCCTGACATCTCATGCTTCCTTTCGGCCTGCATCTTGCGCGGTCGATATGGTCCGCGAATTCCAAACGGCTGCCACCGTGGTTCGCAGTTCCGCCAGGACCGGTCGGAAATCGCGCCGGTCGAGGCAGTCGTAGTAGCGAGTCCTGGCGAATTCCGAGCCGAACATCCAGAGCGCGCGCGTCCGCGAGACGCTGTCGGGCCGTCCGACCCGCCTGAAGTTGTCGCGCAGCCATCGCATGTCACCGCGGAGCCACCGGGTCCGCACCCCGGTCTGGTAGCCGTCGACCCGCTCGATCTGCTGGCCGGTTGCCCAAAGCCAGATCATGAGCGGGAAGTCCACGCCAGAGCGCACGGCGTTCTCGATGGTCCCCGCGATCCTGGCGTTGATCTCCATGAGCAGCGGGCGGCCCGCAGAGTCCCGCCGGTACTCCACCTCGCAGAGGCCCTCCAGGCCGATCGCCCTGACGAGCCGCTCCGACGAGTCGTAGATGTCCGGCGGCACGTCCATGCTCTCGCGCAGCACGGATGCGCCGCCGAGTGCCGGGCTCGTGCGGTGCGCGATGTGGCCGCAGCGCGCGCGGATGTCGCCGTTGACCACGAACATCGTGACGCCCTCACGGCGCGCCGCCCGCCCATTGCTGGGCGAGCACGCTGGCCCCGGCCTTCGTGAACGCCTCGATGACGTCGGTCGCCTCGGCCTCGTTGACCACCTCGACCGCCTGCAGCCTGACCAGCGAATCGCTGACCCAGGAGGAGGTGGGCTTCAGCACCACGGGAAACTCAAACGCCTCGGCTAGTGCCGGCACGTCAGTGACGCCTTCGATCCGCATCGTCTTCGGATACTCGATGCCCAGCTCACGGGCGACCGCGAGGGTGCGGTCCTTATCGTTGGCGATCGCCAGCACCTGGTCGGGCGCGAGCGCCAGCACACAGCCCAGCGTGGCCAGTTGCTCGCGACACGGGGACAGTGCCGCGATCGCACCGTCGGTCGTCGGCAAGACCATCTTCGTGGGATGCTCGCGGACGAAATCGATGACCCCGGCCGCGAACGCCGCGCCGTCCTCCGCGTAGCTCGGCAACACCACGTTGCGAGCCGAGTAGCGGGACGTGAAAGACAGGACCGGCAGTTCCGGATCGCACTCCGCGAAGCATTCACCGAGTGCGACACGCAGCCCGGCCCGGCCGAAGCTGCGAACGCTCGCAAGGCTCTGGCGGCTCCCTGCGTCGAGCACGAGGATGTCGTAGCTGTCCCCGCCGCGGTCTGGTTGAGTGACGGCGGGCGTCGGTGAACTGATCGCCGTCGGCATTTCTGTCATGCCATCAATAGCCTTCCTGTCTCCGACGCCCCCACGTGAATGATCGCGTTCATCAGAGAAGGCAAGTACCTGTTCTGATACCTCGGATCTCATGCGGTTGGGTGATGACCCGGTCGAGAATGTGATTTACGCAGGATGAAGGGTAAAATCTGGCACGCAGCCGCCTGGGAGCTGCGGGATCGCGAGTAATCACCAGAGCAGTCGTGCTCATGTATCACGACGGCGTCGTCTGGGATCCTGTGGTTGCAGGGTCGCTCCGTCCTGCCTGAACTGACGCCGAGTCCTGGGGGTGCCGTTGAGGGTCGAGGACTCGGGGCGATCGTGGTAACCGAGGATTCCGTAGGCCCGGGCGGACCGAGAGGCAAGGGCAGTCCACGCGGGGCGGGTCGTCGGTTCGGGTGGGGGCTGGCGGATCAGGCCGTCTCGAGCCTGACCAACTTCGCGGTGAGCCTGTATGTGGCCCGCTCGCTGGGCGCGGTGCAGTTCGGCGCGTTCAGCCTGGCGTACGTGACCTATTCCTTCGTGCTCAATGCCTCCCGCGGCCTGTCGACCGACCCGCTGCTGGTCAGGTTCAGTGGGGCCGAGCCGCGGGCCTGGCGGCGGGCCGTAAGCAGCTGCACGGGCACCGCTCTGGCGGTCGGCCTGGTAGCCGGGGCCGCGATGCTGGCCGTGGCGATGCTGCTCGGCGGCACGGCCAAGGTGGCGTTCGTGGCGATGGGCCTGACGATGCCGGGGCTGCTGCTGCAGGACAGCTGGCGGTTCGCGTTCTTCGCACTCGGCCGGGGCAGCCAGGCCTTCCTGAACGACATCGTCTGGGCAGCGGCCATGGTCCCCGCCCTGCTGGCACTGCGGATGACTGGCCACGAGACTGTGTTCTGGTTCGTGCTCGCCTGGGGTGCCTCAGCCAATGTCGCCGCCGCGGTAGGCCCGCTCCAGGCCCGCGTCGTGCCCAGAATCACCCACGCCTGGACCTGGGTGATGCGCCATCGCGACCTCGCCTTGCGCTACCTCGCGGAAAACACCATCTTCAGCGGCTCGACGCAGCTGCGCCTGACGTTCCTCAGCGTCATCGCCGGGCTGGCCGCGGTCGGCTACGTGCAGGCTGCGCAGACGCTGATGGGACCTTTCCTCGCAGCGCTGATGGGCATCTCGCTCGTTACGGTGCCTGAGGCGGCCAGGGTCCTGCAGCACTCGCCCAGGCACCTGCGGCTGTTCTCCTTGCTCATCGGCGTGGCTGCGTCACTGGCGGCGCTGGCGTGGGGAGTCGTTCTGCTGATCGCGCTGCCGCGTGGACTCGGCGACCTGGTGCTGCGCTCGCAGCTGTGGCGGCCGACGTACCCGCTGATCTTTTTTGTGATGCTGACGGTGATGGGGACCTGCTTCACGATCGGGGCCAGCGCCGGGCTCAGGGCGCTAGGGGCGTCCCGTCGCAGCCTGCGCGCGATGATCTTCTCGTCGGTCGTGCTCGTGGTGCTGAGCGTGGCTGGCGCGCTCACGGGCGGGGCACTGGGCACGGTGCGCGCCACGGCCGTTGCCGGCGGCTTCGCGGTCCTTGCCTGGTGGTGGCAGCTGGGGGCGGCGCTGCGCGAGGCCGATATCGCGTCGGCGAGCCTGGGGCTGGGAACCACCCATCCCGCCGGGCGGCACCGAATGCCGCCGACGGCCGCGCGTCCGGCACCGGCTCAGCCGCCGAGGCGCAGGCCAAGTCCCAGCCCGCCCAGAACACCGCAGCCGCTGCGGCCAGGAGACTAGAGCGGGCGTCCGCGCAGACACGGCCGACCACGCCGCAATCCGGCGAGCGAATCAGGTGATGGGCTGCGGGCCGCGCGTGACGGAGGCCCCAGGCGCCGTGACCGGTACGGGGAAGAGGAGCGCCGACAACGCGGTGAACTGATCGGCCAGCCGGGCGGCGTGTGCCGCGTCGTGCTCGGCGATCGTCTGGCGCACCTCGGCTGACCGGTCAAGCAGGTGCGTGAACTGCTCGATCAGAACGGCGCTGTCGAGCCCGTCGGCCGGCTGGTAGAACTCCGCCAATCCCATGTCGGCCATCAGGGCACGGTGCTTGGTGCCATAGCCGATCGCGATGGTCGGCCGGCCGAGCAGGAGCGCGCTGATCAGGTTGTGGTAGCGGGTGGCGACAACAGCGCCGCATGGCGCCATCGCGCGCATCAACTCGGTGAAAGACGCCACCGGCTCGGCAACGACCTGGTCAGGGCGCAGGTCAGGTCGCTGCTCGCTGAGGTAGGCCAGAATCTGATCGACGACCTCCTGGTCGCGTCCGCTCGTGTCGCCGATGAACAGCCTGACCGAGCGGCCGCCGTCGACCAGCCAGAGCACGAAGCGCCTCATCTGCTCGATGTAGGCCAGGTAGATCTGCTCGGCGCGGTCGCGGTCATCGTTCGTGCCGTGAAAGTCCATCACGCCGATCCCGACCGTAGCCATGTCTGCATGCACGTCGGCCGGTGCCTTCAGGGCGAACGCGAGGTCGGGGTAGACGTGATCGTCGCGAACGTCGAGCCCGCGCTGCCGCATCGACTCCCAGGACGCCGTGTCGCGATAGGAACGGTAGTAGGCGAGTCTGGCCGCCGAGTTGAACAGCCAGGCGGTCATCCGCTGCTTGATCACATTTGCGCCGACGCTGACGAGTGCCACCTTGGTGCCGAAGATCCGGCCGGCCGCGGCGAGCAGGAAGATCCCGTATGGCAGACCCGATGCCCGCAGGGGCAGCGTAGTCTCGAGCACCCCCATGCCCGGCACGATGACCACGTCGTGCCGGCGCACCCAGGCGGCGGTGCGGAACACGTCAGCCAGCTTCCCGAGTAGCTTGAGGCCGACCGCGAGGAAGCCTGGCATGTCCTGCACCCGCTGCCTGGACCAGAACAGCGGGATCGCCTCAATGCCATAGACGCGCCTGACCCGCTCAGGGCCCATGCACATCGCGTCGATGATCGCTCCGGGATGGGCGGCACGCAGATATCCGAGTACCGACTCCATCGACGCGTCGTTGCCGATGTTGCCCGATCCGAGAAGTCCGAATAGGCCAACCCTAGGCGGGCTGCCGGTCATCTAATCCTGCTCTCCTGACCTGCGACGATGGCGTTGATTGAAATGGCCGGTGCGTCGGCGATCGCCGTGTCAGAGACGAAGTTGCCGTGCTCAGAGAACGCGCGGTTGCCCGCCCACGACGTGAGATGGCGGTAGCACGCGCGGCGCTCGCTGCCGGTGAGCGGTGCGCGGCGGATCGCCGAGATGAAACCCCAGACATACTCGCCGTACAGCTTGATCACGGGGTTGCGCACCCGGTCGGCGCGGCGCGGGTCCAGATTGGCGCACCAGTCGCGGACGCTCGAGAAGGCGCGGGCGGCCCGCTCGGGATGGTCGCGCCGGAAGTACAGCCAGTCAGGAACGTGGTAGAACGGTCCGGCCAGGGCAAGTTCGGCGACGAACGTACGGTCCGAGCGGTAGTAGCTGCCGTGCAGGGCGGTCTGCTTGAGCACGGGCATCCTGATGATGCCGCTGTCGTCGTCGCCGCCCTCGTCGAAGAGCATGCTCTTGAATCGCTCGGGCGCCGAGAGCGATGCCGTGGTCAGTCCGTAGTGCACGGCCCTGGTGACGGTGCCGGATCCGTCGATCATCGCCGTCCAGGAGTGCGCGAGCACAACATGCGGGTGCTCGTCGAGTGCCTCGACGCAGCGCTCGATCAGATCCCTGGCGTACAGGTCGTCGTGGGACGCCCATTTGAACAGCTCGCCGCGGGCCTCGGCGACCAGGCAGTTGTGATTGCGCGCCAGGCCGATGTTCCGCGGCTGGCGGATGTAGCGGACCCGCGAATCCTGCTGTGCGTAGTGGCGGCAGATGTCGGCGGTACCATCGGTCGACGCGTTGTCCGAAATGAGTAGCTCAAAATCCTCGTAACTCTGACCGAGCAGGGCTTCGAGCGACTCAGCGAGATAGTTCTCACCGTTGTATACGGGAAGCCCAACGCTGAGCCGGGGGGCCTGGCTCACTCGCGGTCATCTCCTTCTGTGTCGGGGCCGATGTTGGATTCGCGCAATTCGACGCGCAGTTGCCGCCACAACACCAGCGCGCCAGGGGCGGTGGCGACAGCACTGCCGCGGGGCGCAACGGTTCTCCCACCGGCAGACATCGATGCCACTCCTAGACCAGGAAAATGCTTGCGCCCACTAGATCAGGTTCGGCCGCGCCGTGATACCTAAGCGGCCCGATACCTGTGTGACCGCGGGGACAATAACGAACTTTGTGCAGGTAAAAGCCTCGGCGTAGGGTGCACGGCACTCCATGCCGCGGAGCCGGGCGAGACCGAGGAATACCTCGTCGTCCCACCAGTCACGACCCCGCTGAGACGGATAAGACTTGTGCAGCAATTCCACTTTGCGCTTGGCGATTTCCGCGGACAACGGAACATAAACCGACGGACGGCCGAAATCGCCATCCCATTTGGGAATCTCGTAGCTGAGGCAGAGCTGATCACGGAAGACGGTCGGGATGATCTCGCCTATGGTCCGGTGATCCTGATGCGCGTCGGCCGCTGACGGCGCGAGCACCAGATCGGGCAGGCCCGCGGCGGCCACAGCTTCGAGCGCGTCTTTGACCTGCGCCCAGGCGGCCGGCAACCGGCCTTCAGGCAGGTCATGTACGTCGATCGCCAGGTCAACGGCGGGCAGGAAGGCCTGCGCCGCGGCCTTGCTCTCCGCCTGACGCTGGGCTGTCCCGGTCAGGACGACGTATCGCACTCGCAGTCCTGGCTGGTTCGCGGCCAGGGTGAGCAGCGTCCCGCCCGCGCCGATTTCGATGTCATCAGGATGAGCACCGATCGCGAGCACCGACAGCGGGGTGCCCGCGACGCCGCCTAGCTCGAGCGAGAGCACACGCTCTACCCGGGCGCCTGACCGGACGCCAATGCCGCGGCGGGCATGTCAGTGGCTTCGCTGAAGGCGTTCGCGATCGCCGGGAACGCGACTGAACGGTCCTGGTCCCAGATCATCCACGGGCAGTTGCCCCGCTGGAACATCTCCTCAAGCTGGGCTCGTTCCTTGACCGTATCGGCCGCCGACCAGTAGCCCTTGTACGGATAGGCAAGCACGCGGCCCCGGGGGACAAGGCGCATGATCGCGTCTTCGACTAGGTCCTCGCCTTCGCCGAGATGGTCGAGGATCTCTGGCCTGAGCACGAAGTAGCCGCCGTTCTCCCACTGACGCAGATCGCGCATGGGCGTGACTTGCGTGATCAGTCCATCGTCGCTGACGTCGACGACGTGGTGCGAGGACTGCAGCGGCACCGCGAGCAAGGAGGCGACCGCGTTGCTCGCCTCGAATCTGGCGATCATGTCTGGCAGCGGCGCGTTCGTCAGCACGTCCGCGTAGTTAGCCATGAACATCGGCTCGTCCTCGACGAAGCGGCGGACCCGGCGCAGCCGCTCGCCGATCGGCGAGTTCAGCCCGGTGTCCACGAAGGTGATGCGCCAGTCGGAGATGTCGGTGCTGAAGAGCTTGACCTCGGTCGCCCCCTTCTCCAGCACGAAGTCATTGGACCTGGTCTCGTCGTACTTCAGGAAGAAGTCCTTCACGTACGAGGCGCCGTATCCCAGGCAGAGCACGAAGTCGGTGTGCCCGAAGTGGGCGTAGTAGCGCATCACGTGCCAGAGCAGCGGCCGTTCGCCGATCATGGCCATCGGCTTAGGCCCGGTGTTGACGCCGTCGCGCATCCGCATGCCAAGTCCACCGCAGAACAGCACGACCTTCACGGCTTCCCCCTCAAATCAGACGACGTCGAGCGCCGGGATCGGGAACACGAGCTTGCCACCCCACGACCGCACGTAGTGCAGCTGTCGGCTGATTTCCTCTCGCAGGTTCCACGGCAGCACGAGCACGTAGTCGGGCCTGGTCTCGGCGAGCCGGTCGGGCGGATAGATCGGGATGTGGGTACCGGGCAGGAATTTCCCTTGCTTGACCGGGCTCCGGTCGACCGTGTAAGCGAGCAGGTCAGATCGGATCCCGCAGTGATTGAGCAGGGTGTTGCCCTTACCTGGTGCGCCATAGCCGGCCACCGACTTGCCCGCGGCTGCCGCGTCGAGCAGGAAGCCCAGCAGGTCGCTCTTGATCCGCAGCACCTCGGTGGCGAAGCCGGCGTGACCGGCGGCCGTGTGCAGGCCGGCTGCCTCTTCGGCATCCAGCACCGCCTTGACGGTGGCTGCGGGCTCATCGGCGGCGTCCTGCGGTCTGGCGTAGACGCGGAGCGATCCGCCGTGGGTCTCGAGTTCGTCGACGTCGGTGACCCGCAGCCCCGCGGTGGCCAGCGCCCGCGCGGCGGTGAGCAGCGAGAGATAGGAATAGTGCTCGTGGTAGATCGTGTCGTACTGGCGCCGCTCAATCAGGCGCAGCAGGTGCGGGAACTCCAGCGTGACCGTCCCCGAGTCCTTGACCAGCGCGCGCAGCCCGGCCGCGAAGCCCGCGATGTCCGGCACGTGTGCGAACACGTTGTTGGCCGCAACCAGGTCTGCCCGGCCGTACCTGGCGGCCAGGTCGCTGCCTGACTCCGGGCCGAGGAACCTGGACTCGGTCCTGACGCCGCGGGATCGTGCCACCTCGGCGACGTTCGAGGCAGGCTCGACTCCCAGTACCGGGATGTCCTGGGCCACGAAATGCTGCAGGAGGTAGCCGTCATTGCTGGCGACCTCGGTGACCAGGCTGGCCCCGGTCAGCCCGAGGCGCTTGGTCATCTGCTCGGCGTAACGCTTGGCGTGCGCTACCCAGGAGTCTGAATAAGACGAGAAGTACGCGTAATCAGAGAAGATGTCCTCGCCAGGCACGTACGCGGGAAGCTGCACCAGCAGGCAGGACTCACAGATCCTGACGTGCAGCGGGTAGAAAGATTCGGCTTCGTCGAGGTGATCGGCGGCCACGTAGCTCTCGCACAGCGGGGACATGCCCAGATCCACGAAGGTTCGGATCAGGGGCGCACCGCACAAACGGCATGATGGCAGCGCTGACAATCCCGGCCCCCCACTCGTAATGATGCGGAGTAGGTTATCACTTATCGTATGGATCATGGGTTGACTACCGAGAATACTGATATGCAATCCTTTGCACTGTTCGTGCTTTTCAGCGCTCGAATTGGCGGGAGCGGGATCGGATGCCTGGCCTGACCGAACATACGTGCCGTGCCTGCCGGAGCCGCTCCGGTCACGTGGTACTTGACCTGGGCGAGCAGCCTGCGAGCGACTTCTTCCCGCTGGCTGACGATCCAGGGCCCGACCCGCAGTATCCGCTGCAGATGTGGCTCTGCGCCCGCTGCGGCCTGGCGCAGCTCGCGGCAGACCCGACCGCGCCGCAGGAGCCGAGGGGTGCCGAGCCGGCCGCGCTGATCGCCCAGGCGGCAGATGCCGTCGGCCGGGCGGGTGCGGCCGGCTGGCTGCGGCCAGGAAGCACAGTCACCGAGTACGGCAGCCCGCACGGCGGATCGTGGCTGAGGCTGCTGGCCGACCGGGGGCTGGAACTCGCGGCGCCAGCTGAGCCGGCAGACGTCATCGTCGACTGTTTCGGCATGATGCACGCGGCCGATCAGGCCGCGGCCCTGGCCGAGCGCGCCGCCCGGCTGTCGGAGACAGGCGTCCTGCTGCTGCAGTACCACGCGCTGAGTGCGATCGTCCGGTCCGGGCAGTGGAACGCACTGCGCCACGCGCACTACGCCTATTACTCCACCACCGCGCTGGTCGGCCTGCTGGCGGCGCACGGCTTGCGGCCCGACAGCGCCTGGCAGTTCGACCTGTACGGCGGCACCGTGCTGCTGGCGGCCAGCCGCGGAGCCGCGCGAGGCGCCGGCGATAAGGAAAGCGTCGAAGCGCTGCTTGCCGACGACGCAAACGCCGGCGTCGCCGATCGGCGAGTCCTCGGCGGCCTTGGCAGGGACGCGACGGCCGGTGCCGACGGTCTGCGCGCCTGGTTGTCCGCGCAGCGGCGCGAGGGCCGCCAGGTCCTGGGCTATGGTGCCGCGTCCCGCGCTGTGGCCCTGCTCAGGCGCGCTGGCGCTGACCGCGCCTTGCTTCCTGCGGTAGCTGACGCCTCGCCCGCCAAGCACGGCGTGCGGATGCCGGGCACCGACATTCCCGTGGTCAGCCCCGCGGAACTGGGCGCTAGGAAGCCGGACGCGGTCCTGCTGTTCCTCGCCGACCTTCGGGCCGAGGTGCGGTCGGCCTATCCGGAAGTGGAAGCTCATGGTGGCCGCTGGGTGGACGCTGACTCGCTGGCGGGCTGGCCAGGGCGCGGCTCAGGTGGCCTGGAGCAGGACGCGTAGCCGCTCCAGGCACCTGCCTCTGGTCGGTCCGATGCTGCCGACGGGCAGGCCCAGCTGACTGGAGATCTCCGCATAAGAAACCGGCGGATCAGCCATGAGCATCTCGAGCAGCTTCTGCCAGCGCCAGGGCAGCAGCGCCATGGCCTCCCTGACCGCCTCGGCGCGCTCTGCCGAGAGCAGGCCTTCGTCGACGTCCGGCTGGTGCGTCGCGACCCCGCCGAATACCACGTCATCCTGCACGAGCATGACGCGCTTGGCCCTGGAGACGTGACGCAGGCATTCGTGCCTGGCGGTGGTGGCCAGCCAGCTTCCGATCCGGTCGGGGTACTCGATCCTGTCGATGTGCTCGAGCAGGCGCAGCCACGTTGCCTGGGCAACGTCGGCGGCGTCGCTGTCGGCCAGCTTGAACTCGCGGGTCATCGCCCAGATCAACCGCTCGAACTGCTCGACCAGGCGTTCCCACGCCCAGCGGTCGCCAGCGGCCGCGCCCAGCACGAGCTCGGCTATCTCGCGGTTTTTCCGAGACCTGTCCGCATCGGCAATGGCAATGGCAGCCGGCGCCGTTTTCCCTTCCGGGCCATGCTCCCGCAGGTCGGCAGAAGGCACCTGCACTGTCACGCCATCCTCCTGTTGTTTGTGCTTGCTGTAGATCGGCGTTTCAATACGCACCGTCCGCGTGCGCGACAGCCGCCCAGGTCTTCCACAAGATCTGCAGATCGAGGAAGAACGACCAGTTCTCGACGTAGCGGACGTCGAGCCTGACGGCCTCATCCCACGGCAGGTTTGACCGGCCGTTGACCTGCCACAGGCCGGTGATGCCTGGCCTGACGGCGAGCCGCCGCCTGACGTAGTCGCCGTATTGCCTGATCTCGTCAGGCAGCGCGGGCCGCGGGCCGACCAGCGACATGTCGCCGCTCATGACGTTCAGAAGCTGCGGCAGCTCATCGAGCGAGTAGCGCCTGAGCCAGGACCCGACCCGTGTGACGCGCGGGTCCTTGCGCATCTTGAAGAGCACGCCATCGCTGTCGTTCAGTCCCATCAACTCGGCCTTGCGCTGCTCGGCGTCGACGACCATGGTGCGGAACTTGAAGAGCGTGAACGGCGTGCCGTCCTTGCCGACGCGGATCTGCCTGAACAGCACGGGCCCGCGGTCACCGAGCGAGATGGCCAGCGCGATCGCGGCGAGCACCGGCAGCAGGAACACCAGCGCGGTGAGCGCAAAGGCACGGTCGAAGGCCGCCTTCGTCAGCCGCTTGACGCCGGTGAACTCCGGGTGCTCCATGTGCAGCAGCGGGAGTCCCGCAATCGGCCTGATGGTCGTCCGCGGGCCAGCCACGTCGAGCAGGGCAGGCGCCACGCAGATGTCGGTGCCCGACTTCTCCAGAGCCCAGGCGAGGTCGCGCAGGCGCGCGCCCATCATTTCCCTGCACGCCAGCACCGCCACGGTGTCGGCCTGGAAGCGCCGGACCACGTCCGTCACGTCGTGCAGGCCGCCCACGACAGGAATGCCGTCGATGACGGCCGGATGGTCGGTGCCGACGACGCAAGCGGCGACGATCGACAAGCCGTGGTACGTCTCGCGGCGCAGCACGGTGGCTAGCTCAGAAATCACGTCCTGATGGCCGGCGACGACCACCTTGCGCATGCACGCGCCCTGGGCGCGGAGCCGGTGCAGCTTGCGGCGAAGCCAGTATCTGGCGTTCAGATCGAAGATGGTCATGCTCGGCAGGGCGATGACGACGTAACCGCGCGCCACCTCGGTCTTCGTGGCGTAGGAGAAGATGGCCACGACCGCCGTGAGGCAGACGCTCGCGTTCACCACCCGGCGGAACTCGTCGGACCCGACGCCGACGAAGCGATCGTCGTACGCGCCCGCTAGCTCTAGTGCGGCCAGCCAGAGCACCGGGAGAGCCAGGCCGAGCCAGATATAGGCCGAATCCTGCGTATCGGTACTGCCAAAGCGCACCTCGAAGGCTAGCCAGCCTGCCGCGAGGGCCGCACAGGCGTCGAGCATCAATAGCTGACGCCGGTATGCGCCGCTCCAGGCCCGAACCCTGCCGATGGCCAGCCTTGCAAGCAGGCCGACCTCGACGCGTTCAGGGACAACAATCTCCTCCGCCACCGCCACCCCCCCAGGCACCTGCCTAACTCCAGGCAGGGCACTAAACTCCACTCCCACTGTGCGAGTAACACACCGGAGACGCGCTGACACAAGGGGCGGTTGACACCAAAGTCGAAGCGGGTGAGCCCAGGCGCCAGCAGGTCGCGCTCTCCACATGAGTTACTGCAGGTCAGGGCCTAGATGTCACTGACAGTAACCAAGGTAAATTCTCGGTTTCATGCTTCTAACGGATCCGCGCTGACCTGGGGTGACGAGCGCCGGCCCGTTTGGCCGGCCGCCACTAGACTCGGGCAGGTGACAGCGGCGGAGCTCGACCCTGAGGACCTGAAGATCGTGACGCTCGCGCGCTCGGCCAGGGCCAGGGTCGGCTCAACAGAAGGCGCGGCGGTCCGCGACGAGACCGGGCGGACGTATGCGGCGGCCACGGTCGCGCTGCCGTCGCTCAGGCTGTCAGCGCTCACCCTCGCGGTGGCCATGGCGGTGTCTAGCGGTGCGACGATGATCGAAGCAGCGGCGCTGGTCAGCGACGGTCCTTGGCCCGCTGTCGAGGACATCGGAGCGGTCAAGGACATCGGTCTTGGCGCGCTCATCATTCACGCCGGCTCGGACGGCACGGTCAGGCAGACGCTGCGGTTGTAAGCCGCGCCGGTCCGGTCAGGCCCGGCGGTAGGGGAGAATCACCAGGGTGGACGCGCAGGCTGACCCCGGTACCGCCGACGATCGGTTCGCCGCCGGTTTCGCCTGCTTCGCCGGCCGGCCAAACGTCGGCAAGTCCACGCTCATGAACGCCCTGGTTGGCACCAAGGTCGCGATCACCAGCAGCAAGCCGCAGACCACGCGCCGGGTGATCAGGGGCATTGTGCGACGGCCCGACGCTGAACTGATCATCATCGACACGCCAGGCCTGCACCGGCCGAGGACGCTGCTGGGCGAGCGGCTTGACAGCCTGGTCCGTTCGACGCTGACCGAGGTCGACGTGATCGGATTCTGCGTGCCGGCCTCCGAGCAGATCGGCGCGGGCGACAAGTACCTGGCCCGCGAGCTGACCAGTCAGGACCGGACGCCAGTGGTCGGGATCGTGACCAAGACCGACCAAGCATCGCAGGGTCAGATCGCTGGGCAGCTGGCGGCGCTGGCCGCCCTCGGCGGCTGGGCGGATATCGTGCCGGTCTCCGCGGTCGCAGGTTTCCAGCTCGACGTGCTCGCTGAGGTGCTCGTGGGCTATCTGCCTGCCGGTCGGCCGCTGTACCCGGACGGCGAGCTGACCGATGAACCCGAGCAGCAACTGGTGGCGGAGCTCATCAGGGAGGCGATCCTGGAGGGTGTACGAGACGAGCTGCCGCACTCAATTGCCGTGGTCGTCGAGGAGATGGGTCCGCGCGAGGGCAAGGACGATCTGATCGACGTCCACGCGGTGATGTACGTCGAGCGGCAGAGCCAGAAGGCCATCGTCATCGGCGCGAAGGGAGCCAGGCTAAAGGAGGTGGGCTCGCGGGCGCGAAAGCAGATCGAGGGCTTGCTAGGCACTCGCGTCTTCCTCGACTTGCGGATCAAGGTCGCGAAGGACTGGCAGCGCGATCCCCGGCAGCTTCGTCGGCTCGGATTTTAGCCTGCAGCCCATATGGCAGCGGCGATTCCGCAGGTCAGCTGGGCCAAGCGTCCCGGCGATTTCCGGTGAATCGCTGACCCTAGATCGCCGGGCATGTGATGATCGGGACTCCGGCGTGCGGTTCACCCCGGCTAGCTAGTCGCCCCGCAGGGCAGGCTGGAGGGAAGCAATGCTGGCCCTAGTCGGGTCGAGAGTCTGTTACCAGACGATAGGACACGGGGTCTTCCACTGCGAGCGCTGTGGCGGCGACCGGCCTTACCGGCGCCGGTCGGGTCGGCGGTGGGCGCACGTGCTCGGCATTCCGCTCGCGCGGATCGGTGACACTGGTGAGCACCTGCGCTGCACCATCTGCCGGACCTGCTACCGAATCGAGCTGCTGGCGGTCCCGACCGTCGAGCAGATGCTCGTCGCGCTGCTCGCGGGCACCAAGGCCGCGGTCGTCGCGATGCTGCGGGCGGGCGGTGCTGGCAGCCCGGCAGCGAGACGGCGCGGCGTCGCGCTGATCAGGGCGGCCGGCGCCACCGACTATCACGACGGCCGTCTGCTCGCGGCACTGGCCGACGGGCCGGCCGACCCCGGGCCGCCGGGCGATACGGTGCTGGCCGGACCGGGCGATGCCACGCTGGCCGGGCCGGGCGATGCCATGCTGGCCGGAGCGGGCGATGTCATGTTGCCTGGATCGGACGACGACACGGTTCCCGGGCTGCGGCCCGCCGTCGAAGCGATCGCTATCCAGCTCGAGGCGCCTGCCAGGGAGTGGTTCCTCGCCAAGGTCGTCCAGCTCGGCCTGGCTGACGGCTCGCTCAGCGAGCCCGAGCGAGCTGTCGCGAGTACCATCGCCCGCCATCTCGGGATGAGCCCGGCGCGCGGCAGGGACGTGATCTCGCTGGCCGAAGAGGCCGCCCAGGCCGGCTAGCCGTTCTTTGCTGGCGATTCCTGGCTCACGGGGTGGCCGGTGTTCGCAGCTTCCAGGCCGCCGCGGCGGCGCCGCGTCCGCCTGGGTACCTGGTTGATACGCGAGAATGAACTCGTGAGCATCTATCGCGACGACGGCATCGTGTTGCGCACCCAGAAGCTGGGCGAGGCCGACCACATCGTGACGGTGCTCGCCCGTAAGTCCGGCAGGATAAGGGCGGTGGCCAAGGGCGTCCGGCGGACAAAGTCGCGTTTCGGCGCCAGGCTCGAGCCCTTCACCCATGTTGACCTGCTGCTGTACACAGGCCGGAGCCTGGACGTGATCACTCAGGCCGAGACCGTCCGCAGCTACGGGGACGTGCTGACCGCGGATTACCCGAGGTACACCACGGGCGTCGCGATGCTGGAAACCGCGGAGCGATTCACGACGGTAGAGAAGGAGCCATCCCTGCGTCAGTTTCTGTTGCTCGTCGGCGGGCTGCGGACCCTGGTCGAGGGCGGGCATGATCCGAGACTGGTGCTCGACGCCTACCTGCTCCGCTCGCTGGCCGTCGCCGGCTACGCACCCGCCCTTGACGAGTGCGCCATCTGCGGCACCAGGGGGCGAGACGAGCAGCCGGAAGGGGCCGCAGGCGCGCCGAGGCGCCAGGCGCGCAGGACGTTCGGTGTCGCCGCGGGCGGCCTGGTCTGCAGGTCATGCTGGGCGCCAGGCGCGGCGACGGCCGCCGCCCATACGATCGACCTGATGAGCGCGCTGCTGCGGGGAGACTGGGGTTTGGCGGACGCAAGCGAGCGGCGGTACCAGGTCGAGTGCAGCGGGCTGGTCGCCGCCTACGTGCAGTGGCACCTCGAGCACTCGATCCGCTCGCTGCGCCACGTGGAGCACGCGTGAGCCGCGGCCGCGATGGCGGCCGCCGTGCCGCCGGCGGCGCGACCGGCGACGGGATCAGGGTCGCCGTCAAGCCGCCCGAGCCGCACGCGAGCGGTGCACGACCGCCAGCTATTCCCGCTGACCTGCTGCCCAGGCACGTGGCGCTGGTGATGGACGGCAACGGCAGGTGGGCCAAGCAGCGCGGCCTGCCGCGAACCGAGGGCCACAAGGCCGGCGAATATTCGCTCTTCGACGTGATCATGGGAGCGATCGAGGTCGGCATCCCTTACCTGTCGGCGTACGCGTTCTCGACAGAGAACTGGCGGCGCTCGCCTGACGAGGTGCGGTTCCTCATGGGGTTCAACAGGGACGTGATCCGCCGCCGCAGGGACCAGCTGAACGAGATGGGAGTCCGGGTCCGCTGGGCTGGCCGCAGGCCGAGGCTGTGGCGCAGCGTGATCTCCGAACTCGAAGACGCCGAGCAGATGACCGCAGGCAACTCGGTCCTCACCCTCCAGTTCTGCGTCAACTACGGCGGTCGCGCCGAGATCGCGGACGCTGCCGCCGCGATCGCCGCCGACGTCGCGGCCGGCCGGCTGCGAGCCGACAAGATCGACGAGAAGGTGTTCGCGCGATACCTCGACGAGCCAGGTATCCCGGACGTCGACCTGTTCGTGCGCTCGTCAGGGGAGCAACGCACGTCCAACTTTTTGATCTGGCAGTCGGCCTATGCCGAGTTCGTGTTTCTGGACACGCTCTTTCCCGACTTCGACCGGCGGCACCTGTGGCGGGCCTGCGAGATCTTCGCGAGCAGGGACCGGCGCTACGGGGGCGCCGACCTCAGTCCGGGCGGGGACAGCGACCTCGGCCCCTGATCGCCCTAGTGCAGGCCGCGCACCACGGCGATCACGAGTACGGCAGCCACGACCGCGAGCCGCATTGCCCGGCCCTGCGCTGACAGCCGCGGCCAGGAGACCAGCGCCAGCCAGCCGAGTACCACGGCCAGCCCGCACAGTGCTACCGCGCCGCCCGCGCCGCTGATGGCGAACCCGGCGACCAGCAACCCGACCGCGAGCACGGGCAACAGCCAGGTGGGAAGCTGGTGGATCCACAGCAACGGCGTGGCGCTGCGCTGCTCGATGGACGCCCTGGCCGGTGAGGCGTCGGGCGTGAACAAGGTGTCACCGGACGGCAGCGGTCGCGGCCGGCGCTGGCGGCCCCGGCCACCGGCCTGCTGCCTGGCGCGGTTCGTGCTCACGCGCTGTCGTCCTTCCTCGGCCCACGGGCGGCAAATGCGGTTGCGGCATGCCAGGTCACCGACCACGATAGCGGCACACCCGCAGCACCTGATCACCGCTAAGCTGGCAGCACCGCCACCCCTATGGGGTTAGAGCGTGCCCGTCAACACCGGTCAACCCGTCAATCGCCGTATGGCGCTGGAGAATTGTGATGGCCCGTCGCAGCGACCGCCTGGAAACCGTCGTCAGTCTGAGCAAGCGGCGGGGAATCGTATACCCGTCCAGCGAGATCTACGGTGGCTTGCGGGCGTCCTGGGACTACGGTCCGCTCGGCGTAGAGATCAAGAGCAACATCAAGCGGCAGTGGTGGAAGGCCACGGTCACCGAGCGCGACGACATCGTGGGCCTGGATTCCAGCGTGATCCTCTCGCCCGAGGTCTGGCAGGCCAGCGGGCACGTCACCGAGTTCGTCGACCCGCTGACGGAGTGCCAGTCCTGCCACAAGAGGTTCAGGCCTGATCACCTGATCGAGGCTTACCAGGAGAAGCATGACGGCAAGGAGCCCGAGCACGGTCTCGCCGATCTGGCCTGCCCGCACTGCGGCACCAGGGGAGCGTTCACGCCGCCGCGGATGTTCAACGCGATGCTGCGCACCTATCTCGGCGTCGTGCAGGACGACGAGTCCGGCCTTGCCTACCTGCGGCCGGAGACCGCCCAGGGGATCTTCATCAACTTCAAGAACGTGATGCAGACCTCGCGCAAGAAGATCCCGTTCGGCATCGGCCAGATCGGCAAGTCATTCCGCAACGAGATCACGCCAGGCAACTTCATCTTCCGCACGCGCGAGTTCGAGCAGATGGAGATGGAGTTCTTCGTCCAGCCGGGCAGTGACGAGGAGTGGCACGAGCGCTGGATCGAGTCCCGGATGGCGTGGTATCGCGAACTTGGGCTGAACCCGGAGAACTTGCGCCTGTATGAGCACCCGGCGGACAAGCGCTCGCACTACTCCAAGCGGACCGTGGACATCGAGTACCGCTACGGCTTCCAGGGCAGCGAGTGGGGCGAACTCGAGGGAATCGCCAATCGCACCGACTTCGACCTGTCCACCCACGCGAGGGCGTCCGGCCAGGACATGTCGTACCTGGATCCCGAGTCGAACGAGCGGTACGTGCCGTATGTCATCGAGCCGGCCGCCGGGGTCGACCGCTCGATGCTGGCGTTCTTGCTCGACGCCTACGCCGAAGACGAGGCGCCAGACTCCAAGGGCGGCATGGAGAAGCGAACCGTGCTGCGCCTTGACCACCGGCTGGCCCCCGTCAAGGTCGCCGTGCTGCCGCTGTCCCGTAACGCTGACCTGTCGCCGAAGGCACGCGATGTGGCCGCGACCGTGCGCAAGCACTGGAACGCCGACTTCGACGACGCGGGCGCGATCGGCCGGAGGTACCGCCGTCAGGACGAGATCGGCACGCCGTTCTGCGTCACGGTCGACTTCGACAGCCTGAACGACCAGGCCGTCACGGTTCGCGAGCGAGACTCCATGAGGCAGGATCGGATCGGCATCGACAAGCTGGCCGCCTACCTGTCCGAGCGGCTCGGCGGCTGCTAAGTGGCCGACGACGCTGTCGTCGCAGGCGCCGGTACCGCGGCGTGCTCGTCCGTATGTGCCCTGGCCGTGGTCAGGGCGCGCCGGCCGCCCATGAAAGCGAGGCCGTACAGGCCAGCTACGACGATCAGCAGCGCCCGGTAACCCGTGATGAGCGAGACATACTCGATCACGCCGCCAACCATCGCTCCTAGCAGGTTGGCCGCGAACGCGACCGTCGAGTCGCCTACGTCGCGGAACCGCTGGGTGAAGACGAGGTTGGCGAGGAAGATCGGGGTGAACGCGAGCAGCACGGCCGCCACAAATCGCGGCACGATCGTCAGCCCGAGCAGCGACTCCTGCGGCACGATCCACGCGATCGCGAGGGTGGCGAGCAACGCGCCATAGAGCCAGCCTGTCCTGGCTATGACCACCCGCCGCGAGGTCTCCACGGCCGCCAGCACCGCGACCAGAACGCCGGCGAACACCAGCGCGTTCACGAACCAGGTGGTGCCGAACAGGAGCGCGAACTGGACCACGCTTTTCGTCTCGAGCAGCATGAACGCCGCGCCCATGAAGAAGAGATCGGTGAATCTGGTCCACTTCGGTACCAGCCCGCGGGCACGACCCCCCTGACCCCTACGCAGGGGCCCGGCTGCTGCTCGCACGAGCAGTACCGAGGCCAGCAGTATCAGTGCCAGCGTCAGCAGGTAGAACGAGGGGATCGTGTTGGCTTGCAGGTAGATGAACGGGTGGTCGTCGGTCGCCGGCTGCAGGGCGTCGGCCGGGCGGTGCCAGGTTCGCACGCAATGCACCGCGCCCTGGTTCACGCCGATCGTGAGCACGGATAGCTGCTGCTTGAACAGACCTTCGGTGTTGATGCACGGCGTGTGCCCGAATGCGACCTGCAGCGTGTTCGCGAGGCGGTCCTTCAGCCAGTTGGTGCGGTAGTAGTTGTACATCGCGAAGACGCCGGTCCTCGGCACCAGGTGCGCCTTGGCCGACTGGATGGCCTGCAGCGTGAACAGATAGCTCTCGAGCCTGAGCGATGACTGGCCGGCAACGAGGGTGAGTGAGTCAGGCAGGGCGAACAGGATCAGGTCGTACTTCCGCTTGGTCTGGGACAAGAACGCCCGACCGTCGTTGATGTGCACGCTCACGCGCGGGCTCTGATAGGGATGATCAGCGTTGAGCTGCTTGCCGAGCCGGTAGATCATCGGGTCGATCTCGACCGCGTCGACGTGCTTGGCGCCCATTCGCAATGCCCCAGCGACGTCATTGCCGGTACCCGCGCCGACCACCAGGACGTTGTTCAGCGGATTGCCGGGCGCCTGAGAGTAGGGCCGGTAGAAGATGGCCGGCCGTCTGGCCGCGGCCGTGATGGCCTGGTGCGGGATGCCGTTGACCATGACAGGGATCGTCTGGGCGGGCGTCGTAGCCCCGACCGTGATTCGGTAATAGGGCGACCACAAGTCGCGTGACGTCAGGCTCTGGGCCGTCAGCAGTCCGGCAACGGCTGCCAGCGCGGCGAACTGAACCAGCCCGATGTCCTGCCCGTAGAGCACGAGCAGCACAAGGGCGGTGATGATTCCCCAGACCAGCGGCTTGGCGTCGAAGAACGACAGCGCCGAGAAGGCCGCGATGCCGCAGATGCTACCGAGGATGTCGAGCCGATAGCCCTCGAGCGGCTTGAACCTGATGAATGTGCGCGCGACGCCTTCGCCGATCATCGCCATGACGGCGGCGACGGCCAGGAATATCGCCGGCAGCATCAGCCAGGTTGGCAGGCCGGTGGTCTTCAGCGCGCCGAAGAAGATCAGCTGGTTTCCCGAGGTATGGCTGATCTGGACGGGAAAGCGCTGTACGAACAACACGAGCAGGGTGAGCGCGACCGGCGTCCAGCCGAACATGTTGACCCTGGATCTGGCGCGCAAGAATCCGAGGCCGATCCCGAGGAAGCTGCCGAGCAGGACGAAGTTCGAGTAGTACGACAGGTAGACGATGTTCGCGCCCAGCCAGCGGATCAAGGCGAGCTCGACGAACAGCATCAGGAAGCTGAGCAGGACGAGCCGCAGCTTGACCCGCATGCCGAGGCTCTCTGAGTGGCCGCTTACGGCGCGCGCGTCCGACGGACCCGCTGTGTTCTGTCCGATCAGGAGCCTGCGTACCTTCCTGCGCAGGGAAGGGCCCGACTCGCGCTGCGGGCGCGTGGGCATGGGGGAATCCGCGTCGCTGAGCATTGGAGCGCTGTCCTATCGGCCGGGGGCTGAGGATGCGGCAATGACGATCGCAATTCTACTGATTGCCCTAATCTGCGCGGCATGCACCTTGAAAAACTTTGATCGGGCGGCGGTCTGCAGTCGCTCCATCTTCGTTACCGTCGGCCTCGCGCACGTCACGAACACCGGTGTCCAGAGCCGCTGCTGGCTGGCATAGCGCTGCGGGCTGCCGCTGGACGCGCCGAGCCAGTTCATCCACGCGAAGAATCCGGCGAACAGCCGGTGGCCGCCTGGGCCGCGGGCGGTCGCGAACCTGGCGGGAACGCCGAACGACTCAAGGCAGCTGACGAATCCTGGCTGCTTGGCACGGACCGGCGCGGACGACTGTATCGCCGCGACCTGCCTGAGCCAGGACCGAGCGAGCGGCGCCGCGACCGCGTTCAGCCGCCACAGCGAGTGCGCGTACCGCACTACACACGACGTGGCCGCCGCGGCGGCGCCGCGCTGGTCGCCGTGCGCCCATGGCCTGGCCTGGTCCGACCTGACGTCGCCACCGGCCGGTGCCATCCGGTGCGTTCTGGTCCGCTGGCGCAGGTCAGGGAACTGACCGTTGTCAGGGAACGACAGCTGGTACTTCCCCCTGGAGCTCGGGAAGGATGGCAGCGGGAATCCGGCCTGGTCGAGGCACGGCCCTGCCTTCACGGCCAGGATCGTCTGGCGGGTCCAGGCGAATGCCAGACCGGAGGTGTACTGGGCGCCGGTGGCCGGGAAGTACGCGTCGAGCGCCTGCGTGGTCAGCAGCTTCTGGGCGCGGCTGAGTGACGCCGATGCCTGCCAGCTGCTGCCATGGCCTGCGCTCTCGGTGTGCCTCAGCACGACCAGGCCGGTCAGCACCGCGGCCACGCTGACCGCGGCGGCGAGCGGGGTTAGCCAGCGAAAGCCTGAGGGCGCCCGGCGCGGCTGCGGAGGCAACCGGAGCTGCGGAATGTCCTCGGGCGCGACCTCGTCGGCTGCGGCCTGTGCCGCCGCCTGAATCCGGGATTCAAGTGAGTTCATCGGCCCGCCTCCAGCAGCCGGCCGAGCGCTGCGATGCCGCGATGGCTGGTCGATCGGACCGTGCTCGGGCTGATGCCCATGACGTGCGCGATCTCCTCATCTGCCGCGTGCAGGTAGAAGCGCAAGATCAGCACCTCCCGCTGGCGCGTGGGAAGCTGGCGCAGCGCGGCGAGCACCGACCGGTGCTCCTCGCCCGCCAGGGCCACGGACTCGGCGGAAGCGGCGGCGGGCTCGTAGAGCGCCTTACTGGCCCGCAGCTTGCGCCGCCTGATGACCGAACGGCATCCGTTGAGCACCGAGGCGCGCAGGTACGGCAGCGCCGCGGCCTGATCGGCCAGCCTGGCCCAGTTCCTGTACAAGCCGCAGAACGCTTCTTGCACGACATCCTCGGCGCTCGGTTTGTCCCCGAGCATGACGTGAGCCAGCCTGGTCAGCGCCAGCGCGTGCGCCTGGTAAAGCGCGGTAATAGAGCTCTCGGAAGAGATCGCGAAGGACCTGCCATGGCTCGCGCCTTGGAGTTCGCCGAGCTCGCCAGGCGGCCCGAGCCGGGCTGACGCGATGCTGCTCATGCCAGTAAGACGCGCGAGCGGGCCTGATGTTGCTCGGGATCCTCAGCCAGATGCGTCCCTATTGCTTCGCGGGAAGCGACCGAACATATCAGCGGCCGCTAGGTGGAAGCCCTCGGGAAGCCCGGCCGAGGCCATCGTCGCCGCGATCTCGGTCATTTCTGCGGTCCAGCGCCAGCCCTTGCTGGCCGCTGACAGCTCCGCCGCCTGGTGCCTGGCGTCGAGTCCTGGCTGGGACAGCGCCCACTCGGCGGCCAGCACGGCGCCGACACCCTCGGCCTCCGCGAGCGCCCTGGCCGCCAGCAGCAGCGCGGCCGAGCCCTTCGTCCACGACGCGTACGCCATCTTCACGGCCGATGCCGACCAGGGATCGGTGCCCGCGATGCGCGCGTCGAGCGCCGTTCCCTCGAACAGCGCGCGTATCTCGCCTGCGCGGGACCCGGAGAGATAGAGCCTGGTGCTTCCCCAAGCGGCCGGCGGTGGGCCGATGATCCCGCCATCGACGTACGTCGCTCCGCCGTCGGCCACGATCGCTGCTACCTGACGAGCGGTCCGCGGTGCGATGGCGTTCGCGTCCAGGTAGATGCCATCGAAGCCGGCCACCGCGCGGGCGGCTTCGACCGCCGCGTGCGGCGGGCAGACCGAGATGATCACGGCTGCGCGCCCCGCGATCGCGCCGACGGTGCGTGCGTCGGTCAGCCCTGCTGTTTTCGCCCGCCCTGCGGTCTGCTCGCTGCGCCCTGCCGACGCCCACAGCACCTCGTGTCCCTGGCCGGTCAGGCAGCGCCCGACCGCCGCTCCCATATCCCCTGGATGGATAAGCCCGATGACAGATGGCCCCGTCATGCGATCACTTCAGCCATTGGACAGCGCCCTTCCTAGCGGCCCCGGCGCACGCGGGCTCCTGGCGGCTCCCGCTCGTCCGGCGGCGTCAGGCTATCGGCGAACAGAACCACGTGCGCCCGGCATAGATCGCGCCAGGCTCGGTAGAGTCATGCACGAGGGCCGAGAAGGCCGAGATCACTGAGCCGCTGGGCGCCCAGCTATCCCGGCGGGCGCGGGGACCGTTATCCCCGGGCCCGCGCAGGCGCAGCCGGGCCCGCGGCACCGCAAGGAGAGCGCGCAGTGCCGAAGCTTGTCTATGACTTCATCGAGGGCAACAAGGACATGAAGGACCTTCTCGGCGGCAAGGGTGCCAACCTCGCCGAGATGACTAACCTTGGCCTGCCCGTCCCGCCTGGCTTCATCATCAGCACCGACGCGTGCCGGCACTATCTCGCCGAGGGCACCGTCCCAGCTGGCCTGGCCGTGGAGGTCAGCGAGCACCTGCAGCGGCTCGAGCAGTCGATGGGCAGGAACCTGGGTCAGGCCGGCGACCCGTTGCTGGTCAGCGTCAGATCGGGCGCCAAGTTCTCGATGCCGGGGATGATGGAGACGGTGCTGAACATCGGCCTGTCCGATGCGTCGGTGCAGGGCCTCGCCAAGCAAGCCGGGAACGAGCGGTTCGCCTGGGACTCTTACCGACGGCTGATCCAGATGTTCGGCAAGACCGTGCTCGACATCGAGGGGCACGAGTTCGAGCACGCGATCGATGAGGCCAAGCGGGCCAAGGGCACCAAGAACGACCTGGACCTGGACGCCGATGACCTGAAGGCGCTCGTCGACACCTTCAAGCAGATCGTCAGGGCGCAGACCGGCAGCGACTTCCCGCAGGACCCGCGCGAGCAGATGGACATGGCAGTCAACGCGGTCTTCGACTCATGGAACGCCGACCGCGCGATCCTGTACCGCCGCCAGGAGCGGATCCCCTCTGACCTCGGCACCGCGGTCAACGTCGTCGCCATGGTCTTCGGCAACCTGGGCCAGGACTCCGGCACGGGCGTGGCCTTCACCCGCGACCCCGGCAGCGGCCAGCAGGGCGTCTATGGCGATTACCTGCAGAACGCCCAGGGCGAGGACGTTGTGGCCGGGATCAGGAACACCATCCCGCTACAGGAGCTCGAGCGGCTCGACTCCAAGTCTTACGGCGAGCTCATGCAGATCATGCAGAAGCTGGAGAACCACTACCGGGATCTGTGCGACATCGAGTTCACGATCGAGCGCGGCAAGCTGTGGATGCTGCAGACCAGGGTCGGCAAGCGGACGGCGGGCGCTGCCTTCAGGATCGCGGTTCAGCTGGTGGACCAGGGCCTGATCGACATTGACGAGGCGCTGCGCCGGGTCGAGGGCGCGCAGCTCGCGCAGCTGATGTTCCCGCGGTTCGGCGACACCGGCGACGCCACCCTGATCGCCAAGGCGATCAGCGCCTCGCCGGGCGCGGCCGTCGGCAAGGCGGTGTTCGACTCGGCGACCGCGGTCGAGTGGGCGGAGCGCGGTGAGGACGTGATCCTGGTCCGCCGCGAGACCAACCCCGACGACCTGCACGGCATGATCGCCGCCCAGGGCATCCTGACCAGCAGGGGCGGTAAGACCAGCCACGCGGCCGTCGTCGCTCGCGGCATGGGCAAGACCTGCGTCTGCGGCGCGGACCAGCTCGAGGTCGACGTCACGGCCGGGCAGTTCGCCGCCGAGACGAAGGATGGCGAGCTGGTCGTCAGGCAGGGCGACGTGATCTCGATCGACGGCACGTCAGGCGCTGTCTACCTCGGTGAGGTGCCTGTCGTCGCATCGCCCGTCGTCGAGTATTTCGAGGGCAGCCTTGACCCTGCGGCCGACGAGCTGGTCAGCGCGGTGCACCGGATCATGAGCCACGCCGACAAGCGGCGCAGGCTCGGCGTCCGCGCCAACTCCGACACCGGTGAAGACTCGGCGCGCGCGGTCCGATTCGGGGCCGAAGGCATCGGCCTGACCAGGACCGAGCACATGTTCCTCGGCGAGCGGCGGCAGCTGGTCGAGCGGCTGATCCTGGCCGGCGACGACGCTGGCAGGCAGGCCGCCCTGGCCGAGCTCGAGCCGCTCCAGCGCGGCGACTTCGTCGAAATCCTCGCTGCGATGGACGGTCTGCCCGTCACGATCAGGCTGCTCGACCCGCCGCTGCATGAGTTCCTGCCCGACCTGACCGAGCTGTCGGTCAAGGTCGCGCTGGCCGGCGACAAGGCCAGCGAGAAAGACAAGAAGCTGCTCGAGGAGGTCCGCAGGCTGCACGAGCAGAACCCGATGCTCGGACTACGCGGCGTCCGGCTCGGCCTGGTCATCCCGGGCCTGTACGAGATGCAGGTGCGGGCCATCGCGCATGCCGCGGCCGACCGGACCAAGGCGGGCGGCGACCCGCGGCCCGAGATCATGATCCCGCTGGTCGGCGCTGTGCAGGAGCTCGAGGCCGCCAGGGACGAGGCCGAGAAGGTGCTCGCCGAGGTCGCGAAGGAGACCGGAGTCGCCAGCCACACCCTGATCGGCACGATGATCGAGGTGCCCAGGGCCGCGCTGACTGCCGGGCAGATCGCGCAGGCGGCCGAGTTCTTCTCGTTTGGCACCAACGACCTGACGCAGATGGGCTGGGGTTTCTCGCGTGACGACGTCGAGGGCGCGTTCTTCGGCAAGTACATCGAGATGGGCATCTTCGGTGTCTCGCCGTTCGAGACGCTGGACGCCGAGGGCATCGGCAGGCTGGTCAGGATCGCCACCGCTGAGGGCCGCGCCGCCAGGCCAGACCTGAAGGTCGGCGTCTGCGGTGAGCACGGCGGCGACCCCGAGTCGGTCAGGTTCTTCCACGACGCTGGCCTGGACTATGTCTCCTGCTCGCCGTTCCGGGTGCCGGTCGCGAGGCTCGAGGCCGGCCGCGCGGTCGCGCTCGAGGAAACAGGGGGCAGCGACAGCAGGTGACCGTCGGCTGGGGGTATGACGGGCGCGCGACGGAGCGGTTCGCTGCCGAGCCTGCCAAGCGCGCCAACAGCCAGGAGCGCAGCGCGTTCCAGCGGGACAGGGCGCGAGTGCTGCATAGCTCCGCGCTGCGCAGGCTGGCCGCGAAGACTCAGGTGGTCGAGGTCGGCCAGGCCGACTTCCCGCGGACTAGGCTGACCCACTCGCTGGAGTGCGCGCAGATCGGCAGGGAACTCGGCGCGGCCCTGGGCTGCGACCCTGACCTCGTCGATGCCGCCTGCCTCGCGCACGACCTCGGGCACCCGCCATTCGGGCACAACGGCGAGTTTGCGCTCGCCCAGGTCGCGGCGGACTGCGGCGGCTTCGAGGGGAACGCACAGAGCCTGCGGCTGCTCACCAGGCTCGAGGCTAAGATCCCCGGCGCCGGCCTGAACCTGACCAGGGCCACTCTGGACGCGACCCTCAAGTACCCCTGGCTAGCCTCACAGCCCGACTCCCGCGCCCCGGCGAAGTACGGGTGTTATGACGAGGACGCCGAGGTGTTCGCCTGGATCAGGGACGGCGCACCCGCCCGGCGGCCCTGCCTGGAGGCCCAGGTCATGGACTGGGCCGACGACGTGGCCTACTCCGTCCACGATCTGGAGGACGGGCTGCACAGCGGTCTGATCGAGTTGGACAAGCTGCGCGATAGCGGCGAGCGGCGCCGCGTCGCCGTTCTGACCCAGGGCGAATACTGCCCGCCGGCGTCAGCCACCATCGACGAGTTGTGCGAGATCTTCGACGCGCTGCTCGGACGGAGCTTCTGGCCGCAGCGCTTCGACGGCGAGCCGCAGACGGTCGCCGCGGTTAAGAATCTGACCAGCGAGCTGATCGGACGGTTCTGTGACGCGGCACTGGCGGTCACGAGGCGGCCTGGGAGCGCGCCGTTGTCGCGCTATGCCGCCGATCTTGCCGTGCCCAGCCAGCAGCGGCTTGAGTGCGCCTTGCTCAAGGGCGTGACCGCCTACTACGTGATGGGCAGGACCGGCGCCGTCGCGTCACAGGCCAGGGAGCGCCAGGTGCTGACCGAATTGGCGGCGGTGCTGGCCGCTGGCGCGCCGGGAACGCTCGACCCGATGTTCCGCGCCGACTACGAGTCGGCCGCGTCAGACCCGGCCAGGCTCAGGGTGGTCGTCGACCAGGTGGCCGCGCTGACCGACACCTCGGCGATCGCCTGGCACGCCAAGCTCTGTCAGTGACGTCGGTCCGCGGCTAGCTGCCGATTGCGGTCTCTGGATCACGGCCGGACCTGACCAGGGTCAGCACCTCGCCGAGGCCGTCCAGCGACCAGCCGTCCTCCCTGACGTCGACCGACACCCTGGCGCCTGCCACGTGCAGCGAGTCGATCCGCAGCGGCAAGAACTTCGCCGGGATGGCAGGGTCGCACCACAGCTTGCCCACCGGTGCCGATGGGTCGAACCGCAGCAGCGTGCGGAGCAGGTGAAACGGGGCGGCAGACGCCCAGGCCTGCGGCGAACACGACGTCGGATAGCTGACCGGCTCGGGAAACTCCGCGCGGTCGAAGCCGCAGAACAATTCGGGCAGCCGGCCGCCGAACGCCTCGGCTGCCTCGAGCACGCCGGCGAAGACCTGCTGTGCCTGCTCGACGAAGCCGTAGCGCATCAGGCCTGCCGCGCAGATCGCGTTGTCGTGCGGCCAGATCGAGCCGTTGTGGTAGCTCATCGGGTTGAACGCGGCGCTGGAATCGGCGAGCGTCCTGATCCCGTACCCGGAGAACATTGCGGGGCCGGTGAGCGCCTTGGCGACCGAGGCCGCCTTGCCCGCGTCGACTATGCCGGTCCACAGGCAGTGGCCCATGTTCGACGCCAGCGAGTCGATCTGGCGCTTGCGGGCGTCCAGGCCGAGGGCGAAGTAGCCATGCTCAGGCATCCAGAACGCCTCGTTGAACCGCTCCTTCAGGTCCTGCGCCCGCTCCGCCCACTGGGCCGCGCCATCGGTATCCTCCCGTTCGCGGCAGAAGTGGGACTTGGCCAGGAACGCGGCATACGCGTAGCCCTGCACCTCTGCCAGCGCGATCGGTGGCTCGGCGATGGTGCCGTCGGCGAAGGTGATGCCGTCGAAGGAGTCCTTCCAGCCCTGGTTGGCGAGCCCAAGCTCGGTGCTGCGGCCGTACTCGATGAAGCCGTCGCCGTCCCGGTCGCCGTAATTGACGATCCAGTCGAGCGCGCGGTCGGCGTGCGGCAGCAGTTCATCGACGATCTCGCGTTCCAGCCCCCACCGGCGCAACTCGCCGAGGAGCATCACGAACAGTGGGGTGGCGTCGACGGTGCCGTAGTAGACGCTGCTGCCGCCGAGCCACAGTGAGGCCTGCATCCCGAACCGCATCTCGTGCAGGATCTTGCCTGGCTCCTCCTCGGTCGCCGGGGTGACCTTGGTGCCCTGCAGGCTGGCCAGCGTCCGCATCGTGCCGAGGGCCAGCGACGGGTCGAGCGGCAGCACCATCCAGGACGTGAGCAGCGAGTCTCGGCCGAAGATGGTCATGAACCACGGCGCTCCTGCCGCGATCACCATCCGGTCGGCGTGCTCGGGGTCGAAGATCCGCAGGGATCCGAGGTCTTCGGTGCTGGCCGCGAAGACGGTCGCCAGCCTTGGATCGGAGGCCCTGACCAGCGGGCTCTGCTGGCGCCAGTCGGCTAGGCGCTCCTGCGGCCCGTCGGTGGCGGTGGTCCCGTCATCGCCCACGCTGGCCTGTGCCCGGTATTCGATCAGATCCTTGCCGTTCAGCGACGGCGTGATCTGCAGCTTGGTGGCCCAGGCGCCGTGTGCTGGCACGACCGCGTGCCAGGTCAGCTGGCTGGCGGAGACCTCGAGCTGAGCGTCAGGCTGCCGTTCTCCGGTGATCCTGACAGCCCGCAGCGAGTTCCCGACCTCGCGGCTGAGCAGGATCGAGTCGTCGGCCACGGCGACAGTCATGCCAGGGCCGCCCGCCGCGTCGGCGTGCACCCTGCCCTCCTTGACCTCAAACACGTCGGCGAAGTCCCCGCCGATGCCGATCCGCAGCGTGACGGGGAGCGGCTCGGTGCTCATGTTGCGCAAGGTGATCTCGTCGCTCATGCCGTCGTTCAGCACCCGGCGCCTGGCCACCAGCATCGTGCTGTCGGCGAGGCCTGGCAGCGGCGGCATCCTGCTCAGGAACGTGCAACCGAACGGCTCGCGCGCCTGCGGAGCGAGCGGCTCTGGCACGTGCCCGTTGATGCTCAGCTCGAGCCGGCTGATCAGCCTGGTGTCCCTGACGAACAGGCCCTGGGCGCCGCCGTGCCGGACGTCACCCGATGGCTCGCAGATGCAGAACGTGGTGCCGTCGAGCAGGGTGATCAGCCCGCTCGGGGCTCCGATCGTGGCCGCGGGTGCACCGTCAAACGTCCATCCCTGGCCCATCTGGTGCCTCCTGGTGGGTCGGGCTGCCTTGACGTGCGTCGCGGCGGGGGACAGGGCCGCGGCCGGGCCTTGGCGGGGAGTTGGCCGCGGCTTGACTGCAGTTCGTCGATCCATGATCGCTACCCGCGCCGCGGCTATGGCACACCACCACCACGCGGATACGCTCGGAATGGCTTACGAGATACCAAGGGCTAATGAGCACAGGAGGTGCAGGTGCCTGCCAGCGAAGCGGCGCTCGTCACATCGGACCGGGCGCGGGCCGCGCGTCCTGCGACGGTGACCGTTGGCGTGCTCGCGCTCCAAGGCGACGTGGCCGAGCACGTGCGCGCGATCACCGCGGCAGGTGGTAAGCCCGTTCCCGTGCGCCGCCCCGCCGAGTTGCAGGCAGTCGACGGCCTGATCATCCCGGGCGGCGAATCCACCACGATCTGGAAGCTGGCGGACATCTTCGACCTGGTCGAGCCGCTCCGCAAGCGGATCAGTGGCGGAATGCCGGTATTCGGATCCTGCGCCGGGATGATCATGCTGGCTAGCCGGCTCGTGGAGCGCGCCAGCGAACAGGAGACGTTCGGCGCGATCGACATGACGGTCCGGCGAAACGCATTCGGCCGCCAGGCTGACTCGTTCGAGAGCGACATCGACATCACCGGTGCCGGGGGCCCGCCGTTCCGTGCCGTCTTCATCAGGGCGCCGTGGGTAGAGGACCTGGGTCCAGCCGTCGAGATTCTGGCAACCGAACCTCGCACCGGTAGGATCGTCGCCGTCCGCCAGGGTCCGGCGCTCGCCACGGCATTCCACCCCGAGCTCACCCAGGACAACCGTGTGCACTCGATCTTTACTGACATGGTGAGGGAGCTCTCATGAGCGGCCACTCCAAGTGGGCTACCACCAAGCACAAGAAAGCTGTCGTCGACGCCAGGCGTGGCAAGCTCTTCGCCAAGCTGATCAAGAACGTCGAGGTGGCGGCCCGCAACGGTGGTCCGGACGTGACCGCAAACCCGACGCTCTATGACGCGGTGCAGAAGGCCAAGCGCAGTTCGGTGCCCAACGACAACATCGACAGGGCCGTCCGCCGTGGCGCTGGCCTGGAGGCCGGCGGAGCAGCTTATGAGACCGTCACCTACGAGGGCTACGCGCCAGGCGGCGTTGCGTTGCTGGTGGAGTGCCTGACCGACAACAGGAACCGGGCCGCGTCCGAGGTCAGGGTGGCGCTGACCCGCAACGGCGGTTCGATGGCCGACGCTGGCTCGGTGTCGTACCTGTTCAGCCGCAAGGGCGTCGTCATCGTGCCGAAGTCGCCCACGCTGGGCGAGGACGACGTGCTGATGGCGGTCCTCGACGTCGGCGCTGAGGAAGTCAATGACATGGGCGAGTCCTATGAGGTGGTCAGCGAGGCCACCGATCTGGTGCCGGTCAGGACCGCGCTCCAGCATGCGGGGATCGACTATGAGTCGGCCGAGACGCCGTTCCTGCCGTCGGTCGAGGTGCCGCTCGACGAGGACACGGCGCGTAAGGTCTTCAGGCTGATCGACGTCCTCGAGGAGTCCGACGAGGTCCAGGACGTCTACGCGAACTACGCGGTCTCAGACGAGATCATGGAGAAACTTGGCTGAGCGGGTGAGTTCAGCGCTCACGATCCGGCCCATGCGGGCCGGCGATGACCTCGACGCCGAGCTTGACTTGCGGCATCGCTCGTTCGGACCGATGAGCACGAACGACCGTGCCTATCAGCGCAACGAACTGGCCGATTGCGTCCGCACCGGCAGGCAGTTCGGGGTCTGGGACGGCGCCCAGCTGATCGGCACGGCTCGGTACTACGACATGCGGCAGTACTGGCAAGGCCGCCCGGTTCCGATGGCCGGCGTCGGCGGGGTCAAGGTCGCGCCCGAGGCACGCGGCCGCGGCGTCGGCCGGGCGTTGATGACGGCGCTCCTGGCCGAGCTCGCCGGACAGGGCTACGCGCTGTCGACGCTCTACCCGGCGACGGCGCAGATCTACCGGTCGCTCGGCTGGGAACTCGCGGGCGGCAACTACCGCGCCGAGGTGCCTGGCCGGACGCTCGGCTCACTGCTTGGCGCCGATCCGCAGCTTCCCGCCGCGCAGGCTGGCGATTCCGGATCGGGTGGCGACCGCGAGCCGGGCAGCGCGCTCCGCAGGGCCGCGCCCGATGACGCGGACTCGGTCATCGCCACGCTCGGCGCCGTGCACTCCGCAGCCCGCGACTGCGGCCCTGCCACGCGCGACCCGGCGAGCGTGCGGCGCTGGATCGCCGATCCCGAGTCGTTCGCCTACCTGGCCGACGACGGGTTCCTCAGCTACCGATGGCACGGCGGCACCAGCAAGGCGATCCTGGTCGAGGCGCTGCAGGCCGGTTCGGCGGGGACGGCCAGGGCGCTGTGGGGCCATGTCGCCTCGCACGCATCGGTGACCGAGATGGTCTACGCGAACGTGGGGCCGGTCGACCCGTTGAGCTGGCTGACCTGGGAACCGGACGTCAGCGTGCACAGGCTCCGGCACTGGATGCTGCGCGTGCTCGACCCCGCCACCGCGATCGCGGATCGCGGGTTTCCAGCCGGCGTGCGAGCGGCCGTGCCGCTCGAGCTGGCGGACCCGCAGCTTCCGGCGCACGCGGGCAGCTACACGCTGGCCGTGGCAGACGGGAAGGGTTCCCTCTCCAGGGGACTAACCGGACTACGGGCCTCCTCGCCCTCCGCCACGCCAGTCGCGCTCGGGCCACGCGGCTTCGCCGCGCTGTACGGCGGCATTCCGATGGCGACGCTGCGCGTCGCGGGGCTCGTGACCGGCGGGGACCCGCACACCGACGCGGCGCTCGACGCCGCCTTCGCTGCCCAGTCCTACCTGCTCGACTACTTCTAGCAGCCCGTTCAGGCCGGCCATCAGGCGCTCAGGCCGCAAGCAGGCCGTTTCTTGCCCGCCAGCAGGCCGTTTCTTCATGATCACGGACGACTTTCTGCAGCCCAGCGGAAAATCGTCCGCGATCATGAAGAAACGGGTGACCGCCGACACGCCGGATCGGTTGCCAGGCCGGCGACCGGCAAGCCGGTAAGGTCACAGCCGAACACATGTTCGTGGGGAAGGCGATGGCCTGATGAGGGTGCTGGGAGTCGACCCAGGCCTGACCAGATGCGGTATCGGCGTGGTCGACGGCGGACCTGGCGTGCCGCTCAGGCTGGCGGCGACCGCCGTCATCACGACCCCGCCAGGCGCCGACATAGGCAGCCGGCTCTTGATTCTCGACGAGCAGATCACTAAATGGCTGGGTGAGTACCAGCCCGACGCCGTCGCCGTCGAACGGGTCTTCAGCCAGCACAACGTCAGGACCGTGATGGGCACGGCGCAGGCCGGTGCCGTGGCGATCGTGTGCGCCGCCCGGCACGGGCTGCCGGTGGCACTGCATACGCCGAGCGAGGTCAAGGCGGCCGTGACCGGCAACGGCCGTGCCGACAAGGCGCAGGTCACGCACATGGTTACCAGGTTGCTGCGAATGGCAGACCCGCCGCGGCCCGCCGACGCGGCCGACGCGCTGGCGCTCGCGATCTGCCATCTGTGGCGCGGCGGCGCTCAAGCCAGGATCGCGGCCGGTGCCAGCGCCGCGGGGGGTTCCGGGGGGTCGTCCCACCGGGTCGGCATCGCGGAGGGTTCTGGGGGGTCGTCCCCCCGTGTCAGCGCCACCAGGGCAGGAGGTGCATGAGTCCGATGATCGCGCATCTGGACGGTGTAGTGGCAGCGGTCGCGCCAGAAGGGGCAGTGATCGACGTCGGCGGCGTCGGGCTGCTGGTGCAGTGCTCGCCAGGCACCCTCGCCGGGCTGAGACCGGGGGAGCGGGCCAAGGTCAGCACGTCGCTGGTGGTCCGAGAGGACGCGCTGACCCTGTACGGGTTCGTCAGCGATGACGAGCGCAACACCTTCGAATTGCTGCAGACCGCGACCGGTATCGGCCCGCGGCTGGCGCTGGCGATGCTGGCCACGTTCAGCCCGGATGGACTGCGCCGCGCGGTCGCGGCCGCCGACGTGACCGCGCTGACGAGCGTGCCGGGCATCGGCCGCAAGGGCGCCCAGCGGATCGTGCTGGAGTTGGCCGGCAGGCTCGGCTCACCGGATGAGCTGACCACCGCGAGGCCCGGAGTCGCGGGCGCCGCGGCAGCCGGCATAAACGGCAGGGCGGCGCCTTTCGGCGTGCTGACCTGGCGGGACCAGGTGCGGACCGGGCTGGTCAACCTGGGCTGGCAGCCCAGGGACGCCGAGCAGGCGATCGCGATGGTCGAGCCTGACCTGCTGGCGGCTGGTCAGGCCGCCGCCGGCACAGCCGGCCCCGACCACCCCGGCGACATCGCCGTCGAGGTCGACGTGGCCGTCGCCCTGCGCGCGGCCCTGCGGGTGCTGGGGCGGACGTGAGCTCCAGCGACACGGACCGGTTCGTCTCGCCGCTCGCCGACGCCGACGAAAGGCAGATCGAAGGCGCACTGCGGCCGAGGCAGCTCGCCGAATTTGTCGGCCAGGCCAGGCTGCGCGAGCAGCTCACGCTCGTGCTCGAGGGCGCGATGCGCCGCGGCAAGGCGCCCGACCATGTGCTGCTGTCAGGTCCGCCAGGGCTGGGCAAGACCACCATCGCGATGATCATCGCGGCCGAACTCGGCGCGCCGTTGCGGATCAGCAGCGGCCCGGCGATCGAGCGGGCCGGGGACCTCGCCTCTGTGCTCACGTCGCTGAACGGCGGCGAGGTGGTCTTTATCGACGAGATCCACCGGATGGCCAGACCTGCCGAGGAGATGCTCTACCTGGCGATGGAGGACTTCAGGGTCGACGTGATGCTTGGCAAGGGGCCGGGCGCGACCGCGGTGCCGCTCGACATCGCGCCGTTCACTCTGGTGGGCGCTACGACGCGGGCCGGGCTGCTGCCTGCGCCGCTGCGGGACAGGTTCGGCTTCACCGGCCATCTGGACTTCTACGACGCCGACGAGCTTGGCGTCATCATCCGCCGGTCGGCGGGCCTGCTCGGCGTCACGCTGCGCGACGAGGGCGCCGATGAGATCGCCGGCCGGTCGCGGGGCACACCCAGAATCGCCAACCGCCTGCTCCGCAGGGTCAGGGACTTCGCCGAGGTCCGCGGCGACGGCGTGGTGTCCAGGACCGCGGCTAGGGCAGCGCTCGAACTGTACGAGGTCGATGAGAGCGGCCTCGACCGCCTTGACCGCGCGGTGCTCACCGCTCTCGTTCAGCGGTTCGGCGGCGGTCCTGTCGGGCTCTCCACACTCGCCGTGGCTGTCGCAGAGGAAGCCGAGACCGTCGAGGTGGTGGCGGAGCCGTTCCTGGTGCGAGCCGGGCTGATGGCCAGGACCGCGCGCGGCCGGGTAGCTACCCCAGCGGCATGGGCGCATCTGGGCCTCGAGCCGCCCGCTCCGGCCCAGCAGGGCGGCCAGGTGGATGGCGCGGGGACTGGCACTGCGGCCATCACGCTGTTTGACTAGCGAGAAACGGCAGGAGGCCAGCGGCGAAGGCGAGGCTTAGTGCCACAGACCAGCACATCTGGTTGCGGGCCGGTCACGATCACTCCGTGGAGGTCGTAGCCTGTTTGTGCGCGGCGCCCGCGCCGCTAAACTTCGGCAGTTGGTCTTTCCCAGCCGCCTGGCGCTGCTGCCGGGCTCGCCCGGCGTGGTACCTGTGCTGCACCCCGGCCGCTGCGCCATCAACTGGAAGGAAGCCCCGCCATGGGGACCATGATTCTCGCCGCTCCCAAGTCGGGCGGCAGCCCCGCGTTCACGTTCATCATCCTGGCGGTCCTGATTGGCCTGTTCTACGTGCTGATCATGCGTCCGCAGCGGAACAGGCAACGCAAGGCGATGCAGACCCAGAGCCAGGTTATGCCTGGTCAGCGCATTCGGACCACGGCTGGCATGTACGGCACGGTTGTGTCCGGCGATGACCGCGACGTCGTTATCGAGATCGCGCCAGGCGTCGAAGTTAGTATGCTCCGCCGGGCTGTGATGGAGGTCATCCCTGATGACACCATGCCGTCACACGAGGACATCGATCCTGAGGAGCCTGGCGAGCCGGAAGCAGAGGATGAGACCGAGGCGGAGACCGAGGCGCAGGACGACGCCACCCCGCCCACCGACCTCAAGAAGAATCCGTAACCTCTAGCCGCACCGCGGGCCGCTCACATCAAAGGACAGGCACAGGTGGCACCCCCTAGCAACAGGCCGGCCAGGTCGAGGACCGGAGGCGGCTCATCGAGGCAGCCGGGAGTGACCTCCCGGCCATGGCGGTACCTGGCGGTGCTCGTCGGGCTGCTGATCGTCATGTTCGCGACGATCATCGGCAACTCCGTCACGCACCCTGGGAACTGGCACGACAAGTTCAAGGTGCAACTCGGCCTCGACCTGTCGAGCGGGACCACGGTCACCATCAGGGCCGTCCCGCTGAAGGAGCACGGCACGCGCCAGACGGTTCCCGAGTGCGAGCGCCATGTCCCAGTCCATCGCGATCCTGAACAGCCGGGTCAACGGCCAGGGGTTTACCGGTGCGAAGGTTCAGCAGCAGGGCTCGAACCTCATTGTCGTGTCCGTGCCGGGCAAGAGCGCGGAACAGATCGCGCCGCTGCTCAGCTCCGCTGTCCTCCGGTTCCGCCAGGTGCTTTTGACTGCTCCCGGCCGCCCGATCGCCCTGCCGCCGCCGGGTACCGGCACCACGCAGCCGCCAACGGCCAGCCCGTCGCCGAGTTCCTCGCCCTCACCGGGCGGCGGGTCGGCCTCGCCGAGCCCGTCGGCGTCGGGCTCGGGCGGCAGCGGGCAGGCCGCAGGCGCGCACGCGCTCGGTGCCGCAGGCCACACCAAGGCGTCGGGCAGCGCCTCGCCGAGCCCCTCGCCGTCGGGATCGGCCAGCCCGAGCGGAGCGGCGTCTCCGAGCCCCAGCCCGACTCCGAAGCTCACCAAGCGGCTGGCGACGGCCGCGGACGCCTCGGGCGACATCACGAAGGTCACCAGCAAGGCAGTGATCACGGACTTCAACCGGCTGAACTGCTCGTACAAGAACTGGCAGAAGCGGATCTACGGTGACAAACCGGCCAGCTGGGATGACCCGACTAAGCAGATCGTCGGGTGCGACCCGCAGGGCAACAAGTACGTCCTCGACGTGGCGAAGGTGCTGGGAACGAACCTCACCAAGGTCGCGGCTGTGCTGAACGCGCAGAGCCAGTGGGTCGTCAACTTCAACCTGGACGGCCAGGGTCAGAAGGCTTTCGGCCTGATGACCAGCACGATGGTCTCGAAGTACTTCGACTCTCAGACCCAGACGGCCACGTCGGTCCTCGACCAGTTCGCGATCGTGCTGGACGGTAAGGTCGTGTCCGCTCCGCAGGTGACAAGCCCGATCACGACAGGCTCGGGCGAGATCACCGGGCCAGGCGGAAGCTTCACGCACGGCCAGGCCACCAAGCTCACCAACGTGCTGAAGTACGGCGCGGTGCCGCTGGCGTTCATCAGGCAGGCGACAGACTCGATCTCGCCGCAGCTTGGCGCCTCTCAGCTGCACGCTGGCCTGGTCGCCGCGGCCATCGGACTGCTGCTCGTGGTGATTTACTCGGTCTTCTACTACCGCGGCCTGGCGCTCGTGTCGGTCTTCAGCCTGGCGACGGCGGCCTTGCTGTCCTGGCTGGCGGTCATACTGCTCAGCAAGTACCAGGGCTTCTCGCTGTCGCTCGCCGGCATCGCGGGCTTGATCGTCGCCATCGGCATCACCGCGGACTCGTTCGTGGTCTACTTCGAGCGATTGCGAGACGAGGTCAGGGAGGGCAGGTCGCTGCGCGCAGCGGTCGAGCGCGGCTGGCAGCGCGCCAGGCGGACGATCCTGGTGTCGGACACAGTCTCGTTCCTCGCGGCCCTGCTGCTCTACATCATCGCGGTCGGCGACGTCCGCGGCTTCGCGTTCACGCTCGGCCTCACGACCCTGATCGACATCGTGGTCGTGTTCTTGTTCACCAAGCCGATGGTCACGCTGCTGGCCGGGACCAAGTTCTTCAGCCAGGGCCACCGCTGGTCCGGCCTTGATCCTGCCAGGCTCGGGGCGAAGTCGCCGTGGCGCGGCTCGCGCCCGGCCAGGCCGGCTGCCCGGGTCACGCCCGCCTCTGCCGTCCGCACCTCCTCGAAGGAGGCCTGATGTCCAGGCTTGGCAGCATCGGCGGGCGGCTCTACCGCGGCGAGGTCTCGGTCGACTTCGTCGGCCGGCAGAAGCTGTGGTACCGGATCTCCGGCGCGATCCTGGTGATCAGCATCGCCGCGCTGCTCATCTTCCGGCTCCAGTACAGCGTCGACTTCAAGGGCGGCTCGGTCTTCAGCTTCACTGCTCCCGCCGCGACGTCCACCCAGGTCGCCACGACGGTCACCAACGCGGGCGGCGGCAATAACATCACGGTCCAGGAGGTGGGCCACACCAAGTGGGACGTGCAGACCGAGGTGCTGTCGGCTAACGAACAGTTCAAGGTCCAGAACGCGATCGCGCACCGGTTCGGCATCAAAGCAGGCCAGGTCAGCCTGAAGTCGGTCGGGCCGAGCTGGGGGAGCCAGATCTCGCAGAAGGCGCTTGAGGCCCTGCTCGCCTTCCTGGTCGTGGTCGTGCTCTATCTCTCGCTCGCCTTCGAGTGGCGGATGGCGACGGCCGCGCTGATCGCGCTGCTGCACGACATCGTGATCACCATCGGTGTCTATGCGCTGCTCCGATTCCAGGTCAGCCCCGCGACCGTGATCGGCCTGCTGACCATCCTGGGTTACTCGCTGTATGACACCGTCGTCGTCTTCGACAAGGTCAGGGAGAACACCGCCGGCCTGCTCGTGACGAGACGGACGAGCTACAGCGAGGCGGCCAACCTGGCATTGAACCAGACCCTGGTCAGGTCCATCAACACCTCGCTGATCGCGCTGCTGCCGGTCGCCTCGATCCTCGCGGTCAGCATTTTCCTGCTGGGCAACGGCGAGCTCAAGGACCTGTCCCTGGTGCTGTTTGTCGGCATGCTGTCCGGTACCTACTCCTCGATCTGCATCGCTACCCCGGTGCTGGCCGACCTGAAAGAGCGCCAGCCCGAGTTCCGGCAGCTTCGCAAGCAGATCGCGCAGCGCGCGTCGAGCGCGAAGCGGCAGGCGAAGGTCGTTGTCGGCAACGTTCCTGGAGCAGGTTCGGTCGCGGAGGATGAGCCAGAGACCGACACGTCGGCCGAGATGCCCGCCACCGACGTCGACTCCGATGAGACGTCCGTCGCTACGGCCCGTCCTACGGCCGGCGGCAGCACGCCACGACCGGTGGCGGGTCCGCGGCAGCAGCCACGCCGGTCGAGCGCCTCGCAGCGGCGGCCGTCGGGCAAGAAGAAGCGCAGGTAGCGCCCTTGTCCCGTGCGGTACCTGACACCCCGGGGCCTGACCCCGCCGGGGCTGACGGCATCGACGCCACGCTGCGCAGTCTGATCAGGGATGTGCCTGACTACCCCCAGCCTGGGGTGGTATTCAAGGACATCACCCCGCTGCTCGCGGACGCCGCCGGGTTCGCCGTCGCCGTCGGTGCGCTGGCGGCTGGCCATGACGGGATCGACAAGGTCGCCGGGATCGAGGCGCGGGGGTTCATTCTCGCCGCCCCGGTCGCGTGCCGGCTTGGCGTCGGGTTCGTGCCCGTGCGCAAGAAGGGCAAGCTGCCAGGTCCCACATATTCCGAGACCTACGACCTGGAGTACGGGACGGCCACGGTCGAGGTGCACGTCGACGCGTTCCGCGCCGGGGACCGAGTCCTGATGATCGACGATGTCCTCGCGACCGGCGGTACGGCGGCAGCGACGGCTCAGCTGATCAGGCGCTGCGACGCCGAGGTGGTCTCGCTCGGAGTCCTGATCGAACTCGGCTTTCTTGGCGGCAGGGCCAGGCTGACGGACCTGGATATCCGTGCGCTGCTGAGCCTTTGACGACTATCGGGCCGCAGCGCTGCAACCGCGGCGATCCGCGCCGCCTGGTGCGGCAGGGCTGGCACTTCAGTTGGCGGGGCCCGGATACACTGGGGGTTTCAACTGACGCGAGGAGCGGCAGTGGCCGGTGACGTAGCGACGGCCAAGACGGCCGGAAGCGGGGTCACCCAGGAGGCCGCGGGGCATAGCACTGAAGATCAAGACCTGCCGGCTGGCGATGGGGTGACACCGCCCGTTGGCGCGCCCGCTGACCAGCCTGAGGCAGATGTCCAGGTCGACAGTGGGTCAGCAAGGCCGTCCCGCGAGCGCAGGAAGGCCGCAACGGCTGCCGCGGACTCGCCGACCAGGTCGATGCCACGCGATCTGTCTACCGCCGACGGCTTCGGTTCGGGTTCGACTGGTCACACTGGGGTCAGGCGCCGGCTCGGCCGGTTCGCGTCGCCGCGCGGCGGCAGCGTCAACCCGGTGCTCGAGCCGCTGATCAGGACCGTACGCAACACCCACCCCAAGGCCGACACACGGCTGATCGAGCGTGCCTACGATGTCGCCGCCCGCTGTCACGCGAACCAGCTTCGCAAGAGCGGTGATCCGTACATCACTCATCCGCTCGCGGTGGCGACAATCCTCGCCGAACTCGGCATGAACCACGAAACGCTGTGCGCCGCCCTGCTGCACGACACCATCGAGGACACCCCGTACACGCTGGAGGAGCTGCGCGGCGACTTTGGCGAGGAGATCGCGGCCCTGGTCGACGGCGTCACGAAGCTGGACAACGTCAAGTATGGCGAGGCGGCGCAGGCCGAGACCGTCCGCAAGATGGTCGTCGCGATGTCGCGCGACATCCGGGTGCTGGTGATCAAGCTGGCCGATCGACTGCACAACATGCGCACGCTGCGGTACCTGCCGAGGCCGAAGCAGGAGCGCAAGTCACGCGAGACGCTGGAGATATACGCCCCGCTCGCGCACCGGCTTGGGATGAACACGGTCAAGTGGGAGCTGGAGGACCTGGCCTTCGCGACCCTGTTCTCCAAGCGCTACGACGAGATCGCCAGGCTGGTCTCGGAGCGCGCGCCGCGCCGGGAGGCCTTCATCTCCGAAGTGCTCGAGGAGGTCACCGCCGACCTGCGCGAGGCGAAGATCAAGGCGAAGGTCACCGGCCGCCCGAAGCACCTGTACTCCGTCTACCAGAAGATGATCGCCAGGAACGTCGGCTTCGACGAGATCTACGACCTGGTCGGCATCCGCGTCCTTGTCGACACAGTTCGCGACTGCTACGCGGTGCTCGGTGCGGTGCACGCCCGGTGGAACCCGGTGCCAGGCCGGTTCAAGGACTACATCGCGATGCCCAAGTTCAACATGTACCAGTCGCTGCACACGACGGTGATCGGGCCCGGCGGCAAGCCGGTCGAGCTGCAGATCAGGACCTGGGGCATGCACCGGCGGTCGGAGTACGGCGTCGCCGCGCACTGGAAGTACAAGGAGGAGGTCGCGACCGGCCGCAGCCCGTCGGACCTGGACTGGCTCAGGCAGCTTGTCGACTGGCAACGCGAGACAGCCGACCCAGCGGAATTCCTCGAGTCGCTGCAGTTCGAGGTCGGTAGCGCCGAGGTCTACGTGTTTACCCCGCGCGGCGAGGTTATGCCGCTGCCGCAGGACTCGACACCGGTGGACTTCGCCTACGCGATCCACACCGAGGTCGGACACCGCACCGTGGGCGCCAAGGTCAACGGCCGGCTGGTCCCGCTCGAGTCGCCCCTGTCCAACGGCGAGACGGTCGAGATCCTCACCTCGAAGGCGCCGGACGCAGGGCCGAGCCAGGACTGGCTCGGCTTCGTCAAGAGCGCGCGGGCCAGGAACAAGATCAAGCACTGGTTCTCCAAGGAGCGCCGCGAGGCCTCGGCCGACACCGGCAAGGCGATGATCGCCAGGACCATGCGCAAGCAGGGGCTGCCGCTGCAGCGGCTGGCCACGGCCGACGCGCTCCAGGCCATCGCGCTCGAACTGCGCTACCCGGACCTGGCCGGCCTGTACGCGGCCATCGGTGATGGCCACGTCAGCGCGCAGTCGGTGGTCTCCAAGCTGGTTAGATCGGCGGGCGGGCTGGCCGGGGCACAGGAGGACCTGGCCGAGGCCACGGTCCTGACCAGGCCGACCAGCCCGCGCCCTGTGACCGGCGACTCTGGCGTCGCGGTAGAGGGTGCGGCCGACGTCTGGGCCCGGTTGTCCAAGTGCTGCACTCCCGTCCCAGGGGACAACATCACCGGCTTCGTGACCAGGGGCAACGGGGTCTCGGTGCACCGAACGGACTGCATCAACGTGGCGCACCTGGTCGAATCGGAGCCGGAGCGCACGGTCAAGGTGCACTGGGCGCCGCGGGAGAGCTCGCGGTTCCTCGCCGCGATTCAGGTCGAGGCACTCGACCGGACCGGCCTGCTCTCGGATATCACCAGGTCAATTTCTGAGCAGCACGTGAACATCCTGTCCGCTTCGGTCACCACCAGGCGCGACCAGGTGGCGCTGAGCAAGTTCACGTTCGAGATGGCCAACCCCGAGCACCTGCGGCACGTGCTGCGCGCGGTCCGCACCATCGACGGCGTCTATGACGCCCACCGCGTCACCAGCTAAGCGGTTCACCCTCGCGAGGCCGTTGCGCGAGCGAACGTGAGATTCCCCGGATCAGCCGGTCAGGTCGGCGAGGGTCTTCTCCGCCTCGGCGAGCCAGCCGCGCCTGGTCTCGAGCGCGGCCGTGGCCTTCTCGCTTGCGGTCGTATCGCCCTTCTCGTTCGCCTGGTCGAGCTGGCCTTCCAGATTCCTGATCGTCTTGCGGATCTGCTCGACCGTGTCGCGCGCCCTGGACAGCGCCTCAGGGTTTGTCCGGCGCCACTGGATGTCCTCCGCCTTGCGGACAGCGTCGTCGATCTTCCGCAGGCCGCCCTCAAGCCGCTCCTGCGACTCCCTGGCCACCGCGCCGATCTTGTCCCAGCGCTGGTGGATCGACCGCAGCGCGGTGCGCGCCGTCTTCGGCTCGGTGATCGGGAGCAGCTTCTCCGCCTCGGCGAGCAACTCCTCCTTGGCCGTGGCTCGCTCGCGTAGCTGGTTGTCCTTGGCGGACACAGCGGCCGACCGTGCCTCGAAGAAGATGCTCTGCGCTGCCCTGAACCGCTTCCAGAGCTCGTCCTCCGCCGCTCGGTCGGCCCGGCCCGCTTCCTTCCACGTCGCCATCAGCTCGCGGTAGGCCGCCGCGGTCGCTGCCCAGTCGTTCGAGGTGGACAGCTCCTCGGCCCGCGTTACGATCTCCTGCTTGCGTTCTCTGACGCCTTCGCGTTCCTCTTCGAGGGCCGCGAAGTAGGTCTTGCGCCGCTTGGCGAACGCGCTGCGCGCGGCAGACATCCGCTTCCACAGGGCGGCCTCGGCCTGCCGGTCCCCGTGCGGTGCGGCCTTCCATTCGTCGAGGAGCTCCTTCAGCCGCTCGCCGCTGGACTTCCAGTGCGTCGCGTCGGTGGCCAGCTTCTCGGCCTCGGCGACGATCCGCTCCTTGGTGGCGATGGCGTCGACCCTCGCCCGGTCCCGCGCCGCCTTGTGCTCCTGCTGGCGGACGTCGGCCTGTTCTGACAGAGCGCCCAGTCGGCGCTTGAGCCCGTCGAGGTCGCCAACAGCCTTGGCCTCGTCGATCGCGGCATGCAGCCGGGAGATGGTCGACCTGGCCTGGCCGGGTGCGAGATCGGTGGTGCTGATCCTGCGCTCGAGCAGGCTCACCTCGGTTGCCAGCGAGTCGTACCGGCGGGTGAAAAAGGCGAGCGCCTCATCCGGGCTTCCTGCCTGCCAGATCCCGACTACGCGCTCGCCCTCCGAGGTGCGTACGTAGACGGTTCCGTCGTCGGCGACCCAGCCCCACGGATGGCTCTCGGTGCTCACCGCTTACCTCCAGCTTGTACCTGGACCAAGACATGCCTGGCCTGGCATGCCCGATCAGGTTTTCTTGATGGTCACGCTCTCGATCACGACCTTCTCTTTCGGATGGCCGTCTCCCGTTCCGTTGTCGGTGCCAGCCTTAGCCACCTTCTGTATGACGCCCAGGCCTGCCGAGATCGTCCCGAACGGGGTGTAGCTCGGCGGCAAGCTTGTGTCTTTGTACACGAGAAAGAACTGACTTCCGTTCGTATTTGGCCCTGAGTTGGCCATCGCCACGGTCGCGCCCGGGTAGGTCGCGCCGGTCAGATTCTCGTCGTTGAACTTGTAACCGGGTCCGCCGCTGCCAGTCCCGGTCGGGTCGCCGCACTGGAGCACGTAGATCCCGCTGGTGGTCAGGCGGTGGCACTGGGTGTTGCTGAAGAAGTTCTTGCTGGCCAGGTACACGAACGAGTTGACCGTGCACGGGGCTTTGGAGTTCAGCAGGTTGATGACGATGTCGCCGCGGTTGGTCTTGATCGTTGCCTGGTACGTCGCCTTCAGGTCAGGCTTGGCCGGCGGCAGCCCGACCTTGCGCGATGCTGGCGGGCTTGGCGTGTAGGTGCAACTGGAGACGGGACCGGTCGGGGTGGGGCTCGGCGTGACCGACGGGCTGGTGTTGAGGCTAGGGCTCGCCTTTGGCTTGCCGCTGGCGCTGGCGTTGCCGGACAGGTGCACGACCGTGAAGATCACGATGCCGGCGAGCACGACAAGGACGGCCGCAGCCGAGACCCACTGCACCGTCTTGCGAGCTCGGCGCTGCCGCTCAGCTTCGCGGACCTGGCGGCGCTCGTAGCGCTCCCTGGCCAGCCTGCGCTGACGCTCCTGCTTACCCGTCACCCGCCCAACCTTCCGTTATCGACCGTAGTGGTCCCATTGAAAACCTCGCGCATGGTATCTAGGCCAGGCAAGTGCCTACGACTGGTGTTATCGGTTCGACGCACCAACCGCGCCGTCTTGTAACTGGCGCAACCAGCCGGAAACGCCGGCGCCGTCGCGCGAGCCGCGGGCCGCCAGGAAGCCATCGGTAGCCTGTGAGCACGCTCGCCGCGCTTTAGCGCCGACCAGGAGGTCACCATGCTGATCACCGGATTCCCCGCTGGCTCCTTTGCCGCGAACTGTTACATCGTGGCACCGGAACCGGGCGCGGAGTGCCTGATCATAGATCCTGGTCAGGACGCCGAGCCGGGCATCGAAGAGATCATCGCGAAGTACCGGCTCCAACCCGTCGCCGTGCTCGCCACCCACGGGCACATCGATCACATCTGGTCGGTCGCTCCGGTATGCGGCGCCAGGAACATCCCCGCCTATATCCACCCCGCCGACCGGGCCTTGCTCAGCGATCCAGCCCGTGGCTTGTCGCTGCAGGCTGGCCAGCAATTGTTCGGCGGCATTAGCTTCACCGAGCCGGACGACGTGCTCGAACTCACCGACGGCATGACGCTCGACTTGGCCGGCGTCAGCCTGGTGGTCGATCACGCGCCAGGACACACGCCAGGATCGGTCACGTTCCGATTGCCGGAGACGATATTCACCGGCGACCTGCTGTTCGCCGGCTCGATCGGGCGGACCGACCTACCGGGCGGCGACTATCAGACCATCCTCGATAGCCTGGCTCGCGTCTGCCTTCCGCTGCCGGACGACACCGCCGTGCTCGCGGGCCATGGCCCGCAGACCACAATCGGCGCGGAGCGGACATCCAATCCGTTCCTCGCGGGGCTCGCGCCCGCCTCGGGTCCATCCCGGGGTCTGTGACCGCGGGTACCGCTCGTTTCCCGAGCAGAAGGGCTGGACCGAGATGATCCGCACGCACGAGGCGGGCGCGCTGCGCACGTCACAGGCGGGCCAGCAGGTCACGCTGGCGGGCTGGGTCGCACGGCGCAGGGACCACGGCGGCGTGGTCTTCATCGACCTGCGGGACGGCAGCGGCGTTGTCCAGGTCGTGATGCGCGAGGAGGACGTCGCGCACAACCTCCGGGCCGAGTTCTGCGTGCTCGTCACGGGCGAGGTCAGGCGCCGTCCGGCGGGGAACGAGAACCCCGAGCTGCCGACCGGCGAGATCGAGGTGGCGGCCGAAGGGATCGAGATCCTGTCTGAGGCAGATCCGCTGCCCTTCCCGATCGAGGGCCACACAGGTGCGGGCGGGGGCGGCACGGAGCTGAACGAAGAGGTGCGGCTGAAGTACCGGTACCTGGACCTGCGGCGCGCCGAGATGGCGGCGGCCCTGCGAGCCAGGTCCACAGCCGCCTACCTGGTCAGCGACGTGATGCGGGACCACGGCTTCGTGAACGTGGAGACGCCGTTCCTGACCAGGTCCACCCCTGAGGGCGCCAGGGACTTCCTGGTTCCTGTCCGGCTGCAGCCAGGCAACTGGTACGCGCTGCCACAGTCGCCGCAGCTGTTCAAGCAGTTGCTGATGGTCTCCGGCATGGAGCGTTACTACCAGCTGGTGCGGTGCTTCCGCGACGAAGACTTCAGGGCCGACAGGCAGCCAGAATTCACCCAGGTCGACATCGAGATGTCGTTCGTCACCAGGGCAGACGTGGTCGAGGTCGCCGAGGACCTGGTGCAGCGTCTGTGGCGGGAGATCGCCGGTTACGAGCTGACCCGCCCGATCCCGCAGATGACCTACGGCGACGCGATGGCGAGGTTCGGGTCGGACAAGCCTGACCTGCGGTTCGGCATCGAGCTGGCGGATCTGACCAGGTACTTCTCAGGAACCGGCTTCCGGGTCTTCCAGGCACAGCACGTCGGCGCCGTCGTCATGCCGGGCGGAGCTGGCCAGAGTCGCAAGGAGCTGGACGGCTGGCAGGACTGGGCCAAGTCGCGCGGCGCCAGGGGCCTGGCCTACGTGCTGATCGGGCCCGACGGCACGGTGTCTGACGCCGGACCGGTGATCAGGCACCTGTCCGACGACGAACGATCCGGGCTGCCTGCTGCGACCGGCGCAGGACCTGGGGACTGCGTATTCTTCGCGGCCGGTCGGCCCGCCTCCGCCCGCTCCCTGCTCGGGGCGGCGCGGTTGGAGATCGGGACGCGGTGCGGTCTCATCGACGACGAGGCGTGGGCGTTCACCTGGGTCGTGGACGCGCCGATGTTCGAACGGGTTGGGGAGGGCGGGGCTGGCTCCGAAGGCGGGGCTGGCGGCGAGAGCGGCTGGACCGCGGTGCACCATCCCTTCACCTCGCCACTGCCCGAGTGGGCGGACAAGTTCGTCGCCGAGCCAGGCGGCGCCCTGGCGGACGCCTATGACCTGGTCTGCAACGGCACCGAAATCGGTGGCGGATCGATCAGGATCCACCGGCCAGCGATGCAGCAACAGGTCTTCGACGTCATCGGGCTCTCCAGGGACGAGGCACGGTCCCAGTTCGGCTTCCTGCTCGACGCGCTCCGGTACGGGCCGCCGCCGCACGGCGGCATCGCGTTCGGCTGGGACCGGATGCTGATGCTGCTGACCGGGCGGGACTCGATCAGGGACGTCATCGCCTTCCCCAAGGCCGCGTCCGGCAACGACCCGCTGACCGGGGCGCCGACGCCGATCACCCCCGCGCAGCGGAAGGAGGCGGGGGTGGACGCGGTCGCACCGCCCGACCCCCGCTGACCAGGAGCACCCGGTATTTCGTGCCAGTAGGTAGGGTCAAGCCGTGGCAGGTAGGGACGCGAAGCTGGGGCAACAGGGCGCCAGCCTGTTCGATGCCGCCGGCGAGGAGGCGGCCAGGGCTGTCGCGCCGCTCGCCGTGCGGATGCGGCCGCGGAGCCTTGATGAGGTCCGGGGCCAGCCGCGCCTGACCGGGCCCGGCTCGCCGCTGCGCAAGCTGGTCGAGCACTCGGCCCCGATGTCGGTGCTGCTCTGGGGTCCGCCGGGGACCGGCAAGACCACGTTGGCCTATGTCCTCAGCACGGTAACCAGCAGGCGATTCGTCGAATTGTCGGCCGTCTCCGCCGGTGTCGCGCAGGTCAGGGCCGCGATTGAGTCGGCAAGGGCCGAACTGGGCCTGACCGGCACCCAGACCCTGCTGTTCATCGACGAAGTGCACAGGTTCAACAAGGCGCAGCAGGACGCGCTGCTGCCAGCGGTGGAGAACCGCTGGGTCTCGTTCGTCGGAGCGACCACGGAGAATCCGTCGTTCTCGGTGGTAGGGCCCCTGATGTCCAGGTCCTTGCTGCTCACCCTCCGTCCGATCCCCGACGAGGACATGCGCGAGTTGATCGAGCAGGCGGTGACCGACGAGCGCGGCCTAGGCGGCGCGGTCACCCTCGCCGGTGACGCGGCCGAGGAACTGCTGAGGCTGGCCAGCGGCGACGCGCGGCGGGCGCTGACATATCTGGAGTCGGCAGCGCTCGGGGTCGAGGAGGGCGGCGTCATCGATACGGCCGAACTGGCGCGGGCGGTCGACCGGGTGGCGGTTCGCTACGACCGGGCCGGTGATCAGCACTACGACGTGATCAGCGCGTTCATCAAGAGCATCAGGGGCAGCGACGTGGACGCCGCGCTGCACTACCTTGCCCTGATGATAGAGGCGGGCGAGGACCCGCGGTACATCGCAAGGCGTTTGGTCGTGCACGCGAGCGAGGACATCGGGATGGCCGACCCGTCTGCGTTGCCGGTGGCCATCGCCGCGGCCCAGGCGGTCGAGTTCGTCGGGCTGCCTGAGGTGCGGATTAACTTGGCCCAGGCGGTGATCCACCTCGCACTGGCACCGAAGTCCAACGCGGTCATCAGGGCCATAGGGGCGGCATCGGACGACATCAGGTCGGGGCAATCCGGCCCGGTGCCAGCGCACCTGCGCGACACCAGCTATCGCGGGGCGGCCAGGCTCGGGCACGGCAAGGGCTACTTGTATCCGCACGACTTCGCCGAGGGCATCGTCAAGCAGGACTACCTGCCAGAGCCCGCGGTCGGGCACCATTACTACGAGCCGTCCAGGCACGGCGCCGAGGCGAGATACGCGGACCGGCTGGATCGGATCAGGTCGGTGCTGGAGGGCGGCACCGGTGACGAGGATCCCGGTGGCGCGGGCGGCGGTGGCGGCAACCGCCAGGAACCCCGCGACAGCGGCGATCGCGATGGTTGAAACCTGGCGGCAGGGCAAGCAGTAGTCCGGCAAGCGATAGGGTCGGGCCACCTACCCAGAGACCGGCGCAGGCCTGAAGGGAGCGGGGGCGTCATGAACGCCGGGCAACTAGCGGCGCTGATCGCAGCCGCGTTCTTCGCGATCGCCATGTGCGCGACCGTTTACGTGCTGGTCAGGCTCGCCAAGCTGATTTCCGCGGCCACCTCGCTGGTGACCAGCTATCAGGCTGGAGCCGATGACCTGCTGGCCAGGTCCCGCGCGACTGTCGAGCGGGCTGACCAGCAACTCGCGCGAACCGGCGCTATGGCCGACGGCGTCGACGCGGTCGCCGCGAGCATGTCGGACCTGTCGGTTCAGGTCTCCGCCGTTGCGGGCACGGCGAAGCTCATCGCAGCCGGACTGGGCACGCCGGTGCTGCGGCTCGCCGCGGCTGGCCACGGCGTCCGGCACGCGCTGGCGCTGCGTCGGCCAGGGCATCCGGCCGGAATCCGCGCGCACGACGGCGCCGCGCAGGTCAGGGCGCTGGCGGAGCGTGGGCGCGGCGAGGAGCGAGTGGGGCCACAACGCCCGCTGGCAGCGATACCCGCGCAGCCGCGACGCGAGACCTGGCGGGAACGGACCGAGCGGGTCCGCGCGGCACGGACGGCCCGAGGCGAGCAGCCATGATCAGGCGCGGGATCTGGCTGACTGCTGGCGCCGTCCTCGGCATCACGGGGTACCGGCGCGTCACCAGGGCGGCCAAGGCACTGCTTCCGCAGGGCGAGTTGCTCGGTCAAGTGGCCAGGCGACCGGGTCCGCGGGCGCACGTGGCCCGGATGCCCGCACGCCGGGCGGCCAGCCGGGCCGGTACCGAATCGGCCGCCTTCGTCCGCGATGTCCGTGCTGGAATGGCCGACTACCTCGACCGGCACCGCGAGATTTGAATCGGCAGCACGCGGTTCAGGCAATACCCTCGTAGGTCAGTAAGCCTCGCGCCAGGCACGGACGTCGGCAGCACGCAGCGCAGCAGCGCGGACGACCCTGCAGAACCGACAACCCTAAGGATGGCCGTTGATGGAGTCGGCAGAGATCGCACGCCGTTTCCTTGACTATTTCAGCCAGCGCGGGCACACCGTGGTCCCCTCGGCCAGTCTGGTCGCCGAGGATCCGACACTGTTGCTGGTCAACGCGGGAATGGTGCCGTTCAAGCCGTACTTCCTCGGCCAGCTCGTACCTCCCTTCCCGCGTGCTGCCAGCGCCCAGAAGTGCGTGCGCACGCCGGACATCGACGAGGTCGGCAAGACCACGAGGCACGCGACCTTTTTCCAGATGCTCGGCAATTTCTCGTTCGGCGACTACTTCAAGGAGCAGGCGATTCCGCTCGCCTGGGAGCTGCTGACCAGACCCGAGTCCGACGGCGGATTCGGATTCCCGGAAAGCAGGCTGTGGGCCACGGTCTACACCGGCGACGACGAGGCGTATTCGATCTGGCGCAACTCGGTAGGCGTGCCGGAGGACCGGATTCAGCGCCGGGGGCTGGCCGACAACTACTGGCATATGGGCGTTCCCGGCCCCGGCGGACCTTGCTCGGAGATCTACTACGACCGCGGCCCGGAATACGGCCGTGAGGGCGGGCCAGAGGCCGACGAGGACAGGTACCTCGAGGTCTGGAACCTGGTCTTCATGCAGTACCAGCTGAGCGCGGTGCGCAGCAAGATCGACTTCGACAGCCAAGGTGAGCTGCCTTCCCGCAATATCGACACCGGCATGGGCCTGGAGCGGATGGCTGCGCTGCTGCAGGGCGTCGACAACATCTACGAAATCGACACGATGTGGAAGGTGCTCGAGCGCGCCGCCGAGCTGACCGACCAGAAGTACGGCAGGGACCCGGCGAGCGACGTCGCGCTGCGCGTGGTCGCCGATCACACCAGGGCTGCCGTGATGCTGGTCGCGGACGGCGTGATCCCGTCCAACGAGGGCCGTGGCTACGTCCTGCGCCGGATTGTCAGGCGCAGCGTGCGGGACCTCAGGCTGCTCGCAGGCTCCCAGCGCGGCGGGGACGGCGGCCGCGGCGGCTCCGGCGAGCACTACCTGCACGACCTCGCCTCGGTGGCGATCCGAGCGCTCGGTGACCAGTACCCGGAGCTGATCACCGACGCTCCGCACATTCACACCGTGCTCGACTCGGAGGAGAACGCGTTCCTCGGCACCTTGCGTACCGGCACCGCGATCTTCGACGCCGCGGTCGAAGAAGTCGCGCGCAAGGGCGAGCGGACGCTCAGCGGCGCGCAGGCGTTCCAGCTGCACGACACCTACGGCTTCCCGATCGACCTCACCCTGGAGATGGCGGCCGAACAAGGTCTGACCGTGGACGCGGAGGGCTTCCGCGGGCTGATGGCCGCGCAGCGGCAGCGCGCTAAGGACGACGCGGCCTCGAAGAAGACAGGCAACGCCGATATCTCGGTCTTCGCGCAGTTCCTCGAGCGAACCGGGAAGGTGATCTTCACCGGCTATGACGAGGTCGCTTCCGAGGGGACAGTGCTGGGTCTGCTGGTCGGGGGCGCCACCGTGCCGGCCGCTGGCGCTGGCACTGAGGTCGACATCGTGCTGGACCGGACGCCGTTCTACGCGGAAGGCGGCGGCCAACTCGCTGACTTGGGCGTGCTGCGATCCTCAGGCAGCGGCGCGAGCGACGGTGCCACCATCGAGGTGCTCGACGTGCAGGCGCCGGTGCCCGGGCTGATCGTGCACCGCTGCCGGGTGAGCGCGGGCGAGATCGCCGTGGGCGACATGGTGCACACCGAGATCGACATCGAGCGGCGCCGCGCGATCTCGCGCTCGCATACCGCGACGCACCTGGTGCACAGGGCCTTCCGCGGTGCTCTGGGCGAGTCGGCGGCCCAGGCGGGGTCGGAGAATTCGCCTGGCCGTTTCCGGTTCGACTTCACTGCCATGGGGGCGGTGCCCCCCGCTGTCCTCGCCGATGCCGAGGACGAGGTTAACGCGGTGCTGATCAATGACCTCGACGTGCGCGCCTTCCACACCTCGATCAGCGAAGCGCGGGCGATGGGCGCGCTGGCCTTGTTCGGGGAGAAGTACGGGGAGCAGGTGCGCGTGGTCGAGGTGGGCGACTACTCGCGCGAACTGTGCGGCGGCACGCACGTCGCCAGGTCCGGCCAGCTCGGCCTCGTGAAGATCCTCGGCGAGGCGTCGATCGGGTCGGGCGTGCGCAGGGTCGAGGCGCTCGTGGGCATCGACGCGTTCCGCTTCCTCGCGAGGGAGAGCGTGCTCGTCGGCCAGCTGTCCGAACAGCTCAAGGCCCCACGGGCGGACCTGCCCGACCGGATCGCGGGCATCATCGCCAGGCTCCGCGACGCCGAGCGTGACATCCAGAGGATGCAGTCCGCGCAGCTCGCGAACGTCGCGAGTGACCTGGTGTCGCGCGCCGATGACGTGAACGGCGTGCTATACGTGGCACACCAGGTGCCCGACGGCACTCCCGTCGATGGCATCCGCAAGCTCGCGCTCGACATTCGCGGCCAGATACCACCCGACCGGGCAGGCGCGGTGGTGACCGCAGGCGTTCCCGCGGACAGGCCGGCCATCGTGGTGGCGCTGAACGACGCTGCCCGGGCCAGGGGGCTGCGGGCCGGCGAGCTGATCCGGATCGCTACAGCAGCCCTCGGCGGTCGCGGCGGGGGCCGCGACGACATCGCTCAAGGTGGCGGTGCTGCGGTCGGAACGCAGGCCGGACAGGCGCTATCAGAGGCGTTTGGTGCGGTTCGCGGTGTTATTGGCGGCATCGGGCCTGCGGGTAGCGTAACGTGAGATCGTGCTGCACCCGAGTCGTGTCAGTTCTGAGACCATCTTCTGGGAGCCCTGCTCCTTGAGGCTGGGTGTCAGGCTTGCCATTGATCTCGGATCGGCTCGGATCGGGGTCGCCAGTTGTGACCCTGGCGGATTGCTGGCCAGCCCGCTGCAGACGGTGCGCCGCGGTCGTGGCGATCTGACCGAAATTGCGGGGCTAGCCGCAGCCCGGGATGCGACCGAGATTGTGGTCGGACTCCCTACAAGCCTTTCCGGAAACGCTGGACAGGCCGCTGACCAGGCACGAGACTTTGCCGAAACGCTCGCATGCGTGGTCGCGCCAATTCCGGTCCGGCTCGTCGACGAGCGGTTCACTACCGTCATCGCCCATGCAGCGCTTGCAGAGGGTGGCCGCAATTCCAGGGAGCGCCGTTCCGTGATCGATCAGGCTGCCGCCGCTCTGCTGCTGCAGGGTGCGCTCGACGCCGAGCGCCAGACGGGCGTCCCGCCCGGAGAGGTTGTCGGTCCGAGGCAGGGCGGTGGCTGATGACGAGTGATGGCGGGTACTGGCCAGCGGCCGGGCACCAGCCGGACCGTGGCGAGTACGGCGAGGACAGCCACGAGGACCAGCCCGGCTACAACGGCCAGGGAGAGTCTTACCAGGATTCCGGCAGCTACCGCCGCCCTGCCTGGCACGACGGGCAGGATGGTAACGGCTGGTCAGGCGGGGACGGACAGGTGGAGAGGTACGGCGGTCCTGATCAGTACGCCAGTCCCCAGTACGACGGCGGCCAGTACGCCAGTCCCCAGTACGACGGCGGCCAGTACGCCAGTCCGCAGTACGACGGCGGCCAGTACGCCAGTCCGCAGTACGACGGCGGCCAGTACGCCAGTCCGCAGTACGACGGCGGCCAGTACGCCAGTCCGCAGCACGACGGCGGCCAGTACGCCAGTCCCCAGTACGACGGCGGCCAGTACGAGAACGGCCAGAACAACGGTGCCAGCAGCTATTACGAACAACGCAGGTATGACGATCAGGGCGGCTACGGCGATCCGTACGGCTACCCCGATTCGTCGGGCCATGGCGACCGCTCGGGCGACGCTGACCCGCTGAGCTATGGCGGTCGTGGCGGTTACAACACCGGCGGCTATGGCGGCCAGGGTGGTTACCAAGAGTCCGGCGGTTATGGCGGCCAGCCGGCCTACCAGGATCCGGACAGCTATGGCAGCCGAGGCACTTACGGCGATTCTGGTTATAGCCAGCCAGGGTACGACGAAGCTTCTTACGGTGAGCATGGTGGCGCAGCCGGGTCCATTCAACCGCGCCGCGGCCGGCACTCGGCGGATCCAGGCGCGGGCATGCGGGCGCTGCCTAGCGGAGATCCGTACGGTGCCAGCGAATACGGGTCCAGCGAATACGGTGCTAGCGGGTACGGTGCCAGCCAGTATGGTGCGGGCGCCTACGGGGGCGGGGCCGATCAGCACCCATCCGGCGGACAGGATGAGCCGCCGGGTTATCAGTGGCAGGACCGGCACGGCCAGGAGGATCCGCTCACCGGCTCGTATCGCGCCGATGCCACGGGTAGCTACGAAGCGGCTGATACGGGCTCGCATAGCTGGGCCTTCACGCCTGACACCCAGGATGAGCCCGGCTACGGGCAGGATCTGCCCGGTTACGGCCGGGGCGCCGAGCCGTACCCAGGCGATGGGACCGGCGGATTCGGGATACCCGACACCGGCTCCTTCGGACGCCCCGACACCGGCTCCTTCGGACGCCCCGACACCGGTTCCTTCGGACGCCCCGACACCGGTTCCTTCGGACGCCCCGACGTCGGCTCCTTCGGACGTCCGGATCCCGGCGTTCTCGGCCCGCCAGACACCGGCGCACTCGATCGGGACGACGACTTCGACCCGGATCGCGACCATGACACCGGCAGCATCAGATGGACCTCAGGGCCGCCTGAGTTGCGGAGCCGCGCCGACCGGGACGAGCAAGACGACGCGCCAGCGGGGCGCGGATCGCCGCCGGGCGAACCGCTCGCCCGCGCCGATTGGGATGAAGGCGACGACTGGGAGGACGAGGAGGACGGCCTGCTCTCGCGCCGCTTCAGCCGGGCCGCGGGTGCTCCCGAGCCGGACGTAGGCGTCGGAGGGCGCGGCAAGGTCCGCGGCCGCAAGCGCCGTCGCGTCCGCGGCAAGGCCGCCTCCAGCGGCGCCATCATCGCCGTTGTGCTCGTGGTCGCCGTCGCCGGATTCTTCGGCTACCAGTTCGTGCACAAGTGGATCAGTAACCGCTACGGCGATTACTCGGGCTCGGGTACCGGCATCGTCAAGGTCACGGTCGATCCCGGTGCCACGCTGGTAGGCCTCGGCCCGTTGCTGGTGAATGACGGCGTCATCATGACGGTGCGGCCTTACAACACCGCCGCGTCCGCCGCTGCCGGATCAGGCACCCTTCAGCCTGGCGTCTACAAGCTGCATCATCACATGAACGCGGCGCTGGCCGTGAAGCTCCTGCTGAGCCCGAGAGCCAGGATCAACACCGGTAGTGTGACGGTCATCGAGGGCACCAGGGCCTCGACCCTTGCCGCACAGCTGGCCTCGGCCACAGGCCTCCCCGCCAAGAAATTCACCGACATCATCGATAATCCGCCGGCCGCGCTCGGCCTGCCAAGCTGGGCGCCCAAGGGCGTGAGCGCCGAAGGGTTCCTGTTCCCCGACACCTACACCTTCGCTCCGCACGAGGCCGCGCTGAAGATCCTGCAGACCATGGTGCAGACGTTCAACCAGCGGATCGCGAGCCTGAACATCCAAGCTGAGGCGGCCAAGGTCTTCACCACGCCCTATCACGTGCTAATCGTGGCGAGCATGGTCCAGGCCGAGGGCGGCAGGATCCAGGACTTCCCTGGCATCTCGCGCGTGGCGTGGAACCGGCTGAAGCTCGGCAGGGCGCTGCAATTTGACAGCACGGTCTTCTACGCGATGCACACGCACGGAACGGCGATCACGCTCAAGGACGAGAAGTTCCCGTCGCCGTATAACACATACCTGCACACCGGCCTGCCGCCCGGTCCGATCGGCAACCCGGGCCTGGATGCCATCAAGGCGGCGCTGCACCCGGTCAAGGCGGGCTACCTCTACTTCATCACGGACACCAGGACGAAGCCCTACGTCACGCATTTCACGAGCAGCTTCGCGCAATTCCAGCAGTGGCAGCAGAAGTACCAGAACTGAGTGCCGTGGACCGGCGGAGCGTGCGAGCCGCCGTGCTCGGCTCGCCGATCGGCCACTCGCTGTCGCCGGCCCTGCACGCGGCCGCGTACGCGGCGCTAGGCCTGACCTGGTGGCGCTATGAGGCGATCGAGTGCGACGCTGCCGAACTGTCGCCTCTGCTCGACCGCTGCGGGCCAGACTGGGCGGGCCTGTCGCTGACGATGCCGCTGAAGCGGACCGTCCTGCCGCTGCTGGACCGCACAGACCCGCTCGTCAGCCAGGTAGGCGCGGCGAACACGGTGGTCTTCGCCGCCGCCCAGCGCCTCGGCTACAACACCGATGTCGGCGGCATGGTACGAGCGCTCGCCGGGCATGGCGCAGGCCCGGCGGTCATTCTCGGCGCGGGCGGGACCGCGTGCGCCGCCGTCGCGGCGCTGCGCGAGCTCGGCGAGCTGTCGGTCGCCGTCGCGGTCCGCTCGCCGTCGCGGGCGGCCGGCCTGCTCGAAGCGGCCGGACGGCTGGGTGTAGACGTGACCCTGCGACCCTTCGAGCCCGCCTCGCTGATCAACGCCAGGCTGATCATCTCGACCGTTCCTTCCGGTGCGGCTGACCGCATCGCGGCCGCGCTGGCCGGACTACGATCGAGCCCCGACGTGGTCTTTGACGTCAGCTATCACCCATGGCCGAGTGCCCTCGGCCACGCCGCGATGCAAGCCGGGGCCACGGTCATCGATGGCTTCGAACTTCTGCTGCAGCAGGCGGCCTTGCAGGTCGAGCTGATGACCGGGCGGTCAGCGCCGAAGGCCGAGATGCGCGCGGCAGGCCGTGCCGAACTCCAGCGTCGGGCGCAACCGGCTGGCTGGGCCGAGCGTTAGACCGCCGCGTGACCCGGCGTGGCGCTGGCCGGCGGTGGCGGGACGAGGAGACAATCAGGCATGATCCGGCGCGCGGAGCGGCCCGTGGAGCTGACCTGCGTCGAGATTTGCGCCGGGGCAGGCGGTCAGGCACTCGGACTCGAGCACGCGGGCTTCGGCCATGCCGCGGTGGTCGAGATCGATCCTGACGCCTGCGAGACGCTCAGGATCAACAGGGGATCGCGCTGGAAGATCATCGAAGCCGACGTCGCCGACGTCAACGGAGCGGAGTTCCGCGGCGCCGACCTCTTGGCGGGCGGAGTGCCGTGCCCGCCATTCTCCGTGGCAGGTCGCCAGCTCGGTGCCGCCGATGAACGCGACCTATTTCCAGAGGCGCTGCGGCTGACCAGCCAGATCGGCCCGCGAGCCGTGCTGCTGGAGAACGTGCGTGGCCTGGCGGCCGCCAGATTCGACGGCTACCGAGCTGAGGTCGTGGGCAGGCTCGCGGACCTGGGCTACGTGACCTGGTGGCGGCTGGTGCACGCGAGCGATCACGGCGTTCCCCAGCTTCGCCCGCGCCTGGTGCTGGTGGCGATCAGGCAGCCATGGGCTGACAGGTTTAGCTGGCCTGACCCTTCCGGCCTTTCGCCGCCGACGGTCGGGGAGGCGCTCGCCGACCTAATGTCGGTCGCCGGCTGGCCAGGAGCGAAGCTTTGGGCTGCGCGCGCGGCCGGCATCGCGCCGACGATCGTGGGCGGCAGCAGAAAGCACGGCGGTCCCGATCTCGGCCCGACCAGGGCGAGGGCCGCGTGGCGCCTGCTTGGCGTCGACGGGCTCGGCATCGCCGACGTGGCGCCCGATGAGCACTTTCCGGCCGGAGCGTTGCCGCGCCTGACGACCAGGATGGTCGCGCGGCTGCAGGGGTTCCCTGACACCTGGCAGTTCGCCGGACGCAAGACAGCCGCCTACCGTCAGGTCGGCAACGCCTTTCCGCCCCCGGTCGCTCGCGCCGTGGGCGGCGCGATCGCGGTCACGCTTTCCTGACGCCCGCGCGCCACTAGCCCGGCGCGCTCCTCGCGTGATCTGCCAGCCAGCCGGAAATAAGCGTCCTGCCTGGATGGTTGCAGCCGTTATCGGTATCTTCGGCCACCGCAGCGGCGACGACGTGCGCCGCCGAATGCGCTAGGCTTACCGGAAGAACTGAAGGCCCGGCGGATGCCGGACCGCAAGCGGAGGACCACCTCGGCCACCTCCCACCTTGTCAGCACAGCAGCGTCGGTGATGCTGCCCTGCCGGCGGGTATGAGCTAGCCAGCACTACGCAGGTTGGCGAGGCCGGACGCACCTAGCTGGGCGCGCCGAAGGCGAGCTAGCATCGGGGCGTCGCGTGGCGACGCGACGCAGGCCCACAGCCTGCGTGGTTGACGCCGTGCCCGTGGTGGCCCTGCATGCAAGCCGTGCGGGGCTTTCTGCATTTCACGGCGAGCTGCGCACATTGTCCGTGCCGGGACCGACCCGGCATGGGACAGAGGTGACATTGGAGGTCACATCAGCACTGAACCTCGCATCAACGACCGTATCCGGGTACCTGAAGTACGACTCGTAGGCCCGTCTGGCGAGCAGGTCGGAATCGTGTCGATTACAGACGCGCTCCGGCTGGCGCAGGAGTCGGACCTCGACCTTGTTGAGGTCGCGCCGACGGCGCGCCCGCCGGTCTGCAAGCTCATGGACTTCGGCAAGTTCAAGTATGAGTCGGCTCTCAAGGCCAGGGAATCGCGCAAGAACCAGGCGCAGACGGTCATCAAGGAGATCAAAATCCGGCCGAAGATCGACCCGCACGACTACGGCACCAAAAAGGGCCACGTCGAGCGGTTCCTGAGGCAGGGCGACAAGGTCAAGGTGACGATCATGTTCCGCGGGCGCGAGCAGTCCAGGCCGGAGCTTGGCTACAAGCTTCTGCAGCGGCTTGCTGGCGATGTCGAGGAGCTTGGTTTTGTCGAGTCGCAGCCCAAGCAGGACGGCCGGAACATGATCATGGTGATCGGGCCGCATCGCAAGAAGGCCGACGCCAGGCCCGTCCGCGGCACGGAGCGGGCCAGCGCACGGGCGTCGGCTCCGGCCGGGAGCCAGGATCGCGTCGCACCGCCCGCCGCTCCGCGAGCGGCGGCGCCGGCCAGGCCAGCGAGCCAGCCGGCACCCGCTGCCCAGGGATCAGCGAGCGAGCCGTCGGGCCCGCGGCCAGAGCAGCCGCGGTCGAACGCGGCCGCGGATCCGAGGCCGGGACCGGCCAGCGACACCGGTCAGACGACTGCGCCGAGCCAGGCCGCACCACGGCCGGGTCCGCCGCGGCCGGGACCAGGGGCTGCGGGCTCCACGGCGCCCAAGCCTGGCCCGTCGAGCACCGCGAAGCCAGCGGCGCCCAAGCCCGGGCCGTCGCCGAGTGCCGCGCGGCCGGCGGCGCCGAAGCCGGGTCCGACTGGCGGCGGTGCCAGGCCAGCGGGTCCCCGGCCGAGCGCGCCGCGCTCGCCGGCCGCGAAGCCAGGCGAGCCGCGGCCAGTGCCCACGCCCAGGGCGAAGGCGGCTGAGCAACGCGCCGCAGGGGCAGAGAGCGGAGGCTGACGAGCTAGCCGCCGGATCAACAAAGGACGCGCCCGCAGAGCCGCAAGGTCGGCGGGCGGAAGAGCGACGCGTGTCAGAGCACGCCAGGAACGAGGGAAACGGCGACATGCCGAAGATGAAGACGCACAGCGGTGCCAAGAAGCGGTTCCGCGTCACAGGCACCGGAAAGATCACCCGCCGCCGCGCCAACCGGGCCCACTACCTTGAGCACAAGCCGAGCACGAAGACCCGCCGCCTGGCGAACTACGTGACGCTGTCGCCCGCCGACGCCAAGAACATGAAGAAGCTGCTGGGCAAGTGACCCGGTCCGACGCGAGGGAGTCGAACAGATGGCACGCGTAAAGCGGGCGGTCAATGCCCACAAGAAGCGCAGGGTGGTGCTGGAGCGGGCGAGCGGTTACCGCGGCCAGCGCTCAAGGCTGTACCGCAAGGCCAAGGAGCAGCAGCTCCACTCCATGACCTATGCCTACCGGGATCGCAAGGACCGCAAGGGCGCGTTCCGCAGGCTCTGGATCCAGCGCATCAACGCGGCGGCCAGGGCCGAGGGCATCACCTACAACAGGTTCATCCAGGGCCTGAAGATCGCGGGCGTCGAGGTCGACCGCAAGATGCTCGCCGAGCTCGCGGTCAGCGACGCCGCGGCCTTCTCCGCGCTGGTGGAGGTCGCCAGGCAGGCGCTGCCCGCCGACGTCAACGAGGCCGCCGCCTAAGTACTGGCTCAGAAATCGGGCGGCGGTGGTGCTGGCCACCGCCGCTTTGGTGCGGTCTGCACCCTTGACCGGCGTGGCCGCGCACGGCTGAATTCCAGTGTGAGTTCACAGCGAGTGGTCCTGCGCGCTGGCCTGCGGTTGCGCTGGCGGCCACTGCTGGCGCTGAGCCTGATGCTCGGGGTGATCGGCGGCGTCGTGCTCGGCGCGGCAGCGGGTGCGCGGCGAACGGACACCGCGTACCCGCGACTGCTCACCTGGGCGCATGCTGCCCAGATCCGCATCATCCCGACCGCTGGCCCTGGCTACGGGTACGGCGGTTTCTTCGGCGACCTACGCCATCTGCCGCAGGTCGCCACGATGTCGACCACGTCGCTGTACAACATGGTGCTCCCGCACAGCCGTCGGCGGCAGATCGAGGCCCTATCGAGCCCAGACGGCCGCACCGGCGTGGCGGTCGACCGCGTCAAGGTCATCTCCGGCCGCCAGTTCGGGCCGCACTCCGCTGGCCAGGCCATGGTCGACGAGCAGACCGCGAGGCGAGAGCACCTGCGGCCGGGCAGCGTGCTGCACGTGCTCGCGATTCCCTATGACAAGCATGGCGACCCGGCACAGAATCAGGCGGTTCGGCTGGCCTTCATGGTCAGCGCCGTCGTGGTCTTCGACAGCCAGATCGTCCCGGTCACCGGCAGCAACAACGTGCCCACGATCATGCTGAGCCCGTCCTTCTCGACGCGACATAACGAGCTGAGCTACGGCTACGGGACGACGGCGGACGTCAGGCTCAGGGACGGCGCGAGCACCGCTGCCTTCCTGCGGTCGGCCAGGCAGCTCGCTACGAGATACCCCCGCACCGCGCCGATCGACGTGATCACGCTGAACGAGCAGATGGCGGCGACCGAGGGCGCGATCCGGCCGCAGGCCATCGCGATGGCCCTGTTCGCCGCGCTCGCTGCGGTCATCGGCCTGGCCATCCTTGCCCAGCTGGTCAGCAGGCAGCTCAGGCTCGACTCGGCCGAGTTTCCGATCATGCGCGCCGTCGGCATGACCAGGGGCCAGCTCGTGGTCGCCGCGCTGGCCAGGATCGCGCTGCTGACGCTCGGCAGCGCGGTGCTGGCGGTCGTGATCGCAGCGGCCGCGTCGCCGCTGCTGCCGCTCGGGTCTGCCGGGCTCGCCGAGCCGCATCCTGGCATCGCGATCAACCTGGCGATCCTGGGCGCCGGATTCGCGCTCATCGTCCTGCTCCCCGTCCTGCTCGCGCTTCCGGTCGGCTGGTCGGCGGCCGGGCAGCAGGCCGGACCGCAGGGCGTCGCGGAGTTCGGCGCCGTCGCGAGCGGGCGCGGTGTCGGGGCGCGGCTTGGCCTGGCCGGCCTGCTGCCGGGGGCCATTGGCGTGCGAATGGCACTCGAGCCGGGCCGGGGACGGACCGCTGTGCCGGTTCGCAGCGCGCTGATCGGCACCATCCTCGCCCTCACCGCGGTAGTGGCGGCGCTGGTGTTCGGGGCGAGCATGGCCCGCCTGGTCGGTTCGCCTGAGCGGTACGGCCAGCGCTGGCAGCTCGAGATGAACTTCGGCTTCGGCGGACTGACCCGCGGGCTCGTCTCGCAGGTCATCGCCCACGAGCCTGGGGTCAGCGGCTATGCGGCAGGGAACTACGGGCAGGTCAGAGTCGGCACGTCCGTGATCGCCGCGATCGGCGTAGACCAGGTTCGAGGCCAGCGCTACCTGACCATCCTGCACGGCCGCCGACCCGCCGGCCCTGACCAGATCGTGCTCGGCGCGAAAACCATCCGCGCGCTGCACAAACACGTCGGGGATACGATTAGGGTGCTGGTCAACGGCAAGACCTCGACCGCACGGATCGTGGGGGACGGCGTCTTCGCCGCGTTCAGCAGGGGAGCGTTCGCGCCGACCGACCTAGGCAACGGCGCGGCCACAACCGCGGCGTTCCTGTCCACCCCCGATCGCCACACCCGCTGTACGCTGCCCCATACCTGTTACAACTTCCTGCTGATCAGGTTCCGGTCAGGCACGAACCTGCAGGTCGCCAAGGAGCACCTGATCGGGATCGCAAGGGCTCTGCACTGCCCCGCGGGGTCGTGCGTCATCACCGGCGATCAGCGGCCCATCGACATCAGGAACTACGCCAGCATCAGGAATACCCCGATGCTGCTCGGCGGGGTGCTGGTGCTGCTCGCGATCGGCACGCTCGCGCACGTGCTGGTCTCCGGGGTCCGCAGGCGGCGCCGCGATCTGTCGATGCTGAAGACGCTCGGGATGCTCCGCAGGCAGGTGCTAGCCGCCGTGCTGTGGCAGGCGACCGCGCTGGCGGCCGTGGCACTGGTCGTCGCCGTGCCGCTCGGCATCACGGTGGGCCGCCAGGTCTGGGGAATGTTCGCTGGGTCGGTCGGTGTCGCGCCAGACCCTGACGTCCCGCTGACGGGGGTGTTGGTGATCCTGGCCGGGGCCGTGCTCATCGCGAACCTGGTGGCCGTCGTGCCAGGCTGGACGGCCGCCCGGATCAGGCCGGCCAGTAGCCTGCGCGGCGAGTAAGGCCCGCCAGACAGGACCGCACCGCGAGTGACGCGGGTCGCCGAGCCCAGCACGGTGTATGAATGGTCCATCCATCGCGCGATCCGGCGATGGAGGGACCATTCATACACCGTGCGCCGTGGCACACCGTGCACCGTGGCGACGAAACTGAGGTCATGGCTACCAGCATCCGTTCACCCCGGGTAAGGGCGGCCCGGGCGCTGGCCAAGCGCGCGTTCAGGGAGCGGTCCAGGTCGTTCCTCGCCGAAGGCCCGCAGGCGGTCAGGGAGGCATTGCGGCACAAGCCCGCCGGGGGAGTGACCGAGCTGTTCGTCAGCGGGCCCGCCAGGGCGCGGCATGCGGATCTGGTCGAGGCGGCCGGGCGGGCCGGCGTGCCGGTGCACGAGGTCAGCGGCGAGGTGATGGCCGAACTCGCGCAGACCGTGACGCCGCAGGGCCTGCTGGCCGTGTGCCCGTTCCTTGACGTGCCGATCGAGTCGCTGATCGCCACCAAACCACGGCTCGTCGTGGCGCTCGCCAACGTCAGGGACCCGGGCAACGCCGGCACCGTGCTGCGGACCGCGGACGCGGCCGGAGCCGATGGCGTGATCTTCGCCGCCGCGTCGGTCGATCCGTACAACAGCAAGTGCGTGCGGTCCTCGGCCGGGTCACTGTTCCACGTGCCGTTGGTGACCGGGATCGCCGTGAGCGATGCCGTCTCCGCGCTCCACGAGGCGGGGATCGCGACACTCGCGGCGGACGGCAGCGCGACCCTGGGCCTGGACCGGCTTGAGCAGGATGGCAGGCTGCGCCGGCCGACCTGCTGGTTGTTCGGCAATGAGGCCTGGGGGCTTCCGGCCGACCTGGTGGGCCTCGCCGACGAAGCTGTTGCCGTTCCGATATACGGCCAGGCAGAGAGCCTGAACCTGGCCGCCGCGGCGGCCGTCTGCCTGTACGCGTCGGCCCGCGCGCAAGCGGGGGGTGCCGCGCAGGCCGGCTGACGCGCTAGGCTCTGATCACGTTGCGTCATGACTGGCTCTCGGATAGGTCACGGGATTGGGTCATGCCGCGGCACCTGCCGACCTAGGGCTAGCCCCCGGACCCATGGACGGCAGCATGAGCGTGCCGGGGCAGCGGCGTAGCTGGGGGCAGCAGTCCTAGATGGACCGGCGAGCCAATATCAATCGGCAACTGAGCGCGGTGACCGCAGGCGCGGGACCGGCGTACCGTAGCGCTCCCGTGGTCAGGCACGCCGACCTGCTCAGCGCGGACGAGCTGCCCGACGGGCTGGTCGTGGCCGATGAGTGCGGCCGGGTCATCATCTTCAACCAGGCTGCCCAGCGGCTGACCGGGACCAGCGCCGATGAGGCCGTCGGCCGCGACCTGGTTGCCGCGCTCCCGCTCTGCGACGGCGAGGGACGATGCTGGTGGCGGCAATCCCGCCCGTACGACGGACTGTCGATCCGCACGAGGCATCCGGAGCGCTCGCTCTACCTGGCAGACGGCACCGAAGTGCTCGTGACCATCGGCTACGTGCGCGGACCGCGGCATCCGGCGGCGCGGGCCGACTGGCCGTGTGAGCGCGCCGCGGTCCGCCGGCTCACGATCACGCTGCGCAGCGCGGAGCAGCGGGCGAGGCTGGAGCGGACGCGGGCGGATCTGGTCTCGACTGTCGCGCACGAGCTGCGCTCGCCTCTGACCAGCGTCAAGGGTTTCACGGCGACCTTGCTGTCGAAGTGGCCTCGCTTCACCGACGACCAGAAGCGGGTCATGCTCGAGACCGTCAACGCCGACGCCGACCGGGTGACCAGGCTGATCACGGAGCTCCTCGACGTCTCCAGGCTCGAGGCCGGCCGGATGGAGCTGCACAAGCAGGTGGTGGACCTGCGCGCCAGGGCCGAGAAGATAGTGGCGGGGCGCGTCGCCGCCGGGGACGTGGCGTCCAGATTCGTGATCGAGGTCGCCGACCGGGTGCCCGAGACCTGGCTCGATGCCGACAAGATCGACCAGATCCTCGCGAACCTGATCGAGAATGCGATCAGGCACGGGGCTGGTACCGTTACTACCGTGATCGAGTCGGCACTGGTTCAGGGCGAGCCCGGCGTCGCGGTTTCCGTCCGTGACCAGGGTCCTGGGATCGCGCCCGAGTTCGCGCCCAGGGTGTTCCGCCAGTTCTGGCGCGCGAAGCGCCGCGGCGGAGCCGGCCTCGGCCTGTTCATTGTCAAGGGCCTCGTCGAGGCTCACGGCGGCTCCATCAACGTTGCGCAGGCGCCAGGCGGCGGTGCTGAATTCCGATTTACCATGCCCGCTGGCACGCCAGATCACGGCTGACCCGATCTGCCTTAATGATCTGCACCGCCCGGCGGGCACACGGGAGTTCCCGGCAACGGTCTTTCCCGCGGTAAACCGCTCCTCCGTCTCGCCACAGGCGGGCCGGCCTGCGGCAGTCACGGGTGCGGGCCGTTGCGGATGATGGTGAATCTCGCCTCGCACCAATGACCCTGCGACATCTAGGAGATCAGGACGATGTCCGCACCGAATAAGAGCTACGACCCGGTCCGGGCCGCCGTGCTGGCGCCTGCCGAGGTCGAACGCATGACAGCAGCAGGCCTGGCCGCGATCGCCTCGGCGGCCAGTTTCGACGATCTGAAGGCGGCTGAGGTCGCGCACCGCGGTCGCCAGGCGCCGCTGACGCTGGCCAGCGCCGAGATCGCAGCCCTGCCGCCTGAGGCCAAGGCCGAGGCCGGCGGCGGGTCGGCGTCGCCAGGAAGACCCTCGACGACGCCGTGGCCGCGCGGAAGGCCGAACTCGAGGTCGACCGGGACCGCCGGGTGCTGCTCGATGAGACGGCGGACGTGACGCTGCCGTGGGACAGGTACCCGGTCGGCGCCAGGCACCCGGTCCCGGCGCTCGCCGACCGGCTAGCCGACGTGTTCATCGGCATGGGCTACGAGATCGCCGAGGGACCCGAGGTCGAGGCCGAGTGGTACAACTTCGACGCGCTGAACTTCCCGCCTGACCATCCCGCCAGAGAGATGCAGGACACCTTCTTCGTGGCGGGACCCCGGCCAGAAACGCGGTCGGGGATGGTGCTTCGCACGCACACCTCGCCGGTGCAGATCAGGGCCATGCTGAGCAGGCCGCTGCCGCTGTACGTCGTGAGCCCGGGCAAGTGCTTCCGCAGCGACCCGCTCGACGCGACGCACAGCCCGGTGTTCCACCAGATCGAGGGCCTCGCGGTGGACGAAGGCCTGACCATGGCCGACCTGCGCGGCGCCATCAGCGCCTTCGTGGACGCGATGTTCGGCGAAGGGCTGCGGACCAGGCTCAGGCCTGACTTCTTCCCGTTCACCGAGCCGTCGGCCGATGTCTCGATGGAGTGCCACGTCTGCCGCGGCGAGTCCACCAAGCCAGGCGCGCCGCCGTGCCGGGTCTGCAAGTCACAAGGCTGGATCGAGATCGCGGGCTGCGGCATGGTCAACCCGCGGGTGCTGATCGCCTGTGGCATTGACCCCGACCGGTACAGCGGGTTCGCGTTCGGGCTCGGCATCGAGCGTTCCCTGTTGATCAGGAACGGCCTGAGCGACATCAGGGACACGATCGAGGGCGACGTCAGATTCTCTTCGGCGTTCGGAGCGGGGGCGTCATGCTAGTGCCGCTTTCCTGGCTGCTGGAATACGCGCCGCTGCCCGAACCCGTCGACGTCGGCGAGGTCGCGCGGCGGCTCACCGCCGTCGGCCTCGAGATCGAAGGGATCGAGCAGGTCGGCCAGGACATCGGCGCCATCGTCGTGGCGCAGGTCCTTGAGATCGAGGAACTGACCGGCTTCAAGAAGCCGATCAGGTACTGCAAGGTGACCACCGGGCAACCAGCGGGGGATTCCGGGGGGTCGCCGCCACTCGCCAGCACTGCCTCGGCGGTGGACGAGCGGAGCGTGATCTGCGGCGCGGTCAACTTCAACGTGGGCGACAAGGTCCCGCTGGCGCTGCCTGGCGCGGTGCTGCCTGGCGGCTTCGAAATCGGCGCGAGCAAGCGGTACGGCCGGGTGTCGGAGGGCATGATCTGCTCACCGTCCGAACTGGGTCTGGGCGACGACCACACCGGGATCATGGTGCTGCCGCCCGACGCTCCGGTCGGCGCCGACTTCGTCGGCTACGCCGGGTTGCGGGACACCGTGCTCGATGTCAACGTGACCCCGGACAAGGGCCACGCACTGTCGATCAGGGGCATGGCCAGGGAACTCGCCAGCGCCTTCGGCACGGCCTACACAGATCCGGCCGACACGGACCTGCCGTCGTGGACGCAGACGCCAGGACCGGCCGGAGCGGTGTACGAGGCGAGCATCGCCGATCCGACCGCGTGCGACCGGTTCGCCCTGCGTGAGGTCCGTGGGATCGACCCTGACCGGCCGACGCCGCTGCGGATGCGGATCAGGCTGGCGCGGTCGGACGTCCGCAGCGTCTCGCTGGCCGTCGACGTCACCAACTACCTGATGATCGAGCTCGGCCAGCCACTGCACGCCTTCGATCGCGCCACGCTGACCGGGCCGATCGTGGTCCGCAGGGGCAGGCAGGGGGAGACGCTCGAGACCCTCGATCACGTCGTACGGACGCTCGACCCCGATGACATCCTCATCACCGACTCGTCAGGGCCGATCAGCATGGCCGGCACGATGGGCGGCCTGGCGACCGAGGTCAGCACGAGGTCGACCGACCTGGTCATCGAGGCCGCGCACTTCAGCGCCGCTGGCACGGCCAGGATGAGCCGCCGGCACCGGCTGTTCAGTCAGGCGTCGGCGAGGTTCGAGCGCGGTGTCGACTACGAATTGCCGCTCCGCGCCTCCGCCAAGGCTGCCGCGATGCTCGCCGCCCTCGGCGGCGGGACGGCTATCGAGGGCTACACACTCGCGTCGGCGCCGGTCGAGCCGGCACGGATCGTGATACCTGCCGATCATCCTGACCGAGTCGCGGGGGCCAGCTACGGGGTCGAGACGGTGATCAGCAGGCTGCGCGAGGTCGGCTGCACGGTCGAGCGCGACGAGGCGGGCGGGTCGGGTGCCGTCCTGACCGTCACGCCGCCGTCCTGGCGACCCGACCTGACCGACCCGAATGACCTCGCCGAAGAGGTGATCAGGCTCGAGGGGTACGAGAAGATCGCCATCGCGATGCCCAGGGCGATCGCCGGCATGGGCAGGACCGCCACCCAGCGCCTGCGCATCTTGGTGGCGAACGTGCTCGCGGGAGCCGGCTGACGTCGAGGTGCTCAGCAGCCCGTTCGGCTCGGCCGCCGACTACGACCGGCTGCTGCTCGACGCCGACGACCCGCGGCGGCACGCCGTGACCCTGGCCAATCCGATCAGGGACGAGGAGCCGCTGATGCGCACCTCGCTGCTGCCCGGGCTGTTCAGGGTGACCGCCCGCAACACCGGACGCGGCTTCGGCGACCTCGCCCTGTACGAGATCGGGACGGTCGCGAGGACAACGGTCAATGGCCGGCGCGGCACGACCGCACCGATCCTGCCGGTCGACCGGCGTCCGACGCCTGAGGAAATCGCCGAGCTTGATGACGCGCTGCCGGACCAGCCACGGCTTGTCTCGATCGTGCTCACCGGGCAGCGCGAGGTCGCCGGGTGGTGGGGTCCTGGCCGTCCTGCTACGTTCCACGACGCGATCGAGGCAGCGCACACCGTGCTGAAGGCCAGCAGGGTGCCCTACGCGGTCCGCGCTGGCCGGTGCGAGCCGTGGCACCCCGGGCGGTGCGCGGAGTTCCTGATCAGGCCGGCCGGAGCCGACGCTGGTGAGGACGGCCTGATCTCGATCGGTTATGCGGGCGAGTTGCATCCGAGGGTGATCGCCGCGTTCCGGCTCGGGCCGCGGACCTGCGCGGTCGAGCTTGACCTGTCAGCGGTGGAGCGAGTGGCCGCGGGGTTGCCGCCGGTTCAGGCCCCGGTCATCTCCGGCTATCCGCCAGCGACCCAGGATGTGGCGCTGGTGGTCGCGGAGGCCGTGCAGGCCGCCGAGGTGGAGGCGGCGCTGGTCGCCGGCGCCGTCACGGCCGAGGGAACCGAGTCCCTGCTTGAGGACGTGCGGCTGTTCGACGTCTACACCGGCGAGCAGGTCGGGCCTGGGCGCAAGTCCCTGGCCTATACGCTCCGCTTCAGGGCGCCTGACCGGACCCTGACCGACGAGGAGGTCGCGGTCGCGAGGGACGCGGCGGTCGCATTCGCGCAGGAGCGGACGGGCGCCATGCTGCGCGGTGCGCCCGCCGCAGCTGGGCAGTAGCCGAGATTGCCGGGGCCGTCGGTCGTCGGCCGTCAGCCGTCGGTCGTCAGGCTTGAACGGCCCTGGCGACCTCAGGATGCGGACGGTGACGGGGGCGGCGGCAGGATCTCCAGGATCTCGACGCCGTCGCGCGCGCACTTGGCCGCCCTGCCGGTGCGGAGCACGACCGGCGTAGTGAATCCCTGGCAGGTCCAGCCGTTGATCTTGACCGGGCCACCGCCGCCGTTGCCTGGCGCCTGCCCCGACCTGATCGCCTTGGCGTAGGCAAGGACCACGGCACGGGCCGTCCCGCAGGCCGTGCTGCCCTTGGCGATCAGGATCTTGACGGGGACGTCGGCCGCGGTCTTCGCCGAGCCGCAATCCGTGATCCCGGCCGGGCTCGCCGGCGGCGCGGCGTGCCCCGTGCTGCACCCTGCGGCCGCGGCCGTCAGGAGGACGACGAGCCCGAGCGACCGCCTGATCGTGGCGCGCGCGTCGCTCGCGGCGCGGCCTGGCGATCGGCGACGGTGCATAGGGCTCCTTCCTGCGCGGGACAACATCATGCCGTCTGCCGTCGTCTGTCCGTAGGCCGAACCCCCCGGTTCGCCGTTAATCCACCGGCGCGGCGTAGCTGTTCGCCGCCTCGATTTGCATACTCAATCATCATGATGCATAATAATGCGAGCGGCCGGATATGCAAGGCCGCGGGGCAGCCAGAGCGCGTGCGGCGTCGCGAAGGTCACGGGGGCGCGGCGCCGCACGCGCGGGTTGAGGCGCTGGGGTCGAAGGGTCGATAACGATGCGTGTCGCGGTGGTCGGCGCGAGCGGGTACGCCGGGGGCGAACTGTTGCGGCTGATCGCCGGGCACCCGGACCTGGACCTGGTCACGGCGACCGCAGACAGCAGCGCGGGCAAAGTGGTCGGTGACGTGCACGCGAACCTGGCCGGTCATCCCGGGCTCGCGAACCAGATCTTCGAGCCGCACAGCGCGGTCAAGGGCGCCGGCGCCGACATCGTCTTCCTCGCGGTCCCTGCCGGGCAGTCGGCGCCGATGGCCGCCGATATCGGTGGCAACGCGGCGATCGTGGACCTCGGCCCTGACTTCAGGCTCGCGGACGCGGCCGCATGGGCGCGGCACTACGACGGCGATCACCCTGGCAAGTGGGTGACCGGGCTGCCGGAGCTGCCGGGGATCAGGCCCTTCATCCGCAACGCAACACAGGTCGCGGCTCCCGGCTGCTACGCGACAGCCGCGATCGTCGGTCTCGCTCCGCTGGCAGCGGCCGGCCTGATCAGCTGCGACGACGTCGTCGTGGTTGCCGCGTCGGGAACCTCGGGCGCTGGACGGTCACTGCGCGCGGACTTGCTCGGCAGCGAAGTCATGGGCTCAGCGTCGGCCTATCAGGCGGGCGGATCACACCGGCATACCCCCGAGATCGAGCAGGCTCTCGCAGAATACGGAACCGGATCGGCTGGGTCAGCCGCCCGGGTTTCCCTCACCCCTGTGCTGGCGCCCATGCCGCGCGGCATCCTCGCGACCTGCTCGGCGAAGGTCACGTCCGCCGGGATCGACACGACGGCGGTCAGGGCGGCGCTCGCCGCTGCCTGGGCTGATGAGCCCTTTGCCTGGCTGCTGCCAGACGGCAGGTGGCCTGGCACCGGCGCTGTCGCTGGGTCCAACGGCGTCCAGGTTCAGGCTGCGGCTGATCCGCGGTCTGGCCGGGTGACCGTCGTCACGGCCATTGACAACCTGGGCAAGGGCGCCGCTGGCCAGGCGATCCAGAACGCCAACCTGATGCTCGGCCTGCCGGAGACCGCCGGCCTTACCTCGATCGGAGTAGCCCCATGAGCGTCACGGGACCGCTGGGATTCCGTGCGGCGGGAGTCGCCGCCGGGATCAAGTCCTCTGGCCACCATGACGTCGCCGTCGTGATCAACGACGGACCGGCCAAGTCCGCGGCCGGCGTCTTCACCTCGAACCGGGTCAAGGCGGCGCCGGTGCGCTGGAGTCAGCAGGTACTCGCGGGCGGTCAGGTGCGGGCGGTCGTTCTCAACTCGGGCGGCGCCAACGCCTGCACAGGACCCGACGGAGCCGCGGACACGCAGCAGACCGCCGAGCACCTGGCCGGCCTGTTGTCCGTGCCGGCGGGCGAGGTCGCGGTCTGCTCGACCGGGCTGATCGGTGAGCGACTGCCCATGCACGCGCTGCTGCTCGGCGTTGACGCGGCCACGGCGTCCGCCTCGGCCGCTGGCGGTCCGGCCGCCGCTCAGGCGATCATGACGACCGACACGGTCGCCAAGACCTGCGCTGTTCAGGGCAGCGGCTACCAGATCGGCGGGATGGCCAAGGGAGCAGCGATGCTCGCGCCCGCGCTCGCGACCATGCTCGTGGTGCTGACGACGGACGCCGACCTGCCGCCGAGCGACCTGGACAAGGCGCTCCGCGGCGCGGTCAGGACCACGTTCGACCGGCTCGACTCCGATGGCTGCATGTCGACCAACGACACGGTGCTGTTGCTGGCCAGCGGCGCCTCCGGCGTCCGTCCCGACCTGACCGAGTTCGGTGAACTGCTGACCGAGGCCTGCGACGACCTGGCCCGTCAGCTTCTCGCCGATGCCGAGGGCGCGACCAAGGCCATCGCCATCGACGTGGTCGGCGCGGCCAGCGAGGAGGACGCGCTCGAGGTCGGCCGCGCGATCGCCAGGTGCAGCCTGTTCAAGTGCGCCATGACGGGCGAGGACCCGAACTGGGGCCGGGTGCTCGCGGCGGCCGGGACGACCGGCGCGGCGTTCGAGCCCGATGAGCTTGGCGTCGCGATCAACGGCGTCTGGGTGTGCCGGAACGGCGCCGCCTGGGCAAATAGGTCAGAAGTGGACCTGCGGCACAGGGACGTGACCGTGACGGTCGACCTCGCGGCCGGCGATTGCCTGGCCACCGTGCTGACTACCGACCTGAGCGCGGCATACGTCCACGAGAACTCGGCCTATTCGACATGATGCCGGCGAGCGCGCTGGAGAAGGCGGCGACGCTGATCGAGGCGCTGCCCTGGCTGGAACGCTTCCACGGCCAGGTCGTCCTGATCAAGTACGGCGGGCACGCGATGACCGACGAGACGCTGCGGCTGGCGTTCGCCGAGGACGTCGTGTTCCTCAGGTATGCCGGGTTGCGCCCGGTCGTCGTCCATGGCGGCGGCCCGCAGATCAGCGCTCATCTGGACAGGCTCGGCATGGAGTCGACGTTCCGCGGCGGACTGCGGGTCACGACCGCCGAGGCCATGGACGTGGTCAGGATGGTGCTGACCGGCCAGGTGAACCGCGACGTCGTCGGGCTGATCAACCGGCATGGGCCGTTCGCGGTTGGCATGTCGGGCGAGGACGCTCACCTGCTGACAGCGAAACGGGTGGGCGCGACGACCGACGACGGCCAGGTCGTCGACATCGGCCAGGTTGGCGAGGTGGTCTCGGTCAACCCGGGAGCCGTGAGCGCGCTGATCGCCGACGGCAGGATCCCGGTGATCTCGACGGTGGCCAGAAGCGACGGCGGCGAGGTGCTCAACGTCAACGCCGACACCGCCGCCGCGGCGCTGGCGGTGGCGCTCGGCGCCGCGAAGATCGTGCTTCTCACCGACGTGGCCGGCCTGTACACGACCTGGCCAGGAGATTCCCGGCCGACGGACCCCCCGCGCTCGTCGGCCGAGGCTGGCCGCCCGGCCGAGGTGATCAGTGAACTGACCGTCAGCGGGCTCGCCGCGATGCTGCCGCGACTCCGCGGCGGCATGATTCCCAAGATGGAGGCGTGCCTGACCGCCGTGCGCGGCGGGGTGCCGCAGGCGCACGTGCTGGACGGGCGGCTGCCGCACGCCGTCCTGCTTGAGATATTCACCGATTCGGGAATCGGCACCATGGTCGTGCCGGACGGAGAGCAGAGGGCAGCATGAGCACCCAGCAAGTGGCGGGCCCAGTCACGACCGGCCCAATCACGACCGGCACAGTCACGACCGGCCCAGTCACGACCGGCTCGCTCCAGGAGCGTTACGCAGCGGTCATGATGCCGAACTACGGCACCCCGCCGGTCGCGCTGGCTCGCGGCGAGGGCTGCGTGGTCTGGGATGTCGAAGGGAACTCCTACCTCGACCTGATCGGCGGGATCGCGGTCAGCGCGCTGGGCCACGGCCACCCCGCACTTGTCGCCGCGGTCAGCGAGCAGGTGGCCAGGCTCGCGCACATATCGAACCTGTACCTGCACGAGGGCCAGGTCGTGCTGGCCGAGCGGCTGCTCGGCCTCCTGGGCGTGAACGGGCGGGTCTTCTTCGCCAATACAGGCACCGAGGCCAACGAGGCCGCGCTGAAGCTCGTCCGCAGGATGCAAGGACCGAGCAGGCCCGTCTACGTGGCCGCTGAGGGCGGCTTCCATGGCAGGTCGATGGGATCGCTCGGCCTGACGGGCAAGAGTTCGATCAGGGATCCGTTTGCTCCCTTCGGGGTTGAAGTTCGGTTTGTTCCTTACGGCGACGCGGACGCGCTGACCGCTGCGATCGGGCCTGATTGCGCCGGGGTCTTTCTTGAGCCGTGCCTGGGCGAGGGAGGCATCGTGCCGCCGCCGGTCGGCTACCTCAAGGCCGCGCGGGCGGCCTGCGACGCCGCCGGGGCGCTGCTGGTTCTCGATGAGATCCAGTCGGGGATAGGCAGGACAGGCTCCTGGTTCGCGTGCCAGCAGGCCGGCGTGCTCCCCGACGTGCTGACGCTGGCGAAGGGGCTGGGCGGCGGGCTGCCGATCGGCGCGTGCGTCGGCATCGGCCAGGCCGCCACCGGGCTGCAGCGCGGTGATCACGGCAGCACGTTCGGCGGGAATCCGGTCGCGTGCGCCGCCGCGCTCGCGGTGCTCGACGTGATCGAGCGGGACGGGCTATTGGACAACGTCACGCAGGTTGGCGCTGTGCTGTCAGAAGGGATCGCGGCCGTCAGCCACCCGCTGCTGGCAGGAGTGCGCGGCAGCGGGCTGTGGCTGGCAATGGCGCTGACCTCTCCCTCGGCGAGCCTGGTGGAGACGGCCGCGCGCGAGGCCGGGTTCCTGGTGAACGCGGTCCAGCCCGACGCGGTGAGGCTGGCCCCGCCGCTGGTGCTCTCGGCCGACGAGGCAGGGACCTTCCTTGCCGCGCTGCCGGCAATCCTGGACGCCGCGGGAGCGCGGTCGTGATGGCGGCATCCGGCGGCACCGGCCTCGCGGACCGGATGGGCGGAGCCGGCGCGGCTCGGCCGGCCGGCCCTCCCGTCAGGCACTTCCTCAGGGACGACGACTTGTCACCTGCCGAGCAGGCGCAGGTGCTCGGCCTCGCCGGCGAGATGAAGGCGGACCGATTCGGCTGGCGGCCGCTGGCCGGCCCCCGCAGCGTCGCCGTGCTGTTCGACAAGCCCACGCTGCGCACGCAGGTCTCGTTCGCTGTGGGGATCGCCGAACTGGGCGGGAACCCGCTGGTCATCGACATGTCCTCGACGCATCAGTCGCGCGGGGAGGCGATCGGCGACACCGCGAGGGTGCTGAGCAGGCAGGTCGCCGCGGTCGCCTGGCGCACTTACGGCCAGCGGCGGCTCGATGAGTTCGCCGCGGCGAGCACGGTACCTGTGATCAACGCGCTGACGAACGAGTTCCACCCGTGCCAGGTGCTTGCTGACCTGCTGACGGTTCAGGAGAGCTTCGGCTGGCTGAGCGGCCTGCGCCTGGTGTTCCTTGGCGACGGCAGCAGCAACATGTCCCACTCCTACCTGCTGGGCGGGGTCACGGCCGGGCTGCACGTGCGGATCGTCGCGCCAGAGCCGTACTGGCCGGCGCCGCAGGTGCTGGCTGCCGCGCACGCGATCGGGGTCCAGACCGGCGGCTCGGCTGAAGTCTCCGGCGATCCGGTGGCGGGCTGCGCCGGCGCGGACGTCCTCGCGACCGATGTCTGGACGTCCATGGGCCAGGAAGGGCAGGAGAACGACAGGGACGCGGTCATGGCCCCGTTCCGGCTGGACGAGGCCAAGCTCGCGCTCGCCGAGCCCGGTTGCCGGGTCCTGCACTGCCTGCCGGCGCACCGCGGCGCGGAGATCACCGACGGCGTGCTTGACGGCCCGGCCAGTCTGGTCTGGGACGAGGCCGAGAACCGCCTGCACACCCAGAAGGCGCTGCTCAACTGGTTGCTCGGGGGCGGCGCATGACCGGGGCAGCGGGCGGCAGCGGGTCGAACAACGTTGGCCTCGGCCGCAACGGCGCGGTAGGCAGTGGCACCGGGGGCAGTGGCACGGGGGGCAGTGGCACGGCGGGCGGTGGCACGGCGGGCAATGGCGCCGACCGGACCAGTCCGGCCACCAAGGCCGCGAGGCACGCGAAGATCTCGGCGATCCTCGCGCAGGCCGGGGAGTCGGTCAGGTCGCAGGAAGAACTCGCCGACCGCCTCGCGGCGATCGGCATCCGGGTCACCCAGGCCACGCTCTCCCGCGACCTGGACGAGCTTGGCGCGGTACGGCTGCGCGGGCCTGGCGGTGCCCTGGTCTACGCCCTGCCACCTGAGCCAGCCGAGCCTTCCCCTAGCGAGATCGACGACGCCGCCTACCGGCAGGCGGCCGCGACCATCGCCGGGCTCTCCGGCTTCGCCGCCGGCACGGCCACGGCCGCGACGGCCGGCCTATCCAGGGTCGCCGGAGACCTGCTGCTGTCCGCGGAGGCCAGCGGCAACCTGGTCGTGCTCCGAACGCCGCCGGGCGCCGCGCAGCTGATGGCGTCGATGATCGACAGGACTGCGATGCAGGCCGTGCTCGGCACTGTCGCTGGCGACGACACCGTGCTAGTCGTGGCCCGCGACCCGAACGGCGGCAATGACCTGGCGAACCTGCTGTTGCGCCTCGCTGACCGGCGCCGCAGGCCGCAAGCCGGACCAGGCCGCGATCAGACGCAGACATCGGAGTTAGTTCACGAGGACGGCCCGCAACCCCCTGGGTCGCCGCAGCACAAGGAGGAGACGTGACACAGCGAGTCGTGCTGGCCTACTCGGGAGGCCTCGACACCTCGGTGGCGATCGGCTGGATCGCCGAGCAGACCGGCGCAGAGGTCATCGCGCTGGCGATGGACGTGGGTCAGGGCGGCGAGGACCTGGAGACCATCCGCGACCGGGCGCTGGCCTGCGGGGCCGCCGACGCGGTCGTGGTCGACGCGCGGGCTGAGTTCGCGGCCGAATATTGCATGCCAGCGCTGCGCGCGAACGCGCTGTACATGGACAGGTACCCGCTGGTCTCGGCGCTGTCCAGGCCGCTGATCGTCAAGCACCTGGCCAGGGTCGCGCACGAACACGGCGCGACGGTGGTCGCGCACGGGTGCACCGGCAAGGGCAACGACCAGGTCAGGTTCGAGGTCGGGCTGGCCGCACTCGCGCCGGACGTGAAAGCGATCGCCCCAGTCCGTGACTCGGGCATGACCAGGGACAAGGCGATCGAGTTCGCCGCGGCCAATGGTCTGCCGATCGACGTGACGGCCAGGTCGCCATACTCGATCGACCAGAACGTCTGGGGTCGCAGCTGCGAGACCGGCCACCTCGAGGACATCTGGGAGACGCCGCACGACGACGTCTACGGCTACACCGACGATCCTGGCGCGGGCAAGCCGGCCGAAGAGGTCACGATCAGCTTCGTGGACGGCCTGCCGGTCGCCGTCGATGGCCGGCCGCTGACGCCGCTGGAGATCATCGCGGAGCTGAACGCGGCCGCGGGCGCGCACGGCATCGGCCGGATCGACATGGTCGAAGACCGCCTGGTCGGCATCAAGAGCAGGGAGATCTACGAGGCCCCAGCCGCGATGACGCTGATCGCAGCGCACTCGGAGCTGGAGAGCGTGTGCCTGGAGCGCGACCTGGCCAGGTTCAAGCGGATGGCGAGCCAGCGCTGGACCGAGCTGACCTACGACGGACTGTGGTTCTCGCCGCTGCGGGCCTCGCTCGAGGCGTTCATGACCGAAGCGTCGAAAAACGTGACCGGCGACGTCCGGGTCAGGCTCCAGGCCGGCCAGGCGGTCGTGACCGGGCGGCGCAGCTCGGCGGGGCTCTATGACTACGGGCTCGCCACCTACGACACCGGCGACGTCTTCGACCAGCAACTCGCCAAGGGTTTCGTGGAACTCTGGGGGCTGCCGACCAAGGTCGCCGCCGAGCGCGACCGCAAAGCCGCCGCCGTCTGATCGTCCCGCCCGCCGCCCGCCCGGTCGCTCGCTCCCGACGGCGCGAGCTGGTTTGCGGGGGAGTGAGCGGTGCGCTTTGTCGGGCCGATAGCTTGGCCGAGGTAGCGGAACCTGCGACTGCGGGAGGGCGTGTGAGCGGCGAGGCCGGCAACTCGGCACCGGAGGGGGCCGCGGGCGATCGTCCCCCCGGGCCAGCACTGCGGCTGTGGGGCGGACGGTTCGAGTCAGGGCCCGCCGAAGCGCTGGCGCGGCTGTCGGTCAGCGTTCAATTCGACTGGCGGCTTGCGCGCTATGACCTGCTCGCGTCCGGCGCGCACGCGCGCGTGCTGCACAGGGCCGGGCTGCTCGACGACCAGGCGGTCGCCAGGCTGCTCGCCGCGATCGATGAGCTCAGCCGGGACTGCCAGACCGGCGCCTTCAGGCCCACCGCGGCCGATGAGGACGTGCACACCGCGCTGGAACGAGGCCTGCTCGAGCGCGTCGGGTCGCTAGGCGGCCGGTTGCGCGCTGGCCGGAGCAGGAACGATCAGGTCGCGACCGACCTGCGGATGTACCTGCGCGACCACGCGAGACAAGTCGCCGCGCGGCTCGTTGAGCTGCAGACAGCGCTGATGGACCAGGCAGAACGGCATCTCGCCGAGCAGACGCCGGCGCCGGGAATGACCCATATGCAGCACGCGCAGCCGGTGCTCCTCGCGCATCAGCTACTCGCGCACGTGCAGGCGCTGTCCAGGGACGTCGCGCGGCTGAAGGACTGGGACAAGCGAGCGGCGATCTGCCCGCTCGGGTCCGGCGCGCTGGCCGGGTCATCGTTGCCGATCGATCCGCAGGCCGTCGCCGTAGAGCTTGGCTTCGACGCGCCGGCCGCCAACTCGATGGACGCGGTGGCCGACCGGGATTTCGCGGCCGAGTTCTGCTTCGCGGCGGCGCTGGCCGGGGTGCACCTGTCCAGGCTCGGTGAGGAGGTCGTGCTCTGGACCTCGCACGAGTTCGGCTGGGCAGAGATCGACGACGCCTACGCGACCGGGTCATCGATCATGCCGCAGAAGAAGAACGCCGACGTCGCCGAGCTCGCCCGAGGCAAGGCTGGCCGGCTGATCGGCGGTCTCACCGGGCTGCTCACTACGCTCAAGGGCCTGCCGCTGACCTACAACAGGGACCTGCAGGAGGACAAGGAGCCCGTCTTCGACGCGGTTGACACACTGCTGCTCGTGCTGCCCGCGATGGCTGGCCTGGTCAGCTCCATGCAGTTCCACACGGGACGGCTGGCTAGGGGAGCCGCGGCCGGGCACGCGCTGGCGACCGACGTGGCCGAATTGCTCGTCAGGCGCGGGGTCCCGTTCCGCGAGGCGCACGAGGCGGTCGGGCACCTGGTGGTCTGGTGCCAGGTCAACGACTGCGAACTCGGCGACGTCAGCGACGAAGACCTGCAGAAGGTCTCGCCACACTTGACGCCCGATGTGCGATCGGTGCTGTCGGTCAGTGGCGCGATCGCGGCGCGGGACACCGTCGGCGGCACGGCGCCCGGCCGGGTGGCCGACCAGCTCGCCGAGCTCCGACAGGAGGTCGCCGCCGCGGCCGCGTGGGCCGCCGAGGGATGACGAGGTCGGCCCGCGATGTCGGCGGCTCCCGGTCGTCGTCCGCGTCGTCCTCGTCGTCTTCGTCCGCGTGGGAGTGGGCAGAGGAGCGCTGGCAGGTGCTGCCGCGCGCGTTCCTCGACCGGCCCGTGCTGACGGTCGCGCCTGCCCTGCTCGGCTGTGTGCTCGCGCACCAGAGCGCGGACGGGCTGGTCGCTGCCGAGATCGTCGAGGTCGAGGCGTATCGCGGGGAGTCGGATCCCGCCTCGCACGCGTTCCGCGGGAGGACGGCGCGGAACGCGGTGATGTTCGGCGAGCCTGGGCACGCGTACGTCTACTTCACCTACGGCATGCACTTCTGCGTGAACCTGGTCTGCCAGGGACCTGGGGAGGCCTCCGCCGTCCTGCTGCGGGCCGGCCGGGTCGTCGAGGGCGTCGCGCTGGCCGCGGTCAGGCGCGGCATCGCTGGGCGGCCTCGGGTCTCGTGCCGGTCCTGCTGGCGGCCTGGGTCCTGCTGGCGGCCTGGGTCCGTGCTGGCGGCCTGCGGTCGCGTGCCGGCGGCCTGGGCACGGCCGCGCAGCGGAATCTTGCCAGGGGACCGGCCAGGCTGTGCCAGGCGCTCGCAATCGACCGGGCGCAGAACGGCGCAGATGTCTGCGATCCTGCTGGTTCGCTGCGGGTGCTCGCGCAGCCCGGTTTCCGCGGACTATCCGAGGCGGCGATCGCACGGGGCCCAGGGTCGGTGTCCGGCTCGGGGCCGACGATCCTTGGCGCTACTGGGTGACCGGCGACCCCGCCGTCTCCGTCTACCGCCCGCACGTCCCCAAGCGCCCCGCACCACCCGCCTGACCACCCCGCCCCGCGCATCAGGGCTCCGCGAGTCCATGATCACGGACACTTCTCGGCTTAGGCGCCGACAGACGTCCGTGATCATGGGGGGTGGGGCGATTTGGCTGTGACGGCGAGGCTAGTTGATGGGAGTATGCAGCGGTGACCGACATCATCGACGACCTGACCTGGCGCGGCCTGATCGCCGTCTCGACTGACCTGGACGAGCTACGCACAGTCGCTCGGTGCTGGCCAGGTGACGCTGTACGGGGGCTTCGATCCCACGGCCGCGAGCCTGCACATCGGCAACCTCGTCCTGCTGCTCACCATGCGCCGGCTGCAACTCGCCGGACACCGGCCGATCGGCCTGGTCGGCGGTGCGACGGGCCTGATCGGCGACCCGAGCGGCAAGTCGGCGGAGCGGGTGCTGAACCCGCCGGAGGTGGTCGCTGGCTGGGTCAGGCACATCGGGGATCAGGTCAGCCGTTTTCTCGACTTCGATCCCGGCCCGGCTGCCGCGCTCCTGGTCAGCAACCTGGACTGGACCGAGGGGCTGTCGGCGATGGCGTTCTTGCGCGACATCGGCAAGCACTTCCCCGTGAACCAGATGCTCTCGAGAGAGACGGTCAGGGCCAGGCTCGAGTCAGGCGGCATCAGCTACACCGAGTTCAGCTACCAGATCTTGCAGGCCAACGACTTCCTCGAGCTGTACCGCAGGTACGGCTGCACGCTCCAGATCGGCGGCAGCGACCAGTGGGGCAACCTGGTCTCCGGCGTCGACCTGATCAGGAGGGTTACCGGCGAGACCGCG
>CAVOJF010000006.1:1232500-1269345 GCA_963696215.1 uncultured Actinomycetota bacterium
TAACTTTGGGAGAAGGGGAGCCGCGTCCGGTGATTGGACTTGCTCCATGAGCTGGATACGGTCGCAGATACCAGGGGAAAGCGACTGTTTACTAAAAACACAGGTCCGTGCAAAGTCGCAAGACGACGTATACGGACTGACGCCTGCCCGGTGCTGGAACGTTAAGGGGAGAGGTTAGTGGCCTTCGGGTTGCGAAGCTTTGAACTTAAGCGCCAGTAAACGGCGGTGGTAACTATAACCATCCTAAGGTAGCGAAATTCCTTGTCGGGTAAGTTCCGACCTGCACGAATGGCGTAACGACTTTCCCACTGTCTCAACCACGGACCCGGCGAAATTGCACTACGAGTAAAGATGCTCGTTACGCGCAGCAGGACGGAAAGACCCCGGGACCTTCACTGCAGCTTGACATTGGCGTTTGGGACGTCTTGTGTAGGATAGGTGGGAGACTGTGAAGCGGAGACGCTAGTCTTCGTGGAGTCAACGGTGAAATACCACTCTGGTCGTTTTGGATGTCTAACCTGGGTCCGTGATCCGGATCAGGGACAGTGTCTGGTGGGTAGTTTAACTGGGGCGGTTGCCTCCTAAAAGGTAACGGAGGCGCCCAAAGGTACCCTCAGCCTGGTTGGCAATCAGGTGTCGAGTGTAAGTGCACAAGGGTGCTTGACTGTGAGACAGACATGTCGAACAGGAGCGAAAGCTGGGACTAGTGATCCGGCGGTGGCATGTGGAAGCGCCGTCGCTAAACGGCTAAAAGGTACCCCGGGGATAACAGGCTGATCTTCCCCAAGAGTCCATATCGACGGGATGGTTTGGCACCTCGATGTCGGCTCGTCGCATCCTGGGGCCGGAGCAGGTCCCAAGGGTTGGGCTGTTCGCCCATTAAAGCGGTACGCGAGCTGGGTTTAGAACGTCGTGAGACAGTTCGGTCCCTATCCGCTGCGCGCGTAGGAGACTTGAGAGGGGCTGTCCCTAGTACGAGAGGACCGGGACGGACAAACCTCTGGTGTGCCAGTTGTTCTGCCAAGAGCACGGCTGGTTGGCTACGTTTGGAAGGGATAACCGCTGAAAGCATCTAAGCGGGAAGCTCGCCTCAAGATTAGGTCTCCCTCAGGGTTAACCTGGTAAGGCCCCCAGCTAGACGACTGGGTTGATAGGCCGGAGGTGGAAGCACGGCAACGTGTGGAGCTGACCGGTACTAATAGGCCGAGTGGCTTGGCTTCTACTTATAGATCTTGTTTGCGTCCACTGTGCGGTTCTCGAGATGCGGTCGGCCCGGTTGATTTCGGATCATTCCGGAGTGCCGGGGGACCACATCTCCATAGCGTTTCGGTGGCCATAGCGAAGGGGAAACACCCGGTCCCATTCCGAACCCGGAAGTTAAGCCCTTCAGCGCCGATGGTACTGCGTGGGAGACTGCGTGGGAGAGTAGGACGCCGCCGGACATCTTCCCGCTGAGGGCCGTTACCGCAAGGTGATGGCCCTCAGCGTTTTGTGATGCCGGCGCACGTGTGATGCTGGTGCAAACGGCGACGTGAAGGTTGATGGGGCCTGAACCGTGATGGGCGGAGAGTAGACGTGGCAGCGAGCGCTGGCAGCGGCTCGGACGAGGAGCGCCTGGCCGGCGGAAGCGCGAGTGCTGCTCGAGCGGACTCTGCTCGAGCGGGCTCTGGTAGCTCGAAAGGCGGCCGGGGGAGCGGCCCACGCGGTGACGGCGCACGCAGTGACGGGCGGTCTTCCGAGCGGGCAGGCGGGGCGCGGAAGGCGGGCTCGCGCGACGGTTCGCCAGCCGGTTCGGACCGGCGGTCGCAGGACGCACGTAAGCCCAACGACAGTCGGGCACGCGGCTCGAGCCCTGGATCAAGGACCGCCAGGACGGCAGGGGCCGCTGGTGGTAGCACCCGGCGTGGTCAGTCCGCGCCGCGGCGCGGCGAAGAGAGGCGCGGCGCATATCAGCCGGGCCGTAGCGGCGGGAGCGCCCGTACGTATCGCTCTGACGGACCCGACCGGAGTGAGCGGAGCCCGCGGACCAGCGGCGCCGGCGATGCCTCGCGGACGACGCGTACCTCTCGCTCCGACGCGCCAGGACGGACGTCGAGGGCAGACCGGCCGGCAGGCACGGGCCGAGCTTCCCGCAGCGACCGGACTACAGGCGACGATCGGTCGTCGCGCACGGGCCAGAATTCCCGCTCTGGCGGTTCGTCGCGCAGCGCGCGGATTCCGTACACCGACGAGACGCGCACCCAGCGGACATCAGATGGCGCCCGCGCCACGCGAGCCGGCGGAGCGTCGCGACCCGATTGGTCGTCGGGGTCCGGCCGGACCACGCGCTCCGGGCCCTCATCGCGCAGTGCCAGGCCGTCGGACACCGACGAGCGGCCGCGCACGCCAAGAACTCCGCGGACTGGCGAGTCCTGGTCCTCGCGCCCGGATCGGCCCTGGCGGCCTGACCGGACGTCAGATACCAACAGGCCAGCACGATCCGACCGGCCCGCACGCACCGACCGGCCCGCACGCACCGACCGGCCCGCACGCACCGACCGGCCCGCACGCACCGACCGGCCAGCACGCTCCGACGGGCCCGCACGCTCTGAGCGGCCGGCGCGCTCCGACGGCCCCGCACGTTCCGATCGGCCGGCACGCACCGGCACCGGCACTAGCACCGGCGACACGGCGCGGGGCGACTGGAGCGCCCGCGATGGCCGGCCTGCGCGCACGACCGGGAGCGGTGACCGGGCCGATCGGGCGGGCCGCGACGGCCGATCCGGCGGTGCCCGACCGTCGCGCTCAGGCGCTCCAGCAGGACCACGGCGTCCGGCGGGCCCAGTACGGTCGGCGGACGCGGGGTCCGACCGCACCGGCGGCTGGAGCCGGTCACCGCACACGGCGGCTGGCGCGGGATCGCGGCGCCCGCAAGGCGAGAGCTATCGCGGTCGCGGAGACCAGCGCGACAACTCCCGCGGGCGGCCTGAACGCGACGACGCCTCGGCGCGGCGAGACGGCGAGCGCAGCGGCCCGCGGCTTCCTTCCGTGCCGGCCAGCATCACCGCGGATCAGCTGGATCCGGCCGCGCGGGCCGAGCTCAGGACACTGCCGTCGGACCTCGCTGAGGCTGTCGCGAGATTCCTGGTGGCCGCGAGCCTGGCCACCGATCCCGAGCGAGGCTACGAGTACGCACTGGCGGCTCGCCGGCTTGCCGCTCGGGTTGGCATCGTGCGCGAAACGAGCGGCATCGCGGCGTACCGGGCTGGCAAGTGGGCAGAGGCACTCGCGGAGTTGCGCGCGGCGCGGCGGCTGACCGGCCAGGGCAGCTACCTTCCGCTGATGGCCGATAGCGAACGAGCGCTTGGCAGGCTCGACCGGGCACTCGACCTCGCCACTGGCACCGAGACCCGCGGTCTGGATCGCGAGACGCAGATCGAGCTGCGGATCGTCGAGTCGGGCATCCGCAGGGATCAGGGTTTCCCCGAAGCCGCCGTGGTCGCACTGCAGATCCCCGAGCTCACCGACGGCCGCGTTCGGCGAGCTTCGGCCAGGCTGTTCTACGCCTACGCCGACGCGCTGACCGACGCGGGACGGGCGGACGAGGCGCGATACTGGTTCGCCAGGGCGGCCTCGGCTGATGACGCTGGCGAGACCGACGCGGCCGACCGGGTCGATGACCTGGACGTGCTGGACTTCGACGATCTTGAGGCTGCTGACCTAGACGCGACCGACCTAGACACCGGCGACCCCGACACGGGCGACCCCGACACGGGCGACCTAGACACCGGCGACCTCGACGCGGGCGACCTCGACACGGGGGACGAGGACGGCACGGGGAGCCGCGGCCTCGCCGGCGCCCGCGACGATGCCCGCTGACCCGAGCCACGAGCCCCGGCAGGCGACCGACGCGGACCTGCCCGCGCTCAAGGCAGTCATCGCGGCCGCGTACGCGCTCTACCTCGACCGGATGGACAGGCCGCCCGCTCCGGTACTGACCGACTACCGCCACGCCGTGACCGCAGGTCAGGTCTGGGTGCTGGGCGAGCCCGTCACCGCCGTCCTCGTGCTCATTCCCGAGCCCGACAGCCTGCTCGTGGAGAACGTCGCGGTCAGCCCCGCCGCTCAGGGCACCGGTCTCGGCCGCCTGCTGATGGAATTCGCCGAGCGACAGGCCCTGTCCATGGGCGTGACGAGGGTGACCTTGTACACCAACGAGGTAATGACCGAGAATCTGGCCATCTACGCCAAGCTCGGCTACCACGAAACAGCCCGGCACAGCCAGGACGGCTACAGCCGCGTCTACATGCAGAAGGAGCTGCACCACCAGGAGCCAGCCTGACACCTGCTCAAGGAATCAGGCAGGCAACCTTTTGGGCGGCCATCCCGGTCCAATCGGATAGTGGAGCCGGCGGCGGGAGGCGGCAGTGGCGGCATCGCAGGGCTTCGAGGACTTCGTCAGCGCGCGCGGACAGGCGCTGCAGCGGTTCGGATACCTGCTGACCAGCGACTGGGCGCTGGCCGAAGACCTCGTGCAGACCGCGTTCTCCCGCGCGTACCCGCGGTGGTCGTGGATCGAAAGCGACGCGCCTGAGGCGTACGTCAGGAAGGTCATGGTCAATACCTGGTCGTCCTGGTGGCGCAGGCGATGGCGCGGCGAGGTTCCCGCGGCCTCGGTCCCGGACGTCAGAACCAGCGATCCGTATCAGGAGGCCGATCGCCGCCACGCCGTCAGGTCGGCGCTCGCGGGGCTGCCGCACCGGCAACGGCTCGTCGTCGTCTTGCGGTACCACGAGGATCTGTCCGAGCAACAGGTCGCCGAGATGCTCGGCATCTCGGTCGGCACGGTCAAGAGCCAGGCAGCGAAGGCGCTTGCGAAGCTGCGCGCCGACGGCGCGCTCGATGGCTACCGGTCATCGCTGGCGGGAGGAATGTGAGATGAGCGTCGTACCCGACGAGGTAGCCGTTCGCCAGCTGTTCGACGATCTGACCGCCGGACAGCCGGATCCGCCGCGGGACCGGCACAGCCGGATCAAGCGCCGCGTGCTCCGGCGTCGCCTGGCTCAGGCAGTCGGAACGCTCGCCGTCGTCGCCTCGGCAGCGGTGGTCGCGATCAGCGTCGGCACCTCCGCTGGACGAGTCGCTCCGGCTCCAGCCAACCGCGCGGTGCCGTCGTGGGCACTGCCCTGGCCCGATCACAGGAACGACAGCGTGCCGCGACAAGTGCTGGACGGCGCCGTCTCGGCCTGGCGGCACCTCTCGGCCGAGGCCAGCGGGACTCCGCGGAGCGCCACATCGGCGGCCAAGGTGATCTGGTACGTCGGCCAGACGGTGGCGAGCGGTCAGGTCGTCGTGGTGATGTTCGAGGCGCACAGCAGCGCGGGCACAAGGCTGGTCGCGGGCTGGGCGACGGCCAGCGAGGTGATGCACGGCCAGCGCGCATGGACGCCGGGATCGAGTCCGTGGGTGCTGTATGACGTCGCGGCGCCGAGGCCGGTCGGGAACCTCTTCATCGGCCTCAACGTGCACGGCACCTCGGCGCAGCAGGACCGCAATCCGGACAACTGGATCGTCGTGCTCGCCGCACCGAGCGTGCGGGCCATCGGCTGGACGGCCCCGGGACCGTCCAGCACCACCACGTCCAGCCAGGGCACATCGAGCTCGGGGAGCGGAGGAGTCGGAATGGTGCCGGCGGTTGCCGGCCTGGCCATCGCCGATACCGGTCAGATCAGCGGGCGGGTCCAGGTGATCCAGTTGCAGGTCAACCGCCGCAATATCCTCGCGCACCCCGGCTACGTCGGCGTGCCGGGAAGCCGAGTCAGCCAGACGCCGCAGCTCGCGGCTCCTGGCCGGATCCCAGGGAGGCCAGGATTCGTGCGGGTCTTCGAATTCACGGGCCAGGGCGCCACGTCATCGGACCTGACCGGCATCAGCGGCCTGCTGGCCGTCAGGGCGAGATGCTACGGACCCGGACCGCTGCGGATACTGGTCGGCCGCGGCTCTGCGCATGACCTGCTCGGACTCTCGGCGGGGGCTGCTCGCGGGAAGCTGAGGTCGCTCGGCACCATTGCTTGCGACAACGGCGTGCACGAACTCGTCACGTCCGTGCGCCTGACGTCCGTCCATAGTCACGGCGTCGTGATCATCACTGGCAGTCAGACCACCGCGTACCGCGTCGACGTCGGCACCGCGCCGAAGCGCTAGGTCAAGCGTGAGCAGACTGGCACCCGGGCTAGGCAGGGTCGCCGGTCTTGTCCAGCCAATCCATGATGCCGGACACGTTGGCCGGAGCCCCGGCGATGCGGTCGTACTTGGCCGCCAGGTCCGGGTCGGCGTCCGGCGCGAAGACCGCGTACCGCTCGCGGGTGCGCTCGGCCACCATGGCTACGGCGTGATCCAGGTCCAGGCCCGCACGCCTGGCCTGCCTGGTCTCGGCGACCCAGAGCCTGATCTCCTCGGCCGACCGGTCAAGCGCCGCGTCCACCGCAGAGACCGGGCCGTAGTGGCTGAACAGCAGCCTGGCCGGCCGCAGCGCGCCGAACATGCGGAGTGACTCGAGCGCGATCTCCAGGTTGAAGTCGGGCGGCGGTGTCGCTGGCCGCTGATCACCGGTCTCCGGAATGTAGATCCCCGCGGCGTCACCCACGTACAGGTCGCCGCTGACCGAGTCGACGAGGCCCACGTGATGCTTAGCGTGACCCGGTGAGTAATGGCTCTCCAGCCTGCGGCCGCCGCCCAGATCGACCACGCCCGTCAGCTCGACCGTGCGGATCCGGTCGGCAGGGGTAGGCGCGAGCGCGCCGAAGAGCGCGTCGAGCTCGTCCCCGTACACCATGCGCGCGCTGGCCATCAGCCGGGACGGATCGGCCAGATGCCGGGCGCCCAGTTCGTGCACCACGACCTCAGCGCCGGGGAACATCTCGGCGATGTCGCCGACGCCGCCCGCATGGTCGAGGTGGATGTGCGTGACCACGACAGTGGCGAGGTCGTCCGCGCCTACGCCAAGCGCGGCCAGGGCATCCCTGACCACCGGGGCCGACGGCGCGGTGCCGGTCTCGACGAGGCAGGGCCGGTCTGACCGGATCAGGTACCCGGCGGTGATGCCGGGGTATCCGGCCATCTGCGTGTCGATCTGGTAGACCTCGTGCCCGAGCGCCGTGACGGTGTCGGAATCACCCGCAATGCGAACGTCGTCTGCCATAGGTCCATCGTCCCAGGTGGTCAGCATCTGCCCGGCCATAGGGCGATGCGCGCCCGACGATTCAGCCCTGAGCGAACGACCGCAGCACCAGGCCGGTGCGCGGTTTCGGGGCAAAGGAGGTCGACTTACGCGGCACCTTCTCACCTCGCGCCGCGACGGCATAGACCTCGCTCGGCGTCATAGGACTGCACAAGACGGCCGTTCCGCCCGTGGCCTGGGCGGTCAGGACCGCCGCCTCTGCGTCGTGATGCACGACCCGCACCGTGTCATCGTCGTCGGTGAGGTTCCAGACCTTGGTGAGCAGCAGCTCGGAGAGCACAGCGGCCGGCAGCGCCCGCCACTGCTCTGATCGGTCAGGCGGCATCGCGGCCGCTGCTTGGCCAGGGTCGGGGTTGCTGATCAGGAACGCGGACTGCTCGTCTGCCAGGACGAACGCCGGACCCGCGGCGCTGGCCTCGGTGAGCGCGGTGACAGCCGCCGGCAGGTCCGCATTCCCGCCCAGCAGGGCTCGCACCGAGAACGCGGACGAGGCCAGCTTGGCCGCGCGCTGAACATCGAGTCCGGGGATCACCCGGTGGATCGCGCCGATCTGCGGGGGATAGCTCGCCGAGTCGACCAGCAGCGCGAGGCCGTAGTCCCACGGGCCTGGCCCGTCTCCCACCTGACGCCGGCGGGCCTGCAACTTCAGGTACGCGGCGTACCTGTGGTGTCCGTCGGCGATCAGCGCCTGGCGCGGGCCCAGGTCCGCCGCGATCGCGGCCAGTTCGCCTGGATCGGTGATCGCCCAGAGCTTGTGCTGCAATCCGTCCGAGGTGCAGGTGCTGATCAGCGGCTCTCGCTGCGCCGACCCCGCGCAGCTCCCGGCGATCTCGGCGATGATCCTGGCCGTCGCACCGACCGCGCCGTCGCACGGATCGGTCGTGCTGATCGGATCGCCGCCTTCCTTGGGGCTGTGGCTGTCGTAGAGCAAGAAAATCGGCTCGAGGTTGGCCTGGGTCGCCTCCATCAGCGCGAGCCGCCCAGCGACCGGTCCTGGCGAGACGTCTTCGTGCGGCAGCACGATGCCCGCGTCGGGCGGCACCAGCCTGATCGCGCCGATCAGGCCGCGTTGCACCCAGCCTCTCCCGGTGTCCGCGAGAGAGCCGTCTCCCTTGACCGGCACCGCCGACTGCTCGTACAGGTACAGCGCTGGCGCCGGGTCGGTGACCAGAATGTCCTCGTCCTGCCACTGCCGCAGCGACTCGGCCGCGTCGTGGTACTCCTCGCCGGCGCGGCCCGGCACCGGCCTGGGCAAAATCAGGCGAACCACGTTATGCGGATCCGCCGCCATCAACTGGTCCTCTTTATCTCTGACGATGACGTCGTACGGTGGAGAGGTGACCTCGGCGAGCCCGCTCACCCGGTCCTGCGCATAACGGACGCCGCGAAACGGCGTCAGTTCCAGGCCCGCTGCGGCCTGGCCCGCTGACGCCGGAGACGACGGAGGGATCTGCACATATGTCAGAAGGATCTTCAGGCGGCCAGGATTCCCGTTCCGGCGAAAAGCCTGGCTCGGCCGGTCGGCCGAGGGCAGGTCAGGAAGATATATATACCCTTTACCGGCGTGGTCTGGACTTGCTGGGCCGCGGCAGCCCGGCGGCCGCCGCGCAGTTGCTTGAGCGGGCGGCGGCCGCCGAACCTGACTCGCGCAGCATCCTGGAGGCGCTCGGCCGCGCCCAGTTCGATACGCGGCAGTACGCTGAGGCGGCCGACAGCTTCCGCCGGATCGTGGAAGCCAGCCCCAGCGACGACTACGCGCAGTTCGGCCTCGGGCTCGCCCTGGCCAGGACAGGAGATCACGGCGCGGCCGCCGAGCACCTCGCGCTGGCCGCCGCGATGCGCCCGGATTTGCGGCATTACACCGACGCGCTGCGCAGCGTGCGTGCGACACTGCGCGCCCAGAGCCCTGTTAAAGGAAAAGAATCTGACTTATGCCTGACTACCCTCACCCGTCGGTGCCGACCGGAACTGACGGCATCGCGACCGTGGCCGGCTCGACGCCCGCGACCCTGATCACGCCAGGGCGGCGCGCGCCGGCCGCCGAGTACGACGTCGCGCTGCTCGATCTTGACGGCGTGGTCTACTCAGGTCCGCAGGCGATCAGCGGGGCGCCTGAAGCGCTGGCCAAGGCCAGGGAGGCGGGTCTGCGGCTCGCGTTCGTGACGAACAACGCCTCGCGTTCGCCGTCGGCCACCGCCGAGCACCTGAGCAGGCTCGGCGTCGCGGCGAGGTCCGCCGACGTGGTGACGTCCGCACAGGCCGCAGCGACGCTGATCGCGAAGAAGTTTCCGCCGGGGTCCGCCGTGCTGGTGGCCGGCTCGAACGGCCTGCGCCTGGCCTTGCGCGAGCGCGGCATGCGGCCGGTGTCGCTGGCCGCGGACCGGCCGGTCGCGGTGGTGCAGGGTTACGCGCCAGGCATCAACTATGAGTTGCTTGCCGAGGCTGGCGTCGCAGTCAGGGACGGCGCGTTCTATGTGGCGACGAACTCGGACTCCACGCTGCCCACGCCGCGCGGCCCGCAGCCCGGCAACGGGTCGCTGCTCGCGGTGATCATCACGGCGACCGGGGTGCAGCCGGTCGTGGCCGGCAAGCCGCAGACGCCGCTGCACGCGGAGGCTGTGGAGCGGACCGGGGCGAAGCACCCGCTGGTCGTGGGCGATCGGCTGGACACCGACATCGAGGGCGCCGTGCGCGGCGGCGCTGACAGCCTGCTGGTGCTGACGGGCGTCAGCACAGCGAAGGATGCCGTACTGGCGCCGGCCGGCCAGCGGCCGACCTTTATCGCGACCGATCTGCGCGCGCTGACGGAGCCGCAGCCGGTGATCGGCCCGCGGGGGAGTGCGGGGCCGCGGCCAGCGGACGGTGCTGACGCCGGCGCGACCGCGCGGCCGGACAGTGCCGCTGCCGCGGCGTTCCGCTGCGGCGGCTGGCAGACCGTGTGGCCTGGCGGAACTGCCTCGATCGAGCTGAGCGGCGACGGCGCCTGGATCGATGGCCTGCGCGCGCTGTGCGCCGCGGCCTGGGCCGCCGGGCAGGTTAGCGAGGACATGGTCGCTCCCGCGCTGAAAGCCCTCGGCGACCCTGCCTGACTGTCGTACCTGAATGGCAGCAGGGGCGCTCTCGTACGCCCGCAGAATGACGCTCGCCCGGTCCTGAATTCAGCCCGTGGGCTGAGCGCAAATCCACTTCGCGGCCGACGCGGAGTCGGCCTAGCCGCGGCGAGACTGACGGAGTCCGGACCCGGGCGCATCCCGCTGAGCAGCCGATTCAGGAGGGCTGAGTAATGATTGAGGCGCGCAGCCTCAGCAAGCGATACGGCGACACGATCGCCGTCGACGACCTGTCGTTCACCGTGGAACCCGGCAAGATCACCGGATTCCTCGGCCCGAACGGGGCAGGCAAGACCACCACCATGCGGCTGATCCTTGGCCTGGACCGGCCGAGCAGCGGGACCGTGACCGTGAACGGCATGCCGTTCCATGAGCTTGGGGCGCCGATGCGGGAGGTCGGGGCGCTGCTGGACGCGAAGGCCGTGCACGGCGGCCGGTCGGCCTACAACCACCTGCTCTGCCTCGCGCAGGCCAGCAAGCTGCCCAGCCGACGCGTCGGCGAGGCGCTCGCGCTGGTGGGCCTCAGCGATGTGGCCGGCAAGCGCTCGAAGGGGTTCTCGCTGGGCATGGGCCAGCGGCTCGGCATCGCGGCCGCCCTGCTCGGCGACCCGGAGATCCTGATGTTCGACGAACCCGTCAACGGGCTCGATCCCGAGGGGATCTTGTGGATCAGGAGCCTGATGAAGTCCCTGGCGGCCGAGGGCAGGACGGTCTTCGTGTCGAGCCACCTGATGTCGGAGATGGAGAACACTGCCGACCATCTGATCGTCATCGGCCGGGGCAAGCTGATCGCGGACTGCACCGTGGCCGAGTTCATCGCGCGCAACTCCGCCCAGTCGGTCCGGGTCAGCACGCCGCAGCCCGGTGCGCTTGCCAGGCTCGCGGCCGCGGTCGGCGGCGTGGCCCGCGACGACGGCGACGGCCATGTGCTGCTGCGCGGCCTGGACGCCGAGCAGGTCGGCGACCTGGCGTTCGAGAACGACATCAGGCTGCACGAGCTGACACCGGTGACCGCCTCGCTCGAGCAGGCGTTCATGGACCTGACGGCGGCGAGCGTCGACTTCCGAGCCGGATTGCCTGGCGGCAGCGCGGGATCTGACCAGGAGCTAGCCGGCCGGACGCCGGCCTACGCGGGAGAGGTGGCCTGACATGGCAACGACGACGTTTGAGCCGCGCGGGGGCGGCGCCCACGCCAGGCAGTCAGGAATCGCGCGTAGTGACCGGGTCGGGCTCGTCAGCGCGGTGCGGTCAGAGTTCACCAAGATCAGGTCTGTCCGGTCGACGTACTGGACCCTGCTCGCCATGGTCGTCGTGTGCGTGGGCATGGCCATATTGTTCAGCGCCGCGGATGCCGCCCAGGTATCGGGCGCGGCCACCGCTGCCGATCGCGCGGCGGCGCTGGCCCACGCTCGCGCCGACAGCGTCACAGGAAGCCTGATCGGACTGCTGATCGGCCAGCTGGTGATCGCCGTGCTCGGCGCGCTGACCATGACCTCGGAGTACTCGACCGGCATGATCAGGACGTCGCTGACCAGCATGCCGAGGCGAGGCACGGTCTACGCGGCCAAGGCGCTCGTCTTCGGCGCGGTCGCGCTGGCCGCCGGGCTGATCACGAGCTTCGCTTCGTACCTCGCCGGCCAGGCGCTGCTCGCCGGGGTGCACGCGAGCGCCAGCCTGAGCCAGCCTGGCGTGCTGCGGGCCGTGATCGGCGGCGGGCTGTTCCTGGCCGTCTGCGGGCTGCTGTCGTTTGGTCTCGGTGCGATGTTCAGGCACACGGCGGGGGCGGTCGCGGCTGCGATCGGGCTGTTGTTCGTCTTGTGGAGCCTCAGCCAGTTCCTGCCTGGGCCGCCGAGCGGCTGGTTCGGTCAGGCTGACATCGACAAGTGGATCCCGTTCAACGCGGGCGGCGCGATCTGGGAACACGTCAGCGGCCTGAACCTGTTCTCGCCGTGGATCGGGTTGGCGGTGTTCTGCGGCTACGCGGCCGTCGCATTGGCCGGGGGACTCGTCCTGTTCCTCCGCCGGGACGCCTGAGTAGCATCTCTTGTCGCCCTGAGGTCTGAGATGAGAATCAGACCTCAGGGCGATGCTTAGGGTGCCGTCGTCAGGCCAGACTGATCCGTGCGGAGCAGGCGCCCGTTCCTGCCAGTGCTGCCCGGCTGCCGGCTCCGCTCGCATCGTGCCGGCCTTGACCAGGCCCGGCGGGAAGGATCCCCACATGATCGAGGCACGAGGCCTCACGAAGAGATACGGCGACACGCTCGCCGTCGACAACCTGTCGTTCACTGTCGAGCCGGGCAAGATCACCGGCTTCCTTGGCCCGAACGGCGCCGGCAAGACCACCACCATGCGGCTCATCCTCGGCTTGGACCGCCCCACCAGCGGCACGGTGACGGTGGATGGCAAGCAGTTCGGCCGGCATGCCTGGCCGATGCGCGAGGTCGGGGCGCTGCTGGACGCGAAGGCTGTGCACGGCGGGCGGAGCGCCTACAACCACCTCCTCTGCGTGGCGCAGACCAATAACCTGCCCAAGCGCCGGATCCGCGAGGTGCTCGACCTGGTCGGCCTCAGCGACGTCGCAGACAAGCGGTCGAAGGGGTTCTCGCTCGGCATGGGCCAGCGGCTCGGCATCGCCTGCGCGCTGCTCGGCGACCCGAAGATCCTGATGTTCGACGAGCCGGTCAACGGGCTGGACCCAGAGGGCATCATGTGGATCAGGAACCTGATGAAGGCGCTCGCCGCCGAGGGCCGCACTGTGTTCGTCTCCAGCCACCTGATGTCGGAGATGGAGAACACGGCCGACCACCTGATCGTCATCGGCCGCGGCAAGCTCATCTCGGACTGCACGACCGGGGAGTTCATCGCGGCCAACTCGCAGCAGTCGGTCCGGGTGCGTACTCCCCAGCCTGACGAGCTCACCTTGCTCGCCACCGCGGCAGGAGCGACCGTGCGCGACGACACCGGGGGCACCCTCGTGCTGCTCGGCATGACCGCCGCTCAGGTCGGTGACCTGGCCTTCGAGAACGGGATCAGGCTGCACGAACTGGCGTCGGCGCACGCCTCGCTCGAGCAGGCCTTCATGGAGCTGACCGCGTCGAGCGTCGAGTTCCACGCGGGCCTGCCTCTCGAGCGGGCGGCGCAAGCAGCGAACGCGGGAGGGGTGGCCTGAGATGGCGACGGCAGTCAGTCATGAGGTTCTCGTAGGCGGGGCGGTCGGTCGCCAGCCATCTGGCAGGGCAGGCTTCATCGGCGCGGTGCGCTCGGAGTTCACCAAGATCCGCTCGGTGCGCTCGACCTACTGGACCCTGCTCGCGCTGATCCTCGCGTGCGTGGGCATCGGCGCGCTGTTCAGCTGGGGCCAGACGCAGCGGCTGCTCAGGTTCGAGCAGGGCACCACGTTCCGCGGCGGCAAGGTTCCGCCGGGCTTCGCCGAGCACATCGCCAACGAGATCAGGACTCAGGCGGCGAGCATCAGCCTGTTCGGCCTGTTGTTCGGGCAGCTCATCATCATCGTGCTTGGTGCGCTGGCGATCACGTCGGAGTACTCGACCGGCATGATCAGGACTTCGCTGGCCACGATGCCGCGCCGCGGCACCGTATTCGCGGCGAAAGGAGTCGTCTTCGGCTTCGTCGCGCTGGTGGTCGGCCTGATCACTAGCTTCCTGGCTTTCTTCGTGGGCCAGGCGATCCTGTCCAGCCAGCACGTCAACACCACGCTCGGGCACCACGACGTGCTGCGCATGGTGATCGGCGGCGGGCTGTTCCTGGCCGTGTGCGGGCTGCTGTCGTTCGGTCTCGGCGCGATGCTCAGGCACACGGCAGGAGCGATCGCCGTCGGCATCAGCTTGATGTTCGTGTTGTGGATCCTGAGCCAGTTCCTACCCGGTCCGCCGAGCGGCTGGTTCGGCCAGGAAGACATCGACAAGTGGATTCCCTTCAACGCGGGCTCGCCGATCTGGGAGAACCAGGCCAGCGGTCTGCATCCGTTCTCGCCGTGGATCGGGTTCGCGGTGTTCTGCGCGTACGCCGCGGCCGCGGTCATCGGCGGGCTGATCGTGTTCCTGCGCCGCGACGCGTGATCGTGGATCTGGTCCAGCCGGCCTGCTGGCCGCGCTACCGCACGGTCAGTATCAGGACCCGCTTGACCGACGCATCTTCCAGGTCGGCCAGGACCGGCACGTCGTAGGCGGCTAGCTCGCGCAGCATCGGCCTGGGCAGGAAGGCGCGGCCGAGGTCGCCGACCAGTACGGCGGCGTCCCGGTCGCGAGCCCGGCGCAACAGGCCGAGCGCGCGATCGGCGAGCGCGCGCTCGTACCAGACGTCGGCGGCCAGGATCACGTCCGCGCCCTCGCCCGCGCCGTCGAGCACGTCGCCGGTGACGTCGACCAGGACGTGGTTCGTGGCCGCGTTCAGCGCTATCGCGGCCGCGGCGAACGGATCGAGATCGCTGGCCAGCACCGTCGTCGCTCCTGCGATGGCGGCTGCGATACCGGCGATGCCCGAGCCCGCGCCGAGGTCGAGAACCGCGCGCCCGGCCACCACGTCGGGATGGTCGAGGACGTACCTGGCCAGCGCCTGGCCGCCAGGCCAGGCGAACGCCCAGAACGGCGGCGGCCGCTCGGCCCTGCCGTCGGCCACGGCCTCGGTCGCCTCCCAGAGACCGAAGGCGTCGTCGGCGAGGTGCAGCCTGATCTCGGGGGCCAGCGGCACCGGCCGCAGCGTGGAGTTGGCCAGCACGAACGCGCTGGCATCGTTCGCGGGGCCAGTTGTCGCGCCGCGGCCTGCGCCGCGTGCCTGCGCCGCGGTCGGCGCTGCTCATGGTCGGCCGGGGCCCGGCTGGCACGCGGGGCACCAGAACGTGACCCGCTCCTGGGCCGGCCCGCCCCGCCCCGCGTGGCCGTCGGCCAGCACGCGGGTTCCGCAGCGCCGGCACGGGCGGCCCGCCCTGCCGTACACCCAGGTCTCCGCGCCGCGTGCGGTGTTGCCGGTCGTGACCTGCCCGGTGCGCTCCTTGTTCGCCTCGAGCAGGCGCTGCGCCAGTATCACCGCCGGTTCCAGGTCGCCTGCCTGTCCGGCCGGCAGCCACGGGCTGATCCCGCGCAGGAACAGCACCTCGGACTTGTACAAGTTGCCGATGCCGGCCAGGTTCCGTTGGTCGAGCAGCGCCTCGCCGATGGGCCGGTCCGGCTGCGCGCCGAGGCGGCGGACCGCCTCGGCTGCGTCCCAGTCCGGACCGAGCAGATCGGGGCCGAGGTGGCCGAGCGCGCGTTCTTCCCTAGCGGTCGACAGCACCTCCACGACGCCGAGCAGGTAGCCGACGGCCTGCCACTGCGCGTTCTCGAGCACCAGCCGGACCCGGTGATCACGCGGCGGATAGCGGCGCCGGCGAGATCCGCCAGGAGCCGTCCATCCGCAGGTGCGTGTGGATGGTGACCGCGCCCTCGACCCTGATCAGGATGTGCTTGCCACGGGAGACTGCCTCCCGCACCGACCGGCCCCTGAGGTTCGTGGTCGCGAATCGCGGCACCCGGAAGTCGGAGCGGGTCAGCGCGCGGCCAGCCAGGGCAGCGTCAAGCTGGCGGGACACTCGCCAGACCACGTCGCCCTCGGGCATCTCCCAAGGATCCCACTAGCGGCGGCCGCACCGCGCGGCCTGAGGCGACGCGCGACCTGAGGCAACCGCGCGGCCCGAGGCGACCCCGCGGTCAGGTCAGGCCCGATTCCCGCAGCGTGATGTTGAGCCGGCCCTCGGGCAGGCCGATGTCGGGTCGCTCGGTCCCAGCGATTGTCTTCGTGACGCCGTGGTAGGCGAACCGCGCAGGTCCGCCGAAGACGAACAGGTCGCCGGATTCGAGCGTCACGTCCTGGTAGGGCTTGCCGCGGTTCTCGGCGTTGCCGAACCTGAACACGCACGACGAGCCGAGGCTGAGCGAGACCACGGGGGCGGCCGAGCGTTCGTCCTTGTCAGCGTGCATGCCCATCCTGGCCGAGCCGTCGTAGTAGTTGATCAGTGCCACGTCCGGGGCATAGGCCTCCGGCTGGTCCGCCTCGTCGAGGGTTTCCTTGAGCGCACGGCGGCCGAGGTCGGCCAGCCAGTCAGGGAACGGCTTGACCGGCGCGCCGTCCACGTCCTCGGCGGTGCGCGAGTACCGGTACGGCATCCAGTGCCAGCCCAGGCAGACGGTCTGCACCGACATCTGCCCGCCGGACGGCATCGCGGTGTGCCGCATGCCGGCCGGCGGGCGCGCCCACTCCCGGCACGCGGTCACCAGGCGCTGCTGCTCTGCGATGCTCAGCCAGCCCGGTACGTGTACGGCGCCGGCCGCGATCTCCGCCCGCGGCCGCCCGAACATCCCGCCCATGCCGTCACGCTACCGGCCGTTCCGACTCCACCGCCGCGCCCCGCCGCCCGTGCCGGCACGTCGCCGCGTTCATGCCCCGCCGCCCCCACCTGCCGCCAGCGGAATTGAACAGCTACGTGCCGACGCCGCTCAAACAGTGCGGGTGGCGGCACGTAGCTGTTCAATTTGTTGGCCGGATGGGCCCGCTGTCAGAGGGGTCTGGCAGGTTGGCCGGCATGGGACGGGTCGCGTTATATGACAAATCAGGCGTCGATCGGCTGACCGCTCGGCAGAGCGGCATCCTCACGCGGTCGCAGGCACTGACGTGCGGGCTCACGGAACAGGCCCTGCGCATGAGGCTTCGAACTGGCGGGCCGTGGCAGGTGCTCCTCCCCGGCGTCTATTCGATCAAGACAGGCAACCCGACCCGCGACCAAGAGCAAATAGCCGCGTTGCTCTATGCAGGCGATCGCAGCGCGATCACTGGGCAGGCGGCAATGGCCGCGCACGGCATCAACAACCTTGGCCGCACCGTTGTCGACGTGCTGATTCCGATCGAGCGGCGGAGGCGGGACCAGAGCTTCGTGCACGTTATGCGTACGTCGAGGATGCCGGCCATTCTCTTCACGGCGGGTGAGCTGCGCTTCGTGCCGGTGGCGCGGGCGGTAGCTGACGCGGCGAGGCAGTTAGGCGACATCGGCGATGTGCGGTCGGTCGTGGCGTCCGCAGTTCAGTGGCGGAAGGTGACGGTGGCGGCGCTAGCAGCTGAGCTCGAGCAGGGGCCAACGGCTGGCTCGGCGCGGTTCCGGATGGCACTGACTGAGATCGCCGACGGGGTTCGGTCGGCCGCTGAGGCCGATCTTCGCAGGCTCATCAAGCGATCCGAACTGCCGGCTCCGCTCTATAACCCAACGCTGTACGTGAACGAGGAGTTCGTCGCGAGGCCGGACGCGTGGTGGACGGACGCGTGCGTCGCTGCGGAGGTCGATTCCCGGCGGTGGCATCTGTCGCCAGCCGACTGGGAGCGCACGATGGCGCGGCACTCGCGGATGAGCGCGCTGGGCATCACGGTGCTGCACTACTCGCCGAGCACCTTGCGCGCCGAGCCACGGCGGGTCGTCGCTCAGATCAGCGCGGCGCTGGAGATCGGGCGGGGCAGGCCGCAGCTTCCGATCCGGGTCGAGCCGGCTGGCTGAGCGGAGGTGAAGGGCGAGTGCCGGGAATCGTTAGAGCAGCTTCCGCAGGTAGAGCAGATCGAGGAGGCTGCCCTCGACCTTGATCTTGCCGGACAGCCACGCTCGGGCGAAGCCGCCTGGGTCCTTGGCGATCGCGACGACGTCGTCGCTCTTGGCCGTGAATCGGATCTGGGCCGTGCGGGAGCCCGCGTCGGCTTCTTTGACTGGCTCGGCGCCGTGCGGGCCGAGCCTCGTCAGAAACGTCAGGCCGAGATCTGGCACGCGGCAACTGAGCGTCCTGTCGATCAGCTTGGCCTGGCGGACCTCGGAGTCCATCTCGGCGATCCGGCCCGTGAGGCTCTCCAGGGCCACGCGACACTCGTCCGCAGTCGCCATCCTCACCCCACTTTCACGGTCATTCTCTGCCGCGGGCCCCGAACTCGGACATCGGGGGCCGCGGTAGGCCGCCAATGGCGGCAGCTTGACGTGCTGGACGGTAGCGTTCCAGACAGGGACGCAGGACGGGATCCCGGCCCGCCGCATACGCGAGATGAGGAAGTCTCGCGCCGCTCGGAGCCGCCGGTCCGCCGGACCTGAGCGCCATGGCAGGAGGAGCTGGTACACGATGGAGCACGACCCAGGATCTGGCGTCGATCCGGTTCCTGCATCGAGCATGCCCGAACTTCAGCCCACGCTGCTGCCGTCTGAGCCAGCCGAGTCTGACGAGCCAGCCGCGCCTGCCGTGCCTGCCGAGCTTGCCGTGCCTGCCGAGCTGGATGCATCCGCTGCGACGCAGGATCAGCCCGGGCCGGCGAGCCGGCGCGAGCTGACAGCGACGGGGGAGCCTAGGGTCGACGCGGCGCTCCGGCGGCTTGGCGAACTCGACGAACTGCCCGTCGCCGAGCACCCTGGCGTCTATGAGCGGGTGCACGAGCAGCTTGTCGAGGTGCTCGGGGAGCTCCACACTGGCGGCCAGGGCCGCTAGGACGCGAGGTAGTTGCCGATGACGAAGAGGGCGCGGCTGGACGCGGAGCTTGTGCGCCGCGGCCTGGCGCGGTCGCGGGTTCAGGCGGCCGACCTGATCGCGTCCGGTCAGGTCCTGGTGTCCGGCCAGGCGGCGGCGAAGGCCGCGACCCAGGTCGCCCACGACGCGGCGATCACGGTGCAGCGTGATGACGCTGGGCCCGACTACGTCTCGCGCGGCGGCCACAAGCTCGCCGGAGCGCTGGCGGCGTTCACCGACCTCCAGGTGGCCGGTCGCAACTGCCTGGACGCGGGCGCGTCGACCGGAGGCTTCACCGACGTGCTGCTCAGAGCCGGAGCCGCGCACGTCGTCGCCGCCGACGTCGGCTATGGTCAGCTCGCCTGGAGCCTGCGCACCGATCCCAGGGTGAGCGTCCTGGACCGGGTCAACGTGCGGAACATTCAGCCTGGCCAGGTCGACCCGCGCCCGGGGGTAGTGACCGCCGACCTGTCGTTCATCTCGCTCACCCAGGTGCTGCCCGCGCTCGTCGCCTGCGCCGCGCCGGACGCGGACTTTTTGCTGATGGTCAAGCCACAGTTCGAGGTCGGCAGGCGCAATGTCGGGTCAGGGGGAGTGGTCAAGGACCCTCCGCTGCGGGCAACGGCGGTCGCGGCCGTCGCCGCAGCGGCGACGAAGGCCGGCCTCGGCGTCATGGGCGTCACCGCCAGCCCGCTAAAGGGCCCGTCGGGGAACGTGGAGTACTTCCTCTGGCTACGCGGCGGTGCGCCGCCGCTCACCGAGGGCGCGCTGCGCGCCGCGATCGACGCGGGGCCGCAGTGAGCGCGTCAGGCGACCGGAGCATGCTCCTCGTCGTGCACACCGGGCGGCCGGAGGGTCTGCAGACCGCCAAGATCGTCGCCGACCGGCTCTGCGCGGCCGGCGTCACGGTCCGGGTGCTGGAGTCCGAGGCCGAGGAGCTGGGCTGCCCGAACACGACCGTGCTGCCGGTCTCGCCGGATGCTGCCGTTGGCGCGGAGATGGTCCTGGTGATCGGCGGCGACGGGACGCTGCTCAGGGCGGCGGAACTGGCACGACCGGCCGGTGCGCCGCTGCTTGGCGTCAACCTCGGTCACGTCGGGTTCCTCGCCGAGACCGAGCCCGAGGTGCTGTCCGACGCGGTGGACCACATCCTGGACGGGCACTACTGGGTCGAGCGGCGGATGACCATTGACGTCTCCGTTCAGCAGAACGGCTCGGTATCGGCCTCCGCCTGGGCGCTCAACGAGGCCACCGTCGAGAAGGCGGCCAGGGAGCGGATGCTCGACCTGGTCACCGAGGTCGACGGCAGGCCCCTGTCGCGTTGGGGTTGCGACGGCATGGTCTTCGCCACCCCCACCGGCTCGACTGCCTACGCGTTCTCGGCCGGAGGACCTGTGGTCTGGCCGGACGTCGAGGCCCTGCTGCTGGTCCCGATCAGCGCCCACGCCCTTTTCGCGGTTCCTATGGTGGTCTCACCGGAATCGGTGCTTGCGGCGGAGGTCATCGGCGCCACGGGCAGCAAGGGAGGGATGTCGGGCGCTGTGCTGTGGTGTGACGGCCGCCGCAAGGTCGACCTGCCGCCTGGCGCGCGGGTCGAGGTCAGGCGGGGCGCCATGCCCGTGCTGCTCGCGAGGCTGCGGCACGACGCGGACGGCGAGACCGGCCCCGGTGGCCGGAGCGTTGTCATCGGGGCGTCCTTCACCGACCGGCTGGTGGCGAAGTTCGGCCTGCCGGTCTCTGGATGGCGCGGCAAAGGCGAAGCGCGGCACAGGTCGCGGCGGGACGGCGCAGCGCGGGAGCGAGACGAGGAGCCGGCGGGCGATGCTTGAGGAAGTGCGAATCAGCGGCCTCGGCGTCATCGACGAGGCGGTGCTGGAGCTTTCGCCCGGCTTCAATGTCGTTACGGGCGAAACCGGCGCCGGTAAGACCATGGTCGTCTCCGGGCTCGGCCTGCTCTTCGGCGGCCGCGCCGATCCGTCCAGGATCCGGCCGGGTGCCGATCGGGCGACCGTCGAGGGCCGGCTGCGGACCGACCCGGACGGCGAGGTGGCCAAGCAGGTCAACGACGCCGGCGGCGACCTTGACGACGATGGCGCCACCCTCGTGCTGGTCAGGTCGGTCTCGGCAGAAGGGCGTTCGCGCGCGTTCGCTGGCGGGCGCTCCGTGCCGGTCTCGCTGCTCACCTACCTGTCAGAAGACCTCGTCGCCGTGCACGGCCAGGCCGATCAGCAGCAGCTGCTGAAGGCTGGCAGGCAGCGACAGGCCCTCGACCGGTTCGCCGGGCCCGAGCTCAGCCGCGCGCTCAGCGACTACCAGCGCGCGTACAGCCAGCACCTCAAGGTCGCCGAGGAGCTGGCCGAGCTGACCTCGCTCACCCGCGAGCGCGCCGCGGAGGCCGAGGACCTGCGGCACGGCCTGACCGAGATCGAGCAGCTCGAACCGGTCGACGGTGAGGACCTCGAACTGCACGCGGAGGCCGAACGGCTGTCAAACGCCGACACCCTGCACTCCGCGGCGACCACCGCGCACGAGGCGCTGATCTCTGACCCGTCGGCGGCGAGCTACGAGGCGGCTGACGCGCTCACCCTGCTCGGCACGGCCCAGCACGCCCTCGAGAGCGCCGCTCAGCACGATCCGGCCCTCGGCGAGCTGGCATCCCGGCTGACCGAGGCGTCCTACCTGATCTCCGACATCGCGGCCGAGCTCGCCTCCTACGCCGACTCGGTGGAGGCCGACCCGGCGAGGCTCGCCGCTGTGCAGGATCGCCGCGCGGAGCTGACCAGGCTGATCCGCAGCTACGGCTCGGCACCCGTACCGCAGGCGGCCGTGCCAGTCGAGGCCGGATCTCTTTCTAGCGATCACGGAGCGCCCGTGCCTGACGCCGCTGGCAGGGGACCGCGATCCGGCGTGGCTGCCCAGACCGTCGATGGCGGCAATGTGGCCGCTGACGGCGATGTGCCGGCGCCCGCCGTTCCAGATCTGGCCGCTGTCCTGGTGTGGGCGAAGGGCGCAGCCTCGCGGCTGGCGGAATTGGACAGCGACGACGACAGGATCGCTGGCCTCCAGGCACGGGAGGCCGATCTGGCCGCGGCCGTCAGGGAACTCGGAGGACGGCTGTCGACCTTGCGCCAGGAGGCGGCTGCGCGCTTCGACGCCGCCGTGACAGCGGAACTGACCGCGCTGGCGATGCCGCACGCGAGCCTCAACGTCGTGGTCAGCGCGCTCCGCGAGTACGGGCCGAACGGCGGGGACGACGTGGAGATCCGGCTGGCCGCGCACCAGGGGGCTACCGCGTTGCCCCTGCATAAAGGCGCGTCAGGTGGTGAGTTGTCCAGAGTGATGCTCGCCATCGAGGTGGTCTTCGCCGGCGCCGACCCGGTGCCGACGTTCGTCTTCGACGAGGTCGACGCCGGCGTGGGCGGCAAGGCCGCGGTGGAGGTTGGCCGCAGGCTCGCGAGGCTCGCCAGGCTTGCGCAGGTCATCGTTGTCACGCATCTGCCTCAGGTGGCCGCGTTCGCCGACACGCACCTGGTAGTGGAGAAGTCCGAAGACGGGCTGGTCGTATCCAGCGGCGTCGCGCGCCTAGATGACCAGGGCCGGATACGGGAGCTATCCAGGATGCTGGCCGGACTGGAAGACTCAGAGTATGGCCGTGCGCATGCCGGCGAGCTCTTGGAAGCAGCGGCCGCTGAGCGGGCGGAGTCGGCGAGGTCGCAGTGACGGTGAGTGATGGCTGAGTCGGCGGTGCCGTCGGAACGTAGCCAGTCTGGCACACTAAGTAACGCAATGAGGGTGTACACGCGGAAGCTCGCCAGCGGGCGCGGGAACGGATCCACAGATCTGCCCGGCCTGATCGGGCCTGCGCGCCTCGACCGCCGGACAAAGAACCTGACCCGCAGGCTGCGCCCGGGCGACATCGCGATCATCGACCACGCGGATCTCGACCGGGTCAGCGCCGAGTCGCTGCTGACCTGTGAGGTCGTCGCCGTCGTCAACGCCTCGCCCAGCATGACCGGCAGATACCCGAACCTCGGCCCGCAGTTGCTGATCGAGGCCGGCATTCCGCTCATCGACGACGTCGGTGCTGACGTCTTCGACAAGGTCAGGGAGGGCCGCACCGTCCGTCTGGACGGCGACACGCTCTACGTCGGCGAGACGGTCGCGGCGAAGGGGATCGTGCAGACCGCCGCCTCCGTCGCCAGCGCGATGATCAAATCCAAGGCCGACCTGGCCGCTCAGATCAGGGCGTTCATGGCGAACACGGTCGAGTACATCAGCCGCGACTTCGAGGAAATGATCGACGGCATCCGGGTCCCCGAGCTGCGGACGAAGCTCGAGGGGCGCCATGCGCTCGTGATCTCCCGCGGCTACCGGCACCGCGAGGACCTCAAGGCGCTGCGCGCCTATATCAGGGAGTTCAAGCCGGTGCTTGTCGCCGTGGACGGCGCCGCCGACGCGCTCATCGATGCTGGCTACAAGCCGCATCTCATCATCGGCGACATGGATTCGGTCACCGACCGCGCGCTCACGAGCGGCGCGGAACTCGTCGTGCACGCCTATGCGGACGGCCGGGCACCTGGCCTGGACCGGGTCAAGGCGCTCGGACTGGACTCGGTCCTCTGCCCGGCGGCGGGCACCAGCGAGGACGTAGCTGTGCTGCTCGCTGACGAACTCGGGGCGCGGCTCATCGTCGCCGTGGGCATGCGCTTCAACCTGGCGGAGTTCCTCGACAAAGGTCGACCGGGAATGGCCAGCGCGATCCTGACTAGGATGCGCGTGGGCGACAAGATCGTCGAGCCGAAGGGCGTCAGCCGGCTCTACCAGAGCCGGATCTCCACTGCATGGCTCGTCCTGCTCGTGGTCGCCGCGGTCGTCACGATTGTGGCTGGCCTCGCGGCGTTGCCGGCGGGTCCGATTATCTACCGGTTCGCCGACTTGCAGCTGACCGCCTTCTGGCATTGGCTGACGGGACTATTCAATTGATCGACTTCCGCTACCACCTGGTATCCATCGTCGCCGTCTTTCTCGCCCTGGCCATCGGCCTGGTCGTGGGGTCGACCGCGCTGCAGCCTGCTGTCGTCAGCGCGCTGAACAGGGCCTCCTCTGCCGAGGCACAACGGAACCGGAGCCTGTACGCCCACAACGGTCAGCTGAAGGCTCAGATCGCCGCCGAGGAGGCGTTCGCGCAGGCGGGCGAGGCCAATCTGCTGCACGGCCTGCTGAACAGCGAGAGCGTGGTGCTGGTGCTCGCACCCGGCGCCGACGGTCCGACAGTGGACGGTGTGACCCGGGCGCTGAAGGGCGCGGGCGCGGTCGTCACCGGTCAGGTCGTCCTGTCTTCGCAGTTCTTCGACACGGGCGCGACGACCGAACAGCAACTCGAGACCACCGCGACGAGCCTCGCTCCGACGGGGCTGACGCTGCCGAAATCCTCCGCCGATCCGCAGGTTTCCGGCCAGGAGGCGGCCGCCCGGGTGCTCGCCGCGACGCTCGCGAACAAGAACGGCGTGCCCACGCTCAGCCCGCAGCAGATCCAGCAGATTCTGACCGGATTCGCCAACGCCGGGTTCTTGCAGATCAACGGGCCCGCTGGCGGGCCGTCACTGGGGGGTCAGGCGACGATGGCCGTCGTGGTCGTGCCGGGCACTGTGCCGTCGGCCAAGACCAGCGGGCCATTCAATCTGGCGCTGATCGCGCTGACGAATGACCTGCAGGAGGCGAGCAAGGGCGCCGTGCTGGCCGGGCCGCTGGTGGGCTCGGGGCCGCGCAGCGCGATCGACTCGGTCAACAGCGGTGCGGCCGGCGTCTCGCTCACCACGGTAGACAATGCCGATATGGTCTCTGGCCAGATCATCGTGGCGCAGGCACTGAACGAGCTGCTCGAACCCAGCGCGACGCCAGCCGCCTACGGAGTCCGTCCAGGCGCCGTGCCCAGTCCGGCCCCCAGCGCGAGCCCGAGTCCGTCCGGGAGCCCGTCGCACTCGGCCAGGAAGAAGCCACGATGACGAGCACGCGGGCAGCGCTGCGGCTAGTGCGAGCCGGGTCGGGAGCGCGGGCCGCCTACACGGCGCTGACCAAGGCCCAGCCGGGCGGCGAGAAGACCTGGACGCGCACCAATCATCGCGGCGAGCCCGTCACGCTCCTCGCAGGACCGGCGGTCACGATCGGCGCCGTGAGTGCGGCGGGCACCGTGCCCGGCATCGACTCGCGTACCAGGCTCGCGCTCGCGCTGGCCGGAGCCGGAGCCGGAGCCGTCGGCTGCTACGACGATCTGGCCGGCAGCAGCGACCATCGCGGCTTCCTCGGCCACCTGGCCGCCCTCGCCAAGGGCGAGGTGACCACCGGGTCGGTGAAGATCGTCGGAATCGGCGTCGCCGGGCTGGCGGCGGGTTTCCTGCTCGACTGTCGCGACAACGGCAACCGAGCGGCCGCTCAGGCCAAGTCGCAGACCTCGGCTCTCGGCCGGGCCGCCGACATCGCCATCAACGCCGGTCTCGTCGCCGGAAGCGCGAACCTGCTGAACCTGTTCGACCTGCGCCCTGGCCGCGCGATCAAGGTCTCGCTGCTCGCCAGCGCGGCGCTTGGGCTCCGCGGGCCGATGGCCAGAGCCGAACTTGCCGCGCCGGTCGGCGCGGCCGCGGCGCTGCTGCCCGACGACCTCGCCGAGCGGGCCATGCTGGGCGACAGCGGCGCCAACGCGATCGGCGCGATGATCGGCGTCGCGGCGGCGTCATCGCTGCGACGGCCAACGAGACTTGTCATCCTCGGCGCCGTGGCCGCACTGACCGCGGCGAGCGAGAAGGTCAGCTTCACCAAGGTGATCGCGAAGACCCCGGCCCTGAACTGGCTGGACATGCTGGGTCGTCGTCCGGCTCAGCCGGCACCGGCGCCCCCCCGGAACCCCCCGCTGTGACGCCTCGGGGCGGACCGGCGGATACCGGCTCGCCCGGCCGGACCAGCCCCGAGGTTGGCCTGGCCGACGAGCGTGCGCCGGACCCTGGCACCGCGCCGGACCCTGGCACCGCGCAGGACGGTGGGACAGGTCAGGCCGGGGCCGAGTTCCAGGCCACCGCCGCCGGTACTGGCATGGCCGTGGGCGTCGGCAGGGCGGCGCTGCTGATCGGCGGGCTCACCGTCGTCGCCAGGACGCTCGGCTTCGTGCGAACCGTGGTCTTCGCTGGCACGGTCAAGACATCCTGCCTGAGCGCGGCGTACGTCACCGCGAACCTGGTCCCGAACGTCATCTACGACATCGTCCTCGGCGGCGCGCTGACCGCGATCGTGGTCCCGATCCTCGCCGGGCCGGCCGAGCGCGCCGGGCTGGCCGGACGTGGCGCCGCGCAGGAGGTCAGCAGGATCTCGTCGGCGCTGCTGACGTGGACGGTCGTGATCCTGGCACCGGTGAGCCTCGTGCTCGCGGTGGCGTCGGGTCCGGTGATCTCGCTGCTGATGCCGGCCAACCCGGCGTCCGGCTGCGCACGCGATGACCTGCTGCCCATCGCGTCCGGCATGCTGTCGGTATTCGCGCCGCAGATTCTGCTGTACGGGCTCGCGGTCGTGCTGTACGGCATCTTGCAGGCGCACCGGAGGTTCACCGCGCCCGCGATCGCGCCGATCCTGTCCAGCCTCGTGGTGATCGCCGCGTACCTGATCTTCGTGCCGCTCGGCCGGCAGTACACCACCCGGGTGGACGGCCTGCCGCTCAGCGCGCAACTCACGCTGTCGGTCGGCACCACGCTCGGTGTCGCCGCGCTCGCGGTGACGGCGCTGGTCCCGGCGTGGCGGCTGCGGCTGAACGTGCGCCCGACGCTCAAGTTCCCGCCAGGGCTCGCACGGCGCGCTGCGAGCCTGGCCGGGGTGGGCATCATTGCGCTGGTCGCGCAGAACGCGTCCGTGCTGGTCGTCACCAGGCTGGCGAACGCGCACGGCGGGCGGAGCGGCGCCGCCGTCACCGTCTACCAGTACGGCTGGCAGGTGTTCGTGTCGGTCTACGCGGTGCTCGCGATTCCGGTCGCGATCAGCGCGTTCCCCGTGCTGTCGTCCCGCGCGGGGGCTGCGTTCGACGAGGCAGCGGCCTCGGCGACGCGAGCGACCGCGCTGGCGTCATGGCTTGGCGCCGGGTTGCTGGCCGCGGTCGCGCTCCCGGTCGCCCGGGCCTTCCCCGCGCTCAGCCACGACGTGACCGGCCAGTTCGCGCTCGCGCTGACGCTGTTCGCGCCCGGCCTGGCCGGCTACGGCCTCATGGCGTGCCTGTCCAGGGTGCTGCTCGCCAGCAACAGGAACAGGATCGCCGCCGTGGCGATGGTCGCTGGCTGGCTGGTCGTGATCGTGGTCGACCTGATCGCCGTCCCGCTGGTCAGGGCCAGCGCCGTGGTGCCGGTGCTCGGCCTGGCCAACACGGTCGGCATGACGGCGTCCGGCATCGCGCTGCTGCTGGCAGTGCGCTCGGCCAGGGGCACGGCGGCGTTGCGCGGTGTCCCGCGTGCGCTCGGGGCTGGCCTGGCCGGAGCGGCCGCAGGGGCGGCCGTGGGCTACGGGGTGACCGAACTGCTCGAGGTTTCCGGCCACCTGCGCAACGCGGGTGTCGCCGCGCTCGCGGGGGTGTGCGCGCTGGTCGTGTTCGGCGCGGTGGTGGCCGTTCTCGACGGCGGCGACCTGCGCAGCGTGCTGGCCAGGATCCGGCGCAGGCTACGACCGTCGTGACCGCGCCGCACGGGGATCTGAGCGCGCCCCGGATCGGCTATGTGCTCGGGACCACTGACGGCGGGACAGGGCTGCACGTCGCCATGCTGGCGCGGGGGAGCGCCGCGGCGGGGCTCGGCGTCAGCGTCTTCGGCCCGGCTGGCACCAGGCCTCTGTTCGGCCAGGAGCCTGAGACCCGGCGCGCGGGCGCGGAGCCGATCGGCTTCGAGATCGTGACGATCGGCGACCGGCCGCACCCGGTCGCGGACACCGCAACGGTCCGGCGGCTCCGCCGCCTGCTGGCCGCGTCGGCGATCGACGTCGTGCACGCACACGGCATGCGGGTCGGCGCGCTCGCGGCGCTGGCCCTGCGATCCGCGCCAGGGCGCCGCCGGCCGACCGGCAGTCCACCCGTACTCGTGGTGACCGTGCACAACGCGCCGCCGGCCGGTACGTCCGCCGCCGCGGTCTACGGCCTGCTCGAACGGCTAGTCGCCAGGCGAGCCGACGTGGTGCTCTGCGTGTCGTCTGACCTGTCGGCCAGGATGAGCCGGCGAGGGGCGCGCAAGGTCGAGCGGGCGATCGTGGCAGCGCCTGACGTGAGGCCCTTCGGGCCGGCCGCTGGCCTCGGGCCCTCCGGGCCGGCCGCTGGCCTCGGGCCCGCCGCCGCGGCCGGCGGACCTGATCGACGACGGCCGGCCGCTGGTGCTGGCCGCGGGAAGACTGGTGCCGCAGAAGGGCTTCGACACGCTGATCGCCGCCGCCGCCCGGTGGCGGGACCGGCGGCCGCAGCCGCTCCTGGCCATCGCGGGAGCCGGCCCACTCGCCGATGAGCTCGCTGACCAGGCACGCAGCGTCGGCGTAGGCGCGCGGCTGCTCGGGCGCCGCGACGACATCCCCGATCTGCTCGCCGCCGCCGCCGTGTTCGCGCTCCCGAGCCGGTGGGAGGGCCAGCCCCTGGTCCTGCAGGAGGCGCTGCGAGCGGCCGGCCGATCGTCGCGGCCGACGTAGGCGGCGTCAGGGACCTGACCGGGGACGACGCCGCGCTGCTGGTGCCGCCAGACGATCCGGCGGCCCTCGCGGACGCGGTGCTGAAGGTGCTCGACGACGAGGGACTGGCCGCACGGCTGAGCAAGGCCGCCGCCCAGCGGGCAGCGGCCTTGCCGACTGAGTCCGACGCCGTCGGCGCCGTCCTCGCGATCTACGAACGGCTACGCCGGTAGGTCTATCGCCGCCAAGCTGGCCAGGCGGAGCGGCTAAGCGACCAGCGCCAGATAGGCCAGGTACGTGCTGGCGAACGGTTCAATGTTCTGCGTGAGCGCTTTCCGCAGCCAGTCAGCGGAGCGTTCGGCCTCGGCGATGACGTCGGCTGGGTAGGAGTACTTGACCTGGTGGCTGGCGAACTCGTCTTCGTCCCACAGTTCGACCTCGCCGGTGCGCCTCCTGGAGACGTCCAGGTCAAGGTCGACCATGGTCACCTCGGCGGCGCTCGGCCAGCGCACTGGCGTAGTGATGTCGCAGTAGATCTCCGTCTCGGCCGGAGCGTCGTTGAAGGCCGCCGTCCACCATGCATCGCGCGGGAAGAGCATCACCGAGGCGTACTCCAGCCTCACCAGCGGCCCGTCGCCTTTGCGCATGACGGTCGGCCTGGCGAATCCAGTCCAGATCCCGTGCTCGTCCTCGCCGAGCCACCGGGAGTCCATGTGCCAGTGCAGCGAGCCGTCATGCTTGCGATAGACAACCTTGACGTCACTGGGCATAACACCGACCGTACCTGGAATGGCGCGAGCACCGTCGCCGTCAAAACCGGCTCAGCGCGAACCGCGCGGGAATCGCGGGCGAGGTGCCGTCGATAGCCAGATCGGCAAGCCATTCACCGAGGAGCGGCCCGAACTTGAAGCCGTGACCTGACGTGCCGCTGCCGATGACGACATTGCCGATCCTGTCGACGACGAAGTCGGTGTCCGGCGTGTTGTCGTAGATGCAGCGTTCCTGTGCGACCGGGCGCGGATCGAACCCTGGCAGCAAGGCCCTGGCCGCCTCTTCGATCCTGCGGCAGAGGCTCGCGTCGGGCGACTGATCCTGCTTGTCGGGGTCGACCGTCGGCCCGGAGTGATGAATCCCGATCTTGTAGCGCGGGGAGCCAGGTACCGGCACCCCGTAGGGGAACACGGCGCCGTAGCGCACGAAGATCGGCATGGCAGGCGTCGCCGCAGCAGGGACCGGGTCCAGGTAGGCGACCTGCTCCAGCGTGGCCGAGCCGGGCACCGAGATCCCGGCACTGGCCACCAGCCTCGAGGTCCACGGGCCGGCGCAGACGATCACGCATGCGGCCTCGATGTCGCCCTCGCGGGTGCTGACCCGCACCGCGCGACCGTCGTCGGCCAGGGCGCAGACACCTATGCCGCTACGCACCGTGCCGGGCGGGCCGGCCAGGGCGGTCAGGCACGCTAGGGCCCGGTCGGCGGCGATCACCGCTGAGCCGTGCTCGACGAGCACGTCGCCGGTCACGGCGACGCCGGGATGCCGCGCCGTCGCCTCGGCAGCGGACAGCAACTCGCAGGCCGCGCCTCCGGCCTGTCATGGCGGCCAGGACCTGCGTAAGCCGCGGCCCGAACGTCAGCTGCGGGGTCGGATGCAGCAACCGCTCGCCGCAGGCGTCTTCGAGTTCGGCCCACGGCTGCCTGGCCCGCGCGGCGAGCGGCCACGTAGCCGGCATCGTCGTAGCCGAGCCGGAAGATCCGGCACGAGCCGTGCGACCCGCCGCCGAGGTGGCCGATCGGCGCCTGGTCAAGAACCACCACCTCACGGCCGCGGCGTCGCAGTGCCCACGCGGCCGCCAGGCCGGTGATGCCGCCGCCCACCACCACGAAGTCGGCGCTCGGCGGCAAAGCAGGGCCAGAAAAATCCGATATCACCAGCCGCGAGCGCGCCATTCAGGGACATGCGGGCGCTCGGTGCCGATCGTGGTGTCACCGCCGTGTCCTGGGTAGACCCAGGTGCCGTCGGGCAGCTCGCCGAAGATCCGGTCTTCCAGGTCGGTGATCAGCGAGTTGAACCGCTCGGAGTCGTGCTCGGTGTTGCCAGGGCCGCCGGGGAACAGCGAGTCGCCGGTGAACAGGTGCGGCTGGTCGGCCAGCGCGCCGCGCGCCGTCGTAGCTCAGCGCGATGCTGCCCGGCGTGTGCCCGCGCAGGTGGATGACGCTGAGCTGAGCGTCCCCGACGCCGATCGTGTCGCCGTGATTGACCAGCCGCGTCGGCGCGACCGGAAGGCCGGGCGCGTCGTCGGTGTGCGCGATCGTCGCGGCGCCGGTGGCCTTGGCTACGTCCTCGAGCGCCTGCCAGTGGTCGCCGTGCCGGTGCGTGGTCACGATCGTGGCCAGCGGCGTGTCACCGATCAGGCCGAGCAGCGTCTCTGGCTCGTTCGCCGCGTCGATCAGCAGCAGTTCGCCGGTATTCGTGCAGCGGAGCAGGTAGGCATTGTTGTCCATGGGGCCGACCGCGACCTTGGTGATGGCGAGGCCAGGAAGCTCCCTGGTCTGCGCCGCGCCGCCCACGGTTACGTTGCCGGTGTAGCTCATGATGTCCTCTCGGTTGGGCTGTCAGTCTCAGGATGTCATCAGTACGGCGGGATGCCAGGAAGCGGTCCTAGCGGGGTCCGCGGTCAGGTTGGCGCCGTCGTCCCGACCGAGCAGCCATGCGAGCAGCACGGCGCCAGGCCCGGTGACCTCCAGCTCAGCGGCCGCGTCCTGGCGCAGGAAGAACTGCCTGCCGGTCTCCGCGTCCGTCACCGTCACCTTCGGGGTATCCGGATTGCCCCAGAGCTGACCAGTGACCCGGTACAGCATGTCGGTGACGAACCAATCAGGCCAGTCGGCGGGCCCGTAGCCCGCGGCGACGTCGACGTGGTGGATCTCGACCTCAGCCAGCCGCCTGTGCAGCGTGAACCAGCCCGGATGGGCGGGGCCGCGGAAGCCGCGGACCTCGGTCGCCCAGGCCTCCTCGCTGAGCTCGCGCGCCTTGCCGAGGAACGCGTCCGAGCTGGCCGCGAGGTCGGCCGCGAGTTCCTTCGCCGGCCGCCCGGCACCATCCTCGATTTGCGCGTCGCGCTCCTCCGCGCTGCCATACTGCGGGGTCTCCACGCCGGTCTGCGCCCAGATCAGCAGGTTCCGCAGGCCGTCGGCGTTGCGGGCGATGTGGGTGAGGACGTGCCCGCGGCTCCAGCCTGGCAACAGTGACGGCTCCGATACCTGCTCGTCGGCGAGCGCCGACACCGTCGCGGCGAGGCGCTCGGCCGCCTCGGAGATCCGGTCGATGGTCAGTTCGATCCCTTGCGGCGCAGTGGGCTGGCTCACGGGTGCCATCTTCCACCAACGAGGCGTGATCACGAAAGCCGGTCCGGGCACAGGAATAACGACTCCCGCGCAGTACTTGGTAGGTATTGGGCAAACGGGGAAGCGGGCAATTCGGGCGGCGATCCTCCGTCGCGAGCGGCCACCCGGCGTCGAGGGATCTGACCTCCGGTCCGCGGGGGTGCGACCGGACGTCGAGCACCGGAAAATGTCACTAGGCCCGGATACGATTGACCGCGCGCCTTGCTAGCCCGTGTCTTCCCCCGATGTCACCGCCAAATCAGACAGCACAGACCAGGAGAAACAGAGCGCACAGTGGCAGAACGATTGGTAGTCCGCGGTGCACGCGAGCACAACCTCAAGGATGTCTCGCTGGACCTGCCCAGGGACGCCATGATCGTCTTCACCGGGCTGTCCGGCTCGGGCAAGTCGAGCCTCGCGTTCGACACGATCTTCGCCGAGGGCCAGCGCCGATACGTGGAGTCGTTGTCGGCGTACGCCAGGCAGTTCCTCGGCCAGATGGACAAGCCCGATGTCGACTTCATCGACGGGTTGTCGCCGGCCGTCTCCATCGACCAGAAGGCGGCCAGCCGCAACCCCCGGTCGACGGTCGGGACCGTGACCGAGGTCTATGACTACCTGAGGCTGCTGTTCGCGCGGATCGGCAAGCCGCACTGCCCGGAATGCGGGCGGCCGATCGCGAGGCAGACCCCGCAGCAGATCGTCGACCGGGTGCTCGAGTTCGACGAGGACACCAGGTTCCAGGTGCTCGCCCCCGTCATCCGCGGCCGCAAGGGCGAGTACACCGAACTGCTACGTGAATTGCAGACCAAGGGCTACTCCAGGGCCAGGGTCGACGGCGTCACGATCAGGCTCGAGGACGCCACCGACGGCGGCAGCAGGCTGCCCACGCTCAAGAAGTACGAGAAGCACACCATCGAGGTGATCGTCGACCGGCTCGCGGTCAAGGAGTCAGCAAGGCGGCGGCTGACCGACTCGGTCGAGACCGCGCTCGGCCTGTCCGGCGGCGTCGTGGTGCTGGACTTCGTGGACCTGCCGGAGAACGACCCCAACCGGGAGCGGATGTACTCCGAGCACCTGGCGTGCCTGTATGACGACCTGTCGTTCGAGGAACTCGAGCCGCGGTCGTTCTCGTTCAACTCGCCTTGGGGCGCCTGCCCGGACTGCACCGGCCTCGGCACCAGGATGGAGGTCGACCCCGAACTCGTCGTCGGCGATCCTGACCTGTCGCTGGCCGACGGGGCAATCGGCGTCTGGAGTGGCGGTCACGTCAACGACTACTTCTTGCGGCTGATGGACGCGCTGGGGTCCTCGCTGGGGTTCAGCGTCAGCACCCGGTGGGCCAAGCTTTCCGCCGAGGCCAAGAAGGCCCTGCTCTACGGCTACGGCGACCAGGTGCACGTCAGGTACAAGAACCGGTACGGCAGGGAGCGGTCGTACTACACGAACTTCGAGGGCGCGATCCCGTACATCTCGCGGCGGCACGCCGAGGCGGAGAGCGACTCGAGCCGGGAGCGGTTCGCCGGGTTCATGCGGCAGGTGCCATGCCCGTCGTGTCACGGCACCAGGCTCAAGCCGCTCACCCTGGCGGTCACGGTCGACGGACGGTCGATCGCCGAGTACTGCGCGCTGCCGATCGGCGAGCTGACCAAGCTGCTGCGCACCCTTGAGCTGTCCGACCGGGACCAGCAGATCGCCGGCCGGGTGCTCAAGGAGATCAACGCGAGGATGGGGTTCCTGCTCGACGTCGGGCTTGACTACCTGACGCTGGACCGGGCGTCGGCGACGCTGGCGGGCGGCGAGGCGCAGCGGATCAGGCTCGCGACGCAGATCGGGTCGGGGCTGGTCGGCGTGCTGTACGTGCTGGACGAGCCGTCGATCGGGCTGCATCAGCGGGACAATCACCGGCTGCTCGACACGCTGCTGCGGCTGCGCGACCTCGGCAACACGCTGATCGTGGTCGAGCACGACGAGGACACGATCAGGGCCGCTGACTGGGTCGTGGACATCGGTCCGCGGGCCGGCGAGCACGGCGGGCAGATCGTGGTCTCCGGCCCGCTCGCCGAACTGCTGGCCAGCGAGGAATCGCTGACCGGCGCGTACCTGACCGGACGGGAGAGCATCCCGGTGCCCGCGAAGCGGCGCAAGGTCTCCAAGGCCAGGGAGGTCGTGGTCAAGGGCGCGTCCGAGCACAACCTGCAGGGCATCGACGTGTCGTTCCCGCTCGCGACGTTCATCGCGGTCACCGGCGTATCGGGCTCCGGCAAGTCCACGCTGGTCAACGACATCCTCTACGCGGCTCTGGCGAAGGAGCTGCACGGCACGAGGATCGTGCCTGGCAGGCACGTCAAGGTGACCGGGATGCAGCAGCTCGACAAGGTGGTGCACGTCGATCAGGGTCCGATCGGCCGGACCCCGCGGTCCAACCCGGCCACGTACACGGGGGTGTTCGACCACATCAGGCGGCTGTTCGCGCAGACGACCGAGGCGAAGATCCGCGGCTACCAGCCCGGCAGGTTCTCGTTCAACATCAAGGGCGGCCGGTGCGAGGCCTGCTCGGGTGACGGCACCATCAAGATCGAGATGCAGTTCCTGCCTGACGTCTACGTCCCGTGCGAGGTCTGTCACGGCGCCAGGTACAACACCGACACGCTGCAGGTCCACTACAAGGGCAAGACGATCGCCGACGTGCTGAACATGCCGATCGAGGAGGCCTCGGAGTTCTTCGAGCCGGTACCGGCGATCCACCGGCACCTGAAGACGCTGGTGGACGTCGGACTCGGCTACGTCAGGCTCGGCCAGCCGGCGCCGACCCTGTCCGGTGGCGAGGCGCAGCGGGTCAAGCTGTCGTCTGAGTTGCAGCGGCGCTCGACCGGCCGGACGATCTATGTCCTCGACGAGCCGACGACCGGGCTGCACTTCGATGACATCCGCAAGCTGCTCGGCGTGCTCAGCCGGCTGGTCGACGGCGGCAACACGGTCATCGTGATCGAGCACAACCTGGACGTGATCAAGACCGCCGACTGGGTGATCGACCTCGGGCCCGAGGGCGGGTCACGCGGCGGCCAGGTGATCGCGACCGGCACGCCCGAGCAGGTCGCCAAGGTGCAGGAGAGCTACACCGGGCAGTTCCTGGCCCGGATTCTTTAACTGGACGTTCGGGGGACTGCCGATCAAGGCCGGCCCCGCCTATAGGTAATCTTCGCGGCGCATGACCCCAGTGACTGGCTCGCCGCGCAGAAAGCGGCGGACATTCTCGGCCGCCCTGGCCGCGGCGGCGGGGAGCACGCCAGCGACGATGCCGGAGTTGTGCGGGGAGCCGAGCACGTTCGGCAGATCGAAGAACGGGTACTCGGTCGTGAACGGCTTGCCGCCCCTTGGCTCGTGCCACCAGGCGTCGATGGCGGCGCAGAAGTCCTGGTTCGCGACCAGGTGCTGGTAGAGCGCTCGCTCGTCGATGATCGCGCCGCGGGCGACATTCACCAGGATGGCGGTCGGCTTCATGAGCGCTAGCTCGCGGGCGCCGATGAGGCCGCGGGTGGCGTTGGTCAGCGGCGCCGACACCACAAGGACGTCGGCGGCCGCGAGCGCCCGGTCGAGGTCCGCGAGAGGTGCCGACGAAGCTCGACGTCCTCTGTAGTGCCGCCCGAGGTGTTGAGCGCGTAGATCTGCGCGCCGAGCGCGCGCATCAGCCGTGGCCGTCGCCGTGCCGATGCCGCCGAAGCCCAGGATCGCGCAGACCGCGCCGTCCAGCGTCAGCAGCGGCTCGGCCTGGTTGAACTCGCCCCTCGCCAGAGCCGCGTGCCGCTGTGGCAGGCGCCTGGCCAGCGCGAGGGTCATGGCCACGACGTGCTCGGCCATCGGCTTGGCGTAGGCGCCGACGTTGCCCGCCAGCGGCACGGCCTCGGGAATGGCGCGGAAGTCGATGTTGTCGGCGCCGGCCGAGAGCAACTGGATGAACGCGAGGTCTGGTGCCTGTGCAGGGCGCCCTCCGGCAGTTCCCTGGCCGGGTTCCAGCCGATCAGAGCCTCGGCCGCGCCATCGCGGCCGCGCGATCCGACTCGGGTAGCTGGCACAGGAAGCTGACGGTCGCTGCACCGGCAAGCACATCGGCGTTGATCTTGGCGTATTCCTCGTCCACCGGGTAGCTGACGGCCACGAGACGTTCGCGGGGCATTGGTCCTCTTTCTGGCACGTGCACGGCTCTGCCGGTCTCAGCGCACAGCTCTGCCGGTCCAGCGCACAGCTCTGCCGGTCCCAGCGCACAGCTCTGCCGGTCCCAGCGTGCCCCACCCGTCCCGGATGATGACCTCCGGGGCCCGCATAGGTAAGGCTGGTCAGATGAATGAAGGGCAAGGCAACACTCGGACCGCTGCTCACCCGACGCCGATGACCGAGGCCGAGTTCCGCGAGCTCTACCGCAGCCTGCGCGCCGGGCTGCCCTGGGACGCGGCCGACCGGCGAGGCGCGCTGAACTACCTGACGCACCAGGACACGCTCGCCGCCGCCGGCCAGGTCAGGCTGGGAAGGTCGGTCTCGCTCGCGGCGCCGATCGAGGACACGACATCGGCCGACAACCCGCATCCGGCGGTGCACGAGATGACCGGGACCGGCGCGGACGCCGATGACGACGGCCTGTCGTTCGGTACCGACCGGATCGCGATGAATGTGCACGGCAACGCCGACAGCCATATCGACGCGCTGTGTCACGTCATGTTCGACGGCCGCCTCTACAACGGCGTGCCCGCCGAGGCAGGTCGGCGCGTCTGGCGCCGACGAGCTGTCCATCGGCGGTGGCCAAGGACGGCATCGCCGGGCGAGGCGTGCTGCTCGACATCCCGGCCGTGCGCGGAACGGACTGGCTCGAGCCAGGCGACTACGTGACCGTGGCCGATCTGGACGCCGCGGAGGAACGTCAGCAGGTCAGGTTTGGCAAGGGCGA
>CAVOJF010000007.1:0-909345 GCA_963696215.1 uncultured Actinomycetota bacterium
GCTGCGACGACCTCGCCGGCCTCGTTCATGTCGAGCGTCGGCAGGAAGCCCAGGCGCTCGTAGAAGCCCGCGGGGCTGTTGGCGCCGGGGTGGTAGGAGACGGTCAGCCTGGGCTGGCCGCGCCGAAGCGCCTCCCGGCACAGGGCGGCGACCGCGAACCGGCCGTAGCCGCTGCCCTGATGGCCGGCACTGATATTCAGCCGCCACAAATACGCGTGGTACAGCTCATCCGGGCTGTCAGTGGCGAAGGCCGCCATAATGAAACCGACCAGTTCGTCCCGTCGTATATCAACCGCGGCCACGCGATGTCCTGGTAGACGTAGGCGTCGGCCAGCGACCACGCGACTGGAGCGACCAGGTCTTCCTGACCTGGCCTCAGCTGCAGTCCGCACGCGGCGCGAACGTTCTCGCGGGTCACCAGTTCCAGCCGCGGCTCCGACATGCCGCCAACGTTAGTGCTCGCCTCCGCCACGTGTGCTGCCGCGGGCGCGCGCGGGCGCGGCTGCCTGGCCCGCCGGCGTCTCGCGCATGCCCGCGAGGTGGATATCGAGGAAGCGCTGCCAGACCTCGGCGGTCGCGTCCCCGGACGTCTGCACCATGCCGCGCATGGCCGAGATGAGTGCAGTGACATCAGCGCTGGTCACGCCCGGGCCGACTGCACCGGCCGAGACCGCACGGGCGGTGAGCTCCGCGGTCGCTTCACGAAGCCTTCGGGCGGCGGCCGCGTCAGGCTGGCGCTCCAGGAGCAGGTTCGCGTACCTGGCGTGCTCGGCGAAGGACTGCCCGAACGCGCGCAGCAGGTCCTCGAGCCCGTGGCCGTCCTCGCGAGCCAGGGCGCGCTCGGCGGCCCCGATCAGTTCGTCAAGCGCGAGCCGCAGCAGCTCGTCGATCAGTGCGTCCTTGCTCGCGAACCGCCGGTACACGGTGCCGACGCCGACGCCGGCGCGGGCGGCGATCTCCTCGATCCCCGCGTCGGCCCCTGACTCGCCAAACACCTCCCTGGCGCTCTCGAGAACGCGCTCGTAATTGCGGACGGCGTCCCGACGCAGCGCGCGGTCTGGCGGCTCTGGCGTTCAGCTGCCAAGCGACCCGCGGTCGCGATGTTCACCGTTGTTCACTCGCTCCGTGTCACGTGCTCCGTGTCATTCGGTCTGTGTCACTCGCTCTGTGTCACTCGCTCTGGTCGCCGACGACGGTGCCTGCGGCGATCATGGCCAGTTCGGCGTGCTCCGGCTCGTAGGCCGCCTGCCGCATGCGCGTCGCCGATGGCATCAGCAGGGCGGCCAGGGCGGCCAGGATCAGCCCTCCGGTCATGACGGCGAAGCCGGTGGTGTAGCCGGCCTCCTTGGGCAGGCCGGACGGCGCGAGCTGCGATGTCACGATGCTCGCCATCACCGCGGACGCCGATGCTGCCGCCGATGGTGCGGATGTTGGCGTTCATGCCGCTGGCGACTCCGGTCTGAGATGGCGGCACCGCCGCGACGATCAGGGCGGACATCGCGGAGAAGACCAGCCCGAAGCCGATGCCCATCAGGGCGTTGGACAGGTAGATCTGCCACTGATACTGGTGGGCGAACGCGAGCATCGCCATCGCCGCGCCGCCGATCAGGCAGCCGGCGATCACCAGCCTCTTGCCGCCCACCTTGCTGGCCAGCCGCCCCGCGAAGACGCCAACGATGAACATCGTGACGGCCGACGGGAGCAGCATGAGGCCCGACTGCGTGATGCTCGCGCCGAAGCCGTAGCCCGCGCTGGTCGGCGTCTGCACGAATTCGGGCAGGAACGCGAACGTCGCATACATGCCCACGCCGATGAGCAGCGCGACCAGGTTGTTGGTCCACACCGCCGGGCGGCGCATCATCTGCATGTCGATCAGCGGCGTGGTCGCGCGCAGCTCGGCCGTCAGCCAGGCGGCGGCCAGCACCACGGCGGCGGCGAGCAGCCCGAGGACGCGTCCTGATCCCCAGCCCCAGGAGGGTGCCTGGCTGAGCGCGACCAGCAGGGCAACGAGCCAGCCGGAGAGCAGCAGCGCGGGCAGCCAGCTGATCCGGCCGGGCGTCCGGACCGGCGACTCCGGCACGAACAAGATCGCGGAGATCGCGGCGACGATGGTCAGGATCAGCGGCAGCCAGAACAGCCAGTGGTAGTCCAGGGCGTCGACGATCGGTCCGGCGAGCACGATGCCCAGCCCGGCGCCGACGGCGGTGAGCGCCGCGATCGCTCCGACCGCCCCCGCTACCTTCTCGGCCGGGAACTCATCGCGGATGATCCCGAACGCCACCGGCAGCATGCCGCCCGCGAAGCCCTGGATGACCCGCGCCGCGATCAGTACGCCGATCGACGGGGCCACCGCCGCCAGCAGCGAGCCGACGGCCAGCGCCGCAAGCGTCGCCACGAAGACGCGCTTCTTGCCTGTCATGTCGCCGACGCGTCCCAGGATCGGCGTCATGATCGACGCCGAGAGGAGATAGGCCGTCAGCACCCAGGTCACCGTGTTCTGGCTGGTGTGCAGCTCGTGCTGCACGGTCGTCAGCACGGGAACCACGAGCGACTGGAGCAGCGCGAACGCACCGACCCCGAGTGCCAGCACAGCGAACGTCACCGGGGGGTGCGAGCGCACGCGTCCGTCGGCCACCTAGTCCTCCTTTAAACGGAACCCACGTTCCGGTACGGAGAGCGAGCCTAGCACAAGCGGAATCGTGACTCCGTTTGTGCTGTCCCGGCAGCGTGCGAGCCGGTTCAGCCAGGCTTGATGGCGCGCACGTGCAAGAACAGCGGAATCCGCCGCCATCGTGCATTCGACGGCCGTGTGGCGACAGCCTGATCCGAGGCCTTCACCTCGCGGATCGTCTCGGTCAGCAACCCCGCTGCCGCCAGGGCCTCGAAATAGGACTCAAGCGGTCGATGCTCGCTGTGGAACGTCAGCCGGATGCCGTCCCGGTCGGCAACCATCCGCAGCGGCCGCGGATCCATGTACGAGCCGGTGATAACGAAGGGCGAGTCCGTCTCGCGACCCTCAAACTCACCAGCGGTGCCCATGGGATGCGGGATGGCGGCACACAACCGACCCCCGGGCGCCAGGACCCGTCCCGCCTCGCGCACGGCTTGCCGCATGTTGTCGATGTCCTGCAGGCACATGTAGGCGACCACGAGGTCGAACGAGTTGTCGGCGAACGGCAGCGTCGTGGCGTCGCCGAGAACGACAGGAGCGGCGCTCTCAGTGATGGCGGCGAACCGCACCATGGTTGGCGCGGCGTCGACTCCGACGACCCGGTGATGCAGCGATTGCAGGAGCCTGCTCAGCCGACCCTCGCCGCAGGCGAGGTCGAGCGTCGCGTGACCAGGGGGCGGGAGGAGCTCCAGCAGCGCGGGGAGGTTGATGTTCTCGTGTGCTCGGTCGCGCCCAGGCGTGCTGGTAAAGCTGACCCAGTTCAGGGCCTCGGACTCCCAGCCCTGTCGCATGGTCACCCGCCCAGCCTGCCACGCGACGCGGTCCGCGCACCACGGTCGTTGGGCCGCGCACCGTGGCAGCCGGCGCGGCGTCGGCGGCCGGCCTCCCGCCGTGCGCGTATCGATGGTCCATGCATCACCAGATTCCGCAATGGATGAACCATCCACACATCGCGACGGCGCTAGACGCCGCCAATTCGGCTCAGCGGCGCGCGACGAAGACGTACTCACGGCTGTCGTCACCGAATGGCTCGCCGGCGAAGCCGCCGTACAGCGCCTCGAGTTCCAGACCGGCTACGTCGACGAGACCGAGCCACTCGTTCTTCGTTGCCCACCAGAGTGAAGACCTGGCGCCGCCGTCAGTGATGAGGTCGATCCGGTTGTCGCCGACGGAGTAACGGGTCGTGTGCGGCACCGGCTCCAAGCGCTGCTGGCCGTCGAAGCGGACGGCCGCGGCATGGTCGAAGGCGAAGGCGTTCCAGGCGAACCTGCCGCCAGGCAGCAGGGATGCAGCGACCCTCTCGAAAGTCCGGCGGCGGTCCGCCCACGTCGGCACGTGCAGCAGCGCGCGGAACGGGCAGTAGATCAGCCCGGCAGGCTCGTCGAGAGTCAGGTCGCGCATGTCACCCTCGCGAAGGTCAAGTTCCACGCCGGCGTGCGCGGCCCGAGTCCTGGCCTGATCGAGCATCTTCCGGGACGTGTCGATGCCGACGACTCGCTGTCCGGTCGCGAGAGCCACAGGTATTGCGACCCGGCCGTTCCCGACTGCCAGCTCGACCAGGGGCCCATCGGCCTCCATGGCGAGCCCGACATAGAACGCAATGTCGGCCGTCATTCCTGCGGACCATTCCTCGTAACGATCCGCGAACGCCTCGTCCCAGCTCACGAACCCAGGTTAGAGCCGCGGCCCACTGAACGGTTCTCGCCATCTATTGTTCGGTCATGGCGCCGGAAACAGACTGCTATAGCTGCACGGGTAACGCGGACGTTGACCGGCTACCGCTTCGCGAGCGGATCGCGGTTGACCAGCACTGGAGGGTCGCGCACGCCTTTGACTCGGCGCTGCCCGGCTGGCTGGTACTCCTGCCGCGCAGGCACGTGACGACGATCGCCGAACTGACCGACGCCGAAGCGGCCACGCTGGGCACCTGGCAGGTCCGCCTTTCGCGGGCGCTGCACCTGGTCACAGGCTGCACGAAGACATATGTCGCGCAGTTCGCCGAAGCCGAAGGCTTCGCCCACGTGCACTTTCACATCATGCCCAGGCCGGCCGACCTCGCCCACGAGAACCGCGGCCCACGGGTCTTCAGCCTGCTCGGAGCGAAAGAGAAGCCGCACGTCAGCGCCGAGAACATGGACGCGATCGCGGCCCGGCTAGCACAGCAACTGACGGCTTAGCCAGGCACGGTTGACGCGCTGACTGTATTCGCGCCGCAGGCCGCCTTGAATTCTGAAAACGGCCGCCCGCCGCAGCCGCCCCCGCGAACCTTGCGCGGAGGCGGCTGCCTCAGTTCAGGGCAGTGTTGCGGCCCGGGCTATGAACGCGAGCACTGAGGCGGCCTTTACTGCTACCGCTCGTGCCCATGCCACCGCTAGCAGTCCGCGGCAAGCGGGGTCAGGATGTTGCCGTCCGGCGGCTGTGAGCCGCCGCCGTTGGCCGCCGCGTCAACCCACCGGTACGCGTTGTTCGGGCACTGGCTGTTCGTGCCGAAGTTCAGCGTGTAGGTCCACCCCCAGTTGCCGAGGTCGGGGCCGCCGGGGTTGGCCGTGGAGTTGAAGACGGCCGATGCGCCAAAGAACTGCTCGGCCCAATTGGTGGTCGTGTGACGGCCCGTAGGATCGGCCCCGTTGTCGTTCTCCGTGGTGGGAACGCGCGCGGCTTTGGCCGTCTTCCACGAGCCGTAGAACTGGCCGTTTTTGGTGCCTCCGGCCATCGTGCCCGTCAGCGCCCGCTCAAGCGTGCCGGTCCTCGGCGCTTGCTGCCCGGCAATGGCGTTGAAGTGACCAGAATCGGTGATCGTGAAGTCCCACAGGTAGCAGTGACCTGTGTCCGTCCCTGGGCAGTTGGTGTTGGCGACCTCGCCGACGAGCTTGACCGACGCGACGCGCGTGAAGGTGTCGAGCGCCCAGTTGTTGCCCTGCACGCCACTGTCCGGCCGGTTGGAGACCGCCGTCGACGCGGTGATCACGGCCTGCGTTGTGGCCGACGGAGTCGCCGCCGCGGCGACGACGGGAGTGAACAGCGCAGTGGCGCCCGCGGCTATCGAAGCGATGATGCGGAACATTCGATTCCTCTCTGTTGGTGATCTGGTACTGATGTCCTTCCGCGTCGGGCCGGCGCACGGATCCCAAACCGGACCGCACAGCGCCCCCGGCGCTGCTCCCGGGCGATATGTGCTCCTCTCGCGATGAAAGGGGTGCCATGTAGATAGACGAGCCGAGCGGGCATTTCTTACGCGGCCGCGCTTGTGTAAATGGTTGCTATACGATTACAGCCCGGTATTGCGCTGCCGACAAGAAGGCCATCTTCGGCCCGTAGCGCTGGCGCCAGGCGACGCGGCGCAGCGATTCCACGACTCGCTAATAGCACCGAAAAGCGACTGGTGTGGTCCGGTCATTCGGCGTGCAGGGCGACCGTCGTCCTGGACATCGCTGCCCAGGTGGCGGGGCCGAGCGCACCGACAATAGTGAGGGCCAGGCCGGCGAGGGCGAGCAGGGTGAGGCCGGCGGGAGTGTAGACGTGCACGAGGCTGCTGGGGGGAGTGCGAAGGACTGACGGCAGCAACGCCTGGTCGCTGGCGAGGGCGTGCATGACGGCGCTCTGCAAGGCCATTCCCGCGGGCAGCGCGATGAGAGTCGCAGCGACGGCGGGGGTGATGGCCCAGCAAGTGACCATGGCGAGGACCTGCAACGGGGTCATGCCGACCGCCTTGCAGACGCCGAGGTCGTGGACGCGCTCGCGGGCGAGCATGAGCACGGCATTGAGGACGCCGAGCCCGGCGAGCACCGCGACCAGGATCGTGAGCAGGCGGATCAGCGAGGTGTCGACGTCGCCGTACAGCCCGACGCTGCCGCTCTGGCCCGGCTGGATCGTGGTCACGACGTAGTCGCGCCCCAATGCCCTGCCTAGTGCCGCCGCATAGGCCGGCGGCCTGACGCCGGGCCGCAGGGCGACGATGTACTGGTTGACCTTCAGGCCTGCGGCGCCGTGCAGCGTCTGCCAGCTGGTGAGCAGCTCTCCGACGACGCCCGGGTTATCGACGGTGCCGCTGATCATGGCGGTGACCGTCGTGCCGCCTACCGTGATGTGGATCAGCTTGCCCGCGGTCAGGCTGGCGGTACCGGCGTAGGCGGTGTTGATGACTACCTGGCCGGGTCGGGCGTACCAGTGCCCGCTGGTGAATTCCCAGCCCAGCCGGGCGGCGTTGCCCTGGAAGGCGGTGATCGGCAAGTGCCGGCCCGCGCCGGGCACGCTGGCGGCCCAGGCGCGAGGGTTGGGCCGCAGGGAAGGCGGGGTGGTGGCCTCGGCCGCGTAGCTCAGTGTCCCTGACTGCGCCGTCAGGGCGGCGGCTACTGATCGCTGCTGGCCGGACGTGAACGCCTTCTTGCCCGGTTGCTCGCCGAGATGGATCATGATCACCACCGCGTGCAGCCACTGATCCCCGCTGTGGCTGATCTTGGCGAGGGAGGCGTCCAGGCCGGTAGCGAGCACGACCGCCGTGAGCCCGAAAGTGATCGCGGCAAGCGTGACCGCGGAGCGGGCTGGCCGGGCGAGCGGGGCGGCCAGTCCCGCCGTCACGGGCCTGGGCAGCGGCAGCCGGGCGGCGAGCCGGTGGGCGGCGTACCCGTGCCCGGCCGACGGGGCCTGCCCGGCGGTGATCGCCTGAACCGCCCGCAGCCGCCCGGCCCGCATCGCGGGCACTGCCGCCGCTGCCCCGGCTAGCGCCAGCATCCCCAGCGGGGCAGCGATGTTGATCCACAACGGCACGACGACGGTGAGGCGGAACAGGCTGCTGCCGCCGTTGACCAGCGGCAGCACCCGCCGGTCGCCCAGCACGGTGCCGGCGATGGCGCCGGCCAGGGCGGGCACGCCGATCTGGGTCAAGTAGGTGATGGTGACCTGGGCGGGAGTGAACCCGACGCTCTTGAGCACACCGATCCGCCGGTAGCTGGCGACTACGGCGGCGGCGGCCACGCTGGCCGTTATCAGCACCGCCAGCACCAGAGCGATAATGGCGAAGGCGACCACGAACGGCGTATTGATCCCCTGCGCGGCCGCGATCAGGCCGTCGCTGGAGAGCCAGGACACCCAGCTGGCCGCTGCCCCTGGCGGCAGCGCCGCCTTCACCGCGGCCAGATCGGCGCTGACCTGAGCGGCGGTGCCCGCGCTCGCGAAGGTGTAGAGCATCTGCTGCTCTGCGGGTGCCCCGACCGGGTCCAGGGCGGTGAGCTGGCCGGGGGTCACCCAGGCCGCCTCGTCGCGCCCGATGGAGGAGGCATACCCGACCACCGTGAGCTTCGGTTTGCCCGGCGCACTGGCCACGGAGACAGCGCCGCCGATCCGCACCGGGAATGGTACGAGCCGCGGATCGATATCGATCTCGCCCGGCCCGGTCACCCACCGGCCCTGCAGCAGCGCAAGTTTGTCGAGCGATCCGGAGGGCCTGGCCCGGCCAGTCACTGCCAATGGCTTGCCCGGTGCCACGGCGCCCGCGTTCACCTGGCCGTGCGGGACAGTGAGCCGGGAGTTAGCGCGGGGAACCGGCGGCCCGCCGACGGTGTGCCCGGGTGCGAGCAACATGTAGGTTTCCGGATACGGGCCCGCGGCCCCGGTCACGCCCGGCAGCAGGCGGGTCTTCGCGAGCTGCGCGGCGGTGACGTTGGCGGCGTTGAACGTCACGGCCAGCTGAGCGCCGTCCTGGCGTGCGAACGCCGTCAGGAAGAGCTCATTGGAATTGGTGACCAGGGTCAGTCCCAGCAGGCCGGCGGCAGCGCCTGCGGTCAGCACGAGGAAGATCACCACGCTTGGCACCAGCCGCCGGGTCACCCCGGCCGTGGCGACTTTCAGCACCGCCCCGCCGGTCATGGCTGGGTCCTCGCGGCGGGCTGGCCTGGGGTGCCGTCTGGGCCGTCCGCGATTCCTGTATCGCTGGCGATGTGGCCGTCCAGCAGCCGGACCGTCCGTTTGGCGTACCTGGCGGCCAGGTCCGGGCTGTGCGTAACCAGGACCAGCGTCTGCCCGGTGGCGTTCAGGTCCAGCAGCAGCTGGCCGATCTCCTCGCCGGTGGCGGTGTCCACTGCCCCGGTCGGCTCGTCTGCCAGCAGCACGGCCGGGTCGTTGATCAGGGCACGGGCGATCGCCACCCGCTGCCGCTCACCCCCTGACAGCCGCCCTGGATAGCTGTCCCGGTACCGGCCGATGCCCAGCTGGCCGAGCAGTTCGGCGCACCGGGCCCGGGCCTGCCGCCGCGGTGTGCCGGCGAGCTGGGCGGGCAGCAGCACGTTGTCGGCCACAGTCAGGTCGTCGAGCAGGTTGAAGAACTGGAAGATCATCCCGACCTGGGTGCGCCGGTAGCGAGCCAGCCTGGTTTCGCTGAGCGCATCGATCCGCTGCCCGGCCACCGTGACGGTCCCGCTGGTGGGCTTGTCCAGGCCGGCGGCCAGGTTCAGCAGCGTCGACTTCCCGCTCCCCGACGGCCCCATCACCGCCACCGCCTCGCCCGCCGCCACGCTCAGGCTGAGATTGTCCAGGGCGGGCGGTCCGCCCGCCGCATAGCGTTTGGTCACGTCACCGAGGCGAATCAGCGCATCCATCACGTGGTCTTGCTCCTCTCGTGTCACCGGCGGGCGCTGAGCTCACTCGGCGTGCAGGGCGGTAGTGGTCTTGGCGGCGGCGGCCCAGATGGCGGGGCCAAGCGCGCCCGCGATGGCGATGGCGAGCCCGGCTAGCACCAGCCAGGCAAGGGTGCCCGGGGTGTACGCCCGGGTCAGGTGGGTCCCGAGCTGGGCGAGCTGGGGTGGCAAGGTGCCGCGGGTGCCATGCCCGGGCAGATCGATGACCCGATGGTGCCCGTTGCCCGGCAAGATCTCGCGATGGCTGTTCGGATGCCCCGGCCGGCCGGGACCGGCGGCATGGATGCGCGACGATGGTCCGCCCGGGTCGGGCGGCGGGGTCGCCTGTGCCATCCGGCTGGTTTGCCAGCCGACGACTGCACTGGCGACGGCGTGTTCCAGCGCGATGCCGGCGGGCAGGGCGATGACTGCGGCGGCGACGGCTGGCGCCACGGCCCAGCAGATAACCATGCTGACGACCTGCCCGGGTGTCATCCCGACTGCCTTGAAGATGCCCAGGTCGCGGACGCGCTCGCGGGCGAGCATGAGGACCGCGCTGAACACGCCCAGCGCGGCGAGTACCGCCACCAGCCTGGTCAGCTGTCCGACCAGCCGGACGCCATTGTTCGCCCACCCAGGGACCAAAACGATCTGGTGCATCTGTGCCTGCAGGCCCACGGCGATGACCACAGCGGCCAGTCCGGCCGTGACGACGGCGAGCGTCACCGCCGACCGGCTGGGGCGGGACAACGGCGCGGCCAGCCCGAGCGACACCGGCCGGGGAAGGGTGAGCCGACCGGCCAGCCGGTGCGCAACATGCCCGCGCCGCGCGCGGGGGGCCTGCCCGGCGGTGGTCGCCGCGACGGAGTTCAGCCGCCCGGCCCGCATGGCGGGCGCCAGGGCGGCGAGCCCGGTCAATATGCACAGGCCGATGGGCACGCTCAGCCAGATCCATTTCGGGACGTCCACCTTGAGCATCGGGCGCGCCCAGAGGCAGCCGAGGGCAGTCCCTGCGACCGCCCCCGCCAGCGCAGGGATGCCGAGCTGGGCGAGGTAGGTCGCCGCGATCTGGACGGGGGTGAACCCGATGCTCTTAAGCACGCCGATCCGCCGGTAGCTGGCCACCACCGCGGCCGTCGCGGCGATCACCGCGATCAGCATCGCGAGCACCAGCGCGATGATCGCGTAGGCCACCAGGAGCGGCGCGATCGATCCGCCTGCAGCCGCCCAGAAGTTCTCGGTGTTCAGCCAGGAGGTATAGGTGATGATCGCGCCCGCGGGCAGTGCCCCGCGCAGCTCGCGCAGGTCCGCGCTGATCTGGGCAGGGGTGGCGGCGTCGCGGAACGTGTAGAGCAGCTCTTCCTGCTCGGGCGCACCCGCCCTCTGCAGCGCGGTGATCTCGGCTGGCACGACCCAGGCCTGCTGCGTCTGGTCCTGCGACGTGGGCGGGGAGGCGTACCCGACCACGGTGAGCTTCGGCCTGCCCCGCACGCTGGTCACGGTCGCGGTAAGGACCTGGCCGATCGACCCCCGGGCGTTCGCGTAAGGGGCCAGGGCGATCTGGTCTTCCCGGCTGGGCCACCGGCCCTTGTGTTCGGAGATGTCATCAAGCGGGCCCAGCCGCGACGCCCGCCCCACCACGCTCACGGGTTCCGTTATCCGGCCGCTGGGAGCCATGTCCCGCGGGACCGGCACGGAGAGGGTGATCGTGGTCGCCGGGAAGAAGGCGGCCTTGGTCACTCCGCGAAGGCGGCGAGTCGCGGCGACCTGGGCCCTGGTCGCTTTCGCGGCATCGACCGTCAGCGTCAGGTCGGGGCTGTGGTGCTTCGCGCGGGCTATGTGGTAGGCCAGGGTGGAACTGGTGGCCCTGGCAAGCCCGAGCACCGCGGCCGCGGCGGCGGCCGCCACGACGACGCACACCACAGCGGTCGGCACTAGCCGACGGACCGCTCCCGCCGCTGCCGCCTTGAGTACCGGGCCGCCGGTCACGGCTGCACCGACCCGGCCGGCCACCACCACTGCAGCATCCACAGGTCCATGAGCCCGCACGCCTTGCCCGCGGCCTGGAACTGTGGGGTGTGCGTGTCAAGGCCGATGGTCGTGTCCGGGACGTGGAGGCCGCCGTTAAGGGCCGCCGGGGAGGGATAGCTGGCGATCCCGTGCGCTCGCATGCACTCCGCCTGCTTCAGCGCATGAAGGGCAATCGCCCGGTATCGCCGGGGCCGGGCGCCGATCACCGCCCGTTTCAGGCAGGCGCGGAACGCCGGGTCGTAGCCGGGGCTGGCAAGCATCCCGGCGGGAGGGTTCAGCGGAAAAATCAATGTGCCCTCGGGCCCCGGCTTGGGGGCGGGGAAGTCCGGCACGCCGTGCGATCGCATGCAGCCCGTGTACGCGAGCGCCCGCTGGTACAGCCGCCCAGGCGACCTGGCCCCGCCGGCGGATCCGCCGCTGGCGCCGCAGGCCGCCGCCAGCGGCATGGTCAGGGCCAGCAGCAGGGCAAGCCATCTCCACCTCATGTGCCTCGTGCCGCCTCTCATCGCGAACCAGGCGCGTAGACCCAGCAGGCACGCTGGGCGGCCCGGAACCGCGCGGAATCCGGCTTGACGCCCGTGCCCGGGCTCGGGAAGCCGCCGCCTGAGAGGTTGACGACCGGACTGGGGAAGCGGGTGATCCCGTGCCCGCGCATGCACGCGGCCAGCTTGTCCAGATCGGAGCGCAGCGCGGTGATCTGCGCCGCGGTGAACGGGAGCCCTTGGGGCGCTACCTTTCGGCAGGCCGCCACCGCCGCCTGCCACGCCGTGCCGCGTTCCCGCGCCAGGATCCGTGCAGTGATCCGGTATATGAACGGGCTGTCGAACACGCCGTGGCTTCTCTCCGACGGCTCCGGCCAGAACGGCGCGCCGTGCGAGCGCATGCACTGCGAGTACGCGTGGTACTGCTGATATCCCGGCGGATGTGAGGCACCGGCCGTGCTGGCCGGGCCGGTGCTGCCGCCGCAGGCCGTGGCGAGCAGCGCGATGGAGGAGGCGGCGGCGGCAAGGACACCCGCCCACCGCCGGGAGCACCCTGGCGGACTGCAGTGACCGCGAGTGGTCGCGTTCATCGCCTAGCCTTTCGTTCTTCGCCCCTGCCGCCTGCCCGCAGATTCCTGGCCACTGCGGCGGTGTGGCCGGGTGCCCGCGACGTCAGGTGTACTAGGCCGTGGGTGACAGCACGGTCACAGGCGCTGTGACCTTCCTGTCACTCGGCGCCAGGCATCCTGGCAACAAGGACGCGCCCGCCCCGGCCAGGCGGACCGGGCGGGCGCACCTGGGAGAGAGCATGAGAGTGCTGGTCGTGGAGGATCACAAGCGGCTCGCCGAGGCGGTCGCGTCCGGGCTGCGCGACGAAGGCATGGCCGTCGACCTGGCTTTCGACGGGCAAGAAGCCCTCGACCACGTCGCAGAGGCCCGTTACGACGTGATCGTCTTGGATCGGGACCTGCCAGGCGTGCACGGCGACTTGGTCTGCCGGGACCTCGCCGAGCGCCGGTGCCCGAGCCGGGTGCTGATGCTCACCGCCGCAAGCACGATCGCCGACCGCGTCGAGGGCCTGGGCCTAGGAGCGGACGACTACCTGCCCAAGCCGTTCGATTTCAGTGAACTGGTCGCGCGGATCAGGGCATTGGCCCGCCGAGCGGTCCTCCCGCTCCCCCCGGTGCTGACTCACGGCGACCTGTCCGTCGACCCGGCTAAGCGGCTGGCTGTCCGGGCAGGCCGGCGCCTGGCGCTGACGCCGAAGGAGTTTGCCGTGCTGGAGTGCCTGCTCTCCGCCGATGGGACGCTGGTGACGGCGGAGGAACTGCTCGTACGGGTGTGGGACGAGAATGCAGACCTGTTCACCACCACGGTCAAGACCACGATCGGGCGACTGCGCGGCAAGCTCGGCGATCCGCCGCTGATTCAGACTGTCCGCGAGGGCGGCTACCGCCTCGGCGACGCACCGTGACCGGGCTGACTGCGCGGCTCGCAGCTAAGGACTCTCGGCTCCGGCTGCCCCGCCCGACCGCGCGGCTGCGCCTGACACTGCTCTACGGTTGCCTGTTCACGCTGTCCGGCGCGGCCCTGCTCGGATTCACCTATTGGCTGTTCGACCGCGCCACCGGCCGCCTGCGCTGGTTCCCGAAACTACAGGGGCACGAGAGCTTGTCGTGCCTGCGCACGGACCGGCATTGCGAAAAGCTGGTGCACGCGTGGATCGCCCGGCACGCGCTTGACCTGCAGACGCTCTTGACTCAGTCCGGCGTCGCCCTGGCGATCACGGCGGTGCTCGCTTTCGCGCTCGGCTGGCTCGTCGCCGGGCGGGTGCTGAGGCCGGTGCGAGCTATCACAGCGACCGCTCGCCGGATTTCAGCCAGAAATCTGCACGAGCGGCTCGCCCTGGCCGGGCCCGACGATGAGTTCAAGGAACTCGCCGGAACCCTCAACGAGCTGCTCGGCCGCCTGGAAGGATCGTTCACCGCTCAGCGGCACTTCGTCGCCAATGCCTCGCACGAACTTCGCACGGCGCCCACCCTCGACCGGACCCTGCTACAGGTAGCGCTGCGCAACCCCGCGACGACCGTCCAGCAATGGCGCACGACTGGCGAGGAACTACTTGAATCCGGCATTCAGCAAGAACGCCTGCTTGAGGCGCTGCTCACGCTGGCCACCAGCGAAGCGGGCACTGGCAATCAGGAACCCGCCGATCTGTCAGAAGCCGCCGCAGCCGGCCTGCATGCCGCCCGGCCCGAGGCCGAGCGCCGGCAACTCAGGCTGGAGACCTCGCTAAACCCGGCTCCCGTGGCCGGCGATCCCCACCTGATCGAGCGGCTAGCCGCCAACCTCGTCGACAACGCCGTACGACACAACACCAGGGGCGGCGCAATCCACCTCGCCACCACCCAGCAGGACGGTCACGCTGTCCTCTGCGTGGCCAACACCGGCCCGGTGATCCCGCCCGCCGAAGTCGCCCGGTTGTTCCGGCCCTTCGAGCGTCTGGCTAGGTCCCGAGGAGGCAACGGCACCGGTCACGGGCTCGGGCTGTCCATCGTCGCCGCCATCGCCGACGTCCACGGTGCCAGCATCGCCGCCCACGCCCAGCCGGAAGGCGGCCTGCGCATTGAGGTCAGGTTCCCCGAACAGGGCAATCCGCCCCGCTGCCGCTCGGCGTCAGACCGGGATCCCCTGGAAGAGGTTCCTTCTCGGCGTGCTGGATGAGATAGACGAGCGCCACGACTTCCATGCTGGCGGTCGGCCTCCGGAGTCGGCCAGAGTAATTCGGCGTCCGCCAGCCGGCACCTGGAGAGCCCGACCCAACAGGCAGACAGGGAGCGGCTCGGATCGTGCCCGCGGTCAGGCGGTGGTCAGCACCCGGTCGGCCAGGAAGTCCTCCCAAGTCCGCCTGCCGACGGCCCGGGCCGGATCGATGTTCGCGCCGGCCCGGAACGCGCCGGCCGCCTGACCGGGAAGCGGAACCGCGACCATCGGCCGGTTCAGATGCCGCGCCGAAAGGTACTCGCGCATCAGGTCCTCGGTCCCGTACACCCGCGGCCCTGCCATATCGGGCACGAGCCCGGCCGGATTGCCCAGTGCCAGCTCCACCAGGCGATCGGCCACCTCGCCGCTGTCGACCGGCTGGAACCGGAATCCCTTCGGAACCGGCATCACCGGCAGCTTGGCCATCTGCTCGGCGACCGTCAGGATCAGGTCGTGGAATTGCGCTGCCCGCAGCGTCGTCCACGGCAGGCCGGAGTCCGACACGGCCAGCTCAGCGGCCCGCTTGGACGCGAAGTAGCTGAACATCATGCGGTCGACGCCGCTGATGACGGGGATCCGGTCGGCGCCGATCACGGAGATGTACACCAGATGCGGCTTCCCGGCGCTGGACGCCGTCCTGACCAGGTTCGCGGTCGCGACCTCGTCGCCCTTCTGACTTCCCGCGCAGTGCACGATGACCCTGGCGCCGCTCACGGCGGCCTCGATTCCTACGTCATTGAGCAGGTCACCCGTGACGTACTCGACGCCGTCCGCGGATTCGCGGGAGCCTCGGGTGAGCACACGAACGTCGTGACCGGCGTCTCGCAGCCGCGGCACGACCTGCCGCCCGAGTGTGCCTGTCCCGCCAGTGACCAGAATGGGTGACGTCATAGCTCCTCCTTACCGGCTGGTCGTCCGGCCAAGGGCCCGCAAACCAGCCTCGGCTCGCACTTCACCCACGTCACCCCTGCCCAGTAGGCAAGGACGCAATCGGTCGAGCGCGTGGCCATCGTTGATCCTCCTCGATCACCCGCCGCGCCCCTTGTCACATCCGCAGGGCGCCGGGTGTCAGTGTGGTGACACTTGGCGACGAGGGAATGTGACAGATGGCCGACAGCGAGTGGCTGGCAGCCGCTTTCGAGGAGCACCGTGATCACCTGCGCGCGGTGGCGTACCGCCTGCTCGGCTCGGCGACCGACGCGGACGACGCGGTCCAGGACACCTGGCTGCGGCTGACCGGCAGCGACGCCAGCCAGGTCGACAATCTCGGCGGCTGGCTGACTACGGTTGTCGCCCGCGTGTCGCTCAACATGCTCCGATCGCGCCGGCGTGAGCAACCGGTCGGCGACTCTTGGCCGGGCACCGCCGAGGTGTCCGCCGGGCCGGGCGCGTACGCCGGCTCGCCAGGGACGGGCGCCAGGATGCCCGCAGGCGATCCTGAAGATGAGGCGGTACTCGCGGACTCGGTCGGGCTGGCGCTGCTAGTCGTGCTCGACACGCTCGCGCCGGCTGAGCGGCTTGCCTTCGTTCTGCACGATATGTTCGCTATGCCCTTCAATCAGGTTGCGGACATCCTGGGCCGGACCCCCGAGGCGACGCGGCAACTCGCCAGCCGTGCGCGGCGCCGGGTACGCGGCGCCGCCAGCCCGGATCGCGCCGCCGGTTTCGCCAGGCAGCGTGAGGTCGCGACCGCTTTCCTCGCGGCCGCACGCGGCGGCGACCTGACCGCGTTGATCGAGCTGCTCGATCCAGAAGTCACGCTGCGCGCGGACGCGGGGGCGTCGCCTTCTGGGCGGGCCGTTGAGCGGCACGGCGTGCACCTGGTGGCCTCGGGCGCCGTGGCGGCGTCGCTTCGTGCCGCGCATTCGCAACTGGCGCTGGTCGACGGGGCCGTGGGCGTCGTGTTCGCGCCGGCCGGGCGGCTGGAGGTGGTGGTGAAGCTGACGGTCAGCGACGCCCGCAAGATCACGGTGATGGACGTCATCGCCGACCCTGAGCGGCTGCGCGGACTGCGGCTCGCCGTACTGCCCGACTGACCCGGGCTCGTCCCGTTCAAGGACCGCACATCCCGCCAATCGCGCCGCGACGCCTGTCGGCAGGGCCCGCACCGGGCAGCCAATGAGATCAAGTCGCTACCGCCATCGACGATCAGTGCACGAGCGCGATCCAGGCGGCGATGCCGCCGCCAAGACCGACGGCCGTTCCCACCAGCCATTGCCAGTTGCCTGTGACGAAACGCCGCGTCCCGTAGACCACGTCGACATGAATCCGGATGTCTCGCTCGAGCACAGGAACCGCGATCCGGCCGCCAGGAGCGAACGGCGAGTCGATTCTGAGGCTGACGCACAGGGTCAGCGTCTGGCTGCCTGACCGGACCGGCGTGACGTCGAACTCCCACCTGGCCTGGTCGGCGACCAGTTGTTCTGGCGGGCTGTAGCCGACGATCTCGAACGACGATCCGCGCAGCTCAACACCCATGATCGGGGACGTGTTGACGTGGAGGACCTCGGGCAGGCCACGGCCGCGGAACCCCGCCGTGAGGGCGTCGCGAAGCTCTGGCGAGCGGGCGACCCCGACCTCGACCCGCTCGATCCGGCCCTGCTGCATCTCCTGCGGGGTGTTGAAGGCCAGCAATCCAGGGCGGACCGCATCCCGCACCGCGCGGCTGACCCAGTCTTCTGGTTCCGGCTGCACGGGCTGCCCGACGTACCCGGGCCCGGGCTCGGCAGCGCCGGGCCAGGCGCCATAACCCGCGGCACCGGCCGGCTGCATGACCTGCGTTGGCTGGGAGCCAGGCGGCACACTGCCGAGCTGCCCAGCACCGGGCTGGCCGTACTGCGGGACCGGCTGGACGCCCCGCGGCTCCTCGCCCCGGCTGCCCCGTCGCTCATCGCCGAAGCCCGGCACGGGGCTCTGAGCGGCCTCTCGCCCTGCCTCCGCCCCGACGCCGTCCTCGTCACCAGGCGGCGAGTCCGTCACCGCGTCGCTGTCCGACTCCGGCACCCACGACCCGATGGTGTCCGGCGGCGCAGGTCTGATCGGCCCGCTGACGGCCGCGGCGTCGCCTTGGCCCTCCGCGGACTCGACGTGAGCGCCGGCACCGGTAGCACTGGCACCGGTAGCACCGAGGGCGTCAGCCTCCTCGACCGTGATCAAACCGAGCGCTAGCGCGAGTTCAGCTGCCACCCAGTAGCAAGCCTCAAGCGGCACAGGCGAAATCCTGGCTAGGAAGTTGGCGCTCAGCCGGACCGTGAGGCTCGCGTCCATGCCTTCGGACACGTGCTTGAGCATGGTGCTTGCCAGGCTCTCCGTGGCCGCTGTGACCAGCACCGACCGCTCGAGGCGCGCCCCGCGCAACAGGCTGGGCAGCAACTCGGACATGATCCGCACGTTCGAAAGAGCGGTGGCTCCGTACGCGGGGTCGGAGACAATCGTGCGCAGCGCGGCGCGCGTCTCGGCGACATGCTCAAATGACCAATTAGTCATCTGATTTGCCTCCGACGCTGGACAGCCGACCATTTACCGCATTGGCCCTGGCAAGAATCTTATGGCCAACGCTGAAACCTAGGCACCGGCGTCCAATGGGAGGCGCTAGCCGTTCCCCGTCACCGCTGCGGTCCAGAACTCCTGGATGGGCGGATAGATCAGCTCGTGATCGCGGGGCAGCGACGCCTTGACGAACCGCGATCGCTCGTCGGCCAGCACTTCGATCTTGCCGGATTCGACGGCGTCAAAGACCTGCTCGGCTACCGACTCTGGGCTGACCTTCGGCGCGTCAATGCCAGCGGCCATGTCGGTGTCGATGAAGCCGGCGTGCACGGCCACCACGAGCGTGCCCCGGTGGGCAAGCTCGATCCTGAGGCCATTCGTCAGCGACCAGCCCGCAGCCTTGGATGCGCCGTAGGACGCGTTGAACGGATTGGTGAAGAAGCTGGTCACCGACAGCATGTTCACAATGGCGCCGCCGCCGTTGGCGGCGAGCACCGGCGCGAACGCGCGGCACATGCTCAGTGTCCCGAAATAATTGGTTCCATTTCGAGTCCGCGCCGCGTCGAGGTTCGGAGCGTCGATGAAGGTGCTCGCCTTCATGACGCCCGCGTTGTTCACGAGCAAGCTGACGTCCGAGCACTGCCTGGCTACCTCGGCGACTCGATTAGCGTCGGTGATGTCCAGCGCGATCGGAGTCACGCCAGGCTCGGTGACGGACTCCGCCCGGCGTGCGGCGCCGTAGATCTTGGCGGCGCCGCGGTGCACGAGTTCCCTGGCGTAGACCTGGCCCAGCCCGCGACCGGCGCCGGTGACGAGCGCGACCGCGTCCTTGATCTGCACCGCTAGCTCGGCTCGACTGGAACAGGGAACGCCCTGGTCTGGTTCGCCGGTGACGGGCTGGTCAGTTGCGCGACCTGACCATCGGCGACCAGGTGCTGGTGGCTGGTCTGCCAGTCCGGCAGGTCAGCGCCGATTTGTTCCCAGTCCACGAAGGTCGCCTCGTCGCAGTAATGATCGAGCCGGCTCATGATGCTCTGATGCGGCTCAGTGGAGAAGGATCCTTCAGCCGGAGCCTGGTCACGACGATGACTGCCGCAACGATCTCCCAACAGGTGGCTGGCCTTGTTTCACGGGAAACACCGCATGCAAAAGCATGCCAGACCCGCTGCCTCGCGTCATGACAGGCAGACACCGGGCACTCGACACGGGCACAGACACCGCGCGCGGACGCCGGACCCTGACCTCACGCGACTCGGCTGTGGCACGTTAGTCGGTTGTGAGCCTTCCACCGTTCGAGCGCGTGGTGTCCGAGCACGGCCAGGTCGTGCTGCGGGTGTGCCGGGCACTGCTGCCTGTGTACGACGCCGAGGACGCCGCCGCCGACGCTTTCCTGGCCGCGCTCGAGGCATATCCCCGGCTGCGGCCGGACAGCGACGTCAAGCCGTGGCTGGTGACGATCGCGCACCGGAAGGCGGTGGACATCCTGCGCCGCAAGGCCAGGCACGCGCTACCAGTCGAGAACGTCCCCGAGCGCGGCGGCGGCGCAGAGCCCGTCCTACCGGACGAACCGCTCTGGGCGGCGGTCCGGGAACTGCCGGCCAAGCAACGGCACGCGGTTGCTTACCACTACGTCGCGGACCTGGCATACGCCGAGATCGCCGCGATCATGGGCACGAGCGAGGCCGCGGCACGCAGAAGCGCAGCCGACGGCATCAAGGCCCTGCGGCGGACCTATCCGTCAGCGCCCAGTTCCGGGCAACGATCCCAGCCGACCAAGGAGATGGCATGAACGACCTCGAACGCCTCCTCGCCGGCGCCGCCGACCCAGCAGCCGACGCCGCCGACGCACCTGCCCCTGCCACCGCAGCCGCCCACACCGCCGACGCAGCGATGCAGCGGCTGCGCTCCGCGATCGCGAGCGGCGCCCACGAGCAGAACCTGCTCGACATCGCCTATCGCACCGTGGACACGCCCGTCGGGCAGTTGCTGATCGCGGCGACGCCGCTCGGGCTGGTCCGCGTCGCCTACGTCCGGCAGGACCACGACGCCGTGCTGACCTCGCTGGCGCAGGACGTCAGCCCGCGAGTCCTGTTCGCCCCGGCGAGACTGGATGACGCAGCGCGGCAGTTCGACGACTACTTCACCAGGCGGCGTCAAGGTTTCGACCTGGCCGTCGATCTGCAGCTCGCCAGCGGCTTCCGCCGGTCCGTGCTCGAGCACCTGCCCGACGTCGGCTACGGCCGCACGGTCAGCTACGGCGAACTAGCCGCCGAGGTTGGTCACCCGCGCGCGGCGCGCGCGGTGGGCACCGCATGCGCGACGAACCCGCTGCCGCTCGTCATCCCTTGTCACCGGGTCGTCCTCAGCGACGGCTCGCCGGGCGCCTACATCGGCGGGCCCGAGATCAAGCGCGCTCTCCTCGACCTCGAGCACGCCGCCGCGGCCTGACCAGCCGACCTCACGCCGCGAGCCGGTCGCGCGTTAGCCGAGTACAGAGCCGACCCCGAGCCCCTGCCCACGGAGCACACATGAAGCGCGAACTTAACCCCAAGATGCTGTACTTCGGCACGCCGGTCGTGCTGGTCAGCTCGCTGAACAGCGACGGATCCACGAACGTGGCCCCGATGTCGTCGGCGTGGTGGGTCGGGAAGACCGCGATGCTGGGGCTGAGCGTCAACTCCCAGACCGTCCGCAACCTGCGGGAGCGCCCGCACTGCGTGCTGAACTTGGTCGACGAGGCGATGGTCGACGCGATCGACCAGCTCGCCCTGCTCACCGGGCGTTCCGACGTCCCTGACTACAAGCTGGCTCGAGGTTACAGCTACGAACCAGACAAGTTCGCCGCAGCCGGGCTGACGCCAGCGGCGCTGCGCCCCGGCATGCCGGCCGGTGTCACGGAGAGCCCGATTCAGATGGAGGGCCTGGTGCAGGCCATGCACGACATCGACGGGCCGGATTCCGGGCTGCTCGCGATCGAGGTCGCCGTGCTGCACACCCATGTCGACGAGTGCATCCTGATGGCGAACCACCCGAACTACATCGACCCGTTGCGCTGGAACCCGCTGTTCATGAAGTTCACCGAGTACTTCTCCGGCGCGAGCCTGACCAGGCCGTCGTCCCTGGCGCGCGGCTGGGACATGCCAAAGGTCGACGCCGCCGCCGGCGCGGGCAGCTAGCTCACGCGGGCAGCCAGGTCACGCGGGCAGCCAGGTCACCCGGGCGCCACGTCACCGGCGGTGGGCGGCGAGCCCACGGTCAGCATCACCTGGGTGCGTTCCGGCGCAGCCAGGTCTGCGGCTGGCCGGACTCGGCCACGATCGCGTTCCAGGTCCAGCCTCCGGCCCTGCGGTCGCTGATGTAGTTCGCGATCGTGGGATAGCCGAGCCGAGCCGCGACTGCGCCGGCGCGCTGACTGGCGGCGTGCCGTTTGGCGGCGTGCGGCACTCTGTTCAGCCTGTGCCGCCGCAGCGCCGCCTCGACGGCGTGATGAGAAACCCCGATCTCGGCCGCAATCAGGTTGACGGTCTGATGCCGGGCGAGATGCCGGTCTCGCAGGTAGGAGGCCACATCACAGAAGCCGAGCCCACTCAGCGCGGGGAGCCATGCCTCGTCGGGCTGGCGCGGCGGAAGCCGGCTTGCCAGCGCGGCCGCCGCCGGGTCGAGCCGACCGAGGTGCCTGGACAACCAGTCCTTGTGCTGGCCGATCTCCCGGCTGATCGACGCGAGGCTCGCACCCGCCTGCAGCCTGGCCGCGACGAGCGAACCTATGTCCGCGAACCCTTGCCGTGCTGCCGCGCTCGCGGCCACGGCGACAAGCTGACGGTCGGCCCGCTCGCACCTCGCCGCGTTCGCCGCTGCCGACAGCCGAGCGGCCTTGACCCGCGCGTTCTTCCTGCGGCGCTGCTCGGGAAACGACCGGCCACGCGCAGCGGCGGCGGCGTCCCTGGTAAGAGCGCCGGCTCGCGCCCTCGCCCGGCCGGCCGCGCTCCCCTCCCGGACGGCGGGGTCGAAGACCAAGCGGGCGGCGAACGCGGTTGAACGCAACTTCCGTGTCTCGTCGCATTCGAGGGACTGGCCGAGCTCAAGGCCGAACGTCGTGCAGTAGCGCTCTTTGGTCCAGCCGTGCGCGCGCAGGTGAGCGGTGACCGAGCGGAACGACCGCCCGCACAGGTGACAGGTCACTCGGGCGTCGGCGACCAGGATCTCGCCGATTGGCGCATAGAACGGTGTCCCGTCCGAGAGCACACCAACGACGGGACGGATCAGCAGCCGTGCAGGCGCCGTCGCGGACGGTGCCGCGGCACTGACCAGTTCGGCGGACATGCCCGGCCTGCCCTCCCCGGAGGTGACTAGTCACAGTGAGACTAGTACTACGAGCCGCCGGTTGTCACGATCTCGTCCACTGACCGGGTTGCCCTCCCCGGCGCGCAGGTCGGGACCGGTTTAGCCGGTCGTCGCGCCGGCGCTGGGCGTCGTGCCTGGCCAAACACGGTCAGGATGTATCCGCCCTGGGATACAGGGCAGGAAAAGCGGGCAGGCCAGACCGGCAGGGAGCGGCCGGCGTGATGTGAAGGCAAGTCGCAATGGTTCGGCAACCGCAAGGCAAAGAGCGAACAAGAGGGAGAAGTACCATGCAGCTCAGCGCACGCAATCAGCTGAACGGCACCGTCCAGGATGTCAAGTCGGGCGCGGTGATGGCCGAGATCACAGTCAACGTCGACGCTGGCACAATCACGGCCGCGATCACCGACTCATCCCGCGAGCGGCTGAAGCTCCAGGCCGGCGACGAGGTCGCCGTGGTGATCAAGGCCACCGAGGTCATGATTGCGAAGGCCTGACGCGGCGCCTCCGGCCGCCGCGGCTGCCTTCGGGCGCGCCACAAGGTGCTGGGGTCTATACCGAGGTCGCGCCGTCGCCACGCAGCTGCAAACGCGGTGACACCCGGGCTGGGCCGGTGCGCTTCGGCTGCTGTGGGACGCTCGAGGGGCGATGATTCTGCGGGCTCGCGTCCGTCTCAATCTGCGTAGCCCACTGCGACTCACCACAGGAGGCGCCGATGAGCACGCCAGTGACCACCTTTGACCCACGGTTCAGCGACGAGAACGCGGTCGCGACCAGCTGGGACGAGACCCGCCTCGTGCTCGACTCGGCCGAGTTGTGGTGGCTGACGACCGTCAGGCGCGACGGCCGGCCGCACGTCACCCCGCTGGTCGCGGTCTGGGTCGGGCAGGCTCTGTACTTCTGCACCAGCGACGACGAGCAGAAGGCAGTTAACCTGCGCGGCAACGCGCACGTCACGCTGACGACCGGATGCAATCACTGGGACTCGGGTCTTGATGTCGTTGTCGAGGGCGAGGCCGTGGCGGTGACTGACGCCGACGTCCTGCACCGGCTCCGCGACGCGTGGACGCGCAAGTGGGATGGACGCTGGCAGTACCAGGTCACCGACGGCGGGTTCCAGCATGAGGAGGAGGGCTCGCGGATCCTTGTGTTCGAGGTCGCTCCGACCAGGGTCCTGGCATTCGCGAAGGGCACGTTCGGCTACACGAGGCACAGGTTCTGACTGAGTCCAGTATCGCCAGGCAATCGGAATCCGCGGGAGCGCTAGCCTTGTGACAATGACCGTGCAGAGCAGCTCCCTTGACCGCGAGCGCGAACTGGCCGAGCGTGCCAGGCAGGGCGACGAGAACGCGTTCGCTGACCTGGTCGAGGTGCACAGGCGCGAGCTCACGGCGCACTGCTACCGGATGCTCGGCTCGTTTCACGACGCGGAGGACGCAGTCCAGGACGCGTTCCTGCGTGCCTGGCGGGCGATGGATGGCTTCGCGGGCCGGAGTTCTGTCCGGTCCTGGCTCTATGCGATCGTCACGAACACCGCCGTCGATATCGCCAGGCGACGGGCCAGGCGGGACCTGTCGGCCGCGTACGCCCCCGCCGCGGCGCGCGGGACCGCGCCGGGCGATCCGCTCAATGGTCCGGTCTGGCTGGAGCCGTATCCCGACCAGGCTCTCGCCGAGACCGAACCGTCTCCCGAGGCGCGCTACGAGCAGCGCGAGAGCCTAGAACTGGCGTTCGTGGTCGCCCTGCAGCACCTGCCGCCGCTGCAGCGGGCCGTGCTGATCTTGCGGGAGGTCGCCGGGTTCTCGGCCAGGGAGATCGCCGGCCAGCTAGCCACCTCAGAGCCGGCCGTGAACAGCGCGCTGCAGCGCGCAAGAGCCGGCGCACAGAACCGGCTGCCTGAGCGCAGCCAGCAGGTGACGCTGCGGACGCTGGGGGATGACCGGATCAGGACGCTGGCGGGACAGTACGCGGACGCGATCGAGGCCGGCCGCACGGACATCCTCGTGCAGATGCTGACGGCCGACGCTAGCTGGGCGATGCCGCCGCTGCGCACCTGGTACTACGCCACCGCGGGAATCACGGACTTCCTGGAGAACCACGTCTTCCCCGAGCGATGGCGGCACGCGACTACCCGCGCGAACGGGCAACTCGCCGTCGGTTGCTACACGTTCGACCAGGACCTGGGCCACTTTGTGCCCTCGGTGCTCGACGTGCTGACGCTCGACGGCGACCAGATCGCCCGAGTGGACGGGTTCCTCACCACCGAAATGCTGCGGCGACTCGGGCATCAGGGCAGGCTCACGGGCGCTGACCTGTTCCCCAGCATCGGGCTGCCCGCCAAGTTGGACTGAGCCAGCACGGCCAGCGGAGCCAGCACGGCCAGCGGGCACAGCGAAAGGCGGGCACTGCCGGGGGAAACAGTGCCCGCCTTCGCGGCTCTGGCCGGCGCTGCTAATCGCCGGTGCTGTCAGTCGGCTGAGTTACCTGTCGCCGGCCTCGTGCCCCCGCCGGTCCTCCCCGCGCCGCTCGTCGTGCCGGTCCGCACGGCGATCATCGCGCCTGTCCTCACGCCGGACGTCGCCGCGGTCATCGCGGCGGTCGCCGCGGGCGTCCCGCGCGGAATCGCTGCCTGTACGGTGCGAGCTCAGCGCCGTCGCGCCTGCCGCGTCGCCGTGGCCGCCCGAGCCGCGGCGCACGATGGTCGCCTTGCCTGTCTTCTTGTCCACGTCGACGATGACCCTGCCATGCGGCGTCGCGAGCGTGACCTTCCAGACGGCGCGATCGTGCCGATCGTCAGACTCGATCTCGATGACGCGGCTGTGCGGCACCTTCGCCTTGGCAATCTGGGCCGCCTGCGCCCTCGTGACGTGCCCGTGCACCGCGGCAGCAGCGGCTGTGGCCGACTGATGTCCTCCCGACGCGGCGAATGCCGCGCCTGCGCCCATAGTGAGGGCGATCGCTGCCGTGGCCGCTCCGATGCCGATGCCGATCTTGTTACGCATTGTCGCCTGTCTCCTCATCTCGGATACCGATACACCGAGCATGCGATCCGGGCGCCTAGCGAGTCGCTGCGCGGACCCTAAGGATCCGCTAAGGCTGCGGGCGGCCCTTGCCGCCGTCCGGCGAGGGAGGTCCGAGTTCGGCGACGACATGCCCGCCAGGCCCCGGCCTGATGCTCAGCGAGCCACCTGATGTCTCCGCGGTCTGCCTGGCGATATCCAGCCCGAGGCCGGTCGATCCGCCGCCGCTCGCCCCGCGGCGAACCGGATCCTGCTGTGCGAAGCCAGGGCCGTCGTCACGCACGCGGAGGACGGCGCCACCGCGTGGCCGCGGCTGCAGCCCGATGGCGAACCCGGTGCCCTGCGGTGTGTGCGCGAAGACGTTGCCGAGCAGTGCGTCCAGACAAGCGCCGAGTTCGGGCTCGGCCACACCCACCATGAGCGGTCCGGCCGCGATGTCGAGCCGCATCGCGCGGCCCTGATCATCGGCCAGGACCGCCCAGAACTCCGCGCGCTGACTCGTCACCTCGGCCGCGTCGCAACTGCCAGGCTCGCTGCTCCCGCGCGTGCGCGCGTCCTCGATCAGGGAAGTCACGGCCCTCTCCAGCGCCTGCACCTGCTGGCTGAGCCTGCCGTCGGGATCGGCCGCGTCGGCCATGCCCTCGAGCTCGAGCCGCAGCGCGGTCAACGGCGTCCTGAGCCGGTGCGACAGGTCCGCTATCGATTCGCGTTCCTGCCAGATCAGCTCCCTGATGCGGCCGGCCAGGTGATTGAGCCCGCTGGCAAGCTCGCGGACCTCGGGCGGCCCTGATGGGCTGGCGCGGGCATCCAGCCCGCCGGCCGCGAGTCGATGCGATACCCGGGCCAGCTCACTGATCGGCCTGGTCACGGTGCCGACGAGCAAGTTCGCGACGACCACGCCTACGGCCAGCAGGAGCAGGCCGAGCCCGGCCAGGATCAGCCACGACTGCGCGACACCGTTGGTCAGCTCGCGGCCGCGGACGAAGGCGCGGACGACGGCCGTCCCGCCATGCGGCAGGCCCTGCACAGCGACAAGGATCTGCGTGCCGGCCGAGTCGGACACGAAGAAGCTCCTGCCGCTCTCGGCGAGCCGCACGTCGGCGGTGCGCTTCGCTGGCACGCCGAGAGGCTTGTTTCCTGGCAGGAACACGGTCATCGGCCGGTCAGCGACCAGGAGTGCCTCGCGAACTTTGAACGGCCTCGAATCGGCCGCCACCAGCGCGCTCAGCGCGCGAGCATCGTCGTTCGCGCTGGCCACTGCGCGGTCGGCGGCGATGACGCGGATGAGGATGGCAAGCGGGATGACGAACGCGACGAGCGTGAGCGCCATGGTCGCCGAGACCAGCAGGGACAGGCGGCGGCGCATCAGCCGGGCCCCGTCTCCTCAGCCGGCCTATCGAGCGGCCAGGGAGCAGGCGTCTCTGGCTCGTCGGGAGCTGCGAGCCTGACGCCGACCCTGTGCACGGTCTGCAGGAACCTCGGCTCGGTCGCGGACTCGCCGAGCTTGCGGCGGAGCCAAGACAGGTGCACGTCGACGCTCTTGTCGGCGCCGCCGTACGGCTGCTGCCACACCTCGACAAGCAGTTCCTGCTTGGTGACGACCGTTCCCGCCCTAGCCGCGAGGTAGTGCAGCAGGTCGAACTCGCGCGGCGTCAGGTCCAGTTCCGCGCCGTCCAGCGCCGCCCGCCTGGCCCGGCGATCGACCCGCAGCCCGCCGACTTCGATCACCGGTTCCTCAGCCGGGCCGGCCGACCTGCGCAGGACCGCCCGGATCCTGGCGTCCAGCTGGGCGCCGCCGTACGGCTTGACCACATAGTCGTCTGCACCAGCGTCCAGCGACCTGACGATGTCCTCCTCGGTGCCGCGGGAGGTAGCGACGATGATCGGCACCTTGCTGACCGCGCGGATCATGCGGAGCACCTCGCGGCCGTCAAGGTCGGGCAGGCCGAGGTCAAGGATCACCACGTCGGGGTGCTCGGAGACCGCGAGCTGCAGCCCGCTCATCGCGGTGTGCGCGGCGGCCACTGCGTAGCCTTTGCCGCTCAGTGCGCGCATCACTGCCGTGCGGATCGTCGGATCGTCCTCGACGATCAGCACCTTGGGCATGGCGACACGCTATCCGAGGTAATTGCTCCGAACTCGGCGCTAAGGGTCTTGTTAGCAGTCTTGTTAAGGGTTCATTAGCACGACGCCGCGGGCGACCGGGCACAGTAGCAGACATGAGCAAGCGCGTGGCCCTAGTGTCGGCCGTCCTGCTGGCCGCCCTCGTGGTCGCGGTCGTCGGCGCGACGGCCGCGCTGCGCCTGATCGGCGGCGGCACGTTCGGGCCCGGCGGGCGCCCGCTCAGCGAGGCCGACGTACGCCGCTCACTCGCCGCGGTCCGCACGACGCCGCCAGCCACGCCGAACCCGGCCGACAGCACCGCGCCAGGCGGCAGCGGGACGGCGTCACCGCACGCCTCGAGCACGCACGGCACGAAGCCGGTCGCTAGGTCGGGTGTCTTCTCGGTCCCTGGCGGCAGCGTGTACGCCTCGTGCGCCGCGGGCCGGGCAACGCTGACCAGGTGGATTCCCGACACCGGCTACGGCACGGACGGTTACCTGCCTGGGCCGGCCAGCACCGCGTGGGTGAAGTTCAAGTCCGCGAACTCAGAGGTCACCGTCAGCATCACCTGCGTCGCGGGTAAGCCGCACTTCGCGACCTCGTCCGACGACCACGGAGGCGGGCGCGGCGGAGACGGCGGCGGCCACGGCGGCGGGGGAGGCGGCGGAGGCGGCAGCGGGCACTGAACGGCCCCTGGGGAGCTCTGGCTTAGCCGGAGATCAGTTCCCCGGCCGTCACCGGGACCGGCACCGTGTTGCCGGGGGGAGCCAGCGGGCAGGCCCAGGCCGGGTCGTAGGCGCAGGACGGGTTGTACGCGAAGTTCAGGTCCACGACGAGGGAGCCGTCGCTCCCGCCCAGGTCAGCACCCTTGACCGTGTCGAGCACGTAGCGACCGCCCGGATAGGTCGCGCGGTCGGTCCTGGTGTCCTTGATGGGCACGAAGATGCCGCCGCCGTAGCTCGCGAGCCACCAGACGTCGAGGTCGCCCACCCCGGGAAGGTGCACGACGCCCGCTCGCTCGAACGGCACCACACCGTCGGTGCCGGTCTGCATCTCGAGCCTGGCCGGCCCCACACTGGTGTCCACCGGCACCGTGAACCTGAGCGACGGGTCATAGGGCGCCACCGGCACGCCGCGGAACGCGTGCCGTTGCTCGGGCGGGACCGGCGACTGCGGGTGGCTGCCGAGCAGCCTGTTCCGCTCGTGCTGCCAGAGCAAATGCGCGGCGCGCACATCGGCATGTGACCTGACCGCCGCGTACAGCGCGGCCACCTGCCGGCGCCAGTCAAGCAGGGCGGTGGCGTTCGCCATGACCTGCGGCACCACTTCGGTCATCGGACCTCCCAACGCCAGGGCCCTCAGGGTAACCCGGGCGCTGACGGGCGGCCGCACACCGCCGGGTACAACGGAGATGCCGGCGCCGCACCAGGACCGATGTCACAGGGAAGCTCGCAGCGTCGTCTTACTCATGGCCGGGCGGGCCGGCGGACAGAGGAGCAGAACGTGGACCCCAGCAGGACAGCGGCCGAGTTCGAACGGCACCGGGGGCACCTGACGGGCGTCGCGTACCGGATGCTTGGCACGCTGGCCGACGCGGAAGACGCGGTCCAGGAGACCTACCTGCGGTTCGCCAGGATCGAGACCGGGGGACTCCGGGACGTCCGAGCGTGGCTGACGACCACGGTCGCACGTATCTGCCTCGACCAGCTTGGCTCTGCGAGGGCCAGACGCGAAACCTATGTCGGGCCATGGCTGCCCGAGCCTGCCGTCGGGACCGCCGGGCAGTTCGCGACCGCTCAGCTCGGCTCCGCGCCGCTCGGCCCCGAGGACCGCGTGACGCTCGATGAGTCGGTGAGCATGGCCATGCTGGTCCTGCTTGAAGCTCTGAGCCCGGCCGAGCGGACCGCGTTCGTCCTGCACGAGGTCCTCGGACTGCCATACGACGAGATCGCCGTCACCGTAGGCCGCAGCGAGGCGGCGTGCCGGCAGCTCGTCGCCAGGGCCCGCGCGCACGTCCGCGAGCGCGCCCCGCGCTTCACGCCCGACCAGGTGCAGCACTCAAGGGCCGTCGAGGCCTTCCTGCAAGCCTGCGCCAAGGGCTCAGTCGGCGACCTGGTTCAGGTGCTCGACCCCGGCGTGGTGCTGCGGTCAGACGGCGGCGGCCGGGTTGCTGGCGTGGCGAGGAAGCCGGTCACGGGCGCGCCCAACGTCGCAAAGCTGCTGCTCGGCGTCGCCGCCAGGCACGACGCCGTCGCCGTCAGCGACGTTGTGAACGGCTCGCCTGGCCTCGTGATCGTCGCCGACGGCAGCGTGGTCGGGGTCATGGGCTTCACCGTCGCCGACCACCTGATCACCGAGATCGACTTCGTCGTCAATCCAGACAAGCTGCGCAGAATCGCCAGCCACCAGGCCTGAGAGCCTGCTAAGGGGAGGAATAGTTCATGTCCGCACTCGCGTACACCAGGGCAGGCAGCGGCGACCCGCTGGTGCTGCTGCATGGCCTCGGATCCTGGCGCGGTGCCTGGAACCCGGTCATCCCAGCGCTGGCCGAGCGCTTCGACGTCATCGCCGTTGACCTGCCAGGCTTCGGCGAGTCAGCGCCGGTCGCCACGCCAGATGGCGAGGCGAGCCCAGCGGTCCTGGCGGCGGCCGTCGCCGGCCTGCTCGATGATCTGGGCGTCGCCGCGCCGCACCTGGCGGGAAACTCCCTGGGCGGCTGGGTCGCGCTCGAACTCGCCCGCATCCGGCAACCAGCGTCGGTGACGCTGCTCTCGCCGGCCGGGCTGTGGCACGATCGCATCCCGCTCTACGAAAAGATCAGCTTGCGTGCGTCGCGCTGGCTCTGCCAGCACGCCGACGGCCTGCTCTACCTGGTCGTCGGCACCCCGCTCGGCCGTCTGGCCGCCCTTCGCCAGACGCACGGTAGGCCGGGCAAGATGTCAGCGGGCCGCGCCAGGCTGACGATCAGGGCCATGGCGACCTGCCCGGGCTTCGACGCCACGACTCGGGTCACGATGCGGGCTCCTTATACGGCCAGCACGCCCATCGACGCACCGGTGACCATCGCGTTCGGCTCCCGCGACCTGCTGCTGCTCCGCCGGTCGCGGCACCTTGATCAGCTTCCTGCTGACCTCAGGATCGGATCGCTGCCCGGCTGCGGCCACATCCCGATGGCCGACAACCCGGCTGCCGTCGCGACCCTGATCTTCGAGGGTGCGGGCCGCGCGGTCGAGGCGGGCCGCGCGACGGAGGCGGGCCACGCGAACGAGCCAGGCTCGCCGGCTATCCCGGCGGCCCCGCAGCCGTCCAGGGCCTGAGCCTGGGCCACCACCCGGGCACCGAAATGCGGTAAGCCTCGTACTGCGAGCCGAACCTGCGGGCGAGCGCCGGTTCCTCGTACCACCTCGCGAACGCCCACATCAGCGCTCCGACGAGGACGGCGTAGGCCAGCAGCACGAGCCGGCCGAAGAGCAGCGCCTGGCCAATGATCACGGCCACCACGGCCAGGTACATCGGATTGCGCACGTATCTGTAGAGCCCGCCGACCACCAGGTGCTGGGTGGGCGCCACCGGCGCTGGCGTGCCGAGCCCTTCGACAACAAAACGGGCGAAGGCCTGCACGAGGACCACGCCGCCGGCGAGTACGAGCGCGCCGCCGAGAACGCTCGCGGGGGGCCACCAGGCACGGCCATGCCAGCCGGTCAGCCACCACGGCACGAGCCCCGCGACTGTCCCGGGCGCGAGCGCCATGAACACCGAACTGCCCATCGCCGCCACTCCGCGCCGCATCCGGTCAGTATCGGCGCCAGGCACCTTGGCCGTCCAGGACTGGCCGCCACGCCGTTGCGGCTGCCTGCGCTGACCTGGCTTCCGCCCGGCTAGCCGCCAGCGCCAGGCTTGACTACATCCACCGTCAGCAGGTGGACCGGCTTCGAGCACGCGGTCGACGTGAACATCACATAGATGGGCGTCGTCTGGTTCGGCGGGTAGACCTGCAAGTACGTCGTCGGCACCTGGTGACAGCGGGCAGCGGGGTAGTTCTGCGCTGACACGATCCGCAGCAGCGCGCTGGCGGCAGCCCCGGGCGCGAGAGTCACGAGTTCGCGCGGGGTCGCCGGATCCTCATCCGCTGCCGCGCCAATCTGGCCCACCGGATTTCCGCCCGCCAGCGCGACACCCGGATAGCCGTACAGGGTGCAGGTCGCGTGCGAGTTGTTGGTGAAGACGACCGGGACGTAGAGGCTGCCCGCGGCACCGCTGCCCCTGCCGGTGTGCGCGGTGAGGTCTCGGCTCGCGCAGGGCGGCGGCCCGGCCGGAGCCGCGTGCGAGGTCACAGGCGCCGGCGACGCCGGCGACGGGCTGACCGGAGGGCTGCCAGGGTCCTGGCTCGGCGACGCCTGGGTGCCGGTCCCGCCCGGCGCGGCCGCGGTCGAACTGGGCTGCGCCGAAGGCTGCGACGAGGACGTGCACCCGGACACGAGCGCGGCCGCGCACACCAGCGCCGCCGCGGCGCCGGCCCGGCCTGCCGCCAGGAAGGATGTGGTCATGACGGGGTCCTCCCGTGCGCTCGGTGGCTTACGCAAGCTACGACGCCGCGAGGCCCTTGATGGTTGGCTCTACATCGGGAGAAACGGCATAGCCGGGGACAGACGGCCACCGGACTCCGACGATGACCGAAGCTTCTTCCGCGAACCAGGAATGGTCGACGCCGTGGAAGACCACGTAATCGCCCTGCGCGGCCAGCAGCACGCTCTGGTCCCTGAAGTCGATCCGGAACCGGCCGGTGACGAGCACGATCAGGGCGGTGCGGACCTCAGCGGTGACCCATTCGGCCCGTTGATCTCCGCGCGGATGAACACCCCACTTGATTTCGACATCCGTGCTGTGCCTGACATCGCCCGGCGGCATGAAATGCCCGAGCACCCAGCCTCGGTATTCCTGAGCATCGCGCGGCGCCGATCCCGTGTAGATCCTCCCAGCCATAGGGACGGACGGTAGCAACCAGCTGGCTCGCGGGGTACCTAGTGCCCGCCCTTGGCTCGACGTCTAGCCGGCGAGTGACAAGCTCTTCGTCAGCGCCGCGCCCCACGCCCTGGCTCTGTCCTGCTCGCCGGCGCAGAGACTGTTCTCCTTGGTCACGACGAAGCTCTCGGGGTCCGCGACCAGTTCGTATCCGTGGCGTCGGAGCGCGTGGCTGATGCCCTTGGACGCGCGGCCGGTGAACGCGACAGGGCCCTGCATGCGGGTGTCGAACGCCGCTGCGACGCGGTGTCCCCTCGAGGCGCCGAGCGACGCGAGCCACTCGCGCACCCCGCCCAGGTCCGCGCCTGGCTCCAGAGTGAGGCCTCGGCCGTCTTCCGCAGCCTGCTTCACCGCTCCCTTGCGGGTCGAGGCGCGGCTCATGCCGTGTACATGGGTAGGACCGCCAACCACGACCAGGTCAGCCTCGCGGATCCGGGCAGGATCGGCCTGCGTCACTGGAACGACGGCGACGTCAAAGTCTTCGGCCAGCCCTGCGCCGATGGCGTCGGCGATCGCGTGAGTGTTGCCGAACATCGATTCGTAGACGACGAAAGCTTGCATGGCCGGGCTCCGTCTCTCTTGCTGCGTTCGTATCCCGCTTCAACAGTCGGTTCTCCGTACGGTCCGCGGGCAGGGCCGAACGTCACTCATGCCCGCGACGTCCGGCCTGTGCCGCGAGCGAGCCGGGATAGGTTGGTTCCGCCATGGTCGATATCGCCGCTCTCTGCGTCTTCTGCGGATCGTCAACCCCCTCGGATCTCCGTTACAGCGAGGCCGCCAGGTCGCTCGGAACACTCACAGCGACGCGCGGCATCCGCCTGGTCTACGGCGGCGGGCGATCTGGCCTCATGGGAGAGCTAGCCGATGCCGCGCTGGCGGCCGGCGGCCGCGTCACTGGGGTCATTCCGACCGGACTCTTCAACCGCGAGGTCGTCCACACCGGGCTGACCGAGTTGCGCGAGGTGCGGACCATGCACGAGCGCAAGCAACTCATGTACGACCTGGCCGACGGCTTCATCGCGCTTCCCGGCGGGCTCGGGACGCTGGAGGAGCTAGCCGAGGTCACGACCTGGTCCCAACTCGGCCTGCACGCCAAGCCGGTCGTCCTGCTCGACGTCGACGGATTCTGGGACCCGCTCGCAGCGCAGCTGGATCGCATGGTCACGGTCGGCCTGCTCAAGCCGTCGAACCGTGAGCTGATCCAGCGGGCCGCGTCGTCGGCGGACGCGGTGGCCGCGCTGGCCGCCGCCACGCCGCCACGCGAGGAGAAGTGGATCACCCCGGACGAGCGGTGAAAATCGCCGATAAGGGAACCCTTAATCCACGGTCGCGAGTGGTCGGCAGCCCGGTTACAGTCGGGTGCAGGGACAGCGTGCCAGCGTGCGGAGGTGAGCGGCGTGACCAGCCGGGAGACGGACAAGCGCGACGACGCGCACGGCGAGCCTGACGAGGCCGTCGAGGTGCTGCGCAGCGTCTGGTCCGCGAGTGGCCAGACCAGCGATGACCTGGACGAGATCTTCGGCCCCGCGAAGTCCTGCAAGAACATGCAGAATGTCGGCTTCGACGGGTTCGCTGGATCCGGCGGTGACCTGCGTGACGCATGGCGCGCCACGCTGGAGCGCGAGGGCAAGCTCACCGACCGTCCAGGTAGCGTCAGGGACCTGGTGCTCGGTCCGGCCACTCGCGCCGACCAGTAGCCAGCCGGACGTTCATGGACCGCCCTGAGACCGTTGGTGACCTGACCGGCGCACTGCGTGAGGGCGGCTATCTCGCTGATCGCGGACTCGCCACGGCGCTGTTCGTTGCCGTCAGGATGCATCGTCCTGTGCTGCTCGAAGGTGAGGTCGGCGTCGGCAAGACCGAGGTCGCGAAGGTGCTGTCGGCAGTCTTCGGCCGCAGGCTGATCAGGTTGCAGTGCTATGAGGGCATCGACGTCAACCAGGCGCTCTACGAGTGGGACTACGCCAGGCAGATGCTGCACATCAGGGCGCTGTCAGAACATCAGGTCGTCGACCCTGACGCGGTCGACAAGCTCTTCGGACCTAAGTTCCTGCTCGAGCGGCCGCTCCTCGCCGCGGTCCGGGCCGGCGAGCAAGCGGTGCTGCTCGTCGACGAGATCGACAGGGCCGACGATGAGTTCGAGGCGTTCCTGCTTGAGGTCCTGTCCGATTTCCAGATCAGCATCCCGGAGGTCGGCACCATCAAGGCCGACAGCCCGCCGCTGGTGATCCTGACCTCGAACCGGACCAGGGAGTTGCATGACGCGCTCAAGCGGCGCTGCCTCTACCACTGGATCGACTATCCGCCAGCGGACCGCGAGGTCGAGATCGTTCTGCTCAAGGAGCCTGGGATCGGGGTGGCGCTGACCCGCAAGGTGGTCGCCGCGGTGAACAGGCTCCGCGAACTCGACCTCGCCAAGCCGCCAGGGGTAGCAGAAACCATCGACTGGGCGAGGACGCTGCACTTCCTGGGCGAGACCGACCTGAGCCAGGCCGCCGCCAGCGACACGCTCGGTTCGGTCGTGAAGGAACGCGACGACCTCGAGCTTGTCCGCGAGAACCTCGCGGACATCACCTCCGGTGCCTGAGCAAACCGGCACTGTCAGCCTGCTGGCCAGGTTCGGCCGCGAGCTAAGAGCCGCGGGCATGGCGGTCGGCTCAGGGGACATCATCAGTTACTGCGCGGCCGCGGCGGAACTCGACCCTGCCGACCTGGTCGACCTGTACTGGGCTGGCCGCTGCGTGCTCGTCAGCCGCCGGGACGACATCGCCGTTTATGACCGGGTATTCCGGCGCTTCTTTCTCGGCGATGACGATCCGGTGGCCGAGCTGCTGCGGCTCAACGCGGACGCGGTGAGCCAGGTCAGCCAGGCTGCGCTGGTCGTGCCGAGCACCGAGCCAGGCTCCGACGACGAGCGCGATGAGGCGATGCTCGGGCTGATGGCCTCGGGCGCCGAGACGCTGCGGTATAAGGCGTTCGCGGCTTGCACACCGGAGGAACTGGCAGCCGTGCGGCGGATCATGGCGCGGATCCGGCTGATGCCGCCGAGGCGGCGCACCAGGCGCACCGCTCCTGCACGGCGCGGGCAGGCCGTCGACGTGCGTCGCATGGTGCGGCGGTCAATGCGCATGCACGGCGAGCCGGCCGAGTTGTTCTGGCGAGACCGTAAGCAGCGGCTAAGGCCGCTGATCCTGATCCTCGACGTCTCAGGCTCGATGGCCGACTACTCCCGCAACCTGCTCCAGTTCGCCTATTCGGCGAAGCGGGCGGCAGCCAGGGTCGAGGTCTTCTGCTTCGGCACCAGGCTCACCAGGATCACTCGTGAACTCGACCACCGCAGGCCAGATGACGCACTGGCGTCGGCCGCGCGGACGGTCTTCGACTGGGAGGGCGGGACCAGGATCGGCGCGTCTCTTGACTCCTTCGTCAGGGAGTGGGGACGTCGCGGACTGTGCCGCGGCGGCATCGTCGTGATCTGCTCCGACGGACTGGATCGCGGCGATCCCGGTGTCCTGTCCGCCGCGATGGAGCGGCTGGCCAGGCTGAGCCACCGGATCGTCTGGTTGAACCCGCACAAGGGCACCGACGCCGCATTCCGCCCCAGCACGCTCGGGATGATGGTCGCCGCGCCGCACGTCGACCTGCTGCTGTCCGGCCACGACCTCCGCAGCCTCGAGGAGTTCGCGACGGTCCTGCCGACCCTCAACTAGGCAGGTAACAGGCCGCTGAACTAGATTCGGGCCCGATGGGAGCGTGATCATGAAGTGGAGCGTGGGCATCCAGGCCGATGGCGACCGGGTGCTGTCCAGGGAGGAAGTGGTCGAACTCGCCGACGCCGTCGCGGGCTATGACGGGATCGCGACCGGCATCGGATCCAGCCGCTACGGAGCTCAGCTTGTCGTGGACGCCCCGGACCGGGAGGCCGCAATCGAGACGGCCACGAAGCAGTTCACGGCCGCTGCTGCGCAGGCGGGACTGCCGCCCGGTCCGATCGTGCGGGCGGAGGCGATCAGCGAGGACGAGGACGAGGCGCTGGATTCATGATCAGGCTCGGCTCGGCCGCCGGCTATCCATTCGAAGGCCCCAGGCTGCTGGCAGGCTGGACGCCGCCCGCGTGCGCTGCCGTCTTCGCGATCTTGTACCGGCCAGAACCTGAGGCCAAGCCGGGCCGGTACGCGGTCAGCTACGTCGGCCACAGCGATGACTTGTCAGCCGAGCGCTTTCCTTTCCAGCATCCGCGCGCCGCATGCTGGATCCGCCGCGCTGGGGACAGGTGGCGGGTCTACATCGCGACCTACGAGGTGCCGGGCGGCGGCCGCCCGCATCGCGAGCAGATCGCCCGTGAGCTGGTCGCGGTCTACGGGCCTGGCTGCAACTCCCAGCAGTACGACCAGGCATGGAAGGACGAGTGGATCGGCGACTACACAGCGCCCACCACGAACTCGGTCACCAGGCGCGGCCCTGACCAGGCTTAATGGGAGGCCGGGAATGGCACTCATCCGGCGGGGCATTCACTTCGATACCCATGGCGTCGATGACGGGGCGGCGGTGTTCCGGCGGCTGGCCGACGCGGCGCGGGCGGCCGAGGACGCAGCGTTCGACGCGATCTCCGTGCCGGATCATGTGTACGATCCCGGCGGGCCGTCCCTGCCCATGTTCGAGGCGTACACGGTCCTGGGGGCGCTGGCGGCGGTCACGACGTCGGCGACGCTGCTCGCGCTGGCCAGCCCGGTCACCCTGCGCGCACCAGGGATGCTCGCCAAGGCGGTGACGACGCTCGACGTCATCTCAGGCGGCCGGGCAGTGCTCGGCGTCGGCGCCGGCTGGGATGCCGCTGAGCACGAGGCATACGGGATCGATTTTCCCGGGCTCGTCGAGCGGTTCGTCCGGCTCGAGGAGGAACTGGCCATCTGCCTTGCGCTGTTCCGGGATGAGCAGGCGACCTTCACCGGGAAGTTCTACGCGGTGCGGGATGCCTACAACTCACCCAGGCCGGTGCGAGGCTCCATCCCGGTGCTGGTGGCTGGGAACGGCGAGAAGCGCACGTTGGATCTGGTCGCCCGCTACGGGGACGCGTGCAACGTCTTCGGCGACCCTGCGGAGGTCCGGCGCAAGTTCGACGCGCTCGACCGGCACTGCGAGCGAGCCGGGCGGGACCCGATGGAGATCACCAGGACCGTGGTCGAGTTCGACGCACCGGACCTCAGCGCGCTGGCCTCGTCGGCGCGGGCAATGGCGGCCGCCGGCGCGGACGGCATGGTCGTCGCCTCCCCGGACGACCCGGCGCGGATCGCTGCCATCGGCCAGGTGCTAGGAGAGTCCTTCCCCGGCTGACCCTGGCCGATTATCCAGGCTCGGGTGCACCACGAACTCTGTAACTTGGCGTCCCTGACCAGGCCTGAAGCACGAACTGGCTAGGGAAAGCGGGCCACGGCCTTGCGGTACGCCGCATCCTTGGTCGGCTTGCCGTCCAGGCTCCAGGAGTTCTTCCTGTTCAGGTCGAACCAGACCAGCCCAGCGAGGTGCCAGCGCCAGATTCCGGCGAACAGATCGGCGACCTGGCTGACCTCGAACGTGCCGTCGCCGACGCCGGTCTCGGCTAGGTAGATCGGCTTGCGGGTCAGCCGCCTGATGTCGCGAAGCTGGTAGCGGAAGACCTTGTTGAAGTTCTGCCCGGAACCCACGTAGCCATCGATGCCGATCCAGTTGACATAGCGGTTACCCGGGTACCACATGCTGGCCGGGTACGCGGTCTTACCAGGCTTGTACTCCGAGTACTGGTGCGTCGGATCCCAGGACCAGATGACGTTCGTGACGTGCTCGGCGGCGAAGATGTCGAAGAAATGGCGCCACGCCGCCTTGAATGCCGAAGGCGTGGTGAGAGGCAGTCCCCACGGGTACCACCAGCCATTCATCTCGTGCCCAAAGGACAGCACCACGTCACAGCGGAACGTCCTGATCTCCTGGGCGTAGCTCCTGATGTAGCTGTCGTAGGCTCCGGCCGCGAGTTCGGTCATGCTGATCCGGCGCGGGTTGAGCTGGATCAACGGCAGCGCCCCGAGGTTGACGATCTGTTGCGCCTCGCCGCGCTGGAACGGTCCGGGGAACGGATTGTAGAACTCTACGAGCCGCAGGTGGGCGCCGGTGTCATGCTGAAAGGTGGAGACGTTCGCTGCGAACTGCCCGTTCGTCGCGATCCCGGCGAACGGCTCAGGGATCTTGCCCTGGCACGGCTGGTTCGCGAGCGGGTAACGGGAAACGACAGGCGACCCGCTGGGCAGCGGCGACGGGGAGATGACGGTCCTGCTCGGGCTGGCCGGGTGCGGGTCGCGGCATGCCCGAAACTGCACGCGCTGACCGCAAGCAGTAGCAGCACGGCCGACGCGATGAGCCTGGCAGTGGCCTTCATCGCAGGAAATCGCTGAGCTGGATCTTGTAGACCCGGCCTCCCCCGGCTGGTCCTGCAGCTGGTAGTTCTTCGGCTTACCCGTCAGTCCGGCTGTCCTGCCGCGTCGAACCACAGCAGCCCGGTGAGGTCATAGGCGTGAGCCCGTGAAGAGCTCCAATGATCTGCTTGCTCGCCGCCGGCCAGGCGCGACGCCGGTCTCGGCGAGTAGACCAGCTTATGCGGCGCAATGCGCCTGATGTCGTTGAGCTGGAAGGCAAAGATCTCTTTGAAGTTCTGCGGGTTCCCGTTTCTGTCGTAGCCGAGATAACCGTCAAGGCCGATGATGTCAACGTACTTATTGCCCGGATACCACTCGCTGGCCGGCGAGGCAACCTTGACCGGGGTTACCTCTTGGTACTGATGCGATGGGTCCCAGGACCAGGTGACGTTGCTGACGCCGACCCTCGTGAAGATGTCATGGATATGACGCCAGGCGGCGATGTACTCCTGGGGGCTAGTCCAGTGCTCGCCCCAGGGATACCACCAGCCGTTCATCTCGTGCCCGAAGGACAAAATGATTGCGCATGCGAATTTCCTGACGGCATTCGCGTAGGCACGCAGGCTATTGTCGTACTGGCCGGACGCGATCTTCGCGGGTTGCATGCCCTTGGGATTCAGCTGGACGAATGGTATCTTCCCCGCCGCCGCGACTTGCGCAGCCTCGAAGGCGTTAAACGGCTTCTTGAGTGGGTTGTAGAACTCAACGATCTGCGGCGCGTGGCCCGTGGCGTGCGCGAAGTGGACAGTGTTGGTAGCGATTCCGCCCCGGACGGCCAGCCCGGCGAAGTGGCGGTTCGAGATCTTACCAAGGCAAGTGGCATTGCCTGCCGATGTCGACCCGTTCGACGATGTTGTCACTCTCGCCGAGGAGACAGCGGGGAGTGCGAGAGGCGGCAGCACAGTGCGATGACTCGCCACCAGCACGCCGACAACAAGCGTGACGGCCAGAAGCGGCGTGACCAGGCCGACGGCAACCTTAGCCCACATGAAGCTTCACATGGCAGAGCTCCGAGGGCCTGTGGCGGTTGATCGCCCAGACCGTCGTCTTATGGTCTCCCTTTCCGGCCACGGTCTGCCTTTTGAACATCGTGTGCACAAGCGGGAGGATCTTTTCGTCATTCGGGTTGTCGTAGCTACCCGCGGTCGCGCGGAGGACCACGATAGAGACCAAACCCGAGCAGATCTGGGCATACGCCTGGCTTCCGGCTCCGGGCTCCGAAGACGAGGTAACCCATTTCTCCTCAGGTATCCACGGCAGGTAATACCTGTCGGTCTTGTCAGTACCGTCGACGAGAATGAGTGAACTGCCGCCCTCGTATTTGTCCCCGATCGCAGTTGCGACGCGCTGGGCTGCCGCAACGCCGGGGCCGCGGAACTGGACGCGCTCGGCGCGGCCGACGATCAGCATGGTGATCACGGTGCCGACGGCGGCGACGGTCGCGATGATCTTGCCCCAGTACCGGCGGCGGCCGAGCCACTGCCGCCAGCCGCCGAGCGCGTAGCCGGCGCCGAGCGCTGCGAACGGCAGTCCGAAACTCATGTTCTGGTCGAGCGAGGCCATCTGGTGGATCCTGGCCTGCTCGATGGGCGCGATCAGCGCCGCGGCGAGCAGCAAGCATAGGAAGGCCGTGGCCGTCGCCGGCATTTTCTTCACGACGCTGACCCAGATGCCCGCGATCGCGATGAGAATGATCAGGCCGGTCATCAGCATCGCGTGGCCGAGCACGCTCAGCATCGAGCTGGGCGGGCCTGCCTGCGGCGAACGGTAGATGGTGTTGAGCAGCACGCTTGTCGCGACGTCGGGCCCGCCGAGCATCAGGATCCCGTAGTCGAGCACGGCCACGGTCGCGGCGACCGAGAACGTCAGGCAGATGGCCTGCGCCTTCTTGCTCCAGCCGTACAGCAGGACGGTGCCGATGATCAGCGGGTCCCACGCGATGGTCGTGTATTTGGTCGCGTTAGCCGCTGCGAGCGCGACCGGACAGAGCAGGACCCACCAGACCGCGCCGTCGCGCATCCTGATCGCCGCATACAACGCCAGTACCAGCAAGAACAGCGCCATGGGATCGAACGTGGCTGCCGCACCGAGATGGACGATGATGCCGCAGACCGCGAAGAGCAGGGCCGCGAGGAGGCCCGAGATCTGGCCGAACATGCGGTCGCCCATGAGGTACACAAGCGCGGTTGCCCCGAGCATGAACAGCAGCGACAGCACCCGGGCGCCGATGAGGCCGCCGAGCGTATCGAACACGCTGACAATCGGCGGGTAGAGCACGGGCACGCCGGGCAGCGACGTCGTCTCCGCGAACAGCGGCCCCCAGCCAGAATGGGCGGCACTGAGGTAGAGCGCCTCGCCGGAGTAAGGAGCGGTGCGCCACATCCAGGGCACGGTCAGCGTGGCCTGCGCTGCCAGCACTGACCACAGCGCCCAGGAAGCCGCGATCCTGTCCCTCACGCAGCGTATTCCTTATGGGTCACCGTCCGGCCGGCCATGTCCGGACCGGCGCCGTCTGGGCTGTATACCAGCTCAGCCCCCTTCTGCCGGGTGGTCCAGCCTTGCTTCATGAGGGTCACCGTGCCCCAGATCCGCAGCACCCTTGCCAGCATGATGCCCGACCAGAGCGCCGAGATCGGCCGGATGATGACGAGCACGAGGCGGTCAAAGAAGGTCTCGTCGCTGCGCTTGAAGCACAGCGTCCGCAGGCCGTTCGGTACCGAGAGAACCGCGAGGGCGATCAGCGTGCGCACGAGGACCGGCTGTCCGAGCGGCCAGGTCACTGCCAGCACGACGAGGAGCGCGGTGGACGCGAGGAAGCCCTGGATGCCGGCGACGGTGACCCACCAGCAGTAGGAGAGCACCGGGCGGTACCTGATCCGCCAGAAGTTACGGACCGCACGGCCGCGTGCCCACCGCAGCCGCTGGCGCAGATGGTGGCTGTACTTCTCCGGCCACATCGTGAGGCCGTAGGCGGTGAGCTGCTGGACTGACCTGCCGCGGCTGCTCGCGCACAGCGCGAGCAGCGAGTCGTCGCCTAGGATCACCCGCCGCCCGAAGAACTGCTCGTCCCGGTAGACGGACTGGAACTCCCTGATCAGCGACGAGCGGTAGAGCGCGTACGGCCCCCGGTTGGTGTACATGTCGCCGGCCACCGACCACGCTGCGCCGATCACAGCTTGTGCGTACAGCTGCAGTGAGCACTGGAGCCTGGTCAAGAAGTTGTGATAGGCGTTGAAGCCCATCTCGATCCCAGCGACCGACTGCACCCTCTTGTCCTGGAAGGGCTTCAGGCCCTCATCGATCGCGCGGTGCTCGAGGGTCGTGTCCGAGTCGACCGTGATGAAGATGTCAGTCTCCGGCACCCGTTCGAAGACGTAGGCGTGCGCCCGCCGCTTGCCCTGATTGCTCTGCCTAGTCCAGCGGATCTCGGTGCCGTTGGACCAGGCGCCCGTCCAATAGCTAGCGACCTGAGAATAATCAGTCTTCGACCCGTCATCGACGATCCAGATCAGCTGAGGCGGCCTGGTCTGGTTCATGCACGCGTAGATGCACCGGTCAAGGAGCCCTTCGTCTTCGTTGTAGACGGGAATGGCGACCGTGACGTGCAGCCGGTCGAGCCTCTCGTAGCCCTCTTCCGTCGCGGTGACTGGCTTGTCGAACCAGGAGAGCACGTAGTTGACGGCGCGGAAGGCCGCGCCGGGCGCCGCGCACGCGAGCAGTGCAAGCGACTGCCAGCCCAGGTGATAAGAGATCCATCCGGCGACGACGATGCTGGTGAGGAAGAGGCCCCTGGCTTCCTTCCGGTCGAACGTGATCTTAGGGATGTCGTACCAGTCTCTGAGCGCGCCCGGCGTGACTTCTTCGCTCAGGGCTCCCTGAGAGACTTCTCTTTCCGCCAGAACAGCCTGACGAGCAATACGAACGTCACGGTGATGACGGCTGAGACCACGGCCGCGATCTCGATGCCAGCCCGCACGGCGGGATTCATAGTCGCGGTCCCTCTCGTTCCAGCCGGGCTCGGCCATGTCGAACAGCGTGCGGAGCCCTGCGGCCTGGTCGTCGGGATGAGGCGCACGCCGACCGGGACCCCTATGCCCACCTGGCACCGGCCAGCCCTCCCTTCGCGTCCCTGATGCCGCTCGTGTCGCTGTTCTCCGGGCCACTCGCGTGGTAGGCCGCGCGATCCTGACCCCCTGAATCGCTAGGTGCCAGCGCGCGTGAACATTACCGCATAGTTAGTTATATCGGTGCACTCTCGCCGAAAAAGCACAGTACACCGGGGCTCCGCCGACGGCCAGATGCTCCGTCCAGAACCGCCCGGACCTGACCCGGACGCAGCTCGCGTGGTCGTCGCCAAGGTCAGCAAGGCTCCACCCAATCGGTCAGCGAAGGCCAGGGTAAGCGCAATTGACAACGTTAACGCAGGTCCTGATGGCATCACCCCGTAATACCGAGATTCGCGCCGCACGCAGGCTAAATGCGGGCTGGCAGAGTCATAAAGTGAACGGCCGGAACCTCCGCAGCGAACCCCGTGGAAATTGCGGACTGCCCCTGAGGTCCCGCGGACGCCTCAGGTTGAGCTGCCCGGCACGACGAGGCCTGATTCGTAGGCCAAGACGACGCCCTGGGTCCGATCTCGGAGGCCCAGCTTGCCGAGGATTCGGCTGACATGAGTCTTGACGGTTTCCTCGGTGACCACCAGCCGCGCGGCGATCTCCGCGTTGGACAGCCCCTCCGCTATCAGTCTGAGCACCTCGATCTCACGAGGCGTGAGCGCGGACAGCTTCGCGGCTGACTCCGAGACCGCGGCCCGTGGTCGCTGCCTGGCGAACTCGCCGATGAGCCGCCGCGTCACGGACGGCGCGAGCAGCGCCTCGCCCGCGGCGATCACGCGCACCGCGTCGAAGAGCCTTTCCGCCGTGACGTCCTTGAGCAAGAACCCGCTGGCGCCGGCCCGGAGCGCGTCATAGACGTACTCGTCCAGGTCGAACGTCGTCAAGATCAGCACGCGCGGGCCCGCGCCGGTGCCAGTCAGCCGCCTCGTGGCCTCGATGCCGTCCATGCCGGGCATCCGGACGTCCATGAGGGCCACGTCGGGGCTCCGCTCCCGGCAGAGCTGTACCGCCTCGGTGCCGTCGGACGCGGTGCCGAGGACGGTGAAGTCCGGCTGAGTGTCGATCAGCGCAGCGAAACCAGCCCGCACCACCTCGTGGTCGTCAGCGACGACGATCCCGATGGTCATGCCGCGCCTGACATGCCGTCGGGCAGCTTCGACGGCAGCTCGGCCCCGACGCAAAATCCGCCGCCCGGCGCGTTCCCTGCCCGCAGCGACCCGCCTGCCGCCACCGCACGCTCCCGCATGCCCAGCAGGCCGTGACCGGTCAGTGATCCGGCGCTGGCAGGATCCGGCGAAAGACCAGGCCCGTTGTCGCGGACCTGCAGCCACAACACGCCATCGGTGTAGCGGAGCTCCACGTCGACCGCGGCGCCGGGCGCGTGCCTGCGGGCGTTGGTGAGCGCCTCCTGCACGATGCGGTAGGCGGCGAGCTCCACGCCAGGATCGAGCCTCGTCACCTGGCCGGAAACAATGAGCCTGGCCGCGCAGCCTGACGCCTCCCTCGCGTCGTCCACTAGCTCGGCAAGTTGCGGCAGGCCTGGCTGAGGCTGCCGGTCTGGCGTGTGCTGCGTCGCGATCTCCGCGCCCTCGCCAGCCGCGCCCCCCAGGGCGTCGGCGGTCACCTGGGCGTCCTCGCGTAGCACACCGAGCAGACGCCGCATCTCGGTCAGCCCGGCCCTTGCGGTGTCACCGATGGCGGCGAAACGCTGAACGCCAGCGTCGGTAAGACCCGGCGTGGTCAGGCGGGCCGTCTCCGCCTGCACGGCGATCATCGATATGTGGTGCGCTACCACGTCGTGCAACTCGCGCGCTATCCGCGCTCGCTCGCCGCGAGCCAGATGCTCGGCCAGCACCCCCTCGGTGAGCTCACGGACGGCACTGTGTGCGCGGCTGTCTTCCTGCGCCCGTCGTGCCATCCCGGCAAGTGCGGCTATCGGGATCGCGGATGCGAGCAGCACGGCAAGTACCCGCGTCTCGTCAGTCGTGCCTGCCAGGCCGGCCGCTGACGCGTCGGCGAACGCGCGGGATACGGCCATGGCGAGCGCGATCCCGAGGAACGGCACCACCAGCGCGAGCGCGAGCACCTTCGACCCGCCGCGTGCCAGCCGGTAGGCCACCAGCACGAGGGCGGCCGCGCCGGCCACTGTCACCAGCTCGAACAGGATCAGCGACAGAACGGCAGCCGCGCTGATCGCCAGAGCGGCCGGAACAGGGCGCAATACGGCCGCCGGCACGGTCGCCAGCAGGCAGAGCGCACACATCAGCAGCGCCGTAGACGTAGTGACGCCGATGCGCGTCACGGGGCCCGCCGCGAGTCCGGCGCGCACCGTCGACCCTGCGCTTAGGCGGCCCGCCAGCTCGGCCACGGCGAGCAGCCCGAGCAGCCCGCCCACCGCCAGCCGACGCACATCCATCTGCTCATTGTCGCCGCTGGCGAGCGCGGGCGCGTCGCTCAGGCCAGCGGTCAAGCTGTCCCTCATGCGAGGGACGGGCCGACGCCGAAGACGGCACCCTGGCGTGACGACCCGAGCACGTCTGTTTCCCTAGCCTTCCGAGCATGGAAGCAACGATCGAAGTCACCGGCCTGCGCAAGCGGTTCGGCTCGACGCTGGCGCTGGACGAGATGACATTCCAGGTCGCCCCAGGACAGGTGACCGGATTCGTCGGTCCGAATGGTGCCGGCAAGTCCACGACGATGCGGGTGATTCTCGGCCTGGACGCGGCGGAGGCCGGCACCGCGCTGATTGACGGCCAGCCTTATGCGAGCCTGCGCCGCCCGCTCAGCCACGTCGGATCCCTGCTTGACGCCTCCGCGCTGCAGCCGAGCCGGTCGGCCCGCGGCCACCTGCTGTGGCTGGCTCATTCGCAAGGTCTCGGCAGCAATCGCGTCGACAAGGTGCTCGACCAGGTCGGCCTCGCCTCGGCGGCCAAGCGGCGGGCCGGGGGGTACTCGCTTGGCATGCGGCAGCGACTCGGCATCGCTGCCGCCCTGCTCGGTGATCCGCCGGTGCTGATGTTCGATGAGCCGTTCAACGGCATGGATCCCGAGGGCATCGTGTGGATGCGCGGCTTCCTGAAGCTGCTTGCCGCCCAGGGCCGAGCCGTGCTGGTGTCCAGCCACCTGATGAGCGAGCTTGAGGACACCGCGAATCATCTGGTCGTCGTGGGCCGCGGGAAGGTGATCGCCGACGCCAGCGTCGCCGAACTGATCGCCGCGGCGTCGCAAGACCGGGTGACCGTCAGGACGTCCGCGCGCGACGAAGCGATGACGGCGCTCGCCAGGGCAGGGGCCGAGGTCGCAAGTACCGGCCCAGACGTCCTCGCCGTTTCTGGCCTGTCTCCCGAGCACATCGTGATGATTCTCTCCGGGGGCACGATCCCGTTCTCTGAGCTGTCCGCCCACCGGGCCAGCCTGGAGGAGGCGTACATGGAGCTGACGAGAGATGCAGTGGAATTCCGGGCGGAGGCCGCGCGATGAGCGTCATGACACCCCACAGGCCTGACGTCCTTCCCGGGCGTGACGGCTTCCCGCAGCTTATTCGGGCTGAGTGGACCAAGTTCCGCACAGTTCGTGGCTGGATCATCGGCACTGTCGTCGGTGCTCTGCTGATCATCGGGCTTAGCGCGCTCACCGGGGCGAACAGCCAATGCAGCTTCGCGTCGGTGAGTCCGCAGAACCCGAATCCCGCGCCCAAGCCGTGTCCCGCGCCGCCGGCTGGTCCAGGCGGGGAATGGGTGAGCGACAGCTTCTACTTCGTGCACCAGCCGCTGGCGGGGAACGGCAGCATTACGGTCCGGGCGACGTCACTGACTGGAATGTACTCGACACACGGCGGCCTGGCCGCCGGATCCAATCCACTCGCAGGCATGAAGACCGGAGTGCAGCCGTGGACCAAGGCCGGGATCCTCATCAAGGCGAACACCACGCAGGGATCCGCCTACGCGGCCATGATGGTCACCGGCCAGCATGGAGTCCGGATGCAGTGGAACTTCACCCACGACACGCCCGGGCTGGCGGGGAAGGTGTCGGCGCGCTCGCCTCGCTGGCTGCGGCTGACCCGCTCCGGCGATGTGATCAAGGGATACGACTCTCCCGACGGCACGCACTGGACCCTAGTGGGAACCGCCGCGCTCGCGGGATTGCCGACCACCGCGCAGGCGGGCTTGTTCGCCGCCGCGCCCGGGTACTCGGTGACCTCGACCTCGCTTGGCACGTCGTCGGCTGTAGGCGGCCCCACCCTGGCCACCGCGACCTTTGACGGGCTGAGCCATCAGGGCACCTGGCCCGCCGGCCGATGGACCGGGGGACCTATCGGGGGGCGCATAGATGTCGCGCTTCCCGCGTCGGTGCAGGGTTTCTCGCAGGCCGGCGGCGTGGTCACCGTGGCCGGATCTGGCGACATCGCTCCGCTGGCGGGTACCGACGCTGGCAGCCATGCCATCCAGCAGACCCTCGCCGGGGTATTCGCCGGGCTGATCGCGATGGTGGTGATCGGCGTCATGTTCATGACGGCGGAGTACCGCCGCGGACTTATCCGCACGACGCTGGTCGCCAGCCCCCGTCGCGGCCGGGTGCTGGCCGCCAAGGCCATTGTGCTCGGCGGAGTCATGTTCGCCGCGGGGGTGATCGCGACGGCGGTCGCGATCCCGCTCGGCGAGCACCTGCTCAAGGACAACGGCAACCCGATCTTCCCGGTGCCGGGCCTCACCATGCTTCGGATCGTCGTCGGCACAGCGGCGCTACTCGCCATCGCCTCCGTCCTCGCTCTCGGCGTGGCGACGCTGGTTCGGCGCAGTGCTACGGCGATCACCGCGGTGATCGCCGGCATCGTGCTGCCGTACTTGCTCGCGCTGCTCGCCGGCGTGCTGCCAGTGAGCGCAGAGGAATGGCTGGTCCGAGTTACCCCGGCAGCCGCGTTCGCGATCCAACAGGTCAGCCCTGCCTACCCGCAAGTCGACGCCACGTATGCCCCGGCCACCGGATATTTCCCGCTGGCGCCGTGGGCTGGGTTCGCCGTCTTGTGCGCTTGGGCCGCACTGGCCCTGGTCGCGGCCGCCTACGTGCTGCGCCGGAGAGACGCATGACGGAGGTAGCGGTCAGGCGCGGGCTAGCGCCGGCCCGGTGGGCGGGGTCGCGCCACTGCCTGCATGCGGAGTGGACGAAGCTGCGCACCGTAGCCGGACCTGGCTGGCTGCTCCTCGCGGCGATCGCGCTGACCGCCGCGGTTGGTGCGATCGCGGCGAACGCGGCGAGTTGTCCGGCCCGGCTCTGCCAGATCGACCCGGCGAAGATCAGCCTGACAGGCATCTACCTCGGCCAGGCCGTCGTCGCGATCGTGGCGGTGAGCGCTGTCAGCGGCGAGTACAGCACCGGGATGATCAGGCTCACGCTGACCGCTGTCCCGCGCCGTTGGCAAGTGCTCGCCGCCAAGGCGGTCGTGACCGGCGGCGCGACTCTCTTCGCGGGGGCGCTCGCCGTACTTGGGTCGGTGCTGGCAGGACGGCCGCTCCTTGATGGCCACGACATCAACCCAGGGCACGGATACGAAGCGCTGTCGCTTGGTACCGAGCCCGTGCTGCGCGCCGCTGCCGGATCGGTGCTGTACCTGACGCTGATCGCGCTGCTCGCCGTCGGCGTCGCGGCGACGCTCAGGGACTCGGCGGCCTCGATCGGCGTCGTGCTCGGCCTGCTTTACCTGTTCCCGATCATCACGAGCTTCGTTGGCGATCAGGTATGGCAACGGCACATGAATCAGATCAGCCCGATGACAGCCGGCATGTACATCGAGGCGACCACCAACCTGAGGTCGCTGCCGCTGACGCCCTGGCAGGGCCTGGGCGTGCTTGCCGCCTGGGCTGCCGGTGCGCTGCTGGCCGGCGGCCTGGTCCTGTCGCTTCGCGACGCTTGACGCTTCGTCGCTTCGCGACGCTTGACGCTTCGTCGCTTCGCCGGGCGGCTAGGTCTCTGAGGAGAACCCGACCGTGTCGAGCAGCCGGGAGCGCCGGCGTCCTGACGCCGGCCTGGCTGGCTCTAGCACCGCAGGCCGCTCGGCGGCTGGGGTGACGTCGGCGACGATCTCTTCGGCCATCCCGTAGAGCAATGGCAGGGCGCCGGCCACGACACCGCCAGTCCTGTTGATGTGCTCGACGCCAGGGCAGATGAGCTTGGAATGCCCGAGGATCTCCGCCGCCGTGCCGAAACTCTCCTCGAGGTTTCCGGCGATGCGGTTCAGCAAGGATCCTGCCCAGAACAGATAGACCGCCAGCCCGGCCACCAGCGCCACGATGACGAGGACCGACAGGACGACCAGCGCGGTCATGACTTCACCTTTCCGAGCACCCGGCCGAGGAACAGATGGTGCTGCAGGCCCTCGGCGAGCACGGCCTCGACGCCGTCCGCGACCTGCGGGATGAGGACCGTGTCTGCCGTGTTGCCCGACGCCGCCTTCAGCGTGTCACGCACCTCGACCACACGTCGGTCGATGACCTTGATCAGGTAGATCAGCAGGCTGAGCAGCGCGGCAACCGCGAGCACCACGACGAAGCCGACGATGATCACGCTGACCCACAGCGTGTGCTCGGTCGAGGTCATAGCCAGGTCGTGCATGGTCAGCCTCCCAGCCTGGCGCGGCCGCGCTGCAGTCCGCCGATGATGATGGTGGCGTGCTCGATGGTGGTGCGCAGGCCGCCGAGCGCGGCGGTGTTGTGCACCGCCTTGGTCAGCTGCGCGTCGATCTTCGGTGCCTCCTGGCCGATGGACCTGGCGAGCATGAGGATCGGCACCACGAGCGCGACCACCACAAGGACGATCACCCCGCCGATCACGTAGCCGAGGATCCAGCCGAAGGTGCTGGTGCTTGTGCCGGCGGCCAGCGCCGGGAGTGTGTGCGTCATCGGTATCTCCCTCGCCGGCTGAGACTGTCTCGCAGAAGTCCCTGACGGGCTTCAGGCTCGCGTTGACCGAGGTCAGCCGGTCGGGAACGGTGCTGGTAAGGTCCGCGACCGCGGTGACGCCACCGGTGACCTGACGCAGCGTCGCCAGGATCGCGCGCAGGTGGAAGATCACGCGCAGCAATCCGACCGCGGTGATGGCGATGATAAGCGCGGCGATGATCAGGGTGACCCATGCAGCTGCAGGCATGTCAACGTCTCCTTTCCAGCTAACCGAGAAGCTTGGCGACCGAGCCGGCGTACCTGACCGCGCCGACGGATATCGCCCTGACCGTGACATCGGTCGTCGCGAGCCCGCCTGGCACGCACTCAAGCTCGCCGACCAGCGCGCCGCCGCCGGCCAGGATGTTGTCGGATGCCGCCCTGATCCGCTCGAGGGCGGCCAGGACCCGGTTCAGCAGCGCGATCACGACCGGCAGGATGACCACCAGCAGCACCGCGTTGCCTATCCACCACAAGACCATGGCTTCTACTCCTCAGCTCGCTGCCTGGTAAGGAAGGAAGAACCGGCGGTAGACCCGCCGCAGCGCCATCAGCGCGGCCCGCATGCCGATCGCGAATCCGCCAGCGGGTGCGGCCGCCGCCTGAGCGACCTCACCCCGCTCGGCGGCCGAGATCTGCGTGGCCAGGTTGGTCGCGAAGTCGCGCATCAGCACCGCGGTGACGTCAGAGATCATGCCCCTGCCGTACTGGGCCGCCGCGCCGGCCAGTTGCAGGTCCTGGCTGACCGCGACCTTCGTGCCGGGCCCGGCGGCTGTGAGCGTCGCCGACACGACCATGCTGGCCTGGCCACGGCCGCGCTCTTCCGCGCCCGCCGCATGCACGACGATGCGCTTGGCCGCCTCGTTCCGCTCGGTGATCTCGGCGGTACCTGCGAACTGCAGCCTGACCGGTCCCATCCGCACGGCGACCTTGCCCCCGAACTTGTCTTCGCCGAGGTTCTCGGTTAGCTCAGCACCAGGCAGGCAGGTCGCGACCCGCGGGATGTCGCCGAAGAAATCCCACACCGCGGCGACCGGCTTCGCGACCTCGAAGTCGTTGGTGATCAGCATCGCGTCTCTTTCCTGGCGTACGAATCGGGATCGGACTCGAATTCGCTCCGGCAGCCGGCGCTGCAGAAGTAATAGGTGACGCCTTCGAATTCCAGCGGGCGGCCGGCCTTTCCTGTCGCGACGGTCATGTCGCAGACCGGATCGGTGGCTTCGGCCGGCGGAAGATCGCCGGCCGCGGGCCCGTGCTCCGCCGCTCCTGGCGTCCGCTCGTTGCCGCGCGGCGCGGCCTGCGTTCCTGCGCCGGCGGCCCTGGTCCCTGGCAGGCCTGCCCCGAGTTCGCCGGCCGACCTGAGCTGCACGAGCTCGGCCAGGATGGCGACCGCGATCTCAGGGTGCGAGGTCCGGCCTAGGTCCAGCCCGGCCGGGACCCTGACCCGGTCAAGCTGGTCCTTGGCGATGCCGCGCTCAGCGAGGTAGCCGAGGACGGCCGCGCCGCGCCTGCGTGAACCGACCAGCCCCAGGTATGCGGGCTCGGCCGCGGCCGCCTGCTCGACCGCTTCCTCGTCGCCGTGACCCTGAGTGGCGACGACCACCATCGATTCACGGCCGGCATCGGACGCGGTGAACTCGGTCCAGTCACGCAGGTCGGCCCGCCAGCCGAGCGCGGCCGCCATGTCCGCGAGGGTCCGCGCCATCGGCGACCGCCCGACCACGACCAGGTGCGGGACCGGCAGCACCGGCTCGATGTACACCTCGAGCGCGCCCTCGCTCTGGCATGCGATCGGCACCACAGTCATGCCGTCTGGAATCGTGTCGCCGAACTTGTCTGTCGTGCCGAGCAGCAGCAGGCGCGGCGCCCCCTCGGCTATCACCTCGCGCGCGTGCCTGATCACCGACGGCTCGGCGCACGCACCGCCGATCCAGCCGTGCACCTCGCCGGCGGCCGTGATGATCGCTCGCGATCCTTGCTGCCCGGAGGACGGCCCCTGCCTCCACACGACGGTGGCCAGCGCGAACGGCTCACTGCGCTGAGCAAGCTCGGCAGCCTGCTTCATGATCGGCCAGCCATTCATGATCCTGTATCCCTCAATGATCAGTCGTCCGAGCGAACCGGAGGTGCGCCAGAAACATCGCGGCGGTAGGTGATGGCCTCCCAGACACGGTCGGGCAGCACCGGCATGTCGATGTTGCGTACGCCGGTGTCGGCGATCGCGTCCATCACCGCGTTCACGAACGCCGCCGGCCCGCCTACCGCCGCACACTCGCCAACGCCCTTGGCGCCGATCGGATGGTGCGGGCTCGGCGTGACCACCTCACTGTGCAACTCGAATCCCGGCGTCTCCCAGGCGGTCGGCAGCAGGTAGTCCATGTAGTTCCCGCCGACGCAGTTCCCTTCGGCGTCGAAGGTTATGAACTGCATGTTCGCCATCGCATAAGCCTCGGTGAGGCCGCCCATGATCTGGCCCTCGACGATCATCGGGTTGATCCGCACGCCGCAGTCGTCGACCGCGACCATGTTCAGAACGTCCCAGACGCCGGTCTCCGGGTCCACCTCGACCGTGACGATGTAGACCGCGAACGGCCAGGTCAGGTTCGGCGGGTCGTAGTAGGCGGTGTTTTCCAGGCCGGGTTCCATGCCATCCGGCATGTTGCTGTACGCGGCCATCGCGCATTCCTGGATCGTGACCCCGCGGTCGGGAGCGCTGCGCACGTAGAACCTGCCCAGCTCCCACTCAACGTCTTCCTCGGAAACCTCCAGCAAGTGGGCGGCGAGCTTGCGTGCCTTGGCCCTGATCTTCCTGGACACCATCGAGACAGCGGCCCCGGCGACCGGGGTGCTGCGTGATGCATAAGTGCCCATGCCGAACGGCGCCGTGTCGGTGTCACCCTCCTCGACGACCACGTCCTCGGCGGGAAGGCCCAACTCGTGCGCGACGATCTGTGCCCAGGTCGTCTCGTGGCCCTGACCCTGCGACTTCGCGCCCGTCCGCAGGATCGCCTTGCCGGTCATGTGGATCTTGAGCTCGGCCGAGTCGAACATCTTGATGCCGAGGATGTCGTACTCGCGGCTGTTGCCAGCCCCAAGCGGTTCGGTCATCGTCGAGATGCCGAGGCCGAGCAGCCTGCCGCGCTTGCGCGCCTCGGCCTGCTGCTGCCTGAAGTCCGCGTAGCCAACTGCCTTCAGGCCGACGTCGAGGCACTTGCCGTACTGACCAGAGTCGAGCAGGAACCCGAACGGAGTCCGGTGCGGGAACTGCTCGTCGCGCACGAAGTTCATCCGGCGGAAGTCGGCGGGATCGATCCCGAGATCAACCGCGGCCGCCGCGACCATCCGCTCCTGGAAGAACATCGCCTCCGTCACCCGGAAGGAGCACCGGTAGGCGACCCCACCCGGCGCCTTGTTGCTGTAGGTGCCCCGCGCAGTCAGGTGCGCCGCTGGCACGTCGTAGCACGCGAATGTCGAGTGCAGCAGGCCGATCTTGAACTTGCTGGGCTGCGCATCGGAGAAGAACGCGCCGTGGTCGGCGTCGGCGTGCATGCGGACGCCGAGGATCTTGCCGTCCTTGCGCAGCGCCATCTCGCCATCGAGATAGATGTCGCGCGCGAAGCCGGTGGAGATCAGGTTGCCCGACTTGTCCTCGATCCACTTGACCGGGCGCTCGAGCAGGATCGAGGCGAGGATCGAGCATACGTAGCCGGGATAGACGGGCACCTTGTTGCCGAAGCCGCCGCCAATGTCCGGCGAGACGATCCTGATCAGGTGCTCAGGCAGTTCGGCCACCAGCGCGACGGCAGCCCTGATGATGTGCGGCGCCTGCGTTGTCATGTAGACGGTGAGCTTGGAGGTTGCACGGTTGAAGTCGGCGATCGACCCGCAGCACTCGATCGGCGACGGGTGCGAGCGCGGGTAGTGCAGCTGCAGTCTGGACACCACGTCGGCCTGCTCGAAGGCCCGGTCGGTGCCCGCCTTGTCGCCGACCTCCCAGTTGTAGATGACGTTGTCGGGCTGGTTCTCCTTGTCGTCACGGATCACCGGTGCGCCGTCGGCCATCGCCTGGATGGGGTTCACGATCACCGGCAACGGCTCGTACTCGACGTCGATCGCCTCGCAGGCGTCCTTGGCGATGTACGGGTCGTCGGCGATCACGCACGCGACTTCCTGGCCCTGGAATCTGACCTTGTCGGTCGCGAGTACCGCCTGGGTGTCGTAGGAGAGCGTCGGCATCCAGGCCAGGTTGCGGGTCGCCATCATGTCGCCGGTCAGCACGAGGTGAACGCCTGGGATGTCCCAAGCCCTGCTGGCGTCGATCGACTTGATCCTGGCGTGCGCGAGCGGGCTGCGCAGGATCTCCATGTGCAGCATGCCCGGCAGGGTGATGTCATCGGTGTAGTTGCCCTTGCCGCGGATGAACCTGTCGTCTTCGACCCGCTTGCGGCTCGCGCCAAGCCCGCCGATCTTGATCTCGTCTAGTGCCTGGGTCACTGTGCTGACTCCCGTTCCTGTCTGAGCCGGTCCCGGCGGGCTAGCTGCTTCGCGCTAGCTGTTCTGGGCCTTGAGCTTGTCCGCCGCCCAGAGCACGGACTTCACGATGTTCTGGTAGCCAGTGCAGCGGCACAGGTTGCCCGACAGCGCCCAGCGGACGTCTTCCTCGGTCGGGTCGGGGTTCTCGGCGAGCAGCGCCTTGGCGGCCATCATCATGCCGGGGGTACAGAACCCGCACTGGAGGCCGTGCTCCTGCTTGAAGCCCTCCTGCAACGGGTGCAGTTCGCTCTGCCCTGACAGACCCTCGACCGTCTCGATCGCGTGGCCGTCGGCCTGCACGGCGAACATGGTGCAGGACTTGACCGGCCGGCCATCGACCAGCACGGTGCACGCGCCGCAGTTTGTCGTATCGCAGCCCATGTGCGTGCCGGTTAGCCCGATTCCGCGCCTGATCAGGTGCGAGAGCAGCAGCCGCGGCTCCACCTCGGCGATCTTCTTCTGGCCGTTGATGCTGAACCGGATCCTGTTGACCGGTACGTCACCAGTGTCCTCGTCGCCGCGGTCCTCATAGACGATCGTCATGTCAGGCCGCCCCTTCCGCGGTGCCGCTGACTTCTCCGTTGGCCGATGCCGCTCCTGGGTCCTGGGTCACCACGCCGCCCACCACGCCGCCTGCGCCAGCCGGGTGGCCGTTCGCGCGGCTGAGGATGCGGACGACGAACGTCTTGACCATGTGCCGCTTGTACTCGGCGCTGCCGCGGTGATCGGTGCGCGGCCGCGCCGCCGCGGCGGCCAGGTCGGCGGCCTCCGCGATGCTCTCGGGCGTCAAGGCCCGGCCGACCAGCGCCTGGCAAGCGTCTGTGGCGCTGATCGTCGACCCGCCGACCCCAGTCAGCGCGATTCCCGCCCTGGTCACCGTCCCGCCGGAGGTCTCGACGGCCGCTGCCACGCCTACGGTCGCGAAGTCACCGATCCGCCGCTCGAGCTTGAGATAGCCGCCCGCGAGTGTTCCCTTCGCCGGCGGGATGACTGCCTCCACCGCGATCTCGTCGTGCGCCAGCGCGTTCTGGAACGGACCGGTGACGAAGTCCGCGATCGAGATCGACCGCCGGCCCGCAGGACCGCTGGCGATCACGAAACCCCCAAGCGCCGTCACCACCGACGCCCAGTCACCCTGCGGGTCGGCGTGACAGAGCGAGCCGACGAGCGTGCCGCGATTGCGCACGATCGGGTCGGCGATCAGCGGCGCGGCCGCGGCCATGACCGGCTGCTTGCTCTTGAGCAGCGCTGATCGCTCCAGGTCAGCGTGCCTGCAGAGCGCACCGATCCTGATCGTGCCGTCGGGATCTTCCTGGTGGTAGCTGAGCCCAGGCAGGTTGTTGATGTCGACGATCAGCGTCGGCGAGGCGAAGCGCAGCTTCATCAGCGGCACCAGGCTCTGGCCTCCTGCCAGCACCTTCGCGTCTTCCCCGCCCTCGTGCAGCAAGGAGATCGCCTCGGCGATCGAGCGCGGTGCCTCGTAGCGGAACCGAGACGGATACATCCGTTCCTCCAGTGTCCGGTCTGGACAGTCACGTACCGCTATCGCGTTGATCGGGTCGGTCGGGTCGATCGGGCGTGTCGGCGACAGCGACCGGCATCGAATCCTCTTCGGGGTCGGGCCGGGGCTCCTGGTGCGGCGGCCACGGCCCCGGCACCGGCTGTCCGGCCACCTTCAGATAGTCGATGAGCTCGGGCCAGGCCCACACGGTCGGGCTCTTGCCCGTCTTGGGAGCGTGCTCGATCAGCTCATACAGGCGCGGGTTACCGCTGCTGTGCCCGTCGGATTCGATCCGCATAGCGCACTCCAGGCTCATGGACGGTGCCTGGGCATCGTCGTCTGCGCTGCGCTGGTTGGAGCAGCAGTGGCCATGATTCTCCTGGCACGAATGGCCCGCAACCTGCTAATAAGCTGTTGCTTAACTGGCCTGACCACACTGGGTTCGCCGCCGGCCCTAGCTCCAGATCGTCACGTAGACGGGCGGCTTGAACCTGGACGGTGGCACGCCCGCCGCCGGGGCCCGCATCAGCTGCATGGCCTCAGGCGTGCTCAGGAACCTGCGCATCGAGCTAGCCACGGTGCTGCGCTGGCGTCGTTCGAGCATCGTGACATACCAGCAGCCTTCGACCGGCGCTCCTGGCAGGTCGACCAGGGACAGCTCGCCGCGCCGCAACTGCTGCGCCACCAGGTGCTCGACCGCGAGCGATACCCCGCCGCCGTCGGCCGCCGCGGCCCAGGCCGCGGTCTGGCTCGAGCAGACGCCGATCCGGCCGTCTGGTATGCGCAGCGCGGCGAGCAGCTGACCGACGTCGCTGCCAGCGTCAGTGGCCGACGGGTCGACCAGCCAGCGCCACTGCCTGGGCGCGCCCTGCGGCTTGGCGTTACCTGCGGCCACCGCGACGAGGCGGTATTTGAAGATCGGCTCGCTGACGACTGGCAGCACGGGATCGGCCACCGCGCCGGGGCCGATCGCCAGGTCGGCCAGCCGGTTCGCGACCAGGACAGGCATCTCCTTGGACACCGCGACGCCCGCCGACACCTCGACGCTGCCAGCGAACCGCTTGGTGAAGGCCTCCATCAGCGGCGTGGTCACGAACTCGGCCACCGTGGAGGTCGCGACGACCCGCAGTTGTTCCGGTGCGCCCTGGGCGGCACGGACCGCGGCGTGCGCCTCGGCGCCGAGCACGACGATCTGAGACGCGGTGGCGAGCAGGCGCGATCCGCCGGCGGTCAGCGTCATCCCGGACGGGCCGCGGCTGAGCAACTGATCGCCGAGGTGCGCCCGCAGCGCCGATAGCGCCTGGGAGACCGCCGGCTCGCTGACGCCCAGCGCGTTCGCCGCCGCTGTGACCGAGCCGAGCCTCGCGACCAGCACGAACGCGTTGAGCTGCGTGAGTGTCATGACTCTCCCGATTATCACGCAGAGCGGACGCAGCCATGGCCATGGCCCATCCGCAGGTCAGCCAGCAAGGTGCGGCCGGGACCGCGCCTCGTACACTGCACACGCGTGGCACCTCACGCGGGAGGCGAGCGGGGAGGCCGGCGTGCAGGTTCCTGCTTACGTCGAGTACGAGCGAGCTACCAGCATCGAGCATGCGCTGACGCTGCTCGCCAGGTTCGGCCCCGAGTCGCGGATCCTGGCGGGCGGGCACAGCCTTATCCCGATGATGAAGCTCAGGCTCGCCCAGCCGGAGACGCTGATCGACATCAACGGCCTGACCGAGCTCGCCTACCTCACCGTCACCGACGGCGAACTGCGGATTGGTGCCATGACCAGGCACGCACAGCTGCTCGACTCCGAGATCGCAGGCCAGCACTTCGCGATCCTGCACGACGCTGAGCGGGTGATCGCCGATCCGATCGTGCGGCTCTGGGGCACGATCGGCGGATCGCTGTGCCAGGCCGACCCGTCGGAGGACCTCTCGGCGGCGTTCGCGGCGCTGAAGGCGACCATGGTGATCAAGAACCTGTCCGGGACCAGGATCGCGGCTGCCAGGGACTTCCACACCGGCCCGTACGAGACCGTGGTCAGGCCGGGCGAGATCCTCACCGAGATCAGGGTTCCGATCGTGCCTGGCTCCGGAAGCGCCTACCACAAGGTCGGGCGCAGGGTCGGCGACTGGCCGATCGGCGCGGCCGGGGCAGCACTCTGGCTGGACCATGCGGGCGGCGACGTGGTGGCCGACGCTGGCATCGGTCTCACCGCGGTCGGTGCCAGGCACTTCTCGGCTGCCGAGGCCGAGGATTTCCTGAGCGGACGGCCGGCGACGGAGGAGAACTTCGCGCGGGCCGGCCAGCTCGCGGCCGAGCATTGCCGGCCGGTCTCCGATCAGCGCGGCCCTGCCGATTACAAGCGCCATCTCGCGTCGGAGCTCACGACCAGGGCGCTGCGCAGCGCGCTGGCCAGGGCGCGGGGGCACGCCGACGGGCGGGAAGCCTGACGTGCAGATCGCGGTCAACGTCAACGGAACCGAGTACACCAGGGTGGTCGAACCGAGACTGCTGCTGATCCACTTCATCAGGGACGAGCTCGGACTGACCGGCTCCCATTGGGGCTGCGATACCTCCAACTGCGGCGCCTGCGTGCTGTGGCTCGACGACATGCCGGTCAAGTCCTGCACCCTGCTCGCGGCCATGGCTGACGGACGCCGGGTGCTTACCGTCGAGGGCCTGGAACAGGGCGGTCAGCTGGACCCTGTCCAGCTCGGTTTCGCCCGCTGCCACGGCCTGCAGTGCGGCTTTTGCACTCCCGGCATGATGCTGACCGCCCGCTGGCTGCTCGACCACAACCCAGACCCCACCGAGCAGGAGATCCGAGAGGCGATCTCCGGGCAGATCTGCCGGTGCACCGGCTATGAGAATATTGTCCGATCCGTCCTATGGGCGGCGCGCCATCAGCCCGGCGCCGACGAGGGCGATGACCAGTCATGACACCGGACTCCGAGCACATTTTTAACCGGGCGTACGGGCCATTGCCGCGCAAAGAGGATGCAAGGTTCCTGCGCGGCAAGGGCACGTTCGTGGACGACGTCGTGCTCCCGGGCATGCTCTACGGGGCGGTACTGCGCAGCCCGCTCGCGCACGCCAAGATCCGCTCGATCGACATCGCGGCAGCCCAGGCACACCCGAGCGTCGAGGCCGTGATCACGGGGGAGACGCTCGCCGAGCGGAACCTGGCCTGGATGCCCACGCTGTCCGCAGACGTGCAGGCCGTCCTCGCGACCGACAAGGTCAGGTTCCAGGGCCAGGAGGTCGCGTTCGTGGTCGCGCGGGACAGGTACTCGGCCCGCGACGCGCTCGAGCTCATCAACGTCGACTACGAACCGCTGCCCGCGGTCGTCGACGCGCGGCGGGCGCTCGACCCAGGCGCCGAACTGATCAGGGACGATCTGCAGGGCCGGGCGAGCAACCGGATCTTCGACTGGTCCGCCGGCGACAAGACGGCCACCGACGCCATCTTCGCGGCCGCGGACGTGGTCGTCGGCCAGGACATGCTGTACCCGCGGGTGCACCCCGCGCCGCTGGAGACCTGCGGCGCGGTGGCGGATGTGGACAAGGTGAGCGGCCGGCTGACTATCTGGTGCACCACCCAGGCTCCGCATGCGCACCGGACCCTATACGCGCTGGTCACCGGGATGCCAGAGCACAAGATCCGGGTCGTCTCACCAGACATCGGCGGCGGCTTCGGCAACAAGGTGCCGATTTACCCCGGCTACCTGTGCGCGGTCGTCGGGTCGATCATCACCGGCAGGCCGGTCAAGTGGGTCGAGGACAGGTCGGAGAACCTGATGTCGACGACGTTCGCCCGCGACTTTCACATGCACGGCGAGATCGCGGCCAGCAAGGACGGCACGATCCTGGCCCTGCGGGCCAGGGTGCTCGCCGATCACGGCGCCTTCAACGGGGCAGCCCAGCCGACCAAGTTCCCCGCCGGGTTCTTCCACATCTTCACCGGGTCCTACGATCTGCGGGCGGCGTACTGCGAGGTCACGGGCGTCTATACGAACAAGGCGCCAGGTGGCGTGTCCTACTCCTGCTCGTTCCGGATCACCGAGGCTGTGTACCTCGTCGAGCGGATGGTCGACCTGCTCGCTCGCGAGCTAGGCATGGACGCGGCCGAGTTGCGGATGCGGAACCTGATCCGCCCTGAGCAGTTCCCCTACACCTGCCCTACGGGCTGGCAGTACGACTCTGGCGACTATCCGCGCGCCCTGCGGGCCGCGATGGACATGGCGGGCTACACCGATCTGCGCCGCGAGCAGGCTGAAAAGCGTGAGCGCGGCGAGTACATGGGCATCGGGATCAGCTTCTTCACAGAAGGCGTGGGCGCTGGCCCGCGCAAGCACATGGACATCCTCGGCCTGGGCATGGCCGACGGCGCCGACCTGCGGATCTTCCCGACCGGCAAGGCCGTGCTCGCCATCTCCTGCCAGACCCAGGGACAGGGACACGAGACCACGTTCGCGCAACTCGTGGCCGGCGAGCTCGGGATGTCGCCGGACGACGTCGAAGTCGTGCACGGCGATACGGACCGGACGCCGTTCGGCCTCGGCACGTACGGATCCCGGTCCACGGCCGTCTCCGGGGCGGCCGCGGTGATGGCCGCGCGCAAGGCGCGAGAGCGAGCCAGGATCGTCGCGGCCGCGATGATGGAGGTCGCCGCAGACGACCTGGAGTGGGCCGACGGCGCCTGGCGCGTCCGCGGCGACCCCGAGCAGGCTGCGACGCTCGCCGCGATCGCGATGGCCGCGCACTCCGGCATCGAACTGCCCGACGGCGTGGAAGCGCACCTGGACGCGGGGACCGTCTACGACCCGCCCAACCTCACGTTCCCCTTCGGCGCCTACATCTGCGTCACCGATGTCGACCCAGGCACCGGGCAGGTCGAGGTCAGGCGGTTCATCGCCATCGACGACTGCGGCGTCCGGATCAATCCGATGATCGTCGAGGGCCAGGTGCACGGCGGGCTCGCCGACGGCGTCGGGATGGCGCTGATGCAGGCCATCGCGTTCGACGCAGACGGCAACTGCCTGGGCGGCTCCTTCATGGACTACCTGCTGCCGACCGCGGTCGAGTGCCCCTCCTGGGAGCTGGGCGCCACGGTGACACCGTCACCGCACCACCCGATCGGCGCCAAGGGCATCGGTGAGTCGGCGACCGTGGGCTCCCCGGCCGCGGTGGTGAACTCTGTGCTCGACGCGCTGGCGCCGTTCGGCGTGCGGCACGCCGACATGCCGCTGACCCCGGCTGCGGTCTGGAGCGCGATCCGGGGCCGTCCGATTCGCAGCGACCTGGCGATAACGGACTGAGGTGCCGCTCGTGGCTACGGGGCGCGGGACATCCGGTGCCAGGACATCGGTCAGGCTGCAGCATGATGGTGGGTGTCCTTGTTGCGAAGACTGAAAGGGCTGGCGCGCGGATGAGCGATATTTCCGAACAGCTTCCTGACGTCGCCACGCTGCTTTCCGCCCTCGACGAGGCGAGCTACCTGGCCGACGAGCCGCTCGGCACGGCGCTGTTCCTCGCGGCGCGGATGAGCCAGCCGATCTTGCTCGAGGGCGAGCCTGGAGTCGGGAAGACAGAGGCGGCGAAGGCGCTGGCCAGCGTGCTCGACACGCCGTTGATCAGACTGCAGTGCTACGAGGGGCTGACCTCGGCCGAGGCTCTGTACGAGTGGAACTACCCGCGCCAGTTGCTCGCGATCCGGCTCGCCGAAGCCCGCGGCGAGTCGCCGCGCGAGGCCGACCTGTTCAGCGACGAGTACCTGCTCGAACGGCCGCTGCTCGCCGCGCTCGATCACCCTGGGCCGCGCCCCGCGGTGCTGCTGATCGACGAGGTCGACCGCGGCGACGATGAGTTCGAGGCCTTCCTGTTCGAGTTGCTCGCCGAGGCCGCGGTGACGATCCCCGAACTGGGCACCAGGCGGGCCGCGTACCCGCCGATCGTCGTGCTGACCTCCAACCGGACGCGCGACCTGCACGACGCGCTGAAGCGGCGCTGCCTGTACCACTGGATCGACTATCCGGACGTGCCGCGCGTGGCGGAGATCATCAGGCGACGAGTGCCCGATGCGACCGGCCCGCTGGCCGACCAGGTCGCGGCGGGCGTGGCCCGGCTTCGTCACCTGGACCTGGCCAAGCCGCCCGGCATCGCCGAGGCGATCAGCTGGGCAGGTGCGCTGCACATTCTGGGGGCTGGCGAACTGGACGTCGCATCAGCCGAGCGCACCGCCGGGGCGGTGCTCAAGTACTCAGAGGACCTCGCGACCATGCGCCAGACCGGATTCGCCGCGCTGATCGGCCGGGATGACTGATCAGGCCAGTGCCAGCGAGGTGCCCGCGCGTGCGGCCGCCGATCTGGCCGAGATCAGCGCGACGTTCGCGGCAGCGCTGCGATCGGCCGGCCTGCCGGTCGGGCCCGGCAGGGCCGAGCGTTTCGCCGCGGCGGTCACTGTCGCGCGGCCAGGCACGCCGCGCGCGTTGTACCTGTGCGCGCTGACGACGCTCGTCGCCAGCAAGGAGCACGCCCTGATCCTGCGGGCAGTCTTCGAGCAGATCTTCGGCGACATGGCCGACGCGCGGCCTTCCGCCGAGTCTGGCCCTGACGGGATCGGCGGCCTGCCCGACTGGTCGTCCGAGCACCTGCTGGCCAGCGCCGCGAAGGCCGCCCAGCAGCACACCGCGGCCGGTCAGGACGCCCGGCGCGACGGCGACGCCGAGAGCCGCGAGATGGCCGACGACGACGCCGAACCCGACCGCGAGATCGAGCAGCCTTACCTGGGTACCAGCATCGAGCGCCTCGCCAGCAAGGACTTCGCCGACCTCACGGACGCGGAACTGATCTCGGTGGCGATTCTGATGCGGCAGATCACGCTCGCCCTGCCCGAGCGCCGCTCCCGGCGGCAGCGGCGACGCCAAGGCGGCAGGCGCACCGACATGCGGGCGACGCTCCGCCAGGCCCGCCGTACCGGCGGCGACGCGTTCCGATTGATCGGGCGCGTTCCCGCCAGGCGACCGCGCAGGCTGGTCGTGCTGTGCGACATCTCAGGCTCAATGGAGCCTTACGCGCGGGCGATGATCCAGTTGCTGTACTGCGCGGCTGGCGCCGCGGGCGCCGAGGTCTTCACGTTCGCGACCAGGCTGACGAGGCTGACGCCCGTGCTGGCCAGGACGCTGCCGGGCATCGCGCTGCAGCGGGCCGGCCAGGCGGCGCCCGACTGGCTCGGCGGCACCAAGATCGGTTCCGCGCTGAAGGATTTCAACGACAACTACGGCCGCCGCGGCATGGCCAGGGGCGCGGTCGTCGTGATCATCTCCGACGGCTGGGAAACCGGCGATCTTGACCAGCTGCGGCACGAGATGGAGCGGCTGTCGCTGGTCGCGTTCCGCATCGTCTGGGTGAATCCGCGGACCAAGAGCGCCGCCTACGAGCCGCTGGCCGGCGGGATGTCCGTTGCCTGGCCGCACTGCGACGCCGTGGTCAGCGCGCACACGGTCAGCGCTCTCGACGATCTCACGACGGCCCTCGCCGACCCGGTCAGGCGCCGAGCCGAGGTGCGGGCCACCGCGCAGCCCGTCAGCGCGTAGCCCTCACCTGGCAAGCGCGTGCGTGGACCAGCGCGCCTGGTCGGCGAGCGGCAGTTCGGCGACAACGCGCCATGAGTCAGGTTGCAGCGAGCCATGCATCAGCACGGCCGTGCTCACCCGCGCCGTGACCGGCAGGCTGGGCTTGATCGCCCGCGCGGCTGACTCCAGCGCGCCCGCTGGCTGGCCCTGGCCGACGGTCAGATGCGGCACCACATCGGCGTGCACCCCACCGTAGGGAACGTAGTCGGGAAAGGCCTGGTAGACGGCGGCGGTGAGCGCCATGAACGGCTCGGGCGGCTCCGGTGCCAGCCACAGCACGGACCGGTCGAACCAGCGCAGCCGGCGGAAGGCCAGGTCGAACGCGGACACCGACCGGACCGCGCCGGCCAGCGCCGCGATCACCGCGTCGTCCGTGCGCTCCGGCGGCACGAACGGGTACAGCACTGTGACGTGGGCGGGGACGCCGATGGCGGCCGCCCCGTCCAGAACGGCGCGGTGGCTCGCGACCACGCTCTCTGCCTCGGGTACAAGGATGAGCACCGCGCTCTCGGTCGGCTGCATCGGCTCAGTATCGAGCGCTCCGGCGGATTCACCAACCGAATTACCGCCTAGGCGCTGCCGCCCGGCGTTAGCCCGTCGCTTGCCCGTTCGACTCGCCTTCTGGCCGGTCGGGATGCGGCAGCCGCGGCGCGCCTGCCAGGTGACTGGTCTCGTCGTTGAGGCCCTTCTTGATCGAATCGAAGATCGTCAGTCCCTGAGCGACCAGCCCGGAGGCGAGCTCGCTGAGGCCTTCGGCCCCGTTCAGCACGCTGAGGTTGGCACCGGCCAAGCCGGTAGCAGCCTCCCTGACGATTTGCGGCAGCTGCTCGATGAGCATCCGATCGAGCGCCACCCTGTTGTGCGAGGCAGCAGCCTCAGCCTGCATGGTGACGCGCTGCGCGTCGGCCTTGGCCAGGATCTGCACCTTCTCCGCCTCAGCCTCGGCTGGCTTGATCACCTCGGCGACGAGCTGGCGCTCGCGCAGTTCGGATTGGCGCTTGGCCAGGTCGGCCTGGGCAGAGAGCACCTCCATAGTCGCCTGAGCCTGAGCCAGTGGACCGGCCTGCGCGGCCTCGGCCTGGGCCTTGTCGACCTCGGCCTTGTACTGAGCCTGCACGACCGAAGTCTGCCTGGCGTACTCCGCCTGAGCACGCTGCGACATTTGCTGCGCCTCGGCAGCGGCCTGGTTAGCCTGGGCCTGCGCGATCTGCGCTTGACGCTGGATGGCGGCGTTGTGCGGGGCGGCCATGGCATCGATGTAGCCGGTATTCATGTCGTCGATCGACTGGATCTGGAGCGAATCGACGGTCAGCCCGATCTTGGCCATCTCCGCCTTCGATCCGTCCAGGACCTCGGTCGCGAGCTTCTGGCGCTCCGTGACGATCTCCTCCACCGTCATCGAACCGATGATCGAGCGCAGGTGACCGGCGAAGATCCGGCCCGTCAGGACGGACATCTGGTCCTGGTCGGACAAGAACCGCTGCCCCGCGTTGACAATGCTCTCCTGGTCGTTGCCGACCTTGAACGCGATCACCGCGCGGACGTTGAGCGAGATGCCCTGCTTGGTGACGCAGGTCTCGGAAACCTCGGACTCGGCCATGGATAGGGTCAGGAAGTTCGCTTTGCGGACGAACGGCAGCACAAAAGAGCCGTGACCGGTCACGACCTTAAATGGCGCGCCGTTCATTCCGTGCCTGCCGCCGGAAACCAGCATGGCCTCGTCGGGCCGGGGGACGCGATAGCCGAGCATTTGTCATCTCCACATAGGGTGCCTGTGCTGTATTAACGGAAATTAGCGCAGATTGCGTATCTCACGGGTTCACCAGGCTCGGGTCGAGTGGATCGTCCCACGCGCTGACTTCGACGGCCCGGCTGCCGCGTTCATCGATGACGAGGACGGTTGTGCCCTTCAGAAGGGGTTCCCTGGACCAGGCGATGAACGCCTCAGACCCGCCCCGGATCTTGACCAGGACCTCGCCGGGACCCGCTTCGCCGCGCGTCGCGACGATGATCTTGCCTATGCAGCCGATGGCCGAGACATTCGCAACCACGAGGCTCCTCAACCTGCGCGTGACCTCACCGCTCAGAGTAGTCCCGCGAAAAGGTGGCCGGGACGACGGAATACCTCACGGTGCACACGCGTTACAGTGCGCGTCGGTGTGATGTGTCCCCCGGGCCTAACCCATTGCCTTCGCGGACTACCGTTCGGCTGGAGCCGCGTCGTGCCTTTCGCCGAGAGGCGACCTCACACCGGCGCACCGGGCGTCATCGAGACGCCCGAGGCACGCCCTCGCGAGCAGACGCTCACGGGGGCGTCGTCATATCCGCGTCTAGCCGTGGGTAAACGTCCCTTGTGACCGGGGAGCCAGGAGGGCAAGACGGGCTTGCGCCCGGACGCCCGCCCGGGCGGTCCGGCCTGCAGGCAGGGTTCGAGCGGCTGCTCGCCCTGTCCCGCTTGCTCGTCCTGATCCCCGTGATCTTCCTCGTGCTCGACGCCGCCGCGTCGTTCGTGTACGGCGCGGACATCCTGATCCGCACGCTGACCGAGGTGGTCGGCGAGCCCGCGCACGTGGGCGCCCGGCTCGGGCGCTTCCTCGTCGTCATGGACACCTTCCTGGTCGGCGTCACGCTCATGATCCTGGCCTTCGGCTTCTACGAGCTATTCGTGATCGCCACCGAGCGCGAGGGTGAGAAATTCTGGCTGCCAGGCTGGCTGGAGATGCACGACATCGAGGACCTAAAAGCCAGGGTCGTCTCGATGCTGATTCTGGTTGCCGCGATCACGTTCGTGGACCGGCTGGTCGAGGCGCAGAATGCGGACCAGGTACTCTTCCTCGGCGGCGGCGTCGCGGTCATCATCATCGCGCTGACCGCGTTCTTGTGGTTTGGCCGGAACAATCCCCCGGAGAGCAAGGCGCTGGCGGTCCCGGCAACCGCGGGCGGGCCTGGCGATGACCTAGCCGCCGAAGCAGTGCTGCTCGCCGGAAGCGGCACCCAGCCAGTGCCGGCGCGCGCCGGCCTCTGCGCAGACAGCCGGCGGCACAGAACGTCGCCGCGGCAGGGTCACTGCCATTCTCGGCGCGACCAGACGCGACGGCAGCTGGCTCGCGGCCGCCGATACCGTCGTCACGGCGATCGCGGGCATGGCACGGATGGATCTTCGCGGGGCCGAACTGCCTGACCAAGAGATCAGCGTCCGCGTCGTCGCAGGGCTTGCGGTCGTCTCGATCATTGTCCCGCCCGAAATGGACGTCGCCGATTCCGGCACAGCTGTCCTCGGCATCAGGTCCATATGCGGCAACTCCGCGGGGGCGACGAGCGCGCAAGGTCCGGTGCTGCTGCTTACTGACAGATGTGTCCTTGGCCTGGTCAGGGTCCGCCGGAAGGCCAGGTGATGACGCGAGGCTAGACCAGGCCAGCGATGCCCTGGGCCACGAGCACCAGGCCGATCAGGCCGACCGCGCCGACCAGAATCTTCTTGCGGTGCTGTCGCAGCCAGCCCTCGAAGGCCTTCAGCGCTCGGGTGCTAGGGCCGGGCGCTACCAGGTACGCGATCAGGGGCAGCCACGCGAACGCGACGACGAGCACGAAGATCATCGCCATCGCACCCACGGTCGCCTCGACGCCTGCCTTGGCCGACGCCACCACCTGGACGGCGGCGATGAACGTCACCGATGGTCCGAACATCAAGATTCCGACGAGGAACGCGGTCCTGGGCTTCGGATCGGCGGCCAGCCTGTCCATCAGGCCGGGCTTCTTCTTCTTGCCGCTCCCCGCTCCTGACTTCTCCTGTTTCGGCTTGCGCCGGTAGATCAGCACGGCGGCGACCAGGGCGACGACGCCAAGCCCGAGCCGCAGCCCGTACCTGGTCTGATGGTGGCTGGGCAGGCTCAAGCCGCCCGCCCGGATCGCGACCAGAGAGGCGGTGCCGACGATGGCGACGACCAGGAACCCGCCGGCGACATAGAACGCGGTCGTCTTGCCAGGTCGCTCGGAAGCGAGGTAGAGCGCGGCGACCAGCATCGCCGGTGGATAGAAGGCCGCCACCAGCGCGAGGAGCGCGGCCTGCTCAAACAAGGCCCGCCTGCCCCTCAAGCGGTAGCTTCCTGACGACCTCCGCGACGGTCTCTTCCGCGCTGTCCCTGACCGGTACCACGACTACGGAGTGCTCGCCAGCCTCGGGCAGTTCCAGGTCGGCGAACTGGCTGTCCAGCAGGTCGGGATCGAAGAAGTGGCCATGCCTGCTGGCCAGCCTGCGTGCGGCAACGTCCCGATCGATCTCAAGGAAGGCGATCCTCGCGGCCGGCCGCCCGGCAAGCAGCATCTCCCGGTACCGGCGCTTGAGCGCCGAGCAGGCAATGACCGCGCGCTCTCCCGCGGAGATCCGCTCGTCCATGGCCGCCGCTATCGCGCGCAGCCACGGCATTCGGTCCGCGTCGGTGAGCGGCTCGCCGCGCTCCATTTTGGCGACATTCGCATCCGGATGCAGCATGTCGCCGTCGGTAAACGGCCAGCCGAGCCGGCCAGCCAGCAAAGCTCCGACCGTGGTCTTTCCACTGCCCGAGACTCCAGCCACAATGACGATCACCGCGCGCGGCCTATGCCTGAACTCACGCGTGCAGCGTGAAGGGCGGGTAGCGGTCCGTGACCAGGACGAACGCGTACGCCACCACTCGGTTGTGCCATCGGATCACGCCCTCGACGAAGTCGAACATGCCGCGCGGATACCTGCCCGTGAACAAGATCGCGAACCAGGTCACAACGACCACGAAGAAGGCGGCGATGTCCAGGAAGAACAGCACGATGTAGTGCGGGATCGCGAGCAGCCACTTGATCAGCGGCAGGAACCGGTTCAACTCGATGTGCGCTTCCGGGTAGCGGTAGTCAAGGCGCACCGACTGGTGGTCGTCGCTCGAGGGGTACCTGTCGTCCATCAGCGCGATGTAGATGCCGACCCGGTTGGAGAACCGCTGCAGCTCGAGGTTCCAGTCGAACCACCACCGCGGATACTTCAGCCGGAAGAGGATCATCAGCAGCGGCCCGAAGAACAGCACTCCGCCCGCGGCGGCCATGTAGTACCTGCCGTTCGATGAGTCCCAGGTCTGGCCGGAGATGGTGCCGAGCACGATCGCGATCGGTATAACCGTGAAGATCCGGAAGAACGTCGTCACGCGGTTGAGCGGACGATCCGGGTAGTCAACGGAGAACTGGACCGGATACTGGTCCTGTCCTGCTGTTGTGGTTGCCATAGAAATCCCCCCTTGGACGGCGAGCCCCGTCTACCGAACGGCGGACAGCACCTCCACGTTGCCGGTGATGTTCGGGTACCGAGTCATAGCGGGCGACGAAGTCACCTGAGCCGCTCGGCGATGTGATCGCCGACCCGGATCGCGTTGGCCATGACCGTCAGCCCCGGGTTGACAGCGCCGATGCTCGGGAAGATGCTCGCGTCCGCGAGGTACAGGTTGTCCAGTTCGTGCGCCTTGCAGTTGACGTCAGCTACCGACGTCGACGGGTCCGAGCCGAACCTGGCCGTGCCTGCCTGGTGCGCCACGCCGGCCAGCGGCACGCTCATGTCCACGTAGAAGTTCTTCGACAGCACATGGTGCGTCGACAGGCCAACGCTGTTGAGCACGGTCTTCAGTTCGCGGTACAGGCCTTCGGTCTCGGCCGAGTTGGATGAGTCGTACGCGAGGTGGATGTTCCCCGCTCCGTCCACCGTGACCCGGTTGTCCGGCATCGGCAAGTCCTCGGTGGTCAGCCAGATGTCGACGCTGTGCCGCGCCACCTGCTCAAGCGTCCAGTTCGGGGCGAGCTTGGTTAGCTTCGGTTCCTCGCCGCGCATGGCGCCTGCGCTGGACTTGCCCAGCAACTGGATGTTGCCGAGCGGCGGGTGCGACCCGTCACCGAGATAGAAGTCATTCACGCCGAGGGTCTTCTGGTAGACGGTCTCGTTCGGCTCCTTGGCGAGGGCGGCGACCGCCTTGCTGTTGTGGAACATGTAGTTCCTGCCAACCTGGTCCGAGCCGTTCGCGAGCCCGGCGCTGTGCGTGTCGGACGCCGAGCGCAGCAAGATCTTCGCGGTATTGGCCGCGCCCGCGGCGAGCACCACGATGTCGGCGCTGTAGCTCTCCGCCTGGCCGGCCCGGTCTACGACAACCTCGGTCACGGTGCGGCCTGCCTGATCGGTCCGCAGCGCTGTCACCTCGGCGCCGGTCAGCAGAGTCACGTTCGGCAGGCCGAGCAGCGGCCGGACGGCGATCACCTCGGCGTCGCACTTGGCGTGCACCAGGCATGGGAAGCCGTCGACCCACGCGCACCTAAGGCAGGCGCTAGCAGCCCGGTGATCCTCGTCGAGGAGGATCCCGCAGGGCGCGTGGAACGGGTGATAGCCGGCCGCCGCCAGGTCGTCGGAAATCTGCTGTATCCGCGGCTCGTGCGAGACCGGCGGCCAGGGGTACTGCCTGGAGACCGGGCCCTCTGTCGGGTCCTCACCATGATTGCCGTGCACCTGGTAGAGCCATTCAGCCCTGGTGTAGTAGGGCTCGAGGTCGGTGTAGTCCAGTGGCCAAGCCGGCGAGAGCCCGTCGGAGAACTTGATCTCGCCGAAGTCAGCGGGGCGCAGCCGGTACAGGGCGGCGCCGTACATCTTGGTCGCGCCGCCGACGAAGTAGTGCACCTGGGGCTGGAACGGCTTTCCTTTGTCGTCGTACCAGGTGTCGGGCGAGATGTAGCGGCCGTCGACGAAGACTGCCTTGGCGTCCCAGTTCTCCATCTCGCGGGGGAGGAAGTCGCCCCGCTCAAGCAGCAGGATCTTTTTTGCTGAGGGCGCGAGGGTATGGGCGAGAGTTCCGCCGCCAGCGCCGCTACCGACGATGATCACGTCGTACCGATCGGTCATGGGCTAAACATGCCCGCACCGTCGGAATTACACATCACCCCGCCGGGGTGGTGCCAACCGACCGGTGATCAGGAACGGTAGTGGCGATGCGGGTCGCCAGGAAGCCGGCTGCCGGGGGGAATTGATGACGCTGGATCTGGCGCGGGGGCAGTTTGCGCGGACGATGATCAACCATTTCTTCCTCGTACCCGTCACAATCGGCCTGGCCTTTCTGACCGCTTTGCTCCAGACCGCATCGCAGGCCTATCCGGCCCGGAGCCATTACGTGTTTAGACGCCGCCTCAGCGATAAGGATTTCGTGCAGTACTCGGCGCACTGAGGGAGCAGAAGACCATGACCGCAGATCAGCAACGCGCTTACCCGCCCAGGATGGATCCTGTGCCCACCGACGTGGCTCGCGCGGACGCGCTCATCATCTTCGGGGCGACCGGTGATCTGGCCAAGCTGCAGACGTTCCCGGCCCTAGTCGGGCTGGCCGAGCGGGGCCTGCTTGACATGCCGGTCATCGGCATCGCCAAGAGCGGCTGGGGACTCGATCAGTTCCGCAACTACGCGATCGACTCGCTGCGCCGGAACAATATCGACCCGAAGTCGCCGGCTGCGGCCAAGATGCTCGGGCTGCTGGAGTACATCGACGGCGACCTGACAGCTAGCGAGACCTACCACCAGATGGGCGAGAGACTCGGTGCCGGGAAGAAGGCGCTCTACTATCTCGAGGTTCCGCCTGCGCTGTTCGGCAGGATTGCCGATGGCATCGCCGCCGCCGAGCGAGCCAGCGGTTCGCGGGTCATGGTGGAGAAGCCGTTCGGACACGACCTGGCCAGCGCGCAGCAGCTGAACGCCACAATGCACCAGCACTTCGCCGAGGATGACATCTACCGGGTCGACCACTGGCTCGGCCTCGACCCGGTGGAGAACTTGATCTTCGTCAGGTTCGCCAACTCGATCATCGAGCCGCTGCTGAACCGGACCTACGTGCAGAGCATCCAGATCACGATGGCTGAGGCGTTCGACGTCTCGGACCGGGGCGCGTTCTACGACCGGACCGGCGCCATCCGGGACGTGCTGCAGAATCACCTGCTCCAGGTGCTCGCGTCGGTGCTCGCCGAGCCGCCGGACGGCCGCGGTATGGACCCGTGGCGGAGCTCGAAAGCCAGCGCTGTCGAGGCGCTCTCGTCGCTAACGCCTGAGACGATCGTGCGCGGCCAGTACGAGGGGTATCGCGATGTCGAAGGGGTCGACCCGAACTCGACCGTGGAGACGTACGTCGCGGTCAAGCTCGCGTCGACCTCCTGGCGCTGGGAAGGGGTGCCGATCCTGATCAGGGCCGGCAAGTGCCTGCCGGTCACGGCGACCGAGGTCTTCATTCGGTTCAAGCCGCCCGCGAGCGACGTGTTCGGCCTGCGGCCAGGCGGCACGTCCAACGGCCTGCACTTCAGGATCAATCCTGAGGCCAGAGTTGGAGTCACGCTCACGGGCAAGAAGCCGGGCGCTGGCTGGGAGCCACAGCCCGAGATGCTGACGTTCGCGGAGCACCCGGCCGGGAACATGCGGCCATACGACCGGTTGATCGGTGCGGCGCTGTCTGGCGACCGCGGCCTCTTCGCCAGGCAGGACACGGTCGAGGCGGCCTGGGAGGTCGTCGATCCCGTACTGGGCGACGTGGTGCCGGTGCACCAGTACCCCAAGGCCAGCTGGGGGCCGAAGGAAGCCGACGCACTGCTGCCCGACGGGGACACCTGGTACGACCCGGCAGGATAGGCCTAGTCAACGCGGTTCGGGGGTTCGGGGGTTCGGGGGATGAACGGCCAGGCGCGGCATCGCGTCGTGATCGTGGGCGGCGGCTTTGCCGGGCTCTTCGCTGTGCGGGCGATGCGGCACGGGCACTTCGCGGTCACGCTGATCGACCAGAGCGAGCATCATCTGTTCCAGCCGCTGCTCTACCAGTGCGCGACCGGAATCTTGTCGGAAGGCCAGATCACGGCGCCGCTGCGGCGGGTGCTCAGGAAGGAACATCACGTCGAGTGCGTGATGGCGATGGCAATCGACCTGGACGCCACAGGCCGCAGGGTGATCTGCCGCCGGCCGCTCGGCTCGGAGCTTGTGGTGCCCTACGACAGCCTGATCGTCGCGGCCGGCGTCGAGCAGTCCTACTTCGGGCACGACGAGTTCCGCCGACTCGCACCCGGCATGAAGACCATCTCGGACGCGCTGACGATCAGGCGCAGGGTGTTCGGCGCTTTCGAGATGGCCGAGACCGCGGCGGACCCCGCTGAGCGCGCGCGATGGCTCACGTTCGCGCTGGTGGGAGCGGGGCCGACCGGGGTGGAGCTGGCCGGGCAGATTCGCGAGCTGGCGACCAAGACGCTGCGCGAGGAGTTCAGGCACGCCAATCCCGGGGACTGTCGGGTGCTCCTGTTCGACGGCGGAACCGAGCCACTCGCCTCTTTCGGGCCCAAGCTCTCGGCCAGGACCCGCCAGGCGCTGCAGACGCTAGGCGTGGAGCTGCACATGGGGTCGATCGTCACCGACGTCTCAGCCGGCGGCATCAAGGTCCGCGATCACCAGGGCAGCGAGCGGTCGTTCGATGCGGCGACGGTGCTGTGGACGGCAGGGGTGGCGGCGCCGCCGTTCGCGACCGCGGTGGCCGGGGCGACCGGTGCGAGCCAGGACCGGTCAGGGCGGATCGAGGTGCAGGACGACCTGACCATCCCCGGGCACCCGGAGATCTATGTGACCGGGGACGTGATGAGCCTGCGCAAGCTACCAGGCGTGGCCGAGGTCGCGATGCAGGCCGGTCACTACGCCGGACGCCGGATCACCCAGGCCGCCGCAGGCCGGCCGCCGAGCGGCCCGTTCAAGTACCGCGACCTGGGCTCCGCCGCGTACATCGCGCGCGGCAGGGCGGTCGTCTCAGCCGGCCCGCTGCGGTTGAGCGGGTTCCTCGGCTGGGTGTTCTGGCTGTTCATCCACATCGCGTTCCTGACCGGGTTCCGCAACAGGATCGGCGCGCTCCTGACCTGGTGGGTGGCGTTCACGAGGGACGTCAGGCGCGAGCGGGCGTTCACCGCCCATGAGGTCGGCCACCTGCCGACGGTCTACGACACGACCGACACCGGGGCCGACCGGCAAACTACCGGCCAGCAGAGCGCCGGGCATACGAGCGCCGGCCAACAGAGTGCCGACCATTAGCACTAGCCAGGTCCTGATCGGGTTCGGGCTGATCGTCCTCATCGCGGTCGGCTCACAGGTCATAGCCAGCAGGCTGGCGATCCCGGCCCTGATCGTGCTGCTGCCGGCCGGCTTTCTCGCCGGAGCGTTCACCACCGATGTCGACCCGATCCGCTTGCTCGGGCCCTCGTTCCAGCCGCTGGTCACCCTTGCTGTCTCGGTCATCTTGTACGACGCCGGCCTCGGCCTGAACCTGAGCAAGCTCGCCCCGCACGACAGAAGCGTCGTGACGAGGCTGATCATCTTCGGCGTCACCATCAGCTGGACTGCAGCCGCGATCGGCGGACTGGTCCTGCTCGGGCTGTCCATCCGCGCCGCCGTGATGATCGGCGTCATCCTTGTCGTGTCTGGCCCGACGGTGGTGAACCCGCTGCTCGCCTACGTCCGGCCGGTCGCGAGGCTGCGCCGGGTGCTGTCCTGGGAGGGGTCGCTGATCGATCCCGTCGGCGGGATACTCGCCGCGGTCGTCTTCCACGCCGTGTCGGCCAGCACTCGCCCGCGCGTCTCGGATCAGCTAACGCAGTTCGGCTCCAGCTTCGCGGTGGGCATCATCGGCGGGGCCGTCGGCGTCGGCGTCCTCTACCTCCTGCTCGTAGTGCTCCGGGTGCCCGAGGTCCTGGGCACGAACGTTCAGCTGGCAGCCGTCGTCGCGATCGCGGCTGGCTGCGACGTGGTTCGCGAGGAGTCAGGGCTGATCGCCGCGATCGTGATGGGGCTCGCGCTCTCGAACCTGGTCTGGTTCGACCTCCCGGCCCGCAGGCCGTTCTTCGAGACGCTGGTGCAATTGGTCATCGGGCTGCTGTTCGTCTCGATCGGCGCGACCATCTCTCCCGACTCGCTGGAGGACGTGCTGCTGCCGACCGCTGGCCTCGTCGCGGTTCTCGTGTTCGTCGCCCGGCCGGTTGCCGCGCTGATCTCGACGCTCGGTTCGGGCATGCCCGCAGCTGAGCGAACCTTCATCGCCTGGATGGACCCGCGCGGCATCGTCGCGGCCGCCACCGCGTCGGCGTTCTCGGCATCGCTCATCGCCAAGGGCGTAGGCGGCGCCGCCAAGATCCTGCCGGTCACGTTCCTGGTGATCGTGACGACTGTTGCCCTCTACGGGCTGACCGCCAAGCCCGTGGCGCGGCTGCTCAAGGTGCTCGAGGCGATCAGAGCCAGGCCGCTGCTCGTCGGCGGCGCACCCTGGGTGATCGACTTGGGCAAGACCCTGCGAGCCGCCGGGCTCGACGTGCTGATGTGGGCAGGTCACGAGCACCAGCGGCTCCAGATCACGCAGGCCAGGCTCGACCTGGCGGCCGGCGAACTGCTCGCCGCGGCGACCGGCGAAGGCGCCGAACTCGAGGGCATCACGGCGGTGTACCTGCTCACCGACGAAGACGACTTTAACGCGCTGGCGGCCACGATCTTGCGCGGCAACGTCGGCGGCGAGGATGGCGCGGGGCCACGCGTCTACGCGGTCTGCCCGCCGTCCGGTGACCTCGGCGTCGTCGCGCCGTTTACCAACGGCGACCATCTCTTCGGGTCAGGGCTCAGCCGAACGACGCTGGACCGCAGGTACGACCACGGAGCCAGGATCAACGCGGTCCCCAGCGACGGTTCCGTTCCCAGCGGCTACGACATGCTGTTCGTCGTCGATCACCGCGGCGGCCTCAGCGCCGGCGACCGATAAGGCGACGCCGCGGCCCCGCCCCGGTGACACGCTGCTACTGCTTTCCAAGGACGAGCCATGATGGCGGCGCGCGCTGGGAGCCGTGCGGTCGCGCGGAGGCTGGTCACCGAGGCGGCCGGTGGCCGCGGCTACCTGATCGCCGCTGGCCTGCTAGGCCTGGCCGTCACCGGGCTGATCCTCGCTCAGGCGCAGTTGATCGCGCACGCCCTGGCGAGCGCCGCGACCGGCGCAGCGGCTGGTCTCCGCGGCACCTTGCTGATATTGCTGGTCGTCCTCCTTGCCAGGGCGGCGGCCGTGCACGCAAGCGAGGTGACCGCGCTGCGCGGCGCGACCGCCATCAAGGAGCGCCTGCGCTCCAGGTTCGCCAGGCACGTGCTCGACCTGGGCCCCGGGTGGCTGGGCAGGGAGCGCCCAGGCGAGCTAGCCACGCTCGGCACCAGCGGCCTCGACGCGCTCGACCCCTACTTCGCCAGGTACCTGCCGCAGGTGGTGCTCGCGGTTGCCGTGCCGATCGCGGTGCTGGCTACGGTAACGGCCGCCGACTGGTTGTCTGGCCTGATAATCGCCGTGACGTTGCCGCTGATCCCGGTGTTCGCAGCGCTCGTCGGCATGCACACGAAGGACTCTGCCGCGCGTAGCTGGCAGCTCGTGGCCAGGCTCAGCGGCCACTTCCTCGACGTCGTCCAGGGGCTGCCGACGCTCAAGCTATTCGGCCGCGCGGCCGACCAGGAACGCGTGATCGGCGAGACCACGATGCGATACCGGGCCAGCGTGCTGGCAACCCTCAAGATCGCCTTCCTCTCGTCGCTGGTGCTCGAGCTATCCGCCTCGCTCGCGACGGCCCTGGTCGCCGTCGAAGTAGGGCTGCGGCTGCTGTACGGGCACCTCGGCTACCCCACCGCGTTGCTGGTCCTGCTGCTCACCCCTGAGGCCTACCTGCCGCTGCGCAACCTTGCCGCGCATCATCACGCGAGCGCTGACGGTATCGCCGCAGCTGAGCGAGCCTTCGGCATCCTCGACACGCCAGCAGCCGGGCTAAGGCCTGCGGCCGGGGGATCGGCGACCCTCCCCGATGTTCGTGTCGAACCATTGAGCTATACCGGGACCACCGTGGTCTATCCGGGCCGCGACAGGCCGGTCCTCGCCTGCGTGGACCTGACCGTCGAGCCTGGTGACCGGATCGTCATGACCGGCGAGAACGGAGCGGGGAAGACCACGCTGATCAGCCTGCTGCTGCGCTTCATCGAGCCCACCGCAGGGTCGATCGAGGTGGGCGACACGGGTCTCGCCGCGATCCCAGCCGATCGGTGGCGCGACCAGGTTGGCTGGCTGCCCCAGCACCCGACGCTTTTCGGCTGGTCCGTGACCGAGAACATCGCGCTCGGCCGGCCTCGTGCGTCGAAGGCGGCTGTCGAGCGGGCTGCGACGCTCGCCGGCGCGGCTGAGTTCATTCGCCGGCTGCCGCACGGCTTCGACACGGTGCTCGGCGAACGCGCCCAGCAGCTCTCTGCCGGGCAGCGCCAGAAGATCGCCCTGGCCAGGCTGTTCCTGCGCGACTCGCCGCTGCTGCTGCTCGATGAACCGACCGCGCACCTCGATCCGATCAGCGCGGCCGAGGTCGCTGCGGCGATCGGCACCCTCGCCGCCGGACGAACGGTCATCGTCGTCACCCACCGCGACGCCAGGCTGTTCAGCGCCGCACTGTCCGCAGCGCCTGTCTCCCCAGCGCCCGTCTCCGCCGCGCCGCGTTCCGGTGTATCGATGGTCCATCCATCACCAGATTCCGCAGTGGATGGACCATCGATACACGCGCTGGCTCCGGACGGCAGCTCGACTGCGACCCGTGCCGTCCGGTTTCTGCATGTACGTGATGGTTCGGTGGTCGAGTCGCAGGCGCTTACCGAGGTTCCGGCGTGACCGCCCGCGCGAGCGCCGGGTCCGGCGTCGACCGCCGCGACCCTTTGTTGCGTCTGATCAGCTTCGCGCGGCCGATGTGGGGCCGGCTTCTGCTGGCGGCAGCGGCGGGGGCGCTGGCAACGGCCTGCGGTGTTGCCCTCCTGGCGGTGTCGGGATTCCTGCTGGCCAGGGCGTCGCAGCACCCGACCATCGCGGCCCTGTCGGTGGCGGTCGTCGCTGTACGCGGCCTCAGCATCGGCCGCGGCGTCTTCCGGTACGCAGAGCGGCTCGCCTCGCATGACGTTGCCTTCCGCGTCCTCGCGAAGACTCGGATAGCGATCTGGCGCAAGCTTGAGAGGCTCGCCCCGGCCGGCCTGCCGGCCTTCAGGTCCGCGGACCTGCTGTCCAGGCTCGTCGGCGACGTCGACGCGACCCAGGACCTGTTCATCCGCGGTCTCGCACCGCCGATCGCGGCCGCGCTCGCCGGCTCCGGTGCGGTGATCGCCTGCCTGATGCTGCTCGGACCGGCGGGAGTCCTGCTCGCGGCCGGGCTGCTATCCGGCGGCATCATCGTGCCCGCGATCGCGCTCGCGGCCGCGAGGACGTCGGCCAGGCGAACCGCTCCGGTCCGCGGCGAGTTCAGCCACGCCTTGAACGACATCCTGACCGGCGCTGCTGACCTGCACGCCTTCGGCGCCGCCGATGCCGCGCTCGAACGCGTCGACCGGGCGAATCGCCGCCTCGCGAGGCTGGGCCGCCGGTCGGCAACGGCATCCGGCGTCGGCGCCGGGCTGGCTAGCCTGACCGCGGGCCTGACGCTCTGGGGTGTCCTGCTGCTCGGCGTCGCCGCGGTGGGGACGGGCACGCTGAGCCGGGTCCCGCTCGCCGTTCTGACGCTCACGGCGCTGGCCGCGTTCGAGGCGGTCACGGCGCTGCCTGCGGCAGCGGTCCAGTTGAGCCACGCGAGGACCGCGGCGAACCGCATCGCCGAAGTGATGGACGCGCCTCAGCCCGTGATCGACCCGGCGAATCCGCGGCCGTTGTCGTTGCCTAGCCTCGCGACGCGCGGCGTCACGGTGCGGGTGCGGGAGGCTCGGGTGCGCTACCGGGCCGTCGGCCCGCTGGCCATCGACGGGGTCAGCCTGGACCTCACGCCAGGCCGCCGGATCGCGCTGGTCGGGCCGACCGGCGCGGGCAAGTCCACTGTCGCGGCTGTGCTGCTGCGGTTCCGCGACCTGACCGGCGGCTCGGTCACGCTAGACGGTCATGACCTGGCCAGTTACAGCGCCGAAGATGTGCGCAGGGTAATCGGCGGCTGCCCGCAAGACCCGCACCTGTTCAACGCGAGCATCGCGGAGAACCTCAGGCTCGCCAGCCCGGACGCATCGGACGCCGCGCTCGCGGTGGTGACCGAACGGGTCGGCCTGGCTGAATGGATCGCTTCGCTGCCGCTCGGGATGGACACTCAGGTCGGCGTGGCCGGCGCGAGCGTCTCCGGCGGCCAGCGGCAGCGGATCGCGCTGGGCAGGGCGTTGCTCGCCGATCCCGCCCTGCTCATACTCGACGAGCCGACGGCGCATCTTGACCATGGCAGTCGTGAGGCGCTCGCCGCTGACCTGCTGGCGGTAACGGCCGGACGCTCGGTCCTGCTGATCACCCATGACCTCGACGGGCTCGACCAGGTCGACGAGATCGTCGTGCTTGACCACGGCCGGGTGGCTGAACGCGGACCGCACACGGACTTGCTCGCGAGCCGCGGCCGCTACTGGCGGATGTACGGTGCCCAGTTCCCCGCTCGCGTCTGATCCGGCCAGCACGCCCGCGGCCAGGACGGCCGGCGACCGCCTCGCCTTAGAACAGCTAGGTGCCGCCACCCGTCCTGTTTGAACGTTGACGGCACGTTGCTGTTGTTTGTGATACGCCAGAACGCATGAACCGACTGACCGAGATCAGCGCCGGAGTCTTCGTTGCCACTGGTGATCTTTACGTAACCAACAGCACGGTCGTCGCCGACGGCAGCGGCGGCTGCCTGGTCATCGATCCCGCGGTCACGGTCGCCGAAGTGGCTGGGCTGGCCGCCGATCTGCGCGGCATGGCGTTGCGCCCGAGGCTCGGCTTCGCCACGCATCCGCACTGGGACCACGTGCTGTGGAGTTCCGAGCTTGGCGACCTGCCGCGGTTCGCCGCGCCGCTCGCCGTCGCGGTCGCCGAACGCGAGCGGGCCGGGCTGATCGAGGGAGTCCAGGGTGCGGCACCGGGCCATGACCTGGACCTCTTCGGGCAGCTGACGCCGCTCGACCAGCCCGACGCGATCCCGTGGGACGGGCCGGCCGCGGTGGTCGTCACGCATCAGGGGCACGCGCCGGGCCACAGCGCGGTGTTCCTTCCGGACACCGGCACGCTGATCGCCGGCGACATGTGCTCCGACATCGAGGTGCCGCTGCTTGACCTGGACCAGGCCGACCCCGTCGGCGACTACCTGACCGCGCTCGACAAGTTCGCCGCGCTGCCGGTCGAGCGGGTCATCCCAGGTCACGGCGGAATCGGCGACCGAGCGGAGTTCCTGCGCCGCATTGACCTGGATCGCGCCTACCTGGAGAACCTGCGGCACGGCTCAGAGCTTCGCGATCCCCGGCCCCTCGCGCACTGGCTCATCGCCCAGCACAAGACCCAGGGCGACTGGCTCGCCAACCATCCCCCCAACTCCTGAGACGCCAGCGCCCAACCACGCCCCGCGACCTAGCCCAGACCTGCACCGACTACTCGCACCGCCCACTCACGTCCTTGTCAGGCTGCACCTGACGTTGTAAGGTCGCGCCTGACAGTGTGTCAGGTTCAGCCTGACAACCTAGCGGCGGGAGAACGGGAGAACGGGATGACCGAGAGTGAGACTGCCAACGCCCAGGTTGAGGACAAGCCCGACGCGATCAGCTGCACCTTCTGCGCCAAGCCCACCGGCGAGATAGAGACGATGGTCGCGGGCCCTGGGGTGTTCATCTGCAACGAGTGCGTCGCGCTGTGCGTGGAACTGATCGAGACCAAGCCGAAGAACCCGGACACGTCGGCCAAGCTGCCATCGTGGAAGATGCGGCTGACCGATGACGAACTGCTCAGCACGCTTCCCAGGATCGCGACCGCTGGTCGGCAGGTGGAACGCCAGCTCGCCGAGGGTGTCATAGAGCTGCGGGCGCGCGGATACTCGTGGACCAAGATCGGCGGCGCCCTCGGCATGACCCGCCAGTCCGCCTGGGAGCGCTTCTCCGGCGAGGAGTAATGCGACCCGCCAAGCCGGGCTCCAGAAAACCACTGGACAGCGGCCGCCGTAGATCCGCAGAGTCGGCAGATGGACATTCGCATTCAGTGCTTGTGCATCGACACCACCGACCCGTCCAGGCTCGCGACGTTCTGGGAGTCGGCGCTCGGCTGGCGCCGCACCTTCGAGCAGGACGACCAGGTTGTGCTCGAGCCGCCGGCTGGCAGCAAGGAAGACGGAATCGTGCCTGACCTGCTATTCCTGCGGGTGCCTGAGGAGAGGGCCGGTAAGAACCGGCTGCACCTGGACCTGCGCCCGAAGGACCAGGCCGCCGAGGTCGCGCGGCTCGAGGGCCTCGGTGCCCGGCGCACGGACGTCGGCCAGAAGGCGGACGTCAGCTGGGTCGTCATGGCCGATCCGCACGGCAACGAGTTCTGCGTGCTCCGCCCGCTGAGCGCCGGGGAACCCGCCGGTTCCTGAATGCGACCGTCCCTGTGGGGAAGTGTCCGTCGTGACGCGGACGCGCGGACGAGGTGATTGGCGATGTGGTGGGAATATCTCCTGATCGCAGCGGTGCTGCTGCTTGGCATTTATGGCTTTGCGGTCATGGTTCGCTTCCAGACAAAGAATCTGACCAGGCGGACTAACCGGACTCCGGAGAGCATGTATTCGGCCTACGCGGATCGGCCGCGGCGGCAGCGCCGACGGCGCGACTAACGACGGAGGAAGCTGTCCGATGACAATCAGGCTCGGCAGCACGGTGATCAACTGCGCCGACATGGAGCTCATGACCACCTTCTGGTCGCAGGCACTGCACCTCCTGCCGTCGTCCGTCACGCCGGGCGATGACTTCAGAAAGCTCAGCGGTGAGGACTACAACATCTCCCTGCAGCTTGCCGGTGAGCCCGTCAGCGGCAGGGATCAGATGCACCTGGACCTGTACAGCACCGATCAGGCTGGTGACGTAGAGCGGCTGACCGGGCTCGGCGCGAAGTTCGTCCGTCATCATGACGATCCCGATGACGACTACGTCGTGATGACGGATCCTGAAGGCAATGAGTTCTGCGTGGCGGCCGTGCCCGCTCAGTGAATGACGCCGGCCGACAGATGACCGTAACCGTCAAAATCGGTCGCCTGCGACGCCGGTCATCCGCCACACTCCCGTCATGGCTGATGAGCGCGTTATTCCGCCGCTGGAGGCACAGGAACGAGCGATGCTGGACGCGTGGCTCGACTTCCACCGAGGCACCCTGGCAATGAAGTGCGAAGGCCTGACCGATGCCCAGCTCAGGGAGCGGTCGGTGCCTCCTTCGATCATGTCGTTGCTGGGCCTGGTCAGGCACATGGCCGACGGCGAGCGCCAGTGGTTCAGGATCGTGCTCGGACGTGAAGACGCCCCGTACCTGTACTACACCGATGAGGAGCCGCTGGCCGAGTTCGACGTCGAGACCGCCGATGTGGCCGAGTCGTTCGAGATCTGGCGGGCTGAGTGCTCTGACGCACGGACGTGCGTCGCGGCGGCGCCGTCGCTCGACTTCACCGGTGCGCAGGATGGCAAGGAGTACTCCCTGCGCTGGATCATGGTCCATATGATCGAGGAATACGCCCGCCATAACGGTCACGCGGACTTCATCAGGGAGCGGATCGACGGCGCCACGGGCGTGTGAGCCAGACGACCGCACGCCCGCATGCCAGCGGAACTAGCCGAGCGGGAAGGCGACGTCGCAGATCAGGTCCTCATCGCCGATGTCGTGCGGCTCAGCCACGTAGACCTCGCGGCACGACAGCCGGCTCCGGGGCCGCGTGCTGACCTCGTCCGAGCACGCGACCGCATCGTAGGCTGCGAGGATCGCCGGGTAGTCCCACTGCGCCTTCGTGATCGTCGTGAACGCTTCGTCGTGCGCAGGCTCGGTGCGGATGCCGATCAGGTCGGTCACCCCGACACCGTCAGGACAGCCGAGCAGCGCCTCCAGCGGTCCGTCGTTCTCGTGGTCGACGATGCCGTGGAAGACGAGGGTGAAGGGGCCTGTTGGCTTCGCGCCACCGAGGTGGGCCGCGAACGCCGCCTTGGCTTCAGCGACGAAGGCGTCAGTCTCGGCTGCGCGCAGCCGTCGCTGGATCGACATCACGCGTTGGGCTGGGACATGGCGGGTCTGAACGGGGAACATCGGCTGAGCTTCCTCTCGCAGGATCGCGTGAATGTGCCTGATCAGGAACCGGCGGCTGGTGTGCCGTGTCTCGAGCGCCTGCAGGTGCCGGTCGAGCCGCATGAGCGCCTCGTCGAAGTCCTCGTCGAGGTCAGCTAGCAGCAGACCGATCTCAGCCAGTGGCATATCGACGCCGCGCAGCATGCCGATAAGCCGGCCGGTGGCCACCTGATGCGGGCCGTAGCGGCGGTGTCCGTTGAACGGATCGACGTCAACGGGCCGGAGCAGGCCTGTCTCGTCGTAGATCCGCAGGGCCTTGGTCGACAGCATCGTCTGGCGCGCGAACTCGCCGGTGGTCAGTGATCGGCGGGCGGGGTCCAGCTCCATGAGGCCGATCCTTCCTCCTGCCCCAAGGGCGCGGTCAAGCCCTCTGTGACCAGCCGGTTTCGGGATCACGACACGGACTGCTTGCCGGATTCTCGAGGGCTACGCGGGTGGCGACGGCGAAACCGCCGAGCTAGCTAACACCACGCTGTCAGAGGCCGCCATGTGCCGCGTGGCGACGCTCCCGGGTTGGCTGCGGACTTGCGATCGTCCCGGCCAACCTCGACGAGAGTCAGGCCGTCTCCGCTCCGACCGTCGTCTTGAAGTCCCTCGATAGCCGCCTGGCTGCGGCTGGTGGCTGACGGCGGTTGGCCGCCTGAGCGCCTGGCCCGCAAGGAGTCGAGCATCAAAGTCCCGGCTACGGGCGCCGCAAGCAAGGTCGTGAACACGCCCGCTACGAGCAACATGAACAGGCCTGCAGGCAACGCGCCGATGATCAACGCCAGGCCACCCAGCGTGGCCACGAAGGTGCCCCACATGAGCGGCTTGTTGACCGGCGGGTGGGCCAGATCGGCCACGACGGGCTCGACCGCCCGCTGCTCATGGATCAGGCGCACCGGGAGATCGGCCGTGAGCATGCCGAGTTCTCCGTAGGTCCGGGAGACGAAGGTCAGGCCCACTCGAAGGTCTAGTTCGTCTTTCGTCAGCCGCCCCTGCACGAAGGCAGCCTTCAGGGTGTCGATTACCCCTTCGCGATCAGCGTGCGACGCACGCATGTGTCCGCCCAGGCCCGCACCGACCGACTCATCACCCACAGCCGTCATAACCAGTGCCCTCCCCCATGGGCGATGAAAGTGAGCGTATCGCCGCAGCACAGTCAGCGACCACAGCGGGGCGGCGCACCTGTGGCTCTGACCGGGCTGTCTTAACATCGCGGTCATGACCGGTGACGAGCCAGAGCTCGGCTTGCGAGCAGCGATCGACGGAGAGATACGGCTGCTGCAGCGACAGACGCGCCAGCAGGCCGGCGAGATCGACGCGCTGCTCGACCCTCAGTTCTTCGAGTTCGGAGCCTCGGGCCGCCGCCTGAGCCGTGATGAGATCATCGCGAGCTTGCCGGCTGAAGAGGGCGCCTCAATTGCCGCGCACGACGTGACCGCGGTCCCGGTCGCTGGCGGGGTCGTGCTCGTCACATATGTGAGCGACCACGGCGGCCGGCGCTGCAACCGCAGTTCCATCTGGCGGCTTACTCAGGCGGGCTGGCGCTGTTTCTTCCATCAGGGGACGCTGATCCCGCACGAAGGCTAAGACCTGATGCCACCAGTTGACAGGCCCGCCCGAACTTGACGCCCCGTTCGGAGGATTATGGCCTGGTCAGCTGTAACTGCGCAGCCGCGGCCACATCTGCCCCCACGGGTGCCGAGGCCCGGTGCACAGGTAGACATGGCCGTCGAATTCTTGGTTATGGATGCGGTAGGGGTTGGACAGCGTGGCTACCGCCCGGACGCTGGCAAAGAACTGCCTCAGGTAAGCGGCATCCCCGCCGCCGTCGACCGGGCCTGGCATGACGGCCACCACAGTGGTGGCGTGTGGATTGCCCGGCCCCCACCACCAGTAGGTGTTGTGCCCGCTGACGGCCAGCGGCAGGCCTGTGTCTCGGCCGAGCACGTTTATGGCGCTGGCCTCGCCGTAGTTCGAGGCGAAGATAACCGCACGTGCCCGTTGAGCGGATGGCAGGGAAGCCCAGACGCGGTGGACCGTGGCGACGAGTTGGGGCCAGCCGAGGGACTCGCCGGCTACCGTGTTCACCTTGGCGATCGGGCCGATGTCAGCGGGCGGCAGCACCGGCAAGACAAACGGCAGCGTCAATGCCGTTGTCAGCGCAGTGACCAGCAGCAGGTTACGCATGCGCCCTGGCCGGGCCGCCAGCCACGCATCGATGGCCACGGCGCCCGCGGCGAGCAGGTAGATGTAAGAACCGGCGAGGTAGTAGATCTTCGCGCCAGTTGTAACCGCGAAGAACACAAACAGCAGCCCGTAAGCCCACGCCAGCGCCTTCCACAGCGGGTGCCAGGACCGCCAAAGGAAGCGAAGGCCGGCCAGCCAGACGAACACCAGGGCCAGGGCCGTCATGAGCAGCTGGCCGATCACCCACGTGGCGATATTGCCCGCACCGCCGTTTTCCTGGCTCAAGACATGGGTCATGGCAATGGTCGCCCATTGGTGATCAGCCTGCCACCGCAGGTCGGGAATGGTAAACGCCGCCGCGATCACCGCGCCCGCTGTGAACCAGCGGTTCCAGATCAGCTCGCGACCGCCGGACAACAGTGCCCCGACGACCAGCGCTACGGCAAAGAATCCCGCGCTGTGCTTGTTGGCAAGGCCGAGGCCAAGGACCACGCCTCCGGCCAGCCACCAGCGAACCTCGCCGGTCCGCCCGATCCGGACGACGATGAACGCCAGCCCCGCCCAGGCAAGAATGTCGAACGCCGTGGTGCCGAGAATGTGGCCCGCCCCGAGGACGGCCGGCATCGTGGCGGTCGCGATCGCGGCCAGCAGTTGCGCGCGGCGGCCACCGCCGAATTCGCGCGCGGTCAGGCCGGCAACGACCACGGTCATCGCGGCGGCGAGCGCGGGCCAAAGCCGCAGCCCGGGCAACGAGACCCCGAAAAGCTTCAGCGACGTCCACGCCAGAAGCGGCGTCAGCACCGGCTGGTCGACGTAGCTGGCCTGCAGATGCTGGGCACAGACCAGGAAATACAGTTCGTCGCGATGAAAGCCGTAGCTCCCCGACAGCGCCATCAAAACCGCGAATACGACACAGCCGACCACGATCACGCGCCGGTCAAACAGGTTAAGAACGGGCGTCGGCACGACCGCATCTGCGCCCGCCTCCGGCTCGCGCATGCGGATGACAGGCTCTGGCCGCAATCGCGAGATTAAGGAACCTATCCGCCCAGCCATGGGCTCACTCCACCAGGCCCGCACCCACCAGGTCAATCCCAACTAACCGCCTGGGCTTGTCCGGTGACGCCCTAGGTCCCGACGTCCGACGTGCCCGAGCCTAAAGTGGAAGCGCAAGTCGGGGGAAGGGAGCGCCATGACGGACAACACCGAGACCGCGATCCTCGCCGGAGGCTGTTTCTGGGGAATGCAGCAGCTGCTTCGGCGCCGCGACGGGGTGATCTCCACCCGCGTCGGCTACACCGGCGGCGAGAACGAGAACCCGACCGAAGACAACCATCCCGGCCACGCAGAGGCCGTTGAGATTGTCTTTGATCCCGAGCGGACCTGCTACCGGGACATCCTCGAGTTCTTCTTCCAGATCCACGACCCGACGACCAAAGACCGTCAGGGCAAGTACATCGGCTCCGACTACCGCTCGGAGATCTTCTATACGACCGACGAGCAGCGCCAGGTCGGCGAGGACACGATCGCCGACGTCGAGGCTTCCGGTCTGTGGCCCGGCAAGGTCATCACCGCGGTCAGCGAGGCCGGTCACTTCTGGGAGGCCGAGGCTGAAGACCAGGACTACCTGCAGCGATACCCAGACGGCTACACCTGCCACTTCCCGCGGCCAGGCTGGAAGCTGCCACGCCGCGAGACCGCGCCCAGCTAACTCGTCCAAGGCATCCGGGTCTCCGCAGTGACACAATTAGGGTGGTTCTTTGGCCATGCGAAGTGTCACCGATCGGAGATGCCATGGCTGTATATGTAAGTCGGCTGCGAGATCGGAGTCGGCTCCTCCTTGGCCGGGTCACGCCGCCACCTCCCCTGTATTGCCTGACCGCTGATGCTCAAGATGAGCTGCATGCTTTTCGCCGCAAGGCTTGGCATTCGCCGCGACCCCGGCACCCCGGTCGGGTCGGAGCTGGTCACCAGGCAGTACACGCTGACCCAAGGCCAACGTGACCACGCCGTGCAATTCGGAGCGCAGGTAATTTCGGCCCGCGAAGCAGACAAGATGGAACGGCAGCGGGCGGCCATGCGCGGCGAGAGCTAGCTCTAGTTTTCGATTCCTCATCGAGGTCCGCAAGTCATCGGCACCAGGACAGTGCGCGGCCTCGCTCGCTGCGCTGCTCGCCGCGGCCGCGCTGGTCCTGGTCCGGGCCGGCGAGATCAACTTGGGCCCTTCTCCGCTGCGGCCATCGTGTTGACAGGGACCGGCCCGGTCCGATATTAAGTACCACTTAGTAGTTGGTGCTGAATAAGCGGAGGCTGGCTGTGCACGGCAAGTTCGATGACCTGGGCCGGTTTGCCGACCCGTCACTGCTGATCTTGACCAGCCTGGCGGATGGCCCGAAACACGGCTACGCGATCATGACCGACGTCGCCGATTTCGGCGATATCGCCATGGAGCCGGGTACTTTGTACGGCGCACTAACGCGGCTGGAGCGCAGGGGCTGGATCCGTCCGCTCGAAAGCGATGACCGCCGCCGCCCGTACGAGATCACCGCGGCCGGCCAGACGGTGCTAGGCGAGCAGCTCGCGAGCATGCAGCGCATCGTGCGGGTCGGCCGTCAGCGGATCGCGCCGGCGTGACGGGCGGCGCGATGACCGACCTGGCCGGGCAAGCGTCAGCCGCGCACTGGACGTCGCGGATGCTGGTCCGGTGTTACCCGCGCCGTTGGCGCCGGCGCTACGGCGATGAGCTGCTGGCAGTTCTGGAACAGCATCGAGCGGGCCCGCGGACCGCGCTGAACCTCGCGGTCAACGCGCTCAGCACGCACCTCGATCCCGCGTACCGAATGGAAGGGTTCACTATGGCCCGGCTGCGTACATCGCTTATTGCTGCCGCCGTGGTGCTGCTGTTCGCGGGGCTGTTCGGCTGGTGGGTGCACGTCCAGACGTGGAAGGACGGGCACTGGCATATCGGCATCGAAGGCGCCGTCGGGGCGATGGCCTTCGATCCTGGCCGTCAGATCATGGTTACGGCGACGTCCAGCAACATGGACGGTGCCAACGCTCTGTGGAACCTGGCCAACCCGGCCCGGCCACGGCGGCTAGCCATCTTCGAGGGCGGACCCCCCACCGATTTCTCGCCGGATGGCCAGATGGTGGCGACCAGCTCGTTCGATGACCAGATTGTCTTGTGGACCGTCGCAGACATGCATCACCCGCGCCGGATCGCCAGGCTCGCGACGCCCGACCACAGCCAGATCTGGGGAGAGGCGTTCTCTCCCGACGGCGATGTCCTGGCGACTGCTTATGACGACCGGATGTTCCTGTGGAATGTAGCCGACCCAGCCAAACCCAGGATCGAACGCAGCCTGCCGGCCCCCGTCGGCATTATGGGCAGCAACTCGCAGGGTGACATCGCGTTCTCGCCCGACGGGCATCTGCTGGCCAGCGCCGTCGGGCGCAGCCACGTCGCCATCTGGGACGTGAGCGACCCGGCGCACGCCACACGCATCGCGACGATCACCGGCTCGGCCGGATTCATTGACGCGCTCGCCTTCTCGCCCGACGGGCACGTGCTCGCGGACGTGAGCTTTACCGGCGCAGTGAACCTGTTCAGCGTTGCAGACCCGGCTGCGCCGCAGCGACTGGCCACGATGCAGACGCTGGCCACGGTGGGGCGCACCGTCAGGAAATGCACCACCCGGCCCGGCCAGCCCAGCCCGCCGTGTCCGGACGTCATGTACGCCCTGGCGTTCAGCTCGGACGGACGAACGCTGACCGCCATCGCCAATGCGGGCCAGGGTCCGAGGAAGACGGCCGCCAACGTCGGGCAGGTAGGCGTCAGGATCAGTGACTTCGGATTCGCGTGGAACGTGGCCAACCCGGCGTCAGTGACCCGCGTAGCGAGTTTTGTTCATGATCTGCCGACACCCGGTAGCAACGACGGCTACCAGCCGGCGATAGCTCCCGGCGGCACCTCGGTCGTGGACGGGGCAGCGTTCGGCTACTTCGGCGTCACCTTCTGGACGATGCCGAAACTGCCGGCCTGATGCCGGACTGATGCCGCGCGCCGTCTCGAGTTCTTCGTCGCACGGACACATCTGTCCGTGCCGGGCGAATGTTGCGGGGACATGATGGACCGGCCTGAGAGCCAGAGATGGCGACGGCAGGCGTGCACGGCTGACCGCTGCTGGGCGCGGGCGGCCCGTCGACGTCGTGGGCCGGTACTGGCCGGAGGCTAGGCTCCTGCGGTGTGAGCGAAGGCGAGCTGCTTATCGGGGACGGCGTTACCCAGGGGATCGTGCGGATCGGGGACACGGTGCGGCGGCCGCTGCGGCCGTTCAGCCTGACAGTGCAGGCGTACCTGGCCCATCTGCGCGACGCCGGGTTCACTGGCGCGCCGCTTCCGTTCGGCGTCGACGAGCAGGGTCGTGAGGTGCTGTCGTTCGTCCCCGGTGACGTGCCGCGCAACCCGCTGCCGCCGGAGACGGCGGGCGACGATGTGCTCGTCGCCCTGGCCCGGCTGATCCGTGCGCTGCACGACGCGTCGGCCGGGTGGGTGCCGCCGCCCGATGCGGTGTGGGGCGGGACGCCGGCCAACGCGGGACCGATTGCCAAGCGGACCGAACTGGTCAGCCACCGCGACTATTACCCCGGCAACGTGGTCTTCCGCGACGGGCTGCCGGTTGCGCTGATCGACTTCGACCTGGCCATGCCAACCACCCGGCTCTACGACATCGCGAATGCGCTGTGGTACTGGGCACCGCTGCGCGATCCGCAGGACCGGGCGCCGGCGTTCGCCGACGCCGACATCCCGCACCGGGTCGCGGTGTTCGCGGATGCCTACGGCATGACGGCGCGGCATCGCGCGGAGCTGGCGCCGTTTGCCGTCGACATGGCGCGCCGCTATCACGAGGACTCCCGGGCCTCGGCCGAACTCGACCCAGTGTTCCGCAAGCTATGGGAAGACGGCGCCAAGGACGAGCTCCCGCGCGCCGAGGCGTGGCTACGTGAGGCGGCCCCGGCGATCACCGCTCGCCTCGGCCAGCATGGCTAGGCCGGCCGCTAGCCTGAGACTACTTCCGGACGCGGAACCGGAGGATGGTGACGGCGCCCGACCGCGTGCTGCTGACCGGTTCCAGGTCGATCCTGGTGAGACCCGGGGACGAGAAGCGGATGCCGTCGCCGAGCAGCACCGGCAGGACGTAGACGAGGATCTCGTCGACGAGTCCCCGCTGCAGGCACTGGCCGGCCACGTCAGCGCCGAGGATCTCGAGGTTCTTGCCGCCCGCGGCGTCCAGTGCCGTGGCGACCGCTTCGCCGATGTCACCAGCGAGGTACGTGACCTCCGGGACTGGCGGGTCCGGCGGCCTATGGGTGAGGACGAACACGGGTCCGGAGAAGGGGTATCCCTCGTCACTCGATGCTGCCCCCCGCTCATTGTTGGCGTCCATCCTGTCGCCGACCTCATCGGTCCGCCGGCCGACGAGCATGGCGCCGGTGGCCGCCGCGATCTCCGCGAACACGGCCGCGCGCGGATCTATGAAGTCGAAGATCCAGTCCATCGCGTCGCCGGGACCGGCGATGAAGCCGTCAAGGGACATCGACCTGTTCACGACGACCTTGCCGGTTCCCGTGCTCGAGTCGCTCATCCTGTTCCTCCGAAGACCTTTGGGATGTTTCCGTAGTCCGTTCCGGCGCCTTTCGGGCCGCGATTCCTGTCATCCCCTTGACCCGCGAGCGCGCAGCCGAGGTTACTCGAATTGGCTCGATTAACGCGCAGTCGGGCCTGATCACCAAAGGCAGCGAACCTGCAGTTCAGACAACCGGGCCCGAAGAAACACCAGGTGAGTCTTGGCATTTGATGCGCATTGACTGCCCGGCTCCGGTTGATCTTCGACACGCGGCTCCAGTCGCTGAGCTCGGTGCTGGGGCGGGCCGGCTAGCCGGACAGTTCGTCGTGGTCGCCGGGGGTGGCGGGGCTGGGCCTCGGCTGCCTGGCTGGGTCGGGTCCGAAGGAGAAGCCGGCTATCGCGCCAAGAGCGCCGAAGGCGGCCGCGGTGAGCAGGACGTCGTTGAGGCCGCTGGCGGTGCCTGCGTGGGCGGCGTGGGCGACCACGGGGCGGGCAGCGGCCGGGACCAGGGAGGCTACCCGGGTGCCGGCGCCGGAGGCGACTGCGGCGGCCAGCCGGTGGGCTGCGCCAGGCGGGGCGGGCAGGCCGGCCAGGGCGTGCAGGGTGGCGGATGTGACGCGAGAGGCGTAGAGGGCGCCGAGCACGGCGACGCCGGTGGCGGTGCCGACCTGGCGCAGCGTGTTTGTCAGACCGGCGGCCATCCCGGCGTGGGCCGGCTCTACCGCCGAAAGCGCTGCCGACGCCAGGCCGGTGGAGGTGATGCCCAGGCCGATCCCGGCCAGGATGAAGCCGGGTACCAGCACCAGCCAGGTGGAAGTGGCGGTCAGGTGGGCCATCGAGGCCAGCCCGGCAGCGGCCGCGGCCATGGCCACGCCCAGCAGCACCCGCATCGCCACTTTGCCGATCAGCCGGCCGGTGAGGAGGGCGACCGCGAAGGAGACCAGGAACAGCGGCAGGAACCGCAGCCCGGCCTGGACCGGGGAGTAGCGGAGGGTGTTCTGCACATACAGCGACAGATACGTGATCATCCCGATGACCGTCGCGGAGATCGCGAACGCTACGAAACCGGTCACGGCGAAGCTGCGCCGCCGGAACAGGCGCAGGTCGGCCATTGGCGCGGCGGCGATGCGCAGCTCATATATCACGAACCCGGCAAAGGCCACGGCCGCGGTCGCGAACAAGGCCACGATCGCCGGGCTCGCCCAGCCCAGCGCGTTGCCGCGGATCAGCGCGAACATCAGCGCTGTCAGCGCGCCGGTGATCAAGGTCGTGCCCACCCAGTCGGCCCGGCCGCCGGCCGGGTTGCGGGATTCGCGGAGCCGGGCCGCCCCGGCCGCGAAGGCCGCCACGCCGATGGGCAAGTTGACGAAGAAGATGGCCCGCCAGCCCAGTGTGTCGGTCAGCACCCCTCCGGCCAGCGGCCCGATGGCGCTGGCGCCGCCGAGCGTGGCGCCGAAGGCGCCCAACGCCCTGGCCAGGGCGGCGCCGGAGAATTCCGCGCGTATCAGCGGCGTTGCGGTCGCGAACAGCACCGCGCCGCCGACTCCCTGCAGCGCGCGGAACAACTCGAGTTGCAGCGCGGTCATGGCCAGCGCACACGCGAGCGATCCGGCGGTGAAGATGACCAGGCCGGTCAGGAACAGCCGCCGTCGGCCCAGTCGGTCACCCAGGGTGGCCGCCGGCAGCAGCAGCACGGCAAGTACCAGGGCGTAGGCAGCGCTCACCCACTGCAGGTCAGGCAGGCTCGCATGCAGTTCCCGCTGGATCGATGGCAGCGCCACGCCCACCACGGTGATATCCAGCAGCAACATGAACGCGGCCGTGCACGCCAGCACTAGGGTCCAGCGCTGACGCGACGACATCCCCCGGACTTCCGCCATCTGCCGTACCACCCCAAGCGGCGGCCACTGCCAAGGTGGGCCGCGGTCAGCAGGCGTTTCCTGAGTGCGCACTTTACTGGCAAGAGGTTCGTAGCACGCGCAGCGGGCGATCATGTCGACCCGGCGCGCCTCGCTTCTGTGCCGCGGCGCTAAGCCCAATCCGGCAGAAGGGACCAGGACGACACTGTCGTCCTGGTCCGATCCACGCCCCTCGTTGACCTCCTTTGCGCCGAGCGTCCTAGGCGCTGCACGGCGAGCCTTAGGGCCGTGGATCTAGGCCGAGAACAGGCAAGCACGCGTCAACGCCAGTTAGCCGGATGTCATCCCGTCTGCCCTGTTCCCAGCGCTTTCGGGTGAGCTTCCATACGGCCAGTGGAGCGGGGTTACCTCGGCGGGTGGCCCACGTGGTGCCATTCGGCTTATACCCGAGGTTTCTGGAGACGCCATTTGAGGCGTCGTTGTCGGCGAACGCCTCGCTGGATGCTTCGCGAGCTTCCAGGCCAGCAAACGCAAGGTGGAGGATGGCCGAGCGCATCTCAGTGCCAATGCCGCGGCGCCGAAGCGACGGCTGAAGCCACGAGAACGTCGAAACAGTTCCAAGCGCTGCGAAGTTGACGCCGATCAGGTCCTGCATGCCGACTGGGTTGTTGTCCACCATGACAACGAAGTAGCAGCGCCAGAATTGCGGGTCGACCCGGCCGCGGCCGGCCCAGATTGCGCGTAGCCATCTCCATTCACGCTGCGGGTTGTCCTCGTACAGCGACATCGGATCATCGAAGGGCATTTGCTGCTGGCTGACGACTCCACCGCGTACGACTGGGACCAACCGCTCCAGCAGGTCGTCACTCGCTCCGACTAGCGTCAGCTTCGGCGTCGTGACCTCGACGTTCAACAGCGGATAGGCATGGCGCATGCGGGCACCTTAGAGTCTCTGTTCGATTCTGCGCACACTCTTTTCGCCGAGGTGCCGCACGGCGTCGTCGCTCTTGATCCGAATACGAGCTAATTCGGCCCTCAGGCCGGCCGGACATGGCGCCGGTTGCGCGTGGCCGGTCATACGTGTGGCATCGGCTCGCACCGCGAACACCCTGGCAGCGGGCACAGCGATCTATGCGACCTTGCCGAACGTTTCGGGGTTCTGCCCTAGCGACCGACCCGAGTCTCCTCGCCGTCCGCCCCGATATCCAGTGGCCCGCGCGGCGCGGCGGCTCTTAGCATCGACCGGTGATCTACCAGCACCCCCTGGCTTACCTGCTCGGCCTGCAAGGCGTCGCCCTGCTTCGCGCCTACAACGGCGAGTACGACCGCGAGTTCACCGAGACCAGGATCGCCGAGATCCGCGCGATGCTCGACTGCGCCAGCGAGTTCGGCGACGGCGCCACGGTCCGCCCGATCACGGCGGCCGAGGGCTATGACGTCTGGGCCGAGTACTACGACGGGCCGAACGACCTGATTGACCTGGAGGAGCCGATCATCCGGCCGATCATCGACCGCCTGCCGATCGGGCCGGCCCTCGACGCTGCCTGCGGCACCGGCCGCCACGCGTCCTACCTGGCCGCCAAGGGCCACTCGGTGATCGGCGTGGACGGCTCGGCGAAAATGATCGCCCTCGCCAAGGCCAAGGTTCCCGGCGCGGGCTTCTGCCAGGGTGACCTGCGCGCGCTGCCGGTCGCGGACCAACAGGTCGATCTCGTGACGATCTCACTGGCGCTCACCCACGTACCCGAACTGGCCCCGGTGCTGGCCGAATTGGCACGGGTGCTGCGCCCGGGCGGGCACCTGGTGATCGCCGACTCACGGATGGACTATCCATTGGTCCAAGCGATGCCCGACGGCAGCTACGGCTACATGCCGCACCACAGCCGGATGACCAGCGAGTACCTCACCGCCGCGCTGCCGCTCGGCTTCGAGGTCCGGCACTGCGAAGAGCTGCGCGCTGCGCCGGCGCGGTGTTCCCCTGCGGGGCCGTTGCGGGCCGGCGTCCCGTACCAGGACCCGGCCGATGCGCCGCCGCCCGAGCGGGTGCTGCCCGCGCATCCGTCAGACATCTGGGCATTGCGCGCCTGGTACCCCGCTGCGGCTGCCGCCGCCTACAGCGGCGACCCGATGCTGATCTTCTGGGACTTCGAACTGTGTTAGCCCCGGGGGGACGTCTCTCAGGCCCTGGCCGGCTGGACGGGCTCGGAGCTTGCGGGTCCTCCTTCGGCTGCGCGACACTCGTCCGCCAGCTGATATGCGACAGTCGAAGCGCGGAGCGCGGCATGAGTGTGCGACTCGTGCGGGCAGGCTCGGTCGGATGCGGTCGACCGGCTGCGATGCAGAAAGCTCGGAGAAAGTCTCGGCCGGGGTGTCGGATCGACACGAGTGCGTTCGTGGAGTAGCTGAGCGGCGGTCGTCTGGGCTGCCCGTGAGCAGAGGAGCTTGAGATGGCGCTATACCTGATCGCCTTCAACGACGAGTGGGTGCCCGACCTCACGATGGACGAAATACGCGAGAGGGGCAGGTCCGCTAGGGCCGTGATCGAGGAGATGACGGACGCCGGTGTCTTCGTCTTCAGCGACGGCGGTCTCGACGCATCGACCGCCGTGTGCAGCGTCGACCCGAGCAGCGGCTCGCCCCTCTTCACCGACGGGCCGTACGTCGAGACCAAGGAGCACCTCGGCGGTTTCGCGGTCGTCGATGTGGCCGACGATGCCGCAGCGCGATATTGGGCCGGCAGGATCGCGGTCGCGGTCGGCTGGCCGCAGGAGGTGCACCGCTTCCCGCATCGCACAGCGTCGAGCGCGGACACGCAGCCTGAGGCCTTGTCTTAACTGCAACACCGCGTCGAGCGTGCCAGGCCATGTCACATGCGGCACTCGTGGCCGTCGGGCTCGTGCAGCCTCACAGCCGGGATGTCAGCACGTCGACCTCGGACCCGGTTGCCACGGGTCGAAGTCGCCCGGAGACGCCCCGGACCACTCGATCACGCCGATTGAGCGCCGACAGTGGTGTCTGACTGCCTCATACTCGAAGCTGAGGAGGCGTTCACCCGCGAGGTGGCCGATGGATGACCCGAACGACCCGTATAGCCGGGATAACTTGTCATGGAACTGGCGGTTTGGCGGGCCGAAGTGGCGGCCGTTCACCCGCCTGCCCGGGAGCGGGCGGCGCCTTACACCGCCACCGGGGCCGCCGCCGAAGCCGAGTAAGGCCGAGCGCGAAGAGGCAAGGCGCGTCGAAGCGCGAGCAGAGCGGCTGCACCTGGTTGGCCTGACCAACGCTGGGGTGATCATCATGGGCGTGATCCTCGGCGCGGCGGTGGTCGTGCTCGTGCTGGTGGCGATCAGCAGTCATTGAGGGCTGAGCATCCGCGAGCAGATGGACCGGATGGGTCACAGTACAGCCGCCAAATGCCGCCCCAATACGGCAAGTGATGGTTCTTGGTTTGGCTCTTTTCACGAGCCGTTCCACCCGCGGCGGGACCATCGGTCGGTCGGCGGATACCTTCCGCATGGGCGTGGGGACAGATAACGGCAGTAGTTCAAGTGTCCCGGGCTATGAGCCTTGGCTGGTTTCTCCGATGCTGATCTCGGCATTCCTGAGGCCGGGAAGGGCCACGTACATGACCGCCGCAATGCCCATGACCGCCGCGAACGCGGCCATGGCCCACTGGCCGGAGACATGCTCGACGAGCAGCCCGCTGATCAGCGGCGCGAGCGTCGCCAGGCTCATGGCTGCCTGGTAGGAGGTGCTGCTGACGCGGCCGCGCATGTGCTGTGGTGTCGCTCGCTGCATGGCGGCCAGCAGCGCCGCGTTCCCGGTGGGCGCCAGCAGGACAGTGACCGCGACGGGGAACGCGACCAGCGTCGAGGGAAGCAGCACGGCGGCCACCGCGAACATCACGGCGCCAACCGTGGTCATCACGATGACCAGTCGCCGTAGCGGCAACCGGCCTTGCAGCCGGGGCGCGATTACCGCCCCGAGCAGCCCGCCAACCGCGATTCCTGCCTGCGCCAGCCCTATGATGCCGGGCGGGGTGCCATGCCGCCGCAGCGCGAGCGTGATCGTGAACAGCACTCCGCTGAACGCGAAGTTGATCAGCGGGCCCTGGATGATCGCCGTGCGCAGCAGCGGGTTGTGCCAGACCAGGTGCAGCCCGTCGATGACCTCGCGCCACAGCGCCTTGCGGCCCTCGGATGGCTCGGCCCGGAAGGTGCCGCGGATCCGGTTCACGGCTGCGGCCGAGACCAGGTAGGAGACGGCGTCAGCGATGAATGCAACCGCCCTGCCCAGCCCGAACAAGAAGCCGCCCAGCGCCGGGCCGATCAGCCAGGCCGCGTACGTCCTGGCCTCGGTGGCCGCCCAGGCTCGCTCTAGCTGCTGATCTGCGACGATAGCTGGCAGCGCGGCGCTGGCCGACGGATCGAATAGCACGCCCGCGGCGCCGTCGATGACCGCAACCCCCAGCACCACCGGCCAGCTCACCAGATGTACCAGCACCAAGACGGCGAGCAGGATTAGCGCGGCGGCGCGGACAAGATCGCAGATGATCATCGTTACTCTGCGGTCAAGCCGGTCCGATAGCGCACCACCTGGCAAGCCAAGGGCAAGCTGCACGACCTCGCGCGCGGTGGCTACAACGCCAGCGATGATCGGCGAATGCGTGAGAGCGAGGATGAGCAGGGGGTAGGCGATCAGAGCTGCCTCAGTCCCGGTGTCGGACAGAACCTGACCGATCCACAGCAGCCGGAAACCGCTGTTACGCCGCAGCGGCAAAGGTGGCGATGTTGGCCCGGCGGCCGCCACTGGCTCCACCGCACCGCTCATGCAGCTTCCTCGCCTTCGCCTTCAGTAATGCCGAGCCCACATGAGAACGTAGCTCCACTATGCCGGGATGCCCATACCCGGCCAAACAAGTCCTCACGCGGCAGCACTCGCAGATAGGACATACCGGCCCGCCGACAATGTGAGTCTGACGCGACGCGGAGGTTCGCGCCAGCGCGTCCAGTAACGCGCTGCGGCAGCGCGAGCGTTCGGGCTCGAGGTGTCAGGAATGCTCGCGGGGCCGCTCAGGCCGCCGGCCAGCAGGGCGGCAGCCAGCGGCGATGTCGGCGCCTGTCGCCTATACTCGCCTTCGACGGCCGGATAGCCGCCTTCCTTCCGCACGAAGGGTACGAGAATGGCCACGAGCAGATTCTGGGGCACCGTGACGGGCATCGCTGTCGCTCCGGTCGCTATCGCCGCGGGAGTCGCGAGGGGCGCCTACGACGCGGCCAGCGGTCACGGCGGATTCGCCGAGAGCGCCGAGAAGGTGACCGGGTCAATGATCAGGAGCGCCGAGGAGTTCGGCGCGGAGCACGGCGATCTCATCACTAGGGGCGTCATCACCGGTGCCGCCGCGGCGGTGGGCAGCGGCCTGGTCCGCTCGGTGCGGCGCTGACTGCTGACTGTCGGCGGCAGCACGCCGCCCATCGTCCTTGTGGCGTGGCGTCAACAGTGCACCTGTCAAGCCCTCGTTGCGCGATCTGGTCGCGCCGATGGGGCTCCGGAGCGTAAGCCTTTGACCTGGTGGGCCTGCGAGGACTTGAACCTCGGACCTCTTCCTTATCAGGGTGTCGATGTGCCAACCTAACTGATCGCTGCTGTCGTTTGACCTGGTGCCAGCCAGAGTCATATTGGTCGCAGTTGGCCTCCTTGATCCGAGTTGGCCTGAGTACTCTAGGGCTGTTGTAGGCCTGGCCCTACAGCAGCGGTTTATGCCGGACATGGGTTAGCTGAGGGGTGCTACCGCTGTTCTGCTGACCATGCCGAACCTGGCAAGCACGCCCGATATCGCATTCTTGACGGTCCTTGCGCTGAGGAGGAGCCGGAGGAGCGCCGTCAGACACACCGCGAGGACGAAGCGGCCAACATAGCCGCCGCCCGCCTGCTCAGGTCCGATGACAAGCGCCCACCAGATCGCCGCGATCATGAGCGGCAACACGATCGCACTCTCCGTCCAGGTCAAGCTCTGCGGCGATCCGCGGAGTCCAGCCGCGACTGCGTAGGCCAGCCAGATACCGGCCAAGACACCCAGCAAGACCCACGGCCCGCTCGTGGCGATGAGCGGGTGGAAGGTGCACGCGGACGCCGATGCTCCAGGTGGGCATCCGTGCCCGACCAGCGGTAGGCGCAAGAGCGTGATGGAGGCGTACCCCACGCCCGCGAAGATGATCGGCACGCCGAAGGCCAGGATCAAGCCGCCCCGCACCTTCGCGATCGATGCAATTCCGATGGCAAAGCGAGCCAGAACGGCCGCCAGGAAGAAGAGAAGGACCTGCCACCACCCGAAGCTGTCGCCCCAGAACCACCTCACGCCAGGATGCAGCGCACCGATCCAACCTGTGATGGCTAGCAACGGCGGCGCAGCTACCAGGCCCTCGCGCCAGGTGAAGCTTCTCTGTTCGGGAGCTGCGTAGTGCCTTACCAGCGCATAGGCCCACCAGGCGCCGATCAGCGCTCCGGACAGGAGGAAGAAGGGCTTCGAGACGATGATCTGGTATGAGGTGCAGCGCCAGGTGTCACGCTGCACCATCAGGCAAGCGACCGCCGGTGCCACGGGCCGAAGCACGCCGATGAGATATACATACCCGCCAATAGCTCCGGCCAGCGCCAAGCCGGCATAGGCCAGCACCTTCTTCCGCACGCGCATGACTCAATTCTGGACCAACGCCGGGCGAATGCAGAAGACGCGATGACGGCCGCTTCACCTGCGGCCTCTTCGTCCCGAAGCCACCATATGAACTGCCCGCCGGGCCGGATATGGGCCCGTATTGGCGTGTACGGTCTCCCCGCGTCCGTGGAAGTGGCTGGTGGGCTGTGCCGTTGGTTACTCACTTGGTTACCCATCTCGGCCGCGCGCGTGACCGTTTCGTAAAATGCGCGGCTAGGCGTGACGCATCCACAAGTTGGCCTCAACGTAAATTCCGCGGTCGTGTTCACGGTCGATCTGGACAAGCCCGAGTGCATCGGGGACGACGTAGTCGGCGGTATCGGGGAAACTCATCTTGGCCCAGGCCTCCCATTCGGCGACGGTGCCGGTGATCGTCATCGACCGCGGCGCGGGGCCGAGGATGCTGGCGCCTAGCCGCTGATGAGCACGGACCCACGGGTCAAGGTGCAGGCCGTCGGGACGTGTCCAGCGGGCGAAGTTCTCCATTGGGATCAGCGGATACCGGCTCTTGAGTGTCGGCCGGACCGGCGCGATCACGCGGTGGAGACCTGCGGAAGCAGCCCGCTCGCGCAGCGCGGACAGAGCCTCGCCCGCCAGGCCCCTCCCCTGGTGGCCCGGTCGGACGGCTGCGGCCATGATGCACAGCGTGTCGGGCGGCACCGAAGCTTCGTGACCAGTGACCGCGCGCACCATCGCGTCGTCGTAACCCTCTGGCAGGTCACCGGCTGTGCCATCCCACCGGATCGGCACTCCCCAGCCGCCGGTCAGGATCTGGTCCTCGTCATCAAGCAGGAGCACGTCGAAACGCTCGAAGTAGCTTTCAACCCGGCTGACGTATTCAGCGTCCACCGGGTCGTGAAAGATGAACTCGGGCCACACTGGCCGGAACACCGCGGCAAGCTGCTCCCCCAGGTCGCGGCGATCGGCATTGGTGACAACGCGCAGTTCTTGCATCGCGGGCTCCCATCGCCGACAGTGCCAGCGTCCCACCGTATTCCAGAAGGGTGGCTAATCTTCGTCATCTTCCTCGTAGGCGCCAAAACCAGGTGAGTGGTCGCCGGCTCCAGGGTCGGCGTAGTCGATCGCGTGCGACGGCCCGCAGGGCCGCCATGGAGGCGGTGGCCGCGATCTGGACCATCGAGAGCGAGGAAGACGGCTCAAGCAAACATCCCGCGGCGTGTCCGGCCAGCCTGCATGATCTGATGCGTAGTGCAGTCCGGGCGGCGCGCCCGCGCGAGCGGCCCTAAAGGCTGAGCGTGGCGCGGGCGCGCCGCCCGGCCTGGTCCCGGGGCTGTGCAAAGGCAAGGCACACCGAGCCGAGCACCTCGGCTACGCGGGCCGCCGCGTCCTCGTCTCCCGCAAATGGTCCGGCAAGACCCTCTCCGACCAGCGGGCGGACCGCAAAGCCTGGCTCGTAGCGACGCTCGATCTTCCGGCAACTGATGACAAGCACTACCGCTGGGAGCGTGTGACCCCCGCCGACCCCGATGCTATGTCGCCCACCCGGCGACTGCTCCACGTCCTGAACGACCGATCCCGCTGGCAAAGTGCATTGGCCGAAGCAAGACGCCGAGCTGACAGCACTCGCGCGGCGCTGATCTACCTTCATGGCAGCGACGCCCGCCTGCGCGATGTCGCCGCCGCTTGAATACTGACCCCGTGTCGCCGCGGCGCCAGGGGGTCAATTTTCGAGCGGCGTTAACACGCGAGATCGCGAGCAGCCTCAATAAGATTGCTCAGCGCGAGCTTCGAGCGGCTCGATCGGGCACGCCACGGGCACGGCGGCCAGGGAGCGGAAAGTGAAGCTGATGTCGCGGACGAGGCAGATGCCTGCTGGCCTGGGAGTTTGCGTAGTGGGCCTGCGAGGACTCTGAACCTCGGACCTCTTCCTTATCAGGGAACTTCGTAGCGTGGCTCCGGAACCGTCATGAAGTTTTCCTTTTAAGTGATGAAGCGGTGGATGGCCTCGTTGGCGTGGTCCTGAAACGACGGGTTGGCCAGGTCGGGGAAGATGTCCGCTTGGTCGACCAAGGGACCGTTCAGCTTGTTGGCCGCGCTGGCGTAGAACACGCCGCTCGACAGGGTCGGGTCGGTGACACCGTCGACCAGTCGCTTCGCGCCCACGTCAAGTTTGTGGGCGATCCCCAGGGCGGGCATGACGTACTTGGCCGCTACACGCAGCGGTAGCGCAAGGTCGCTGGAGGCTTGGGTGCCGGTGGTGTTGCCGGGGCTCACGGTGATGAAGCGGCGGTCGGGGTATTGGCGGGCCAGGTAGGCCATCCACAGGGCCCCGATGTACTTGGCCTGCCCGAAGGCCAGGTTGAAGTCAGGTTTTCCGCCGGCGAAGTAGCTGCCGTCGATGACGGTGGCGAGTTCATCGGCTGAGGTTGAGACGAAGGATGGCCGTTTCATCCGCAACTTCGGAACTCCCCTGGCTGCTTCACTTCCGGCGAAGACCGCAACCTCGCCAAGCCGGTCCTCGGCCAGGAGCCCTTCGAGGAGGACGACGTGGCCAAGGACGTTCGTCGCGAACACGGTGGTGACCCCGTCAGCGGTCAAGTCCATCGACTTCGGGCCAATGACACCAGCGTTCATGACCAGCGCGTCGACGGATCCGTCGATGGCCGCCAGGCCGGCGCGGACCGAACCCAGATCGGCGACGTCCATGAGAACGATGTCGAAGATGTGCCGGCCGGTCGCGGCTTCGAGTTCGGCCTTTGCCGTTGTCGCCCGATCTTGGTTCCGGCACGCCAGGTAGATCCGCGCCAATCTCGGGACGTAACGCCAGTTGCCGGGCCACGTCCTTGCCGATCCCGGCGTTGGCGCCCGTGATGAGCACCGTCTTTCCTGGGAGTGTGCTCATCGGATTCCCTCTCATCTTCTGTGGGCCTAGTCAGGCTGGACAGCTCTGGCCAAGGCGATGGCCGTAGCCTTGCCGATCCCGCGTCGTCGAGCCCGTTACCAGTGCTGTCTTGCCCTTTAGGTCAGTCATGCGATGTGTCGTCCTCTCGCTCTAAAATGGGTTGTGCAACTCACTCTGACAGTTCGGGACTGGGTTGTCAAACTCAAAATCCTGCTAACATCGGTGCATGGTCAACGAGACGAGTGACCGGCCGAGGCTCACCCCCAAGGGAGCACGCACCCGGGCACGAATCGTGGAGGAGGCCGCCGCCCTGATCCATGAGCGCGGGGTGGCGGGCACCACCTTGGAAGACGTCAAGGTGGCGGCGGAAGTCAGCGGCTCGCAGATGTACCACTACTTCCCCGACAAGAACGAACTCGTGCAGGCGGTCATCGACTACCAAGCCGACACCATCGTCAATCGCCAGCGGCACGCGCTCGGCAGCGCGAACGGAGTCGAAGCCTGGCGGAACATGGTGATCACCGCAGCGAAGCGCACCAAAGCAAAGGGGGGCTGCCCACTTGGCTCGCTCGTTGGTCAACTCGCCGAGAGTGACCCCGAGGCCCGAGCGCTCATCGCGGCCGGGTTCGATCAGTGGGCAGCCGCCATCGGCGATGGACTCAGATCCCTTCATGCCGACGGGAAGCTCCCGTCCGACATCGACCCGGACGACCTCGCCACTACTCTGCTCGCCACGCTCCAAGGAGGACTTCTACTCGCCCAGGTGCAACGGAGTACCCGTCCGTTCGAAACTGCGGTCGATACCCTCCTCGCCCTTACCATCGGCAGATGAGCCCCTACTCAGCCAACGCTTCGAGCCCGACGAGTAGCCCCGAGTACTGCCCGTGATCCACGCGCCCAGGCAGCCCGCCTTGCGAGCTCCAAGCCAACACGACTCGCGACCGAACAGACCCGTCCTTCGGCACGGCGACAGGGATGACTTCGCGAGCGTGAAGCCTCAGCGAGGTGTCGCGGTCGGCCGGCACATGGCCGCACAGTCGCACCGCCTCGTGTTTTGTGGCAACGTCGAGGTCCTTCAGATCGGCAGCGTGAGAACTTCCGATCCTCGGAGGACCTCGACCCCTACCCCGCCACCGACGCGCCCACCAGCCCTACACCCTCAACTGCGAAGAGCCTGTTTGCCGGTGCCTGGTCTAGCCGACCAGAACGCCGAGACCGGCCGCTGCCTGCTCCTAGTCGAAGCCATCAGCAGACAACGGGTTCCCGCCGCACTCCCCAGCGCAGGCGGGAAGATCACTTCCGTAGTCCGCGTGCTGGAATGCCCGGCGAGATGCGCGATCTCCTCTGCCGGTGTGCCGCTGGCCGACAGTAGCGAAACGAACGTGTGCCTCAGCTCCTGTGGCGTCCACTGAGTGCCGAGCCCAGCCCGGGCCGTCAGGTCGCGGAACTCACGGCGGATGTTGGCGGCGTCGAGGGGCGTCCCGACGCTCGTGCAGAACACCAAGTCGTGATCCCGCCAGGCTGCACCAGCCTTGATGCGCTCCTGCTGCTGCCGCTCGAGGTGCTCGCGCAGAATGTCGACCGTCGCCCGCGGCAGCGCTAGAGTCCGCCGCGACATCCGGGTCTTCGTGTCGCCGTGCTGGCGCACCGACCGCCACACAGCGACGCTCGGCGGCACCGGCGGGCCGGCGTTCGGCTTACCGTCGAGATCAACATGCTCCCACGTGAGCGCGCGCGCCTCCTCGGTGCGGATCCGGTCTGCAGGCAGATCGAGACGTAGGCACCGAGACGATGCCTGTCCAGGTCGGCCGCCTCCCTGAGCAGCGCCTGGCCCTGGACCAGACTCATCGCCTTCGACGGCCGCCCCTCCTGCCCCTTCGGGGTATCGGTCAGCGCGGCCACGTTGCGGCGCACCAGGTCGCGGCTCTCCGCGTGCCGGATGGCGCGAGTCAGCGCGTTGTGAGCGATGGCGACGGTAGCGGTGGACCGGTCCTTGCCGAGCGCCGTCAGGGCCTCCCGCACGTCGTGCGCGGTGAGTTCCCGCAGCGGCACCCGACCGATCAGCTCGAGAACGGGCTTCAGGACGTACCGGTACTTGGTGACCGTGGCTGCCGACCGCCCGTCGAGCCCCGAGCTTAGCCAGTCCTCGACCGCCTGCTGAACCGAATAGGCGGCAGGTGACTTGACCCCGTATGCGATGTCCTCACGGAGACCGCGGAGCTTGTCGCGCACTTCAGTCTTGGTGCGGCCGCGGACCGTGCGGCGCAGGCGCTTGCCGTCGGGGGAGAAGCCAAGCGAGACCGAGCCGACCCAGCGGTTGTTGGCCGCGTCGAAGTAGATGCTGTCATCGCCGTGCCCACGGCGCTTCGTCGCCATGACGGCACAGCGTAGCCTTTGGCTCTTACTTTGGCTCTTGGCTCTTTGACCGCGAGGCCTCTGTAAGCCTTTGACCTGGTGGGCCTGCGAGGACTTGAACCTCGGACCTCTTCCTTATCAGGGAAGCGCTCTAACCGCCTGAGCTACAGGCCCCTCACGCCGTCTTGACCGGCCGAACTCCAGGAGCGAGGGGAGTGGTCCACTCGCGCGCCAGATCATAGTGGCGAGCCAGGGATGCCGCCCAGGTGACTGGGCGTGCCGGGCTAGATTACCGCACGGCGGCGAGTTACGCGAAGCCGGTTGCCTGGTTAGTCGGCTTCCTTGAGCGTGATCTCGACTCCGCCCGACAGGTGCGACACGGCGTTGTAGATGACGGAAGCTAGCGTCGACAGCGCCGTGATGAGAATGACGTCGATGGCCCCCGCCAGCATCGTGTAGCCCATGACTGTGCCAAGGGAGAACCAGCTGCCCGCGTTGCTGCCGGCGCTGCCTCCCGAGGAGGTCACCAGGTGGACAGTCTGCTCGATGCTGGTGAAGACGCCGAGCGCGGAGAAAAAGAAATACAGCACCGCGACGGCTACGACCAGGATGACGAATCCAACCAGGGAGGCCAGGAAGCTGAACTTCATGACCGACCATGGCTCGATCCTGGACAGAACGAGCTGCGCGTCTCTGGCCGCGATTCCATCCTGCCTGACACCCTTGGGTGCAAGCTGTGGGGCTGGGCTCCCCGCTGGGCCCGCCTTGCTCTTGACAGTCACTGCAGCCTTGCCATTGCCGATAGCGCCCCCCGGCTTTCCTACCGCACTCGGCTTCGACTTCTTTTTCTTCCCCGGTCGCGTGAACGGCATCGCGATCTTGGACTTGAAGTCATCTGATGGTACCGACCCTGGAGGCGCAGGTCCTGCCGGGCGCGAAAGAAGTCGATCCGAAGCCTGAGTCGGCGGGAACTGCGAGCCCGGCCGCCTGGGTGGGACCGCCATACCCGCCAGGCATTCCGCTCGGCGCGCCCGTCGGCGAATAGCCAGGCCCGGCCGGGGCGGCCAACCCGCCGCCGGGTGTCGCGGTCCTGTCGGCGGGCCCCATAGTTCCCGTCCACTCCTGCGAACCGCTGGCTGGCGGACGCCAGTCCGTCACCGGCGTGGGCGCGGCAGGAGCGGCAACTCCAGCCGATGCAGCAGGTGGGGGCGGAGCTGCCGACCCAGAGGCCGGTGACCCGGACCCCGGCGATCCAGGGGCCGAGGACCCTGGCGTCGAACCCGGAGACGTCCAGGCCGTGTTCGTCACGGCGGCGGCTGACGAACCACGGCTCGGGGACGCCTGGCCGCCGCTGGCAGGCGACTTGGCAGCAGCCGGAAACGAACCACCAGGCGACGGCGCACTCGCTGGCGGCTGACCGCTTGGAGAGGACTGAGGACTGGCCGACGACGGGCGGTCACCGGCTGGGGCGGATGCGCCCGGAGCCTGAGTAGCCCGGGTGAAAACTGAGCTCGCCGCGGGCGGCGGCGTGCCTGCCGCGCGGCTGACGTCCGCAGCGCGGGTCGAATCCGCAGCGCGCGTCGCGTCCGATGGGCGCGGCACGTCGGCTGCGCGCGTGACTTCGCTGGCTGACAGGCCCTTGCTCGCGAAACCCGGGCTAGCGAAACCGGCGCCGGTCAGTTCGCGGGTAAGCGCGGCGGCCGCGAGCGTCGCCGTGGTCTCGGACGGGGACTCCTCATCCGACGCACCGGAGACGCTGCCCACCGGCGGGTTGGTCGCCGCGGACGCCGCGGCCGGCGCCGAACCCGGACTCGGCTTGGCCGGGCTGTCTGCCACGGCAGCGGTATCGGGCTTCTGCGGGCTCACCGACTTGAACGGGCTGTCCGGGTTAACCGGACCGTCGGGGTCGGGAAGGCGGTGCGGCTTGGTCACGCTCGACGGGGTGAACACGCTCCGGGGAGTCGACGGCGTGCTGGGCGTGCCCTTGCCGTCAGATCCGCCTTCGGCGTCCGGAGTGGCGAGTCCCTTCGGGACCGTGGCGTCGATACGCTTCTCGGGCTTGGTCAACGCGGCCGGCGCTGGCTCGTCTGCTCCGGTCGGCAATCCGCCCTGGATCTTGCCCTGGGCGCCATTCGTGGCTGAATCGGATGACGAGGCCGACGATGACTCCTGCTCGGTGCCGTTCTTGCGGCTGGAAGAACTGTTGCCCGGCTCTGCCTTGGCTCTGCTCGACTTACGGACGGACGTCTCCACCTTGGGATCAGCGCCGCCTGCCTCATCGGCCAGTGCTGCTGGGTCCGCCTGGTTGTCCACCCATCCTCCTGTGAAGTCGCTAGCAACGAGGTTATCTGCCACCAGCGACGCCGGGGCCGGGATAACCCGATCGCGACAAGCGTGACACCAAGTGAGACGTCCCAATTGGCCGAATAGTTGCCGTGACGAGCCAGGTTACTTGCCGGACTCGGCTGGTAAGGACGAGACGAGACCGGACTACCGCCCCGGCGCAGTGCGGAGCGGGCGCCATCGCGAGCGCACCGAACCCACGCGCCCGCTCACTCCTCAGCAGACTCCTCGCCGTCGTCCGCAGGCTGCGAGCCGTCGTCCGCAGAACCCTCGGCGGCCTCATCCGCGCCGGAATCGTCAGCACCCTGGGCGACAGAAGCCTCGAGATCGTCCGCGTCATCCGCCGATCCCTCGCCGTCTTCAGGCAATCCGTTCTCAGGCTCCTCGGCGTTGCGCGCGATGGCGACCAGAGTCTGTCCTGGCGCGAGGTTGACCAGCCGGACGCCCATCGTCTGGCGGCCAGACTGCTTGATCTCCGCGGCCGTCGTCCTGATCACCCCGCCTGCCGACGTGATCGCGTAGACCTCGTCGGACGGGCCGACCATCAGCGCTCCGATCAGCTCGCCGCGGGCGTCCACGATCTTGGCGGTGATCACGCCGAGGCCGCCGCGGCCCTTGACCGGGTACTGGTCCGCGCGGGTCCGCTTGGCGTAGCCGCCGCCGGTCGCGATCAGGACGTCGGCGTCCGCCTCCCCGTCGACCACGTGCATGCCGAGCAACCGGTCACCGTTCGTGAACCGCATGCCGATGACGCCAGAGGTGGCGCGTCCCATCGGCCGCAGCACGTCGTCGGTGGCGTGGAACCTGATCGCCTGCGCGTGCCGGCTAATCAGCAGCAGGTCCTGACCGGGCGAGACCAGCCTGGCCCCGATGACCTCGTCGTCCTCGCGCAGGTTGATCGCGATGATGCCACCCTGCCGCGGTGAGTCGAAGTCGGTCAGCCGCGACTTCTTCACCAGGCCGCCGGTCGTGGCCAGCACGAGGTACGGCGCGACCTGGTAGTCCTGCAGCGCGAGCACCTCGGCGATCCGCTCGTCCGGCTGGAACGCGAGCAGGTTAGCGACGTGCTGACCGCGAGCGTCCCGCGCGGCCTCTGGCAGCTCGTAGGCCTTCGCCCGGTACACCCGGCCCTTGTTCGTGAAGAACAGGATCCAGTGATGCGTAGACGTCACGAAGAAGTGCTCGACGATGTCGTCGGTACGAAGCTGGGCGCCGCGCACGCCCTTGCCGCCGCGCCGCTGCGCCCGGTACAGGTCGGTCTTGGTCCGCTTGGCGTAGCCGCCGCGGGTGATCGTGACGACCACATCTTCTTCGGCGATGAGGTCGGCAATCGAGACGTCGCCGTCCCATGCAATGATCTCGGTGCGCCGGTCGTCTCCGAACTTCGCGGCGATCTCGCCGAGTTCGGTCCCGACGATCTCGCGCTGCCGCTCCGGCGAAGCCAGGATGGCCTCGTACTCGGCGATCTGTGCCATCAGCTCCTCGTACTCGTCAACAAGCTGCTGCCGCTCCAGCGCAGCGAGTTTGCGCAGCTGCATGTCCAGGATCGCCCTGGCCTGGATCTCGTCGATGTCCAGCAGCCCCATCAGGCCCTGCTGGGCCACGGCCGCCGACGCGCTGGCTCTGATCAGGGCGATGACGGCGTCGATCTGGTCGATGGCCCGCAGCAGCGCGACCAGGATGTGGGCCCGCTCCTGTGCTTTGCGCAGCAGGTACCGCGTCCGGCGCACGATGACTTCGAGCTGGTGCGCCACCCAGTACCTGATCATCTGGTCCAGTCGCAGGGTGCGAGGCACGCCCTCGACGAGCGCGAGCATGTTCGCGCCGAACGTGTCCTGCAACTGGGTGTGCTTGTAGAGGTTGTTCAGAACCACCTTGGCCACGGCGTCGCGCTTCAGCACGATCACCATGCGCAGGACGATGGCGCCCGTCCGGCCGCTCGATTCGTCGCGTACGTCGGCGATCCCGGTGACCTTGCCGTCCTTGGCTAGCTCGGCGATCTTGGCTGCCAGGTTGTCCGGGTTGACCTGGTACGGCAACTGGCTGATGACCAGACAGGTCCGGCCGCGGCGGTCCTCCTCCACGTCCACCACCGCCCGCATGATGATCGAGCCGCGTCCGGTCCGGTAAGCATCCGCGATGCCGCGCCGGCCGACGATCTGGCCCGAGGTCGGGAAGTCCGGGCCTTTGATCCGCTCCATCAGCGCGGCAAGCAGCTCTTCGTCGCTGGTGTCGAAGTTGTCCAGGTACCACTGCACGCCGGCCGCGACCTCGCGCAGGTTGTGCGGCGGAATCTTGGTGGCCATTCCGACGGCAATGCCCTCGGAGCCGTTGACAAGCAGGTTGGGGAACCTCGCCGGGAGCACGACTGGCTCGGCAGAGCGGCCGTCGTAGTTCGGGCGGAAATCGACCGTTTCCTTGTCGATGTCCCGCAGCATCTCCATCGCCAACGGGGCGAGGCGGCACTCGGTGTACCGCATCGCCGCGGCGGCGTCGTTCCCGGGCGAGCCGAAGTTTCCCTGCCCGTCGACCAGCGGCATCCGCATCGACCATGGCTGGGCGAGGCGGACGAGCGCGTCGTAGATCGCCGAGTCGCCGTGCGGGTGGTACTGGCCCATGACGTCGCCGACGACCCTGGAGCACTTCGAGTAGCCCCGGTCCGGCCGGTATCCGCCGTCGTACATCGCGTACAGCACCCGGACGTGCACGGGCTTGAGCCCGTCCCGTACGTCGGGCAGCGCGCGCCCGACGATGACCGACATCGCATAGTCGATGTAGCTGCGCTGCATCTCGACCTGGATGTCGACAGGCTCAAGCCGGCCGCCTGGGCCCTCAGGGCCGCCAGTTGAAGCTTCCGGCGTGTCCACGCTCATGCAGACCTCTCCTCTACCGTGACCGCAGGCCCGGCGTGGCCGTTACAACCCGCCAAGCAGCTATCACCAACCGCACCCGGACACCGCGGCGCCGCGTCGGCGGCGCCGCCGACCGCGCAAGCTAGATGTCCAGGAAGCGGACGTCCTTGGCGTTTCGCTGGATGAAATTCCGCCTGGCTTCGACGTCCTCGCCCATCAGGACGGTGAACAGCTCGTCCGCCTGGGCAGCGTCGTCGAGCGTGATGAGCCGCAGGACGCGGTTCTGCGGATCCATCGTGGTGTCCCACAGCTCCTTCGCGTTCATTTCGCCCAGACCCTTATAGCGCTGGATGCCGTCACGCGGCCGCGGGTCCTTGCGGCCCTCGGCGATCCCGGCCTCAATCAGCCCGTCCCGCTCCCGGTCGGAGTAGGCGTAGCCAGGCGGAACGTTCCTGCCTTCCCACTTGATCTTGTACAGCGGCGGCTGCGCGAGGTACACATGTCCGGCCTCGATCAGCGGCCTCATGAACCTGAACAGCAGCGTCAGCAACAGGGTCGTGATGTGCTGGCCGTCTACGTCGGCGTCCGCCATCAGGATGATCTTGTGGTATCGCAGCTTGGCGATGTCGAAGTCGTCGTGAATACCGGTGCCCAGCGCGGTGATCATCGCCTGGACCTCGTTGTTCTTCAGGACCCGGTCGATCCTCGCCTTCTCGACATTCAGGATCTTGCCACGGATAGGCAGGATGGCCTGGAACATCGGGTCGCGGCCGCCCTTGGCCGAGCCGCCGGCCGAGTCGCCCTCGACGACATAGATCTCGCAGATCGCCGGGTCGCCTGACTGGCAGTCAGACAGCTTGCCTGGCAGGCCGGCGCCGCCCATCGCGCTCTTGCGCGTCAGGTCCCTGGCGTGCCTGGCCGCGATCCGCGCCCGAGCCGCCTGCGTGGCCTTGATCACGATTGACTTGGCCTCGCCCGGGTTGCGCTCGAACCAGTCCCGCAGATGGTCGTTGCACACCCGCTGGACGAACGACTTGGCCTCGGTGTTGCCGAGCTTGGTCTTGGTCTGGCCCTCGAACTGGGGCTCGGCGAGCTTGACGTGGATGATCGCGGTCAGGCCCTCGCGGACATCGTCGCCCGTGAGGTTCTCCTCCTTCTCCCTGATCAGCTTCTGCTCGCGCGCGTACTTGTTGATGATCGTCGTCAGCGCCGCGCGGAAACCCTCCTCATGGGTACCGCCCTCGGCCGTGTTGATCGTGTTCGCGAAGGTGTGAACCGACTCGGCGTAGGAGCCGCTCCACTGCATCGCGACCTCGAGGGCCATGCCGGGGGCCTCGTCGCCGAACTCGATTACCGAGCCGTGCACGGCTTCCTTCGACGCGTTGATGTAGCGGACGAAGTCCGCGATGCCACCGTCGTAGCAGTAGCTGACCACGTGCGGCTCGCCGTTGATGTGGTCGGGCCGCTCGTCGGTCAGGGTGATCGTCAGGCTGCGGTTCAGGAACGCCATCTCCTGCAGCCGCCGCGATAGGGTCTCGAAGCTCCAGGCGGTGGTCTCGAAGATGTCCGGGTCTGGCCAGAACGTAATGATCGTCCCTGTTGCGTCGGTCTCCTCGTCCTTGGTCAGCGGGCCCGTCGGCTCGCTCACCGCATAGGACTGGCGCCAGACATTTCCGTCCTTGCGGATCTCCACATCCAGCCTGCTTGACAGGGCGTTGACTACTGAGACGCCGACGCCATGCAGGCCACCAGAGACCGCGTAAGACTCGCCGTCGAACTTGCCGCCCGCGTGCAGCGTGGTGAGCACGACCTCGACGGCGGGCCGCTTCTCCACGGGGTGCTCGTCAACCGGGATGCCTCGTCCGTTATCGGACACCTTGACGCCGCCGTCGGCGAGCAGCGTGACCTCGATCAGGTCGCAGTAGCCAGCGAGCGCCTCGTCGACGGCGTTGTCGACAACTTCCTGAACCAGGTGGTGCAGTCCGCGTTCGCCAGTCGAGCCGATGTACATGCCCGGGCGCTTGCGAACCGCCTCCAGGCCCTCGAGGACCGTGATTGAGCGTGCGTCGTAAGACAAACGGTTCGCTCCTCCTGAAAGCGGACAGCGCCAACTTAGGGACCGGGCGCACAGGCGCCTGGCAGCACTTCCCCGACTGCGGCTGTCCCGGTACGCTTCCCTATTTTACCTGCTCGCGACGCCAGCCTCAGCCGTAAGTGGCCCTCAACTAGTCCCTAGTTCACGCGGACCGAGTATGCTGCCGGCCGCTCCCGGCGCGGGCGCCTGGAAAGGCCCCTCGAGACCGCCGCGCGGGGACCGTCAGGCCCGGCTCCAGGCTATCGTCGCGGCCATCAGCCGTACGTGTCGCGCGGGCCGCGGCCGCCGCGGACGCGCCACTGCCCGGACTTGCGGGACTGCGCGCCCGGCCCGCGTACGTTCACCCGGCGGACCGAGCCGTCGCCCAGTTCGGCGTTCAGCTTGCTGATGAGCTCGCGGGCGAGCAGCCGCAGTTGAGTAGCCCAGGCCGTCGAATCTGCGATGACGGTCAGGACGCCGTCGGTCAGCCCGTCCGGGGCCGTGTGCGCGGCCAGGTCAGGCCCGACGATCTGGGCCCACCGCCCGAAGACCGACCCGGCAGCCACAGAGAGTTCCCAGCCGGTCTCGGCCACCAGGCCATCGATGGCCGAGCTCAGCGGCGCAGGGTCGTCCCGGCGCCGACGCCTGCCCGGCCGGCCTGCCGTGGGCGATGGAGCTCCAGGCTTGCGTTGCGCGATATCTCCCTCAGCCGGGGTCGCGGTGCTGGCCAGGGGCGACGAGCCCCCTGGCACCCCCGAGGTGCTGCCCAGAGCGAACGCGCCCGCTAGCCCTCCTGCTGGCCGGTGCCCCCTCCCGGCGGCGTCTGTCTTGGCCTGCGCCAGTGCGCCCGCTGCGCGCGCGAGCCGGTCGGCCTCGGCGGGCTGCGACGGGCTGGGCCGGCTGGCGTCGGCCTGCTCAGGCGCGCGGCCCGGGTCGCCCGCGGACTCACGCGGCACGGCTGAGCACCCCGTCCGCGACCGTGTAGCCGACCCCGGCGAGCCTAGGCGGCACGTCGGCGAGGACCGCGGCGGTGACGAGCACCTGTTCCGCGTCCCCCGCTAGCTCCGCCAGCCGGTCCCTGCGGCCCGCGTCCAGCTCGGCGAACACGTCGTCGAGCATCAGCACGGGGTCCTCGCCGTCGGCCCGCAGCAGGCCGAAGGCAGCCAGCCGCAGCGCTAGGGCCAGCGACCATGACTCGCCGTGACTGGCGTAGCCGCGGGCGGGCAATTCGCCGATCCGCAGCTCGAGCTCATCGCGGTGCGGGCCGACCAGGCAGACGCCGCGCTCGAGTTCAGCCCTGCGAAGGCGCTCGAGCGAGTCGCGCATGGTCTGGGCGATCTTGGCTGGCTCGGGATCGGGGTCGAGCACGCCGGAGCGCTCCGAGCCCTGCCGGTAGCTGATCGCGGCGCCGCGGGCGTCGCCGGAGACGTCGTTGTAGCGGTCTGTGACGAGCGGCCGGAGCAAGGCCGTGAGCTGCAACCTCCCCGCTGTGAGTGCGGTGCCGTGAGTGACCAGCTGCTCGTCCCAGATGTCGAGGCCGGCTGGATCGCCGCGGCCGGCGGCACGGGCGGACTTGAGCAGCGCGCTGCGCTGCTTGACGACGCGCTCGTAGTCGGCGCGGACGCCGGCATACCGCGGGCGGCTGGCGACCAGGAGGTCGTCGAGGTACCGGCGCCGCTCAGACGGATCGCCCTTGACGATCGCCAGGTCCTCGGGCGCGAACATGACGCAGCGCAGCGTGCCGAGCGCGTCCCGGGGCCGGCTCAGCGGTGCGCGGTTGAGCCGCACCCGGTTGGCGCGGCCCGCGTTGAGCTCGATCTCCACGAGGCTGTCGCGCTGCTGCGAGCGGATCGAGGCCCGCAAGATGGCGCGGTCGGCGCCTGATCTGATCATCGCGGTGTCGGCCGAGACGCGGTGGCTCCCGAACGTCGCGACGTAGTACGCGGCTTCGACCAGGTTCGTCTTGCCAGCCCCGTTCGGCCCGCTGAACGTCGTCACGCCTGCCTCGAACGTCACGTCGGCCGCCTCGTAGCAGCGGAAGTCGGTGAGCGCGAGCCTGGCCAGGTACACGCCAGGCAGACTAGCGGCTCCCGCCGTCGTCCCGGCCCTCGCGCGTGGGCTGCTGCGACCCCCGCTGTCGCGGTCGCTCAGCTCGTGCGTCCGCTCAGCTGTTGAGGCGGAACGGCATCAGCAGGTACCGGTAGTCGGGGCTGCCGTCGGGACTGGGCTTGCCGGTCAGCAGCGCCGGCTTTCCGGCCTCGGTGAACGCGATCCTCGTGGTATCGCTGTCCATCGCGGTCAGCCCGTCGAGCAGGTACGTCGGGTTGAACGCGATCGTCAGGTCCTCGCCGTCGAAGCTGGCCTCCATCACCTCGTCGGCCTGGGCCTCGTCGCCGCTGCCCGCCTCGAGGGTGAGCTGACCAGCGGTGAAGCTGAGCTTGACAGCTGTGTTGCGCTCGGCGACGAGGGCTACGCGGCGGACGGCCTCGGCGAGCAGGCTGGTCGAGACCTCGGCGGTGGAGTTGACCGCAGACGGCAGCAGCGTGCGGTACCGCGGGAACTCACCGCTCAGCAGCCTGGTTGTGGTCCGGCGGCCGCCTGCCTCGAACCCGATCATGCCGTCCCCGCCGGTCACGTGGCTTGCGCCAGGCGCCGCCGCGCTGGCCTCGTCGCCAGGCAGGGCCAGCGCGATCGACACCTCGGCCGCGGTGGTGAGCGACCTGGCCGTGTCGGTCAGCGCCTTGGCGGGGACCAGGACAGCCGCGGACAGGTCTGGCCTGGCCGGCGTCCAGCGGAGCTCGCGGACGGCGAGCCTGTACCGGTCGGTGGAGATGAGCGTGAGCGTGTCGCCCTCGATCTCGATCCGTACGCCCGTCAGCGACGGGAGCGTGTCATCGCGCCCCGCCGCGATGGCGGTCTGGCTGACCGCCGTGGCGAACGCGTCGCTGCCGACCGTCCCTGCAGCCGGCGGCATCTCGGGCAGAGCCGGGTATTCGTCCTCGGGCATGGTCAGCAGGTTGAAGGTGGCACTGCCGCAGGTCAGGACCGCTCGGCCGCCCTCGGAGGTGATCTGCACCGGACGCCCTGGCAGGCTCCGGCTGATCTCGGCGAGCAGCCTTCCAGACACCAGCGCACTGCCCGCTGCCTGGGTGTCGACCGGGATCTTCGCCAGCGCTGAGACGTCGTAGTCGAAGCTGGAGAGCGTCAGCTCGTCGCCGGTTGCATGCAGCCGCATCCCGGCCAGCACGGGGACAGTGGGACGGGCCGGCAGCGCTCGCGCCGTCCAGGCCACCGCATCAGCGAAGACATCTCGTTCGACGATGATCTGCACGGCAAGCCGCCTTCCGTTCTCGCTCCCTGCGGAGCAGGCGGGCGCCCAGTCGAGTTCGTGTGCTAGGCACCGCTGGCTGCGGGACGTCCGATGTTCCGTGAAAGCCTAACGTGCCTGGGAGTTCGGGGTCCGGGCTTCGACCAGCACCGAGCCGCTTGGCTGCACGCTACTTGGATCTTGATTCTCGTTATATAGATGACTCGTAGTCGTAGTAGGGACCGTGGATTCTGGGGACAGCGACATCGGCGCAGGTCAGCGGCGCATTTTCATGCACAGCACAGGTGGATAAGCTGCCCTGGCGGGCCCGGTCGGCTGTGCAGGCGCGAGGCCTTCCGCAGGACGAGCGTCCGGTTGTCCCCCGGATAGTCCCAGTCCTACCCCGCCTATCCGCAGGCCCATCCACAAGGTCATCCACAGCCTGTGTGTACGGAAAGTGATGACTACCTGGCTTGTGTGAGTGCGTAGTCACGTTCAGTGTCGTGGCGGCGTCGGCGTTAGCTGTCGCCGGCGTCAGCCCGCGCCAGGCGTCCGCCCGCGCCGGTGTCCGCCCGCGTATGGATGGACCACCCATCGCGGTTTTCGGTGATGGCTGGACCATCCATCGTCCGGCCCGCCGCCCGACAGGTCCTCTGGCGCTCGGTCGGGGAGCCGTCAGCTGGGGAGAGCTTGCTGCTTGATGCGGTTCGTTAGCTCGGTGACCTGGTTGTAGATCGAGCGGCGTTCGGCCATGAGCGACCTGATCTTGCGGTCGGCGTGCATGACCGTCGTGTGGTCGCGGCCGCCGAAGTGCTGGCCGATCTTGGGCAGCGACAGATCAGTGAGTTCGCGGCACAGATACATTGCGATCTGCCTGGCCGTAACCAGGACCCGGGACCTGGAGGTCCCGCAGAGGTCGTCGATGGACAGGCCGAAATACGAGGCCGTCTGACCCATGATCGTGGCAGCGGTGATCTCCGGGCCCTGCGCCTCGGGGATCAGGTCCTTGAGTACGAACTCGGCGAGCTGCAGGTCGACCTGCTGCCGGTTGAGGCTGGCGAACGCGCTGACCCTGATCAGGGCACCCTCGAGTTCCCTGATGTTTGTGGAGATCCGGCTGGCTATGTATTCCAGCGCCTCGGGCGGCGCGTTCAGCCGGTCCTGGACTGCCTTCTTCCGCAAGATAGCGATCCGGGTCTCGAGCTCAGGCGGCTGAATGTCGGTCAGCAGGCCCCACTCGAACCGGCTACGCAGCCGGTCCTCCAGCGTGACCAGCCGTTTCGGGGCGCGGTCGCTGGAGATCACGATCTGCTTGGTCGCGTTATGCAGCGTATTGAACGTGTGGAAGAACTCCTCCTGGGTCCCTTCCTTGTTCTCCAGGAACTGGATGTCGTCCACCAGCAGTACGTCGACGTCCCGGTAGCGGCGGCGGAAGCCGTCCTGCTTGCCATCACGGATCATGTTGATGAAGTCGTTGGTGAACTCTTCCGAGCTCACGTAGCGGACCCGGATTCCCTGGTACAGGCTCTGCGCGTAGTGCCCGATGGCGTGCAGCAGGTGGGTCTTGCCCAGCCCGGAGTCGCCGTAGATGAACAGCGGGTTGTATGCCTTTGCCGGGGCTTCGGCCACGGCGACCGCGGCTGCGTGCGCGAACCTGTTGCTCGAGCCGATGACGAAGGTCTCGAACGTGTACTTCGAGTTCAGCCTGGTCTGCGTCGGCCGGTGCACGCCGTTGCTCGGCAGGCTGGTCCTGCCCGACATGCTGTTCGCCTGGGAGAGGTCGGGGCGGCCGCCGCCCTGATGGCCGTTGTCGCCGCGGGCCTGGCGGTCGCCGCCGAAACCGCCGCGAAGCCCGGCGCCGTTGCCCTCGTCAGCGCCGCTGGCCTGGTGCCCCGTGCGCTGGCCGGGCAGGTGCGGGAGGCCCGCGGGACCGGGCTGCAACGGCAGCGGGCCCTGCGGGCCGGCGTCCCGCCTCGGGCCCTGTGGGCCGGCGTCCCGCCTCGGGCCTTGCGGGCCGGCGTCCCGCCTCGGACCCTGGGCGATGCCCATCATCTGATCGGCCTGGCCCTGATGGGAGGCAAAGCCTTCGGCGTGCAGTCCGTCGAGCTTGCTGTTGGTCGCCACCGCCGTGGCCTGGCCGTCCTGGCGGTCAGTGGCGGCGCCGAATGGCATCCGAATGCCCAGCGGATCGGTCGCGAACGGCGACTCGTCACCGGTGGGCAGCGATGCCGTGACAGCGGGGTCGATGATGACCGCTAGCTGAATGTTCCGGCCGAGTTCACGGGACAGCGCGTTCGTGATCAGCGCCCTGAGCCTGTTCTCGAGCTGGTCCTTGGCGAACTCGTTCGGCGTCGCGATGAGCGCGGTGTTCTCGACCAGCCCGAGCGGCCTGGTCAGCTGCAGCCACGCGCGCTGGTACGGCTCAATCTGCATGTCGGCCAGGTCATTCAGCGACCTAGCCCAGATTTCTGCGAGGTCTGGTTCGCTCATTGCCCGATCACCTCGCGCCCCCCAACGTGTGTTCAACAGGTTTTTCCACAGCATGTGCAACGCTGCGGTCTGGCGCGTGTCCCGAGAGTATGGCACCGCCGAGCTGAGCCGGTCCACACCAGCCGGCCAAGCTTTCCACAGCCTAGGCTTGGTGTGCCGGGTACGTTCGGGAAACGGCCAGTGTCATGACAGACCATGCATGATCACGAACGGTTCACTACGTCGTCACTCGGACGTTGGACACTGGTGCGGCTCGGTTGGCCGGTGTGAGCGCGAGGGCTGTCACCTGCTCGAAGAGTCGGCTGAAGTTCGCTAGCGGGTCGCGTCGGGACGGGGCCTCGGCAGACTGCGGCGAATGCGTGGTCAGCCGCCTGAGCGCAGATCGCCGGATCTTGAGTGCACTGTCAGCGCTCGCCTGGCGCCGCGTGACCAGCGGGTGCGTCCGGTAAACGCGCCAGAAAGAGTGCGAGGTACGGGCCGCTTCCCGCCCGCGGGCCGAAGCCGGTGCCAGCGCACGCTAATCTTGTGTTGTGGCGGTAGCCGCGCGATGGCGGCTGCCCGTAGAACTTTCACCCGCATCTGGAGTTTCCTGTGAGCAAGCGCACGTTCCAGCCGAACAATCGGCGCCGGGCGAAGACGCACGGCTTCCGGCTGCGCATGCGCACCCGCGCCGGGCGTGCGGTCCTCGCCGCACGCCGCCGTAAGGGCCGTGCGCGGGTCAGCGTCTGACCGGCGCTGCCGATATCTGCTCGGCGGTGAAGTCCGGTGCTGCCATCGGGCGCGCGGATGCGCCGTCGGACCGAGTTTCAGGCTGCGATCAGGACCGGCAGCAGAGCCGGCCGGCCGCTGCTCGTCGGTCACCTCCTGGTGCGGGACGGCGTCAAGGAACCGGCGCGGATCGGCTTCACGGTGAGCCGCGCAGTCGGCCCCGCGGTCGTCCGTAACCGAGTCAAGCGGCGGCTACGGCATGTAGCCGCGGGGTACCTGCAGTCTCTCCCGGCAGGTAGCCTTCTAGTGTTGCGCGCTAACCCGCCGGCCGCGACGGCCAGCCAGGCGGATCTGGCAGCTGAGCTGGGCCAGGTAGTCCGGTCACTGCTCCGGCGGCAGGGTGGTGCGGAGTGAACGAGGAAGCAAGTCCCACGGGGACGGTGCAGGTGTGGCGCCAAGTGCCTGCGCGGCTGCTCATCGGGCTGATCTCCGGGTACAGGCGGTTCGTCAGCCCGGTGCTCGGGCCGCGTTGCCGGTTCTACCCGTCGTGCAGTGCGTATGCGCTGGAGGCGATCCGGGTGCATGGTGCCGGGCGCGGTAGCTGGCTGGCCGTGCGGCGGCTGAGCCGGTGTCATCCGTTCCATCCGGGCGGCCTGGATTATGTGCCGCCACCGCGTGGCCGGCAGGCAGGGCGGCCGGTCGCGATTGACGACAGAGCAAGGGAACTGACCCGTTGAACACCATCCTCGCCCCGATCAACAACGCTGTTGCGTGGATCATTACGCATCTGTTCAACCTGTTCAGCCCCGCATTCGGCGTGACCAGCGGCGTGACCTGGTTGCTGACGATCATGGTGCTGGTCGTCCTGATGCGGCTCATCCTGGTTCCCCTGTTCATCAAGCAGATGCACACGCAGCGGGCGATGACGGCGTTGACGCCCCGGATCTCAGAACTTCGCAAGAAGCACAAGGGCGACAGGGAGACGCTCAACCAGGAGACGATGAAGCTGTACCAGGAGGCGGGCGTCAACCCGCTGATGGGCTGCCTTCCCGTCATCCTGCAGATGCCGATCTTCTTCGCCCTGTTCAGCGTGCTGCGCTACATCGCCGAGTGGAAGCATGGTCAGCCGCTGAAGTATCACCTGACAGAGACGGTGATCGCCAGCGCCCAGCACGCGAAGATCTTCGGCGCGACGATCGCCGACAAGGTGCTGTTTACGGGCACGCCTGGCCAGGGCGGTATCTACGTCCCGCTGCACGCCAAGATCGTGATCGTGATCGTGGTCCTGATCAGCATGACGACCACGTACCTGACCGTGCGGCAGAGCATGAAGCGCGGCATGATGCCGACCGGCAAGGACAGCCCGATGGGGCAGTCCCAGAAGCTGATGGCCTACATCATGCCGCTGTTCGCGCTGACCGGTCTGTACTGGCAGTTCGGCCTGGTCCTGTACTGGGTCACGACGAACCTGTGGACGCTCGGCCAGCAGTACGTGCTGCTGCGTAAGTATCCGGTCGGTGCGGCCGCTATGGGTCCTGACGGCAACATTCCCATCGGCGGCAAGCCGGGCAAGCCAGCGACTGCCTCAGGGCTGACCGGACGGACCAAGCCAGGCGGCGGGACCGGGAGCGGGGCGGGGACCGGCACCGGGAAGACCGGAACTGGCGGCTCGGCGGGAAAGACGGGCGGATCGAGCGGCTCAGGCGGCGCCGCTGGCAAGGGCGCCGGCAACAATAGCGGCGCTGCCGGCAACAAGAGCGGCGCTGCCGGCGGCAAGAGCGGCGCTGCCGGCGGCAAGACCAGCGCGGGCGGCACCAGGCCAGCCTCGCTGAGCAAGGGATCCGGATCCGGAGCTGCGGGCAGCAAGCCTGCGCAGCCAGCGAAGCCCTCTTCAGGGGCCAACAGCTCGGCGAATGGGCACAATCCGGTCTCTAGCGGAGGCGGCATGCTGCGTAGGTTTGGCAGGGGCCGGTCTGAGCCGGAGCCCACCGCGGCTGCCGAGCCCGAGACTAAGATCGTCAGGCAGCAGCGACAGCGACAGTCGCGGAGTAAGCGGTCGGGTAAGCGCTGAGCGTGGTTCCTGGCAGTGGTCGGCACGAGCATGCGCCGACTGAGTGTCCTGGCCGAACGCAGCATGCGAATCCCGCACCGACTAGGAGGATCTCGTCGTGAGCCAAGGTGAGAACACGCTTGCCGACTCCGAGCAGGAGCAATCCGGTGAGCTAGCCGGTAACGCTGCTGACGACCTCGCGGACGCCGCGGGCATCGACGGGAACGGAGAGCCGGACGAGCCGTCGGACGCGTCCGGGAGTGCCGAGCCGGGTGCCGGGCCAGTTGAAGTCGGCGGGCCTGATGAAGCTGGCGACGACGACGAAGTGAGCGTGGCTGACCTGGAGCAGGAAGGCGAGATCGCGGCCGACTACATCGAAGGTCTGCTCGACGTCGCTGACTTGGACGGCGACATCGACATGGACGTCGAAGGAGACCGGGCCGTCGTCTCGGTTGTCGGCGCGACGCTGGACGAACTGGTGGGCGACCGGGGCGAGGTGCTCGACGCCCTGCAAGAGCTGACCAGGCTAGCCGTACACCGGCAGACCGGGGCACGGACGAGGCTGATGATCGACATCGGCGGGTACCGGGCGCAGCGGCGTGCTGACCTCAGCGAGCTCGGCGCCAACGTGGCTGAGGAGGTCAAGCGCACCGGCGAGGCCAAGGCGCTGGCGTCGATGAATGCCTTCGAGCGGAAGATTGTCCACGACGCTGTCGCGGCCGCCGGCCTGCGCAGCGAGTCGGAGGGCATCGACCCGAACCGCCGAGTGGTCGTTCTTCCTGTCGGCTGAAGGTCCGGTTTCGGTCGTGTCGGCTCCGCCGCCCGCGGCCGCACGTGAATTGTTCGGCCCTCGGTTGCCACAGGCGGAGGCCTACGCTGCGTTGCTTGCCGGCGCCGGCGTCGAGCGCGGGCTGATCGGGCCAGCCGAGGCTGGCCGGATCTGGGAACGCCATCTGATCAACAGCGGACTGCTCGCTGAACTGCTGCCCGCTCGGTTGGTGGATGGCCGACAGGCGGGCGGCGACCGGGCTGCTTCTGCTGGGGCTGCTTCTGGCGGGGTGATGGCCTCGGGCGAATCTGTGGTAAGCCAACCTGTCGCGGGTGGGCCTGTGCGTGATGGGCCTGTGGCTGGTGGGCCTGTGCCTGGTGCGCCTGCGGCTGGGCCCATTGCTGGCCGGGTGGCTGATCTTGGGTCGGGCGCTGGACTGCCGGGGCTGGTGCTGGCGATCCTGCGTCCTGACCTGCAGGTGACCCTGGTTGAGCCGATGGCCAGAAGGACGGTATTCCTGGCTGAGTGCGTCGACGCACTCGGCCTTGGCAACGTCGAGATCCGTCGCGGTCGGGCTGAAGACCTGGCTGGTCAGCTCCACGCGGACGTGGTCACGTCCCGTGCCGTTGCTCGACTGGAACGGCTCGCTGTACTTTCGGCGGGCCTGTGCCGACCTGGTGGGCTCGTGCTTGCGATCAAGGGTGCGTCCGCCTCGGCTGAACTCGATCAGGCGCGCTCTGTGCTGCGTCGGCTCGGGGGATCGGATGCCGAGGTCGTCATAGTCGGGCAGGACCTGGCCGCGGGAGGGCTGATCGAGCAGCCGACTACCGTCATCCGATTCAGGACGGCGCTCGGTGCGAACCGGCCCGCGAAGCGGTGAAGGCCCGCGAAACGGTCACGGTCAGGCGGCGGTCGGCGGGGTCGCTCAGGTGCGTGAGTGTCCCTCGCCTTGGCTCGCCACTTTCGTCAGTAGGGCGCGGACCCCGGCAGGATCACGGGCAGCCCCGGTGCGGGGGCGCCGGAAGGAGGCTCTTAAGGAGGCTCGGAAGCCGCCTCCTGTGCGGGTCCTGACGGCTTAGGCTGAAGGTGAGCGGTGCAGGCTTCAAGGTCGGTGTGAAGTAGGCGCTCGGGTCAATTTAAACAGCTGAGGACAATTTTTCGCGACTCAGTTCGTGTGCAGTGCGCGGTCAGCTGAGGTTCGGCCGTGTCCAGTGAATCGTCATTGGCGGACGAGGTGACGTGTTCGATGACCACGACCAGGCGTGGCCTCGGGTGGCCAGAACCAGGTCGTGTCGTAAGACCCGTAGGTAGCGGCGATGCCGGTGACTCCGCTGTGGGCTGGCCCAAACGTTCATCTCGAGGGACTGCGCGGATGGCGGCGGACGCTGCGGTAGCCGTAGGTGGCGTGACGCTCGCATCCGGCTTCAATCTGCGTGCGGCGGGCGTGGCCGCCAGTCGTTCTTCAGGTGTGAATGCTGGTATGGCCCGGTCGGGCGTCGTGGCATCAGGCTCGGGTGCGTCTGCAGTTGAGAGGCACGCGTGGCCGGTGCGACCCGACTCGGAACGCGATGGGCCGTCAAGCGCCAGCGAGCCGGGTGCCGGGCCGACAATTGCCGGGCAGGATAGTGAGGGGCCGGCGCGCCCCGGATCTGCAGGAGTTAGGTCACGGCGAACGTTCACGAGACAGGGCGGCTCGGCCGGAGTGACTGAGGCAGGGCTGAACGCGCCAGTGGGAGCCGAGCCGGCTGCGGTTGAGCGGGAGCCGACTGCGATGCGGTCCTCGCCGTCGGCCGGAGCCTTGCCAGGTGCCGAGAGGGAGGCGATCGCCATGCGGGGGGATCGCGCGTATGGCACAGATGGCCGTGATGGCTGGTCTGATGAGGTCCAGAGAGGGCTTGGCTGGCCTGAGGTCTCATCCGGTGAACTCCGCTCGCAGATCCGGCAGTATGGATCGAGCGACCTGACTGCCGTCGCTGTTACTCCCCCGATCTCGAGTTCAGCCGATGAGCATGACGTCGGTCTTGGCTGGCCTGAGATGCCAGTGCCGCCGCCTGGTCGCCACGAACGCAATGTCAGTGGCGAGGTTCGGGACCGCCGTCCAGCACCTGCGGCCACTGTTTCACGTGAAACAACGGCTCCCGGCGGCGGCGGCCGGGATCTCAGCGGCGTTGATGCCGCAGGGCGTCCGGGGCCGAGTATCGCTGCTGTGGCTGCTGACCGCGTCGGTCAAGACAAGCCGGCCGACCCAGGCTCGGCGCAGCGTGACGCTGGCGGCACCTCGCCTCGTACCGAACGGTCAAGCGCAGCGACAGCAGCTGGAGGTGGCGGCTCGGACGCGGCAGCCGCAGCCGAAGCCGCAGAGCGGCGGTCGATCCCGCATGCGCACGATGACCATTACCGGGCTCGGGCGGCCCCGCGACACGCCGTGGTGCGCCGCCTAGCTCAAGAAATCGCCGGCCTGCCGATTCAGGAATCGCAATCTGCACCACATCGTGAATCACCTGAGCAAATGCACGGCAGGATGCCATCGGTCGAGGGATCTGATCCCAGAGGCCGGACATTCCAGGGCCCTGGCCCCTCTATGATCGCGGGTACATATTCCGGCGCCTTGATAGGACGAGGCGAGAGTGAGGATGAGGTGGCCATTCCTGAGCCGGACACATCGGCTGACACGCCGATCGCGCGAGCGGCTCAGGCGGCCATGAAGGCGAGGGCCGGCGGCCAGGACTGGCCACGTCCAGGGTCGTGCAGGATCCTGACGATCGCGAACCAGAAGGGCGGCGTCGGCAAGACGACGACGGCCGTCAATCTGGCGGCGAGCCTGGCGATGAACGGTTCCCGCGTTCTCGTGGTCGACTTGGATCCGCAGGGAAACGCCTCGACGGCGCTGGACGTCGAGCACAGATCCGGAACCGCATCGATCTATCACGTGCTCGTTGACGGGGCGCCGCTCACCGATGTCATTCGACCGGTCGAGGGATTCCAGCACCTATTCTGCGCCCCCGCGACGATCGATCTTGCAGGCTCGGAGATCGAGCTTGTGCCGTTGGTCGCACGTGAGTCCAGGCTGGTGCGGGCGCTGGGCGGGTACGACGCCTCCGGACTGGATTACATCTTCATTGACTGCCCGCCGTCGCTTGGGCTGCTGACCGTCAACGCTCTTGTAGCGGCTCCTGAGGTGCTGATTCCAATCCAGTGCGAGTATTACGCTCTTGAGGGCCTCGAGCAGCTGTTGCGGACGATCGAGCTCGTGAAGAGCCATCTGAATCCGACGCTTAAAGTCAGCACCATTCTGCTGACGATGTACGACAGCCGAACCAGGCTCGCGTCGCAGGTGGCCGACGAAGTTCGCGGTCATTTTGGAGAGCTCGTGCTGAGCTCAGTCATTCCGCGCAGCGTTCGGGTCTCGGAAGCTCCAAGCTACGGCCAGTCGGTCATGACGTACGACCCGGGTTCGAGCGGCGCACTGGCCTACTTGGAGGCCGCCAGGGAGATGGCCTTCCGGAACACCAGGGTCGCCAGAGCCTAGCCTGCTAATCCGCCTGGCCGGAGCGTGTACTCAAGGCAGACGGTACCGACGGGCTGCGCAATATGAGCACTCGGCAAGCAGCAGCACCCGCGTTGCCATGTCAAGGCCAGCTTCCATCCCTGTGGACAACTTGCGGGCAGCGCCCCACTTATCCACAGGTGCTGAGCGGATCGGATCCCTGCAGGAGAATTGCCTGGCAGGATGGAACCGCACTGGCTCGTGCGCGTCGCTCTTGGAAACAGCCGTCGCATGGTGCAATGGTCAACGGGTTTGGTCGCGGTCGCCGCCGCAGCAGGGAGAGGTAGATGCCGCAGCAAAAGCGAGGCCTCGGGAAGGGGCTCGGAGCCCTGATCCCGACCGCCGCGGTCGGTGAGCAGACTGCGTCGCTGTCGAGTTACCGAGCGGACGGGGGAGACTTCTCCGCCGCGGCGCGCCTGGCTGACGTCAGCGGCGCGTACTTCGACGAGATTCCCATCGACGCGATCGCGCCGAACCCCAGGCAGCCCCGGCAGATCTTTGACGACGACGCGCTCGCTGAACTCGCCGAATCGATCGAGGTCGTCGGGCTGCTGCAGCCGATCGTGGTGCGCCGAACTGGAGCCGGCAAGTACGAGATCGTCATGGGTGAGCGCCGATGGCGAGCTTGCCAGATGGCCGATCTGCAGTTCATCCCGGCCATCGTCAGGGAGACTCCTGACTCCGACTTGCTTCGCGACGCATTGATCGAGAACCTGCACAGGCAGCAGTTGAATCCGCTCGAGGAAGCGTCGGCCTATCAGCAACTCCTGGACGACTTCGAAGCGACCCATGAAGAGCTGGCTCACCGGATCGGCCGGTCGAGGCCGCACATCACCAACACGATCCGGCTGCTGAATCTCCCGCCCGCCGTCCAGCGCAGGGTCGCCGCGGGAGTTCTCAGTGCAGGTCACGCCCGCGCGTTGCTGGCACTTGAGGACCCATCGGCGCAAGAGCAGCTTGCGCACCGGATCGTCGCCGAAGGACTGTCGGTGCGTGCTGCTGAGGAAATCGTCGCTATGGGCGGCGAAGGTGGCAAGGCGCGGCGCAAGCAGCCGCGGAAGCAGCCGGTGGCACCAGGACTTGCAGACCTGGCCAATCGTCTCTCCGATGCTCTAGACACGCGGGTCAAGGTGGAGCTGGGACAGCGGAAGGGGAAGATCGTCGTTGAGTTCGCCTCGCTGGATGATCTCGACCGCATCGTGAAGACCATTTCACCGGAATGGCCGGCAAGCCAGACGGTTTGACCTGCGGCACCTCGGAGAGATCGCCTGTGCGCTGTTCTGTGCAGCAGCTGCGCGGTCGGAGGCCGCCAACGTGCAAGGGTGCAGATGGAACTGCGTCCAGCGTGGGTCGTTGACTGGACGTGGATGGTCGTGTGCGGCAGGTAGCGGCAGAATGTTTCACGTGAAACACGCCTGGTGTGCTCTGCCCGCCAGCAGCTAATGAGCGGAGCATGCGTATGGGTGCATGGGGCGCTGGCCCGTTTGAGAATGACGATGCGCTGGACTTCCTGGGAGAGCTGGGCGAACTGCCAGCAGATGACGTGGCCGGTCGGCTTGAAGCTGCGCTCGCTGTTGCGGCGCAAGGTTATCTGGAGTTGCCGGAGGCCAGCGCCGCGATCGCGGCGGCCGGACTGATTGCTGTGGCCCGAGGCGCTGCCTTTGAGGGTCTTGACGAGAACGTCATGGCGCTTGCCCAGTCTGGCGGTCTTCAGGACACTGCGCGGCTGCGAGATCTGGCGATGACCGCGCTGGCCCGTGTCACTGGCGAATCGAGCGAGTGGCAAGAGCCGTGGTCAGAATCCGAATCTTCCGCAGAAGCCAATGCGATGGTCGCTGACCTGAGGTCTGCGTTGGCTTGAGGCTGGAATCCAGCTGACTCGCGCCTCGGCTGCGCCGGGCCAGGCAGCCATTCGGCTAGCTTGCCTGGATGTACGAGGAACGCGGGGCGTCGAGCCGATTACTTTGCGGCGCTGGCGCGGATCGACTCCAAGAATGCGTCTACGTCTTCCTCGGTGGTGTCGAAGGCTGTCATCCAACGGACGACGTTTTCACTCTCATCCCAGGTGTAGAACGCCCACTCCTCTTGCAGCGTCTTGATCCGATCCGGACTCAGTGCTGCGAATACGGCGTTCGACTGGACCGGGTACCGGATGTCCACGCCGGGAATGTCGGCCAGGCCGTCGGCTAGCCGGGCCGCCATTGCGTTGGCGTGCTGGGCGCTCCGCAGCCAGAGCTTGTCCTCCAGCAAGGCAGTGAACTGAGCGGCCATGAAGCGCATCTTCGAGCCAAGCTGCATCTGCTGCTTCCGCAAGAACGGCACATCGGCGATCAGTTCGTCTCGCATCACGATGACCGACTCCGCAGCAACGGCCCCGTTCTTCGTGCCGCCGAAGCTCAGAACGTCGGCGTGAGCCGCGATGTCTGCGAGTTCGCATTCCAGGTAGGCCACGGCATTGGCGAGACGGGCGCCGTCGATGAAGAGGTACAAGCCCTCGGCGCGGCAGAACTCGCTCAGCCGGCGCAGTTCATCGAGTGAGTAGCACGTGCCCAACTCGGTCACCTGCGCGATTTCAACGACTCTCGCCTGAACCCGGTGTTCATCACCGCGGCCGGTGAGCCTGGGCGCGATCAGCTCAGGCGTCAGTTTGCCGTCGGGAGTGGATAGCGTCGCCACCTTGTTGCCCAGATTGCGTTCCGTAGCGCCGCACTCATCGACATGCAGGTGTGATGACTCCGCGCAAATCACGGAGTCGAACGGGCGGAGCAGCAGGCTGATGCCGAGCACGTTGGCCGCGGTGCCGTTGAAGACGAAGTAGGTGCTGACTGCGCCGCAGGCCGCGGACAGTTCGTTCGCCGCGCGGCTCGTCCAGTCGTCCGCGCCGTACGGGCCGGCGTCGCCGGTATTCGCCGCCGCGATAGCAGCAATGACCTCAGGGTGCGCGCCTGCATGGTTGTCGCTGCCGAAGCTCTTGCGTCCAGTCATCACCCGCCTCAGGCTACCGACCACGGTACGCAAACCGAGCACCGGGAGATCGCCATAGCGACCCCTCACCACGGTGCTGCCCTGTCGCGACACGTGCGGCCAGGAGGGAGCCATGAGACACACCGTGGGCAGCGAGGCGTCGGCGGCCGCACCTCGACGTGCCAACCAAGTGCAGGCACCGAGCCGGAGCTCCGCCGCAGCACCCGGCGCGGTCCGTAAAGGAACCCTCAGCTTCGGGTCAAACCTGAGTACCATGGCATTGCCGGACTGATAGTCCGCGCCAATTCGTCACGCACTCAGTTCGAGAAGCCCGCGCTGCCGTGATCAGGGGCAGTCAGTGATAGAGGTGCCAAGTGTCGCGCCGTCTTGCGAGTATCACACTCGACAATCTCGACGACCTGCCATCCAGGTGCCGACGCTGCGTCTTCTGGGAACTCGACCCCGTCGGCCAGGCTCGCGCACTGGAAGCAGGAGACGCAGCACTGGAGAAGGAGTCCTGGGTTTCCAGCGTGCTGCTGCAATGGGGTAGCTGCGGAAAGATCGTCTACGTGGACGGCGTCGCGGCTGGCTACATGCTCTATGCTCCGCCGCAGTACGTTCCGCGCTCGGTGGCGTTTCCGACTAGTCCCGTCAGCGCCGACGCCGTTCTTCTGATGAACGCCCACATCATCTCGGAGTTCAGCGATGGCGGTCTCGGCCGGATGCTCCTACAGGGTCTGGTCAAGGATCTGAGCCGTCGAGGTATCAGAGCGGTCGAGGCCTTCGGCGATCTGAAGCCCGACGGCATGAGTTGCGTCACGCCAGCCGACTACCTCCTCGCCGTCGGCTTCAAGACAGTACGTCCGCACATCCGTTATCCGCGGCTGCGGCTCGAGGTCAAGACGGCCATGTCCTGGCGGGAGGACGTTGAGGTTGCCCTTGAGCGACTCCTGGGTTCGATGACGCCAGAACGCCCGCTGCGGCTGGCCTGACTCAGCCTCGCCCCTTGCCCTGCCGACATTCTGCGTCCAACGTCTTCAGCCAGTCCAACCAGAAAAGTGCCGCACTGGCAACTCGCCGGTGCGGCACTTCGAGCCCAGATCGGTTAGGCCAGGAACTCTTCGAGCTCACGGAGCAGGGCCGACTTCGGCTTGGCGCCGACGATCTGCTTGACGATCTGGCCGTCTTTGAAGACAGCCAGCGTCGGGATGTTCATGATCCCGTAGGTGCGGACCACCTCGGGGTTGTCGTCGACATTCAGCTTCACGATGTCGATCTTGCTGGCGTACTCTTTCGCGATTTCCTCGAGGACCGGGGCGACCTGCCGGCACGGACCGCACCACTCCGCCCAGTAGTCAACGAGCACCGGCTTGGAGCTCTTCAGCACGTCTGACTCGAAGCTCGAGTCGGTGACTGCCTTGCTTGATTCGCCCACCTTCAGGACATCCTCTCTTTGACTCTCAGGTTGTCCCGCTGCCGCTCGGCAGCGGGAAGTCAAGACCGTTACTCGCTCTGGTCGGCCAGCCACCGCTCCGCGTCGAGCGCCGCGGCGCACCCTGTGCCGGCCGCCGTCACGGCCTGCCGGTAGTGCCGGTCGACGACGTCTCCCGAGGCGAAGACGCCCGGGATCGCGGTCCTGGTCGACGGCTCCTCCACCAGAAGGTAGCCATCGTCGTCTGTGGCGAGCTGCCCCTTGAACAACTCACTGCGCGGATCATGCCCGATCGCTACAAATATCCCAGTAGCGGGCAGAACGCTCTCAGCGCCAGTTTCGGCGTCCCGCAGCCGCAGCCCGGTCGCCCGGTCTTCGCCTAGCACCTCGAGGACCTGGCTGTTCCAGGCGAACTTGATCTTCGGGTTGGACGTCGCCCTGTCCTGCATGATCTTGGAGGCACGCAGGGAGCCCCGGCGATGCACGATCGTCACAGAGCGGGCAAACCTGGTCAGGAAAGTCGCCTCTTCCATCGCTGAGTCACCGCCGCCGACTACGGCGATGTCCTGCTCGCGGAAGAAGAAGCCATCACAGGTGGCACACCAGGAGACGCCGTGGCCGGCGAGCCTCTTCTCACCGGGCACGCCCAGCTCGCGGTAGCTCGAACCGGTCGCGATGATGATCGCGCGGCTCAGGAACTCCCCGTCCACCGTCTTCACGACCTTAGGGGTCGCGGCCAGGTCGACTTCGAGGACGTCGTCAGCGACAAGTTCGGCGCCGAAGCGCTCGGCTTGCTTCCTGACCGAGTCCATCAGGTCGGGCCCGAGGATGCCGTCGGGGAAGCCCGGATAGTTCTCGACGTCGGTGGTGTTCATCAGCGCACCGCCGGCCGTGACCGAACCCTCGAAAACCAGCGGGTTGAGCTTGGCCCGGGCCGCGTACAGGGCCGCTGTGTACCCAGCCGGTCCCGACCCGATGACGATGACATCCCGCACTTCGGTCACTGTCGATTTCTCCTTCGTAGAACTGCACCGGAGTCAACGGAGCAAGGGCCTGCGAGATTCCCATCTCGAGCGGGCTCAACCGGCGGGGACCGTCAACTCCGCGATGATGTTCGGGTTCGCCAACGAGCACGCGAGGCCGACGACCACGACATCAAGCACGTGGGCATCGTTTGGCGATTTCAACACCACGATTGTCGCAGGACGGCCGAGATATCTGGCGACGTCGGCCACCACAACCGTCCCTCCTTCCGCCAACCTGGTCAGGCATGCCACCAGCAAGGGCACGCGGATCCCGCCGAACACGGCCTTCGGTGCGGACGACCGCTGCGTAGGGCCAGGCGTCACGCCTTTTCCGAAGGCGGCCGCGCTCGAGACATCCTTGTGGACAAGGGGGGTCAGATTCCGCTTGGTGTAGTTCTGATCGGTAGCCAACGCACGCGCGGTCGCGATCTTGCCCTTAAGGCGATAACTCAGGCTTACCGGACCGCCGCTGGAGTAGCCGGCATTGGTACCTTTGCGGGCGACGCTCGGCCTCTGCTGCGCGGGAGCAGCCTCGCGACCCGCGCTCCCGCTCCCTGCGTTATTCGACCCGCTGTTATGCCCCTGAGTGAACAAGAGTCCGGCACCGGCGATGATGACGACAGCCCCGGCCGCGGCCATGCCGCGTAGCAGCAGAGGCGAGGACCACTCCGGCATCCGGAAACGGCGGGACGCACCGCGACCGCCGCGACCTCCGCGCTTGCGCTCCGGCAGGTCCGGTCGGCCGGGCGTGTGCGCTGGACCGTCGGCATCCGTCCCGCCGACGTCCGTTCGCCGGCGTGCGTACCACCGGCCGCACCTGCGGCACCGGCGCCCGCGAGATCCCCAGCACCGGCATCACTAACACCGGCATCACTAACACCGGCATCAGCAACGCGCTCGGCACCTAGTACCCGCGTATCGACCGCAACCGCCGATGTCGCGCTCGCGGCCGCACGCGCCAATGCCTCGCTCGCGATCGCGAACTGGATACGCCCGGCGAGTGCTTCCGGCATCGGCGGCAGTTGCACGGCAACCAGCACGCTGGAGACTGCGGCAAGATCGGAGTCGACTCCGGCACACACCACGCACACGGCGAGATGCGCGGTGATCCGGCCAGCCTTCCTGGCAGTCACCGCACCTTCGCGATACAGGGCGAGGACTTCCGCACTGAAGTGGCGCCTCACTCTTCGTCTTCACCACCTTTCTGCGCAGGTAGGACGGATCCCGGCGGCAATCGGTTCCGTTTTTCCTGCTCAGGATCGCCCGGAGGTTCCGTGTACGCCCGCCCGGCGCCTGCCGCATCGGCGCCATGCGCAAGCCCCGCACCAGGCACTGGACCGGCACTGCCACTTACCCCTGGATCAGATCTGGCCGCGGGTGCTGCAGCCGTCTGCCGCAGGTGCGCGAGCCGCGGCAGCAACCTGGCCCGACCGCGAGCGCACCGGCTCTTCACCGTGCCCTGGGCGACGCCCAGCAGCTCGGCGGCGTCCGCGACTGGGTACTCGAGCATGTCGACGAGCACGAGGGCGACCTGCTGATCATGCGGCAACTTCCGGAGCGCGGCCATGACCTCCATGGACAGCTCGCTGCCCACCGCAGGGTCGGCGCCGGCCTCTCCGGAGGCGAGCACATCCAGCAGCCGCTCGTCACCACCGGCCACCTCGGGCCGTGCGGTCCTGCGGCGCATCCGGTCCAGGCAGGCGTTGACAACGATCCGGTGCAGCCACGTCGTGACCGCGGACTCGCCGCGGAAGCTCCCAGCGCGCCGGAATGCGGAGATCATCGCCTCCTGCAGCGCGTCAGCCGCGTCCTCGGGGTCCGACAGCGTCCGCAGAGCCACCGCCCACAGCCGGTCCCGGTGCCGCTGGAATAGCTCTCCGAAGGCCTCGGGGTCGCCGGCGATGTGCATCTTCAACAGCTCAGCGTCGCTGCACTCCGCCTTGGCCTGCGCTGGAACCGCGCCGCGCCAGCCATCATCCGCGCTCACGACAGCTTCCCGCTGCGCAGGATATGACTTGCCGGTGCCCGCACTGCCCGGCTGCTGAGATTCCGTCGCGTCTCCCGGTCTGCCTCGTGTGAATGAGTGCCTGCGGGGGTAACCGTCAGCCGATCGCGACCGCGTCCTGGCCCAGGTTGGGCAGGACGATGTACTCCATCTGTCGTAGCTTAGTGGCCAGCGCCAACTCAGCCGTCAGCCGCCTGATCTTCATCGCCGGCATGTCGCATTCGCCGGGTAACCGGACTCTCCCGCTACTGCGCCTGGGAGGTTCCCTTGATCGTGACGTTAAAGACCTGAGCCTCGAACTTGCCGGACGAGCCGGGCTGCGGCGGCAGCCTGGTGAACCAGATCACCAGGTACCTGCCGGTCGCCTGGCTCTTGATGTGGAAGGTGACCGTACCGGTCGGGTTGCTGGCCGACGCGATCGTCGTCATCGAGTCCAGGTTCTGCTTGCTCCGATCGTTGGAGTTGCCGACCAGCAGCTTGACCTGTGCTCCAGCCTGGGAGTTGAACGTAACTGTGACGGTCGAGTACCTGACCGCCCTGCCCATGTCGATCATGAGGCCCGAGCCGGCCTTGAGCTGGCCGAACTCAGGGCTGGCGTACCACTGGGAGCTCCAGTCGGTCTGCATGCTCCCGTCGATCGCGAACTTGGCGTCCTGGCTTTCCTCGTTCGTCGGGTCAGCCGAAGCGCTGGTCAGCGGGTCGAAGCCCTGGGCCCTGAGCGGCCGAAGCTGGGTCACCGAGGTCAGCGGGGTGCTGCGGCCAGGGTGCGGGGGGCCGTTCGGCGAACCGCCGTTCGGCCACAGCATGAACGCGGTGATCGCCGCGACGACGAGGACGCCGATTCCGATCAGAACGCCCCTGGACAGCCGCGCAGGCAGCAACGCGGGCAGCAACGCGGGCAATCCAGGATGCGGTGCGCGACGAGCGGGCTTGGCCCGGCGCCGGCCTCCCGGCTGAGGCCCGGCATATCCGACGCCGTCGGGTGGCCAGTCGGTGTCCGCGTAGCCCGCTCCACCGGGCCAGCTCTCCGGGCCGTTGTGGTCGCCGCGCTGCCAGCTGTCCTCACGGGTCCGTTGCGCGTGGCCACGTCCATACGGCGGCTCGGCGGCCGCGAGCAGCGGTATCGGCGGCAGTGTGGCGAGCAGCGACCTGGCCAGGTCGCCGGGAGAGGTGAAGGGGTGCTCAGCCGCGGAACTCAGGTGCATCGCGCGGCTGGTGATATCCGACAGGGTAGGCGGGATGCCGGCCATGACCTGCCGCGGTGTGCGGGGCTCGCCGCCGGCCGTCGGGCCGGCGGCATACCGGGGATCTCGGGCCCGGGCCAGTAGCCGGTCAGCGCCGCGTACAGCAGCCAGCCCAGTCCTTCGGTGTCGCAGCGGACCGGTTCGTCGGCGACGATGCCGGACAGGGCAGCGTCAATGCCGAGGCCGACCACCTTCACTTCCCCGGTCGGGCTCCACCGCACCGACCCGGGTGACAGGCACATGTGCGCGACCCCGGCCGCGTGCGCGGACGAGAGCGCCCCAGCTGCGTCCGCGATCATCCTGGCGGCCCGGTACGGCTCGAGCGGCCCCTGCGCGAGCAGGTCGCCGAGGGTGTCGCCGGCCGCCCACTCCATGACGATGTAGGCGTGATTCCAGTCGTCCTCGACGTCGAAGACCTGGGCGAGCCTGGGGTCGGTCAATCTGCTGGCCGCGCGAGCCGCGGTAACGACATCGCCAATACGCGGGAATCCGGAGGCAAATGTGAAGACGGTGACCGCTCGAGCGAGGGTTTCGTCAATGGCCTTCCATGCATCCCAGCCAGCGCCGGCTGCTATCCGGTCCTCGAGCCGGTAACGGCCGCCGAGCTTGGTGCCTGGCGCGGACGCATACGTCGTCATGGGTCACAAGCGCCGAGTTACTGCAGGCTCTCGACGCTTCCTCCTGGGTACCGGAAGCGGGCGTGGACAATTCAATGATGCGGCACAACCTGCCCGCGCGTTCCGCTGCCACCCTACCGGTCCGCAAACCGTTACCAGCCGGAGACCATAGGGCACCTCGCGGGAATGCCGGTCCGGCAGCACCTGCCGCACACCTTACCGGCGCAGTCTCGACCGCACCATGCCCATCAGGTCGGTGACCTCGGCAACCCGCAGTCTGCGAGCGACGACGACGTAGATCAGCAAGGCACCGCCGCCGCCGATGATCACGACTAGGGCCGCGAAAACCTTGGCTGTTGAGAAGACGCTGCCGATGAGTACCGCAACTCCGAGCGCGAAGATCGCGGCGGGCACCGCAGCGGCATGCATCCTTGCCAGGCTGCGGCCGATCTGGTGGCCCGCCAGGCCGCCGAGCCGGCGGCTCAGCACCCGCCAGGCCAGGACGGCCCCAACGGCGTTCGCCAGCCCGAAGCCAGCGCCGAGCGCAGCGACCACGTCGCCCTTGGGAAACGCCGCGAGGGCGATCAGGTTGGCACCCGCGTTGGCGACCATCGTGGCGACGCCAATCAGCGCCGGGGTCTTGCTGTCGTGCAGCGCGTAGAAGACTCGCAGCAGCAACTGGAACAACATGTACGGCACGAGGCCGAGCGAGAAGATCGAGAACACCAGCCCGATGTACCGAGCGCTCGCGTCGCTGGTGTTGCCCCAGCCGAGCAGGATCTCGCCGAGTGGCGGGCCGATCGCCGCCAGCACCAGCGCGGCCGGCACGACGACGACCGAGCCGAGCCGGACGCCGGTCGAGAAGTCCGCCTGGACCAGGTCGAACTTGCGGTCTGCCGCGTGCCCGCTCATCCGGGGCAGCAGTGCGGTGATCACCGATATCGCGACGATCGCGTACGGCAACTGGAACAGCAGCCAGGCGTTGCTGTACGCCGTGAAGCCCGCGCCGACCCCGCCGGTCTGCTTGGCGTTGCCCGCGGTGCTCGCGACGATCGAGGTGACCAGGAACGCCACCTGCGTGGTCAGCACGTAGCCGAACATCCAACCGGCCATCCGGCCGATCTCGCTGATCTCGACCCGCCGGAAGTCGAATCGCGGATGCCAGCGGAATCCGACCCGGCGCAAGGCCGGAACCAGCGCGGCCGTCTGGGCGATGATGCCGAGCGTCGTGCCGATGCCAAGCAGCAGGATCTCGCCGTTGGTGATCGTGCTGGCCTTGTTGACGTCCTGGCCGGCCGCGACAAGCATGAACGCGACTGCGATCACGGTGACGACGATGTTGTTGACGACCGGAGTCCACATCGGCGCCGCGAAGTGGCCGCGTGCGTTCAGGATCGCACCCGCGAGTGAGGACACCCCGTAGAAGAAGATCTGCGGGATGAAGAAGTAGGCGAAGATCACCAGCAGGTGGTGCTCGGCTGCCTTCGCGCCAGGGTCGTACAGGCTGGCGATCGGGGCCGCGGCGAGCGTCGCGACCAGCGTGATCCCCGCGAGCGCGATGGTGACCAGGGTGAACATCCGCTGGTCGTACTGTTCGCCCCGGTCCTTGTGTCGTCTGGCGGCGCTCACCAGCAGCGGCACGATCACCGAGGTCAGGATTCCGCCGATGGCGAGGTTGTAGACGGTGTTCGGCAGCGTGTTGGCGTAGTTGTACGCGTTCCCGAGTTCCTGAACGCCGAGCGCGTAGACCAGCACGACGCTGCGGACTAGCCCGCTAACCCGGGAGGCCAGCGTGCCCAGCGCCATGACGCCGCTGGAGCGGACGAGGCTCGGCGAGGCCGCGTCGCCCGGCTCGGCCGGTCCGCCAGGCGCCGTCATGTCACCAGGCGGCGGAGGCCCTTGGGCGCCGCCAGGCTGGGTCGGCACGCCAGCCTGCGATGTCGTCGACTGCCGGTACCAGGACCGCTCGAGTTCGGCGTCGGTCAGTTCGCCTTCCGGGCTAACGCCGTACCCTTCGGCCGTGAGCCCTGCCTCGCCAGACGACGGCACGTCGGCCGGCCACGGGCCTTCCGGGGGCGCCCCAGGCATCGGCACCTGCGGGCCGGGCCCTGGCCTCGGGCCGTGCCGGCCAGCCTCCGGCCTCGGGCCGTGCCGGCCAGCCTCCGGCCTCGGGCTGTCCGGACCGGCCTCGGGCCTCGGACCCTGCGGGTCGTCTGGCCGGCCGCTGGCCTCGGGCCCGCCGCGATCGTGCCGGGCGGCCCCGTCCGACTTGGCCTTGGAACGGCCGAAGCCGAGGATCAGTCCGTCGCCCTTGTTCGCCCGGTGCGCGCCGGGCGCCCGGCCACCGGCCCGGCGGCGCTGTGTCGCGGCACCGTCGCTACCTCCGGCGCGGTAGTCATCGCTTATCGCGCGGCCGTCGTTGCCAGCCGGACGATCCGAACCCGTCGCAGGGAATTCGCTGGTGGCCTGGTAGTCGTTACCCCCGGCGCGGCGGTCATCGCTCGTTCCGCCGAGCGGGCGGAGCGGATTGGTGTCCGGAGCCCGGCCGGCCGCTGCCGCGCGGTAACCGGGCCCCGGCGGGCGGTCGTTGCCGCTTTGCTGCCCGGGGCCGGACTGACGGTATTCGCCTACCGGGCCGTAGTCGCCACTCGGGGAGCGAGGGCTCGCGGGGCGGTAGTCGCCGCTCGGGGAACGAGGGCTCGCCGGGCCGTAGTCGCCGCCCGGGGAGCGCGAGCCGGCCGGCCCGTAGCCGTTACCCGCAGGGCGGTCGCCTGCGGGGCGGTAGTCGGGCAAGCGGTAGTCACCGCCTGCCGGGCGGGATCCAGAGGGCCCGTAGTCGCTCCCTGGGGAGCCTGATCCGTTGGTACCTGGCCCGTATCCGGGGGGCGCTGGACGGTAGTCCCGGGAATCCGGGCCGAATCCTGGCGCGGCTGGCCCGTAGCCGCGTGCGGGCGGGCCGTGACTTCGGCCGTTCCCGTTGTGGCCGTTGCTTGCCGGACGGAACAGGTCGCCGCCCGGGCCGGAATTGCCTGGCGGGCGGTCATAGCCGGACGGCCCGTAGCCGCCAGGCCGGTTGAAGTCGTCGGCCGGCGGCGGGTAGTTGCTGCCCGGCCGACCGTCGGCTCCGCCGCGACCGCCGTCGTGGGGTGAAGGCCGGTAGCCGCGCGGAGGCGGCCGGTAGCCGGGGGGTGGTGGCCGGTAGTCGCCAGCCAGGGGATCCCCGTCGCCGTGACCCTCCGGGCCGGCTGCTGGCCTAGGGCCCTGCGGGCCGGCTTCCCGCTTCGGGCCCTGCGGGCCGGCTTCCCGCTTCGGGCCCTGCGGGCCGGCTTCCCGCTTCGGGCCCTGCGGGCCGGCATCTCGCCTCGGGCCCCCGTCGCGGTCGGCTGGGCGGTGGTGGTTGCCAGTGGGGTTGAACCCCTGACCTCGGCCGTCGTCGGGCGTGCCCGGCGCGGCTCCAGATCCTGGCGAGTTCATCTACGCTCCTCCGTCGCTCGCCGTGCCTCTTGGTCGGCGATCGAGCGGCCCTCCGGGCCGGCAGTTGGCCTTGGGCCCGCAGAACTCAGTTTGGATCGATCATCACCGACGCTATCTGTATGTTCGGGCCGATTGTTCAGGTTCAGGAAACCTTCTGCACCGATTCTGGAACCGCGCCCGCTATTGGCGGGCAGGTCAGGCGGCGTGATCCAGCCCGATGCCGGGAGCCGCCCGGTGCCCGAATGTTCCGCGCCATCCGGCGGCAGCCCTACGTCTGTCGGCAGCCTGCCGCCGGTCGAGTGCCCGGCGCCGAGGGGCGGCCCGAGATCGACGTGCGGCCCACGAGCGCCATCCGGCGGCCCCACCATCGCTCCGGGCGACGTCGCGTCCAGGTCGTCGGGCCTGGCTGAACGATCGGCCGCGTGGCCGGCAGTGCGCCCGGCAGTCCGCCCGGGCGCCATCGCGGTCAGCGGATCGCCCGGCGCCGACCGCGGCTCGGCCGTTTCGTCGGTCACGCCGCCTGCCTCCTGCTCGTCTGACGTCGGAGGGTGCGTTGGCCCAGAAAGATCATTTGCATCGTCCGGAGGGACCGGCCGACCGTTCCTGATCGCGCGCGTCGCGGAGGCGATCACGAACAGGGCGAGCACGCCAGCGCAGATCACCAGCGCCACAGTCCCGAAATCGGTCGGGTGCACGAGGATGACCAGCGGGAAGGCCGGTAGCGGATGGGTCGCGAGCGCCGAACCCGAGGGCGCGACCAAGCTGAGCCTGATCCTGCCGTGCTGGCCCTTGACGTGGACGGTCAGCTTGACTGGAGCCGAGTAGCTGAGCGCGGGGACCCGGATCGAGATCGGTTCGCCGGTGACCTTGGCCCGGTTCGCTGACACCTGCAGCCCGACCCGGACCGCGTAGCGTAGGTCGTTGCGAATGACGACGTTCACCGGCGCGGTCTTGCCGCCGAACGTTACGTGGTACGCGTTGTGACGCCCGCCGCCGCCGCGGATCGTCACCCCGCGGAGCTGGCTGTCCACGTAGCGGGAGGTGCGCTCGAACAACTGGCGCGCCCGCTTGGCGCCGCTGCCACGCCAGGCCGAGGACTCCATGGCGAAGACTGCCCGGTTGAGTGCGGGATCCGGCTTCACCCTGATCGACTGCAGCAGTTCGATCCGGTGATCGAGCTTCGACACCTCGTGCAGCAGCTTTCCTGAAAGCTCGGCCGACGATGGGCTGTGCGTGAACTTGGGATAGACCTTCTCTGCGGGCAGCGAGACCATCTGGTCAGCGGTCGACGGCTTCAGCCACGGCGCGCTGACCGTGCCGGACAGCAATCTGCGCGCGAGCGCCCGCGGCGGATCCCAGCGCCTGGGCGGTGCGACCATGATCGGGCGGATGTTGCTCGGCTGCTCGGACGCGATCATCGCGGTCTCGGCGAGGTAGAGCTGGCTGGTCTGGAGGACGTCACCGGGCTTCGCCGACGCGGCCGCGCGGGTGCTGAGCAGCGCCGTGATCGCGTGGTCGGCGAGCAGGATGTCCAGCACGTGGCCGATTCCGACCAGCTTGCTGCTCACAGCGCCCGGCGTGTAGCTGACCGGCGAGACGGCCGGAGAGGCCAGGATCACCGTGTCGATGCCCTGGATCGCGAGCCTGTCGAGCACTACATCGCCCGCGATACCTGACGCCGGCCAAGCGATGGCCGAGAACCGGCGCGGTCCGGCCGACACCGGCGCAGGTATGGCGCTCCTTCGCAAGATCTGATGACCAACCTGACCGGCCGCGGCGAAGGCCTGCTGCAGGTCAGAGATATTGCCGCGCCTGATCAGGGCGGCGACGTCGACATCGGCGTAGGGCGTCAGGAAGAGCGTCTGACCGGCGGTCGCCTTGCGCAGACCGCTCAGCCAGCGCGAGGCCTCAGGGTCTGCTGGGTGGCTGCCGCCCTGGCGACATCGGGCCGACGCGCCGACCTGGTAGGGCTGGGTCATCGCCCGCACGCCCTCCAGCAGCGACGGGTCGACGGCCCAGGTCAGGTCGGCCCGGGCGGAGTAGCGGGCGCCGACGGCGAGCAGGTAGCCAAGGCGCCCGTGCGGCGCGATCCGCTGAGCGAGGGTGTTGTCGGTCAGCCCCATGCACGCGTTCTGGTGCGGCGTGTCGATCAGCGGCCACACCCAGGAGATGGGGAATGGCTTGGGCCTGCGTTGCCCGGTGCAGCTTGTGGCCTTCGGAGGCCAGTAGGGCAGCGGCACGGCGTCGCTGGCGATCGCCAAGGCCGTATCAGTGACCTGGACCGTGAGCGGATAGACGCCAAAGCAGCTCAAGCCGAGCTTGTTTACCGGCAAGCGGATGGTGAAACGCCAGGTCAGGCCCCTGCCGAGGTGCTGGAGCGTCACTGGCGGGACGCTGACCGGAGTCTCGGCGGGCACGGAGTTGCCGTGGGCGAAGTTCTCCAGACCGAGCCGAGTTCCAAGCGCGGTCTGCGACGACATCAGCTGGACCGTTAGCCCGCTCGCCGCGGTCGCCGAGAGGTTCTTGACCTGCCCGGTGAGCGTGATCGTTTTGCCCTGCTCGGCAAACGACGGGTTCACCGACGTCACGGTCATCGCCAGTGGACTACGCGGCGGCTGGTCCGCGGGAGAGGCCTCGGCGGGGCCGCTCAGCAGCGGTAGAGCGGCGCAAAACCCGGCGATGGCGGTCGCGACGGCTGCACGCGCCGGACGCCGCTGGCGCGTGCGCCGCGCCGCCGGCCTGCCGGCTGGTGTCTGGCGTCGGCGCTGCCTGGCGGCGTGCGAGCGGGCCATGGCGCACATGCTATGGCGGCTGGCGAGCGCGTCAGGCCGTCCGGTGCTCAGCACTCATCAACCAGATCACGTGCATTGGGTGTTCGCATCGCAAACCGATCACTACGTCTACCTTTCCTGTTGGTGCCCTGGGGGAACCCGGCTTCGCACGGCGGCTCACTTGCGCCTACCCTCGATGCCCGTGCAGGATCCCACTCCTATGACGCCGGAACAGCAGCGCGCGGCCAAGGCTTTGCTCAAGTCATCGCTGTCCGGCGCGCTGCGGCCGATTGGCGACCTGGCTCGCATGTTCGCCAGGCACGGCCACGAGCTAGCGCTGGTCGGGGGTCCGGTACGCGACGCTTTCCTGAGCCGGGCGCGCGGAGACCTCGACCTGACCACGAATGCGCGGCCCGAGCAGGTGCTGGAGATAACCAAGGACTGGGCGGACGCGACCTGGCCCATAGGCATGAAGTTCGGCACTGTGGGTCTGCGCAAGGGGCGCAATCACTTCGAGATCACGACCTACCGGAGCGAGCACTACGAGCCCGACTCCCGCAAGCCGGACGTGCAGTACGAGACCTCGCTTAGCGCCGACCTGTCCAGGCGCGACTTCACCGTCAACGCGATGGCTGCCCAGCTGCCCGGCCTGGACCTGGTCGATCCGTTCGGCGGGCTCGCCGACCTGCGGGACCGGATCCTGCGGACGCCGGGCCGCGCCGTCGACTCGTTCAGCGACGACCCACTGCGGATCCTGCGGGCCGCGCGCTTCGTCGCGGAGCTTGGCCTGACGCCGACCGAAGAGGTCAGGGACGCGATGGCCGAACTCGCGCCGCGGCTGGCGATCGTCTCGGCCGAGCGGATCGCAGCCGAACTAGAGAAGCTGCTGCGGGCCAGCAGGCCAGGCGGCCCGTCGGCTGGCATCGACCTGCTGGTACAGACCGGCGTGGCCGAGCAGGTGCTGCCTGAGGTGCCGACGATGCGGCTCGAGGTGGACGAGCATCATCGGCACAAGGACGTGTACCGGCACTCGCTGACCGTGCTCGACCAGGCCATCGCGCTGGAGGAGAAGTACGGGCTCGAGCGGGATCTGCGGCTCAGGCTGGCCGCACTCCTGCATGACATCGGCAAGCCGAAGACCAGGTCACTGCTGCCGGATGGCCGGGTTGCGTTTCACCACCACGACACCGTCGGCGCGAAGCTGGCGCGAAGCAGACTGCGGAGCCTGCGGTTCCCCAAGGACGTGACCGACGATGTGGCGACGCTGATCGGCCTGCACCTGCGGTTCCACGGGTTCGGGACCGGCGAGTGGACGGACTCGGCCGTCCGCCGCTACGTGACAGACGCCGGCCCGATGCTGGCGAGGCTACACGCGCTCACCAGAGCCGACTGCACGACCAGGAACAGGGCCAAGGCAGACCGGCTCTCCCGCAGCTACGACACGCTCGAGCGGCGGATCACCGAGCTTGAGGCCCAAGAGGAACTGGCCAGGATCCGGCCCGACCTGGACGGCCACCAGATCATGGCGCTGCTCGGCATCCCGCCTGGCCCGGACGTCGGCCGCGCGCACACCTACCTGCTCGAATTGCGGATGGAGCACGGCCCGCTCGGTCACGACCGCGCTGTTCACGAACTGCTGCGCTGGGCCGACGCGGCCGGGCTGGACGTGCCGCCGACGGGCCCGGCCGGCTGACGGCCGAGCAGCCAGTACCCGGCCGCGGCGACGACATAGCCGGCTGTGACCAGGCCGATCAGGCCCGCCGACCGGCCGGTCATCGGCATGAACACTGCGCTCAGTGCCGCACCGCCGACGAACATGACGTTGAAGGCCATGTCGTAAAAGGCGAATACCCGGCCCAGGTAGCGATCATCGACCTGTTCCTGCAGGATCGTCGTGGCGCAGATGGCCACCCCCTGCCCGACCAGCCCCACGCAGAAGCCGATGACGAGGAAAGCCGGCTGAACGAATGCTTGGCCGAGCGGGCCGATGACTACCGCTGCGCACGCCAGTAGCAGGGCGATCCACGCGGGCTTGCTCAGCCGCCTGGTCACAGCCGGAGTGATCAGAGCGGCCGACAAGTACCCGACCGCCGAGACCGCGGTAAGCACGGCGAAGTGACCGAGCGCCTTGTTGGCGCTCTCGGAGCGGTAGAAATCGTTGCGGTACAGCAGGATTGACATCAGGAACAAGATCCCGAACAGGAACCGGTTGGCACCGGTGACCACAAGCGCGGCTGTCGGCTCGCGCCGCCGGAGCACATAACGGCCGGCGGCAGCCAGCCCGGCCGCGACCGAGGCCAGCTCCGGCAGGATCCGGCCGTGTGTCGGCCCGACTTGGTCACGCTGCGGGCCAAGCAGGTCGCGGGCCATGGTGGCACTTGCCACGGCGGCCAGCAGGTAGCAGCAGCCGGCCACCAGCATGGTAGCCGCGTACTCGCCCCGGCCGCCGTGCAGCAGTACATGCACGCTGAGGCCGGCGATGCCGCCGATGGCGGCCATGATCCCGCCGGCCGTCGTGGTGACCGCGTTGGCCGTGACCAGCTTCTCCTCGGCCACGACGTGGGGCAGCGCCGCTGACAGCGCAGACAGGAAGAACCTGTTCACTCCCAAGACGGCGAGCACGCCGACATAGAGCGGCACTCCCAGTGCGCCCCCCGCGATGAAGGAGGCGGCTACGACCACCAACAGCGACCTGGCCAGGGCGGAGATCACCAGGATCTGGCGGCGGGACCAGCGATCGATGAAGACCCCGGCGAACGGCCCGATCAGGGAGTACGGCAGGTAGAGCACGGCAAACGCGGCAGCGCCCGACGCGGGGTTCGGGAAGTTGTTCGAGTTGAAGAACACGTATCCGCCGAGCCCGGCAGTGAACAGCCCGTCACCGGTCTGCGAAATCAGCCGGGTGGTGAGCAACCGCCGGAAGTCGCGTCCGGCCAGCACGAAGCGAAGATCGGCGACGAAGGACGACTTCGGCGCTGCGGCCGCGCCCGTCATCTCAGGAACGCAGTCATGTCCGGGCCGAAGGACCCGTGCGGCAGTTCACGGCATCAGACTACGGGCCGGGCGCTCCCTCGCGCCCGGCCCGCAGTGACCTCACTTTGTCGCCAGGCCGTCAGCGGTCGACCTCGCCGCGGATGAACTTCTCCACCGCGTCGCGGGCGACGTCGTCGCTGTACTGCTCGGGCGGTGACTTCATGAAGTACGACGATGCCGACAGGACGGGCCCGCCGATGCCGCGGTCCTTGGCGATCTTGGCGGCCCTGACCGCGTCGATGATGACGCCGGCCGAGTTCGGCGAGTCCCAGACTTCGAGCTTGTACTCCAGGCTCAGCGGGGTGTCGCCGAAGGACCTGCCCTCGAGCCGCACGTAGGCCCACTTGCGGTCGTCCAGCCACGGCACGTGGTCAGACGGGCCGATGTGCACGTCGGCCTTGGCCATCTCGTGCGGGATCTGCGAGGTGACCGACTGCGTCTTGGAGATCTTCTTGGACTGCAGGCGCTTGCGCTCCAGCATGTTCATGAAGTCCATGTTGCCGCCGAAGTTCAGCTGGTACGTGCGCAGCAACTCGACGCCGCGGTCCTCGAACAGCTTGGCCAGCACGCGGTGCGTGATCGTGGCGCCGACCTGGGACTTGATGTCGTCGCCCACGATCGGGAGGCCCGCCTCGGTGAACTTGGCGGCCCAGACCGGGTCGGACGCGATGAAGACCGGGAGCGCGTTGACGAACGCCACGCCCGCGTCGATCGCGCACTGCGCGTAGAACTTGTCAGCCTCCTCCGAGCCCACGGGCAGGTAGGAGACGAGCACGTCAGCGCGGCTCTCCTTGAGCACGCTGACCACGTCGACGGGCGCATCGTCCGACTCGGTGATGATCTCGCGGTAGTACTCGCCGAGGCCGTCGTAGGTCGGGCCGCGCTGCACTGTGACGCCGGTCGGCGGCACGTCGCAGATCGTGATCGTGTTGTTCTCGCTCGCGACGATCGCCTCGGCGAGATCCCGTCCGACCTTCTTGGCGTCCACGTCGAAAGCGGCGACGAACTCGATGTCGCCGACGTGGTAGGGGCCGAACTGGACGTGCATCAGGCCCGGCACCCGGCTCGCCGGGTCGGCGTCCTTGTAGTACTCCACGCCCTGGACGAGGGAACTGGCACAGTTCCCGACGCCCACGATGGCTACCCGTACCGAACCCATACCGTTGTGCTCCTTATCTTTCTCAGAAAGCACGGACCTGACCTGACTGTCTGCCGGATCAGCTGGTGCCGTCATGTGTGTTGCTTCCTGGCCGGCGCGCGGGCCCGGCGCTGTCGCGCCCAGACTCCGCGTCCGCCCGCCGCTCGGAGGCGATTAGCTCATTCAGCCAGCGGACTTCGCGCTCGACGGACTCCAGGCCGTGCCGCTGCAGTTCGAGGGTGTAGCTGTCGACGCGCTCCCTGGTCCTCGCGAGCCCGGCCCTGACGGACTCGACCCGCTCCTCCAGTCGGCTGCGCCTGCCCTCGAGGATCCGCAGCCTGACATCGGCCGTGGTGAGGCCGAAGAACGCGAACCGGACCCCGAAGCCGTCGTCCTCCCAGGAGGCCGGGCCGGTCTGGGAGAGCAGGTCCTGCAGGTATTCCTTGCCGTCCGCGGTCAGCCGGTAGACGATCTTGGATCGACGTCCGGCGAGTGACTTGGCCGCCTCGGGAATCACGTCCTCTGTGATGAGGCCGCGCCCGGTCAGGTCCTTCAGGCAGGGGTACAGCGAGCCGTAGCCGAAGGCGCGGAACGCCCCGAGCACCGAGTTGAGCCGCTTGCGCAGCTCATAGCCGTGCATCGGGGTCTCGTGCAACAGCCCGAGCACAGCGAGCTCGAGCACGCCGGTTCGCTGGCTGCTCATCTGCGCCTCATTCGCGCTCGTGCCTCCTGGCTATCGTCCAACTAGCAAGTTCTGGGCTACTATCCACCAACATCTGCCCGCCGGCTCGGCCGTGGCTGTCCGGCGGGGCATATCTGCCCGATGTATCGGGCCGATACATCACTACGATATGTGGCGCCCTCCTGTGACGCAAGTCCGCGTATGTCCCGTTGCAAATTCGCAGGTCAGCCGCTCGCGAGCGAACAGGGGACTCGGCCTCAGCGCAATTCCGTCGTAACCTTGCGGACATGAGGCGATCGGTGGTCGACTATGCGCTGGCCCGGCGCGCGACGCTCACGTCGGTGCTGTCAGGCCGGACCACCGTCACCGACGTCTGCGACGCTCACCCCTACCTGCTGCGGGCCGCCAAGTTCCACGGCGAACCGACCGACACCAGGTGCCCGATCTGCCGCAAGGTCAAGCTCACGCACGTCACGTACGTGTACGGCGACGAACTCGGCCGGTACGAAGGCCGGGTCAAGCAGGGCAGAGAACTTGACGAAATGGCCACCGAATACGCGGAGTTCCAGGTGTACGTGGTCGAGGTCTGTCAGAGTTGCGGTTGGAATCACTTGGCGTCGTCCTACGTCCTCGGCACTGGTGAGCCGTCTGCCAGGCGCGGTCGCCGTGCTCGCACTGCCCGCACGGGTGACTAGCCGGACCCGGCGGCCGGCGGAACTCTGAGAAGTCCGCCGCGCCCGACGGCGGCACTCGGCACTCCTGCGCTGAGATAGGCGTTAGTGCAAGGGGTCCGCAACTACGGATGAATGTGCATTCTGCTGAGCGTACTGGGACACTGGGTGCAGCCGGGTAGCGTGTTGTCTGGCGGAGCCCGGATACTCCCGTTGCTCCGCTTGCGACTGCCTTAGCGCCGACCAGCGAGGATCACGTGAGTAATCCAGACTTCTCCGGGCCGTCCTGGCAGGACACATCTGAAACTCCCGACGGATCATCGGCCTACGGGGGCACCGTCGGCGGCCGCGGCCGTGCCGACGCAGACTGGCCGTCCACCGGCGCGTGGACGCCAGGTACCGCTGGCTCCGGGTATGGACCGGCCGGCAGCAGCGCCAGCTACGAGGCGCGCCAGGAGCGCGACTACCCCCGAGGCGAGGCCGACGGCCGCTCGGCGCGTACTCCCGGCTCAAGTTCCAGCCTGACTTCTTCCGGTAACGGATCGCACGCCGCCGGTCACCCTTCTAATGGCGACACCAGGCACGCGCGGAACGCCGACGCAGGCTACGGCGCAGCCTCCGATACCCGGTACGCGGGTAACGGCGACTCCGGCTATCGCCGCGACGACCAGGCTGGCTACGGCGGGAACGGCGAGTCTGGTTACGGGCGTAACGGCGCCGCGACCCGCAATGGCGACGTGAGCCGCTACGGCAACGGCCGGCCCGGCGACAGCAGGCCCAGCGATGGTCGGACTAGCTACGGCCAGCCCGGCGATGGCAGGCCCGGCGATGGTCGGCCCGGCGACGGACAGCGCGACGGCGGCCGGTATGAGAACGCGAGCCGCAGCGGGCGCCGGTCGCGCGGCAACCGGGCCGACGGCGATGGCGCCTACCCGGCGAACGGCCGCGAAGGCGCCGATTACGGCGCCAATGGCAACGGCCGCTACGGCGCAGACGCCGGCCGGTCCGCCAGGTACGGATCGAACGGTGAGGGCGCCAATGCGCGGACCCGCCGGCCGGGCGGACGCAGCGCGCGCTACGGCGCAGAGTCGCACAGCTACCGCAGCGGCACCGGCCTGGTTGAGGGCGGCCCGGCCGCGCTGCCTGAGGCCGACGGCGGAGGTTACGGCGGACCGTCCGGGCCTTACCGTCCAGGCGGGGGCGGTCCTTACGGGCCCGGCGGCCCAGGCGGGCCATACGGCCCTGGCCGGCGCGGCGGTGGCGGCGGGGGTGGCCGGGGTCCAGGCGGCGGACGTCGCGGGCCGCAGGATCTAGTCGACCCCGAGCGTCAGCGCGCACGGCCGCCCGGCGGCTTCTGGCAGCGCCAATGGCGGGCGAGCTGGTGGCGGAAGTGGACAATCCGAAAGGCCGCACTGGTCATGAGCTGCATGGCGCTCGGTGTCGTGCTGATCCTCATTGCGGGCTTCTTCTATATCTACTCGGCGGTTCAGCTGCCGATCAAGCAGCTGAGCGTGCCGCTGAACCAGTCTTCGAAGGTCTACTTCAGCGACGGCAAGACCGAGGTTGGCTGCTTCTGCTCCACGAACCGCACCGTGCTGTCTGCGACGCAGCTCGCCGCGAGCAAGTACCTGGAGCAGGCCTTCTTCGCGGCCGAGGACCGGCACTTCCTCACCGAGGGCGGCATCTCGATTACTGGCACGGCGCGTGCCCTGTTTGTCGACCTCACGGGCAGCGGCTACCAGGGCGCGTCGACGATCACCGAGCAGTACGTCAAGACGTACTTCCAGCAGGCGGGCGGCAACCTCACCTACAAGGAGAAGCTCAAGGAGATCATCGACGCCATCAAGCTGTCGAAGCTCAAGGACAAGCAGTGGATCCTGAGCCACTACCTCAACGCGATCTACCTGGGCAATGGCGCGTGGGGCGTCGAGGCGGCAGCGGAGACCTACTTCGGCGAGGACGTCTCGCAGCTCACCGCATCGCAGTCGGCCATGCTCGCCGCCATAGTCCAGGAGCCCTCGGCATTCGACCCTTATCACCCGAAGAACACGGTGCCTGGCCTCGGCGTCTCGCTGCTGGAACGCTGGGTCTACGTGCTGAACAACATGGCGGGCGACACCTACCCGGACGGCACACCTGTGCTGACCCAGGCACAGCTGCAGAAGATCCTTCCCGATCCGCATAACCCGCAGGCTGACCTGAAGAGCTTCCCGAAGGTCGACCCGCCCAGCGTGGCCCAGGCCAACTGGAGCGGCTACCGGGGCTACATCATGAACGCGGTACGGACCGAGCTTGAGACCACGTACGGCTTCACGCCGGAACAGATCTCCAGTGACGGACTGCAGATAACCACAACGATCAGCTGGCGCAAGATGAAGGCGCTGTACGCGGCGGTCGCCGAGGCCAAGCACATGATGCGCGTCGATGGCCAGGCACTGCCGATGTGGGCTCGGATCGGCGCCGTTCTCGAGAACCCGAAGAACGGCGCGATCGAGGCGTGGTACGGCGGCCCCAACTACACGGCGAAGAATTGCAAGAAGCTGGGCTGCCAGTACGACACCGCGCTGCAGTCTCGCACTCAGGTCGGATCGTCGTTCAAGCCCTATGTGCTCGCGACGGCTGTCTCGCAGGGGATGAACGTCCTCACGAGCAAGCTCGACGGCACGTCGCCGTTGTGCGTGCCGCCGGACAACTCCACGCTGAGCAGGATGACACTGTCCAAGCCCAAGCGAGGTCCTTGCCCGCCGCTGTGGGCGACAGTGACGCCGGACAACGCCACAAAGGGCGGGCCGGTCGCGGTGAACGCCGCGACTGCGGCGTCCTCGAACCCTGCCTTCGTCGACCTGGCGCACCGGGTCGGGACCGTCAACGTGGTTCGCATGGCGAAGTCCTTTGGCGTTGACATCAGGAAGTTCCCCTGCCGGGTCGAACCTCAGTCGCATGATCGGGGAAACCGGAATCGCGCTGGGTATCGCGTCCCTGACGGTCGAGGAGCAGGCCAGCACGTTCGCGACGCTGGCCAACCGCGGCAACTACCACACCCCGCACGTGATCGCCAAGATCGTCGAGAACGGACAGCCGATCCAGATCAAGGTGCAGAAGCGTCCGGTGCTCACACCTAAGCAGACCGCCGACGTGGACTGGGCGCTGTCCTTCGACACCAACTCGAACAGCGGGTACACGGGAACGGGTACCAACGCGGTCCTGAGCCCGTACCGTCCCACCATCGGCAAGACCGGCACGACCGACAGCTCGCAGGCGGCCTGGTTCCTCGGGGCGCTGCCGTCGGAGTATTCGTTCGCAGTCGGAATGTTCACGGCGAATCCGAGCGACAAATCCCAGAGTCTCGCGGTCCTTCCCTATCGCGGCGGCTGGGCTGGCGGTTATGGCGGAGCGTGGCCGGCCACGATCTGGCAGCTGTACATGACCAAGCTGCTGGCTATGTCGCATAAGCCGGTCTTGCAACTCCAGCCGCTGGACGTGAGCGGCATGAGCAAGTGGATTCTCGCTAAGCCGATCCCGACGAAGCCCAAGTGCAAGTTCTTCTTCGGTGGCGGCGGCGGTGGCGGTGGCGGTAACGGAAACGGGAACGGCCACGGCAACGGCCACGGGCAGGGCAAGGCGTGCCCGAGCCCGAATCCGAGCCCGTCTGGGTTCCCGAGCCCGAACCCGAGCCCGTCTGGGTTCCCGAGCCCGAGCCCGTCCGGGTTCCCGAGCCCGAGTACCAGCCCGAGCCCGCCGGTTCCAGGCGGGGTCGCTGCGAACCCGGCAGTCGCCCGGTCGCCGGCCGGAAACGGGCCAGCCCACAAGCAAGCGGCCGGCACACCGAGCCTGACGACCGCCGCGGTGCTGCAGCAATCACCATCCGGCAAGCCAGTCTGGGCGGTGACCACCACAGGTCTCGCCTGACCCGACCAGCAATGTGGGCGCAAAGCTGCGGTTCTAACGACAGCAATGGGCCCACGTTGCGTGGCAGGCGGCGAGACTTCAGGCGCCGACCTGGGTGCGGAGCCAGCGGACGTCCGACTTGGCGCCAGGCGTCTCGCAGATGACCGGGCAGCCGGCGGCCTGGACGACGGCGACGAGAAGTGCCGCGTCGATCGTGCCGGACTCCAGGTCCGCATGCCGGTCCCGGCTCGAGCCGAACTCGTCCCTGGAATTGTTGCAGTGCACGAGGTCGATCCGGCCGGTGATGGCCTTGATCCGGTCCACGATCCCCACCAGATCCTCGCCAGCGGAGTACGCGTGGCAGGTGTCGAGGCAGAAGCCGACGCTCTCGTCTCCCGCCTCGCCGACGGCATCCCAGAGCCTGGCGATGTTGTCGAGGCTGCGTGCCATCGCGCCGTCACCGCCGGCGGTGTTCTCGATCAGCATGGGCAGCGGACGCTCTACTCGTTCGATCGCCTTCCGCCAGTTGTCGTAGCCTTCGACCGGGTCGGTGTCGATGGTCACATGCCCGCCATGCACGATCAGCCCTGCGGCGCCGATGGACGCCGCTGCGTTGAGTTGCTGCTCAAGGATTTTCCGGCTGGGAATCCGGATCCTGTTGTTCGTCGAGGCCAGGTTCATGGGGTACGGCGCGTGAATATATGCGGCCACGCCCGCGGCCTCGAAGTCGGCGCGGATCTGCGCGGGCGGGCGGTCCTCGGGGAAGGACGGAGCCTTCCAGTCCTGCGGGTCGCCGAGGAAGAACTGGACGGCGTTGGCACCGATGGCACGTGCGTCAGCCAGCGGGTCACCGTCGTGCAGATGAGGACCGATGATAGGCATCCCACGAGCCTACCCATCGGCCGGGTTGGAGCGCTGGCGGCGGCAGGAGGTCTGCGGCCGCGCGATCACCTAGACGAAGCCTCCGTGCGCGAACCCGAGGCCCATCCCGACGAACGAGGCGACGATTCCGGTCACAATGACCATGCGCTCGATCCTGGTCGCCGACATCATCTGGGCGACCAATCCGACGATCATGCCGGTGAGGCCCAGGATGGTGCCGAGGACGTGGGCGAGGCTCAGCAGTCCGATGACCATGGACACCACGCCGGCGATCACGGTGTAACCGGCGCTGGCGAGGATCAGGGGGTGGCCGCCCTGGCCTTTGGACGGGCGTGAGAACTGACGTGCGCGCGGGCGAGGCCTGGCTGGGGCCTGGGACACGTGCCATCACCTCCGGGGAGACAGTGACCATCCGGGCCGGCCGCGCGGTTGAAGAAGCGGGCCCGCCTGGCTGCCTTCAGTACAGTGTCTGCCCAAACTGGCCTGGAGTGAAGCGTCCGGCGCTGTCAGCGCGTCCTGGTAGGCTGACGCCCTGCGCTGGTGCAAAGAATGCGCAGATCCTCCTGTCACGGAGAGACCGTGACCGCTGAGTCCGAAGGAGGCACGGCTTAGTATGCGCCGTTACGAAATGATGATCATCCTCGATCCCTCGCTGGAAGAGCGCACCGTCCAGCCCTCGCTCGACCAGTTTCTGAAGGTCGTCACGACGGCCGGCGGCAGTGTTGACAAGGTCGACGTCTGGGGACGCAGGCGGCTCGCCTATGAGATCGACAAGAAGACTGAAGGCATCTACACGGTCGTTGACCTCGTTGCCGAGCCCGACACCGTCAAGGAGCTCGACCGCCAGCTGAACCTTAACGAGGCCGTCCTGCGGACCAAGATCCTGCGGCCTGACCTGCACTAGCCCGCCGGCACTGCGCCGCGGGCGCCGATCGCCGGCACCGCGCACGCCGGCCCGAGACCCACAGCATTCGAACCGACCTGGAGTACCCGATGGCAGCAGGCGACACCCAGATCACCATCATCGGCAACCTCGTCGATGACCCGCAGCTCCGCTACACCCCGACCGGGCAGGCGGTGGCCAGCTTCAGGGTGGCTTCCACTCCCCGGTTCATGGACCGGCAGACCAACGAGTGGAAGGACGGCGACTCGCTGTTCCTTTCCTGCAACGTCTGGCGCCAGGCGGCCGAGAACGTGGCGGAGTCGCTGCAGCGCGGCATGCGGGTGATCGTCTCAGGCAGGCTGCGTCAGCGGTCCTATGAGACAAAGGAAGGCGAGAAGCGCACGGTCTACGAGATCGAGGTCGACGAGGTCGGCCCCTCGCTGCGCAATGCGTCCGCCAAGGTCGTCCGGTCGAGCCGGGCCACTGGCCAGGGCGGATCCGGCGGCGGAACCGGCGGATCCGGTGGGTACGGTGGCGGTGGCAGCGGTGGCAGCGGCGGCGGTCGCCCGGCCGATGACCCATGGGCGTCTGAGCCCGCCGACAGCAGCGGCTTCAGCGACGAGCCGCCGTTCTGATCTCCTCGGGCCACTCTGCGCGGAATGCCAGGGCCCGCACAGACTGAACGACACCTATAAGCACAACTGAACAATCGGACCATCCCCGCCACGTGCGGGGGACCAACCCCGCTGTCTAGCGGGAGGACCAACCTCCGCCGCATGGCGGGGGACCACCCGCCGTAAGGCGGAACCGACCATCCCCGCCGCAGGCGGGGCTCTGCTAAGGAGCACCACGATGGCCAAGCCACCGATTCGCAAGCCTAAAAAGAAGGTTTGCCATTTCTGCCACGAGAAGGTCATCCGGGTGGACTACAAGGACACCGCCACGCTGCGGAAGTTCATCTCCGACCGCGGCAAGATCCGGGCACGCCGGGTTTCCGGCAACTGCACGCGGCACCAGCGCGACGTCGCGACGGCGATCAAGAACGCTCGCGAGATGGCGCTGCTTCCGTACACGAGCACGGCTCGCTGAGGCCGGGGAGGTTAGCTCAGATGAGCGGTTCACCGATGAAGCTCATCCTCACTCAGGAGGTCTCCGGCCTGGGTGCCCCCGGCGATGTTGTTGAGGTCGCGGGCGGATACGGACGGAATTACCTGGTGCCCCGCGGCCTGGCGATGCGCTGGAGCCGCGGCGCCGAGAAGCAGATCGAGCTGATCAAGCGCGCCAGGTCGGCCCGCGAGATCCGCAGCGTCGAGGACGCCAGGGTGGCAGCTGAGCGCCTCGCTGGCCTTCGCGTCAGGATGCAAACCAGGGCAGGCAGCGGCGGACGGCTCTTCGGGTCGATTTCGACGGCCGACATCGCCGCCGCTGTGAAGAACGCAGGAGGACCAGAACTGGACCGCCGCAAGATCGAGATCGGCAACCCGATCAAGACGATCGGCTCGCACCAGGTCGCGGTCCGCCTGCACCCCGAGGTCAGCGCTACCGTCGAGGTCGAGGTCGTCGGCGCGTAGGTACGGCTAACGCCGAGCCGCGGGCCCGAGCTGCTGGCCCGACCTGCGGCCGGGCCGCGCCTGAGCTTCGGCTACGCCGCGCACTCGGCTGACGCCGGACTCTCGTGCGCGCCTGCGGCTTGTGGTTAGGTTGGCTCAATGCGCGACGGTGCGGACTGAGAGCCGTTGAGCGGCAGCCTGTTAGCAGCGCTAGGCTGCCGCTCAACCTTTGCTCGGCAACACTTCGCATGGCAGGCCGTTGATAGCTTGCCTCTGCTGGCTGCGCGCGAGGCGAGATAAGTTCCTCGTCGGGTACAGGGCAGTACCGCCGCGCCCGCAATCGTGTCGGGCCCGATTTTCGCGGCCTGGTTCAAGCCTCGTAGGTGGGCAGCCTCTTGGCGACCTCGGGGTCGAGTTGCGCGAGCTGAGCCCACAACTCGGCGAGGCGCGCGAAGATGTGGACTTCGTCATCGGACGCGCCTAGCGCCCGTGTCGTCTCGGAGCCGGCCGCAGAGCCGTCAGCCCTGTCCGCCGCGAGGCTCGCCGTGGCCGTGCCGGACATCGCCGTAGCCGTGCCGGACGTCGGCGTACCCGTGCCGGATGCCCGCGCACCCGTGCCGGATGCGCGCGTGCCTGCGCCGTCGGCGGCGCGGTCGACCGTAGCCCGGCCCACGGCTCCTCCTGCGGTCGCTCTTGGTGCGTTCGCCCCGCCTGCGGCCGCGGATTCGGCTTGAGCAGCAAGATCGTCGATGGCCTGCCCGATCTGGGCGATGCGCTGCTCATGCGTCGAACACATAATCGAATGGTATCCGGGCCAGCTGACACCGCGTGGCGTTTTGGAGCACATCCCTGGAACCGGGTTCTGGCCGATCGGCGCAGGGTCGTCTCGGCATAGTTTGTGCTACAGCTTGGACGCGCCTGGCCGGGCCCGGTCGCACCGCCAGCGTGTGGATAACTCTCGCGCGGTGTGACAGCGTCACACGCACAGACTTTTCTTCCACGCACAACCGGTGGAGAACATAGCCGCAGGTCAGCGAGGTTTTGGCAGCGGAATAGCCTCTACATCCACAACCTTGCCCCCAAGTCGCGCACAGCTCGGACGGCGTGTCTGCACAAGCTGTCCACAGCGCTGTGCACAGCATGACTGGACGCAGGAAGGCCTTAGCAGAACACTGTCAGAACCATTCGGTAGAACGGTGCTGGCGGGACTGATGTGACCGATCGGCCGAACGGGTCGGCAGGACGGATGCTGGGGTCATCGTGCGGCGAGGGGGTGGAGCCTGGTGAGCGTTGCGGAGCTCGCGCCACGCGAGGACTTCGAGCGGACACCGCCGCACGATATCGCCGCTGAACAGTGCGTGCTGGGCGGCATGATGCTGTCCAAGGACGCGATCTCCGACGTGCTCGAGGTGATCAAGCCGGCGGACCACTACCGGCCGGCGCACCAGATCGTCCACGAGATCATCCTTGACCTGTACGGCCGGGGCGAGCCCGCCGACGCAGTCACGGTTGCCGCTGAGCTGACCAAGAAGGGCGACATCGGCAAGGTCGGCGGCGCACCGTACCTGCACACACTGATCGCGTCGGTTCCGACCGCCGCGAACGCGGGGTACTACGCGCGGATTGTCCGCGAACGAGCCATCCTCCGGCGCCTCGTGGAGGTTGGGACCAGGATCGTCCAGCTCGGCTACGCCGGTGATGGTGACGCCGACGAACTAGTCGACCGTGCGCAGGCCGAGGTGTACGGGGTCACCGAGCGGCGGGTCAGCGATGACTACATGCCTCTGTCGGAGATCATGCCTGGCGCCTTGGTGGAGATCGAGGCGATCGGTAGCCGCGGCGGCACGATGACCGGTGTGCCCACGGGGTTCGCCGACCTCGATGCGCTGACCAACGGCCTGCACGAAGGCCAGATGGTCGTCATCGCGGCCAGGCCTGCGCTGGGGAAGGCGCTAGCGCTTGATACGCCGCTGGCCTCGCCGAGCGGCTGGACGACGATGGGCGAGGTGAAGGTCGGAGACAAGCTTCTCGGTGCCGACGGTCGACCGATTACGGTCGTCGCCGCGACCGAAGTGCTACAGGATCGAACCTGCTACGAGGTGCGATTCTCCGACGGAGAGACCATCGTTGCCGACGGTCAGCATCAGTGGCTCACCTGGACTAGAGCAGCCCGGCGCTACGACGCCCAGCTCCGCGGGCGCGGCCGCAATTACGCCCGGCCCGTTCTGCCAGAGGTCGTGACGACGGAACAGATCGCAACGACACTGCGCTGTCGCGCTGTGGACGCTCGTCCCAATCACGCTGTCCAAGTCTGTCGTCCGCTTCAGCTGCCCGCGGCCGAACTCCCCGTCCCGCCGTATGCCTTGGGGTGCTGGCTCGGTGGCGGGCATTCCGCAGGCGCCAGGATCACCGCCGCTGAACCCGAACTACTGATGCACATCGAGGCCTCGGGCATCGTTACGTATCCGCAGTTGGGCCAGTTTCTTTACGGCTTGGGTTTGCCCAACGAGCGCTCTGTCGTTGGCGAACGGCACTGTGTCGTGTGCGGCCGGTCGTTCCTGCCGAGGCGCGAGCAGGTACGCACCTGCGGGAAGGTGTGCGGCGGTAAGGCGCGGTTCATGCCGGCTCCAGCTTGGCGCGATCATGGCACGCTTCAGGGGCGGCTGCGCGAGCTCGGCGTGCTCGGCAATAAGCATGTCCCTCTGGCCTATTTGCGCGCCTCTGAGGCCCAGCGAAGGGAGTTGTTGGCGGGAGTACTTGACACGGACGGCACCGTAGGCAACACGGGGTCAGTTCAGTTTGCCGTGACCAGTCGCCAGCTCGCCTACAGCGTGCGAGAGCTCGTTCATGGCCTCGGCTACCAATGCGCCCTTAGCACGAAGCAGGTTAAGGGCAGGAATCAGGAAACGTCGACCTGTTACCAGCTGAACTTCACGACCACCGACATGGTCTTCAAGCTCACATCCAAGCAGAAAGCTCACAAAGAGCGTATGCGGCACGACCCTCAGCGGACACAGTGGCGCTACATCATGGACGTGCGGCCGATCGCGTCGGTGCCAGTCAGGTGCGTCCAGGTTGATGCGCCCGACCGGTTGTACCTGGCGGGACGGAGCATGATTCCGACCCACAACTCGACGATGGCTTTGGATCTGGCCCGGGCGGCGTCGATCAAGCACGGCATGGCGTCGGTGATTTTCAGTCTTGAGATGAGTCGCAACGAAATCACGATGCGACTGCTGTCCGCAGAGGCGCGAGTGGCCCTGCACTCGATGCGGACCGGCCAGATGAGTGACGATGACTGGACCAGGCTCGCTCGCCGGATGAGCGAGGTCGCGAACGCCCCGCTGTTCATCGACGACTCACCGAACATGTCGATGATGGAGATCCGAGCCAAGTGCCGCCGTCTGAAGCAGCAGCATGACCTGAAGCTGGTGATCATCGACTATCTGCAGCTGATGAGCTCCCCGAAGCGGGTCGAGAACAGGCAGCAGGAGGTCTCTGAGCTATCTCGGTCACTGAAGCTGCTGGCCAAAGAGCTGAACGTCCCCGTGATCGCGGTCGCGCAGCTGAACCGTGGTCCTGAGCAGCGGACCGACAAGCGCCCGATGCTCTCTGACTTGCGGGAGAGCGGCTCGATCGAGCAGGACGCGGACGTCGTGATCCTCCTGCACCGTGAGGACGCCTACGAGCGGGAGTCGCCGCGCGCGGGCGAAGCGGACTTCATCGTGGCCAAGCACAGGAACGGGCCGACGACGACCGTGACGGTCGCGTTTCAGGGTCACTACAGCCGGTTCGTCGATATGGCCCGTATCTAGAGTTGTCCATTTAGCCCGTTTCGATCGGATGCCACAACGACGTGGGGTATGCCTTGCTGGCGGAGCTTGGACATATGCCCGCATCCGAGGCTGATGAAGGCACATCTGCGTGCGGAGTTCGTCGAAGCACCAGGCGCTAGGCCTCAGCGAAGTGCCGTACAATATCGAAGGTTCAGCCCTGCGCTCGTAGCTCAACGGATAGAGCATCTGACTACGGATCAGAAGGTTGGGGGTTCGAGTCCCTCCGAGCGCGCCCAGCTCAACGGCCCTTTCCGAAAACCGGGAAAGGGCCTTCTGTGTCCCTCTGGCAGCCATCCTGGGAGCCACGGGCACAGTCAGCCGTCGAAAAGCGCCTGGCTCATCAGCTCGGCGGCCTATCGTTTGTCACCCTCGACCAGGTGCTCGTACACGTCCTTAGTGATCATGATGCTGGCATGGCCCAGAATCTCGGAGACCACGTTCAGCGGTGTCCCCCTCAGCGAAGCTCCGGAGTGACGTAGCTCATGCGGGTGCCAGCGGCCAAGCCCCGCCCGCTCGCACAGCGCTGAGAAGGCATGCGAGAAGTTGTCGGGGTCCAGAGGGGCACCCAGCTCAGTAACGAAGATCAGCCCATGATCACGCCATAAAGAACCGGCAAACATTCTGGCCGGCGCCTGACGGGATCGGTACTGGCGGAGCCGGGCCATGATCTCTGGCGTCAGCGCGAGCGTCCGCCGCGACTTCGGCGTCTTAAGCTCTCCCAGCACGTGGCGCGTGCGAGCCGCTGACGAGCCGTCCCGGTTCTTGATCCGCTTCACGCCGTGCGTAACCGCGACGGCGCCCGCCTCCCAATCGACGCCTGTCGGCGACGCTCGAAAACTGGACAGTTACGACGCGGCGAAAAGTGAACACTCAACGATTGGAGAGTGATCACTTTGGAGGACTGGGCGCTGATCAGGAGGCTGGCGGCGGAGGGGGTGCCGAAGTCGCGGATCGCCGGGCGGCTGGGGATTTCGCGGACCACGGTGGTCAAGGCGGTCGCTTCGGACGTGCCGCCGAAGTATGAGCGGAGCCGGCAGCCGACTTCGTTCACGCCGTTCGAGGCTCGGGTGCGTGCTCTGCTGGAAGTCGATGCGGAGTTGCCGGCGACGGTGATCGCCGAGCGTGTCGGGTGGCAGGGGTCGATTACGTGGTTCCGGGAGAACGTCCGGCGGCTGCGGCCCGAGCACCGGCGGATCGATCCGGCGGACCGGCCGGCAGGCCTGGCGATGGGCGTTCAAGCTCATCGAAGCCGCCCAAGACCGGTGGCGCGCCGTCAACGCACCCCACCTGGTCGCCCTGGTCCGCGCTGGCACGACCTTCATCAACGGAAAGCTCGTCGAGCGGCCCCGCCAAGAGGCCCAGCCGGACGCAGTTTAAAGATCTTGATCCGCAGGTCTTGACGACAGCGATCCTCCAAGACGCGAAGGGGGCCATGACGTACTGGCAGCTCAAACCCGAGTTGGGCCAGATGAGTGCGCGCCTGAACGCTTGTGGATACGGCGGAGCGCCTCGCACAGGTTCCGGGGCGCAGGCGCTCATACGTGCATGACGGGATCGAGTCTGGTGCATGAGTGACCTGCCGCCGGGTTCAGCCGTGGTGGTGTTGCCATGGCCGGTGGCCCGGGAGCTTGCCGGTCTTATGCCCTGGTCTTGCCCGTTTCCTTGGGGGCAAGCTGACCTGGGCCAGGAACAGCGTCAGGTCTGGCAGATCCTGGGCAGCCTGGGATAGCTCGCCGTGGGTGGTAGCAGTCAGCGTGGCATCAAGCCGCACGCACAGTTCATCGAGTGTCAGCCTGCCTTGCGCGAAGTGCTCGCCCAGGGCCGCGGCTGCCGCGTCCCGGTCAGCATCGCCAACGCGCACGTCTGGTGGCTGATGGTCCTGTCTGGCTGCCTGGGGCAGGTCCCGCAGCATGGCGGTGTAGCGATCCAGCGCGTCCCGGCCCAGGCGGGTGAGGGCCACGGTGGCCTGTGCTCCGTGGCCGCCGGTGATTTCTGTCCGCACGTATCCGGCGGTGCCCAGCTCGCGCAAGCGGCAGATCAGGCTGCCGGGAGGCAGCCCGATCATGTCTTGCAGCCGGGTGACGGTCAGCGCGTCGCCGTCGGGCAGTGCCGCCAGGGCCGCGAGGATGCGCAACCGCTCCGGGTCGTGGATCAGCGGGTCAAGCGCGCCGGTGCTCATGGCCGTCCTGCCTGGTTCACAGGCCGCCGAGGAGGTCGCGCAGCGCCTGGGTGTAGGCGCCGAGCGCCGTGCGGCCCTGGCCGGTGAGCGCGACCGTGGTCACGGATACGGTCCCATTCCTGGTCTTCTCGCTGCTGATGTAATCGGCTTCTTCGAGCTTGCGCAGGTGGATGATCAGGTTGCCGGGGGTGAGCCCGATCATGTCTTGCAGCCGGGTGAAGGAGAGCGTGTCGCCGTCGGGCAGCGCCGCCAGCGTCGCGACGATCTTCAGCCGGGTGGGGACGTGGATCAGCGGGTCGAGTGCGTCGTCATTCATGGCAGGCCCTCATCCGCGCCGCCGCCACACGACGGCGGCAGCATGGCCCAGCAGCAGGGCACACAGGCCCACGCCGGCGACCGCCCACGACCCGGCCGGCCCGGCGAACAACCCAGCGACGCCGATCACGGTGACCGCGAGCCCAGCGGCGCAGTTGCCCCAGTCTTTCCGCGCCGCCATGGCGCCCGCCCAGGCCAGGCCGGGAAGTATCAGCACCGTAGTGGGGTAGTGGCCGTAGCTCACCCCGGCGCTAATCAGCGCCGCCATCAGCACGACGGCGCCGACCCATCCCAGCGCCGCGACGGCGATCTCGGCCGGGCGCAGCCGGGTCCTCCCGCGCACCCCGGCCAGCGCGCGCTGGCGAACGGCGACTGTCAGGGCGAAGTTGACCACAACGAACGCGACCAGGACAGGGATGTCCGCGGCAGTCGGGCCCACGTAGGGGTGCTGCCCGCGCACCGACAGCCAGATCGCGCCGAGAGCGGCCAGGACCATGACGGCCCTGGTTGCCAGGACCCATGGCGGGTTGGGCTCAAGCTGGCGGCGTGCCTGCTGTGTGGTCTGGCCCAGCAGGGCGGCGGCCTGCTGGGGGGCGAAGGTGTCGCCGTTGCCGGCGGCGGCGCCGGGTGTGTGGTTCACGGTGTCTCCCTAAGATCGACTCTATGCCATAAAGTAGACCCTGCTTTATGGCGCAAAGTCAAGAGGTTGGGCAGAGGAACTTTGTGACGTAAAGCCAGGCGGCGAGCCGGCGACGGGACGGGCCCAGCGCCGAGCCCCCAAGATCGCGCTGCCGGTACCTGCCTGCGCTCCAGACACGCCCGTGATCAGGCCGCCCGCTCACAGCGGACTGGCACGGGGTGCCACAAAGGGCACCGCACGCAGCTTCACCCGGGAGGACCTGGCGCTGCACCATGAAGTGGGTGCAGCCGCGGCGGCTGAGTGGGCCGCCCAGCCCGCGATGGTGGCTAGCTCGATCGGCTCGCAGGCGGTGACTTGCCGACGCGCAAGCAGATTTCGCCAGCGGCCCGGATGACCGCCTCCAGGTCCAGGCGGCCCGCCTGCATCACGAAGAAGCTGACCTGATGACCCACCGGCGCACTCCAGCGCCCGGCATTTCGCGCCCCTCGCTCTACAGGACGGATTAGCGCGCAAACTCAGCGGACGCGAACAGCGCAGCCGCAGGTCAGCGCCATGCCTAATCGATCAGCGCCAGATCATGGCCCAAGACATCCCAGGATTTTGGATGTCAAGCTGCGACGGGAGATCGGCTGGTGTTTGCCCGGTGGCCCCAGGCGGTTGCCTCGTCGTAGCAGGTATGTGCCTTCAGGCATCCGTGCAGGATGCCGACGAGCCGGTTGGCGGGCCGGCGGAGGGCGTCGTTGTGCTCGATCCCGCGGGCGCGCAGGTCGTCGTAGAAGGTGCGGGCGCCGGGCGAGACCCTGAGCGCGGCGAAGGCCTGGATCATCAGGGCGTCGATGAGCCGGTCGTTGTGCACGAACCGGGCTGCGACGATCTTCTTCTTGCCGGAGGCGCGGGTAATAGGGCTGGTGCCGGCGTAGTTCCTGCGGGCCTCGGCGCAGGCATAGCGGTCCGGGTCGTCGCCGAATTCGCCGAGCACCCGGGCGCCGGTGATCGCGCTCAGGCCGGGCTGGGACAGGTAAATCTCAGCGTCCGGGTGCTGGCCAAAATGTGCCTCCACCTGCCCCTGCAGGACGGCGACCTGCCTTGCTTGCTTGTGATCACGATCACCGGACGAGCATCGTATGCGCTACCGGAAGTCGTCGATGCCTGCGCCGTCGTCGCGTTCCCAGCCGTAGGCAGCTAGGTAGCCCCAGCAGTCGGGTCGGCTGCCGTCGGTGTCGGTGATGTCGTAGGCGTCGGCTAGCTGGCGGGCGGAGATGATCGTGCCAGCCCAGCGGTTGGCATCACCTGCCCGGGCGAGCACGGCGACACCCCTGGCGACGTAGGTGGGCGATTCGGAGATCGCGAAACCGGGGATCTTGGCGCAGGCATCTCGCCAGTTGGCCTCGGTGACACCGAAGTTTTTCAGCATCCGTTCCGACCGCAACCAGCCCGGCGTCACGCCGACCGCCGTGATCGGCAGGTTCTCAAGCTCAGCGCTGAGGCCTGTCACGATTCGCTCAACGTTGGCCTTCACCAGGTCGTAGTAAAAGCCGACATTGCGGCGGAACTCGGCGTTGGCCTGGGACGTGCCGTCGGTCATCTCCACTAACAGGCCGCCAGTGCCGTGCGCGGGGGCGGTGCGCAGCATCAGCGGGATCGCCGTCCGGCCGGTGATCAGGTGAGTGTGCACGCCCATCTGCAACATCCGCAGGCCAGCGTGCCAGTCGTGCTCCCACAGCGGCCTGTCCCACTGCATGTACCGGTCACCGCCGAAGATGTCATTGACCAGCACATCCAAGCGGCCCTGCTCCCGTTCAACCGCCGCAACCAGCTCGCCAACCGCATCCGGGTCCTCGTGGTCGACAACGACTGCCGCACCCTCCCCGCCTGCGGCGCGGATCAAGTCACCAGTTTCCTCGATGGTCTCGGGCCCGCCGATCTCCGAAGGACCGGAGGCCCGGCTGCTGCGGCCGGTTGCGTAGACGAAGAACCCAGCCCGGGCCAGCTCGACGGCGATCGCCCGGCCCGCACCCCGAGTAGCACCCGCCACCAAGGCAACGCGCATGCTGTCCGCGTCATCACCAGCCATCACATCAGTAAACACCCAACAGCGGGAACGACGGATCTATGCGGCCAAGGCCACAGCGCCAGACCACTCACGCATCCGTCAGGCTGACGGCATGCTCGGACGACTGCACCACATAGTGCTCGACTGCCCTGGCCCGGCCGCCTCCCTGACGATGGGTCGGTGCCCGACCGAACGCGCCGCGGCATCCCCTTCAGACCGTGGAGCTAAGACTTGAGGCGGCAAAAGACCCGCTCCGCGGTGGATGGCGCCCGGCAGTCGACCGAGGTCAGCACTATCCGGATGTGCCCATGCCACTCGCAGTGCGCGCTGCCGACGTGGTAGTACAGGTTGATCCCCGCGATGCTGCCGCGCGCACTTGTCGCCGCCAGACCCAGGGCGATACCGGCCCACTGGTGCGGAGGGATGACAGCGCCCGCCGGCTCATGACGGTTCGCCCACCACCTGAACGCATCCCCATCACTTGATCGGATCATTGGAGGGTAGGTCCCCCAGTTGCCGACGGGTCCTCCGATGGTGACTTGGGCACCGATGAACTTCATGTGGCGAGGCGACCTGATCACCAGCCGGTCGATGACCGCGGGCGCTGACCCGCTGTTGAAGACGGCGTCGAACCCGATCGTGTCAGCCCCACCCTGTCGAACCGGCTGGCTAATCTTGATGGTGTTCTCTGGCTTGACGCCCAGCGGCCCCTCCGGCAGACCTGACCCACAGCCGGAGACGACCGCTGCCGCAATCAGGGCGAGCAGTCCCAGGGCTGGCACCCGCCTGGCGCGGTCAGGGATTGCGGTGAGACTGAACAACGGTTCGTCTGGCGTTAGAAGGGAATGTGTCTGTGCCGCACGCCCAGTTCACGTGCGTAGCATTGGCGAAGTCATATGTGATCTGGGCGTTAGTATCGTAGCCCGTCTGCGCGGTGGCCTCGAAGCTGATATCTCCCATGGAAAGGCCCAGGGCCTTACTCCAGGTAGTGGCTTATTCATTGCCGCTCTGCCATTGACTGTTCGGACCGGGGACGAATCGCGCACAGACCCCGTTCGCCGTCCCAGGCGGGTTCGCCTCTGTGATCAGTTTCTGGCCGCCGATCCAGCTGTTCTCCCGCACATGCCAGTGATATTCCTGCTGGCCGCCTGAGAAGATCATTTTGTAGAGCACGGTCTTCCACTGAGTCTGAACTCGATGAAGAAGCCTGTTCCTCGGGTTCGGTAGCCTACCTTGGACTGCGACGAATCGGTGCGAGTCCCGTCAGCCGCGGAGTTGCGCCGGGCGACCAGACGTGGCGCGTTGACCGTTCGCCAGCGGGCCTGGGCGGACTCGATCAGCACCGCCCCGGCCGCGGTGATCACCACCCGCTCGGCGTGGTCGCCGTTGCGGTCCACCAGCCGATGGCCCTGCTCGGCGACCTCGCCGAGGCACTGCTCGACATAGGCGGTGACCTCGGCCTGCAGCGCCGCGGCCGGCATCTGCCGAGCGCGGTCGCGCACGATCTCATCGAGCAGCGACCCACCGGCCGCGCCGATCATGTTCTCGCCAGACGCCTCGGCGTCGTGGGCTACCTAGAGCATTGCGGGTATCTTCACGAGCCGGTGGCCACCAGCGGGCACTAGGCGTCAGGACGCGCGTCAGCGAAATCGACGTGCTTGGTTTCGACCGTCCCGGCCGTCCGCCCGGGCGCCGTCTCGTACGCCCAGTACAGGTTCGTGTGCGCGATTACCTGGTCCGGCGGGGGCGCGCCCCACTTGGTCTGGTCCTCCGTGGTGTGCGCGTCGCCGACCAGGGTCGCGTCATAGCCTCTGGCGAAGGCGCCGTGGAGGGTTGAGCGGATGCAGGCGTCGGTTTGCGCGCCGACGACCACCAGGCGCCCGACGCGGAGCCCGGACAGCACGTCCTCAAGGGTGGTGTCCTCGAAGGAGTCGCCGTAGTGCTTTTCGACCAACGGCTCTGAGCCATCCGGATTCAGCTCGGGGACGATCTGCCAGTCGCCGCTTCCTCTCTTGAGCTCTTCGTCGGAATGCTGGACCCAGATAACCGGGACATGTTCCCGCCGCGCCTTCTCGACCAGGCTGCCGATGTTCGCCACAACCGCATCGCGCTGGTAACTCCCGTCTACAGCTGCGTTTTGGACATCGATGACGAGCAGCGCAGTGGCTGGCCGGTTGCCGAGAGTTGTCATGCATGCCCTTTCTGGGGCGGTGCGTCAGCTACCTCAGCCAGCCTAGACCTTGCCTTCTTAACCCACAGGCCGTGTCCGCCACGTGCCCGATCAGGCGGGCGGTCAGGGACAGTCACGGTTGTCAACCGAGGACAGGTCGACATGCCTGCCGACCTGGATTGCGGAGGGCGACGCCGACCGCTGAAACGTCCCTGATAGGGAAGAGATCGACTCCCGGAGGACTGTTGCCAAGCCGCTGAACGACACCGGTCATGCGTAGGCAAGCCTGGAACATCGGCCCAGAGCGCAGACAGGGTTAGACAGTCCTGGACGACCTGCCCAGAACTACGGATCAGAAGGTCGGGAGTTCGAGTCCCTCCAATCGCGCCCAGGTCAGAAGCCAGCACAAGCCATTCCCGACAGTCGGCAAGATGCCAATGGGGAGCACGCTGGGAGCCACGGACAGGGTCAGCAGCCGAAGAGCGATTCGCTCGTCAGCTCCACCGCAGAACGCTCGTCGCAGTTTCAGCCGGCTGAGCTGCAGCTGCGACCGATGGCGAAGCGGACGGTTGCGGTCCGCCGTCCTATCTCAACCGAAAGCGGCACGCAGCCTGACGCGGAGCGCAGGTAGAAGCCTCCCGCATAGCCATTCCAGGCTCCCAGCTGCCGCGGGCAGCTGAGCAGGCGGAGCGAGCTGACCACGCCGATATTGTTACCCCAGCCGATGGCGGCTCGGTGCCGCCATGCCGCTGGAACGGTGATCACTACGGCCGGGCTACCGGCCCGGATGGCGAGCCCATACTTCCGGAAGTAGCGCCACGGCCCGGAGTCGGACGGGACGGCCTTTTGAAGGTGGGCGGGAGGCACCGCGAGTACGCCGAGCACGATCCTGCCTCCCGGTGCGCCTTTCTGCTGAATGGTCTGGTCACAGCCGACCTGAGGCGGTAAGGCGTGAGGTGCGGCAGACGGTTTCAGCTGGACCGAACCAGGCCCGCTGCAGCCTGTGATAACCAGCGCGGCGGTCAGCGCCTCGAGCAGGACAGGCAACGCCCTCATGGCCAAAAGTCCACCACCTCGGGCCTGAGAAGGAAAGAGGCGGCCATGCCGGCTTGCTAACGGGAATGGTAACAACGAGGAGGAGGACTCGCCTGATGGCACGTCAGCTGATGACGAAGGAGCAGATCCTCTCTATCCTGCGCGACACACCTGAACGCCTCAGGCGCTTGACCGGCGACCTGACCGAGGCCGAGTTGCACGCCGCCTGAGCCTGGCGAGTGGTCGGTCACCGAGATTGCCGCTCATCTCCGCTCGTGTGCCGACGTCTGGGGTCAGGCCATCGAGGCGATCGCCGTGACTGACCACCCGACCTTACGAGCCGTCAGCCCGAGGACCTGGATCAAGAGCACGGACTATCGCGAGCTAGCGCTCGCTTCGTCGTTGCAGGCGTTCGGGATACAACGCGATCAGCTGCTCGCTCTGCTCGGACAGCTGCCAGAGCAGGGAAGGTCGCGAAGTGCCACCGTGCTCGGGGGTGGCAGACCAGTGGAGCTCACCGTGCATTCGTATGCGGACCGCCTGGCCCGTCACGAGCGGAGCCACTGGAGGCAGGTGGCGAAGACGGTGCGGGCGCTGCTGGATTGAACCCTGCTTGCCGTGTCCGGGCGCCAGTACAGGACCGTCCGCTCCCAACTACGAGAAGCGCCAGGTCGACATCGCAGATGTGCATAGCGCCTTCAGTTCAGGAAGCTGATCGCCTTACCGGGCGACGCCGGGCGGGCGTGCCGCCGACACGGCATCGGGCTCTGGGCCGACTGCGCGCTCAGGCCTGAGGTGACGGGTAAGCACCAGGGCGCATGCGGTGGCTGCGATAAATACGAGCAGAGTGAGCACGTAGTAGTTGCCGATGATCAAATCCAGCCCACGCCAGGTGAACTCGACTGCCGCCGGTTTGTTGCCGCGGTTCGGCGCGAGAAGCAGCAACCCGCGCGGCAGCAGCTGGGCCTTAGGGTCGTAGCCGCCCTGGTTGCCAATAGGCAACGGCCACCAGCCAAACAAGCCCACCACCAGCGCGGCGCCGAGGATCCGGTAGCCGAGGCGCCGTGGCCCGTACGCGGCGAGGACAAGTGCCGGTACCACGTAAACGTAGTGGTGCGACCAGGTGAGCGGGGACACCAGAAGGCCGGTCGCGGCGCATACAACCAGGCCGAGTAGCTCGTGGCCACGCCGACTCGCCAGTATGGAGGTGGCGAGCCCGGCGATGCCGACGACGACCGCCGCGACCAGCCAGTACGCGTGCGCGTCGGGCCCGGCATGGGTAAGGCGCAGTATGACGCCGTTAAGAGACTGGTTGTCCAGGTGGAAGGATTTGCTACCCAGCCGGATGACCTTCCCGCCCCAGTAGACCGCGGAGGCGTGCGGCAGCAGCGCGAATCCAAGTCCTACCGTGACCGCGAAGGTCAGCGCGCTGACCGCCGCGGCCTTTACCCGACGCGTGAACAGCAGGTACGGAATGAAGATCAACGGCGTGAGCTTGATCCCCGCCGCCAGCCCGATTCCGATGCCCTTGCCCTTGAAGCGGTCAGGCAGCGCGAGATCGCCCACCACCAGGGCCAGTAGCACGAGGTTGATCTGCCCGAAGAACAGTGTCATCGCAACAGGTTCGAGCCAGAGGCCCACCGCAGCGATCGCAAACGCCGCCGCCGCCCTGGCCACGCCGGCAGGCCGCCCGGCGAGTCCCAGGGAAAGGTACGCCACCACAGGCAGCAGCCCGATCGTGAGCACCGCCAGCCCGACCTGCCAGGTCGCGAACGACGCACCACTCCCCGCAGCGAACAGGAGCGCGGCGAACGGCGTGTATGTGAACGGCAGCTTCGCGGCCCCAAGCTCCAGCGCGTAGAGCATCGCCGGCTGGTTCCGCACAGCGATCCCGGCATCCCGGTAGACGGCCGTGTCGATCTGCATCCAGTAGTACTGCTGGGACGCGTGTACGAGCAAGGCATAACCGGCCACGGCCAGCAGGAACAGTGCGACCGCGGCCATGAGCCAGGCTGCTGGCCGTATTCGAGTCACCGCTCCGTCTTCCTGAGGCTTGAACCGGCCTAGTCATCTTCGCTGACCATGATGTCAAACCAGTGGAAGCCATCGCCGCGCTTGCCAGTCTGTTCAGCGAACCGGGCCGAACTGGCAACCACCACAGGTAGCGTCAGCCAGCGTGAATACCGAGTGGATCGCACCCGCAGGTGAGCGTGCCGACCCGGACTACGTCGCTGCTGAGCGCAGGGCGCTTGAGCAGTGGATCGACTACCACCGCGTCACCTTGCTGAACAAATGTGCCGGGCTGATGGCCGGGGAGCTGAAGCGGCGTGCGGTTCCGCCGTCTAACCTCTCGCTTCTGGGTCTAGTTCGGCACTTGGCCGACGCGGAGCGCGGCTGGTTCCGCCAGTGCGCTGCTCGCGAGGATGTGCCTGACCTGTACTGGACAAAGGCTGAGAACGATGCCGACTTCAACGACATCGACGCCGCTGACGCCGAGGCCGACCTGGACACCTACCGACGCGAGATCATCGCGGCGCGCCAGGCTGTGGCCGGCAAAGACCTCGATGATGTGGTGCCGTTTCGGTGGGGCGGCGCCGATCGCGACATCCGGTGGATCTACCTGCACATGATCGAGGAGTACGCGCGCCACAACGGCCACGCCGATCTGATCCGCGAGTGCATCGACGGCGTGACCGGCGACTAGATGCCCCTAACCGCCGGCTGGTCAACCCGCTCAGCGGCTTCGAGTCTTGCCCGCTGCGGGACGACCGTGTATTTCGGGTCGTTGGCTGAAGCCACTCCTGCGTGGAAGATTCCGAAGCGGGTCGTGACGGAGGCTGCCATGAATGCCGCTCCCGCCAGCCGGCGCACGAACGTGCTGCGTCCGCCGATGACTGCTCCGGCCCCGCCCAGAATCGCAAGCGCACGGCTCGCCTTCAAGTACGCGCCGCTCCTGCCGGTCCGGTACGTCTCGGCCACCAAGCCGGCGCGCTGCTCCATCATCCGGGCCGCGGTCAGCTCGGTGCAGGCCCCGGCGAGCGCGAGGTCGCGGGCCGGGTCGGATTCACCGGGAGCGCCGAGCATCCCTAGGCCGCCCGCCGCCATGGCGGCAGATCCGACAAATACGAAGGGCATCTCGCGATAACCCTCGTGCCAGGCAGGTATTGCCGTGTCGGAGAGCAGCGCGGCGGTGTAAGCGGCGACCCCCGGTCCCATCAGCGCTGCGCCGGCCGTGGCGATGGCGCCGATCCTCGGCAGCCGGCCGGTCAGGTTGCAACCGCCCGCGGCGCCGGCGGCCGGCAGGTACGCGCTGAGCAGCCACGAACCGACGCTCATCGGTGAGGTCACCTTGAAGGTGCGCAGCATGTTGATGAAACGCGAAGGTCGGCCGAGGTCGTGCACGAGCGCGATCATCGAGAAGCCGCCCGCGGCAACGGCGCCTGCCTTGGCCACCCGTTCCAGCGAAGGGCGATCGGTCAGCTGGGCGCCCGCGCCGAGCAGGGACGACGCTCCTGCGAGACCGCCGAGGAACAGGTAGCCGGGAATCTCAGGGGAGCCCCAGACGGGCGCGTTGACGATCGGCTTGCCGTAATAGGAGCTGAACTGAGCATCTGGCACCATCGCCTGCTCGCCCCGCGAGCCTCGCCCCCTACGCCTGCCTGCGCCCCGTCGGCCTTCCGGCCCGGTGTTCGCCGGGGCCTTCGGTCCGGTCTTCGCCGGGGCCTTCGGTCCGGTCATCGCTGGGCCTCCGATCCGGTCACCGCTGGCTCCGAGATCCATCGCTGAGCGCCCCGACAAAGGCGAGCGCCGCGCCAGCCGCGAGCGCGACCGCCGCCGCGCCCACGTGCCGCCACATGGACGGCAGGTCGCGGGTGGTCACGACTGGATCCGGCGGCAGCCCATAAACCTCAGGCTCATCGAGCAGCAGGAAGAACGCCCCGTCCCCGCCTACGCCGTCGCCGGGATCCTCGCCGTACAGCCGGGCCTCGGTCATCCCGCGCCCGTGCAACTCGGCCAGCCGGCCCTCGGCTCGCTCGCGCAATTCGTCCAACGGCCCGAACTGGATCGAGTCGGTGGGGCACGCCTTCGCGCAGGCCGGTTCCATCCCCACGCCGAGCCGGTCGTAGCACATCGTGCACTTGAACGCGCGACCGTCGTCCTTGCGCTGGTTAATCACGCCGTATGGACACGCCGGAATGCAGTAGCCGCATCCGTTGCAGACGTCCTCCTGAACCACGACAGTGCCGAACTCGGTTCGGAACAGCGCGCCGGTCGGACAGACGTCCAGGCATGCGGCGTGCGTGCAGTGCTTGCACACGTCGGACGACATCAGCCAGCGGAAGTCGCCACCCGCGCCGCCACCCCTGCCGCCGCCATCCGTGCCGTTACCTGTATCAGAGTCGACGCGCTGCTCGATGAACGCCACGTGCCGCCAGCTGTCCGCGCTGAGGCCGCCGGTGTTGTCGTACGACATCCCGGTCAGCATGAGGCCGTCCTCGGGGACCCGGTTCCACTCCTTGCACGCGACCTCGCATGCCTTGCAGCCGATGCACACGGAGGTATCGGTGAAGAAGCCAACCCGCGGTGGGTGGTCGACGTACCCGCTCGCCGTCGCCGGATCCGCGTCGTCGTCCAGCGCCGATCGGAGTCCAGCCCGCAGCGGGTCAGGAAGCCAGGTGGGCCCGGCGCGGCCGACGTCCGTGCCCGAGTCCGTGCTGGTCATAGCTCCATTCCCGTCTCCTCCGTAATGCCGGCCCTGCGCTGGTAGTCATGCACCAGATCAGCCTTCGCACGGCCGCGCGGCCGTCGGCCGGGGCGGATGTCACAGGCGAACGACTTGTCGTCCTGGATGTGCGCGTTCGGGTCCAGGCTGAGCGCGACCAGGTCGTTGGCGGCGTCGCCGGTGCTGTAACCGGAACTGCCCCAGTGATACGGCAGCCCGACGTGGTGCGTCCGGCGGCCCTGCACGGTGATCGACGGCACGCGGTCGGTGACGAGCACGCGAGCCTCGACCGCGTTGCGCGCCGTGACGACGGTCGCCCAGCCGAGGTGCTCGAGCCCCCGCTCGGCCGCCAGCTCGGGCGACACCTCGCAGAAGAACTCGGGCTGCAGCTCGGACAGGTAAGGCAGCCACCGGCTCATTCCGCCGGCCGTGTGATGTTCGGTGAGCCGGTAGGTAGTGGCGATATAGGGGAACACGCCCGCACCAGGACTGCCGGCGCTCGGCTGCATCCGGTTGTCGGGATGGACGAAGGAGACGACCTCGCGGACCGGGTTGCGTTGCTGCCCGTAGAGCAGGTTCCTGAACGGAGAGTCCTGCGGCTCGTAGTGCGCCGGCAGCGGGCCGTCGGTCAGCCCGGCCGGCGCGAACAGCCAGGCCTTGCCGTCGGCCTGCATGATGAACGGGTCAGCACCGGACAGGCCGGCAGCGCCGCGGGCATCTGGCGGCGGCCGGTAGCCGGGCGCCTTGTCCGGTACGAAGTCGGGAACGTCATGGCCCGTCCACTTGCCGCTGTCCTCGTCCCACCACACCAGGGCCTTGCGTTCGCTCCATGGCTTGCCGTCCGGATCGGCCGAAGCGCGGTTGTACAGAATGCGGCGGTTGGCGGGCCAAGCCCAGCCCCACTCGGCCGCGACCCAGTCTTGCAGCGTCCGCGGCTTGCGGCGTGCTGCCTGGTTCACGCCATCGGCATAGACACCGCAGTAGATCCAGCATCCGCAGGCTGTCGAGCCATCGGCGGCCAGCTCGGTGTACGAGGACAGCGGGCTACCATCGGCGCTCCAGCCGTTGATCTCCGCGAGCACCGCCTCCGCGTCCGGGTCGTTGTTCGCTCCCTTTGTCGGATAATCCCAGGTGAGGTCAAGGATCGGCCGGTTCATGTCATCGGCGGAGCCAGAACCTTGACCCAGCTTCGCGCGGATCAAGCGGCCGAGGTGATAGACGAACCACAGGTCGCTGCGCGCATCGCCGGTCGGCTCGACCGCCTGATCGCGCCACTGCAGCATGCGCTGAGTGTTGGTGAAGCTACCGCTCTTCTCCGTGTGCGCGGCCGCCGGCAGGAAGAAGACCTCGGTCCCGATGTCCTCCGTGCGGAACTCGCCGGTCTCGATCTCGGGGCCGTTCTTCCACCAGGTCGCGCTCTCGATCAGCGAGAAGTCCCGCACCACCAGCCAGTCCAGGTTGGCCATCCCCATCCGCTGCAGTTTTCCGTTCGCCGACCCCACGGCCGGGTTCTCACCCAGGAGGAAGTAGCCCTTGCAATCGCCAGCCAGCTGAGCCATGACGGTCTCGTACGTACTGTGGCTGCCAGTAAGCCTCGGCAGGTAGTCGAAGCAGTAGTCGTTCTGCGCCGTTGCTACCTCGCCCCACCATGCCTTGAGCAGGCTGACCGTGTATGCGCGCATGTCGGCCCAGAAGCCCTTCTCTGTGGCTTCGGCGGCCACGAAGGCATCAAGGTCCTCGTTAGAGTGCGCGTGCGGCATCGGGATGTAGCCGGGCAACAGGTCGAACAGCGTCGGGATGTCGGTCGAGCCCTGGATCGACGCGTGCCCGCGCAGTGCCAGGATCCCGCCGCCGGGACGCCCGATGTTGCCGAGCAGGGCCTGCAGAATCGAGGCCGTCCTGACGTACTGAACGCCGACGGTGTGCTGCGTCCAGCCCACGCTGTACACGATCATGCTGGTCCGGTCCCTGCCGGAGTTCTGCGCGAGCAGTTCGCACACGCGGCCGAAATCACTGGCAGGTACGCCGCAGATCTGCTCGACGACTTCCGGTGTGTAGCGGGCGAAGTGGCGCTTCACTATCTGGAACACGCAACGCGGATGCGACAGGGTCTGGTCCTGTTCTGGAGTGCCCGCCCCGATCGCCGCTCCGCCCGAACCATGGCTTTCGCCCCGCCCCGCCCGTTTGACGGACGATTTGGTTCGCCCGGCCGCGCCGCCGCTGCCAGCCGCGGCCCCCCGGTCCTCCTCGTTTCCTCCGCTGTTCCTGTCGTCGTACTCCACGTCCCGCGCACCGGACGCCGCCTGGACCTCCATGCCCTCGTATCGCCAGGTACGGAAGTCGTAGACCCGGTCTTCGCGGTCGAGCCCGGAGAACACGCCGTCCAGGTCTTCGGTGTCGGCGAACTCCTCGGTCACGATGGTGGCCGCGTTCGTGTACGCGAGCACGAACTCCTTGAAGTACTTCTCGTGCTGCAGGACGTAGTTGATGATGCCGCCAAGGAACGCGATGTCGGTACCCGCCCGCAGCGGCACGTGCATGTCGGCGACCGCGCTCGTCCTGGTGAATCGCGGATCTATGTGAATGACCTTCGCGCCGCGGGCTTTGGCCTCGACCACCCACTGAAAGCCAACTGGGTGGCACTCGGCCATGTTCGAACCCTCGATGATGATGCAATCGGAGTTCTGCAAGTCCTGCTGGAACGTCGTGGCGCCGCCGCGGCCGAAGCTAGTCCCCAGACCGGGGACGGTGGACGAGTGTCATATCCGGGCCTGGTTCTCGACCTGGATCGCGCCCAGCGCGGTGAAGAGCTTCTTGATCAGGTAGTTCTCTTCGTTGTCCAGTGTTGCACCGCCGAGGCTCGCGAACCCCATCGTGCGGCGCGTCCGCTTGCCGTCGCACTCCCATTGCCAGCCCTCGTTCCGGGCGGCGATCACCCGGTCCGCGATCATGTCCATCGCTGTGTCCAGGTCCAGCGGCTCCCAGTCGGTTCCGTGCGGCCTGCGGTACAGAACTTCGTACTTCCGCCCGGGGCCGGTCGTGAGCTGGAGGCTCGCCGAGCCCTTGGGGCAAAGCCGGCCGCGGCTCACGGGCGAGTCGGGATCGCCCTCGATCTGGGTGACCGCACCGCTCCGCACGTAGACGTTCTGGCCACAGCCAACGGCGCAGTACGGGCACACAGACTTGACGACCTTGTCGGCGACCGCCACCCGTGGGACCAGCTCGCTGCTGCGCCGACTCATCGCCGCCGCGCCCCTGCCGAGCGGGTCGCTACCCGTGAGCTGCCGGTAGACCGGCCAGCGACCTGCCCACTTTCGGACGCTCATGCAGAACCCCTTCTCCGATGGCGGCGGAGGTACCTCCCCGACCGGGCGGGCTCTACCTCAAGCGTTGGCAAGCCAAACATCGCCGACACTTGGATGGAACGGCTCGACCCAGAACGCGCCTCTCGCTTTGACATGATGCTGGCGTGCCGACTCACGTTGTGTTGCTGCGCGGGATCAACAACCTTGGCAGCAAGAAGGTCGCGATGGCCGAACTTCGAGAGCTTGTGACCTCGCTCGGCCATACCGATGTCCTGACCTACATCCAGAGCGGAAACGTGCTGTTCACCGCGCGGCTGACAGGAGGCGGGGCGGCGGCCGACCTAGACACCGCGGCGCTAGCCGCCGAGCTGGAGCAGGCTATCGGCGGCGGCCTCGGCGTCCGGGCCCGCGCCGTGGTGCTGTCTCGCGAGGAACTTGCCGGTTGCATGCGCGACAACCCGTATCCGGGCGAGACCGATCCCAAGCGGCTGCATGCGGTGTTCCTGCCCGAGGTACCCGGGCCCGGCTTGGCCGGCTGGGTGGCCGACGCGGAACGGCAAGTGCGGGAAAGGGGCAGCCGGGACGGGGCCCAGCTGCTCGGCCGCACGGTCTACTTGCACACCCCGGACGGGTACCCGCCCAGCGAACTGCGCCGTGTGCTCGCCAGGGCGGGCGGACCGACCTCAGCGGCAATGGCAGGAACGGCGCGCAACTGGGCGACGGTCACCAGGCTGGTCGAGCTTTGCGGACCCTGACTCCGCAGAGCGCCAACGAGCATGAAGGGAGGCCAGTGATTGACACGGCAGTCAGAATTCACCGCACGTCGTTACGGCAAAGTTTTCGATGGAATCGCGGCTGAGTACGACCGCCGCCGTCCCCTTTATCCGGACGAACTCGTCGATCAGGCTTGTCAGATCGCAGGGATCGGCAGCGGTGATCATGTGCTCGAGGTCGGGTGCGGCAGTGGCCAGTTGACCCGCGGCCTTGTCGCACGGGGCCTGCACGTCACAGCGCTCGAACCGGGCAAGAGCCTCATCGCCCTCGCGAGGCAGAACCTGGGGGGCGCTGGCTGGGTCGAATTTGTGAAAGCTCAGTTTGAGGATGCATTGCTGCCCCGCGAGCAGTTTCAGGCCGTGTTCTCGGCGTCCGCATTTCACTGGGTCGACCCTGAGGTTAGCTGGCAGAAGGCTGCTGACGTGCTTGTTCCCGGCGGAACGCTCGCCCTCGTGCAGTACTTCGGGCTCGAGGAGCCGCGTAGCAAGGCAGATCAGGATGCAGTGCTCGCTGCCATGAGAAAGGTCGCCCCGGACATTGCCGCCAATTGGCCGGCCTACCGGGATCTCGACGCCACGCTCGCCGGGACGGAGCAACGCCGTGGCAACGTCTCAGAGGTATGGGCCTGGCTCGGCAGCTACGATATAGGGCAAGGCTATGTCGGCCGCTTGTTCGGTGATGTGCAGGTGGCACTCATGCCAAAGCTCATCGAGCACACTCCTGACAAGCTCAATGCTCTCCTTCGCACGATGTCGTTTTACGCTCGGCTTTCACCGAGCCAGCGGCAAGATCTTGAACGTGGATACGAGGCCATCTACGAACGACTCGGGCGACCCATTCGCGCTGGCACGGTCGCGGCGCTTGTCACGGCACGGCGCGGCACCGATGCAGAGGATCACCGCACATCGTTACGTGAACAGCGGGGTTCGTTCTTTGAGCAGCGTCAACCTACGGCCAGGTCGCGCTGATACAAGGTGCCTGGCCGGCCGCCGCGTTCGGCCGGGCCGACTGGCACGAATCCAGCCCTGGTCAGTACCTTCTGGGACGCGAGATTGTCGTGGTTGGTCGCCGCCATGAGCGTGCGTAGCCCGTGTTGCGCCGCCGCCAGCCGGCACATTTCCATGACGGTCGCCGTTGCAACGCCGCGGCCGGCGACATGCTGCGCGACCCGGTAGCCGAGCTCAGCCGTGCCGTCCTGGATACCGAACAGGTTGAACCTGCCGAGCACTGAGCCATCCTCGCCCACCAGCACGTAGAAGGCGCAGAGGCCCGCCTCTTGCTCAGCCAGCAAAGCATTGTGCCGCTCGGCGAACTGGTCGAAGTAGTCATCGCCGCGATCGGAGATCGAGGCGGCGAAGTAGGCGCGGTTCGCCAGTTCGAAGGCCAGGATCGCCGGAGCGTGGTCGGCGCGCACGCGCTGCAGCTCGGGCACCAGCCAACCCTACTCAGCTCGTGCGCTGCGGCTACCGAGCCTCTGCTGAGTAAGCTAGTCGCCGAAACTGCCGCCTAGGACTGACGAATCGCGAGCTGGATGCTCACAAGATCACCCGGCTCGACATCCTCGCGACCTCTAACAGAATCCCGCAGTGGGAGGACGTACCCGCCGTCTTTCGGGAAAAGCGAGGTACGCCAGCGCGTGCGTCCGAGGCGGACCTCGACCGGCACCATGCCCCATCCGTAGGTAATGCCAGGCGCAAGATCGTGGACCGCATCCGCGTGCTCTGCGGGGATCGACACGAAGTGATAAGGGGCCGGGCCTCGCCACTCCCAGACGCGGCCCTCGAAATCGAACTCCACAGGTGCGGCCCTCCACGCTGACCTCAGGCGACACAGAACTCGCTACCCTACGGGTCCGGCGTGCCCACATCACGAAAAGTATCGACCTACGGCCAGAAATGAGCCAGTGCCTTGCAACGGTGAGCGCGGACGCGACCGATCGCCGTCTAGGTATGGTAGACACATGCCGCTTGACTCCGGCCTGCTGGATCAGGCGCGCGCCGCGGAGGCTCGCGCCATCGACGCTGAGCAGGCAGCCGACGTCGCAAGGACCGAGTTCCACCGGGCGATACGCCGGCTCCAGCTGGCGGGAGCCTCGCTGCGCGAGATCGCTGAGGAACTCGGCCTCAGTCACCAGCGTGTTCATCAGATCGTGGTAGCGACCGGGGGAAGCAGAAGCTGGCGCGCCGGCCCAGCGGGTTCCGGGGCGCTGTTGTCCTGCTCGTTCTGCGGAAAGCACCAGAAGCAGGTCAAGAAGCTGATCGCCGGTTCGCATGCCCGCATCTGCGACCGCTGTATCGAGCGTGTGCACACGGTGCTTGCCGGCGCCGGCAAGACCGCCAGCACGCCCATCGGCACGATCGGGCGGCTGAGCGATGAGGTCAGCGACGTCCGGTGCGGTTTCTGCGCGAAGCGCCGCGACCGGGTCGAGGCCATGGCTGTGGCCGGTGAGGCGCGGATCTGCAACGAGTGCCTGGACCTGTGCGACGAGATAGTCAGCGAGGAACGGGCCTAGGCCGGTCGGCTAGACAGGTACATCCACACCGTCGTCAGCCTGCGCCGTGGTCCAGTTGCTCATCCGAGCAGGAATCGAGAAGCGTCCTCCGGGCAGCTCTCGGCATACTCGTGGCCAGGCCCAAGCCGATGGCTAAGGCGACCGGGCCGCCCAACCCGCAACCTCAGGAGTGACGATGACCGACTCTTCCACCCAGGGAATCAAGACCGTGCTCCATCCCGTGTCGGACCTGGAGAAGGCCAAGCCCGTATACCGATGAGCGCTGAACCCCGCTCCCGCGCCGAGCGTCGTCGCGACACCGAGCATCGGCTGAACCACGACGTTGACATCTGGGTGGCCAGTGCCTCGCCGGCCGGTGCCCCCTATCTGGTGCCGCTGTCCTTCGACTGGGACGGCGAGGCGCTGCTGGTAGCAACGCCGGCGGACAGTCCGACCGGCAGGAACCTGGCTACCTGCCGCACCGTTCGGCTGGGCCTAGGCCATACCCGCGACGTGTCTATGATCGAGGGCGACGTCGAGGCCATCGAGATCGACGCGCTGCCGCAGGAGCGGGGAGACCAGTTCGCCACGCAGACGGGCTTCGACCCGCGTGAGCTTTCCCCGCCGTACCGCTGGTTCCGGATCGCGCCACGCCGCATCCAGGCCTGGCGTGAGGTGAACGAGCTACCCGACCGCGACCTGATGCGCGACAGCCGCTGGCTGGTGTAGATGGAGACGATGAGCATGGCCACGAAGACGGACACGCGGTCGCCCGCGCTGAAGGCTGCTGACAGCCACGATCTGATCCGCGTGCACGGTGCGCGCGTGAACAACCTCAAGGACGTCAGCGTCGAGATCCCGAAGCGCCGGCTGACGGTGTTCACCGGCATCTCCGGCTCGGGCAAGAGCTCACTGGTGTTCGGCACCATCGCGGCTGAGTCGCAGCGGCTGATCAACGAGACCTACAGCGCCTTCGTGCAGGGCTTCATGCCAACGCTGGCCCGCCCCGAGGTCGACGTGCTCGACGGGCTGACGACGGCCATCCTCGTCGACCAGGAGCGGATGGGCGCAGACCCCCGCTCCACGGTCGGCACCGCGACGGACGCCAACGCGATGCTGCGCATCCTGTTCAGTCGGCTCGGGCAGCCGCACATCGGCTCGCCCAACGCGTTCTCTTTCAATGTTCCCTCGGTCAAAGCGAGTGGCGCGATCACGATCGAGCGCGGTGCCAGCAAGACGGTACGAGCGACCTTCACCCGCACCGGCGGCATGTGCCAGCGATGTGAGGGCCGCGGCTCGGTCACCGACATCGATCTGGCCGAGCTCTACGACGAGACCAAGTCGCTAACCGAGGGCGCGATCAACGTCCCCGGCTACAAGACGGGCGGCTGGAATTATCGGCTTTACAGCGCCTCGGGGTTCTACGACCCCGACAAGCCGATCCGCGACTACAGCAAGAAGGAGTTGCACGACTTCCTCCACCGCGAGCCGACCAGGATGAAGATCGCGGGCATCAACATGACCTACGAAGGCCTGATCCCTCGGATTCAGAAGTCGCTCCTGTCCAAGGACCCGGAGGCGATGCAGCCGCACATCCGCGCTTTCGTGGAGCGGGCGGTCACCTTCGGCACCTGCCCAGAGTGCGACGGCACCCGGCTCAGCGAGGCAGCGCGGTCGTCGAAGATCAAGAAGATCAACATCGCCGACGCCTGCGCTATGCAGATCAGCGACCTCGCCGACTGGATCCGCGGTCTTCACGAGCCCTCGGTGGCGCCGCTGCTCGAGGCGTTGCAGAAAGTGCTCGACTCGTTCGCGGAGATCGGGCTTGGCTACCTCTCGCTTGACCGGCCGTCGGCCACGCTGTCTGGCGGCGAGGCACAGCGCACCAAGATGATCCGTCACCTCGGCTCCTCGCTGACCGACGTCACCTACGTGTTCGACGAGCCGACGATCGGGCTGCACCCCCACGACATCCAGCGGATGAACGACCTGCTCCTGCGCCTGCGGGACAAAGGCAACACTGTCCTGGTCGTCGAGCACAAGCCGGAGGCGATCGCGATCGGCGACCACGTCGTCGACCTCGGACCTGGTGCCGGTACCGCTGGCGGCGAGGTGGTCTTCGAGGGAACGGTCGAGGCGCTGCGTTCAAGCGGCACGCTCACCGGTCGGCACCTAGACGACCGCGCAACCTTGAAGCCGTCGGTGCGGACGCCGTCGGGGATGCTGGAGGTTCGCGGCGCCAGCACCAACAATTTGCGGGACGTTGACGTCGACATCCCGCTCGGCGTACTCGTGGTCGTGACCGGAGTGGCGGGTTCGGGCAAGAGTTCGCTGATCCACGGCTCGGTGTCCGGGCGAGGCGGCGTGGTGTCGATCGATCAGACCGCGATCCGCGGCTCGCGACGGAGTAACCCTGCGACGTACACCGGACTGCTCGACCCGATCCGCGCGGCGTTCGCGAAGGCGAACGGCGTCAAGCCGGCGCTGTTCAGCGCCAACTCTGAGGGTGCCTGCCCCAACTGCAACGGCGCCGGCGTCATCTACACCGACCTGGCGATGATGGCCGGCGTGGCCGCCACCTGCGACGAATGTGACGGGAAGCGGTTCGAGGCGTCGGTGCTTGACCACCACCTCGGCGGTCGCGACATCAGCGAGGTGCTCGCGATGCCGGTGAGCGAGGCCCAGGATTTCTTCGGCGCAGGCGAGGCGTGCACGCCTGCGGCGCACGCGATCCTCGGCAGGCTCGCCGACGTCGGGCTCGGTTATCTCACCCTCGGCCAGCCGCTCACCACGCTCTCCGGCGGTGAGCGGCAGCGGCTCAAGCTGGCCACGCGGATGGCCGAGAAGGGCGGCGTGTACGTCCTCGACGAGCCGACCGCCGGCCTGCACCTCGCCGACGTCGAGCAACTCCTCGGCCTGCTTGACCGGCTCGTCGACTCCGGCAAGTCGGTGATCATCATCGAGCACCACCAGGCGGTCATGGCACACGGCGACTGGATCATCGACCTCGGCCCCGGCGCCGGCCACGACGGCGGCCGCGTCGTCTTCGAGGGCACACCCACTGATCTCGTCGCCGCCCGCTCCACCCTCACCGGCGAGCACCTCGCGGGCTACGTCGGTTCCTGACCACACCCGGCGTGCACCCAGGTCGTCTGGGCTGGATTACGGTGGCTAAATGGCTGAGACCCAGCGGGAGTCAGTGCCTCGCGTCGACTCAGGCGAGCTCGATACGGCCCTGGCGTTCCTTTCCTTTGCCCGGCACTGCGTGCTGAAGAAAGCCGACGGGTTGTCCGACGAGCAGTTGCGCCGTGTGCTGGTCGACAGCGGCACCTCCGTACTCGGTCTCGTCCAGCACCTGGCCGAGGCGGAGCGGTACTGGTTCGGCTACCACCTCGCGGGTGCCACCTGGGATGCGGACTGGGATATCGGCATGACTGTGCCGGCCGACCGGGCCGCGGCCGCCGTGCTGCGGGACTACCAGGCGGCGATCGAGGAAAGCGACCAGGCGATCCAAGCGGCCGGCGACCCGGAGGCGCGCTTCGCCGTCCCGGTCGACGGAAACCGGCACACGCTGCGGTGGGTCATGGCCCACATGACGAGCGAGACCGCCAGGCACGCCGGGCACGCGGACATCCTCCGCGAACAAATCGACGGAACTACCGGTCGCTGAATCCCGATACACCATCTGAGGATGAACGGAGCCGGCGAGATCGAGGTTCGACCAGCCCAAGACGCTGATCGCCGGCCGCTCGCGCTGCTGCTGGCCGCGGTTGCCGATGAACGGACCGGAATCGCCACCGAGCCGCCCGTTGACATCGACCGGCTAGCAGCGGGCTGGAAGATCGACGGCACCCTAGTCGCGCTGGCTGAGGGCGCCATCGTCGGCGAGGTTCGCATCGAGCCCAGCTGGATGGGCTTCGGTGAAGTCGGAATGATGGTGGCGGCGGATTGGCGGGGTCGCGGCGTGGGAACGGCGCTCGTCGCCGCGGCAATTGAATGGGCGCGGGCACGTGGCCTGCACAAGCTCGCCCTGAGCGTCTTCCCGCACAACAGTGCTGCCATTGCCTTGTATCGCAAGTTTGGTTTCGTCGAAGAAGGACGGCTGATACGCCATGTCCGCCGAGCCGATGGTCAGTTCTGGGATCTGATCGAGATGGGCCTCCTGCTCTAGCATTTCCTGACATGCGAGCCCGTGACTTCATCGCCGCAGCCCGGGCTAGGAGCGCGCCGGCCGGGCGCTGACCCCTGCCGCCTGGTGGAAGACTGGCACCCCATGGACATGGGCGAGGTCAACGACCTGGCCGCAGCCCTGCAAGGGGTGCGGCGGACCGCGCCTGGCGGGCTTGCTCAGTGGCGATACCAGGGCAGGCTCGTCGCGCGCCAGCTAGACGACGCACACCTCGTCATCCGGGCCGATTTCGAGTACCGCGACTCGCTGCTGCGGCAATTTGCCGGAACCTTCAGCGTCCCACCCCGGTATGCCAAGCACATGATGGTCGTTGCCGATCTGGCCGAAGGGGACGCAGGCGCGATCGAAGACGCGATCGAGGCAGCATGGCGTCTTCAGCGCAGCATGGACTAGCTCCAGCGGGCCGTTGTCAGCACAGGTAGAGACATGGCTCGTGGCCGACGGGCGGCCAGCGGCAGGTCGCAGTAGCGTTGCGACATGCCGGACTATAGCCAGGATCCGCAGGTCATTCCTTACCTCTTGTACGAGGACGCCGGAGCGGCGATGGACTGGCTGATCCGCGTCTTCCGTTTCACTGAACGGAGCAGGCAGCGGGAGGAAGACGGGACAGTGCGGCACGGCGAGCTCCAGCTCGATGAGGGCGGCGTGATCATGATGGGCGCACCCGGCGAGGACTTCCGGGGACCTGCCAGGCTCGGCGCCGTCACCCAGCTGGTGTGCGTCACGGTCACAGACCTGAGCGCGCATCGCGAGCGCGCGAGTGACGCCGGCGCGGACGTGTCGGAGATCTCAACACGGGCCGACCGCGCCCGCAGCTACACGGTGGACGACCCTGAAGGGCACCGCTGGTACTTCAGCGAGCAGCTTTAGCCTGATTCGGGCGCTGGCGCACGGCTAGCGCCCGAATCGGCTGACGTCGGACGGCTGGTGAGTCAGGTGACAGGGGACGGCGTCCTTCGGCTGTTGTCGTCGCTGTCCGCCGGGTTTTCTTCGTCGTCGCCGCCATAGTTCGACAGGCCGAACAGGTAGCCGAGGACGAGTGCGCCGATGATGATGACGAACGGCCACGTCGCGGCGGAGTTGAGCGCGATCGTGACCGTTAGTCCGACGAACGCGGTGATCGCGGTGACGTTGAAGCCCAGTGCCCTCGAGCGGACGCTGAGCAGTTGCTGGCGCTCATCGGCGCGAGATGCGGCCAGCGCGCCTTCGTCGGTGTCCTTGCCGCCCATCCTGTACATGGTGATAATGCGTACAGCCGTGACGACAACGGACATGATCGAGACCCACCACAACGGCCCGCCGCGAATCAGCCATGCCGCCGCGAAGAGCGCTCCCCCAAGAGCTACCACCGCAGGCTTGCGCAGCCGCGGGGAAATGAAAGTCGTCATGTGCCCGCCTCCTCGTCATCGGGGTCAAACATCTTGTCGACCGGCACTGCGAAGAACCGCGAGATCCGGAATGCGAGAGGCAGCGAGGGCAGATAACGGCCGTTCTCGATAGAGATGACTGTCTGCCGGGACACGCCTAGCGCAACGGCGACCTCAGCCTGGGACATCCCCCGCTGAGTTCGCTGCTCCCGTACCCGGTTCCGCATAATGTCAAGGTAGCTTTACATTCGCATAGTGTCAAGGAAGCTTGACATGAGGTCCTCGCGGCCAGCAGCGCGGTCGGCGACGCAATGCGCGGTAAGGGACCCGCGATGTCACAGAGGCGGGGTGCGTCGCGTCATATCAGTGGGCCCGCGAAGGGGCGCGCCGATAGCCGTCCAAGGAGCATTGATGACATTGAACGTCCTGGTCACAGGCGGTACCGGCACGCTAGGGCGGAAGGTCGCCGCTCAGCTCGGCGACCGCGGGGCAAGCGTGCGGGTGCTGAGCAGGCGGGAGCACGCTGCCGCCGGTGACATCAGCTTTGTTACTGGCGATCTAGTCGCGGGAACAGGTGTCGACGCGGCAGTCGCCGGCATCGACACGATCGTGCACTGTGCGAGCAACCGGACCGGTGATGCCGACGCGGCTAGGAACCTGGTACGGGCAGCCGCGAAGGCGTCCGTGTCGCACGTGGTCTACATCTCGATCGTCGGCTCGGACGCAGTGAGTTTCGGCTACTACCGGTCGAAGGTCGAGGCTGAGGGGGTTATCGCGGGTTGCGGCCTGCCGTGGACCACACTCCGCACCACCCAGTTCTTCGATCTGCTGCTGAAGGGCGCCAAGCCGATGAGCAGGCTGCCGGTGATCCCGGTTCCCGCAGGCTTCGTCGTGCAGCCTCTGGACGCCGGCGACGTCGCGGCCAGGCTCACCGATCTCGCGCTGGGCGAACCCGCCGGCAGGGTGCCCGACATGGGCGGGCCTGAAGTCCTCAGCTTCGCCGAGGCGATCAGGTCTTATCTGACCGCCACCGGCAAGCGCCGGCTGGTGGTGGCGGTCCTGCTTCCTGGTACCCGCGCGATCAGGGCCGGCGGCCTGCTCGCGCGAGACCAGGACCGCGGACAACTACCCGCCGGCAAGCGGACATGGTCGGAGTTCCTCGCCGACGAGGTGGCCTGATGAGGGCCGGACTGAGCCCAGCCGGGCGGCGCCGACGTCAGGTGTCCGCTCATGAGCGGTCTGGACGCCATACGCTCATGATGTGCCCGGGGAACAGGATCGCCTGTGGGCAGGCTCAATGCCGGAGGCCTACGATCGCTGGCTCGCGCCCGCCGTGTTCCGCCCGTTCGCTGCCGACCTCGCCCAGCGGGCGGCGCGGCTGCAGCCGACGCGGGTACTGGAAATCGCGGCCGGGACCGGGGTGCTGACCAGGGAACTGGTCGCGGCCCTCCCCGACGCCCACGTCACGGCCACGGACCTGAACGGCGCGATGGTCCACTTCGGATCGCGCCAGGCGCCAGGGGCTGACTGGCAGCAGGCCGACGCGCTGGACCTGACCTTCGATGACGCCGCCTTCGATCTGGTCCTCTGCCAGTTCGGCGTCATGTTCTTCCCCGACAAGCCGGCGGCGTTCCGGGAAATGCGGCGGGTCCTGCGGCAGCACGGCACCGTCATGTTCAACACCTGGGCCACGATCGACACGCACGGCTTCGCCGCCGCCTTGCTGGCCTGCATCGAGCGTGCGTTTCCTGAGGACCCGCCCACGTTCCTGGTCGCCGTGCCGCACGGCTACCCCGACCTCAATCAGGTCACAGCCGACCTGGCCGCCGGCGGCCTCGAGCGAGTGTCAGCAGAGACCGTTACGCTCGAGGGACGCGCCGGCGCGGCCGCCGACATAGCCAGCGGATTCTGTACCGGCACCCCGCTGCGCATGGAAATCGAAAGCCGTGGTGACCTGGCCGCGAGCACTGCGGTCATCAGCGAGGAGATGACCGCGCTGCTCGGTGCGGGTCCGATCACCGCGCGCATGACCTCGTACGTGATCGAGGCTAAGCCTTCAGCCTGATCGGGCCCGACGTCCCACTTGCGAGTAGCGAATACGGCATATACGACCGCATTCGCTACTCGTTACCGCAAACGCTCCCTGTTGTGAGTTGCCGCGAGTTGTCGAGAGTTGTTGTGAGCCACGGAGGGGTGGCGGCCGTGCGGGCAGCAGGCGCGGGAGAGTCCGGTAAACGAACCCAGGACTTCTTGCTGAGACGATGACAGGACCGCCCCATGGCCACGTGCGAAGGAGGATGCGTGTCCCAGCCCTCGATCGGGCCCTACGAGACGGGCATGCTCGACGCCGGCGACGGTAACTCGATCTACTGGGAGACCTGCGGAAACCCGGACGGCGTCCCCGCGCTCATCGTGCACGGCGGGCCGGGCTCCGGCTGCTCGATCGGCGCGCGGAAGTCGCTCGACCCTGAGCGGTTCCGGATCATCCTGTATGACCAGCGCAACTGCGGCCGGAGCAGGCCGCACGCCAGCGACCCGGCCGCCGACATGCGACTCAACACCACCCAGCACCTGATTGCCGACATGGAGCGGCTGCGCGAGCACCTCGGCGTGGACAAGTGGCTGCTGCGCGGCGGGTCATGGGGCGTGACGCTGTCGCTCGCGTACGCCCAGCGCTACCCGGAGCGGGTCAGCGGCATGATCATGATGAGCGTGACCTCGAGCCGGCGGATGGAGCTTGACTGGCTCTACCGCGGCGCCGGCCGGTTCTTCCCCGAGGCGTGGGCTCGGTTCCGCGACTACGTCGGCGCGAGTGAGTACCGGCTGCCGACCGATGCCGAGCCGCCCATCGAGGACCTGCTGATCAAGTACTCGCAGCTGATGGAGTCCGCCGATCCGCAGGTCAGGGAGCAGGCCGCGGCCGAGTGGCTGACCTGGGAGGACGCGGTCATCTCGATGGAGGCCAACGGCAGCCCCGGGGCCTACAGCAACCGGCCCGACGACGCGAAACTCGCTTTCGTGCGGATCTGCTCGCACTACTTCGCTCACGGCGGCTTCCTCGAGGACGGCGTCCTGATCAGGAACGCCGGCAAGCTGGCCGGGATCCCCGGCGTGCTGATCCACGGCCGTAACGACATCGGCGGCCCGGCCGTCACCGCGTGGGAGATCGCGCGAGGCTGGCCCGGGTCCGAGCTCGTGGTCATCTCCGACTCCGGCCACACCGGCAGCACCGCCATGCAGCATGCTCTAGACGCCGCCGCCGACCGGATGTATAGCGCGATCACCGGCGTCGCGGCGCCGGCACAGGAAGGTCACCCGGCCTAGCCGTCATGGAAGTGATACTTAGTACCGCGACGCCATCGGAGCAGACCCTCCGCGAGGCTACGGCGGTCTACCGGGAAGCCTTCGGCGAACCGCCCTACGGCGAGAAACCAGAGCTCGCGCAGGCATTCGCCGAGCGCGTGGAACGGTACGCCAGGGAGCGAGACGGGTTCCGGCTGGTCACAGCCTGTGCGGACGACGGCGTCGTGACCGCGATCGGGCTAGCCGTGCTCGCCAGGCCAGGTGACTGGTGGCGTGACAGGGTTGCCGCCGCGATACCTGGCCCGCAGGCAGGCGAATGGCTCGGTGCGGCCTGCCTGGAGGTCGTGCACCTGGCGGTCTCCCCCCGCGCGCAGGGCCGGGGCCTTGGCCGGCTGACCCACGACGTGCTGATCGCGGGCAAGCCCGCGCCGACAGCGGTGCTGACCGTTCACCCAGCGGCCGCACCGGCGCAACGGCTGTACCTGAGCCGCGGCTGGACCATCCTGACCGACCGGCTGGCCCGCGACGGAGCCGACTACTGGCTGATGGGCAGACGCCTCTAGCGCCACGGACACCAACTCAAGATGTAGCGCGAATCGCAGAGACGATATATCTTGAATCTGGTTGCCGAATGCGAAGGAGCAAGTCGCGATGACCACACCACTTCGGAATGACCAGCAGGGCCTCAGCCGGCGCGAGGAGCTTACGGTCTCCAGCGCCGCGATGGCCGACGTGCCATGGGCCGTCGCAGGAGCGGCCGGAGCGGTTGTGACAGGCGCTGACCTCCTGTTCCACCTCGTGGGCGGTCATCTGGCCCTGGGCACCGCGCTCTCCGCGGGGACCGTCGCGGCGTTCACGGTAGCTGGCGGCAGCGTCGTGATCCGGCGCAACTCAAGCCGTGCGGCCCGCTGGGCGCGCAGTCACCCGTGGCGCTTCGCGGTACTGCCAGGCGCCGCGACCGCGGCCATCGTCTTCGTGCTCGCGGTGCTTGTCGGCAGCAGCGGCGTGTTCGGCGGCGTGTTCACCGCCCTGTGGCACGGCGCGATCGCGTTCGGCCTGACGGGCGCGGCGGGCGCGATCACCGGCAGCCGGCGCTCAGAAAAACGCGCCGGGAACTGAGGTCCGCGTGGCCGCCCCGGCCCGCTCACTGCGGCAACGGGGCGGCAACGGGGCGCGGGACGGGCGCCCACGCGGCAACGGGGCGCACGCGTAAGTCGTAGCGCTCCTGGCGGACCAGGAGCTCGTAGCTGCGTCCGTCGGTGAGCGCGTTGAAACTGCCGCTCGAGACGAAGCCGAGCGAGCGGACCACGCGCAGGGCTCGCTCATTGAAGGAAGCGACCGTCACCCGGAACGCCGCAGGCGCGAACTCTCGTCTGCCGAAGGCCAGTCCAGTCCCGATCGCCTCGCGGCCCAGTCCTTTGCCGGTCAAGTCGGGCCGCAGGCCGCCGCCGGTGTCGAGCGCTGAGGCGTCATAGCTCCCGCCAGGCACCCTGCCGTCGTCGCCGAACGACCGGAACCCGATCAGGTCGCCGCCATCGACCAGTGCGCAGAATCCGCCCTCCTGGCTGACCAGGAAGGCGGCGCTGACGCTCGTCATGTCGTAACAGTCGTACGGCGCCGGGTATCGCCAGGTGACGATGTCGGCAGCGAACTCCCGCGTCATCGGGACGATCTGCATGCCCGTCAGCTTATTTCGCGGCGTCCCCGGCTGGTTCTGGTTGCCTGACGGACCTGATCGCCCGCAGGCTGAGCACGACGGTGCTGCTCACCGCCGTGTACGCCGCCGCGAATCCCAGCAGCCGGCCGGGACCGACGATCGCCGCCACCGGGCCGATCAGGACGAAGCCAGCGGACCCCAGCGCGTAGGCACCGGTCAGGTCGAACGCGGTCACCCTGGCAAGCGCTGCTGCCGGCACCCGTTGCTGCTGCACGGTCGCGAAGTACGTGCCGAAGATCGCCGAGCCAGCCCCGGCGGCGCACGCGCCGGCCGCCACCGCGTAGACCGGCAGGTGCAGGCTCAGCATCAGGCAGGGCGCCGCGTACCCGTAGCTGCCGACGACCGCCGCGACGAGCGGCCGGCTCGGCTTGCGGCCGACCAGGGCGACGCCGGTCACGACCGAGCCGAGCGCCATCGCGGCCGCGATCGTGCCCCAGGCGCGCGCGCCGCCCAGGTACTCGCGCGCCAGGAGTGGGCCGAGCAGCAGGTACGGCGCCCAGGTCAGCAGATTGAACAGGGCGAACTGGACCGTGATCACGCATAGCCAGGTCTGGGCGCGGAACTCATGCCAGCCCTCGACCAGGTCGCGCCACGGCGAGTGCGCGCTGGCGCCTACCGCGGGAACCCGCAGCAGAGCCAGCGAGATCAGGCTGATGCCGAAGGACGCGGCGTCGATGCCGATCACCACCCCGGGCTTGGTAAACGCGATCAGCACGCCCGCCAGCGCCGGGCCGATGACCTTCGTCGCCGATTGCGCAACCCCGAGCAAGGCGTTGGCGTCGGCAAGCCTTGCCTGCGGGGTGATGGCCGGAGTCAGCCCGCCGAGCGCCGGGTTGAAAAACGCTTCGCCAGCCCCGAGCACAGCCGACAGCAATACGATCAGCCAGATTGGCGGCAGCGCGAGCAGCAATGCCGCGGCCAGAATGCCCTGCGCCGTCAGCCGCGCCGCGTCAGCGCCGAGCATGACCTTCCGCCTGCCTAGGCGGTCGGCAAGAACACCGCCGCCGAGCATGAACAGCACCTGCGGAATGACTCCGGCCGCGAACACGTAGCCGAGGTCCGCCGCCGACCCGCCGCCGCCCAGCACGGCGAACGTGACCGCGATCGCGGACATGGCCGATCCGAGCAGCGACGTGCTGTAACCCGCGTAGAACAGCCTGAAGTTCCGGTCCCGGAGCACGGCGAGCCTGCCGCTCGCGCGCCGGGGCCTGACAGCGCCTGCCGACGTTTCCCGGCAATTGACAACACGCAATTTACTGCGGTTATCCCGCGATTCCGAATTGTTGTCAATCACAATTGAAAGATTGCCAGTTGACCGCAGGCGTTAGCAAGAAATTCTCAGTGAATCTACGGAACACACGCGCTATTGCCTGCGGCAATGCGATGTAGCCGCAGTAAATGCAGGTAGCCGACCGCGTTATGATCGGGGTAGGGTCGGCGAATTCAATTCTGGCGTTTAGTGCGCTCGGACGGACAGGCGAACTGGAGGTCATTGCCGTGAGCAGCGGCACCGAACTCATCGCGCTCCGCATCATGCCCGCGCACATCGCCCCCGTTGAGTACGCGGTCGCGGCCGAGCGGTATCTGGCCTCGGCGAACCTCAGCCAGGCTTCGCGCCGCATCTACCGAATCTCGCTGACTAGCTGGTGCTGGCCGCTGGTGGGTCAGTCCGCCCCGGCCGGGAGGCTCCGGCGCGGCGCGGTGCCGCCGGTCGTGCCCCTCGCGGTGCTTGACGATTCCGGCACTGGCGCAAGGCTGGCGGCGGCCCTGGCCGAGCGGGCCAGCCAGAGCGACGCCAGGACGGTCAACAGAGAGCTGTCCGCCTTGCGCAGCGCGGTCGGCTGGTGGCAGGACCAGTGCTGGATCCGCGCCGACCCGACCGCAGGGCTGCGGCAGGCATGGCCGGCCGTCCGGGCGCTGCCAGCGCTGACCAGCGAGCAGCTCGACGCGCTCTGGCGAAGCCACGCCCGCCTGCGCGAGCACGCCTTCTGGCGCTTGCTCTATGACTCGGCCGCCCCTGCACAGGCCGTTCTCGGCCTGAATGCGGCCGATCTGGACCTGGACCGGCGCCGCGTGAAGGTCGCCGGTCCGCAGGCAGCGGTGCGATGGAGCGTGCGGACGTCCGACCTGCTCAGCTGGCTGCTGGCCGGCCGCAGCCACGGGCCCGTTTTCCTGACCGGCCGCCGCGCGCCCGTCCAGGCCGGCTCGCGCGACATCTGCCCGCTGACCGGCCGCGCGCGGATGTCCTACCGGCGGGCGGCCGAGATCTTCACCGGGCACACCGCCGCGCTCGATCCGGCTGGGCGGGGCTGGACCTTGCACCAACTGCGCAGCACGTCGGGCCGCGCTGCGCTGCCGACGGGCTGACGCCTACGCGGCGAAGCGGCTGAGCCGCTATGACGGCCTAGGTCTGGGACTGAGGCTGGCGTCGGCGGGAAAGTAGGGTGGTGAATCAGTGGCCGCAACCGGGGGGGACGAGCCATGACATTCGTGCAGGTCATCGAGTTCAAGGCGGGAAACGTCGACGCGCTGCGCAAAGCAGGCGACGAATGGGAACACGCGACCGAGGGCAAGCGGACGGCGCGCAGGCAGGTGCTCGGCCGCGACCGGGATGATCCGGACCGGTACTACATGATGGTCTTCTTCGACTCCTACGAGTCAGCGATGGTGAACTCCGAACTGCCGGAGACCCAGGCCATCGCCAAGACCTTCGCCGAGCTGACCGACACCCCGCCGCTCTTCCACGACCTCGAGATTATCGAAGACAGGTCATAGCCGGCCGCGCCACCTGACGGCGCCACGAGAAGCTGGGTCAGCCGCGCCGGCCGAGCATCGCGAGCAGCCTGGTCTGCTCGCTGGCGTCCGGCGCGGCGACCAGGGCAGGACCGACAACGCCTGCCGCCCTGAGCGCCGCCACTTCCGGCTCCACGACCTGCGTGCAGGCGGCCACAAGGTCCGGGTCGAGCGTCGTCTCCTGCCCGGTCGCGTCGGCCAGGTCCCAGCCGTGGATCAGGACGTCCACAAACCGGTCGCCCGCATAGACCGAGCCGGGCACCGGACCGTAGGAGACCGCGCAGGGCGCGTCCATGGCACCGGGTGCCTCGAAGGCCGCCGCGGCCGCGGCGGCGGAGCGGTCGTAGGCCCGTGCCGGGTCGGATCCGACGACGTCACCGTCGAGCCGGTCGCCCACCTGCTGGATCGTCCGCCCGGCCGCGAGTTCGGCGGCCCATAGGTTCCCCGCGACGATGTGATTGAGCAGCGCCCTGACGTCCCAGTCCGCGTCTGGCGTCGGCAGGTCGTACTGGTCGGCGTTGATCCCGGCGACGACCTGCCCGGTGGCGTCAAGGGCGCGCTTGTGCAGTTGCGTGATCTCGGTCATATCGGTCCCTCCCGTCGCCTTGCCGGCCGGTGCCACCGTGGCTGGCTGGCCAGTGCGACCGCGTCGTGTCAGCCATCAAAGCGCCGGCCGCCAAGCGGGTGAATCACTCGCGGCGGGTGATGGCCGCGGTGCCAGGATCGGACAGCGTGGGACCTGAGCTCGCCAGCTCTGCGGGCGAGCGTGTCCGAATGGCCCGAAGAGGAGGTCGTATGTCCAAGTCCGACGGCACGTTCATACTCGTGGCGACGTATCCGGACGAACTCGCGGCGCAAGATGACTACCAGGTCGTCAAGGAAGCCCACGCACGCGGCCTGGTCGGCTCATACGACGCTGCGGTCATCACCAAGGACCCGAGCGGCAAGGTCCACGAGAACAAGGACGAGACGAGCACGAGGCACGGCGCCTGGTGGGGTATCGCCGCAGGTGCCGCCGTAGGCGTGCTGTTCCCGCCCGCGATCATCGGAGCCGCGGCCGCTGGCGGCGTGATCGGCGGAGTCACCGGCCATCTGGCTAAGGGCATGTCCCGGTCGCAGGCCAAGGAACTCGGCGACTTCATCGATCCAGGCCAGGCGGGCCTGGTGGTCGTCGGGGAGAGCAAGGTCGAGCGGGAGCTGACGCTGGCCGTCTCGAGGGCGGAGAAGCAGACCGCCAAGGAACTCGACGTCGACCCGAAGGACGTCGACCGGATCATGCAGGACTCAATCCAGGAGATGTAGCGCCCGCTGATCGTGTGCTGTTCCGGATCGTGAGGAACCCCTGGCGAATCTGAGTACCTTGCCTTACCACCTTTGAGTAGCCGAGCGCTCAATTCGCCGGGCCGCCGCCAGCAGCATGGAGGTGACAGCGGACGATGCCGCTGGACTCGAAGGGCGGCAGCCATGACGCAAGCAGCAGGAACTCGCGGGCTGCGTGAGCAACTGGACCGATGGACGCAGGCTGGGCTGATCGACGCCGATCAGGCCGGCCGGATCGAGGCGGCCGAACAGGCGCGCGCTCACCTCCAGGCGCCCCGGCGGCTGCCCATGGTCGCCGAGGTACTCGGCTACCTCGGAGCGGTCCTCGCGGCCAGCGCCGTGGTCGTCGCCCTGCGCCAGGTCTGGCAGCATGTCCCGCCAGCGGCCTGGCTCGCGTTCACCGCCGTGCTGGCCGTCGGCCTGCTGATCGCCGGCGCATCGGTGCGCACGGACGGCGAACCTGCCTTCGCCCGGCTGCGGAGCGTGCTGTGGCTGCTGGCCACGGCCAGCGGCGCTGGCTTCGCCACGGTGCTGACCAGTTCCTACCTGCACCTCGCGGACGCCAGCATCGCCCTATCCGCCGAGGCGGCCTGGCTGATCCTGGCGATCCCGCTGTGGTGGCAGACCAAATCGGCCGTCCAGCAGGTCGCGACCTTCGCGGGCGCGATCGCGCTAACCGAGACCGGGCTTGACCGCATCGCTCCGCATGCCAGCGAGTTCGGCTACGGCCTCGCGCTCTGGGCGCTGGCTGTCGCCTGGGGCCTCGCCGTCGGCCGCGGTTATCTGCTGCCTCGTACCACCGGGCTGCTGCTGGCCGGCGTGGGGGCGCTGACGGGCGCGATCATCGCGATGGATGCGGACACGGCTGCTGGCCAGGCCGTCGCGCTGGTGACTGTTGCCGGCCTGCTGGCCGTCGGCATAGTTGCGCACCGGGTGCTGCTGATAGGCATAGGTGCCGCCGGCACGCTGTACGTGATCCCCGACGTCGCCAACAGGTACCTGCCCGGATCCCTCGCCGCCCCGCTCGCGGTCGCCACGGTCGGCCTGGTGCTTCTTGGGATCGCGCTCTGGCTGGCCAGGCAGCGCCGGAGCACCCGGCCGCAGGCAAGCCAGGTCAGCGCGAACAGCTAACCGTCGTCCCCTTCACGGTCCAGGATCAGGCTCAGCACCCAGCTCACGATGCCGACGATCAGCGCGCCGAGCACGGCGGGGACGAAGCCGTCGATGTGGAACGGCACGCTCAGCTTGTGCGCCACCCAGCTGGTCAGCCAGAACAGCAAGCCGTTGACGACGATGGCGATCAGCCCGAAGGTCACCGCATAGGCCAGGCAGCCGAGCACCTTCGCTATGGGCTTGAGCACCGCGTTGATGATGCCGAAGATCAGCGCCACCACGACGAGGGTCCCGATCTTGCCGGCGGTGGTGTGCGCGTGCAGGTGGATGCCGGGGATCAGCAGGGTGGCCACCCAGACCGCAGCCGCGGTGACCACGAGCTTGATCAGAAATTTCATGGCGCCATCCTGCCAGTTAACCGGTCAGTTCGTGATAAGTCGTGCGAGTCGTCTGAAGCGGCGCGGTCGACGCCGACAGGCCCAGAATGAACGTGCTGCTGGACTCACAGATCTGCCGGTGGCAGCATCGTCGACGGGGAATCGGGGGATACCTGGAGTCGGGCCACGGGGGCGTGGGCCGCAGGTGTTCCCCAGCGGGGATGGGGATCGGGGGATGTGCGATGTTTGGCTGGTTGATGCCTGATGCCAGTCATCAGGTGCTACTCGAAGGCTGGGACCGGCAGCACTACCGGCCACGGCACGGCAAGGCACCGTTCATGGTGCGGGGTGCATACTCGGCCGTCATCGCCTTCGGCCGGGCCAGAGAGCGCTACCTGGGCGCGGCGGAGGAGGAGGGACTCGCCGGCGCGGCAGCAGCGGGTGCGACCGGGCGGCGGCCTCAGCGCGCCGACTAGCGGGTCGCCCTACCGGAAGTAGGGCCGCTCCCAAAGGAATGGCGGATATCGGCGCAAGTCGCGGTCGCGAAACTGCGGACGCTACTTCCAGCGGAAGTGGACGAACACCCGGCCGAAGTTCTTGGAGTCCTTCTCGACCCGGTGGTAGAGCGCCTTGATGTCCTTGCGGTCGAGGAACCGTAGTACGTGCTTCTTGAGCTGGCCTGAGCCCTTGCCTGGGATGATCTCCACGAGCGGCGCCCTGATCCGCACGGCCTCGTCGATGATGTCCTGCAGCGCCTGGTCGATGTCCCTGCCCCTGTTATAGATGTCGTGCAGGTCCAGCTTGAGCTTCATCGGCCGCCTCTCACGTCGCTGCCGCTCCCACGTTACGCTGCCGCAATGCCGGATGACACTCCGTGCGAGACCGGCCGCGGGCGGCCATGATCTGCGTTCTCGGCGACGCCCACCTCGATGTCATCGTCGCGATCTCCGCGCCGGTCGCGGCCGACACGGACACGCCTGCCCAGACCAGGGTGGCGGTAGGTGGCCAGGCCGCCAACGTGGCCGCGTGGGTCTGCGCGCTCGGCGGCCGGAGCAGGCTGATCGCCGCGCTGGCCGATGATCCCGCCGCCACGCTCGTGGCCGGCGAGCTATCCAGCCGTGGCGTCGAGGTGGTCGGCCCCGTGATTGCGGGTCACACCGGCGTCGTCGTGTCGCTTTCGGCCGGCGGCGGCGACCGCTCCATGCTGACCGACCGCGGCGTCGGCCCGCTGCTGGCCGAAGCAGCGGTCCAGCCTGCGTGGCTCGATGGCTGCGCCTGGCTGCACCTGCCCGCGTACAGCCTGGTTACCGAGCCTGTGCAGAAGGCGGCCCTGGTCGCGGTCGCGGCGGCCAGGGACAGGTCGGCGCGGCTGAGCGTCGACCTGTCGTCGACGGCGGCCATCAGCGGTTACGGCATCGCCGCGTTCGCTGAGCTGCTCAGAGGGCTCGGGCCGGACCTCGTGTTCGGCAATGAGGCGGAGACCGGCTTGGTCGGCGATCTGCCCGGCACGACGCTGATCACCAAGCTCGGACCGGCCGGCGTGGTCGTCGGCGGCCAGCACTACCCGGCGGCGACGACCGAGCCCGCGGATGCGACCGGCGCCGGGGACGCGTTCGCCGCCGGGTATCTTGTCGGCGGTGTCCACCTTGGCCTCGCCGCGGCGGCCAGGGCAGTAGCGACGATGGGGGCGATGCCGTGACGGTCCCGCTGCGCGTATCTGACGAGGTCTCCGCGGCGCTCGCGGCCGGGCGCGCCGTGGTGGCGCTTGAGACCACGCTGGTATCGCACGGTTTCTCGGCAGGACGCGGGCTCGCGGCGGCACTCGATTCCGAGGGGCGGGTACGCGCGGCCGGCGCGGTTCCTGCCACCGTGGGCGTCGTCGACGGCGCGATCAGGGTGGGGCTGGACGAGGCCGCGCTTGAGCGATTTGCCGAGGCGGGCACGTCGGCCCGCAAGGTCGGGCCTCGTGACATCGCGGCGTGCGTCGTGCAGCGCGCGCTCGGGTCGACCACGGTTGGCGGCACGCTGGCGGCGGCCCGGATGGCAGGGATCAGGTTCCTGGGCACCGGAGGCATCGGCGGCGTGCACCGCGGGTTCGCGGCGACGCTGGACATCTCGGCCGACCTGCCCCAGATCGCCCGCACCCCCGCGGTCGTGGTCTGCTCGGGAGCCAAGTCCATCCTCGATGTCCCGGCCACCGCTGAACTGCTCGAGACGCTGTCGGTGCCCGTGCTCGGCTGGCAGACGCCGACGCTGCCGCTGTTCTATACAGGGGCGGGAGGCCCGCCGGTCTCCGCGGTCCTCACGAGTAGCGCCGAGGCAGCCGAGGTCGCGAGGACGCACTGGGCTGTGCAGCCGACCGGCGGCCTGATCATCGGCCGCCCGCCCGCCGACGGGCTGGACCTTGGCGACCTGATCGGCCGGGCGGTCGAGGCGGTACGGGCCCGCGGCATCACCGGTCAGGCGGTCACGCCCGCGGTGCTCAGTGAGATCGAGGAACTCAGCAACGGCCGCAGCGTCGCGGTGAACCGGGCGCTGATCGCCGACAACGCGGGTCTGGCCGCGGAAATCGCCGTCGCCTACGCGGCGGGCTAGCTCAGCCAGGGTGCGGGCCGACGGCGGCTTCGTCGGCATTGGCGGGCTCCGGCTCGGCCGGGCGGTAGTAGCGGATCTCGTCCTGGGCGTCCATGGCCGCCTGGCCGCGGGCGACGAGCAGATCCAGGTGGCTGAGCGTCTCGCCGATCGCGAGCATCTGGTTCATCAGGTCGAGGTCAGCGAGTTCCTTGTTGCGCGACGTCCACCTGACTGCCTGCGCGACCTGGAAAGCGGTCCGCGGGCCGTCTGCCAGGACGGCCAGCATCGTGCGCAACCTGGTGTCGTGGTGATCGAGCAGTTCATCCACCCTGGCGTGCACGCTGGGCGAGACAGGGCCGTGCGCGGGCAGCAACGTCAGGTCAGGCATCTGCCGCACGAGAAGCAGCGATTCCAGGTAGTCGCGCAGCGGCAGTTCGCGCGGCGCAGCCTCCAGGCTGATCGACGGCGTGATATGCGGCAGCACGTGGTCGCCCGCGAACATCAGGCCGCCCGCAGCGTCGGCGAACACCACGTGGCCGCGGGTGTGGCCCGGCGTTGCGATCGCCTCGAGTCGCCGCGTCCCTAGGTCGTAGACCTGCCCTCCGCTGATCCACTCGTCCGGCTCCTCGTATCCGGCCTCGCGCGGCGGCGGCCGCATCCCCGCCTCCGCCATTTTCTCCATCAGCGGCTGAGCGCCTGCCCTGACGAGCCGGTCGGCCTGCGGCGACCTGGCAAAGGGATCCTTGCCGAGCACCAGGTCCAGTGAGCTCTTCTCGTCAGCCCCGAGCGCGACCGGCATGCCGTAGATCTTCCGCAGGCCGATCGCCTGGGTGTAGTGATCCCGGTGGATATGCGTGACCAGGAATTTCCTGATATCGCCGAAACCTGCGCCGATCTTGGCGAGCGAGCGCTCGAACTGCTCCTTGGTCGCGTCGAGCAGCCAGCCTGAGTCGATCATGACGAGCCCGTCGGCCGCCTCGATCGCGTACGCGTTCACGGCGCGCAGGCCGTCAAAGGGCAGCGGCAGCGGAATCCGGTAGACGCCAGGCACGACCTGATGCGCGCCCTCTTCGAGCCACTGATACCGATCGCCCGTTGGACTGCCCTCCGCTGATCCCCCTTCTGAGGCGGGAACTGGGGACGGATGCACGGGAACATTCTGGCATACCAGGCAGATCCCTCAGCTCGCCCGCGTCGCGGCGCGATCGGCGAACTGCCTGGCGGCTAGGGGAGCAGCACGGGTTCGCCTGACCTGGCGGGAGCGCTGGCCGCCATGGTGACTTCGACGTCGAGGCCGCCGCCGGGACGGCTGCGTGCCACCACCGTCGTGCCGTGGACGGAAGCGACGGACCTGGCGATGGCCAGGCCGAGACCGGCGCCGCCGGCGCCGTCGGTCCTGGCCTCGAGCCGCCGGAACGGCTCGAACAGGGTCGGCACGAGATTCGGGGGCACCTGCGGCCCGTCGTTGCTGATGAGCAGGAAAGCGGCTCCGTCCCTGACCCCGGATTCCAGCCAAACCTCCCCGCCAGCAACGTTGTGCCGGACGGCGTTGTCGACCAGGTTGCTCACCATGCGGTCAAGCAGCGGCGGATCGCCCGCCGTCTCTGCCGGGTCCAGGTCGGCCCGCACTCGCAGGCCCAGGCGCTCGATCTGAGGGGTCGCCGCGTCGATCGCGTCCTCGGCGGCGGTCGCCAGGTTGAACGGCTCGCTCCTGCCGGCCTGTCCCTGTTCGCTGATCGCGAGTGTGAGCAGCGCGTCGACCATGGCCTCGGCGCGTTCGATCGCGCGCCGGACCCTGATCGCCATGGCCTCGAGTTGTTCCTGGCTGCGCCCTGGCTTGGCCAGCGTGACGTCGATGGCCGTCCGCATCACGGTGAGCGGCGTCCGCAGTTCGTGCGAGGCGTCGGCGACGAACCGGCGCTGCGCCCCGAACGCCCGGTCGAGCCGCTCCAGCATGTCGTCGAAGGTGTCAGCGAGTTCCTTGAGTTCGTCCCTGGCGCCCGCGAGCGCGATCCGCTCGCCAAGATTCTCCTGCGAGGCGCGGCGTGCGGTGTCCGTAATAACCCGGACCGGGCGCAGTGCCCGGCCTGCCACGACCCAGCCAGCGCCGGCCGAGATGACAGTCATGATTCCCAGGCCGAGTGCCGAGAACAGCAGCAGGCTATGCAGGGCGCGCTGCCGCTGCATGGCCGCCGCGGCCTCGCTCCCGGCCAGATACGCGCGCTCCTGACCGCATTGCACCCTGATCTTCTGTTCCGCGCCGGTTTGCTGCTCCGACCTGGCTGACCGCTTGACGCCAGGTTTGGACGGCGCCGGCGCGCCAGAGGGTGACCCTTTGCACAGCTTGGCGTATTGATTGATCGTCATCGGCGGCTTTCCCGCTGTCTCCGCCTGCGTCGGCAGGCTCGCGGCCACCAGCCCGTAGGTGAGGCCGAGCAGGAGGCCGCCGCCGACCAGGAAGAGCGACGCGAAGATGACCGTGAGCCTGGTCCTGACCTTCTGCGGCCAGAGACGGCGGATCCAGCGCACAGGGAAACCCATGGTCACGGCAGCCGGTAGCCGCTGCCGACTACCGTCTCGATCAGCTCAGGCGCTCCGAGCTTGCGGCGCAGCCGCGCGAGGGTCACCGTGACGGTCCTCGTGAAGGGGTCGGCGTTCTCATCCCAGACCCGCTCGAGCAACTCCTCGGCGCTGACCACGGCGCCGTCGGCGACCAGCAGTTCCTCGAGCACCGAGAGCTCTTTCCTGGTCAGCGACAGCGGGCGACCACCCCGGCTGGCCCGTCGCCTGGCCCGATCGAATACCAGGTCGCCGCGGACCGTCACCGGCGGGGCCGCTGGGGCGCGCCTGGCGAGCGCGCGGACCCTGGCTATGAGCTCGGCAAAAGCGAACGGCTTCGTCAGGTAGTCGTCGGCGCCCAGGTTGAGGCCATCGACACGGTCGTCCACCGTGGCCGACGCGGTCAGCAGCAGGATGCGGGCCCTGCGGGCCGGCTGCCCGCCTCGGGCCCGGTGGGCCGGCTGCTCGTCTCGGGCCCTGCGGGCCGGCTGCTCGCCTCGGGCCTCCGACGGCGCGGCCGCGAGCGTCGCGCACACGGCGTCGCCGTGCACACGCGGCAGGTCGCGATCCAGGATGACCACGTCATACGCCGTCATGAGGGCCTTCTCAATTCCCGTGGCGCCGTCATAGGCGACGTCCGCGCCGATTCCCTGATCGCGCAGGCCGTCGGCGATGTCGTCGGCCAGTTCGGCCTGATCTTCAACCACGAGCACCCGCACGACTCCATAGTGCAGCAGCGCGGGTCACATCGGCATCACATGACAGGGCGAGCGGTTCCCGGCTTCGCGGTACCTGACCTGCGCCGTCAGGCGCGAGGGCAGCCCGGACGGGCCCTGGCGCGTGACGCCGGTGTAACTGGACGCCGGGCACGCTGATCGCCGAAGGGCCAGACCGATGGCCACGAGGAGGACGATCACGAATGAGAGACCACAGCCAGCGCAACCGAGCCAGGCCGCGATGGGCGGCCGCCCTGACCTTGCCCGCGCTCGCCCTGGCCGCTGCGGCCTGTTCGTCAGCGTCCGCAGGCCCGCAGGTCGCGCACCTGCCAGGGCACGCCGGGCGCACGGCGGCGACCGCGCAGCTGACCCAGGCCCAGAGCGACAGGGACATGATCAGCTTCGCCCGCTGCATGCGGGCGCACGGCGTGCAGATGAGTGACCCATACCACCGGGCCGGGCACGCCGGCCTGAGCATCGGCATCCCGTCGCAGACGACGGCCAACAAACCGGCGTTCAGCGCCTGCATTCACTTCATCCGCCCGATCATCGCGATGAAGAACGCCCACGCGGCGGCCATCGCCGCGCCCATGATGAACGCGCTGACCGACTACGCGCGCTGCATGCGCGCGCACGACATCAACATGCTCGACCCGACTCCGCAGGGCGACCTGAATCTCGGACGCCTGCCTGGCATCACGAGTAACTTCGGCCGTTACTCGCCGCAGTTCCGAGCGGCCGATGCGGCGTGCCGGCACTATCTGCCCGCCGAGGTCCGCGACAACGGGACAGGTCCGTGAGACGCAGTCTCGCGGTACCTGCGGCGGTGATCGCGGCCGGCGTCACCGGAGTGGTCGCCACCGTCGCGTTCACCGGCGGCACGGCCAGGCCGGCCACCTCATCGCCGATCCGGGTCGGCACCGCGACAGTCCGGATCAGCAACCTCGCGGCGACGGTGCTGACCAGCGGGACGATAGGATACGCGCCGGCGAGGCCGCTGACCAACCAGATGGCCGGCACATATACGTACCTGCCAACGGCCGGGACGACGATCGGCGCCGGGCACATCCTGTACCGGGTCGACGACCAGCCGGTGATCGCGATGCGCGGCAGGACGCCGGCCTGGCGGCCGATGGCCGAGGGAATCTCCGGTCCCGACGTCCGTGAACTCCAGGCGAACATGATCGCGCTCGGTTTCGCCAGCGGGCTGTTGTGCGCGCCGACCGGCTACTACGACGCCGCGACGGCCGAGGCGGTCCAGCGCTGGCAGCTCGCCGCTGGCATGCTCATCACCGGCCAGGTGGGCCCCGGGCAGGTCATCTTCGTTCCCGAGGCGGTCAGGGTCGGCGTCCTGCTTGCAGCACCCGGCAGGGCCGCATATCCCGGCCAGGAGCCTTATCAGGTCACAACGGACATGCGGATTGTCTCCGTGCCGGTGAACCCGACGCTGCCGCCGGTCACGGTCGGTGACCTGGTATCGATCGTGCTGCCCTCGCAGGCGCGGACCCGCGGGCGGGTCACCGCGATCGGGCCGCCGGCCCCCGGCCAGGGCATAGGCGGGAGCCCGGCGCACGGACAGGGGTCTGCGGCGACCACGGTGCTGACCGTGACGCCCGCCAGGCCGGCCCTGAGCGGGACCGCGAGCGGCGTCCCCGTCGAGGTCGCTCTGACCATTCATTCGGTGCGCCATGTACTCGCGGTGCCGGTCTCTGCACTGCTGGCGCTGTCAGGCGGCGGTTACGGGCTCGAGGTGGTAACCGCGGCAGGCAGGCACCACCTCGTGGCCGTCAAGGCAGGGACCTTCGCTGGGGGGCTCGTCCAGGTCAGCGGCACCGGCATCGCCGCGGGCAGCACCGTGGTGGTGGCCCAGTGAATGAGAGCCCAGGAGACGCGCTCGTGCTGACCGAGGTCAGCAAGCGGCATCAGGGTTCGCCCCCGGTCGATGCGCTGCGGTCGGTCAGCCTGCGGGTTGGCTACGGCGAGTTCGTCGCCGTCGTCGGACCGTCGGGGTCGGGCAAGTCGACGCTGCTCGCCATCGCCGGCACCCTGGAAACGCCGACGTCAGGGTCGGTCGAGGTGGCTGGCTCGCCGGCCGGGCGGCTACCCGACCGTGGTCTCTCCTCGATCAGGGCCGACCGGATCGGCTTCGTGTTCCAGCAATTTTTCCTGATCCCGGCCTTGTCAGCGGTCGAGAACGTAGCCTGCGGCCTGCTGTACCGCGGCGTCCCTGCCAGGCAGCGGCACCGCGCCGCGGAAGCGGCGCTCGAGCGGGTCGGCCTGGGCGAGCGGGCTGCGCACCGGCCCGGCGAGCTATCCGGCGGCGAGTGCCAGCGGGTGGCGATCGCACGAGCCCTGGTCGGTGAGCCCGCGATCATCCTCGCCGACGAGCCGACGGGGAACCTTGACTCGGGTACCGGTGCCGGAATCGTCGACCTGCTGGCCGGGCTGAACGCCGGCGGTGCCACGATCGTGCTCGTTACGCATAACCAGGAGCTTGCCGCGGCCGCGCGGCGGACCGTCAGACTGCGCGACGGCATGGTCGTCGCGGACAGCGGGCCGGCGATGACCGTGCTTCGCGCCCGCGACATCGGCCCGCTCGCCGCGCTGGGCATCCGCGCCAGGCCAGCCAGGGCCGCGCTTTCGGCGGCCGGGGTCGCCCTTGGCATCGCCACGATGGTGGCGGTCTTCGGGATCTCCAGCTCTAGCAGGGCGCAACTGGTCGCGGAGATCGACGCGCTCGGCACCAACCTGCTGACCGTCACCCCGGGCCAGTCCTTCACCGGCCAGAACCTGCCGCTACCGGCGACGGCGCCGGCGATGGTACGCAGGATCGGGCCGGTGCTTGCCGCGTCGGCCATCGGAGACGTCCGCGCCAGCGTGTACCGCACCGACAGGATCCCGGCCGTGAACACCGAGGCCGTGACCGTTTATAGCGCGGACACCAGCCTGCTTCGGACACTACAGGGCCACATGGCACGAGGCAGGTTCCTGTCCGCCGCGACCGCTCGCTATCCGGCGGTGGTGCTCGGAGCCGACGCCGCCCGCGCGCTGGGAATCGACGAGGCCGACGGCTCGGTCCTGGTCTGGCTCGGTGACCGATGGTTCGGCGTGATCGGCATCCTCGAACCGCTGCCGCTCGCTCCCGAACTGGACAGGACCGCTCTGATCGGCCTGCCGGCCGCCGAGCACCTGCTGGACGCCAGCGATCACCCGGTCCAGATCTACGTGCGGACCAGCCCGCCTGAGGTCGCGGCCGTCCAGGCCGTGCTCGCCACGACCGCCGATCCGGCTGCGCCGCAAGACGTCTCGGTCACAAACCCGGCTGACGCGCTCACCGCGCGGGCCGACGCGACGGCCGCGTTCCAGGGCCTGTTTCTCGGGCTCGGAGCGGTCGCGTTGCTGGTCGGCGGCATCGGCATCGCCAACGTCATGGTGATCGCCGTGCTCGAACGGCGTGCCGAGATCGGCCTGCGGCGGGCGCTCGGCGCCACGCGCCGGCACATCGCCGTGCAGTTCGTCGCGGAAGCCGCCCTGCTGGCCGGTACTGGCGGCGCGGCGGGCGCGCTGCTCGGTGGCTTCGCCACCGCGGTGTACTCATGGGAGCGGCACTGGAGCGCGGTCGTTCCGCTCCCTGTCCTGCTCGCCGCGGTCGGGATAGCGCTCGTGCTCGGCGCCTTGGCCGGCCTCTACCCGGCCTGGCGCGCGGCGCGCCTGGCCCCGGCGGAGGCGCTGAGGATGATCTAGCCCAGATGGCTGGCGGCCGGGCGCGGTTCCCGACGCCCGGCCGGCCGCGGTCAGACGCCGAGGCTGCTGCGGGCGCCGCTCTCGAAGGCGCGGAACGGCAGCAGCCGCTTCGCGTACAAGCCAGCCCGCTCGCCCGCCCTGCCCACCGACACCCGCCTGGGTGGCCGCCTGGCGCACAGCACCTTCGCGACGACGACGGCGACATCATCAGAAGGAACGCCGTTGCGCTCGTCTCGTTCCATCCTGCTGATCGCCTTTGCGGCCGTCTCGCCGTAGACCGTGTCGTTGACCGCAGCCGCCGCCATCCGGCGACTGTCGGTGAAGTCGGTCTTGATGTTGCCGGGCTGGACCAGGGTCACCTCGACGCCGAACGGCGCGACCTCGTAGGCGAGCGACTCGCCGAGGCCCTCGAGCGCGAACTTGCTCGCGCTGTAGAAGGCCTGGTACGGGATGCCGATCGCGCCGCCGATGGAGCTGATCAGCACGATCCGGCCCGCTCCCTGAGCCCGCATCGCGGGCAGCACCTGCTGGACGACGCGCACGCAGCCCCAGAAGTTGGTCTCAAGCTGAGCCTTCGCTTCCCCGATCGATGAGCTTTCGACCGAACCGGCCAGTCCCCAGCCGGCGGCTGCCACCAGGGCGTCGATCCGGCCGGCCGCCGCGAGCACCGACGCGACGCCCGCACGAACCGACTCGTCGTCATCGACGTCCATGACCAGGCCGGTCCATCCGGCCGACGCGGTCCCGCGCCTGCTCGCCCCGGTCACGTGCCAGCCCGCTGCGTGCAGCCGGTCGGCGCACGCCTGGCCGATGCCCGCCGACGCCCCGGTGACCAGCACCGGTCTCGCTGAATCGCTCATGCCGCTCCGATCTAGACGCCGCACGCTCAGCCACCGCACCGGCCTGCCTGGCGCGGAGAAGCTTGCCCGGAATAGTACGCCCTGCCCCGCATCGCCGCCCGTGCTCATCATCGGCGGCGGCCAGGAACAATAGACCTATGACCAGCCGGCGATCCGATGCGCTGCGGCACCACGGGCAAGGCCTGGGCGGGCGGGAAACCCGATGAGCCTCGACGTCGTGGTGCGCGGTATCACGATCCCGCCAGACGAGCTGGCCTGGCGCTTCTCGCGATCCCCTGGGCCTGGCGGACAATCGGTCAACACGGCTGACACGCGCGCCGAACTCTCCTTCGACCTGGCCAGTAGCGAATCGCTGCCGCCCGCACTCAAGCAGCGCGCGCTGGCCGCGCTCGCCGACCGGCTGACCGACGGCGTGCTGACCGTCGCGGCGTCTGAGTACCGGTCCCAGCTCAGGAACAGGGAGGCGGCCGCGGCCAGGCTCGCCGAGCTGCTGACCGAGTCGACCGCGCCGCCGCCCGAGCCGCGGCGGGCTACCAGGCCGACCCGCGCCTCCAGAGAGAGGCGGCTCGCGGACAAGCAGCGGCGCTCACAGACCAAACGGCTGCGCCGGTCGACCGACGACGTCTGAGCCGAAATGACAGCCCCGTCAGGCCCCGCACTGCACCTGCTCGCCGGACTGGCCTGACGCGGACAACGATCCGCTGGCGGCCGTCGCCGTGACCGGGTTGCCGCAGCCCGCCAGGCTGGCGACCAGGATGCGGAACGATACGGCCGCGCTCGCCCCGGCGCCGATTGCCGCGTGCGTGCAACTGGTGCCAGAACAGGTCCATCCCGCTGACCCCGACCCCAGACCCAGCAGCGTGATGCCGGCCGGCAGGCCGAGGCTGGTGGTGAGCCCGTCCGTCGCCGCGGTGCCCGGGTCGGACACGCTCACCGTCACCACGTCGATAACGCCGAGGTTGAGCAGGCCCGCGACCGAGACGCTGACGCTGAGCTTGGCAGTCGCAACAGGCCCGCTTGACCCGCTCGGCCCTGGTCGCGGGGATGTCGGGGCCGGCGTCGGTGCTCCCGAGGCAGAGCCTGACGGCGTCGGCCGCGGCGACCTCCCGCCCGGTTTGGTTGGCGCGGGCCCCGGCGACGTTTGATGCGATCCAGGGCCTGGGCCGGCCGGGCCCGCCTGCCCTGACGATCCGGTGGAGCCGGCGACAGGTCCGGTCGAACCGGCCCCTGGCGGCTCCTTCGTACTCGGCGACGCGTGGTGCGGGTAGGCCAGCGTGACGGTGGTCGCGATGACGACAACCGCGATGGCCGCCGCGGCCTGCGTGCCCGCCCGGTGCCAGGGCACCCGGTTAAAGTGCCGGGACGCGGCGGCGATCCAGCGCGCGGCCCCGGCGTGCCCGCCATGCGCGAAGTACCCGGCCGCCGCGCCGCCGAGGATCACGGGCGCGAGCACGCCGCGCATCGTGCCGTTGATCGAATCGAGTTCGGCGCGCGCGGCCTCGCAATACGCGCACTTGCTGAGATGCTCGTCGACCTGCTTGGCGTCGCGGCGCGACAGCGCGCCCCTGACGTAGCCGCCGAGCATGCCAGCCACCGGCTGGCACTCGGGTCGTGCCTGTGAGAGGTGCATCTGCAGGTAGGCCTGACGCAGGCCTTCACGCGCCCGGTAACGGAGCGCGGCGACGCTGTTCGCGCTGATTCCGAGCAGCAACGCCACTTCGGCCGGCCTCGCCTGCTCCACCTCGGTATGCCAGAGCACCGCCGACCAGCGCTCAGGAAGCGCCGCGAAGGCACGCGCGATCAAGGTTCGTTCCAGGCTCGCCTCAGCCGGGTCGACGAACGGCTCGGCGGGATCGGTCAGCTCGTCGTCGGTCGGTACCTGCGCACGCTGGCCCTTGATGTGGTCGAAAGCCACCCGGCGGACCGCGGTGAGCAGGTAGGGCACGAACGCCTCGGTCGGACCAGCGCCGCCCCTGATCGCGGCGAGCACCTTCGCGAAGGTCTCGGCCGCGACATCATCGGCATCGGCTTCGGCGCCCGTAATGGCGCGGGCCAAGCGCAGCGCTCGCGCGCTGTGCCGCTCGTAGAGGATGCCGTAGGCCTCGGCATCGCCGGCGCGCACGGCAGCAATCAGATCGGCGTCGCCCGACGTCGACGACGCCGCGGGCGGTTCTGTCATGGCCATCCAACCTGCACCCGGTGATTCTCCTCGATCTGAAATCTTGCCCCGTTCCGCGTCATAACGAAGGCGCTTCGCCGTCTTTCTAGCGGAAGCGCCTGCCGTACGGAAGGAAGCTACATGTCAGACATCGGGAGGGCCGGCCGTCCGCCCTTTCGCGTTTTACCAAGCGCTCCCGGGGGACAGGCGGGCTGGCCGGCGTCGTGACCGAATGAGGTCGGCTGGCCCGCCAGGAGCGGCGTTCGCACCGAAGCTAGCGGTGCTGACCGGGCTGGCGTCCCTGGCCAGGAGGTCCCGCGAAGGCCTGCGCAATTGCCAGCCATTGCGCAGCCACTTGGCCGTCGGCGCGTACCGACGTGTCGTCTCGGTGCCGCCGCTGGGTCACGATCAGGCAGAAGTCGAGCGCGTCGCCGGTGACGTGGTTCGTTGCGTGCTCTGGACCCCAGGTCCACAGGCCGCCGTCTGGGCCGGTGAGTTCGACCCTGACCGGTTCTGGCGGCACGTCGAGACCGTTGGCGGCAAAGCTGAATGGGAGCGCCCGGACGCCGATGTGCGCGATGTGCCGCAGGCGGGCCGTGGGCTCGGGCACCTGGCCGAGCGCATCGGCCACGTCCTGGCCGTGGGCCCAGGTCTCCATGATCCGGGCCGTGAGCGAGGATGCCGCGCTCATCGGCAGGCCGAACCACGGCAGCCGCAACGACGGGTCGAGTTCGCTGAAGACCGCGATCAGGCGGCGCCGCGAGGCGTCGAACCAAGCCAGCAGCTCCGCGCCGGTGTGATTCCGATAGCGCGCGGCGACGTCATCGGGCGTGACGTCGCCGACGGCGACCGCGCGCTCCCGCTCCGCGGCGAACCCTTCAGGATCGGTCGCAGAGCCGATGGCCGCGTCGTCAAAGTACGCGAGATGACTGATCTGATCCCCGATTCGCCAGCTGGCCGCGGGAGTCGGCGTCCGCCAGCCGTCCTCGTCCAGACCCGCGACCATGTCCCTGAGCACGGCAGTTTCTGCGGTCAGGTCGCTGGCGAGTGCGTGCATGTCAGCGGGCATGGAAGGCCTCCGGGTGGCACGGCGGCCTGTCTCTGGCCCGGTCCGAAAGACATTATGCCCGGCCAGGACCGCGGGCCAGGGCCCCGACGCACCCTCGGCGGGCATCTGTTCCTCGTTCAACGTGCACCCAGGAGCATCGGTTCACCGATGTCGTGTGGCGAAGAATGAAGGGCGAGCCCTTTTCGGCATCTAAGCCGCATTCTGTGCCACTTGGACGTGGGTCAGCTGAAATTATGGCGGACGGCACGCGCCCGTCAGAGAATGCGGCCCGGATTATTCGAATCCATCCCGATCCGCCCGTGGTAACCGTGGAGTCCCCGCTACGGGTCAGCTCGTGGCCGACCGGACGGAGGTGTCCGGACAGCCCGACTGTCCTGCGCGGCTGTCACGCCTCAGACCATCTTCCGCGCCACTCGTCCGCGCCCCGGAATGTCCGGAACACCACTCAAGTCGCGCATCGTTCGTCTACCGTCGGAATTGATGCTTTCACTCCAGAAAATATGGCGAATTGTGTTGCGTCCACGGCCCAGCGCTACTAATGTCCGTATGGCCTAATCTCCATCGGGACTACTTCATGGGCGAAGAAAAGTGGATGCGCCGTAAGCCCGGCAGGGTCAGCGGCACCGTCGTTCCTCCGCCGGCGGGGGGCGACACCCCCGCTCTGCCGGAGCGGCGGGAACCGGGCCGGTCACGGCACCGCCCCGAGGGGTCATCGCATGGCCCGACGCAGGCTCCGCCTCCTGAACTGCCCGACAACGTCCGCCCGCTGTTCCAGCCCGTGCTGCGACGGCGGGAACCCCTCGCCGGCCATGAGCGGGGGAACGAGACCGTCGTCCAGCCGACCAAGTCAGCCCGCCGCGGCGAGGCGCGCCCGGCGTCGTCACGCCAGCCGCATCGCGGAGCAAGCGAGCGCCCGCCCGCGGCGGCAGACCAGCCGGGCCAGGCCGGCAGCGCCCTCGCGAAGGACTGGCCCGCATCGGACGGATGGCCCTACGACCGGCCCGCCGCTGGACGCGGGGCAGGCGGCGCGGCGGTCGGGACCGCTCTGGCTCCCAGCCCTCAGCGGGCGGCGTCGGGAGCGGGCCGCCAGGGCGGCCCGGCTGACGGGCAGCAGGCGAGCGGAACTGGCCGCCGGCATGTGACCTGGCTGGCCACCCTGACCGTGCTGCTGCTGCTCACGGCGGCGGGCACCACGATCGCGCTGCTCAGCCAGCGCTCAGGCGGCGGGAGACCGGCCGGCGCCGCCGGCGGAAAGATCCTGGCTCCCGCGGCTGCTAGCAGGTCTGCTGCGGCCAGGTGGGTGTCCCGCGAGGTGAGCAGGTCCGCCATCGTGAGCTGTGACGCCGTGATGTGCGCGCTCCTGGTCAAGGAGGGCATACCGTCGCCGGACCTGATGCTGATCAGTCCGACCACCCAGGACCCGCTTGGCGCCGACGTGATCGTCGCTACTCCCGACCTGCAGAGCCAGTTCGGTCCGAGGCTCAGCAGCGAGTACGCGCCGGCAGTGCTCGCGAGCTTCGGCACCGGCAGCACGCGCGTCGACGTCCGCGCGATCGCGGCGGACGGCGCCGCCGCCTATCAGCTGGCGGTGACCAGGGATATCGCGGCGCGGGAGCTCCAGGGAACCCAGCTCGTCGGGAACGCGCGGATCGCGCTGCCGCCCAGTGCCAAGACCGAACTCGCCGCCGGACAGGTCGACCCGCGGCTCCTGCTCACGCTTCCGACGCTCGCACAGCAGCACCCGGTACGGGTGCTCGCCTTCTATAACCGCGCGCCAGGCGCGAGCGCCGGCGTCCCGCTGACCGGCGTGAAGCTGGCGGGGTCCGACCAGAAGGCGGGCCTGCCAGCCCAGGCCTACCTGCACTGGCTGGTCGGCTTCCTGCACAGCCAGCGCTCGCTGTACCGCGCGGCCAGCGTCACCACTGCCTGGCACAACGGCAGGGCTGTCGTCTCCATCAAGTTCGCTCTACCTAACCCCAACGGACTACTGAACTAAGGATTGGCAGGGGGGATTTATGAACGCTCAGGCGGGAGTCGCAAGATTCGGTCTATTCGCACGCACCTGCCGGCTCATCGGGCTGGCTGCCCTGGCGCTCGGGCTCCTGGCCGGCGCTTCCCCGGCCTCGGCATCGGCCGGCTCAGGGTGGCTCAGGCTCGCGCACCTGTCGCCGAACACCCCGGCGGTGGACGTGTATCTCTATTCGTTCCACAACCCCAACGCGCTGGTCGTGGTGCATCACGTGGCGTACGGCACGATCTCGGGCTACCAGAAGGTCAAGGCGGGCGAGTACACCGTGGCGATGCGGGCCGCTGGCGCGCCCCCGTCCTCAGCGCCTGTCATCTCCACTTCGGTCAACATCCGACCAGGCAGCGCGTACACGGTGGCCGGCATGGGGCCAGCGAAGGGGCTGGAGCTGCAGGTGCTGCACGACCGGCTGACCACCCCGAAGGGCAAGGCCCTGGTCAGGATCATCCAGGCTTCGCTGCGCGAGCACAGGGTCACGATCCGGGCAGGCCATCGCGTGATCGCCAAGAACGTCCGCTTCGCGTCGGTGAGCTCCTACAAGGTCGTCAAGCCTGGCGACTGGAACGTGAGCGCAGCGGGGCCGACGGACCGCACCAGCAGCAACATCACCCTGGCGGCCGGCACCATCCACACGATCGTGGTGCTGGATGACCCAGGCCACCTGTTCCTCGACGATCTCGTGGACGCCGCGGGCAGCAAGGTCGTGCCCGGCAGCGCGCCTGCGACGGGCTTCGGCGGCACTGCGCCGCAGCCTGGCCACTCCGACCTGCCGTGGATCGCTCTGGCAGGGGCCGGCATGCTGGTCGGCATCGCCGGCTTCCGCCGCGCGCGCAAGCCCGTCGGTGCCCACGCGATGAGCGGCCGCGGACCGTCTGCAGCGGCGTGAGGGGAGAGGTTAACCAGGTCGCAGCCCGGAAGCTGACCTCTTCCGCCGGCTGGTCATGACGCGATGAAGGGGCCGGTCACCGACTCCAGCGCGGCAGGGCGGCGCGCCTTTCGCAGGCCGCCGCCCAGGCACCGCAGGCCCCCCCAGCGGCGAAGGCTGGCGCAGTCGGCAGGACTAGCGGCAATGGGCTGCGGGGTAGCGGCCATCGCGCTCGGCCTCGGCGGCTGGGCCCTGGTAAGCCAGCATCCCGGGTACCGTCAGCCGTCCGCGGCCAGCGGCCACTCGCGGGCCGGCGGGGACGGACAGACAGGCGGGCGGACTGGCGGGCGGGGCGGCAGCGGCCTGGGAGCGGGCGGCCGGGCCGGCAGATCTGGCCAGGTGCCGGTCCCGCGCGGCCTGGACGGCCGCGGGATCAGCGGCCAGCGCCAGCAACGCGTGCCTAAGCCCGTCAAGCTCGTCATCCCGGCTATCGGCGTGCGCACAAAGCTGATCCGGCTGGGCATTACCAGCCAGGGCACCTTGCAGGTACCGAGGAGCGCAGCGGTCGCTGGATGGTTTACCGCCAGCCCCCGACCTGGCGGCATCGGGGCATCGATCATCGCCGGGCACATCGACTCCTACACGGGGCCCGGGGTATTTTTCCGGTTGAGGGACCTGCATCGCGGTCAGAAGGTCTATGTCACGCGTGCCAACGGCTCCGTGGCCACGTTCCAGATCACCTCGGTGCGCATGTACGCCAAGGACCGGTTCCCGACGGCTGCGGTGTACGGTCCGGTGCCAGATGCTGAACTGAGGCTGATTACCTGCGGCGGCCAGTTCGATCACACGACCGGTTCGTACCTGTCCAACGTCGTCGCCTACGCGGTGCTGGTCCGCTAGAGGGTGGCCATGTTCGTCAGCGAGCGGCCAGGGAGGCAGCGCCGATGACGGCGATGACGCCGGATGACCTCACCCACCAGGTACTCGGCACGTTCGCGGGGACGCCGGAGCCGCGCCTGCGGGAGCTGATCAACTCCCTCGTCAGCCATCTGCATGCGTTCGCCAGCGAGACCGGGCTGACCCAGCAGGAGTGGCGCACGGGCATCGACTTCCTGACGGCGACCGGCCACAAATGCGACGCCGCGCGACAGGAGTTCATCCTCCTGTCTGACGTGCTCGGGCTGTCGTCTCTGATCGAGATCGTCAACGCGGCCGAGGGTGCCACCGAGGCCACCGTGCTCGGGCCGTTCTACCGGCCCGGAGCGCCGCTGCGGGCCACGGGCGCGCAGATCGGGCGCCCGCAGGACGGCAGCCCCGCCCTGGTCAGCGGCACTGTTGCCGATACCGCTGGCCGGCCGCTGCCTGGCGCGACGCTCGATGTCTGGCAGAGCAGCAGCAACGGGCTGTACGACACCCAGGATCCCGGGCAGCCGCCGTTCAACCTGCGCGGAGTGTTCGCGACCGGCCAGGACGGACGCTATGCATTCCGTACGGCCAGGCCGGTGAGCTACCCGATCCCTGCCGACGGTCCCGTGGGTGACCTGCTGCTGGCGACCGCCAGGCATTGCTGGCGGGCCGCGCACATCCACGCGGTCGTGTCAGCGCCCGGTCACCGCGCGGTGACGACGCACATCTTCGACGCCGAGAACCCCTATCTCACCAGCGACGCGGTGTTCGGGGTGCGCGACTCGCTGATCAGGCCATTCCGGTCGGCCGGCCCGGACGATCCGCAAGACGTCAGCTTCGTCGCTGACATGGATTTTGCCCTGGTCCCCGCTGGTAAGGCCTAACCCGCGGTGCCAGGGCGCTCTGCAGCGCTGGCGCAGGCTTGCCAAAGTTCGCATGGCGCTGGGAGCCTTTCTGACATCCGGTCCTGACTGAGCCGGGTTTCTCGCGGCGGCTGAGGAGGTCAGGTGGGGGAGTACGAGTCGAGCATCACGGTGCTGGCTGACGAACTTGACAGGGTCGAGCAGGTCTTCCGCGGGCTAACGCCGGCCGAGTGGGCCATGCCCACCCGCCTGGTGCCCGTCGACACCGCGCTTCCGCACTGGACGGTGTTCGAACTGGCGGGCCACTTCGACATCGCGATCGGCCTGACCAGGATGCTGATCGAGGGCCGCGGCGACAGCCAGCCTGGCAGGGACAGGACCAGTTTCTTCATCAACCCGCGCTCCGAGACCGGGCCAGTCGTCTACGAGTACGCCTACACCATGGTCCAGGGCAAGACCCCCAACCAGATGCCCGATGTCCTCGCCGAGACGTTCGGCAAGACCATCGAGGAGTGCCGGTCGGTCGCCGCCAGCACCGTCGGCCCTGGCTACTTCGCCCCGATGCGGGTCGACGAGTTCGCCGCAAGCCGGATCGTCGAGGCCGTCGTGCACGGCCTGGATCTGGCGCAGGCCCTCGGCCGCGAGCCGGCCGCGTCTCCTGCCGGGATCGCGGCGACCGCGGCAATACTTGACGACCTGCTGTCCAGGCGGACCGTCGGGCAGCGCCCCGCCGACCTTACCGACGACCTCGCGTGGGTGCTGGCGGCGTCGGGCCGAGCCCGTCATCCCGACAACCGCCTGCCGCTGATCGGATAGCCGCAGGGTTTCGCCTGGTCGGCAGCCTGGTCAGATGGGCACGCTGTAGCCGTTGTAGTAGTACAGGCCCGAGGTGTACCAGAGCACGACGATCAGCACAACCAGGATGCCGCCGGCGACAGGCAGCGTCCATCCAGGCAGCCTTTTGCTCTGCACCAGCAGTACCTTGGCTGCGAATGCGCCGTAGAGGAAGCAGCCCGCGATCGAGTGCACAAGAATCCGCGGATCGGTGAGCTTGACGCCGTAGGCGATCGCGCAGTGAATGGCGACCGGCAAGGTGACGACAAAGGCCACGCCGCCGACGATCCGGTGCGTCAGCCCGATCTGCTTCGGCGGCCGCCTCGCGATGGGCAGTTTCTTGTACATCCACAGCGCGAGCAGGACCTGAACGACCGCCAGACCCACTGCGATCGTCGCGAGCAATGACTTGAGGCTGAGCACGCCCGTGCCGGTCTGGCCAAACAGGCCCACCGTGCTGTAACTCGACGTGTTGACGATTGCCCGGCCGACGAAATAGAGAGTGGCAGTCACGGCCAGCCCGATGACGCCGATCAAGACGACGCGCACGTTCGCGTCTCGCTGGCTCGCACCATGCAGTGTCATGGCACCGCATGATGCCAGACCGGACGCCATAAGTCTTTAGTTGCGCCGTCATATCGTGTGGCCGTTAAGACCGGATAGCCAATTTTGCCAGAATCGGCACATTATCCCTTGTGGCCTGCGAGCGAGCCGGGCGCGGCCTGACCTGCCAGGCGGCCAGCGCCGCCCTGAGCAGGACGCCGGCCACGACCGAGGTCAAGACCGGCGCGGCGGCCGCTGGCGGGTGCATCCATGCCAGGACTGCGGCGCCCGCGGCCGGGCTCAGGCACGTGATCGCGAGCACTGCCGCCGCCCTGCCCCGGCGCTCGCCGCTGAGCAGGGCGGTCAGCGCGAATCCCTCACTGGCCGCGTGCGCGACGAGGGCGGCGATAACCGCGGCCGACCCCACGATGGCCAGGGCGGCGCCCTCAAGCGCACGGTGCAGCCCGAGGGCGACCGCCGTCGCCCTGCCGCCGGCCGGGCCGGGGCCGCACGCGCAGCCGCGCCGGACGACCACGTCCGTCACGCCCAGGCCGGCCGCGAGCGCGAGCAACGCTATCCACCAGGGCAGTCCGGTCTCGCGCAGGTCGCCCCAGATGTCAGGAACCAGGTCGGCGGCGACGACGGCGACCAGCGCGAGCGCCGCGCAGGCCAGCGAGATCGTGCGCAGCCTGGCGAACCGTCGTCCCAGCCAGGCACCGGCCAGGGTCGCCGCCGCGATCAGGGCGACCCCGGCAAAATCGGCCGCGGTCATTGCCTGGCCTACTCGGCGAAGTCAGGCATGGCCTTGCGCGCCTCCGGGACGCGGCCCTTCGGCTCCTCCCACTCCTCCTGCCGGCCAAGGGCCGTGATGTCGAGGATCGAGTACGCGCCGCCCATCTGCTCGGTGCCGCGGCCGAAGGTCGAATAGGTGTGGAACAGCTCATCGCCGTCCTTAAGGAAGCAGCTGACGCCCGGCTGCTCAGACGGGCCGTCGAGAATCCACGAGAATCCCGCCGCCTTGAGCTCGGCCTCGTCCCGGTAGTTGAACATCACCGGCGTGACCGACGGGTCGATGCTGACGTGGAAGTCATAGTTGAAGTCGCTTCCGAACGAGGAGTACCAGGCGAAGTCCCAGCCCTTGCGTTCCTTGTAGGCGGCGATCTTGGCGTACGGAGTTCGGGAGACCGCGGCGAAGACGGTGTCCCTCGCCCTCAGGTTCCGCAGCAGGCCGGGAGACAGCTCGTCCAGGCCGGCCGAGCAACTCGGGCACGCGCTGTCCCACTCGGGGTCGTACATGACGTGTTGCAGGACCAGTTGCCTGCTTGACCCGAACATGTCGGCCAGGGTGATCTGCCCGTCCGGCCCTGCGAATTCGTACTTCTTGTCGATCCGCACCATCGGCAGCTCGCGCCTGCTGGTGTTCAGCGCGTCGCGCAGCCTGGTGAACTCCTTCTCCTTCTGCAGCAGGTCCCTGCGCGCTGCTAGCCACTGCTGGCGCGAGGTGATGGCGGGAAGGCTCATCGTGATCTCCTGTCGGTCGGAACTCCGGCCTGCTGGCCGCGCACCCTCACGACGATGAAGACGCCGTCAGATGGACAAAATCATCGGGCTTCAGTCGATCATCTCGTAGGCCCTCGCGTCCTGAACAGCGACCGCGCGCGCAGGTGAGCTATCTCGTCGCCTCGAACGCGGCCTCACGCAGCCGCGCCTTGAGCACCTTCCCGTTCGGGTTCCGCGGCAGTGGCTCCGGCATGACCGCGATGAACTGCGGCACCTTGAAGTCGGCGAGGTGCTGGCGGGCGTAGGCCACAACCGCGGCTGGATCGACGCTGGCGCCGGGAAGGGGCACGATCACAGCGCCGACCTTCTCGCCCATCATCGAGTCGGGCACGCCGACGACCGCCACCTCGCCCACGCCTGGCGCCCCGATCAGGGCGTTCTCGACCTCGACGCAGTAGACGTTCTCACCGCCCCTGTTGATCATGTCCTTGATCCGGTCGAGCACGAAGACCAGCCCGTCGGCATCGACCCTGCCCACGTCTCCGGTGCGCAGCCAGTGATCGGCAAAGGTCTGCGCCGTGGCCTCTGGCTTGTTCCAGTAGCCGGCGCACACGCTCTGGCCGCGGATCAGGATCTCGCCGAGGCCTGCGTGATCGCCGAAGCTCGATGTGTCGATCGCGACCTCGGCGTGCGGAGCGGCGAAACCGACGGAGTCGGCGTGCTCGGCCGCCCACTCGTGCGGCAGCAGCGTCGCGATGGACGTGCACTCGGTCAGCCCGAAGCCGTTCGCCAGCCGCGCGCCCGCGAACCGGTCTCCGATCTGGTGCACGAGGTCTGGCGCGATCGGCGCGCCGCCGTAGGACGCCCACCGCACCGCGGCGACCTTCGCCGGCGCGAAGTCGGGGTGGTTGAGGATGTAGTAGTAGATCGCCGGCACTGCCGTGCAGGCAGTGATCCGCTCATGCTGGAGCGTCTCGATCATCCGCCGGCCTTCGAAGGCCGCGTCGATCACGGCGGCCCCGCCGATCCTCAGCGCCGGCAGGGTCTGGCTGTGGCAGCCAGTGACGTGGAACAGCGGCACCACCACCAGCGTGCGCATCTCCCTGCCGGCGTCGCGCGGTATGTCGCTCACCCGGTACACGGTCTCGACGTTCGCGAGCACGTTCTCGTGCGTGTGCATCGCGCCCTTCGGAAACCCGGTCGTCCCGCTCGTGTAGAAGATCGCGGCGATGTCCGACTTCTGGGCGCCCTCGTGCACCTGCGGAGCCGCGTCGGGAAGCGCAGAGCCCGGCTCGAACACATATGAGCTGCCTGAATCGCTGATGATGTAGGCCGCCTCAGGTTCGGCCAGGCGCGTGTTGACCGGCACCACAACGGCGCCGGCCATCAGGCCGCCGAAGAACGCGAGCACCCAGTCGATCGAGTTGGGAAGCCTGATAGCGGCGCGATCGCCGGGCCTGATTCCCGCCTCGCGCAAGCCGCCGCTGACCCGGGCCGCGCGGTCCCAGAGTTGCGTGTAGCTGATCCGCTCGCCGCCCACCTCGACCAGCGCCTCCGCGTCCGGATCGGCGCGGACGCTCTCGCTGAGCATCTCGACGAGAGATTCGTGCAGGTTCGGGTACCTGCGTACGCCGTTGCCGTCGGGCTCGACGCCGCTGTCGTCGAAGGGGTTGGCGCCCCTGGGCGGTGGCGTGATCGCCATGGTCGGTCCTCCTGCCGGGGATCAGTCGGTGCGGGATCGTCAGACCGCGCCGCCGGCGCCGAAGAACTCGCGCGGATTGCGGATCAGCATCTGCTCGATCTGGTCGTCGGTGACACCCCGGTCCCGCAGCCCGGGCAGCACCGTGTCGTGCAGGTAGGTGTACCGCCAGTCCGGCAGCACGGGGTCGACCTCGGCGCTGGCGAACCAGTCCATGAACGATGCCTTGTCGTGGGAGAGCATGATCCGGCCCGCGTAGCCGCGCTCGCACAGCGCCGCCAGTGTGTCGATCTGCGTGTCGAGCGGCACGGCGAGCGGCAGGCCGCAGCGATCCCAGCCCAGGTAGGAGCCGTCGTCGATGATCTTGGTGAGGTAGTCGAGGTCGGTGCTCTCGTTTGAGTGACCGATCATCACCCGGCCGAGGTCGACGCCGCGCTCAGTGAGCACGCGCTGCTGATCAAGGCCGCGCTTGCTCGGTGCATGCGCGTGGGTGCAGATCGGCGCTCCGGTCCGCAGGTGCACGCTGGCTACCGCGTTCGCGAGCCGCTCCACGTCGGGGGTCATTCCTGGCTCGTCGGTGACGATCTTGAGCACGGCGGCACGGAAGCCGGTCTCGCCGATCCCGGTGGTCAGGTCGGCTTCGAACATCGACTCGAGCAGCCGGTCGTCACCGTCGAGGACCTTGCCAGGACCGCGCAGGCTGAACGGCAGCGGCAAGTGCTCGTAGGTGTAAAACCCGGTCGCGAACATCACCTTGAGCCCGGTGCCCTCGACCGCCCTGGCGACCAGGGCAGGATCACGGCCGAGGCCGGGGATCGTCATGTCGAGGATCGTGTCGACGCCGTTGCTATGAAGCTGGGTCAGCCGCTCGCGGGCGGCTGCCACCTCGGTTTCGGTGTCCCAGCCGCCGAATCCCGGCCAGCCCCACTGCAATGACTCGGTCCTGATGAAGACGTGCTCGTGCATGAAGACGACGCCGAGATCCTCGGCGTCGATGTCGCCGGCCGTAGTGGGAACGTGCGGCATGGTCTCGCTCCTGATGTGAATTCTGCAGAATAAGTGCAAATTCACGCTGATCGTCGCATGCCGCTGGGCGCCGTCGCAACGCCCCTATTCGGAGAGCCTCACCCAGACCAGCGCACGCTCGTCACCGCGCCGCCTGCGACGGTGACGACGGCGATGCGAGTGCTGGCGTCGCGCCAGATCTCGTAGTCACCGGCGGGCAGGCCAGGGTAGACGGCGGCGTATTGCACCCGGTCAGGCAGCAGCCGCTGCCTGACCCGCGAGTGCGTCCTGGCTCCTGTCGCGCCGGCCAGGCTGATCTCGATCTCCTCGCCGTCTAGCTCCGGCGGCGTGTGCAGGACCAGGGCCCCGGTGCCGGGACCGAGGTCCAGCACGACGCTGCCAGACGTCGACGGGCCGAGTGCGGCTTCTGCCATCGCGGGATTCAGTGCGCCGGGTGATGGTAGCCGTCGAAAGGGACACCGAGATAGGGGAAGTGGCGGAGGTACGGGGTGCCCAGGTCGGCCGGGGTCAGCCCGTCGGTGAGCTGGCCGGCGGCGGCGTCGACCTTGTAACTGGGGTCAATGAGGGCGAAGGTCGCGCCGGCGATCGCGCGCAACTCGACCGAGACCACGTCGTCGAAGACCCGGCGGCCGTTCGGGAACCCTGCCGCGTCGCCGCCCAGCAGCCCGAAGATGCTCGGCTTGGATGTGGTCGGCGGGATCGACGTGTTGAGCCTGAGCATGTCTGCCTGGACCGGCCCCGTGAAGTTGGTGAAGCCCGGGACGATGCCCTTGGGTATGCCAGTCATCAGGATGGCCTCGAGATCGGCCCGGGCGGTCTTCGCCTTGTTCAGAGCCGCTAGGTTCGGGAACACGCCCGGGTACAGGACGGGCAGCAGCCCGGCCAGTTCCGGATGCGCGACGTAGTGGGTGAACTGCTTGTCGTGCTCGGGGTGCTGGCCGTTCCAGAAGTCCTTCTTGCCAATCGGGATCAGCACCTCGTTCACCAGCGGGTTGCCGAGCCGGGAGACCTGGTGGAACGGGCCCGCATGCACGTCAGGCCCGCCGTCGGCGCTGTGCAGCCTGGCGCGCTGCCGCGACGCGGTCGTCCAGACGCCGATCACCGGCCGCCCTGGTGCCGTCAGCCGCGAGATCGGTACCTGGATCGCGATCGAGTGCACGTTCAGGAACTTCGTCGCGTTGACGCCGGGGGCCGCGCTGCGACCCTTGGCGAAGACGTTGAGGTTCTGGAACGGCCGCAGGTTGCCCAGGTCAAAGATCGAGCCGAGGTCCACGTAGAAGCCCTCGGCGCGCTGCCCGGCGAAGACATGGCTGCCGTCGGAGAGCTTGTGAATGGCCCGGTTCGCCAGCGCTGACTCGTAGTTCGGCGTCGAGAGCGGCCCGATGTTACACGGCGGGCAGAGCAGGCCACGGCCGAGCACGTGCCGGCCGTTGCGGTCCACCCTGGTGACCGAGTACCGCTGCTTGCGATTCCAGTTGGCGCTGGTGAGGGACGTGATCGGGCCGGTGTTGTAGAGGAAGGTGTCCTTATCGGCCAGGTCGGTCGCGAAGTCGAACTCATAGGTGATGTTGGCTTCGCTGTTCCCGTGGGTGTCGATGTGGATGGCGTAGCGGACGCTGTCGCCGAACTGGTAGAAGTTGGGACCGCCGGCCGGGCCCTGCAACGGTATGTAGTTGGCGATCAGCGTGACGGTGTTCGGCCGGTCCGGGCTGACGAACGCGTAGACGTCGGTGCTGTCGGCCACGGGGTCGGTGGATATCTCGGGCGCCTCGCGATGCGATGACATCAGAAGTCCTCTCAGGTGCTGGTCGCGACTGCTTCGAATGGGCGATGGCTGAGCAGGGCTAGCGGCTGGCGCGGACGATGCGCGCGGCTAGGTCGCGGTCGTGCAGCCGGGTCTGCGTGGTGCCGCGGAAGAGGTCGATCTCCCCTGCGGCCGCGTCGCGGACGTGCAGGACGATGGGGTCTGCGGCACTCGCGGTGCCGGTTTCTGAGTGGCCGGAGTCGTGTCTTGTGCTAGCACGGGCCACGCCGCCGAGCACGCTGCTCAGCGTCGTCGCGGCGATCCCGGCCGCACCAGCGCCAGCGGCTACCTGCAGCACGGACCGCCGTGACGGAACGGCAGCGCCGGTGCTTGCGGCCCCGTGGTTGCCGGCCCCGTGGGTGCTGGTGGTGCCCGGCCGGGCCGCGCCCGGGTCGTCCAGATCTGGCATGGCGTTCCCTTTCGACGGGCGCGCGGCTAGGCCTCGGCGGCCAAGCGGCCGGAGCAGAGGTCGCCATTCGCGCCGGATGGATCGTTCTCACGCCGTGCGTTCGTGCCACCTCGCGACGCGGATTGGTGGCAGGGGCCGGTTTCGCAATCGGTGCCTGATCAGAGGCGCAGCGGCAGCATGAGAATGGGAGTCGTGGTGGGACGGCTAGTTCCGCCGGCCGGCTCAACCGTCATCCCTAGCTGGTCGCCAGGCACAAGGCCGTTCACGAGCACCGGGGGCGTGTGACCGTGCGCGCTCGCTGGCAGCAGCCCAGCGCGCCGAACCTGTGGCGGACCCAGCAGCCACAGTTCGTAGACCTTGCCCGGCGGTGGCGGCGGCAGTTGCGCGGAGGTGACGATAAGCGCGTGCCTGGCCAGCGAGTACACGACCGTGGTCGTGCCGCCCGCTGAGGTTGGCTGGGTGATGGCCCTGGCATCAGGCGCCCCGAGCACGGCGGTGATCGCCGCCTCGCGCGTCCTGGCCTTGTTGAGCTGGCCCTGGGTGTGCACCAGCACCGTCGCCAGTGCCACGATCACGACCAGGCACGCGGCGATGGCCGTCCAGGCCAGCCTCGGCACCCGCCCACGCGCTGGCGCCCGCCAGCTCGCCCGCCGCTGCTGTGGCTCATCCGGCGAGCGGCTGTGGTCGATAACGGGGGGAAGCTGCCTGGTGCGGCCGGCGGCGGCGAGCACCCGCTCCCGCATCTGCGGCGGCGGCACCTGCGTGGCGGCGAATCCGAGCCTCGTCGCCGTCGCCGACATCCCCCGCACCTCGTCGGCGCACTGCTGACAGCGGCGCAGGTGGTGCTCGAACCGGCTCCGCTCGGCGTCATCGTCGATGGCGTCGATCGCGTAGACACCGGCCAGGACGTGCAGGTCAGGACGGAGCAGCCGCATCACGTCACCCCCATGCAGTCCCGCAGCCTGATCAGGCCGTCGCGAATCCTGGTCTTGATCGTGCCGAGCGTGATGCCGAGCAGTTCGGCGACCTGACGGTAGGAGTAGCCGCCGTAGTACGCGAGGGTGATGGATTCGCGCTGCAACTCGGTCAGGCCATCCAGGCACCGGCGCACCCGCTCGCGCTCCAGGCTTGCCTCAACCGCATCCGCGACGTCGTCGCCGGCGGGGAGCAGCACCGACGTCCGCTTCTCCCGCTCGGCCGCCGCAGTGACTGATCGCACCCGGTCGACCGCGCGGCGGTGCGCGATGGTCATCGCCCACGTCGTCGCGCTGCCCTTGACCGGATCGAACCTGGCTGCGGTGCGCCACACCTCGAGCAAGACCTCCTGCGCTACCTCCTCCGACTGGGCCGGATCCCTGACGACCCTGCGGATCAGCCCGTACACCGGCCCCGCGAGCTGGTCATACAGGGCCGCGAACGCGTTCTCGTCTCCTCTGGCCACCCTCGCGAGCAACCCGTCCAGGTCCCGGTCTCTCCCCTCCGGCAGACCAGGACCCGCACCGGCCGGCCGCGCGCCATACGCGTCCATGGCGGTTATTCGGAGCCCCGTGGCGATCGGATTGGATGCATGCGGCAATAATCGCGGAAGTTTCCCGGCAGACTCGCAAACTCGTCCGCGATCGTGCTGGCGTGTCCGTGCCACCCGCTGGCATGCGCGCTAGAGGTGGAGGCCGCCCTGGCGGCAGGCTCCGCTGTCGGGCAGCCGTTGCCGGTGCCAGGCAGCTTTGGGTGACGGTCACTCGGGTATGGAAGTGCTCCTGGAGTGCTTACGCGCAAAGAGGCCGGGGGAGTGATCATGGCCGAGACGACGATTGACTACCGGGCGGTCTTCAGGGCGGTGCCTGGCCCCATGGCCTTGCTGACACCCGACGGCATAATCCTCGACGTGAACGACGACTATCTCGAAGCGTCCGGCCGGAGCAGGGAACAGGTGCTCGGCCGCAGCCTGTTCGATGCGTTTCCTGATAACCCGGACGACCCGGGGATGATCGGCCCCGGCCAGCTCAAGGGCTCCTTCGAGGCCGTCGTGGCGACCGGCGAGCGCGACATGATCATGCCGGTCAGGTATGACGTGGAGGATCCCGGCCGGCCGGGGAAGTTCGAGGAACGCTACTGGGCGGTCGTCAATACGCCGATGCACGATCGGGCTGGCCGGGTCGTGATGATCGCGCACAAGGCCGACGAGGTCACGCATATCGTGAACCAGGGCCGGAGCCTCCTCGCCGATCAGGGTTAGAGCGCGGGCACCCATTTCAGCGCTGCCGTCCGGATCGCACCGCTAGCGGCGCCGTTCGCCAGTCCTGATAAGTTCGCCCTGAGCCGCGTCGGCGAAGGGGATCTGATGACTGTTGACGGACCGGACTGGCCAGTGTCCGACGGCGTCTTTGACCTCGGTGACCTTGAGGTCGAGCGCGGCGGCGTCATCGCCGGCGCCAAGCTGGTGTGGCAGGCGCACGGCACCCTCAATGAGGCGCGCGACAACGTCATCGTCTACCCGTGCAGCTATACGGCGACGCATGAGGATCTGGCCTGGCTGATCGGCCCCGACGGCGTCCTCGACCCGCTGCGCTGGTTCGTCGTCGTCCCCGACATGTTCTCCAACGGGCTGTCATCGAGCGCGGCCGATACCGATGATTTTCCGGCCGTCGTGACGATGGCTGACAACGTCCGCGCTCAGCACAGGCTGCTGACCGAGCACTTCGGTGTCTCCCGCGTCGCGGCCGCCTACGGCTTCTCGATGGGCGCCGGACAGGCCTACCACTGGGCAGCGCTCTACCCGGACCTGGTCGAGCGCGCGATCGTCGTCTGCGGCAGCGCCCGCACCTCCGTGCACAACAAGGTCTTCCTGTCGGGCCTGCTGCGCACGCTCGAAGCTGCGCCGGAGTATGCGGGCAACGGAAAGTTCAGCGCCGAACCGCTGGCGGCGCTGCGCGCGTTCGCCCACATCTATGCGGGCTGGGGCCTGAGCCAGGACTTTTACCGCGCTCGCCTGTACGAGACCGCGCTTGACGCGCCCGACCTCGCGACGTTCCTGAAGACCGACTGGGAAGACTCCTTCGGCGCGTGCAAGGCGGCCAATCTGTACGCACAGGCCGTCACCTGGAACGAGGCCGACATCAGCAACAGCGCCCTCTACCACGGTGATCTGGAGGTCGCGCTCGGCGCGATCAGCGCCAAGGTTCTCCTCGTGCCCAGCGAGACTGACCTGTACTTCCGCGTCGCCGACAATGAAGCGGAGCTCAGCCACCTGCGAAACGGGCGGCTGGCCGCGATCCCGAGCATCTGGGGGCACCGGGCGGGTAGTCCCGAGGGAATCCCCGCTGACCTGGAATTCCTGACCAGCCACGTGCGCGCGTGGCTCGACAGCTAGCCACTCCACCGCGGAGTCCGCCGGTCTCGTCCTGATCCCGCCTCGAGCCCTCGACGCGGGCTGCGCTGCCCGCTGCCCGCACGTATCATGGTGAAAGTCAGGAGAACGTTAGAAACATCAGCTATTCGGATATTCGGAAGTTTTATTAATTTGTCCGACATCAAGAATTGCACTGTGTTTCCGATTGAGCGCTGGGACTAGGCACGCGGCATGAGTCTTTGGGAGCGGCTCACCGGCAGAGCCGTGGAGACGGCCGGGCTCGGCCAGAAGAAGCGAGCCGCGGCTACCGGAATTCTCGCATTCGACGGTCCGCTCAGTGATCTGCGCCTCGAGATGGCGATCAAGAGCCATCCGTGGCTGCAGAACACGGGGACAGCGACACTCCTGCTCTCTACCTGGGCTTCGCAGGCGCTTCAGGACGTCGCCGCCGTCATGGAGGCCGAAGCGCAAAAGCAACTCGGCGAGACCGGGCGGCTGCCCGAGGCGACCTTCGTGCTGGCGGACGGGCTTTATGATGCCGCGCTGAAATGGATAGACCTCGCGCAATCTGCTCTCGCCGCGATCGAATCACAAAGCGAATTCATCCTTCAGCTCAGGCTGCCAGCCCCGCCGCCGCGATTCGACTGGGTCGCCGACGCGCCGCCTGTTCATTTCGTCGCCGCGATCGCGGGCGTCGTGCAATTGGGAACATCCGTCGAGGATGCCCTGAACACGATGCAGAATGACCGGTCCCGCTTGCCCAAACGCTACGACGGCGCTTTCGAGACCATCGCGGGTGCAGTCAAGCTCGCGCGGGCCAAGCTCGACCAGGTCGAGGCCGCCGCGAGCGACCGGCAGGCGGTGAAGCTGACCAGGGACATCTGGACGATGTTGCAGGATGTCGTGCGGCTGTACTTCCTGGCTGGCCAGCAGGCCGCGATGCCTGGCCTGATCGACACCAGGTACGACGCCGCAGCTGAGGCGGCCGCGCGCGCACGCCGGCTGCCACCCCCACCACCCCCACCACCCCCGCCATCCGCGCCGCGCGCGCCTGCTCAGCCGGCCGGGCAGCCCGGCGGCCCAAGTCCATCGCAGGGTGCGGGCTCCCCTGCCCAGGACTGGGGGGCCGTGGACTGGACGGGCCAGGGTCGCAGCGCGACGCCAGGACCAGCGCGTTCCCCAGTGCAGGTAGGCCAGGGCGGCGCGCCGCGGACCATGAGCCAGCCATCGAGTCCGCCCCGCCCTGCGCCACCGCCCACGCTCGGTGAACGACTCGGCCTGCGCTTTGATGCCTGGGCCCTGACCGACCCTGGTGCCAAGGGGACCTATCAGAACGACCGCTCCCGGATCGCCGAACTTGAGGCGTTCTGGCGCTCCGACACGAATCCGGACGAGACGTACCGGCTCTACGGCCTGATCGCGGCCGCAGTCAAGGCGGATCAGGTCGCTATCAGGCCCGGCGAGTTCAGCAAGTTCTGCCCGTGGATCCCCACCTTCGTCGCTCGCGTAGACGCCGTGATCGGTACCGAAGAGTTCAAGGCCGGGCAGCTATTCACGTTCAAGGCCGGCGTGGACGGCGAGTTCTTCGGGCGCGGGTTCGAACGGCTCGGCTTCTTGCCGGGATCCCAGCGGCCCAAGCCGAAGCCGCAAGTTCGCGAGCGCGTCCAGCCGCGCGAAGAGCGCGACCCTCGCCCCCAGGCCCGCCAGGATCGGCGATCAGGCCCGCAGCGAATCGATACGCAGCACCACGGCGAGCGCGCCCCGGCCGCCACCACCTCGACCGGCGGATCCCCGCATGACGACGCCCCCGAGGCGGACATCTGGGCCCTGACCGCGGCGTTCCAGCGTCCGCAGCGCCGTGCGAGCCGCTCGGACACCGAGCAACTGCGCGCCCTCTGGCGCGCTGATCCCGACCCGGCCAGCACGCTCGCGTGCCATGAAGAACTCCTGGCCGCGGTGCGCGCCGGCAAGGCGAGGCAGCACGGCGACGAAGCGCTCAGGGACTGCCCGTGGAGCCAGGTCTACGTCGCAGTCAGCCAGGCCACGATCGGTGGTGTGCGGCTTGAGCGGAACGAGAAGTTCGCGCTCGAGGTGGGAGTCGCTGGCGGCCAGTTCAGGCGCCGGATCAGCCGGCTCGGTCTGATCGCGGCTGGCGCCTGAGCCGCCCGGCTCGGCTGCCTAGCTGGCCATGGCGGGGGCTGGGGCGGTGACGGGTATGGTGCCGGCGATGGTGGTGCCGTGGCCGGGTGTGGAGGCTATCTGCAGCTGGCCGCCGATGGCGGAGAGCCGGTCGGTCATGCCTTGCAGGCCGGTGCCGCGGGCGGCGTTCGCGGGGTTGAAGCCTGTCCCGTTGTCGGTGACGGTGAAGGCGAGGGTGCTGCCGGCGTGGTTGAGGGTGATGGTGGTCAGGGTGGCCTGGGCGTATTTGGCGGTGTTCTGGAGTGCTTCGAGGATGCAGAAGTACAGTGTTGTCTCGGCGTCGCGGGAGTACCGGCCGATCCCGTCGGCGTTGACCAGGACCGGCATCGGCGCGCGGTCGGCTTGTGCCTGCAGGGCGGCGGGCAGGCCCTGGGCGGCGAGCACGGGCGGGTAGATGCCGCGGGCCAGGGCCCGCAGGTCTTCGACGGCTGCCCGCAGCCCGGACCGCAGCTGGCCGGCCAGCTCCCTGACCTCGGCCGGGTCGCCGGCGGCTGCGTCGAGGAGGCTGAGGTGGACGCTCAGCGCTACGAGTTGCTGCTGGGCGCCGTCGTGCAGGTTCCGCTCGATCCGCTGCCGTTCGTCATCTTGGGCTTGCACGAGCCGGCGGCGCGAGGCCCGCAGGTCGTCGATGGTGGCCTGCAGCTCGGCGGTCAGCCTGACGTTGCGCAGCACGAGCCCGGCTTGTGAGGCCAGGTCGGTGAGCAGCGTGTCCTCGGCGGCGGTTACCGGTTCGTTCTTGGCCTTGGCCAGCGTGATGGCGCCGAGCAGCTCGTCGTGGTGGTACACGCCGATCGCCCGGGCGGCCTGCCGGGGGCGGCCAGGCCTGCGGTGCGGGTCACCATCGCGGGCGCGGTTCCCGGTTCGGCGCCGGCCGGCCAGAGCGACCGGGGTGACAGGGCGGCGCCGACCAGCACCCATACCTCGACCCGGGCGGCGCCGGTCGCCGCGCCGAGGACCGCGGCCATCCGGTCAAGCGCGGCGTCGGCGTCGAGCTGGCCGGCCATGTCCTGGGCGAAGTCGGCGAGCACCTGGTAGGGCGAGGCGCGGCGGCCGTAGACGAAACGGTTCGCCAGCAGGCTGGCGCGCTGGCGCACCGGATGGAACAGCACCGCGACCACGACCGCCGCCGCCACGGTGAGGACCGGGCCGCCGGCGTAACCGGCCAGCGTCCCGATGCCTACCACAATGCCGATGTAGACGGCCGTCAGCGCGGCGGACAGCAGGCCGTAGGCGAGGGCCTTGGTGATGATGACGTCGATCTGGTACAGGCCGTATTTCAGGATCGCGATCGCGATCGCGATCGGGAAACCGGCCAGCCCGATCGCCGAGACCACGACGTCTGCCGCTGTGGTCAGCACTGCCCAGGACTTTCCACCGATATCCATAGACACCAGGACGACGACCGAGCAGCCGATCGCCGTGGCGGCCGTGAAGGCGATCCACTTGATCTGCTGGCGGAGCTCGCGGCCTCCTGACCGGTAGCGGACCGTCATGGCCACCGTGGAGACCGCCATCAAGGCGATGAACACGAACCACGCCTGGTTGATGGTTCCGATCAGCACGGTCGCCAGCGGCGGCGGCAAGGAACGCACGCCAAGCGGGTTCTGGACCGAGAGTGAGATGCCGCCTGGCGCCGGAAGGTGCACCTTCTTCGGCTGGACCAGGAACCCGGTCAAGGTCAGCGTGATGAGCAGCAGGCACAAGCCTCCGGCCGGGCGCCAGCGGCGGGACGGCAGGTGCCCGGTCGGGAAGAGCAGGAACATGAACGCGATGCTGCAGATCAGCGGAATGAAAGACCACTCGGCCAGCAGGCCCACGATCGCGGGACCTGGCAGGGTGCCCGGGTGCCTGATGCCGAGGACCGCGTACGCGGAAGCAAGGGCCACCAAGCCGTCGGCGATGCCCGCGAGGAGCAGGTACCAGCCGATGACGTTGCCCGCACGACGGACGACCAGCGCCCCGAGAGTGGCGTACAAAACGGCTGATGGCACCTGGCATACCGTTGAAATCGCGTCACCGGTGACCAGGTCGTTCCAGGCCAGGATGATCAGGACCAAGGCGCTCGCCGCGAGGACGACGGCGACGGTCCACGCTGCCGTCGCGGTGGCGCTATGCCGCCGCGCGGTGACGTTCATGCGGTCTTGCGCCCGGTCCAGACGTACAGGTAAGCCGGGATGGCCAGGATGAGCAGGCCATCGGTCGCGTGCAGGGCGCCGAAGATCACGTGGTCGTCGGCCAGCCCGGCCAGCAGGCTCTGCAGGAAGGAGGTCATGAGCACCAGCAGCACGGCACCGACGATGGCGCGCCCCCGCGCCCGGGCGATCAGCGTCAGGATCAGGATGACGATCGCCATCCCGGCCATGATGAAGCCCAGCATCCGGTGCGGATCAAGCGCCGGGTCACCGGCCCCGTGCAGCAGCCTGAAGGCCCCCAGGCCAGCCAGGAAGATCTGGACCACTCCGGCGGCCAGGAAGACAAGCAGGCCCCATCGGTAGACCTTGAACATGACGCCCGCTGGCGCGTCCTTCGCCACGCCGCCGGTGTCCTGCTCGCTGGCGACCTTTGTGTTGCTCTCGTTCATCTCAGCCCTCTCCTTCGCCACTTGCCAAGACGCTAGGCCGCGCCGACCGCACCAACCACGGTGCGAGCCACCCGGCAGGGGTGAGGCTGGCCACCCACCGGCCCTGCGGCCTCCCTCCTATCGCTCTGCTGGCTCCCTGGCTCACACTGGGCATATGCGCGCTGTCAGCTGGGTGCTCGCCGTGATCGGCGGCTGCGCGCTGCTGGTCGGTGTGGTCGGCAATCTGGTTAACGGCGACCCCGCAGGAGCCGGCTGGTACCTCATCGGCCCGGCGCCGCTCTACTCCGTTGGCCTGGCCGGCGCCTTCCGAGGCCGCGGACATCCGGTCGCTGTCTGGCTGCTGGCGGGCGGCAGCCTCACCATGCTCAACACATGCCTCGGCGACGTCGTGCTGAAGCACGCAGGAACAACAGCGGGCTGGGTCGTCCTCGCCGAACTATGCGCCGACACCGCGAGCCAGGTGGCCGGGATAGGCCTGCTCGGCCTGTTCCCGACCGGCAGGGCTGACCGTACCTGGCAGCGCACAGCGCTGATTGTGGCGGGCATTGTGGCGCTGCTGATTCCGTTCTTCGTGATGGTCTGCAGCCCGGTGGCCCCGCGCGACCCGTACGCGGGGCCGCACGCTCCAGCGGTCGCCAGCCCGCTGTTCCTGCCCGCCGCCCGCCCGCTCGCGACCGCGGCAAACGTGGCTTATCAGGCCTTTACCGCCGTCCTCGTCGTCGGCCTGGTCATGCTGTACCTGCGGTACCGGCGCTCGCCGCAGGCCGAGCGCCGGCAGGTCCGGCTGGCATTGGTCGGGATGGCCAGCGCGAGCGCCGTTTTTGGGGCGCAGATTGCGCTCGTCTGGACAGGCGGCCAAGGCATCGCCTGGTCCGCGGCGCTCGTCGTGCTGTGGTTGATCGGGCTGTCGCTTGTGCTCGGCACGCTGATCGTGGCGTTGTCGCCGGAGGAGATGCTCGGCATCGACCGCTCGGCCCGCCGGTCCTCGGTGCACAGGGCACTGCGCGTGCTGCTCGCGATTGGCTATGTTGCGGTCGCGGCGACGCTCGGCATCGTCGCCAGCAGCTACCTCCCTGATGGGGTGGCAGTCCTGCTGGCCACCGGGGCCGCCCTGCTCTTCCAGCCGGCCCTGCGCAGGCTGGAACGGATCGCCGACAGGTGGGCGTTCGGGGCCCGGCTGGACGGCTACGACGTGCTGAGCCGGTTCGGCGCCATGCTGCAAGCGGCGCCCGGCCCTGATGATCTCCTCCCTCAGCTCGCGGAGGAGATCTGCCAGGCTCTGCGGCTGGACTGGGTCAGGGTCATGCTGGACGCGGGACCAGCCGGCTCGTCCCGCCTGAGCGGTCTGGCCGGCGCCGAGCCCGGTGCCCAGGCCGAGCCTCAGCTGACTGTCCCGCTGGTCCAAGGCGGCGACACACTGGGCGCCATCGAGTGCGGGCCGCGACGAGACGGCCCGCTGCTGGACGAAGACCGCCGCCTCCTCGCGCACCTGGCCAGCCAGTCCGCAGCCGCGCTGCGGAACCTGCACCTGAGCGCGCAGCTAGCCGTGAGGCTCGAGGTGATCAGGCGGCAGGCAGCCGAACTCGCGGCCTCCCGCGCCAGGATCGCCCAGGCGCAAGATGCCGAGCGGCAGCGGATACAGCGGGACCTGCACGACGGGTTCCAGCAGGATCTGGTGGTCCTGACCGCGAAGCTCGCCCTGGCGCGCGAACAGCTTCGCCGCGGTGACGAGCGCGGCGACCAGGCGCTTGATGAGCTGCAGCGGGATCTCGGAACCGCGCTCGCCCACCTCCGGGAGTTCGCGCACTCGATTCATCCGCCGGTCCTAGCGGACCAGGGACTGCTCGAGGCGATCGAGGCCCAGGCGTCCAGGCTCCCGCTGGAGGTCGTCATCGAGGCGGACCCAGGTTTGCGAGGCGTTCGCTACCCGAAGCACATTGAGGCCGCCACCTGGTACGTCGTGGCTGAAGCCCTCACCAACGCCGTCAAGCACGCCGGGGCTCGCCAGGTCATCGTGGGGCTCGCCCAGCCGAACGGGTCGCTGGCCGTCGAGGTCAGCGACGACGGATGCGGATTCGACCCCGACGCCCCGCGCGGCATCGGCCTGGCAGGCCTGGCCGACAGGATCGCCATCGTAAACGGGGCGCTGACTATCGACAGCACGCGCGGAGGCGGCACCAGGCTGCGGGCCGAGGTCCCGCTCGGCGCCCGTGCGCAGGAGAGCGGCGGATGAGCGAGCTGCGGATCGTCATCGCCGACGACAACTACCTGGTCCGCGAGGGAACGCGCAAGCTGCTCGAGGACTCAGGCGAGGTGAGCGTCCAGGCGGCGGTCGGCTCCGCCCCCGAACTGCTAGACGCGGTCCAGCGCAGCCGGCCGGACGCGGTGCTCACCGACATCCGGATGCCGCTGGACGCGACTGGCGGTACAGCCGCGCCCGCGATGGAAGGGATCGATGCCGCGCACGCCATCAAGGAGACCGCACCGAGCGTCGGCGTCGTGATCCTGTCCCAGTACGCGGACGAGTCGTATGCGTTCGAGCTGTTCCGCAACGGCACGGCCGGGCTGGCGTACCTGCTCAAGGACCGCATCGGCGACCTGCAGCAGCTGCTCGCGGCACTGCGCGAGGTGACGGCTGGCGGTTCGGTCATCGACCCGCAGGTCGTCGATGCCTTGGTTAGCAGGCGGGTCAGGCTGCAGACCTCGCCGTTGGCCAGGCTCACGCCGCGCGAGCTCGACGTGCTCCGCGAGATGGCCGCCGGCCGCGGCAACGCCGGCATCGCCCAGGCGCTGTACCTGTCAGAATCGTCGGTCGAGAAGCACGTCAACGCGATCTTCGCCAAGCTCGACCTTGCCAGCGAGCAGCAGGTGCACAAGCGAGTCGCCGCCGTGCTGACCTTCCTGCGCGACGCTGGCCTCCGCCCGCGCTCGCCAAGCTGAGGCGCCGGGTTCGCCATTCTGCACGGCCGCAGCGCCGGCTATTCGATATTAGTTGAATCTCATATTTGTTCTATAACAAAATCTGAGGTCGACGCGGGCACGGCGGCGATGATCATCAATACCGGCCCGATCTTGATCGCGATTGGCGCCGGGATCTTTCTCCGTGAGGGCTTCCCGCCACCACGGCCCTTCGCGGGCTGCCTGGTCGCGTTCGGCGGGTGCCTGCTGATCGGACTCGCCACTGTCGGCTCCGGGTCACGCATCGGCATCGGCGTCGTCGTCCTCGGCTGGCTGGCACTGGGGGAGACTCCGCCCCTGCTGGCCGTCAGTGGCGGGACGCTGTGCCTGGCCGGGTTATTGGTAGCCCGGCGCAAGACGGCGTCCAGCACTCCGCGCCAGGGCCGGGACCAAGATCCGGCCCTGGCGCGGGATGACCAGGTTGAGCGGGCGACGTGTCAGGCCCGGGTCTGTCGCTATGCGTCGCCTCGGCGCATCCGCACGGCGGAGATGCCGAGCAGGGCCGCGGTGTAGGCGCAGAGCACGGCGAACCCGGTCCACGGCGCCAGCATCGTCGGGTCGTGCTGGACCGTGGTGACGGCCTGGCCGGCGGTGGCCGGCAGGTACTTGGTGACGTCGGTGGCCCAGGCGCCCGGCAGGAGGCCGGCCAGCAGCGGCAGGCCGTACAGGACGCCGAACATCGCGGCGATCCCGCCGGCCGCGTTGCGGATCAGGGCGCCGAGGCCGAGGCCAAGCAGCGCGATCACGGCTAGGTACAGCCCACTGCCGATCACAGCTCTGGTCACGCCGGGCTGGCTGATCGACACCGACAGGTGCAGGCGGGCCAGGATGGACTGGCCGCCGGTGAAGGCACCGAACGCGGCGGGCAGGCTGACCGCGGTGACGCTCACCGCCACCAGTGCCGCCTTGCCCCATAGCACAGGGAGCCGCTTCGGCACCGCGGCGAACGTGGTCCTGATTAGCCCGGTGGCGTACTCGCCGGTGATCAGCAGGACACCGAGGACTCCGGTAGCGATCTGAGCGAGCTGTACGCCCGACAGGCTGATCGAGGCGGGGTCGAACGAGGCCATCGACACCGCACCGTGCGGCGGCCTCGCCACCCGCAGCAGGCTGTAGCCGATGCCGAACCCGACGACCAGGATGAGGGCTGTCAGCAGGGACCAGAATGTGGACGGCTGGGTGCGCAACTTGGTCCATTCCGCGCGGAACACGCGGAGCTGTGTGACTCGCTGCGGATGCCGGTAAGCCGGCAGGCCCGCCGCTTCGGACACGGGGTTGTGAGTGATGGCAGTCATTGTGTGCTCCTCAGAGGTCTTGCAGGTCCGATGGTCAGATGGCTGCGCGGTACTCGACCGCGTCCTGGGTGAGGCCGACGAAGACGTCCTCCAAGGACGCCTGCTCCGTGGCGAGTTCGAGCACGGTGATCCCGGCGGCGCCGGCCACGGCGCCGACCTGCGCTGTGGAGGAGCCGGTCACGGTCAGCGCGCCATCCGCGGCCTGGGCGACGGTCACTTCGGGTGCGCGAAGCAGCCTGGCGAGGGAGTCCTGGTCCGAGCTGCGGACCCGCACCGAGGTGGGGGCCGCTGTGGCCATGAACTCGGCGATGGTGGTGTCGGCGATCAGCTGGCCGCGGCCGATGACGATCAGCTGCGTGGCGGTCTGGGCGATTTCGCTCATTAGGTGCGAGGAGACGAAGACCGTCTTGCCCTGGGCTGCCAGGTCGGCCAGCAGGCCGCGGATCCAGCGGATGCCCTCGACGTCCAGCCCGTTCACCGGCTCGTCCAGCACGACGGTGGCGGGGTCGCCGAGCAGCGCGGCGGCGATCCCGAGGCGCTGGCTCATGCCGAGCGAGAACTTGCCGGCGCGCCTGCCTGCGACCGAGCGAAGGCCAACCGCGTCGATCACGTCGTCCACCCTGGACTTGGCGATGCCTGAGGTCTGGGCCAGTGCGAGCAGGTGATGGTAGGCGCTGCGGGAGGGGTGCACTGCCCGCGGGTCGAGCATGCCCCCGACCTCGTGCAGCGGCGCGGCGTGATCGCGTGGCTGGCGGCCGTTGACCAGGACTGTGCCGCTGGTCGGCTCGTCCAGGCCGAGGATCATCCGCATGGTCGTGCTCTTGCCTGCGCCATTCGGGCCGAGGAAGCCGGTGACGATGCCCGGCCGGACCGTGAACGTCAGGTCAGAGACGGCGGTGGTGGTTCCGTAGGTCTTGGTCAGTGCGTGTATCTCAATCATGACTACGACGGTGCCAGCGCCGCGGCGCCGTGTCGCTGGGGTGCCCAGCCGGGCCCTAGTGGGGATTTCCGTACCCAGCGGGCAGGTCAGCCCGATAGTGATGCGCAGGATGTCCTTGTACGTTGACGTCATGACGTCGGCAGATCTGACCTCCAGCAAGATTGGTGCCATGGTCAGCGCGCTGTGGTCCGGTCCTGCGTGGCGCGCCACAAGGAACGGGCTGGCCGCGATGTTCGTCGCCGTTATCGGCACCGTGCTGATCGGCGTGATCGGCGTCGCGTGGGGAGCAGCGATCTTCGCGCTGGTGACCGGTGCGGGCGACGTGTGGCACGTCGCCGTGTACACCTCGGGCGTCATCGTCGGACCTGTGGTCGAGCTCTGGGCAGTGCAGGGCGTCACCGCGCTGCAGCGTTCCAGGCTCCGAGCCGTTGCCGGAGCGGACATTCCCGCGGGAGCGGGCGCCGAGCGCAGGCCGTGGCCGATCGGTCCGTGGCTGTCGGCGGGCACCTGGCGGCAGATCGCGTTCCACCTGCTTTCCATCGCGACTGGCGCCGCAGCCGGCCTGGTGGCGGTCTGCTGGCTCGCGCCTGCCCTCGCGATCGCCTACCTGATCATTGGCGGCCCATCGCCAGCAGCTGCCGCGGTCGTCTGCGTCGGGTCCGTCGTACTGCTATTTGCCGCGCCGTGGCTGGCTCAACAGATGGCACGCGCTGACGAGACCCTGGCCTGGGCACTGCTCGGGCCGAGCCAGAACGAAGAACTCGCGATCCGCCTCGAGTCACTGACCAGGAGCAGGGCCGAGATCGTCGCGGCGACCGACGCCGAGCGCCGCAGGATCGAACGCGACCTGCACGACGGCGCCCAGCAGCGGCTCGTCTCGCTGGCGATGAACCTGGGCATGGCCAGGGCGCGTTTCACCGATGTGCATGAGCCGGTTCAGCGCGCCATCGCAGACGCGCACGAGGAAGCCTTGCTTGCCCTGTCCGAGGTGCGCGAGTTCATCAGGGGCCTGCATCCCGCCGTGCTGAACGATCGCGGGCTCGACGCCGCCCTTTCAGGTCTCGCGGCGCGTGCGCCGCTGCCGGTCAGGCTCAGCGTGGACCTGCCGCGGCCAGCCTCGCCGAGCGTCGAGGCCGTGGCCTATTTCATCGTCTCCGAGGCGCTGACCAACGTGGTGAAGCACGCGCAAGCCACGCAGGCCGAGGTGACCGTTGCGAGGGAAAGGGACCTGCTGCGGATCGCCGTAGCCGACAACGGCACCGGCGGCGCGATCATTGGCAGCGCCGGCGATGCTGGCGCAGGTACCGGGCTCCGGGGCCTCGCGCAGCGGGCAGCGTCCGTGGATGGCACGCTGACCATCGACAGCCCGCAGGGCGGGCCGACCGTCATCGCTGCGGAGCTGCCATGCGAATCGTGATCGCCGAGGACTCGGTCCTGCTCAGAGACGGGCTGACGAGGTTGCTCTCTGACGGCGAGTTCGACGTCGTCGCCGCGGTGTCCGATGCCGACCAGTTGCTCAAGGCGGTCGCCGAGCATCAGCCCGACCTGGCCGTGATCGACGTCAGGATGCCGCCAGGTTTTACCGACGAGGGCATCAAGGCCGCGCTGGTGATCCGCCGTCAGTACCCGGACATCGCCTTGCTCGTGCTGTCGCAGTACGTCGAGGAAAGCTACGCCACCGACCTGCTGTCCGAGGCGACCAATTCGGTGGGCTATTTGCTGAAAGACCGCGTCGCGCACGTCAATGACTTCCTGGACGCGGTGCGAAGGGTGGCAGCGGGCGGCACGGCGCTTGACCCTGACGTCGTCGCTCAGCTGCTAGTGCGCCGCAAGGACGACCCGATGGGCCGGCTGACGCCGCGCGAGGAGCAGGTGCTGCGGCTGATGGCCGAAGGACGATCCAACGGCGGCATCGTCGACCAGCTCAAGGTCAGCCCCAGCGCGGTGGAGAAGTACGTCACGAACATCTTCGCCAAGCTCGACCTGCCGCCCACCGGGACAGACCACCGCCGCGTGCTGGCCGTCCTCAAGTACCTGGGCGGCTGAGCCCCCGCGGACAACGAGCGCCAGGGCCGGCAAGCCCGGCCCTGGCGCCCTGGTGCGGTCGGTGTAGCTAACTGGTGCAGGACAAGTCGTGCGCCGGCAGTACCCCGGTGTTGAGGTATGCGTTGACCGCACCGTCCACGCAGGCCGAGCCGCGGAACAGGTAGACGCCGTGGGTGCGTACGCCCTGCAGCGTGATCATGCGCGAGCCCGCCAGGGCGTGATGCATGGCGCGGCCCAAGGACAAGATGGCGTTGATGTCTCCCGACGCCTGGACGACCAGGGCCGGGACGTGGTTGGCCACCAGCGGCTGCCGCGGCGGCTGGAACGGCCAGAACGCGCACGGCGTGATGGTCTGGTCGACGGGGCTGAACAGCGGCGCGCTCGCCCGGTGCGCCTGGATCGCGTGCCAGTAGGTCCGCGGGCTCCGCGGCACGGGAGCGTCGGCGCACATGATCGCGGTCTGAGCGCTGCGCCGCGCGGAGTCCGCACTGGTCAGCTGCCTGGCAAGCGCGCCCAGAAGCTGGCCGTCGGGCTTGGCTGGCTGGCCATGCGCCGCCCGGTTCAGCGAAGCGACGATGCCGGCAAGCTCGGCTGAGCTGGCAGCTGAGTCGTCACTGAGCGGATCGAGCAAGACGGCTGGCACGACGGTGTCATCGACGCGGAACTGTCCGACCTTGAGCGGATGCAGGGCCGCGGCGCGGTAGATCCGGTACACCGTCGCCAGCACCTTGCTGGCGGTGTCGCCCAGGTGGAACTGGCTGTCGTGGCTCGCGGCGAACCTGGCCCAGACGTGCAGCGCATGCTCGCGCTGCGGACCGTTGCTGCCCTTGGCCACGCCAGGGTGCGCTGGGTTGATCGCGCTGTCGAGCACGATCCGCCCGGCCCGGCCACCGAACATCTGGGTGTACAGAGCGCCAAGGTAGCTCCCGTAGGAATAGCCAAGGTAGGAGAGCTTGGACTGGCCGAGCGCGCCGCGGATCACGTCCATGTCGCGAGCCGCGTTCGCGGTCCCGGCGAATGGGAGCAGGGAGCCTTCGGCCCTGGCGCAGTGCCGGGCCAGATTCCTGGTCAGGTGCACCATCTCGGCGAAGCTCGCCTTGTTGCGCCCGGCGCCTCGCGGCAGCCAGCCGGCCGTCCAGTGGCAGTTGAGCGGCGTACTGCGCCCGGAGAACCGCTGATCCATCCCGATCAGGTCGAACCTGGCTCCGGTGGCGCCCATCGCCTGCCTCGCCAGCAGGACGTCTGTCAGCACCGGGGTCGCCGGCCCGCCGAGATTGATGATCATGGCGCCGATCTTTTTTGCCGATGGGTCGGCAGCTAGCCGGGAGATGGCGATGGTGATCGTGCGCCCGCCAGGATGGGCGTAATTCAGCGGCACGCGGATGTCCGCGCACCGGGCGCCGGCCTGATCCAGCGCCTTGCCGCCCGAGTCGTGCGGGCCGCGCTGACAGCGGTGCCATCGGATCTGCTGGCTGTAGAACCTGGCCAGTCTGGAATCGGCCGCTCCGGCGGCGGACGATCGGTGTTGACCGGTGCTGAACTGGCTGGCCGTGGCAGCCTGTCCAGCCGGCGCGGCCGTCAGCACCCCGGTCGCGGTCAGCCCTGCGGCGAGCACCGCGGTGCTCCACCGTTGTCTGTTCACGAGAGACTCCTTGCTCACTTGGCGGGCTGTCGCTGGCCCGCTGAATCATCGACAAAGTCCAGGTTTCCTGCGCCGCCCGGCACTGTCGGTAGGGCGCTCAGCGCCGTGATGGTGGGGTTTTCCGCATCGCGCACCCGCCGCCGACGTTCACCCGGCGCGGGTGGGGCGCTCGGACCTGGGTATTGGTGGGCTAGGTCAGTTCCGGGCGACCCTGGCTCGATCACGCCTGGGCTTCCCGGCATCCCAGACTCGCCGCCTGAAGGGACCGACAGGTGACCTTGGTTGAACCCGTGGCCGTGGCCCGCCGATCTGTCGAGCAACTCACGCCAGTGATCGGCGCTGAGCGGCACGCGCGCCTGGTGGAGGCGGCCGATCAGTTCCGGCGACTGCTTGGCGGCCGGACCGTGTGGAACATCAGCTCGACCGCGGTCGGCGGCGGGGTGGCCGAGATGCTCCAGGTGCTGCTCGGCTACGTCGCGGACGCGCGGATCGCCAGCCGCTGGATGGTGATCACCGGCGACTCCGAGTTCTTTGTGATCACCAAGCGGTTGCACAATCAGATCCACGGCCAGCAGGCCGGCGGCCCGCTGAAGGCCGAGGAGATCGAGCATTATGAGCACATGCTCGCCGCCAACGCCGTCGAGTTGCTCGAGCTCATTAGGCCTGGCGACCTGGTCCTGCTGCACGACCCGCAAACGGCCGGGCTGGCCGAGGCCCTGACCAGGGCTGGCGCGCTGGTTTCCTGGCGGTGCCACATCGGGGTTGACTGGCACAACGAAGCCACCGCGAGCGCGTGGAACGTCTTGCGGCCGTATCTGGAACACGCGAGGGGCTTCGTCTTCTCCCGGCGTGAGTACGTCCCTGCCTGGATCCCGGCGGAGAAGGTCGCGATCATCCCGCCGTCGATCGACCCGTTCTCGCCGAAGAACCAGTACCTCGACGAGAACACCGTGCAGGGCATCTTGTCCAAGATCGGCGTTCTCGACGGCGCCACTCCGGCTGAGCCGGTCAGCTATGTGGGCAGCGACGGCAGCCCGGCCTCGGTTACGAGGAAGGCGGAGATCACCGGCGAAGGCCTGCCTGGCCCGGGAGACCCGCTGGTCGTCCAGGTCTCGCGGTGGGACCAGCTCAAGGACATGCCGGGTGTCATGCACGGCTTCGCCGACTACGTCGCGCCGTCCGGCCAGGGTTTCCTGCTGCTCGTCGGGCCCGCTGTATCCGGCGTCACCGACGACCCGGAAGGCGCGGCGGTGTTCGCCGACTGCCTGCTGCAGTGGCGGGACCTGCCGCCCGCGATCCGCTCTCGTGTGCTGCTTGTGGCGCTGCCGCTCGATAACCAGGACGAGAACGGCGCCATGGTCAACGCGCTGCAACGGCACGCGAGCGTGATCGCGCAGAAGAGCCTCGCCGAGGGATTCGGGCTCACCGTGGCCGAGGGCATGTGGAAGGGGCGGCCTGTCGTCGGCTCGGCAGTCGGCGGGATCATCGACCAGATCCCGCCAGGGGCTGGCGTGCTGCTGCCCGACCCTCGCGACCTGGAGGAGTTCGGGCACGCAGTCAGGCGGCTCCTTGACGAGCCTGATGTGGCAGCAAGGATGGGCACGGCCGCGCAGGAGTACATCAGCCAGCGCTACGTCGGCGACCTCCACCTGCTCCGCTACGAGCGCCTGTTCAGCGCGATGATCGAGGAAGCCTAGCCCGGCGCGGGTCGCCGGAGGCGGGAACCGCTGGCCATGCACGCGGCCGCCGCGACGTCGACCTCCCAGGGCGGGGACTACGGAGCCTGGGTCTACCTAGTGGTCTTCGCGCTCACCGCGCTTTCGTTCGCCGGCGTGCCGCTGGTCGGAACAGCGGTCGTCGGCTGGGCCGCCGTCCTCGCTGGCGAAGGGCATCTCGCCTTCGGCCTGGTCCTGCTCGTCGCCGCAATCGGAGCCGAGGTTGGCGGGGTAGCGGGCTATCACATCGGCCAACGGTGGGGCCGCAAGCTGCTTGACCGACCGGGTCGCGGGCTGGAAAGGCGCAGAAAGGCTGTGGCCAGGGCGGAGAAGTTCTACGCCAAGTGGGGGCGTATTGCCGTCTTCTTCACTTCGACGATCATTTCAGGCCTGCTCAGGATGAAGTTCTCGCAGTTCCTGCTCTGGAACTTCATGGTAGGTCTGCTGTTCGTGCTGTCGGTCGGGCCTGCTGCCTACGGCGCGGCCAGGGTCTACGAGGGCGCGGAGGACGCGCCGAGCCTAGGCGCGCTGATGACAGGGCTTGCCGTCGCGGGCGGTGCTGGCCTGCTTGCCCTCCTGTACTACCGGAGGCGGGCTCGCGTGGGCTGACTCGCCGGCTACCAGCGGCCGCGGTGCACGACCTCGCTGAATGGCCGGCGCTTCGGGTTTCGCACGGGCGTCAACGGTCGGTCGGCCGGGTACCCGAGCGAGATCAGCATCACGAAGCCGCGGTCTTCCGGCAGCCCGAGCACCCGGCGCGCCAGCGCCATGTCCTGCACGCCAGCGTGACAGCTGCCAATGCCCAGATCAGTGGCCGCCAGGGTAATGCTCATGACGGCCTGGCCGATGTCTAGCTGGCCACGGTGGTAGGCGTTATCGGTGACCGGACCGACGACCGCGATCGTGGCGGCCGAGTCGGCCACGTGGTAGGCGCCGGAGAATACGCGGCTCAGCTCGCGTAGCTGGTCTCGGTCGGTAACGAGGATGAAGTCCCATGGCTGCCAGTTCTGCGACGAGGGCGACCGCCACCCAGCTTCGAGAATGCGGTCCAGGTCCGCGGCGGGAATGGGCCGGTCTTCGAAGCTCCTGACGTTGCGCCGCGAGGTGATGGCGTCCCAAGTCTGCATAGTGCGGACAGTACCGCTCGGTCGACAGCCGCAGCTCCGGATCCAACCAGGAGGTCACGGCCGCTCCCTGGCCTGATATACCTGCTCAGCGAACTGCTCGAGCGCCTCCGCGCACTCCCTGAGCCGTCGCTCTGCTTCGGCCGCGCTCGGCGCCCCGTAGACATCACGGGCCCGGATCGCCCGGTACCAGCGGCGCAGCCTGTCCAGGTCCTCCTCTTCCTCGTCCAGCTCGGCCAGGGTCGCCTTGCCCTTGGCCACCTCGCCTGCCAGCTCAGCCTCATATTTGCCGCAGTCGCTGAGGAACTCGCCCCACTCGGCCTCGCGCTGGGCGGTGAAGAGTTCCTTCAGGCTGATGGTCCCGACGTCGTCGTCGGCGACTCTCAATACAACGGGCTGACCACCGGCTGCGCTAATCGTCGAGATCACCTGGGCCAGGCCGTCGTTGAAGCGCTCGCCCTCGGGCAGCACCCAGGTTCCCTGCTGGAGCGGCACGGCGCCGAGCCGGCGCAGCTCGCGCCACACCGCGACCCGGTGCCGGGAAGGCTCAGCGGGCAGGCGGTACGTGATCAATCGCCACGGCACACTGCCATCATTACCCTCGGCCTGTCCCGAAATCCGGATGCCGCTGCAACAGGCAACACGGGCATCTCCGCCCCGGACCCACTCTCCGAGATTCGCCCACACGCAGCTGTAACGTGTGCTACAAACCATGACGTAATCCTGTAGTCAGAGCCGTACGCGAATCACCCCGCCTCTTGAGCAAGCTTGCCCAGCGAGCGGCCCCTGCCGCTGGGCCGAGGCTGGCCATTCCCCCCGTTTGGCCGAGCCTCACGAGGCTGGCGCCTTGCCGCTATCCCCCCATGTGGCGAGGCGCCAGCCCTCACCACGCCGGTTCGACGGGCTAGGCCGGCCGGATGTCGACCAGATTGCTATGGAACGTGCTCTGGCCGCCGATGTCAGCGACGGCGTCAGAGGTCGTCCAGTTGACGTTGTGGCCGTCCAGGCTGGACGACTGCCAGCGGCCCTTCGGCGACATCGCCACGCCAGGCCCTACGTTGTCCGTGACCACCGCGCTCAGCCTGCACTGGCCTCGCTCGTTCGAGACGATCACCATCGCGCCGTCCTCGATGCCGCGCCGCCGCGCGTCCTCCGGGTTGATCTCGATCCAGGGCAGCTCGCGTTCCTTGCCAACCAGGCGGGGCATGTTCGCGAAACTGCTCGAGACGAAGTGATGCGCCGCCCCGGTGATCAGGGCTAGCCGTCCATCTCCCTCAGGCCGGCTCGCGAACTCGGGCGGCGGCGTGTACTCGGGCAGCGGGTCAAGCCCGGCGTCAGCGAACGCCTCGGCGCGCAGCTCAAGCCTCCCTGACGGTGTGGGAAAGCGGCCGTCCGAGAAGGGCACGTCACGCCCTGGCGGAAAGTACAGCGGCAGCGTTCCCTCCTTTCGCAGCCGCTCGAAGGTGATCCCTTCCAGGACCGGGCTGATCGGACGGGAAGCGTCAAGCAGTTCCTCCATGGCCTCTTCGGCGCTCTGGCGCAGCCACGGCTCCTGATAGCCCATCGCCGCAGCCAGTAGCCGCATCACATCCCAGTTGCTCTTCGACTCGCCCAGTGGGGCGATCGCCGGCTCGTTGTACTGCAGGAACCTGTGCCCGTACGCCTCATGCATGTCGGCATGCTCAAGCTGGCTGGTCGAGGGCAAGACGATATCGGCGTAGCGCGCCGTATCGGTCATGAACAGCTCGTGCACGACCGTGAATAGGTCCTCGCGCATGAGACCCTGCACCACCAGGGCCGTGTTCGGGGCGATCGCGACCGGGTTCGAGGCGAAGACGAACAGCGACATGATCGGCGGGTCAGAGACCTCGCCGGTCAGGGCGGCGCCGATCCGGTTCATGTTCACCACGCGTGGCGTCGGCGGGCACTCGCTCGCGTGCCCGATCGTCTCGGCGTCCATGTCGATGTAGTCGCCGGTCGAGTAGGACAGCCCGCCGCCGCGGACGCCGACCTGGCCGACGACCGCGGGCAGGCAGATGATCGCGCGCGTCGTCTGGCCCCCGTTGCCGTGGCGCTGCACCCCGTCGGCGAACTTGACGAGCGCCGGCTTCGTGGTGCCGAGCCGGCGCGCGAGCGCGACGATCGTCTCAGCGGGGACGCTGGTGATCTCGGCGACCTTGTCCGGTGGGTAGGCGGCGGCGCGGTCGCGCAGGTCACGCCAGCCGGTGGTGTTGGCCTCCAGCCACGCCTCGTCGTGCAGGCCCTGGGTGAAGAGCACGTGCATGAGCCCGAGCGCCAGCGCGCCATCGGTGGCCGGGCGCGGCCTGATGTGCTCGTCGACCGAGCGCGCCGTCAGTGTCCGGCGTGGATCGATGACGACAACGTAGGCGCCGCGCTGCTGTGCCTCGCGGAGCATCGGTATGAAATGCGGCGCCGTGGAGGCCGGATTGTGGCCCCACAGTATGACGAGGCGACTGTGCACGACGTCGGTGTACTCCGGCGACCATCGCGCGCCGTAGGTCGCACCTACGGCCGCACTCGCAGCCGCGTTGCAGATCGAGCGTTGCAGCCCGCTGGCCCCCATGCGATTCCACAACCGCCGGTTGGACAGGCCGAGGTTAACCCAGCCCGTCGTCCCGCTGAATGAGTACGGCAGGATCGCCGCTGCGCCGTAGCGGTCGATGATTCGCCGCCACCGGGAGCCGATCTCATCGATGGCGTCGTCCCATGAGATCGGTTCCCACCGGTCGGGGTTGCCCTTAGGGCCGATCCTGCGCAGCGGCGTCAACAGCCGGTCAGGGTGATAGGCGAAGTCGAGGTAAGGGCGCACCTTCGCGCATAGCCAGCCTCGGGTGATGGGGTGATCGGGGTCGCCGCGGAAGCCGACCGCCCGGCCATCACGCACCTCGGTGATCGTCGCGCAGGTATCCGGGCAGTTGTGGGTGCAAGTGCCCTTCAGGAACCTGGTCCCCGGGCTCACGTCCTGTAGCGGCAAGGTTGCGCGGCTCATGCTCTCACTCTCAGCTGACCGGCCGCGCCGGTCGCGGCCACCGTCAAAAACGCTATGCGTGCCGGGCTTCGGGCACATCGGCGTCAGTTGCCCATCAAAGCCGGCTGGTTGCCTATGTTGCGCCCGCGCTGATCCAGGCACCCAGGTCCTGGCGGTCAGAAGCTGGCCTGCAGGAGCTGACGGGATGCGGCGATGTGTTCTCGCATCGCTTGCTCGGCTCGCTCGGGATCGTGCGCTTCAAGCGCGCCGAGCAATTCTGCATGCGAGATCATCGTCGCGTGCTGGGCAGGCCGGGAAGCCCAGTAGGACCGCCAGAACCGCAGGTTGTGCAGCAGCAGCCGATCGGCCGCGTCCTGCAGCAACGGGTTGCGCACCATGTGGACGAGGAACGCATGGATCTCGTGGTCGTCGCGCAAGTAAGCCTCGGCGTCGGTGTCTTCCCTGGCCAGGTCGGCAGCCTCGACCAGCCTGCGCAGGGCCGCCAGGTCGCCCGGCAGTGCGCGGCGCGCGGCGATGTGCGCCACCCCGCACTCGATCGCCTCCCTGGCGTCGAAGATGCCGAGTGTGTCGTCGAGGCCGATGGCTGTCACGACGGTGCTGCGGCGCGGGTACACGGTGATGAACCGGTCCGAGGTCAGCCGCGCGATCGCTTCCCGCACGGGCATCCTGCCCAGCGCCAGCGTCGCGGCGAGTTCCTGCTCATTGACGACGCTGCCGGGCGGGAGGCGCAGGTCCAGGATCATCTCGCGCAGCTTGTCGTAGGCGAGATCGCTGGCCCGCAATTGCGCCATGACCACTCCGGCTCAGAACTTGTAGAAGTGGTTGCGGATCTCGAAGTCGGTATCGTGCGCTGCGAACTCCTTCTCCTCCGAGCGCCGGACCGCCAGATAGCACCTGGCCAGCAGGTCGCCCATGCTGTCGGTCAGGAACTTGTCCCGATCAAGCTCGTCTAGCGCCTCGGACATGGTGGCCGGCAGCGGCCTGGCCTTGCAGCGCAGAAGCTCAGCATCGGACATCTTGGCTGGATCGTGCTCGGCGGGCTCGCCTGGCTCTAGCCGCCTGGCGACGCCGTCCAGGCCGCAGGCGATCAGAGCGCCGAGGGACAGGTAAGGGTTCGCGCTGCCGTCTGACGTCTTGAACTCGATGTTGTAGCTCTGCTCCTCGCGGTTGTAGAACGGCGAGGCGACCCGCAGCGCGGCTTCCTTGTTGTCAAAGCCCCAGGCGGTGGTCGCCGACGCCCAGGCTCCGGGCTGCAGCCTCCGGTAAGAGTTGTAGCTCGGCGTGGTCAGCGCCGCCAGCGCCGGCAGATGATCCGCGACCCCCGCGATGAAATGCCGTCCGATCGCTGACAGCCCGCGGTCAGCCCGCGGATCGTAGAGCAGGTTTCGCTCGCCGTCGCTGTCCCAGAGGCTGAAGTGGACGTGTGCGCCGCTGCCGATCTCATCCGGGTACGGCTTGGGGGCGAACGACGCCAGCAGCCTGTGCTGCCAGGCCACGCCGCGGACGGTGTCCCTGAACTTCATCTGGTTGTCGGCCGCGCGCAGCGCGTCGGTATGGCGGATGGCGATCTCCCGCTGGCCCGCGCCGAACTCGTTGATGGCCTGTTCGATGGTCATTCCCTGAGCTTCGAGCGCGTCCACGGTCTGCACCATGATGGCCGTGTCGACGTCGTGACCGATGGCGCTGTAGACCGGCGCGTGGCAGGGCGCGTCGACCGGGATGAAGCGGCCGTCTTCCTCCCTGGCCAGGTAGTACTCGTTCTCGAAGGTGGCCTGCACGCTGATCCCGGCCGCGGCTGCCCTGGCGATCATGTCCTTCAGATACGACCGCGTGCAGGCGCCCCAGTTCCGCCGGTCATGGTCAAGCTGATCGCACAGCACACTGGCGCTCGCCGGAGCCCACGGCAGCACGGTGAACGTGGTCGGGTCGGGGACGAGCCTGACCTCGCCGACCGGCTCCATCCCGTCGATGTGGATCAGCTGCTCTAGCAGGTTGATGGACATCTGGGCCCTGGTCAGTCCGACGCCCTCGACGAGCTTGTGCGCGAGCTGGGCCACGTGCACGGCCTTGGCCCGCGCGACGCCGCTGACATCGCAGTACTCGAACCTGATCAGCTTGACGCCCGACTGGCGCACCGCGGCGAGCACCTCGCGGTTGTTCATCATCATTCCTTCCGCTCCGAGCCGGGATGTCTTGTCTCCGGGCCACGCGGCCTAGAGCATCACATCTCCGCCGTTCGGCCCGAGGGTCTGGCCCACGTAGTAGGCGCCGTCATCCGATGCCAGCAAGACGGCGGTGGGGGTCACCTCGGCGACGGTGCCGAACCTGCCCATCGGCAGCTCGGCGAGCTTGGCGCTGCGCCATTCCTCGGTCTCGCCATCGAGCAGCGGGGTCTCGATCGGTCCAGGCGCGATGGCGTTGACCAGTACGCCGGAGGCGGCGACCTCCCTTGCGAGCGCCTTGGTCAGGCCGATCACTCCTGCTTTGCTCGCGCAGTAGTGCGCGACCTCGGTGCCGCCGATCTGGCCGAGCTGCGAGGCGATGTTGATGACCCGGCCCGAGCCTCGCTCGAGCATCTGCCCGATCAGCATCCGCGTGCAGAGGAACGTGCCGCGGAGGTTCACGCCGACGACCCGGTCCCAGTCATCGACGGGCAGGTCGGCGAGCAGCGACTGCGTGAAGATGCCCGCGTTGTTGACCAGGATGTCGACCCGCCCGAACTGGCCGAGCACCTCGCGGGCCATGGTGCGGACGTCATTTTCCTTGCTCACGTCGCACCGCACGAACAGCGCCTTGCGGCCCAGGGCCTCGATGTCAGCCAGGACGCCGGCCGCTTGGTCCGGCCCGGCGACGTCCACGACCGCGATGTCCGCGCCCTCGCCCGCGAACGCGACGGCGATGCCGCGCCCGATGCCTGACGCCGCCCCGGTTACGACGGCGACCTTGTCGTTCAGCTTGCCCATGCCCGGCCTCCTGTGCTCACAGACCCGTCGCCGAACTGCTGTGCCGCGGCCCAGGCGCGCTCGATCTCCTCGGCGCTGGCCAGGTCGAATCTGTGCCGCATCAGCAGCATCGATGCTGCGTGCTGCTCTGCGTCGTCGCTGGCAACGCAGTCCTCGGCGATGACCACGTAGCGATCGCAGAAAAGAGCGTCGCGCGCGGTCGATTCGACGCAGCCCTCGGTGGTGCAGCCGCCGATGATCACCGTCTCGACCTGATTACTGCGTAGAAGCAATTCAAGGTTGGTGCCCCAGAACGCGCTGGACCGGTACTTCGGCACCACCAGTTCGTGGGGCAGCGGCCGCAGTTCAGGGACGAACTCATGCCCTGGGGTACCCGGCACGCTGTAGCGCAGCGGCGGGCCTTCGCGCCGCGCCGCCTGGTGCATCCGCAGGTTGAACCGGATCTGCGCCGGGGAATCGCTCATCCGGTCAGGCAGGGCGGTGTTCTGGATGTGGATGACCTGGACGCCGTGTCGCCGCGCCGCCGCCAGCAAGCCGGCCAGCCTCGGCACCATTCCCCCGTACATCGACAGGTCGATGCCTAGCCTGGCGAACGCGCCATCGGCAGCGACGAAGTCCTGCTGCATGTCGATCAGCAGCAGCGCCGCATGCCCGGGGTCAACGAGCTCGTGCAGCTCCGTGCAGACGTCCTTGCCGTCGATACAGATCAAGGCTCTCCCTGATCAAGAGCCGATCTTGTATCGGCACAGTATTAGGTTGATATATCAGGAGTGGCCGAGCCGTCAACACGATCGAGCGCTTCGGTGATGAGCTTGGCGACGAGCGCAGGCTCCTCGACCGGCGGGTAGTAGCTGGCGCCTGGAATCGTGACGACGCTGACCTGGGGGCACGCATCAAAGACGCGCCGCTCATCGTCGGATATCCCGCCGTCGCCGCGCTCACCGTGGACCACCCAGGCGGGCACGCCAGACTCGCACAGCCTCGTGGCCACAGAGCCGTGCTTGTCCAGGTACCGCAGATAAGCATGGATGCTCCGCTGGAACACCGCAGGCTGGTTCTTCCGCATCTCAGCGACCAGCGCGTCGCGGCGTTCCTGCGGGACCGGGACCTGCTTCATCCCCATGCCCATCATCTTCAGCAGCGCCGCGAACGGGAGTGGCCCGAGCACGCGACCGACCTGATCGAGCATGCGCATGAAGGCCGCCTCGTCGCCGCGCGAGAAACTTGGCGCCAGCAGCACCAGCGGGCAGCGGAACGCGCCGGATCCTGCCATCTCGAGTGCGTAGTTCGCGCCCATGCTGAAACCGACCACCACGGCGCACCCGAGGTCAGCGGCGCACTCGGCCGTCAGCCTGGCGTAGTTCTCGACGCTGATGTCGTCCGGTTCGGCGGTGCCGCCGTGTCCCGGCAGAGTCACCGCGACGAGACGCACGCCAGCCAGATCGGGCTCGGCCATGAGTTCTTCGTACTGTGCCGCGGTGCCCATGCCGCCCGGCAGCAGCAGCACGGTGTGCTCGGCGTCGGCCGGTCCGTGCTCGATGTGGTCCCAGCGCGCCCACCCGGCGGTCACGGCGCGCACTCCGGCGGCATCCGGTGCGTGGTCTGTGACATGTCGGCTCCTATCGCTGAACCCTCCGTCTCCGGCAACGGTAAGGCCGGTCTCACGGCGCCGGCCATGAGGCGAATGCCTCATCTCTGCGGGCTGGATTTGCGGGACGGGGCCGCTAGGCAGGTTCGAAGGCGCCGATCAGGCCGTGCTGCGACGCGAACAGCGTCGCGGCTGCCCGGCTGGAGATGCCGAGCTTCGCGTAGATGTTCTGGACATGGTTGGACGCGGTCTTCGGCGCGACGACCAGCTTCTGGGCGATCTGCCTATCGGAATTGCCCCGTGCCAGCAAGACGAGGACCTCGACCTCGCGGGCGGTCAGGCCGCCAGGACCGCCTGGCCGCGCAGGTGTGCGCGCACCAGCGGCCTTCAGCACGGCGTTCACCGCTTCGCCGTCGAGCCGGCCGGCCTGGGCCTCATCCTGCAGCGCACGAGACGCCTGCTCGGGATCGAGCGGCGCTCGGTACGGGCGTGGCTCGCTCATCGCGTGGTAGACGTCCGCGGCGGCCAGCAGGCGGTCCAGGCGTGTGAGCGCGGCCGCCGTCAGCCCATGCGGATAGCCCGAGCCGTCGAGGCGCTCGTGGTGCCGGGCGGCGATCTCCCGGCTCCGCTTGAGCGCGTCGACGCGGGCGAGCATGCGATCGGTGAGGTACGGATGGAGCCGGACGCGCTCGCGCTCGCCTTCGGAAAGCGGGCCTGGCTTATCCCAGATGGAGTTGGAGACTCCCAGCCTGCCGAGGTCGTGCAGGAAACCTGCGCGACGCACGGCGGTCACATCCTCGGCGCTGCAGCCCAGCGACCGTGCCGCGTGGCCAGCGAGCCTGGCGACGCCCCGCGAGTGGCCGGCTAGGTACGGGGACTTCAGATCCACAAGGTCGGCCATGGCCTCGAGCACGTCATCAAGATCGGCGCCGGCGACCCGGCGGCGCAGCGCGGGTTCGGAGTCGAGGATCGCGTCCCACCGCGCGGCCTCATCCAGGCCGTCAAGCAAGTCGCGCGCACCGTCGCAGAAGAGATCGGCCACAGCCGGATCGAACTGCGTGCCACGGTGCCTGTCGACGAAAATACGTGCTGCCTCGGTGCCACGCTGCCGGGCGAACACCTCGACAGGACCGGTCAGCTGTACAAGCCGCGCGGGCAGGCAGATCTCCTCGCCCCGCAGACGCGCTGGATAGCCCTTGCCATCCCACTGCTCGAACGCCTGCCTGATCGCACCGCATGCGGTCTCGTCCAGGCCGATCCGCTCGGCGAACTGCGCGCCGAGCGTCGAGTGCGTGGTGAGGAAGGACATCATCTCCTTCACGCCGGTGCCGGGGAAGGCCGCCAGGCGCCGTGCCCGGGCCGCGCCGTTGCCGTGCGATCCGACCCGGCGGATGATGAAGGCGATTATCTGCGCGGTGTTCTTGTCGAGCAGTTCGAAGCTGTCCCCTTTGAAACTTATGTCGTCGCCGAACCACCTCGACTGCTCGGCCGCATCGGCATGGCAGTAGGTGTTCATCAGCAACCCCAGGTAGTAGGTCGCTGCCCGCTCGCGCTCGCTGGCGCCGATCATGTCCGCCAGCCGCAACGCGATCACCGTCTGGCGCATGGAGTGCTCGAGGGGCTGACCTAGGCCCAGATCGGCGGCGTAGGACAAGGTGGCGACCAGTTCCGCGACCCTGACGCCGCCAGCGTGAGCCGATCCGCCAGGCATGACGCAAGCTTAATGATGAAGCTCGACAGGCGCTTGCGTACTCGATTCCATGCGTCCCATTGACGACTGAGGTGCCTCGCGGCCCTTCGCGGCCGACATAAAAGGCGCAAATGTGGCGACCAGTGACCGCGATTTGAGCCAACGAGAGTACACAGCGCGGGTGTCGGGGAATACTCTGGCCACGATACGGCGCTCTAACTGCGGTTGTTGTCGAGGTTGGCGATCGTGAAGGCGTCCGCATTTTCGACAAGGGCGTCTCGCCGTCTGGCTACGGATACTGTCCTCCGGTGGCGGGCAACCAGCAGCTGATCCCCACGATCGTAGGGATCCGGGCTCGTCTTTGAAGGAGACAGCAGAATGGCTCAAGGTACTGTGAAGTGGTTCAATCCGGACAAGGGCTTCGGTTTCATTGCCCCCGACGACGGCTCCGCCGACGTCTTCGTTCACCACTCGGCGATTGACATGGGCGGCTACCGCAGCCTCACCGAGAACCAGAAGGTGGAGTACACCACGAAGCAGGGCCCGAAGGGCCCGCAGGCTGACCAGGTTCGCGCACTCTAGCTTCACGAATGCGGCAGGCTCCAGGCCCCTGGCCGGAGCCTGCCGCAACTTCACCCGGCCAGTCTCGGACGCATCGTCCTGTATCCCCGCTTGTGCGAGGGAGTTGAGTCGTGCTTGAGATGCGTGCCGCATGCGAGCGCTGCGACGTAGCGTTGCCTCTTAACGGAGATGCGCGAATCTGCAGCTATGAGTGCACGTTCTGTACCGCCTGTGCTGCCGAGATGAGTGGCCGCTGCCCGAATTGCGGTGGCGAGCTGCTCCCGCGGCCGCGCCGCATCGCCGCGAGTCCGGGAACGGCGCCCGACTGAGACAGCTGGATAGCATCGTCGCCATGGTCTCGCCAGATTCTGAGCGGATGCCGCTGTTCTGCGATACCGACCTGGCCGGGCGCATCGAGAGGGCCGAAGCGGAACTTGTTGCTCGAAGCAACGAGGCCGCTCGCCGTCGGGCAGGCTCGGCGGGATTCGTCATCCCGGTTGCGGGTGGCGTGGCGAGCTTCGCCGGCGAGGGTTCGCCGTTCAACAAGGTCGCCGGCCTCGGCTTCGGCGGCATGCCGGATGCGGTCGATCTTGATGAAATCGAGAAGGCGTTCGCCGCCTTCGGTTCCCCCGTGCCGATCGAACTGGCCCATCTGGCCGACCCAGCGATAGGCGTCCTGCTGACCGGGCGGGGATACAAGCTCACGTCGTTCGAGAACGTGCTCGGCTGTGCCCTCACGGCTGCACCTGAGCGGGTCATGCCGGCGGGCGTCGAGGTCAGGCCCAGCGGTGCGGAGGAGTTCGGGGCGTGGCTTGACGTCGTGGCCGAGGGCACCGCTCATCCGGACACGCAAGGACTGCCCTGGCATGAAGAGTTCCCGCGCGAGATGATCATCGGGGCCGAACGCGACTTGGCAGCAGCGGGCGCGGTGCGCTACGCGGCGCTCCGTGACGGGATCATCGCGGGCGGCGCCACCATGCGCATAGCTGACGGCATCGCACAACTCACTGGTGCGGCGACAGCACCCGCGCACCGCCGCCGCGGAGTGCAGACCGCGCTGCTGTCGGCCAGGCTCGACGACGCCGCAGCCCTTGGCTGCGATGTGGCCGTCATCACCACCCAGCCAGGATCGAAATCCCAGCAGAACGCGCAACGTCAGGGCTTTGATCTGCTCTACACCCGCGCCGTGCTGGTCAAGGACCGTGGGCCCGCGGCCGCTCGCATGGGCGGAGACAACGACGATGGCTGAGGCGTCGTTCGTGGTCGGCGAGGCGGACACTGGCCTGCGTGAACGCCTTGACGAGGAGATCAGCGCTTTCAATGCCGCTAGATCCGGCCACGATGACGGCCGCCTGCTGTCTATCGCGGTCCGAGGGGATACCGGCGACCTGTGCGCGGGGGCTTACGGATGGACGTGGGGCGGGTGCGGCTACATTGAGCTGCTCTGGGTGCGGGACGACGAGCGCGGCCGTGGTCTTGGTGCCGCGCTGCTCGCCGCTGCCGAAGCGGAGATCCAGCGCCGCGGCTGCGACCGGGTGGCACTGAGCACCCACTCCTTTCAGGCACCGGGTTTCTACGCCAGGCTCGGCTACCAGGAATGCGGCCGGACACCGGGTTACCCGCACGGCTACGACGATATTCACCTGTTGAAACAGCTCCGCTGATGTTGGCTTCGCCACCTGGAGCGATGGCGACGGCATCTTCGAACTGGAAGACCTGTTCGTAGATCCAGCATGGAGGCGGCGCGGCATCGCCGCGGCGCTCGTCGACCGCATCGCGCGCGTTCTCCGGGCCCGGGGTGTAGCGCGCCTGGAGGTGACAGCCAACCCCCACGCGATGGAGTTCTATCTCGCCGCCGGCTTCGCGGACAGCGGCGTCGCAGAGACCGCCCTTGGCACCGGACGACGCATGGTGCTGACGATCCGCTGAGTACCGGCTAGCGGTTGCGGGCTGGCTTCGGCTTCTTGACCTTGGGCGGCATGGACCGGGTGTGCGTCAAGGCCCGCGCCACCCAGGCCTCGGCCGTCTCCGGGCTGGCACGCCAGGCGGCGGGCAAGGCGAGGTACCCACCCATCGGGCGCTCGGCAGGCCCGAACGGACCTGAACCCTCGATCGCGGCCAGCTCATCCCGGCCAGCATCGTCGAGCCGCACGCCGACGTCGGGGCCGAACAGCCCGGCGAACATGTTGCCGTTCACGAACGCGCCGAGATTGCCGAACATTGGCTTGACTTCCACGCTGGCCTCATCGGGAATCAGCGACCGGAAGTACTCCCGATCTTGCTCGTTCGGCTTCGGGATCTCCATCAACGCACGCTCCTCAGCCGAGTCCGTCATCTGGCCCTCACTGGAGAACGCTATATCGAGCCAGCCCCCTAGGTGACAAGCCACGGGCACCTTGGGTGGCAGCGCTCGCATTAGGGCATTTTCTGCATTCGACCTTCGGCGCAAGCTTCCCTTTACTACGTTTTCCAGGACAGGCGTCTCCCGGGCTGCCCCGACGCTAGGGCTACCCCCATCGCCGGCTCGCCGGGCGGACGCGACGCCGCTCGGACTGGAGGGCGATGCCCGCACATTCCCGTCATGCCAAGCCTAGGTCGCGTGCCAGCAGGTTCGGGCCGCTAGCTGTAGCAGCAGCGACGGTCGCTGGAGTGGCCGTGGCTGTCGTGCTCCTGCAAGGCAGTCCGGCTGACGCCGGACCGTCGCAGGCGACGTCGGCGTTGAGCACGGTCAGCAGGGGATCTGGCCTGGCGGGCAATCTGGCGGCCAGAACGATCCATCGCGCCTCGGCCGACACCAAGACCCGGGCCCTGCGGCGCGCACGGGCCGCTGCCAAGCGCAGGCACCTAGCGGCAGTGCGAGCCGCACGGCGTCGCGCTCAGCAGGCATCCCCTCCGCCGCCGTCCTCGCCGCCGTCATCAGGAGGTGACGCAGCCCATTCCGCGCTCGGAATCTGCATCCGGAATGCTGAAGAAGGCGGCAGCTACGCCTGGGGACCAGGCAACGGAGGCGGCGCTTACCAGTTCCTGCTCGGCACCTGGGAAACGTACGGCGGTGCGGCCAGCGAGTACGGGGTCGCCGGGCCCGCCTACCAGGATCAGATCTTCGACAACGCGATCGCCGCGGGCGGCGCCTCGAACTGGACCGCCTACGACGGCTGCTGACCCCGAGCGACCGTCAAGCGCACATCGCAGGTCTGCCACTACGTCCGTAGGGAGATCCAGAGCGCTCTCGTGACGCCGACGCTCGTAGGGTTGACGGTGTGGCGAGGCTGGGTTTTGTCATCAGGCCGATGATGGCAACGGACGCGCACGAGGTGGCCGCGTGGCGGTATCCGCCTGCTTACTCCTTTTACGACGCCGACGCGGACCCGAATGACCTGGCCGAGTTGCTGGATCCCTCAGAATGGGGACGGCGGTACTTTGCCGCGGACGAGATGGAAGGACATACGCTCGCCGGCTTCCTGATGGTCAAGCTCCATGGGCTGGTGGCCGAGATCGGGCTGGGCCTGCGGCCAGATCTCACCGGTCGCGGGTTCGGTGAGTCGTTCTTGCGCACCTGCCTGCGGTTCGCGTCGGCGGCGCTGGGGGCCACGAGCTACACCCTCGCGGTGGCGGCCTTCAACCAGCGAGCAATCACCGTCTACGAGCGGGCCGGTTTTCAGGAGGTTGAGCGGTTCGAGCACGTCACCAACGGCGGGCTGCACCCCTTCATCCGGATGACGAGGGGAACGATCGAAGGCGTCGGACAGCAGGACGCGCGGACTCGCTGACAGTCACGACTTGTGGGCGTGATAGCTATGTGAGGTGAATGCGCCGACGACGCCGCTCACGATGAGCGGCCTTGACCACCTTGTGCTCACAGTGAGTGATCCAGACCGGACCTCCGCGTTCTACCAGCGGGTGCTGGGCATGCAGCCGATCACTTTCGGCGACGGCCGGCGTGCGCTTACCTTCGGGCCGAGCAAGATCAACTTGCACAAGGCCGAGCACGAGATCACGCCGCATGCAGCGCGGCCTACTCCAGGAAGCGCCGATCTGTGCCTGGTGACTAACAGCACGCCAGAGCACGTCCTCGCCGCCCTCAAGGCCACAGGGATTGCCACCGAACTAGGCCCGGTGCCACGAACCGGTGCGCGCGGACCAATCACCAGCGTCTACATCCGCGACCCAGATGGCAATCTCATCGAGATCGCCAGTTATGCGGCTGACTAGGGCAGAGGCGGGAGCTTGCCGGAAAAGCACGACAGCCACTCTTAGGTTTGCGCGGTCATCGCGGCCCGGCCAGCCAGTCGGCGGAGTAGGGCAGCAGGTAGCGGTCGGTCGCCGTGTTCAGGACCCGGCGGGCCGGGCGGAACTGCTCGGCCTGCTCCCATAGGTCCCGCGCTGCGTCGCCGAGCAGGTGCCGGGCCGCCTGCTCGTACCAGCGGGTGCCCAGCCACTCGATCAGGTCGGGCGCGCCGCCCTCGGGGAGGTGCTCCAACCGCGCGTTCGGCGGGGCGTCGATCAGGGTTCGACGTGCCAGCCGGCTGGCCGCAGCCTCGTCGCGCACGAGGCGCTCGGCGGCATCCGGGAACACCCCGGCCAGAAATAGCGCCAGGTCGCCGAGCCGTCGCCACACCGGCGGGCGCTGGTCAGGCGGCACGGCGTCGAGCAGGACCGCCAGCCGGTTCGGGTCGGAGTCGTTCCACCGGCGGCGGTGCCGCCCGTCCGGCCCCAGCACGACCCCGCCGGAGATCCGCGCGAACGAGGCCAGCAGGTCGGCAAGGAATAGCCGGTGTCGCGGCACGGCCAGGTAGGCGGTGAGACGGCTGCCGTCAAACAGCGGGATCCGCCGCCGCGGCGCGGTGCGCTCCGGTGCGTAACTCGCCCCGGCGAGGTCGGCGGCCGTCCGGTGGATAGCGGCGGCGAACAGCAGGAACGGTGAGATCAGGGCGAACCTGTCGGCCGTGCGGCGGTCGGGCGCGGCGCCGGGCCCGGCCGCGCTGACCAGATTGAGCACAGCAGCAGAGGTGGCCGGCCGGTCGAGGGCGTTCAGGAGCAGGGCCGGCTGCCGGTGTAGCGCATCGATGCGAGCCGTCGCGCGATCGGCCGTGACGGCGTCCGCGTGCACGAGCGCGCGCAGGTCGGCGTCGCTCAGCCGGGCGAGGTACTCACGCCCGGCCTGGTCCAGCTCAGACTGAGGGGCAGTCATATTAATGACGGGTCATTTGCACGGATTACCCGGCCCAGATGGCCCGCAGCCGGTCCGCCTCCGCTGCCGCCTGCCGGACGCCCGCCTCGTACGCGCCGGCCACCCTGGCCGGGTTCATCAGCTCGGCGCCCCAGCCGCTCACCTCAAGGAACTCCACGCCCGGGCCGATGATCTCCACCGCGGCGCCACCGTCGCGCAGGATCGCAAGCTCGGCCTCGATCTGGCCCGCGATCGCGTCGAACATCGGGTCGCTGATCCCCTCGGGCAGGGCCAGGGCCAGGCACGACACCACGATCACCGCCGTGTGCCCAGCGGCCAGGTCGGCGTTGAGCGGCGTGCGCATCCCGCCGTCCATGTAGCGCGAGCCGCCAATCGTCACTGGCGGGAACACCATGGGCACGGAGCAGCTCGAGGCTACGGCGCGGTCCAGCGGCGCGTCGGCCGCGGCGTCCCACACCGTTAGCGCACCGGTCTGCGTGTCGATCGCCGTGCAGCGGAACGACGCAGGCCAATCGTGCCCGGCGAGCTGCGCGAACACCGCAGCCCCGGTGAAATCGGCTTCGGCCACGGTGTGCGCGTCCAGAGCGAGCTTGCCCAGCTCGATCCTCGTCTGCTCGGGGGTCAGGGCACGGCTCGCCGCACCTGCCCAGGCGGTCATCAGGTCGGCAATCGACGTTCCTGCGCCGATCTCGACTGGCAGCGGCTGGCCCACTGCGCTGACCGTCTCGGCCAGGTCCAGCCCGAGGGCCAGTCTGGCCCCCACGATCGAGCCGGCCGAGGTCCCCACAACCAGATCGGCCGCGCCGAGCGCGACCCCGGCTGCGGCTAGGCCCGCTGCAAGCCCAGCCTCCCAGCCCACCCCGACCGGACCTCCGCCACCCAGCACGAGCGCTCGTGTCATGGCGACACCTTAACCATGGTTGACGACGCGGGCGCAACCTGCACATTCTGGACGGGCCCAGAATCGGGCCGAACGACTGAGGAGGCGACCGTCCTATGCCGCTGCGACTCCCCGCAGGGAAGCGACTTGCCGTCAACATCGGGGTGGACTTCGACGCAATGTGCGCGTTCAGCGGGCACATGGCCACGCTGAGCCCGTCGATCCTGTCCCGCGGGGAGTTTGACGCGGAGGTTGGCACCCCGCGGCTGCTGCGGCTGTTCGCCAAGCACGGCATCCCGACGACGTGGTGCACGCCGGGGCACACGCTCATCACTTTCCCCGACCGCATCAGGCAGGTCATCAGCTCCGGGCACGAGATCGCGGCACATGGCGCCTACCACGAGTCGGTGCCGTCGCTCGGCGAGGCGGAGGAGCGGCGGCTGATGGAGGTCCAGCTCGGCCAGCACGAGAAGATCGTCGGCCGTCGGCCCCGCGGTTACCGGTCGCCCGCCTGGGACTTCTCCCCGTGGACGCTGGGCATCCTGGAAGAGCACGGCTTCGAGTGGGACAGCTCGCTGATGGGCAGGGACTTCGAGCCGTACCGGCCAAGGCAGATCACCGTGCACCGCGAAGAGCCGAATGAGTTCGGCCCGCCTAGCCCGGTCCTGGAACTTCCTGTGTCCTGGTTCATGGATGACTTCCCGGCGCTGGACCACGTGCCGGGGGTGCTGGCCGGGATGATGTCCACCGACGACACGTTCGCGAGGTGGCGGGACAACTTCGACTACGCCTACGAGAATCACCCGGGCGGTATTCTCACGCACACCGTGCACGGCCTGGTCAGCGGCCGGGCGCACGCCATCATGCTGCTGGAGCGGTTCATCGTGCACATGAAGCAGCACGACGACGTGTGGTTCGCCACCCTGAGCGACATCTACGACTGCTGGAGCGACGACTGAGCGCGCAGTCGGCCGACCTGCCCGTGACCGGGCTGCGGGCGCCGGCCGAGATCCTGACCGACCCGTGGGGTATCCCGCACATCTACGCGTCGAGCACGCACGACGCGTTCTGGACTCAGGGCTTCCAGGTCGCGCGGGACCGGCTGTGGCAGATCGATACCTGGCGGCGGCGCGGGCTGGGGCTGCTGGCGCAGGTGTGGGGCGCAGAGTACGCAGAGCAGGACCGGGCGGCCCGGCTGTTCCTGTTCCGCGGAGATATGCACGCTGAATGGCTGGCCTATGCCTCGGATACCAAGGACATCGCCACCGCGTTCACCGCCGGCATCAACGCCTACGTGACCCTGACCCAACAGGACCCGTCCCGGCTGCCGCTGGAATTCCGCGAGCTGGGATACGAGCCCGCGCTGTGGGCACCGTCCGACGTGGCCCGGATCCGTAGCCACGGCCTGTTCGACAACGTCATCCACGAAGTGGCCCGCGCGCTGATGCTGCGCGATTTCGGGCCAGCTGTGGAGCGGCTCCTGCGCCAGCGCGACCCGGACGGCGAGCTGACCGTCCCCGAGGGCCTGGACCTCCGCGTCATCCCTGATGACGTGCTGCGTGACTACGCGCTGGCGCTCTTGCCGGCCCAGCTTCGAGGGCCGGCCGGTGCTTCGGCCGAGGCCGGAGGCGGGCCTGCGCGGGCCGGCGAAGGCAGCAACAACTGGGTGCTCGCGCCGGTGCGGACCGCGACCGGGCGCGCGCTGCTGGCCAACGACCCGCACCGGACCGTGGCGCTGCCCTCGCTCCGGTACATCGCGCACCTCAGCGCCCCCGGCTTCGACGTGATCGGCGCCGGGGAGCCGGCCTTGCCCGGCCTGTCGATCGGCCACAACGGTCACGTGGCGTTCGGGTTCACGGTGTTTCCCGTCGACCAGGAGGATCTGTACGTCTACCGGACCCGGCCAGCGCAGCCCAGGGAGTACTGGTACCGGGACCAGTGGGAGCCGATGACGGTGGTCCGTGAGGAGATCCCGGTGCGGGACGCGCAGCCGGTGCCCGTCGAGCTCTGGTTCACGCGGCACGGGCCGGTGATCCGCTCGGCCCCGGAGTCCGACGCCGCGTTTGCAGTCCGGGCAGCGTGGCTGGAGCCTGGCATGGCGCCGTACCTGAGCAGCATCGAGACCATGCGGGCGCCGGACGTGGAGCGGTTCACCGCCACGCTGAACCGGTGGGGAGCGCCAGGCGAGAACCTGGTCTACGCCGACGAGGCCGGCACCATCGGCTGGAAGGCAGCAGGGCTGACCCCGGTCCGGCCGAACTGGGACGGCACGCTGCCGGTGCCTGGTGACGGGCGCTATGAGTGGGCCGGGTTCTATGACATGGACGCGCTGCCCGCTGAGGTCAATCCGGCCCGCGGCTGGATCGCCACGGCGAATGAGATGAACCTTCCGCCCGGATTCCCCGACGACCAGGTCATCACCCGCGACTGGCCAGCACCTTTCCGCGCGGAGCGGATCGCCGAGGTCCTCGGCCCGGCAGCGGGGAGCACAGTCGCCGACATGGTGCGCATGCAGAGCGACTACGTCAGCCTGCCCGCGCGGCGGTTGGTGCGCGTCCTGACCGGGCAGCGCTTGACCGACCCGGCCGCGGCACGCGCGGCCCGGTTGCTGGCCGCCTGGGACTGCGCGCTGGCCTCGGATTCGGCGGCGGCCGCCGTGTTCGAGGTGTGGTACCGACGGCACCTGCGTCCTGGCCTGCGCCGCCTGGCCCTGGCGCAGATCCTGCCGGCCGAGAAGGTGCCTGCGGCGCTCGCCGCCGTGCTGGCCGAGTATGACCTGGTCGGCGACCCACGGATCGACCTGGACTTGATCGAGAACCCGGGCGGCAGGCTCGGCGCGAGCCCGGCCGCGAGGGGGCCCTGGCCGAGCTGTTCGAGGCATCGCTGTCCGCCGCCATGGCCGACCTGGCTGACCTGCTCGGCCCCGCCGAAGAGGACTGGGCCTGGGGCCGGCTGCACCAGGCCAGGCTCGCCCACCCGGCCGGGCCCGCCATGTCCGCAGCCGCGCGCGAACAATCCGCTGTTGATCAGGTGCCGCGCGGTGGCAGCTCGGACACGGTCGGCGCGACCACCTACCTGCCTGATTTCACGCAGTCCTCTGGTGCCACGTTCCGGCTGGTCGTGGACGTGGGCGGGTGGGACAACTCGGTGGTCATGAACAGCCCTGGCCAGTCAGGCGACCCGGCCAGCCCGCACTACGCCGACCTGCTGGCGCCGTGGGCGGCAGACGGAGCCGTACCGCTCCTGTACAGCCGGGACCGGATCGAGGCCGTTGCCCAAGAGCGGATCCGGCTGGTGCCGCGCGAGAGCGCGTGAGCGGTCGTGATGAGCCGATGGGCCGACTGGGGTCAGTTCGTGAACCCTGCTGGGCAAGCATCGCTGGCCTCGGGCACCTACCACGCCGACTCGCCTAGAGTGGGTCTTTCCGGCATCGGGGGGATGCATGAGAGATCTGTACGCTTGCCCAGCGCACACTAGACCAGCTCAGACCGGGAATGGCTAGGGTCACCGGGCCCTGGATCGGACGGCTCGGGCTCCGGCTGGCGCTCGTTTTCGTCGCCGTCGCGCTGGCAGCGGTCGCGGCAGCCGTCATTTCCGGGTCCGTGGTTACCAGCCGCAACGTCGATCAGCTGATCAGCAAGCAACGTAGCAACGCGGTCCGGGCGACAGCCGTCGCCGCCGCAGCCGCCTACGACCACGCCGGCTGGGAACTGGCCGACCTCGGACCCCTGACCGAGCTCGTCAGCAGAGCCGGCGCCGCCATGCAAGCGCGGAATATGGCCGGGCAAGTGATCCATGCCTCACCAGATTTCGCCTCCAGACGCGGCCAGCCGGAACTCACCAGGCCCGTCAACCTACGAGGGCTGGACATCGGCACCGTTACCCTCAGGTTCGGCCACAAAGGCCTCGCCGCCGCAATCGAGCGATTCCAGGCCCAGCGGTGGGCCGCCTGGCTCATGGCGGCCGGCCTCGCCGCGCTCATCGCCCTGATCGCCGCGCTCCTCGTCTCCCGGCGGATCACCGGATCCCTCGACCGCCTGATAGAGGCGGCCAGAGCCAGAGGCCGCGGCGACCCCGCTGCCCGCGCCGGCGACATCGGCGGCCACGACGAAATCCGCGAACTCGCCGGGGCGTTCGACCAGATGGCCGACGCCACGAACCACCAAGACAGGCTCCGCCGCAACCTCGTCGCCGACGTCGCGCACGAGCTGCGCACCCCGATCGCCGTACTGCAAGCCGGACATGAGGCCATGCTCGACGGGCTGACAAAGCCGAGCCCAGAGAACCTCACGTCGCTGCGCGACGAGACACTGCGACTGGCCAGGATGGTCGACGACCTGCAGCAGCTCGCGAGCGCCGAAGCCGCCGCCCTCCAGCTCAAGCTCGTCCCCTGCGACCTCGCCGCCATCGCTGAAAACGCAGCCGACAGCCTGGCCGACAACTTCGACGGCGCCAGCATCACCCTCCGCCGCAGCTTCAACCAGGCACGGGTCATAGGCGACCCCCCCAGAATCCGCGACATCACCATCAACCTGCTCACCAACGCGCTCAAATACACGCCCCCCGGAGGCACCGTGCTCATCAGCACCGGGCCCGTGCCGGGCACAGAGCAAGCACGGCTCTCCGTCACCGACACCGGTATCGGCATCCACCCCGAAGACCTGCCCAGAGTGTCAGAGCGGTTCTTCCGCAGCCCGCGGACTTCCAACATCGCCGGCAGCGGAATCGGGCTGACAATCGTCGCCGAGATCGTACGAGGGCACCACGGCACCATGGACATCGACAGCAAACCAGGCACCGGCACCACGGTCACCATCACATTGCCGGCCCGCGTCAAGGCTGACCTTCCTGACCGCCTTGGAACCGGCAAAACGGACCGTTAGCCGCGGGCTGGCCGTGCTGGCAGCACAGGCCATGCGGGCTCCAGGTCCTATGGCAGGGCAATCAGCCTGGCTTTGAGGTGCTCGAACTCCTCGCGTGTGATCAAGCCCTGCTGCAACAAGGACGCGAGCCTGCTCAGCTGGTCAGGGATGGACTCAGCTGCGACGTCAGCCGACTCCTGCGGCTCGCCCGGCTGCGTGGCGTGAGCCCTGACGATCGCTCTGAGTGCCTCAGAGAGTTCTATCCGTAGGGGGTCAGGACGCTTTCGCGTATCTAGGAAAAATAGTTCGGCGTCGCGTCCGCGGAGCCGCACGGTGGTTTCGATCTTGGTCCACGCGGAGCCAGCTATCGCTCCGATCACTCCGAATATCAAGGCGCCCAAGAAGAAGCCCGGCAGCCCAAGGAACAAGAGCCCTAGCAGGGCACCCAGCAGACCAAGAACCAACATCACGACGAGCAGTTCGCTTCCCGATCTGTTCGAACCTGAGCCGCTGACGTCCACGCTCTCGACATCTTGATACGGCATCTCGAGGAGGGCCTGTGCTGAGTGACGCGCGGACACCATGACGCTGTCATTCAGGAAGCGCAGATCACAAAACTGACCTTTGGCCAGTGGGACACTGCCGGAACCGCCGCTGAACGTCACGGACCGCAGCACGCACAACGACCTCGAGTTAAGAGAGGTCATTGCCGCTGCCGCACGGCCGACCGCCTCCTGTTTCGCGAGGACGGCCGTGACCGCCTCCGCAGCGCCGGGATCGCAGCGAACCAGCGCCTGCCAGGCGTTCGCCCACCCCGTCTCGGTCAGTGGAAAGCGCTCCGCGACCTTGACCCTGACGGAGCTAGACCGGGTGAGTACGAAGCTGGGCCCAGCCTTGCGGTCGTCCTGCCAGCCGAGGCTATGACGAACGCCGGAGTCCAGTATCAGCCGCGGTCGGCCGCGGTACACCTCAGAACGCGGCACGCTGGGCATTGCGGGAGTCGAAGACAGGGCCAGACCGTCCTGGCGCGCCTCCTGCGGACCGTCATGACTCACGACTTTGTCCTCCGCTTGAGGCCTGGTGCCAGAACCATAGCCTCCAAGCTGATGACGTTGCCAGACCCAGCCCGCCCGGGCTGGTCCGGGCGCGCCCCGGCCGATGGCCAAGGGCGCGGCCGAATCAGCGCCTGCCGGGGAACGTCATCTCGTCAGCTAGTCCGTCGCAGAACGTAATCTGCGCGGTAGCATGTAGCCTTTACTAGGAATAGATATACTCGGGATATCCTTGTGCATCATCGAAGACGAACTGCTGGTTGCCGCCATGATTACAGGGCCATTGTTCGAGCATAGTGCCGTCGTCGGTGCTCCCCCCAGCGATGTCGAGGCACAATAGCTGGATTCCCGAAAAGCGCAGGTTGCTGTAGGGAATAAGGTACAGCGCGCCATTGCTGGGCTCGTGCGCCACGCCCCAAAGCTGGGTGCTGAGGCTGTCAATCGAACCGGTATTCCCGCAGGTGAACTGATCGACTGGGGTGCCAGGGGCCTGGTTCGCGTTCCTTACCTCCAGGCACTTGCGGCTCTGCAGGTTGATGATCTGGTAAAGCGCGTCTCCGACCGGGGAGGTTCCGTAGCGGTGCACCGACCATTGCTGGTCGTTGTGACCATTGCAGCCCCATTCGGTCACCCTGGTATTGTTATTGTAGAAGCCGTCGGGGCCGTAGAGCGCCACGCAACTCTCCAACGAGGACAGGGGCCACATTTGTCCCCAATCGGTGTCGGCATTGGCCACGCCACGACCGCCGATTGTCAAAGCAGCCGCCACCATGGCCGCTGTCAGGCCGATCTTTCCCGCCATTTTCCTAAGCTTCAAGCCGTCACCCCAATCACTGATAACTGCGCCGGAATCTATGCTCCGAGGCGCATAGTGGCGATCACGCAGGCTCACCGCAGCGTGTAACGGCCGCCGGCGCGCCCCGGTTCATGCGCGGGCCGCCCTGAATGGCGACTTGATCTTGGGGCAGGCCCGTGAAGCGCCCGGATAGCACGGCTTAGACGATGGCGCGCTGGAGCAGCGATCGGTTGGTCAGCATCCACGAGGCGCTGCGGGCGCGCCACGCAATAGCCCACGCGAACGGATAGCCGTCGGCACTTGTTCCGCTGGTCGTAGCGGGCGTGACTCGGTAGTTGATGGCTTCTGCACGCGCATCGTGCACGGCGAAAGCGATCATCTTGTCGACGAAGTCGCCGCGCTCGCGCCGGGCCAAGCCGTAGCCGTCGAGGATCAGCTTGAGTTGCCTCGCCCGGGCTGCGGCGTCCGGCAGGCCGCACTGCCGGGCGACGTCATCGTCGTGCAGCTGTGCATTCAGCCAGGCGGCCTGAGCCAGCTCCCACATCGCATCCACAGGTCCGGCGAATTCGAAATCGATCAGCGCGACCGGCCGCCCGCCGCGGGCGATGATGTTCCATGGTCCGGTGTCGCAATGTCCGAACACCGGCTGCGAGCCGCCCAGGTCGCGACCGAACCACGGCCTCCAGATCGCATCGGGCGCAGGTACGAACGTCGCGGCGGCAGCGTGTAGCTCCCGCAGCAGCCGGCCGATGTCAGCGACCACGTCCGCGGCCCACGCATGAGGGTGCGGGCTAGACCCCTCGACATACGTCAGCATCTCGCGACCGTCCGGCGCGAAGCCGCTGCCAACTACCCTCGGTGCACCAGCAAAACCGGCAGCTTCCAGGTGGCGCAGGAACGCCTGCACCGACCGGCTCCACGGACCCGGGTCCCGGTACACAATGTCAGCCGCTCGGCTGGCCTTCGAGACCTGGCTGCCGCTGCCCAAGATCTCGAACCGCGTTTCAAGGCCATCGTGCTCGCACATCTCTCCCATGCTGCCACCCATCGCTTCCCCAGCCTCGAGCTTGCAAATGACTGCCCTGGGGCATACTCGGCGATGTGACCACAGGGTGGAACAACCAGCAAGCAATTGACAAGGTTCACCGCACGTTGAAGGGCGGAAGCTCCGGCCGCGGCGCTGTTCTGCTGATCGCAGCGGCGTTCCTTGCTCTGGGTATTTACACAGGTCACCTGTGGCTCTCCGTCCCATTCGGCATTGCCACGGCAGTCGCAGCTTGGGCAGTTGTTAGCGCCCGGCGTACTGAGCTGGCGGTCCGTCGGATAGAGCGCCGCGGATCAGACCGCCGCTGAGTCTCCTCGTTGGACCTTGACGACGACGGCACCCTCCGGCCCGGCGGCATCGTCAGGCCCAAGTCCCTGGGATGAGGCAAGCCATCCGGTCCCTTGATACTCGTCGGCCGACCCGCAGCATCGTGGACTGGGCAGGGAAGCGCCACTGCCCACGCGCTGGACAACATCAAGATCTTGCAAGGGTGCTGCGAGTCAGCGCTCTGACAAGTGGGCCCTCGCAGGTCACCGGCCCACCTAGTAGGTGAGTCACGCTTGGCGGCGCGCGGCGACTGTCCCGGTTGACGACCGAACTCTATCTAAGTAGAGTTGCCGCCGTGCCTTCACGCCGTGCCTTGTCGCCCCAGACGATTTGCGTCCTGGCGGCGCTCTGCGCCGAGCCTTCGGTCTGGCGACATGGCTACACGCTCGCGAAACAGACTGGCCTTAAGTCGGGCACTCTGTATCCGATCCTGGTGCGGCTGGCCGATCGCGGCTTGGTCGAGGCCTCATGGGAGGACGAACATGTACCAGGCCGACCGCGCCGGCATCTGTACCGGCTGACACCAAACGGGATCGCGGCGGCGACAACGGCCGCGATCCCGCAAACGACGGCAGCTCGCGAGGGCGCGGCGCCTCGCGGCCGCAAGCCAGCACGGCTCGCGGCTCGGGCGGCGGTCCCGTGGACCGGCTGAGCCAGCCGGCGGCCGCAGTCCTGCGCCGGTGCGCCCGGCTGCTGCCGGCCGGGCGCACGGAATGGGCCGAGGCGATCCTCGCGGAAGCCGAGAATGTGCCGGCCGGATGCCAGCGGCTGGCGTGGCTGGGTGGCGGACTGCGAATGGTGTCGAGGGAGTCGATGATCATGCGGAAGGCCGGCGCGATCTGCGCCTTCGCGGTAGCTGTCGGATGGATCGCCAGCTTGAGCTTGCCGCAGTCAGCGGTGAACCGGGTGACGGTGGCCAACAGGATCAACCTGCTAGTGACCGTGGCACTGCTGGTAGGCCTTTGGGTAGCCGGGCGTCGGCTCGTTGGTCCTGCGCGCGCAGGACGCGCGCAGCGGCTAGTCCGGGCCGGAGGCTACTCAGCGGTTCTCGCGCTGACGCTATGCAAGGTGTCCGTGGAGCGCATGCGCGACCCAGCGAGCCTGGGGCCAGGAGCGGGCGGCCTGCTGTGGACAGGAGAAGCGCTGTTCCTGCTGATGATGGCCCTCTTCACGGCCGTCGTGATCATCGCAACCGCGCAGAGGTCGCCGGTGGCGACGGGAACGCTGCTCCGCGGTATCGCCGCGGGCCTGCCGATCGGCATAGCGATATTCGTGTTCCTTCCGCTTGGGGTGGTTCGTTACCAAGGGAGCCGGGTGCTGCCCGCGGTGCCTCAGGGCGCCTTGGGGGCACTTGCCTGGACCGCGGTGCTCGTCGCGCCGGCGGTGGCCGGCGCTCTGGCCGCGCGCCGGTTCACGGCAGCCCAGGCACGGCTGCCCGCTGCCCTTCCGGCTTCCGGGTTTAGCGCTCGGCTGGGGAAGGCGTTCGCGCTGTACGGGCCTGGCACGGACGGCGCGGCCGAAAGCGAGGCGAGAATACGTCAGGGCGTTGCCGCCGGGCTGGTGGCTGGCCTGACTGGTGCCATGCTCGCGGTGTTGCTAGGCACCGCCACGATCGCCCTGCTGCCGCACGACAGCCAGCTGCTTGGCTGGCTGTACCCGCACCTCAGTCACGCTGCCACATTGCCCGCGGAACAGGGCGCTGGCGGCAACGCTGCTGGTTACCTGCTTCTCCTGTTTGCTGTCCCGTTCGCCGGCCTCGGAGTGGGATCCGTCGCCGCGTTGATCGCTGCTCCTGACCGGGCCCAGCCGCCGGGCGGCGGCCGCCCGCCCAGAGACGATCAGCCCGCGGTACCACCACCGCCTGACGGCGGCGCGGACCGTAGCCCTGACAACAGCACCGATCCCGAAGTCTGCATGGCTTAAGCCACGCGTGCCGGACGAACATGTCGAAGCCGTGCTGGAGGCACTGCAGCCTGGCCGGAATGGCAACCGCTGCAGCCGGATGATTCGGTGCGACCATGACATCGACGCGGTCCGGCGCGAGCGCCACCGCTGCCGAGATTCCCGGTGAGTGCCGCTGTAGCCTACCGGCATGAGCACGCGCGAGGACTACCCAGCCGGAGTGCCGTGCTGGGTCGACACCAACCAGCCCGATCCCGTAGACGCCGCCCGGTTCTACTCCAGGCTCTTCGGCTGGCAGACTGAGGACGCGATGCCCCCCGACACTGGGACTCACTACTACATGGCTCGCATCGGCGGCCGGGACGCGGCCGCGATCTCCTCGCAGCCGCCCGGTGCACCACCACAGGCAGTGTGGAATACCTACATTCGCGTCGAGTCCGCCGACGACGCCGCAGCGCGGGTACGCGATGCGGGCGGGCGGGTGCTCTCCGAGCCGTTCGAGGTGTTTGACGCGGGGCGGATGGGCGTGTTCGCCGATCCTGAAGGCGCCGTCTTTTGCGTGTGGCAGCCTGGATCGCATCGCGGCTCGGCGGCCGTCAACGAGCATGGCGCAGTGAACTTCAACAACCTGCACACCGACGATGTCGAGGCCGCGCGGGCCTTCTACGGTGCCGTGTTCGGCTGGACGACGATCGACGCCGGCTCGCCTATGTGGGCTCTGCCGGGCTACGGCGATTATCTCGAGGAGCTCAACCCTGGCCTGCGCGCGGGGATGAAACAGATGGGCGCACCCGACGGTTTCGAAGACGTTGTAGCGACGATCTTGCCCGGCGAGGGCGGTCCAGCGCGCTGGAGCGTGACCTTCGCCGTCGACGACGTGGACGCGATAGCTGCGCGAGCGCTCGAACTCGGAGGCTCGGTCCTCGCCGAGCCGCAGAATGCGCCATGGGTGCGGTTTGCCGTCATCGCTGACCCGGCTGGCGCGCCCTTCACCGCCAGCCAGTTTGTGGCGGAGAACCGCTAGACGAGCCTTCCTGGCCTGCGCTGGCCAGGATGTACGAAACGGGAGACTGCGTCAGCTTGGCACACCCGCCGGCGGACCCGGGTGGCCCGCGCGAACGTCACGACAGCCGGTGGCTGAGTTATTGCCAGACGAGTAATCGTTGATTCCCCGAGCATCGGCGCATCCGATGATCTAGCGTGACGGTCAGTCCGGAAAACGTCACCCCCGCCGGGAGACTGACTAAACGTGGACCGACCATTGCTGGCCGGGATCGGTGCGTCAGTGGCGCTGGTAGTTGGCTGCGTCGGCATGTTCGTGCTGCTACCAGCCCATCATGCGAGTTCCGATGGCCGCCCCAAAGGCATCTCCAGGTCAAGCGGCCCGGCGACTCCGCCGCCCTCGCGCAGCAGGGCCAAGCCGTCGCCGTCCTTGCACACCAGGGCCAGGCCGTCGGCGTCGCACAGGCCCAAGCAGCACCGGCAGCACCCGCGGCCATCGCCGACGCCGTCTTCGCACAAGTTGCCGCGGGTGATGTCGGGCAGCGTGTTCGTTGGCGTCGCAGTCAAGGGCGGCATCGTGTCAGGTGTCCGGTCCTTCTCCCGTGCCACGGGCGCCCGGATAGCGATGGTGGAGATCTACAGCCGGTTCGGCGCGCCGTTCCCTTGGCTGACGTTGCACCGGGTGACCGCCGCGGGGGCAGAGCCTCTGATCCAGTGGAACCCGCGCGGCTCACCGCCGGCCCGGATCGCCGCCGGAGGGTACGACACATACCTGCGCAGCTACGCTGCATCGGTCAAGCGGTTCGGGCGCCAGGTTGTGCTGTCGTTTGGCCACGAGATGAACGGTCAGTGGAACCCGTGGGGCGCCGGGCACGTCAGCCCGTCGACGTTTGTGGCCGCCTGGAGGCGCATCCACAAAGTCTTCGCGCGCGCCGGCGTTCATAACGTGACCTGGTCGTGGGACCCGTCCCACGTCGGCAGCCTGCCGCGCCCGTGGTGGCCCGGCGCGCGTTACGTCGACAAGATCGGCATCGACGGGTATCAGCGGCCCGGACAGGGCTTCTTGGAGATCTTCGCGGACCGGCTTGCCAACATCCGGAGCTTCGCCAGCAAGCCGATCTACATCGCGGAGACGAGCGTCGCGCCCAGCTCGGTTCAGGCCAGGCAGATCATCGGCCTGTTCAACGGCGTGAAGCGGTTTCACCTGAGCGGTTTCGTTTGGTTCGACATCAACCACCTGGAGGCCTGGCGCCTCGAAGGCCGCCCGGCCGCCGTCCGGGCGTTCCGAAGCGCGGTCGCGCAGACACAGCGCTAGCGGCTCACCGATTTGGCGATGAGCTCGTCTGCGACCCACCGGGCGACGCTGGCCGGGTAGGGCTGTGCCGGCAGGCCCAGGGTGATGTGCACGAAGCCGGCGCCGAGCACATCACTGATCGCGGCTCGGGTGATGTCGGGCTGGTCGTAGGACACGGGAAGATGGATCGAGCGGGTGATGGCGGCGGGATCGCGGCCGATCTCGGTGCAGTAGCGGTCCAGCAACGCGCTCCGCTGGGCAGCGTCGGCGGTATCGCCGCCCGCGATGTTCCATAGGTCCGCATGCTCGGCCGCCACGCGGAGCACCGCGGCCGAGCGTCCGGCGATCAGGATCGGCGGGTGCGGATGCTGTACAGGCTTCGGGTTGCCGAACGCGCCAGTGAGGTCGATGTGGGCGCCATGGAAGTCGAACGGCTCGGTCTCTGTCCACAGCCGCCGGATGATCGTGCAGGCTTCGGCGAGGTCCTCCACGGAGTGACGGAAGTCGTGGTAGGGCAGACCGTGTGCCTCGTACTCGCGTCGGGCCAGCGGATGGCTGGGGCGCGATCCCGCTCCGATCCCGAAGTCGAGCCGTCCGCCGGAGACGATATCGACCGTCGTGGCGATCTTGGCCAGCATCGCGGGCGGCCGGAACCTGTTGCTGGTTACCAGCAGGCCCAGGCGCAGCCGTTCAGTCTGCGCGGCCAGGGCCGACAGCAGGGTCCAGCCCTCGAAGATCGGCCCGTTCGGGTCGCCGGCGATCGGCATGAGGTGATCGAAGAGCCAGGCATGCTCAATTTCCGGTATGGCGTCTGCCTCGCGCCAGACCTGCAGGATGTCCTGGTAGCGGACCTGCATGGGGGCGGTCGTGATTCCGAAACTCGGCCGAGGCACTTGCGGCATGAGCTTTCTCCATGAGGTAAGGCGCGTCCGGGATGCACCGTTGGCGTCGGCTGGCCGGATCTGGCATCCTGAATAAGCGGAATCGTGTTCCGGTAGAGACGATACGGAACATCGTTCCGTTTGGCAAGTCGCGTGATGGAGGTAGCTGGGTAGTGGGCGATGGCGGGATCGGATCGGGGGCGGCGTCGCCGCGGAAGCGTGCCGATGCCCGGCGGAACGAGGCGTCGCTGCTGGACGCGGCCGCCGCTGCGTTCGTTGAGTCGGGCGTGAACGTGCCGGTGCGTGACATCGCGGTCAGTGCGGGCGTCGGTGTCGGCACGATCTACCGGCACTTCCCGACCCGAGCCGACCTGATCGTCGCCGTCTACCGGTATCAGGTCGAGGCCTGCGCCGAAGCCGGCCCTGTCCTGATGGCGGAGTGCGACAATCCGCACCGTGCCCTCGTCCGCTGGATCGGCATGTTCACCGACTTCCTGGTCACTAAGCACGGTCTGGCGGAAGTATTGCAGTCCGACGCCGCCGCGTTCCGGACGTTGCATGCCTACTTCATCGACCGACTGGTCCCCGTCTGCGCGCAACTCCTCGAGGCTGCCGGTGCGGCGGGCGAGATCCGGCCTGGCCTGGATGCCTACGAACTGCTCCGCGGCGTCGGGAGTCTTTGTGCTGGGGCGGGCAGCGACCCTCGCTACAACCCGCGCCACCTCATCGAGCTTCTCATCGCAGGACTGCGCATCTAGTGGGCAATCAAGACAGGTCAGAGCCCGTTTGGAAGTTAAATCTCGTCTCGGATAGTCCGGACAATGCGGCCAACCGGCCGGCTGCCACGCCGATCGCTTACCGCGCCTGAGACAGCCGGATGAGTTTGCGAGAGCGAACGCAATCAACGCTGGGCGTCCGCGGCAAGCTTGCGGTTGTCGTGACCACAGTCGGCGTTGTGGCCAGCACCGCTGGCGTGGGGTGCACGGCGGCTTTCCCGGCATCCGCACCATCCCCGCCATCTTGTTACCAGGCTGGGAGGCTGAACGGGGACTGCCCGATCGCGATCGGCGCGGGCCAGGGGATGTCTGTGACTCCGCTGGCGCTGAGGATGATGACCGGCGGCCGGGGGAAGTTGGGCCAGGCGATGAAGGCGTCTCCGGAACTGCTAACCCACAAGACGAAGGGCCGGTCGCCCCTGGCAACGGATTGATCGACATGCCGGATAAGCCGGCCGGTCCGCGACGAGAACTCCGCGAAGCCTTCCGGCGTGATCGGCCGGCTGGCGTCACCCTCCGAAGGCTTCGGCCATTTCATGACCGGGCAGGTGACGACCTTCCCCGATGGCGATAGGAGTGCGCCGAACTGGCACTCAATCCCTGCATGGCGCGGGATGCGCACCGCCCTGCTGGCCGTGGCCAGGCTGCCGCCAGCTATCGCAGTGTTCAGCAGGTACTCCCCGGCGGGCCGGGAGTCGATGCCGGAGGCCCAGAATCCGAGGGTCTGGTCGTCGGCGGTCCAGGCCAGCCTGCCGAGGATGTTGTCGCGCGCCTGGGCGCGCGACAGGCTCCAGGTCCGTGCCTGGCCGGTGGCGACCGTGAAGACCGAGATCTTCCGCCCACCCAGCGCGACCGCCAGGTAGCCGCCGTCCGGCGAGAGCGCGATGCCCGCGACCCTGAGCTCGGACGTGACGGCGGTGATCGGCAGTTCGGTGAGTGAGGTCTTGCCGCCCTGCGGGCTGAAGCGCAGCAGGTAGAACCGGACCGGCGCCTGCGGCCAGGTGTGCTGGCCGGTGTACCGGCCGCCTGGAAGCAGCAGCTTGTTGGCCGCGACCACGAACGTTCGGTCGTCGCCCGCACCGCTGATCCAGGTGAACGTGGTGAAGGGCTTCGGGGGGAGGATCGTGGCGAGCACCCGGCCGGTTGCCGTTGCCCGTACGGTCACGACAAGCGGGTGGTAACGCCAGCGCGGGTTCGTCGCGGTCAAGGCCGCGTAATAGGGCGGCGGCGCGGCGTAGCTGGGCGCCAGTGGATTGGCGGGACGCGGCAGCGGGCTCAGGTGCGGCTTGGGGTGTGCCGTCCCGGGCGCGTGCACGTGCTGCGAGAGCACCAGCGCGGTTGCCGCGATTGCCGCCACGCTGGCTGCCGCGGTGAGCGGCACGAGCAGTCGATGCCAGTGGCGGGCAGTGCCGGTCAGCGCGACGCGGAACCCGAAGGCGCGTCCGGCCAAGGTGCGGTGGCGGCTCGGTCCGGTGACGGCGCTGAGGTCGAGCGGCGGCAGGCGGTCCGGCGGCACCTGTGCGGCCGTGGCCGCGATGGCCTCCCTGACGAGCTGCTCGGTCGGGGTCACGGCGTCTCCTCCAGGTCGTTCAGCGTCCGGCTGAGCGCTGCAAGTGCCCGGTGCGCGGACGAGCGCACTGTGCTCTGGCCGGTGCCCATCTGCGCGGCGATCTGCGCCTCAGACAGGTCCAGGTAGAAGCGCAGCACCAGCACCTCACGCTGCCGGGCCGGCAACCTGCGCAGCGCCGCCATGACGGTCCGGCGCCGCTCCTCTGTGATCGCTGCTTCCTCGCCGGACCATTGCGCTGGCAATTGATCCAGGTCGCTGGCCGGCGCCTCGCCGCTCAGCTCAGGTCGCTTGCGCCGCAGCGCGGACCGGCATGCATTCAGCACGGAGGACCGTAGGTAGGACAGCGCCTTGTCCGGGTTATCCAGATGCATCCAGCGCCGGAACAGGCCGCAGAAGGCATCCTGGACGATGTCCTCGGCCGCGCTCAGGTCGCCGATCATCACGTACGCGAGCCGCACCATTCCCGGCGCGCTCGCCTGGTAGAGCGCGGCGACGGCTGCCGCCTGCTCGGCGACCGTCACCGGACTGGCAGCCGGCTCCCGTCCCGTCCCGCATTCTTCGCCGGGCCCGTGGCTGAGCGGCGAAGGCACTGCGGGATTCAAGCCCATGCTGATCTGACGCTTGAGGCGCACGATCCGCTGCACCGCCGCCCGGTCAGGTCTTCCTGGTGCAGGGCCGGCGGCGGTGTTCTGCGTCCCGCGAGGTGGCTTGCGGCGTCACCGCGCAGTGGCGCAGCCGCCGCGTGCTCGCCATGCTTGCTTTCCTTCAGGCCTGACCGCGACCACACCCATAGGTTGCCAACCAGTATCAGAGCTTGTAGGAATGTGCGCCGGATCCGGCCAGGCCGCCGCCCGAGACGATGAGGTACTCATCACGGATGGGCCGACCTTGCAGCCAGCACTCGAGGATCTCGCGAGTACCGGCGGCGTAGCGGGCCTGAGCGGATAGGGAGGTACCGGAAATGTGCGGGGTCATGCCGTGGTGCGGCATGGTCCGCCAGGGGTGGTCTGCCGGGGCTGGCTGTGGAAACCAGACGTCGCCCGCATATCCGGCGATATGCCCGCTTTCAAGTGCCCGGACGATGGCGTCGCGGTCGACGATCTTGCCGCGCGCTGTGTTGACGATGTAGGCGCCGCGTTTCATCGTCGCGATGAGTCCGTCGTTGAACAGGCCTTCGGTGCCGGGGTAGAGCGGAGCGTTGATCGTGACCACGTCGCAGTGCGGCACCATCTGGGCCGGGGTCTCATAGAAGGTCAGGCCCAGCTCCCGTTCCAGCTCTTCCGGCAGGCGGTGCGGGTCGGTGTAGGCCAGGCGCACGTCAAACGGCTTGAGGCGCCGGAGCACGGCGCTGCCGATCCGCCGGCGGCGACCGAGCCGACGGTCATCCCCTCCAGGTCGTAGGACCGCTCGGCGCAGTCCGCGATGTTCCATCCGCCCCTGATCACCCAGCCGTAGGAGGGGATGTAGTTGCGGACTAGCGCGAGGATCATCATCACCACGTGCTCGGAGACGCTGATGCTGTTGGAGTACGTGACCTCAGCGACAGTGATCCCGGCCTCGCTGGCGGCCTGAAGGTCGACATGGTCCGATCCGATACCGGCGGTAATAGCCAGCTTGAGGTTGTTCGCGTTCGCAATCCGCTCTCGGGTCAGGTACGCGGGCCAGAACGGCTGGGAGATGACAACATCGGCGTCCCGCAGCTCGCGGTCGAAGACGGAGTCCGGTTCTTCCTTGTCGCAGGTGACCACAAGCGTATGGCCGGACTGTTCCAGGAATCGGCGCAGGCCAAGCTCTCCTGACACGCTGCCCAGCAGCTGCCCGGGTGTGAAGTCGATGGCCAGCGGGCTGGGCGCGGTCTGCCCGCCCGGGTAGGAGGTAACTACCGGGATATCGGCGCGGGCATAGGACTTCGGGTATCCGTCAGCCGGGTCGTCGTACAGCACGCACAACACCTTGGCCATCGAGACTCCTTGGGTCACGGGCAGGTCGTCACGTCGGACTACCTACCCGGAGGTAGTGCACGTGACCTTCTCAGTCATCGGGGCTTCTCATAGCCGCGCCGACCGCTCATGCCGATGCCCTCACGTCCTTTCGCGCGAATCGATGCCGGGAGACGTAAGCCTGGGCCTTTCCGAAGCGCTGCAATACCTTTTGCGTAAGGAGGCGAGCATGAGCGAGCAGGGCTGGCGGGAGTTCCTCGCTGCGGAGGGCGTTGACGACTGGGTGGTTTTGCATGGCGGAGCGACTGCTGTGTTCCGCGTCCCGTCGCTCGGCGCAGCGGCGCAGCTTGCCGAGGCGGTCGCGCAGGTGCCCGGCCTCGAGGGCTCGGGGACTTTGCTAACGATCGCTGATGGCCGTCTCAGCGTGCGGTTGACCCGTGGCGTGTTTCGGCTGGAGGAGCGGCACATCACATTTGCGCGGGCAGTTTCGGCGGTGGCGCGTGCACACGGTGCTGTCGCCGATCGGGCCGGTGCGCAGGAGGTCAGCCTGGCGATCGCTGCGAAGCCCGACGCGGTCGACGTCGGCTTCTGGCGCGCTGTCCTCGGGTACACAGGGCTGGCCGACGACAACGCCATCGACCCGCTCGGTCACGGCTCGACAGTCTGGATGCAGGACCTCGACGCGGCCAAGCCGCTCCGGCACGCGATGCACGTCGACGTTTCCGTCGCTCGCGAGCAGGCCGAGGCGCGCGTGGCGGCAGCCCTTGCCGCAGGAGGCCGCATCGTCGACGACGCCGATGCCCCTGCGGCCTGGATCCTCGCCGACCGCGCCGGCAACCGCGTGTGCGTCACTGTCTGGCCCGACGGGCCCATTCCGCCTTCCTGGTTGATCACCCAATAGCCCGGTCTCGGAATAGCGCCGGCAGGGGTGGCGAGGCCGCGCAGATCTGCGCGAACGGCTGGCCAGTCGCCGCAGTTCAGTCCTGGCGGGTCAGCATGAACACCGGGAACTGCCGCGTGGTCCCGGCCTGGTGTTCACCAAGAGTGGATACTCCGCGACCAGCTTCGGCCTGCGGCGCGGAGAGGCCCTGGCACTGCGCTGGAAGGACCTCGATCAGGAGAGCGCGACCCTGTCGGTCCGCCGTTCGGCCGGCATGGTCCGGACCAAGGGCGAGGGCGCGCAGATGGTCGAATCCAGCACCAAGACCGCCAAGCCCAGGGTGGTGGACCTCGATCCGGGTACGGCCGAGGTACTGCGTACCTCGAAGCGGGAACGCGGGTCCCTGGCCCTGCAGCTCGCCCGCGACGTCGCCCGCTGCCGCCAGGCGCTGGGCGAGGATGCGCTGCCGGTGATCAGGACGCATGACCTCAGACACACGATGGCCACGCTCTGGCTGACCGCGAGGGAGCCGGTGCATGTCGTCAGCCAGCGCCTCGGCCATGCCAGCCCGGTGATCACCATGACCGTCTACGCCCATGTGCTGCCAGGCAGCCAGCGCGAGGCGGCTAACCGGTTCGCTGAGCTGATCGAGGGGGCAGCACGATGACTAGTCGTGTCAATGGAGTGTCACGGGGCGATTCTGACCCTGACTTCAGGCCTCTGACCTGCGAAGACTCGGTGTCCGAGGGGGGACTTGAACCCCCATGCCCTAATCGGGCACTAGCACCTCAAGCTAGCGCGTCTGCCTATTCCGCCACCCGGACTTGCCTGGACGGGCGGAGAACCCAGTCCAGCCGCATCACGATAGCAAATCAGGCGACCGCAAGGCGAGGCCGCGACCGGGCGGTACTGGGGCAGGGGGGTGCCGGGTGTGTCCGCCTCGGTGGCAATATGGCCGGATGACCACCGTCACCGCGCAGCAGGAGGTGGCTGGCCTCGCCAGCGACCTGATCAGGATCGACACAACGAACACCGGCGACGACTCGGGACCTGGCGAGCGCAGGGCCGCTGAGCACGTCGCGGGGCTTCTCGCCGAAGTCGGCCTCGAGCCCACGCTGCTCGAGTCCCGCAGGAACCGGGCCAGCGTCGTGGCCAGGGTCGAAGGCGCGGACCCTTCCCGCCCCGCGCTGCTGATCCACGGTCACCTCGACGTCGTGCCCTTCGACGCGGCGGACTGGCAGGTGCACCCGCTGTCCGGCGAGGTCAGCGACGATTGCGTCTGGGGCCGCGGCGCGGTCGACATGAAGGACATGGACGCGATGATGCTCGCGGTGATCCGCCAGCGCCTCCGCGAGGGCCGCAAGCCACCGCGCGACGTCGTGCTCGCGTTCCTCGCTGATGAGGAGGCTGGCGGCGATCACGGGGCCGGCTGGCTGGTGGACAACCACCCAGAGCTGTTCGACGGTGTCAGCGAGGCCATCGGCGAGGTCGGCGGCTTCAGCACGGTCATCGGCGGCCAGCGCCTCTACCTGCTCCAGACTGCCGAGAAGGGCATGGCCTGGCTCCGCCTGCTCGCACGCGGCACGGCCGGCCACGGCTCGATGCTCAACTCAGACAACGCCGTCACCGAGGTCGCTGAGGCGGTCGCGCGGATCGGGCGGCACGAGTGGCCGGTACGCCTGACCCCCTCGGTCACGGCCTTCCTGGAGGCTGCCTGCGAGGCGCTCGGCGTGAGTTTTTCGCATAACGAGCCCGCAGCCGCACTCGCCAAGATAGGGCCGATCGCGCGCATGGTTGGTGCAACCCTGACAAACACGGCTAACCCCACAATGCTCAATGCGGGCTACAAGGTAAATGTCGTGCCGCAGGCGGCATCGGCACAGATCGACGGCCGGTTCTTGCCCGGTCATGAGGAGGAGTTCTTCACTGAAATCGATGAGTTGCTCGGACCGAACGTGCAGCGCGAGTTCGTGAATAACTCGATCGCGATGGAGACGACCTTTGACGGCGCCCTCTGCGATGCCATGACAGCGGCCTTGCTCGAGGCCGACCCCGATGGCCGGGTGGTGCCTTACTGCCTGTCAGGGGGCACGGACGCGAAGTCTTTCAGCAGGCTGGGCATCAGGTGCTTCGGGTTCAGCCCGCTCAGGCTACCGCCGGATCTGGATTTCTCCGCGCTGTTCCACGGTGTCGACGAGCGGGTCCCGCTTGACGCCCTGGAATTCGGTACGCGCGTACTCGACCGCTTCATTGATCGGTGCTGACTCGTTAGGTGCCAACCAGGCTTTCACGGCCAACCGCGCAAATTGGCAGCATAGGCCCACGCCATGATCACTACGCATTAGTCAGTAACCGTTATGGAGTTTCGGCGTTTGACGGGACGCCAACGGCGAGTAGTGCTACGGTGACTCATCGTGTGGGGCCTGCTGCAGGACGTACCCCTTCCACCACGTCCTGTGGCGAGCTCCGCGGCCGGTTTTGACGAGGAGGGTTGCCTGTGCTGCCGGATCAGCTCCAGGGCCCCGGTCGGCCGTTGCCCGCGCGCGCCACGGCGGGCGCGAGCGGCGCGCCTTGTGTGCCGGCCTGGCAGTCCGGCTGCTTGATCCTTGTACCCGGCAGCGGGAGCGATTCCGCTCCGGTGGCCACGGCCGGTGCGGCGCAGCACCAGGCCGTGGCCGCCTTATCCAGGACAGTCTGCGTTCCAGCGTGCCGCCGGGAATGCGGTCGACCGCACCTGCGTTGCGAACTCAGAGCCGCCAGAACTGGTTGCTGACAGCGGCTTTCTGCGCGCTACCGGGCCGTGGCCGGATAATCTTGCGGCGCAAGGTCGCTGTGCGGCTACCGTCGGCAGCCAGACGCAACTTGGCAAGCTCCCAGTTCCCGTACTCGGCGTGGTCCGTGAGGATCCGCCGCGCGACGTCCCGGGACGTGCTGCGCGGCAGGTTGAGTATCAGGTAGGAGTACTCCGTCATTACCACTTATTGTGCGCACCGACGGCGATGATTCAATCGGCCTGCGGGAATCAGTTACCGGGAAACGCGTTGGTGGACAGGGGAGCGATGTGAGCGGAGCCAGTCGGCAGCGTGCGGTAGCCTCCTGGCGTCTGCGAGATGTGAGGTAACAAGGAGTGGCAGCAAGGACGAGCCCGACCGAGCGTAACGGCCAGGCAGGCGCGGATACCGCAGCCAACGGCAGCAGGCGGCTTGTCATCGTGGAGTCGCCAGCCAAGGCTCGGACGATCGCCGGCTATCTCGGCAAGGGCTATGTCGTGGAGTCAAGCATTGGCCATATCCGCGATATGCCAGGGAGCGCCGCTGACATTCCGGACAGCTTGCGCAAGGAGCCGTGGGCCAGGCTCGGCGTCAACATCGACGCCGACTTCGAGCCCCTGTACGTGGTGAACGCGGACAAGCGCCAGCAGGTCAGCAAGCTCAAGAAGCTGCTCAAGGACGCCGACGAACTCCTGCTCGCCACCGACGAGGACCGGGAGGGCGAGGCGATCGCCTGGCACCTGGTCCAGGAACTCAAGCCCAAGGTCCCTGCCAGGCGGATGGTCTTCCACGAGATCACTCCCGAGGCGATCGCGGCCGCGGTCGCCAGCCCGCGCGACGTGGACAACGGCCTGGTCGAGGCCTACCAGACCCGCCGCGTGCTCGACCGGCTGTACGGCTATGAGGTCTCGCCGGTCCTGTGGAAGAAGGTCATGCCGCAGCTGTCGGCCGGCCGCGTGCAGTCCGTCGCCGTGCGCCTCGTCGTGGACAGGGAGAAGGAGCGCATTGCGTTCCGCCCCGCCAGGTACTGGGACCTCGAGGCCGAGTTCGCGCCGCAGCCGACCGACCAGGACTCGACCTGGTTCACCGCGAACCTGGTCGCGCTCGACGGAAGGCGCATCGCCCAGGGCCGCGACTTCGCGCCCACCGGCGAGCTCAAGGCCGCATCTAACGCCGACGGCCAGCAGGCGCCGCCGATCTTGCATCTGGACGAGGCGGCTGCCGCTGGCCTCGCCGACCGGCTCCACGGGGCCGTGTTCGCGGTGAAAACGGTGGAACGCAAGCCGTATCGCCGGTCGCCTTATGCGCCTTTCCGCACCACGACGCTGCAGCAGGAGGCCTCGCGCAAGCTGGGCTTTTCCGCGAAATACACGATGCAGGTGGCGCAGCGCCTGTACGAGAACGGTCACATCACCTATATGAGGACCGACTCGGTCACACTGTCGCAGACCGCGCTTACCGCGGCGCGTGCGCAGGCGCGCGAGCTGTACGGGGCCGAGTATGTCCCCGACGCGCCGCGGACGTATGCGAGCAAGGTCAAGAGCGCGCAGGAGGCGCACGAGGCCATCAGGCCAGCGGGCGACTCGTTCCGCACTCCGGCGCAAGCCGGCCTCTCCGGCGACGAACTGCGGATGTACGAGCTGGTGTGGAAGCGCACCGTCGCCTCGCAGATGAAGGACGCGGTCGGGGAGTCTGTTTCGGTCAGGATCGCCGGCCGCTCGACGACCGGCGAGGAGGCCGAGTTCGGCGCCTCCGGCAAGATCATCACCTTCTTCGGCTTCCTCAAGGCCTACGTGGAAGAGGTCGAGGAGGGCACCGACCGCGACGACCGAGAGCGCAGGCTGCCCGCGCTGGCCGAGAACGATCCGATGGCGGCGAGGGGCCTGCATGCCGAGGACCACGCGACCAGGCCGCCCGCGAGGTACACGGAAGCCTCGCTGATCAAGGAGCTGGAAGACCGCGAGATCGGCAGGCCGTCCACCTATGCCACGATCATCGGCACCATCCTCGACCGGGGCTACGTGTTCAAGAAGGGCACGGCGCTGGTTCCCTCGTACGTCGCGTTCGCGGTCGTGAACCTGCTCGAGCGGCATTTCGCGCACCTAGTCGACTACGAGTTCACCGCGAGCATGGAAGAGGCGCTGGACGAGATCGCTCGCGGCGAGGCCGGCCGGGTGCCGTGGCTGCGCAGGTTCTACTTCGGCACCGACGGCCCTGACGGGCAGAAGGAAGAAGGCCTGAAGGACCTGGTCAGCGACCTCGGCGACATCGACGCGCGAGACGTCAGTTCCTTCCCGCTGGCCGGGACCGACATCGTGATCAGGGTCGGCCGATACGGGCCGTACCTCGAGCGGGACGACCAGCGCGTCAACGTGCCGGAGGGCACCGCGCCAGACGAGCTAACGCCGGAGTTCGCCAGCGAGCTGTTCGAGCGGCCAAGCGGGGACAAGATCCTCGGCACCGACCCGGACAGCGGCCGGACCATCGTCGCGAGGGCTGGCCGGTACGGGCCCTACGTGACCGAGGTGCTGGAGGAGGGCACGCCGGCCTCGGTGAAGCCGCGGACCGCGTCGCTGCTCAAGGCGATGGACCTCGACAGCGTCACCCTCGACGACGCGCTGCGGTTGCTCACGCTGCCGCGGACGATCGGCGAGATCGACGGCGAGTCTGTCATCGTGCGGAACGGCAGGTACGGGCCTTACGCCCAGAAGGGCGCGGATTCCAAGGACTCCAGGTCGCTGGAGTCCGAAGAGCAGCTCTTCACGCTGACGCTCGACCAGGCGAAGGAGCTATTCGCGCAGCCCAAGCAGCGCGGCAGGGCGGCGCGCGCCGCGGCGGCTCCGCCGCTGCGCGAACTGGGCGACGACACCGCGAGCGGGAAGCCGATCGTGCTGCGCGAAGGCCGGTTCGGGCCGTACGTGACCGACGGCGAGACGAACGCGTCGCTGCGCAAGGGCGACGCGCCCGAGTCGATCACGCTGCAGCGGGCCATCGAACTGCTGGCGGAGCGCCGCGCCTCCGGCGCGGCGCCAAAGCGGCGTGCGACCTCAGCCAGGAAGACCACCTCTGCCTCCGCCAGGAAGCCGGCGTCCGGTGCCGCGAAGAAGTCGTCCTCAGCTGGCTCGGCGCGGAAGCCGACGTCACGTGCCAAATCACCCCGTCAGGACGGTGGCTAGGCCGAGCACGTTGCTGCGCGCGCGACGGGGCGGCGCCAGTGTCGATAGCCTTGCACAATGAGCCTTAGGTCCCCTTTGGGGCGGCGCGACGCCAGCGTGCTCTCGATCCGGTCGTTCCGGCGACTGTGGATCGCGACATCGCTGTCCAGCCTCGGGGACTGGCTGAGCCTGCTCGCGCTGTCCACGCTTGCGTACGGGCTGACGGGAAAGCACGTGCAGGCGACCGCGGGAGCTATCGCCGTCAGCGGCGTGTGGATCACCTCGCTGCTGCCTTACCTGCTGTTCGGCCCTCTGGCCGGCGCGGTAGCCGACCGTTTTGATCGCAGGATCAATCTGGTGGTCGGCGACGTTGTCAGGGCCGTCCTATACCTGTCGATCCCGGTGAACCTGGTGGTCGGCTTCGCCAACAACCTCACCTGGTTGTACGTGGCTCAGTTCCTGGCTTGCTGCGCGTCGCTGTTCTGGGCGCCGGCCAAGGACGCGTCGATACCGAACCTTGTGCCGCCGGAGAAGCTAGACCAGGCGAATCAATGGAGCCTGCTGACCACCTACGGGACGGCGCCGCTAGCGTCGCTGGTCTTCATCGCGTTCGCTTCAATCAGCAAGGGTCTCGCGAGCGGGCCGCTGAGCTTCTTCGGAAACCCGGCGCGCGGGCAGATCTCCCTGGCGCTGTACTTCAACGTGGCCACGTTCGTGATCTCGGCGTTTGTTTGTTATTCGCTGCGTGATTTGCCGCAGCGCCGCATCGGCGACCGGATCTCGGTTCCCTCGGTCGCGAAGTCGATCTGGCAGGGCTGGCGGTTCGTTGGCAAGAACCGGGTCGTGCGCGGCCTGACGGTCGGAATGGTGGGTGCGTTCGCCGGCGCCGGCGCGGTCGTCGGCCTTGGGTACGCCTACATCAGGAACACGCTGGGCGGCGGATCGGCGGGCTGGGGGGTCGTGTTCGCGGCGATGTTCGTCGGCCTCGCGCTCGGCATGTCGGTGGGAGTCCGGTTCCTTCGCGATTTCAGTAAGCGGCGGTTGTTCGGGCTGGCCATCGCGGCGGCCGGCATTCCGCTCGCGCTGCTCGCCCTCATCCCGAACCTTCCCGTGGTCGTCTTCCTGGTTGTCGTGCTCGGCATCCTGGCCGGCATGGCGTACGTCACCGCGTACACCGTGATCGGCCGGGAGGTCGATGACGACACCCGCGGCCGGACGTTCGCTTTCCTGCAGTCGGCCCTGCGCGTCGTGATGTTCGGCGTCATCGCGCTGTCTGGCTTCCTGGCTGGCACGATCACCGCGGTCGTTGGCTCACTGACCAATTCGAACAACGTGCACGTCGGGACCGTCACATACAACGCAGTCGGCAACAACGTCGTGCTGCTGGCAGCCGCGATCGTCGCGATAGTGCTCGGCTACCGGTCGTACCGTCAGATGGACGACCGGCCTGGCATGCCGCTGCTGCCGGACCTGTCCGCCGCGATCCGCGGCAGGCCGCTGCCTCCGGTGCCAGCGACGGCCGCGTCGAACGGGCGGGCCAGCGGCCCGTGGAGCGAGGTCGTTCCCGGCGACGACGAGTCCGAGCTGGCGCAACAGCGCGGCCTGCTGATCGCCTTCGAGGGCGGTGAAGGCGCTGGCAAGTCCACCCAGGCCAGGCTGCTGGCGATATGGCTGCGGGAGAACGGCTACGACGTGCTCGCGACGCATGAGCCCGGCGCCACGAAGATTGGGATGCGGCTGCGGGCGCTGCTGCTCGACACGGCGCACACCGGCCTGTCGCCCTGGGCCGAGGTCATGATGTACGCGGCGGACCGCGCCGAGCACGTGGCGAGCGTCATCCGGCCTGCGCTGGCCAGGGGGACGATCGTGGTGACGGACCGTTACATCGACTCGACGCTGGCATATCAGGGCGGCGGCCGTCAGCTGTCGCTGGCCTCGATCAGGCGGGTCAACGACCTCGCCACTGGCGGTCTCGTGCCCGACATGACGTTCCTGCTCGATCTGCCGCCAGCCGAGGGTCTCGGCCGCCGGGCCAGCTCGGCTGACCGGCTCGAGGCTGAGCCCGAGTTGTTCCATGAGCGGGTGCGTGCCTCATTCCTGAAGCTCGCTGCCGAGGACGCTGACCGGTACGTCGTGCTGGACGCCAGGCTGGGCGCGACGCAGCTGAGCAAGGAGATCCAGACCGCGCTCCGGGACCGGCTGCCCGACCCGGTGCCCGAGCGGGCCGAGGAGATTACCGGCTCGATCCCGGTGATTCGCGAATGACCGGGCCCTCCGGGCCGGCTTCTCGCCTCGGGTCCTGGGCGGTATTCGGGCAGCTGACCGGCCAGGACGCTGTCGTGTCGCAGTTGAAGGCTGCGGCCGCGGACCCGGAACGGATGACCCACGCGTGGCTGTTCACCGGACCGCCTGGCTCTGGCCGATCGGTCGCGGCGCGCGCGTTCGCGGCTGCGCTGCTGTGTCCGCGTGGCGGCTGCGGCGAATGCTCTTCCTGCCATCAGGTTGCCGCCGGAACCCAGGCTGACCTGCTGCTCATCCGCCCGGACGGGCTGTCCTACGGCGTCAGGCAGACCAGGGAACTGGTGCTGAAGGCAGCCACATCGCCGGTCTACGGACGCTGGCGGGTCGTGCTCTTCGAAGACGCCGACCGGGCAACCGAGCAGGCGGCCAATGCCTTGCTCAAGGCCATCGAGGAGCCGCCACCCAAGACGATCTGGCTGCTGTGCGCGCCGTCAGCGGCCGACCTAACGCCGACGATCAGGTCCCGGTGCCGGCTGGTCACACTACGCACCCCACCGACCGCCGCGGTCGCGGCGATCCTTGAGCGCGAGGGCGTCGGAGCCGAGGAGGCGCTCGAGGCCGCCCGCGTCTCGCTTGGTCACATCGGCCGTGCTCGCCGGCTCGCGACCGACGCCGAGACAGCGAAGCGACGTGCCGACGTCCTGACGGTGCCGGTCAGGGTGACTGGTCTGGCCGAGGCGTTCGCCGCCGCGGCCGCGCTGGTCAAGGCAGCCGAGGAGGAGGCCGCCGCCACCACCGAGGAACTCGACGTGCCTGAGCGAGAGGCGCTCAAGCGGGCGTTCGGCGAGGGCTCGACCGGCAAGGGCGTAGCCGCCGCTGTTCGCGGGTCTGCGGGCGCGCTGAAGGAACTCGAGGACCGGCAGAAGTCCAGGGCGACGCGGATCAAGCGCGACGCGCTCGACCTGGCGCTGCTGGATCTGGCCGCGTTCTACCGGGACGTGCTGGCTGTTCAGTTCGGCGCGTCGGTGGAGCTCGCCAATGCCTCGCGCGAGTCCGACCTGCGCAGCCTCGCCGAGTCGTCGGACCCGGCCACGACGGTACGCCGGATCGAGGCCATCATGGCTTGCCGGGAGCGGCTGGCGGCCAGCGTCGCGCCGCTGCTGGCAGTCGAGGAACTGGCGCTTACCCTTGCCGAGCGCCCTTCGGTCCTTCGCTGACCGTTTTGTTGTCCTTTCACGCCGGGAGACCATTTCCCCGGGCGCGACCGGCGTTCGCGAGGTTGGTCGGGCGGCGCCGTTTCTGTTTCCTTCGGGTATGGGTGGTCCAGCCATTGCGCTTTCTGGTGATGAATGGACCAGCCATGACATCGGCGGGCGGGACAGCCGCTCGCCGAGCGTGATCAGCGCCTGCGTCCGGTGAACGAACGGGGAACTGGAGGTTCCTGCCTAACGCTTTTTCCGTGATCTGGCCGTAACCTTGAACGGTGCCCATGATGATGGCGGTGAGCTTCGAGCGGCGCGGGCGGCTGCATTATCTGGACCCAGGGGCACACCGTCCGGCCGTCGGCGACAAGGTGCTCGTGCCGACAGACACCGGGCCTGAAGTGGCCGAATGCATCTGGGCGCCGACGTGGATTGATGACGAGATTGGCGGCCTGCCGGTCTGCGAGGGCCTGGCGAGCGACGCCGACATGGAGCGCGCCGAAGGCAACAAGGCCAGGCGGGCTGAGGCCAAGATGGTGGCTCGGCGCTTCGTGCGCCAGCACGACCTGCCCATGAAGGTGATCGCGGTCGACTACATCGCCGCGGCTGGTCAGATGATCATCTACTTCAGCGCGCCGCACCGGGTGGACTTCCGCGCGCTCGTTCGCGACCTGTCGGGGCGGCTGCGGGCCAGGGTCGACCTGCGGCAGGTCGGCCCGCGGGACGAGGCGAAGCTGCTTGGCGGCATCGGGCCGTGCGGACGGGACCTGTGCTGCTCGACGTTCCTCAAGGACTTCGAGCCGGTCACGATCAGGATGGCCAAGGACCAGGACCTGCCGGTCAACCCGATGCGGATCGCGGGGGCATGCGGGCGGCTCATGTGCTGCCTGAAGTACGAGCACCCGCTATACATGGATTTCAAGGACAAGGCACCGCGGCTCGGCGCCAGTGTCGAGTCGCCGGAGGGTGCCGGGGTGGTGGTCGGGTACAGCGTTCCGGCGGATGAGGTGATCGTGAAGGTCGCGGACACCGGCTCGCGCTGCGCGTGCCCGCGCGCCAGCGTTTGCGGGTCGCGCCAGGCGTACGAGGCAACGCACGGCCTGAAGCGAGAACTGCCCCCAGACCGGTAGACTCTCTGAGCCGCCGCCCTATGGCTGGCGCGCCGCCTTAGCTCAGTCGGCAGAGCGGTTCACTCGTAATGAACAGGTCGTCGGTTCGATTCCGACAGGCGGCTCCCTTTCCCGCTGTCCAGTGGTGTTTACCGATTAAAATTTCGATAGCTCGCCAATCTCCGTGGAACGATTCGTGGAACGAGTCGAGTGGTCGCGACGGCCGGATATAAGGCTTGGCTGGCTACGGTCAGCAATCGCCGGGCCGTGCGTCAGTTCCGCTCGCCCACGGCGACCCGGCAGGGACCGGTCAGCCAGCTGCGCGCCGGGCTACGCATCGGTTGTCCTCTGCGCGCCGGCCGACACTCGCGGCGGAGGGGTCAGAGCGTGCCATAACCCCACTATGCGCGGCAACGACCCTTTGCCGCCGAGCCTTACGGGAGCGTTCAGATCTGCGTCGTTCTGCGCCTCTGCTGCGTGGACGTTGGCTACGTCCCCCGTGCGATCACCCATCTCGTCCCGCACCGAGAGCCCAGCCGGTGGCTTCCGCCGCCGGGCCCCAAGCGGCATCGGCCCGTACGCCCGGCTGAGCGTAACGGCTGGGTTTCAGCCGAAGGTGTCCGAGTCCGGGACCCCGATGGAAGCGTGTGACTGGACGAACCTCCAATGGCCATTTTCGCGGACAAGGACCCAGGTCATCCGCGCCGGCCGCTCGCCGCCGTCCGCGCGCGTGAAACGCCCGTGCCCCTCAGCCCAGGCGACATCGCCCTGGATGTGAATGTCGACATCGTCGGCTACCACCTGGACGTCGTCCGCGCTGCCGACGGCGGCGACGGCATCCACGACCTGATTGCTCGTCTCCCACTCCCGGGCGTCGGTCCCGATATGGGCGCCATCGTGACGCTCGGAGAGCATGGAACGCAGCCGGGCCGTATCACCAGCGTTCAGCGCCTCGAGCGTCTCCTCTATCACCTTGCGGACCTCGTCCTGGGTTCCGGTTCCGGTCATCTGTTTCCCCTCCAACCAGCTGACTACCGAGCAGTGTCGTCCCTGCCGCGGGTGCACGCAACAGTCAGCCGAGGGAGATCCGCCGGTCGGCATCGGTCCCGCTGCCCGTTCGCGTCTTCAGCCGACGATCCGCAAGATAGCGGCGCGGCTTACCGAGATTCGCCGGACGGCTAAGTTGCCTGGAGACCGTGATGCTTGCCTCGGTGCGCGCCCATAGCCACCGCGGGATGCACCGCCCGAGTCATCGAACACTGCCTCCGATGCCCCAGCTGCCGGCGGTGAGCTAAATGATCCGTCAGGTGAGGCCGTGCTGGTAGGCGTAGGCCACGGCCTGGGCTCGGTCGCGGACGCCGGTTTTAGCGTAGAGGTGGTTGATGTGGCTTTTGACGGTGGTTTCGCTGACCACGAGGTGGCTGGCGATCTCGGTGTTGGATAGTCCGCGGGCGATCAGCGTGAGGACGTCGGCTTCGCGTGCCGTGAGCCCGGCCGGGAACTGAGGCGCGGGTCGGCCGGGCGGGCTGGCCGGGGCGGCGGTGATGATGTCGAGCAGGTGCTGCTGGACGGCGGGGTCGACGGCGGGCTGGCCGCTGGTGACCTGCTGGAGTGCGTCGCGGATCTGGGTGGCGCCGGCGTCCTTGGTGAGGTAGCCGCGGGCGCCGGCGCGGAGCGCTTCGATGACGGAGCGGTCGTCGGCGTAGGTGGTCAGCACGAGTACCTTGATGCTGGCGTCGTGGTCGCGGAGGCGACGGGTGGTTTCGACCCCGTCGGCGTGGGGCATCCGCAGGTCCATCAGCACCACGTCTGGCCGAAGCTGGATGGCCATTGCCAGTGCCTCGTTGCCGTCGGCTGCGGTACCGACTACCTCGACGCCGGCGAGCAGCCTGAGCAGGGAGGCGAGTCCTTCGCGGACCACCCTCTGGTCATCGGCTATCAGGACCCGGATGGTCCCGGTCATGCCGGCACCCAGAGTTCCACCAGGAATCCGCTGCCTGTGGCGGCGGCGGTGAGTGTTCCGCCGAGTAGTTCTGCTCGTTCTTCCATGCCGGTGAGCCCGTAGCCGGTCCCGTCAGCCGGGGCCGGGTGCTGGCCGGTGTTTCCGAAGTCTTCGATGGCCAGCCTGGTGCCGCCGGGTTCGTAGGCGAGGCGGATCTCGACTCGTGCGGCGCGGGCGTGCTTGCCGATGTTGGTGAGGGATTCCTGCGCGACGCGGTACAAGGTGCAGCCGGCCGTCCGGGCCTAGGTCACGCTCCTCGCCGGTCACGGCGACATGGCATGGCACGCCGCTGTCGCGCTCGAACCCGGCGGCCAGGACGGCCAGCCGTTCGGGGCCGGGCAGCTCGTCGCCGCGGAGCATGCCGACGGCTCGACGTGCTTCCTCCAGCCCGGTCTTGGCCAGCCTGCTGGCCTGGCCGATCGCCTCGCCGAGCTGCGGGTCCGCGCCTCCTCGGGAGGCGAGCAGCCTGGCGGTCTCCAGGTTCAGCACCAGGCCGGACAGCGAGTGGGCAAGCACGTCGTGCACCTCGCGGGCTAGGCGCTGGCGTTCGCCCAGCGCGGCGGCCAGGGCTTGCGCGCCGCGGGTCTGCTCCAGCTCAGTGAGCAGCAACTCGGCCCGCAGATTGCTCTCGCGCAACCGCCGGGCGAACAGTGACAGGAAGTAGACCGCCGCGATCCCGAAATCGTTCAGGACGATCCCTGCAACGGGCGCGCGGCCGTTGGTCAGCCATGCCGCGGAGACCGCCGCCACGGCAGCGCCGGCCACCACGGCGGCCAGGAGTTCCGGCAGCACCAGGGCCGCCATGCCGACCGCGGGGAACACGCCGAGGAACGCTGCGCCGTTGGCCTGCAGGCCGATCAGCGCTGCCGCGCCGGCGACAGCGGCCAGCAGTTCGGCTAGCTGCATCGTGGGCGGGGCGGCCCGGCTGGCGGGCCACATGGCGGCGGTGGTGGCGGCGCAGAATCCGATCAGCGCGGCCGCGACGGCGATCGCGGTGCCGTGGCCGCCCGGGGCCGGGCGGGCCTGGAAGGTGGTGGTCACGACGAACGCGATCGCGGCCACGGCCAGTACGCGGATCGCGCGGTAGGCCGCCCGTTCGCGTTCCCGCGCCTGGTCCAGCGCGGCCGTTCCCGGCGCAGCGGCCTGAGCGTTCACCCCCCAACGGTACGGCCGGATTCGCCCGTGAGTCTTGTGTCCGGCAGACGGATTCCCGGGCGGCCGGCCTTCCACCCGCGGGTGGAGGTTCTCCGCCTGCCGGCGGAGCCGCGGCGGGCGGCGAGTTTCCACCGCCACGCCGGTGCCTGCCGGGTCGCCGGGAGGCAGGCTGGACAGCCAGACCACCCGGCCCAGGGGAGCGAGATGGACAGTACCGGTGACCTGCGCGGCGCAACCGAACCGGCCGCCGCCTCCGCCCCGGCCGAGCCGGCAGTCAGCGTCCGCGACCTGGTCATGCGGTACCCCGGCCACGAGGCCGTGGCAGGCATCGACCTGGAAGTGCGGCACGGCGAAATCTTCGCCTTCCTCGGCCCGAACGGCGCCGGCAAGACCACGACGGTGGAGATCCTCGAAGGCTTCCGCCGGCGCACCAGCGGCGAGGTCCGTGTGCTCGGCGCCGACCCAGCCACCGCCGGCGGGGCGTGGCGGGACCGGGTGGGCGTCGTCCTGCAGGAATCCGAGCCCGAGCCCGGCCTGTCCGTGCGCGAGTGCCTGGCCCTGTACGCCGGCTTCTACCAGGCGCCCCGCGACATCAGCGAGACCATCTCCCTGGTCGGCCTCACCGGCCAGGAAGGCACGCTCGGCACCCGGCTGTCCGGCGGCCAGCAGCGCCGGCTCGACTTCGCGCTCGCGCTGATCGGCGACCCCGACCTCGTCTTCCTCGACGAGCCCACCACCGGGTTCGACCCATCCGCGCGCCGGGCAGCCTGGGAAGTGGTCGCCGGGCTGCGGCAACTCGGCAAGACGGTCTTCCTCACCACCCACTACATGGACGAGGCAGAGTACCTGGCCGACCGGATCGCGGTCCTGTCGGCCGGGCGCATCGTCGCCGAGGGCACCCCGCATACCCTGGGCGGCCGCGACCACATGACCACCGCGATCAGCTTCACGCTCCCGGCCGCCCTCCAGTCGCGCGACCTCCCCAGCGGGCTGCGCCCCCTCGCCGATGCGGGGCCACAGGGAACGATCCTGCTGCACTCCGAGAGCCCGCTCGTCCACCTCCAGATGCTCGGCACCTGGGCGCTCGCCGCCGGGTTCGACCTCCCTGACCTCGACGTCCACCGGCCGACGCTGGAAGAGGTCTACCTTTCCCTGACCGGCTCCACCAGCACGAAGGACTACCAATGATCCGGATGGCCCTGCACCAGGCCGGCTACGACCTGCGCGCCTTTCTCCGCAACCGCCAGTCCCAGTTCTTCACCCTCGCCCTGCCCGTGCTTTTCCTGGTGATCTTCGCATCGATCTTCGGCGGCGCCGGCCACACCATCCCGGTCCCCGGCGGGCGGATCAGCACGTCGGTGTACTACGTGCCCGGCATCATCACCCTCGGGATCATCGCGGCGTCCTTCGGCAACCTGGTCGCCTCCGTGACCGCGCAGCGCGAACGCGGCGTACTCAAGCGGCGGCGCGCAACGCCCGTCCCGGCCAGCGCCATCATCGCCGGCCGCGCGCTCACCGCCATCGTCATCGCCGTCGTCATGGCCGCCATACTGCTCGGCATCGGCTGGGCCGCCTACAGCGCCCACGTCCCCGGACGCACCGCCCTCGCCCTGACGGTCACCGTCATCATCGGGGCCGCCTCGTTCTGCTGCCTCGGATACGCGCTCACCTCGCTAGTCCACAACGAAGACACCGCGCTGCCATCCACCCAGGCCATCCTGCTGCCGCTGTACTTCATCTCCGGAGTATTCGTCTCCGTCACCATCCTGCCCCGCTGGCTCGCCGACGTCGGAAGCGTCTTCCCCGTCCGCCACCTGGCCGACGCGCTGCTCACCGCCTACAACCCGCACACCACCGGGCTCGGCTTCGCCGGCCAGGACCTGCTGATCCTGGCCGCCTGGGGAATCGCAGGCCTGATCATCGCCATCCGCAAATTCAGCTGGCTGCCTCTCAGCCGCTGAACCCGCGCACCCACGTCGATCACAGGAGAAACGCCATGGCCAAAGAACTCCAGACCCAAACCGGCCGATGCGCCGACCACGGCACCGTCCAGGCAACCAGGGAAATCCCCAAGATGGGATTCCCGTTCATCGTCTACGCGATCTGGCGCGCCCTCGCCAAACGCCAGCCATACCGCTGCCCCCAATGCGGAACCGCAGTCCTAGCCGACTGAGCCGCCCAGAACCCGGGGCTGACGGCAATGGCCTTCCCGCCGGGTGAAGCTCAACCGAACCTCCGGACAGAGTCGGCCATCTAACGCCACCGCAGCCATCGGACACAGATCGGCGCCGTTCCCGTAAGCTCGGTGACCGAGCTCCGTGAGACGAGTACTCGTTCCGCCGAGGCTCGGCGGTATCGGCCGCGTCATGGCGAGTGGCGGCCGGTCCAGCCCAAGACAATGACCCGCGTCCCGAGCCTGATCCGTCGACTGAGCTGGGAAATCCGAGCACTCTGGGGCAAGACGATCGCGGTGCCCCGCCTGGCAGCCCTGAACACGGGCGGGAACACCGGCGTCAGCGACGGAGAACAGCCGCAGCCGCCTGGGTTCCCAGCGGCGGACGGCGCCGTCCAGGGCGTGTGAAAACGCCGTGCTCCTCGCCCTTCGCGCGGTCCGGATCCACGACACCACGAGCGGGCGCTTCTGGATTGGACTAGCCGCAGTCGGTGGTTCGTGACGTGAACCGCTCTGGCGCTCAGCACCGCGGCTCAATTGACGAGCCGCAAACGAGACACCGGCGCCACGCCTCCAGACCTGCGCTGACAGACGACCGGCGGCGCCCCACGGACCGGCAGATGAGGAGTCCAGTGACGGTGGCTCGTGGCTTGTCGGTTGTGAGGTGGTGTCAGTGCCGCCGATCAGCCCGGCGGGCGTTCCGGCTGACCGCGAAAGCCGGCGGACTGCTGTTGGCAATGGCGGATGGCGGCGCTGGCTAACCGACGGTGACTAGCTCAGGCAGGCCCGGCCGCCCGATCGTGGAGCGGGTCGTGGACCGGGCGCGGTGCTCAACGGGTGCATCGTGTGCAATCTGTGTTTTCGGGCGTGCTTTCGGTGCAGCTAGCGCGTCTGGTGCGGGCGAGCGTGTTTCTCGTAATGAACAGGTCGTCGGTTCGATTCCGACAGGCGGCTCCAAGAAATCGCAGGTCAGAGACCAAGTCACCGCCAACAAGGCGTCTACCCGTCTTGCTGGGGAGCCAGGTCGGGGAGCCAAGTGGGGACGCAGACGGCAAGCGCGTCCGGCGCAAGGTTTCCGGTCGCACAAAGACCGAGGTGAAACAGAAGCTCAAGGCGATGCACTCCGAGCTTGATGTGGGAGTGCGCACCTAGAGATAGCTCGCCTTGCCGGGCATTCCAGCAGCCGGAAAACCGAGGTTATCTACCGCCGCGGCCGACGCCTAGAACGCAAGCTGATCACCAGGGAAGATGGCCATCCGATGGCGCGCAACGGTCCTAGAAGCGAAGGCTGTCAGGGTCGGCCGGTGCTACCGGATGCAGAGGATGCGACGTTACCTAGACTTAGGTACGATCGCCTCGGAGGACTTATGCGGCGAGGGCGGACACTTTTCTGGACCATTATCGGAAGCGTCGTAGCTGCGGTCGCGGTAGTAATAGCGTTGATCCTTGTCAACTCTGGCACCCCGCCAAAAGCAGCTTCTTCGCCCGTGGCTCACACTTCGGCCAGTGCAAGCCCTCAAGCTGCCGAGTCCGCCCCAGTGGTAATTCCAGAGACTTCCAGTACGTCCTCGTTCTCATATCTCGCAGATCTGACGCCTTCCGGGAATCCCGGCGGGCTGGTAATCCCGGGTCCAGTCAAGATATCCGGATCAATTTACCCCAAGAGTATCTCGTTCTACTGTAACAATGGTGACCCAGCTGCTACTCCTGCATATAAGCTAAGGCAGAACGCTCGCCGGTTCAAGGCTACTGTTGGGCTCGAGGCCAAGTTTCCCCCCCATTTCGAAGCGGGCGTATCACTGGTTGGCGATGGGCGCACTCTCCGGATTTTTAGTGTCAGCGCCCTTAGGCCAAAAACCGTCGATGTCAATGTCGCGGGGGTCCATACGCTGCAACTCGAATGCTTCAGCTCCGGTATTTCGCCGTCCGGAGGCTGGGCCGTTGCTGTCGCGTGGGGCAATGCACGTGTCACACAACGACGTTGACCGCAGAATGGCGGGGTCATGCCACCTCGCAATCCTGACCGGTAAAGTGGCCGCCAAGCTGTCCGGCACGCGGAGCCGCCATGCGCAAATGGTTCGTCGTCGTTGCTGCCGTTGCCAGCCTCGGCCCGATCGCGGCCGTCGTGCTCATCGGCGGAGTGCTAGGTTCCGGTGGCTCTACGGAGTGCAGCAAGGGCGGCGGCCCGCGTAACGGCAGCCCACTGGGTAGCAGCAGAACGACAACGGCCCCGGATGCTCAGGCGACTGCCGGATTCCCAGTGCTGGTTCCGCACGTGCATGCGGCACACCCCGCGAATCTGACCCATGCGTGGGTTGACGACTCGCGTCGGGTCGCTCTGGTCTTTGCCGGGGGCAAGGTCACGATCACGCTGGCCCGAGCGAACTATCCCGACGCCCTCACCGATTTCCGGCGGTTCATTGCCCAGAATCACGCAGCCGCCGCCATCGGGCACGTGTACAGCCATCCTGCGCTGGTCATCAGCCCGCATACAGACGGCTGCGGGACCAATCCGGCCTGGATCGAGTTCGACCACCGGGGAATCGACATCAACATCTACAGCACCAGCTACGGGACACAAACCCTGCTGTTGGTCGCCGACAGTCTTGCTCCCCTGCCGGCGCCCGGTGTCGTGACCGGAATAGCCGCGCCATGTGCAGGTCCACCTGCGGCTGAACTGCGGTCAGTCACGGTTTTTGCCATCCGGGACGGCAGAACCGTCGCAACCCAGGTCACGCAATACAAGGGCCGTCACGATCGGTACCGGTTCGTGCTCGCTCCTGGCCGTTACAAGATCAGCGCGCCGCGATCCGCTGATAAGTCTGGCCAGATGGTGCTGGTGCGCTCCGGGCAGACCAGCACCGTCAACTTTCCCAACTACTGATATTAATCGCAGGTCAGGGTTCGAGTCCCTCCGAGCGCACCTTCGCCCGCTGCCGCGAGTGTCCCTAGTCAAGGCACTCGTGCGCCAAGCCGGCCGATTCGGGTGCTTTACCACCAGCCGAACCTGCGCCATGCATGCCTCGGCACGAATTCCGGTTGTCAAGATACAGAGGTCAGAGGCTATTGGGTCGAGCGTCGACGGCAACTACTTCTGCGTGGCAATGAAAGGCCAGCATTAAGCCCGGTAGGCGACGATCGTGAAGCCCTCAGGGTTTGCGGTTGGGACCCAGTCCTGCGCGAGCGTGCAGACCTCTCCTCCGATGACGACGGCTGATACGCCCCCGGTCGTCGTGGTCCCGGTGGGGCCGATGACGTTCGACCAGGTCTCCTTGCCCGTGGCGACGCTCATGGCGACGGTAAGGGCCCCCTCAACGGCGCTCGTGGCAGTGCTGCCGATCAGGTACATGGTCGCGCCGTCCGGGCTGATGGCCGCCGACTCCAGAATCTCCGGCTGGGCCGTGTCCTGGCTGGCCCACTTCTGGGCACCCGTCACGGCCGAATAGCCGACTGAGGTGAAGGTAAGCGGATTCGCGGCGGTTCCAGAGGCGATCACCGTGCCCTGCCCGGCCTTGCTCACGAGCACCGTTACGTGGCTGAACTTTTCGTTATCCACGCGTCCAGCATGCCGTGCCCACAGCTGCCTGCCGGGGGCGGCGGCGTAGCCGACTGTCGTCAGGACACCGTGTCCCTGTTGCCTGGTAACGCCGGCCACGAAGACGCGGTGGCCATCGGGGCTGACGGCGATCGAGGCGGCCAGGTCCGCCCCGTTGTCTGGGTCGTTGTAGCGACGCGTCCACAGCGGGTCACCGGTCTTGGACGCATAGGCGATGGTGGCGTAGTCGTTACCGGAGGGATACTTGCCTGGGCTGGTTCCTGTCACGAAGACCTTGGTGCCGTCAGGGCTCACGGCAAGCGCCGAGGCGACGGCACCACCGTTGCGGAGCCCGCCGTAGCGGCGGGCCCACAACTGCTTGCCGGAGGCGCCAGCGTAGGCGACGGTGGCGTAGTCGAGGCTCGATGTCTTGCCCGGGCTGCTCCCGGTTACGTAGACGACATCGGCGCGGCTCACGGCGATGGCCACCGGCAGGTCGGACTCGTTCGCCCGCCCGTTGTAGCGGCTGGCCCACATTTGCTTGCCTGTCGCGGCGTCGAACGCGGCCGTGGAGTAGTCCCACGCAGCCGATCCCGACCCCTGGCGGTGGGCCGTCCTGATGACGAAGACCATCCGGCCGTCCGGGCTGACGGCGAGGCCCTGGCAGGGCTGGCCCGGTGACGCCTCGAGGCTGAAGCCGCCGCCGCAGCTTAGCGAGTGCTTGAAATAGGCGCTCGAGTTCTCCCATGCTTTCGCGCCGGTGCTGGCGTCGTAAGCGACCAGGCTGGAGCCGACGGCGAACACCAGGCCCTCGCGCGGATCCGCGGCGATGGAGTGAGCGAGGCCACCAGCGTGCGTGCTGGTCCACACGGCCGAGCCCGGCGCGGTGACGGCCGGGGAGGCCAGGGCCGCTGATCCAGGCGCGATGAGCACTGCCGCGAATGTGATCGCCGTTGCCAGCGCGTTTCCAAGCCGACCTGCTCGCATGGCTCACATCCTGAGCGTTCGTGACCGCGCCACTAAACCTGACGGCTTTCCATACCGCAGACGCGCGGTGTCGCAGACCGGTTTACATCGCACCGCATGCACGCGGAAGCAGGCAGTCGGCTGCGGGAAGGTCGAGCGCGCGGTGACTGATCCCGCGGAGGCGTCAAGCGTCAACTGCCCTGCCGATTCAGGCCGGGCGTGGCTCGTACGCCGCACCTCGACGTACTCCTTGCTCGGCCTGTTCAATCGTGTCCGCTATGGACGGCGGCACTGGGCGTCTTCGAGCGGGGTGAGGGCATAGTGATGAAGACGAAGTTAATGGGCCGGGCATGAACGCGGCGGCCCGAATCCGGCGGATATCGTCTATTTCTGCAGAGAGCGGAGGTGCCCGGACCGCGATGACGGACCGCGCAGATGGCCCCGTGGGTTCTGACGCAGTTGAGTCTTCTCCGCGCTCTTCTGCCGGGGACAGCACGGGAGCTTTGCAGCAGTCTCTGGCCGGACGAAGCCCGCTTTTGGACGCGGCGCAGCTTCAGGTGCTGCGCCGGTATGGCAGTGAGCACGACACGGTGCCTGGGGAGGTGCTGTTCGCCGACGGGGACGAGACGTATGACCTGATTGTCATCCTGGCAGGTGAAGCGCAGATCATCAGGCGCCACGGCCTGCCGGGTGAGAGTGTCATCGCGACGTACGGCCGTTCTCAGTTCCTGGGCGAGATCAGCATGCTCACGGGCCAGCGGGCTTACCTGAGCGCGGTGGCGAGCACGGCCGGGCGGGTGCTGCGCGTTCCTGTGGAGCAGGTGCGGGTGGTCATGGCGCAGGAGCTCGGTCTCAGCGAGCTGATCCTGCGGACCTTCCTGCTCAGGCACTCCATCCTGACGGGCCAGGGCACGGGCCTAACTCTGATCGGTTCGCGGCTTGATGCGGACACCCGGCGGCTGCTGGAGGTCCTGGCGCGCAACCGGCTGGCGTCGAGGTGGCTGGAGCTGGAGGGTTCACCTGAAGCGGAGGCGATGCTCCAGGAGCTTCAGGTGCCCGTCGGGGATCTGCCGATCGTGGTCGTGCCGGGCGGCCCGCTGCTGAGGAACCCCGGCAGCCGCGAGCTGCTCGAGGCGCTGGGCATGTCCGGGGCGAGCGAGGCTGATCTCGCAGGCGTGTGCGATCTTCTGGTGGTGGGAGCGGGTCCCGGCGGCCTGGCGGCGGCCGTATACGGGGCGTCTGAAGGGATGGCGACGATCCTGGCCGAGGACACCGCGGTGGGCGGCCAGGCGGGAACTTCGTCGCGGATCGAGAACTATCTGGGCTTCCCGGCGGGCCTGTCCGGGGAGGAGCTGGCGGCCCGTGCGGCCTTGCAGGCGGACAAGTTCGGCGTGCGGATCAAACTGGCGTCCAAGGCGGTGTCGCTGTCGTCGGGATCGGGGCTGCACCAGGTCGGATTCGATGATGGCGATGTGATCACCGCGAAGTCGGTGATCATCGCTACCGGGGCTCGCTACAACCGGCTGGCGCTGGATCGGCTGGCCGACTTCGAGGGCGCCGGGGTCTACTACGCGGCTACCCAGATGGAGGCCCAGGCGTGCCGTGCCGACGCAGTGGCCATTGTGGGCGGCGGGAACTCAGCCGGTCAGGCCGCTCTGTTCCTGAGCCGTAGCAGCGCCCAAGTCCATGTCATCATCCGGGGGGAGTCGCTTGACTCCTCCATGTCTCGCTACCTGATCGACCAGATCGAGCGGAATCCTCGCATTGTCATCACAGCCCGGACGCAGGTCACCGCGCTGCTCGGCAAAGATCAGCTCGAAGGCGTGGAAGTCCTGGACACCAGCCGGCAGCAGAGGTCGAAACTGGCCGTCCGGGGCCTGTTCGTATTTATCGGCGCCCAGCCCAGCACCCAGTGGCTCGAGGGCCAGCTGGCGGAGGACATCCGCGGGTTCCTGCTCACGGGCGGCAATATCAGTGAAGGTCAGCTCGACGACACCGACCAGGTGCCCCTGTTCCTGGAAACCAGCCGGCCGGGAGTCTTCGCCGTCGGCGACGTCCGCAGCGGCTCCGTCAAGCGCACGGCGACCGCCATCGGGGAAGGCTCGATGGCGGTGCGGCTCGTCTTCGAACGCCTCCAGGCCACTGGAAGTGCTGTGACGGACCCGCCCCGCCCCGGCGGAAACAGTCGCCGTGCACCTCAGCACGCGGCAGTCACTCAGCTATGACGCCCGTGCCCTGAGGATAAATCGCGGTGAGGAACTGGGAGATAGCCATCACCTTGCCGGAGGTGCTGCAAGATTCCCGCCAGGACGCTAACCGAAGGATCTGACGATGGCCGTGGACAACATCGAGGACTTCCAAGCGCTGGAACCATTCTTCCGAGTGATCGAAAACGGTCTTGCAGGACTGGTCGACGGCGGCCATTTTTTTGACCTGCTAGCCGACGATGTCGTCTTCGAGTTCATCATCACCGTTCCCGACTACCCTCGGCGGATAGAAGGACGCGACAACCTGATCGAGCTCTACCGTGGCTATCAACAGGCATTCTTTCTCGATCGCTGCTTCGACCTGCGGGCCCACCGGGCCGACGACTCCACTGTCACGCTCGAGTACGCCTCCGCAGGCCGGGCTGTTGCGACCGGACGGCCTTACGCCAACCATTACATCTCAGTCGTCACCATCAAGGATCGCAAGATCATCGGTTGGCGGGACTACCTCGACCCGCTCCGCGTCTTGGAAGCGCTCGACGCCGCATGGCGGTTACCAGCGTGGGGCATCCGTAATGCGAGCGGCCAGTTCGCGCTTCCGGTTGGCGTGACGCGACGCGCAAAGGCCGCGAGTGAGTGATCCGTAAGCCGCTGGCCAGGCCAGTTAGCGGCAGTTGGGAAAGGGATGGCGATGGCAGTTACAGGCGAGCCGGTGGCGGTTCTTGGCGTCGGGACGATGGGCCATGGGATGGTGGACAGTGCCCTGCGGGCCGGTATCGCGGTGATCGTGTGGGATCGCCACCGCGAAGCGGTCGCTGCCTTCGCCGACCGCGGCGCGGAGGTCGCCGAGACTGCAGCCGAGGCGGCCAGGCGGGCTGCCATCGTTGTCACGATGGTGCCCGATGCCGATGCCGTGATTTCGGTCGCACGGGACCAGGGAATGCTGGCTGCTCTCGCGCCGGGCGCGATCTGGGTTCAGATGAGCACGATAGGCGTGGCCGGGACTGATCGCGTCGAGGCTCTGGTCCGTAGCGAGCGTCCTGACATCACGCTCCTGGACGCGCCGGTGTCGGGGAGCAAGGACCCGGCCGAAGAGGGCCACCTGATCATCTTCGCGTCCGGGCCGGAGGAGGCACGCCCGCGGGTCGCGCCACTGTTCGACGCGCTCGGCCAGCGAACCCTCTGGGTTGGGCCGGTCGGAGCCGGTACCCGCCTGAAGCTGGTGAACAACACCTGGCTTGCCTTCACCAATGAGGCAGTTGCCACCTCGGTGGCTCTTGCCCGGCGGCTGGGTCTCGACGTCAGCACCGTTGCGGAGGCGATCGGCGACGGCCCGCTGACATCCTCGTGGCAGGCGGCCAAGCTGCAACGGATCGCCGGGGGCGAATTCTCAGCCCAGTTCGCGCTCGCGCTTGCGCTCAAGGACGTGCACCTCGCGCAGCAGGCCATCGGGGACGACAGGTTCGCGGTGCTTGACTGCCTGGCGGATGAATGGCAGCGCGCTGTCGACCAGGGACTTGGTGACCAGGACCTGACCGTCGTCACCCGCGCGCTCGAGCAGCAGCACGGAACGCGATGACTCTGATCGGCTCCACGATGGTGTGCGAGCAACGTTCTTCAAACGAATCAGGCGTGGCGCTGGAAGACAGCCCTGTTGTCGCCGCTGACAATCGAATCGACAACCCGGTCCGGATCGCCACGCATCGCCGCGCGTTGAGAGGGGTCCGCACATGCCTCAGGCTGTGAGGTTCAGCCAGTACGGCGGGATCGACGTTCTGCACGTGGTGGAGGTCGACCGTCCGGTGCCCGGCCCTGGTCAGGTCCTGGTCGGGGTGAAGGCAGCCGGGATCAACCCGGGTGAGGCCAAGATCCGCATGGGGCTGCTGGCCCAGAGGTGGCCGACCACGTTCCCGTCGGGGCAGGGCAGCGATCTGGCTGGCGTCGTGGAAGAGCTGGGCGACGGCGTCACCGGGTTCGCGGTCGGTGACCAGGTGCTCGGGTGGACGGATAACCGGGCCAGCCAGGCCGACTTCGTCGTGGTCGAGGCCGCCCATCTCGCGCCCAAGCCGGCCGGTGTCTCGTGGGAGGCCGCCGGCTCCCTGTTCGTGGCCGGAGCGACCGCGTACGCGATGGTCGGCGCTGTCTCGGTCCGGGAGGGCGACATTGTGGTGGTGGCCGGTGCCGCGGGCGGCGTCGGCTCGATCGCCGTGCAGCTGGCCCGGAATGCCGGGGCCGCGGTGATCGGCCTGGCCAGCGAGAGGCACCATCAGTGGCTGTCCAGTCACGCCGCGATGCCAGTGACCTACGGTGACGGCGTGGCTGACCGCATCCGGGGCGCATCCGGCGGGCGGACGGACGCGTTCTTGGACACGGTCGGCGCCGGTTACGTCGAGCTGGCGCTGGCGCTTGGTGTCCGGCCCGATCGCGTTGACACAATTGCGGACTTCGGCGCCGCGGAGAAGTACGGGGTCAAGACCGAGGGAAGCGCGGCTGGCGCCAGGGCCGAGGTGCTAGCCGAACTCGCCGGGCTCCTAGATACGGGCCAGCTCGAGATCCCGATCGCTGCGGTCTACCCGCTGGCCAGGGTCCAGGACGCCTACCGCGAACTCGAGCAGGGCCACACCCTCGGCAAGATCGTCCTCAAGCCCTGAGTCCCAGGAAGCACCCACGGCACGGAAGGTGCCGCCTGGGCATGTTCAGTCGGGCGTGGTGTACTCCTCGGCGCGTGACGAGAGGTAGGCGATCTCGGCGGGTGTCTGGGCGAGTTCGCTGGCCCGCCGGTAGGCCTCTGCGGCGGCGGAGTGACGTCCGAGTCTCGCGAGTGTGTGGCCGCGGGCGGCGTGCCAGTGGTGCTGGCGGGCCAGGCCGGGTTCGTCGGCGAGGGCTTCGAGGTGGTCGAGGCCGGCCTGCGGGCCTTCCTGCCAGGAGATCGCGATAGCTCGGTTGAGAGCGACGACGGGGGTCGGGGTCAAGGCGAACAGCTCGTCGTATAGCAGGTGCACCTGGTGCCAGTCGGTTTCCTGAGCAGATGGCGCCTCGTCGTGCAGCGCGGCGATCGCGGCCTGGACGGACCAGCTGTTGGGTGGGTGCTGGCGCAGGGCCTGTGTTGTCAGCTTGACGCCCTCGTCGATCATCGAGGTATCCCAGAGGCCGCGGTCCTGGTCTTCTAGCGAGACGGCCATGCCATGGTGGTCGACCCTGGCCGGACGTCTGGCGTCGGTGAGCAGCATGAGCGCGAGCAGGCCGGTGACCCGGGGCTCGCCGGGCATCAGCCGGTGGAGGATACGGGCAAGCCGGATGGCCTCGTCTACCAGATCGCATCGGACCAGGTCGTGATGGTCGGTGGCCGCATAGCCCTCGGTGAAGATGAGGTAGACGACGTGCAGAACCAGGCCCAGACGGCTTTCGAGCTCGTCCGGGCCGGGCACGCGGAACGGGATGCGGCTCTGCTGGATCTTGCGCTTGCCGCGGGTGAGGCGCTGGGCCATCGTGGCCGGCGGGACGAGGAAGGCTTGTGCGATCTCAGCGGTGCTGAGGCCCCCGATGTAGCGCAGGGTGAGTCCGGCCTGCGTGTCCAGGTCGAGAGCAGGGTGACAGCACGCGAACATGAGCTGCAACCGGTCGTCGGGGATGTGCTCGTGCTCTGGGACCGGCTCTGCGCGGCGCGCCGGATCGGCATCGGCGTGCAGAGTGGCGAGCTTGGTCGCCAGCGTGGCGTCCCGCCGGATCCGGTCGATGCCCTTGCGCCGGGCCGTGGTCGCCAGCCATGCCAACGGCTCGCGCGGGACCCCGGAGCGCGGCCAGGTCTCTACCGCTGCCAGAAGGGCCTCAGCGGCAAGCTCCTCGGCGAGATCGAGGTCGCCGAATCGGGCCGCGAGCATGGCCAGCAGGCGGCCGCGCTCCTCGCGGAACACTGCCACGATCGGCTCGCCTGCTGGCGCCATCGCCTTGGACCTCAGAACTCGGCGAGCGGGCGCACCTCGACGCGCCCGTACTTCGCGCCCGGACACCTGGCAGCCCAGTCAAGCGCTGCGTCGAGGTCGGGGACGTCGATGATCTGATAGCCGCCCAAGTACTCGCGGGACTCTGCGAACGGCCCGTTGGTCACCAGTCGCTCGCCTGCGTCGTTGACCTGCACCTGGGTGGCGTCCTCAAAAGAGTGGAGCAGGCCGGAGTCAACATGCACGCCGGCCTGCCCGAGCTCCTGCTGGTACAGCATGAACTCCTCCGCCGACGGTGCTGCGCTGCTTGGCGGCTGCGGCATGCCCTCGCCGTTGCGGAAACCCATGATCAGCAGCATGTACTTCACGCTAGCCCTGCCCTTCGTTCGGCGGCTTGAGACACCTAGGAGACGGTTAGAGAGCCGCGCCATCGACACCAGGAACGTACAAATTTCGAGTATCCCGCCGAGTGAGGTTCTTCCGTCTAGCAGCACGTCCCGCTCTTGGCGGCGCGTCGTGAGGGCGCGATCTCACTCAGTCCCGTCCTCGCTGCCGGGTAGAGCCATCCGACAGCTTGTCCCGGACGGCCCTTGCACCTCACGTGGCGTGTGGCCCTACCGTCGAGAACATGATCGGGAACGGGCGCTGGAAAGTCGGCGCGCTGGCGAGAGCTACCGGGCTGACCGTGAGGACGCTGCATTACTACGACGAGATCGGGTTGCTGCCGCCCTCGGCGCGGCTGACCGGTGGGCACCGCCTGTACGACGCCGCCGACGTTGCCAGGCTCTACCGGATCATCCGGCTGCGCCAGCTCGGATTCGAGCTTGACCAGGTAGGCGCGGTCCTGGCGGAGCCCGAGTGGCAGCTTGCGCCAGCCATCGAGCGTCACCTGGCTGAGGCCAGACAGCAAGCGGCGACGGCTGCGCGGCTGTGCACGCGGCTGGCCGCGATGGCCGCGCAGCTGGCGCAGCAGGACAGCCCGTCGCCCGAGCAGGTGTTCTGCTGGCCGGATGGCGCCTTCCGCCCGGCCTAACGTGCCGCACGCCTTCGGGGAATGGTGTGCATCACGGAGCCGTAGGCGCCGGCCGACGAGCAGAAGGGCTGCCACCAACCGTCTCGGAAGCGATGCGCGTGGTGCACGGGGCTGATGGTCCAGTGTCAACCGACGCTCTTGACTCATAGTTTAACGTCGTATAGATTTATCGAACGATGTCTAAATCACAGATAACTGGCGACTGGCGCGAAGCGCGGCGGCGGTCCGCGCGGGCCGCGATTGTCGAAGCGGCCTGGGAACTAGTCCGAGGTGAGGGCCTGGCCGGCCTGTCCCTGCGGGAACTGGCAAAGCGTGCCGGGATCACCACCCCGACGGTCTATGCCTATTTCCCATCGAAGAACGCGATCTACGACGCCATGTTCGGCGACGCAGCTGCCGACTTCGCCGACCGGATGTCTGAGGCCTACGACAGCGAGGATCCCCGCGCGATTCTCGCGGGCGGAGTGCGGCGGTTCCTGGGTTTTTGCACGAGCGACCCTGCTCGTTACCAGCTGCTGTTCCAGCGGACCATCCCCGGGTTCGAGCCCTCGCCGGAAGCGTTCGCGCCTGCAGTGCGTGCGCTCGGGCTGGTGCGCGAGCGCCTGGCGCTCAACGGCGTGTCTGATCCCCGACATGTAGACATGTGGACTGCACTGACCACCGGCCTCGTCGACCAGCAGATCTCCAACAACCCCGGCGGAGACCGGTGGGCCCGCCTGATCGACGACTTCGTAGCGATGTTCCTCGGCTACTGCCAGCAGGACGGTGCGCCCATCCCTCAGCGCCGTTCGCCGTCCGGCAAGACCCAGTCATGAGCCCCAGCCCTCAGCCCCTGTCCACTCGTCATCGATAACGGCAGCTGCCCATCACCGCCACCTCGGCGGCACCGACGTGCCCCTGCCCAAGCAGATGGCAATGTCGTCTGCGTAAAGGAGAACCCCATGTCCAAAGTCACGGCACCCCGGCTACATCATCTGGCACTGACAGTCACCGACGTCGACGCGAGCGTTCGATGGTATGAGGACGTGTTCGGCATCCGCTTCCGGATGGACGTGCCCCATCCCGGCGGTGTCGGCAAGCTCCTCGCCGATGACAGCCGCGAGCTAATGATCGTGCTGCATCGCCATGACGCCAGCACCGGCGCCATGTTCGGCGAAACGGTCACTGGCCTCGACCACGCGGGCTTCATGGTCCCTAGTCGCGGCGATCTCCAGGCCTGGCAGGCACACCTCGAGGCCAAAGGCGTCGTCAGCGCCGATGTCGCCGACAAGCCTCTGACCCAGTCGCCTATCGCCGATGAGTCATATGCGTCAGTCCTGGTTTTCCGCGACCCCGACAACATTCAGCTGGAGCTCTTCGCCCCGCTTCGGTAACCAGACCCGTGCAGTGCCGCTCTCGACGGAGCTGCAGCTACATTGCCAAGAGCCAGCCTTAGCCGCGCGTGGCGCTGGGGACTTCGAGTGCTCAACTCGCATTGCTGCCGTTGAGCAGGAACTGCAGGACCCGCGGCCAGGAGTCGGCGCGCGCCTGGGCGTTGGCCATCGGGCTGCCTCCAAAGCTGTACACCTGACCGGTCACGGGGTGGCGGCTCTCAGTGACAGCCGGGGTGCCAGGGACGCCCCCGCACAGGTGACCTGCGCCGGGGTAGCGCAGGTGGGTCAGGTCGCGGGTGAAGCCGCGGTCAGCGGCGCGGTGCTCGGCGATCTCGGCCAGTTCCGTGGCTGGCCACATGGCGTCGGCTTCTCCGGAGATCATCAGGATCGGGCCCCGCACGCGCTCTACCGGGATCTCGGCAGCGCGGATCATGTCATGGTCGCGGAGCATGGCCTCGAAGAACGGCCTGAATGCGGTCGGGGATCGTTGGACAGCAGCAGATGGCGGGGTGCCCATCGGGACCATGCCTGCGCAGGGAATGTCGTCACCGCCGAACCGCCAAGCCGGCGCGGCGACCGGGCCGTGAGTACCGAATCCGGCCCAGCAAACCCCGCTGGGCGCGAATGCCACCACCGAGCCGACAGGCTCCAGCAGCGCCCCGGCGAGCAGGGCGAGCTCGCTGCCCCGCGACATGCCCATGACAGCGATCCTGGCGGAGTCGACGTCTTGCCGACGGAGCAGCCAGTCCGCCGCTCGCCCGACGACCTCGACATCGATGCGGACCAGGGCTTCGGGAAGGCCAGGGACACCGAAGTAGGCGATCGACAGCGCGGCGATACCGTGCGAGGCCAGCGCTGGTGCCCAGGCCGCCGCCGGGCCGAGCCCGCCGCCCGAGCCGCCGAACGCGATCACTGCCGGGAACGGCCCGGGACCCGCCGGCCGCGCGAACAGTCCCCAGACCCCGGGCTCGCGAACCTCAGAGACGGTCGCCCCCGGAGCCAGCCAGAGCCGCTCGGTGGTCGTCACCGCGGTGTGCCCGCCCGCCTCCACGTGCAGGCTCACCCTGACCGGTGACGGCGCGCTGTGCGCTGAAGGCGCCACAATGTCCCCGGACCACCACAACCCGAATGCATCCACTCCCGTGTAGGTGCCGGCCGAGCTGGCGTCGCGACTGGTGTCGATGGTCCCTCTCTCGTCGGCGCGGAAGGATGCGCTCGCATCGCGGGTTGCGTTGTCAATCTCGACTCGCGCATGCACCGCCACGGGCGAGCCGGGTTCACACCCTGTGATAGTCACGCCTCGGGGGTCATCGACAAGCACCGGATGATGCGGGGCAGCGATACGGAGCGCCGGAGCGGCAACGCTGTCCCGGCTCGTTGGAATGCTGGGTTGTCCGAGGGAACTGTCTGTCGTCATGACCGCCTCCTGAAGGTCTCAACCCAGAGGCGTAAACCGGATGCGAACGAATCGTTCAGTCACGCCCGCGCGGGTGTGCGGCGCCGGCTAGGGCGGCCCTGCGCCGACCGGGCGGGACCGCGGAGCTGGCGGGGATGGCTTGAAGGGCCGTAGATCTCACCCCATGGCCGGCAGTCGCCTTCAAGCCGGTACGGGTCGGCTAGGCCGTGCCCGGGAGACGAGGCTGCGGTATACCTCGGATATGGCTTTGGTGGGGCGGCGCCGTGAGATGGACGAGGTTGAGCGCATGCTTGCCCTCGCCGCAGGCGGCCACGGCAGCGTCCTTGTGATCACTGGTCCTCAAGAGTCCGGCAGGACCGAGCTGGCATATGCGGCAGCAAAGGAGGGTGCCCGCCGCGGGTTCGAGGTGCTGCGCACCGCCGCGATACGCAGCCAGCGCGGCTGGCTGATGTGGGCCCAGCTGCTGCGGGATGCCGGTTCGCCGGACGATCTCGTTTCGAGGGTGCTCGGTGAGCCAGGTCCCCTCGATCTCGACACTATTGCCCGCGAGCTCACCGCCGGGAACTGGCGGCTGCTGGTCATCGACGACATCGATTTTGGCGGAGACGAAGCGCTGCGGGTACTGCGGCTGGTCGCCGCTCGGGCCGCAGCTAGTACTACCGCGGTGATCGTGGTTTCAGCGCTGCCGCTGGGCCTTGGAACGGATCTGCCGCTGGGTGGCTTGAGCGCGGGCGAGCTGGCGGCGATGGTGCCCGAGGTGCCCCCGGAGGCCTCTCATGCGGTGTGGCTCGCCTCCCGAGGGCTGCCAGGCGTCGCGAAATCCATGGCTGCCGAGCTCACAGCTCGCGGAGACGATCTTGATCCGCTGGTGCACCTCGCGCTCCGGGCGCCATCGCAGGCGGAATTCCTCGATGTCGATACCGGGCTTGTCCGGCTGCTGGAGCTCGCCATTCCGCGAGCGCCGGACGACGGCACTAGGGCCCGGCTGCAGGCCCGGCTGGCGCATGAACTACTCGGCGACTCATCAGCCGGACCGCGCCGCCGGATACTCGCCGACGAGGCGCTGAAGCTGGCCAGGGATGGCGGGGAGCCGGGCACGCTGGCCGAGGTGCTTGATGCACGGCTGCATGCGTTGTGGGATCCGCAGGGCGCCGAGGACCGGCTCGCGGCGGCCTCTGAGATCCTCGAGCTCGCCCAGGCCGCGGGCGACGATGTTCGTGAACGGCATGGCATGTTCTGGCGGTTCGTCGCCATGATGCAGCTTGGCCGGGTGGGTGAAGCCGAGTCGGCGCTGTCCGCCTTCGAACGCGCGGCGATCGCGTCTGGTGACAGCCAGGCAATGGTGATGGCAACCGCCAGGCATGCCATGCTGGCCACCTTCCGCGGACGATTTGAAGACGCGGCTCAGTTGATCGCGCAGGTCGCGGAGCAGGGCGCGCGGTCAGGGCTGCCCGACACCGAGCGCCTGGTGGCGGCGCTGCAGGGGGAGATCGCCTTTTACCAGGGTCCGGCTGCGGCGCCATTCACTGTGGACCAGCTACTAGCCCTGGCCAGGCGGCTGCCCGGGCACTTCATGGAGGCGAACGCGGCTGCCTGGCTGATGATGCTCGGGCAAGAGGACAAGGCTCAGGCGGAAATGGACCGCGTCCTTCCGGCGGTGCTGGCCGGATCGGGGCCGCGATGGCTAGGCGCGGCCGCGATGCTGGCCTTCGTCGCCGCCGAGACCAGTGATGTCTTCGCGGCCGAGCAGTTGCGGCAGATGCTGTTGCCCTACCGCGGGCAGCTAGTTGTGATGGGCGGAGCGAATGGCTGCATGGGGCCGGTCTCATTCTTCTTGGGACTGCTGGCCTCACGTCTCGGACTGGCGGACGAGGCGGTCGACTGCCTAGAGGAGGCCACCGCCTTTGCCGAACGCGCCGGCGCGCTACCCGGGCTGGTCCTGTGCCTGGAAGGTGCCGCCGCGGCGCTGAGCGTCCGGCAGGCGACCGGTGACCGGCAGAAGGCGTCCGCGGACCGGGACCGGGCACGCGCCATCGCCGAGCGGCTCGGGGCGATCGGCTTGCTAGGCCGGGTCGGCTCGGCATCGGGCCAATGGAGCTTGCGCCGGGACGGCGAGGACTGGCTACTGACAGCCGGATCCGAACGGGCACGCCTGCGGAACAGCCGCGGCCTGCACTACCTTCAGGCACTGCTCGCAGCTCCCGGCAGGGAGATCCCGGCCCTCGATCTGGCCGCGGGGGGCCTCGGGCTGGCCATCTCGGACACCGAGCCACTCCTGGACGAAGCCAGCCGGCGCACCTACCGCAACCGGATCCGCGAGCTGGAAAGCCAACTCTCAGCCGCTGACCGTACCGGGGACAGCCTCGCCGCCGGGCGGGCAGAAGAGGAACGCCAGGCGCTGGTCAGCGAACTACGCCGGGCAACCGGACTGGCCGGGCACCCCCGCCGGGCGACCGCCGAGGCCGAACGAGCTCGGGTCAACGTCACCCGCACCATTCGGGCAGCTATCGACCGCATCATGCTGGCCGCCCCGATCGCCGGAGCGCACTTGCAGTCCTCGATCCGCACAGGCACGGTGTGCCGGTACCAGGCCTCGGCAGGTGGCCCAGCCCGCTGGCGAACCTGAGCAGACGGTGCTCCACAGAGGGAATACCAGCCTGGCCCGAGGTACCGGCTAAGTCGCCCCCTTGTGCTCCCTGAACCTGCTGAACGACTTGAGTATCACGTCGGCTGCGGCATTGGGAGTCCGGTCGTTTCCCGCTTCGGCAAGCGCGCTGACCAGTTCTTGGATGAGTTCGACCGCCTCGGCGGGCGGATGTGCCAGGCGAGCATGAACATCCAGGCCGAGTAGCACGCTGGTGCCTGACGCGGCCGCCTGCCGCGCCCGGCTGAGCTGGCTGGCGAGTTCGGACTCGGTGATCTCTGACGGCTCGCGTAGTCGGCCGCTCCGGTCAATGTCCACGTAGAAGCCGCGTCGCTTGAGGCGGTCTGCCTCGTCGGCGGACGTATTCAGCGTGCTCAGGATGTGCGCCACCTCGTCGGCAGACATGACGGCTACCTTTGGGCCCACGCTGCCGAGCGGCAGCATGGCGATCAGCAGCCCACCGACTAGCTTGAGCTGATGCCAGTGCAACATGCGGCCTAGCGGTGCCCGCGCCCTGAGCCTGGGGGGCATGACCGCAAGGGCAGACAGGTCCATCGCCTTGCCGCACTCTTCAACCGCGAGCACCGCGAGGGAGTACGCGCGCCCGATGCGGCCAGCCCCGGCCAGCAGCTCGGCGTCGTCCAGCAGGCTCTGCGCGTTCCTCGCCGCCGCGATGGCGCACGCCGCAAGCTCCGGTTGTGTCAACGCCTTCACAGCCCTGAGATCCACAAGGCCAACCTAGCTAGCAAGCATGCGGACATTGACCGACGGGAGACCAGGACCGCCGGAAGAGTAACCCGTCCTGGGTGATGTGAGTCCACCCGCATCGGACCGATACTTCTGGGACGGATGGCCGGGATCAGGCTCAGCATTATCCGCCGGCCGGACACGGGCAGGGCATGCAGCGCCGACCGGATACATAGGGGGCAACGATGGCAATCGGACCAGTCCAGCTCATCGTCCTGGGGTTCAACCACCCTGAATTTCATGGCGAGATCATTGAGGAGCTCGAGCGGCTCCGCGAAAGCGACACGGTACGCGTCATCGACGCGCTGGCCGTCTACAAGGACGCCACCGGAGATCTTGAGGTCGAGCATCTCAGCAACCTCTCCGAGCAGGAAGCCGTCGAACTCGGCAGCACCGTCGGCGCGCTCATCGGCCTGGGCATCGATGGTGAACAAGGAGCCGAGGCCGGCGCCGCTGCCGGCGCCGAACGGGCCGCCAGTGAGGGCATTAGCCCGCTTGGCAGTGTCGAGGAGTGGGATGTCCTCGAGGACATCCCGAATGACTCCGCGGCAGCGCTGATCCTGCTAGAGCACCACTGGGCGGTGCCGCTACGCGACGCGATCGCCCGCGCCGGAGGATTCCGACTCGGCGACGGGTTCATCAGCCCGCTGGACCTGATCGAGGTCGGTCTGGTGTCGGCGGAGGAGGCGAAGGAACTGCACGACCTGGAAACGGCCGGCGCCTCCAGGCTATGACCGGGCCGGTGACCAAGTTAGGGGAGGTGTCAGCATGTTTGGATCCCGCAGAGTCGCACGGCGCACAGGGCGGCGCACAGCACGGCGCGTATCTCGCCGCGGAAGATGAGTAACAAGGACCGCTGAGGGTTCGGCGGCCGGCATTCGCGCACACGGCCTCATCCGACAGGCGGCTCCACTGGCTCTCACCAATTAGTCACTCCGGCGGCGGCCGCCATGCGTCGTTGTCGAGAGTTCCGTTCACGGCGTCATGGGCGACGTCGGTGAGCCGGAGGTTGTTGCTCCTGGCGTATCTCCGCAGCCGCTCGAAGGCATCGGCGAGGCTGATCGCGGCCCGCTCAGATATCACGCCTTTCGCCTGCTCGATCACTATCCGGCTGGAAAGGGCGGCGGAAAGTTGCTCGTTGAGTCGCCGTGCTTCTTCGGTCGCCCTGTACTGGACGATGCTGACCGCGGCGAGGTCGGCGAAGGCGCGGGCGACGATCCGGTCGGCCTCGGGCATTGGTTCTCGCGACGCGCTGAGGATGTTCAGGGCACCGAGCGTTCCATCACGCCAGCGCAGCGGGATCGCGAAGGCTGAGCGGAAGCCTGCCTCGAGAGCCGTGCGGGTGAACTCCGGCCACCGGCCAGCGCCAGCCGTCAGTATCTCGTGTTCGACTGTTTCGCCTGAATGGAAGGCATCCAGGCACGGCCCCTCCTGCGACTGCAACTCGAACAGCTCAAGCAGCCGCATTGCCTCGCTGGAGGAGGCTACCAAGCCGAGCCTGCCCGACGGCGCCGCCAGCATCACGCCGGCTGCCGACGCGCCGAGCAGGTTCACGCACCGGCCAGTCAGGCCGGTGAGCAGGTCAACGACGTCATAGTCATCGACCAGGGTGTCGGCCATCTCGACGAGTGACCTGACGATCTCAGCCTCTCTGGTCATATCCGCTCATCCCCTTGAGCGCTCGATCCGGCGGCGGTGCTCACCGGGTCGCTCCTTTCATGCTAAACCCGGGTACGGCCTCTGGCCCAGACTCACGGTGCGCTGCCGTCATGACAGCCTCAGCCGGTGTGCGATCACTTCTTGAGCCACGTCAGCAACGAGGCTTTCGGTGGCAAAGGCATGCGCCCGGAGGCGGACCAGTGCGTCCGTCACGCTGATCTCCAGCTGCACCGACAAGATGCCGGCGGCGTTGTGTACCGAGAAGTGAAAGTCGGCGCCCATCTCGAGTTCCATCGCCATCGCATCGGCGGGTGCGCCAGCCTGAGCTTCCAGTACCCAGCGAGCCACCACATCGGCGATGACCATCGCGTCGGCGTGCTGATCGTCGGTCAGCGGGCTGGCCCAGGTCCGATAGAGATTCAGCGCGCCGAGGCGCACGGCGCCGACGCGCATCGGGAATCCGTAAACGGCGCGCACGCCAGCGTCGAGCGCGGGCGGCGTGAATGCTGGCCACCTGCTCGTTTCCGGCGCGGCCAGGTCCGGCTCTGATATCACCTGGTCGTTCTGATAGGCGTCCAGGCACGGGCCCTCGCCGAGGGTGTACTGCAGTTCCTCGATAAGCTGGCTGATCGCGTCCGTCGTGCACAGAGATCCACGCGGCATGTCACCGGACATGAGCATCACGCCAGCGCCATCCACACCTACAAGATTCGGGCATATAGCGCACAGTCGGGCGGAAGACCACGAGTCGTTGCCACCGTCTGAGAGCGCGGCCACGATGCGGCCGCGCCTGTCTCCGGTCATAGCCATCACATGCCAGATCGTGGTGCTGGTCGATACGCTCGCGCTCCACTAGGGTCGTTCACCTGCTGCTCCTGTCCTGTAACGGAAGTGCCAGCAGGGACTGGACTGGTGCCGCTACGACTACATCCCCACGCTACGGCAACCACGAGACACATGCCGAGTCACCTTCATGGGTCAGGCCACCGGGCTGTGATTTAGCTGGCACAGGACTTCCGGCGCTGGTCAGTCGCCTGACGGCCAGCCTTCGACGGACGGCTAGTAAGACCCGCCAGTACGGTGGTGCCGCGTGCCGCGGCCGGTAGGACTGCAGGCTCTCGGTCTCGCTGGCACCAAGGGCGCGATCTTCGGCCGACCAGCCACTACTGATGTCCATGTCTCCCCTGCCAAGGCGTGCGGAGCGCACAACACCCGGGCTAGCCGCCACTAGCCCCGGCCGTCGCGCGAAGCGCATGCATCTTCGACGATCCGACTGATGCCGCCGGGGTCCAGAGCGGAAGGTGACACCTAAGGCCCGCTCTGAGGCGACTTATGCCTCGGGGCGAGCCCGACATACCAGCGAATCATAGACGAAGTAGCTGTTCAGTTAGAAGCCTTGCAGGCAATCTTGCCGCTGCTACGTCTTTGGTCCCTGCGAGATCCGCACCATGTTGCCCGACGGATCGCGGAACGCGCAGTCGCGCGGTCCCCAGGGCTGGTCGATGGGCTCCTGCAGCACCTCGGCGCCGGATGCCCGCACCTTCTCGAACGCAGCGTCGAGATCGCCGGCCCGGAAGACGGTCATCGGCAGCACGCCCTTGGTGAGCAGTTCCTGCAGCGCGTCGCCGTCGGCCTGGGACCGGCCGGCGTGCGGCTCCGAGAGCACGATCTCAGGGCCCGACAGATCCGGGCTGCCAAGGGTGACCCAGCGGAACCCGCCTGAGCCGACGTCGTTGAGCACCTCAAGGCCGAGCGCGTCGCGGTAGAAGCCGAGCGACTCGTCCACGTCGTTGACGGTGATGTGGCAGTACTGGAGTTCGATGGTCATGAGACCCACGCTAGGCGGCGGACTCGCTGGCCGCTTCTCCATTCCTGCTCGGCGTCTTCCTGACCGGCCTGGTGCGCACCTTCGCCACGCACGCGGGCATCGCGGCCACCGCGTCGTGCGCTTGGCTGGCGTAAGCGCTCGGCGTTTCCCCGACGATTTCTGTGAACCGCGTGCTGAACGAGCCGAGCGAGGTACAGCCGACCGTCATGCACGCGTCGGTCACGCTCATGCCACCGCGCAGGAGTGCCATCGCGCGCTCGATCCGGCGGGTCATGAGATAGCTGTACGGGGTCTCGCCGTAGGCCGCTCTGAACTGCCGCGAGAAGTGCGCGGGCGACATCAGAGCGTGCCTGGCCATGGTCGGCACATCAAGCGGACGTGCGTACTCCCTGTCGATCAGATCTCGTGCCCGGCGCAGGTGCGCCAGGTTGGCGAGGTCTTGCGGGTGCATGGCATGACGCTACCATTCAGGCCTGAGGAACGCCGCTGACCTGCAAGAACGCAGATAAGGCGGAGCAATCTGAGACCGCACGCAACCCGGACGTGGATCGTCCGCAATCGGGCGTAACCTGCCGGCATGGCTATCGCACGCTACTCAAGCATCGTCCTCGACTGCCCTGATCCCGGCACGCTCGCGACCTTCTACGGCGCGCTGCTCGACTGGAAAGTCGAAGTCTCGTCTGACTGGGCCGACATACGCGCCGAATACGGTCAGTGCCTATCGTTCCAGCAGGTGCAGGACTATACGCCGCCGAAGTGGCCGGCTCAGGACGTGCCCCAGCAGATGCACCTTGACGTGATCGTCGACGATCTCGACGATGCCGAGGCGTCGGTGCTCGAACTTGGCGCGACCAAGCACGAGCACCAGCCTGGTACGTCCTTCCGGGTGTTCCTCGACCCCGCCGGGCACCCCTTCTGCCTCTGCGTGGACTGACCTCGCCGATAACCCCGGAAGACCGACCCCGCGAGCTAGAGCGTCGGCGTGGGCGTGCCTGACGGCTGCGGCGTTGGGCTCGGCGGTGGCGGCTGCGGCGACGGATAGGTCACCGGAGCACTCGGCTGCAGCGCCGGCGCATAGGCGATGACGGTCACGACGGCCGACACCGTTACCTTGCCGACCTTGGCCGTGATCCTGGCTCTGCCAGCCGCGCGGCCGACAACCTTGCCGTCGCGTACCGTCGCGACCGATGCGTTGGTGGTCTTCCAGTGAGCGCTCGCCAAAAGCTTCGCCATCGCGCTGTCCTAGCTGCCGAGCGCTGCCCACAGCGGCCAGCGGCCGGCGACTGCGGCTAGAGGCCGACGAACGCGCCATCTCCAGAGCGCGGGTCGGCAGCGCCGGCCAGGAGCCCGTCGTCGGTGACGTGGATGACCTGGGCGTGCCCGAAGAAGTCGTCGCCGGCTGGTTCCGCCGCCACCGCATATCCGCGCTCGCGTAGTGCGCGCGACCAATCGGCCGGAGCGTCGCTCTCTACGCGCACCACGAGCGGATTGTCCGACTGCCAGACGTCGAAGCCGTTCGTGGGCTCGCGGCTGAGAGCCCAGCGTGGCGCGGCGATGGCCTCGCCCGGTGCCTGCTGAGCGGAGAGCAGCCGTGCGAGCAGTTGAATCAGGATCTGCGGCTGGGCGTCGCCGCCCATGGTCCCAAGGACGGTGTCCAGCCTGCCCGCGGCGTCCGTGACAATCAGCGGGCTCAGCGTGTGCGGCGGGCGTCGTCCCGGCCGGTACTCGGCTGGGTGGCCCGGCTCGAGCGAGAAGCCGATGCCGCGGTTGTGCAAGAAGATGCCGTGCTCCGGCAGAACGAGGTGCGAACCGAAGTCGGCCGCGTTGGACATGATCAGCGAGACGCCGGCCCGGTCGCGATCAACGGTGCAGATGTGGGTCGTTCCGCCAGCTTGATAGATGTCGGCCAGATCGCCGGTAGTGCGCTTCCGCACCGCGTCGGCCCGCGGCCCGAGCCGGGCCTCGTCGATCAGCGCTTCTCCGTCGGCGTCTTCGTGCAGGACAACTGCCCGGTCGAACCCGGCCTCGCGAGCCGCGGCGACGAGCAGCGGGGCCCAGGCCTCCGCACCGGGATCGGCAGGCAGCCCGGCATTCTCGGCGATCCAGGCGCCCGAGAGCGCCAGGTAGCCCTGGGAGTTCGGCGGCACGGTCCACAGTTGGTGGCCGAACGCGGTCAGTGCGAGCGGTCGCACCCAGGCGGCCTGCGACGCGCGCAGGTCCGCTTCGCTGAAGTGCCCGGCGCCGAGCGCGAGGAGTTCAGCGCCGGCGGCCCCTTGATAAAAGCCAGCCCGTCCGGCGGTGGCGATGGCCTCCAGCGCGCGGGCGGCCCCCGGCAGCCGGAGGCGCTGGCCTGTTACCAGCGGCCCAACAGTCCCGAACGCAGCAGCGTGATCCTGGCCCGTCAGCGCCGACGACGCCCGGGCGAGTGCCGTCGGCACAGGGAAGCCTGCCGAGGCCAACCGTCGTGCCGGCGCGAGCAGGTCGCCTGGGCTCAGCGACCCGAACCGCTCGTGCAGGGCGACCAGCCCGTCAACGCAGCCAGGGACGGTCACCGCACGCACGTCGCGCTGGAACGGCATCGCCTGCATGCCCTCGTTGCGCAGCGCCCCGGCGTCAGCCCCCGACCCGGCCCGGCCCGAGGCGTTGAGCGCGACCGGAGGCTCATCAGGCCAGGCCACGATCGCGAACAGGTCGCCGCCGAGCCCGCACATGTGCGGCGCGACAACCGCCATGACAGCCCCTGCGGCGACTGCCGCGTCAGCGGCGTTGCCGCCCTGGCTGAGCATGACGACCCCGGCGGTCGCGGCTAGGTGGTTGGCCGCCGCGACCGCTCCACCAGGGGCGTAGCGCGTCAGCACGGGGCGATCAGTAGTTCTCGAGCCGAGCGCCGGAAGCGGCCGCAGTCACTGGTTCGGCGAAGCAGGCGGCGCCTGCACCGGACACCGGCGACACGCATCACGGCCACCTCTCATCGCGGCGCCAACAGCAGGCAAAACCTTTTGGCACGGTAGTCAGCGCCCTCCGGCCGTGTCAAGAGCCGCAAAGAGAGCTGTCAAGAGCCGCGACCACGACGAGCCGCGACCAGCCGCCGCGACGCCAACGCTAGGCGTGCCTAGCCAGCGCCCCCGTCGACGCCCGTATGTGCAATGTGGCGGGGACGTGAGCGGGCGGCTGGACTGGATCGCCGTCGAGACGGCCAAGCAGCATCGTCACGGCCGCCTCGGCCATCCGCTCTGGATGCAATTCCAGCGCGGTGACCGGCGGGTCACCTTCCCACGCGTAGACCCCGTCGACGCCGGCGGCGAGGAGCAACTCGTCAGGCACGCGCTTGTCCGACTCGTGCGCCGCCCTCAGCACTCCGCGAATGAACCGCTCGGCGACCACGAATACCGCGTCCGGTGGTGTCCGCCCCGCGAGCAGTCGCCTGGTCGCTTGGAACGCGCTGCGCTCGCCTGGCTGCATGGCAACTGGCACGACGAGCCGTGGCAGGCCCTGCTCGCGCGTCCAGGACTCGTAGGCGCGTAGCGTCTCGGTCGCCCAGGCCCACTCAGCCCGCGGGGTCAGGATGGCGATCCGCCTCGCTCCCCGCTCAGCGAGGTGGTCGAGCATGAGACGGGTGTTCGCGTTGTTATCCAGCTCCACGTACCAGGAATGGTCAGGCCGTCCGAGGTCGCGCCCGATCGTCACCGCGGGCAGGCCCTGATCCTCCAGAACGGTCATCCGCTGATCGTTCGGTGACGGGTCGGCGACGATGCCGCCGTCGATCGCGAGCCCGCCGAGCCCGGCACCTGCGATCACGGGCGGTAGCAGCATCAGCGCCTGCTCCCGCGCGAAGGCCGCGGCGGCCGCTGCGCCGGCGAGACGCATGTAGTAGTCCAGCCGCAGCGTCTCGTCAGTTCGCACGTCGCCGCTCACGGGAAGCATCAGCCCGAGCGTTCCTGACCTGCCAGAACGCAGTCCGCGTGCGTGTCGGTTCGCGCGGTAGCCAAGCCGGTGGACGACCTGTGTCACCAGCGCCCGCGTCTGCGGGTCGACCCGGCCCTTGCCGTTCAGGGCGTGGGAAACCGTTGTCACCGAGACGCCAGCGGCCTTCGCGACGTCATGAATGGTTGGCCGTGATACCACTTGTCCGAGTCTCACCGGGATGAAGCCTGGCCGCACCAGGAACACCTCGCTCCCGGCTGGCATGCGGCATCAGCATAACCGGGGTGACCGCGCGTAGCCGAGCAGGTGACGCTGGCGGCGACGGCGGACAAGCTGACCGCGCCGGTCTTCGCCGTACCTGCCGCACAGTCTCGCGCTTTCTCTTGACACGTTCTGTTTCGCGCTCATACTCTGCCAAAAGGTTTCGGCACCACCCCTGGGGAGCCGTCGTTCTCAAGCCCGAGAGGCGGGTTGGGATGCAGGCACAATCGCGACGGCCTAGTCACCGGGTCACGCGGTCGCGCCAGTACCACTCAACCACTCAGCGCTGTGATGAAGAAGTGCATGCATTGGCGATACGCACACCCCGGAGGTAATCGCCCACCACACCCCGCGCTCACGCCGGGCGATGTCAGGACGCCAGTGGAGCCAATCGAGAGGCACAAGATGAGCGACGACCTGAAGAAACTCCACACCGAATACGTCAACGGGCATGTCACGCGGCGCGAGTTGCTCGTCAGGGCGGCGGCGTTTGGCCTGTCAGCGCCAGCTCTCGCCGGCTTCATCGCCGCCTGCGGATCGGGCGGCGGAACGCCGAGCACCAGCACCAAACCGTCGAAGCCGGTCGGCGTCACCGTCCTGACACCGCCAGCCAAAGGCGAAGTGGGGCGCGTGAACTGGGGGCTGTTCTACGAGCCGTCAGGTCTTGACTGGATCTATAGCTACAACTACGAAGAGAACACGGTTGTCACGAACATCACAGAGAGCCTGATGCGGTTGACTCCGCAGTTCACGATCGAGCCCTCGCTCGCTGAATCGTTCTCAGAACCTGATCCGCTCAGCAAGGTCTATAAGATCCGGCACGGCGTGACGTTCTCTGATGGCAGCCCGATGACGGTCCAGGACGTGGTCTTCAGCCTCCGCCGCAATCTCAACCCCGCCTCGTACTGGAACTTCGCCTACGTCAACGTCAAGGGCGTGGATCAGACCGGGCCGAACGAGGTGACCGTTTCGATGAAGCGGCCCGACGAGGTCTTCCATCCGCTCATGGCCACTCCGGCGGGCGGTGTCGGAAAGGCGACGTACATCCAGTCGAAGGGCAAGGCATACGGCACACCGACCGCCGGCCCGATCGGCACCGGCCCGTTCGCGTTCAAGAACTGGTCGCAGGGCGCGTCCATCACGCTCACTCGCAATGACAACTACTGGGATACCAGCCACAAGGCGAAGGCCAAGGAGTTCGTCTTCAGCTTTATCCCGCAGGAATCGACGATGACGACGGCGCTGCTCTCGGGCGAGATCGACGGTGCTTACCACACGCCTTACAGCGGCCTCAACCAGCTGCGCTCGACCTCGAACGGGACGCTCTACCTGGGCAAGAGCATGATCTTCACCGAGATCATCTTCGCCAGTTCCTCAGGCCCGCTCGCGAACCCCGCGCTGCGGAGCGCGCTGCTGCTGGCCATCGACCGTACGGCGCTAGCCAAGGCCGTCTACAACAACGCGGCGTCTGCGCTGCGGAATACCGTCGTTCCGCTCGCCGAATGGGGCTACGGGCAATCGCTGGCGAAGGCGGCCTGGGACAAGCTCGGCGCGCCAGCCGTCGACCTGAAGAAGGCCCGCCAGCTCGTCGCCAAGGCGGGTTCGCCGAAGCAGCCGATGACAATCGCCACGCGGGCGTCGTTCCAGCGCTACATCGACATCGCGACCATCGTGCAGGCGGCCGCCAGCCAGATCGGCCTCACTGTGACCATCAAGCCGATCTCCCCGAACAGCTACGGCGACCTGTTCTTCTCCTCGAAAGCCAGGAGCGGGATCGACATGTTCATCAGCGAGAACTACGCCGACATCCCCGAGCCGCTCGAGATCTTGTACCCGGCGGTCGTCCCAGGGCAGTTCTACAACTACACCGGCTACAGCAATCCGACGGTCACCAAGGACCTGAGCCAGGCATACTCGCAGACCGACGGCAACAAGCGGGCGGCGCTCGTCCTCGGCGCACAGGCGGTCCTGGCCAACGATCTCGCCGCGCTTCCGCTGGCGAATCCCGCGGTGCCGCTGTTCCTCAATTCGCGGATCACCGGAGCGCCCGCGTCATTCTGCTACCTGTATTACCCGTGGGCACGTGACGTCGGATCCTCCGGCAAGTGAGGATCTTCTCCTTCGCAGCGTCACGGCTTGCCGGGCTGGCCGTGACGCTGCTCCTTACCAGCTTCATCGTCTACGGCGCGCTCTACATCGCGCCGGGCAACCCGATCGCGACGCTCACCGGAGGTCGCCCGCTGCCGCCCAAGACCATCGCGGCTATCCAGGCCGAATACGGCCTCAACCAGCCATTCCTCTTCCGCTATGTGCACTGGCTGGGCAACGTGGTCAAGGGGAACTTCGGGCAGTCCATCGTCTTCCGCGAGAACGTCTCCGCGTTGATCGCGGCACGCGCCAGCACCACCACGTTCCTCGTCGCCTACGCGGCGCTGCTCATCATCCTGTTCGGCGTCCTCCTTGGCGTGGTCTCGGCTCTGCGCAAGGGGCCGACCGACACGGCGATCCTCGCCGGGACAACCATCGGCATCGCGACGCCTTCGTTCGTCGCGGCCATTCTGATGATTTCCGTCTTCACCCTCGGCCTGCACTGGTTTCCCGCGATTGGCGCAGGTACCGGGTTCGTCGACCGGCTGTGGCACTTGACCATGCCAGCGGCGGCGCTGGCGCTAGCCGGGACCGCTTACGTCGCACGGCTAACCCGTGCGGCAGCGAACGAGGAGTTGCAGCGCGAGCATGTCGACACCGCGCGGAGCCGCGGGATCCCTGAGCCGCTGGTGATGAAGCGGCACGTATTGCGGAACGCCATGATCCCGGTCACCACCGTGGCCGGGCTCACCGTCGCCGGACTGATCGCGGGCTCGGTCGTGGTGGAGAACGCGTTCGCCGTGAACGGGCTCGGCTCCTACCTGGTTACCTCGGTGGAGCAGAAGGACTTCCAGGTCGTACAGGCCATCACGCTGCTTCTGGTGGCCGCGTTCGTGCTGGTCAACACCGCCGTCGACATGCTGTACGCGCTCATCGACCCGCGGGTCAGGATCGCGGGTGCTAGCCGGTGAACGTGCTGTCGCTGGCCGCTCCTGTCCGCCGTGGCCGTCCGGCCATTGCGCGCCGTTTCGGGCCGCTGGGAATGGCCTGCGCCGGGTTCATCGTCTTGATGGCGGTGATCGCCATCTTTGCGCCGCTGATCGCCCCGCATGACCCCAATGCCATCGATCTGCTGCACACCTTTTCCGGGCCGACGCTCCTGCATCCGCTCGGAACCGACGACACCGGCAGGGACCTGCTGTCCCGGCTGATCGTCGGCTCGCGCACCAGCCTGCTCGGGCCGCTGCTGATCGTGGCGCTGTCGGTTTGCCTCGGCGTGCCGCTCGCGATTACGTCGGCTTGGGTCAGGGGACCGGTCGACGCGGCCATCTCCCGCTTCCTCGACATCCTGTTCGCGTTCCCCGGCGTGCTGCTCGCCATTCTGGCGATCGCCCTATTCGGGGCCGGCCTGCCTGCGGCGGTGATCGCGCTCGCCCTGGCCCACATGCCGTACATCGCCCGTGTCACGCGGGCCGCCGCCATCCGCGAACGCGAACTCCCCTACGTCGCGGCACTGCGGGTGCACGGGTTCTCGTCGCTGCAGATTTGCTGGCGTCACCTGGTGGCCAACCTGTCGCCGCTGATCATCGCGCAGGCCACGGTCTCCTTCGGTTATGTCATGGTGGACCTGGCCGCGATTTCGTTCCTCGGGCTGGGCGTCCAGCCGCCCTCGGCGGACTGGGGAGTCATGATCGCGAGCGGCGAGCCGTCGATCCTGGAAGGCCATCCCCAGCAGTCGCTCTATGCCGGCGTCCTCATCGTCGTCACCGTCTGCGCGTTCACGATCCTGGGTGAGCGGCTGACGGACAGCGACCGCTCGCTCGTGACGGTCTGAGCTCGGCGGAGCGCCCCAGGCCGCACCCCGGCGTGCGGGCGGGTCGCCCGTCCTGGTCAAGCGGGGATCGGCGGCCCGACGACCTGGATGCCGTACCGAGGCGTGGCCTCCAGCCAGCGCCCGATGTCGGCCTGCAACTGCTCGTCGTCAGGTTCGGGCAGCGCGCGCTCGTTGGCCGGGCGCCCCGCCTCGTCGTAAAGGTCCATCAGCCCTCCTGGCGTCACGATGCCCAGGAACCGCACAGGACTGGTCCCTGTGACGCGGAACGCGTGCGGTATGCCGATTGGCAGGTAGATGAACGAACCCGGGCTGAGCTGGTACGTCTGCTCGCCTGCCCGGTAGGTCATCGTCCCGTCCAGCAGATAGAAGGCCTCCGCCTCGCCCGTGTGGATGTGCAGGGGCGTCGCGGTGCCGGCCGGCTGGGTGACCAGGCTCAGCCCGAAGGCGCCGCCGGTCTCATCGCCCGATGCCAGTCGCTCGAAGAGCGACCCAAGCGCCCACGTGGCAGGACGGTCGTTAGTGCCTCGCGCCAGAACTGTGGTAGTCGTCGTCTGCCCGTCCATCATGATCCCCGCCCTCTAGAATTTCACCCTAAGTGACTTCGGATTAATACTGGTAAGGTAGATCGTATGAGCGACTCTGTCAAGCCACGGCGCTACCGCTCGTCGGTACGGGAAGAGCAGGCCCGGCGGACCCGGCAGGCCATCCTGGACGCGGCTCGCGGGCTATTCGCCGAGCAGGGCTACCCGGCCACCACGATCGCCCAGATCGCCGCGGCCGCCGGGGTCGCCGTCGACACGGTCTATGCCTCGGTCGGCGCGAAACCGGTGCTGATGCGCCTGCTCATGGAAACCGCCATTTCCGGCACCGACCAGGCCGTCCCCGCCGAGCAGCGAGACTACGTGCACAAGTTCAGGGCCGCGAGCAGCGCGAAGGACAAGATCGGGATTTACGCGGCCGCCGTCACGGAGATCAACATGAGGATGGCTCCGCTGCACCTGGTGCTGCGCGGCGCCGCCGCGGCCGCGCCCGAACTCGCCGAGATCAGAGATGAGATCTCGGCGAGGCGCGCGGCCAACATGCGCCTGCTCGCCAGGGACCTGGCGGAGACCGGCGAACTGCGTCCTGGCCTGGATCCTGATGAAGTCGCGGACGTCGTCTGGAGCATGAACTCGGCCGAGTACTTCAGCCTCCTGGTCCGCGAGCGCGGCTGGGCGCCGGACAAGCTCGCCGCCTGGCTGGCCGACGCCTGGTGCCGCCTGTTCCTCGCCTGACATCCGCCGCTCTGTTCCCTCGCCTCACACCCGCCGCTCCGAACCCTGCCCGTGGGCCTGGTTTGACATGCCTTCTGATTTGATCCTACGCTGTTCGTATTGATCCGACAATCCATCGGATCGAATTCAGCCAAGGAGGCAATCATGAGCACCGCGACAGCAACGCAGCCCGCGGCGGACCAATCGGTCGCCTACCAGGCGCTGCAGCGGATATTCGACGAAGGGTTCGCGACTGGCAACGACGCGATCGTGGACCAGGTCTGCTCGCCTGACCTGGTCGAGCACCAGTTCGGGACAGCCGGCCGGGGCGCCGAGGCGATCGCGCACGTGAAGGCCGCGATCCGGGATGTCCACCGGGCCGTGCCAGACATCGCGTTCACCATCCAGGACTCGGCGGAGTCCGGCGACACCATCTGGGTCCGCGTTCGCGCGCAGGGCACGGCCACCGGGCCGTTCTTCGGCCCTCCAAGCGGACGGCCTGTGGACTTCACCGTGATCGACGTCTGCCGGATCGTTGACGGCCGGATCGCCGAGCACTGGGGCGTGCCCGACAGGTTCGCGATGATGGCGCAGGCCGGCGTGTTGGACAGACTCGCGTGACCCTCTGGCGGACTGCCCGGCCCTGGTCCGGCCGGGTGGTCAGCCTTAGCGGGTCTACTTCGATCTAGGGCCAGCCAAGCCCTAGCCGGACGCTACGACGTGTCCAGCCGTGACCTGGGGAGGGTTCGGAAGCAGGGGCTCGAGATTCGCGTGCACGAACTCCCCGGCCCTTTTCGTCGATTCTTCCTCCTCAGGTTCCTCTTCAAAGACCGAGGTTGAGAGCATTACCCCATCGCCCGCATCGACCCAGTAATAGGCGACGAATCCGGGAACCTCACGGAGAATCTCGACAAACTGGTCCTCCACTCGGCGTCCCGCCTCTTCAGGATCGGTCACCCCGTTGTATCGCCGTACCACGGCATACATATCCGGCCCCCTGTCTAAGCTCCGCCCCCGAGGTCGCTTCATGCGACAAACCCAGCATGCCTTCCCCCGCGTCCCCGAAGCGATGCGGGGGGTGCCATCTCTGGGCAGGCGGAGTTCCACGATCCCTGCTGCCGCGTTAGTATTACGTATCTCTAGTAATACGTATCGGTGAGGGGCAATATGCGATTGAACAGCAAGGGCCAGGTGACGATCCCCGCCGCCCTCCGGGAGCGCCACGACCTGCACGAAGGCGATGAGCTGGACGTTGTGGAAGACGGCAACGTGTTGCGCATCGTTCGCGTCGAGGGGAGCGCGACCCGTGGCCACCGGGCTGTCCAGAGAATGCGGGGCCGCGCCACAACGTCACTCAGCACGGATGAGCTGATGGAGTTGCTTCGTGGCGAGTGAGCCGCGCCGGCTGCCTGACCTGGGCGCCGTGGGGGCGACGCTGGTCGATTCCAACGTTCTCCTCGACGTGCTGACCGACGATCCGACCTGGGCGCAGTGGTCTGGCGACGCGATCGCGCGCGCGATGGACACCGGCAGGCTGACGATCAACCCGATCGTGTACGCGGAGGTATCGGTCGGCTTCGACCGGATCGAGGACCTTGATGACGCGCTGCCAGAATCCGAGTTCGAGCGCGAAGCCCTTCCCTACGATGCCGCCTTCCTGGCAGGCAAGGCCTATCTGTCCTATCGTCGGCTCGGTGGCACCAGGCGATCGCCGCTGCCCGACTTTTACATTGGCGCGCACGCCGCAGTGCGTGGCTACCGCCTGTTGACCAGGGATGCGAAAAGGTACCTCACCTACTTTCCTGGCCTGGAACTCCTAGCGCCCTAAGTGGCGCCGTTGCCGATCGACTGCCGTTGCCGATCGACTGCCGCTACCGCTAGCTCGCGGGATCGGCTAGCAGGCCGGCCAGAATCCGCTTCATCGCCTGATCGAAGAAGGGCTGACCAGTCGCTTGTCCGCCGTCCGGGGGCTGGCCTGCGAGGGCGGCAGCCAGGTTCGGGTGCCGGCCATCGGCCGCGATCCGCACGAGATACGCGGCCAGGGCTCCCTGCCACTGCGCCGCGTCCTGGCCCGCTCGCTGCTGGCCGATCTCGGTCTGGGCGATGAGCCGTAGCGCTCCGGAGAACAGGCCAACCGTCTCCAGCCTCGCGGCGGCACTGAGGTTCGTCCCGGCGAGGGCCGCGAGCGTGTGCTCGACGAAGGCGACCGCGTTGGGTCCCGGCAGGCCCTCTGTCGCCGTGACATCGAGCAGCCAGGGGTGGCGGTGGTAGACGGCCCGGCCCTGGCGGGCGAGGCGGAGCAGGTCCTGGACGGGCTCTCCGGAGACGGAGCGCGCATACGTGAACTCGCCGTAGACGTGGTCCGCCATCAGCTCGACGAGTTCGTCGCGGGTGAGCACGTAACGGTACAGGGACGCCGGCGCCGTGCCGATCGCAGCCGCGACGGATCGCATGGTGACGGCTGCGAGGCTACGGGTGTCAGCGAGCGAGACACCTGCGGCGGCGATCTCGGCCCGGCTGTGCTCGGGCGCAGGGCCGCGTGCCGCGCGCTCCGGCCGCGTCCAGATACTCGGGCCCCGCGGGCTCGCTCCCTGTTCCGCCTTCATTGCGAACACTGTACTCAGTGAGGTAGCCTGCTTCTATAGCGAACGATGATCGCAGTTTCAACCACCGAGGCAACGATCCACGGGAGCGCAGATGAGCGAGGCAACTGAGGCATCAGCAGCAACGGGCGCGACAGGCCACGATGCGGCCGTTGCCCGGTGGGCGAGTGAATGGACGCCGACACGGATCGCCAGCAACGGCGCCGTGGAGATCGCGTACGACCGTCTCGCCGGCGCCGATGGCGAACCGCTGCTCTTGGTCATGGGCCTGGCCGTCTCGAGGTTCTGGTGGCCGCTCGGACTGTGCCGTGCGTTCGCTGACCGCGGCTTCGCCGTGGCGCGGTACGACCAGCGCGACGCCGGCCAGTCCACCAGGCTGCCCGATACCGGCGGGAGCAACCCGTTCGCTGCCCTGGCCCGCAAGGGCGGCGCCTACTCATCTGAGGACATGACCGACGACGCGATCGCGGTCCTGGACGCGCTCGGCTGGAGCCGTGCGCACATCTTCGGCGCCTCGCTGGGCGGGGTCATCGCCCAGCGGATCGCGCTGCGGCATCCTGACCGGGTCCTGAGCGTGGTCTCCGCGGCCGCGTTGCCGAGCGACGTGTCCGGGATCGGTGGAGCGAGGTACGTGCGGTTCGGACTGCTGGCCAGGCTGGCCAGGGCCAAGGTCCCCGACGGGCGCGAGGGGGATATCGCCTTGTCGCTGATGGTCGCTCGCGAACTCGCTTCCCCCGACTACCCGTTCGATGAGGACGCGGCCAGGGAGTGGATCGAGCGGGAGGTGGACAGCGGCCCGCGGGACACCAAGGCACAGAGCAGGCAGGTCGGTGCGGCCTGGCACGGCCCGAGGCTCCGCGACCTGCGCAAGCCTGCCCTCGTGCTGCACGGCGACAAGGACCCGGTCCTGCGGGTCAGCGCCGCCCGCGCCACCGCCCGCGCGATCGACGGCGCCAGGCTGGTCATCTGGCCCGGCGTCGGCCACGACCTGCCCGCGCCACTGTGGCCCGCGATCGCCGATGAGGTCCGCGCCCTGGCCGATCGGGCCCGCGCCGCAGCACCGAGTCCAGGCTGACCAACGGCCTGCGAGGACTACACGATTTCCTCCCGAAATTCCTCCCCGAAAATTCTCCCGAAATTCTCCCGAAATCCTCCAGAAAACTACACTTGTTTCCCTAATGTTCGGCTAGTAAGGTTCGCAGGGTGCCCACCGTGACCACGGCCGGCGCGCTCGTCGGCCGCGACACCGAGTTGGCGATGCTCGCCAAGCTTGTGACGGACGTGGCTGGTGGTGACGGCGGTTCGATCTTGATCGAAGGCGAACCGGGCATCGGGAAAACCACGCTGGTGCGCGCGGCCCTGGCTGAGGCTTCGCAAGCGGGCTGCCAGGTGTACTGGGGCGCGGGGGACGAGCTCGGTCAGGCACTGCCGCTGCTGCCTTTACTGGAGGCCCTGGGCGTCCGCGAGCCTTCTGATAATCCCCGGCGGAACACTATTGTCCGCTTGCTGCGCGGCGAGGTGGCTGCTGAGCGCGGGACCGATGTGTCCGCGGCCCTGGCTGAGCAGTTACTCGCGCTCATCGCTGAGCAGTGCGCGGCACAGCCCGCGATCCTGGTCGTGGATGACCTGCAATGGGCCGATCGGGCGACCGTGGCCCTGTGGGGCAGGCTGGCTCGTCTTGCTCGGCAGCTACCGCTCCTCTTGATCGGCATGATGCGCCCGGTACCGCAGCGCGAGGATTTGCTCGCGCTGCGCAGGGCGCTCGGGCACGCACTACGCATTCAGCTCGCCGGGCTCGCCGACGATGCCGTCGCTGAGCTCGTGGCCGCCCTGGCCGGCGGCGAGCCAGGCGACAAGCTGCTCCAGCTAGCGGAGGGCGCGGCGGGAAACCCGCTGTACGTGACCGAGCTGATCGCGGCCCTGACTCGTAGCTCCAGCCTGGCCATCACCGACTCGGGAACGGCGGAGCTGACCAGCGGTCAGGCACCGAGTTCGCTGTCGGCTGCCATCGCGGACCGGCTCGGGTTCGTGTCAGGCCAGGTTCGTGACGTGCTCAGGGCCGCGGCACTGCTAGGTGTGGACTTCGCCGTGCCCGACCTGGCGATCGTCCTCGGGCGGAGCGTGGCCGACCTCTTGCCTGCGGTCGATGACTCGCGCGCCGCCGGCGTGCTCACCGAATCGGGCAAGGCGCTGTGCTTCCGGCATCCGATGATCCGCGCGGCGCTCTACGAAGAGATGCCTGAAGGAGTGCGCTCGGCTTGGCATCGCGATGCGGGCCGGGCTCTCGCCGAGGCGGGCGCGCCAGCGGACCGGGTCGCGAGGCAGTTGCTAGGTGCCCTCGGCGGCCCGGAACTGATGGCAGCGGACAGCACCGCCCATGGCGCGGCGGCGCGCAGGGAGGTCGCGGGCGACGCGGCACCGGGCGGGCGGGCCCAGCCACTCGATGATTGGGTGCTGACCTGGCTGGCACGCACGGCCGATCTGCTCGTCGGCCAGGCGCCGCAGGTCGCCGTCGAGTTGCTTGGCCTGGCGGTCGCGACGTGCCAGGTCGGGTCGGCGCAGCACGACGCGCTCGTCGGACACCTCGCCGAGGGGCTCTACCGGGTCGGCGATGCAGCCGGGGCCGAGCGGGTCGCGAACCGTGCCCTCGCGCGCGCCGTCGATCCCGACTTCCTGGTCGACCTGCACTGCACGCTCGCGCAATGCCGGATCAGGGTGGGCCGGTCGGCGGAGTCGATCGCCACGCTGAACCGCGCGCTGGAGACCCAGGGCATCTCGGGCAGGCACCGCGCGAGGCTGCTCGCACTCGCGGCTCGCACGCACGTCAGTCTCGGCCAGGTCGAAAGGGCTGGCCAGGTCGCGACGACGGCACTTGCGGCCGCTTCCGAGGCTGGCGACAACTGGGCTATGGGCTGGTCTTTGCACGTGCTCACTATCGTTACCGCGGTCCAGGGCCAGATGGCCGGCTCGCTGCCGCTATTCGAGCGGGCGCTGACGGTGACGCAGGCGGACCAAGCGCTGACCGACCTGCGGCTGCTGCTACAGATCAACCAGGCGGTCGCGTTCGGATGCCTGGACCGCTACGAAGAAGCGCTCATCGCCGCCAAGCAGGCCAGGCAGCTAGCCGACCAGGTCGGCACGGTTGTCAGGCTCGCGCAGGCGCACAGCGCCCTGGGCCAGTTGCTCTTTGACACCGGCCGATGGGACGAGGCGCTGGCCGAGGTCGAGACCCTGCACGAAGACCTCAAGGAGCCGGCCGCCGCTTGCTGCGACCTCGGTGTCGCCGCGGTCATCTGCTTCCATCGCGGCGACATCATGGCCGCGCACCGCAGCCTGGCCGCTTCGATCCCGCACGCTGAACGCCTGGGAAGCCGGATCATAGCGCCGCTGGCGCTGGCCAGGAGCCTGGACTGCGAGCAGGCGGGCGCAATTCCTGAGGCGCTGACGGTGCTGACGGCGGGACTCGTCGGCAACACGGAGGAACTCGAGGGGATCGAGGAATTGCTGCCTGACGCGGTCAGGCTGGCAACTCAGGCCGGTGATCTGAGCACCGCGAAGGCGCTGACTGGCCACGCTGCCGCGCTCGCTGTCGATTCTGACACGCCACATCGCCAGGCGAACGCGCTGCACTGCTGCGGCCTGCTGGAGCAGGATGCTGCGCTGCTCCTACAGGCCGCGGATCGCTATCACGACGCCAGCCGGCCGCTGCTCCGCGCGAAGGCCTTCGAGGCGGCCGCCGGCTGCTTCGTCGAAGTGGGCGACCGGGCTGCGGCCAGGGCCGCATTCACCCAGGCCGTCGACATCTACACCATCCTCGGCGCGGCCGCCGATGTGGCGAGGGTGCAGGCCAGGTTCCGGGCGCACGGCATCCGTCGCGGACCGCACTCCAAGCACCGGCAGGCGACGAGCGGCTGGGACAGCCTCACGCCTGCCGAGACGACCGTGGCTGAACTCGTCCAGGGTGGGCTGTCTAACCCCGAGATCGCTGCCAGGCTCTTCTTGTCCAGGCGGACGGTCGCGACCCACGTCTCCCACATTCTGAGGAAGCTCAGCGTGCACTCGCGCACGGACATCGCCCGCGAGGCCGCCCTGCGCACGAGGGGCCAGAAGTAAGGCCACCGGGGCAATCGCCGGCGTCGCTACTGAGAGGTGATGGCGGCCACTAGCCTGCACCTCGCGGGTTACCAGACGGCGTCGCGATCTGGCGGCCAGATGGCGCGCACCCTGGCGCTCAGCCAGTCCCTGGGGCCGTACCTGTTCTGCAGGTCGATGGCCCGGTAGCCTGTCGGCGTCGTACTCGTCTGCGTGCCTGGGCGTGGGATCGTCGGCCGCGTTCCCCGAGAAACCGAGGTAACCCAGCTTCGGCAGGCCGTCTGAGGCTGCCAGCGCCTCAAGGCCCGCGCGCCCGATCTGGTTGTTGCGCAGGTCGAGCCACTCCAGGCCGCCCAGGTGCGGCGAGCGGGCCAGCGCGATCGCTGCCTGGTCCCCTAGCTTGTCGGCGACCATGCTGAGCGAGCGGATCCGGCGCAGGTACGGCGATCCGAACAGATCGCTCGCGACCGGCCCGACTCCGCTCAGGTTGAGGTGCAGGACAGGAGCGCGCCGATAGATCTGCTGAGCGGTGGCCAGGAACACGGCGGCGTCCACCCACACGACATCGACGAAGCCGCGCAGGTACTGCCACTTGTCCACCAGCGGCCTGACATCCGCGGCCCACTCGCGGCCTCGGGCGGTGATGAGCATGTGCTCGCGGATGTAGAGCCCGGGCGGCTCGTTGTAGCTCCGCTCTTGCCGCAGCGCGGCAAGCCTGACCTGCAATCTGATGAACTCGGCTCGCTCCGGGTCGTCTTCCTCGACCGCGTCGGCGTAGGCGAGCCGCGGGGCGTCCTCGAGCGGCGCGGCCGTCACCTGGTCATGCAGTTCGCCTAGCCGCGCAGAGGCCGCCTCCGCCTCCGCCTCCGCCTCACAATCCACCTGCACCTCTCGTCCCAGCTCCCCTAAATACAACAGCTACGTGCCGCCGAGGTTCAAACAGTGCGGGTGGCGGCACTTCGCTGTCGTATTTCGCTGGCCCGTGGCGGGCGCAGCCCGGCCTAGAGGAAGTTGTTCGGCCAGATCATCGTCCGCCACATGTGCGCGACGGGCGAGCCGTCGAAGCCGAGGCCTTCGGACGGCTGGCGGAAGTGCCTGCCGATCACGTCCTCGAACTCGTCGAAGTCCACCGTCACGTTGGGGTCGAACGAGTAGATGTCGTTGATGGTCAGCAGGCGCGAGGTCATGTACCAGCGGTGCTTCCTGGCGGCCTCGGCCTCGCGCCTAATGTAGTCGGGCGGGCTGTAGTCCGGCCCGAAGTAATCGATGTACGCCTGCGGGTATGTATAGCCAACTGATTCGTCGGCGAAGTAGCGCAGCGCCTCGTGCTTCTGGATGGCCCAGGCCACTTCCTCGTCCACGTACGGCCCGAGAATCTGCGCGCCCCAGTAGCCGTGATTGGCCGACAGCAAGCCGGCGATCGCGATGTCGTGCACCAGGCACGCCATGATCACCTTCTCGTCCATGCCGTTCTCACGTGCCACCCTGGCGCTCTGCATCAGGTGCGTGGCGGCGATCTTGCTGAAGCGGAGCTGGAAGAAATCCTTCAGCGCCGGACGCTCGGGCATCGTGGGCAGGGCCGGGTTGTCGCCCATCATGAAGAGCGTGTCGGGGTTTCGCGCCTCGGCGAGCAGGGCCCCCTGATACGCGCTGGCCGGCGTGCCCATCACCGCCGCGGCTGGCGGCATGATGATTCGCCGCCTCCTGTCGACGGCGTCGTCAAGGGGCTCGCGGATCCAGTTGTCCAGCCCTGCCTCGCGCAGTGACGCCGGCAGCTCGTGCGGGAGAACGCTGACGGACGGGCTGGTGTCGACGGTTCCGGCCATGGGCGATATCCCTTTCGGTGCGCGCCTGCCACTGGCCGCAGTCGCCGCGCCGCAAGGGGTCGCGGCCCGGAGGCGGCCTCTTTGTGACTGTACGCGTGGCCGCCCTGGGGTTGACCCTTCCAGGTGCCCGATTAGCCTGGACACATCGAGGATCAAGGAGGCTGCGTCCGATGGCTCTCAAGATCATGCCGCATGGCCGGTTGCAGGAATGGGTGGCTGAAGAGAAGGGCTACTTCGCGGCCGAGGGCCTCGAGTACAGCTTCGTGACCAACGGTGACTACGGCATCCACGGCGCTCGGCGGGACTCGGGCGGTGAGATCAAGACCGGAGCGTTCGAGACCTTCGAGGCAGGCCGGGACGGCGCCAACGTCAGCTGCGCGTGCCACTGGGCGACCAATACGGCCGCGCGCGAGGGATCAGGACAGCTCATCACCACCGCCTACTCGGTCGCACCGTGCGCGATCGTCGTGCCTCCGGAATCACCCATCCGCACTCCAGAGGACCTTGCCGGCGTGCCGGTCGGCGTCGGCTATCACTCCGGCAGCCACTTCGCGACGGTGCAGGCGCTCGAGCCGGTGGTCGGCGCCGATCAAGTGAAGCTAACGTTCCAGGGTCCTCCGAACGAGCGCCTTGACGCGTTGCTCGACCGGCAGGTGGAGGCCGCGACCGCTTGGGGCGTTCCGCTGTACATCGCCGAGGCGTTCGGCTTCCGCAAGGTCGTCGACGCGACGTTCATGATCGGCTTCCTCGTGACCGGTGGCGACGTCAGCAAGTCCGACGTCGAGAAGTACCTCGCCGCGCTCCGCCAGGCCCAGATGGAGATCGACCTGCGGCCCGAACTCTACAAGCACTACCACCTGCATGCCGTCCCGGAGAAGTACCAGGACAAGGTCGATGTGCGAGCCTTCGGCATGGGCGAGCGTATCGTCTTCCTCCCGTACACCAGGGAGGTCTTCGACGCGACGCAGGACTGGATCGGCGCGCGCAGCCTCTTCCCCGAACCGGCCAAGGCGCCGGTCAGCTACGACGAGGCCGTGCTGATCTAGAGCCCGTGCTGCTCTAGAGGCCGTGCTGATCTAGAGGCCGTGCTGATCTAGGAGTACGCAAGCTGGCCTGGCGCGGCTCGCCCGCTTGAAGTGTCACGTCCGGCGGGTTCGCCGGAATAGGTTTCCGTTTGACGTCAGGCCCGGGCAGTGCGTGAGCCCGCCGCGGTCGTCAAACGCGTCGAACATCCGTCAGCAGACCGATGTCTCTCGATGAAATTTTCATCAGCATTCGTAGTGAAACCTGTTTGGCACGGTCCAGATGCAACGGATGACCGAAGCCTTCCGATCTGGCCGCGCAGGTGTGAGCTGCGCGGCCAGGCCGGGAGGCCGGCCGCGGCGAGGAACTGAGATGAATACGTTGGCGCCGATCTACCAGGACGTGCAGCGCCCGCTGCGGCTCGCGCTGGACGCCGAGCCTGCAGCCGCTGCCGAAGCTCGCAGCTATGTCCGGGCGGCGATCAATGCCTGGGGCGTGCCGGTTGACCCCTACGTGGCCGCGCTGCTCACCAGCGAACTGGTGACCAACGCGATCAGGCACGAGGCAGGGGACACGGTCAAGCTGTTCGTGAGCTGCTCGTGCGGTCACCTGCGGGTCTATGTCCACGACAGTTCCCGGACCTGGCCGACGCCCGCGAACGCCGGGGCCGACGCTGAGGCTGGGCGCGGCCTGACGCTAGTCGCGAGCCTCTCGACCGACTGGGGCGTCTACCGTACGCCGGGCGGGAAAGCGGTGTACTTCACGCTCGCCCTGCAAGATGATCGCGGCGACCCGGGCGACTACGGCGACGGCGTGAATCTGGCTTGAGCCCGCCTCACACCGTCGTTGCGATGCCGCCGTCGACCGGCAGGACGGCGCCGGTCACATACGCACCGGCCCGCGAGGACAGGAACACCGCCGCCCCAGCCATGTCGTCGGGCCTGCCGATCCGGCGTAGCGGCGCCGCCTCAGCGATGGCGTCGCCGAAGTTCGCCAGCGTGTACGCCATCATCTTGGACTCGAACGGTCCTGGCGCCACCGCGTTGACGGTCACGTGCCTGGGCCCGAGTTCCCTGGCCAGGACCTTGGTTATGTGGTGCAGGCCAGCCTTGCTCGCTGAGTAGGAGTACGTGGGCAGCGAGGGAACATGCAGCCCGTCGATGCTGCCGATATTGATCACCCTCGCCGGGTCGTCGTGGCTGCCGGCCGCTTCGAGCATCGGCAAGAACGCCCTGGTCAGGAAGAACGGCGACTTCAGGTTGAGGTCGAGCACCTTGTCCCAGGCCGAGGCGGGAAATTCATCGAGCGGCGCGCCCCAGGTGGCGCCCGCGTTGTTCACCAGGATGTGCACCGTCTGCTCCTGCTCGCCGACCTCGTGCGCCAGGCGCAGGCACTCGGCCTCGGTCGACAGGTCCGCTTGGATCGCGGTGACGCGGCCGAACTGCGACAGCTCAGCCTCGGCCTCGGCGCAGCCCTCGGCCTTGCGCGAGCTGATGTAGACCTTCGCCGCGCCGGCCTGGAGCAGGCCGCGGGAGATCATCAGGCCGATGCCGCGGGTTCCCCCGGTCACGACGGCCGTCTTGCCGGTCAGGTCGAACAGATCCATGAGGTACTCGCTTCCGATGACGAGATGATCGCCCCTATTGTCCATCCCAGCCGCCGCCGGATCGCGCCGGATCGGCCAGCTGGCGGTCAGCGGCGACGGCGCGAGCGGGGTCGGGTTGCCTGGGCGTTCGGCGATGATCTAGGTTTCGGGCCATGCACGGCGTGGACAGGGTGACCGAGCAAATGATCCGCTCGGTGCTTGCCTACGCCGAGAACAGGCTTCGGCTCGACCCCGTTCCGCTCGACACCGGCTCTCGCGATCCTGCCGTGCTCGACCTTGCGCTAGACGGGTTGCTGGGCGAGGAAGGCCACAACCCGGACCAGGTTCTCGGCGCCTACGCTTCCGTGGTCGCGCCAGCCGTCATCTCGGCGGACAGCCCTCGCTTCCTCGGATTCATCCCTGCGGCCCCGACCAAGGCAGCGCTGCTGTTCGACATGCTCGTCTCGTGCGCCTCGATCCAGGGCATCTCCTGGCTGGAAGCCGCCGGGGCCATCCACGCGGAGAACCAGGTGCTAGCCGTGCTCGCGGCCAGGGCAGGGCTGCCAGAGTCCGCAGGAGGCTGCTTCGTCTCAGGCGGGTCGGCCGCGAATCTGTCCGCACTCGCCGTGGCTCGCGAGACCGCCAAGCACAGGGCAGCCGCCGAGCAGCGAGGACAGCCGGCCGGGCAGTGGGCCGGGCAGTGGGCCGGGCATACCCGCTGGCGCGCGCTGGTCAGCGGCGACGCGCACTCCTCCGTCTTGAACACGCTCCGGTTGCTCGAGATGGACCCGCTCGTCGTGACGACCGACGACCACCAGCTGACCGGTGCGGCGGCGGCCGCTGCGGTCGCCGCCGATCCCGATCCCGGCTCGATCGCCGTCGTCGTGGCTACCGCGGGAACGACGAACGCCGGCATCATTGACGACCTCGCCGGACTGGCCGACGTCGCCGCGGGGCTCGGCGCCTGGTTTCACGTGGACGGTGCCTACGGCGGAGGCGGGCTGTTCGCGCCGAGCGTGCGGGCCAGGTTCGACGGGATCGAGCGGGCAGACTCGCTGGTCATCGACCCGCACAAGTGGTTGTTCGCGCCGTTCGACTGCGCCGCTCTGCTCTACCGCGACCCGGCGCTCGCCAGGTCGGTCCACACCCAGGACGCCTCCTATCTCGACGTCATTCACGACCGGCCGGGGGAGTGGAATCCGACCGACTACGCGCACCATCTGACCAGGCGCGCGCGCGGGCTCCCGTTGTGGTTCTCGATGAGTGTTCACGGCATCAACGCGTACAGCGATGCCATCGAGACGGCGCTCGGCCTGGCGCGGCAGACGGCGGCAGAGATCGCCAGCCGGGACTACCTTGAGCTGATCAGGCCACCGGACCTGTCGATCGTGCTGTTCCGCAGGCGCGGCTGGTCGGCCGAGCAGTACGCGCGATGGGCACAGGACCTGCTCGACGAGCAGATCGCCTTCATTCCGCCGAGCGCGTGGGAAGGACAGACCGTGGCCAGGTTCGCGTTCTTGCATCCGCACACCACGATGGACCTGGTCGTGAGCGTGCTCGACCGGATGGCGTGAGATGGCGGTGGCGCGATGACCAGCGGCCAAGAGCCAGCCCAGCCGGCCGGCCAAGACGATGCGGCGAGGCGCGCGGCCGAGCTCGGCCGACATGTGGCCGGGTTGCGCTCCCTCGGCCAGCCGAACGCTCTGGTCAGGCAGTTCGACTTCCACGACGACGCCTACGAGTGGCGCCGGCTGTTCGCTGAGTTGTTCGGCACGTTCCTCCTCGTGCTGGTGGCCGCGGGCGGTCCGATCGTGAACGCGCGGTTCGGCGGGCACGCCATCACGCGGACTGCCCTCGTTGTCGCGCCGGGCATGGTGGTGCTCGCGATCATCCTGTTCATGGGCGCCGTGTCCGGCGCGCACTTGAACCCCGCTGTAACCCTCGCGTTCATGCTGCGCCGCGACTTTCCCCTGCGCCGGGTGCCGCTGTACCTCGTCGCCCAGTTCGCGGGCGCGGTGCTGGCCACGCTCGTGGTCACCGCACTGATCGGCAAACACGGCACCGCCGGCCTGACCCTGCCAGGACCGGGGGTCTCGACTGGCGTCGCGATGGCATGGGAGGCGGTGCTCACCGTCGGCCTGGTCAGCGTCATCACGGGTACCGCGTCGGGCGCGCAGCAGATCGGCGCGATGGCGGCCATAGCGGTCGGCAGCTACATCGCCCTGGCCGGCCTGATCGGCGCGCCGGTGAGCGGCGCGTCGATGAATCCCGCCCGCTCGCTCGGTCCTGCGCTCGTGCTCGGTGACTGGACGTCCTGGTGGGCGTACCTGTTCGGGCCGCTGCTCGGCTCGGTGGCGGCGGTCGCGTTCGCCAACATCCTGCGTGGCAGGGGCGGCGGTGAGTTCGGCCGCAGGGCCGCTCAGGGCACGCTGGGCACGGCCTGGATCCCCGGCCGAAGCGGCCGGCCGGAAGGCCCGCAGGCCTGACCGCTATGGCGGGCGCCGGGACCGGTCGGCGCAGCCACCGCTGACGGCCGGCTGAAGTAGATTCGAGCTATGAACCAGCCACTGACCCTGATGGCAGTCCATGCCCACCCCGACGACGAGGCGTCGAGCACCGGGGGCGTCCTGGCCGCGTATTCCGAGCAGGGCATCAGGACCATCGTCGTGACCTGTACCAATGGCGAGTTCGGGGACGGACCGGCCGGCATCAAGCCGGGCGAGGATGGCCACGACACGGCTGACGTCGCGCAGACCAGGCTCGCCGAACTGCGCGAGGCCTGCAAGCACCTCGGCGTGAGCGACCTTGAGACGCTCGGCTACCACGACTCCGGAATGCCCGAGTGGGAGTACAGAAACAGCCCCGACGCGTTCTGCAATATCCCGCTCGAGGATGTTGTGGACAGAATCAGCGCCCTGATCGAGGAGTACCGCCCGCAGGTCGTGATCACCTATGACCCGGACGGCGCCTATCAGCACCCCGACCACGTGCAAGCGGCCCGCGCCGCGATCGGAGCGGTCACCAAGACGGGCATCCCGGACAAGCTCTACTTGACGGCGATGCGCCGCAGAGAGTGGCAGCGCATCTTCGAGGCGCTGCGCGAGGCGGGCGAGGACGTACCCGAATGGGACATGACCGAGGAAGAGCAGCGGCAGATCGCCGAGTCCGAAGCACGGATCACCACCGAGGTGGACATCACGTCGGTGCTCGATCGCAAGCGGGACGCGCTGATGGCGCACTCCAGCCAGATCACCGATTCCTGGTTCAGCAAGATCCCACCGGACGTCGTGCGATCGGCATTCGGACGTGAGTGGTTCATCCTGGTGCGTAACCAAACTCAGGCGTCAGTCCCGGAGACCGACCTCTTCACTGGTCTGCGCTAGCGTCGGCTCCGCCCCCTCGCCGGGCCTGAGCCGTTCGCGCAGGTAGCTCCTGATCAGGGCGATCCCGAGCGCGCCAGCTGGCGGCAGCGTGACCAGCGCGGGCAACTGGTAGCGCCAGGAGAACTGGAACGCGTCAGAGACGAGCAGGATCGCGGCGCCGCAGGCGAAGAACGCCAGGGCAGCCTGCGCAAGCTGACGCCGCCGCGGTGCCGCTCGCCAGAGCGCGGCGAGCAGCGACCCGAGCAGCCCTGCGGCCGCGAAGATCGCCATCAGCGGCCCAGGAGCGTAACCGCCGTGCAGTTGATAGGAGCGCAAGAACGCGGCCGGTCCCTTGCTGACCGCGGGGGAGCCGCCGTAGGAGGCGTCGAGCCGATGCCTGGTGACGGTCGGGCCGCCTGGCTGCAGCCGGAGCCCGAAGATGATCGTGTGGTTCCTGCCGAGCGTCACCCAGTCGGGGAAGGTCGGATAGAACTCCTGGAACTGCCAGCGCGAGATCGGGGTGCCGACCTGGCTGGACGTCCTGGTCAGCGAGAACAGCTTGAAGCCGTCGGCCGCGATGGCGCGGAGCACCCGTAGCGGCTGCTGGGCGAAGACCTGGTGGTCAAAGCTGGCGATCACCGCATAGCGGTTCATACCGTGCGGGGCCACGTAGGTCTTGAGCGGCGAATCCTTAAAGTGGTCGAGCCAGTCAATGCCGTAGGCGCGCTGCTTCGCCGTCGGGCAGAGCGGCCGCTCGTAGCCAGGAATGCGCAGCGTGGCGCAGTCCGCGGCGACCGCCATCCGGCCATACGTGGACAGGCTCGGCGTCGCGGTGGCCAGCCAGAAATGGCCGCTAATCAGCAACGAGCCCGCCATGTAGCCGACCACGGGAACGGCGAAGGCGGCGGTCAGCGCGATCCCTCTGGTGATGACTTTTCGCCAGCCGCCACCCGCGGCGAGCAGGAACAGCAGGGCAGGCAGGATGAGGACCTCGCCCACCTGGCGCACCGTCGCCGAGGCGCCGAGCAGCAGCCCGCCCGCGATCACCGCGCCCAGCCGCGGCCCCGTCTTGCTGGCGAGCAAGACCGCGATGCCGGCGACTATCAGGGCCTCGAACCAGACGTCGGGCATGATGTTCTGCTCGATCTGGATCTGGTAGGCGTCAAGCAAAACAGGGGCGACGGCGATCGCCGCGAGCCAGCGCGGTGTGTTTCTGCGGATCAGGACGACGTAGATCGCACCGGCCATCGCCAGGCCGAGCAGGTGCTGGACGGCGGTGACGGTGCCGAGGTTCCCCACCGCGAGTATCGCCTTCAGCGGCGCCTTGTACCCGACGGGGTCGGACCCAGGGTAGGCGTTGTACAGGTACTTGACCGAGTCGATGTAGAGCAGGGCCGGCTGGTAGGCGACCTGCGCCGCCACCCGCAGCGCGAGCCCTGCGGCCATCAAGACGACCAGCAGCCAGTTCCGGCCGGCCGCGGGCAGCGCCGCTCGCGCCGCCGCTTTCGCCGCCGCTCGCATCGTGCTGGTCGCCGATCCGGCCGCCGCTGCAGGGCTGCCAGGGCGGCGCGGCGGCTGTGTCACGGGCCCTGAGCGGCCATCTCCGGTGCTCGTCCTGGCACGGTGTCAGCGGGGACGGGCTCGCGGGGCCCGCGGGCCGCGAGGATGATGGCGGCTAGTCCCAGCGCGCCGGCCGGCGGCAGGGTGACCAGCGCCGGGATCTGGTACCGCCAGGTGAACTCGAACAGGTCCGAGACGCCGAGGATGATCACCCCGGTGGCGAAGAAGAACAGGCAGCCGATCGCGGCCGGACGAGCCGCCGCGAACCTGGGCCTGCGCAAGAACGCGATCACGGAGCCTGCCAAGCCGAGGATCAGGCTCAGCGCGAACAGCGGGCCTGGCGTGTATCCGCCGCGCAGCTGATACCAGCGCAGGAACTGCGCGATCGGCTTATTCACCTGCGGCGCACCGCCGTAGGCGGGGTTGAGCAGCGTTAGCGTCGAGGACTGGAGCGAGCCGATCTTCAGCCAAATCCTGTTGTTACGGGCCGAGATCCACGGACCGTACTGGACGGTCGGGAAGTGGCGCTGGAACTGCCACCGCACGATGGGCGTATCGCCGGGACTGGTGTACCTCGTCAGCGCGAACAGCTTGACCGAGTCGTGCAGGATGCCGGAGATCACCCGCGTCGGCTGCTGCCGCTCCACCGCCCGGTTGAAATCCGCGACCAGGTTGCCCTTCTGGGCCAGGTACGCGACGGGAAGCGCCACCTCATAGGTACGCAGCGGCGAGTAGACGCTGTGATCCAGCCAGTCTGGACCCATCGCCTGCTGCTGCTTGGTCGGGCAGAGCGCGCGCTCGACCTTGGGCAGCTGGATCGTGCTGCAGTTCGCGACCGAGGCCATCCGGCCGTAGGTGAGGCTGACCGATGACCTGGAGATCCAGAAGTGCCCGGCGAGCTGGTAGTCAGCGCTCAGGTAGAACAGCACCGCGAGCGCGAACGCACACGTGATAGCAGTCGCGTTCTGCAAGATCTTGCGCCATCCGCCGCCCATGGCCAGGACGACGATCAGGGCCGGGATGATCAGCACCTCGCCGACCTGCCTGATGCCGGTAGACGCGCCGAGCAGCGCGCCGCCGATCAGGGCCAGCTTCATTCCGGGCTGCCGGCGCCAGAGCAGGACAGCGAGACCTGCGACGACCAGCGCCTCGAACCAGATGTCGGGCATGATCATGGACTCGACCTGGACCTGGTAGGCATCAAGCAGCACCGGCGCGATGGCCAGCGCGCCGAGCCAGCGCGGAACACCGCGGCGCACCAGCACCGCGTACATGGTGACCGCGATCGCGATGCCGAGCAGGTGCTGTACGAACTCGACCGTGCCCAGGTCCCCGACCAGCAAGATCGCCTTCAGCGGCACCTTGTAGCCGACCGGGTCAGAGCCTGGCCACGCGTCGTACAGGTACTTGAGCGTGTCGATGTAGATGATCGCCGGGTGGTAGGCCATCTGGGCCAGGGCGCGGAGCACGATGCCGAGTGTGATCAGGATGGAAGCGATCCAGTGGTGCGCCATCACCCTCGGGAAGCTCCGGATCAGCGCGAGCACGCTGCGCCAGCGCCCAGCCCATCCGTCAGGCCCGGCCAGGCCCGCACGGACAGCCTGCGCTCGCCCTCCAGCGGACGCGGCTGAGCCGTTCGAAGCGGCCGCGGAAGCGGGAGAACTGCCGTTAGTCCCGGCGGCGCCACTACTACCGGCGGGGCCGGAGGCCACCGCGGAATCGGACGCCTGCGCCTCGGACGCCGACTGTCCGCTTCTTGGCTGAGTTCGCATCTACGGTTGTCCCGATCGTGGCTGGCTGGAATCCGCGGGCCGCATGCCCTGATGGTCGGTTGGCGCTGGCCGGAAGCAGACCCATATCCGCCGGACCTGCCGATAGCGGCAGTGCCCCGGGGGCAGCCTCCCAAACGGTGGCCACGAGACCAACAGGTGCTTTCCCGCAGAGACTACCGGACCACCGCAGCCGTGCTGTCGTAGCCTATCCGCTCCCCGAAGCCGGTGCCGGTGGTGCAGATGAAGCCTCAGCAAATTGTCGGACTCTTTACCTACGGTGGCACTGTGCTGGATGAGGCGCCGCCCTCGGTTCCGTTGTCCAGGCCGCCCTTGCCCTTGCCCCAGTTGCTCCACCCGGCAACTGGCTGGTCAGCGCTGCGGTCCGTCGCAGCCGCGCAGTATCCGCTGCTGAGCGCGCCGCAGCCAGGCCGTTTCCGCCTATGCACGGTCTGCCGCGGTCCCGCGGGGCAGGGAAGCGCCCGCTGCTTCCCGTGTGACCTGCACCTGCAGTGTGCGCCAGGCGGCCTGGCCGACGTGGTAGTGCCCGTGGCGTTCGCGATCAAGGGCGGTCCGCACGCGCGCCGGCTCTGGCAGTACAAGTCGCCGCGGCTGACCGCCGCCGCGGCCGCCGGACCAGCGACGCTGCTGCGGGCGCTGCTCCTGGTCTTCCTCCGTGATCATGACCAGTGCCTGTGGCGAGCCGCGGGCATGCCAGGGCCGACTCACGTCGCGGTGGTGCCGACCGCGCGAGGCCGGCCAGGTCCGCACCCGCTGCGGACGCTCGTGCAGGGCTACCTGGCCATGCCCTGGGCCGGCCTGGTGGCCAGGCCAGGCGGTGAGCAAGTCAGGGACCTGGATCCTGAGCGGTTCAGGGCGCAGCCGCTACCGGGAGCCGGGTCCTGCTGCTCGACGACACCTGGGCCACCGGGTCGAGCGCGCAGTCGGCGGCGATGGCTCTGCGCCTGGCCGGGGCGAGGTCGGTGGTGACGGTCGTGCTCGGCCGGCATGTGAACAGCGCGGCGGCAGACCAGGCTGGCCTCGGTCCGGCCGGCATGCCGCTACGACCCGGCAGCTGTGCGGTGCATGAGGCACGGGCTGTCGGCTCGCGACCATAGGCTTATACCCGTGATGACCGCGCCGTCCGCCACGCAGGAGCAAGCGGCCGCTGCCGCCAAAGCCGCCGCCCCACGAGCCCGCCGAACGGCGGCCAAGGCAGAGCCATCAAGGACGGCGCTAGTCCGCAGGGCCCGGCGGATCAACAGGGAACTCGCCGACCTCTACCCGGACGCGCACTGCGAGCTGGACTTCACCACGCCGCTCGAGTTGCTGGTCGCGACGATCTTGTCGGCCCAGACCACCGACAAGCGGGTCAACATGGTGACGCCGGTGCTCTTTGCCAGGTACCGCACGGCGGCGGACTACGCCGGCGCTGACCGCGAAGAGGTCGAGAAGATCATCGTGACCACCGGCTTCTTCCGCGCGAAGACGACCAGCGTGATCGGTCTCGGCCAGGCCCTCTGCGAGCGGTATGGCGGCGAGGTGCCTCGCAAGCTCAAGGATCTCGTCACCTTGCCAGGAGTTGGCAGGAAGACGGCCAACGTGGTGCTCGGCAACGCGTTCGGCATCCCCGGCATCACCGTCGACACCCACTTCGGCCGGCTCGCGAGGCGATTCGGCTGGAGCACCTCCGATGACCCGATCAAGGTCGAGCAGGAGGTCGGGGCGCTGTTCCCGCGGTCGGACTGGACGATGCTCTCGCACCACCTGATCTGGCACGGCCGGCGCGTGTGTCACTCGCGCCGGCCAGCCTGCGGCGCGTGCGGGATCGCGGCCCTCTGCCCCTCCTATGGCGAGGGACCGACGGATCCCGTCGTGGCAGCCAAGCTGGTGAAGCCAGGGCCGTTCTCGTGACGGCGGCGGTCCCTGGCTGGCTGGCCGATCTGGCCGGGTCGGCCCGGCAGATGAACGTGCCGCCTGGTCTGCGGCCGCCCGCGGACGGCGGCCGCCACTCGGCGATCCTGATCCTGTTCGGCGACGGGCCGGCCGGCCCTGACCTGCTGCTGGTGCAGCGCAGTCAGTCGCTGCGCAGGCATGCAGGTCAGCCCGCGTTCCCCGGCGGCGTGATCGACGCCGAGGACGAAGGTCCGGCCGGCGCTGCGCTGCGCGAGGCCGATGAGGAAGCAGGGGTCGATCCCGCCGGGGTCGACGTCGTTTGCGTCCTGCCTGACCTGTACATCTCGCGGACCGGCTACCGGGTTTCGCCCGTGCTCGCCTGGTGGCGCAAGCCGGTGCCGGTCGCCCCCGGCGATCCGGCCGAGATCGCGGCCGTCGCCAGGGTCCCTGTTGCGGAACTCGCCGATCCGGCGCACCGGCTCATGATCAGGTACCCGGACGGCCAGCCCGGCCCCGCGTTCCGGGCTGGCGAGATGCTGGTCTGGGGCTTCACCGCATTCGTCATCGACCGGCTGCTGGCGCTCGGCGGCTGGGAGCGGCCGTGGGACGAGCGCACCGTCGCGGACCTGCCGCGCGGCCTGCGGCTGACCGGCATCGACAACCCAGACTCTGTGAACTGACCCGTGCGCCCTGCCCCGAGGCCAGGGATCAGCCGCGCGTCGGCTTTGGCCCGACCCGATGGAAGATACCGTTAAGCCGTGCCCGGTGACCTGCTCGATTTGGTGCTGCTCCTGCTCGCTGCGGCCTTCGCCGTGGCCGGGTACCGGCAGGGTTTCATCATCGGCGTGCTGAGCTTCCTCGGCTTCACCGGCGGCGCGGTGGCGGGGATCTATCTCGCGCCGGGCCTCGCGATGGCGCTGACCAGCCGTCAGAACGTGCAGGCGGTGCTGGCGATCATCGGCGTGTTCGCGGCCGCCGTCGCCGGGATGCTGGTCGCCTCCGCGTTCGGCGTCCTGATTCGCTCCCACGTCAGGGGGCGGCCGTCGACCCTCATCGACTCGATCGGCGGCGCGGCCGTCAACGTGATCGCGATCCTCGTGCTCGCCTGGCTGATCGGCAACCTTGTCGCCTACGCGCCGCCGTTCCCAGCCATCTCCAGGCAGGTCAACAACTCAGTGCTGCTCCGCGGCGTCGACCGGCTGATCCCGCAGAGCGCCAAGCCTGAGTTCACGGCGTTGCGCAAGCTGCTGAGCACCCAGCCCTACGTGCAGGTGTTCGGTGCGCTCGGCGCCGAGACCGCGCTGAACGTGCCGAAACTCGATCCCGCGGTGGTGCACTCGGCGGGCCTGCGCAGGGACCGGAACAGCGTGGTGAAGATCGAGGGCCTCGCGCCGAGTTGCTCCCGCACCATCGAGGGCAGCGGGTTCGTCATAAGCAAGGATCACGTGATCACGAACGCGCACGTGGTCGCGGGCATCAGCAGGCCTGAGGTCTACACCAGGTTCGCGTCGGGCGAGCACCCCGCCAGGGTCGTGCTCTTCGACCCGGAGAGCGACATCGCCGTGCTCTACGTGCCGGGCCTCAACCTGCCAACGCTGCACTTTGCCGCCGACTCGGCGCAGTTCGGAGCGAGCGCGGTCGTGGCCGGCTACCCGCTGGACGCCTCGTTCACCGCGCGGCCAGCCAGGGTCGGCCGGTCCGAGTTCGCCAGCGGCCCTGACATCTACGACACGAGCCGGGTGGTCCGCGACATCTACCCGATCCGCGCCGTCGTCAAGCCGGGCAACTCAGGAGGCCCGCTGATCGCGCCGAACGGCCAGATCTACGGCATGGTCTTCGCCGCGGCCGTGTCCGTGCCGGAGACGGGGTACGCGCTCACCGCCAGCCAGCTCAGCGGTGACATCAACCGGGGCGCGAACCTGACCGCGGCAACGGGGACCGGGGCCTGCCAGTAGCCGCCGCGCACGACGCCTGGTGATGGATGGTCCATCCATCACCAGATTCCGCAATGGCTGGACCATCGATGCACTGCGAGGACCGCTTCAGGCGGTCAGGCGAAGCCTCAGCTCGCTCTCGGTAACCGCGTCGAGGCCGTCAGTCGCGATGCGGCTCGCGAGGTCGGTGGACGCGCTGATAACCGCTGTCAGGTCAAGTCCGGCCGGGGGATTGCCGGCGGAAGCGGCGTCCGCGTAGCCGGCCACGGCTTCGGCCCCGCGCCTGAGCAGGCTGACGGCGCCGCGGCTATTGCCCCTCCTGGCGTGGGTCAGCCCGACGGCGATCTGCGCCAGGCCCTTCCAGAGCGCGCGCTCGCCGGCTGGCGCCGACTTCCAGGTCGCCTCGAGCACCTCGTGCGCGTGGAACGGGCTCCCCTCGTCGATCAGGCGCTGCGCGAGCCTGACCGCCTCGGTCGGCGTCAGCCGCAGGTCATCGGGCATGACGGGCTCGCCCGCGGCGCCGCGCGGCAGCGGCCTGCCGAGCCCGTCCCTCGGCCTTGCGTTCTTCGGCCTTCCGCCCGGATCGCGGTCCCGCTCCAGGTCAGGCCCCTCTGGGCCGGCCGCTGGCTCCTGGCCCTGCGGACCGACCGCCTGCCTGGAACTTTCCCGACCGGTCGCTGGCTCCTGGCCCTCCTGGCCGGTCGCTGGCCTGGTGCCCGGCGCGGTCACCGCTCGGGCTCGGGGTCGAGCAGCCAGGAGTGCAGTTCGAGGTCGAACCGGTCGGGCATCTCCTCATGCGGGAAGTGCCCGGCCCCGTCGATCAGCCGCCACCGGTACGGCGCGTCCACATAGGTTCCTGAGCCGCGCGCAGCCCTCGGCCGGACGCAGCTGTCTAGCGCGCCGTGGATCTGCAGCGTCGGAGCCTGGACGGGATTGCGCATCGCCTTCGAGTAGCGCATGCCATCTGGCCGCAGTCGCGACCTCAGCAGCCAGCGGTGGTACTCAAGTGCGGAGTGGGCCACAGAAGGCAGGCTCATCGCGGCCCGGTACACCCGCTCGGTGTCAGGGTCCGGCCAGCCGGGCCCTGACCAGGACGACAGCAGCATGCCGACCCGCTCGGCGTGATTGCGCAGCAGCTGCCGCTCGGGCAGCATCGGCATCTGGAAGCCGAGCGCGTAGCCGCTGCTGCGGCCCTGGCCGAGCGGATCGCCGAGCACGGCCGCTCGCAGCCTGAGCGGATGGGCCGCCGAGACCACCGCGAGCCTCCTGATGACCTTGGGAAAGTAGGCGGCCATCGTCCAGGCGATCATCCCGCCCCAGTCGTGCCCGACGACCACGGCATTGGCCTCGCCCAGCGAGCGGACCATCCCGGCCGCATCCGAGGCCGCGGTCACCAGGTCATAGCCTCGCGGCGGCTTGTCGCTCCCGCCGTAGCCGCGCAGGTCCACGGCCACCGCGCGAAAGCCGGCTTCGCTGAGCGTGGTGAGCTGACGCCGCCAGGTCCACCAGAACTCGGGGAACCCGTGCAGCAACAAGACAAGCGGTCCGTCGCCGCTCTCCGCGATGTGGAAACGCGTGCCGTTGGCGCTTACCGAGCGGTGTGACCACGGGCCGTCGAGGTAGACCGACGCCTCGCCGCGGGACATTGGCTTACCTGGCTCCCGCCGGCTCGGACCCCGCGTCGGAGTCGTCGCGCTTCATCAGCGCAAAGTCGTCGGAGACGGTGCTCCTGGTCTTGCGAAGTCCGGTCAGCCCCTTGAACCTGGTGATCCCGATCAGCACGGCGAGCGCGGCGAGCACGACATACGTGCCCGCGACGATCAGGAAGGCCGCCCAGAGCCAGATCCCCGCCGCGTGCAGCCCGTAGGCGTACGCGAAGCTCAGCACCATGAGAACGAGGCAGCCGACGAATGCGGCCATGCCGAACAGAACTGCCCCGATCCCGAGCCTGCGGCCATCGGCCTTGAGTTCTAGTTTCGCTAGGTCGACTTCGTACCTGACGAGCTGTGAGATGTCGCTGACGGCCAGTGCGACGAGATCGCCAAGAGACTCCTTGGCGGTCGGCTCCTGGCCCGTGAACGTGGGTCCGGCCATAATCCCTCCTTTCCTCGCTGTCGAGTCCAGTCTTCCGCATCAGATCATGTGGCACTCGCTTGGCGTCGCATTCAGCGGTAACGGAATTCTCAGGCCCGTGCCCGGCCCCCGCGCCGGTCGCTTCGATGCGGCGGGGGAAACAGCCGTCGGCGCGCCTGTCCCTGGGCGGATGGCGGGTAACACGAAGCAGGCGGCGCCCCGTGCGGGGCGCCGCCTGAAACACGTCAGATCCTGGTTACCAAGCGTGCACCTTCTCTGCCGGGCAGGGCATCCGTCCCGATCGCCTGCAGCGCTCGGTCCGCTTGCTCCTGCCTCGGCCGCCTCCCGCGGCTGGTCGCGCGTGGGTACCTGGTTGCCGTGTCAGGACCAGTAGTCCGTGACTCATTTCTACGACGGATCCCCCGGCTTGGGAAGAGTTCGCCGTGATCGATTCGTGATCTTTATCGAAGCTGCTGTTCACATGTCTGACCGTCTCGTTTGACCTGCTGACCGGTTGCGGGCCGGGCGGAACGGCCGTCAGGGACCGCGTTCTGGGTGGCGAACTCCAGGACTGGCCAGCCGCGCGCCACGGCGGCCTTGCGCAGCTGCCGGTCCGGGTTCACGGCGTGCGGATGCCCGACGGTCTCGAGCATCGGCAGGTCGGTGGCCGAGTCGCTGTAGGCGAAGCAGTCGGCGAGCGCGTATCCGCGTTCGGCAGCGAGCTGCCTGATCCGCGTGGCCTTGCACTCCCCGTAGGCGTAGAACTCCATCTCGCCCGTGTAGAGGCCATCGGCGTGCCGCATCTGGGTGGCGATGACGCCGGAGGCGCCGAGCATCGTGCCGATCGGGCCGACCATCTCCTGGCCCGAGGTGGACACGATCACGATGTCGCGGCCTGCCGCCCGGTGCGCGTCAAGCAGCCGCCGCGCCTCGGCATAGACAAGCGGGCGCGATCGTCACGGCCAGGTTGGCGGTGACGATCTCGGTGACCCGCTCCACCGACCAGCCCTGGCAGAGCCTGCTGACCTGGTTCCTGATCCGCTGCATCTGATCGTGATCGGCTCCGCCGACCCTGAACACGATCTGCGCGACGGCGCCGCGAGCCGCTTGCACGCGGTTAATCAGACCGTGACGGTAAAATGACGGAACGAATGCAAGCGTGCTCGACCGTGAAATGATGGTTTTATCGAGGTCAAAGAACGCGGCAGCCGCCGCTCGCAGGCGGCCCGCCGGAGTATCCATGGCGCGCGAGCATAGGCGACCGAGGTGAAATCCAATCTTCGTTCACCCTGACTGACTGGTAACTTTGCACCGCTGCGCGTAGGATTTCCTGAGTTACGGAACCGCTCTGTCCCCCCGGAGCCGGGCCGTACGGCGACCCCCGCTCTCCCCCCCGGCGGGGGTCGCCCCTTTTTACCTGGTCTTTTGCCGGGCGCTGGCAGCGTGGACCTGATCACGAAGGGGCACCGGCCACCAGGGCTGCGAGTAGTGCGAGTGAGCCCGCTTTCGACAGCGGTTCGTTGCCGCTTCCGCATTTGGGCGACTGAATGCACGACGGACAGCCGGCCGCGCATTCGCAATCTGTAATCGCCAGCTCAGTCGCGCGAAGCCACGGCCCCGCCGCGGCGAAGCCGCGCTCGGCAAATCCGGCCCCGCCGTCGTGGCCGTCGTAGACGAACACCGTCAGCCGGCCGGTCTGGCCGTGCAGATCAGTCGACACGCCGCCGACGTCCCAGCGGTCGCAGGCAGCCACCAGCGGCAGCAGCCCGATGGCCGCGTGCTCGGCCGCGTGCGCGGCGCCCGGCAGGTCGGTCCCGGCTTGAGCAAGCGCATCGCGCTGGGCGGGTGAGATCGTCCACCACACCGCCCTGGTGCGCAGCGTCTTTGACGGCAGGTCAAGCGCGAACTCGCCGACCCGCTGGCCGGTCTCTGGCTTCCTGCGAGTGAAGGAAACCACCTGCCGCGTGACCAGGACGTCACCGAAATGAATGGCCGCGTCGCCCCAGTCGCTGCGCTCACGCTCGGCCGCGATCTGTATGTCGGTCAGCTGCCGCGCCGAGGTGACGTAGCCGGGATCGCCAGGCTGAACCAGGGCGACGCCGTCGGCGAGGTCCAGGCTTGTCACGAGATAGAGGTCGCCCTGATGAGTGTAGACAGCGCCGGCATGCAGCAACGCGTGACTGGACGGCTCGTCCATGGTGCCGATCAGCCGTCCCGTGGCCTTCTCCACCACCCTGATGGGCCGGCCGCCGGTGCCCCGCAGGCTTACCAGCGGCGCCTTGCGTCCGGTCAGGTGCCACCTGCCGCCGCGGTCCCTGAAGACCCCCTGCCTGGCCAGGTCGGCGATCAGGCTGGGCGCCGCCGACCCGAACAACCGGACGTCGGCGCTCGTCAGCGGGATCTCGGCGGCCGCCGCGCACAGGTGCGGAGCCAGGATGTAGGGGTTGCCAGGATCAAGGACCGTCGCCTCGACGGGCTGATGCAGCAGCGCCTCAGGATGATGTACGAGGTAGGTGTCGAGCGGATCGTCCCTTGCGATGAGGATGGCCACTGCTTCGCGTTCGCCCTGGCCGGGCTGGCCGGGACGGCCAGCCCGCCCGGCGCGTCCAGCCTCCTGCCAGAGCGCCGCCCGGGTGCCTGGCCAGCCGGCGATGATCACCGCGTCCAGCCCGGCGATGTTGATACCAAGTTCGAGAGCCGGCGTTGCGGCTAGCGCGGTGATGGCGCCGTTGCGCAGCCCGTCCTCAAGGTCGCGTCGCTCCTGCGGCAGGTAGCCGGACCGGTAGGCCGCGACCCGATGGGCCAGGTCGCCTGCCCCGGTATCGGTCAGGCGGCTGCGCGCGGCCGCGGCCGCCGCCTCGGCGCCGCGCCGTGACCTGATGAAGGCGAGCGCGGGAACGTCGTCCCTGACCAGGTCGGCGAGCATGCCCGCGGTCTCGGCGACCACGGACCTGCGGAGCGGGGCATCGGCGTCACCGCGCAGCGTGCTGAGCGGAGGCTCCCACATGGCGAACGTGACCGGCCCGTGCGGTGCCGCGTCGTCCGTGATGGGCTCGGCTGGCATGCCCGTCAGCAACTCGGCAGCTCTGGCCGGCTCGCTGATCGTGGCGGAGGCGAGCACGAAGACCAGGTCAGGCGCGCCTGCCTCGCGGTGGTGCGCGGCGACCCGGCGGAGCCGCCGCAGCACGTGCGCGACGTGCGACCCGAAGACGCCGCGGTAGCCGTGGCACTCGTCCACGATCACGTACTGCAGCCTGCGCAGGAAGCCGCTCCAGCGCTGATGCTGCGGAAGCAGTCCGTAGTGCAGCATGTCCGGTGTGGTCAGCAGGTAATTCGCGTACTTGCGTGCCCAGGCGCGCTGGTGGTGCGGTGTGTCGGAGTCCACCACCGCAGGTCGCAGCCCGAACCGGCGTCCGAGCTGTGCGGACCTGGGGGAACGGCCCCCCTGAACCGCCCCGATCTGGCTGCCAAGGAAGTGCAGCAGGTTCAGCTGGTCGGCCGCCAGCGCCTTAGTGGGCGCCAGATACAGGGCCGTTCCGCCCTCGCCGATGGCGGTCAGGGCAGGAGCGAGGTAGCCGACCGACTTCCCCGACGCGGTGCCTGTGGCGAGAATCACACTCCGGCCTGCCCTGGCCAGGTCCGCGGCAGCGGCCTGGTGCTCCCATGGCGCGCTGATCCCGGCTGCCGCGAACGCCGCGACAAGTTCCGCGGGAACCCAGTCAGGCCACGGGGCAGGCCGGCCGGGCAGGGCAGGCATCCGCTCGACGTGGGTCAGCCGACCGGAGGCCGCCCCCCGGCGCAGGATCGCCTGAGCCCCGCGGGGGGTTCCTGAACGTCCTCCCCAGGGAAGCTGGCTAGCTTGCGGCGCCGTTCCATCGGCGTCCAGCGGGTACGGATCAGGCATGGTGTAACGAAGTTTGTCATCGGCGGGCCGGGTACCTCGAACTGTGATCTGGTATAGACATGACCTTGGGCATGGTTGAATGCGCGGCGGGAGCATCACGTCCGGCGCGCCGGACGAGATCTGCTCGGCCGACGGCTGGGATAATGGATGCATGGCGCAGGAGGAATCTGTGGATCTGAAGCTAGATCACCACAATAAGGACAGCATCGAGATCGTCGACGTGGAAGGCGAGATCGATGTCTATACCGCGCCGCGTCTCCGTGAACTCCTTATTGACCTGGTGAATAACGGTCATTACCAGCTCGTCGTGAACATGGAAAAGGTGGAGTTCCTCGACTCCACTGGCCTGGGAGTGCTGGTCGGCGGGCTCAAGCGGGTACGAGCCCACGACGGATCGCTTGACCTGGTGTGCACGCAGGAGCGGATCCTGAAGATCTTCCGCATCACCGGGCTCACCAAGGTCTTCGGGATCCACGACACAGTCGACGAGGCGATCGCGCAGCGGAAGTCAGAGAAGTAGCCACCGCAGGCTCGGTGGGGTGGCACAAGATGGCAACGGTCGAGGTCACCTTCACGCCGCTGGCTGCTCACGTGCGCACGGCGAGACTGGTCGCGACGGCCGTCGCGCGCCGCAGCGGCGTAGCAGAGTCACTCATGGACGAGGTCAGGCTGGCAGTCGGGGAGGCTTGCTCGCGCGCGGTCGAGACGCACGCGAGCCAGTGCCCGGACGAGCCGGTCAAAGTTGCCTTGTCAAGCCAGTCGGGCCGCTTCGAAATCGAGGTCATCAACCTGGGCAGGCAGGGTGGCCTCGGTGCGGGGACCGCAAGCGGCGGAGCGGTGACCAAGCCGACCGACGGCACCGTCATGCCGCGAGGCTTCTCGCTCGCGGTGATCGCGGGGCTCGCGGACGACGTGCGGATCAGCGAGACCGAGGCGGGCACGAGCGTGAAGATGAGCTGGCCGCTGTCCGGCTCGCTGGCGGCCGGCTCGCCAGCTTAGGGCGATGCCGGCGAGCCGGCGCGAGCCGCAGGTATGCGACACTCTCGTCCGTTACCGTTTGATCACGAACGTGTCGCAGCGCCGTGACATCCGGACCCGACGCCCCGCGTGGAGCCCCGGATGCGTAGACTCCCGGCACGCGTGTCTACGTGGTGAAACGTGCGGACGTCGCTACATGTGCGACCTGACGACATTGCGGAGTGTTTGCGTGACATACCCGGCCGGTTGATGTGCTGCTGCGTGCAGACTGCCCGGCTAGGCTTGCGCTCCCCTGCTGAGGAGGATGGATGACAAGGCTCGGTTCCGCTCTGGCTGACGGAGCGGCCACCGTGACTGGCTCTAATGTGACCTGGGTTGCAATCGTGGCCGTCATCGCGGTGCTGGCATTGGCGATGGCTGGCTGGCTGGTCAGGCAGGTTTTGGCGGCTGGCCAGGGCACGGCCAAGATGCAGGAGATCGCGCTCGCGGTGCAGGAAGGCGCTGCGGCGTACCTGCGCAGGCAGTTCCGTACCCTCAGCGTCTTCGTGGTCTTGATCTTCTTCGTGCTGCTCTTGCTGCCAGCGGACACGACAAGCGTGCGGTGGGGCAGGTCCATCTTCTTCCTGGCGGGCGCGCTGTTCTCTGCGCTGACGGGCTTCGTCGGCATGTCGCTGGCCGTTCGCGGCAACGTCCGGGTGGCCGCGGCCGCCCGCGAGAGCGGCGAGCGGCAGGCCACGAGGATCGCGTTCCGCACCGGCGGCGTCGCCGGGATGTTCACGGTCGGTCTCGGCCTGCTCGGCGCCGCCACCGTCGTGCTGATCTACAAGGCGAACGCGGCGAGCGTCCTTGAGGGCTTCGGCTTCGGCGCCGCTCTGCTCGCCATGTTCATGCGGGTGGGCGGCGGCATCTTCACCAAGGCAGCCGACGTCGGCGCCGACCTGGTCGGCAAGGTCGAGAAGGGCATTCCCGAGGACGACCCGCGCAACGCGGCCACCATCGCCGACAACGTTGGCGACAATGTCGGTGACTGCGCGGGCATGGCGGCCGACCTGTTCGAGTCCTACGCGGTCACCCTGGTGGCAGCGCTGATCCTGGGCAAGGCTGCCTTCGGATCCCAGGGCCTGGTCTTCCCGCTGATCGTCCCGGCGATCGGGGTTCTCACCGCCATGGCAGGGATCTTCTTCGTCGCCCCCCGCAAGAACGACCGCAGCGGCATGACAGCCATTAACCGCGGCTTCTTCCTGTCGGCGATCTTCTCGCTCGTCTTGGTCATCATCGCCTCTTTCGTCTACCTGCCGTCATCGTTCAGCCAGCTCAAGGGCGTCACGGACCCGGCGATCCTGCACCACTCTGGCGACCCGCGGGTGCTCGCGATTGGCGCGGTCGTGATCGGCCTGGTCCTGGCCAGCGCCATCCAGCTGCTGACCGGCTACTTCACCGAGACAACCCGGCGGCCGGTCAGGGAGATCACCGAATCGGCGCGCACCGGGCCAGCCACCGTGATCTTGTCCGGGATCGCCGTAGGCCTGGAATCCGCTGTGTACTCGGCGCTGCTGATCGGCGCCGCGGTGTACGGGGCGTTCCTGCTCGGAACCGGCAACCCCACGATCGCGTTGTTCGCGGTCGCGCTGGCGGGGACCGGCCTGCTGACCACGGTCGGCGTCATCGTCTCGATGGACACCTTCGGTCCGGTTTCGGACAACGCCCAGGGCATCGCGGAGATGAGCGGCGACGTCGAAGGCGAGGCCGCTCAGGTGCTGACCAGGCTGGACGCGGTCGGCAACACGACCAAGGCGATCACCAAGGGCATCGCGATCGCGACCGCGGTGCTGGCGGCGACGGCGCTGTTCGGCGCGTTCCGCACCACCGTAGAGTCCGCGCTGGGGAGTGCCGCGAACACCTTCAGCCTCTCGATCGACCGGCCGAACGCGCTGGTCGGCCTCATCGTCGGCGCATCCGTCGTGTTCTTCTTCTCCGGCCTGGCGATCATGGCTGTCGGCCGGGCCGCCGGCCGGGTGGTCTTCGAGGTACGCGAGCAGTTCAGGACGCACCCGGGGATCATGGACTTCACCGAGAAGCCTGAGTACGGCCGCGTGGTCGACATCTGCACGAAGGACTCGCTGCGCGAACTCGCCACGCCCGGCTTGCTCGCCGTACTCACCCCGATCGCGATCGGCTTCGGTTTCGGCTATGTGCCGCTCGGGTCTTTCCTCGCCGGCGCGATCGCCGCTGGCGTGCTCATGGCCGTGTTCCTCGCCAACTCCGGCGGCGCCTGGGACAACGCGAAAAAGCTCGTTGAGGACGGCGTCCTCGGCGGCAAGGGATCGGAGGCGCACGCGGCGACGGTCATCGGCGACACGGTCGGCGACCCGTTCAAGGACACCGCTGGGCCGGCGATCAACCCGCTGATCAAGGTCATGAACCTGGTCTCGCTGCTGATCGCCACCAGCGTCGTCAAGTACGCCAACGACACCGGCCTGCGGGTCGGGGTCGCGCTCGGCGCGTTCGCCATCGTGGTCGCATCGGTTGTGATCGCCAAGCGGCGGCAGACCGGAATCGCACCGTCCGACTCCGAAGGCGCCAACGGCCCGGCCGCACCGGCCGACGACGAGCAGCCGGCAGAGAAGGCGACAGCCTGACAGCAAGCAGAGAAGGCGACAGCCTGACAGCAAGCGGGCCCGGCCTGGGAGCATGGACGACATGACAGCGCACCGGCAGCTCATCGTCATGCGGCATGCGAAGGCCGGAGAACTGCCAGGCGGCCCTGACGTGGAGCGCGCCCTGCGCCCGCGGGGATGCAGGAACGCGTCGGCGGCGGGACAGTGGCTGGCCGGCCGCGACCTGGTGCCCGACCTCGTGCTCTGCTCGAACGCCAGGCGCGCCAGGCAGACCTGGCAGTACGTCGGCGCCGAACTGGCCGGCGAGCCCCAAGTGACCAGCGACCCGAGGCTTTACCACGCAGGCGCTGAAGACCTGCTCGGCATTTTCGCCGAGACCAGGCAGGCCGTCCGCAGCCTCATGTACGTCGGGCACAACCCTGCGGCAGCCGAGGTGGCCGAGATCCTCATCGGCCACCCGGTCGACTTTCCGACCGCCGCGATCGCGATCATTGGCCTGGACGACGACTGGTCGGCCCTGCCTGGCGGGGAACAGGGCGCAGGCCGTCTCATAGCGGCCTGGCGGCCAGAGCACGGCTCGGGAGGCGAGCCTGCTGAACCTCACGCCTGAGCCAGAATCGTGACCTGGGGAGCACGGCCCGGAGCGGGCGATGCCCGATCGACGTGGCGGGAGGAGGCAGATGCCGGCTGAGGTGCTGCACATGCGCGGCCTGGGGGTTTGCCGCGACCGGTCGATGCTGCTCAGGGATGTTGACTGGACCGTGCGCGACGACGAAAGCTGGGTGATCGTCGGACCGAACGGCGCAGGCAAGACCACGTTGCTCCAGGTCGCGGCCGGTCTGGTGGCGCCAACGGAGGGTCTGGCGATGGTGCTCGGCGAACCGGTGCAGGACACGGACCCGCAAGATCTTCGCAGCAGGGTCGGGATCTCAAGCGCCGCCGTCGCCGAGCAGGTGCCGCGCGGTGAGAAAGTGATCGACCTCGTCATGACGGCCGGTTACGGCCTGCTCGGCCGCGGCGGCGAGGAGTACGACTCCTTCGACGTGGCCAGAGCGGTCGAACTGCTCGACGCGGTCGGCTGCGCGCACCTCATCCGACGGCGGTTCGGCACGCTGTCAGAAGGAGAGCGCAAGCGGGTGCAGATCGCGCGCTCGCTGATGGCCGACCCCGAGTTGCTGCTGCTCGATGAGCCGGCCGCAGGGCTCGACCTCGGCGGCAGGGAGGACGTGCTCAGCCGGATCGCCGCCCTGGTCCGTAACCCGGCATCGCCCGTCATGGTGCTGGTGACCCACCACGTCGAGGAGGTGCCGGCGGGCTTTACTCACGCGATGCTCATGCGCAGGGGCACGGTGCTGGCGGCCGGCCCTGTGGATCAGGTGTTCACCGCGCGCAATCTGTCGCGGTGCTTCGGCGTCCAGCTGATCGTCGAGCGCCGGGCTGCCCGCTGGATGGCCCACGCGGTGCCAGCCCGTGGGGACTATCCCCCGGAACCCCCTGCTCCCGTGCGTTAACGGGGGCCAGGTGACGGGCTGGGAGATCGCGGCGATCCTCGTCGCGGCGCTCGCGGCGGGCGCGATCAATGCCGTGGTCGGATCGGGCTCGCTGATCACCTTTCCTACCCTGCTCGCGTTCGGCATTCCGCCCGTCGTCGCGAACGTCTCCAACAACGTCGGACTCGTCCCCGGCAACGTCAGCGGCGTGTTCGGCTATCGCAGGGAATTGTCAGGCCAGCGCGGTCGGCTGGCGAGGCTCGGCATCGCTTCGCTCGTTGGATCGGTGGCCGGCGCCTGCGCGCTGCTTGCGCTGCCACCAAGTGTTTTCAAGGTTGTCGTTCCCGCGTTGATCATCGTGGCGTGCGTCCTGGTGGTGGTCCAGCCCTGGCTGTCGGCCTGGGATGCGCGCCGCGGCAAGGAGCGTTCGGAGCGCGGCGGCCCCATCCTGTTCACGGGGATCTTCCTGGCCGGCGTTTACGGCGGCTACTTCGGGGCCGCGCAGGGTGTCCTAGTGATCGGCTTGATGGGTCTCTTCCTGACCGAGAGCCTGCAGCGGATCAACGCGGGCAAGAACGTACTCGTCACGATCGTGAACGGAGCCGCAGCGGCGGTGTTCGTCATCTTCGCTCACGTCGACTGGCTGGTGGTGCTGCTGGTCGCGACGGGATCGACGGCCGGCGGCCTGATCGGCGCCAAGCTGGGCAGGCGCCTGCCTCCGCTCGCGCTGCGGATCATCATCGTGGTGATCGGCGTGGTCGCCGCGGTCAAGCTGATCTTCTTCCCGTGACCGGGTCAGGCACCGCCAGCAGGCTGGAGTATCCCGGCCGCGACAGCCTCACCGACTAGGCCCCTGGCCAGGGTGCCCAGCGACGCGGAGCCGTCGTCGATCAGCGCGACCTTGGCCAGCACCTGGTCGGCGGTGATTCCGTGCCGTTGCCAGGTGCCGCCGCCAGCGGTCAGGTTCTCCAGCATCGGCTGCAGCCGGTCGAGCGCGCGAGCGAACCTCGCCTCCCTGGTCTGCCGGGCGGTGAACTCATCCCACAACTGCCGCAGCGCCACGGCCTGATCGTCAGGCAGGAGGGCGAAGATCCGGTCGGCGGCGGCGCGTTCTGCCGCATCCTGCCGCGCCTGCGCGGCCGCGTCGGCGTAGAGGAACAGATCGCCAGCGTCGATCTCGACCAGGTCGTGGATGAGCACCATGCCGGTCACGGTGGCCAGGTCGGTCCCGGGCGGTGCGTGCTCGGCGAGCACCAGAGCCATCGTCGCCAGATGCCAGGAGTGCTCGGCCGAGTTCTCGCGCCGGTTCAGATCGTCTCCGGCTAGCACCGTCTGCCTGAGCACGCCCTTCAGCCTGCCGATCTCCGCCACGAACCGCATCTGCTGATCGAGTCGCGGCGCGAGGCCGTCGGATCCGGTCATAGCCAGGGCGGGTTACTGGGGGCCAAGGCCGAGGGCGTGCATGAGGAGCAGCAGCGCGACGAATCCGATCAGGATGCCCGCGCCCTTGGCGAAGGAGACCAGCCGCCTGCGCTTGCCTGCCGGCGCTGGCGCTGAGCGCCGGGCTGGAGCCTGCCTCCGCGGGCTCTTGGCCTGGCCAGCCTTGCGCACGTTCAGCCGAGCCCGGCGACGCCGTGCCGCGCGCTTCGCCCGCTCGGCGGCCGACGGTTCGCGGAACCTCGCCGCTCCCGCCGTGCCCGCGTAAAGGTCGCGGAGTTGCCGGTCGAATTCATCCGGGCCGGGAGTGACGTCGCTGTGCTCGGTGGACATGCACGTAAGTATGCCTTCCCCACCTAACTCGCCGATCCCGTTGGGACGGCCGACCCCGATGGGTAACAGCATGATTACTTCATGTAACCATGCTGGAAGCGACAGGCAGGGGGACACCAGCAATGAGCGATCATAGGCCTCGTACGACGACCGACGCCGGCATCCCGGCGCCGAGCGACGAGTTCTCCCAGTCGGTGGGCCCTGACGGCCCGCTACTGCTGCAGGACCACTATCTGATCCAGAAGATGGCTCAGTTCAACCGCGAACGGGTGCCAGAGCGGGTGGTGCACGCCAAGGGGGGCGGCGCCTACGGCACCCTGTCGATCACCGAGGACGTCAGCCAGTTCACGAAGGCCGGCCTGTTCGCGCCGGGCGCCAGGACAGACCTGCTGATCAGGTTCTCGACCGTGGCTGGCGAGCTAGGCAGCGCGGACACCGCGCGCGATCCGCGCGGGTTCGCGATCAAGTTCTACACCCACGACGGCAACTATGACCTGGTCGGCAACAACACGCCGGTCTTCTTCATCAGGGATCCGCAGAAGTTCCAGGATTTCATCCGAAGCCAGAAGCGGCGAGCCGACAGCCACACCCGCGACAACAACATGCAGTGGGACTTCTGGACGCTGTCGCCTGAGTCGGCTCATCAGGTCACGTTCTTGATGAGCGACCGGGGCACGCCGCGCACCTGGCGGCACATGAACGGGTATGGCAGCCACACGTTCCTGTGGTACAACGCGCGCGGCGAGAAGTACTGGGTCAAGTACCACATCAAGACCGACCAGGGGATCGAGACCTTCACGAACGCCGAGGCGGGCGCGATGGCCGCGGCAGACCCGGACTTCCACCTCCGCGACCTGCGCGCGGCCATCGGGCGCGGAGAGCACCCGTCGTGGACGGTCCAGGTACAGGTGATGCCGTTCGAGGCCGCCGCGGACTACCGGTTCAACCCGTTCGACCTCACCAAGGTCTGGCCGCACGGCGACTACCCGCCGATCTCGATCGGGACGATCACGCTCACAAGAAATCCCGAGAACTACTTCGCCGAGATCGAGCAGGCCGCGTTCGAGCCGGCCAATTTCGTGCCGGGCATCGGGCCGTCACCCGACAAGATGCTGCAGGGCAGGCTGTTCTCCTACCCGGACACGCACCGGCACCGGATCGGCACGAACTACCTGCAGCTTCCTGTGAACAGGCCGAAGGCACCCGTCGATTCCTACAACAAGGACGGCGCGATGCGGTACGCCAATCCTGGCGACCCCGTCTACGCGCCGAACTCCTTCGGCGGCCCTGTCTCCGATCCGCAGCTCTGGCAGGACGAGTCCTACTTCGTCAGCGGCGAGATCGTGCGTACGGCGCACACCAGGCACGCCGAGGACGACGACTTCGGCCAGCCACGGACGCTGTGGGAGAAGGTGCTGTCAGAGACCGACCAGGAGCACCTGGTAGCCAACATCTGCGCGCACGCCAGCGCGCCGGAGGTGACCACCGACATGAAGGCCCGCGTGGTCGAGTACTGGCGCAACGTGCACCCGGAACTGGGCGCTCAGGTCGGCAAGGGCCTGAACGGCGGCTGAAACCCGGCTGAACCCCGGGCCTGTCGCAGCCGTGTTCGGTGACGCTACGATCGGCGCTGTTATGGCTACGATCAGGGTCGCGCTTGCTGAGGATCACGTCCTGCTGCGGGAGGGCATCTCCCGGCTGGTGTCAGCCAACGAGGACTTCGAGCTTGTCGGTGTCGCCTCGGACTTGCCTCAGTTGCTTGCTGTCGTGTCCGAGCAGCAGCCCGACGTCGTCGTCACCGACATCCGGATGCCGCCGACCGGCAGCGACGAGGGCATCAAGGCCGCAAGCTGGATTTACCAGCACTACCCGCGCACCGGAGTCGTCGTCCTCAGCCAGTACGTGGCGCCCGCGTACGCTGTGGCGCTGCTCGAGCACGGCTCGGCCGGGCGGGCCTACCTGCTCAAGGAGCGCGTGAGCAGCGTCGACGAGCTGGCCAGGGCGATCAGGACGGTGGCGCAAGGCGGATCTGTGATCGACCCGCGGGTGGTGGACGAACTGGTCCGCTCCCGCTCAGGCGAGCGCCAGTCAGGGCTGTCCGCCCTGACGCCCAGGGAGTCGGAGATCCTCGGCGAGATGGCCCAGGGCAAGAGCAACTCGGCCATCGCCGCCGCGCTGTTCGTGACCGAGCGGGCCGTGGAGAAGCACACGAACTCGATCTTCGCCAAGCTCGGGCTCTCCGAGGAGAAAGACGTCAACCGCCGGGTCAAGGCCGTGCTCGTCTACCTCAGCCGGCAAGAACCCGTGAGCTAAAGCAGCGGAATCGAGCCGCGTACCTGGCTGCCCTTGCCTGGCTGGGACTCCCAGCGGATCGTGCCGCCGATCGACCCGAGCCGGTCTGCCATGTTCACGAAGCCGTGCCCCTTGCGGGCGCGCTCCGGCTCGAAGCCGGGCCCGTTGTCGCTGACCGAGAACAGCAGGCCGCCTTCGGATTCCCAAACCCGCAGCTCGACTTCGGATCCCGCGGCGTGCTTGGCGGCGTTCTGGAGCGCCTCAAGGCAGCAGAAATAGACCGCCGCCTCCACCTCGGGGCCGTACCTGCCGATACCGCTGGTCCGCACGGCCACGTCGAGCGGACTCCGGTTCGCGGCGGCCTGGAGGGCTTCGCCGAGGCCACGGTCGGCCAGCAGCGGCGGGTAGATCCCGTGTGCGAGCTCGCGCAGTTCGGTGATGGTTTCCTTGACGTCATTGGCGAGCTGGTCAAGCATCTCGGTCGCGGCCGGCGGGTCATCGGCGAGGATGTCGCGCGCCAGGCGAAGGTTGACCGCCATCGCCACCAGGTGCTGCTGCGCTCCGTCGTGCAGGTTCCGCTCGACCCTGCGCCGCTCGGCGTCGCCGCTGGCGACGACGCGCGCCCTTGATTCGCGCAGTTCGTCGGCCTGCTTGCGAAGCTCGTCGAGCGTGGTCTGGAGGGCCGTATCGAGCCTCGCGTTGTGCACGGCAAGGCCAACCTGCCTGGCCAGTTCCGTGAGTACCCGATCGTCCTCAGCCGAGAATGCGTCGGCCGTGATCGCACGCTGGGCCACGATCAGGCCGAGCAGCTCGCCCGCGTGGCTGACCGGCATGACCCGCAGCTGGCAGTCGCCTCGCCCCTCGAGCAGGGCAGGCAGCCAGACCGAGACCCAGGCGTTGCCCGAGATCCCGGCCCTGGTCACGACCGGCCGCTCGCGCGCGGTGATCACCAGCGAGGCCGGCCCGGCGTCCGGCACCGCGGCGGCACGCTCCAGCACGTCGCCAATCCCGGTGAAAACCTCGGCGCTGGTCAGGCTCATCGTCTTGCGCAGCGACTCGGCGAGTTGCAGCAGCAGTTCGTCCATGCTGATCGCGCGCGTCATCCGGCTGCCGAAGGTGCGCAGCACCTCGTCGGGTGCCTGCCTCGCGCCGAACACCGATCTGGTCGCCCAGCCGATGAGTCGCTCCCGCACCGGCAGGTAGCCAATCGCGCCGACGGCGGCGGCGAGCATCGAGAGCCCGAGCAGTTCGTGATCGGCGGTGTCCTGGGGCGGATTGCCCAGGCCGAGGATGACGATGATGTAGACGACGGCGACCGCGACGGTGTAGCCGGCGACAGCGAGCACGTGCACGAGCAGCCGGCCGCCGAACTTACCGAGCCGCGGCAGGTCGCCGGCGATCAGGCCGAGCGGCACCAGCGCGGTCGCGGCTGCCGCTACGGGTGCGAGCGGAGCGGGCCAGGCCACCAGCAGGTTGAGCACCGCCGCGGCGATCGCCACGGTGGCGGCGAGCACAGCACCGATGCCGGTCCACTGCAGCCGCTCCCGGTCGCGGCTCTGCGCCGCCGCGTAACGGAGCCGCACGGCCGGCAAGGCGAGCACGGCCGCCGCGGGCAGGCAGATCGCGAAGGCTGCCGCGGGCAGCGGCCCGCCGCCAGCCGCGAGCAGGATGGCGGCGCCGGCCGTCGCCAGGAGATAGCCGCACGCCGCGGCCACTTGCCTTGGCCTGGAGCCGAGCCGGCCGTCGGGGACGGCGAGAAGCAGATGGATCCATAGCGCGATGACCAGGGCGCCGGCCAGCGTTGCCGCGGCGAGCAGCACGTCATGGCTGCCCTGAGACGCGGCCGCGGCACGGGTGCCGCTCAGCGCCAGCACCGCCGCGAACGCACCGCAGCTGACTTGCCACTGCGGGGTTCGCTCCCTTGCCCTGGCGGTCAGCATGGCCGACAGCGCCCAGACGAGCGCCACCGCGTACCCGACCGCCTGGAGAGGCAGAACATGGCCGGACGCGGCCAGCCCGGCGCCGGTCACCGCGAGCGTGCCAAAAGGCAGCAGGAGGCCGGCGGTGATCAGGCGGACTCGCAGTCCCTGACTGGCGGGCCGATTGTCCGAACCCTCCGGCGGTGCCACGGATGCGCGAGCCGGCAGCGGAGTTGTGGTCACCGGACGTTGACCTTGTCCCCAGGGTCAGGCTCCAGGCTGACATCGTCTTGCGTAACGATGCGGCCGTCCCGCATCCTGACCAGGCGCTGCGCTGCCGCCGCCACGTCGGCGTCGTGGGTCACGAGGATTACCGTCTGGCCGCCCCCGTGCAGCCGGCGCAGCAACTCGATGACCTCGGCGCCGCCCTCTGAGTCGAGCGCTCCTGTCGGCTCGTCCGCAAGCAGCAGCGTCGGCTCGTTCGCCAGCGCCCTGGCGATCGCCAGCCGCTGCCGCTGGCCGCCGGAGAGCACGCCTGGCAGCGAGGCTGCCTTGTCGCCGATGCCAAGCAAGTCGAGCAGGTCACGGGCCCTGGTCTCGGCCATCCGTCGCTTCCGGCCCGCGATCAGGGCTGGCAGCGCGACGTTCTCCAGCACCGTCATCCCTTCGAGGAGGTTGAAAAACTGAAAGACGATGCCGATGTGCCTGCGGCGCATCCTGGCGAGGTCGTCCTCGCTCCGGCCGGTCACCTGCTCGCCGGCGACCGTGATCGTCCCCTCGTCGGGCACATCAAGCCCGGCGATCAGGTTGAGCAAGGTCGACTTGCCGCAACCTGAAGGCCCCATCAGCGCGACGAACTCGCCGCCACGCACGGTCAGGTCGACGCCGCGGAGCGCACGGACGGGCGCGTTCTCTGCCTCGAACGTCCTGCGCACGCCGTGGGCGACAAGTGCGGCAGCACTGCCCTGGGGGGAAGACGCCCCGGAGCCCTGCGCGATTCGGTCGGTGTTCATGGCGCCCCCAACGGAGTCTGGATCGGTTCCTGCGCGCGGTCACGCCCGCCTGGCCGGCCACCGGGGCCGGCAGGCCCGCGAAGCTTATAGGCAATTATGGGTGTATCCCGGCCCTTGACCAGCTGCTCTGGCAGAGCGGTTAGCTCGGCCGGCATCGACAGCGCGCGCTTGGTCGCCTCGGAAATGACGGTTTCTCCTGCCGCGCCGAGTTGCTGCAGGCGCTGGCTCAGGTTGACCGTGTCGCCGACGAGCGTGTATTCCAGCCGCTCTTCTGAGCCGAGCAGCGCGGCGGCAGCCTCACCTGTGGAGACTCCGATGCCGAGGCCGAATGCCGGCAGATCGGCGCTCGCCCAGCCTTTGTTGATCTCCCCTTGCAGCTCATGCATGGCCAGTGCCGCGGCGACCGCCCGGTCCGGGTGGTCTGCCTGCGGGAACGGAGCGCCGAACACGGCCATCACCGCGTCGCCCACGAACTGCATGACGGTACCGCCCTGCCCGAGGATCGCCCGGTTCATCGCGGCCCTGTGGGTGTTCAGCTGGCCGGCCAGCTGCGCGGGATCGGCGTGCTCAGCGATCGTCGAGTACGACCTGATGTCGCTCATCAGCACGGTGACCTGCACCCGCTCGGTTTCGCCGATGCGCTGCCCCTGACCCCTGATCTTCTCGGCCAGGCCGCCGGGGAGCAGCCTGGACAGCGTCTCGCCCTGCTCCTCCCGGTCGACGATGGCCTGGTGCAGCATCTTGAGCCGGTTGAGCGCGCCCTGCTGGCCAATGGAGACCCCGGCCGCCAGCTTGACGAACACCGTTTCCACGGCCGCGTCGATGGCCGCCGGCGGGACACGCTTGGCGTGCGCGATGACTTTGATGGTCTTGCCCTCGGCGATCATGCCGAGCAACTCCTCCTCGGCGGGCAGCAGGCCACCGGGAGAGATGACCGGCTGCACCAGGGCTTCGACGATGGCAGGGTCAAGGGCCGTGCCGCCGGTTGCCACCCGCCGGATGGCATCGGCGAGCTGGCTGCCCTCGGCGACCCGGTCCTTCAGCAGGTAGCCGTAGCCGGCGGAACCCTCGGCCAGCAGGCTGACGGCGTACTCCGGGTCGTCGTACTGCGAGAGCACGACGACGCCGGTGCCAGGATGGCGCTTGCGCACCTCCTTGGCCGCGTCGATGCCCTCCCGGTGGAAAGAAGGCGGCATCCGTACGTCGGTGACCAGCACCTGGGGCTCGGTCGCCGTGCAGCCGGCGACGACCTCGTCGTAGTCCGCGGCCAGCCCGACCACCCGCAGATCGGGGCTGCGCTCGATGAGCGCGCGCACGCCCTCGCGGACGATCAGGTTGTCGTCAGCGAGGAACACGCTGATCGTGCGGCCGTCTGGCGCGGCAGTCTGTTCCATCCAGCTAGTTTTCGCACGCCGCGGGGTGCTGGCGCCAGGGAGTGAGCCTCCGCATTTGACGTGGTGTTAGACACACCCCGCTTTGGCCAGGCACCCACCTGGCCCACATGGCCGCCCGGCTGGGACGTTCGAGCCAACGTCGAAATCAGCAGGAGGCTGTGATGAAAAGACGACTCATTTCCCTGGCGGGTGTCGCGTGCGCGACGGCCGCACTGGCCCTGGCGGGACCCGCGATGGCCGCGCCCGCGGGTCACGGCGGCCCGGCGGTTACCGGGACCGAGCACTTCCAGCTAGTCAGCGCGAACGCCACGGCCAGCACCGGCCGGGTGATCGCCTACGGCGTCTTCACCGGCCCGGCGGTCGATCACATGGGCAACAACACCGACACGTTCGTCTTCAAGAACGGCTCGTTCAAGGTGCACCACACGAACGGCAAGGGCGGCAAGCATAGCTTCAACCCCAGGACCTGCCTCATGCAGATCATCCAGCCGGGCACGTACACGATCGGAGGAGGCACCGGCAAGTATGCCGGCATCTCCGGCCATGGCAAGTTCCGGTTCACGCTGCTCGTCATCGGTGCCAAGAACGCGCAAGGCAAGTGCGCACAGCACAAGCGCCCGGTCGCATCCCAGCAGATCATCCAGGCGTCAGGCCCGGTGACCAGATAGCGGACAGGGCTCTCGCGCGGAACAGGTAAGGTTTGCGGTCCGATGGGCCCGCGAACCTTGCCTGTTGCGCCGACGGACGTTGGGAGGCTGATCGTGGGAGCGGTTCTTCGGCTGGCCGCGCACTGGCTGAAGGCATACTGGCGCGGCTGGCTGGTGCTCGCCCTGCTGGTCGGTGTCGCGGGCGGCGGGACCCTGGCGGCCGCCGCGGGCGCTCGGCGTACCGAAAGTGCCTATCCACGGTTTCTGACCTGGTCCCGGGCTTCAGACATGCTCGTCGCTCCGGCAAGCCCGGGAACCAGCGGCTTCGACGACGCGCTCGCAAGGCTGCCGCACGCCGCGGCGGTCGCGCCCATAGTCGGCCTGAACCTCGAGCCGGTCAATGCCCGCGGGCAGCTGGCCGGCGACATCGTCGTCGTGGCACCGCTCGATCGCAGGTACGGAACGCTGGTCGACAGGTCTCGCGTCCTAGCCGGGCGGTTCCCGCTGGCCAGCAAGGCCCGCGAGGTCGCCATTGACCAGCACGGTGCTGCGCAGCTGCACGTCCATGTCGGCAGCTACCTGAGGCTCGCGGCGCTGCCCAATACGCCCGGGCCGGTCACGGGCGGCCAGCATCACCTGCGCATGCTGCGCGTCAGGGTGGTCGGGATCCTCGGGACCCGGGCATCGATCGATCCGGTGACCGATCTGGATAAAGTGCCGCACGTCGTCGCCAGCACTGGGCTCTGGCATGAACTCGGGCCGCGTTACGAGGCGTTCGACGGCGCGGAGGTCCGGCTGCAGGCAGGGACGGCGGCGGCGACATTCGGGCGGGAAGCAGCAGCCCTCGCCCGTCAGTTCCCAGGCACGCACGGCCATATCTACCAGGCTGACGAGAGCACGCAGGCAGCAACCGTTGAACGGTCGATCAAGCCTGCCGCGGTCGCGCTGTGGCTCTTCGCGCTCGTCCTCGCGCTCACCGCGCTGCTGGTGGTGGGCCAGGCAGCCAGCCGGGTGCTCGCGTCTGCGTCGACGGACAACCGGGCACTGGCGGCGCTCGGCGCGACTCGCAGCCAGCTGACTGTGGCCGGCCTGATCAACGTGGCCGCGGCCGGCGCGGTCGGTGCGGTGCTGGCCGTCCTTCTCGCCATCGCCGTGTCTCCGCTGATGCCGATCGGCGTGGCCAGGCTGGCCGAGCCAGATCCCGGACTAAGCGCGGACGCCACTGTGCTGGGCATCGGCGCGCCCGTCATCGTCGTCATGCTGCTCGCGCGGGCCGCATGGCCCGCCCGCCGCTTCGCCACCGCGCGGCTCGTGGCGGCTGCGGACGCAGCACCGCTACGCCGGTCCCGCCTGGCAGACGGCCTGGCTGGTCTTGGCCTCCCGGTGACCGTGAGCACAGGCGTGCGGCTCGCGCTCGAGCCTGGCCGGGGCCGGACGGCGGTGCCGGTGCGCGCCGTGCTGGCAGGCACGACGCTGTCGGTGCTGGCGGTCACCGGGGCGTTCACCTTCGGCGCCAACCTGGTGCACCTGGTGCAGGCGCCTCGGCTGTACGGACGAGCCTGGGACGCCGCTGTCGACCTTCAGTTCGGCGCGTTGAAACCGGCCAAGATCGCGGCGCTCTTCGCCGCGGACCCGCAGATCGCCGGGTGGTCGTTCGGTGACCACGGGGTCATTGCCATCGGCCACGTCGTCGTGCCAGCGATCGGCCTCGCGAGGGGCAGCGGGCCCATGCTGTCGCCGACTCTGCTCCAGGGCCGCCCGCCGCGTACCGCGGGCGAGATCGTACTCGGAACTACCACGCTGCAACAGGCAGGCAAGCGGGTCGGCGAATGGGTAACCCTAGTTACCGGCGACCGCCGGCGGCGCTTTCACATCGTCGGGCGCGCCGTCTTCCCCAACTTTGGCCAGGGCAGCTTTACCCCCACCGACCTCGGCCAGGGCGCAGAGACTACAGCCGCCGCGCTGGCATCACAGGTCAGCTCGGCTGATGTCGGACCAGGCTTCGAGTTCGTGCTCGTCAAGTTCAGGCCAGGCCAGGGCCGGGAGGCCGCGACTGCGCGGTTCCAGCACCTGCTCCGCCCGCTCTGCGCCACCGTCCAGCAGTCCACCTGCGTAGTCACCGGTCAGCAGCCGAACGGAATCACCGACTACGCCCGCATCGACGCCACGCCGAAGATACTGGGCGGCCTGCTCGCCGCGTTGGGCCTTGCTGTGCTGTCTCAGCTCATCGTGATGTCGGGCCGGCGCCGGCGGCGCGACTTCGCCGTCCTGCGTGCGCTCGGCCTGGCGCGGTCTCAGGTCAGCTCCATCACCGCCTGGCAGGTCAGCACGCTCGCCGTGATCGCGCTGGCGGTTGGTCTCCCGCTCGGGATCGCGGCCCGGCGCGGCTGGGCGTTGTTCGGCGGCCTGCTCGGCGTGCCGGCCAACGCGATCACGCCGGTGAGCCTGATCCTGCTGGCCGTCCCCGCTGTTGTGCTGCTCGCCAACTCGGTCGCCTTCTGGCCGGGCTGGCGGGCAGCGAAAGCCCGCGCTGCCGACGTGCTTCGGGTGGAGTAAGGAGCGCGGTCACTCCGCGCGCAGGACCTCGGCGGGCTTCAGCCTGGCCGCGCTCCGCGCCGGGAGCACGGCCAGGACACACGCGACCAGGAGCGCAGCGGGGATGAAGGCCAGGATCTGCGGCGCGGGAACGTCGGCCCTGGCCGCCACACCGAGATTGCCGGCGAACAAGGACCACGTCCACCGCCCGGCCAGCAAGCCCGCCGGGAGGCCGATGACGAGGGCGGCCGCGGTGATGGCAGCCGACTGCCAGAGCACTGTCGCCATCACCTGCGAACCGCCGAGGCCGAGCGTTTTGAGAACCGCGAGGTCGCGGCGCCGCCGGCGGGCGCCTGTGACGAGCACGTGGCTCAGCGACGCGACCGCCAGGAACGCCAGGACTAGCCCCAGAACGAGCGGTGTGTCACGCGCGCCGGCGACATTCCTGATCTCGCCGGGCCGTTGGTCGGCGGTGATGAGGCAGATGCCGCGCGGGCATCCAGCCCTGGCCACGGCCGCCGCGAGCCCAGCCACGGCAGAGCGCCGGCTGGCGCCAGGCTTGAAGCGGATCAGAACGAAGTTGTAGCAGGTCGGGGCGTTTGCGCAGAGCGGGGGATCTGGCTGGGACAGTACCGAGGCGGCGACGGCGGCACCCGTGCCAAGATCTGTCGCCGCAGACGTTGCCTGGCTGAACAGCGGGAACACGGCCACGCCGACGATGCGCATCGGCCGGGACCGGCTGCCAATCGTGACCGCTACGCGCTGACCAGGCCGAAGCCGCAGCGAGCGCATGGTTCGCTCGCCAAGGACGATCTGCCCGGGTCCGGTTGGCGCGTGCCCGGCTAGGAAGGTGAGAAAACGGTCGCCAGCGAGCGGGTCGACGCCGATCGCGGGGACCGCCGAGCCCGCGATCTCGACCTGCCCGTAGTTGCCCGCCGCGTACCCACCCACATCGCGCCGATGGGACATTACCGCGCGCACGGCGGCGGCCGGGATGGCGTTTAGCTGCAGGTTCAGCTCGTCAGACCAGTTCTGCCCGTACCGGTGCGGAACGCTGATCACGCCGAGCAGGCTCGAGCCGAACACCACGGCGGCGGTCATAGCCGCCGCGGCGACCGCGATCGCGCCGATGGTGCTCCGCACTGGCATGGCCGTCCGGCCGCCACCTGGCTCGAAGGCGAGCCTGACACCAAGCGCGGCGGGCAGCGATCCGGTCGCGGTCAGCCAGCCTGCCACCAGGGATCGTCGCGGGACGACGGGCCAGCCTCGCGCGGCTCCCTGGGCGCGCCCCGCGGCGAGCCAGGCGACCGGGATCATCAGGGCAAGCGGCAGGGTTGCGGTGAGCAGCAGCCCCGCGCCTAGGAACGCGAGGTTGACCTCGACGCCGGGGGCCGACTCAGCCAGCCTGGCAGGTCCGATCGGCATTAGCGGCGATGCCGCGATCGCGACGCCGACCGCCAGAACAGCGCCAGGGCAGGTCACGGCGGCCAGCCGGGCCAGGGACACAGCCGCCAGCCTCGCTCTGGAAAGGCCGAGCGCATGCAGCGACGTCAGGTCCGCGGCGTCGGCCGACAGCTGGCGGCTCAGCAACTGCGCGGCGACAGCCAGAACGATGAGGAAGGCAAGCAGGGCGAACGCGAGAAGCGCCACGGCCTCTGGGCGGATCGCGAGCTCCGTGGCGGCGACCTGGCCGGCCCTCCTGATCAGGCTGACCGTGATGTGGTGCCGCCTGGCCACCCGGTCAGCCGCCCGGGCAAAGGCCGCGAAGCTGACGCCGCGCCGCAGGCGGACGCCCGCGTAGTCGCCAGGTCCGTACGGCTGGCCAGCCCCTGACCGCCAGAACGCGGGCGTCAGCAGCACCCGCGGCGCGCCGGTCATCCCTGGACCAGGGACCACGAGGTCATCGAATGTCACGATCGCCGACACGTGGAACGTCAGCGGCGCCGGCCCCCGCCGTGGCGCCGGCGCCCGGCCGCGCCGCGGCCTGCAAGCCTTTGGCGAGCTTGGGATGCCCGCAAGCCGCAGCGTGCTGCCAGGCCGCAGGTGGTCGCGGGCCGCGAGTTGCTCGTCGACCATGACCGCGGCCGGGTTGGCCGGGTCGAAGAGCCGCCCCGCCACCACCTTGACCCGGTCCGTGGCGAAGCCGAGCTTGCCGTCCGGGCTGGCCACGACGTCCACCTGGGGCGGCGCGGGCCCGGCGGCCGGCGGTAGCGCCATCTCATAGACCACGCCCGTCCACATCGAGGCGACTTGCGGCAGCCGGCCGAGCGCCTGGTAAAAGCCGCCAAAGCCAACGCAGCCGGGCAGCACCAGCACGTCGGAGGCGCGACTCCAGCGCAGCAGCCTGGGATAGGCGGTCGCGGTGCGGCGCGCGCCGGCGGCCGCGGTCAGCGCCACGCCAGCGACCAGCCCGAAGATCATTGCGAGGGCGAGCACGGTCCGCCAGCGCAGCCGGAGATGCGAGCGGACTGCGACCACCAGTGGCGTCACCGCAACTGCGCCCCTCACTCCGAGCGAAACACGGCAGCGGGCCTGACGCGCGTTGCCGTCCAGCCAGGCATGGCGGCCAGCAGATTGGCAGCGAGTAGCGTGGCGGGAATGGCCGTGAGCACGATGAGCACGGGGATGCTCGCGCCGGTCGCGATCCCGACTGAGCCCGCGAACGCAGCCCACAGCCATCGCCCGGCGACGGTTCCAAGCGGGATTCCGATGATGACGGCTGCCGCGGCGAGGGCGCTGGCCTGCCAGGCGACGACGCCAAGCAGCTGATGGCGCCGCATGCCGATCGTCTTGAGCACCGCCAGGTCGCGGCGCCGGCGGAAGACCGCGGTGAACAGGACATGGCTTAGGGTGCCCACCGCGAGCAGGCTGAGCACCAGGCCGAGTACGAACGGAGTGTCCCGCACGCCGTTGTAGTTCTTGATATCGGCCGGGGTCTGGAACCGGGAAACCAGGCAGAGGCCTGGCGCGCACCCGGCGCGCGTAACGGCTCGCTCAAGCCGTGCCGACGCCAGCCCGAGGTCCGTGCCGGGCTTGAAGCGGAGCAGGAAGAAGTTGTAGCAGGTCGCCGGCTTCATGCAGAAGGGCGGATTCGGCTTCGATAGGACAGACGCGGCGACGACGGCGCCGGTGCCGAGGTCGGTTGCGGACCCGCCAGCGACGCTGAACGAGGCGAAGACAGCCGAGCCGACGATGGTGAGCTGCGAGCCGCCGATACCGACGGTCTGACCGACCCGTTTGTGCAGAAGCGCCAGGGTTCGGACGCCGAACGCGATCTGGTCAGGCGCGTAGGGCGCGTGACCGGCGACGATGGTGAGGAAGTCGTGGCCGTGCATCTGGTCGAGGCCGATGGCGGGGACGCGGGCACCGTCCACTGTCAGCTGGCCGTAGGTCCCCGCAGCGTATCCTGCCAGGCCGGGTGCGACGTTGAGCACAGGCATCGCCGCTCCGATGGGTACGCCGCTGACCTGCAGATCGAGCTCGAGCTTCCAGTTCTGGCCGTATCTGTGCGGCGTGCCGACCAGGCCGATCAGGTTCGAGCCGAAGACGAATGCGGCTACTACCGCGGCGACTGCGACGGTCGTGCCGACAAGCGCGCTCCTGACTGGGACCGCGGTGCGGCCGTGACCTGGCTCGAGGGCCATGGGAACGCCGATGCTGCCGGTCACCGAGCCGAGCGCCCGCATCGCCGGGCCGAGCCTCGTCCGGTGCCCCGGCGCTGGGAGATCGGCGATGCCCAGCGGTCCGGCAGTCCTGCTCGCGGTGCGCCAGGCGGCCGTCCCGAGCAGCATCAGGGGCAGGACCACGATCGCGGCGAAGCCAGCACCCAGGATGGCCAGGTTCGCCTCGAACCCAGGTGCCGGTTCGGCGGTCCTTGCCGGACCGATCGGCATCAGCGGCGACGCCGCGATCGCTATGGCGACGGCGGCCGCTCCTGCGATGATCGTCACGATCGCCGCCCTGGCCAGCGAGGCTGCGGCGAGCCTGGCCCTGCTCATGCCCAGCGCGCGCAGGATGGGGAACTCGAGCCCGTCGAGCGCGAGTTGCCTGCTGAGCAGCTGCACGATGACCGCCAGGCCGATCAGTCCTGCCAGGGCCGCGAAGATCGCGAGCGCAACCGCCTGCGGCGCGATCGCGCGCTGCGTGGCCGCGTACTGCGCGGCGAGATTGACGATCCCCACGCCCCCGACTTGATACCGCTCGCCGAGCGCCTTCGCGGCTCGCGTGAACGCGGTCTCGCTGGCGCCGGGTCGCAGCAGGACATTGGCCGCGCCGCCACCTGGGTTGTAGCTCTGCGCCGCGGCGGTGCGGGCGAAGCCCGGGCTCAGAAGTGCGGTTGGCTCGGCCAGATCGCGGGTGGCCGGCACGACCTCGTCCTCGAACGTGACCACCGCCGACACCGTGAAGGCGAGCCGAACCGGCGGGCCTCTCCGCTGGTGCGCGGCGCTCTGCCGGTACGCAAGGACGCTGAGTGTGCTGCCCGCATGCAGGTGATAGCGCGAGGCGAGGCGCTCGTCGATCATCACCGCGCTGGTATCACTGACAGTGAACAGCCGCCCGGACACCACTCTGACCCGGTCAACCGAGATCCCGGTCGCACCGTCAGGGCTGCCTTCGAAGATGACGCTTCTGACCGCGCCATGGCGTCCCGCCCTGCCGGGCGGGATCAGCGCAATGTCGTAGAACGCGCTCGTCGAGACCCGCTGCACCTGCGGCAGGCGAGCGAGCGCGCGGAAGAAGCCATCGAATCCGCCGACGGTCGGCGAGACGAGGAACTGCGAGGCGTTGCTGCGCCGCAGCAGCCGCGAGTACGCGGTATCGGTGCGCCGCGCCCCGGCGGCGGCCGTCAGCGCGATTCCGCCTATCAAGCCCGCCAGCATCGCGAGCGCGACCAGCGCCCGCCAGCGCAGCCGGGTGGCTGATCGGAGGCTAAGCCACATCGCGCCCATGGCTGCTTATTTCACCGACCAGCTGAGCAGCGCGTCAAGCCAGCGACCACCCCGTCAGCCGTGGTGCTGCCACCCAGAGCGCAGGCTGTCGCCACGTGGCCTGAATCTCAGTGTGGTACTAGGCACACCCGGCACTTTCCTGTCACCACGCTGGCCTCGCCCGGCACCGACGGGGCATGGTCGTGGTATGCGATACGAGACAAGCGTGACCTCATTGTCCTGGATCCCGTCCGAGGCCGTCACCGGCAGCAGCCGGGTGGCGTTCGACGCGGGGTTCACCCACTACGACGACCCGCCGCCAGCCCAGATCGACGACCTAGAGGCGTTGCGGGTGGCGGACAAGTTCCGCTTCGCGAACGTGCTGAAGGCCTGGATGGAGGTCGATGACGACGGCACGATCACCGGCTCTGGCTACAGCGGCGGAGGCTATATCGGCAACACGACGATCAGGCTCGGCGGCGTGCGGCGCGTGTTCCAGAACGCGCTCCTGCCCGATGTGCGCAAAGAACCCGAGCATGGCGACGGCTGGGTGAAGTTCAGCCAGACGGTCGGCGGCCGGACCAGCCTGCCAGCCCCGCGTAAGGTCGCACACCGGCCCTACGTTCAGTGGCAGGCACCGCTGGTGTGGACGACACTGACGCTCACGCTGCGCGCCGACGGCACCGCGGAGACGGCCATGAGCGGGGCAAGCCGGTTCCCTCGGCACTGGATCTACGACGATGCGGGCGCGCTCACCCACAAATCAGGGCTGACCGACTACACCGACTGGATGGCGACGTCGTTCGGGCGCCACACGCCGTGGGGCGACGAGGACTCTGAGGCCCTGGTGACGGCGGTCGAGACGGCTCTGGAGCACTCGCTGTCCGTGCAGCTGATGCACGGAGCCGCCAAGCCGGTCATCAAGAAGGTCCGCGCCGGCGACGCGCTGGTCCGCCAGGGCGAGCCTGGCAACGAGATCTACCTCGTGCTCGACGGCGTCATCCGGGTCGAGCACAATAGCGAATGGCTGGCCGAGTACGGGCCAGGAGCACTGCTCGGCGAGCGCGCGCACCTCGAGGGCGGGGCGCGGACATCGACGCTGACCGCCGTCACGGCGTGCCGCGTCGCCGCAGTTCCGGCCGCGCAATTCGACCGCGAGTCGCTAGAGGAACTGGCCGGCGGACACCGCCGCGAATCGCTCGGGCAGGCTTGATCTCATGCGGGTACAGCTGTGCGGCGTCCGGGGGTCGACACCGGCGCCGGGTCCGGAATTCGTCCGGTATGGCGGCAACACCTCGTGTGTGGCGCTGACCTGCGACGACGATCTGGTGCCGACACTGATCCTGGACGCTGGCACCGGCCTGCGGCAGGTCACGCCGCTGCTGAACGGCGCGCCCTTCCGCGGCACGATAGTGCTGTCGCATCTGCACTGGGATCACGTCCAGGGACTGCCGTTCTTCACCGGGGGCGACACCGAGGGCGCGGAGGTCACGCTTTTGATCCCCGAGCAGCCTGGCGGCGCCGCGGCCGAGGATGTGCTGGCGCTCGCCATGTCGCCGCCGCACTTCCCGATAGCGCCCAGTCAGCTGCGCGGCGCCTGGACGTTCGGCACGCTGCCGGCCGGCGAGCGGCGGGCAGGACCCTTCACCATCCTGGCGCTCCCGATTCCGCACAAGGGCGGCACGACCTACGGCTACCGGGTCAGCGACGGCAGGTCATCGGTGGCGTACCTGCCAGACCACTGCCCGACGAACCTCGGCCCAGGGCCCGACGGGCTCGGCGAGTACCACGAGGCGGCGCTGGCCCTGGCGTCGGGAGCGGACGCGCTGATCCACGATGCCTCGCTGCTGCCCGACGAGGTGCCTGCCCAGGCCAGCTTCGGTCACGCCGCGGCCGACTACGCGGTCGGCCTCGCCGCCGCGGCCGGCGCCCGCCGCGTCGTGCTGTTCCACCACCGGCCAGATCGCACCGACACCGAACTCGACAAGCTGGCCGGGCGGCTGGCCGGCGCTCCGCTGCCGGTCGACGTCGCCGCTGAGCGTGAGGTGCTGAACCTGTGAGCCGCACACCCGACGCCGTCGTGGTCGGCGGAGGGCCCAACGGGCTGGCCGCCGCGGTGACGCTGGCCAGGGCCGGGCTGGTGGTCGACGTTTTCGAGGGAGCCGAGGAAGCGGGCGGCGGGTGCCGCAGCGCCGAGCTCACGCTGCCTGGCTTCACCCATGACATCTGCTCAGCGGTCCATCCCCTGGCCGCAGCCTCGCCGTTCTTCCTCGGCACCGACCTGGCGGCGCGCGGGGTCAGGCTGCTGTATCCGAAGGTCGCGTTCGCGCATCCGCTCGACGGCGGCCGGGCCGCCGCGGTGGGCGGCACGGTCGAGGAGACCGCCGGCCGCCTGGGGCTCGACGGTCCGCGCTACCGCCGGCTGATGGCGCCGCTTGTCCGCGGCGCGGACGCGATCGTGCCCGAGGTGCTCGCACCGCTGCGGTCGGTGCCAGCGCGTCCGGTCCCGATGGCCAGGTTCGGCCTGCGAGGCCTGCTCCCGGCCGCGACGCTGGCCGGGCGCTTCGAGACCGACGAGGGCAGGGCGATCCTGGCGGGGGTGGCCGCGCACTCCATGCTGCCGCTCAACGCCCCGCTGACCGCTGGATTCGGGCTGTTGCTGACCCTGCTCGCGCACTCGGCGGGCTGGCCGGTCGCCGAAGGCGGCAGCGCGGCGATCACGGCGGCGCTGGTCAGCGAGCTGACCGAACTCGGCGGCTCGGTCACCACGGATTGCATGATCACCACGCTGGATGAGCTTCCCCGAGCCAGGACCGTACTGCTCGACGTCTCCCCGCGGCAGTTCGCCAGGATCGCAGGGGATCGCCTGCCGCGGCGCTATGCCCGCTCGCTGGAGCGGTTCAGGTACGGACCAGGGGTATGCAAGGTGGACTGGGCGATCGACGGTCCCGTGCCCTGGCAAGCGGAGGCGTGCCAGCAGGCGGGCACCGTGCACGTGGGCGGGACACTGTCCGAGGTGGCCGCCAGCGAGGCTGACGTCGCGGCCGGCCGGCACCCGGACCGGCCGTACTGCCTGGTCGCGCAGCCGGGTGTGGTCGACCCCACCAGGGCACCAGGCAGCAAGCAGACCCTCTGGGCCTACTGCCACGTGCCGTCTGGATCGGACGTGAACATGGCCGACCTGATCGAGACGCAGATCGAGCGTTTCGCGCCCGGCTTCCGCGATCTGATCCTCGCCAGGTCCGTCAGGACCGCCGTGGACATGGAGAAGCACAACCCGAACTACGTGGGCGGTGACATCAACTGCGGGGCCGGCACGCTACGCCAGACGGTCTTCCGGCCAGCGGTCAGGTGGAATGAGTACCGCACGGCCTTGCCCGGCGTGTACCTGTGCTCGGCGGCGACCCCGCCAGGTGGCGGCGTGCACGGCATGTGCGGCGCCGGCGCCGCGCATGCCGCCCTCGCTGACCTTGGCCGTGCCGGGCGCGAGCCACAGAGCTAGGGCCGCTGGCGCTACTCTCGTCGCTGGGCCGCGATCAGGTCGCGGTACCAGGCGAACGAGGCCTTGGGGATCCGGCGCTGGGTCGCGAAGTCGGTGAACACCAGGCCGAACCGCTGGTGATAACCCTCGGACCACTCGAAGTTGTCGGTGAACGTCCACTGGTAGTAGCCGCGCACGTCGACGCCAGCGCCGATCGCGTCGTGCACCGCTCGCAGGTGACCGTCCAGGTAGTCGATCCTCGGCTGGTCGTCGACGGTGCCGTCCTCGGCGACAACGTCGGCGACCGAGCAGCCGTTCTCGGTGATGTAGACCGGCGGCAGCGCCTGGCCGTACCAGTCCCGCAGCGAGGTGAGCATCTCGGTCAGCCCGGCCGGGATGACCGGCCAGCCGAAGGCGGTCAGCGGGTAGCCGGGGATCGGCTCGAGCTGGAACGGCAGGGGCGAGTCAGGCAGTGCTGACAGCCTCGTCGGCATGTAGTAGTTCACGCCCAGACCGTCGATTGGCGCCGAGATCGCCGCCAGGTCACCGTCCCGCACGCAGTCCAGGCCCTCTGGCCCGATGCCGAACGCGCTGAGGTCGGGGTAGCTGCCGAGCAGCACGGGATCGGTGAACAGCCGGTTCTGCAAGATGTCGTACGCCTCGGTGGCGGCCACGTCGGCGGCGCTGTCGCTGGCGGGCCAGGCGGGTGAGTAGTTGTTGGTGATCATCACTTGCTTGGCGCCGGCCGTCCGCAGCGCGGCCGCGGCGAGCCCGTGCCCGAGCAACTGGTGATGCGCGGTGGGCAGCGCGCCGGTCATCAGCGCTTTGCCCGGCGCGTGGATGCCGAGCGCGTATCCGAAGGCAGTCACCACGAATGGTTCGTTAAGCGTGATCCAGAGCCCGATCCTGTCGGCGAGCCGCCCGGCTGCCAGCGCCGCGTAGTCGGCGAACCGGGACGCCGTGTCCCTGGTCAGCCAGCCGCCTTCGTCCTCGAGGGGCTGCGGCAGGTCCCAGTGGTACAAGGTCGGAACCGGCGTGATGCCGGCGGCCAGCAGCGCGTCCGTCAGCCGCTCGTAGAAGTCAAGGCCAGCCGCGTTGGCCGGTCCCTTGCCGTCGGGCTGCACCCGCGGCCAGGCGATCGAGAAGCGGTACGCGGTGATGCCGAGGCCGGCCATCAGCGCGACGTCCTGGGCCCACCGGTGGTAGTGATCGCACGCCACGTCGCCCGTGTGGCCGTCCCTGATCACCCCAGGCTGGCGGCAGAACGTGTCCCAGATCGAGTCGCCGCGGCCGTCCGCCGCTACGGCACCCTCGATCTGGTAGGCCGCGGTCGCCACGCCCCAGGCGAATCCCGCGGGAAACGCGGGCATGGGTGCTGCCGGCTGGAGGGGCTCCGGGCTCACGGAGTGCGAGTGCGAGTCTGTCACCGGCCGATCGTAACCGGCTGGGCTGGCCGGGTCCGGGGACCGGGGCGCTAACGGTGCTCGGCGTGCTGGGCGCGCTCGGTCTGCGCTGGCGGAGCGGCCGCGGGGACAGCTCCCATGATCATCGAGTCGCCTCTGAACAGCGGCGTGTCCCTGACCTGGCGTTCGATCGAGGCAGCCGACATCGTGTAGCCGATGAACAGCAGCAGCGAGATCGCCTCCATGACGATCCAGAGCCAGTGCGACGCAAGCTGCGTGCTCCAGTCGTTCAGGCCGTGCAGCAGCGCGGGCAGCGTGATGCCGAAGATGATCAGCGGAATCCTGCGTCTGCGGTAGTTCACGCCCATCCCGATGAAGAACGCCGCGATACCGGTCCAGACCGCGTGCTGAAATCCGTCGACGAACACGCGCTGGGCGAAAGTGAGGATCAGCGGGACTGCCAGGCCCGCCTTGTGGTTGCCCTGCGTCAGGTAGCTGGATGTGTAGAAGACCGACTCCCTGACTCCGAAGGCGAGCCCTGCGATGGTGCCGAGGAACATCCACACCCGGACGTCGAGGGTGGTTTTCCATACCCAGCGGAGCAACAAAGCTGCGACGAGAATCGGCAGCGCCTTGGTGACCTCTTCGGCGAACCCGACACCGTAGATCCAAGGCAGCAGGTTGTGACTGGTCGCGGTCTGATCGAGGGCATTTTCCCAGGGCAGCGTGACGGTGGGGATCAGCGCCATGACGCCAGCCACGATCGCGATCGCGAGCCAGCCGATCAGCTTGGTGATCTGGCCAGGCCTGATCAGCAGCCAGAAGGCGACCGCCCAGAGCGGCGCGATCGCGAGGCTGTAGGCCCAGCCAGGGGCGCTCAGGTCGCTCGTCGTCGAGAACAGCACGACGAAGAGGGAGGGGAGCAGGCCGTAGGCGATCACGAGCAGCCTGGACCCCTGCTTCCAGCCGGTGTCCTTCAGCCAGCTTCTGACCGGCACAAGGATGTGCACCGCGGTCGCGAAGTCTCCGCCCGGTGAGTCGAGCCTGGCGTGGTGCGCTGGCAGGTGCTGGTAGGCCGGGCTCGTATGACTGCCTGAGATGTCGCCGCGCCAGAGTTCTTCGCGGTGCACCGCACTCGGATGCCTGGTCGTGCCCGTGGATCCGGCCACCGCTGCTGTGACGACCCCGACACCGCTGGCCTGGTCCGCGTACTGGCCGCGCTCGCCTGGACTGGCGGCCGGCCCGGTCCGCCCGGGGTCCTGATCCGGCATGACAGCCGCCAGTCCGTTGGGGCCAGTCGGTCCGTCGGCCTGGCTGGCGTCCGCGTTCTCGGTTAGCTCAATCCGCAACTCGGGGCCACGCAGGGTGGCCAGGCGCACGTCGAGTGGCTGCTGGACGGAGACCGACGCGATAGGCAGCCCGCCGACGAAGGTGCGCCCCTTGCCGAGGTCGTCGAGGACCCAGCCGCCTGAACGCCAGGTAATGCGCGCGTGGTCACGCGAGACGATCGGATCGGACACGATCACCGCGTTGTCAGGGCTGCGGCCGATCCTGACCGTCTCACCTGGCTCGAACGTGAACGTCTGGCCAGCGAACGTGATCTTGAGGTCGCTCACTCGCCTGCCTTCCTGCGCGACCTGCCATCGAACATTGTGCACGGGCGGCGCTGGCTCAGGTTACCGACACCTGGGCGATGGTCGATCACAATCCGTGAACAGGTGAGCACGGACTAACCGGCGCTCGCCTCCCCGATCGCGTCGTGCACCTCGGCCTTCCTGGCGGCAAGCTCGGCCGCGTGTTTCTCCTCGTCGATCCGCTCGGCCAGATCCTCGTCGGCCTTCATCAACGTCTCGAGGTCGCTGTCGGCCGCGCCGAGCACGCCGAGGTCAGCGAATGCGTGCCTGACCTTCGGGCCCCACAGGCCAATGTCCCTGACGCACGGGACGATCCTGGTGAACAACAGCGACCTGAACGCCTGCTGAACCGGCGACTTGTCGGTGAAGTCCATGCACTCCTCGACGTCGAAGTCGAGTCGTTCCCATACCTCCTGAGCGCGGAACCTGTTGTTCATCAGGTAGCAGCCCTCGATCAGGAACTCCTCGCGCTCGGCGCGCTCGGATTCGGTCAGCTCGGCGTAGTAGTCGCGCAGCGCGAGCCGCCCGAACGCGACGTGCCGGGCCTCGTCCTGCATGACATAGGCGAGCAGCTGGGTGACGAGCTTGTTGTTCGACATGTCCCTGTGCACGCCGAAGGCCGCCAGCGCCAGACCCTCGATCAGCACCTGCATGCCGAGGTAGGGGTAGTCCCAGCGGCCATCGGCGAGCGCCTCGCCGAGCAACGTCGCCAGGTCGTCGTTGATCGGGTAGTAGACGCCGATCTTGTCCTTGATGAAGCGCTGGTACAGCTCAACGTGCCTGGCCTCGTCCATCACCTGGGTGGCCGCGTAGAACTTGGAGTCCATGTCGGGCACCGACTCGACGATCCTGGCCGCGACGGTCAGGGCGCCCTGCTCGCCATGCAGGAACTGGCTGAACAGCCAGGACGACAGGTGCAGGCCGAGTTCATCGCGCTCGGCCTGGTTGAGCTTCTCCCACTGGCGCGAGCCGTAGATAGGGCTGAGTTCCTCGGTCTGCTCCATCACGTTCGCGGGGTCGACGGGGATGTCCCAGTCGATGCGCTTGGTGGCGTCCCACTGCTTGTCCTTGCCGCGCTGATAGAGATCGAGGAGCCGGGCACGGCCGTTGTCGTACTCCCAGTTGAACCTGGCCGCGCCGGTGGCGGGGACATCCCAGGTGCCAGGGTCGACGGTGCTGACGTAGTGGTCGTACGTGCTCATGGCGGCCCCTCTGGGATTTGCGTACTCCGATATTACTTGCCAGTACACGCCTGTTCCAGAGCCGGTTTCTGCTGCTCTGCGGTAGTGCCAGCACCATGGGAGCCAGCGGCGGCCAATGGGAAGATCACAGTGTGAATGACGGCCCGCACTCGGTTCTGGTGGTCGACGACCAGGCGCCCTTCCGTGCGGCCGCCAAGGCCGTGCTGCGCAGGCTGGATGGCTTCGAGCTGGCCGGGGAAGCGGCGAGCGGGCCTGAGGCGATCGAACTGGTCGACGCGATCAGGCCAGAGCTGGTCTTGATGGACATCAACATGCCGCAGATGAACGGCATCACCGCGACCCGCGAGATCGTCCTCGCGCATCCGGAGACCGTCGTCTTCTTGTGCTCGACCTACGATGCGAGCGATCTTCCTGCCGATGCCGCCGCGAGCGGCGCGCGCGCCTACCTGAACAAGGAGCGGCTCAGCGCCGACGCGCTGCAGCGGCTCTGGGACAAGCGCGACGCAGGCGCCTTCGTCTCGTTGTAGCGCGCGCGGTACCCGCGCCAGGCTGACGACGAGTGGTGCCAGGCACACCAGCGCTGGCCAGCCAGCACCCTGGCATGGAGGGCGGTCGCACGCCAGTCTGGATACATGGGGCACAAGGCTTCCTTATCGTATGATCTATCCCTAATAGTCACTAATCACAGGTCGGGAGGTGCAGATGCAGCCCGAGCTTAGGCAGTCCCCAGCCGCCAGCCGCGGCGCGTTCTGGGCAGCCTGGTCGCTGTGGACGCTCACCATCGGGTCCAGCTTCGTCGCGATGGCTTACTCCGCAGGCCGGCCGCTGCCATCCGGCTCCGGCGAGGGCAACGGCGCCAACAACGTCGCTGGCGTCGCGTTCCTCCTGACGTTCGCGACCGTGGGCGCGCTGCTCGCTTGGAAGCGCTCGTCCAACCCGATCGGCTGGCTGCTGTCGGCGACTGCCCTGTGCTACGCGGCGGGCGGGTTCTGCCTGTTCCTGCAGCGCTTCACGCCGACGCTCTCATTCGCCCGGTGGTTGGGCTGGATCTGGCTGGTCGGGCCCGCGCTGACGATCTTCGTGCTCCTGGTGTTCCCGAACGGCTCACTGCTCTCCCGCCGCTGGCGGATCGTCGCCTGGGCTGCCGGTGCCGGCATCGGATGCTGGATCGCCGGCAATGCGTTCGCTCCGATGATCCTGACGTCGGGGCCGCCTGAGGTGCCCAACCCGGTCGGAGTCGCTGCTCCCGCTGGCAATGCCTTCGGCCTGCTGGCGGGCATCGGCGCTGGCGTGGTCGTGCTCTCCGCGCTGGCCGCGGTCGGATCGCTGCTTGTCCGCTACCGGCGCTCCGGGCTCGTGCAGCGCGAGCAGCTGAAGTGGCTGCTCTACGCCGCCGCGCTGGTAGTCATCGCGCTGCTGGCCAACTTCGTGGTCGGCTTCCTGGTCAGCGACCCGCAAGCCGCGAACAACCTGAACAACGCGTTCATCAGCGTCGGGGTGGCCGCCGTGCCGGTGGCGATCGGGATCGCGGTCTTCAGGTACCGGCTCTACGACATCGACATCGTCATCAACAAGACGCTGGTCTACGGCTCGCTGGCGGTCTTTATCACCGGCGTCTACGTGGCCATTGTGGTCGGCATCGGATCCTTCGCGCAGCAACTGGCCAGCCCGAACCTGCTTCTGTCGCTGGTCGCGACCGCGGTCGTGGCAGTTGCGTTCCACCCGGTCAGGGAGCGCGTGCAGCGGCTCGCCAACTTGTTGGTGTTCGGCAGGCGCGCGACGCCGTATGAGGTGCTGACTGAACTGTCCGTCCGGATGACGGGCACGATCGCCGACGAGGATCTGCTCAACCGGATGGCGCAACTGCTCGCCGAGGGAACCGGTGCGATGCGCGCCGACGTCTGGCTCCGCTCCGGTGCTGCGTTCACGGACAGCGCGGTCTGGCCCGCCGACGCCGGGCGCCTTCCGCCGGTTGAATCGGCCGCAGGCGCCTTGCCCTTCGTTCCTGCGGCCAACCAGGTCAGGGTCGTCACGCACCAGGGCGAGGTGCTCGGGGCCCTGTCGCTGCGCAAACGCCCAGGGGAGCGACTGACGCCTGCCGAGGACCGGATGCTCGGCGACCTCGCGGCGCAGGCCGGCCTGGTGCTCAGGAACCTCGGCCTCACCGGGCAGCTCATCGAGCGGCTCGAGGAGGTCAGGGCCTCGCGGCAGCGCCTGGTCGCCGCGCAGGACGAGGAGCGCCGCAGGATCGAGCGGAACATCCACGACGGGGCGCAGCAGCAGCTGGTCGCGCTTGCCATCAAGCTCACACTGACCGAGTCGCTGATCGGGGTCGACGAGGACGGCGAGCGCGAGCTGCTGGCTGAGCTCTCGGCGGACGCTGCCGAGGCCGTCGAGAACCTGCGCGACCTGGCCAGGGGGATCTACCCGCCGTTGCTCGCCGAGCGTGGACTCGTCGCCGCCCTGCGCGCGCAGGCCGGCAAGGCTCCGGTGCCGGTGCGGGTCGCCGCGCACGGGGTCGGCAGGCTCGATGTCGACACCGAGGCGGGGCTCTACTTCGCCATCATGGAGGGGCTCCAGAACGCGGTGAAGTACGCAGGCGCCGACCGGGTCACTATCGAGCTGACGCAGTCAGGGGACCAGGTCAGCTTCGAGGTCAGCGACGACGGGTCCGGCTTCGATCCTGCGGCAAAGATGACGGGTACCGGCCTGCAGGGGATCGGGGACCGGCTGGCGGCACTCGGCGGAACGCTCGAGGTGCGGTCGGCGCCTGGCGCGGGGACGGCGCTGACCGGCACGATCCCGCTGCGTGTCCGTCCCGCGGACGAGCTTGTCGGATGACCGGGCGCACGCCGGCCCGCGTGGCCGCCGGGTTGCTGCTGCTGACCGTGGCGGCGCTCGCCGCGGCGGCCTGGTTCGGAGTCGGAGGCCACGACCTGGCCGACGCCTTCACCTTCACCCCTGTGCTGCTGGCGTTCGCGGTCGTCGGGGCGTTTGTCGCAGGGCGCCGGCCGCGAAACCCGATCGGCTGGCTCTTCCTCGCCGAGGGGCTCGCGTTCGCAGCAGGGGTAGCGACCAGCGCCTATGCGGCCGATGCGACGAGGTTCGGTGCCGCGTCGGCGGTCGCCAACTGGGCCGAGTGGCTAGGCGCGATTCCAGGCGAGCTCGGCTTCCTGTTCGCTCTTGCCATCCTGGTGTTCCCCGACGGCAGGCTGCCGTCGCGCCGCTGGCGCCCGCTCGCCTGGCTGCTGGTGCTGGCCGAAGCGCTGCTGCTCTTGGCGGCGGTGACGTCGGGCGCTGCCATGCACGCCCAGGGGTCGCGGTTGCACTCGCCGGTCGCGCTGATCCCGGAGAGCATCACGGGGCCGATCGTCGGCCAGGTGCAGACGGCGCTGATTCCGCTCTCGCTGGCCGCCGCGGCTGGCTGCGTGCTGCGGTATCGCCGCTCGTCAGCCGACGAACGGCATCAGATCAAATGGTTCGTGTTCGCCGGCTCGGTGACCGCGATCGGTCTGGTGGCGCTCGGCCTGGGCATCGGGGACCCGCTCGCGGCGTTCCTCGTGCTCGGCCCGCTGATCCCGGTGGCGGCGGGTATCGGCATCATGAAGTACCGGCTATACGACATCGACGTGGTGATCAGCAAGACGCTGGTCTACGGTGCGCTCGCCGCCTTCATCACGGGCGTCTACGTGCTCGTCGTCGTGGTGATCGGGCACCTCGGGGCCGGCCTGGCGGCTACCGGGTCGCGCCCGGGCCTGGTGCTGTCGATCGTGGCCACCGCCGTCGTCGCGATCGCGTTCCAGCCGGTCAGGGAGCGGCTTGAACATCTGGCCAACCGGCTGGTCTACGGCCGCCGGGCGACGCCTTATGAGATGCTCAGCGCGTTCTCCGCCCGCATGGGCGAGGCTTACGCCACCGAGGACCTGCTGCCGCGCCTGGCCAGGATGCTGGCCGAAGGGACGGCAGCAGCCCACGCGCATGTCTGGCTGCAGCACGGCGCCGAACTGCGTCCCGCCGCATCGTGGCCTCCCGATGCCCAGCCGCCCCCTGCCAGGTTGCCGACGGCAGGATCGGCAGCCGCGCCAGGCGAGCGGATCGCGCTCGTGCGGCATCAAGGCGAGCTGCTCGGCGCGCTGTCGCTCAGCGCCAGGCGGGACCAGATGTTCACGCCTGGTGAGGACAAGCTGCTCGCCGAACTGGCGGCGCAGGCCGGGCTGGTGCTGCGCAACGTCCGCCTCACCGCCGACCTCGCCGCCAGGCTAGACGAGCTCATCGCGTCGCGGCAGCGGATCGTTACCGCCCAGGACAATGAGCGGCTGCGGATTCAGCGCGACATCGCCATGGGCGCTGAGCGGCAACTTGATGAGCTCACCGCCAGGTTCAGCGGCGCGGCGGCCGCTGCGGGCTGCGACCCGCAGGCGCAGTTGTCGACGATCGGCAGCCTCAGATCCGAGGTGGCGGCGATCGTGGAGTCGCTCAGGGAACTGGCGCGCGGCATCTATCCGCCGTTGCTCGCCGACCAGGGGCTGGCCGCGGCGGTGCGGGCACAGGCCGCGAAGGCCAGCGGTCCTGTGGTGGTGGCCGCCGACGGGATCGGCAGGTACAGCAAGGACGTCGAGGCCGCCCTGTACTTCTGCTGCCTTGAAGCGCTGCGCAATGTCGGCAAGTACGCGGCCACCGCGTCGGCTCGGATCGAGCTGTCCAGGACCGACGGCGAGGTGGGCTTCGCGGTGCGCGACGACGGGCCGGGCTTCGACCCGCGCCTGCCGAGGCATGGCTCCGGGCTGCAGCACATGACCGACCGGCTCGCGGCGCTCGGCGGCACGATCGTCATCGACTCCCGGCCAGGCGCCGGCACGACCGTGGCAGGCCGGATCCCGCTGCCCACGCCGGGCAGCGGGTGAGTCCGGCGACGGGCTTACGCGGACAGCGTGACCGGGATGAGCTGGACGTTGATCGGTTGCCCGTTCTTGGCCGAGCTCTCGAACACCTCGATCACGCCACGCTGAGTCTGCGGGACCGAGTAGGTGACGCTAGCCGAATAGTCGCCGCGGCAGCCGGTGCCGCAGGTCGCGGTCGTGAACGTCCTGGCGATCTCGTGACCAGCTGAGTCGAGTACCCGGACGCTGACGGTCGCCTCGAAAACGTCGGCCGTCCCCGTTACCGTGACGGGGCTGGTGATCTGCGCGCCGATGGCCGGGCTCTGGACCGTGATCGCGGGCAGGTAGCCGATCTCCATCGCGCGCGTCTGCGGGCTCTGCACGGGAACGCCGCCGAGCACGGTGACGCCCTGGCCGTCGATCGCGAACCTGACGCCCCGGACGGTGGGGAACTGGGTCGCGGTGTACACAAGCTGGGCGATCCGCAGCGGCATCGTCGCCTTGGTGGCCGCCGACACAAACGACGAGCTGAGGTCGACGGTCGCGATGCCGCTGCTTGTGATGCGGACGCCGCGCAACGCCGTGCCCGCGGGGATCTGCGACCGCAGCCCGGCGGCGTATTCGGCGGCCGAAGGACCGGCGAGCAAACCGCTGATCGCGGCCGAGGCGACGCCGGTCGTCTCGGCTACGAACCGCTCGGTCTCGAACAGCTTGCCGTTCCTTGTGAACCACGCCTGCAGGGCGATCTGACGGGTCTGGCCGGTCCTCGGCGATGGGGACGGGTTGCCCGGTGACTGCGGTGCACCCGGCGTGCTGCTCGCCGGCGGGGAGGCGGGACCCGACGGCTGCGCGGAGCCTGACAACGTGCCGCCGCCGGTCGGAACGCTGCCAAGCGAGCCGGCGGGTGCGGTGCCGCATCCGGCGGTGATCAATCCGGTCGTCAGCAAGCCGGCGCTGGCAAGAATTAGGGGCAGGAGCTTCATGACGGGCCTCCTCGACATCAACATGACGTCCCCACAGTGCGGCGCGCGGTCCACAGGGAGCTCACCGCATCATCACGGTTCGCTCACAGACCCGGCGTGGCTCGCGCCGATCGGGAGGATGAGCCGGAAGACCGATCCGAGCCGCACGTCGCTGCTCACGCTGATCGCCCCGCCGAGCAGCCTGGCGTTCTCCAGCGCGATCGCCAGGCCAAGGCCGCTGCCCGCGCTGGCCCTGGCGGTGTCCGCCTTGTAGAAGCGGTCGAAGATGTGCGGCAGGTGCTCGGCGGGGATGCCAGGGCCGGCGTTCTGCTATCTCCACCCACACCTCGGCCGGGCCGCCCGCGGCGCCGGCGCCGGTCCGCACCTCGACGCCGCGGCCGCTGTGCTCGACCGCGTTGCCGATCAGGTTGGCCAGGATCCGCTCGACCCGGCGCGGATCGGTGCTGAGCGTCAGCGGCCCGCCGCGGACCGCGACCTGGTCCTGCCAGCCCCGCCCGCTGATCAGCGCGGCGGCGATCGACGCGACGTCGACCTGGCGGTGCTGGACAGGCTCTGTGCCCGCGTCCAGCCTGGAGATCTCCATCAGCTCGTCGACCAGCGTCCTGAGCCTGCGTACGTCGGCGATCAGCAGCTCGACCGGGCGGCGTGCCGGTTCTGGCAGCTGGCCGCCCTGCTCGCTCAGCAGCGAAGCCTCGGCGACCAGCGCGGCCAGCGGCGTGCGCAGCTCGTGTGCGACGTCGGCTGTGAACCTCCGCTCGCGTGCCTGCGCGGCTACCAGTTCGGCGACCTTCGCCTCGAGCGCGTCGGCCATCTCATTGAAGGCCGCGGCCCACGCGCCGAACTCATCGGCCGGGCCGGCGGGCAGCCGCGTGTCGAGCCGGCCGCCGGCGATCAGCCTCGCGGCCTCGCTGGCCCTGGCGACCGGCTCGAGCGTCCGCCGCGCGAGCAGACGGCCGACGAGCGCCGCGAGCAGGACGACGCCGAGCCACGCGGCGGCGAGCGTGTTGCGTAGCTGGGTCAGGTTGGCGGCGATGCCCTCCTCGTTGAACAGCAGGTAGAGCTGGGCCTGGCGATCCCGGCACCCGGCCGCCGACTACCAGGTACGGCGCTCCGGCGACGTCGAAGCGCTCGTAACCGAGCTTGCCCTGGCGGACGACACCGCGCAGGCTCGCCGGGATGGCCGGATTCAGTCGCGGGTTGGAGGGGACAGCGCGGCCGTTCGGGAAGATCAGCACGGCGTGCGTGTGCCGCTGCTCGTACGCACGGACGAATCCACCGGCCTCGGCGTAGCTGATCCTCGCGGCGAGCCTCAGGTCAGCCCTGGCCTCGACCGCGCTGGCGTCCAGCGAGCCCTGCAGCCTGGCCTGCCGCACGAGCAGAAACGAGGCGATCGCCAGGGCGCCGGCCGAGATGGCGGCGACGAGGACGAAGGCGACGACGAGCCGGCGCCGCAGCCCGCCCGGCCGCGCCCACCGGCGCCGGGCACCTGGGCTGGCGGGAGGTCGGGTGTTCCGCAGGGCCATGGCCCTCAGGCCCGGTCCAGCCGGTAGCCGACTCCCCGGACGGTCTTGATCAGCGCCGGGCGTGCCGGGTCGTCCTCGACCTTGGCCCTGAGCCTGCCGATCGCCACGTCCACCAGGTGCGAGTCGCCCAGGTACTCGTAGTCCCACACTCGCTGCAGCAGCAGTTCCCTCGTGAACACCTGGCCTGGCCGCCTGGCGAGTTCGAGCAGCAGCCGGAATTCGGTCGCGGTCAGCGCGACGTCGGCGCCGTCCTTCCGTACGGTGAACGCTGCCGGATCGATCTCCAGCCCGCCGGCGGTGATCGTCGCGACTTCCGCAGGCGCCGAGGTGCGCCTGAGCACCGCGCGTAGCCGCGCGATCAATTCGGGCAGCTCGAATGGCTTCTTGACGTAGTCATCAGCGCCGGACTCCAGCCCCACGACGACGTCGACGAGGTCGGTGCGCGCCGTCAGCATGACCACGGGGACCCGGCTGAACTTCCTGATCTCGCGGCAGACCTCGAATCCGTCCAGCGATGGCAGCATCACGTCCAGGATCACGGCGTCGAAGCCGTCCGATCGCGCCCTGGCCAGCCCGTCTCGCCCGTCCGCCGCCGTGATCAGCCTGAACCCCGCCGCCGTCAGTCCGATGGACACGATCTCGCGGATCGACGCGTCATCCTCGACGAGCAGCAGCCGCTCATCCACCCGGCGCCGCCTCGGCCTGCGCCTCGCGCAATCTGGTGATGTGCTCACGCAGCACCTGCTCCAGCTGGGCGGAGAAGGCCACGATCAGCCGCAGTTCGTCTTCGTTGTAGTTCTCTGCCACCTGCTGCCACGCCCTGACCATGGGCAGGAAGACCGAGGCCACCTCGCGGACGGCCCGCTCGGTGACGAGGCGTACGACGACCTTGCGCCGGTCAGCGGCGTCACGCTCGCGCCGGACGAAACCAGCCTCCTCGAGGCGGTCGATGACGCCGGTGATCGACGCGGTGCTCAGGCCGGTGGCCCTAGCGAGCTGGCCCGCTGTCATCTGTCCGCTGAAGCTCAGCAGGTTCAGGCAATTGAGATCCGTCGCGTTGACGCCGATCCGGTCTGCCGCCGCCTGGCCCATCAGCTGCATGAGCGAGCCGGCCCGGCGCAGCGACGCGGCGAACGCCGCCGTCAGCGCCGCGCGCTCGGGCTGGCCGGCGTCGGTCAGCCCGGCTCCGATCGGCTCCGCCCACGGCACGTCCCAGCCCTCAGGCACCTCCGCGCACCTCCCAGGTCGCTCGATATGTTTCGAGCAGCGATTTACTAGGTTTCCAAGTTAATCGAGTTCCGTGCCGCTGGCGTGCCGCTACTGATGCATGGGGCGCTCGTGATCAGCGTGGCCGGCCAGTTCCAGCTGGAACGTGGAGTGTCCGACGTCGAAGTGCCCGCGCAGGCAGTCCTGCAGCGCGTCGAGCATGACGGCACTGCGGCCGTCCGCCAGGACGTCGGGCTCGACCACCACATGCACGGACAGCACGGGCAGACCCGAGGTAATCGTCCAAGCGTGCAGGTCATGGACGTCGCGGACGCCGGTCAGACCGGTCAGGTGGGCCCTGACCTCGCTGAGGTCGATCCCGCGCGGGCTCGCCTCGAGCAGCACGTTGATCGCGTCGGCCAGCAGCCGCCACGTGCGCGGCAGGATGAGGACCCCGACAAACAGCGAGGCGATCGGGTCGGCGCGGTAGAAACCGGTCGTGGCGATCACGATCCCGGTCACGATCACGGCGACGGCGCCCAGCGCGTCGGAGGCGACCTCGAGGAACGCGCCCCTGATGTTCAGGCTGTCTCCCTGGCCGTGGCGCAGCAGCATGAGGCTCACCGCGTTTGCCGCCAGCGCGATCACCCCGAAGATCACCAGCAGCGGCGACTCGATAGACGGCGGGGCGACCAGCCTTCTGATCGCCTCGACAATGATGAAAGCCGACATGGCGAACAGGACCACGGCGTTGACCATCGCCGCCAGGATCTCGGCCCTGGCGTAACCGAATGTCCGGCGCGGTGTGGGCGGCCGCATCGCGAAGAGCACGGCCAGCAGGGAGAGGCCGACGCCTGCGGCGTCGGCCGCCATGTGCGCGGCGTCCGCGAGCAGGATGAGCGCGCCGCTGACCCAGGCTCCGATCGCCTCGGCGACGGCGATCGTGATGGTAATCAGCATGACGATGAGCAGCGACCTGCTGTGCTGTCCGGTCAGGGTCAAGCGGGAGCCGTGCACGTGTCCGTGCGCCCCTGAGTGCTCGGGTCGCTGGCCATGCCCTAGCTGGTCGCAGCTCGGTTCTCGGTCGTGACCTGGACCGCTCATGACAGCGGCGAGTCATCCTCTCCTGGTGCGAGCAGCTCGTAGGCCGGGTTGATCATGACAGCGTCGTTTCCTCGCATGCCGACCTGCCCAGTGAACCTGACCTTCGCTCCAGGGTCGAGCCCGGGGATGTACGAGCGGCCATAGAAGAGCGCCGTGAGCTGCCCGGTCGCGTCCACGATCTCGCAAGCCAGGACCGTGTTGCGCTCCACCGGCCTGATCTCGACGGCGTGCACCCGGCCTTCGACCATGGCCTTACCGCGCCTCGGCAACTGCCCGATCGGCGTGGCCGCCTTGGACGGGACCGGCCGGTTGTAGCGGGAGATGTCGGTCGCATCTCCCGGATCGGCAGCCTGCCCCTCAGATGGCGTCGGCGAGCCAAGTGCGGGCTCCTGGTCGGCCGAATCTGGCTTCGCGCCGTCGGCGTCGCCGGTCAGGTCGACGTCGGGCGGCGGAGCCGCGCCCTCCGCTGCGGGCACGTCGGTGGCCACCTTTGCCCGCGCGCGTGCGGCCATGCTCTCGACCCTGCGGCGGACATCAAACGGCACGATCGTCGCGGCCGCGTGCGGGATCTGGCTGACCACGCTGGCAATCCGGTCTGCGGTGCGATCGTGCAGCAGCCGGCCGAGGAGCGGGGCGTAGCTGCGCCTGGGCAGGACGGCGGTAACGCCCACCCCCGGCAACTGCGCCTCGGCCTGGACCATCTCGGCGGCGGCCTTGGCCAGCCGCCTGTCGGGGCAGTCGACCAGGTCGAGCACGACACCGGTGTTGGCTCGCACCCAGTCCTGGCGCAACCGGGCGGCCTGCGTGCTGTCGATGACGAAATGCACGGCGCGCAGGCTGGTCGGCCGCAGGCTGCGCGCGTACCGGAGCCCAGCCAGCGTTGCCAGATCGAACTCGTCGACGAAGACGTACACGGTGCGCCGGGAGTACGTCGGCGGGTCCGCGGGCTGCTTCGTGCCTGCGCTGATGTGCTCAAGGACGGCCGATTCCTCGCGGTACTCCCTGTTGACCCTGATCAGGGCGAATACCAGGACCGGGAAAACGATCACGATCAGCCAGGCACCCTCGGTGAACTTCACGATCGCGAAGATCGCGACGACCAGCGCCGTATAGACCCCTCCGGTCAAGCTGATCGCCCGGTGCCGCCGCCAGTGCGCCCCGCGATTCCTGTTGTGGTACCTGGCCATGCCGAACCCGGCCATGGTGAACCCGGTGAAGACGCCGATCGCGTAGAACGGAATCAGCGCGTTGACGTTGGCCCCTATGACCAGCAGGAGTGTCAGCGAGATGACCGTGAGCACGACGATCCCGTTGGAGAAAACGAGCCGGTGACCGCGCTTGGTCAGCCAGCGCGGCAGGAAAGAGTCCTCGGCCACGAAACTCGCCAGGAACGGGAAGCCGCTGAAGCTGGTGTTGCCGCCGGTGAACAAGATCGCCGCGGTGGCGGCCTGGACGATGAAGAACAGCACCCTGCCATATGTGCTGTGCCCGAACACCTCATTGGCCTCTTGGGCCAGCACCGTGGGCACGCCTGTCGTATAGGGCGTCGCGTGCATGATGTGCGCCAGCCAGGATATTCCCGCAATCAGGAACGCCACGATGGATCCCTGGATAACCAGCACCTCGCGCGCGGTGCGGCTTTCCGGCGGCCGCAAGGCGCTGACCGCGTTCGAGACCGCCTCGATCCCGGTCAGCGATGAGCCGCCGTTCGCGAACGCGCGCAGCAGCACGTAGGCGACGCCGAAGCTGACCAACGTCGAACCTGGGTGCCCGTTGCAGCCGTTGCAGTACCGGCCCGCGCCGGCCGCGACATATGGCAACCCGGTGATGCCTTCGCGGAACAAGCCGACGATGATCATCAGGCCGACCGAGCCTGAGAACAAGTACGTCGGCAGGGCGAACGTCCTGCCAGCCTCCCTGATGCCACGCAGGTTGCCGTAGCACATGATCAGGATCGCGATGACGGAGATGATCAGCAGCAGCCGGTTGTCTCCAGCTGACCCGGTACCCAGGCCCAGGTCACCGCTCAGCCCGGGGAAGGCTGAGACGATAGCCGCGCTGCCGGCCGCGGTCTGAACGGCAACGGTTACGACATAGTCGATCAGCAGTGCCACGGCCGCGACCTGCGCGATCCTAGGCCCGAAGTTTTCCCTGGCAACGACGTACGAGCCGCCGGCCCTGGTGTAGACCGAAACGACCTCGCGGTAGAGCAGGACGACGATCGCGATCCCGAACAGTACAACCGCGGTCATCGGCAGCAAGACAGAGAACGCCGCCGTGTACCCGAGCACCTGGACAAGCTCGATCAGGATCTCCTCGGTTCCGTACGCCGCCGAGGAGATGCCGTCGCAGCTGAGCACGCCGAGGGCGAGCGGCTTGGACAGCCGCTCCTCCCTGAGCTGCTCGGTGACGAGCGGCGGGCCTAGCAGCCGCCGCTTGATGGCGTACCCGAGGCTCTCGCCAGGATCCTCCTGGCCGCCGCGCGCGCTCACCGCCTTGCCTGTTGCCACGCCTGTCGTTCCTCCGCTCACCCGGCCGCACCCACCGCCGCCGGCATTCCGGATGTGGCCTTCATACCATCTGGCCACCTCGGCTTCGAGCGGAGATGGCAGAGTGAGGCAGCGGAGGCGCGCCGGCGCTGAGAGCTTTCCCAGCGCCGTTGTTGTTCCCAGCGGGCACGGCTCGCTACCCGCAATGCCGTGCGCAGGTGCCACCTCGCACCGTCCCGCGGCGTTTCCTGGGTAAGAGAACGGCAGCGCCGGAGTCGGGCGCCAGTGCAAGAAAGGCTGCATAGCAATGACCTCATCGCCGGCGGCGGCGGCGCCGGAAGCGGGCAACGGGCGTGTACTGCACCTATCGGACCTGGTCGGGCGTCCGATTACCGACAAGCGGGGGGAATCGATCGGCAAGCTAGCCGACGTCATCGTGCGGCTGCGCGGCGCCGAGAATCCGCTGGTCACCGGCGTGGTCGCGGCCGTCGGAAGCCGCGAGGTCTTCGTTCCGCTTGAACAGGTCAGTACGTTCGACGGGGAGGTGCTCAAGCTGACCAGCGCACGGCTCGACCTCCGTCACTTCGAGCGCCGGCACGGCGAGGTGCTGCTGCGTGCCGATGTGCTCGGGCACCGCCTGATCGACGTGCCGGCCGCGCACCTGATCAAGGCGGTCGACCTGGAGTTGCGGCAGCAGGGCGCTGAGTGGGTGCTGGGCGGCGTCGACACGCACCGCCGTCCGCGCGGTCTGCTGCGGCTGCTCGCCCCCGACGCGACCGCGCACCGGTTCGAGGAGTGGGCCAACTTCGAGCCGCTGATCGGGCACGCGAGCAGCGCGCTGCTGCGCGGCCCGTTCGCGAGGATCAGGAGGCTGAAGCCTGCGCAGATCGCCGACCTGCTCGAGGAGGCATCCAAGGCGGAGGAGACGGAGATCCTCGGCCAGGTGCACGCGGACCCCGAGCTCGAGGCCGACGTCTTCGAAGAACTCGATGAGGACCTGGCCACCCGCCTGCTCGGCGCGAGGACCGACGCGGAGATCGCCGAGGTGCTGAACCGGATGCGGGCCGACGACGCCGCCGACACGATCTCCGAACTGCCGCAGCGTCGCAGGCAACCCGTCATTGACCTGCTGCCGCCCGGCCAGCAGGCAAAGGTGCTCACGCTAATGGGCTTCAACCCGACCAGCGCGGGCGGCCTGATGGGGATGGACTTCCTCACGGTGCCGGAGCACAGCCTGGTCTCCGACGCCCTGGCCGCGGTGAGTGGCGCGGACAACCTCCAGCCTGAGGCGCTGACCAGCGTGCACGCGATCGATGACGGCGGCAAGCTGTGCGGGGTCGTCAAGCTCGTCACGCTGCTCCAGGCCGATCAGGCGATCAGGATGAGCGACATCTACGACGACGATCCGGTGCGGATCGGGGCGGACACCGACGTGGTTGACGTCGCGGTGCTGATGAGCGACTACAACCTGATCACGATCCCGGTGGTCGACGAGGAACGAATGATGATCGGCCTGATCACCGTCGATGACGTGCTCGAAGTCACGCTGCCCGAGGACTGGCGGCGCCGCGAGGCCGCCGAGCCGCCTGACTCCAGGCGAGGCAAGAGGCAATGACCGAGCCGGGCGGGCGGGATACTCCGGAGGAGCACCCCGCACCGCCGGCCGTGCCGGCCAAGCCAGAACCGCCAGAGCGTCCGGCCCCGCGGACTCAGCCACCGCATCCGGACCCGCCGGCCCGGCCGGTCCCCTCGCCCAAGCCAGCAGAGCCGCCCAAGCCAGCACAGCCAGCGCCGTCGGCCCGTCCTGCACAGCCAGCGCCGAGGGCTCAGCCGGCGCTGGCTCAGCCGCGCGTCGCTCCCAGCGCCGAGGAGCCCGAGATCGAGGGCGCTCTCGGCCGGATCAGTGCAGGTGACGAGCAGCATTCTGGCCTGCGCCGGCAACTGGTGACGTTCCTGGCCATCGTCGGGCCTGGCCTGATCGTGATGGTCGGCGACAACGACGCCGGAGGGGTTGCGACTTACGCCCAGGCAGGTCAGGACTACGGCTACAGCCTCTTGTGGGTCCTGTTGCTGCTCATTCCGGTCCTCATCGTCAACCAGGAGATGGTGGTCAGGCTCGGTGCGGTGACCGGCGTGGGCCACGCCAAGCTGATCTTCGAGCGGTTCGGCCGGTTCTGGGGCCTGTTCAGCGTCGTCGACCTGTTCCTGCTCAACTTCCTGACGATCGTGACGGAGTTCATCGGCATCTCGCTGGCCATGAGCTACTTCGGCGTCAGCCCTTACCTGTCCGTGCCGATCGCCGCCGCGCTGCTGATCGGGATCACCGCGAGCGGGAGCTTCCGGCGCTGGGAGCGCGCGATGTTCGCGTTCATCGCCGCGAGCTTCATCCTCTTCGTGCCGCTGGTGATCTTCTCGCACCCGCACGTCGGGTCGGTCGCGTTCCACTTCGTCGTGCCTGGCATCCGCGGCGGCGTCAGTTCCAACGCCGTTCTGCTGATCATCGCGATCGTCGGGACGACGGTGGCGCCCTGGCAGCTGTTCTTCCAGCAGTCGAACGTGATCGACAAGCGGATCACGCCGCGGTTCATCCGCTACGAGCGGGCCGACACCTTCCTGGGATCGCTGGTGGTCGTCGGCAGCGCGGCCATCATCCTGGTCGCGACCGTCTACGCGGTGATGGGTACGTCGCGGGCCGGGCACTTCACGGACGCTCTCGGCGTCGCTGATGCGTTCCGCGCCAAGAGCAACTTCATGGGGTCCGTCTTCGCTCTCGTGCTTCTCTTCGCGAGCATCATCGGCGCCGCCGCGGTCACCTTGTCGACCAGCTATGCGTTCGGCGACGTCTTCAACCTCAAGCACTCGCTACACCGCAAGTTCCGCGACGCGAAGGCCTTCTACGGGGCCTACACGCTGGTCGTCGTGCTGGCCGCCGGGATCGTGCTGGTGCCTGGCGCGCCGCTCGGCCTGCTCACCACCGCCGTCCAGGCTCTCGCAGGAGTGCTGTTGCCGAGCGCGAGCGTGTTCTTGCTGCTGCTCTGCAACGATCCTGAGGTGCTCGGTCCGTGGACCAACGCCCGCTGGCTGAACGTGATCGCGGGCATCATCATCGGACTGCTGCTCATGCTCTCCGGCACGCTGGTCGTGACCACCCTGTTCCCTGGCCTCAGCGCGCCCGTGGTCGTGGTCTGGATCGCGGGAGCCCTGGCCGCGGGCTCGTTGCTTGCCTTCGGATGGCTGCGGCTTGCCGCTGGCAGGCGCCCGCGAGCGGCCGAGCAGGTCGGCCACAAGGACTTCGCCGCGATGTCGCGGGCCGAGCGATCGAGCTGGCGGATGCCGCCGCTGGCGCTGCTCAAGCCGGTGACCTGGTCGCCTGTGACGAAACTCACGGTCGCGGTGATGTACGGCTACCTGGTGATCTCCGTGCTGCTGCTGATCGTGAAGGCGATCCAGCTCGGCACCGGCTGACTTAGCCCCGCCGACCAGCGGCTGAGCCGTCGCCTGCGCCATCTCCTCCAGCCCCGCGGCTGCCCGGTGGCGGCACTCGCAGGCTGTCTTGCCTGCTCATGCGGGCGCAGTGGGCAGCGACGCGCCACTGGGCTTAAATTGACACGTCTGCGCCGGATCGGGCATCCTCGACAGTGGTTGACGAAGGACACCTCGTTCGGTGAGGCGTCTTCACGGACACAGGCCACTGATCCCAACCGTCGAGAGACGCTCCGGATCAGGACACCTCTCCCCGGCCTAAGGGGTGAGGCCAAGTGGCTGCGCAGGCGGACGGTGTTCCGCGGGTCTCTGGCTCGCAGATCACAGTGCCGCGCTACGCCGTGGAGTGCCAAAGCTCTAACGAGAGAGGTGCCTGCCCCGGGTTGCCTGGGGTGCGCCGCCTCCCGACAGGTGACAGTGTTGCCCTGCTGTACGCGCTGCAGGCATGGACGCGGCCAGGCACGGCACCAGGCTGGAGGGAGGCGAGTCGTGGAACACGATAGACCGGGCCGGCACCGGCCCCATTCGCCGTTCTCTCTGCCCGTTCCGGGCACGCGCCAGCGCCTTCCAACCGATCGCTCCCCGGCCGCTATCAGCCAGAACTGATCACAGCGGCAAGCACCGCGATCCGCATCGGAGCCGCCGCCGCGCGTGCCCCCCGATCCCGCCTGTTCCCCGGGCGGTGAAAGGGGTGTTCCGCCATGACCACCACCCCGAGCATGGTTGCGCCAGGCCGCGCCAGCGCGGCCATCGACACCAGCCGCGTCGTGGACATCAAGGGTGCCTTCGGTTCGATCTCAGACGAGGACACGGGCACCCGCCGGTCGCTGTCAGCCAAGCTGAAGACGCTGCTCGCGGTCGTCGGACCCGGCATCATCGTGATGGTCGGCGACAACGACGCCGGAGCGTTCTCCACCTACGGGCAGGCTGGCCAGACCTACGGGACCAGGCTGCTGTGGACGTTCTTGCTGCTGGTGCCCGTGCTGTACGTGAACCAGGAGATGGTGCTCAGGCTGGGCGCCGTCACCGGAGTTGGCTACGCGAAGCTCATTCTCGAGCGGTTCGGCCGGTTCTGGGGCACGTTCAGCGTCATCAACTTGTTCATACTGAACGCGCTGACGATCGTCACGGAGTTCATCGGCATCGCGCTCGCCGCGAGCTACCTCGGCGTGCCCAAGCTCGTCGCGGTCATCATCGCCAGCCTGGTGATCGTGGTCGCGGCCTCGACCGGCAGCCTGCGCCGGTTCGAGCGGATGGCCATGGCGCTGTGCGCAGGTTCGCTGCTGCTCGTGCCGCTGTACGTGATCGCGCACCCGCCGGCCGGAGATATGGCCAAGGGTTTCGTGATCCCCACGATCCCGGGCGGCTCCGGCCAGCTTGGCACCGTGATGCTGCTCATCATCGGCATCGTCGGCACCACGGTCGCGCCGTGGCAGTTGTTCTTCCAGCAGTCCTACATCATCGACAAGCGGATCACGCCGCGTTTCATGCGGTACGAGAAGGCCGACCTGTGGATCGGGATCGTCGTCGTGGTGGTCGGCGGTGGCGCGCTGATGGGCGCGACGGCCGCTGCCTTCGGCGGGGCCAGGCACGGCCAGTTCACCGACGCCGCCGGGCTGGCATCAGGACTTGCCGCCTACGCGGGCCACGCCGCGGGCGCGCTGTTCGCGGTCGCCCTGCTCGACGCCTCGATGATCGGCGCTTTCGCGGTGTCACTCTCGACCGCCTACGCGGTCGGGGACGTGCTCGGGCTCAAGCACTCGCTGCATCGCGGCGTGAAGCAGGCCAAGGGCTTCTACGCGATGTACGCGGCGCTCATCGCGCTCGCGGCGACGATCGTGCTGATTCCAGGGTCGCCGCTCGGCTTGATCACGGTAGGGGTCCAGGTGCTCGCCGGGGTGCTGCTGCCCAGCGCGACCGTCTTCCTGCTGCTGCTCTGCAACGACAAGGAAGTCCTCGGCCCGTGGGTGAACAGCCTGCGGCACAACGTCGCGGCCGGAATCGTGGTCGGCGTGCTGGTGATGCTGTCCGCGATCCTGATGATCTCGGTCGTGTTCGGCCAGGTCTCGGGCGCCCAGGTGATCGCCATCCTGGCCGGCTGCGCGATGGCGGCGGCAGCCACCGGCGGATTCCTCGCCGTGCGCGCCGTGCGTCGCCGCGCGGTCGCGCGGGCCGGGGTCCGCGGCGGCGGCGTGCTGGCTGCGGCCACGGCGGTGCCCGCGGCCAGGCGGTCTGACGAGCGCGCGAACCGCGAGAACTGGCGGATGCCGCCGCTCGCGATGCTCGCGCCTGCGCCGATGTCGCTCGCCCGCCGGGCCGGGATGTCGGCGATGTACGTCTACCTGGGCGTCGCCATCATCCTGGTGATTGTGCGGGTCGCGGAGATCGCCCTCGGCCACTGAGCCTGCGCTCCTTGCGGTTTCGCCAGAACCTGCGGATCCGCGAGGCGAGGAAGATGACCGCGATCAGGCCGATCACGAGCAGCGCGGCGGCGATCAGGGCGGCGGGTACCGGGTGCAGCAGGGCGAATACCACCAGCCCCGCCACCGTGGCGTTCTCGAGCAGGCTCACGGCGATGTTGCTGAACGGCTCGGGACTTGTGTTCACGCCCATCCGGACGCCGCTCTTGATCAGGTGCGTGACAAGGGCGGTACCGCCGCCGACGGCAGCGGCGGCCGCCTGCGGCAGGGTATGCGCGTGACCCGCGAGCAGTGCCCCGATCGCCGCACCTGCGAGCGGGCGGATCGCGGTGTGCACGATGTCGGAGGCCGAGTCCAGGTACGGGATCTTGTCCACGACGAACTGGACGCAGAACAGTGCGCCGGCCGCCGCCAGAACGTCGGTGCGCTCCAGTGTCGGCGGCACCGCTGCCATGTGCGCGTACCTGCCGAGCAGTCCCATCAGCAGCACGACCGCGTACGCGTCGATGCCGCTGGCCCAGCCGCTGGTGAAGATCAGTGGTATCGCGGACACCAGATGGCCCCCTCGCCCCGAATCGCCGCCGGCGATGCTCGGCTGCGGCGGGCATTTCGAAATGACCAGATCGGACGCTGGACACGCCGATCGTATTCGAGCTATGGGTACTACTTCTACGGTTCGTCAACAGCTCGCGAAGACCGAGGTCACCATGCTGAATCTGGACAATCCCAAGCACGTCGCCGCCGACGAGCGGCTGAGGCAGGAAACGATCATCTGGCTGACGACGGTGGATGCGGCTGGCCAGCCGCAGACCTCACCGGTCTGGTTCCTCTGGGACGGCTCGGAGTTCCTCATCTACGGGTCGGCTGACGGCAAGAAGACCGGCAATATCATGGCCAATCCGCATGTGGGCCTGAACCTGGACGGTAACGGCCAGGGCGGCGGCGTCGTGGTCATCGAGGGCACGGCCAGGATCGACAAGGAGGGCGCGCTCGCCGACGCGGTCGGCGACTACATGGCGAAATACGGGCGGCGGATCGAGTCCTACGGCTGGACGATCGAGGGCATGGCCAGGGACTACCCGTACGTCATCAAGGTGACGCCGACTCGCGCCAGGATCTGGTGAGGCCGCGGCTCTCAGCGCTGGCGGCCTGACTCAGCGCGGTCGGGCCCGGTCAGGCGCGCACCGCGCCGGTCACCAGCCAGCGCGAGCCGTGCGCTCGCCAGGTGAGTGTGACGAAGCGGGCGGCCAGCCACGCCGAGAGTGCGAGCCAGAGGCCGAGCAGGCCGGCGCCGGTCAGCACCACGACCACCGCCGCCACGCCGAACACGGCCGTCGACGCCAGTCCGGCGACCGCCAGGTAGTCCTGGTCGCCGGCGCCGATCAGCACGCCGTCGAGCACGAACACAACCCCGGCGACCGGCTGTCCAAGGGCGACCACGATCAGGACCACGAGCATGAGGTGGGCGACGGGAGGTGCCGCTGCGAAGAGCGCGGGCAGCCACGGTCTGGCGATCAGCGTGACCGCGGCGAACACGACGCCGCACCACAGGCCCCACCAGATCATCCGGTTGGTCGCAGCCCGCGCTGCCGCGACGTCACCAGCTCCCAGATATTTGCCGGTGATCGCCTGCGCGGCGATCGCGATCGCATCCAGCGCGAACGCCAGCAGCGACCAAATCCGGAACGCGACCTGGTGCGCCGCGATGGCTGCGTCGCCCTGCCGGGCGGCGATGACGGTCGCGGCGATGAGCACCACTTGCAGCGCGAGCGTCCTGAGCACCAGGGCCGCGCCGGTCTTGGCCGCGGTCTTCAGCCCGGCGAGATCGATGCCCAGCAGTACGCCCGCTCGCCGTGCGCCGGTCGCCACCATCACCAGGTAGGCGGACGCACCAACGTACTGGGCGATGACTGTGCCCCAGGCCGAGCCCGCGATGCCCCAGTGCAGGCCGAGCACGAAGGTCGCGTTCAGCGCGACGTTCAGAATGTAGGACAGGACCGAGACGACGAGCGGAGTCCTGGTGTTCTGCAGCCCGCGCAGCACTCCGGTGCCGGCCAGGACAGTCAGCATGGCGGGCGCCGCGAGCAGGCTGATCCGCAGGTAGGTGACCGCGCCATCCGTGACGGCGGGAGAGGCGCCGAACGCGTGGGTGATCGGATTCGCGAGCGGCAGCCCGACGGCCAAGACCGCGATGCCGATCGCTCCGGCGAGCCAGAGGCCGTCGATACCCTGCCTGATCGCTGCCTGCCGGTCGCCCGCCCCGAGCTGCCTGGCGACGGCAGCGGTAGTGCCGTAGGCCAGGAAGATCGAGATGTTGACCAGGGCGGTCAGTGCCTGGGCGGCGACGCCGAGGCTGCCGAGTGGTGCGGTGCCGAGCCTTCCAACGATGGCCGAGTCGGCGAGCAGGAACAGCGGCTCCGAGATGAGCGCGACGAACGCGGGGATCGCCAGCCGCAGGATCTCGGCGTCTGGTCGGCTGATCTTGCTCGAACGATCAGCCATTCCCCGCACCCTTCCGGATCCGCCAAGTAACTGACGACAGCTGCTTAGACAGTTACAGATTATGAAGAGCAGTCGTCACTGGTCAAGAGATTTTTGTCAGTTACGTGACTCCTTCGGCAGTGTGCGCGCGCCGTCGTGCCCGGTCAGGCGACAACGCCGCGGTCGCGCAGCCCTGCGATCTCGGTGTCGTCGAGGCCGAGGCCGCGGAGGACCGCCCCGGTGTCGGTGCCCGGCGTGACCGGCGGCTGCGGTGCTGCCACCTCGGTGCGCCCGAACCTGGGCGCGGGCTGCGGCTGCGATACCCCGCCGACCTCGGCGAAGACCGCCCGGGCGGCGTTGTGCGGATGATCTGCTGCCTCGGCCGGCGAGAGCACTGGGGACACGCAGGCATCGGTGCCGGCGAAGATGTCGGCCCACTCGTCCCTGGTGCGCTGCGCGAAGACCTCGGTGAACCGCTCGCGCAGCACCGGCCAGTTCGGAATGTCCATCTGCGCGGGCAGCCCGGCGTCGGTGAGTCCAAGGCCCGCCAGCAGCGCCGCGTAGAACTGCGGCTCGAGCGCACCGACGGCGACGTACTTGCCGTCCGCAGTGGTGTAGGTGTCGTAGAACGGCGCGCCGCCGTCGAGCAGGTTGACGCCGCGCTCGTCCCGCCAGGCGCCACGGGCCCGCAGCCCGTAGATGAACGACGACAACAGCGCGGAGCCGTCCACCATGGCGGCGTCGACCACCTGGCCGAGACCGGACCGCTGCCGCTCGACCAGCGCGGCTAGCACGCCGATCGCCAGCAACATCCCGCCGCCGCCGAAGTCCCCGACCAGGTTCAGCGGCGGCACCGGCCGCTCTCCTGCGCGCCCGATCGGGTGCAGCGCCCCGGAGATCGCGATGTAGTCGATGTCATGCCCGGCCGTAGGCGCGAGCGGGCCGTCCTGACCCCAGCCGGTCATCCTCGCGTAGACCAGCCCAGGGTTGCGCCCGGCGCAGACCAGCGGCCCGAACCCGAGCCGCTCGGTCACGCCAGGCCTGAACCCTTCGACCAGCACGTCGGCCTCGTCGATGAGCCTGAGCAGCAGGTCGAGGCCCGCCGGGTCCTTGAGGTTCAGCCCGATCGACCGGCGTCCCCTGGTCAGCGGGTCCACCGGAGCCGGCAGGCCGGCGCGGCAGCTTTCCGGCCGCTCCACCCGCAGCACGTCCGCCCCGAGGTCAGACAGCACCATGCAGCCAAACGGCGCGGGCGCCAGGCTCGCTAGCTCCACGACCCGCACGCCGTCCAGCGGTCCCATCGGCGGCCTCCGTTCACTCTCAGCCCGGTTTCGGCAACCGGACGCACGCGCACTGTCCGCCTCCAGCCCGGTCTAGCGCATCGTAATAGCCCATACCGCCCTCGCGCAGTTCAGGAGGGGCCGCCGCCCGCCAAGCCCGAGTCGGGGCCCGCGGCCGAGCGGGAAGAACTCCGTGCAGTTACCGCCTCGGCGGTTCAGGTCCGGGGCTGGCCGTGCGGCGGCTGCCCAGGCGCCAGCGTCTCTGGCTCGGTCAGCCTGGTAAACGCGCGCAGGTTGGCCAGGCTCTCACCGCGCTTGACCCGCCACGCGTATTCGCGCCGGATGGAGGAGGCGAAGCCGATCATCAGCGCCTGGTCGAAGTTGTCGTCGGAGTAGCTGAGCACGCAGCCGAGCAGCCGGTCGATCTCCTCGGGCGTGATGGTCGCGAGCGGCAGCCTGCCGACCAGGTGCACGTCCCCGACCGGATCGAGGGCGAAGTGAATGCCGAACATCCGGCTGCCGCGCTCGAGCAGGAAACGGTAGAACTCGGCGTGGTTCTCGTCGGGCTGCCGGCAGAAGAACGCCTCGACGTGCAGGCTGTGCGTGTCCGCGATCAGCCACGTCATCGTGACGAGCTTGTGCTGACCCTCGAGCCTGACCAGGAACGCTCCTGGCTGCGGCGAGGTGAAGCTCAGGTCCAGATCGGTGAGGATGCCACCAAGCCTCGCCCCGGCGCTCATGCGTCGACCGTGGCGGCGACCTCACTCATTGCGTCACCGTACACGGCGAGCAGTTTGTCCACGGTCGATGCCCAGCCGAACCCGGAGGCATGCTTCCTGGCGCCACGGGACAGCCTGGCGAGCCGGCCGCTGCTGCCGATCAGGTCAGCGATCGCGTGCGCGTAGTGCGCCGGGTTGTGCCCGTCGATCAGCACTCCGGACACGCCGTCCTGGACGGCGGTGCGCAGGCCGCCAGCCGCGGCCGCCACCACTGGCGTGCCGCAGGCCTGCGCCTCCATGGCCACAAGGCCGAACGACTCTGAATACGACGGCACGACCACCAGGGTCGCGGCGCGGTACCACTCGGCGAGGTCGCGCTGGGGGCACGGCGGCTCGAGCCTGATGTTCTGCGAGATGCCGAGTGTCGATGCGAGCTGGACGAGGCTGTCAGGGTCATTTCGGCCGGTCCCGCTCGGGCCGCCCACGAAAGCCACGACCAGGCGGTCGGCCAGCTTCGGCTGGTCCCGCACAAGCTGAGCCGCCGCGCGCAGCAGCACGTCGGGCGCCTTCAGCGGCTGCACCCGGCCCGCGAACATCAGCACGATCGCATTCGGGGCGATGCCAAGGCGCCGCCTGGCCAGCCGCTGCGAGCCGGGCCTGAACAGCGCGAGATCGACGCCAGGGCTGACCGAGGTGACCCGGCCGGGCTGAGCGTCGTAGAGCTTGACCAGTTCGCGCGCCTCGGCGTCGGTGTTCGCGACGATCCGGTCCGCGCTGGCGATGACTTCGGCCTCGCCGCGGATCCTGATGTCGGGCTCGGCCGCGTCACCCGCGGCGAGCGCGGCGTTCTTCACCCTGCCCAGCGTGTGCATCGACTGCACGAGCGGAACGCCCCAGCGCTCTTTGGCGACGGCGCCGACCTGGCCGGACAGCCAGTAGTGTCCGTGCACGAGGTCGTACCTGCCTGGCGCGTGCAGAGCCTCCTCGCGCAGCACCTCAAAGGTGAACTGGCAGAGCTGGCCGGGAAGGTCGGACTTGTCCAGGTCCTCGAACGGGCCGGCCTCGATGTGCCTGACCAGCACGCCCGGCGCTAGCTCGACGACCGGGGGCTGGTCGCGGGACACGGCACGCGTGAAGATGTCCACTTCGACGCCTTTGGCCGCCAGCAGCCTGGCTACCTCGACGACATAGACGTTGAGACCGCCGGCATCACCTGTCCCTGGCTGCTCCAGCGGCGACGTGTGAACGCTGATGGTCGCGACTCGCTGCGGGTAGCGACGCGGCACTGGCATACACCTCCGAGACGGATGAACCCGAAAGTTCGCCGTCATGTTCCCGGCCAGGTTAATTCGGGCGAGCCAGTCCTCGGGCGCTGTTCGCGCAAGCCAGCCGTGCTGCTCATGACCTCGCTGGGAGGGTCCGAATAGGCGCGATACGCTCACCCCATGGCCACCCTGGTGCTGCTACGCCATGGCGAGAGCGTGTGGAACGCGGAGGGACTCTTTACCGGCTGGGTGGACGTCGGCCTGTCCAGACAGGGCGTGGCGGAGGCTGAGCGGGCCGGCGAACTGCTCGCCGCGAGCGATCTACGGCCACGGATCGCGCATACCTCCGTCCTGACCCGCGCGATCCAGACCGCCAACTCGACACTGGACGCCGCCGCCCTGGCTTGGCTGCCGGTGCGCAGGTCATGGCGGCTGAACGAGCGGCACTATGGCGCGCTCCAGGGCAAGGACAAGGCGCAGACCAGGGCCACCTACGGCGACGAGCAATTCATGGCGTGGCGCAGGTCCTACGACATCCCGCCGCCGCCCATCGCGGACGGCGACCCGCTATCGCAGGCTGGTGACCCCAGGTACGCGCTGCTCACCGGCGACCTGCTGCCCAGGACGGAATGCCTGCGCGACGTCGTGTGGCGGATGCTGCCGTACTGGCACGACGCGATCGTGCCCGACCTCGCCTCCGGCCAGACGGTGCTGGTCGTCGCGCACGGGAATTCCCTCCGGGCGCTGGTCAAGCACCTGGACGGGATCGGCGACGCGGAGATCGCCGGGCTGAACATTCCTACCGGCATCCCGCTGGTCTACGAACTCGACGAGCAGTACCGACCGGTGACCTCCGGCGGCATTTACCTCGATCCCGAGGCGGCCAAGGTCGCCGCGGAGGCGGTCGCCAACCAGGGCCGATGAGGACGGGACGTGCTTAGTGACGGGTAGGCGGATCGTGACCAGGCAGTTCGCGACGCCGCGCCGACCTGCGCTCTCCCGCAATGTGAACACGGCTGGGAGATTTGGTGAACTCTTTGCGAATTGATGAAGGTCGGCTAGCAGCTCTGATGCGCCTGCGCAGGCTCTGTGCATACCATCAACGCGTGGGTCTGGGGGTGATTGCGGTCAGACGTGCCTGGTTGGCTGCCTGGTCCGCTGAGGCGGACAGATGAGGGCCAGGGCTTCCGCACACCTGAACGGCGCCGCAGGCGCGCCCGGCGCATCCGCCGTCGAGTCTTCCTCTCCAGCTCAGGCAGACGCTGGCTCTTTCCGCCTTCCTGCCGGTCTGTCCGCGGTACTCGCGGTGCTGTCCTCCTCTGCGGTGGTGATCGACAGCGACGACCGGGTGCTGCAGGCCAGCGACGCTGCTCGCTCCTTCGGGCTGGTCGAGGGGGAAGATCTTGCGGTAGGAGAACTACTCGCACTCGCGCGTCAGGTCCGCAGGGACGGTGAGATCCGCGAGGGCGAGATCGACATCACCACCGGGGCGCTGAACGGCAGGACGACGAGCTTCGCGGTCAGGGTGGCCCCGCTCGGGCCCGGCGTCGGCGGCGGCGGGCTGGTCCTGCTCCTGGTCGAGGACCAGACCGAGCGGCGGCGGGTCGAAGAGGTCCGCAGGGACTTCGTGGCCAACACGAGCCACGAGCTGAAGACGCCGGTCGGCGCGCTGGCGCTGCTCGCGGAGACGGTCGAGGACGCGGCCGATGACCCAGAGGCGGTCAGGCGGTTCGCGGGCCGCATGCGGCAGGAAGCGAACAGGCTCACCAACCTGGTTCAGGACATGATCACGCTGTCCAGGATTCAGGCCGCCGAGCCAATCCCCGATCCGGCGGCCGTCAATCTGGACGCGGTGGTCGCCGAGGCGCTCGATCGCGGCAGGATGAAGGCGACCTCTCGTGGCATCGAACTCGCCGCGACCGGCACCAAGCGGCTGACGGTGCTGGGCGATGAGGAGCTGCTGATCACCGCGCTGCGCAACTTGCTCGACAACGCGGTCGCCTACAGCCCAGAGAAGACCAAGGTGGTCGTCTCGACCCGGCTGGCGCGCGATGCCATCGTCGAACTCAGCGTCTCCGATCAGGGCATCGGGATCCCCGAGCAGGACCTGGAGCGGATCTTCGAGCGCTTCTACCGGGTCGATCCGGCCAGGTCCAGGGTGACCGGCGGCACCGGCCTCGGGCTCGCGATCGTCAAGCACGTGACGGCCGCGCACGGCGGCAAAGTGACAGTGACGAGCAAGGAAGGTGCCGGATCGACCTTTACGCTGCGACTGCCGGCGAAGCCTGGAGCGCCATCATGACTTGCGGCCCGGCACTTGCCAGGGCTTGCGCCGATCGACCTGCCAAGGAGGCAGTCACGTGACCCGGGTGCTCGTTGTCGAAGATGAGGAGTCTTTCAGCGACGCGCTGTCGTACATGCTCCGCAAAGAGGGATTCGAGGTCGCCGTGTGCCCGACCGGCCCGGCCGCGCTCGACACCTTCGACCGGACCGGTGCCGACCTGGTGCTGCTTGACCTGATGCTGCCAGGGCTTCCTGGCAGCGAGGTCTGCCGCGCGCTGCGGGAGCGGTCCAACGTTCCCGTGATCATGCTGACCGCCAAGGACAGCGAGATCGACAAGGTCGTCGGGCTCGAGCTTGGCGCCGACGACTACGTGACCAAGCCGTTCTCGTCCCGGGAACTGGTCGCCAGGATGCGGGCGGTGCTCAGGCGCCGCGGCGACGGCGAGGAGGCTGCCACCTCGGTGATGGAGTCCGGCCCGGTCCGGATGGACGTGGAGCGGCACATCGTGATGGTGCGCAACTCTTCGGTCCAGCTCCCGCTGAAGGAGTTCGAGTTGCTTGAGGTGCTGCTGCGGAACTCTGGGCGCGTGCTCACGAGGATGCAGCTGATCGACAGGGTCTGGGGCGCCGATTACGTCGGCGACACCAAGACACTCGACGTGCACATCAAGCGGCTGCGAGCCAAGGTGGAGCAGGACCCGGCCAGGCCGATGCACATCATCACCGTGCGCGGGCTTGGCTACAAGTTCGAGCCGGGGAGCTAGGCGAGCCGGCTCGACGGCGAACTTGTCGGCGACGGCGCGGGCGTCGCCGATCCTTGCTTGCCCGTCGGCGATGCGCTCGCTGAGGGCGAGGTGAGGGGCGCCGGAGAGAACGTCGCGTAGTTCGAGACCATCGGCATCACCGGCACGTGGAGCATCGTCGACCCCGCGTTCTTGAAGATCAGGTAGAGCGTGATGACAGTGCCGCCGGCGAGCGGCCTGACCAGGTGCTGCAGCACGATCGACGGGGCCGGGCCGGTGAGCAGAACCCTGGACAGCTTGCGGAGGGGGATCCCGCGGCCTGGCAGCAGCACGGTCTGCGCTACGCCTGGCGCCTTGACCGCGAGCAGCCGGTCCGGCGTGCCGATGTTCACCATCCCGAGGTAGAACCCGGCGTTCTGGCCCCGCCTCAGCGAGTGGCCGATCGGCGCGCCGAGCACGAACGCGTTGCTGATCGTCAGGTCCTTGCCGACATGCTGGAAGGTGCCGTCCGTCGGCTGGTGCCATTGCAGCGTGGGCGCGTTGGTCCCGGCCTCGCAGCCCGCGATGATCGGGCCAAGCGCGGCGACCGCCACGATCAGAATGCTGCGCGGCAGGATGCCGCGGCGGCTGCTCCGGATCACCGAGCCTCCTCGTTAGCAGACCTCGCACAGCGTAGCCGCGCGGACCGGGCAGGACGCAGCCGGCCCGCGCTAATACCGACTGCCGCGTCGAGAGGCTGAAGCGTCAGTGCGTCTGCCGCAGCGCCTTCAGCGTCGACTCGAGGTGGAACCCGGGTGCGAGCGCGCCAGCGCTCCTGACGGTGTGCTGCGAGTCAACGAGCACGACGGTCAGGCCCTTCGCCTGGTAGGCCTTGTTCAGCACGCTGTCCGCGTCGATCGCGACGAAGGCGGTGCCGCCAGCGGCGGCGTCCGGTGCCAGCCGGTTGAGCTCAGTAAGGCTGCTCCGCTTGCCGACCAGGTAGACCGTGACGCCGACCGCCATCGCCTGCTTGACGAGGCGCCGGACCGCGCGGGCGCATTCGCAGTGCGCCGGGATGATGGCCAGTGCGCCCACGACGTTGCTGAGGTTGATCGGCTCGCCAGCAACATTTATCGTGCCTGGTGGCAGGCGGGCGGCGAGCCCTGTGCTCGGGCCGCCTGGTGCGTTTCCGCCGGCCGACGGCGCCGCAGGCGTGGTGTGCTGGCCGGTGGCAGGCGGTCCGCTGGTCCGCGGCTGGTGCCCCTGCGGGCGCTCCCCGGCGAGGCCGGAGAAGAGCGGATTCGCGCTGAACATGGTCAGCACCATGCCGGCCACCATGGCGAGGACGAGGCACCCGGCGATCAGCGGCACGATCATCCCGCTGTGCCGCAGCGGAGTACGCCATCGCAGACTGCGCTGATGCCTGCGGAGCGCGCGCAGCTCACGATGATAGGCCTGGACGTCGCGGTCGAGTTCGCGGGCATCATCCGGAATCTGGATGTCTACTCGCGGCAGGCCGAAATCGTCGTGTCCCGGTTCACCGCCCTGGTTCACGCGTCGCTCCGGAAGTCGCTCACATGCTCCTTCCTTCAGTATGAGCCCGGATCCCGGCAGACGTAACTGTGCACTGCCACTTGCTTTGCGGCGGTGGTGCCTCGCAAGCGATGGCTGTGGTGGCTGTGCTCAGGCGGTAAACTAAGGAATATCCGCGAGGCGGAATTCCTGACTTTAAGCGTGCGCAGACGTGGCCCGATGTTCCCGGTCAGCCGGGGCAAGGGTCGGCTTTCTGATGGCAGTTCGCTCATTCTCGGTATGCAAAAGCGCCCTTGACCTGCATCTTTGCCGACAAACATGGCTATTGTTCGTTCCTCGCCGTGGTAAGATAGGTGCAGCGGAAGGGGTACGTGCCACATGACTTTCAAGGTCGGCGACACCGTCGTCTACCCCCACCATGGGGCTGCTCGGATCGAGGAAATCGAGATCCGTACGATCAAGGGCGAGGACAGGACGTACCTCGTGCTCAAGGTCGACAAGGGTGACCTGACGGTGCGGGTGCCAGCAGACAACGCGGAACTTGTCGGTGTACGAGACGTAGTCGGGCAGGAAGGCCTCGAGCGTGTCTTCGAGGTGCTGCGGGCGCCATACACCGAAGAGCCGACCAACTGGTCGCGCAGGTACAAGGCCAATCTAGAAAAGCTCGCATCCGGTGACGTCAACAAGGTCGCCGAGGTCGTCCGCGACCTGTGGCGCCGCGATCGCGAGCGCGGGCTCTCAGCCGGTGAGAAGCGCATGCTCGCCAAGGCCAGGCAGATCCTCGTCAGCGAGCTCGCGCTCGCGGAGAAGACCAACGAGGACAAGGCCGAGACGCTGCTCGACGAGATCCTGGCAAGCTGACCCGGCATAACTCCGGATGGATGATCGGCAGACGCACGTCTCGCGCGTCATACCGCGCGTCGGCGTCGGCGTCGATGTGCACCCCTTCGGCGACGGGCGAGAGCTATACCTGGCTGGCCTGCACTGGCCTGGCGAACGAGGGCTGAGCGGCCACTCGGACGGCGACGCGGCGGCGCACGCGATCTGCGATGCGTTGCTCTCAGCCGCGCAGCTCGGCGACCTCGGCAGCCAGTTCGGCACCGCGGAACAGCGCTGGGCCGGCGCCCGCGGCGTCACGCTGCTCGGCGAGACGCGGCGCCTGGTCGAGGAGGTCGGCTATGCCATCGGCAACGTCGCTGTCCAGGTCATCGGGAACAGGCCGAGACTGGCTCCGCGTCGCGACGAGGCGCAGGCGGCGCTCACGGCGGCGCTGGGTGGTGCGCCCGTCAGCATCTCAGCGACCACGACCGACGGGCTCGGCCTGACCGGCAGGGGCGAGGGCGTCGCGGCCATCGCGACCGCGTTGATCGTGCCGGTCAGCCAGGATCTTCCTCGCCCTGCGGGGGAGTAGGGGAGCTACGAGTCCTGCGGAATGCCGGCAGCTCGTCCGATTCTTCGTCATCCGCGCTGGCAGTCGGCGCCGGGTTCAGCGTGGTTGACTCCGCCGACCCGGCCGCACGGCCAGCCGCTGCCTCGCCGGCGGAGGCGGCTCCAGCGTCGGCAGCCGGGCCTGTCTGCCCGGCATCTGCGGTGGCCTTCGGCTTCGTGGCGGCATGATCAGGCCGAAGGCCGGCGGCGCCTGACGGCGACGGCGTGGTGGGCGCGAATCCCGATGTCACCGGCTGCTGGCCTGGAACTCGCTTCGGGAGCTCAGCGGGCCCGGCCGGGCTGAGCTGCTCCGGCTGGCTCATTCGGAGCGCCCTGCTGACCCAATCGCGGCATGAACGGCGCCGGCCAGCCGGGCGGGACCGGATTCCCCTCGGTCTGCTCGTGCGCTGGCTGCTTGGGAATTCGAGCGCGCAACTGGAGGTCGGCGCGGCGGACGCCAGGCTTTGGCGGCGTGGCCTCGGGCGCGAGTGCCGGTCCGTCGGCGATCTCGCGTTCGCCCGGCCCGCTGTGCTCGCCCGGCCCGCTGTGCTCGCCCGGCTCGCTGTGCTCGCCCGGCCCGCCGTGTTCGTGTGGCCGGCCTTCGCCCTCGCCTCCCGCGCCGCCGACTGGCGCGGCGCTGCCCGGCGGGGCGCCGGCCGGCGTGACGCTGCCCGGCGGGGCGGGCCGCGCGACAGAGCCGGGGACCGTCGGCGGCTCGACGCCCTTCAGGAACTCTGCAGGCCGCGTGTCCTTCGCGACCTGGCCGGAATCGATGGTCCGCCCCGCGGCCAGGTCCCGACTCGCGGGCGTCGCGCCGGCTGCCGGGTCAGCAGGGACGGCCTGCGGCGCGTTGCCACCGCGCGCGATCAGCGGCGTTTCCGCCGCGCCCCTAGCTGTTTCCCCCGCGTCCGCCGATTCCTGCGCGGCGATCGCGTGCGGCCTGCTCGGGAGCCCGGGAATCAGCGGGCGCTGCTGCACCTGCGCCTCCCGCTCCGAGACCGGCGCACGCTCCGAGACCGGCGCACGGTCCGAGACCGGCGCGCGTTCCGAGACTGGCGCGCGCTCCGAGACTGGCGCGCTCGCCGCCGCCGGCGCCAGCGCGGGGCCGGCCTGCGCGCCGGCGGCGGCCAGGCCGTTGCGCTTGCCAAGCCGCCGCAGCCTCGCGTACCTGAGCAGCGCGAGCAGCAAGCCGAATCCGATCAGGACGAGGGCCCACGGCACGATCGCAGCAACCACGGCCGCCAGCTTGTGCGGCACGACGACAGCAGTGGCGCGGATCGTCCCCCCGGCGGCGAGGGCCGCGAGCAGCACCAGCATGCACAGCCACGCATACACCCGGCTGACCAGGCCAGCGCCGCGCAAGGCCAGCACAGAGCAGCCGGCCACGACGAGCAACGCGTCGAAGATCAGCGGGTAGATGCTGGCCAGCCTCCCGTACACGCCGGCCTGGATCGCCAGGCGATGCACGCTCGAGTACGACAGCACGCAGGCAGCGGCGGTCAGGCCGGCCAGGCCCACGGCGACCGCGACGAGGGCGAGCACCCGCAGCATCCGGCTGGCGTCGCGGCCCTGCCTCGCGCCCGTGGCCTGGTCGTCGCTCTTCCTTGCCACGCCATTCCCTCCCGGTCAGGTGCCTCGGGCCGGCCGAATCAACCGCCGGCCTATAGTCGGGGAAGATAGACGAGAACCGGCCGCACTGCTAATCGCTGCGGTGCCTTGCTTCCGCGTTTTCCGCGGAGCCAGGCGACAGGAGAGTAACCCGTGACCGGCTAGCGGGCCAGCGACCTGCGGATTCGCGCTCGACTCATGGGACGCAGCGGCGAGGGAGAAGAAATGCCGTACTACCGGGTGTCAGGGGAGATCCCGAGAAAGCGCCATACCCGATTCCTGCGACCTGGCGGCGGGCTCTACGCCGAGGAACTCATGGGCGAGGAAGGGTTCTCGTCCGATTCGTCCCTCCTGTATCACGCCCATCCGCCGACCGCGATCGTCAAGAGCGAGGCCCTTGCCGATGTCGTGGCCGAGACCCGGCTGGCCGCCAATCATCCGCTGCTGCCACGGCATTACCGGACGCAGGACCTGGCCGGCACGGGCGACGTCGTGCTGGGCCGGCAGCCGCTCATGGCCAATGACGACGTGCGCATTTCCTTTGTCACCGTAAGCGTCCCTTCCGACCTCTACCGGAACTCGATCGGGGACGAGGCCGTCTACGTGCACACGGGCTCGCTGCGGTTCGAGTCGGTGTACGGCAGCATAGACGCGGTGGCAGGCGACTACGTGATCGTCCCGCGCGGCACCATCCACCGGTGGCTGCCCGAACCTGCCGAGCCTGCGGCGAGCCCGGTTTCGGCGCTGGTGATCGAAGCCCGCGGTCACATCAGGACGCCCAAGCGCTACCTGTCGCAGACCGGGCAGTTCCTCGAGCACGCGCCGTACTGCGAGCGCGATCTGCGGCCTGTGCAGGGCCCGCTCATCGCCGAGGGCGAGGACGTGCCTGTGGTCGTGCGCAACAGGGGAGGCCTCACCAGGCTGACCTACGCCTATCACCCGTTCGACGCCGTCGGCTGGGATGGCTGCCTGTATCCCTACGCGTTCAACATCGCCGATTTCGAGCCGATTGTGAAGCGGACGCACGCGCCGCCGCCTGTCCATCAGACCTTCGAGGGACCGAACTTCGTGATCTGCTCGTTCTGTCCGCGCCCGCTGGACTTCGATCCTCAGTCGGTGCCGATTCCTTATAACCACCACAACGTGGATTCTGACGAGATGATGTTCTATGTGGGCGGCGATTACTCAGCCAGGCAGGGCTCAGGGGTCGGGATCGGGTCGATCACTCTGCATCCGTCCGGCTTCACGCACGGGCCTATCCCTGGCGCCGTCGAGGCCGTTATCCGCGGCATGGAGGCCGGCCGCACCAGCACCGACGAAACCGCCGTGATGATCGATACGTTCCGCCCGCTGCTGCTATCCGACCAGGCAGCGACCGCCGAAGACCCCGAGTACGCCTGGAGCTGGGCGAGGGCGTCCCGTGGCTGAGGGCCCTGCGACGCTCCCCGAGCTCGCACGCGAGCTGTTCGACCGGCCGAACCACGTCGCCGTGGCGACCATCGAGCCGAGCGGCAGGCCCCAGACGAGCCTGGTTTGGGCCAAGATCGATGGCGACGACGTGCTGTTCTCCACGATCAAGGGTCGCCGCAAGTACGCGAACCTGACCCGCGACCCCAGGATCAGCGTGCTCGTTTACGACGGCACGGATCCTTACACCTACGCCGAGGTCAGGGGCATCGCGACGATCACCGACGATCCTGACGCCGAGCTGATCAACGAACTCGCGCTAAAGTACACCGGCCAGCCGTTCGGGTACCGGCCGGGCGAGCAGCGCGTGATCGTGCGCATCGTCCCAGACAAGGTCGTCCTGTACCTGGACTAGGCATCGGCCGCCTGGCGCGCCCGGCGCGCCCGGCTAGCTTGGCCGGCCTTTGCGCGGCCGTAGATCCCGTAGCCTTGACGGATGACGCTCCGCCTGCACGACACCGCGACGCGCACCGTGCGCGACTTCCTTCCCGTGACACCGGGGAAGGCCGGCCTGTACCTGTGCGGCGCGACCGTTCAGGCTCCGCCGCACATCGGCCACATCCGCTCCGGGGTCAGCTTCGACATCCTCGTCCGCTGGCTGCGAGTAAGCGGCCTTCAGGTCACGTTCTGCCGGAACGTCACCGACATCGACGACAAGATCCTGCGCACCGCCGCGGCCGAGGGCAGCCCCTGGTGGGCGGTTGCCGAGCGCAACCAGCGCGCGTTCAGCCGCGCCTATGACGTGCTCGGGTGCCTGCCGCCGGACGTCGAGCCGCGGGCGACGGGGCACGTGCCCGAGATGATCACGCTGATGCGCCGCTTGACCGATTCCGGGCACGCCTACGCCGCCGGCGGCGGCGTGTACTTCGACGTCTCCTCATACCCCGCGTACGGCGCACTGTCCGGCCAGCGGCCCGAGCACATGCGGGCGGCGGACGACGTCGCGGGCGAGAGCGCTAAGCGCGACCCGCGGGACTTCGCGCTGTGGAAGGGACACAAGCCAGGCGAGCCATCCTGGGAGACGCCGTGGGGTCCAGGCCGGCCTGGCTGGCACCTGGAATGCTCGGCGATGGCCACGAAGTACCTCGGTGAGACCTTCGACATCCACGGCGGCGGCCTTGACCTCGTCTTCCCGCACCATGAGAACGAGCTCGCCCAGTCCAGGGCGGCGGGCGACGGCTTCGCCAGGTACTGGATGCACAACGGGCTGGTCAGGCTCGGCGGAGAGAAGATGAGCAAGTCACTCGGCAACTCACTGCTCGTCGACGCGATGGTGACGCAGGTCAGGCCCGTCGAGCTGCGCTACTACCTCGGCCAGGCGCACTACCGCTCAGGCATCGACTACTCGCCGGAGGCGCTGGCCGAATCGGCGGCGGCCTACCGCAGGATCGAGGGCTTCGTGACCCGTGCCGCCGGGCCACCGGGCGACGAAGGGCCAGCGGGCGGAACAATGCTGCCGCTGGCCGCCAGCCTGCCCGCGGCGTTCGCGGCCGCGCTCGATGACGACCTCGCGGTGCCGCAGGCGCTGGCCGTCGTGCACGAGAGCGTTACCGACGGCAACACCGCGCTGGCCGCTGGCGATCTGGCCGGAGCGGCGAAGCAGGCCGAGTCGGTGCGGGCGATGCTCGCCGTGCTCGGCCTCGACCCGTACGCCGCACCGTGGGCCACCGCCGCCGGCACCGGCCTGCGGGAGGTCGTGGACGCGCTGGTCGGCGTCGCCCTCGAGCAGCGCGAGGCGGCCAGGGCGCGCAAGGACTACGCGGCCGCCGACACGATCAGGGACCGGCTGCTCGCGGCCGGCATCGTGGTCGAGGACACGGCGGCCGGCCCGCGCTGGGAGCTGGCCCGATGAGCGGGCAGGGTAAGAAGGCAGGGGCGGGCAACCGGAGCAAGTCAGGAAGTCAGGGAAATCAGACGAAGTCTGGCAGGCCGCGACCCGGCACCGGCGGTTACGGCAGGCGCAAGCTCGAGGGGAAGGGCCCGACGCCGCCCGCGGATGCGAGGCCCGGGCACCCGGCCCAGCGCCGGGCGGCTGCCGCGGCGGCCGCTCGGGCCAGGCCCTCGTCCACGTCCGGCGCTTCTGGGGAGGCGTCAGGTCAGCAGAATTCGCGCCGAGCCAGGCCGGCCTCCGAGGCCAGAGTCAGCGGTGCGGGCCGTATCGCCTCATCGAACAGGGGATCAGGAAGCGCGGCCGAGATAGTCGCGGGCCGCAACGCGGTGCTTGAATCGCTGCGGGCCGCCGTGCCCGCGCTGGCCCTGCATGTCGGGCCCAGGCTGGACGCGGACGAGCGGATCGGCGAGGCGATCAAGCTCGCCGCCGACAAGGGAATCGCGGTCGTGGAGGCCGGGCGGGCCGAACTCGACCGGCTGACCGGCGGCGCGGTGCACCAGGGCCTCGCGCTTCGGATCAGGCCCTATGCGTACGCCCATCCCGATGAGCTGCTCGACCGGTCTCGGACTGGCGTGCACCCGCCGCTGATCGTCGCGCTCGATGGCATCACCGACCCGAGGAACCTCGGCGCCATCGTCCGCTCGGTGGCCGCTTTCGGGGCCAGCGGCGTGCTGATCCCGGCCCGCCGGTCGGCCGGGGTGACCGCGGGGGCGTGGAAGGCCTCGGCCGGCGCGCTGGCCAGGGTCCGGGTGGCGCAGGCGCCGAACCTGTCAAGGGCGCTGGCGGCCTACGCGGAGGCCGGGCTGTTCCTGGTCGGGCTCGATGCGGATTCCGACGCGGACATCGCCGGGCTGACACTGGCGGACGGCCCGCTCGTGCTCGTGATCGGCTCAGAGGGCCGAGGGCTGTCCAGGCTGGTCGGCCAGCAATGCGACCTGGTCGTGCAGATTCCGATCAGCGGCGCCGAATCGCTCAACGCCGGGGTTGCCGCCGGGATCGCCCTGTACGAAGTGGGCAGGCAGCGTGGGAGCGGGCCCGGCGGCGCCGCCGGCGGTCAGCCGGGATAGTCCGGCCTTCGCGGCCGGCGCCGGGATCCGGTCCCGCCGGAGCGGCGCGAGCACAGGCTGAGACTCCGTGGCGGTCAGTTCGGGCAGCGACCCGACGCCGCCGGTGATCAGCGGGTCGACCAGGCTGACGACGTTGGCGTCCTTGCCCTCGTAGTCGAACAAGGTCAGCACGTATCGCATCGCCTCCAGCCTGGCCCGCTTCTTGTCGTTGCTCCTGATCACCGTCCACGGCGCCTCAGCCACGTCGGTGCGGGTGAACATGGCTTCCTTCGCCCGCGTGTACTCGTCCCACTTATCGAGCGAGGCCAGGTCGATCGGGCTGAGCTTCCACCGCTTGACCGGGTCGTCCTGGCGGCGCACGAACCTGCTGAGCTGCTCGGTCCTGGTGATCGAGAACCAGAGTTTGATCACCGCGATGCCGTCGGCGACCAGGCGCCGCTCGAACTCGGGCGCGTCAAGCAGGAACCTGGCGTACTCGTCGGGCCGGCAGAAGCCCATGACCTGCTCGACGCCCGCCCGGTTGTACCAGGACCGGTCGAACATCACGATCTCGCCGGCTGTCGGCATGTGCGGCAGGTACCTGCCCAGGTAGTTCTCGCCCTGCTCGTGCTCAGCCGGCTTGTCGAGCGCCACGACCCTGGCGCCGCGAGGGTTCAGGTTCTCGGTGAACCGACGGATCGTGCCGCCCTTGCCAGCCGCGTCCCTGCCCTCGAACAGGATGAGGACCTTGCTGCCTGTCGACTTGACCGAGCGCTGCAGCTTCAGCAGTTCGATCTGGAGCTTGCGCTTGGCTGGCTCGTAGGCCTTCCTGCCCAGCCGCTGCGGGTAGGGGTAGTTCTCTCGCCAGGCAGCAATCCGCTGTCCGTCGGGGCCGACCAGGGCCATCTGGCCGTTCTTGCGCCGCTCGATGCCGACGCCGAGATCGGCGGCGAGCTTAGCGAGCACCGCGTAGACGGCGTCGGCGTCTGGCAGCTGGTCTGCGACTACCGCAGTCACGGCCCTCCTCGGGGATTCCGTGCGTTCCGACGCGGCCTCATGCCCAGTACGCGGCTCATGCCCACTAGCCGGTCAAGCGATGCAGCCCGGCTGGCAACGTCCTGCCAGGAGGTCCTGCCAGGACGCCAGCCTCAGGCCCGTTGCCCTGGTCAGGAGAACGAGCCGGAACGCGAAGTTAAACAACGGACGAATAGATACCCATGCGGCCGGCCGGCACACTCCCGCACTCAGTCCGCCGCCGCGGCTGCAAGGAAAGCCCGCGTCCGGATCGTGGCGAGCCGGTCATATCTGGGTAACTGAAAAAACTGTAACGAGACAACCGCAAGCATGCGATAAGCGTCCAGAAAGCTGGAGTCATCAGCGACTCAGGTCAAAGATTGATACCAGCTAGCGTGCGCCGCGTGCGCACCGAAACGGAGCATGAACGATGGCTCATCGGGGACGGCGTTGGGTGGCCGGAATGGGGGCGGCCGCTGCGGTCGGGGTGGCGGTTCTCGGCCAGGCTGGAGCCGCGGACGCGGCCGTCCAGCGGAGCGCGAGTTACCTGCACATCGGCAGCCACGGCGCGGCCGTTAAGAAGCTGCAGCGGCGGCTGACCGCCCTGCATTACTACCCGGGCAAGGTCGACGGCAAGTTCGGCTGGTCGACGATGGAAGCGGTCTGGGCGTTCAAGGAAGTCCAGTCAGGCAAGCGAACCCCGCCGCACCCGAACATCGTCGGCGCGGCCATGCAGCGCCAGCTCGCGAACCCGAAGCTGCCGCGGGCGCACAAGCCGCACGGCGGCGCCTGGCGGGTCGAGGTGAATAAGAACCTCGAGGTCCTCGTCGTCTACAAGCACAGCAAGATCACCCTGATCAGCCACGTCTCCACAGCCGCCTACAGCAGGCCGGACGGTACCGGCTTCGTGACCCCCAATGGGCGATACCGGGCTCTGGAGTATCTCAGCGGCGCTGTGCCGGACTCGACCTTCGGCGGCTTCATGTACAACCCAGTGTTCTTCATCGGGCGCAGCTACGCCATCCACGGAATGCCGAACCCGACGTCCACCTTTGGCTATGACGGCGTGCCGCTGAACCCGGCCTCGCACGGCTGCGTCCGGGTCCCGATGTCGGTCTCAAGCGTGTTCCACAACTACGTGCGCATCAGCCCGAGCCGCGGGACGCCGATCTACGTCTTCGGGCGCAACAACTAGCGCTGCCAGCTGCCCCCAACTCCGACCAGCAGGAAGCAAGATCATGAAACTCAAGGCAAGCCGCCTGCTGGCGGGGACGGGAAGCACCGCCGTAGCCGGGTCACTGGTGCTTGGCTCACTGGTGCTCGGCCAGGCAGGCGCCGCCCAGGCGGCGCCGTCGGCGCGCATGGCCGGGTCGGCGCGAACGGAGCTTGCCACCGCGCCCCCGCCCGGGTCGACCTACAAGCCGGTGCACAAGATCCTCAAGTTCGGCATGACCGGGCCTCACATCAAGGCGCTCCAGCAACGGCTGCACTACCTGCACTACTTCGTCGGCAAGATCAATGGCCGGTTCGGCTGGGACCTCCAGGAGGCGGTCTGGGCCTTCAAGGAGGTCCAGTGGGGTAAGGAGGCGCCCAGGCACCCGAACCGGGTCGACTCGATGACAGAGCACTCGCTCGTACACCCGCACGCGCCGCGGGTGCTCTTCAGGCACGGGGGCGCGCTGCGGATCGAGATCAACAAGAAGATCGAAGTGCTCGTTCTGTACAAGCACAACAAGGTGGTTCTGATCAGCCACGTGTCGACGGCGGCATGGCGCAGGCCGGACGGCGTCGGCTTCTTCACCCCTGGCGGTTTCCACCGGGCCATCCACTACATCCCTGGCAAGGTCGCCGACAACAGCTTCGGCCGGAGCTTCATGTACTGGCCGGTGTTCTTTATCGGCTACAGCTACGCCGTTCACGGGTTCCCGAATCCGAAGTGGCACAACCGCTTCTACGGCGTCCCGCTGAAGCCGGCGTCGCACGGTTGCGTGCGGATCCCGCTTGACCTGTCGAAGATCCTGCACAGGTACCTGCGGATCGGTCCTGACGGCACGCCGATCTGGATCTATCCGGAGACCACCCCGGCAGGCGTCAGGTTGCTCCGCCCCGGCCATCCCGGCTAGCATCCGCCGCGGTTCTCCGGGCACGCCATCGCGGGCTACCGGCAGGGCGGCCGGTAGAATGCGGCCGCAACTGTAGGAATTGCCTGAGCGAGCTGTTCTTAGTGTGTGGGGTGGGGCTGGATGCGACGGTTTATCGGGGCGGCTTGCGCTGCCGTAGTGGTTACCGGAGGACTGGCTGCCTGCGGCAGCTCTGGCGGCGGCGCAGCTCCGAAGGCGAGCGGCAGCCCTTCGACGGTTAGCTGCACGAAGTCGAGCCTGTCTAGTCAGCTGCATACATCAGGGAAGCTGACCGTTGCGACCGACAACCCGGTGTACCCGCCGTGGTTCGTGCACAACACGCCAACCAACGGCAAAGGCTACGAGAGCGCGGTCGCGTACGCGATCGGTAAGAAGCTTGGCTTCTCCACCTCCGACGTGGCCTGGGTGCAGGAACCCTTCCTGAAGGCGATCGCGCCCGGCCCCAAGGCCTTTGACTTCGACATCAACGAGGCCTCGGTCACGCCGCAGCGCGCCCAGGTCGTGACGTTCTCCAGCAGCTACTACGACGTGCAGCAGGCCATCGTCGCCCGTAAGGGCTCGCCGATCGTCACCAAGCATGCGGCGGCGCAGCTCAAGGGCTACCTGTACGGCGACCAGAGCGGCACCACGGGCCTGGCCTACATCACCGACCACATCCAGCCAACCAAGCAGCCCAAGGTCTTCGACACGCTGGCTCAGGCCGCTGCGGCGCTCGAGGCAGGCCGGATCGACGCGCTCGTCACCGACACCCCGACGGCCCAGTTCATGGCCTCGGCGCAGCTCAAGCACGCCGTCCTGGTCGCGCAGTTCCCGACCGTCGGTGAGCACTACGGCCTGGTCTTCACTAAGGGGAACCCGCTGGTGACCTGCGTGAACAAGGCCATCTCTGAAATGAAGAGCGACGGAACGCTGGCTGCGCTGCAGAAGCAGTACCTCGGCATCTACCTGAAGTTCCCGACAATTCAGCCATAGCGGCGCTAGCCCGAGCCCGGCGGCAGGTGAATGGACGCTAATTCTTCGATGTCGCCGGGCCAGCCGGCGGGGTCGTTTACCGCCACGGGCCGAGGTCCTCGATTGCTGTCGGGCGGCGGCAGGCGCGCGACTGTGATCTCGTCCGCCAGCACCATCGTGGTGCTGGCGATCCTGGTCGCGATCTTCTTGCTGGCGCCTGGCGCCCGCGCGTTCGAGCACACCTTCTTCAGCCCGACCGACATGTGGCGCTCCTTTGTCGGCAACCCGAAGCTCGGCTACTACTCGGTCGGCGCCGCGATCTGGCTCAACATCAGGATGTTCCTGGTCGCGGAGGTCCTGATCCTGATCCTGGCCCTGGTTGTCGCGCTGATCAGGCAGTCGACCGGGCCGGCGCTGTTCCCGATCAGGATCCTCACCACCGGATACGTGGACTTCTTCCGCGGCGTCCCGCTGATCCTGGTCATCTTCGCGCTCGGGTTCGGCCTGCCCGCCCTGAACCTGCCTTTTGTGTCGAATCTGCCGGACGCGGTGTACGGCGTCGCGGCGCTGGTGCTGTCGTATTCCGCCTACGTCTCCGAGGTGTACCGGGCCGGCCTGAACTCGGTACACAGGAGCCAGGTAGCGGCGGCGCGGTCGCTCGGCCTGTCCCAGGGCACGGCGATGCGCTTCGTCGTGCTGCCGCAGGCGGTGCGGAACATCATCCCGCCGCTGCTCAACGACTTCATCAGCCTCCAGAAGGACACCGCGCTCGTGGGCACGCTGGGCGTCATCGAGGCAAACAAGGCCGCCAGCATCTACAGCGAGACTGTGTTCAACTTCTCGAGCTTCACGGTCGCGGCGATCTTGTTCCTGATCTTGACCATCCCGCTGGCGCGGTTCACCGACCGGCTGATCGAGCGGGATCGACGGCGCAGGCTCGCCCTGGGGACCCAGTGAGGGCTGCACCGTGACCGCCGAAGCGATCAAGATCGACGACCTGCACAAGTCGTTCGGCAGCAACGAGGTGCTACGCGGCATCAACCTGTCGGTGCTCTCGCACGAGGTGATCTGCCTGATCGGCGCGTCCGGGTCGGGTAAGTCCACGCTGCTGCGGTGCATCAACCTGCTCGAGCCCATCGACTCGGGGCGGATCAGCCTGCTCGGCCAGGACATCATCGGCGAGCGGATCGACGCCAACCTGGTCAGGCGCCAGATCGGGATCGTGTTCCAGTCGTTCAACCTGTTCCCGCACATGAACGTGCTGCGCAACGTCACCATCGCTCCTACCAAGGTGCTCAAGACCCCCCGCGCGCAGGCCGAGGAGGAGGCGCGCGCACTGCTCGACAGGTTCGGCCTGATCGACAAGGCGGACGACTACCCTGACCGGCTTTCCGGCGGCCAGCAGCAGCGGGTGGCGATCGTCCGGGCGCTTGCCATGCGGCCGCAGATCATGCTCCTCGACGAGGTGACCAGCGCGCTCGACCCGGAACTCGTCGCCGAGGTGCTCGAGGTGATCGCCGAGCTAGCCTCGGGCGGGATGACGATGCTGATCGCCACCCACGAGATGGGCTTCGCCAGGGACATCGCCAGCCGGGTCTGCTTCCTTGAGGAAGGCATGATCATCGAGGACGCTCCGCCTGCTGAGCTGTTCACCAAGCCCAAGGACGAGCGCACCCGCCGCTTCCTGCGCCGCATCGTTGAAGCAAAACGGCTCTGACCGTTCGCGTCGGCGCCTAATCAGCCGGGGAACGTAAGCGCCGGCCCCGCAGATCGCGCCTGCGGGGCCGGCTCTTCATGCGGTTAGTGCTGGCCCTGCGAGCCGGACGGGGCGAAGAGCGGGGTCATCGGCTTGACTCCGTCCTGCGTGTCGCAGGCGTTCTGCAAGCACGGCAGGCCGAAGGCGTCCTCGAGGCTGCGGAGCAGGGAGTAGTGGTTGTAAGGAGTGCTGTCGGTCACGTGCCGGTGACCGTGGTTGGTTATGACGATCGTCACGACGTGGCCGCCGCCCGGGTCGGCGCCGCAGCAGCCTGTCCCGGTCTGACCTTGGTCGGAGAAGTCGTCCTCGTCCCAGGTGACGACGATGGCGCTGTTGCCGTGGTCCCACACCCGCGAAGCCATGATCTCGGACACGAGCGTGCTGACGTAAGCGTCGCCGGTTGAGATGAGGGTGTCGGTGTCGCCGCATCCGCCGGTGCCATGCATGTCGTGGCACTGGTCAGGGACTACGTAGCTGTAGTTCGGCAGGTCACCCGTTGCCAGGTCGGCACCGAGCTGGGTATCAGGAACCATGTTGGCCACATCGCCCTGTGTGCCCGTGAAGTTGACGAAGGGGTTGTGCTTGGAGGCGTACAGCGCGTCGGCGCTGCTCGGCCACTTAAAGACGTAAGGACCGTTGGCGTTCGGGCCGGTCATGACAGGCCCGGTGGGCGGAATCGGCGGCAGATTCTGGAAGTAGCCCTTCCATGTCATGCCCGCGGCGGTGAGTTGGTCTGCGATGCTCGGCCCGTCGATGGTGTGGTTGACGGTCGTCCCGGCGCACGTGGGATCGGTGTTGGCCAGGGCGGGAGTGCAGTAGAAGTTGTTGTCGTCCTGAATCCCGAAGAAGCTGCCACCGACGTTCGCCACATAGTTCGGTTCGCTGGGGTGCGTGACGCCGAAGTAGTCCGTGGCCAGCCCGTACTTGCTGGCCAGAGCATTGAGGTTTGGGGCAAGCGGGTTTCCGATGATCGTCGAGAAGCTGGTGTTCTCCATCATGATCTCAACGATGTGCTGATAACGCGGAATACCTCGGTGCTCGCTGCTCGCCGAGCTCACGCTGGGTGTCAGCATCCAGGCGACGCCCCCAAGCATCATTGCGCCCGCGGCGATCTGCTTCCATCTCATACGCTGCATACGTCCTTCCGGATAGCGGCGGCTAACGGTGATCTTCTGCGAAGGGTCCGCAAGAGGCCGTGTCGCCTACGGCGGTGAAGCTAACGGCTCTGGATGGCGGGGGCGTGCCAACTCGGCTACTTTCAGCTGAATCGCGGATTGCCGGATGGTTATGGAAGCCTCCATTGGAGGATCTCGCTATAGTCGCGGAAACGCACGATTAATGCGGATACCTTCCGAGGAGGACGACACGTGCCCAGCTTCCACAGAAGATTGACGGCGGCAGCGGCGTCCGCGCTGGTGCTGGCCGGAGTCGCGGCGATCGGGCCGAGCGCAGCCGCCGCGACCACCGCATGCCCAGCGCCCATCGTCACCGGCGATACGGTGCTGTGCGGCGCGCTCCCTGACGGTGCGACCTACCTGATTGAGGTTCCCGCGCAGTGGAACCGCACGCTGTTCCTATACAGCCACGGTTACGTGACGCCAGGCGGCAACAACCCGGCGGAGGACGTCGGCGACCCCGCCACCGGAGGCTGGCTGCTCACGCACGGATACGCCATTGCCGGGTCCTCCTACTCGACCACCGGCTGGGCGATCCAGCAGGCGCTGCCGGACCAGATCGCCACGCTGGACCTGTTCAGCACGCAGGTGGGCGCGCCGGACCACACGATCGCCTGGGGTCACTCGCTGGGCGGCATCATCACCGCCGGGTTGATCCAGCAGTACCCGAGCCGGTTCAGCGCGGCGCTGCCGATGTGCGGCGTGCTGGCAGGCGGGGTCGCGACCTGGAACACCGCGCTGGACGGCGCGTTCGCTTTCCAGCAGCTTGTCGACCCGTCGGTCCAGGTCACCGGCATCACCAACCCGGGCGCGAACCTGCAGGGCGCTGAGGCCGCGATCGCCGCCGCTCAGGCGACGCCGGCGGGCAAGGCGCGGATCGCGCTGGCTGCCGCGCTTGGCGACACCCCAGGGTGGTTCACGCCGCTGTCGACCGAGCCGGCGCCGACCGACTTCGCCGGCCAGGAGGCCAACCAGTTCCAGTGGGACGCGAACGTGGACTTCCCGTTCATCTTCGCGTTCCGCGCCGAACTCGAGGTCAGGGCGGGCGGCAACCCTTCATGGAACACAGGCGTCGATTACGCGCACCAGCTGGCGATCTCGGCCGACCGAACCGAAGTCAGGGCGCTGTACCAGGCGGCAGGGCTGAGCCTGCGCGACGACCTGCGGACGCTGGACAAGGCAGCCAGGATCAGCGCGGACCCGAACGCGGTCCGCTACCTCGCCAGGAACATCAGCTTCACCGGCAGGATCACGATCCCGGTGCTCAGCATGCACACGGTCGGCGACGGCCTGGTCATCCCGCAGAACGAACAGGCCTACGCCAGCGTCGTCCGCCGGGCGGGGCGCGCATTCCTGCTCAGGCAGGTCTTCGTCAGCCGCGCCGGGCACTGCGCCTTTACCCCGGCCGAGACGATTACCGCCGCGCAGGATCTGCTGCACCGGATGCTGACCGGCCACTGGCAGCACTCGGCGCTGACTCCTGACAACATGAACACCGCGGCCACGGCGCTCGGCCCGAACTTCAATATCTTCAGCAGCGGCGGCAAGATCGTTCCCGTCGCTCCCGCGTTCACGGCCTTCCGGCCGTCGCACTACCCCCGCCCATTCGACCTGGGCTTCCACTTCCGCCGCTAGCCCGGATCCGGCAAGACAACGGGGGCGCCACGCTGTTGCTAGACCAGCAGCGGGGCGCCCCCGTTGTCCTGCGCGGAGGACGCGTCCGCTAGGCGCCGCGCTTGAGCGGGCCCAGCTTCAGCAGCCGCCACCAGGTCAGCGCCGAGTAGAAAATCAGCAGGGCGACCATGGCCCCGATGTCCACCAGCCAGGCGTGCGCGGTGTGGTCCCAGATCGGGTCGATCGTCGCGCCCTTGGGCGCGATCACGTTCAGGTCTACGGTTGACGCGCTCGCGGCGAATCCCCACCGCGACGGCGTGAACCAGGCGACCTGCTCGAGGCCCGCGGTGCCGTGGATCGCGAAGATGCCGCCAGTCGTCACGACCTGAATCATGACCAGCAAGAACACCAGCGGCATCGCGCGCTCGGCGGTGCTCACCATGGAGGAGACCAGCAGCCCGATGACCATGGAGACGATCGCCACAAGCGCGATCGCGATCGCGATCTCCAGGAGCGGGATCGGCAGGGCCGACCCCTTCGGCGGGAACTTCTTGCCGACCAGGCCGATGGCGACGAGCAGGATCGCCTGGAAGCCGCTGATCACGCCGAGCACGATGACCTTGGAGGCCAGGTAGGCCCCTGCGGACAGACCTGTCCCCCGTTCTCGGGCATAGATCGGCCGTTCCTTGACGATTTCTCGGATGGCGTTGAGCGCTCCCGAGAAGCACGCGCACAGCACAAGGATGAGCAAGGCCGATTGCGCCCCGTCGTTATTGGGCCCGATGAAGCCGCCATTGGGCAGCGGGAAGGCCCTGACGAGCACGCCGAGCCCGAGGACGACACCGACAAGCAGATAGAGGAACCCTCGGTCGGAGGCGATGACCGCCGAGTACCTGCGCACCAGCGTCGACATCTGCGCGAACCGGTTGCTCGTCTTCGGTACGGCGGCCGGGGCGGCCTGCTGCACCCGGCCCTGGATCGCGCCAGCGTTCTCCATGCCAGTTGCCACGTGCTGGTGGTAATAGGCCGAGTTGCGGTACTCGGTGGCCCAGTCGCGGTTCGGCTCGCTCTCGAACGCCTGGAATACCTCGGCCCATCCCGGCTGGTTGAAGTGCTTCAAACCCTCCTTCGGAGGACCGAAGTACGCGATCTTGCCGCCTGGAACCAGGACGAGTAGCTGGTCGCACAGGTTCAGGTTCGCCACCGAGTGCGTGACCACGATGACCGTGCGGCCGTCGTGCGCGAGGTCGCGCATCTGCTCCATGACCGACTTGTCGAGGCCGGGATCAAGCCCTGAGGTTGGTTCGTCCAGAAAGAGCAGTGACGGTTTGGTCAGCAGCTCAAGCGCGACGTTCACGCGCTTCTGCTGCCCGCCGGACATGGCCGCCGTCTTCGTGTCGGCGTGCCTGGTCAGCGCCAGCTCCTCGAGCACCTCGTCGATCCGGTGACCGCGCTCGGCCTTGCTGGTGTCGCGCGGGAATCGCAATTCGGCAGCGTAACCGAGCCCTCGGCGGGCTGTGAGCTGCGTATGCAGGATGTTTTCCTGGGGGACGAGACCAATCCTGTGCCGCAGCTGCGCGTAGTTCATGTACAGGTCGCGGCCGTCGTACAGGACCTGGCCGTTGTTGGCCGGAGCTGTGCCGGTCAGCGCGCCGAGCAGGGTGGACTTGCCTGCGCCGCTCGGGCCGATCACGCCCATGAAGCAGCGCTCGCCGAGCGGGAAGCTGACGTGGTCGAGCAGCGTCCTGCCGCTCGGCAGCGTCACGGTCAGATCCTTGGCGATGAACGAGACCTCGCCGGTGTCGAGGAACTCCTGCAGTTCCTCCCCGACGAGGCGGTACGTCGCCGGGCCGATCCCGATGACATCCCGCTCGGTGACGGGGGCCGACTCGACTCGCTGGCCGTTGACGAACGTGCCGTTGTGGCTGCCGAGGTCGACGATCGTGTAGCCGCCGCGCGGGTTCCTGCGCAACTCGGCGTGATAGCGGGACACGCTCAGGTCCGCGACCACGACCTGGTTGTCCTGGGCGCGGCCGATCCGCAGCAGCGTGGTCGGCAGCCTGAGCACGGCGCTCGGCATCCGCTCCATGGACGGGCGCGGCGAGGGAACTGGAGGGCCGGCGGGAATGCCGCCTGGCGGGGCGGCGCGCTGATCTCCGTAGCCTCCGTGCGGCGGGCCGCCCGCGTAGCCGCGCGCCTGGCGGTCCGCCCGCGTAGCCGCCGCCTGGCGGTCCGCCCGCATAGCCGCCGCCTGGCGGTCCGCCCGCATAGCCGCCGCCTGGCGGCCCGCCCGCGTAGCCGACGTCGCCCGCCACGCGGTTGACCGCCGGGTTCGGGGGCGGTGCGGCTGGCGCCTCGGCGTACCTGGTCGGCGCCACCCGCCCCGCCTGGGCCGCCTCGGCCTGCCTGGCCGGCGCCGATACGGAGCACGACATCGCGGGGCCGTCGTCGGGGTGGCCGAGCCGCACGGCGCACGATCCCGAGATCGCCAGGCGCTGTACGCGGTCCCTGCCCTGGAATGTTCCGTTGGTCGACCCGACGTCCTCGAGCAGCCATCCGCTCCCGTCCGTCCGCAGGACAGCGTGCCGCCACGACACGCGGGAGTCGTTGACGACGATGTCGGACTGCGGGTCTCGGCCGATGTAATAGCTGCGGCCGGCAGCTAGTGAGCGCTCCGCGTCCGGCGTGCGCACGAGCAGCACGGAACCAGCGGGCGAGTGGGCGGACTCTGGCGTCATGGGGTAACTGTAGAGCCTATTTCGCGGGCCTGGATACCGCTATGGGTGTCCCATTTGGCCACCGGGCTGCCGCCTCGCGAGCAGGCTTCCTGGCAGGTCAGAGGACCTTTGGCGGCATCGAACGTCGATCGCGAGGGGCGGGAATATCGGAAACATCGTTACTGTCCCCCCGGCGTCATGGGGCTATAAGAGCCTTAAAGCCAATATCTGGCTGCCACGCAGCGCCCGACGCAAGTCGCGCGGGATCCGTCGAACCGCGGCGGCGCCTGCCCACGTACCACTGTGTGGAAAGCTGAATCACTTGAGGCATCGATCGGTGCGCGCGTAGGTTGCGGCGGACAAGGTCAAACCGGATACTTGGAACGCCCATCTTGACTGCCGTGTCAGCTGCGTCAGCTTTCCAGACATTAGCCATTAAAAACTGGACAAGCGGACGCCCCGCTCCGGGGGAATCGGCACAGATCGTATGGGTAGGGGAGGCAGGCTGAGGTGAGCGAGGCAAATCCCGTCCTGCCGGGCGGCATTGGGCCCGGCTCGCGGATAGCCGGCTATCTGCTCGAAGAGCAGATCGGCCAGGGCGGCATGGCCGTGGTGTTCCGAGCGCATGACGAGCGCCTCGACCGCACGGTCGCGCTGAAGATCCTGGCTCCTGCACTGGCCGCCGACGATGCATTCAGGCAGCGCTTCATCAGGGAGTCGCGGGCCGCGGCGGCTGTGGACGACCCGCACATCATCCCGGTCTTCGAGGCTGGCGAGGCCAGCGGAGTTCTGTTCATCGCGATGCGGTTCGTTCGCGGCGGCGACGTGCGATCCCTGATCGGCCAGTTCGGGCACATGCCTCCTGGCCGAGTCGCCGAGATCGTCTCCCAGGTCTCCTCCGCGCTGGACGCCGCGCACGGCCGCGGTCTGGTGCACCGCGACGTCAAGCCCGCGAACATGCTCCTCGACTCCAGCTCAGGGGCTGGTCGACCTGACCACATCTACCTCTCGGACTTCGGGCTGAGTAAGGGCTCGCTTCAGGCCAGCGGACTGACCGGCACCGGCACCTTCCTCGGCACGCTTGATTACATCTCGCCGGAGCAGATCGAAGGCAAGCCAGTCGACGGTCGCGCCGACGAGTACGCACTCGCCTGTGCCGCCTATGAGCTACTGACCAGCGCGCCGCCGTTCCAGCGCGAAGAGGCCATGGCGGTCATGTACGCGCAGCTGTCCGAGCCGCCGCCGACGCTGTCCGGCCGGCGTCCGGAACTCGGGTACGCCGCGGACGCGGTCTTCGCCAAGGCACTCGCGAAGGCCCCCGCTGATCGCTACGGGAGCTGCCGGGAGTTCTCCGAAGCGCTGCGCGAGGCGTTCGGAATCAGGCCCTACGACTCCGGCCCCACCAGCGTACCGAGCGGCGAGCACCCCGCCACCCGGGTCGTGCGGCCGTCCGGTCCAGGTGCGGCGGGCGGCACCGCTGCAGGAGCCGCGGCCGCCGGCCTCGCTGGGCAAGGCGCGGGTCAGGGTGGATACCCGAGTCAGGGCGGTCCGCCCGGCCAGGGTGGTTATCCAGGACAGGGCACCTATCAAGGTCAGGGCGGCTACCAGGGCCAGGGCGGCTATCAAGGTCAGCAGGATCCTTACCAGGGCCAGCAGGGGTACCAGGGGCAGCAGGGTCCCTACCAGGGCCAGCCCGGGTACCAGGGCCAGGCCGGCTACCAGGGCCAGGCCGGCTACCAAGGCCAGGCCGGTAACCAGGGCCAGGGCGGCCAGCAGGGCCAGGGCGGATACGGCGCGCCGGGCGGTCCTGGTGGTCAGGGCACCCAGGGCGGCCCCGGCCAGGACCAGGGTCCCCGTCAGGGCGTCGGCGCCGCGGAGACGCAGCTGGCGGGCGGTGGCAGGCATACGTCGCCCGACCTCACCGCGCAGCACTGGCAGGGCGGTGGCGGAGGCGGCTACGGCCAGTACGGTGGTCCGCCAGACGCGCAGGCAAGTCTCACCAAGCCATGGTGGAAGTCACCGCTCGCGCTCGTCGCCGCGATCGCCGTGCTGCTCGGCGGTGGCGCAGCCGCCTTCGCGCTCAGCACCGGGGGCGGCGGCAACAATGGCGGCTCTAATAACGGCGGCGGCGGGCACTCTGTTGTGGCCCTCAAGCCGCCGGGCTGCAGCGTCGCCACAGGGCCAGGCAAGCGGCTCCCGGACACGCCGCTCGTCTCCGTGCCCAACTCGACCGGCAATCCGTTCGGCATCGCGAGCAGTGCCGACGGTAAGGCAGTCTTCGTCGTCACCGACACCTCGGTGCAGGTGCTCAGGGTCGGCGCGGACGGGACGCCGGCCGCGGCCGGGTTCGGCTATCCCATCTCCGGCAGCAGTAAGGGTCAGGCTGCGACGAGCGCCCTGCTGACTCACGACGGCAAGTACCTGCTCGTGGCCTTCAACAATGGCATCCAGATCTTCGACGCGCAGGCCGCGCAAGCCGGGCAGAGCAGCGCGTTCGTGGGTTCGCTGAGCGTGCCAGGCCTGACCAAGTACGGCCGCGCCGTGGGGATCGCGATCACCCCGGACGACAAATACGCGTTCGTCTCCCTGCAGTTCGCCGACCAGGTAGCCGTGTTCAACCTCGCCAATGCCGTGCAGACGCATGACTTCAGCAGCTCGGAATACTTGGGTTCGCTGAACGCGGGCACCCAGCCGGTCGGCCTGGCCGTCTCGCCCGACGGCAAGACCTTGTACGCGACCAACTTCGTCCAGGACAGCCCCGTCGTTCCTGGCCAGCTGACCGTGTTCGACGTCAAGAAGGCGACGACGAAGGGCGAGCAGAAGGGCGCGGAGGTCAGCCAGGTCAATGCCGGCTGCAACCCGGCACGGATCGCGGTGACGGCCGACGGCACGTCGGTCTGGATCACGACCAGGCAGAGCAACGAGGTGCTCGGTTACTCTGCCGCCCTGCTGCGCAGCAGCCCAGGCAAGGCGCTGCAAGCGAGGATCAAGGTCGGCCAGACTCCGATCGGCATCGTGCTGGTCAAGGGCGGCTCGAGGCTGATTATCACCGACAACGATGGCCAGCACACGTCCAACTCGGCCCACAACCTGGCCGTGGTCGACCCGAGCGCTGCGCTCAAGGGCAAGCCCGCCTTGCTCGGCTACATCGAGAGCGGCGTGTCGCCACGGGAGATGACGGTGTCTCCGAACGGTCAGTTCCTATACGTCGCCGATCGCGACTCAGCGCAGGTGCAGGTCGTTAATCTCAGCAACATCCCCTGACCCCCTTGCTCGCCGGACGGACCGCATCCGCGCAGCGAATCGAGAGCAAACCAGGAGGCGGTTCGCTTGTACCAGTACCAGCCACCGAAGCGCTCGGGTGGCCGTAAGGCGCTGATCTGGGTCATCGCTGTTCTCGTCGTCCTCGTGGGGCTCGACTTCGGCGCGAAGGCGTTCGCCGAGAGTGAGGCGGCCGCGCAGATCCAGAAGCAGGGTTTCCCGAAGAAGCCTGACGTGTCGATCGCCGGTTTCCCGTTCCTGACCCAGGTCATCACCAGGAACTTCCACCAGGTCACGATCAGCTCGTCGGACATCCCCGAGGGACCCATCAAGATCACGAGCCTGAACGTCACCGCACACAACGTGAAGCTGAAGTCAAATTTCCAGTCCGGCACCGCGGGCCCGCTCGACGGGACGGTGCTCATTAGCCTGGGCGCGATCAGCGGCTTTCTGTCTGACGCCGGCCGCTGGCCGGCTTCCTCGGCGGCGGATCCGGCGGCGGCCTCAAGGTCGTCGCGGTCGGCAGCCACGAACTGAAGGCGAATCTCAACCTGGTGGGCGGGGTCGTCAACGCAAGCGCGGTCTGGCAGGTCACCTCGGTCGGGCCGCACACCATCAAGCTCCACCTGGTCAGCAGCAACGGATTGCCGTCCCAGCTGCTCAACTCGGCCAAGAACGTGAAGATTCCGCTGAATTCACTGCCCGCCGGACTGAAGCTGACTGGCAAGATCAGCTCCTCATCAGGCGGCATCGTCGCCCACGTCTTCGCACGAAGCCTGGCTTTCGGATAGCTCGGCAGCGCTTCAGCCGACCACATCGAACCCGCCGTGGTCGGCTTGAAGGCCGGTTCACTGACATGGGGTTGCGGGGGCTCGGGGGAGGATGGCGATCATGGACGCCGGTGTGCATTTGCCGTTGATCGACTTTGGCGGTGAGGGGTTCTCATACCGTCGGCTCGCCGACACCGTCGACGCCGCGCGGGAGTGCGGTTTCGCGGCGATCTCGGCCAACGATCACTTTCTGTTCTCAGCGCCCTGGCTCGATGGCCCCACGGCCCTGGCCGCGGTGGTCGAGCGATCGGGCGACATGAAGCTTGCGACCACTCTCGCGCTGGCGTCTTTGCGCGGGCCGGTGCCCTTGGCCAAGGCGCTCTCGGCGCTGGACATCCTCTCCGACGGCCGCGTGATCGCCGGCGTTGGCCCGGGCTCGTCCCGGGCCGACTACGACGCGGTGGGAATGCCGTTCGAGCAACGGTGGCAGCGTTTCGACGAGACGGTCCGGCTGCTCAGGCCCTTGCTGCAGCCGGGAGCGGCCGCGGACAGCGGCACGGACCAGGCCACGCCGGTGGCCCGGCTGTCCCCGTCGCCGCGGCAACGCCGCGGAATCCCGCTGTGGATCGGAAGCTGGGGCTCTCCAGCCGGCTTGCGCCGCGTCGCCAGTCTTGGCGATGGCTGGCTTGCCTCCGCGTACAACACCACCCCAGAGGACTTCACAGCGGGCATGAAGCACCTATTCGGAGAACTCGAACGACAAAGCAGGTCGGCAGCTGAGTTCCCGAATGCGCTGGCCACGATGTGGACCTGGATCACAGATAAGCCCTCAGACGCGGAACGGGTCCTATCTCAGGTTGTCGGTCCCCTGGTCAAAAAGGACCCGGCAGCGATTCGCGGCCGGATCTGCGTCGGCTCGGCACAGGAGTGCGCGGAGCTACTGTCCCGCTATGCCCAAGCAGGCTGCCAGCGGGTCTACTTCTGGCCAGTAGGTGACGAGCGCCGCCAGGTTGAGCTAATCGCCAGCGAGGTCATGCCACAGGTCCGCCGCTAAGCCACCGGCGCCCGCCGGATAACATTTCCCGACCGGATGCCACAGGTCACAAGGCGAAATGCGCATGTCAGGACCGACGTCGGTTAACATTCAGCACGTCCCCGCCGGTGTAGCTCAGTAGGCAGAGCGGCCGTCTTGTAAACGGCAGGTCAGCGGTTCGATCCCGCTCACCGGCTCCCAGGTCAGAGCCAGCCTGCACACGTTCCCATAAGCCGCGGGGACCTCCCGTGCAACCAAGCGAGCCAACAAGCGGCGTCGTTCCGCGGCACCGTAGCGGCGCTTCTCGCGCCGCGCTCAGCCTTGATGGCCGCTCGCGCGGGCGCGCCGCCCAGTCCGCAAGCTCCCCCCGATCAAGCATTCACCAGTCGCGCTAGCCATGGCTACTGGGGCCGTCATCCTCGCTCCCGATCGTCCAACTCGCGGCCACCGCGTCAATGGCGGCCCTGCGGGCCCGCCGCACGCGATCGGCTGCGCCGCCCCTTAACCCGGCGCCCGCTCCCAAGGATTCGGCGCCTGCGCGGACGACGAGACGACTAGGGTACGGCGGTCTAGCATGGCAGTTGGCACTCCCGCCGAGCAGGTACAACCGGGCGACGTGGCCTGAAAACTGCCCGCGCGATTAGGCGCCGGATCGGTTGGTTGGATACATGCCACGTCCGGGGGCTGTCAAACGGCTCGCAATGCTGGCCCTAATGCTGGGTTTGATGTGCGCGGCGTGTTCGTCTGGACCATCACAGTCTCGATCTTCACGCGCACCAGCGTCGGCAGCCTCGCCAGTCGCCCATCCTGTGCTGACAAGACTTCATCGGCAGACGGCACTAAAGTTCGTCCGCCTGGGCAGCGCCAGCAACCCAAAGGCGGTCGTGGTACTTGAATCCGTCCGGAACCTGCAACCAGGTCAGCAAGGCAAGGTGCTGGCGGTGCGGAGGGTCGGAAACCTGATTGGCTCCTGTAGCCAAGGACACCCGGCAGTGAAGTTCCGGCTCGCCTACCGGGGGGCGGGGCCACCGATAGTGACCGAGGCCCGTCAGCCGTTGGCGAGACCGACCAGTCTCAGCTTGCTGGGCACGGTGCCGAGCGCATCACCGGTCGGAGGCAAGCAGCAGTTCGCGTTCTTTCAAGTCGTAGCGGGCGGTGAGTCTGGCGACTTCTCGCTCGCCCTGTGGGCGACACTCACGCCCGTGGCCGGAGGCTGCACATTCTCGGCGAACGGCGTGCTCCGCGTCCGGTGCTCCGGCCTTCCCCCCTCAGTCGGGGAACCGATCTGCTCCTATTTGACGCGGCGAGGTGCTTCGACTCACTCGCGATGACGCCGCTCACCTGCCAGAGGTGCGAGCAGCCTGTGCCCGCCGCCGTCCCGATCGGATGGCTCACTCTGGGTCCGGAAGGTCACGCACAGACAACGGTGTCGCCCAGGCAGCGTATCGAGTACGACGCGACTGTCATCCCCGCGTTCTTCGACTGCAAGTAAGCAAGGCGCATCGTCGAGACTTATTGCCTCAACATCCGGCAATACATAGGGGGAGCAAATGCCGCGGACCGGATTAATCGACCACATCGGCATCGGTGTCCCCGACCTCGTGGCTGCCAAGCGGTACTACGACGAGTTCATGCCGATCTTGGGGCTTCGGGCTTGGTTCCCGACGACGGAAGCCGGGGAGTTTAACTACGGCCCCGATGGCGCTCTCGGTTCTCAAATCTTTTTCTACCAAGCACTTGAGCCTGGGCACTACTCGCGCCATGGCACCGGCCTGCAGCACCTCTCCTTCATGGTGTCTAGCCGCGCAACCGTCCGCGAGGCGCACGACTGGGCGGTTGCTCACAACGCCGAGGTCGTCCATGAACCCCGCGAGTTCCCCGAGTACGGCGAGCACTACGCCACCTACTTCCTCGATCCCCACGGCTTCATGCTGGAGGTCGTCTGCCACAGCGCCGAGGAGGCGTGACAGCCAACGCGCCGGGCCTTTCATGCTCTCGGTCCTGACGAGCCAATGCTTAACGTGCCCGGTCTCCGCTTCCCACTGGGCTCCGATTTCTGTGTCCTGATAACGGTGGTTCGCGGGACACCACAGGGCCAGACACCCCATCCGCCACCAGGTCTCGCTCGCGTTTGTTGTGGAGCATGGCCGCAGGCCCTAGCTCGACTCGACGCCAGCTACCCGTCGGTGCAGTCCCGAAGTACTGGTCCGCCGGGGAACCTTCCGACGGACCAGTACTGGCGGGCTAGTGCCGCTGGGGCTTCCAGTTCGCGCCATGACGGATGCCGCGGGCTAACTCTGGGCGCTGTCCTTCAGGTAGTTGACGGTCCGGAAGATCAGGACTGCTCCGACAAGCGGTATCGCTGCCAGCCAGTAGCAGAAGGCGGCATGCCGCCCGTAGCCGAGGGCGACCAGGAGGATACCGAGAACGAGATTCCAGGTGCCCAGGACGATGCGTATGCGCACCCAGGTGCGGGGATTGCGGTATTCCCATGACCTGATCAGAACTCTCATGAGCGTGGGCCGCGGGGGAGTCATCTTGGCGGTCGTCGTATGCATCGGGATGCCTCCTGTGACCTGCGGTGCCCGGCTACTCCGGCCACCACCTATCTCGATGCTCGCCATGCGCGGGCAGGAGATCCACCGTGCGGCCTCCCGAACTTGAGGTACGGCCAGCACGGTGTCCAGGTCGGGTGCATGCACCATCGATCATCGGCCAGCGTGCCGTGAGTATTGAGATATGAGCGCTCGCGGTGGGCGCGGCGTGCGCAGATACTAAAGGCAGAGAAGCGGAGAGTCCCGTCATGGACAGCGCGAACCCGGTGACCGGCCAGCAGGCCCCGACAGTCCCGTCCGCGCCCGGCGACGCCAGGCGCGACATCTCCACGCCTCCTGTTGTACCTCCCGTGCGCACGTCCCGGGCCCGTCGCGACCGGATCTGGTTCAGGCAGACCGTACTGAGCCTGCTGCGGGAGCCGCTCACCCGGAATGGTCGGCGGCAAATCGAATTTGCGGCCCTCGGACTTCTGCTCGCAGTTCCGAGCTTTGTGTTTATCGTGGTCGCCGTCACCGTCGGCTTGGGATTGTCGCTCAGTTTCGCTGGCATGCTGGTCGGGCTGCCGCTGTTGATGGTGTCCCTGCTCGGCGCCCGGCGGCTCGGCGCGGTCCACCGCGGCCTGGCAGGCCGGCTGCTGGGACTGCAGGTCGCGTCGCCGCCTCCGCTGCGTTCGCAGGCTGGCGCCCTCCGGCGGGCCCGGGCGGTCCTGACCGATCCCGTCGGCTGGCGGGCCTGTGCCTACCTGCTGCTCAAGCTGCCGCTGTCGGTGCTTAGCATGATCATCCTGACCTACCTGCTGCTCTGGGGGCTCCCCTACCTGCTCTTTCCGATCTGGTGGGAGATCCTGCACGCCAACGGCGTCGTGATCCACGTCCCCGGGTGGCTCGCGTGGTGGAAACCAGACCCCGTACTGGTGGCGAATTCCGTGCATTCCCTGGCGGTCTCCTTCGCTCTGGTTCCAGCGGGCATTGCCGTGCTGCTCTACTGCCCGTGGTGGCTGAGGCAGTGCAACGGCGTGGACGGGAGGCTGGTCGCCAGGCTGCTCGGTCCGCCGCTAGGTCACCGCGTGCGGGAGTTGGAGCAAACTAGGACCCGCGCGATAGACGACTCGGCCGCGGTGCTGAGGCGGATCGAGCGGGACCTCCATGACGGAGCGCAGGCGCAGATGGTCGCCGTCGCCATGAAGCTGGGCCTGGCCAAGGAGAAGCTCGGCACGACCACCGGGAGGGCGCAGGCCGACGTGGAGCGAGCCCTGGAGTTGGTCGACGCTGCCCACCGCAGCGCAAAGGAGGCCATCATCGAGCTGCGCGACCTGGCGCGCGGGATTCACCCGCCGGTCCTGGACCACGGCCTCGGCACCGCGCTGACCACTCTCGCAGCCCGCAGCGACGTGCCCGTCGAGCTGGTCGTCGACCTGTCCGAGCGCCCGACGGCAGCGATCGAGACCATCGCCTACTTCTGCGCGGCGGAGTTGCTCACCAACGTGGCTAAGCACAGCGGCGCTCGACATGCCACGCTGGGCGCAGTCCACGAGGGCGGACTGCTGCGGGTGCGAGTCAGTGACGACGGCAACGGCGGTGCGCGCCTCGAAGAGCGCGGCGGCCTGGCCGGGCTTGCGGACCGGGTCAGGACCGTGGACGGCACGCTGCAGATCAATAGCCCGCCTGGAGGCCCGACCGTGGTCACCGTTGAGCTGCCGTCCCACGCCTGACCGAGCCGGAGCCCAGATGCGGATCGTGATAGCCGAGGACGCGGCAGTGGTACGGGCGGGCCTGGTAGAGATCCTGGCCGACCGCGGCCACGAGGTCGTCGCTGCCGTCGGCAATGCCGAGGACCTGCAGGTTGCCGTGGACGAGTATCAGCCAGACGTCGCCGTCGTGGACGTGCGGATGCCGCCCGGCTACACGGACGAGGGCCTGCGCGCTGCGATCGCCATCCGCCGCGACCACCCTAAGACCGGTGTACTGGTGTTCTCCCAGTACATCGAGACCCGGTACGCAGCCGACCTGCTAGGCGCGGCGTCCGGCGGCGGCGCGGCAGGGGTCGGATACCTGCTCAAGGACCGCGTCGCCGACGTCGGCGAGTTCGTCGAAGCGCTTAGCCGGGTCGCAGCCGGCGGCACCGCGCTTGATCCGGAGGTCGTGACGCAATTGCTCCGCGCCAGCCGCCGCACCGACGGGCTCGGGGCGCTCACGGCCAGAGAGCGCGACGTGCTGGCGCTAATGGCCGAGGGCCGGTCCAACGCGGCGATCGCCCGGATTCTCGTGATCTCCGAGCGGGCCGTCGAGAAACACGTCGGGAACATCTTCAGCAAGCTCGACCTGGCTCAGTCGGACGCCGATCACCGCCGGGTGCTGGCCGTGCTGCGCTATCTGGAGTCCTGATCAGTCCGATTGGTCCCCCCAGCTCAGCTGCACCTGGTGAGCGGCCCAACTCGCGGCCTCGCGGATCTTCCGGTCGCTGGAGGGTTCCCCTAGAGTTTGGCTAGCCGTTCGGCGACATTACGTCCGATACCAGCCTTCTGCGAGCTGCCCGCGCTGTAGCGTGCGGTTCGCTCTTGGGAGTTACGCATGCACATTAGTGCTGGCGACACCGCCTGGATGCTGACTTCGACCGCACTGGTCCTGTTCATGATGCCGGGGCTTGCCTTGTTCTACGGCGGGCTTGTCGGCGCCAAGAATGTCATCGCGACGATGGTCCAGTCGTTCGTTGCCATAGGCCTCATCAGCTTGCTATGGGTCGTGGTCGGGTACTCGCTCACTTTTGGCGTTGACCACGGTGGCGTGATCGGCGGACTGCAGAACGCTATGCTGAGCGGGGTTGGCGCCAAGCCGAACAGCTACGCCCCGACCATCCCCGCGCTGCTCTATATGGCGTTCCAGATGAAGTTTGCGGTCATCACGCCCGCACTGATCGCCGGGGCGTTCTGCGAACGGATGCGCTTCCGTGGCTACCTGGTCTTCATCGCGCTCTGGTCGCTGATCGTCTACTTCCCGTTCGCGCACGCGGTGTGGGGCGCGGGCGGCATCCTCGGCTCCGGCGGGCTGCACGCGATCGACTTCGCCGGCGGCTCGGTCGTGCACGAACTGGCCGGCTCTGCCGCCCTGGCTACCGCGTTGTTCCTGCGGCGGCGGCACCAGCTTGAGCGGCCGCACAGCATTCCGCTGGTGCTTCTCGGCGCCGGGATCTTGTGGTTCGGCTGGTTTGGCTTCAACGCAGGAAGCGCGCTCTCGGCCGGATCGGTCGCCGCCTCCGCCCTGGTCAACACCCAGCTGGGCGGATCGGCCGCGATGCTTGCCTGGATGGCGGTCGAGTGGTGGCGGCGCGGCAAGCCGACTGGCGCCGGGATCGCCGCTGGAGCCGTCGCGGGGCTCGCGGCGATCACCCCGGCATCGGGTTATGTTCCGCCGTGGGCCGCGATCATCATCGGCGGGGCGGCCGGACTGCTGTGCTACGGCGCCGTGCACCTGAAGGACATCTTCCACTACGACGACTCGCTCGATGTGGTGGGCGTGCACATGGTCGGTGGCCTGCTAGGAGTCGTGCTGACCGGCGTCTTCGCCAGTCTCGCCGTGAATGCGGCCGGTGAACCGGGCGGCCTGACCCAGCTCGGCCGCCAGGCCGTCCTGGCTGTCGCCGGCGTGGTTTACCCGTTCGTCATGACGTGGATCATCCTGTGGGTCACCGACAAGACGGTCGGCTTGCAAGTGGATCCAGAGGAAGAACTGGCCGGGCTTGACCTTGGCGAGCATGGCGAGCCTGCATACGAGAATCTGTCGGCCAGCCTCCACGCGATGGCCGGAGTCACACCGAATGGCGGCTCCGCAGCCACTGGCGCACCTGAGGCCGACGCCGCAGACCCAGAGACGATCTCCTAGCCGGGAGTGAGGTCCCAACTCTCTCGCTTGGCAGTTTGATCATGGGAATGGCGGCTAGCATGTGGCGCCATGCGATCCGTGGGTGATTTCGGCAGATTCCTGGCCCTTCTCTGTTCGGGACTTGCCGTGGCTGCATGCGGCGTGACCGCGTACCAGGCGAGCGCGACCATTCCGTCGGGCCTCCAAGCGAAGTCACGCACTGCGACTGTCGCGCCAGCGCCGCAGACGTTGACCTCTGTGCCAGCAACGACTCGCCGGCTGCTGCCCAGTTACGGCAATCCGAATGGCCATTCCTATGTCCCGCCTGCGGGCCGAGCCGTCAGTACCGCGCATCCGGACCACGTCATAGGCAACGGGACGCCGGCCAGCTGCACCTCGGCCGCGGTGGTCAGGACCGTGGCCAAGGGCGGGATCATCACCTTCAACTGCGGCCCGAAGCCGGTCACGATCACCATGACCGCTACCGCGAAGATCGTGCACGGTCGCCGGATCGTGATCGACGGCGGCGGCAAGGTCACGCTGAGCGGCGGGCGCAAGATCCGGATCCTGTCGATGAACACCTGCGGGCACTGCTGGGAGCAAGCCGGACCCAAGCTCATCGTGCAGAACATGAGATTCGTGGCCGGCTACTCGAGCGCCCATCAGACCAGCACGTCATCGGACTACGGCGGCGGCGCCATCTTCGATCAGGGCGGTCAGCTGAAGGTGGTCAACTCCGGATTCTTCGGCAACCGTTGCTACAAATACGGTCCAGACCTCGGCGGCGGCGCGATCCGCGCGTACGGCATGGACATGAAGACGCCGGTTTACATCACCAAAGACACCTTTCGCGGAAACAATTGTTCCAATGGCGGTGCACTGAGCGGCCTCTATGCCAACTTCGTCGTGATCAACAGCCTCTTCGCATCCAACAAGGCGATCGGCTGGGGCCAGAACCCCAAGCAGCCAGGGACACGAGGCGGCGGAAGCGGCGGCGGAATTTACACCGACGGGGACAGCTATAACCTCATCATCGCCGGCACCGTCATGCGCTATAACTACGCTCGTGAAGGCGGCGGCGGCATCTTCTGCGTCGTTAACAACGACCACGGCACATTGACGATCAAGTACTCGACCTTGCACCGCAACCCAAGCGGGCAATTCGAGAACGCTCCCGGCATCTTCGACAGCCGGAACGGCCACGACGTTCAACCGGTAGTGATCCACTCGACCATCAACTGACGCGCGCCTGCTGAGAACCAGCCAAGAAGTAGGTGAGTTCGCCGATGTCCGGCGGCGGCTGGAGCGCCACAGTGTCCTCATGACCACACCGGACGCGCTACGGCATGAGGGTTATTCACGTGTCGACGCTCATGCAAGGGGCACAGCTGGAAAGACAGGCCATGCGCCCAGCTGACCATGAGAAAAGTCGGACAAACTTCGTGGCGGTTCAAGGAGGCAGTCATGGGATTCTATGAGAGACGGATCCTGCCGCGGGTCCTCAACGTCGCGTGCGGGTCCAAGACGGTTGAGCCGCTACGCCGCCGGGTCTGCGAGGGGCTGTCGGGGGATGTGGTCGAAATCGGTTTCGGCTCGGGCCTCAACATCCCGTTCTATCCGGCAGCCGTCACCCAGGTCGCCGCGGTCGAGCCCGCTGACCTCGGCTGGCAGCTGGCGGCCAAGCGCTTGGGCGCATCCAGCGTCCCTGTGCAGCGATCCGGCTTGGACGGCCAGTCACTGCCCTTCGAGGACAACAGCTACGACGCCGCACTGTCTACCTGGACGCTGTGCACCATCCCCGACGTGGCCGCCGCGCTGCGCGAAGTGCGGCGAGTCCTCAAGCCCGGCGGGACCCTGCACTTCCTTGAGCACGGGCTGGCCCCGGACGAGAATGTGCGACGGTGGCAACGACGCCTCAACCCACTGGAGCGGCGCGTCGCCGGCGGGTGCAACTTCACCAGGCCCATCGTTGACCTGCTGACCGCCGCGGGCTTCACTGTCAAGGAACTCGACGTGTTCTATGAGAAGGGCGCACCGAAATTCGCGGGAGCCGACTCCCTCGGCGCCGCCGTCTCGCCCTGAGCTACGGGCTCGACCGGCCAGGCGCATGAATGACCCGATCGGCTCGCCGGGCAACGCCGTCCATCCCGAGCACGACGCGGTCAGCAGCGAGGTTCGGCGCTGGTATAGCTCCGCGGTGCCGGAGATCGGCCTGGACGGTGAGGCGCACTGGTTCGGCTTCGTGTGCATGATCGGCCCCGACCGCGCCAGGGTCGTGCTGAGTATCGCTGATCCGGCTGAGGTGCCTGCCGCGCTAGCCGCGATGCGCGCCGCAAGCACCGCAAGTGCGGCCACCAGCTTCATGGTCATGGTGGATGACCGCGATCGGGCCGCCCGCCTGGACACCGCGCTGCGGGAGCACGCGTGCAGCTACCAGGAATCCACGACATTTCTGGCCCTGACCGGGCCGATGGTGTCCCCGGCGACGGGCCCTGACCGGCTGGAGCTGGTTAGCGTCGGTTCCGCGAACCTGGACACGTGGGCGCGGGTGAAACTGCAGTCCTTCGCTGACAGCGAGGACGCTCCGGCGCCGGACGCGGTCACCGCCGAGGTCGAAGCGCGGCGCGATGAGCTGCCGATCGCGGAGTTTCAGCTCGGCATCCTCGACGGCGAGCCCGTTGCCGTGCTCGGCCACTATCCGGGCGCCGATGACCTCGTGTTCATCCTGGGCACCCGCGCTCCGTTCCGGCACCTCGGGATCGCCCAGGCCATGCTGGCCAGCTGGGTCGCGGCGGCGGCCTGCGGCCGCTCGCTAATGATCAACGCCACCGACGGTGGCGCTCCGGCGGCTCTGTACCGGCGGCTCGGCTTCACCGACGAGGTGTACTGGTACAGCAAATACGAGCTCACCCGCTGAGTCGTAGGAGTGGCTGCCGTCAGTTGATGTCGAACTCGTTGCCCTCTGGGTCTTTCATGCCAACCGCGTAGTGGTCGACACCTTCCTCGCTGAAGGCGCCGACCTTGGTGGCACCGAGATCGCACAGCCTTCTTGCCTCGGCGTCGACTCGTTGCCTGCGGGTCTCGATCGGATTCGCCCGTTCGCCACTGGCGTGGATGTCGAGGTGGAGCCTGTTGCTGACGGTCTTGGTGTCCGGTACCACCTGGAACCAGATACGCGGTCCTTGACCATCAGGATCGATGATGGAGTCCGCGCCGCCCCCCAGTTCATCCTCAGGAAAGCCAATGTCGCGCCGCCAGTCGTCCCAGGTTGCGAAGCCAGCAGGGGGAGGCTCAAGCTCATAGCCCAGAGCGGCAGCCCAGAAGCGGGTCAGCAACTCCGGATCGGCACAGTTCATTACTAGCTGATATCGGACAGTCACCGGCATCTCCCCTCGGGTCAGCGGCTGGCACGCGCCCGCTCCGCAAGTATGCCGGCGGCGTCGGACACTCCGTCGCGGACCAGGGCGACGATGTCTGATCGCTCGGCCGCGAGGCGTTCGCAGCGCGCCTGGTCAGGTCTGCTCTCGCTGCGCCAGCAGCGCCTTCTCCTGCTCGGGGGTGAAGCCGTGGTCCAAGGGCGGCTCGCCGCGGGCGCGATCCCAGGCCAGCACGTCTGCCGCGGTCACCTCCAGCGGCGTGGCGGGCATCCCAGCGGCCCTGGCGCGAGCCGGGCTGCGCTGCTGCGACACCCAGTTCTTCCTGATCAGCGGGAAGAACGGCGGCGCCGCTTCGAGGGGAACCGCCACGACCTCCACGTCGGAGCCTGCGGCGTGTGCGCATACCCGGACCAGCTCGCCGATGGTGACAGGGTCGGCAGGCCCCACCGCGTGAAACGCGCCGCCGCGGTCATCGGACAGCACCTGGACCACGAGCCGCGCCAGGTCGCGCGAGTCGATGACCTGCACCGGTTGCCTGGGGTCGCCAGGCACGGCAACCCGGCCGCCCTGGCTTGCCCTGCGCACCCAGTAGGTGAGCCCGTCCTGCCAGTCGTGCGGTCCCGCGACCTTGCCGGGCCGCACTATCGTCGCTCGCCGCCCGTATCTGGCGACGACGTCGTCTTCGCAGGCGACCTTCAGCGGTCCGTAGGTGTCATCGCTGAGTTCCTCGGTGTGGCGAACCGGCGGCCGTCGCGGTGCGTCCTCGGTGGATCCTGGCCCGACCACGGCGTCGTCGTACACGGCGTGGCTGGAGATAAACAGGTACCGCCCGACCCGATCGCCGAGCGCGTTCATGGCGCCGGCCACGTGCCGCGGAACATAGCCGCAGACATCGACGACAGCGTCCCAGTTACCCGATGGCAGGGCCATGTAGTCGTCGGTGTCCCGGTCACCGATTAGCCTGGGCACGCCGGGGAACAGGTCAGTTCCGGTCTGGCCGCGCCCGAACAAGGTCACCTCGGCGCTATTGGCCAGCGCATCCTCAGCAATGGCCCGGCCGACAAACGACGTGCCGCCCAGCACAAGAATTCGCACAGGCCCGAACCCTACCTCCCGCGTCGGTCGGCGAGGACCTCCGCAAGCCCGCGCGAGGCCTGCCGCACCATGCCCGGGTTGGTGTCCCAGTAGTAAGCCAGCGCCATGACGGTCTGATAGAGCACCGTGCCGCGGCCGCGCAGCCAGCTTGCGTCGTCGGCGCCGAGTTCGGCCCTGAATCGGGCGCGGCTCTCACCGGCGAACAGATTCCACGCGGCCTGCAGGTCGCACGCCGGATCGCCCACCTGGAGGGTTCCGAAGTCGATGATCGCCGACAGGCGGCCGTTCACGACGAGCAGGTTGCCGGGCAACAGATCGCCGTGCACCCAGACATGCGAGCCGCGCCATGCAGGAGCGCCGAGGGACTCCTCCCAGGAGCGCAGCGCGGCCGGGCCGTCGATCCTTCTTCCGAGCTGGGCGATCGCTTCCCTGACATCCTGGTCGCGATCGGCCAGCGGGCCGCCGCGCCCCGAGCGCGAGTGTCGCGGAGCGCCGGTCGTGTCGATCTGATGCAGCGCGGTGACGAATGCCGACAGGTCGACGGCGGCCTGGACGAGATCGTCGATAGTCCCGTTGGCGTCCTCGCCTGGCAGCCACTGGTAGACAGACCACGGGAACGGGTAGCCCTCGGCCGGTCGTCCCGCGGCAAGCTGCGCCGGCACCGCCAGCGGCAGGTGGGGCGCGAACCTGGGGAGCCATTCCGCCTCCATGGCGGCCTGCTTCGTCGCGCTGCGTATGCGCGGCAGGCGCACCGACAGGCTGGTCCCGACCCGGTAGATGGCGTGGTCGGTCCCGTATGACGGCACTGGTTTGATCGGCAGGTCCGCCCACTCGGGAAACTGGCCGGCCAGCAGCCGTCGCACCAGGGCGGGGTCGGTGTCCACCTCGTCGGCGTGCATCTTGACCGGACTCACCGGCTCATAGTCGACGAGCGACGGCCGCCGTGACAAACGAGTTTCGCACGGGCGGCCAGCCCGCGACAATGTTCTGGTCAGTGAGGCGTCGGCCCAGCGGAGGCGGCAGTCGTGAGCTGGTCGCTCGACCAGGCGTATGGCGAGTTCCCCGGACTCGAAGACGAGTTCGCTGCTGCCCTGGATGAGAGCCTGATGCCGCGCGGCCCTGATGTTCTCTTTGACCTGGTAGCGCAACTAGACCTGCCCGCGCATGCCGCTGCGCTCGACGTCGGCTGCGGTACTGGGGCGCACTCCCTGATCCTGGCCAGGCGGTTCGGCTTCACCGTCACCGGCATCGATCCCGTGGCCCGCCACGTAGTGACTGCGCGAGCGGGTGCGGCCGGAACAAGCGCGGCCTTCGTGCGCGGCTCGGCAGAGCAGATCCCGGCGGCCGACTCCACCTTCGATCTCCTGTGGTGCCGCGACGTGCTCGTGCATGTCCCCGACCTACGCCGCGCCTACGCCGAATTCCGCCGCGTCCTGAAGCCCGGGGGCCGCGCGCTGGTCTACCAGATGTTCGGCACGGAATTCCTCGAGCCGCGCGAGGCCGCGTGGCTGTGGGACACCATGGGCGTCGTCCCGCCGAGCGGGGATCCGGAGCGGACCGAGGCGGCGATCGCGGCCGCTGGGCTCAGGATCGACCGGTGCCTCGCACTGACCACGGAATGGGGCGAGTGGGCGCAGGAGCACCACGGCAGCGGCGGCCGCAAGCTCCTGCACGCGGCACGCCTGCTCCGCGGCCGGGAGCAGTTCGTGTTACGGTTCGGGCGCAGTGCCTACGACATGATGCTCGGCGACTGTCTCTGGCACGTCTACGCCATGATCGGCAAGCTGACCAGGCGTGCCTACCTGCTATCGCGCCCAGGCTGACGGGCAGCCAGCGACCGTGTGCCATGCGGCTGACCCGCCGGACATGCGAAGCAGTGATCCGCGTACGGAACACCTTCCCTATGCCCGGCGGGCCAAGCCGCCGCGGTGCACTGGCGCGGCCTAGCCGCGGGAGCTAGGTCGGCTAGCTAGGCAGACGAGGAAGGCGCGGCAGCCTGGGCAGCCGCGGCAATCGCGGCGGTCGCGGCGGTCGCGGCAGCCTGGGCATGCGCAACTCCTGCCCGTCGCGGGCGGCCCAGTCATGCCACGAACCTTCGTGCTGGCCGTCGTGCGGTCCCGGCGCCTGGTCGATCCACTCCCAGGATCCGTCGGCAGCCTCCTCGGCCTCGTCGGCCTCCTCTTCGGTGCGGTCAGCAGCCCTTTCCGCCCGTTCGGCCTGCTCGCGCGCCACTTCGGCGGCCTCGCGCATCGCATCGGCCCGCGCCTGCGCGGCCCGCTGCTCGTCCGGGTCAGCCCAGTCGGGGGCAAGATCGGCAGCTTCCTGGGCGAGTTCCGCTCGCTCTTCTGCCTGTTCCGCTGCTTCCTCGGCCTGCTCGGCCTGCTCGCGCGCGAGGTCGGCGGCTTGGCGGATCCGGTCGGCGTGCTTCCTGGTCAGGAACTGGATGCGCATCCGGTCGAGCTTCGCCTCGGGGACACCGGCTGCGGCGGCCTCCCTGAAGTACTGCTCTTCAGGGGACTCCGCGGAATCGGAAGTGGCCTCGCCCTCGACCGCTGGCGCCACCCCGGCGGTCTCGTCGACGTCCGGGTCCAGCGTCGCGTTCCTGGCCACGCTGTAGGGCTCACCGGTCTCGGCCATGCGCTGACGGATAGCGCTCTTCTGGGCTTTGTTGCTCGTCATGATCATCTTTCCGAGACGGGACTGCCCGCGTCTGCCCGCCAAGGTAGAGACCTGACGTGTAGGTTGCACGGCGAGTCGTAGACCCTTGTCCTCGTCGCCGCCGCGGCGCGGGCCGCCGGAGGCTCGGAAGCGGGCAGGCAGTGCGCTGCCACTACTGGGACGGTAGCATTCCGCATCGCGAGATTCAAGATATGTCTTAACTTACTGGCGCTGGCGAGGGCGCAGGCGCACCGCTCGATGGCAGGACTCGATAGTAGGAAGGGCGCGGCCACGTGAAGCCGGCCTTCCGGGGCCGCGTATCGGGCGCGATACTGCTGGGATGAGCGAGCGGAATGTCCTCGGTGGCGAGCTTGAGCCGTGCGGCGACGACCCGGTCACCGGGTTCTATCGCGACGGTTGCTGCAATACGGGGCAGGAAGACCTCGGCAGCCACACCATCTGCGCCGTTGTGACCGCGGAATTCCTGAACCACCAGCGCTCGATCGGCAACGACCTCATCACCCCGATACCGCAGTTCAGGTTCCCCGGCCTCACGCCAGGGGATCGCTGGTGCGTGACGGCCGCGAACTGGCTCAGGGCGCACCAAGACGGCGCCGGGTCCTACGTGGTTCTCGCGTCGACCCACGAGCGCGCCCTCGACATCGTCCCAATCGATGCGCTGCGTGAGCATGCGATCGACGTGCCATCGAGCCCCGGCTCGCTCGAGGGCTGACCGCGCGGTGTTCCGCGGGCCAGCCCTCAGCTAGGTCGGTGCTAGCGGATGGTGAAGCCGGGTATTCCGGCGCCGGAGTGGACGGAGTCCACCGACAGCACCGACTTGCCAGGACAGGCCCTGGTCGCCAGCGGGACCGCCTGGGCGGCGAATTGGCCAGGCGGGAAGACCCTCAGCTCGGTCGCCTGGACCGGGTGGCTGCATACCAGCGATGCGTTGACGACGACAAGCACGACGTGCGCGGTGTCACCCGCCCGCAATGTGACGCTGATCCGGTGGCCGTAGTGCGTGGCAGGCCGACCGACCTGGTTGCCGTGGCTGTTGAGGGCCGACACTCCGGGGAAGCCGAAGAAGGTGCACGTGGAATGGCCGATATTGCTGATCTGCACCTGGATATAGCTGTGGCCCGTGGCATTGTCGGCGGGCAGGCCGTACCAGACCCGGGTCTGCGCTGAGTGGCAGGCGGACGCCTGGCGGGCAGCGTCGGACGCAACGGGGGCCGCGGACGAGGCCAGCGCGGCGACCGGAAGAAGCGCGGCCGCGGTCGCCAGGCCAAGGCCGACGGCGAGCCGGCGGCCCAATCGCGAAGTTAGTGACATTGACGTGACTCCTTTGCCAGATCGGACGAGAATCGCCACAACCTCTTCGACGCCGCTTGCCCCGATCTGGTTGGGCTTCCGTGGCCCCTGTCTGGTTGGAGGTCGGCCAGGGCTGCCCCGCTTCGTCAGAGCGTCCATCAGCTGAATGGGCAGATCAGCGGGCAGGATCTGGCACTCGCCCCCGCTTGCCCGATCGGCAGATCGTGATGCAGTGTAATGGTATGGCCGGTTTCGGTGACCTGGAGTTCATGCAGCGCGGCCGCCGGCTCGCGATCGGCATCGTGATGCTCGGGCTCGGCGGAGTGATCGGTTACGCGCTGCCGAAGAGCGGCGCCACGCCAAAGGCCGAAACCGGGACCATCGCGTCGGTCGACAACGCCACCCAGAACGCCGGCATCCGTTTCTCGGTCGCGCTGAAGAAGGTCGCCAAGCCCGAGTCATTCCGGTGGCAGGAGGCGACGCCGTGGCGGGACAAGGCTGGCCACTGGCACAGCAAGGGCACGCCCGCGTGCCTGTTGCCTGTCACGGCGACGCCCGCGATGCCGGTCAAGATAACCGTCGGCGTCGTCGATGTAGCGGCGGCCAACTCGGCCTCCGCTCGCACGATCGTCGTCTGGGTCAAGTGCTACAGCTGAGCTGACCAGGCAGGCCGGTCAGGCCGGGCACGGATCGAGGATCGATACCGTTAAACGGGTGAAACGGACCTCTGCGGGTATCCTCGCAGCCACCGCTGCCGCGGCCGGCTTCGCCGCGACCCAGCGCGCAGGCCGCCTCCGGGCGTCGCAGCGCACAAATGACCCGCATGACATCGGTAGATCAGCGATATTGCGGTAGCGACAGGTGTGGGCCGACGATGTGGTTCTCGTGAACCAAGTGGACCGGGAGGATTCGGTGAAGTACCAGCTTTCGAGGTTCCTCATCGGTCCAGGGCTGCACCTGCTCGCCAGGACCGAGATCAGCGGCACGGACAACGTGCCGACCTCGGGCGCGGCGATCCTGGCATCGAACCACGTCTCGATCCTCGACTCGTTCTACCTGCCGCTGCTGCTCGACCGGCCCGTCACATTCGCCGCCAAGTCGGAATACTTCACGGGAAAGCGGCCGACCGACCGGGTGGTGGGTGCGTACTTGCGCGCCACCAAGCAACTGTCAGTGGACAGAACAGGGGCACGCGCCGGGCAGGAGATGCTCCAGGCCGCACTTGGCTTGCTCAACGACGGCGCGCTCTTCGGCATCTACCCAGAGGGAACCAGGTCACCTGACGGACGGCTGTACCGCGGCAGGACTGGCGTCGGCTGGCTCGCGCTGCACGCCCGGGTGCCGGTCATCCCGGTCGCCATGTTCGGCACGCTGCGGATGCTGCCGCCTGGGCAGAAGCTCCCGCGGCCTGGCCGCGTCCACGTCCAGATCGGCAAGCCGCTGCATTTCGACGAGTACTTCGACCAGCCCGCCGGGGCCAGGCAGCGGCGCGCGGTGACCGACCGCGTCATGGAGGCGATCAACGAGCTGTCGGGCCAGGAGTACGTGCCCATGTATGCCTCGGCCCGCAAGGAGCAACTCGCCGCGGAGGGCGGACGGGCTGCCGGCTCAGGCGGTGGCGGCAAGGGCCAAGTCGACCGTGACCCGGTCGCCTAGGGACAGCCTCGTACCCGTCCAGCGGACTAGCGCTAGTTCGTGGTTAACCGGATCGTTCCGTCGTCGGCGGCCGTGTCCGGATCCCAGATGTAGATCGGCCGCTCACCAGAGCCTGGCGGCCGGCCGCTGATGGACAGCCAGTCTGAGTCGGCGCGCCGGTCGGGACCCGGCGCCTGGCCGTGCCCGGCATCCCGGTCGGCGTCGCCCGCGTCCGCATGCGAATCAGCGTCGAACATCGACCGCGGAGCCGCCGAACCCGAGGTGGGCCTGGGATCCCAGATCGACTCGGGCGGCGCCGACGGCGAGCCCGCGCCAAGCGCGGCCCGCCGGGCATGACCCTGCGCCGGTCCTGACAGCACGGCCCACGGCAGTTCGCTGGTCGGCTGCGGCGCTGGTGCCCACGGCGGCGTGCCCGAGACCGGCTCGTGCGGCAGCGTGCGCGAATGGCCCTGGCCCGGCGGCCGGGACTCGCCATCTCCGCCTGGCCGGTTGCTCGCGGCGGTCACGCCAGGAACATCGGGAACTGCGGGAACTCCGGTGGCGCCAGGCGATCCGCCCCACGCGTGCGTGCCCGCGTCCGGATCGCTCCAGGAGTCGGACCTCCACGCATCGGCTGGCCCGCTCGCGCCCGACCATGCGTCCGCGTGGTCGGGCGTCACGGGCGGGGCGGCCAGCATCGGACGGGGGGCGAAGGCTGGCGTGAGCGTCGACCGGCCGCTGAGGCTCGGCCGCGGCTGGTACCTGGAGCCCGGCCGGGCAAGGTGGGATCCGGCGGTCGCAGCGACTTCCTGCGGGCCGAAGTGCTCGAGCATCGGGTCGGTGCCGAGCCCGCGCTGCCCGTTGGCGAGCCTGCTGTGCTGGGCGCGGTCGGCCGCTGCCAGCGCTACCCGGCGCTCCCGGCGCCTGATGATGCTGCCGTACCAGGTGATCGGCGCCAGCAAGCAGGCGAGCAGTCCGACCACGATGATCAGGTTCGTGAGCATGTCGCGCAGGATGACCATGGCATTGGACGGCACGCTCGGCATGGCAGGGAGGTTCCGCGGCAGCGCTCCAGCGGACGCGGGCCTGGCGCGCGGCGGTGACATGGTCGCCGCCTCCGAGATCGCCTTGGCCGCATCTACCGTGCCGTAGCCGGAACCGGTGCGCAGACCGCCGGGCCGCCGGTAGGCGGTGCCGTGGGTCATGGCCTTCAGCACCTGGGCGGCCGTGAGGTCGGGGAACTGGGAACGCAGCAGCGACGCGACTCCGGCGACGATGGCGCTTGCGGCCCAGGTGCTGTTCATCGTCTGGTGACCGGCCGGGGCGGCGGCGACCACCCCGCGCCCCGCGGCCGTCAGCATGACGTAACGCTGGTGGCTGCTATACGGAGCTTTCACGAAGTTCTTGTCGAACGCGCCAACCGCGGCCACACCACGGTAGGCGGCAGGAAAGTTCGGAGCGTCGCCGACCTGGCCGTTGTCGCCAGCAGGCGCGACCAGCACCACGTTGTGCTTAATGGCGTAGGCGATCGCGTCGCGTTCGGCCGTGCTCCCGCCAGCGGCTCCAATGACGCCGCCCCAGTGCGGAATCCCCTGCATGCCGGGGTCGGCCGGCAACGCGATCACCGACGCGTGGTGCTTGACGGCGTACCTGATGCCCGCCGCGATGTCGTCAGGAAGCCGCGAGGTCAGCGCGGTCCGCGACCAGAGCGGATCGCCCGGACTCAGCGTGACCCTCAGCGAGAGGATCCTGGCATCGCCCGCGACGCCGTAGATGCCCTGGGAAGACCTGCCGCCGTGGCCGTGCCCGGCGATCAGGCTGGCAAGACCGGTGCCGATGACGCCGTAGTGCGGCCCGCCAGGCATCCGGTTCGACCCGGTGAAGTCGGGTCCTGTGATGATCCGGCCTGACACGTCCGCCTGCCTGGCGTCGACGCCGTCGGCGAGAACCGCGACCGTGACACCGGCACCTTCGCCGCTCCGCCAGGCCTGGATGACGTGCAGCTTCGTCAGCCACCACTCGGACTGCCGCCAGGTGTCGGAGTGCGCGGTGTCGGCGTGCGCGGGCATGGCGAAACTTGCCAGCGGCGCGGACGCCATCCCTATCACGGCCACAGCCTGAGCGAGCCGGGGGAGTTTCAACGGCACGGTGTAGTGGCCCTCCGTCTACGTAACTCGCATTCTGCCATGTCTGTTCTGTTTCGATGGCATCTCAGGCCATTAATACACCTCGGCCCGATGCGAGAAGCACCTCATTTAATTCAGGTCGGAAGCCCTGCCGCAATCCTCACTCTGGCCCCAGGCGGAAGCGAAAGTCGCTCAGCCGCATTACCGCTGCTGACCGCCAGCGAGATGAGCCCCGCGCTGTCGGTGAAGGCAATAAGCTCCCCAGGCGCGGCCGATCCGAAGGTCTCCAGATAGGGGGCCGTCAGCTCCCGCCGGTTGCAGCGGATGGTGATCGAGGCGCCGATTTGGATGCCGAGATCGACGGCCGCAGTGGCCGGAATGGACAGCTGCACGTTGCCGAACCTGTCTACCGAGACCACCTCGCCCTCGGCTTCCCGGTCCAGCATCCGGCTGGTCGGGGCGCGCAGGACCACGAGGTCGGCGACGGCAAGCTCGGTGCCGGCTTCGGTCAGCGACGTCCCGGTCACCAGGTGCGAGGCGACCGGCATGAAGATGTCCCTGCCGTGAAACGTCGGCGAGACCGGGTTGTTCCACAGCGCGTCGTTAGTTAGCTGCACCGCTCGCGTCGCCCCGCCCAGCGCGGTGATCGCCCAGGACAGGACGCCGTTGTCTGGCCCGACGAGGATCCCGCTCTTCGCCTCGATCGCGACCGCACGCCGGGTCGTGCCAACCCCCGGGTCGACGACCGCGACGTGCACTCCGGGCGGCATGGCCGGAACGGTCTGCGCCAGCACCGCCGCACCGCGCCGAACGTCACCAGGGGGCACCAGATGGGTGATGTCAATGACCCTCGTTGCCGGGGCGATCCGCGCGGCCACCCCGTGGCAGGCAGCGACGAAACCGTCTTCAAGGCCGAAGTCGGTGAGGAACGTAAGGCAACTCAACGAGGTCACATTTTGCGAGCGTACGTGTCAGGAACGTCGGATTGCTAGAGCGGTCCGGCAGATCTTGAACGGCGCGAACCGCGGCTCGCCGCCGCGTTCACCTACGATGAGCACCGGGGGAGAAGGGCCGGACTCGAGTGCAGTCGCTGACCGAGCTAGAGATGCGCATTCTGGCCTTCGAGCGGAGTTGGTGGCAATCACCTGGCGCCAAGGAGCGGGAGATCCTCGACGCCTTCAGGGTCTCTCCCACCAGGTACTACCAGCTACTCAACGAGTTGATCGACCGGCCGGAGGCGGCCCAGTTCGACCCCGCGCTGGTGGCCAGGCTGCGCCGTCGGCGGGCCGAGCGGAACAGGCTTCGCTCGGGGCGTGAGACGGGATGACAGGGGGTAGATCGCTGCATGTCGCGGGACGCGAGCGGGCAAGACAGAGCACTTTCCTGGATTGACGGAACGCACCCGGAACTCACGCCCGCAGGCAGGAGCGGCCTGACCGCGCTGCTCGCTGAGCCTGGCCTGGCGCTGATCGCCGTGGATTTCGACGGCACGCTCGCGCCGATCGTGCCCGACCCCGAGCAGGCCAGGGCGCTTCCCGCCGCGGTGACGGCGCTGCGTGAGCTGACGCCCCTGGTTGGCACCATGGCCGTGCTGACCGGCAGGCCGGCGCTCACCGCCGTCGAATACGCGTCGGTCGGCGACGTGCCAGGTGTCCTCGTCCTGGGTCACTACGGCAGGCAGCGCTGGCAGGACGGCCAGCTGCGGACACCGCCGCCCCCCGAGGGCCTTGCGGTAGCCAGGGAGCGCCTGCCGTCGGTGCTGGCCGCCGCGGCGGCCGCCGATGGCACCTGGGTCGAGGACAAGGGCGAGGCGCTGGCCGTTCATACCCGCCGCGCGGCCGATCCGCAGGCGGCTCTTGAGCAGGTCAGGGCCCCGCTGCTGCGGCTCGCGGCGGACACGGGGCTGCGCGCAGAACCTGGCCGCCTGGTGATCGAGCTGCGCCCTGAAGGGTCGGACAAGGGCATCGCGCTCACCGCCCTGGCGGCCGAGCGTCCCAGGTCGGCGGTCATGTTCTGCGGCGACGACCTGGGCGACCGGCCCGCGTTCGCGGCGGTCAGACAGCTCAGGGCCGGTGGCCTGCCCGGGCTCGCGGTGTGCAGCGGATCCGCCGAGGTGACCGATCTAGCCGCAGAGGCTGACCTGGTCGTGGACGGGCCGGAAGGCGTCGCCGGGCTGCTGGCCGGGATCGCGGCTGTGATTCGCGGGGCCTAGCTGTGGCCCCGGCTCAGCCCGGGCCACAGCTCAGCCCGCCGCCAGATCTAGACCATCGAGCGCGTCCAGCTGGCTGGCTAGCCAGGCCGACGGGGGGACGGCACCACCGGCCGCGGCGAGTGACTGGCAGCGGCGCTTGCGCTCGTCGTCCGGCATCATCAGCGCTTCGTGCAGGGCCTGCACGGTGCCGCTGATGTCGAACGGGTTCACCAGCAGGGAGTCCCTGCCAAGTTCGTCGGCGGCGCCAGCCTCCCTGGACAGGACGAGCACGCAGTCGCGATCGGAGATGATCGGGCCCTCCTTGGCGACCAGGTTCATCCCGTCGCGGACGGGGTTCACCAGCAGCACGTCCGCCAGCCGGTAGCCCGCCAGCGAGCGCGGGTAGTCGTCGTGCGCGCTCAGCAGTATCGGCTGCCAGTCTGGCGTGGCGAATTCGTTCTCGATGGCCCTGGCCAGCCGCTGCACGGTGGCCGCATACTCCCGGTACTCGGGCAGGTCGTGCCGCGAGGGATAGGCGAGCGCGAGCATCATCACCTTGCCCTGCCACTGCGGATACGACAGCAGCAGCTCGCGGTAGGCGACGAGGCCGCGGACGATGTTCTTCGACAGTTCGGTGCGGTCCACCCTGACGATCAGCTTCCGCCCGCCGATCACCTCGGATAGCTGGGCCATCCTCGCCGCCACGTCCGGCCGGGACGCGCGCTCGGTCAGCTCTGGCGCGTCGACGCCGAGCGGGTGCACGCCGACCCCGGTGACGTGCCCGGCGTAGCTGACCTGGCGCCGGTCCCGGTCGACCTCGGCTCCTAGCACGTGCTCGCAGCAGTCGATGAACGCGTCTGCCCATCGCTGGCACAGAAAGCCGGCGTGATCGGCGCCGAGAATGCCGGCCAGGACCTCAGCAGCGACCGCGTCAGGCAGCAGCCTGAAATAGTCGACAGGAGCCCACGGGGTGTGCGAGAAGTGCGCGATCTTGACGCCAGGGTTGAGCTCGGCCAGCATCCGGGGCGCCAGGGTCAGGTGATAATCCTGGATGACCGCGCGGAGGTCAGGCGACCCGTCGCAGGCCTGCGCGAGCGCCCTGGCGAACGCGAGGTTGTACTCACGGTAGGCCTCCCAGTCGCGGCGGAACGCAAGCCCGAACTGAGGCTGATTGGGAGTGTCGTAGAGCATGTGGTGCACGAACCACAGCACGGAGTTCGCGACGGTGTTGTAGGCGCGGTTGAAGGTGCCAGCCGGGATGTCCAGCATCTGCACCGCCGACCCGCCAGAGGTGCCGTCCAGGCCGAGCATGCCGCCTGGAGCTTCGCGGGCCGCGTCCCTGTCACCGTCGCTCAGCGCCGCGCAGACCCAGAGCAGATCCTCGTGACTGGCCACCGATGACAGGCCGGAAACGAGCCCGCCCCCGCCGCGCTTGACCGACAAGTGGCCGTCGTCGTCGCGGCTGAAGGACACCGGGCCGCGGTTGGATGCCACCAGGATCCGTCGCCCTCGCCCTCGCTCGCGCGCCGCAGCCAGATCTGACACAACCAGATCTGATCCGGCCGGATCTGCTCCGGCCCGATCTCGCCCCGCCTCTTCCGTTGCCGTCGCATCGCCCACGCGGTGAGATTAACGCCGCTACCGACCGCCAGCGGGCACCGACCCGGGCTGATTTCGGGCCGTCGGCGCAGCCAGCCGGTACTGACCCGGTCAATTGCATCTATTGCCCGACCAGGTGACCGTACATGAACCTCGCACGCGGGCCCATCGCGGAGATTCGGATCCGCGTCCCTGAACCCTGGCGTCGTCGGCCAGACCGAACGTTGCCTGCAGATTGGCGGATCCTCGGCGCAGGCCGGAGCGTCACATGGTTGTTGCAGCGGATCGGTCGTTGTGACGCGTCTCGGAGGCAGGTGGTGGCGTGGATCTCGACGATGCGTTGAGGGAGTTGGTGGAGTCGGAAATTCGGCCTTGGCCACGTGGGCGTGGGATGGCAACAAGGACTCGGGCGTTCACAATCTCTACCCTGTCGCGATCCATGCCGCCTGCCGCGCACCCGGAGGGACATCAGCGTACGAGCCAAGTTAGAATTTGTGACAACAACTTCATATTGCTCATCCAGAGGGGTGGAGGGAACGGCCCTGTGAAGCCCCGGCAACCATCTCGATAATCCACGCTCGGCGTATCCGCGCCAGTGAGGCCACTCGGGACAGGTGCCAACTCCGGCCCGCTGCCATCAGGCAGCGGGACAGATGAGGAGAGGCCTCACCGTTATGACATCGCTCGCCACTCGCTCTACGCTGCCTGCGGACCGCGCCACCTCAGCCAGCTTCGGCCACGCTCGCGCGCTCAGCTGCCGTGAATGCGGCGCCAGTTTCGACCTGGGCGGACAGCACGCCTGCTCAGAATGCTTCGGCCCGCTCGAGGTCAGCTACGACCTGCCGCCCGTGACCAGGGAGCAAATCCAGGCCGGGCCGCCGAACATCTGGCGCTACGCCAGCCTGCTGCCGGTACCGGCGGACATCGCCGCGCGGCCGAACACCGAGCCGGGCCGGACGAGGCTAGTCAGGGCAGACGGGCTCGCCGCCGCGCTCGGGATGCGCCGGCTCTGGGTCAAGGACGAGCGCGGCAACCCGACCCACTCGTTCAAGGATCGCGTGGTCGCGGTCGCGCTGGCCGCCGCCGTGGAGATGGGTTACCGGGTGCTGGCCTGTCCGTCCACGGGGAACCTGGCGAACGCGGTTGCCGCCGCCGCCGCCAAGGCGGGGATCGAGTCCGTGGTGCTCATCCCGGCCAATCTCGAGCCAGAGAAGATCCTGGCCTCTGCCGTCTATGGCGGCCTGCTGGTCAAGGTCGAGGGCGGCTATGACGACGTGAACCGGCTCGCCTCCGAACTCGCTGAGGAGCGCGAGGACTGGGCCTTTGTCAACGTCAACGTGCGGCCGTATTACGCCGAGGGCTCCAAGACCATCGGCTATGAGATCGCCGAGGACCTCGGCTGGCGGCTGCCGAGCCAGATCGTCGTGCCGGTCGCCTCTGGCGCACAGCTCGTCAAGATCGACAAGGCGTTCCGTGAGTTCGCCGAGCTTGGCCTGGTGCCCGCCGAGGACGTCAGGGTCTACGGTGCCCAGGCCAGCGGGTGTGCTCCGGTCGCGGCCGCGTATGCCGCCGGGCACGATGTGGTCCAGCCGGTCAAGCCTGACACCATCGCTAAGTCGCTGGCCATCGGCAACCCGGCCGACGGTCCCTACGTGCTCGATGTCGTCCGCAGGACCGGCGGCTCGGTCGCCGCTGCTCCCGACCCTGAGATCGTCGACGGGATCAGGCTCCTCGCCGCCACCGAGGGCATCTTCGGCGAGACCGCGGCCGGGGTGACGATCGCCGTCCTGCGCAGGCTGCTGGCCGCCGGGGAACTCGACCCGGACGAGGAGACCGTGATCATCAACTCCGGCGATGGCCTGAAGACGCTCAACGCGGTAGTCGACACCGTCCCGGTCGCGGAGCCCATCAAGGCGAGCCTGGCGGCATTCACCAGGCTCTACGACGCGAAGCCGGCGGCTGCGGGCCATGTTCTACGTCACTGTGCGTAGTTGCCGGGCGGTTGCCGCGACCTGACCTGAGCCGACGCGCGGACTCCAGGCCGGGCCGCACGGCAATGCCGCCGGGCCTGGCCGGGTAAATCTGGCCCGGCCCGGCGCTGGCGGATTCACGCCCTCCGCTCGAGCCGGCATTGCCCGCGCATTCATGATGCAGGAAAAAACTGCGTAATGTTTTGGGCAATGTCCTGCCCCGGCTAAGCGAAGCCCGCCACCTAGGTCAATCTGGCAGCATGTTCGGATGAAGTAGGACTAAAATCACGCCGGCCGGCGATTCGCGCGCTGAACGCTGGCCTGCGTGCCGGGCAGGCGGGTGCGTCTTGTAGACGATAGGTGGCCTGCGCACTCTGCGAATTAACCCTCGGCGAGCCAGCCTGGCGCCCCAAGTCGCGGCCCTGGGTGACTATTTAGGAGCAAACCGGTCTTGATTCGGGCCGCCATCCACGTCTGACCTCGGCTGACGTGCTGTAGCGACCTTGGGTCGGTATCGCCGTACGCGGGGCCCCGGGACCATGTAGCATAATGTCCGGTCGCTGTCGGTACGGCGAGAACGGCAGGCAGAGCTTGCGCAGCACGTCCAGCCCGTTCCGCGATCAACGGGTTGCGCGTAGCAAGGGCGTGACCCGAAGCCCGAGCAAAAGTTAGGGAGTTGTTGTTCATGGCTCAGGGCACCGTCAAATGGTTCAACGCGGATAAGGGCTACGGCTTCATCGCGGTCGACGGTGGTAGGGACGTTTTCGTCCACTTCTCGGCTATTCAGTCGGACGGCTACCGCACGCTTGAAGAAGGTCAGCGAGTCGAATTCGAGATTACGCAGAGCGACCGCGGCCCGCAGGCGGAGGCTGTCCGCGCAGTTTAGTTCCGCGGTTCCACGCGGTGGACCCGGCACCTGAGGTTGGGTGCCGGGTCTTCGCGTCTCCTGGCGGGGGTAGGGGCTAGTGCTGGATGGCGAGGCCAGCGGCCGGCCCGGAGGGCTCGAGGCCAGCGGCTGTGAGGGCCCTCGGCTTGCACTCTCGGGGTGAGAGTGCTAAACAGGTCGTTGGCACTCTCGGGTTGAGAGTGACAACTCATCAGCGTGATCGGGGCGATGAGGCAGCGCTCGCAGCAGGAAGAGACTGACTGCGGGCTTGCCGTCCGTCGCGGGCGTCGGCTCGGTCGGCATTTCAGCAGGCAATAAGTTCGCAGGAGGACTAGGAGCCTATGGCAGCGAAGATGATCGCGTATGACGAGGACGCCAGGCGCGGCCTCGAGCGCGGCATGAACCAGCTGGCCGACGTCGTGAAGGTAACCCTCGGCCCCAAGGGCCGGAATGTGGTACTCGAGAAGAAGTGGGGAGCCCCCACGATCACCAACGATGGTGTTTCCATCGCCAAGGAGATCGAGCTCGAGGACCCGTGGGAGAAGATCGGCGCCGAGCTTGTCAAGGAAGTCGCCAAGAAGACGGACGACGTGGCCGGCGACGGCACGACGACCGCCACCGTTCTCGCTCAGGCGCTGGTCCGCGAGGGCCTGCGCAACGTCGCCGCCGGCGCCAACCCGATGTCGCTCAAGCGCGGCATCGAGGCCGCCGTCGAGCGGGTGAGCGAGGAGCTGTCCAAGCTGGCCAAGGACGTGGAGACCAAGGAGCAGATCGCTTCGACCGCCTCCATCTCCGCCGGTGACACCGCGATCGGCGAGATGATCGCCGAAGCGATGGACAAGGTCGGCAAGGAAGGCGTCATCACCGTCGAGGAGAGCAACACCTTCGGCCTCGAGCTCGAGCTCACCGAGGGAATGCGCTTCGACAAGGGCTACATCTCGCACTACTTCGTGACCGACCCGGAGCGGATGGAGGCCGTCCTCGAGGACGCCTACATCCTGATCGTCAACTCCAAGGTCTCGGCGAACAAGGACGTCCTGCCGCTGCTCGACAAGGTCGTCCAGGCCAACAAGCCGCTGCTGATCGTGGCTGAGGATGTGGAAGGCGAGGCGCTCGCCACCCTGGTCGTCAACAAGATCCGCGGCCTGTTCAAGTCGGTCGCCGTGAAGGCGCCTGGCTTCGGCGACCGCCGCAAGGCCATGCTCGGCGACATCGCCGTCCTCACGGGCGGCCAGGTCATCAGCGAGGAAGTCGGTCTCAAGCTGGACAGCGCGGAGCTGGACATGCTGGGGCGTGCCCGCAAGGTCGTCGTCACCAAGGACGAGACCACCATCGTCGACGGCGGCGGTGACGCGGACCAGATCGCGGGCCGGGTGAACCAGATCCGGGCCGAGATCGAGAACACCGACTCCGACTACGACCGCGAGAAGCTGCAGGAGCGGCTCGCCAAGCTGGCCGGCGGCGTTGCCGTCATCAAGGCAGGCGCGGCGACCGAGGTCGAGCTGAAGGAGCGCAAGCACCGCATTGAGGACGCGGTGCGCAACGCCAAGGCCGCGGTCGAGGAGGGTGTGGTCGCCGGAGGCGGCGTCGCCCTGCTCCAGGCCGGCAAGAACGCGTTCAAGAAGCTCGAGCTGAAAGGCGACGACGCGACCGGCGCGACCATCGTGCGCCGTGCGCTGGAGGAGCCGCTGAAGCAGATCGCAATCAACGCTGGCCTCGAGGGCGGCGTGGTGGCTGAGAAGGTTCGCGGCCTCGAGCCTGGTCACGGCCTGAACGCCGCGACCGGCGAGTACGTCGACATGTTCAAGGCGGGGATCATCGACCCGGCCAAGGTGACGCGCTCTGCCCTGCAGAACGCGGCCTCCATCGCCGGCCTGTTCCTCACCACGGAGGCAGTCATCGTGGAGAAGCCGGAGAAGGACAAGGCTCCGGCCGCTCCAGGTGGCGGTGACATGGACTTCTAGTCGTCGAGTAGCTGGCCGGAGCAGATCCGGCCAGCGGCGATGACCGAGGTCTAGCTCGAACCGGGCGCTGATCCGGGCGAGACGAAAAGGCGGCCCTGGCGAAATGCCAGGGCCGCCTTTGCATGTCTGCCCGGCTTGATGCCGGCTCATAGGCTTTTGCCGGCAGGGATGCTGGCCGGGCGGGATGCTTGGCGGCGGCAAATGGCTGGCCATCTTGCGTGCCGGCTCCTCAAGCGGCCATTAAAGGTGGATCATCGAGGCATGAATCGGCCCACCGAGCAGCTGATCCGCGACTACCTCAACAGGTTGTCGCTCGCGGCAAAGATTCGGCTCGAGCCGGCTGACCGCCAGGCGCTGCTCGACCACACGCGCGCCAGGATCGACGCCGAGTGCGGCGGTATCTTCAACCCCGTCGCGGCGCGGGTACGGCGGGCTCTGGCGGGCCTCGGCGACCCGATCGCCTTGGTGGAAAAGGAACGGTCCCGGCTCGCCGCGCGCAAGGCGTGGGATGCGGAAGCGGCACAAGGCACGAGCCAGGACGCGAAAGCGGCGCCAAGGACGCGGCAGGACGCCGAAGTGACACCAGGCACGCGGCAGGACGCGGCTTCTGCGAGCCGGGCGACCCGGTGGCCGCGGCAGGTCTGGCCGCCGCCAGCGACGCCCGCACTCGGCCAGCGACCGCTGATGCCGCCCGTCATCCTGCCCCCGGCAACGGCCAACGCCCAGGTGTCGGCGGTCCGCCCGGTCACGGCGGCGAACTCGACCCCGACCGTCGCCCCGGCGGTCCCGATCGGTCCCGCGGTCACGCGGAGTCAGCCGATCGCAGCGGGCGTGGCGGCCTCGCCGAACGGCCCGGACCCGCTCGCGCGCCAGCCCGTCCTCCCCGCGCGCCAGCCAGTCCTGCCCGCGCGCCAGCCTGTCCCACCGCCCCGCCAGCCTCTCCAGCCCGCGGGCCAGCCTTTCGCTTCGGGCCAGCCTTCCGCTTCGGACCAGCCGCTGCCGGCAGATCAGCCGCTCCCGGCAGCCCAGCGGCTCGCCGATGGCCACGACCTGGGAGGAACCCCGGCCCAGGCGAGCAACGCTGCCTGGGCCGGCCCGCCGGTCTCCCCTAGCCAGATCCCGGCGAGTCGGGAGCCGGCCGCGAACGGGTCGCCGCCTGCCGCGAACCGGTCAGCTTCCTCAGCCGTACCAGTCCCCGTGGACTCGCCGACGGCCAAGACGCCGCCCGCCCCAGCCGCCCGCCCCGATTCTCAAGCCCCCGCCGATCCCGGCGACCAGCCACCTCGCGCCCACGCGGCCGCGTCCGAGGAGCCGCCCGATCCGCGCAGGCGGGGCCGTCCGACGTCCCCGAGCGCCCCGCGCGGCCTGCCGCCAATCAGAGGCGTCCCAGCCCCACGCGGCGTGCCGCCAGCCGCTAGCGCGCCAGCCGCCGGCGGTGACCCAGCATCGCCGGGCAGTGCGGGCCAGGGAGCCGGCGGTCAGGCTGGCAGTAACGGATTGTCCCCGCGAGCGCCCGCACCGCGGCCAGCGCCGGAGTCCGACGCGACCAGATCGACGCCGGCCACATCGCCGCCTTCAGGCAGAGCGGCGTCCGGGTTGAGCAAATCAGGACCCGAGCCTGGCCAGGATCGGCCGCCTAGCGAGCCGGACGATCAGGATCTGCCGGGACTTGAGTTCAGCTCCGATGCCGCCGACGTCGAGGTGGTGCCCAGCAGGCTGGCCGAGGTCGGCGACGCCGTCCTGCGCAGGCTCAGGCGCCTGGGTACGGCTCTGCTCACCATCGCCCGCCGGGACAAGCTGGAAACGATCAGCGTGCTCCTGCTCGGCATCGGCGGCGCCATCTTCCAGCCGATCTGGCTAGTCGGCGCGTTCGTGGCCGCCCTATCCAGGAAGTGGGATCTGCGCGATAAGTGGCTCGGTCTCGCCGTACCGGTACTAGTCGTGGTTCTCGGCACCGCGCTGGAAGTCACGTTCGGCGCTCAACACCCGGGATACCGGGCCTACTTCGAAGAGGCCTGGGTGGCGGCTGGTCGGCTGAGCCGTATCGCCGCCGTCCTCGGCGCGCTGTACTTGCTTCTGCGCATCTACAAGCTCGGCGGGGAGAGACCGAAGCGGCTTCCGCCGTGGATGCCGCAGCCCAAGCGAGCCCGCCGTCGTGGAGGTCGCTGACCGGCTGGCGGCCGGCCTGCTGAAGCGCAGCTCTGTGGCTATCCGGGCGACTTTTAATGCGGTGTCCTGCCGGGCGGAACAGGGTATGTTCTGCTCGTGACGCCGTGACCGGCGGTGTCCGGGACGCGAACAAACGATACTTATCAGGCATACCGTGCCCGCTCGGTGAGTTTTCGCTGGCCTTGCCAGTTCCCGCCGGGCGTGGGCGCACAGGGCCGGGACCGATAGCCTAGATTTGCGCAGCAACGTCGTAACGCATCAATTCACTCCGCGTAAAGGGTCCGCACGTGCCTACTGGCAAGGTCAAGTGGTATGACGCCGATAAAGGTTTCGGCTTCCTCACCCGCGATGACGGGGGTGAGGTCTTCGTGCACTCGACCGCGCTGGCGACGGCGGGCACGGTACTGCGGGCTGGTCAGCGGGTGGAGTTCGGCGTAGCCGAGGGCCGCCGTGGTGCGCAGGCCCTGCAGGTCAGGACACTTGAGCCGCCGCCAACCATCGCGAAGGCCAGCCGCAAGGGCACCGATGAGATGACCGTCCTCATCGAGGACATGATCAAGTTGCTTGACGGCCTGTCGAACACTTATCACCGCGGCAAGCACCCTGACCCCAAGGAAGCCAAGAAGATCGCCGCGGTGCTCCACGCCGTCGCCAACGACATCGACAGCTAGGGTCGCTGTCCTAGAGCAAGGCGAGAGCCTCACAGCACGTCCGGCTACGAGGTGCGCGGCACCGGATGCTGCCGGGCGCCGAGGTTGCGCCGTCTCCTGGCCACGACGAGCGATGCGAGTGACAGGGCGAGGCCGCCTGCGGCAAAGGAAAGCCCGGCCACGCCGCTGCCAGTGATCGACATCAGCAGGCCGAGGAGGCCGCCGATGACCCAGGACAATTGGTGCAGCGTCTCCGTGGCCGCGAACGTCGATGAGCGGACGTCGGCGCTGACCTCGCGCTGGACGATCGAGTCGAGGGCGAGTTTGACGAGCGTCTGACCGACCGCGGCCGCGAAGGCGACGACGACTGCCGCCCAGAGCCCGAAGTACGCGGCGCAGAGCGCCGTCACGATCACCGAGCTGGTCAGCATGCCAAACACGATTAGCTGTGGCGCCCTGGACTTGAGCGCGGCGCCGATCGCCGTGCCGATGAATCCGCCGACGGCAACCGCCGTGATCATCTCCCCGAGCGCGAGGTGGTCGGAGACGCCGAAGTGCACCGTCCGAAGGAGGAAAGCGAGGAAGAAGATCATGAAGCCGGAGTACGCACGCAAGGTGATGTTCGCGCCAAGCGCCTCACCGACCACGGGGCCGACCGGCCTCGGGAACAGCTTTCTGCGGAGCCGCCGTCTGGGCCTGCTGGCGGTGCGCCCCCGTCCTGCGCCAGCATCGTCCCCGTCCTGGTGATTACCGTCCTGATGAATACCGCCGAGTCCGCCTGCCATTGATTCGCCGGTCCGGGTGCCGTCGGCCGCGGCGGAGGCGCCATTGGGCGAGCCTGGCATCTCAGCGCCTGGATCAATCGCTGGTTCGTCGACCCCGCTGGGCAGCCGGATCCCTGGAATCATCGCGAGCAGGTAGACCACGGTGCCGACGCGGAGCACCCACGCGGCGCCGCCTGCATGACCGCCGGCGAGGTAGTCGATCCCGGCCGCGACCGGGACGCCGATGCTCGTCGCGATCAGGGAGCCGAGCGCGCATCGCGAGTTGGCGGTGACGAGGGTGATTTCCGCTGGCAGCAGCCGCGGGGTGACCGACGCCCTTGTCACGCTGTAGACCTTCTGCAGGACCAGCACGCCGAAGGCGGCGGGCAACAGGGTCAGCGTGTCGTTGTTCTGCACCGCGCCGGCCATCCCCCAGCACAGGAGGCCGCGAGCGAGCACCGTGCCGATCATGATGTAGCGGCGGCCGTGCTGGACGCGGTCGAGCATGGGACCGACGAACGGGGCCAGCAGCGCGAACGGCGCCATCGTGATCAGCAGCGCCAGCGCGACCTTGCCCCTGGCCTCGTTGACCGACGCGCTGAAGAACAAGGTTCCCGCCAGGGCAACGGCCACGAAACCGTCGCCGACGCTGCCGGCCGCTGACAACTCGATGAGCTGGGCCAGGCCGGTCCGACCAGCCCCTGAAGCATTAGTCATCCTGTGCAGGGTCCGGCTGGCGCCGCTCGCGGCGGCGGCGCTCGCCCGGCCCGCCGTCTGCGAGGCGGATACGAATGTTCTCGCCGCCTGCCGCGCGCGGGGTCCGGCCCGCGATTCTCCCATGCACACAGTATTGGCCCTATACGCAGGATCTCCGCACCATCGACTCCCCGAATGGCGCGGGTGCGGTGACGGCGCCAGCGAGTGGAGCGAGGACCTGCGGGGCGCCGAGTCATACGAGCGCTGCGGTCTGTGCGCGGGCAGTAACCGGGATGCGGCAGAATGAGTGATCGTGAGCCCAACCACGACACGTCAGGCGGAGCCCGATCAGGCTTGCGCCGATGCGGTCGAACTAGCCCGCACGGCAGCCGAAGCCGACGCGGGCCCCGGCCAGGTTGGCCCGCACCTCGCCACCGAGGTCGAGGGCGACCGGATCGTCACGCACCTGTTCGCCTGCCTCAGCCCCGCCTACGTGGGCTGGCGCTGGGCCGTGACGCTGGCCAGGGCCTCTCGTTCGAAGATGGTCACGGTCAGCGAGAGCGTGCTGCTACCCGGTCCGGATTCCATGCTCGCGCCGGACTGGGTGCCCTGGACCGAACGGGTACGGCCGGGCGACCTCAAGGCCGGTGACCTGCTCCCGGCCAGCTCAGATGACGAGCGGCTGGTGCCGGTGGTGGCGATCGCCGGGGACGCCGGCCTGCTCGACTGGGACGAGAACGAGGCCTGGCGGCTCCCCGACCTGGCCGCGGACGCGGCCGCCGAGGATGGCGAGGCAACCGCCGGGGGCCAGGAACTAGCCGACGAGGGTGCCAAGGACGAGCCAGACGCCGACCGGCCCGAGTCAGGCCAGCCCCAGTCAGGCCAGGCACAGTCAGGCCAGCCCCAGCCAGGTCAGGCACACTCAGGTCAGGCACAGTCAGACCAGGCACAGGCAGGCCAGGCACAGGCAGGTCAGGCAGCGGGCACCGGCCGCGCCGACGGTGCCCAGGGCGAGGCACGCCGCCGCGGCAATGCGGGCGGTCGGTCCAGGTCACGGCGCCGGCCCGCGTCGCGCGAGCGTGAGCGCACGCCAGGCATGCTGAGGCCGACGCGAGTCCTGTCCGCTACTGGCCGGGACGAGGCCGCCTTCCGCTGGCACACCGGCGATCAGGGGCCGAGCTCCGAACTCGCGAGCGCCGCGCCGGCGAACTGCCTGACGTGCGGCTTCATGGTCAGGCTGAGCGGGCCGCTCGGCCGGGTGTTCGGCGTCTGCGCGAACGAGTTCGCGCCGGATGACGGCAAGGTGGTCTCCATCGACCATGGCTGCGGCGCCCACTCGGACGGGGCTGTGGTCGCGGAGGCGGCGCCGCCAGACCTGGCGGCTCCGACGGTCGACGAGCTTGGCTACGACATGCTGGCCACCGGCGCTACGGTGCCCGAGAGCGTCCTGGAGACCCTGGACCACGAGCAGCTGTAGCTCGGCTCAGTTCGATCCGCGCCTGGCGGCAGGGCTATCCGGCAGTTCAGCGGGCGGGCCTGGCCCGTCCTTCTGCTCGCTCCTGCGCTGGCTGGCCCGAGCCCTGGACCTTTGCAGGTAAGGGATATAGACGACGGCGAAGAGTCCGAGCCCCACCCCGACCACGCATGTCCAGATCCACCAGTGGCTGCCGCGCGGCAGCTGGTCGCGCAGCGCGAAGACGACGATCAGCGCCACCGCCCAGACCGCTGTGCCAATGGCTGCGATGGCACGATCATTGCCCTCAAGCGGTGGCGGAACCTCGCGATATGGCTTGGCCACCTGATCAGGCTAGCCGAGTGGTCAGGAGAGGCCTCAGCGGGCGGCCACATGGCGCATCACGTTACGAACACGTCCTTTTCGCGGATCGGCAGAGGTTATCGCGCGGTGTGGCGTCCGTGGCGTACCTTGAGTCGTGCCCGGCAGGCGCCGCAGATGCCGACCAGCCAGGCATTCGTCCGACCGGCTGCTAATCGTCACCCGCGGAATGAATTCGTGAGGCGTACGGTTAGCGAGAGTAATGAGCGAAGCTAACGACTATGACAACTCCCCAGTCCAGGTCGGACGCGGGGCTGGCCACGTCCCTGCGGATCTCCGTCAGCCGCCTGGCCCGCAGGATGCGGGCCGAGCGGGTCGCTCAGGGGCTGCAACCAGAGCTTTCCGACTCACAGCTCGCCGCATTGGCGGCGCTCGAGAAGCACACGATGACGCCAGGCGAACTCGCCGAGCACGAGAAGGTGCAGCCGCCCTCGATCACGCGGGTCATCGCCTCTCTCGAAGATCGCGGCCTGATTCAGCGGATGCCACACCCAAGCGACCGCCGGCAGGTCGTACTCACCGTGACCGTCCAGGGTCGCGAGGTGGTTCGGCAGGTCCGTCAGCTGCGCGAGGCGTGGCTGGCTCGTCGGCTCAGGGACCTGACTCCGGCCGAGCAGGCGGTGCTGAGGGAAGCGGTGCCGATCCTGGAGAAGCTCAGCCAGTCCTGACCCGGGCGGCCCAATCCGCCGCCGGGGCGGCACAGTCTGCGCAGCCAGCATTGCCGGCCAAGCCGCGGCGCAAGACGTTCAGCTCCCTCAAGGTCAGGAACTTCCGGCTGTTCGCGACCGGTCAGGTCGTCTCCAACAGCGGCACCTGGATGCAGCGGGTAGCGCAGGACTGGCTGATCCTGCAGCTCACGCACGGCAGCGGCACCGCGGTCGGGATCGCCACTGGGCTGCAGTTCCTGCCGCTGCTGCTGTTCAGCCTCTGGGGCGGCATGATCGCGGACCGCTACCCGAAGCGGCGCGTCCTGATGGTGACCCAGGCGGTCATGGGCGGTCTGGCCCTGATCCTCGGCATCCTCGCGGTGACCGGCACGGTTCAGCCGTGGCACATCTACCTGCTCGCTTTCGGCCTCGGCCTCGCGGCCGTCGTGGACAACCCGACCAGGCAGTCGTTCGCGATCGAGATGGTCGGCCGCGACGACCTGCAGAACGCGATCGCGCTGAACAGCGCGGTCTTCAACCTGGCCAGAATCACCGGGCCCGCGGTCGCCGGCATCGTAATCAGCCTGATCGGCACGCCTGCTGCCTTTTTCCTCAACGCAACCTCGTTCGTCACTGTGATCATCAGCCTGCACCTGATGCGCGAGTCTGAACTGCGCACGTCCGAGCGAGTCGCGCGAGCCAAGGGACAGCTGCGTGCGGGCCTGGCGTACGTGTGGTCGAGACCTGATCTGCTGATGACGATGGTGCTGGTCTTCTTCATCGCCACCTTCGGCATGAACTTCCAGGTCACGACCGCCCTGATGTCCCGGGTCGTGTTCCACACCGGGGCTGGGCGATTCGGCATCGCCTCGGCGGTGTTCGCGCTCGGCGCCCTGATCGGCGCGCTGGCCGCGGCCCGGCGGAGCAAGACTGGGATGCGGCTGCTGATCTGGACCGGGCTGGCGTTCGGCCTGCTCGAGGCGGCGACCGGGCTGATGCCGTCCTACTGGTCGTTCCTGATCCTTCTGGTGCCCACCGGCGCCGCGGTGATCAGCTTCAGCACGCTCGCGAACTCCTCGGTGCAACTCTCCGTGCCCGCGGAGATGCGCGGCCGGGTGATGGGCATCTACATGCTGGTCTTCCTCGGCGGGACGCCGCTCGGCTCCCCGCTGACCGGCTGGGTCGCCGAGCAGTTCGGCACCAGGCTCGCCATCGTGGCGGGCGCAGTGATCTCCGTGGTCGCGACCGTCGTCGTCGCGGTCGTCATCGCCCACTACCGCGGCATGCACGTCCGCACCTACCTGCGGCATCCCAAGCTCGCCCGCACCCTCACCTGACGCCGATCTGCTGATAGCAATGGGGTATGCGACTGTTCGTGGCGGTGACGCCGCCGCAGGACGCGCTCGCCGAACTCGACGCCGCCGTCACGCCGCTGCGCGGCGAATGGCCCGCGTTGCGCTGGGCCAGCGCCGATCGCTGGCACGTGACGCTCGCATTCCTCGGCGAGGTCACCGAGCCCAGGCTGGACGGTTTGCTCGAGCGGCTGGAACGTGCCGCGGGACGGCATCGCGCCGTGCGGCTCCGGGTCGGCCGTGGCGGAGCGTTCCCGTCTGCGGGCAAGGCCAGGGTGCTGTGCGCCCACATCAGCGGCGAACCTGACCAGCTAGAGGGGCTGCGCGGCCTGGCAGCTTCTGTTGCCGCCGGCGCACGGCGGGCTGGCGCGCCGCCGCCGGACGAGGGCAGGCGCTACCGTCCGCACCTGACGCTGGCCCGCAGCAGGCAGCCGGCCGACCTGCGGCTGCTGGTCGAGTCGCTGAGCGGATACGCGGGCCTGACGTGGGAAGCGCCCAGCGTCGAGCTCATCCTCAGCAAGACCGGCCCGCAGCCGAGCTACCAGACCATCGCAACCTGGCCCCTGCGCCCCGCCTAACTGACGTCGCCCGAAGGCCGGGCCGAAGTCCGCGGCGAGGCTTCGCGCGCGGCTATATGTCGTGGTCGAGGACGTCTACCGCGCCTGGCACGTCGCGGACCGACCTGGATGGCGGGCCCACATAGCGCGCGCTCGGCCTGATCAGCCGGCCGGTCTGCTTCTGCTCCAGGATGTGCGCCGCCCACCCCGCGGTACGCGCGCAGGTGAACATCGACGTGAACATGTGCGGCGGCACCTCGGCGAAGTCGAGCATGATCGCCGCCCAGAACTCGACGTTCGTCGCCAAGACCCGGTCAGGGCGGCGCGCGTGCAGCTCGTCGAGCGCGGCCTTCTCCAGCGCGGCGGCGACCTCGTACCGCGGGGCGCCGAGATCGCGTGCGGTCCTGCGCAGCACCCGCGCCCGCGGGTCTTCGGCCCGGTACACCCGGTGCCCGAAGCCCATCAGCCGCTCGCCCTTGTCCAGCGCCTGCTTCACGTACGCCTCGGCGTCGCCGGTGCGCTCCACTTCCTCGATCATGTGCAGCACCCGGGCCGGAGCGCCGCCGTGCAGCGGCCCCGACATCGCCCCCACCGCGCCAGAAAGCGCGGCCGCGACGTCTGCCCCGGTCGACGCGATCACCCGCGCGGTGAACGTCGATGCGTTCATGCCGTGCTCAGCGGCAGACGTCCAGTATGCGTCGATCGCCTTGACGTGCTTCGGGTCGGGCTCTCCGCGCCAGCGGATCATGAACCGCTCGGTGATGGTCTTGGCTTCGTCGACGCGGCGCTGCGGCACCATCGGCTGGCCGGTACCGCGGGCGGCCTGGGCGACGAACGACAGCGCCATGACCGAGGCTCTGGCCAGGTCGTCGCGGGCCTGCTCGTCGGAGATGTCGAGCAACTGGTGCATGCCCCAGGCCGGCGCGAGCATCGCGAGCGCGCTCTGCACGTCGACCCTGACGTCGCCGGAATGGACCGGAATGGGATATGGCTCGGCGGGAGGCAGGCCGGGCTCAAAAGCATTGTCGACCAGAAGCCCCCAGACATGGCCATAGGTGACATGCCCGACAAGCTCCTCGATGTCCACGCCTCTGTACCTGAGCGCCCCGCCTTCCTTGTCCGGCTCGGCGATCTCGGTTTCGAACGCGACGACCCCTTCAAGGCCAGGCGTGAAGTCGGACATCTTGCTCTCCTCTTCCTGTCGGCCGGCCGCACCATCAGGGGCCGGCGACCCGGCCAAACGCCGCTAAGCTTACGACCCTTTTCTTTAACTTCTCACACGGCCGGCCACCGAGTCCCACCCCGGCATGGTGGTGTCCACGACCCGCCGCTGGCTGTGTGAGGATCAGTACCCATGAGCGTGCCGACAAACGCGGCTGAGTGGCCCACCAGCGGTCTCGACGAGGGAATGATCGCGGCCGATCCGCACGAGCAGTTCGGCCGCTGGATGGCCGATGTCATCGAGCTTGGCCTGCCCGAGCCGACCGCCGTGGTGCTCGCGACCGTCTCGGCTGCGGGGCAGCCCCGCGCCAGGATGGTGCTGCTCAAGGGCCACGACGAGGAAGGCTTCACGTTCTTCACGAACCGGACGTCGCGGAAGGGCTCGGACCTGGACGAGGTGCCGCGGGCGAGCCTGCTGTTCCCGTGGTACGCGATCCACCGTCAGGTGATCGTCGAGGGGACCGTGACCAGGCTGTCGGCGGAAGCCAGCGCGGCCTATTTCCATTCAAGGCCCCGAGCCTCGCAGCTGGCGGCATGGGCGAGCAGGCAATCGACGGTGATCGCCTCGCGGGACGTGCTCGAGGAGCGCTACGCGCGGATGGAGCAGCGCTGGCCCGGTGACCAGGAGGTGCCCCTGCCCGCGTTCTGGGGCGGCTACCTGGTCAGGCCGCAGACGTTCGAGTTCTGGCACGGCCGGGCGAACCGGATGCACGACCGGCTGCGCTACCGTCGCGCCGACGGAGCGTGGGTGATCGAGCGCCTCGCGCCGTAGGCCGGCCCTCGATCTGCGCCATTGCCTCCGGCGCAGCGGTGCCTGCAGTGCTCGAAGCGCCGTAGCATCAGGGAGAAGGGAGGCAGCGGTGGCGGCGCACGGCCTGATCGACACAACGGAGATGTACCTTCGGACGGTCTTCGAGCTGACCGAGGAAGGCGTCGTGCCGCTGCGGGCCCGGATCGCCGAGCGACTGTCGCAGAGCGGCCCGACGGTCAGCGAGACCGTGGCGAGGATGGAGCGCGACGGCCTGCTGACGGTCATCGACAACAGGCGGCTCTCGCTCACCGACGAGGGCGAGCGGCTGGCCACCAGGGTCATGCGCAAGCACCGGCTCGCCGAGTGCCTCCTGGTCGACGTGATCGGCCTTCCGTGGGAGGAAGTGCACATCGAAGCGTGCCGCTGGGAGCACGTCATTTCCGACAGCGTGGAACGGCGACTTGCTGAGCTCCTCCATTATCCTGTCCGTTGTCCGCACGGAAATGTCATTCCGGGACTTGCCGAGCTTGATGTCCCTGACGGAGCTGTCGACGGAGCCCAAGCCGCCGCTCAGGAGCGCGGCCCGACGATGACAACGATTGCAGGGGCGCAGCCCGTGCACGTCATTGTTCAGCGGATCAGCGAACAGCTCCAAAGCGATGCCGCACTAATGCTTAAACTAAAGAACATCGGGATACAACCAGGCCGCGAGGTTACTCTTGTGGCTGGTGACAACGATGTTCGGGTGACTAGTGCGGGCACTGACGGTGAGAACCTTGATGTCAGCGGGGCATCGCCCCCTCACGTCGCGAGCCTGCCGTTTGACATCGCGGTGCATGTCTTTGTCGTCGAGCCGTCCTGATCGCCTGGTAGACGGATTATGACGGCAGACGGGGAGACCGCGGCGCGAGATGATGCGGTGCGGCCGGGTGACGCCGCCCCGTTCGCCCTGACGACCGAGGAGATCCTGAGCCAGGTCGAGACCGCGGTGATCGTCGTGGACCACGACGGCGCGCTCAGGTACGCCAACCGCTTCGCCGCTGACCTGTTCGGCTTCCCTGACGCCGCGCACCTGACGAACGTGCCGTTCCGGCATCTGGGCTTCCACGAGGAAGACATCGGCAAGGTCGAGAACCTGGAGTACCAGGCCTGCCGCGGCCGCGACTGGGAGGGCACCCTCGCGATCAGGCGCCCTGACAAGTCCAACTGCTTCGTCAGGATGAACGCCGTCCCGTTGCGCGGTCCGGCCGGTGAGGTGGCCGGCACCGTGATCATGGCCAAGCAGGCCGTCCTCGTCGGCACCCCGGAATCGACCGGCAGGCCAGGCCTGCTCGACCGGATCGGGGAGCGGCTCGGCGGGTCGCTGGCGCTGCAGGACACGCTGGCGCGGGTCGCGGACACGCTGGTTCCGCAGTTCGCCGACCATTGCTTCATCGACCTGCGGACCAAGGAAGGCCTGATCCGCAGGGTGCTGAAGAACGCAAGGGACTGGACCCCGACCCGCGGCCGCTGGGCCGCGATCGGCGAGCAGGTAACTTACCCGCCGAACCACTTCTGCATCCTGGCGATGGCGCAGAGCGAGACGATCCTGATCGAGGATCTGCACGACGACGACCAGCCCACTCCCAGCGCCGCGAGCATGGAGGCGAGCAGGGAAGCCGGGATGACCTCTGTGATCTCGGCGCCGTTGCTCAGGCGGGGCGAGGTGCTCGGCGTGATGACGCTCGCCCTGTCAGACCTGACCGAGCGCGACACCAGGCACTACGTCGCCGATGACCGTGATCTGGTCGCGGCCATCGCCAGCCGGGTCTCGATCGCGATCGACAACGCGATGCTGTTTGAGGAGGAGCGCGCGACCGCGCTGGCATTCCAGAGCAGCCTGCTCCCGGCCAAGCCCCCCGAGCTCGACGGGCTCGAGGTGGCCTACCGGTACGTGCCTGCCAAGCCGCTCGAGACCCACGGGCAGGGGATCCAGACCCAGGTCGGCGGCGACTGGTACGACATCATCCCGCTCTCGGCCGGCCGGGTGGGCATCGTGATCGGCGACGTCGAGGGCCGCGGCGCCAGGGCCGCCGCGATCATGGGCCAGTTGCGGTCAGCGCTCCGCGCTTTCGCCCAGGACGACAAGGCACCAGCGGACATCCTGCGCAGGCTCGACGACTGGTGCCGCACGATGACCGAGGAGGGCGGGGACCAGAACGTCGACCCGCCAACGGCCAGTTGCACCTACCTGATCTACGACCCGTGGTCCCGCAAGCTGACCATCGCGAACGCGGGGCACATGTCCCCTCTGATCATCAGCGATGACGACGTCGGCCAGATGGAGCTGGAGTTCCAGGGCGTGCTGCTCGGCGTCGGCCTGCCGACCTACCGGGAGGAGTCCAGAACGCTGCCCGCCGGATCCACCCTGATCTTCTATACCGACGGGCTGGTCGACCGGCGGCACCGGGCCGATGGACCCGGGCACTACGACGACGCCGAAGTGCTCGACATGCTGAGCACGGCGATCAGGAAGGTGGCGACCGAGAACGTCGACCGGGTCGCCGAGGCTGCCGAGCACGCCGTGCCAGGCGAGATCGACGACGACATGGCGATCCTGGTTGTCAGGACCTCGACCCAGGACCTTCCGACCTGGGACCTGCTCTGCCCGGCCGAGCCGATCCGGGTGTCGGAGGCCAGGCGGATGGCGTTCGAGAGGTTCGTAGCGTGCGGGATGGACGCCGAGCAAGCCGACCTGGCCTGCCTGCTGGTTTCCGAGGTCGTCACCAACGTGGTCCTGCACACTGCCGCCGCTCCCGCGCCGAGGCACGAGTTCGCGTTCGGCGCCATCGGCAAACGCGCTGGCGTCCTGGATGACTGGCTCGACGCGCCGCTCGCGGAGGACTTCGCCGCGGCGAACGGGAGCGACGGGGCACTGGGCGGCCAGGAGTTCCGGCTGCGCATCCGTAAGGGCAAGACCTCGGTGTGGGTGGAGGTCTTCGACTCCGACCTCAGGCTGCCGCGGATCCGGCTCGCTGGCGAGAACGACGAGGGCGGCCGGGGCCTGTACCTGGTCGACCAGCTTGCCTCGCGGTGGGGTTCGCGGCCGACCGAGGACGGCAAGGCCGTCTGGTTCGAGATGCGGATCAAGGCGCCGACGCCCGGGATGTTATCCGGCCGCGCGCAGCGAGGGCCTCCGGTAAGGCCGCGGCTAGTTCTAGTGCCGCTGGGCCACCCAGAGGATCAGGACCACGATCGCGAAGCCGCAGACGGCAGTCGCGAATATGCGGCCTGTGATGCCGATCCCCAGCCGCCTGCGTCCTCTCGCCACTCCAATGGCGAACAGAAGGGCGAGGAAGCCGAGCAGGATCAGGCCGTCGGTCACGCCGTCTCACCGCCTCCAGCCAGCCGCGGATACGTTCTCAGCATAACGGGATTTGTTGCAGGCACCGGCGCGCCGCGAACCTGCGGAAAGCAGGCTCCGACCAGCTATGGCGTTTGCGCTACTGCGCGGTAACCTCGGAAGCGAACAGCGTTCTTGTCACCCAGGCGTTCGCGGCAGTGGAGGTAGTCGTGTCGGAGGCATTCATCGTCGGAGCCGTGCGGACGCCCGTCGGCAAGCGCAACGGCGGACTCGCGTCGGTGCATCCGGCCGACCTGGCCGCTCACGTGCTGACCGAGCTGATGAACAGGACCGGCGTGGACCCGGCTGCGGTCGAGGACGTGGTCATGGGCTGCGTGTCGCAGGCCGGCCCGCAGGCGATCGACATCGCCCGCACCGCGTGGCTGTCGGCCGGGCTGCCAGAGTCGGTGCCAGGCGTGACCATCGACCGGCAGTGCGGCTCGTCCCAGCAGGCGATCCACTTCGCCGCGCAGGGCGTGATGTCCGGCACCCAGGACCTGGTCGTCGCTGCCGGGATCGAATCCATGAGCCAGGTGCCGATGGGCTCGACAGTGGCGCCGTTGCTCGAGAAGGGCCTGGCGTTCCCGTACGGCAAAGGCTGGGGTGAGCGGTACGGCAAGCAGGAGATCTCCCAGTTCCGCGGCGCGCAGCTGATGTGCGAGAAGTGGGGCATCAAGCGGCAGGCGCTCGAGGAGTTCTCGTACGAGAGCCATCAGCGCGCGATCAGGGCGATCGACGAGGGCAGGTTCGAGCGCGAGATCGCGCCGGTCAACGGGGTCAGCGCGGACGAGGGCCCGCGCCGCGACTCCACGCTGGAGAAGATGGCCGAGCTCAAGCCGCTGCGCGAGGGCTGGGAGATCACCGCGGCCGTCGCCTCGCAGATCTCCGACGGCTCAGCCGCGGTGCTGATCGCGTCGGCCGACGCTGTGCAGCGGCACGGCCTGACCCCGCGAGCCAAGATCCACACGCTGACCGTGACCGGCGCCGACCCGGTGTTCATGCTGACCGGGCCCATCCCGGCGACGGAGAGGGCGCTCGCCAAGGCCAACCTCAGCGTCGACGACATTGACGTCTTCGAGGTCAACGAGGCGTTCGCGCCGGTCCCGATCGTCTGGGCGGCCGAGACAGGCGCTTCGCTGGAGAGGACCAACCCGAACGGCGGCGCGATCGCGCTCGGCCACCCGCTCGGCGGGACCGGCGCGATCCTCATGACCAAGCTGCTGCACGAACTCGAGCGCACGGGCGGCCGCTATGGCCTGCAGACCATGTGCGAGGGCGGCGGCCAGGCCAACGCCACGATCATCGAGCGCGTGTAGCTGCCGTCGTGCGAGGCTCCCGGCGGCGTGCCGGGAGCGCTCAACGAGCAACGATGAACCCCTGTTGGTGGCGCAGCCCCAGCGGTGGTTCATCGTTGTGCGGCGGCACCGGCGCGCCATTCGCCTCATTGCTGGCGGCACGGACGCCTGAGCACCCGTTCGCCCTGATGGTGGGATTGAACCTGGGGCCTGAATCTGTGCGTCACCGGCTCCCTCGCATGGCTGCTCTGGCAGCGCGCCGCCCGGAGCGCTGGCGCGCGGCCGTCCCTGCGGCGCGCCAGCCTCATCGGAGTGGTCGCCGTGCCGCTGTCTGTGACCGTCGCTCTCGGCGCCCTCGCGCTGACCGGCAATATCTAGACAGTCCCGACGCGCCGTCAATGTCGCCGAGCGGGCGAGGTGTTCCTGGCGGAGGATGCGCCGTCCGTCGGCGCTAGACGTCCGCTCGATAGAAGTTCTGGTAGGACCGGGACGGGGTCGGTCCGCGCTGGTCCTGATAGCGAGATCCGTAGATCGCGGAGCCGTAAGGGTGCTCGCTCGGCGAACTGGTCTTGAACAGGCACAGCTGCCCGATCTTCATGCCGGGCCAGAGCTTGATCGGCAGCGTCGCCACGTTAGACAGCTCGAGCGTCACGTGCCCGCTGAACCCAGGGTCGATCCAGCCCGCGGTCGAGTGCGTCAGGAGGCCGAGCCTGCCGAGGCTGCTCTTGCCCTCGAGCCGCCCTGCGATGTTGTCGGGCAGCGTCACGACCTCGTAGGTGGAGCCGAGCACGAACTCGCCGGGATGCAGCACGAACGAATCCTTGCCGTCCGTCTCGACCAGGCGGGTGAGGTCAGCCTGCTCGATCGCGGGATCGATGTGCGGGTACTTGTGGTTCTCGAACACCCGGAAGTACCTGTCCAGCCTGACGTCCACGCTGGAAGGCTGGACGAGTTCGGGCTCGAACGGCTCGACCTTGACGCGTCCTGAGGCGATCTGAGCTCGGATGTCCCTGTCAGAGAGCAGCACCCAGGCAACCTACCGGTTCCGGTACGATGTCGTCGCGGCAAGTCGTCCGGCCGAAGCGGTTTGCGTGGAATGCGTGCGCTATTCCGGGTGGCCCACGCGGGTGTAGTTCAATGGCAGAACATCAGCTTCCCAAGCTGACAGTGCGAGTTCGATTCTCGTCACCCGCTCCACACGAAGTCCCAGTTCACGGGTATGTCTGAGCGTCAGAGCTTGCCACTTCGCTGTCCACAGTCGGCCTACGTGCCATTAACGTGCCATTAGCTGGCGGAGTCTAGCGGCCCTGAGCGGCGCTCGGCTTGGGCGTGCGTATCGATAGCGCTTGTGATCGAGGCGTCCGCGCTGGTTCACCCACCAGGGAAGCTGCGGACAAGCGTCGGCTGACTGCTGGGTGGCAGCTGCACTCTTGGCCGTCTCGAACCCGGGTCAGAAATTTGTTCCATTGAGGCAGCCGTCACTGCCGCCTCGGTAAGTTCGGCCCAGTAGCCAGGCGTGCGGCCTCTATGCTGCTATCGATGACTGACCAGATTGCGTATTGTGTCCGGCCGCTTGACGCCTCGACCTGGGACGCCTTCGCGGAGGTAGTCGAGCGCAATAACGGCGTCTTCGGCGGCTGCTGGTGCATGGGCTTTCACCCTGAACGCTTTCAGATGCACCGCGCCGGTTACGCGGGGAATCGCGCCACCAAGGAGGCCAAGGTTCGCGAGGGCCGGGCGCACGCGGCGCTGGTCTTCGACGACGACGGGATCGCTCAGGGATGGTGCCAGTACGGCAGCCCCGAAGAACTTCCGGCCATCAAGCACCGGCGCGCGTACGAAAAGGACGCGCCACCGCTGCCGGACTGGCGGATCACCTGCTTCTACGTTGACAAAAAGCATCGCGGGCAGGGCATCGCGAGGGCTGCCCTCGGCGGCGCGCTCGAGCAGGTCGCCGCAGCCGGTGGCGGTCTCGTCGAGGCGATCTCTGAGGTGACCACTGGTCGCGAAGCCGTTGGGCGCTTCCTCTTCAGCGCGACCGTCGAGTTGTTCGAGGACCACGGGTTCAGCCGGGTCCGGCAGGTCGGCAAGCATGCCTGGATCGTCAGCAAGCAGGTAGACCCGGCCTGACCGCGTGTATTACGGATTGTGATACACTTAGCACATGTCATCCGCCATCAGCGTCCGCCTGGACCCAGAAGCCATGCAGGCACTCGCGCAGCTTGAGGCAACCGGCATGAGCAGATCTGAAGCCATCCGGCGCGCGCTTCTCGACAGTGCAGGTCGCCTCCGGAAGCGGGCTGCCCTGGCCGCTGAGGTAGCCGCCCTGGAGGCCGATGAGGAGGACAGACGCGAGATGGCCGAGCTCGCCGCGTTCATGGAGAGCATGCGTGCTCCGGGGTGACATTCACCAGTTCCGGCCGCCGCGCGGGGCAGGTCACGAGCAGCAAGGCCGCCGATACGGGGTGATCGTCCAAGCGAACGAGCTGCTGCCCCGCTCGGTAGTGCTCGTAGCACCGACATCTCACAGCGCGCGGGCCGCCTCTTTCCGTCCTGAGATCGACCTCCTGGGCGAGACGACACGTGTCCTCGTTGAGCAGATTGGCGCTGTCGACACCAGCCATCTAGGCGACCTTGTAGGTCGTGTGAGTCCAGAGCACCAGTGGGGCATCGATGAGGCGCTGCTGACCGTTCTCGGCCTTCGCTAGGACACGCCCGCTGCCAGTTTGCCGAATTAATCTAAGAAGGTCTTATCAAGGCGGCACGGCGGGCTGCGGCGCGGCTTGCACGGATGGCCCGCGGATCGGCGGGATCTTCCGGGTCGGGCCGCCGAGCATCGGACCGGCTGTCGGCGGCGATGCCGTGTTCCGGGATGCCGGACAGCAGCTTGACCGCGACCAGCAGGGCATCGGGTCGGCCCAGATAGCGGGCATGCAAGCTGATCATGCTGACAGCCTGCGTTTCCGTCAGCCAGCAGCGCTCAAGGGCTGGATGTCATCGAGCGCCTCACCAAGCCGGTCCTTCTCAGCCTCAAGGTCGTAGCGCGCCTGCAGGTTCATCCAGAACCGCTCCGACGTGCCGAAGTACCTGGCGAGTCTCAGTGCCGTGTCGGCGCTGATCCGGCGCTGTCCGTGGACGATCTCGTTGATCCTCCTGGCTGGCACATCTACAGCCCTGGCCAACTGGTACTGGCTCACCCCGAGAGGCCTGAGGAACTCCTCCAGGAGGATCTCCCCAGGGTGAACGGGCGGCATAACCGTCTCAGCTGTCACCGCTCCTCCTAGTGATAGTCGACGATCTCGACGTCTTCCGCCCCCGCTTCGGACCAGCGGAAGCAGATCCGCCACTGCCGGTTGATCCGGATGCTGTACTGCCCGGCGCGGTCACCTGACAGCTTCTCAAGTCGGTTACCCGGTGGCACGCGAAGATCTCCCAGGGCCTCCGCGGCGTCCAGCATCGCGAGTTTGCGCCAGGCGGCGCGCTGGGTCGTGGAGTCGAGCTTCCGCGATCGCTTCCGCTGCCAGACCGCCTCGGTGTCCTTGTCCCTGAAGGATCTCAGCACCCTCCATAATAACGCGACGCGTTATTAACGCAACACGTTATGGGAGTCTGAATTCGCGCGTCTCTGCGCCGGATGGGCGCCCGACTCGGAGCGCGTCTGCGGTGCGGGTACCGACTGCCAGCAGGACAACTCCCCCGTCATCCCCGCAGTCATGGGACCCGGGTGTCGGTACGCCGATGGATACTGCCCGGTGTGGCGACATTCAAAGACCAAGACCTGACCGATGCCGAATTCCGAGAGTGTGACTTGACTCGCGCCCGTCTGATCGGGGTGGTGATGCAGGACGCCGTCATCGACGGGCTGGTGAGCAACCTAGTGGTCAACGGAGTCGAGGTGACGTCATACGTCGAAGCCGAGCTTGACCGCCGGCATCCAGTGCGGCTGCTGATCCGCTCAGCTGATCCAGCCGACCTGCGGGATGCCTTTCTGCAGCTGCGGACCGACTGGGCGGCGACGCTCGAGCGGCTCCAAGGGATGGCCAAGGGTTCCGAACACCAGCGCGTCGGCGGCGAATGGTCGACGGTAGAGACCCTGCGCCATCTGGTGTTCGTGCACGACTCGTGGTTCCGACGCTGCTGCCTGGGTTCGACCGAACCATTCACCGCGATCGGGTTGGCGGTCGACTTCGTCCCTGACCAGGAGGAGCAGGGCCTGGATCCAGCGGCGACCCCCGGGCTCGACGATGTGCTGGCCGTGCGCGACGTGCAAGGCGCCGAGCTGGAGCGCTGGCTGTCGACCGTGACGGACGGTCAGCTGTCGGCACCGGCACCAGTGCCAGCGGGCCGTGGCTGGCCACCGTACGCCAGGGGAAAGTCGGTCCTCGAGTGTGTGCACGTTGTGCTGAATGAGGAGTGGGCGCACCACGGCTTCTGCGCGCGCGACCTCGACCTACTCGGAACGTGACCCTCACGAAGGGGTGTCGAAAGCGAAACCCAACCCGGCCTTGCAGCTGAGGACCTGAGTTGGGTCAATCTAGTGCGCACCATGAAGCCGCTACCGGCAGCCTCGGTGGCGGGCCCCGCTGGCAGCGTCCGCGGGCAATGGCTATCCGGGAGCGAGCAGGTCATCGATGGCAGCGATTGCCACGACGTCCCGAGCTGCGTCCGCGAGGCTTGGGTCCATGGAGACCAAGGCGTCAGCCTGCAGCGTGGTCACCGCCAGGTACTCGGCGTCTCTGAGCGTGTCCCAGTTGTGCTGACGTGCGATCTGCCACGCCTTGCGGCGCGAGACCCGATCGCCGAGCAGTCGCATCTTGATCTCGGTTATTCGCTCGTGTGCTTGCAGGGCTGCCGTTTCCGTGCGCTTACCTGCACGGACCTCGCGTAGCAGCAATTCCAGCGCCTCCGAGCGGATCGAGTTCGGCGCGACCAGCTGGTGGGCCGGATCGACGTGAAGCTCGGCGTCCACGAGGTGAAGCAAGGTCGGGGCGTCGATCACATAGCGGGCCATGGGCGCAGCTTAGCCAGGCCAGAGCTAGTGCGCAGTATTCGGCCACTGGAGGCGCGAGCTCCGAGGTCAGTGCTCTGTAAGTGGCTCGAGTGCTCGAATCGTGGCCCAAGTAGGGTCACAAAGCGGGACATCGTCTCCGCCCGAATAGGCAGGTACAGAAAGCTGGGTGAGCCGCATTGCGGCGACTGCGCTCATGGACGCTTCAGGAACCTCAAACCGAACGCCGCGAACACCATGACAATTCCGATGTTTACTATCAACCGCTCCCAGAAATGGTTCTTGAAGAACAGGACATCCACGCTGACCACGACGGCTACGAGCGCAAGCACGTAGAGCACGACGGCGGCCTGTCTTCCCATCGTTCCTTTCTACTGGGTGCGACGGGATGGGGCAAGACAGGCCATGAAGAGCTCAGCCGGCCGTCTTGGCGAGGTTGACTAGATGACCGATCAGGTACAGCGTGGGCAGCCGTGCGAGCGTGTCCCAGACCTCGCTGACGGCGTACAGGCGGTCCTCGGGGGCTGTGGCCGGCTCCAACGCCACGCTGGCCTGGTGGTGCAGGAAGTTCAGCCTGCCAGCGATGTACATACTGAACGAGCGCTCGTCGCGCAGTTCTCCAGGGCCGCCGGCTGAGCGATAGGCGGCGAGGGTGCGCCCGACAGCGGCGTCATCGACCCGGCCGTCGTCATGGATATGCCAGAACGCCAAGAGCCCGGCAAGCTCCTGGTCCGGGCAAGCGGGCCCGGCCTCATCCCAGTCGAGCGGGATCAGGTCGCCGGAGCCGTCGACCAGCACATTGCCAGGGTGCAGATCCCGGTGGCAGGTCACAAGCTCGTCCTGGGCAGCGGCCGCCACCAGTGCTGCCAGGTCGGCCAGCAGGCCGATATGCCCGGCGAGAGCCTGGCTCCAGCTGGCTTCGTACTCGCAGGCGGCGTCAGCGAGCTGGTCCCAGGTCGCCGGCTCCGGAACCATCTCGTACCAAGGGTCAGGCTCAGATACATCTGGCAGGGCATGCACATGCAGCCTGCCAAGAAGATCGCCGATCTGGGCGGCTAGCCCAGGATCTGCGAGATCGGCGGGGACGCCGTCGACCCACCGGTACAGCCGCAGCCAGCTATCGCCGGAGTCCCGGGCCAGCGGGACGAGGAATCGCCCGCCGCGGCCTGGCACACTGCCGGGCAGCCGGATGCCGGCACCCAGCAGGTGCGTTGTGAACGTTACTTCCCGGCATACCGACTCCTCGTCGGACTCGGCGAAGAGTTCCTTGACCGCGTAGCGATCCGCACCCAGGTCCAGGTGCCAGATCCGTCCCACCGCACCCCGCGACAGCGCCGTGATCGAGGCACCAGGCCTGACCGCCAGCCCGAAGGCAGCGCAGACGTTCTCGACGGTCAAGCTGCCATCGCGGATCACGCACCAAGGCAAGCACCTGCCGATGATCGCAGCAACCGAGTATTCCCCGCCGCCGCGGCCTAGCCATTGGTAGCCGATGACCGCCTGGCCCCGACCTGCCCGGGTTCAGCATGCCAGCCCGGTCGGGCTGAGTAGCGGCGCGCGGCGAGCGTCTCGGCGCCGACGCACGACCCACGAGGTGAGATGAAGCGCGCACGCCACTGTCTTCTGCGCGTCAGCCGGCGACGTTCGCCGTAGGCGGTTCTCCTGGCTCCTCGCCGCATGACGTCTTAGATGTCGGTGGTGGCCTGGGCCCGGCCGTCTTTGACGGCGGCCTGGAGGGCGGCGTAGTCGCGTTCGTTCTGGTCGGCGTATTTCTCGGCGAAGTCGGCGATCGCCTGGTCGAATTTGTCGGAGCCGCCGAGGTAGGAGGCCAGTGCGATGCGGTCGCCGGAACGGGCGTGGGCCCGGGCCAGTGACCACCCGCATATTTGCGCGTAGGCCGCCATGCCCGAGGGGATCATCTGCTCGATCGGGAAGGAGAACTTCCAGTCCTTGAGCTGGCGGACGTAGTAATCGCGGTCCACCCCGTCGGGGCCGGTCACGTGGGTCCAGCCGAGGAAGATGTCGCTTTCGGCCTGCATCAGGCGCTGCCCGGCGACGACGCGCTCGCCATGGCTGGCGTAGCGGCTGCGCCCGCAGTAGGCCGCCAGGACGGAGGCCTGGGCTTCCTTCGGCTGCAAGAACAGCGGCTCGGTCCCGTCGCCGGCGTCCATCAGCGCGATCCAGCAGCGGGTGCCGACGCTGCCCACCCCGACCACCTTGCGCGCCACCTGCACGAGGGTGAAGTGCTCGATCAGGTGCTTGCGATCGGACTGCAGGGTGCGCTGGTATTTGCCCAGCGTCTGGCGCACCAGCTCATAGATCGCACTGGCCTGCTCCCCGGAAAAGACCTCCTCGATCGGCTCGATCAGCGGCGGGTCGCTGATGATCCGCCGCTGCCCGTCAACCTGGGTGGTCAGCTTGCTGAGCGCCTTCATGCTGTCGTTGGTGTGAGCCTTGGCCACCATCTTCTTGGTGGCCTTGACCCTCTTCTTCTTGATCTGCGACTGGAACCGGGCGATGGTGTCATCGACGTCCAGGTGCGCGTACCACACCGCCAGGAACGGCTGGCCGGCGAACTCCCGCATCGCCGTGCGGTACCTCTCGACCCCCGCCAGAATGACCTTACGGCGGGCTTTGGGCGGGAACCCGTTGTCGCGCCCGGCCACCGCCAGACTGGCCGCCAGCCGCTTGACATCCCACTCGAACGGGCCGGGCAGCGTCTCGTCGAAATCGTTGACGTCAAAGACCAGCCGGCGCCCGGGGGAAGCGAACGCGCCGAAATTGGCCAGGTGCGCATCCCCGCACAACTGCACACGAAGTCCCGAGGTGGGGGTGGCGGCCAGGTCGGCCGCCATCGGCAGCGCCGCCCCCCGGTAGAACGTGAACGCCGACACCAGCATCCGCCCCAGCCGGACCGGCACCAGCTCCGGCACCCGGCTCTGGTCCTGCTCCAGCAGCAGCCCGACCGGATCCCGCCCCGGCCCCGGCGTGAACTCCGCTTGCGCCTCCAGCGACGCCACCGCCCGGGCGTCCTTCCCCCGCGCCTCCCGGTCCGCCCGGCTCAGCCGCTCGTCCGCCCCGGCCCGCGGCGCGGGCGCCCGCGTCGAGGCTCTAGCTGGCGCACGCGCCGAGCCTCTCGCGGGCCGTGCCGAGCCACTCGCGGGCCGTGCCGAGCCTCTAGCGGGCGCTCGTGCCGAGCCTCTAGCTGGCGCTCGCGCGGCAGACCTTCGCCGCGCGGCATCCTCGGTCTTCACCGACATGGCAACCCCTTCCTCCTGGGCCATCAGCGTGATGCACCGGAACTGCCGGCGAAAGCGTGTAGTGCCGCGCCAGCTGGCGCAGCGTCTCCCGGAAGCTCACAATCTGGCCCGTTACGTTACGTTCACCGTCACGTCACCATTCGACAGCGCGCCACAGTGAGCTCCATCCCCCAGAGGGGGTGAATCCAGTCCGTCCACCCCTGGAGCAGCCATCGGCGGCGGAGGTGGAGGTTGTCACCCGGGATCAAGACACGGTGGATGCGGAGCGCTCCGCTGGATCCCTGTCGATCAGCATCGACACAGCGTCAGGTCAGCAGCATCTCGTCCGTGCGCCGGTTCCCTTCCCGATCGCGGGACGCGGCCCACAGCCAGGGCAACCTCTCAGTCGAGCACGCCTCAACGCTTTTTACCGCTGGCGCGATGAGTTCCGACCCCACCGCCGGTATGTACTGACGAGCTCGCCGGAATACCCAGGCGAACCGACTACGAGGGAGAATCCGATGTCAGACAGTCGTGCGGCAGACGAGGCCGCCATTCAGGCCGTGCTGGTTGACTCCTACAAGGCGTGGGAGGCTGGCGATTCCGATGGCATGGTTGCCAACTACACCCCGGACGCGACCGCCATCATGACCGGCTCGCTCCGCGACAGCCGTCAGGTGATCCGCGAGAACATGGCCCTGGCCTTCGAGGGGCCGCTCAAGGACAGTTCGACCTACAACAAGCAGCTCAGCCTCCGCTTCGTCGGCAGGGATGCCGCGATCGTCGTCAGCGAATCCGGCATCCTGTTCGACGGCGAGACCGAGGTTCCGGACCCGCGTAAGGTGAACGCGACCTGGGTTTTCGAGAAGCGGGATGGCCAGTGGCTGATCGCCGCCTATCACAACAGCCCGGTGCTGGCGCCCGGGCAGTGACACCTTCGCTGCAGCCGGCAGTGACCGTATGTAGTGGTGCAGGACTCTGGCGTTGCTGGCCCCGATGTCCGAGCCCTGCCGTCGAACGGCCTGGCTGTTGTGGCTGCGGTGGCCTTGATAGGAGCGGAGAAGAGGCGCGAGGGTGACGACGACGGTAGAAGGATTCGATCGCCTGGTCGAACCGTTCCGGACGGAGTTGCTGGCGTACTGCTACCGGATGCTCGGCTCGGCTCACGACGCAGAGGACTTGGTCCAGGACACCTACCTGAGAGCGTGGCGGGCCCGGGAGCAGTACGACGAGACTCGCAGCTCACTGCGTACCTGGCTCTATCGGATCGCGACGAACGTCTGCCTGACCGCCTCGGAGGTCCGCGGCCGCCGACCGCTGCCATCGGGTCTGGTGGCCGCTAGGGACCCGCTCGGGCCGCTCGTCCGCGGAGAGAACGTCGCCTGGCTCCAGCCCCTGCCTGACTCGTTGCTGGACGCGGGCGATCCGGCTCGAGCCGTGATCGATCGCAGCAGCCTGCGCTTGGCGTTCGCGGCCGCCCTGCAGCACCTGTCGGCGCGTCAGCGCGGCGCGCTGATCCTGCGTGACGTGCTCGGCTTCTCCGCGTCCGAGGCGGCGGAAATCCTCGGCGCTACCGTCGTATCGGTGAACAGTTCCCTGCAGCGGGCGCGTTCCCGGGTGAAGGAAGCCGGGGTCCGGCAGGAACGTCTCGGCGAGCCGTCCGCAGCCGAGCAGCGTGCCTGGGTCGATCGCTACATGAAGGCTTTCGAGCACGCCGACGTCGAGGGCCTCAAGCGGCTGCTCACCGAGGACGTCATGATGGAGATGCCGCCGATGCTCAACTGGTTCTCTGGCCCCGGCAACTACGGCTTGTTCATGGAGTGGGTCTTCGAGCAGGCCGGAAGGGACTGGCGCCTGAAGACGGTCACGGCCAACGGCCAGCCCGGATTCGCCGCCTATCGACGCGTCGCGGGCGGATACGAGCTCCACACGCTCCAGATCTTCACCGTCACCGCCGAAGGCATCAGCCGAAATTCGGTGTTCCAGGATTCCGAGGTCTTCGCGTCTTTCGGTCTGGCGGCCGGGCTCGACGCATAGGGGCTCGCGTCATGACCGCCCGGAGGCCGAGCTAGCAGGCGTGTAGGACAGTATCGCGGCCACCACCTGGTCGAGAGGCTGCCTGGCGTCGATGGCAATGGCCCCGAATGCGCGCACGCGGTCCTGATATCCCGGCAGGAGGCGGCGTATGTACTCGCGAGAGTCCCCGGTACGGCCCCACTCGTTGCCCTGGCGCGCATCCAGCCGTGTCAGCATGGTGGGCTCGTCGATCTCCAGCAAGAACACTTGGGTGAAGCGATCGGCCAGCTCCAGCTCATTGTCCGCACCGCCGCAGAGATAGAGCGTGGCGGGTGCTGCGCCGCGAATCAGTTCGTCGAGGCGGGCAGGATCCCATTCCCAGGTATGCAGGGACAGCCATGCAAGGTCCGGCTCAGCGGGCTCTTCTGCGACCACGGCGCCGGCAGAGTCAACGAACCGCGTAAGGAACGGGTCTTCGTCGTCATCGATACAAGCCAGGCCCCGCCGGGCAAGCACGGCGGCGATCGCCGACTTCCCGGCGCCGGCCGAGCCGGTGATCAATATTGCACCCATCGGTGCCCATCATCGGCAAGTCCTCAAGGCGGCGCAACAAGTTTGTGCCCACGGCCAAAGAAGGCTGACAAGATAAGAGCAAATCGATTCACGTTTCAACGCCATGGTGATCACCGCGGCGTGGGCGACGGGACGGTAAATGAAGCCGGGCAAGGCGCTCAGAGCGGCATTAGCATTCCTGGTGCTCACCATCATCGCCGCGTGTGGAGCCGGCGGTACCTCGGCGAACGGATCTAAGCTCTACGCAGTTCCGACATCATCCTGGCGACCGGGTGACCCGTCGCTGTCAGCGCTGGCGACCGGAACTTTGACTGCGGGAAAGTACCGGGGCAGCTGGTGCCCATGGCTGGCCGGAACGGGGCCACGGCGATTGGCAGTCGTGTGGCCAGCCGGTTTCCATGCGCGGCGGCATCCCTTCGAGTTGCTCGATACTCACGGCACGGTAGTTGCAAGGGCTGGCGAGCACATCAAGAGGGGCGGCGGCTTCATTTCCGGGAAGCATGGGCCTTGCTTGCTAGGGCAGAACGGGGCGTTCTATGCGATGGGATATCCGACTAGTGGATGACTAGCCAGAGCCTGGCTCGCTGTCCAGAGCTAGAGGTGACCAGAGCCGGGCCTGGCTATGCGTCGTTCGAGAGACGACGGCCTAACTCAGCCATTAAACGCCGCTGCCCACGTCGGATCGCAGTGCCACACGGTCGACGGAGTACATCAGTTGGGACGCGTCCCATGCCTCGAATTGGGCGACCAACGTCATGCCGATGGCCTCGAGGAGCCGACAGGACTCCTTGTTCGCTTCCTGCGTGACCGCGACGACGACCGGCGGTGCCGGGCTGAGGTTCTCCAGCGCCCATGCGGTCGCGGCGCTCACCGCTTCCCGGCCATAACCGCGACCCCAGTACTCGGGAAGAAGCGTGTACCCCACCTCGGTATGACCAGTCGCGTTATGGTCCGAATGCGTGTCGCCAACAGGTTTGATTTCTACCATTCCGAGCACGGCAGCGTCCGAGTTGCGCACGACGCTGAACACGTTCGGAGCGCCGGGACATTTTTCCTCGCGACGTGCGACTTCGGCAGCGGCGACAGGCCCGCCCAGATACCGCTGGACGGCCGGGTCGGTCCACGTCCGGGAGATCGCCGGGACATCAGCCGGTTCAATAGGCCGCAGCACGAGCCGTGCGGTGCGCAATGTGGCCGGCCAGGGGGCGGCGCGCTGGATTGAAGTCATCGATACATGTTGACATGCAAGCCATGGCTTAGTGTGCGGCGCTCCAATGGCTAGAATCGTCGGAATGCCAGGGCCGACCGCAGGAAGCGCAATACCTGCGACTAGGGCTCGCACGCTCGCTCAGGCCTACCGGCACTTCGGCGAGGTCGACGTCGCCGGAACATCGCCGCTGTACGAGCACGTCGCCATCGCCCTGAGTGAGTCCGACGAGGCGCTGCGCGCCATCGAGGCGGCGCCGGCGCGCAAGCGGAACCCAAGGGTAATCCTCGCCGCACTGCACGACCTTGCCATCGCCGGACGCGCCCCGGCGCTCGCGGCGGCCTATGCCGCTGCGGACGGCGACGCTGCCGCAGGCGCTGCGATCGACACCCTGCTGCGAATGACTGACTCGGTCGTGGCCATCGCCGTGCGGCGGCAGACGCGGACCAACGAGACCGGACGCTGCGCCGTGCTGTATCCGGCCATTGCCGAGGCGGCGCGCCGGGTAGGCGCGAACGCGGTTGGGCTGATCGACGTGGGTTGTTCGGCTGGCCTCAACCTCAATGTCGATCGCGTGGGCGTCACGTACAGCAACGGACAATCGCTGGGCGACCCGTCATCGCCCGTGCAGATGTCGTCTTCGATCGTGGGAAACCGGCCCATCCCGACGCAGGCGATTCCCGAGGTCGTCGCCCGCGTCGGGATCGACCTCGATCCGGTAGACGTGACCGACGCGGATGACGTCCGATGGTTGCGGGCCTGCCTGTGGCCGGATCAGCCGGAGCAGGTCGCGAGGCTCGAAGCGGAGATTGCGTTGGCTGCGACGGCCCCTCCACTGCTGCTGCAAGGTGACGCCGTAGCGGTGATGCCCGACGCCTTCGCCCGCGTGCCCGCGGACGCCATGCCCGTCGTCATCACGACGTGGGCGCTGTCGCGCTTCGCTCTCGAGAGCCGCCTGCGCTTCCTGTACCGCCTGGACGAAGCGGCGGCGGGCCGGGCGGTGGCGTGGGTGTCAGTGGAGGGGGTCGGAGTCGCGCCGACGATACCGACGCTTGGCGATCGTCGGGCCTCGGGCCACAGCATCATCGGCCTGGCAGTCTTCGAGCAGTCGGCTCTGCGCGCCGAGGCGATTGGCCGCTGCTGGTCGCAGGGCCGCATGCTGGCATGGCTGGCACGTCCTGTGCCCGAGGCTGTGTGTGTAGCCGCCGCCCGGTGCCGCTGCCGTAGGATCCGCACCAGCAGATACCCCTCTTAGTATTGATGGTGTCGAAATGGTAGGAAACTCGGCAGCACCCGCGTCCCCTGTCGGCTCACGTTTGGCCGTTGCCGGCGACCGGGTGTTCGATGCCCGGGCGGGTGCCTGGGCTGAGGGCACGGTGGTGCTCGTCGAGGACCGGGTGATCGTCGGCATTAGCGGGTCCGCGCCGGACGGCTGGCCGGTGCTGGAGGTGCCAGGTGCCAGCCTGCTGCCCGGGCTCATTGACGCGCATACCCATGTGCTGCTGCGCAGTAGCTGGAACGAGCTGGAACTGGCGCGGCAGATGGTCGAGGAGAATCCCGGTCACCGGGCTGCTAGCGCGGTCCAGGCGATGTCAATCGCGATCAGGCACGGATTCACGACGATCCGTGATCTCGGCACCGAAGGCGCCGACTATTTCGATGTCGGCCTGCGGGATGCCGCACGGGAGGGCATTGTGCCCGGTCCGCGGATGCTGGTCGCCGGGCCCGCCATCCGGTCGACCGGCCGGTATCCGGTGGCTGGTCTGCGGCACAGCATGACCTTCCCGGTCGGCATAGACAGCTGCACCGGCGCTGCGGCCTGCCGTGAGACCGTGCGAACCCAGATCGCCTATGGAATCGACTGCCTGAAGATCTACGTCAGCGAGCGCTTTGATGAGCCCTCTGGCGAGGAGGCCTACCCAGACGGTCCGCTGGTGTGGACCGAGGAGGAGGTACAGGCGCTTGTCGACGAGGCGCACCGGCAGGGCATCGCGGTGGCCGCCCACTCGCTGACGCTCAGCGGGGCAAAGATGGCCGTGGCCGCCGGAGTTGACTCGATCGAGCACGGTTTCGCCATATCTCCCGATCTCGCGGCGGACATGGCCGCCCGGGGTACGGCCCTGGTGCCGACCCTCCTAGTCACCCGGGAGCATGCCGCGCACGGCTCGCAAATCTCCGAGCAGGTCAAGGCCGCGCATGACCGCTCCTTCGTCAACTGCCTGGAGGCGGGCGTCCGGATCGTCCTCGGCACCGATGTCGGCGGGTTCGAGTGGACGAGGGTGCCGCAGGCTGAGGAGTTCACCATGATGACCAGCTTGGGGATGTCCGCGGCAGATGCGCTGCGTGCCGGAACGCTGTGGGCTGCGGAGCTGCTCGGGCTTGCCGGGACCGCCGGGGTCATCGAGCCGGGCGCGGCCGCCGACATCGTGGCCGTCGCCGGCGACCCGCTGCAGGACATCGAGTGCCTGCAGCAGGTGGAGCTCGTTATCCAGGGCGGCCAGATCGCCTGGGACGGACACGACCTCACCTGGGACGGGCGCGTGACCACCATCTGAGCACGCGCATCGCCCGCAGAGTCACCCAGCGAGACGGCTTGCCCGCTCCGTCGTCCAGATCGAACCAGACCCGACCGGGCAGGCTCCAGTCGAGGAGCCAGGTGCCGTCCTGCGAGCGCCGGGAACGAACGTGGTCGACTGCCTCGCCGAGCCTCGGGTCGGGTGCGGCGCCGGTCAGGGCGCCGGCAGAGCGGAAGTAGTCCAGAGCCCGCAGGACGTCGTACTGCCATCGGTTCGGATGCACGAAGCGACAGGAACAGCTCGTCGGCCGGCTCGCCGGTGCTGAGCGCGGCGGAAGAGGTTGCGCTCCAGGAGGTATTCCTCGCCAGACTTGCGCGCCTCCCGGGATTCAGGCGTGCCCCCGGTGGCGCGCTCGTACTCCAGGAGTCCTTCCAGCACGTTGATGGTGGTGGCGAAGGACGAGCGGACCGAGCCGTTGGCCCTCTCGCAGTTCCAGCCGCCGTCATCGAGACGCTCGCCTGCCAGTCTGGCGACCAGGGGCGAGACGTCGACACCGAAGTAGGCGCCGTCGGCAACGGTCCGGCCGTTGATGCACTCCTCGACTTCGCCCTCCCAGTAGGGCTCGCCCGCATGATCCCAGCGTGCGTTGGCACCGATCAGTTCGACGGCCCGCCTGGCCCGGTCCGACGCGGGATCGAGGCCGAACTCCCGGAGTTGCGACAACGAGAACGCCGTGGCCGTCCACGGCTGACCGACGTCCTGCCACTCTCGAAAGTCGAAACCGCGCGGGACAAAGGCGCCGCCCGCCCACTGCCCGTCCTCGTCCTCGTTCGCGAGCAGGCTGGCTCCCCAGCCCTCGCTCTCCACCTTGGCCCGTTCCGCCGTCCACTCCGACTCCGGGGCATCGAGCAGGTCTCGCATCACCTGCCAGCGGATCGCCGGGTCGGAGTCGAGAAGCCAGTCGATCACCTGGCCAGACTCAGCATTTCCGCTGGAACTGTCGATTGCTGATGGCATCTATGACCTCCCGAGACGGGCGCCCGACCGCTGCGCCTATGCAACTAGCGTGCTCCATCTAGGGGCGGACGAGCACCTTGAGGGCTTGCCTGGCGTCCATTTCCTGGTATCCCTCCGGGGTCTGATCCAAGGCGACTTCGCGGTCGAAGACGCGGCCGGGGTTGACCCGGCCGGCGAGGATGCCGGGTATGAGAGTCTGAATATAAGCGCGTGCGGGCGCCGGGCCGCCGGTGAGGCTGATGTTGCGGCCGAAGAGGCTGCCGAATCCGATCGGTGCGTTCTCGTACTGGGGTACGCCGACCCGGCTGATGACGCCACCGGCGCGGACCGCGCCGATTGCCTGCTCGTAGGCGGGCATGTGGCCGACAGCTTCGATAACGACGTGGGTGCCGTCGCCACCGGTCAGGTCGCGGACTTTATCGATACCTTCTGTGCCGCGCTCGGCGACGATTTCGGTGGCGCCGAACTCGCGGCCGAGGTCGGTGCGGGCGGCATGCCGTCCCATCAGGATGATCCGCTCAGCCCCGAGTTGACTGGCCGACAGCACGGCCATGAGCCCGACGGCCCCGTCGCCGATGACCGTGACCGACGTCCGTGGGCTGACACTGGCTTTGACCGCGGCGTGGTAGCCGGTGCCGTAGACGTCGGAAAGCGTGAGCAGCGACGGGATGAGCGGCGAGTCCTCCGCGACCGGCGCGGCGACCAGGGTGCCGTCCGCGAGCGGGACCCGGACGGCCTCGGCCTGGCTGCCGCCCACGCCGCCTGCGTTCCAGAAGCCGCCATGCCGGCACGAGGTCTGGAGCCCTTCGCGGCAGAAGTCGCAGGTGCCGTCGGACCAGGCGAAGGGCACGATGACCAGGTCGCCCTTCTTGACCGACGTGACATCAGCCCCGGTGTCCTCGACCACTCCGATGCACTCGTGGCCGATCGAGCGGCCATCCGGCGTGACGGGCATCGAGTGATAGGGGTGCAGGTCCGACCCGCAGATGCACGCCCGGACGACTCGGACGATAGCGTCGGCTGGCTGCTGAACGGCGGGGTCGGGAACGTCGATGACGCGGACGTCGCCTGCGCCGTAGATAAACGTCGCTCGCATGGTGATAGCTCCTTCAGCGGTTCGTCTAGTAGCCGGTGGGTCGCCCACTTGTTTGATCTTGCCCGCGCCGCCCAGCCCGCCTCACCGCGGCATCGGCGGTCGAAGACTTCCGGTGTCACAATGGCGTCCAGCAGATCCTCGATGCGATCACCGACGCACCGGCCTGGGTGCGGAACGCGCGGCACGACATGCTCGCCGCCAACCGCCTTGAGCGCGCTCTCTACATCCAGGTCCTCGCCGATCCACGCAGGCCCGCCAACAACGCCCGCTGCGTGTACCTCGACCCGGCAGCACGCGAGTTTTTCACCGACTGGGAACGGGCCGCCGACGACATCGCCGGATGCTCCGCTCCGAGGCTGGCCGCAATCCCCGCGACAAGCAGCTCATCGAGCTGATCGGCGAGTTGTCCACCCGGAGCGACGACTTGCGCATCAGGTGGGCCGCACACAACGTCCGCTTCCACCGCACCGGGCACAAGCGACTCCATCACCGGGTGGTCGGGGCGCTCGACCTCGACTTCGAGGCCATGGAGCTTCCTTCTCACCCCGGCCTCATCCTGCTCGCATAAACCGCGGCCGCAGGCACACCCACCGCCGACAGCCTCAGGATGCTTGCCAGCTGGGCCGCCACCGCCGAGCAGGCCGGCGAACTGCCTGTCTACGCCTAGGCTCTGGTCACCAAATCTCCATTCTGTGAGGTTTAGAACTAGTTCTGGCTGATCTGGTCGGTAAGCGATACGGTGGTCGCGCATCAGGAGGGCCGGTTGATGAGCGAGAACACCGAGCCAGAAGCATCCCAGCCGCCGGGCGAAGGCGGCGGTATCTGGGGCACGCCGCCGCCGTCCACGGCGGGCACGTCGGGAGCGGCCAACCCATCGGGCGTTCCCGGTGGGGCCTGGAGTACGCCAGGCAGCGCCTGGGGAGCGCCGTCCTATGCCTGGGGTGTGCCGCCACCGCCAGCCCGGCCGGCCCGGACCGGGCGAGTGCACATGATCTGGTTGATAATCACCTTGGTCGCCGCGCTCGGCTGCGGCGCAGCGGGCTTCCTGATCGGCAAGTCCTCCGAGCAGATCGCCTCAGCTATCAAGAGCGGCGGCGCAGCGGCGGGAGCGGCCCCATGCAAGGGCGCGAGTGCTGCGCCAGGCGCCGGCAGCCATTTGGCCAGCGAGTTGCTCCCGCTGCCGCGGGGCGCCAAATATCTCAAGGGCCGGTTCAAGCACCAGGTGGACTCGCTCGACGAGTTCCTCAGCGCGCTCTACCCGCATGTCTCCTTCGAAAGGGGGCGACTCGTCGCGCAGTGCTTCCGGGTGGCAGCGCAGCAAGGCTGGGTCCTGCCGTCTGGCCGGATCGTCACCGTGTACCTTGCCCAGTTCGGCACGCGCGCGGACGCGCGCAGCTACGCTCTGGCGACTCAGACCGCCGACCTCGCCGACCCGCGCAACAAGCTGCACGGCGCAGTCAGCGGAGTCTCCGATGGCATCCTGATCGAGGCTCCTGCGCCGGACAAATATGGCAACACGCTGAGCAGGCTGGTCGGCGACAAAGGCAACGTCGCCATCATCGTGCACATTTTCGTGCCGGCCCATCTGCCCTCGCGGACGTCCGCCATGCCGTTCTTGCGCAGGCAGGCCGCGCGATTGTGACGACGACCCTATGGGCCCGGCCGGGCCCATAGGGTCGTCCTAGCAGGACTAGCGTGGCCAGCCTGCCTACTCGCCGTCGGGCGTGGTGTGGATGAGCTTCTTGTTGACGAACTCGTCGATGCCCAGCGGCCCGAGCTCCCGGCCGACGCCCGAGCGCTTCGTCCCGCCGAACGGCAGTTCCGGGCCGCCGCCCTCGGCCTGGTTGATCCAGACCATGCCGACATCCAGCCGGTCGGCTACGTCCAGGGCCAGCGCCTCGTCGCTGGAGAACACCGCGCCGCCCAGCCCGTAGGAGCTGCTGTTGGCCAGCTCGATGGCCTCGTCGGCGCTGGACACCTTGTAGACCACCGCGGCCGGCCCGAACAGCTCCTCGCGGTAGGCCCGCATCTCGGGGGTCACGCCGGACAGCACGGTGGCCTCCACGAACGCGCCGGGCCGGTCCAGCCGGTGCCCGCCCAGGTGCACCGTCGCGCCCTTGCTGACCGCGTCGTTGATCTGGTCCATCAGGTTGCGGGCCGCCTGCTCCGACGACAGCGGCCCGTAGGCCGTGGCCGGGTCGGTGGGGTCGCCGGTGGTGTAGCCGGACATCGCGGCGGTGAACTCGGAGATGAAGTCGTCGTACACGTCGTCGGCCACGATCATCCGCTTGGAGGCGTTGCAGGCCTGGCCGCCGTTCTCCATCCGGGCGGCGGCCGCTGCCTTGGCCACGCTGGGCAGGTCGGCCCCGTCCAGCACGATGAACGGGTCCGAGCCGCCCAGCTCCAGCACGACCTTCTTCAGGTGCTGGCCGGCCGTCGCGGCCACGGCCGAGCCGGCCCGCTCGCTGCCGGTCACCGACACCCCGGCGATCCGCGGGTCGGCGATCATCTCGGCCACCTGCTCGTTGCTGGCGAACACGTTGATGTACGCGTCGGCGGGCAGCCCGGCCTCGTGGAAGATCTGCTCCATGGCCAGCGCCGACTCCGGGCACTGCGGCGCGTGCTTGAGCACGATCGTGTTGCCGATCATCAGGTTGGGGGCGGCGAACCGGGCGACCTGGTAGTAGGGATAGTTCCACGGCATGATGCCCAGCAGTGCCCCGATCGGGGACTTGCGGACCCAGGCCGTGCCCGGCGTGTTGGAGTGCAGCGGCTCGTCCTTGAGCAGGTCGGGCCCGTTGTCGGCGTAGTAGCGGTAGATGCCGACGGTGAACTCCAGCTCACCCAGGGCCTCGGCCGTGGTCTTGCCCATCTCGCGGGTGATGATCGCGCCCAGCTCGGCGGACCGGTCCTCGTAGAGCTGGGCCACCCGGCGCAGGATCTCCGCGCGCTCGGTCATGGCGCGTCCGCCGCCATGCCGGATAGCCGCGTCCGGCCCGGTCCAGGATCTCGCCGATCTCCGCGTCGGTGGCCGTCGGGTACTCCTGCTCCACCTGGCCGGTGGACGGGTTCACAACCTGGTACTTCATCGCTTCGCAGTTCTCCCTCGCGCATGGCCCAGATGGTCCTGATCCACGAGCCTACCGGGCGGGCCTGGCCGTCAGAAGACGACGAGCTCCTCGGGGGTCGCGCCGGCCAGCTCATAGTCGGCAGGCACTGCGGGCCGCCCGGAAATCAGCCGCATCAGCGTCGAACGGTCGGCGCGTAGCGCCGCTGTCGGCCGGTCAGGCAGCCTGGCGCCGAGGACCAGCCTGCGATCGCCGATATCGACCTCGACCAATGGAATCGCTCGGCGGCGAGTCCAGGCGACGAGCAGGGAGCAGGCATCGTCGTAGCCCTCGCTCGCATAGGGCAGCGGCTCGCCGAGTGCGTCGCGGACATCGCCGCCGTGGATCCATTCGCCGAGTGCAATAACGTCCAGCCGGCCGCCCGCGCTAGCGATAGGCTCGCCAGCTCCAAGGTAGCCAGCTGCGAGTTCGGAGAGCACGTCCTGCAGTGGCCACGAGCGCCGCTCGGCGACATCCAGTTCGTTCTCCTCTGGCGTGAAGGCATGCAGGTCGCCGGTCATCGTACGGTGCAAGGCGGATCCGCAGTGCGCGAGCACGTCCCGCACAGACCAGCCGGGGCACGCGGTCGGGTTGTCGAAACTTGCTTCCGGCGTGCGGTGCAGGATCGGCAGCAGGGCGTCATGCTCGGCCCGCAGCAACCGGCCAGGACGATCAGGGTCGCGGGGGTTGCCAGGGTCAGGGGATTGAGACGAGGTCATGGTGCCCAGCCTCAGCCAGCTGCGTCGAGGTCGCGCATCACCTTGGTCACGAAAGCGGCCTTCTCGACTGCGCTGGGCACAGGAGTCGCTAGCTAGCGCAACTCGGCCGCAACTGACGACTCCAGCGCCTGCGTTTGGTGACACAATCAAGATTGAGCCGGCTGATGTATCACTCGAAGTGAGTTAGTCATGGACCAGACAGAGGCTTCCTTGCGGGCTGAGAACGCCGAACTGCGCCGCTTGCTGGAAAGGCATCAGTGGTCGGGGCTCACGCCCTACAAGTCGACAGGTTGCTGCCCGGAATGCGCGGGCGCGGCTCCTCCTCAGGGCAAGGGGCACCGTCCGCACTGCGCGATCGTCGCGGTGCTGGCGCTGCACCACATCGCCACGTGGTGAGGCACGGGAAGGCTGGCTGACTCGCGGGGACGGCAGTCACCTCGCATACGGTCGATTCATGGGTGTTCCCGCGCCGATAGCGGTGACCGACGGTCGCGTCCGCATCCGGTCGCGTTCAGCACCGACGCGGGCAACGGTCATAGTCGGCGATTACAAAACCTCGGGAGAAGTCGCCTACGACGAGGAGCGCGGACGGCCGGGGACCGGGGTCGTCCTCCTGCGCTGCGACTTCCCCGGCGAACTGCGGTCGAGCGGCAACGCCACCCGCGCGTTGCGTCTCCTCGTGCATCATCTGGCGACCCGCACCGGCTACCGAACAGCCATCATCAGGGTCCCGGCAGGTGAGGACGGCTTGCTCGCGGCCGCGGCAGCCGCTGGTTTCGCCGCGGGCGGCAGTGGAGGCTTCGCCGCCGCGCGCGGCAGTGCAGACCTCGCAGCCGCGGGCGGCAGTGCCGGCGGCGATCGCCTGCTCGCCAGGGCCATCCCGCCCGTGACCTACACCGACGGCGTCGTCACCATCAGGCCGCTGCGGGCCGACGACATCGACCGGCATATGGAGGCCATCGACGACGAACAGATCGACTGGCTATGGTTGCCAGGCGACCGTCAGGGGTGGGAGGCGATGACTCCTGGCGAGCAGCGCGAGCACAACGTTCTGTACCTGCGCGCGAGCCAGGACACATTCGGTAGCGGCCCGAAATGGATCTTCGCCGCCGACCTGGCCGGAGCGAGCTACGTCGCCTACGTCGACTGCGACCTGGCCAATATCAACGTCCCGGCTGGCGAGGCGAACATCTCCTATACCGCGCATCCGGCGTATCGCCGACAGGGCAACGTCGCCAGGGCGGTCCGCCTGGTCGCGAGCTTCCTGCGCGAGCACACGGGCGCGGGATCGGCCCACATCATCGTCGACCCGGCCAACACCGCGTCGCTTCGCGTCGCGCACGCTGTCGGAGCCGTGGAGACCGAGCGGTGGCGGGACGAGTACGGCCGCACAATGATCAGGCACGTGCTGCCGCTGCGATGACGGCGGCGCGCCAGGGCCCCAGGTCGAGATCGGGATAGCGAAGTCCGACGCCTGCCACCGTCTCGGCGGTCCAGAACGCGTGCCCAGGAGGCGGGAACCCGAAGAGCTCCAGTTGGCGTGGCGACGCCCGGCTAACGAACCGGTACCACCTGGGGTCATGGCTCCGATCGGCCAAGGCGAGCCGCTGTCCCCAGTCGAGCGCGGCAGGGCGGTAGCTCAGGTGCATGGTGTAGCGGACGCCGCGGTGTGCGGTGAGCGCGGTCCCGCGATGGAAGACGCCCGGCTGGAAGGCGACAACTGTGCCTGCTGGGCCCGAAGCCGACTCCTCGCACTCGTATAGTTCCGAGGCGCCAGCTGGGGCGCTCCAGCCGTCTTTTTCGCCGGGCTCGCGCCGGCGGGGGTACCAGTTCGGCCTGACCGGCAGGGTCGCGGTGTGCTGGCGCTTGACGAAGTGCGGTGGGCCGAGAGCCTCGGGAACGTCGGTCAGGTACAAGAAGAACTCGGCCTGACCGAACTCAGGGTCGGCGCTCGGTACCAGCATCGTGTTATTGAGGTAGTCCCGGTGCAGCGGCTGATCGTAGTCCGCGGCGCCGGTGTACTTGGCCCAGGCCTCGGCTGAGTAGATCCTGATGTCCCGGGAGGCGAGCAGGATTTCCGCCAGCTTCGTGAGCCGTTCGTGCACGGCCAGCAGGCTGACCTCCGTGCTGGCGAACGGGAAGCTGTCGATGCCAGCGAACTCGTCGCCGATGAAACGCTCGTAGCGCGGATCCGTCCGGTCGTGGAAGCCGTCAGCGGCGGGGAACATCAAGCCGAGTTCGCCGATGGCGGGGGCCAGTTCTTCCGCGGGAATGAATCCCCGCAAGACAGTGAAGCCATCAGACCGCCACCGGCCAGCGATCGCGTCGGTCTCCATGGTTTCAGCTTGCGCGGCGACCAGCGCGGTCCGCATCTCGATTTCGTGGCGGGTGCGGCGGAGCGCCTGGAGGCCGGGTGCCCGCGGTGCCAGCTGTCGGCCGCCAGGTATGGATGGTGGGTATGGAAGGTCCACCATTGCGCCTGGAGGTGATGGGCGGCACATCCATACTCGGCGGGCTGCCGGCGACGAGCCGTTAGGCGGGCTCAGCTCAGCTGGAAGTCCCAGACGATCAGGCCTGGCTGGTCTCTGAAGGCCGCGTTCGCGGCCTGCGGGCACCAGCGCCACAGCGACCAGACATCTGACGGGTGCTCGACCTCGTCTGGCGGCGTCGCGTCCGGGCTGACCACAGTGGACGGGAGCCGAGGCTCTTCGCAGGCGCGGACCTTCAGCCCGAGCGGAAGCGCCGCGGCCAGGTAGTCGCTGGCGCGGTGGTTGCGGTGCGGGAGGTAGCCGAAGCCGCCGCCGGGCAGCGCCCTGACGACAGGCCAGTCGTTTCGTGAATCGGCGATGACCACGTGGCCGCCAGGCCGCAGCACGCGGACGAATTCGGCCAGCACTGGGCGCAGGTCGAACACGTGAGTCAGCGCGAGAGTGCAGACGACGAGGTCGACGTGCTTGTCGCCCACCGGCAAATGGTGCAGGTCGCCGAGGCGGAAGTCTCCGGCTGGAACGTTCGCCCTGGCGACCGTGAGCATCTCAGCGGAGCTGTCGACGCCGATGATGGAGTGACCGAGCGAGGCAAGGTAGGCCGAGTGCCGGCCGGTGCCGCAGGCCGCGTCTAGCGCGGAGCCGGCCGCGCAAGGCGGCCAGGAACTTCCTCGTGACGGGCTGCTCCATGTCGATCAGGTTGTTGCCTGGCTGGTCGTAGTCCGCAGCCCAGGCTCGGTAGCCCTCGATGGTCGTGATCGGGGGAGTCTGCACGCCGTCGCCTATCTCGTCCGCGGAGTCCAGCAGGTCGCGGATCTCGGCGATCCGCGCCATCGTGAACTCGCGGCCGTATTCGCCGTTGAAGGCGCGCATCAGGGCCGCGCCCTCCAGGCCGAGCAGATAGGCAAGCGGGTGCTGATAGATCACGACCGCATGGTAGATGTCATCGCGCAGCCGGTTCCTTTCATTTTTCGCGCTCGCGGACGACCTACTTATCGCCGGCCGTCTTGTCGGTGGGTCGTGATAAACCGGATACCGGGGCCCGCGGACCGCCGGAGGTCGGATGGACTGGTCAGAAATGGAAAGACGGCAGCCTCGGCTGGCAGACCTCGGACGGCAGCGTCTGCTCGCTCCAGGCGTGGTGCTGGCGGGAACGATCCGGCGGGACGGTTCGCCGCGGATCAGCCCGGTTGAGCCGTGGATCATGGACGGCGTGTTCTGGCTGTCAATGCTGTGGCGGTCGACCAAGGCTGCCGACCTACTGCGGGATCCGCGCATCCTGGTGCACAGCGTCGTGAGCAGCCGGAACGGGGAGGAAGGCGAGTTCAAGGTGCGTGGTGTTGCGCGCGACGAGACCGATCCATCCGTGCAGCGCCGGTACGCGGCCGAGGTCGCGCAAAGCTTGGGCTGGGACCCGGAGCCCGGCAAGTTCCACCTCTTCGCGGTCGGGTTCGACCGCGTCAGCCATATCCGCTACGACGATCCGACCGGCGACCAGTTCGTCGCGTCCTGGCCGCCGCCCCTGGAGTTCGTGCGCCGCGGTACCTCGGCCACCAGCGTCGGTGAACCAGAGCCCGTGACCGACATCCTCGTGCCAGAACAGAACTGACCCAGGCTCAGGCGTCGACCAGGCCTGACGAGATGCTGTTACGGCGCCCAGGCGTACAGGCCGGTGCTGCTCGCCGTGTACAGCCAGCCGTTGGCGAATGCGCTCTGCGGGAAGTCGAAGCCCTGATCTAGCTGGGCCAGCATCGCGCCGTCCGAGGTGTCGAACACGTAGGTGGCGTTCGTCTGCCCTGAGTTGTCGTAGGTGCCGACCGCGATCACGCCGCTGCCGTTGATCGACGGGCTGGTGAGCACCGCGTTCGGCAGCCCGGTCTGCCAGGTCGTCGCTCCGGTCGCGGGGTCGAGCCGCTCGATGGAGCCGCGGAACGCCGTGCCGCCGATGGTGGTCCCGGGCCCGGTCATGTAGAGCCACGTGCCGTCGAACGCGGCCGCTGACTGGCACTGCCCGAGCACCTTCTCGCTCGATTTGGCCCCGATGCGTTGCTGCCAGACCTCCGTCATGTCCGCCTGCCGCAAGGCGTAGTAGATGCCGTTCTTGTTGCAGGCACCGACCATCGGGGTCGGCGTGCCGTTGAGGGTCGCGGTGAACAGCGTCGGCGAGCCGCCGAAGTCACCGTCGCCCGTCACCTCCGACGGCGGCACGGCGAACGAGGCCAGCAGCTTGAGGGCTGGACTGAGCTTGAGGATGTCGATGGTCTGGAACCGCTGCGCCCCGGCCGGGCCGTTGCCGGTCGTCGCGTAGACGTTCCCGGCGCCGTCGACGGCCACCGTGGACCAGACCGAGCCGCCCACGTGCCCGGTCGGCACCGTGTAGAAGGTCGCCGTCCGCTTTCCCGTCGCCTGGTTGAACGCCGCGATCCCGCCGCGGACCAGCGGAGTGTCGCAGTTGGACGCGATGCCGACGTAGATCTTGCCGTGCGAGACCGTCGGAGAGGACCAGGCGAAGTAGTCGTTCACCTTGGTCGACGGGATCGCGATCGGCGATCGCCAGACCTGGGCAAGCGTTGCAGCGTTCAGCGCGTAGAGGTATCCGTCGGGGGCGGCGACGTAGACGGTGTCCTTGCCACTCAAGGGGTCGCGCGCGACGGTCGCCGTCGACGCGAACCCGAACTTGGCGCAGGTCAGCGCCGGCTGGGCGCCGAGGAAGATCTTCTTCTGGCGGATTCCCGTGACGGCGTTGATCTTGTAGAAAAACCCGGCGAACGAGCCGAGGAAGACCGAGCCGTCGGCCACCACGGGGCTGGACACGTAGGGGATATCGAAATGCCACTGCTGAACCAGGCCAGGGCCATTGGCCGGCGTAATGGCCGGATCGGCCGCTCTCGACGTGTGGGCAGGGCCGCCGAGGTAGGCCGGCGCAGTCGGCCGGGCCAACTGCCGATGCGGGTCCGGCCGAGGCGAGCCCCGACCCGACCGCGAACCCCGCAACGGCCAGCGCCGCGGCGGTCCTGCGGGCGGCAACCTGCAGCGAGCGCATCATGCGCCTTCCTCCCCTTTGGCACTGCCACCGCGAGCAACGCCTCCGGCCGGGCCGAGAAATGACCTCGGAGTCGGCTACGCGGTTATTGCCAGCATTATGCAGTACTTGCCCGGCCTGGACACCAAATCGGCGAGTAGCACGTTCGCGGGCAAATGAGGCGCCGGCAGCGCCCGGGATCAGACACAAACATGAGGCTGGCCGGGCACGTAGCCCGGCCAGCCTCATGGCCCAAAGAAACGGCCGGCGAGAAAGGGGTCCCCTCACGGACCCTTCCTCGCCGGCCAGGAGGGACGAGCCGCTTCGTCCCGCCCCTCTTGATCGGCGGACTAGCCCTGGTTGAACGGAGCGACGAGCGGATTCATGCTCGAGTACAGTCCTGCCGGGTTGGGGTACCACACCCAGGCGTGCATCGTGATCAGGTCCGGGTGCCAGAAGGTGAACTTGGCTCCTGACGGCGCCTTCTTGGCGCACGTGCTGGAGTTCTCGTCCGGGATGAAGGTGCCGTCGGCGTAGTGGCACGCCGCGGGGAAGGAACCAAACGTGGCGTTCGCCAGCGGGGGGTTCTTCGGCATCGTCGTGAACACCCACTCCAGCGCGCCCAGCTGCCAGCCACTCTTGGTGTGCTCGTACACCAGGATCTGCGGCTTGCGGACGTTGAACCCGGAGATGTGCGGGTTCATGAAGTGGAAGCCCATGTTCGGGATCATCTTCGTGATGATCTGGTAGCCATCGGCCTTGGCCTTCGCAAGGTTGGTGGCGTACTTCGCGGTGGCCTCGCGAGCCGCCGCAAGCTGCCCGGCAACCCCCAGCGACAGCGGTCCGGCCGACGTGGTCATGGCCGGGTCACCGTTGGCCGGCTGGCCCGGTGCGGTCGAGACTGGGCCGCCGAAACCGTGCGGAATCACCGACGTCTGAGCCTGGGCTGGCAACATCGGCAAACCGACAGCAAGTGCCGCAGCCGCGAGGCCGCCGAGCGCTGCAATGCGCATTCGTTTCATTGCGCGTTCCTCCTAGGATCCTTCCTGGACCCGGTAGATGTGATCGGCGACCAGACCGTGGGCCTGCCTGTGAACCGCCGCCGCGGCGTCCGCCGATGGCGCTTCGACCAGGCAGAAAATCCGCCCGGCTGTCTCGTCAACCCAGTACCTCAGGTAGCGAACGTCGTACTCGTCCTGAGCCTGCAGATCGGCGAGATGCGCCTTGGCAACGTCTTCCATCGCGACGCCGCCCGACACCTCATGAACATCCATAAAAAGCGGCACTAGCTGCCTCCCTTCCAGTCGTCGGAGTTACATGACCAACGTAGGAAGACAGGGCCTGCTTACAGATCGGGAGAAATGCCTGGCTTGGCGCGGGGGCTACCCAGATTGCCCAGCCGACTGCCTAGCTTGAGGTACCGATGCCCATCTCGGCGGCGTGCCTGGCGGCAGCGGTCCTGGACGATACACCGATTTTGGACAGGACCGACGAGACATGATGATGCACTGTCCGCTCGGAAATGAACAGCGTCCTGGAGATCTCCTTGTCGGGCAGTCCCTGGGACAGCAGGGCGAGGACTTCCTGCTCGCGGGGCGTCAGCCCGGCCGGGGCGTCCCTGGTGGCCGCGCGCGGCCCGCGCGGAATGGCCCGGATGCCGACCTCCCTCATCCGCCGGCGGACAGCGGCCGCGGCCGCCTTGGCGCCCAGGTCGTCCAGGATCTGGAGCGCCTCCCGCAGCCCGGCCTCATCTGATGAGCCGAGCCAGGCAAGGGCGGCTTCGTAGGGCCGCTTGAGCTCCTCCCACGCGGCCGCGGCGGCCGCCCAGTCGCCCGCGAGTTCCAGGCGGTACGGCTCGGGCAGCGCGGCCTCATCATCGACCGGCTCGCCCGACCTGGCCAGCCAGATAGCCGCGGATCCGATCATCCACTGATGCACACGGCCCTTTCCGGCCGCGTAGCCAGCGCGAGCCTCGGCGACAGCAGACCGTTGATCATCCGCGAGCCATCTCAGCTCTGCCCTCGCCGCGCGCACCGGGACGATCCAGGCTGGCTCTCTGGTGCCGTCGGCCAGGGCAAGGGCCTCGTCGAGAAGGTCCCACCCGCCGGGCTCGCCTCGGCGCGCTCGGATCGTGCCGAGAACCCTGACCGGATTGAGCCGGTTGACTGGCGAGATGCGCGCCCCGTCGAGGGTCTCCCTGCACATCTGCACGGCCTCGTCCCACTGGCCCATCAGCATGAGGACCTGCTCGCGCCAGCCTCGAAGGCACAGCGCGAAGACGCCTAGCTCGCGTCCGTCGCAATAGGCCATGCCCTCGGTGAAGTAGCGCTCAGAGTCGGCGAAGCGATGCATGGACGCGAACGCTTCCTGCAGGCTGGAGTAGGCCCGGCCGGCGGCTTCATGCAGGTTGGCGTCCAGCGCGACGCGCAATGCCTCCTCGATATCGGCTAGTCCGTCCCGGTCGGCGTAGACCTCGGCGAGCCCGCTGGCATTCAGCGAGAAGCTCGTCAGCTCCAGGTCGCCAAGCTGCTCGGCCAGTTCCCGCGCCCTGAGCATGAGCTCGAGCCCCAGGTCGAAGTGTCCATCGCCGATGTAGCTGACCGAGCGCGAGGCGTATGCCCAGGCCAGCTCCCGCCCTGGCGGCACGTCACTGAGCACCCGAACCGCCTCGTCGGCGGCGCCCTCGGACTCCTCGCCGCGGCACAGCCGCCAGAGCGTGGTCGAGATGAAGCACAGGTCAGCGCCGACGTTCCGGACGTCGCCGAGCGCCCGGCGCAGGTCCACGGCCGTCCGCATGGCGGGCTCAGCGTCCTCCCACCGGTCAAGCAGCGAAAACTCCGTGGCGATGCCCTCGTACAACGGCGCGAGGACCGCTGATCCGGCGTCGCCCGCGAACCGCAGTGCCCGCGCGTACTGGGCCGCTGCCTCGCGGTGCGCGCCCAGCTCGGACGAGCGCTTCGCTGCTACCGGGGCGTGCCGGAGCACGGCCGAGGAGTCGGCGGCCCCTTCCGCGTGGTGTGCGAGCAGGGCAGGATCCGCGTCGCCCGACGCTTCGAGAGCGGCAAGCAGCTGGATGTGCAGCCCGGTCTTGCGATGCGGCGGAATCCCGGCATCAACGGCCATCCGCACCAGCTCGTGCCGGAACCGCAGGTCAGCGCCGTCCGGTATGAGAATCCCGGTCTGCAGGCACTGGTCTGCTGGCGATTCCGCGTCGGGATGGACGGAGCCGAGTAGCGCGGGTTGCACCCGGGCGCCGATGACGGCCGCGGTCTCCACGATCTCGCGGGCGGCCGGGCTGCAGCGGGCCAGCCGCGCGCCGACCGCGTCCCTGACCGTGGCCGGAACCGACGGCCAGCCGGCCTCGAGCATCTCCCGCACGTAGAACGGGTTGCCGCCCGTGACTCTGTGCAGCTCGGCGGCGTCGATGTCGCGCTGGTCGGCCAGCAGCCTGACGGCCTTCTCGGACAGCGGCGGCAGGCGCATCCGGCGGGTGGCACGCTGGGTCGCGAGGTCGCCGAGCACGATCCGCAGCGGGTGGTCGGCGCCGACTTCACTGTCGCGGTAGGTCACCAGGACGAGCGCGTTCCGGCGGCTGAGTCGGCGCCCCAGGAAGTTCAGCAGGTCGATGGTTGCCTCGTCGGCCCAGTGCACGTCCTCCATCACGGCCACCGTGAAGGTCGCTGGCGAGCCGATCTCGGCGAGGAACGCGGCGAATAGCTGGTCGCGCGGCGCACCCTGGCGGCACAGATTGGCAAGCTCCCCGTCCAACTGCGACGCGATGTCGAACAGGGGACCGAGCGGACGCGGCGTCAGCAACCCGTCGCAGGCTCCCCACAGCCAGCGGACGCCCTTGAGCTGTTGCTGGAACGCCTCGAGCAGGGCCGTCTTGCCGATGCCCGACTCACCGGAGACCAGGATCAGCCTGCCGTCGCCCTGCCTAGCCTCGCGCGCGTATTCGGCCAGTGTGCCTAGGAACGACTCGCGTTCCAGCAATTCCATCGCGTAGGCCCCCCACGACCCCCGGTCCTCAGCACGGATTGTAAGACATTGCCGGCATTCCAGCGTTCACGCGCAGGCCAGGCGCACCGGTTCAACGGGCTGGCGCGCTTCCAGCGCGAAACCCATAATGAGCGGCAACATAACTCGACCGGAGATCAGGCAGCGAGATGGGTCTTTTCAACCGCAAGAAGGAAGAGCCACCCGCTGGCCAGTCGCCGACTGCCGGCCAGGCGCCGGTGGTCGGCTCGTCGTCGTGGGCCCGTCAGGTCCTCGCCGTGCTTGCGCCGCCACAGCCCGGCTACGTGAAGCGCTGCAAGTGCGTCGTCTGCGGCGCGCCGAAGAAGCTGCCCAGCGTTACCGCGTACGTCTACTGCGACTACTGCGCCTCGCTGATCGACTTTGACCTGCGTCAGGCCTGCGAGGCAGACGCGCCGCCTGGCCAGGAATACGCGGCAACGGTCAACGGCGCGTACGCCGCGTCTCAGCATGCGATCGCCGTCGGCGATCGCGACGCCTACCGCGGCCTGCAGCGGCAGGTGTACGAGGCCTATGTGACCTACGTTCCGATGGCCGTCTCGCACCGGGCAAGGAACGATCTGGCCTACCGACGCGCGTACGTCGCCTACATGGCCGAGTCCGCCCTGGTTCGCGCCTTTGACCCTGGCGCGCAAGCACTGGAAGCGCAGATGAAACAGCGCGTGCTGGGCTTGCGTTATGGCGGCAACATGATGTCGCCGGTGGTTGAGCCTGACTCCTTCTGGCCCATGGCCGACACTCTGGAGCAGCAGATCGACGTGAGCCGGGGGCTGTACCGGTCCTCGGGCCTGGCCGAGCTTGATCCGGATCGGGCCGAGCACCTGACTGCCGCGTTCACCTGGTCCGGTTTCTGCCAGGGCTGGCTCGGGATGCTGCCAGCCGACGCGGCCAGGGCGCTCCTCGAGCGGGCGGGGCTGGTGAATGAGTACGTACCGGTCCAGGAGCAGGACGGTCAGGCCAGGCACTGCGGCGGCTGTGGCGGGGAATTCCGCGCGCTGCCTGGCGCGCGGGCGGTGATCTGCGACGGCTGCGGGCGGACGATCGACCTGGGAGCTGCCGAGATCCCGTGCGCGACCTGCGGCAGCTCCGTGACGTTGCCCGCCGGCGCCGAACGCGTCGCCTGCCCCTATTGCCGTGCCGAAATCAGGAAAGCCGGAATCCGCTAATCACGACCCTGTTGCGCCATGCTCTACTTGCTGGGTGAGTCCTGCCCGTAGGTCGCTCGTCGGGGCGCTGACCAGCAGACATGGCCAAGAGACCTCGGACGCGCTGTCGCAAGAGCGGGCCGAGCAGGTCAAAACCAGGGTCCGGCTGCTGATCGAGATCACGGCCAGGGCCGGGGAGTACCGCAAGGGCCTGCTGAGCGCGGTCGCGCAGCTCAGCAGGGAAGAGGCGTCGATCATCGCCGATCTGGAGCGGCACGGCCTGCAGGTGCCGCAGCTGCACGACGTGCTGTGCGGCGGTCACGTGCTCGTCGACGACCCGCAGCTCTATGAGGACTGGCACTTCAAGAAGGTCAGTCATGTGCGGATATCGAGCCATCATCACGACATCGACAAGAAGAAATACCCGGACATCGGAATGCGCGGGCACGTCGTCAGGGAGAAGCTGCACGGCCGGACGGCGACCGGCACCTGGGTGCAGCTGGAGAAGACCCCGGTGGCCTTCGGCAAGCGCAAACTGCCGAGCATGGACGACGTCAGGCACCTGATGGACTACGTGATCTATCGGGTGACCAGGAGCAACGTCGGCCCGTGGGGCCTGTCCAGGCGAACCGAGCGGCGGCCGATGTACCTGTCGCCTGACCTTGCCGTCCCGACGCCGCTGGCTCCGTCCGTCGCCGGCGCGGTCGCAGCGACGTTGCGCGGGATCGAGGCGGACGACGACGTCACCGCGGTCTCCGCCGACCTGGCGGGCAGGTTCCCGCCGCCCGACCGGGCGGACCCGGTCCTCGACCTGGGCAAGGCGCTGCCGGGACGGGCGGGGCGCGGCTTGTTCGGCAACTCGGCCGTGTGGGTAACCGAGACACCATCGCCGGCGGCGGCTGCGATCCTGGGCAAGGACCGCACCCAGCCGCAGGACAAGCACCGATGGGCGGAAGGGGGCCTGTCGTGAGCCCGCGAGCGGCACGCGACTCGAAGGGCGGTCCGGCCGCGGTACCGGTCGGCCTGGTCACCGCGGTCGTCGACCTGGTCGGCACGGGCCCCGTGGTGCTCGGCGCGTACACGATCGCCGAACTCACCGCCGTCGACGCGATCGTCGACTTCCTGGAAGCCAGGCCGTCGGAGGAAGCAATCGCCGAGGCGGTCCGCTCCCTCGCGGCCAGGCAGTTGCTCGTGGCTGGCACCGCAGACGGCCAGGTACAGGTGCGGGGCGACCTGGGCATCGGGGTGGCGTTCCAGCAGCGGGCCAAGCTCGTGCTCGACGCCAGGGCTACCGGTACCGTCCCAGGCGAGCCGTGGCGGATCCTGCTGCTGCCGCAGCCCGAGCCGATCTGCCTGGTGGTCCGCATCGACGCGCTCGGCGTCCACGAGATCGGCCTGTACCGGACGGACGACGCGCTCGACCGCCTGACCGGATGGCTGCCAGGCGGCGAACTGGCGGAACGCGCGGACGAGAGCCCCGATGAGCTGCTCGCCGCCGCCGAGCGATCCGCACTCGTCACCGTCACCCGGTACACGACGCAGGGGTCATCCGAGGTCGCGGGCGCCAGCGCGGATCTGGTGCTGGCCCGCCGCGGCGGCGCCCTGCACGCGTTCACCAGGAGCGGCAATGAGGCCCACGAGCTCGTGCGCAGGCTGCTGCACGGCAACGGCGTCCAGGACACGATCGCGGCGATGCTGGCATAGAGCCGGCGTCAGATCCTCAAGCAGCCATGCCCGATAGCCCGTACCTGCCATCCGCCCGGGTTCCGGACGCTGATCGTCCGGAATGCGGTCTACGGTGGGCGACATGACTAACAGCGACTACCCGTGGGAACCGCCCATGGCCGGCACGGAGGCCGAGCACCTTACCGGCGCGCTGGACCGGCTGCGCACCACCTTCCGATGGAAGGCCGACGGCCTGGACGCCGCAGGGCTGCGGGCCCGCGTCGGTGCCTCCTCGCTGACCCTCGGCGGCCTGCTCAAGCACCTCGCTCTCAATGAGGACTACATGTCCACGACCAAGCTGACCGGGGAGCCACTCGCCGGGCCTTGGGATGCCGTCGGCTGGGATGGCAGCGACGACGACTGGGAGTTCACCACCGCCGCGGACGATACGCCAGAGCAGCTCTACGTGCTCTGGGACGACGCCGTCGAGCGTTCCCGCACCAGGCTCAGGGCGGCACTGGCTGACGGCGGGCTTGACCAGCTCGTCCACGCCTCCGGTTCCGACGGCGTCCATGCCAGTCTGCGTCGGCTCGTGTGCGACCTGATCGAGGAATATGGCCGCCACACCGGGCACGCCGATCTGCTCAGGGAGGCCGTGGACGGACGAACTGGCGAAGATCCGCCCGCCGGATGGCGCCCGAAGACCGGCCACTTTAGCGTCGCCGGCTGAGGCTAGAACTCGAACTCATACTCTAATTGTCAGTGGGTGTCGGTAGGGTTATCGATAACAGGTTCGCTAGCCGTTCCTCACCGTCGGAGCCGCCGATGACCCTCCCGCCTGCCACTCAGCCGCCCAACGGGCCTGGATCGCCCGACTGGGATGCCGATGCCGCGCTGGCCGGCCTGGACCCCGATCTGGTGGGCCTGGACGCGCTGGCGGGCCAGGACGAACCGTCCGATGCCGAGCTGTACGGCCTGGACTTCGGCCCGGATGATCCCGACGCTGATCCATGCGACTGGGTGGCGGGGGTGGCGGTCGCCGGGCCGGGTGAGGCGTTCGCCGCATGCGGGCCGCTGGGGGACCTAGCGCCGGGCGGGACGCTGGCCGGGCTGTCGCAGTTCGCCTTCGGCGGCGGCCTCGGGGCGCTGTCTGATGACGCGCTGACCGGGCTGCTGCACGCCTCTCGGAGGCTGTCGGCCTGGCAGGCGGCGATCGAGCTGACCGCGGTCGCAGAGCTGGACAGCAGAAGGCTGCGGGAGTCGCGGCGGCCTGGCTGGTCCCGGGTCAGCGAGCACATCTCGGCCGAACTCGCCGCCGCCCTGGTCCTGACCGGCCGGTCCGCTGACGCCCTGCTATGCCTGGCACGCGACCTGGCCAGGCTCCCTGCCGTCCTGCGCGCGCTGCTCGCCGGGACGATCGACCGGGCTCGCGCCACCGTGTTCGCAGCAGAGCTGTCCGCCCTAGGAGACCGCGCCGCGAACAGCGTCGCGGCGGCGCTGCTCCCCGGCGCGGCAGCCATGACCACTGGGCAGCTCCGCGCCGCCCTGCGCACCCTCGTGCACGCCATCGACCCAGCCGCGGTCCGCCGCCGCATGACCAAGGCACGGGCAGACGCCCGGGTCGAGGCCTGGCAGGAAGGCTCAGGCAACCTCGCCCTCGCCGGCCGGGAACTGTCGCCAGCCGACGCGATCGCCGCAGACCGACGGATCACCGCGATCGCCCAGGCGCTGAAGGATGCCGGAGCCCCCGGCGGGCTTGACCAGCTCCGCGCCGCTGCGTTTACCGCACTGCTCGCCGGCCACGACCCCGGCTCCCTGATCCCGGCCCTGGACCCGCACGCAGTAGGCAGCCACCCCGACCCAGGTGGACCGGGCGCGCCGCGTGCAGGCGGACTCGGCGGCCAGGCCGCCTGGGGCGCACCCTGCGCCGGCCCGAGCGGCTTCGCCGCCCTGTCCGGATCCGTGCACCTGACCCTGCCCGCTACGACGTGGCTCGGCCTGGCTGATCTGCCCGGCGAAGCCGCCGGGCTCGGCCCGATCGACGCATGGTCCAGCCGGGATCTCGCGGGCAAGCTCGCCGCCGGACGTAGCCTGACCCGCTGGTGCATCACCTTGACCAGACCCGACGGCACCGCCGCAGCGCACGCCTGCGCCCGCGCCGGACCTGGCCCGCCCGCCGGCCTGCGTAGCCGTCGCGCCTGGCTCGCTAGCCAGCAGTTCACCTGGCTCGAACCGGGCCGGTGCAGCCACGGCTCGCAAACCAGCGGCTATCGACCACCAGCCGTGGTCTGCGAACTGGTCAGGGCCAGGAACCGGACCTGCGCGTTCCCCGGCTGCCGTCGGCCGGCCGCCGCCTGCGACCTGGACCACACCATTCCCTGGGACCAAGGCGGCCGCACGTGCCCGTGCAACCTCGCCCCGGTCTGCCGCAGGCATCACAGGGTCAAGCAAGCACCGGCCTGGCAGCTGGCCCAGCCGAGTCCTGGCGTGCTGGTCTGGACCACTCCGGCCGGCCGTAGCTACACCGTCACACCAGGCATCTACCTGAGCTAGACCGGCACTCGCCTAGCCGGGTTCGACGCAGAACTCGTTGCCCTCAGGATCGGCCAGGATCACCCAGCCCGCGCCGGGCGGCTGGCCGCCGATCACCGTCGCTCCGAGCTCTGTCAGGCGGGCAATCTCCTGCTCCTGGCTCTGATCGCGCGGGATCACGTCGAGGTGCACGCGGTTCTTGGTGATCTTGGGTTCCGCCACGGTGACGAAGTACAGCCGGGTGCCGTCGCCCGGCGGCGGCCCGACGCTGAACTCCTCGTGACCGGGATCGGCGTATTCCTCATGCAGGGTCCATCCGGTGACGGCCGACCAGAACCCGGCGACCGACCGTGCGTCAGAGCAGTCGAAGGTGACGTTGAGTATCGCTGATGGCATAGCAAGCTCCACTGTGCTGTGGCGCCTGCTGCCGCCGCTCTGTCAGCCTGGGCTTGTCAGCGCGGGGCAGGAGGCGCGGGAACCGGACCGGTCATGAAACCGCACCTCCTTCCGTCAGTCTGTGGATCGCTTCGAGGATCGCATTCCCACACTAGCGGCGCGCGCCGAGGTGCTTACACGACGGGCTCGCCGAACGGAGTGAAGCAGTACAGGCCGTGGTCTTCTGCGCCGACGAACACGGAGTTGTCCATGATCACCGGGCTGCCGCCCAGGCCAGCGCCGGTCTTTGCCAGCCAGACGACTTCGCCGCCAATCCGCAGGCCGCTGACGGTGCCGTCCGATGACTCGGTGAACAACATGCCGCCAGTAACGCTGACGCCGGTCAGCGGACCGGCCAGCGGCTCGCTCCACATCGTGGACCCGTCGCTCGTATGCAGCGCCGTGAGGCTGCCGTTCGCCGCTCCGACGTACAGGTGACTGGCCTGATATGCCATGGCTCCGGTGATCGACGTGTTCCCCATCGACATGGACCAGTTGCGGGTACCGGCCGTGAGGCTGAACGACGCGACGACGCCGTTGGCGGCGCCGGCGAAGACCCGGCCCTGTGCGATCAGCAGGCCGTCGGCAATTGCTCCGCCCATGGCAGCGTGCCAACGCATGGACGGGGAGGCGCCGCCGACTTTGAAGGCGCTGACCATGCCGGTGCTGTCGCCGACGACCACGGTGGAGGTGGCCGGGTCCAGGGCCGGCGACCCGTCGATCGCGCCCGGCACAGTGACCGTCCACAAAAGCTGGCCGGTCTGCTCGGCGATCGCGTAGAGCTTGTCGTCATCGGCGCCGACGTACACGACGCCGTTGTAGATCAGCGGCGAGGACTTCACCGGTCCTCCGGTCGTGAGCGTCCATGCCGGCTTGCCATCGTGCTCAGCAAAGGCGCTGACCTTGTTGTTCGACGAGCCCGCCACGACCAGCCCTGCCGCCGGATCGACAGCGGGCGATGAGTCGGCAGCGCCGCCCAGCGAGGCCGACCAGGCCACGGCGCCGGTCGCGATATGCACGGCGCTCAGCGTGCCAGAGGTGTCGCCGCTGAACGCAAGCTGGCTCGCGACCGCGGGGGTGCTGTCGATTGGTGCGGCAGCGGAGTACACCCAGTAGGGACGCATCCGGTACTGCTTGCCAGGCGTCACCTCCTCGGACAGAACCCGGTCATTGGGCTGATCGCTGGTGCGCTGCGGGTCGTGCCCGGCCTGCGACCACGGGCCGGTGACGTACAACGCCGCCGCCGCTGTCCGACCCGATGCCGAGCCCACGCCCGTCATGGCGGTCAAGCCGAAGTCGTAGGCGGAGGGCACCACGACCGGTTTGCGCGCGAAGCCGCCGGCCGACCCAGCGGTCGCGGTCGCGAGCGGGCTCCCAGGCAGTGACAGCCGCACCTTCTCGCCGGGCCGGAATCCTGAGCCCGACGCGTACACGGTCGTCGCGGGGGCGGCCTGCGCGACCGAGAGCCGCAGGTGCGGGCCTGACGCGACGGCCTGGACAGTCACGGTTGTGCGGACCAGCGCCGTGTCAGCCAGGCCGTCGTCGCCGGTCGCCCTGGCGGTGAAAGTCAGGATGCTTCCCTGACGGGGAGCGGGCACCCCGAGCGTCCAGTTCAGCTGCGAACCTGATCCGCTGAGCGTGGCATGGTTCCATGCCGGGCCAGGCTGCCACGAGCCGGTCGCTGCGTTCCACCAAGGCCCGGCGGCGCCGTTCATCTGCACGGCCACGCCGACGGATGCAACCGGCGCCGAACCGGCCGTCGCCGTTCCCGCCGCGACGACAGGTTCGGTGCCTGGGTTCGGGATCACCGAGCCGGAGGTCGGCGAGGTAACGGTGGTCGACGGAGCGGTGCCATTGGCGCCGCCTAGAGCCAGGTCATACAGGAAGCCGTCGCTCGAACCGATGATGAGGTTGCCTGCCGAATCGGCGGCCGAGCTGATCACGTCAGCCGGCTGTCTGATAGCTGTACAGCGGTGCGCCCGTTGCGACGCTCCGGACCTCGATCGCGCCCTTGAGGTCGCCGTAGACGACGACCTGCTCGCCCGGCGGGCCCGTCACCAGCGGGGAGGACAGCACCTCGGTGTCCGAGGGCCCGGTGTTCTCCGAGAGCCAGACCTGACTGCCGGTGACCGCGTCGACCGCCGCCACGCCGACCGGCGTGCCGAATATCAGCGTGTGCCCTGCCAGCGCGGCCGTGGACCGGCCGCCGTTGTGGTCGACTCCGGTGGCCGCGCCGTAGTCAAAGGTCCACACGAGCTTGCCGGTCGTCAGGTCGATCGCGTACAGGATGCGATCCTTGCCGGGCACATAGGCCATGCCGTCGGCGATGCCGTTCCGCCCCGGCGGCGAGATGACCGTGCCGGCGCCGAAGTCGTTCAGGCCGCCCTTCAACGATGCGACCCGCCAGAGCGTGGCGCCGGTCCTGGCGTTCAGCGCGTAGATCGCGCAGTCAGGGTCGCCGCTGCCGAAGATCACGAGCGGCACGCCGTTGGCGTTCACGCCGTACGAATCAGGGCTCCACGTGCCCGAGAAGACCGGATAGGGGTCGCGTCTCCATTCGACCTTGCACGTCGCGTCGTTGATCGCCATCATCGGGCCCCGAATCGCGCCCTCGTCCTGCACCCCGACGAACAGGGTAGGTACGCCGCCAGGCGGCGTCGCGATCACTGGGCTGGCGAAATCGACACCGGTCCCGAGTGACAACTGGCATTGCACCGCACCGGTATTGGCGTTGACCTTGATCATCCGGCCGCTGACGCCGGTACCGATCCAAAGGTGACTGCCGGATGCTGCCGGTGTCGCGTGCAGAGGCACGCCAAAAGAGTCGGACCAGACGATCGATCCGGTCGCGGTATTGATGGCCTCGAGGTCGCCGGTTTCATTGGCAACGTACGCGAGTGTCGCATTCAACGCCGTGCTGAATTCTGTAACTGGAGATGAGAGCACCGGCCCGAAGGTGTGAGTCATCCACCGGACACCGAGTTGGCCGGCGTTCGCCGCCGAGATCGCCGGGTCTTGGGAGACCCCGGTGAGCTGCGGATTGCCGTGCAAATTCGGCCAGTTCGCGAACGGAGGTGCCGCAGGAGCGCTCAGCCGCGCGCTTTCGCCCGCTAGGCGCAGCGGCGCTGCTGACGCCGGCGCTGCAGTCAGCGCTGTCACGGCTACGGTGACGGCGACGGCGAGTGCGGGCAGCGCCAGCCCGATGGCCGGCAGCGACCTGGCTGGCTTTCTGCTGGTGTTCAACGCCGCCTCCTTGATGACAAGCGCACGGCCACCGTTGCGCACTATCCATCATCAGGACGCTTGAAAGCAGGTTTGAGTTAACAAGATGGCAATGTGAATTTGCTTTCTAGGCGGATCTGGCCGGGACCTTCGGATCCTTGCGCGCCTCGATCAGGAACCTGGCGGTAGTCGCGATAAACGGGCCCTCGGCCCGAATGCGCTCGTGCAGCGCGCGGAGGCGATCGCGATAGGCGTCCACGGTAAATCCCGGCACGATCCAGATGACCTTGCGGAGGAAGTGGACCACGGCGGCGACGTCCCAGAACTCCATCCGGCCGCGGAACTCGCGCAGGTCGGTGACGGTTAGCCCGGCCCGCTCCGCGTCGAGGACCGACCATTTCGGGTCGCGGGTCGGGCCGTCGGACTCGGGCAACGGGCCCATCATGAACTCGGTCAGCTCGCGGACTGAGTCGTCGCCGACGTCCTGCGAGAAGTAGGTGCCGCCCGGCTTCAGCACCCTGGCGACCTCGTCCCACGGCACGCCCACCGGGTGGCGACTCACGACGAGGTCGAACGTCGCGTCGGCGAAGGGCAGGTCGGAAAGCTCATGATCGACCGGCACGACCCGGGCGCCGAGCCTGGCCAGGTTCCGCCTTGCGACCTCGATGTTCGGCGGCCACGACTCGGTGGCCGCCAGCGCAGGCGGTCCAGCAGGGATGCTCGCTAGCACCTCGCCACCGCCGGTCTGCAGGTCAAGCGCGGCCGCTTCCGGCACGCCGGCTAGCGCGGACATCCGGGCGCCGAGCATCTTCGCGTAGCCCCAGGGCGGCCGTTCCTCGATGGCGCGGCCCTCGAACCAGGAGAAGTCCCAGCCCGCCACGTCCACCGCGGCGCCCTCGGCGAGCAACTCCTCGAAGCTAGGCACGGGCGCTGTCCGCCTTCCTGCCAGTCCGGCCCGTCTTGACCGGCCGGAGCGAGTCACCACGTAAAGGGCTAGATTCGTGCTTATGCACTCTATTGCGGGGGAACGCCGGATCGGGATTCTGCTCTTCGACGGCGTCGAGGAACTCGACGCCGTCGGCCCCTGGGAGGTCTTCGGCTTCTGGGCGACGTCCTGGCCGGACGACGGGTGGCAGGTGCTCTGCTTCTCCGCCGATGGCGGGCCAGTGACCGGCGCCAAAGGACTGACCATAGTCCCGCAGCACTCGATGGCCGACCTGCCGCCGCTCGATGTTCTGCTGCATCCCGGCGGCCGCGGCACCAGGCCGATGCTCACCGACGAGGGTCACCTCGACTGGGTTCGTGCCCAGCGCGCGGCCGTTCCGCTGCTGACCAGCGTCTGTACGGGATCGCTTGTCTACGCCGCCGCTGGCCTGCTGGCCGGCCGCCCGGCCACCACCTACTGGGCCTCGCTCGGCACGCTGACCGAACTCGACCCGTCGATCGAGGTGCGGCCCGATGCCCGGTTCGTTGACGACGGCGACGTGGTGACCTCGGCTGGAGTCTCGGCCGGTATCGACATGGCCCTGCACCTGGTCGCACGGCTCGCCTCGCCGGCCAGGGCGCGTGAGGTCCGCCGCGGCATCCAGTACGACCCCGAGCCCCCGGTGTAGGCGATTCGCGCGATCTGACGCTCCCTTGACAAATATTGCTTGATAGGCAACTATTGTCCGCGTGGATAGCAATCGGCCCGTCGACGAAGCGGTGGCTGCGGTCTTCGACGCGCTCGCCGACCCGACCAGGCGGCGGGTCGTGGAGCTGCTCGGCAGCAAGCCAGCCCGAGCCGGTGAGCTGGCGGCGGCGGTCGGCGCCTCGGCACCCACGATGAGCAAGCACCTGCGGCACCTGCTGCGGGCGGGCCTGGTCGCGGACGAGCGGGACGCCGCCGACGCGAGGGTCAGGGTGTTCCGGCTGCGGCCGCAGTCCGTGGCGGCGATCCAGGCATGGCTTGATCAGTTGCAGGCGCACTGGGACGTGCAGCTCCGGTCATTTCAGCAGCACCTCGAGAGGGAGGAACGGCAGTGACGAATCCCCGATCCGTGTCCAGTTCGGTGACCGTGAGCGTCAGCCCCGGGATCGCGTTCGCCGCCTTCACCGACGAGATGGACCTGTGGTGGGTCCGCGGGCCGATCAACTTCTTCGACTCGGCGCGCGCGGTCAGCATGGTCTGCGAACCCGGAGTCGGCGGCCGGATCCTCGAGGTATACGGATCGGACCCGCTTGACGCGCTCGAAATCGCCAGGATCACCGCCTGGCAGCCTGGGGAACGCCTGGCCTGGCGCAGTTCGCTCGATGACGTCGAGGTCGAAGTGATCTTCGCGGACGCCGCGGGCGGCACGAACGTCCAGGTGCTGGCGACCGTGCCGGCCGGAGGCGAGGACCGCGGCGGCACGTTCTGGCAGCGGATCGTGCCCGACTGGTTCGGTGCGTGGTGCGCTGCGCGGGACACCGCTGCGCGGCAGCCCGACGAGGTCGACCGGCTCGCGGTCGCGGTCTACTACCTCAAGCCGGTGACCGCCGCGCGATGGCTGGCAGATGCGTTCGGTCTGAAGACACCGCGCGGCCTGCCGGTCCCCGAGCCTGGCAAGGACGAAGATGCCGAGCGGGCCTGGCTGGAGTTTCGGGTCGGGCGCTGCTCGGTGCTGGTGTTCAAGGCGGAAGGCATCCCGGCCGAGCCGGTACCGGTAACCCACGTGCCGTGGATCTACGTCGACGACCTGGACGCTCACTGCGCCCATGCGGCCGCGGCCGGGGCGAAGATCGTCGAGCCGATTCGCCAGCACGGCTTCCGCTCCTACCAGGCCGAGGACCTGGAGGGTCACCGCTGGACCTTCGTCCAGGCCCGCCCGACCATGCCTTGACCTGCCGCCTGAACCTGAAGAGCGCGCGGAGCTCACGGCCTTGCTGGTGGAGGCTGCCGTCGGCTGAGCGCTAATTATGTTGAGCGGCCTCGCGCCTGGCTTGCATGCTTGGGGCATGGTCATTGACGAGTTGTCCGCCGATCTGGGCGCCGCCGAGCTCGTCGACGCCCTCGCTGATCCGCACCGCTGCTTTCAGGCCTATCAGCGCTTGTGCAGGCTAGGCCCCGCGGCAGGCGCCGCCGCACGCCGCGGCCTCGAACATCCGAGCGCGCAGGTGCGCGAGTACTGCTGCCAGGTGCTCGACCACCTGATGGACGCGGACAACGCGTCCGCGCTCCTCGAGGCGCTCGATGATCCTGCCGAGCGGGTCCGGCTGGCGGCCGCGCACGCGCTGGCGTGCGAGCGGTGCAAGGACGGCGCCTGGCGCCCCGCCTCTGCATCGGTGCTGCCGCGCGCGATCGCGCTTCTCGCGGGCGACGAATCCGCCCATGTGCGCGCGATGGCGGTCGAGCTGGTCGGGCTGTGGGTGCACACCCACCCTGCGGCGTGCACGGCCATCGAACGGGCCGCGTCGGCCGATCCGGCCGCCTCGGTCAGGAAGAAGGCGGCCTGGTACGCGCCTGGCGGCAGCGTCTACCGGCGCACGCAGCCGCGCCCGCACCGGCTTCGGCCCTCCTAGCGTTCCTTGCGAGTCCCACCATCCCCGGCTGAGCGACCGCGCCCGCCCTCGCCTGCTAACTTCGAAGACGTCGCCAGACTCATCCGGGAGGGAAGGACGTTGCCGACACCCGAGGAAGCGGTGCTGACGAACTTCATGCGGGACGGCCGGATCGTGACGATGCCCGCCAAGCGATCCAAGCGGCTGGTGCTGCTCGACCACGTCGCCCAGCAGTTCGACATCGGCGTGCGGTACGCGGAGAGCGAGGTCAACCGCACGCTGCGGAGCCTGCACGAGGACTACGCGGCGCTGCGGCGTTACCTGGTCGACGAGGGATTCATGAGCAGAGAGCATTCGGTGTACTGGCGATCCGGCGGCAGCGTGCACGTCGCAGACGGCGCGGACGCCTAGCTGGGCCTGGTCCGGCCTTCCGCCTGGTGCATCCAGGCGAGGTCGCCGCTGGTCAGGATCTCACTGCCGATCCGCACCCAGCCGGTCGTTCCGTCGCCGCCGAGGCAGGCAACTGGAGCGAGTGCCGAGTTGGTCGTGCAGATCTCGCCGCGCGGCCCTTCGTACGCGCCGGCCGCGTTCTGCCAGAACTCGGCCAACCCCGACGGGTCGATGATCAGGAAGGCGTTCTCCACCTTCGGCCCCGGAGCGTCCTTGACCACGAGGCCGGCCGAGCCGTTGTTCGTCATGATGACCCGGCACGGGTTGACGCTGCAAAGCGCCCGGCCAGCCGCCGGTGCCGCAGGTGCCACTGCCCCGCCGTGCCCGAGTCCGAGGCCCAGACCCAGCCCGAGCCCGAGGCCAAGCGCGAACGCGATGAGCGTTCCGGCGGCGATGACGAGGAGGCGCGTCTGCTTCGGCTGCATCGCGGGGTCCCTTCACACGTGGAGGGACCCAACCTATGCGGCGGTGCCTACGTTTCTGGAGATCCTTCTGAAGGTCCCATCTCCTTCATGGCCTCGCGCATTTTCTGCTTGGCCTCAGCGGCGATGTCCGCGGTCGACGCGGCGTCCGCGAGCACTTCCCCGTCGTCCGACGCTGGCAGCTCGATCGCGAAGAGGCTGGCGTCGATCTTGATTGGCGCGCTGGCCACCAGCGCCAGGTTCACCGCGTCGCTAGGCCTGGCGTCCACCTCTTTTGGCCCCTCGGGCCCGCTGACGAGCACGGCCGCGTAGAAGATCGGCGCCACGAGCTTGGTGATCCTGACCTCGGTGATGCCTCCGCCTGCGGCCGTCACCATGGCGGCGGCCAGCCGGTAGGTAAACGGCCGCGGCATATCTTCGGACTCCATGGTCAGCGCTAGCGCGATCGCCTCGGTCGGGCCGATCCAGATCGGGAGCCGGCGCTCCCCGCCGCGCTCGGTCAGGATCATGATGTGCTTGCGCTCGGCTGGGTCGTCAGCCTGCGTCCTGCGGATCTCGCTCACGTCGACGTCCACCCAAGCCGGGGCGCCATTCGTGGTCATGTCCTTGTCCTTTCTGCTGTCCATCATGGGTGCGAGCCTGGCCGCGAGCGCGGCCCTGCCCTGGTGCAACCTGGCCTTGACGGCCCCGCGGGAGATGCCGAGCTCGGCCGCCACCTCGAGGTGACTGAGCCCTTGGAGGTAAAACAGCAGCACGGCGTCCCGCTGGCCGGCCGGCAGCTGGTCGATAGCGGCCCGCACGCGGCAGGCCAGGTCAGCGATCTCGGCGGCCTCGGCCGGACCGGGCAGCGTTGACACCAGGTCGGGGAGCGCCGAGGGAAGCTCGGAGCTGAGCTGACGGCGCCAGCGGCGCGCCACGTTCAGCGCGATGCCGCAGAACCATGCGCCGAAGCTCGCGGGGGACTGGAGCCTGTCCAGATTCGTCATGGCGGCGACCGCGGCCTCCTGCGCGGCGTCGCTGGCGAGGTCGGGCGAGCCGAGCACCCTCCCGGCCAAGAAGGCGGCTGTCTGCCAGTGCCTCAGCAGCAGCTCAGCCAGCGGCTCGCGATCTCCGAGCAAGGCGGCACGCACAAGCTCGGCATCCGGCCGACCGCTTCGCGTCCGTCCCACGATTCATAGTGCCAGCACGGACCGCGAAGGTTAGCTGGCCGGCTCTCTAGTTCACCCAGCATCGCGAGTTCACCCAGCATCGGGGCTGAGCCGCCCGGCGAGGCCACGGCGGGTCCGATCCGCGGTGGTGAACACCAGGACATCATGGCCTCAGCGCATCGCAAGCACGAAGTCGGCCCGGCCGGCCACTGTCGCCAGCGGCAGGTCGATCACCTCGTACCCATGGCCCGCGTAGGCGGCCCTGGCGGCCGCCGAGCCCGCGACCGCGTCGGCGAAATCCTGCGTTCGCTCGGCGTCGGTCGTAAAGATGTCCTGCCACGCCGGCGCCAGGAAGACGCGCGGCCGGTACCTGAACACCCGGGTCGCGGCCGCCACGTGCGCGGGCACCGGCAAGCCCCGCATCTGGTAGTACCCGGTCAGCTCGGGGATCCCGCGGTCGAAGAAGGTCGCGGCCGCGGACTCCTGCCCGGCCATCCGGTAAGACCGCATCTCCCAGGCCAGCATCAGCTCCGCGAACAACGCGGCATCGGCGTTCTCCAGGCCGCGGCCGCCGATGAGACTCTGATCGATGATGATGGCCCGGCCGGCCTCGACCGTCCCGGCGAAGCCGCGCCGCCGAAGCTCAGCGATCAGCGAGGTCTTGCCCGTCCCCGGGCCGCCAGTGATGATCGTGAAACGGTCACCGGTGAGGTTAGTTACTGCCAATGGATTACGTCCTTTCTTGCGTCACGGACCGCAGACGGAGCTGTGGCAACCGATGGTGAACGCGGGTGCCCGGAATTCTCGGTGCGCCGAGCAGTGCGAGGGTGCCGCGAAGGGTCAGGCGGACGGCCGCTGGCCTGGAACGAAGGGTCGCGCTCGTAGGCCAGCACGACGAGCTGGGCGCGGTCGCGGGCGTCGAGCTTGGTCATGATGCGGCTGACGTGGGTCTTGGCGGTCAGCGGGCTGACGAAGGCCGGCGATCTCGTCGTCGGAGGGCCGGTGGTTGCCGGGGCGACCGGCCAGAGCCATTGAGGCGAAGATCATGACAGCAGCCACGAGATGAGCTGGAAGATCCCGATGGCCGTCAGCACGACGCCGGGTGCGGCGGCCACGTTGCCGACGACGGCTGCACGCCTGAGTCGCGGCCAGCGCCTGCAGAGGACGATCAGCGCGGCCAGGAGAACGAGGCTCAGCCCGAGCGACATCGCGAGCAGCATGAGCTCGGCCGCGACGGCGAGCCCGTCGAAGGCGCACGCGTCGAAGCAGCCAGGCCGGTCCTTGACGTACGTCGCCGCGGTGAGCACGAGATCCACGCACGGGACGACGTTCCATGCCGCCACGATCAGCGCAGACCGGCCGAGGACCGGGTTACCTGGCCTGGTGACGGAGACAGCCGGATCCGCCGAGTCGCTGCTCACCGTCCTAGTTAGCGGAGTCCGGGCCGCGGCCGCCAAGCGCTATGACAAAAACGCCGTCCAATCGGTATCTGCCAGGCCAGCGTCAGTCGGCCGGATCGAGCGGGCTTGGCCGGCGTGCGCTGATCCTGATCTTGTCGGCCGGATACTCGCCTTCCCGCGGCGGCCTGACCCTGGTCAGCTCTGGCACCAGGCCGCAATCGCCAAGCAGCGCCGATAGCTCAGCTGGTGCGTACGTGCTGACCACGACCTGGCCGCCCGGCCGGTCGAGCCACTCCTCGCCGCCGCCGCCGTGCGTGATCACCACCAGCACGCCGCCGGGCTTGAGCACCCTCGCCAGCCCGGCAAGCGCAGCGGCGAGACGAGCCCGCGGCAGGTGGTGCAGCGAATAGGAAGCCACGGCCCCCGCGCAGCACGCCTCGCGCAGCGGCAGCGCGAGCAGATCGGCGGCGAGCAGGGCGGCGTCCGGCACCAGCCGCGCCGCCGCGGCGAGCATTCCCGGCGCGATGTCCAGGCCGATCGCCGTCCGGCCGTGGGCGATCAGGTAGCCGCTGACCTGCGCTGGCCCGCAGCCGACGTCGAGCACGGGGCCGTCGGGAAGATCGGCGAGTGCGGCGTCCAGGAACGCGGTGTCGGGGTCAGCCTCCCGCAGTTCGTCGCCGAAGCGGACCGCGTATTCGGCGGCCATGTCTTCGTAGACGCTGCGCACCGCGCGCATGTCGTAACCGTCAGCGTCCGCGTCGTGCACCTGCACTCCCTGTTGGTCCTCGTAGCCCGGTTGTCGCGGCCGACACTGTGGACACCCACCCAAATGGTCGCGAGCCATTCCTGAACGGGCGAACCAGGGCGCTAAGATCCGTTCCCATGCGAACTCGGCGCCGCGCAGCGGTCGCGGCTCTCATCGCGCTCTGCGGCATCGCGATCTCGGTCGGATCGATCCAGACCTGGATCAGCGCGCGCGGAGCGCGGCCGAGCGCTGGCATCGAGCACACCGCCGTCGCCGGTGTCCTGCACTGGCGCTACCAGTCAACCAGCACCTTCTCCAGTTCCTTCGCCATAGTCGTCATTGTCGCCGGCGCGCTGGTCTTCATCGGCGGCCTGCTCGCCAGCCAGCAGTTCGCGAGCCTTTTCTCGTTGATCGCCCTCGCGGCATCTGCTGTCTGGATCGGGCTGAACGCGACCCACTACAGCCCGACCAGCCTGCAGTACACCGATCTGCGGCTCGGTGCCTGGCTCGCCGTCGCGGGTAGCCTGATCGGCCTGATGAGCTCGTTCTTCGTGCGGGGTTATCAAGAGTGAGACGCGCGCCCTGGCGGCCAGGGCCCCAGCGGCTTGCCGATCTCCCAATGGTGCCCGAACGGGTCGTGCACCCGGCCGAGCAGCCAGCCGTGCTCTTGGCTGGCCGGATAGACCAGCGTGGCACCCGCGCCGACCGCACGCCCGATCACGGCCAGCGGATCGTCGACGATGAGCAGCATCCTCGTCGTCGAGCCCCCGACGGACTCCGGGCTGAAATTGGCATGTTCCGGCGACTCGTCGGCGACCCAGAAGCCCGCGCCCTCGATCGATAGCTGCGCTACCACGCTCGGGTTGTCGGCCGTGCCGCCGACCTGGTAGACCACCTCGGCTCCGAACGCGGCCCGATAGAACTCGAGCGCGGCCAGGCCGCCCCTGACCGAGAGCTGCGGCAGCACGCTGACCAGTTGGCGCCCGCCTCGCTTGCTAGTCACTGGCATCGCCAGCCTCCTTCCGGTAACTGTGCGTTCAGGACCAGCGAATGGCGACGCGGTCCCCGAAGAGTTCGAGCACGCCGCGATCGCCGTCCACCTGCAGGCAGCTAGCCTGCCGCCGGTTCCACAGTGCGAGATACAGATCCTCGGCGGAGCCCGTCGCCACGCAGTCGGCCGAGCCGTTCTGCTCGCCTGCCTGGCCGTCGTCGGGTGTCGTCCGCGCCGAGTCAGGCCCGAAGCTGACCAGCCATCCGGCTGCCGTGTCCGAGCACCGTACCCGCAGCGTCCTGGCCGCGTCGGCGCGAAGCCGCCCGCCGCGCGGCGCGAAGCACTCCAGTAGCTCGCCTATGCCATCCGCGGCAAACGCCGCCGGGACTGGAGTCAGGTGGCCGCCCGTCGCCAGTTCGGCGTCGGCGCGGTGCACCGATGTCTCGTGCGCCTGGCGGCGCGCCCACATCGCGAGCGGCGACGGCGCTGGCAGGAATGTCCAGCACGCGAGCCCAGGATCGGCCTCGCTCAGTACCGATGCGAGCGCGTCGGCACCTGCGTCGAACCAGGCCAGCAGGTCAGCGTCGTCGGGCCAGGCGCCGACGACGTCCTCGAGATCGACGTTCCACGGCTCGGTTCGCGGGGTGCCGACGATGCCGGTCGCCCAGCGGTGCACGCCGCCCTGATGCCTGACCAGGTCGCGCACGACCCAGTCTGGGCAGCTCGGCACGGCGGCGTCTGGGCCGGCCTCCGCGGCGGCGGCGGACAGCCGGCCTGCCGCGTCGCGAAGCGCGTCGATGTGCTGGCTGATCTCCATAGCCGGGATTATGCCGGGACGAGCCGACATTCGGGCCGGGCCGGCCGCATCGCGCCCGGCCCGTACCCATTCGGGCGACGCTGGCAACCTTTCCGCGCGCTGCTGCTCTCTGGGAGGGTAGAGCGGCAGGGAGGTTGCGTTGGACGGCGCTGCAGCGGCAGAGTTCAGCGAGTTCGCGCATAGCCGGTGGCCGAATCTGGTCCGGCTCGGCTATGCGATCACGGGCGACCCCGGCCTTGCCGAAGACCTGGCGCAGACCGCCCTCGCGAACGCCTATGCCTCCTGGTCCAAGGTACGCAAGGCCGATGACCCCGACGCCTACGTGCGGCGGATTGTGCTCAACGCGCACCGTGGCAGCTTCAGGAAGCGTCGGGTCAGCGAGCGGCTGACCGAATCGCCGCCGGACACCCTGGCGCCCGTGCCCGATCCGGCGGGCCAGCACAGCGACCGCACGACAGTGATCGCCGCGCTTGGCACGCTCCCTCGCAGGCAACGCGAGGTGCTGGTGCTGCGGTACTGGCTCGACCTGACCGAGGCGCAAGCCGCGGCCACGCTCGGCTGCTCGGTAGGAAACGTCAAGAGCCAGACGTCGCGAGCCCTCGCCAAGCTCAGGGGCAGCGCGGAACTCGCCGACTGGGAGGCCCGATGAGCATCCACGACGAACAGGACCTCCGTGGCCAGCTCGGCACCGCACTCGACGCCTTCGCACCCGGACCTGTTCCGTTCGACGCTGTGGTCGCGCAGGGCAGGTCGGTCTTGATCCGCAAGCGCGTCACGGCCGTCGCCGTCGGCCTCGCCGTCCTGGCGGCTGCGGCCGTGGCGCCCACCCTGCTGCACGCGCTGAGCCGCCCGACGCCGAGCACGCCGCGCTATCACGTGACCGTGAATCCGCCGTCATCCCGCTCGCCGCGCGGGTTGGTCGCCTCCGGTCTGGTCAATCGGGGACGGTGGCAGCTGACGGCCTGGACCAACGCCTCACGTTCGCAGATCTGCATCAGATCAATTCGCGGCACCGAGAATTGCAACTTCAACGCTCCGGTCAGGGGGCTGACGGGGCCCCCGGCCTCCATCACGCCGGACACCAACAACTTCGCGCGGCTGCCGAATGGCGGCGGATTCCGTGTGCAGATGATCGACGGATATGTGCGCCACGACGTCGACCACATCCGCGTCGATCTGACCAACGGCCAGGTCCTGATCCTGCATCCGGTACCGGTGCTCGGCGGCACGTACGCGCGCTGGGTCGCGTTCGCTGTGCCATTCGCCGCCGCGGTCAAAGAGATCAGCGTGTTCTCGGCGACCGCGGAGCTTGAGCACACGTTCCCCTTCACCGGCGGCAGGGAAATCCAGATCGTCCGCTGGTTGGCGCCAGGCCAGCCGGCGTTGCCCGCGCCGGCCGTCGGCCGGGTCGGCACGGGAAGGACCGCCGGCCACCACTGGGTCGTCACTGGCTACCGCGGCCCCTGGGGCTCGTGCTTCAGGAATGCGACCGTTCACATGAATCTCTGCAGCACCCAGTCAGGGGCGCTGCGGCCAGGCGTCGTGGTCAAGAGGCTGGTCACCTCCCACTTCTTCAACATCCACCTCGGCCTGAGTGTCCTCCAGGTCGATCCGGCGGTGAGCTATCTGCTGGTGACCAGGGCGCAGGGCAGCGCGCTGCGGCTGCGGGCGCAGGCCCTTGGCGGCAAGAAGTACTGCGTCCTGCCCTATCAGGATCACAATCAGGACGTCTCCTGGACCGCCTATGACGCGGCCGGCCACCTGCTGGGCAATGGCTCGGTCGGCAAGCTGCTGAGCTGATCTGGCCGCCCGCGAACGGCTGGGCTGCCTTCGCCTGCTTAGATCACTGACCATGCAGAACATGACGCTCGGGGAACGGCTGACCGCAGGGGAGACGCTCTACGGTGGCTGGACCGTCACCGGCGACGTGATCGCGGCGGGCCTGATGGCGGCCGCGGGGCTGGACTACGTGGTCGTCGACCTCCAGCACGGCGGCGGCACCGAGCGCGAGCTGCCGGCGCTGACCGCGGCAATCGAGCGGGCCGGCGCGGTTCCGATGGCGCGGGTCAGGTACGCGCACCCGGCGGACATCGGGCGTGCGCTCGACCTGGGCTGCGCAGGCGTCATCGTGCCTAACGTGGACTCGGCCGAGCAGGCTCGTGCCGCGGCCGGAGCGTGCCGCTTTCCGCCGGCCGGCTACCGGTCTGGCGGCGGTGTGCTGGCCAGCCCGAGAGGGCCGTTGTGCCTGATCATGGTGGAATCGCGAGCTGCGATGGCCGACCTTGACCAGACGCTGGCGCTGCCCGGGGTCGACGGCATCTATGTCGGCCCGCGCGACCTGGCTTACTCGCTCGGCTGCGCATACAGCCCAGACGACGAAGTGCTCCGACGCGCGTTCGAGCAGATCTGGGCCGCGTGCCGCGCAGCCGGCAAGCCGGTCGGCGTGCATTCGGTCGACGGCGCGACCGCCAGGATCTACCGGGACAACGGCTGCCGGCTGGTCAATGTCGCCTCCGACGTGTCCGCCATTGCCAAGACTGTCGCGGCTGAACTGGCCGTTGTGCGCTAATACCTCCTGTTGCGACCCCCTGACCTCCATAATGGTGCCGCTGTGAATCCAGATGCCTTGGAGGCGGTTGATGCGGCACACGGCGCGTACTGCGGTTATCCGCGCGGGCGTCCTTGCGGGTTTGGCGGGCCTGGTTCTGAGCGCGGCCAGCAGCGGCGCGAGGGCCAGCGGCATCGTACCTGGCGCGACCGGCGACTGGTCCTCATACCTGAACGGCGCAGCGCACAGTTCTTTTAGCAAGGCCCAGTCAGCCATTCGCCCGTCCAACGTCGCCAGGCTGGTGATCAAGTGGCACTTCCGCGGCGACCGCCCGACTCAGCCTGGGCAACCTGCCCCAGGGTTCCTCGCGAGCCCGATCGTGGTGGGCGGCGCCATCTATATCGGCTCGAACACCGGCTGGTTCTACAAGCTGAACGCGTTCACCGGGCACGTGCTGGCCAAGCGGTTCATCGGATTCCAGCGCGCCACGACCTGCCCTCCCTCGCGCGGGTTCGTCGCCACCGCGACGGTCGCGGTCGACAGCTCGGGGCAGCAGATGGTCTACGTCGGCGGCGCGGACGGATACCTGTACGCGATGCGTGCGTCGAACCTGTCGGTCAAGTGGCGGTCGGTGATCGCCATTCCGTCGCGCAAGGTCAACGACTTCTTCCAGTGGTCTTCGCCGACTGTCTTCGGCGGAAGGATCTACATCGGCGTCTCTTCCAACTGCGATCAGCCACTCGTCCAGGCCGGCCTGATCAGCTACAGCCAGTCAAGCGGCAAGCGGCGGGCTATGTTCCATTCGCTGCCGAAGCCGATGATCGGGGCGTCGATCTGGTCCAGCGCGGCAGTCGATTCGCAGCACTTCGTGTACGTCTCGACCGGCAATGCCGTGCGGCCTCATCGCGAGCCTGGCTACTCCAACTCCATCGTCAAGCTGAGCCGTTACAAGCTGACGCCGGTCCGCTCGTTCCAGGTTCCGCAATCGGAGGTCGTGGGCGACGGTGACTTCGGCGCGTCGCCGGTGATCTTCGGCCCGTTCGTGGGCGCCTGCGACAAGAACGGGATCTTCTATGCGCTGCGGCGTTCCGACATGACCCTGGCTTGGGAGCGGCGGGTCGGGGCGCCCGCGCCGCACCACGGAGTCAGCAACTGCTCGGCCGGCGCCATCTACGACGGCCACGTGCTGTACGTCGCGACGCCGCGGCACGTGATCAACGGCAAGGCGTTTCCTGGGTCTGTGCAGGCGCTGGATCCAGCGACCGGCGCGCTGATCTGGCAGACCGGGCTGCCCAACGGCGTGATCGGCACCCCGACCATGGACGCGGGCGGCGTTATCGCGGTTGGCACCTATGACTTCACCAGCGTGCCGAACGCCGTGTACCTGCTCAACGCGTCCGACGGAACGATCCTGCGGACCCTGAATCGGGGCAGCCAGGACTTCGCGCAGAGCGTCTTTGCCGAGGGCCGGATCTTCACGGCCAACGGCAACGGGCTTTTTGCCTGGGGCCTGGGGAAATGACGGGCTAGTCTAGGCGCGAGGGCAAGACCTGGGTCATCTTGTCTCCTGATCAGGAGTTTCCCCAGGTCATCAGACTTGGAGGCGGCCATGGGACTGATGGACCGGGTCAAGCAGCAGGCCTCGGCGCTCGCGCAGCAGGCCAATGAATCAATGTCGAAGCTGGACAATCTGCCGGCTCAGCGCCGCGCCGATGCGTTGTTGCGCAGCCTGGGCGTCGCGGTCTTGGCGGGCAAGACCGGCCGGGCGACTGGAGACAGCGAGGAGCAGATCGCCAAGATCCTCGCCGACATCGCGCAGCACGAGCAGCAATACAACGTGGACCTGGTGGCCCAGGCCGCGCAGGCGGCCGCCCAGGCCGTGCAGGCGCAGCAGCCATGGCAGCCTGGTCCACCCGGTCAGCCGTGGCAGCAAGGCCAGCCCGGTCAGCCCGGCCAGCCCGGTCAGCCCGGTCAGCCCGGTCAGCCGTGGCAGCAGGGTCAGCCCGGTCAGCCCGGTCAGGGGTGGCAGCAGCCGCCCGGAGACTTCCTCACCAGCGCGCCGCCCGCTGGCCAGAACGTGCCGGGCCAGCCGGGACCGAGCGGTGCTCCCGGCTACGGCGGTCAGCCGATGTCGGGGCCGCAGGGATGGGGCCAGCAGGGGAGCGGACAGCAGGGCGGCCCGGCGTTTCCTCCGGCCACGTCGTTCCCGCAGGCAGCGCCGGCGCCCGGGCCGGACGCCGAAGACGAATCTGGGCAGCAGGGCCAGAACTTCTTCCCGCCTGCCGCTGGCGGCTAGGCCCGCTTCGTCAATGGCAGGCGGCCTGGGCCGCGGTCTTGGGTTTGGCCTGCCAGATGCTCCGCTGGCCGCCTGACCCCGCGTGCCGGTGCCGATGCCGGTGCCGATGCCGGGAAACCTGGTCGGTCTTGATCCGCTCGAACAACGCGCCGGCCGCCGTCTTGTTCCACAGGACGGCGGACTCGCCGTTCGGCGCCTGGTAGTTGGTGCTGGCGAGTGGCACGGTCGTGAACGAGACGGCGCCAGGCCTGATGTACCTGAGCTGACCGGCCAGACCCGTGACATTCAGGTTCTGATCGACCTTGGTGGCCGAGGTGGCTGCCGACAGGAACCGTGAGAACTTGACCGGATTCGTCAGCGTGCCCGAGCTGATCGCCTCTGACAGGATCGAGGACAGCAGTTGCTGCTGATCGCCGATCCTGGCGAGATCGGACAACGCGAACGAATGCCGGTCACGTGCGAACTGCAACGCCCTGATGCCGTTCACGCGGTGCCGTCCGGCTGACATGTGCAGCCCGCTGTACGGGTCATTCACGGCGTAGGGCAGGCAGATATCGACACCGCCGAGCGCGTCGATGATCTTGACGAATCCAAGGAAGTTGACCTCGACGAAGTCATTGATTGTCAGACCGGTCGCCTGCTCGACGGTCTTGACCATGAGCTTCGGGCCACCGAGCCCGAAGGCGGCGTTGATCTTGTTCATTCCGAACCCGGGGATCCGCACCCACGAGTCCCTCGGCAAGCTGACCACCTGGATGTGCCGGTGATCGCCGGTGATATGCACGACCATCAGCGTGTCGGAGTTGTGGCCGGTCGCGTGGCCGACGTGCAGCACCCGCTGCTCATGCCTGCTCAGCCCCGACCTGACGTCCACGCCGGCCAGCAGGATGTTCAGCGGCCCGCTGTCCGGGGTGCCTGCCGTGCCCGCGTTCACCCGCCCGAGATGGCTGCTCACATACCCGGCTAGCAGCCAGCCGCTGCCCGCGGTGAGCAGGACCAGCGCCGACAGCGCGCTCGTGACCAGAGCCAGCATCCGCTGCGTCCTGGCGCGCTTGCTCGCCGCGATATGGGCCGCCAGCCTGCGCCTCGCAGCGAGCCTCCGGTTCTCGGGGGAAGGGGGGCGCGGGCCGCGGGCCGGGGTGTTCCCGTGCTCTGCCGACGATTCCCCGCGCGCCATTAACCCCCCATGCGAGCTCAGTCCCCACCGAGGCTAACGTCACGCAGAGTGATTAGGTTGCATCTGACTGTATGACTCGCCCGCCGGACTCACCGCCCGGCGGCTCTGGGTCCCTGGGCAGCCCGAGCATGCGCTCCGCGATGATGTTCAGCTGGATATCGGTCGTTCCGCCGCCAATCGTGACGGCCCTGACCGCGAGGTCCTGCCTCGCCCAGTGCGCGCCATTCGGCTTGCCGTCCTTGCGGACCGGCGTGCCGAACCCGGCCGCGGCCGCGGCGCTCTCTCCGGAGAGCGCGAAGCACAGATCGGCAATCTGCTGCGCGTTGCGCATGCCGAGCAGCTTGCGCACGCTTCCGGTAGCGCCCGGCTCGGTGCCCGAGATTCGCTTCAGCGTCACGCGCAATCCGAGCAGGTCGATCGACCGGCCCTCGCAGACCAGCCGGCCGACGTCGCCGAGCGGCGGCTGGTCGGCTGCCCGCGCCACGGCGAGCAGCTCGGTCACCCCGGCTCCGAACGTCCAGGTCTGGGAGAGCGAGACGCGCTCGTTGGCGAGCGTCGTGCGGGCGATCCGCCAGCCGCCGTTGACGTCGCCGACCAGGCAGTCGTCAGGCACGAACACGTCGTCGAGGAAGACCTGGTTGAAAGAGGCGTCGCCAGTGATCTCCCGCAGCGGGCGCACGTCTACGCCGGGCGAGCGCATGTCGACAAGGAAGTAGCTGATCCCGTCGTGCCTGGGCGCGGCCGGATCGGTGCGGGCGATGCAGATCCCCCAGGCGGCCTGTTTGGCCAGCGACGTCCAGATCTTCTGGCCGGTGATCCGCCAGCCGCCGTCCACGCGCACGGCCCTCGTCTGCAGGCCGGCCAGGTCGGACCCGGCCCCTGGTTCGCTGAAGAGCTGGCACCACAGGTAGTCCATCCTGAGCGTGGCCGGCAGGAAGCGCTGCTGTTGCTCGGCGGTGCCGTACTGGATCAGCGCGGGCACGACCCATGCGCCGATCGCGAGGTTGTGCGGCAGGACGTCGGCCGCCCGCATCTCCTCGTCGATCACGATTTGCTCGAGCGGCTTGGCGTCCCGGCCCCACGGCCTGGGCAGATGGGGCAGGACCCAGCCGCCCGCTGCCAGTGCGGCCGTGCGCTCAGCCCCCGTGAGCCTGCCGATCTCGGCGAGGTCGGCGCGCACATCCGCCCGGAACTCGGCGTCGCCTTCCGGCAGTTCGACCCTGGCCTGGCGCATGCCGCCGTCCATCGCCATCGCGGCGACCCGCTCGCGCCAGCGCGCCGAAGGGCCGAGCAGCGCGCGCAGCGAGAGCGCCCTGCGGTAGTACAGATGCGCCTCGTGCTCCCAGGTGTAGCCGATGCCGCCGAGGGTCTGGATGCAGTCGTTCGCCGCGTCGACGGCCGCGTCGACCGCGACCACGGCAGCCACCGCGGCCGCGAAATCGCGATCTGGGCCTGGCGGCGTGCGGGCGGCGTCCCAGACAGCGGCCGCGGCCTGTTCCGCGCCGGTCAGCATCCTGGCGCACCGGTGCTTGACCGCCTGGAACTGCCCGATCGGCCTGCCGAATTGGTGCCTGATCTTCGCGTACTCGGCCGCCGTGTGTACCGCCCAGTCGGCGATCCCGCACGCTTCCGCGCCGAACAGGATCGCCGCGAGGCTGCTCGACGGCCGACCGGTCAAGCCCGGCCAGCACCCGGTCGGCCGGCACGAGGGCGCTGTCGGCACGCAAGGTCGCGAGCGGCCTGACGAGATCGACCGCGTCGACGGCCGTCACGTCGAGATCGGCAGCGTCAAGCAGCACCCACGCCTCGCCGTCGCCGGTGCTGACTCCGGCGACAACGACGTCAGCCAGCGGCCCCGCGAGTACGGGTCCTGACTCACCGCTGACGACCAGGCTGCCGCCCGGGCCAGGCTCGGCGGTCAGGCCGGTGCCGAGGGCGACGGTTGCGGTGAGGGAGCCGTCAGCGAGCTTGGCGAGCAGCTTGCCGAGGCGTGGTCCCGCTGCGCCAGGCGCGGTGCGAGCCTGCGCCAGTACCGCTGATGCCAGGACGGTGGCCAGGTACGGGCCAGGAAGCAGCGCCCGTCCCGTCTCTTCGAGTGCGACCGCGAGTTCGGCCAGGCCGAAGCCCTGGCCGCCGGCGTCCTCTGGCACGTGCAGCCCGAAGAGCCCTTGCTCGGCCAGGCTAGGAGCGAGGGTGGCGCGGTAGTGCTCGGCGCCGCTGTCCTCACCGTCGACGGCAGCGCGCACGACGTCGGCCTGGCAGTGCCGCTGCGCCCAGCCGCGCACAGCCGCCGCGAGTTCCAGATGCTCAGGGATCAGGCCAAGCGCCATCGATGTCCGCCTCGCTCGCAGGGTCATACCGGGATATCTCGTCGATGCCGACACTGTAAGTCGGCCGCCCCGCGGCTGCCAGGCCCGGTCTCGGGCGGGGACCGCCTGCACCGCCGAACCGCCGGCGCCTGCCGAACGACACTCTTCCCTAAGTTACCGGTGAGTAGTAGACTTAGTTACTCACGGGTAACCCGGGTGCGAGCAGGCAGGACGGATGCTGACGGGAGGCGCGATGACGCACTTCAAGAGCAACCTGCGCGACATCGAGTTCAACTTGTTCGAGGTGCTGGACCGGCAGGAGCTATTCGGCTCGGCGCCGCACGAGGACCTAGACGAAGGCACCGCGCGCGGCATCCTCGCGGAGGTCGAGCGGCTGGCGGCGGGTCCGCTCGCCGAGTCGTTCGCCGATGCCGACCGGCAACCCGCCGTGTTTGACCCGGCGACGCACGCGGTCACGATGCCGGAGTCGTTCGCGAGGTCCTTCCGCGCCTGGATGGACGCGGAGTGGTTCAGGCTAGAGCTGCCGCCCGGGCTAGGCGGCAGCGCCGCGCCAAGGTCGCTCTGCTGGGGTGTCGCCGAACTGATGCTCGGCGCGAACCCGGCCGTCTGGATGTACGGGAGCGGCGCCGCGTTCTCCAAGGCGCTGTACCTGATCGGCACCGACGAGCAGAAGCGAGTTCGCCAAGCAGGCCGTCGAACGGCACTGGACGGCGACGATGGTGCTGACCGAGCCAGACGCTGGGTCGGACGTCGGCGCGGGCCGGACCAAGGCCATCAGGCAGCCGGACGGCACCTGGCACATCGAGGGCGTCAAGCGCTTCATCACGAGCGGCGAGCACGACATGGCCGAGAACATCTTCCACTTCGTGCTGGCCAGGCCGGAGGGCGCTGGTCCCGGGCACCAAGGGCCTGTCGATGTTCCTGGTGCCCAAGTACCTGGTCGACGCCGACGGCTCAGCTGGGCGAGCGGAACGGCGTCTACGCCACCAACGTCGAGCACAAGATGGGGCTCAAGGTGTCCACCACCTGCGAGCTCACCTTCGGCGCCGAGCACCCGGCGATCGGCACCCTGGTCGGCGACGTGCACGACGGCATCAGGCAGATGTTCATGATCATCGAACACGCGCGGATGATGGTCGGCACGAAGGCAATCGCGACGCTGTCGACCGGCTACCTGAACGCGCTCGACTACGCCAAGAACCGGGTGCAGGGCGGCGAACTGGCCAAGATGACCGACAAGACCGCGCCGCGGGTCACGATCATCCATCACCCCGACGTGCGGCGGATCCTGATGCTGCAGAAGGCGTACGCAGAGGGCATGCGCGCGCTGGTCCTGTACACCGCGACGTTCCAGGACGCCGAGCCAGCTCGCCCAGGCGGCCGGCGGCCTGACGAGCGGGCGATCGCCATGAACGACCTGCTGCTCCCGCTGGTCAAGGGGCGTCGGCTCCGAGCGGGCTTACGAGATGCTGACGCAGTCGCTGCAGACCTTCGGCGGGTCCGGGTACCTGCAGGACTACCCGCTCGAGCAGTACATCAGGGACGCCAAGATCGACAGCCTGTACGAGGGCACGACCGCGATCCAGGGCATGGACCTGTACTTCCGCAAGATCGTCCGGAACCAGGGCCAGGCCTTGACCTGGCTGCTCAGCCAGATCAAGGCCACCGCCGAGGGGACAACGGCAACGGCAGGCTGAAGAAGGAGCGCGCGGCGCTGGCGAGGGCGACCGACAACTTCGAGGCGATGGTCAACGCCATGCACGGCTTCCTGGCGAGCAGCCTCGAGCAGCCGGGCGAGATGAACAAGATCGGGTTCAACACGACCCGGCTGCTGCTGGCGCTCGGCGACCTCGTCATCGGCTGGCTGCTCGTGCGGCAGTCCGAGGTGGCCACCGCGGCTCTCGACGCGGGCTCGGCCTCGGCGGCAGACACGGCCTTCTACCTGGGCAAGGTCGCCGCGGCCAGGTTCTTCGCCGAGACCGTGCTGCCGCGCCTGGCTGCCGAGCGCGAGATCGTCGAGACCACCACCACCGATCTGATGGACCTGCCAGAAGCGGCGTTCTAGCCAGCGGCTAGGACCAGGCCAGCATCTGCAGCGGGTCGGTGAGCATCGCGCCGACGTCGCGCAGCACGGCCGAGCCGGTGTCGCCGTCGATGATCCGGTGGTCGAACGACAGCGACAGCGTGCACACCTTGCGCACGGCCAGCTGCTCCGTCCACGACCCACGGGGCGTCCTTGACCTGCCCGAAGGCCAGGATCGCGGCCTCGCCAGGCGTGATGATCGGCGTCCCGGTAGTCGACGCCGAACACGCCCACGTTGGTGATCGTGATCGTGCCGCCGCTCAGGTCGGCCGGCGTCGACTTGCCGGCCCTCGCCGTCTCGGTCAGGTCGCCGATCGCCTGCGCGAGGCCGGGCAGCGACAGCGCGTGCGCGTCCTTGACCGTCGGCACGACCAGGCCGCGGTCGGTGGCCGCCGCGATACCCAGGTTCACGTAGTGCCGGACGACGATCTCCTGGGCGGCCTCGTCCCACGACGAGTTGATCATCGGCTGCCGGTCGACCGCGACGAGCAGCGCCTTGGCCACGAGCAGCAGCGGCGACACCCGGACGCCCTCGAAGTCCGGGAGCTGCTTGAGCCGGGCCGTCGCGGCCATCGTCTCGGTGATGTCGATCTGCAGGAACTCGGTCACGTGCGGTGCCGTGAACGCGCTCGCCGTCATCGCGGCCGCCATGTGCTTACGCACGCCGCGGATCGGGATCCGCTCCTCGCGCGGGAGCGCGGGATCCGCATCGCGGACAGATGGGTGGCCGGCCGGTGGCATCGTCACCAGGCGCACCCGATTGCGCGGCCGCTTGAATGTCATCCCTGGTGATCGACCCGTAAGGGCCGGTGCCGGCCAGCGTGGTCAGGTCGACGCCGAGATCCTTCGCCAGCTTGCGGACCGGCGGCTTGGCCAGCACGGCCACGCGCTCGTCCTGCGGCACGAGGAGCCGCCATTGGCCGGAGCTGCCGCCGCTGTCGAGCGGGCTTTCTGGCCCGCCGTTTGGTGGCGCCGAGCTTGACGCCGTAGCCGACCAGCACGGCCTGCCGCTCCTCCTTGGGCGCCGGGCTGCCGTACACGCCGGGCTCGACGGCGCCCTCGGCGGGCGGGGCGGAGATGGCCGCAGGCGGCTCTGGCGTTCCGGCCCCGGTGTCGGCCGCAGCCTCGGCGGGGACGGCAGCGGTCCCGGTCGCGGCCGCGCCGTCGCCGCCGATCTGCACGGAGATGATCGGCGTGCCGACATCGGCCGTCTCGCCCTCGGGGACCAGCAGGTCCTGGACCACGCCTTCGTACGGGCTCGGCAGCTCCACGACTGCCTTGGCGGTCTCGATCTCGACGATGATCTGGTTGATGGTGATCGTGTCCCCTGGCTTTACCAGCCACTTGACGATGTCCGCCTCGGTCAGGCCCTCGCCGACGTCGGGGAGCTTGAACTGCTTCAGCTCTGACATGACGTCCTCTCAGTAAGCGAAGGTCCGGTCGACGGCGTCGAGCACCCGGTCCAGGTCGGGCAGGTAGTGGTCCTCGAGCCGGGACGGCGGGTACGGCGTGGAGTAGCCGCCGACCCGCAGCACGGGCGCCTCGAGATTGTAGAAGCATTCCTGGGAGACCCTGGCCGCGATCTCTGCGCCGAGGCCAGCGGTCACCGGGGCTTCGTGCACGATCACGCAGCGGCCGGTCTTGCGCACCGAGGCGAAGATCGAGGCGGTGTCCAGCGGTGACAGCGACCGCAGGTCGATCACCTCGACCGACTTGCCCTCGCCAGCCGCCGCGGCCGCGACCTCGACGCAGGTCCGCACCATCGGGCCGTAGCAGAGCACGGTCACGTCCGTCCCGCTGACGAGCGTCCTGGCCGATTGCATCGACGGCGCGGCCTCGAGGCCCCCGGCGAGGTCGACGTCGGTCTTGTCCCAGTACCGGCGCTTGGGCTCGAAGAAGATGACCGGGTCATCGCAATTGATCGCCTGCTGGATCATCGCGTACGCGTCGGCAGGGTCGCCGCAGGCGACCACCCGCAGGCCGGCGATGTGCACGAACAACACCTCAGGCGACTCGCTGTGGTGCTCGACCGCGCCGATGCCGCCGCCGAACGGGATCCGCACGACGACCGGCAGCCTGAGATTGCCGGCCGACCGGTACGCCATCTTGGCCAGCTGCGACACGATCTGGTCGAAGGCAGGGAAGACGAAGCCGTCGAACTGGATCTCGCACACCGGCCGGTAGCCACGCAGCGCGAGCCCGATCGCCGTGCCGATGATGCCGGACTCGGCCAGCGGGGTGTCGAGCACCCGGTCCTCGCCGAAGTCCTTCTGCAGGCCGTCCGTGACCCGGAAGACGCCGCCGAGCTTGCCGACGTCCTCGCCCATGATCAGGACCTTGGGGTCGTTCTCCATGGCCTTGCGCAGGCCCTCGTTGATGGCCCTGCTGAGCGTGAGCTTGGCCGGGGCGTCCGTCGTCATCGGCCGGCCTCCTCGGGCACGAACGAGTCCAGGTAGGCGGCGAGTTGCTCGCGCTCCTCGGTGAGCAGCGCGGTCGGGTCCGCGTAGATGTTGCTGAAGATCGTCAGCGGATCAGGATCGGGCATCTCGAGGCACGCCTTCCTGACCCCGCGCCCGATCTCGTCGGCTTCGGCGGCGATGGTGGCGAAGAAGCTCTCGTCGGCCATGGCCGAGCGGATCAGGTACTGCTTGACGCGTTCGATCGGGTCCTTGAGCTTCCACGACTCGAGCTCGGCCGAGAGCCGGTACCTGGTCGGGTCGTCGGTCGTGGTGTGCGCGCCCATCCGGTAGGTGAACGCCTCGATCAGCGTCGGGCCCTGGCCCTCCCTGCGCGGCCTGCATGGCCTGCCTCGTGACGGCCAGGCAGGCGAACACGTCATTGCCGTCGACCTGCAGCCCGGGGAAGCCGAACCCGGCGCCCGCCGGTACAGCGGGATCTTGGTCTGGCGGTCCAGCGGCTCCGAGATGGCCCACTGGTTGTTCTGGCAGAAGAACACGACAGGCGCGTTGTTCACCGACGCCCAGATGAACGCCTCGTTGACGTCGCCCTGGCTGGTGGCCCCGTCGCCGAAGTAGACGATCGCGGCCTCGCCGTTCTCGCCGACCGCGCCGTCGCGCTGGATGCCCATCGCGTAGCCGGTCGCGTGCAGGGTCTGGGCGCCGATCACGATCGTGTAGAGATGGAAGTTGTGCTCCTTGGGGTCCCAGCCGCCATGACTGACGCCGCGGTACAACTCGAGCAGCCTGGCCGGGTCGACGCCGCGGCACCACGCGACGCCGTGCTCCCGGTAGGTCGGGAAGGCCATGTCGCGCGGGCCGAGAGCGCGGCCTGAGCCGACCTGCGCGGCCTCCTGGCCGAGCAGCGAGGCCCAGATGCCCAGCTCGCCCTGGCGTTGCAGCGCGATCGCCTCGAAGTCGATCCGCCTGACCAGCACGAGGTCGCGGTACAGCGCCTTGATCTCGTCGGCGGATAGCTCTAGCGGATAGTCGGGGTGTTCGGTGCGCTCGCCCTCGGGCGTCAGCAATTGGATCAGTTCCGGGCGAGGCGCCGGTTCGTCACCAGGTCGGGATCGGGGGGCAGCTTGCCCGGCAGCTTTGACGGCCACGTGCCACTCCTTGCATGCTCAGGGATCGACGCCCCGCCCGTCGGCTGGTCAGCGGGCGGCCGTCGGTCATCGTGTTCCGCTGTGACAGTACTCGGCACTCCTCCCGCCTGGTCAAGTGCCAGGTTCGCGTACGCTGCGTGCTGTGGCCAAGATAGTCGTGGACGTCATGCTCAAGCCCGAGATCCATGACCCGCAGGGCGAGGCCATCGCGGGCGCGTGCCATCGGCTCGGGTTCACCGAGGTGATATCGGTCCGCCAGGGCAAGCGGTTCGAGGTCGAACTGGCAGCACCCGCTGACGAGAGCGCCGCCCCGCTGGGCGCCATCGACCCGGCCAATGCTGACTCCCATTCCGGCCCGGCGAACGCCCAGCCCACGACGGCAACGCGGTCCGATCCGCTCGCGAATCGGGTGGCCGAACTCGCTGCCGAATTGCTGGCAAATCCCATCATTGAGGAATTCGCAATCCACGGCGCCTGAGTGGGCCGGCGAATCCGTGCCAGACTCTTTGCTCACCTGTGTACGAGATTCCAAACATGACGCCCACCTCCCGCCGCTCTGGGCCGGAATGCCTGACTGGACATGTTTTTCCTTGCGTTCCTCGCCTCACATGACGGTTAGTTGTCCGGTGTTGACCTGGAAGAACGACACTGTTCGTCCGAAGATCGCCCGAGTTTATGATTACCGCGCCCCGGCTGTGGAAACTCTCACAATGTGAAGAGAGACGAGAAGTAGCCGAAGAGCAGCGGAGGGCAACCAAGGCCGTGCGAACTCGAGTGCTCCACTCGCAGGAACTGGGCGGAGATGTCCGCGACGTCCGGTTCTGTCTCGTGTTCCCACGTGAATCCCTCAGCATCCCGGTCATGCGCCGCGTACTGGGCGACACCCTGGGCCGCCTCGGCATGGATCAGGAGTGCATCTCCGATCTGCTGCTGGCCGTCACAGAGGCGTGCACGAACGTGCTGCGGCACGCCGGACCTGGGCACAGATACGAAGTGATCGCCGAGGTCGGCAAGAACCGGGTCGTCATCCAGGTGCTGGACAACGGCCGCGGCTTCAATCCGTCCAGGATCAGGACCACACGCCGCCGGCACCACCTGAAGCGGCCTCCGGTACGTCAGGCCGGCCTGCTCGGACGCCGCGCGAGGAGCAGCGATGTCTCTCAGCTTGCCGAGTCGGGCCGCGGGCTGGCGATCATGAAGGCGTGCGTGGACGACGTCAACCTGCATACCGGGCCGGGCCGCGGGACCGTGGTCGAGCTGTTCAAGCGCTGCGAGTGGCGCGACGGCGCGCCGCTCGCCGACCTGGAAGGCTGGGCTCTGAGGGACGCCGGCTGACCCGGTAACCTGCCTGCATGCGCAGGCACCGGCCGCGAGGCCAGCATTGACGCTCAGGGTCGGCATCGTCACCTTTCCCGGATCGCTTGACGACACCGATGCCGGACGGGCCGTGGCGCGGGCCGGCGGCACGCCGGTCCCGCTCTGGCACGGCGACCGGACGCTGCGCGGCGTCGACGCCGTGATCCTGCCCGGCGGCTTCTCCTACGGCGATTACCTGCGCTGTGGCGCGATCGCGCGGTTCGCGCCGGTGATGTCCGAGCTGATCCCCGCTGCCGCGGCCGGGCTGCCCGTGCTGGGCATCTGCAACGGCTTCCAGATCCTCTGCGAGGCGCACCTGCTGCCCGGCGCGCTAACCCGCAACGCCGGCCTGCACTTCATCAACTCCGACGTACGGATCACGATCGAGGGCAACCAAACTCAGTGGACGGCCGGCTACGCAACCGGAGACGTGATCACCGTGGTGCTGAAGAGCGGCGAGGGCGCCTACGTCGCTGACCAGCGGACCCTGGCCGAGCTGGCGGCCTGCGGCCGCATCGTCGCCCGCTACACCGACGGCAGCCCGAACGGGTCAGCTGCCGACATCGCCGGGATCGCCAGCGCGGAAGGCAACGTCGTCGGGATCATGCCGCACCCGGAGCACGCGATCGACCCGCTCACCGGCCCCGGCACCGGCGGGCTCGGTTTCTTCTCCTCCATCCTGCGCGCAGTCACGACGACATGACCGCCGACACCGTGGCCGAAGCCGTCGCGACGTCAGGCCGGGAGCAGCCGCACGCGGCGCTGGGCCTGACCGATGCCGAATACGCGGCCATCACCGTTCAGCTCGGACGCCGGCCGACCGACTCCGAGCTGGCCATCTACTCGGTGATGTGGAGCGAGCACTGCTCCTACAAGTCGTCAAGGAAGTACCTGCGCCAGTTCAGCGAGAAGGCACCAGCGAGCTCGCCGCTGCTGGCCGGCATCGGCCAGAACGCGGGCGTGGTCGACGTCGGGCAGGGCTACGCCGTGACGTTCAAGATCGAGTCGCATAATCATCCCTCGTACGTCGAGCCGTTCCAGGGCGCGGCCACCGGCGTGGGCGGCATCGTCAGGGACATCCTCGCGATGGGCGCCAGGCCGGTCGCGGTGATGGACGCCCTGCGGTTCGGCCCCGCGGACGCGCCCGATACCCGGCGGGTGCTGCCAGGCGTCGTCGGCGGGATCTCTTTCTACGGGAACTGCCTCGGTCTGCCGAACATCGGCGGCGAGCTCGCGTTCGACCCCTGCTATGCCGGCAACCCGCTGGTGAACGCGCTCTGCGTTGGCGTCATGCGGCACGCCGACCTCAAGCTCGCGCAGGCGAGCGGTCCGGGCAACAAGGTGATCCTGTTCGGCTCGCCCACCGGGCCCGACGGCATAGGCGGCGCATCGGTCCTGGCCAGCGCCTCGTTCGGGGCGAGCGCCGAGGGCGGCGAACGGGCCAAGCGGCCCAGCGTCCAGGTGGGCGACCCGTTCATGGAGAAGCTGCTGATCGAGTGCTGCCTGGAGCTGTACGCCGCGGGAGTGGTAGTGGCGATCCAGGATCTGGGTGCGGCCGGCGTCGCATGCGCGACCACCGAACTGGCGGCGGCCGGCGAGACCGGCATGAGCGTACGGCTGGACGCGGTGCCGCTGCGGGACAGCGGGCTCACCCCGCCCGAGATCCTTATGAGCGAGTCGCAAGAACGCATGATGGCGATCACCGCTCCGCACGATCTCGCGCGGTTCCTCGACATCTGCGCCAAGTGGGACGTCCCGGTTGCCGTCATCGGCGAGGTCACCGACACGGGCAGGCTGGTGATGACCTGGCACGGCGAGCTGGTCGTCGACATCCCGCCGGCCAGCGCCGCTGAGGGGCCGCTCTATGACCGCCCGGTCCGCCGGCCGGACAGCCAGGACCTGCTGCGCGCCGACGACGCGGCCGGGCTAGCAGGTCACGACCGGCAGCAGACCTCCGGCGAGCGGCTGCGCACTGACCTGCTCGCCGTGCTCGGCTCGGCGGCCGGCGCCGACAAGACCTGGGTAACCGAGCAATACGACAAGGACGTCCGCGGCAATACGGTGCTCGGCGCCCCGCACGACGCTGGCGTGCTCAGGATCGACGAGGAATCCCACCTTGGCGTCGCGATCGCCACCGATGGCAACGGCCGGTTCTGCCTGCTCGACCCGTACACCGGGACGCAGCTCGCGCTGGCCGAGGCGTACCGCAACGTGGCCGCGTCCGGGGCGCGGCCGATCGCGGTGACGAACTGCCTCAACTTCGGCTCGCCAGAGGATCCGGCCGTGATGTGGCAGTTCGCCGAGTCGGTGCGCGGGCTGGCCGACGGCTGCCTGGCACTCGGCATCCCGGTGACGGGCGGGAACGTCAGCTTCTATAACCAGACGGGAGCGGCGGCTATCCAGCCGACGCCGGTGGTCGGCGTTCTCGGCGTGCTCGACGACGTGCGCCAGCGGCTGCCGAGCGGCTTCCGCGCACCTGGGGAGACGATCATGTTGCTCGGCAGGACTGCTGCCGAGTTCGGAGGGTCCCTCTGGGCGCAGGTGGCGCACGGCCACCTCGGAGGTGTTCCGCCGCGGGTCGATCTGGAGGCCGAGCAGCGGCTCGCGGCCGTGCTCGCCGCGGCGGCGTCGCGTGGCCTGCTCTCGGCGGCGCACGATCTGTCCGAGGGCGGGCTGGCCCTCGCGCTCGCGGAGTGCTGCCTGACCGGCGGTAGCCGCGCGCCCATTGCCCGCGACGGCGCCGGTACGGGCTGCCAGGTCACGCTTCCGGCAGGCTCCGGCGCGCCGGAGCCGCTAGCCGCGCTCTTCAGCGAGTCGGCCGCCCGCGCCATCGCCGTGGTGCGTTCGGGCGCGGAGGCGGAGTTCGCCGACCTCTGCGCGGATCAAGCGGTGCCCGCCGCGCGCCTCGGCCTGACCGGTGGTAGTGACCTTGAGGTCGCAGGTCTGTTCTCCGTGCCGGTGGCCGAGCTCAGCGTGGTCAGCCGGCGCACGCTGCCGGCGCTGTTCGGCCAGCGCTGACTCGCTCGCTGGTCAGGCGTTCCACCAGAAGGCGAGTTGCTGGGTCGGCAGGGTGGGGCGGCCGCAGGCAGCCAGGCTCGCGAGGCCAGGCCGGCCGGGCGCCGTCAGGCAGTCGCCGGTCTTCGCGTTGGCGTATTCGGCGAACGGCTGGCCGCCCACCATGCCTGCGTCGACGGGTCGCCAGCGCTGATCGAGGGTCAGGTCGCAATGAGCCAGCCGGACCTTGGCCGGATCGTGGCCGGCGGTCAGGCACTGGCCTGTCGCGGTATAGATGAAGATGTCGGTGCCGTCGGCCATCTGATTCTCGGTCCAGACCGGGGTGCCGGCCCTCGTCTCGCCTCTGGCGATAGCGACGAAGCTCACGCCGTGCGCGGTCGGCTGCAGCTTGAGGGGGTGACGGAGCGGCCCGACATCGACGATCCCGACCGCCTGCACCTTGTGGACCTTCGACGCCAGGGCGCGGCCGTCGTGCCCCTGGCGCTGCGGGCGCGAAGCCGGCTGGCCATGATGGCTGGACGCCAGGTAAATGACCAGGCCCCCCGCGGCGAGCACCAGGACCACGCCCACGCCAGCGAGCCGAGGAGCCGATGATCCCTTGGCTCGATGCGTTCGCGCACTGAGCGAACCGGGCATATCTCAGGATTGTAGGCTGCTTGCCCCGGTTAGTCGCGAGCCTCGCATCATGTCTGTGACGGCGCGTGACGGGTTCTATCGGCTCGCCCCTGGGCGGTGCGCGGCAGCGGGTGCGCTATCGTTCGGCGGTGCCGGCCCGACGTCTGAACACCGACCGGCTCCTGGCAGCGGTGGCCGAGCAGCGTGCGGCCATCGGCGCGGGTCGCTGGGAGGGTCCCGTCACGGCCGACGCGCTCGGAGCGGCCTGCCTGTCAGCGGTGATCGGAGCTGTCGACGGCGGCCTGGCACCGCAGCGCGAGGCGCTGCGCGGCGCCGTGATCCACACCCTGGGGCTGCTCGAGGCGAAGGCCCCCGGCCGTGCCGTCGAGGTGCGGGTCCCGCCGTTCGGTGCCATCCAGTGCGTCGCCGGACCCAGGCACACCCGCGGAACGCCGCCGAACGTGGTGGAGACCGACCCGGTCACCTGGATCATGCTCGCCATCGGCCGGACCGGCTGGCCCGCCGCCCTCGCCAGCGGATCGGTACAGGCGAGCGGCCCGCGCGCCGACGTGTCGGACTATCTGCCGCTCACGCCCGCCGGACCGCCGCCAGGAACGCAGCCATCGGGCTAAGCAGGGCGTGTCCGCAGATCTGCTACCCATCCGAACGCCCTAGACTTACCAGGTGATCAAGCCTGACGGCCGACTGACACACGAACTCAACACCGACGATCATGCGCCCAGGGACGCGTGCGGCGTATTCGGGGTCTGGACACACGGCGAAGACGTCGCCAAGCTGGCCTACTTCGGGCTGTACGCGCTGCAGCACAGGGGTCAGGAGTCGGCCGGGATCGCGGTCAGCGACGGCGCCAGGATCGTGGTCTTCAAGGACATGGGCCTGGTCGCGCAGGTCTTCAATGAGTCTGTGCTCACCACGCTGCGCGGGCACATCGCCGTCGGCCACTGCCGATACTCGACGACCGGATCGTCGGTATGGGAGAACGCGCAGCCGACCTTCCGCGCGACCCCGTCGGTGAGCCTGGCGCTCGGGCACAACGGGAACCTGATCAACGCGCGCGAACTCGCGGCGATGGCGGGAGCGCCGCGCGGCGCCAGCCTGGCAACCTCGGACACCGACGTGCTGACCGCCCTGTTCGCGTCCGGCGTAGGCCCGCCCGCGTCCGCAGACGCGGCAGAGACCAGCATCGAGGAGAACGCGCTGACGGTCCTGCCGCACGTGCAGGGTGCGTTCTCGCTGGTGTTCATGGATCAGCAGACGCTGTACGCCGCTCGCGACGCCGAGGGATTCAGGCCGCTGGTCCTCGGCAGGCTGCCCCGCGGCTGGGTCGTCGCGAGCGAGACCGCGGCCCTCGACATCGTCGGTGCCGCATTCGTGCGGGAAATCGAGCCCGGTGAGCTGATCGCGATCGACGAGCGAGGCGTCAGGTCCCGCCGGTTCGCCGTCGCCAGGCCGCGCGGCTGCCTGTTTGAGTACGTCTACCTGGCCAGGCCCGACACGTCGATCAGCGGACGGAGCGTGCAGGCGACCAGGGTCGCGGTCGGCAGGAGGCTGGCGGCCGAGCACCCGGTGGAGGCAGATCTCGTTATCCCGGTGCCGGAGTCCGGCACGCCCGCCGCGATCGGCTACGCGCAGGGCAGCGGGATCCCGTACGGCCAGGGCCTGGTCAAGAACAGCTATGTGGGCCGCACTTTCATCCAGCCGAGCCAGACGATCAGGCAGCGCGGCATCAGGCTGAAGCTCAACCCGCTCAAAGACGTGATCGCTGGCCAGCGAATCGTGGCCGTCGACGACTCAATCGTGCGCGGCAACACCCAGCGCGCGATCGTAACGATGCTGCGCGAGGCTGGCGCGGCCGAAGTGCACATCAGGATCTCGAGCCCGCCGGTGGCCTGGCCGTGTTTCTTCGGCATCGACTTTGCCAGCAGGGCCGAGTTGATCGCGGGCAGCCTGGCCGTCGAGGAGATCCGCGATTCGATCGGCGCCGACTCCCTAGGGTTCGTATCGCTGGAAGGCTTGATAGACGCAACGACGCTGCCGGCTGGCAGCCTGTGCCGTGCGTGCTTCGACGGCGACTACCCGATCCCGGTGAGCGAGTCCGAGCAGGGCAAGTACCTGCTCGAGAGCTCCGCCGCTGGGCGCCTGGCGGAGTGATGCAGGCGTCCGCGCAGAGTGGCCGACCTCGCGAGTCCGGCCGGGTGAGCTATGCCGGCGCTGGGGTGGACATCGAGGCCGGAGAGCGGGCGGTCGCGCTGATGCGCGAGGCCGTGTCGAAGACCGCAGGGCCCGCGGTGATCGGCGGCATCGGAGGCTTCGCCGGGTTGTTCGACGCGTCGCGAATAGCCATGATGCGCCGGCCGGTGCTCGCGACCTCGACCGACGGAGTTGGTACCAAGGTGCTCATTGCGCAGCGCACCGGCAGCTACGCCACGATCGGCGTCGACCTGGTCGGCATGGTGGTCGACGATCTCGTCGTCTGCGGAGCCGAGCCGTTGTTCATGACCGACTACATCGTCTGCGGCCGGGTCATGCCCGAGCGCGTCGCGGCGATCGTCGCAGGCATCGCCGAGGGGTGCGTGCAGGCGGGATGCGCGCTGATCGGCGGCGAGACCGCCGAGCACCCAGGTCACCTCGGATCCGAGGAGTTCGACCTGGCCGGAGCTGCCACCGGGGTCGTCGAGGCCGACCGACTGCTCGGACCTGGCCTCGTGCAGCCCGGTGACGTCGTTCTCGGCCTCGCCTCGTCTGGCCTGCACTCGAACGGGTTCTCGCTGGTCAGGCAGATTCTCGCCGATACCGAGCTGGACCTGGACAGCGAGCCGGACGAGCTGGACAGGCCGCTCGGCGCCGAGCTGGCGACCCCGACGCGGATCTATGCCCAGGACTGCCTCGCGCTCGCGAACGCTTGCGAGGTGCACGCGTTTGCCCACGTCACCGGCGGAGGGTTGGCCGCGAATATGGCCAGGGTGCTGCCCCCCGACGCCGACGCTGTCCTGGACCGCGCGACCTGGAGCCCGCAGCCGGTCTTCGGACTGCTCGCCAGGCTCGGGTCGGTGGACACCGACGAGATGGAGCACGTCTTCAACATGGGCGTCGGGATGACAGCCGTCGTGGCGGCGGCCGATGCGGACGCGGCGATCAGCTTGCTCGCCGAACGGGGTGTCCCCGCCTGGTCGCTCGGACGGATCGTCAGCGGCGGCGGTGCCGCCCGGCTGACCGGTCGGCATCCTTAGCCCGCGATCAGAAGCTAGCCAACGATCAGAAGCTAGCCAACGATCAGAAGCTAGCCAACGATCGGAAGCGCGAGCAAGGGCGGCTCGTCAGCGGCGATTCGCGTCAGCGTCCGCGTCCTCGTCGTCCTCGTCGTACTCGAAGTCATCGTCGGCATCATCGTCGTCAGCCGAGGAGTGGCGATCGCCGTGGTCCGCGTGTGCGTCCCGCCCGTCGGTATCCCGCTGATCCATGCCGACGCCCAGCTCGGCCCGCAGCCGGTCAAGGTCAGTGCCGCCACCGCTGTACTTCAGCTGGCGTGCAACCTTTACCTGCTTGGCCTTGGCTCGGCCGCGCCCCATTGGCTCGACCCCCTCGAACGTACGGGACCTGACTGGTCCCTGGTCACCGCGCTTGATGCCTACCGTGGTCATTCGTCCGAACATGTCGGATTTCGTGCATGTCAGACCGCCCGCAGCGGTTCCTGCACAGGGACCCGAGCGTGGCTAGTGCCTTCGTACATAGACAACCGTACCTGTTTTGGGCGGCTCGCGCCTCCGCCGGTCGCCGGCAGCCGCGATCAGCTGCCTAGCCAGATCCCCCGTAGCCTGCCCACTTCCGACATCCGGCGCTCGGCAAGCCGGTCCGCGGCGACCGCCGGCGGTACGTCTTCCTGGCCGGCCAGGGCCAGAATCCGCTTGGTCGTAGCGAAAATCTGGTCCGCCTTGGACTTCGCACGGTCGAAGTTGAAGCCCTCGAGTTCGTCGGCGACCTGGATCACGCCGCCCGCGTTGACGACGTAGTCGGGGGCGTACACGATGCCGTGGTCTTCGAGCAGCTTGTCGATGCCGACGTGCGCAAGCTGGTTGTTGGCGCCGCCGCAGATGACCTTGGCCCGCAGCACCGCCACCGTATCGTCGTCGATCGCGCCGCCGAGCGCGCACGGCGCGTAGATGTCGGCGTCGCCGCTGACCAGGTCTGCCCGGCTCGCCGCGACCGCGATGGCCGGGTGCTTCACCCTGACCCGTGCCACCGCGGCGTCATTGATGTCGTACACCGTCACCGCGGCACCGTCTTCGACCAGGTGCGTGACCAGGTGACTGCCTACCTTGCCGACGCCCTCGACGGCGACCGACCTGCCCTGCAGCGACGGGGTGCCCCAGGCGTGCTCGGCGGCCGCTCGCATGCCCTGGAAGACGCCGAGCGCGGTCAGGACCGAGGAGTCGCCGGCCCCGCCGTGCGGCTCGGTCCGGCCGGTGACGTGGCGGCACTCCTTGGCCACGATGTCCATGTCCTGGCTGTAGGTACCGATGTCGCAGGCGGTGATGTACCGCCCGTTCAGGGACTCCACGAAGCGGCCGTAGGCGCGCAGCAGCGCCTCGGACTTGATGACGGCCGGATCGCCGATGATGACTGCCTTGCCGCCGCCGTGGTCCAGGCCAGCCATAGCGTTCTTGTAGGCCATGGCCTTGGACAGGTTCAGGACGTCGGCGATGGCCGCATCCTCGCTGGCATACGGATAGAACCTGGTCCCGCCGAGGGACGGACCCAGCGCGGTCGAGTAGATCGCGATGATCGCGTGCAGGCCGGTCGGAGCGTCATGGCAGAAGACGATTTGCTCGTGACCGGCCTGGTTGAGTGCGCTGCCCACGGTTCTGGTGGGGTTGCCGTCCCTGACGGCGTCGGCCTTGTCGGCCGGATCGGTGACTGTCGCCACAGCTGCAGCTCCCGGCAAGTTGGTCCCGCGTCCTCGTTGACCCGGGCTGACACCCAGGGTATGCGCCAGGCGCGCAGGGAGTATTGATGTCGTGCAATGCATGAAGCTGGCTGTGCGGGGCAAATACCTCGTGACAGAGCATGCCGTAGAACTGCGGAGGATTATCCCGGCACTGCCGATAGCTGTAGCAGTCAGTGGGTTCTTCCGCGGCGGGGGGTAGCGAGACGGCAGGCACGCCGGCCGCAAGTTTCGACGTCGACGTGACGGTACGTGTCCTCCCGAATCCGAGGAGGTGAGTGGCGATCACGCACTACTGCACAGTCCCAACCGGCACGGACCTGCCTGAACAGTCTGTGCGGATCCAGCTTTACTGAAATAACTCCACAGGAACGGCTACGTAATGTAGTCGGCAGGAGACGGACATGATTTTTCCGAATCCGCCCAGTGCGACGGTGCGTGTCTGTAGGATCACGCAACGTGACTCAGGTCAACGGGGGCAACGGGGACACGTTCAAAACTTCTGCTCCTGGTGGTCGCATTGTCACCGCTGGTGATGGCAATATGGTAACAGTAGACCATATAGGACATCCAAGGCAGGCTCGGAATGGAGCCATGAACACAACGGACGCAGGATCGCAAGACAAGGTCCAGGAGGAGAGGCCGTCATAATGTCTGCAAGAACCCCAGAGGCCGAGCCGCTGCTTACACCGGCTGAGGTCGCAACAATGTTCCGAGTGGACCCGAAAACGGTCACACGGTGGGCAAAGGCCGGAAAGTTGACGTCCATTAGGACTCTTGGCGGCCACCGTCGGTACCGCGAGACCGAAGTTCGCGCTTTGCTTGCTGGCATTCCGCAGCAGCGCTCGGAGTAACGCCTGGCCGCGGCCTGGCGCCCGATCTTCGGGGGCGGGCGCGTGTCCGAGCACGCCACGTGCGGCTCAGCGCAGAAATAGGGGGGTCGGCCCTGGCGGCACAGCCGCGAACGGGTCGTCATGCGTAGAGCGTTGGCGCTCTGGACGGATCCTGGCGAGATGCCGGGGCCGATCCGGCCTATACCAGAAAACACAGCGGGGGTTCCGGGGGTCGTCCCCGGGTCAGCACAGCGGGGGTTCCGGGGGTCGTCCCGGGTCAGCACAGCGGGGGTTCCGGGGGTCGTCCCCCGGGTCAGCACAGCGGGGGTTAGCACAGCAGGACTCGGGGAAGAAGCTCTTGTTTCACAGGGCTTGAGATACGGACGTGAAGATAGGCGCCGGGCAGGCGCGTTGGCCCTCACACCCATACCTGACAAGCTCCCGCACATCGCCATGGCGCCGTCGGACGGTGAGCCGAATGGCCCGCTGACGGGCCTTGCGCGCCGCTGCGTCCGCCTTTCATATGGGCTGTGTGGTCTCGCATTGCAGTCGTTCAGCGACTTTGGGTAATCGCACCTGCTCGATCACATCGCGACCCCATACTTGTCGCCATGCCAACGCTCGGTTAACCACAGCAGGCATGGTTTAGCGCCTGTGTACGGCCTGCACGGGAGCCTGCAGTGCGGTGTGTAGAGCACGGCATGAGACTGGCGCAGCGAGCGACGCCCGGGGGCCCGCCATCCGGCGGGAAGGTGCCGTCGCTATGAGGGGAGGGTTCGCCATGCGGGATCCAGAATTGGTGTTCAAGGCTCAGCTGGCCGCATCGGCACTCGAGCGGGCTTGGCAGCGGTGGCGGGTGACGCACGGTCTGGTGGCCGATCCGATGCCTGCCATTTCCAGCTACGTGGGGTACTCGCTCGAGGAACCCTGGGGTCAACCCCGAGTCGTGTTCGGGCTGTCGGCCAAGGATGCCGAGCAGCTTGCGGCGCTTCTCAACCGGCATGACTGCATCGGCCCCGTGCACGCTGGCGTTGCGGGCCGGCCCATCGCAGGCCAGCACGGTTCGGAGGTCGCGGTAGCGGCGGCCGGACGGCCGTTTGCGGTCCCGCCGCAGGCGCCGTCGATCGCCGCCGAGCAGTCGAGCACCGGCGATCCGCGATCGCTGGGAATGGTGCAGAGCAAGCCACGGTGGCCTCGCAGCACGGACCCGGACCTTGACGGACCTGTGTACCGCCAGCTGGCACGCGCCGCACAGGAGGCGGCGCGCCAGGCAGCGGCGCCCCGACAGGCGACACCAGTCGGCCTGGCTTCGCATGAGCTAGCCGCATCGGGCCAGGCACGGACTCCCGAGGCCCAGACCCGCACCGGATCGGCGCTGACTTCGAGGCCATACACCGCGGAGGGCGAGACGGCGCAGCCGCATCCCCGGCAAGCAGTGCCCGGCCGGGCAGGAGTTGCGGAGGCGGATACCGCGCCCCTCGGCACTGTGCAGCCCGACACTGTGCAGCCCGACACTGTGCAGCCCGACGCTGCGCGGGCGGACGCTGCGCGGGCGGACACTGCGCGGGCCGACACAGTGCGGGCGGACGCTGCGCGGGCGGACACTGTGCAGGCGGCTACGGAGGCAGGCAGCGCGGGACGGGCCGCAGGCGAGCGGGCCGCAGCGGCCGATATCCGGTCGGGTGGCGCGACCGCGGCGCCGATTACGCCGGACCGGCACGCCTCAGGGCATGCCAGCGCGGACGCCGCGACGAGGGTCGAGGCACCGGCAGCTCAGGCGACGCAGGCCCAGCCTCGGCCAGAGCAGCCTGCGCACCAGCAGACTGGGCCAATTCAGGCTGGCGCTGGTGACTCACGAGCCGAGCGGGCGGGGCACGGGGGAGCCGCCTCCGAGCGGCCAATTCGGGCGGAGGCGCGAGCGTTGCCGGCGTCAGCGATGCCGGAGACTACTGGTGCGACCAAGCGGCCAGACACTGGGCAGGCCGCCGGCACCGGGAGCGCTCCGACCGGCAACGCGCCGATCGTCCTGCCTAAGCAGAGGCACGAGAATGGGAAGGGCATCCAGTCCGAGGCGCCTGGCAAGGCTGGCGCCGACTTCAAGGACGCGACCGCGAAAGGCGCGACGGCTAAGGACGCGACGGCTAAGGATGCGACCGCCAACGACGCGACGGCCAAGGACGCGACCCCCAAGGACGCGACCGCCAAGGACAAGGCCCGCGACGGCAAGGGCGGTGACGGCGACGACGACGGGACTAACCCGGGCGGCGGCGGGGGCTCCCGCAGGCCAGCGACGACTACGCCACCGGGCCGGAACCGTACCAGGACCCGCGCTGGCGAACCACGTGCAAGCTTCGTCCCTCACCAGGGCTCGGCTGGCGATACCCGCGCATCGACCAGTAGCTCCAGTGTTCATTCCGTCGCCGAAGGCAGTGGCTCAGCCGAAGAGGGATCCACGATCGAGTCCGGTATCACTCCGGTGGTGTCCGCGGATGCGCAGGCAGAGGACTACCCTGGTCCGCTTGCCCTGGCGGCGTCGGCGGCCAGGGCCGCGGCCGAGGCCAGGATCAGAGCGGCGATAGGGCGGACCAGCCACGCCGTAACCCAGGACCGGCACGTGAGCCTCGAAAAGGCTGACCCCGAGCCGTCGGCTGACCCCGAGCCGTCCCTGGCGGGCGCCCCGGCGGTCGCAGCCGGGCCGGAGGTGCGGTCGGGCGCAGTCCTGCGCGTGTCCGAGGAGCCGCTGGAGTTCGGGTACGAGGACGAGGACGACGCCGACGTGGCATTGGCCTGGGGCGGCCCGGCGTTCGCGGCGCGGCAGAGCGGCGGGCCGGAGGTCGTGCCGCTGCGGCCCAGGCATGGCGATGCCGACTACGACGACGAGGAACTTGACCTGGCTGCCGACGAGCGGCCCGAGCACTCGCCGTCGGGGTACCTCCGGCGCAACCGGATCACCAGGGCCTACTCGATTCCGAGGCTGTCGAGGGCAAAGCGGCCTGGCGCGGTTCCCGGCCTGTAGCTTGCCAGCCGGGAACCGGGCCAGCCGGGAACCGGGCCAGCCAGGCCCATCGCATCCGCGATCCCGCGCCGCGGGAAAACCGGATGCAGTGGCGGCGCCGCCGTGATGGTGTTGGCCCATGAATCGCAGCGAGGTGTTCGCCGCCTTCAACCAACAGGTCAGGCAGAGCACCAACCCGGATGGGACCGGCGCGACCTTCGAGGCGGACGCGCACGTGGTCAGGCGCATCTCTCAGCCTGGCCTCGGCGGCGGGGGCGTGCTCTGGTCCAGCCTTGACACGGCCAGCGCGGACGACGTCATCGGCGCGCAGGTGGCGTTCTTCGGTGCCCGCGGCGAGGAATTCGAGTGGAAGCTGTACAGCTACGACGAGCCGGCTGATCTCGCGGACCGTCTTACGGCCGCCGGGTTCGTGCCGCAAGAGCCCGAGTCGCTGATGATCGCGGCGATCGCCGAGATCACCGACGCCCTCAAGTCAGCCGAGCTCCCCGCTGGGGTCACCCTCGAACGCGCGACCGACGAGGCCGGGGTGGATCGGCTGACCAGGGTGCACGAGCTCGTGTTCGGTACCGACGAGTCCGAGCTGCGAGCCTCGCTGCTCGCGCAGCTGGCCGACGCGCCTGAGACCACCGACATGGTGATCGCCATGGCTGGCGACGAAGCGGTCAGCGCTGCCAGGACGGACTTCCTGCTGGGCACGCAGTTCGCCGGTCTCTGGGGCGGCGGCACGCTTCCGCAGTGGCGCAAGCGCGGCATCTACCGGGCACTCGTCCGGATTCGTGCCGAGCGGGCCGCCGAGCGCGGGTACTCCTACCTGACAGTGGATGCCTCAGAACAGAGCCGCCCGATCCTGGAGCGCATCGGCTTCGAGCGCCTGGCCATTACCACGCCATACATGTGGACGCCCAGTTAGCGGCCGGCAGCAGGCACGGCGGCTGCCGGAGCCGCGGGCGGCAGCGCGGCCGTGCAGTACTTGCACCTGGCCGCCTTGGCGGGGATGACGCTGAGGCACTCGGGACAGTCCTTCTCCGCGGCCTCCCTCCTGCGCTGCGCGAACGCGACCAGCTTGGACATGGGCGCGACAAGCAGGAAGTAGATGACGGTCGCGATGAGCAGGAACGTGATCACCGCGTTGAGGAACAGGCCGTACCTGACGGTCGTGCTGCCGACCGTGACATGCAGGGTGCTGAAGTTGGGCTTTCCCCCGGCCGCCGCGATCAGCGGCGTGATGATGTCCTTCACCATCGCCTGCACGATGTTGTTGAACGCGACGCCCATGACGACGGCAACGGCCAGGTCGACCACGTTGCCGCGGAGCAGGAACGCCCTGAAGCCCTTCATTTTCGTCCTCTCTCGATAGAGCTCATGCCGAAGGCGAGGCTACAGAAAATCTCGTTTGCGAGCGGGCGGTCCCTGCGGCGAGCATGAGTCATGGCGTGGACTCTGACCGACGACATGGCCGCCTACGAGGCGTCCGCTGGCGACTTCCTGGCCGCTGACCCGGTCAGGAACACCGTGATGCTGTCCATACTCGCGAGCCTGGCCAGGATCGGGCCGCACGCGTACGGGACCGGGACGCCGTTGTTCGGCTGGTGGTTCCCTGACGACGCCCCGCCTGCACCGGGGGACGCCACCGTAACGGCGGCCATCCTCCAGACGCCGCCGCACGCGGTACTGATCACGACCCTCCCTGGCCAGGCAGCCAGGCAGCTCGCGAGCGCGCTCGCCGACCGCGGTGTCGCGCCTCCAGGGATCAACGGGGGAGAACAGGACGCGCTCGCGCTCGCCAGCGCCTGGCAGAACCTCAGCGGCCAGCACGGCCAGATTCGGCTGCGGCAGAGGCTGTACCGGCTAGGCAAGCTGGTACCGCCTGATCCAGCGCCAGACGGTGCGGCGAGGCTGGCGGCCTCAGCGGACGTCGAGGAGGCCCGCGCGTTGTACGCGGCCTTCGCCGCCGAGATCGGCGACGCCATCGCCCCGGCTGGCCTGATCGAAGACCGGGTACGGGCCGGGCAGCTGGTGCTGTGGGAGGCCAACGGTGAGACCGTCTCGATCGCGGGCGCGACAGACGCGCTGGCCGGAGTCGCGAGGATCGGGCCGGTCTACACGCCGCCGCAGTGGCGGGGCCGCGGCTACGGCGGCGCGGTCACGGCCGCGATCGGCGAGCTGGCCAGGAAGCGCGGAGCGAGATCGGTCGTGCTTTTCACCGATCTCGCGAACGCGGCGAGCAACTCGCTGTACCTCAAGCTCGGCTACCAGCCGGTCGAGGATCGGGTGGTGCTGAGGTTCGACAGCTGACTCGGCCCGCGGACCGCTCGCGATCTGCGCGCGATTCGCCCGCGATTCGCCAATGGACTACCTGGGACCATCGCTGCTAATACGCGGTTTGTCGCTGTTTAGGCGGCACGCACCCTGCTCGTTGTCCGATTACCGCCGACGTGGTACAACAGGCCGAATGACGGCCAGCACAGGTCCTGCCCAGTCTGCTACCGCCGAGCGTGACGGTGGCGGACTCGCTGCTGTCCGGGTGCGGGGGCTGCATAAGAACTATGGGCCGGTCGTCGCCCTCGACGGCGTCGATCTGGATATCGGGCAGGGCGAGTTTTTCACGCTGTTGGGACCGTCAGGCTCTGGGAAGACGACGCTGCTGCGGTTGATCGCCGGCTTCGAGACTCCCGAGCGCGGCACGATCGAGCTCGGGGGCAGGGAGATCTCGAAGGTCCCGCCGTACGCGCGTGACGTCAACACGGTCTTTCAGGACTACGCGCTGTTCCCGCACATGTCAGTCAGGCAGAACATCGAGTACGGACTGCGGGTCAAGGGCGTCGCCAAGGCGGACCGGCGTGGCCGCGCGGAGCGCGCGATCGACATGGTGCGGCTCACCGGCCTCGGAGAGCGCAAGCCCACTCAGCTGTCCGGCGGGCAACGTCAGCGGGTCGCGCTCGCGCGCGCGATCATCAACGAGCCTCAGGTGCTGCTGCTCGACGAGCCGCTCGGCGCGCTGGACCTCAAGCTCCGCCAGGAGATGCAGCTCGAGCTGCAGCACACCCAGCGCGAGGTGGGCATCACGTTCGTATACGTGACCCACGATCAGGAAGAAGCGCTGGCCATGAGCGACCGGATCGCGGTGCTCAACCGCGGCCGGATCGAACAGGTCGGCACGCCGCTCGGCGTCTACGAGCGACCGCAGACCGACTTCGTCGCCGGCTTCATCGGCATCTCGAACCTGATAGAGCGCGACGGCCGCCACATGACGGTGCGTCCCGAGAAGATCCTGTTGCTCAGCGACGGCCAGGAGCCACCTGCCGGAGCGCACTCCGAGACTGGGATGATCAGGGATGTTGTCTACGTCGGGGTGATCACCAGGTACATCATCGATCTTGACGCCGGCGGCGAGCTTGTGGTCGCCCGGCAGAACGAGCAGTCACCTGCGACGACGCAGAGCGCGCGCGGCACCCGCGCGCGAATCGCCTGGCTGCCCGACCAGACCATCACCATTTCGCAAGGGGAGGGCGCCCGGCACTAACACATGCCGGGCGGAAAGGGCAGGCTCAAAATGTTTGGTCGATTGAAGACTCATGGGCGCGCGCTGAGTGGCGTCGTGCTGGTCAGCGCCGTGGCGCTGCTCGCAGCGTGCAGCAGCGGCGGCAGCGGCGGCACGAACAACGGCGGGGGAAGCACCACGCCGGCCGGCGGTGTGCCAACCGCGCACCTGCCGGTGCAGAAGACGATAGGCAAGGGCGAGGGGCAGCTGAACCTCATCGCATGGAGCGGCTACCTGCAGCCTGAGTGGGTCAAGCCGTTCGAGCAGCAGACCGGCTGCCAGGTGAACGCCAAGTACGCGAACACCTCCGATGAGATGGTCGCGCTGATGGCCAATGGCGGCGGCGGACAATACGACATGGTCTCCTCCTCCGGCGACGCTGACCTGCGGATCATCTATGGCGGGGACGTGCGTCCTGTCAACATGAACCTGATCCCGAGCTGGAAGGACTTCTTCCCGGCGTTCCAGTCGCCGCCATTCAACACGGTCGCCGGCGTGCACTACGGCGTCTCGCTGCAGTGGGGCCCGAACGTCCTGATGTACAGCAAGAAGACCTTCAAGACCGCGCCGACGTCGTGGAGCGTCATCTACGGCAGCAAGTACAAGGGCCAGATCACCGTGCCCGACAACCCGATCCAGATCGCGGACGCGGCGATGTACCTCAAGACGCACAACAAGAGCCTGGGCATCACCGACCCGTATGAGCTGACCCAGCCGCAGTTCCAGGCTTCGGTCAAGCTGCTCGCTGACCAGCGGCCGCTCCTCAAGTCCTACTGGCCGCTGGCCAGCCAGGAGATCTCGGCGTTCAAGAACGGCGACGTCGTCGTCGGAGCGGGCTGGCCCTACCAGGTCAGTCAGCTGCAGTCGGTCAAGTTCCCGATCGGCTCCACGATCCCGAGCGAGGGCGCGACCGGCTGGGCGGACTCCTGGCTGCTCGCGGCCAAGGCACCGCACCCGAACTGCGCCTACAAGTGGATGCAGTACATCAGCACGCCCAAGGTGCAGGCGATGCAGGCGGTCAACTACGGCGAGACCCCGGACAACGCCAAGGCGTGCAGCTTCATGAACCAGCTCCAGGCAGGTTCGTGCGACCTGTACCACGCCAACGCGCCGGCCGCCTACTTCAAGACGATCGCGCTGTGGAAGACCCCGATCCAGACCTGCGACAACGGCAAGCCGGACTGCGTGCCGTACTCCCAGTGGGTGACCGCGTGGAACACCCAGGTCAAATGACGGAGCAGGGTTGACCGACCAGCCCGCCCGGAGTGGCAACATTCCGGGCGGGACCTGGTCGAAGATCAGCGCGGTGCTGTGGCGCAGGCCGTGGGCGCGCGCCACGCTGCTCCTGACGCCGCCGCTCGCCTGGTTCCTTGTCATCTACCTGGCCGCGCTGGTCGTGCTGCTGATCACCGCGTTCTGGCAGACCAACCCGTTCACCAACAACCTCGAGCACGTCTGGAACCTGCAGAACTTCGTCCAGATCTTCACCACGCCCGCGTACCTGCAGGCCATCGGGCGCACGGTAGGCATGGCGGCCGGGGTCACGGTGGTCGACGGCCTCATCGCGTTCCCGTTCGCGTACTTCATGGCCAGGGTCGCCACGAGGCGCACCAGGACGATCCTGTACGTGGCGATCCTGCTGCCGCTCTGGGCGAGCTACCTGGCCAAGGTCTACGCCTGGCAGCTCGTCTTTACCCGCGACGGCGTGCTGAACTGGGGCCTCGGCAAGGTCGCGCTCGGGCCGCTGAACCTGATCAACACCAACTGGGCCGTGTTCATCGCGTTCTGCTACATCTGGCTGCCGTACATGGTCATCCCGGTCTACGCCGCTCTCGACCGGATCCCGCCGTCGATGATCGAGGCCTCACAGGACCTCGGCGGCCGGACGGGGCGCACCACCCGGTCCGTGATCTTGCCGCTGGCGCTGCCCGGCATCGTGGCGGGCTCGATCTTCACGTTCTCCCTGACATTGGGCGACTACATCATCCCCGAGCTGCTCGGCGGCACCAACTCGGTCTTCATCGGATCGGACGCTTACGCCTTCTTCCTGTCCAACAACATCCCGCTCGGGGCGGCGATGGCGACGGTGCCGATCGCGATCATGGTGGTCTACCTATTCGGTGCCAGGGCGCTCGGCGCGTTCAGGGAGCTGTGATGGAGTCGGCAGGCCTGAAGGTCGCGCTGCGTGTCTGGGTCGCGCTCGTGCTGGCGTTCCTCTTCTTGCCGATCTTGCTGATCGTGCTCTACGCCTTCGACCCCGCGACCGTGGAAAGCTGGCCGATCCGCGGCTTCACCATGCACTGGTTCTCTGTCGCCTGGCACGACCAGGACGTCCGCGCGGCGTTCCTGCTGTCGGTCAAGGTCGGCCTGCTGGCCACGGTGATCGCGATCGGGCTCGGTTCGGCCGTCGCCTACGCGCTGGCCAAGTTCAGCTTCTTCGGCAGGGACGCGATCTCGTTCCTGCTCGTGCTTCCCATCGCGCTGCCAGGCATCGTGACAGGACTCGCGCTGAACTCCTTCTTCACGTTCGCCAGCGTGCAGCTCTCGGTCTGGACGATCGTGGTCGGGCACGCCACGTTCTGCATCGTGATGGTGTTCAACAACCTGATCGCCAGGCTGCGCAGGACGCCAGGCTCGCTCTCCGAGGCGTCCATGGACCTCGGCGCCCGCGGCTGGCAGACCCAGCTGTACGTCACGCTCCCTTCCGTGGCTACCGCGCTGATCTCCGGCGCGCTGCTCGCCTTCGCGCTGTCCTTCGACGAGGTCGTCGTGACGGTGTTCACGTCGGGTGCTCAGAACACGCTCCCGATCTGGATCTTCGGTGAGCTCAGGCTCGGCCAGCAGCTGCCCGAGGTGAACGCCGTCGTCACGGTCGTCATCGTGCTCACGATCGTCCCCGTGCTGCTAGCCGCCAGGATCGCTGGAGCCGGCTCGGTCACCAGGACGGCCAGGGCCGCCGCGGTCACCGATACCGGCCGGATCTAGCGAAACGGCGCGGCCTAGACTAAAGGCGTGCCGACCGCGCAGCGTAACGTTCTGCCGGCCGGCATTTCCGCGTCCTGGCTGCGGGCCGCCTGCCCGTGCCCTGCCTGCGTCGATCCTGGCAGCGGCCAGCGCCTGGTTAACATCACCGACCAGCCCGCTGAGGTGAGATTTGGCAGCGTCACCGAGGACGGCGGCTCGTACGTCGTGACGTACGAACCCGACGGGCACCGTGCCGTGCTCAGCAAGTCCTGGCTGGCCGCCGTCCTCGCGCCTGTGCCTGCCAGCAGGACAGAGGATGCCAAGCGGCTCTGGTCCGCCGCGGATTTCGCCAGCGGACCGCCGCAGGTCAGCTGGGATCGTTACCGCGCCGATGCGGCGCACCGGACATCGTGCCTCGACGCGCTGCTGACGGGCGGCTTCGTCCTGCTCAGGGACGTCCCGGCCACGCCCGGCATGGTCCTCGAGGTGGCCGCCAGCATGGGCTTCGTCCGGGAGACCAACTACGGCAAGCTCTTCGACGTGCGGGCCGAGGTCGACCCCGCCAACCTGGCCTTCACCTCGCTGGCCATCACGCCGCACACCGACAATCCGTACCGGGACCCGGTACCCACCGTGCAACTGCTGCACTGCCTGACCAGCGCGGCCGAGGGCGGCGACTCAGGCCTCGTCGACGGGTTCCGCGCGGCAGGGCTGCTGCGCGACGAAGATCCCGCCGCCTTCGAGGTGCTGACCAGCACGCCGGTCACGTTCCGCTACGCCGACGCGACGGCCGACCTGCAGGCCACGAACGCCGATGATCGGCCTCGACCCGCGCGGCCGGATCAGGGAGGTCCGGTTCAACAACCGCTCCCTGCAGCCGCTCGGGTCGCCGGACGGCGCGCCGGATCCCGCCAGTGCGGACGCCTTCTACCGCGCTTATCGCGCCTTCGCGCAGGTCCTGACCAGGCCTCCGCTCATGCTGACCTTCCGGCTAGAGCCTGGTGACTGCGTGGCGTTCGACAACACCAGGGTGCTGCACGCGCGGACCGCGTTTACCGCGGGCGGCCACCGGCACCTGCAGGGCTGCTATGCCGATCTGGACGGCGTCACCTCGGCGCTGGCCATGCTGCGCCGCGATGAGAAGATTCCGCGATCACAGGGACGAGGACGTTCATGACCCCCGCCGGCCCGGTCCGCCAGATCGCTGACCTGTTCGCCAGCGAGGGAGCCGCCGATTATCTGGGCGAGCCGGTCACGCAGGCGACGCACATGCTCCAGGCCGCGCACCTGGCCGAGCGGGAGGACGCCGCCGACTCTCTCGTCGCCGCCGCACTGTTGCACGACGTCGGTCACTTCAAGGGAGCGATCAGCGGCCAGCAGCTGATGGCGGGCACGGACAACCGGCACAGCGACACCGGGGCCGACTGGCTGGCGCAATGGTTCGGACCCGAGGTCACCGAGCCGGTGCGGATGCACGTCGCGGCCAAGCGCTACCTGTGCGCCGTCGAACCTGGATACGCCGAGACGCTGTCGCCCGCGTCGGTCTTCACTCTCGGCGTTCAGGGCGGACCGATGCACGGCACCGAGCTTGCCGAGTTCGCCGCGAGCCCGTACGCGAAGGATGCCTGCCGGCTGCGGCGCTGGGATGACGCGGCAAAGGATCCTGGTGTCTCCGCGCCGCCGTTCGAGCACTTCAGGCCGCTGCTCGCGAGGCTGGTCAGAACGTAGGGGTGCGGGCGCTGGTTACGGAGCCGTGGTGCCGGTCCTGCCGTAGGCGTCCTCGAGCCTCACGACGTCCTCGCGCCATCCGGGCGGAGCCGTGGATGCCTCGGCGAACACGATGTCGGTGATCGCCGTGACGCGGTGCACTGCCCTCGCGGGCAGGTGAATCGTGTCGCCTGGCCCGAACCGTCGCGTGCGTAGTTCTCCGCCGATCGGGCCGTACTGGATGTCGGCATCCCCCGAGATCAGGCAGATGGTCTCTTCCTTGTGCTCGTGGTACTGCAAGCTGAGCGACCGGCCGGCCGTCACATGGATGATCTTGCCGATGTACTTGCCCTCGGCGGCCGCGAAGATCTGCTCGAACCCCCAGGGCTTGTGCTGCTCCTGGGCGCGATAGATCGTGGCCTGCGAGTCAGTGGTCACCTGGCCTCCGTGGTCGATTCGCCCGTGCGTCGAGTCACTCAGGCTAGCCGAATGTCGAGTCAGTCGCTGGTCGGCCTCGCGACGCCGTTCGCCATGCCGGCGTCCCACTTCGCCTCGATCTGGCCGAACCGCCAGATCGCGAGCGCGGCTGCCCAGGTGAGCACGAACACGCCAACGATCACGAAGCCGGCCTTGTTGATGTCGAATGCGGCCATGAAGCGCCAGAAATCGCCGGTGAGATGAGCCTGCTGGCCGATCAGGCTGAGGATCTCGATGCTCCCGATGAAGAAGGCCACGAAGACTGACAGGCCCGTGATCGTCAGGTTGTAGTAGACCTTGCGCACTGGCCGCGCGAAGGCCCAGTCGTAGGCGAAGTTCATGAAGCAGCCGTCGGCGGTATCGAACAGGCTCATGCCAGCCGCGAACAGGAAAGCCAGCGAGAGCAAGGCGTAGAAGGGGAGCCCGCTGATCACGGCGCCGCCGACCAGGACCAGGAACGCGACCTCGGTCGCGGTGTCGAAGCCGAGCCCGAAGAGCAGGCCGATCGGGTACATCTTCCACGGCGCGTCCACGCGCTTGTTGAGCGGGCCGAGCAGCCTGTTCATCAGCCCGCGCTTGGCCAGTTGCTCCTCTAGTTCAGCGTCGCTGTACTGCCCTGATCGCATCTCGCGGAAGACCTTGACGATGCCGACCAGGATCACCACGTTCAGCGCCGCGATCAGATACAGGAAAGTGCCGGAGACCGAGGTTCCGACTACCCCGGTGATCCCGTGCAGCGTGGAATTGCCGTTGCGGACCTGGCTGTCCACCGCCTTGATGCCGAAATTCAGCAAGACGGCCAGGATGAAGACGACCGAGGAATGGCCGAGCGAGAAGAAGAAGCCGACAGACAGTGGCCGCTTGCCGTCGCCGACCAGCTTGCGGGTCGTGTTGTCGATCGCGGCGATGTGGTCCGCGTCGAACGCGTGCCGCATACCGAAGGTGTAGGCGAGGACGCCGGTGCCGACACCGAAGGCCTTGCCCGCGCTGATCTGATAGTGCCCGTTAACCACGGCCAGCGTGAGCAGACCCCAGCCCACCACGTGCAGTCCGATCACCGTGGCGGCCATTCCGCTCACGCGACGCCACTCGGCGGCCGTCAGCGCGGCCCTGATCCGAGCCAGGCGGCCGCTATCGGCCAGGGGGGACGACGCCCCGGAGCCCCACGAGGTGCTGTCTGCCATGGGCGTCACCCTAAGCTAGCTGCAAATCACTTGCAACAACGGGGGTCAGGCAGGCGCGAAGGGCTGGCGAGGCGGCCTGAGTTACGATCGGGCAGGCGACCGCTCTGAAAGAGGAAGCACTGAAGGAGGCAGTCCGACGTGCTCAGTTATCCCCCTACCGCGATGGGCCCTGATGCCGACGATTACCACGGCGAGACCGTGGCCGATCCTTATCGGTGGCTCGAGAACACGAACGCCCCTGAAACAGCCGACTGGATCGCCGCGCAGAACGCGCTGACCCAGTCGGTGCTGGCCGACGCGGGGGCATCCGATCGCGCGGCATTCACCGACCTGCTCACCAAGGTCGCCGACTACCCCAAGTACGGCGTGCCGTTCGAGCGCGGCGGGCGGTGGTTCCAGTTCCGCAACTCGGGCCTGCAGAATCAGCCGGTCCTGTACGTGATGGACGGACCTGACGAACTCGGCCGCCCGCTGGTCGACCCGAACGACCTTGCCGACGACGGCACCGTGACGATCAGCGGCGTGAGTGTCACCAGCGACGGGTCGCTGCTCGCGTACGCGACCAGCGCCAAGGGGTCAGACTGGCAGACCTGGCGGGTGCGCGACACCAGCACGGGCGAAGATCTCGAGGACGCCGTCGAGTGGGCGAAGTCGGACAACGCCAGCTGGCGCAAGGACATGTCTGGCTTCTACTACATGGCGCCAGAGGCGCCAGAGCCAGGCAGTGAGTACCTGGCCGCGAACAGCTTCCGCCGCATCCTGTTCCATCGCATCGGCACCGCCCAGGCAGACGACGAGGTCGTCTTCGCCAGCCCGGAGAATCCCGAGTGGTATCCGCAGGCGCACGTCACCGACGACGGCAGGTTCCTCGTCATCTCGATCTTCGACGGCACTGCGCCGCAGGCCCAGATCCGCGTGCTCGACCTGTCCGACCCGGACGCGCAACTGCGGCCGCTGGTCGGCGACTTCGACTCGATCGCGGATGTGGTCTGGTCGAACGACACCACGTTCTATCTGGTCACCGACCATCAGGCCGAGCGCAAGCGCCTGGTCGCCGTCGACCTCGAGCAGCCGGATCGGGAGCACTGGCACCAGATCGTGGCAGAGGCCACTGACACGCTGCTCGCCGCACACAGGTTCGGCGACAAGTTCGTCTGCCACTACCTCAGGAACGCCTGCTCCGTGCTGCGCGTGCACGACACGGACGGCGGTAACGCCCTTGAGGTCACGCTGCCCGGCTACTGCTCGGTCGCGGACGCGACCAGGCGCAGCGAGGGCATCGAGGGCCACGAGGGCGCCAACGTGATGCACTTCGGGCTGACCTCGTTCGCCGACTCGGGCTCGCTGTGGTCGCACGACCTCGCGTCCGGCGATACAGAACTCGTTCGCCGCTCGGGCGGGGCGGTAGACCCCGAGCGGTACACGCTCGAGCAGGTCCACGTCACCTCGGCTGACGGCACGGACGTGACGATGTTCATCACGAGGCGCGATGACGTCGAGCCGACCGGTGACGTGCCCGTGTTGCTATACGGGTACGGCGGCTTCGACATTCCCATCACGCCGTCCTTCGACCTGATGCACGCCGCCTGGCTGGAGAACGGCGGGCTGCTCGCGGTCGCGAACCTGCGTGGCGGCGGCGAGTACGGGCGCCCCTGGCATGACGCTGGGCGCCTGGCCAACAAGCAGAACGTCTTCGACGATTTCTGCGCCTGCGCCAAGTGGCTCGCCGATTCGCCGTGGTCTCGCACCGACCGGATCGCGATCCAGGGCGGCTCGAACGGAGGCCTGCTGGTCGGGGCCTGCATGACCCAGCACCCCGAGCTGTTCGGCGCGTGCATCGCGCACGTCGGCGTGATGGACATGCTGCGCTTCCATAAGTTCACCGTCGGCCGGGCCTGGGTCTCGGACTTCGGCAGCCCTGACGATCCCGAGCAGTACCGCTGGCTGCGGGCGTACTCACCGCTGCACAACCTGAAGCAGGGCCAGGCCTATCCGGCCACTTTCCTGCTCACCGGCGACCACGACGACCGGGTCGTGCCCGGGCACTCGTTCAAGTTCGCCGCGGCACTCCAGGCCGCCCAGGGCGGCGAGGAGCCGGTGCTGATCAGGATCGAGACCTCGGCCGGGCACGGTGCTGGCAAGCCGATCAGCAAGGTCATCGCCGAGGCCGCTGACATCATGACCTTCCTCAGCCTGGCCTTCGGCACCTGACGGCCGCGCGCTTCACGGCGCAACGATGAACCCCTGCCGGGCCCGGCATCAGCAGGGGTTCATCGTTGCGGCGGCGCCTGATTTCAGCGGAGGTAAGACGCGCCGTTGAGGTCCAGGACGGCTCCGCTGGCCCACTCGGCCTTGGCTGAGGCCAGGTAGAGGACGGCGGCGGCGATCTCCTCTGGCTCGGCGACCCGGCCGAACGGACTCTGCGCCCTGATCTCGTCGCCGCGCGGCGGCTTGAGGTGGTCGTTGGTCATGTCGGTCGCGACGAAGCCTGGCGCCACCGACATCACGGCGATCCCGTGCGGCGCCAGCGCCCTCGCGAGCGACTGGCCGAGCGAGTTCATGCCTGCCTTGCTCGCGCCGTACGCGGGGGACTGCGGCTCGCCCCGGAACGCGCCGCGGGATGACACGTTGATGATCCTGCCGCCGCGGCCCTTCATGTGCTGCACAGCGCACCACGTAGCGTTGGCGGCGCCGATCAGGTTGACGCCGAGCGTGGCCTGCCACTGGTCCTGCCAATCCTGGTAGGACACCTCGGTGATCGGATGCGGGGTGAACACTCCCGCGTTGTTCACCAGGATGTCCAGGCCGCCGAGCACCTCGGCCGCGCGGTCGACCATGGCGCGCACGGCATCAGGGTCGGCGAGGTCGCCCTGCACGACCGCGTGCCCGGTGCCAGGCAGGCTTGCCACCACCGCCTCAGCGAGGCCAGCCGAGTCTCGGTGGTGCACGGCGACCCGGTCGCCGGCCGCCGCGAACTCGGTCGCGATGGCCCGTCCGATCCCCCTGGAAGCCCCCGTGATCAGTACCGCACGTCCCGCCATCAGGTCAGGTTCCGCTCGACGGCAGCGGCGGGCAACCAGCAGGGATCGGCGGCTTGGGCGGGATCTTCGGGTTCGTATGCCCGATGATCTTGCCCGTCTTCTTGTCGCGGATCGGCTTCGGCTTCGGCTTGGTCGCCTGCCAGTGCCGGACGGCGGCATACCCGCGCAGGCAGTTCCGGTAGTCCGTGCTGATGTTCGTGACCAGCCTGTTGGCCTGCTTCAGGCTGCCCGAGGGGAGCCGGTGGATCGCCTGGACGTCCTGCGTCGGCAGGCCGGCCACGGGCACGCTGGTCGTGCGGTACACGCTCGATAGGGATACGCCGAAGATCTGCTGGTCAAGGCCGCGAAAGATCACGACCTTGCCGTTCTTGGTGCCGACGTAGTACTGGCTGTGCACGTACTGGTAGCCGATGAACAGGCCGGCGCCGATCAGCACGACGAACAGCGCCAGGAGTGACGTCATCAGGGGCCAGCGCCGCCGCCTGCGCGCGGGCGGCTGGTCGTCGATCTGCAGCTCAGCGGCGTGCCGGCCGGCGGGCACCGTAGCCGCTGGAGCCTGGTGCGTGCCGGAACGGGAGGTCGCGTGTTGTGCCGATGCCTGCTGCGGCGGCGCCTGCAGCGCTGACATGTGCGCGGGCATCGTGTGGCTTCCGACTGCCGCCGCCGCGGGCACGGATCCGAACGTCGTGACCCCGGCCGCGCCGCCGTCCGTCTCTGGCCTCGCGAATGGCTTGGTGTCGTGCACGCCAGCGCTCGCCGCAGCGGCTCCGACGGTGACCGGCGCGTTCGTCGGCGCCAGGCCGCTCACGTCCGTGTCGATGACGTCCGCGACGATGCACGTGACGTTGTCGGGAGCGCCGCCCCTGATCGCCAGGTCGATCAGTGCGAGCACGGCGTCGGCTGGTTCAGCCACGGCGACCAGCGCCTGCAGGATCTGCTCGTCGCTCACCGCGACCGGCAGCCCGTCAGAGCAGATCAGGTACCGGTCGCCGGCCTGCGCGTCGAGCATGGACAGGTCAGGATCGGCGTCGGTCCTGCCGTCTAGCGCGCGCAGCAGCAGCGACCGCTGCGGATGCGTGGCTGCCTCCGCAGGCTGGATCCTGCCCTGGTCGATGAGGGCCTGGACGAACGTGTGGTCCCTGGTGATCTGATAGAGGTCGCCGTCGCGTACCAGATAGGCGCGGGAGTCGCCGATGTGGCAGATAGCCGCGGAGCCGCCGGCCCAGAGCATCGCCGTCAGCGTTGTGCCCATGCTGCCGACGGCGGGGTCGGAGTCGACGATCCTGCGCAGCGTCTGCTTCGCCGTGGTCACCGCGCCGGCGAGGGCGTCGATCAGCTCAGACTCCGGCATCGGCTTCTGATCAAGGGGTGCGACTGTGGAGATCACCGCCGCGCTTGCGACTTCGCCTGCCTCGTATCCGCCCATTCCGTCGGCCACCGCGAGCAGATGCGGTCCTGCGTAAGCAGAGTCTTCGTTGCCCTCCCTGAGCAGGCCGACGTCGGAGCGGACCGCGTAGCGGAGTGCAAGTGTCATCACGCAGCTCCAGGACGATCTAGCCGGTCGGGTCGGCACCCCGACCCGCACCCTGGGTCGGCGGCCCGGTCAGCAAACGGTAGGACCTCATGCTGGAATCGAGCCTAGATCCTGACGGACGCAGGGGCGCGCACCTGCACGAGCTTGGAACACCAATTTCGCGAACCGGAAATACAGTGCTCGCATGGTACACGCTATGCGTCTGCCACGAGCCATGCCAGCTTGACCAAGTCCGGGCCTGCCGCAATGGCCGCGAGGAGGGTGGCAAGGGGCCGCTGGATGCCGCATTAGCGGCCGGGCAATCGGTCGAACATGCCCAGACGACGCGGACGCCCGAAGGACGGATGATGGTGCAAATCCGGCAGTAACCGTTACCATGCGTGAAACGCAATAGCACGGAGCGCTATGGCAGCAACGCGCGGATCGGAGCGTGACACGCCGATGAAGTCCGATCAGCCGGTCACGCTCAAAGACGTGGCGGCGCTGGCTGAAGTGCATCCGGCAACGGCGTCGCGCGCGCTCAACGACGAGACCAGGCTGCTTGTGCGCCGTGAGACCGCCGAGCGGGTGCTGGCCGCCGCCGACTCGCTCGGCTACCGGCCCAACACCGTGGCGCGAAGCCTGCGCACGCGTCGTTCGCACACGGTCGGCGTGCTCATCCCCGATCTGACGAACCCGCTCTTCCCGCCGATCGTCCGCGGCATCGAAGATCGGCTCGCCGCGGACGGCTATGTCGCGCTGATCGGCAATACCGACGCCGACCTGGACCGCGAGCGGCTGGTGTTCGAGCGGATGCGGGCCAGGCACGTGGACGGGTTCGTCAGCGCGACCGCGCACCTGAGCAGCCCGCTGCTGGCCGAGGCAGCCGCGGCGGGGATCCCCGTCGTGCTGGTGAACAGGCACGCCGAGGGCTACGGCCTGCACTCGGTGTCGGTCGACAACGAGCGCGGCATCGCGATGTCCGTCGCGCACCTGGCCGGGCTCGGTCACCGCAGGATCGCCCACATCGCAGGCCCGCAGGACGTCTCGACCGGCTTGAGCAGGTACCAGGGTTACCTGGCCGCGATGCAGACGCACGGCCTGAGCGTCGACCCCGACCTGATCGCGCACGCGGGCGCCTACTCGCTCGAGGAGGGCGACAGGTGCTGCCGCGAGTTGCTGTCGGCCGGGCGCGCCTGCACTGCCATCGCGGCCGCGAACGACATGCTGGCCATCGGCTGTTACACGGCGCTGGAGGCCGCGGGGTTGTCCTGCCCGCAAGACATCTCGGTGGTCGGCTTCAACGACATGCCGTTCATCGACCACCTCAAGCCGCCGCTGACCTCGGTGAGCTTCCCGCACTATCAGGTCGGCACCGAGGCGGGCAGGCTGATCCTCGAGCAGATCGCCGCCAGCGCGGAAGGCGGCCAGTCCGCGGGCGCGGAGGCCAAGATCTTGTACCTGGCACCCGAGCTCATGGTCAGGGGCTCGACGGCCCCGCCATCTCGCTAGCCGCCAGCCCGCTCAGCCGAGCCGGCTGGCCATGCAGTCGGCCCCGGCTCAGCCGAGTCGGCTGGCCATCCAGTCGGCACTGTAGGGGCGGTGCAGGTACACGACGTTGGCGCAGCCGTGATTGCCCTCCTCCAGCATCAGCGGCTCGGCCGCCTGGCCGACCTCGTCGGCCAGGCGCTGCGCGTCCTGCCAGGGGAAGATCCGGTCCAGCTTGCCGGCCACGATCAGGATCGGGGCCGTGATGAGGCCGGACCGGCCAGCCATCGTCAGTTCTCCCGCGCGCTGCCTGGCCTGCTCGGGCGAGTCTGACTTCGAACGCGCCGTGAAAGCGGCCCTGCTGAGGTCGGGCAGCCGGTCCCAGATGTCGCCGAGGCAGTAGACCGGGCACAGCGAGATGGTCGCCTTGACCCGCTCGTCGCCGCTGGCGACCCTGGCCGCGTAGTAGCCGCCGAGGCTGACGCCCCAGATCCCGATCCTGTCCTGGTCGACGCCTGGCAGGCCGGTCACCGCGTCGATGATGGCCCGGCCAGGTACCTCCCAGTCCGGCCTGATCGCCAGGTCGTACTCCGCTTCGCCCTGACCGGGGCCGTCGACCGCGAAAGTGGCGATCCCGCGGCGCAGGAACAGATCCTCGGTGGGCCTGAACTCCTCCTTGGCCGAGTCCAGGCCGGGTATGAGCACGACGACCGGATGCGGGCCCGGCCCGGCAGGACGCCGGAACACCGCCGCGATCGTGGCGCCGTCGAACGGTATCTCGACGCGCTCGCCTGGCGGATCGAGGAAGGCCAGTGCGTCGCCCGCGGACCGCACGGCCATTAGGTGGGCCGCCCGCATCTGGGCCGGATCGTTGACGAACATGAACTTAGCGAAATGGTAGTAGACGGCCGCCTGCGACAGATGGCTCCCGGCCGAGCGGGGCCGGTCTGCCGCGAGGGCATCCCTGCCGAGTTTCTCGTGCACCGCCCCAGCCAGGCACCACTGCTCGCACCAGGCGTCCCAGCTCTCGATCGCCCCGGTCACGCGGACGAAGTCGCTGTAGTCGATGCCATTGGCTATGAAGCGCGGCGCCCAATGGCTGACGGCCGCTGACACCCGGCTATCGGTCATGGGCGCCAGCATTGCACACGTTTGCAGGCGATGGTTACCCCCGGTCCGGCCCTAGCTCGAGCGTCACGGAACTAGCCAGGAGAACCATCCGTTGACAAACCGGTGCCCGGTACATCACGATCTGTTGCAAACGTTTGCTAGGTCAGCGACGGTGCAAACGATTGCGACTCAAACCGAGGGTGGCGATATGGCCGAGCCAGGTGATGGGCACACGCTGGGCTGGCTGGGCACCGGCCGGATGGGCGTGGCTCTGGTGCACCGGCTGCTCAGAACCGGCCACGACGTCATGGTCTACAACCGGACCAGGGCGAAGGCCGAGCCGCTGGCGGCCGCTGGCGCCAGGCTCGTGGCCAATTCCGGCGAGCTTGGCTCGGCTGACATCGTGTTCGTCATGGTCGGCACCTCGCAGGACCTGATCGACGCGGTCACCGGCCCAGCCGGACTGATCTCCGGCGGCCGGGTGCCTTCGGTGGTCGTTGACTGCTCCACCGTCTCGCCCGAGGCGTCCGAGCAGGTCAGGCGTGTGCTCGCGGAGCGCGGCTGCGCGCTGTTGGCCGCTCCGGTGATGGGCAACCCGAAGGTAGCCGAGGTTGGCAGGCTCACCTTCGCCGTCTCCGGATCACGCGCGGCATTCGACGTGGTCCGTCCCTACCTCGACCTGCTCGGCGCTGGCGCGACGTACGTCGGCGATGGCGAGCTGGCCAGAATCGTCAAGCTCTGCCACAACCTCTTCCTCGGTGTGGTGACCCAGTCACTCGCCGAGGTGACCGTGCTCGCGGAGAAGAGCGGCATCAGCAGGCAGTCGTTGCTCGCCTGCCTCAACAACAGCGTCATGGGCTCGACCTTCAGCGGGTACAAGACGCCGGCCTTCGTGAACCTAGACTTCCATCCGACCTTCACCTCGTCGCTGCTGCGCAAGGACTTCGACCTCGGGCTAGCGGCGGCAAGGGAGAACGAGGTGCCCATGCCGATCGCATCGGCCGTTCACCAGCTGGTGCAGAGCCTGGTCGGCAACGGATTCGGCGAGGACGACTTCGCCACTTTGCTCGTGCTTCAGGCCAGGTCGGCAGGCCTGCAGCTGGAAAGCGAGAACGCGGAGGTATCTGACGGGCTGGAGCCCGCCAGCAGCGATTGATCGGGTTATCCATCAACTCGGAAGGGAGGACCGGGGATGAGATCTCACCGCGCCCGGTTCTTTGCCATCGGCACATCTGCGGCCGTCGTCACGGCCATGCTCGCCGCCTGCTCGAGTGGCGGCTCGGGGGGCACCAGCCCCCCGCCCACATCAAAGAAGCCGATCCTCATCGGCACCTCGCTGTCCCTAACGGGAGACTTCTCCGTGGACGGCAAGGCATTCCTGCGTGGCTACCAGCTCTGGGTGCACGACGTGAACGCCGCGGGCGGCTTGCTCGGGCGCAAGGTCGAGCTCAAGTACCTGAACGACAGGAGTGACCCAGGCCAGGTTGTCACCAACTACACGACCCTGATCTCTACTGACCACGTGGACCTGACCTTCGGTCCGTTCTCCTCGCTGCTCACTACGCCGGCATCGGCCGTGGCGGCTAGGAACGGATTCGCGTTCATCGAGGGAGCCGGCGGCGCGCCCAGCGTGTTCACGGCGCCCGCGAACCAGCAGGCGCACAACGTCTTCGACGTCAGCCTGCCGATCGTCGACGAGATGGTCCCCTTCGCCAACTGGGTCGCTTCGCTGCCACCCAGCCAGCGCCCGAAGACGGCGGCGTACCCGATGGCGAATGACCCGTTCGCCGACCCGCCGGTCCAGCTCACGCAGTCGATGCTGAGCAAGGCCGGCATCAAAACCGTGTACTCGCACATCTTCCCTGCTGAGGTGCCCGACTACGCGCCCGCGGCCTCTAACGTGGCCGCCACGCACGCCGACCTTGTCGTGCTCGGCTCGACCGACGTGCCGACCGTGAACGCCTTCATGAAGGCGTTCCAGCAGCAGCACTACACTCCGAAGATCTTCATCGCCGCGGCTGGTCCCGACCAGGGCGGCGCCTTCACCTCCGCAGTTGGCGTCGGCAACGCGAGCGGCATGATGGTGCCGAACGCCTGGTACGGCGGATCGCCGAATGCGCAGAGCCAGAAGATGGTGGCCGCTTACCTGAAGATCTACGGCGGCACGCCGTCGGACATCAACGCCGATGTCGCCGAGGCCTACTCGGTCGGCCAGGTGGCCCAGCAGGCCGTCGAGCACCTCAAGAGCATCGACAATTCCAAGATCATCAGCTACCTGCACAGCGGCGTGACCCTGCAGACGGTGCAAGGGGCGGTCAAGTTCGACGCGCTCGGCCGCAACGCCGTGGCCACGACGTTCATCTTCCAATGGCAGAACGGTAAGTTCGTCCAGGTGCTTCCGCTTGGCTCGGCCGGCTCTGTCACCATCCTCAATCCCAAGCCAGCCTGGAAGTAGGACCTGGCATGCAGGTGCACGGAGCAGCGCACGGCGGAGACAGCGATGGGCAGTGAACTTGCCCGCGCCGTGATCAACGGGATCCTCGGCGGCGGCATCTATGCGCTGATGGCCGTCGGGCTCACGCTGATCTTCGGAGTGCTGGACATCATCAACATCGCCCAGGGCGTGATGGTGGTGCTCGGCGCCTATCTCAGCTACGCGCTCTCCGTGCACCTGCACTTGGACTTGTTCGTAGGCCTGCTGATCACGATCCCCGCCATGTTCGTGATCGGCGTGATCATCCAGGTGGCCTTCATCAGGCCGCTGCACGGCAGCGAGCGGACGTCCATGTCGCTGCTGGCCAGCTATGCGGTCGCGATCGTGATTGAGGGAGCGCTCTACCTGTTCTTCGGGCCCAACTACGTGACGCTCAACGCCTCGTACACCACCAGCAGCTTCGCGCTGCTCGGCTTCCACCTGCCCTACATCGACCTGTATGGCTTCGCCATGGCCGTGGTCCTGGTGGCGGCGCTGTACTGGCTGCTCTACCGGACCAGGTTCGGCCGCAGCGTCCGCGCCACCATGCAGGACAGGACCGCGGCCATGCTGATCGGCGTCGACGTGAACAGGGTCGCTGCGCTGACGTACGGCATCGGCGTCGCGGTCACGGCGGCCGGCGGGATGGTCTTCGGTGCCAGCGGCGGCGGCTTCAATCCGAACAGCGGATACGACCTGATCTCGCGGCTGCTCGCGATCATCATCCTCGCCGGGCTTGGCAGCATCGGCGGCGCGCTCGTCGCCTCGGTATTCATGCTCACGCTCGAGTCGATCGTGGACATCTGGCAGCCGAACTGGTCGGTGGCCGTGTTCTACGGGGCGCTCGTGATCGTGCTCTTGGTCCGCCCCACCGGACTGTTCGGCCGCCAGGCCGCGAGGGCGCAATGAGGGCAGGGATCGCGTCGGCCTTGGCGCTACCGCGGCGCGCGGCTAAGCCGCGTGGCGCGGGCCTGATCATCGTGCTGGCAGCGGCGGTGATCTTTCCGATCGCGTTCACCAACCAGTCAGTGAACTCGATCGCGTTCCAGACCCTGATATTCGTCTGCGCCGCGTCGGCGTGGAACCTCTTCTCCGGCTTCTCTGGCTATATCGCGCTCGGTCACGCGGTGTTCTTCGGCACGAGCGCATACGCGGTGGGCTTGCTCGCCGAGCACCTCCACATCACCGGCGGGGCCGAGTTCGCGCTGCTGCCGCTCGGCGGCGTAGCGGCCGCCGTGGTCGCGGTTCCTTTCGGCCTCGTTGCCCTGCGGGTCAGGCGGCACACGTTCGTCGTGATCACGATCGCCATCTTCTTCATCTTCCAGCTGGCTGCCGCCGACCTGAACAACATCACCAACGGCACGAGCGGGCTGAACGCGCCGTTCTTGCTCTGGCCACCAATCACTTTTGACCAGCGCTTCTACTACATCGCGCTGGGCCTGGCGGTGCTCACGATCGTGCTCTCCTGGCTGATCAAGGGCTCGCGATTCGGCCTGCAACTGCGAGCGATCAGGGATGACGAGGACCGCGCCGCCAGCCTGGGCGTGCGCGCGATGCCCGTGAAGCTGACCGCGTTCGTGATCTCCGGCGCGCTGACCGGCGTGGCCGGAGCGCTGTGGTTCTTCTTCATCGACCAGGTGCAGCCCCAGACCGGCTTCGACCCGCTCTTCGACCTCACGATCGCCCTCATGGCGTTCCTCGGGGGGCTCGGAACGGTCAGCGGCCCTGTCCTCGGTGCGCTGATCATCGCGCCCGCACAGCAATACCTGACGATCACCTTCAGCAATAGCTACCTGAGCCAGATCCTGCTCGGCGCGCTCTTCCTCGCGGTGGTCATCTTCGTGCCGCGCGGCCTCGTACCGACAGTGGCAGACAAGGGGCGCGACTGGCTGGAGCGGCGCAAGTCGGTCAGTGCTGGCACGGACGTCGACGTCGAGGTGCACGCCTCCACGCGGGAGCCGGTGTGAACGCCCTGCTGCGTGCCGAGGGAATCAGTAAGGCCTTCGGCGGTGTCCAGGCGCTGGACGGCTGCACGGTCGAGGTGGCCGCCGGATCGATCACCGGACTGATCGGGCCTAACGGCTCGGGCAAGACCACGCTGTTCAACGTCATCACCGGCTACGACCGGCCGGACGCTGGCCAGGTCTACTACGAGGGCAAGAAGATCACTGGGCTGTCGCCGCAGCGGGTGTTCGCCGGCGGTCTAGGCAGGACGTTCCAGCTGACCAGGATTTTCCCCAGGCTCACGGTCCTGGAGAACATGATCGTCGCGGCTCAGCACAGCAGCGCGGGGTTCCGCAATCCGTTCGCCAGGGCCGGCGGTGCTGCCGATCGCCAGCGTGCCATGGAACTGCTCGAGTTCACCGGCATCGCCGGTCACGCGGGCAAGCTGGCGGGCACGCTCTCCTACGGCCAGCGCAAGCTCCTCGAGCTTTCCTATGTGCTGGTCGCCGACCCGGCGATCGTCCTGCTCGACGAGCCTGCGGGTGGCGTCAACCCGTCGCTGGTCAACCAGCTTGCCGACCGGATCAGGCAGCTCAACGCGGCGGGCAAGACGTTCCTGATCGTCGAGCACAACATGGAGTTCGTGATGGGCCTGTGCCACCACATCGCGGTGCTCGACTTCGGCACGATCGTCGCTACCGGACCGCCGTCGGAGGTCAGGAACAACCCCCGGGTGCTCGACGCCTACCTAGGCGCGGCCGAAGACAGCGACGAACCCGGCACGGGAGAGACGGGCACAGGGAAGACGGGCAATGAGCGGGCCGGCTAGCGGCGCGGCCGAGGCCGGGCCGGCCGCTGACCGCCAGTCGCCGGCGCTGATCGTCGACGGCCTGACCGCGGGTTATGGCGGCGGCGACGTCCTGCACGGCGTGAGCCTGACCGTTGCCGAAGGCGGGATTACCTGCGTGGTGGGGCCGAACGGCTGCGGCAAGTCGACGCTGCTCGCCACCATCAGCGGGCTGCTCAAGCCGCGGCTTGGCAGCATCAGCTTCCGCGGCAAGCCGCTCGCCGGACGCTCGCCCAGGCAGGTGCTGAGCGCGGGGATCGTGCACGTTCCGCAAAACCACAGCCTGTTCCGCGAGATGACGGTCGCCGAGAACATCGAGCTCGGCGGTTATCTGCTGACCGACAGGAACAAGGTGGCCCGCAGGCGCACGGAGGTGGAGGAGATGTTCCCAGCCGTCGGCGGCTGGGCGAACCAGAAGGCCGGCAGCCTCTCCGGCGGCCAGCAGCGGCTGGTCGAGTTCGCCAGGTGCCTCATGCTCGACCCGGCACTGGTGATCCTGGACGAGCCGTCGGTCGGCTTGGCGCCCAAGGTGCTCAAGACGGTCTTTGACGCTGTCCGGCTGATGAACGCGAGCGGCAAGACCATTCTTCTGGTCGAACAGAACGCACGCGCTGGTCTCGCCCTATCCAGCCACGGCATCGTGATGGAGAACGGCAGGATCAGGCTCTCTGGCACCGGACGCGAGGTCCTCGAGCATCCCGAGATCGGGGCCCTGTACCTTGGCGGGTCTGCCGGTCCTGCCGAGGCGCCAGAGGTATCAGAGGCACCAAAGGAATGACCGAGACCTTCGACGTGGTGGTCGCCGGTGCTGGCCATAACAGCCTGGTCGCGGCGGCCTATCTGGCGAAGGCTGGGTTGTCGTGCCTGGTGCTCGAGGCCAGGCAGGACGTCGGCGGCGACACCAGCTCCGAGGAGCTGACGCTGCCTGGCTTCCTGCACGACTCCTGCTCGACCGCCCACAACCTGATTCAGGCCAGTCCCGTCCTAGGCGAACTCGGCCTGGCCGAGTATGGCCTGGAATACCTGCACCCTGACCCCGTCGTGCACCTTCCCTTCGACGACGGGTCCTGGCTGACGATGTGGCGCGACGAGGAAAGGACCTGCGCGGAGTTCGCGAAGTTCAACCAGGCTGACGCCGACGCGTACCGGCGGATGATGGCTGACTACCGGGCGATCGCGAAGGATCTCGGCCACGCCAGGTACACCCCGCTTGGCTTCGGCGCAACGACGGCGGGGGTGCTGGCCAGCCAGCCTGGCGGGTCGCGCTGGCTGCGCAGGAACGCGATGTCTGCCTGGGAGGTCATCGCGGGCGAGTTCGCCGACGAGCACACCAGGGCCTTCATGCTGTGGATGTCGTTCATGACGATGCAGCCACCAGAGCGCCCCGGCACAGGCATGCTGGCCTACTCGCTCGCCTACGGCCGACAGCAGCACAGCTGGACGCTCCCGCGCGGCGGATCGGCGGCCCTGCCGCGAGCGCTGGCCAGCGTCATCGAGAGTCGTGGCGGCGCGATCGTCACCGGTGCCGAGGTCACGGCGCTCGTGCTCGAAGGCGGGCGCTGCGTCGGCGTGGAGACCGCGGGCGGTGAGCGTTACCGGGCAGGCCAGGCCGTGTTGTCGACCATCCATATCAAGCATCTCGTCGAGATGGCGCCTGCGCAGGCATGGGGCGAGGATTTCAGGTACGGGGTCGATACGTGGCAGCCCGGCGTCTCGATGTTCGTCAGCCACTACGCGACCGCGGAGCCGCCCAGGTACGCCGCGGGCGATGATCAGATCACCGCGGTCGCGGCGGGCACGCCGCACTCGGCGGAGCGGATGCTGCGGCTCGCCACCGACTTCAGAGCTGGCCGGATCGCGCTCGATGAGCCTGTCCTGCTCGTGCTCTGCCCCACAGTCGCCGACCCGTCGAGGGCGCCGGAGGCCAAGCACACGCTGAAGGTCGTCGGGTTCCAGCCGTACGAGCTGCAGGCCGGACCGCAGCGGTGGGATGAGCTGAAGGAGGACGTCTGCATGGCCAACCTCGCCGAGCTGCGCAGGCACGCGCCGAACGTGACCGACGAGGTCATCCTCGCGACCGCTGTGAAGAGCCCGCTCGATCTGGAGCGCATGAACGCGCACAACTGGCACGGGTCGTGCCACGGTGGCGACGCGGGCCCAGCGCAGTCGGGCGAGCTTCGCCCGGTGCCCGGCTGGGCGTCTCACAGGATGCCGATCGGCGGCCTGTACCAGACCGGGGCTACCACGCATCCCGGCGGCTCGGTGTCCGGCGCGCCGGGTCGCAACGCCGCCACGGTGATGCTCGCGGACCTCGGCAGATCGATCAATCAGGGGTGAGGGAGCGGTTATGGCGATACGAACCTTCGGCACGAACGCGGTCGACTGGGAGCAGCGGGTCGACTTCGACCGGCTCCGCACCGAGCGGCTCGCCAGGCTGAAGCAGCACCTGGACCGGTCTGAGCTCGGGGCGCTGCTGAGCTTCGACATGGCCAACACCAGGTACATGACCGCCACCCACATCGGCACCTGGGCGATGGACAAGCTGATCAGGTTCGCGCTGCTGCCCCGCGGCGGCGAGCCGATCGTCTGGGACTTCGGCTCGGCGGCCAGGCACCACCAGCTGTACAACCCCTGGCTCGACCACACCGAAGGGGAGCCGACGGCGGCGGGCGCGGCGCGGACCGGTGCCAGGGCAGGCATCTCCACGCTGCGCGGAGCGTTCCACCCGGACGCCGGCATCGCGCAGGAGCTCGCCAGGACGGTCGCGGCCGAGCTGCGCGAGCGAGGCCTGGCCAGCGAGCCGGTGGGCATTGACGTCGCCGAGATGCCGGTCCTGGCCGCGCTCGCGGCGGAGGGCATCACCGCGGTGGACGGTCAGCAGGTCTTCCTCGAGGCGCGCAGGATCAAGACCGCCGACGAGATCACGCTGCTCGCCCAGGCGTGCTCGATGGTGGACGCGGCCTACGACGAGCTATACGCGTTCCTGCGGCCGGGGGTCAGGGAGAACGAGTGCGTCGGCCTGGTCGCCAAGGTGCTGTACGACTTGGGCAGCGAGTACGTGGAGGGGGTCAACGCGATCTCCGGCGAGCGCTGCTCGCCGCACCCGCATGTGTTCAGCGACCGGATCCTGCGCCCAGGCGACCCGGCTTTCTTCGACATCCTGCACAGCTTCAACGGCTACCGCACCTGCTACTACCGAACGCTCGCCGTGGGGAGCGCATCCCGTGCCCAGCGCGACGCCTATATCAGGTGCCGGGAATACATGGACTCCGCGATCGCCATGGTGAAGCCCGGAGCGACCACCGGCGAGATCGTCGCGCTCTGGCCAAGGGCCGAGGAGTTCGGCTTCCCCGACGAAACCGCGGCCTTCGCGCTCCAGTACGGCCACGGGGTCGGCCTGTCCATCTGGGAGAAGCCGATCTTCAGCAGGCTGGTCTCGCTTGACCACCCTGAGACTCTGGAGGAGGGGATGGTTTTCGCGCTCGAAACCTACTGGCCAGCCGCCGACGGCTGGTCGGCGGCGAGGATCGAGGAGGAGGTCGTGGTGACGGCCGACGGCTGCCAGGTGATCACGAAGTTCCCGGCCGAGGACCTGCTCGTGGCTGGCCGGAAGTACTGGACCGTGGGCGGCGCCCTCGACACCCTCCGCGAGAGCCAGTCCCATCTCAACACCGCTGCCGGCCGCGGCGAGATGATCCCAGGGCAGGCGACATGACGACGACGAGCATCATTGGCGCCGGCCAACTGCTGGCGCTGTACGAGCAGATGGCGGTGATCAGGCGCACCGAGAAGGCGGCGCACGACCTGTTCCTGGCCGGGCTGGTCAAGGGCACCACCCACCTGGCGGCAGGCCACGAGGCCGTGGCCGTCGGCGCGAGCGCCAGCCTGCGGCCCGACGACTACGTGTTCGCGACCTACCGCGGTCACCATCACGCGATCGCCCGTGGCGCCACCCCTGAGGAGTGCCTGGCCGAGCTGATGAGCAAGGCCACGGGCCTGTGCAAGGCCAAGGGCGGGTCCATGCACCTGACCAAGGCGTCGGCCGGCATGCTGGGGTCGTACGCGATCGTCGGGGCGCACCTGCCGCTCGCCGCAGGCGCTGCCTGGTCGGCCAAGCTGAGGGACTCCGGCCAGGTCGCCGTGGCGTTCTTCGGTGACGGTGCGACCAACATCGGGGCGTTCCACGAGGCGCTCAACATCGCCGCCGTCTGGTCCCTGCCCGCGCTGTTCATCTGCGAGAACAACCTCTACATGGAGTACACCCCGATCGGAACGGTCACGCCCGTGCCCAATCCGGCGGCCGACCGGGCGCCCGCCTACGCCATTCCGGCCGAGGTCATCGACGGCAATGACGTGGTGGTGGTCGCCGACGCTGTCTCCCGCGCAGCCGAGCGAGCCAGGTCGGGACAGGGCCCCACGGTGCTCGAAGCGCGGACCTACCGCCACTTCGGCCACAGTCGCACCGACCCGGCGACCTACCGGCCGCCATCTGAAGTGCAGGAATGGCTGGCACGGGACCCACTCGATATCGCCAGGGCAAGGCTCGCCGAGCTTGGCGTGCCTGTCGAGGACGCCGTCGCGGCCGATGACCGGGCGGCGGCGGTGGTCGCTGCGGCGGTCGCGGCGGCCAAGGCCGCGCCGGCCCCTGATCCATCCGATGCTTTCACCGATGTCTGGGCGGACGGAGGCTCACAGTGGCGCACGTAGGTGGCAGCTCGGCGGATCCGGGCGTGATCACGTACCGGGAGGCCGTTGCAGACGGCCTGGCGAGGGAACTGCGCAGGGATCCCGCCGTGGTGTGCCTCGGTGAGGATATTGGCGCGGCCGGGGGAGTGTTCAAGACCACCCAGGGCCTGTTCGAGGAGTTCGGTCCGAGCAGGATCTGGGATACGCCGATTTCCGAGCAGGCCATCCTTGGCCTCGCGATGGGCTCGGCCATGACAGGGATGCGCCCAGTCGCCGAGATCATGTTCTCCGACTTCTTCGCGGTGTGCTGGGACTACCTGGCCAACGAGATGCCGAAGATGCGGTACATGACCGGCGGGCAGGTCACGGTCCCGCTGGTCGTCCGCACCGCCAACGGCGGCGGCCTCGGCTTCGGCGCACAGCACTCGCAGGCCGTGGAGAACTGGACGCTCACCATCCCCGGCCTGAAGATCGTCGCGCCGTCGAACCCGGCCGACGTGGTCGGGCTGCTGGCGTCGGCCGTGCGCAGCGATGATCCCGTGGTTTTCTTCGAGCACAAGGGCCTGTTCGCGAGCAAGGGCCAGGCGGCACCAGAAGGGCACGTCGTCCCGCTCGGTCAGGCGGCGATCGCCAGGCAGGGGACCGACATCACCGTCGTCGCCCTGGCGGCCACCGTGCCGATGGCGCTGGCGGCCGCTGAGCGGATCGCGGCCGACGGCGTCAGCGCTGAGGTGATCGACCTGCGCTGCCTGGTTCCGCTGGACATGGCCACGGTGCTCGGCTCGGTCGCCAAGACGTCGCGGCTGCTGATCGTCGAGGAGAACCCCTATCAGGGCGGCTGGGGCGGCACGGTCGCGTCGATCGTCGCCGACGAGGGCTTCGAGATGCTCGACGCGCCGGTCAAGCGGGTCGCCGCCGCATGCGTCCCGCTTCCCTTCGCCGACGCCCTCGAGCAGCAGGTCATCCCGACAGCCGACTCGGTCACGACCGCCATCCGCGCCCTGGTCGCCTACTAGCCTCGGCCTTTCGTGTCCCAGGCGGGTTGCTAGCGACTAGCGCCGTCACCAGTACTTGCCGTGGACTCCAAGCAGTCGCGCCATGAGGGCAAACGCCTTGCTGCTGTCGAAGTCCGAGAGCGCAGGCTGCCGCTTGCCGCCGACGACGACAGAATCGCCTGTGCAGAAGGCCGGGCCGACCGTCACGGCAGGACGATGGCCAGCGGACGTGAAGGTTATTTGGAAGTCGCGGCCGACCGGCGGGCAGCCGTAGATCGCTCCAGGGGTCACAACCCGCATGTGGTCGAACAGCGCCGCTAGCCCGTCGATCACCCTGGCCGAGGTAAATGTCCTGCTGATCGTCGTCGGCTTATGGCCGTTGAAAGTCGCCCGGATTGTCACTGTGCGGTAACGGTCCGGGTGCAGGTACTCGCCCGCTGATCGCCACGGGTACCAGACAACTTCGGCGTCCGCCCGCAGCACGGTGCCGCCGTGCCGCCCTGGGCCAAGGCTCGTGAGCAGCTGGCTCTCGAGATCGATGCCTGGCGGCGCCGACTTCATGGCGTAGAACACCATCGAGGCGACGTCGCCGCTGGTTCCGCTGCCCGCGTATTTCAGGCCGGCCGGCGGATGGGCTTCGAGATAACTCCCCACCGTGCCGACCGGCAGCGGCACGAAGAAGAACCTGCTGATGTCCACCAGCATCGGTGCGCCGATCACCTGTCCGCGTTTCGGCTCGGCCCGCGGCCCGATCTGGTGCGCTCCGCCGGGCAGGACTGGCACGAGCTTGCCGAGCAGCCGCCTAGCCACCGCTCGCGCCAATGCCGGCGACCCGCCAACCGGACCTGGCACAAATCTGGAATGCGCGCGCTGACCACGCGCCTGGTCAGCGGCCCGGGGAGCGCCAGGCACCGTCCCGCAGCCGGTCAGGACCAGCGCGCTCGAAAAGGCGGCCCACGCGGCCGGCTTGGCTAGCGAAGCGACACCCGTCAGTCGCGCCCGTGTCAGCAGCACGTCAGCTGGCCCATGACGTGCGGCCGCACGCAGCCGCGGGCGCACCCGGACACGCCTATCACGGCCCTAGCCTGGCCCGCGACCGGAAGGAACGTCAACCGGCAAAGGCGAGTGATGGCCGGCTAACCCGAACGAGACCGGCTAAGCGGGTTACCGGCGCGGGAGAGTCCTGTTACCGCTGAATGGCTTCTGGCATTTGATGTTCAGCTGTGATTCATTTCATAGAAGTATTTCGGTGATTCTGCCCGTCTAAGCCCGGAACTTCGGGCATCGTGAGAGATGCAAAGCACCCCGCGTGCATGGTGTGTTACTTAGCGTAACCAGCCTGTCGCCTTGATCCCGCGAGGCAACCAGCACGCCGAATGCCAGGCCCGACTTGAGCGGCCCGGCAGATGATGGGTGGCAGGTGAGCACGCGAATGACGTGCCCGGCCGAAAGTTCCCCTTGATTCGCTCGCGATCGCTGAACCGTACGTCCACGTCCCGATTCACCATCGCCCGCATTACCGTCACAGGATGCGTTCCGGTTCTGGCCGTCGCGGCCATCACCGGGAGCGGCCTCGCAGGAGGCGCATCCGCACAGCCAGTCAGGCCCGCCGCAGCTCGCACCGTGCACGTCGATGCGGCCAGGTCGGCAGCCCCCGGATCATCGTCCGCGCGGGCGACCAGGGCGGCTACATCCGCCACTCTCCTGTCCACGGATGCGCAGTCCGCCACGAGGCGGCACCACCACCTGGGCAGGAACCGGGAGATCGCCTGGCAGATGATGTTCAACCGGTTCCACTGGCGGCCGAAGTACCAGTTCAGGTACGTGAACCGGCTGTGGGACCGGGAGAGCAGCTGGAATGTCCGCGCATCCAACCCTTACTCGGGTGCGTACGGCATTCCGCAGGCGGTTCCCGGCAGCAAGATGGCATCGGCGGGCCGCTACTGGCGGACCAGCGCACGAACCCAGATCAGGTGGGGGCTGCGCTACATCAGGTCCCGCTATGGCACGCCGCGCCGGGCGTGGGCGCACGAGTGCGCCACAGGCTGGTACTAGCAGACACCGGCCCGATTATCGGGCTCCCTGGCTGGCAGGCGCGGCCTGCCAGCCAGCGGGGTCGACGTCGCCGGGCACTGGCGCCGGGTCGTTCTGGACTGCCGGGTTCAAAGACCAATTAGGCTGCCGTTGGACCCCTGGGCTTCTCCTAGCGAAGGAACCCGATTTGCCGTTCTTGACTCCCGATGCCGACGTGGTCTCCATCATCGACGCCGCGCCGACCCCGCTCGCATCACCGTCGCCCACCGGGCAGTTCGCGATCCTGCTGCACTATCAGGCGCATCCGCCGATCGCCATGCTGGCCAGGCCGCGGCTCAGCCTGGCAGGCCTGCGGCTAGACCCGGCGATCGCCGGCCGCCAGCGGACGCGTCGGTTCACCGGCCTGTCCGTGCTGCGGTTCAGCGACGGGGCCGAGCGGCCGCTCGCGCTGCCCGAAGGGGCACAGGTCAGCGTGCCGGTCTGGGCACCCGACGGACAGCGGTTCGCCTTCACCGTCGACGAGCCCGATGGCATCGGCGTGTGGACGGGCGACGTCGAGCGCCGACGCTGACCCGGTACAGGTACCCGGCCTGCGGGTCAGGGATGTGCTCGGTGCCGAGCCGCCTGCCCTTGGCGGCACCGTGCGCTGGTCACGGGACGGCGGGTCGCTCTACGTGCTAGGCGCACCACCCGACGATGGGCGCGACGAGCCTGGACGTGGCGCGCCGATCGAGCCGCGGATCAGCGAGGTGGCGGGCAAGCGGTCGCAGATGGCGACGTTCCAGGACCTGCTGAATAACACCGCTGACGAGGACACCTTCGAGGCGCTGGCTACCACCGCGCCGCTGCGGGTGGACCCGGATACCGGCGCGGTGACCAGGCTCGGTCCCGACGGGCTGTATCAGTACGTCGGCGAATCTCCCGACGGTCAGTACCTGCTGGTCTACCGGTTGCAGCGGCCGTTCTCCTTCCGCGTGCCCTACGGCTATTTCGCCCGTAGCGTGCAGGTGTGGTCGGCGGACGGCGATCCGGTGCGCGTCGTCGCCGACCTGCCGGTCAGCGACGAGGTGCCGCGGATGGGCGTGCCGACGGGGCCGCGGCACGTGTCCTGGGACGAGCGCGCGTCGGCCACCCTGATCTGGACCGAAGCGCTCGACGGCGGCGACCCGGTAGCCGCGGCCGAGTACCGGGACGCGATCATGGTGCATCCAGCGCCGTTCAGTGCCGAGCCCGAGCTTGCCTTCAAGGTCGCGCACCGGTGCCTGGACTGGGCGAACCTCGACGAGCCTGGTGCCCTGCTGCTGACCGAGCACGACAGGGACCGCCGGTGGCTGACGACGTGGCTGTGCTACCCGGCGGACCCTGATCAGAACACCGTCGTGTTCGACCTGGCCGAAGACGACTCCTACGGCGATCCCGGCATCCCCGATGATGCGGCTCCATCCCGACGGCACCAGGACGATCCGGCAGGACGGCGCCGCTATCTACCTGCGCGGAGAAGGAGCCACGCCGGAGGGTGAGCGTCCGTTCCTTGATCGCCGCGACCTGCGGACGGGCACTACGACCAGGCTGCTGCAGAGCCCCGCCGACGCGCACCAGACGGTGCTGTGTTTCGCCGGCGGAAGCACAGACGAGGCTGTGATCTGGCACGAGAGCCCGGCCGAGCCGCCCAACCTCTGGGTCGTCGCGCTCGGGGGCAGCCGCCACGCCACGCCAGCTAACCAGCTGGCCAGATCCGCACCCCTGGCTCACCGGGATGCACAAGCAGCTGGTCAGCACCGACCGCGGAGACGGCGTCGCGCTGTCCGGCATGCTGCACACGCCGCCCGGCTACGAGGCCGAGCGCGACGGACCGCTGCCGCTGCTCATCTGGGCGTACCCGCATGACTTCGGCAGCGCGGGCACGGCCGGCCAGATTCGCGGGAGCAGCACCAGGTTCACCAGGCTGACCGCGTCCGATCCTGCCTGGTTCGTGCTGCGCGGTTACGCGGTGCTGGCCAACGCCACGATGCCCGTGATCGGCGACCCAGAGACCAAGAACGACACCTACGTCGAGCAGATCGCCGCGGCGGCGGCCGCGCACATCAAGGCCATGACGGCGGCTGGCATCGCCGACCCGGCGAGGGTGGCGGTCGGCGGCCACAGCTACGGCGCGTTCATGACCGCGAACCTGCTCGCGCACACGGACCTGTTCGCGGCCGGGATCGCCCGCAGCGGCGCCTACAACAGGACGCTGACGCCGTTCGGCTTCCAGACCGAGCGGCGCAGCTTCTGGGAGGTGCCCGAGGTCTACGACCGGGTCTCGCCGTTCAGGTACGCGCATCAGATCACCACGCCGATCCTGCTCGTGCACGGCGCCGACGACGCGAACTCAGGCACGTTCCCCGTGCAGTCAGAGCGGCTGTTCCAGGCCATCGGCGGCAACGGCGGGACCGCGAGGATGGTGATCCTGCCGCTGGAGAGCCATGGCTACCTGGCCAGGGAGTCGGTCCTGCACGTGCTCGCCGAGCAGTTCGGCTGGCTCGACCGCTGGCTCGGCACGGGCGGCTAGGCCCGCCAGGCTGGGCTCTGGTCTTCAGGCCAGGCCGCGGTGTAGGGCGTCCGCTTGCGCAGGTCGTCGCCGAGGATGCGGCCGAGCTTCCTGGTCTCCCTGCGGTTGATCATGCCGCCAGCGGCCGCACCGGTGAGCAGCGGGCCAAGCGAGAAAATGCTCCGGCCAGCCTTGCCTGCGAGCCTGCGCCTGAGCTGGCGCGCCAGCGGCGATCCGGCTGCGAGCACGAGCCCGCCGGGGCCAGCGCGACGCCGCTGCGCTGCGCCCACGCTCCCACGTACGCGGTCATCCGGTCCACGACGCTGCCGGGAACGACCTGGCCGTAGACCTCGTGCAGCTCGGCCACGAGCTTGATCTCGATGCCGACGACCGCGAGCGTCTCGGTCGTGATCTCAACCCCTGCGGCTGGCACGAACGGCAGCACCGCCCAGGCGCCGACCGCGACGCCGACGGCCGCTGACGCGCGGGACGCGCCTTCGATCAGCGTCTCGGCGAGCTCGTCGGGCGACCGGCCAGGAAACTGCGAGCGCAGGGTGGCCTGATCCCGGACCGGGCAGCTTGGGCGCCATCGCGAGCACCTGCGCGCTCAGCCACCTGCCGCCAGCCGAGAAGCCGCGACCGGTAACGTGCGCGCCGCGCCGCGCCGCTCCGCTGATCGCGGCGCTGACCCCGCGGACGCCCTTCGTCCGCTCCGCGCGCCGGCGCATCCTGCGGCTGATCCGGCCCCGGATACCGCGCGCCCGGCGCTGGCCGTCCTGCCGGTCGGCCAGCTCGACCGCCTGGGAGACCGTGTCAAGCGCAGCCTGGGTGACCTCGTCTGGCTGGTTTCCTGGCGCGTCCATATCTCCGAGGTACCACAACTGAGCCCGATGATGCGACTCGGCGGGGTCGAGGTTTTCTTGGCTTAGGAGGCGAACTGCTGGGCGGCCGACGGGTAGTCGTACATCTCGGCCTTGGTGAACCAGACGCCGATCTCGCGCTCCGCCTCTTCCGCGTTGCCAGAGGCGTGCACGAGGTTGGCGACCGGGAGCCCGTTCGCGTTCGCATACGCCCTGCTGACGTGTGCGAAGTCGCCGCGGATGGTGCCAGGAGCCGCCTGGTCGGGGTAGGTGGAGCCGACGAGCTTGCGCACGCAAGGCACCGCACCAACGCCCTCGAGCACGACAGCGAACACCGGGCCTGACTGCATGAACCGCGCCATCGAGTTGTAGACATCGGCGCCGAAGCGCTCCTCGAGGTCGAAGTAGTGCTGCCTGGTCAGCTCGGCATCCATCCACACCATCTTGGCCGCCACGACCTTGAGCAGCGCGTCTTCGAACCTCGTGAGCACCCGGCCGGTCAGCCCGCGGGCCAGGGCGTCCGGCTTGAGCAGGACGAGGGTCCGCTGGACGGTGCTGTCGTCGGTCATGTCGATCCTCCCGCTGATGCTGTCGCCGGACAGCTTAGCGGCGCCGCCGCGATGCCATCGCGCTGGCCGAGCCAGCCAGACCACGGCTGCCAGTGCGAGCCGCGACGGGCCCGGTGGGACGATTTGTGCGGACAGTGGAAACTCACGCGCAGGTGAGGTCGTTGACTCCTAGCGGACGGATGTTCACCCGCGAGGGTTGACGGGCATATGGGGAGAGCGGCACGAGGCCGGCCTCGCCGAATTGGCTGGACGCCCGCATAGAGTGAGCGCTTCGGGTGAAGTATTGGCTGCCCATCTGGCTCGCCCGTCTGTTCCAAGCAGCAGATCCCGCATGCGAGAAGGAGGATGGCGTGGCCCGACCGGCAACGTCAACGCGCGAGTCGCAGTCAGCTAGACACCGGCAGCCGCGCCGGCCGCGACTGCCGCGCGGGCGCCGGTTCCGAATCGTCATGCGCGTGATAGCGGCGGCCCTCGCCGTGCTGATCCTGGTCACGGGCTTGTCGCTCGGCCGCGCGCTGACCGCGCCCGGCGGCGGCACCGTCTCCGAGCGGGTCGCTGAGTGGGCGCGCAATCACTATCTAGGGCCGCTGGTTACGTTCGGCGAATGGCTTACCTATTCCAAGCCCAAGACCGGCGGCAAGCCCGACGTCTCGTTCAGGAAGCTGGGCGGCCAGGTGGTGCACAAGAAGAAGCACTACCACGGGCTGATCCCGATCATCCCGGATGAAATCGGATCGCCTGCCGGCAGGCCGCTGCCAGGAGAAGGCGTCTGGAAGGTCGCGGTCAGCGTCAAGGGCGTGCCGGCGGTCTTCAAAACCTACGTACGGCAGAGCCGCAGGTACTCCTCGTACTACGCGGGCGTCGTCTCGATGGACCAGCGTCTGCTGAAATTCTCGCTCCGCCCTGGCACCGAAGACCCAGGTTACGGGCACTGGGGCGCTCCGATGGACATCCCGCACGGTCACCGTCTCGGGCTGGTCGCGACGTTCAACAGCGGATTCCGGATCGCGTCCTCAGGCGGCGGTTTCTATCTGCACGGGCACTACGCGGGCAGGCTCGTCAAGGGCGTGGCGTCGGAGGTCTACTTCAAGAGCGGCCAGCTTCGGATCGGCCGGTGGGGCGCCGGCCCGCTGCACATGGGTCCCGACATCGCCGCTGTTCGCCAGAACCTGCGTCCCATCGTCGTCAATGGCCAGGTACCAGCCTCTGTCGATCAGAATGTGCTATCCACCTGGGGCGCCACCCTGGGCGGGGGCTACAACGTCTGGCGGTCGGGTGTCGGCATCACGAAGGACAACCGGATTATCTTCGTCTATGGTCCTGCACTGGACGTGCGCACGCTCGCTAGCCTGCTGAAGCGGGCCGGCAGCGTGACGGCCATGGAGCTTGATATCAATCCCGACTGGATGTCCTTCATGTACTATCTGGCCAAAAATCACCCAGCTAATCCGACGCCGGTGAACTTGCTCCGCACCCAGGTCCAGCCCCCCAACCGGTACCTCTACATCTCCAACCGAGACTTCACGGCGGTCTTCACTCGATGACGGTTCCCACCCCGGCGGCGAAGATTGCCGAGCCGCAGACCGGGTCAGCCACGCGCCTATCGGGGCCGCTGCGATGGCTCAAGGCCGCCGTGCAGAGCACCCGGCCGCGGCAGTGGCCGAAGAACCTGCTCGTTTTCGCGGCGCCGCTGGCCGGAAACACCTTCGGCCGCCCGCACGGATTCTGGTACGCGCTGGTCGCCGTCGGCGCCTTCATCGCCGCGTCGTCGGCCGTCTACCTTGTCAACGACGTCGTCGACGCCGAGCGCGACCGCGGCCATCCGTACAAGAAGTTCCGCCCGGTCGCGTCGGGGCGGCTGCCGGCCGCGCACGCCGCGGTGCTCGCGGTGGCCCTGGTCGTCGTCGCCCTCGGGGCGGGCCTGGTGATCGGCGAACCGCTGCTCGCCGCCGTGATAGCCGCGTATCTCACGATCTCGTTCTTGTACTCGGCAGGACTGAAGCACGTGCCGGTGGTCGAGCTTGCCTGCGTCGCGTCGGGGTTCGTGCTGCGCGTCGTCGGCGGCGCGGCGGCCACGCACGTGCCACCGTCCGGCTATTTCCTGCTCGTCTGCAGCCTCGGCGCGCTGATGGTCGCGATCGCCAAGCGGTACACAGAACTGACCGTGCTCGGCGCCGACGCCGTGAATCACAGGCCGGCGATGCGCGGGTACACCGCCCCTGTGCTGCGCCTCACCCAGCGCGCCGTGTCCTTCATCATGATCGTCTCGTATGTACTGTGGGCGTCGTCCGAGCCGCACGCCGAGACCCGGTCGTGGCACCTGATCAGCTCGATCGCGCTGGCCGCGGCGCTGATCAGGTTCGACCGCCTCACGGCGCGGGCGACCAGCAAGCCAGTGGAGGACCTGATCGCGCGGGACCCCGTGATGGTGATCTGCGAGGCCGCCTGGCTCGTCCTGTTCGCCGTCGGCCTCTAGGAGGCGCGTGACGGCGCTCGCCCGCCCGCGCAAAGGAGCCGCGATACCTATGCTCGACAACCTTGGCAGGCCAGGACGGGTCCTGCTGCTGGGCGGAACCAGCGAGATAGGCCTGGCGATCCTCGCCGCGCTCAGCGCCCCCGGCAGCACCGAGGTGCTGCTGGCAGGCCGGGACGAGCAGCGGATGGCCGCGGCCGGCAAGGAGCTGCCTTACTCGTGCACGACCGTCACGTTCGACGCGCTCGAGACCGGGAGCCACCTAAGGCTCATCGACGGCGTCTTCGCTGGCGGCCCTGTCGATCTGGTGATCGCCGCAACCGGGGTGCTGACGCCGCAGGCGGAGGTCGACATCGACCCCGAACTCGGCGCCCAGATGATCGGCACGAACTTCACCAGCCATGTCACCACGCTGCTCGCTGCCGCGGGGAAAATGCGCGAACAGGGATACGGAACCATTGTCGTGCTGTCGTCAGTCGCGGCAATCAGGCCGCGGAAAGCCAACTACGTCTACGGCGCGGCGAAGTCCGGCCTTGACGCCTTTGCCCGCGGCCTGACCGATGCCCTGGCGGGCACCGGCGTCCGAGTGCTCCTGGTGCGTCCGGGATTTGTCACGGGCCGGATGACAGCCGGGATGAGCGCGGCGCCGCTGTCGTCCACGCCTGCGCAGGTGGGCGCCGCGGTGGCCACGGCGCTCGACGGCCAGTCGTCGCTTGTCTGGGTCCCGCGTAGCCTGGCCGCCGCCGCCGTGATGCTGCGGGTCGTGCCGAGGCCCTTGTGGCGCAGGATGCGGCGGTAAACCCGGCCGGCCCTGGCCATCCGCAAGACCTCCCCGCTGGCGTGTCTGATTCCGCTGAGTCTGTGTAGTTACCTGCCTATTGACGAGCGAATCGTCGTACTGTTGAGATGCCGAGTTACTAGCAGCGATGGGGCTGCCACACGTTGATCAATCAGGCGGGCATGAGCAATCAGGTTGCTGGGCGACGGGCTGGCGGAGGTTCGTCACCCGGCGTTAGCTGGCCAGTCTGGTCTGGGGCACCGCCTGCTATCTCTGAATTCTTCAACCCGCGGCCAGAATCGGGCTACGGGCTCGACGCCGGACTCAGCGACCTCGTGCACAGAAGCACCGGTGATCAGCAGGCGCTGACTGTCCTGGTCGGGCCCAGCGGATACGGCAAGACCCATCTCGCGGCCGCTGTCCTGCGGGTGGCGGCGCGAACCGGCAGGACCGATCTTCAGGTCTGGATCAACGCGTCGAGTCCGTCGGCGGTCGTGATGGGCTACGCCAGGGCAGCCGCCGACGTCGGCCTGACCGACGGCGGGATGGGGCCCGACGCGGCCGCGGCCCGCTTTCTCGACTGGCTCGGCCGCACCGACCGGCACTGGCTGGTCGTGCTCGACAACGTCACCGACGCTGGCGGGCTGCGCGGGCTCTGGCCGGTCGGCATCAGCGGTCAGACGATCGTGACCTGCCATCCGTCGACCGACATGTCCGAGGTCTCCAGCCTGAACCCGCGGGTCTGCCGGATCGGCGAGTTCAGTCCGCGCGAGGCGCTCGCCTACGTCACCGCGCGGCTCTACGACCAGACGGGGAAACGGGTCGAGGCGGTCGACCTGGCCGCGGACCTCTCCTATATGCCGCTCGCGCTCGCGCTCGCTACCACGACAATGTCCGGCACCGCGCTGGATTGCCGCCAGTACCGGATCAGGTTCGCAGGTCGCAGGCAGGAGTTGCTCGGCCGGGCCGCCGGCGGCCTGGTGTCGCCCGCGGAGGTGGCCTGGTCGCTGGCGATCGACAGGGCAGACCAGTACCCGCCGGCCGGCCTGGCCAGGCCGCTGCTGGCGCTGGCCGCGCTGCTGGATCCAGCGGGCGTTCCTGTTCAGGTACTGGGCAGCCAGGCCGCCTGCGCTTACCTATCCAGGCACGGGCGCGGCATGCCGGTCGAGGCGCGGGAGGTGATGGCGGGGCTCGGTGGCCTCGCGCAGTGCGGGCTCGTCTTCATCGACCGGTCCGCTAGCGCCGGGCTGATCGCGATTCATCCGGTCGTGCAGGAGACGGTGCGCCGGCTGGTGCCGCCAGGCGTACTCGACGACGCCGCCAGATCGGCGGCCGACGCCATCTGCGAGGTATGGCCGCTCCTGGAGGCCGAACCGCTGCTCGACCAGGCGCTGCGTGGCTGCGCCGGCTGGCTGGGCGGTATCGCCGGCGACCTGCTCTGGCTGCCAGAGCCGCATCCGGTGCTGCTGAAGGCGGGAGAGAGCCTCAACGCGGCGGGCCTGGCCGGTGCGGCGGTGTCGTACTGGAAGTCGATGCTGGCCGCGAGCGGACGTGCGCTCGGCTCTGAGCACGGCAGGACGCTGGAGATCAGGGACCTGCTGGCCGGAGCGTTCGAATCGGCCTGGCCTGGAGGAGGCCAGGGAACTCACCCTGGTCAGCCTTGCCGAGCGGGAGCAGGTACAGGGCACCGACCACCCCGACGCGCTGACAACCAGGACGAACCTGGCCAGGATCTACCGCTCGGCGAACATGTTCGACCAGGCCATCGACATGTACGCGCGCGTGCTCGCCGACCGCGAGTGGGTGCTGGGGCCCGAGCACGCCGACACCCTCGGCGTCCGCAGTCAGCTAGCCGCAACCTATCTGGCGGCGGGCCAGGCCGACCAGTCCATCGCGCTGTACCAGCGCAACCTGGCCGACTGGGAGCAAGCGCACGGGCCCGAGCACCCTGACGTGCTCGCCGAGTACATGAACCTGGGCCGGGCCTACCAGGTCGCCAATCGGCTGGAGGACGCGATCGCGATCTTCAGCCGGGTCCGCAAGATCAGGGAGAGCGGCCTTGGCCAAGATCATCCCGACACGGTAGCCGCGGCCAGTCAGCTTGCCTATGCGTACAAGACGTCGGGGCGGCTGAAGGAGGCGATCTCGCTGTACAAGCAGGTCGTCTCCAGCCGCCAGGCCGTGCTCGGCCCCGATCATCCCGACACCCTCGCCGCCATGTCCAATCTGGCATCGTGCTACCACGCGGCGCACCGGATGAAGGATGCCATGCCGCTCTACGAGCGCCTGCTGGCGGACCGGGAGCGACTCCAGGGTCCTGACAACCGCGACACGCTGACCGCGCGCGGCAACCTGGCAGGGGCCTACCATTCCGCTGGCCGTCTGGCCGATGCCCTGCGGGTCTACGAGCAAGCGGTGACCGACTTCGAGCGAGTGCTCGGACCCGACCATCCGGACACGCTCACCTTGCGCGGGAACCTGGCGCACGCCTATTACATGGCTCGCAGGCAGAGCGATGCGATCAAGCTGTTCGAAAGGACCATCGCCGACAGCGAGCGGGCGCTCGGGCCCGACCACCCGCTTACCCAGACAATCAGCGATAATCTGCGCACGATATCGCGATTATGCATATCCGAGATCGCGGTTGGCGGGTAGTCGGCGGGTATAAGACCAGTTCAGAATGCACGCGGTCATTCGCGAAAACGCTTGCTACTTAACACCTCCCGAGTCGGGAGAGTGCCCGGAAAGATCAACTCTTTACCGAGCCATTTGCGTTTTATTAATGCACTTGCAGCATTGGCGCCACAGCCTACGGGCATGATCATTTTCGGCCGGACAGGGCGCCCGACCAGCGCCCGAGCCGCGCCGGGACCCGTCAGGCAAGGAGGCGTTCGCTGTGAGCACCACAGGCTCGACTCTCACCCGAACCCAGCAGGCTCCGGGCGGAGCGCACCAAATGCACATCGCGATGGTGGCGCCGCCGTACTTCAGCGTTCCGCCTTCGGCATACGGCGGGATCGAGACCGTGGTCGCCGATCTGGTCGACGCACTGGTCGCACGAGGGCACAAGGTGACGCTCATTGGCGCAGGCAACCACGCAACGAGGGCGCAGCGCTTCCTCACCACGTTCCACGAGGGCCCGGCGAGCCAGCTAGGCGAGGTGATGCCTGAGATCGTGCACGCGGCAAAAGTCGCCTCGCTGCTCGAGGCGCTCGACGTCGACGTCATCCACGACCACACGCAGGCTGGCCCGCTGATGGCCAGGGGCCGGCTGACGCCGACCGTGGTGACCGCGCACGGGCCGGTGCACGGCGACGCAGGCGAGTTCTATCGTGCGCTCGGCGATACCGTACAGCTCGTCGCGATCTCCGACGCCCAGCGGGCCAGCGCGCCCGACCTCGCGTGGTCGGCGACGGTACACAACGCGATCCGGGCGCAGACGTTCCCGTTCCGTGCCGCGAAGGACGACTACGCGGTGTTCCTTGGCCGGTTCCATCCGCACAAGGCACCGCACCTGGCCATCGACGCAGCCCGGGCGGCTGGCCTGCCCATCGTGCTGGCCGGCAAGTGCTCGGAGCCGATCGAGCGGGCGTACTTCTCGCGCGAGATCGAGCCGCGGATCGGCAGCGACGTGACCATCTTCGGGGTCGCCGACGCCGCCGCCAAGCGCAAGCTGCTGGCCCACGCCGCCTGCATGATCTTCCCGATCTGCTGGGAGGAGCCGTTCGGCCTGGTGGTCATCGAGGCGATGGTCTGCGGCACACCGGTGGTCGCGCTCGGCAGGGGCGCGGTTCCCGAATTGATCGTGCACGGTCAGACCGGCATCGTCGTCGACCACCCCGACCAACTCGCCGACGGCATCATGGCTGCCCGCGGTCTCGACCCTGGCGTATGCCGCAAGCACGTCGAGGCGAACTTCACGGTCGAGGTGATGGCCGAGGGCTACGAAGAGGTCTACCGGCGTGTGCTGTCGATGGCTCCCGAGCCATGGCTGTCGGCCGTGGATCAGGCTCCGATCATCAGCTAGGGCGTCCCGCCGCTGGTCTGCACCGGCGATCCGACTGCGGCTGAGTCCAGAACCTCAACCTCAGCCGCAGTCGCCTCGACGCCGACCGGCAGCCGGCCGGTGGCGGCCAGGCAGGCGACACCTGCCACGGCGGTGACCGCGAAGGCAGCCCCAAGCCCTGCGGCGAGGGACCATCCGAACCGGACCGCGGCACTGATCGCCGCCCCGCCGACCCCGATGCCCAGCGCTCCGCCCAGCACGTCGGACAGGTTCAGCGACGCCGATGCCCAGCCCTGCCGGCCAGGCGGCGCCTCGGCGAGCATCAGCAGCGTGGTCGGCGCGTAGCTCATCCCCATGCCGACGCCAGCGACGGTCCACGCGGCGATCCCGACCGCGACCGTGATGCCGCTGTCCAGTATCGCGCTCAGCCCGGCGATGCCGACCAGGATGATCACCAGGCCAATCCTGATCAGGCGCCTGCCCTCCCAGCGCGAGTTCATCCTGGCCTGGAACCAGGACCCGGCTGTCCACGACAGCGTCACCCCGGTCACCGCGACGCCCGCCAGGACCGCACTGTGATGCCGCAGGATCGTGATCGCGAGCGTCACGAAGGCGTCGGCGCCGAAGAAGCAGAACGTCAGCAGCCCGCGGCTGAGTACCGTGGCGGGCAGCCCGTACCTGGCCCGCAGCGTCCCGGCGGGGAGCAGCCGGCGAAGCAAGGGCAGGCCGAGCGCCAGCCCGGCGACGGTCAGCGCCGCGCCGGTCAGCACGCTGGGCAGGCTGACGGGCCCCGCGCTTGCGCCGGCCGCCTTTCCCGTCGCGGACCCGACTGCCAGGGTGAGGCCGCCAAGCACGAGGCCCGCGCAGGTGGCGACGCCGATCCCGTCGATGAGCCGGTGCGGTTGTCCTTCGCCGGCGGCGCCGGCCCTCGGCCGAGCCGCACCAGAGCCGGAATCGCGACCGGCCCGGTGAGCGCGACGAAGGGCAGCAGCCCGAGGAAGACCCAGCGCCAGCCGAAGTACTTGGCGACCTCGGCGCTGAGCGCGGGGCCGGCCAGCCCGGGGGCCACCCAGGCCGTCGACAGCACCGCCATCATCCGCGCCCGCAGGCCCTCGGGCAGGCTGCGCCCGATCGCGACGTAGGCAACGGCGGGCACCGCCCCGGCACCGAGGCCCTGCAGCGTGCGGCCGGCGATCAGCACGGGCATCGTCGGAGCGAGCCCGGCGACGGTCAGACCCGCCGCGAACACCACGATCCCGGCAATGTAGGGAACGGCGGGCCCGCGCTTGTCTGCCGCCCGGCCCGCCGCGACGATGCCGACCATGGTCCCGAGCAGGAACGCGCTGAACACGAAGCCGTAGAGGCTCAGCCCGTGCAGGTCCCTCGCGACCAGGGGCATCACGGTCACGACCGCCAGAGCCTCGGCGGCGACGAAGGTGATCGTCGCCGCCAGCCCGATCGTCAACGACCGCCGCTGCGCTGCCCAGAGCCCGGACGCCATTGTCCCCTGCTTCCCGCTTCCCGTACGAATGCCTGCCTCTAGCAGGGTAAAAGCTAAGGCGCCCTTGAAGTCAACTAGCGGGCCTCAGATGATCTTGACGGGGGCAGAGCGCGAGAGCGGCCGGCCCTTGGCGTCGCAGGGCTCGACCGCGAAGTGCGGGCCCCTGGTGCCGACGGCGATGGCTGTCTCGAATCCCTTCTTGGCCGCGGTGGCGACCTTGGCCAGCGCGGCCTGCGACCGGCCGGCGAGCACGTTCCACGAGGCGACCTCGGTGGCCCCGTTCCAGCTCGCGTACACGGTGGCGCCGCCAGGCCGGCGGCGGGCAGCGGCGGCTGGCGGCTCAGCGGGATGCCCCTCCCAGTCTCCGATGAAGGACCGGTAGGTCGGGTCGCCCTTGAGCAGCATGCCGTCGAGCAGGAGCCTGCCGTCGGCGTCGAACTCCGAGAAATACGGGTTGGTGCCCCAGCCGACGAACATGCCACCGCCCGGCAGCATCTGCGCGTTGCCCATCGCCTTGGCGAGCACGAGCTGGCCAGGGTGGGTGAAGCCCTTGCGCACCGTCACAAGCATCCGGTCGTAGTCGACGTTGAGTATCAGCGCGCGAGACTGCTTCTCGTTCTTGGGCAAGACGCCGTCATAGCCGTCGTCGAAGACCGTCAGCGTGTCGGGGCCGTGCAGCCGGGTGTCGTGCTGCCAGTAGAACTCACTACCCGGCGCCATCGTGAAGTCGGTCTTCTTGCCGTTCAGCCGCCAGACGATCTCACCGGTCTTCCTGCTGACCTTGTATACGCACCAGGTGTTGCGCGCGCCGATCAGCAGGTCGCCGTCCCCGGCCTCGCCGATCGTGTTGATGTGGAAGTAGTCGTACGGCTTGTCCTTGGTGCCGTGCCCGCCCTCGACCGGCAGGTAGGTCTCGTCAAAGCCGATGTGATCCAGGCTGTCCCAGGAGAAGAGCAGCTCGCCCGTCTCGATGTCGATCTCCTGGGCTTGTCCTGACAGCAGCCAGCCTCTTGTCGGCCCGCCCAGCTTGGACAGGTCGTAGCGCTGCTTGTGGTAGGCGGAGACGAGCGCTGTGCCCCGCGGGCTGATGTTGAACTCGTGCTCGTCCACCTTCAGCCCGTTGTGCGCGAGGATCGTGTGCGTGACGCGGTAAGAGTCGTCGGCGATGATCGCGACGCCCTCGCCATAGCCGCCCTCCACGACCCGTCCCTGGAACCAGGTCAGCACCGGCTTGCCGCGGTAGATCTGACGCTGGAAGTCCAACTTGCTCTGGTAAGCACCCGTGTCAGGCGCGAACCAGACCAGCTCGCCGGTCGTGTCCATGATCATCGCGCCGCCCTGGCCGGGGCCGGAGTTGGCGATGCCGAGGAACAGGTATTGCAGGTCGTGCCCGGGAGCGACGTGGGTCAGCGTCACCTTCGGCGGGGTGAGGTCCGGCCGTGAAACGTAGTGCTGCAGGTTCTTTGCCTGGCTGCCACGGCGCGACACCGCGCTGCTCGTCCCGCAGCCGACGAGGCCAAGCCCGGCGGCGGCTGCGGCGGCCGTACCTGAGCGCTGCAGCAGGTCCCGCCGGGTCAAGCTCTCCTTCATCAGAAACCTCGTTAAGCGATCAGCTGCCGCCCCCGCGACGCTGCGGCCGAGTCTTGAGCGGCCGCGAACTGGACCAGCCTGTTATACCCGGATACTCTCAGCGGATCTTAACTGGAGCCGATTTCGCCAGCGCTTTGCCCTTCGCGTCGTGTGCCTGAACAGCGAAGTACGGACCGCTGCCGTGCACCGCGATCGCGGTCTCGAACCCTGACCTGCGACCCGACCCGACCTCGTGCAGCGCCGACCGCGACTTGCCGGCGAACACTCGCCAGGTCGCCACGTTGGTGGCGCCATTCCAGCTGGCGAACACGACCGCGCCGCCGCCCGACCGGTGCCGGGCCGCGGCCATCGGCGGTTCGGTCGGATGGCCAGCCCACTGCCTCGTGAACGCGCGGTAGGAAGAATCACCCACGGTGATGTCGCCATCGAGCAGCAGTCTGCCGTCGTGAGAGAACTCGGAGAAGTGCGGCTCGGTGCCCCAGCCAACGAACATCCGGCCGTCCTCGAGCAACTGAGCGCTCCCCATCGCCCCAGCCAGCAGCACCTCACCAGGGTGTATGTAGGCCTTCTGCAGCGCCACATGCCGCCTGGCGTTGTCGACGGTCAAGACGATCGCCCTGGAGTGCTTTTCCTTGTCCGGCTTCGCGCCGTTGTCGAACACCGTGATCCGGTTGCCGCTGAACGCACGGACGTGGTGCTGCCAGTAAAAGTGGCTGCCTGGGCCCATGTTGAAGTGCGACCGCCTGCCGTTCAGCCGCCAGACGACGGTGCCGGCCTTGTTGCGCTTGACACGGAAGATGGACCAGGTGTTCCGCCCGGAGATGAGCACATCGCCGGTGTTGTCGGCGGTGGGCGAGAACGAGTTGATATGGAAGTAGTTGTACGGCTGCGCCCTGGTGCCGTCGCCGGGGGTGAGGAACTCGTGGCTCTCGGCGAGCGGGACGTGGTTGATGCTGTCCCACTCCCACACCAGGTTGCCCGTCGCGATGTCAATCTCCTGGGCGACGCCGGAGATCACATAGCCATTCTTCGGGCCGCGGCGTGAGCTCAGGTCGATGCCCGAGTGCGTCCGGTAGATGGTGATCAGGGCCGTGCCCTGGGGCGTCACGTAGAAGTCATGGAAGTCAGCCAGTTCGCCGTGCGCCGGCCGGACAATGTGCAGGATTTTGTATGACGAGTCGGCAATGACCAGTTCGCCCTTACCGTAACCCTGCACGACCAGGCCCTGGAACCAGGTGAGTACCGGCTTGCCGCGGAACGTCTGGACGTCGAAGTTCATCCGGCGATGCGACGCGCTGTTCGGCCCGAACCACACGAAATGGCCGTGCTGGTCCAGGATGTACGAGCCGCCGTGCCCCGGCCCTGAGTAGGGGGCATTCAGGAAGATGTAGCGCGGATCGCTCGGCACGCCATGCCGCCGGATGCTGACCTTGGGCGGGGTCAGATCGGGCCTGGTCACAAACGGCGGACCTGAGGACGTGTCGGCCGCTGGCATGACAAGCGAGGGTGACGAGCTGTCGCCGGTGCACGCGACGAGCCCGACGCCAGCCACGCCCGCCGCGGACGCGCCAGCGAGCCCGAACAGCCGCCTGCGGGTCAGATCGTCGGTCATGGTCCGAGCCTCCGGGGTCGGGGATTGATTGCGCCGTGCCCTCGGGCTTTCATTGTGTCGCACAGGTCTGGTGGAGGGCGGATGAACGGTCATCCTAGCCGGATCATGGCTATGCGTTGGCCGTCGTCCGCCCTGCCATTGACCTGCGGGCGAGGCAGGCGCGGTCAGCCGGCCGGAGGCGCGCACACGGCGCCGCGGTCAGCGCCAGAGACCAGCGCGGCGTACTTGGCGAGCGCCCCACTGGTGTAGTTCGGAGCTGGTCGTTTCCAGCCGCCGCCGCCGGTCCAGCTCGGCCTCGTCGACCAGCAGGTCAAGGCGCCGCTGCGGGATGTCAACAGCGATCTTGTCGCCGTCGGCGACGAGCGCGATCGGTCCGCCGTCGAACGCCTCAGGGGCGGCGTGCGCGATGCAGGCGCCGAATGTCGCGCCGGAGAACCTGCCGTCGGTGACCAGGACCACGTCCTTGCCTAGGCCGGCACCCTTGATCGCGGCCGTGACGGCGAGCATCTCCCGCATGCCTGGCCCGCCCTTGGGGCCCTCGTTGCGGATCACGACGACGTCGCCCTTGGCCACCTTGCCGCCGGTAATGGCCGCGAAGCAGTCTTCCTCGCGCTCGAACACCCGCGCTGGCCCCTCGAACCGCAGCGTCTCCAGGCCAGGCACCTTCACGACGGCGCCCTTGGGGGCAAGGCTGCCGCGCAGCACCGCGAGCCCGCCCTCGGGCAGCAACGGGTCGCTTACCGGCCGCACGACCTGCCCGTCCGGCCGCGGGGCCGCGGCCACGTTCTCCGCCAGCGTCTTGCCGTTCACCGCGATCGTGCTGCCGTCGATGAGGCCGGCCTCGAGCAGTTCGCGCAGCACCACGGGCAGCCCGCCGACCTGGTCAAGCTCGCTCATCACGAACCGGCCAGCCGGGCGCATCGACGCGATCAGCGGCGTGCGCCTGCTGATCGTGTCGAAGTCGTCCATGGTGAGGTCGACCTCCGCCTCGGCCGCGATCGCGAGCAGGTGCAGGATCGCGTTCGTCGACCCGGCGGTCGCCATCACCACGGCCGCCGCGTTGAGGAACGCGGTCCTGGTCATGATGTCGCGCGGACGCAGTCCGGCCGCGAGCGCGTGGACGGCGACCTCGCCGGTCGCGCGCGCGATGGCGGTCCGCTCCGCGCTGACCGCAGGCGGCGATGCGGCGCCCGGCAGCGCCATTCCCAGCGCTTCAGAGCACGCCGACATGGTGTTCGCCGTGTACATGCCTGCGCACGACCCGGCGCCCGGGCAGGCGGCCCGCTCGACCGCGAGCAGGTCTGCGTCGGACATGTCACCGGCAGCCTGGGCCCCGACCGCCTCGAACACGTCCTGGATCGTCAGGGTCCTGCCGAGCGCGTGCCCCGGCAGGATGGTGCCGCCGTACAGGAACGCCGCGGGCACGTTAAGCCTCGCGCAGGCCATCAGCATGCCGGGCAGCGACTTGTCGCAGCCTGCGATCGCGACCAGCGCGTCGAACCGCTCGGCGTGCACCATCAGTTCGACCGAGTCCGCGATAACCTCACGGCTGACCAGCGACGCCTTCATGCCCTCGTGCCCCATCGCGATCCCGTCGGACACGGCGATCGTGCCGAACTCGATCGGGACGGCGCCGGCCTGCCGCACGCCCGCCTTGGCGGCCCCCGCCAGCCCGTTCAGGTGCAGGTTGCAAGGTGTCACCTCGTTCCACGACGAGGCGACGGCGACCTGCGGCAGGCGGAGGTCGTCCTCGCTCAGCCCGACCGCGCGCAGCATCGCGCGTTGCGGCGCCCTGGCCGGCCCTGTGGTCAGCGGGCCGCTGCGCGGCCGCGGCAGATTGGTCATCTTTTCACAAGCCCTTCTAGCGATTGAGGTACCGCGCCCGCCCGAAGCAGGCCGTAGCTGAGCCCGTCGGCGAGAGCCTGCCAGGACGCGGTCACGACGTCGTCGGACACACCGACCGTGGTCCACTCGCCGTCGTGGTCGGCCGAGGTGAGCATCACCCTGGTGACCGCGCTCGTCGCATCTCGGCCGTCCAGGATCCGCACCTTGTAGTCGACCAGGTGGATGCTTGCCAGCTCCGGATACAGCTCGGAGAGCGCCCTGCGCAGCGCCTGGTCGAGCGCGTGCACGGGACCGACGCCCTCGCCGACCGCCACCACCCGCTGCTCACCGAGTAGCAGCCTGACGATCGCCTCGCTCCTGTCGGCCGCATCGGACTTCTCGATCACGACCCGGTAGCCCTCAAGGTCAAACCAGGAGGGCATTCGCCCGGCGACGCGCCTGACCAAGAGCTCGAACGAGGCATCGGCAGCTTCGAACGCGTACCCCCTGTGCTCGGCCGCCTTGATCTCCTCGAGCACATCGGTCGCGACATCGCCCGGCAGGTCGAGACCCATCTCGGCGGCCTTGACCAGCACGTTGCTGCGTCCGGCTAGCTCGCTGACCAGCACGTGCGCCCGGTTACCCACCCGCTCCGGGTTGATGTGGGAGTACGCGTCAGGACGCCGCGCGATCGCCGAGGCGTGCAGCCCTGCCTTGGTGGCGAACGCCGACGACCCGACGTACGGCTGCTTCTGGTCGAAAGGCAGGTTGGCCAGTTCAGCGATCTCCCTGGCCGTCGCGGCGAGCATGCCGAGCCTGCCTGGCGGCAGCAGCTCGTGCTCGCGTTTGAGCTCCAGCCCTGCGATGACCGCGAACAGGTCGGCGTTGCCGCACCGCTCGCCGTATCCGTTGGCCGCGCCCTGCACGTGCGTCGCGCCCTCGCCGACGGCCACGAGCGAGTTCGCGACCGCGCACGCAGAGTCGTTGTGGCAGTGCACCCCGACCCGCAGCCCGCCGAACGTGCCGAGCACGTCGCGCACGATCCGCACGATGTCATCGGGCAACGTCCCGCCGTTGGTGTCGCACAGCGCCAGCGTGTCGGCGCCGGCCGCCGCGGCCGCGGCGAGGCACTCGATCGCGTAGCCGCGGTCAGCCGCGTAGCCGTCGAAGAAGTGCTCGGCGTCGAACACAACCCTGCGGCCTTCGCGCACGAAGAATCGCGCAGAGTCAGCGATCATCGCGAGGTTCTCCTCGCGTGTGGTCCGCAGCGCCTCGTCCACGTGCAGCGTCCAGGACTTCCCGACCAGCGTCACGATCGGCGTGTTCGCGACGAGGAGGGTCTCCAGGCCCTCATCGCCATCGGCCGACCGATTCGGCCGCCTGGTCGCGCCGAACGCGGCTAGCTGCGCGTTCCGCCACGGCAGCTCGTTCGCCCTGGCGAAGAACTCCTTGTCCTTCGGGTTCGAGCCAGGCCAGCCGCCCTCGACGACGTCGACGCCGAGTTCGTCGAGCGCCGCGGCGACGCGCAGCTTGTCCTCGACGGTGAGGTCAAGGCCGACCTGCTGGGAGCCGTCACGCAGGGTGGTGTCATACATCTCTACGGCGGGGACGCGCTCGGTCATCGCGGCACCTCCGCCCCGAGAGCGTCGGCCCAGGCATCGGTCGACGCGGCACCGCCCCTGGCAAGTACGGCGTCGACCGCGGCCTCGAGCTCCGCCGCCGCCCGCGACTCGCCGAGGTGGTCGAGCATGAGCGCCGCGGAGAGCACGGCGCCTGCCGGGTTGGCCTTGCCGGTCCCGGCGATGTCCGGGGCCGAGCCGTGCACGGGCTCGAACATAGAAGGGCCGGTCTTATCTGGGTTGAGGTTGCCGCTCGCCGAGAGGCCAAGGCCGCCGGTCAGTGCGGCGGCGAGGTCGGTGAGGATGTCGCCGAACAGGTTGTCGGTGACGATCACGTCGAAGCGGCCAGGATCGCTGACCATGTACAGGCACGCGGCGTCGACGTGGGCGTAGTCGAGCCTGACGCCCTCGGCCGCGGCGACCTCCTCTGCTACGCGCATCCACAGGCTCCCCGCGTTCACGAGCACGTTGGTCTTGTGGACGAGGGTGAGCTTGCCGCTGCGCCGCTTGGCGAGGCCCGCGGCGTAGCGGACGCAGCGCTCGACGCCCGTGCGGGTGTTCAGCGATTCCTCGGTCGCGACCTCGAACGAAGTGCCCTGGTGCGCGATGCCGCCCGCGCCCGCGTACAGGCCCTCGGTGTTCTCCCTGACGACGACGAAGTCCAGGTCGGCGGCGCCCGCGGTCTGTACCCCTGGCCGCTGCCTTGCCGGCCGGAGGTTGACGTAGAGGTCGAGTTCGAAGCGGAGCCGCAGCAGCAGGCCGCGTTCGAGCACGCCGGGCGGGACCGACGGGCTGCCGACCGCGCCGAGGAAGATCGCGTCGGCGGCGCGCAGTCCGGTCAGGGTCTCGTCGGACAGGACCTCACCGGTGCGCAAGTAGTGCTCGGAGCCGAGCGGGCAGTGCCGCCAGTCGACCTCGAACCCGTGCCGCTTGCCGGCCTGATCAACGAGATCCCGCGCGACCGCGGTGACCTCGGGCCCGATGCCGTCGCCTGGAAGGTGCGCGACGGCGTAGCTGCGTACGTTGCCCTCCATCAGGCGTTCTCCTCGGTGCTGTCGAGGGGGGACGACCCCCCAGAACCCCCCGCATCGTGGTCTGTCTCGGCGTCCAGCCAGCTCATCATCCGGCGCAGCGGGCGGCCGGTCTGCTCGATGAGGTTGGTCCTGGCCTCGTGACGGAGCCGGTTGAAGGTGGGCCGGCCGGCGTCGTCCTCGGCGATCCACTCTCTGGCGAACTCGCCGGACTGGATGTCGGCCAAGATCTTGGCCATGGCCCGCCTCGCGGGCTCGGCGACGACCTCGGAACCCCTGGTCAGGCCGCCGTATTCGGCGGTGTCGCTGACCGAGTACCACATCCAGGTCTCACCGCCCGCCTGCATCATGTCGACGATGAGCTTGAGCTCGTGCAGGCACTCGAAGTACGCGACCTCGGGCTGGTAGCCGGCCGCCACCAGGGTCTCGAACCCCGCGTTGACCAGCGCCGTGACGCCGCCGCATAGCACGGCCTGCTCGCCGAACAGGTCGCTCTCGGTCTCCTCCTTGAACGTGGTGACCAGCGCGCCAGCCTTGGTACCGCCGATCGCCTTGGCATAGGACTTCACCAGGTCCCAGGCCTTGCCGGTGGCGTCTTGCGCGACCGCCACCAGGACCGGAGTGCCCTGCCCCGCCTCGTACTGCCAGCGCACCGTGTGCCCTGGCGCCTTCGGCGCCACCATCGCGACATCGACATCCGCCGGCGCCTCGACGTAGCCGAAGTGCACGTTGAAGCCGTGTGCGAAGAACAGCGCGTCCCCGGCCTTAAGGTTCGGCCCGATGGTTTCGGCGTACAGCTTGCGTTGCCCCGTGTCCGGCGTCAGCACCATCACCAGGTCGGCCCAGGCGCACACCTGCTCCGGCGTCCCGACGGTCAGCCCCTCCTCCTCGGCCTTGCCGCGCGACTTGGAACCTTCAGGCAATCCCACCCGCACATCGCAGCCGGAATCCCGCAAGCTCAGCGCGTGTGCGTGCCCCTGGGATCCGTACCCGAGCACAGCGATCTTCCGGCTCTGCGCGAGCCCGAGGTCAGCCTCGTTGTCGTAGTACACCGTGGCCATCGAAAAAGTCCTCTCGGTAGTTGATGAAGGGCGCCTAAGCGCAGACGGCCAGCGCGGGCTGATCCTCGTCGGTGATCGTCGAACTGCCGCGACCGATGGCGATCAGGCCGGTGCGCACCAGCTCGCAGGTGCCGTGCGGCTCGAGCTTGCTGAGCAGCGAGTCGAGCCGGCCAGGCGAGCACACCGCCTCGAGCACGATCGTGTCCTGGTCGAGGTCGACGACGTTTGCGCTGTAGGCGGTCGCGATGTCGAGCAGTTCCGCCTTGAACTGCGGCCGCACGGTGACCTTGATCAGCGCGAGCTCGCGCTCGACGGCCTCATCCTCGTGCAGTTCGACGACCTTGAGCACCCTGACGAGCTTCTCGAGCTGCTTGTGCACCTGGTCGACCGGCGTCGTCTCGCCGTCGACGACGATCGTCATCCGGCTGACCCGCTCGTCGCTGGTCGGGCCAACCGACAGCGACGTGATATTGAATGCCCGCCGGGAGAAGAGCGCGGCGACGTGCGCGAGCACGCCTGGTTTGTTCTCGACCAGGACTGAAAGCGTGTGCGTGGTCATTTCGCGATCACTTCCTTGCGTGCCGCCGCCTGCTGCTCGGCCGCGCTGAATTCGGGGCCGAGGACGATGTCGTCGTTCGCGTGACCGGAGGGAACCATCGGGAACACGCCTTCCGCGTCATGGGTGCGGAAGTCCACGACCGTGGGCACGTCGGTGATCGACAGCGCCTTCTCCAGCACGGCGTCGACGTCGCCAGCCGCCTCGCACCGCAGGCCAGCGCAGCCGTAGGCCTCGGCGAGCTTGACGTAGTCAGGGATGTCGCGGCCGAGGTGAACCTCGGAGTAGCGCTCGTCGTAGAACAGTTCCTGCCACTGCCTGACCATGCCGAGGAAGCCGTTGTTGAAGATCAGCACCTTGATCGGCAGTCCCTCGATCGCGCAGGTAGCGAGCTCCTGCGCGGTCATCTGGAAGCAGCCGTCGCCGTCGATGGCCACGACCAGCTCGCCAGGCCTGCCTATCTGCGCGCCCATGGCGGCCGGGACCGCGAAGCCCATCGTGCCCGCGCCACCTGAGTTGATCCAGCTCCGCGGCTTGGTGAAGCTGTAGTGCTGGGAAGCGTGCATCTGATGCTGGCCCACGCCGGCCACCACGATCGCGTCGCCGGCGGTCATCGCCGACAGCCGCTCCACCACGTGCTGCGGCTTCAGCGGGCCGTCGCTGTCCTGGGTGTAGCGCAGCGGGTAGCTGCGCTTCCAGCCCGCGGTGGTCGCGACCCAGTCGGCGGTGCTGGTCGGCCCGTCGGACTGCACGAGCCTGTGCATCGCGGCCGCGAGCTCGGTCATGACCGTCCGCAGGTCGCCCACGATCGCGACGTCTGGCGTGCGGTTCTTACCGATCTCGGCCGGGTCGATGTCCGCGTGCACGACCCTGGCCTTCGGGGCGAAGGCCGCGAGCTTCCCGGTGACCCGGTCGTCGAACCGGGAGCCGAGCGCGACGATGAGGTCCGCCTCCTGCAGCGCCGCGACCGCGGCGTACATCCCGTGCATGCCGGGCATGCCGAGGGCAAGCGGATGGCTGTCAGGGAACGCGCCGCGGGCCATCAGCGTGGTGGTGACCGGCGCCTGCGCGAGTTCGGCGAGCTCTGCCAGCGCCTCGTGCGAGTCTGACTTGATCACGCCGCCGCCGACGTACAGGACCGGCCTGCGCGCCTGGTGCAGGAGCCGAGCTGCGGCGGCGATCCGCTCCTGGTCGGGTGGGCCCGGCACCTTGTAGCCGGGCAGGTCCATGGTGGGCGGCCAGGACCAGCGCGTGCTGGCCTGCAAGATGTCCTTCGGCAGGTCAACCAGGACAGGGCCGGGCCGCCCGGTCTCGGCGATGTGGAAGGCCTCGGCGATCGCGGCTGAGATTCGCCCGGGATCGGTGACCAGCTCGTTGTGCTTGGTTATCGGGGCGGTGATGCCCGTGATGTCGGACTCCTGGAACGCGTCGGTGCCGATCATCGCGGTCGGCACCTGGCCGGTGATCGCGACCAGGGGAACTGAGTCCATGTACGCGTCGGCCAGCGCTGTGACCAGGTTGGTCGCGCCGGGGCCGCTGGTGGCTATGCAGACGCCGGTCCGGCCTGTGGCCCACGCGTAGCCCTCTGCCGCGTGCCCAGCGCCCTGCTCGTGCCTGACTAGCACGTGCCGGAGCGAGGATGACCGCAGCGGGTCGTAGGCGGGCAAGATGGCGCCGCCAGGCAGGCCGAACACGACGTCGACGCCCTGGGATTCCAGGCTGCGGACGAGCGCCTGGGCTCCGGTCACTTCCACGGGATGTGCTCCTTAGACAATGTCGGGTGTACGTGCGGACGGGTCGCGATAACAAAAAACCTCCTGGCCGATCCGGCCGAGGAGGAGTAGCGCGAGCCCGTCACCAGGCTCGCGCTACGTGATAAGGATTACTCGGAAGATGATCTTGATCATGGTTGATCTCCGTGAGCCTGGTTTGGTTTCCGTGGGAGGCGACGCTGCCCGCCGCCCCCAACCTTAGGCCATGTCAGATGGTCGCGTGTGCTGAGGTACCAGATACGGGCAGCCAGGACGGCCTGGTCCGCTCGAACGCGGCGATCGCGTCGCCGTGCCTGAGCGTGACCCCGATGTCGTCCAGGCCTTCGAGCAGGCGCCAGCGGGCGTAGTCGCCGATCGCGAACGGGGCGGTAAAGCCGGCCGCGGGCACCTCGACGGTCCGTGCCGCGACGTCGACGGTCACGTCGGCGCCGGGTTCGGCAGCGAGCGCGGCGATGAGGTTCGTCACGGCATCCTCGTCGACCTGAGCGGTGACCAATCCGGCCCCGATGCTGTTGCCGCGGAAGATGTCGCCGAAGCTGGGCGCGACGACGGCCTCGAACCCGAAGTCCTGCAGTGCCCACACGGCGTGCTCCCTGGAGGAACCACAGCCGAAGTTGGCGCCAGCGACCAGAATCCTGGCGCCCGCCGCTCCAGGCTGGTTCAGCGCGAAACCTGGATCGGCGCGCCACGCCTCGAACAGCCCGGCGCCGAAGCCGGTCCGCTCGACGCGCTTCAGCCAGGCGGCGGGGATGATCTGGTCGGTGTCTACGTCACGCCTGTCGATCACGACGGCGCGGCCCTGCACCTGCTGTACCGCGCGCATCAGCGTGCTCCTTCCAGATCTCCCGGCACCGCGAACCGGCCGGCCACGGCGGTCGCGGCGGCCATCGCGGGCGATACCAGATGGGTGCGCCCGCCGGGACCCTGGCGCCCTTCGAAGTTCCTGTTGCTGGTCGACGCGCTCCGCTCGCGCGGCGCGAGGATGTCGCCGTTCATGCCCAGGCACATCGAGCAGCCAGCCGAGCGCCACTCGAAGCCCGCCGCACGGAACACCTCGTCCAGGCCTTCGGCCTCGGCCTCGGCCTTCACCCTGGCAGAGCCGGGAACCACGATCGCCCGGACGCCAGGGCTGACCTTCCTGCCCCTGAGCACACCTGCCGCGGCGCGCAGGTCAGCGAGCCTGCCGTTCGTGCACGAGCCGATGAAGACCGTGTCGATGGGGATGTCCCTGACCGCGGTGCCGGCGGCCAGCCCCATGTACTCAAGCGCACGCTCGGCGGCGTTGCGCTGCGCAGGCGTGCCGAACGACGCGGGATCGGGTACGACGCCGTCGATGCTGACCGACTGGGCCGGGTTTGTTCCCCAGGTCACGACCGGCCGCAGCGCCGCGGCATCGATCCGCACCTCGCGGTCGAAGGCCGCGTTCTCTTCGGTGACGAGCGACCGCCAGTCGTCAAGCGCCCGCTCCCACGCCGCGCCCTTCGGGCTGTGCTGTCTGCCCTCCAGGAAGGCGAACGTCACCTCGTCGGGCGCGATCATCCCGGCCCTGGCGCCCGCCTCGATCGACATGTTGCAGACGGTCATCCGTCCCTCCATGTCGAGCGCGCGCACCGCCTCGCCGCGGTACTCGATCACCGAGCCGGTGCCTCCGCCGGTTCCGATCTCGGCGATGATCCCGAGCACCAGGTCCTTGGCGGTCACGCCGTCAGGAAGCTCGCCGTCCACGGTCACGGCCATGGCGGCCGGCTTGGTTTGCCGCAGGGTCTGGGTCGCGAGCACGTGCTCGACCTCGGTAGTCCCGATGCCGAAGGCCAGCGCGCCGAAGGCGCCGTGCGTCGAGGTGTGGCTGTCGCCGCAGACCACCGTCATGCCAGGCTGGGTCAGCCCGAGCTGCGGGCCGATCACGTGCACGACACCCTGCTCGGCGCTGCCGAGCGGGTACAGCGTGATGCCGTGTGCCTCGCAGTTCTTGCTCAGCCTCGCCATCTGCTCGGCCGCGAGCGGGTCGGTGATCGGCCCGAGCGGGTTCAGCGTCGGGACGTCGTGGTCCATGGTGGCAACGGTCAGGTCCGGCCTGCGTACCTTGCGCCCGGCCACGTCGAGACCCTCGAACGCCTGCGGCGAGGTCACCTCGTGGACGAGATGCAGGTCGATGTAGAGCAGCGGTGGCTCTCCGTCAGGGCTGGCCACGAGGTGTCGCTGCCATACCTTGTCGAAGAGCCGCCCACCGCCGGCACTGCCTGTCATCCTCCGGCCGGCCTACTCGTCGCCAGCCGAGCCGGCGTCGCCGCCGTTATCGCGCCGGTCAAGCGCGACCTGCACCGCGTGCAGCGCTGACGCCGTCGTGACCGCCGGATCAGCGGCGCGAACCTCCGGATATGAAACGGACCCCATCACTTGCTCCCCTGTTGAAACCATCGCTGTCTGATTGGCCAGGCATTCCAGCTGGAGGCGGAGCCGTTGCCGTCAAGCCAGTAACCGCGATCACGTTCTGCGGTGGTGGCTGCTCCGAAAGGAGCCAGGTGAGTTCCGGGATCAGATCATCCGGGTGAAACCTGCGGCATGCGGCCAGCGCCTCATCCCCGTAGCGGGTTGCTGGCCTGCCTGATCAGGTCCCGCTACGGCTGCTAAGAATGAGTAGGAAGAGCCGCATGATCGCTCTACTGTACCCGAGCCTGCAGCGGACCGGGACGGGGCCGGCGTCCTTGGTGTCCAGGCGGCTGCTCAGAGCAGGCCGAGCTTGCCCCCGCGGGCGATCGCGCCGCGCCGGGTCGTCACACTCAGCTTGCGGTATACCGAGCGCAGGTGCGTCTTGACCGTATTGATCGACAAGAACAGCGCCTCGGCAATTTCCTGATTGGTCATGTGCGACGGCAGGAACCGCAGCACCGCGAGTTCGCTGCTGGTCAGCGGGATCGCAGTGGCCGGCTGCCCAGTCGCTGGCGCGGTATCGAACCGCTGCAGGATCCTGGCCGCGAACGACGCGCCCTGACTGACCGGCCTGATCAGCACCGTCAGCGCGGACCTGGCGGCGGCGCCGCCGTCCAGGAACGGCCGGTACATCCGGTGCGGCTCGGCCAGCGCCAGCGCCACCGTGAGCCGGTCGGCAGCCTGCTCTGGCTGACCGAGCCTGCGGGCCGCGATCGCGGCGATCACCAGCGCGCAGACCTGGTCGGCCAGCGCGATCGCCGAACCCGCCAGGCACGGCTCGACGGCGCGCAGCGCGGCATCGCTGTCGCCCTGCGCGAGTTGCACGCGGGCTTCGGCCAGCCGCGATGCCGGGCTCGCGGGCTCACGCTCCGCGAGCGCGAGCCTGGCCCGGCTGACGTCGCCGTCCCTGACCGCGATCTCGGCCTCGACCGGAGCCAGAACGTCATCGAGCGCCGCGGTGCCGCCAGGGCCGCCGTTGAGGCACCGGTACCGCAACCTGGTCAGGACGTTGCGGGCGGCGCCGAGGTCGCCGTCGGCCAGTGCGAGCCTGGCCCTGACCGTGGCCGCGAGTGAGACGATCACGCTCCCTGCCGCCGGATCGTGGCCATCTCCCGGGCCCGCGCGCTCGCCGGGGTCACACTGGTCGAGCGCCGCGCGTGCCGCGGCTAGCTCGTCCCTGGCCAGGTGGACGTGGGCCATGGCGAGCTGACACAGCAGGCTGGTGGGCCCGGCCTCGCCGTCCTGGTGCTCAGCGAGGTCGCTCGCGGCCGCCAGGTCTCCGTAGACCGCTTCTGCGAGCGCCTGCCAGCCGCGGGCGCGGTCGTCGAACTCCGGCCGCCCTTCGCGCAGGTGCCTGCGCGCCGCTGCCAGGCTCTGCCTCGCGCTGACGACATCCATCGCGGCCAGCTCGGCGGCTCCGAGCGCGCACCACAGCAGGCCGACGCTCTGGTGCGCGGCCGCGTCGCTGGCCGTCCGCTCGGCCTCAACCGCGATCTCTCGGCTCTGCTCGACCAGCGTGTCCGCGTCGCTGCCCTGGCCAGGGGAGGTGCTCATCAGCCGCAACGCCTGCAGCCAGGTCCTGATCCGCGTCCGCTGAGCCTGCCCGCAACGGCCGAGCGCCTGCTGGGCGTTGTCCAGGTGCAGGGCGGCGGCGCAGCTATCCCCGGTCCGCAGCCCGGCGGCGGCCAGCGCTCCGGCCACCGCGGGGTCTGCCGCGAACCTGCTGGCGGGGAACGTGGCGAGCACGGGCTCGAGTTCAGCGGCCCGTCCCGGCACGAGCAGTTCGGGGCCGGCATCGGCCAGTACCCTGCCAGCGAAGTCCCAGTCGCCTGCCCTGGCAGCGGCGCTGATCGCCTGTGCGTGCTGCCCGCGGGCCGCGAGCCACCGGGCGGCGCGCCTGGTCAGCCGGATCGTCTCGCCTGGAAGCTCGCGGCGCAGCCGCGCCCGCAGCATGTCGGCCAGCATCGGGTGGAAGCGGTACTCCGTGCGTTCGGTTCTCCCAAGATCGGAGTCTTCGGGCCCGATCATCATGTTCTCGCGGCTCAGTTGCTCCAGGATGGCGCCGCCGCTGCTGCCACCGGTCAGCGCGTCCGCCAGGTCGCCGCAGATGACATCGGCCACGCTGGTACGCAGCAGGAACAGCCTGCTGTCGGCCGGCAGGCTGGCGAGCACCTCGTCCCACAGGTAGTCGGCGACCGCCGGCTCGTCGCCGGTGATCCGCGAGATAGATGCGCCGGGCCTGCCTGGGCCGGCGCGCAGCGCGGCCAGCCGCAGCCCCGTCATCCAGCCCTCCGTACGCGCGAGCAACTCGTCGCGCTGGGCGGGCGGCAGGTCGAGGCCGACCAACGCGAAATAGGCGTCGGCCTCCTCAGGCGTGCAGGCGAGGTCCGCCGCGCCGATCTCGGCGAGTTCGCCGCCTACCCTGAGCTTGGCTACCGGGAGCCCGGCCGGGTGCCGCCCGGACAAGACCAGCCGCAGCGTCGGCGGTGCGTGCCTGATCAGCTGGTCGGCGCCGGTGAGAACGCTGGCTCCTGCGAGGTCGCAGATATCGTCGACGACGAGCGTGACGGGCGTCGTGAACCTTTCGGCCAGCTCAGCGAGGCGCAGCGGGAACGCGTCGTCGTCCGGGTCGGGGAGTGCGCGCGCGAGGTCACCGGGAATCGCTGGCGTGCTCGCCAGCGCGAGCCTGACGTGCTCCCAGAGCTGGCGCGGCCATCGGTCGCCGTAGTCGAGGCTGAGCCAGGCGACGCTGCCGTCCTGGGCGCCGCTGGCCCACGCTGCGCACGCGACGGTCTTGCCGGAACCGGACGGGCCGCAGACGAGCGTGACCCGGTGCCCAGCGGTGGCCTGCTCGATCAGCTCGATGATCCGAGGCCGCTCGACCAGAGGGACGTTCGACCGCGGCACGGTCACCTTGTCGCTCCCGGGCAGCCTGAGCGCGCGCCGATCCGCGCGCCGATCCCCGGTGTTTTCGTGCAGCCCGGCGCGACGCGGCCGGCTGTCTCGTGCCCCAGTTTTTGCGGGCACCGAGCGGACGGCCGGCTGGCTGATCGTGCTCGTCATCGATCCCCCGGCGGGCCAGCACGTCAGATCGATCCGTCAGGCCCCCACCCGGCGGACGAACGTGCAGCTTCAGCCCGAGAGCGACCGTACCCGCCGGATGGTCGCATCAACCGCGCATCTCGTTCGCGCCCCGGCTACTCGTCTTCGCTGAAGGCCTCGCGCAGCTTCGATTCCTGCTCGTTGCTCAGGTTGGTCTTGATCAGCTCAGCGTCAGCGCTCTTGAACTGGTCAGTGACCCGGTCCATCACGGCGTCCGAGCTAAGCAGGAACAGCGCCGATGTGCCCGGTGTCACCTTCTCGCGGACGTCGCGGATGAAGGAGTCGCTGATCCCGACGTCGGCCATCGACCCGATCAGCGCGCCAGTTGCCGCGCCGATCGCGAGGCCGAGGATCGGGATGAAGAAGATCAGGCCGAAGAGCAGGCCCCAGAAGCCGCCGCCGAGCGCGCCGGCCTTCTTGGTATCGCCGAGCTCGCGGGTCTTCGGCTTCTTCTTGCCTACCTCCCAGCTGACGACCGCCGCGTCGAGCACCTGGATCAGCTGTTGACGCTGCAGGTTAGCGAGCTCGTCGAGCGCCTCCTGGGCGCCGTCGGTTGATTCGAACTTCCAGACGGTTAGCGCTGACATGGCCGCTCCTGTAGCTGATGTGTCGCGGGGCGGGCTACCAGCCGCCGCCCTAGGGGACTCAGGATCCACTCGGCGCTGCCGCCGGGCATCACCCGTCGCGAGTGAAGGTCGCCGGCCTCGCCCGCGCGATTTGCCGCGATCTGAGTGTCCGAACATCACCCGGCCGGGATGACGCATGCGCGTCTCTCGCGCGCACATTGTGAAACATGACGACCACGACGACGCGAACACGCTCGAAGACGGGCCCGCGCCAGCGCCCCGCTGCCAAGCGCCGCGCTTCGCCGCGCTCCAGCGCGACAGGCTCAGCCACGGCACGCTCGACGGCGCGGCCCGCGACCACGAAGCAAGCAGCGACCACGAAGCGCGCGGCGACCACGAAGCGCGCGGCGACCACGAAGCGCGCGGCGACCACGAAGCGAGCAGCGGCGCAGAGCTCTGCGGCGAAGCGGCCCACGAGACCGCGCACGACGACGACACCGCGTGCGACGACACCGCGCACCACGACACCGCGTGCGAGAACACAGCACGCGACCGACGACGCGGTGACGCATAACGGCGCGGCCGCGCAAACGTCGGGGCACACCACGTCGGGCCACACCACGACGGAGCGCGGTACGAACGGCCGCAGCGCCCGGACTCACAGCACCGGGACTCACAGCACCGGGACTCACAACACCGCGAGCCCCAGCGCCGCGAGCCGCAGCACCGCGAGCCGCAGCACCGGCGCCCGCAAGTCCGCTGCACGCTCGGCCTCGGGCGGCACCAGCGGGCGACCGGCCGCGCGGCGCAGCACCACGCGGCGCACCTCTACCGCACGCACAACCACCGCGCAGAGCGCCACGAGCGGCGCCAGCGCGACCGGTCGCACAGGGACTGGGCGCACCTCGACCGGGCGCACCTCGACCGGGCGCGCCACAACAAGCCGCCCAACCACGAGCCGCGCAGCCACGAGCCGCGCCACCGCCCGGCGCCGCACGACGCGCGGGGCGGAGACGGAGGCGCAGGCCGCCAAGCCAGTCCGCAGGTACGGGCTCGATACCGAGATAAAGGAACTGACGCCGGCCGAGCGGGCCGAGAAGGGCCGCAAGCTCAGGGAGCAGGTGCCCAGGAGCAGCCACGCGGACTTCGTCGCGGACGGCCAGCGGCCGGATCCTGTCGACCTGCTGATGGCGCAGTCGGCCGGGCGGCTGCCCGACCTGGTGCCGATCAGGTACGGCCGGATGCTCGCCTCCCCGTTCTCCTACTTCCGTGGTGCGGCGCTGCCGATGGCCTACGACCTGTCGCGCGGGCCGGCGACTGGGCTTTCCGTCCAGGCCTGCGGTGACGCCCACCTGGGCAACTTTGGCCTGTTCGGCTCGGCTGAGCGCAGGCTCGTCTTCGACATCAACGACTTCGACGAGACGCTCCCCGGTCCCTGGGAGTGGGACGTCAAGCGGCTGACGGCGAGCCTGGAGATCGCGGCCAGGGAGAACGGCCTGCGCAAGCGCGACCGCACCGCGACGGTGAAGGCAGCGGCTGCCAGGTACCGGACGGCTATGCGCGAGTTCGCTGGCATGTCCAACCTGGATGTGTTCTACGCCAGCGTCGACATCGACGCGATCAAGCGCCAGCTGCAGGACCGGCTGACCTCGCGACAGCAGTCCAGGCTGGCCAAGGGCATCGCGAAGGCGCACAGCAGGGACAGCATGCAGGCGCTGCAGAAGCTGACCAGGATCGTCGACGGCAAGCCGCAGATCGTGCCCGACCCGCCGCTGGTAATCCCGCTGTCCAGCCTGGTCCCTGACGACATGGACAGGACCGGCTTGGAGCGGGTTCTGCTCGCGGCGGTCGAGAGCTATAAGCGGACGCTCACCGCGGACCGCAGGTACCTGCTCGATCAATACCGCTCGGGCATGGCAGACATCGCCCGCAAGGTGGTCGGTGTGGGCAGCGTCGGCACCCGCTGCTGGATCATGCTCATGCTCGGCCGGGACTCATCGGACCCGCTCTTCTTGCAGATAAAGGAGGCGGGACCGTCGGTGCTGAGCGAATTCGCCGGCCGCAGCAGGTTCGAGAACCAGGGCCAGCGGGTGGTCGACGGCCAGCGGCTGATGCAGGCGGCGAGCGACGTCTTCCTCGGCTGGCACCGCATGAACCCAGCTCCCGACGGGCTGGTCAGGGACTTCTACATCCGCCAGCTTCGCGACTGGAAGTTCTCGCTCGAGACCGCCGACATGGCGCCGAACGGGCTGTCCGATTACGGCGAGGTGTGTGCATGGACGCTGGCACGGGCGCACGCCAGGTCGGGCGACAGAATCGCGATCGCCGCCTACCTGGGGAACTCGGATTCGTTCGACCGCGCCATCGCCGCCTTCTCGGGTGCGTACGCCGACCAGAACGAGCGCGACTACAACGCGCTGCGCGAAGCGGCGGACTCCGGCCGGATCCTGGCCCAGCGCGGCGTGTGAAGGTCACCCGGCGCAGGTGACGCTGCCGCGCCGGGTGCCGGATCTACTTGATCAGTCCCATGACCGACTCGGAGGTTCTCATGCCGACTACCACTCCAGTGCTCGACACCTTGATTGACATCAACATGGCCTCGATCGAGCACACGCACCTGATGCCGCGCGAGCTGATGCTCGCCAGGCTCGCCGCACTGGTCGCCGTGGACGCGCCGCCGGCGTCCTACCTGGCCAACGCCGGTGCAGCCGCCGACAGCGGCATCACCGAGCAGGACGTGCAGGACATCCTGATCGCGATCGCGCCGGTGGTCGGTACAGCCAAGGTTGTTTCCGCCGGCGGCAACCTGATGCGGGCGCTCGGCTTCGCGATCGCGGTCGCCGAGGAGGAAGACGTTCTCTGATCGCGGACTGGCTGGCCTGCCCGGTTCAGGCGGGCCAGCCTCCGTGTCCTTGCCGATGCCGGAACGGGCGCTGTCGGCACCGCCACTTACGCTTGGTGGGTGGGCCCCCGCGATCTCGTACTGCTGCACGGCCAGCCAGGTCTGGGAGCAGACTGGCAGCCGGTGATCGCGGCCTTGCCTGCGTCGGTTCGCGCGATCGCGATCGATCGCCCTGGCCACGGGTCGAGTTCGCTTCCCGGCGGCGGCCTTGAGGTCAACGCCGCCGCCGTTCTCGATGTCTTCGACAAGCAAGGGATCGACCGGGCGGTGCTGGTCGGTCATTCTTATGGCGGCGGAGTCGCGCTGCGGGTCGCGGCCACCGCACCAGAACGGGTCGAGGCCCTGGTCCTGCTCGCCTCTGTGGGACCTGACTGCCTCAATATCTTCGACTGGCTGCTCGCCGCGCCGTTCGCCGGCGCCGCGCTGTCACGGTTCGCGTGGCAGTGGACGCCCGGGTTCGCGCGCACCGTACTGCGGCTAATGGCCAGGCGCAGTGGAGGGTCGCGGCATCCCAACTGGGAGGTCTGGGGACACGCGCGCTGGGACAACGGCCCGCTGTGGCGTACCTTCCTCGCCGAGCAGCAGGCCCTCGTCCGCGAGGCGCCTGCCTACGCCGCGCTAGCCGCGTCCATCGGCGTGCCCGCTCTGGTGGTGACCGACCCACGTGACCAGATGGTGCCGTTCAAGACCGCTGTCGCGCTCGTCGAGGTCTTGCCCGATGCCCGGATGCACCTGATCGAAGGCGCAGGCCATCACCTGCCACTGCGCGCGCCAGAGGCGGTGGCGCGCCAGATCGTGGCGTTCCTCGAGACGCTGGCACCCGAGCCGGCCGGGTTAGACCGGCCGGAGGTGCGCGCGGATTAGAGCGGCCTGACCTGCTCGGCCTGCGGCCCCTTGGCCCCTTGACCGGCGGTGAACTCGACCCTCTGATTCTCCTCCAGGCTGCGGAACCCGTCGGTCAGGATGGCGGTGTGGTGCACGAAGATGTCGGCACCGCCGTCGTCTGGCGCGATGAAGCCGTAGCCCTTGCTGGAGTTGAACCACTTCACGGTGCCCTCAGGCATGCAACTGCTCCTAGCTAGCGATAACCAAAGCCATCTAACACCATCTGCGTCACCGCAGTCGCTCGGCATACCGCACGTCGACCCGGTAGGGCACGCTCAGCGTGGGCCGGCCACTGGTTTCCCGATGATCGCGCAGGATCGACCTGACCTGCTGCAGGACCGTCTGCTGACTGTCCGGCGGGAGCACCGCGATGTGGCTGACGCTGCGCACCCGGTCTACGAGATCCTCGTGCGAGCACTGCTGCACGTGATGGAACGTCGCCTCGACCCAGTCTGACCACGGCTCGACCACGGCGACATCGGCCCTGGTCGCGCCCGTGCTGTCGGCACCGTGGTTCCGCCAGGGCGCCGCGTTCTCCACTGCGTCCACCACCGACCAGACCGCGTCTGCCCAGGCGACGCTGCGGTCGCGCGCGTTCCAGATCAGGCCGAGCCGGCCGCCAACGCGCACGACCCTGGCAAGTTCGGCCAGCGCCAGCTCGGCGTCGAACCAGTGGAACGCCTGCGCGACGACGACGGCGTCCAGGCTGGACGAGGTGAACGGGAGCGCTTCGGCGACGCCAGCCAGCAAGGGAATCCCTGGCAGCCGCCTGCGGAACTGGGCACGCATTCCGCCGACGGGTTCCACCGCCGATAGGTGTGCGCCGGCCGGCGCGAGCAGCGCCGTGAGCTTGCCGGTCCCGGCTGCGAGGTCCACGATGCGCCGTCCCCGCTCGATGCCGAGGTTCTGGGTCAGCCAGACGACCGCGTCGGGCGGGTAGGTCGGCCTGGCCCTGTCATAGGCCTCGGCCTCGGCGTCGAAGCCGCGCTGGGCGACGTCGTGCACCTCCGTCAGAGGCCGGTAATGCTGCTCCATTCATGCTCCTCGCGACGTCCGCCATGGTAAGTCCCGCCTGTCAGCCGCGATGGCAATGTCAGGGGGTCATGGCACGATGCCGGCATGAGTGAACTAACCGGGCAGCCCCTGACCCGTGCGGCCGCGTCGGACGCTGTGAGCGGCCTGGGCTGGCGGTATGTGCTCGGCGTCGCGCAGACGACGGTCGAGGTGGGCAGCCTGCGGGCTGCCGCCGAGGCCGCCGCCGCCATCGCCGCCGAAACAGGTCAGCCGGCCGCCCGCCGGCTGCTGGCCGACGTTCGTGACCACCTGCTGATCATCTCGGTGCGGCATCCAGCTGGCGGCCTGCTGACCGAGGCCGAGACTGACCTGGTCAGCCGCGTGTCTGCGAGCCTGGTCAGGCTCGGGCTCAAGCCGCAGGCGGGGAGCGGGTCAGCGGCGGGCCGGTCGGTCCAGATGGTGGAGATCGCCATCGACGCACTCGACATTCCCGCGATCCTGCCGTTCTGGCGGGCAGCCCTCGGCTACGCCGACGAGACTGGCAGCGACGGTTCGCCGAGCGCGATCGTTGACCCGGCGGGTCAGGGGCCGGCGGTCTGGTTCCAGCAGATGACGGAGCCGCGACAGCAGCGCAACAGGATCCACCTGGACATCTCCGTGCCGCATGACGAGGCCCGACCTCGGATCGACGCGGTACTCGCGGTCGGCGGCGTGCTGGTCTCCGACGCGGAGGCGCCCGCCTTCTGGGTGCTCGCCGACGCCGAGGGCAACGAGGCGTGCATCACGACATGGCAGGGCAGGGACGGTTAGCAGGGTCGCGCGGGCAGGGCCGGCTAGCTGATGCCCTCTGCGATCAGGCGGTCGAAGCGGATGAGCACGTCCGGGTCTCCCGAGCGCTCGATCGGAATGTCGGCGGGGCGCTGCCAGAGCCAGCAGTCCAGGTCGTCGGCGGTGCCGCTGACCGTCGCCGCTGCTTCGTCGTCCTGGCCGGCGTCAGCGACGGCGATTCCGGCCTGGTCGTAGGACTTACCGTCGCCGGGGTCGGTGCCGGTGAAATTCCCGAGCGTCACGAGCCAGGCGTCGCCGGTGTCGATCGCCTCGACTCGCAGCGTGGCCGCCTCGTCTGCGGTGAAGGTGCCCCACGGCGGCGGGTCGCCGCCGTACATGATGCGCAGCACCTCGTCGACGCCGTCAGCGCTGAGTGCCGGGTCCATGAGGGAGCGGCGTTGGCCAGCGGTCAGTTCGGCGTCGACCCGGTGGATCAGGGCTTCGTGCGCCTGGCGGCGGATGATGAACCCGACGGTCTGGTCGTCGGACCACGTCCAGGCGGCGTCCTGCGGGCGCGCCGAGGCCAGAGCCTTGCCGAGGTCGCCGCTGGCGGTCAGGTAGAAAGCCATCAGCCCGGAGCGGCTGTCGGGCCTGTTCGGCTTCAGCTCTTCAGCGCCGTCGGGCCCGACGCCCTCGCGCACGATCGTGCCCCAGAACCACTGGACCTCGCCGAGATGCCAGAGCAAGTCCTCGGCATCCCAGTCCGGGCAGGTTGGCACCCGCGCGTCGGTGGCAGTGCCGTCCAGCGCGTGCCCGAAGAGGGCAGACTCGCGGGCCAGGTGGCCGAGGTAGTCAATTTTGCGCGGATTGTAGGTCGTCACGATCCACTCCTTGCGGCGTCCGGTGCATGCCATTGTCCTGCCTGCGGGGCCGAGGTGCCCGGCAGACCCGGGAGTACTCTCCCAGCATGCAGGCCGACTCGGTCAGGATCGAGCCGATGACGGACGACCACGCCGCGCAGGTTCTGGCGATTTACCAGGCGGGAATTGACGAGGGCGATGCGACCTTCGAGAACGCCGCACCCGGCTGGGCCGAGTTCACCGCGGCCAGGCTGGCGGGGCACAGGTTCGTGGCGCTCGACGCCGCCAGTGGCGCGGTCCTGGGCTGGGTTGCCGTCTCGCCCACCTCGCGCCGTCAGGCTTATGAGGGCGTGGTCGAGCACTCGGTCTACGTGCACCCGGCGGCGCGCGGGCGCAAGATCGGCGCGCTCTTGCTGGCAGCGTTGATCGACTCGACCGAGGCCGCCGGGATCTGGACGATCCAGTCCGGGATCTTCCCTGAGAACACGGCGAGTGTCGCGCTGCACCAGGCCGCCGGGTTCCGGATCGTGGGCACGCGCGAGCGCCTGGCCAGGCACCACGACCGATGGCGAGACGTCTTGCTGCTGGAACGCAGGAGCGGCGCGGTCTGACTTGCTCTCCGGGTGAGACCCGATGATCAGGTGGCCGGTCGGATACTTGTGCAAAGCAGTTTGGTGTGCAAAGCTATTGGCGATCCTGCGGAAGCCCTGAGCCGAGGAGGCCTAATGACCGAACCGAACGAAGGCGAGGGCGAAGCGGTCCGTGGCCCAGGAAACGGCGTGCAAGACGCGCCGGCCAGTCTGCTCGGCGAAGTCGGCCGGCTGCGCAAACAGGCGCGGCTGACTCGCCATGCCTACTGGCTGCCGCTCGTTCTCTTCGGCCTGGTGATCGGCGGGAGTGCGCCGTTCTATGTCGAGCCGATTCCAGCGCACTCGCAGCCCGTGATGTGGACGCCGACCGGGACGCTAGCGGGACTCAACGGCATGTTCATAGCGGATCAGACCGCGGTTGCCATCTACTGGCTGTTCGCCATTGGGGCCGGGCTTTACCTGACCAGGCTCTGGTACCTGCGGCATGGGCGCCGGGTCGGCTTGATGACGCCCGCTCGCGGAGTCGTGATCGCCGGCGTGATAGTGAGTGCGCTGGTCATCCTGCTGCCGGCCCTGCAGCTTTTGCCAGGGGACCTCGAGGTCAGGGGCACCCTGCCGTTCCTGATCATTGCCGCCACGCTGTGCGTGCTCGCCCGGGCTGAGCGCAGCCGCGCGCTGGCGTTCGTGGCCGCGCTCTTCACCGCGACTGCGCTGCTGGCAAGCCTGTACAACATCGAGAATGTCCTGTTCCGGCTTGGCTGGTCCCCGACGTTGTACCAGATGCGATATTCGACTTTGCCCAACGTCTTGTTGCCCGCGCTGGTCCTGATCGCGGCCGGGACTGTGGCCTTCCTCGTGCAGCGGCGCAGGCGGGTGGCGGCATGACCGCCGCGGCTCACCCGACGAAAGGGCTCGACGAGATCGTCCATCAGCGGCACCGACTCGGCATTCTCACGATCACCGCTGAAGCGGAGAGCGCCGACTTCGGCTACCTGCGCGATGCGCTAGACCTGACCCCAGGCAACCTGTCCAGGCACCTGACCGTGCTGGAGGACGCCGGCCTTGTCCAGGTGTCGAAGGGCTACGAGGGCAAGCGCCCCAGGACCTGGGTCAAGATCACCGGGGAGGGCCGGGCCGCGCTGACCGTCGAGATCACCGCGCTCACCGAACTGGTGCGCCGCCACGACGGCGCCGGCCCGGCTTAGCACGCACAATCGCAGCACGGTCCGCAGTCTCCGCAGTCGCCGCAGGCCTCGCAGCATCCGTCGCAGCAGCAGTCCGTGCAGCAGTCGCCGCACCGGCCGCGACGTCTCGGGCCCGGCCCGAAGTCGGGCTGGCTCGACAGGCACCTGACGCCCTGCAGGCACGGCAGTGCGCTGCGCGCCAGCCTGTTCGGCCGGCCCGCCGGTCGCGATATCGGCGAAGACCTGGTCGACCGCGACGCCGACCTCGCGCGTGAGCAGCGATTCGGTCAGCGCGCGCTCGTCGAGTTCGAGGGATGCGACCGCAGTCAGTAGGCCCGCCCGTGCCTCGTCGCAGTGCTGGCGGGCCTGTTCCGTGCTCGTTCCCGTCGCCAGCAGCGGGTTGTACGACCCGGCTGACTCGTCGGCTTCGAGGTCCTCGACCGCGTCAAGAAGATGTGCGATCCGCCCGAAGCTGCGGCCCGCATCGGCCAGCGCTGCGGCGTTGCATGGCCGTCCGGCCAGCACGGCCGTGTGGGCGAACGCGGCGCTGACCGCGGTCTCGGTCGGCTCGGTGACGTCGAGCAGGCCGAGCCCGCCCGATCCTTCGATGGCGGCCTGCCTCCCGATAGCGTCGGTGAGCACGGCCGGGTCGAAGCCGACCAGCGCCGCGGTCCGCTCGCCGGCCTGCTGCCAGCGCGCGGCCACGGCCCCGGCGCCCGAGGCGACAAGCCGCCTGGCGTACGCGCCATCCCCGTCGGTCACGTGGTCACGGACCTTCCCGGCCGCGAGAACGAGCGAGACGCTCGCGGCCAGCCTCGCGCCGGCGCCGCCCGCGTCGAGCACGTCGGCCCTGCGCAGCCCGCGCAGCGCACACGGCCCTGCCGTCCGGTGCGGGGCGAGCACGGGGCTCTGCGCCTCGGTCAGCACCGAGACCAGCAGTCCGTCGTAGTTCGTGACCAGCCGCGCGTTCTGGCCGTGCAGGTCGCGCAGGGTCAGGCACAGGCCGCACAGGTGCGCCATCCACTGGCCGAAGAGTGGCCCGCGCAGCCGGTGCAGACACGGGCGGACGATGCCGAACATGGCCGCAATATGGCAGAACGGCCACCCAGTCGGCAACGTGCCATTCAATCCGTCCGCGGACGGAAAAGCCGCTGCGCGCCGCCTTGCGGCCTGGACCGGGCCTAACTGGCCATGTTTCGGCCGGGCCGGCGACGGTACCTACAACCGGGATGGCGCATGCCGTCCGGCGGGCGCCAGCCAGGGCGAGCACGGAGGCCAGGCATGGACCCGACCGTCAGAATGGACCAGCGAGAACGAGCAAGGCAGCCGTCGGTGCGGCCGCCGCGAAGGCGCCGCCGCCTCGGCCGGTTTGTCGGACTGATTGTCGCGCTCGCGGCGGCCATTATCGCGGTCGTCCTGGTCCTTTCCACTGTGCATTTGCTGCCGCAGTTCAGGAACCCGTTCACTGAAACGACCACCGACCGCAGTTCGCCCGTCGTGCTCAAATCGATCAGCTCGCTGAGCAGATACGAGGCTGCCAGCGGAACCTTCCAGGTTGTCGTCAACCTCGACCGCCGAGTGTCCTGGCTGCCATCGTTCATCGAGGGCACCCAGACGCTGTTCGTCGGCCAGGGCACGGACATCGCCTTCGTCGACTTCTCCGCGCTGAAAGGCGACGCGATCAAGGTGTCACACAACCGCCGCAGCGTGACGGTGACCGTGCCCACGGCACGGCTCGAGCCCGCGGTGCTCAACGTCAAGCGCTCGTACGTGTTCGCACAGCAGCAGGGCGTCCTGAACCGGGTCGGCGACTTCTTCTCCGGCAACCCGAACAGCCAGCATCAGGTCTACGTGCTGGCCCAGCACAAGATTCAGAACGCGGCCAAGCACAGTCCGCTGCTGGTCCAGGCGCAGCGCAACACGCGGGCCATGCTCACCGGCCTGCTCCGCTCCCTCGGCTTCCGGCAAGTCACCGTCACGTTCGCGCCCGGCCGGTAGCCCACGCCCCGTCACCTCATCGCCCGGCCCGCCCCGGGGCCCGACCCCACCCCCGCGCGCGCCGACGGATCATGATCATCTCGACTTTGGATACGGATGAGCCATAATCACGCCCGGTTTCAGCCGACGTGCGCCAATTTGAGGTCCCGGACGTGTCCAATGATGGTCGGGCCGGCCTGGTGGGCGGGGTGATCGGGCTGGGGCGAGGGCTCAGGAGCTGTGCGGGAGGGCGGCCGGCTGGCCGGGCCCGTCTGGCCCTGAGATCGGACGCGGTCCGTCCTGGTCCTCGGCCCTGGACGGCAGCGCGATCGCCGACCGGGTGCTGACCTGGTGTGCCGGAATCCCGGCAGACATCGGCATCGGGCCGGAGCCTGATCCGGGCATCAGCACAGGCCCTGCCTCGGCCGCCAGTTCGGCCTCGCGCTCCGCCTCGGCCGTCAGCTGGCCTCGGCTCGCCGCCTCGGCCGTCAGCTGCGGACTCGCGCTCTGCCTCGGCCACCGTCCGAGCCGCCGACTCGCCAGCTCAGGCTCGGGCCACCGACTGGGCCAGCGCTGGGCCACCGACTCGGCTCAGGCTCAGGCTCAGGCTCGGCGAGCATCGCGTCGTTGACCGCGTCCTGGTAGGCCTGCTGCAGCTTGCTGACCTCGGACTGAGGGTCGCGGAACCAGTTGGTCGACCAGATGCGGTGGAACCGCCAACCGAGCCGCTGCAGGTGCTCGCCACGCAGCCGGTCCCGGTCACGAACGCTGCCCGACTGCCGGTACGAGGTCCCGTCGGCCTCGATGGCGAGCAGCATCCGGTCGGAGTCGTCGGGGTGCGTGGCGGCGAAGTCGACCCGGTAGCCGCCGACGCCGAACTGCGGCACCACGGTGATCCCGCAGGCAGCGAGCCGGTCACGGACGTCGGCCTCGAACGGGTTCAGCACGCCGCCGCCCGACGTGGCCGCTGACGTCCCGCCGGAACCGGCGTACTCCAGGTAGCCGGCCAGCAGTTTCGCGCCGGCCTTGGTGAGCCGGTCGGGATCGACGTCCTGGCTGGAGAAGGAGCTGACCAGGGTCAGGGTGTGCTTCGCCCTGGTGGCGGCGACGTTGAGCCGCCGCTCTCCGCCGTCGCGCAGCAACGGTCCCCACTGGTACCGCATCCGGCCGTCCGGGTGCTTGCCGTAGCCGATCGACAGGATGATCGCGTCGCGCTCGTCGCCCTGCACCCGCTCGAGATTCTTAACGAAGAACGGCTCAGCCTGGTCTTCGGCGAAGAAGGACTCAAGCTCGGGCCTGGACGCCAACGCCTGCCGCAGCGCCGCGTCGATCCGCTCGGCGTGCTTGATCCCGAGCGCGATCACGCCGAGCGACTGCAGCGGCCGCAGCCTGGCGTGCTCGAGGATCAGCTCGACGACCCGCTCGACCTCGGCGGTGACGGAGACCTCCTGGCCCGGCTCTGCCGTCTGCTGCACGACGACATGGCGCAGGCAGTCGTCGCGGGCGACGCCGGGGAAGGTTGTCAGCGCTCCGCCGTAGATGTGCGTGTTCGAGAACGCCACCAGCCGCTCGTCCCTGCTGCGGTAGTGCCAGGCCAGCGGCCAGGTCGGGAGCAGCGGCCTGAGCGCGTCTAGCACCGACTCGAACCCGGCACCGAACGAGACCAGTTCCTCGTCGTCGGCGAAGTCGTCCTCGCCGTCACCGACCTGCCGGAAGAAGTTCGTCGGCGGCAACTGGCGGTCGTCGCCGGCCACCACGATCTGGTGTCCGCGCATGATCGACGGGATCGCGTCGGCCGGCACGATCTGGCTCGCCTCGTCGAAGATCACGACGTCGAAGAGCCTGGTCGGCGGCAGTACCTGGCTGACCATCAGCGGCGACATCGCCCAGCACGGCTTGAGCGCGAACAGCACGTCCGAGGTCTGGTCGAGCAGCCTGCGCAGCGGAAGGTGACCGCGCCGGAGCGCGGCCTGCTTGCGGATAACCCTGGCCTGCAGCGGATGCCGGTCTTGTGCCTCGCGCAGCCGCTCAGCCCATGCGTGCCTGACCCGGCGCCGGTTCGAGGTCAGGTACTCCACGTCGCGGTCGCGGAAATCACTGGCGATCTCGTCCAGCGCCGCACCGTGCTCGGCCGCGTATCGCGGGTCGCGGACCCTGATCTGATCCAGAATCGAGGCGTACCACGCGTGATCGAAGGCCGCGGCGGCGAGGTCGGGCCCTGCCTCGCGCCTGCCGAGCTCATCGAGCAACGGCGCCATGCTCAGCTGGTTGAACCTGGCTGCGAGCTCGTACAGCCGCGGCAGCCGCCACGCGGTGTCCTGGTCTGCCGCCAGCGCCGCGAGCTGGCCAGGCAGGTCGTCGGCCGACAGCGGGACGCGGGCGCGCAATGCGTCGAGTTTCCGCCCGCACTCATTATGAAGTTCAGTTAGCTCAACTAGATCTGCGGGAACTGCGGGTAGCTGGCCAGCGTCGGCAGCGCCGGTGTACTGAGCGGTCCGCGCGCGGGACCACGCGGCTAGCTGTCTGGCGGCGTCGGCCAGCAGCCCGGCGAGTTCCTCGCGAGACGGTTTCTCCTGGCCGACGTACAGCCGCTGTGCCTCTCGCTTCAGCCTGCGCCGCTCGCCCAGCGAGGCCGTACTGCTTCCGGCCGTGGCATCGGCAAGCGCCTGCGGGTCGCCCGCGTAGACGGCGCGGTCGAGGACCGCGGTGGTCCGGCAGATCCCCGCGTACAGGCCCATCCTCGCCACGGCCTCGGCATAGCTGGCCGGCGGCCGAAGCCCCAGCGCTGCACTGGACCTGGCCTGCCGATCCATCAGCCTCGGCAGGTCGTAGCTGCTGAGCTGGGCGGCGAGTTGCCAGGCTTCGCGCGCGTCCTCGGGCGCCCGCAGCGTGGCGCCGAACCACGGCGTGCTGCCTTGGCGCATCGCGAAGCCGCCGAGGTGCGCGAACTCGCGCAGCTCGTCCCTGATCTCGTCGGCTTCGACCCCCGTGATCCGCTCGGGAGAGGGCAGCCGGACCGAGCTGCGCACCTCGTCAGGCACGCCGAGCAGGGCCGACTGCACGGCGAACGGCGTCAGACCCCACGGCGGGTGTGCCTCATGCAGCGCGCTGACGTGGTCGTTCAGTCGACGCTGCCGTTCCGCCAGCCTGCGCCGAAGACTAGTGTCGTCCGGCTTGGCCGTCTGCTGCGCGATGTCCAGGCTGGTGCCCAGGTCGCCGGCGATCCGCTGCCTGTCCCTGGTGCCCTCGTGGATGTCGAGCACGAGTTCGCCGAGGTCGACACCCTTGAGCCGGGACAGGACCGCGTCGATCGCGGCTCGCTTCTCGGCGACGAACAGCACCTTCCTGCCCCTGGCGACCAGCGCGGCTGTCAGGTTCGCGATGGTCTGGCTCTTGCCCGTGCCGGGCGGGCCGTGGATCACCAGGCTCCGGCCGGACAGGACCGCCGCGATCGCGCTGCGCTGGGATGAGTCGGCGTCGAGCACCGAGTAGTCGGCATCGGGCGTGTCGAGCAAGGGGGTCGCGTCGTCGTCGGCGGCCAGCAGTTCCTGGGCCTCGGGATCGCCGGCGATCGCTGCCACGACATCGCTGTCGGTCAGCAGTTCTGCCGCGTTCTGGATGTCCCTGACCATGGGCAGCTTGGCGTAGGTGAACGTGCCGATCACGGTCCTGTGGACGATCGCGAAGCCTGGCACCTCGGCGGCGTGCGCTGCCGAAGCGAGCATCCGGTACAGCTGCTCGCCGCGCAGGTCGGGCAGCTTGTCGGTGGCCGCGCCGTACACGCTCGCCAGTTTGTGCAGCAGGACAGGGTTCACCTCGGGTTCGTCGTCGAGGACGAGCTCGAAGTCGTCGTGCCTTGCCCTTGTCGGGGTGATAGTCAGGCCGCGCAGCAGCACCGGAGCGGCGGGCTGCAGGAACAGTTCGTCCCACCGCGCCATGCCCGTCGCCAGGTACCCGGCCCTGATCCCGCGCTCCTCGAGCAGCTCACGCGCCTTGCGGTAGATCACCTGGATGCGGCGGATCGCGTCGGCGCGCACGTCGACATCGCGGAACAGCCTGGTGATCCTGATCGATCCCGAGCCGATGAAGTGCTCGAGCGCTTCAGGGTCCGCCTCGGCGAGGTCGAGCGTGCCGGAGCGCCGGTCCTTGAAGTACAGCAGGGTGTTCCGCCCGCCCAGGTCCGTGAGCGCTGAGGCCCAGTGCTCCTGCGCCGACCTGATCAGCTCGGTCCTGCGGTCGGCTGGCTGCGCCTGCTCTGCGTCAGCGGGCGGCTCAGACATGGCTACCTACCTCCGCCGCCGGCGGTGCCGCGGCCGCCCGCGGGCGTGACTGGAACGCTGAAGATTCCGTTCGACGAACGCGGCGCGCCTCCAGCTACCCAGGTGCGGCCATGATCACTCGCCGCTAGCCGCGCATCTCCTCGCCGATCTGTTCGGGCTCGTCGGGTCCGCGGGTGAAACGGCTTATCAAAATCCCCGCGATCGAGATCAAGATCCAGGTGTACGGCGCGACCCGAGGCGCCACGATCGCTATCGGGATCGAGAGCGCAAAGACGACGGGTACGCGGAGAATCCGCAGCGTGTAAGCCAACTTCACCTGGTCCACAGATGGGTTCGTCAGCCCCGACCCGCGTCGGGTCGCGTACAGCCAGATGGCCGCCTCGCAGGCGCCCGCGCCGCCTGCACAGATCGCGTAGAAGACGACGGCGCCGCCATGACGGAACGAGTGCGAGCTCAGCAGCGCGGTCGGGTAAGGCAGGAAGGCGATCGTGCCGAGAAACAGAATGTTCAGAACGATCAGCGGCCGGTCAAACGCGATGATGTAGCGGAAGATCCCGTGGTGCCCCAGCCAGAAAAGCGCGATCACGGCGAAGCTGATCCCGAAGCCGATCAGGCTGGAGCTGGCGTGACTGATCTGCTTGGCGAACGACAGGTGGCTGTTCTCCGGCACGTGCAGATCAACGGCGAGCAGGGTGATGGCGATTGCGAACACCGCGTCGGTGAAGAACAGCACGCGGTCGTACTCGATAAATCCGGAGCGCGCGATCGGGTACATGGGCGGGCGTCGATGACGTTCAGGCCCTTCGGCGGCTTCTCGCCTCGGGCCCTTCGGCCAGGCTGCTCGCCTCGCGGCTGTGGCGGCCGCCCTCAGGCGCCTCGTCCGGCTGCGGCGGCTCGCCGTCCTGGGCGGGCGTCGGATGATCGTCAGTCACGCAGTGGGACAGTAGCGGAACGCTACGTTAGGTGGCGAGTGGGCCGACCCGATTCGGCCCCAGTGCCGGAGGATCTAAGAGTGCTAGCCGAGCTGTTGCCGTCAGCGGTCAACTCGACTGAAGTCTTCGGCGACGGGTGCGACGACGGGGACCTGCTCCCGGAAGAGGCTGCTCTGGTCGCTGGGGCGAGCGAGAAGCGGCGGCGCGAGTTCACTGGTGTGCGGGTGTGCGCGCGGCTGGCGCTGGCGCGGGCCGGGCGCCGGCCCGCGCCGATCCTGCCTGGTCCGACTGGCGCGCCGGAGTGGCCGTCGGGCGTCGTCGGCAGCATGACCCACTGCGACGGCTACCGCGCGGCCGCGGTCGGCGGGAGCGAGGCGTTCGCGGCGATCGGCATCGACGCCGAGCCGCACTCCCCGCTGCCGGACGGCGTGCTTGCCAGGGTGGCCAGCCAGTCAGAGCAGATGGCGCTGGCCCGGCTGGCGACACAAGCGCCAGAGTTCTGTTGGGACAAATTGCTCTTTTGCGCCAAGGAGGCGGTCTTTAAGGCGTGGTCGCCGATGACCGGCCGGTGGCTCGGGTTCACCGAGGCCGAGGTCGAGCTCGATCCCGACGGCGGCTTCGCCGCGCGGCTGCTCGTCGCTGGGCCGCTGGTCGGCGGCCGGCCGCTGACCACCTACCACGGGTTCTGGGCGGTCGGCAAAGGCGTGGCCGTGACCGCGGTAGCCGTTCCCGTTGCGGGCTAGCGAGGGTCGGCCGGGCTGTTACGTTGACGGTGTGGGCAAGGCGGTCGTCGCGGACGTGAGCGGCTTGCGTGCGCTGCGGCGCGCGCGGGATCGGATCGACCGCGACTATGCCGAACAGCTCGACATCGCCGCTCTGGCCGCGGAGGCCGGGTACTCACTGGGCCAGTTCATCCGGGCGTTCGACGCTGCTTATGGCGAGACACCGGGCAGGTACCGGACCAGGCGCCGGGTGGAGCGGGCCTGTGACCTGCTGCGTTCGGTCAACTTGACCGTTACCGAGGTCTGCATGATCGTCGGATTCAGCAGCCTCGGCACGTTCAGCCGCCGGTTCAGCGAACTCGTCGGCCGATCGCCGTCCGCGTATCAGCGCGAGGCGGCCAGGGCTGGTGGGCCGGCTCCGATCCCCGGCTGCTTCGCGCTCATGTTCCGCTCGGGCCTGCCAGCGAACGACTGAGCGCAATTTCGGAGAAGCGGCCGCGGTACTGAGCGCCGTACCGTCGTGCCGTTGCCAGTCAAACCGCAAGGGAGAATCTCATGATCACCGGCGTCTCGATCGTGACGGTGTGGGTGCTTGACGTCGATTCGGCGAAGGAGTTCTACACCAAACAACTCGGCTTCGACCTGACCAACGACATCCCGCTGGACAGCGGTATGCGCTGGCTGACGGTCAGGTCCTCGGGCGGCCAGGAGTTCCTGCTGCTCGACCCGGCTCACTCGATGCTCGACAAGGAGACCGGCGAACAGGTCCGTGCGCTCGTCGCCAAGGGAGCGCTGAGCCCGGGCGTGCTAGCGACCACCGACTGCCAGACCGACTACGAGGCGCTCGTCGAGCGCGGCGTCGAGTTCATCCAGCCGCCTGCCGAGCGCCCCTACGGCATCGAGGCGATCCTGCGGGATGACTCGGGAAACTGGTTCAGCTTCTGCCAGCATGGCGGCGCTGGGTGATCATGCGCGGCCGAGGTCGCGGTAGCGAACCACCAGGACCGCGATCGCGGCAAGGCCCGACGCGAGGGCGAATAGGTATCCGGCGCTAGCGCCGTGGCCGTCGACCAGGTGGCCAGCGAGCGCGGAGCCGAGCGCTGTGCCAGTGCTCGCGGCGGTGGTCAGCCAGGACATGCCCTCGGTTCGCTGGTCGGCGGCGACGACCCGCTCCGCGATGCTGTAGGAGCTGACCAGGGTGGCTGAGATGCCGAGTCCGGCCACGAAGATCCCGGCGGCCATCGCGGCCAGGCCCGGCATGACAGCCAGCGGGCCGACGCCGAGCACGGTCGCCGCCAGCGCGGCGCGGAGCCTGGCCCGCTGCGAAGCTCGCCAGTGCCGCGCTCCATACCAGACGCCGGCGATCGCGCTGCCGAGGCCGTAGAGGGCGAGCAGCGGGCAGGCCAGTCCGCTGGCGCCGTGCTCCTGCGCGAACGCGATGGTCGCGATGTCGACGGCCGCGAACACGGCGCCGAGGAAGATGTGCACGCCGATCAGGACCCGCAGGCCCGGGTTGCGGAGCACAGACGCGGTGCCGCGTGCGACGGTGCGGACGGCGGGCTCGCTCCGGCGGTGCCTGGTCAGGCCCACGACGCCGACCAGGCCGAGTAGGACTGTGGCCAGCATTGCGCTCACCGGCTGCACCTCGGTGACCAACGTCACGACCAGTACCGGCGCCGCGATGAAGATGACCTCGTCGGCGATGCCCTCCAGCGCGAACGCCGAATCGAGCCGGTCGGTGCCGCCGAGCAGCTGACTCCAGCGGGAGCGGACCATCGGGCCCAGTGCGGGCATCGCGGCCCGGCACAGCGCGCCGGTCACGATCAGCATCCAGTCCGGAGCGCGGCTGATCGCGCACCATGTGAAGGCCGCGGATGTGACGGCGAAGACGCCTGCGAGGGGGCGCAGCACCCGGGCCTGGCCGCAGCGGTCAGCCAGCCTGGCCATCCGGGGGGTGACGGTCGCGAACAGGATGGCGCCGGCCGCGGAGACGATCCCAGCGGTGCCGTATCGCCCGGTGACCGAGACGATGAGCATGACCTGGGCGATGCTCAGCATCCCCATCGGCATTCGGCCGATGACTCCGGGAACCGCGAAGTTCAGCGCGCCGGGAGTCCTGAGAACGTCGGCGTACCTGCGCAAGCCGGCACTGCCCTGGGGTTGCGTAATAGCTGTCATGTGCAGCACGCTAGGCGCGAACTGGACTGCTGGTAAGCTCCACTTCTATGCCAGTCGAGTGGTCCGGTTTGAGTCCCGAGCTGTTGCTGACACTCGATCGTGAGGCGGTGGAGCCGCTGCGTTCGCAGCTAGAGCGCCAGATCAGGGATGCGATCAGGTCAGGGCGGCTTGCCGTCGGAGAGCGACTGCCGTCCTCTCGGGCGTTGGCCAGGGAGCTTGGCCTGTCCCGGGGTCTGGTGCAGGACTGCTACGGCCAGTTGCAGGCCGAGGGGTACCTGAGCGCCGACCTGGGATCGGCCACGCGGGTTGCCGCTAGGGCCGGCGCGGCGCCCGATGTCGTCCCTGGCGCTTCCGGCGTCGTCGGCGTCGTCGGCGTCGCTGGTGTCGCTGGTGTCGCTGGCGTCGTTGGTGTCGCTGGCGTCGAGGACGCGGCGGGCTCGTCGGCGCGATCCGTGGCCTGGCGCGACGGCGCAGCGCCTGGATTGGGCGCAGGTGCTTATTCGCGGTTCACAGTCGATTTCGCGTCCAGTGTCCCCGACCTCGCGAGCTTCCCGCGGGCGGACTGGGCCTGGGCCATGCGGGAGGCGTGCCGGACGGCGCCGAACGCGGCTTTGAATTACGGAGATCCGCGTGGCAGCCAGGAACTGCGCGAAGTGCTCGCGGCCTACCTGCGGCGGGTGCGGGCGGCGGCGGCCAGCCCCGAGCGCATCGTGGTCTGCACGGGATTTGCCCAGGGCCTGAACCTCGTGTTGCGCGCTCTGGCCAGGAACGGTGTCCTCCTTGTCGGATTCGAGGATCCCGGCTACAGCGTGACCGTCTCTGCAGCCGCCTCCCGGGTGGGAATCGACGCGGTCCCTGTGCCGGTCGACGAGTCAGGCATAGACGTGACGGCACTGGCCGCGACCGGGGCGCGGGCTGTCGTGCTGACTCCCGCACATCAGTGGCCGACCGGCGTCGTGCTCAGTGCCGACCGGCGGCTGGCGCTGACGGAATGGGCGGCCGCCTGCGACGGCACGATCATCGAGGACGACTACGACGCCGAGTTCAGGTACGACCGCGATCCGGTCGGCGCGCTGCAGGGACTCGCGCGCGACCGGGTCGCCGCGATTGGCACGGTGAGCAAGTCGCTGGCACCGTCGCTGCGGCTGGGCTGGGTCGTCTGCCCGCCTGCGCTGGCTGACGCGGTGAGCGAGGAAAAAGCACTGCACGATCGTGGCTCACCTGTGCTCGACCAGCTAGCGCTCGCAACCCTGATGCGGTCGGGCCGGTTCGACCGGCACCTGCGGCGGATGCGAGCCAGCTACGGCCGCAAGCGCGCCGCGCTGGTCGAAGCGCTGGCCGCGCACGCGCCTGAGGTCGCGTTGACGGGGCTCGCGGCCGGATTTCACGCGGTCGCGCATCTGCCGGGCACGCTCGGGGAAGGAGCCGTGATCGAGGCGGCGAAGGAGCGGTCGATCGGCTTGTACGGCATGAGCGAACAGCGATCGGACCGTTCGCCCGTGCCCGCGCAGCTTGTGCTTGGATTCGGGAACCTGACCGAGCGGGCCATCAGGGCCGGCGTTGAGGCGATCGGAGATCTGCTGCGTGGCTGACGGCGGCGTGGCCTTCTGAGTCTGGCGGCTGAGTCGGCGGCTGACGGTCGCCGAGGAAGAGAGCGGTGGTTGCATGTCTGCTGACAAGGGCGGGTCTGGTGGGCAGATTGGGCGGCCGCGCGCCAGAGACCTGGGGATCCCGCTCCGCGGGGAGCCAGGGGAGTGGAACGCGATCACGGATGTCGCGGGCGTCGAGGTCGGCTACAAGACGCTGATCGACGGCGACGGGCCGCTCGTGACAGGCCGGGGACCGGTCAGGACCGGCGTCACGGCGATCCTGCCGCTCGGCAGGTCCGGCCTCGGGAGGTCGTGCCCCGCAGGCTGGTACTCGCTCAACGGCAACGGCGAGATGACCGGCGTTGCGTGGCTGGATGAGAGCGGTGCGCTGTCGCTGCCGGTCGGCATCACCAACACCCACGCGATCGGCCCGGTGCACGCCGGGATCATCGACTGGGCGGTGAGCCAGGAGCCTTCGCTAGCGGCCCGCTGGCATCTGCCTGTCGTCACCGAGACCTGGGACGGCTACCTCAACGACATCAACGGCGGGCACGTCACCGCCACGACCGCGATGCGCGCTCTGGACGCGGCGCTGAGTGGGCCGGTCGCGGAAGGCTCGGTCGGTGGTGGCACCGGGATGAACTGCTACAGCTTCAAAGGCGGCACGGGAACCGCGTCCCGTCGCGTGCAGGTCGGGTCACGCCAGTACACGGTCGGCGCCCTCATGCAGGCGAACTTCGGCAGCCGGTCCGAACTAGTGATCGCCGGGCACTTCCTCGGCGAGATCCTGCGGGAGGACAACCCGCTGGACGACACCGACTGGCTCGCACCGCCCGGCGCAGGATCTTGCATCACGGTCATCGCGACGGATGCTCCGTTGCTGCCAGGGCAGTGCAAGGCGCTTGCCCGCAGGGTGCCGCTGGGCCTCGCCAGGACTGGCACGACGGGAAGCCATTTCTCCGGCGACCTGTTCCTGGCGTTCTCGGCCGCGCCCGCAAACGCGGGGATGCTGGACAGTCTGCTCCCGTCAAGTCGGGCCGACGGCGCGGCGGATGAACTGGCGCGCCTCGAGTTCGTGCAATGGGGTCAGATGGATCCTTTGTACGAGGCCGTCGTCCAATGCGTCGAGGAGGCCGTCCTCAATGTGTTGGTCGCCAGCACCACGATGATCGGTCGCGACGGGCACCGCAGTCCTGGGTTCCCGGTCGAGCGCCTGCCGGAATTGCTGGCGCGTTAGATCGGAGTCCTGGGGTCCTGGTCGGGCGCCTGCCGGAATTGCTGACGCGGTAGGTGGGAGTCCGGTCTTATCGGCGCGTTGCGGCGTGTTGGATACGGTTATTGTCGGTGGCTGGTGTTAGTATTTCGAGTACAGGTTCGATCGCGGGACATGACACCCGGAGCCGTGTTACTGGAAGCTCCGGGGACGACACCTCCTCCATCACCCCGGCCCGCCCAGGCCGCCGGATCCCTCGTTGCGCCACTGTTTCTGGTTCCGGTTCCCGCGCATGGTGCACGGCGGTTGATGAGGAGGTGAAGGGCCTGTGTCTATCGCGTCTCCTGGTGGCGGCGAGGTGGCTGGGCCGTCGTCGGCCAGCCAGGCGCTGCGGATGGTGCTGGCCGGGCTGGGCTGGCTCGCGAGCGCGGATGCGGGGTCGCTGCCGGTGCCGATGCAGGCTGAGGCGCTGCGGGGCCTGGAGCGGGCTTCGTCCATGCACACGGCGGCGCATGCGAAGGTGCTGGCGGGGTTCGCGGGGCAGCGGGGGTTCGAGGATGACGGGCAGGGGTCGGCGCGGTCGTGGCTGACCTGGCAGACCCGCGTCACCCCCGCGGCCGCGCGGGGCACGGTGACCTGGATGCGGCGGCTCGCCGGTCACCCCGCCGTCGCCGGCGCCCTCGCAGGCGGCGCGATCTCCGTCTCCTGGGCCCGGCAGGTCACCGACTGGACCGACCTGCTGCCCGTGGAGACCCGTGATGATGCGGACGTGATCCTGCTCGCCGCCGCGGCGGGCGGGGCGGACCTGGCCGGGCTGGCCGGGCTGGCGGAGGAGATCCGGCGCCGGGTCTGCGGCCCCGACGAAGATGGTGATGACGGGTTCCTGCGGCGGGGCCTGCACCTGGACACGACGCTGGGCGGGGTGGGGCGGCTGACCGGGGACCTGTCGGCCCGCTGCGCCGCCGCCTTGCAGGCGGTCCTGGACTCGCTGGGGAAGAAGATGGGGGCCGAGGACATCCGGACGGTGCCGCAGCGCCAGCACGACGCCCTCGAAGAGGCATGCCGGCGCCTGCTCGCCGCCGGCACCCTGCCCGGCCGGGCCGGCCAGCCCGTCCAGCTGCAGCTGCAGCTGTCCCTGGACCAGCTCCTGAACGGGATCGGGAAGCCGGGACGTCCCTGTCTGCCGCCGGGCTTCGGCCAGCCGCCCGCTGCGCCGCCCGGCCTGACCGGGACCGGCCTGGGCGGCGGGCCGGGCGGCTGGCCCGGCGGTCCGGTGCTGCCTGGGCCGTGGGCTGGGCCTGGCGATGACTGCGACGCCGCGCTGGCCCCGATCGTGACCGGCCGGGTCGACCACGACCTCCTCGACCACCTCGCCGCCGGCCTGGCCCGCAGCTGGGCCGCCTACGACCCCGCCCGCACCCCCTGCCCTGGCAACAGCCATCCCGGCTGCGCCGGACCGCACGGAACCGGCGACGCCGGCCGCGGGCCAGGCGCCGGCGACGCTGCCGCTGCCGATGCCGATGCCGATGCCGCTGCCGGTGCCGAGGACGCTGAGCAGCGGCGGCTGGGGCGGCAGGACCTGTCCCGGGCAGCCGCCCGGGAGGTCATCCTGCGGCAGGCCGTCGACCTGCTGTCCGGGCCCGGCGGCCTCGCATCGTGGCTGCGGACCGGGCGGCTCCCCAAGCCAGCCGGGTCAGTCAGCCTGCCGCTCGACGCCGGCGCCGTCACCGACCTGGTCCCGCCGCACCTGCGCCGCGCGATCATCACCCGGGACCGGCACTGCGCCGCCCCCGGCTGCGACATCCCGCCCGCCGGATGCCACGTGCACCACATCATCCCCCGCAGCCAAGGCGGGACGACCAGCCTGGGGAACTGCCTGCTGCTGTGCTCCTTCCACCACCTGATCCTGATCCACCGGTGGGGCTGGACCATCACCCTGAACGCCGACGGCACCACCACAGCCCGAAGTCCCGACGGCCGCGTCCTGCACAGCCACAGCCCACCCGCCGCGGCATAGCTCGGCCGCGGACAATGGCCCGGCAGAAGATGCGACGCGAAACGGAGCGGCGTGGCTTGTTTCAGGTTGCAATCGCTGGGAAGCGGACGGTCACGGTGCCGCGCCGGCATGGGGTGCGCCTGCGCGGCACTGACTAGAACCCAGGATCCAGGGCTCAGGAAATTGAGCAGATCACCAGGACGGTGGCGGCCTTTCCAGTCTTGGCGACGTGGAGCGGCTTTGCCGCCTGGCATCGCGCCTTGCCGTCCCCGATGAGCGGACTCGTGCCGGTGACCTGGTAGGTGCCGGGCGGGAGCGCCATATGGATACGTCCGTCGCTGCCGACATCCACGGAGAAAAGGTTGCCTGCATTATCGCGGGCCTCGATCTTCCCCGGCAACGGCACCGGCAATCCAGGCGATGGACCGCCCACTCGGACCAGCCGGCCGCTGACAGTCCGATCGGAAGCAGTATGGCCTCCGCACCCCGCCATAAGTACCGCTGCGCCAACGGCGAGGACCGTGCAAATTCGTCTCATGCGGGTTGGACGCACAACGTGGCCAAGTCGGTTGCAATCACGCTGGCAGAGACGACTTACCGAACGCCCCTGCGAGCCGTAGGATGCGGGTTGGCGCGAACGGAGGCTGTGCGATGCGGGCTTGCGATCGGGAACGGTAATGCACGTCGGCCGGATTTTGCGCTGGGCGCGTACCTACCGGGTGGACATCGCGTGGGTGATATTCATCGTGCTGAACCTGCTCGCGATGCGACTGGTGCCCGCGTGGCAGACCATCCCGTTCCTGATCATCTGGCTTAGCCTGATGGCGCTCTATGGCTTCCGGCTCTGGCATCTCGGTTCGACGCTGGTGACCGTCATAACCGTGACCCTCGCCACTGGCGGGCTGATCGGGTGGCAGGTCCTGCGCGGCAAGCAGGATGGCGATTACCTCGCCGAGGTCCCGCTGCTCGCGATGATGTTCGTCGTCATGGTCTGGCACTCGCGCCGTCGGGTCGCGGCGATGGAGCAGATGAAGCAGGTGTCTGAGCACAACCTGATCCTGCTAGACCGCCAGCGTCAGTTCTTGCAGGACGCGTCGCACGAACTTGGCACTCCGATCGCCATCGCGCTCGGGCACGTGGAACTGATTGAACAGTCCGCGTCCAGCAGGGAAGTCGCAGCGGACGCGCGGGTCGCCGCCGCCGAACTGAACCGGGTGCGCCGCCTCACCAGCCGGCTCCTGCTCCTCGCCTCGACCGACGCGCCTGACTTCCTGTATGTAGCACCCGTCGACGTCGACGAACTACTCGTGGAGACGCTACAGCGATGGCGGCACGTGCCGCGGCAATGGTCGCTCGGGTCACTGACCGACGGCTGGGTACTCGGTGACGCAGACCGGCTGACGCTCGCGCTCGACGCGCTGATCGAGAACGCCGTGGATCACACCGAAGCAGCCGACCAGATCGAACTCAGCGCCCGACACGAGGACGAGAACATCGTGATCACGGTCAGCGACTCAGGTCCCGGCGTTCCGGCCGCTGACGTCGAGCGGATCTTCGGACGATTCTCCCGGGTGGATGTCGGCCGCAACAGGACGGCAGGCGGGTTTGGGCTCGGCCTCGCGATTGTCAAGGCGATCGCCGAGGCGCATCACGGTTCGGTCCAGGTCAAGAGCGCGGCCGGGCACGGCGCCAAGTTCATGTTCGCGCTGCCAGCGACCGCCCCGGCGCAGCATGCGGGCGGCCAGCGCGTGCTGCAGTCCTAGTCAGGCCATCCGCGCCGAACCCGGCCGCGTCAGGCGGTTCTGCGGCCTTTACGCGATTCAGCGAAAAGATCAGCGGGCGGGCGAGGAGAGGCCTCGGCAGATGCGTCGGTGATCGGCTTCGCGCCCGCGACGAAACGATTCAGCTCCGAGCCGGACAGGACCCGGCCGGGGAACGGATCAGCGGCGGCGCGCCGGACCAGCCCAGTGACCGGCAATTCACTACCCGACCCGGCTGCGACGAGGTTGCCGAACCTGCGACCGCGCAGCACCCCGGGATCGGCGATCAGGCACACGTGCGGGAACACCGATAGCACAGCGGCGACCCTAGCCCGCGCGTGCGCGAGCGGCGGTCCGTCGCCAATGTTGACGGCGAACAGCCCGGACGGTGTCAGCGCACGGGCCGCACCTGCGGCGAACTCAGCCGAGGTCAGGTGCGCGGGAGTGCGGCCGCCGTCGAAGATGTCGGCCACCACCAGGTCGAAGGAGCCGGGCGCGACCGCCTCGAGTGCCTCCCTCGCGTCCGCCACCCGGACCCTGATCCGTCCGGCGGCGCCAGTCCTGCGGCTTGGCTGCGCCAGCGGCAGCCGTTCCCTGACGATCGCCACCAGGTCAGCGTCCGTGTCTACTGCCAGTTGCGAGGAGCCTGCCCTGGTCGCGGCCACGTACCGCGCCAGCGTGAGCGCTCCGCCGCCCAAGTGCAGCACGCGGAGTGGCTGCCCAGCGGGGGCTGCCAGATCGACCAGGTGGCCCAGCCTGCGCACGTATTCGAACTCCAGGTAGCGCGGGTCCGCCAGGTCGACGTGGGACTGCGGGAAACCGCCGCTGAGCAGGGTCCAGCCGGCTGGACGGTCGAGGTCGGCGACGATTTCGATTGCGCCTCGCGTGCCCGGCTGGTCCGACATGCGTCTCATCGTCCGGCTGCGCGGCCCTCGCTGTCCACTTGCCAGAATGAGCCGATGACCGTGACCAGGCTCCTCACGATCGACGACGTACCGGCCGTGGCCGAGTTGTACCGGGTCAATCGCGACTTCCTCGCGCCATGGGAACCGATCCGTCCTGTCGACTTCTACACCGTGGCTGGCCAGCGGGCCGCCGTGCAGGGCGCACTGCTGCGGAACGCCGAGGGAACGGCCCATCCTCGGGTGATCGTGAACGAGGCCGGCGCGATCGCGGGGCGGATTAACCTCAGCGACATTGTCCGGGGTCCGTTTCAGTCGGCCAATCTCGGCTACTGGGTCAGTGCTGGCGACAACGGCCGGGGCCTGGCCACCGCGGCAGTCCGCGAGACGCTCGCGGTGGCCTTCGGCGAACTCGGCCTGCACCGAGTGCAGGCCGGCATCCTGCCGCACAACACCGGGTCGCAGCGGGTGCTCGAGCGCAATGGCTTCACCATGATCGGGGTGGCGCCCGCTTACCTGAACATCGCAGGCCACTGGCAGGACCACATCTTGTTCCAGGTGATCGCGTCCGGCTAGCGGGGGGCCCGCTCAAGCGCGGGCTCTGCCGCGGGCTCTGGCACGGACGCCGGCGCTGGGTCAGCCGCTGGCACTGGCTCAGCCGCTGGCACTGGCTCAGCGGCTTGGCTCGGCGGCTGGGCCGGGAGGAACAGCGCAGCCAAGATCGCGCCGGCGGCGGCGACCCCTCCAGCGACCAGGCAGCCGATCGACAGGCCATGCAGGAACGCGGCCGTCGCCGCGTCGCGGAGGGCCTTTGCGGCGGCCGGCTGCCCGGCGCTGGCGATCTTGCCCGAGACCTCGATCGCGGCGCCGACTGACTGGTGCGCGATCGCGGACACCCTGGCGGGCAGCCCGGCCGGCAGGCTCGCGGAGAGCCTAGAGCTGTAGAGCGAGGCATAGACGCTTCCGATGACGGCCACGCCGAGGGTGCCGCCGAGCAGCCGAGTCGCGTCGTTCACGGCCGAGCCCACGCCGGCGTGCCGCCGCGACACCGCGCCCATGATGGACTCGGTCGCCGGCGCCGACGTCAGGCCCATGCCGAGGCCGTACAGGACCATCTGGATGGCGATCGTGCCGTAGCCGATCGTGCCGGTCGTGACGGCCGCGACCCAGCCGTAGAAGCCTGCCATCGCGACCAGCCCGGCGCTGACCACCAGCTTGGTTCCGGCTCGCACGGCTAGCTGGGTGCCCGCGACCGACCCGATGCCGACCGAGAGTGCGACAGGCAGCAGGTGCACGCCAGTGGAGAGCGGTCCATAGCCGCGGATGAACTGGAAGTACTGGGTCATCAGGAAGATGAATCCGAACAGCGTGAAGAACGAGATGGTCACCGCGCCGCTCGCGGCGCTGAACCGCATGTTGCGGAAGAGCCGGACATCCAGCATCGGATGCGCGCTGCGCTGTTCCCAGACGAGGAAGGCGGCCAGCAGGACAGCCGAGCCCGCGAACCCGGCGACGCTGCGCGCGCTGCCCCAGCCGTAGGTCGGCGCCTCGATGATCGTAAAGACCAGCAAGGCCATCATCACCGTCGACAGCACAAGCCCTGGCAGGTCGATGCCGGCAGAGCCGGTATCCCTCGATGCCGGCACGCTGATCAGGACCCCGGCGATGCCGACGGCCGCGACCGGGCCCATGGCGATGAAGATGCTCGCCCAGCTGAAGTGCTCCAGCAGCCAACCGCCCACGATCGGCCCGAGCGCGATCGCGACGCCGGCGCTCGCACCCCATAGCCCGATGGCGCGGGCCCGCTCGGCGCGGCCGGTGAACACGTTGGAGATCAGCGACAGCGTCGCCGGGAACGTCATCGCGGCGCCGAGCCCCATCACCGCCCTCGCGGCGATGAGCCCGGAGGGCGTCGAGGTGAAGGCGCCGGCGATGCTCGCGCTGCCGAACACGGCAAGCCCGGCAAGCAGCATCCCCTTGCGGCCGAAACGGTCGGACAGGCTGCCGAAGGTCAGCAGCAGGGCGGCGAAGACGAGGTTGTATGCGTCGACGACCCACTGGAGCTGCGTCGTAGTCGCGTGCAGTTCCCTGACCAGGCTGGGCAAGGCGACGTTGACCAGCGTGGTGTCGAGGTTGATGGCGAAGGCCGCGAGCAGCAGCGCGGCGAGGATCACTGGCTTTGAGCGCATGGTTGAAATACTGAATCGAGAACTTTAAAAAGTCAAGTTGCTAGTGTTGGATCTCAACTAACCATGCGATACGCTCGTGCTATGCGGAGTTACGGTCAGTACTGCTCGGTCGCCAAGGCGCTCGACGTGGTCGGCGACCGGTGGACGCTGCTCATCATTCGCGAGCTGATCCTCCAGGGACCGTGCCGCTACACCGACCTCAGGGGCGCGCTGCCCGGCATCGCCACCAACATGCTGGCCGAACGACTCCGTGAGCTCGAGGCTACCGGTCTGGTCAGGCGCGAGGACGCCACGCCACCAGTCGCGACGGCGCTCTTCAGCCTCACCGACGCTGGCGCGGAACTCGAGCCGGTGCTGAATGCCCTCGGGGCATGGGGGATCAGGTACATGGCTCAGCCGGCGCAGGACGATGAGTTCCGCAGCCACTGGTTCGCGTTCCCGGCATCGCTGTTCCTGCGCGACCGCCAGCCGGACGGCCCGCCTATCGCGATCGAGCTGCGAACGACGGGCCGTCCCGCGGTCGTCGAGGTATCCGGCGGCGCCGTGCGGACCAGGCTGGGCACGACGCCGTCCCCCGACCTGGTGCTTAGCGGCACGCCGAACCTGATACTCGGCCTGCTGTCCGCGCACTTGACCCCCGACGCGGCCCGCGCCGCGGGCCTGGAGATCGAAGGGGACGCCGGTATCCTCGCGCGGCTAACGGCCGCCGGTTAGCGGACCCGGTAGTAGGCCGTGGGCTTCCAGCCGTAGCCATAGTGAACGAGGCCGACCCTGGTGCCGAAGTCATGGGCGCCGAAGGTGTAACCCCATCTGCGGAACAGCTCAACGTGGCCGGTTCCGTAGAATGCCAGGTCACCCATCCGCGGGTGCCTGACCCTCACTAGCTTGCGGCTGGCCAGCATTTCGTAGGTCGTCCGCGGCAGGCGGATCCCGGCATGCCGGTAGGCCTCCATAACCAGACCCGAGCAATCAAAGCCAGGACCTGTACCGCCGTAGACGTAAGGATGACCTTTCTGCCTGGCGGCCCAGCGATACGCCCGGAGCCGCCCTGACAAACGATGCCGATGCCGCCTGGTGGCCACTGTCTGGGCCTGGCTGGCGGTCGTCAGCCTGGTAATAGCTGCTTGGTGAGCGTTCGCCCCCGATGCCGCGTGCGCAGCAGGGGCCTGGAATGCGAAAGCCGCGGCCATCCCCACAGGGACTGCCGCGACTGCGGTCACACTCCGAGCTCTACGGAGCAGTCGAGCCATTCACGTCCGATCACGCGAAGTTCGCGCAGGACCAGCGGGGAAAGGCGCTTATTGGCGCACTGACGCGGCTGACCTGCGCCTGACATGCCTCACGCTAGCCACGAGAAGCGGCTATTGCCTGGCAAAACACCAAACAGGTACCCGGTGCGCCGGTCCCTGATGCCGAGGCGGCGCGTAATTTGCCGGATATTGACCGTGCCGTTAAGCGCCCATATTCACGTTCCTGCAAAGCCGGATATCCGGGCATATCAGATGCAACGTAACATACTAGCTCATGCCGAGCTGCGGGATGAACGCCGCAAGAGCCGCCGTGATGAGCGGGACGAATACGCTCAAAGCGGTCAGCGGATTGCGCAGCAGCGGCACGTCCAGGTGCAGGAGCTTCTCCAGGCGTGCCCTGGCCGACACCCACTCCTCGGTGGGCTGCCCGTCGGCGGGCAGCGGATAGCTCCTGTCAATCAGCGCGAACGCGCACGATCGCCACGCGGCGACCAGCGGGATCGTGATTACCGACAAGATGATCGCGAAGAACGCGCCATAGAACAGGACGTTGGCGGGCGGGAACTCGGCGCTGCGGCCAGGGTGGGCCTGGAGGAAACTCGCGCGCAGCGCGCCGGAGTTCACGATGGCCGCGACCACCGCGACGGCGAACGCCGTCACGCACGTGACAAGCAGCCGCCAGAGCAGCAGCATGCGGCCGCTGACCGCGCCAGGCAGCGCAGCCAGCGCAGCCGGAGCAGCCGGAGCAGCCGGAGCAGCCTGAGCAGCCAGGACAGGCTGAGCAGCCAGAGGCCGCCCCTGACCGGGCGCCTCGTCGCTGCGGTCGGCGAGTCTGCGCGCGAGGTCGTGGCACTCGGCCTGTGCGAGCCAGACGAGCGCCAGCCACGGGACGCTCATGATCATGCCGGCGGCGAGCACGGCCCTCGTGCGTATGATCAGCCCGTTCACAGGGATGGCGAGGGAACCGCCGCTGAGCAGGATGACCACGGCGATGGCGGCGACGACGAGCACCGCGGCGCCGAGGTAGCCAGGCGTGCGCCTTGCGGACGCCGTCAGCCCCCAGTCCTCGGCGCGGCGCAGGATCCGGATCGAATAGGCGAACAGCGCCACGAAGACGACCACCGCGATGGCGCCGACGACCTTCCAGACGAGCCAGGGGACGCTGGTCGTCAGCAGCCTGCTCTGCCGTGAGCCGGTGGCGGCAGACAGGCCGAGCAGGAACGTGGTGCCGAACAGCCCGACGAGCGCTAGCAGCGTGACGACCGGCGGCGACGCCCGCCGCCAGGGGCTAGAGGGCACGCAGACCCTCAAGCACACTCCTCAGCACGTTCTCGTCGACGGCGCTGCCCTTCGTCGGCTTGATGACCGCGACAAGTCCTTGCCGGTTCAGGTCGCTGACCAGCACTTGTACCACACCGAGCGGCAGCCCGGTCTCCGAAGCCAGATCGGCCACGGCGATCGGCGTCCCGCAGAGGTCAAGCAGCTGCCGGTGCTCTGGCGCCAGCCACTGCCAGTGCGGATCGCGCGGGCTCTCCGCCACCACCACGTCGACGACGTCGAGCTCCAGCCCGGCTGGCCGGGCCCTGCCCTTGGTCAGCGCGTACAGCCTGACGACCGGGCCCGCCTCCTGGTCGAACCATCTCTCGCCGCGAGGACTCATCGCCGGACCCTGGCTCAGGAGTCGTCAGGCTGGGCGGCCTGATTCCGGCCACCGAGCCAGCCCTGCTGCAGCGACGCGACGAGGGCGCCTATTTCCTCGGGCGTGCCGGGCTCCGCCATTGACCCGGCCGCCAGGTCCGGCTCGGCCATCGCCACCTGGTCGTAGCGAACCCGTTTGGGCAGGCCGAGCGTGTCCTCGTCGTCGGGCACGAGCGGATCGCCGGACAGCCTGGCCGGCGGCGGCACGGTGGCCGGCTGCCAGCCTCCAGCAGGCAGCGCGAGCGGATCGGGATAGGCGCTGAACAGGTCGGTGTCGGTCGCATCCGGCGTGACCGTAATCTCGTGCGGCAGCAGCACGATGGCCGCGACACCGCCGTACGGCGACGTCCGCAGCGTGATCTTGATATTCTGCCTGGCGGCCAGCCTCGCAACGACGAAGAAACCGAGCTTGTCGCTGTCGGCTAGATCGAACTCGGGCGGGTTCGCCAGCCGTTCGTTGGCGAGTGCCATGTCTCGGTCGCTCATGCCGAGGCCGCGGTCTTCTACCTCGACCGCAATGCCGAGCGCCACGCGCTCGGCCCGCACCGTGACCTCGGTATTGGCAGGGGAGCTGGTCGTGGCGTTCTCGATGAGCTCGGCGAGCAGGTGGATCAGGTCGGCCACGGCCGAGCCGATCACGGCGTCGGTGTTCCTGGTCAGGACGCCGACCCTGGTGTAGTCCTCGACCTCGGCGATGGCGGCCCTGAGCACGTCGACCACGGGTACCGGATCGCGCCAGCCGCGCCCGGGCGCCTCTCCGGAGAGGATGATCAGGCTCTCAGCGTGCCGTCGCATGCGGGTGGTGAGGTGATCGAGCTGGAAGAGCTCTTCGAGCGTAGTCGGGTCGGTCGCCGTGTGCTCCATCCGGTCGAGCAGCGCGAGCTGCCTGTGCAGCAGCGACTGACTGCGCCAGGCCAGGTTGCGGAAGACCTGACTGACGCCGCGGCGCAGGCTTGCCTGGCCGGCGGCCGCTTGCACCGCCGTGCTCTGCACCGCAGTGAAGGCCTCGGCGACCTTAGCGATCTCAGCGATCCGTCCGGTCGCGGGCGGCGAGGGGGCGGTGTCAATGTCCTCGCCGTGGCTGAGCAGCTCGACCACCCGCGGCAGCCGCTGCCCGGCCAGTTCCTGCGCCGAGCGCTGCAGGCCGGTCAGTTCGCGGATGATCCGCCTGCCGAACCTGAACATCAGGAAGGCGGAGAGAGAGACCGCGACCAGCCCGAGTCCGCCCGCCAGCAGGACCTGGAGCAGCAGCTTGTCTCCGATGTCGGTGCCCTTACGCGCCAGGATCACCCGGTCCTGCAGCTCGGCCTTCTGGAAGCCGCCGAGCAGCGAGAACGCGGTGGTAGTCCATTGGGTCGCGGATACCGGGATCGGCCGGCCACTGCCGATGCTGTTCACGATCCGGTTCTCCATGGCGGAGAACTCCTTGTAAGCGGGCGAGGTATAGACGCCGCGATAGCCGGCCCCGACTCCCGGGCTCAGCTGCTTGAGCGCGTCACCGATCAGCAGCCGCTGCTGCGCGACCGTCTTGGCGAACAGGACGCGCTCGCCCTTGGTCATGTGACCGTCGTCGGCCAGCGCGCCGTTGACAAGCGTCACCTCCCGGTCGGCCATTTCGATGGCCCGCCCGGCCATCAGGCTGGCGGAGGCTTGCTGATACAGGTTCGTGTCGTTGACCATGATCAGTTTGCGGTAGACGCCGAACTGGGCATCGATGATCTTGTTGTATGCCTCGAACGCGCCGAGTGCGGTGATCTGACGCGCGCCGACCTCGACCCGCAAGGTGCCGAGCGTGCCCAGCGCGGAGTCAAAGTGGGCCAGCGCCCGCTGCGATGCCGGAAGCATCACGCTCGGCCCGCCTTGGACGTGGTACTGGAACGCGGCCACGGTGGCGTCGGTCATCCGCTCCTGCTTGCGCAGGGTCGTCGCGGGCGTTCTGTGCTTGGCGCTGAGCCAGACGAAGACGGCCGAGCGTTCCTGGGCTAGCTGCAAGCCGAGCATCTGGGCCTGGCCGCCGTAACGCTGGTTCTCCGCGGTGAAGTTGTGCTCGCGCAGCGCGTTCAGCAGCGTGACGCTGGCGGCGAACCCCCACAACGCCAGCAGGGACACGAGGGGCACGATGAACAGCGGGGCGAGCATCGCCCTGATCGACCGGCGCCGGACGGGACGCTTTTCCGATGCCATAACACTGCTGGCCCAGCTCGGCCGACGCTGACTATCTGCATGGCTAGCGGTCCTGTTCGCTCGCACTCGTGCGATTACGGCATAAAACGGCAAGTTCAATGCCAGAACAACGCCAGAAAGATTACACCAGATAGATCGTTCTGTAGCGATCTATCCGAAAGGACGCACGGCCCAGACGAGCCAGGACGCGCCTAGTCCGCGAGCTCCGGGATGACCTTGGTGGCGAACAGCTCGATGCTGCTGCGGTCGTAGGCCGCGTCCACGAAGTTGGCGATCGTGTAGGCGAGCCCGAGGCCGGTCAGCTCGGTCAGGTGCTCGGCAATCTTCTCCGGCGTGCCGACCAGCGGCCCTGACGACAGCATCTCGATGTTCCGTTCCAGCGACTCGGCCGGGATCAGCGGCTCATAGTGCGAGCGCAGCCAGGCGAGCTTGGCGGCAACGTCCTTGTCGGTCTCGCCGATGATGACGTTGAAGTTGGCTGACCTGACGATCGCGTCGAAGTCGGTGCCGACGTCCTTGCAGTGCCTGGCGAGGATCTCCGACTTGCGCGTGAACACGTCGGGCGTGGCGTCGAAGTTCGTGTACTGGGCGTATTGAGCGGCGATCCGCAGCGTCTTGCGCTCGCCGCCACCGGCGATCCACAGCGGGATGCCGCCATCCTGGAGCGGGACCGGGCGCCCGATCGCGCCCTCGACCTGGTAATGCTTGCCGACCAGCGTCGCCTCGCCTGTGGTCCAGAGCTGCCGCATGATCTGCACGCCCTCGTCGAGCATGCCGAGCCTGTCGCCGGCACTCGGGAAGCCGTAGCCGTAGGCACGCCACTCGTGCTCGTACCAGCCGCCGCCGATGCCCATCTCGACCCTGCCGCCCGAGATGACGTCGATCGTGGCGGCGACCTTCGCAAGGTAGGCCGGGTTTCGGTAGCCCATGCAGGTGCACATCTGGCCGAGCCGCACCCGTTCGGTCGAGGCCGCGAACGCCGCCATGAGCGTCCATGCCTCGTGGGTCTCTTCCTGCGTGGGAACGGGAACGGTGTGGAAATGGTCGTAGACCCAGATTGACTCGAAGGGCAGATTGTCGGCGGCCTGGGCCAGGTCACGCATGGCGGCCCACTGGTTGGCGGGGGTGATGCCGGCGAGGTCGAGTCGCCAGCCTTGCGGTACGAACATCCCGAATCGCATGCGATCATTTTATTACGGGCACCTTGGGCCGCCTGCTGGCGGCCCGGCGGTGCGGTGACGGCCCAGGGCTGACCGTTAGGGCCTGACTTCGATCCGCGACGGACCGCACGTGCCACTGTTGAGCGGCGGGTAATCAACCGCGCAGGCGGTCAGAACGACGACCATGCTGCGCTCTGCGACAAAGGAGATCGTGTCGCCTGGCCTGGACGCCGCAACCCCGATGGCCAGGCTGCCGTCGGGTAGCGCGCGGGAGTTCTGGAAGAGGTTCACGGGAACAGGAACGACTGGCAGCGACAGGCCGGCCGAGCCAGCAGCCGTCAGGAAGTTGTCGCGGCACGGATCCCGGAAATCGGCTTCCTGCCCGCCTTGCACGATGGTTTACTGGCCGCCAGCTAGTTATCACGTTTCGTGAACCATTGCCTTATTGGCTGCGTTTCTTTCTGCAAGGGTAGAAGCCCGGCGCGCCGGATTCCTGGATCGTTGGACATACAGGGTTCTAAGGGTGGACACTAGGGCTAACAGCGGACATGTCCGGTCCGAAGTTGTCGGGATCAATCCGCTGCCCTTGGGCGGTTATGGCGCCTGGTAGCAGAGGGAAAGGCGAACTCCTATGGCTCAGAAGACAGTTGTGACCGTACTGTGCGATCTGCCCCACGATTCGGATGTCGAAGGGACAGAGTCGATCTCATTTGCGGTCGACGGAAACGCGTATCAGATTGACCTGTGTCCGCCGCACCGTGAGGAATTCGGCACGAAGGTCGGCACGTTCGCCGACCACGCTCGCCGCGTTCTGTCGGGCGGCCGTCGGCGCCGGGCTAAAGCCGTGCCCGGCCGGCGGCGCGGCGCTGACATCAGGGAATGGGCTCGAACCCGCGGCCATGAGATCAGTGACCGCGGCCGCATTCCTGACAGCGTGATCGCCGCCTACGAAGCCGCGCATTAGCGGTCGCTGCCGGGCGGCGGGGTGAGGATCGCAAAAGCTGTTGTCCCAGCAGGGAAGCGTTCCTGCTGGGCCAGGTATGGCCGGACACCTATGGCAAGATGCGGGCCGTGAGTCTCGAGGGCACCCAGTCGCAGCGACCGCAGTCGCGGCTTCCCGGCGACGACGCTCGCGACGTCATCGCACTGGTGGAGGCCGTGGACCGCGAGGACTGCGACGGAATGGCCGCGATCCTGCGCGGAGCCGATCATCTGGGTTTGACGGTGGGGCTCGGCGTGTTGTGCGCGCACCTGCTCCGCGAGGTTCACGGCGACGACATCAACGCCTGGCTGGCCTCGCACCGGCAGGCCGCGCTTGCCATGGACGAGGCCTGACGCCAGGCGCCGGCGGCGGCTAGTCGGGCTACAGCTGCCTGAATGGCTCGCGAGTGTAGGCCGCCAGAGCCTGGCGCCAGCCGGCCGGCAAGGCGGCTGCCACGACGGCATCGTCGCAGGCCAGCCACGCCAGGTGACGCAGGCCATGCTCGATGACCGCGGCCTCAGGCACCTGCGGCGGGGCTGTGCTGTGGCCGCCGCGAGCCAGTTCGGCGCGCCCGACCGGCACGTGCACCAGGCGATCGGCTGCTTCCGCGTCGACGACGGCGACGAACGTCAGCACGACGCCGCCGCGTGCGTGCCGCCAGGAGGTCGAGTGCACCACAGCCGGCTCGCCGACGTTGGTGCTGGCGATGGCGCGGACGATGTCTGTCGGGCTGACATCTCGTCCCACCTCGACGTACCACGGCGCGGCGCCGCACGGGCCGGTCAGCGCGATGGCGCCGCCGGTCAGCGTCAGTACCAGGATCTCGGCCTGCACCGGCCCGGTGACGGCGAAGACCGCGGGGTCCGGCATGGAGCGATCAGGCCGGCTGTGCCATCCCGAGCACCTGCTCGGGCGTGACGTCCATGCCGTGCGCAGTCCTGCCGTGCTCTTGCACCGCTGCGATTAGCTCGGCGTCCTCGGCCGTCACTGACCAGCCGCACTCACAACTCACCCGCCTGCGCATGTTCTCAGCGTAGTGGCCTTGCCGAGGAACAGCTACGGGGCGATCGCCTGGCTGACCTGGAGCGAACCGCCGCGCGCGACGAACGGATGATCGCTGACCAGGGCGACCGCAGTGTCGAGGTCATCGGCCTCAAGCACGGAGTAGCCGGCGACCGGTCCAGCAGGGGCGTCAGCGGATACAGCTGACGCCGAGACGGTCCGCGCCTCGCCAAGCGGAGCCCCGGGGTCGGTGAGCGCGGGCCCGGTCTTGGCTGCCCACGCCATGAAGGCCGCCATGACCTGCTCGCGGCCTTCCGCGGTCTCCGGCATGCCACCGCCGTGATAGGTGACCAGGAACTTAGCCATCCGAATGCACTCCCTTCACGCTGCCCGGGCGTGCCGCGGGCCGCCAGTGTGAGTCCTGCGGTCTGAATGCTTCCTGGGTCGCCCCGCACCGTCCACGTCCGTGAGGACATGAGTCTTGTCCGATCGTCCAGCCACGCGCTAGCGTCGCGAACAGGCCGGGACCTGTGATCGGGGGTGGTACGTGCAGCTGCTCAGCGCGAGCGACGTCGATGACCTGAGCGTCTTGCTGGAGCGGATCAACGTCCGCAGTGCGGTCTACTGCCTGTCGGACCTCGGAGCGCCGTGGGGTTTCTCCGTCGGAGACTCAGACGTTGCCAAGTTCCATCTCGTCCTGGCCGGGTCCGCGGTGCTGACGACGAATGAACCAGATCCTGACCAGGTCAAGCTCGCGGCTGGCGAACTAGTACTGCTGCCCCGCGGCTCGGCTCATGTCATGTACGACAGCGTCGGCGTGATGGCGCCGCCGCTGGACGCGATCCTCGCGGAGCATCCGGTGAGCCAGGCTGGCCGGATGACCTATGGCGGCGACGGCGTCCGCACGTCGCTGCTCTGCGGCGGATTCTCGCTCGTGCCTGGCCTTCCCGAGGATCTGCTCAGCCTGCTTCCGCCAGTGCTGGTCATTGACGCGTCCAGCCACGGCATCACGCGTTGGTTGGGGCCGATCTTCGGCCTGCTGCAGGAGGAGGCAGCCAGCCAGGCTCCCGGAGGTACCGCGGTGCTGGCGAAGATCGCCGATGTCTTCCTGACGCAGGTGATCCGCACCTACCTGTCCAGCCAGGATTCCGCGACCTGGCCGGCGCATGCCGCGGCCGCTGATCCGGCGGTCAGCAAGGCACTGACCGGGCTATGGCTGCGGCCCGCGGCACAATGGACGGTCGCCGCGCTGGCCAGGCAGGCTGGCATGTCGCGGACTGCCTTCGCCGCCCGGTTCCGCGAGCTAGTCGGGGAGCCGCCGATGAGCTATCTGGCCAGGTTCCGCCTCGGGCGTGCGGCGGGTTACCTGGCCGCCACCGACAAGACCATCCAGGAGATCGCCCGCCTGGTCGGCTACGACAACGACGCATCCCTGGCGAAGGCGTTCCGGCGGGCATACGGTTGCCCGCCCGGCGACTACCGACGGCAGCATCGCGTGCCCGCTGCCGTGCAGGTCTCGGAGTTCGGCCCGCCGGACCAGGCGAGGTTAGAAGTGCAATCGGAGCGTTTTACCAATCCCCCGGCGTGACCGTGTCATGTCGGGGGCTGTGCCGTTCGTGGAGTAGATAGGAGGGCGCCGCGGGCGTCCCATCCCGACAAGCGGAGGCGTGCGATGAAGTACCTGATCCTGGGACTGCTCACTGAGTCTGGTCAGCAGTTGCCCGGGCCCGATCTCGAGGCGTGGATGCAGGAGATCGGCGCCTGGTATGAGAAGTGGGGCAGTTCGGGCAAGCTGGCCGACCCCGGCCACCAGCTCGATTCGGTTGACAAGGTCAAGACCATCAGGACGGGCGGCGTGTTCGACGGGCCGTTCATGGAGTCCAAGGAGGTACTCGCCGGCTACTCCCTGCTGGAGACCGACACCATCGACGAGGCCGTGGAGATCGCCGGGACCTGGCCTGGCGTGGACCGTGGCCTGATCGTCATGGAGGTCAGGCCCGTTATGGCGATGTAGCGCCCGGCGGACTTACGCGGCGGGTGAGCAGCTCGCGTTCGGCGGGATTGGCGGCCAGCGCGAGCGCTCGCTCGTTCGCGCTCCTGGCCTCGTCGTGGCGCCCGAGTTCGGCGAGCAGCTCCGCTCGAACCGCGTGGAACAGCCGGTAGCCGTCGAGCTCGCTCGCCAGCGGCTCGACCTCGGCCAGTGCTTGCCGGGGCCCGAGCGCGAACTTGGTCGCGACGGCTCGGTTGAGCTGCACCACCGGCGACGCCGCGAAGAGGATGAGCCGGTCATAGAGCACGCGAATCCGCGTCCAGTCGGTGTCGTCGTAGCTGCTCGCCTGTGCGTGCACGAGGGCGATGGCAGCCTGGATCTGGTAGGGGCCTGGATGGTGCAGCGCGATCGCGCGGCTGAGCAGTTGCGCGGCCTCGGCCGCCTGCCGCAAGTCCCAGCGCATCCGGTCCTGGTCCTGCAGGCGGACCAGCCGGCCCCAGCCGTCGAACCTGGTCGCGGCCCGCGATTCGTGCAGCAACAGCAGTGCGAGCAGGCCGAGTACCTCGGGTTCGCGCGGCATCAGCCGGTGCAGCAGCCTCGTGAGCGCAACGGCCTGCGCGGCTAGGTCACGGCGCGCCGGTGTCCGGCCAGCGCTGGCTAGATACCCCTCGTTGAAGACGAGGTAGATCACGGCGAGAACCTCGCCGCGACGGTCGCCGAGCTGGTCGGGATCGGGAACACGGACGGCCGCTCCCGTCTCACGCAGTGCCTTCCTGGCGCGCGCCAGCCGCTGCGCCATCGCCTGCTCGCTCACCAGGAACGCGGCAGCGATTTCGGCGGTGGTCAGGCCGCAGACGACGCGCAGGGTGAGCGCGATCTGCGACTCGCGCGGCAGCGCGGGGTGGCAGCAGGCGAAGATCAGGCCGAGCAGGTCGTCATCGTCGTCGCGGCCGCCGGGCCCGTGGTGCAGGCTACTGGCCCCGTCGTGCTCGTCGCCTGGCGAGTCGCCGTCGGCTTGCCGGGATGCCGTGACGGCCAGCAGGGCCAGCTTGTCCTGCCCGGCCCGGTCACGCCTGAGCCGGTCGATGGCCTTACGCCTGGCGGTGGTTGCGAGCCACCCGCCAGGATTGGGCGGCACGCCGTCGGTACCCCAGTGCTCGAGCGCCTCGATGAACGCGTCCTGCACGAGCTCCTCAGCCAGGCCGATGTCACCCAGGCGAGCGGCGAGCGAGGCCCTGATCCTGGTGGCCTCCTCCCGGTACACCCGTTCGAGCTCGTCGGCGCCTTCCACAACGCAAGTGTGTCAATTCGGGTCTGGTCCGGGATCGATGCCCTGGATCCGCACCTGGAGGCGGCCGAGGTAGGTATCCCAGCCCTTCCCGTGATGATCACGCTGGTCGGCGTCCGGCAGGTCGTGGTGCCGCAGCAGAACCCTGGTGCCGCCCGCCTCCTCGGCCAGGGTGATGACGACCCGCGTGCTCCCCGGCGGTACGGCGGGGTCGTGGTTCCAGCCCCAGGTGAAGACGATCCGGTGCGGCGGGTCGAGCTCGACGAACTCGCCGCTCGCCTCCGCGCCACCGCTCATCCTGACTCGGTAGGCGCCGCCAGGCACCGGGTCGAGCGTGGCCTCGCTGCCCATCCACAGCACGTAGCGGCTCGGGTCGGTGAAGTAGGGGAACACGGTCTCCGGCCTGGCGGCAACGTAGAGGCTAATCTCGACCGGGTTGTCGTCAGTCATGATCCATCCTTGTCCCGCTGCTCGGCCTCGGCGAGCTCCTTGACCCTGCCGAGCCCGCGCCGCCAGTGGTCATCGACGACCGCGCGCAGCGAACCCAGCGCGGCCTTGTCGGCGCGGTAGATCCGGCTGTTCCCGTCTCGCCGTTCGGTGATGAAGCCGGCCGTGCGCAGCACGCGCAGGTGCTGACTCACCGCCGACCAGGACACGTCGAACTGCGCCGCGATCTGCCCGGCGGACAGCTCCCGCTCCCACACCAACTCCAGGATCCGCATCCGCTGCGGAGCGGCGATCACCTGAAGCGGTTCCACGGTTCCCCATCTTGGCATCGGCATCTTCGCATCGGCGCGATGGCGGATCTATTTTAGGTTAGTCTAAAATAGATCTCGCAACGCAGAGCCTAGCAACCGGAGGAATCGTGGACCGGTCAATCAGCCTGGCCGCCGATGTCGACGCCGATCGCGATCGCGTCTTCGAGGTGTTGTCGACCGCGGACGGGCAGCGCGGATTCTGGACTGCGGATTGCGATGTCGCCGACGGGCGGGCGCGGTTCGGCTTTCCGCAGGCCCCGGTCGACCTGCACGCCGACGTGAGCGCTCAGCCTGGCAGTCTTGTCCGAATGCGCGTCACTTCAGGCTTCCCGTTCTGGGAGGGGTCCACCTGGGAGTGGGAGCTTGGCGACGCGACCAGAAAGGGGACGGGCACCGGCGTGCTGTTCAGGCACTACGGGTTCGCCGACGGGTACGCAGAGGTCGACCTCGCGCACACCGCTCAGAGCTGGGCCATGATCCTCGACCGGCTGACCAGCTACCTGGCGACGGGCCGTCCGCAGCCGTACTTCCCCGCATCGGGCTGATCTCGCCGGGCTGGTCTGACCGGGCTGGTCTGGCCGGGCTGGTCTCGCTGGTCCCCTGGTCAGGAGTGCTGCTGGCTGTGGTGCCGGATGGCCCCCGACGCGTCGGCGACCGCGCCGATCCTGATCAACTCGATGCACAGCGCGCATCGCGCCGCCTGTATCATCGTCCGCCTGGCCGGCCAGGTCGGCGCGGTCCAGCAACGCGGCGCCTAGCTGGTCTGTCAGTGTGCTTGCGGCGGCCTGAATCAGCAGCAGGCGGCCGCGCTGGAGCAGGGGAGCGAGATCGGTTGGCTGCTGCCCGGCGCGAAGCTGCGGGAGGATCAGCCGGTCCGCGATCACGTCGGCGAGCGCTAGGGCCAGCGACGAGATTTCGCGCCGCAAAGTCGCGGCCAGGTCGAGCATGTCGTCGACCGCGACGCCGTTGCCGGTGCCGTCAGCGACCAGGGCAAGCATGGCCGGGCTCCTGACCAGGAAGTCCGCTCCGCTCGGCTGGACCAGGCCAGCCGCGCAGGCGTCGTCGAAGCGCTGTCCGGCGAGCGCGGGAAAGCGGTCCGTCAACTCGGCGCGGCTCAGCCGCATCGGTGTCTCGTCGAGTGCCGCCTGACCTGCCTCGACGCCGAGCACCGCGGTCAGGCCTGTGCCCGCGTCCCAGGCCTGGAGCAGGTCGCGAATCCCCGCGAGCGAGTAACCCCGGCGCTGCAGCCTGCCGATCAGGTTGAGCCGGTCGATGTGGTCGGAGCCGTAGATGCCGACCCGGCCGCGCCGCTCGGGCGGCGGCAGCAAGCGCATCGAGTGGTACTCGCGGATCGTGCGGACCGGCAGCTGGGCGTGCCGCGCCAGGCCATCGATGGTCATGTCTTCCACCCCTAGACAGTATCAGCGTTAACCGTTACGGTAAATACCGTGACAGTGAATGCGGGCCTAGATGTGCTCATGCTGGACGAGATCCGCGCGGCGACCGGGCGCGACGACCTGACCTTCGCGGCGCCGCCGGTGCGGCTGACCGGAGGGTTCTGGGCCGAGCTTGTCTCGTTCACGCTCACCGATCCGCCGCCAGGTTGGCCGCGGGCGCTGGTGGCGAGGATCATGCCCGATCCGGGCACGGCGCGGAAGGAGTCGGTCGTGCAGGCGGCCGTGGCCGCGAGCGGCTTCCCCACCCCGGCGGTCAGGCTCACCGGCGGGCCTGACAGCCGTATCGGCCGGGCATTCATGGTCATGGACCTGGCGTCTGGGGCGCCGCTGCTGCCGGGCCTCGACGGTCTCGGAGCGCTGGCGTCCGGCGTCCGTCAGGCGAGCCGGATTCCCGACGTGCTCGCGTCGACGATGGCCGCGCTGCACGCCGTCGATCCTGAGCCGGTGCGCGCCGAACTAGCCGACCGCACCGGCATCGCGGCTACGGTGCCTGGCCTGCTGGGCTTTCTGCGGGACGCGGCGGCGCTGTTTGGCCGCGATGATCTTGTAGCCGCGGCAGCCAGCCTGATCGACCAGCCGCAGCCGCCTGGCCCCGACGTCATCTGCCACGGCGACCTGCATCCCTTCAATGTGCTGGTCGACGCTGGCAGGGTGACCGTGCTGGACTGGAGCGCCTCGCTGCTCGGATCCGCCGCTTACGACGTGGCGTTCACGACGATGATGCTCGCCGAACCGCCGCTGGTGGTCCCCGGCGTGCTCCGGCCGCCGCTGCGCTGGCTCGGCCGCGCCCTGGCTGGCCGGTTCGTCCGGCGCTACCAGGCTCACGCGGGCACCAGGATCGGCCGCGACGATCTGCGCTGGCATCAGGCCGTCGTCTGCCTGCGCATGCTGACAGAGGTGGCCGGGTGGGTGCACGACGGGACAATCGCCGGGCGGTCGGGTCATCCGTTCCTGATCTCCGGCCGCGAACTGGCTGGCCGGCTGGCGTCGGTGACCGGCGTGCAGGTGCGCCCGCGCTGACCCAGCGAGGTTGCCGGGCTGAGAGGATGTGCCCGATGAGCAACCCGACTGACCAGAGCGAGGACCCGCTCGCGAACATGGCCGTGCGCAGGGCGGCACCGGACGACCTGGACGGAGTCGCCGCGACCATCACCGCGGCCTTTGCCAGCGACCCGGTATGGAGCTGGGCCTTTCCTGATCGCAGCGCGCTCGGAGCCTGGTGGCGCCTGCTGATCCGCAGCGCTCTCCGGCATCGCTGGGTGTGGACGGTCGATGACTACGCGGCAGCGGCGGTGTGGATACCGCCAGGCTGCGCTGAGCTGACGGAGGACGAAGCAGCGCAGGTCAAGCCGATGCTCAACGAGCTCGTTGGTCCGCGGTCCTCGGAGGTGCTCGATCTGGTCGAGCGCTTCGAAGCGACGCACCCGGCGCAGCCGCCGCACTACTACCTGAGCCTGCTCGCCACCAACCCCCGCTACCGCGGCCGCGGCCTCGGCATGGCGCTGCTCGCGCGCAACCTGGAGACGATCGACGCCGAGGGATTGCCCGCCTATCTCGAATCGACGAACGCGGCGAACGACACGCGCTACGAACGCCAGGGGTTCCGCAAGGTCGGCTCGTTCTCCCGCCCCGACGAGCGGCTCACGATCGCGACGATGTGGCGCGATCCGAAGACGCCGTAGGGCGGTTGCCTCTCGTTCCCGCCGCGTTTCAGCGCCGCTTCAGCGCGGTCAGCTACAAGGGAGCATGCGCGTTGCGCGCCGAGACACGTGAAGCGGGAGGACACATGCGTCTTCGGACTGTTCGCTGGCTAATGGCCGGCATTTGCGCTGTAGCTGCGGCGAGTCAGCTCACTGCCCTGCCCGCGTACGCCGCTCGCGACGTCGCCGGGGGAGCGGCGAGGCCGATGACGGGGTCCGCGGGGCCGTTGCTGGCCTTCGGGGAGAACCAGTTCGGTCAGCTTGGCGATGGCTCGGTCATGAACAGGAACACTCCCGTCGCAGTGAACCCGCCCGCTGGCCTGAAGGTGACATCGGCCAGGGTGGCATCGTTCGGCCTCGGCGTGACCGCTACCGGCCAGGTGCGGGCGTGGGGGCGAGGGCAGGAAGGCGAGCTGGGCAACGGCGCGACCTCGAACCACAATCGGCCGGTGCTCGTAAAGTTGCCGAAGGGCGTACACGTCAAGACCGTTCGTATTGGCTTCGATTTCGCGGTCGCGGTCACGACGACGGGCCGGGCGCTTGCCTGGGGACTGGGTGCGTCAGGCCAGCTCGGAAACGGCCGCGAGAAGTCCAGCGACGTGCCGGTCTGGGTCGACCTCCCGCGAGGAGTCCGCGTGACGGCGGTGAGCGCCGACGGAGAATCTGCGATCGCCCTCACCACCACCGGACGGGTTCTGGCCTGGGGTGACAACCGGATAGGCGAGCTGGGCAACGGGCGGCACAATGCCGGGGCGAACAAGCCAGTCTTTGTCAGGATTCCGCGTGCGACCAGAATCACCGCCGTCGGCGCGGGAGTCGCATTCGACTTCGCTGTGACCGCGGCGGGCGGGTTGCTGGCCTGGGGAGGAAACTCCTCGTCTGTTCTCGGCAATGGCAAGCCGGGCGTGCGCCGGCTGCCGACGCGCGTGCTGCTGCCACCCCACGTCAAGGTGATCGCCGCCTTCGGCGGCTTGCTGCACAGCCTCGCGCTCACCGCGGACGGACGGGTCCTCGCCTGGGGTGACAACGAGGCTGGCCAGCTCGGTGATGGCACCTTCACGAACAGGCGGCTGCCGGTCTTCGTGCACATCCCGAAGAACGTGCGGATCGCGACGCTGGCGGCTGGCCGCTACTTCAGCCTGGCGCTGACCCGATCGGGCAAGGTGCTGGCCTGGGGCGATGACGGTTCGGGCCAGCTCGGGGACGGCGGGAAGGTCAGCAGGGACGTGCCGTTCCAGATCAGCGTCCCCGGCCGGGTGATCGCGATCGGGGCGGGTTGCGAGTCGAGCGCGAGCATGGCGGTGGTGACGAAGATCGTCGACTAGGTGACCAGTCTGGCGAGCCGGCTGGTCAGCCGGCGAGCCAGCGGGCGCTGACGGCCAGCGCGGCGACAGCGAAGATGCCGAAAACGACGACCCAGGCGCCGCCAGGCAGGTGCGTGAGGCGGGCGAGCTGGTCGGCGTCCGTCCGCCAGTTCCTGCCCCGGCGGCGCTCGCGGTGCAGTTCGACCACCGGCCGCACGCCGCCGAACAGCAAGAACCAGGTCATGGTGTAGCCGAACCCGGCCTGGACTTCGGGCGATGCGTACAGGCACACGCCTGCCACGGTGCCGGCGGTCGCGAGCACGGCGAGCATGCCGTAGACGTTCCGCACCGCGATCGCGAGCGCGACCAGCAGCAGCAGCCCGAGCAGCAGCATCCCGGTCAGGTGCCCGATGGTGAGCAGCACCGCGGCGCCGAGGCCGACGAGTGAGGGCGCCGGGTAACCGGCCGCCGCCGTCAGCGCGATGCCGAGGCCTCGTCCGGCACCGGTCGAAAGGGTCTCGCCCGCGGTGTCGCGGTACAGCTTGACCCTGACCTTGCGCTGGCCTGTGACGAGCGCCACGATGGCGTGCCCGCCTTCATGCACGATCGTGACGACGGTCCGTGCCCGTGGCCAGGTCCAGGCGGAAACCACCACCGCAAGCGCGAGCGCGCCTGCGCTGAGGACGAGCCACTGGGGCGGGCGCGGTTGCGCCGCGAAGGCGTGCTGCCACACGCCGCCGGCCCGGTGCCAGAGGTCGCTGAGGACGCCGGACCCGCTCTCCGGCAGGCTGAGCATCTGGCGCGCAGTCATTCCATCCTCGGGCCTGCCGTGCGCGGCGTCTGCAGTCGCCGCAGGTTCTCAGCAAGGGTAAATGAGCGCGCTCACCGTCCTGGCCCCGAACGTGACATCGGTCATATTCAGGCTCTGATCGGAAGCACTGGCCGTGCAGTCGGAGTTGTATATCGCGGCGCTCACGACTTCCCCCGATTCGGCCGTTGACCACCGCTCGTGAGCAAGCACCGTGGTCGCGGCGCTGATGTCACGCCCAATACCTGCAAGTCGCGGCACGCCGCGAAGCGCTGAGGGCGGACGAGGCAGGTAATCCCCCGATGAAGATCACCAAAAAGAAGATCGTTGCGGCAACCCTCGTGCCGGCGGCCGTTGCCGGCATCACGGCCTCAAGCATTGCGGTCGTGCAGGCCGCGACCGATCAGCCGGGCCACGCGCGGGCGGCGAGCACTCATCAACTCCGCCACGGCAAGGTCGGCCAGGCCCGTCAGGCCAACCCGATCGCGCAGCACGCGGCCAAGCCCGCCGCTCACCACTTCGGCCACGACAAGGCAGGCAAGCCAGACGCGGCAGCGTTGAACCAGGTCAGGCACCACAAGGCCAAGGCCGGGCATGCCGCCCACCACAAGGCAGCGAGGCACGCGCACGCCAGGCGCGCTCACGCCGCACCGTCTTCGACGTCGATGTTCGCCGGAATGTCGTCCTTTGAGCGCTGCGTCGCTTGGCGCGAGAGCGGCGACAACCCGACCGCTTCCTCGGCCGGCCTGTTCGGGATCCTGCCATCGACGTGGGCGTCCCTCGGCTACTCGGGCACCGCGGGCGGATCCTCGGTCGCGCTGCAGAAGCACGCGTTCAACCGCCTGTACGCGATGGACGGCACGTCGCCGTGGGCGCCCTACGACGGCTGCTGACAAGCGCTTCGGCCCGGCCTGGCTTCCTGCTAGGCCGGGCCCTCGCGTTCACGCTTGGGTCTGGGTTTTGCTTGCCTGGCGCGGCCTCCGGGCGGAACCTGTATCCATGGCCTGCGGGAAGCCGGAGTCGGTCTTCGTTGGAGGAGCGCCATCGCAGGTTGTGAGCCTGACCTGGCCGCTAGCGCGCTTGTGCATTTACGGTTGGGGCGTCCAGCTCGACAGCCGTGCGGGCTTCCTTCGATTTCTTTCGTTGTCGCTTCCTACCTGGGAGGCCAGCTACGACGAATTGGCGACGGTCCGCCATGTCACGGGTGCCGCGGGCTTCGGCCTGCGCTTCGCGGTGACCGGAAGCTCGCTTAAGAAGGCGGGTGGCACGCACCGGACCTGGTGAAGGAAATTTGTTGTCAGCGGGTCGGAAAGCTGCCGTGCACCGGTTCGTAGCCGCCAAAGCTGGCGTCGAGCACACCTTCACCACCGGTCAGGCTCGGCAGCTGCTCTTGAAGGCTGCGTACCTGTGCTGACGGCACCATCGCCGTGACGACACACAGCTCAGCGTCCAGCAGCGGCATCTGTGTGGCGGCGCCGAGCCTGGCTAGGGCAGACAGAACGTCGCTCATCCTCGCCGCGGGCAACTCGAGGCGAAGGCGAGCCATCGGCTGGCAGACGACCGTGCCGGCCTGTCGCAGCGCCTGCATTAGGACCAGGGGTGTCAGCTTGCGGAAGTCAGCGGCTGTTGTTCGCGGGGTGGGCAGCACGCGCTTACTGGCGCCGTCACCCACGTAGTAGTTGCACTCGTCCATCGTGACGGCGCAGTCGGTGACCTGCCACCCGTAGAGGCCCTTGTCACATGCATGCCGGATGTATTGCGTCATGGCTTCGGTGAAGTGGTCAGCGGTCTTGTAGATATAGAGCGGAACGAGGCGCGGATCGAAGTCGAGCCGGAACCGGATGCCTGAGTCGATCGGGCCTGGCTCTACGCGAAGCCCGACCGTCGCCGAATAGGGATGGCTATCGGACTGCAGGATCTCAAGGGCACTCGCGCTGCCGAGGGGCCGCTCGATGTAGATCATCGTCGTCTCTCGGAACGTGGCGGCGACGCCGAAATCGTCAGCGAGCGTGGACTGGATTACCTCTTTCTGGACAGCGCCGTAGAGCGACACGTAGATCTCCCGCCGCTCGTCGTCCTGGCGCAGATTGATGAGCGGATCCTGTTCGGCGAGCTGGCCAAGTGCGACTCGCAGCCGATTCCCGTCGCGAAGGTCTCGCGGCACGACGGCAGACTCCAGCGTCGGCGCAGCGAACTGAAGGCCAGCGTCGTTCTCCGCCACCCCGATTCGATCCCCGATCCGGGCCTTGGCAAGACCCCAGAGCTTGCCGATCTGGCCAGCGCTGACAGCCTGCCGCTGGACCGCCGGCCCGCGCTCGAAGACGGCGACCGCGGTCACCTTGTCCTCGAGGCCGGATCCGAACTTGAGCCGATCGCGCACGTGCACGGTTCCTGAGAACATGCGGACGTAGGCGATCTTCTCCCCGCTGGTGCCGCGTTCGATCTTGAAGACGCTGCCGGACAACGGTCCGTCAGGGTTGCCGTCCGAGCTCGGCAGTAGCTCGGCGATGCCAGCCATCAACTGCGCGATACCGGCGCCAGTGATCGCCGAGCCGAAGAAGACGGGAACCACCTGGCCGCACCCCGTCTGCTCAGCGAGTTCCTTGCGAAGCTGACCAAAGGGAAGCCCAGCCGCAGTTTGCACGTACGTGGCCAGCAATCCGTCGTTGTGCTCGATCAGCACCTCAGTCAGGGCATCTGTGAAGGCGACGTCGTCTGCTCCTGACGCGGTGACGCTGGCGCCGCGCGCCCCGGCGTTCGTCACGCGACCCATGGCGAAGGCGGTGACCTTGAGCCGGCTGGCAACCTCGGCCAGCACGCCCTTTGGGTTCGCCCCTGACCGGTCGATCTTGTTCACGAATAGCAGGGCAGGTATCTGCAGGCGCTGCAGCGAGCGCATGAGTATCCGGGTCTGCGCCTGCACGCCCTCGACTGCCGACACGACAAGCACGACTCCGTCGAGGACGTTGAGCACGCGGTCGACCTCTGCGATGAAGTCCGGATGGCCGGGCGTATCGATCAGGTTGACAACGACGTCCCCGATCGGGAATGACGTCACAGCGGACTTGATCGTGATCCCGCGCCGCCGTTCCAACGCCAGCGAATCGGTCTGGGTCGTACCAGCATCGACAGCACCGAGCTGGTCGATGACGCCCGAGTCGTACAGCAGGCGCTCGGTAAGAGTCGTCTTACCTGCGTCTACATGCGCCAGGATCCCCAAGTTGAGCGTTTTCCGCGACACGCGCCACATCCCGTGAGTAGGTCCCAAAGGCCATCTCGATAGACGTGAACGCCTGGCGCATCTACCCTCCTTGGACGATCGGCACAGTGCCTGCTGACGTGAATCATAGCCCGATCGGCCGGAGTAGCGCAGGTCAGCGGAGTGGTGCCGGGGAGACCGGGGAGACCGGAGAGGCACCAATTTTATGGATATACCTCGTATGTATTCTGATGCGCTGGCTCTTACCGCATTATCATTATCTCAAATAGCGGGAGGGTCGAGAGTCATGTCTGGTTGGCTGCGACGGTCTGGGGTTGCGGGTGCTGCGGCCGGGGTCGTGCTTGGCTCCTGGCTCTTCGCACCGGCATCAAGCGCGCAGATTGCCGAGGCCGGCAAGGCCCCGGCCGGCGGTTCAGGCGCGGCGGTCGCGTGGGCAGGTTTTGCCGCGAACGCACAGCACACCGCACTCGCCAGAAAGCCCGCCCAGCCATTCAGCCGGATCCGCTGGAAGGCGAAGGTCGACCTGGCCCCGGTTCTGTCAGGTAACGAACTGCTTATCCACTACGGCTCCCCAATGATCACCGCCGCGAACACGGTGCTGGTCCCGACTCGGGTCAGCGCCAAGGCCGGGTATCGCGTGGTCGCGTACTCCGGGACCAACGGCGTGCGGCGCTGGTCGCTTGACACGGACTACCGGCCGCCTGGTGTAGGCGGCTTTACGCCTCCACTGCCCGCTGTCCTGACGCCCGGAAAGTCCCTGGCGGTCGCTGGTGCCGGCGGGACGGTATTGATCCGCAGCCACGCAAATAACGCGGTCGGCACTGTGCAGCGGCGGGTGTTCTACGGCGCGGCGGAGTGGAAGGCGCACCGGTCCGTGTACAACAAGGCGGTACAGATCTCCACCCCGCTGACCGCGGGACCTGACGGGTCGGTGTACTTCGGATTCACCGTGACGGGCGCAACACCTGCGCACCTGGCCAGCGGGATCGCTCGGATTGATGCCCATGGTCACGCGACCTGGATCAGCGCCGCAGCGGCCGCTGGCAACCGGGCCTTCACTGGCGTGGCCATCAGCTGCGCCCCGGCCCTGTCGCCGGCCGGCACGACCGTCTACATCACGCTCACTAGTCCCAAGCGCGGCGTCCTGGTCGGGCTCAACGCCACCACTCTCAAGCCGCGGTTCCATGTCGTATTGAAGGATCCGGTCAGCGGCCAGCCGGCCCTGATCTCGACCAGTTCGTCAGCCTCACCGACCGTCGGCCCCGACGGAGACGTGTACTACGGCGTCCTGGAGAATCCGTTCCCGAACCACGACGACCGCGGCTGGCTGCTGCACTACAACGCTACTTTGACCAAGACCAAGATTCCGGGATCCTTTGGCTGGGACAACACCGCCTCGGTAATGCCCGCTAGTGCGGTGCCCAGCTACCACGGCTCCTCGCCCTACTTGCTGGTGTCCAAATACAACAACTATCTCGGCATTGGGCCGCATGGTGACGGGCGCAACAAGGTGGCGGTGCTCGACCCCAGGTCAAGCCAGAAGGACCCCTACGCCAACGTCCAGGTCATGAAGGCCGTCAAGACCATTCTGTCGCCCGTCCATGTCCCCGGCCAGCCCGCCGGCGCACGGTACGAGTGGTGCATCAACTCGGCCGTGGCCGACCCCGCAGACAACTCGGTGATCGTGAACAGCGAGGACGGAATCGTCTACCGCTGGGATCTAGTCCACAACACCCTGGCTGAGAAGCTCCGACTGAACAGCCCACGACCGGAGGCGTACACCCCCACCATCATCGGTCCCGACGGGACCGTTTACGCCATCAACAACGCGACCCTCTACGCCATCGGGCGCTAGCTGGGATTCCGCACCTTGGCGAGCCGGTCCGCGGGCAGGGCCGGCCAGGCTGTGCCGCCACCACGCGTAGGCAATTGCGCCGAGCGGCAGGGACGGCAGGTAGGTCAGTGCCCGGTACAGCAGCACGGCGGCCGCGACCCGCGCCGACGCACCGCTGCCGAGGCCCACAATCAGCGGCGCGGTCAGGCCGAGCTCGACGATGCCGAGACCTCCTGGGGTAAGGGGGAACACGGTCGCCAGCCGGACCATGGCGAATGCCGCGAGCGAGGCCTGCCACGACACTTGCTGCTGGGTCAGGCCGCTCGCGCGCAGGCAGGCGAGTAGTACCAGCCAGAACGCGATGTTGGCCACCGTCGTCGCGAGGGTGATCCGGATGCCCCGCTCCGCCAGCATCGCGGACGTGTCGGCGCGGAAGCTGATGAGCCCGGTCGCCATGCGCTGCGACCGCGGGCGGCGCGCGAGCCGGCAGCCGAGCGTCTCTGCTTTCTGCAATGCCCGGCCCGTCAGCGCGGCGCAGCGCGGGCTTCGCAACAGGAACCGCAGGCCAGCGGCCATCACGACCAGCGCGCCCGCGCCGCAATAGGCCGCGACCGGCGGCACCACGCCGGCCTTGCCGCTGAGGGCGACGGCGAGCAGCGCCAGCACCGGCAGGCTGAGCCTGGCGAAGATGTTCCACAGGCCAGAGAGCAGCGTGTAACGGACGAATTCCTGTGTTCCGATGCCCCAGCTCGCCAGCATCCGCCAGGTCAGACCGAGCGCCACGGCTCCGCCCGCCGGGACGGTGTTGGCGACCGCCGATGAGCTCAGGCTGACCGCTGCCGCCTGATGCAGCCGCAACCCAGGCAGGAATGTCCTGATCATGACTGCCGTGGCAACGAGGCTGCCTGCCGCGGCGAGGCTCATCAGGACGATCCCCGGCCAGGTCATCGCGTTGAGGCTGCGCCACTCCTGGCCGTAGGACGCGATCCGCGGGAACGCGAGACCGAACACGGCCCCAACGATCAGCACGGACAGCGCACCGGCCAGGAGCCTGCGGCGTCCTCCCGGCTTGGCAGACGCCGGCTGCGCTTGTGCGTCGAGTTCAGGCGGTGCCGCGGCGGACGGCCACGCCGTCACAGGCTGGCGGACACGAGGGCGGGCTCTTCCGCGGCGGGGCCGGTGAGCCGCCGGCGATCAGCGAGCCGGCCTGGCGTGGGCCAGCGGACGTTCCCCGCCCAGCCAGCCTTCTCAAGCAGCCTGATCACCTCGGCCGTGATGTCGATCTGGAACTTGTCCACGCCGTGTCGTGCGCACGTGGGGTCGGAGTGGTGCAGGTTGTGCCAGCTCTCGCCGAACGACAACACCGCGAGCGGCCAGAGGTTGGTGGCGCGGTCAAAGCGGCGCGTGGTGAAGGGCCGGTTGCCGAGCAGGTGACACAGCGAATTCACGCTCCAGGTCACGTGCTGCAACAGCATGACCCTGACCAAGCCAGCCCACAGCAGCGCGGTCAGCGCCGAGTAGGCGGTGCCGCCGATCGCCCAGCCCAGCCCGAACGGCACCGCAAGCGAGACCACGGACAGGGCAGGGAATGCCTTCGACACCGCGCGCATCGCGCGATCTCCCCGCAGGTCGGGGGCGTACCGCTCGGAGGGAGTCGGGTCGGCACGGAAGAACCAGCCGCAGTGCGCGTCGGCCAATCCTCGTAGCAGGCCGCGGATGCTGGTCCCGTGCCGGTACGGAGAGTGCGGGTCACCTGGCCGGTCGGAGAAGGCATGATGCCGCCGGTGAGTGGCGACCCAGCCGATGACGTCGCCCTGGAAGCTCATCGACCCTGCGATCGCGAGCAACACCCGGAGCACCGGCACCGCCGTGAAACTGCGATGCGTGAAGCAACGGTGGAAGCCGACGGTCACGCCAAGCCCGGTGAAGGCGTACAGGCCTGCCATCAGCAACATGTCAGTGAGCCCGACGCCATGCCCCCAGGCAAGCCACAGGGCCACGACCAGGCCGACGAACGGGAGGCCGGTGATGGCCGCCGCGACGCCCACTTGCAGCGGGCCGCCGACGGTGGCGGAATTCAGGGTGGCATCCGGGAATGGGGTCGCACCGTCGTAGTCCTCAATCGCCTGATCCGGCAATGTCTCCTCCTTGGCCATGCCGCCCGGGGTCAGACGGCTCGTTCGTGGACGTAGCACCAGCGCCAGGCCGACCCTGGATCGGTCGTTGCGGCGACCGCGTGGTCGGTTTCCTCGTAGTGGCCCCTCGCGTGATGTCCGGGCGACTCATCAGAGCAGGCGACCCATCCGCAGGTCAGGCACAGCAAAAGTGCGAGCGAGGACAGCCCCTCTGCTTCGCATTGCGCGCACGTCTGCGACAGCGGGGAGACCTGAAGAGTGGCGTTGAGGTGCTCGCATCGGCTCCAGGATCCGTCCGTGGTGCTGCAGGCCCAATGGGCCATCGCCTAGCTCCTCTTTCGTGGTTCGCACCTGATAGGTGCGAGTGCGCGGGGGTGCGCATCACCGGCGCGACGCGGCATCGACAGCGGCGGGCCTGCCTCATCAGCTAACCCGGAGTTCGCATGGCCGGAAAGGAGCAAATCGAGCAAGGCTCATTACCTGCGCAGATAACCGCACGGACCAGCAGGAACACCTCGCCTCGCAGGCGGGGTTCATCGACCGGCTACGTCTCAGCCGGCTCCAGCCAGTTCAGCTCGGCGGCGAGTGCTCTGGCGCAGTCAACTACCGCGCGAACGTGCTCGGAGTCGTCGTCTGCCCGCCAGAGCACCGACCACGGGTAGAGCGACACCGGCGCCGAGAGCTGCCTCCACACGATGCCGGGATACTCGGACGCGTACGAGGCGGGAACACACGCCAGGCAGCGTCCATGGTGGATCAGGTCGGCCGCGCCGCGGATGCTCTGCACGGTGCCCCGGTAGAGGTTGGGAACAAAGCCGGCTGACCGGCACAGCTCGGCAACGAACTGGTTGAACTCCGGCGCGCGCCCGTCGGGGGAGAGGAGCAGCGGCTCCTTCGCCAGCAGCGCCACGGGCACGTCCTTCGCGTCGGCGAAGGGATGGCTATCGGCAACCAGGACCCCGAGCGGGTCAAGGCGCACGAGCTCGGATGCCACGTACTGCGGAGCATGGGAGGCGCGTCCGAAGCCCACATCGATCCGGCCGTCGGCGAGGAACATGAGCTGCTCAGGTACGCAGGCCTCCACCTGATGGATCTCCAGGTCACGGAATCGCTCCTGGACCAGGCGCAGGATCTGAGGCATGGAATTGTAGCCGGAGTCGACGATCCCGACCTGCAGCACTGGGGCCAGATCGCCTGCCTGCCGTGCCGCCGCCGCCGCGCGCTGGGCCGATGCCAGGAGCTGGCGAGCCTCGGTCAGGAACGCCGCCCCGGAGGGCGTCAGCGCGACATGATGCGTGCTCCGGTCGAGAAGCGTGACACCGAGCTCTCGCTCGAGCCGCTGGATCTGCTGGCTGAGCGCCGACTGACCAACGTGCTCGCGAGCCGCGGCCCTGCCGAAGTGGAGTTCCTCAGCGAGCGTGACGAAGAACCTGACCTGACGAAACTCCAAGGGCGGCACCCCCTCCGTGCCTGGGGTTGTTTTCAGTATGCACCGGATCCGGGAGCGTGCTGCACGTCAGACAGGTGCTCGGACCTCTATCAACGAGCGTCGGAGGCCAGCCTTGCCCCTTCCTGGCGGCACTCGCGTCTCGGCCAATAACGGATATCTCGAGCCAGCGCGAAATCGCAAGAACCTGCGAATCCTCGGTGATACCAGCGTAACGACTCTGAGAGCTTGACGGATTGACTGACAGCGTTCACTATAACTGATGATGTCAGCTAACCTTGCGAGGGATCGCAAAGCAGAGCGCTACGCAGCAACCCGCGCGGAGATCCTCGACGCGGCGTGGGACCTTGCACGTGCCAACGGTTTGGCGTCGGTGTCGATGCGGGACCTCGGGGCGCGGGTTGGGATGAGGGCGCAGTCGCTGTACGCGTACTTCCCGTCCAAGAACGCGATCTACGATGCCCTGTTTACCGACTCGAACCGTGACCTGCTCGGCAGGGTGACCGACCTGGCTCCTGCGCCCGATCCGGTCGACGGGCTCCGTCGACTGGCTCGGGTCTTTCTGGACTTCTGCGTTGAGGATCCCGTGCGCTACCAGCTGCTCTTCCAGCGCACGATCCCTGGCTTCGAGCCAAGCCCGGGGGCCTACGCCCCCGCGGTCGAAGGCCTCGAGGAAGTCCGCAAGGCGCTCCTCGCGTGCGGCATCACCGACCCGAGGGCCTTTGACGCCTGGACGGCCGTCATCAGCGGTCTGGCTGCGCAGCAGAACTCCAACGAGCCGGGTGGTGCTCGCTGGGTCGGTCTCGTCGATGAGATCAATGACATGTTTCTGGCGCATTACAGGCCAGCTAACGAAGTGAAGGGACATCGATGAGCACGAAGGTCACGGCAGTGGAGAACATACCGGCCATCGACCATGACGAGGCCATGCATCTGGCCGCGATCGAATCCGGCCACGTGCTCGCGCTCGTTGACGAATTGCATGCCGATGAGTGGTCTCGGCAGACTGACTGCACGGCCTGGGATGTCAGGGCCATGCTCGGGCACATGCTGGGCCACCTCGAACTGCAAGCCGACGCCGAAGAGCGGATGCGCCTCATCAAGGCGGCCGCCGAGCTCGCCAAACAATCCGGGCGTTTGCGTATCGACGAGATGACCGCGCTGCAGGTGCGTGAACACGAGCATCTGACATCGAAGGAGCTGACGCGCGCGCTTCACGCCGCGACACCGCGTGGCCTGGCTGCCCGCACCGCAATGACGGCCGAGCAGCGCGCCGCGCAGTACAACTCCGAGATGCCTGGCGAGGTGCAATGGACTGTCGGTTACCTCTTCGACATCATCCACACCCGCGACCCATGGCTCCATCGCATTGACATCAGCCGCGCGATCGGGCGCGATGTCGTCCTCTCCGCTGACCACGACGGGCGCATTGTCGCCGACGTGGTGGCCGACTGGGGCCGCCGGCACGGCCAGCCGTTCACGCTCGAGCTCAGCGGTGCCGCAGGCGGTTGGTATCGGGTCGGCGAGGGCGGGCCCGAGCTTGAACTCGACGCCATCGAGTTCTGTCGGATCCTCAGCGGACGTGAGCAGGGCGGCGGCCTGCTCGCAACCCGAGTGCCGTTCTAGGGGACACGTAGTGCTTTGGCGCGGGGCAGGTAGTCGCGCTGAAGTATCGTCGCGACGAATTCACCGCGGCTGTGCACGCCGGTCTGTCGACGTTCGTGCGAACATGCTGGCTCCTTTCGTTGCCGCAATCATGATGGGAGCCGCGCCGGATGACCCTCCCAGAATTCTGGGAGACGAGCGCTCTGTCTGGCCGCTTCACGACCGGCCATTCGCGCGCGGCCCATTCCCTGAGCGGTGCGAAGATGGGGCCACAAGGCCGGATGGCCGGTGCCGCGAAGGGTGGTCGTATGACAAGCACGAGCCCGCAGGACGCACACGAGAACTCGGTGAGGGGACGTTCCAGGCGGCTGCTGCTCGCAGGTGCGGCCGGGGCGCTCGGGTTGCTGGCCGGAGAGGCGATCGCGCCGGCGGCCGCTCAGGCAGGTACCGACGGCGACGTCGTGCTCGGGGCGTTGAACAACGCGTCTACCACAACGACTATCGACACCGTCACCAGTGGTCAGGAGACGGTGGCGTTCGCGGCCGCGGACGCTAGAACGGTCTCCGTGGAAAACGACAGCCTCGCGCAGACCGTGCTGGCCATCAACAATGGTGGCGGTGCCGCGCTCTTCGGGCTTTCCGGCGGAGAGGGTGTTTACGGTCAGAGTGGGATCACCCTCGGGACCAACGCTGGCCAGACAAGGAACGGGCTGCATGGCGTCACGGACAGTCCCACGGACTCGGGGGTGTGGGGCGAGGCGGTAGGCGGCGGTGTCGGGGTAGCGGGCGCGACCTCAACTTCCGGCATTAGCGGCAACCCGGCGATGACCGGGGTCAACGTGGGTTCCGGCCCAGGGGTGAAGGGTGAGTCGCGCGGTGGCGGTACCGCCGTGCATGGGGTGACTGCCTCTGGCGGTACCGGTGTGCTCGCAGAGGCCAGCGGTGGTGGAACGGCGCTGCAGGTCAGCGGCCCTGCCCTGTTCAGCCGCTCGGGGGTGGTCACGATCGCGGGGCAGGGGACGGCGACGGTGAGTGTTCCTGGGGGCCTGTCAGCCTCGGCCCTGGTACTCGCGCTACTGCAGACCTCGGTTGCCGACCTGTGGGTGAGGGCCGCAGAGCCGCATCAGGCGACAGGGGATTTCACGATCCACCTCAACAGAGCGCCCGTCAGGTCGGTGCAAGTGGCCTGGTTCGTAGTTAATTGACGTACACATCAACCTGAGGAAAAGAACTGTGGACTTTCAACCCCTCTACCAGCCCTCGGACCTGCTGCGTTTCGTTGACCTCTGCGGCGGTGCCCTCGTGCCGGGTTCGGCCGCCGTGGCCTACGTGGCGAACACTGTCGATGGCGAGACGGCAAGCAAGCAGACCGCCCTGTGGCTTTCGGACAGCGGTGACCATCGCCGTATCGCGCCGGGGGAGGCTGCGCAGTCGCGGCCGGCGGTGTCGCCGGACGGGACGCGCGTCGCGTTCCTCCAGGTGCAGGCCGATGCGGACGGAAATGAGGCTGCCCAGCTCTGCGTCTGCCCGGTCGCTGGCGGCGAGGCCACGGTGCTGACTTCCTTCCCGCGCGGGACGGGCCCGGTCGGTCCCTCCTGGTCGCCGGATGGTCAGTACCTGGCGGTAGATGCGTCCGACGCGCCCCGGCGCGACCCCGAACTCGCGTACCGCGTCAATCGGACGATCTGGCGCATGGACAGTATGGGGCTCGTCGATGACAAGCTGACGGACGTTTTCGTGGTTCCAGCCGGAGGCGGGACGCCGCATCGCCTCACAGATGAGGATGGCGTCATCTCCTTCCTCGACTGGTCGCCCGACGGCAAGGCGATCTTGTTCGGCACCTTCGGCTCTCCTGGCGCCACCAATTACGAGATCAAGATCGTCGACCATCCGACCGGGAGCACCCGGACGGTGACGAGCGCGCCGTTCCTCGCGTACACGGCCGTCGCCGCGTGGCTGCCCGACGGGCGGGTGGCGTATAACTCGCCGTGGCAGATCAACCTGCGCATCGACCTGATGGTGTTCGACCCGGCAAGTGGAGCGCACGAAAGTCGCCTCCCGGACAGCGACGGTCAGATGTTCGGGCTCGTACAGGCCGGATTCGACTCACGCGCCATCGAGCCACGCATCGTCGTCGACGCGGGCGGTGAGTGGGCGTATGTGTACGTCCAGAAGGGTGGCAGCATGCTCATAACCCGGGTGGCCCTGCGCGGGGAAATCCGGGTCGAGAGGCTCACCGAGCCGGCGTATTCTGCCGTTCCGCTGGCCGTTGACGGAACCCGCTTGCTGGCAATCCGGACGGCTCACACTGAGCCCGCAAACCTCGTGGTGATCGACACCACGACGGGCATGGCCGAGGCGGTCACCGAGCTCAACGCGGGCTGGCTTGCGGAGTTGCCGTTCGACGTGCACCACTTGACGTATCCGACCTCTGATGGCGAGACCGAGATCGAGGGCTGGTACCTGGCTCCACGGCACCTGGCCGCGCCGTACCCCACTGTTCTCCACATCCACGGCGGGCCATTTGCCGCCCACGGCGAGATCTTCAATCTCGACAACCTGCTCCTGACCGCCGCTGGCTACGGCGTGCTGTCAGTGAACTTCCGTGCTGGCTCAGGGTACGGCGACGCGCACGCCAGAATGCTCATTGGCGACTGGGGCCGTCTTGATATGGCCGACCTCCTGCAAGGGGTGGACGTGGCCGTCGAAAGGGGCCTCGCCGATGGTGATCGGGTGGCGTCCTTCGGACTCTCCGGCGGCGGGTACATGACGTCCTGGCTCCTGACGCACAGCGACCGATTCCGGGCGGGTGTCGCCGAGTGCCTGGTCTCCGATTGGGCGGGCATGCTCGGCTCTGACATTCCGCATGTGATCGCGACGTGGATGGACAGCCAGCCGGGCCGAGGTGAGACGTCAATGGCCCCTTATATCCGGATGGCGCCCTCGACGTACGCCGCTCAGTGTTCGGCACCGCTGATGATCCTCGAGCACGAGGCCGACCTGCGCTGCCCGGTCACCCAGGGCGACATCCTCTACAACGAGCTGAAGCTGGCAGGCAGGGAGACGGAGATGCTCCGGTTGCCGGGGGTACCGCATTCCCCGTTCGCTGCCGATCTTCGCGTCCGCGTCGGGCGCGCCGAAGCGCTTATCGAGTGGATGAACCGCCACATGAAGGTCGCCGACGTCTGACGCCGCTTAGATGGTGATGGCGATCTTCCCGCGTGCCTTGCCGGATTCGAGGTGGCGCATGGCTTCGGGAGTCTGGTCCAGCGGGTAGGTCGCGCCGATACTCGGGGTTACCTTGCCGGCCTGGATGAGGGCGGCAAGCCGCTCGAGGTCGGCCGCGCGCTGCTTGGGGGTGAGGATGGTTAGCCGCTGGTGAATGAACGGTGACCGGGCCAGGGCCCGGAATTGGCGGCCCATGCCGATCCAGTTGCCGCCGCCCTCGCCGCCGGTGATGACGGCGGTCCCGGCCGGGGTGAGCGCTCGGCGTAGCCGGGACAACTCGGGGTTTCCGGCGATGTCGATGATCAGGTCGTAGCGGGGCCCAACGGCGGCGAAGTCGTCTTGCGTGTAGTCGATGACATGCTCGGCGCCCAGGGAGCGGACTAGGTCGGCTTTCGTCGTGCTGCACACGCCGGTTACCTCCGCGCCGAACGCCTTGGCTAGCTGCACGGCGTAGCTGCCGACGCCGCCCGAGGCGCCAGTGATCAGCACGTTCTGCCCCTGGCGGACGTGGCCGACGTCGGTCAGGGCCAGCAGGGCGGTGACCGCGGACACCGGAACTACCGCGGCCTGCTCGAAGCTGAGGTTGACGGGCTTGCGGGCGATCTTGTCTTCGCGGGCCACCGCGTACTCGGCGAAGGTACCCCGGCCAAAGCCGAACACCTCATCACCGACTGAGAACCGGGTAACTCCCGGGCCGACCGCCACGACGGTGCCAGCCACGTCAAGCCCGCACACGGGGTTCTTCGGCCCTCGGATGCCGGCAACGAGGCGCACCAGGTACGGCTGGCCAGTCATCAGGTGCCACTGGCCCCGGTCCAGACCAGCCGCACCGACCTGCAGGAGCACTTCGCCGGTGCCGGCCTCCGGCCGGGCGATGCGCGCGATGTGCAGGACGTCGGCCGAGCCGTAGCCGTCCTGCAGGATCGCCTGCATCATGCCCGCTGCCGTCGCCGGGATGGCCGCCCCAGCGTGAGTGACCGTCTGATCGCGTTCGGCTGCCATGACCGCTTCCTCCCAGACCGCGAAGACACGGCCGCTCTTACCGTACTTAGTACGGCGCCTAGTCCGGCACGCTACAGTACTAAGTACGAAAGCGCTATAGCCCAGGAACGAGATGCCGAAGCCAGAGAGCCAGAGTCGGATGGGACCGGGCTCCGCTAAGCCGGGACCGGATACTGCACGGCGCCGTCGCGGTCGCCGACGCAGCCGGAATCGGAGCGCTCACGATGCGCTCGCTCGCCTGCGAGCTCGGCGTCAAACCGATGTCGCTGTACCACTACGTCGCCAGCAAGGACGAGATCCTCGACGGCATCGTCGATCTGATCTTCGGCGAGATCGACCTGCCCTCGCCTGGCGGGGACTGGAGGGCTCAGCTGCACCGCCGGGCGGTCTCGGCTCGCCGGGCCCTACGGCGCCACCCCTGGGCCATCGGTCTCATGGAATCGCGAGCTAACCCTGGCCCCGCGACGCTGCGCCACCACGACGCTACCCTCGCCACCCTGCGCGGGGCCGGCTTCTCGGTGGCTATGACCGCCCATGCCTACGCTCTGCTTGACAGCTACACCTACGGATTCGCGCTCCAGGAAGCGGCACTGCCGTTCAACGCCGAGACAGTCACGGAGAGCCACCGAGACGTTCATGCGGCAGCTCGCTGGTGAGTACCCCCATCTGGCCGAGATGGCGACCGAGCACATCTTGCGGCCGGGCTACGACTTCGCCAGCGAGTTTGAGATCGGACTCAGCGTCATCCTCGACGCCCTCACCAGGTCGATCCCCGGCGGGTCCAAGCCAGGTCCTGCGCTCCGCGCCGACTGAATCGCCACCCCACCTGCTGCGCCGGAAAGTTTGGAGTTCGAGCCGGAGATCTACTAGGCATGTGGAAGCTACTTCGAAGGAGTGTCCGTGCCTGGTAATGCGCGCAGTGGTGATCAGCGAGAACTCCGGTTCCGCAGCCTGTACCAGGCAAATTACCGTCCGGTCCAGGCCTACGCGGTCAACCGCCTCGGGCGGGCCGACGACGTGCCTGATGTCGTCGCGGAGGTCTTCACGACTGCGTGGCGGCGGCTCGCCGACATTCCGCCGCCTCCGAGTGACCGGCTCTGGCTGTATGGAACAGCGCGGCGGGTCATCGCCAGGCGGCACCGCAGTGCCAGCCGCTTGCGCAACCTGCTCGGTCGCCTCGCGGCGGAGCAGTTCGTCGGCATTCCGACGACTTCGCCGGGAGACCCTGTGCAGGAGCAGGTGCTCGCGGCTCTCAGCGAACTGAAGCCAGCCGACCGGGAAGCCCTGCTCCTCGTGCACTGGGAGGAGCTTTCCTACGCCGAGGCTGCCGAGACACTCGGCTGCTCGGTCAACGCCGTCGGGATCCGGGTGCACAAAGCAAAGGCACGCTTGCGCGAGCAGTTCAGCACCCGAACCACGCACCACCGGCTGACTCCAGCGATCATCCAATCGAGAGGAACAACCCATGGATCTTGAGACCATGCTCGCGGAGGCGGCCCCGGCTCGGCGCGCATCCTTGGACAGGCCCGACTCCCCGGCCGCGATCAGCCTGTATCGGCGGATCACTGAGCCATCGACCGCGCGCCATGGCGTGCGAGCCCGCCACCGCCGTCGCATGACGCTGACCGCAGCAGGTGCTGGGCTGGTCGCCGCAGCCACTGCTATCGCGATCGTGATTGGCCTTTCCGGTCCCTCGCATTCAGGCCCGGCGAGCAATGGCGGGCATGTCACCGCCGCGAAGCTGCTGAGCATGATCGCCGCCGCGGCGGATAAGGCGCCTACGACCGCACGTGACCGACAACCAATTCATGTACATCGCGAGCCAACTCTCGGACGGCGGCGCCGGTAAGCCTGCTCCCAGGCATCCGCACAAGCGACAGGCCTGGATCCCGGTGGCCAACCTGTGCCGCACGGCGCTGTTTATCGAGAACGGCAAGAAGTACACCACGTCGAGCAAGCCCAATTCGGATCAGGCTGCCAACGGCATCATGGTCCGGTGCCCCGACGTGGGCAGCGTGAATGAGCCCACGTACCGCTTCCTGCAGTCTCTGCCCACCAACCCGCGCATCTTGCTGCACCTGATCCGCAAGGCCACGGCAGGAACCGGGCAGACCTCCGACCAGGAGGCTTTCACCACGATCGGTGACCTGCTTCGCGAGTCGATCGCGCCGCCGGACGTCAGCGCCGCGTTGTTCAGGGCGGCGGCGCTGATCCCGGGAGTAACCGTCATCCACCATGCCGCGGACGCGATCGGCCGGCGAGGCGTGGCGGTCTCGTTCGCGCTCAACGGAGAGCGGTCAGAGTGGATTTTTAACAAGCACACCCTGCGTCTGCTGGGCGAACGCGACTATTACCACGGGACGTTGTCCTTCAAGGCGGCCATCACCGCCCGCGCTTTCGTCGACCACGCGGGTGAGGTTCCTACGGCCGGCTGACCTGCCGTCACTGCGATTCATGGCCCCTTGCCCGGCGAGAGCCGGGCAAGGGGCCATCGTCATGAGCGGGATGGTTCAGCCAATGGGTGTGGCTGCCTGCCGCAGGTCCGATTGGCTTCGGCGCAGTTAGCTTTACGAGACAGTGGGCTCGCCTGGGCACAAACGATACGATCACGGTCAACGACGGCGACTGTCTCGATCCCGTTGACGGTCCGAACTTCACAATCGGATCGCTCGGGCCTCCATGGCGGACCTGGGAGGTGGCGTGCTGGTCAGCGATGTCATGGCTTCGTTCCCGGCCTACATACGTCTCGGAGCGACCATCCGGCGGGCGGCCGAGGTCGTGAGCGTGTCGGAGGTCGGCCAGCTGATGGTCCTGGATCACGACGGCCGATTCGTCGGGTCACTGTCCGAGGAGGATCTGGTGCGGGCCATGCTGCCCGGCTTCGAAGACGTGACAGCCGCCGGTGGCACGCTCGCGGATGCGTTCCGAACGTTTCTGGAGCGCGGCCGCACTCTCGCCGACCGTGTGATTGACCCGCTCGTCGTGCGCGACGCGGCGACGGTCCGATCAACGGACGAACTCGCTCGGGCGGCGATCGTGATGATCGACCGCGGGATCCGAAGGCTTCCCGTTGTTGACGACGGAGCCCTCGTGGGCACGCTGTCGCGGGCCGACCTGTGCCGTGCGGTGATCTACCATTCCTGAACTCCGGCTGATCATCACCGATCGGCACACCAGAGAGACCAGCCAGCGGGTGTGCGCGCTACCGGCAATCATCGGCCGAGACAGCGGTACGGCGGCGGTGGTGCTGGACGACCGCGACGTCTCCCGGCGCCACGCGCGGCTCGCGATCGCCGACGACGATCTTGTGCTCACCGATCTCGGCAGCACCAACGGAACCTACGTGAACGACGCGCGGGTGATGCGCCGGGTGCTCGTCGCCGGGGATCAACTGCGCATCGGCCGATTCGAGCTGACGTGGACGTTGGTCGACCCGCACGCGACGGTGGCCGTCAATCAGGACCTGCGGACCATGGTGCGGCAGGTTGCTCCGCCGCGTGTCGCCGCACGACGCGTGGTGGAGGCCGCCGAGGCGCACAACCTGCGGGTAGGGCATGAACTCGATGGGTTCCTGTCGCTTGCGCATGGATTCCTGCCCGCCGAGCCGCCGCTGCTGGCCTTCCCCGAATCGCATCGAGCCTGGGACGAAATGACCGACGGGCTGCCTGAGTTGTTCCGCCGGCTGTCACTGCGCAGAGCGTTCGATGCGATGCCGGTGCTCGACGCCCGGCCCGCGGCATTGCCCGACCGATACCTGTTGCGCGCCTCGACGTTGCTCGGCGTCTTCGCCCATGCCTATCAGTACATGGCGATCGACCCTCCGCCCGCCCTGCCCGAGTCGCTGCTGCGGCCGTGGACGACGGTCTCGCGTCGCCTGGGCAAGAAGATTCCAGCTGTCTCCTACGTCGATCTGTTCTTCTACAACTGGCGGCTGCGCGATCCGGCCGGGCCGCGGGCGCTAGACAACATGGACCTGCTCGTGCCGACATGGAACAACGCTGCGGAGCGAGTGTTTTACCTGGTCACCACCGAGTTTGCGATGGGCCTCACGCCCGTGCTTGGCGCCATGCTGGACGCCCAGGAGGCCGTTGTTGCCGACGATCCGGCCGCCCTGGAGACCGCGCTCCTGGTGATTCTCGACCAGCTGCAGTATGTAACCCGCGCCATTTACCCGCAGATTGACCCCAACCTCCGCGCCAGGCATCCGCTCGACCAGGTGCTGTGGGCCAAGACGGTCGGCACCGCAGGCGTCCCGATCTTCGACGGTGCGCCCAGCCCGAGCGGCACAGCCCAACCGCAGATTCACGCGCTGGACGCCTTCCTCGAGCGCCGAGACTACGCATCGCTGGTCGGGCAGCAGAGCGTCTACCTCGCCGGATTCTTCCCGCGGCACTGGCAGGAGCTGGTGGCCGCGCTGCGTGAGATATCCGTGCGCCAGTACGTCGAGGACACCCGCAGCGCCACCTTGCGCGGGATCTACAACGCGATGCTCGACGCCTACCTGGGCGACCGCGGCTGGATGGGCCTGCACCGCATCAAGGCGTACGGCTTCCTTGAGGTGGCGTTCAAGGTCGGCCGGCAGGTGACGACCGGCGCCCGGTTCACGGGACTGTTCAAGGACCGCACGTGGGACAAGGTCGACGGGGAGCTCGCCGTCGTCCGCGAGGAGCGCCGCCCTCCGGTGGGCCAGCCCGTGGTGTTCGGAACCGCGCGCCGAGGCCGCGTCGTCACCGCAGAGTCCGGCGCCTGGACCTGCTATCTCGAGATCGATGTCGCCGGGCAGGGCGTCCACCACCTGCCCGGTGACCGGGTCGGCGTGCTCGCCGAGAACGACGACGAGTTGGTGCGCCGCACCGTCGCCGCCCTGCAGGCGACCGGCGATGAGCTGGTGCGGCTGACCCCGCAGTGGCAAGCGGCGGTGGCATGCCGGGAAGGTTACGGCGAGGTCGACGTGGTGCCGCTGCGGACGTTGCTGCGCTTCGCCCAGCTCAGGCCGATCGGACGGGAGGTGGCGAAGCGGCTGGTGAAGCTGACAGCTGTGGGTCCCTGGCAGCGAGTGGTGGACGCCCGCATGGAGGACCAGTGGGAGCTGTGGGACGTCCTGAACCTGCTGTACGCGGGCGGATATGACGTGACCCGGCTGTGGAAGGCCGATCCACATGAGGACGACGCGTTCTGCGCGGTGATTCCACCTGAGCCATTCCGGCTGTATTCGATCGCATCGGCCCCGCCGCCCGGTCAACCCGCCACGACGCTGCAACTGGTGCTCGCTGGCCTCGACTACACCTCCGCCCAGACGCCGTGGTCGTACTCGCGCGAACGGCAAGGAGCGGCGTCGCATTTCCTGCGCCGGGCGAGCGTCGAGGGTCGGCATCGGCTGTCGCTGCAGATCATCTCGGCACCCCGGTTCCGGCTGCCGGCTGATCCTTCGCGGCCCGTCGTCATGTTCGCGGCCGGTTCCGGAATCGCCCCGTTCCTGGGATTCGTCGCCGCGCGGACCGGCTCCGGCGAGAACCGGCTCTATCTCGGGATCCGCACGCCGGAAGACTTCGTCGAGCGCACGGACTTGGACGCGGCGGCGGCTGCGGGTCGGCTAGAGCTCTCCGTCGCGTTCTCCCGCGCCGATGCCGCAATCGGATTCGACGGCCGGCGCCACGTCGTCGTGGCCGGACAGCGGCACCGGGTGGACGAGGTCATCCGCGCCGAGGCCGACGAACTCTGGGAACTGCTGCGGTCAACCGACGACGGCGGCCGCGGCGCATTCGTCTATGTGTGCGGCAGTGCGCGGTTCGCCGCCTCCGTACGCCAGGCACTGACCGACATCGTGCCCGGCGACGGCCGCGAATTCATCCGTCAGCTGGTGGCCGAGGGACGCCTGGGCGAAGACGTCTTCACCACTTATCTGGGTCACGCGCAGCAGGGGCCCCGCTTCGAGGTGTCGGATCTGGCGCAGCACAACACCTCCGACGCGGGCTACTGGATGGCGGTTGGTGGCGCGGTATTCGACGTCAGCGAATTCCTGCACCTGCATCTCGGCGGCCCGCACATCATCCGCAACCATGTCGGGCAGGACGCGACCGCGGCCTATCGAAAAGTGCTGCACCACGCGCACGCCGAGATCGACTCCCAGCTCGCGATGTACCAGATCGGCAATTTGCGCAGGCTGCAGTTCGGCGCCCGATGGGGCGTGGTGCTCACCGAGGATGGCCTGCACGCGCTGCCGCTGGAAGAGCTGTTCCGGACCTGGGTACGGTTCGTTTACTTGCTGGTCGGCATGGAAAATGCCCTGACCGCCGACTACGGATTCAGTACATCGGCCACGACCTTGGGTGAAGATCCTCGCGAGCTGACGCCCTTCAAGGCGCAGTACGTCCTCGAGTCGCACCGGCGGTTCCTGGTCAGTTATCTGGACGGGCTCGTGCACGACGATCTGCACACGCTGTGGCAACTTACCGTCGGCTTCTGCGACCCCCACTTGGACATCCGGTCCTTCGACACCGATCTCGCCGCCATGGCGGCGCGGTCGGATGTCGCGCTGGTCCGCAACTCCGTAGCCGCGGTCAAGGAGCTACTCCTCGCGGGGGATGACTTCCGGCAGGTCACGGCGCTCTGCCGCCTCTACGCGCACGTCGACGTCCAACTGCTGCGCGACCTGAAATCTGCTGCGCTGCAGGGAATCCGGGCGTTCGAGATCCATGAGGCCAACGTCGTCGAGCAAGCAGGAGCCACACTCCTGAACGCGGCAAGCGAGACGCTCGCTGCTGTCTCGGCCTACTACCTGCGCCTCGCCAGGCAGATCCGCGGCCTCGGTATCACCGCCGACGATGTGGTCGATGAGCCAATCCCGGTCGACAGGGGCCTGCCCGGCCACGGCGGTCCACTAGCTCTTCCCGATTGATGTTCTGCTAGGGCAAGGGATTGGCCGCGCTTCTACCTTGTGCGGTATGGGCGGAAGGTCTCGCGGATCTCCGCGACGAACCGGTGCGGGTCCTCCGAGGCAAGGAAGTGGCCACCGCGATCCAGCACGACGAAGCGTTCCATGCTCGGGTACGCGCGGCGTAGCCAGCTCTCTGGCGGCACCGGCAGGTGCGGCTCATGCGGGATGAGCACTGACGCCGGCGCCGTGATCGCCTCGCCCGGGCCCAGCGGGGGTTCGGTCGCGGGTACGTAGAACCGCATGGAACTGCCGATGGTCTCGGTCAGCCAGTAGATCATCACATTGGTAAGGAGCTCGTCTTGGCTGATCCGGCCGCGGGTGGCGGGGTCGGTCCAGGTCAGCCACTTCTCAAGGATCCACGCTGCCAGCCCAGCCGGGGAGTCGTTGAGAGCGAGGGACAGCGTCCGTGGCCGGGTAGCTTGCACGTGGTCATACGCGCCGACATCACGGTCCCATTGTTTCGACGCGGCCACGAAGGACTGCTCCGCAGCGGTGAGCGTGTCGGCGGGAGCAAGGTACGGCGACATCGGGCTCGCGGTCTGCACAGCGAGCAGCCCAGGCGGGTTGTGCACCCCGAGCCAGCTGATCACCTTGCCGCCAATGTCGTCGCCGTGCGCGACGTAGCGCTCGTATCCCAGCTTCTCGGCCATCAGCAGGTGGAACAGGTCGGCTATCGACCGCCGGGTCGGCCGGCGGTCCAGGCACCGGTCGGAGAACCCGAACCCGGGCAGCGCGGGCGCCACCACAGTGAAGCTGTCCGCAGGATCGTCGCCGTGCGCGGCCGGATCGGTCAGCAGGGACAGGACTCCGAGGTACTCCACCATGGAACTGGGCCACCCGTTGCAGAGCAGCAGCGGCATCGGGCCGGGACCGGCACCGGGAACATGCACGAAATGCAGGCCAACCCCGTCCACCGTGGCGCGGAATTGCGGTACCGCATTCATCCGGCGCTCCTGGGTACGCCAGTCGTAGCCGTCACGCCAGTAATCGACCAGCCCGGCGATGCGCTCGATCATCTCGTTGTCCTCGCCGGCCGGGTCGCCGGGCTCGCCGTCCCGAACGCTCTGCAACGGCGGCAGCCGGGCAGCGGCGAGGCGCCGGGCCAGATCATCCAGGGCGTCGTCGGGAATCGCGATCTGGAACGGGCTGGCCTCGGTCACGAACGAAACCCTATATGTGGCCAGTTCACCCGAAGAGCCGCCTGCACGCCGAGACCTTTGGGGCAGCCATGAACATCGTCTATTACCACGCTTCGAAGTTCGGCAACGGTGCCAGGGTCGCAGCGGAGTTCAGGAAGGTCATGGCGGCCAGGGGGGTAACGGTCAGCGTCCAGCATGTCCGGGACGCAAATCCGACGGACTTGCCCAAAGCAGACCTGTACGTCTTCAGCTCGCCGGGCCGCATGGGAAAGCCGAAAGGCAACGCCCGCAGGTTTTTGCGCAAGGTCAGTCTGGCGCCGGGGACCAGGTACGCGATCCTGGCCACCCAAGGCGCCCCGAAGCCGGACAAGAAGACCGGGAAGATGCCGACCCAGGAGGAACAAGACCGGTGGGAGCGGGTCATCCCGATCATGAATGAGCTGTTGGCGGCCAAGGGACTAACGAAGGTCACCGAGGCAGCGATCCTGGTGACCGGCCTCAAGGGGCCGCTTGAGGAGGGCTGGCAGAAGAAAGTCGAGGCTTTCGCCGATCAGATCATGTCTGGTTCTGGTGTAGCCCATTGATCTCGGATGGACGCGAGTGCGCGCGGGCAGAACGAAGGATGCCCGCCTCGGGGCATTAGGCGTGGCAGTGACCTGAGTGTCGAGATGTTGAGGCCTTGAATGTCGGGGGCGCGCAGATGACCGCGATCAAACAGCCGGCTGAGAAGATCGCTTGGTACGCCATACCCGCGCAGGACGCGGCGAGGCGTCTCGGTGTCGAGCCAGACGCAGGGCTGACCGACGATGGCGTCCAGCACCGGGCCGACGAATACGGACCTAACCAGCTACCCACCGAGCCGCCGCCGAGCACGTGGGCGGTCGGGCGGAGCCAGCTGACCAACCCGATGAACATCATGCTTCTGATCGTCGGCGCGGTGAGTCTCGGCATCGGGCAGGTGCCAACAGCGATCGTGGTCCTGCTGCTCGTCGTGTTCAACGTCGTCATAGGTGCGAATCAGGAGCTGAAGGCCAGGGCCAGTGTGGAGGCCCTGGCACAGCTGCAGGTGCCCACTGCCAGGGTCCGCCGCGACGGCCTAGTAGCGGAGATCGACGCGACGGGCCTGGTCCCCGGCGATATCGCCTTGCTCGAAGCTGGCGACGTGGTTCCGGCCGACGGCCGGATTGTCTCCTCGTCCTCGCTCGAGATGCAGGAGGCTGCCCTTACTGGCGAGAGCGCGCCGGTCGCCAAGGACCGAGGCGTTTTGCCTGACGGTGAGCTCCCGCTCGGCGACCGCACCAACCTGGTGTTCCAGAACACTCAGGTGACCCGCGGCGCGGCCGCCTTTGTCGTCACGGCTACCGGCCAGGCGACCGAGATGGGCCAGATCGCCGGCCTGGTCACAGCTACTAAGCGGTCACGGTCGCCGCTGCAGCACGAGCTGGACGGCATGACCAAGGTGTTCGGCCTGATTGCCTTGCTGGCCGTCGCGGTTATCGCGATCGTCGGCATCCTGCGCGGTCAGCAGCTGTCGACGCTGCTCCTGCTGTGCGTGTCAACGGCGATCTCCGCGATTCCGGACGGCCTGCCGACCTTCGTACAGACGATGCTGTCGTCGGGGGCGCGCAGCCTCGCCGAGTCCAAGGCGGTGGTCAAGTCGCTGAGCGACGTCGAGACTCTCGGCGGCACCACGGCCATCAATACCGATAAGACCGGCACGCTGACGATGAACGCGATGACGGCGACGACCATGCTCGCCGGCGGTGACTGGTTCAGCGTCGAGGGCCACGGCTACCGCAAGGCCGGCGCGATTCTCGGTATCGCGGGAGCGCCGGCCGCCGATTTCAGCCGGCTTGCCCTGGGCCTGGCGCTCTGCACCGACGCCAGCGTGGCAGAGGACGAGTCCGTCGTCGGCGATCCGACCGAAGCAGCGTTCGTGGTCCTGGCCGCGAAGATGGGAGTCGACGCGGCAGAGACGCGGAACGCGCTCCCGCGCCGCGCTGAGGTGCCATTTGACTCCGAGTACAAGTTCATGGCGACCTTCCATGACTCACCTGACTGGCTCGCAGGTGGCATCTTGCGCCAGCCCCACTTCGCCACGGTCAAAGGAGCTCCGGACATCGTCATCGACCGCTGCGGTCAGGCTCTGTGGCATGGCAACCTGGTACCCATCGCCGACGTCCACGATGAGCTGGTCGCAGCCAACCGGGAGCTGTCCGAGCGAGGGCTCCGCGTTCTGGCATTCGCCGCACGCGATCTTGATGACGCCGCGATGGAATCGGCACTGGCCGATCCGATGAGCGCCGTCGGCAATCTGATCATGGTCGCGCTCGTCGGGATCATGGACCCGCTCCGCGCCGAGGCCAAGCAGGCCGTCCGGCTCGCGCAAAGTGCGGGCATCGACGTGCGGATGATCACCGGCGACCATACGGTGACAGCGCGTGCGATCGCCGATGAGCTCGGGCTCGGCCCTGGGGTCCTCACCGGGACCGAGATGCAGCACCTCAGCGACGCGGAGCTGTCCCGGCGACTTTCCGCCGTGCACGTGTTCGGGCGGGTGGCACCTGAAGACAAGCTGCGACTGGCCCGGCTGATGCAGCGGTCAGGCGACATCGTCGCCATGACCGGCGATGCGGTGAACGATGCCGCCGCATTGAAGCAGGCCGACATCGGAGTCGCCATGGGTAGCGGCTCGGAAGTCTCCAAGCAGGCAGCGAAGATTGTCCTGACTGACGACAACTTCGCAACCCTCGTCCGCGCCGTCGAGGTTGGCCGCGACCTTTACCGGCGGATCTCCTCCTACGTGAAGCTACAGCTGACCATTCTGTCGGCAGTGCTGCAGCTCATGGTGTACGCCACCATCCTCGACATCAACTCGGGCATCGCGCTGTTCCCGCTGATGCTGATGTTCTGCAAGTTCTTCATCGTCATCACCGTCGTGATCGGGTTCATCGTGGACGTGGCCGACCCCAGCGTCATGCAGCAGCCGCCGCGCAAGCCAGGTACCAAGATCGTCAACGGCCCGCAGCTCGTCCGCTGGTTCATCAGCGGCTTCCTGATCGCGGCGACTGCGCTAGCCGTCCTGGCCCTCGGCCCGGGAAAGGCGAGCACCACGCACGCATCGATCAACATGACGATGACGTTCGCGATCGTCGCGCTCAGCGCGGTCAACCTCGGACTCGTCATGCGGCGTGAGCGCGAACCCGTCTGGTCAAGGCCGGTCTTTCCCTATCTCGGCTGGATCATCCTCGGCTGGGTACTCACCTGGGCGGCAGTGGAGCTCCACATGCTGCAGCGCCTGCTCGACACCATGTCACTGACCGGCGGCCAGTGGCTGGCGGTGATCGGCCTGTCGCTCATCGCGCCGGTAGCCGTCGCCATCGACAAGTCCATTCAGCTATCCCGCCAGCCCAAGCCAGCTGCGCCCGAGTAGTCCGAACACGCCGCCCTCCACAAGAACGCGAGCTGATCGCGGGACAGCACCGTGATGCTTGGCGGCAACTAGCAGCACGCCGACGGCTCTGATTGCGCGGTTGGCCGTGCAACGTCTGGCCGCGCGCCAATGCCCGGATAGTTCTTCTTTAAAAGGTCGGCTGGAGCCTGAACCGAAACGGTCTCGAATCCGTTCACCGAGTCGGAGAATTAGGTCTGGGCTGGATGTGTGCATCCGGCGCCAGGTGACCGAGGCACGAGAGAAAGGGACACGAATGAACAGAGCGTTCAACAGGCGGCGCAGCCTGCGCGCGACCCTGACCCTCGTCGCGGCAGGTGCTGCGACGCTGGCCGGGGCAGGCGCACCGGCGCTCGCCGCGATTCATTCCTCGTCGCAAGCAGCAGCGGCCTGCATCTCGAGGGCCAGCACACCTGTCCGGGTCGGGCACATCAGCGGCATCCTCGGCGCGGCACCGGGCAGCGCAGCCTGTCAGGCTGCCAATCCTGGCAATACCGCAGGCCAAACCGCCATGGGCAGTCCGCCCTTGATCTGGCACGGCGGTGCCGTGATGGGGACGGCTCAGACGGGCCCCCTCGTCATCACGCCCATTTTCTGGACCCCTGCTGGCCACCCGATGGCGGCGGATTACAAGAGCCTGCTCACCCGGTATGTAAGTGACGTCGCCACCGCGAGTGGCAGCACCAGCAACGTGTTCTCGATCCTGCCCGAGTATTTCGGGTCCGACGGATCGATCCGCTACGACGTCCAGGCAGGCACCGCGATCACCGACACCAACCCGTTGCCCGCCAACGGGTGCACGCTGACTCACAAGGACACCAAGGCGATCTACGCCGACGGCTCCGGCTACAACGCCTGCCTGGACGATGCCCAGGTCCAGGCAGAGACCAACAGCGTCGTTGCCGCGAACAAACTGCCTGTCAATCTCTCGCACATCTACGTGATGTTCCTGGCCAAGCACGTCGAGACCTGCTTCAACCCAGGTCCTACAACGAACAACACGAAGAACGGCTGCACGATCAACTACGAGCGCAGCGCCGCGTTTTGCGCTTACCACAGCCAGGCTCCGAACAGTCTGGAGTACGCGAACATGCCGTTCCCGATTTACCTGTCGCCGGTCGGCTTCACCTGCGGCAGCAACGCCCGGGTAGCTTTCCCCGGGGTCATCGAGACGCCGAACAACAATCCCGATGGCGACACCGAGATCAGTCCCACGAGCCACGAAGTCAATGAGCTGATCACCAACCCAGACAACAACGGTGTCACAGCCTCCGGCTGGTTTGACGTGGCCGGATTCGAGAACGGCGACGAGTGCGCCTTCACCTACGGCCCAGTCCAGGGCCCGCCTGGCCAGTTCTTCAACCAGGTGATCAACGGTAACAACTACCTGACTCAAGAGGAGTTCAGCAACAGCAGCTTCTTCGCCAGCGGCGGCGGATGCCTGCAGCACCCGTAAGGCCGGCGGAGACGTGATCGCGTCTCTGCCTAAAAGGCATTAGCAACGGTGGCCCCCGGACAGCGTCCGGGGGCCACCGCGCATCCTGAGCTCAGCGATGATCACCCAGCAAATTCGTGCGCTGCCCTTGCCGCCGCACATGGAGCGCACAACGGCACGTCAATATCGCCAAGCAAGTCTGAGCTGTGCTGGCTCGTAATCACCGCGTCGAACGTCTCACAAATGCCGCGGTCAGTCGGATGAGCCCTCGGGCAGAAGCACAGGCAGGGCTTGTGCCGCATGAACTGCTCGGCGCGTTCTATCACCGCGCGGACCTCGGGGCGGTTCCCAACCTCCGCGAGCGCATCGACGGCCGGCCGGATGCGCTCAATCGCATCAGCAATAGCCTGCCCGACTTTCCGGCCGACCTCCGCCATGGTGTCAGCCAGTTCGGTGTCCCTGTCATTGCTCACGGTCGCATCCTCTCATTGGCACAGACGCAGAGCCAGGGCATGTTTGCGCCAGTCAGACACCCGCGGCCATCTCGATCCCGGGGCAACTTCCTGGGCTGGCAGTACACCATCAGCCAGGGAGCGAGAGTTGTCGCGGCGCTGTCGAGGCAGGGCATCGACATGGCTGACGGGCGCGACGACCTGTTCCTGCTATGCCTGGTCCTGGCGATCGAGTAGATCCACCGGGATCATGTCTACTTCATCAGATCAAGAATGTTCTTGGATAATCTGCTCAGCGTGAACCGCCGTTGGCCTTCGTGGGGAAAGCGGCAGTCGGCATACACGCGCGGGGAGCCGCGGCGGTGAAGACGATCATCCTTTCCGGCTCCGTGGCGCTGGTCACCGCCCTGCTGGGAACCCCGCTATTCATCAGGCTTATGCGGCGGCTCGGCTACGGCCAGCCCATTCGGGTCGAGGGCCTGAAGTCGCACGAGAGTAAGCGCGGCACGCCCACGATGGGCGGGGCAGTCTTCGTCGTCGCCTCGCTGATCGGCTACCTGGCTGGGCACGCACTGACTCGCACTGGGGTGACCGCGTCGGGCTTGCTGGTGCTGATAATGATGATCGGCCTTGGACTGGTCGGATTCGTTGACGATTTCCTGAAGATCTTCCGGCAAACCAGCCTGGGACTACGCAGCCGGGCGAAAGTGGCCGGTCAGGTGGGCGTCGCGACGCTGTTCGGGCTGGAAGTGCTGCAGCGTCCTGACACATTCGACCTGACGCCCGCCGACGCACATCTGTCGTTCGTGCGGGATTTCGGCCCGGTGCTCGCCACGCTGCCATTCGTGATCTGGGTTGTCATCATGACGGTCGGTGCGTCCAATGCGGTGAATCTCGCCGACGGCCTCGACGGCCTGGCGACTGGATCGACGATCGTCGTGCTGGCCGGCTACATGCTGATCGGAATCTGGCAGGAGCGCAACCTCTGCACCAGCTTTCTATCCCAGCAGTGCTACCTGGTGCGCGACCCGCTAGATATGGCGGTCGTCGCGGCCTCGGTACTGGGGGGTTGTATCGGGTACTTGTGGTGGAATGCGCCGCCAGCCAAGATCATCATGGGTGATACCGGGTCACTGGCTCTCGGTGGCGTGCTAGCCGGGCTAGCCATCTGCACCAGGACCCAGCTGCTGCTCGGGATCCTGGGCGGCCTGTTTGTGATCATCACGATGTCGGACGTGATCCAGATCGGCGTCTTCAAGGTGACCAGGATCAGAACCGGCACGGGTAAGCGAGTGTTCAAGATGGCGCCGCTGCAGTATCACTTCGAGCTGAAGGGCTGGACGGATACCACGATCGTGATCAGGTTCTGGCTGATCTCTGGACTGTGCGTGGCGGCGGGCCTCGCCATCTTCTACACGGCCTGGCTGCGGACGTGACGCCGAGCTGCGCAGGCGGCGCGGTCTGACCCAGGAGCGGGTCGCCGTCCGGATGGGCGTGTCAGCGGCCCGGGTATCGCAGAGATCGAGGGCGGCGATATCGCCACCCAGGATGTCCTGAACCGGTTCGTCGCCGCGCTCGGCGGCACCCTGAAGCTGATCGCCGACTTCGGAGACGAGCAGCTGTAAATCGCGTGACTGTGGGTGCGTGAGCGCGACGCGGGCTTGCGCCGAGGGATACCGTCCCGGCAGGTCACGGCCGTCTTACATCTGGGGCCAGTGCGCGCCTAGGTAAGGGTCCGGTTGGTCGTGCCCCCAGCGGTCGAGGGCCTTGGCGAGGGCCGCAGCTTATCCGCCTCCCGGGGGAAGGTTTCTCTTCAGAACGAACACGAGGACCAGATCGCGTTCTGCCGCGTAGTCGGCGACATTCTCGGTGACGACAGCCCGGCCTTTTGCTCTTCCGGCTGCCGCGACCTGAGCGTCTTCGGCGGCCTGGAGGCCGACCTCCGAAACATGGACAGCGTCATGGCCGTACTTCTCGCGTAGCAGTACTGCTGTGATTCGGGGGAACATCTCGGCGATCAGGAATGCGGTCACGCCAGCAGCGCTTCCCGCTCCAGAGCTGCGGCCTGGCTCTGCACTGCCATGGCCTTGATCCGCTCGATCCGCCGACGGATTTCGTCAGCGTGCGCGGCGGCATAGTCCAGGGCAATGCGGATTAGCCGCGGGTGAAGATCTGACTCCTCGCCGAGCAGGCCAACTCGCTCCTCCTCGCTGCCGTCGAGTTCCTGCAGCCATGTGATGACCTCCCAGACGTCCGGCCCAGCGGCGAGCGCGCCCGTCATGCGCCGGGCCCCGGAACATGCTCTGTCGAGCTACTGCGGTGCTTGGCAAGACCGTCTGACCCTGAGCGGGGGATATCTCCAGTAGACTTGATGACATCCACTCCGAGTCACCAGAGGCCGCCCGGAGGTACGCACGACACCGGGCCTATTAATCTCAGGGACTCGCCTGATCCTCTTAGCTCTATGGTCAGTGGCGGGCAGCACCGCAGGGGAAGAAAGATCATGAAAAAGGTAGCGAAGGCCGAGCCTCGCGAGCGCACCTCACCACAAAACGGCATGCCTGAGCCTGTGCCATATGTGTACCGTCAGCAAGAGCGCCGCAATGACTGGGCCGCACGAATAGCTCGGCGGAATGCCCAAGGATGGTGGCAGCCGCCCGCTGCCTTGCCCATCCTGCCGAAGGCTGATGATCACAGGCCTAACCTGCGAGTTATACCTCGGACCATCCCGGTTATCTAACCGGACCTCCCAAGCGCAGCATCCCCGGCGAACATCCCCATTTGGTTCAGTGGTGAAGGCTGCCGAGCCATGTCGCGGTCTCGCGTGGGGAGGTGAACCGGGATCGCTGGATGTGCGCAACCTCTGGCCTCGCCAAGAGCGCAGCAATTTCCGCGTGCCGCGCGGCGTGTGTCTGTGCAGTCCAGCGCACTGGTGTTCCTCCGCGTAGTAGGGCGCACCGTCGAACACCCCATCGCGGGCCGGCTGCCTTTATAGCGGCAGCAACCAGTGCAGCGAAGCCGGGGGCCTCGATAAGTGTGGACGCATGGCTGATTCAGCCGGTGCCGGGTTTGCTTTGCCGCCACTGGGCCCGAGCTTGAGGCCCGGGATGGGCTAGCTGAGTAGCTGACCGAAGATGCCGATGCCTACTTGCAGGGCGTGGCCCTGGTCGAGGATGCCGCCGGCAATCTCCGGATGGGCGGCTGCCCACACCTCCGCCGCCGCCCTGGTGGCGAAAAAGTTCATGTGCCCGCAGCACACCAATGCCGACGGCCCAGTGCACTCACCGTCGGTCCGGCCGACGTACACCACGGCCGTGGCCGGATCCCAGGTGGCGCCGGCCTCGTCAACGTTCACGGTGATCGGCTCACCGGTCGAGGGGTCGGCTGATTCGATCACAACAGGACGGCCGGTCATGGCGGACACGCCCAGGGCGTCGATCGCGCACATGGCGAACACGGTCGTGTCGCCTGCTATCCGCACCTGGTGCCGGGTTGGCACCGCGGAGAACGGGTACGCCGCGGTGATCTGACCGGCATGATCGAGGCACAAAAAGTCGCCGTCTGCAAGCTCGGCAAGCACCTCCGTCACGCCGACCTGCTCAGCGTGCATGGCCAGGCTGGCGATGCTCGGTGCAGCGCCCGACTGGATGAACGACCGCAGCACAGCCTGATGGACGGCTCGCAGGCCACGTTCGGCAGGCGCGACACGGCCCAGGCCCCCGCGGCCGAGCGCATCCAGCCACGCTGGGTCCCTCGTTCCGGTGGCCGCTGCCAGGGCCTGCTCAATCACGTGCTGGAGCTGAGCGACGGACGGGGCACCCGCCAGCTTGCCATCATCGTTGCGATACAGCCGGCATGACAGGCTCGGCGGCTGCCCCGCCTCGGCAAAAGGATCGGCCCCGTCGATCAGCAACGTGGGCGAGCCGTGCATGCCCCACCGCGCGGCCCCGCCGTCATCGGAGATCACTCGATGCGCCAGCAAGACACCCGCTCGGCCGGCCACCACGGCCGCCAGCCGGTCGCCCAGAACTGGTGCGTTCGGGCAGTCCTGCACGGCCAGAACGGTCAACTGCATCCGCGAAGCTCCTGTCGTCTGGCTACCAGGGCAGGTGCCGGTTGAGCCACTGGAGTGCTGGCCCGATCACCGGGCGCTGGTGCCAGCCCCGCGCCATGACTCCACCGCGGACCGACTCAGCGGCACCGCGCAGCCGCTGGCGCATCACGGTCGCTTGATGGTCCCTGGCGCGCCGCCGCAGGAAATGGACGCAGTTGACGCAGATCCCTACTTCGGGATGGTTGCCCAGGTGGACCAAGGCCTCCTCGGAGCTGTTCCGGCCGCAGCACCAGCATCTGCTCTGGCCTGTCTCGCCTACCGCTGTCTGGGTCTCAGCACTCATCGCGGCTCCCATCTCTAGCAGCGAGTGTAGGCGCCTGGAATCCCGGCGCACCACTGGTCAGCGGCCAGCTGAGCCGTTGCTGGCCGGGGTAGGACCTGGTCAGGCCGAGTAGGGCGTCCGGGGCTCGAACCCGGAACCTACGGATTAAAGGAGCCGTCATCCAATTCTCTCTGGCTCGACGAGAACTTGCCCGCGACAGCCGGGTCCGTTCTGGCCAGGGCTGGGCACGACGTCGACACCGTGATGGCCAAAGACCTGGATGGAAGCACCGGCCGACGCCGCGACGAAGACTGAGGCGTGGCGTCTAAGTCTGGGGAGCCTCCGCGGCCTTCACCAGGCCGGCCACGATGACCGGGTACAGGTTGCGCAGCGACCGGTACACCAGGCGGCCCATGATGGTCCGGTCCCACGAAGCGCCCCAGCGGATCAAGGTGCCGTCGGGTGCCGGGGTCAGCGTGACCTCGGCACGGTAATTCCGCACCGGGATGCCGCGCAGCACGGTGTAGGCAAGCCGCTTGCCAGGCTCGACGTCGAGGATCTCCTCAACCGAGACGGGGTAGCGGAACCCGTACCGCTTTGACCCCTCCAGCCAGTAGACGGCGCCCTTGCCGTTCGCGGCCGCGTCGCCCTCGCTTCGGTAGCCGGCCTTGCGCCACGGTCCCCATTGTGGGTACACCGTGACGTCGCTGAGCAGGGACCAGACGACCTCTGGCGGCACATGAGCGGTCCGCTCTGCCGCAGCTTCCACCTTGCGCATATACAGGTTCTACCGTCCGCCGGTCAGACCCTACAAGACCAAGCCGATTTCGTGCCCGCACCATAACCCACCCCGACCCGCGATCTCAGAGCCACAGATCATCGAGCAGCATCCGCTCATGTCGCGCAGCAAGCCAGGCAAGGTGCGCCAGTTCGGCCAGGACGGCGACCCTGGCCAGGCGGCACGGGCCGAGGCTGCGCGCGCTTCGCCGCGAGTGCACCCGGCGGCAACCTGACGTGACCGGCCAGAACGCCACGATTTTGGCGACCGGCAAATGCGCTGCCGCCCGTGCCCGTGCAGTCCTACAGTGGCCGCGCCGCGGGGCTGCTTCAGCTTGTGCGGATGCTGCCGGGCGAGGTGGCGGTCGGCGAGGTCAGCAGCCGGGATGAGGGCAACGCGGACCTGTCGACGACCTGGCCTTCCTTGACTACCAGGGAGACCGTCCGCATGTTCTCCACGTCGGTGAGCGGATCCCGGTCGAGCGCCACTAGGTCGGCCCGCTTGCCCGGCGTGATCGAGCCGAGTTCGTCGTCCACCCGGTAGGCACGCGCTATGTTGACCGTCGCGGCTTGGATGACCTGCATCGTCGTCATGCCGCGGTCAACCATCGCCCGCACGACGGCGATCTCGGCCTCACCGAGCATCGAGGACGGGCTCGCGTGATTATCTTGCGCCACATCAGGATCGACCGTGCCAGCGTCGGTCGATAGCAGTTGCGGGACACCAGCCCGGATAAGCCGCACGGCGTTCTCGATGTTGTCGAGGCCGGATTCCTCCGGGCAGGAGAAGTCACTCGCGGCGACGCGTTCCTTCTGCTCTTGCGTCAGCGGTGCCCACTGAGTCCCGCAGCAATACCCGGTCTCGAGCATCCGCTCCAGCGTCTCGTCATACATGCGCGACCGGCCGGTCATCGACGCGTGCTGGCCCAGATCATTCCCTTCGCACACCGCGACGTGGAGCGACTCGGCGGAGGTGGTATGGGTCTGCACGGTCTTGCCGGCGGCGTGCACCGTCTCGACGATCGCTCGCTGCTGATCAGGGCTGAAGCGCAGCACGGCGGCCTGGCCGATCTCGCTGTTGACCGGCTCGCCGTCGCCGGTGGCGCCGTACTTCACGAAGTCGACGCCCTGGCTGACGTAGTCCGACATCCGAGCCGCGAGTTCCCTGGGATGCAGCAGGCACACATCCGGGCCGCCGCCGGCCTCAAAGCGGTCGTTGATCCGCTGCTGGAACGCCCGGCTGGCCGAAGCCATTGCCTCAGGGGTGGTGAACACCGCGCGGAAGCCCACGATATTCCCGGCCACGAACATCCGGGCCCCGGCCACCTGGCCGCCGTTGATCCGGTCGCGAACCGTCAGCAGCGAGTCCAGCGGGCCCATGGTGTCAAACACCGTGGTGAAACCGCTGGCGAGCGCGACCTGAGCCGCCTCGGTGATCACCGCGTCGAACCGGTCCTCGTAGCGGGCCAGGAACTCGATGTAACCCCAGGTGGGCCACGGCAGCAGGTGGACGTTCGCGTCCATCAGGCCCGGCAGCAGGTACCGTCCGGACAGGTCGATGACCTCGGCCTCCGACGGGACCGGCGTGCTGGCTGCCGGCCCGACGGCCAGGAACCGCCCGCCGTCCACTAGCACCGTGCCCTGCTCGATCGGCTGCCCGCCGTGCCCGTCGATCACGGTCGCTCCCACGAACGCTGTCAGCGGCATGCGGTCCTCCGGTCATGGCGGTTGTGATTGTCGGACCATTCCCCATTGATGCGATCGCTCGCCTCCGATGACCTCCCTGTTGGCCTGGTGCACGGCCGTTGCTGGGCTGCCGGTTGGCGGAAGGCACGAGAGCATCGCTGGGGTCATTCCCCTCGGTCAGGCACCCTGCGGGCTACGCCGGGTTCTGCGGCGCCATCCAGGGTCTGCCCGCAGGGCCGAGCGTAGCGAGCCAATGATGGCGCCGCAGTTTCCGGTGTAGGGCTTGCCTGACTGGGCGAGGGGATGACGACCTGATCGCCCATCTTTGAGGGAGGGCCGGGGTTCCGGGGCAGCGCCCTAGAGGGCCCCGCGACGGCCCTCTAGGCCCCGCGGGGCCCTCGCCCTGCCGTGCGACGACGGATCGGCGATCGAGGTCGAGCGGATGGTCAACGGCGTCGGCCTGGTCGGCCTGGCTGGCGCGCAGCTGTATGTCGGCTACGAACTCGCCGGCCAGCGCGTCACGCTCCGGATAGACGGCACCAGATGGCCGTCATCAGCCACGACGGCGAACTGCTGCGCACCTTGCCCTGCCCCGTCCCGCCCGCTGACCGGCACCGGCTGCGAGGAGCCCGACGGTCTGGCAGTGCGCCACCGCCGCCAGCCGGGCCCCTCACGGTCCAGCGGCGCGTCTCCCGGCGCGGCTCCATCATGGTCGCCAGGCAGAAGATCCAGCTCGACATGATCCACGCCCGGAAGATCGTCACGGTCACTGCCAGCGACCACAGCTTCCAGCTCGACATCGATGGCGAAAACGTCGGCACGGTCCCGCGAACTAGCAGTAGCGAGATCCACCGGTATAAGGCCTACGCCACCAAAACCCGATCCGGCCCATGACAGCCAGACCAGACGTGCTGCTCCGCCCGGCGCTCACGCCGAGCCCGGCCACAAACCATGCTCGGTGCAGAAACGCTCGACCTCATGCAGCTCGACGTCGGCATCCTCCGCCATCGCCACGGCGGCACCGGCGACCCACCAGTCGGCGCCGGGCAGCCCGGCCGACAAATAGGCTCGAGTTCCCGGCTGCCGATGCAGCTCAGCGCGGCGGGGATGCGCAACAACTTCGCCGTGTGCAGGCTCCCATAGCCGGACTAGATCCGCCTCCTCGCCGAGCACGACAGCGTCGTACCACCGCCAGACCACCGCCTCAGCGCCGTCCGCGGCGGCGACCGCTACGAGATGGCCGGGTGACACCCTCTCAGCCCGCGGCGAAGGGAAGGCCTTCGCGAATCGAACAGAGGAAAGCAGTCCTGCCCGGAAAATCTCACATGCATCCTCCTGAACGTGCAGAACGATCGCGCAATGCAACGGCGCGGGAGTAAGACTTTGATCCATCGAAGCAGCCATCCGCCGAGTGTCTCCCAACGGGTTACCGGTCGGCAAAACGTTTAGGGCGTGTAAACGATCAACTGAAGCCGATCCGGGCACGTTCAGCTGCCCGGTCCTCTAGCGGTAGGGCGTCAGATCGGCCCGGGGGTAGCGCGTTTGGGTGTCGGCCAAGGTTTGCTCGTCCCAATACGGATCGCCCGGAGCTGGGAAGCCGAACACCGACCGCTCTCGGGGAGAGGCCCGCTCGACGATCTCGAACCAGTCTGACCGCGTCGCGCGCTCGGCCCAGGCGACCCGGCCGGTCCAGCGCGGTGCCCACACATCGTAGTCGGCGAGGAGCGCAAAGCGGGCTGATCGTTCGCCGGTCATGCGCGACCCACGGTGAAGTACGTCGGACCGAAAAGCGAACAGGGTTCCTGCCGGACCGGTCATCGAGACCTCCTCCTCGGCGAACATCCCCTCGGGGAGGTAGTTCGTGATGTCGTGATGCCCAGGGACCGGCCAGTACGGGACGCTCTGCCCGACCGGCAGCGGAACGATCTTGGTAGGGCCGTCCTCATCGCCTACGTCGGACAGCAGGATCCAGCTCAGCATCTGCGTGGCCGGCTCGGAGCGCTTGGGCACGACGAGGCTGTGGTTGACGAAGTCGCGGTGGTGGCGCTGGTCGTAATCGACGGCTCCGGCGTACTTGGCCCACAGCGACGCCTCGTAGAGCCGCAGGTCGGCTGAGCCCAAGAAGCGCTCCGCCAGGTCGAGCAGGTCCGGGTGGAAGGCCAGTCGGTTCAGGTTCCAGGATCGCCACGGTCCGCTGACTTCGCCGGCCCACTGGTCCGTCGCCAACCGCGCGTGAGCAGCTGGGTCGGCGAAATACACCTCGGGCCGCGGGTAGTGCAGCCACAGAGCTTCCTGGGCCGCGGCCAGCTCGTCAGCCTCGAGGAAACCCTCGAAGAGCAGGTAACCCCGCTCCCGCAGGTCCGCCAGGCAACGGTCGGGCACCCTCATCCCCGCACCCTAGCCGCCCTCGCAGTTCGACCGCACCGGCATTTCGACGGTGCAGCGGTTCAGGGTCACCGCCGAACCCGCCGACGGGGCAGACACCCTCCCCGCCGGCTGCCGACGCTCCTGACCTCGTTAACCCCCCGGTTGTCCAACCCGACCCGGGTACCCTGACCGCACATCGATCCGTAACGCCATCAACTGGAGCTCGACAGGCGGGCGTCGGATCACAGCGGGCAGAGGCAATGCCTAGCCTCGCTTAATCCTCGACGGGTCTGTCTGCCTCGGTTGATCCTGCCTGCCCTAGGTCTTGCGATTCGCGTTGGTTCCCAACCGCTCAGGTGGGACGGCGCAGCGCGCCCTCGGCCAGAAGAGCCTCGTGCGCTGCCCGGAACGCCTGACGCCCGGCTGGCGTGCCGCAGTACACGGTGGCGTGAATCAATATCTCCTGTATCTCCTCGACCGATACGCCGGTAGCCAGCGCGCCCTTCACGTAGATGCCCAGCTCGTCGGGCCGCCCGAGCGCCGTCAAGATCGCAAGATTCAGCATGCTCCGCGTCTTGCGGTCCAGGCCTGGCCTGCTCCAGGCGTAGCCCCACGCCCACTCGGTTACGACGCGCTGGAAGGCCATCATGAACTCGTCGGTGTCGGCGAGGTTCGCATCGACGTACTCAGCGCCCAAAACATCCCGCCGGGCTTGAAGGCCCCTTTCGAACAGTTCGCTCTCGGGCATGCGAACGACTCCTTTCCGGGTACCGAATGGTGCCGGTGCGACGCTACCGCTGGGGGCGGGGATTTCGCCCACGTGGGGCGAGACGTGAAGCCAACTGCAACCAGATCTGCAACCCCGAGCAGTGATCTTGCTGACTAGGAGGACATTGTTCCTGGTCAACGGTGGGGCGTCCGGGGCTCGAACCCGGAACCTACGGATTAAAAGTCCGCTACTCTGCCGTTGAGCTAACGCCCCTCGGGCTGCCGCTGGGCGGCCGCCCACGGAAAGAAGCGTACCGAGTCAGGCGGCTGGCGCGCTCGTCACGAAGTCGCGGCGGGCCGGTAGCATCCGCTCCGTGGAGAGCGCCTTTTATGAGCCTGCTGGTGACGGTACTTACCTTTCAACGTCCGCCACGATAGGCCCGTGGTCGCGCGATGCGCAGCACGGCGGTCCGCCGTCGGCACTGGCGGTCAGGGCGCTTGAGCAGCATGAGCCTGACGAGCGACAGCGACTCGGCCGGGTGGCTGTCGACATCCTGCGGCCGATTCCGATCGGCAAGCTGTCGGTCAGAACTAGGTCGATCCGGCCGGGCCGCAGGGTCGCGCTGCTTGAGGCGGTGGTCGAGGCTGACGGGCAAGAGGTACTGCACGCGCGCGGCTGGCGGATCGAGAGGCCTGCCAGTCCGGTGCCCGAGATCCTCGACGGCGCCGCGGCGCCGCCGTTGCCTGCGAGCGGCGACGGGGTGCCGCCGCAGATCTTCAGACGGGAGCCGGAGGGATATCTCGCGTCGATCGAGTGGCGGTTCCTGCCTTCTGATCTGGATGACGTGGTGGTCGGCCTGGGCACGCCACCACGGATGGCACATGCGAGGGCGGCGTGGGCCAGGCCGATGATCCCGTTGCTGCCGGGGGAAGAGGTCTCGCCGATGGCGCGCGCGTTGCTGGTAGCCGACTCCGGCAACGGGGTCGCCGCCGCACTCTCGGCCACTGAGTACATCTTTATCAACGTCGACGTGACGGTCGCGTTGCCCCGTGATCCGGTGGGTGACTGGCTGCTGCTGGAGGCCCAGGCGACCATCGGAGCCGAAGGCACCGGGCTGGCGCTGAGCCGCATTTCGGACCAGCACGGCCCGTGCGGCAGGGGATGGCAAACCCTCTTGGTCGCGCCGCGCTAACTGACCCGCCTGCCCGGTACGCGCCACGGACCATCCCAGAGCGCCGGAACTACCAAATGTGATCTCTGTCACGTAATCTGGCGCAGTCCGAACCGAATGCGCAGCCTCGCACGTACCTCTACCTGACTCATCGCCCGGCGTCCTGGCGTGGGTTCCAGTTCCGGTACGGAGGGCAAGACATGGCTCGGACAACAGCTTTTGAGGAGGGGACACGTATGTCGGGCAAGTTCAGCAAAACCCTGGTCGGCAGCCTCGCGCTGCTGGCCGCGCTAGTAGCAGGCTGTTCGTCGTCGCACACGCCTGCGCCTCACCACAAGACGACGCACTCGTCGTCGTCCGGCGGAGGCGGCGGGATCCCGCAGAACAACGGCGGCGACCACGACGGGGACAACAACGGCGGACCCAGTGACGGTGACGGCAACATCTAGCCCGTCCCTGGCCAAGATGCTCGCAGCTTCGATCCTCCCGGCTATCGCGGTGGCGGTCGCCCTGACGGGATGCCAATCGTCGTCTGACGCGTCCGGTCACTCGGACGCGCCGGCCGGAAAGGTTCCGCCGGTTCACCTGGTGCCCGCCCGGCCGGCGCCCGCTGGCTGGCACCTTGTTGGCCTACCAGACGGAAAGGCCGTCTTGGCGTTTCCGCCTGTAATGCACCAGGTCGAGGGCGACAGCGGCACCGTGACGGCCGCACGGTTCGGCGCGTCAGGCGCCTATCTGCTGTACATCAACGCCACGCCGAAGCAGAACAACGAGACCCTCGCCGACTGGCCGGATTTCCGGATCGACCACCTGATCGACGAGGATGCGACCACCGCCCGCCTGCTCGCGGCCAGCCACGGAATCCAGTTCCTCGGCGGCACGGGGACCTGCGTCATCGACAGCTACGTGACGAAGATCAAGGCGCACCACTTCACCGAACTCGCCTGCTTCGTCCAGGGCAGGACGAGTTCGAGCGTGATCACCGCGGCCGCGCCGACGGCTGACTGGAAGAACGAGTCGGGAACACTGATGCGCGCCGTAGCCGCGTACCGGGTGCGGTGAGACCGGCGCGCTGGTCCTGACCACGGACCAAGCCGGCTGCGGTCAGGCAGTCTGCCCGTGCGTCCAGTAGACGCGCCCAAAGGGTGTGCCAGACGATGCCTGTCGTGCGGATACGCTGACTGAGTGCTCGCGGGGGCGGGCACTGCTTCTGTCACTAAGGAGTGCGCACGATGACCGCCGTGGACCTGCAGGGCGCTTTCAACGTCCGTGACCTCGGCGGACTGCGCACGCGGGACGGGCGGCGGACCAGGTACGGCCTGATCTACCGCGGCGACTCGCTGGACAGCATCACGCCTTCCGACGCGCAGGTCCTGTTCGAGAAGCTGGGCATCTGCACCATCGTCGACCTGCGGACGCAGGCCGAGACCGACCTGATCGAGCTGTCGTTCCCGGTGGCGCGGTACCGGTTCTCCGTGCTGGCCGAGGGCAGGCTCGGGCGCGAGCCGTTCCCGTCCGACGACCCCGCCGAGCTGGCCAAGGTGTACCTCAACAACATCGAGGGCGGCCGGGCAGGCCGTCAAGAACACGTTCGAGGTCATCGCGGCCAACCTGCAGGCCGGCGTCGCGACCCTGTTCCACTGCGCGGCCGGGCGCGACCGCACCGGCATCATGTCCGCGCTGCTGCTCGACCTGGTCGACGTCACCTTCGGCGAGATCGCCAAGGACTACGTGCAGAGCAACCGCAACGCCAAGCGCGTCACCAGGAAGCTCGCCGAGAACCCGCTGTACGCCAACAACGAGGCGCACAAGCGCGAGGTGATCCTGCTGCACGAGCAGACCATCCTGGGCTTCGTGCGGCTGCTGCACGCGGAGGCCGGCGGGCCGCAGCAGTTCTGCCTGGACAGCGGGCTCAGCGAGGAGACGATCGCGGTGATCAGGGACTTGTTCGTCGGCGCCTCGGATGACATCGCCGCGAAGTAGCGCTGCCGATCTTGCGCTGCGGGCCGCGCTCCGGCCGGCGCCCGGCGTGACCGTCCTGACCGGCGGCCAGACCGGCGTCGACACGCTGGCGGCCTGCGCGGCGCTCGGCGCCGGGCTGCCCGTGCACATGGTGTTCCCGCGCGGGTTCCGCCAGGAGGACGGTCCGCTGACGCCGGCTCGCCGCGCCGAGCTGCGCGGCGCCGTGCTGCATCAGCTCGCCAGCACCGGTTTCGCGCAGCGCACCTGGACCTGCGTCAGCCTCGCCGACGCCGTGCTCCTGGTCGATCCGGCGGGCGGCGAGGGCTGCCAGGAGACCGTCCGGGCGGCTGACCGGCTGCGAGCGCCCGCTGCTCGACCTGACGACTCGCCTCACGCCGTCTGGGGCCGGCCGATCGGGGAGCGCTGGCGACGCCGGTTCGGCTGTCGCGTCATTCCTTCGCGCTAACAGGGCGCAGGTGCTGATGTTCGCCGGATGCCGGGGCAGCCTGCTCGCTGGTCAGACCGAGGCCGTCCGGGACTCTGCTCGAGGAGGTCGTGGCGGCGCTGGCTGAGTCCTCGGGCCGGGCGGCGCTGGCTGAGCCCGGTGCGCCTGCGGCTTAGTCTTCGGGGGGCTCGCCCCAGTCGACGTTGACGGTCGCCGCGATCTCGGGATGGTCGCTCCAGCCAGCGCGCGCGCGAACGGGCAGAGCGGGACGACTGTCAGCCCCTCGCTGACCGCGCGGTCGACGGCTGCCTTGACCAGCGTGCCGCCGATGCCGTGACCCTCGAGCTTCTCCGGCACCTCGGTGTGCACCAGGACCAGCCGGTTGGCGCGCCTGCGGTAGATCAGCTCCGCGAGGCCGTCCCCGGTCGTCAGCTCGAAGCGGGACTCCGCCTGGTTGTCGGTCACCCTCTCGTCCGCGTTCATGTCACTATCGTCGCATCGCGCGGGGCTCGGGAGCAGGCGGCGGATCGGGCTGTCTGACTGGCGTTGACTGGCCGGAAGCGCTCGCGCGACTGCGTTCTGCGTTCGCCGCGGCTGACGCGGCGGTTGCGGGCGGTCGCCGCGGCTCACTCGGGGCGTGCTGGCGTGCGCCTGGCCAGCAGGATCTCCGCGCCGACCGGCCTGAACCCGGCCGCCAGGAACGCCCGCACGCTCGCGGCGTTGGCCGGGGCAGACCTGCGCCCAGAGCGGCTCGTCCGGGTCCGCCAGGTGCCGGCCGCGAGGGCGAGCGCGCGGCCGAGGCCGCGGCTGCGCCGGTTCTCGTCGACCTCGATGGCCGTCTCGCGCCTGCCCGCGACGCCGCGTCCGAGCAGCACGACGCCGCTGCCGTCCGCGCTTCGCCAGGCGTGGACGTCGTCGCGGTAGCTGAGCGCCCTGGCGACCCTGCGGATGGGTCGCGCTCCAGTTCGGCCGCGAGGTCGATGGGCGGCGGCCCGGGGAGCGGCTCGGCGACGCAGAGCATGTCGATGCTGCCTGGGCGGCGGTCGGTGGCCTCGCTGAGGGCCTGCAGGAATGGCGGGCCCAGCGGGGCGCCGAGGTCTCCTGCGGGCAGGTGGCTGGTGACCCAGTCCTGGTCGACATCGGCGAAGACGACCGCGTGCGCCGTGAAGCCCCAGACGCCCGCGTCGCGCGGTGAAGGCTGGGGGAGGACCGTGACGCCGCCGTCGGCGGGCGGGAAGCTGCCCTTGGCGGCGTCCCGCAGGATCGCGGCGAGCTGTTCCTTCGCAAACTGGTTCAAAACGCTCCTCTGGAGTTCGTGGGCGGGCGGCTTTGGGTCCGCCGGATTTGAGCCTGGCGGCTTGGGCCTGGCGGCTTGGGTCTGGCGCCTGGGCTGGCGGCTGCGCTTGGCGGGCGCTGGCTCAGCGGTAGGCGGAGATGCCGGTCAGGGCCTGGCCGATCGCGAGGGTGTGGATTTCCTCGGTGCCCTCGTAGGTCAGGACGGACTCCAGGTTGTTGGCGTGCCTGATCACCGGGTACTCGAGCGTGACGCCGTTCGCACCGAGCACGGTCCGCGACGTCCGCGCGATGTCGATGGCGGTCCTGACGTTGCTCATCTTGCCCAGGCTGATCTGCTCAGGCGTGACTCGCCCCGCCTCCTTCAGCCGCCCGATGTGCAGGGCGAGCAGTTGCGCGCGCTGCAGGTCGGAGCACATCCAGGCCAGCTTGCCCTGGGTCAGCTGGAAGCCGCCGATCTTCTTGCCGAACTGCTCGCGCGTCGTCGCGTAGTCGATCGCCGCCTCCAGGCACGACCGGGCCGCGCCGGTGACGCCCCAGATGATGCCGAACCTGGCCTCGGACAGGCAGGAGAGCGGGCCCTTCAGGCCGGTCACGCCGGGCAGGACGGCGTCGGCCGGGAGCTTGACGTCGTCGAAGTGCAGCTCAGAGGTGACAGAAGCGCGGAGGCTTAGTTTCTTATGAATGTTGCGCGCGGTGAAGCCGCGCGTGCCGCGGGGCACGAGGAAGCCGCGGATCCCGTCCTCGGTGGAGGCCCAGACGACGGCGATGTCGGCGATCGACCCGTTGGTGATCCACATCTTGGAGCCGGACAGGATCCAGTCGGACCCTCCGTTCCGCTGCGGGTGGCGCGGGTCTTCATGCTCGACGGGTCGCTGCCGTGGTCAGGCTCGGTGAGCCCGAAGCAGCCGATCGCCTGCCCGGCGGCCATCCGGGGGAGCCACTCGTTCTTCTGGTCCTCGGAGCCGTACTTCCAGATCGGGAACATGGCGAGCGATCCCTGCACCGACACGAGGCTGCGCAGGCCCGAGTCGGCGGCCTCCATCTCGCGGCAGGTCACGCCGTAGGCGATGGGCCCCATCCCGGCGCAGCCGTAGCCCGTGAGGTGCATGCCGAGCAGGCCGAGCTGGCCGAGCTCGGGGACGAGTTCCTTGGGCAGCGTTCCGGCCTCGAACCAGTCCGCGACGTGCGGCATGATCCGGTCCGCGGCGAACTTGCGCACGGTGTCGCGGACGAGGCGCTCGTCGTCGCTCAGTTCGTCGTCGATCTTGAGCAGGTCGCTGCCGACGGGTTCGCTGCTGCGCGGCATGGCTCGGTCCTCTCTGCGTCGCTCCTGCGGCTCGGCGGCGCGCGGCGCCGCGCTCGTCTTCCCTGCGGCCAGCGTAAGCGGGAGGGCCGAGGTCGGTGCAGCCCTGGGCTTGCGTAGCGTCGCCTGGTCGTTCTGACGGTTCTGACGGTTCTGAGGGCGAGCGGCCGTTAGCCGGAGCCCGAGTGCGGGATAATGCACTTATGAGTTACATGAACGGCAGCGGCAAGGTGCTGGTGCGCAAGCGCGAAGGCCGGATCATCGCCGGCGTCTGCGCGGGCCTGGCGGACTACGTCGGCATCGACGTCAACCTGCTGCGGGTGATTGTCGCCGTGGTCAGCCTGTTCACCGCCGGCACCGGGATTGCTCGCCTACGGGATCGCGTGGATCGTCATCCCGGAGGAAGGCACGAAGACCTCGATCGGCGAGGATTTCGTCAACAAGAACCGGCAGGGCTAGGCTGGCAGGGCGTTGAGGTGGTCTGGGAGCCGAGGCAGGCTGGCCAGGCCAGGATGTAGCGATGCCGTCATCCGCTTTGCCGCCAGTGCCGCCCGTCCCCTATGCTGAATCGGTCCCCGACGGCGGGCGCCACGGGCAAGTCGGCTGTGGTCGTCGAGCCCCCATCGTCTAGCGGCCTAGGACACCGCCCTTTCAAGGCGGCGGCGCGGGTTCGAATCCCGTTGGGGGTACGGCTGACTGAACGTCAGCACCAGGCGTGCGCGGCGCATAGGATGCGATGCGCGGTCTGAATTGTTAGGTAGCGGTACAGCTTGGTCCTGTAGAGCAGCTCGGAGTGCTCGCCACCCTGTCAAGGTGGAGGTCGCGGGTTCAAATCCCGTCAGGACCGCTCCGGTCAGCGGGGCGACGCGGCGAAGCGCCGACGGACTTCGCGCACGCCGGTCAAGGTCAGGTAGCTCAGTCGGTACGAGCGTCCGCCTGAAAAGCGGAAGGTCGGCGGTTCGACCCCGCCCCTGACCACCACTCTGACCAGCATGAACGCTGAGTCGTTCACTTCTGACGCCCAGGCTTGCTAACGGATTTGCTAACAGCGACCTCCACGGCCTGGGCGAAGATGTCTCCGACGCCAGTGGCGTGCTCCCGCAGGACGTGCGAGTAGACCCGAAGTGTCACCGCCGGATCAGCCCTTCGGGCCACGGCAGCGTCGGCGCGGTCAGGAGCCAGCAGACCCTCTGGGTCGCCCATGTGCCAGAGACCAGGCTCGGCCCGGCATGCAGAACTGGCATGGCATCCTTCCCGCCGCCGGAGTCTTGAACCGCAGACGATCACTGTCAAGGGCGCGCTGCGCGCGTCACGAGTGATGCCCTCCGGGCACTCTTGACACTGATCGTCTGCGGATCGGTTCGGCGCCAGCAGGAAGGACGGCTTCAAGTAGTCGGCCTGCCGTCGTTGGCGCAGCATCGCAGGTAGGCGGCACTCCTGCCGGCCGTGGGCGGCAAGCGAGCGAACAGGCCCGGCGGCCCAGGGACGATGGGCTACGCGACGGGAGTGAGTAAGCCGCGAACGCTCGGCGGATTTCGGGCAATAACAGGTTAGGAGTGACTGAGGCAACGGGTGGAGTGGCTGATGAGCGCATTTGGTGGCAGCCAAGAGCGGCGTCCACATCGGATCGGTGGCTGCGGCGGCGCGGGGCCTGATTGCGGCTCGGGGTTGGATTCGGCCACCAGCGGTGAACTGGCTGCGGTCGCGCGGGGGGAGCTGGCGGACCAGCTGCGCGCCGCTGGCCGAGCGGATACCGCCGTCGAAGCTGTCTTTCGCGAGGTTCCACGGCACGCATTCCTGCCTGAGATGGATCAAAGAAGACGAGATACAGCCAGGCTCATTCAAGATCACGCCTGGGCTGGCGAAAGTGGAGCCAGCTGAAGAACACAGGAAGGCAAGGACAATGATCGACACACTGATCCGGCCGGCTTCCCCGAACGGCGCGACCGATGGCCAGACTTCGACTGCGGTCGGTGGGGGCGCCCGTCCCGGCTCGCCCGGCATGCGACGTCGGCCCAGGGGGCGGCTGTGGGCACTCCTGCACGCTCAGGCTCTGCTCAGCGGCCCGACCACGGACGTGGTCGGCATCGAAGATGACTGGAAGCGTATGGCTGGCCGGCGGGCAAGGTGACCCGTGGCTGCCTAGAGGCCGTGCTCATCCAGCGTGTCCTGGACGAGCCGGGCTTCTGGTGCTCCGATGCGCTGATAGATCGCGAGCGCCTCGCGCAGGTTCCTGGCGGCGTCGACACTGTCGCCGGCAAGCTGACTGCGGCCGAGGCCGGCCAGCGCCCTGGCTTCCTCCGCAGGTGCGCCCAGCTCGATCGCCTTGGCCAGCGCCTCGCGATGAATCTCGCTGGCCTTCTCGGGTGCCGACGTCCGGGTAGCCAGCTCGCCGAGGTACGGACCGGGCGGGCCAAGTCTCGCAAAGCATCTGGCACGGCGGGCGAGCGTCTGGGAGGAGCTAGGCAGGCCGGGGGCAGAATGTCTGGAACTGGCTGCCTGGCCGCCGGGCACACCACCAGAGACGATCGGAGGCGCGGGGATGCTCCTTGACCGGCCCCATGTCCGCCTGGCAGTGCGATGGCCTGCGCCGTGACGGTTTACTTCAGAGGGCTGACGTGAGGGACGGACCGCTGATCGCGCAGTCGCTGCGAGGAACGCCTGAAGCGTTCGTGGAGATCGTCCGCCGCCACGAGGTCGCTATCCACGGGTACCTGACCAGGCGTGCCGGCCAGCGTGCCGCCGACGATCTGCTCGGCGAGGTCTGGGTACGCGCCTTCGGAGCCAGGGACGGTTATGACACCAGCCACGAAGATGCCCGGCCGTGGCTCTACGGGATCGCACGCAATGTTCTGCGAGCACACTGGCGAACTGGCCAGAACGTAGAACTGGCACTACCCGAAGAAGTCCTTGATCCCTGGGACGAGATCACTGACCGGCTCGACTCGGCCGTCAGAGTGCGGGCACTGGTATCCGCCCTGGGGAAACTCCCGTCAACGGAGCGCGACGTGCTTCTGCTAGTCGCGTGGGAACAGCTGACCCCTGCCGAGGCCGCGATCACGCTCAGCATCCCGCCGGGAACCGCCCGCAGCCGGCTACACCGCGCACGCACCACCTTGCGCCAGATACTGGCCGAGCCAGCCGACGAAACTGAGGTACGAAAGTGAATCTCGATAGCCAGGACTCTGAGGTTCCGGACGTGCTAAGCGCTGTCGGCCAGGTCAACCCGCCTGCATCCCATGTCCTGGAGAACGCGCGCGACGTGCTGTGGTCGGCAATAGCCGAGGAGATGCTCTCCAATGCTGACGCCCGCTTGAGCCGGGCAGAATACAAGGCAGACCAGCCGCAGCGGGCTGTTCGGCAGCGCCGGGCCAACAATCCGCAACAGGCCCAACAGCGCCGCAACGCCGGTCCAGGAGCGTGACCTGTTCCTATAACCGTCCGACACGGATCGCCGTAGCGGCTGGCAGCAGCTGTCAGGCTTCGAGAAACAGATGGTCGATTCACTGTTCAGTTTTCAAGATGCGGCGACCGACTACGGCGATCTTGCTAACGAGTTGCTAACAACGGTCCTGGATGGATGCGGATCACGGTGGACGCTCAAGACAGCCCATACGAGCGATGACGAGGTCAGGCGTACTGCTCTGGACCCGCCTGGATCGGCAAAGCCTCCTGAAAAGCGGAAGGTCGGCGGTTCGACCCCGCCCCTGACCACCACCTCTCAGTGCGTTGACCAGCGCAAACGCGCTTGGCCCGCCTCTCGCCAGTTACTGCAGGCGACCGCTGCAGACCGCTCATGGCTGCGATGCACCGATCGTTGTCGCACGCGAATCGCACGCAGAGTCATCATTCACGCTCGTTACCGCTCGGGAGGTCCCGTGTGTTCACGGTCAGGCACCAGGCCTGCCGCCGACGTGCAAGTCGACGCCTCGCTCGTCCGGCGCCTGGTGGCGGCACAGTTCCCGGAGTGGGCAAGTCTGGCGATCGAGCCGGTCGAGTCGGCGGGCTGGGATAACACGATCTTCCGGCTGGGACCCGACCTAGCGGTGCGGCTCCCGCGGCGTCGCATCAGCGCCGAGCACGTTCGCAACGAGCACCGGTGGCTTCCGCTCATGGCCCCTGAGTTGCCGCTGGCAGTCCCGGTTCCGATCGGGCAGGGCGTGCCTGGGGAGGGCTATCCGTGGTACTGGACCGTGTGTCCTTGGCTGACCGGCGAGCTTGCGGCCCTGACACCTGTCGCTGATCCGGACCGGGCGGCAACTAGCCTGGCCAGGTTTGTCGCGGCCTTGCAGGCGATGGACCCGGCTGGCGGCTCGGTCCACGAGTTCCGTGGTGTGTCTCTCGCTGCTCACGATCACAACGTCAGAACTGCAGCCGCAGTCCTCCAGCACAGCATCGATATCGGGCCGCTGCTGGAGGTATGGGAGGCAGCTCTAGCGTCCCCGGCATGGACCGGCCAGCCGCTCTGGATGCACGGCGACCTTCACCCAGCCAACGTGCTCGTCGGGGATCAGGAACTCAGCGCGGTGATCGATTTCGGCCTTCTCGGAGTGGGCGACCCAGCATGCGACCTCATGGTCGCTTGGATGTACCTGTCGGCTGGCTCTCGTGATGTCTTCCGGCGCGCGCTGGCAGTGGATGATGCAACATGGTCCCGCGGACGCGGCTGGGCGTTGCAGTCCGGCTTGAGGATGGCTGCCTACTCGGCAGACAACCCGGTGTTTGGCGAGATAGGCCAGTACACCCTTGCTGAGGTCTTGGCCGATTCCACCAGCACGCGGTAATCGGCCGACCCGCGGCTTAAGAGGCGGGCTCAGCCCTAGTGGAGGCGGGCTGGCCTCATACTCCGGTGACGGCAGGACCAGCCGCCAGGCAGGTCCGTCGGCAATGACGTTGACTGGGCCGATGCCTTCCTCGAACAGGAACTGGGAACTGCCGGGGTTCCGGCTGGCCAGGACGCCGGCACTGCCCACCGTCGAGTGCCCGGCGAACGGTTAATGACAGTGGACTGCGGTAGCCAAGCGGACCGCCATTGGGTGCGCATTAGTTTGATAAAAGTCAGATCTTAGGAACAGGCCTCAGCACCAAGCGAATTACGGTGTCCACGGGCGGCGAAGTTCCAAGTTTCGGCTTGCGCGGCGTTAGCCACTCGACATGAAGTCCTATTGCGGAATCCTCTCATGCGCAAATGACTCAATTCCTTGCCATGTGGTATGCTTTATCGGAAATCATCTCGTGCCGGGCCGAGCTTCGTCCGAAGGATGTCGCCATGACGGTGCCTATTCTTGAGGTTCGCGGGTTGCAGATGCACTTCCCGCTTAAGCGATCCGTGCTCGCGCATATGCGCGGGGAGGACGGTGACGCTATCCGGGCCGTAGACGGTGTCGATCTCGTGATTAACGCCGGGGAATCTGTGGGCTTGGTCGGTGAATCCGGGTGCGGGAAGTCGACGCTCGGCCGGTGCATCACAGGCCTGCATGAGCCGACGGCCGGACAGGTGCTCCTGAATGGGAGGTCAGTAAAGGCTGGGCTGCGCGGGAGCAACGCGGGACCACGGGTCGCGCAGATCATCTTTCAGGATCCGTACTCATCGCTGAATCCGCGGATTACCGTCCGCCAGGCGGTGACTGAAGTGCTCCGCGTGCACCATGGACTTGCAGGTCCAGAGGCTGAGCGGCGCTTCTTGGAACTATTGGGTCTAGTGCGGCTCAGCCGGCAGATGGCCAACGCCTACCCTCGGCAGCTATCAGGAGGGCAGCGCCAGCGCGTGAGCATCGCTCGAGCGCTGGCAGTAGAGCCGGAGCTGCTGGTCGCCGACGAGCCTGTCTCAGCACTTGATGTGTCGGTCCAGGCCACGGTGGTGAACCTTCTCGCCGAGCTTCGCAAGGAACTAGGCCTCGCGCTCCTGCTGATCTCCCACAATATGGCGGTGGTGCGGCATGTCTGCCAGCGGACTATGGTCATGTACCTCGGGCGCATTCTCGAGAGCGCGCCGACGGAGCAGCTCTTCTCGGACCCGCGTCATCCCTATACACGTGCGCTGATTTCGGCCGTCCCGCGCTTGGCGCCCGGTCGGCCCTCTTCGGTGCCAGCTCTTCTGGGGGATCCGCCAAGCCCCATCCAATTGCCGAGCGGTTGCCGGTTCCGCCCTCGATGCCCGCTCGCGCAGGATATATGCGCAAGTGAGGAGCCTAGCTTGGGATCTGGCCCTCGAGGCGCTGAGCACACTGCTGCATGCCATTTCGCGTGGACGCCGGAGCGCGATGACGTTCCGGTATCTGCCGCCTAAATTGCCGAATCGCGATCAGGATTTGGTGCAGGGCTTTGGCCAAGGGCGGTGCCAGCTGCGATTACCGGATCCCCCAGCACCGAATCCCGACATTGCTTCCAATGGATGCATGCGGAGGTTCTGTCGTTTCCGGTCGCAAGCAGCGGGAAATCTCCTGTCTCACAGTCCGCCTGGGCGAAGGCGCATCGGGCGCGGAAACGACAGCCGGCGGGTGGTGAGATCAGATCGGGCGGGATGCCCGGGATCGAATCTAGCATTTCCTTTACCTTGTCGAAGTCTGGTACTGCCCGCAGGAGGCCAAGGGTGTAGGGGTGCCTCGGCTCGGCGAATACCGACTCCACTGATCCGGTTTCCACTATCTGGGCCGCATACATCACTGCGATACTGCGACATATCTGGGAAACGACAGCAAGGTCATGAGTTACAAAGATCAGCCCTATGCCGGATGAGTCTTGCAGTTCTAGCAGGAGCTTGAGGATCTGATCCTGAATCGTCACATCCAGTGCCGTGGTCGGCTCGTCGCACAAGATCAGCTGCGGCTCGCATGCGAGGGCGATGGCGATCATCACGCGCTGGCGAAGGCCGCCCGAGAGTTCATGGGGGTAGGAACCGAGCCGCCGGGCAGGGTCAGGGATGCCGACCCGGCGCATGAGTTCAATGGCTCGCTCTCTCGCCGCCTTCTTCGTATACCCGAGGTGAGCGACAGGGCCTTCTGCAATCTGAGCGCCGACCGGCATCACGGGATTCAGGGCGGTCATGGGTTCCTGGAAGATGATGCTGATCGACCGTCCCCGTATGTCTCTGACGTGATTCTTGCCGAGAGAGAGCAGGTCAGTTCCGCGGAACAGGATTCGGCCTTGCGTCGCCCGTCCTCCTCTGGGAAGGAGCCCAAGGATCGCGCGCAACGTCATGCTCTTGCCGCACCCGGACTCCCCGACCAGACCCAGGGTCTCGCCCTCGGCGATATCGAAGGACACCCCATCAATGGCTTGCACGGTCCCGCGTCGGGTGGCGATCTCCACGTGCAGGTCCTGAACTGAGAGCAGCGGCTCGGTCATCTCTGCTCACTCCGGGCGCAGCAGGTCTGCAAGGCCATCGCCGAGCAGAGAAAGTCCGATCCCGGTGATGACAACAGCGATGCCGGGAATTGTGGCCAGTTGCCAGTTCGTCGTAATGAAGCCCTGCCCGTCGGCAATCATGGACCCCCACTCTGGAGTTGGCGGGGGAACGCCCAACCCGAGATAGCCGAGCGTGACGATCGTGAGGATCGTGAAGACTATGTCGGACATCGAGTAGACGATGGCCTGCGTGATGACGTTCGGCAAGAGATGCTTGGCTATGATGCGCCGTCGGCTGTAGCCAAGGGCTCTCGCGGCCAGGATGTACTCGTGACGTTTAGCCGCGAGAATCTCGCCGCGGATGATCCAGGTATAGGACACCCAGTCGGTGACCGTCATCGCGATATAGATGCTCTTCGTGCCGGGTCCTATGACGAATACGATGGCGATCACCAGCACCAGGAACGGGAAGGCAAGAATCACGTCGACCGCTCGCATCGCAACGACGTCAACCCATCCGCCGAAATATCCCGCCAGGCATCCGATGACCGTACCGACGATGAATGGAAACAAGACGGCAAGGAATCCGACCTCCAAGTCAATACGCGCGCCGTAGAGAAGGCGAGCCCAAACATCCCTGCCCAGCTGATCGGTGCCAAGCAGGTGCTGAGCCGAGGACGGCAACAACCCTTGATCCGGGTGGAGGGCCACGGGACTGTAACTTGTGAATAGTGGCGCACCGGCCGCAAGGATGACTATTACGCTGAGTATCGCAATCCCTGCAATGAGCCCGGGTGAGCGCCGTCTCCGCGAACGGGCGAGTGCCGTCTCCCCAGGCGGCGAGATCAGCGTCGCAGCTGCCTTGGCCTCTGCCATCGTTACTCGAATCTCACTCTAGGGTCGAGCAACGAGCGAAAGATGTCCGTGGCGAGGTTGGTCAGGATCACCGCGAGTGCCAGCACAAATGCGATTCCTTGTACTACGGGGAAATCGCGCCGATAGATCGAGTTCACCATGAGCGCGCCGACTCCCGGAAGGGCGAAGACCGTCTCGACTACGACGGTTCCGCTGATCAGCCAGGCGATCTGTAGTCCCAGAATCGTCACGCTCGAAATGATCGCATTGCGAACCGCGTGCCTCATCAGCACGCGACGTTCCGGGATGCCCTTTGAGCGGGCCGTGGCCACATAATCAGCCTCAAGCGAATCGATCAAGCTTGACCGGAGGCTGCGTATCAGCACAGGCGCGATACCTAGTGCAAGGGTGAGGCTGGGGAGAAACAACGCGTAGATATGCCCCAGAAACTGATTCCCATAACCGCCAACAGGGAATACATGGGCTTTCAGGCCGAGCAGCAGGATCAGCATGATTCCGACCCAAGCCGATGGCATGCCCATCCCGACAAGTGGGACGGCCCGGACGGTCTGATCCGCAGGACCGTCCTTGTGTGTGGCGGCGAGGACCGCTAGGGGAACCGCGATCAGGACGGAGAGAAAACCGGCGTAAACGATGAGCAACAGGGTTACGGCGGAGTCACCGACGATTATCCCCGTTGCCGAGGCACTATAGAAAAGCGACTCGCCAAAGTTGCCGGTCAGGACATGCGTCAGGAACAACCAGTACTGCTCAATCAGCGGCTTGTTGAGACCCCACTCGCGGTGCAGGAACGCTACCCTCTGAGGGGTGGCCCGGATGCCGAGCATCGTCACTGCCGGATCGCCGGGGATCAGGTGAAGCATCAAGAATGTCACCAGGGTGATCCCGATAGCGGTAGGGATCATGAGCATCAAACGTTGGCTGATGTATGCGGCCCGAGTCATTAGATGGCTCCTGGTCGCCCAGCTGTGCGCGGCCCGAACGCGAGGACTCCAGAGTACGCGACTATGACGTCAGCCATACGTCCTCAAGGTGATAGTTTCCGGTTGGCGCAATAGTGAAGCCTTGGACCGAAGTTTTCCGCGCATAAGGGTAAGGCTGGTAATAGAGTTCCGCGAATGGGCAGTCCATCGCGACGATATCTTGGATTCTTGCATAGATCGACGCACGCTTCTTAGGGTCGATCGTGTGCTCGGATGCCAGCGTCAGCCTTAGAACCTCCGGGTTGTGATACCAGGTGTACAGAGAATTGCTGCCTCCGTAAACCGGGTCGATCGCCCACGGGGTGTTCTCGTCTGGGTCGCCGATGTCGAGGGTATAGTAATTCGGCGCCAGGTCATATTTACCTTTTTGCCTGAGCGCGTCGAACGTGCTGACATCGTAGGTCTGGATCGCCAGCTTGATCCCGATCTTCTTTAGGTTGGCCTGCACGATCTGGGCGATGGCACTATTGACGGCGTCCCCGGCGACCACGGTGTAGGTCGCGGAGAACCCATTCGGGAACGATGACATCGACAGTTCCTGCTTGGCCTTCGCGGCGTCGTACCACAGGGGAGCGGTGTTGGGATTGTAGAAGGCCCATCCCGGTGAGAAGAAAGAGGCGGCTGGCTGCGCGTGCCCGAAGAGGACGGATCTGATGATCGCGCTACGGTCAATTGCATGGGAGATGGCTCGGCGGACATGAACATCGGAGAACTGCGGTTTCTTTTCGTTCATCGCGATGTAGCTGACCCAGGTAGAGGGGAACAACTCTACTTTGACGCCCGAGGTCGCCTGGAGGCTGGAGATAGCTGAGAACGGCGGAAACTCGATGATGTCGGCCTGGCCACCGCGCAGCTGGAGCACCCTCGTGTTGTCATCGGGTATGGTCGTGAATGTTACGCTGTCGAGGAATGGCCTTCCCTTCCGCCAGTAGTGCGAGTTCCGCACCAGGTTGAGTTGCTGGCCCTTAGTCCAGGACTGGACCATGAAAGGCCCGGTTCCGACGGGATTCTTGAAGAACTCGGCCGCACTCATTCCTCCCAGGTCTTTGGGAAGGATGGCATTCGAGTACATGGCGAGATCTCCGACCAACGGCCCCCACGGGTGCTTGGTGTGGATGACGACGGTGGAAGCATCGGGTGCGTCGATACCCTTGACCGCAGCTAGCACGTACCCGTTCGGGTCCTTCGCTGAGCGTTCCAGGCTGAACTTCACATCCGCTGCCGTAAGAGGCTTGCCGTCAGAGAACTTGACCCCCGGCCGCAGGTGGAATGTCCAGGTCAGCTTGTCTGACGAGATCTCGTGCCCCACCGCGAGCCACGGCATCGAGCCGTGCCCGTTGGGCGTCACTGTGTAGAGGCAGTCATAGAGGTTGAGGACAGTCCAGATCGCCTCGTTATCGAATGGCGGGGCCGGGTCGAGGGTGGTGGGGTCGGCGGTCCGAGCAAAGATCAGGTTGCCACCACGGCGTGGAGCGCTCGACACTTTAGTTCCGGCCGGGCTGGAGGCGCAGGCGGCAAGCAAAGATCCACTTGTGCTGATGCCTAGGCCTGCAACTGCCGCGGCCCCAAGGAACTCCCGCCGCGGAAGACGCAGACCCCGTCCCGTGCCCAGTTCTTGGCCGCGAACATCGTTCATGCCAGTCACTCCCTTGCCAAAGGGCACATCTGACGTTAGTCCTCACAGAGTGCACCCGTCTCTTGGAGTCGGCATTGATCTGTGGCACGAAGATCTGCGCCAGGTATTGACCGATCGCACAACTTGCGGCGGCTGGCAGCGGGCCACAGTGCCATTGTTACGACGAGATGACTATCTGATATCGGTCTGATTGCTGCAGGAGACGGCTAGGCACTGACGCCCAGGTAAGGAGGTATGACGATCGTTCTCTCGGGTTGGCGTGCGGTCGGCGTCGCAGAGAGCCAGCCGGAGTTGCAACCACACAAGGAGCCGCTCGTCAGCGCTTGCTAGGTCTAGGTCAAAGAGCGATGCTGCCCTCCGGATCCGGTACCGCAGTGTGTTTCTGTGCACGGCGAGCCTCCCGCCGGCTGCTGCCGTGTCTCCCATCGCCTCAAGGTAGGCAAGCAGGCTCGGCTCATATTGCGTGCCATGCCGCCTGTCGTAGTTCTGGAGCAACTGGACCCCCGGGTGGTGCAGCCTTGCATCGTGGGCCAGGATCTCGGCCAGCCGACTCAGCAGGATCCGGCTGTGGACCTGCTTAGCCGTCGCGACTGTCGGGGCCGCGGGATCGGAGGTGAGCTCACGGAGAATTTCGTCGACCTCGCCGCGGAGGACGGGAACGTCGGCAGGATCGGTCGCCACCGCGCTTATGGCAGCCCGAACCTTATGACCGAGGATTGACTCGACGTGAGCGGCTGCACCGGCGGCGATGCGAGGGCCCATCTCCGCGCCGTGCTTTGCCGAGATCACTACATAGACCGAGGATCTGATCGCGACAGACGCAAACTCCTCCCCGAATGTAGTCACGTAGCTGACCACCTCCCGGACGAGCTGCGGCCCGAGCGATCGCGGCGTGTCGTTCTCGAAGAAGGTGAACCCAAGAAGTATGAAGGGAGCCTTCTTCCGGAGGCCGATCTGCTGGGCGAGGAGAGAGGCCGATCCGTGGCCCTGAAGCAGGGAGCGCAATAGCTTGCCTTGCGAATCGCGCTCGACATCGGATGCTGCCCGCGAGCGCAGGAAGTACAAGGCCGTCATTCCCGCGGCGTCTGCCAGGACGCGATCGGAATCAGGACGCAGCGGAGCCGATCCTTCAATCACCCATATCGAGCCGAGGATCTCAGCCCCGGCCCGAACCGTGATCGCGGTCCGGGGGCGCTCCCCGGTCTCCGGGTCAAACGGGTAGCGAACGACCCCGTCGCTGCGATAGACGCACCGGTACTGCTCCGCGTGCTTCGGAAGTTCCGGAACATGACGCGCCAGAATGCCCTGTTGCCGACACTCGTCGATCTCCTGGCCAGGGAGGCTGGAATAGGCGACGACATCCTGAGCGGCGTCTTCGATCGCTACCGCCCCCCCAACCGCAGCGGCGATTGCGTTCGCGAGCGAGAACATGTCCCCACCTGCCGAGGCGGGCTGCTTCCCTTTTCCAGTGACCCCCAGGGCGCTGCTCAGCAACGCGAGCAAGCGATGCCAGGGGACCTCTTCAGCTGCTACCACCACGGCGATTCCGGATGCGGCAGATGCCTCAACAAGCGGTTCCGGATCATGGCCGCGGAGCTTGAGGACAACGGCGGCATAACCCTCCCGCCCGGCTGCCCGGATGGTGTCGAGCGCCGCTTGACAGGTTGGTCGAGACGTGACGAGCATCAGGACCCCGCCTGGCTCAGACGGCAACTCATCCGACTCGTCATGCACGAGTGGGGTCGTTACCCCGATGTCCAACCCCGCCGGGGCCGACAGGACCTGCAAGACGGACTTGCCCAGAAATCCGAGGACGACCTCGAGCGTGCCCGGCCGGGCTGGGAGCGGACTTAGCTTCTTCACTGCTCGCCACCGTTGTTGATATGTCGCAAGGATGCCACAAATCTTGGTGCGTAGCGTCAATGTGCGGCTCAACGATCAAGCGGAAAATCGGTCCTCCTAGCCGAGGCTGGGCGCAGCTCGACCGGCGGAAACCGTGGCAGGTACGTCTTTGGAGGCGGTCACATGCGAGTCCTGATTTCAGCCGATATGGAAGGGACAACAGGCGTGACCGGCTGGACGGACGTCCAACCAGGGCAGCCGCCGTATGAGCGCTTCCGGCGCCTGCTTACAGCTGACGTGAACGCGGCGGTCCGGGGCGCATTTGAAGGCGGAGCCACCGAGGTCATCGTGAATGAAGCACATGACGGCATGCGCAACATCCTCATCGAGGAACTCGACGAGAGGGCCGAGATAATAATCGGCCTGTACAAGCCGTTGGTGATGATGCATGGCGTTGACGGGTGCGACCTGGTCTTCTTCACCGGCTATCACGCCCGGGCGGGCGATGCAGGGGTGCTCGCTCACACGCTGTGCGGCGAATACGCTTCCGTAGAACTGAACGGAGCAGCAGCCTCTGAAGCTAGGCTGAACGCCGCGCTCGCTGGGGACGTCGGTGTGCCTGTCGGCTTGGTTACCGGTGACGATGTCATCTGCTCGGAGGCCGAGAAGCTCTTCCCCGGCGTCAAGACTGCCGTCGTGAAATATGCAATCGATAACTTCAGCGCGCGTTGCCTAGGGCTTAAGGCGGCGGGTGACCGGATTCGCGAGGCTGCCCGGTCCGCGGTAGCAGAGCACGAAGTGCTCCAGCCTTATCGCGTCAGCCCGCCCTACACAATCCGAGCGACACTCCGAGAACCTGCGCAAGCGGGAGCCGTGGCAGGCCTGCCAGGTGTCAAGCGCGAGGGTCCGGTTGTCATTAGCTTTACCAGCCAGGACTTCCGCGACCTGTACGCGATGCTCGAAGCGGTCGCGAATATCGCGGGCACGGTGCGGTAGCGGGGGAACCGGCCTCCCAGCGCAGTCAATGAGCGAGGAAAGCCCGTCCTGGCACAGGCAGGCAGGCATACGGGAAGGGTCCTTTGACAGGTGAACGAACGGTCAGTGGCCACGGAACCCCCGCCGCGGCCAGCGGTGACGTACAGCGACGCTGAGCACGACGCCGAGACTGCTGCCAGGCGGGCAAATGTCATCCTCCGTGCAGTGGAAACAGTGGCGGACCTGCACCGGGTAGCGGATCTCATTTCGCGCATCTGGGAGGCCCCCGAGGCGCCCCCAATGCCGCACGACATCATGCGCAGCATGGTGCACGCCGGGGGGCGGGTGCATGCCGCCTTCCGCCATGGGCAGCTGATCGGTGCCGCTGTCGCCGTGTTCTCGCCCCCGGCCGATGCCGCGTGCTATTCGCTGATAGCGGGGGTGAGCCCCGAAGCGGAAGGCAGGGGGATCGGCCTTGCATTGAAGCTGGCTCAGCGCGCCTGGGCCCTGAGCGCCGGCGCGGCCCGCATGCGGTGGACCTTCGACCCGCTGTTGCGGCGCAACGCTTGGTTCAACATCTCGCGATTGGGCACGCTGGGCACCGAATACCTGGTGGACTTCTATGGTGAGGTCTCTGACGGCGTGAACGATCCGGAGACCGACCGTCTAGCGGTGACCTGGAACCTGCGGATGGCCCTGCCGGGCGCCGCGCACCAATCACAGCGGCCGGAGGCGGGGCCTGCCGGTCAGGACGAGCCAGCCGCGATCCTAGTCGCAGGGCTGCGAGGTGAGCCGACCGCCACGAAGGCTCCGTCTGCTGACAGCACCAGCTCAGGACGACTGCGGTGCTGGATCCCGGACGACATCCTCGCCATCCGCCGCACCGACCCAGGCCTCGCGCACAGCTGGCGGCTCGCAGTCCGCGAGGCCCTCGGCGGCGCCCTCGCGGAGGGGCATCAGGTCACCGGGGTGATGGATCCCGGCTGGTACGTTCTGGAGAAAGCGCAGCGCGCACGGTGAAGATCGAGACGGTCGAACTGCGGATCGTGCGACTGCCGCTGGTCACGCCGTTCCGGACCTCGCAGCAGAGCCAGGACGAGCGAGTTGCCCTGCTGGTGTGCGTGCACACGACCGAGGGTGACGGCTGGGCGGACTGCGCAGTCAGCCCGGAGCCGTACCTCGAGCCGGAGTTCCTCACCGGAGCGTGGGCCGTGATCGCCGAGTTCCTGGTGCCATTGCTGATGGCAGCCCCTGGAGTCTCAGCGGCCCGGGTTCAAGCGGTTCTGGCCCCGGTAAAGGGGCATCAGATGGCTAAGGCGGCCCTGGAGACGGCGGTCCTCGATGCGGAACTGCGTGCAAAGCGGATGTCCTTCGCCCAGTACCTCGGAGCAGTGCGGGATCGGGTGCCCGTCGGGGTTTCGGTAGGCATCCAAGACTCGCTCGCCGAGCTGATCGGCCAGGTCGAGGGCTACTTGGAGCAGGGCTACAAGAGGATCAAGCTCAAGATCCAGCCAGGTTGGGACATCGAGCCAATCCGGGCGGTGCGGGAGCGCTTCGGCCCAGACTTGGCGCTGCAGGCGGACGCGAACACCGCCTATACGCCGGACACCGCACGCAGCCTCCGGGCGCTCGACGAGTTCGGTCTGCTGCTCCTGGAGCAGCCACTGGCGGCCGACGACCTGCTCGGCCACGCGGAACTCGCCCGATTGCTGGCCACCCCAGTCTGCCTTGACGAATCGATCACCTCCCCGCGGTTGGCCGCAGCCGCGCTCCGGCTGGGCGCCTGCTCGGTGATCAACATCAAACCCTCCCGGGTCGGCGGCTACCTGGCGGCCCGTGCGATCCACGACCTATGCGCGGCTCACAACGTCCCTGTCTGGTGTGGCGGGATGCTAGAGACAGGAGTGGGGCGGGCGGCCAACCTGGCCCTGGCCGCCATGGAGAACTTCACCCTCCCGGGAGACATTTCCGCGACCGCGCGGTACTTCACGGAGGACATCACGGCCCCCTTTGTCCTCGACGGCGGGAACATTGCCGTGCCGGACGGCCCGGGCACCGGCGTGGAAGTGCTGGCTGACGTACTCGAGCGTCTGACCACGCGCCGCGAGATCTTGCGCTGAATTCTGGCGTTCGCCGTTACCAAGATTTCCGTAGCGCCGATCAAGGAGGCGGCTGCCTGATGCGCTGCTCAGCTCCTGGCTTGATCGTCACCGCCCGGCCCGGGAACGAGCGGAGCAGGAAGCCTAGATCGAGTTGCAGGTGAGCCGCCATATCGGCATGACGCCATTCGTCTGGCTCAGCGTTGCCGGCCGCGCGGACCGCGCCTACTTGGAACGCAATAGCATCGCGTTGCTGTCCTGCCTGACCGGCTGCCCGGACACTCCGAGCCCGGGCTGGCTCGGACGAGACGCAGAACCAGCCGATATCCGCGAGTCGGGACTGTGGAACATCGACCACGTCCGCGAGCAGCACGACCACGCGTTCCTGCAAGTCCTTTTCCGGCTTATCGACGCGGCATAACCTGGACGGCCGCCGCCCATGCCGCCAGGCAGACAGCCATTATTCCTGAACCCAGATGGGATGATCCGGGGTATGGCAGGACCGGTCGAGGCAGCGATCCGAAGGGCAGTCGTGCCCGGAGAACAGCTGCACACTCCCTCGCGGCGTGGCCAGTTCAGCATCGGTTGCTATACCGTCCAGGGCCCGGCGCTGCTGCTCGGTCAGACCCAAACCCCTGTGCACTTGCCCTGGCGAGCGCTGGAACAGATACCCGATCTTCTGCGCGGCCGCGACTGGGTGCTGATCGGCAGCACATACTCAGCCAGCGGAATGCCACACAGCCTGGACGAACACCTCAGACCCTTCACGCACACCGCGACGGCCGGATGGGTCGCCGTGGTGCTAGAAAAAGCCGGCATCATCACCATCGACCGCCAGCGCCCAGCACGCGTCCGGCTGAACTCCACTCAACCGGGCCACGGGAAATAAGGCGACGGCGCGGTGGGCGATCTTTCGCTGCCGCGCTCACATCCAACGGCGACAGTCCGCCCGAGGCATATGGTCCGCAGCCAACACGTTGAGTGACGCCATACCAAGATGCTGGTCACCCGACGCAGGACCTTGTATCGCGCGCAGTAATACCGGGAATTGCCGATTTCGATGCGCCGATAGGTTAGACGTCAGCGTCTAGAACCGACCTTCACCCAAGTCGAAGTAACGACCCGGGTGTTTCGCCTGCAGGCAGGATTTATGAGCGTGGATGACAAGGGGTCTCCGGACGACGATCGGGACGCCGACGATGCGTTCGATGGTCGCTGGTCGCACCTGCTCGACGCTGAGGCGGACCTGCTGCGCAGGTATGCAGAGCGGTTGCTGACGACCGGATCGATCTCGATCGGGCGGGAGGGCGGCGTGCTGACGGCCCAGTTCACGGGACCGGCCTGGCGGTATCACGGCTTCATGAGCTGGCATCGGCGCCCGGGGCTCGATATCGATGCGACTGCCGCGAATGGCAACTACAGCGGCGCGCATGGGGCGATGGTCAATAAGTACCGCGATCGCGGCGGGCTGATCCGCGAGGTCATGCTGCAGCTTGCTGTTTCCCTCGCCTTTCTAGAGCAGGAATCCGCGGTAGCCGGGGCCGTCAGGATCGACTACAGCCGGCAGCCGATCTGGACCGAGCAATGGCAGGCCATCCAGCAGTATCTTGGCCGGCTGCGTGAGCAGTACCAGGGCATGGACGTGCGCGGCAACTTCGATCTCAACCGGACGGCGTCTGCGCTGCTGATCGCCATCAGCCAACTGTATTACTGGCTCCTGCACGACAGGGCCGTGCCGCTGGGCAAGTCCGCCCTCGACGCCTTCGTGGCCGAGCCAGAGCACGTAGGCACGATCGGCGTGTGCCGGGCCTACGCGAATACCCGCAGGCCCGCCAAGGGTGGCGAGCCCGATACCTTGCACTGCGAGATCGTAAGCACCGAGGCTGGCCCGACCGGCGAGACCGCGACCATCGGCTATTGGCGCAAGAGCCAGCCGCGTTCGGTGAGCAAGATCGACGCACTCGACCTGGCCGAGCGATCTGAGCGGGACTGGCGTGCCCTGCTGACCGCGAACGGCATTCCGATACCGCCGTGAATGGCCTGACAACACACCCAGTGCCGGCAAGCTAACGTATGCCGGTCAGTTGTCCAAACCTCCCGGTCACGACTGACGATGGTGACGAGACATCGCAGCGGTTACCACTGTTCAGGTTCCCGGATGCCCTGGCTAGTTAACGGATTCCGCCGAGATGATCGGCTCATCCGGAGCCTGAGGCAACAAGTGCATCTGGCTGCCTCAGGCATGCACGGCAGGCCGTCTTCACGCGGAAGGTCTCGTTGATGCACCATCCCTGTCACCGCAGGTCTGTAAGGTCTACGGCAGGGAGAGGAGGCCACGATGACCGCGCAGCCGCACGACTTTGCCTCTGGGGGGACGCCCGATCCTGCCAAGAGCCTGCGCACCATCCGGGCCGCCCTGGTGGTGCGTCAGGACCGTGATGCGTTCGACGCCGGGCTCAAGGCGGTCTTGGACGAAGTTCGGGTGAACCTCGATCTTGGCGTGCTGAACGACTTCGTGCATCGCTGGTGGGTATCGGCCTGCGACTCGGCACGGGACCCTGAAGGCCGTCGGCGCATGCACGCCCGAGCCGAGCAGGTTCTGGCTGGCGAGCCGGCGCCACGGACAAGACCGTGGCGGGAGATCCTTGCCGAACGCGAGGGCAGCCGGTAGGTGTATCGACTCAGTCTGGACCCGATCGCCGAGGACCAGCTCAACGCCTTGCCGCAGGAAGCCCTCCGTCCCATGGCCGAGCTGTTCATCTTGCTGGAGACGGCACCTTGGAGCGGGGAGCCGTTCAACCCTGCCAATCCGCGGGGCAACATGCTCACGCATGCGTTCGGTGAACTCGGCCTTGCGACCTATCTTGTTTTAGAAGAACAGCGTGAGGTATTTCTGCTCCGTATCGAATGGCCCTGAGCCTCAGTCCACGTCAAACGCGCGACTGCCTGAAAAGCGGAACGTCGGCGGTTCGACCCGCCCCTGACCGTCGGTTTTGCACTGTAATAATCGCGCCGAGAGCCAATCAAGGCGGAAGGTTAACGGCCAGGCCGGACTCCCCGCCGATTACCTTGAAGGCGGACTTCGGATAACCCGTCCGGGCGCAGTCACTGCGCCGGTCGCTCCATCACAATGGCGGTGCGGAACTGCGGGACTGTGCGGCCCGCCGGATCATCGAATCACCCGAGCGCATCGCGGAGTCCCGAAAGCCAGCCCAAACGCGGCTATCCCAAGCTGGTCAACGGCCTAGGACGACGTATGTCGTAAACCAGCGACGAGATCGCGGGAGAATCGAGGAATTCGACGAAGCTCTGCCTGAGCACCAGCCGGATCCCCGACAAAGCGCTGACACCTGCCAGCGCGCGACGTGAACCGGCGATTCTGGCGTCAGGTTTTGCCTGGCGGTTCTTTGGCTTCCGGGTCGGGCGGGCGGAGTAGCTGGCTGACAAGGTCGCGGCGGCTGTGGACACCCGTCTTATCGAAGACTGCTTTGAGGTGGTCCTGAACGGTGTGTAGTGAGATGTGCAGCGTGCTGGAGATTGCCAGGGTCGATGTGCCGCGGAGGACCAGTTTGGCCACCTCTCCCTCGCGCGGGCTGAGCCCGTAGGCGGACAGCAGGAGCGGCACGGTGACACCCGGGTCAGCGTTCTTGATGACGACCGCGATGTGCTGCACGCCGGCGGGTCCCTGCAGACGGGAGGCATGCAGGCTGAGCCACTGCCCGGAGATCGTGCGGACTCGTGTTGCCGGCACGGTCCACGGTAGCGCCGTTCCCTTCTCGACCGCGCGGAGCGCAGCGGCGACGGTGTAGACACCGACCGGAAATGGGAGTTTGCCCGGGCGGCTCTCCGCGACCAGCGAGAGCAGGTGCTCCGCCTCCGGAGTGACAGCCACCGGGCTCAGGTCATCGTCGAGCAGCACGAGGCCCGGTTCGTGGGTGCCGCCCGCCGCGGAACCATGCAGCAGCACGGCCTGGCGGAGCGCATGCGCCAGCTGGGGGGCAAGGCGTGCGATGAGCGCGGTCTCCGACGCGGTGAAGCCAAGCGGGTGATCGGTGCGATGCAGACACAGGTAGCCCCAGCATTGCGAGCCGGCGACGAAGGCTGCGCGCAGCTCGTCGCCCAGGCCGAGCGGGCTCATGATGTCGCGGTAGCGCCGGCTCAAGGCACGGTCGGAATGCGTCGCAGCGTCCAGGGAGGCGACATGGCCGGACGAGGTGGCTAGTGCCGCGAACTTGTTCACGTCGTCGCTGGCAAACTCGTTGTCCAGGAACAGCGGTGTTGCCGCGCCGAGTGGCTCCTCGGCATAGGCGCCGGTGAACAACAACGTCTCGGGGTCGGCGGTGGCGAAGAACGCCGCGTCAACCGGCATCAGCCGGCGCACCGATCGCAGCAGCTGCTGCTGCAAACCGGGCACATCCAGCCCGCTGTGGCAGTGGCGGACGAGATCTTGCACCGCTCTGGTCGTACTGGCTTTCCTCGGCACAGCCCAAGTGTCCGCCCGCAGGAGCCGGGTGCAAAATCCCAGCTTCCTGGGATGGTCCCGTGGCCTCGCCGGCTCGACGATCAGCCCATGACAACCACTGCCACCGCACGAAACAAGCAACTCGTCCAGACATTCATCCAGGAACTATTCACCAACGGCGATCTCGACGCCGTCGGCCGCTACCTCGACCCGGAATTCGTCAACCACGATGCGCCGTTCCCCGGCGCCCCGGACGGGCCCGAGGGGATGCGGCTAGCCGCCGCAGTGTTCCGCCAGGCGCTACCCGACTGGCACAGCGACGTGCACCAGCTCGTCGCCGAGGGCGACATCGTCGTCGAACGATTCACCGCCAGCGGCACACACAGCGGGGAGCTCATGGGTGCACAGCCAACCGGCAAGACGATCACCCTCGCCGGCATCCAGATATTCCGCCTTCACGGCGACAAGATCGTCGAACGCTGGGGCAGGCTCGACGAGGTCAGCCTGCTCCGCCAGCTCGGACTAATCCCCGGCTGACCAGCGCCCGGCCCCTAACGACAGCCCAACCCATCCTCGGGCCCCTGGCCGGCCCGGCGAGCAACGGCTGGCGGCACGCCGGGAGTCGCCAAACCACGTCACGTTCTGTGACCGGGCACGGCGGCACCTGGCGAACCGCAGCCACTACGCGCCAGTCCCAGTCGGCTGGATGGCGCCCGCGCCGCACCGAACGGACCGATCCGCATGCGGGATCCGCCCCGGCGGCAAGCGGCTGAGGCGCTGTCCGCGTCCGCCCCCTTCGGGTCCGCCGCCCCTTCAACAGCCACGAGGAGCCCTCTCGTTCATAAGAGGAGCCCGCTCGTTAATAAGGAGAGTGAGAACCCGTTCCATTGTCGCGGCCACCGCAACTTCCGCCATGGCAGGGAGACGCTGCCATGGCTGGGACTCTCCTGAATCCGGGGGCATGGTCCGCACCGGCCGTCGCGGCCCAGCAGGTGGCCAGCAACACCGGCGTGATCATGGTCGCCGGGCAGAAGATCGCCCTGCGGGCACCCCTGACACTGATCTTCCGCAGCTCGATCGGCGCCTATCGGAGGATGGCCAGAAGCGGTGTTTGTTATGGGCTTCCAGCTGGCGCGGGGTCGAGAAGCCGTCTGTTGATGCTGGCGGCGAGCGTTATCACGCCGCAGGCCAAGATAACGGCGCCTGGCACGAGCAGTGCCCAGCGGGTGCCGACGACGGCGGCCAGGCCCGCAACGACGAAGGAGCCCGCGGGGACGAAGCCCATGAATCCCGCGTTGTACGCGCTCAGGGCATGGCCGCGCTGTGTATCGGGCGTCGCCTTCTGCACGTAGACGGTCGCGCTGACCGCGAACAGCTGGATCGCGGCGCCGATGACCACCATCAGGACGTCATAAGCCCATGCGACCGGCATGACCGCCGCCATCATCTCAACAGCGCCGAACACGGCCGCCCACGTCAGGAACTCCCGGTAACCCGGATCGCGGCGCCTGGAGGAATAGAGGTTGCCGACGATCCCGCCAGCGGCCATGAACGTTCCGAGCAGCCCGAAGCCGAGGGAACCGAGGTGGAAGACCCTCGTGGCCATCAGCGGGTTGGTCACCTCGAACTGGATGCCGAACCCGCCGATCAGTAGCGCCATCCAGGCCGCCACTTGAACGCCTCGCGGAAGATCGAGCAGCCAGCGGAATCGCCGTGCATCCACCCGGCCTGCGCGCTCAGCTGGTGAACGGCGCCATTCGCACTGCGACAGCCAGGCGAGGACGCCGATCACCAGCAGGAACGATGCTGCGTCGGTAAGGAAGACAGCCGCCTCGCCGCTGGCCGCGATGATGATGCCGGCTAGGGCCGGTCCGACAATCTTTGCCATCCCAGTGATGGCCGCGTAGAGCGATGACCCCCGCCGGAGTTCGGCATCGCCCACCAGGTCAAGCATGAACATCTGGCGGGCGGGGACGTCGACGGCCTGGACGCAGCCCACCGCGAATGACAAGACCCACAGGTACCAGATCGACATCCAGCCCGCCAGCAGTGGCAGGCCGAGGGCCAGCGATCCGACAGCCTGGGCCGACTGAGTGACGATGACAACCTGTACCGCCCGGCGGCGCGCGACGATAGTCCCGGCGCGGCGACTAAAGAACAGCATCGGCAAGAACTGCGCCGCCACCAAGGTCGACAGCACGACCGCGTTACCGCGAGCGATATGGAGTGTCAGCCAGTACAAGGCGGTGTAGGTCATCATCGTGCCGATAATCGACAACGCCTGCGAGCCTGCGTACCAGCGGTAACCTGCACTCGCGACCGCGCTTCGCGCGCCGGAGCCAGCAGGCACGACGAACCTCCCTGAGTGTTTCCTAGGCCACCTGAAAGCATGTCCTGGGACTGATCCGTCAAGCATCAGGTGGGACTAGACAATCAGATCGCCTGTTGTCCTTCGTCGGGTGATGCGCGACACTCGTCCGCCCGGTGATCTGCCACAGCCGAAATCGCGCATCGCGGCAGATGCGGACGTTGCCCGGATGGTTGCGAGCCGTCGCCGGATCACCGGACGAAAATCGTCCGCAATGCGCAATAGGCTGTCCAAATGCCTGCTGATCGCACGACGGACGACCTCACCATCCGGCCGCTCGCGCCCGACACCTGGCGTGCCTTCGCCGGCCTTGTCGAGCGGCACAACGGCGTGTTCGGCGGGTGCTGGTGCACCTATTTCCACTCGCTGTCACGCGACAAGGACCGCAACTACGAGAGCAATCGTGATCTGAAGTGCCAGCTGGTCGAGCGCGGGCGTGCACACGCCGCGCTGGTCTTCGACGGCGACGAGGCCGTGGCCTGGGCGGAGTTCGGGCCACCGGGGGAACTGCCGAACATCCATCATCGACAGGAGTACGAGGCGGGCCTCGTTACGGCGCCCGACTACCGGATCACCTGCATCTTCGTGGACCGTCGCTACCGGCGCGGCGGCGTCGCGGCGCTGGCACTACGAGGAGCGATGGACCTGATCTCCCAGGCGGGCGGCGGGGTGGTCGAGGGATACCCGCACGACATGTCGAAGCAGCCCGAAGGCAAGAAAATGTCGTCCTCCTTCCTCTATAACGGCACCCGCAGGATGTACGAGGAGGCCGGCTTTACGTACCAGCGGTCGAAGGGACAGAAGAACTGCGTGATGGTCCGGACGATCGCGCCAGCCTGACCTTTACGCAGGACTGAAGGTCACCAGTGTCACCGGCCTGTCCGGTTGTCAGGGGTGACAGCCTGCCCGGGCTGATGACGGCTGGGTCGAACCCCTGCAGAACGGTTCTCAAGGCCTCACGGCATGCTCGGCCGCAGGGCTGGAAGTCTCTGGTCGGGCTGCTCGGTCAGGGCGTGGAGGGACCGCGGCGGTCGCCATCAAAGACTGTGGTGAGACTTGCGACTGCAGCCATTTCCGGCTTTCAGCCGGGAGCAGGTCGGTCGGCATCCGGAAGTGGTGGCGGGCTGAGCAACGCAGCGCCAGGTGCTCGACGGGACCGTTGGTGCCGGTCAGCGAGAAGCGGTCAGCGTCAGTCGGTTCGGCCAGATCGACATCCTGGTCAACAACGCCGGGGTCGCATATGCCGGCCCGGCTGAGGATGAGAGCCCGGAGCACGTGCAGGACCTGATCGACACGAACTTGTCGGCCGTGTTCGGGCTCAGCCAGCTCGTCGGCCGTCACATGCTCGCCCAGGGCAGTGGGGTGATCGTGAATATCGCCTCGCCTTCGGCCACCGTCAGCCTCGACAGGTACGGACTGGCCGGCTACGGCGCGACAAAAGCCGGCGTCGTAGCGCTGACCAGGGAGCTTGCCTACCAGTGGGGCGGTCGAGGAGTGCGGGTGAACGCCCTCGCTCCGTCGTTCTTCCCCAGCGCGACCACAGGCTGGCTGGTCGATGCCGAGCAGGTCGCCTGGATATCCGCCAACGCGCCGCTGGGCCGCCCGCCCCAGCCCGGGGAACTCGACGGGCCGCTGCTATTTCTGGCCTCCGACGCCTCCAGCTACGTCACCGGGCAGACCCTGTACGTGGACGGCGGTTGGACCTGCCGCTGACCGCCATGGCCCGGCCCGGGCGCGATCACACAGCCTGCCGCGATCCGTGTGATCCACGGCTCGGGCGACATCTTGGGACAGCAACTGGCGACAGGTTCGCCGGGTGGCCGCCAGGACTCAAGTTGACAAGGACCTATCGATTATCGTTATTATCGACTATCGTTGTTATCGATTAACGATAGAGGCAGGCGGGGTGACCGACCTGCGATCGAGAGGACCTGGAATGACGATCAACGACGAACGGCGCAGGCTGACCGAGCCGCTTGAGTCTGTGACCACCTTCTTCGGCGCGCTCATGCTCATCGGGGCACTGCTCGGCGCGGCATTGCTCATATTCGGCTCTGGCAGCTTCGGCGGCTTCTCAAGCTCGGTGTGCGTGACGCAGCCGGGAGCCCACTACAGCAGCAGCAACTGGAGCACCCCGTTTGTTCACGCCAAGCCTGGTAACTCAGTCAGCATCGACGGCAGCCTCCAGGTGTGCGCCAATCACGCCACGGCAGGCGAGCAGATACTCAACATCGTGGCCGACCTGCCCGCCGCCTTGTTCTGGGGCGGCATCTTGTTCCTGCTCTGGCGGATGATCGTAACTGCGCGCAGGAACGGCCCGTTCACCCCGCGCGTCGCGGCCTCTATGCGACGCCTTGGCTGGTTTGTCATCATCGGCAGCACGACCGCGGCTATCTTGCACCTGATCGCGATCGACGCGCTTCTGCAGATCATGAGCAGTCTCGGCAGCCCGTTCCCGAACCTGATCCTGGTGCCGCTGCAAGCGCCGGTCCCCGCGCTGACCGGAGCCGCGCTCCTGACCTTCGCCCGGATCGTCAAGGTCGGCGCCGCGCTGGACGCCGAAGTCCAGGCCACCATATGAAGGATCACCCCGACGACGGCGCCGCGGCCGATCGTCGGGACGAGACGGCGGCGATCGCGATACGCCTCGACGCACTCCTCAGCAAGCGACAGATGACGCTCACCGAGCTTTCTGACCGGGTCGGGGTGACCATCGTTAACCTGTCCGTACTCAAGAATGGCCGCGCTAGGGCAATCCGGTTCAGCACTCTCGCCAGGCTCTGCCGCGCGCTCGACTGCCAGCCAGGCGACTTGCTGCGCTACCAGACCGGCGATCCGGCCACTGAGCAGCCAGCTGCCGAGCACCCAGCCAGCGACCAACAGGGCAGAGATCAATCAGCCTGACGCTCGTCACCCGTAGTCGCTAATCGCGAGGCTCACACGTTCGTCCGCAGAGTGCCAGATCTGACATACTTTCCCAAGCCGTCAGGCCAGCGAGCGAGGTGCGAGCGGGATGGTCATGGCCTTTTGCGGCATCACGGCGTGGTGGCGTGGGCTCAGCCCTAGTCACAACGCCTTGGCCCGGCTAACCGCTGTCGCGTCTGGCCTGCTGTTTCTCACCTGGCTGCCGATGCCCCACACCGTATGCCCGTTCCGGATGCTGACTGGGCTTCCGTGCCCGTTCTGCGGCGGGACACACGCCGGGATAGATCTTGGGCGGGGCCATCCGGTCGCTGCGTTGCGCGCCTCGCCACTGGCCGTGTGCGGGGCCGTCGCCCTTATTACCCTTCCGATGCTCCGCAAGACCAGCCTCGCGGAGCGGTGGCGGCATTCGCCCGCGAAAACGCGCAACACGGCAGCCATTACCGGTATTGTTGCGGCCCTTGCTGTCTCCGAGGTCTGGCAGCTAGTGCGCTTCGGTCGACTGTAAACGGACTCGGCGTTCGGAGGAGACATGGCAGATCAGAACCCACCGCCTGGATACGGCGGGCAACAGCCGCCCAACTATCCCGGAGGGCCGGGCGACGGCGGCGGCTATGGGGGGCCACCTGGCTATGGGGGGCCACCTCCTGGCTATGGGGGGCCGCCTCCCGGCTACGGCCCTGGATACGGTGGATTGCCAGGCCCGCAGAATCCGCAGTCGAACACGCCGACGGTGCTGTCCGCGATCGGGATCGTTTGCTGGTTCCTCTGCTCACCGGCCGCGATAGTCCTCGGGCTCGTCGCCCAGAGCCAGTTCCGCACCCAGGGGCGGCCGGACACTCTGGCGAAGACTGCATGGATCGGCGGCATCGTCGCGCTCGCCCTCGGGATTATCGTGGCCATCGCGACGCAAGGGAGTACTTGATCCACCGTCGGGGTGGTTCAGGTGAACGAGCGAGCTCGTCGCGCAGCCTAGTGCACCCTGGGCAGGCGCCGTGCGTCTCATCGTGGCCGAACTGGGCCATTGCGGTCGGCCAGCAAGTAACTAAGCCTTGCGGCTAGAAGCGTAACTTCATACTCCTTTCAATAGCCAGCTATGGCTGGCCTGCGCGGGTCCGGTCCGCGAACGTCGGTCGATCGACCGACTGTTGGACGGGCCGACGATGTGGCAGCTTCTGAGTCATGACAGCAGCCGTCGCGCTTCCGCCCGCGGCACGGGTGCAGATGTTCGCTACTGTGCTGCGTGCTTCGGCGGTTCTTCGGGCCGCTCAGCTGGGCATGTGGCTATGGGTGCCCCTGGCATACGGCATCGGGCGATTTGCCAGCGTCGTGCTCGTCGGTTACCTGCTCGCAGTGGCCTGGACGGCCGTGTTGTTCGGCATCGGGCTGCGCCGGCGTAGCCTGCCGCTCGGCTGGCTGCTGGCCGATGTGGCTATTGCCGTCGCCTGCGCTGTCATCGTGAACCGCGCGTTCCCGGTGGGGGATGCGTCATCGCCGCGCAACTGGGTCCTCGCTCCGATCTGCGGAGCGGCCGTGACGTGCGCCTTCTTCGCCTCTCGGTGGGTCGCGGCCTGGTCGATCGCAGCGATCACGGCCGGGTGGCTCGTGGGCGCGTGGCCGGATATCCACTCGCCGAGCGCGCTGACGCTGTTCAGCAGCTGCGGGGTCATCATCGTGTTCGGGCTGGTAGCGGCCCTGGCCGCTGGGATGCTCTTCCGCGCAGCCACCCAGGCAGACCAGGCCACGTCAGCGGCGCTGGAGGCTCAGCGGCGGGAGGCCAAGGCTGAGGCGCGGGACGAGGAACGCCGCCAGCAGTTCAAGGTGCTGCATGACAACGTGCTGCACACGCTGGAGAGCATCGCCCGCGGCGATCTGGGCATCGGCACCGACCAGGCGCGGGAGAAGTGCATGCGGGACGCGGATTACCTGCGGGGGCTGATCACAGGGGCGGCGGACAGCATCCCGACGGATCTAGGTGTCGCGCTGGCAGGGATGGGCCGGGATCGTTCGGCGTTGGGGCTGCGCGTCAACCAGCAGTTCGATGCGCTGCCCAAGCGTTTCCCGGGCCGCGTGACGGAGGCTCTTACTGGGGCGGCACGGGAGGCGCTGAACAACGTGGTCAAGCACGCCGGAACGGGAGAGGCGTGGCTGTCCGCGTACGGTGACGGCGCCGGCGGCGTGACGGTCACGGTCGTTGACCGCGGGCGGGGATTCGATCCGGAGGCCGGGTCGTCTGGTCTCGGACTGATGCGTTCTGTCCGGCACCGGGTCATGGAGGTCGGCGGGAAGGTCCGGATCGACAGTGCACCCGAAGAGGGGACGAGCATAGAGATGTCGTGGACGCCATGATCGAGATCGGCGTGATCGATGATGACCAGATGCTCCTTCAGGGCATGGCCTCCTGGATCGGAGGCACCAGGGATATCCGGCTGGCCGCAACCGCGACCTCAGTCGAGGACTATCTCGCCGCCGCGCGCACCCCGAAGATCGTGATCCTGGACCTCAACCTGGGCAATTACACAGATCCGGTTCGCAACGTCACCCAACTGGTCAGCGCTGGCCTGCAGGTGATCGTCGCGTCGGTCATCCCGGACCGCGCCTACATCGCCGCCACGACCGAAGCCGGCGCTGCCGCGTACGTGACGAAGAACAACAATCTCGACACCCTCGCTGACGTGATCAGGGCGATCCACGACGGCAAGACGCCCACCACCCCGGAACACGCCTTCTGGCTGGGCCGCGACGACCGGCCGCGCAGGCCGACGCTGTCCCCGCGCGAACGGGAGATCCTGGTCGCCGTCGGCAACGGCACCCCTCACAAAGCCATCGCCCGGCAACTCGGCATCACCATGAGCACCGTCCAAACACATCTCGAACGCGTCCGGTACAAGTACGCCAGCGTCGGCCGGCCCATCGACCACGCCGCCCACTACAGCGAACGGGTCAGGGAAGACAGCCTCGGCCGCGAACACCTGCCGCCGACCTCGGGAGCCGTTCGGCGCCCGCTGGAACCATCATGACCGCGCAACCGGGCCTGACAGCCAGCCCGCAAATGGCTGGCTGCCGCAGGCACGAAAGGATCCAATCATGTCGAATGTAAAGGTCACGTGCCCGCACTGCGGGCACCAGACCTGGGTGCGCGAGCACTACAACGACCCATGCCAGCACTGCGGCAAGGCTGTTCCGGACCCGTACGTCAAGTGACCTAGCCAAGGAGGTGGTTCATGAGCTCGATTCGATATGTGAAGAGCAATGACTCGACGAATGTCGTAGTGGAAAGGCAGGGACGCACGTTGCCGCGATCTGATATCGAAGCAGTTCTCGCGAGCCTGCCGAGCCACGTCAGCCACCATCTCTCAAGCACAGGTAGAGAGAGCTTGGACTTTCTGGCCGCCAACTTGCCAGATCAGGAACATGTTAGATGGCTGGCTAGCGCGGCACCTAAGAGCTACAACGTGAATGAATTTCACTGTCTTCTCGCGCTGACCAACCGTCGCCTGCTCTTTGTGGCACCGAGTCCGCAGGTGCTTAGCTGGCCTCTCCCGACCGTAACGAAAGTGCAGGCGCTTAGCGGAAGCGCCAACCAAGTCGAGACTTTCTTCATCGATGATTCAGGCGGCGGGGAGTATCAACTGGGAGCAGACGCAGAGTGGGGACCCGTCTTCGCGACATATGCGAAGCGGGCGGTTGCAGAGGCCATTCTTCGCGACACCTAATGCTTTGTAGAACGTAAGCTTAGTGTTCGCGCGTTTGATGGCGGCAAGGCCCTGACGAATACACCTGGCTAGCTGCTGTTTCGCGGCCTCGCCCTTCGGCCTTCACGGGGTGTAAATCGCCGCTACCTCGCTGAACTGGCCGTTCGGACCACTGACCGCCGGGATTGTACTGACGCACGCCGCCCATTTCTCGTGGCGGGCGGTGCCGTTGGACAGGTCCAGCCCGTAAGCCTCGGCAAGGCGCTCGGCGAGCTTGCCCGCCGTCACCGCCGCGCCCTCGAACCCGCCGGGGTCGCTGAAGACCTGAATCGTCAGCATTCCCGGCTGGTCAGGGTCTGGCCCCGGGCGGTAGTTCACGCCTGTCATCGCGCCGAGGTCGACCCCGGTCACGCTCTTGGCCTTGAACTTGTACTGGCTGCCGAAGCTGGAAACCTTGCCGCCGTCAGTGCGCGCGCCCAGCTGAGCGAGGTGGCGCATGAACGCCCTGGCGACGAGCTCCTTATCGAGCCGTTGCCCATCGTTAAGTGTGATCTTGATCTCGATCTTGCTCAAGTCATCTTCCTTTCTCAGCTGTCAGCAGGACACGCGTCGCTTTCGCCGAAGATCTGCGCAGGGTTAGCGGCAGGCATCCCGGGCAGTTCGCATGGTGAGGGATTGGGCGCCGCACAAATGGCTTAACGCTCGCCTCAGCGTCCGCCGAACGAGTAGTCGTTCAGGCAGTAGGTCTTGCCGGCGGGGTCGTCCTGGAAGGTCGTCAGACCATAGTCGCACTGGCCGTTGGAGCCGTCCTGCACGGACACGACCTTCTGCACCACCAAGGCCGTGCCTGGGCTTGAGTTGCAGGCGACCTTCTTGATATCCCAGCCGGTCAGCGCGTTAGGGTTGGTGACCACGCAGTCGCCCACCGCGATCGAGCTGCCGCTGGAGATCGCATGGCCGATAATCGCTGCCACGATGACAAGAGCGACCACCACTCCGCTGATGATCAGCTTTCGCGGGGGGATAGTGCCGCCCGGGGGCTTCGCGGTCAAATGCTGCGGGTGCCGTGTGGGTGCTTGCTGGGTGCTGGTTGCGCGGGTGCTTGCGAAGTGCCGCTCCTGCTTGATTCTGTCGTACTCAGCTCGAACTTCTGGCCTCAGGCCTTCTCGGTCCAGGCCGTTGTCAACGGCATACGCCGCTTCTTGCGTTGTCGTCAGTGCCATTTCTAGTTCGCCTCCGTTCTTGAGAGCCTGTTGGTAAGGGGCTTATGATCCGGCGGCGACACGTTCAGAGAGCATCTGACATCCGGATTCGGACCGTCGCGAGGAGGGCGCGTCTCCCGAGACGCAGGGTGAAGGTGAATTGCGCGGGCCGTGCTGGCGCTAGGGAGCCTGCTACCAGACGATCAAGAACAGCAAGCGTCGCGCGCGCCAGGTCCAGATCCGATAGTCATAGCGCCCCGCCAGTGCCGCCAACACCAGTGCAAACAAGCCGCCGAGAATCTGGCCGCCGAAGAGCTCGGCGAAACCGCCGATGGTCAGCACTGCCGTCCACGCTGCCCACAGCAGGCCATAACCGGCGCGCTTGCCCTGGCTGTAAGGCAGCCTTGGCGCGGCACCGTTCGGCATTTGCTGCACTGGCGGCGTGGCGGGCGTCTGGGGAATCGCATGCATGTCATTGGCCATATGCGTCGCCCACCCTTGTTGAGGCATGCCCTCGGCGACCGGGGCCGGCCTCTGCCATGCGCCGTGTTCCGGTGCGGTCCTATCGATCATTTCGCTCATCCCCCAATCGTTGCTATTCGGTTTATGAATCAGACGTTGCAACATGTGGCCAGGGTCTACAGCCGTTCCGGGTGAATTGCATGACGACCCGGACCGATTGGAACCAGCTCCTGTGGGTTAGGTCCACATGCGATGAAAGCGCCCGCCACGCAGGAGGCTGACCCCGGCGTGGCCAGCCACCCGCCTGCGCTCCTGCCGCCGGGTCTCGGCTTTGCCATGTCAGGCCTCCTGCTTGACGGTGCCCGGCTTGGGCCGGTCCCTCCGGAGCCGCTGTTCAACCCGAAGCTACGGAGCGGCCAAGCTCATGGGCAGTCGGCTGTGCAGCGTCGGTTGGCGGGGGGTCGGTAGGGCAACCGACTACCGGACGTGGCCGTTGCAGTGCCCCGTGCCGTCATCGTGGGCCGCGCGTTTCAACCGCGGAAGCGCCTCGCCGCGCAGCTGGGTACTCTGGCCGATCTGTGGCGGAAATCACGCAGCGTGAAGCTGGCTGCTTGGGGGCGAGGGTGCCGTCACTGCATCGACCTGAGGTGATTCAGCTATGGCCGATCCTGGGCGGGGTGGCAGTCATCCTGGGCCTCTTCCGGTCACGCGGTTCAGCGGCAAGCGCGAGAGCAGGATCGCCGGTGCAGGTCAATAAGCGTCTCTCGGCCGGCTAAGCGGGGGCCGGTTTGGTAATCCGAGTTTCCCGGCAGGCTGGTTCTCTTCATAAGTGAATAGCCTTGAATAGCTACAAGAGCCAGCGGTAACCATCTATTGGACTGATTCCTTCGTGCCGGTGCGGTGTCTCCCTCATACTCTTATCGAGCGCAGGGCAGCACCAATGGAAATGGGGACGCAGGAATGCAGAAGGTAATCGTCACCGTGATCCAGGGCAAGATTGATCCCGTACCTCCGGTGCGCCTGCGCGAGTCAGACGTCAGAGCGGCGGCCAATGGCGCGGCCGCTAAGTCGGCCAGCGCCAGGAAACCAGTGGCTGGCAAGTCCGCTGGCGAGAGCACAGCCAAGGCCGCGGCGATCTGACGTGTACGCCCGAGGAGTCACCGCCGACAGACGCGGGATGACAGTCAACCTGACGTTCGAGAACGCCAGCGTCCAGAGCGCCGTGGGGATTAATCTGTTCACCGCCGTGGCGTTGTGGAAGCGGCTGGGCGAACTACTCCATCAAGCCGATGAAGCAGACGAACGCGGTGCTGGCGGACCAGATACAGCTTTCCTGGCCCCCGCAGCTTCAGCCCAGCGAACCTGGCCATCATCGCTCTGAGATATCTCGGGTGGCTGGCCGGTCGGGCACGTAGCTTGAGCCTGGAAACGGCTTGGTCTTCCGGGCGCGGTCATGCCAAGGTGGCAGGCTGTGGACTTCCGCCGCCGACGCCCATCATCGCAGACCCTTGACTGGGTCGAGCGTGTCGCAGGGGCCAGTGTCGTGGCCTGGCGCAGGATGACAGGCGGCATCGGTTCTGTTGTTCACCGGCTGACGATCGACTACGGCAGCTACCGGGACGTGCTGGTCCTGCGCCAATACGAGCACGCAGACAGCGACACGGCGGCGCTGGTCCGGCGTGAGGTCGCGACACTTCGTGCCGTCCATGACGCCGGGCTTCCGGCACCCGAGCCGATAGCCGCTGACGCGGACGGCCGCGAGTCTAACGGGCACCCGGCCCTCCTCATGACGCGTCTGCCCGGTCGGCTGGATGTCACGCCAACCGACCCGGAGGGGTGGCTGCGGCAGATCGCTGTCATGGCCGTGCGGATCCATGATGCGCAGGTCGCGGCGGGACCGTTCGAGGCCCGGATCGATGCGGCCGCCTTTACCACGAATGGCTGGAGGCAGAGGACCCGGAAGCTGATCCCGACCAGCGCTGGCACCCCGGTCATCCCCGCCTCGGCGACACGCCCGGCGGTCTGGGAGGCCGCCTTCGGCATCTTGCGGCAGCAGGCACCTGAGCCCGCGACCTGTTTCATTCACCGTGACTTCCAGCTCTTCAATCTGCTCTGGTGGCGCGGCCGGGCTGCACCGGCGTCTTGGACTGGGGAAGGTCCTGCACAGGTCCAGCCGACTTCGATACCGGGCACTGCCGGCTCAATCTGGCCGTCCTGTTCGGGGCGGACTGGGCTGAGCGGCTCCGCCTGGCTTATCAAGCCGAGGCTGGTCGTGCCGTCGATCCCTGGTGGGACCTGTACGCGGTTACCGCATACAGCGACGAGTGGCGCCGGTTCATCCCGGTCCAGGTTGCCGGCCGCGTTCCCGTCGACACCGCGGGCATGACATCCCGCGTCGAAGATCTACTGGAAGCGACGTTGGGCCGGCTATGAGTGGAGATGATCTGCGTTCTGCCTGTCGCCAGGAGGGGCGCGATGAAGGCCCGGATCCAGGCCGGCGCGCAAATCGACGCGCTGCCTGCCCGTGGTGAGCGTGCCGGTGGCCCGCGAATGCACGGTAATACTGGCCGTCTCCTCGTGTCAGGCTACGGGCCTGGCTTCCTAGCTGACCTTCGCGGCCAGGGGCTCATAAGCGGGAAACAGCTCGCCCATCCGCGCACCCGCGTCGCAGCGCCCGCGTCCCGCCAGATAGGCGCCGAGGTCCTCGACGTGGACCTGGATCCCAGCCCCGTAACCGGCGAGATAGGCCACCGGCATGCCTCTTTCTTCCCACACGACAATGGTCTCGTCACCGTCGGCGGTCAGGGTGATCTCGATGGCCTGCTCGTCAGGCTGGTCCGGTTCCCGGTGCAGCAGCAGCAGCCGCCGCGGCGCCTCGCAGGCCTGCACTCGACCCGTGCCTACCCATCCGCTGGCAAACACCCGCTCGCGATACTCCCCGCCCAGCTTGAGGTCGCCCTCGACCTCACCCCACCAGCTTGCCAGCCTCGCTGGTTCGGTGATTGCTGACCACACGGCATCGATGCTGGCGTCGACGCTGTCCTGCACGCGCACAACGCCCTTGCCGTCCGCGGTTCCTAGGCTTCCCAGGAGACCAGTGCCCATCTGGCATCTCCTTAGCTTCTGATCCTGGATCAGCAAGACGTCCGCCCCGCTCGGCCGAGACGTCTACGCCACGCTACACGCAACCGATCCGGTTGCCGGTGAGCTGCAGATCGCAGATTTAGCGCCGGCCGCGGCACAGATCGGGCCGTTCGGTACCGGGTCAGGCGTTCCCCCCGCCGACCGATATGGCCGCTATGTGCTAGGGCGGGCGAAATATGATCGTCTGCCTGCTGCCGAGGCGGAGCGTCATTGTCGTCGGCGCATCAAGCGCAAGCCTCTCGGTCGTGGCGTCGCCGCCCGCGATGAGCGGCTAAGCGGATAAATGGCGGGCCAGCGCATCGACTAATTGCGATGCGCTGACCCCTTCGCCGACTGGCCGGGACCGGTTCGAGGCCAGCTGGCGGCCCGGGCGGCGGGGCAGCCGCCACGGCAATCAGGACCTGGGCGAGAGGGGGTCGGGTCTCGCGGAGACTAACGAGGGGCGATGACTACCGAGTTGTGGCCGACGTCCTCCAACCCAGCTACGACGCGGCCCGCACCCTGCCCCGTTCCGTGACTATGGTCACATCGCGGAACTTGATCTGCCGTCCAGATGAAGCAGGTGTGCCGCGGTCCTGGCTGGCGCGGCCGGGCTCGTGACCTGGGCGCGGCTCTGATTCACGGTGATGTCAGCCGGCTGCCCGAATCCGGCTCGGCTAGGCGTCGCGGAGCATTGTGCGGCAGGTTGCGGCCAGCTCGTGATGGCCGGATTTCTGGAAGTTCGCGACCGCGCTCCGGAGCCACGCCGCGGGCTGGCCCCATTGGTGTTCAAGTGCACAAGGCGCCACCAGGCGGCGAGCCAGGTTGTTCCACCAAGGCGCGAAAGCCGCGAGATTCCTGCTTGCTCCTTCGGCCAGTTCAGTAGCGCGTTCAGCATGACCGTCCCGGCCCTGCAGCACAGCATCCGCGTAGCCCAGCAGTCCGTGGTTGAAGGATCCTATCCCTCCGCGTGCCCGTGCCTCCTCTAGCGCAGCCTGCGACTTCTGGTCGCTGACGGCCTCGAGAAGTGCCCAGAACCCCCAGGCATGTAGTGGCGCGCGTTGCCTGACCGTGCGCCCGTAGCGGATTGCCTTGTCACAGTCCGCCCGTGCGCGGGATATGTCGTTCATGAACAGCGACGCAGCAGCCCTCGCCTGCCCCCAGGTGACAAGTAGCACCTCGGGGTCGTCAGGCAGCGTCGACTCGGCTTGGCCGACGGCGCGTTCAGTCTCGTCCTGGTCACGCCGGAGCCCGGCAATGGCTGCCTGCACGCACCAGGCCATGGCTTCGACCCGGGGCTGGCGGATGCGGCTTGCTGACCGCTGGCATGAGCGCGCGGCGGTCAGCGCGCGGTCCAGGTCTGGGGTGACGCTCCAGGCCGTTGCCAGTTGGAGGTCGATGAGGGCCATCGTGGATATCGCGCCCGCTTGGGCTGCCAGGTCTCTGGCTTCGGAAAGCTTGCAGGTGGTTCCGGACTCCAGGACCTGAGCGATCCCGATCTGGTGCTTGGCACGGATCCGCAAGATCGGCCGGCGCTCGGTAGTGGCGATCTGATGAGCGCGCTCAAACGCCTCGGCAGCCGTCCTAAGATCCCCAGTCAGCTGTGCCCACCGGCCGATTGTTTCCAGCGCTTCGAATGCTGTTTCACCAGCCCAGCCACGCAGTCCGGCGGATTCTGCCGGTGCAAGCGACCGGTTCGCGAGCTCGATAGCTGTTTCCGGCTTGTCCGCGTCCAGCGCGCAGCGAGCTGCGACTGCATCCAGCCGTGCGGTCAGTGCCTGGTCCTGCACGGCGTCCGCGATCGCGCGGGCCATTGCGAGGTGGTGACCTGTCCTGCCTGGCTGGACTTCCGCGAACGCGCGGGCCATTCGGATGTGGACGTGCGCTTTCCACAATTGATCTGCGCCGATCCGGTCTAGGCCAGCGATCAGGCGGTCGGCAGCGGGAATCAGCCGGATCGTGTCGCCGGTCAGCTCGAAAGCCCTGGCGATCGCATTGTCAATATCGACGAGCAGACGCTCAGGTACCGATCGCGCGCCCTCCAGTAGCGTCCTGGCCCTGGTGAGCACCGCAGTAGCGCTGGCGAACGCGCCGGTCTGAAGTGCCCGGCGACCTAGCTCAAGGCGCAGTTCGGCGGCCTTCACAGTCTCGCCTGCAGCGTCGTGCAGGTCGACCGCGAGATCGCACCAGGATCCTGGTAGGTCAGGGTGCGCCAGCTCGATTGCGGCGGCGGCGCGCCCCGAACGGGCAGCGCGGTCGGGCGTGCGCAGATCGGATACGATCGCGTCCCTGATCAGCGTATGCCGGAACCTGAACATTTCCTGGCTGCCGGAGCAGGGCTCGACGAGTTGCACGCCACAAGCCAGATTTAGCGCATTGACGGCGGCTAGCTCGCCGACGCCCGCCAGGTGCCCAAGCAGCCTCACGTCGAACTCGTTGCCCAGGACGGCGGCCGTAGTCACGACATCAGCAGCTTCCGGGCTCAGCCCGGCGATCCGCCGCTGCACGGAGTTGACGACGCCGACGGGAACCACGGACCTGACCTGCTGATTCACGTAGTAGCTGGCTTCCTCGATCACGAACCCGCCTGGCCATGCTGCAATTCCACGAACCCCCGGCCGGTCCTCGACATGTGTGCCCCTGCTGCGCGAGACGGCCTGCTGATTCGCCGCAAGGCTTCGCCCGCGCCGCGCCGGTTAAGCACGGTGTTGCAGGCAGTCATGAGCGCTTCGCTCTCAGGCTCACGTCCGATGACCTCCAGACAACGCGATTCCATGGTCTGACACTCGCTAACTTAGAGTTACCGTCTACGCACTGTAAGTGATAAATCGCATCGATGCCAGAAACGGCTAGGTCAGGTTCCAAGATGCGGCTAGTCCGCTCGGCTTGTGGATATCTCCTGCCTGTTCTCGGTCATCATGGCTACTCGATCACGGCCGGCGTTCTTTGCCTGGTAGAGCGCCGAATCGGCAAGCGCCAGAATGTCGGTCAGGGAACCGGCTTCGCCCGGCAGGGCGGCCAGCCCCACTGAGACCGTGCAGTGCAGTCGCGGGTCCCCTGATTCGACTTCGGGACTGATCCCCGTGCTGGCGATCTGAGCTCGCAGCCGCTGCATGACCGCGTGTGCATGGTCAGCATCGGTCTGCGGGAAAAGCACGGCGAACTCGTCCCCGCCGAAGCGGCCGGCGACATCGTCCGCGCGGAGCACACTCCGCAGCAGGCCGGCAACCATCGCGAGGGCGTTGTCGCCGGCCAGATGCCCGTATTCGTCGTTGAAGGTCTTCAAGAAATCGATGTCGATGAGCGCCACCGCGATGCGCCCACGCGTCCGGTTTGCCCGGTTCACCTCGGCGCTGGCTTCCTTGCGCCAGGTGCCGGCGTTTAGCAGGCCCGTCTTTGTATCCAGGCGCAGGTCGCTGAGCAGCTGGGTGTGAAGCGATGAGCGCTGCAGCACTATGACCAGTGGAAGGGCAAGCACCACCGAAAACGGGCTCCAGAAGATAGCTACCGTCACCAGGGCAGCCGCGCAAAGTTCGGCCAGATCGTTCAGGATGCCTTCGCGGGTGGCTACCACATCGCGAACTCGCACCGTCGGATCGGAACCCCTGACCGCCGGCAGAATCAGCAAGTTATTGACCGTCCAGGCAATCAGCCCGGCTAGAACCACGGCCACGAGCCAGCGGAGGGCCACCTGCCCGCCGATGCCATCCGGGATGGCTGCCACCCGGGCAAAGTGGGTGCAAAGGTATCTGAAGGTGATGTTAGCGGCTCCGTAGGACAGGCTGATAACGCCAGCACTGAATACCCGCCGGTGCGGTGCGATCTGCCGGATCCGCCACTGCGTCAGCGCGAGGCGCGGAATCGGGACGAGCAGCCCGAAGACCGGTGGCAGCAACAGTGCCGCCGGTAGTTCCCAGATGGCATAGGTGTCCTTGATCAAGCCGGCCGCCTCGCCCCGGCTCCTCGTCATCTCCACCGTCGTCGCGCCGCAGCCGAGCAGGGCGGCGAACAGCAGCAACTGCGTTGCGCGCACTTCGGGAACCCACAGGTAGGCGGCAACTCCGATGGCGATCAAGTCGGCAATGACGACTGCGATGACATAGCTACGCAGCCAGCCCGACAGCCCCCAGAGCTGCCACCCTCGGAGGGGACGCGTCACCCACTGCCGGGCGCCGCGACCTCGCGCAATTCGACGAGCGCCCCCCAATATCTTCCCCCTGCCGCTCGCCGAATAGGACCCGCGCACTCCGCGCTGGCCATGATCCGCGGCACAGATTACTCCGTCGGACCCGAGCAGCCTCCCCGCAGAACCGCGAGCATCATCCGGCGCGAAACTCCAAGGCTACTTCGGCCGTGCACGCGCTTAGTCCACGGTCTATGAGGGTGATTGATACGTTTATCGCGTTCAATCTGCACCCAAGGCGCGGTACATGGCACTCACCCGACTATGTAACTATGGGTGAAACATCATGATCACGCCGTGTAGGAAACCATGCTGACGTGATGATCGGATCTGACCGCTATGGCGTAGCTACGCCGAGCAGCGCGAGGAGAGGAGAGCGGCCATGCGCACTACCCACTGGGGAGGCTGAGCAGCCCGTCAACGTTCCGGGCCAGGGCCCGGGAGGCGGCGTGCCGAGATAAGGATCGCGGCGACGGCGCCAAGCGCCCCGGCGACGGCCACAACTGTCGCCGGGGCGTAGTGCTGCGCCGCCGCCCCGGCCACGATCATCGCTGAGCCCTGGCCCAGGCTCATGCCGGCCGTCGCCAAGCCAAAGGCCAGGCCGCGCCGGCTGTCCGGTGTCGCGCGAACGAAGAGCGTGACCGCGACGATCTGATAGCAATCGCACATGCCGGCTACGAACAGGATCACAAGTGCCAGCTGAAAATCCGGGCGGAGTGCGAACGCGGTAAGCGTGGCGCAGGAAGCGACCGCCAGTGGCCGCATCCAGCGGGCCCGGGTTGCCGGGCTGGCCAGCCGTCCGAAGGCGATTGCCCCGACAGACGCGCCCAATGCCGCGGATGCCAGGATCAGGCCAACGCCGACGGCGCCGGCCCCCAGGCCTTTAGCCAGTGGTGCGGCAATCGCTTCAGGGGCGTTGTAAAACGCCGCCAGCCAGCCCAGCAACATCGGCGTCCGCAGTGCAGGGTTCCTGAAGACGAGGCGAAGGCCGGCAAGCAGATCTGCGCCCCGCGAGGACGGCGCGGCCTCCTCGGATCTGGCGGCTGGCCGTGGGCGGACCCAGAGCCTGGTGAGCAGCGCAGAGATGGCGAACGTGCCCGCATCCACGATCAGTGCGCCCCTGACACCCGCGAGGCTCACCGTAGCGCCGCCAAGCGCCAGGCCGAGAACCTGGGCGAACTGATACGTCGTGAGCGTCACAGCCGTGCCGAGCACGTATAGCTCGCCGCTAAGCACCTCCGGGTAGATCGCCGCACGCGCCGAGCTGAACGGCGCTCCTGCCATCGTCACCGCGAACAGGAAGGCGACTAGCAGTGCGATCGGGAGGTGGGGCAGTGTCATCGCCAGCACGAGCACTATGCGGATGATGTCGCATGCGATCATCACGCGCCGACGCGGATAGCGGTCGGCAAGGCCGGAGAGCAAAACTCCGCCCACGAAGACAGGCACGACGCTGGCAGCGAACGTGACAGCGGCCAGCAACGCGGAGTGGGTGCGCCCGTAGACCTGAAGCGTCAGCGCGACCCTGGCGAGCTGATCACCGAGCACCGACCCGATTTGAGCGAGCCAGAGCGCCCTGAACTCGCCCACAGCAAGCAATTCGCCGAAACGAACCTTGCCGCTGGGATCCTCGACCGCCACTCGACCTCCCGACCGCCTGCGCGGCTCTGGCGGCGCGCGCTTAAGGCTTCAGCGATGCAGGGAGATCCACCCTTGGATATCTCTCAGCGCAGCCGGGAACGCCGCCGTGCATTGGCGCAGGTCGACCGCAGTCATCCCAGCACGTTCGAGCACATTGCCCCCGAATAGTACCAAACCGTACCACTGCCGTCCATGCTGTCAGAAACGGAAGCGGGTCAGGCCGCCCGGCTCCGTCGCCAAGACCACAGTCGCCGAGCGCGCCTCGATGCGGTAGACGTTCCACGGGGGCGGTCCTTGCGACGGCGCGTTGAACGGTGCAGTGAGACCCGACCCGCTTTCATCGGGCTCCGCCGGCCAGCCGTTGTCCGTCCACGCCTTCGCAATCCGCGCGACGGCGCGCGGCTCGATCACCCGCACCGCATCACCCTCGACCACGACGTCTGCGCCAGGTATTGACGTCGCGATTGCACACCGCGGATCGCGTGTGACATTGCGCCTCTTGCGCGTACCCGCGCCCGTCTGGAACCAGAACGTGCCGTCCACCCACAGGGCACCGACCGCCGTCACATGCGGGCTGCCATCCTCATTCACTGTGGAGAGCCACGTCGTGCGGGAGTTCAGCGCGTCCGCGGCCGCCGCCGACCCTGCATCGAGCTTTTCGACAACTGCAGCCCAGTCCACCGGCGGCAGCCCATCCGCCGTACCCAAGTTGATGATCTCCATCTCCTGAACGTACCTGCCCGTTCCTGGCCGGCACGTGCAATCCGCGGCGAGACTCGCCGCCGGGTGTAAGCGCCGGCCAGCTAGCTTCGCGGCTTCACCATCCTCATGTGACCATGCACCAAGGTGTCGGTGTTTCCAAGGATCCGCCGTGCGGCATCCACCGAGAGCAGCACCGTCGAGACGAGCGCGCAGGAGATGAGAGACATGGCAGTGGCAGATCCGGAGGCTTGGGTGCGGAATGTCGAGCGGCTGTATCGGGCTCATGACGCGGTCGGGGTGGCGGCTCTCTATACGCCCGAGGCACGGACCAAATTCGGTAGCAGGGTCCTTAGTCCGCAGGAAGTGCACGACCACCCAGCCGAATGGTTCGACAGCCTCGATGATTACATGCTCACCCGCACCTTCCGGGCCGCCTACGGCGACATTATTGTGAGCGAAACCACCGCGAGCTATACGATCCGGGCAGAGGGACGCATGTGCAGGGAGTTCGGTGTCGATGTGTATTGGGTCAACGACGACGGATTGATCTACCACAAGCACACCTGTGAAGTGGTGGAAGACTACCGCGAAGACTCTCTCGATGCGGCCAGCGAATACTGTCGCGCTCATCAGGGCACCTCGCCGTGACGGCGGGCCGGATTGCCGGCAAGGTGGCCGTGGTGACTGGCGCAGCCCGCGGCATCGGCCGGGCTTGCGCATTGCGGTTGGCCGAGGAAGGCGCTGACATCGCGGCGCTGGACATTGGCGCCGCGATGCCGACCGTCCCTTACCAGCCGAGCAGCATCCAGCAGCTGGATGAGACGGTCAGCGCAGTGAAGACCCTGGGCCGGCGGTGCATTCCGCTCGTGGCAGATGTGAGGGACGGCGCCGCGATGCGTGAGGCGGTCGCGAATACACTCCGCGAGCTAGGCAGGCTCGACGTGCTGGTCGCCGCTGCGGGCATTGACTCCTGGGGCAGTGCTTGGGAACTGACCGACGATCAGTGGGACGCGATGCTGGCCGTCAACCTGACCGGCGTGTGGCAGAGCGCCAAGGCGGTCAGCCCGCACATGATCAGCCAGAGGAGCGGAGTAATGGTCTTCATTGGCTCTCTCCTCAGTCACCGGGCTAGCCCCCAGTTCGCGCATTACACGGCGGCTAAGCATGGCGTGCTCGGGCTCGTACGCGCGTTCGCGCTAGAACTGGCTGAGTACAACGTGCGCGTCAACTCCGTCGACCCCACCGTCGTGCTTACCGACATGGTGACCAGCCAGCAGTACATGGACAATCTCGTAGGTCACCCCGCTGCGACTGAAGAGGAAGTGCGCGAGCATTACTTGCAGTGGAACGTGTTGCCGACTCCATGGATCGAGCCGCGCGACGTCGCCAATGCGGCGCTATTCCTTGCCTCTGACGAAGCTCGGTTCATCACCGGCCTAGGTCTGCCGCTTGATGCGGGTGCCATGTTGAGATGACAGCAACTGCCGCGATGTCCGACTGTGCGGCTAGCTTGTCCTCATGTCTGCCGACCCTGGCTGGTGCGGTGTGTGCGGGCTGCCGGTGCCTGCCGGGGAGAGGTTCTGCCGCTGGCCATTCGGCACTGCGGCGGGTGATCGGCAGCACGACGACGAGGTTGTGCCGTGGGCATCGCACAGCCTGGCATTTATGACAGAACTGGTAGAGCTGCAACACTGGCGCTGCCCGTGGTGCGGGGATTATTTGCCGGACTCGCCGCGCGGCACCGCGATCGATCACATCATTCCCCGGGTTTATGGCGGACCGCATCGCCGCTGGAATCTCCAGCTCCTGCATCAGGAGTGCAACTCGGCCAAGGGCAAAAAGATCACGGCAGAGGCGCTGGAGCTGGCCGATGCTCACGGCGTGACGATCAGCATGGACATCGGGCAATACCGCGCTGACGCCCGCCGCCGGGCTGCCATCTATGCCGTGCGGGCTACTCGCCAGCTCGGCGGCGATGCCCGCCACCGGGCTCTGGCCGCGGCGAGGAATCTCACCGTGTTCTTCCCGGAGGCAACGGTTCATGCCCTCATCAGGGCGGCGGCGCAAGGGACCCCGCCTGCCAGCAGCCTCGGCTGCTCGCGCAACTCCGGTTACTCCAGGTCGCCGCTGTGAGCGTGACTAGCTCAGCTTCATTACCGACTGGCTATCCGGCAGCAAGGAAGAGGCCCTGGCGGAGAGCCTGGCAACCTTCACCGGCCATCCCGCATATGACACCGAGGCCATCCGCGCCGACCTGCACCGGTTCGTTTTCCTCCTTGGCAACAGCGACGGCCAAGAACTTTTCGGCGAGCCCACGCCATTTCCGCCAACACCGATGCGGCGCGCCCGCTTGACAGGATCACCCGTATAACGCCGATTCTTTGCTCTTAGGCTGCCGATTGAGGGCAACCCGGAAATGGCGACCAGAATCTCTGTTCGGTTTGATCCGGCTGGGTGATTGGCCTGGTGGCGCGTGGGGTCAGCCGTCCTGGTCCTGGCGGCGGTCGACCTCGAACTGGGCTTCCATCGCGGCCTGGGCGAGGTCGCCGTACGGTGCCGCGCGTTCCGCGTCGCTGGTCTGATCTAGATAGGCGTTGACGGCCGGGTACAGCGGACGGACATTCTGGACGAGCGAGCGTAGCTCCTCGTCGCTGGCGGCCTCCACCAGCCGGGAGCGGACAAGGTCGTCGCTCTCGCCCCACTGAAGTACAAGAGGCCACGCTCGCTGGAGGGCTGCTGGCGCGTCGTCAGGGGGGTCGGGTGAAAGGTCGCTGCGCACGCGGCGATTGTCTCACCCGGCGGTCGCCGCCTGTGTCCTCGCGGTGAACAGTGCCCGGGGGCTGGTTCACAGATGATCAATCTTTTGCGGTTCGCGGCGAACTGAATTGGCTAGCACTTCGGTGACAGGCTTACGACGATGCCGACTGCCTGGGCCGCTGCTGACCGGTCACTACGCTTGGGCCTGGCCCTGGCAGCCTGCTGGCGTCATCCACTTGCACCCGGCAGCCTCGGCATCGGCCTGCATCCGGTCCACCCGCTCCGCTGACCAGCTCAGTCAGCCGTGCCGAGGCAGCCTCAGATGTGCTGGTGTCGCTGGCTACTCGGCAGCTAGCGGATGCAGGCACCGGACGCAGGGGAGCTGACATGGAACGAATCGTTCGCACACCTGAAGGCCGGGTCCTCGCGGTTCAAGAAGGCGGCGACCCTGTTGGCAGGCCGGTGCTGGTGCACAACGGCACTCCCATGTCGCGACTCCTGTATCGCCCCTACGCAGCCGATGCCGCCGAGCAGGGGCTGCGCCTTATCAGCTATGACCGGCCCGGATATGGCGGCTCCACACCGAAGCCGGGACGGACAGTTGCCGATACCGCGGCCGACGTCAGGGTCATCTGCGACGCGCTGGAGATCGGCAGGGTGGCGATGTGGGGTCTTTCCGGCGGCGGACCGCGCGTTCTGGCGTGCGCGGCCTTGCTGCCCGACCTGGTCACCGCCGCCGCGTCCCTCGCATCGTTCGCGCCCTACGGCGCTGAAGGGCTGGACTGGTTCGACGGCCTGCAGGCTGCCGATGCATACCGGCGGGCGCTTACTGACCCCGAGGCGGTCCGGGCCGGGCTGGACGGGACCAGAAAGGACGTACTGGCTACAACGGCCGGCAGCCTGGCTGAGCAATGGGCCCCTTTCCTGTCGGCGGCCGATGCCGTTGCCCTGACGGGTGACCTGGCTGACTACACGGCCCGCACCAACCGCGAAGCACTCGCGCCGGGCAGCCAGGGATGGTGGGACGACAGCTACGGCCTGATCCGCCCGTGGGGGTTCGACGTGACCGACATCTCCGTCCCAGTACTCCTGCTGCACGGCAAGCAGGACAAGTTCATTCCTTTCGCCCACGGCCAGTGGCTCGCCGCCCACATTCCAGGGGTCGAAGCCCGGCTGCTCGAAGATGACGGACACCTCACCCTCCAGGCGCACCGGATCAGGGAGGTGCACTCCTGGCTGAGGCAACGCCTCTAAGCCCGACTGGCCTCGGGCGGCGGATTGCGGCGCCGAGCGTGAGTCCCTGGCACGCCAACTGCAGGTTCCTCGGATGAAGCGGGCCCCACAGCGGCATGACAGGGCGCTCGGCGGCGACGACGATCACTACGGCCACCCTGCCAGGCGGCGTGCCGGTATCACATGTGGGAAGCTGTGGATATGGCCCTCCCGGGAGGAGATCTGCATGGCTGACGCCGCGCCGGAGCCTGAAAGTTCCGAGGAAGAGATCAAGCGCAAGTTCCGCGAGGCGCTGGAACGAAAGCGCGCCAAGCATGCGGACGCGAACGCGGCCCGCGGTGGCAAGGACACCGGGAAGGTCCACGGCGCCCGCGGCCTGGCCCGGAGCCGGCGCACGTTTCGCCGCAAGACCGGCGGCTGAACGGCCTGACTGAGCGCACCAGGCAGCGGCCGGACGACCACAAGATGAGCGCAACAGCGCTAAGACCGCCATCCCCGGTCACCGAGTGACCATCTCAGCGCGATACGCGGCACGAGCGGCATTCTTGGGAAACGTCGGTGCGATCGCATTCGCCTGGCCGCTTCGCCTCCCACGACCTGCTGCGCGCCGACGCGGCGGAGCAGTCCGCGTACATCAGCTTGACGGCAAGGACGATGGACCTCGGCGGCGATAGCCAGCCAGGGACCTCGAGCCGGCTGCAGATACAGCGGATCCTGGGGGTAGCTCGCCATCATGGCTCCTGGGCGGCCAGGCAACTCGGCCGCCAGCATCATCGTCCGGCCGGGCAGTTTCTCTATCCAGCCTCGACGCGGGGCGGTCCTCCGGGCCTTGATCGGCTTCCCTGCGGGCGCTATGTCGACCGCCCGTCGAAAGCAGAGCGCACAGCTCTGGAGACGGTTTTCCGGGGTGGCTAGAAATGACCTGAGAAGGCGTGTCCGTTACCCCGACCTGCAGTGTCTTCCGCGGCTTCTGGCACTTCGGGACAACGGCCGAAACTGGGCAGGCAGCACAAGGGGCTTAAGCGGCGGGGCCGGCAATCCCACGACACCGCCATCCAGCCCCGCCTGCGGGCAGTCTCCCAAGAGCTGACCGGGTCACGTTCCCGGTCGGACCCGGCCCGGCCGAAGGCAGCCGGCATCGCGATGCCGCAACGCCCGGCCGGCCAAGCGTGCGGCGCGGCTGGCCCAGCCCGCGCGTCTGGTGGCCATCCGTGGGACGGTGTGCGCATGACATCAGCATCTCAGCACGACCCGATGGCTGCTCTCAACGAGGTCCTCAATGAGGTCATCGACGTCGTCATGGCGGTACGGCAAGCGCATCACACGGTGTCAGAGACCCACCAGCTGCACGCCGAGCTAGACCAGCTGTTCAGCGACGCAAGGACGTGGGCCGAACTGCTGGTGGAGGCGGACACCGCTCGCGGCGTGTCACCGCTCGACTACATGCCGAGCGTGGCAGGTCGGCAGCTCCCCACCCTCTGGCAAGGTCGAGTGAGCGACGCCGTTGTCCGCCAGGTGGTGACCCAGCAGCTGCTCCGGCTCGGCGAGCATCTATCGGTGGCGTTGTCAGAGCAGAACGACGACCGCGTCCGCGACCTGCTCGATCGGATCAGCACGGAGCTTCAATCGCATCTTGACACGCTCAGGAAACCATGAGGTGACCGGCCTCGCTGTCGGACCGGGCAGGTGATGTGCCAAAACTGTGCACTGTCGGGTCGGCTGAGCGTGTCCGTTAAAGTCGCCGGAACGACCGCGGCCTGATTGGCTGGCCGCCCCTTAATCCAGGTATCGGAATGCCATGCTGGGTGGGCAATCGCCGCCGTGAGGTGGGACGCCAGGGCTGTAGTCACTGTCAATGAGCTATGCGACGGCGCTACCGCCGCGCCAGCACACGCCGAGCGCCGATTACGCGCGAAACGGCGGAGATCGACTTGCGGGCTGGACGGCGACGCGGATTGACCATTCTGTGCTGGCGGACGCCTAGGGGGCCTCGCCAGCGATACAGATCCACGCTACGCGAAACACCCGCAGCGCACGCGCCAACACAAGCAGCGCCATCGTGGCGTTCGCGTGGAATGATGCTGACGGACGCGGCAGCTAACATCCCGCACTCTGCATGGTTGCCGGTCTCACCCACGTTCCCGCGAGTTTGACCCGGGAAGCGCGATCCGGGTTTCCTCAAAGCGGCGTGTAATCAGCCCAGTTGCGACTGGCATAGCGGATAATCACCCCAGGTGGCCCGGCGGGTCCAATCGCCAGCACGGAGGCGGCAGATGGCTCAGAAAGTGACCATTGAACTCGAAGACGACCTGAGCGGCGGCCCGGCGGACGAGACGATGCGGTTCGGGTTGGACGGCGCCGAGTATGAGATCGACCTAAACCAGAACAACGCCCGAGCATTCCGCAGCCAGCTCGCGACGTTCGTCGAGCATGCCCGCAAAGCTGGCCCAGGCGCGGGACGTCGGGCTCCGCGGAATGCGACCGGCCGTCAGCGTAGCGGCGAGGTTCGGGCGTGGGCGAAGGACCATGGCATCGAGGTCAGCGCTCGCGGCCGGATCCCGGCCAGCGTGATTGAGCAATACCGGGCCACCAACTGACAGGCCGGCTTGCCGCGCATCCCATGATCGGAGTCGGCCCGCCATCATATTCCCGTCACAGGCCTTGAGCCGGATGCGATGCGATCGGAGCGCATACCGCCGAATCCGGCGTCGGTTGAGGCGCAGACCCCTGATGTTGGTCCTGAGCGCGGATCGGCAGTTATCGGCGGCGGTCGGCGCTGACGATCAGCTTTGGGTAGTGCGGGCATACCGCCGGACGGGATCTCCGTCGATCGGCTCGGGATGCACCCACTCGACGAGGTTGTCGGACGCGAGCGCCCGCACCCGCGCGGCGTACCGGGCGAGGTCGGCGTCGTCGAGGAGGTCGCGCCACTGGCCGCTCGTGCCGCGGCTGAAGAACGCGGCGGGATCGATCCAGTGCTCCGGCACGGAGCTGCGCGGAGCCAAACCCATACGCGAGACGCAGGAAAGGTGTCAGTTGTCCCGTTAAACACCGTATTTGGAGTTGGTGAATCACCTGTTTGGTGCGGTACTGGAAGAGGAGCATGATGGCGGTCGATCTGCGTTAACATCCATAATTAACCACAAGTGCGGCGGCAAGGAACTCGGCGCCGGTTTGTACGAATGGCAACAGGAGCAAGCAAAATGACCACGCCCGGCAAACTGAGCATCGACAAGACCACTGGCAAGCTCCAGGGCTCCGCCGGAACCGTCATCACCTACAACGACCCCTTTCCGCTTGCGTTCTCGCGCGCAGGCGTCACGGGCCAGATGGACGGCGTCGTCCTGCACACCATGGTCGGCAGCATCGAAAGCGCCATCCAGCTCTTCAACGGCCCCGACGCCCAAGGCTCAGCCCACATCGGAATCAGCCAGGCCGGCCGCATCCACCAGTTCGTCCCGATCGGCAAGGGCTACGAGACCTTCCACGCCTTCGCTGCGAACATCAGCCGGTACGGCATCGAAACCGAAGACAACGGCCACCCGGAGACCCCGATCAGTGACGCCGGCTTGTGGGCGTGGGCACAATGCCTTGAGTTCCTGTCCCGGTTCGCCGGGTTCCCGCTGCAGGTGACCGACAACTGTCACGGCCGCGGCCTCGCGTACCACCGCATGTGCCAGGAATGGAACCTGTCTCTGCATTCGTGCCCAGGCGCATCGTTCACGGACACAGTCCGGGTAAACCAGCGTGCCGAGATCGTCAAGCGCGCAAAGCTGATCCGAGAGCCGCAGCGGCCGCCACGCACACCCGGCCATATCGCGTACGCGGCGCACGGTGAGGCACTCGCCTGGGGTGACGGAACCGGGACGACGATCCCGTTCTGGGCTGAGTTGTCAGACGCGGAGCACGCGGCCTGGGAAGCAGCAGCGAAAGCAGTCGTGCAGTGAACGGCTAGCTTGGCGGCCTCGAATCGTCGAATCTGAGGCAACTGGGAGTTTGGCTGTCGGTGCATGATGGCCAGTGGTCTCCTGCCCATTCCGGCCAGCCTGACCAGCCCGCTGGCGGACCGGGGATTTCGCCGCCGCCGTCGAGTTCGGCGGCGTCAGGTACCTGGAACTGTTTCCGCCATTGGTCTACGTCGGCCTCGGTCATCGGGAACGTCTGATGCGGTGCCGTTGCCTGGCGGTGCGCGATCCTGGCGAGCTGGACCTCCTTGTCCACGGGCAAGTAGATGACCTGGCAGGCTGCCCCTGCTGATCGCGCCAGCCAGCGCAGTGCCGACCGTTCATCGCGGCCCCAGAGTCCGAAGTCGAGCACGACGCTGGTCCCCAGCCGCAGCGCCTGCAGGGCAACCGAGATGAGCCGCCCTTCGAGCACGAAGCGCTTATCTTCGGCCATCGGCTGGCCGAACAGCGGGATCATCCAGTGATCCGGGGTCAGCCGCAGCGCCCGGTTCGCCGCGGCGAGCTCTTTGGCCCGGGTGGTTTTCCCGGCGCCTGGGAGCCCGACCATCAGGAGCATCGTGGCGGCGCGTGGGTCCTGCGCCAATGCTTCGTACTGGGAATCGGATCGCTGCGGCTGAGACATGGCTCCCCTGATCAGGCAGGACGTCCCGGCAGCATAGGAACGAGCAAGTGGCTGCCGGCAGGACTCTGATCCGGCGGTACGCCCTGGCACTGACCCCAGCAGGGGTAGGCAATGAGGCCGCGGTTACGGCAACCGCGTTACCGCCGCTAAGCGGCGGTACGGGTGGGCATGGAAGCGAAGCAACCCATGCCCACCACCATATCCAACAGCGGCGGAGTCGGCGGTCGGCCCGCTGAAGGCTGGGTATCGGCCAATCTCCACCCCGTCATCCCCACAGGCGCATCGAGGATGACGGGAAGCCGGACGCTGGTGCCGTCACCGGCCGCTCATCAGAAGCGATGCTGGGTCCAATGGCGCCCGCCGTCCGTGGTCTTGAGCAGCTCGCCGTAGTCAGCGAACATGCTGGCCGGCCCGTAGACGACCCACGCCTCGTTCTTGCTGACGTAAGCCGGGTCGTTCATCCCGGCGCCGCCGTCACCGGACCCGATGATTTGGTGCCAGGTGGTGCCGTGGCTGTCATTGATATCGATGAAAGAGCCGATCGAATACGAGGCCACCAGCAGGTTCCTGGACGGAGAGATGGCCAGCTGGGCTTGAATGCCATACGGCGGCAAGGTGCCGGCGTAGTGGTCAGTCGTGCCGTTGTCGCGAGAGAGGTACACGGCCTTGACGGCTTTGCCGAATCCCGGATTGCCGTCGCAGAACAGCCCGACTTTGGTCGCTGAGTACGGCGCGGCTTGAACCAGGTTGAAGATCTGCGCCGCGGTGCAGGGATTCGGCTTGCTGGCGAAGTGCGCTCCGCCGTCGGTGCTCACTAGCAGTTGGGTGTGCAGGGAGTTCTCGACCCGGTCATTGACGATATAGACGGCCTTGCCATAAGCGGCCACATTGGCCTCGACGTTCGCGTGCAGTCGCTGAGGGAGCTTCATCCTCGTCCACGACGCTGCGGTGAGACTCGTCCGCCATGCCGTCAGGTGCCCTTTGCACAGTCCCATCATGTAGCCGCAGGGGGAGGTGATCGCGTAGGCGGCGTCCGGGGTGACAGCGAGCGAGAGCACTTGCTTGTCGCGTCCGGGGATCGCCACCTTGCGCCAGGTTTTCCCGCCGTCGGCTGTGCGGTACAGCCCGGGCGCGAAGATCCAGCCGACCTTGGACGTTGCCATCCGGATCTCGGTAATGCCGGCTGTGCCAAGGCCCAGCTTGGGAATCTGCGCGTGGATGGTGCCGACCAGGTGCCAGGACTTGCCCCCGTTAGTAGTGGTAACTACCTGCGAGGTCTTGCAGTTATGCCGAAGTCCGCACGACTCGGCCCCGAGAACCCATCCATTGCTGGCGGACGTCCAGCTCATCGCGCTGGCCTTGAATCCCTTCGGGACCGCCTGGGCCCGCGCGGCCGACGCGATGGCAGGGGCACCTGCGGCGGCAGCGCAGGCAACAGCGGACACGCAGATGAACCCGCGCACAGCCATCGATGTGAGTTTCATCCTTGTTCCCTTCATGAGGAAGGCAGAGCTAAGAAGAAGACGTGCAGTTGCCCCTTGCGGGAGACATGCGACGGTACGAGAGCTACGACGGCGTTAGGGCACAGATGGTTGTAACTAATCTCCGGCTAACTTCGACCTGAGATCCGTGCAGCGTGCCTCGCCGCGGCCGAACAGCGCCGGGGCTACCGTCTGCTGCATGGAGGTGTCAATGTCCAGTGCGCAGTTGTACGACACCATCGGAGCTACCTACACCGCGACACGGCGCACTGAACCGCGCATCGCCGCGCAGATCTGGGGTGCGCTCGGCGATGCCCGGACCATTCTGAACGTCGGGGCCGGCACCGGCTCCTACGAACCGCCCGACCGCCACGTCCTCGCGGTCGAACCGTCGGCGCTGATGCGGGCGCAACGTCCCGCAGGGGTGGCGCCGTGCGTGGCTGCCGCCGCCGAGAGCCTCCCGTTCGAGGACCACTCCTTCGACGCCGCGATGGCTATTGCCACCATCGATCACTGGCGGCACCCGATCGCGGGCCTGCGCGAGATGCGGCGCGTCGCGCGCCGCCTGGTCGTGTTCACACACGACACCAGTGACCCTGATCGGTTCTGGCTTACTCGCGACTACCTGCCCGAGCACAACGACCTCTGGGCGGGCCGTCCAACGCTGACCGAGATGGCCCGCGCGATCGTAGCCCGGATAGAACCGGTGCCAATCCCGTGGGACTGCGCTGACGGCTTCTACGAGGCGTACTGGCGCCGGCCCGAGGCATACCTGGACGAGAATGTCCGGCGCGGAATATCGGTCTGGGCCAGAGTCGGGCCGGACGTCGAGGAGCGGGCAGTGCGCAGCCTCCGCAGTGACCTTTCCTCCGGCCGGTGGGCCGAACGTAACCGCGACCTCATCGATCTCGACACGGCCGAGCTTGACAGTCGCCTGCTTATCGCCTGAACCCCTCAGCTGATGGACCGGGACGGGCCATTCCACGACCCAGCGCCCACGCCGATCGGACGCAGTGGGCATGCCTCTTCGTCCGGCAATGGCAGACCGTCCCTAGGATCGTGCCGTGAAGGAATCAGATCTTAACGCCACCGTCGCGGCCTGCCGGGAACTCATTGAGACGCGCTTTCCCGACGACGACCATCACGGCGCGGCCGCAATGCTGCTCGACGACGGCAGCATTCTGACGGGAACGTCGCCGAATGCCGTGAACCCCTCCGTCGAGGTGTGCCATGAGATCGAACCGTACTGCGGCGCATATCGACTTGGCCGCCAGGTGATGGCATCGGTGTGCCTGCATCGCCAGCCGGGCGGGAAGACGGTTGTGCTGAGTCCCTGCGGCGTGTGCCGTGAGCGTCTCGCCGTCAACGGGCCTGATGTCCTGGTAGCGGTCGCCTCCCCGCAAGACGCGACCAAGGTCGTGTGGAAGACGCTGAAGGACGTATTGCCCGACTACTGGATGACCGCTTTTCCGGACGAGATCGACCCTGGCTGGACGGCCTAGCACGCCCGCAGCTCGTAGAGCTGGAGGCAACCGGACCTGCCATCTCGGTCATTTCCCGGATTTCATGCGTTGAGGGCCGAAGTTCGCCCTATACGACGTGTGTCGTCCGTTACCAACGGAATCGACGCCACCATGCACCTGAGCCAGGCCATCTACCGGCGTCACCCTGCCGACTGGTACCCGCCGCTTGTCGAGCTTCGCATAAGGCTCATGGCAGTGGTGGCGGTGGCGATCCTTGCCGCAACCCCTTGCTCTTGTAGCTCAGGGCCAGCCCCTTTCGACCGGTATCGACATGTGGTACCACGTCGGAGAGAGCAGTTACTATCTGCGATTCCTGACCGCCCTAGCAGCCGACCAGGGTACTTGTAGCGGCTTCTGGGGCTGAAGCGAAGGCAGGCCCGCCTGCGCGGCCAGCGCCCTCCGAGCAAAGGCAGTTGGGGCACGACGAGCGGGCGGAATTGGTCCTGGATCTGTGCATCAAATTGGACCTGATCAACAGGACCGGATCCTGTCAGGATCGAGATGTATCCCTGAGCGACGGCTCATGCACGATGATCCGGCGAAGCTCACACGCTGAGACCTTCGGCGCGACCCGGCAACGCCGGCAACAGGAAGGATTCCGATGAGCGCGTTCACCGTCACCCGCACCCTGAATGGCCCGCGTGAGCGGGTCTGGGAGGTCCTCACACAGCCCAGCCACTTCGAAAGCTGGCTGCCAGCCAAGCCGGGGACGGCGGTGCTGGATGTGCGGACGGGAGGGTCCTGGCAGGCGACCGTTGTCTCCTCCGAAGGCGCCGAGATCGCGCTAACGGGCCGTTACGACGAGGTGAGCGAACCGGGCCGCCTGGTGATGACGGTCCCCGGCGATGTGATCACCGCGATCACGCTGACAGCCGCACCTGTCGACAGCACCCGGATCGCCTACACCTTCGACGTTGAGGAGTCCATGCACGACATGGTCACCGAGAGCGTCGATGAGGTCCTAGGCCGGGTCTCCGCAGTCCTGACCAGGATTGCGTAGCAGGAGGGCAACCGGCGTCGCCGGTAGAGTCCAGCGCGTGGGGCAGAAGCGAGACGACAGCGACGCGACCGCCATTCTTCGTGTCGCGGAAGCCGAGATCGGCAGCGATCTCCGGCAGCAAGTACAGGCGCTGTTGCAGGCAAGTTTCCCGGGATATCCCGACCGAAGCTACTTCAAGCTTCCACCCCATTTCCGTTATCTTGCGATGACGAGTGGAGTGCTGGCGGCCCAGATGGGCGTGGAGTTGCGAGTGATCCGGGTCGGCAGTACTGTCCTGCGAACATTTGGCATTGTCGACCTGTGCGTGGGGACGAGCGACCGGTCGCAGGGCCTGGCCGGCCTGCTGCTGGCGGAGGTGATCGAACTCGCGCGTTCCTGCAGGGTGGATTTTGTGATCCTCTTCGCAGATGACGACCGTGTCTACACCAGGGGCGGATGGGCGCGCGTTGCCAACCCCTGTTCCTGGGTGAAGATCCACGATCACACCACGCTGGGGCTGGCCGCAGCGCAGGACACTGGCGCCTTGATGGTGAAAAGGATTGGGCAACAGGGCTGGCCTATAGGCGAGGTGGACCTGTTGGGCCACCTGTTCTGAGCTAAGTGCCGGGACGCAGTCTGCACTACCCCAGCTCGTCGCGGCGTCGTGTGAGGTACGCGGTCTCGGCGGTGTTGCCCGCCAGCTCGATGGCTTTGTCGTATGCCGCGCGCGACTTCTGGCTGCAGCCCTGCCGGCGCAGCAGGTCGGCGCGAGTCGCATGGTAGGCGTGATAGCCGGCCAGCTTGTGCTCGAGACGGTCGACGGCCGCAAGTGCTACGTCCGGACCGTCAAGCTCGGCGATCGCGATGGCCCGGTTGAGCGCGACGATCGGCGAGGGGTCGAGGCGGACGAGCTGGTCGTAGAGGGCGACGACCTGCGACCAATCGGTGACGCGTACGTCGCGGGCGGAGGTATGCACGGCGTTGATCGCGGCCAGGATCTGGTAGCGGCCTGGAGCCACCCCGGCGGCCAGCCGCTCGCGGACCAGCCGGTGACCCTCGGCGATCAACGCCGTATCCCAGGCCCCGCGATCCTGCTCGCCGAGGGTGACCAGTTCGCCGCTCGCCGAGACCCGTGCGGTGCGGCGGGCCTCGGTCAGGAGCATCAGAGCCAACAGCCCGGCCACCTCGCCGTCGTCCGGCATGAGGGCACGGATCAGGCGAGTGAGCCGGATCGCCTCGGCGGTCAGGTCATGACGTACGGGATCGGTGTCGGCGCCGGTCGCCAGGTAGCCCTCGTTGAAGATGAGGAAGAGGACGGCGAGTACGCCAGAGACGCGGGCTGCGAGATCCTCCGCGGACGGCACCCGATAAGGGATACGAGCGGCCCTGATCTTGGCCTTCGCGCGGGTGATCCGCCGCCCCACGGCGGCTTCCTGGACCAGGAAGGCACGGGCGATCTCCGGCATGGTCAGACCGCCGACCATGCGCAGCGTCAACGCCACGCGAGTCTCCATCCCAAGCGCCGGGTGACAGCAGGTGAAGATCAGCCGGAGCCGCTCGTCCTGGACGGGGCCGAGAGGCTCGGGCGGGTCGTCGTCGTACAACATCTGAGCCTCCTTCTGTTTGTCGCCTCGCTTGATCTCGCGCCGGATCCGGTCGATGGCCTTGCGGTTGGCGGTGGTGGTCAGCCAGGCGCCGGGGTTGGGGGGTACGCCGTCAGATGGCCACCGCCCGACCGCTGCCGCGAACGCCTCGGCCGCCGCCTCCTCGGCGATGTCGAGGTCACCGAAACGCCTGGTCACGGTGGCGACCACCCGCGCCCACTCCTCATGGTGGGCCCGGGTGATGGCCTCCTCGACGTCGCTCACTGGAACGGCCGCACCTCGATCTTCCGATCGCAGACCTTCGAGGCCTCGGTGGCGAGCTTGAGCGCCACATCCAGATCGGGGGCCTCCCACACCCAGACGCCGGCGAGGTACTCCTTCGACTCCACGAAAGGCCCGTCGCTGAATACCGCCTGCTCGCCCCGGTTGTCGATGACCGTGGCTGCGTCGGGGTCCGCGAGCCCGCCCGCGAAAACCCAGTAGCCCTCGGCGATAAGTCGTTCGTTGAACGCGCTGATGGCGGGCTGCCTGTCCGTGCTGCCGGGATTGCTCTTGTCATCGATGACGGAAACCAGGTATTGCATCTGAAGATCATCTCCTGTGGTTCGGGACGCTCCTTGTTGGCGACCGCTCACAGCTGCTACGAACACCTCCGCCCCGATCCGACACCGCCTCCCGGATTTCTTTCAAGGCTTTCCGGCAAGCCCGTTGTAACGCTGCAAGGGCGCTGTGCGCGAGCAAGGGCGCCGTGCGCAAGCCGGCGCTCGTGCTCTTGGCCGTGGAAGCAGCCTCTGACGATGCAGCAGGCCGAGCAGCTGGCGCCGCTGATCAAGGCCCAGCAGAACTCGGTGAAGTCCGCGAGCGAGTCCGGGCCCGATACGCGCAACCGGCTAGGACGGTCGCCGGCTGGTCAGGGTTACATGTTGGGCACGCCGAGGTACGGGAAGCCGTTCAGCAGGTCATCGTGCGGCTTCAGGCCCGTCGGCGGGACCTTGCCGTGGCTGAGCCACCCGAAGCGCATGCTGTAAACGTCGTCCGTCAAGACGCGGCCGTTGGGGTAGGCGGCGGGCTTGGTGCGGTCGTATTGGAGGATATCGGGCAGCACCATAAGAGCCGCCTGCCTCGCCTCATCCGGCGGGTAGCCGCCGTTCTCGAGGAGCTTGGACCACGGCGTGAGGTAGTTGGCTACGTCGTCGGCTGGCTGCCGGGAGTTGTAGAGATCTTTCTCGCCGTCGGGGTTGATAAAGGGGTTGATGGTCGGGTTCCCGCCTCTATCCATCTGCGTGAGCATGCCATCGCGAGACAGGCTGATCGAGGCCCAGACGCCGATCTGAGGGTTCGTGCCGAGCATGTCGTCGGGCACCTCCAGCGCGATCGACAGGATGTGGTTTCCCTCGAAGTCGTCGTGCCCGGTCCAGTTGAATCCGTGCAGGGCACCCTCGATATCTGCGAAGAACGGGTCGCTGCGCGTCCCCGCGAACAGGCGGATCCGGTCGGCCCAGACGGGCTGCGCCATCGCGCCGAAGCTGACCGGGATGGACGATGTGACTACCTGGCCCGCCGGTCCTGGCTCGCGGGCCTCGGCTCCGGTGGCGTAGTACGCGGTGCCGTTTTGCGCGCCGTCCTCGTACTCGGAGAAGGTGAACGTGAAGGCAACGTCGGCCTCAGCGTCGCCGTCGTTGTCGATGTTGATCCGGTAAATCGCGTCAGGATGAAAATCCCGGCTGGTGATGACATTTGAGGGCAAATCAATCGGAGGCCTGACGGTCGGGTTCGAGTCCATGATCAGAATCGTCTTACCGGGGTCCTCTTCAGACCTGAATGCGAACACGTCGGTGAGATCCAGCCGAGTGTCGTCGCCGGGAAACTTGAGATTGTCTGCGCTGAAGTGGTTGGACATGGTGACTCCTATGCGGCTGATGTGCGTGGGCAAGTGTCAGCTGCGGAGGAAGTCCAGCAGCGGTGCCGTGTCGCGGGCAGCCGCAGGCCGGTTCAGCGGAACGGTCGCGTTCATGTTGAGAACTTGGCGCTCTCGAGCGGCGCCTCTGCTACCACGATTGCACGCGTCAGCCGAGCCCACCGAAGCAGGGTGATCCGAGCGCCAAGTGCACGTAGATGCGCCGTTGTGACCGCATATCACGACCAGAGCTAGAGCAGCTCGGCTCGGTGCTGGCTACTCACGGGATGGATGAAGGCGGTAGCCGGGCTGCGCAGCCATTGGGTCACGCGCATCGTGAGGCTCATGTCGGCCATGCGCGCCGTCCGCAGATTGGTCAGCCGACTCGGGGTGCAGCCGAGCTGCTGGGCCAGTCCCGCCCACGTCAGCCCTTGCCGCTGCCGCTCGTCGTTGAGCGCGGCATGGAGCTGGGCGAGGTCCCATCGGAGTCGACAGTCCGGGCCTGGGTCCGGCAGCCGCACGTCTCCGACGTCCAGCGCCGGACCGGTGAGAAAGTCCTCCGGCGGCTGCCCGAGCCAGCGCAGCAGGTAAAGCGCGTACTGACACGATGTTTCGCCTCGCGCACCTAGCCGGGAGACCGCGCCGCCGCATAGCGGGTGGTCGTCGCGTTCGGCGTTGAGCTGAGCGGACTGGTCCCACAGCTCGTCAGCCAAGTCGTACCAGCCCATATCCCGGCCGCGGCGAGCATCGTCGACCGCAGCGAAGAATGCCGCGAAGTCGAACGCGGCCAGGACATGCTGCACGTCAGTCACGTTCGACTGCCTTCCGGTCATCTCGATGCTATGTGAGCCCGTCTTCGATGCTGCCAGTTCTCGTTGACGGCCGGACCGGAACAGTACGGCTCAGATTCGCGCGGTGTCGTTGCGGAACCGCCAGATCGCTCCGCTGGCGAAGGTGATGAGCCACGCGAGGGTGTTGGAATCGATGAGCCGTTTCAGCTCGAGCGCGCTCCCCAGAAAACCTAACCATAATTCTAGAAATCTATTGCGCGTTTTAGGTTTCATGCGTAGTCTGAGACTAGACCCGCAGAGCCAGCGGCCGCAGGCTGCGACCAGCCGGGTCACCCAGGAGCAAAGCGCGGATTACGCGGCTGCTCCGGTGAAGGAAGCACTGCCATGACCGAGCAACCACAAGCACAGGGCGGGGCCACTACGCTGCCGCCGCCCTCCGTCAACGGCGCAGCCCCCCAGCCGCCTGCCGCACCGAGGCCGGCCAGGGCGGGGCGGATGCACACCCGGATCAGCGGCATGCGGGCTGCACTGATCGCCGCTTTCGGCGGCCTCATTGTCGTGATGATCTTCATCATCCAGAACGCGCACGCCGTCAACATCAGCTTCCTGGGCGCGCACCTGCGCCTGTCGCTCGCGGTCGCGCTGTTCCTCGCCGCTATCGCGGGCGCCTTGATCATGGCCGCCGCGGGAACCGCCCGGATAACCCAGTTGCGGCGGATTATGCGCCGCAACCGGCGCGAGCCACCCGCCAGCTGAAGCCAGCCGCCGCGAGACCCGGCAACCATCCGGGAATACGCGCACCTGAGCAGGAACCTGGTCCTGCGCTCCGCCCGGACCGCACCCGTTACCAACTCACTCCCAACCCCCCGTACGTCGCTGACTAAGGAGTCGGTTATGAGCATCATCGCTTGGATCGTTCTCGGACTGGGCGCAGGCCTGCTCGCCAACATGCTGATCCCCGGCAGGAGACAGCAGGGCCTCATCCTCACCTGCCTCATCGGCATAGCCGGGGCGCTGCTGGGCGGCTGGGCCGCCACCAAGATCTTCCACATCCACAGCCTGAACGGCTTCTTCAACGCCTCCACCTGGCTCACTGCCATCGCTGGGGCAGCCATCCTCCTGCTCGCCTACCACCTCGTTACCTCCCAGTCCGGCCGGTCTGGCCGATCCCGGTCCGGCAGGCGTTTCGCGCGCCGCTGACCTCCGGGTGCCAGGGCCGGCGCGGCGAAGACCGACCCGCCGGTCCTGACGGCATCAGGTCTCTTGGTGCGCACCCTTCGAGCTGTCGGGCCGCGCGGACATCGAGGCGTGCTCGCGCATAACGGGCCGCTGCCCCTGCGACGGCCACGACGCGGGGTCGGCGCCGTAGGGTACGAGGCGGTCGGTGGCCGGCAGGGTCAGGTTGGTGAACGTGAGAGCCGGTGCCAGCGAGGTCACGGCCCCGTATGCAGTGTCGATCGAGACCGTCTCCGCTGGGTATGAGTCGGTCTCGGGCACCGCGCCTTGGGCCACGACGTCCAGCAGGCCGAGTTCCTGGACCCACATGGCGCTGCGCGCTAGCGACAGCTTCACCTGGTACGAGCCACCTTCGATGGCACGCCGGTGCAGGGCAGTCATCATCCCGGCGGCCGCGAAGTACCCCGTGATGAGGTCGGCGAGGTAGAAGACGGGGGAGAACTTCGGCGGGCCGCCCTGGCCTTCGGTCATCGCGAACCCGGACGCCACCTGACCGTTCTGGTCGAATCCCGGCCGGTCTTTCCAGGGGCCGGAATGTCCGTATGCGTTGGCTGACATGTATACGATGCCGCGTTCGCTCGCGGCAGCAAGCTGGTCGGGCACTAGGCCGAAGCGCTCGTTCACGGCCGGGCGGTAGGTGGAGGTGAAGACGTCGGCCGTGGCAGCCAGCTGCCGCATGGTCGCCATGTCCTTGTCTTTCCGCAGATCGAGGTATGCATCGTATTTGCCGGTGTCGACGCCGATGTGCTGGGCGAGGGTGTCCGCAAACCAGGGCGAACTGATGTGGAGCACCTCGGCTCCGTACTCGGCAAGCGTGCGGGCGCTGCGCGGGCCGGCGAGCACGTGCGTGAAGTCGAGCACACGAATGCCGTCCAGCGGAGAGCCTCCGTTGTCCGAGAATGGAACCGGGTCGCCGCCGGTTATCTTGACGATCTCGATCGGCGGTGTCACGGCGAGTGCCTTGCCCTGGGGATGGGCGAGCCACCCCTCATGCGTGAACGCGCGGCAAGCCGGGAGACCGGCGGTAGTCAGCGCCTGTTCGAGATCGTCCGCCTTCCACTTGGCGACCTCGCGCGCGAAGGATTGCCTGTTGTTACCGCAGTCGAAGAAGTTGAGGTACCCGTTGAGCAGCTTCTGGTACGGCGGCCCGGCCTCGAGCATGAGGTAGTGGCCGTCGCGGGTCGGGAAGACGCCGTTCGCTGCGACGAACTCGGCGCCGACGTTGCTGGGGTAACCGGAATGCTCGACATAGTGGGTCGGGTGCAGGTGGTGCAGCGCATGGATGATGTCCATGGAGATGTCCGTGCGTGGGCCGCCGCGCGCTTCCCAGATCGCGGCGCCCGCGACGCCGATGAGTAGCTGCGCGGTGCAGGACGCCTCACCGAGCCGGTGCGGCGAGCGGATGACAGGATCGTTCCCCTGCATGAAGGCGTCCCCGGAAAAGCGTCCTGTGAGCCCAATTTGCTCGATGAGATCTGCGAGAGGTTCCAGCTCGCCGCGCCTCAGGCTGCGCGCACCCTCCCCGGTCATGATCGAAGCTCCAGCATGGTGCCGGATATGCCGGGAGTATGGAGTGCCCCAGCCGCCGTCTGAACACCCTCAATAAGACGCTGCCCGCGACGCGCGGACGTAGCCATCGTCGGCTTCATCGTTGCTGTCATCGAGGCCCCCGAACGCAAGAGACTGTCGCCGCATCACCTGATGGCCCGTGACGAATCTCTCTTAAAGCATGCTCATTTCTCGGGCCACCCAAGCGCGACCGCCGCTGGGACGCCGCGCGGAGTTAACGCCATGCGCCCGCTATCAGGGTTGCTATCAGCGCAGATCGCCTCAGCCGTGGTGACCGCCGCCTCCGCCGCCTCCATCGCCGCCGCCGCCCCCTCCTCCGTGATGCCCGCCCCCGCCGCCGTGATGGCCTCCGCCTCCGTGATGCCCTCCGCCTCCGCCGCCCCAACCGCCATGCCCGTGATGGCTGCCGCCGATGAAGCTCCAGAAGCCGCCGGGATTGCCCGACCCGTCGCCATCTAGGCCCACTCCGCGGTTTCGCATGACGCGACGGCTGACGACCGCCCCGATGACGCGGGCCAGAACGACGAATGCTGCGATGACGATGATGAAGATTGTCGCGCCGTTCACGGGACTCCTGTCTATGGGTTATCTGGCCGCGCCGGGACGAGCCTGTCGAGATCGTCGCGCGAAGCGGACATGGCACTGTAGCTGCGGCGCACCGGCGACACGGTGTGGGTTGTGACGCAGACGACGGTGCAGACGACCAGCATCGCCATGGCCAAACGACTTGTCGCCGATCATGGATCGGTCCTTCCGGCGCACAGCCCAGCACCGCGCTGGCCATAAGCGTAAATGGCGGAGAGCCGCAGGAATAGAAGGGAGGCGACCGGCTTCTCGGCGGTGTCATCGAGGAACCGCCGTACCAGATCGAGCCGGGCGGTTGGGACGGCTGGATCCTCAGCGCCGGTACGCGGCGCCAGGCGTCGAAAGGGCGTGAGTTCGCTCGAGTGCGTGCACTCCATAGCAAGGTAAGGCGAGCGGCTGCGTCGGTGCGTGTGCCGCGGAGGTCAGCCGCGGTGGCGGCAAGATGACGCGGGTCGGGGTACCTTGAACCGCTGGGTAGGGGACGCCGGGCAGCAGGTGGCCCATGCGAGGTTTGGCTCGCCGCGCCTACTGTCGTGTTGACAGCCGCCAGTCATCTGCCAGCCGCGGCATAGTTTTTGTTCCGAGGAGGACTGTGTACCTGCCCATCGCTCGGGCAAGCCGGAGCGCCGCGTGAGCGCCGCAGAGCCTGCGCCCGGGCCCGCGGAAGCGAACAGCCAGCCACTCGCGGCGGCGCCTGCTGGCGGCACGGAGACCACCGCGGCCGCAGCGAGCCGGTGGGATGACCCACGGCTGCCGTGGGCCGGACGGCCCCGCCCGGTGGACATCGCCTGCTGGGCCGCCATCACGCTGAGCGGCCTGTACTACCTGGTGCTGCTGCCGTTCCGGGCCGAGCTAGTCGGAACCCACCCGATCGTTCTGGAAGTGCTGAACGGCTCCACGGAGGCGATCGTGGCTGGCGCCGCGTTCGCGCGGGTCGGGCGCGGAACGCTGCTGGCCGTGCTGCTGGCCGCCATTCCGGGGCTGATGAAGTTCGACCCGCTGTACTGGTGGGCAGGCACGCTGTGGGGTGAGCGCGCGGTGGCCATGCTGGGCGGTCGCCGAAACCGCGGGCAGCGCTACATCGATGGGGTCAAGCGGAGAGGGCGCGCGGTCACATGGCCCATGATCGTGATGGCCCCGTTCCTGCCGGTTCCGAACGCGGTCATCTACGTCATCGCGGGCTGGGCCGGCGTGAGCCTGGCAACATTTCTGGTGCTGGACCTGATCGGCACCATGCTGTGGACCGGCATGCTGGCCGGCCTCGGGTACGCGCTCGGGCACCACGCGGTCGTGATCGCCCAAGCTATCTCGCGGTACGGGCTCTGGTTCTCGATCGCCATCATCGCGCTGGTCATCGTCAGCCAGGTGCGCTCCGCGCGCGCCGCGCGAGGCGATGTCGCCAGGTAACGACGCGGGTCTCTCGCGCACGGGGCCCTCCACCTTGCGGCATAGGGTGAGCGACATGAGCGAGCTATCGTTCTCGCCCGCGGGCGAAGACGAGCAGACCAAGGCGCTGGCCACCCTCACCCTCGCCTTCGCGGCTGACCCTGTTGAGCGGTGGCTCTATCCGGAGTCGGAGCAGTATCTCGCGGGTTTCCCGAAGTTCCTTGCCGCCTTCGGTGGTGGGGCTTTCGTTGAACGGACCGTTTGGAAACTGGGCGAGTTCGCCGCCGTCGCTCTCTGGCTGCCTCCCGGCATCGAGCCGGACGGCGACGCCATCGCAACCGTCCTCGCCAGCAGCGTCGCACCTGCTCAGCATGACGACATGTTTGCCGTCCTGGGCCAGATGGACGCGGTACATCCGACGTATCCGCACTGGTATCTGCCATGGTTTGGTGTCGACGTCGCCATGCAGGGCAGAGGGCTCGGCAGTCAGCTATTGAAATCCTGCCTTGGGGTCGTTGACGAGACTCATCTTCCCGCTTACCTCGAAACCCCCAATCCGCGCACCATTTCCTTCTACAAGCGCCTTGGCTTCGAGGTCATCGGCGAGGCGCAAGCTGGAGCATGCCCCCCGCTCACGTTGATGCTGAGGGCTGCGCAGTAAGGCCTGTGAGACGGTCAGGACCGCGATCCTGTCGGGCTCCTGAGCCGTCTTCAAGGAGCCGGAACACGGCCATCCGACACGCAGTTGAGAAAGCAGTAATTATTAGCTCACAAAGAGTAACATTGGGGGCTTGCTGCGGCGCCGGACTAGGGGACTCGGACGTGGGAACAGGATTAGGACTACGGCCTCCGCGTAAGGCCGCGCTTCAGGTTCAGCCGAGACGAGCGCTCGGAGGGCTGGCCGCGGGCGGAATTCTGACTGGAATCACCGTTGGCTTGTCGGCGGTGAACGCTGTGAGCGCGGTGCAGTCAATCGCGCTGGCATTGCCAGCTGCATTGCTCACGATCGGCGGCCTGATCCGAGCTGCGGCCCCGGATGCGTGGACAGCATGGCGACGGGGTTTCAGGGCCGGCTGCGACACAGTGCAGCAGTTGCCGGGCCGGGCAGAAGGCCGCGGACTACACGGGGAGAAAGGACCGCGGCGGGACCGGCGCTTACGTGCCCGGTGTTGAGTTCCGCCTAGCGACGCAGGCCTGACCGGCAGAAGCCGAGCAACGCTGCCATGAGATAACCCGCACTGAAGCCGCATTGCGCGATCGCATCTTCAGGCAAGGCATCTGAGACCATCAGCCCTCCGACGCTCAGCAGGATTCCAGGCAACGCCAGGGCGACCGTCTGCTGAGCGCTGATCAGGTCCGAGCCGGAGCACCCGGCAGCCGTCAGGTCCAGCACCACGCCCGCAACCGAGCATCGCATCGCGTATTTCATTGGTGGCCACTGCATCCACAGACCTCCGGCTACGCGGCGAGCGCCGACGCCAGGTCGACGAAGGAACGCGGCCGTCGACCGCCCGCCACCAATGTGACCTGTTCTTTTATGTGCGGACACGGCCTGCCGACTCCCTCCCGCACTGTTTAGCCGGGCAAGCCGTTCTGTATATGACGCGGGAGAATGCCCGAAGGATTACGCCGGGTGTGGCCCTGTTTGTCGGCCCAGGCTGCCATGCAAGAGCTCACCCCTTCCAGCGCGGCGCCGCGATGCAGGGAGGGCTTTGAGGCGACTAGACGGGGTGGAACTCTACCCTGTACAGCAACGTGCCGTCCTCGATTGGGCCCGCGTGCGCTGCGCGATGCCGCAGCGCCTCCCGGTCCGGCTCCCCGGCGCGCCGCACATCGGCGTTGGTGATCTCGGCGAACGGGATCAGCTCGATAGCGTCCACCTCGATCATGCCCGAGCCAGGGCCCACCGGGTACCGGCCGCCGGGCTTAACCTTGGGCCGTTTCCATAGCCGGAACGACACGGTGATCTCGCCGGCCAGCACGTCGTCCCGCAGCTCCTGGCTGAAGAGCACGCCCTGAGGCTATGCCCCCCGAGGTTGCGCCCCGCGCAACCCGCCGTCCACGCCCGGTTACGCTCTGGCGGGTCCGCGCTATCGCGGGGTCAGCACGCAGAACTCGTGGCCATCGGGATCGGCCATGACCACCCAGCTGACCTCGCCCTGGCCGATGTCGACGCGCCTCGCCCCGAGGGAGACGAGACGGTCGATCTCGGCTTGCTGATCACCGTGGACGGGCGGGGCGAGGTCGAAATGCAGCTGGTACTTCCCGGTCTTCGGCGTCAGCGGCGGACCGCCCCAGCTGATCTTCGGACCGCCGTGCGGCGAGCGGATCGCGGTCTCCTGGTCCTGATCCCAGACCAGCGGCCAGCCCAGCGCCTGGCTCCAGAAGTACCCGACCTCCTGCGAACCCTCGCACGCAACCTCCGCGAAGAATCCGCAACCGGCGAGGAAGGTGTTGCCCGGCTCGATAACGCAGAACTCGTTGCCTTCGGGGTCCGCGAGCACCACATGACCCTCCTCCGGACGCTGGCCGACGTCGATATGCCGGGCGCCGAGTGCGAGCGACCTCGCCACCGTCTGCTGCTGGTCCTGCAGGGACGTACTCGTCAGATGGAAGTGCATCTGGTTCTCGCCGGCCTTCTGCTCCTCCGCAGGAACAAAGCGGATCCAGAACCCGGTGTCATCGCCCGGCAAGAGCGCGACGCCGTCCTGGGGATCCCCGGCCATCTCCCAGCTCAGGACCCCGGCCCAGAAACGCGCGAGAAGGAGGGGGTCGTTCGCATCGAAGCAGAGCGCGATGAGGCGACAAGTCATACCGCTCTACACCTCCGATCTGCTGGACTCAATGCCGCGGACAGGCCGCGTTCCCCGCTCCCGTGAAGAAGGCCAACGCTAGGCGGCTGGGGCGCGCCCACGCAAAGGAAAAATGAGTCAGAGGGCGGCTATCGAAGCGGCCGGAACGCCGCGCGAATCTCCTCGGAAAGAAGTTGCGGCTGTTCCCAGGCCGCGAAGTGGCCGCCCCGATCGACCTCGTTGTAGTAGATGAGATTGTCGTAGGCCCGCTCAGCCCAGCTCCGCGGGGTTTGATAGAGCTCGCCAGGAAATACGCTCACGCCGGCCGGGATGGAGACGTTCTTGACGTCGAAGAAGCCGAACTTGTTGTCCCAGTACAGGCGCCCGGAAGAAACCCCGGTGTTCGTCAGCCAGTAGAGCGTGATGTTGTCGAGGATCTCGTCGCGCGTGAGTTCGCCTACGGGATTGCCCTCAAAGGCGTGCGCGATTTCCCCGTACGTGTACGGGTCGTGGTTGATCATCCAGGCTGCCAGGCCGACCGGCGAGTCCGCGACTCCGTACAGTGTTTGCGGCTGCGTGCCCATTTCTACCGCATAGCCTGCGCCGCTCGTATAGAAGGTGCTGATCTGCTCGAATGCGCGCTTTTCGTCGGCTGAGAGGCCAGATGGCGGCGGGCCGCCAGGGGCGAGCTGGCCAGGGATCGGGAGCGCCTGCGCGATGTCGGGCGTTATCACGCCGGGCATGTTGGTGTGCATCCCGAGCAATCCGGGAGGTGCCTGCGTAGCCATCAGATCCGTGACGACCGCGCCCCAGTCACCCCCTTGGGCCACGAAATGGCCGTACCCGAGGCGCTTCATCAGCTCGACCCAGGCAGTCGCAATGCGGTCTGGACCCCAGCCGGGCTCCCGCGGCTTGTCCGAGTACCCGTAACCCGGCATCGACGGAATCACCACGTGAAAAGCATCGGACGCATTCCCGCCATGTGCCGTGGGGTTGGTGAGCGGATCGATGACCTTCAGCAGCTCGATGACTGAGCCTGGCCAACCGTGCGTGATGATGAGCGGGAGTGCATTGTCATGTGCTGAGCGGACATGGATGAAATGAATGTCCAAGCCGTTGATCTCGGTCTTGAAGTGCGGCAGAGCGTTCAGCTTCGCTTCGCATCTGCGCCAGTCGTAGTCAGATGCCCAGTAGCGGGCGAGTTCCTGAATCGTCCCCAGCTGAACGCCTTGCGAATGATCTGGGACGGTCTCCGAATCGGGCCAGCGCGTCGCCGCTACGCGCGCACGCAGGGCCTGGACTTGCTCCTCGGGCGTGATCGGGATCTTGAACGGGCGGATCGCTGTGGCGTCTGCGGAGTTCTCGGTCGAGACAGACATATTGATCTCCCTCGCTTGAAGACGGAATCACCGTTCGTTCTAACGAGCAGGCCTGCCCGGTTCCCGCAGCCCTGAAGCCACACGCAAAACCAGCCTCACGGTCATCAGCTGGTGGGAAGAACGTCGAATCGGGCTTAGTTGCTGCGCCTAGCGTCGTCGACTCTGCGCTGCCGAGATCGGCAGCTAGTCCGCAAGCATTGGCCTCAGCCGGGTACGCGGCACCATTGCGGCGATGAACACGGCCGGTCATGATGACTGGCCATGGACATGAGCACCTCCGGTAACCCCGGTAGCTGGCCGCCCTCGGCGGCTGAGACCGGTGCCTTGCTTCCCGACGGTACACTAGAATGCTAACACTAGCAACGTGCTTCTAGGATCGGCGGATTGGTAACTGTGGCGAACTGGACCTTCTTGACCAACCATGCTCGGGTCCTGCTGTGCATAGCCAACGACCCGGGGGTTCGCCTCCGCGACATCGCGGCCCGGCTCGGTATCACAGAGCGCAGCGCCTACGGCATCGTCACGGATCTGACCGACGCCGGATACATCCTCAAGCGTAAGGATGGCCGCCGCAACAGCTACGTAATCCAGACGCACCTTCCGCTGCCAGAACTCACCAGCCGGGAGCGTACGTTGGGCGAGGTGCTGACTCTCCTCGTGGGCGACAACAGGCCGCAACCGGCCGCAGAGATTTCTTGAGCGTCATGACTGGCGGGCCTGGCCCAGGCTCAGGCGGGGACGGAGCCTGCTGCGGGATTCAGGACCCGGCGCAGTCGGGTTGCGGTAGCGGCCACCGCGGGGGAATGCGTGAGCGGGTGGCGGGCGAGGGCAGAAAGCATCGATCGTGCCGCGGTGTACAGGGCGGTGTCGTCGGTGCCATCGAAGGCGTGAGCCATGGCACGCAGGGCCGGAGTGAACCGGCGGCGCGGGTCGGCGTTGTGCCACGCTTCGGCGCGGATTAACAAAGTTGCGACGGCATCGCGGAGTTCACCGGCGTCAGCCGGGACGGAGGGTGGACCGGTGTGCCTGCTCGCCGGTCGGACTTGTGCGCCAGCGTCCCGTGGGCTTGGGGCCGCGCCGTGCTGCGCGCCTCGAAGCCCGATCGCCGCGCCCTGGACCGTGGGGAAGATTGCGAAGTTCGGTCGCAGCCCGGTGATGTGAAGCACCTGGTCGACCGGCGGCGAAACCGCGGCCAGGCGGAGGAAGCCACCGAGCAGCTTGGCGCGCCGGGCCGTGCTGACCAGCACCGCGAGGCCGCTGGCGTCGGCAAAGCTCACTTTGGACAGGTCGATGACAAGGCGGCTGGAGTCTGGCCGGAGCAAGCTGAGAAGCTGTTCGCGCAAGGCGGGGGCGCTGGCTATGTCGAGTTCGCCGGTCAGTTCGGCGATGGTGATGCCGCTTACCGTCTTGGCGACAAGCTCCAGGCCGGGATCGACCGCGCTTGCGGAGTTCATGATGGTCCCCGATCAGATTGAGACGGAACAGGCCGCCTGGCTGCTGCCGTGTCCTGCGTGCGTGCCCGCAAAAATCTACCAGGTTTTCTAGAAAAAATTTGCTAGTTACGTTCTGCTAGTATACCACGGAAGCGAGGGCAGCCTGCCTACAACGGCTCGCTTACCCACTCCCAGCCGCGCGTCTCGTCGTGCACCGGCCGCACGATATGGGCATCTGACGAATCGCCCATCTGGGCCACGACCCGAAGCAGCTGACGGTGAAGATCGCCCGGCTTGAGCTCGTCGCGATGCGTCCTGTGCGCGACCAGCGTCACGATCGCGCTGTCGTGCCCGACCAGTCGCGCCGCGACGTTGCCGTCGTAGTCGAGCACGACCGCCGCGATGTAACGGGCGCGGATGATTTCGGTCCCGTCGTCGTTGGCCACCCAAAGTTCTGGAGCCTCCATACTTGCCTCCTCGACTCACTATCGCACCCCGCCGCGTATCTGCAGTGCCGGAGGGCTTACGGCCGGTCGTGACCGAGCCCGCCATGATGACCAGAGCTGCTCGGCAGTGCCGGAATAACAAGACTGGAGGCTGTGTTCTAGTATTCAGTTGCTAACGACGTTTGCGATCGTGAAGGCGCCGCATTTTCGTCCCGCGCCTTGCCTTGTGGCTGTGGATCCATACCTCCGGTGGCGGGCAACCAGCAGCTGGTTCGCGCGCGTGCGTGAATCTCAGAGCTCGTCTTTGAAGGAGACAGCAGATGGCTCGAGGCACCGTGAAGTGGTTCAACCCCGATAAGGGCTTTGGCTTCATCGCCCCCGACGACGGCGGCGCCGATGTGTTCGTGCACCACTCGGCGATCGACATGGGTGGATACCGCACACTGGAAGAGAACCAGAAGGTCGAGTACACCACTCGCCAGGGGCCCAAGGGCCCGCAGGCGGATCAGGTTCACTCAGCCTGACAGTAGCGCGCGTACGGCGGGCTCCCTGCGTGTCCGCCGTACGTATGTCCTGGTACTAAGCCGCCCGGCTCGCCGCAGGAGGGACGCCTTGACCGTCGACGAGACGAGCCCAGCCGAAGATTCCCTTACGGTCGCCGAGGACACGCCGGTAGACGCCGCCGGCAGCGAGTATGCCCAGCTCTCCCGCATCGTGCGGGCGGCCGGTTTGCTCCGCAGGCGCAAGGGCTACTACGCGGTCAAGATCGGCGTGAATCTGTTCCTGCTCGCCTGCGGGTGGACGCTGTTCGGCCTGCTCGGCCGCTCCTGGTGGCAATTGCTGATCGCGGTGTTCCTGGCGGTGATGTTCACTCAGACGGGATTCATCGGCCACGATGCTGGTCATCGTCAGATCTCTGGCTCCAAGCGCGCCAACGACGTGATCGGCCGGATCCACGGCAACCTGCTGATCGGGCTCAGCTACGGCTGGTGGACGGCCAAGCACAACCGGCATCACGCCAGGCCCAACCAGGTCGGCCGCGATCCTGACATCGGCGGAAGGGCGATCGCCTTCACCTCAGGGCAGGCATTGGCCCGCCGCGGGATCGGCAGCTGGGTGGCTAGTCACCAGGCGTGGTTGTTCTTCCCCATGCTGCTGCTGGAAGCCTTCCATCTGCATGTCGCCGGCGTGCGCACGCTGATGGCGAGGCGCGGCACGGCGGTGAAGCTGACCGAGTCCGCCATGCTGGGAGCTCACATTGTCGGCTACCTGACCGCGGTCTTCCTGGTGCTGTCACCGGTACAGGCGGTCGCCTTCCTGCTGGTGCAGCAGGGCCTCTTCGGCGCTTACCTCGGATGCTCGTTCGCGCCAAATCACAAGGGCATGCCGGTGCTTGAGGAGGACGACAACCTCGATTTCCTGCGTCGCCAGGTCATAACCTCGCGCAATATCCGCGGCGGATTGCTGACCGACTTCTTTCTTGGCGGCCTCAACTACCAGATCGAGCATCATCTGTTCCCCTCGATGCCGCGGCCCAGCTTGCGGCGTGCGCGGGCGCCAGTCCGGGCGTTCTGTGACCAGCACGGCGTCGCCTACAGCGAAACGGGCCTCATCGACTCGTACGTGCAGGTGCTGCGGCACTTGCACACGGTCGGCGGATCACTGCGGCCCGACCTGGAGTACTGAGCAGGGAGGGGGCGGTTCGCCATGGCCAGGATCGTGATTGCCGGCGCAGGGGTAGTCGGCCTGGGTACGGCTCTGTTGCTCTGTCGGGACGGCCATGATGTGACGGTCCTTGAGCGGGACGCCGAGGCGCCACCCGCCGGCGCCGATGAGATCTGGGAGAGATGGCAGCGTAAAGGGGTCAATCAGTTCCGGCTTCCGCACTTCTTCCTCGCAAGGTACCGGAGCCTGCTGAGCACCGAACTGCCCGACGTGGCGGAGGCTCTTGCAGCCGCTGGCGCCCTTAGCCTCAACCCAGTCCTTAATGCTCCCGAGTCGCTACGGGGCCCTGTGGCTGATGATGATGGCGAGTTCGAGTGCATTTCCGGGCGCAGATGCGTGGTGGAGGCCGTCGTCGCATCAGTAGCCGACCGCGCCGCGCGGCTGGAGATCAGGAGAGGCACGCCGATCGCCGGGCTCGTTACCGGTCCTGCCGCTCGTGTTGGCGTGCCGCACGTCACCGGGGTCCGGCTGGCCACCGGTGAGGAGATAGCCGCCGACCTGGTGGTGGACATGACAGGCCGCCGCTCGCCGCTGCCCAGGTGGCTGGAAGCGATCGGGGCCAGGGCGCCCGGCGATGAGCTCGATGACTGCGGATTCATCTACTACGGCCGCCACTTCCGCTCCGCCAACGGCGACATTCCTCCAGCGATCGGGGGTTTCCTCCAGCACCTCGGCAGCATCTCCTCCCTGGCGTTGCCTGCGGACAACGGAACCTGGAGCGTCACGCTGGTAACCAGCGCGAAGGACAAGGCGCTTCGGGTCTTGCGCGACGCCGCAAGCTGGGAGAAGGTCGTGCGCTCCTTGCCGCTGGTGGCGCACTGGCTGGACGGGGAGCCGATCGATGACCGGATCATCGCGATGGCCGGGATCGAGGATCGGCACCGGAACCTGATGGTCGACGGCGCCCCGGTGGCGACCGGGGTGGTGGCCGCTGGCGACGCATGGGCGTGTTCTAACCCGTCGGTGGGACGAGGCGCTTCGATCGGGATGCTCCAGGCCACGGTGCTGCGCGACACGATCGCGACGACCGGCCTTGAGGATCCGTGGGAGTTCGCCCGCTCATTCCACGACGCCACCGCTGAGATCGTCGAGCCGTGGTACCGCGACACGCTGGCGGCCGACCGGCACCGCCTCGCGGAGATTGACGCTCACCTAGCAGGCGACGAGTACCGCCCCGCAGATCCCGCCTGGGAAGTCAGCCAGGCACTGGCCTCTGCCGCCTTCAAGGATCCCGAGTGCTTGCGCGGCTTCGTCAGCGTCGCCATGGTGCTGAGCCGGGAAGCTGACGTGCTATCCCGTCCTGGCATGCTGGACAAGGTGACCGCCCTGGGCGCCGGGTGGCGTGACGAGCCGATTCCAGCCCCTAGCCGCGGCGAACTGCTGTCCACGGTGGCCAACGGCTGAGAGGCGGAATGGTGAGAGTCGAGGCAGACGGGGTCGGCATCTCCTACGACGTGACCGGGCAGGGCGACCCGGTGATCCTGCTGCACGGGTTCCCTGACTCGGGACGGCTGTGGCGCAACCAGGTCCCTGCACTGGCTGAGGCGGGGTTCCGGGTGATCGTTCCCGACCTGCGCGGGTACGGGCTCTCCGATAAGCCGGAGGCCATCGATTCGTACTCCCTGGTCGCGCTGGCCGGGGACGTTCTCGCGGTCCTCAGCGACGCCGGGGCCGAGCGCGCCCACGTCGTGGGCCACGACTGGGGAGCCGCGCTCGCCTGGGTGCTGGCCTCGCTCGCGCCCGACCGGGTCGATCATCTCGCGGTGCTGTCGGTCGGCCACCCTGCGACGTTCCGGCGAACACTGGCGCAGAACGAGAAGTCCTGGTACATGCTCCTCTTCCAATTCGCGGGCATCGCCGAGCACTGGCTCAGCGACAACGAGTGGGCCAACTTCCGCGCCTGGTCTGGCCATCCTGACTGCCAGGCAGTCATCAGCGACCTGGAGGCCGGCAAGTCATTGACGCCCGCTCTCAACTGGTACCGAGCCAATGTCCCGCCCGAATCCTGGACCGCGCCTCGGCTGGCGCTTCCTGCGGTGCAGGCTCCCGTCATGGGGATTTGGAGCAGCGGCGACATGGCCCTCACCGAGGCGCAGATGACCGATTCAGCCGAGAACGTCGCAGGCCCGTGGCGTTATGAGCGGATCGACGGGCCCGGCCACTGGATGCAACTCGAGGCTCCCGACACTGTCAACCAACTGCTGCTCGACTTCCTCCCTGGCCAGGGTTAGCCGAGCTCCGTCCGGTACCGGCCAGGGCCGCGGCGAGGGCGATTCGGCATCTGGGCGCAACACGTGCCAACCGAGCGGTAGGATCGAGGCGCACGGCACGTCGTGCGGTGTCGCCATCCGGCGCGCCAGTCGTAACTCGCTTTTTGAGCGAGCTGGTTTCCACGGATCGCATGTGGTGGCCTTCGACAATAAGGCCACCCAGATCCGAGAGAGAATCCCTTTGACCGTAGCGCTGACCGAACCCCCGCATGCCCGCCGATCTCGGCGTAACCGGGTCGGGCTAGCCACCACGCTGCCGAGCTTCGCCGAACTGGGCGTGCCCGAGCTCCTGATCGACTCGCTGGCCGAATCCGGCGTGACGACGCCGTTCCCGATTCAGGCGGCCACGCTGCCGGATGCGCTGGCCGGGAGAGACATCCTGGGCCGCGGCCGGACCGGCTCAGGCAAGACGCTCGGGTTCGCGATTCCCCTCGTTGCGGCGCTGGCCGACGGGTACACCTGCGCGGGCCGCCCCCGCGGGTTGGTCCTGGTGCCGACCAGGGAGCTGGCCAGCCAGGTCCATGCCGTGCTAGCGCCGCTGGCGGATGCGGTGGACCTGACGGTGGCCACCATCTTCGGCGGCATAGGACAGCGGCCGCAGGTAGCAGCCCTGCACAACCGGGCAGACATCGTGGTCGCCTGTCCCGGGCGCCTCGCCGACCTCATCGAGCAGGGACACTGCCACCTGGGCGATGTGGAGATCACCGTCCTTGATGAGGCGGACCACATGGCTGACCTTGGCTTCCTGCCGATCGTGCGGCGGCTGCTGGCGGCCACGCCGCCTGACGGCCAGCGGATGCTCTTCTCCGCCACGCTGGACAGCGCGGTGGATGTGCTCGTACGCCGGTTCCTCAGCGACCCGGCGGTGCACTCGGTGGATTCGGCCACGGCCGCTCCAGCCGCTATGGTCCATCACCTGCTCACCGTCGCGCCAGCGGACCGGGTGGGCGTTGTCGCCGCGCTGGCGGGTGGCAATAACCGGTCGCTGGTGTTCACCCGTACCAAGCACGGCGCGCAGAAGCTCACCCGCCAGCTTGCCGGGGCCGGCGTATCGGTGGTCGAGTTGCACGGCAACCTCGGTCAGGGTGCCAGGGCACAAAACCTGGCGTCGTTTGCCTGCGGTGCGGCCCTCGTCCTGGTGGCTACCGACATCGCCGCCCGCGGCATCCACGTGGACGGCATCGACCTCGTCATCCACGCGGACCCGCCTGCTGAACACAAGGCCTACCTGCACCGGTCCGGCAGGACCGCCAGGGCCGGCGCGGACGGTGTGGTGATCACCGTGCAGAGCCAGGCTCAGGCCTCCGACGTGCGGGTTTTGATGCGACGTGCGGACGTGAGCCCGCGGGTCGCCAGCGTCAGTCCCGGTTCGGCGCTGTTGCGCTCCATCGCCGGCCCGCCTGCCTTGCGGCGCGCGCCCGTCAGCCAGGCGGCTGCCGGCGCCGCGACGAGCACGGCGAGCCTGGCCACAAGCGCCCCGGCCACAGGCCGTGGTGCGGTGTCGATGTCCACCGGCTACCGGAGGCGCCACAGTCGGTAGTTACACAACGGCCCGTCATGTCCGCCGCGCCGACGTTAGGAGGCCAGGGCCATGCGGGAATATGGCAGAAGAAGAATGGCATCAACACGCGAGCTTTTGGAAGTTCTAGCTCGTTTTGAAAGGAAATAAGCAGATGGCACAGGGAACCGTGAAGTGGTTCAACCCGGACAAGGGGTTCGGTTTCATCGCCCCCGACGATGGCAGCGCCGATGTCTTCGTGCATCACTCGGCGATCGACATGGGCGGCTTCCGCACTCTGGAAGAGAACCAGAAGGTGGAGTACACGACCCGTCAGGGGCCCAAGGGCCCGCAGGCGGATCAGGTTCACGCAATCTGACATGAGCATGCGGCGGCCCGCGCCACTGTGCGCGGGCCTGCCGCATGCTTAGAGCAAACTCCTTACCTGGGATGCTCATCGTGTGATGGCACCTGGTTGGAGTTGATGGCGGCTCGCTCGGCGTCGGAGAGCCCGGCGGCGGCGAGAATTTGCTGGATCATCGCGTTCTTCCTCCGGCCGTAGTCGTCGATGTTCGCTGCGGTGGCACCGGCGCGCCGCTTGACGGCGGCATACTGCTCACGCAGGTTTGCGTCTGTGCGCAGGGTGTCCCGGACGGCCAGGTGGTTGCGGAGTGACAGGGAACCCTCGCCGACGACGTAGGTGTTTGTTCCGTCCAGTCGCTGTGGCTCTTTGAATGCCCACCTCAGCGGGATGCCGAGTTCACCGAGGGGCTTGAATCCGAGCTCGGTCAAGGCCTGCGACGCCGCGTCCACGTCCTGGGCTGCAACGACGATGTCGCAGTCGATAACCGGCTTAGCTGCGAGCCCGGGAACTGAGGTGCTGCCGACGTGCTCGATGGCCACCATCCGAACCCCGGCGGCTGTCATCGCCTCGGTGTACTCCTGGCGCAGCTGCTCGAATCGCTGAGGCCAGGCCGGGTCGTACTCGACAACCGGAATCACGCCCGACGATCTACTGTCCCCTGGATGTCAGGCGACCACGCCGGACAAGGTCACGGCCTGCCCGGCGGCACGTCTGCGTAAGCTCTGCTCATGTGCAAGCTGGCGAGTCGCATCTGCGGTTGGTGAGGGCGTCATGTCGGTCTACTCCGTGCGCCGCTACCTGGCGACTATCTGATGGACATCGGGGAACTGCGCGCTCTCAGCATCTTCGGCGGCCTGGCCGATGGGCAGATCGGGGAGCTCGTCGAGGGCAGCGAGGAGGTCAGCGCCGAGCCAGGCACCGAGCTCTTCCGCGAAGGTGAGCACGCCGACTTCTGGTGGGTGCTCCTCGATGGTGTCATCGACCTGGAGCGGCACATTGGTCGTGAGGAGACCGTCGTCGCGAAGATGGACGTACCAGGGCGCTGGGCCGGCGGGTTCCGCGCCTGGGACGAGCAGGGCGTCTACCTGGCTACGGGCCGGGTCGCGACCCCCGCGCGGGTGCTCAGGGTGCCGGCCGGGGTGCTCAGGGAGCGGATGGACCGCTGGTTCCCGTTCGGCGGCCACCTCATCCAGGGGCTGTACAACACGGCGCGGTCCATCGAGGCAACCGCGCGCCAGCGCGAGTCACTCATCACGCTGGGCACCCTCGCCGCCGGTCTCGCGCATGAGATCAACAACCCGGCGGCCGCCACGTCCCGTGCAGTCGACGCGCTGGACAGCACCTGCGAGCTGCTGGTCTCGTCCTTCGGCCGGCTCGCCGCCCAACAGATCTCGGCCGAGCAATTCACGGCGCTCGACTTGCTGCGCCACGAGATCGCGCCATCGCCGGTGGCCCCCGGCGCCCTTGAGCTTTCCGACCTTGAAGATGACCTGGCGGCATGGCTGTCCGGGCACGGCGTCAGCCGCGAGTGGGCCATCGCGCCGCTGCTCGCGGCCGCCGGAGTCGACCTCGCCTGGTGCGAGCGGATCGCCAGCGTGCTAGACGGACCCGCGCTGGAGCCTGGCCTGGAACTGGTGGCGAGCGCCGTCTCTGCCTCCAGCCTGGTGGCAGAGATCAAGGAGTCGAGCCGTCGCGTCTCGGCGCTGGTCGCCGCCGTCAAGTCCTACTCGCAGATGGACCGCTCCTCGATGCAGCACATCGACGTCACCGAGGGGCTGGAGAGCACGCTGGTGATGCTCGGCCACAAGCTCCGCGACGGCGTCACCATCATGCGCGACTATGGCAGCGACGTGCCCAGCATCGACGCCCATGCGGGCGAGCTCAACCAGGTTTGGACCAACCTGATCGACAACGCGATCGACGCCATGGGCGGCGCGGGCACGCTCCAGCTATCCACCCGGGCCGAGCGGGATCAGGTCGTGATCGAGGTCGGCGACACCGGCCAGGGCATGCCGGCGCACGTTGCTGCCAGGGCGTTCGAACCCTTCTATACAACCAAGGACGCGGGCAAGGGCACCGGACTCGGGCTGGACATCGCCCGCCGCATCGTCACGGAGCGCCACGGCGGCACCATCACGATCGACTCGCGGCCTGGTCACACGGTGCTGACCGTTCGCCTGCCTGTGCGGGCCGCGCATCGGTCACGATGAGAGCGTCACCTGGCGAGCAGGCCCCGGCGCTGCAGTCGCCAGGTCATCGACGCCACGTCGAGCACTGCGAAGTTCGCGAGCACGCCGTCGGCAGCGAGCCCGGTGACCTGAACCGGGCCGAAGCCGAAGTCGCAGTCGCGCTGGTACGCCCGGTGCAGGTGCCCGTGCATGACATAGCGCGGCCGGACCGCGTTGGCGATCCGCTGCAGCCGGTCCCGGTGCGCGTCGTTGCGCATCAGGTCTGCCTGACTCCACTCCGCGGGCGGGCGCGGGAAACTGTGTAGCACCGCGCCCGGGCAGTCATGGCACACCATCACGTCTGCGACGCCGCCGCCGATGACGCCGTATTCCTGCCCGTCGGTGATCTCCTCCTGGGGCCACCAGTCGCTGCCTTCGCGACGGCATGCCCGGTCCAGGCTCACGCCGCCGCCGCAGGCAAGCCACCGCCGGCCGTGCCAGGCCCACCGGTGGCCGCGTGGCAGGTGATAGATCTCCGGTCGCACGGGAACGCGACCGTCGGGCAGGACGTCCCAGCTCAGCTTCTCAAGCTGGGAGAAGTCCTCGTGATTGCCGTCGACGAACCAGAGTTCGGCGGCCTGCTCGGCCAGCACAGCGCTCACCGCGCTGAGATAGCGCCTTCCGTCCGCGTCCGGCCAGATCCCGAAGTCGCCGAGGTGCAGGATGATCCTGCGCTTCTCGCCAGATAGGAGTTGCGGCAGCCGCCTGATCACGTTCACGGCCCAGTGGCGATTGCCGTGCCAGTCACCGGCGACCACGATCCGGGCGGGCGCGGCTGGAGCGCCGAATCCGGTCATGGCTGAGGTATAGCCCAGATTGTGCGGGACCGCTGGCTTTCCCCCTCAGGAGCATGCGCGCGCGCTCCTGCGGGACGAGAATCCCGCCATGGGCTTCCTCCTAGTGGTCACAGGGCCGCCAGGGGCCGGTAAATCCACGGTGGCGCGGATCCTGGCGGATACATTCGACCCGAGCGTCCTTGTTCAAGGTGATGCGTTCTTTGCCTTTCTGGCACGTGGTGCCATCGAGCCTTGGCTTCCAGAATCGGCGCGGCAGAACGAGATTGTCGTGCGCGCGGCCGCGGCGGCGACCGGGCGGTTCGCCGCCGGAGGGTACGCGACGGTGTATGACGGCGTGCTCGGGCCGTGGTACGTCGCGGAGTTCGCCGCTGCCGCCGACGTCGATGAGTTGCAGTACGTCATTCTGCTGCCGCCCGTCGAGCGGTGCGTGCGGCATGTCGCGAGCAGGTCAGGGCACGGCTTCACCGACGAGGCGGCGACCAGGCATATGCATGATGAATTCGCCAGGTCCGATATCGACCGGCGGCACGTGCTGACCGACCTCGCGGGCACGCCAGACGCGGTGGCGGCCGAGATCCTGGCGAGGCTGAACGCTGACGCGTTGCGGTACCTGTAGGCCGCGGCTACCAGAGCGAACCCGGCCGCCAGTCGCAGGTCAGCTCGCCGGACAGGTCGAGCGGGACCGAAACCGGCAGCACATAGATGGCACCGCCCTCGTCAGGCATGCGGCGGATCCCGTCCCGCGTCATGGCCGAGATCGGTCCGCGCCATAGCTGCCAGCCGCGTGAGGTGTACAGGTGGCTGCCGGCCTTGCTCGCGCCGAGCGCGCCGACCTGATAGCCGGATCGCACGAAGCGCTCGAGCGCGGCCATCATCGCGTCGCCGTGGCCGCGCCGCCGCCGGTCGCCGCGTACCGCGACGCCCTCGATGTAGCCGGTGCGCAGTGCCAGGTCACCGTGCAGCATCCGCCGCTGGACGACGCTGGCGTGACCGATCAGGTCGCCGTCCTCGATCACTAGCGTGTGGATACCGCCGAGCACGTTCTCGTAGGTGTCATCGGACACTCCGTCGAAGGCGCCGTCCATCAGCACGCGGATCGCGGCCCGCATTCCCGAGTCAAGGTCAGCGGTGTGCAGTATCCGCAGCTCGACCGCTGTCATCAGCCGGGCCAGCGCTCGCGCATGACGGTCGCGATGAGATCCCGGGACGCGTCTTCGTCGAGCGACTCCGCGACCAGGCGCCCGAAGCCAAGCTCGTACTGATGGGTTTCGGCCGCTTCGTCGATGTAGAGCGCGTTGCCGCTCAACTGCTCCACGTACACGATGTCGGCGACCGGGCCGATCTGCGGTATCGGCGCGAACTTGAGCATGATGAACGCGCCGGTGCCGATCGGATGCTCGCCCTCCAAAGGCAGAACGTGCAGCGCGACGTGCTCCAGCCGCGACATCTCGATCAAGTGCGCTAGCTGATCCCGCATGACCTGCGCGCTCTGCAAGCGCCGCAGCAGCACCGACTCGTCGAGCACGCAGACGAACGGCGTTGGTTCCGGCGACGTGAGCAGGTGCTGGCGCCGCAGCCTGGTCTGCACCCGCTGCTCGATCTCGCTCGGCGAGATGGACGCGGTCGCAGCCATGTGCGCGTCGATGGCGGCGCGTGCGTAATCCATCGTCTGCAGCAGCCCTGGCACCCAGTCCGGGCTCCAGGCCTGAATGGCACTGGCATCGGATTCCAGCCCGATCAGCATGCCGTACTTCTCGGGCAGCGCGCCTCCGATAGGCTCGCCACCAGTCGCGGCCACGCGGCTTCTCAATCAGCCGAAGCAGCTCGGTCTGATGCTCGGCCGGGACGCCGTACGAGCTCAGCAGGTCGTTGAGGTCGGCGGCCTTGATGCCGGTCCTGGACAGCTCGATGCGGCTGAGCTTGCTGGCGGACCAGCCGAGAGACTCGGCGACGTCCTCGCCGGTGAGATTGCGCTCCTCGCGGAGTCGGCGCAGCTCCGCGGCGAGTCGACGGCGACGGACAGATGGACTGCCGAGTTCGGGCATCCCATTTGGCCCTTTCTCCTCTGTGACCACATGGGTTACCGGGCCAATCGTCAGCAGCGTAGCGCTCAGTATCCGCCGCTGTGATGAACGACGCGCCGAGAAATTCGCGACCTGCACTGCATATTGCATATATCGGTAGACAGGCTACACAATCGTAATGAGGCCGGATGCCCCCCGGAGAAGGGAGGCAGCGCATGGCGGGCAGGCAAAGGCGCCGCATGGCACGTCATCCGCGTGGTTCCGGCCGGTCATCAGCGCCCGGCAGCGTGACGGCGCTCTCGCTCGCAGGCTCCCGGAGCCGCACAGGCCAGGAGATTGGCGCCCGTGCTCGCGGGCCGCCGACGGCCAAAGTGGCCATTTGCTCGCAGTGACCGTGCTGGACCGGCGGCGCGCACCGCCGGCCAGCAGGCAACTGAGGTCTCCGCCCGTCGGCACCCATGGCTAGTGCAACCAGGTGCCGGGAACGGGATTCGGTTAACGACCACAGTACGCCTGCCATCTGCCGATGCAAGAGGCCAAATCGATCAGCCAGCCGCGAACGAGCAGCTAGGGGAGGTGAGAGGAGATGACGGTAGTTCACATCATTGGCTGGTCAGTGGTCGCAGCCGTGCTTAGCTGGCGGGTCGCATGGCATCGGGCCCATGCGCTGTTCGATCACGCCGTGGCCCAGGCTCAGGCTGAGTCACGGCAAATGCGATCCGAGGTGGCCCGGTGGAAGGCCAACGCGATCCGGCTGTCCAAGGAGAACGAGGCATGGAGGGCCGGCCACCAAGAAGGCCGGGCCGACGTCGTCAGCATCGTGCCGATGCTGATCGCGGCCCGGCAAGAGAACCGCGCGTGTACCTGCACGACGGTCGATCAGATTACTAGCAGCATGTAGCGGAACCGGCGCTCCCGGCCTCGCGGGCGGGAGCGCCGGCGGTGACGCTAGCCGAACTCGCCGGCGCGAATCCCGGCTACGAATGCCCGCCATTCACTGGCGTCGAAACGCAACTGCGGGCCGTGCGGGTCCTTCGTGTCCTTCAGGAGAACATGCCCGCCCGGGAGCATGCCAACGGCCACACAATCGCCGTTGCCCGCGCACAGCGAACTGACCCGCCAATCAATCGCCGTGGCCGCCGAACCCCCGTCGACGGCGGCCTTCTGCGTGCCGCTCACTGATGCCTGCCCTCTCGACCCCTCTGGCCAGGGTGCTACCTGGCCGGAATCGCTGGATACCTCTTGGATGCGGCGGCCGATCCTTGCCCAGCTTGACGCTTAGCGTCGCGCGGGTCCGGGATCAAGGCCGCCGGACAAGCTGATTCATTATGGCGAAGGCGTGACCTGCGATCACAGAACTCGCCGATTCTGACCCTAAGTTTGATTGTTTGATTACGTACAGTCACTATATGTGACGAAGTCTGGAGCGATTTCATCACATGACTCCTGACCACAGGTAACGTACTGCGATCGCGATGACGAGAACGCCTACCAGGCGGCGGATGAACAGCTCAGGGAGGCTGGCTTGGATGCGCGCGCCGGTGTAGGCGCCAGCGAGCCCGCCCAGTCCGAGGGCGACGCCCGTCGCCCAGTCGGGGGCCACGGCCCCGTGCTGGTGAATCGCCAGGATCGTGAAGGTGATCACTCCGGCCACCGACGTGACGAAGGTGGACGCCAGGGCGGCGGGCGCCACCTCAGCGGGCGGTCGCCCCGAGCCGATCAGGATCGGCGCCAGGATCGAGCCGCCGCCGATCCCGTAGATCCCGCCGACGCATCCGACGGCGGCGGCGACCGCGATCAGCGCGGGACGGGGGAGCGGTCGGCTCCCGCGGGCCGGCTGCTCGTCAGCTCCCTGAGGCGCGTCTTCGGGCCTGGTCAGGGCGAGCCAGACACCGAGCGGCAGCAGCACCGCACCGACGACCAGGTCGAACACCCGCGGACCTGGGAGCAGTTCGACGCGGATGACCGACCCGGCGATGACGCCGGGCAGCGTCCCGGCGACCAGCAGGGAAGCGAGCCGGCCGCCGGTCTGGCCTTGCCGCCAGTACCGGTAGAGCCCGCCAGGGGTGGCGAGGACGTTATAGAGCAGGTTCGTCGGAGTGACCGCCGGGCTGGGTGTTCCGAGCACGCTGACCTGGAAAGGCAGCAGCAGGACCGCGCCCGACACGCCAGCAGGCGTCGCGAGCGTCGCGACCACGTAGGCGGCAAGCAGCGCGACGACCTGCGTCCAGCCCGGTCCGAGCATCCGGTCACCCTAGCCGAAGCGGGTCACTGAACGCGGGATTGTCAGAGGCTGGTGGAAGCATCGCAGGCGTGGCTCTCCAGCAGCCTTACACCGAGTGGCCAGCGCGCCTGAGCCCGCGGAGCAGCGTCGCGTGCCTGTGGGCGTCCCGGCCGAGCGAGACCGCGGCCGGCCTGGTGCTGCCCGACGCGTGCATCGACGTCATCTGGGACGGCGCGTTGCTCATCGTGGCCGGGCCGGACACGGGTCCGGTCCCAGTGCCGCCGAAGGCCGGTCAGCAGTTCGCTGGCCTGCGGTTCCTGCCTGGCAAAGCTCCTGCTTTCCTGGGCGTCCCCGCCAGCGACCTGCTCGACAGCCGGGTGGTGCTGGCGGACCTGTGGGGCGCGACGGCCGCGGCCAACCTGGCCGACCGGCTCGCCGCCGCGCCGAGCCTGGAGGCCGCCGCCGGCGTAATGGACGAGGTCATGGCCGCGCGGGCACGTTCGGCGCCAGCGCCCGACCCGCTCGTCGACCTCTTGGTCGACATGTTCAGCAAGGAGCCGGACGCCGGCGGAGTGGTCCAGTTCGCCAGCCAAGTCCTGTCCGTGGGCGAGCGCCGCCTGCACCGGCACTGCCGTGCCGCCGTCGGCTACGGCCCGAAGATGCTCGAGCGGGTGCTGCGTTTCCAGCGGGCGAGGCGACTCGCCCGCGAGAGCTGCTCGCTGGCCACGGTCGCGGCCATGGCCGGCTACTCCGACCAGGCACACCTGACCCGGGAGTCGCGCCGCCTGGCCGGCCGGACGCCGTCCGATCTGTTCAAGACGGCGCCGCTGGCCGCTGTCTAGCCTGGCCGCATGGACACTCACTTCACCGCAGCGCGAAATTTCATCCTCCGGCAGGGCCGGCTGCTCGAGCGGAGGCTGTTCGCGACCCGATTCGACGGCGCTCCGGCCGCTGGCGTCGTCGATGTGCTGCGCGGTTACCGCAACGACGACGGCGGCTTCGGGCACGGCCTCGAGCCTGACAAGCGGTGCCCGGCGAGCCTCCCGATCGATGTCGAGGTCGCGCTCCACGCCATGGTCACGGCCGGTGCCTCCGATGACCAGCTCGTAGCCGGCGCGTGCGACTACCTCGCCAAGGTCGCCGCCGAGGCGAACGCGGGCGGCGCCGTGCCGCCCGCCTTCCCGGTCATCGAGGGCTACCCGAGAGCCTCGCACTGGTCAGAGTGGACCTACGAGCCGGGCCTGAACCCGACCGCCGGGCTGGTCGGCGCGCTGCGCCGGCTTGGCGCGAAGCACGCCTGGATCGACGAGGCCACCGGATGGTGCTGGAACCAGATCGAGGGTGCCGATCTCTCCGACGAGGCGCACACGCTGAGCGAGGTCCTCGTGTTCCTCGACAACGCTCCCGAGCGCACGCGGGCTGAAGCCGCGGCGAGCAGGGTCAGGGACCGGCTCGCGAGTGCGCCGTTGTTCAAGCTCGACCCGGACGCGGAGGGTTACGGACTTTCCCCGCTCAGCTTCGCGCCCGCTGCTGACAGCCGGTGGCGCGCCTTGTTCAGCGATGCTGTCATCGATGCCCACCTGGACCGCCTGCTGCGTGACCAGGAGTCAGACGGCGGCTGGCCGATCACGTGGGACCCGCCGAGCGAGGCGTCGCGACTCGAGTGGCGCGGCGTGGTGACCCTCGGCGCGCTGCGCACCCTGACGTCCTACGGCAGGCTGGGCTGATCGGGACGGACTCTTCAGCCGGGCTGTCCACGTCTAGAGGAGCGTTTGCGGCACATAGAACCGCAGACGCTACCTGTTGCCGCAAACACTCCCGGTTCAGGGCAGCGACTTGAGGATCTGGATGACCTCCTCGCGGCCGAAGCCGTGGTGACGCGCGAAGTCGAGCAGTTCCTCCGCCCTGGCCAGCACGGCGCCGCGCTGCGGGGTGCCGACCACCGTGATGCCGCGACCGCGCCTGAACTCCAGCAGTCCTTCGTCCCTGAGCAGGTGAAGGGCGCGCAGCACGGTGTTCTTATTGACGCCGAGTACGGCGGCGAGGTCCTTGGCCAGCGGCAGCCTTTCGCCAGGCCTGGCCTCGCCGTCGGCGATGGCCCGCCTGATCTGCGCCGCGACCTGATCGTGCAGGGGGACGGGTCCCGACCTGTCGATGTTGACATCCAGCATGGTACTAGTGATAGTAGAACCATGCTTCAGGCCGGGCAAGCGCAGGACGTCGTCACGCTGGGCCGCGAACCGGCGCCGACTTCGGCCCCGCTGAGCTTCCCGGCACGTCTCGCGCACGAGGTGCGGGCGCTGTTCGAGGAGGCGCACCTTCGCCGCCGCAGGCGCAGGAGGTGGCTGGCGGGTCTTGGCGCGGTTCTGCTGGCCCTGATCCTTGCGGTCGCGGGCGCGCTGACCTGGCTGAACCGCCAGCCGGGACACCAGGCGCAGGGCAGCACCGTGTCAGCCGCTGGCACGGCGGATCATGCGAGCGCGACGGCCGTCTGGGTGGATGACGCCAGCCGCCTGCACGCTGGCATCATCGGTGCGGGCGGCCAGGTCAGCCAGCGCGTCGTCGGAGAGGCCAACGCCGCGTCCGAGCCGCTGATCGCGGTCGGGCGGCGGGTCTACTGGGTCGATCCGGCCGGCGCGTACGTGCCGGCGCTCGGGCACTGGTCGCAGGTCGTCCGGGTCTTGAACCTGCGTACCGGGCGGATCGCGCTCGCGGGCGCCGGGCAGACCGTCTTCCTCTCGGCCAACCGCAGATACCTGCTGATGTCGCAGACGCCGACCAGCCTGGCGCAGATGCCGGTGACCGGCGGCGGCCCGCGCGTGTTCGACCTGCCACGAGGCTGGTACCTGCCTGGCGGCGACGGCCTTGCCGATCCGGTGGCGGGTCAGGGCCTGGACACGGCGAGCGGCGTCGTCGTCCAGTCCAGGGAGTCCCCTGGCGTCGGCGCCAGGCGCATCGCGGTATGGAACCCGCGTACCGGGGCAGTGCGGGTCGTCGGCCTGGCCCGTGCCGTGATCGACGCCTACACGCCGCCTGGCGCTCACTACAGCCTGCTCGCCTGGCTGCCTGCCGTCTGTCGGCCGCCTGGCAGCTGCCGGATCGCAATCACCAACACCGCGAGCGGAGCGGTCACGACCGTCAGCAGCCCGGCAGCGGCCGGATTCGCCGTCGGCGGCGCGTTCTCGCCGGACGGCGGCGCGCTGGCGGTCTTCGTTACCGGGCCGTCACGGGAATCGGCCACTCGCGCCAGGCTCGCGCTCATCGACCCCGCCACCGGCGCGCTGCGGCTCATCCGTGCGCCCGCGTTCCCGCTCGGCATCGACTACGGCTGGGCCAGATGGCTGCCCGACGGCCACGCCCTCATCGCCGGCGCTGCCAGAGGCGGCTACCTCGTGAACGCCGCGACGCTCCGCTTCCGGCCGCTGCGCCCTGCTCATGGCCGCGGTCCGAGCAGCGTTAACTACACCGCCGTGGTGATCTCTCCCGCGCGCTGAGCGGTACGAGGGCGCGCTGGCGGGCGGGAGAGCCGCACAGCTCATCGGGGGGTGGCGAAGCTGGAGGCGCCCAGGCGGCGCATGGCATCCAGCATCGCCTGGTAGGCCTCGGTGCCGATCTCGGCGCGCCACTGGTTCTCGACGGCCTCGATGGCTTGCGCGGTCGCTTTCACGGCGGCGTCGCCTCGCGCGGTGCGCGCCACCAGCCGGACCCGGCCGTCAGACGGATGCTTGGCGCTGCTGACGAAGCCCGCCTGTTCGAGCCGGTCGACGAACTCACCGAGTGCTTGCTTGGTCATCCCGGCGAGCGCGGCGAGGTCGGTGATCCTGATCGCGCCGGCAGGCATCATCTGCAGGATCCGGCGCCCGTTACCGCGCAGTTCAGGAAACAGGCCAGAGCTTCTGACCTGCGCGCCGAGATCGGCAGACATGCGGCGGTTCATGGCCTCGAGCCATCGCGGCAGATGGTCGGGCAATTGCGCGGCCGCGGACCGGGACTTGCGCTGAGTCATCAGGCTACCTTACTATCTCTAACTGAGAAGGTCACCTTACTAGTTTTCCGATGTGCGAGCATGACTCTGGGGGTAGGAATGTTGCAGTCAGAGGCCGGCGATAGGCAGTTGAATCTCGTGAATCTCGCCACGCTGACCACAGCGGAGCTGGCCGGCCTGGCGAGTTCCGAGACTGGCCAGCCGGTGCCGGTCGCCGGCCTGTCAGTGATCCCGATCGACTACGACTGGGGCTCGCCAGCGACGGCCGGCCTGTGGCGGGTCAACGTGGCAGAGGCCAGCGCGCCGGGCCGCGCGGCGCGGTCGTACTTCGTGAAGCTGCTGCGCCATCCTCGCCTCTGGCCAGGGCTGACGATGTTGCCTGACGAGGAGAGCCGCCGCAGTTTCGTGCACTACTTCCCGTGGCGATTCGAGCTCGACATGTACGAGAGCGGGATCGCCGACGTCCTGCCGCCCGGGCTGCGCACGCCCGCCCTGCACGCGGTCAGGAACGCCGATGCTGATCACCTCGCGCTATGGTTCGAGTTCGTCGAGCAGGAGCAGGGCCGCTGGCAGCTCTCTGACTACCGGCAGGCGGCCTACCTGCTCGGCCGCCTGGCCGCCCGCCGCCGCGACGGCGCTGCGGTCAACGCCGGTCTGCCTGACATCTGCCGCGTCGGGATGCGCGGGGAGTCGCTGCGGGTCTACACCGGCCATCGCCTGATGCAGGGCACCCTGCCGGCGTTGCGGGACACTCGCCTCTGGCAGCACCCGGTACTCCAGGCCGCGTTGCATCACGTCGGCGATCTCGCACTGCCTGAGGAGATGCGGGTGCTGGCAGATCGGGTTCCCGCGATCCTCGACCTGCTCGGCGTCATCCCGCAGACACACGCGCACGGTGACGCAAGCCCTCAGAACCTGCTGCGCCAGGCCGGAGAGCCGGGCAAGCTCGTCGTCATCGACTGGGGCTTCGGCGACCTGCTGCCAATCGGGTTCGACCTAGGTCAGCTCCTAGTCGGGCTCGCGCACGCGGGCGAGACCGACCCGGCGGAGCTAGCCGCGATCGACGAGGCCATCTTTCCCGGCTACCTGGACGGCCTCGCTGACGAGGACTATGACGTCGATCCCCGGTTGGTGCGCACTGGTTACCTGGGCGGCCTGGCGGTCCGCTCGGCCCTGTGCGCGCTTCCGCTCGAGCAACTGCGCGAACCCGCTCAGACCGACCAGCAGCTGGCGCTCTTCGCTACCCGGCTGCGCCTGACGCGGGTCATGGTCGACCTCGCGAACGAAGTGGAGCCTGCTGTGCTGAACCGACCGACCTAGCCAGATGACGGCGGGCCAGATGGCGGCGGGCCAGATGGCGGCGGGCCGGATTGCGAGGGCCGCGGGCTGCCGCTCGGAACGATGCCAGGCAGCGGGATGCCGGGCGCGGGCGCCCTCGACTGCGAGTGCGACGCCGGATGGGGCGAGTTGCCGATGATCGAGGCCGACGAGGGCTTGACGAGGATGTAGAGCACGAGCGCGGCCACGAAAACCGCGGCCAGCGCCCAGGTCGATATCCGGATCCTGCGCATCAGGCGCTCCCGGACGGACCGGTCGTCTCGAGGTCGGGCGGCAGGTGAATGCCCTCGCTGCGGAACACGGCGGCTACCCTGGCCCGCAAGATCCGGCCGACATCGAATTGCTTGCCGGGCAGCGTCCTCGCCACGAGCCTGACCTGGAACTCGTCCACGTCGATGCTCTGCACGCCCATCACGGCCGGCGGATCGAGCAGCAGCCGGCGTAGCTCAGGCTCGGTATACGCCTGGTCGCCGATCTTCTTGAGCGTCTCACTGACCTGGTTGACGTCCATCGCAGCCGGCACGGGCACGTCCACGACAGCGCGCGCCCAGTCCCTCGAGAGGTTAGTTACCTGTGTGATCTGACCATTCGGCGTGATGACCAGTTCACCGTCCACGGTCCGGATCGCGGTCACCCGGAGCGTGACATCCTCGACAGTCCCGGTCGCGGGCTGCGAGACATTCGGGGCGGTCAGGCGGATCAGGTCGCCGAACCCGTACTGGCGCTCGGCGATGATGAAGAAGCCGGCCAGGATGTCCTGGACGATGCGCTGGGCGCCGAAGCCGAGCGCCACCGCCGCCACGGCAGCGGGCGCGACCAAGCTAGTGACTGGGATGCCGATCCTGGTCGCGACGGCCACGGCCGTGGCGCAGTAGATGATCACGAGCGCCGCCCAGGTGAAGACCTGCGCGAGCGCGTGCCTGTGCTTGGACGCCTCGGAGCGGACCAGCGAGTCCGTCTCGTGCGCGGCCGCGTCGATCCGGCCCGTGATCTTGCCGCGCAGCCAGGTGGCCAGCCGCGTCAGCAACATCGCGCCGGTCACGAGCAGGACGATCTCCAGGCCGCTTCCTCGGGCCCAGAGCGAGATCTCGGTCAGGGGTTTCACACTCAGCATGAGGGATTTTCCGTTTGTCGCGCTCATCGCCGGGCCGTGTACGGACCGGCCCTCGGTCAGCGGCAGGGAATGGGGACAACCAGCTACCCCGACCGAACATACCTAATGCCCGGCTATGGCAGGGCACGCGGGCACGGCGTCAACGATGGCCGGCCCAGGCGTCAGGTCACATCGCGTCTGGCCTGGTAGAAACCGAGAAGCAGGCCGTAGCGCCGGGCGTCACCCGCGTCGTCAACGTCGTTGTCATCCGCGCGCTGTTCCAGGTCACGCAGGGTGCGAAGCACGTGACTGGCCTGGTCATCGCTCAGCCTCAGCGTGCGCAGGACCAGGTAGGGCTCGGGCTCCGCGGCCGCCATCTCGGCCGCGATCGCCTCGAAGGCCACCGCCGTCGTGTCCGGGTCGGCGAACTTCAGCCCGGGGCTCGCACGCTCGAAGTACTGCTCGGTCCCGCCGCGCACCTGACGGGTGCCGGCCCGGCGGACCAAGCTGGCGCGCTCGAGCACGCCAAGGTGATGCGCCACGTTGCCCTTGTTGCTCTCGAGTGCGGCGGCAAGCTGGCTGATCGTGGCCTGGCCGCGGCCGAGGGCGAACAGCAGGCGGTGGCGCATGGGATGCCCGAGGGCCTTGAACTGCTCCGCCGTGGCAACATCCGACACGTCAGCCTCATCGTCCACAGTTAAATGTTAAGAACTGTTGACGCTTTGTCAAGCGCAGCGGCCGCAGCGGCCAGGCCGGGCTAGGCCAGCACGCCCTTGGCCGTGGCGTCGCGCACCCAGGTGTCGATCTCGTCGGCCATCGCGTCGGCGAACTGCAGGTCGGTGATCTGGCTCAGCTCCGGACAGTCGTCGCCGTCGAAGAACTTGGCGTCGACGTTGTCGAGCAGTCTCGCGCCTGGCCTGACGTCCTCGAGGTCGTCGAGGTCCCGCAGGTATTCGACCGCCCTGATGGCCAGGAACTTGATCTGTACCGGGTACTTGGCCAGTTCGATGACGAGTTCGGTCGCCTCGGCCGGGTCGCTCGGCGAGCCGTCGGTCACGATGATCGCGAAGATCGGCTCGGCCGTGGTCTGCGCCTCGCTGAGCAGGTCATCCAGCACCGGCCCGAACTTGGTCCCGCCCATCTGGTCCGAGTGCCAGATCCTGGACTCGACGATGCCCTCGTAGTTGGTCTGGTCCACGATCACCTCGGGCCAGAGCCTGTGGTCGAAGGCGATCACAGGGATCTTGCCGTCGGAGTCCAGCTGGAAGGCATACCCAAGCGCGCGCTCCACCAGGCGCTGGACGTTGCCGTTGGAATAGTCGCGCGCCTCGGGGAACTCCATCGACCCCGAGTGGTCGACGTACAGCCGCACGGCGCCGCGCAGCCCTGACATGTTGCGCTTAGACAGGCTGATGCCTGCCTTCTCCGCGCGCTTGACCAGGTCCACGTGGCCGGCCTCGCGGACCTTGCTCAGGTTGACCGCTGGCGCGCCGGTGGGGTCTTTAATCAAGTTGATGGTTCGGGCGGCTACTGGTGATTCGCCGGACATTGCTGACTGCCTTTCTGCGGGACGAGAGACGGTTGCGGTCTCAGTGACGAGACGGTTGCGGGCTCGGTGCGGTCATAGCGACAGCACGCCCTTGGCAATGGCGTCGCTGAGCCAGGTGTCGAGTTCGTCGGCCATGGCCTCAGCGAACTGCAGGTCGGTGATGTCGGTCAGCAACGGCCAGGCGACGCCGTTGAAGAACTTGGCGTCTACGTTGTCGAGCAGCCTGGCGCCTGGGTGGTGCTCCTCAAGGTCATCGACTTCTTGCAGGTAGCCGACTTCCCTGATGGCCAGGAACTTGATCTGGACCGGATACCTGGCCAGCTCGATGATGAGCTGAGTCGCCCGCCGACCGTCGTTGGGTGATCCGTCGGTGACGATGATCGCGAAGATCGGCTCCTCGGGCCACAGGTCGCTGTCGAACGCGATGACCGGGATCTTGCCGTCAGAGTCGAGCTGGAACGCGTACCCGAGCGCCCGCTCCACCAGCCGCTGCACGTTGCCGTTCGAGTAGTCCTTGTTGCCGCCGAGTTCCATTGACCGCGAATGGTCGACGTACAGCCTGACCGCGCCGCGCAGGCCGCCGAGATTGCGCTTGGACAGGCTGATCCCCGCCTTCTCCGCGCGCTTGACCAGGTCGATGTGACCGGCCTCGCGGACCTTGGTCAGGTTGACGGCAGGAGCGCCAGTCGGATCCTTTACCAGGTTGACGGTGCGCGCGGCGGCCGGCCGCGGGCTCGACGCGCGGTCGGCTGGTCCGGACATGACTGGCCTTTCCGGTAGCGGCTTTGCGGGCGGAAGCTCGCCCGCGTGCCAGGGATGGATATTAGGCGATTACAGGCCCGCGCACGTGATGGTGGCAGCGAACGTTACGAAACGGGCGGCACGGAAGAAGGCGTGGCCGCGCGCCAGTCAGCCGGGGCCGGGAAGCCGCCCACGGCGGCTTCGTAGGTGCTGGCGACCCGTAGGCATGTCGCGTCGCCGAACTGACGCCCGACGATCATCAGGCCGGCTGGAAGCCCGTCGACGAGGCCGGCCGGCACCGTGGTCGCGGGATGGCCGGTGACGTCGAACGGCGCCGTGTTGACGATCATCTCTGTGGAGCGGGCGATGCTCTCCTCGCGCGCCACGCCGGGCGAAGGGATCAGTGAGGCCGTGATCGGCAGCGTCGGCAGGACCATCACGTCAACCGATTCCAGCGCCTCGTCATAGGCGGCGGTCAGGTCAAGTGCCAGGTTGCGCGCCATCGCGTAGTACCGGCCGCCGTGGTTGTCGATGGCGTGCCGTCCCGCGAAGATCGTCGCCTTGACGGTCTCCGGGAGTTGATCGGCGCGCTCGCGCCGGCCGCGTCCGTAGGCGTCCATGAGTTCAGGGTCATACCAGCCGGCCCAGTTCATGCCGAAGCCGTTCCCGTCGATCATCTGGGTGACGACGCCGTCGGTGGCGATCACGGTCCAGACGTGCATCGCGTCGCTGTGCCAGGGCACGCTGATCTCGCTCACCTCGGCGCCGGCGGCCGCAAGGGTGGCGGCAGCCGCCATGACCGCCTCATCGACCCCGGCCTGCGACAGCCCAGGAAAGCCGATCCCTTCCTTCAGCAGGCCGATCCGGAGCCCGGAGACCCCGGCGTCCATGCCGGTGACATAGTCGTGGTCCTGCTGCCCGTTCGGGCCGTGACGCTGGCGCGGGTCGAGCCCGTCAGGGCCGGCCAGCACGCCGAGCATCACCGCCGCGTCCCTGACCGTCCTGGTAATCGGGCCGAGATGGTCCAGAGTGTTCTCGATCGGGAACGCGCCGGTGTAGGGGACCAGGCCGTGCGTCGGCTTGTGCCCGACCACGCCACAAAACGCGGCCGGGATCCTGATTGACCCGCCCTGGTCGCCGCCTAGTGCGAGGTCCGCTTCGCCGGCGGCGACGAGGGCCGCGCTGCCGCTCGACGAGCCGCCAGCCGACCTGGCACGGTCCCAGGGATTCCGCACCGGCCCGGTGGCAGAGGTGTGGCTGCCGCCGGAAAAGCACAGGTTCTCGCACACGGCCTTGCCGGTGATGATCGCGCCCGCGTCGAGCAGCCTGGTGACCACCGTCGCGTCCTGGCGCGGGACGAACCCCTCGACCACGGCCGAGCCGTTCATCATCGGGACGCCGGCGACCTCGATGTTGTCCTTGATCGCGACCCGGCGGCCGGCCAGCGGCCCTTCATCGCCGGTCTCGATGTGCGTGGTGACATACCACGCGCCCAGTGGGTTATCCGCCTCGGCTGGCCGCTCCCAGGGCCGGTCAGGCGGTTCAGGAAAGGCCGGCCGCGTACCGCCGCTCGACCTCGTCGTAAGAGCTCAGCATGCCGTCGGCGAGGGCACGGAAGGAGGCGATGTCAGGGCCAGTGACGTGCAGGCCGTAGGCGGCGGCGATCCTGGTGACATCATCGTCTGATAGCGGGGCGATAGGCATGAATTCATCTTGGCCGCCGCGCGAGTCGGAGAACAAGGCCTGGCCGCGCGGCATGCGCGTGGCCGGCGCAGCTAGTTCGGCGCGGCAGCGAGCGCGGCGTCGGCGGCGTCGGCCGCCTCGACGTCCTCGCGGGAGATGCCGAGCAGGTACAAGATCACGTCCAGGTGCGGCACGCTCACCGACGCGTCAGCGGCGTCGCGCACCGCGGGCTTCGCGTTGAACGCGATCCCGAGCCCGGCCGCTGCGATCATGTCCAGGTCGTTGGCGCCGTCGCCGATCGCAACGGTCTGGCTCAGCGGGACGCCGGCGTCGGCGGCGAACTTCCGCAGCACGCGCTCCTTGCCTGGCCGGTCGATCAGCTCCCCAGTGAGCCGCCCGGTCAGCCGGCCGTCGCTGATCTCCAGGGTGTTGGCCGCCGCGAAGTCGAGGCCGAGTTCGGCCGACAGCCAGTCGGTGATCTGAGTGAAGCCCCCGCTGACGACGCCGCAACGGTAGCCCAGCCGCTTGAGCGTCCGCACCAGTGTGCGAGCGCCGGGGGTCAGCGTTAGCTTTTCTGGCAGCTCGCCGAGCGCGGCAGCGTCCAGGCCGGCCAGCCGCTCGACCCGCCGCCTGAGGGCGGTCGCGTAGTCGATCTCGCCGCGCATGGCCGACGCCGTCAGAGCGGAGACCTCCACGGCGCAGCCCGCCCGGTCGGCGAGCAGGTCGATCGCCTCGTCCTGCAGCAGGGTGGAGTCGACGTCCATGACGACTAGCCGCATCGCGCGCCGGTGCAGGCCGCCGCGCTGGACCGCGATGTCCGCTCCCAGATCGAAGGACTCGCGCGCCAGGTCGGTGCGCAGCGTCACTGGATCGGCGCCGGAGACCTCGAACTCGATGCAGGTGACCGGCTGCCGGGCGAGCCGCCCGATCTTGTCGATGTTGGCGCCGCTGGTTGCGATCCGGCCCGCAATGGCGGCGATCACGCCCGGAGTGAGCGGGTTGCCGAGCACGGTGACGTGCAGCCTGCCGCGGCGCCTGGATTGCTCCCCGGAGCCGAGCGTGATCTCGGCGTTCATCGCGAGGTCCTCGGCGAGCGTGCTTACCTGGCGGTGGATCGCTGTCAGGTCGGGCGAGTCTTGGCAGGCGAGGAGCACGCCGAGCACCAGATGCCCGCGGATGACGACCTGCTCGACGTCGAGCACGGTCAGGTCGTGGGCCGACAGCCCGGAGAAGAGCCGGGAGGTGACTCCCGGCCTGTCACGGCCGGTCAGCGTCACGAGCACGGTTGTTTGCGGGCGGGACATGGTGCTGTCCACGCTACCGAGTGTCGCCTGGTGGCGCGGACCCCTCCCGTCCCGCCGCCCCGTCGTCGCGGCGGCGGGCCACGTGCAATACCGCGCCCCAGTGCCGGCGCAGCCGCCCGTCGGGCCGGTCGGCGAGCCGGCGGCGGATCTCGCCGTACAGGCGGTCGCGCTGCCAGGGCTGCATGGCGATGTGACCCGAGAAAGTCTCAAGCAGGCCAATGTAGCCGTCCGCGTCGTAGCTGATCTCCCAGTCGATGTGCCGGACCTGGACGTCCTCGAAGAACCCGCTCGCCTCGATCTCGGCGCGCTCGTCGGCCAGTTCGCCAGGTCGCAGCAGGACCCGGTCGCCGGGCACGCCCTCGCCGATCTCGTCGTAGACATCCTGGATCTGCACGAAGAAGGGGTCGCCGTCATCGGGGATCACGTGCGCGGCGGCCCAGAAGGCGAGATGGCCGCCAGTCCTGAGCAGCTCCCACGCCATGCGGTACTTGATCGCCGGGTCGATCCAGTGCCAGGCCGTCGCGGCGAATATCAGGTCGAAGGTCTGGCCGGCCCGCGGCTGCCAGGACTCGAATGCCCCGTGGACGATGTGGACGCCGGCGTGACCCGCCAGGTTCCGCTCGGCCGCCGCGGCGAGCTCGGCGCCGAGCTCGATGCAGGTGATCGCGAAGCCGCGGCCGGCCAGCGCGAGAGTCGCCTTGCCTGTGCCGCAGCCAACCTCGAGCAGCCGGACGCCAGGCCGGAGATCCGCGAGCAGCACGAGCTGGTCGAATAGCTCGTCCGGGTAATCCGGCCGTGCCTGATGGTAACTTCCTGCGGCCGAGTCGAATGTCGCCCTGAGCCGCTCGCGGTCCTCCTGCACGCCGAACATCATCGCCGGTGCCCTCGCCGGGCAGCCACAGATTTTCGGCACGCGGCTCGCGGGTCAGGCCGCGCCGAGCGAGCGACGGCGACGCTCGAGAAGGTCGCGTTCCGCGGTGTTCGCGGTGCGGGCGATGGCCGCGTCATAGGCCGTGACCGCGTCGGCGTTCCTGCCCATCCGGCCGAGCAGGTCGGCGCGGATGGCGTGCAGCAGGTAGTAGCCGTCCAGATCCGGCGCCAGCCCGTCGACCAGGTCCAGCGCCGCCTGCGGTCCGGCGACCTCGGCCACGGCGACGGCGCGGTTCAGCGCCACGACAGGCCCGGACGCGACGGCGATCAGCTGGTCGTAGAGACGAAGGATCTGGCTCCATTCCGTGGCCTCGGCGCAGGCGGCGTCGGCGTGCACCGCGTTGATGGCCGCCTGGATCTGGTACGGGCCAGGCTGGCCGCGGCGAAGGCACCGCCGGACCAGAGCGTGTCCCTCGGCGATCAGGGCGCGATCCCACAGCGCGCGGTCCTGGTCGGTGAGCCTGACGAGTTCCCCGGTCCGGGCCGCCCTGGCCGGCCGGCGCGACTCGATCAGCAGCATCAGCGCGAGCAAGCCGAGTACTTCTGGCTCGTCCGGCATCAGGCCGGCGAGGAGCCTGCCGAGCCTGATCGCCTCGGCCGCGAGATCCTCCCTGGCGAGCCGGCTGCCCGAGGTCGCCGTATACCCCTCGTTGAAGATCAGGTAGACCACGGCGAGGACCGACGTGATTCGGTCTGGCAGGTCGGCCCCCGCGGGTACGCGGTAGGGGATCCGCGCGTCCCTGATCTTTCCCTTCGCCCTGACCAGCCGCTGCGCCATCGTCGGCTCGGGGACGAGGAACGCTCGGGCGATCTCCGTGGTGGTCAGGCCGCCGAGCAGCCGGAGCGTCAGCGCGACCTGCGCCTGCTTCGCGAGCGCGGGGTGGCAGCAGGTGAAGATCAGCCGCAGCCTGTCATCCTGCACGGTGCTCTCCTCGGCCTTCGCCCGCCCTGGCGGCTCGCCGGCGGCCTGCAGCGCCGCGGCCTGGGCCTGCTTGTCCGCGCGTGACGCCTCACGGCGGAGGCGGTCGATGGCCCGGTTCCGTGCGGTCGTGATGATCCAGCCCGCCGGGCTAGGCGGCAGCCCAGTCTCCGGCCAGCGCCGGACGGCGGCGGTGAAGGCGTCCTGCACCGCCTCCTCGGCGGCGTCGATGTCGCCGAGGAGGCGGACCAGCACCGCGACGGCGCGCCCGTACTCCCGCCGGAAGATGTCCTCGATCTCCGGCCCGCCGACGGCAGGACGCGCTGGCATCAGGCCTCGACGTCGCCTTGGAGCGGGCGGACCTCGATCGGCAGGCCGGTCACAAAGGCCAGCCTGCGCGCCGACGTCAGCGCGGCATCGAGGTCGGGCATCTCGACGATGGTGAAGCCGCCGACATGCTCCTTGCCCTCGGTGAACGGGCCGTCGGTGATCAGGGCGTCGCCGTCGGCCACGCGCACGACCGTGGCTGTACTCGCCTGGTGCAGGCCGGCGCTGAACACCCACGAGCCGGTCGCCTTGAGGTCATCGCGCCAGGCCCGCAGGCCGTCCATGATCGGCCCGAGCACCTCTGGCGGCGGCGGGTCTCCGTCGGGCTGGTAGACGCTGAGCAAGTACTGCATGGCACGTCCTCCTCGGTGAAGCAGCCCGGCTGGTCCGGCCTGCTATCCCCTACACGAACGCCTTCTCCTCAGATCGACATCGGGCGGTTTCCGTTTCTGGCTCGCTCCGGTAGCCGGTGAACGCCGGCAGCACCAGGCCGATGATCGCGCTGCCCGCGATGGTTGCCAGCCCGCCGCTGAGCGCCCCGATCGTCGGCGACGCCAGCGATCCGACCGCACCGGCCTCCAGGTTGCCAAGCTCGCCACCGCCGGCACCGACCACGTAGTCCGCCGCGAGCACCCGCCCGCGGAACTCCTCAGTCGTGACCGACTGGACGATGGCCGCCCTGAAGACCACGGTAAACGTGTCGGCCGCACCCGCGACGGCGAGCGCGCCGAGCGTCAGCAGCAGGTCGGGCGCCATCGCGAATCCCGCGAACGCGGCGCCCCAGATTGCGCTCGAGATCAGCATCGCCAGGCCCTGCCTGCGGACATGACCTACCGGTCCTGACAAGACCGAGCTAACCAGCCCGCCAACGCCGACGGCCGCGGTGAACAGGCCGAGGGTGGAGGGACGGCCGCCGAACCGCTCGGCGTTGATGGCCGGGAACAGTGCCAACGGAAGCCCGAACACGGTCGCGTTCAGGTCGGTGAGGAACGCTCCGGTCAGCACCCGGCTGCGCCCGATGAAGCCGAGTCCGGCCGCTACGGCTTTCGGACCAGGCCGTGCCGTGTGCTGCAACGGCCGGATCGCAGGCAGCCCTGTCACGCCGTAGAGTGCGCCGGCGAAGCTCACCGTGTCGAGGAGGTAACAGGTCCGCAGCCCGCCGAACGCCGTGACGAGACCGGCCAGCGCGGGACCCGTGATCTGCATGATCTGGAAGGCGAGCCGGTTCAGCGCCACGCCAGGAGCCAGCTTGCCCGCGGGCAGCAACTGCGGCAGGAAGGTCTGCCTGGCCGGGCTATTGACAGCGCTCAGCGCGGACTGGACGGCGACGAGCGCATAGAGCAGCCACAGCAGGCTGAGACCAGCGAAGGCTTGCGCCGCCAGCCCCGCGGACACGACCGCGAGCAGGCTCGTGGTGACGAGGACGAGCTTGCGCCGGTCGACGGCATCCGCGACCGACCCGCCGAGCAGCCCGATCGTCAGCATCGGGACCATCCTGGCGATGCCGATCGCACCGACCGCGAACGGCGAGCGGGTGATCATGTAGATCTGCAGCATCACCGCGAACGACGTCATCGAGTTGCCGACGGCCGACAGCGTCGAGCCCGCGAGCAAGCGCCTGAAGGATGGCGACTCGCGCAGCGGCGTCAGATCGATGAACAGCCTCTTCTGGCCGGCCACGCGAGCTCCTTCGCAGTTGTCGGGGCCGCGGGCGTCAGGTCCGCGCGGCGGGTGATCAGGCGATGCCGTGGTGACCGTCCGCCGGACTGGCCTCGGCCATCCGCTGCCCGAACGACTTGCGCTCCAGGGCGGCCGCGATGGCAGGGACCAGTTCGCTCAGCGCAAAGGGCAGTTCCGCGTCGAGCTGCTCGGCCGCCGCCCTGGTCGCGTCCCACTCGGCCTGGATGGCCGGCAGCGCCTGCCTGGCCCGCTCGGTGAGATGCACCAGACGCTGGCGGGCGTCGCGGCCGGGTTCCAGCCTCACGTAGCCGCGCCTGTTCATCTCGGCCACGGTTTGGCTGGCCGCGGAGTGGGTCACAGAGACGGCGCGGGCCAGATCGCGGATGGACAGGGGACCGACCGCGACGAGCGCGCGGACGATCGGGCTGAACCTCGGCCGGTAGTCAGGCAGGCCGAGGTCGGCGAGCACGTCGGCGATGTCGGCCTCCATCAGGTCGAGCACGTGCCGCAGCTGCGTGCCAAGACCCGTGTACGCGCCCGGTTCCGCGGATGTCACAGCATTAATATAACAGCGCTGTTGTATCTGCTGGAGCCGCGCCCGGCTAGAGCAGCTCGGCGAGCCAGCGGCGGGCGATTTCGCCCTGGGCGGCCTGGAACGCACGCACTGTGGGCAGGCCGGGCGGCGGCGGGCGCAGCGAACCCTCGATGAAATAGCCCGCGGCAGCGCAGACCGCCGCCGTCACCGTCGATCGGCTCGACGTCCGTCCCGACCGCGTCATCGCGAGGATCTCCTCGGGGTGCGGCCCGCCCTGCATCGTGACGCTTGGCGCCATGAAGACGACATCGACCACGGCGGCCCCGACGCAGGCGCTCGGCCAGTCGACGAACAGAACCCGCTCGCCCGCGAGCAGAACGTTGTCGGCCCGCAGATCGGTGTGCAGCAGCGTGTCTCCGGCTAGCCGCTCTGGCCAGCTCCGCTCGATCTCGGCGAGCTCAGCCACGTGCGCCCGCGACCAGTCGTCGAGGCGGTCCAGGTCGCCAGCCTCGGCGAGCGTGCGCCAGCCGGTGAAGTCCTCGCTGCAGTGCTCGGACACGCTCGCGACGGCTATCGGAGACGGCGTCAGCACGTCGGATAGCTGGTCGAGTGCGGCAAGGACCCTGGTCAGTTCGGCCCTGTTCCAGGGCACGGCCGGCTGGCGCCCGTCCACGTCCTCGAGCACCAGCGCGATCCACGGATCTGCCTCGAACACGCCGTGCAGCCGCGGCACCGGCAGATCGCCAGCGGCGATCAGCGGGTCGAGTCCGCGCAGGACCTCGGCCTCACGCCGGTGCATGGTCGGCGCGTGCGGATTCGCCTCGGCCGAGACCGCCTTCACGAACCAGCGTGACCCGTTGGCGCAGGCCAGGCGTGCGGCGACGCCGGGGCTGAACCCGCCGGGCTGGGAACTTGCCGCCGTCACCGGCGAGCCGCAGATCGCCTCGATGGCCGCTCGGACTCCGGCAGGAACCGACTCCCAGTCGACCCGGACACCTTCCGCTGGCGGCGCTGTCATACCGCGCCAGCCTGCCGCGTAGCCCCATGACTGGCAACAGAATTCTTGGTACCTCAGATTGCGGCTACTCGGATCTGGCCGGCTAGCTCGCTGGCGCGAGCCAGGGCTGACGCGGCGCCGTCGGAGTCGCCGGCCGCGTTCTTCAGCCACGCCCGCTTGGACCACGCGTAGGTGTTGCACTCGCGCACCGACAGCCGCTCGCTGAGCAGGGCCGTCGCCAGCTCGAACCGCCCGGCCCTGAGCGCGGCCTCCAGCAGCGTTCGCTCGACCGCGTCTCGCTGAGCATGACTGCCACCGAACGTGTGCACCCTGGTCCTGATCGGCAGCAGGTGGGCGATCACGCGGTCGTATTCGCCCCGCCCGAACGCGACCATGCTCCGGCACACCGGCGCTCCGATCAGCTCGGTCATCGCCCAGCCGGTGCTGCCAGGCGCTGGCCTGGCAACCAAGTCGTCGAGCTCACGGACCAGATCCTCGGCGCGCTCAAGCTCGCCGTTGCCGATGAACGCCATCACCGCGTGCATGTCGTTGAAGGGGTAAAAGCCGGGCTTGAGTATGCGCGCCCATGCCGTCGTCAGCGGCTGCCAGCGGTCTTCGACGGCGGTGCCTTCGAGGTGCATCCGCCACAGCAGCGCGGACGCGTCGACCAGTTCGAGCGCGGCGTCCCCCGAACCTGCGTGCCTGATCATGCGGTCATACATCGCCAGCGCGCTCTCGGTATCGCCGCCCTGGAGCAGATACAGCGCGTAGTGCCAGGAGTTGTGCACGTTGAGGAAGTTCCCGAGTTGCCAGTCGGACTCGCGGCTGCGCATGAAGCGGACGCCGTCGGGGATCCGCCCCGCCATCTCGTAGGTGTGCACGACCGCGTGGATGCCCCACACGTCGTCCGGGTTGCGCTCGACTGCCGCCTGACCTACTTCCTCCGACTGCTGGTAGAGGTTGGTTTCCTCGAGGCCGAAAGCGTACATCCCGTGCACGAAGCCGAGCTGGCTGTCGTCGGAACGCCAGCCGGCGATGGCACGGCCGATCCGGTCCCGCAGCGTCACCGCGTCGCCGGTGAAGAAGTCGATCTGATGCCCGACCGACAGCGCGAGCAGGTCGCGCGGATACTCGACCGAGATGCCGCCGAGCATCGCGCCGGCCCCGGTCATATCCCCGCCGATCCAGCGCTCGACGGCGCCCACGTGCGCCCGCTCGCGCGGCAGCATCGCCGCCCCCATGTCACCGGCGTGCAGGCCGCCCAGCGCCTCGCGCGCGTCGGCGACGGCGCCCTCCTCGGTCGACATCAGTGCGAGATAAGCGCAGAACACCCTGGCCATCACGCAGCCTGGATCGGCGGCCACCGCGGCCTCCCCGGCGTCCGCTACCTCGGGCTGGAACCTGACCAGGCGATCGATCGCATGGTCATAGCGCTCCCCAGCCTCGGCGGAGCCGGACATGCTCAGCCCTCGCGCATCGACGGTCATGTCACGTCCTCCCCCAACGACGGCGGCATTGCCATGCTAATCCGCGCCGATGCTCCCGATCGGGTCCGATTGCCCGCGGCCGGCCTGGTCAGTCGAAGGCGTGCCGGTCGCCGCCGCATAGGCACTCAGGTCGTCGGACATGGCCTCGGCGGCGAGATCGGCCGCGATCATCTGGAGGTAGCCGGCGATCTCGGCGGCCCGCCGCGCGTCGTCCCAGCCGAGTTCGGGTGCCATCAGCGCGGCCGCGTGCGGCGCGGCGGCGGCGCCACGGTCGCGGACCTCGATCCTGGCCCTGGTCCGCCTGGACAGCACGTCGTCCAGGTGCACCGCACCCTCGTGCGTGCAGGCATAGACGATCTCGGCACCCAGGTAGGGCCCGGCCCCAGGGACCTGCTCCTTCAGCTCTGGCCTGGTCGCCATCAGGTCGAGCAGGTCGGACAGGTCCGAGCCGTAACGGCCGAGCAGCCGCTCGACCGACGCGACGGGCAGTCCGGCCGAGACGGCGATCCGCTCCCTGGAATCCCAGCAGGCCCGGTAGCCGTCCGCGCCGGCCAGCGGAACCTCGTGGGTGCGGGACGCCGCCAACTTGGCGGCCGCTGGCTGCCCAGTCGCCAGGTCCCGCGCTGCGACGTCGATCAGGTCGCGCGCCATCACCCGGTAGGTCGTGTACTTGCCGCCCGCGATCACGCTCAGGCCAGGCGCTGGCGAGCGCACCGCGTGTTCCCTGCTGAGCTTGGTCGTGTCGGCGCCGGCGCCGGCGGCCACGAGCGGCCGCAACCCGGCGAAGACCCCCTCGATGTCGTCCGCGGACAGCGGCTCGCGCAGCATGTGGTTCACCTTCGCGAGCAGGTAGTCGATGTCGGCGCGGCTGGCGGCGGGATGCGAAGGATCGAAAGGCCACTCGGTGTCGGTGTCGCCGATCAGCCAGTGCTCGCCCCACGGGATCACGAACAGGACGCTCTTCTCGGTCCTGGTGAGCAGGCCCGTGTCCATCGGGATCCGGTTCCTCGGCACCATGATGTGGACGCCCTTGGACGGCCTGACGGTCAGGGCGTCGCCGGCGCCGTCGCGCTGGCCGGTCCACGCTCCCGTGGCCAGCACCACGTGCCTCGCGCGGATCTGCAGGCTGGCACCCGTCAGCAGGTCGTTCGCCTCGACCCCGGTTACCCGGCCGGCGTCGGTGACAAGGTCGTCCATCCGCAGCCTGGTAGCCAGCGCCGCGCCGTGCGCCGCGGCTGTCCTGGCCAGCACCGCGACCATCCTGGCGTCGTCTTCCTGGGCGTCATAGAACTGGACCCCGCCGACCAGCGCGTCCGGCCGCAGTGCCGGGGCCAGCCTCAGCGCTCCCGTCTTGCTGAGATGGCGAGCTCGCGGTACCGCGCGCCGGCCGCCCATCGTGTCGTAGAGCAGCAGCCCGGCACCCACGTAGGGCCGCTCCCAGCCGCGGTGGGTGAGGGGCCACAGGAAAGGCACGGGCTTGACCAGGTGCGGCGCGAGCCTGGTGAGCAGCAGACCGCGTTCGGTCAGCGCCTCGCGCACCAGGGCGAAATCCAGCATTTCCAGGTAACGCAGCCCGCCGTGGATGAGCTTGCTCGACTTGCTCGACGCGCCGGCGGCGTAGTCCGTGGCCTCGATGAGCGCGACCCGCAGTCCCCTGGTGGCGGCGTCCAGCGCCGCCCCCGTGCCGGTGACCCCGCCGCCGACCACGAGGATGTCGAACCGCTCCAGGGCCATCCGCTCGACCGACTCGGCCCGGTGCGCCGGGCTGAGCGCGGCGCTCACGCGGGGGCTTCCCCGCGCTGGCGCGGCTGATGACACCGGCGAGCCTTCCTGCCAGAGCGTCCTTGCCGCCTCCCGGTCCGCCGCGGAAAGCTCGGGCTCGACGGTGTGGTCCGTGCTGACCGGCAGGCCGGCCAGCACGGCCTCGTCCCAGCGCCCGGTGCCGAGGCCCGGCCAGGGCTGCCGCGCCGCGCGCGGTCACCTCGGCGTCGGCGGTCCGCTCCAGCCGCACGCCTGCGAGGTCGGCGATGGCCTGCAGCACCGAGTCGTTGCGGCCGAGTCCGCCGTCGATCCGCAGCACGTCGAGCGGCCCGTCGAGGCCGGCCGACACCGCGTCGATGGCGTCGGTGATCTGGTGCGCTACGCCGATCATGGCGGCCTCGGCGATGTCGGCGCCGGTGCTTTCCGGCGTCAGCCCGCCGATCTCGGCGGTGGCGACGGGCGCCCAGCTTGGCGTGCCGAGGCCGAACAGGGCCGGCACGGACCACGGCCCCGAGCCGTTGAGCGCGCCTGGCCTGATCGAGGGCCACTTCGAAGGCCCGAGCAGGCCGGCCTGCCGCAGCCAGCTTGTCACCCCTCCGGCATTGGGCACGAATCCCTCGAGCGCGTAGCTGGTCTGCCCGCTCACCTGCCAGGCGCAGGTCGAGACGACCCCATCAGGTGCCGCTGGCGGGCGCGGTGGTCCCGGCGTTGCACCACAAGAACGCGCCAGTTCCCATCGTCAGCTTCGCCTGGCCGGCCAGCAGGCAGCGATGGCCGAATAGCGAGGCCTGCTGGTCGCCCACGCTCGCGCCGATCGTCGCGCGGCCGCCGCAGACCGACGCGTCTGTGACCGCGATCTGGCCGGCGGTCGGCGCCACGGCCGGCAGCATCTGAGCGGGGATACCGAACAGGCCGAGCATCGCGGCGTCCCACGTCCCGGCCGCCAGGTTGAACAGCATCGTGCGCGACGCCATCGACGGGTCGGTGACGTGGACGGCGCCGCCCGTCAGCCGCCAGGTCAGCCAGCAGCAGACATCGCCGGCGAGCAGATCGCCGCGCTCCGCGGCCGCTCGGGCCCCCTGCACCTCGTCGAGCAGCCAGCGCAGCTTGGGCGCGGTGAACGCCGCCTCCAGCGGCAACCCGGTCGCCGACCTGACCTCCGCCTCGTGGCCGGCCTCGCGCAGCTTCTCGCACCAGCCGGCGGTCCTGGTATCCCGCCAGCTGATCGCGGGGAAGGCCGGCTGGCCCGTGCGCGCGTCCCAGATGACAAAAGTCTCGGTCTGCGCCGTCAGCCCGATGCCCGCAACGTCGGTCCAGTCCGCGCCCGCCTGATCGAGCACCTCGTGTAGGCAGCGGAGCACGCCTTCGGCGATCTCATCAGCGTCGTGCTCGACCCGTCCTGGCGCGGGAAACGAGGTCGCGAGCGGCCTGCTGGCCGTGGCGACCGGCTCGAGTCGTGCGTCGAACGCCACGCACCGGGTGGACGAACTGCCCTGGTCGACGGCCAGGACGACGGTGCTCATAGGCGCGCCTCCGGCACGGTGCTCATCTGCGCGCCTCCGGCACGGTGCTCATCTGCGCGCCTCCGGCACGACGCTCATCAGGCTCTGGCGCCTGCCGCTTCGAGCACGTGCTTAACCTGTTCGCTGATCGACGGGCCGCCAGGCAGCCGGCCTTCGAAGATGGCGCCGCCAATCGTGAAACCCCAGGCGCCTGCGGCATTCAGGGTCGCGATCTGCTCGACGGACGCGACAGAGCCGGCCGCGATCACCGGCCCGGCCGAAGCTTCGACCACGGCCCGCGTCAGCGCGCCGACGTCGGCGGTCGGGTGCCGGTAGGCAAGCAGGTCCAGGCCGTGCACGCCGTCCATGGCCGTGATCTCCCGCGCGCTGTCCGCGATCTCCGCGATCTCGCCGTGCAGCACGCTGGGGTGGCCGACGACTGTGCCCGGGAACGGGCAGTAATGGGCCTTCGACCCGGCAAGCACGGCGAGACCGTCCCTGGGATGCGTGCCCCCGAGGACCCAGTCGACGCCGATCGCGGCCGCCGCTGCGATCGACTTCAGCTCGTCCTCTTTGCTCACCGAGACGACCTCGAGCATGACCTCGAGGCCGTCCGCGTGCGCCTGGTCGCAGACCTCGCGCAGCTCTGCTGGGCTCGCGCCGATGTCCTTGAAGCCGACGTAGCGCAGCCCGCAGTCGCGGATCGAGTCGTAGACCTCGATCGGCCGGTCGATCGTGCGGTCGTGGTGGGTCAGCATGAACACGAACTCAATCATTGGGGCTCCTCCTGCGGCCTATCGCCGGGCAGCAGGCCCGCGAGGCTGTCGATGACGTAGTCGGGCTGGAAGGTTGTGCTGGCCTGGGGGGACGATCCCCCGGACCCCCCTGATGAGCTGGCCTGGGCGGATGGCCCGGTCAGGTCGCCGGGCGTGGTGGCCCCTGACAGCACCAGGACGCTGGTCATCCCCAGCGCCTTGCTCATGGCCACGTCGGTGAGGATCCGGTCGCCGACCATCGCGGCGTCGGAGGCCGGCACTCCGAGCCTGGCGTGCACCTCGGCCGCCATCTGCGGGCTTGGCTTGCCGAGCACCGCCTCGGCGCTGGCGCCCGTGCACGCCTCGATGGCGGCGAGCATCGCGGCGCAGTCCGGCAATCCGCCGTCCGGCGACGGGCAGTAAGGATCGGGATTGGTGGCTACGATCACCGCGTCGTGCAGGCGGACGGCACGGAACGCCGCGAGCAGCTTGGCGTAGTCGAAGGTCCGGTCGAACGACACCACGACCACGGCAGCCTCGGCAGGCTCCCGCGTGACGAGGAACCCGGCCGCCGCGAGTGTCTGGTCGACGAGGGGCTCGGCAACGGTCAGGACGGCCGCGCCGGGGTGGCGCTGGCGCAGGTAGCTGGTCAGCACGGCCAGCGGCGTGACGACCTCCCGCTCATCGGCCTGCACACCGAGATCGCGCAGCCGCTCGGCGTAGCTCGCGGCCGACCGCAGCGGGTTGTTTGTCAGGAAGACCACCCGCGAGCCCGCGGCCCTGATCCTGGCGAGCGCGCCAACCGCACCAGGCAGCGCCTCGTCGCCCAGGTAGACGGTGCCGTCCAGGTCGACGACGTAGCCTGCGAAGACCCGCGGCGGCCTGGTGCGCGGCAGCCCGGTAGCCGGGGGGTGGGCGGACCGCAGCGTCACGGCGTGGCCCCGGCCGTCCCGGCGAAACCGGCGGCGTCGGAGGCCGCCGCCAGCACGGCGGCGACGTCGTCGTCCTCCCAGGCGCCGAGCAGCATGGCCAGGTCGGCTACGCCGAACCTTCGCCGCTGGAGAGCGCAGTTCGTGACCGCCCACGCAGCCTGCTTGTCATCGACCGGGACGGGCAGGTCAGCGAACCGCACCGGCAGTCCGGCCGCGTGCAACCCGGCGGCAAGCTCGCGCGGCCCGGTCAGGATGCGCCCGACCGCGGCGTCGCAGTCGGTCCACGCGTCCCGCAGGGCGGCGAGCGGGTCGCCGGCCGCGGCGAGCAGCTTGATCTTGACGGCGTAGTCAGCAAGGCATTCGGCGGCCATCGCGCCGCTGGGATCGAGGGCGGAGAACGCGGCGGTGATCCGGTCTGCCGTCGCATCAGGATCGGGCAGCCGCGCTGGCCGGCCGAGCGCGCCGCCGGCTATCCGATCGCGAACGTGCGCCCAGGTCGCGGCCGCGACGACGCTCGCCACTCCGACCTGCTCCCCGTGCAGGTTGGGGCCCTCCCGACCCGCCGCTGGCTTCGGGCCTTGCCCTGGTTCGCCGGCCGCCGTGTCCGCCATCTCGAGCAGATGGCTGACCGCGTGTTCCATCCCGGACGCTGGCGCCGTCGAGCCTGTCACGCCCATCGCGATCCCGCTGAGCGTGAGCAGCCTGGCGAGGCCGGCCAGCTGATCGGGGTCGCCAGCGAGGCTGGCGCCGGCGGCGAGCATCGGCTCGCCGTACGGCCGGACCAGGCCGGCGACCTGGCCGGCGTACGCCGGGCCGTCGGCCCGCATCAGCGCCGCCAGGTACCAGTCGGCCGTCGACGTGAACATCGCGGCCATGTCACCGAGGCCAGCGAGGTTCAGCCGGCGCGGGGCGTCCTTCAGCACGTCGGTGTCGGCGATCAGCGCGTCCGGCCACCGGGTCGGGGTGGTCCGCTTCACCCCGGCCTTCAGCAGCACGGAGAACGGGTCGGCGTAGCCGTTGACGCTCGTCGCCGTCTGCACCACGATCAGCGGCACACCCGGGGGCGCAGCGGCCTTGGCGATGTCGCAGATCGTGCCCGATCCGGCCGCGATCACACAGCGCGCGTCTGCCGCGGCCTGCCGGGCGACGGCGACCGTGCGCTCATCGGCGTGCACCGAGCCGTCGGCCGGCCCCAGTTCAACCCATCGAGGCGCGTTACCTGGCCCCAGCCGTGACCCGAGCACCTCGCGCAGCGCCGATCCCGAGGCTGTGATGGGCGTCGCCGCGGCCAGGACGACGACGTCCCGCTGATCGCTGCCAGCGCTGACGAGGTCGCTGATCCGGCCGAGAGCGCCAGTACCGACGTGCAGTTCGCCTAGATCGAGCGGATGAAGTGACGTCGATGCGCCGCCTGCCAGCTCATCGCGGAGTGCGGTCAGATCCAGCGGGACGCTGAGCTCGGTCATGCCAGCGCACTTTCAACGCCGTCGTAGAGCGCGCGGTACTGCGCATACCGTTCCGCATAGACGTCGGCCGTCCGCGGGTCGGGCCGATAGCACCGCGGCGACAACCTGACCATCCTCGCCACCGCGTCCGCTGCGTCGGCGAAGGCGCCGGCGGCAATGCCAGCCAGGATGGCCGCTCCAGCGGCCGTGGGCTCGGCGGACAGGACCGGCTGCACCAGCCGGCCGGTGACGTCGGCCTTGATCTGAAGCCAAAGTTCGCTGCGAGCCCCCCGCCGACCACCCTGATCTCCTCCCCGGACAGGCCGAGCGCGTCCATCCGGCCGAGCACGTCGCGCAGAGCGAACGCGCAGCCCTCGATCACTGCCCTGGCGAGTTCGGCGCGGCCATGGTTCATCGCCAGGCCGGCAAAGACGCCGCGCATCCGGTCGTTCCACCGCGGGACGGTGGCCCCGGACAGCGCGGGCAGGAACAGGACGCCGTCCGAGCCAGGCGCGGCCTGCACGGCCTCCATGAACAGTCCCGCCTGATCGGTACCCAGTACGTTCTCGCCGCACCACAGCGTGCAGCCGCCGGAGACGAAACCTGGGTTCTCGACGAGGAGCAGCCCGCTGATCGCGTGCGCGTGCGTCTCGACCACCCGTTCAGGGTCGAATACCGGGCCAGGCGCGGTAACGGCAACCGGCTCGGCCGTCCCGGTCACGTCGGCGACCAGCCCGGGCACGATCGCTCCGGCGCCGACGCACGCGCCGTGCTCGTCGCCAGTCCCGACGATGACGGCGCAGCGGCGGTCGAGGCCAAGCGCCGTCGCGGCCTCCGCGGTCAGTGTGCCCGCGATCTCGTCGGCCGGCCTGATCGGGGCGAGCACGGCAGGATCGATCCCGGCCGCATCGCCCATGGCCGGATCCCAGGTACCCGAGCTGACGTCGTAGATCAGCGTGGACGACGCGTTGGCCGGGTCCTGGGCGATCGTCCCGGTCAGCCAGCCGAGCAGGTAGCCACCCGCGGGCGGGAAGGAGGCGGCCGCGCCGGTAGGTGTCTGCCTCGTGCTCGCGCAGCCACATGATCTTGGGCGCGATGTGCGAGGAGTCGGCGTTGAGCCCTGTCGTGGCGAAGATGGCATCGCTGCCCAGCTTCGCTGCCAGGGCGGCCGCCTGGTCGGCCGCCCGCCGGTCCAGCCAGATGATCGCTGGCCGCAGCGGCCGTCCAGACCGGTCAACCGGCACGACGCCGTCGACCTGCGAGGCCAGACCCAGGTGCGTGACCTCTTTCTTGCTGATTCCCGCGGTGGCGATCACCTGGCGGATCGCGACGGCCAGGCCGTCGCGCCACTGGGCCGGGTCCTGCTCGGCCCAGCCGCTGGCCGGGTGACTCATCGTGCAGCCATGACCAGCCGACGCGACCTGGTGGCCGTCGGGATCGACGAGCAGGGCCTTGACGCTCTGCGAGCCGATGTCCGCGCCGATCAGGTAGCCCATCGCAATGCCCCCCGAGGATCGGTAACGGAGTCCTGCCTGGCATGGCTCCGGCGGCCTGACGGCCGGCCGGAGCTCACCTGCCAGGAAGGGAACTACAGCCCTTCGTTGATGAGGCGCCCCGCGGATTCGTACTTCTCGCGGTCGCTGGACTTGAGGTAGAAGGCGTAAATGACACCGCCCCCGATGACCAGCAGGTCGATTGGCCCGAGCCAGTTCGCGTAGCTATAGCCGCTGCCGAGGAACTTGATGTTGTCGAACAGCAGGTAAACCACGAAGGCCTGCGAGATGAACGACAGCGCGGGTGCCAACCTGGTCTTCCACCAGTGACCCTTCAGGTCCGGGTGCCGCTCGAAATACAGGAAGATGCTGAGCGACACGAGGGCCTGCACCGACAGGATGATGATCACGCCCATGACGGCCATCAGGCCGTAGAGCTGGATGTACGCCTGGCTGGTGGGATCGTTGGTCCCGGTGAAGACCGCGAACCCGATCACGATCAGCGCCGCAACCACCGACTGGGCGATGGATGCGATGTGCGGGCTCTTGTAGCGATGGTGCGTCCTGCCGAGCGCGCGGGGGAGCAGGCCCTCGCGGCCGAGTGAGTACGCATACCTCGCTGTGGTGTTGTGGAACGCCATTCCGCAGGCGAACGAGCCCGTGATGATGAGGTAACTGAGGATGGAGCCGACCCAGTGGCCGGCGATGTTGTTGGCCGGGTTCAGGTAGTAGTGGGCCGGGTCCGACTGTGCCTGATGCGCGGCCGCGTTGGTGCTGCCGTATCCGGCGAAAGGCGCCCACGACGTCAGGATGTAGAAGATCCCGAGGCCGATCACTGAGATGTACAACGACCGCGGCACATTGCGCTTCGGGTCCTTGGACTCTTCACCGTAGTTGGGGGCCATCTCGAACCCCACCCAGGACCAGAAGGCGAAGAAGAGTCCGACGCCGATCGCGCCAGCGGCGATAGCGGCGCCTCCTGAGCCGCTCGCCGGCAGAGCCTTGAACGCGTTGACGGGGTTGATCGCCGCGACCGGAATGTGGCCATGCGCGAACATGAACCCGTCGAAGATCACCAGCATGACGACTTCTGACACCAGGCCAACGGCCAGGATGGCGGTGGACAGCCGGACATCGAAGAAGGTCAGAATGGAGATCAGCACCACCATGCCGAGCGCGAGCCACGGCCAGCCCACGTTGACGCCGAACGCGGCCAGCTTGAGGTTCAGGAAATAGGCGAAGCCGCCGCACAGCGAGGCTTCGAAGACCGAGTAGGCGAGCACCGACCCGTATCCGGCGCCGATGCCGACCTCGCGGCCGAGACCGTAGCTGATATAGGAGTAAAAGCCCCCGGCCGTGGTCTTCTCCCTGGCCATCGCGACATAGCCAAACGAGAAAATGGTGAGGACGACCGTGGCGAAGAGGAAGGCTGCGGGAGCGCCTACGCCCTCGCCGTAGCCGACCACGATCGGCGTGTTGAACATCATCGCCGAGATGGGCGCGGCTCCGGTCACGGTCAGGAACAGCACGCCGGGCAGTCCGACGGCGTGCTTCTTGAGCTTATGGACGTCCTCGCGGCCGGAAATGTCGACGCTTTCGGCCGCGGGGGCCGTTGTGGCCAGACCTGGACCGGCGGAATCGCCGCCGGCGGGTGGTGCTTGGGTATCTGACATGCAGCCAGCCTCCCTGTCAGGGATTGGGCCCGTGCCGACTCGCTGAGGCACGCACGGGGTACCGTCGCCGGGCCATCACGGGCCCGAGGATCGGCGGGATGAGATGACGAGGGTGCGCAGGGAGGAGGCTGTGGGGTTTCGCGGCCTCCGTGCCGGAGGCGCGCAAAATCAATACAGCCGTGATGGGCGATGCTTCTGGTCGGACCATGACGACCGCCGTTACCCCTCCTAGACACACCAAAAAGCGGTGGCATGTCCCGGCTTGGCGATCCTGCGAACGGCCGTCGGCCGTGCACCGGAGCGGCATCATCGGCGCGTACCTCACCTCACCGGACCCCGACCGTAACATGATCAAATCGGCCATGACAATAGGTCTGTTGCGGTTCGCCCTCACTCTTGACTAATGGGTCTGACCGATACATGATTCGGTCTGGTATGGGTTCGACACATTGACCGGACCGATGCCCGCGCGGCGGCGCAGGCGAGGGCAGGCTATGTACGACTACGACGTGTTCAGCGTGGAGTCCAAGGCCGAAGTCCTGGAGAAGTCCAGGGAGTTCTGGAATCCGGGGAAGACGGACTTCTGGAGCGAGAGCGGCGTTGACCTGGTCATCGACCGGCGCGAGGGCTACTTCATCTGGGACATGTCCGGGCTGCGCCTAATCGATGTGCACCTCAACGGCGGCACCTTCAACCTCGGCCACCGCAATGCCGAACTCGTCGAGGCCATCACCACCGGGATGCGTTCGTTCGACATCGGGAACCACCACTTCCCCTCCAGCGCCAGGGCGGCGCTCGCCGAAGCCCTGATCAGGACCGCGCCGCCGAACCTGACGAAGGTCGTCTACGGCAGCGGCGGCGGCGAGGCCATCGACATCGCGCTGAAGACCGCCAGGCACGCGACCCAGCGCCGCAAGATCGTCTCGATCATCAAGGCGTACCACGGGCACACAGGACTGGCGGTGGCCACGGGGGACGACAGGTTCGCGCGGATCTTCCTTGCCGACCGCCCCGAAGAGTTCAGCCAGGTCCCGTTCAACGACCTCGCGGCAATGGAGGAGGCGCTGGCCGGCGGCGACGTCGCCGCCGTGATCATGGAGACCATCCCGGCGACCTACGGCTTCCCGCTGCCTGCGCCCGGCTACTTGGAGGCGGTCAAGGCGCTGTGCGAGCGGCACGGCACGTTGTACATCGCCGACGAGGTCCAGACCGGGCTGATGCGTACCGGCGAGATGTGGGCCGTGACCAAGCACGGCATCGAGCCCGACATCCTGGTGACCGGCAAGGGCTTGTCCGGCGGGATGTACCCGATCGCGGCCGTGCTGGTCAGCGAGCAGAACGCCGGCTGGCTCACCGAGGACGGGTTCGCGCACATCTCCAGCTTCGGCGGCGCGGAACTCGGCTGCGTCGCTGCGCTGAAGACGCTCGAGATCTGCGGCCGGCCGGAGACCAGGTCGATGGTGCACTACATCGCGGACCTGATCGGCAAGGGGCTGCGCGAGATCCAGGCCAGCTATCCCGACTTCTTCATCGGGATCCGGCAGAACGGCGTGGTGATGGGCCTGGAGTTCGACCATCCGGAGGGGGCCAAGTACGTGATGCGCCATCTGTACCGGGGCGGGGTCTGGGCGATCTTCTCGACCTTGGATCCCCGGGTGCTGCAGTACAAGCCTGGCCTGCTGATGACGCCTGAACTCTGCGAAGAACTGCTCGACCGGACGGAGGCTGGCATCGGCCGAGCCCAAGCCGAGGTCAAAGGCCTTTCTCGAGCCAGAGCACGCCGATGAGCGCTCAGGTCACGCAGGCGCCCCTGGCCAGCACCGGGCAGGTCACGAGTGCTACCAATCAGGCGCGGCAGATGCTGGCGCGAGCGCACTGGGCGGCAGGGGCGTTCGCGACCTACGACAGGCAGACGGTGCTGCGGATCGCCGAAGCCGTCGCCAGGGCGGCGCACGCCGAGTCGGCGCGGTACGCGGACTGGGCCGTCAAGGAGACCGGCTTCGGCGTGGCCGAACACAAGACCATCAAGAACCAGGCCTGCTCGCTCGGCCTCTTCGAGCGGTACTCAGGCGAGGATCTGGTCAGCCCCAGGATCGACACCGCCTCGAAGATCGTCTCGATCCCCAGGCCGGCCGGCGTGATCCTGGCGCTGACCCCGTCGACCAACCCGGTCTCCAGCGTCTACTTCAAGGTCATGCTGGCGCTGCTGACCAGGAACGCGATCGTGGTCAGCCCGCACCCGATGGCCAGGGCCTGTTGCGCGGACGCGGCCAGGCTGCTCGCGGAGGCCGCCGAGTCGGCAGGGGCGCCCGATGGCGTGATCCAGGTCGTCGAGCATCCGACCGTGGCACTGGTCGAGACGCTGATGGCCGACCCGGTCACGGACGTGATCGTGGCGACCGGCGGCACCGCGATGGTGCGGGCCGCGTACCGGTCAGGCAACCCTGCCCTCGGCGTCGGGCCCGGCAACGTCCCCGTCCTGGTCGACGCGACCGCCGATATCGCCGCCGCGGCCAGGCGGATCGTCGACAGCAAGGCCTTCGACAACTCGGTGCTGTGCACCAACGAGTCCGTCCTGATCGTGGTCGACAGCGTGCGCGAGCAACTGCTGAGGGAGATGCAGCGGCACGGCGCGGTCCTGCTCGACGAGGCAGGCAGGGACCGGCTGCGCGCCTACCTGTTCCCCGACGGCATGCTCAACGGCCAGGCCATCGGCAAGGACGCCGCGTGGATCGCCGACCAGGCCGGGATCAGGGTGGCGCCGCGCACCAGGCTGCTGCTCGCTCCGGCGGACCTGGTCGTGCCTGAGGAACCCTTCTGCCGCGAGAAGCTGTCGCCGGTGCTCGGCGTCGTCACGGTGGCGACCGCCGAGCGAGGGATCGAGGCGGCTCGCGCCGTGGTCAGGCTCGGCGGGGCCGGGCACTCGGCCGCCATTCACAGCCAGGACACGGCCGTGATCGCCGGATACGGCGTGCGGGTGCCCGTGCTGCGGGTGGCGGTCAACGTCGGCAACAGCACGGGCAGCGCAGGCATGCAGACAAGCCTCGCGCCGTCGATGACGCTAGGGACGGGGTTCGCCGGGCGCAGCTCGATCGGCGAGAACCTGGAGCCCCGGCACCTGGTCAACTGGACGAGGGTGGCCTACAACTCCGACCCAGGCGTGCCGTTCGGAGACTTCAGCGGTATCGCGCCCTGGCAGCAGCCGCCAGCCCAGGTACCGGCCTACCCGCGCGCGTCGAACCTGCCGCCGCAGGACGCCGGTGGCCTGCGCGCGCCGCAGGAGCCAGACTCGGCCAGGAACGCTGCAGGCTCAGCGGCAGGGCTGGCTGACTCGGTTCGCGACCAGCTACGAGCGCTGATCATCGAAGAGCTCTCCCAGCTGATGGGCGCCTAGCTATGGCCGAGTTGCGCTCGTTCATCTTCCTCGATCAGCTGCAGCCGCAGACCATGTGCTACCTCGGCACCTGGGTGCGGGGCAGGCTGCCGAGGCTGAACGTCGCCGCGCAGGTCATCGAGATCGCGCCCGGGCTGGACATCGAGCCGCTGACCGACGTGGCGCTCAAGGAGGCCGAGGTCCAGGCCGCCATCCTGGTCGTGGAACGGCAGTTCGGCTACCTGCTGCTGCACGGCGGGACCGCGGCGGTCAAGGCGGCGAGCAGCGCTGTGCTCGGGGCGCTCGGCGTGGACGCGACGTCGGCCACGCCGCCGAAGGTCCTCGCGTCGCGCACGATCACCAGCGTCGACGCCCAGCACGCGTTCCTGGTGAACAGGAACAAGCTCGGCTCGATGGTGCTGCCAGGAGAGTCGCTCTTCGTACTCGAGATGCAGCCGGCCTCCTACGCGATCCTCGCCACCAACGAAGCGGAGAAGGCGGCACAGATCAAGCTCGTGGACTACCGGATGATCGGCGCGACCGGCCGGGTCTACCTGTCCGGCCGCGAGGACGACGTCCGGCAGGCCGCCGAGGCCGTGACCGCCCTCCTTGGTGAGCCGGCATGACCGCGATCAACGGCGTGCCTCCCGATCAGCTCAGGCTGCTGGTCAGGGAGGTGCTCGCGGAGGTCGTCGGCAACCTGCCGCCGCGGCAGCCCGCCAGGGCGCGAACGCATCCGGCGGTGCCCGCCGCGCCGCCTAGTTCGGTTCCTCGCGCCGACGCCGACGGAGCCTCCCGGGGTGCGGCGCCGGTCGCGCAGCAGCCGAGGAGCGGACCGGCCGGCAGCGACGATGCCTCATGGCGCGTGCGGATCAGCACCGACGAGGACCTGCACGCGTTCGTGCTGCGGGTGCTCAAGCTCGCCGGCAACCCCAAGCTGCGGCAGGACCTGATCAGCGGCCGGGCCAGGTTCCTGCTCGCCGCGGCGCCCGCGCCGCCCGGCGTTGCTGGACCCGCAGCCTTGCCACCTGGCGTGTCTTCCCGGGGGGACGACCTCCCAGGGCCCGCCGGGAGGCATCGGGTGGACAAGGGCGCGGTCACCGAGCGCACGGTCGCGGCCGCCGCGGCGGCGGGCGCCCGGCTCGTACTCGGGCCGCGCGCGGTGCTGACCCCGCTCGCCAGGGATAAGGCAAGGGCGCTCGGCGTCCCGATCGAGAAGGAGCGCTGATGCTGCAAGGAACCGTCGTCGGCAACGTCTGGTCGACGAAGCGGATCGATGGCCTGCCCAACGGCGCCTTCCTGGAGGTGGAGGTCGCCGGGTCCGGCGACCGGCTGGTCGCCTTCGACGTGCTCGGCAGCGGGCAGGGCGAGCGGGTGCTGATCGCGCAGGGCTCGGTGGCGTCCGGCTGGCTGCCAGACCGGCCGCCCGTCGACGCCCTCATCATCGGCTCGATCGACGAGCCCTCTTCAGCGCCGGGTCAGGCTGGCGCAGGACAGCGGAGAAGGCAGGGCGGCAAATCTAAAAAGGAGCCTGGACCGGCTCGTGCGTCCAGTTAACCGAAGGAAGAAAGGAATCTTTGATGGCAACCAGCGCGCTCGGCATGATTGAGACCAAGGGCTACGTCGCGGCGCTCGCAGCGGCAGACGCCATGGTCAAGGCGGCGAACGTGGTGATCGTCGGGCGGCAAGAGGTCGGTGACGGCCTGGTCGCCGTGATCATCAACGGTGACGTCGGGGCGGTCAAGGCGGCAACCGAGGCAGGCGCGGAGACCGCGTCCAGCGTCGGCGAACTGGTCTCGGTGCACGTGATCCCGAGGCCGCACGGCGAGCTAGGCAAGCACTTCGTGGTCTCGGAGTGACCGCTCCGGCTCGCGAGCGGGAGGTCGGAGGGGGTCGTCCTCCCGGGCCGGTGCAGCCGGTCGGCAGGCGCACCGAGTTGCGGGTCTACCTGCCAATCGCGGGGCTGCGGCGGCAGTTCGCCGCGTACCTCGGCACGCCGACCAGGGCGCGCGGCTACCCGGCGGCGGAAGGCGACCACGCCCTGATCGTCGAGGTCGCGCCCGGCCTGGCGATCGAGCGGGTCACCGACCTAGCCCTGCGCGCCGAACCGTCCGTAGAGCCGGGAATCCTGTTCGTGGAGCGGCAGTTCGGCGTGCTCGAGGTGCACTCGCCGGACGCCGGCGCGGTGCAGCGGGCCGGACAGGCGATCCTGGCCGGGCTGGGGCGGGACGGGGCCGACCAGCTCAAGCCGGCCCTGCAGTACCTGGACATCATCACCGACGTCACCGACCAGCAAGCGGTGATCATCAACAGGTCCCGGCAGGCTTCGATGCTGCTGCCTGGTCAGTCGCTGCTGGTCTGCGAGATGACGCCGGCGCTGTTCGCCGCCGTGGCGGCGAACCAGGCTGAGCAGGCGGAGCCGGAGAACACGCTGGTTGACGTCGCGATGATCGGCGCCTCAGGGCGGCTGTACATCGCCGGCACGACGGCTGGAGTCACCGCGGCCGCGGCCGAGGTCGAGCGTGTGCTCGCCAGCATCGAAGGGCGTGAGCAGTGAGCGATGCCGACACCTCGCAGGAGACTGTGCTCCGCGGCTACGATCCGTTCGCCAGGGCCGCGCTCGAGCCTTTCGGGTTCCCGGCCGGCGCGCACGTGGCCCTGCTCAGCCTGTCGGAGAACGCCACGTACCGGATCGACGACCCCGCAGCCAGCAGGACCGCGGTGCTGCGGGTGCACCGCACGGGCTACCACCCGCCAGGTGCGGTCGCCTCTGAGCTCGCGTGGCTGCAGGCCCTGCGCAGGGACGAGGGCCTGCTGACCCCCGCCGTCTACACCGCGACCGACGGCCGCGAGGTCGTGGACATCACCATCGGCGACCTGACCAGGCAGACCGTGCTCTTTGAATGGCTGCCAGGGACCGAGCCGCCCGAGGACAAGCTGACCGAGAAGTTCGAGTTGCTCGGCGAGATCTGCGCCCGGATGCACAGGCACTCCCGTGGCTGGCAGCGGCCGCCCGAGTTCGTGCGTTTCGCCTGGGACTTTGACTGCAGCGTCGGCGACACGCCGCGCTGGGGCCGCTGGCAGGACGGTATTGGCGTCGGCCAGGCCGAGCTGGACATCCTCAGCCGGGCGGCCGCGATGATGGCCGCCAGGCTTGGCAGCTACGGCCAGGCGCTGGACAGGTTCGGGCTGATCCACGCCGACGTCCGGCTGGCCAACCTGCTCGCTGACGGCGACGACATCCAGGTGATCGACTTCGACGACTGCGGGTTCGGCTGGTTCATGTTCGACGTCGCGACCGCGGTCAGCTTCATCGAGCACGACCCGCGGGTGCCCGAGTTGTGCGACGCATGGGTGCGCGGCTACCGCAGGGTGCTGCCGCTGGCCGAGGCGGACGTCGCCGAGATCCCCACGTTTGTGCTGCTGCGGCGGCTGCAGCTAGTGGCCTGGGTCGGTTCGCACCGGTTCGCAGATGCCGCCCTCGAGCTCGGGGCCGACTTCACCCAAGGCGCGTGCGAGATCGCCGAGCGGTATCTGTCGGCTCATCGGTAGCACCCGCGCTGTTCATCCGTCAGGCCAAGGGAGCGAGTGATGTTCGATTCGATCAGGGGCAGGTCCGTGCTGGTGACCGGCGGCACCAAGGGCATCGGCAAGGGCATCGCGGCCGGGTTCGCGAACGCCGGCGCCAATGTCGTGATCACCGGCAGGGACGCCGGGGCCGGCGAGCGCGCGGCCCAGGAGCTGGCGGCCGCGGCGGCGGGCGCGAGCCCTGGCGGTGGCACCGTCAGGTTCGTGAGCGGCGACGTCAGCGACCAGCCGAGCTGCGCCGCAGCCGTGGCCGCCACCGTCGCGGCACACGGCGGTCTCGACGTGGTGTGCTGCAACGCCGGCATCTTCCCCGCCTCTCCGCTGGCCGAGATGACCCCCGCTGAGCTCGACGAGGTGCTCGGCGTGAACCTCAAGGGCACCTTCTTCACGGTGCAGGCAGCGCTGCCGGCGCTCCGGGAGTCCGGGCACGGCCGGGTGATCCTCACCTCGTCGATCACCGGGCCGATCACGGGATTCGCCGGCTGGTCGCACTACGGCGCGAGCAAGGCAGGCCAGCTCGGCTTCATGCGGTCAGCCGCGCTGGAGTTCGCAGGGTCGGGGATCACCGTGAACGCGGTCATGCCAGGCAACATCGCCACAGAAGGACTCGATGACCTCGGCCCCGAGTACCTGGCCAGCATGGAGGCGTCGATCCCGCTCCGCAGGCTGGGGAGCGTGGCCGACATCGCGAATGCCGCGCTGTTCCTAGCTTCAGACGAGGCTGGCTACATCACAGCGCAGACCATCGTGGTGGACGGCGGCCAGACCGTACCCGAATCGCTGGCGGCCATGGTGTGAGCCAGCTTCCCGACGGCGAGCCGGCGCGATCCGGCCAGCAGGACCGCCGCGACCGCGCAGACCTGCGACTGGTCGATGACGCGCGGCACCGCCTGCTCGACATGATCTCGTCTGGAGCGCTGCGGCCCGGTGACAAGCTCGGCACAGAGCGCGAACTCGCGGCGGCGCTGTCGGTCAGCAGGTCGACCCTGCGTCAGGTGCTGGCCGTGCTCGCTCAGTCCGGCGTGGTGCGCCGGGTGCCTGGCCGCTCGGGCGGCACGTTCGTGGCGCATTCCAAGGTCGACAGGGACCTGTCGGTCATCGTCGGGCTGCCCGAGTATCTGCGACGTCAGGGCTTCGTCGCGGGCACCCAGGTGCTCGCGGCGACCATGACCGGGGCCGACGAGCTGACGGCGAATCATTTGGACCTGCCGGACGGCAGCCTGGTTGTCGACATCGTGCGGATCAGGCTCGCCGACGCGGTGCCGATCTCGCTGGAGCGGGTCAGGCTGCCGGCCGACCTGGTGCCTGGGCTGCTCGAGTTGCCGCTTGGCGGATCGATCTACGACCTGCTCGAGCGGCAGTACGCGATGACGCCGCAGGATGTGGTCGAGCACCTCGAGGTCGTCGAGGCGAGCGCCGACGAGGCCGCGCTGCTCGGCGTCGCGGGCGGCGCACCGTTGCTGGCGATCACGAGAACCTCGCGGACGGCCGACGGGGTGGCGTTCGAGTTCTCCAACGACCTGTTCCGTGCCGACCGGACATGCGTGACGTTCAGGACGAAGGCCGAGCGCGCCGAGATCGTTGGCCGCCCGGCTGGCGAACGCGCGGATCTGCGGGCCGTGGACGCCCGGGTCGCGGACCTGCGGGCCGCCGACACGGCGGGATTATCGGCCAGGACGGAAGTACGCCCCGGCGGTCGGGGCCGAGAAGGCTCGGTGCCTTGAGCTCTCGGCGTGACCGCCGGGGCGCACGACGCCGGCGAGCAGTCCGGCCAACTGGGCAGGCCCAGTAGCCCGGTAAGGCCGGGGTCAGCTCGCCGGCGCGCCCCCGTGTCAACCCATGTGCTCGGGGTCGATCCCGTGCACGGCCGGCACCTTCACGGTCCTGTGACCAGGCGTGCCGCCCAGGATGATCTTCCGCAGCGAGACGTCGTTGTGGTAGTTCGTCTCGTGCAGCACCCTCTCGGGGTTGGCGATGATCTCGATGTAGTACGTGCCGTTCGACAGGTGGGTGATGTTGAACGCCTGTCCAGGCAGGAACTGCTCGTAGGTGTCACCCCAGCCGATCGGCATCATTTCCTGGACCCAGAGCGCGCTCTGCGAGCCGCAGGCGCCGCCGAAGCCGAGGAAGCTGGGCTGCCAGGTCGCGTGCGCCAGCAGCAGATTCACAGGGTCGGTCGGGGCGATGCAGAAGCCGACCTTCGCGCTGCGGACGGCCGTGGTCTTGTTCTTGGCAAGAAGCCGGTACTGCGCGAACTGCTCGAAGTGCCAGTGCGTGTGCCCCGGCTTATCGTCGAAGCCCATCGTGCCTGCCCGGCTCCTGCCGATGATCCGGCCGTTCTTCCAGTAGTACTGGTAGGCCTTCATGATCGGGGAGCCGTGCGACCTGAATCCCTGCACGTCCAGCCTGGAGCTGCCGCCGCTCCAGACGGTGGCGCCGAACGTGACCTGGTCCGACGGGTTCTTGCCGCGGAAGTGCTGGATCCTGATGCCCCAGGAGGGCAGCGGCGAGAGATCGGGAAGCGATGAGGCTGGCGGGTTGGTCAGGGTCGGAACGTTGGCTGGCAGCTGGGGGAGGACGCCGCTCAGGCCGCGGTGGTGCTTCCCAGCTGGCTTGACGCACGGCTGGAACGGGCCGCACGAGCCCGCCTTGACCACCTTGACAGTCAGTGTCGCTACCGACGTGCGCGGCGTCAGGTGCAGGAACCGCTGCCACAGCCTGATGACGCTCACCGTCACCTTGTACTTGCCGAGGGGCAGCTTGGCCGATATGAAGCCAGTGTCGACCCCCCAGCCCCGCTGGATGCCCCAGGCGTTCGCGAGCTGGAAGGGATCGGACTGGCACTCCTGCGGGAAGCGCGACCTTGGCGGCGCGTTCGGGTTGGAGCGCTGGGCAGAGAAGTCATTCGGGCAGAACGGGCCCACGTGCGAGACGACGATCTTGCCGGCCGAGTTGCGGACGGTCACCCGGATGAACCGGTGCAATCCTGCCCAGCTCTTGACGGTCCAGTCAGGCAGCGGCCGGCTGACCGTCCCGCCGCCGGGCAGATGGATGATCTGGGTGTTGGTAATCGGCTGCGCATAGCTGGCGCGCTGCACGTCGAACTGCAGCGGCGTGCCCACGGCGGTGACGTAGACGCCGGGGTCGATGAAGACCTGCTTACCGAACCTGGGTACGTTGATGCTCTTCTGGGCGACAATCAGCTTCACCATCGGCCCGCTGGCGCTGGCGCCGGCGGCGGCGCTGGTCTGGGCTGACGCGAGCCCGGCGGGCAGGCTCGCCGCCGCCGCCAGCCCTAGGGCCGTGACAACGGCTGACCGCATTGCCATACGGGCCGGCCGCTGGCCGCGGGCCCATCGCGAATTCTTCATCCAGTCTCCTCGCTGCGTCCGAGCCCTTGCTGCGGTGCGCGCCGCAGCCGCCACGGCTCGGGATTGGGTGAACCGGGATCACCAAGTTCTGACGTTCTGACCGCGGGATGCGTTGCTCTATATGGCGAGAAAAGCAACTACGTTACAAAGCTGATATCAGCAGCCTTGCGGGGTGCGCCCGAATCGCCCGGTCCCGTCGCGGCATGCTGGACAGATGCGAACCGACCTTCCTGTTTGCCTTACCTGTGGCGTGCAGTACGGCGCGCCGCGTTCCGACTGCCCGATCTGCCTCGACGAACGTCAGTACGTGGGCTGGGACGGCCAGCAGTGGACGACCCTCGCCGACCTCAAAACCGCTGGTCACGTCGGTGTGCTCGAAGACGAAGGCGAAGGAATCACGGGGATCGGCGCGCGGCCGGCTACCGCGATAGGGCAGCGGGCGCTGCTCGTACGATCGCCCGGCGGGAACGTCTTGTGGGACATGATCACCTATCTCGACGACGACCTCGTAGCGGCGGTCAGCGCTATCGGCGGCGTGAGCGCGATCGCGATCAGCCATCCGCATTTCTACGGGAGCATGATCGAGTGGGCGCACGCATTCGACGCGCCGGTCTACATTCACGCATCCGACCGTCGGTGGGCCGCACGGCCGGACGATCGCGTCGTCTTCTGGGAAGGGGAAACGCGCCAGATTGGCGACGGGCTCACGCTGATCAACGCGGGCGTGCACTTCGACGGCGGTCAGGTGCTGCACTGGTCGGGCGGCGAGGGCGGCAGGGGCGCGCTGTTCTCCGGTGACATCATGACCGTCGTCCCCGACCGGCGCTGGGTGAGCTTCATGTACAGCTACCCGAACCTGATCCCTGAGCGGCCGCGCACGATCCGCCGGGCGCTCGACCTGCTCGAGCCCTTCACGTTCGATGCCGTCTACGGCGCCTGGTGGCACCGCGTGGTCCGCGGCGACGGGGTGGCAGCGGTCAGGCGATCGGCTGAGCGGTATCTGAGGTTCGCGCTGGACGATTCAGGATCGTCCGCCGCTGGAGGCTGACTCGCCTGCTCCGGTGGCGGTGGCCCGCCTGCCGGCGGGCTTCGAGTGTTTCTTTGCCGGGTGCTCCTTCGGCGGCTTGCCCGCCGCTGGCCGCACTGGCGGGATCTGCGTGACCGGCCAGCGCCGTGGGCCCGACCAGAGCGCCGGTACCGCGTCGATGGCATAAGCGATCGCGTACGCGGCCTGCTCGTAGTTGACCCGCCAGCCGACGAATTCCGGCCATGCCTCCTCGGTCTTCTCGCGCTCGATCGGGAAGTCGACCTTGCGCATCCTGGCGACGGCGTCCTCGAACTCCTCGTAACTGAGCGAGATGCCCGCGTCGGGATCCGGTTCGTCCGGCACCTTCAGGCCCATCGCCCTGGCGATCTCGGTCAGGCAGACGAGCCCGCTGCGCAGGCAGAGCCTGGCCGGAACCTCGGGCGCATCGGACGGCGAGAGCGCCATGAACAGCGCCGCCGAGTCAAGCACGGCCAGCAGCGCGACGATCCAGGACGACAGCGGCCGCGGCGAGCGGAACCGCACCAGCGGCAGGTAGGTGGTGTGGCTCTCGGTGATGTCCGCGGCGAACCGCTCCCACTGGCCGTACAGGTCGGGCAGCGTGTCGATGGTGGATGAGCCGGATCCCAGGGCGTAGTGGGTACGGGCCAGCAACTCAGGTCCCCAGGACGGCACGCCTGCCCGGGCGTTGAGCAGCGCGATGTCGGTTTCCCTGCGGTTGAAGGCCGAATAGAGCGTCGGCAGGTACGCGATCTGGAGCGTGATCGTGACCAGGCCGGAGAAGGACGCGCAGTCCTGGATCGCGCGCTCCCAGGCGCCGCTGACGGACGAATCGCCGATAAACCACAACGCTGGTCCTGCCGTCGTGAACGCCCTGGTGATCCCCTCGTCGATGAACGGCCACAGCAGCAACGAGTACCCGACGAAGAAGATCGCGAGCCAGGCGATCAGCTGCACGATGAGGATCACCGCGGCCTGGGTGGCCAGCACGCGATCCCTGGTCCGGTAGTCCCTGAGCCGCTTGACCGCCAGTTGGTAGGCGACGTCCACCGTCTTGTCCACCGACCTGATCAGCCAGCTGCCGGTCGGCCGCGGCACGATGATCGTCCCGATCACGCTCTTGGCCGCCGTGATCACCAGCAGCCCGCCGATGAAGGCTGCGATAGCGCGGCCAGCCAGTGGCACGACCATGGCCCTCCCTTACGTCCTTGCAACCTCCGCCTGGGTTACGAATAGTAACGACCACTAACTCTGGGCTGGACGGTCGGCGGCAGGCCGAAGTGCGGGAACCGGGAGTAACCGAACGTGGTGATCTCGGCGATCTCGCCGCCCCTGATCCGCAGCACATCGAGCTTGAACGCGCGGAACTCGGTGTCGCCAGGCCGGCGCAGGTAGCTGGCGGCGGCCGGCATCAGGTTCGCGCCGGTTGGCAGCAGCCGCCAGTCGCCTTCACGCTCAGGACCGAACGCCCGGTCCAGCAGCGGGCGCAGGCCTTCGAGGCCCGTGAACCGCATCGGGTACGGCGGCATCGTAATCGTGATGTCCCTGGCCGCGATCGCCGCGGCCGCCTCCGCATCGCCGCGCTCGTGCGCGTCGATGAACTGCTCGAGCACGGCCCGCTCCTGCGGTCCTGGCCGCCCGGCCTGCCAGTCAGCCCGGCTGGCTGGCAGGTGACCCGCCATGGCAGACCTGGCTCGCTGGAGCGCGCTGTTGGCCGCCGCGACGCTGGTCTGCAGCAGATCGGCGGTCTGCGCGGCCGACCAGCCGAGCACGTCCCTGCTGATCAGCGCCGCGCGCTGCCTGGCCGGCAGCACCTGCAGGGCGGCGACAAAGGCCAGCGACACCGTCTCGCGCTCGATGACGACCTCGTCGGGCCGCTCGGCCGCTGGGGCGATCTCGTCGATCAGCCGGTCCGGGTACGGCTGCAGCCAGGGCACGTCGGCGCCCGGCTGGATCGTGGTCGGGTGCCGTGCCCGCCGCCTCAGCAGGTCCAGGCAGACGTTGGTGGCGATCCGGTACAGCCAGGCACGGAACAGCGAGCTGCCATCAAAGCTGTCGCGCGCCCGCCAGGCACGCAGCAGCGTCTCCTGCACCGCGTCCTCGGCGTCGTCGAACGAGGCGAGCATCCGATAGCAATGCAGGTGCAGTTCGCGCCGATGCTGCTCGGCACGTTCGGCAAAGCCGGCCTGGGCCGCCTCATCGGTGCCTGCGGCCGACCCTGTCAATCCCGGGGCTCCTGGCTGGTGACCTCCTGGACCAGCCAGCCGTTGCCCTCCGGGTCGCTGAAGGCCAGGAAGGAGTTGTAGTTGCCGCGCTCGGGATCGGGTCCCGGCGTCTGGCCGCCCGCTTCGAAGTGGAACACCTCGCCGATGTCGACGCCACGGCCTGCCAGTTCTTCTCTGGCGGCCTCGATGTCGCTGACGACCAGGTGCAGGCCCTGTACCGAGCCGGGCTGCCTTGTCGTTCGGCATCAGCGTGATCGAGCACGCTGACCCCGGCGGGGTCAGCTGAACCACGCGGAAGTTCTCTGCCTGGTGATCGACATCGAGCCGGAAGCCCGCGTTATCGACGTAGAAGGCCTTGACCTTGTCGACATCGGCCACCGGCAACACAATGAGCTCGAGCTTGAAGTCCATCGGTTCATTCTCCTCGCTCCGGCCCTGCCTGGTGCAGCGCTCACCTGTGAAACGACCGGGCGGGCGTAAACTCATCGGCCCGCCGATGAACGCGGCCAGGACGAGGCGGGGGCAGTCCGGCCGTCACGCCCGCTTCGGCGTGTCGCTATTTGCGGCCCCGTTAGCTAGATTTTAACAATATTCATGATTCAGCTGACCGAATATGAATGGCGCGGAGCTATTCGCGGCGTTGAATTAAGCTAACCGGATGCTCGATATTCCTGTCCGCTATCAGTGTGAGGATGAGGACAGCGCCCGGTGGGATGGATTTGATTTCCGGCCCGGCGACATCGTCATCAGCACGCGGTCGAAAAGCGGCACGACCTGGATGCAGCAGATCTGCGCGCTGCTCATCTTCCAGACGCCTGAACTGCCTGCTCCGCTTGGCAGGCTGTCACCGTGGCTCGACTGGCTGATCACGCCGCGCGAGCAGGTCGTCGCGAGGCTCGAGGCGCAGCAGCACCGCAGGTTCATCAAGACGCACACGCCGCTCGACGGCCTGCCATCCGACGAACGCGTGACGTACATCGTGGTGGGCAGGCACCCGCTCGACATGGCCGTCTCGCTCTATTACCAGAGCGGCAATATCAACAGGGACCGGGTCAGGGAGCTGACTAGTCAGTACGGCCCTGAGGACGCCCGCAAGCCACGGCCAGCGCTGCACGAATGGCTGGTCTCCTGGATCGACTCGCAGGATCGCCCGGAGGAGCAGCTTGACTCGCTGCCCGGCGCGATGTGGCACCTGTCGGACGCGTGGGTCAGGCGCACGAGCCTGGTCGGTGAGGCGCCCGCAGTAGACGGTGACCTGGTTGCGCCTGATGACCGGCGGTCGCCCGGCGCTCGCCCGGCAGTTCTGCTGGTGCACTACGACGACCTCTGCGCCGATCTCGGGGGTCAGATGAGCCGCCTGGCTGGGCTGCTCGGCATCGACGTCGCGGAAGAGAAATGGCCGGATCTTGTGCGCGCCGCGACCTTCGACCACATGCGCGCCCGCGCCGCCGCGCAGGCGCCGTGCACCGGCGGGATCCTGAAGGACCCGGCCGCTTTCTTCCGGCGCGGCTGCCCTGGCGCGGGCGATGAGGCACTGGAGCCTGGTGAGCTTGCGAGGTACTACCAGAGGACCAAGCGGCTCGCGCCGCCTGACTTGCTCACCTGGCTGCACCGCGACCGTACGGTCGGGTATGGGCGGGGCATCCGCGCTGATCAGGGCTGGGATGCACGAGTCAGTCACGGCGGGATGGAATCGGCCGCAGCAGGGTAAGCCGACGTGATCGGAGGTATAGGTGCCCTGGCGGGCTAAGGCGACCTGGTCGGGCGGAACCCGCCGTGGGAAGGTGATGGGAAGGTAAACTGTCCGCGCACCGGGACGCCATGACCCTATTTGACATAGTCTGGCTCCCCGCCGAGCGGCCTGAGCCGTTGGGCATCCTTGCATCAGGGCAACTGTGACGGGAGTGGGAATGCGCGTTCTGGTTCTTGGCGGCGACGGGTTCTGTGGGTGGCCCACCTCGTTGTACCTGTCGGACCGCGGTCATGACGTGACCATCCTGGACAACCTGAGCCGCCGCAACATCGACAACGAGCTGGAAGTTCAGTCTCTGACGCCGATCACGCCTGTCGGTGTGCGGATCAAGGCCTGGCAGGAGGTCTCGGGCAAGGAGATCGGGTTCGTCAACCTGGACCTTGCGACCGAGTACGACCGCCTGGTGCGCGTCCTCGAGGACCTGCAGCCGGAAGCGATCGTGCACTTCGCCGAGCAGCGCGCCGCGCCCTATTCGATGCGTTCGGTGAACGCCAAGCGGTACACGGTCGACAACAACGTGCGCGCCACTCACAACCTGCTCGTGGCCCTGGTCGCGACCGGCAGCCACGCCACGCTCGCGCACCTTGGCACCATGGGCGTTTACGGCTACGGCTGGTCAGGCAGCGCACCGATCCCTGAGGGGTACCTGACGGTCAAGGTGCCGACTCCCGATGGTGACCTGGAGCGGGAGATCCTGCATCCGGCGAATCCGGGGTCGGTGTATCACATGACCAAGACGCTGGATCAGCTGATGTTCGCGTTCTATGCCAAGAACGACGGGCTGCGGATCACCGACCTGCATCAGGGGATTGTGTGGGGGACGCAGACTGATCAGACGATCAGGGATGAGCGGCTGATCAACCGGTTCGACTATGACGGTGATTACGGGACGGTGCTGAACCGGTTCCTGATGCAGGCCGCGGTCGGGCATCCGCTGACGGTGCACGGGTCTGGCGGGCAGACGCGTGCGTTCATTCACATCAAGGACACGGTGCGGTGCATTGAGATCGCGATCACCAATCCGCCGCAGACGGGCTCGCAGCCGATGGTGCTGAACCAGATCACCGAGACGCACCGCGTCGCCGACCTCGCGAAGATCGTGAGCGAGATCACAGGCGCGGAGATCGCGAACCTGCCGAACCCGCGCCGTGAGGCCGACGAGAACGACCTGGTCGTGCTCAACGAGCAGTTCCTGGCGCTCGGCCTCAACCCGACCACGCTGACGAACGGCCTCCTTGAAGAGGTCACCAACGTGGCGGTCAGGTACAAGCACCGCGCCGACCCCACCAAGATCATCGCCAGGTCGGTGTGGCGCGAGGGCATGGAGACCTCCGAGGACCTCCTCACCGAGCTCCCCGAGGCCAACTAGCACGCCAGACAGTCGGCCGGGTGCGGGAGAACATCGGTTCGCCGCCCCGGCCGCTGCCATGTCGGCCGGGCTTTACGATGGGGCCATGCGATGTTGATCTGTCACTGACTCCGCTGAAGGCGCGCGGCGGCCGCTGGGCCGGGCGCGCAGGCTTCGTGGCCGCACTCGTTTCCTTGGCGCAGCCGCCTTTGCCGTCGCCCTGGCGATCGAGTTCGTCGATGAGCTTGCCGACGGCACTAAGGGCGCCGCGCTCCCGCTGATCCGTGCCGACCTCGGGCTGAGCTACGCCGAGATCGGGCTGCTGATCTCTGTTCCGCTGCTGGTCGGAAGCCTGATCGAACTGCCGCTCGGATTGCTGGCCGGGCAGGGGAAGGCCAGGCACCGGCTGGTGCTGGCGGGCGGCGTGGTTGTGGCCGGGTCGCTCGCGGCGGTCGCGGCTGCGCACTCCGTGGCCGTGCTGCTGGTGGCGTTCGTCGCGTTCTTCCCCGCGTCCGGTGCGTTCGTCAGCCTGACGCAGGCCGCGCTGATGGACGCGGCGCCCGGGCGGCACCAGCAGCGGATGGCGGCCTGGAACCTGGCGGGCTCTGCCGGAGCGGTTGGCGGGCCGCTGCTCCTCGCGGGCGTCCTCGCGATCGGCGGCGACTGGCGGACGGCGTACTTGCTGCTGGCGGCGGCCGCCGGGGCGGCACTGGCGGTGGCGTTCCTGGCTGCGCCGTCCCGTCAGCGTCCCGCGGCATCCAGCGACGCCGAGGACCACGACGACGCGCGCGATGGGGAGAACGACGGGGAGAACGACGGAGAGAACGGGGAGCGGGCGTCGGTCAGGGAGGCCCTCCGGGCGGTCCGGCAGGGCGGCGTGGCGCGCTGGGTGGTGTTGCTCGAGATCAGCGACCTGCTGCTCGACGTGCTGACCGGGTACATCGGGCTCTACCTGGTCGACGTCGTCGGGGCCAGTCCGGCGCAGGCCGCGGTGGGAGTGGCGGTCCGGCTCGGCGCCGGTCTCGTGGGAGACGCGTTGTTCGTGGTCGTGTCCAGGCGGGTCAGCGGACCCGCGGCGCTGCGGGCCAGCGCCATCGCCGCGGTCGCGCTCTATCCGGCGTTCCTGCTGGCGCCATGGTGGCCTGGCAAGCTGGCGATCCTGGCGGCGCTCAGCCTGGTCACGGCGTGCTGGTATCCGGTCGTCCAGGCCGGGCTCTATACGGCGCTGCCCGGTCGGAGCGGCGTCGCGGTGTTCCTGTCCAGCGTGGCCGGGCTGGCCGGTGCCCTCGGTCCGGTCACGGTCGGCCTCATCGCCCAGGAGGCGGGACTGACCTGGGCGCTCGCGGCGCTGGCCGTGGCGCCGGTTGCGGTGCTGGTGATCCTGCCTTCTGGATCGAGGCAGCGCTTCCGTAGGGTGAAGCGGTGACAGAGCCCTCCGCATCCATCGCAGCCAGCCTCGCCACGGCGCGCTCCGTGCTCGCCGAAACCGGGATCTTCGACGGGCACAATGACCTGCCCTGGGCGCTGCGGGAGGCAGGCAAGGGTGATCCGGCGCTCATCGACATCACCGAGGCGGTCCCGTTCACCCAGACCGACCTGCCACGGCTGGCTGCCGGAGGGGTCGCGGCGCAGTTCTGGTCGGTCTATGTACCAGCCGAGCTAGCTGGTGACGCGGCTGTCGCGACCACACTGGAGCAGGTCGACCTCGTGCACAGGCTGATCGCGCGGCACCCGGGCGCTCTCGAGCTCGCGCTGACCGCGGCGGATGCCAGGCGGATCATGGCCGGTGGCAAGGTCGCGTCGCTGATCGGCGCCGAAGGCGGCCACTCGATCGGCTGCTCGCTCGGCGTGCTGAGGTCGCTGCACGCACTCGGCGTCCGCTACATGACGCTGACCCACAACCGCAATACACCGTGGGCAGACTCGGCGACCGACGAGCCTGCCCACGGCGGGCTGACCGGCTTCGGCCGCGAGGTGGTCGCTGAGATGCAGCGGATCGGCATGCTGGTCGACCTGTCCCATGTCTCGCCGGAGACGATGAGCGACGCGCTCGACGCCGCCTCCTTGCCGGTGATGTTCTCGCACTCCTCGGCGCGAGCGCTGACCGACCATCCGCGGAACGTGCCCGACGCGATCCTGGAGCGGCTGCCGGCCAATGGCGGCGTCGCGATGGTGACGTTCGTGCCCCAGTTCGTCTCGCCGGCTTGCCAGGACTGGGACCTGGCCGCGGCCGCCGAGGCCGAGCGGCGCGGGATCGACTACCGGACCATCGAATCGAGGGCCGAACTCGACGACTGGGTCAGCGCGAACCCGATGCCGGCCGCGACCATCACCGACGTCGCCGACCATGTCGAGCACGTCAGAGACGTCAGCCGGCGTCGACCACGTCGGGATCGGCGGCGACTTCGACGGGACCAGCGAGCTTCCCGACGGCCTCGGCGACGTCTCGTGCTATCCCGCGGTCTTCGCGGAGCTCATCGACCGGGGTTGGAGCCGGCCGGACTGCGCGAAGCTGGCCAGCGGCAACATCCTGCGCGTGCTCGGTGATTCTGTCGACTCTGTGAGCGCGACCCTGAACACCGGCGCGGCCCGCGAGTCGTCGTCGGTGGCCTCCGCGCTCAGCTGAAGGGTGTCTTCGGCCTGGGCAGCAATTCCTCGTCGACGTACAGATCGACGCGCTCGTTGAAGAAGCAGGCGAGGCCCGCGATCTTCTGGCTCTCCGGTAGCGGCGCCCGGTAGATCCAGACGACGTCCCTGTGCAGCCGCCCGGCTTGCGCCGTGGCGGTGGTGTCGACGGACCAATAGGCCGCCGTGCCCTTGTACGGGCACTGGCTGCTGCGGTCGGACGGGCGCAGCAGATCCATTCGGAGATCAGCGAGCGGCAGGTAGTAGCGCGCCGGTAGTCCGGTTTCGAACAGGACCCTCGGCTGACTCGACTCCGCCACCGTGACGCCGTCGAGTTCGACCCGAACCCGGCGAGAGCTGGCGAGGATGTCGACCCGCTTGTACGGGTCTCGCGGATGCACGTAGACCGGCTCGTCCTCCTCGAGCCACTCCGACATCGCGGCCCATTCGAGCCGGATCGCGTCGCGGACCTCGGCCACGGGCGCTTCGTGGTACCTGCGCGCGGCGTTCTCGGCCGTGGCGGTCGGCGTCTTGATGTGCAGTACCTCGCCCTCGCCAAGGCGCGGCAGGCGTTCGGACTGCCCAGCCGGGATCAGTTCGGCGACCACGTCGGCGGCCGGGAAGTAATAGGCGGGGTATTTGTCGTGCTCCCACACCAGTAGCGGCGACTTGCTGTCGGCGACCAGATCGCCGCCTAGATACGCTCTGACCCGCTTTGGGCTGTGTTCAACCCGTACGGCCGTCGCTTGCTGCTCGGACATCGCTCTCCTCATGCATGGAGCTTTGGCGCGCGGGCGGTAGCGTCATGGTATGCGTCTTGGCGTACTCGACGTGGGCTCCAACACCGTCCACCTGCTCGTCGTCGACGCGCACCGGGGAGCCAGGCCGCTGCCAGCGTTCTCCCACAAAGAAGAACTGCACCTGACCGACTGCCTCGATGCGCAGAACAGGCTGACCTCCGACTGCGCTGGACGGTTGCTGAAGTTCGTGAACGAGGCGCTCGAAATCGCCGAGGACAAGGGCGTTCAGGAGATCCTCGCGTTCGCCACCTCGGCGGTCAGGGACGCGGCCAACGGCGACGAGATACTGGAGTGGATCGAAGCCGAGAGCGACGTGCGCATCCAGGTGCTGCCCGGGACCGACGAGTCGAGGCTGACCTTCCTCGCGGCCAGGCGCTGGTTCGGGTGGTCATCCGGCCGGCTGCTGCTGCTCGACATCGGCGGCGGATCGCTCGAGATCGCCTCCGGCCAGGACGAGGACCCGTCAGTCGCTGTCTCGCTGCCGCTCGGCGCGAACCGTCTGACCAGGGACTGGTTCACCAGCGACCCGCCAACCCGCGAGCAGGTACGCAGCCTGCGCAAGCACGTCAGGGTGGAGATCGCCGCCACGGCGGGCGCGATCAGGGCCACGGGCGAGGCTGACCACTTCGTCGCGACGTCGAAGACGTTCCGCCAGCTAGCCAGGATCGCCGGTGCAGCCCCTTCAAGCGACGGTCCCTACGTCAAGCGGGTGCTCAGGCACGACGATGTCACCGAGCTCGCCGACCGGCTTCCCAGGATGAGCGTCGAGGCCCGTGCGCAACTGCCGGGCGTCTCGCTGCTGCGGGCGCCGCAGCTTGCGGCGGGCGCCATCGTGGCTGACGCTGCGATGGACCTGTTCGGCGTGCCTGAGCTTGAGATCTGCCCGTGGGCGCTCCGCGAGGGCGTCATCCTGCGCAGGATGGCCGGCCTCAGCGCATAGGCGCCAGCTAGCCGAGGCTAGACGCCAGCCACCGGGCAGAACCGCGCGCTAGCCTTCGGCGCGGCTGGCGCTGCCGGCAGCTGTCTCGTCTAGCACTCGCTCGTCTAGCACTCGCTCCGCGTTGCGGGCCTGCCTGATCTCCTCGGCCGCCTTCATCGCCGCCTCGGTGACGTGCTTGCCTGTGGCTGGGCCGGCGTCGGCTGGGTACCGGCTGCCTTCGTTCGCGGTGGCCAGCGGGTCGGCCTGGTCGGGCTCGGGCACGACCGCGTGCACGGTCCGACCGGCACCGGCACCGGCACCGGCAGCGGCTGGCTGCCGGCTGGCCGCGGCGCCGGCTCGGCGTGGTCATCGCGGTGGGCGACCGTGCGCCTGCCGTCGGTCTGGCGTGCGCCGCGCTGGGGGCCGATCGGAGGATTGTCGTGCTGGGCCGCCTGCCTGCTGTCGGGAACCGGCGCCGCGCCGTTGCCTGGCTGCTGCGCGCCGAGCGCCCTGTTGACCTCGTCCTCGAGCGAGCCGCGGGACACCTCGCCGGAGACCAGGCTGGTGACGACGTCGCGGATCTCGGTGAGCCGTCTGACGGTTTCTGTGTGCCTCGAGATCAGCAGGTTCAGCCGTCGCTCTGCGCCGTCATGGATGGCTGTCGCGCGCGACGTCGCCTCGTCGAGTTGCTGCTTGGCCTGCGCCAGCGCGGCGCCGACGGTGTTCTCGGCGTGCTGGTTCGCCTCCGAGACGGTCTGCTCGGCCGCCGCGTTGGCGGTCGAGACCTTCTCGTCGGCTTCGGCCCTCGCCGCGCTGACCGCGCGGTCAGCTTGCTCCTGGGCGACGGTCAGCATCCGCTCCGCGCGCTCCTGAGCCTCGGTCTTGAGCCGCTCGACCTCTTGCTTAACATCCGAGCGCAGCTTCTCGGTCTCGGCCTTCGCGGCCTCGCGGAGGTCATTCGCATCGGACGTGCCGTGCTCGCGCTCGGATTTCGCCTCGTCGGCGGCGAGCTTCAGGATCTGGCCGACGCGCTCGCTGATCTCCTCGTGGGCCGGACGGCGAGCAGTTAGCTGAGCGTCCGCCAGTCCCTGGCGCAGGTGCTCGATCTCGGCGATGCTCTGCGACAGCCGGCTCTCCAGCTCGCGGACCTGGCCGGTCCGCCAGGCGACGTAATTGTCAACCTGCTGGCGGTTGTAGCCGCGGACCTCGCGCTCCCACTCCATCCCGCCTTCGGAGAGTAGCTCGCTGTGCTCGCTCATGTAGTCACCCGTCAGGTGCGTTCGGGCAGAACCCGGATGGCCCGCGCGGCATGTGCGCAGGCATCGTGCGGCCGATCGATGTGATGACTCTTGTGCGGAAGGGCACCGCTGCGCAACCGAAACAGCGGATTCTCCCCAACTCTCCCGAACTACCGAACTATTATGAATCTAATGAATTTCGGCATTTGCGTTGTTTCCAAGCTCAGATCTGCCATCATGCCTGATGGCGGCAGAGTCGCCCTTGCGTCGGGAGCCTCCGCCAGGATCTGCGATGATCGCCGACGGCGGATCGGTCTCTGGCGGGAAGGCTCTCTCGGAATGAGCGTGCCGGCATGATCGGCTCTCTCGGCGACGCCATGCCAGTCATCGACCCCGAGGCCTGGGTCGCGCCAGGCGCCGTCGTCGTAGGGGCCGTCACACTCGGCCCGCGCGCGAGCGTGTGGTACGGATCTGTGCTGCGGGCCGACGACGAGCAGATCGTGGTCGGCGCCGACTGCAACATCCAGGACCTGTGCTGCTTCCACGCCGATCCCGGCCAGCCCGCCGTGCTTGAAGCGCGAGTCACGGTCGGCCATCATGCGACCGTGCACGGCGCTTACGTCGAGACCGGCGCGCTGATCGGCATCGGTGCCGTCCTGCTCGGCGGCGCGCGGATCGGGGCAAGGTCGCTGGTCGCCGCGGGCACCGTGGTCCTCGCTGGCAAGGCGGTACCGCCGGGCGTCCTGTACGCGGGCGTTCCCGGCCGTGTGATCAGGGTCCTGACCGGGCAGGACTATGAGCGATTCGACCGCACGCCGGAGCGCTATGCCGGTCGCGCAGCCAGGCACCGGGCGGCCCGCTGGGAGAGCCCGCCGGACTGACCGGTACCTGACCTGGAGTTGGCCGGCCGAGGCTGGCCTGTCATGGGCGGGCATGGTCACGGTAAGCGGTCGGAAATGATCCTCATGGGTCATGCGGGGGCACTGTGTCAGCCCGTACCCTGGCAGGCATCCCGGCGGGCCTGCTTCAGCGACGGAGGTGAAGCGATGCGAGACGATCTCGACGATCGCCTCCACGATGCCGTCGCGCTGGACGAGATCGACCTTTACTCCGACGTGCTGAGCGCGGTGGCCGCGGCCGACAGGCCGCTGACCGACGAGGAGCTAGACGCGGTTCTCGGGCTCGATCACGCCGGTGGTCCCGTTTCTGCCTCTTGACGCTCTGCCGTGCTGGCCAGGGGGGATGCGCCGCCGGCCCCTTCTGCCGTGCTCGCGAACATCACGTCGGTGTCCCAATGCGTGAAGCCGAGTGACTCATACAGCCGGATCGCGGGCGTGTTGCTCTCGTCGACGTAGAGCATGACCTGGAACAGGCCGCGGGAGCGCAGGTAGCGCAGGCCGACGAGGGTCAGCGCCCGGCCGAGCCCTGACCCGCGCTCGCCGGGATCGACCCCGACCACGTAGACCTCGCCGATGGCCTGGTGCTCGTGATCGCCATCCTGGCCGTCCTGGCCGTGAATCTTGGTCCAGTGGAAGCCGACAATCCTGCCGTCCCGCTCGGCCAGGAAGAAGCCGTCAGGATTGAACCAGGGCTCCTGCTCGCGCAGGTCCAGATCGGCGCGCGTCCAGGCGCCCTGCTCGGGATGGCTGGCGAAGGCACGCCTGTTCAGGGCCGTCCACTCGTCCTCGTCCTGGCCGATCCTGAACGTGCGCACCGTCAGGCCAGCGGCCAGTTGCGGCCGGTCGAGCTGGGTCTGCAGGGAGCGGCGCATTTGCCAGAGCGCCCTGACCCTTTCGAAGCCAGCGGCCGCGGCGAGGCGGCTGGCACCGGGCAGGTCGCCGTGCGCCCAGAGCCTGAGCGGGTGCGGGCCAGCCTCCCTGGCCAGCGCCTGGACCAGCTTCAGTCCGAGATGCTTCCTGCGGTGCGCGGGGTGGATGACCAGTTCGCCGCTCGGGCCCTCGACGGGATCGGTCGGATCCAGGTGCGCGTAGCCGGCGACCTCGCCGCCTGCCATCAGCATGACGTTCCGCGCCTGCCGGTCGCCGCCGTAGCGCAGGTGCAGCATCACGTGCTCGGACAGCGGCGCCACGCCGTCTTCGTCGGTGGCCAGCCTGACCAGCTTCAGGACCGCGGCGACATCTTCGCCGGTGAGCCGCTCGGCGATGCGGATCTCGGTCATCCGCCGGCTCCGTTGCCGCCGGGCGCCGCGGCTCTCGCGCGCGGCCGCGCGCCGTGCGCAGGGCCGCCTGACCCGAGGGTTAGACCTGGCTTGGTCCGGCGGCCGTCATGCCTGTCGGGCACGAATTTGTACCCCACATTGCGGACGGTGCCGATCAGTGCCTCGTTCTCCGGGCCGAGCTTCGCGCGCAGCCTGCGGACGTGCACGTCGACGGTCCTGGTGCCGCCGAAGTAGTCATAGCCCCAGACCTCCTGGAGCAGCTGAGACCTGCTGAACACGCGCCGCGGGTTCTGGGCCAGGAACTTCAGCAGTTCGAACTCCTTAAACGTCAGGTCCAGCGCAACGCCGCGGATCCTGGCCGAGTACGTTGCCTCGTCGATTACTAGTTCGCCCGACCGTACTTCCTCGGCGGGCAGCCCGGTCGGTGCGGCGGTCCGGCCGATGGCCAGCCTGATCCTGGCTTCGACCTCGCCGGGACCCGCCGTGTTGAGGATCACGTCGTCGGCGCCCCAGTCAGCGGAGACCGCGGCCCAGGCTCCCTCGCTGATCACGGCGAGCACGGGTGCGCCAAGGCCGGTAACCTGGCGCAGCAGTTCCCTGGCGCGCACCAGGTCCCGCCTGGCGTCGACGACCACGGCGTCGGCCCGCCAGCCGTCGGGCCCGGCGGCCGGGCTGATCGCGCTGAGCACGGCATCGCCCGTAGCCGGAGCGACCCTGATGGCATGATCGAGCAGGCTCAGGGAGGGCAGGATCTCGGCTGCTGGCTCGCGCGCGGTGGTGAGCAAGAGCACATTGCTCACCAGCCGCCACCTCCGGTCCGTGCCAGCCAGGGACGACCCAGGAGCCCTGCGACGCGGGCAGCTCCCGCCAGGAACCTGTGCCTGGACTGGTCCAGGCCCGGTGTACGTTCCGGGCCTGGTCACTAATGAGCGAGGATAGCTGACATGGCGATCGTGACCTTGCGCTACTGGGCCGCCGCGAAGGACGCGGCCGGCGTAGCGGAGGACAAGGTGGAGGCGCAGACCCTGGCCGAAGCGCTCGCGGCCGGCCGCGCCGCGACAGCCGAGCGGCCCGGCAACCACGCCGCGCGCCTGGTGCAGGTCATGGCGCGCTCGTCCTTCCTCGTCGACGGCCGGCCCGCGGGCACCAGGCCCCATGAGTCGATAGCGCTGTCGTCGGACTCGGTCATCGAGGTGCTGCCGCCGTTCGCCGGCGGCTAAGGCGTATAAACCGGAATCGACGGAATCTTCGGCATCTTCGGAATCTTCGGGACTTCGGGATCCTTCCCCGCCACTGAACCGGACACTGGCGGCATCCGTTTACCTTGGTGTGGTGGTTCGCGATGGCGCCGAGAGCCAGGAACATCCTAGATCGGTCAGCGATGAAGAGCTTGTCCGTGCGCTTTACCATGAGCACGCGGGCCCGTTGCTCAGGTATGCGCTGCACCTGACCAGTGGTGACCGGCAGCGAGCCGAGGACATCGTGCAGGAGACCCTGCTTCGGGCCTGGCTGCATCCCGATGCCATTGTCAGCCGCCCCGCACGGCCCTGGCTGTTCGCCGTCGCGAGGAACCTGGCCGTCGACGCGCACCGCGCCAGGCAGGCACGCCCGCATGAGGTGGGCGAGGCCGCCCTCGCGCTGACGGCGGTCCCCGACACGGCGGACCGGGCGCTCGAATCGTGGGCTGTCGCGGACGCGCTGCGGTCGCTGCGGCCAGACCACCGCGCCGTCTTGCTCGAGACCTACTACCGCGGCCGCTCGGTCGCCGAGGCCGCATCGGTGCTCGGCGTTCCGGCCGGCACAGTGAAGTCACGCACCTTCTACGCCCTGAAGGCGCTGAAGCTGGAACTAGAGGAGCGGGGGCTTGCGCCATGAGTGACCCGTCCTGCCGGACGTTCCGGGAACTGCTCGGTGTCTACGTCGTGGGCGCCATCGAACCTGGGGAGCGCGCCGCCGTCGACGCGCACCTGAATCAGTGCTACGAGTGCCGCGAGGAACTCGCCGCGCTCGCGCCGCTACCCGCCCTGCTGCACCGCGTTCCGATCGAGGACGCGGAGCGGATCATGCTGGCCAGCCAGCCGCCTGACGATGTCGCAGAGCCGTCGCCTGCCATGCTCGATTCGCTGCTCGGACAGGTCGGCGCCAAGCGGCGGACCAGGCGTGTCCGCGGCATATTCACCGTGGCCGCGGCAGTGCTGGTGGCCGTGGGCGGTGCCGCGGCGGTGGCCGAGGCGATCGCGCCGCACCACCACGCCGGATTCGTCGACACCGCGACCGCGACCAAGGGGCCCCTTGGCGCTACCGTCCGCTATGGCAAAAGTAGCTGGGGCACCCAGATGTCGGTGCAGGTCAGCGGTTTCAAGAAGTGGACGTCGTGTGAGTTCTACGTGCTGACGAAGGATGGCCGCAGGGTACTGGCCGGAGGCTGGCTCGTGGGCCCGGACTCGAAGGAGATCTGGTACCCGGTGCAAAGCCGCATCCATGAGCCCAACGTGACCGGCTTCGAGATCACCACGGCCAGCGGGAGGACGCTGCAGATACCGGCGGCCTGAGCGCGCCGGGCAGGCGATCGCATGCCCGCCGGCGCCGGGAATGTCCCGCACCGGCGGCACGTTAACCGGGCGTGGTTCCTGGTCTGATCGTTGCCGTCTGCGCGCTGGCTGTCGCGACGGCATTCGGCCTGGTTTGGCAGCGGCGCAACGGCCGTATCGCCCAGGTGCGCGCTGAAGGGAAGGTGGCGGCCGTGTCGGCTGGCCCGTCGGCAGGCGCGCTGACCACCGATGACATCGGAGGAACCCTCGGCAGCCGGGCGACACTCGTCCAGTTCTCGTCCGCGTTCTGCGCCCCGTGCCGCGCCACCAGGCGGGTCCTGACGGACGTCGCCGACATGATGGACGGCGTCGCCCACGTGGAGATCGACGCGGAATCCAGGCTCGATCTGGTTCGCAGGCTCGACGTCAGGCGAACACCGACCACACTCGTGCTCGGGCCCGATGGCCGGGTCACCCACCGCGCCAGCGGCCAGCCCCGCAAGGCAGACGTTATTGCCGCGCTCGGTGTCGTGCTATGATTTCCTATCAACTTGATCGGGAAAACGTGAGCGCCTCGGCCGCGGTCGGCTCGCTCCTGACCAGGCGTCGGGTCGTGGATTTCTGCCGGGTCACCTCCGCGCTCTGACCGTGTCCGCCAGCCCTCGGTAGCTCACCCGGTCGCTGGCCAGCCCGCACAGCTCCCTTGCTGGCCGGCACCACGGAAGGAACGCACATGCAGATTGACCCGCGCGGGCCGCGGTTCGGCGCCGTGATCACCACGGCAGTGTTCATCGCGGTACTGATCACCGCCAGCGCGTGGCTGCTCGCGGCACAGGCGGTCGTCTTCGCCATCGCGACGGTGTTCGGCATGCGCTACGCCCCCTACGGGCTGGCATTCCGGTGGCTGGTCAGGCCGCGCCTCGGCCCTCCCGCCGAGCTGGAAGACGAGGCGCCGCCGAGGTTCTCGCAAGGCGTCGGCCTCGCGTTCGCCGTCATCGGCGTGATCGGCTACGCGACCGGCGCGACCGCGCTTGGCATCGCGGCCGTGGCCTGCGGCCTCATCGCCGCTTTCCTGAACGGAGCCTTTGGCCTCTGCCTGGGCTGCGAACTGTACCTGCTCATCCGCCGGATCAGGCCCGCGCGCCAGGCATCCTGACGCGGGCAAAAAATCAGACAAGGAGATTTACGCATGAGCCGTTCAGATGTTCTTGTGAACGCTGACTGGGTTCAGGATCATCTCGGCGATCCTGGTCTCGTGCTGGTCGAGGTCGACGAGGACACCGCCGCCTACGACAAGGGCCATATCAGGGGCGCAGTGAAGATCGACTGGAGGAAGGACCTGCAGGACCCGGTCCGCAGAGACTTCGTGGACAGGGCCGGCTTCGAGCGGCTGCTGTCCGAGCGCGGCATCGCCAGCGACGACACCGTCATCCTCTACGGCGGCAACAACAACTGGTTCGCCGCATACGCGTACTGGTACTTCAGGCTCTACGGGCACCAGAGCGTGAAATTGCTCGACGGCGGCCGGAAGAAGTGGGAGCTGGACTCGCGCGAGATGGTCACCGAGATTCCCAGCCGGCCTGCCACCAGCTACCAGGCGAAGGAGCAGGACCGCTCCATCCGCGCGTTCCGCGACGACGTCATCGCCGCGATCGGCACCTTGAACCTGGTCGACGTCCGTTCGCCCGATGAGTTCGCCGGCCGCCTGCTCGCGCCGGCCCACCTGCCGCAGGAGCAGGCCCAGCGCGGCGGCCACGTGCCAAGCGCCAAGAACGTGCCATGGTCGAAGGCTGCCGACGAGGACGGCACGTTCAAGTCCGACGACGCGCTTCGCGGGATTTACGGCGACGAGGCCGGGCTGGATTTCAGCAAGGACACGATCGCCTACTGCCGGATCGGCGAGCGCTCCGCTCACACCTGGTTCGTACTGCACGAGCTGCTCGGCCAGCCGAACGTCAAGAACTACGACGGCTCATGGACCGAGTACGGTTCGCTGGTCGGCGTGCCGATCGAGCTGGGAGACGGCAAGTGAGCCCCCGCGGGTGCGGAGCGCCGGCCGGCGGCGTCAAGGTGAAGGCGGGAGCCGGCACCCAGGCCGTTGTGCAGGGCCACGTCACAAGCTCGGGGACGGCGGTGCCGTCGGGCTATGCGAGGCTGCTCAACACCGACGGGGAATTCGTCGCGGAGGTGCCGCTCGGTGCGGACGGTGGCTTCGTTTTCTACGCCGCGCCCGGGGACTGGACCTTGCGGGTCCTCGCGCCGGGCGGCGTGCGGGTCGAACGGACGGTCTCGGCGAGTACCGGCATGATCACTGAACTCGAGGTCGCGGTCTAGCAGCGTCCCGGCTTGTCGATCGCCACGGTGGTCTCCCGTTCTTGCCCGGGAGGCCACCGTAAATCCGGATGCTGATGAAAAGTCCGCCACTGCTGTTCGTCGCTAGTTTCTGTCTACTCACCTCGTGTTCAACTTCCCGTCACCTTGACCGCCTAGAAAGGTGCTTGGCCGCCGGTGCGGCAGTCGGCAGTCGGCAGTCGGGGTGATGACAACCGGCGATGACAACCAAGGCAGAGGTGAGGTCGCGGAATGTCGGTAGAGGCCGGGCGTGAGGGTCCCTCAACGCAGGCCGAAGGTCAGGCCATCTCCAGGCAGGCGGTTCAGGGCAACGGCGCGGTCGCCGCTGACGGGATCGCGCTGCGAGCCATCGACCTGACACTCGGCTTCGGCCAGAAGTCCATCCTGAGCGATATCAACGTCGAGGTCAGGCGCGGCGCGGTCACCGCTCTCATCGGCCCGACCGGATCGGGCAAGACCACGCTGCTGCGCACGTTCAACCGGATGAACGACAAGGTCACCGGCTACCGGCACTCGGGGGACGTGCTTCTCGACGGCCGGAGCATCTGGCATCCGGGCCTTGAGCTGATGGCATTGCGGCGCAAGGTCGGCATGCTCTTCCAGCGGCCGAATCCGTTCCCGATGTCGATCATGGACAACGTGGTCGCCGGGGTGAAGGCGCACCGGATGGCCGAGCAAGCACGGCCTGCGCTCGATCGCGCAGGAGCGGCTGACCGAGGTCGGCCTCTGGGACGCCGTCTCCGACCGGCTCAAGGACTCTCCGTTCCGGCTGTCAGGCGGCCAGCAGCAACTGCTGTGCCTGGCAAGGGCGCTGGCGATCGGCCCCGAGGTGCTGCTGCTCGACGAGCCGACCTCGTCGCTCGACCCGGTCTCGACCGAGTCGATCGAGGCGCTGATCAGGGCCCTCGTTCCGCGGATCACGGTCGTCATCGTGACCCACAACCTGGCGCAGGCCAGCCGGGTCTCCGACCGAACCATCTTCCTGAACCGCGGGCGCCTGGTGGAGCACGGCGATACCAAGCAGGTCTTCGAGAATCCGGTCGAAGAGGAAACCGCGCACTATGTCAGCGGGCGCTTCGGCTGAGAACGCAGACCACCCGTGCGGGAGAAAGCCACTTCTCCCGCACGGGCGTGAGAAAACCGCGCGGCAGCGCGGCCCCATCGCACGCAGCCGCGTGCGAGTCGTCTGGCGCATGCGTCAGCATGCACGAGTGAAGGAGTATTCCCCGGTGGCCAACCGAATCCGCTTGGCTTGGACGGCGGCTGCTCTGGTCCCACTGGCTGCTTCTGGCGGCAGCCTGCAGCAGTTCAGGCTCAACCTCAAACGGAGGCTCGGGCTCCTCGCCGAAGTCAGCGCCCATGAAGGGCCCGGCGCTGCCCACCAAGCCCGACAAGACGCCCGACGTCGCTCACCGAGACCGGCAGTACGCTGCTGTTCCCGCTGTTCGGCTCCTGGGCGACCGCTTACCAGAAGCAGTTCGTCGACTCTTCAGGCGCGCCGATCGTGACGATCACGACCGGCGGTACCGGTTCGGGCACCGGCATCACCGATGCCGCCACCGGGACCGTCAACATGGGCGCGTCCGACGCGTACCTGTCGAGCGCGAACCTGCAGCAATATCCCGGCCTGCTGAACATCGCGCTGGCGATCTCCGCTCAGCAGATCAACTACAACGTGCCGGGCGTGAAGAACCTCAACCTCAACGGCACCGTGCTTGCCCAGATCTACGCGGGCAAGATCACGAACTGGAACGACCCGGCGATCAAGAAGCTGAACCCTGGCGTCAGCCTGCCGAACCTGAAGATCATCCCGCTGCACCGCGCGGAGAGCTCAGGTGACACGTTCCTGTTCACCAGCTACATGAACGCCCAGGACCCGTCTGGCTGGTCCGCCGCGAACGTGAACACCACGGTCAACTGGCCGAGCGTGCTCAGGTGCCCTGGCCGAGACCGGCAACAGCGGCATGGTGGCAGGCTGCCAGGCCAACAAGGGCTGCATCGCCTACATCGGGATCAGCTACCTGCAGAAGACCCAGGCCGCCGGCCTCGGCACGGCGTCACTGGCCAACAAGGCCGGCAAGTTCCTGCAGCCGACCTCGGCGGCGATCAATGCCGCGGCGGCGGCGCTGACCGCGAAGACCCCGGCCAACGAGTCGCTCTCGATGATCAACGGCCCGGCGGCTGACGGGTACCCGATCGTCAACTACGAGTACGCGATCGTGCAAGACCAGCCAGTCCAACGCGCGTTCAGGCCGAGGACATCAGGGCGTTCCTGCACTGGATCGTGCACACCGGCCAGGATCCAACGCCACGTACCTGGACCCGGTGGACTTCCAGCCGCTGCCGGCCAGCGTGGTGCAGCTGTCCGACAACCAGATCGCCAAGATCGGCAGCTAGTCCTGATGGCCTCGCCCGCATCAATGCTGGACCCGGAGGGGGAGGCGGGCACCCGCCCGCTTCCCCGCCGGGTCGGCGCGGCTGTCGCCGCGGCCCTCCGTGGCGACCGCACCCTGAAGTGGACCGGCAGGATCTTCGCCCTGCTGCCGGCCCTGGCGCTCTTGTTCATCCTGATCACGCTCATCGTCGAGGCGATTCCGGCGATCAAGTTCAACGGCTTGGGTTTCTTCACCAAGAGCATCTGGTCGGAAGGCTCGTTCTACACGCCGACCGTGACCACCAACGGCGTGACTCACCCGCAGGGAGCCGCCTACGGCGCGCGTGCCCGAGATCGTCGGGACGATCTTGACCTCGGCGATCGCGCTGATCATCGCGGTGCCGTTCGGCTATCGGAGCGGCGCTGGTCATCGTGGAGCGGCTGCCGCCCAGGCTCTCGAGCCTCGTCGGCGTGCTTCCTCGAGTTGCTCGCCGGCATCCCGAGCGTGGTCGATCGGGCTCTGGGGCGCGCTGACCTTCGGGCCGTTCATCGCCCACGACATCGCGCCGTTCATCGCGCAGGAACATGCCCGACGTGCCGATCCTGCGGCTACTTCCGCGGTGACACCGGGAACGGCCAGGGCCTGCTGGTCTCCGGGATGATCCTGGCCATCATGGTCATCCCGATCGTCGCGGCGACCACGCGCGACCTGATCCGGCAGGTGCCGATCCTGCCGCGGGAAGGCGCGATCGCGCTCGGCATGTCCGACTTCGAGTGCGCGCAGGCGGGTCACGTTGCCCTGGGTGGGCAGCGGCATCGTCGGCGCGGTCGTGCTCGGCCTCGGCCGTGCGCTCGGCGAGACCATTGCGGTGGCGATGACCTGCGGCCTCGCGCTCGGCAGCATCCCCGGCAACATCTACGGCGGCGATGACGACGATCGCGGCCACCATCGTGCAGACGCTTGAGACTCGCGCTGCAGGACTCCACCGGGCTGGCCATCAAGACCCTCGCGGAGCTTGGCCTGGTGCTGATGATCATCACGCTGGTCACCAACGTCGCTGGCCCGACTGCTCGTCCGCCGGGTGTCAGGGACCGCGCTGCCGGTCGGCCGGGGACTGTGAGGCCAGCATGAGCAGTTCGGCGTCGGCAGGCCAGGTGCCCGGCAGCCAGACCGGCGAGTTCAGCTGGCCGGAGGTGCCGCTGCCGGCGCAAGGTCGCGCAACTGGGTCTTCTGGGTGCTGTGCTTCATCGCTCTGGCGCTGGTGATCGTGCCCGACAATCTGGCTGGCCGGCGGCATCATCGACCGGGCGGTGCCGCACTTCAGCTTCAGCGTGCTCACCACCCAGACCAGCGGAAACACCGGCGGCCTGGAGAACGCGGTGCTCGGCACGCTGGCGATCACGTTCGGCGTGCTGGTCATCGGCGGCATCGTCAGCGTGCTGACTGGCCTGTATCTTGGCCGAGTTCGCCGAGGGACGGCATAAGGGCATCCTGCGCGGCGGGTACGAGGTGCTCGCGGGGATCCCGTCGATCGTGCTCGGGTTACGTCGGGTACGTGACGCTCGTCGGTCGGATTCCTGCACTGGGGCTTCGGGCTGCTGCCGGCGGTGATCGTGCTGTCGGTCATCTCGATTCCCGTACATCACGAAGGCGACCGAGACCGCGCTGGCACAGGTGCCCGTCTCGTACCGGGAGGGTGCCGAGGCGCTCGGCATTTCCGCGGGCTGGACGCTGCGCAAGATCGTGCTCAAGGCGGCGATGCCCGGCATTATCACCGGCTTGCTGGTCGCGATCGCGATCACCGTCGGCGAGACAGCGCCGCTGCTGTTCACCGCCGGCTGGTCGACCAGAATCCGACCGGGCAGCTCACGAACTCGCCGGTCGGATTCCTGACGTACCCCATTTGGTCGCTTCTTCCAGAGTACGAATCCGAAATCACGTGATCTGTCCTACGACTCGGCGTTCCTGCTGCTGATGTTCGTGCTGCTGCTGATCATCGTCGGGCCGGATCATCATCTGGCGATCCCGGCGCAACACCGAGTGAACGGGCCGGTGAGCGGCAGGTCAGCCGGTGAGCGGAACGCTGCAGGCCGTTGCGGGCCATACTGAAAATGTCGCCCGTTCGCAGAGTCTCGTTGCAGACGCATTACCCGCAGTTCAGGTTCCGGTTACCTGCGGCTGCCTAGAACAGATAACGCCGACCGCGCCGGCGCACCGGATCGAGGCGAGAGGCAGCACGTGGAATACTCCAGCGACGACAGCCTAGACGTCGCGGGGTTCTGGCTGACCGTCTTGCGGCCACGCTGGTCCATCACGAGCCAGGCTGGCGGTTGCCGAGGCCGAGCGCGCTCGCCCGCCGGTACAACGTCAGGCCCAGCCAGGTCGAGCAGGCGGTCAGGGAACTGGCGGCCAGGCACCTGATCCGGCAGCTGCCCGACGGGCAGCTGTACCGCGCGAGCCCGGCCGAGTACCTGATTCCGGTGCACGGGAGTGCCGCGCCTCGGTGCGCACGTCGACCCGATGGGCAGCGACGTCAGCTGCCGCAAGCCGCAAGGTCTCCTGGCGCCGAGTGCCCGAGGACATCGGCTGGGCGCTCGGCGTCGCCGCCGCCGATTCGGTCTGCGTCGATCAAGTGCCACTGGTCGGTCAACGGGGAGCCGGCCGCGATCTCGACGACCTACCTGACCGCTGAGGCGGCCGGCCAGGTCGGCGAGCCGGCCGAGGACAAGGAACGGCTCACCTCCGAGTACGAACTCTGCGGCTTCGCCCTCGCCGACGGCCAGCGCCGCGACTCGGCCCGCGCTCGGCGCGCCGGCCGCGCTGCACCTGGAGATGCAGCCGCCGCCGTCGTCGGTCGCCCGGGGACTGCGGCTCGGGCCGGCCAGCCGGCCGCGATGATCACGGTGCGGTTCGACGACCAGGTCACCGGCCGCGCCGTCGCGCTGACGGTGGCGGCGCTGCGGGCTGACATGTTCAGGATCGTGGTCGACTCCCCTGGCGACACAGCGCCGGTCAGGAACATCACCCCGCGGCACGCGCTGCCTGACGAGATCGTGGCCGCGACGGCGGGTGAGGAGGAAGGCTTCGCCGCCGGCGGCCAGGCCGCGATCCGATAGCGATTCGCTTCGCCGATCGAGCGCACGGGCGGCTGCCGGAAGGACTATCTTGTGCCATTGTGCCGCCATTTCTGACTGGCTCAGCTGAACAATCCGCGGCCTGGCGAAACCGGCCGCCCAGTGGCTGGCAGGCGCCGACACGGCTGGCTCGCTTAGCCGCCGCAGCCGCCGTCCTGGCCGTTGCAATCCAGCTAGCGCTCGCGCAGGTCACCCTCGTCCTTGCCGCCGCGTTCATCGCCATCGGCGCGGTGACCAGATGGCGGCTGTCCTGGCTGCTCGCCCCTGGCCTCATCGGTCTCAGCTGGGCGTTGGCCATCAGCGCCGGCCGCGCCTGGACCGGGTATGCCGCTGGAGCGGTGCACCTGGCCAGGTTCCTGCTGGCGCCAGGTTCCCTATTCGCGCATCCGCGAGGCGTGGGCGCCGTCGCCGCGGGCTGGCAGCAATGGCTGCCTGGCCAGGTCCCTGGCGCGCTCATTGCCGCCACCGTCGAGGCTGGCATCGTCAGACTGCTTGCCGGCCACGCTCAGCGCCACCGCCCTGGACCTCTGGCCGCCGCTCGCCGCGGCTACACCGTCGCGTGCCTGCGTCGCGGCGAGGTCGCAACGGCCGACGGCGGCTGCGTCGGTGTGATCCCGCAGACTGGCAGGAGGTTGGCGGTGTCCTGGCGGGAGGCCGAGGGCGGCGTCCTCGTCACGGGGCTGGATATCGCGGCTGTGACCGGCACCTGCCTCGACGTCGTCGCTGCCGCGATCCTGCACCGCAAGAGCGTCCTCATCATCGACCTGACCGATGGGACGAGCACTGGCCGCAAGCGCGGCCGCGCGGGCACCGGCAGGCCGGAGGCGTCGGTGCTCACGTCGGTCGGCGCCCTCAGCAAGAAGGCCGCGGCTCCGCTCATCGTCTTCGGGCCTGGCGGTGCGTGCTACGAGCCGTTCGCTGAGGCGGGCCAGGCGGCGGCGCAGGGCTGCCCGCCGCGCTCCGATACGGCCGCCGGCAGCGCCGCGTCCGGCACCGCGAGCATCAGCCTCGCTAGGGCGCTGGCGGAGCGACAGGTCATCGTGTTCCCGCTTGATCTGGGTGCGCACGGTCCGGCCGGCCTCATTCTCGCTCGGTTGATCATCGCCGACCTGGCCAGAGTGCTGACCGAGCGCCCCGCTGTTCCAGCGGACTGCGCCGTCTGGATCAACGGCTGCGTTGGGATCGACCCGCACCTGGCTGCCGCATTCAGCGGCGGCCAGCGCGCCGGGGTGGCGATGATGCTCAGCACGGCTTCTGGCGATGCCGCCGTGGCTCTCGCCGATCACGTGAACGTGGTCGCGGTACGGGGCGGGCCGCCACGGGGCCTGGTCGCCTGGGGAGCGCGCGCCAGCGGCCCGTCCAGGCAAGACAGTCAGGTGCTGCCCGCGGAACTGCTGACAGGTGACCGTGCTGATGCGCTCGCCGTGCTGGTGCGCGGGCCGGTGCGCAGGCTGGTGCCCGGATGCCGGGTAGCGCGGTGACCGGCCAGTTCTGCCTGGGCTGGCAATTCGCGCCGAGCGTTGCCAACTCCAGCCCCGCACCCGCCAGGCCGGCCCCGGTCCCCGTCGAGCGGTTCGATCTCGGCTGGCTCGCGGCCCAGGAGCGGATCTCGGCGACGGTCAGCAGGCCGGCCAGGGCGGGCGCGATCGCGGGCGGCGTGGCCGCCGTGCTGCTCGGCGGGGCGTGGCTGGCCGGAGGTCCGGCCCGGCTGGCAGCCGGTGTCTGCGCGCTCGCGTGTGCCGGCGGGACCGCGGCCTGCACGTGGTCGATCTGGCGGGAGCAGCGCAGGCTCGCCGCGGTCGTCGAGGCCGAGCGGCGGCGGGTCGAAGCGGCGCAGGCGGTCAGCGCCCGCGTGCTCGCGACCCGTCAGCGCGAGCACGCGAGCCAGTACCGCGCCTGGCAGCGGCGGGCCGGCGTCGCGGCGAGGCAGCCCGGCTGGTTCCCGGTCAAGCTGCCCGCCGGCATCGACCGGGTGGATGTGGCGGGAGGCTCACTGGCCGGCTGGGCCGCGCTGATCACGATGGTCGCGACACCGCGGCTGACCGCGGGCGGCGAGCTCACGGTCGTCGACCTGACCGAGGGCGGGGTTGCCGCCGAGCTGATCCGGCTTGCGCAGGGGGCCGGGATCCGGCCGCTCGTCTGGGTGTTGCCCGGTGACCTGCCGCGGGTCGATCTTGGCGCCGGGCTCGACGCGGCGGCGCTCGCCGAGGTGCTGACGCTGGCCGCCGCCGCAGCAGGCACTGAACGCGCGGGCGGCCGGTCGGCCGAGGGCGCGACGGCCGACATCGCCGCCGACTGCGCGCTGCTCGAGCGGGTGCTCGGCTTGCTCGGCCCCGATCCGCGGCTGGCGAGCGTGACGGCAGCGCTGCGGGTGCTGGCCGACATCGGCAATCCGCTCGCGGACGTCAGCGCAGGACTGCTCACCAATGACCAGTTCACCAGGCTCGGGACCGCGTTCAGGCAGGGCGCCAAAGAGCGCATCGTGCTTGAGCGTGCGTTCGTCCTCGAGTCCAGGCTGCGCAGGCTGGACCCGATGGGCTCGGGGCAGCCGCCGGTGCCGGCGGCGCCGACCAGGCTCAGGGTGGCCGCGCTTGACCGGCGGGCCGGCGTGATCGGCAACGAGATGCTGGGCACGTACCTGGTCGCGGCGCTGACCCAGATGCTGCGCAAGGCCGAGCCCGGCGAGCCGTGGGCGCACGTGATCTGCCTGCTCGGGGCCGACCGGCTCGGCGGGGACGTGCTCGACCGGCTCGCCGGCGCCTGCGAGCTCGCGAGGACCGGCCTGGTGCTGGCCTTCAGGACCATCCCAGCGAGCGTGCGCGAGCGGCTGGGCAGGGGCAACGCCGCGATCGCGTTCATGCGGCTCGGCAACGGCGACGACGCGCGGGCGGCCAGCGAGCTGATCGGCACCGAGCACCGTTTCGTCGTGGGCCAGCTCACCGACACGGTCGGGACGTCGGTCACCGACACCTGGGGCGGGTCATACACGAGCACGGCCGGGACCTCCGACTCGCTCACCGACTCGTTCTCTGCCAGCGCCAGCAGCGGAACGAGCCGGGGACGGGGGCGCGGGCGGCACGGGTTCGCGCCGTTCGGCGACTTTAACTCCTCGTCGAGCAGGGACCAGAGCAGCTCGGTCAGCGAATCAGACTCGGTCTCGCTGACCGCCGGCATCAACGCGGGCAGCTCGTGGGGCGTCAGCCTGTCGCGTGCCCTCGGCGAGAACGCCTCGCTCGGCAGGACCGCGCAGCGGTCGAGGGAGTTCCTCGTCGAGGCCGACGAGCTGCAGCGGCTGCCGGCCACCGCCATGATCGTGAGCTACCCGTCCGCGGCGGGCCGTACTGTGCTGCTCGCCGACGCCAACCCTGCACTGGCCGCGCTCGGCGACTCTAACGAGTGAGTCGCCGGTCGCCGTGGCAGACTCAGACGAATGCTACGTCCCTTCTGCCAGGTCGACGTCTTCAGCTCCGAGCCATTCCTCGGCAACCCGGTCGCCGTCATCGGTGATGGCTCCGGGATGTCCGCGGAGCAGATGCAGCTCGTGGCGAACTGGACCAATCTGTCCGAGACCACGTTCGTGCTGCCCGCGGACGATCCTGGCGCCGACTATCAGGTCAGGATATTCACCCCGTCGACCGAGCTGCCGTTCGCTGGGCACCCCACGCTCGGCACCTGTCATGCGTGGCTGGAGTCCGGTCACGAGCCGCGGCACGCCGACGTGATCGTGCAGCAGTGCGGCGCTGGCCTGGTCAGGATCAGGCGCAGCGATGGCCTGCTCGGCTTCGAGGCGCCTCCGCTGATCCGCTCAGGTCCCGTCGACGAGCCGATGATCGAGCAGGTCGCTAGCCAGCTGGGGATCATCAGGGCGGACATGGTGGCTGTCCAGTGGGCGGACAACGGGCCTGGCTGGATCGCGATCCTGATGGAGGACGCCCAGGCGGTGCTCAACGTCAGGCCGGGCGACGGGGACCTGGACGTCGGCCTGGCCGGGCCGTACCCGCCCGGCTCGGAGTGCGCGTTCGAAGTACGGGCGTTCTTCCCGGCGGGCGGCCGGTGCGTCGAGGATCCCGTGACAGGCAGCCTGAACGCGTCGCTGGCGCAGTGGCTGCTGTCGTCGGGCCGCGCTCGCGCACCGTACCTCGTGAGCCAGGGCACGGCGCTCGGCCGGCGCGGCCGGGTGCACGTCGACACCGGAGCTGACGGCTCGATCTGGGTGTCAGGAGGAACCGTCACGAGGGTCAGCGGCGCCATCGATCTGTAGCGATCGGCGCCGACGATTCTTTGGCATCCGGTGGCACGGACCGTGCCAGGCTGATATGTACGCATTATGACCAGCGATCCCGGCGTCGGGGCCGGGGCAAGCGCGCCCTGGTACCGCGTCGTCGCGATACCCGACGTCAGCTACGGCGGCAGCGCCGAGCGCGACTACGCCTGCATGCTGCCCGCCATCCTTGACGCGGCCCAGCACCGCCGGACGTTCGTGACTGGATGGCTGTCGCGGGGCGGCGGCGCGCCCCTCGAGCTTGTCACCAACGCCGGGCCGCTGCCGCCGGTCGCCGGGCAGCGCGCGCTGGCGGGCGCGGACGAGGCGGTGGGCGGCGCGGCGCCGCAGGATCGGCGGGGCGGGCGGAAGAATGACGATGAGCATCCGTACGGCCCGCCTGGGCAGTTCCTGACCAAACTGGCGGGGCGGCCCGGGCCGGCAGAGCGCAGCGAGCTGCTGTTCCCGTGGGGGGCGCGCGGCGTGCCCTGCCCGGACAGCCTGATGACCGACCTCGACGCTATGGTGTGGGCGCCGTGCCCAGGGCGGCAGGCACCCCGGCTGCCAGAAGCTGGCGGCGCACCGGCACCGTGGACCGGCAGCGGGCCTGGTCAGCCGGGCGGCGGCGGGCTTAGTGCCCCGTGGCTAGGGTCCGGCACCACTCTCGCCGCGCCGACGCTCTTCGAGTCCGCCTTGACCACGCTGATGGCCAGGCCGTTCGGCTGGCTGGTGGTCGCCGAACCAACGGACCGCATCGAGGCCGAGATCAATGAGCTGCGCGCCAGCCTGACCGTGCTGCGCCGGTTCGACGAAGAGCAGTCCAGGTTCGACGCCGACCGCGCCGCCAGCCGGCTGGCCGAACTCGACGCCTTCCACGAGGCTGGCCTGTGGCAGGTTAGGGTCCTGGTCGGGGCGGCCGACCAGGACCAGCTCAGCGCGATCGCGCCGATGCTGGTGGGATCGGCCGACCTCAGCTCGCATCCGTACCGGCTGCGCCGTCCCGAGCGGGCGCGTGACCTGGCCGACGCACTGGCCGCAACCAGCGCGCAGGACGATGACGGGGCGGGGATACCGTTCGCCGCGACGGCGGGCGTGCTGGCGGCGCTCGCCGGGCTGCCCAGGCGCGAGGTTCCAGGCGTGCGCCTCCTCGACGTCGGCTACTTCGACGTCACAGCCGAGCCCTCCGGCGAGCCTCTGGTGGGCGTGGGCACGATCCTGGACGGGCAGGACCGGCCGGTCGGCGAGTTCGGGGTGCCGCTGGCCACCCTGAACCGGCACGCGCTGGTCACCGGCGCGACCGGCTCTGGCAAGTCTCAGACGGTGCGGCACTTGCTCGAGCAGCTCACCAGGTCGCATATCCCGTGGCTGGTCGTCGAGCCGGTCAAGTCGGAGTACGCCGCGATGGCGGGCCGCATCGCGGCGGCAGGGGCTGAGCTGACGCTGATCAGCCCGGCCGACCCGCACGCCGTCCCGCTCGCCATCAACCCGCTGGCGCCGGAGCCCGGCTATCCGGTGCAGGCGCACATCGACATGGTGCGGGCGCTGTTCCTTGCGGCGTTCGACGCGCACGAGCCGTTCCCGCAGATCATGTCGCAGGCGCTGCAGCGGGTCTACGAGTCATGCGGCTGGGATCCGGTCTCGGGCGCAGGGCGGCCAGGAGCCGTCGTGCCGCCGGCGGTGCCGACCCTCGCTCAGCTCCAGGCGGCCGCGATCGAGGTGATCACTGACGTCGGCTACGGGCCGGAGCTGCAGGCAGACGTGCGCGGGTTCGTGGACGTCAGGCTCAGGTCGCTGCGGACCGGGTCGGCAGGCCGGTTCTTCGAGGGCGGTCACCCGGCCGACATCGCCGAACTGCTCAGGCGCAACGCGGTGCTCGCGATCGAGGACGTCGCCAACGATGAGGACAAGGCCTTCCTGATCGGCACGCTGATCATCAGGATCACCGAGCACTTGCGGCTGCGGCAGCGGGCGGCGAGCGGCAATAGTGGCAAGGCGCGGGCCGGCTCGCCGCCGGCGGCGAGGACACGCTGCGGCACGTGATCGTGATCGAGGAGGCGCACCGGCTGCTCAGGGCCGGCCGTGAGGGCGCGAGCGCACACGCCGTCGAGCTGTTCGCAAGCCTGCTCGCCGAGATCCGCGCCTACGGCGAAGGCCTGGTGATCGCCGAGCAGATCCCGGCGAAGCTGATACCCGACGTCGTGAAGAACACCGCGCTCAAGATCGTGCACCGGCTGCCCGCCAGCGACGACCGGGACCTAGTCGGCGCGACCATGAACCTGGATGCGGAGCAGTCCAGGCAGGTGGTGTCGTTCCCGCCTGGTGTGGCCGCGGTGTTCGCGGACGGGATGGACCGGCCGCTGCGGGTGAAGGTGCCCTTCGGCGGGTACGCGGAGCGGTCGCCGGCGCCTGACCAGCTTGCGGCGCCGCCGATGGCGGCGCGCAGGTCGACCGCGTGCGGCCCTGAGTGCACGGGCGGACGGGCTTGCTCGCTGCTCGAGCTCCGCTCGGCCGATCTGCTGGCCGCGTCTGGAACCTTCGCCTGGCTGCGGGTCTGGACCGAGGCGATGGTGCTCGCGTTCTTGACCAACTCGCCGCTGCCTGTGGTGCCGGCTGCGCTGCGGTCCCGCTGGTCTGACCTGGATGCGCGGCTGCGCGAGTGCGTGCTTGCCACCGTGGTCGAGCGAGCTGTGGCCGGCCGGTCCCGTGCGATCAGGGATCACTTCCCGCCAGACCAGCTGACCGCAGCGGTCAGTGCGGTCGCGCTGCGGATTCTGAACGGCGGCAAGGGAGCAGGAACGCAGATCGGCTGCGACTGGGTGATACCTCAGCTGCGATGGCTGCATGAGATCGAGCGCGCGTTGCCGCTCACTGGCCCGACGACCGATCCGTTCGAGCTCGCTCTGCCACTGGAGTTCGAGCTGCCAGGCCTGATCGACCGGCCCGACATCAAAATCGGGCAGCGGGTGAGCGCGCTGCGCCGGCATCCGCTGTCGATGGAACTCGATGCCAACCGGATGCCGGCCTGGACCGCATTGCTCGGAGAGGATGACCAGCGCGGCTTCGCAGCCGACCTGGCCACGCTGGCCGTCGGCGCCAGCCATCGCGGCCAGCTATTGCAGGCGGCTGGCGAGATGGGCGTGGTCGGCTGGCTCGAGCCCGTGCTCTCCTGGCCGCGCCGTTTCATTGTCGGGCCTTATGAAATTGACAAAGAACATACTGGTCTCAACTCGCCGAATTAATACCATCCCAGGCCACAAGGGTCGCCGGCACAGGGCGGCGACGGCAGGTCGGGCTGAACCGGTTGCCAGGCCGAAATGGCGGGCGAATTTGCTTGTCCGGCGGCGCGACCGATCCCGAGCGCATACCTTTTCAGCCCAAGAGCCGAAGTAGCTCGCCTAAGGAGGACATGCACATGGTCTTGCCCCCGGTCAAGATGTTCGACGCCAGCACCCCGCCGGCGTCGGCGCCGCCCGGCTACCGGGCCGTGGCCGGCTATGTGGGCGGCGACACCCCGCACGTATGGACGGACGCCGAATGGCGGCGCTTCGGCAAGCTGCGCAAGCTGCCGATCTGGGTCAGGTCGAACCCGACACAGGTGGATGCCGAAGCCGACGCCTTTGCTGCTCTGCAGCGGCTCTTCGAGCTGAACGTTCCGCGTGGCACGACCATCGCGCTCGACCTGGAAACCGCGATCGACGCGAGTTACGTGCGCACGTTCCACCGGGTCATGCGCTGGGCGGGGTTCTACGTCTGGGTCTACGGATCAGCCTCCACCGTGTTCAGCAATCCGGAGGCCGACGGTTACTGGGTGGCTGACTACGCGGGCAAGGGTCCCTTTATGTACCCGCACAAGATGGTCAAGGCCACGCAGTACGACAACGGGCCGAACTATGACTCATCCCTGGTGAAGTACTGGCAGTACTACTGGCGACTCTGGAAGTAGCCGGCGCACGACAAGGTTGATCTAGCCGCGGGGTTGGGATCAGGCCTGGCCGGGCACGGCATCCCGTCAGGAGGTGACCGATCGATCCCTGGCAGGTCAGTACGGCCGCTGGCGGGCTGGCGAGCCCGGAACCCATATGGACGCCTGGGCGCCGATAAGGCAAACTGCCGGAAATTACATCCGTTTAGGGGCTAGTTTGTTCTTTATCCGAAGTCATAGTGCCTTGACCCAGACTGCTACGGCGCCTGCTGCGCCTGCGGCCGGATAGCATCTGCGCCCATGAGCAAGCTCCCGATCAGGGCTCGCGTCGCGACGACGCTCGGCGAGGCCGCAGGCAGGGTATCGCGGCTCACAGGGCGCGGCGACGGCTCCGTGATCGGCGGGGTCGTCGGTCTTCGGGTCGCCCCCGATCTCCTCAGGCAACTGGCGGCCGGACGCCAGATCGTGCTGGTGACCGGCACAAACGGCAAAACGACGACGACGCGGCTGGTATCCGCCGCGATCGGCTCGCTGGGCCAGGAGGTCGCGTCGAACGCGTTCGGCGCCAACATGGAGAGCGGCCTGGTCTCCGCGCTCAGCGGTGCGCCCGACGCCCCGTACGCCGTGCTCGAGGTCGACGAGCGCTATCTGCCCGCGATGATGAAGGCGACGGACCCGAGAGTCGTCGTGCTGCTGAACCTCAGCCGTGACCAGATGGACAGGGCTGCGGAGATCTGGCTGGTCGCCAGGCGCTGGCGCGAGGCGTTCGCGGCCACACCGGACTGCAGGGTGGTGGCGAACGCCGACGACCCGCTCGTCGCCTGGGCGGCCGGGTCGGCCAGCCAGGTGGTGTGGGTGGCGGCCGGCCAGCGCTGGCACGAGGATTCCTGGTGCTGCCCGCAGTGCGGGTCGCACCTGCGCAGGGACGAACTCGGCTGGCGCTGCGGAGAGTGCGGCCTGTCCAGGCCGTCGGCGCGCTGGGTGCTGGAGGGCGACGCGGTCATCGACTCGGTGGGTGCCGTGCGCGAACTCGACCTGTCACTGCCCGGCCGGGCCAACAAGTCCAACGCCGTGATGGCGCTGGCGGTGGCCGGCCTGTTCGGGGCCGACGTCGACCAGGCGCTGCCGAACCTGCGCTCGGTGGTGTCGGTCGCCGGCCGGTACACGACCGTCCAGCGCCGCGGGCGAGCGCTGCACCTGCTCCTGGCAAAGAACCCGGCTGGCTGGCTGGAAGCATTCGACGTGCTCGATCCCGATCACCGGCCCGTACTGCTCGCGGTCAACGCCCAGGTGCCCGACGGCAAGGACACCTCGTGGCTGTGGGACGTCGACTACCGGGTGCTCCGCGGCCGGGCTGTCCTGGTGGCGGGCGAGCGCAGGATCGACCTGGCGGTCAGGCTCGAGGCCGACGACATCCCGTTCGAACTGGTCGACGGCATCGAAGGGGCGGTGGACAAGGTCCCCCCTGGCGGCCTGGACGTGATCGCCAACTACACCGCGTTCCAGCAGATCAGGGCGACGCTCGGGCGCACCGCATGAGGTACCTATGACAGCGCAGAACCCAGGCAGTCCGCCGCGCCGGGCGAACTGGTCAGCGGACGCCAGCGCGTTGCTGTGGACCGCGCGCGAACCAGGGATGAACGGTGCGCACCACCCTGCCGAGCACGCCGAGCGCAGCAGGGCCGCCGGGCCGAGCGCCCTGCGGCTGGTCTGGGTGTACCCCGACCTGCTGAGCACCTACGGCGACCGGGGCAACCTGATCATGCTGGCCCGCCGAGCCAAGCTGCGCGGCCTGGACGTCGACCCCATCCAGGTGAACTCCGATCAGCCGGTCCCCACTCAGGGCGACATCTACTTGCTCGGCGGCGGTGAGGACCTGCCGCAGGTGCTCGCCGCCCAGCGGCTGCGCGCCGCTGGCGGCATGACCTCGGCCTTCGAGAACGGTGCCGTGATCTTCGCGGTGTGCGCCGGTTACCAGCTCATCGGGAACGTCTTCGGCGGCGCGCAGGGCGAGCCGGTCGACGGGCTCGGCATCCTGGACATCAGCAGCGGTCGCGGCGACAAGCGCGGCGTCGGCGAGATCCTGGCCGACGTCGATCCGACGCTCGGGGTCGAGCAGCTCACCGGCTTCGAGAACCACCAGGGGGTCACCAGGATCGGGCCAGGCGCCCGCCCGCTCGCCAGGGTCAAGCTTGGCGTTGGCAACGGCGATGGTACAGAAGGCGCGCACTCGGGCCGGGTGCTCGGAACCTACCTGCACGGCCCAGCGCTGGTCCGCAACCCCGGCCTGGCGGACCTCCTGCTCAGCTGGGCCGCGGGCCCGCTGCCGCCGCTCCCAGAGGCTGGCGAGACCTGGACGCGCCGGCTTCGCGCCGAACGCCTCGCGGCCGTCGCCGTCGCCTAGCGCTCACGCCGCGGCTCAGTAGACGAGTGCCTTGGCGCCGTCGGCGAGGACCTCGGCCACGAACGTCGCCGCGCCCGCGATCTTGATGCCATCCAGCATGTCGTCCTCGGTGATCTCGCGCCTGGCGGCGCACTGGGTGCAGACCGTCACCGATCCGCCCCGCAGGATGATCGCGAGCAAGTCGTTCAGCGGGCTGGCGTAAGCGAGCCTGAAGTCCTCGGCCTGGCCAGGCAGCGCCAGGTACGCAGAATCGCCGGTCAGCCACAGCGAGACCTGCGCGCCGCTCGCGACAGCGGCAGCGGCGACGGTGAACGCCTGGTTGCACCGTTCAGGATCGTCCTTTCCCGCCGTCGCCTTCACTATCAGTGCGCCAGGAGCCATGCGACCCACCCTAATTCCCGCCCGGCGCCCATGCTCCGCGAGCACTGATTCGGCGTGGCGAGCGAGCGGCGTGGGAAGCCGGCGGGCGCCCGGTTGAGGCTTAGGGTGGCGGGCGTGGCTGCTGACGCGACGGCGATCATCCTGACCGTGGCGTGCGCGGCGGTCGCCGCGTGCTGCGCGCTGCTGGTCCTGCGGCTCTGGCGCTCGGGCCGAGACCTCGCGAAGCAACAGCGCCAGTAGCGCTCTGGCCCGCCTGCGCGGCGCCGTCGGCCTCCGCGGCTGCCCGCGCCGCGAGCCGTAGGCTGGCGGGATGGATTCCGCGCAAACCAGCCCGCTGTCCGTGACGCCGCCACCTGACCCGGCCATCGCGCCGCTGAGTTTCCTGCTGGGCCGGTGGGAGGGCGCGGGAGTGATGGGCTACCCGACGATCGAGAGCCGCAATTACGGCGAGGAGATCAGCTTCAGCCACAACGGCAAGCCGTTCCTGATCTACTCGAGCCGGACATGGCTGCTTGAGCCCGACGGATCCATCGGCCGCCTCTCGCACATGGAGGTCGGCTTCTGGCGTCCGCAGCCCGATGACGGCCTGGAGGTGCTGATTGTGCACCCGACCGGCGTCAGCGAGATCTACATCGGCACCGTCAGCGGGACCAAGATCGAAATGGCGACCGACGCCGTGGTCAGGACGGCGTCAGCCAAGGAAGTCACGGCCGGCAAGCGGCTCTACGGCCTGGTGGGCGGGGATCTGGCGTACGCCTTCGACATGGCCGCGATGGGGCAGCCACTCCAGCCGCACCTATCCGCTCAGCTGAAGCGGGTCAGTAGCTAGCTGACCACGGAACTAGACCACAGCCAGAGAACTAGACCACAGCCAGAGAAAGAGAATCCCCCGGGCTGCTCCCGCATCGGCCCGCATCTGAGCAGGTCATCGCGGGGATCGACTGGACAAGGCCGATCACCCGGGGGTCCGGTGTCTGCCGTGTATTCGCCGACCGCCGCCTGGGCGGCACGCGACACAGCCTAGGAAGGACTGGGTCGCAGGCCGGTGACGCGCGCATCCGGCTCCCGCCGGTTGCGCTCCACGGGACGGCGGCTAGCTGACAGCCACCTCGCGAGTCCGACATCTATGCATACTGTTGGACCACCTCCTTTCCCGCGTTAGCCAGAACGGTACGACACGGTCGCGCTAGCGAGCAAGTGGGTTATCAGGACGTCACTAGACTCGGGGCATGTCGCAGACGTGGGATGACACGCTGCGGGCCAGCGGGTACCGGGTGACGCCGCAGCGCCAGCTCATCCTCGAGGCGGTGACGAGGCTTGAGCACGCCACCCCGGAGGAGATATACGCCCAGGTCAAGCAGACGGCTGTCGGACTCAACCTTTCCACCGTTTACCGGACCCTGGAGCTGCTCGAGCAGATCGGGCTGGTCACCCACACCCATCTCGGGCACGGCGCCCACCGCTATCACCTGGCCGCCGACGCGCAGCATGTGCACTTGGTCTGCCGCGCCTGCGGCGCGATCATCCAGCTTGAGCCGGCCGCGGTCGGCCCGCTGGTGCGCGCGCTCGATACCGAGTACGGCTTCGAGACCGACGTCGGCCACCTGACCGTGTTCGGCACCTGCGCGGAGTGCCGCGCCGCCGGCGCGGCGGCCAGCGCGACGTAGTGGCCGCCCAGCGCCGGGCGAAAATGACAAGCGTGCCCGCGAACGGCCCGCCTAAGGTGACGGGATGTCCCTGCTGACCGCGCGCGCCGTCACCGTCTCTTACGGTGCGCTCCTCGTGCTGCACGACGCGAGCCTGGCGGTCGCCGAGGGAGACCGTATCGCCGTCGTCGGGCCGAACGGCGTCGGCAAGTCGACCCTGCTCAAGGTGCTTGCCGGGCTAGTGCAGCCGGACGCGGGCACGGTGAGCGCCGCTGGAACGGTCGGCTACCTGCCGCAGGAGCGGGATCGGCGCGACGGCGAGACGGCAATGGGCTACCTGGCCAGGCGGACCGGGGTCGCCGCGGCAGAGTCGGACATGCTCGCAGCGTCGCAGCTGCTGGCCGCCGCGAGCGAAGGTGCAGCTGGTGCCGCAGGCGAGGGTGAAGCCGGGCGGATCTACGCGGCCGCGCTCGACACGTACCTCGCGCTCGGCGGTCCCGACCTCGACGTGCGCGCGACCGAAATGGCGGCCGAACTCGGCCTGCCGGCGGACCTTCACCGGCCAGCGACCGGCTACTCGGGCGGCCAGGCCGCCCGGCTGGCGCTGGCAGCCGTGCTGCTGGCGCGGTTCGACGTGCTGCTGCTAGACGAGCCGACCAACGACCTGGACCTATCAGGCCTCGAACTGCTGGAGAGCCATCTCGACGGGTTCCGTGGCGGGCTCGTCGTGGTGTCGCATGACCGCGCGTTCCTGGACAGGACCGCGCGGCAGGTGCTGCAGATCGATCCGCACAGCAGGGAGGTCAAGCTCTACGGCGGCGGCTACCGGCCTACCGCGAGGAACTCGAGCGGGACAAGGCCAGGGCGGCAGAGGCCTACGAGACGTACGCGGCCAGCAGGGACGAGCTGATGGAGCGGGCGAGGCGCGAGAAGGAGTGGGCTCGCTCCGGCGAACGCACCGCGAAGAGCGCCGCGATGCGGCGCAAGGAGCCCGACAAGAACATCAGGCGCGGCATGGTCGAGGGCGCGCAGCGCCAGTCCGCCAGGGGAGCCGCCACACTGCGCGCGATCGACCGGCTCGAACCGGTAGCCGAGCCGCGCAAGGAGTGGGAGTTGCGGCTCCGCTTCGGCGCGGCGACGCGCAGCGGTCAGATCGTCGCCGTGCTCTCCGATGCCGTGGTCATGCGCGGTACCTTCCGGCTCGGGCCCGTGAGCCTGCAGCTGGACTGGGGCGACCGGATGCTGGTCCAGGGCGACAACGGCTCGGGCAAGACAACGCTGCTGCAGGCGCTGCTCGGCCGGCTCCCGCTCGACCGCGGGCCGCCAGTCGCTTGGCTCGTCGGTGCGGATCGGCGAGATCGACCAGCGCCGCCTGACCTTCGAGCCACAGGAGCGGCTGCTCGATCGCGTTCCGCACGGCATCGGGCCTGGCCGAAGCGGAAGCGCGGACGCTGCTGGCGAAGTTCGGGCTCGGCGCCGACGACATCGGGCGGCCGGTCGCGATGCTCTCGCCCGGCGAGCGGACCAGGGCGGACCTGGCGCTCCTCATGCACGCGGGCGCGAACCTGCTCGTGCTCGACGAGCCGACCAACCACCTCGACCTTCCCGCGATCGAGCAACTCGAGCAAGCGCTCGACAGCTACGACGGCACGCTGCTGGTCGTCACGCATGACAGGGCCCTGGCAGAGCAGCTCAGGGTCACGCGTCGGCTGATGGTGCGGGACGGAGCCGTCGCCGAGGCGTGACGTCGTCCAGCGCATAGCCTTGCGGTATGGACAGTCCCCTGCTTGCCGTTCCCGGTGCCGTCGCGGCCGATTTCCCTGACGTGGGCGTTGCCGCGCACTACGGCGATCCGTTCGCTGAGCAGCGCGCCCTGGCCGACGGCGCCGGCCTCGTCGACCGGTCGAACAGGGACGTGCTCAGGATCGGCGGTCAGGACCGCCTGAGCTGGCTGAACAGCATCAGCACCCAGAAGGTCGACGACCTGGCGGCAGGCAGCGCCCAGCAGAGCTTGATCCTGAGCCCGCACGGGCACGTCGAGCATCACCTGTCGGTCATCGACGACGGCAGCGCCACCTGGATTCACGTGGAACCAGGCGAGGCGGCCTCGCTGCTTGAGTTCCTCGAGTCGATGAAGTTCATGATGCGGGTGGAGGCGGCCGACGCGAGCGAGGACTACGCGGTGCTCACGGTCTGCGGACCGCAAGTCAAGCCGGACGTCGCGGACGTCGCCGAGGCGGCGATGGACTTCGGCTACGCGAGGGACCTGATCGTGCCGCGCGACAAGATCGCCGAGATCGCCGGCGCGCTGCGCGGCCAGGGGTACCGGCTGGCGGGGATGCTCGGCGTACGAGGCGCTGCGGATCGCGGGCCACCGGCCGAGGTTCGGGACCGACACCGATCACCGGACGCTCCCGCACGAGATGGGCTGGATCGAGTCCGCGGTGCACCTGAACAAGGGCTGCTACCGCGGCCAGGAGACGGTCGCCCGTGTGCACAATCTCGGTCACCCGCCCCGCCGGCTGGTCATGCTGCACCTGGACGGGAGCGAGGACAAGCTGCCCGCGCACGGCGACGAGGTACGCAATGGCGACAAGGTCGTCGGTTTCACCGGGTCGAGCGCCAGGCACTACGAAGTCGGGCCGATCGCGCTGGCACTGGTCAAGCGGAACGTGCCGGTGGCCGACACACTCGAGGTCGCCGGGATCAGCGCCGCGCAGGAGGTCATCGTGTCACCGGACGCTGGCGCCAAGGTGAAGATCACCGTGGGCCGCCGGCGCAGCATGTAACCGAGGGCACAGCGGGCTGGCACAGGTTTAACCCTGGCCAGACGGGGTCTCTAGGCGAAGGCTGAGGGCCGGAGTAACCTGTGCCGGCAGGAACTTCTGGCTCATCGGCTCGTGCTTCGTGGAGGTGCACTGCGGTGCTGCGCCGAGTACTGCTGGCCGCTTCGGCCAGCCAGCGGGTCCGCCAGCATGATCACGACCGCGCCGCTGACCAGGGACGTGGTCAAGAGGTTCGTGGCGGGTGATGACGCGGCCGACGCCCTCGCGGTGACCCAGCGCCTGCTCGGCCAGGGCCTTTCGGTCTCCATCGACTACCTCGGCGAGGACACTGTCGACCCCGAGCAGGCCGCCGCCGTCGCGGCCGAGTACGTGGCCCTGCTCGAAATGCTCGCCGGGGCAGGCCTCACCACTGGCGGGCGCGCCGAGGTATCGGTCAAGCCGACGGCGGTCGGACTCGGGCTGGCCGAGCACGGCGAGAAGACCGCGGCCGAGAACATCGGCAGGATCTGCGCCGTCGCCCAGGCGGCCGGCACCACGGTCACGGTCGACATGGAGGACCACACCAGGGTCGACGCCACGCTTCGGCTCGTCGAGCGACCTGCGCGCGGACTTTCCCGACCTGGGCTGCGTGATCCAGTCCTACCTGCGCCGTAGCCCAGGCGACTGCGAGGCGCTGGCCGTGGCCGGGTCCAGGGTCCGGCTCTGCAAGGGTGCCTACCGGGCGCCTGACGGCTTCGCATTCGCCGCCAGGTCCGAGGTCGACCGCAGCTACGCGCGGTGCCTGCGGATCCTGCTGGACGGAGACGGTTACCCGATGCTGGCCACGCATGACCCGCGGCTGGTCGCGATCGCGAGATCGCGGGTCTGCACGATCGGCCGCGATCCAGGCAGCTTCGAATACCAGATGCTGTACGGCATCAGGCCGGACGAGCAGGCAAGGCTCGCAGCCGATGGCGCACAGGTCAGGGTCTACGTTCCCTACGGCAACGACTGGTACGGCTACTTCATGCGCCGCCTGGCCGAGCGGCCGGCCAACCTGGCGTTCTTCCTCCGCGCCCTGGCCACCCGCCGCTAGCCAGAGTCTGCCCGCCGCCCAGCCCAGGGCGCCGCTTGCTGCGGCTAGGCTCGAAGCATGATCGCGATCCTTGGCGCTGGCAAGATGGGCGAGGCCCTGCTCTCCGGGATGCTCAGGGCCGGAGTGGCGCCGTCCGGGGTCATCGCAGCCGTGCGCAGGCGAGACCGAGCCGAGTCCCTGCGCGACTCCTACGGTATCGAGGTGACGTCGGCAAGCGAGGCGGCCGACAAGGCCGAGACCCTCGTCATCACCGTCAAACCCCAGGACATGGCTGGGCTGCTTGAGGAGGTCGCATCGCACGTGCGGGCCGACCAGCTTGTGATCTCGGTCGCCGCCGGCATCCCCACCAGGTTCATCGAGTCCAGGCTGGGCGCCGAGGTCGCCGTCGTCAGGGTGATGTCCAATACGCCCGTGCTGGTCGATGAGGCGATGAGCGTGATCTCGCCTGGGCGCTGCGCGACCGAGCAGCACCTGCGCCGCACCGAGGAGTTGCTCAGGCCAGTCGGCAAGGTGCTGCGGATCCCCGAGTCCCAGCAGGACGCAGCGACGGCGCTGTCTGGCAGCGGCCCCGCCTACGTCTACTTCCTGGTCGAGTCCATGGTGGACGCCGGCATCTTGCTGGGTATGTCGCGTGCGTCGGCGCTGGAAATGGTCAAGCAAGCGGTCTACGGCGCCGCGACCATGCTGCGCGAGTCGGGCGAGCACCCGGTGATTTTGCGGGAGGCGGTTACTTCGCCTGGCGGAACGACAATCAGCGCGATCAGGGAACTTGAACGGCACGGTGTCCGCGCGGCATTCCTGGCCGCAATCGAGGCCGCCAGAGACCGGGGCAGGGAACTCGGCGCTGGCTAACGGCGACGATGCGGACATGAAGGGCCGCAAAATCAGGCCCGGTCTCGGGGGTTGCCCTTTCGAAACTACGAATTACGCTGGAGACGGGCGTGACTGGTGCGCTGGATATGGCTTGGCGCAGCGGAAAGCGCCGGAGAGGGCTATCGATGGCAGCAGAGGCTACTCCGCTCAGTGCCGTCCGATTCCTGACGGTGGCTGAGGTAGCGGCGATCATGCGTGTGTCGAAGATGACCGTCTACCGTCTGGTTCATTCGGGGGATCTGGAAGCGATTAGGGTCGGCCGATCGTTCCGGGTGCCTGAGCGCGCGGTCGACCAGTATCTCAGGGACGCCTTCGTCGAGGCTGGCTGAGCCAGCGGCCACCCCGAGACCGCGGCCGGAGAAGGCCAGAAACCTGGCCGGATACGACCGCGGTGCCGTGGCGGGGGTACCCTTTGGCATTGGCGTGCGCCCCGACAGCCGGGGGACGGGGTCACCCCCGGCCAGCACCGCGCGGATGCGGCGGTGAGGGTTAGGCATGCTGCCCCGAGTGGGTATCGATCGAGGGTGGTTTCGTGGGTTCAGTAATCAAGAAGCGCCGCAAGCGGATGGCTAAGAAGAAGCACCGCAAGTTGCTGCGCAAGACGCGCGTTCAGCGCAGGAACAAGAAGTAGCGGCAAGCCGGCGGGCAGCGCAGCCAGCACTGGCTGACTCGCCGCGCATGCTGCCCTGATGTCCGGCTGGGTTGGCGATGCGGATGATCCGAAGATGAGCGACCCAGAGCCGCCGGTCCCCGGCCCGTGGATGCGGCGCCTAGCCAATGCCGCCGAATTCATCAGGCGGCGGGCCGCTGGTGAGTACGTGGTAGATCCGGAATCCGGATTCGATCCTGACCTCAACAGCGTGGTGCTGATGCCTGCCGCGAGGGCGCTGTACCGGGGCTGGTTCCGGGTCCAGATGCGCGGGCTTGAGCACGTCCCGTCGGTCGGGCCTGGCCTTGTCGTGGGCAACCACTCCGGCGTCCTGCCGATCGACGCGGTCATGCTCCAGGTCGGGCTGCTCGACGAGCACCCCGCTGCCCGCAACCTGCGGCTGCTCAGCGCCGACCTGGTGTACTCGGTGCCGGTGCTGGGCTGGGCCGCCCGAGCGAGCGGGCACGTTCCAGCGAATCCGGCCGAGGCCGAGCGGCTGCTGAAGGCCGGCGAGCTAGTCGGAGCGTTTCCCGAGGGCTTCAAGGGCATCGGCAAGCCATTCAGCGACCGTTACCAGTTGCAGCGCTTTGGCCGCGGCGGCTTCGCAAGGACCGCGCTGCGGACCGGTGTCCCGCTGATACCGGTGGCGATCGTCGGTGCCGAGGAGATCTACCCGATGGTCGCGGACTGGTCGGAACTGGCGGCGCGGCTCAAGCTGCCCTACTTCCCGATCACCCCGCTGTTTCCCTGGTTCGGGCCGCTCGGCGCGGTCCCGCTGCCGTCGAGGTGGCTGATCGAGTTCTGCGATCCCGTGCCGACCGACGGCTTCGCGCCCGATCAGTGCGAGGACGCCGACGTCATCGCGGAACTCGCGGACAAGGTCAAGGACACGATCGCCACGAAGATAGACGAGTTGCTCGCCGAGCGCGGTCCGGCCTTCGGCGGATAGGCGCTGCCGGGTTCGACCGGCCTAGTCGTTCGCGCGGTGCTTGCGAACCGCGATACCAGCCGCCAGGCCGCCAGCCACCACGCCGGCGCCCGCCGCCACGGGGATCGCGATGATCGTCGCCTTGCGGCCCCTCCTGAAGTCGTGGATCGGCCAGTTACGCTCTTTGGCCAGCGCCCGGAGGTGCGCGTCGGGATTCACCACGTTCGGATGCCCGACCAGGGTCAGCATCGGCAGATCATTAAGCGAGTCGCTGTAGGCGCTGCACTTGGCGAGGTCCAGGTGCTCGCGCTCAGCCAGCGCGAGCACCGCAGCCGCCTTGGCCTCGCCGTGCAGCAGCCCGCCGACCAGCCGGCCGGTGTAGACGCCGTCGGACACCTCGGCGACCGTGCCGAGCGCCCCGGTCAGGCCGAGCCTGCGGGCGAGGATCTCGGCGAGCTCGACTGGTGTCGCGGTCACCAGCCATACCCGCTGGCCGGCGTCCAGATGCGCCCTGGTGAGCTCGCGTGAGCCCTCCCAGATCCGGTCGGCCATAGTGTCGTCGTAGATTTCCTCGCCTAGCGAGGCGATGTCGGCGACCTTGTGCCCTGCGACGAACGCCAGCGCGGCCTGCCTGGCCGCGTCGATGCTGTCGGCGTTCTCCGCGCCACGGACACGGAACATGAGCTGGCCGATCGCCATCTTCGCCAGGTCGCGCGGGCCGAACATCTTGCGGGCAGCCAGACCCCTGGCGAAGTGGTAGATCGAGGCCCCTCGCATGAGCGTGTTGTCTACATCGAAGAACGCGCCAGCCTGCGGGTCGGGAACGACTGGTGGCCGGCTGACCTCAGCCGCAGCCGCGGCGGCCTCCCCGGCCACAGTGGCTCTGTTGCCGCGGGGGGACGACCCCCCTGCACCCCCCGCTGTGCTGTCGCGGGGGGACGAGTCCCCGGACACCCCTGCCGTGCCATGGCGTCTTGGCAGCGCCGTCACAGTAACCGAGCCTAGTGGGTACTCTTGGGAAACTGAGCGGACCTCGCCGGGAAGGGCCGCTAACTTAGCTGGTCAGCGGGTCGTATCGCAATTTGGCGGCAGCCCGCGCCAAAGGCAGGGATGACGACCTCTCTGATCGTGGTTGCGCTTGGCGCCGTGGTAGCCGCGGTGGGGACTGGTGTTCTCGCGGCGCGCTGTGCCAGGACGCCGCGGGCATTCCTCGTCGCGTGGATGATCGCTCTCTTCGGGCTCGCCGTCGGGCTGGCCGCTCAGGCGCTCGGCGACCTGGCCGGCTACAGCCCCCTGATGTTCAGGGCGATGGAACTAGGCATCCAGGCGATCGCGCCGCTCGCGCTCTGCCTTGGCCTGGTCGAACTGATCGCCTGGGGACTGCCTGCTCGCTTCGCCATGCGTCTCGCCGTGGTCGCGATCGGCGTCATCGTCCTGGTCATCTTGGGGACCGACCCGCTCAGCGCGAACAACACGCTGAGTTCGTCCTGGCCTGATCCTGCGGTCTTCTACCAGCTCATCCCGCTCGGTCTGATCGACTTCGTGGCCGCGTTCACTGTCGGGACCGCCATCGTCAGCGCGCTCGTCGTCCTGGCGAGGTCGAGTCGCGGCCGTGCCTACCAAGAGGTCGTCAGGCCCGCGCTCGCCGGAGCCGCGGCCGCGATCGTTCTCTCGGTGCCCGGCCTGATGATGTTCGCGCACGTGAAGTTCGGCGGCACCGTCTTCGCGCTCGTGGCCCTGCTCGCTGCGGCGCTGACCTGGCTCGCCGCCGCAGGCGCGGCCAAGCGCGGGCTGGCCGGCGATCGCGGGGCGGACCGGGACCGCAGCCCGGCCGGCCCTGGCTGGTATGACGACAGGTCAGATGATCGGTACGACGAGAATCCCGTCGATGACTACCTGACCTCGGCCTACCGCGACGACGCTGCCCATCGCGGCCGGGCCGCGGGGTCCGGCCAGCGGTTCGGTGACCCGGACGATGACCTCGCCTATCCAGCCCTCGCCGCGCTCGCCGCCGACCGGTCCGATCCGGCGCGGCGCTATGATCCCGACGGCTACGACTCCGCACAGTTCGACTCGGCCCAGTTTGATTCGGGCCAGTACGATTCGGCCCAGTTTGACTCCGCGCAGTTTGACTCGGCGCAGTTCGATTCCGCGCAGTTCGACTCGGCGCGGTTCGATTCTGGGCGGTTCGATTCTGGGGTCCAGCCGAGCCTTGACTCCGGGGTCATCGCGCCCCACGACCGGCGGGCTGACCGGCACGCCGGGGCGGCCGCCGACGGCGCGCACTCTGGGCAGTTGTTCGGCCAGATCACGATCTACACCTTGCTCGACGACCGGCTCGAGGACTTCGACCGGATGACCGAGCAGGTCGTGGAGCAGGTCACCTCGCTGGAGCCAGGAACGCTCGTCTACATCGTGCACGCGGTGCCGACAGCGCCGATGCAGCGCATCCTCTACGAGGTCTACCGCGACCGCGCTTCCTATGACGAGCATCTGGCTCAGCCCTACGTCGCCAGGTACGTGGCCGAGCGCCGGTCGATGGTGCTGGCCACCAACGCGATAGAACTAGGCCTCCAGCAGGCCAAGATCTCGCCGCTGCCCACCTACTCGGCCATCTCCGACATCCTCAGCGAGTCGGGGATCGACCTCACCGGCGTCACGAAGTCCTCGCGTCGCGCTTCGCAAGACGGATACCGCGCGCAGGGCGGGTACCACGGGAAGACCGTGCCGCGCGAGCAGCCAGGCCGCAGGCCAGGCGGTGACGATTCTTCGCGCGGTGATGACCGGAGCGCGGCGCCCGACGAGCCTGGCTACGAAGGCTGGGCTGGCCTGCGCGATGAGGATCCCTGGTACAGGTGAGTACGCCATCCGGGGGCGGCGCTGCCCCCCGGAACCCCCCGGTCATGCCGCGCACGATCACGCTGCTGTCGCGGCCCGGCTGTCACCTGTGCGATGACGCGCGGGCCGTCATCGCCATGGTCGCGGGCGACCTCGGGATCTCCTGGACCGAGCGGGACATCACCGCATCGGCTGACGATCTGCGGGAGTACTGGGAGATGATCCCGGTCACGCTGATCGACGGCGTGCAGCACGACTTCTGGCGGGTCGACGAGGGCCGCCTCCGCGCCGCGCTCACGTCCTAGGCGCTCTGGCAGCCAGGCACGGGAACGCCCGACTTTGTGCAAACGTTCACAAGGGCGTACGGTAGAAAACGAGAGCCTGAGACGGCCTGTCCTTCCGGCGCACCGTCTCAGTAAGGCCCCCGCCCGCGGTGCCGATCCCCCAGGAGTTGCCGGCGTATGTCTCGCCGAACGAGGTCAGAGAGCAGCTTGCAGGGCATCCCGGAGGCGACCATCGCTCGCCTCCCGTTGTACTTGCGCGCCCTGTACGCGCTCGCAGACCGCGACATCGCCTCGGTGTCCAGCGAAGAGCTTGCCGCGGCGGCCGGGGTCAACTCTGCCAAGCTCCGCAAGGACCTCTCGCATCTTGGCTCCTACGGCACCCGCGGCGTCGGCTATGACGTCGACTACCTGATCTACCAGGTATCGAGAGAGCTCGGGCTGACCCAGGACTGGCCGGTCGTGATCGTCGGCGCCGGCAACCTCGGCCGGGCCCTGGCCAACTACGGCGGCTTCGCATCGCGCGGGTTCCGCGTCGCCGCGCTGCTCGACGCCGACCCAGCGGTGATCGGCAGCGTGATCGCGGGGCACCGGGTAGGGGCCACCGACGAGATGGAGCGCGTCGTCGCCGACTGCGGCGTCATGATCGGCGCGATCACCGTGCCCGCGGTAGCGGCTCAGGGAATCTGCGACCGGCTGGTCGCCGCCGGCGTCACCAGCATCCTGAACTTCGCGCCTGTCGTACTGAGCGTGCCTGACGGCGTCGATGTGCGTAAAGTCGACCTGTCGATCGAGTTGCAGATTCTCGCCTTTCACGCCCAGCGCCGGTCGGTTGTCCGGGTCTTGCATCGCGGCGAGCGCGACGTCGGGATCCCGGCCAGCAACGGCAGTTCCGGCGGCACGGGGCGAACGGTGGCATTGGAAGGTGACGGTCAGGTGGCGGCCAAGGCGGTTGGTACATGAGCGTCCTGGTGGTCGGTCTCAGCCACGCGAGCGCGCCGGTCAGGACGCTGGAACGGGCCGTCGTATCCGGCGACGCGCAGACCAAGCTGCTGCAGGACGTGTTCGGATCGGAGAACGTCGCGGGGTCGCTGGTGCTTAGCACCTGCAACCGGATCGAGGTCTACGCCGAGGTTGACAGGTTCCACGGCGGCGTCGCGGCCATTTGCGAACTTCTCGCCCGCCATTCAGGGCTGCCGCTCAGCGAGCTGACCGGATCGGCCTACCTGCACTACGAAGACCGGGCGGTGCAGCACCTGCTGACGGTCGCGTGCGGGCTCGAGTCGATGGTGGTGGGCGAGAGCCAGATCCTCGGCCAGGTCAGGCTGGCTGTAAAGACAGCGAGGCAGCACGGGACGCTCAGCCATGAGCTGTCCGACGTCAGCCGGCTCGCCCTGCGGGCTGGCCGGCGCGCGCACGCCGAGACCGGCATCGATGCCGCCGGACAGAGCCTGGTGAGCCTGGGCCTGTCGATGGCGGCGCAGGCACACGGCAAGGCGAGCACTCTGGGCGGGCTGAACGTGCTCGTCATCGGCGCCGGCGTCGATGAGCTCGCTGACGGTGGCGACCGCCGTACGGCAGGGCGCTGGCAAGGTCGTCATAGCCAATCGCACGCCAGGCCGCGCTGAACGGCTGGCCGCCGCGTACGACGCGAGCACGGCCAGCCTGGCTGACCTGCCAGCCGCGATCGCCGCCGCAGACCTCGTCGTTGCCTGCACGGGCGCGGCAGGGCACGTGCTCAGCAGGGCGACGATCAGCCACGCGCAGAGCTTGCGCGCCGACCTAGCTGGTGACCGGTCGGGGCCACGCCAGCTCGTGCTCGTCGACCTGGCGCTGCCGCGCGACGTCGAGACCGCAGCGGGCGCGCTGCCGGGAGTCCGTCTCATCGACCTGGAGGCGATCGGCGCCGCGAGCGAGCGCCAGGCACCAGGCGGATCGGGCCTCGCGGCCCTGGCGAGCGACGCCGACATCACCGCGGTGCGCCAGATCGTCGCGCAGGAACTGGCCGGGTACCTGAAGGCCCAGCGCGCCGAGAGCGTCGCGCCGACCGTTGTCGCCCTGCGCGCCAAGGCCGCGACGGTCGTGGAGTCCGAACTGGCCAGGCTGGACCGCCGGCTCGGAGATATGGACGTCAGGACCCGCAGGGAGATCGCGCAGACGATGGGCAGGATCGCCGACAAGCTGCTGCACGGCCCCACCGTCCGGGTCAAGGAACTGGCCGGATCCCCTGGCGGCGACGCCTACGAGACGGCGCTTCGCGTGCTGTTCGAGCTTGACCCTGACACGGTGCAGGCCGTTCGCCGGCCTGACGACGACGTGCTGGCCTGGTCGCTGCGGGAGGCTACGAAGTGAACGGCGGACCAACCAGCGGGTCGTCCCGCATACTTCGGCTCGGCACCAGGCGCAGCCCGATGGCGATGGCCCAGTCGGCGCATGTCGCGCGGTTGCTGTCGGCGCGCACCGGCTGCCAGGTTGACCTGGTCGGCTACACCACCTTCGGTGACACGAGCAAAGCCGACCTGGCGCAGATTGGCGGCACCGGCGTATTCGTCAGCGAGCTGCGGAAGAGGCTCATGAACGGCGATGTTGACTTCGCCGTGCACTCGCTCAAAGACTTGCCGGCCATCGGTGACAGCGAACTGATCCTGGCAGCGGTGCCACCGCGGGGAGATCCGCGGGACGCACTGGTCGCCAGGAACGGCGCCAAGCTCGCTGACCTACCTGCCGCCGCCCTGATCGGAACCGGGTCGCCGCGCCGTGCTGCCCAGTTGCATCTGCTGCGACCTGACTTGAAGCCGGTGCCGATCCGCGGCAACGCAGGAACCAGGCTCGGCAAGGTCGACTCGGGCGAGGTCGACGCGCTCGTGCTTGCCTACGCGGGTCTCGCCAGGATCGGAAGGCTCGATGCGGTCAGCCAGGTCTTCGAGCCGGACGAGATGATGCCAGCGCCTGGCCAGGGCGCGCTGGCGGCGGAGTGCCTCGCGAGCCGGACGGAACTAGCCGATCTGCTTGGCCAGATCGATGACGAGGCGAGTCGCGCGGCGACCGACGCGGAACGCAGTCTGCTCGCCGCGTTGCAGGCGGGCTGCTCGGCGCCGATCGGCGCGTATGCTGCCGGAACGAGTGTGCTGCGGCTGGATGCGGTTGTCGCGGCTCTTGACGGGGGAGAGGCGCTGAAGGCGAGCGCGAGCGGACCGGCCGGCCAGGCGGGGGAGATCGGCAGGCAGGTTGCCGCCGAACTGCTGAGACGCGGCGCCGGAAGGTATACGGATGTGTCCGATGGACACCGCACTAACGGGGACGATGCGAAGTGAACCCCACGCCGGAAAAGAAGGCGCCGGAGAAGAAGGCAGGAGCCAAAGCCGGTCAGGCCGGGCCGGAGGTACCGAGCAGCGGTGGCGGCCTGGTCGCCCTGGTTGGCATCGGGCCTGGTGACGAGGGTCTGCTGACCTTGCGTGCGGCCACCTTGCTCGCCGAGGCAGACCTGGTCGTCGCGGCGCCGTGGGTGAGCGAGCGGATCGTGCACCGGCTGCGCGGCGACGCGACCGTGGCCGACTCGGCGGTCCTCGAGCAGGACCCCAAGCTACTGATCAAGGCCGCCAAGGCCGGCCAGATCGCGCTGCGGCTCTTCGGCGGGGATCCTTTCTTGTTCTGCGCTGCCGCCACGGACGCCGCGGCGTGCGCCAAGGCGAAGGTCGCGTTCGAGGTCGTGCCTGGCGTATCCGCCGCCACCGCGGTGCCTGCCTACGCAGGAATACCGCTTACCCAAGACGTCACCGGCGACGTCAGGATCATTCACGCCGCCGAGGTCAGCCGCATGACCGCCGGGCCAGGGACGCTCGTGATACTCGGCGCGGAGACCGGGATCGCCGACATCGCCAAGATGCTCATCGCGGCCGGCTGGCCGGACGGCACCCCGTTCGCCATCACATGGAACGGCACCACCACGGACCAGCACACCGTGGTCAGCACGCTGGGAACAGTCACGGCTGACCTCAAGGCCGCTGGCGTGAGCATGCTCACCGCTCATGGCCGCGCCGTCGCGGTGGCAGGTGACGTGGTGCGGGCGCAGCAGCAGCTGTCCTGGTTCGAAACCAGGCCGCTCTTCGGCTGGCGGGTGCTGGTGCCACGGACCAAGGAGCAGGCGGCCAGCGTCTGCGATCAGCTGCGCTCCTACGGCGCGGTGCCCGAGCAGGTGCCCACCATCGCGGTCGAGCCGCCGCGCACGCCGCAGCAAATGGAGCGGGCCGTCCGCGGCCTGGTGACCGGCCGCTACCAGTGGGTCGGGTTCACCTCGGCAAATGCCGTCCGGGCGATCAGGGAGAAGTTCGAGGAGTACGGCCTCGACGCCAGGGCGTTCGCCGGTGTCAAGGTCGCGGCCGTCGGCGAGCAGACCGCTTCCTCGCTGCGCGCCTTCGGGATCGCCCCTGACCTGATACCCGACGGCGAGCAGTCGGCGGAGGGGCTGGCGAAAGCCTGGCCGGCCTACGACGACCTGCTCGACCCCATCAACCGGGTGCTGCTGCCGCGCGCCGACATCGCCACCGAGGGCCTGGTGGCCAGGCTGACCGAGCTTGGCTGGGAGGCCGAGGACGTCACCGCCTACCGGACTGTGCGTGCCGCGCCGCCACCCGCCCCGATCAGGGAGGCAATCAAGGGTGGTGGCTTCGACGCCGTGCTTTTCACCTCTTCGTCGACGGTCAGGAACCTGATCGGCATCGCCGGCAAGCCGCACGCGGTGACGGTGATCGCCGTGATCGGCCCGGAGACCGCGAAGACGGCGGCCGAGTTCGGCCTGCGGGTGGACGTGGTCTCCGAGCGGCCGTCAACGGAACTGCTGGTCGAAGCCCTTGCGGAGCACGGGGCCTCGCTCAGGGACGCCGCTGCGCGGGCCGGTGAGCCAGTAAGGCGCCCGAGCGAGCGCCGCCGCGGCGCCAGGCGCCGGCTCAGGTAGCGCAGGCTAGGAGTCTTCCGATGGCAGCCAGATTCCCGCAGGCCAGGCCGCGCAGGCTGCGCAGGACCGAGGCTATGCGAAGGCTCGTGGCGCGCAGCAGCGTGCGGCCCGCCGACCTGGTCCAGCCGTTTTTCGTCAAGGAAGGGATCACAGAACCGCAGCCGGTCGGCTCGATGCCTGGCGTGTTCCAGCACACCAGGGACAGCCTGCGCAAGGCGGCGGCCCAAGCGGTCGAGGCCGGCGTCGGCGGACTGATCTTGTTCGGCATCCCGGCGGAGAAGGACGCCCGCGGTTCTGCGGCCGACGACGCGGCGGGCATCGTCCAGCTGGCGCTGCAGGACCTGGCCGCGGACCTCGGCACGGGCACCGTGCTGATGGCCGACCTGTGCCTGGACGAGTACACCGATCACGGGCACTGCGGCATCCTGACCCCGGCAGGCGAGGTCGACAACGACGCCACGCTCGAGCGCTATGCCTCGATCGCGCTGGCCCAAGCCCGGGCTGGCGCGCAGGTGGTCGCGCCGAGCGGGATGATGGACGGCCAGGTCGCGGCGATCCGCTCGGCCCTGGACGGCGGAGGGTTCGGCGAGGTGGCCATCTGCGCCTACGCGGCGAAGTACGCCTCGGCGTTCTACGGCCCGTTCAGGGACGCGGCCGAATGCGCGCCGCAGTTCGGTGACAGGGCCTCATACCAGCAAGATCACGGCAGCGCCGACGAGGCGCTCCGGGAGGTGCTGCTCGACGTCAGCGAGGGCGCTGACATCGTCATGATCAAGCCGGCGCTCGCGTACCTGGACATCATCAGCCTCGTCGCTAGCTCGGTCCGGGTTCCCGTAGCCGCCTATCAGGTCAGCGGCGAGTACGCGATGATCGAAGCGGCAGCGGCCAACGGCTGGCTGGACCGGGACCGGGTGATCACCGAGTCGCTGACCGCGATCCGGCGGGCAGGCGCTGGGATCATCCTCACCTACTGGGCCACCGAGTGGGCCGGGCGACTTCGCTAGAGACACCCCTGGCATCGTCAGGAAACCGCCGAAATAGGCTTGGTGTGTCCCGCGGGACGCCGTGAACTGATGCGGACAGCGAGCCCCGCGGGGAGGTTGGCAGGTGGTCGAGGTCGTGATGCGGACCAGGCGCCGCAGGGCCAGCGAGTTGGCCATCGCGGCCTCGGGCTATGCCGCGCTCGGCTGGCCAGTCTGCCAGGGCGCGGGCCTGCGCGCTGGGCCGAGAGGGGTCGTCCCTCCAGGGCATGACCGCAGGTCACAGGCGGCTGGGCGGGCCTGCTCGTGCGACCGGGTCGGCTGCCCGGCACCAGGCGCTCACCCGCTGTCGCCGGCCTGGAAGCTCGAGGCCAGCGCCGATCCCAAGGTGGTAGGCCAGTGGTGGGCCGCGGCGCCCCGGTCGAGCATCTTGCTGATCACTGGGCGTATCTTCGACGTGCTTGACGCCCCTGCCAGCGCGGGATCGGCCGCACTGGCCAGACTCGGCGACGCGGGAGCTCAGCCAGGCCCGGTCGCGGCTGGCGCGGACGGCAGGACGCTGTTCTTCGTCGCCAGTAGGACCGCCGCGGTTGCCGACGAAGACGAGTGGTGGAGTTGTCACCTGGACTGCGAGCCTGAGACCGTGCCCGCCATCGCGGGCCTGCGCTGGCACTGCAGGGACAGCTACGTGCTCGCGCCGCCCTCCGCGCTGGGGGGCGGAAGGGCGCGCTGGCTGGTCAGGCCGGACGCCGGAGCGCTGCCCGACGCGTTGCGGCTGCTCGAATTCCTAGCCGACGCATGCGAGGAGATCGGTCAATGACAGCTGGTACGGACGGCGCTGACCTGTACGAGCGGGCCTGTGCTGTGCTGCCGGGCGGCGTGAACTCGCCGGTCAGGGCGTTCGGCGCGGTCGGCGGCACCCCGGTCTTCATGGCCTCGGGGAACGGCGCTTACCTGACCGACACCGGTGGCACCAGCTACGTCGACCTGGTCTGCTCATGGGGACCGATGATCCTCGGTCACGCCCACCCGGCCGTGACCGGCGCGCTGAGCGCGGCGATCCCGCGCGGTACCTCGTTCGGGACCGTCACGCCCGGCGAGGTCGACCTCGCGGAGGAGATTATCGCGCGAGCCCCCGTTGAGAAAATAAGGCTCGTCAACTCCGGCACCGAGGCAACCATGACGGCGCTGCGGCTCGCCCGCGGCTATACCGGACGGCGCCTGGTGGTCAAGTTCGCAGGCTGCTATCACGGGCACGTCGACGCACTGCTGGCAGCGGCCGGCTCGGGTGTCGCGACGTTCGCACTGCCCGATTCGGCGGGCGTCACCGGCACCGTCACGTCGGACACGATCGTGCTGCCGTACAACGACCCTGAGGCCGTGCGGCAGGCGTTCGCCGAGCACGGCGGCGAGATCGCCTGCGTGATCACCGAGGCGTGCCCGGCGAACATGGGAGTCGTGCCTCCAGCGTCCGGATTCAACGAACTGCTCGCCGCGCTGTGCGCCGAGTACGGCTCACTGCTGATCATGGACGAGGTGCTGACCGGCTTCCGCGTCACCCGCTCTGGCTGGTACGGCAGGGAGGCGGTGGCCGGAGACCTGATGACCTTTGGCAAGGTCATGGGCGGGGGGCTGCCGGCCGCGGCCTTCGGCGGCCGCGCGGAGATCATGGATCTGCTCGCGCCAGCCGGGCCCGTGTATCAGGCAGGGACGCTGTCAGGCAATCCGCTGGCCACCGCGGCGGGGCTCGCGACGTTGCGCGCGTGCACGCCTGCGGTGTACCAGAAGGTTGACGCCGCGGCCGCTGAGATCGCGAGGCTGGCGGCTAACGCGCTTACCGAAGCCGGGGTGCCGTTCAGACTGCAGGAGGCCGGCAACCTGTTCTCGTTCTTCCTCGGCGTGAGCGGCGCGGTCAGGGACTTCAGCCAGGCTAAGGCACAGTCCGGGCCCGCATACGCCGCGTTCTTCCACGCGATGCTGGACGGCGGCGTGTACCTGCCGCCGTCGCCGTTCGAGGCGTGGTTCGTGTCGGCCGCGCACGACGCCGAAGCCATCGCGCGGGTCGCCGCCGCGCTGCCGTCGGCAGCCAGGGCCGCGGCCGCCGTGCTGGGCTGACCGCGGGCGCTGTGCTGGGCTGAGCGCGGGCGCCATGCCGTCGTGATGGGACAGCAAGGCGCCCGCGTGGTCAGTCAACTCTCGCGCAAGTGCACCGGTTACCGGTGGCGCAGGCGCACCGAGATGTGCGAGAAGTGCACGTGCTGACCGGCTGGGTTCGGGATGATGCGGTGGAAGCTGCACTCGAGAACCGCGTGCTTCCTGACCCGGTTCGGGCGACCGCGTGAGTCACCGAACTGGACCTTGGGGTTGTTGTGGAAGCAGATCAGGTTCCCCTCGACCCTGTTGGTCACGATCTCCATCGCGTCCGGGTCCTTCATCTTGTTGCGGCTGATGTTCGCGCTGTGCTCGATCGTGTTCCTGATCACGCCAAGCCAGCACGAGTGCACGTGCTTGACCCACACGCTGCCGCCAATCCAGTTGTCCTCGTACGTGCTGTACACAGGGCTGTGGAACTGACGGAAGATGCCCGTGGGCCGGCAGACGAGCCCGCCGCCCCCGCCGGTCTGCCTGACGTTGTGGCGGATCCAGTCGTTGTGCACCACGAGGCCGAGCGCCGCGGTCGCGACGATGCTGCCGCCCACCCTGGACGCGCTCACCAGTGACGGTCGCTTCGGATGCGGATCGTCCACGCAAGGGAATGAGTGCGGGTTGCATCCGAGAACCAGGGTCCCGCCTTTGCGGACGAAGATGCTTCCGGCCACGCGAATGCGCGTGTGGTGGCGGCCGAATGCAGCGATCAGCGCCGAGTGACGGGTAATGATAATGTTCCGGGAAACCGCGACCGGGCCGTGCCGGACGAGGCAAACGCCTCGAACGATGACGTCCAGGTTCACGCCCACGAGCTCACCTGGATGCCGGTTGGTCCCGTGGCATACGTGCGTGCGCCAGCTCGGCGCCGCAACCGCCGTTGTCGCTGGTGCCAGGGCGAGCATGCCGAGCATCGTCCCAGCCGTCGCGATCGTGACGGGCACGCCTTTGTAACGACGTAGCATTAAGCATCCCCTTTCTTTGCCCCCGTGGGGGAGTGCATTTTTGGTGTACGTTAACAGCGATTGCTATCTCAGGCCCGGCAGAAATGCCCAGCTTCTTGCATTGTTTTCGTAAGCAGCCTTGCAACCCTGGTGAGAAATAACATCTCCGGACCAATATGACATTCTGAATGGCATTGCTGCCGGTCCTGGCCCTGGTGCGGCTGGGGGTGTCCTAGGCGACGGCGATCGCGATGATGCCCGCGACGATTGCCGCGGCAGCAGCGAGCCGGCGGCCCAGGCTGTCCTCGCCGAGCAGGCGCCTGCCGAGCAGCACGCCGAACAGCACGCTTACCTCCCTGGCCGGCGCGATCGCGCTGACGGCGGTAAAGCTGAGCGCGATCAGGACCAGGATGTAGGCCAGTGGTGCCAGCGCGGCCGCGCCGAGCACTTGCGGGCGGAATGAGTGCCAGACCTTGGCGAGCCTGTTCCTGTCGCGCAGCACGAACGGTGTGAAGACGGCCACCATGACGGGAAAGCCGGCGTAGCCCTGCAGGACGGGTTCGGTGTGCAGCGTTGCCACCGCGTACTTGTCCCAGATCGTGTAGCAGCCGATGAACAGGCCGGTCGCGAGCGCGAAACCGACGGCTCCCGTGGCCGAAGGCCGCGCGGCGGCGGCGGCGGTCGGGCACGCCGAGGTCGCGTCGCGCCGGCTGCTCGGCCTGGCTGGCAGGCCGATGGTCACGACGCCCGCCACGACGGCGAGGATGCCCAGGTAACCGATCAGTGTGGGCCGCTCACCGAGCAGCACGATCCCGGCCAGCGCGGCGAGCAGGGCGCCGGTGCCGCGGCCGATCGGGTAGGCAAGTGACAGGTCGCCGAGCCGGTAACCAAGCAGCAGGAACAGGAAGTAGGCACCGTGCAGCAGACCGGTGCCGGCCAGGAACAGCCAGTTCATGCTCGTCAGGTGCGGCCGGGTGAGGAGCGCTGTCACTACGACGACGGGCAGGTAGATGCAGCCCGCGCAGACCGCGAGCAGCCAGACGAAGAAGGCGGCGCCGGTGTCGGCGGCTTGCTTTCCGAAGAGGTTCCAGCTCGCGTGCGCGACCGCGGCAGCAAGCACGAGCGCGATGGCTGCGGGACTCACGCGGGCAACCTGCTGTTCGGGGGATCGTTAGCTTTGCGTAACTTTATCCGGCCGCGTCGCGATCGGGCCGGCCGCGATGACCAGCGGGGGAGGGAAGTAATGCGGGTAGGCTGAGCGCGCGATGAGTGACAATCAGGAGCCGACGCCAGCGGCCGGCCAGGAGGGCCAGGCAGCGGCCGGCGGAACGGGCGGCGAGCCGAAGACCATCGTCCACCTTGTGCGGCACGGCGAGGTCGAGAATCCCGGCGGCATCCTCTACGGCCGGCTGCCAGGCTTCAGGCTCTCGCAGGACGGCCAGATGATGGCCAAGGCCGCCGCCGACTTTCTGGCCGGCCGGGACGTGACCGTGCTCCGCTCGTCGCCGCTGGAGCGCGCGATACAGACCGCCGAGCCGATCGCCGAGCAACTCGGGCTGTCGATCGAGATCGACGAGCGGCTGATCGAGCCGTGGAATCACTTCGAGGGGCTCAATGTCGGAGTCGGCGACGGCTCGCTGCGCGCGCCGCGGCACTGGATCCACCTGCGGAACCCGTTCCTGCCGTCGTGGGGCGAGCCCTATCGCGAGGTCGCCGCGCGGGTTCTGGCGGCCGCCGCCGACGCGGCGAGTGCGGCCCTCGGGCACGAGGCCGTATGCGTCAGCCACCAGTTGCCGATCTGGGTGACGCGGCGGGCGGTCGAGGGCCGTAATCTCTGGCACGACCCGCGCCGCCGTCAGTGCTCGCTCGGCAGCGTCACCAGCCTGGAGTTCATCGGAGATGCGCCGAGGCTGGCCGGTTATGCCGAGCCGTCAGGTTCGACTGGATCGCGTGTGGCCGGCGCGTAAGGTGTGTCCCGTAGGTCTTCCGGGCGCCGGTCTGCGCTGGCGGAGAGCTACGCGAGAAGCTCGCGCCTAGGGGCGCTCGATCCGTTCCTGGCAGGCCGGAGCCGGCGCGCCGCAGCGGATCCTGCACAATGGGTTGCGTACTACCGCCTGTAGGAGACCTGGTTGTGACCAGCCCGCACCGTTCCGCGCGCCGCCCCGTGATGGCCCCGGTCATCAGCGGGCTGCTGGCAGGCGCAGCGGCGCTGGGCCTGGCCGCGTGCTCGGGCGGCGCGATCGCGGCGAACACGCCGGTTAGCAACGGGCAGAGTTTCGTCGGCGGCAGCTACAGCAGCACGTACTACGCTCCGGGGGACCGGCCGGCGGCACCGAAGGTCAGCGGCACGACCCTGACGGGGGCGCCGTTCAGCCTGACCGGACTGCGCGGCAACCTGGTCGTGCTCAACTTCTGGGGCTCCTGGTGCGCGCCGTGCCGCCGCGAAGCGCCGACGTTCGCCGCGCTGGCCCAGCACTTCTCCGGCGCCCCCGTCAGGTTCATCGGTGACGACGTCCAGGACGCCCCCGCCAACGCCACTGCGTTCGAGCGGACCTTCGACATCGGCTACCCGAGCCTGAACGACCCAGGCGAGCAGGTCGCGCTGGCCTTCCACGGCGCCGTGCCGCCGGTCGGCATCCCGACCACGTTGCTGATCGACAGCACGGGGCACATCGCCGGCCGGGTAGTCGGCGAGGTCTCGTTCCGCGGCATGAAAGCGATGATCACCAAGATCCTGGCCGGGCAGTCGTGACGCAGGATCGACCAGATCGAGGTCGCGCTGACGACGCTGTCCGCATGCGCCGCCGGTTCGGCGTCGTCGCCTGGCTGCGCTGGGGCTGGCGGCAGCTCACGTCCATGCGCACCGCGCTGGTGCTGCTGTTCCTGCTCGCGCTCGCCAGCATCCCTGGCTCGGTGCTGCCGCAGCAGGGCATCGATCCGGCGGCGGTCAGCCAGTACTACGCCGCGCACCCGGCGCTGGCGCCGTTCCTGGCCAGGCTGTCCGGCTTCGACGTCTTCGGCGCGCCCTGGTTCGCGGCGATCTACCTGCTGCTCTTCGCATCGCTCGCCGGCTGCGTGCTGCCGCGCAGCTACCGCCTCGCCAGGTCGGCGGGGCAGCCACCGCCGAAGGCGCCACGCCATCTCGGCAGGCTGCCGCAGGCCGCGGGATTCCTGGCCGCCGCACCGCCGGACCGCGCGCTCGCCGCGGCCGCTGGCCTGTTGCGCAGGCGGCGTTTCAGGATCAGGACCGGTGACGGCTGGGTGTCGGCAGAGAAGGGCTACCTGCACGAGGTCGGCAACCTGCTATTCCACGTGGCCCTGCTCGGCCTGCTCGTCTCGGTGGCCCTCGGCGGGCTGTTCGGCTACAAGGCCAACAAGCTGCTGGTCGAGGGCGGCACGTTCGCCAACACCCCGGTCGGGCTTGACGTCTTCCATCCTGGCCGACTGGTCAGCGCCGGTGACCTGCAGCCGTTCAGCATCACGATGACCAAGTTCACGGCCAGGTACATCGCATCGGGCGTGCAGCGCGGACAGCCGTCCTGGTTCGCCGCGTCGATCAGGTACAACTCCGAGTACGGCGGCGCGCTGAAGAACTATGACCTGCGGGTCAACCACCCGCTGATCGTTGATGGGGTGCAGGTCTTCCTGATCGGGCACGGGTACGCGCCGGTGTTCAAGGTCACCGACGGCAGCGGCGCAGTCCGGTTCAACCAGGCCGTGCCGTTCATCCCGGTGGAGCAGTCAGGACTCACCTCGGCCGGCGTCGTCAAGGTCCCCGACGCGCAGCCGCGGCAACTGGGGTTCGCCGGAGTCTTCCTGCCGACCCAGATCGACGTGGCTGGCAGGCTCGCCTCGGCGTTCCCCGCCCCCGACTACCCGCGGGTCAGCCTGGTGTCCTACGCGGGCAACCTGGGCCTGAACTCGGGCACGCCGCAGTCGGTGTACAGCCTCAACACCAGCCAGATGCGCCGCCTCGCCGTCAGCCCGCGCCCGCTCGCGCCGGGCCAGTCGATTACCCTGCCGAACGGGCTAGGGAAGCTGACCTTCATGGGCTACCGGCAGTGGGCGAGCCTGGCGATCACCTACGACCCCGGCCAGGTGCCGGCGCTCGTGTCCGCGCTGACCGCGCTGGCCGGGCTGATCCTGTCGTTCCTGGTGCGGCGGCGGCGGATCTTCGTCCGCGCGGCTGCGCCCGAGACGCAGCAGGACGCCGGCGGCGCTGGCGCGGCGGGCTCCGAGCCGGCGCCGGCCGGGTCGGCAGTGGAGATCGGCGGGCTGACAAGGTCGGACGCGGCGGGCGGTTTCGAGACCGAATTTGCCGAGCTAGCGAGCGAGATCATGCAGGAGGTCCGCGGCACCGTCGCGGCCGTCGGCCAATCCGGCGGCGAGGCGGCGGTAGCCGGGGCTAAGGGAGAGTGAGTGGGCGTGCCCAATATCGAATTGGCAGATGTCAGCAACGCCACGCTGGTGCTGGCCATCGTGCTCTACGCCATCTCCATGGTGGCTTATGCCTGCGACTTCGCGTTCGGCAAGCGGGATCCGGCCGAGGCGGCCCCGGCCTGGCGGCAGCCTGAACTGGTGCAGACCGCGGCGCTGGTGGGCGCCGGTAGCGGCGCGAAGTCAGGCGCCAGCCCGCAGGGCCTGGAGTTCGCCGGGCACGCGTTCCCTGCCGATCCAGGTGATCCTTCCGAGCTGGCCGACCTCAGCGTGGCCGACCTCGGCCAGGAAGGCAGCCGCCGGTCAGGTGGCGCCGGCGTCCGGCTGACCGAAGGCGCGACGGCGGACGGTGCCGCCGACGCTGACGCCAATGGCAGCGGGCCATCTACCGGTGCCGGCGACCGGCAGGCCCGGCCAGGATTCGGCGGCCTGCCTGAGCCCGCCGCCACCGTCCGGCAGTCGCCGTGGCCGCAGGGCTCATGGCTGCGGGCCGCATTCCTGCTGACCTGCGTCGGCCTGGTCCTGCATATGGCCTCCGTCGCCACCGGGGCCTGTCTGAGCACCGCGTGCCGTGGGGCAACATGTACGAGTTCATCGCGGCCATCACGTGCGCCGCCGTGCTCGTCCTGGTACTGGGCGCCGTCCGGTTCCGCGCCTACTACCTCGGCCTGTTCGTGCTGCTGCCGGTCGTGCTCGCGCTGGCCGTCGACGTGGTGTGGATCTACATCCCGGCCGGCCAGCTCGTTCCTGCGCTCCAGTCGTACTGGATCGCCATCCACGTGACCGCGATGATCATCGCGATCGGGATGTACATCTTCGGCGCCGTCGTGACGGTGCTGTACCTGCTGTCGGCCCGCCATGACCGCCGGGTGGCCGCCGGTCAGGAGTCGGCGTGGGCGGGCATCATGGCGAGGCTGCCTGGCGCCGATACGCTCGACCGGCTGGCCTACCGCGCGATCTTGTTCGCGTTCCCCGCCTGGACGTTCGCGGTGATCGCCGGCGCCATCTGGGCCGACCACGCCTGGGGCAGGTACTGGGGCTGGGACCCGAAGGAAACCTGGTCGTTCATCACCTGGCTGGTCTACGCGGCGTTCCTGCACGCGCGGGCCACGGCTGGCTGGCGCGGACGCCGGGCCGCCTACATCCAGATGTTCGGGTTCGTCTGCCTGATGTTCAACCTCGTCGGCGTGAACCTGTGGATCACCGGGCTGCACTCCTACGCGGGCATCGGCTAGCCAGGCCAGGCGGCAACGCGCGTCCGCCGTGCGCCGTCAGCGACTGGCGCTGTCAGCGATTGGCGCTGTCAGAAGCCTGACTCGTCGCGCCACTGCCGGATCCTGCGGTCGAGTTCGAGCAGGAATTCCGCGTTGTCGTCGGGCGCGACGAAGCGCACCGGGGCCATCTCGGCCTGCCTGCCGCGACGCGCATTGCCAAACGGGTAGTCCGGCCGGCCCGACCTCGACGGGTGCAGCTGGTCAGCGTCGCGCGCGGGCACCCAGCCGCGGGTGACGTCGTTCCACAGCCGATGCATCCGCACCTCCCGGCGGCCGAGCAGCAGCCAGGCCGCGGCGCCGAAGACCCAGAACGCGATGACTACGACGAGCCAGTTCTTCCTGGTCGGGAGGTCGAAGTGATGCTTCGGCGTCGTGGCTATGTCGATCACGCACGGAACGACCAGACCAACCGTAAGTAGGGCAAAGACGACGCCAAGGAGCAACATGGACGCAGCCTAGCGCGTCGTGCGGCCTCTCGGTACCGATTCTGCACGCTTCACCTGTCAATCCCACGGTCGTCCTGGCGGTGCCTGGTCCATGCTGGATACTGATGGCGGGCAGGCCACCGGCTGCCCTGGCGCCAGGCGTGGTACGGGAGCGACAGCTATGCGGCGGTTACTGGATCTGTGGCGCCGGCGTCGGCCGGGCGGTCGCGGGCCGCGCTCGCTAGCCAGGTCGGTCTTCCCCGCACGGCGCCGCCCTGGCGCAAACGCGCCCGGTGCTAATGCACCGCGTGCTATCGGGCCCCGTGTTAGCGGGGAGGGCCAGCCTGGCAGTCACCGCCGGGTTCGCCGTCACCGTGTGCTGCGCTGGGGCGGCGGCTGGACCGGCAGGTCGGACAAGCCGCCGAGGACTCAGGCAGGCGGCCCTCCTGGGATGGCGGCCGGGCGGGACGTGCCCGCCGGGCTCAATCTGCCAGGTGGCCCATGGAGCCCGCCTGCAGCCCCGCGGTGGCCGGGTTCTGCGTCCGCTCCCAGAACCTCCGCCGCGCCGGGTTCCATATCAGCGCCACGCCCGCCAGTGCCCGCCCAGGCCAGGCGAGCCGAGGCTCAGGGCGGGCCAGCTGCCGCACAAGGCTGGCCAAGCGTGGCTCACGGGCCGGCCGCGGCCAGGGCCGCGGTCAGGACCCAGCCCGCCGAGGCGGCCGCGGCGACGAGAACCAGGAAGAAGGCCCAGGAGAAGCCGGCAGCGCACGCGAAGTCCGCAGTGCCGTGGTACGAGCGCGCGCAGCGGAGCCATTCCGCGCCTGGTCACCGCCACTGCGGCCAGCTCGAGAAGATCCTGCACCGGCAGTGGAAGGCGGGCGAATTGCCGCCGCCGCAGATCGTCCTGGCCGTGGACCGGCTCGCCGAGTTCCCCCAGTTGATCAAGGAGCGGCTGGTAGCTGGTCTGGACGCCATCTACGTCGGTCCCGGCGGTGTCCCCGATCTCGACGATATGGGCAGCCTCAGCGGGATGCCGCTGCCGTCGGGCCGGGCGACTTGGGATGCGTGCGCCGGCGCCTATGGCGACCGCAAGGTCATCGTCGGCTCGCGGCCCTCGCCCACGCCAGACGTGATGTGTCATGAGATTGGTCATGCTCTCGACGACATCGACGGCGGTGAGGGGTCCTGGCAGTCGGACTCGCAGGAGTTCAGCACCCTGTACCGCCAGTGCAGGCCGTGGATGACCAACGACTTCCATCGGGAATCGGGCCGTCTGGGCCGCCGCGAATTCTTCGCTGACGCCTTCGCGGCCATCGCGTCCAGTCAGCGGCCCGCGCTGGTCGAGATGCTTGGCGGCAATACCCGCGTGGCACTGGGCGTCATGCTCTATTTCAACGTGCGCTACGGCATCTAGAGGCGGTGCGAACATGTACGTGATCCGGCTGCCGAACGGCAACCTGCTCGTTCCAGAGTCGGCGACCGCGCACGACGGCCGCCTCGTCGGTGATGCCTACGTGGAGCTCGGCCCCGACGACGAGGGCTACGAGGAATTCGCCGCCGGCGCCCTGACGCAGGAAGAATTGGACGAGCGCGCGGCACGCTGGCGCGAAGGCGACGAGCCGTTGCGGCGTCAGTTCCTCGACTTCCTCGCCAGGGGCGGCCAGTAATCACGGCGATCTTGACGCCATCGCTGCCAAGAGCTGAGAAATTTACCGGCCGCGTTGTCGAATAGCGGCTCAGTCGTGCGTCGGATATTACGTGCGGGCCATCGCGGTCCGCGAGCGGCCTGGCGAGCCTGGGCGCCGCCTAGCCGGAACGTCGCTCACGACATCACAGGAGACTGACATGAGCAAGTACATCTTCCTCTACCGCGGGCCGGCCACGCCGATGTCGGACTTCACGCCTGAGCAGCAGGCCGAGCAGATGGAGGCCTGGGGTCAGTGGATCGGGAGGCTGGGAACGTCCCTGGCCGACGTCGGCAACCCGTTCGGGGCGCGGGCAGCCGTGGCCGACGACGGCGGCAGTCCTGCCCCTGGTGACCTGAACGGATACTCCATTGTCGAGGCTGACAGCCTGGACGGGGCCAAGGCACTCGCGGACAAGCACCCCTTCCTGAGCGAGGGGAAGGGCCGCTTTAGCGTCGAAGTCTTTGAGCTAGTCCCGATGTAGGCAATCGCGCCTGCGAGACCTGAATCGCTCGGCTTCGGAACCGGCCGGCATTACCCGGCCGGTTCCGAAGCCTCCTCGCTTCTGTGGTCCGGCCCGGGTAGGTCCTCGGCCTGTAACGCGTGACGGCGCATCAGCGCGGGCGCCTCCGATGCTCGCCAGCCGCCGGGCCCTAGCTGGCCTGGTCGGAGGTCGGTGCGGGGTCGGCGTCGATGCCGAGCAAGGCCCGGATCTCGACCTCGCGGTAGCGGCGGTGGCCACCTGGAGTCCTGATGCTGCTGATCCGGCCAGATGCCGCCCAGCGCGTGACAGTCTTGGGATCAACGCGGAAGAGGGCTGCGACCTCTCCGGGAGTAAGCAGGCGATCACTTTGCCCGTCCATTGTGGTACTCCTTGCTCGCCTAGACCCCCCTTGCTCAATCTTTATCTTAATAACTAAAGATCACAATTCTCCTTAGATTCCGTAAAAATTTTGTTCCCAACCTTGTCGTAATGCTTTGACCGACACCTGTCGATGACGGCGCGAACACGTAGGGTAGAGCCGTGTCTCACCTTGTGTCGGTAACTGAAATTCAGATGGCTGCCGATCGGTTGCGGGGCGTAGCCGTTCATACGCCGCTCGTGCCGTTCGCGGGGGTCGATCCGCCGCTGTTGATCAAGGCAGAGTCGCTGCAACCTACCGGCGCCTTCAAACTCCGCGGCGCCTATAACGCGATCAGCGCGCTGCCGCCCGAACAGCGCAGCAGGGGAGTCGTCGCTCACTCTAGCGGCAATCACGCGCACGCCGTCGCATATGCCGCCGCGCTGCTCGGAGTGTCTGCGACCGTCGTCGTCCCCTCTAATGCTCCCGAGGTCAAGGTCGAGGCGGCCAGGTCGCAGGGTGCCGAGATCGTCATCTGCGAACCGGGGTTGGCCAACCGGATGACTGTCGTCGCCGGCTGGTTGCCGAATTTGATTACACAGAGATACCGCCATTTGAACACAGAGAAGTCATCGCAGGTCAGGGAACGGTTGGTCTCGAGATTGCTGCCGATTGCCCCGACGTCGATCTAGTGGTCTGCCCGGTCGGCGGCGGCGGCCTGATCTCGGGGGTGGCGGCTGCCATTACCGCCGCTCATCCGAAGGCGCTGGTCGTGGGCGTCGAACCAGAACTCGCCGCGGACGCCAGGGACTCGCTCCGCAAGGGTCACCGAGTCGCCTGGAGCCCCGACCAGACCCAGCGCACGATCGCCGATGCGCTGCGCGTGGACCAGGTTGGCGAATTGCCCATGCTGCACCTGCTGGCCCAGGTGCACGACATCATCACGGTCACCGACGACGAGATCCTGGCGGCCGTCCGGCTGCTCGCCACCGGTGCGCGGCTGGTGGCTGAGCCCGGCGGGGCGGTGGCCGTCGCCGCGTGCCTGTTCAGGGCCGGCGAACTGCCGCCAGCCAGCAGGCGCGTCGCGATTCTGTCCGGCGGCAACGTCGACCCGGTGCTGCTGGGCGGCCTGCTAAACGCGCCTGGTTAGCCGCAGCCGGCTGGCGAGGCCCTGGTCGGTCAGCGGGGTCGGTCAGCGGGGTCGGTCAGCGGGGTCGGTCACCGGGGTCGGTCGGCGGGGGCGGGGCACCGGCTAGGCTGAGAACTGTCATGCGCGCGACATTGTCCTACACAGTGCTACGGCTCGGCCTGTTCGTGGTCGTGTTCTTGCTGCTGTACCTGGCTGGCGCCCGCAGCGTGCTGCTGCTGGCGGGCTCGATCCTGATCAGCGGACTGATCAGCTACTTCGCGCTTACCGCGCAGCGGTCAGCGATGTCGGGCGTGATCAGCAAGAGGCTCGGCGACTTCCGCACCCGTCTCGACGCGGGCACCAGGTCGGAAGATCAGGACTGACCGCCGTCGCCGACCAGCCACCCGCCGCTGGTCAGCATGGCCATGATCTGCTCGGTCGCCTGCTCACGGCTGATCACTGCGGTGTCCAGGACGAGCACCGCGTCCGTGGGTTCCTCGTACGGGTCGGACACGCCGGTGAACTGCTTGATCACCCCGGCCCTTGCCTTGGCGTACAGACCCTTGCGATCCCGCTGCTCGCACACCTGCACCGGGGTGGAGACGTGGATCAGCAAGAAGTCGCCGACCTCGCTGACCATGTGCCTGACCTGTTCCCTGGCGGCCGCGAAGGGCGCGATCGGCGCGCAGATGGCGATGCCGCCGTGCTTCGCGATCTCTGCGGCCACATAGCCGATCCTTGCGATGTTCAGGTCGCGATCTGCGCGCGAGAACGTCAGCCCGGCTGAGAGCAGCGAGCGGACTAGGTCTCCGTCGAGCAGCGAAACCCGGCGGTCGCCCCGCTCGGCGAGCAGGTCGCGCAGGTCCCTGGCGATCGTTGATTTGCCCGACCCGGACAGGCCGGTCAGGAACAGCACGAAGCCGCGCTCGGCCCTAGGCGGCCTGGCGTGCCTCAACTCGGCAGCGACCGTTTCCGACGCGAACCAGGACGGTATCTGGGTGCCCGCGTCGAGCATGTCAGCGAGCTGATCGGCCGACAGGTCCTCGATTTCGGTCCCCGGCTCGATCAGCGCAAGCGGCCGCCAGACCTCGGACCTGGGGTCAAAGGCCCAGTCCCCTGATGGCAGGACGGGGATCGGGGCGGCTCGCAGATGCGCAGGCGCAGCCTCGTCGCGAGCGGGTCCCCAGGAGGACGGCACAGCCCAGCCTTCGGCCATCAGGTGGGTCGCGCCGTGGGCCGCGGCGATGATGGCGATCGCGGCGAGATCGCGCTCCCGGTCATCTCCGGCTCGCTCCCGGTAGGGAACAGGCAGCACCAGCGTGCCCGGCGGCAGGTTCCTCGCGGCGGCGAGCACGCAGCGGATCAGCGCCTCAGGCTGCCTGACCACGTCGGCGGGACCGGCGACCATCGGCAACACGAGCAGCCGCGCCTTGAGCTGCCCAGCCAGATGCTTGAGCTGACCTACCTGCCGGGCGCTGAGCGGCGCAGCGGTCGCGAACGCCAGGACTGGCCCGCCGCCCAGTTCGGTCCTGGCCTGCCCCGGCGGGATCATCAGGCGGCGGAACGACCCGTGCTCGGGAACGCGGTTGGCGCGCACCGGCCCGGCCAGCATGACCAGGTCGCCGCCGCCGTCCACGGCGGTGCGCTCGGTGATGGTCAGGATCGCCAGCGGCGTTCCCTCAGGGTCGGCGAGCAGCACATGCTCCGCGTCGGCGGGCAGGCTGGCGGCCGGCACCTCGAGGGTGACTGGCACCGGCCACGGCGTGCCGTCGGCGAGCGCCGCCGACCCTTCGACCGCGGCCACGTCTGCCCTCGTCATGAAGCCGCCTAGCGGAGCGAACGCGCCGGACAGGATCAGCTCCAGGTCGCCTAGCTGGCGCGCGCTGAGCGTCAGCGATGCGAGCGAGGCTGGGTCGGCCACCGGCTCGGACTGCGCCTGTGCGGTCACTGCGGACTCCGTCCGGGTTCGTCGCGTCCTCCGGCCGCCGCCGGTCAGGCGGCACGCCTGAGGTTACCCGCGCCCGTCAGCCCGGGCCATCGTGACGCCCGTGAAGCTCCCGGTCAGCCATCGGCCAAGTAGACTAGTGGCAGAACCCGCGTTCGAAGCTGAACGCGGGCCAGACGTGCTGCCCGCAAGCGGCCGAAACTGCCCCTCCGGGCAGCCGAGCAGCTTTCTGGCGGCCCGTCAGAAACCGTCAAGCGCAGAGGAAAAAATGAGCCTGTCAGGCCTCCTCGGCACCGTCGCTGAGGATCCGCAGCTACGCACCGCACTCACCTACGTCAGCCAGCCGGGTGGCGGCGACGCAGACCTGATCGCCCCGCCCGCCCTGCGTCCCGTGCTCGTCGCCGCGCTGGCCACCATGAGCAGAACCAGCCAGGACGACCCGGGCGCCTCCGGCCCTGGCCGCAATGGCCAGCCACGTTTCGTGCTTGCTATCACCGCGACCGCGCGTGAGGCCGAGGACCTGACAAACGCGCTGACCTCACTGCTGCCCGACCCGCACGCCGCCGAGTACTTCCCCGCCTGGGAAACGCTGCCGCACGAGCGGCTCTCGCCGCGCTCGGACACCTCAGGCCGCCGGCTGGCGGTCCTGCGCCGGCTGGTCAGGCCCGACCACGGCGACCCTCGGTCAGGCCCGCTCCAGGTGGTGGCCACGCCGATCCGCAGCGTCTTGCAGCCGCTCGTCGGCGGGCTCGGCCAGCTCGAGCCGGTCCGGCTCGACCAGGGCAAGCAGGCCGAACTCGACGACGTCGTGGCCAGGCTGGTCGAGATCGGCTATGCCAGGGTCGACCTGGTCACCAACCGCGGCGAGATCGCGGTGCGCGGCGGGCTACTGGACGTCTTCCCGCCGACGGAAGAGCACCCGCTCAGGGTCGAGTTCTTCGGCTCGGAGGTCGAGGAGATCAGGCCGTTCCGAGCCGCCGACCAGCGCTCGCTCGGCACCTCTGCCGACTCGCTCTGGGCGTCGCCATGCCGCGAGTTGCTGCTGACCGCCGCCGTCCGGCACCGGGCGAAGCAACTCGCTGGCGAGTACCCGGGCCTCGGCGAGGTGCTCGGCAAGATGGCTGAGGGGATGACGGTCGAGGGCATGGAGGCGTTCGCGCCGCTGCTCGCAGACCGGATGGAGTTGCTGCTCGACTCGCTCCCGGCGGGCGCGCTGGTGGTGGCCTGCGACCCCGAGCGGATCAGGACCCGCGCCGCCGATCTGGTCAGGACCAGCCAGGAGTTCCTCGAGGCCTCGTGGATCAACGCAGCGGCTGGTGCCGAGGTCCCGATCGACCTGGGCGGCGCGGCGTTCCGCCCGATCACCGAAGTTCGTGCGGCGGCGGTCGGCCAGGGCATCGGGTGGTGGACCATCACGCCGTTCGGCACGGAAGATCCATCAGGAGTTACCGGTCCAACTGCCGTATCGCCAGCGCGGGGCACAGCCGTCCGGGCCGAAACCGGCTGGAACGACGCCGGCCGGGCTACCCCGAGGTCCGCCTCGCCCGCTGACGAGACAACCGCCTACGAGGCGGATCTGGACGACTCTGATGGCCGCGCGTCGTTCCGGATGGCGGCCAGCCCCGCGACCGCCTACCACGGCGACACCTCGCGGGTGATCGGCGACGTACGAGACTGGCTCGCCGGCGGATGGCGCGTCGCGCTCGTCACCGAGGGCCACGGCCCTGCTCAGCGGCTCGCCGAGATCCTCCGGGGCGAGAACCTCGGCGCCAGAGCCGGCGACCTCGCGGCCGCGCCCGAGCCCGGCGTCGCGATCGTCGCGACCGGCTTGCTCGATTCCGGCTTTGTCTGGCCGCAGATCAAGCTGGCCGTGCTCGGCGAGGACGACATCTCCGGTCAGCGGACCGGGGGCAGGGACCGCAGCAGGATGCCGAGCCGGCGCCGCGGCGGCATCGACCCGCTCCAGCTCACGCCCGGCGACTACGTGGTGCACAGCCAGCACGGCGTCGGCAGGTACCTGGAGATGACCAGCCGGACGATCCAGGGCGCCACCCGCGAGTACCTGGTGATCGAGTACGCGCCGAGCAAGCGCGGCCAGCCGCCGGACCGGCTGTACCTGCCGACGGACCAGCTGGACGAGGTGACCAGGTACTCCGGCGGGGAGGCGCCGAGCCTGCACCGGCTCGGCGGCGCGGACTGGGCGAAGACCAAGGGCCGCGCGCGCAAGGCTGTCCGCGAGATCGCCGCACAGCTGATCAGGCTGTACTCGGCCAGGGTGGCCTCTCCTGGGTACTCGTTCGGCACCGACTCGCCGTGGCAGCGTGAGCTCGAGGACGCGTTCCCCTACATCGAGACGCCCGACCAGCTCGCCGCGATCGACGAGATCAAGCGCGACATGGAGAAGCCGATCCCGATGGACCGGCTGATCTGCGGGGACGTCGGCTACGGCAAGACCGAGCTCGCTGTGCGGGCGGCGTTCAAGGCGGTGCAGGACGGCAAGCAGGTGGCCGTCCTCGTCCCGACCACGCTGCTGGTCCAGCAGCACGTCCAGACCTTCGGCGAACGCTATGGGCCGTTCCCCGTCGAGCTGCGGGCGCTGTCAAGGTTCCAGTCCGACGCTGAGGTCGCTGCGACGCAGGCTGGGCTGGCGGACGGCACGGTCGACGTAGTGATCGGCACGCACCGGCTGCTGTCGCCTGAGACCAGGTTCAAGAACCTCGGGCTGATCATCATCGATGAAGAGCAGCGTTTCGGGGTGGAGCACAAGGAGTACCTGAAGGCGATGCGCACTCAGGTCGACGTGCTCTCGATGTCGGCGACCCCGATCCCTCGGACGCTCGAGATGGGCGTGGCCGGGATTAGAGAGATGTCCACGATCCTGACCCCGCCGGAAGAGCGGCACCCGGTGCTGACGTTCGTCGGACCCTACGACGAGAAGCAGATCGCGGCCGCGATCCGCCGTGAATTGCTCAGGGACGGTCAGACCTTCTTTGTGCACAACCGGGTCGCCTCGATCGGCCGGGTGGCCGCGCGGGTGTCCGACCTGGTGCCCGAGGCCAGGATCGCGGTCGCGCACGGCCAGATGAACGAGCACACGCTCGAGAAGATCATGATCGACTTCTGGGACAAGCAGTTCGACGTGCTCGTCTGCACCACGATCGTCGAGTCGGGCCTTGACATTCCCAACGCGAACACGCTGATCGTGGACCGGGCAGACGCCTACGGCCTGTCCCAGCTGCATCAGCTGCGCGGCCGGGTCGGCCGCAGCAGGGAGCGCGGTTACGCATATTTCTTGTTCCCGCCCGAGAAGCCGCTGACCGAGACTGCGCACGAGCGGCTCGCGACGGTCGCGCAGCACACGGAGATCGGCGCCGGGATGTTCGTCGCCATGAAGGACCTGGAGATTCGCGGCGCTGGCAACCTGCTGGGCGGCGAGCAGTCCGGCCACATCGCAGGCGTCGGGTTCGACCTGTACGTGCGGATGATCGGCGAGGCCGTCTCGGAGATGAAGGGTGACGGACCAGCCGAGCGCGCCGAGGTCAGGGTCGAACTGCCGGTCGACGCGCACATCCCGCACGACTACGTGGCTGGCGAGCGGCTCAGGCTCGAGGCGTACACCTCGATAGCGGCGATCAACTCCGACGCCGACATCACCGCGGTGACCGACGAACTGACCGACCGGTACGGACCGCTGCCCCGCGCGGTGCTGAACCTGTTGCAGGTGGCCAGGTTGCGGGCCAAGGCGCGGCGAGCCGGGCTGACCGACATCACCCAGCAGGGCAACCACATCAGGTTCGCGCCGGTGGAGTTGCCTGAGTCGCGCCAGGTGAGGGTTCAGCGGCTGTACCCGCGGACCCTGATCAAGGCCACGGTGCGTACCATGCTCGTACCAGTGCCGAAGGCTGGTACCTGGGCAGGCTCGCGCGACCAGGGTTCAGGGCGGTCCGGTGCAAGCTCGGGATCGGTGACCCCGATCGGCGCTCCGTCGATGCGCGACAGCGAACTGCTTGGCTGGTGCGAGGCTCTGGTCGACGCGATCTTCGGCGAGGAACTGGCCGCGGCGCCGGCCGGGCAGCCAGGCGGCGGCCAGCCAGCCGGCGGCCAGCGGTCGGGAGACCAGCCGGCGGGCGGCTAAAGTAGCGGCGACGCTATGGCCCGCTCGGGTCGTAGGTCGGGCCCGGGCCGGCCGCGAGGCGGGCTGGGCGGGCCGGATGTCACGCGTGCGAAGGAGATGTGCGGTGCGGCGGACGATGGGGCAGCGCGGTGCCAGCCCGGGGGGACGACCCCCCGGAACCCCCCGCGGTGCCAGCCCGGGGGGAGGACCCCCCGGAACCCCCCGCGGTGCCAGCCCGGGGGGAGGACCCCCCGGAACCCCCCGCGGTGCCAGCCCGGGGGGAGGACCCCCCGGAACCCCTCGCGGTGCCCTGAGGTGGACGGCGGCCGCCGCGGCCGTGGCGGCGGGAGCGCTGGCTGTGTCCGGGTGCGGGCAGACCCAGCTTGGCGCCGCGGCGCTCTACAGCAATCACCGGATCTCTTCGACCACGCTCGCTTCTGAGGTCGCCAACCTCAATGCCGGGTTCCAGGCAAACAAGGGCAAGCTGCAGATCCAGTACACCCAGGCCGACATGCCGCGGCAGGTGCTCTCCTGGATGCTGCGGTTCGCGACCACCGAGCAGGTCGCCAAGCGCACCGGGATTACGGTGACGCCCGCACAGGCTCAAAAGCAGCTGAGCGACGAGAAGGCCAGGGCTAGTCAGTCCGGCGACACGCTCGACCAGGCCGCAGTGATCAACGGGCTCCCGCCTGACCTGCTGCCCGAGCTAGGCCGCTGGATCGCGATCCAGCTCAAGCTGCAGGACCGGCTTGACAATGGCGTAGCGCCGACCACCGCGGCCGCGCAGCGGGTGCTGCAGCTCAAGGTCAATCAGGTTCAGTGCCTGGCCGCCAAGAGCCTGAACATCAAGGTCAACCCGCAGTACGGCGCCTACGACTACCGGCAGTTCATCGTCGTGCCGGCGACGAACGCGCTGGCCGCGGCTCCAGGCAAGAAGCCCGCTAGCCAGGCGCCGCAGCTGACACCGCCGTGCTGACCCCGGACCCCACGGTGCGATCCCGGGGGGACGACCCCCCGGAGCCCCGCGGGGGGTCCGCGCTGATCGAGCTCGTCGCGATCATGAACAGGCTCAGGTCCGAGTGCCCGTGGGACGCTCGGCAGACGCACGAGTCGCTCGTGCCGTACCTGCTGGAGGAGACCTACGAGACGCTCGAGGCCATCGAGCGGCACGATCTGACCGAGCTCCGCGGCGAGCTCGGCGACGTGCTGCTGCAGGTGCTGTTTCACGCCAGGATCGCGGCGGAGCGCACCGACGGCACTGGCTTCACGATCGACGACGTGGCAAGGGGCATAGCGGACAAGCTGGTGCGGCGGCATCCGCATGTGTTCGCCGACGTGACGGTCACGGGCGCCGACGAGGTCAAGCGCAACTGGGAGACGATCAAGGCCGAGGAGCGGGCCGCCGCGGCCAACGGCCCGTCATCCGCGCTCGATGGCGTCCCGATGGGGCAGCCGGCGCTGTCGCTGGCCGCGCAGCTGCAAAGAAGGGCGCTGTCGGCTGGCGCCCCGGCCGAGCTGGCGGACCTGAGGCCCGCCGCAGCTGACGGCGCGACCGCCCCCGGCATTGGTGAGGAACTGTTCGCGCTCGTCGCGAAGGCCCGCGCCGAGGGGCTCGACCCCGAGCTCGAGCTGCGCCGCACCGCACGTGCCTTCCTTGACAGGTTCCAGGCCTGGGAGCAGACGGCCTCTGGAGCCTGACCCGCCCGTCGCGCGCCAGCGCGCCGCTGGTAGAGACCGGCGTGCCGTGCGCGGACCGGTTCGTGCGCTCGGTTAGGCTCCGACTGAGAAACAGCGATCCCGTCCGGGAGTTCTCCTTTGTCGTCCATTGAGGCCATCCACGCCAGGCAGATTCTGGACTCGCGAGGCAACCCGACCGTGGAGGTCGAGGTCGTGCTCGACGATGGCACGCACAGCAGGGCCGCGGTCCCGAGCGGAGCGTCGACCGGGGCGTTCGAGGCCGTCGAGCTGCGCGATGGCGGTCAGGAATACGGCGGCAAGGGTGTCGAGCACGCGGTTAACGCCGTCATCGACGAAATCCAGCCCGAGCTGCTTGGCCAGGATGTCGACGAGCAGCGCATGGTCGACTTCGCGATGATCGATCTCGACGGCACCCCGGACAAATCCAGGCTCGGGGCCAACGCGATCCTCGGCGTCAGCCTCGCCGTGGCGCGGGCTGCCGCCGAATCCACGCAGCTGCCGCTATTCCGCTACCTGGGCGGCCCGAACGCGCACGTGCTGCCGGTGCCGATGATGAACATCCTGAACGGCGGGGCGCACGCCGACACCAACGTCGATATCCAGGAATTCATGATCGCCCCGATCGGCGCGAGCACCTTCTCCGAGGCGGTCCGCTGGGGCGCTGAGACCTACCACAGCCTGAAGTCGGTGCTGAAGAAGCACGGCCTGAACACCGGGGTGGGTGATGAGGGCGGATTCGCACCCGACCTGCCGCACAACCAGGCCGCGCTCGACCTGCTGATGGAGGCGATCGGTCAGGCGGGATTCGCGGCCGGGCGCGATGTGGCGATCGCGATTGACGCGGCAGCGACCGAGTTCTACGGAGAGAACGGCTACACGTTCGAGGGCGAGACCAAGACCGCGGCGGAAATGGCCGCTTTGTACGCGCGCTGGCTCGACTCCTATCCGATCGTTTCGCTCGAGGACCCGCTCGCCGAGGATGACTGGTCTGGCTGGCAAGAGCTCACCAGCCAGATCGGTGGCCGGGTGCAGATCGTCGGCGACGACCTCTTCGTGACCAACCCGGACCGCATCAGGCGCGGGATCGCCGAGCGCGCCGCCAACGCGCTGCTGGTCAAGGTCAACCAGATCGGGACGCTGACGGAAACGTTCAGCGCAGTGGAACTGGCCCACCGCGGCGGCTTCGCGTGCATGCTCAGCCACCGGTCAGGCGAGACCGAGGACACGACCATCGCCGACATCGCGGTGGCAGCGAACTGCGGCCAAATGAAGAGCGGAGCGCCCGCCAGATCCGAGCGGGTGGCGAAGTACAACCAGTTGCTGCGGATCGAGGAGCGGCTCGACGACGCGGCCGCCTACGCAGGCCAGGCAGCCTTCCCGCGATTCGCCGAAGCGAGCCGGTGACCGAGCCGGTCAGCCGTTCCCCGCGGCCGGGAAGCCCCCGGCCGCACTTCACCGGCCGGGCGGCGATCCTGGCCGTCGTGTTCTGCGCGATCGCGCTGAGCCTGGCCTACCCGGTCCGCGAGTACATCGCCCAGCGCAGGCAGATCGACCAACTCCAAGCCCAGCGCGCGGACCTGGCGCTGCACCTGAAGCAGTTGCGACAGCAGCAGAAGCGGCTGCACGATCCCGCCTACATCGAGCGCGAGGCACGCGACCGGCTCCATATGTGCTTCCCGAACCAGAAGTGCTACGTGATCATCGAGCCGGGGCCCAGGAATAGGCGGGCTACCACGGGGCGAGCGGACCAGGTGCCGTGGTACGCGCGGCTCTGGAAGTCGGTGCAGCAAGCCAACCAGCAGATCCCGGCGAAGGCGGGGCACGGCCAAGGGCACAGCCGGAGATGGACATGGTCAGGCCGCGAGCGCGCGACCGTTGGAGCTGACCGATCTGCCGGGGCGCAGGTGAGCCTGGACGCAGCCGACTTCGCCGCCGTCGCGCGGCAGCTGGGCAGGGCGCCGCGCGGAGCGCGTGCCGTCGCGCACCGGTGCCCGTGCGGCCTGCCGGACGTCATCGAGACGGCGCCGCGGTTGCCCGGTGGCACGCCCTTTCCGACGCTGTACTACCTGACCTGCGTCCGCGCGTGCGCCGCCGCCAGCCGGCTCGAGGCAGCAGGCGTGATGCGGGAAATGACCGAGCGGCTGCGGTCTGACCCGCGGCTGCGCGAGGCGTACCTGGCAGCGCACCTGGACTACGCGGCCAGGCGGGACGCTGCCGCCACAGCGTCCGGCGTCGAGCCACTGGCGCCGGACACGCAATCCGCCGGCGGCATGCCCGACCGGGTCAAGTGCCTGCACGCCCTGGCGGCGCACGAGCTTGCGGCGCCTGGCGCGAACCCGCTCGGAACCGAGGCCCTGGCAGCTATGGGAGAGTGGTGGGCGGTCGGGCCGTGTGTCGGCGTTCCGGCCGAAGGCACCGCGGAGGAATGATGGCTTCATCTGGCGAACAGCGGGTCGCGGCGATCGACTGCGGCACGAACTCGCTGCGGTTGCTTATCGCCGACATCGACGCTCCCCGGCATCAGCTTGCTGACGTGCAGCGCAGGATGGAGATCGTGCGGCTCGGTCAGGGCGTCGACGCGACAGGAAGGCTTGCTCCCGACGCCTTGGCACGGACGTTCGCCATGCTCGAGCAGTACGCGGAGGCGATCGGGAAGTCGGGCGCCGACGCGGTCAGGCTGGTCGCGACGAGCGCCACCAGGGACGCCTCGAACTCGGCCGAGTTCACCGTCGGCGTGCGGCGGATACTCGGCATCGACCCCGAGGTGATCAGCGGTGCCGACGAGGCCTACTTGTCCTTCTCTGGCGCAACGGCCGAACTCGGCCAGGACACCTTGGGCGGAGCGGAGGGCGGGAACGGTCAGCCCGAGCCGCCGTTCCTCGTGGTGGACATCGGCGGCGGTTCGACCGAGTTCGTCTTCGGCGCCGCCGGGGCTGGCCGGGACGACCTCGCGGCGATCTCTGTCAACATCGGCTGCGTGCGGCTCACCGAGCGGCACCTGCACGCCGACCCACCGACCAGTGCGCAGGTCGACGGCGCGATCGCCGACATCGACGCGGCGCTGGCCACGGTCGCAGACGCCGTCCCAGCGGCAGAGGCTAGGACGCTCGTCGGGCTGGCGGGATCGGTCACCACGGTGACCGCGCTCGCACTCGGGCTGGCCAGCTACGACCCGGCGCTGATCCACCACGCGCGGATCAGCGCCGCCCGCGTGCACGAGGTCACGACCGGCCTGCTCGGCACGGACCATCAGGAACGGGCCGCCAGGGCGGTCATCCATCCCGGCCGGGTCGACGTGATCGGCGCCGGCTCATCGATCCTGGACCGGGTCACGGCCAGGTTCGGCTTCGGCGAGATCGTCGCCAGCGAGCACGACATCCTGGACGGCATCGCCTGGTCGCTGGTGACCAGAGCGGCGCGTGACCCCGCCGCGTCGTGAGCGTGCGCGAGGCCGCTGGCGCTGGTTCCGTAGAGCCGGGAACCGGGTGGCCTGGTGACCCGGCGACCATGGCGACGCCGGTCGCGACCGATCAGGACAGCGTACGCGCACTGGCCGCGGGCGCCGGCTGCACTGCGAGAACTCGCCGCGAGACAATCGGTCTGCAGGTCATGTCCCAGGCTGGTCGCGTGGCGCGAAGAGGTCGCTGTCACCAAGCGCCGCGCCTTCGCCGGTGAGCGCTACTGGGGCCGTCCGGTGCCTGGCTGGGGCGACGAGCACGCTGGGGTGCTGATCGTCGGCCTCGCTCCTGCCGCCCATGGCGGCAACAGGACCGGCCGGATTTTCACCGGCGACCGCAGCGGCGACGTGCTCTTCGAGTCCCTCTGGCGCTGCGGACTCGCCGCACTGCCGACCAGCGTGGATGCCGGCGATGGGCAGCGGCTGCTCGGTGTCAGGATGGCTGCCGCGGTGCGCTGCGCTCCGCCGCAGAACAAGCCGACCGTGGCCGAGCGTGATCTGTGCGAGCCGTGGCTCGCGGCCGAAATCGATCTGCTCGCGGACAGCATGCGGGTGATCGTCTGCCTCGGTCATTTCGCCTGGCAGGCCGCCTGGCGCGAGCTGGCGAGGATGGGACGTACGATCCCGGCGCCGCGCCCGGCCTTCGGCCACGGCACCGAGATCGAGCTGTCCGGCCTGCTGGTGCTCGGCTGCTATCACCCCAGTCAGCAGAACACGTTCACTGGCCGGGTCACTGGCCCTATGCTCGACGCTGTCTTCGAGCGGGCTCGCGGCTTCGCAGGTCTGCCCTGATCAGAGGCGTTGCAGCGGCTTGCAGCGCGTTGCAGCGTGGTTCAGCGCGGCGCGGGCTCAGGTGCGGCCTGCCGCCGCCCGGCCCAGATTACTGCACGGTCAGTGAAGAAATTGAGCCCGAATTGCACATGCAAGTGCACAGATGTTCGCACGGGTAATGTCGATTTGATCGCTTATAAGAGTGCACTGCCCGATTCGAGGGAATGTTTGAATAAACGGCGCGACTTGAGGTACGATTTCCGAGCCCCCGTAGCCCAAGGGAAGAGGCGAGCCCCCTAAAAGGGCCGTAGTGTCGGTTCGAGCCCGACCGGGGGTACTGATTCAACAGGATCGGCACCGTGGCGATCTGCTAAGGCATCGCCGCAGGTCACGTGGGTAAACAAGGCCCGATCCAGCGACGTCGCAAGAGTCGCCCCAGCCCAGCGATCGCCTTCCGTGAGCTGGAATTTGCGATTCACTAGTCGTGAGGTCGTCATGGATTCGCGCCATTCAAATTGTATGAATCACACGAAATGATTGCGATCGATTGCACTGTGCGTCCGGGCGAGGTTAATGCTGGAAGGCCGGGGATGCCCGGCAAGGTTAACGGCTTGCAGGAGAGCAATGTCCTGCGCCGTGCCGACGGGGCGGGGCGGCGCGCGATCGGCAGGGCCGGGGCGCGGCTAGCCGCTGCGGTCCGGCCCGGCGCGGGTGAGCGTGATGGCGACGATGACACGGCGGTCACGGCGCATGGCGTTGCGGTAGTCGTCCCAGTCAGGGTGCTCGCCCGAGACCCGCCGGTAGTAATCGACCAGCAGGTCCATGGCCTGAGGCAGAGCAATGATCTCGGCCGTGCCTTCGGCCTGCACCCAGTCACCGAAGAAGCCGTCGTTCAGCACGCACAGCGAGGCGTGCGGATCCCGTGCCAGGTTCTTCGTCTTCATGGCGGTCTCGCGGGTGCTGATCAGCACGCGGCCGTCGTCGCCGACGCCGACGGTCACCGGCGAGAGCTGAGGCAGACCGTCCGACCGGCGGGTGGCAAGCACAGCCCGGTGGTTGACGCGCATGAACTCCCGGGCTCGGTCCAGTTGCATGCGGCGCCCGTCAGGCGCTGTTCAGCCTGGTACGCCGCTGTACCTCGTACTCGTGCACGATGGCGGTGGCGTAGGCGTGGCACAGCCCGTGCTCGTCCGCAAGCCACGTGGCCCGCTCGCCGTGTCGCAGAAACGACGGCCCCGATTCCAGGCGGTGGAACCACTCTCGGAGATCACTTCCGGTTACTCGCGGGATGCGAGCGATCAGATTCTTGTGCATCTCCGGAGAGTGGATCAGGGACAAGGGGCACCTCCAGGCCGAGATGAGTCTCCTGCATCGAGACTGCACTACGAGACGCGTCCTGGCAAGACCTGAACGTGACCTATCCGTTATGCAACCTGGTACTTAACAAGGCGCCCTGTGCAGGGTCCGCCAGTCAGGACAGGCGCTCGAAGATCATCGCCATGCCCTGGCCGCCGCCGACGCACATCGTCTCCAGCCCGAAGGTCTTGTCGTGGAACTGCAGGCTGTTCAGCAGCGTCGACGTGATCCTGGCGCCGGTCATCCCGAACGGGTGGCCGACGGCGATCGCACCACCGTTGACGTTGAGCTTGTCGATGTCGATGCCAAGGTCCCGGTAGGACGGGATGACCTGCGCCGCGAACGCCTCGTTGATCTCGACCAGGTCGATGTCGTCGATGGTCATGCCGGCCCTCGCCAGCGCCTGCCGGGAGGCCCCGACCGGGCCGAGGCCCATGATCTCCGGCGACAGCGCGGTGATGCCGGTCGGCAACGATCCTGGCCAGTGGCGTGATCCCGAGTTCTGCTGCCTTCCGGTCGCTCATCACCACGACCGCGGCCGCCCCGTCGTTCAGCGGGCAGCAGTTGCCCGCCGTCACGGTGCCGTCCGGGCCTGAACACCGGCTGCAGCGTGGCCACCTTCTCCAGCGTGGTTCCGGCGCGCGGCCCGTCGTCGGCCGAGACCACGGTGCCGTCAGGCAGGGTGGCCGGCGTGATGTCGCGCTGCCAGAAGCCGTCGGCGATCGCCTTCTCCGCCATGTTCTGCGACCGCACGCCGAACTCGTCCTGCTCGGCCCTGCGTGATGCCGCGCTGCTGAGCGAGGTTCTCGGCGGTCTGGCCCATCGCGATGTAGATGTCAGGGATCTGGCCGTCTTCGCGCGGGTCGTGCCAGACGTCGGCGCCGGCGGTCGCCCGGCTCGCGGCCCGCGCCTCGGCCTCGGCGAAGACCGGGTTCTTGGTGTCGGGCGCGCCGTCGCTGCTGCCCTTGCCGAACCTGCTGACGCACTCGACGCCGGCGCAGATGAAGACGTCGCCCTCGCCCGCCTTGATCGCGTGGTACGCCATCCTGGTGCTCTGCAGCGAGGACGAGCAGTACCGGGTGATCGTGGTGCCGGGCACCGTGTCGAGGCCGAGCATCACCGCGATCACGCGGGCCATGTTGTAGCCCTGCTCGCCACCTGGCAGGCCGCAGCCGAGGATCAGGTCCTCGACGTCGGCGGGGTCGAGCTGGGGCACCTTCGCCAGTGCGGCCTTGATCATCTGCCACGGTCAGGTCGTCGGGACGGATGCTGGTCATGCTGCCCTTGAATGCCCGTCCGATCGGCGAGCGCGCGGTGGCGACGATGACTGCCTCTGGCATGGCTGGCTCCCTGGCGGCAACTGGTTGTTTACCGCACAGTAGCTCACAGCAGGGACGAGTCCAGCCTGGCCGGCCGGGTGTGCCAGCCCGGCCATCAGCCGATGCCGCGTTCCACTTGGCCGCCCCGGCCAGGTCCCGCGCGTGCTCGCTGGTGCTGTAGTCGCAGCCGCGGGCAGCCTGCGCGATCGCCAGGTCTAGGTCGTTGCCGCACTGGCTGAGCAAGACGGAGAAGTCCCGGCGGACCGGCTCGTGCAGGTCATAGCCGAACGAGCGGTGAATCCGGGCGAACACCGGCTTGTACATCCTGGCCCGCTCGTGCAGGCCCGACGCGTGCGACATCGGGTTCTTCGGCCGCTGCCTGATGTAGTCAGGCAGCAGGTCGGCGAACGCATGCCGGAGGATCCACTTCTCGGTGCCGTCGCTGCACCTTCAGCGCCATCGGCAGCCGCATCGCGAGGTCGACCAGGCCGGGGATCGAGGAACGGGACCCTGACCTCGACGCCACTGGCCATGCTGGTCCGGTCGACCCGCTGCAGTTCGGTCCGCCCGAGGTTGGCCAGCTTGTGCAGGAACAGGCGGCGCACCTGGGCATGGCCGATCTGGTCGTACATCGGCGTAGCCGCCGAACAGCTCGTCCGAGCCGTCGCCGGTGAGCACGACCTTGATCCCCAGCTTCGCGATCCGGCGGAACAGCGGCACGGACACCACCGCGTTGATGATGTCGCCGTACTCGGTCAGCTCGGAGATCCTGATGGCCTCCTTGACGTCGGCCAGCCTGATCTCGCGCGGCGGGATCTCGATGATCTCGTGCCGGACGCCGAGATCAGCCGCGAGCTTGCCGGCGTAGGCGATATCGTCGCTGCCAGGCGCGCCGACCGTGAAGGCCACGCAGTCGGGGTGCAGCTCGCGGACGTGCGCGAGCGTCAGCGAGCTGTCCAGGCCGCCGGACAGAGATCACGCCGACCGGCAGTGCGGTATTCAGCCGGACCGCGATCGCTGTCGGCGAGCGCCGACCTGACCAGCGCGGCCGCCTCGGCCACGTCGGTGACCGGCTCGCCGGCCTCGCGCGTCCGGGTTCAGCAAGTCCGTGTAGCGCGCCAGCATGGGATCGCGGCCGGGCGTAGCCCAGCCGTGGCTCCCCGGCGGCACCTCGCGCACGACCGCGCCGGGCGGCACCAGCGCCTTGATCTCCGACGCGACGTGCAGGCAGCCGCGCGCGGTCGACCAGTAGAGCGGCTTGACGCCGACCGGATCGCGGGCCAGGTAGGTACGGCCCGTCGACCGCTCGCTGATCGCGAAGGCGAACTCTCCGCGCAGCCGGCGCACCGCGTTCTCGCCCCACTGGGCGAACGCCTGCAAGATGACCTCGGTGTCGCTCCTGCTGCGGAACTGGTGGCCGAGCGCGCGCAGCTCGGCGCGGAGCGCGCGGTGGTTGTAGATCTCGCCGTTGTAGCAGAGCAGCCAGCGCCCGTCGGCCGAGATCCACGGCTGGATCGCCCTGACGGGATCGACGATCCGCAGCCGCTGCGTCCCGGCCAGCAGGCAATCGTCCAGGCTCGACCTCCTCGACGTCGCCCCGCGGTCTGAGCAGCGTCGAGCATCTGGCCGAACAGCACTTCGCTTGGGCGAGGTCCGGCGATCAGCGCGATGCCGCACACTAGTCAGCTGCCGCGGAGGCGATTTGCACTGGCGAGGCCGCTGCACCAGGTCGGGGCGCAGGCAGACATGCCAGGCCTGACCCTCGTCGATGACGTTGACCTCGTCGGCGCGCTGCCGGTCGAGTAGCAGCCCGCGCAGCAGCCGGTGCGCGCGGAACCGGCGGTACCAGTCCATCTCGATGTCGGCTGCGTAGCCGACGCAGTGCGCGCTCGGCAGCAGGGCGATGTAGCCGAGCGACTTCAGGTGCCGCTGATGCTCGACGCTGCGGGCGACGCTGGTCACCCACAGCGGCGGAGTTCCGTCGGGCGCGATCTGCGCGAACTCGTCGGCGAGGTGGTTGAGCCAGGCCACCGCCTGCGGCCGCGCCTTGGCCAGCCAGAGCCCGGCGGTCCGCGGCGCGCGTCCTGGCCTGGTCCGCCGCTCGGCCGACCGCGCGGCTCGCGCTGCGAGCGTGCACGGCCTGGTGCCGGTACTGGAACGTCAGCTGCCCGTCGGCGTCTAGCTCATCGAGGTCGACGAGGTCGGTGGCGTCCTGCGACGTCGGAGTCCGTCTGGTAGCTGGGCGCCCGGCCCCACCACACCGCGTCGATCTGCGCCAGCATCGAGATCCTGACCAGCGAGGCGAGCGTGCTGGTCGCGTTGCGCGGCGTGGGCTGGTAGTTCCTGACCTCGAACAGCAGCCTGGCGACTGTCGCGTCCCAGCCATCGGGAGTCTCTTCGAGAACGGTCGCGAACTCGTCCTCGCCGAGCCGTTTGGCCATGATGTGCTCGGCGGCCCTGGCGTCGCTGGCTGCCGCCTGCCCGATCTCGGTGACCAGGTCACCTGACCGCTGCCCGGTACGGCGCGAGATAGGGCGTGCAGGGCGAGAAGTGCTCAAGCGGCGGGTGGCTTAGCCACCCTTCCTGATCGGCCAGCAACAATGCCACGAGTCCCCCTCGGCTCGAATGCCGGGCGCGGTGCCTGGGGCACAGAGTGTAACAACGCGACTGCGAACGGTAGTGCCCTTTGAATCTTCGTCCCCTGTCTCCCACTAGCGCCCGCTAGCGGCCCCGATGAGCGTGCTGTGACCCGGGATCGTCGCCCCTGGACTACTGCCGCCTGCCAGGTCGGCGTGATCGTGCCCCTAGGCTTGAACCGGTCTCCCAGGACAAGGTGGTTCAGCCATGCAGGTGCACGAGTCGCTGGTCGATCTCATCGGGAACACCCCGCTGCTCAGGCTGCGCAAGGTCACCCGCCACCTCGGGCTGGCACTGGGAGACGACGCCCCCGGAGCCTCCGGCAGTGCTGGCCAAGGTGGAGTACGTCAGCCCGGGCGGCTCGGTGAAGGACAGGATCGCGCTCGCGATGGTGCAGGCTGCCGAGGCCTCGGGCGCGCTCCGGCCGGGCGGCACGATCGTGGAGCCCACGTCGGGTAACACCGGCGTCGGGCTGGCCATCGTGGCCGCCGAGAAGGGCTACAAGTGCGTGTTCGTCTGCCCCGACAAGGTCGCCCAGGACAAGATCAGCGTGCTGCGCGCGTACGGCGCCGAGGTCGTCGTCTGCCCGACCACGGTCTCGCCTGACTCGCCGGACTCCTACTACAGCGTCTCTGACCGGCTGGCCAGGGACATCCCTGGCGCCTGGAAGCCGAATCAGTACGCGAACCAGGCCAACCCGCAGTCGCACTACCGCACAACGGGCCCGGAGATCTGGGCGCAGACCGACGGGTCGGTGACCCACTTTGTGGCTGGCATCGGCACCGGCGGGACCATCTCTGGAACCGGTCGCTACCTCAAGGAAGTATCAGGCGGCCGGGTAAAGATCATCGGAGCCGACCCTGAAGGCTCTGTCTACTCCGGTGGCACCGGCAGGCCTTACCTGGTTGAAGGCGTGGGCGAGGACTTCTGGCCGCAGACCTACGACAAGACGGTCTGCGATCAGATCATCGCCGTGAGCGACGCCGACTCGTTCCTCATGACCAGGCGACTGGCGGTCGAGGAAGCCCTGCTGGTCGGCGGCTCATGCGGGATGGCGGTGGTCGCCGCGCTCAGGGTCGCCGAGCAGGCCGGGCCCGATGCTGTCATCGTGGTGCTGCTGCCGGACGGCGGACGCGGCTACCTGTCGAAGGTGTTCAGCGATGACTGGATGGCCGACTACGGCTTCCTCACTTCTGAGACCGCCGAGCCACGTATCGCAGACGTGCTCGAGCGGAAGAGAGGTCAGTTGCCGCTCTTCGTGCACGCGCATCCGGAGGAGACCGTCAGGGCGGTGATTGAGACGATGCGCGAGTACGACGTATCGCAGCTGCCCGTGCTCAAGGAGGAACCGCCGGTGATGGCGGCCGAAGTGGTCGGCTCGATCACCGAGCGGGACCTGCTGGACGCGCTGGTCAGCGGCCGTGCGGCGCCCGGTGAACCGGTCTTGGCGCACATGTCGGCGCCGCTGCCGATGATCGGATCAGGCGAGCCGATCAGCGCCGCCGTAGCCGCGCTCGAGAAGGCAGGCGCAGCGGTCGTTCTCGTCGACGGCAAGCCGGCGGGAATGATCACCAGGCAGGATGTGCTCATGTTCCTGTCCGGCTGACGGCCGGGCATGAAGGGCCGGACGAGGCGGAGGGCCAGTGGCGCAGATCGAGCGCGGAGACGGATTCGAGACGCTCGCCATTCACGCGGGTCAGGACCCAGACCCGCTGACCGGCGCGGTCGTGCCGCCGATCTACCAGGTGTCGACCTATAAGCAGGACGGCGTCGGCGGCGTGCGCGGCGGGACGCGCAGCGGGGTCGCGGATGGCCCCGGCCGCTGGGTCGAGGGCTACGAGTACTCCCGCACCGCCAACCCGACCAGGGGCGCGCTCGAGGACTGCCTGGCCGCGCTGGAGGGCGGCGTGCGGGCGCTGGCATTCGCGTCCGGCATGGCCGCCGAGGACTGCCTGGTCCGCACCGTCTGCCGGCCTGGCGACCACGTGCTGATCCCGCACGATGCCTACGGCGGCACGTTCCGGCTGTTCGACAAGGTGCACGCGCAGTGGGGCCTGGCGTACCACCCGGTGCCTGTCTCCGACGCCGAGGCGGTCAGGGCCGCGGTGGCCGAGTTCAGCCCCGCGCTGATCTGGGTGGAGACGCCGACCAACCCGCTGCTGTCGATCGCGGATGTCGCCGCCCTCGGACAGATCGCGCACTCGGCAGGCGCCCTGCTCGCAGTGGACAACACGTTCGCCTCGCCGTACCTGCAGCAGCCGCTCGCGCTCGGCGCCGACGTCGTGATCCACTCGACGACCAAATACCTGGGCGGCCACTCCGACGTGGTCGGCGGCGCGCTCGTCGTCGCCGACACTGGCCTGGCCGAGCGCCTTGCTTTCTTGCAGAACGCCGCCGGGTCAGCGGGAGCGCCATTCGACGCGTGGCTCACCCTGCGCGGGGTGAAGACGCTCGCGGTCAGGATGGACCGGCATTGCGATAACGGAGCGCAGGTGGCGACGTGGCTCGCCAACCACTCTCGCGTCGCGCAGGTCTACTACCCCGGCCTGCCCGATCACCCGGGCCACGATGTGGCGGTCAAGCAGATGCGGGGATTCGGCGGGATGGTCTCGTTCCGGCACGCCGACGGCCCGGCGGCAGCCGTCGAAATGTGCGGCCGGACCAGGCTGTTCACGCTCGGCGAATCACTGGGCGGGGTGGAATCTCTGATCGAGCACCCGGGCAGGATGACGCACGCCTCGGTGGCCGGCTTCGCCGCTCGAGGTTCCTGCCGACCTGATCAGGCTGTCGGTCGGCATCGAGAACTGCGACGACCTGATAGAGGACCTGCGCATAGCGCTTGGCTAGGCGCCGCCGGCCTGCTCGCCCTCGCCGGTGTGCGCATGATCGGCTAACTGCCGAGGCGCGATCGTGGCGTCGGCGCCGAGCGCGCGCCTGGCCGCCTGGTGCTCGTGCCTGACCACGTGCATGACCGCGTTGATGAGCGCCAGGTGCGTGAAAGCCTGCGGGAAGTTGCCCAGGTGCCGCCCCGAGCGCGGGTCGATCTGCTCGCCGTAGAGCAGCAGCGGACTCGCGTAGGACAGCACCTTCTCGCAGAGGTCCCTGGCTCGCTGGTGCTCGCCGATCTCGGCCAGCGCCGAGACCATCCAGAACGAGCAGATCGTGAACGTGCCCTCCCGACCCTTGAGCCCGTCGTCGGTCTCCTCAGGGCGGTACCTGATGATGAGGCCGTCTTCCGACAGCTCGTCGCAGATCGCGAGCACGGTGTCGCGGATCCGCTTGTCGTCCGCCGGCAGGAACCTGACCAGCGGCATCAGGAGCAGCGAGGCGTCCAGCGCTGTCGTGTCGTAGTGCTGGCAGAACACGCCGCGGTCATCGAGCGCGTTGGCGCAGATGTCGTCGTGGATTTCGTCGGCGGCCTGCTGCCATCTGGTGGCGGCCTCCTGGTCGTCCCTGATCCTCGCGAGCCGCGCGCCGCGGTCAAGCGCGACCCAGCACATCAGCTTCGATGAGGTGAAGTGCTTGGGCTCGCCGCGGACCTCCCACATTCCGCGGTCAGGCTCGCGCCAGTGCAGCAACGCCTGCTCGACCTGCTGCCGCGCCATCCGCCAGACCCGGTCGTCTAGCCAGTCTCGCGACTTGGTGTGCAGGAACAGCGAGTCGAGCACCGTGCCCCAGACGTCGTTCTGGCGCTGCGCGTACGCGCCGTTGCCGATCCTGACCGGCGTGGCTCCCTGGTAGCCGCGCAGGTGCTCGAGCACGTGCTCCTCGAGATCCTTGTCGCCGTCGATCCGATAGACGATCTGCAGGTCCTCGTGGTCGCGCTCGATGATGTCGGCGATGAACGCGAAGTAGTCGTTCGCCTCCCATTCAAAGCCGAGCGTGAACAGTCCCCAGAGCGCGAACGTCGAGTCGCGGATCCAGCTATAGCGATAGTCCCAGTTACGCTCGCCGCCCGGCGTCTCAGGCAGCGACGTGCTCGCCGCCGCCGCGATCGCCCCGGTCGGTGCGTAGGCGAGGCCCTTGAGCGTCAGCGCGCTGCGGGTCAGGTGCGAGCGCCAGCGGTGGTCGGGCAGCCTGCCGCGAGCCAGCCAGTGCCGCCAGTGGTGCGCTGTCCACAGCAGCCGGGCGTTGGCGTCCGCGTAGTTGCGCGGCGGCGCGCAACTACCCCAGGACAGCGCGCAGTACCGGGTCTCGCCCTCCTTGATCAGCGTGCGCGCCTGCGCGCTCGGGCCCTCGATACCGATCCTGACGTCGGAGGTCAGGGTCAGCGTCAGGTCCGACCCTGGCTGGCTGATGCTCACCTGGTTGAAGCCGTGGTCGGTGTGGGCCCAGTGATCGCGGTGCCTGCCGTAGTCGAACGCGGGGTGGCAGTCCATGACAAGCTGGACCGCGCCGTTGGTGCACCGGACCGTGCGCAGCAGGATGTGCTCTGCCTCGTAATCGGTCGGCGGCCTGCGGTGCGAGTGCTGCTCAGGGTTCTCGTGCCGCCACGGCCCCATCACCAGGCAGTCCCTGACGATCAGCCAGCCCTCGCCGCAGTCCCAGACCGTCTCGAGCACCATCGTGCCCGCCAGGTAGCGCCGGTCGGCTGGGACGGACATGTCGGCGGGGCCGAACCTGAACCAGCCCGCGTCGCGGTCGAGCATCGAGCCGAAGACGCTGGCGTCATCCAGCCGTGGCAGGCACATCCACTCCACGGACCCGCCCGGCGCGATCAGGGCCGTGACCTCGCAGTCGGACAGGAAGCCGTAGTCGGCGATCGGGGGGTAGGGCGAGAAGTCGTCGAACTCCGCTGGGCCCAACTGCCATTCACCTGCCATCGCGAAGCTCGCCCGCTCGCGCTGTGAGCGGCGCACGTCTTGTGACATACGTCCTGTGCCGCACGTCCTGTTAAGTCGGGTCTACCCCATGGAGGTGGTCCAATTCACCCGATCAGCTATTCCAGACCATCAGGACCAGGATGACGAGCCAGATCACGGTGACGATTCCGCCAATCATGACGATCCGTCCGCGCTCGACATTGGCCAGGTGGGCCGGTATCGACGCGGTGTGATCGGCCGCCTGCGCGCCAGGGATCTGCTGCGGACGGTCGCCGGCGGCATCCGGCTCCTGCTGGCCGGTGCCCGGGTCCTCGGCGGCACCCGCCGCTGGGTGATCGGCCACGTGCGCCGCGGTGTCGGTTGCAGCCTCCAGCGCCTTGATCGCGTGCCGCTGATCCCTGTGGATCAGGCCGAGTAGCAGCACGCTCACCAGGAACAGGGTCTCCGAGACGATGATCCAGGGCTTGCTGGCCTTGCCGATCATCGAGGAGAGCACGATTCCGGCGATGAGCACGCCGAGCGAGCCCACGGCGAAGATGAGGGTCATCCTGCTCAGGTAGCGCAGGATCCTGATGTCTCGTTTCCTGATATAGCGCGGCGTCGACATGATCGCCATGGTGGCCGGGCCGATCGTGAAGATGACGAAGGCGACGTGCAGCCACAGGACCAGGTGTTGCGAGAAAGACATGCGCCGAGTCTAGAACCCGGCCCGTCCGGTTCGCGGCCAGCAACGTGGGCGCATTGCTGTCGTTCTTGCAACAGCTTTGCGCCCACGTTGCGGCTCGCGATACGCGTCAGCGCGCCTTCCGGCTGGCGATCCAGGCACCGGCGAAGGCGAGAACGCCGATCACCGCGCTCACGGCGCCGCGGATGCCATGGCTGCCGTGGTTGACCTTGCCTGAGTGGCCGACCGAGTCGAGCGGGCCCATGCTGACGCCCGCGAAGAAGAGCACGGCCAGGATGATGAAGACGACGCCAACGACCGCGAGCGCGACGACGAGCGGCCGCTTCGAGCCAACGCCGCCCGATACAGTTCCGGAACTCACAACTTCCTCCTTTGGAGGGCGGATTCTCCGCGGGCCTCAAGCGGCGCCGGGAGAGCAGGTATTTCCCCGAGTGCCCCCGGCGGGCGGCCCGCCAGTTTGGGGAGATGATTACGTGCCGAAAAGTACTACTAGCGGCACGATGGAATGACGTACTTTCGGGAAGTGCCGGGAAGTGCCGGAGAACGTCATCTACATCCTGTATCGAGCAGTTTCAGCCTGATGCCCGGATTGGCACGCCCTGACCATCTGCGCGCCTGTGTGATTCCTAGCGGCCACGTTCCCGGCGCGACCTGAGGAAGTCGCTGACCACGTACTCGCCCAGGCTGTCTGGCAGCGCCCGCAGCACCCGGCCGCCGTTGCGCCTGGCCACCTCGTCCACGAACGAGGTCAGCCGCTCGTCGTCGGCGAGCATGAAGATGTTCAGCGTGGCGCGTCGCCTGGTCATCTTGTCGACCTCGGCCATGGTGAGCTCCAGGGTCTCAGGCGATGGCGGCCAGTCGAACCAGTAACTGCCGTCCCTGCGCAGGTGCGCGGTCGGCTCGCCGTCGGTGATGACAAGCACGACCGGGTTGTGCTCGGGGCGCCGGTCGAGGAACCGGCCCGCGAGCACCAGCGCGTGGTGCAGGTTCGTGCCCTGGACCATGTCCCAGCCGAGGCCGGCCAGGTCGGTCTCCTTGAGTTCCCTGGCGTAGTTGGAAAACCCGATCACCTGCAGCGAGTCCTGCGGGAACCTGGTCCTGACCAGGGCATACAAGGCTAGTGCGGTCTGCTTCGCGGCGCTCCAGGTGCCGCGGAGTGCCATCGAATAGGACAGGTCGACCAGCAGGCAGATCGCGGCCGACGCCCGCCGCTCGGTCTCGCCGATCTCGAAGTCGCTGACCGAGAGTCGCACCGCCGTCCTGCCGCCGCCCGCCCCGGCGTCCGCACGGTCGCCAGCGCCGTCGTCGCCGGTCCTGGCTGCGAGACCGGGCACCCCGCCGCGCAGCAGCGCGTTGCGCACCGTCGCTGAGGTGTCGATGGATTGCTCATCGCCGAACCGCCACGGCCTCGTGGAGCCGGTCAGCTCGCCTGCCTGGCCGACATCGTGCTGGTCATGATCTCCGAATCCGGCCTCGGCGAGCTTGGCGAACACCTGGCGCAGCGCGGTGTCGCCAAGCCGGCGCACGGCTTTCGGGGTCAGCTCGAGCTTGCCTTCGTTGCTGACCAGGTAGCCCTGCCGCTGCAGTTCGCGCTCGATCTGCCTCAGCGCCTCCATGTCGTCGACTGCCTGGCGCCCGAGCGCGCGCCGAACCGCCTCCTCGTCGATGTCGTCGAGCCGCGCGCCTGGGTAGTCCTGCCGCATCGCGTCCTCGATTTGGGCGAGGTCAGCCAGCTCGGCGAGCGCGGTCGTGGCGTCCCCGAGCCCGAGCGGGTCGCGGCCGGTCATCCGCTCGCCGCGCTGGCCATCCCAGTCGATGTCGGGGCGGCGGTCCCTGAGCGCATCGGCAAGCCTCGCCATTTCCTGCGCCAGGCCGGCGTCCTCCATCGTCTGCGCCATCAGGCCGGCCAGTTCGTCCCGCTGTTCGTCGGTGAGGGAGTTGAGCAGGCGCTGGGCCGCGGCCATCCGGCGTACCAGCGAGTCCACGAGCTGCTCGAGGTTCGCAGGGGAGTCGGGAAAGAAGTCGCCGAACTCGGCCATGAAGGCGTCGAAGTCATCCTGGGTGTGGTCGCCCCTGGCGTCTGCCTCGATCATGTCGGTGAGCGCGGCCATCATGTCCTTGACCCGCTGCATGTCTCCTGGGTCAGACGCCGACATCTGCTCCTTGATACCGCGGAACTGACTGTCCAGCACCTCTCGCCTGAGCAGCTCCTTGAGCTGCTCGAAGGTCTGCGCGGCGGCCTGGCTGCGCCACTGGTAATCGGCGAGCTGCCTGATCGCCCCCGCGGTGTCTGACGGCAGCGTGTCCAGCTCTGCCTCGCGCAGCCTGGCGTCGTCGCTCGGGTCAGGGAAGAGCTCGGCGCGTTCCTGCCCGATCGCTGTGTCGAGCAGCGCTCTTGCCTGCTCGAGGATTCCGTCCAGGCGTCCGCTCCTGCGCAGCTCGCGCTGGCGCTCGCGAACCCGCCTGAGCAGGTCGTCGAGGCCGCGACGGTCGGGCAGGCCGCGCCTGAGCAGGTCCCGGAGCGCGCTCGCCGGATCGTCGCCGCTCAGCACGGACTCACCGAGCGCATCCACGGCCCCGCGGACGTCATACGGCGGCTCAAGCGGATCAGGTCCGCCGTCGTACTCGCCGTACCGGTAGCCGCTCACCCGCCACCGCCCTTCCGCACTGTGCTCATAAGAGGCCGGTCTGGCGCGGAGTCAGCCACGGTAGATGGCGCCGCCGTCCACCACATCCTTCGACAGCCTGCGCATCAGGTACAGCCCCTCGAGCGCGAACTCCAGCGCCGCCGCAGCCTGGCCGAACGACTCGCCCCCGTCGCCGTTCAGCCGCTCCATGATCTTCGCCAGCCCGGGCACCTCGCCGATCCTGCGCAGCAGCTCGGCGGCCGGCAGCAGGTCGGAGGACTCGACGCTGCCGCCGTCGGTGAACCTGGTCACCAGGCCGGACAGGTCGGCGCTGCCGAGGTGCGCGCGGAAGGTCTCAGCGGTCGCGCGGCGGAGCAGGTGCTCGAACACCTCGCCTTCCCTGCCCTCCTCGCTGACCTCGAACTCGACCTTGCCGCGCAGCGTGGTCACGACCGCGGGCAGGTCGCAGATTCGCGCGACGGGCTGCTCCTCGCCGGTGATGGCGGCCCTCCTGACCGCGGCCGCGACCGCGGCCTCGGCCGCGGCGATCGCGAACCTGGCCGACACTCCCGAGTGCGCGTCGACCGCCGGGGAGCTGCGCACCAGCCTGGTGAACCTGGCGATCACCTCGATCAGGTGCCTGGGCAGCACAGCGTCCGAGTTGTCGCCGCCCCAGGCGATCTCCGCCTCTTGCTTAACCACGGCGAGCTCGTCGTCGAGCGAGAGCGGATAGTGGGTGCGGATCTCGGCGCCGAACCTGTCCTTGAGCGGGGTGATGATACGGCCCCTGTTGGTGTAGTCCTCAGGGTTCGCGCTGGCGACGAGCACCAGGTCGAGCGGCAGCCGCAGCGCGTAGCCGCGAACCGCGATGTCGCGCTCCTCGAGCACGTTTAGCAGCGAGACCTGAATCCGCTCGGCCAGATCAGGCAGCTCGTTGAGGCAGAAAATGCCCCGATTGGTTCGGGGGACCAGCCCGTAGTGAATGGTCTCCGGGTCGCCGAGGGTGCGTCCTTCTGCCACCTTGACCGGGTCGATGTCGCCGATCAGGTCGCCAACGCTGGTGTCGGGGGTGGCCAGCTTCTCGCCGTACCGGTCATCGCGGCCTGCCAGCTCGACCGGCAGATCGTCGCCAAGCTCGGCAGCCAGCCGGCGGCACCTGGCACAGACCGGCGCGAACGGATGGTCGTTGATCTCGCACCCGGCGACGATCGGCGACCACTCGTCGAGCAGCCCGGTCAGGGTGCGGATCAGCCTGGTCTTGCCCTGGCCGCGCTCGCCGAGCAGGATCACGTCGTGCGCCGGCGATCAGGGCCCGCTCCAGGTGCGGCCGCACCGTGGCGTCGAAAACCGAGGATGCCGGGAAACGGATCTTCGCCTGCCCGCAACCTGGCGATCAGGTTCTGCCGCAACTCGTCCTTGACGCTCGTGAACTGATGCCCGCTTGCGCGGAGTTCGCCGAGGGTCTTGACTTCGGGGCGGTGGCTGTGCGCTGAGGCTGACGCTGACTGGCGATGTGGATCTCTGATGTTGTGGCTGCACCATTCGACACTATGTGCATCGCGCGCGTGGTCCGCATCTTTGGAGGCTAGCAACATGGCCGAACGCGGACCTCCTGGCCATCGATATCGGCGGTACGAAGATGGCGGCCGGGGTCGCCGAACCTGGCGGCCGGCTGATCACCTGGGCGCAGGTGCCGACCCTGCGCGAGGCTCGACGGCGAGAAGATCTGGCGCACGCTTGAGTCGCTGCTCGTGCAGGTGCTCAAGGCGCCGAAGGTCGACGACCTGGCCGAGTTGTCGGGCATCGGCTGCGGCTGCGGCGGTCCGATGGAGTGGCCATCCGGGCGGGTCTCGCCGCTGAACATCCCGGCCTGGCGGCTGTTCCCGCTGCGGGAGCGACTGGCCGACAAGTTCGGCACGGGCGGCGGACCGGTCAGGGTGCACAACGACGCGATCTGCATGGCCGCCGGTGAGCACTGGCGGGGCGCGGGCCGCGGTCGGAAGAACGTGCTAGGCATGGTCGTCTCGACCGGTGTGGGCGCGGG
>CAVOJF010000008.1:0-341507 GCA_963696215.1 uncultured Actinomycetota bacterium
ACCCCAGCGCACCCGGTCACCGCGTTCTCGGCCGCGGCACGCTGTGCCGGAGAGTTCACTGTGCCGTCAAGCGAAACATTGCCTTCACTGGCGCTTGCCTCGACACTTTCCCGGCACGTCAGGACTCGCAGCGAGTTCGTTGTTGACGAGCCGGGCCAGCGCTGCGTCGTCTCCGTAGTCTTCGGATGGCAGTGCGACGTCGAGGAGGTTATGGACCGTAGTCACGCCTTCCACCCGACGCGCGGCGACTGTCGCCTGCGAACACTGAGCCTGGCTGGGTGTCGGTGCCGTTGAGCAGCACGTCGCCGCTGAACATCTTGACCTCGATGTCGTCGGCCTCGACGCGCGGATCAGCGAGCAGCTCGTCACGGACTGCCTCGCAGATGTCCATAGCGATCCCCTGCCTGGTCGGCTCCTGCCACTATCGCTCGGCACGGGCCGGTGGCCGTCACCCAGCCTGGGTGAAACGGCTCGCGGAGCGCCAGGGATGCCTTCCTGGACGCTGGATGGCCGGTCACCTTCGAACATTCGGAGAATGCAGGTTGGGGCTAGCCTGCGAGCGTCACTTAGATCGCTTCCCTTTCGCGGCCACGTGTGACCGCGATCGCCGCTCGCGCCAGAACTTGAATCTCGTGGCCGGCCGCCTCGGTGGCACCCGGCCGCGCCCGCGCTGGCACGGCTACCGCATGGTGTTCAGTCACACATCCACCATCAGGTTCGGAGGCGGGCACATCACACTCGCCGGGTGACTCCGACCTCGGCACCGACCTGCTGGCCACGGAGCCGTCTGGGGATCTCGGAGTGGCAGCAGAACCGCAGATCGAGGCAGATGCGCGTTAGCCGTAGCCCGATCCGGCGATCTTGCCTACGCGTCATCGTCGCCGCTGACTGCCACCTTCACCCAAGCCGCGGTGACGTGCGCGGCCAGTCAGCCGGGCAACTATGACTGGGTGCCCGGCTGGCAGGGGCGGAAGTCCGCCATTCGGGGCGGTCGCCTGAGGTCCCTGCTCGCGTCGGGTCACCGGAGGAGGCGCAGCGATGGATACCCGGCGATCGAAGATCACGGACTGATCGGCGACCTGCAGACTGCGGCGCTCGTTTGCACGGACGGCACGGTGGACTGGCTGTGCCTGCCGCGCTTCGACTCGCCGAGCGTGTTCGCGTCCCTGCTCGATCAACGCGGCGGCGGCAAGTTCACCCTTGCGCCGGTCGGCGGCGAGCGCACTGTCACGCGGAGGCGGATGTGCCGGGCACGGCCATCCTGGTGACGCGCTTCCTGTCCGAGCAAGGAGTCGTCGAGGTCGTGGACTTCATGCCGATCGAGAAGCCTGGCACGGCAACCGACCGGCACCGTCTGATCCGCATGATCACGGGCATCCGCGGGACGGTGAAGTTCGAGGCCCGGGTGGAGCCGCGGTTCGACTACGCCCGCGCGAAGCACAAGACCCACGTCAGCGAGAACGGGGCGGTCTTTGACCACGCCTCGCCGGTGCTGAGCCTGTCCAGCAGCTGGCCGGTCGAGGCTGCAGGGGATGGCGCCCGGGTCCGGTTCACCGTCAAGGCCGGGGAAACCGGGGCGATGATCCTGGAATCCGGCAAGTCCGCGCGCCCGGCCAAGATCAGCGAGAACCAGCTCACCAGGTGGTACGCGGAGACCACCGAGTACTGGCGGCACTGGCTCGCACGTAGCAGCTACCAGGGCCGGTGGCGCGAATCGGTGGAGCGGTCGGCGATCACCCTCAAGCTGCATGCAATACGCACCCACCGGCGGCATGGTCGTCGCGTGCCGACCGCCGGACTGCCCGGGCAGGTGGGCGGGCCGCGTAACTGGGACTACCGCTACACCGGATCCGCGAGCGGCGTCGGTCTCGGTCAGGGCGCGCTGCTTAACCTCGGCTTCACCGACGAGGCGATCGGGCTCGGGGCGTGGATCAGGGACCGAGTCGAAGAACGGCCGGCGGCAACGGAAGACCGCGCCGCTGGCCATCATGTACCGCGTCGACGGCAGCTCCGACCTCACCGAAGTTCACCCTGGACCACTTCGAGGGATACAAGGGCTCCAGCCCGGTCCGCATCGGCAACGGGGCCGCCGACCAGCTGCAACTCGACATCTACGGCGAGGCCATCGACTCCATTTACCGGCTCGACCACATGAGCCCGATCGTCGGCGAACGCGGCTGGAACGACCTCACGGCATTGATGGGCTGGCTGTGCGAGCACTGGGACCAGCCCGACGAAGGCATCTGGGAAACCCGCGGCGGGCGCCAGCCTTTCATGTACGGCAGGCTGCAGTCCTGGGTAGCGTTCGACCGCGCGATCAAGATGGCATCCGAGCGGTCCCGGCCGGCCGACATCGGCCGGTGGATCAGAGTGGGACCAGCTATACGGCACTCGCCACGGCCAAGCGGCTGGAATCCCAAGCTGGCGGACGTTCGTCCAATACGAGGGCCAGCGAGCGCCTCGACGCATCGACGCTGCTCATGCCGGCCGTCGCCGTCATCGCCTGAACGACGAGAAGTGGCCATCAACCATGGCGGCGATGGCAAGACCCTGGTCACCGACAGCTGGTCTACGGCACGACCCCAGGCGTCCCTGGCGGCTCTGCCCGGATCGGAGGGCATCTTCTCCCTCTGCACCGGCTGGTACATCGACGCGCTGACCCGTTCCGGGCGCCTCGACGAGGCACGCCTCGCATTCGAGAAAATGCTGACCTACGGCAACCACCTCGGCCTGTTCTCCGAGGAGATCAGCTCCACGGGCGAGCAGCTCGGCAACTTCCCGCAAGCCTTCACCCACCTGTCCCTCATCAACGCCGCGATCAACCTCAACCACCAGCTGAACTTGCGGGCAGCTCCTGTCGCCGCCTGACCTGACCGGCAGGCCCTGCCTGGCCGCGACTCGGCCAGGCAGGGAAGCGGCCAACGACGAGGCAACCGCCTGGCCGAACATCACCAGGCGGTACAGGGCTAGACATCTGCGGGTCTGAGCATCATGGCCCTCGGTCTGCGATGGACGGGCAGCTTGGGCGAGCCTCCGCCACCTGTGAACAGCGCTTCCGCCGAAGATCCTCGATCGAGGCGGAGGCGCTGCGCGCGCTCTGGGCCGAGAATGTGGATATGGCCTTGTCGACGTCATTCACTGAACTTCTCGGCGTGCGGCATCCGATCGCCCTGGCGCCGATGGGCGGCTCGGCGGGCGGTGCGCTCGCGGCCGCAGTCTCCAATGGCGGCGGGCTCGGACTGCTCGGCGCCGGCAACGGGGATCTCACCTGGCTCGAACGCGAGCTGCCGGTGGTGACCGACGGCACGAACAAGCCGTGGGGGGCAGGATTTCAGAGCTGGGCGGCCGAGGCGGGTGCGGTCGAGCGCGTGCTGGAACATGGCCCCGCCGCGGTGATGCTGTCCTTTGGTGACCCGCGGCCGTTCGCGCCTCTTGTCCGTGATGCGGGCGCTACCTTGATCATCCAGGTCACAGACCTCGACGAAGCCAGGCAGGCGCTCGACGCAGGCGCGGACGTGATCGTGGCCCAGGGCACGGAGGCCGGCGGACACGGCGCCGGGCGAGGCTGGTCGACGCTGCCCTTCGTGCCGGTCGTCGCCGATCTGGTGGCGCCGGTGCCGGTACTCGCGGCCGGCGGAATCGCGGACGGGCGTGGCGTGGCCGCGGCGCTGTGCCTCGGGGCCGCTGGCGCGCTCATCGGGACGCGCTTCCAGGCGACGGCCGAGTCGCTCGCGGATTCCTTCGCGAAGAAGGCGATCGTCGAGGGCCATGGGGAAGAAACCGAGCGCAGCACGCTGCTTGACATCGCCAGGAGTTCCCCTTGGCCGCTGACCTACTCGGCGCGCACGCTCGGCCATCCGTACCTTGACCAGTGGCGGGGACGCGAAGCCGAGCTCGCCGCGGACACGGAGGCGAGGCGTGCCTACGACGACGCCGTGGCGCGGGGCGAGCTGCCGCCGTACCCGGTCTGGGCCGGCGAAGCAGTTGACCTGATCACAGACCTGCCGCCGGCCGCCGATCTCGTCGCCGCCCTTGCGGAGCAGGCAGAGGCGGCGCTCGCCCGCGCCGGCCGCCGCTGAGCGCTCATTCAGGCATCCCTGCGCTGCGACGTACCACCTCGGTGGTGGGTGCGAGGTGCGGTGCGAGGTGCGGGCACGTCTGCGCCGACCACATCGGGGGAAGGCTTGATGACCAGGACCGTCGCTCGAGTAATCCGCGTCCGCCAATGCAGCCGGAGAGGAGCAACCATGACGGAATCTCAGCCCCGCAATGACCTCGCCAGCTTCCCTGCGCCCACCGAGGGCCTTCTGGTAACGCTGTTCCTGACGGTCCGCAAGGTCGCGCGATCGCGGGACTTCTATTCGCGCGTCCTGGGCGGGACCGTGATCCTGGAAGAAAACCCGTGCACTGTCCGGCTGTCCAACTCGTGGATCATCATGAACCCCGGCGGGCCGCCCACCCCTGACAAGCCAGGCATCTCGGTGGTCGACTACCAGCCCGGCGACACCACCTCGATCTTCCTGAACCTGCGTGTCGCCGACATCCAGGCCTGCTACGAGGAGTGGAAGGCGAAGGGGGCAGACTTCGTTACGCCGCCTATCGACCGCGGAGCGGAGATCCGTTGCTACGTCCGGGACCCGGACGGATACCTCATCGAGGTCGGCCAGTCCACCGGCCTGCTACACGGCCACCTCGCCGCAAAGCGCCCGGAGGATCTCCCAGGCTGATATCGCCGCCGCCAGAAGCTCGGCGTCACTCCGCTGGCATGTCCGCGTGGCAGGCAGGGCAGGTCGTGGGCGGATCGGAATCGGCCATCGAACCGCATTCCGGGCATACCCGCCTGAGCCAGCAGGCCGGATCGCCCGGCCGGTCGTCGTCGTCCGCTGGCTGGGCGTCGCGCCGCTGCGGTTCAGCCATCGTCATGTCCTCTTCCGCTGGGACCTCGGCATCCTCGGGACAGATCGCTGTCCAATTCCAGTCAACCACCTCCGAGCGGGCAGAACTCCGGCTGCGCACGCATACCGCGCGAAATTAAACGACACGCCGGCGCCGTGAACTTAGTGCCGCCTTTTCGCGTTAGCGGGGTGGCGGGTCGCGGCTTAATGCCGCATGCCCGCAAGACCAATATCCGCGGGCTTGAGCGGAAGGAGCATTCTTATGCGATTCACTCGCGGGTTTGCGCTGGCCAGCGCGGGCGCGGCGGCCGTCACCGGCGCCGGGCTCATGGCTACTGGACCGGCCCTTGCGGCGCCGGCCGGTCACCCCTCCTTCATCGGGCATTTTCACCACACCAGCCGGGTCGCTTCAACCGTTCCGGCCAATGGTGATGTCAACCCGTACGGGGTGGTGGTGGTCCGGCACAGCCGGGGCCGGTTGCACCGGGGCGACATCCTGGTCAGCAACTTCAACAACTCAAAGAACCTGCAGGGGACCGGATCGACGATTGTCGAGATCAGCCCCCGCGGGCACCGAACGGTCTTCGCGCACATCACGAAGTCCTCGTTGCCAGGGCCGTGCCCAGGCGGCGTCGGGCTGACAACGGCGCTGGTGCTCGTGCACGGCTGGGTCATCGTCGGCAACCTGCCATCGAAGAACGGCCAGGCTGCGACATCCTCGCCGGGGTGCATGTTCGTGCTGGACAGCAAGGGAACCGTCAGGAAGATCTTCAGGGGCCACGGGATTAACGGACCCTGGGACGCGACTGCCGTTGGCCTCGGCCGGTTCGCCGCCCTGTTTGTCACCAACGTCCTCAACGGCACCGTGGCGGCGAAGGGCAAGGTCGTCAAGCGCGGCACCGTGCTCCGGCTCGACCTCGTCTTCCGGCGTGGCAAGCCGCCCGTGATTCACAGCGCCACCAAGATCGGATCCGGCTTCGCTCAGCGGACCGATCCGGCCGCGTTCGTGGTCGGCCCGACCGGGGTTGGTCTCGGGCGGGGCGGCGCGCTCTACGTCGCGGACACCGAGATGAACCGGATCACCAGGATCAGCCACGCGCTCGTGCGGCACACCTCAGCCGGGAACGGCATGGTGGTGACGTCAGGCGGCAAGCTCAACGCCCCGCTTGGCCTCGCCATCGCTCCCGGTGGTGACGTGCTCACCGTCAACGGCGCCGACGGCCGGATCGTGGAGACGAGCCCGTCCGGCGTCCAGGTGGCGTCGCGGTTCCTGGACCGCTCAGGGAGCCCGCCAGGTAGCGGCGCGCTGTTCGGCCTGGCTATCAAGCCACGGCTGGGCGGGGTCTACTACGTCGACGACGCAGTGAACACGCTGAGGCTGCTGCACTGACGACGCGGACCTGACACCTGCACATAGCCTTGCCCGGCCGTCGCCATCAAAGGAGGCGGCTGGGCAGGCTTGTGTGACCAGTTAGGCCAGGCTGACACTCGCGCTACGACCGCGGTTCGATGCCGGTTTCGTCGATGTTGGTGTCATCCAGCACCCCTGAATCGTCGAACTCCTCCACCAAGGCGCCCTCGATCAGCGGTGGGTACTTCTCGATGAGCACTTCGGCCTCTGATGGCTCGGCCTTGCTCTTGGCCTTCTGATCGCCACCGCCCTCACCCTCGAAGATCCAGCCGCAGATTCGCACGTAGAGATCTTCGGGGTACGGAATATGGTCGATCGAGCGCAGAGCCTGATCTTGGCCGGCCGACTCAACAATGAATTCGCCAAACCCGAGCATTCGGCCGGCAAAAGTTCGGCGGAAGCTCATATCCGTCACCTTCGACAGCGGCATCATCGCGACGTTGCGTGTCAACACGCCCGAAGTAAGCAAGATCCGCTTCGACGTGATGACGAAGTAGTCGACGGCCCAGTTGATCGACACCCAGATGAGCCTGAGCATCAGCAGGGCCCACAGACCCCAGACGATCCAGATCAAGGCGGTGTGGGTGCGCAGCAACGTCGCCGAGAGGATGAAGGCTACGAGCAGGCCGACGACCGCCTGGGCGGCTGGAACAAGAAGCACAGCCGGATGCCGACGCACCATCGCGACCAGCTTTTCCTTGGGCAGCATGTACTTCGCGACTTCAGCCGGGATCTGGGTGGGGTCCTCGCTCGTCGTGTCCAGGAGCGTCGTCGCCGCGCGGCTCATGAAGTAGTTACAGCTTTATGTGATTGAGGAACTCGGCCATCGAGTTGCCCGCAGACTTCAGCCAGTTCAGGGCGCCGGTAACTACGTTGGCCGCCCCGTCGGGAGAGGTCGCGAGGTAGTAGATCACGAAGGCGATGGCAGCCCAGGTCAGAACCTTCTTCAAACCCCGGTCACCTCCCTTGCCGGACGTGCGGAGGGCGCAAGCCAACCGCTGGCCTCAGCATAACTCAGTACCCATTGCTGACCAATGGCAGTCAACTGCCTGTGCAACCATAGCTTCAAGGGCGTCACAGCCCAGCACAACCACGCCGATTCTCGTCTGAAAGCCGTTACTGTTCTTCCTGCGGCGAGCCGGCTTCCTGAGCGGACGGCCCTCGCGGCCGACACACTCGCGCGCTGGAAGCTGGACGGAGAAGTGACTGTGGCCGAGGTGACTAGCGGTGACTTCTGCATAGCCGTCTACCGAGAGGACAACGCCTGGGAGGCCGAGGTGCTCCCGGTGGCGGTCATCGCGAGCCTTGAATCGATCATCCACGCCCTTCGCCAGCAGCCAAGCATCGGCGGCGTCTTCGGCCTCACGGCCGTCGGCGATGACTTCTTTGTCATCACCAGGGTTGCCGGCGGTAATGCCTCGGTGTTCTTGTCCGACCTGACCGCGTCGGTGGACTGGCCGCTGGCTAGGCAGGTACTGGAGTACCTCGACATCCCTGTGCCCTACGACGAGGACCTCGACCAGGTGCTGCCCGCCGGGGACCTGTCCATTCTCGCCGACCTCGGCGTGGACGAGATGGAGTTGTGCGCGCTTTCCGGCGACCTAGACCTGTTCCCCGACGAGGTGCTGGCCAGCCTGGCCCGCAGGGTCGGCTTCGGTTCGTCCTTCGACCGGGCGCTCGCGTCGATCACTGGTCAGTGACATGGCGGACGCCGGGGTAACGTCCGGTTACGTGGCGTCCTTCGAGCCGAGCATGCGGCTCGCGATCGATCTCGCGGCCGGAACCGATACCGGGTCGGCGGTCACGTCCGACGTGCCCGTCGGTGCGATCGTGCTCGGGCCAGACGGCGCCGTTGCCGGGCGCGGTCGCAATCAGTGCCTGGCCGACGGCGATCCGACCGCGCACGCTGAGATCGTCGCCATCAGGCAGGCGGCCGATGTCCTGCGTACCTGGCGGCTGGATGGTTGCACTCTCGTTGTCACGCTGGAGCCCTGCACGATGTGCGCTGGAGCGGTACTGAACGCCCGGATCCGGCGCCTCGTCTATGGTGCCGCCGACCCCCGCGCCGGCGCGGCCGGCTCGCTCTGGGACGTCGTGCGGGACCGCAGGCTAGGCCCGCCAGTCGAGGTGATCGGCGGTGTGCTCGCGGGCGAATGCGGATCGCTGCTGACCACCTTCTTCGAGCGCCGTCGGGCCGAATGACGATACAAGCCGTGAAGTGAGGCCGTCGAAGTCGCCTGCGGAATCCGCGGTAAGCGCTGGCTCGGGTAGGCTCAGCGGCGGTGGAGTCGCCTAGTGGCCGAGGGCGCACGCCTCGAAAGCGTGTGAAGGGGCAACCCTTCCGTGGGTTCAAATCCCACCTCCACCGCTCTGACCTCCCAGAACACCGTTTCGGGCGGCCGGCAGGCGGGCGCCTCATGGGCGGGTGGTCTCATTTGGTGGTTTCAGTTGCGCGTTCTCGGCAGCCTCAACGCCTGATCAGCCGCTGCTGTTGTGCCTGTTCAAGGATGCCGCGGACGGGCCTGAACGAAGGCGCGCTAGCTCTCCGATGGTACACCTGCCCCTTAACGCTGGTGTCGCTCCAAGGCGACCGGACCTGGCTGCGGGACCCAGCAGGTTCTCATCGGGGCCGGCTGCTGAGGAAAGAAAGGAGGTGGCTGGCCAGGGCGTCGGAGTCGTCAGCTGCGCCGTGGATGTAGGTGGAGGCCCGCGTGCGGAGCACCGGCAGGCCGAGGACGTAGAGGCCGGGGGCCTCGGTGACCACGCCGCCGTCGTGGCGGATGCGCCCGCTGCGGTCGCGCACCGGGATGTCGAGCCAGGTGTGGTTGGGCCGGAAGCCCGTTGCCCACAGGACGGTAGTGATCTCCCCGCTGGTCAGGTCCTGTTCCAGCGGGGTGCGGGGATCGACGTAAGTGGGCGCGAAGCGGTGTGGTGGCGGGAGTTCGCCGTCCAGCCCCGACGTCGCGGCCCATTCATCGGCCCGGTTCAGGAACCGGTTCATCTTCAGGTCGGCGAGGGCGCAGGCGTTGGGGAGCGACCCGGAGAACTGGGCTAGCCCATCGACTATGCGGCCGAGGCGGCCGACGATGCGGATCCCTTGCGCCGTGAGCGAGTTGAGGTCGGTCATGGCGGCTGCGTGGGTGCCGGTGAGCTGCGGAGAGGGCAGGTGGCGGGCCCGGGTCAGGTCGCCGATCTGGTCATGGCGTTCGGCCAGCAGGCCGGTGGCCTCCAGCCACCAGAAGATGTCACGGCCGCGATAGCTGCGCGGTAGCCGGACGTGTTCGCTTACGGCCAGAGTCACCGGCCGTCCCGACCGGTGGATCTCGGCGGCGAGCTGAACGCCAGTGGCAGACGCGCCGACGACGAGAACCCCGCCGTCAGGGAGCTGGCCGGGGTCGTGATAGGTGAGCGGGGTGAGCGTCGAGATCGACGGGGGCACGGCGTCGGCGATGCCCGGGATGGCTGGCAGGATGCACGCCCCGGTGGCCAGGACCACGGCCTGCGCGCAGAGGAGCTCGTCGTCGGCCCGGATCTCGAAGCCCTGCGGACCGGCGCGCAGGACCTGGACAGTCGTGTCGGTGCGGACCGGTGCGCCGATGAGACGGGCGTAGCGGGTAAGTGTGGTCACTACTTCGGCGGCGGCCATGAATCCGGCGGGGTCATCGCCGGCGTAGTCGTGGCCGGGCAGCCGGGTCTGCCAGTTCGGGGTGAGCAGCCGCAGGCTGCGCCAGCGCCCGGTCCGCCATGAGTTCGCCACCTCACCGCGCTCGAGGACGACGTGGTCGATCGAGCGTTCGGTGAGGCGGCGGCTCATGGCCAGGCCGGCATGCCCGGCCCCGATAACGAGCGTTGTGGTCCGCATCATTCGCAACTTGACCGTGCTGGTCAGTCAGGCCAGCTCGACGAGGACCTTGGTGGGGTTGGTCACGATGTCGAAGACCGCCGACCGCTTCTGCGACTGGGCGATCAGCGCCAGCAGGTCGTCGCGGGAGGCGTCGGCGTCGATGGCGAACCGGACCGTGACGGCCTCGAAGCCGTTTCGGACGTCAGGGTCGGCGCCAAGGATGCCAAGGATGTTCATCTGGCCTTCGATCGTGGCTGTGACCGAGCGGAGTTGGATGCCACGGAATTGGGCGACTGAGGCGACGCCCGCGGTCAGGCAGCCGACCAAGCCGACCAGCACAAACTCCACCGGGGTGGCGCCGTTGTCCTCGGACGCGAAGCACTCGGGGTGGTCGATGTCGAATTCGTACGTGGTGCGGTGCTGCTGCTCGGAGCCCAGGCCGGTAAACCCGGCGACGGTGGACCGGCTGTGCGTGCCGTGCCGCCAGGTGCAGGTGGCCTGCCAGGTGAACTGGGCTGCTTCCGGTGCGGCGGACAGCGCCTCGCGGGCGCCGAGCAAGGCCTGGACGTTCACGCCGTTGTCAACGGAAGGGTCGGTGATAGTCATGGATGTCTCCTTCGTTTCGATGCGATCGGACGATGGTTCATTCCTGAGGCGGGTCAGGACCGAGGATGACGGGGAGCGACGTCAGGCCGCGCAGGACCAGGCCGTCGCCGTGCGCCCAGGCGAGCGCGTCCCGGTCAACGGCGAGCCGCAGGCCGGGGTAGCGTCCGAGCAGGGTCTCGAAGGCGACCTGAGCTTCGAGCCGGGCCAGCGGAGCGCCGAGGCAGTAATGGATCCCGTGGCCGAACCCGAGGTTCGAACCGTTGCGGCGGCCGAAGTCGAGGACGTCGGGGGCTGGGAAATGGCCAGGATCGCGGTTGGCTGAGCAGAGGCACACCAGTACCTGCTCGTGCGCGGGGATCTTCACGCTGCTGAGCATCACCGGTTCGGCGGTCACCCGGAACGTGGCATGGGGGACCGGGGCGGTGAACCGGACAAGTTCGTCGATCGCCGCGGGAAGCCGCCGGGGGTCGGCCAGCAGCGCCGCGAGCTGGCCGGGATGGTCGAGCAGGGCCACCACCCCGTTACCGATAAGGCTGGCCGTCGTGTCGTGGCCGGCGACGACGAGCTGGAACAAACTCGACAGCAACTCCTGGTTGGTAAGCGCATCGTCTCCGGCGGCAACGAGGATGCTGACCAGGTCACGGCCCGGACTCCGCCGTTTGCTGTCGGCCAGCTCGCGCAGGTAGGCGACGATTCGGTCTGATGCCTCGACAGCGTCGGCCGGCGGGTCGCCGGCCCACCCGGTCAGCAGCACCTGGAACCAGGCGTGCAGCGGTCGGCGATCGACTGGCGGGATGCCGAGCAACTCCGCGATCACCTCGAACGGCAGCGGGTGAGCGTATCCCTCGACGAGGTCGACGGTCCCATCCGGGCCGGCCTCCTCCAGTTCGTCGAGGAGGTGGTCGGCGATCGCCCGGATGGCTGGCTCGAGCGCGGCGATCCGACGCGGCGAGAAGGCCCGCGACACCAGCTTCCGCAATCGGGTGTGATCGGGCGGGTCCACGTTGAGCATGTGCCGGGAGAACTCCGGCCCGGGCAGGCCTTCGGCTACGACATCGCCGATGTCTTCGAGCGCGGCGAGCATGTCCTTGGAGAGGCGCGGGTCGTTGAGCGCCTGGCGGGCCGGGTCGTACCCGAGTACAACCCATGCCGGGTGACCGTCGGCCAGGCGTACTCGCTGCACCGGGCACCGGGCCCGGGCATGCGCGAAGTGGCCGAACGGGTCGTCGCGGACCACTGGCGCCCAGCCGCCCCAGGTCGGCAGGGTGTCAGTCATGGTTGCCCTCAGGCCGGTAGCCCGTACAGAGCAGATCGAGCGTGGCGAGGCGGCCATCCTCGTCGGCGTCGGCGTAGGCCTGCTGCTCCACCGTGAACCAGCCCGCGCCTAGCCGTTCCGCCCGCAGCCGCAGTCGCCAGCACAAATGCAGGCGGCCGCCGACGTCGCCGACGGTGGCCTTGACCGTGTCGAAGCTTTCAGTGTCGCCGAACCAGCGGGCAAACCTGTCTGCGATCTCCCCGGCGCCGACCCACTGCCGCGGGCCCGAGGGGAGCAGGGCACGCAGCCGGGCATCGGCCGCGAGCGTGCCGCCAAGCTGGGCGAAGTCCTGAGCGGCGAGGCTGTCAAGGAATGCGCCGGCGCACTCCGATCGCGGCATAGCGCTTGCCGCCCGATGGCGGGTGGTCGTCATGGAACTGTTGTATGGGTGCGGGCCGTCTTCGCGGTATCGGGGAATCCCCCTACATGGGCGCTACCGGCGCGGCATCCGAGTCCGTGCCAGGCCGGTAATGGCGACAGCGCGGCTGGCCTACGTATGCTCAGGTATGGCCTGCTGGCTGCGCGAACGCAGGGATGAGGCGGGGCGGTCGGATGCGAGACGCGAGGCGTGCATCGCGCAGTGGCCTGCCGGCGTCTGCTGACCTGTTCGTCGGCCGGGACGACGAGCTGGCGGCTCTGTCGCGGATGCTCGCAAGCCCTCAGACCCAGCTGGTGACACTCACCGGTCCGCCGGGCATCGGCAAGACCCGTCTCGCCGTCGCGTGCGCGGTGGCCTACGCCAGGCGCAGCGGTTGCACCGCAGTATTCGCTGACCTGGCTCCGCTCCGGGATCCGGCACTGGTGCTGGCGGAGCTGGCCCAGGCGGTGAGCGTGGAGCCACGAGGCGGGACCGACCTGACCGGCCAGCTGGCGGCGGCACTGGGCAACGAGGAGCGGCTCATTGTCCTCGACAACTGCGAGCATCTGCTGGCCGCGGCCCCGGACATCGCCGCGGTGCTTGCTGCCTGCCCGCGGCTGCGGGTGCTCGCGACGAGCCGGGAACGGCTGCGGCTGTCCGCCGAGCAGGAGTTTCCGGTTCCGCCGCTTGCCATGCCCGAACTGACCGAGGTGGCTGACCTTGGCGGCCTGGCGGCGAATCCGTCGGTGGCGCTGCTTATGGACCGTGCGCGCCGGACGAATCCGGGCTTCGATCTCACGTCGGCTAATGCCGGCTTGCTGGCCAGCGCGTGCATCCGGTTGGAGGGCCTGCCGCTGGCGATCGAGCTGGCCGCGGCCCGCCTGAAGGTCCTGACGCCCGGGGAGCTGGTGTCCCGGCTCGGCAGCAGGATGGAGGTACTGGCCGGGAGCGCGCGGGACGTTCCGGCCCGGCAGCGTGCGCTGCGCAGCGCCATCGCCTGGAGTTATGACCTGCTCGACCCTGGCGAGCGGGCGCTGTTTCGCAAGCTGTCGGTGTTCGCCGGCGGCTGGACGCTCGCGGACGCGGCCGGCGTATGCGGCCTATCCGCCAGTGAAGTGGTCCCGTCCGTGGAGTCGCTGCTCGAGAAGAGCCTGATCCGGCGGCTGCCCGGTGACGAGGAGACCGCTGAGTTCTCGATGCTGGAGAGCCTGCGCGAGTTCGCGGCGGAGCAACTGGCGTCTCACGCTGAAACAGAGGAGACGCGGTCCGGCCATGCCCGCCATTACGCGGCTCTGGCGGCGCAGTTCGAGGCCGCCATCGGCCTACCGGAGGAGCGAGCCTGGGTCCTGCGGGTAGGCCGCCACCACGCGGAGCTGAGTCCCGCACTGGAGTACTGCCTGGGCGCAGGGCAAGGTGTCTGGGCCCTTTCGCTGGCCGCCGCGATCGGCTGGTACCACTACACACGTGGCGACCTCGGTCATGGCCAGGCGCTAGTGCACGCCGTCCTCCCCCTGACCGCCGGCAGGGACCAGCCAGCTGATCACGGCAATGAGGCCGCAGCGGGTGGCGTGGACGGCGTGCTCACCGTGGGCGGGATTCTGGCCTGGGCGACAGGGGAAACAGACCGGGCCCAGGATCTGCTGCTCCGGGCACTTGAGCGCAGCGAAGGGCGTGACGATATGCGCCGTGGAGCGATCGCCTGCGCCTTTCTCGGACATGTTGCCCGCGCCCGCGGCGAGTGGGATGCGTCAGCCGGCTGGCATCAGCGGGCGGAGGCGAACTTCCGCAAGGGGGGCAACACGCAGGGCGTGGCGTGGGCCCGGCATGACCTTGGCTTGCTCGCCCGGGATCGCGGTGACCTGGATAAGGCGGCCGTGCTGCTCCGGGCGAGCCTGCGGGACTTCCGTGAACTCGACTATGCCTGGGCTGTGGCATGGTCGGCATGGGGGCTCGGCACCACGCTGACCGTTCAGGGTCGGCTGGAGGAAGCATGCCCGCTGCTGGCGGAGGCGCTGCGGATCTACACCGCCGTCAACGACCCCAGAGGCGTCGCCCAGTGCCAGGAAGCGCTCGCCTACGTCGCCAGCGAACAGGCGCACTATGAGACGGCCGCCCGGCTGATCGGCGCCGCTGCAGCGCTACGCGCGCGGGTGGCCGCTCGGCCGCCCGACACCGAGCAGGCAAGGAACTCGGCAGCGGAGCAGGTGCTCGTGCGGGCGCTAGGGCACCAGGATGCTGACCGGCTCATCCAGGCTGGCCGGGCAATGCCCGCCCAGCATGCCACGGATCTCGCCATGGCGGTCGCTTCGGGCGCCGCGCCCGGTGACCCCGAACATCGGCAGCAGGTGCCGCTCACCCCGCGCGAGCGGCAGGTAGCCGCGCTGGTGGCCTCTGGCCGAACCAACCGGCAGATCGGCAGGGTGCTCGGGATATCCGAAAAGACCGCTGAGGTCCACCTCCATCATGTGATGTCCAAGCTGGACGTCCGCAACCGGGCCGGGGTGGCGGCCTGGGCCGTGGCGCAACACATATCCGCCGCGGGGCGGTGAGCGCCCGGGCCAAGTCGGCGTCAATGGCAGCCTCGGGCGGACAGGCCAGGTTCAGCTAGGAGCCGAGGCCGCGCGGGTACCAGGTACCTAGGGGTTTCCCTAATGGCCCGGTCCGGACCGCGTTGGCCATGATGGTGGCAGTCCGTGTAGTCGGCTGACGGGATAAGCCACTGGGCTGGCTAGCGGCCCGTTGAGGGGGTGCAACTGATGCGCGCACGACTACCCGATGAGTCGGGTTACGTTGTCAACTCAGGCGTGCGGATTCACTACGAGGTGCACGGCACCGGTCAGCCGACCCTCCTGCTGCTGCCCACATGGGCGATCGTGGACTCCAGGCACTGGAAGATGCAGGTGCCCTTCCTGGCCAGGCACTACCGGGTGATCACGTTCGACCCGCGCGGTAACGGCCAGTCCGACCGGCCGAGGGACCCGGCCGCCTACGCCGATACTGCCTTCGCCAGCGACATCCGGGCTGTACTCGATGCGACGGGCACGGAGCGCGCGGTGCTGGCCGGATTCTGCACCGGCTTCATCTGGGCCCTGCTGTTCGCAACGACCGAGCCGCAACGGGTGACCGGCATCGTTACGATCGCGCCGACCCTGCCGATCTCGCCAGCGAACCCCTGGCAACAGTACGAGGGCTCCTTCGACGACGTGCCCGACACCACCGAGGGATGGGCGAAGGAGAACAGGCACTACTGGCGGCGGGACTGGCGCGGATACGTCGAATTCTTCATGTCGCAGATCGCCACCGAGCCGCACTCCACGAAGCCCCACGACGATCTCGTCGAGTGGGGCATGCAAACCGACGCCGATACCATGCTGCGCGATGCGGATGCTCCGCAGCAGGTGGCGGATGAGGCCGAGGCGGTCCGGCTCTGCCGGTCCCTGACGTGCCCGGTCCTGGTGATCGGCGGCGACCACGACAAGATCGTCCCTCCCGAACGGGCCCGGCGGATAGCTGAGCTTACGAGCGCCGAGCTGCTCGTGATAGTGGGCGGCGGGCACGCGCCGCACGTCCGGTACCCAGTCGCGGTGAACCACGCCATCCGGGACTACGTGGACCGACAGGTGTCCCTGCCGCCGAAGCAGACCGCCTGGCGGGCTACCCACGGCCGCCGCCGCCGGGCGCTGTGGATCTCCTCCCCGATCGGTCTCGGCCACGTCCAGCGGGACCTGGCCATCGCCCGCGCCGTCCGGAAACGCATGCCGGCCCTGGAGATCCACTGGTGGGCGCAGCCGCCGGTCACCAATGTGCTCGCCGAGGCAGGCGAGACCATTCACCCGGCGAGTACCGAGCTTGCGTCCGAGTCGGCGCACTGGGAGTCAGAAGCCGCTGACCACGACCTGCCCGCCTTCTACGCCTTCCGGCGCATGGACGAGATCCTCTGCGCGAACTACCTGCTGTTCGACGACGTTGTCCGGGACAGCAGCTACGACCTGTGGGTGGGCGACGAGTGCTGGGAGATCGATTACTTCCTGCACGAGAACCCGGAGCGGAAGATCGCGCCGTATGTGTTCATGACCGACGTGATCGGGTTCTTGCCCACCGACCCGGGTGACTCACGCGAAGCCGAGTTGTGCGCGGATTACAACGCTGACTCGATCGAAAAGCGCGAACGCTTCCCTCATCTGCGCGACCTGTCCATGTTCATCGGCTCCTTCGACGAGTTGCCCGACCGTTCGTTCGGGCCCGGTCTGCCCGGAATACGGTCATGGTCCCGCCGGTGGTTCTCCTCGGTCCCGTACGTGCTCCCCTTTAACCCAGGCGCCTATCGCGATCGCGCCCGGTTGCGGCGGCGGCTCGGCTATCCCCAGGACGAGCCGTTGCTGGTGGCGGCGGTGGGAGGCACGGCGGCCGGAGCCAGCCTGCTCGAGCTCACCTGCGACGCGTTTGCCCGGCTTCGCAAGCAGGTGCCAGAAGCACGGATACTCCTGGTGACCGGCCCGCGCCTCGATCCCCGGCTGCTGCCCGACATCGAGGGCATGGACAAGCGCGGCTACGTGCCCGATCTGTTCGAGCACCTCGCGTGCGCAGACGCGGCCGTCGTGCAAGGCGGCCTGTCGACGACGATGGAACTGGTCGGCGCCGGGCGGCCGTTCATCTACTTCCCGCTGCGCCGCCACTGGGAACAGCAGCACTTCGTCACCCACCGGCTCAGCCACTACCGCGCCGGGCTGCGGATGGACTACGCGACGACCTCGGCCGACGACCTGGCCACGGCGATGCGGACCGCGCTGGCCCAAGCCGACGCCGGGCAGGGCTACCGGCAGGTCCCGCGAGGCGGCGCGTCCCGGGCCGCCTCGCGGATCACCGCACTACTTGCAGGCCAGTGACTCGTTTCTGGCCTCCGAGCGCCAAGGGAGAGAGATATGGCTGTCCCTGACAGCGAGGATGCGGTCCGGTCGGTTGTCATGGATTACGTGGCGGGATGGTTCGAGGGCGACGCGGGCCGCATGAAGCGGGCGCTTCATCCTGAGCTAGTGAAGCGCTGCAAGGGGATCGAAGGTGACGACCCGGACGCGCTCGAGACGTTGTCAGCGCGGGACATGATCGATGCGACGGCTCACGGAGACGGACGCCGCGAGGATGCTGCCGACCGGCAGATCGAGATCAGGATCGACCATCTGAGCGGCGGGATCGCGAGCGCGCAGTGCTTCTGCCACCGTTATGTCGATCTACTGCACCTGATCGACATGCCGGACGGCTGGAAGATCGTCAACGCGGCGTGGCGTCTGCGGTGAAGAAGGATCACGCCAAATCGCGGGGCGCCCGACGGGCTCAGTTTTGGTCTCATTCATGGGTTCAAATCCCACCTCCACCGCCATTGACCTGCGATGATGCATTCAGTCTGCAGCTGCCGTCTGTCTGCTGCGGCGTTCCGGTCTCATTTGGTTGGTCTCATTCGGGCACGCATCGTCATCCGCGATGCTGCTGGCGTCACCGTACTGAGCGCGGACACCTGGCCGCTCCGATACCTGTCCCGTCGGACACGTCTTCTGCCACGTGCAGTCCAGCGAGCTCAGCCGCTCGTGTGAAGGCTGATTCGGCTCTACATATCGGGGACGTGCCTTGGCCCCTTGACGCGGATCGCCTCAGCCACTTCGCTCAGGTCATTGTTGAGCTGATGATCCCGCCCGGGCAGCCGGTGCACCTGCGCCTGCGGGATCGCCAGGGCATACAGGTCGGCATGCGAAGAGGGGGCGGTCTCGTCCTGGAGTCCGTGGAACACATGCACCACTACATCTGGTGGCAGGCTCGCGCCGAGCTCGCTCGTCAGCTCAAACTCGTCGACCGGCCAGCCGCCAACGCCGACGAACGGGGCGGCGATCAGTACGATCGCTCCGAGCCCTCTCTCCGGCGGCTGCTCGGCAAGTGCATTGATGAGGATTGTCGCGCCTACCGAATGGCCGGCCACGACCGCGCCATCGTTCAAGTCTGTCATCTCGCGCCGGATCGCCGCGCTCCATCGCGCATAGGCCGGGTCGCCCTCGTCGGGCATCCGCGGGTAGCGGACCTCATACCCCGCCCCGAGCTCTCGCCTCAGGCTCTCGACCAACTTGTCGTCCCACACGTCGTGCGCACCTGCGCCGCCGCCCTGGACGAACAGGATCTGCCGAACACGTGTCATGGCGAGTCCCTTTCACGCCTACGTAACCCGAGGGAGAACCTCGCCGTCGGTCTCAGGGTGCGCAGTCCTCGAAAACGTATGAAACCACCTCCACCGCTCTGACGAGGCACGATGTGCCTGGCCTGCGGTAGTTGGTTACCGATGACCTTGACCCGCGGATCTCATAATCAGACACGCACGCGCTCGAAAGCTGCCCGCCATCTGTCAGGTGGTGGCGGTCACGTGGTCCTTGGTGGGCATGGGCAAGGTCACCGTGACACCGGCTGAGCGGCCAGTGGGGTGTGTTGCTCACGCGCGGCGGCTTTTGCGGCCGCCATGGTTTGCAGGTAGCTGTGCACCAAAGGGATGGCGGCGGCGCCTTCGCCGACGGCGGAGGCGACCCGTTTGACCGATCGGTGGCGTACGTCACCGGCGGCGAACACCCCGGGCAGGCTGGTCTCCAGCGGCAGCGGCAGGCGGGCGGGGTGCCAGTGCTGGCCGCCGGTGCCTGCGGGCAGGTCTGGGCCGGTCAGGATGAACCCCTGCTGGTGGCGCGCGACGGTGTCGGCGAGCCACTGGGTCCTCGGCTGGGAGCCGATGAGGACGAATAGGGCGTCTGCGGGGACAGCGCGCCGCGTCCCGGAGGCGGTGTCCTGCAATATCAGCGATTCGACGTGGCCGGTGCCGGTGCCGCCCACGACCTGCACGTGGTAGCGGACCTCGATGTTCGAGGCGGCGCCGATCTGGCGGAAGAGGTAATCGGACATGCTGTCGGCCAGCGATCCGCCGCGCACCAGGATGGTCACCTTCTTGGCCCACTTGGCCATGTGCAGCGCGGTCTGCCCGGCGGAGTTGCCGCCGCCGGCGACAAACACGTTCCGTCCGAGCATGGCCGGTGCCTCGCTGACTGCGGCGCCGTAAAAGACTCCCCGGCCCTGCAGCTCCTCCAGGTGCGGGATGCCGAGCCGCCGGTAGGCGACGCCGGTCGCGATGATCACCGTCCGCGAAGTGAGTACGCTGCCGTCGGACAGCCGCAGTCGGTAGTGGTCATCCTTGCGGCACAGGCCCTGGACCTGGCGCATGTACAAGAAGGTGGTACCGAAGGCCCAGGCCTGCCGCCAGGTCTCCTGCGCCAGCATGGCGCCGCTGATGCCCTGGGAGAAACCGGGGTAGTTGCGGATCATCGAGCTCGTCCCCGCCTGGCCGCCGATCGCCTCATGCTCGATGACCACGGTGCGCAGTCCTTCGGAGGACGCGTAGACCGCTGCAGCCAGCGCGGCCGGGCCTCCGCCGACCACCGCCACATCGAAGACCTCCCCAGGCGAGATCGGCGTCATGACGCCGAACGCGTCCGCGATCTCGAGATTGGAAGGGTTTACCAGCGTCGACGGCTCAGTCCCGAACCCGAGGACGACCACCGGCAGTTCCGTCGCCGACAGGCCTAGGTCGCGCAGCATCCGCTGGCCTTTCCCGGAGGTGGCGTCGTAGAAGCCGGCCGGGACCCGGTGGCGGGTGAACAGGTCACGCAGTTCCTGCGACCGCGCCGACCACCGCTGGCCGATCACCTGCGCCGCCTCGAAGCCGCCGCCGCGCCCGCTGCTCCACTCCCGCAAGAAGTCGGTAATCGAGCGGTGGAACTCCTCGGCCGGGGCCTGCACCGGCGCGGTCACCCAGTGGTCGATCTGGCCCAGGGTGACCGCGCCGAAGACCGACCGCATCGATTCCCAGTCACCCCAGCCCACCGCGGCCACCCGAAGCGCCGTCGGGTCGATGGCGCGGACCGCGGCAAGTACCGCGACGCCATCGCGGTCCTGCGCACCGACCGCGCCAATTACCAGCGCCACCGGCAGCTCAGCCGCCGCGAGGTCCCGCATCCACGGTGCCAACTCCGCCGGCGCGCCGCAGACCACAATCTGATAGTCCGCGCCATACCGCTTGGACACCTCCCGGTACAGGATCTCCCGGGCTCCAGAGTCCCGGCTGATGATAACGATCGCCGCCTGGGCCGCCGCGTTATCACCGACCACGGCGCCCAACTCCTCATACTCAGCGGTGACAAGGCCAGCTGGTGCACTCATCTCGTCCCCCTCACGTGCGGGTCGGATCCGGCGACTGTCGGCTGCGCCAGGCCCGGCAACGGTGGCGCAAGTCGACGCAGCGGCTATCGGTGACTTCGGCCAATCGCGCCAGGCATGGGCAGCCGTGCAGGCGCCGGGCTGGCCAGGGAGATGGCTTGGGCAGGGCATGTCCTTGTACCGGGCCGCGTAGAACATGATGAGCGCCGTGGCCACGATCTGGATCCCGCCGAGCAGGATGAACGCGTCGGCGCCGATGGCGACGGCGCGCACTGTGAACAGGACCGACGCCAGCAGCCATACCGCAAATGCCAGGCTGCTGATGCCCGCCGCGCAGCGGGCCCTGATCAGGTGGGAAATCTGCGGCACGTAGGCCGCCCCGGCTAGCCCGGCGCCGGCAAAGCCAGCGATCTCTGTGATGGTCATCATCGCTGGCATTCGGAGAACTCCTCCAGATGAGCGCCCGTCAAGGTGCACTGAATTGGTCGTGGGGCGGGAGGTTCCCGCCGTCAGTTGCCATGCTTCCGGCCATCGAGGGCGATCACCACACGTGCCCGCCCACAGGAGATCCACAGGATCGGGAGCCGCAGATCCTCCCGCTACGCCGGTTTCGGGGGAGCGCACCCACGCGTCGGCTGGCGCACCGGTAGCGAGAGATGGCGCAGGTCGGCGGGCCTGGCTAATCTTGACGTGGGTCTCTACACGCCCGGCCGGGTTGTGGCGCGGCGGGATGTGGGCCTGTGGAGGGGATGGCAGGACCATGGCGGAGCAGCCTGCTCTGGGGTTCGCCGGGTTGCTGCGGCAGTTGCGGACCGAGGCCGGGCTGACGCAGGAGGAGCTGGCGGAGGCGGCGGGCCTGAGCCCGCGGTCGGTCAGCGACCTGGAGCGGGGCATCAACCGCACTGCCCGCAAGGACACCGCCGTGCTGCTGGCCGGCGCGCTGGGCCTGGCCGAGCCAGTGCACGCGTTGTTCGTGGCGGCGGCCCGCGGGCTGCTCCCGGCTGCGGAGGTTCTGGGGGCCGTGCGAGGCGCCAGGCCGCGGGTGTGGAACATCCCCGCCCGTAATCCGGCGTTTACCGGCCGGCGCGACCTGCTCGCTGCGGTGCGGGAGCAGTTGCTGGCCGGCGATACGGCGGTGGTGCAGGCGCTGCACGGGATGGGCGGGGTGGGCAAAACCCAGCTCGCGGCCGAGTACGCGCACCGGTTCGCCGGGGCCTACGACCTGGCCTGGTGGATCAACGCCGAGCAGGGCGGGCTGATCGGCGAGCAGGTCGGCGCCCTTGGCGCTGCGCTGGGGTGCGTGCAGCCTGGGGCCGGGACCGAGGCGGTGCGCGCGGCGGTGCTGGCCGAGTTGCGGCACCGCGGCCGGTGGCTGCTGGTCTTCGACAACGCCGAAGACCCCGCGGACGTGGCACCGTGGCTACCTGGCGGGGGCGGGCATGTTCTGATCACCTCCCGGCAGCGGGGCTGGGAGGAGGTCGCCGTAACGTCGAGATCGACGTGCTGGCCCGGGCCGAGTCGGTGGCGATCTTGCAGGCCCGGGTCACTGTGCTTTCCGGAGCCGACGCAGACCGGCTCGCCGCCGAGCTCGGGGACCTGCCGCTGGCCATCGCCCAGGCGGCCGGGTTTATGGCGGACACCGGCATGGCAGCCGATGAGTTCCTGGGGCTGCTGCGTACCAGGGCTGGGCAGCTGCTGGCCCAGGGGGCGCCTGGGTCTTACCCGCGATCGCTTGCGGCCGCGACTGGTCTGATCGCGGACCGGCTCGCCCGCCAGGACCTGGCCGCGGCCGAGCTGGCCAGCGTCTGCGCGTTCTTGGCACCCGAACCGATCCCGCAGAGCCTGTTCACGGGCGCCGTCAGCCTCTTGTCCAGCCGGCTGGCGGCGCGGGCAGCGGACCCGCTGGCCTGGCGGCAGACCCTGGCGCACCTAACAAGGCAGTCGCTGGCCCGAATCGATCACCGCGGGCTGCAGATGCACCGGCTCACCCAGGCCATCCTGCGCGAGCGGCTTTCCCCCGCTCAGGCCGCCGCCACCCGCAAATACGCCGAGGCGCTGCTGGCCGCCAGCGATCCCGGCGACATGCTGAATCCAGCCACCTGGCCCCGGTGGGCACGGCTGACGCCGCACGTACTGGCCGCCGACCTGGTCGCTACCGACAACCCCGCCCTGCGCGAGCTAGCCGGCCGCACATGCTGGTACCTGCTTGAGCGGGGCGATATCCGCACAGTCCATGATCTCGCCAGCAGTAATCACCAGCACTGGCGCGACCGGCTCGGCGAGGACCACCCGGACACGCTGATGGCCGCGCACTATCTCGCCAGGACGCTGCTGGAGATGGGCCGCCACGCCGAATCGCGCGACCTGAACCACGACACCTTGGCCCGCCGCCGCCGCGTCCTGGGCCAGGATCACCTCGACACGCTGTACTCGGCCCACAACCTGGCCATCGACCTGCGCAAGCTAGGCGACGTCCAGGCCGCCCGCGACCTGAACCAAGACACGCTGGCCCGCCACCGCCGCGTCCGGGGCCAAGATCACCGCAGCACATTGGGCTCCGCCACCATCCTGGCTCACGACTTGCGCGAGCTGGGCGAGGTCCAGGCCGCCCGCGACCTGAACGAAGACACCCTCGAGCGCCGGCGCCGCATTGTGGGCCAAGACCACCCCGACACCCTGAACTCCGCCCACAACCTGGCCATCGCCCTACGCGAGCTGGGTGAGCTCCAGGCTGCCCGCGACCTGAACCAAGACACCCTCGAGCGCCGCCGCCGTATCCTCGGCCAAGACCACCCCGACACCCTGAACTCCGCCCACAACCTGGCCATCGCCCTGCGCCAGCTGGGCGAGGTCCAGGCTGCCCGCGACCTGAACGAAGACACCCTCGACCGCCGCCGCCGTATCCTCGGCCAAGACCACCCCGACACCCTGAACTCCGCCCACAACCTGGCCATCGCCCTGCGCCAGCTGGGCCAGGCGGGCCCGTCAGCTCAAGGGCCCCTCGGCAACAGGCCGCTGGGCTTATGGGCTTGTCGGTCCGCCAGCGCGATGACCTGAGGCCCCGCAGCGACCGACGGAATCGATCTTCGGCTCGCTCTGGGCTACCCAAGACGTGTATTGACGCAGAGTATACACTGAGCGTATTCTCTCGCCATGAGCGTCCCCATGACCCTGCTTGGCCTGCTCGAACGCGAGCCGAGCCACGGCTATGACCTCAAACGCGACTACGACGCCTACTTCGGCCGGGGCAAGCCGCTGCCGTTCGGCCAGGTCTATGCGACCCTGGGCCGGCTGGCCCGCGACGGCAAGGTGGCGGCAGGGGAGATCGAGCCGGGCGCGGGACCGGACCGCAAGCGCTACGCCATCACAGACCTCGGGGTGAACGAAGTCGAAGAATGGCTTGCCGAGCCGGTCGAGCCCGAGCCTCACCTGCAGACGGTGCTGTTCTCCAAGGTGGTACTGGCGCTTATGCTGGGGCGCCCCGCCGCGCGCTACCTCGACGTCCAGCGCGGCGAGCACCTGCGGCGGATGCGGGAGCTGACCGTGCTCAAGCGGACCGGCAGCCTGGTCGACGCGCTCCTGGCCGACCACGGCTTGTTCCACTTGGAAGCCGACCTTCGATGGATCGACCTGACCACGGCCCGTCTGCAGGCGCTGGCCCAGACGGTGCGGTCATGAGCGCCCTGATCGAGGCGCGTGATGTGGTCAAGTCCTTCGGCCAGACACCGGCCCTGCGCGGCGCCAGCGTGTCGGCGGCCCGCGGCGAGATCCTCGCCGTCATGGGGCCCAGCGGGTCGGGCAAGTCGACGCTGCTGCACTGCCTGGCCGGCATCCTCAGCCCAGACTCCGGGGAGATCCACTTCGCTGGTCGGCGGGTCGACGGGCTGCGCGAAGCCGAACGCAGCGCGATGCGCCGGGACCGGTTCGGGTTCGTGTTTCAGTTCGGCCAGCTTGTCCCTGAGTTGACCGCCGAGGAGAACGTCGCCCTGCCGCTTCTCTTGGGCGGCACCCGCCGCGCGCCGGCGCTGAAGGCTGCCAGGGCGTGGTTCGGGCGGCTCGGCCTCGATGGGCTGCAGCAGCGCAGATCGGGGGAATTGTCCGGGGGGCAGGCCCAGCGCGTGGCGCTGGCCCGCGGCCTGGTCGCCGACCCCGAGGTGCTGTTCGCCGACGAGCCGACAGGATCGCTGGACTCCCTCGCCGGCGAGCACGTCATGAACCTGCTGACCGCGGCCGCGCGCGACCAGGGCACCACCGTCATCCTGGTCACCCACGAGGCCCGGGTGGCGGCCTACGCCGACCGCGAGGTCGTCGTCCGCGACGGCAAGGTCGGCTCGCTTTCACCCGACCGGGCCGTTTGATGATCCGCCTCGGCCTGCGCCTGACGCTGAACGGCGGCCGGGAGGCCGCCGCACGGCTCGCCATAACCGCCGCGGCCGTGGGGCTGGGAGTCGGCCTCCTGCTAATTACCGTCGCGGGAATCAACGCTCTCAGCGCCCAGAATGCGCGCGCCGCGTGGCTCAGTACCGGGGCGAACGTGTCCGGCGGTCCATCAGCGCGGTCAGGGGCGCTCGCCGCGAATCCCCTCTGGTGGCTGCTTAGCACCGACTACTTCAAAAGCCTGGCTATCGAGCGGGTCGACGTCGCAGCCACAGGTCCACGCTCACCAACTCCGCCGGGCATCCCGCAACTTCCAGGCGCAGGGCAGTTCTACGCCTCGCCGGCGCTCAGCCGGCTCCTGCTCGCTACCCCGGCCGCCGAGCTCGGCGGACCGCTTCCCTGGGCACCAGATCGGCACGGTCGGCCCCTCAGCATTCCCGGCCCCGAACTCGCTGATCATCGTCATCGGTCACAGCCCTGGCCAGCTCGCCCACCTGCCCGGAGCCCGGCCAGGTCACCAGCATCGCGACGGCGCCACGCGGCGACGCTGTCGCAGGCTACGACCCCACGACCCTCGCGGCTATCCTCGCCGTCGGGGCTTTGGCACTGCTGTTCCCTGTACTCATCTTCATCGGAACGGCGACGCGGCTTGCTGCGGCGCGCCGGGAACAGCGCTTCGCCGCGATGCGCCTGGCGGGCGCGACGGCCACGCAGGTGTCGGCGATCTCGGCGGTCGAGGCGTCCATCGCCGCCCTCGGGGGCGTAGCCATCGGCTTCATCCTCTTCGTTCTGCTCCGCCCGGTCTTGCAGCACGTCTCATTCACCGGCGTGCCGTTCGCCCGTGGCGACCTGTCGCTCGATCTGGCCGACATCCTGCTGGTCGCGGTCGGTATCCCGGGCGCAGCGGTGGTGGCGGCACGGGTCGCGCTGCGGCGCGTGCAGATCTCACCGCTCGGCGTCGCCCGGCGCGTCACCCCGCCCGCGCCCAGCGCTTACCGGCTGATCCCGCTGGTGGCCGGCATCGGCGAACTCGCCTACTTCGCAGGCGTCGGGCACCCCCGGAGCAGCACCGGTCAGATTGGGGCATATTTCTCGGGATTCCTCCTGATCATGGCAGGGCTGATCACGGTCGGCCCGTGGCTCACCATGGCCTGCTCCCGGATCATGGCCGGGCGCACCAGCCGGCCCGCCGCCCTCATCGCCGGGCGCAGGCTCTCGGACAACCCGCAGGCCGCCTTCCACGCGATCGGCGGGCTGATTCTCGCGCTCTTCGTCACCAGCGTTGCTGCCGGGATAACTTCCACGATCATTGCCGATCATGGCGCCCCTGCCGGCGGCGCCGTCGCCAGCGATACCCTGGCCGACCAGTTCGTCACCGGTCAAACCTCATCGGGCCGCCCGTTGACGGCCGTGGCCTCGATCCCCGGCACAGTGCTGAACGGGCTGCGGTCCATCAGGGGCGTCCAGGGCGTGACGGTGATCCATACCGACCCCCGCGCCGCCCTGTCTCCCAAAGCGAACCAGAGCGACCTGCCCGGCCTGGCCTCGTGCGCTCAGCTCTCTAGTACGCCCGCCCTAGGTCGCTGCGCAGGCGGCACGGGCGTTGCTTCGATCACCCTGAACCTCAGCGGGGCAGAAACAAGCAGGTCGCAAGCCGCAAAGGTCTGGCCAGTCGCTGCCGTATCCCTCCGGCTCCTGCACCGTATCCCGGTCCAGACGATCATCGTGGGCACGAATGGGTCAGGCGCCGCAATCGAGCGGGCGCGAACCGCGCTTGAGGCGGCCTTCCCTTACCTGGGCCCGCCGGCCACCATCAGCGGGCCGGGCTCCCAGAGCACGTACACAGAGTTGCAGCACGTGACCGACGTGGTGATCCTGGCCAGCCTGGTCATCGCCGGCTGCAGCCTCGCGGTGAGCGTGGCCGCCGGGGTGACTGACCGCAAGCGCCCCTTCAGCCTGCTCCGGCTCACCGGCGCTTCGATTGGCGTGCTGCGCCGCGTGGTGGCCCTGGAAAGCGCGGCCCCGCTGATCATCCTCGCGCTTGTATCGGCGGGGACGGGATTCCTGGCCTCCGGGTTGTTCCTCAGATCCGAGCTCGGTGAATCGCTCCGGCCGCCAGGAACCGGCTACTACCTCATCGTCCTTGCCGGACTCGCCGCTTCGCTCGGAGTTATCGCTTCCACCTTGCCCCTGCTCCAGCGAATCACCGGGCCAGAGAACGCCAGAAACGAGTGACGGACTCCCGCGCCGCTCAATGAAGCCGCCCAAGCAACCATCATCTTCTCCTCCAGACTGGCGGCGCCGGCGCAGCTACGATCATGCCGATGGCGCTGGCGCTGCTAAACGGTGCGTTCCCGCCTTCCCTGCTGCTGGTTCCAGCGCCTATGCGACGGCTGGCGGGGCGTCCTCGACGGCCACATGCCCGGCCCAGAAGTCGGCAACGAGGGCAGCGAGTTCGGCGGGACGTTCGAGCGAGGGTAGGGCGCGTGATCCCGTGAGAACCGCTGAGCGGGCATCCTTCATCGATGCCGCGGTCTCGGCACACTCAGAGGGACTCCACTCGCCCCGGTCGTCGGTGGCAATCATCATGGTGGGGCATTTGACGCGCGCGGTTGCCCAGGCCAGGTCCGTCCTTTTGAGGACGCCGGAACTGACGGTGCGCGCTATTGCGCCTCGGCAGGGTCGGGACATGGGGGCAACGAGGGCGTCGACGGCCTCTGGGTCAGTGCGCCGCGTGAGATCGGTGAGCATCGCTTCGAGCAGGCCCCCGCGTACCGGCCCGCGCATACCGATGGCACGGTAGACGGGGAGCAGCATTCTCACCTGCCGCCGCATCGACGGACTCGCTGCCTGGACCGGCGTGCTGACCGTGATCAGGCTGCGCACCAGCTCCGGCCGGACGGCGGCCAGCTGCAACCCCACGTGGCCACCCCACGCGCTGCCCAGCCAGTCGACGGGACCCGCGACCAGCTCGTTCTGAACCTGCGAGATAACCGCAACGGCTCCCTGCACGCAGCGGTCGTTGAACTTGTCCACTACGCGGTCCAGATCTGCGCTCGCTCCGAAGGACCACCCGTCGACCAGGACCAATGTGCGTTTCTGGCGAAGGTCGTCCACCACCCGCCCCCAGCTCCGCGAATCGGTAAACATGCTGTGCCACATGATGGCTACGTGGGGCGGCCCAGGAACGACCTGGGCAGCTAGCGAGCCGAGTTCCGTGTCGATGCGCATCATTTCACTGTACCCAAAGTACAGCGAAGTTACTAGACTGGATCGCATGCCCCGTCGCTACCAATCGTCAGTCCGCGCAGAACGAGCCGGTGAGAACCGCGCCAGGCTCGTCTCCGCGGCCCACGGGCTTTTCCTCAGGCAAGGCTGGACCATGACGACGATGACGCAGGTCGCTGCCGCGGCAGGTCTCGCTCGCCCCACCGTGTACCTCCACTTTGATGCCAAGGTCGACCTGCTGATCGCCTGTATCGACACCTCACTGTCCGAAATCCCGGTCCGGGACCGCGCCGACTACCAGGCGATGGGCGAGGGCACGCACGCCCAGAGAGCGGCGACCGCGGCACGCTGGCTGCGAAGTGCCTACGAGCGGTCCGCCCCGATCCAGCGGGTCCTGGACGACGCTGCGGTCAGCAGCCCCGAGGCAGCCCGGGCACAGGCTCGGATGGAGCAGCGTCGACATGAAGAGTTCGCCAACGCATGCCGTCTCGTCCTCGGGGGTCGCGTCCCAGCCAATGCTCTCGTGGATGAAGTCTGGGCCCTCGGCTCGCGCGCGATGTGGTTCAAACTCGCCGAGTGCGGATGGTCTCCGGACGATTGGGAGTCATGGTTCGTTCGCGTCGTGCTCGACGCCATGCACACGCGCGGCGCCAAGGGTTGACACGGCACCGACAGCTGGACACCACCTTCCCAGCTACTGACCTGCGGCGATCAGAAGCTGTCCAGGCAACCATCATCTTCTCCTGCAGCCTGACGTCACCGCGCGAGTACTGACCCCGTCCGGACAGGAAACTGGTCGCCCCACTGCCGACCAGTTTCGTGCCTGCCGCGTGTCCTAACACGGCGGAAGCAGAAACACAGCAACAGCAAGAGTGCGATAAGGAGAAGGCACGTGGTTTTCAGGCAGGTAACCGCAGGTCGCTGGCCAGCCGGGTCGACCAGGGAGCAGCGGTGGGTGCTGGCCCTGGCCTCGTTGGCCTCGTTCATCGTGATCCTCGACGTGATGGTGGTCGCGACCGCGCTGACCACCCTCCGCCGCGACCTGGGCGCATCGCTGGCAGACCTGGAGTGGACGGTCAACGCCTACACACTCAGCTTTGCGGTGCTGCTGATGACCGTGGCGGCACTCGGTGACCGGCTGGGCCGCCGCCGGCTCTTCGCCGCCGGGCTCGCGGTGTTCGCAGCGGCCTCGGCAGGGTGCGCCATGGCTCCGGACGCAGCCCTGCTGATCACTGCGCGCGCGGTGCAGGGCGCCGGCGCGGCCACGATCATGCCGATGGCGCTGGCGCTGCTAAACGGCGCGTTCCCACCCGCGCGTCGGGGCTGGGCGATCGGAATCTACGGCAGCGTGACCGCGGTCGCCGTCGTCGCCGGGCCGGTCCTCGGCGGGGCAGTCAGCCAGGGCCTGGGCTGGCAGTGGATCTTCTGGCTCAACGTGCCGGTCACGCTCGCGGCCATCCCGCTGGTGCTCAACCGCATCAGCGAGGCCAAGGGCCCGGGCGGTGCCGTGGATTTGCCTGGGCTCGCGCTCGTCACTGCCGCCGCCCTCGGGCTGGTCTGGGGGCTCGTGCGCGGCAACACGGCCGGCTGGGGCAGCGCCGAAGTGATCGGCACCCTCGCCGGAGGGGCCGTGGCGGCGGTCGCCTTCGCGGTCTGGGAGCGCCGTGCGGCGCACCCGATGCTTCCGTTGCACCTGTTCCGCTCCTCCGCGTTCTCGGCAGGCAACATCGCGATCTTCACAATCAACGCCTCGCTTACCGGCGTGATATTCCTGATGCCGCAGTACCAGCAGGTCGTGGCCGGGCAGGACCCGCTCGGCGCCGGACTGCGGCTGCTGCCATGGGGCATTGCGCCACTCCTCATCGCACCCAGGGCTGGCGCGCTGGCAGACCGGATCGGTGAACGCGCGCTGGTCGTCACCGGATCGATGCTGCAGGCTGCCGGCGTGGCCTGGATCGCCGCCGCAGCGGGGCCCGCGACCGACTACCTTGCCCTGGTCGCGCCCATGACCATCATCGGCGCCGGGCTCGGGCTCACGATCCCCGCCCTCACCAGGGCTGCAACAAGCGTCGTGCTGCCCGCAGATATCGGCACCGCATCCGGGGCCTTCTCCACCATGCGCCAGCTCGGCGGGGCATTCGGTGTCGCGGTCGTCGGCGCAGCGTTCACCTCGACCGGAAGTTACGCCACAGCCGGCGCCTTCAGCCGGGGGTTTGTCACCGCCTTCGGCGTTGCGGCGGCCCTGGCCTTCGCCGGGGCGGTCGCCGGGACCATCCTGCCCACGCTGCGCCGCTCATGGCGCCCCGTCTCTCAGTCAGGTTCCGCCACCAGTGCGAGCGCCTCGATCTCCAGCAGCAATTCGGGCATGAAGAGCGCCGCCACCTGAACCGCCGTGCTCGCAGGCAGCGGGCGGGTGCCAAAATGCTCATCACGCACCGCCCTGATCGCGGGCAGATGAGCGACATCTGTCAGGTAGTAAGTCAGCTTGATCACTTCGCCGAAGCCCGCGCCTGCGGCGGCCAGGCAGCGCCGCAGGTTCTCGAATACCTGCCGGGCCTGCGTTGCCGGATCGCCGGCGCCTACCAGCTCGCCGCCTTCATTGAGCGCGACCTGGCCAGAGACCACCACCAGGCGTCCCGAGCCGGTCACCACGTGCGTGTACCCCCGGCCAGGTGCCATGCCCTCGGGAGCCGGTATGTGAGTCAGCTGTCCCTGCGCCGTCATGACCGCATCATCTCTCAGTGGTTAGCGGCTAGCCGGTACCGGGCATCATGTCCGGCGACCCAGGGGCGGCACGCGCGCTGGTCGCTGCACCATGCGCACCGGAGGAAGTCATGACCAGTACCAGCACACCCGCCCAGCGCCAGCCGGAACTGGCCGGGCAGACCGTGGTCGTCATCGGCGGCAGCGCTGGCATCGGGCTCGAGACAGCCCGCCGCGCCCGGGCTGAGGGCGCCACCGTCGTCATCACCGGCCGCAATCCCGACCGTCTCAAGCAAGCGGCGCTGGACGTCGACGCGCACCGCACGGCGGCCTTCGACGCCAGCGACTGGCCCGCGCTGCGGCGGTTCTTCGAGGACATCCCTGCGCCGATCGACCACGTGCTTGTCACAGCCGGCGGCCCCCGGTACGGGCCGCTGCTCGAGATGGATCCAGCGCAGGTGCGCGATGCGATCAGCGACCACGCGGTACTGGCGCTCGAGGTCGCACGCAACGCCGTCGGCAAGATGAGGCCAGGGGGGACGCTGCTGTTCATCGGCGGCACCGGCGGGCGCCGCGTCCGCCCTGGACTCGGGATCATCTCCGCGGCCACTGCCGCGCTGCCTCCCTTCACGGCTGCCCTCGCGCTCGAGCTCGCGCCAGTGCGCATCAACCTCATCGCACCGGGTTTCGTTGACACCCCGTTGTCGGCGTCGCTGCTGGGAGATCAGCTCGAGGAGCGCCGCAACGAGCTGCGGACGACGCTGCCGATTGGCCGTGTCGTCAGCCCGGCCGACGTCGCCGCGCTCGCCGTGCACATCATGACGAACACCGCGCTGACCGGTGCGACCTACGACATCGATGGCGGACAGCAGCTGGTCTCCTGACGATTACGGGGCCAGGCCACGCCAGGCCAGGCCACGCCAGCGCCAGACCAGGCACGGGCGATCGGCGGGCCTGTCCGGCAACGCCGGGAGCCTGGCTGGCATCCTGGTCGGGTGCCGATCGTCTCTGTTCACCACCTGGGACTGACCGTCCGCGACGTCGAGCGGAGCGCTGGCTGGTACGTCACGGTGCTCGGGTTCAAGCGGGCCGGCAGCTTTGAGGCTCCCGATGGCGCTCGCCGCAAGGTCTTTCTCCGCCACGACGGGCTGAGCCTCAGGCTCGGGCTCACCCAGCATCGCGACGGTGCGAACGGGCGCTTCGACGAGACCACGATCGGCCTCGATCACCTGGCGTTCAGTGTCGCATCGCGCGCCGAACTCGACGCGTGGGCCGCCCGGCTGGACGAGCGAGGCGTGCCGCACTCGCCGGTCGCCGACGCCAACTCGATCGATGGCGCGGCCGTGCTCGTCTTCCGCGACCCTGACAACATTCAGCTCGAACTCTTCGCCGAGGGATAGGGCGACCTCTGAGCTGGCCGGCGTCAGTCGGCCTGTGGCCAGTCGGCTTGTGGCCAGCCGGGCGTCTCATGAGAAGGCGACTCGCCATTGCCGGACGGCCAGACTTCTGGCTCAAGCGTTGCCGTGACGCCGTGCTGGATGCTGCCGACTCCGGCGCCGTTGAGGCTAGGAACCGGCAGGTTCAGCGCGACCTTGCTGTGCGTGCGGTGCGCGACGGCAGCTCCTGCGTGATAGTCCTCGAGTTGGTGCTGGAACTCGGCGTTGGAGTACGGCCTGCCGTCCACCAGCGGTCCCGCCGTGCGCTCGATGATGGCGACGACGTCGTCGCCGGTCAGCGTCTTGTGCGTCTCCAGGGCGTGGGCGAGGCTCAGGATGTGCGGCCGGTTCTCCGCGATGATCTCCTCGACTCGCTGCAGGAGCGTCGTCAGGTTGTCCTCGATCCGGTCGGCGAGCGCGTGCCGCATCTCCGCCTCGGGGTCTTGGCCCTTCTTGCGGCGGCCGCCCTGGCCGCCGCCCGGCGCGCCGACCTCGAGCCGCCTGGCGGTCGAGTACGAGGACACCGTGGAGCCCATGCCCCAGAAGCCCTCCATGAACGATGCCACCGTGGTCGCGGACTCCAGATCACCGGAAACGCCTGACGAGCTGTCGCTGTCGAAGAACATCCGCTCCCCGGCCAGCGACGCCAGCGAGACCAGGATGTCGGTCTCGAACTCACTGCGCCACTGGGTGAACTGGTCCTCGGGCGGGATGCTCGCCACCATGCCGAGGTAGTCGCTGCCCTTCTCGATCGTGGCGATGTCGATCTCCATGTGTTGGCGAGTGCGGTAGGCCACGACCGCGTGGCAGGCCTCGTGGATGGCCACCGCGTGCCGTTCGCGTTCGATGTACTCGACGTCCTGCGCCGGGCCGAGCTCCTTCAGCTGCTTGGCGCGCATGACGTCCTGCCACGTGATCACGTCGCGGCCGTCGCGGATGGCGATGATCAGTGCTTCGTTGACGGTGTCCTTGATCGTCGCGCCGGTGGCGTACGGGGTGATGACGGCGAGCTTGTCGACCTGCTCTGGGGTCAGCTCGTGCCGCACCTTCGCGAGGTAGCCCTCGTACGTCCTGACGCGCCCGACCTTGGACGGGTAGCCGACCTTGTAGATCCTGTCGATCCGGCCGGGGCGCAGCAGCGCCTCGTCCAGCGCCTCTGGCATGTTGGTCGCCATCATGACGAGGATCCGGTACCTGGGCGGGGGCTTCGGCCGCATCCCGAAGATCCGCCTGACGTAGCGGTTCACGAAACCGCGCGGCTTCTTCAGCCCGGACAGCTCGGTCAGCAGCGCCTGCAGTGTGCCCATGCCGCCGTTGCCGCCGCCGCCCATCATGCCGCCGACCATCTGCTTGCTGCGCCGGGTGGGCTCTGGTTCCTCGGCCTCGTTGGCCATGGCGTGCCGCGCCAGCTGCCACTGCACATCGCGGGACAGGTACGAGAACCCGTGGCAGCCGGCCCTTGCAAAGGCAGACGGGGCAGACGTCCGCGGGAATCCGGGACCACCTCCGCCTTGAGCGAGCGCGCCGCGGTTGCCGAGCGAGTCGGCCTCGTCGAAGAAGACGATCACCCCGCCGTACCGCAGCGCCAGCCTGCGCAGCTTCCTGAACAGGCCCTTGACCTTCAGGACGCCGACGCCCATGAACATGTTGATGAACGCGCCAGGGTCGACGAAGACATATGGCTTCCCGGTCTCGCCGGCGACCGCCTCTGCCATCAGCGTCTTGCCGGTGCCTGGCGGGCCCCACAGCAAAAGTCCGGCAGGGACGTAGCCGCCCATGGCCTCGATCTGGTCCGGGTTCTCCAGGAAGACGATGTTCTCCTTCACCCGCTCGACCACATGGTCCTGGCCCCAGACGTCGGCGAACCTGGTCTTGATGTCGTCGGGGTAGTAGACATCCACCCCGCCCCTGGACAGGAACCAGAACAGGCCGACGAACTGGAAGATGATGAAGAAGAAGCCGAGAGCCAGCTGCAGCACCAACGGCAGGTACTTGAAGAGCACCGCGGGCGCCTGGATCAGCGCGAGAATCGGCGAGGTCTTGAGGAACTTGCCAAGCACCAGCGCGAGGATGGCGATCCAGAAGACGAGCACGCACAGCCGCCAGAGCCGGAACCTCGTCCAGTTCGACAGCTGGCGGTGGCTCAGCCGTTCGATTCCGCCGAAGAAGCCGACCGTCCAGAACCGGTGGTAGCGCGCCGAGTGCTCGCTGATCAGGTAGTGAATCTGGCGCAATGCCTCAAGCCCGATGAGAACGAAGACCCAGGCGCCTGACCTGGTCTCGATCCGCATCGCATCGGCGAAGGGGACCTGCGGGTCATTGGCGATCACTGCCCAGACCAGCACGACCCAGAGGATGCCGAGGAGCAGCAGGACCTTGATCCGGTCCCAGAACGACAGGGGCTTGCGCGTTGCCCCGTCGCGATCTCCCAATGGCAAGCCTGGCGGGCTCAGGCCCTGGGGGGTCTCGGCCACAGGCTTTCGCATCACGGACTCCTGACGGTGAAGGACTGCATGACGGTGTCAATCGCGCTGGTGTTCTTGCTGTAACAGGTCGACAAGCAGTGCACCAGCAGCAGGTAGACCATCGTGTCGTTGGAATTGGTGAGCGCGACCTGGTCGAATGTGTCCGTAGACCCGTTCGGATAGGTATAGCTGTAGACCTCGCGAACGCCGTGCACGCCGCTTCCAGGCGCGATGACACTGTCGCTGACCAATTGGAACTTAGTGAGCGGGAAGCCGCTCCTGGCCGCGCTCTGCCGGCTCGTCGGGGTGACCGGCAGGATGAAGTCCCGCAGCAGGTTGTAGGACATCGCGTTGGCGGCCGCGCTGCTGAGCGGGGCGACCAAGGCGAGCGCGAAGGGCTTGCTCACCGAGGCGCTGAGCACGTGGGTTGCCGAGGGCAGGCCGGCCGCGTCGAAGCCGGCATCCCAGATCCCGGCACCCGTGGTGAACCCGCTGCTCTTCAGCTGAGCCGCCAGCGAGTTGTCGTCGATCTTGTGCCAGTAATTCGGCACCTTGAAGTACGCCTTGGCCGACGAGTCGGCCACATAGGTGAATTGCGGGGCCGCGCATCCGGCCATTGCCAGGGCGGGCAGGACCAGCAACCATGCGGTCCACCTGGCGATCCGGCGGGCCGTGTACTTCACCAGCCACACCTCCGCTGCGCCGACCGACCCGCCCGACACGAACCGCCCTTAATGGCAAGTATGCCCTCGCAACTACAACGGGCATAGATAGGTGCACGGTTCACCTGCCCGAATGCGGTCAGGGATGACAGGCGCTCCTAGCGGGTAGCAGCCAGGTACTGATCAAGGAGGTCTCATGGCGCGGGCGATCTGGACTGGCTCCGTGGCCTTCGGGCTCGTCAACGTACCCGTCGCGCTGTACAGCGCCACCGAGGACAAGACGGTCCACTTCAACCAGTTCCAGGCGGGTACCTCCGACCGGATCCGCTACAAGCGGGTCAATGAGCGGACCGGTCGCGAGGTCAGGCTGGACCGCGTCGTGCGCGGCCACGAGGTCGGCAAGGGCGACTACATCCTGATCACCGACGAGGAACTCGAAGCGGCCGAGCCCGGCCGGTCCAGGACGATCGACATCTCCGACTTCGTCGAGCTCGCCGAGATCGATCCGATCTACTTCCAGAAGACCTACTACCTCGCCCCGCAAGGCGAGGGCGCCGCCGCGCGAGCCTACGCGCTGCTGCACCGTGCCATGGCGGATACCGGCAAGGCCGGGATCGCCACCTTCGTGCTGCACGGTAAGCAGTACCTCGTGGTGCTGCGGGCACGCAGCGACGTACTGGCCTTGCAGACCATGTACTTCGCCGATGAGGTGCGCGATCCGCGCGAGGTGCTCGGCGCACTGCAGCCGGCCGGAAAGCTGGCGCCGCGCGAGCTGACGATCGCGAAGCAGCTGATCGAATCCATGACGACGACGTGGAGCCCGAAGGAGTACCGGGACAGCTACCGCGAGCGGGTCGAGGATCTGATCGCGCGCAAGCAGCGCGGGGAGGAGATCGTCAGGGAGGGTGAACCCGCCGGCGAGGGCGAGGTGACCGATCTGATGGACGCGCTTCGCAGGAGCGCTGAACAGATGAAAGGGCGGCGGCCAGCCATGAAAGCCAGGGCCGCGCTCGCGTGGCAAGGCCAGGTCAGCTAGCGCGTGAGGCTGGCCTGCGCATGTGCATCCTGGTGATCGTCCCATCAGGTCCGCTGCGCCGCTCCACAAGATCGCAAACCCGGTTCACGAGCCACAGCCCGTGACCGCCCTCGGCGTCCGCCGGCTTACGGTAGCGGCCGGCCAGCGGATCGGCGATGTGGCCATGGTCCTCGACCTGGCACACGATTTCCGAGCCCGTGCACCAGGATCGGATGACGCCGCCGCCTCCAGCATGGCCCAGAGCATTGGCGGCGATCTCGCTGACCGCGAGCACCATGTCATTGACTCGCGCGCTGTCCAGGCCAGCCGCGCGCGCCCGGCTGGCAGAGAACGCTCTTACCGGCCCGAGCTGACCATCGAATGCCACCGCGCTCGCGTCTTCGGCAGGTGGCGGCAGGGGCTCGTCGCACCCGGGCGGGAACCGGCCGGGCCCTAGGTATGCGCCATTCTGGCGCTGCCCGCCCGCGGAGATCAGCACAGGATGGGTGAGCTGAGCGGTCGCGATCACCGCGTCGCTGAGCCTGGTCGTGTCATACAGGCAGACGATCGACATCGGCCGGGATCCAAATGCCAGATTGCACAGCGCCTCGTGCCTGGCTACCTCGCGCAGCTCGGCTGCCGAGCGTGCCGGCCAGGCCGGTTCCCAGACGCAGCAGACGCGGTCGTCAGGATACTGATCAGCAAACGACTGACCGGCGGAGATGATCCGCGCGGGGTTGAGGCCGAGCTCGGCCATGTTCACGGGGCGCTGGCCGCCAGGCGGCCGCGATGGCTCGCCGATCAGCCGTTTGGTCTCCTCGGGCACCGCCAGGTGCAGCGGATCGTCAGGGCCGGCCGCACGGCGCAACATCGCACCGAGCGCACCTGGGTCGTCATCGCCGTCATAGAGCAGGACGGCATGCGTAAAACCGGCAACCGGATGCGTCCCGTCGCCGTCCGCAATCGGCGTTTGCGCAACATCGGCAGGGCACTCGCCTGTCACGCTGCGGCCAGTCATGGCTCTCCTACTTTCCCCGCCGTCTTAGATAATGCTTGATTTTCGCGATTTACGTTGGACGCCGGTCGTGAGCGGGGCGGCCCTCGGCCCGAGCAGCCTGTGCGGCTCTATCAACCGGCTGCAGGCGGTGAAGAGGTTAGTATCTCCTCAACTCCTCGCCAGCTACTCGCCAGCCTGTTAGCATTGGCGTAATTTACGTCTTAATCGCATAAGTGAAGAGTTTCTGCTGAGGATCTGACGGGCATATGCAGAGGTTTGGCTAGGTAGGCGGCGTGGATCAAGGACGCCCGGTCTACAGCGTCAGCGCCGTCGCGCGAATGCTCGATATTCCCGTGGCGACGCTGCGTACCTGGGAGGACCGGTATCAGCAGGTGGTGCCCGCGCGCAACGACAGCGGTCACCGGATCTTCAGCCGGCACCAGGTCGAGCAGCTGAAGTTCGTCAGGGCGCAGATGAACGACGGCGCGAGCGCGGCCGACGCGCACCGGGTGCTGGCAGAGATGACCGACAGCGGCGCGAGCCTGACCGTGGCCCCCGCCGAGCATTCGCCCCGGCTGCTGATCCTGCTCGCAGAGTCCGACCCGTACGCGGCCGAGTTCGGCGAGTACTTCCTCAAGACCGAAGGCTTCGACGTCGAGGTGGCACTCGGAGAGCACGCGGCGAGGGATGCCTTCGCGGAGAAATCGCCTGCCGTGGCGATCGTGGAGGTGCTGATCTCCGGCGGCGCTGGCCTGGAACTGTGCCGCTCCTTCAAGGAGTTTCCCGGCGTGTCCGTCATCGCGATTTCAGCGATGCAGGTCAGGGATGCGGCGCTCGACGCCGGCGCTGACGCGTTCCTGCTCAAGCCACTCGATCCTTTGCAACTGGTCTCCACGGTCAGAGACCTGATGCGCTCCAGCGCGTTCCTCGCCAGGTAGGAGCCCTATGGCTGACAATCGCCTGCGCAGCGGGCACGCACCACTTGACGCGGTACTAGGTGGCGGCTTGCCCGCCAACGGGATCACCGTGATCATGGGCCTGCCAGGCACGGGCAAGACGATCGTGGCGCAGCAGTACGCGTTCACGAACGCGACCGCGGACCGGCCCGTGGTGTATTTCTCGACGGTCTCCGAGCCGCTGGAGAAGATCATCAGGTTCGGCCAGAACCTCAGCTTCTTCGACACCGCGGCCGTCGGCACGTCCGTGTTCTACGCCGATCTCGGCCAGACAGTGGGTCGGGACGGCCTGCCTGGCGTGGCCGAGCAGGTCGCCGCCGTGCTGCGCGAGCGTCGGCCAGGGCTGATCGTGATCGACAGTTTCAAGGCCCTGAAGGCGTTCGCGGCCAACGACGCCGACTTCCGCCGATTCCTGCACCAGCTTGCCGGCCGGCTGACCGCCTACCCGGCGGCCTGCCTGTGGGTCGGCGAGTACGACGCCCGGGACATCGCGTCGCTGCCCGAGTTCGCCGTGGCCGACGCGATCGTCGACCTGGCGACGATCAGGACCGATCAGCGGGACATGCGCTACCTGAAGGTGCGCAAGCTCCGCGGCGGCGGCTTCCTGTCCGGCGGTCACGCATACCGGCTCGGCCCTGACGGCCTGCACCTGTTCCCGCGCCTCGCCGACGTCCCGACCCAGGAGTCCTATTTGCTGGGCGACCAGCGGATCACGTCCGGTAATGCCAATTTGGACGAGATGCTCGACGGCGGCCTGTGGCCGGGGGCCTCGACGATGGTTGCCGGGCCAGCCGGCTCAGGGAAGACCATGCTCGGCCTGCACTTCGTCTTCGGCGGCCTGGCCAGCGGCGAGCCGGGTGTCATCGCCACCCTGCAGGAACATCCGAGCCAGCTGAAGCGGACGATCCGTGGTCTTGGCTGGCCAGCGGACGACAAGCGGATGGCGATCGTGTACCGGTCGCCCGTCGACATCTACATCGACGAATGGGTGCACGAACTGCTCGCGATCGTGGAACGGACTGGCGCGAAGCGGGTCCTGCTCGACAGCCTGGTCGATCTGCGCATGGCGGCGCCTGACGACACACGGTTCAAAGAGTTCGTGTACTCGCTGACGCAGCGGTTTTCCCGGCAGGGCACCAGCTTGCTCATGACCTATGAGCTCGCCGACCTGTTCGGCGCTCGCAGCCTCTCCGACAATGCGATGTCGCATTTGGCCGATAATGTGATCATGCTCAACTATTACAAGGCGGATGGGTCGGTCGGTCGCTTGATGTCGGTCATCAAGTCCCGGGCCAGCGCACACGACCCCGCCATGCGCCAGTTCACCATCAGCGAGAAAGGAATAACCATTGGCGACGTCATCTCCCCGACAGGCGACGCCTGGACGTGACCATGACCTGCGCTTCTCCCGCTAGCCGGGGCAAGCGCGCCGCGACGGGCACTCGCATGGAAAGGGGTTAGAGCGATGGAGAGCAACAAGGCGCTGTCGCGGCCCCTCATCGTTGTGCTGCCCGCCGAGATCGATATGACAAACGCCGACCGGGTCGCCGCCGAACTGCGGGACTCCTTTGTGCCCGGAGTAGGCGTCGTCGTTGCCGATATGACCTCGACGAGTTTCTGTGACTCAGCTGGGATTCGCGGCCTGGCGCTCGTAAATAAGAAGGCAACAGCATACGGCGCCCGGCTGCACATGGCGGTTACCGCCGGCGGACCGGTCAGCCGGGTGATCGACCTCATGGACCTCAATGGCGTGCTGCACGTCTATCCCAGCGTCGAAGCCGCCGCGGCTGACACCAGCGGCGGCCGTTAGGGCGGTGACGTGCTCATAGCGGCAGGAGGAGGATCACCGGCTCCTGCTCCCATGGGCCTGACCGGCCGCCTGGCGGCCAGCGCCTGGTGGCTGCTCGCCCTCGTCATGGCCGGGTATGTGGCTGGGGCCGAGCTGTCCTGGCAGAGCTTCAGCGGCGGCGCCGCCTTCGGTTTCCCGCCGGCGGGCGTCACCCTGGCGGCGCTGCTGCTGACTAGCAGGCGGCGGTGGCCGGCGGTCATCGCCGCGATCGTCATCGGCGAGGTCGCCGTTGACCTGCAGCACCATCTAATCCTGCTGGTCGCTCTCGGCTCAGCGGCAGCGAACGCCGTCGAGCCGGTCCTTGGCGCCGCGTGCGTGCTCTGGTTCTGCCGGGGCATGCCCGACCTGACCGCCCGGGCCGATCTGCTCAAGTTCGTCGTCGGCGCGGTCGTGCTCGGGCCGCTTGCTGGCGGCCTGATCGGCGCGAGCGTCGTCGTGGCCCACGGCGGCGGCTGGTGGCCGGGCCTGGTGCTGCAGTGGTGGGCGGGTGACGGCATCGCGGTGCTCGTGGTCGGTGCCCCGATCCTGCTGTGGGCGCGCAGGCGGCGGTTGATCGCCATGCGGTGGCGCCAGGTGACGCTGCTGGTCGCGGTCACGGCCGGGCTCGCGGTCATCGCCTTCCGGTTCAGCCAGCCATCGGCGCTCCTCTTCCTCCCGGTACTGGCCTGGGCGGCGTTCTGGATCGGTGACCTGGCCGTCGTTCTTGCGGGGACGGCATTCGCTGTGGTCGCCAATTACATGACGGCCGCGGGGTACGGCGAGTTCGCGCATCTGGGGCTGTCGTCTCCCGCGGCGCTCGCCGTTGCCCAGGTCTACATCGCGATCTTCGTCCTGATCTGCTGGCTGCTCGCGCAGGAGGTGACAGGTCGGCTAGGGGCCATCGAGGACCGCGAGAGTGCCAGGCTGCAGCGCGAGACAGCCGACGCCAGGCGAATGGCGGCCGAACTGGGCGATTCGCTCGCCGACGTCGGCTCGGTTCGGCAGGTGGCCGAGCGGGTAACCGCGGCGGTGCGCGGGCGACTCGGCGCGGCCAGGGTCGTCGTGGACCTCCAGGCTGACCTGGACGTCCAGGCTGACCTGGCGGACGAGTCGCCGGCTGCCCGATCGGCTGACCACCAGCCGCCCGAGGCCGGGGACGGCCGGCCGGACACCGACGCGGCGAGCGGGGCCGCTGCGACCGTGCCGTTGCTGGGCGGGTCGGGGGGCCTCGGCTACATGCACGTTCAGTGGACATCGGCCCGCGAGATATCGGTGGCCGAGCGCGAGTACCTGCGGGCCGTCGCCGAGACGACGAGCCGGGCGGTCGAGCGGGCAAGGCTACGCGAGGCCGAGCGCGCCGAGCGCGAGCGGATGGCGACCCTGTCGGCGCTGACCAGGCATCTCGCGTCGGCGCTGACGCCCGAGGCTATCGGCCAGGTTGTCTCCGACCGGGTCAGGAGCGCGGTCGGAGCGGCTGATGGCCTGTCGCTTGGCGTGATTAGCGCCGACAAGACCAGGCTGGAGTGGATCGGCATCGTCGGGTACTCCGAGCCGGTGCGCGCGCAGATCGTGGACCTCTCGCTGGAGGACAAGACGGCCGCGACCGATGTGGCGAGGACCGGTCAGCCTGTCATCATCAGGAACGCCGCCGAGTACGCAGGGCGCTATCCGGGGCCGCGGGCAGCCGTGGTCCTCGCCGAGGAGGCGAGCTGGCTGATCTGGCCGCTCACAGTCGGCAAGGCCACGGTCGGGTCGATCGTGCTGATGTGGAGGCGGCAGCAGCGCTTCCAGCCAGGCCAGCTAGCGTTCATCGCGGCCGTGGCAGACCTGGTGGCGCACGCGCTTGTGCGCGCCCGTATCTACGCCGACGAGCACGCCATCGCGACCGTGCTGCAGCGTGCCGTCATGCCCAAGATGATCGCGCCGATTCCCGGGCTCGACGTCGGTTCGTGCTACCGGCAGGCCGGCACGAGCGGGGTCATCGGCGGCGACTGGTATGACGCGCTGGCCCTTCCCGCCGGGCGTGCCTATATCACCGTCGGCGACGTAGCCGGGCACGGCATCTCGGCGGCTGAGGACATGACGCAGATCAGGAACGCGGGCCGCGCCCTGGCGATCGCGGGCTACCAGCCGGCCAGGCTGCTCGCCGAACTGCGCCGGCTTACCGCATCGGTGACCAAGGGCCAGTTCGCGACCATGACCGTCGCCCTGGTCGAGGCCGATGCCTCGCGGATCACCTACGCCTCGGCCGGGCATCCGCCGTTGCTGGTCAGGCGGGCGCGAACGGGTGCGGTCGAGACGCTCCCGGCCGCGGGCGGCCCGCCGCTCGGGCCGTTCGACGATGCCGTCTACATCCAGCGGCGGACGCGGTTCCAGCCGGGCGACATCACGCTGCTGTACACGGACGGGCTGATCGAGCGCCGCGGCGAGGACATCCTGCTCGGCATCGGCCGGGTGGCAGAGCAGCTGCGCGGCTGGCGCGACGGGCGACCCCTCGATGACCTCTGCGCCGAGCTGGTCGCGTCGGTCGCTGGGCAGCCGCAGATCGACGACATCTGCGTCCTGGCGGTGAGCATGCGGGCGCCAGAACCGCCATTTGTGAACACCGTTAGTTTGGGCTGACGCGGCTGGGGCAGACGGGGTGCGCAACGCCGCGAACAAGGAGGTTCCCCCATGTCATCAGGGGCCACCGTTGCCATCATCGTGGTCATCGTCATCATCGCTGCAGTGGCTGGCTTCAGCGCCATGGCCGCCAGGCGCCGCCGGCTCAAGGAGCGTTTCGGGCCGGAATACGACCGCATGGTCGCCGACCAGCAGAGCCAACGCAAGGCAGAAGCCGAACTGGCCGGCCGGCAGCGCCGGGTGCGCAGCCTCGACATCCGCCCGCTAACAACAGGGGCGCGGACGGAGTACACCGCTCAGTGGGCCACCATCCAGGAGCGTTTCGTCGACCACCCCGCGGCGGCCGTGTCGCAGGCCCAGCAACTGGTCACAGCTGTGCTGCGGGATCGGGGCTACCCGACGGAGGGCTACGACCAGCTCCTGGCCGACCTGTCCGTGGAGCACGCCCGCACCCTGGAGCACTACAGGGCCGCGCACGGGATCAGCGAGTCGGCCGAGGACGGGTCCGCATCCACCGAGGACTTGCGTCAGGCGATGATCCACTACCGGGCCATGTTCGATGACCTGTTGGGCGATGCCGACGAAGGGCGCGAGACCGACCCCGCCATGGCGCGCGAGGAGACAGACGCCGCCGACGGCGGATCAGCCACACCGAACGGCGCGATGCCGCCGTCGGTCGCGCCGGCACAGACTGACGCCGCCGAGACCGAAGCTGTCGTTGCCCGCGACAGGACAGGCGACATCAGGTCCTGACCAGGCCAGCCACTTAGAAGGAGACACCAGCGATGGATGCTCACGAAACCGACGCCCCGGCCTGGTCACGTCCGCACCACGATGACGACGCGACAGCGCAGGACGAGGCCAACGCCCCGACCGCCGGCGAGACAGCAAACGACGAAGTGATCGTGATCGAGAGCCACGAGACGGGTTACGCCGACTCCGACGTGCCCGCCGAAACGGACGCGGATCAGCAGGCTGACGCACCGGCGGCGTCGGCCTGGACGATCTGGTCGGCCGGAACCTCAGGTCCCGCCGAGCCCGCGATGACCGAGGACGAACTAGCGGCTGAGGACGAACTAGGCGCTGAGGACGGACTAGCGGCTGAGGACGACCTGGCGCCTGAGGACGAACTAGCGGCTGAGGACGAACTAGCGGCAGCAGATGTCGACGACGCCGCGCCCGTGATGGCTCCAAGCGAACCCGTCGTCACCCCCGCGGTCGCGAGCGAGACGAACGGCGATGCTCAGCAGTGGAGCGAGATCAAGGCCATGTTCGTCGACGACCCTGGCGAGTCGGTGAAGCTCGCTTCCGGGCTTGTCCAGCGCGCCATCGAGAACCTGACGGCCTCGCTCAGGCAGCGCCAGGATTCGCTCGCATCCTGGGAGTCGGGTGACGCCGCGGGCACAGAGGAACTGCGGAACGCGCTGCGCGGCTACCAGAGCCTGTTCGACGAACTGGACGGCATGTCCCGCCAGTTCGGGCCCGGTCACGACAAAGTCAGCGACGGCTGATCCGCTAGTCGTCGCGCCGATCCAGCCGGCGGCGGCTCCCTTGGCAGGCCGCGAACTCAGCCGAGGGGAGCCGTCGCCGGCTCGCGTCCGAACCGCGAGAGCGTGGGGTACCGTGCGATCGGCGTGCGGACGGCGGCGGCGAGATATTCCATTGCTGAGTGGCCGATTGCTGAGTGGCCGATTGCTGAGTGGCCGACTGCTGGGTCGCCGACTGCTGGGTCGCGGACTGCTGGGTCGCGGACTGCTGGGTCCCCGGCCAGCACGGCCCGCGCCCGGTCGACGACGGCCGCCAGCTGGAGCATGTCGGTGCGTCCTGCCAGGTCGACGACGGCTCCCGGGCTTGCGCCCGCCCCCGCCGCGCCAGCGGCCGCGGCCCTGGTCCAGGTGCGCCCCGATGCCTTTCCTGTCAGCACGACGCGGTGACCGTGGCGGACCAGGTCAGCGACTGCTGCCGCCCACCGCTCGGGCCGCCACCAGCCAGGTCCCGATGCCCCAGGATGCGCGACCAGGTAGGGACCCTGCCCGGTGAGCCACTCGGTGGCAGGAAGCGGGCGGCGGACGCCGAGACTGCCGTCGTCTTCAGGCTCGAGGTCATCGCCGGCGGCCTTGGCCAGCGACAGCGACCGGCCAGGCTCGGCGAGGTCCGGGTCCGGGTTGTGCCAGACGTCGAGCAGCGACCCCGGACTATCCGCGCTCATCGCGGCGATCAGCGAAATCCCCGCCAGCCGCAGCACCATCGCCGTCGGCAGCGGTGACTGGTGGCGGGACGTGAGGATCAGCGCGTCGTCGAAGCAGCCAGCGGTCATCCGCCGGATCAGCAGCGCGACCTCTTCGGCGTCTAGCGCAGGTGGTTCGTCGCCGGCCCAGGGTGCCTGCCAGGTCAGGACGTCGGCGACGCCGGGCAGCAGTGCCGCGGCGCCGGCGCCGCCAGGAGCGGTCAGGAACGTGACGTGCGACTGCCGCGCCACGGCGCGTACCGCTGGCCCGGCGAGAAGGACCTCGCCCGCGTTGTCCAGGCGGACGACCAGCGTGCGCTTGCGAATGCTGGAAGAATTGTCACCGCCAGAAGAGTCAGTGCCAGCACGGGGGCGGAAGGGATCGACGGTCAATGCCCGCATGGCATCCCTTTCTATCGGGACTGCGCACTTCCCGGCCTGGAAATGGCCAAACACCCGCCAGCCAGCGACGTTAGGGCCGGCGGCGTCCGCGATGCACGATTACCCAGACGGCTATCCAGCCGAGCGCGATCGCGAGCCAGAAGCTGACGGCCCTGAACACCAGGGCCGCGGCGAGCGCAGACGTCCGGCCGGTGCCGTACGCGGTCAGAATGATCGCGAGGCTGCCCTCGACCACTCCGATTCCGCCGGGCACGATCGGGAGCGACGCCGCCACCTCGGACACGCAGTAGGCCAGCAGCACGCCAGCCCACGGGATAGCTGCGTGCACGGCGCCGAACGCGCACAGCAGGCAGACGAAGTCGCAGCACCAGACCAAGGCCGCCAGGACGACCACCGCAACGGTGGCTCGCGGGCCTAGCGGGATCTCCCGCATACGTGCGAGCGTCGACGTGATCCGCTCGCCGATACTGCCGCGCGGATGGCCGGTGATCCGTCGCACGCCGCGCACGGCCCCCTCCGCCAGCCGCAGCACCAGGTCGCGGCGGACCAGGACGGCACCGGCCGCCGCGACAATGATCAGGCCCACGACCGCGGCGCGGGTGTCGCGGCCGCCAGGGCCGCCCGCGAGCGCGATCAGCACGCCAAGCAAAAGCAGCAGCGACATACCGATCGCCTGCGCGATCAGGATCGTGAAAATCGTCCAGCCCGCGCTCGCGCCGTCCGCGCCGCGGCGTCTGTAGTAGCGATAACGGAACGCACTGGAGACTGCCGGCTCACCGGGAACCGTATTCGAAATGGCGTCATTGGCCATCGTCAGCAGGAACAGGCCGGGCATTGCGATGGAAGTCCCTGCCAGCCGCAGCACTGTCCGCTGCAGATAGGCGAATACCCACAGGGATGCCGCCTCGGCCACCGCGGCCGCCAGTACCCAGCCAGCGCTGACCTGGCTGAGTTGCCGCCACGCCGCCACCAGTTCGTTTCGCCGGCCGAAAAGCAGGAACAGGACCAGAATTCCGATGGCGACGCCCAGGACATAGCGGATGACCTCTTTAAGATTGCGTCCTGACTCCAGGGCTGCGATCTCGTCCGCCACGGACCAAAGCTACCGAGCACCGCAAAGCGGGGGAAGGACGGCGGAAGTGGGAAATGACCGCGAAGACGCCGGAGCCCGGAATCCCGGTCACCGGATGAGCCAGGAGTTCGGCGGCCGGATCGGCCGGGACTGGCGCGACTCTGAGCCGTGGTGGCCGTCGCCGCCTCGGCCTCCGGCCGGGGCTCCCAACGTGCTGCTCGTTGTGCTCGACGACGTCGGTTACGCCCAGCTTGGGTGCTACGGCTCGGACATCGAGACGCCGGTGATGGACGGCCTGGCCGCGAGCGGGATCAGGCTCGCCAACTTCCACACCACCTCGCTTTGCTCGCCGACCAGGGCGTGCCTGCTGACCGGGCGCAACCACCATCGCAGCGGGATGGGCAGGGTCGCCGACCTGGCGATCGGCTTCCCCGGCTACTGGGGCAAGCCGCCGCGGGAGAACGGGTACCTTTCGGAGATCTTGCGCGGCGCCGGCTACGCGAGCTACGCGGTCGGGAAGTGGCACCTGTCGCCGGAGGACGAGACGAACATGGCGGCGTCCAGGGCCACCTGGCCGCTGGCCAGGGGATTCGACCGCTGGTACGGCTTCCACGGCGGCGAGACTCATCAGTTCGTGCCGGCGCTGTACCACGACAACCACTCGGTGCGCCCGCCCGCGCGAATGCAGGACGGTTATCACCTCACCGAGGACCTCGCCGACCGCGCCATCGAGTACCTGGCCGACCTGCGGGCGGTCGACCCCGACAAGCCGTTCTTCCTGTACTTCGCGACCGGAGCCTGCCACTCACCGCATCAGCCGCCGGCGCCGTGGCGCGAGCGCTACCGCGGCAGGTTCGAGATGGGCTGGGACGCGTGGCGGGAGGCCGTCTTCGCACGGCAGCTGTCGACTGGCCTGCTGCCCGCCTCGACGAGGTTGTCGCCGCGGCCGCCGTGGGTCCCGGCCTGGGACTCCCTTGACGAGCGGGACAAGCGGGTCGCTGCCCGCTTCATGGAGTGCTTCGCAGGCTTCCTGTCTCACGCCGACGAGCAGCTCGGCCGGATGCTCGATTTCCTCACTGAGCTTGGTGATCGCGACAACACGATTGTCGTGGTGGTGTCCGACAACGGGGCAAGCGCCGAGGGCGGCGCCACCGGATCGATCAACGACGTGCGGATGGTCAACCTGGACCCGGCATCCAACGATGAGATGCACGAGCGGATCGACGAGATCGGCGGCCCGCTCAGCCACAACAACTACCCGTGGGGTTGGACGATGGCCGGGAACGCCCCGTTCAAGCGGTGGAAGCGGGAGGTGCACGAGGGCGGCATCGCCGATCCGTGCATCATCTGCTGGCCGGCCGCCCAGTTCGAGCCCGGCGGGATCAGGCTCCAGTTCACTCACGCCATCGACGTACTGCCGACCATCACCGAGCTGATCGGCATCGACCTGCCCGCCGACATCGACGGCATCGCGCAGAGCGCGATCGATGGCCAGAGTTTCGGCTACCTGCTGAGGCCAGGTGCCGATTCGGCGCAGGAACGCCACGAGACTCAGTACTCGGAGATGTTTGGCTCGCGGGCGATCTACCACAAGGGCTGGAAGGCGGTGACCTTTCACCCGGTCGGGCCGCTATACGACGACCAGGATCCGAACGCTCCTTTCGACGAGGACGTCTGGGAGCTGTATAACGTGCGCGATGACCTGTCGGAGACGACCGATCTCGCGTCGCAGCACCCGGACCTCGTGGCCGAGCTGGTCGAGCTGTGGTGGACCGAGGCGCGCAGGAATCAGGTGCTGCCGCTGGACAACAGGGTCCTGTGGGCCCTTGTTAATCCAAAACCCGACAATCGCGCGCCCAGAGAACAGTTCCGTTACTTCCAGGGCGGAGCGCAGGTGCCGGAAACGGTCGCAGTCAACATTCGCAACCGGTCGCACGCGATCATCGTCGACGTCGAGCTGGCCGGGCCTGGCGAGACCGACGGCGTCTTGCTCGCGCTGGGCTCGGCGCTTGGCGGGTTCTCGCTGCACATACTCGACGCGACGATCCGCTACGTGCACAACCTGTATGGCAAGGAGCGGCACACGATCGAATCGGGGCAGACGATAGCGCCAGGCCGGCACCGGATCGAGTACGTGTTCACCAAGGACGAGGGGCTAGGCGGCACCGGCGTCCTGAGCTGCGACGGCGCCGAGGTCGGCAGGGGGAACATCCCGCGGTTCACGCCGTCCGGGTTCAACGGCGTCCAGGCGGGGCTGACCTGCGGCTACGAGTGGGGCCCCGCGGTCGGCGACGGGTACATGGCGCCGTTCACGTTCGCCGGGTCGATCAACCGCGCGGTCGTGGAGACCCGCGGGCCGGTGGTCCGCGACCCGCTGGCCGAGCTCGAGGCCATCCTCGCTGAACAGTGAGCCCGTGACCTGTCCGGTCAGGCTGGTTCCTGGTGATCGTCGGCCTGGGGTTCGGTCGCGGGCAGCGTCAGCCTGACCCGCAGTCCATGCGGCTCGTTCAAGCTGGCCTGGGTGGTGCCGTGGTGGGTGGCCGCGACGGCCGTGACGATCGCCAGCCCGAGGCCGGATCCAGGGCACGGTGTCTCAGCCGACGAGCCGCGGTAGAAGCGGTCGAACAGCCGAGGGAGCCTGTCGGCGGAGACCCCTGGCCCGTCGTCGCATACGTCGATCACGACCGAGCCGTTGCTGCGCACGGCGCTGACCGTCGCGACGGTGCCGGCCGGGGTGTGGGTGCGGATGTTCGCCAGCAGGTTGTCGACCGCGCGGCGCAGCAATTCGCGGTCGCCGGTCGTGGCCAGTCCGGGAGCGATGGCCGTCTGCCAGGTCTGCCGTGCGCCCGTAAGCCTGGCCACCTCAGCGCTGTCGCTGACCAGCGCGCTGAGGTCGACGAGGTCGCGGTCGGGATCGGAGTGCTGGTCGAGCCTGGCGAGTTTGAGCATGTCGTCGACTAGCTTGCCCATCCGTTGTGCCTCCAGCGTGATGCGGCGCATCGCCTCGTCCACCTGCGGACGAGTGGTCAGCGCGCCTTGCTGGTACAGCTCGGCGTTCGCGCGCAATGAGGCCAGCGGTGTTCGAAGCTCGTGGCTGGCGTCCGCGAAGAATTGCCTGGTCAGCTCCTGGCTCGCGGCTTGCTCGCCGACCGATGTCTCGATTCTGGCGAGCATCCCGTTCAGCGCGGTGCCGAGGCGGCCGACCTCGGTCCTCGGGTCGTGCCTGCTGACCCGGTCGGCGAGGTCGCCGGCCGTGATGCGGTCGGCCTCGGTCGCCATGGCTTCGATCGGCCGCAGCCCCCGCCGCAGCACGAGAACGACGCCGAACGCCACAAGCAGCCCGGCACCGACGGAGCCGATGATCAGGATGAGCCGCAGCCGGCCAACGGTCCTGTTGACGTCGCCGATGCTGGTGGAGGCGACGAGGACGCCACCGGGCACAGCCAGCACCTGGAGCCGGATCGGGACGTCGCGGCCGCTGATCGTGGTCTGCGCCACTTGCCAGCTCAAGCCCGAGTGCAGCGCGTGCAGGCGTCTGGGCACAAGGTACGGGTTGCCCTCGATGAAGACCCGCTGCGGCCCCCGCCGGGCGACGAATGCCAGGTAGTACTGGTCAAGGAAGGCCGGCCGGAGCTTCAGGTGCGGCGCAGCGAACTTGACGGAGATAGCGGCGTGTTCCGGGATCGCGACCGGGTTCACGTGGACCACGCGGCCACCGGGCACCCTGGTCTTGACCGAAGTCCGGATCGGCTGGGCGAGGCGGAGCACGGTCTCCAGATTGGAGTCGGTGCGGCTGAGCAGGTACCTGCGCAACTCGCTGACCGCGGCGACGTCGAAGACAGTGAGGGCGGCGAGCGTGACAAGCAGCACGCCGGCCAGCACCTGAGTCCGCAGCTGCGGCCGCCGGAGCCTCCCGGCCAGCCTGGGTGCGTCCTTGCCCCGGTTGATTGTCCCGGCCGGCCGGGGCCTGCGCAGCATCGCCCGCTCCAGCGGAAGCGGGAAGCCTGAGGCGGTAGCCGATGGCTCGCTGGGTGTGGATCAGCTCCGGTGCGGCGGCGCCACCCCCGACTGCGCCGCCTTCGGGCCGCCTTCGCCCCCGGCTCCGCCGCCTTCGGGCCCGTAGCTGGCGAGCTTGCGGCGCAGGTAGCCGATGTAGGTGGCCACGACCGTGCCGGATCCGCCAAAGTCGTAGTCCCACACATGATCGAGGATCTGCGCTCTGGTCAGCACCCGGCCGGGGTTCAGCATCAGGTAACGGAGCAGCCGGAACTCGGTGGGCGACAGGTCGATCAGGTGCCCGGCCCTGCGCACCTCGTAGGTGTCCTGATCAAGCTCGACGTCGGCGAAGGTGAGCACAGGTCCCGAAGCCGCTGCTGGTCTGGTCCGCCGCAGCACGGTGCGGATCCGGGCGGCGAGTTCCTCGAGGCCGAACGGCTTGGTCATGTAGTCGTCACCGCCCAGGGTGAGCCCGGTGACCTTGTCAGCCTGGGTGTCCTTGGCGGTGAGGAAGATGACGGGGACGTGGCAGCCTTCCCTGCGCAGCCGGCGCACGACCTCGAAGCCGTCGGTGTCGGGGAGCATCACGTCGAGCACGACGAGGTCGAACGGCCGCTCCCTGACCAGGCGGAGCGCTTCGCCGCCGGTGTCCGCCGTCGACACCTCGAAGCCGAGGAAGCGCAGTGAGGCCGCGACCGCGTCGCAGAGGAACGGCTCGTCATCGACGACCAGCAGTTCGCCCTCGTCCGGGTGGTCGGCGTGATGTCCGTGATGTCGCAGTACCGGGTTAGCCATGCCTTGCTCCTCGTCCGCACCGTGATCGGACCACATCAAGGTCAGCACACGCTGTGAGGTTCGTGCCAGTTTCATGTGAGCCGCGATCGCGCTGGCCAGGCCCAGCCCGGGCGACCTGCCCTGGTGCTGATCAAGGTTAGGCGCGGTGGACCAGTTTTGCGGCCCCAGGCTAAGCTCGACATATTGCCGGAATTTGTCGGGAAGGTTCGCTCGGATGAGCAAGCAGGTTCGGTTGACGGAGCCGCTAGTCAAGGTCGACGGCGTGCTGAGGCCAGCTTCCTGGGACGAGGCGCTGGATCGCGCGGCCGCCGGTTTCGCGCTGGCGAGGGAGCGGGACGCGACCAAGTCCTTCGGCATGTTCAGCTGCTCCAAGGCCACCAATGAGATGAACTACATGGCCCAGAAGTTCTCCAGGGTCGTGATGGGCAGCAACAACATCGACAGCTGCAACCGAACTTGACACGCTCCTAGCGTCGTCGGTCTGGCGGCAGTGTTCGGAGCCGGTGGTGGCACCTGCTCCTATCGGGAGGCGGAAGACGCCGACCTCATCATCATGTGGGGCTCGAACGCGCGCGAAGCGCACCCGATCTTCTTCCACCACGTCCTGCGCGGGATCAAGCGCGGTACCCGGATGTACGCGGTCGACCCGCGCCGCACGACGTCGGCGCAGTGGGCTGACGGCTGGCTCGGCATCGAGGTCGGATCGGACATCTCGCTGGCCAACGCGATCGCGAGGGAGATTATCCACGCGGGCCTGGTGAACACCGAGTTCGTCCGGCGCGCGACCACGGGCTATGAGGCCTTCGCGGCTTCGGTTGAGCCGTACACGCTCGAGCGCGCCGAGCAGGACACCGGCGTGCCCGCCGATCTCATCTCACAGCTTGCCAGGGAATACGCGCGTGCCGACCGCGCCCAGATCTGCTGGACGCTCGGGATCACCGAGCACCACAACGCGGCTGACAACGTCTTTGCGCTGATCAACCTGTCCCTGCTGACCGGCCACGTGGGCAGGTACGGGTCAGGCCTGGTCCCGCTGCGCGGCCAGAACAACGTCCAGGGCGGCGGCGACATGGGCGCCATCCCGAACAAGCTGACCGGCTTCCAGGACCTCGAGACCGACACGGTCGCGCGGGCCAAGTTCGAGGCCGTCTACGGCGCGCCGATCCCGCCGAAGCGCGGCTGGCACCTGTCGCAGATGTTCGAGGCGATGGAGCATGGCGAGCTCACCGCGTGCTACATCATCGGCGAGAATCCGCTGCGGTCCGAGGCCGACACCGGCCGGACCGCCAAGCTGCTCGATGGGCTCGAGCACTTTGTCGTCCAGGACATGTTCCTGACCGACACGGCCAAGCTCGCGGACGTGGTGCTGCCGGCGACGGCGACCTGGTGCGAGGGCGAGGGCACGGTGACGTCCAGCGAGCGGCGGGTGCAGCGGGTTCGCAAGGCGCTTGACCCGCCGCGGCGCGCGCGACGACATCGAGATCATGGTCGAGATCGCCAACCGGATGGGAGCCGAGTGGGGTCATCCCTCACCCGAGGAAATCTGGAACGAACTGCGTACGCTGTCGCCCATGCACGCGGGCATGAGCTACGAGCGGCTCGAGAAACTCGGCGGCCTGCAGTGGCCATGCCCGGACGAGACGCATCCTGGTGAACTGTTCCTGCACGCGCGGCTGTGGGAAGAGGATCCGGCCAAGCGCGGTGCGCCGGCTCCGTTCTTCCCTGTGGAGAACGACCCGCCGGTAGATAAGTTGTCCGAGGACTTCCCGCTCAGACTCACCACCGGCCGCAGGCTCGACTCGTTCAACACCGGCGTGCAGACAGGGCACTACACGACGCCGATCAGGCGCCCCGAGACGCTGAACCTGTCGCCGGAGGACGCCAAGCGGCTGTGCTTGGCCGAGGGCGAGACGGCAAAGGTCTCGTCGAGGCGCGGGTCCCTGCGGGTGCCTGTACACATCGACGAGACCCTCAGGCCGGGCCTGGCGTTCATGACGCTGCACTTCCCGGAGCAGGTCAAGACCAACATCCTGACGCTCGACGCCTGGGACCCGAAGTCGGGCACGGCCGAGTTCAAGGCCACCGCGATCCGCGTCGACAAGGTCGAGGACGCCGCGGAGGCCGAGTCCGTTGTATCTGGGGCGGCGCCTGTGGAAGCGGGGGCGTAGGTGGACCTGCGGCTCAACGCTGCCACGCCCGCGACGCTCGAGGAGCGAGCCGCCGTGGCCTCCGTGCTCGGCCCAGCCGGCAGCGGCTGGGAAGGCGGCGAGCGGACAGAGGCCGACGGGCATGCCGCCTATGGCGGCCACGCGGCCCGCGGCAGACGGCACCTGCTGCTGCCCGTGCTGCACGCCGTGCAGGAGCGGATCGGCTGGATCAGCCCCGGCGCGCTCGACCACATCTGCGTCAGGCTCACCGTTCCGCCCGCCGAGGCGTACGGGGTGGCCTCGTTTTACGCGTTGTTCCGCACCACGCCAGCGCCTTCGACGGTGGTGCACGTCTGCGACGATCTGGCCTGCCAGGTCAATGGCGCGGAGCGGCTCTGCCAGGACCTCGAGGGGCGGTTCGGCCCAGAGGGCGCGAGCACGGATCGCATGATGCCAAGCGCCAATGGCTCGTCGGCCGAGGGTTCCGCGAACGGCGTCGGCCTGGCCTGGCAGCGCAGCCCCTGCCTCGGCCAGTGTGACCGCGGCTCGGCCGCACTGATCCAGCGCGCTGGACCAGACGCCGCGAGGCTCGTGCTGGCACCTGTCGAGCCTGATCAGATCCGCCAAGCGCTGGCACCCGCCGTCTCGCCGGACGGCTTCGATCGGGGCGCCCAGGACCCGTTCATGCCGCAACTGGCGGGTGACCGCGACTCGCTCAGGCTGCTGCGCCGGCTCGGCCACGTGGACCCGGAGTCGCTCGACTCGTACCGGGCGGTCGGCGGGTACGAGATGCTCAGGCGCGCGGTCTCGGTCGGCCCGCTGGGCGTGATCAGGGAGATCAAGGACGCCAAGCTGCTCGGCCGTGGCGGGGCGGCGTTCCCCACCGCCATCAAGTGGGAGGCGGTCACGGCCAACCCAGTCCGGCCGCACTACGTGGTCTGCAACGCCGATGAATCTGAGCCCGGCACCTTCAAAGACCGGGTTCTGATGGAACAGGACCCGTTCGCCCTTGTTGAAGCGCTCACGATCATGGGATACGCGTGCGGCGCCGAGCAGGGCTACATCTATATCAGGGGCGAATACCCGCTCGCCGAGGCACGGCTGCAGGCAGCCGTCGTGCAGGCAAGAGCCCGCGGGCTGCTCGGCGCTGACGTCATGGGCGACGGCTTCGCCTTCGACATCGAGGTCAGGCGGGGCCGGCGCGTACATCGCTGGCGAGGAGACCGCCCTGATCAACTCGATCGAGGGCAAGCGCGCCGAGCCGCGGAACAAGCCGCCGTTCCCGGCCCAGTCCGGCCTGTTCGGCAAGCCGACCGCGATCAACAACGTCGAGACGCTGCTCTGCGTTCTGCAGATCCTGCGGATCGGCGGCACTGAGTTCGCGCGCATCGGCACCGAGAACTCGACGGGCACCCGGCTGTTCTGCCTGTCCGGCTGCGTCGAGCGCCCAGGCCTGTACGAGTACGAGTTCGGCGTCACGCTGCGGGATGTGATTGACGCGGCTGGCGGTGTGCGCGGTGGCCGGCCGCTGCAGGCGGTCCTGCTCGGTGGCGCGGCGGGCGCGTTCGTGGGTCCCGACGCCCTGGACGTGCCGCTGACGTTCGAGGGGGTCCGGGCCATCGGCGCGTCGTTGGGCTCTGGCGTCGTGCTGGTGCTCGATGACACCGTTGACGTCGGCCAACTGCTGCGGCGGATCGCGAAGTTCTTCCGCGACGAGTCCTGCGGCCAGTGCGTGCCCTGCCGGGTCGGCACCGTGCGTCAGGAGGAACTAGTCGAGCGGATGACGCGCGGCGCTCCGCTGGGCTCGCGGGAGAAGGAACTCGCGTTGCTCGACGACATCGCGGCGGTCGCGCGTGACGCGTCGATCTGCGGCCTCGGCCAGACCGCGGTCGGCGCGGCGATCTCAGCCGTCCGCCTCGGCCTGATCGGCGCGAACGGAAGGGAGCCACAATGAGCGTCATGCCGGAGGCGTGCCAATGAGTGTCATGCCGGAGGCGTGCCAATGAGCGTCATGCCGGAGGCGTGCCAATGAGCGTCATGCCGGAGGCGTGCCAATGAGCACCGTCTTCCTCGCGGCGCCGCAGCGCCTTGTCGACGTGACGATCGACGGGCAGGACGTTCGCGTCCCTGAGGGGGCCACGCTGCTCGAGGCGTGCCGCGAGCAGGGCATCGACACCCCGACGCTGTGTTACCTGGAGAACCTGACGCCCGTGAACGTCTGCCGGGTGTGCGTGGTCGAGGTCGAGGGCTCGCGCACGCTGGTGCCGGCCTGCTCGCGGAAGGCCGAGCCCGGCATGACAGTCCACACGGACTCCGAGCGGGTGCGCACCAGCAGGCGAATGGTCCTGGAGTTCCTGGCGTCCACGGTCAACATGGAGCTCACCGCGCCCGAGGTGCACCGCTGGATCACGCAGTACGGCGCCGACCCGGGCCGGTACGGTGACGCGGCGGCGCCGCACGCCGCGGGCGAGCGCGACGCCGCCCGGGCGGGCGAGCACCACGCCTGCGACGGGAGCGAAGCAGCGACCGTCGCCCAGCCGGTGAAGTACGACAACGACAGCTACATCCGCGACTACTCGCGCTGCATCCTCTGCTACAAGTGCGTCGAGGCCTGCGGAGACGACGCGCAGAACACCTTCGCGATCGCGGTGGCCGGCCGCGGCTTCGACGCGCGCATCTCCACCGAGTTCGACGTCACGCTGCCCGATTCGGCGTGCGTGTACTGCGGCAACTGCATCGGGGTCTGCCCCACCGGGGCGCTGATGCCGGCCAGCGAGTACCACATGCGGCAGTCCGGCGAGTGGGACGAGTCGCAGCAGACGGTGACGACGACCATCTGCCCGTACTGCGGCGTCGGCTGCAACCTCGAACTGCACGTCCAGGACAACAAGATCGTCAAGGTCACCTCGCCGCTCGACCACGACGTCACCAGCGGCCACCTGTGCGTCAAGGGCAGGTTCGGGTTCGAGTTCGTCCAGCGCAGGGCAAAGGAGTGAGGGCGGCGACAGGAGCCATAGCCCAGCCGCGGCGGCGGCGGGAGCCTTAGGGCCAGCCGGCCGGCGGTAAGAGCCGTAGCCCAGCCGGGGCGGCGGCGGTCGTTGGCCCGCTCGACGCATGGCCGCCATCGCGAGCGCGTTCGTCAGGGCAAGCCCTGAGGCAGATCCCGCGGCCAGCCCTGAAGTGCTGTCGCTCGCGCGTCCCTACGGTCGGGATATCCGGCCTTGGAGGACGAGATGCGCGCGCAGCCGACCAGCGATCACCAGAGCATTCCCGGCTACACGCTGGGCAGCAGCGAAGTCGAACGCGCCCGCCTGCGCGACCAGGCCGATGACCTGCTGCCGCACAGCAGGGAACTGTTCGCGACGATCGGGGTCAAGCCAGGCTGGAGCGCGCTCGACCTGGGCTGCGGTCCGAGCGGCAACCTCGGGCTGCTGGCCGAACTTACCGGCGCGGACGGGTCGGTGCTCGGCGTGGATGTCAACCCCGAGCACGTCAGGCTGGCCGGTGATTTCGCGCGAGCAGCGGGACTGGACACCGTCAGCGTCCTTGCCGGGGACGCCCGGGCTACTGGCATGCCGGGTTCTTCGTTCGACCTGGCCCATGCGCGGCTGTTGCTGATCAACGTGCCCTGGCCAGAGGAGGTTGTCGCCGAGATGACGCGGCATGTCAGGCCGGGCGGCTGGGTGAGCGGCGAGGAGGCCGACGCGATCTGTGTCTGCTACCCGCGGCACGAAGCCTGGGACCGGCTATCGGCCCTGCTCCGGCAGGCATGGCGGCTGTCCGATGCCGACCTGAACATCGGTCGCAGGCTGGCCGAGCTCTATCGGGCCGCCGGGCTCGAGGACGTCGGGGTCCGCGTGTTCGCCGACGCGCATCCCGCTGGTCACCGGCGGCGGATGATCGTTCCCGATCTGGTCCGCAGTCTGCGGCCGAAGATCCTCGGCGCCGGACTCATCGCCGAGCCCGAACTCGATGAACTCGATCGCGCGGCGCGGGGCCACGTCGATGACCCGCGGACGGTGCTGGTCCCGATGCTGTACTTCACGGTCTGGGGTCGCAAGCCTGGCTAGGCGACGTAAGCGCTCGGCGCGACCGTGTAGCTGCGGCCGTGCGGTGCCGTCCAGGTCAGGACACCGGGCTCGGGCTGAGTAAGTGTCCAGCCCTGGGTCTGCTTGACCTGGTGATGCCTGCGGCACAGCGCGGCCAGATTGCACGGGCACGTCCTGCCGCCCTGGTCCCATGGCGTGGTGTGGTCCAGGTCGCAGGCCACTGCCGGGCGGCGGCAGCCAGGGAAGGCGCAGGTCCGGTTCCTTGCCCGGATCACGTCGGACAGGACCTTCGGGGGCCGGTATCCGGGCACTTGGTGGGCGTGGCTGCACGGGCTGCCTTCCAGCCAGGCGAACCGCATCCTGACCAGCCAGCGCCGCCGGCCCAGCGGGTCAGCTGGCGGTCCTGGTCCAGCGCGGGCGCAGGCATGAGCGGCGGCGGTGCCGTCGGGATGGGTGAGCGTCACGCACCAGCGCGACTCCGCACCGGCGGCAGCGAGGCGTGCGGCGAGATCGCGGCTGGTCCACGCGTCAATCGGGCCCAGCCCGGCGGCTTCGCCCGGCAGGTCAGACAGGCCGAGCCAGGTCGTGGCCGGCAAGACCAGGTGCACTGAGCCACTCAATCCAGCAAGCCACCCGGGTGCCGATCTGCCTCGCATCGAGCTCTCAGTACCGGCCGCGCTGCCCGGCCCGGCCGGTGCTGAAGAGGCGCCCGCGCGACTCTCGGCCTGGGGGGACGGTGCGTGCTGGGCGGCGGCCGTAGCGGGGGTGTCGGCATCATCGTCGTCGGGGAGCAGGGTGTCTGGGTCGCGGCCGGCGAGCAGGGCGGTGAACACGGCGGCCCGCAGCTGGTCCAGGTTCCCGGCCGCACCGGCTGCCTGGAGGGCACGCGCGATCGCCGTGATCCGTCGGTCCGCCGCGATGGCGTCGGCGGGTGCCAGCTCTCGCCCGGCGAGCGCGAGGTTGCCTGAGCCCTCCTGCCAGGCCTCGACCCTGGCGTCCTCCCTGGCCTTGCGCATCCGTCGCCTAACGGCCGACGGGTCTAGGCACTGGACCAGGGCGCGCAACGCGGCGCGGAGCTGACCGGTGGTCAGCGAGCCAGCCTCATCGATCAGCGCTGCCGCGGCGGCGTTCGCGGCACGGTCGTCCAAGGCGGACAGCTCGGTCGCGAACACGACCGCGCGGGCGCGGTCGATCTGGCCGGCCAGCAGCGCCCGACGGACCGCAGGCAGACGGCCCAGATCTCGGGCCAGGCACAGCAGTCCGTCGGCTGACCGGCCGGTCAGCACGAGGGCAGCCGCAAGCTCGGCCGAAACGTGCTCGCTTACACGGGACCAGCCTGGCCTCCGGGACTCGCGGAGCCGCCGGTTGTCGAGTTCGGCGACCGCGACCAACTCGATCCCCGATTGCCAGGCCGATAGTCGCCGCGACGCGCGCAGCAGGCCCACCAGCGCGTCATCGGTCAGCGCCGTCATGCCGTCATCGAGGGCGTACTGCGAGAGCCCGGCCAGCGCGGCGCCAGGCTCTAGTTCGTCGAGTGGCCCGTCTTCGGCGAACGCCGCACTTGGGCCAGAAACCAGGGCAGCGAGCCACCGGTCGTCCTCGGCGTAGTCGTCAGGCTCAGGCTCAAGGCCATCGAGCTCTGCCTCAGTCGGCTCGTCTCGGTCGTCGAGCAGGGCCAGGTCAAGGCCCTCCCGGTCCGGGTCCAGGCCGTCGAACTCGGGGTCGCAGGGAAGGTCGGCGCCGTCCGGCGGCTGGCTGACGGGCGGGAGGCTCATCGGCGGCTCCGAGGGCGATGCACGATAACGAATCTGTTATCGATAACTCTAGCGACACCCTCTGACAATTAGAGCACTCGTTCGAGCCAAGCGCACCGTGCTCACAGCATCAGGACGCGGCGTTGGCTGCCTCGTCAGTCGCGGCGTCCTGCTGCTCGACGAGTTCGCCTTCGATCGAGATCTGGATCTCATCGCTCACCACGAACCGGCCGTCCAGCATCACGTTCAGGCTGAGGCCGAACTCCTTCCTGTTGATCTGCGTGGTGGCGCCGTAGGCGATCCTGTGGCCCATCATCGGGTCGTTGAACTCGCCGTACTTACGCAGTTCGAGCGTGACCGGATGTGTGTGGCCCTTGATAGTGAGGTCGCCCGTGAGCTTGTACTGGTCCTCGCCGGCCGGCTCCATGTTCGTGCTGCTGAACGTCATGACCGGGTACTTGTCGACCTCGAGGAAGTTCGACGAACGCAGGTCGTTGTCCCTGGTGTCGTTGTGGGTCCTGATGCTCGCGGTGGAGATCGTGGCCTGCACGGTGGAGGTCTCCGGCCGATCGGGGTTGATGTCACCGGTGGCGGCGACCTCGGCGAAGTAGCCGCGGACCGTCATCATCCCGAGGTGCTTGGCCGAGAACTCGACCTGCGTGTGGTACGGATCGACCTGCCAGGTGCCCATGAGAAGCTCCTTCTAGCGGCTTTACGAAGAATTGCTGATTTCTGCGGATCTGAGAGCCGATCCTAGCCCTCATGAAGAGTACTTGTGGAGGATACCCTCCACATAAGCCTAACGCTGCGCCGACCGGGCGTCAGGCTGAGCGGCCTCCCGCTGCGCCGACCGGGTGTCAGGGCGCGCAGCCACTCGCGGGTTCAACGAGCCGCACTCCACTAAGCCCGTCGAGGACTGCGTGGCGTGGGGGCTGGAAACGACACCGCAGACGCTGATCGAGACGGTGCTCGGCCGCGAATTCGACGCCGCGGAAGCGCGCGATCTCTGCAGTAGGGTGCGTTGTCCTGTCATGGTCATACAAGGCACGAAGGACGGCATCACCGGCAAGGGCCGCGGAATCGAATTGGCCGAGGCCACCGGCGGCGACCTGGTCTTGCTCGAGGGATCGGGCCACGGCCCGCACGTGCGCGACCCGGTCAAGGTGAACCTGCTGCTGCGCGACTTCATCGCGCCAGCGCCGCCGCGATCCGCCTGGCCGCGCGGCGAATCCAGGCGCAAGCGCGTGCTCTACATCTCCTCACCGATCGGGCTCGGTCATGCCCAGCGGGACGCGGCGATCGCCGACGAACTGCGCAAGCTGCACCCTGACGTGCAGATCGACTGGCTCGCCCAGCATCCGGTGACCGAGGTGCTGCGGGCCCGCGGCGAGCGAATTCACCCGGCGAGCGACTACCTGGCGAGCGAGTCGCGCCACATCACGTCCGAGGCGGCGGGTCATGACCTGCACTGCTTCGATGCAATCAGGCGGATGGACGAGATCCTGCTGGCGAACTTCATGGTCTTCCACGAACTTGCCACCCAGGAGCATTACGACCTGTGGGTCGGCGACGAGGCCTGGGACCTGGACTACTACCTGCACGAGAACCCCGAGCTGAAGACCGCGGCGTATGCCTGGTTCACCGACTTCGTCGGCTGGCTGCCGACCGTCGGCGGAGGCGACCGGGAGGAGTTCCTGACCGCCGACTACAACGCCGAGATGATCGAGCACATCGCTCGCTTCCCGCGGATCCGCGACCGCGCGATCTTCGTAGGCGACACCGAAGACATCGTCCCCGACAGCTTCGGCCCAGGGTTGCCTGCGATCCGCGCGTGGACCGAGGAGCATTTCGACTTCTCCGGCTACGTCACAGGATTTGACCCGGGAGCCCTTACTGACCGCTCGGCGCTGAGGTCGACCCTCGGGTACCGTCCCGACGAACTGGTCTGTGTCGTCACGGTCGGCGGATCTGGGGTCGGCGAGGCGCTGCTGCGACGAATGATCGACGCGTATCCGCTGGCCAAGGAGCTTGTCCCCGCCTTGCGGATGATCGCCGTGGCCGGGCCGCGGATCGACCTGTCCGGAATCCCGTCCGTCAACGGGCTGGAGATCAGGTCCTACGTACCTGATTTGTACCGTCACCTGGCCGCCTGCGACCTGGCGGTGGTGCAGGGCGGGCTCACCACCACCATGGAACTCACCGCGAGCCGCAGGCCGTTCCTGTACTTCCCGCTGAAGCACCACTTCGAGCAGAGTATCCACGTGCGACACCGGCTAGAACGCTACGAAGCCGGGCGGCGCATGGAGTTCGACGAGTCACCGCCCGAGGTCGTCGCTGCCGCGATTGCCGAGGAAATCGGCCGAACCGTCAGCTATCTCCCCGTCGCCTCCGACGGTGCGGCCAGGGCCGCCGGGTTGCTGGCCGAACTGCTCTGATCGTGCGTGGGCGTGCACCTGCCTCTTGCGGCGGTCTGAGTCGCGTCGGTCTAGGTCAGACGCCGCGTGTCGCATGCCCGCCAGAGGGTAGTAGACGTGGAAATAACGTGCCCAGCGGCGGGCCGGGGGGCGACCGCCGCGAATGCCGTCACGGCGGGGCACGGATCGGGGGATCAGATGAGCAGCGACAGGCCTGACTCGGAACGCGCCTGGGCAGCCCGGTACGCAGCAGGGTTCTTATCCGGGTCAGCAGGGCGGCATGCCACCGGGTCAGCAGGGCGGCATGCCGCAGGGCCAGCAGGGCGCGATGCCGCAGCGGTGGAGCGGTCAGCGCCCGCCGAGCCCGGTGGGCGAGGAAGCCACCAGGGTCACCGGCCGCCGCGTGATCCAGTACATCGTCGACTACATCCTGGCCGGGATCATCCCCGGCCTGGCGTACTGGCTGCTCGACCGCGGCAACGGGTTCCTCAACGGACTCGGCTGGCTGGTGGCCACGGCGATCGCGCTCGCGGTCTACTACTGGTACTGGGTAGAACGCCCGCGCAGCCACGGCGGCCAGACCTTCGGCATGAAGCTCTTCGGCCTGCGGATCATCAGCAAGGACGGCGGTCCGGCGAGCACCGCGCAACTCTTCGTGCGGGGCATCCTGCTGATCGTCGACACGCTGATCTTCGGGCTGGTCGGCTTCCTCACGATCGTCTGCTCCAGGTACCACCAGCGGGTCGGCGACCACGCAGCGGGAACGCTGGTCATCGACGCGGACTTCGCCTTCGCGCGGTGAGTCACCCCTGCCGGATCCGAGCCAGTGCTCACCAAAGCTGGGTACCGCGTTCGCCAACTTAGGTAGCTGGCTGGCCAAGCCGGGCAGTTACTCCGATTCGCCGCTACAGGCGCTCTGCCTACGGTCGTTGCGTGTATACCGAACGACCAGGCAGGAAGCTTGCGATGCCGCTCAGAGTCCTGGCCGGATCCCGCCGCGGCGGATCCGGCGTCCGCATCCCGGGCCGCGACGACGCCGTGCCAGCGCCCGCGTCGAGACGCCGCGTGTTCCAGATCACCCTCGGCGTGATCTGGCTGCTCGACGCGGCCCTTCAGTTCCAGCCCTACATGTTCACCAGGGCCTTCGTCAGGGACGTGATCCTGCCCGCGGCATCCGGCAACCCCGCGATCGTCGGCCGGCCGATCATCTGGTCAGGGGACCTGATGCTGCGGCACGTCGTGATCATCAACGCGGCGTTCGCGACCGTGCAGTTGCTGCTCGCCGCCGGCCTCTTCTGGCGCCCGGCTGTGCGCCTGGCGCTGGCCGCCTCGATCACGTGGTCGCTGGCTGTCTGGTGGCTCGGCGAGGGCCTCGGCGGCGTGCTGACCGGCGCCCTCGATCCTTTCGGTGGAGCGCCGGGGGCTGTGCTGCTCTACGTCGTCCTCGCGCTCATCGTCTGGCCTCCGCGCAGTGCAGGCGAGCCGGGCGTCGCGCCGACGTCGGTGGCCGAATCCGGCCTGCTGAGCGCTCAGGCGGCGAGGGCGGTCTGGGTCGTGCTCTGGGCCGGTCTCGGTTGCGCAGCGCTGCTGCCCGCGACCCGGTCCGCGGACGCGCTGAGCGGCACGCTGTCCGGATTGCGGGACGGCGAACCCCGCTGGATCAGGGCGTTCGACACCGCGCTGAGCAATGCGCTGGCCGGGCACGGCGCCCAGGCCGCGGTCGTCTTCGCGGTGCTCTGCTTCGTCGCGGGGGCGACCGTCGCTGCTGGCCGGCTCGGCAGGCTGGGGGTCATCGCGGCGATCGTGGCAGGGGTCGGTATCTGGGTCGCGCAAGACTTCGGCGAACTCCTGACCGGTCAGTCGACCGACCCGAACTCGGGGGCGCTGCTGATCGTGATCGCGGCCGCGTTCTGGCCGGCCCCCGCGCTCGCTCGACGTGAGCGGACCGACTCCGCGACCTGGCTCGTGGCGCCGGAGCCGGCCCGCCCTGGCTCACTGCGCTAGGACCGCGCGTCAATACGGCAGGAAGCAGATCCCCGAGGTGGAGACGCCGCCGCAGTACTGGCTCTGGTCGAGGTTGTCGCTGGCAATCCACAGGCCAGCGCTTGTGGTCATCATGTAGTCAGCGCCGAGCCCTCGGTCCCTGTTGTAGTAGCCAGCAGAGCCGTCTGAGCTGAGGTACAGGGCGCCGTTGGTTTTGTCCAGGCCCTCGATGCCGGGCGCGTTGTAACCGTCGGTGGACAGGGCGTCGCAGCCGTCCTGGTTCATCGAGTAGCGCTCGTGGCCGGAGAAGTACGCGGCGTGGGAGTCAGCCGCGGCCGAGTAGAGCGAATCGCAGCCGGTGTAGTTCGTCCACAGGGCATTGACCATCGAAGGCGTCGACGGGAAGGCCAGCGCGGCGTCGCACGGTCCGGTCCATGGCGGATTCGACTGGTCGTTGGGGCGGAAGCCGGTGGTGCCGAAGTAGACCGCCGAGTCATCCGGGCTCCAGGCACCGTCCTGCACGTAGAACGGCTCGCTGACATAGCAGTTGGTGTCGAACTCCGGGGCATTCCAGCCGGTCACGACCGCGCTTGTGCCGCTGATGCTGATGATGAAGGCCTGCTGCCTTGCCTGGCCACCCACCGAGGTGAAGTCGCCCTCAACCAGCACCTGGCGCCCGCCGTGACTGAGCTGGGCGGCGTACACGTGGGTCGCGTTTTGATGTACCCCCGGGAACTGGTAGTTGCCAGAGACGTTCAGGTGCAAGAAGCCGTCGCTCTTCCCGGTCGTCGGGTTCAGGCTCACCATGTACGGGTCAGCGTTGTCCCCGTTGATGCTGGTGAAGTTGCCGCCGGCGAGCAGGCGGGCGTGCGTGCCGACCATGGTCTGGACAGGGCCGGAGGCGTTCGACGCGAAGGTCGTGACCACGTTGCCGGTGGTGGTGCTGATCTCGGCGATGTTCTTCACCGCCGTGCCGTTGACCGAGGAGAAGTGTCCGCCGATGTAGGCGTTGGCGCAGTTGCCGCCCACGAACGCGATCGTGTTGACGGTGTTGCTCGGGTTCGACGTCGTCCCGTACGTGCCGACGACGTTCGGCGCCCAGCTGTTCACCGTGTAGGGCGCCGTGGCCTGGAAGCTGAAGACGTTGTTGCGTGTATAGGTCGTGCTGCCCTTCCTGATCGCGGCGAAGGTGCCGACCGCGTACATCGTGTTGCCGCACTGGACGAGCTCGCGGATCTGCGCAACCTGGCTGGTCACCGCCGGCAGGTGCGGCAGGTTCGTGGGAGGCGCCGGCTTAACCACGCCGGCCGGCGGCGGCTCGCCGCCGGTCCCCGCTGTGGCCGGCTGGATGCCGAACGCCACCATGGTGGCCGCCGAAACCAACAGGACAAGGTATCTCCACACGAAAGCGCTCCCTGTCAGCCCGTTGCACCGGTCGCGTGCGGTGACCGCGATCAGCCGCTCTGATGAATTGACAATTCCGACTAATAAGGAGACGCGCGGTATCACCACATGGTTGGCAAGCCATCACAGATCTCCTACAGGTATCTCCGCTACGGTTGGCCGACGGGCGGACGGCGCCCTGCGGTCAGTACCGGCTCCCGACCGGGGCCGGTATCGCTTGGAGTTCGGCCAGGTCAGCGGCGCTCAGCTCGACGTCGGCCGCACCCGCGTTGTCGGCCAGGTAGGCCGGGGTCTTGGTCCCCGGGATCGGCACCACGTGCCGCCCATGAGCGAGCACCCACGCCAGCGCTGTCTGCGCCGGGGTGGCGCCCACCCGCCGCGCAATCTCCCGCACCCGGGCGACTATCGCCAGGTTGGCCTGCAACGCCTCGCGCTGGAACCGCGGCAGGCCGCGCCGGAAGTCGTCTGCGGGCAGGTCGTCGGATGACGCGAACCGGCCGGTCAGGAAGCCGCGCCCGAGCGGCGAGAACGGCAGGAACGCGATGCCGTGCGCCTCGCAGTACGGCAGCACCTCGGCAAGGGCGTCCGGTGTCCAGAGCGACAGTTCCGACTGCACGGACGTCACCGGGTGAACCGCCGCCGCGCGGCCGATCTCGCTCGCGCTGACTTCGGACAGCCCGATGTGGCGCGCTTTGCCAGCAGCGACAGTCTCGGCCATGGCGCCCCACGTCTCCTCCAGCGGCACCTGCGGGTCCACCCGGTGCAGTTGGTACAGGTCTACGTGGTCGGTGCGGAGCAGGCGCAGGCTTGCGTCGATCGACTGCCGCACGTGCTCGGGCCGCCCGTTCCGCGCGGCGCCCGGCGAGATAGTGCCCGGGTTGGCGACCTGGACAGTATCGGCGGTCAGGCCGACCTTGGTGGCGACCACGGCGCGGTCGCGGTGTCCGCCGGCCAGCGCCCGGCCGACGAGTTCCTCGTTCGTGTAGGGCCCGTAGACGTCGGCGGTGTCGATCAGCGTCATGCCGAGGTCGAGCGCCCGATGAATCACTGCGATGGATGTCGAGTGATCCCTCGGTGTCTCCATGTCGTAGGAGTGCGTCATGCCCATGCAGCCAAGGCCGATGACGCCGACCTCGGGGCCGTGTGTGCCAAGCGTCGTGGTTCGCATGCGGTATATCGTCTCCAAGGTGCCGCCGGGCAGAGGAAGAGGCAGTGCGATGACGACGTGGACTTCCCATGAACTCGCCAGCATCGGCGGCGTTGACGAGCTAGACCTTCAGTCCAGGCGCGGCGACGGCACACTGCGCGACCCGGTCACGCTCTGGGTCGTCCGGCACGGGGACGACCTGTACGTCAGGCCGGTCAGGGGCCGCGACGGCTGGTACCGGGGCACCCAGACGCGCCACGACGGCCACATCAGGTCAGCCGGAATCGACAAGGACGTCACATTCGCGGAGGCCGACGCCGACGCCGGCCTGAACGACGCGCTCGACGCCGAGTACCGGGCCAAGTACCGCTCCTACCCCGTCGAATACGTCGACCCCGTCGTCAACGAGCAGGCCAGGTCGTCGACGATCAAGCTCGTTCCGCGCTAGCGCCGCGGCTAGGCGCGGTAGTTTCCAGGACCTCGTTGCCGATGGCGGCCCGGACGCTCAGCCGTGCTTGGTGCAGTCGGCTCTTGAAGGCGGCCTGGCTGACACCCGCGATCGCGGCGGCCTCCTGGGTGGACAGTCCTTCGACGTCGCGAAGGACGACGGCCGTCCGCAGCGCGGGCGGCAGCTCGGCAAGGGCCCGACTGAGGGCGCGGCGCAGTTCGCTGTTCTCGGCCTGGCGGGGTGGTTCGTCGGCTGGCGAGGCGGGGAGCTGCAGCTCGCGCGCGCTGAGCGGGACGTCTGCCAGACGGCGAGTGCTCCTTGCCAGCGCGCGGTTCGCCTCATTGACCGCGATCCGGTAGAGCCAGGTGAAGTAGCTGGACTGCCCGCGGAAGCTGGTGATGCCGCGCCAGGCGCGCAGCAGGACCTCCTGCGCTACGTCCTCGGCCTCAAGACGGTCGCCGAGCAACCGGAGCAGGAGCATGAACAGGCGATCAGCGTACGGGCTCGATAGCCGTTCAAAGGCGGCGACATCACCGGCCTGGGCCCGGGCGATAAGGTCCGCCTCTGTGGCGGTTTTATCCGTTGTGTCATCGGGGCCGGAGGCGTGCTGGCCGGCCGGCGTAGGCATCACGCGCCGGGCGACGAAGCTGCGCCGGGCGACGAAGCTGCGCCGGGCGCGGCCGGCCTGACCCGGTCGAATAGCGTTGCCGGCGCGCGAATGCCCGCGAGGCCGTCAATGCCTTGCAGCGAGTGCACGAGGGTGCGCATCGCGCGGATGCCCCGTCCGCAATCCACGCAGTCCCGCGAGTGGCGGTCCAGGCGGCGGCGGGCGAGCGGCCGCAGCTCACCCTCCACATAATGCGACAGGTGCAGCTGCGACCACTCGTGGTCACCGGTTCGGCCGGGCAAGCCCATCCGTCTCCCCTCCCCGCCACGGGGCTGACTTTGCCGTTCTCACGGTAGTGGACCCCCCCAGGACCGGGTCGGTTGAGACGGTCAGCGCCCGGTCCTGGCCGGTCTACTCGCCCTGACCGCGTCCGTCAGCGTCCGGCGCCGCTGGCTCGAATGCCAGCGAACAGGAGTTGATGCAGTACCGCTGGCCGGTCGTCGTGGGCCCGTCGTTGAACACGTGGCCCAGGTGACCGCCGCAGCGACGGCAGACAACTTCGGTGCGGCGCATGAACAGGCTGTTGTCCGCGCGCAACTCGACCGCCTCGGCAACCGCAGGCTCATCGAAGCTTGGCCACCCGGTGCCCGAGTCGAACTTCGCGTCCGAGCTGAACAGTTCGCTGCCGCAGCCGGCGCACCGGTAGGAACCGTCCTGGTGATTGTGAACGTACTCACCGGTGAACGGCCGCTCGGTGTGAGCCTGCCGCAGGACGCTGTACTGAAGCGGGGTCAGCTCCTCGCGCCACCGCTCATCCGGCTTACTCATCTCGCGAACGGTTGCTTCTGCGCTGGCGTGGTTCTTGCGCATCGATCGACTCCTTCGTTCGTCCATCGACCAGTTAGACCCGCCCGCCCTAGAAACGATTGCGCCGGGTGCGATCGAGGCGCGCCGTCGGGGAGAGCTTGGTCGGGTCAGCTTCGGGTTGGGTCCGCTTCGGGTTGGGTCCGCTTCGGGTTGGGTCAGCTTCGGGTTCGGTCAGCTTCGGTAGGCGATCGTGGCAGCCCCGGCTCCGCTGGTCCCGGTGACAAACACCAGGCCCCCGCCCGGGCTGACCGCGAGCGCTGCGGCGTCGCCGTTGAACTGGCCTGACCATCGTCTTGCGCCAGTAGCAGCGTTATAGGCGACCGTGGGGAACCCGCCGCCTTGCCCGGTGACATACACCGTGTGGCCGCCGGGGCCGACGGCGATCGAACGTGCGGAGTCGGCGGTCCCAGGGCCACCGTAGCGGCGCGCCCACCGCCGCGCTCCTGTGGCTGCGTTGTAGGCCACCGTCGCGTAGTCAGCGCTTCTGGCGCCGAGGTTTTCTCCGGTGACGAAGACGGTGTGCCCAGCTGGGCCGACTGCGACGGCGAAGGCGGTCCCACCGTGGCCGAGGCCCTCGTACCGGCTTACCCACCGCTGTGCGCCCGTTGCCGCGTTGTAGGCAATCGTGGCGTAGTCAGGGACAGCGCGCGCGTTCGGCTGCTTGACGTTTCTCTTGCTGCCGCCGGTGACATAGACCGTGTGCCCGCCTGGCCCGAGAGCCAGAGCGAAGGCCGAGTCGTCGCGGTGCGCTGGGCCGTCATAGCGGTGTACCCATCGCTGCGCACCGGTGGCTGCGTTGTAGGCGACCGTGGCGTAGTCGGTATTGATGGTGGCGCCCATGCTGCTGCCCGTCACGAATACCGTCGTGCCGTCTGGGCTCACGGCGAGCGCGGAGGCGACGTCCCTGCGGTTGTGGCTGTCGTTGTACCGGCTGACCCACTGCTGTGCGCCGGTCGCGGCGTTGTAGGCGATCGTGGCGTAATCACCTTGGGTGCCCGATCCTGGGCTGGTCCCTGTGACGAACACAGTTTTCCCGCCGGGGCTGACCGCTATGGATACGGCTTGGTCGTTGCCGTTTACAGGGCCGTTGTACCGGCTGACCCATTGCTGTGCGCCGGTCGCGGCGTCGTAGGCGACCGTCGCGTAGTCAAACCTGGAGCCGGAAGCTTCGCTACGCCCAGTGACGAACACCATCCGCCCGTCGGGGCTGACAGCCAGCGCGGCCGCGATGTCGTAGCCACTCCCCGGCCCGTTGTAGCTGCTCGCCCACCGCTGTGCGCCGGTCGCCGCGTCATAGCCGACCGTCAGGTAGTCACCTGACGTGGCCTGAAAGGTAGACCCGGTGATGAACACCATGGATCCATCAGGTGCGGCCGCTACCGCCGCCCCGCTGGCGCCCTGCCCTGAGCCCTTGAACACACTCAGCCACACCCGCCGGCCTGAAGCAGCCAGTCCGCCGCCGGCGCGGGCCGAGCCCGCCGCCGCACTTGGCCCTGCCATCGCCAGCAGTGCAGCTGCCGTGACGATCGCGAGCAGGCCACCTCCTGCCATTCGCCGGCCTGCACGCATGATCCACCACATCCAGCACCAGGGCGCGCCCCGACGTTCACGGCGGCGCCATCGTTGTCCCACCTACCCGACGCGCCGCTGTGGCTGCGGGTTGACAACGCCACCGCCCGGAGCTGAGCGATGGCCGCCTAGCGCGGCATGCCTGGCGTAACGGCGGCGAGCGCTTGTGCGAGGGCCCGGATGTCGTCGCTGCCGTTGTAGGCGTGCAGGGATACCCGGATACCGCCGGCCCGCGAACTCGTGTTGATGTTGTGCTGGCTCGCCAACTCGGCCTGGACCCGGTCGGCCGTGGCAGCGTCGTGCCTGAGCGAGACGATGTGCCCGCTTGCAGAACGGTCACCTGGCACCCGGTAAGGCGCCCAACCCAGCGGCGCGGTCTGCTCGGCCAAATCCGCCGCCAGTCTGCCAGCGTGCTCGCTGATCGCCGTCAGCCCGATACCGGTGAGCAGGTTGATCGACGCGAGCAGGCCCACGGCGGCGCTGTAGGACATCGTCGACAGCTCGAACCGGCGCGCGTCAGCAGCGAGAGACAGTTCCTGCGGAGTGAAGTCGAAAGGTGTGGCGCTGCCCTTCCAGCCAACGATCACAGGGCTGGCGGCCGCCAGGTTCTCGCTAACGGCGAGCAGCGCAACACCGGACGGCGCGGACAGCCACTTGTATCCGCTGCAAACCAGCGCGTCCACTCCCCATTGCGTCATGGTGACCGGAGCCGCACCGGCCATCTGAGTCACGTCGACCACCACCCGAGCGCCGACGTCTCGGGCGCGCGCCACCAGGGCCGCGACATCGACCTGGCTACCAGTGGCGAACTGAACCGAGCTGACGCACACGACCGTTGTCCGTTCGCTGATGGCATCGCTCAGCGAGAGCGTGAGGTCGCGGACCGGGGTGTCGCGGACCCAGCGGATGTGCATGCCCAAGCGGTCCCGAGCGGCCAGCCACGGATAGGTCACGCTCGGGAAGTCAGTGGACACCAAGACCACCTCGCCCCCGGCGCTAGACAAAAGCGCGGCAAGCTGGCCCAAGCCCTCACTCGCCCCGCCCACCACCGCGACCGACGCGAGCGGAGCGCCGAGTAGCTCAGCCGCGGCCGTTCGCAGCTCGTCCAACACCCTTGCCTCGGCCTCGTCCGACAGGCGGAGATTGCCATGCTGCGCGATATCGGTCAGGAACCGGACGCTCGCCCCCAGCGAGGCGCGAGGTATCAGCCCCAGCGAGGCCTGGTTCAGATAGGTGCAATAGGCAAGCGCCGCGTACTCCCCGGGATCAATCAGCGGGTCCATCGTCACCCCCGCGCTCAAACTACAAGTGGGGCCCTGGAACTACACGCAACCTGCCGATTCGTCGGGCGTGGCTTCGTCGCTCAGCGCCATTGGTGCGGAGCCACAACGGCCTAACCCGGGGAACGGTTCATGTGAGAAAACTCACCCCCGAATGCCCGTCCGGCGCTGAACCGACACCACCGCAACCGCCGTGCTGGGGTGGATGCGCACTGCGGGTGCCGTTTGGACGGGGGAGCAGTGATGACCGAGCAGCCGATGACCGGCCGGGTGAGGCTGCGCGGCGCCGGCGCCCGCCGGGAGCAAGGCGCCCTGCCTGCCTCTGCTGCCTGCACGGACGAAACGGGCAGCGCCCGGGCCGAAATTCGCGGCGGTCGTCTTCGGCGCCTTCTGGGCCTGCTGCAGCTGATGCCCCAGGCCGGCGGCAACTACTCCTACTACGACGCTAAGTTCGAGCGCCCAGACCTGATCGAAGACGACTACTACCGCTTCCGGAACCAGCCCCGCGGCTGGTAGCCGCCAGGTGCGGCACCCCTCGCGCGGGCAGAGGGCGCAGGTGTTCAGGTGGCGGGCGAGGCTGCGGTGGCGGCGGTGTCGCGTCGCGGGAGGCGGACCCTGATGTCGAGTCCTCCGGTGGGGACGGCGGTGGCGTGCACGGTGCCGTTGTGGACGGTGGCGATGGACGACACAAGGGCGAGGCCGAGACCGAAGCCATCGTGGCGGGTGCGGTCGTCGAGCCGGGTGAATGGCAAGAACAGGCGTTCGACCATGTCGGCGGGGACCACCGCTCCCGTGTTGACCACGCGCAGGACGGATGTCGCGTCGTGGGCGGTTGTCGAGATCGCGACGGTGCCGCCCGCGATGTTGTAGCGCTCGGCGTTGTCGAGGAGGTTGGCGACAAGACGTTCGAGCAGTACTCCGTCGCCGGTCACTGGAGCTTCGCCGAGCGTGGTGGTGGTCGTGATGCCCTTGGCGGTACGCCGCCCCTCGAGTGCGTCCTCGGCGACGGCGGCCAGATCCAGCGGGTCGGTGAGGGCGGACGCCTGATCGTTGCGCGCGAGCACCAGCAGTACCTCGATGAGCCGCTCGGAGTGATCGACGGCCTGGCGGATTTCGCCAGCCATCGACATCAGCTCCTCGCGCGTGGGCTCCGGCTTGGCGAGGACGACGTCGGTCGCGGTGCGAATGACGGTGAGGGGCGTGCGAAGCTCATGGCTTGCGTTGGCGATGAACTGCCGCTGGCTGGTGAACGCGCGGTCGAGCCGCTCGAGCATCGTGTCGAAGGTGTCGGCGAGCTCGCGCAGCTCGTCGCGCGGGCCCTTCAGCGCGATGCGCTGGGACAGGTTCTGCTCACTTGCCGCGCGGGCAGCTGCGGTGAGCCGGTGCACGGGCCGCAGGATGCGCCCCGCGACTATCCAGCCCGCCGCCGCGGCGAGCAGCGTGGCGCCGGCCAGACTGAGCAAGGAGTTAGTCAGCAGGTGGGTGAGCGTCGTGCTGCGCTGGGCCGAGGCGCCGGCCTGGACACCGCTGGCATACACCGCGGCGCACTTCTGCATGACTCCGGCGCGACCACTCTGCGCCGCCCTGAGGCACTGCTCAAGAGCTTGCCGGACCCCAGGCGGGATCCTGGTTTTCATCTTGCTGTGCAAGGTGTGCGCGACCAGCAGGTAGGTGATCAATACCAGGGCGGCCCCGCCGAGGGCGAACAGCGACGCGTAGAGCAGTGTCAGCCGCGATCGGGCGCTCAGAAGCCTGCTCACAACCGGTAGCCGACGCCGGCGATGGTCTCGATCAGCGGCGGGTCGCCGAGTTTGCGCCGCAGCCGCCCGACGGTCACCGCGACCGTGTTGCTGAACGGGTCGGCGTGTGCGTCCCACACGTGCTCGAGCAGCATCTCGGCGCTGACCGCGGCGCCGTCCGCTCCGGCCAGGCACTCCAGGACACCGAACTCCTTGCGGGTCAAGGCCAGCGGGGTGCCGGCGCGGCTGGCGCGGTGCCGCGCGCGATCGACCACCAGGTCACCGCGCTGCACGACCGCGGGCGAGCCGGGTCCGCGCCGCCCCAAGGCCCGGACGCGCGCGATCAGCTCGCCGAAGGCGAACGGCTTGCCGAGGTAGTCATCCGCGCCGAGCTCCAGCCCGTCGACCCGGTCGTCGATGGCGGCGGCGGCGGTCAGCATGAGGATGCGACTGGGCGAGCCGTCGCGCACCAGCAGACGGCAGACCCGGTCGCCGTGCACGGCCGGCAGGTCGCGGTCGAGCACGACCACGTCGTAGCCGGTGCTCGCAGTGCTCTCCAGGGCCGCGCCGCCGTCGTAGACCACGTCGACGGCGAAACCGGCGTCGCGCAGACCCTCGCCGATGCGGTTGGCCAGCGCGACGTGATCCTCCACGACCAGCACCCGCACCTGCACATTGTGCGCCTGACCGGATGACATCCGCCTAACAATCACTGTTCGGCTCCTGTCATGCGGTGCCTGCTACGACTGGAGAGGCCGCGGCACCTCGGACCACTGCCTAGCCGCTCCGGAGGGCGTGATGAACCACCGCACCTACGGCACGCGCCGACTCTGGCGGGCATGGCCGCGGCGAGCGGGAATCCTGGCCGCCCCCATCGCGATCGCTGGCCTCGCCCTGCTGATGGCTGGATGCAGCAGCGGCGGCCCGTCGTCGGCCGGTTCCGGCGGCTCATCGGATGCAGGAGGGTCAGCGAAGTCCCAGATAGGGATCGACTACGCCCGCTGCATGCGCTCGCACGGGGTGCCGAAGTATCCCGATCCCAACAGCAACAATGAGCTGGCCAGCGGGTTGCCCAAGGTCAGCCCGCAGCAACTGGGGGTCAGCAGTGCCCAGTACCAGGCGGCCCAGAACGACTGCGCACACCTGCTCCCGAACGGCGGCCAGATGACCCAGGCCAAGTCGCAAAAGGACCTGAACGCCATGCTGAGATACGCCCGGTGCATGCGCTCCCGCGGGGTGCCGAATTGGCCCGATCCTACCTACGATTCTGCGGCGGGCTGGGGGTTCAATCTGCTCCACGTACAAGGCTTCGACCCGAATTCGGCTCAAATCAATCACAAAATGGACGAATGCGACCGCACGCTGCCGCCAGGCATAGGAGTTCCGCTAAGCCGCCCTGGACGGCCCGGCTGAACAGCGGCTCCGCGTAATGGAGCCCGTCGCCCACGTACAACGAGAAGCGGAACGGCCCTGAAGGAGATGCCATGAGTGCCGGGGCAACACCGGCGACCAGCGAACGTGCCGAGTTCGCCAGGCCCGGTGGCCGGCGAGGCTGGCGTCGGCGGGTGGCGGTCACGGGGCGGGCGTGGTGGTGGTGCTCGCCACTGCCGCAGGCGCGGTGTGGCTGGCGGGCGGGTTCGGCGCCCGCGGTTCCTCAGGCTCGGGGAACGGCGCCGGCCTGCATGGCACCACGACGCAGACCGTCAAGCGGGAGACGCTGTCGGCGCAGACGACGCTGAGCGCGACGCTGGGGTATGCCGGGTCTTACACGGTGAGCGTACCGCTGTCTAGATCTGCCGGCTCGTCGGCGAGATTCACCTGGCTGCCGCGGGTCGGCCGGGTAATCCGACAGGGCCAGGTGCTCTACCAGACCGATAACGGCGTGCCGGCCTACCTGCTGTACGGGAGGGTGCCGGCCTGGCGGGAGCTGGCGGAGGGCATGCGCGGGGCGGATGTCGCTCAGCTCAACCGTGACCTGGTGCGGCTCGGGTACTCGGCCAGCGGGTACATCGCCGGGCCTGGCTGGGATTACTTCTCCTGGGACACCAGCTACGGGCTGGAGCAGTTGCAGGCGAAGCTGGGGCTGGAGCAGACCGGGACGCTGCCGCTGGGGCAGGCGGTGGTCGAGCCGCGGGCGCTGCGGGTGACCGCGGTGCGCGCGTCTCTGGGCGGGGCGGCGTCGGGGCCGGTGTTTTCAGCGACGTCCGCTCGGCAGGTGGTGGCGATCAGGCTGGATGCCGCCGACCAGTCGGAGGTGACCGAGGGCGATCCGGTGACGATCACGCTACCGGACGGGTCGGTGACGCCGGGGGTGATCTCCTCGGTCGGCACGGTTGCGTCCGGGTCCGGGTCCTCGGCGAAGATCACCGTCCTGGTGCGGCTGCGCCATCCGGGGGCGGCCGGGCGCCTGGACCAGGCGCCGGTGACGGTGAACATCACCACCTCGCGGGTCAAGAACGCGCTGGTGGTGCCGGTGGCGGCGCTGCTGGCCCGGCCGGGTGGGTATGCGGTCGAGGTCGTAGACACGGGCGGCGGCCATCGCCTGGTGCGGGTGACACCGGGCCTTTTCGACGACGCTGCCGGGCTGGTCCAGGTCACCGTGGCGGGTCTGGCCCCCGGGCAGCGCGTCGTCGTGCCGGCGTCATGAGCGGCGCGTCGGCCATGCTTTCTGGGCCGGTCCAGTCCCTGGACGGCCGCCCGGGAGGGGTGCTGGAGCTGGATGCGGTCACCAAGATCTACCCGAGCCGGCCGCCGGTGACCGCGCTGGCGGGGGTGAGCTTCACGGTGAGAGCCGGGGAGCTGGTCGCGGTGCTGGGCCCGTCTGGGTCGGGGAAGACCACGCTGCTGCACCTGGCCGGGACCCTGGACAAGCCGACCTCCGGCACGGTCCGAGTCACAGGCCTGGACATAGCCGCCTTGTCGGACCGGCAACTGGCCGGGCTACGCGCCCGGTCGGTCGGATTCGTCTTCCAGCAGTTCTTCCTGGCCGAGCAGCAGACGGCGCTGGCGAACGTGGCCGACGGCCTGCTGTACGCCGGATACAGCGCCGCCGAGCGTTGGGAGCGCGCCGCGGCCGCGTTGGAGCGAGTCGGGCTCGGCCACAAGCTGTCCGCGCGGTCGACCCGGCTGTCGGGGGGCGAGCGGCAGCGGGTGGCGATCGCCAGGGCGCTGGCCGGCTCCCCGGCGATCGTGCTGGCCGACGAGCCCACCGGGAACCTAGACCAGACCACCGGCGCCGCGATCCTCGACCTGCTGGAAGACCTCAACTCCCGCGGGGCCACGATCGTTGTGGTCACCCACGATCAGGCCATAGCCGCCCGGATGCGCCGGCAGATCGAGATGCTCGACGGGCGGATCGCCGCCGACAGCGGCGAGGCGGGTAAGCGGCTGGTTTCCCGCCCGCGGGCTGGGCAGGAGCAGGGCCGATGACCACGGCAGCGCCTGTCGCCGGGCCGGGCTGGCCGCCACCCGAAGCGGCGGCACCGGCGCCTGCCCGGCTGCGGATCGCCGACCTGGCCCGGCTGGCCGCGGTTGGGCTGGCCACCCGCAAACTACGTGCCGCGCTTTCGGCTCTGGGGATCGCGATCGGGGTGGCCGCGATCGTCGCTGTGCTCGGATTGTCGTCCTCGTCGGCGGCGGGGCTGAACGCCGAGATTGCCGCGCTAGGCACCAACCTGCTCACCGTCCAGAACGGGCAGACCTTCGCCGGCGGGACCGCCGAGTTGCCCACGCCCGCCCCTGGGATGATCGCCCGGATGCCCGGGGTCACCGCAGTGCAAGACACCGGGCAGCTCAACGGCATCAACGCCTACAAGTCCCCCTACATCAACCCGATCGAAACCAACGCGCTCAGCGTGGACGCCGCCACCCTGCGCCTGCCCAGGGTGGCCAGCACCTCGCTCGCGCAGGGCAGGTTCCTCAGCTCCGCCACGGCCAGGGAACCCGTCTGCGTGCTGGGTGCGGCAGCCGCCCAGCGGATGGGCATCGACCGGATCTGGCCCGGCGAGCGGATCTGGGTCGGCGGCATGTGGTTCTACGTCATCGGGATCCTCAATCCGGCGGTGCTGGCCCCGGACATCGACTCCAGTGTTCTGGTCGGCTACCCGGCCGCCGAGAAGTACCTGGGCTTCGACGGGCATCCGTCCACTATCTACGTCAGAGCTGTCACCGGCCAGGTCCGGGCGGTGGACAGCCTTCTGGGCGCGCAGGCCAACCCGGAAAACCCGTCGTATGTGAATGTGTCCCAGACGTCGGCCGCGCTCACCGCCCAGCTCAAGACCAAGGAGGCGTTCAATACCCTGTTCCTGGGCCTGGGTGCGGTGGCGCTGCTAGTCGGCGCGATAGGGGTGGCCAACATTATGGTCATCTCCGTCCTCGAACGCCGCTCCGAGATCGGGCTGCGCCGCGCCCTGGGCGCGACCAAGGGCCACATCCGCATCCAGTTCCTGTCCGAGGCGACAGTGCTCGCGGCCATCGGCGGCATCGCTGGCGTCGGCGCCGGCGCGGCGGCCACCGCCGTCTACGCCCGGCACAAGGGCTGGGCCACCGTCATTCCGCCCGAGGCGTGGACCGGCGGCATCGCCGCCGCCGTGCTCATCGGCGCCCTAGCCGGCCTGCTCCCGGCGATCCGCGCCGCCCGCATGTCCCCCACCCAGGCCCTGTGGAGCATCTGACCGGCCGCATCCAACGACATGGAGTGGCGTGACGCCCTGGGAGGCCGAGGTGCTGGCCCGTGGGTGTCGTCGGCCAAGAGTGAGTTCAACACCGACCTCGGCTTCTCCAGCAGCCAGGAGCAGACGCCTAGCCTGCGTTTGTAATCGGAGGGGCTGGCTGAGGCCCGGGCACTGTCCTTCGTTACCGGGCCCGCGTCAGGGGGTGACCGCCACGCCGAGTGAGCCGTGGGACGGCGCGGTGACGGTGGCCGGTGACAAGGGGGTGATCTTGCCGGTCACGGGGCTGATCGCGAACTGCGACAGGGCGCCCTCGCCCTCGCTGGTCACGTAGGCGTTCTTGCCGTCGGGGCTGAGCGCGATCGCCTCGGGAGCCGGCACGGTGCGGGCGGTGGACACCGGCCTGGTGCTCAGCGCGCCGGTGGCCGGGCTGATGGCGTACTGGGCGATGGTGTCGTCGCCGACGGTGACGACGTAGAGGTTCTTGCCGTCCGGGCTGACCGCGAGATCGTGCGAGCCTTTTCCGGTGGCCACCGTGGCGGGCGACATGGGGGTGAGCTTCCCGGTGGCGGGGCTGATGCTGTACTGCCAGATCGCGTTGCCGCCGGTGACATACGCGCTCTTGCCGTCGGGGGCGATCGTGATCATCTGCGGGTTCTGCCCGGTCGCCACGGTCTGCACAGGCTTGGCGCTCAGCGCGCCGGTGGCCGGGCTGATGCGGAACACCGAGACGGTGTTCGCCTTGGCGCTGGCGTGGCACTTGCCCTTGCTGCCCTTCGGGGCGAGACACTGCGTGCCCGTTGTGACGTAGAGGTAACGGCTGCCGGGGGCGACCTTGATGCCGATGGGGCTGCCTGCGCCGGCCACCGTCCTGGGCGGCATGGCGGTCAGCTTCCCGGTGGCCGGGCTGATCCGGTACTGGGAGATCGCCTTACCGGAGGGGACGTAGGCGTTCTTGCCATCAGGGCTGATCGTGATGATCCCGCTGGGGACGCCTGCGGTGGCCACCATCTTGGGTGACTTGGGGGTCAGCTTCCCGGTAGCCGGGTTGAGGGTGTACTGCGAGACCGCACCGGTGGTGTTAGACAGGTCATCGACGGCGTAGGCGCTGGTGCCCCGCGGGCTGATCGCGATGTCGTACGGGAACTCCCCTCCGGCCACATTCGGGGGCGTGAGCGGTCGCAGCGCGCCCGAGCCCAGCGTGGCGAACTGGGAGATCTCGTTTGTTCCTCCCTTGCCAGTGACATACACGAACGGCGCCCCCGCCGGCGACCCGGCCGGGGCCGGCGCGCGAGCCACTGTGCACCCGGCAGCCAGCCCGCAGGCCATCACCGCAAGGACCGCGTCCGGCCCGATCCGCCGTCCCCGCCCCAGCCAGCCGCGCCCGGGGGCCGCGCCGAACATCCCCGCGGCCCGCGGGCATCGCGCAGACGTCTGCCCCACGTCAGGCCCCTGCACTGCTAATCACACCGCGCACGCCGCAGCCACGAACGGCCTCGGATGAAACCGGGCGGACAGGCGCGGCTATGACCGGCACCCTGATCGCTCTCCAAGCCACCCCTGCATCCTGCCGACCAACGCTCCGGGTACAGCGCGAATGCCGTGCGAACTTGATGTGAGCTGCCCGCCGAACGACCCCGCACCGGCTGCCCACGCCCACCTGATCAGTTCAGCACGGGATCCCGGACTAGCCCTGACAGCGCGACAGCTCGGTCATGCCAGAAGCGTGCGCCTGCACCAGCTCTCTGACCGTAAGAGCACGTTTTGGGCGAATTGTACGACGACGTAGTCCATGGCAATGATGGCAGGAGAGCGCGATAACGGCGAGCGCGCCGCGCCACGTTGTCCAGCGTCAACGGGCTCGAGATTGTCGGCCCCCTACACAGACGACGTATACGGCCGCGTCGTGGTACAGGGGCTGCCGGGGCTGGAGATGCCGAATCGTCAGGCGGTCTTGCGGTGGTAGGTGATCATGGCGAGGGAATAGGCGACGACAAAAGTGCCGAGGCACCAGGCGAAGGCGGTCCAGGTGCCGGTGCTGGCTGGGTGCTGGGCGAGCAGGGCGCGGATGGTGTTGACGATCGAGGTCATGGGCTGGTTGTCGGCGAATGCGCGGACCGGACCGGGCATGGTGGCGGTAGGTACGAATGCCGAGCTGATGAACGGTAGAAAGACGAGCGGATAGGAGAACGCAGCCGCGCCATCCACGCTCTTCGCGGTGAGGCCGGGGATGACGGCGATCCAGGTCAGCGCCACGGTGAACAGGACGAGGAGGCCGACGACGGCGAGCCAGGCCAACGTGCCTGCTCCGGAGCGGAAGCCCATGGCGAGGGCAACGAGCACCACCACGGCAAGCGACACCAGGTTGGCGGCCAGCGAAGTCAGCACATGCGACCACAGCACGGCGGATCGCGCGATTGGCATGGACTGAAATCGGCTGAAGATGCCGCCCTGCATGTCGGTGAAGAGCCGCAGCGCGGTGTAGGAGATGCCGGAGGCAATGGTGATGAGCAGGATGCCAGGCAGCAGGTAGGTCACATACGTTCCCGGGCCGTGCTTAACCGCGCCGCCGAGCACGTAGACGAACAGCAGCATGAAGGCGATCGGCATGATGGCGGTGGTGATGATGGTGTCCGGGCTGCGGATGATGTGGCGCAGGGACCGTCCGAGCAGGACGGCGGTGTCGCGGAGGAAGTGCGTTTTCATCGGTGTTTCCTTTAGCTTTCGGTGCCGTGCGTGGTGACCGTGCTGCCACTGCCGTCGCGGCCGGTGATCGCCAGGAAGATGTCTTCGAGGGTCGGCTGCTTCTCGACGTACTCGACTCGGGCAGGCGGGAGCAGCTTCCTCAGGTCCGCGAGTGTGCCGGTGGCGATGATCCGGCCCTGGTGCAGGATGGCGATCCGGTCGGCGAGCTGTTCGGCCTCGTCCAGGTACTGCGTGGTCAGCAGCACCGTCGTGCCCCGCCCGGCTAGTTCCCTGATGGCCTGCCACACTTCGATGCGGGCCTGGGGGTCGAGTCCGGTCGTCGGCTCGTCCAGGAAGATCACCGGCGGGTTCCCGATCAGGCTCATCGCGATGTCCAGTCGCCGACGCATGCCGCCGGAATATGTCGACACCCGCCGCCCCGCCGCATCGGTGAGGTCGAAACGGGCCAGCAGGCCGTCGGCGACCGGGCCGGCTCCCTGTACGTGCCGCAGCCTGGCCACCAGTACCAGGTTCTCCCGTCCGGTCAGGATCTCGTCGACGGCGGCGAACTGCCCAGTCAGGCTGATGGACTCGCGTACCTGCGCGCTTTGCGTGGCGACGTCGAAGCCGTTGACCTCCGCCGTTCCCGCATCGGCCCTGAGCAGCGTGGACAGGATATTCACGGCGGTTGTCTTGCCCGCCCCGTTGGAGCCGAGTAGGGCGAAGATGCTGCCGGAAGCTACGTCGAAGTCCACGCCGCGCAGCACCCGCAGGTGCTCCTTCACGTGCTGATAGGACTTCTGCAGGCCCCGGACGCGGATAGCCGGGCTGGCGGTCATTGCTGTGCCCCTCGCTCCGCGTCCTCGACCGCCTTGATCAGGCGCGCGCGTTCCTTGTCGGTCCACCGCTTGCCGGTGTAGGCCTGGGCGAATGAGTCGGCGAACTCGACCGGGTCGGCACCGACGATCGCCCGCACGGGCGTGCCGTCGGCCGCTGCCCGCTCCCACAGGTCGGCGAAGTCGCCGAACATCCTGAGAGCGGTCTCGCCGTCCATGACACTGGCGCCGCTGTACATGAAGTACCGGTTCAGCGCCTTCGCGACCGCACCGTACGGCTCGGGCAAGGCCTCGATACGGGCCTTGTACTGCCGGTACTGCTTCTTCTGGTCGAGCGACCCGGTGACCAGATCGAGCCACTTCGCTGCCATCTCAGTTGCCTCCTTCGCGGAGCTGTTCCAGTCGATCTGCGAGGAAGCTCCAGGTCCTCCAGAACTCGCTGAGGTATTCGCGTCCCCCGGCGTTGAGGGAGTAGACCTTGCGCGGCGGTCCCTTCTCGGAAGGGACCTTCTCGACGTCGACCAGGCCGCGCTGCTCGATCCTGATCAGCAGCGCGTAGATGGTCCCCTCGGCGATGTCGGAAAAGCCCTGCTCGCGCAGCCACGCCGTGATCTCGTAGCCGTAGGCGGCACGGCCAGACAAGAGCGCCAGGACGATGCCCTCCAGCGTCCCCTTGAGCATCTCCGTCACCAGCTTGGCCACGGAACACCCTCCTCCGGTCGCTACTCAGCAACACTGACTACAGGTATAAAGTTACACTGACTACCAGTACTTAGCAACGGTGAGTAGCAACGGTGAGTAGCAACGGAATTATACGTCGCCCGCAAACGCAGCGAGGCGTGAGGCGCCACGGCAGCGGTCGCAGGATCCGTTCGGGGTGCGGCGCCCCGGTACTACACAGCTTGGGCCTTGCGACCTACCAGAGATCCGGCGCTACTAGGCCGCTGCCGGGCGCGCGCAATTCCGCTAGGTTCGGCCGTGGCGCTTGCGCTTGGGCATTGTCGGGGATCCCGGACCAAGGTGCCCGACCAAAGCTCTGGTCGCCCGACGAAAATGCTTCCCTGGGACAGCTAGGGCGGTGCGAACGCAAGCGAACTCAGAGGTGCGCGATCAACCGGCGTGCGCATGCGAGTTCTGCTTAGCTGGCCATCGCCGGGGCAAGGGCGGTCACGGGCACGATTCCGCTGATGGTCGTGCCGTGGCCGGGTGTGGAGGCTATCTGCAGCTGGCCGCCGATGGCGGAGAGCCGGTCGGTCATGCCTTGCAGGCCGGTGCCGCGGGCGGCGTCGCGGGGTTGAAGCCTGTCCCGTCGTCGGTGACGGTGAAGGCGAGGGTGCTGCCGGCGTGGTTCAGGGTGACGGTGGTCAGGGAGGCCTGGGCGTATTTGGCGGTGTTCTGGAGTGCTTCGAGGATGCAGAAGTACAGTGTTGTCTCGGCGTCGCGGGAGTACCGGCCGATCCCGTCGGCGTTGACCAGGACCGGCATCGGCGCGCGGTCGGCTTGTGCCTGCAGGGCGGCGCGCAGGCCCTGGGCGGCGAGCACGGGCGGGTAGATGCCGCGGGCCAGGGCCCGCAGGTCTTCGACGGCTGCCCGCAGCCCGGATCGCAGCTGGCCGGCCAGCTCCCTGACCTCGGCCGGGTCGCCGGCGGCTGCGTCGAGGAGGCTGAGGTGGACGCTCAGCGCTACGAGTTGCTGCTGGGCGCCGTCGTGCAGGTTCCGCTCGATCCGCTGCCGTTCGTCATCTTGGGCTTGCACGAGCCGGCGGCGCGAGGCCCGCAGGTCGTCGATGGTGGCCTGCAGCTCGGCGGTCAGCCTGACGTTGCGCAGCACGAGCCCGGCTTGTGAGGCCAGGTCGGTGAGCAGCGTGTCCTCGGCGGCGGTTACCGGTTCGTTCTTGGCCTTGGCCAGCGTGATGGCGCCGAGCAGCTCGTCGTGGTGGTACACGCCGATCGCCCGGGCGGCCGGCCCGGGGGCGGCCAGGCCTGCGGTGCGGGTCACCATCGCGGGCGCGGTTCCCGGTTCGGCGCCGGCTGGCCAGAGCGACCGGGGTGACAGGGCGGCGCCGACCAGCACCCATACCTCGACCCGCTCGGCGCCGGTCGCCGCGCCGAGGACCGCGGCCATCCGGTCAAGCGCGGCGTCGGCGTCGAGCTGGCCGGCCATGTCCTGGGCGAAGTCGGCGAGCACCTGGTAGGGCGAGGCGCGGCGGCCGTAGACGAAACGGTTCGCCAGCAGGCTGGCGCGCTGGCGCACCGGATGGAACAGCACCGCGACCACGACCGCCGCCGCCACGGTGAGGACCGGGCCGCCGGCGTAACCGGCCAGCGTCCCGATGCCTACCACAATGCCGATGTAGACGGCCGTCAGCGCGGCGGACAGCAGGCCGTAGGCGAGGGCCTTGCTGATGATGACGTCGATCTGGTACAGGCCGTATTTCAGGATCGCGATCGCGATCGCGATCGGGAATCCGGCCAGCCCGATCGCCGAGACCACGACGTCTGCCGCTGTGGTCACCGGAGCCCAGGACTTCCCGCCGATGTCCATCGACACCAGGACGACGACCGAGCAGCCGATCGCCGTGGCGGCCGTGAAGGCGATCCACTTGATCTGCTGGCGGAGCTCGCGGCCTCCTGACCGGTAGCGGACCGTCATGGCCACCGTGGAGACCGCCATCAAGGCGATGAACACGAACCAGGCCTGGTTGATGGTTCCGATCAGCACGGTCGCCAGCGGCGGCGGCAAGGAACGCACGCCGAGCGGGTTCTGGACCGAGAGTGAGATGCCGCCGGGAGCCGGAAGCTGCACCTTCTTCGGCTGGACCAGGAATCCGGTCAAGGTCAGCGTGATGAGCAGCAGGCACAAGCCGCCGGCCGGGCGCCAGCGCGGTGACGGCAGGTGCCCGGTCGGGAAGAGCAGGAACATGAACGCGATGCTGCAGATCAGCGGAATGAAAGACCACTCGGCCAGCAGGCCCACGATCGCGGGACCTGGCAGGGTGCCCGGGTGCCTGATGCCGAGGACCGCGTACGCGGAAGCAAGGGCCACCAAGCCGTCGGCGATGCCCGCGATGAGCAGGTACCAGCCGATGACGTTGCCCGCACGACGGACGACCAGCGCCCCGAGAGTGGCGTACAAAACGGCTGATGGCACCTCGCATACCGTGTCGAAATCGCGTCACCGGTGACCAGGTCGTTCCAGGCCAGGATGATCAGGACCAAGGCGCCGGCCGCGAGGACGACGGCGACGGTCCACGCTGCCGTCGCGGTGGTGCTCTGCCGCCGGCCTGTGACGTTCATGCGGCCCGGCGCCCGGTCCAGACGTACAGGTAAGCCGGGATGGCCAGGATGAACAGGCCATCGGTCGCGTGCAGGGCTCCGAAGATCACGTGGTCGTCGGCCAGCCCGGCCAGCAGGCTCTGCAAGACCATCGTCATCAGCACCAGCAGCACGGCACCGACGATGGCGCGCGCGCCGGGCCGGGCGATCAGCGTCAGGATCAGGATGACGATCGCCATCCCGGCCATCGCGAAGCCCAGCGTCCGGTGCGGATCAAGCGCCGCGTCACCGGCCCCGTGCAGCAGCCTGAAGGCCCCCAGGCCAGCCAGGAAGATCTGCACCACCCCGGCGGCCAAGAACACCAGCAGCGCCCAGCGGTAGACAGTCAGCATGATGCCGCCTGGTCGCGCCTTCGCCGCGGCGCCTACATCGTGCTCGCTGGTCACGCTCGTGTTGTTCTCGCTCATCTCAGCCGCTCCTTAGTTTTGTGGGTGCTGCGGATCCCAGTCAGAGCCTGGTGCCGAGTGCTTGTCCGGCCCTCCGCGGCGCGGATGTCCACCGGGGCCTTCGGCCACCGGTCGAAATGGCGATAGCGAGCACGCACACCGCGAGGACGGTCCACCAGACGGGATCCGATGACGGCCCGCCCGCGCCGGGGACCGGGAACGTGCGCACCCAGCGCGCGACCGGCGGCACCAGGCCGGGCGTCATCAGCACCAGTACGACGACGGCGCCGGCCGCCGCGCCCGGTTCCCCGGTCCGCGTCCGGACCACGCACGCCGCGGCGAATCCGAGCAGCACGTTGCCGGCCAGCGCGAGACCGGTGGCCGTCCAGGGCAGCGCCAGCCCGCGCATGGCGGCCGCCAGCATCACCAGCGCGCCGGCCGCAAGCGGCGCGACCAGCGCCACCGCGCGGATCCCGGTGCGCCGCACGGGCCCGGTCGGCGTCACGTCGACGACCATGCTGGCCGGCTGCATCGAGAGTGAACGCCGCGGCCGCGGCGAGCAGCGCGAAGCAGATCGGGAACAGCACGAAGGCCGCCGCCGGGAACGCGGCACCGCAGCCGCCCACCACGACCGCCACGCCGCTGACGCCCGCGACCGCCGGCCACGCTCCGGCCCGCAGCACCGGCCCGACCATCACGCGGTGACCGCGTGGGGGAATCCGCCGGTGGCAGCCAGCACGAGCATGATCACGGCTGTCGCCACCGCGATGCCGAGGGTAGCGATGATCCGGGAGCGCGCCCGCCCCTCGGCCCCGCGCAGCAGCGCGGCCAGGACCGCGATCGCGCACAGGGCGATCTGCCAGCCGAGGAAGAACCACGGCGACCCGCGCCAGGCCGTGACGCCGGCGCTGTCCGCGTGGAGCGTGAAGAACGCGAACGGAGAGAACAGCCGCACTGCCGTGAATGCCGCCGAGTTCGGATGCGACCACGACAGGAACGTCACCAGGTTCAACCAGCCGTACAGGATCAGGAAGAGCACGAACGCGGCGCCCGGGAAGCGGACCCAGCGGCCGAGCGCGACGCCCAGCAGCGGGCCGCCGAGCGACGGAACGACGATCTGCCCGGCGAGGATGGCGATCCGCGCTGAGCGGCTGAACGACCCGTACACCGGGGAGCCGAGCGGATAGCGGTGCATGAACGCGAACAGGGTCAGCACCCCGCAGACGAGCGGCACGATCGCGACCGTGCAGAGCGCGGCGCTGCGCGCCGGCAGCGCCGTCGGGGTGACTCCGACGACCGGCTCGCTGTCGCGCATTGACCGGGTCAGCCAGAACGTGGCCATCATGCCGAATCCGCCCAGGAAGCCGGCCGGATACGGATTCGCGGAATCGATCTCGGTGACCGACGCGCCCGGACCGGTCGACGTCAACAACGCGGTCATGCCCACCCCGAACAGGAAGACCGGGTTGACTGCGAACCGGCGCAGCTCTCGGCCAGCGAGCGCCACGAACCTGGTCCGCCCGGCGGCGGCCTGGGCCTGGCCGGGCGCGAGCATCGTGGTCATCACGCCACCTCCCCTGGGCGCTCAGTCTCCGGTGCCACGTCGCGCAGCAGCAGGTACGCGTCTTCGAGGGATGGCTCGACATGCTCGACGTCGTCCCGCATGCAGGTGCCGACGTTGCGATACCGGCCGGTGCCGGTCCGCCAGGACACGCTCGCCGCCGGGTCCGGCTCCTCGGCCAGCCAGACCCGGCCGGCGGCCTGGCGGACGAGTTCGGTGACCTGGCCGTCGTACCGGACCCGACCCTGGTCCAGCACGATGACGCGCTCGCACAGGGCCGCGACGTCCTCGGTCTGGTGGGTGGACAGCACCACGATCGACGTACGCGCGATCTCCGCGAGCACCCTGCGCAGTGTGACCCGCTGTTCCGGGTCGACGCCGCTGGTCGGCTCGTCCAGGATCAGCACCGGCGGCGACCCGAGCAGCGCCTGCGCCAGCGCTACCCGTCGCCGCTGGCCGCCGGACATAGCCCGGATCCGCTTCGTCACGAGGTTGGACAGCCCGACCTGGTCGAGTACCCGGCGCACTTCCGCGTGCCGGGCGGCCGGCTGGGTCCACTCCTTCAGCAATGCGATGTAGTCGACGAACGCGAAGGCGGTGAAGCCGCGCGGGAACCCGACCTCCTGCGGCAGGTAGCCCAGCCGGCGGCGGATGTCGGTGCGTTCGGCCGAAGCCTCCGGGTCCCGGCCCAGCACGCGCACCTCTCCCTGGCTGGGCGGCAGCGCGGTGGCCAGCAGTCGCAGGAGGGTGGTCTTGCCCGCGCCATTAGGGCCGAGCAACCCGATTACGCCGGGCTCCATGTCCAGGTCGACATCGGCGAGGGCCCGGGTGGCGCCGAACGTGCGCCCGACCCCACGCAAGCTGATCGAAGCGGTCATCGCTACCTCCAGGGTCGAAGCTGGTGCAGGTGGCGGCGGCGGGCCAGGAAAATCCCGAACGATGCCGCGGACAGCACGAGGAAGACCACCTGGATCCGGGCCTGGAGCAACGCCGCGGGCGAAGCCGACCGCGCTGCTAGCAGCCAGACCAACGCGAGCCAGACGGAGCTGACCGTGATAGCCGCGTTCAGCGGGCTTACCCAGGTGGAAGCGGCCAGCACCACCGCGACGAAGCCGATCGCCGGCAGCAGCCAGGCGAACGGCGCCTCGCCCGGTATGACGAGCCCGAGCAGCAGCACGGCTGGCAGCGCGAGCGCGAGTACCGCGATCGTGCGCAGCAAGACCAGCCGCAGAGCCGGATAGGGCGTGACCATCTCCGGTTCGAGAGCCGGGTCCCACCGCCGGTCATAGGCGAACGCGACCACCAGGCACGGCGCGAGCGGCGCCACGGCCAGGAAGAACCAGAGCCCGCGGGCATGCCCGACCGCCGCCGCGAGAGCCGCGAACGCGAGGACCGCGGCCACGCCCACCAGCCACACACCGCGGAACGCGCTGGCCACCGCGACCAGCCGCGCCTCGTGGGCCGGGAGGCCGGCGGCGCGCAGCAACCGCTCGAACACCGACGGCCGCGGCACTTCCACGGCATCCCGCGTGCGATCCCATACCGCGGCGAGGTCGATCACGTCGACCGCGGGGTTGACCCGCGCCCGGCACGGCGCGCACGACAGCAGGTGCTGCTCGACCGAGGCCCCTGCGGCTAGCGAATCGGTCCGCCCGACATAGCTCCGCAGGGTGGTGTCGTCCAGATGCCAGCCGGTCATGACGGTCCTTCCGCTAGGACGGCCCGCAGGCGCGCCTTGGCCCGGTAGAGCCGTGTTTTCACGCTGCTCACCGGCACGTGCAGCATCTGTGCCGCTTCCCTTGCGGTCAGGCCGTCCAGCACGACGGCCTGGATGACGGCGCGCATCTCCGGCGACAGCCTGGCCAGCGCCTGGCCGATGTCGCCGTACTCAACCGACAGCAGCACCTGGTCTTCTGCGGCCGGTGCGGCCCCGGCCTTCTCGAAGACGGCGGCGACGCTGCCGCGACTCCGCATCCGGCTCACCAGCCGGCGGATCGCGATCCCCCACAGCCACGCCGCGACATCCCCGTCGCCGCGGAAACCCTGCGGCCTTTGCCAGACGGCGACGAAGGTGTCCTGGACCGCGTCCGCCACCAGGTCGCGGTCGTTGCACCGCCGGGTGAGCCGGATCGCGAGCCAACCTGCGTGGCGTTCATACAGCATGCGGAAGGCGCCCATGTCGCGTTCGGCGACTGCAAGAAGCAGCGTCTCGTCGCCCGGGCGGCTGTCCATGATCTAACTGTCGCGCCCCCGACCCGGAAAGGATTCACCCGCGTCCGGAAATCTCCGGGCCGGTTCCCTCCGCGAAGTAGGCACCGGCCAACCATGTCGAGCACAGGCTGAACGTCAGGCTGCCCGAGGACGCGATCACCGGTCACGCAGACCGTCGGCCCGACTCGCGCTCACATAGGTGAGCCGCTCGATGTGCAACTGGTGGGGTCGGCGTGCGCCCCTCCGCTTACGACCGTTCACCGACGCCGTGACAAAGTGAAATTCGGAGCGTTAAACCTGCACCCAGGCCTCGTGCGGCAGCTTCCGGGCCACGAGTTGCGACTGAGAAATGAGACTGAGCGACCTCGAGCTTGTCCGCTCTGCGATATCCGAGATCGCATTGCCGCAGGTCAGCGTCGCGGAGGATAGGAGATTCGAACTCCTGAGGGGTTGCCCCCAACACGCTTTCCAACAATGCTGACCGATGTTCACGACTGGCCGCCACCGTCCGCGACCTGCGCGGATGCGCGGCGCGCGGCCGTCGGTGAACGGCTCCGGACGGTGGTGAAGGGGACCACATTTGAGACCGGACTCCTGGGGCCAAGGTCTTTGACAGCCTCGCCGGGACGCCAGTGGCCCGATTTTCAGCGCGCGACCGGCTCGATGCGCTCCAGTCAGCGGTTGCTGATCCCCGCACCGGCCTTCCCTGGTCGGGGCCGCCGCGACGCCGGCGGCTGGCCGCGCGCCGGGCCGGGTCCCGGCCAGCGGCTGGACTACCTCCGCCTGCCGGGCAGCCCGCTCGGGGTGGTGCGCGGTGTCGTGACCGTAGATGATGAAGTTGGCCGCGCGTCGGCCGCGCGGCTGATCTGAGTGCGGCCGCGCGCCGGGTCGCCGGCTGCGCCCGGTTGTTATGCGGGGCGGCCCGGGATACGGCCGGCGGGACCTGGACGCGGACAGCGAGCGGGTGCCCATGTGGCTGAAGACGCGGAAAATGAATGCGCTCCTGGCCCCGCTCAGCCCGGTCATCGGAGGACAGGTCTGCGATGGCGTGCTGAGCGGCTCCCACGGTGGGTACGCGGTAGAGGTGCAGCCGCACAGCGGCTACCCGATCAAGTATCTCGATACCGCGTCCGACGGGGGCGTGCCGCCGGCGCGAGCCGATTCGGTCGGCGGCAGGCCGGCGGCAGCGATCAGCCGGCCGTCCACATGGGGGGTGGGGTCGAGCGCGGGCAGCAGCGCAGCGACCGGTGGGACCGGCCAGGACGCGACGGCTGAGTGCAAGGCCTGAACTGGTGGCCGGTGGCCGGGCAGGTTCGCCGCCATCGGTGACCTGTGAGGACGCCGCGCAAGCGGCCGCTTGGCTTCAGTGGGATCCGGGCCCGCTGCTGCTTGACGACGCGGGCAGGCTCACGCAGTTCGGCGGAGGAGGTGACGTCAGCTGGGATGCCATCCGCGTACCCTGTACGGCGGTCTGGACGCCCACGACCATGATGTCGCCATCGGGGATACCCTGTGCGTTCACGGTGACGGAGCCATCATCTGACCCGGTTGCGTACACGGTCATCGGGCCGTCCGGTTGCACGGCGGGCGGCGGCAGCGAGCCGAGTACTGGGCACCCGGGCTCAACCGGCACCACCACCACATTGTCGCCCAGCTGACGCAGCCGCGCGTTGGCTTGCGCGATCCCGGACTCCCTGTAGACCGCGAGGGTGACCGTGCCGTTCTGATTCGGGGTCACCGCGTAGGCCCGGGCCGCGCCGCCGGGGAGCAGCGTAGTTACGGCCACGGCGATTCCCGCTGTGACCGCGAGCGCTCCGGCCGCGGCGGGGATCCGCCGCACGGCGCGCACTGCGCGGCCCCGGCTGATGATCTGAGCGACCGGGGTAGTCGTGTGAACATCGGCGACCGAGTCGCGCACCCTGGTGATCAGTTCGTTGTCGTTCATGATCGGTTCTCCTGTTGTAGCTCTGGCGCAAGATCGTGGCGAAGTGCGGCTATCGCGCGGCCCAGGTGCGCCATGACGGTCCCAGGGGCGATGCCGAGGATTTTGGCGGTCCCGGCGGTGTCCAGATCGAGGATCAGCCGCAGCGCGACCACCTGCCGCTGGCGGGCGGGCAGCCGCATCAATGCCGACATGATCCACGGATCGACCAGGCCGGGGGCTATCCCGCTAGCTGTGGGCTGGTCTGCGACCATCGCGGGGTCGGGCAAGGGTACCTCGCGGCGGCGACGTCTCCACCGGGAGACACTCGCGTTCAGCGCCGTGCGGACCACCCAGGCTTTTGGCGCGGGATGCCGGCTGACGCTGCGCCACGACGCCCAGGCCCTGGCGAACGCCTCGTCCACGACCTCGCGTGCGGTGTCCTGGTCACCGACGCTGACCAGGACGGCGCGCAGGCACTCGTCGGAGGCGCTGCGGTAGAACTCCGCGAAGTCCAGTTGCTCGATCCCCACACCCATACAACGCACCGCCGAGACGATCCCATTACCGGCGGACTGGCCAATCAAGCCGACGGCCCACTGATCCCGCTCACATAGTTATTCGCGAGCACACGAAGGTGAGGACGGCGATGGCTGGTCCGATCACCATCGACGTCGCCGTCCGCGTTAGTCGCACACCACTAGTCAAGCCCCAGGCGGCCCTGCCGCAACGGCAGCGGATCGTCAGCGAGCAGCGGCCGTCAGCGTCCTATGGCGGCGAGCCGTGACCGACCGCCGCCGCAACCACGGACGGCGACGAAGGCGATGGTGTCGGCAGAAGTCCTCGCCACGGTAGTGCGGCTAGCGCGTTTCAAGAAAGACCACGAGATCGCTCCATGACGAGTTCCTCTTTGTTGTCAAGCATGCTGGCGGGGTCTGTTCGCCGGTGCTGCTGGCGGGGCCGGGCGTAGCCTGGTTTCGGGTCCGGGAGTGGATTGTCCGAAGAGCTGGCGTGCGGGGTGTGAGCTGGCCGCGCTGGAGACAGAGTCGTCCCCCGGTTGCCCTCCCGGGCCCGCTGCTGCGGTCGCCTGGCGTACCTGGCGGGCGTCGGCCTGGAGGGGGCGTAGATGGCGTCGCTGACCCGCCGCTTGAGGGCGCGGAGCGCTTCTTTGGGTGTCTTGCCCTTGGCCAGTCTTGTCGTAGTAGGCGCGGCCTGCGCTGTGTGGCTGGCGGACCTGGGTGACGGCGGCCATGTGGATGGCGTGGTTCGTCCGCCGGTTGCCGCGCCGGGACAGCCGGAAGACCTTGCGCTTTCCTGAGGACGCCTCGACCGGGGCGGTGTCGTTGTAGGCGGCGAACTGGTCGCGGCTGGGGAACCGGAGACGTTGGCGACGTCGCCGAAAATGGTGGCCGCGATGACCGGGCCGACTCTGAACAGGTCGGTGAGCGTGGTGCCGGAGGCGCGGACGGCGGCGGTGATCTTCTTGCGGGTGTCGCGGAGCTTGTCGTCGATCTGGCGCAGGTCAGCGGCGTACTCGGCGGTGAACTGGTGCCGGGCGGCCTGCACCGGCCCGGCCGGTGTGATCGAGTCCAGCAGCGCGCTGGCAGCTGCTGCGGTGATCGCCTTGGACACGCCGCCGGGCACGACCTCGCAGAGCACGGCGTGCAGTCGGTAGGCCTGGCAGCGGAGCCTGGCCAGGTCGCGGTGTCGCTTGGACCACATCAGCACGATCCGGTGGTAATCGGCTATGACGGCCCGGCAGGCCGGTGAGCGCAGCGCAGCGCGGCGACGGCGACGGAGCGTGCGTCGTTGGGGTCGTTCTTGGCTGACCTACCGGCGGAGAGCAGCCGGACCCGGGAGCCGAGCTTAGGCTGGATGTCCAGGACCTGCTCGCCGGCGGCCAGCAGCTGCTGGGCCAGCAGGTGCCCAGCCCGCCCGCGCCTTCCACCGCCCAGGTGCGTTCCGGCTAGGCCGCCGCCCACTCCACCAGCCTGGCCGCCTGGGCCGCGCCGGCCCGGACTTGCAAGGACGCCAGCTGGGTCTCTGCCGCGTCGATCGCCACCGCGGTGTGCGATCCCTTATGCGGGTCAACGCCGATGATCACAGCCGCCACGAACGGCCCCTTTCCGCTAGTCACGCGGGCAATTCGGTGACCGCGGCGGGCATCTCTGATATCGGATCGTCCAGGCGCTCGCACCTCTTTCGAGCCACGCCACGGCAGGACCCGGCAAGCTGGCAACTCGTTCGAAAGCCAGGCCGCAATCCGCGGCCGGCAGAGCCATAGGGAGCCAGCCCGCCAGGTCCCTGAACACTACGGGCGAAACACCTGTAGAGCCTGGAGCGACACAATCAGGGCCGTATGGTGCACGGGCTGCCAAGCGATTTCTGGCTTCGTTGGCGAGCAGAACGGCGGCTCCGAGCGCCTTATCTGAGTCCAGGGTCTGTTACGCCCCGTGAGCAGAGACGCCCGGTGATCCGCAGGTATGATGCTCAGCGGCCAGGTGCTGGCGATGACTTCGGGCCAGTGGATCGTCCTTGCTGGTGGCGGCCCGCCGCAGCCGGTCCCGGTCGCTGGAAGCAACCTGTCAGGGGGTCATCGTGTCGCAGGTCCGAGTGCACAACTTCTCGGTGTCGCTGGATGGGTTCGGCACCGGCGAGGGGCAAAGCCCGGATGCCCCATTCGGGCACGCGGGAACCCGGTTGCACGAGTGGTTCTTCCCGACTCGTACCTTCCGCGCCATGCAGGGCCTGCCCGGCGGCAGCACCGGCATCGACGACGCTTTCGCCAGCGCCTGGGCCCCGGGCATCGGCGCCGAGATCATGGGCCGGGGCAAGTTCGGCCCGCACCACGGCCCCTGGCCGGACCAGGAGTGGAACGGATGGTGGGGAGACAACCCGCCGTTCCACACCCCGGTCTTTGTCCTCACCCACCATCCGCGGCCCTCCGTCCAGATGAACGGCGGTACCACGTTTGACTTCCTCGACGCCAGCCCGGCCCAGGCGCTGGCGCAGGCGCGCCAGGCCGCCGCGGGCGGGGATGTCCGCATCGGCGGCGGCCCGTCCACCATCCGTGAATTCCTGGCCGCAGGCCTGATCGACTACGCGCACATCGTCGTGGTGCCGATCGTGCTGGGCCGCGGGGAGCGGCTGTGGGACGGGCTGGAGGGGCTCGAAGACCGTTTCCAGATCGAGGCCGTGAACAGCCCCGGCGGCGTCACCCACCTCACCCTCAGCCGGCGGTAACGGCCGGCGGCATGGCAGGGCAGGAGGCGGGGCGCCGCCCAGCGCTCAGCACCTCATGATCGTTTCGCAGTGGGCGATCTGGGCGGCGGCGTGAAAGCGCCGGCAGCGGCGATGCTGGCATGGCCGGCCAAGGGCAAGCTGGTCAAAGCCCAGGCTTGTTTTCCCCGGCCGCGAGCCGAACAGCCGTTCGGGCGCGGTAACGACAGTCACTCTGGCGATCCAGGTTGCCGCCCAGATCGGCGGGGTCGTCGCGCGTTCTCCTGGCACCTCTGGATCACCCAGTGTGATGCGGTCTGTCAGCAGGGGGTATCCGGCCGGTCGCGGACGGTCCCGGTCAGCCCTGAGCGGCGGGGCGCACGCCCCGGCGGCGTGCACCCCTCCGTTCATGCCGGCCCGGGGCGGCTGTGAGCAGGCACAATAGCTGTGGCTCGTCCCGGCGATGGCACCGCCAGCGCTCAAAACTGAGACCACAAATGAGACCACAGACCATGAAGGGCTCCCCGCACCGGCTGCCAGGAACTGACGTTCTTGCAGGTCAGCGTCGCGGAGGATAGGAGATTCGAACTCCTGAGGGGTTGCCCCCAACACGCTTTCCAAGCGTGCGCCCTAGGCCACTAGGCGAATCCTCCGTCGGCAAGCCTACCGACTGGCGGCCGCACTGCAGAACTAGAAAGCGGCGGGCTTGAGATGTCAGCCAGGGCGGGGGATGTAACGCCGGCGGAGTGCGTAGCCGCACCGACCGTCAGCAGGCCTGGCTAGACTGGGCGGCAGACCCCTCGCACGGCGTTTATCCCGCCAACTCCCCCAGGGCCGGAAGGCAGCAAGGGTACGCGGGCTCTGGCGGGTGTGCGAGGGGTCCCTTCCCCTCCTCGGCGCGGATGAGGTCATGGCAGGCGACGTCCCCGGTGCGGCCAGCAGGGCGGGCGATGCTGATCGGGCCCGTCCCGAGGTTCCTGACGCTCCTCTGGCGCTCTACCGCCGCTACCGGCCAGCCACATTTGCCGAGGTCAAGGGGCAAGAGCACGTTACCGAGCCGCTCCGGCAGGCGCTGCGCAGCGGCCGGGTGCATCACGCCTACCTGTTCAGCGGGCCGCGCGGGTGCGGGAAGACCTCGAGCGCCCGAATCCTCGCCCGGTCGCTGAACTGCGAAGAGGGCCCGACCCCCGACCCCTGCGGCAAGTGCGCGTCGTGCGTCGCACTCGCTCCTGCCGGGCCTGGCAGCATCGACGTGATCGAGATCGACGCCGCGTCACACGGCGGCATCGACGACGCCAGGGACCTGCGCGAGCGTGCGTTCTACTCGCCGGTCGCGGCGCGCTACAAGATCTACATCATCGACGAGGCGCACATGGTGACAGGCGCGGGTTTCAACGCGCTGCTCAAGCTCGTCGAGGAGCCGCCGCCGCACCTGAAGTTCGTCTTCGCGACGACTGAGCCTGAAAAGGTCATCCCGACGATCAGGTCGCGGACGCACCACTACCCGTTCCGGCTCCTGCCGCCCGCGGTCCTGCGCGAGCTACTAGAAGAGATCCTGCGCAGCGAGGAGATCAGCTACGAGCCGTCGGTCCTGCCCGTCGTGATCAGGGCTGGTGCTGGCTCGGCGCGCGACTCGCTGTCCGTTCTCGATCAGCTGATCGCCGGCGCCGGCGAGTCTGGACTGCGCTATGACCGGGCGATCGCGCTGCTCGGCTATACCGACGACGCGCTGCTCGACGAGATGGCAGAGGCGTTCGCGATCAGGGACGGCGCCGCCGTGTTCCTGGCCATCGACCACGTGGTCGAGGCCGGTCACGACCCGCGACGGTTCGCGATGGACCTGCTCGACCGGCTGCGCGACCTGATCGTGCTCGCTGCCGTCCCCGGCGCGGGAGCGTCGGGCCTGCTCGACGCGTCCGAGGACCAGCTGGACCGGATGCGCAAGCAGGCGGAAGAGTTCGGCGCTGACCGGCTCGCCAGGGCGGCTGAAACGATCAGCAACGGGCTGATCGAGATGCGCGGCGCCACCTCGCCGCGGCTGCTGCTCGAGCTGATGTGCGCGCAGGTGCTGCTGCCCGGGTCGGCCGCCCCAGACCGGACCGCCAGCGAGTCCGATGTCGGCGACCTCGCCGCCAGGCTAGACCGGCTCGAGCGGCAACTCGCGTCGGGCGGCGGGGCTCCCCGGCAGGACTCACGACAGCCGATGGCACGGCCACCGGCAGGCGCGAGCGTCGAAGCACCAGGCGCCCGCCAGGCTCCCGCGGGCCAGCGTGCAGTTGCCAGGCCCGCGGCCGGTGGCGGCCCGGCCGCGGTGAGGAACTCTGACCTGACGGCGCCCGAAGGCCGCGGACGGCCCGCCGCGACCGCTGCCCCGGCGGCCGCTGCGCCGGCGGCCGGACCTGCAGGGACTAGCGCGATGTCCGGTGGTCAGGCGGGCGCGCTGAACGCCGATGAGCTGCGCAGTCGCTGGCCGGACGTGCTCGAGGCTGTGCGGGATGTCAGGAAGACGGCGTGGATCCTGCTGAGCAACTACGCAAGCATCGACACCGTCGAAGGCAACGTCCTCACGATGGCGTTCGACACGGAGGGCAACGCGAAGGGCTTCGGCAGCAGCGGCAGCGACGGCTATCTCGCCGACGTGCTTGAGCAAATGTTCGGCGCCCGGCCAGTGATCAGGGCGATCGTGAACCCTGCGGCGGCCGGCGGCGGGCGGGCCCAGGCCCGCAGGCAGGACAGCGACTTCGGCGGCGCGGGCGCGCGGCCGTCACCGGGCCAAGGATCCGCTTCGGCATCGAGGAGCCCTTCGGATCGGGGCCGAGCAGATGAAGGCGGAGGGGCCGCGGGCTCCGGCGGCGCGGGTTCCGGCGCCTGGGGGGCAGCAGCGAGCCGCCGTGGTTCGGCCGGTGACGGCGGGGATGCTGCCGAGTCAGGCGGCGGGGACGACAGCAGCAGTCGGCGGGGCGGCGATCAGACACGCGGCGACCGGACCCGTGGTGACCAGGCCGGCGACCGGACACGCCGCGATCAGGCACGCGGTGATCAGGCACGTGGCGACCAGGCGGGCGGTGATCGGGCACGTGGTGACCAGGCACGGGCCGGCCGGGCAGCTGGCGGCCAGGCATCCGTCGAGACATCTCGGGCTAGGTCAGCTGGCGCCGGAGCGGCCGGCGGCCGGGCAGCGTCGGCGACCGCGTCCCGTGGCCGGGCAGCCAGGCCTGACCTCGCCGATGACCCCAGGCCGTTCACTGACGCGGTTCCAGCCGGCGGCGACGATCTCACCGGCACCGACCTGATCATGCGCGAGCTGGGCGGTCGCGTCATCGACGAGGCCTGAGCGCAATCTGGCGGCCCCGGCGCCAGCCCGCCGCCGTGTCCTGACCTACGTCAGGCCGTAGGCTCAGTAGCTATAAGGCAGCAGTGATGCGGCGACGAATACGGCGCCCCGTGCCGCCGTCGGCCCGAGACGGGCGGCGCCCGGCCATGCGAGAAAGCAGGTGAATGGCATGGAACCCGGCGGGCAGCTGGACATGCAGCAACTCTTCGCGGCCGCTGCGCAGATGCAGAGCCAGCTCATGGACGCCCAGCAGCAGCTGGCCGAGACCGAGATAGAGGGCAGCGCGGGCGGCGGGCTGGTCAAGGTCACAATCAGCGGCCAGGGCGAGCTGATCGACGTGATCATCGCCAAGGAGGCCATCGACCCAGGCGATCCGGCCGAGACCGCGTCCACGCTCGCGGATCTGATCCTGGCCGCCAGCCGCGACGCGTCCCGTGCCCTGGCTGACGTCCAGGCCGAGGCGATGGGCCCGCTGGCCGGCGGCCTCGGCGGCGCTGGTGGGGGCGGGATTCCCGGCCTCCCTGGCCTGCCAGGGTTCCCGGGTCAGCCGGCTGCGCCAGGATCGGGCCAGTCTCCGATCCAGGGAACGACGCTGCCCGACGACAAGCCCGCTGCCGGCGAGGACTGAGGTGTACGAAGGCGTCGTCCAGGACCTCATCGACGAACTGGGTCAGCTTCCAGGCATCGGGCCCAAAGGGGCCCAGCGGATTGCGTTCCATCTCCTGACTGCGAACTCAGAAGACGTGCGCAGGCTCGCAGCGACGCTGATTGAGGTTATAGAGAAGGTCAAGTTCTGCCGCACCTGCGGGAACGTGGCCGAGAATGACGAGTGCAAGATCTGCATGGACGTACGCCGTGACCCATCAGTGATCTGTGTCGTCGAGGAACCGAAGGACGTGGCGGCGATCGAGAAGATCAGGGAGTTCCGCGGCAGGTATCACGTACTCGGGGGCGCCATCAGTCCGATGGATGGCGTCGGCCCAGAGAATCTGCGGATCTCAGAGCTCATGGCCAGGCTCGCCGACGGTGACATAACCGAGCTGATCATTGCGACGGATCCGAACCTTGAAGGCGAGGCCACGGCCACCTATCTGGCCAGGCTGGTCAAGCCGCTCGGACTGCGGGTCACCAGGCCCGCGAGCGGGCTGCCGGTCGGCGGGGATCTCGAGTACGCCGACGAGGTGACGCTCGGACGCGCGTTCGAGGGACGGCGGGTCCTCAGTGTCTGACGCGAAGCCAGCTAGGTCTGGCAGCGCCAAGTCCGGCAGCTCCAAGTCCGGCAGCGCAAAGTCCGGCACGTCGTCGGGAGAGCCGGCCGGGCAACAGCCGGGGGCGGCTCGGGCCAGGCTGGTTCACAGCAGGTCGGCGCCAGCAAGACCGGCGCCAGCCAGGCAGGCGCGGACAAGGCCGCCACGACCAAGAGCGGCGCGGGCAAGACCGGCGCGAGCAACGGCAGCGCGGCGATCATCTCGGGCGGGGCCGACAGGGACTGGCGGGTGCTGGCCGACCAGATCGCCAGGCACGCCAGCGACTTCCTCGACGCGCTTGCCGCGCTCGGGAGCGGTGAGGGTGGCGACGAGGTCGTGCCGTTGCTGCTTCTCGAGGTGGCTCAGGCGATGCTGGCTGGCGCGCAACTCGGCGCGAGCCAGGACATCATCCCGGCCGACAACTCCGAGCCCGACGTCGGCGCCGATCCTGACCTGGACGAGTTGCGCGTCGGCCTCGCGAAGCGGCTTGCCGAGTGCGACGAGTACGCCGAGCTATTCGATCCTTACCGGGACGTCGCGCCGACCGCGTTCCGGCTTTCTGACGATCTCGCCGCGATGGCTTCCGACCTGATTCACGGACTGCGCCACTACCAGGCAGGCCTGCCCGCCGAGGCGCTGTGGTGGTGGCAGTACTCGTACGTGAACCAGTGGGGCACGCATGGTGGCGCCGCGCTGAGAGCGCTGCACGCCGTCGTCGCGCACTCGAGGCTGGACGTCGCCGAGGAAGATATCCCCGGCTGACCAGGGCTTGCGGGGGCGATGACCGGGCCGTGGCACGGCGGACCCGAGGTCAGGAACTCGCAGTTCATCACGGGTAGACTCGGGTCCCGCCGGTCGAGCCGACGCAGTCTCGTTTACCGATGTATCGAGCTCCGATATAGTAGGCGACCACGGCAGCACCCGAGGAGCAGCGTGCCTTGAACCTGATCGTCCAGAAGTACGGCGGCTCCTCGCTGGCCGACGCGGAAGGGATCAAGCGGGTCGCCCAGCGGATCGTGGCCACCCGTAAGGCCGGCTATGGCGTCGTCGTGGTGGTCTCCGCCATGGGCGACACCACCGATGAACTGCACGACCTCGCGCTGGAGGTCAGCCCGCTGCCGCCGGGTCGCGAACTCGACATGCTGCTGACCGCCGGCGAGCGGATCTCGATGGCGCTCGTCGCCATGGCCATCGCGAACCTCGGCTTCGAGGCCAGATCCTTCACCGGCTCGCAGGCCGGGATGATCACCGACTCGAGCCACGGCAAGGCCAGGATCATCAGCGTCACGCCAGGCCGGATCAGCGGCGCGCTCGCCGACGGCGCTATCCCGATCGTGGCCGGATTCCAGGGCGTCTCCCAGGACAGCAAGGACATCACCACGCTTGGCCGCGGCGGGTCAGACACCACAGCGGTCGCGCTTGCAGCCGCGCTCGGCGCGCCGACCTGCGAGATCTACACCGACGTGGACGGCGTGTTCACCGCTGATCCGAGAATCGTGGCGGGGTCGAGACGCATCCCGGCGATCAGTTATGAGGAAATGCTCGAGATGGCCGCGGGCGGCGCGAAGGTGCTGAACCTGCGCTGCGTGGAGTATGCCAGGCACTACCAGATGGCGATCCACGTGCGGTCATCGTTCAGCAACAGGGAAGGTACCTGGGTGAGCGATGCTCTCGCGCCCCGGGCAGAGGGGAATCGGATGGACCAGCCGATGATTACCGGGGTAGCCCACGACAGGAGCGAGGCCACGGTCACCGTGTCGGGTATCCCCGACAAGGTCGGCGTGGCCGCGAAGATCTTCAGGGTCGTAGCGCGGTCTGGCATCAACATCGACATGATCGTGCAGAGTACGTCCCGCTCGACCGGTCAGGCCGACATATCGTTCACGCTGCCCAGGCAGGACGGCCAGATCGCGCTCACGGCGCTGCAGGGCGTGCAGGAGGAGGTCGGCTTCGACTCGCTGGTCTTCGACGACAGGATCGGCAAGATCTCGCTGATCGGCGCCGGGATGCGGTCCCACCCCGGGGTCAGCGCCGACTTCTTCGGAGCGCTCGCCGACTCAGGCATCAACATCAGGATGATCTCGACGTCGGAGATCAGGATCTCCGCGGTGGTCGACGCGGCCGACCTGGACGCGGCCGTGCAGGCAACGCACCGGGCCTTCGGCCTTGAGGACGGCCAGACCGAGGCGGTCGTCTATGGGGGGACCGGCCGGTGAGCGGCGGCTCTGACGGTGCCGACCAGCACGAGGCCCTTCGGCCGGCTTCCGCCTCGGGCCCTTCGGGCCGGCTTCCCGCCTCGGGCCCTTCGGGCCGGCTTCCCGCCTCGGGCCCTTCGGCCAGGCTTCCCGCCTCGGGCCCTACCCGCGCGCCCTGTCCTCGCGATCGTCGGGGCAACGGGCGCGGTCGGCACCGTCATGCGCGAGGTCGTGTCCGCCAGGCCGGACATCTGGGGCGAGGTCAGGCTGATCGCTTCGGCGAGGTCGGCTGGCCGGAAGCTGCCGGTCAGGGGCGAGCAGGTCGAGGTTCAGGCGATGTCGGCCGAGGCCTTTGACGGCGTCGACCTCGCGATGTTCGACGTTCCAGACGGGATCTCGGCGCAGTGGGCACCGGTCGCGGCGGCGCGCGGCGTTGTGGTGATCGACAAGTCAGGCGCGTTCCGGATGGACCCCGACGTGCCGCTCGTCGTGCCCGAGGTGAACCCGGGAGCGGCTTTCACCAGGCCAAGGGGCATCATCTCGGTGCCGAACTGCACGACCCTGTCGCTGATCGTAGTTATCGGCGTCCTGCATCAGGCCTACCGGCTGCGGGAGATGTTCGCGGCCTCGTACCAGGCCGCGTCCGGCGCAGGCCAGGCCGGCACGGACTGCCTGTACGACGAGCTTGCGGCCGTCGCCGGGGACCGTACGCTGGGCCAGCGCCCCGGCGACGTGCGGTCGGCGGTCGGCGCCGGCGGCGAGTTCGGTGCTCCGCTCGCGCTCAACGTCATCCCGTGGGCTGGCTCGCTGCGTCCCGACGGCTGGTCGTCGGAGGAACTCAAGATCAGGAACGAGACCCGCAAGATCCTCGGCGCTCCTGAGCTGCGGATCTCCGCGACCTGCGTCCGGGTTCCCGTCGTCGTCGGGCACTCGCTCGCGCTGCACGCCGTCTTCGACTCCGAGGTCGACGCCGACCAGGCGCGCAAGCTGCTCAGCGAGGCGCCCGGGGTGGTAGTCGCTGACCGGCCGGATGCCGGCGAGTACCCGATGCCGGTCGACGTCGCGGGGACAGACCCGACGATTGTGGGCAGGATCAGGCAGAGCCATGGACGACCCGCACGCGCTCGACCTGTTCGTCTGCGGCGACAACCTGCGCAAGGGCGCCGCCCTGAACGCCGCCCAGATCGCCGAACTCCTCCTCAGCCCCTGAGTCGCACATGATCGCGGACATCTTTCTGCATCGCTGCAAAAAGTCGTCCGCGATCATGGAAGGTCGCCTCGGGAGGTGAGGTGGCTGGCTAGGAAGGCCAGGGAAGGCGGGAGCTGGGACTGGAAGAAGGGGCCGGTGTGGCAGCCGGGGGCGACTCTGACCACGGCGCCAGGTGGCAACCGCCTGGCCAGGGCCCTGACTCCCGGGACGAACGGGTCGCCGAGTCCGGCCGCGAGCCTGACCGCGACGTCGTGCAGTGAGCCCGCGTGCGTGACCGCGTCGGCGGCGGCGAACGCCCGAGCCGACGCATACGCGCCGGGGTTGACGGCCCTGGCCTGGGCGTAGCTGGTCCAGATCGCGGGGCTGATCGCAGCAGTCGCGACGAAGAGTTGCGGGAACCGCTCGGCCAGCAGCAGCGCTCCGTAGCCGCCCATCGAGATCCCGGTGGTGGCGATCTTCCGATCGCCCACGCCGAGCCCCATCCGCTGACAGCGCGGGATCAGCTCGCCGATGACCATGCCCATCGGATCGTCGTCGGGGTGCGGGTTCCAGTAGCCGCCCCCGCCGTCGGCTGCCGCGACTGCCATGGGCGCCAGCGGACGCCCGCCGACGCGCAGCGCGAGCCCGTGCGACAGCCCGATCCTGCCGAGCGCGTTGGTGTGGTCGCCGCCGTAGGCGTGCAGGGCGATGATCAGCGGCAGCGGGCTGCCTGGCCGGTGCCCAGGCGGGTACGCGATCGTGTATCCCACGTCGCGCCGTCTGGCCCGGGAGTAGAACGTCCCGGAGACCGACGGCCCTGGCGTGTCGAATGCCATCGGCGGCGCCGGAACCGCGCAGGCGCCGTCGATGTGGCTGAGCAGCCCCTGGCCAGGCAACACCCCATGGGCGACCAACTCGACGCCGCCCACGCCGACCGCGGCCAGGCCCGCGACGCCGCCGATGCCGGCGCCGAGCACCTGGCGGCGGCTCAGGCTCCGCACGCCGCCCGCGCCTGCCGCGCGGCTGCCCGCGCCTGCGCGCGGCTGCCCGCGCCTGCCGCGCAGCGGCCGCGCCGCCGATGGCGGCCACGGCGAGCACGGCGAATCCGGCCTGGTCGATCGCGCCAGCCCGGAACAGCGCCCCGGGCCCGGAGCCTCCAGCCGTCACCAGCCAGCACAGCGCCCCACCCAAGAAGGTGGCTAGTGCGGCCCAGGCGATGTTGGCCAGGCGCGTGAGATAACCGAACGTCCTGGGTGACAGCGGCACGCGGCGCAAGACTGCCGCGGCGCCGATCACGATGCAGCCGATGGCAACCGGGCATAGCACCATCCAGCCGATCTGCGTCGCGGGGAACGCCGCGAGTGCGGCGGGATGCACCCAGTACGAGGTGATCCACATCGTGGCTGCCCAGGCGAACGCCGCGATGCCAGCAGGAACGCCGCCCTGATGCGCGAGCAGGTGCCCTCCGGTGCCCGGCCAGCCGTTCTCGAAGTGATGGCCGCCGACGACCAGCACGGCGACGCCGGCGCCGAGCAGCAGGCCGGGCCGCAGCAACGCGCGGCCGCGACTGCGGGCGACGCTCACCGCGGTCGTCCAGACCACGGGCGTGGCCGCGAGCACCGCCAGCACGGCAAGCAGCGCAAGGGCGCCGGACATCAGCGCGATCGCGGGCGTCATGCCGCGGCCGCGGGGAACCGACCATTGCAGGCCGATCGCCAGTTGCGACCACAGCGCGGCGCCCGCGACGACCGACGTGCCGATGCAGGCGGCGGCCGCTGCCAGGCTCGCGCGGGCTGCTGCCGGCGGGTCTAGCGGGTGGCCGGCGAGGCCCGCCCCGGCTAGCCTCGCCCGCAAGCCAGTCTGCGCGACATTCGCGGCCCGTCGCCAGGACGGGCCGTCCTCCGCCAGTTCGGCCCCAAGCAGTTCAGCGAACTCCTCGCCGTACCTGATGCGCCAGGCTCGCGGGTACCACAGCAGCAGCCGCCTGACCCTGACCATCTCGTCGGCAGCGGGCTCCTGGCCTGCACCGGGTCGATCAGGCTGGCCGCTGGCGGCGACCGCGGTCATGTCAGCGCCCAGCTTCCTGCCAGCCGGCGCAGGCCCACTTCGGCGACCTTCCGCTGGGATTCCAGGTAGGTGCTCAGCGCAACGGCGCCGGTGGCGGTCAAACGGTACGGGCGGCGCCGGTCGTGACTCTCGACGGCCTCGATCATCCTGTGAGTCTCAAGCCTGCTGAGCGCCTCGTACAGCGTTCCCGGTGCGAGCTTCACACCAGCGAAGGACTCGATGTCCTTAGTCAGCGCGTAGCCGTGTTTCGGCCCGTCGGCGAGGCTCGACAAGATCAGGCTGGCCGGGCCAGACGACCTGCCGAGCGTCTCGAGCGCTCCGGCCGCGTCCGTCCGCGCCCCGGCCGCCTGCTGATCTGATCCGGCCGCCTGCTGACCTGACCCTGCCGCCTGCTGATCTGACTCTGGCGCCTGTTGATCTGGCCGTGCCTCGCCGGCCGTCGCCGGTTCGCCCGCGCTGCTCATGCCGGACATCTTATATCGGCTTCCGATCGATCGGTAGCCGCAGCAGGAACCAGGTATGGCAGGTGCGTCGTCAGGATGTTCTTGGCCAACGGATCACGCATGCGCCAGAGGCCCGCGTCGATCACGAAGTGCCCCATGACCACGCCCAGGTAGGCGCCGAAGATCAGCCGGCCAGCCGGACCAGCGTTGTGCAGATGCGACGCGGAACTCAGCGCCGCGCCGCCGATGAACGCGACGTTGGCGAGCACCGCGACCCGGAGCGTCCGCGACAGCCGGCTTCGGTCAGTTGGCGGCGCGCCGCCCGCGATCATCGCGATGAGCAGCAGGTACTGCAGGCCGTGCGCGATCGTCATGCCGCCGACGGCCGCGTACGGCGAGCCGAAGACGAATGCGGGGACGAAGAACAGCAGGCAGGTCAGGTACGTCACGCAGAAGCCGTTCGGGCGCTGCCGCCGTGGCCGCCCCGCGAGCGCGGCGATCCCTGCGACGGCGCCGACGACGAAGACGAGCGCCGCAACCAGGAAGATCACGTGCCCGGCGGCCGAGAGCGCAGGACCGAGGTCTCCGAGTCGCACGCCGAGCAGGGCCGGCCTGGCGATCAGCGCCGCCGTCCCCGACCAGCCGGTTACCAGCAAGGATCGTCGCTCGGCTGGGCGCATCCTCGCGGCTCGCCCCCCGGAGGCGGCGAGCGAGGCCATCCCGAGATTCTGCTTCTGGTAGTGGTACAGCTGCCAGCCGAAATACGGCAGCAACAGCCACTGCAGGACGGCGGGACTCGTTGCCGCCGCGACCGCGGCAGCAATGACGACGAGGCCGCACGGGACCCACAGGCACCTGATGAGTCGCTGCCTGGCGTACCCGCGAACGGCCGGCACGGAGAAGAGCCAGCCAGTAGAGGCGATGTGCGCGGACGAGCCGGTGAACAGGAGCCAGGACAAGGCTCGCACCGGGGGCGCCCCGGCCGGCGGCGCGAGCAGGACCGCGCACACCAAGGCGGCGACTGTAAGCAGGATCATCGTCCAGAGCCAGGTGCGTGCCGCTGTCACGCCGCTACACTAAGTCGGAATCCGATCTATCGGCAAGCGATATTGAAGGAGGCTCAGCAGCCGCACCGTCAGTTCACGGACATTGCATGCAGGCAGAGTCAGCGCGCAGCAGGAGGCGGCGGGACCTTCGGAACCCGGAGCCTGGGGATCACCAGGCCGACGATCCGTTGCCAGGGCAGCCACGGGATCCGGACATCGGCCAGCGTGAGCGCGCGGATACCGGCTCCCTGCAGCCCGGGGAACACGGCGTCGGGGGCTACCCCGCGCAACGCATGCACGACCGCGCTCGCCGTCTGGTCCCTGCCACCGGGCCCTGCAGCGTCGCCCAGCGTGGGAGGCGTCGGGAGCCTCGGCCGCGATGGCGGATCGGCTGGCGCGACGGCATTGGCCTGCCCGGCCGTCGCGCTGTGCTCCGCCGTGACCGGCGCGGGCGCGAGGTCGGACTCGGCGCCGACTTCCGCTGGCAGTTTCCCGTCGGCGCCACGCGGCTGCGGTGCCGCGATGTCGTCTTCCATTGACGGGCCGAGTGTGACGTGCAGCTTCGGCAGATGATGATCGCCCACCGGCTGCAGCGTGAGCTTCACGAACATGGGTGCCCGTGCGACCAGGACGGTACCGGCTATCATCGCCGCGATCCCGGCCGCCTGCAGGGCAAGCAGCCACGGCGTCACGTGCACGATGTCCCCGAAGACCAGGACGCCGAGGGTCATACCGGCCAGTGGCTCAGCAGCCGTGATGGCGGGCAGCGAGGCGTGCAGCGGGCCGGCGCTGAACGCGCTCTGCACCAGCCACAGGCCGATAGCCGCGGTTCCGATCACCGCGTATCCGGGCCACGTGGTGACCAGCGTGCCTAGCCCGTGGCCGTCGAGAATTTCGACGCTCCGCCTGGTCAGTGCGTCGGCTATGCCGAGCAGCAAGCCACCCCCCGCACCAGTCAGCGTCGCGCGCAGCTTTCGCGGACCGCCGCGTCCTGCGATCGCGAGGGCGGCGGCTACGCCGGCGATGATCGCAGCGGCTGGCCAGTGCGAGAACGAGCCGAAGGTCTCCGACAGGGCCCGCACGGATCGGCTTGCAGACAGCGCGGCCACGCCTGTGCAGAGCAAGACCGCGCCGACAAGTTCAGTGCGGCGCGGAACCTCGCCTGAGATGGGGGCCGCGAGCAGCAGCGCGAAAATGAGGTTCGTTGCCAGCAGCGGTTCGCTGACGGTCAGGCTGAGGTGGCCTAGTCCCCACGCGGACAGTGCCTGGCCGACAACCATGACAGCGATGCCGCCGAGCCAGATCCGCTGGCGGAGCAACTGGGCAATGAGCCGGAGATGAAGGTAACTACAGGGCAGCTTCGCCGCGGCGTGCTGCTGCAGAACGAATCCGACTCCGAGCAGCATTGCCGCGATGACGGTCACGGCAATGTACATGATCTCCGGCTGCCCGTATCGTGGCCGGTCAAACGCCGGCCGGTCTCTTGGCTTACCTCAGCATAGCGGCGACTTGGTGGCGATCCCGACCGTCGCAGCTGAGGATTTCCTTAGACTCCGCCGCATCCGCCTCCTGGGCCGGCGAATGGGTGGAATACCAGGATAAGGATGGTGAGCGTACCAAGAAGAAGGAGCAGAAGCGCCGCAGTTGTCACTATCCGCCTGCCGCGCACAATGCCTGGCGGGCTCGCGGGCGACTGCGTCTGCGCCGCTTGCGCGTCGTTGGTTGACAGCATGCCTGAAGGATAGCTCGGCATCCGATCTATCGTCTACCGATAGTTCGGAATGCGATGGTAATAAAATCGAGGAGCACACTGTCCGTGTCGGTGCGTCCGCGCGCCGCTCGCGCGGATCAGGATTGAGAGGTGATCGATCACATCTCAATCCAGTGCGCCGATATGGCGGCCAGCGCCGTCTTCTACGACACCGTGCTGGCCCCGCTGGGCGGCGGCCGGGTCATGGACTTTGGCGATGTCATCGGCTACGGCGTTCCTCCGGCCCCCGAGTTCTGGATCGGGCCGAGGAACACCGGCGACGGATTCAGGGAGTCGCACATCGCGTTCAGCGCGGTCAGCCGTGAGGCCGTCGACAGATTCTTCGCCGAAGCGACATCGATCGGCGCCGAGGTCCTGCACCAGCCGCGGGTCTGGCCCGAGTACCACCCTGGCTATTACGGGGCTTTCGTCCGCGATCCTGACGGCAACAACGTCGAGGCCGTCTGCCACACGGGCCAGTAGGCCGGAACTAGTTACTGAAATCAGCTGGCATTACGCAACCTCTGGGTTATGGGTTGTTGTCCGCCGGCGCTGGCACCGGGGCATGGTCGCCTAGCATCATCGACCGCAGCCGGTCGAACGCGGCCGGGCGCTGCTCCCCGGCCAGGAACTCCTTGATCCGCAGCGCGCAATCCAGCGGGCTGGTCGTGGTCGTGTCGCATTCCAGGTCGTAGACGCCATGGCTGTGTACCTGCTCGAGTTGCGCGGCCGCGTGCCCTGGGTCCCGGTCGCCGCGCGCGCGTTCCCTCCTGGCCAGTTCGTCGGGCGAGCAGCGGACGCCCACGAAGACGACCTCGTAGCCGTCAAGCACCCGCAGGCAGTCGATCAGCCGCCACTGCTCGCTGAGCACGTGGTCGACCACGACGTCGTTGCCGGCCTCGGCCATCCCGGCGATTGCCCGATGGAAGCCCGCCCTGGTCCTGGCCAGGACGGCGTCGAGCCCTGCTGGATCGAGTTCCAGCGTCCTTTGTCTGGAGCGCATCGCGTTGATCGCGTCGACTGAAATGTGGAACCAGGGCTGGTCGAGTACCTCAAGCAGCGCCTCAGCAATGCTGGACTTCCCCGAACTGGATGTCCCGTTCAGGAAGATGATCCGGCCGCGGCGCCGCGCAGAATTGCTCACCGGCTCCATCCTGCAGCAGTCTTACCTGCTATGCGCACCGAGCTGGAGACGCTGATTCGGGGCAGCGAGTGGTTCATACGAGTGCTGAGGTGCGTCCGCGAGGAGCGGCTACCCGACGCCTGGGTAGGCGCTGGCGCGCTGCGGGATCTGGTCTGGGGCGAGTTGTACGGGCCAGGATTCCGGCCGCAGGACGTCCACGACGTCGACGTCGCCTTCTTTGATCCCCGCGACCTCAGCCGCGACCACGACGACGTCGCGACAGCCCGGCTCAGCGCCCGCTGCGCGGGCGTGCCCTGGCAGGCCCGCAATCAGGCGGCGGTGCACACCTGGTACGCAAGCAAGTTCGGCGGTGACCCGCCGGCGCAGCTCACATCGATTGCCGACGCGGTCGGCACCTGGCCGGAGACCGCGACCGCCGTCGTCGTGCGGCTGGGGCTTGACGACCGGCTCGAGGTCTGCGCCCCGTTCGGCCTCGCTGACCTGATTCGCGGCGTCTGGCGCAGGAATCCCAGCCGGGTCAGCCTGGACGAATCGCTGGCCCGGCTGGATCGGCACCGGCCAGGCGAGCGATGGCCGGGCGTCACGGTGATCAGGCCCGCCTGAGGACGCCGGTGCCTTATTTCGGGGCGTCGCGCTGTCAGCTGCCGATGCCGCGGCCGCGCAAGTAGTCCGCGACGGCCGGGCTCGGCGGCTTGGGGTCGTCGGGGGTTAGCGTGATGTCGGCAGTGCTCGCGCCAGCCAGGAGCAGCACGTCGACCGTGCGGAGCCAGTCCGCGGCAGGGTTGCTGTCCGGCACTTCGCCGCTACCGACCAGGGCCCAGCTCACCGGCGTGTCGTTCCAGGTCGTATCCAGAGCCTCCAGGTTGGCGCCGCGGCTGAGCAGCAGTTCTGCGGCGTCGGCGCTGCCGGCGTAGGCCGCGGCGTGCAAGGGTGTGCCGCCGAACTCGCCGCGTGCCTCGATCTGGAAGCCGAGGTCGAGCATGACCGCCAGCCCGGCCAGGTTGCCAGTCTGCGCGGCTCGCGCGAGCGCGCCGCCCTGCTCGGCGTCCGCGAGGTCGCTCAGCAGCCCGGGTTCGCGCTCCAACTGGCTCCTGGCTGCCTCAAGGTCCCCGCGCAGACATGCGGCCAGGAACTCATCAGCGGGCGAGGAGTCCTGGTCGGCTCCATAGGAACGGAGCAGGTCAGCGACGTCGGCTCGGCCCTGGCTGACCGCGAACGCGTACGGCGACCTACCGTCTGGGCCCGGCGCGGCAGGGTCGGCTCCGCGCGCGAGCAACAGGTCGACTAGGCCGGCGGGGGAGCCGGTGCGGACAGCGGCGTAGACGACGGGCGCCGGCGGCTCGTCGTCGTCGGCATATCTCTGCGGATCAGCGCCGGCGTCAAGGAGCAGCCTGACGCCTTCGATGTCGCCGCTGCTGAGCGGCGCGGCGAGCGCGCTGGCGGCCGTCGCTGCCACGTCGTCGGTGTGCGCGAGCAGCAGCCGCAGCGTTTCGTGGTCGTCGCTGACGAAGCTGGCGTGATACAGGTCCCGGTCATCGGGCTTGGCGCCGAGCGCTACCAGCAGCCTGATGAGCGCCGGATTCGGGTCTCCTGCGATCGCGCAGCCGAGCGGTTTCCAGGCTCCGGCCGGAGCGGGCTCGCCGTCGCCGGTCCTTCCTTGCGCGTCGGCGCCGGCATCGAGGAGCAGCCGCGCGACCTGCTCGAGCCCGGCGGCCCTGGCCGGATCCAGCCGGTGCCATCGGGACGCGCAAACAGCGTGCAGGGCGGTCCACCCCCAGCGTTCGTCGCGCCGGGTGACCAGGCCGGGATCCCGCGCGAGGTCACGGCGCACCCGGTCGACGTCGCCCAGGACGACAGCGGTGGCGAAGCTGTAACTCGCCAGTTCTGGCGTCTCGGCCAGCATTTTCTTGGCCTTGCCTGACCAGTCCCTGACGCTCAGCTGGCAGAACTGCTCGGCTCGCTCGGCCATGTCGCGGTCGCGCTCCTCGACGGCGGCCTTGAGCCTGGCCCAGCTGGCGAAACCGTAATCGCGCGCGAGTGCGAGTTGCGCGGCGGCCAGGTTCAGCCTGGCGGAAACGGCGCTGATGCGGTCCGCCGCTACGGTGTCGCCTGCTTGCGCGGCGCGCAGCAAGTCTCTGGCCTGGCCGCGCAGATGATCGAGGTCAGGACGGGCTGGAAGGGTGGCCATGACGTCTCCTTCGCCGGCCTGCGGTCCGCGTCCAGGCCGATTAGGAGTCGCCACGATCGCTGGTCTTGTGCACCCCGGAGGTGGACTACGTCCTGCCCGCGGACCCGGAGGCACCCTCCCGCGCCTGATCATTACCTTATGCCGGCGTCACGGCATCGCGGCAACAGTTCGCACTGCGTCCGGTAGACGCTCGGCGTTTTTGGGCTTGCCGGGATTGGTTGGTAGCATCGCGGACGTACCGCACCGATAGCGGCCTGCCTTCGTTCGCGCTCTGCGTCCGTGTCAGGAGGCCAGCAGATGTCATCCGTTCAGGTGCGACCATTCCGCCGCAGCGATCGTGACCAGCTGACGACGCTGGTCAATGCCCATGCGAGCGCAGTGGTGCCGGGCATGGCCGTGTCGGTCAATACCGTCCTCACCTCGCTCGAGCGCCGGCCTGGTGAGGTCATCGAAGATCCGTGGGTCAGCGAGCGCGCGACCCTGATCGCCGAGCAGCAGAGCAGGGTCGTGGCCGCCGCGCACCTGCTGCGCTTCTACGCCGACGAGCGGGCCGGCCAGTCGGCGCGGAACTCCGGTGACATCGACTGGCTGCTGTTCTGGCCTGAAGCTCCGACCGGGAACCCGTGCTGGACGGACGCAACGGTTGCCGCGGAGGAGCTGATGGGGGCGTGCCTGCGCCTGCTGGACAGCTGGGGCGTGGCGAGCCAGCACGCGGGCGGCGAGTTGCCTGTACACGGCGTGTACGGGGTCCCTGAGCAGTGGCCGCATGTCCGCGCCCTCTACGAGCGCGCTGGGTTCAGGCATGTCGGCCACACCGAGCTTGTCTACCTGGCCAGGGTCGATGACCTGCCGGCCCCGGCCAGACCGCCGATCGACGGCGTCGCGGCGCAGCGGTCGGTCGGGATCAACGGCTGCCGGCTGTCGGCCGTGCTCGCGGACCAGGTGATCGGTTTTATCGAGGTCGAGACCTTCGACGATGGCGAGCGGCTGGCCAGGCACGCGAGCTGGGCCGACATCGGCAACCTGCGCGTCGTCGCCGAGCACCGCCGCCGCGGCGTCGGGACCTGGCTGCTCGGGCAGGCTGCTGACTGGTTGCGGCTAGCCAACGTCGATCGCCTGCTCGACTACGCCTGGCTCGAGGGAACCGATCCAGGCGGCCTGCGCTACGACGAGCACAGGGCCTTCGTCACTAAGGCCGGGTTCCGCGAGCTCACCAGGACCAAGCGCGGCTGGACCAGGATGCGGCCGGCCTGACCGCTCCTGGCCCAGCTCGCTTGCTGACGGTCAGCCGGGGACGACCGTAGGCACCGCTCCGGTGCCGGTCAGCACTGGCTCGACGTTGCCCGGGCCGTAGTCGAGCTGGTAGTCGAGGTTGATCGCGGCGTTAATGAGCGCGAGGTGACTGAAGGCCTGCGGGAAGTTGCCGAGCTGCTCGCCGGTCACGCTGATCTCCTCGGAGTAAAGGCCGAGGTGATTCGCGTAGGTCTGCATTTTCTGAAAGACCAGCTCCGCGTCGTCGAGCCGGCCCGATCGGGCCAGAGCATCGACGTACCAGAAGGTGCACAGGGAGAAGGTGCCCTCACTGCCCTGCAGGCCGTCCGGAGACGCGCTCGGGTTATACCGGTAGACCAGGCTGTCGGAGACAAGTTCCTTGTCCATCGCATCCAGTGTCTGCAGCCACATCGGGTCGAACGGCGAGACCATCCCCATCAGCGGCATCATGAGCAGCGACGAGTCGAGGACATCGGTGTCGTAGTGCTGAGTGAAGGCGTGCCGCGCGGGGTTCCAGCCGCGCGTCATGACCTGGTTGTAGATCGCGTCACGGGCGTCACGCCAGCGGTCGATGGCCGCCGGCAGGCCCAGGTCTTCCGCGAGCCTGACCGCCCGGTCGAATGCCACCCAGCACTGAACCCGGCCGTAGGTGAAGTCTCTCCGGCCGCCTCGTGTCTCCCAGACGCCTTCGTCCGGCTGATCCCAGTTGTCGCAGAGCCAGTCGAGCATGTTCGTGGTGGCGGTCCAGCCCTGGTGGGCGGGCTTCAGGCCGCGGGCCTCAACCTTGGCCAGGGCATCGAGGGCCTCGCCATAGATGTCCAGCTGAAGTTGGTCGGACGCCCCGTTGCCGATCCTGACCGGATGTGAGCCACGCCAGCCCTCGAAATGGTCGAGGGTCTCCTCAGAGAGATCCGAGCTCCCGTCGACCCGGTACATGATCTTCAGGGGCGTCCCGCCATTCAGCTTCGTGCCGGCGCTCTCGATCATGCGGTCGCGGACCCACTGGCCGAAGGCGGCCGCCTCTTCCATGTAGCCGAGTCCGATCAGCGCGTAGACGGAGAACGAAGCGTCCCTGATCCAGGTGTACCGGTAGTCCCAGTTCCGCTCTCCACCGACCTGCTCGGGCAGCCCGGCTGTGGGTGCCGCGACCAGTGCACCGGTGGGCGCGTACGTCATCAGCTTCAGCGTCATGGCCGAGCGGGAGACCACCTCCCGCCACCGGCCTCGGTATGTCGACTGGTGCACCCAGTTCCGCCAGAAGTTCGTCGTGTCATCGGTCAGCCGCTGCAGCTCTGCCGGCGGTATACGCTGCGGCTGACCGCCCATCGACTCCATGATCAGGCCGGCTGTCTCGCCCTGCTTCAGGGTGAGGCTGATGCGTAGGTCGTCGCCGATCCGCTCGGCACTCGGGCCTTCCGGGTCGCCAGAGTTGATCTGACGGTTGCCGGTGGGGCTCACCGTCAGATGCATGCTGCCGGAGCGGAACACGCAGCCATCAGGGGTGACTTCCAGGGTGTGCTTCGCCCTGCCGTAGTCGAACCGCGGCTTGATGTCGGCGACGAAGTGCATCGTGCCGCGGACGACCTTCATCTGACGAACGATCCGGTGCCGGTCTGTCGCCTGCTTCCCGGCGATCGGCATGAAGTCGGTGATCTCGCCGACCCCTTCCTCGCTCAGGAACCGGGTGATCAGCATCGCGGTGTCGGGGAAGTACAGCTGCCGGCTCACGTACTTCTCTGTCACGGGCGAGATGCTGAAGTAGCCGCCCTTGTCGGCATCAAGCAGCGACGCGAAGATGCTCGGCGAGTCGAAGCGGGGGCTGCAGAACCAGTCGATGCGGCCGTCGGTCGTTACGAGGGCGGCGGTCTGCAGGTCACCGATCAGGCCGTGATCGCTGATATTGGGATAGCGGTCCATTGGTGTTCTCCTCCGCATAGGCAGGCTGGAAGCTTCACATCGGACTCGTTTGTGTCATCGTTCCGCCCGGCGTGAGCGCTGGCTTCACCCGGCGCGGGCGATTGCGTCTGGCTGCGCGGCGTCGGGCTGACCGGTCGTCTGGCCCGGCGGTGCGCTGGCCCGATGACGGGGGATGAGCACGGCGAGCACCAGCCCTATGCCGGTGAACACCAGCATCATGATGAACGCGGACGCATAGGGCTTCCCCGCAGGCATGGCCACGAGTACGGAACCAACGAGCGCCGTGCCCAGCGAAGAGCCCAGGTTCGAAACGCTTCTGGACAAGCCCGAGATGTCCCCCTGCTCGGACTCGGGAAAGCTGGACTGCACGACGTTGACCGAAGAGGTCAGCATGACGCCCACGCCGGCGCCGAGCAGCAGCAGTCCAGGAATCCAGAGTGCGAGCGCGGAGTGCGGCCTGACCAGGAGCAACTGCAGGATCATTCCGATGATCACCGTCGCGAAACCGGCGATGATCAGCGACCGCTGTGAATGGCGCCTGGCGAAGCGGTCTGCACCCGCGGAGGTCGCGAGGATGCCGATGGTCGCCGGAGTGAGGACAAGGCCCGTCTTGATGGCGCTGTAGCCATCGACATCCTGGAGGAAGACCGATGTTGCGAAGAAGCTGCCCTGGATGACCATCCACTGGATGGTCTGCGTGCCGAGGCCGAGGTTCGACACCTTGTTCCTGAACAAGTGCAGCGAGAGCAGAACGTCCTTGTGCTTGCGCTCGGCGGCCCTGATATGCAGGAAGAACCACAATAGGAACAGCGCGCCGATCGCCACGTAGATCCAGACCGGCGAGATTGAGCCCTTGGGGAGCAGCACGGTGCCGCCGATGGTCCAATTCTCCCGCGATGCTCCGAAGCCGAAGCGCCGCGATTGGAGCAGGCCAAGGACGATGAAGAACAGGCCAGCAGCGGACAGGATGGCGCCGGTAACGTCGAAGTGAGGTTTCCGACCGGTCCTGGCGGGATCCTCGATCTTGCGAGCCAGGAAGATGATCCAGACGACGAGGAGGACCTGCAGCCCGAACGAAGCCCGCCAGCTAATCGCGCTGGTGATCAGGCCGCCGATGAGCGGGCCGGCCGCCGCCCCCAGCCCGCCGGCGCCGCTGACCACGCCGAAGTACTTGGCCCGGGATTTGATGTCAGGGAAGACAACCGTGATCAGGATGTAGATCGGCGGAATCATCAGCGCCGAGCCGATGCCTTCGAGGAGCGAGTAGCCGATGGTCAGCAGCACCACGCTCTGGGACAGCAGCGCGAGCACCGCCCCGATCGCGTAGACGGTAAGGCCGCCGACGAAGCAGTTCTTGCGCCCCCTGATGTCGGACAGCTTGCTGCCAGGAATCATCAGGGCCGCCATCGTCAGCGTGAACAGCGTGATCGCGGTCTGCACGCCACTGACTGTGGTGTTGAGGTCCTTCGCGATCGCGCTGATCGCGACGTTCATGTTGGTGGCCGCGTAGCTCGCGACGAACTGCGCAAGCGCCAGTGGCAGGATCATCGCCCGGCCCGCAGTGGTGGCCGGTTTGGTCGCGCCGGTCATCGAGAGTCCCGTTCGGGCCAGCAAAGCATCGGTATAGCACAGCGTGCGGCCAGGCGGGCCGCATCATCCGCCGAGGATGACGTTCGTCGCTACGGTCGTGGCTAGTTGCTGGCCGACGCCGCAGGGCAGCTGTTCTGCCCGCCCCCGGCGGGTGACTCCGCCGGGGCTTCTCGGCGCCTGGCAAGCGCCACTCCGAGCAGGACGAGCGCGGTGCCAGCGACCGCCGCGGCGGTGATGCGCTCGCCGAGGACCAGGACGCCAAGCACGATCGCGACGACGGGCAGCAGGTAGGTGACCGTCGAGGCGATGGTCGCGCCTTCGCTGGCGATGATCTGGTAATTCAGCACGTAGGCGACGCCGGTGCCGATCACCCCGAGTATGATCAGCCCGGCCCACCCGACGGCGCCGGCGTGCGGCGCTTGCACGCCGGTCACGGCCAGCGTGACGGCGAGCCAGATGGCCGCCGCGAGCAACTGGCAGGCGGCAAGGGCGATCGGGTTGATGCCGCGCCTGGCAAGGTAGCGGTCCATGTAGATGTAGCTGACGGCGTAGCTGACCGAGGCTGCCAGGCACTCGAGCCCGCCGGCCGACAGCAGGCCGGATGTCGCGTGCCAGGGCGAGAAGATCAGCGTGGCGCCAGCGAAGCCAACCAGGAGCCCGGCGGCCTGCCTGGCGCGGAAGGTCCGTTGATGACGGACCGCAACCGCCAGCACCATCGTCCACAGCGGGGTCGTCGCGTTCAGTATCCCGGCCGTCGACGAGTCCACGGTCCGCTCGGCCAGGGCGAACAGGAAGTAAGGCAGCGCGTTGGCGAGCAGGGCGGCCAAGGCGATCTGCGTCCAGAGCCTGCCTGACCGCGGCAACGGCTCACGCCGCAGCAAGACGATCGGGAGCAGCACGATCGCGCCGAGCGCCAGGCGGCCGAAGGTGACTTCGACAGGCGCGAACCCCCGGTCGGCGAGCTTAATCCAGAGAAACGACGAGCCCCAGATCAGGGCGAGCAGCGCGAGGCGGTACAGGGCTGATCGCTTGACTTGCACGGCTAGCTAACGCTCCGAGCGCCGTCGCCGTGAGGTCGCGCGCCCGCGTCATCCTCCTGGCTGGCTGTCATTCTTGATCTCCTGGCTGCATCTGGGAACCGCAAGGCGGCGAGCGGACAGGAAGGGATGTGGAACCAAACCTGCGCATGCGTCTTCGCGCCGGAGATCCGGACGCCTTCGGCTTGCTCTGGGACGAGTATGCCCGAGCCGTCTACAACCTGGGCTTCCGGCTGACCGCGAACTGGTCAGCCGCGGAGGAGGTGGTCTCGCTCACGTTCCTTGAGGCCTGGCGCCTCCGGGACCGGGTCGAACCCGCGGGCGAGTCGCTGCGGCCGTGGCTACTCGGCATAGCGGTGAACGTGTCCCGCAACCTGGACCGGGCGGCACGCCGCCACGAGACCGCGATGAGCAGGATTCCGCTGCCGCCTCCGGTGCCAGACTTCGCCGATGAACTCGTCGGCCGCCTGGATGACGCCGCTGAACTGCGCGAGGTCGCGGAGGCGCTTGGGATGCTTCGTCGCGTTGAGCGCGACGTGATCGCCCTGTGCGTGTGGTCAGGGCTGGACTACGGCGCGGCAGCCACAGCGCTAGGCGTTCCGGTCGGCACGGTGCGATCGCGGCTCTCGCGTGCCCGCCGCAAGCTCAGAAATGTCGTGCCTGCCGCCCGAGAACCTGCGGGCGGACGCGAACAAGTTCTGAGTAGCCGCGAAAAGCCCGGCCAGGCCGGACCGGAGGGAAGAGATGAACGCCAACGACCGTCGAGACGGGGACATCGCGGAACTGGCAATGCTGGTGCCGCCGCCGGCCGAGCGGGAATTCCCGGCAGGGCGCCAGCAGGTACTCAGGGACCACGTGCTGGGTCACATCCGCCTATCCGGCAATTCAGCCGACGCCGGCCGTCCCGCGGCAGGCAGGGCTGGCGTCCCGGTTCGTGGCAAGCGAGCGGTCGTTGTAGTGGCCGCCGTTGCCGCCATGCTGGCGGCGGCGGTCGTCGTCATCCTCCGGCCAGGGTCCGCGTCGGGTGCCTCTCCGGCCGCCGTGCGACTGCTCGCCAAGATCGCCACGGCGGCTGCCATCGAGCCGAGCCCGTTTGTCCGCAACAGCCAGTTTTCGTACGTCAAGAGCAGGGTGGCCTTCCAGGTCTGTGACGGCGGAAGCTTGAACGCGAAGTGCGTCATGCAGAAGCCGCAGGACCGGCAGATCTGGCAGTCCGTGTCCAACCTGTGCGTGACCGGCCTGCTGCGCCAGGACGGCAACAACATTCCGCTGCCATTCCAGAGCAACTACCTGCGATGCCCGTACCGCGGCAGTATGAATGCCCCTACCTACCGGTTCCTGAAGTCGCTGCCAACCGACCCGCGGGCCCTCCTCACCCGGATCGAAAAGGAGATGCAGGGCCAGCTGCCGCCCCCTGAGGAAGCCTTCACCACCATCGGCGATCTGCTCGGTGAGACGATCCCGCCGCCGCGGGTTAGCGCCGCGTTGTACAGGGCCGCCGCGCTGATCCCCGGCGTGACCGTGGTGCGGCACGCCACCGACGCGATCGGCAGGCACGGCGTCGCGGTGGCATTTACCTACCTCGGGGTGCGCAGCGAGTGGATCTTCAGCAAGCGAACCCTGCAGTATCTCGGCCAGCACGACATCAAGCTCGCGGACGGCTCTACCACTGGCGAGTCCGCCGTTCTCGAGCGCGCCTTCGTCGACCACAAGGGGCAGGTCCCTGGCTGACGCCGGCAATCAATGGCTGGTCAGGTGGATGACTCCGACGGCGTCCAGCCCAGTCAGGGCGAGTTGCACGGCCAGGGCGGCGAGCAGGAAGCCGAAGACCTTCTCTGTCACCAGCATCCGGCTGGCATCGAGGTGGTTGCTGACCTGCACGGCCCATCGGAATGTGGCGACGTCGAGGGCGAGGATGACGATGAGGATGCCGACGACGACGGCGAACACCGCGACTGAAGAAGCCTCAGCCGAGGCTGTGACCAGGACGACGATCCCGGCGGGATTGAGCAGGTAGGGCACGGCCAATGGGAATACGGCGACCTTCATAGGGTCAGCATCTTCTGCCTGAGGACTGCCGCCGTTGCCGTCCTGGTGGCCGAGCACCATGGTCACCGAGATGATCAGCAAGATGATGCCGCTCGCGACCGCGAGCGCGCCTGGTGAGAAGTGCAGCAGCCTAGTCAGCAGGCCGCCCAGAACCAGCAGCAGCACGGCGACGGCGGCGGCTGTCACCAGCATCTTGCGCAGGACGCGCCGCTTGGTGGCGTCGGGCATCCCGCTGGTTGCCTCCAGGAACGGGACCAGCGCGATCTTCGGTCCGACTCCGATCAGGAGCAGCAGGAACGTGTCGATGACAAAGGTGGCGTCGAGTTGCTCGAGTTCCATCCCGCGGCCCGCGAAGTGCTCAGATCCGGTCAGCGCGGGAGGGCAGGCGCATCGCCCTGAGCACCTCGGGCTCCAGCCGGGCGAGGGTGTCGGCAGCGGCAAGCTTGTAGCCGTAGGTGTACGTCGGGGTGTTGTAGGCCATCCGGATCACGTCCTCGATGGTTGCCTCGTTGTGGATCATTGCCTGGCCGATGCCGGTGATCTCCGAGGCGATCTCCCCGAGTGCGTGGACGCCGAGGAGAACGCCGGTGCCCCCGTGGAAGATCAGCTTGAGCAGGCCGTCCTGGCCGGCGATGAGCCCGCGCGGTGTGGTGCCGAGCTCACAACGGCCGATCTCATACGGGATGCCCTCGGCGACGCAGTCGTCCTCGCTCATTCCGGCCCTTGCCACCTCGGGAAGCCCGTAGATGGCGGCGGACGGGATCTTGTCGACGTGTGCGGAGAAGTCAAGACCGATCGCTCCGCACGCCGCTTGCCGTCCCTGGTCGGTGGCGATTGAGGCGAGCGAGGGCTCGATGACATCTCCTGCGGCGAACACCCACGGGCAGCTGGTCCGCCGCTCGGAGTCGACAATGATCCTGCCGCGCCGGTCGACGTCGACGCCTGCTGCCTCCAGGCCGAGGCCGCCAGTGCTGACTGTGCGGCCGGCGGCGAAGAGCATGGCATCGTGCCGTAGTTGCCTGCCGTCATCCAGCTCGACCGCGAGCTTCTCGCCGTCCCTGCGCACCGAGACCATGCCGGTGCCGAGGATCACCTGATTCCCTCGGGCGCGGACCACCTGCTCGAGTCGGCGGGAAATCTCGCCGTCCATCATCGCGGCGAGCCGAGGCGCGGCGTCCAGAATTGTGACGGAGCTGCCCAGCGCGGAGAAGATGGTGGCGTACTCGATCCCGATCGCGCCGCCACCGACAATCAGCAGCTCGCGCGGCATGTGGGTCATGTCCGCGACCGTCTCGGAGTCAGCCACACATGGATCGTCGAAGGGGACGCCAGGAGGCCGCAATGGCCTCGACCCGGTCGCGATGATGACCCGCCCCGCCTGCAGCCGCCGTTGTGTGCCGTCGCTCGCCGTGACCATCACCGCGTGGTCGGCATCCAGCCGCCCTTCGCCGCTCACCAGCTGCACGCCACGCTCACTGAGTCGTTCCAGCGTGGCCTGCCTGAGTTGCTCGCTGACCTCGCGCGCCCGGTCCCTGATCGCCGGATACATCACCTCGGGAGGGGCGGACAGGGCGACGCCGTAGGTCTTCTCCTTCTCGAACGCGCTGAGGTAGGCCGCGGCTTCGCGGAAGGCTTTGGTCGGCGCGCCACCGCTGGTGACGACCGTGCCGCCGACCACGTCCCGCTCGGCCAGCGCCACCGTGTAACCCAGGACGCCGGCGAGTTCCGCCGCCGCCGCACCGGCAGGACCAGCACCGATCACCACGACGTCGTAGTCGCTCATGTGTCACCGCGCGATGGCATAACCGAATCTCCGTCCAGGCCGGCGTGTCCAAGGAGAGCCTGCGCTCCGTGCAGCCAGTCGGCGTCACCCAGGGCGGATGATCTGCCGCCGCCAACGCACCAGGTCGCGGCCTGGCCGAGGTTGTCACCCTTGCGGGGTGATGGCAACGGAGCCGGGCAGCCACAGACTTGATGACTGCAGGGACGAGGCCTGCCGCAGCGCTGCCGGGTTTCCGGGAGGACGCATGAAGGCCGTGACCGTGACACCCGGCACCGCCGGGTCAGTTCGGCTGGAGGACGTTCCCGAACCTGACGTTGCCCTGGGACCGGTCCTGGTCGAGGCACTGGCTGTCGGCATTTGCGGCACTGACGCGGAGATCGCCAGCGGCGCCTACGGGTGGCCCGCACCTGGCCGCGAGCGGCTGATCCTCGGCCACGAGTCCCTCGGCCGCGTCATTGACCCTGGCCCGAGCGGTTTCGCCGTTGGGGAGCACGTAGTGGGGATCGTCCGCCGGCCCGATCCGGCTCCGTGCCCAAACTGCGCGGTCGGCGAGTGGGACATGTGCTCCAATGGCCGCTACACAGAGCGGGGCATCAAGCAGGTCGACGGGTTCATGGCAGAGCGGTGGCGGATCGAACCCGACTACGCGGTGCGGGTGGACAAACAGCTCGGCCACCTCGGAGTCCTGCTGGAACCCGCCACCGTGGTCGCCAAGGCATGGGAACACATCGCCGCCATCGGCCGCCGCACCTTCTGGGACCCGCACACCGTCTTGGTCATCGGCGCCGGGCCGATCGGCCTGCTGGCCGCCCTGATCGGCGTGCAGCAGGGCGGCGACGTCCACGTACTCGACCGGATGACCACGGGCCCGAAGCCAGCCCTGGTCAAGCAGCTGGGTGCGACTTATCACACTGGAGCCATCGCCGACCTGGGACTGCAGCCCCACATCGTCGTCGAATGCACCGGCGTGGCCGCGCTAATCCAGCAGGCTATGCAGGCAATCTCGCCCGGCGGCATTATTTGCCTTACCGGAGTCGGCTCGCCTAACGCGGTCCGAACAGGATCCGCGGCCGCCCTGGCGACTGAGGTCGTGCTCAAGAACATCGCGGCGTTCGGTTCCGTTAACGCCAACCGACGGCACTACTACCGTGCTGCCAAGGTGCTCGCGGCCGCCGACCGATCGTGGCTCGAGCAGCTGGTAACCCGGCGCGTCACCCCCGGCCAGGCCAAGCAGGCATTGGAGCGAGAGCCCGACGACATCAAGGTGGTCATGGAGTTCGCCCAGGCTTGACCGGCTCCGCGTCGTCCGGTCGCTGATTTCCGGCGGCATGAGCCAGATCACCCTTCAGTCGGCGCCGGGCTTCTGCCAGACCGAGACGTGGGAGCGGCTGTCGGTCGTGAAGGGCTCTCGGTTCCAGCCAGCCCAGCGGTCGCGCAACCGGAGTCCGGCGAGCTGCGCCATCAGGTCGAGCTCGGACGGCCATACGTAGCGGAACGGGATCGTGTGGTAGTCCCACGTCCCGTCGGTGAGCTCGACGTAATGCCCGCTGTACTGCTGGGTGGCGTGGTCATAGTTGTAGCTGACGATCCGCGCGGGTCCGGCCCGGTATCCCAGGATGTCCTGCCCGGGCGGCAGGGACCGCAGGTCCGGGATGCCGGTCTCGATCACGAAACAGCCGCCCGGGGTGAGGTGCTCAGCGGCGTTGCGGAAGCAGGCGACCTGCGCTTCCTGCGAGGTGAGGTTGTTGATCGTGTTGTACACCAGGTAGGCCACCGTGAAGGTGCCGTCGACCCTGGTCGTGGACATGTCGCCGATGGTCACGGCGATAGCGTCGCCGCCTGGCTTGCTGCGCAGCCTGGCCACCATCGCCCGGGACAGCTCGATGCCGTGGACCGCCACGCCGCGCTGGGAAAGCGCCAGTCCGATGCGGCCCGTGCCGATGGCCAGCTCCAGCGCCTGCCCGCTGCCTGCAAGCTCGGCTAGCAGGCTGACCGCCGGGTCGATGGCCTCCTGCTGGAACATGCGGTCCGATGGGTCGTCGTAACCTGCCGCAACCGGCTCGCCGAAGTATCCGTCTGGATCTTCCATGAACTGGCAACCTAATGCACCCGCACTCGCTGCGGCCAGCCAATTTCCGGTGCGGCAACGCACGTGAGCGTCAGCGGTGCTCGCCCGGAATTCAATTAGGGAGGGTAGTAGTCAAGATCCGCCGTCTGCCCCGCACACCGGCGGCGTCAAAACGTGGACGGGCTCGTCGTGTCTTGGGGCTGGAATGTGACGGCTGGTTCGAAGTTCGCCCGCCGCGCGGCTCGGCGGAACACTGCCAGCACCGCCGGGCCTGCCAGGACGATCGCCGCGACGTTGGTGATCGCCCTGCCCGTATCCCAGCCGAGCGATGTGCTTGCGTCGAACAGCATGTAACGGTGCAACTGAGCGACGACAGATAGGCCCGGCTGGTAGGCGATCGAGCTCGACGGGTCCAGCGAGAACGGCCAGAAGGACAGGTTAAGCAAGAACCCGAACAGGTACGCGGACAGGGCACCGTCAGCCGGCCAGCATCGCTATCTCGGCCTTTCCTCGCAGCGAAGGGAGCAGCCCGGCGAACATGCCGACCCACGCCGCGCCGAACATCTGGTACGGCAGCCATGGCCCGACCCCGCCCGTCAGCAGGGCCGAGGCGAAAAGCGACGTGCAGCCGAGCGCGAAGCCGAATCCGGGGCCGTACACCCGCCCGCCCAAGATCAGCAGGAAGAACACGGTTTCGATGCCGGCAGTTCCGGCGCCCAGCGGTCGCAACGCAGCATCGATGGCCCCGAGCACTCCGAGCGCGGCGACGGCTTTCGCATCCAGACCGCCGTCGGCGACGCCGGCGAACACCACCGCGAGGACCAGCACCAGCATGCAACCGAACATCAGCGGCGGAGTCTCGGTGGAAGTTATTGCTCCGGGCGCCAGGACGAACGGCCACACGCAAGCGATGAGTCCGAGGAAGGAAGCCATCGCGATGGTGACCCCGGACCGCGGACCGAGCCGGATCGCACGCTGCCGGATCGCACGCTGCCGGCCAGTCATGGCCGCTCCGCGTTCACGGCCGGTCCGCCAAACCGCCCGAGACCCGCCGAGACCTGCGGCACCGTCAGGTACGGCAATGGGGACAGTACCTTCGCGACCTGCGGTGCGAAGGTCGGCGAGGCGGTTAGTATCTCGGCCGCATGACCGTCGGCGACGATCTCTCCTTCAGCCATCACGACTACCCGGTCGCAAGCCCGGCTGGCGAATTCGACGTCGTGGGTGGCTACGACGATGGCGTGGCCGTCGGCGGCGAGCGAGTCGAGCATGCATATCAGCCTGGCCTTCGCCTGGTAGTCCAGCCCGCGGGTCGGCTCGTCGAGCAGCAAGACGGCAGGTGCCGCTGCCAGCTGAATGGCCAGGACCAGGGCGAGCTGCTGTCCGGCTGACAAGTCCCTGGGATGCGCGTCACCTGGCAGGCCCGGCGCGAGGTCATCGAGGATCGCGCGGGCCGGCTTCCGATGGCGTCGCACTGCCTCGACATCATGGCCGCCCCGGCGGCTCGCGGACGCTCGGCGCACGGTCCCAGCCGAGTCCCGGTCGGCTTGCTCGAGTTCCGCGGCCACGGTGTCGAGATAGAGCAAGTCAGCCGAGGTCTGCGGTACCAGGCCGACGTAGCGCCGTGCCTCGCCGGCGGGCAACGCCGCGGGGTCAAGGTCGTGCGGGCTCACGCTGACCGTGCCGCCAGCGCGGCGTTCAGCACCCTGCAGCGCCCAGAGCAGCGACGACTTTCCAGAACCGTTGCGGCCCATCAGAGCCGTCACTTCGCCCGCCCGCAAGGCCAGGCTGACCGCCCGGACGGCGACTACCGAGCCGTACCTGACCACGATCCCTTGGGCCGCGAGGCCGGGTGGGCCGCCCTGTGCAGGTCCCGCCACGGGGCGTGCAGATGGCGGGGAGTCCGGCAGCCGGGCGCGTAGCTGCTGCGCCCGGCGGCGGGCGTCGCGTACGGACAAAGGCAGCGGATTCCAGCCTGCGAGCCGGCCAAGCTCAATGACGGGCGGCGCGACCTCGGCCCAGCGCATGACGTCGGCGGGCTCCCCGGCGAGGACGGTGCCGTTGCCCGGGAGATACCAGACGCGGTCCGCGTACGCCAGGACCCGTTCCAGCCGGTGCTCGGCCAGCACGACCGTGATGCCGAGGTCATGGACCAGCCGGGTGATCGCGGCGAGCACTTCTTCCGCACTGACGGGGTCCAGGGCCGATGTGGGTTCGTCGAGAACCAGCACGCGCGGATGCGCGGTCAGGGCGGCGCCAATGGCGACCCGCTGCTGCTGGCCGCCAGACAGGGTCCGGAGCGCCCGGCCGCGCAGGTCGGCCAGGCCCAGCAGGTCGAGCGTTTCTTCCAGCCTGGCGCGCATCGCCGCCGGGTCTACGGCGAGTTGCTCCATCGTGTAGGCGAGTTCTTCTTCCACCGTGTCGGTCACGAATCCCGCCACCGGATCCTGGCCCACGAAGCCAACGACGTCGGCGAGCTCGCGCGGCCTGTACCGCGCAGTGTCACGGCCGTCGACGATCACCCGGCCAGCCAGCGTTCCGCCCGTGAAGTACGGCACCAGGCCGTTGATCGCGGACAGCAATGTGGACTTGCCGCTGCCGGTGTGCCCTACCACCAGGCACAGCTCCCCCTCTTCGACATGCAGGTCGACCGCGCTCAGTACTGGCGCGCTCGCGCCCTCGAAGCGGACACCGACGTGCTGGAATTCGATCACTGGCTCCCCCCGGCCGTGATCGGCGGCGGCGCGGCGAATCCGGCCACCGCGGCTGCCAGGATCAGCAGGGCTGGCAGCAACGGCAACGGCGGCCATCGGAGCACCGCTGGGTTGAGGGCCACGGGGTCGTAGCCCGCATGCAGGCACAGTGCCGCTCCGCAGATGATTCCGGACAGCGATACGACCCATTCCGGCCAGCGCCAGGGGTCAGGACGGTAGCGGCTACGGGCGACCCGTCGGCCGCCGAGCGCTAGTCCCGCGACGCATAGCGCCAAGCCGGCAGCGAACCCTGTGACACCGACCGTGCCCGCTAGTGTCGCATCCAGCAGTCCGTAGGCACCGACGCACAGTCCTGCCATCCCGGTCAGCATCAGCACCGCGGTCAGCCGTCTGCTGGCCGCGGTGGCGCGTCCGGTGCGTCCGTACCCGCGGGAGTCCATGCCGGCAGCTAGCAGGAGGGACCGGTCCATGGCGTCGTGCAAGACCGGGACCGCGACGGCCCGGACTGCCCGCATCCCGTGATCACCCGCCCCGCGCAGCCGCCTGGCGCGGCGCACCCGCTGGACGCTCTCGACAAGCTGCGGCGCAACCGACAACGCCACCGTCACCGCTACCCCGAGCTCATACAGCGCGCCGGGCAGGACCTGCAACGCGCGCTTGGGGTTGGCCAGGGTATTGGCGGCGCCGAGACAGCACAGCAGGCAGGCCAGCCTTGCCCCGTCGAGCGCTGCCGACAGCACAGCACGAGCCGACACCGGACCCCCGATCTGGATGCCCGAATACCAGGCAGGCGTGGGAAGCTGCGGCAGCCGGAACAAGATCAGCGAGCCTGGGCTGACCCCGCTGTCAAAAATGACACGGAAGACGACCCGAATGACAACCACCGACAATGCCATGAGCAGGTAAAAGCGGTATCCCCTGGCCCACGGAGCCTCGGTGCGCCGTAGCGCGACCGTCAGGCCCAGGACCGCGAAGATCAGCAGCAACAACAGCGGATTGCTGGTTCGGCTCGCCGCGACGGCCAGCGCGATTGCCCATATCCACCATGCGACCGGGTGCAGGTTCCTCGGTAGCCGGCCCGCCGTGAACCGCAGCGCGACGTGGCCGCCGGCTCGGCCACCCCGCCCGGGCGCAGCTCCTCCTCGCCACCGGCCAGCGTCCGGGCCCTGATCGCGCTCATCGAGACAACCTGGCCCTCCGCCGCCTGACCGCGATGGCGGCCGCCGCGAGCAGTATCGCGATGGTGAGCGCGATCAGCGTCGGGTAGGCCGAGCTGTCCTGTCCTGCGGATGCACCAGCTTGCGCAACGGGGGGCGCGTTGACGATCGGCTGCGTCCCCGACGACCGTCCGTCCGTAGGTATGGCGAGGGCGCGGAGCTGCCGCGGACTGACCACCGGGACTGCTGACCCTGTCGTGCCGGCGAGGTTGGTAGCTCCGAAGGACCAGAGCTCGACGCTACCGGGCGGCGGGCGGATGCTCAGCGCCCCTGCCTGGCTGTAACTCCAGGTGTCTTGACCGGGCCCGGCCTGCCAGAACGCCCAGTAGGCGTTGACGGGCGGGGTGAGCACGCACGACTGCTGACTCGGCGTCGGATATTCGGTGCCGTGGCGGTAGCCGGCGTAGCCGATCCGGCAGATGAAACCTGGGCCGTCGTGCTCCGTCCCGCTCGTCTGCCAGCCGCCCTGGTTGACCAGTGCAAACCCGGTCGACGGCGTGGAGCCGCAGGAGCGCAGCAGCGGGCCGCCCCAGTGGCTGAAGTCGACCGCGGTGATGACTCCCGACGTGGCAGTGCAATGGCTAACCGGCTCTGCCTCGGCCGACGCGGGCACCCCCGCGCTCAGCACAGCCTCCGCGGCGAGGGCAAGCACAGTGAGGCCAGCAGCGACCCGCCCCGACGGCCCGCTCACCGGCGGCGCCTGCCGACGGGGTCGGCGCGGGTTTCCTCGCCCGAAGCTGTGGGGCGGCGATGACCTCTGCGCATCATGGCGGCACCGATCGCGGCCGCGATGGCCAAGACGACGGCGATCACGACAAGGACGTACGGCCAGGCGCTCATGCTGGGGCCCGCGGCGGGCGGGTGGCTCAGAGCGCGCCGCAGCGAGCCGAACGGGATTGCGGCGGCCCCGCTCACGGCCTGGGTAGAGGCGCGTAGATTCGAGCCCGGCTGGCCGCCTGCGGCGAGCCTGAACCCGCCGTTAGCGTTCTGTTCACGGGCGAGGAACGTCTCGGCCGCGGCGATGCGCGATCGATAGCCGGGTCGCCGCAAAGTCAGCGCCTGGATGGCCAGGCCGGCCGAGTTGACCGAGTCGCCGCCTGCCCCGGGGAAACCGCCGTCTGGCTCTTGATGGTCGGCGATCCACGCCACGCCCGCGCCGACGTCCGCCGCGGCACGGCGTCCCCTGACGAGCGCCAGCGCCATGACGGCCATTGCGGTGCTGTCGACGTCACCTTCGGTGCCGGGGATGAGGCTCGGGAACGAGCCGTCCGCGTGCTGCAGGCGTTCCAGGTAGCTGACGGCGGCGGCCGCCTTTCGCCGTTGTCCCGCCCGCAACTGGGCCATGACACCGAGCGCTTGATCGAATACTGAGCTCGCGTAGCTGTAGCTGCCGGCCGCCGGGCAGCGTGCCGCACCACCAGCTCCGGCCCGCGGGCAGATCGAGGCGTCGAGCGCAGCGATCAGGTCACGGCCGCCGAAATCACGCGGGTTGGCCTCCACCACCTCAGCCAGGAGTGCCTCTTTGCCGATCGCTCCCCCGCTCGCGTACCGCGTTCCGATCCCCGTCCAGTAGTTGATCGTCTTCCCAGCAGTGTCCTTACCGCCGTGAGCAAGGAACGAGACAATCTTGTTGAGCGCCCGGTCCTGACCTCCCGTGGCCGCGAGCGCCAGGGCACCATCGATGGTCAGCCCGAAGTCTGCCTTGCGCGCGAACGAACTGTAGTAGTGCCCGCCAATGAGCTGGGCAGGCGCGACAAGGTAGGCACTCCCTTCGGCCAGATTTGGACGCGCCGCCGTTCCGGCAAACGCGATTGATGCCGACCCTCCAGCGAAGGCGACGCCAGCGACCAGGATCACGAGTGCTGATGCGCCGCGGCGGCGGAAACCGGTGGGCATGGTGTCTCCCGGGCGGCTGCGAGACACGAACCCCAAGGCCGTCCGGGGCATCCCGGAAAGACCCGATGTTCCGCGCCGCAGACCACGACAGCGCTGAGGATGGTGGTTGCTGGCCAGGTACTCCGACTTGCCCCCTCACGCGAGGGCCCACGGTTGCGGGTCAGTGCCGGGCTTTGACCGGCTTCCCCTAGCCTGGCCGGAAGCCTACCTGACCATCGCTCTTTTCGCCCGGCCAGTGCCGCCGAGGTCGTTGACACATGCACGGTCGGTGCGGGACAGTGACTCCTGGCATCGCCAGAGATAACTCAACAAGCGACATAGGTGGGGGAAGTCCGGTGAGATCCCGGCGCTGACCCGCAACGGTAAAACCTCCGGATCGGCTGAGGCCGGAGGCGAGCCCGAATACCCGCGTTGTCGCGTCTGTTGCTCCCACCCGTCGTGGTCCGCGGGCCGGAGTCTGGTCCGCGATCTGCGGCCGGTCCCGGAACAGCGGGACCGGAGAGGCCCACTATGCGCCACCGTCGGCAAAACCTGGTCGTCCTGCTCCTGATGCTCGTCTTGGCGTGCGTGAGCCAAGCAGCTCCCGCGCTGGCCGCGGCACCTTCACCGAACCGCACAGGGGCCGCATCAGGCTGGCTTGCCCGCCAGATGACCGACCGCAGCCACTTCGTGACGAAGTTCCAGGGCAAGACCTTCCCCAACCAGGGCGGAACCATCGACGCTATCTTCGCGTTCGCCGCGACCGGCACTGCAAACCAGTACGGTGCCAGGGCGATCAGCTGGCTGGAACGGCCCGCCATTCTCTCGAACTACATCGGGAACGGGACGACGAGTTCCTTCGCGGGCGCGACAGCCAAGGTGATGCTGGCCGCCCAGATCCGGGGCGTCAACCCGGCGAAATTCGCCGGAGTGAACCTGCCCGCACGGCTAGCGAAGCTGCTCACTCCGTCCGGCCGCTACAGCGACCATTCCACGTTCGGCGATTTTAGCAACGCGTTCAGCCAGTCCCTGGCCATTATCGCGTTGAGTCGGCGCAGCCACGCTCCGTCAAAGGCCGTGGCCTTCCTGGTCGGCAGTGAGTGCAAGAACGGCGGCTTCCCGCTCAACTTCGGCCAGGCGACCTGTGCCAGCGACCCCGATTCCACCGCCATGGATGTGCAGGCACTGCTGGCTTCTGGGCGGCGGGGTGTGGCCCTCCGCGGATTGAGGTGGCTGGCAAGCGTGCAGCAGGGTAACGGCGGCTTCCGCGCCTCGGGCGCAGCGGCAGCCAATGCCAACACCACGGGCCTGGCTGGTGAGGCGCTCGCCGCAGGACGGTGGTTCGGCCGCGCGGCACGCGCTCAGCGGTTCTTGCTGAGCCTGCAGGTCGGCTGCTCGGGGGCCAAAGCCAACCGGGGCGCGCTGGCGTTTCAGAAGACCGGCTTCAAGAGCGGTACCGCGATCGGCGCCACAGCCCAGGGCATCCTCGGTCTCGCAGACGTGAGCCTGGCCAGCCTGACCTCCCGCGGCGCCAGCAACGTTGCGCCCCACCTCAAGTGCGCGTCATGAGCGGCCGCGGCCTCCGGATGCTTGCGACGTGCGGCGTCGTGACGGCCTTGACATCCGCCGGAGCCGCTGGGGTAGCGGCAGCCAGTCCGGCGGGCGCCGGAGTCCATAGAGCGGGTGCTTGGTCGGCTCAAACAGCGGCACCGGTGATACCCAGCGCCAAGTACTGCGGCAAGCGACACGTGACCGTGGTCGTGGACTTCACCCACTTCCGGCACGGAAAGGTCCGGATCGGCTGCGCGAGTAATCCCCACACCGGACTGGCCGCATTGCGCCAGGCTGGGTTTGCGTACGCCTTCGTTGCCCGTCAGCCCGGCTTCATCTGCACCATCAACCATCGGCCCAATCCGTGCAACGGTGCACCCACAAGCGCGTACTGGGCGTACTGGCATGCCAAGAACCACGGCAGCTGGAAGTACAGCCAGCTCGGGGCCGCCAGCTACCATCCCAAGCCCGGCCAGGTAGAGGGCTGGGCATTCGGCAACACCAAGAAGCCCCGGATCTCGCCGCCGTAACCAATATCGTCCCCGGAGGTCAGCAGGCCGCCGCATCGAGGATGTCGGCGAGGTCGGCGGGTGCGGACAGCATCGGCCAGTGCCCCGTGGGCAGGTCGAAGCGCCGCCATGGGGGCTGATTGAGGTACTCCAGCATCGCCGCGCCAGCATCCAGCAGGGCTTTGAAGTCATTGCAGGCGACCAGGACACGATCCACGCCAGAGCCGGGGTCGGTCGGCCCGATCAGTCGCTGCTCGTAGGTGCCGAACGGGTGGGGCGTGGCACGCGTGCTCAAGATGTCGCGCTGCGGCGCACCGAGCCCTTCAAGGCTGCTGAACAAGCCGAGGATCTCAAAAGGCGGCATCGGCAGGAACGAACCAATACCGGAGATGACTACCTGCTGGCGCAGTTGGTCCGCTGCGTCCGGCGGCATGAGGTCGAGCATGCACATGCCCTCTACGAACGGAGCACTGTCTACGTAGACCAGTCGCTCCAGCCGCCCGCCCAGGCGACCGGCAGCCCCCGTGACAGGCGCCGCCGCGTAGCTATGGGCTACCAGGGTGACATCGTGCAGATCGTGCTGCTCGATGAATCCGATGATGTCCGCGATGTGGGTGTCTAGGTTCGTCTGCGGGCTCGCCTGATCCGCGCACTCGCCCAGGCCGGACAGTGTCACGGGTAGCGCCGCGTGGCCCCGCTCCCGTAGCGCGCGGCCGGTGTCCTCCCAGGCCCAGCCGCCCAGCCAAGCACCAGGAACAAGTACGAAGGTCGCCAATGTGATCTCCCTGAACCGAGGCGTTAGAGATAGCGTATGGCTTATACAGGACAGTTTCCGCCCTAAAATGCGGAGCGATCCATGTCTCAACCCTTGACGCGCGTGCTGACCCTGCTCGAACTCCTGCAGACTCACTCCGAGCTCAGCGGGACGCAGCTAGCCGACCGCCTCGGCACCGATGTCCGCACCGTGCGCCGGTACATCACCCACCTGCGCGAACTGGGCATTCCCGTGGTGGCCGGACGAGGCCGCTACGGCGGTTACCGGCTGGCCCGCGGCTACCGGATGCCGCCGCTAGTGCTCACCAACGACGAAGCCCTCGCCGTCGTCCTTGGCCTGGTCGCCGCGGAACGCCTCGGCTTGAGCGCGACCGCGCCAGCCGGCGAGGGCGCGCTCGCCAAGATTGAACGCGTGCTCCCAGACGCCCTACGAGAACCCCTCGCCGCCATCCGAGAGACCTTGTCCTTCACCGCCAAAACCGTGATTGCCCAGACACCGGAAACGGGCATCCTGCTAGCTCTGGCGCAGGCCTCCCGCGCCCGCAAGACCGTCAGCATGAGCTACCAGTCCTGGCGGCAAGATCACACCGAGCGCGACTTCGACCCCTACGGCGTCGTTTTTCATTCCGGCCGCTGGTACGTCGTGGGACACGACCACCTGCGCGACAGCCTGCGGACGTTTCGAATCGACCGCATCACGTCCGTCACGACCGGAACCGGCCGCTTCACCACCCCCGAGGACTTCGACCCTGTCACCCATCTGACCTCGAGGCTGGCGCAGGTGCCCTACCAGTGGCAGGTCGAAGTGCTGATCAATGGTCCGCTCGATCAAGTCGCGCGCAGGCTGCCGCGCTCGGCCGTGACACTCGCAGCCCAACCCGGTGGTGTTCTCATGCACGCCAGGGCGGAACGCCTGGACGGCATGGCCCACCTGCTCGCCTCCCTGGAATGGCCCTTCACCATCCACCGGCCCGACGAACTACGCCAGTCGCTCAGGAACCTGGCTGCCCAGCTCACGGCTGCAGCAGAACGAACACCAGCCGAACCGCGGCAGTAAGTCCAGCCAAGGCTGCTACTCCTGGGTGGCCGGGTCGACGATCTCGATGAGCCCGGTGTTGACGTCGTAGACCAGGCCGGACACGAGCCGGCTCGGCGGCAGAGTATGCCGGGCGATGGCGGCGTCGACCCGCACCGCCGCGTACGGGTCGTCGACCGCCTTGCTCCCCAGCTCGTCTGCCGGTATCTCGAAGAATGCGGCGAGCTGCTCGGGATAGTCCGCGAGGCGGATGATGCCGCAGTCGGTGTGGTGCAGGATCACCAGGTGCCCGCTCCGCGGGGGCTGGCCCTGGCCAAGTCGGCCCAGCAGGGCCCATGAGCGCAGCGTCGCCGGGGTGATCCGGCCGCCGATGTTGCGCATCACGACACCTTCGCCGAGCTCGAGACCGAGCACATCACTCGGGTCGACCCGGGAGTCGACGCAGCCGAGCACCTGCAGGGTCTCGTTGGTCGGGAACGGAAGGCCGGCGAATGCCCCCGTCGCGGCGAACGCCGCGTTGCGCCGAACCAGCTCGTCGGAAGCGATGATCATGTCTTCGGAGCGTACCCGTCGCCGCACGTTCGAGACTTCATCCCGGACGGCACCGGCATCAGGGCTGACTCACTGGAGATCAGTGGCCAATGCGATTAGCTAGCGGCATGGAGGTCGAAGCGCTCGTCGTGCGCGAGGGTAACCGCGTGGTCGCCTCGGGCCGCCTGGTTCGGAACCCGGACGGCGACTGGTTCGAGCCCGTGTTCCCCTTCCGCCTGCCCCGCGGCATTGAGCGGCGGGTGGCGGCCGTCTGGCGCGGAGCAGTGCCGATTGTCGGCGCTAACTTCGATGACTTGACCAACCGCTTCGAGCACGAAGGGGCCGTAGAAGGCTACGCGGCCGTCACCGGCATCTGGTCACAGGATCAACTCCGCGCGATGCGCCAGACGAAGCCGCAGAACAGTCCTCATCGTTATCCGGGCTGGGCGACGCCGCCATGCCCGCCCCCGGCGGGAGGCTGGCCGCGCGTGGACTGGCGAAGCGGGATCTGGGGACGTGGTGAGCGGAACCTTGACTACGACCTCGGGGACCTCGTGGACACCGGCGCCGCGGTCGCGGTGACCACCTTCCGGCCCAGCGAAGACCAGGCCGTGCTCGTGGTAGCCGCCGCCGACCGGGACGCCGTCGAGGCCCAGCTCCGGCCGCAACTCGGTGAGCTGCTGTGCATCGTGGCCAGCTTGTGGACCAAGGCTGAACTCGATGCCGCTCGTGCGCACCTGCACACGCACTGGGAAGAGTGGAACATCTACGGGTTGGGCCCATCGAATGGAGAGGATGGCCAGACGCGCATGGCGGCGCAGCTCGCGAGAGTCCTGCCGGATATCGCCGGCTGGGCCTCTGCACTCCCGCCTGGCATCCTCGCGCTCGATCCCTGGCTCCGCCACGCCGAGCCACGACCCTCTCATCCGTAGGAGTGGGCAACCTGTCCTTGGCTGTCTTTGTCCAGGGCGCCGATGTCATGGATGCAATCTGGCCGAGCGTGGTCCTAGTTACTCAGTTCGTTACCCGCGGCAGTTCCCGCCTTGCCATGTCCAGTACCTGGGTCATCTTGGCTCCGAGTGCCAGCCACGCGGCGAAGATCGGCAGCTCTAGCGCTCCCCAGTAGAGGCCGGGGGATTCGGAACCGAGCCCCGCCACGACCGCGAGCAGGGCCATGAGGGCGATGCCCGCGACCCACGCACCAGCCCACGCCACCGTGCGGAGCCAGTTGCGCCGCCGCCAGCCACGGAGCCGGACGAACCCCGCCGCCAGCAACAGGACAGTCAGCAGGGGCCAGGCCGTCTCTGCCAGGTTGCCTACCGCAGCGATCACCCAGGGTTCCCCGTTCCAGAGCACAAACAAGAATTCCTCGTTGGTGCACTGGTTGGTGGTGCAGCCCACCGTGGTGCAGACAAAGGCGTAACCACCCCCGCCAGCACCCAGCACCACCCACAGCGTCGACAGCCGCCAGACCCAGCCGTGCCCGCGCAGCCCTCCGAGGATCTGTGCCAGGTCGTCGCGGAATGAAGGCCGTCGCCTGCCGGGCGCAGCCCTGCCGCTATCCGAGCTTGCGCGAGGCATGGGCTTAGGGTAATCACAGGATCAGCTCACCGGCCGGCTGCTAGCGCTCGGTGGCAGGGCAACGGTAAGTGGTTTGGTCAGGATCTGGGCGAACGGACTAACCTTGCGCGGTGACGACTGAACTCAACTCCGGCCCGACTGTAACCACTGGTGAGCGTGACACAGAACTCCACGACCGGCTGGCCAAGGAACTGCTCGCCTTCAATACGGCCGCCACAGGCGCCGCTGACCAGGCCACATTCTCGATCAAGGTCACTGATGAGGCGGGTGAACTGGTCGGCGGGCTTACCGCATGGACGTGGGGCGGCCTTTGCGGCATAGACATGCTGTGGGTTCGCGAAGACAGCCGCAAGTACGGGTGGGGCAGCAGGCTCCTGCGGGCAGCTGAGGCTGAGGCACTGCGACGCGGTTGCGATCGCGCCACCGTCTCCTCGACGACGTTCCAGGCTCCGGGTTTCTACCAGCGCCACGGCTATCGCGAGACCGGTAGGACCCCCGGCATCCCCGGAGGACACGATTACGTGCACCTGTACAAGCCGCTGACCGACTCGGAACCCTCTTGAGAGCTGTATACATGCTGGTCACAGCCACTCGTTGATGGTGCGACCAGCGGGTGCCGGCTGCCGTCGCTGCGTTACCGCTGCCTTTGATCACCGAGCCAGCCCAGGAAACGCGTCAGGGCCCCTCCGAAGAAGGGCCCTGAGGTGCACCTACTCGCTGTCGGGGTGGCGGGATTTGAACCCACGACCTCTTCGTCCCGAACGAAGCGCGCTACCAAGCTGCGCCACACCCCGGCGACCGCGTACGGAGTCTAGCCGATCCGCGGAACCAGCGTGAGCACGGTAGCTTCCGGCCGGCAGGCAAGGCGGACCGGCGCAGTCGGTGCGGTTCCGAGCCCGGCCGAGACGTGCAGGAAGGCACGCTGGCGGGGGCCTGGCCCCGCGGGCCGGCTGCTCGCCTCGGGCGCTACGAGCCGGCTGCTGGCCTCGGGCCCGGACGGGTGCTGGTGCAGCCCCTTGCCGCGAGCCCGGTCGATGCCACAGTTGGTCACGAGCGTGCCGAAACCTGGCAGGCAGATCTGGCCACCGTGCGTGTGGCCAGCCAGGAGCAGGTCGAAGCCGTCGGCGACGAACCGGTCCATCACCGCGGGCTCCGGCGAGTGCATCACGCCCAGCCGCAGGTCAGCGGCGGGGTCGGCGGGCCCGGCGATCTTGTCGTACCGGTCCCTGTTGATGTGCGAGTCGTGCACGCCGGCCACCTCGATGTCGAAGTCGCCGACCTTGATGCGGCCGCGCTTGTTGTTCGCGTTCATCCACCCGGCCGACTCCATGCCCGCGCCGAGCTCGGCCCATGGCAGGTCAGGCACGTGCCGCCCGTGCTCGCCCTTGCTCGTCCGCCACACGTAACGCGCCGGATTCTTCAATTCAGGCGCATACATGTCGTTCGAGCCGTACACGAACACACCAGGCCGGTCGAGCAGCGGCCCGAGTGCTTCAAGCAGTGGGGCTACCGAGCGCTTGCCGGCAATCGAGTCACCAGTGTTGACGACCAGATCGGGCTCAAGGGCGTCGAGGGTGCGCAGGAACGAAAGCAGCCGGTGCCGCCCCGGCGTGAGGTGCATGTCCGAGATGTGCAGGAGCCGCAGCGGCCGGGAGCCGGCCGGCAGGACCGGCACCTCGTAGCGGCGCACCGCAAACCAATTGCGCTCGACAACGGCCGCGTAACCCACGACGGCTGTGCCGGCGAGGGCCGCGGTCCCGATCAGGGCGTGTGGGCGCATGCTTTCATGGTGCCACGGCCACGGCAGTGCCATGCCCGCCGAGCGATCGGGCCCGAGGGCGGGCAGGATTAGCTGCATGGCTGCACTCAAGGACCGGATCCGCGCCGACCTGACCGCTTCGATGAAAGACAGGGACGAAGTCAGGACCAGGACGCTGCGGATGGTGCTGACGGAGATCTCCAAGGAAGAGGTCTCGGGGACGGCATCGCGCGAGCTTGACGACGCTGAGGTGGAGCGCTTGGTCGTCCGCGAGGCCAAGCGCCGCCGCGAGGCCGCCGAGGCGTTCCGCGACGCGGGCAGGACCGAGCAGGCGACCGCGGAACTGGCCGAAGGCGAGGTCCTCGCCGGGTATCTGCCAGCGCAGATCGACGACGCCGAGCTCACCTCGCTGGTCTCGGCCGCGATCGCGGAGACCGGGGCCTCTGGTCAGAGCGCGATGGGCCAGGTGATGAAGGCGGTCACGCCGAAGGTCGCCGGCCGCGCAGAGGGCGCCCGGGTCGCCGCGGAAGTCCGCCGCCAGCTCGCGGGCTAACCACCGAGACGCCTGACCTCACAACGGGGGCGCAAAGCTGTCGTTCTAGCAACAGCATTGCGCCCCCGTTGTTTGAGGAGCAGCGGGTGTGGGCGACCGGGGCCGGCCTAGTGGCCGCCGCCGCCGCCCCCGCCGCCCCCGCCACCGCCACCGCCGCCGCCGCCGCCGCCACCGCCGCCGCCTGGGCCAGGCTTCGGCTTCTTCTTCTTGGGCGGGGGAGCGATCGGCGCTGAGCCGCTGCCGAGGCCGAAGTAGTAGGCGGGCGGCTGCTTGAAAGTGAGTGCCCGTCCCAGGTAGGCGTGGCTGAACGAGTACTCCCAGGTCGCGCCGGGAGCGTCATCGCCGAACATCTGGCCAGAGTTGCCCGGATAACCGCCGGGGAACTGACGGAACGTGGCGCGGTAGCCGATCATCGCGCCGGCGCCGGTCGGGTTCAGCGGGTTGAAGACCGACACATAGCCGACCAGGGTCGGGGTGTAACCGGCGAACGCGGCGTAGAAGCCGCCGTTGGCGGTTCCGGTTTTGCCGGCGGCGTCCCGGCCGAGAATGTTCCGGCCTGCGGCGGTCCCGCTCTGCAGCACTCCGCGGAGCACGTAGTTGGCCGCGTCCGCGACGCCCTTGCGCATGACCCGGTGACAGGAAGCCGACTGGACAGGCAGGCTCGTGCCCTTCAGGTCGGTGATCCGCATGATCGCGATCGGGCGGCAGTAGATGCCACGGGACGCGACGCTCGCGTAAGCGGCGGCCATTGACATCGGCGAGACGTTGACCGAGCCAAGCGTGAACGAGGCCAGGCCGTCGGCGGCCGGCTCGTAGTTCGCGTGCCCGTACTTTCCGATCGTCTTCAGCAGCGACGTTCCGTCGGCGCGGTGCAGGCCCATGCTGGCCGCGGTCTTGACCACGTTGCACAGGCCGACCTTCGACTCGAGGGCCACATAGAACGCGTTGATCGACGCGGTCGTGCCGAAGTACAGCGGGATGCCGCCGCCCTCGTTGCCGTCGGCGTTGCGGACCGTGAACGGATTGACGAAACGGCCGTGACAGTCGGAGAAGCCGCCGACGGTCATGTTGTTGTGCACCTTCAGGTGATAGCCGAACTGGTAGCCCTGCTTAAGCGCGGTGATCAGGGTGAACAGCTTCGAGGACGATCCGGTTTGCACGCCAGCGCCGCCGTCGTACTTGCTATCCACCGCATAGTCGACGCTGGTCTGGCCAGGGCCGAAGCCGTACGGCCGGTCCACGGCGATGGCACGGACGAACCCCGTGCCTGGCTGGATCATCACCTCGGTGTCGACGTTGTAGCCGGGGTTGAAGGCCGGCTTCTTGGGCGGCACCACGTAGTTCACGGCGTTGGTTGCGGCCTTCTGGTCCCTGGCGCTCAGCGTCGTGTAGATCTTGAGCCCGCCGACTGTCTGCATCTCGCGGTAGGCCTTCTGATAGGCCGGGTTGTTCTTCATGACCGACATCACGTAGTCGCAGAAGAAAGCCGCGTCCTTCATCTTCGAGCTGGAGCAGCCGGTCTGCAGCGGCACGGTCGACCTGTGCAGGCCAAGCGGCGACTTCGCCGCCTGGCGCTCCGTCGCCCAGCTGATGTAGCCATGCTGTGCCATCGCGTGGAGCACCTGGCCGCGGCGGGCCAGCGCGTCGTTCGGGTTGGCGACGGGGTCATACCTGGTCGGCGACTCCACCAGCCCGGCCAGCAGCGCCGCCTGAGTCAGCGTGAGCTTGGATGCCGGGACTGAGAAGTAGTACTCGGACGCGACCTTGATGCCGTAGGTCTGGTGGTCGAAGTAGGCCACGTTCAGGTACGCGGTCAGCAGCTGCGGCTTGGTCAGCTCGCGCTCGACGTTGGCCGCGATCCGAAGCTCAGTGATCTTGCGCGCGGGGCTGAAGGCCGTGCACGCCTGGGCCGCTGCCGAGGTCCGCGCGGTCAGGATGCAGGCGTTCTTGACATACTGCTGGGCTAGGTCGGAGCCCCCTTGGACCTGGTTGCCTGACAGGTCGCTGTAGACCGCTCGCAGGGTGCCGTGCAAGTCGAACGCGCCGTGCTTCCAGAACCTGTAGTCCTCGATCGCGACGATCGCGTTCTTCATCACCGGTGCGATCTGGTGCCACCTGACCGGGTCCCGGTAGATGCCGCGCGGGTAGTAAATGGCCATTACGTGGCCGGAGCGATCCAGGATCTGGGTCTTGGAAGGCACCTGCCCGAGACCGGCCACCGGCAAGTCGTTGAAGGTCTGCGCGGCGTTCTTGACCGCGATGCCCGCGACGCCGATCACCGGCAGCGCCGCGACGGCGCTGAGCAGGCCAGCTCCGAGCGCGAGGGCGGCGAGCAGGCCTACGGTCTTGATACCGGCGTGGCGAAGTCGCGATAGCACGGGAACAGGTTACGCTGCCCGCGAGACTAGTCGTGGGACGACAACCAAACGGGGAAATCTGTGGCCTTCGGCCGCACTAGTCGGGAGATCGTCGCTGTCAGTTGCGGCGTGACTACGTTCTGCATCCCGTATAGCCCATCAGAGCTATACGGGAAATGGGCATGCCAGGGACTAGCGCAACCGGCCTGAGTTCCGTAAGTTACTCTTTCGCAACCATCACACCGGGTGTTGCCATGCGGCCTCATCCCGGTGAACTGCGAAGCGAAAGCGCCACCCGGCGTGACGACCCCTCGCGGGCGTGACGATCAGGAGGAGTTGGGCCACATGTGGATCACGGATTGGACCGCCCGCGCCGCGTGCAAGGGAACCGACCCTGACGAACTCTTCGTTCAGGGCGCGGCGCAGAACCGGGCCAAGCTGATCTGCCGCGGCTGCCCAGTACGCACGGAGTGCCTCGCCGACGCCCTCGACAACCGGATCGAGTTCGGCGTGTGGGGCGGCATGACCGAGCGCGAGCGGCGCGCGCTGCTCCGTCGCAGGTCCGACGTCGTGTCGTGGCGCGAACTCCTCGAGAGCGCCAGGGACAAGTACGAGACTGCCGACACTGAACTGGTCGCCAGCTAGCTCTTTCGGCTCCCGCCAGTCAGGTCCAGCCAATTTCTTGCTGAGTCCTGCCACCACTCGTCATTCCTGTGATGACCCGTTGCGCCGTGACGTGGCACGGGCGGAATGACAGTCGCCTTTTCGATCCGCTTCAGGCGGATTGGCGGATAACACCGGCGGCTGGCGGTTAGTCCGCTGCGAAGGCCGAGCCAATGACGCGCAGGCCGTTTAGGTCATGAACATCATCGGGCTGAGCGGGCACCTGTGCCACGGGCACAAGGGGATGCGCGGCGGTAAACCGCCTGGCCAGCCTGCGTTCGGATTCGGCTTGTCGCATCCGCTCCGCGTGCAGGCGGAGCGCGGCGATACCGAGTGCCGTTGACTCGCTCTCATCAAGCCCCTGTAGCGTCTCGGCCGCGGCGAGGCTACGTGCCGCCGACAGCCTGGCCGCAGGCGAGCGGTGCACACGGTTCAGGATGAGCCCGGCCAGCGGCATCTCGTCTCGATCGAGGCGCTCCACGAAGTAGGACGCCTCCCTGAGCGCGTCGGGCTCTGGCGCCGCTATCACGAGGAACGCGGTGCCCGGCGCGCGCAGCAGCCGGTAGGTGTACTCGGCCCGCTCTCTGAACCCGCCGAACATGGTGTCCATCGCTGACACGAACGTCTGCACGTCACGCAGCAGCTGGCTGCCGATGATCTTGGTCATAATGCCGGTGACCATGCCGAACCCGGCGTTGAGCATGCGCAGCCCGGTCCTGCCGCCGAGTTTGGCCGGCGCGACAAGCAGCCGGAGCAGCCGGCCGTCGAGGAAACGGCTGAGCCGCTGCGGCGCGTCGAGGAAGTCGAGCGCAGACCGGCTGGGCGGGGTGTCGACGACGATCAGGTCCCATTCGTCGGCCCGGCGGAGCTGGCCGAGTTTCTCCATGGCCATGTACTCCTGCGTTCCCGCGAAGCTGGACGACAGCGACTGGTAGAAGGGGTTGGCGAGGATCTGGGCCGCGCGGTCTGGGTCGGCGTGCGACTCGACGATCTCGTCGAACGTCCGCTTCATGTCGAGCATCATCGCGTGCAGGCTGCCCGGCTGGTCGGCGTCATCGTGCTGACTAGCGCGGCCTGACGCCCGCGTTTTGATGCCCAGCACCGGTCGGGGTGTGTTATCGAGCGATGTCAGTCCCATCGACTGGGCGAGCCTTCGCGCCGGGTCGACGGTCAGCACGACGACATGGCGGCCGCGCTCGGCCGCCCGCAGCCCGACGGCAGCGGCCAGTGTCGTCTTGCCGACGCCGCCTGAACCGCAGCAGACGATGATCCTGGTCCGCCGGTCGTCGATGAGGTGGTCGACCACCAGCGGCACGGGCGCGCGGCTCACGCGGCGCCCTGCTCACGCAGCGCCTGGGCCAGCCGGTACAGCGCGGCCAGGTCGATGCCGTCGGTGATCAGCGGGAGTTCGTAGCACGGCTGGCCGGCCTCGTCGAGCAGGCGGCGCTGGGCGCGCTGGGCGCGGGCCGTCCGTGTCTCGTCGGCGATCTCGTCGGCCAGGTCGAAGGCGAGATCCGCGTCCTCGCCGAGGCCGGCCACCTTGAGGGCGACCTCCAGCGCCTCGGCGTCCCGGGCCTTGCTGCCCAGGCTCGCCCGGCCGGGAGCCATCCCCCCGAGTTCGGCCTCGCGCATCATGTTCACCAAGATGCCGCCGGACCTGATGCCGCCGTTGCCGATCCCCTGCAGCTCGGCGATGCCGTCGAGCGTCTCCTGCACAGGCATCTCCTCGAGCAGCGTCACGAAGTGCACCACCGTCTGCGGGGATGCGATCACGCTCCGAACGGTGTCGGCGTGGCCCCGGATCGGACCGACCTTGGCGAGTCCTGAGACCTCGGAGCTGATATTGAGGAAGCGGCTGATCCGCCCGGTCGGCGGAGCGTCCATCACGACGGCGCCGTACACCCTGTTGCCGCCAGACCTGCGGCGCACCGCCTCTGCGGCCTTACCGGTCAGCAGCACGTCGGAGAGGCCAGGCGCGATGGTCGTCGCGAAGTCGAGAACGCCGAGCTTGGTCAGCGCCCGTCCGGCCTGGCGCATGCTGTAGAACATCTCGAGGTACTCGATCAGCGCCGACTGCGGGTCGACGGCCAGCGCGTAGACGTCGCCGCCAGGCCTGCCGTCGTCGGCCGGCGCCACAGCGACCCGGCGCTCCTCGTACGGCAGTGGCGGTACGTCGAACAGCTGAGCGATGCCCTGCCTGCCCTCGACCTCCATCAGCAGCACCGGCCTGCCGTTCGAGGCGAGTGCCAGCGCGAGGGCCGCGGCGACCGTCGTCTTGCCAGTCCCGCCCTTGCCGGTCACGACGTGCAACCGCACGCCGTCCCAGTCCGTGTCCCGCACGCTCACGTGCACGAGGCTATCTGTGTCCGAACCGCCCCGAAGCCGCGCCAGCACCGACCCCGGACGACATCGATGCTGCGACCGAAGGAGCAGGGGGCGACACCGTTCCGTTGCCTTGCCGTCATCTGGGCGTTAGCTTCGTGGTTCGGGGGGTGACTAGTCTGAGGGGTGAGACAGCCGAACGCGGACCGCGGACTGGAGTCCCGTTCCGTCAGGCCTAATTGGTAAGAAGGTGTCGGCGGATGGAAGCTCTGCTGGGGATCGTCGCATTTGTCGCCGCCGGCGGGCTGGTCATGTTCAGCCGGAGCGTCAAGCAGGTTCAGCAGTACGAAGAGGGCATCGTGTTCCGGTTCGGCCGGATTCTGCCGCGTACCCGTCCGCCAGGCCTGACGTTCATCAGGCCGATCGGCGACAGGATTCAGAAGGTCAACAAGCAGATCATTGCGATGGCCGTGCCCGCGCAAGAGGGCATCACCATGGACAACGTCAGCGTGCGGGTGGACGCCGTGGCCTACTTCAGGGTCGTCGATCCGATCAAGGCGACCATCAACGTGCAGAACTACATGTTCGCGGTCTCTCAGCAGGCGCAGACCTCGCTGCGCTCGATCATCGGCCAGACCGAACTGCAGCAGCTGCTGGCCGAGCGTGACTCGGTCAACCGTCAGCTCCGGGTGATCATCGACGAGCCGACCGAAGGCCCCTGGGGTGTCAGGGTGGAGCGAGTCGAGATCAAGGACGTCTCCCTGCCCGAGGGAATGAAGCGGTCCATGGCCAGGCAGGCCGAGGCCGAGCGCGAACGCCGGGCCAGGATCATCACCGCGGATGGCGAGTACCAGGCTTCCAAGCGGCTGGCCGCCGCGGCGAACGTGATGGCGCGGGACCCTGCTGCCCTGCAGCTTCGGCTGCTGCAGACTGTGGTGGAGGTGGCGGCGGAGAAGAACAGCACCCTGGTGATGCCAATCCCGGTTGAGTTGCTGCGTTTCTTCGACCGGGGTTCAGGCCAGCTCTCGCAGTATGCAGGACAGGTGCCGGAGGACACTGGGGACGCCGAGGTGGCGGCTGCCGAAGCGGCGATCGAGCACAAGCCGCTGCCGCCCGAAGCTGCGGCGATCGGGCAGGACGAGGCGCTGGCGATCCCGCCGGTCGCGCCCATCCCTTCGTCGCCGATCGCCGAGGGTGCGATACCCGAGCCCGTAATCCCCGAGCCCAGTGATCCCCGAGCCCGCGGTACCTGAGGCTCGGGTTCCTGACCCAGGAGCCACTGGCGTTCCCGGTGCCGACCCGTCTAAGAACGGTTCCGGCGACCAGCCTGACACGTTCGGCAGCTGAGCTGCGCTGACCCGGGGCCCGTGGTCCAGGCGCGCGGTCACGTCGACCGATCGTGGGATCGCGGGCGCAGGGCGAGTCCAGCAGCCGGGAGGCGGCTAAGGTAACGGCCATGCAGAAGTGGGAATACGCGACGGTGCCGTTGCTCGTGCACGCGACCAAGCAGATCCTTGACAACTGGGGCGACGACGGCTGGGAGCTGGTGGCCGTAATACCGGGGCCTAACGCCGAGCAACTCGTCGCCTACATGAAGCGGGTCAAGACGTGAGCTACCTGGATCCGCTGGAAGTCAGCGGGTCAGCGCACTCGCCCGAGGAGCGGATGGCGGCTCTCGGCCTGACCTTGCCGGTTGTTACTCCGCCGCTCGCGGCATACGTCCCAGCGGTCAGGTCCGGCAACCTGGTGTACACCGCTGGCCAGGTGCCCTTGGTCGACGGGCAGATGCTCGCCGCCGGCAAGGTCGGTGCCGAGGTCGGATCCCACGAAGCCGCGGCGCTGGCCAGGACCTGCGCCCTGAACGCCCTGGCGGCCGTCGTTTCGGTGACTGGGCGCCTCGACGCGATCAAGCGGATCGTGAAGGTCACCGTGTTCGTTGCGAGCGCCCCCGACTTCACGGGGCAGCCGCAGGTGGCGAACGGCGCGAGCGAATTGCTGCTCGAGGTGTTCGGCGAAGCCGGACGGCACGCGAGGAGTGCGGTCGGCATGGCCGCGCTGCCGCTCGACGCCCCTGTCGAGGTCGAGTTGATCGCCGAGGTGAGCGACTGAATGCGGGTGCGGTGAGCCAGGTCAGGATCCCCGAGCATCTCGCCGAGGCCGCGCGCACGTTCGTCGAGAGCAACAGGCAGCCAGCCACGCCCAGAGACGCGGCGACCGTGATGCTGCTCCGCCCCGCCGCCGCGGGCGGTCAGCCAGGCGGTTCCGGGCCTGGGTCGGCCGCTGCCCTCGGGTTCGAGGTCTACATGCTCCGGCGCAAGCCGTCGATGGCGTTCGCGCCAGGCGCCTACGTCTTTCCCGGCGGCTCGGTCGACCAGCGGGACGCCGACGAAGAGGTCGCCTGGACCGGCCCGGGGGTCGACCATTGGGGTCGGGTGTTCGACGCCCCGCCGGAGCTCGCCAGGGCGCTGGTCTGTGCCGCGGTCAGGGAGACGTTCGAGGAGTCTGGAGTGCTGCTGGCCGGGCCCTCGGCCGACTCCGTGGTCGCCGACACGACCGGCGAGGACTGGGAGGCCGACCGGCAGGCGCTGCTCGACCGGTCGCTGTCCCTCGCCGAGATGCTGGCGAGGCGGGAGCTGATCCTGCGCGCCGACCTGCTACGTCCTTGGTCGCGCTGGATCACGCCCGCGGTAGAGCCGCGCCGCTTCGACGCCAGGTTCTTCGCCGCCGCCCTGCCGGACGGCCAGCGCACCAGGGACGTCGGCGGCGAAGCTGCCGCGGTCCAGTGGATCGCCCCTAGCGACGCGCTCGGCGCGGGCAGGGCCGGGCAGATCCAGCTGTGGCTGCCGACCGCGATGACGCTGGCCGAACTGGCCGAGCATGCCGATGTCTCCGCCGTGCTGGCAGCGCCCCGTGAGGTGCGCCCGCTACTGCCTGAGGTCGTGGTGTCCGAGGGCGCGACCTGGTTGAAGGTCCCTGGCGAGCGGGAGTACCCGCTGTGACGCCGGCCGGCCATCCTGGTCAGATCGACGGCTCGGGCACGGACCGGGCACGCTGCGTGCTCGCCCCGAACCCCGGCCTGATGACGCTCGACGGCACTAACACCTGGCTGGTCGCCGAACCGGGTTCGACCACGACGGTGGTCATCGACCCAGGTCCCGACGACGAGGGCCACCTGCGCAGGGTCGTCGCGGTCGCGGAGGGAGCCGGGCAGCGGATCGCGGCCATAGTCCTGACGCACGGTCACCAGGACCACTCAGGCGGCGCTCGCACGCTGGCCGGCCTGACCGGCGCCGGCGTGCGCGCAGTTGATCCAGGACACCGGCTCGGCGACGAAGGCTTGGCGCCCGGCGCGGTCGTCGCGGACAGCGGCTGCGAGATCGAGATCATCGCGACGCCCGGGCACACGGCGGATTCGGTCAGCCTCTACCTGCGCGAAGACGGCGCCGTTTTGACCGGCGACACCGTGCTCGGCCGCGGCACCACCGTCATCGCCGATGACGGCAGCCTCGCCGACTACCTCGGTTCGCTCGACCGGCTCCGCGCCCTCGCCGATGCGGCATCACTGCGCACGCTGCTGCCCGGACATGGTCCGCTGCTCGCAGAACCGGCCGCTGTACTCGACTTTTACATAACGCACCGCGCCGAGCGACTCGCCGAAATCAGGGCTGCTCTTGCAGCCGGTGACCGCTCCAGGCCCGAGATCGTTGCCAGGGTCTACGCGGACGTGGACAAGGCGCTCTGGCCATTCGCCGAGATCTCGGTCAAGGCTCAGCTCGCCTACCTGGCGCATGCTGGCGAGCTACCGCCCGGCATGGACCTGGGCTGAGCCCGAGCGGCCGGCCGCAGGGCCCGAGGCCAGCGGCCGGCCCGCAGGGCCCGACGAGGCCAGGCCCTACCTGGCCCGGCGCTTGAGCCGGTCTGGATCGATCAGCAGCACCGACTTCGCGGCCAGCTGGATCCAGCCTCTGGTCGCGAAGTCGGCCAGCGCCTTGTTCACCGTCTCCCGTGAGGCGCCGACGAGCTGGGCGAGTTCTTCCTGGGTCAGGTCGTGGCTGACCAGGATGCCCTCGTCCGTCGGGGTGCCAAACTTGTCGCTCAGCTCGAGGAGGGCCTTGGCGACGCGCCCTGGCACGTCGGTGAAGATCAGGTTCGTGTTGGCCTCGGTGATCCGCCTTAGCCGCTGCGCCAGCACCTTGAGCAGCAGCAGCGCAACCGGCGGCCTGGTCGCGAGCACCGCCCGCAGGTCGCTGTGCGCGATCTCGGCCAGCCTGGCATCGGTGATCGCGACCGCGCTTGAGGTGCGGTAGGTCGGGTCGAACATGGCCAGCTCGCCGAACATGTCGCCAGATCCGTGCACGCTGACCAGGCTCTCCCTGCCATCGGGAGCGGTCCTGGTGAGCTTCACCTTGCCGGTGATGACCAGGTAGACGCTGTCGCCGAGGTCACCGGTGTTGAACAGCCGCTCGCCCCGTGGCAGCAGCACGACATGGGTGTGCGGGCGGAAGATCGCCGCGTCGTCCTCGTCGAGCTCGCGCAGCAGCGCGCTCTTGGTCAGGATGCGTGCGTCGTCATCGGTGAAGTCCAGCTGCTCGAGACGGGTGGCGGGTGCCGCGGGATCAGCCACCTGGGCCTCCTCCCTGGTCATGCGCGAGCCGCTTCCTGCAGGCCTCGATCTCGAACTCGGCTGCCTGCTGGTCGACCCACCTCGCCGCCTCGACCTCTTTGCCCGGCTCAAGAGCCTTGTACACCTCGAAGAAGTGCTGGATCTCGAGCAGATCGAACTGAGAAACGTCGGCGATGTCGTGCAGATACGCGTGCCGCGGGTCGGTGGCCGGCACGCACAGGACCTTGTCGTCGCGGCCCTTCTCGTCCCGCATCCGGAACATGCCGATAGCGCGGCAGCTGATCAGGCAGCCGGGAAACGTCGGCTCATCGAGCAGGACGAGGGCATCGAGCGGGTCGCCGTCCTCGGCCAGCGTGTTCTCGATGAAACCGTAGTCAGCGGGATACCTGGTGGAGGTGAAGAGCATCCGGTCCAGCCTGATGCGCCCGGTGTGGTGGTCCATCTCGTACTTGTTGCGCTGGCCCTTCGGAATCTCGATGACTACGTCAAACTCCACGGCCTAGTCTCCCTGCCCGGTGGAAAGATTGCCTGACTGCTTTGGTGTGTACCCCCGATGTGATGTATACCCTCGGTGACAGCGCCTGTCGAAGGACCGGCAACTGCTGAAGGAGAGCGGACGGTGAACCGGCTGGCGCGAATGATGGCGCTGACGTTGGCGCTGCTCTGCTTGTTCACGATCGGCGCTGGCGCGGCTGTGGCGCGGCTGATGCCATTGCGCCTCGCGCTGTTTCAGCTCCCGTCGGTCTCCGGGCACGGCCTGGCGCGACCAGGCAAGGTACTGCGCGCCGCGACCGGATCGCCGTCCACCGGATCAGGGGTCGGGGTGGCCACCGCGGCGGGAGTGACCGCCAGGGTGAGCGGGCTGATCAAGTCGGGCAATCTCGGCGCCCACGTCGGAGCGCTCGTGACGGACCTCTCGACTGGCCAGGTGCTGTATGAGCTGAGCGCCGCTTCCGGCTTCGCTCCGGCCTCAACCACCAAGATCGCGACCGCGATCGCCGCGCTCGAAACGCTCGGGCCGCAGGCCAGGTTCAGCACGACGGTCCTGCTTGACAAGGCCGGGGCAGGCAGCGGCGCGCGGATCGTGCTCGTGGGCGGCGGCGATCCGACCCTGGCCGTCAGCAAGTACCCAGCCGGCGAGTACCCGCAGCCTGCCACGCTCCGCGCGCTCGCGGCCGCGACAGCCAGGGCGCTGCACGCGAAGGGGATCAGCGCGGTCAGCCTGCGCTACGACGGGTCGCTGTTCGGCGGACCCGCGGTTGCTCGCGGCTGGCCGCCCATCGGTGGGGCTGGGAACTACGTCTCGAGCGGCAACATCACTCCCATCACAGGCCTCGAAGTGGACCAGGGCCGGCTCACTGCGCGCGGGACGCCCGAGGATTCCGACGACCCGGGCAATTTCCGCGCCAGGTCCCTGACTCCGACTCGCGACGCGGCGCACGCGTTCGCGCTGCAGTTGCGCAAGCATGGGGTCACGCTGCGGGGCAAGCCGGCACTGGCGCTCGCACCGCACGCGACGGCGGGCAACGTGCTCGCGGTCGTGCGGTCGCCCGCGCTGGCCGCGATCGTCCAGCAGATGCTGACTGAGAGCAACAACGTCATCGCCGAATCGCTAGCCAGGCAGGTCGCGATCGCGACCGGACTGCCAGGCACATTCGCCGGCGCGGCCGGCGCTGTCATGGCCGTCGCCGCGAAGCTCAACGTCCACGGCCTGCATCTGTACGACGGCAGCGGGCTGTCGCCGATGGACAGGATCTCCCCGAGGGCGCTCGTCGCCCTCGTCGGGCTGGCGACCAGGTCGGGATCGCGGCTGCGGCCGGTGATCACGGGGATGCCGGTGGCCGGCTTCTCCGGCACGCTCGGTCCAGGCAGCTTCTTCGGCCCGTTCGGCCGGGAAGCGCTCGGGATGGTGCGTGCGAAGACGGGGAACCTGACGCACGTGGCGACAATGGCCGGCGTCGCCGTGACCGCGAGCGGCCAGCTGCTCGCGTTCGCCTTCATGGGCAACGCCATCCCGACCAGGCTTGGGGCCCAGCCGGAATCCACTCTCGCCCAGCTCGCGACCGCGCTGGCCGGCTGCGGCTGCGGCTAGCCGTCGCAGCGTGGATATAAGGGTCCGTCTCGCACCGCGGGCTCGCCCGGCCACGTACGGTGTAGGGGTGAGTAGCTCCCAGATGATCGACTGGAACGTAGCCACCTCCACCGCCATCAGGTGGGTCAGGCCAGGCCCTCAGGTCAGCCTCGCGGAGGCCAGACGCGTGGTCGCAGAGCTGCGCGAGCAAGCGGCGGCCGTCGCCGAGCCGGTGCGCGCGGTCACCGGGCTGCCCGGCGATGACGACGGCGGCAAGGTCGCGATCGTGGACCGTCCTGGGTGGATCAGGGCCAACATCACCGGCTTCGAGGTGGTACTCGATCCGCTGGTCGAGCACATGCAGGAGATGGGGGCCGCCCCGCAGGTGGGCTCGATGCTAACCGCGGTCGGCTCCCGGGTGACCGGCATGCAGGCCGGACTGATCCTTGCGTACCTGGCGAGCCGGGTGCTCGGGCAGTACGAGCTGTTCCTGCCGCCCGATCCTGACCTGCCCGCTGAGGACGCGCCGCCCGGCCGGCTGACCCTGGTGGCACCGAACATCGTGATGGTCGAGCGGGAGCTGGGCGTCGATCCGACCGACTTCAGGCGCTGGGTCTGCCTGCACGAGGAGACGCACCGGACCCAGTTCACGTCCGTACCGTGGCTGCGGCCGTATGTGCAGCGGCAGATGACCGAGTTCCTGCTCGCCTCTGACCTCGATCCTGCCTCTATCCTGAACCGGCTCCGCGCGGCCGCCGACGCCGTGAGCGGCGCCGTCCGCGGCGGCGACGGCGCGAGCCTGATCGAGGCGATGCAGAGCCAGCGACAGCGGGAGATTCTGGACCGGCTGACCTCGGTGATGACGCTGGTGGAAGGGCACGGCGACTACGTGATGGACGCCGTCGGGCCTGCCGTGGTGCCGTCCGTCGAGCAGATCAGGGCCAAGTTCAACGCGCGCAGGACCTCTGGCAATCGGCTTGAGCAGGCGATCAGGCGCATCCTTGGCATCGATCTCAAGATGCGGCAGTACCAGCAGGGTGCGGCGTTCGTCCGCGCGGTCGTCGAGGAAGCGGGAATGGAGACCTTCAACCGGGTCTGGACGTCCCCCGAGACGCTGCCGGCCAAGGAAGAGATCGCCAGGCCGCGGCTCTGGCTCGAGCGCGTCGCCGGATCGGCCTTCGAGACCAGGCAGCTCGGCAATGCGGGCCAGAACGGAACCACCACGAACGGCGCTGCGTCCGGCGGGACAGCGGCCGGCTCGCCAGCCGCGGAAAGCCCAGCGGCGGAGAGCCCAGCGGCGGACGCTGGCCCAGCATCCGACGGCACGGAGCGCCAGGCCGGCTGACCTGCGATGGGCCCGAGGCGAGAAGCCGGCCCGAACGGCCCGAGGCGGGAAGCCGGCCCGAAGGGCCCGAGGCGGGAAGCCGGCCCGAAGGACCCGAGGCGAGAAGCCGGCCCGAAGGGCCCGAGGCGAGAAGCCGGCCCGAAGGGCCTGCACCCGGCTGTCGCGGCGGTCAGGCTCGGTGTCCGCCGGAGTCTTGCCAGCTTGGCGAGTGCTCGGGACGGGCAGGACCGGCCGCTCGTGCTCGCCGCCTGTTCCGGTGGCCCCGACTCGCTCGCGCTCGCCGCGGCGGTGGCCTTCGAGGCGCCACGGCTCGGCCTCCGGGCGGGCGCCGTCACGGTCGACCATCGCCTGCAGGACGGTTCGGCCGAACAGGCCGCGAGAGTAGCAGTGACCCTGCGCGCCCTCGGGCTCGATCCGGTCGCCTGTCTGCGCGCCGACGTAGTGGCGCGAGGAGACGCGGGCGACTACCCAGGGCCGGAGGCCGCGGCGCGGCATGCGAGGTATGCGGTGATCGAGGCGGCCAGTGTCGAGTATGGCGCGAGCGCTGTCCTGCTCGGGCACACCATGGACGACCAGGCCGAGACGGTCCTGCTCGGTCTCGCCAGAGGATCGGGCGGCAGGTCACTCGCTGGCATGCGGTCTGCCTCCGGCCCTTATCTGCGCCCGCTGCTCGCGGTCCGCCGCGCGCAAACCAAGGCGGCCTGCGTCGCTGAGGGCTTCGAGCCATGGGAGGACCCCCAGAACGCCGACGAGGCGTTCGCCAGGACGCGGGTACGGCAGCAGATCCTGCCGCTGATGGAAGAGCTGCTCGGACCGGGCATCACCGAGTCCCTGGCCAGGACGGCCGGACAGCTGCGCAGCGACGCCGACGCCCTCGACGCCCTGGCCGCCGAGGCGGCCGATCGGCTCACGTCCCCGGACGGCGGCCTGGAGATCACCGCGCTCGCGACACTTCCCGGCGCGATCAGGACCAGGGTGCTGAGGCGGGCGGCGATCGTGGCGGGAGCCCCGGCAGGCTCGCTGAGCGCGGCCCACATCGCGCAGATTGACGCGCTGGTGACGGCCTGGCGCGGTCAGCGCTGGTCTGACCTGCCCGGCGGGATACGGTGCGTTCGGCGGTATGGCAGGCTGCAGTTCACGACCCCACGGTGAGCGGCGGCTCAGCCGGCGAGCTCGCTCCAGGCAACTGAACGGAGACCGCGTTGGACGCCACTGACATGGGTGCGGACCTGCTTGAGGTGCTGATCACGCGCGAGCAGCTGGACGCCAGGCTCTCCGAGCTGGCCGCACAGATCGACGCTGATTACGCCGGCCGCGAACTCATCCTGATCGGGGTCCTTAAGGGCGCGGTCATGGTGATGGCGGACCTGGCCAGGGCCATGCACCTGCCGGTGAGCATGGACTGGATGGCGATCTCCTCGTACGGGTCGGGCACGACCTCCTCGGGGGTCGTACGCATACTCAAGGACCTCGACGCCGACATCAGCGGCAAGCACGTGCTTGTCGTCGAGGACATCGTGGATTCCGGGCTGACCCTGTCCTACCTGGTCAACAACCTGCAGTCGCGCGACCCCGCCTCGGTCGGCGTCTGCGTGCTACTGCGCAAGCGCGCCGCAGCCCAGATGCAGGTCGAGGTGGCATACACGGGCTTCGAGATCGACGACAAATTCGTAATCGGATACGGCCTCGATTACGCCGAGCTGTACAGGAACCTGCCGTTCATCGGCACCCTAGCCCCGCATGCGTACTCCGCTGAGGCTTCGGCCGATCCGGAGGGGAACACATCAGAAGTTGAATAGCGTTTACTTAGGGTAGAGGCGGAGCATAGGGCACGCGGCTTCCTGAAGTGCCGCCTACGTGCCGGTGCGAGTCGGCGCGGTGTAGCGTCGGTTCTCCCGCGTTATGTGCGTGAGATCGGGAACACTGCGCATGGAATGCTCGGACGGATTGCGCTCCTGCCGGAAGGCGGCGGGACACGAGGCTCGGCAGGAGGTAACGGCCCGGCTACCGGGCCGCTAATCGATGGATCTCAAGCGCATCTTCCGTAGCTGGATGCTCGTCATCCTGCTTGTTTTCGTGCTGCTCGTCGTGGTACTCAAGTTCACCGGTTCGAACCAGTACACGACCGTGAATACCTCGAAGGTCATGCAGCTTGTCCAGAACGGGCAAGTCAAGTCGGCGATACTGAACGTGCCGACTCAGGTCGTCCAGGTCACCACCAAAGCGGGCCGCAACCTCCAGGCCACCTGGGTGGGCAACCAGGAAAACACGATCTACCACATCCTGCAGAGGCAGAACAACGCCGGCACTCTGCCAGGCGGCTACGACGTCAAGAACCCGCAGGGCAACTCGCTGCTGAATGTCCTGCTCGGTTGGCTGCCGTTCATCGTGATCTTCCTGCTGTTCTTCGTGTTCATGAACCAGATGCAGGGCGGCGGCTCGCGGGTCATGAACTTCGGCAAGTCCAGGGCCAAGCTGATCACCAAGGACACGCCGAAGACGACCTTCGCCGACGTGGCAGGCGCTGACGAGGCGATCGAGGAACTCGAGGAGATCAAGGAGTTCCTGCAGACGCCGGCCAAGTTCCAGGCCATCGGCGCCAAGATTCCCAAGGGCGTGCTGCTCTACGGCCCGCCTGGAACCGGTAAGACGCTGCTGGCGCGCGCCGTGGCCGGCGAGGCTGGCGTGCCGTTCTACTCCATCTCAGGTTCTGACTTCGTCGAGATGTTCGTCGGTGTCGGCGCGTCCCGGGTCCGCGACCTATTCGAGCAGGCCAAGGCGAACGCCCCGGCCATCGTCTTCGTCGACGAGATCGACGCCGTCGGCCGCCACCGCGGCGCAGGTTTCGGCGGCGGGCACGACGAGCGTGAGCAGACCCTGAACCAGTTGCTGGTCGAGCTGGATGGATTCGACACCAAGGGCGGCGTGATCGTGATCGCCGCGACCAACCGTCCCGACATCCTTGACCCCGCGTTGCTGCGCCCGGGCCGCTTCGACCGCCAGATCGTGGTCGCCCAGCCGGACCTGGCTGGCCGCAAGGGCATCTTGCGGGTCCACGCGAGGGGCAAGCCTTTTGCTCCCGACGTGGACCTGGACGTCATCGCGAGGCGCACCGCCGGGTTTACCGGTGCGGACTTGGCCAACGTGATCAACGAAGGCGCGCTGCTGACCGCGCGCGTCAACGAGACTCAGATCTCGATGTACTCCCTTGAGGAGGCCATCGACCGGGTGACCGCAGGGCCCAAGCGCAAGAGCGTGCTCCTGTCGGAGAAGGAGCGCAAGCTCATCGCCTACCACGAGGGCGGGCACGCCCTCGTCGGCCACGCGATGCCGCACGCCGACCCGGTCCACAAGATCACGATCATCCCGCGCGGTCGGGCTCTCGGCTACACCGCCGCAGCTCCGTCGGAAGATAAGTTCCTGGTCAGCAGGGCCGAGATGATGGACCAGCTGGCGATGCTGCTCGGTGGCAGGACCGCGGAGGAGCTGGTGTTCCACGAGCCGACCACCGGCGCTGCTAACGACATCGAGAAGGCCTCGCAGATCGCGCGCGGCATGGTGACCGAGTACGGCATGAGCGAGCGTCTCGGCGCCCGCAAGTTCGGCAGCGGCGACTCCGAGCCGTTCCTTGGCCGGGAGATGTCGCACTCGCGCGACTACTCGGAGGAGATCGCGTCGGCGATCGACGAAGAGGTCAGGCGCCTGATCGAGGCCGCGCACGACGAGGCGTGGGATGTCCTCGTGCAGTACAGGGACGTGCTCGATGATCTCGTGCTGCAGCTGATGGAGCACGAGACGCTCTCGCGGGACCAGGTGCTGCAGATCTTCGCGTCGGTGCAGAAGCGGCCGACGCGTGGCTCGTACACCGGCTACGGCAAGCGGATGCCGTCGGACCGGCCGCCGGTTGTGACGCCGAAGGAACTCGCGCTCACGGCGGCCAGCGACGGCAAGGAGCTTCCGCTCGGCGGCAATGGCCAGAGCCCGAGCCTGAGCAAGGGCGGGTACCCGGGCGGCATCGCGCCGATGCCTGATCCGTTCGGCATCGAGCCTGGCGAGCAACCCGGCCCGCACGGCGCTGGCGGACACTCACGCTGATCAAGCCAGTTCATTGAGCCAGCCAGTTGATCTCGGGCGGATCGAGCGGGCGGTGCGCGAGATACTGCTCGCGATCGGCGAAGACCCGGACCGAGACGGCATCAAGGACACTCCCAGCCGGGTCGCGCGCGCCTACGAAGAGCAGTTCTCCGGGCTCACTCAGCACCCGAAGGACGTCCTTACGACCGTCTTCGACGCTGATCACGACGAAATGGTGCTTGTCCGTGATATCGAGATGTTCTCGACGTGCGAGCATCATCTGACGCCATTCTTCGGGCACGCCCATGTCGGCTACATCCCGAACGAACGCGGTCAGATCACCGGCCTGTCCAAACTGGCCAGGCTTGTCGACGTCTATGCGCGGCGCCCGCAGGTGCAAGAGCGGATGACCAGCCAGATTGCGGATTCGCTTATGGAGGTACTCGAGCCCCGCGGCGTTATTGTGGTCGTGGAAGCCGAGCATTTGTGCATGGCCATGCGGGGCGTACGCAAGCCGGGTTCCAAGACCGTCACGTCCGCGGTCCGCGGCTGCTTCCGCAGCTCGGATGGCACAAGAGCGGAGGCCATGAGTTTGCTTATGGCCCGCCGCTAGGGATTCGTCCGCAAGCGCAGTCGTTTATCACTACGCTGTGCCCGTGAGTCAGGGCCGCACACACATGTCGGATATGACGGACCTTACTGAAGGCCCTCCGGACCGGCCTCTGGCTTCGGGCCCGCCGGGCCGGCCGCTGGCCTCGGGTCCTCCGGACCTGCCCCTGGCTTCGTGCTCGGGGCAGGAGGCAGAACGGCCTGCCTCAGATCAGAAGCAGCGGCCGGAGGAGGAGCAGGCCGCGGCCGAGAAGCCTGACCAGAAACCCCCGGCACGTGCGGCCGGAGCCAGGGCCGCAGACCGCAGGCAGCAGCGCAGCTGGGTCCCCGTCACCGCTGGCCTCATGATGTTTTTCCTGGGCCTGGCCGACGTCACCCTCGGCCTGACGGCGCCGACCAACGACCTGCACGCCAGGCTGCAGCAACTGCCGGTAGTCGTGCCCGGCACGGTAGCTGTCCTGACCAGGACCGCCGACATCATCATCGGCCTGCTGCTGCTGATGCTGTCCTACGGACTGCGCAGGCGCAAGCACCGGGCGTGGCAGGAGGTCATGGCGCTGCTGATCATCAGCGCGCTGATCAGCCTGGCGCACGCGATCTACCTGGTCGGTCACCACCGTGCCATGGCTCTCGGGGTCGGCATCGGCTTCGTCATCCTGGCACTGCTGATCGCGGCAGGCACCTACTTCCGCACCGAGTTCTACGCCGTGGGTGACCCCAGGACCAGGTGGCGTGCGCTGACCGCGCTGATCGGCTTGTTCGCTGCCGACCTGATCATCGGCGTGGGATACCTGTCAGGGCGGGCCGACCAGCCTGCCGTCTACTCCTTCGCCGCTCGCCTGCAGACCGCCCTGTTCGGCCTTGTCGGCGTCGGCGGACCGGTTCCGTTCGCGTCGCACGACATCCACGGCGACTTCTTCTACCTGCTGATGGGCGCCCTGGGCTTCGTCACGGTGGTCGTCACTGCCTTCTTGTTCCTGCGGCCGGCCAGGCCGGTAGACCGCCTCAGCGCCACCGACGCCACGCAGATCAGGGAGTTGCTCGATCGGCACGGGGCAACCGACTCGCTCGGCTACTTCGCCCTGCGCAACGACAAGAGCGTGATCTGGTCGGCCACGAAGAAGTCCTGCATCGGCTACCGGGTGGTCTCCGGCGTCATGCTCGCGGGCGGCGATCCACTTGGCGATAAGGAGGCATGGCCGGGCGCGATCGACGCCTTCCTGGACATGGCCGCCAGGCACGCGTGGATTCCGGCGGTCATCGGATGCAGCGAGCGCGGCGCCGAGATCTGGTGCCGCCGCGGCGAGCTAACCGCGCTCGAACTCGGCGATGAGGCAGTCGTGGAGGTCGCCGATTTCTCGCTGCAGGGCAGGGCCATGCGCAACGTCAGGCAGATGGTGACGAGGGTCAGCAGGGCAGGCTACGTAGCCGAGGTCCGCAGGGTCGGCGACGTCCCTGCCGACGAGATCGCCAGGCTGGTCAGGCAGGCCGATTCCTGGCGCGGGAACCCGACCGAGCGCGGGTTCTCGATGGCGCTCGGCCGAATCGGCGGCCCAGGTGACGAGCGGTGCGTGATCGCGACCGCGGTCGAGGGCGGCGAACTGCGGGCGCTGCTGCATTACGTGCCGTGGGGCAGCGACGGGCTCTCGCTCGATCTGATGCGCAGGGACCGGTCGGCGCAGCCAGGCCTGAACGACTTCATGATCGTCGAGACCATCAACGCGGCCGCTGGCCTCGGCGTGAAGCGCATCTCCCTGAACTTCGCCGCGTTCCGGGCCGCGCTCGAGCGCGGCGAGCGGATCGGAGCCGGTCCGATCACGCGCGCATGGCGCAAGATCCTGGTCTTCTTGTCCAGGTGGTTCCAGATCGAGTCGCTCTACAAGTTCAACGCCAAGTTCGCGCCAGACTGGGTGCCCAGGTTCATGGTCTTCACCTCGACCAGGGACACGATCAGGGTCGGCCTCGCCGCGCTCGAGGCAGAGGCGTTCCTGGTCTGGCCGAAGCTCGAGGCGCGGCGGGTGTTCAGGAAGCTGCGCAATGCCGTCCGCCCCATCGGGCCGATCTCGGCTGGGGCACGGCCGCCCGCTGCCGCGGATGAGCCGGAGCCCGGTGATCGGGCATCGGCTGACTGACTGACTGACTGGCTGGCTCGGCCCCAGCCGGCGCCGGTATGACCGGGCTTGTAGATTACGCCCATGGCCGGTCCCGTGATCAGTCCTCCGGGTCTTCCCGTGGCTGCCAGGTGCCTGGTCATGGGCGTGGTCAACGTCACTCCTGACTCGTTCTCCGATGGCGGCAAGTGGTTCGGCCCAGACGCCGCGATCGCTCACGGTCTCGAGCTAGCGGCCGCCGGAGCGGACATCGTCGACGTCGGCGGCGAATCGACAAGGCCGGGGGCGCTGCGGATCAGCGAAGACGAGGAACTGCGCCGGGTCGGTCCTGTCATCTCGGCCCTCGCGGCCGCCGGGGTGGTCGTCAGCATCGACACCATGCGGGTCAAGGTCGCCGAGCGTGCGATCGCTGACGGGGCCCTGCTGGTCAACGACGTCAGCGGCGGCCTCGCCGACCCAAGGATGGCGGGCCTGATAGCCGAGTCACGGGTCCCTTACGTCGTCATGCACTGGCGCGGCCACAGCGTGGACATGCAAGACAGGGCCGTGTACGCCGACGTCGTCGAGGAGGTCACGGCCGAGCTTTCACAGCGCGTGACGGCGCTGACCGCCGCGGGAGTCGACCAGGCGCAGCTGATCGTCGATCCGGGCCTCGGCTTCGCCAAGCTCCCCGGCCATAGCTGGACGCTGCTGAGGAGGCTCCGCGAGGTCGGCTGCCTGGACCATCCCGCGGCGCCCTTCCCCGTCCTCGTCGGCGCGTCGCGCAAAGGGTTCATCGCGCGGTTCCTCGGCGCCGGCCAGGACACGCCCCGGCCGTTCGCCGAGTGCGACGACGCGACCGCCGCGCTCACCATGTACGCGGCCATGGCTGGCGCATGGTGCGTGCGGGTGCACGAGGTGCCCGCGAACGCGGACACGGTCAGGATCGCCGCGCGGCTGCTGGAGGAACGCCTGCCGTGAACTTCATGGACCGGATCTGCCTGTCCGGCCTGCGGGCCTACGGCTATCACGGCGTCCTGCCCCGCGAGCGCGAGCGCGGGCAGGAGTTCATCATCGACGCGGTGCTCTGGCTGGACACCAGCCCGGCGGCCGAGACCGACGACCTGGAGCGCACGGTCGACTACGGGTCGCTTGGAGCGCGCCTCGCGGAGATCGTCGCAGGCGAGCCGGTCGATCTGATCGAGACCCTCGCCCAGCGGCTCGCGGCGGCCTGCCTGGCCGACGACATCGTGCAGCACGCTGAGATCACCGTGCACAAGCCGCAGGCCCCGGTGGGGGTGCCGGTCCGCGACGTCAGCGTCACGATCAGGCGCAGCCGGGCGCAGGCGCAGAATCCGAGCACCGAAGAGGGCGCAGCCCAGTGACCTCGCCTGCGCGCCAGGTGGTGCTCGCGCTCGGCAGCAACCTGGGCGACCGGCTAGCCACCATCCAGGCCGGCATCGACGATCTCGCGGTCGCTCCTGGCATCGCGCTGCGGTCCGTATCGGCGGTATTCGAGACCAGCCCGGTCGGCGGACCTGACCAGCCCGACTATCTCAACGCCGTCTTGCTCGCCGTCAGCGCGCTGCCTGGCATGGAGATCCTGCGGCATACCCAGGCGGCCGAGCACGCCCAGGGCAGGGTGCGGACCGTGCGGTGGGGACCCCGCACCCTCGATATCGACATCATCTCCTGCGACGACGAGATCAGCGCTGATCCGCGGCTGACGCTGCCGCACCCCCGCGCGCACGAGCGCGCCTTCGTGCTGCTGCCATGGCACGACGTCGATCCCGGCGCGACACTCCCTGGACGGGGCCCGGTGGCCGAACTGCTCGCCAAGCTGGGATCTGATGCCGACGCGGAGCGCACCGCTGACGGCGCGGGCGGTACGGTCAGGCGGCGCGACGACCTTAGGCTGACAGTGCAGCCGCAGGCAACACCGAATCAGGGCGGGTGAGTCAGTCAGATGCAGCCAACGAAGCCGTGGACGTTGCTGGCGATCGCCGCGGTCAGCGCTGCGCTGGCTTGGATCGTGGTCAAGTTCACCTTCAGTGACCTCGCGCCCCTGCCCTGGACGGCGGTACCGGCGCTGATCCTGCTGGCGATCGGCGAGTTCGGCTTCGGCAGGAACCTCGGTCCCAGGCTGCATGGCCAGCCGGGCGCCAAGCCGATCCAGCCGATGGCGGTGCCCAGGGTGGTGGCGCTGGCGAAGGCGAGTTCCGCCGCGGCGGCCGCGATCGCCGGGCTCGCGCTCGGCTTCCTGGTCTATACGATCCCGCTGCTCGACAAGCCGGTGCCCGGACACGACGCGCTCGCGTCAGCCGTCACTATGCTCGCGGCGATCGCGCTGGTGCTGGCCGCTTTGTACCTGGAGCGAGCCTGCCGGGCCCCAGAGCCTCCCGAGGACGACTCCGACGATCTGCCATCCGCCAACGGTCAGCGGGGGCGCAGGTCCTGAGGGGCCGGATCGACGATGCGAGAAGACGACAATCTGCCGCACCCGGCGCAGCTGGCCGTCGGTGTGGTGGGCGCTGGCCGGGCCGGGACCGCTATGGCGGCCGCGCTCGCCAGGGCTGGGCACCGGGTCGTCGCGGCGTCGGCGGTCTCCCAGGCGTCGCTGGATCGGATCAGCCGCGTCCTGCCGCAGGCGCTGGTCGCCAGGCCGCCGCAGGTCGTGGAGGCGTCCGACCTGGTTCTGGTCACCGTGCCCGACGACGCGCTGCCCGGCCTGATACTGGGGCTCGCCGAGACCGGCGTCGCGATGCAGGGGCGCCTGATCGCGCACGCGAGCGGCAGGCACGGCCTGGCCGTCCTCGAACCTGCGGTGCGTGCTGGTGCGCTTCCGCTGGCGCTGCACCCGGTGATGACCTTCACCGGCCGCGCCGACGACGTGGCCAAGATGACCGGCATCTCGTTCGGCGTGACGGCTCCCGAGCCGCTCAGGCCCGTCGCCGAGGCGCTGGTGGTGGAGATGGGCGGTGAGCCCGTGTTCATCGCGGATGACAAGCGCGACCTCTACCACGCGGGTCTCGCGAGCGCGGCGAATCACCTGGTCACCCTCGTCGCTTCCGCGAGCGACCTGCTGCGCGAGGCCGGCGTGGCCGATCCGGCCAGGATGCTCGGCCCGTTGCTCGGCGCGGCGCTTGAGAACGTGCTGGCGCTCGGCGACCAGGCGCTGACCGGACCAGTGGCGCGCGGCGACGCGGAAACGGTTGCGGCGCACGTCGAGGCCATCGCCAAGATCGCGCCAGAGGCGCTCGGGGCCTACCTGGCGCTGGCCAGGCTCACCGCCGACCGGGCACTAGCTGCCGGCACGCTCACGTCTGCTGACGCGCAGCGACTGCTCGGGGTGCTGTCCGGGTCGGACGCATGAACCCGATGGTGGCCAGGAGCAGGCTCGGGCTGGCGGCCTGCCGGGCGACGCTGCGGCCACCGGTGGTCCTGGTCCCGACCATGGGCGCCTTGCATGACGGACACCGTGCGCTCCTGCGCCGGGCCAGGCAGATCATGGGGCAGCACGGATCGCTCGTGGTATCCGTGTTCGTGAACCCGCTCCAGTTCGGGGCCGGTGAGGACCTCGACCGCTACCCGCGCACCCTCGCCGACGACCTCGCCGTCTGCGCGGAGGAAGGCGTTGACGTCATATTCGCCCCGCCGCGCGAGCAGATGTATCCGGTCGAACAGCTTGTCACGGTGAGCCCTGGTGCGATGGGCGGCGTGCTCGAGGGTAGGTTCCGGCCAGGGTTCTTCGATGGCGTGCTGACCGTGGTGCTTAAGCTGATCAATCTGGTCAGGCCGGATGTCGCGGTCTTCGGGGAGAAGGATGCGCAGCAGCTCGCGGTCGTCCGGCGAATGGTGGCCGACTTGAACCTCCCGGTCACGATCGAGCCGGTCGGCATCGTCCGCGACCGGGACGGTCTGGCGATCTCCAGCAGGAACCGGTATCTCTCGCCTGGCGAGCGGGAGACGGCCCTGGCCCTGTCCAGGGCGCTGCGGGCAGGGGCGGCGGTGGCCGGCGACGGCCCGGCGGCCGTCCTCGCCGCGGCCGAGACAGAGCTGTCCGTGGCGGCCAAGGCCGATCCGCCGCTCTCAACCGACTACCTGGCCCTGGCCGCTCCCGCGACCTTCACTCCGGTCCAGGCTGGCTTTACCGGCGAGGCGCTGTTGCTCGTCGCCGGCACGGTCGGCAAGACCAGGCTGATCGACAACGTCGCGGTCGACTTCAAGCCCGACGCGGGGCAGCCCTCGTGATCGCGCGCCGGCTGCTCGCGCCGCCGCCCGGCTGGGTCAGGCGCGCCGACGTCGTGGTTGTGGGCTCCGGCATCGCCGGCGTGACGGCCGCGCTGAGCACGCACGCTGCCGTGCCCGACAGCAACATCCTGCTGATCACCAAATCGCTGCTGGACGACGGTTCGACCAGGTGGGCGCAGGGCGGCATCGCCGCAGCGCTCGGACCTGGCGATACGGCTGAACAGCATCTGGCCGACACCCTGACCGCGGGCGCTGGCCTCTGCGACACCGACGCGGTGCGGGCCCTGGTGACCGAAGGACCGGATGCGGTGCGCCGACTCATCGCGCTCGGCGCCAGGTTCGACGCGGACCCGGGCGGCGTGCTCGAACTGACCAGGGAAGGCGGGCACCTGCGGCGCAGGATCGCGCACGCCGGCGGGGACGCGACCGGGGCGGAAGTCTCCCGCGCGCTGCTCCGCGCGCTGGCGGAGGCCGGCGCGGGCGCCGATGAGGGCGTCGGCATTGACGTGATCGAGCACGCGATGTCGCTGGACCTGCTGCTCGCCGGCGACGGCGGCGTCGCCGGCCTCACGCTGCACGTGATCGGCGAGGGCCAGCAGGACGGCGTCGGAGCGGTGCACGCGCCCGCCGTCGTCCTCGCAACCGGCGGCATGGGTCAGGTCTATTCAGCTACCACGAACCCGCCGGTCTCCACCGGCGACGGCGTCGGGCTCGCCCTGCGGGCCGGCGCTGAAGCAGCCGACCTGGAGTTCGTCCAGTTCCACCCGACGGTTCTCTGGCTCGGCCCAGGCGCGCGCGGCCGCCAGCCACTCATCTCCGAGGCCGTACGCGGCGAGGGCGCCTTCCTGATCGACGGCGCGGGCCGCCGCTTCATGACCGGCCGCCACCCGCTCGCCGACCTCGCGCCGCGCGACGTCGTCGCCAAGGCGATCATGAACGCGATGGCCGAGACCGGCGCCGACCACGTCTATCTCGACGGCACCCACCTCGGCGAAGACGTCTGGGAGCACAGGTTTCCGACGATCAGGGCAAGCTGCCTCTCGCACGGCATCGACCCGGTCCGCGAACCCATTCCTGTGGTCCCCGCCGCGCACTACGCCAGCGGCGGGGTCAAGACCGACCTGCACGGCCGCACCAGCATCGCTGGCCTGTACGCCTGCGGCGAGGTCGCGTGTACCGGCGTCCACGGCGCGAACCGTCTCGCCTCGAACTCCCTGCTCGAGGGCCTCGTCTTCGCCGAACGCATCGCCGCGGACCTCGCGTCGGATCTCCCGCCGCGCAAGGAACCCGCTCGCGACGACCGGTCCCGCGGCCTGCTCGACCCTGGCGCGATCGACCAGATTCAGCACCTCATGACGGAGCGCGCCGGCGTGCTCCGGTCAGGGCCTGGCCTCGCTGCCGCTGCCGACACACTGCGCAAGATCGGCGATCAGCAGTCGGCTCATCCGAGCCTGGCCGCCTGGGAGGCCACCAACCTGCATACGCTGGCTTCAGCCCTCGTCGCGTCCGCAACCATGCGAACCGAGACCCGCGGCAGCCACTGGCGCGAGGACTATCCCGATGTCTCCGACGACTGGATCGGCCACATCATCGTGAGTCTCGGCGGGCCGAGCGGACCCGAGGCGAGCAGCCGGCCCGAAGGGCCTGAGGACGAAGGAATCGTGGCTCGCTTTGTGCGCACTGGTCAGGAGCACGGAGGTGGGTGAGATCTCGGCGGCCTCGGCGGCGAAGCTGGAGTCGTGCGGTCTTGACCCGGCCGCGGTGCTGCGAGTCATTCGGGCGGGGCTAGCGGAGGACCTTGCGGACGGGCCCGATGTGACGACGGCGGCCACTATCCCGGCCGCGGAGCAGGGAACCGCGGAGCTTGTGGCGCGGCGGCCGGGTGTCGTGGCTGGTCTCGTGGTGGCTGAGGCCGTATTCCAGTCGGTCGGCGGCCACATCACCAGCGAGCACCACGTCAGCGACGGGGATGAGGTCCGTGCTGGCGACGTCCTGATGACCATCCGCGGGCCGTTGCCAGCGATCCTGACGGCGGAGCGGACGGCGCTGAATCTGCTCTGCCACATGTCTGGTGTCGCAACGCTGACCGCGCGATGGGTAGCGGCTGTGATGGGCTCGGGGGCGCGGATCCGGGATACCCGGAAGACGTTGCCTGGGCTGCGGATGCTCGAGAAGTATGCGGTCCGGTGCGGGGGCGGGGTCAACCACAGGATGTCGCTGTCGGATGCGGCGCTGATCAAGGACAACCACGTGGCCGGCGCTGGGTCAGTGACCGCCGCCTTTGACGCGGTGGGCAAGCTGGCGCCTGATCTGCCGGTCGAGGTTGAGTGCGACACCCTCGATCAGGTCGATGAGGCGGTCGGCGCAGGGGCTGGCCTGATCTTGCTGGACAATTTCAGCGTGGCTGACATCGCTGAAGCGGTCAGGCGGACGGCCGGGCTGGCCAAGCTGGAGGCAAGCGGCGGCCTGCGCCTCGAGGATGCCGCGGCCGTCGCGGCGACCGGTGTCGACTACCTGGCGGTTGGTGCGCTCACGCACTCCGCGCCCGCGCTGGACATCGGCCTCGACCTGGTCAGCGCGGACGCGGGATCGGGGCGCTAGCTCATGCTGCTCACGATTGACGTCGGCAACACCAACTCAGTGCTCTGCGTTTTCGAAAACGAGGAAGTGGTGGAGCACTGGCGGATCGCGACCGACCCGGTCAGGACCGCTGACGAACTCGCGGTCACGCTGCGCGGGCTCCTGTCGCAGAGTTCGAGGATCGAGGCCGCGGGACTGGACGGGATCGCGGTCTGCTCGACCGTGCCGTCGGTGCTGCACGAGATGCGCGAGACGCTGGGCCGGTACTACGAGCACGTGCCCGCGCTCATCGTCGAGCCTGGGGTCAAGACGGGCGTGTCGATCCGGATGGACAACCCTAAGGAGGTCGGGACCGACCGGATCATGAACACGGTCGCCGCCGTCCACCTCTACGGCGGCCCGGCGGTCGTCGTCGACTTCGGCACCTCGACCAACTTCGACGCCGTCAGCGCGAGGGGCGAGTTCGTAGGCGGCGCGCTCGCGCCAGGCATCGAGATTTCCGTGGACGCGCTGTCCAGGCGCGCCGCCCAGTTGCTGAAGGTCGAGCTGACCAGGCCGGCGCGGGTCGTCGGCAAGAACACTGTCGAGGCGCTGCAGTCCGGGATCATCTTCGGCTTCGCCGGCCAGGTCGAAGGGATCGCCAGCCGGATGGCCGCCGAGCTATCCCCAGACAACCCCGATGCCGTCACCGTGATCGCGACGGGCGGCCTCGCGCCGCTGGTCATTGATGAAGTCAAGATCATCGACGCCTACGAGCCCTGGCTCACGCTGATCGGACTCCGTCTCGTCTGGGAGCGCAACCTAGCCCCCTGAAGCCGCGTCCGATAGCAACGGGGGCGCCATGTTGTTGCTAGGGCGACAACGGGGCGCCCACGTTGTCCGGGGCGGCGCGAATCTGAGTCGCTTGCGGGGGCGGCGCGCCGGTAGCGTTTGGCAGATGAGCGACGAGACAAGCGGTGCGACCGCTGGGCCGGGCGAGGACTCCTGGCAGCCACCTGACGTGTCTGAGCAGATGCGGGTCAGGCTGGCCAAGGTCGAGCGGCTCAGGGCCGCCGGCGTCGAGCCCTATCCGGTCGGCTACCCGCGGACGCACTCGATCGCCGAGGTCAGGGCGCTGCACCCGGACCTGCCGCCGGACACGGCGACCGGCGACAAGGTCGGGGTTGCCGGTCGGGTCATGCTCTACCGGACCGGGGGCAAGCTCTGCTTCGCGACGATCAGGGACGGTTCCGGCGAGATCCAGGTGATGATCTCCCGCGACCGGGTTGGCGAGGAAGCGCTCGCCGCCTGGAAGGCCGACGTCGACCTCGGCGACCACATCGGCGTGACCGGCGAGGTCATCACGTCGCGCAGCGGCGAACTGTCGGTGCTTGCCGACTCGTTCGCGATCACCGCCAAGTCGCTCCGACCGCTCCCCGATAAGCACGCCGGCCTCACGGACCCGCAGTCACGGGTGCGAATGCGTTATCTAGACCTGATTGTCAACCCTGAGGCGCGCCAGTTCGCCGAACTGCGGGCGTCGGTGACCAGGGCGATCAGGGAGGAACTGCACAGCCAGGGCTTCGTCGAGGCGGAGACGCCCATCCTGCAGACGCTGCATGGCGGCGCCAACGCCCGGCCGTTCGTAACCCACATCAACGCCTACGACATGCCGATGTACCTGCGGATCGCGCTTGAGCTGTACCTCAAGCGGCTGATGGTGGGCGGCCTCGAGAGGGTCTACGAGATCGGCAGGAACTTCCGCAACGAGGGCGCTGACGCGACCCACAACCCCGAGTTCACCATGCTGGAGGCGTACGAGGCCTACGGCGACTACACCTCGATCGGCGCCCTGACCAGGAGCCTCATCATCAGCGCGGCGAAGGCCAGCCTCGGCGGCACCGTCGTGCGCAGGCCCGACGGCTCGGAGCATGACATCGGCGGTGAGTGGCCGTCGGTCAGCGTGCACGACGCGGTCTCGGCGGCGCTCGGCGAAAAGGTCACGCCCGACACCGGCGAGGAGCACCTGCGCAGGCTGGCCGACCAGGTCGGCATCGCCATGAATCCGTCCTGGAACGCGGGCCAGGTGGTGCTCGAGATGTACGAGCACCTGGTCGAGGCCAAGACGGTGCTGCCGACCTTCTACCGGGACTTCCCTGTCGAGGTGTCGCCGCTGACCAGGGCCCACCGCGAGGATCCCAGGCTGGCTGAGAAGTGGGATCTAGTCGCGTTCGGCACCGAGATCGGCACCGGGTACTCCGAGCTCGTCGACCCGGTTGAGCAGCGGGCCAGGCTCACGGCGCAGTCGCTGCTCGCGGCTGGCGGTGACGCCGAGGCGATGCAGATCGACGAGGACTTCCTGCGGGCGCTCGAATACGGCATGCCGCCGGCCGGCGGGATGGGCATGGGCATCGACCGGGTGCTGATCCTGCTGACCGGCGCGTCGATCAGGGAGACGATCCTGTTCCCGATCGTCCGTCCCGGCTAGGCGATCCGCACCGCGCCGTCGTAGGCATTCCACATCACTGGGTGGATGCCCACCGGGATGCCGAACGTGGGCGCGTCCAGCATGAAGCCGTTGCCAACGTAGATGCCGACGTGGCCGATGTCCGCGAAGAAGAACAAGAGGTCGCCAGGCTGCAGCTGAGCCTTCGACACGTGCACGCCGGCGTTCCACTGATCGCCGGTGAAGTGCGGCAGGCTGATGCCCAGCTGGGCGTACGCCCACATGACCAGGCCTGAGCAGTCAAAGCTGTTCGGGCCAGCGCCGCCCCAGACGTAGGGATCGCCGATCTTGGTCATGGCGATCCTGAGCGCCTGAACGCCGAGCGACCTGCCGTTGACGTGGATCGGCGGATAGGTGCCAGTGTTCCTGTAGATCTCGAGCGCCTTCGCAAACGCCGCGGTGTTGAGCTTGTTCTCCTTGGCCTGGATGATCGCGACCTTGGCCTTCATGGCCTTGGACAGCTTGGCGGCCTTGGCCTGCTGCTGAACGGCCAGCAGCTTGGCGCGCTGCGCCGCGGCCCGCGCGGTCGCGACGAGGTGCAGCTTGTCCCCGTTCTCCTTCTGAAGCTCGCCGAGAATCGAGGCCCGGTTCAGCATGGACTCCGGGTTCTTGCTGGTGAGCAGGCTGATTGCCGGGTTGACGCCGCCCGTCATGTAGCCAGCCGCCGCGATCTGCGCGATGGCCGCCTGGTCTGCCGCGAGCAGCCGCTCATCCCTGCGGACGGTCAGGCGTGCGACCTTGACCTGTGCCTTGGCCTCGCTGAACTGGATCCGCAGCGCGTCGTATTGCTGGCTCAGGTCATCGATCTGCCTGGACAGCTTGGTGGCCTCTGCGAGCAGTTCCTTCAGCGTGGGCTGCGGGCTTGCCGACGCGGCTCCGGCAAGCGAGGCCGGGACCGCCAAGCCCATGGCGGCAGCGATGCTGACCGCCGTCGCGACGCGCTTCGCGAGGCTGCGCGATCGCCCATGCCCTGTCATGCCGCCCGTTACCGGGCGGCGCCTGGAGTGCCAACCATCTGGCGAGCGCTCCACAGTGGCATTCCTTTCCTGGGCTGGCGGCACCTGCGCTTAGGGCACGCCAGCGGGAACGAGGTAACAGCGATGGACACTAATCGACTGCAGTACCCTCTGCACCGCTGATGAGAAAAGTTTCGTCTCGGACACCTCGGTTAGAGTCAGGACTTTCGGTGCATCCTGACGTCGTGTTGATGCTGTCCATCGTGCCTTGCGGTCGGAGTGGCGTCGGTATTGGCGTCGTCTGCGCAGGTCAGAACGCGTGTCCGAGAGGCGCGCTTGACGTGTGATCTGGCCGTGATGTAGGAGCTTGCAATGCCCCGCATGTCGGGCTGGCGACTTGTAGTCGTCCGGCAACGGGAGATTGACGGGCGTTCAGGCGAGGTTCAGCTTCCCTGGATCAGGTGGTCAGGCCCCGTTCACTTGTGAATTTGTTCGGCCGGGCCGACACCACTGACGCTGACTACTCTCGCAATGTTCGGTAGCACCGTGTCGCCCTAGCTGCCGCTGGCTTTCCTCAGACGAAAACCGGGGAGCCGGAAGCCCGCGTCGCCGAAATTCGTTTTCCTCACCGCCCGGCACAGCCACTTAGATGACCGGATGTCGCAATCAGCCGGAGAAAACGTCCGCGCCGTGCAAGCGTGCCGCGTGCAACTGCAAAGGATTGTATTGCGCACTACAAGAACATCAAGCCCGACCCGGCAAGCTACTTTAGGGGCACACCCGACCGACCTACAATTGGCACCAGGCGCAGCCTGGAACCCGCTTGCCGGCTCCAGCCGGCTATACCGAGCCGAGGCTGTGCAATTCATGTGAAGATTGCATGTCGTCGGTGTGGAGCAGGCACTTTCGTCCGTCGCTGCCCGGGTCGGCCGAGCGTTGGCCGTGGGGCGTACGCTGATTGCCTGACAAGCTAGGAGCCCGGCGTCGGCCTGGCGTGTCTCGGCGCGATTGCATCCGCCACAGGAGCTGCGCTGCTTTGCACTCCGGCGGCTCGGCCCGGCGCAGCCGGCGCCAGACGCGACCGCGAGTTCCGATGCGATCCGCAATCAACTGCCGGCCGGCGCCGCGCGGAGAGTCGACGGTAGGAGGTGCTGATGCTGACTGACCTGGCCGCATTGACACCGCCCCTGCTTGTAGCGGTCGTCTTCCTGATCGCGGCCGGTGCATTCGTCCGCCATGAGATGCGGCGCGGGAAGAACGCGACAGAGGACGAACAAGACGAACAAGCAGAAGAATCCGCGACCGATTCATCGCGGTCACCGGGTGCGAATGAAACTGACGGAACTTCGGCTCAGGGTTCGCTCGGGGAGAACGCCGCCGAAGGCGGCCCCGACCATGGTCACTGACTGAAAGCGCTTCGTCACAACTGGTTTCAGGCGTAACAGGCGCGAGAAGTTGTTGCAGAGGCTTGGACAAGAAACCGAACCGCTTGAAGAGTAGTTCTTTATTCTGTGCGGCGAGTTGGCTGGTATAGGTTAAGCTGCTTTAAATACTCTGCAGTAACGAAAGGCAACCAGCATGGCTCAGAAGACTGTGGTGACGGTGGTGTGTGACCTTCCCCACGAAGGTGAGGTGGAGGGAACAGAGTCTGTTTCGTTCGCCTTTGATGGCAACGCGTATGAGATCGATCTATGTGGGCCGCACAGCAAGGAACTGCGCGAGAAGATCGGTGCATTCGCCGACCACGCGCGCAGGGCAACTGCTGGCGGGCGGCGCCGTAAGGCGCGGACAGGTCCTGGCCGCGAGCGCAGCTCGGAAATTAGGGAATGGGCGCGCCAGCGTGGGCATAAGGTCAGCGAGCGCGGCCGTATTCCAGGCAACATCATCGCCGAGTACGAGGCTTCGCACTAACTAAGTTCCCCGGCTCGTGGTAGCGGGTTCCGCGTCGCTCGCTCAAGCTGACGCGCATCCCGCATCGGGTTCGGGTCTGACGGGACGCTTGCCTCCGGATAGCCGTGCCGGAGACCGCGCGGACCCCCGACCTGATCGCCGATCGTCGGCTCGAGCGGCTGGCAGCGCACCCTTAGCCGCGATATCCGCCGATACCGGCGGGATATCCGGTGTGCCGTCAGCCGCGCCGCGTTCGCTAGTGGCGTACCAGGGAACAGTGTTCCCTCACCATAGGTTGGATGAGGGTGAACGCCCGTCTAGCGGGGAAGGTCTGCATGGAGTGCGGTGGGCCGCTTCTGAGCGTGGCCTGGCGCAGCCAGCCTTCCCCCGTTTGTGGGCTAGTGCGCGGCAGGGACGCGGCCAACCTGGTCGTGGCCCGGTCGCTAGGTGAGGGAGCGAACGAGCATGTTCGAGAGGTTTACCGACCGGGCGCGGCGGGTTGTGGTCCTGGCTCAGGAAGAGGCCAGGATGCTAAATCACAACTACATCGGAACTGAACACATCCTTCTTGGCCTCATCCACGAGGGTGAGGGCGTCGCCGCGAAGGCACTTGAGTCGCTTGGCATCAGTCTTGAAGCCGTGCGGCAGCAAGTGGAGGAAATCATCGGGCAGGGCCAGCAGGCACCGTCCGGGCACATTCCCTTCACGCCGCGCGCCAAGAAGGTTCTTGAGCTTTCGCTGCGCGAGGCATTGCAGCTTGGTCACAACTACATCGGCACCGAGCACATTCTGCTCGGGCTGATCCGTGAGGGCGAGGGCGTCGCAGCCCAGGTGCTCGTCCGGCTTGGCGCTGACCTGAACCGGGTGCGCCAGCAGGTGATCCAGTTGCTGCACGGCTACCAGGGCAAGGAGCCGCCCGCTGCCGGAACCTCGTCCGAGAGTGCCCCGTCGACCTCGCTTGTCCTCGACCAGTTCGGCAGGAACCTCACCGCCGCCGCGCGGGAGGGCAAGCTGGACCCGGTCATCGGCCGCGAGAAGGAAGTCGAGCGGGTCATGCAGGTGCTGTCGCGGCGCACCAAGAACAACCCCGTCCTGGTCGGCGAGCCTGGCGTCGGCAAGACCGCCGTCGTTGAGGGCCTGGCCCAGCGCATTGTCAAGGGCGAGGTGCCCGAGACGCTGAAGGACAAGCAGCTATACACGCTTGACCTGGGCGCGCTGGTTGCCGGATCGCGGTACCGCGGTGATTTCGAAGAGCGCCTGAAGAAGGTGCTCAAGGAGATCCGCACCCGCGGCGACATCATCTTGTTCATCGACGAGATCCACACGCTGGTCGGCGCCGGCGCTGCCGAGGGCGCGATCGACGCGGCCTCGATCTTGAAGCCGATGCTGGCCCGCGGTGAGCTGCAGACCATCGGCGCCACGACGCTCGATGAGTACCGCAAGCACCTGGAGAAGGACGCTGCGCTTGAGCGCAGGTTCCAGCCGATCCAGGTCGCCGAGCCGACGATCTCGCACACGATCGAGATCCTCAAGGGCCTGCGCGACCGGTACGAGGCGCACCACAGGGTCTCCATTACCGACGACGCGCTGGTGGCCGCCGCCCAGATGGCGGACCGGTACATCAGCGACAGGTTCCTGCCTGACAAGGCGATCGACCTGATCGATGAGGCCGGCTCTCGGATGCGCATCCGCAGGATGACGGCACCGCCTGACCTGCGCGAGTTCGACGAGAAGATCGCCGACGTGCGCCGGGACAAGGAGTCGGCGATCGACTCGCAGGACTTCGAGAAGGCGGCTGCTCTCCGCGACAAGGAGAAGCAGCTGATCGAGAAGAAGGACATCCGCGAGAAGGAGTGGAAGGCCGGCGACATGGACGCCGTCGCCGAGGTGAACGAGGAGCTGATCGCCGAGGTGCTGGCGACTGCGACCGGCATCCCGGTGTTCAAGCTGACCGAGGCCGAATCCGCGCGCCTGCTGCGGATGGAGGACGAACTGCACAAGCGCGTCATCGGTCAGAACGACGCGATCAAGGCGCTCTCTCAGGCCATCAGGCGCACCAGGGCCGGCCTGAAGGACCCGAAGCGCCCAGGCGGATCGTTCATCTTCGCCGGCCCGTCGGGCGTCGGGAAGACCGAGCTGTCCAGGACCCTGGCCGCGTTCTTGTTCGGCGATGAGGACTCGCTGATCCAGCTCGACATGAGCGAGTACATGGAGAAGCACACGGTCTCGCGGTTGTTCGGTTCACCGCCTGGCTACGTCGGCTACGAAGAGGGCGGCCAGCTGACCGAGAAGGTCCGCCGCAGGCCGTTCTCCGTGGTGCTCTTCGACGAAATCGAGAAGGCGCACCAGGACATCTTCAACTCGCTGCTGCAGATTCTTGAGGACGGCCGCCTGACCGATGCCCAGGGCCGGGTCGTGGACTTCAAGAACACCGTGATCATCATGACCACGAACCTTGGTACCAAGGACATCTCCAAGGGGATCACGGTCGGATTCGGATCGGCTGGGGAGTCGAGCGGGTCGTACGAGCGGATGACGACCAAGGTGCAGGACGAGCTCAAGCAGCACTTCAGGCCCGAGTTCCTGAACCGCGTCGACGACATGATCGTGTTCCACCAGCTCACCAGGCCCGAGATCTTCCAGATCGTGGACCTGATGATCGCGATGCTGGAGGAGCGGCTGCGCGACCGCGACATGGGCATCGAGCTCACGCCGGCGGCCAAGACACTGCTTTCCGAGCGCGGCTACGACCCGGTGCTCGGCGCGCGGCCGCTGCGCAGGACGATCCAGCGCGAGATCGAGGATCAGCTGTCGGAGAAGATCCTGTTCGGCGAGATCAAGGCCGGCCAGATCGTCATGGTCGACACCGAGGGCACGGGCAAGGAGGCGAAGTTCACCTTCAAGGGCGTGCCCAAGCCGGAGATCGTGCCCGACACGCCGCCGGTGGAGCTGGCCAAGGCCACCGGATCCGGGGTCGAGGCGCCCGAGCGGGGCGAGGCATCAGGCTCGTAAGGCAAGCTAGGCGAACAGCAAAGGCCCGCGGCGAGAGCCGCGGGCCTTTGCTGTTGCTGTCGCGGCCTGCTGTCAGTCGCTGGCCAGTGCCGAGAGGCTGGGTTCGTCGCCTGGCAGCCCGATCAGGCCGCCCTGGTGCTCACTGGCCAGCCCGTCGGCCAGCAGGGTCGCGAGCACTCTGCTGAGCTGCCCAGCGTCTGGCCAGCACGCGTCGAGCGAGCCGACCGGAACCGGTCCTGGCGTGTTCCTGAGCACCGCGAGCACCGCACCCCGGCACTGCCGGTCGGTGCCCTCGTAGCGCTGGGCAGGACGCCGGACCGCCGCCGCCGGGCTGCCGCCGCGCCGCCACGCGCAGCGGGCGGCGAGCGGGCACCTCTCGCAGGCTGGGCGCGCCGCCGTGCAGACGAGCGCGCCGAGTTCCATCACGGCCACCGACCAGGTCGCCGCGCGGTTGTCGTCCTCTGGCGGCAGCAGCGACTCAGCCAGCCTTGTCTCGGCGAGGCTGGCCGACGAGCGCGGCGTCAGTTCCCGGCCGCTGACCAGCCTGGCGAGCACCCGGCGCACGTTGGTGTCCAGCACGGCGTGCCGCTGGCCGTACGCGAAGCTGGCCACCGCGGCTGCGGTGTAGGAGCCCACCCCGGGCAGCGCCCGCAGTTCGGCGATCGAGGTCGGCACGTGACCGCCGTGCTGTGTGGTGATGACCTCGGCGCAGGCATGCAGTCGCAGCGCGCGGCGGGGATACCCCAGCCTGTTCCACTGCCTGACCGCGTCCGCGGGCGTGGCGGCCGCCAGGGCCGCAGCCGTCGGCCACCTGGCGAGCCAGGCGTCGTAGGCGGGCAGCACCCTGGACACCGGCGTCTGCTGCAGCATGAACTCGCTGACCAGGATCGGCCAGGCTCCGACGCCGGGACGCCGCCACGGCAGGTCCCTGGCGGTCGCCGCGTACCAAGCGGTGAGCGGCGCCTCGAATCTAGTGGTCATGACGGGACCGATCCTGCCATGCGGGCAGCCAGCCGGCACCTCGGCAGGAATCCGGGCAAGCTCTCCGCAAGCCTCCTGCCTGCGACAACGTGCCTACTGAACGCTCGGCGGGGCGTCCGCGCCGCCGGCCGCCACTCTTGCATACTGAGGCGCCATGGGGGACAGCACGTTCCGTTACCCTCCGGGCGCGCCCGGTGTCCGGGATGGCGGGCCAAGGCCGGGCCGCAGCGGCACAAGGCTCGGCAAAAGGGGTGCCAGGCGAGGGCGCACCGGGCCCGCCCCTGGCCTGGGGCTTGGCCTGCACATCCCCGCCAGCCGAGAGCCCGCCGAGGATCGAGTCAGCAGCGCCGGAGCCTCCGCTGAGGCGGTTCATGCCGAACCGGCCGTCACCTACTGGCGGCGGCGATTCGTCGTGCTGGCCGTCGCGCTAGCCTCGCTCATCGCAGCAGCCTGGAGCCTGTCCGAGGCGGTCAAGGTCCAGCCGACCCTGACCGGGCACGGCACGACCAGTCACGGGCCGTCAGGCGGCGCGGTGGCGCCGCAGGGCGGAGGCTCGCCCACTGGCGCGGCCGCCGGGCCGCGGCACAGCCATGACAGCGCCAGCGGCGCACCGGCCGGCCCCAGCTCGAATGCGAGCCACCAGCCAGGTTCGGGGCACAAGCTGAAGGCGTCGCCGTCGCCGTCGCCCTCACATGGTGCCGTCAGCGGCCTCGAGCCGAAGACCTGCTCCCGGCACTCGATCGTGCTCAGCGCGTCCGCTAACCAGGTCGACTTCGCCCCAGGTCAGCGGCCCACGTTCAGCCTCAGCGTGGTATCTACGCAGCCGACCGACTGCTCGTTCAACGTCGGCGCTGGTCATCTCGCGCTTGTCATCAAGGAGGGGCCCGCCAGGATCTGGAGCTCGGCGGACTGCGCCACGGGAACGGGCAGCCTGGTCACGGCGCTAAGACGGGGCGTGCCCAAGGTCATATCGGTCGGCTGGAACGAGAAGACGTCGACGCGAGGCTGCAAGGTGCCGAGTCGATCGGTCTCCGCTGGTGCCTATACCGCGTACGCGGTTGACGGCTCGCTGGTGAGTTCGCCGGTCCGGTTCCGGCTCCGCTGACCAGCGTTTACAGCTAGTGTTCCGCGCTGAACGCAGCGCTGATCGCCCCCAACAGGTCGGTCACGGCGATGACCTGCAACGGGGAGTCTGGCGGGACCACATCGGATCCCGCAGGCACGAAGGCGCGCCTGAACCCCATCCGGCCCGCCTCGGCCAGCCGCCTGCCGATCCCTGAAACGCTGCGGATCTCTCCCGCCAGGCCGACCTCGCCGAACGCCACGACGTCGGACGGCAGGCTCATCTCGGCTCTCGCCCCGGCGATCGCCAGCGCCAGTGCGAGGTCGACCGCTGGCTCGGTGAGCCTCACCCCGCCGACCGTGGCCGCGTAGACGTCACATCGGCCAAGCTGGACCCTGGCCCGTCGCTGCAGCACCGCGACGGTCATGCCGACCCTGGCGTAGTCCAGTCCTGAGGTGACCCGGCGCGTTGGCTCGTTGCCGCTGACCGGGCAGACCAGCGTCTGCACCTCGGCCACGAGCGGCCTGCGGCCCTCCAGCGTCACGGTGACGCAGGTGCCAGGCACGGGCTTGTGCAGCCTGGACAAGAACAACCCGCTCGGATCAGGCAGCCCGATCAGCCCGAACTCCCCGAGTTCGAAGCAACCGATCTCGTCGGTGGGCCCGAACCTGTTCTTCAGCGCCCTGATCATCCGCAGCCTGCCGCGGCTGTCCCCCTCGAAGTGCAGCACCACGTCCACGAGGTGCTCGAGGGAGCGCGGCCCCGCGATCGATCCATCCTTCGTCACGTGGCCGACGAGCACAGTGGTCAGGATCCGCTGCTTGGCGAGGCTGACCAGAGCCGAGGTGATCTCGCGTACCTGGGTGACGCCGCCAGGCGCGCCCTCGACTCCCGCCGCCGACACTGTCTGCACCGAATCCACGATCAGCAGCGTCGGCTGCACCGCTTCGACGTGGGCGAGCAGCGCGGCGAGGTCCGTCTCCGCCGCCAGGTACAGGTTCTCGCTGATCGCACCGATCCTGTCGGCTCGCTGCCTGACCTGGGCCGCCGACTCCTCACCTGTGACATACAGCACCACGGAGTGCTCGGCCGCGAGCGCGCCGGCCTCGAGCAGCAGCGTCGACTTGCCGACGCCAGGCTCACCGGCCAGCAGCGCCACCGTGCCGGGCACCAGGCCGCCGCCGAGCACACGGTCCAGTTCGTCCATCCCGGTCGGCTTGACGGCCGCCCCGCTGGCGTCGATCTTCGAGATCGGCACGGCCGGAGAGCTGGGGCGCACCGAAGGCAAGCCTCTGAGCACAGCCCGGCCCGACCGGTCGGCCCCGGCCGAGACCACGCCCTCGACCACCGAGCCCCAGGTCTGGCACTCGCCGCAGCGGCCCGCCCACTTCGTGGCCCGCCAGCCGCACTCTGAGCACTGGTACAGCGTCCCGGCCGAGCCTTTCGCCATGTCAGGAACCGTAACGGCGGGGTCCGACAGTCCTGCCCCGCCAGCGGCATAAGCTGGCATCCGGTCTGTTGTAGATAGCGAAACGCCAACGGATTCAGGCACGGCGACGGAGGAGGGGCCTTGGGACAGCCCGCCGACAACACCGACGCCGCGCGGGACACAGGCCGGGGCCGCGCGGTTCGTCTGGGCGCCGGAAATGGCGACAGCGCGCGGCAGCAAACCGGCCTTGCTGGCGGCGCGAAGAAGGCCAGCGCGGTGCCCGTCGCGCTCTCGACCGCCTCTGTCTTTCCTGAGCGCACCACCGACGCGTTCGAGATCGCCGCCAGGCTCGGTTACGACGGCATCGAGGTCATGGTGACGGCCGACCCGGTCAGCCAGGACCCGAAGGTGCTGCAGCGGCTCGCCGAATATCACGGCGTCCCCGTGCTCGCCGTGCACGCACCGTGCCTGCTGATCACCCAGCGGGTCTGGGGACGAGAGCCCTGGGCGAAACTCACCAAGGCCGCCGATGTCGCCGCCAAGCTCGGCGCTCAGGTCGTGGTCGTCCATCCGCCCTTCCGATGGCAGCGCGACTACGCCAGGGACTTCGAGGCCGGCCTGGCCAGGGCGCAGGCCGAGACCGAGGTGAAGTTCGCGGTCGAGAACCTGTATCCGCTCCGGGCCGGAGCGACTGAGGTCGCCGCCTACGCGCCGCACTGGGACCCGGTCGAACTCGACTGCCAGCACGTGACGCTCGACCTATCGCACACCGCGGTCTCAGACTCCGACGCCCTGCAGATGGCCGAGGACCTCGGCAAGCGCCTCGCCCACCTGCACCTCACCGACGGGACGAAGCCTGGCCTGCCAGACGAGCACCTCGTCCCTGGCCGGGGCAGCCAGCCGTGCGCTGAGGTGCTCACGCGGCTGGACCGCGTCGGTTACCAGGGCGTCGTGGTGGTCGAGATCAGTACTCGCAGAGCGCTGACTCAGCAGGAGCGCTACTACGACCTGGAGGAATCCCTGGCGTTCGCCAGGGAGCATCTGCGGGCGCCGACTGCCGTCGGGTAGGCGACCGGCGGCTGGGCATAGTCAAGCCTCAAGGATCAAAGTCACCGGGCCGTCGTTGATCAGCGCGACCGCCATATCCGCCCCGAAGACGCCGGTGCCGACGGTCGCCCCGAGCGCGCGCAGGGCGTCGGCGAAAACGGTGACCAGCGGCTCGGCGATCTCCCGCGGCGCCGCCGCCTGCCAGGTCGGCCGCCTGCCCTTGGTGGTCTGTGCGTACAGCGTGAACTGGCTCACCACCAGCAACGGTGCCCCCGTATCGGCGCAGGACTTCTCGCCGTCCAGGATCCGCAGGTTGTAGATCTTGCCCGCGAGGGCTGTGGCGATCTGGGCGGTATCGTCGTGCGTGACGCCGATCAGGATCAGGAGGCCAGGGGCCGGTAGCTCGCTGACCACCTGACCGGCTACCGATACGCTCGCTTCCCTGACGCGTTGAACTACAGCTCGCACGAGAACGCATTCTCCGCCGATGACCGTTGATAGCAGCTACCGACCCGCCGCCAAACCCGGCGCCGGACGGCGCACGAACGATGCTAGGAGTTCCCGATCGCTATTCCGCTGAGCGCCGGCGTTCGCATGGCAGAAGGACCAGAGGGACTGCCGGACGCGGGGCCCGCGAACCCGGTGCTAGTCGAGGTCGTAAGGTCAGGGGTCGTCGAGTCGCGGCACCGTGGGTCGCTCGAAGTCTTGGCCGCCGACGGGTCGGTGCTGCTCGCGGCCGGTACGCCAGACAAGCCGATGTTCCCGCGGTCTTCGAACAAGCCGATGCAGGCCGCGACGATGCTGCGCTGCGGGCTCGCGCTGGACGGCAACCTGCTGGCACTGGCCTCGGCGAGTCACTCGGGCGAGGAGTTCCACGTGGCAGGCGCTCGGTCGATCCTGGCCGGCGCTGGCCTGACGGAGGCCGACCTGCAGTGCCCGCCTGATCTGCCGCTCGACGACGCGGCCAGGATCGCGTGGCTGCGCGCGGGCGGCGTCGCGGACCGAATCCACATGAACTGCTCGGGCAAGCACGCGGCGATGCTGGCCACCTGCGTCGCGGCCGGCTGGCCTACCGCGACCTACCGCGACCCAGGTCATCCGCTGCAGGTCCGGATCAGGCAGGCAGTCGAGGCTCTGTCCGGCGAGCCGGTGGCCGCCACGGGGGTCGACGGGTGCGGTGCGCCGCTGTTCGCGATCTCGACGACGGGACTTGCCCGGGCCTTCCGGGCGCTCGTGCTGGCAGAAACCGGTTCGCCGGAGCGGCGGGTCGCCGACGCGATGCGCGCAAACCCCCTCTGGACGTCGGGGACCACCAGGGCCGAGGCAGCGATGGTCGCGGCGGTGCCCGGCCTGCTGATCAAGGGCGGCGCCGAGGGCGTCTGCGCGTTCGCGCTGGCCGACGGCCGGGCGGGAGCGGTGAAGTTCGACGACGGCGCGCAGCGGGCCGCACCCGTCATTGTCGCGGCCGTGCTCGCCTCCCTCGCCGGGCATGAGCCTGGCGTGGGCCTCGCGGGCCTCGGCGAGATCGCCGGCCCGCCGATCACCGGCGGAGGCGTCCGGGTGGGCGAGCTACGCCCCGTCCTCCCGCTCTCCTCGCTCTCCTCGCGCTGAGCCCGCTCTCCTCGCGCTGAGCCCGCTCTCCTCGCGCTGAGCCCGCGTCGCCCGCGGTCCGCGCCGGTGTCCTGCAGTGTGCTTGCTGGGGGATTTGCAATTGCAAGCACCGCAGGTGAGACTGGGTATATGAGCGCGGTGAACGTCGGCTCTATCGGCTCGTACATCCGCGAGCAACGCGAGCAGGCGAAGATCTCGATCCGACAGCTTGCCCAGGCCGCGGGCGTCTCGAACCCGTACTTGAGCCAGGTCGAGCGCGGCCTCCGCCGCCCGAGCGCCGACATACTCCAGCAGATCGCTAAGGGCCTGCGGATCTCGGCCGAGGCGCTCTACGTGCAGGCGGGGATGCTCGAGGACAAGGAGGGCGAGACCTCCGTCACCGACGCGATCAAGGCCGACGCCGAGATCACCGAGCGCCAGAAGCAGATGCTCATCGACATCTACGAGTCGTTGCGCAAGGAGGTCAAGGCCGATGCCGAGGCCGCCGGCGCCGCCGCCGCCGCCGCGGATGCTGCCGACGCCGCGAGTGAAGTCGGCATCGCCGAAGCCGACGCCGACCTTGCGGGAGCCACCGCTCGCGCCCGCTTCGCTGTGGCCGCCACGGGGACGGTCACCCGACGCCACTGGGGGTTTCCCGACGACGGCGTCGTGCCGCCGGGGACCGATCCGGTGGCCGAGGCGGTCGAAGAGTCCGACAACGACCCGCTTGCCCCTGCCGTCGCGGTAGCCGAATCCGAACCGTGGACGGACCCGCCCGTGGCTGGCAGCAGATAGATTGTCATCGTGTTCACTTTCAACGCGCTCACGCCGCTCACCTGGATCAACTGGATCCTGCTGGTCGCGGCCTTCGTGGTCGAGGCGTGGGCATTCATTGACGCCTTGCGCCGGCCGACGGCGGCCTTCCCAGCAGCTGGAAAGAAGACAAAGCCGCTCTGGCTGATCATCACGGGTGTCTGCCTGGTGGTCGGGTTCTTCGGTGCCGCTTACAACATCCCGCTGATCGGCATCCTGCCGATCGCGGCGTTCATCGGGGCGGCCATTTACATGACCGACGTGCGCCCGAAGGTTCGCGAGTTCGGCGCTGGAGGATCGTCCCGCCAGGGTCCCTACGGACCCTGGTGACGCCCTAGCCCCGGCAGCGGCGACCGCAGGGCCGCCATGATGCCCGCGCGCCCGGGCCAGGCCCGGTAAGGGCCGGACTCGGCCGCTAAGCTGCCGGACTATGAGTGATGCCCGATGACTGAGACTGCCTGGCGGACCCACCGGCTCGAACTCGACGATCAGACCCTCCGCGAGTGGGAAGCGGTGGTGCTCGCCGCTGGCGAAGACGGGATCGTTCTCGACCGGTCGGCGTTCTACCCGGGCGGCGGGGGCCAGCCGCCGGACCACGGCGTGCTGCTCTGGGGCGGCGTGCAGACCCGCATCGTCGGCGCCCGCAAGGGCGATGATCTTTACCTGATCCCGGCCGAAGGCGACCCGCTGCCGCCGCCGGGCACGGCGGTCAGCGGCGCGCTTGAGGACGACCGCCGAACCGCGTTGATGCGCACGCACTCGGGCCTGCACGTCCTGTGCGGCGTCGTCTACCGCGACTTCGGCTCGCTCGTCACGGGCGGCAATATGGAGCCGTATGTGGCCAGGATGGACTTCGACCTGCCGCAGTTGCCAGAGGGCTTCAGGGACGCCGTCGAGAGCGCCTGCAACGCTGAGATCGAGGCGGGCCGGCGGATCGACGTCCGCGTGCTGCCCCGCGACGACGCCTTCGCGATCCCCGACATCATCCGTACCGCGACGAACCTGGTCCCGCCCGAGGTCAAGGAGGTCAGGATCGTCGACATCGTCGGCCTGGACCAGCAGGCTGACGGCGGTACGCACGTCGCGACGACCGCCCAGATCGGCCGGATCGAGGTCGTGAAGATCGAGAACAAGGGCAAGGGCTTCCGCCGCCTGCGCATCAAGATCGCGGACTAGCGCCCGCTTAGAGCGGCAGCAGCATGGCGAGGGCGGGCGCTGCCACAAGGGCTGCGGCGAAAGCGCCAACTAGGATTGCGGCGCCTACAGGGAGTCCGGGCGGTGGTCTGAGCAGCCTGGTGACTCGGGCAGCGAGTTCACCGTCCATCGTCTGTCCTGGTGAACCGGCCGGGTCACCAACTGGCCGCTCAGGACCGCAAGACCCTCCCGGCTCCCCGCCGGATCCCCCCGCGGTGCTGGCTCGGGGGAGCGACCCCCCGGATCCCCCCGCGATCGCGAGCGCGCCGGCGGGCGCCATGCCGCCGCCGGACGCGCCCACGCGCAGCAGCGCGGTCGCGAGCTCCCTGGCCGGCCGGCATCGCCTGGCGCGGTCATCGGCCATCATCTCGACCAGCAGCGCAACGTCTCGGTTCGCGTCCCTGGCGATCGCCGCCCAGCGGAACGCTCGCAGGAGTGCCGTGAACGGGAGCAGTACCAGGTCGTGCCTGGCCCGCAGGTGGGCCCGCTCGTGCGCGAGCACGGCGGCGAGTTCGGCCTGGTCGAGCAGGTCGAGCGCGCCCGCGCTGATCACGATCGCCGAGCGCAACCCCGGTACGCAGTACGCAGCGGCGGCCGGATAATCGACCACAAGCGCCCCTGGCACCTTGGGGTCGTCGTGCGCCAGCAGCCCGAGCAGCGTCCGCTGCCGGTGCCTGGCGCGCAGCACCGTGGTCACCGCGGCGACGAGGATCCAGCAGAGCAGCGCCAGCAGGAGGATCCCAGCGAGCAGTGACACGAAGCGCAGCGTGGTCAGCGCGTCCCAGCGCCGTCCGCCAGCCCCGAGCATCAGCCTGGCCGCCCTGGTCGCGGCCGCCGCGACGCTAGGCAGGCCGCTGCCCGCCCGCCCGCGGAGGCCAGAGGCGCCGAACCCGGCCAGCGCGCCGACGGTCGCCACGCCCCAGCTCAGGCCCAGGGCCTGCCAGAGCGCGATCGCGACAGCGGGCGACCGGCGCGGCCAGCTCGCCCCCGCGAGCAGGTGCGCGGCCGCCACGCAACTAACCGCGACGGCGCCGAGCAGGAAGACTGCGGGGGACATGGCTATCCGGCCCTGCCGCCCCCGCTGAGGGCCTCGAGGGCGGCGCGGAGCGCCTCAGCCTCGGCGCCAGACACGCTCCTGGCGAACCTGGTCAGCGCGGCCTGCCGGTCACCGGTCTGGTCAAGCGCCGTCAGCATGAGCTCGGTGACGTAGGCCTCGCGGGTCTCGGCCGGACGATACCGCCATGCGCGGCCTGTCCGCTGGCGGCGGACGAAGCCCTTCTTGGCGAGCCGGTCGAGCACGGTCATCACGGTCGTATGTGCCAGGTCGCGGTCGGTCAGCCGCTCGCCGACCTGGCGGACGGTCATCGGGTCGGACGTTTGCCAGAGAACTTCCATGATGGCGCGCTCAAGGTCTCCAAGGCGGTTCATGTCTTCACGATACGAGACGATCACTGACAGTCCATCAGCCGGCCGACCCGGGATCGGCGAGTCCGCGCTAGGTTGCAGGAATGGAGGTCCCACGGGTCGCTGTCAGCGTAGACCTGGTGATCCTCACGGTGCGGGCGAGTCAGCTGTCCGTGCTGGTCTGGCGGCGGCACGCCGAGCCGCATCTGGGTCGCTGGGCTCTTCCCGGCGGCTTTATCAGGCTGGACGAGGACCTGCCGGCCACCGCGGCGCGGGTACTCGGCGAGCGGGCGGGCCTGCCCGGCGCACCGGTTCATCTCGAGCAACTGCAGACCTATGGCTACCCAGACCGGGACCCGCGGGCGCGGGTGGTCGCGGTGGCGTATCTAGGCCTCGCGCCTGACTTGCCTGCCCCTGATCAGCCGAGAATGAGCTGGCAGCCGGTCGGAGAGCTGACCGGGATGGCCTTCGACCACCTGCGGATCCTGCAGGACGGCGTCGAGCGCGCCAGGGCCAAGCTGGAGTACACCACGCTCGGCGCGGCGTTCTGCCGGGACACGTTCACGGTCGCCGAGCTGCGCAGGGTGTACGAGATCGTCTGGGGAACTCCGCTCGATCCGCGCAACTTCCACAGGAAGGTGACCGGCGCCGAGAGGTTCCTGGTGGACACGGGGACGGCTATATCCTCTGGCGGCAGACCGGCCGAGCTGTACCGGCGCGGTGACACCGACGTGCTGCATCCGCCTATGCTCAGGCCTAGGCCCGCGCCGCTCGGAATCCAGGGGGTCGCCGGGGTCGCCCCCCTCCGCCAGCAGCCCGAGGCCCACGAGCCAGTCAGGCAGACTCCTGGCGGACCCGTCGATTTGTCGAACCTGGAGGACGATGATGTCCGTGCAGACGCCACGGTTCCGGCCGATTCTTGACCAGTTCTCGCCGTACAAGCCTGGCAAGCCGCCGGCCACGACGGCAGGCCCGACCTACAAGCTCTCCTCGAACGAATCCCCGTTCGGCCCGCTGCCTTCCGTGCTCAAAGTCATCGCCGACGCCGCGGCTGAGGTCAACAGGTACCCGGACAACGGCGCGGTCGAGCTGACCGACGCGATCGCGGCCAGGTACGGCGTGCCCTCTGAGCACCTCGCGCTCGGCTGCGGGTCCGTCGGCCTGGTCCAGCAGCTGCTCGAGGCGGTCAGCGAGCCGGGCGCCGAGGTGCTCTACGCGTGGCGCTCGTTCGAGGCCTATCCGTACCTGACCGACCTGGCCGGCGCTCGCTCGGTCACCGTGCCGCTCACCGATGAGCGGCACGACCTGGACGCGATGGCCGCGGCGATCACGGACGCGACCAGGCTGATCTTCGTCTGCACGCCGAACAACCCGACCGGCACAGTAGTGACCACGGCCGAGCTCACCAGGTTCATCGACCAGGTGCCCGCAGACTGCCTCGTCGTGCTCGATGAGGCCTACGCGGAGTACGTGCGCGACCCCGACGTGCCCACCGGGATCGAGCTGTACGCCGATCGTCAGAACGTCGCTGTGCTGCGGACCTTCTCCAAGGCCTACGGCCTGGCCGGGCTCCGGGTCGGCTTCATGGTCGGGAGCGAGGCGATCGCGACCGCCGCCCGCAAGACGATGCTGACTTTCTCCGTGAACGCCGTCGCCCAGGCCGCCGCCGTGGCTTCGCTGAGCGCCGAGGCCGAGCTGCTTGACCGGGTCGAACTGGTCGTCGGCGAGCGCGGCAGGGTTCGCGCCGCGCTGCTCGAGATGGGCTACGCCGTGCCGCCGACCGAGGCGAACTTCGTCTGGCTCAGGCTCGGCCCGCAGACCATGCAGTTCGCCGAGGCCTGCGGCGAGGGCGGGATCAGTACCCGGCCGTTCGCCGGGGAAGGCGTCAGGGTCTCGATTGGCGAGCAGGCGGCGAACGACAGGTTCCTCGAGGTGGCCAGCGACTACCTGACCCGCTGAGCTAGCTGAGCTCTTCCTCGGTGATGTCGGCGCCGAGGGCGGTCAGCCTGGCGGCCACGGAGGCGTGGCCGCGGTCGATCAGGTAGCCGGGGGCGACGATCGTCTCGCCCTCGGCGCCAAGGCCGGCCAGGATCAGCGCGATGCCAGTTCGCAGGTCGTGCGCGATCACCTCGGTGCCGCGCAGCGGCGTGGGCCCGTGCACGACCGCTGCGGTGTCGGTCACCTCGACCTTCGCACCCATCTTGTTGAGCTCGCTCGCCATCATGTAGCGGCCGTCGAAGATGGTCTCGCGGATGTAGCTCGTGCCGTCCGCCAGGCAACTGACCGCCATGATCGGGGACTGCAGGTCAGTGGCGAAGCCAGGGTACGGGCTCGTGATCACGTTGATCGGGCGAAGCTGCTTGTCCCTGCGCACCTGCAGGATCGCGCCCTGGGTGGCGAACTCCACGCCCATCTGCTCGAGCTTCCAGCGCACGACGCCCAGGTGATCGAGCGACGCGCCGACGAGGCTGAGCTCGCCGCCTGTGATGGCAGCGGCCATCGCGAACACGGCAGCGTCGATCCGGTCCGGCATCACGGTGTGCTCGACCGCGGTCAGTTCCTTGACGCCCTCGACCGTGATGAAGCCAGTGCCGCCGCCGCTGATCTTGGCGCCCATCTTGGTCATGAACGCGATCACGTCCTGGACCTCGGGCTCCTGCGCCGTGTTATCGATCACCGTCACCCCTGGCGCCAGCGAGGCCGCCATGATCAGGTTCTCGGTCCCGGTGTGCGACGGGGTGTCCAGGTACAGGTGCGCGCCGCGCAGCCCGTCGGCCTTGACGTGGATCTGGCTCTCGCCCTCGACGACCGTGGCGCCGAGCCTGGCAAAACCTCGGTAATGGAAGTCCAGATTGCGGCTGCCGAGATTGCAGCCGCCGACTTCCTCGAGCACCGCCTCGCCGAGACGGTGCAGCAGCGCAGGCACGAAAAGCACAGAGCCGCGGAATTGCCTGGTTAGCTCAGCGGGAAGTATCGGGCTGGTCAACTCCGACGCGTCGACCACCAGCGTCCGTTCCACTTCGTGGAACTTAACCATCGCTCCGACGGCCTGAGCGAGCTCAACGGCGCGGCGTACATCCTCGATCACGGGGACATTTCGCAGGACCGTGCGGCCTTTCTCGGCCAGAAGTGAGGCGGCGATCATCTTCAGCGCCGCGTTCTTGGCGCCTTGCACGAAGACGGTTCCCTGCAGCGGATTGCCGCCGCCGACGCGGTAGCGGGTCTGGTGACCGCTGGTCATAACGATGGAACTCCTGTCCCTGGGGGGCGGGACATCATTATCCCGGCTGGAGGCATATGAGTTGGCCTGGTATGACGAAGCCATCGACCGGATCCGACAGCACCGTCCCGGCCGTATCGCGCGTTGTCCAGTATTCCACTGCTGCCTGACCCCCCGGACGATGACGACGCCGATACATAAAGTAATCGACCTTTTACAACATGTAACGGGCGGGTCAGGGATGGTTTGACCGGCTCAGTAGGCCCAGGTCAGGCCTGTGATCCGCTCGTATGCCTCGATGTATGTTTCCCTTGTTCGCTCGATTACACGGGTAGGGAGCGGCGGAGGCGGCCGGCCGGAGTCGCGGTCCCAGCCCGATTCCGGCGAGAGCAGCCAATCGCGTACGTATTGCTTATCGAACGACGGCTGGCTGCGCCCGGGTCGCCATTGATCGGCAGGCCAGAACCGCGATGAGTCAGGGGTGAGCACCTCGTCGGCCAGCGTGAGCGTGCCGCCGGAGTCAAATCCAAGCTCAATTTTCGTGTCGGCGACGATGATCCCGCGCTCCGCGGCCAGTCCCGCGCCTCGGTCGTAGACGGCCAGCGTAATGCGGCGCAAATCGGCGGCGAGGTCCGCGCCGGTCGAGGCCGCGAGCCGATCGAACGTGATGTTTTCGTCATGTTCGCCACGCGGCGCCTTCGTGGCCGGCGTGAAGATCGGCTCGGGCAGCCGCGACCCGTCAAGCAGCCCGTCAGGCAGGGCGATCCCGCACACCCGCCCGTCGCGCTGGTATTCAGCCAGGCCGGAGCCAGCGAGATAGCCGCGGGCAACGCATTCGGCCTGAACCATGCGCAGCGGCCTGCACGCCATCGCCCGGCCCGCGAATTCGGCCGGGACCGGGGCGTCGACCAGGTGGTTCGGCACCAGGTCGCCGAGCCGGTCGAACCACCACAATGACAGCGCGGTAAGGATCTTGCCCTTGCCTGGGATCGCGGTGTCGAGCACGTAGTCGAACGCCGATATCCGATCGGTCGCCACCAGCAGGAGCACTCCGTCGTCGGCTTCGTACAGCTCCCTGACCTTGCCGGAGTACAGGTGCTTCACAGATCCGCCGGGTCGAGCTTCTCGAGGCGGTCGAAGACCGGGCCGAGGCCTGCGAGATAGCGCTCGGGCTGGCAGACCTCATCGAGCCTGGCCTCGTCCAGTTCGCGGCCCCGCTCAGCCGCGTGCTGCCTGAGCGTCTGGCGGAACGGCTGGCCTGTCTCCCAGGTCCGCATCGCGGCCTGCTGCACCAGCGAGTATGCGTCCTCGCGGGACATGCCCGCGGCGACAAGCTCGAGCAGGACGGCCGAGGAGTAGATCAGTCCGCCGGTGGCGTCCAGGTTCGCGCGCATTCTGGCTACGTCGACGACCAGCCCGGTGACCAGACCGGTCGTCTGCTCCAGCAGGAAGTCGGTACCGATCGCGGCGTCGGGCAGCGCGACCCGCTCGGCGGAGGAGTGTGAGATGTCGCGCTCGTGCCAGAGCGGAATTCCCTCGAACACCGGCACGACCTGGGCCCTGACGACTCGCGCCAGCCCGCTGATCCGTTCCGAACGCACCGGGTTCTTCTTGTGCGGCATCGCGGACGAGCCCTTCTGACCAGCGCCGAACGCCTCGGCGAGTTCCCTCACCTCGGTCCGCTGTCCGTGCCTGACCTCAAGCGCGACCGCCTCGCAGACCGTTGCGATCAGCGCCAGCACGCTCACCCACTCCGCGATGCCGTCCCGCAGCACGACCTGGGTTGAGACATCGGCGGGGCGGAGCCCCAGCCCGGCCATCACGGTCGCCTCGAGAGCAGGGTCGATGCTGGAGTACGTGCCGACCGGCCCGGACAGCTTGCCGACCGCGATCGCGGTCCTGGCCCGCCTGAGCCTGCCGACGCAGCGTGCCATGCCGAACGCGAAGTCGGCGACCCGGTGGCCCCAGACGTCAGGCTCGGCGTGGATGCCGTGGGTGCGGCCGGGCCGCAGCGTGTCCCGGTGCGCGAGCGCGTGCTCCCGCAGCGCGGCCGTGAGGGCGACGGCCCTGGCGAGCAGCAGGTCGGTCGCCTCCGTCAGCTGGAGCGCGAGCGCGGTGTCGAGCAGGTCCGAGGAGGTCATGCCGTAATGGACGTATGCCGCGGCCTCGCGCGGGGTCGTATTGTCGGCCCACGCGGTGAGGAAGGCGATCACGTCGTGGTTCGTGACCGCCTCGATCGCCGCGACCGCCTCCGGCGCAGGCGGCGGCGCGGCCCTGACGGGTCCGACGCTGTCCGCTGGCACGATCCCGGCGGCCGCGTTCGCCTCCAGGACCAGGGTCTCGACCCGGCACCAGAGCTCGTACTTGTGCGCCTCGCTCCAGACCCGGCCCATCTCGGGCAGCGTGTAGCGATCGATCACCGGCTCATTCTCCCGTAGCGCCACCCGCCGCGACCTGGTCGGGCCCTCCGGGCGGCCCGCCTCGGGCCGGCGGCCGCTGGCTTCGGGCCCTGCGGCAGGCCGCTGGCTTCGGGCCCTGCGGGCAGGCCGTAGCCGGTCTTGGCCTCGATCACGAGCATGACGACGCCTCCCGCGATCAGTAGGCCGAGCTGGGCCTCGATCGCGACCAGGGCGCCCAGGGGAATGGTCGCCAGTGCGAATATGGTCGCCGCGAGCCGCAGCGCCGTTGGCCCTGACCGCAACACGGCACGGAACGCGGCTGTCCCGCCGATGAAGGCCGCCGCCCCGAGACCGAGTACCAGCGCGGCCGGCAGGCTCGGTTCCAAGCCGCGCCTGACTGCCTCGGCGACGCCGGCGGCGACGAAGACGATGCCGAGCAGCATCGGTATGTGGGCCCAAAAGTAGGCTGTGATGGCGAGACCCGGGCGCCTTGTGACGGGGGTGGCCAGCATCGCTCGTTCACCGCGGCTGTCGTCCCCGCTGCCGAAGTAGGTCCACCAGAACGCGACCGAGATCGCCAGCCCGAGCATCGAGGCCAGGATCAGCTGGCCGTCGACCGGTTTCCCGATGGCTCCGATGCCGATTGCGGCGACCGACTCGCCGATGGCCACGATGATCAGAGCGCCGTGTCGCTCGGCAAAGTGCTCGGGCCCGACCTCGAACCGGCCGCCCAGCCGCACCACCAGCGGGGAGAGCGCCTGGATCACCAGGGCCGCGCCCCATAGCAGGTAGGTGAGCACGCCGTTGGTGAACGCGGCGCCAATGACCAGCAGCGCTGACGCCAGGTTGAAGGGCGCGATCCTGAGGATCTGCTTGTTCACACGCGCGTAGAGGACGGCGTGCACGAGCACCACCAGCAGGTAGCCAAGGCCGAGGGCCAGCGCATCCCGGCCGAACCCCGCGGGACCCGCGAGCCCGACGATCAGGAAGCCGGCCATGCCGACTACGAGCAGCAGGCGCTCAGGGTTCCGAGCCGGGGATCTCGTGTTGGTCAGCCACGCGTAGCCCGCGTACATCCACCACAACAGCCCGAAATTCAGCAGTACCCGCAGGATGTGACGCCCGAGGGACTCGACACTGCCCATGCCTGACCCGAGGACCACAGCCAGCTGGGTCAGGGTGAACGCGAAGATGAGGTCGAAGAACAACTCGAGCGTGGTCACCCGGATCGGCTGGCCTTCGAGTGCCTGGCCCGAGTCCTGGTCCTCTCCTTGTGCGTCGCGGTCGTCCGCTTCGTTGCTGGTCATCCCGGCGCTGGCACCGAAGGCCAGCGGCTCGGCAGCGATGTCGCTCCGGTACCAGCCGCCGCGGAGCCTGACCAGGGCGGCGGCCGCGTAGGCCGACGCCCTGGCCTCCGCCACGTCCGAGCCCGTCCCGACGACGTTGAGCACCCGGCCGCCCGAGGACCGCAGAGTTCCGTCGCGCCCGTTCGTCCCTGCGTGCAGGATGTACGTCCCTCGAACCTGTTGCGCCTCATCGATTCCGTCAATCGCGTCGCCGGTCACCGGCCTGGCCGGATAGCCCTCGGCGGCGATGACGACAGTGACCGCGGCGCCCGGTGACCAGCGCGGCCGCGCGGCGCGGGCGAGGTCACCGTCGGCCGCGGCCGCGAGCAGGCCGGCCAGCGGGGTCGCGAGGCGGTCGAGCACGACCTGTGTCTCGGGGTCACCGAACCTGGCGTTGAACTCGATTACCTTGATCCCGCCGCTGGTCAGGGCCAGACCGGCGTAGAGCACGCCGCGGTAAGGGGTGCCGCGGCTCGCGAGTTCGGCGAGCGCTGGGTTGATCACCTCGTCGACGGTGCGTTCGGCCAGGTCGGACGGCGCCCAGGGCAGCGGCGCGTAGGCGCCCATGCCGCCGGTGTTCGGGCCGGTGTCGCCGTCGCCGGCCCGCTTGAAGTCCTGCGCCGGCAGGAGCGGGACCGCGTGGGTGCCGTCGGCGAGCGCAAAGACTGAGACCTCGGGGCCCGCCAGGTACTCCTCGATCACGACCTGGCCCGATGCCCTCGCGTGCTCGGCCGCCTTGTCGCGGTCGTGGGTGACCACGACGCCCTTCCCGGCCGCGAGGCCGTCGGCCTTGACGACGTATGGCCTGCCGAAGTCGTCCAGCGCGTCGGCGACCTCGGCCTCGGTCCGGCAGGTGCGGGAGGCCGCGGTCGGGACGCCGGCCGCGAGCATGACCTGCTTGGCGAAGGACTTGGAGCCCTCGATCATCGCGGCCGCCTGGTCGGGGCCGAAGCAACTGATGCCGGCCGCGCGGAGGGCGTCGCCGACGCCCGCCATCAGCGGCGCCTCCGGGCCGACGACGACGAGGTCGGCGGCTGTCTTGCTGGCCAGCGCAGTGACGGCGGCCGGATCGGTGCTGACGAGGTCGTGCAGTTCCGGCGTGCTGTGCGATGCCCGGGTTGCCGGGACCGGCGTGCAGTTCGGTCACGTCACCGTCCGCGGCCAGCGCGCGGGCGAGCGCGTGCTCGCGGCCGCCTGAGCCTAGAAGCAGAACCCGCACGCGGCGAGCCTAACGGCACGTTCTGCTGGTGTGCCGGGTGCCGGTCAGATGACGTCGCGGAGCTGGAGGGTCTGATCGCGGCGCGGCCCCACGCCGACTGCGGCGATCGGCGCGCCGATCATGTCCTGGAGGGTGAGCAAGTAGCCGCGGGCGTTGGCAGGCAGGTCGGACAGTTCCTTCGCGTGCGAGATGTCCTCCCACCAGCCGTCGAGGTACTCATAGACCGGCTTGGCGTGGTGGAACTCGGTTTGGGTCATCGGGACCTCGTCGCGGGCCACGCCGTCGATCTCGTAGCCCACGCACACCGGAACCTTCTCCAGCCCGGACAGGACGTCGAGCTTGGTGATGAAGTAGTCGGTGATCCCGTTCACGCGGGTGGCGTACCTGGCTATGACGGCGTCGAACCACCCGGTGCGGCGGGCCCGGCCGGTGGTGACGCCGTATTCGCCGCCGACCTTGCGCAGCCATTCGCCCTGCTCGTCGTGGAGCTCGGTCGGGAACGGCCCGGCGCCGACCCTGGTCGTGTAGGCCTTGAGGATGCCGAGGATCCTCGTGATCCTGGTCGGGCCGACGCCTGAACCCACGCACGCCCCGCCGGCCGTGGGCGAGGAGGAGGTCACGAACGGGTAGGTGCCGTGGTCGACGTCGAGCAGGGTCGCCTGCGCACCCTCCAGCAGGACAACCTTGCCGTCGTCGAGCGCCTTGTTCAGGACGAGGCCGGTGTCGGCGACGTAGCGAGCCAGCCGGCTGCCGTAGCCGGTGTACTCGTCGCAGACCGCGCCGGCCTCGATGCCCCTGCGGTTGTAGACCTTGGAGAGGACCTGGTTCTTCTCCCGCAGCGCCAGTTCGAGCTTCTGCCGCAGGATCGTCTGGTCGAACAGGTCCTGGACCCTGATCCCGACCCGCGCGGCCTTGTCGGCGTAGGTCGGGCCGATTCCGCGGCCCGTCGTTCCGATCCGCGCGTCGCCCAGGTAGCGCTCGGTGACCTTATCGAGGGCGACCTGGTGCGGCATGATCAGGTGCGCGTTGGCGGAGATGAGCAGCCGCTCGCAGGAGACCCCACGCGCCTCGATCCCGTCGATCTCCTCGATCAGCACGGCGGGGTCGATGACGACCCCGTTGCCGATCACCGGCGTCGCGTGGTCGGAAAGCACTCCCGATGGCAACAGGTGCAGCGCGTAGCTCTCGTCGCCGATGACGACCGTGTGCCCGGCGTTGTTGCCGCCCTGGTACCTGACGACGTAATCCACGCTGTCGCCGAGCAAGTCCGTCGCCTTGCCCTTGCCCTCATCGCCCCACTGGGCGCCAACAATCACGATGGCGGGCATGGCTACAGGCTAGCGACCCCCTAGTCGCGGACGCGGGAGCCGGGCATCCGTGGTGCGTCGGACCGGTCTTGCCGCGCCCGGCTGGACTGGCGCGGCGCTCTGTTGGGCGGGGCGGGGGCGTCGTGCGGCGCCTACTCGGCCGGGCTGCCGAGCGGGCTACTGCGCGGGCTAACGCACGGGACTAATGCGCGGGGCTAACGCACGGGACTAATGCGCGGGGCTACTGCGCGGAGCCCTCGAGGACGTCGGCCGCGGTCGCGCTCGACTCGCGCAGGAACTCCCTGACCCGCTTGACCTCGTCCTCCTCGCCGATCGCCGCCGCCGCGGCTCCTAGGAAGTGCAGCGCGCGCAGGAAGCCTCGGTTGGGCTCGTGCTCCCAGGGGATCGGGCCGTAGCCGTGCCAGCCGGACCGGCGCAGCTGGTCGAGCCCGCGATGGTAGCCGGTCCTGGCGTAGGCGTAGGCGGTGACCGGGTCGGTGGGCAGAGCCAGCTCCGCCAGCACCGCCCACGCCTCGCAGCAGGACGGGAACTTGGCCGCCGCCTCGCGCGGGTCCTTCGCCTCGGCCAGCGTTGCCGCCGCCTCAACGTCCTCGGGCAGGAAGGTCGCCGGCGGCGTCGGCTGGCCCAGCAGATTCTGATGCGTCATCCCCCCATCCTGCCGCCCGACGCACCATGCCGTCGCCAGCCCCCCAACACCAGCGCCCGCGTCGCCGGTTGGTCGGCCACCGCTACCAGCCGTTCGCGCCGATGGTTCCCGCAGCCGCTACCACCGGCCCGCGCCCGCGGCCGGGGTACTACCGCCATGCCCACGCACCGGCTCGCGCGGCGATCTGCCGCCGATTTTTCGCCTGCCTGAACCCCGCGCTCAAGTCTTTGGATCCGCCTGGTACTGACAAAACAGTTGAATTCGGGCAGCGGAGTGGCCCATCCGGATCCAATGTTGGAGGCGCTGTCGGTGGGCGGTGCGACGGTCGAATGATGGAAGCTTCTGAGGTGCCCGAGTTATGGCGAAGTAGGCGGTTCGGCGGCGTAGTTACAACCGAGGAATTGAAGGCCGCCGGGGTGAGCCGGCTGGCACTGCGGCTGCTCTTACGGAGCGGGATCCTGGCGCCGGTCTGCTACGGCGCCTACGCCGACACTCGGCAGGCAGCGCAGGCGGTCGGGGACAAGCCGGCGCGGGAGCGGCTCATTCTCGTGGCGGCCGCGGTCGCACTCGCAGGCGAGCAGGCGGTCGCGAGTCATGAGGACGCCGCGGTCGTGCATGGCCTGGCAACGCTTGATAGGGCGCAGCCAGAAGTCTGCTCAGTGAGTCTTCCGCCAAGCTTGGCTCGCGGGCGTCGGCGCCGCCCTGACCTTCACGTGCACACGGCGGCCCTACCGCCGACGCACGTTCGGGTCAGGGACGGGGTACCGGTGACGTCCGTGGCGCGGACGGTGGTGGATCTGGCCCGGACCCTGCCGTTCCGGGCCGGGGTTGTCGTTGCGGACTCGGCACTGCACGGTTTTCAGGTCGGCAAGGGGGAGCTGGAGTCCGTATTGCGAGACTGCGCGCGGTGGCCGGGCATCGTGAGGGCCAGGCGGGTGGTGGCGTTCGGCGACGCGCTGGCAGAGTCGCCGTTTGAGTCGATCGCTCGGGTGGCGTTTCGCGATGGCGGGTTGCCGCCGCCGATGTTGCAGGTGTGGATCATGGCGCCTGATCATCCGATCGGCCGGGTGGACTTCCTCTGGGACAAGCACGCCACGATCGCCGAGGCCGATGGCGCGGTGAAGTACGCCGATCCGGAACGCGCGAGGCATCAGCTGAAGCGCGACGCGGAGCTGCGACGCGCCGGATACGAGGTCGTCCACTTCACGTGGCACGACCTCGCTGCCACGCCTGACCGCGTGATCGCGTGGATCAGGGCGGGGTTCGCCAGGTCGGCCCGACTCGGGACGGCGCGCTCGGTCAGCTAGCGGATCCGCCGCCGGCGTCCTCGCCGCCGGGGCCCGCACGGCCATCACGGGGGCCGAAGGCCGCGATCGCCTCCATGTCGCTCGCGATTGACCTGACGAAGTAGTCGGCCCACTCGCGGGCGTCGGGGTAGCCGGACTCGGCGACAATCCGGTCGCACGCCTTGTCGAGGTCGAACTCGGTGACGCGCAGCTCGACGCCCGGTCCGAGCAGCGCCCAGTGGGCGCCGGCGCCGCCGTAGGGCATGCCGATGCTGCCCGGGTTCACGACCAGGCGGCGGTCGGCCAGGCGGGCGAACGGCATGTGGGTGTGACCGCACACCACGGCGCGGACTGAGGCGTCCAAGTCGGCGAAGACCTCGGCCCAACGGGCCGGCCGGGAGTCGACGAGCACGACCTCCTCGTCGTCGCGCGGGGTCGCGTGACAGAACATCGTCGTGCCCAGCCCGCTGACCTCTACGGAGGCGAAAAGAGGGAGGCCGGCGAGCAGTTCGACCTGATCGTCTCGTAGTTGCTCAGCGGCCCATGGCGAGATCTCGTCCGGCATCGACGTCTGCCGGTCCGCGCGGAAGGCGACCAGTTCGCGATCGGCGTTGCCGCGGACCCAGATCGCGCGGTCACCGAGCGCAGTCAACATGTCGAGGGTCTCGGCCGGCTGCGGGCCTGAAGCCAGGTCCCCAGTCAGGACAACCAGGTCCGCGGCCATGACGTCAGGTTCGGCGAGCACAGCCTCAAGCGCTGGCAGTACGCCATGGATATCAGAGAGAACCGCTACTCGCACGACGAGCCAACCCCGCTAGCTCATCTGCCGGCCGGCCGACAGCAGGTCCTCGCAGGCGAGCACGACGCGGGCCGACATCGACGCCTCGGCGGCCTTGCCCCAGGTGCGCGGGTCATAGGTCTTCTTGTTGCCCACGTCGCCGTCGACCTTGAGAACGCCGTCGTAGTTAGCGAACATGTGACCTGCCACAGGGCGGGTAAACGCGTACTGGGTGTCGGTGTCGACGTTCATCTTCACGACGCCGTAGGAGATCGCCTCACGAATCTCCTCCAGGGCCGAGCCCGAGCCGCCGTGGAAGACCAGGTCGAACGGTGCTGTCAGGCCGTGTTCGGCGCCGACGGCGTCCTGAATCTCTTTCAGGATCGAGGGCCTGAGCTTCACGTGACCCGGCTTGTAGACGCCGTGGACATTGCCGAACGTGGCCGCAAGCATGTACCGGCCGTTCTCGCCCAGGCCGAGTGCTTTCGCAGTCGCGAGCGCGTCCTCCGGCGTGCTGTATAGCTTCTCGTTCATCTCGCCGGTGACGCCGTCTTCCTCGCCGCCGACCACGCCGATCTCGAGTTCCATCACGATCCTGGCGGCCGCGCACTGCTCGAGCAGTTCAGTCGCGATCTTCAGGTTCTCGTCCAGCTGCACCGCCGACCCGTCCCACATGTGCGACTGGAACAGCGGCTGCTCACCGCGGGCCACGCGCTCCTTGGAGACGTCGATCAGCGGGCGCATGTAGCCGTCCAGCTTGTCCTTCGGGCAGTGATCGGTGTGCAGCGCCACGTGCACCGGGTACCTGGCCGCGACCACGTTCGCGTACTCAGCCAGTGCGACCGCACCGGTCACCATGTCCTTGACCGATCCCGACAGGTACTCCGCTCCGCCGGTGGACACCTGGACGATGCCGTCGCTGCCCGCGTCGGCGAACCCGCGCAACGCGGCGTTGAGCGTCTGGCTGGATGTCACGTTGATCGCCGGGTATGCGAAGCCGTGCACCTTCGCGCGGTCGAGCATCTGCGCGTAGATCTCTGGTGTCGCGATAGGCATTCTGGACGCTCCCTCTGCTCGCGTGTGCGTCCCTAGTATCTCGCGGCGCAGGCCAGTGAGGCAGTAGCTGGTGCGGGCCCGGGTCAGCCGAGACCGAGGTCCGCGAGGTCGTAAGCGGCCAGATACGGCAGTCCACGCGCCTCGACCAGCGGCCGGGCGCCCCGGTCCACGACGACCGCCACGCCCACGACTTCGGCGCCCGCGTCGGTCAGCGCGTCCACGGCGGAGAGCACGGAGTTGCCAGTCGTCGACGTGTCCTCGACCGCCAACACCGGCAGCCCGGCCACGTCCGGACCTTCGATCCTGCGCTGCAGTCCGTGCGCCTTGCCCTCCTTGCGCACGATGAAGGCGTTCAGCGGCCTGCCCTGCTCGGCGGCGGCGTGCATCATCGCCATCGCGACCGGATCGGCCCCGAGCGTGAGGCCGCCCACGGCCGCGAAGTTCAGGCCCGACGTCAGGTCGAGCATGACGCGGCCAGCCAGGCGCGCCGCCACCGCGTCCAGCAACACCCGGCGCAAGTCGACGTACCAGTCGGCCCGCTGTCCGGAAGACAGCGTCACGGCGCCGCGGACGACTGCCTTCTGTCTGATCTGGTCCTGCAGGTCGCTCCGGTCAGTCACGACATCCGAGCCTAGCCGCGGCGCATGAATCTGGGCTGCGGGCCGCCCCGCACCGGCTGGCAGCCCGGTCGGCTCCGCTCCCGACGGCTGTGCCGGCTGGCAGCCCGTGCCTGACCCGCTCCCAACGGCCGCGTCCTCACCTGCTGAGCACGACCCGACCGCACCCCATCGGCGACCGCAACAGGCTGGTACGGTCATACCGGCTCAATCTGGGTTACATCGCTCCGGCTTTGGCGAACTCGTCCGACCGCTGCAAGGCGCCTCGGGCGACCCTGCGATCGCGCCCGCGGAATCGCCATAACGACAGCCAACTGTGCAGTTAGCCAGACTGGCCCCGTAAGCCTGTGATCTGCGCTATTGGTCACGAAGGCCGCTAGGCGCTGGTAACGTCTCGCGTCAGGAAAGGATGGTGTCGCGTGGATCGCTGTGCCCTGTTCGTTGATGCAGGCTATGCCCTCGCAGATGGCGCGATGGCCGTTCACGGCACGCGCCGCCGTGACTCCGTTTCCTGGGACCACTCCGGGCTCCTGAAGCTCCTGGCCGGACTGGCGAGAGACCGCACCGGCCTGCCCGTGCTGCGGTGCTACTGGTACGAAGCCGCCGATGGCGGCCGCACCTTCGAGCACGATGCGCTCGCCGAGATGCCAGGCCTCAAGCTGCGCCTGGTCAACACCAGGCCAGGCCGCCGCGAGGGCATCGAGAGCCAATTGCGCCGGGACATCGTCACGCTCGCCAAGAGCGGCGCGATCGCCGATGCGTTCATCGCCAGCGCCGATGAGCACCTCGCCGAAATCGTCGCCGAGGTCCAGGATCTTGGCCTGCGCGTTGTCGTCCTGCATATCGCTTCGGATGGTGGCTGGACCATTCCGCAGCCGCTCCGCCAGGAGTGCGACGACATTGTCGAGATCTCCGGCGTGCACCTGCGGCCGTTTGTCGACCTGGTCCGCGGCACTGAGCCGTCGACACCCGAGGAGCACTACGCGAGCAGCGGTTACGGCTCGCGATCCCATGCCGACGACGGGTCGATGGCCGGTGCAATGAGCAACTCAGGGCTGCCAGCCCAGGCATTGGCGGCGCCGGCCTGCGCCTACCAAGTGCCCGCGGCGTCGGACTACGGCGCGGCCGACTACGGTTCAGCGCAGCCGTACGCGACCGGCGGTCAGGCCCAGTCAGCTGCGGCGGGCTACGAGGCGGCCGGCCAACTTGCCGACGCGATGCCGCAGGCTGCAGGACAGCAGCCTCGCGGACAACAGAGCGGCGGGCTGGGCGGCGGGCAGCTGGGCGGCGGGCAGGGCGGCGGGCAGCAGGGCGGCGGGCTGGGCGGCGGGCAGGGCGGCGGGCAGCAGGGCGGCGGGCTGGGAGGCGAGCAGCAGGGCGGCGGGCTGGGCGGCGGGCAGGGCGGAGGACAACAGAGCGGTATCTACGGGCAGCCGACTGGCACCGGCTATGGCGTAGGTCAGGCATCGGCCAGCCGCCTGGGTCAGGCCGGCGAACCGGGTCAGGCCGGCGAGCCGGGGCAGGCCAGCGGCGGCGGCCAGCACGCAGCGAGTGCCGCGCCGCAGCATGCGCCTCACGGGAGCAGTACGCCGCAACAAGTCGCGACTTCCGGCCAGCCGCAGCATGCCGAGCCCGAGCCCGAGCCCGAGCCCGAGCGCGGCGCACAGCAGCATGTCGAGCCCGAGCGCGGCGCGCCGCAGCACGCGTTGCCCGGCCATGGCCAGCACGCCGCGCCTGCGACCGGCGCCCCGCAGCACGCGTCTCACGCGGCCCGCGGACCGGTGCAGTCATACGCGGCAGGCGGCTCGGATGGTGCGATCGTGAACGGGTTCCAGAGCGGACTCGTGCCGGGTAATCCTGGCCTGCCAGGTAATGCGCAGTCACCAGGTATGCCGCAATCGGCCGGTGCGCCGGCCGCCCAGATCACCGGTACGGGCACGGGCTATCCGGACTCGGCGTCAACAGGCATGCACGCGCACAGCGGCGGCTACCAGGTCGGACCACTTCAGGGCGACCTGGGTCAGACCGGCATCGGCCAGCACAGCACGGGCCAGCACAGCACGGGCCAGCACACCGCGGGCCAGCACACCGCGGGCCAGCACACCGCGGGCCAGCACACCGGGCATCACGGCACGGGGGAGTACGCCAGCGGGCAGTACACCAGTGGGCAGCAGAGTGGTGGGCAGCACAGCCTGGGGCAGAGTGGCCCAGCCACGGTCGGCACGGCGCAGGGGTCCGGGCCTGATGCGGCACCTTCTCGCGGCTACCTTCACGGCGGTCAGTCGGCCGACTACCAGGGTGCGCCGGGGACGACGGGATCCGGGCAGAACCCGACGGTGCACCATCTGTCCGGGCTGAGCTTCCCGGCCGGGTCGATCGCCCCGGGCCAGAACGGCTACCCGAACTCGCCGGCAGGTAATGGCGGGACGGGACCGAACGCTTACCCGAGTGCTCCGGCAGGTAATGGCGGGACGGGAACGAACGGCTACCAGGGCGGATACCAGAACGGCGGACCTCAGAACAGCGGGCCTCAGAACAGCGGGGCTCAGACCGGCCATGGCCAGAACGGTGCAGGCCAGATCGGCCCAGGCCAGAACGGTGCACGCCAGATCGGCCCAGGCCAGATCGGCCCAGGCCAGAACGGGACCGGACTTCACGCGGCGCCTGGGTACCAGAATGGCTCGCCGCAGAATGCGTCTGGCCAGTTCAACGCATTCAGCAGCTACCAGCCGGCCAGCCCGCAGAATGGCGGCCGGGTCAATCCCGGTGCTGTCAACGGCGGGTCGGCCAATCCCAGCGCAAATGGCGGGGCGGCCAACGGCAATGGCGCGGGAGGTGGCCGCGGTGGCCTGAACCCCGCGAGCTTCGAGGCCGCTCCGGTATCTGCTCAGCCGTCGCTGTACGGCCCGATCGATCCCGGGTACTTCGGCGGACAGGCAGGTCAGGGGCAGCACGGGGCGAGCCAGCCAGGCGCGCACGCCGCGCCGGGCGCCGACCAGCCAGTCAGGGACGGCTTCGTACCGGTGCCGCAGCAGTCAGCCGGCCCGTCGTTCCAGCCGAGGCCGCCATACCAGACCCAGCCGCAACTCGTGGCTCAGTCGCAACCTGCCCAGGCACAGCTGGCCCACGTACAACAGCCTCTGCCGGCGGTCCGCATCTCTCAACCGGTTGCCATCTCGCTCCCAGAGGCGGTCAAGGCGGCCCACAACGAGGGCTTCACCTTCGGTGAGTCGGTCGGCAGGGACGCGCCGGGACTGTGGCTCGAGGCCGTGCTCGCGCGAAAGCCGAGGATGCCGTCTGACCTGGAGGCCAGGCTGCTGCAGGGGTCGGTGCTGCCGATCGATTCGCTGCTGCACGACGAGGTCCGCCATTCGCTGCGGCGCGGCTTCTGGGACGCGCTGGAAAGCGCCCGGCGGTAGCGGACCCATTGGAGCTGACCGTGAAGTTGGAAGCCGCGTCCTGGTGGGTACGTTGGTGAATGTGGCAGTTCTGAGTCGTGAGGAATTCGATGCGATCGAATTCGAGGCGACTCTGACAGGCGACCACGAATCGGCGGCGACCCGGATGGCCGGGCTGGCCGCGACCGGCATTTCGAGCGAATCAATGCCGCGTGCCGAAGCATTTGTGCGAGCGGGCGAACAATGGCTGCTCGCCGATACTCCGTCCGCCGCCGCTGACTGCTTCCGGACGGCGATCGCCGACGGCGGACCCGTCGACCTCGACCCGCGGGCGCCGCTGTGCCGCGCGTTGTTCCAGAGTGGCGACGGCGACGAGGCCAAGGCGCTGATCGAGACCATGCGGTCCGAGGGCAGGAGCGACGCAAGGGCCTGCGAGGTGATCGCGGAGTTGCTGGTCGAGCAGTCAGACCTGAATGGCGCGCTCGACTGGGCCACCGTCGGTGTCGAACTGATCCTGCAGCAGCCCACACCGGCCGATGGCAAGGTCTACCCCGGCCTGAACGAACTGCTCAGGCTTCGCTACCGGATCCGCAACGACCTGCGACTGCCCGAGGATGAGTACGACCGGATGCTGAGTGCATGAGCGGCAGCGGCCTCTCCCGCGGCTAGCCGCGGGACGTCGCAGGCTGCGCAGCGTTAACTGTCAGCGCATCTGCTGCTGGGTCGACGTCAACGAGAACTTCGCCACCGTCAACAATTTCTCCCGCGAGCAACTTGCGCGCTAGCTGATCGCCGATCGCGGACTGGATCAGCCGCCGCAACGGCCTGGCCCCGTAGACAGGGTCAAAGCCGGTCACGGCGAGCCATTCCTTGGCCGCCGGTGTCACGGTGAGCGCAAGCCGCCGGTCGGCTAGCCGCCGCGACAGCGTGGTGATCTGCAGGTCGACGATCTGCGTGAGTTCCTCGGTCGATAGCGAGTCGAAGAGGATCACGTCATCGAGCCGGTTCAGGAACTCAGGCTTGAACGTGGACCTGACCACCGCCATCACGGCGTCCTTCTTGGCGGTGTCGTCCAGCGCCGGGTCGGCGATGAACGCCGAACCGAGGTTCGAGGTCAGAATCAGGATCGTGTTCCTGAAGTCGACCGTCCTGCCCTGCCCGTCGGTCAGCCTGCCGTCGTCGAGTACCTGCAGCAATATGTCGAAGACCTCGGGATGGGCCTTCTCCACCTCGTCGAGCAGCACCACGCAGTACGGGCGGCGGCGGACCGTCTCGGTCAGCTGGCCGCCTTCCTCGTAGCCGACGTAGCCCGGCGGGGCACCAACCAGTCGCGCGACCGAGTGCCGCTCTGAGTACTCGCTCATGTCGATCCTGATGATCGCCCGCTCGTCGTCGAACAGGAACTCGGCCAACGCCTTGGCCAGCTCCGTCTTGCCGACACCGGTCGGGCCGAGGAACAGGAACGATCCTGATGGCCGGTCCGGGTCGGCGATGCCGGCCCTGGCCCGGCGGACGGCGTCGGACACCGCCTGGACCGCCCTGCCTTGTCCGATGATGCGGTGGCCGAGTTCGTCCTCCATGCGCAGCAGCTTGCCGGTCTCACCCTCGAGCAGGCCAGGCCGGGATGCCCGTCCAGGCCGAGACGACATCGGCGACGTCGTCGGGCCCGACCTCCTCCTTGACCATCGGGCGGCCCTCGGCCCCGGCCGGTACCTCGGCGCCATCGGCCGCGGCGCCGTTCGCGATCAGGGCGGCCGAGCGCGCGTCGTCACCGGCCTGGGCAGAGGCCCGGGCAAGCTCGCGCTCGATTGCGGGGATCTCGCCGTACATGATCCGGGACGCGGTCTCGAAGTCAGCGTCCCGCTGCGCGCGCTCGACCTGGGTACGCAGGTCATCGAGCTGCTTCTTCAGCTCGCCGACCTTGTTCAGGCTCGACTTCTCCCGGTCCCAGCGGGCCAGCAGCCCTGTGAGCTGCTCCTGCCGGTCCGCGAGGTCGGCGCGGAGCCGCTCGAGCCGCTCCTTGCTCGCCGGGTCCGCCTCCCTGGCCAGCGCGAGCTCTTCCATCTTCATCCGGTCGACGGCGCGCTGCAGCTCATCGATCTCGACCGGCCGGGAGTCGATCTCCATCCGCAGCCTGGACGCCGCCTCGTCGATCAGGTCGATCGCCTTGTCAGGCAGGAAGCGTGCGGTGATGTACCGGTCGGAGAGCGTGGCGGCTGCCACCAGTGCGGCGTCAGATATCTGCACCTGGTGATGGGCCTCATACCGGCCCTTCAGGCCGCGCAGGATCGCGATCGTGTCCTCAGCGGACGGCTCGCCGACGAAGATCTGCTGGAACCGGCGCTCCAGCGCGGGATCCTTCTCGATCCGCTCCCTGAACTCGTCGAGCGTGGTCGCGCCGACCATCCGCAGCTCGCCCCTGGCGAGCATCGGCTTGAGCATGTTGCCCGCGTCCATCGCGCCCTCGGCCGCGCCCGCGCCGACGACGGTGTGCAGTTCGTCGATGAATGTGATGATCTGGCCTTCGCTCTCCTTGATCTCGTTGAGCACGGCCTTCAGACGTTCCTCGAACTCGCCGCGGTACTTGGCTCCGGCCACCATCGCACCGAGATCGAGTCCGACTAGCCGCTTGCCACGCAGCGACTCGGGCACGTCGCCGGCCACGATCCGCTGGGCGAGCCCCTCGACCACGGCCGTCTTGCCGACGCCAGGGTCGCCGATCAGGACGGGATTGTTCTTTGTCCGGCGCGATAGCACCTGGATGACGCGGCGGATCTCGGCGTCGCGGCCGATCACGGGGTCGAGCTTGCCTTCCCTGGCGCTCCTGGTCAGGTCGATGCCGTACTTCTCCAAGGCCTGGTACGTGCCTTCGGGGTCTGGCGAGGTGACGCGCGCGTGCCCGCGCACCTGCTCGAAGGAGGCGAGCAGCTGATCAGGGCCAGCGCCGGCGTCGCGGAGCACTTTCGCGGCCTGCCCGCCCTCGGAGGCCAGGCCGACCAGCAGGTGCTCGGTCGAGACGTACTCGTCGGAGAGCTCCCTGGCCCGCTTCGTGGCGGCCGCGAGGGCGGCGAGCAGCGGGCGGGAGGTCTCTGGCGCGCTGAGAGTGGAGCCGGCCGCTCGCGGCAGCCTGCTGATCAGCTCCCTGGTCTTGTTCGCCACCGAGGCCGGGTCGGCGCCCGCGGCGCGGAGCAGCGGCACGGCGATCCCGCCGTCCTGGTCGAGCAGCGCGGCCAGTAGGTGCAGCCCGTCGACGTTCGGGTTACCGGCGGCCGAGGCGCGCTGGAGCGCATCACTCAGCGCCTCCTGGCTCTTGCGCGTGAGCTTGTCGTCCACCTACCGCCTCCCGTCTGCCGCTGGCTCGCTGGCATTGGTGCCTGGCGCCCGCACCGGCACCAGCGCGCCGCCCCCGGTCTTGTTCCTGAGCAGCGAGGCGAGCCGCGCCGCGACCGCCCTGGTGGACTCGAGCTCGGCTCTGAGCTGGGCGATCTCGGCGTGCAGCTCAGCAAGATGCATCCGGCTGCGCTGCCATTCCGACTCGAGCTCGAGTATTCGCTTGATGCCGGACAGGTTCACGCCGTCTTCCTGAGACAGACGCTGCACCTCGCGCAGGATCAAAACGTCGCGCAGCGAGTAGCGGCGCCCCCGGCCCGCGGTGCGTCCAGGAGAGACCAAGCCGAGCCGGTCGTAGGCGCGCAGCGTCTGCGGATGCAGGCCAGATAGTTGCGCGGCCACCGAGATGACGTACACCGGCGTGTCATCTGTCAGCTCAAAATCGTGCGGCATGCGATCGTCTCTCCCGGACTCCTCCCCGGTGTGTCTCATAACGTCCGGCCCTTACGCAGCAGCTCGTCTCGCGGGTCAGCGCCGGTCGTTGCCTCCCTGAACCTCTCCAGTGCGTTCCTGGCGTCATCAGTCAGCTCGGTCGGCACCTGGACATCTACCTTCACGAGCATGTCGCCCTGGGTGCCGTCTTGCCTCCGGACGCCTTTGCCGCGGACCCTGAAGGTGCGCCCGTTGGGCGTGCCGGGCGGGATCCGCAGGTGGACGGGCTGGCCTCGGTGCGCTGGCACCTTGATGTCGGCGCCCAGCGCGGCTTCGGTGAAGGTCACGGGCACGGTGACGGTTAGGTTGTGACCGTTCCTGCCGAACACTGGGTGGCCCGACACGTGCACGCGCACGTACAGGTCTCCCGGCGGTCCGCCGCGCTCGCCCGGCGCGCCCTTTCCCTTGAGCTTGATCCGCTGCCCGTCAGCGACGCCGGCCGGGATCCTGGCCTGGATTGTCCGTGCGCTCAGCGCCCGGCCGCTCCCGCTGCAGGTCGCGCACGGGTCCTCGACCACCAGCCCGCGGCCGCGGCAGGTCGCGCACGGCTCGGAGAAGGCAAAGTTGCCCAGGTCGCGGCTTGACTGGCCGGTGCCCTGACAGGTCGGGCAGACCTTCGGCACAGTGCCGGCCTTGGCGCCGGTACCGCGGCACACCTTGCAAGGACCCTCGTCAGTCAGCCGCAGGCTCACGGTGGAGCCGTCGATGGCGTCGCTGAACGACAGCGATGCCTCGGTCTCGACGTCAGTGCCGCGCCGCGGCCTGGCCTGCGTCGTCGTGGTGCGTCCACGGCCGCCGCCGAACATGCCACCGAGCACGTCGCCCAGACGCCCGCCGGAGCCGGTCGACCCGAAGAGGTCGCCCAGGTCGAAGCCGCCGAACTGGCCGCCGCCTGAACCGCCCGGCATCCGGGCTCCGGCCCCGAACAGCGACCTCGCCTCGTCGTACTCGGCGCGTCGCTTCGCGTCGGACAGCACGTTGTACGCCTCGGAGATCTCCTTGAACCGCTCCTCCGACGTCGCGTCGCCCTTGTTGGCGTCAGGGTGATACTTGCGTGCGAGCTTGCGGTATGACTTCTTGATCTCTTCGGCCGACGCGCCCTTGCTGACCCCGAGAGCCTTGTAGTAGTCCTTCTCGAGGAAGTCCTTAGTACTCAACAGGCTCCTTCCAATAGGGGGTTAGTCGACGAGTCAATCGCCGTTGTCGGGCGTGGGGTCATCGGCGGCGTCGGTCTCGCCCGATGCGGCGTCATGGTCGTCGGCGTCGGATGCCTCGTCACTCGACGTCCTGGCTCCTGCCGGGTCCGTCGGCTCGGACACCGCCACCCGCGCCGGACGCAGGATCCGCTCCCCGACCTTGTAGCCGGGCTGCAGGACCTGCACGCAGGTCGGCTCCGTTACGTCGGCCGAGTACGAGTGCATCAGCGCCTCGTGGACGTTTGGGTCGAACGCCTCGCCCTGCTTGCCGAACGTGGCCAGGCCGAGCTTGCCGACCGCGGACTCCAGAGCGTCGGCGACGGCCTTGAACCCGCCGGTCAGCTCCTCGTGGTCACGGGCCCGCCCGATGTCGTCCAGGACGGGCAGCAACTCCGTCAGGACGCCCGCGAGCGCGAGTTCGCGCACCGCGGTCCTGTCACGGTCGACCCGCTTGCGGTAGTTGGCGTACTCGGCCTGAACCCGCTGCAGGTCAGCGGTTCGCTCGGCAAGCTTCACGGCGAGATCGCCTGACTGGCCCTCGGCCTTGGCAGCGCCGTTCGCGCCGTTGCCATCTTTCCTGCCGCCGTTCTGCGCGTCGCCCTGCCCGGTCCCGGCAGCCTCCGGACGGAGGCCACCGGGCTTAGAGACTGAGTGCTTGCCCGGCCTGGCCTGGCTAGGTCCGCGAGACGCCTGGCCGGCGCCTCCGGACTGACCAGCGCCAGCAGCGGATGATTGCGCCGCCTGCCGCGGCTGGCCAGTCACCGGATCGATGCGCCTGCGGTCCCTGATGATCGGCCCCTCCGGGCCGGCTTCGCCTCGGGCCCTCGGGCCCTCGCCTCGGGCCCTCTGGCTTCTCGCCTCGGGCCCTTCGGGCCCTCCTCTTCTCTTGCCGCCATCAGGCCGATGCACCCCCCGTGCCGGGCTTGTCGTCCTCGACGATTTCCGCCTCGACGACCTCGTCGTCGGCCGGGGTCTCGCCTTCTGGTCCGTCAGCCGGCTGGGCACTGCCCTCGGCCTGAGCCTGCGCGTAGATGGCGGTACCCATCTTCTGGCTCGCCTGGGCGGCCTTCTCGGTAGCGGTCCTGATCGCCTCGGTGTCGGTGCCCTCGAGCGTCTTCTTCAGGTCAGCGATGGCCTCGTTGACCTCGGTCGTGACGTCCTCAGGCAGCTTCTCGGCGTTCTCGGACATGAACTTCTCTGTCGTGTAGGTGAGCGTCTCGGCCCGGTTGCGGACCTCGGCCTCCTCGCGGCGCTGACGGTCCTCGTCCGCGTACTTCTCGGCGTCGGACATCATCCGCTCGATGTCGTCCTTGCTCAGCGCGGAGCCGCCCGAGATGGTCACGGACTGCTGCTTGCCGGTGCCCAAGTCCTTGGCGGACACATTGACGATGCCGTTCGCGTCGATGTCGAAGGTGACCTCGATCTGCGGGATGCCACGCGGCGAAGGGGCGATGCCGGCCAGCTCGAACATGCCGAGCTTCTTGTTGTACGCAGCGATCTCACGCTCGCCCTGGAAGACCTGGATCTGCACGGACGGCTGGTTGTCGTCGGCCGTGGTGAAGATCTCCGAGCGCTTGGTCGGGATCGTTGTGTTCCGCTCGATCAGCTTGGTGAAGATGCCGCCCTTGGTCTCGATGCCCAGCGACAGCGGGGTCACGTCGAGCAGCAGGACGTCCTTGACCTCACCCTTGAGCACGCCGGCCTGCAGGCAGGCGCCGACGGCGACGACCTCGTCAGGGTTCACGCCCTTGTTGGGGTCCTTGCCGCCGGTCAGGTCCTTGACCAGTTCGACGACGGCTGGCATCCGGGTCGAGCCGCCGACGAGCACCACGTGCGCGATGTCGCTCAGCTTGATCCCGGCGTCCTTGATCACCTGCTGGAACGGGCTCTTGCACCGGTCGAGCAAGTCCGAAGTCATCTTCTGGAACTCGGCCCTGCTCAGCTTCGTGTCCAGGTGCAGCGGGCCCTGCTCGGAGTGGGTGATGTAGGGCAGGTTGATCTGCGACTCGGTCGAGCTTGACAGCTCGATCTTGGTCTTCTCCGCGGTCTCACGGAGCCGCTGAAGCGCCATCTTGTCGGCCGACAGGTCGACGCCGTAGCTGTTCTTGAAGTCCTTGACCAGCCAGTCCACGACCCGCTGGTCCCAGTCGTCACCACCGAGGTGGTTGTCACCGCTGGTCGCCTTGACCTCGACGACGCCCTCGCCGACTTCGAGCAGCGAGACGTCGAAGGTGCCGCCACCCAGGTCGAAGACCAGGATCGTGGCTTCGCTCGCCTTGTCCAGGTGGTAGGCAAGCGCGGCCGAGGTCGGCTCGTTGATGATGCGGAGCACGTTCAGTCCCGCGATCTGGCCGGCCTCCTTGGTGGCCTGCCGCTGCGCGTCGTTGAAGTAGGCGGGGACGGTGATGACCGCGTCGGCTACCGTCTCGCCCAGGTAGGACTCGGCGTCCCTCTTCAGCTTCTGCAGGATGAACGCGCTGATCTGCTGCGGGGTGAACTTCTTGTCGTCGATCTTGATGGACCAGTCGGTGCCCATCTGGCGCTTGACGGACCTGATGGTCCGGTCGACGTTGGTCACCGCCTGGCGCTTGGCGACCTCGCCGACGAGCACCTCACCGTTCTTCGCGAACGCGACCACGGACGGAGTGGTCCGCGAGCCCTCTGCGTTGGCGATAACCGTGGGCTCGCCGCCCTCGAGAACGGCGACGACGGAGTTGGTCGTCCCGAGGTCAATGCCTACCGCTCGTGCCATGTGTCAGTCCTTGCTTGTGTCGGATGTGTCTGTCTTCTTGGTCAGGTGCTTGGCTTGGTCCCGGCCTCGGCCATGGCGGCCTGCAGCGCTGCCCTAAGATTGAGTCTCGTCGGCGCAAGTTTGCCACCCTGACCTAGTCAAGTCAAATGAGTTGAGTCCCTCACGCTCAACTTTGATCTGGGGGTGCTTATTCCGGTCTGCCGGCCTGCTTCGCTTCCCCGGTGAGCGCCAGAACGAGGCGGTCGGGCGCGCCGTTCAGGACGCCGCCAGCCGGGTCGTCGGCACCGTCCTCACCTCGTACAACATCGCGCTCGGGCCGCATGATGTCCCTGATCACGAGGGCGCATAGCAGCAGGACGGTCAGGAACCTGGCAATCAGCGCGCCGAAGTACAGGCCAGGGCCGACGGCGTCAGGGAACTGCGGACCCTTGATCACGAAGATCAGATAGCCCCAGATCGCGTAGAAGTAGGCCACTTCGGCGGCCTGCCAGAGCAGGTACCCGCCAAGGCGCGGCCTCGCGAGGACGACCAGCGGCACCAGCCATACGACGTACTGCGGCGACCAGACCTTGTTGGTCAGCAAGAAGGCCGCGGTCAGCAGGAAGATCAGCTGAGGCAGCCTGGGTCTTCTTGGCGCGGCGAGTGCCAGTGCCGCAACGCCAGCGCAGGCCACCAGGAACACGGCCGCCGAGGTGAGATTGATCGACGAGAGCGAAAAGCCGCCGACCACGGGCCAGTGCTCGGTCTGGAAGAAGTACCAGATCGAACCCCAGTCCGCCCCGCGCTTTGCGTTAAAAATGTAGAAGTATGCCCATCCGGACGGCGCGGCTATCGCGACAGGCAGGTTGACCACCAGCCAGGCGGCCACGGCCGAGCCCGTCGTCAGCCAGAACTCCCTGAGCCGGCCCGCGCGCAGGCATAGCACGAACAGCGGTACCAGGCAGATCACCGGATAGAACTTCGTCGCCACCGCCAGGCCGAGCAGCAGGCCGGCGACTACGGGCCGTCTCGCGGCCCATGCTGCGAGCGCCGCCATCGAGAGGGCCATCGCGATCAGGTCCCAGTTAATGAACGCGCCAAGGATCAGGGCTGGTGCCAGCGCGACAAGCAGCCCGGTCCACCGGCGTCTCCGGCCGGCGCAATATGCGGTCGCGAGCACGCCGCCGACGAGGCACGCGCTGAGCAGCGCGACGGTGACGTCGTAGAACTCCCTGCCACGCGTCCCCGGATCTGCCGTGGAGTGAACGACCCAGGCGGCCGCCTGCATGACCCCGCCCATCACGACCGGGTACTCGACGTGATGGTCGAAATAGGGCACCCGGCCGTCCGCGAGGCCCTCGATGTAGTAGAGCGGATAGATGTCGGTGTAGCAGTGCGCCTGGTACTGCTCGACGCCCACGTTCCAGGCCCCGGCACGGCATGCGGCCTTCGCGATCGAACCGAGCGCGCCGCCGAGCAAACCGGCCAGGATCAACGCGACGACCGAACCGGCGATCACCGCCGCCCTAGCTGAGCGAGCGTGGGTCACCCGGCCGCGCGCCATGATGTTCGCGCGCTGCGGTCCACGGTTCTCGTCGACGGGGCCGTGGCCGACGTCGTCGCTGGTCTCATGACCGGCTGGGTCGCCTGATCCACGCCAGGCATCGTCGTCCACCAGATGGTGCTCGTTTTCCTGCGAGATGTCTTCTACCTTTAGTTTTGTTCCAGGCGGTCGGCTGTGTGACGCTGCGGTGGCTGGTGACGTTCGGCGACTTCCGGTCGCCTTCCGCCCGCTCTCGCGTGCTCAGGCTAGCGGCCGGCCTTCAGCCATAGCTAACTACAAGGATGCGGGGCATTGGCAGGACGAGGTGCGGTTGCCGACACCGGACGCGGAGCAGGCGGCGAAGCCGAGCCCCGGCCGTCGCGTGGAGAGTTCCAGCCGAACCCCGCCGCTCGCTGGCCGGGGCTGGTGGTCCCGCTCTGCTATCTCGGCGCCGCGCTGATCCTGACCTGGCGGCTCTGGCCAGATCCCGCGTCGCGGACCGTGGCCGGCAACCCGACCGACGCTGACCTGTTCGCCTGGTACCTCCGGTATGCGGCCGATGCCGTCACCCACGGTCACCTGCCCGCGCTGGTGAGCACGGCGATGAACGCGCCGACCGGCGTGAACATGATGTGGAACACCTCGGTGCTGCTGCCCGGTGTGCTGCTTACCCCGGTCACGCTGCTGTTCGGCCCGCAGGTCAGCCTGACCATCCTGACCACGCTTGGCTTCACTGGCTCGGCCGCCGCGCTGTTCTATGTGCTGCGGCGCTGGCAGGTGAGCGCGGGCGCCGCCGCGCTGGCAGGAGCGGTCTACGGGTTCTCGCCCGCATTGCTGCAGTCCGCGCTCGGCCACTACAACCTGCAACTCGCCGTGCTGCCCCCGCTGATCATCGACGCTGGCCTGACGATCGCGACCGGGCGACAGGCTGCCCGCGGCCCGGCATACAGCCTGGAACTGCGCAAGAAGCGGGCGGCCGCGGGCACGCGTGGCCAAGAGCAGGGCGAGGGGCCGGGCGAGGGACAGGGCATCGGGCGCAGCGACGGGCAGAGCGAACGGCGCGGCGACGGGCAGAGCGAAGGGCGCGGCGATGTGCAGAGCGAAGAGCGCGGCGACGGGCTCGTCGCGCGGGTGCCTGACGTGGTCTGGGACGGACTGCGGCTTGGGCTGCTGCTGGCCGCGCAGCTGTTCATTAGCGAGGAAGTCGCGCTGATCACCGCGATCGCGGGCGTGCTGCTAGTGCTAGGCCTTGCCGCCTCGCGGCCCGGCGCCGCGGCGCGGCGGATCGGACCAGCCGCGGGCGGCATGCTGGTCGCCGCGGTCGTCACGTTCGGCGTGGCCGGTCACGCGCTTCGGGCGCAGTTCAGCGGGCCGCTGGTGCAGCACGGCGCGCTGTTCCCGCCCGACTACTACGTGAACGAGCCGGCCAACTTCGTCACGCCGTCTTCCTACCTGCTCTTCCACACTGCGGGCACGGCCGCCACGGCGGCGACCTACCAGGGCGGGGCGACCGAGTACCTGGCGTACCTTGGCTGGCCGCTGCTGGTCGCTATCGTCATCGCCGCGGTGGCCAGCTGGCGCAGGCCAGCGGCGCGGGCTGCCCTGTTTACGCTCGTCGTCCTCGTGATCTTCTCCTTCGGCGGGCACCCGCTGAGCGGCGGTGCCGCCAGCTCCGTGGTGAACCTGCCCTGGCACTGGCTCGAAGAGCATCAGTTGTTCGCGTCGGTGCTGCCCGACCGGTTCTCGATCATCACCGACGGTGTGGTCGCCGCCCTGCTCGCGTTGGGCGTCGACGCCGCTAGCGAGCGCCTGGCTGAGCGCAGACGGCGCGTTGCGCCCGGACTGGCTGGAGGCCGGGCTGGCGGCGTCGAGCGGACGACGGGCCGGCCGGCCGCGTGGTGCTGGCCGTGGCCGCGCTCTGCTGCCTGCCGCTGCTGCCTAAGCCGCTGGCAGCTGGGACGGTCACCCCGCTTCCTGTCGGGTGGACCAGGACCTTCACCGCGCTGAACCTGCCCGCGGGGGCGCCTGTCCTGGTGCTGCCGGTACCCACCAACATCCTGACCGCCACCATGCGCTGGCAGGCCGACACCGGTCAGCCCGACTCGATCGTCGGCGGCTACTTCATTGGCCCAGGGGCTGGCGGCCAGGCTTACATCGGCGGCAGCGGGCTGAACCCGTTCGGCTGGTACCTGGACCAGCTCTGGGCGTCCGGACTGCCGGGGACCAGCCCGTTCGCCGCAGCCGCGCTCGGCGCCGGGCTGCCGGTCGCGATTCCAGGCGGCGGCCCGGCGCCCGTCGGCAAGGGGCCGCCGCCGGCACAGGCGCGGGCCGCCCTCGCGGCCTGGCATCCGGCCGCCGTCGTGGCCGTGACTGCTGCGAGTTCTCCGCTCGCCGCGTACCTGGTCCACCTGCTCGGCCCGCCGACGGTCCAGTCCGGCATCGTCCTGGCCTGGCGCCGCTGACCCAGCTGACCCGCCGCTGACCCGGCGCTGACGCCGCTGACCGCCGCTGACCGCAGATGACCGGCCGCTGACCGGCGGTGACTGGCGCGGGACCGGCCGCGCACCTTAAGTTACTCTTCGGTAATCAATGGATTACCTGACTCGCTTGTTGGTAGCAGGACGTAATCGTGATCGGCGTACGCTGGCTCCCAACGCCGTCCCCGGAGGTCGATTTGGCGCTGCGGATCATCATCGGACTCGCCCTGACCGTGATCGCAGCGGCGATCGCGGGTCGCAGGCTGTGGTGGCTGTACCGGGTAGGGACGAGCGGGCAGCCGGCGCCTGAGCGGATCGCCGCGCTCAGGGAGAACCCGGGCCGCGGCGCCGAGACGCAGGTCACCGAGGTGTTCGGGCAGCGCAAGCTGCTGCAGTGGACGGTCCCTGGGATCGCGCACTTCATGACGTTCTGGGGCTTCATCATCCTGCTGCTGACGATCATCGAGGCCTACGGCGCCTTGTTCAGCAAGACGTTCGCGATCCCTGGCATCGGGCACTGGGCGTTCACCGGGTTCATCGAGGACCTGTTCGCGGTCGCCGTGCTGGTCGGCCTGGCGACGTTCACCGTGATCAGGCTGCGCAACAACCCGAAGACGGAGGGGCGCAACTCCCGTTTCGCCGGCTCGCACACGGGGGCCGCGTGGCTCGTGCTGGCAATGATCTTCCTGGTGATCGCGACGCTGCTGATCTACCGCGGCGCGCAGATCAACACCGGCGACTTCCCCTATAGCCACGGTGCGTTCGCCTCGCAGATCGTCGGGCACTGGCTGGCACCCCTCAGCCAGGGCGCGAACATGGCCATCGAGACCACGTTCATCCTGCTGCAACTCGCCGTGATCCTCGGCTTCGGCGTGTTCATTACTTACTCCAAGCACCTGCACATCGCGCTCGCGCCGCTGAACGTGCTGTTCTCGCGGCGGCCGGACGGCCTGCGTGACTTGCAGCCGATGCGCTCGAACGGCAAAGTGCTCGACTTCGAGGAAGCCGACCCGGACACCGACATCTTCGGGCTCGGCAAGATCGAGGACCTGACCTGGAAGGGAATGCTCGACCTCGGCACCTGCACCGAGTGCGGGCGCTGCCAGTCGCAGTGCCCGGCCTGGGCCACCGGGAAGCCGCTGTCGCCAAAGATGCTGATCCTCGACCTGCGCGACCACGCGCTCGCGAAGGCGCCGTACCTGCTGGCCGAGTCCGATGAGGCTAGGGCCGCGTTGCCTGAGGCAGTGCGGAAGGAAGCAGAACGACCCCTCGTGGGCAAGGAAGACGCGAACGGTGTCATCGACCCCGATGTGATCTGGTCCTGCACCAACTGCGGCGCTTGCGTGAACGAATGCCCCGTGGACATCGAGCACATCGACCACATCACCGACCTGCGCCGGCACCAGGTGCTGATCGAGTCCGAGTTCCCCACCGAGGCGTCGGGGATGCTCAAGAACCTGGAGAACAAGGGCGACCCGTGGGGGATGGGCGAAGCGAAGCGTTCTGAGTGGATCACGGAGCTGGACTTCGAGGTGCCGGTCGTGAACGGCCCGATCGGCGATGACGTGGAGTACCTCTTCTGGGTCGGGTGCGCGGGCGCGCTCGAGGACAGGGCCAAGAAGACCACAAAGGCGATCGCGACGCTCCTGCACACCGCCGGGGTGTCGTTCGCCGTGCTCGGGCCCGCCGAGACCTGCACCGGCGACCCGGCCAGGCGGATGGGGAACGAGTTCGTCTTCTCGATGCTTGCGCAGCAGAACATCGAGACCCTGAACGAGGCCGGCGCCCGCAAGGTCATCGCGAGCTGCCCGCACTGCTTCAATACGTTGTCGAATGAGTACCCGCAGCTCGGCGGGAACTACGAGGTGATACACCACACGCAGTTGCTGGCGCGGCTCGTAAAGGAAGGGAAGCTCAAGCCCGTCAACCCGATCGAGGAGAAGATCACCTACCACGATCCTTGCTTCCTCGGCCGGCACAACAAGGTCTACACGCCGCCGCGCGAGATCATGGAGCAGGTGCCCGGCGTCCAGGCGCAGGAGATGCACCGCTGCAAGGAGCGCGGGTTCTGCTGCGGCGCGGGCGGCGCCAGGATGTGGATGGAAGAGCGGATCGGCAAGCGGATCAACTCCGAGCGGATCGAGGAAGCCCTCGGGACTGACCCGGACACGATCTCTACCGGCTGCCCGTACTGCCTGGTGATGCTCGGCGACGCGATCAGCGCGAAGAAGAGTTCCGGCGAGGCTAAGGAAACGCTCGAGGTCGTCGACGTGGCCCAGTTGCTCGCCAGGTCAATAGCGCAGCCCGAGCCCGCCGCTCAAGCTGGCCCCGCGCCCGAGGGATAACGCTCAGGTCGCCGCGGCGGCAGGAGCGCGGCCCGGGAGCCAGATGCGGACGCGGGTGCCGTGGCCCTGCCAGGACTCCAGCGTCGCCTGGCCGCCGTGAGCCGTCGCGATCGCCTGGACGATGGACAGGCCGAGGCCGCTGCCCGCGCCCGAAGAGTAGTCAGCGCGGGACCCTGGGCCGTCCTCGCCGGGCTCGGCCGTGCCGTTCGCCTGCTCGGCCGCGCGGTGGAACCGGTCGAACGCGCGCGCCGCGTCCTCCGCCGACATGCCGGGCCCGGAGTCGGCGATCTCGATCAGCACGCCGCCCTGGACTGACCCGAGCCTGACAGCGACCTGCGCCGACCGCGGGGTGTGCGCGCGGACGTTACCGAGCAGGTTGGCCAGCACCTGCCTGATCCTTCGTTCGTCCACGACGGCGATGAGCCGCGGCGGGGCCTGAGCGCTGATCGGGCGTTCCGGCTCGACGGCCATCGCGTCCGCGACGGCGTCGCGCACGACGAGCGCGAGGTCGGTCTCGGTGAGGTCGAGCGAGGACGTCCGGTCCAGCCTGGCCAGCTCGAGCAACTCGGCGACCAGCGTCGACATGCGCTGAGCTTCCTGCTCGATCCTGCGCATCGCGCCCGGTAGCTGCTCGGGTCCGAGCGCACCCTGGCGGTACAGCTCGGCGTAACCGCGGATCGTGGTCAGCGGCGTCCGCAGCTCGTGCGACGCGTCGGCGGCGAACTCCCTGACCTTGCGCTCGGAGCTGAGCCGGGCGCCGAAGGCCTGCTGGATCCGGTCCAGCATGGTGTTGATCGCCGCGCCGAGCCTGCCGACCTCGGTCTGGTCGTCGGCCTCGGCCATTCGCGCGGTCAGGTCGCCGCGGGCGGTGATGTCGTTGGCGGTGCTCGCCATCCGGTCCAGCGGACCGAGGCCGCTGCCGATCAGCCATTGACCGCCGATCGCCAGCAGCGCGACCAGCCCGCCTCCGGTGATCATCTCGATCAGGATCAGGCCGCGAAGCTGCCTGGTCAGCGCCGTTGACTGCTCGGCGACGATGAGCACGCTCTCCCTGCGCGGCACGTTCTCCGTCGGCGGGATCAGCCGTGCGGCTGCCTGCAGGCCCGCGATCAGCCCTACCGTCGGGACTGGGAACCAGTGGTCGCTCTTGCCGCGCTTGATCACCTGGACGGCGCCCATCTGCCTGACCGCGCGGGCCAGCGCGCGCGTCGAGGCCCGTGTGACGGGCAGGGTGAGGGGCCGGACCGCGAACGGGCTGAACGTGACCTCCACTGCCGCGACGCCTGGCGCTGGTCGCTGCGCGATGTCGGTCGGGCTGCGTGTGCTCTCGGCCAGGATCGTCGCGTGGAACTGGCTGCGCAGGTGCTGTGCGAACAGTTCCGTGCTGACGATGCCCATGATCAGCAAGAAGACCGCCGTCACCGCGATCTGCAGCAGCAGGAGCCTGGTGCGAAGCGACAGGCCGTTCGACGCGCCCTGCACATTCGGCTGCGGCTGTGGTAGCGGCTGTGGCTGGGTGGCGGTGCCGGTCGGTCCGGCCTGCGTTGTGCCGGCATTAGCCCTAGGTCCCGCCGCTGCGGGCCGAGGGCTAGAGCCATACAGAGCTGTCCTCGGCTGGCCCGCCGAGGACAGCGGGGTGCCGTCGGTGAACTGGGCTCCGCTCCTGCTGGTACGGGCTTCGCTCATACGCGGCCCGGTTCCGCCCCCCGTCGCCGGGGCTCGCCTTCGCGCTGGCCGTCCGTGCCGGGGACCTGGGTTTCTGCGCCGGACGGACGGGCGTGCGCCGCTGGCCCGAAGCTGCCGGCGCCGGACTGCCCGACGCTAGCGCTAGCGCTCGCGCTCGCCGCGGATTCGCCTTGCTCTGCGACCGGCCGTACGACGGGGGGGCCCGGGTCTCCGCCCGGCTTGGCGGCTCCATCACTGCCAGGATCATCGCCCGGCTGCCAGGTCTGCCTGGCCTGGTGCGCGCGGTGCGCCGCCGCGTGCTCGGGGAGCCGCAGGCTGTAGCCGACCCCGCGCTGGGTGTGGATCAGCGGAGGGCCGAGCGGGTCGAGCTTGCGGCGCAGGTAGCTGACGTAGGTCTCGACGATCTGGGACTCACCCGCGTAGTCCCAGCCCCAGACGTTCTCGAGCAACTGGGCCCTCGTCAGCACCCTGCCCTGGTGCCGCATCAGGTAGGCGAGCAACTGGAACTCGGTCTTGGACAGCTCGACCGGCGTGCCGCCCCGGCGCACGATCCACCTGGACTCGTCGAGCTCGAGGTCACCGGCACGCAGGACGTCGTCATGGTCGCCGTAGCTGGCCGGCGGTGCGGCCCTTGACGCCCGCCGCAGCACGGCCCGCACTCTCGCGACCAGCGCCTCGACCGAGAAAGGCTTGGTCACGTAGTCGTCGCCGCCGATCGCGAGCCCGGTCACGGTATCCGACGAGGTGTCCCGTGCGGTCAGGAAGATGACCGGTACCTCGTTGCCGCCAGCTCTGAGCCTGCGGCAGACCTCGAAGCCGTCGATGTCAGGCAGCATGACGTCGAGCACGATCAGGTCCGGCATGGTGACTTCGGCCTGGCGGATGGCCTCTGACCCGTTGGAGGCCGTACTGACAGTGCAGCCGTGGAACTTCAGCGCGACCTGGACGAGCTCGCGAATGTTCGGCTCGTCATCGACGACGAGCACCCGTGGAATCCGTTCGGTCTCGGCCATGACTGATCCTGGCTCACAGTTCGCTTGATCAAAAGGGCCGTCAGTTCCCTGAAGAGGAGCGTACGGGATCAAGGTGTCACAGCCCGGGCTTCCGTCGGCGTATGCGCAGATTACTGTCCGGGATCATTGCTGGCCCGGCGGGCCGCCGCGGATCAGGACGCGCCGCGCCTGGTCGGTCCCGTTCGTGACTAGGCCGATGAGCGCGACTCGCTGTCCTCCGGCCAGGGCCGACGTGCCGACCTGGTGGCCACCATCGAACACACGGGCCTGGCTGCTGACCTGCCAGGTCCACGTCACGCCGTCGGCGGCCCTGACCACCACAGAGCCGCCCGACACCGACTGGATGGTGCCGCGCTCGAACCCGACCGTCTTCGGCCCGTTCTTGGTCGCGACCGTGACCTGACCGTGCATCGCATGCCTGGCCAGGAATGCCAGCCTTGCTAGCCGCGCGCGGGCACCGCGAAGGCCCGGGTGAGTGCGGAGGAATCGCCGGGCGCACGCTCGGAGCCTGGCCCTGGCCGCGGCGCCGTGCCCCATCGCGCGCAGGTGCTTGGCTGACGCGACGCAGGCGTGCAGCCCGGCTCGGCCATCAGCAGGCGCCCCGCCGGACCTGCTGCCGGACGACACGAAAGCGAACGCTCCGGCTGCCGCTCCCTGGCCGCTTCCGTCCGTGCCGCCTGTGGCCCGGCTACCCGAGCCGCCTGGTACTCCGCTACCGGTCAGCACCGCGCCCGGAGCATGAGAGCCGCCGCCAACGCTCAACGTCAGGCCGAGCACGGACACCGCCGCCAGCGCGACGACAGCGCCGATGCCGATGGCCCAGTGAGCGCCGGCGCGAGAGCGGCGCTGGCTTCCCTGAGCCGTTGTCCTTGCCTCGTGGGCCGACGGAGCGGGCTCGGCTGGCCAGAGCGGCTCGGCTGGCCAGAGCGGCTCGGTGGGCCAGATCGGGTCGCCGCCTGTTCGCTGGTTGTTCACCTCGTCCATGGCAGCGAGCCTGCCAGCGAGGTCTGGGATCTGCAGCGGCTGAGCCTGGGATTTCCCTGAGAACGGGCGCTACATGCGCTACATGCGGTCAGGAACCGGGATCCCCAACAGGTCAAGGCCGGTCAGCAGCACCTTCAGCGTGAGCGCAGCGAGCGCCAGCCTGGAGTTCCTGATCTCCTCGCTGTCTGCCTTGAGCACAGGGCACTGCTCGAAGAACGTGGTGAAGTCGCTCGCCAGGTCGAACACGAACCCGGCCAGCTTGTGCGGCTCGGCGGCCTCGGCCGTCTCCTCGACGGCGGCGCCGAAGCCGAGCAGCCGGAGCACCAGCGCTCGCTCGGCCGGCTCGCTCAGTACGATCGGCCCGGTCGCTGTGTCGGGCGACAAACCGGCCCTGGCGAAGATCGACCTGATCCGCGCGGCCGCGTACTGCAGGTAGGAACCGGTGTTGCCGGTCAGCGCGAGCAGGCGATCGAAGTCGAGCACGTAGCTCGAGTGCCGCGCGACGGACAGGTCGCCGTACTTCAGCGCGCCAACACCCACGTCCTCGGCGATCTGCGCGCGCAATTCAGGGTCGTCGTAGCGGTCCTTGATCACTTCCTCGGCCCGCTCGACTGCCTCGTCGATGAGCTCGGCGAGCTTGAACTGCCCGCCCGATCTGGTGCGCAGCCGCTGGCCGCCAGGGCCCGTCATCAGGCCGATCACGGCGTGCTCAACGCGGGTCGCCTCGGTGAGCCAGCCCGCTTGCCTGGCCACGGCCATCACCATCGCGAGGTGTTGCCGCTGTTCCGAGCCGACGACGTAGATGATGCGATCCGCGTGCAGGTCGAGCAGCCGGTACCGGATCGCAGCCACGTCGGTGGCGGCGTACCCGTAGCCGCCGTCGGTCTTGCGCAGGATCAGCGGGAGCGGGCGCCCATCGCGCCCGCTGAATCCGGGCGGGAACACGCACAGCGCGCCGTCGTCGATCGTCGCGATGCCCGACTGCTCGAGCTCGTCGCAGACGTCACTGAGCATCGGGTTGTAGAAGCTCTCCGGGTCCATGTCGGCGTCGGTCAGCGTGATGTGCAGTCGCGCGTACAGCTTGCGCAGATACTCCATCGAGTCCGTGACCAGCAGATGCCAGACGCGCAGCGACTGTTCCTCACCGGCCTGAAGCTCGACGACGCGGCGGCGAGACCGGTCGGCGAACGCGGGGTCGGAACGGAACTTCTGGTTGGCGGCCTGGTAGAAGTCGGTGAACTCGCCCGCGGCGAGCTGATCGTAGGTCGCTTCCTCGCCGACCTCGATCGCGTGCTCGATGAGCATCCCGAACTGCGTGCCCCAGTCACCCAGGTGCGCGGCTCGGACGACGGTGTTCCCGAGGTGCTCGAGCACCCTCACGATCGCGTCTCCGACGCCCGTAGCGCGCAGGTGTCCGGCGTGTAGTTCCTTGGCAACGTTGGGGCCGGAGTAGTCGACAACGACTGTCAGTGGAGCGTCGGTCGGCTCGACCCCGAGCCGCGGGTCGGCCAGCTGAGCGGTCGCGGCATCGCCGAGCCAGGAGTCCCGCAGCGTGATGTTGATGAAGCCTGGGCCGCTCACCTCGGTGCCGGCCACCATCGGCGCGGCATCCAGGTGGCTGGCGATCTGCGCCGCGACCTCGCGTGGTGGTCGGCCGAGCCGCTTGGCCAGCGCGAGCGGGGCATTGGACTGATAGTCGGCGAACGTCGACGGCCGGATCAGCGGGTCCGTGTCGGCGCAGTCGGGCCCGAACTCAGCGATGAGCGCCGCGCTCACGTCCGCCGCCAGCGCGGCCTGCAGATCAGCCATGCTTCAGCCTATCCAGGCGGCCAACGGAATAAGGCCCGGCGCGTGGCGCGCCCCGCCTCCGCCGCGTCCGTGTCGCTCGCTCCGGTCCGGCCCAACCTCAACATTGGATCGGTTTGGTTCGCCGAAACCGGACAATCGGCTATCAAGTGCCGCCCGATCGTGGTGAAACCGATCCAATGTGGTGAAGGACAGTCGGTCGCGACCGTTCAACTATGCGGGAGGGGGTTTGGCTGGGGAAGTTGGCGCCTCCGCGGCGCGGCGACCGAGACGAGGTGCGGCGACCGAGACTAGGTGCGGCGGAGGAAGTGGCCGGCCCGGTGCGGGCCGAGCCGCGCCTTGATCCGCTCTGTGGTGCGGCCGAGGGTGAGGTCGGCGGCGAGCCGGCACGCGGCTGCTATGCCGCGCTCGCTCGCCGCGCCGTGCGCGATCACCACGGTTCCCTCGAGCCCGATTAGCGCGGCGCCGCCATAGGTCTCGGCGTCCAAGCGCTCCCGCAGATCACGCAGTTCCTTGCGCTGCAGGGCAGCGCCGAGCCTGGTCAGCCGCGACGCCTGGAGCGCCGCCTTGAACTGGGCGGCGGTGAAGGCGGCCGTGCCTTCCACGGCCTTCAGCGCCACGTTGCCGGCGAAACCCTCGGTCACGATCACGTCGACCTTGCCGGCGAGAAGGTCGCAGCCCTCGACGTTGCCAGCGAAGTTGATCGCGGCGGCGCTGTGCTGCCGCTCGGCGCTGAGCAGTTCGTAGGTGCGCCTGGCCAGCTTGTTTCCTTTGCCTGGCTCGGCACCGATCGACAGCAGGCCGACCCTGGGCGCGGCGATCCCGAACGCGACCTCGGCGTAGACCGACCCGAGCTGCGCGAACTGGGCAAGCATCTCTGGCTTCGGGTCCGCGATCGCCCCGGCATCGATGAGCACGGTCGGATGTGGCCGGGTCGGCAGCGCGACGGCGATCGCCGGACTCAGCACGCCGGCCAGGTTGCGCAGCCGGAGCCGCGCGGTCGACACGACCGCGGCGGTCGAGCCTGCCGACACCACCGCGGTCGCCTGGCCGAGGTGAACGAGCTGGCAGGCCACCGCGATGCTAGACCGCGGCCGTCGCCAGCTAGCCAGGGCGCCTTCGTCCATCGCGACCGAATCTTCGGCCGCCACGAGCCTGACCTCGCCGATAACCCCGTGCTCGGCGAGCAGCGGGCGAACCTGCCCTGGCCGGCCGACCAGCACGACGCCGACGCCGCCGCTGCGGTACGCCGCGACCGCCCCGGCCACGATCGCCGCAGGGGCGTGGTCGCCGCCCATGGCGTCGACTGCGATGACCGGCCGGTCCGCGCTGGCGCGCGCCGGCCGGTAACCATCGGCCGCCGCGGTGGACGCGCTGGCCAGACCCGGCAGGGGCGGGTCGGCGCTCTCCTCGGTGCCGTTTTCTGTCACGCGGGAGCCTGGGATGCCTCCGGTAGCGTCGCGGAGTCCGCCTGCGGGGCGCTGGCCGTACGGCCCGGCCTGACGCCGCGCTTGATGCCCAGGCAGCTGAGCGAGGCCACGACCAGCAGCGCGATGGGCCAGATCATCGTAAAGTGCATGGCCGTCACGTACCCAGCTGAGAACACTTCACTGGCGAGCTTGTGCAACTCGGTGGCCAGCGAGGCAGGGGTGCCAGGTGGCAGCTTGACATGAGCTCCCTGCGTCGGGTTCGCGGCCGAGCCGTGCTGGGCCGACTGGGCGAATCCGGCGACGAACTGCCCCCTTGCACCCGGCGGCAGCGAGCCCGCGTGCTGCGCGGCCGCGATCGGCAACGAAACCGCGCAGCCGGCTCTGGAGCAGTGCTCCGACCGCCGCAGTGCCGATGACCGCGCCGACTTGCCGGACGGTGTTGATCATGCCGGAGGCTGCGCCGGCCACCCGCGGCTCGATGTTGCGCATGGCGACCGTGGTCATCGGCGCGAACGTGCAGCCCATGCCGATGCCCGCGATGGAGAGCGTCCAGATGAAGTCCTGCCAGGTCGAGGTCGTCGTCGCGATGAGCGCGGTCAGCCCGAATCCGATAGCGAAGAGCATCAGGCCGGACATCAAGATGTACTTCCCGCCGATCTTGTCGGTCATCCGGCCGGCCACAGGCGCGACGAACATCGAGATGATCGACGCGGGCGCCATCGTCAGGCCGGCCTTGAGCGCTGAGAAGCCAAGCGCCGACTGCAGGTAGATGGTGAACGGCAGGAAGATGCCCATCATGCCGACCGACAGGACGCCGGACACCCAGTTCATCAGGCTGAAGTTGCGGTCATGGAACAGCGCGAACGGAACCAGGGGCTCCTTGTCCTGTGTGCGCGCCTGCACCACGAGGAATACGACGATGAGCAAGGACGCCCACGCCGATCACGAGCGGGATCGAGATGAACGAGGCGATCTTGCCCCAGCTGTACTTCTGGCCCTCCACCAGGCCGTAGCAGATCGCCAGCAGCCCGCCGGTGGCGAGCAGCACGCCAGGGATGTCGAGCCGGTGCCTGGCGCCGACCTTCACGTCCGGGATCAGGAAGATGCTCAGCACGATCACCGCGACGCCGATGGGCAGGTTGATGAAGAAGATGTACCGCCAGTCGAACGCGCTGACCAGCAGCCCGCCGAGGGTCGGCCCTGCGATGGTGGCGACACCGGCGACCGCTCCCCAGATGCCGAAGGCCGCGCCGCGCCGCTCGGGCGGGAACACCGTGGTCAGGATCGCGAGCGTCTGCGGGAGCAGCAGTGCGGCCCCGACGCCCTGGATCGCGCGGAACGCGATCAAGGCGCCGACCGTCGGCGAGAAGCCGCAAGCCGCCGACGCCAGCGTGAAAAGGATCACGCCGATCATGAAGAGCCTGCGCTGGCCGAACAGGTCGCCGAGACGCCCTGACGTGATCAGCAGCACCGCGAGCACGAGCGCGTAGGCGTTGATGACCCACAGCACGCCGTCCAGGGTCGCGTGCAGCCTGGAGATCATGTCGGGGATCGCGATGTTGACGATCGTCAGGTCGAGAAGTGTCATGAAGAAACCGAGCGACATGACGATCAGCACGACCCACGGGTTGCCGCGGTACTTGCTCACGATGTCCAAACCTCCTGGTTGCCCGCCACGCAACCTGCTGGTTGCCGCATCGCACCCCCGGCAGTCCGATGACAGGAGGACCGGTCAGGCATGCGCTCGCTGCAGCGACAACGAGAGCCGCAGCTATTCCCACCGCGGGGGACCAATCCAGGTATCCGCATCTCCGGTCCGGCCGCCACGCTTCAGGGACTACCTCTGATGTTAAGTGCTGGTACCGACACCTGGCCGTGGCGACGAAACCCTGTTCAGGGTGCTCGCGGACCGCACAGTATGCTCCGGCCATGAACTTGAGCGGAACGGCAGCAATCGTCTCAGGCGGTGCCAGCGGCCTGGGCGAGGCGACGGTTAGGGACCTCAGCGCGGCGGGCTGCAAGGTCCTCGTGGCCGATCTCAACGAACAGCGCGGCACCGACCTGGCCAAGGAGGTCGACGGCGAGTTCGCCAGGACCGACGTCTCCGACGAGCAGTCGGTCGCGGCGGCTGTCGCGGCGGCCGAGGGCCTCGGCGCGCCGCTGCGTGTCATCGTGAACTGCGCCGGCATCGGCTGGGCGTCGCGCACGGTGGGCCGCGACGGCAGCCCGCACGATCTGGCCTCGTACCGCAAGGTCATCGACGTCAACCTGATCGGCACCTTCAACCTGATGCGAATCGGTGCAGCGGCGGTCGCGAAGACCGACCCCGCCGACGCCGACGGCCAGCGCGGCGTCGTCATCAACACCGCCTCGATCGCCGGGCTCGAGGGCCAGACCGGCCAGATCGCCTACTCCGCATCGAAGGGCGGGATCATCGGGATGACCGTTCCCGCCGCCCGCGACCTAGCGGCCATCGGGATGCGGGTCAACACGATCTGCCCAGGCATCATCGACACCCCGATCTACGGCTCCGGCCCGGCCAGCGATGACTTCAAGGCCAAGCTCGCCGCCCCCGTCGTGTTCCCGAAGCGGATGGGGACCGCGGCCGAGTTCGCCCAGCTCGTCCGCTCGCTGATCGAGAACGACTACATGAATGCCGAGGTCATCAGGTTCGACGGCGGCATCAGGTTCCAGCCCAAGTAACCGCCGGGATCCGGAGGCGCCGCCATGGCAGAAGACGCGATTCTTACCGAGGTCAGCGACGGCGTCGCGATCATCACGATCAACAGGCCGCAGGCCAGGAACGCGGTTAACGGCGAGGTCGCACGCGGCATCGCCGCCGCGGTGGAGGAGTTCGACGCGCGCGGCGACGTCAGCGTGCTGGTGCTGACCGGCGCGGGCGGCACGTTCAGCGCCGGGATGGATCTCAAGGGGTTCTTGACCGGCGACTCGCCGATCGCTCCAGGGCGTGGCTTCGGCGGGATGGCGGAGCGGCCGCCGGTCAAGCCCGTGATCGCGGCCGTCGAAGGCTTCGCGCTGGCCGGCGGGTTCGAACTCGTGCTCTCCTGCGACCTGGTGGTCGCCAGTGAAGAGGCGAGATTCGGCCTGCCCGAGGTCAGGCGCGGGCTGGTGGCGGGAGCCGGCGGGCTGCTCAGATTGCCGAGCAGGATTCCGTATCACATAGCAATGGAAATCGCGCTGACGGGCGAGCACTTCCCAGCTGCCAGGCTGGCGGAGGCGGGGCTGGTGAATAAGCTTGTGCCGGCGGGTCAGGCACTTCCCGCCGCCGTAGAACTCGCCGGGAAGGTGGCGCGCGGGGCACCGCTCGCGCTGGCAGCGTCCAAGCGGGTGATCATCGAATCGGCCGACTGGGCCGCGAGCGAGGCGTTCGCTAGGCAAGCCGAGATCATCACGCCGATCTTCGTGTCGAAGGACGCGAGGGAGGGCGCGGCCGCCTTTAACGAGAAGCGGCCGCCCGCCTGGCGCGGCGAGTAGCGCGCCAGAAGGGCGACGGACCCCGGCGGCGTCCGGCACGAGGAGGGCGCGATGACTGATCAGCGCATCAGCGTCGTCGTGCCCTTCTATAACAACGCCGCGCTGCTCGGCGACTGCCTGGCCTCGATCGCCGCGCAGACGCACCGTGACCTGCAGGTCATCATCGTCGACGACGGCTCGACCGACGGCAGCGCCGCGATCGCGCGCGAGCATGCCGCCGCCGACCCCAGGTTCGAACTTGTCAGCCAGCGCAACCGCGGTCCTGGCGCGGCCCGCAACCGGGGCGTGGCGGCCGCGACCGGCGAGTTCCTTGCCTTCGTGGACGCGGACGACCTGCTGCCGCCCGACGCCTACGCGACCATGCTCGCGGTCCTCGACCAGACCGGCTCCGACTTCGTCACCGGCGGGGTGCAGCGGCTCAGCGCGACCGGACTCGGCAGGTCGGGGTTGCACGCGCGGGCCATCAAGGCGAGGGCGCTGCGGACCCAGATCGCCAGGACGCCTGAGCTGTTCTACGACATCTCGGTCTGGAACAAGCTGTTCAGGCGGTCCTTCTGGGACGCCGCGGGGCTCAGCCTCCCCGAGGGGATGCTCTGGGAAGACCTCGTCGCGATGACGAAGGCGCACGTGCTCGCGCGCTCCGTCGACGTGATCACCGAGCCCGTCTATCACTGGCGGGACAGGGACAAGGGCCCGCCGTCGATCACGCAGTCGCGCACCGACATCGGCAACATCAGGGACCGGATCACCGCCCTGCACATGATCGACGACTTCCTCCGCAGCCACGCGACGCCTGACATGCTCGGCCAGCATCAGCACAAGGCGCTGCTCAATGACCTGTGGCTATATGTCGGCGACCTGCCCGGCACCGACGCCAGCTACCAGCGCGAGTTCGCCGAACTGACCGCTGGGTACCTGCGCCAGGTGACGCACGCTGTGCTCGCCGACCTGCCAGCCACCCGCAAGCTGGCCTACTACCTGATCGCGCATGACCGCCTCGACGAACTGATCGAGTTCGCGGAGTGGCTGGCCGCGAACCCCGGCAGGACGCCTCCGATGACTCGTGCCCGCGGCGCGCTGGCGGGTGTCGCCAGGCTGGCTGGCCTCGGCGGGCTGCGCGCCGACCTGCCGTGGCGCGGCGACGCCGACCTCGCGATCCCTGACCAGGTCTTCAAGCCGCAGTGGCGCGAGTTCGATCCCTACGTCGGGGTCGACCGCATCAGTTGGAACGGCGACTCGCTGCGGATCGAGGGCTGGGCCTACGTGCCGTCGGTGGACATCGGCAGGCGCCGTGACGCCACTAAGGTCATCGCGCTCGTCCCGCGCGGACGGCGCCGCCCGCCGCTGGTGCTGCCGGCCAGGCAGGTGCCGCGGCCTGACCTGACGCAGGCATCCGGGCAGGACAGGTACCGCTACGACTGGGCTGGCTTCCGCTGCGATATCCCTGCCAGGCTGCTGCGGATCGGCGGGTTCGGGGCACGACCAGGCACCTGGGACTGCGTGGTGCTGGTGCGCGGGCGCGGGGTCTGGCGCCCGGCCCGGCTGCACGCCGCCGGCCCGCCGCCGGCCGATCCCGGCGAGCGCGAGGTGGCGCCTGGCCTGCTGGCCGGCGTGGCCTGGACCGGCGGCCGGCTGCAGGTCCAGCTGCGGCGCGCTGGTTCCGGTCCGGCGCCGGAGCCGGCCGCGGAGGCAGCGGGGATCGCGATCGAGCAGTCATGGGAAGGCGACGGCACGCTCGTCGTGCGCGGCACGCTGCCTTCGCAGCCCGCCGCCCCTGCCGCGCCCGGCATGCCTTTGCCTGCCGCGCCTGCCGCGCCCGCCTCTGGCGCGCATGGCGCGGCGAGCGTCCAGGTGCTGCTCAGGCACCTTGATGGCTGGGATACCCGCGAGTTCGCGGCCGACGTGACCGGCGCGAACTTTCTGGCCCGGGTCCCGGTTGGTGCGATCGAGGTGTTCGGCGACCGGCAGCCGTTGCGGGACGGGCGGTGGTCGGTCACGGTGCGCGGCCCTGACGGCCCGCTCGGGGCCGCTTCGGTGGTGGCCGACCGCGGGCAGGTGACGGTCGGGCAGAAGCGCTACCGCTGCGCTTCCGATGGCGCTGGCCTGCTGCTCACCGTCGGGCCGGTCCTCGGCCTTACCGAGCGCGGCCGGATCCGCCGCCGGTTGCTGCGCGACGTCTACTACCGGGCCCAGCGGCTGCTCCCGGTCCGCGACCAGATCCTGTTCAGCAGCTTCCACGGCAAACAGTGCGGCGACAATCCGCGCGGCATCGCCGACGAATTGCGGCGACGGGGTGAGGTAAGAAAATCCATCTGGGCGATTTACGACTACTCGGTGCCCGTGCCCTCGGGAGCCCGGTCGGTGCTGATCGGCACTCGTGCCTACTTCCGCGCGCTGGCCAGGTCCAGGTACCTCATCTACAACGACCATGTGCCGCTGCCGTACCGCAAGCGCGCCGGCCAGCGGCACGTGCAGACCTGGCACGGGACTCCGCTCAAGCGCCTCGGCTATGACATCGGCACGCCAAGCTCGGCCAGTGGCGTCCGGTACCTCGACTACATGGCGGGCGACGTCGCGCAGTGGGACATGCTCTTGTCGCCGAATCCGTTCAGCACGCCGATCATGCGCAGGGCCTTCCGGTTCACGGGAGAGATCTGCGAGACCGGCTACCCGCGCAACGACGCGCTGGTCACGGCGGCGGGCGGCGGAACCGCGGCCGACGTCGGGGTCGCCGCGATCAGGGAGCGGCTTGGCCTGCGCCCCGGCGTGCGGGTGGCTATGTACGTGCCGACCTGGCGGGACAATCAGCACGACGAGGCCGGCCGCTATCTGCTGGACTTCCGGCTCGACCTGGCTGCCGCCGCTGAGCGGCTGGCCGGCGAGTGGGTGCTGCTGATCAGGGGCCATCACCTGATGGCCGGCGGCATCAGGGCGGCCGCGATACCCGGGTTCACGGTCGACGTGACCAGCTACCCCGACATCGGCGACCTGCTGCGCGTCACCGACGCGCTGATCACCGACTACTCGTCGGTCATGTTCGACTTCGCGCCGACCGGCCGGCCGATGCTCTTCTTCACCTACGACCTCGAGCAGTACCGCGACCAGCTTCGCGGCTTCTACTTCGACTTCGAGGCGGACGCGCCTGGCCCGTTGCTCGCCAGTTCCGACCAGGTCGTGGCCGCGCTCGCCGACATCGAAGCGGTCGCCGCCAAGTACTCGGCGGCCCACGCGGCGTTCGCGGCCAGGTTCTGTCCGCTGGACGACGGCAAGGCGTCGGCCCGCGCCTGTGACCGGATCTTCGCGCGATGAGAGGCGTCAGGCTCAGAAACGCCCAGTCCGAGGCTGCTGCCGCTGACGGGCCTGCCGAGCCAGGGGCCGGCGGGGCGGCACGCGTGCGGCCGGCGTCCCGGTGGTCGGCCGGCTGGATCGTCGCGGTGATCCCCGCACTTGCCGAGCTCATCGTCGGCGGCTACCGGATCGGCGTTCCTTCGCTCTGGCGGGACGAGGCCGCGACGATCTCGGGCTCCCGCCGCTCGCTGGCGGCCATCGCGACGCTGATGCGGCACGAGGACGCTGTGCACGCGCCGTACTACGTGCTGATGCATCCCGTGGTCGCGGTCGGCGGCGTGTCGGCGACCGTGCTGAGGCTCCCTTCGCTGATCGCGATGACGCTCGCGGTCGGCCTGACCGCGGCGCTCGGGCGGCGGCTCGCCTTGAACTCCGGGCTGCCGGGAGCGAATGCGGTGGGGCTGCTGGCCGGCCTCGCGCTGACGGCGGTCCCGCTGACGACCAGGTACGCGCAGGAGGCCAGGCCGTACGCGCTGGCCACGCTCTTCGCGGTCGCTGCGACCTACGCGTTCGTTGTCGCGCTAGCGAGCCCGCGGCGGCGCTGGTGGGGTGGCTACGCCTTGGCGTTGCTGCTGACCGGTCTGTTCAACCTGTTCGCCGCGCTGATCGCGGTCGCGCACGGGCTAAGCCTGCTCTGGCTCCGCAGGGCGAAGGTCGCCGGCGCGGGGGCGGCGGGTCAGAGCGGTGCAGGGCGGGACGGGCCCGTAGCCGGCGTGACGCCCGTCGTTTTCCGTCGCTGGCTCGCCGCCTGCGTCGCTGCCGCGGTCCTGCTGAGCCCGCTGATCGTGCTGAGCGCCGGCCAGTCCAGCCAGCTCAACTGGGTCCGGCGACCGGACCTCGGGACCCTCGCCGCGCTCGCGCGCGACTTCGCTGGAACGACCGTGCTGATCCCGGTCGTCGCGCTGCTCGCCTTGTTCGGCTGCGCCGCCGGAATCGGCGTCGGCGGTGGCGCGAGGCGGCCGGACGTGACCGCCAATGGCCCGACCACGACAGCCCTGGCCCCGACAGCCTTGACCCCGATAGCCCTGACCCCAATAACACTGCCTTGGCTCGTGCTGCCGCCCGCCCTGCTGATCGCGGTCTCGTTCGCGCACCCGTATTACGTCGAGCGCTATGTGCTGTTCTGCCTGCCGGCCCTGGCTGTGCTGGTCGCGACCGGGCTGGTGTGGCTGGTCGTCCTGGCCAGGCGCGCGCTGGCGGGCCGCGGCCTGCGCGCTCGCTCGGCCGACCTGCTCGCCGTTCTGCCGTCGGCCGCGCTCGCGCTGATCATCGTCGCCGCGCTGGCCGGACCGCAGCGTGAGATCAGGCAGGTCAACGCCCGCGCCGACGACCTGCGCGCCGTCGCGGGCGTGGTGGCCAGGCACGAGCGACCCGGCGACGCCGTCTTGTACCTGCCGCGCGATACCTCGCTCGTCAGCGTCGCCTATCCCGCCGCGTTCCGGCACCTGCGCGACATCGGGCTCGGCAGGTCCGCCCTCGCGTCGGGAACATTGCGCGGGGTCGCGGCTCCGCCGCGCCTCGTCGCGAGCAGGCTGGCGCAGGCGCGGCGAGTGTGGACAGTCCAGTGGGCGCGCCCGCTCTCGCAGTCGACTGTCGCGCCGTCCGCGCTGACCAGGCTGCTGGCAGGGCTGCACCTGATCGGCACGTGGCGGGTCCAGTCCGTCGTGCTGCGGCTGTACGCCGCGCCGACGCCGTAGAAGTCCCGGCATGGATAGTGCCCCGCCGCCTGGCGGCGGCGGGGCACTGGTCTGCCGGGCTGGCATGAACGGGGGCTCGTGCCAGCCCGTGGCCTGGCCGGGGGGTGCCTGGCCGTGTGCGGTCCCGGCCCTGCGGGGGTGCGGGCCGGGGTGGTGCGGTTCCGGCCTGGGGGTTGGGCCGGGTGGTGCGGTCCGGCGGGGGTGCCGGGTGGTGCGGTCCGGCGGGGGGTGCCGGGTGGCCGTGCCCGGGGGGCGGGGCGTGGCCGTTCTCCCGCCGGGGGGGCGGCGGGGAGCCTGGGTGGGCTGGGGGCGGGGCGGTGAGGCGGCGGTGCGGGCGGGGGCGGGTCAGGCGGCGGGGGCGCGGGCGGTGGTGATGGTGTGGCGGAGTTTGCCGCGGGCGCGGTGCAGGCGGGACATGACGGTGCCCAGGGGGGTGCCCATCAGGGCGGCGACTTCGCGGTAGGGGTAGCCCTCGACGTCGGCGAGCCAGATGGCGGTGCGGAACTCGGGCGGCAGCTGGCGCAGGGCGTCGAGCAAGGTGGTGTCGGTGATCCGGTCCAGGGCTTCGGCTTCGGCGGAGCGGGCGGGGCCGGACAGCGGGTCGGTGCCGGGGTGCCAGTCGGCGGCGGGGTCGGCGCCGGGGGCGATGGCGGGTTCGCGCTTGCGCTTGCGGTAGGTGTTGATGAAGGTGTTGGCCAGGATCTTGTGCAGCCAGGCGCGCAGGTTGGTGCCGGGGGTGTACTGGCCGAAGGCGGTGTAGGCCTTGGCCAGGGTGTCCTGGACCAGGTCCTCGGCGTCGGCCGGGTTGCGGGTCATCCGCAGCGCCGCGGGGTACAGCTGGCCGAGGTAGGGCCGGACCTGCTCCTCGAAGTCGGCCTGCCGCCCGCCGGGCCGCGGCACTCCCAGCCCGTCAGCCGCGCCGGCGGCGCCTGTGCCGTCGGCGGGCACGCCGTCCGGCAGCCCGGCGGCGGCGGCTGGTGGTGGTCGCGGTGGTCGCGGTGGTCATCTGCGGCAGCTCCCTCGTGGTCGGTCACTACTAAGACGCCGCTGGTCCCGATCCGGACTCGTGATCTGAGTTACACCGCGACTACACACAGTTACCGGTTCATGTGTGCGCTCAGCTCATGCGGGCCTTTCCGCAAATGTACGATTGCGACCGACGCCACCGAGAAGGCCCGCAACCCAGACGCCGCTGAGGAGAGTTCGATGGCCTCAGAGGCATCCGCGTGGCTCCCGGCCAGCGGCGCCGACCAGCAAGGGCGTGACCTTGCGCATGCCACCCCGGCCAGGACACCGCCGGCCAGGGCCCGCAAGCCCGCGGGCCGGCACGCCACGCCCAATGGCGTCCGAGGCGTGAAGTTGGCCAGGAGGGCCAAGTCCCGAGCAGACGGGGGCGAGGGACCAGGCACCGACCCTGGCAGCCAGGGGCAACCCGAGCCTGGCCGCCAGCGTTCCCGCGGCCTGGCCAGGTTCCTGCTGCACCCGCTGACGTTGATCTGCGCGATCCAGACCGCCGGGTGCCTGGCCCTGATCTGGAGCAACACGGCCTTCACCGACGAGGCCGACTACCTGCGGCTAGGCCACCTGATCATCGGGCACTGGCTGCACGGGACGTCCTGGCCAGCCGGGTACGGCGACAAGGTTCTGTCCGGTGCGCCGGCGATTTATCCGCCGCTCGGCGCCATGGCTGACAGCGTGGGCGGGCTGGCCGGCGCCCGGATCCTGTCGCTCGCCTTCATGGTGGCGGCGACCGTGCTGGTCTACCGCACGGCCTCGCGACTGCTCGGAAGTACCGAGGCCGCCATCGCGGCCGCGCTGTGGGCGCCGAGCGAACCGGTCCTCAGGCTGGCGTTCGCCACCTACGATCCGATGTCGGTGTTCCTGGTCGCGCTCGCCGCGTGGCTGGCGGTGCAGGCCTGTTACCGGCGCAGGCAGCTCGTCCTTGTCCTGTGCTCGGGGGCCGCGCTCGGGCTCGCCGTCGCGGTCGCGTACTCGGCGATCGCGATCACGCCCGTGGTGATCGCGTTCGCGTTCCTTACCTGGTGGCACCGCTTCGACACGCGCCTGGCCTGTTACTGGACCATCGCGCTGACCGCCGTCGCCGCTGCGGTCTTCGCCACAGCGATCACAGCGTCGGGCTCCTGGGCGGGCATCGCGTTCACCGTCTTGAACCGCAAGGTGAACGACTATCAGCAGGTCGTCGTGATCCTCGGCGCCGCCACCAGGTACAGCGGCGTGATCGCCTTGCTCGCGCTGATCGGGGCCATTGCCGCGACCCGCGAGCGCGACCGGCGGTTCGGCTTGCTCCTAATCATGCTCGGCGTGACGGCGCTGGTCGTGCCCGCCGCCCAGCTGTATATGCGGACCGGGTGGGCGCTGGACAAGCACGTGGCCTACGGCATCTGGTTCGCGTCGATCGCGGGTAGCTACGGCTGCATGACGATAGCCCGCTGGCTGCGCGAGGCAGGAATCAGGAGCCGCCGCCTGGTCGCCGGCGCGGGCCTGACGGCGCTGATCGTCGTCGTGGCCGCCAACTGGCAGCTCGCGTCGCTGACGTTCCGCAGCTGGCCTGACGCCAGATCGTTCGTCGCGTCGTTCGAGCGGGTCGCGCCGCGCAACACCGGCCTGATCTACGCGTCCGCGCAGAAGCGCGTGGCCGCTTACTACGCGCCGGAAGGCGCGAAGTGGTGGCTGTGGAAGGTCACCGGCATGTCGCTCGACCCGGCCTCGACGGGAATGCCGCGCAGCCGCTGGTACTCCTACTATGCGGGCCGTCTGCGGAGCGCGGGCTACGGCCTGATCGCGCTGTTCTATGAAAGCCCGGCTGGCCTCCGCCTGCCCGCCAGCACTGTCATCGGCCGAGGCGATGCCACCAGGATCGCCGCCAGGCTCGGCGGCCTCGACGCCTTGAAAATCAGCGAGCCTGGCGTGCCGGTCCTGACCAGAGCACTCGAGCACGACACGGAGTTCCGCCTGGTCGCCGCCGGTCCCTACGACGGCGTCACGCTGCACGGCATCTACGCCATCTGGCTGCGGAAGCCGCAGGCACCGCTCGCGTAGGCGGTCGTGGCGCGGCAGATGTCGCGTCAGGCCAGGGCGGCCGATGGCCTGCCCGACGGCCCGTAGCCAGCTAGCGTGGCGCGCAGCTTCTCCCTGCCCCGATGCAGCCGCGACATCACCGTGCCGATCGGCGTGCCCATGATCCTGGCGACCTCGCGGTACGGATAGCCCTCGATGTCAGCCAGGTAGATCGCCGTCCTGAAGTCCTGCGGCAGGTCACGCAGCGCGCGCAGCACCTCGGAATCGGCGAGCCGGTCAAGCGCCTCAGTCTCGGCCGACGGGGCCACCTGCGCGTAGGACTCAGAACTGGCCTGCCAGTCGTCGCGCTCCTGGCTCGACGCCATCGCGGGCTCGCGCTTGCGCTTGCGGTAGGAGTTGATGAACGTGTTGGCAAGGATCCTGTGCAGCCACGCGCGGAGGTTGGTACCGGGTGTGAACTGGTCGAAGGCCGTGTAGGCCTTGGTGATCGTCTCCTGCACCAGGTCCTCGGCGTCGCTGGTGTTCCGCGTCATAGCGAGCGCGGCGGAGTGCAGCTGAGCCAGGTAGGGCAATACCTGCTGCTCGAACCCAGACCTCGAATCCGGGTTGCCTGGTGGCTGCGCTGCGCGGGCCATTTTGTCCTTCGCTCGCTCGGTGCCGACCGTCGGCCGGACTCCTGCACCTCGTTCGAGCAGGAATATCACTGCTTGCTGGCTCAGTGAAAGCATCCGGACTGGCGTCGCGAGTAAATGATCAGCCAGGTTTCCCTCGACCGGCCGACTAATGATTACGTTAAGCAATCAAATTATCACGGGTGCCTGCGGATAGGGCAACGAGGTTACCGGCGGGTATCGCCGTGACCAGGGCAGACCCAGACGCGCTGGCCACAGTCAGATCCAGCTGTGGAACCACATCCGCTGGAACCAGGACGAATACGGCAGGACCTGGGCGGCGAGCACCGGATACAGGTACGCGAAGCTCGCCAGCGTGAGCAGCATGTACCCGCCCGCGACGATCGCCCCGGTGGCCCGCCGGCCGCCGGGGCCGCGGCGGGCCCGATGATCAGCCCCAGGCACAAAGTGAGCGCCATGACCAGGTATGGCAAGAAGATGATCGCGTAGAAGTAGTACTCGGTGCGGTGGTCGTGCCAGGCGAACCAGAACCATGGCAGCCAGCCCGCCGCCACCGCGACCAGGACCCCGCCGGCCCGCCAGTCCCTGCGGCTGGCCCACCAGATCAGGCAGAACACAAGGGCGAGGATCGACGCCCACCAGATCGCCGGCGTTCCGATCGCGAGCACTTCCTGCTCGGTCGACCTCGCAGTGCTGCCGCAGTGGTCGGTGGGCAGGCAGTTGGAGAACATCGACACCGGCCGGCCGAGGATGATCCACGTCCACGGGTAGGAGACGTAGCCGCTGTGATCCTGCAGGCCGAGGCCGAAGCCGAGCATCGACCTCTGGTACTGGTACCACGAATCCAGCGCCGACCAGATCGGGGTGTGGTTGCCGACGCTCGCGGCCCAGTTCCTGCCGTAACCCTCGTTGCTGGCGAACCAGCCGCTCCAGGACGCCAGGTAGGTCAGGAACGGCGCGGCTACGAACGAGACAGGCAGCCACTTGACGTCGCTGCGGAACACGCCGCCGAGCCGGTCGCGGTAGCCGAGCGCGCGCCTGGCGCCGATGTCCCACGCGATCGCCATGGCGGCGAACGCGAACAGGTACCAAAGGCCGTTCCACTTGGTCGCGCAGGCGGCGCCGAGGCAGACGCCGGCCAGCACCCGGCGCCATCGGACCCCCAGGCGCGGGCCGCCGCCCGCGAGTTCGCCGGGCGCGGCGTGCTCGGTGAGCGCGGCCAGCCTCGCCCGCGAGGCGTCGCGGTCGAGCACCAGCATGCCGAACGCGGCGAGCACCCAGAACATCACGAAGACGTCCAGGATCGCCGTCCTGCTGAGCACGAACTCCAGCCCGTCCAGTGCCATGAGCAGGCCGGCCACGCAGCCAAGCAGCGTCGAGCGTGTCATCCGGCGCGTGATCCGCGCGGTCATCAGGATCGCCAGCGTCCCTACGAGGGCCACGGAGAACCGCCAGCCGAACGGGGTCAGGCCGAACAGCCACTCGCCGACCGCGATCATCGCCTTGCCGAGCGGCGGGTGCGCGACGTACTCACCTGGCGAGGTGAGAACGTGCGTGCTGCCGCTGACCAGCAGCGAGTTGACGTTCTTGGGGTGATTCCACTCCACGCCGTGACGCAGGATCGACCAGGCGTCGGGAACGTAGTAGGTCTCGTCGAAGACCACGGCGCGCGGCGTTCCGAGCCGGTAGAACCGCAGGAAGCCGCCGAAGACTGTGATCAGCACAGGGCCTAGCCAGCCCCACCAGGATGCTGGCGGCATAGGCGGCACAAGCCGGTCGCGCAGGCTCCGCGACGGGTCGCCGTGCTGCTGGCCGGCCTCGTCGGCCGGCGCCGCGAAGTCCGAAGCTCTCATCGCAGCCATCGTAGGGCTGCATGGCATTAGCGTGGGCCGCGATGAAAGCTGGAAATCAGCACGGGGACGATCCAGTCAACGGCGGGCACGGCACGCTGATCCTGGCGGCCGCGCCCATCGGCAGGCCGGAGGACGCGTCGTCGCGCCTGGCCGCCGCCCTCGCGGCCGCGCCGGTAGTCGCCGCCGAGGACACGCGACGGCTGCGCAGGCTGGCCAGTGCCCTCAATATCGAGATCACCGCCCGGGTCGTCTCCTACTACGAGGGCGTCGAGGCCGAGCGCGCGGCGACGCTGCTCGGCGCGCTCGCCGACGGTCAGGACGTGCTGCTCATCACCGACGCCGGCACGCCCGGCATCAGCGACCCCGGCTACCGCCTCGTCTGCGGCGCGATCGAGGCCGGGATCCGGGTGAGCGTGCTGCCAGGACCGTCCGCGGTCACGGCGGCGGTCGCGGTCTCTGGCCTGCCCAGCGACAGGTTCTGCTTCGAGGGCTTTCCGCCGCGTAGATCAGGCGCCCTCGGGCGCAGGCTGGAAGAGTTGCGCACCGAGCCAAGGACCATGGTGTTCTTCGAGTCGCCGCGGCGGCTCGCGGCCACCCTGACGCAGATGGAGCAGGTATTCGGGCCTGACCGGGCCGCCGCGGTATGCCGCGAGCTGACCAAGACGCACGAGGAGGTCAGGCGCGGCCCGCTCGGTGAACTGGCGGCGTGGGCGAAGGACGGCGTCCTCGGCGAGATCACCATCGTGGTAGGCGGCGCCGTCGGCCCGCGGGCCGCGGCCGCGGCAGCGGGCGCGGCCACCCCGCAGGACGTCGCGGCGCAGGTCGCCGCGGCCGAGCGGACCGGACTGACCCGCAAGGAGGCCATAGCATCTGTCGCGGCCGAGACCGGCCTGCGCCGCCGGACCGTCTACGACGCGGTGCTCCAGGCGAAGGCCGGCGAGACGCCGGCGCAGACGCCGGCGCCCTCATGATCGCGGAGACTTTTCGGCGTAGCTGCCCGAGAATCGTCCGCGATCACGAGGTCCGGGTCGCGCCGGGCGCGGCCCGCGACCGTGTTAGTGAGCAATACGCTAGAGACCATGTCCCCTACGACCGGTCGTCACATCCTGGCCGCGCCCGCGTGGCCGTACGCCAACGGGCCAAGGCACATCGGGCACGTCTCTGGCTTCGGTCTGCCTTGCGACATGTTCAGCAGGTACCACAGGATGTCCGGGGACCGGGTGCTGATGGTGAGCGGCACCGACGAGCACGGCACGCCGATCCAGGTCCAGGCCGACGCCGAGGGCGTCACCGCGCGCGAACTCGCCGACCGCTACAACCGGGTGATCGCCGAGGACCTGACCGGGCTCGGAATGTCCTACGACCTGTTCACCAGGACCACCACGCGCAACCACTACGCGGTGGTCCAGGACATTTTCACCGGGCTGTACGACAACGGCTACATCTTCGCCAAGACGACCCTCGGCGCGGTCTCGCCGTCGACCGGGCGGACCTTGCCCGACCGCTATATCGAGGGCACGTGCCCGATCTGCGGCTACGACTCCGCGCGCGGCGACCAGTGCGACAACTGCCAGAACCAGCTCGATCCCGTCGACCTGATCAACCCTCGGTCCAAGATCAACGGCGAGAGTCCAGTTTTCGTGGAGACCGAGCAGTTCTTCCTCGACCTGCCCGCCTTCGCCGATGTGCTGGGCACGTGGCTGCAGTCCAAGAGCGGCCAGTGGCGGCCGAACGTGCTCAAGTTCTCCCTCAACCTGCTCGGCGACCTGCAGCCGCGCGCGATCACCAGGGACCTGGACTGGGGTGTGCCGATCCCGCTCGACGGCTGGCGGGACCGGCCCGACAAGCGGATCTACGTCTGGTTCGACGCGGTGATCGGGTACCTGTCGGCCTCGATCGAGTGGGCGCGCCGGTCAGGCGACCCTGACGCGTGGCGGGCCTGGTGGCAGGACCCGGAGGCGCTTGGCTATTACTTCATGGGCAAGGACAACATCGTCTTCCACTCCGAGATCTGGCCGGCCATGCTGCTCGGCTACGCCGGCCTGGGCAGCCGTGCTGGCAAACAGGGGGACGCCAGGCCGGGCTCGCTCGGCGCGCTGAACCTGCCGTCCGAGGTCGTCTCCAGCGAGTACCTGACCATGGAGGGGCGCAAGTTCTCCTCGTCCAGGTCTGTCGTGATCTACGTGCGCGACTTCCTGAGCCGCTACGACGTCGACGCGCTGCGCTACTACGTAGCCGTCGCCGGGCCTGAGAACCAGGACACCGACTTCACCTGGAGCGAGTTCATCCGCCGCAACAACGATGAGCTGGTCGCGAACTGGGGGAACCTGGTCAACCGCAGCATCTCGTTCGCGGCCCGCAACATCGGCTCGATTCCCGAGGCTGGCGAGCTCACCGACGCGGACCGCGCGCTGCTGGCGGGTTCGAAGCGTGCCTTCGCCACGGTCGGCGAGTCGCTGTCCAGGTCTCGGTTCAAGGCCGCGATAACCGAGGTGATGCGCACGCTCGGCGAGGCGAACAAGTACCTGTCCGACCAGGCGCCGTGGAAGCTGCGCGAGTCCGACCCCGAGCGGATGCGGACGATCCTGCACGTCGCTCTCCAGCTTGTCGACGACGGCAAGACGCTGCTGACCCCGTTCCTGCCGCGCTCGTCGCAGCGGGTCCACGAGTTGCTCGGCGGCACGGGCACCTGGGCGGACATGCCGCGAATCGACGAGGTGGACGAGGACGGCGGCGCGGCCTACCCCGTCATCACGGGCGATTACTCGGGAGCGGCAACCTGGGGTTCGGCCCCGATCAGGCCAGGCACGGCGCTCGCGGCGCCGACGCCGCTGTTCGCCAAGATCGACCCTGGCGTCGTCCTGGACGAACTGAACCGGCTCGGCGGCTATGACACTGATGCGGAGGACGGGTGACGCTGTCGCCGGTCCGCCGGCCATGAAGGCCCCGCCTGCCCCGCCGCCCGAGCCGCTCCCGGCGTCCGCATTCGATGCGCACACCCACCTGGACATGCTGCCTGGGCCGGTCGAGGCCGTGCTCGCTGACGCACGCGCGGCCGGCATCACGAAGGTCGTGACGATCGGCTGCGACGTAGAGTCATCCCGCTGGGCGGCGGCCTGCGCGGCCGGGCACGCCGACGTGTTCGCGGCGGTCGCGATCCATCCGAACGAGACGCTGCGCGCCGAGGACGGACCTGGGCGCGCCGGAGCCGGCGGTGGCCGGGACACGGTGCTGGCCGAGATCGCAGCGCTCGCGGCGCAGCCGAAGGTACGTGCGATCGGCGAAACCGGGCTGGACTACTACCGCGACTATGCGCCGCCCGCACTGCAGCGGGACTGGTTCCGCGGTCACATCGAGGTCGCGAAGGCCACAGGCAAGGCCCTCATGATCCACGACCGGGACGCGCACGAGGATGTACTGGACATTCTTGCGCTACAGGGCGCACCCGAGCATGTCATCTTCCACTGCTTCTCTGGCGACGCGGATATGGCCAAGAGGTGCGTGGCCGCCGGCTACGTGATGAGCTTCGCCGGCAACGTTACGTTCCCGAGCGCTGGCCAGCTTCGGGAGGCGGCGGCGGTCGCTCCCGCTGAGCTGATCCTGATCGAGACCGACGCGCCGTACCTCACTCCGGTGCCGAACCGGGGCAGGATGAACGCGCCGGCCCAGGTCGCGCACACGTTGCGCGCGATCGCCGAGGTCAAGGGGATGGACGTGGCCGAGCTTTGCGCGGCGGTGATGGCGACCGGCGAGCGGGTCTTCGGCCCGTGGCCGCCGCAGCCGTGAACGAGGCCGTGAACGAGACCGCCATGGACAAGGCAGGGCACGGTCCTGGCGCGGCGGCCAGGTTGCTCGGGCCCGCCGAGATCAGGCAGATCGCCGACCGGCTCGGGATCCGGCCCGCCAAGCGACTCGGCCAGAACTTCGTCATCGACCCAGGCACGATCAGGCGCATCGTCGGGCTCGCTGACCTGCATCCCGACGACGTCGTGCTCGAGGTCGGCCCCGGCATCGGCTCGCTCACGCTCGGGTTGCTCGGAGCCGCGAGCCGGGTCGTCGCGGTCGAGGTAGACCGCGCGCTCGCGGCGGAGTTGCCGGCGACCGTCGCCGACCGCGCGCCTGCCCTGGCTGGCCGGCTCGATGTGGTCACGGCCGACGCGCTCACACTCGCGGGATCCCCTACAGCCAGCGCGCCGACGGCGCTGGTGGCGAACCTGCCCTACAACGTGGCCGTCCCCGTCGTCCTGCACCTGCTCAATCAGTTGCCGTCGATCGCTCGCGCGCTCGTCATGGTTCAGGCGGAGGTCGCTGACCGGATGGCCGCGCGGCCGGGCAGCAAGTCCTACGGCGTGCCGTCGGTGAAGCTGGCCTGGTACGGCAGCGCCCGACGTGCCGGGAGGGTGTCGCGGACCGTGTTCTGGCCGGTGCCGAACGTGGACTCGGCGCTGGTCGCCTTTACCAGATGGCCCGATGGCGCAGGTCCGGGTGCCGCCGGGCCGGCCGGGGCGAGCCGTGCGGAGGTCTTCGCCGTGATAGACGCCGCCTTCGCGCAGCGACGCAAGACGCTCAGGTCGGCCCTGGCGCCCTGGGCGGGCTCGCCGCAGGCGGCGGAAACCGTGCTGCGAGAGGCGGGCGTTGACCCGTCGCTACGCGGCGAGGCGCTCGGCATCGCTCATTACATCCGGATTGTTCTGGCAGCGCGCGAAGCGCGTACGATCATCGAATCGTGACGCACGTGACACAAGTCGACGAGCCAGCCGGCTCCGTCACCGCCCGGGTGCCTGCGAAGGTGAATCTGCAGCTCTCGGTCGGACCGCTGCGCGAGGACGGCTACCACGACCTGGTCACCGTGTTCCATGCCGTATCGCTCTTCGACGAGCTGACCGTGACCCCGGCCGACCGGACCAGCGTCACCGTCTCGGGGGAGGGCGGACCCGCGGTTCCGCTCGGACCCGCCAACCTCGCGGTACGCGCGGCGGTCGCGCTCGCGCGGGCAACCGGCCGCCGCGGCAAAGGCGCCGGCGGAGTCAGGATCCAGATTCGCAAGCGCATTCCGGTCGCGGCTGGCCTGGCTGGCGGCAGCGCCGATGCCGCCGCCGCGCTGGTCGCCTGCAACGAGCTGTGGCGCACCGGGCTCACCGCCGGCGACCTGGCCGACATCGGGGCGAGGATCGGCAGCGACGTGCCGTTCGCGCTCAACGGCGGGACCGCGGTAGGGCTCGGCCGTGGCGAGCGGCTGACCACGGCGCTGGTCTCGGGCAACTACCACTGGGTGCTCGCGTTTGGCGCGAGCGGCCTGTCGACCCCCGACGTCTACGCCGCCTGCGACAGGCTCAGGGCCTCCAGGCGGGCGAAGGACGGGACGCCGAACGCGGTGCCTAATCCGGTGCTGAACACTGAGCTGATGGCGGCGCTGCGATCGGGCGATCCCGCCGCTGTCGGCCCCCAGCTGAGCAACGACCTGCAGCCGGCGGCGCTGTCGCTGCAGCCGCTGCTGCGCCAGGCGCTGCAGGCCGGCAAGGAACACGGCGCGCTCGGCGCGATGGTCTCAGGATCGGGGCCGACCTGCGCGTTTCTCGCGAAGGACGCCGACGCGGCCCGCGACCTCGCGGTCGGGGTGACCGGCGCCGGCGTCTGTCGCGCGGTCGTGCAGGTCGCGGGTCCTGTTCCCGGCGCCAGCGTGGTGGAATCGGGCGCCCTGGCGTGAACCTCGTCAACCTCGAGGCCGCCGTCAAGGCCTACGGGGAGCGCGTGCTGCTCGACCATGTGTCACTAGGCGTGGCCGCCGGCGACCGAATCGGGGTGGTCGGCCGCAACGGGTCGGGCAAGACAACCCTGCTCGCTGCCCTCGCGGGCGTCGCGGACCTGAACGCCGGCCGGTCGACCAGGGTCCGCGACGCCACGGTCGGTTACCTGCCCCAGGCCGAATCTCTGACCGGGCGGGTGCGCGACCTCGTGTTCGGGGCGCTGCCCGAGCACGAGTGGGCAACCGACGCCAGGGCGCGCGGGCTGCTGGCCGCGCTGCTGTCAGGCGTCGACCTCGACGCGGCCGCGGAACGCCTGTCCGGCGGCGAACGCCGCCGGGTCGCGCTCGCGGCGCTGCTCCGAGTTACGCACGACCTCCTGCTGCTCGATGAGCCGACGAACCACCTGGACATCGAGGCGATCAGATGGCTGGCCGGCTACCTGAAGAGCCACGGTAAGGCCTTCGTCGTGGTCACGCACGACAGGTGGTTCCTCGATGAGGTCTGCGACCGCACCTGGGAGGTCGGCGACGGCCAGGTGCACAGCTACGACGGCGGCTACTCCGCATACGTGCTGGCCAGGGCCGAACGGGCCAGGCAGGCGGCGGCGCTCGACCAGCGCAGGCGCAACCTGCTCCGCAAGGAACTCGCCTGGCTGCGGCGCGGTCCGCCCGCGCGGACCAGCAAGCCCAAGTTCCGGCTCGATGCCGCGGCGGCGCTGATCGCCGGCGAGCCGGCGCCGAGAGACGGCGTCGAGCTGTCCAGGCTCGCGACGGCCAGGCTGGGTAAGAGCGTGATCGACCTGACCGACGTGAGCGTCCGGATCGGCGATCTCACGCTGCTCGACCACGTCAGCTGGCAGCTCGGCCCCGGCGACCGGATCGGAGTCGTCGGCGTCAACGGAAGCGGCAAGACCACGCTGCTGAACGTACTGGCCGGGGCGGACGGAGAGCCCGCAGGTTACGGGCGCAGCGGCGAGGTCGTGACCGGCAAGACTGTCCGGCTCGGCTACCTCACCCAAGAACCCGTTCCGCTCGATCCAGGCCTGCGGACGCTCGAGGCGGCCGAGCGGGTGCGCAGCTCGGTCACGATCGGGAAGGGCGAGCTGAGCGCCGGCCAGTTGCTCGAGCGGCTCGGCCTGCGCGGCGAACGGCAGTGGACCCCGGTCGCCGAGCTCTCCGGCGGCGAGCGGCGCAGGCTGCAGCTGCAGATGCTGCTCATGGACGAGCCGAACGTGCTGTTGCTCGACGAGCCGAGCAACGACCTGGACATCGACACGCTCACCGAGCTCGAGGACCTGCTCGACGGCTTCCCTGGATCGATCGTCGTGGTCAGCCACGACCGGTACTTCCTCGAGCGCGTCACCGATCACGTGCTGGCGCTCGTCGACGCCAAGCTCGCGTTCCTGCCCGGCGGGATCGCCGAGTATCTCGAGCTGAGGGAGGCCGGCCTGGCCGGCAAGCCGGCCAGGCCGACACCTGCTGACGAGACTGCTGCCGGCCCGGCGGTCGCCCAGGCCGGACGAACGGCCGCCGAGCTGCGCGAGGCGAAGAAGGAGCTGACCAGGCTGGACCGCCAGCTCGCGCGGCTGACCAGCAAGGAGGCCGAGCTGCACGTCGCGCTCGCCGAGGCGAGCGCGGACTACCAGCGGCTGATCGAGCTGGGCGACGAGCTCAAGGCGGTGCAGGCTGAACGCGCGGCTCTAGAAGACCGCTGGCTCGAGGCCGCCGAGCATGCCGGGAGCTAGCGCTCCGCGATCACCGGGGGTGCGTGACGGCGCGCCAGAAGGTACGGGCGATCACGCGGTAGCCGGCGTCGTTAGCATGCTCGTCAGGCCCGCGCGGGTTCTTGGCGCACATCCAGGTCAGCGCGCAGATCGCGGCGACGTTCGGCGGCTTCGAGCCCGAAGAATCAGCGTGCCGGTTCTTCTCGCCGAAGTCGGCGCTGCGGAAGGCCGCGAACACGTTTGCGACCCGCGCGCCGTACCTGCGATAGCGGTCGGCCAGCATCTTGTTGCCGCCAGCGGCGACGGCGCCGGTGAGGATCCCGAGCTGCCTGGCAACGGTGCCCCGCTGCCAGAGTCCGAGTTCGGGGACGTAGTACGTCATGCCGATGATCAGGACCCGCGGCCCGGCCGCGGCCCGCAGCGTGGCGAGGATCCGGCTCAGGTTAGTGGCGATCTGCGGCAACCTGGTGACCACGCACGGCAGGAGCGCGGCAAGGCCTCCGCTGCCCAGGCACGAGTTCGGGTCGTTCGCGCCGATGTCGATGGTGATCAGCGCCGTGCGGCCGCGATGCGCCCGCAGGAATCTCGCGGCCTCGGCGAGCTGATTGCCCGCCTGGTACCTGCAGATGCCGCCGTGGATCATCGTCTGTGTCGTCTCGCCCGAGCAGCCCATCTTGACGAGCCGCAGATGCGGCAGGCCCCTGCGGAGCGAGGCCGCGAGCCGGTCCGGATAGCCCTGGTCGGTAGCGACGTCGTGACCTGTCAGGCCGGGTTGCACGCCCTGGGACAGCGAGTCGCCGAGCGCGAGGTAGTACGAGGCAGTGCTGCTCGGACCGCTGAGCCCGCGCCTGAGCGCGCTCACCGGGTCATGCTGGTGCTGCGCCGCGCCCGGCGGCGAATTGGATTGGTGGCCAGATCCCGTCGCACCACCGTGCGAGCAGCCCGCCAGCACGATCAGGCCGGCCAGCAACGCCAGCGCCGGGCGATTGGTAAAACTACGCGGTCGCATCGGCGTCGAACGGGCTGAGCAACATGCGGAGCAGGGCTGCGAGCAGCTCGCGCTCGCTCGCGTCCAGGCCGGTGAGCAGCCCGCGCTCCTGTTCGAGCAGGTCGGTGAGCGCCGCGTCCGCGACCGTCTCGCCCTGCTTGGTGAGCTGGACCAGAACGCCGCGCTTGTCCTGGGGGTCAGGCAGCCGCCTGACGAGACCGCCCTCGGCCAGCCTGTCGATCCGGTTGGTCATCGTGCCGGAGGTGACGAGCGTGGCCCGCAGTAGCGCCCCAGGGCTCAGCTGGTACGGCGGTCCCTGCCTGCGCAGTGCGGAGAGGACGTCGAACTCCCAGGTCTCCAGGCCGTGGGCGGCGAACGCGGTCCGCCTCGCCCGGTCCAGGTGCCTGGCCAGCCTGGAGACGCGGCTGAGCACTTGCAGCGGCTCGAGGTCCAGGTCAGGCCGCTCGGCGCGCCACCCAGCGACGAGGTCGTCGACCTCGTCGTGCACGTCTGCAGCCTGATCCATCCGAGCAGCATATCTCTTGACATCGAGAATTCGGTTGGGTGACACTGGAGAAGAATCTTGATGTCGAGATACTTTCGACGACTCACTGTCTCAAGGAGGAGCGGCGGCATGTGGGATCCAGGCAAGTACCGGCAGTTCGGCGCGGAGCGGTCGCGGCCCTTCTATGAGCTGGTCAGCAGGGTGGGCGCCGCCGAGCCTCGCCTCGTCGCCGATCTCGGCTGCGGGCCAGGCGAGCTGACCGCCGAGCTGTGCACGCGGTGGCCGGCCGCCCAGGTGGTCGGGGTGGACAACTCGGCCGAGATGATCGCGGCAGCCGGGGAGGTCGCGGCCGGGCTGCCGTCGGGCACCCGCGCGCGGTTGAGGTTCGAGCTTGCTGACGTGACGGACTGGGAGCCGCCTGCGGGGGCGCTCGACGTGATCGTGTCCAACGCCATGCTGCAGTGGCTGCCCGAGCACGAGAAGCTGCTCTCGCGCTGGGTGGGCCACCTCGCGCCGGGTGGCTGGCTCGCGTTCGCGGTTCCCGGCAACTTCGACCAGCCGACCCATGGCTTGATCCGCGAGCTAGCGGCGTCGCCGCGGTGGCGCGAGGCCCTCTCGGGCGTCGCGTTCAACAGGCAGGCCGCCGATCCAGCCGAATACCTGGACCTGCTGGCGCGCGAAGGTTGCACGGTTGACGCATGGGAAACCACGTACTTCCACGTGCTCGACGGTGAGGATGCCGTGCTGCGCTGGTATCAGGGCACGGGCCTGCGGCCGGTGATCGCGGCGCTCGATGAGGAGACGGAGGCTGAGTTCATGGCCACCTACGGTGCCCGGCTGCGCGAGCGCTATCCGCGCCAGCCGTACGGCACGGTGCTGCCGTTCAGGCGCGTCTTCGTGGTCGCGCGACGTAGCAGACGACGGCCGGTTCTCAGGGCTTGTCGTTCAGGCGCTTGAGCGCGACGGGCGAGATCTTCGGCTTGGGATCAAGCTGGGACAGGCCATTCCAGGCGAGGTTGACCAGGTGCGCCGCCATCTCCTCGAGCTTGGGCTTGCGCACGTCGAGCCACCACAGGCCGGCGAACGCGACCATGCCGACCAGCATCTGGGAGTACATCGGCGCGAGCTTCGGGTCGTAGCCGCGGAGCTTGAGCACGTCCGCGAGGATGTACTCGACCTGGCTGGCTATGTCGCTGATCAGGCTCGCGAAGGTGCCAGCACCCGTCGCCGGGTGCGAGTCGCGAACCAGGATGCGGAAGCCATCGCTGTTGTCCTCGATGTAGCGCAGCAGGGCCACGGCGGCGGCCTCGAACTTCTCCATCGTGTCCTCGCCCTGGAGAAGTTCGGTCGCCATGGCGAGGAACCTGTCGACCTCGCGGTCGACCACGACGGCGTAGAGCCCTTCCTTGCCGCCGAAGTGCTCGTAGACGACCGGCTTAGACACGCCGGCCTGGGCGGCTATCTCCTCGATGGAGGTGCCGTCCAGGCCGCGCTCGGCGAAAAGGCGCCTGCCGATGTCGAGCAACTGCTCGCGTCGTTGCTTGCCGGTCATTCGCTTGCGGCCGGACGCCTGGGGATGGCTGGTCACTGCCCCATCATGCAGCGACCTGGCGACAAGGGGTAATCGGCGCAGGTGCTGGCGTGGTGCGGGCTGCCCTGGTTCGGGCTAGCTCGCGGTTAGTCGGGCGCCAGCTCGTGGTTAGCGCGCCGCGACCGGCCGCTTGGTCATGGAGCCGAGTTCGCGCACGTCGCCGACCTTCTTGCCGGACAGCCGCGCCTCGTCGGGCCAGCGAACGTCGTAGACCCAGCCGAACTTCTCGGCCAGCCAGATGCCGCGCGCTGCGATGTCGACCTGCCCCTTGAATACTCCGTGCCTGGCGCAGGTCGGGTCCGCGTGGTGCAGGTTGTGCCACGACTCGCCGAAGGAGAGCACGGCGAGCCATGCCACGTTCTTGGACTTGTCTCTGGCCTCGAATTCGCGCTTGCCGAACGTGTGGCAGATCGAGTTGATCGACCAGGTCACGTGGTGCAGGAACGACACCCGGACCAGGCTCGCCCAGAAGAACGCGATCAGGGCGCCCTGCCAGGACATCGTCCAGAGGCCGCCGATCAGCGCTGGGAGGAGCAGGGTGGCCGCGACCAGCGCGCCGAACCTCTTGTGCACCATCACGATGTCGTGGTCGGCGAGCCAGTCGGGGGAGTACTTGTCGTGCGAGGTGACGTCCCGGTCGAACAGCCAGCCCATGTGGGCCCAGACCATGCCCTTGGTGAGGGCCTTCAAGTCCTCCCCGAATCGCCACGGCGAATGCGGGTCGCCTTCCTTGTCGCTGTACTTGTGGTGCCTGCGGTGGTCGGAAACCCAGTCGAGGATCGGGCCCTCGATGGCCATCGAGCCCGCGATGCCGAGCGCGACCTTGAACGGGCGCTTGGCCTTGAAGGAGCCGTGGGTGAAGTAGCGGTGGAAGCCCATCGCGATCCCCAGCCCGGAGAACAGGTAGAAGACGGCGGCGATCACGACGGTCTGCCAGTTGAGCAGGCCCCAGACCCAGGCCACTGGCACGGCCGCCAGCAGCGCGAGCATCGGAACGCCGGTGAAGATGCCGACGGCGAGCCGCTGAGTGCCCGACCGCGGGTCAGGCTGGAACTCGGGCAGTGGCGCGCGGCGAACCGGCTTGCGCACCTGCTGCTCGGCTTGCGCGACGGAAACGTCGGTGGTAGCGGTCATCACGGTTCCTCGGTGGCTCGAAGGGGCCGGTCAGAAGAGCGATCCGCATAACCGAGGTCATGGGCCGAGCGAATACGCTTACGTAACCGTAGCTTACGGTACCGTAGGTTCTCCGGGGGCCCCTAGAGCGATATCTGACAGATTTCGGCCGGTTCGGCTTGTAAGCTTCCGGGAACCTGCCCGGTCGCGCACCGATCATGCACGGCAAATCCGGTCAAGGCTCGCGTCGGGCTGGCCACCCGTGCCCCCTCGCCCGACACCGCTGGTCGGCGCATCGCGCGGGAAGTGGGCCGCCGGTACAGTGTGCTCTGTCACAATCCCGGGTCGTCTAGTCGGCAGGACGGGGTCTTTTGGTGTCCCTAACCGAGGTTCGAATCCTCGCCCGGGAGCGAGATTGCCGGCTGTTCAAGCGTCTTGCCGTGGGCGTCGGCTTGCGCATGGCCGGCGTCAGCGGGCACGTGGTCCGGGCCAGCGGGCGGGTGCGGAATCGTCATCACCGCTGAGGCCCAGCCTTCGATCATCCGGTAGACATCGACGCTGCGGCGCACTTGCACACGCAGGCATCCGTGATAGTCCTGCCCGGTGTTCTTCCTGACTGTCAGCGGTCGGTGACGCTTGATCAGCGGACGATTGAACGTGGCGCCCTCGATGCCGACGGTTTCGTGCCAGAAGCGCTGGGCCGCCGCGAGATCCGCGGTTTCGTGGATGTGAATCCGGAACACGAGCCGGTCCTCCGAGACTCCTGCAGTCGCGAGGAAGTGCAGGAAGAACCTGATCATCGCAGGATCGCTATTGATGAAATCGATGCGATCGCAGCGACGGTGAGGCTTGTTCTTCGCGCCCTCGCACCAGTAGGCGACCGCGCCGGCAATAAGGACTTCACGGGCGCTGAGCTGCCCGATCTGCCTCGCGGCTGCCTCGCTCGTCGCGACCTTCGCCTTCTCGCGGCGCTGTCGTTCCTGCGACCAGTAGGCCTCTACTGCGGCGGCCTGGCGTTTGGCGCATTCCTCATAGCTCAAGCGCTCGGGGCGGGGTAGGTCGCGAACCCAGAGCGACACCGAACTTTTGGAGACGCCGAGTCTTGCGGCGATCTCTTTGTAGGCAAGGCCCTGCTGGCGCAGCTCACGAGCCTTGGCGCGATGATCGTCCTTGGCCTTCGGACGCCAGGTCGAGATGAGGGGGCGCTCGCCGCGTAAGGCCTCGTTGAGGGTGTGGTTGCTGCCGATCCGCAGGATCTCCTTGATCTCGCGGCGTGACTTGCCCTCCCTCCGAAGCGTGACCGCCTGATTCCGCAGCTCGGCAAAACTTGCGTTCGCTAATTGCGTGCTCATATTCGAACCTTGGTGCGAGGGTCTGACAGTCACCGGGATAGGTCGCCGCTAGCTGAACTCGGCGCGCACGCCTAGGAGGCGGACGGGGTCTTGCCTGCCGAACTCCTCCAGCGCGGCCAGGGCGGCTTCCTCGATCCGTTCCGGATCACTCGTCGGCTCTGGCAAGGTCCGCCCGTGGGTGTGCGTGAAGAACGGCGCGAAACGGATCTTGACGATGATCCGGATGGCGGGTCTGCCTTCCGCCTTCACGTCGTCGGCGACGCGCCGGGAGATCCGCGCGATCTCGGTCCTGACCTGCGCCCAGTCGGTGATGTTCTGCTGAAACGTCTCCTCGCGACCGTGGCCGCGTGGCACGTAGGGCTCGGCGGTAACCGCGGACAGGTCGATCCCGTGCGCAGTTTGCACCAGCCATGGCCCGATGGCCGGGCCGAACCGGCCGGCCATCTCGCGGGTGTCAGCGGCGGCCAGGTCGGCCACCGTCGCGATCCCGAGCGCGGCGAGCTTGCGCGCGGTCCTGGCGCCGATGCCCCACAGCGCGTCGGGCGGCCGCGGCCCGAGCAACTCCCACCAGGTCACGCTCGTGATCATGAACACACCGGCAGGCTTGCCGAATCCGGTGGCGATCTTTGCCTGGAGCTTGTTCTGGCCGATCCCGACCGAGCAATCGAGGCTGGCTGCCTCCCGCACCTGGCGCTGGATCCTTTTCGCGAGCGCGACGGGATCATCGGTCTGCGCCGCGATGAACGCCTCGTCCCATCCCATCACCTGGACGACAGCGTCCAGTTGCCTAAGCGTTGACATCACCACCGCGGAAGCGGCGTCGTAGACCGCCCTGTCCACAGGCAGGAACACAGCGTCCGGGCAGCGGCGGGCGGCGGTCCGCAGAGGCTGGCCTGAGTGCACGCCGAACTCACGCGCCTCGTACGAGGCGGTGCTGACGACGCCGCGTTTGGTGGGGTCCCCGTCGCCGCCGACGACGACCGGCTTGCCCTTGAGCTCGGGCCTGCGCAGTACTTCGACCGCCGCGAGGAACTGGTCGAGATCGACATGGAGCACCCAGTCGCTCACAACAGCAAGTTTCGCCCCCTCAGCACTTTGCTCGCAGAATCTTCCCTGCGGGGAAGATACGACCTAACCGAATCGTGCCCCGATGGTTGCCCAGGTACCGGGAGGTATTCTGCTCCAATCGGGGACTCCGGCGCGCGTCAGCGCCTAGGTCTGACAATCCACAGCGACGTCGAGGAGCCGAGCCGAGTGAGCGCAGCAGGTCCGGCCGCCGTGATCGTGCTTGCGGCAGGCGGAGGTACCCGCATGAAGTCGCCCATACCCAAAACACTGCACCGGGTCTGCGGCCAGACGATGCTCGGACACTGTCTCGCCGCCGCCGCCGAGCTGACCCCTGGCAAGCTGATCGTGGTCGTCGGTCATGACGGCGAACGGGTGGCGACGCACGCCCGCGAACAGGTACCCGGCGTGATCATCGTCGAGCAGGATTACCTGGGCGGCACCGGGCACGCTGTGCGCGTGGTGCTCGAGACGGTCGGAACGATCAGCGGCACCGTGGTCGTGACCTACGCGGACACCCCGCTGCTGACCGGCGCCACCCTGGCAGGGCTGGTCGACGAGCGCGCGGCGACCGGCGCCGCCGCGGCCGTGCTGACCGCGCGGGTGCCAGACCCGTCGGGCTACGGCCGGATTGTCAGGGACGATCGAGGCACGTTCGCCGCCATCGTCGAGCACGCCGACGCGACGCCTTACGAGCTAGCGATCGACGAGATCAACACCGGGATGTACGCCTTCGACGGAGATCTGCTCGCCGACGCGGTCAAGCGGGTCAGGACCGACAACGCGCAAGGCGAGCAGTACCTCACCGACGCGGTGTCCGTGCTGCGCAGCGACGGGTATCCGGTCGCGACCGTGTCCTGCACGGACGTCGAGGAGATCCAGGGGGTCAACGACCTGGCACAGCTTGCGCACGCCAGCCGGGTGCTGAACGCCAGGCTGCTGGCAGCGATGATGCGCTCCGGCGTGGTCATTGCCGATCCCGACAGCACCTGGGTCGATGTGAGCGTTGACCTGGAAGCCGGCGCGTACATCGGGCCTAGCACGCAGCTTGAGGGCGGTACGAGGGTCGCGACGGGAGCCAGGGTCGGGCCCGGCTGCCTGCTGCGCGACACAGTGGTCGGCCAGGGTGCAGCCGTCGTCCAGTCCGTGTGCGAGTCAGCGGTCATCAGCGACGGGGCTCGGGTCGGTCCCTTCGCGCACGTAGTGGGAGAGCAGGTCTCGTGGCGGTAGGTACCAGGTCCAACGGCAAGAAGATGATGCTCTTCTCCGGCCGCGCATTCCCCGAGCTGGGGCTGGAGATCGCCGACTTCCTCGGTATCGAGCCAACCCCGACCACGCTGTTCGACTTCGCCAACGGTGAGATCTTCGTACGCTTCCTCGAGTCGGTCAGGGGCTGCGACGCCTTCGTGCTGCAGAGCCACACGGAGCCGATCAACAAGTGGATCATGGAACAGCTGATCATGGTCGACGCGCTCAAGCGAGCGTCGGCCAACCGGATCACCGTGGTCGCGCCGTTCTTCGGTTACGCGCGGCAGGACAAGAAGAGCCGCGGCCGCGAGCCGGTCTCCGCCAGGCTGATGGCCGACCTGTTCCGCACCGCAGGCGCGCACCGGCTGATGGCCGTCGACCTGCACACGGCGCAGATCCAGGGCTTCTTCGACGGCCCCGTCGATCACCTGTTCGCGCTGCCGATCCTCGCCTCGTACCTGGAAGGCAAGCTGGACCTGTCGCAGGTCACGGTCGTGGCCCCGGACGCTGGCAGGGTCCGGGTCTGTGAGCGCTGGACCGACCGGCTTAACTGCCCGCTGGCGATCATCCACAAGCGGCGGGATCCCGACGTGGCCAACAAGGTGAAGATCCTCGAGGTCGTCGGGCAGGTCGCCGGCCGTACCTGCATCCTCGTGGACGACATGATCGACACCGGCGCCACGATCGCCAACGCTTCCGAGACGCTGTTCGAGCAGGGCGCGGCCCAGGTCATCGTCGCGGCGACGCACGGCGTGCTGTCCGGTCCCGCTGTCGACCTGCTGAAGAACTCGGCGATCAGCGAGGTCGTGGTGACCAATACATTGCCGATCCACGCGGAGAAGCAGTTCGATAAGCTGACCGTGCTGTCGATCGCGCCGCTGATCGCCAGGGCCATCACCGAGGTCTACTCGGAGGGCTCGGTGACGAGCCTGTTCGACGGCCAGAGCTGACCTTCTGTCTCCTCCGGCCGCCGGTCTGGAATCTCACCCGAGGTCCGGCCGGACCTGGCGCGGAGCGGGCTGGCCTGATCGTCGGCTAGAATCACTGCGAATTCTTCTGCCCTGGACAGGGCTTCTAGCCGTTTGAGGAGTGGCACCGTGCCCGAGGTTCATATCGCCGCATCGCTGCGGACCGAGTTCGGCAAAGGTCCGGCTCGGCGCGAGCGCCGTGCCGGGCGAGTTCCCGCGGTCCTCTACGGGCACGGTACGCAGCCGCGGCATGTCAGCCTGCCCGGCCACGACGTCCTGCTGGCGCTGCGCACCGCCAACGTGCTGATCAGGCTCGACGGCCTGGAGGGCGGCAGCGAGCTCGCCCTGCCGAAAGCCGTGCAGCGCGATCCGATCAGGGGCAGTGTCGAGCACGTCGACCTCATCCTGGTCCGCAGCGGCGAGAAGGTCACTGTCGACATCCCGGTCACCGTGACCGGCGAAGTCGCGCCCGATGGCCTGCTCGACCAGCAGCTCGTCCAGATCTCCATCGATGCCGAGGCCACCGCGATCCCGCCTGGCGTCGAGGTCAGCGTCGAGGGCATGCAGATCGGCGCGTCGGTGCACGCACGCGACCTGCAGCTGCCGCCCGGCGTCACGCTGGCCGACGAGCCCGATCTGCTCGTGCTGCACGTGATCTCGGCCCCGACCGCTGCGCAGCTCGAGGCCGACCTTGGCGTCGTCGCCGAGGCGGAAGAAGGCGAAGAGGTGCCGGAGGCGGTTGGCGAGGCTGGCGGTGCCGAGGGCGGCGCCGCCGAGGCTCAGTCCGGCCAGTCCTCCGAGTCGGCTGGCCGCTAGGCGAGTACCCAGGCGCGCGCCGAGCCGATGCGGGCAGTTATTGGGGCCATAGCCCCGTCGGCTGCACCGCGGGGGGCCGTGGGGGGTCGTCCCCCCTCGACAGCACTGCGCTGGGCGCGCCGGATCCGCCGGGCTACCGCGGGCGAGGACGACCAGATGGCTGGCACGGAAAAGGCCAGCGCGGGGCAGGCCAGCACGGGGCGATGGCTGGTGGTCGGCCTGGGCAACCCTGGAGCTCAGTACGCCGGCAACCGGCACAACGTCGGATTCATGGTCGCCGACCTGCTCGCTGGCAGGATCGGATCTGGGTTCCGCAGGGACAAGTCCAGGAGCCTGGCCGCGTCGGGACGGCTCGCCGGCGTGCCCGTGATCATCGCCAAGCCAATGTCGTTCATGAACCTGGCCGGCCAGCCGGTCGTCTCGCTGTCGAGCTACTACAAGACCCCGCCGGCCAGGCTTGTCGTCGTGCACGACGAGCTTGACCTGCCCTTCGGGACGATCAGGCTGAAGATTGGCGGCGGCGACGGCGGCCACAACGGCTTGCGCTCGGTGACGCGCGCGCTCGCGGCCAAGGAGTACTACCGGGTCAGGGTCGGCATCGGCCGGCCTCCGGGCAGGCAGGATCCCGCCGACTATGTGTTGCGCGACTTCGGCACGGCAGACCGTAAGGAACTGCCGCTCGTCCTCGAGCGGGCAGGCGACGCCGTTGAGGCGCTCGTGCGGCTGGGCCTGGCCGCCGCGCAGAACGAGTTCCACCCCGATCCAGCCGCCAGCTAGCGAGTCCCTTTCGCGCGAGTTTTGTCTCATTCGGGCCGCGCCTGGCTCGCCCGGCGGGCCAGGCGATGCGGCGCTGTCGGGGCGAGACATCTCCGCGGGCGGGCTGTGAGGCGCGGGGCGGCTGCGAATGTTTGCATCTTGTTATCTCAATTGCCCGTCTGACCAGCAAAGAAGCGACAAGATCAAGGTTCGGGCTGGCTAATGGCAAATTGATGTCAACTACCGGCTTTCCCCGCGCGTCATGTATAGGAACAGCTAGGCGCCTGGGGTCGTAGGTGCCGCAGCGGCAGGTGTTCGCAAAGTAACTCGCGGTATCAGGGAGGGCCCTGGGTGGCAGGTCAGACAGCGGTAAGCACCGCACGGCGAGACCGGGCAAGCGCACGTTTCGCCGAGCTGAGTTCTGCCTCCTGGACGGCCGCCTACATGCGCCAGGCATGCTTCGCGGACGCGCTCTGCGGCCTGGCCGCCGGCGTGCTCGCCTACGTGATCAGGTTCTCGAGCCCGACCGACCGCCCCGCCGCATACCTGGCCGCCAGCCTGATCCTGCCGCTCGGCTGGCTACTCACAATCCAGCTGGCCGGCGGGTATGACTCCCGGTTCATCGGGGTCGGCAGCGACGAGTTCCGCAAGATCCTCAACGCTGGCGTTTTCATGACCGCGACCGTCGCCATCATTTCTTACGCGACCAAGGCGGACATCGCCCGCGGATACGTGGTCATCGCCCTCCCGTCGATGACCTTGTTCGACCTCGGCGCCCGGTACCTGCTCAGGAAGCGGCTGCACAGGTTGCGGGCCGCCGGGTTGTGCATGCGCCGGGTGGTCGTGGTCGGCTACCGCGCCGTCATCGCCGACATCGCGGCGATGCTGCGCCGCGAGACCCAGCACGGCCTGTTCGTGACCGCGGCCTGCATCGTCGACGCTGACGAGGCGTCGGTCATCTCCGACATCCCCGCGTTCGGCGGCATCGACAACATCGCCGACGTGGTGCGGCACTATGAGGCGGACACGGTCGCCGTGCTGGCCTGCCCAGAGATGTCGGGCTACCGGCTCAGGGCGCTCGCCTGGGAGCTGGAGAAGACCGATACCGACCTGTGCGTGGCGCCTGCGCTGCTGGACGTGGCCGGCCCGCGGACGACCATCAGGCCGGTGGCCGGGCTCCCGCTCCTGCACATGGACCACCCTGAGTTCACCGGCACCAAGCTGGTGATCAAGGCCGCGTTCGACAGGACGGTCGCGCTCGCGGCGCTCACCATGCTCGCGCCGCTGCTGGCGCTGCTCGCGCTCGCCGTGAAGCTTGACGACGGCGGACCTGCGCTCTTCAGGCAGACCAGGGTGGGCAAGGACGGCAGGATGTTCACCGTCTTCAAGTTCCGCACCATGGTGATCGACGCCGAGCAGCGCAAGGCCGACCTGCGGCAGCAGAGCGGGCAGCACAGCGTGCTGTTCAAGCTGCGCCACGACCCGAGGGTGACCAGGGCCGGATCCTGGCTGCGCCGATGGTCACTGGACGAGTTGCCGCAGCTGATCAACGTGCTGAACGGTGATATGTCCTTGGTCGGGCCGAGGCCGGCCTTGCCGGACGAGGCTGCCCTGTATGGTGACCATGTGCGACGCAGGCTGGCGGTAAAGCCTGGCATTACCGGCCTGTGGCAGGTGAGCGGACGCTCGGATCTGACGTGGGACGACTCGATTCGGCTCGACCTGCGCTATGTGGAAAACTGGTCGCTCATGCTTGACGTGCATATCTTGTGGAAGACGCTGTCGGCGGTTGCTCGAGGTTCAGGCGCATACTGAGCCGCCCGCAGCGGAATATCAGGACCTGGCGGCTTGAAATAGCCGAGCGCGACCGAACGCAGCGGAGCCGGCTGCCAGGCAGTATTCAAATGGAGCTGTGGTGGTATTTCCCGCTGATGACGTCCTCGCCAGGGACTTGGCCTTCGCCGCGGGCGAGCGGCTGCTGAAGCTGCGCGTCTCAGGCCAGACCGCTGACGAGCTGCGGCGGGCCGGTGACCTCGGGTCGCAGGACTTCCTGGCCGCTGAACTGGCAGCTCATCGGCCGCACGATGCCGTGCTGTCCGAGGAAGCAGTCGACGACCCCGCCAGGCTGACGGCCGACCGAGTGTGGATCATCGACCCGCTCGACGGCACGAGGGAGTTCGGCGAGGAAGGCAGAACCGACTGGGCGGTGCACGTAGCGCTGTGGGAACGCGGTGAGCTCACGGCGGGCGCGGTGGCGCTGCCGGCCCAGGACAAGGTCCTGTCCACCGCCGAGCCGCCGCCCACTCCGCCGCTTCCCGCCCCCGGCGCGCCACTGCGGCTGGTGGTCAGCAGATCCCGTCCGCCGGAGTTTGTGCAGCGTCTGGCTGGAGAGCTAGGTGGTGAGCTGGTGCCGCTCGGTTCGGCGGGAGCCAAGACCGCGGCCGTGATCACCGGAGAGGTCGACGTGTACGTGCACAGCGGGGGCCAGTACGAGTGGGATTCCGCTGCGCCGGTGGCAGTGGCCAGGTCAGCGGGGCTGCACACGTCTCGAATCGACGGCTCAATTCTGAGCTACAACTCCGAGCAGCCGTGGATGCCGGATATCCTCGTATGTCCCGTCCCGCTGGCCGACCGCCTGCTCAACGCGATCAGCGCGGTCCAGCAGCGTCAGTAGTGCGGCCATACCGGCCCGCACAGGGCTCGGACCCGAGTTAACCCAACGCGGAGTTCGCCAGATGACAGTGTCACGCTCTGACTATCAGCTCTCGCAGCTCGACGTGCTGGAGGCTGAGTCGATCCACGTGATGAGGGAAGTCGCCGCCGAGTTCGAACGGCCGGTGCTGCTGTTCTCTGGCGGCAAGGATTCGATCGTGATGCTCGCGCTCGCGGAGCGGGCGTTCTTCCCCGCACGGATCCCGTTCCCCGTCATGCACATCGACACCGGGCACAACTTCGACGAGGTGCTGGCGTTCAGGGACCGCAGGGCAGAAGAACTCGGCCTCCGGCTGGTCGTCGCGTCCGTGCAGGAGTCCATCGACTCCGGTCGCGTGGTCGAAGAGACCGGCAGGTGGGCGAGCAGGAACCGGCTGCAGACCACCACGCTGCTCGACGCGCTCGCCGACAACCGCTTCGACGCGGTCTTCGGCGGCGCCCGGCGCGACGAGGAGAAGGCGCGCGCCAAGGAGCGGGTGTTCTCGTTCCGCGACGAGTTTGGCCAATGGGACCCGAAGAACCAGCGGCCCGAGCTCTGGAACTTGTACAACACGCGGATCCGCCGCGGCGAGCACATCAGGGTCTTCCCGCTGTCGAACTGGACCGAGCTCGACATCTGGCACTACATCGCCAGGGAGCAGCTCGAGATCCCTTCCATCTACTTCGCCCACAAACGCTCGGTGTTCGAGCGCGACGGCATCCTGCTCGCCGACCACCCGTTCGCGGGCAGGGCCGACAGCGAGACGCCGTTCGACACGATGGTCAGGTACCGCACAGTCGGCGACATCAGCTGCACGGGCGCGGTCGAGTCGACGGCGGCGACGCTCGACGAGGTGATCACCGAGATCTCGGCGACCCGGATCACCGAGCGAGGCCAGACGAGGGCCGACGACCGGGCCAGCGAGGCCGCGATGGAAGACCGCAAGCGGGAGGGTTACTTCTGATGGCGTCCCAGCTAGACGGCGCAGGGCGAGATGGCACTGGGCAGGGCGGCACCGGGCACGGTAGCACCAGGGGCGGTGGCGCCAGGCACGGTGGCAGCGGGCCCGATGCCGACCGGGTCATGGACATCCTCCGGCTGGCGACGGCCGGATCGGTCGACGACGGAAAGTCGACTCTGATCGGCCGGCTGCTCTTCGACTCCAAGGCGATCTTCGAGGACCAGCTTGCCTCGGTGGAGCGAACCAGCAAGGAGCGCGGCGAGGAGTTCACCAACCTCGCGCTGCTGACCGACGGCCTGCGTGCCGAGCGCGAGCAGGGCATCACCATCGACGTCGCCTATCGCTACTTCGCGACGCCGCGGCGCAAGTTCATCATCGCCGACACGCCTGGGCACATTCAGTACACGCGCAACATGGTGACCGGCGCGTCCACCGCCGACCTCGCGATCGTGCTGGTCGACGCCAGGAACGGGCTGACCGAGCAGAGTCGCAGGCACGCGTTCCTCACCACGCTGCTGCGCGTGCCGCACCTGGTGCTCGCGGTCAACAAGATGGACCTGGTCAACTACGAGCCGGCGGCGTTCAACAAGATTGTCGAGGAATTCACCGCCTTCGGCACCAAGCTGGAGATCGGCGACCTTACCTTTATCCCGATCTCGGCGCTGCATGGCGACAACGTCGTCGAGCGCTCGCTGAATATGCGCTGGTACAACGGCCCGTCGCTGCTGCACCACCTCGAGCACGTGCACATCGCATCGGACCGCAACCTGATCGACGTCAGGTTCCCCGTGCAGTACGTGATCAGGCCGCACCAGGCCACCGACCCTGAGCTGCACGACTACCGCGGCTACGCCGGCCAGGTGGCTGGCGGGATCCTCAAGCCTGGCGACGAGGTCATGCACCTGCCATCCGGGCTGACCACCAGGATCAAGCGGATCGATACCGCAGCCGGGCCGGTCGACGAGGCATTCTCGCCGATGTCGGTGACCCTGCTGCTCGAGGACGATCTCGACATCTCTCGCGGCGACATGATCTGCCGCCCGCACAATCAGCCCACGGTGACACAGGACGTGCAGGCCATGGTCAGCTGGATGGCCGACGCCCCCGTGCTGAGGCCGCGGAGCCGTCTCGTCGTCAAGCACACGACCAGGACGGTCAAGGCGATGGTGCGCGACATCGGCTACCGCCTGGACATCAACACGCTGCATAGGGACGAGTCGGCCGACCGGCTCGGGCTCAACGAGATCGGGAGGGTGTCCTTGCGGCTCACGCAGCCGATCTTCTGCGATCCTTATGCCAGGAACCGGGTTACCGGCGGCCTGATCCTGATCGACGAGGCGACCAGCGCGACCGTCGGTGCCGCGATGATTACCGAAGCGGGCTAGACAGGTCAATCGGCGTGATCGTGCGCTTTCGGTTATATGTGGGCGCTTTGGCGCGTTCTCGGGAGTTCAGGCTCTCTCGGGCGTTCTCGGGCGTTCTCGCATATTTTCGTGCGTCTTCGGCATTTCCCGCGAGTTGTCGCAGCGTTCCCGGATGTTTACGGGCGTTGGAAGCTACGATGAACGGCATGTTGCTACGGGTGCGGGCTTCCAGGCTGGCTGGCATGATCGGCGGTGCGATGACCCTTGCGCTGGTCGTGCCCGCCGGGGTCGGTCAGGCGGCTACCAGTCATAGCCAGGCGCGGCGCGTCGGGCTGCCGCAGACGCAGCCAGCGATGGGCACGCCACATTTTCCCGCGACGACGCCGACCACTGAGCAGGTCCGCCAGCTCGTCCAGTGTGGCAACACCATGTACGCGGTGGGCACATTCTCGGTCGTCGAGCAGGGCGGCACGACGTTCACCAGGAACAACGCCTTCAGCTTCCAGGCCACGGCGCCGTTCACGATCACCTCGTGGAACCCGAACGTGAACGGCAGTGTGGACAGCATCGCGTTCAACTCTGGCCACTGCGCCGACGCCTACATCGGCGGCAGCTTCACCAAGGTTCGCGGCCGCACCGCCACCAGGATCGCCGAGGTCAGCACCGCTGGCGCCGGAGGGTTGGTCAGCTCCTTCAAGCACACGGCGAATAGGGAAGTCGAGACGCTGGCGAGCTACCAGAATCACCTGCTCGCGGGCGGCTTTTTCACCACGATCAACGGGAGCACCAAGTACCCGTACATGGTCAGCCTGAACCCGCGGACCGGGGTCAACGACCGCTTCATAAACCTGCACATCTCGGGGCACGTCACCTTCCCGCACGTGGCGGGCAACCCGACGAGGGTCTTCAATCAGCAGATCAGCCACAGCGGCCGGATGGACCTGGTGGAGGGCGACTTCACCTCGGTCGGTGGCAAGCGGCGCCAGCAGGTGTTCATGCTGAACCTGGCCGGCAGGCCAGCAGCGACCGTCATGTCATGGACATCGCCGCGCTTCGACGGCAGCAAGGGCTACCCGCCCAAGGGCTACTTCTATAGCTGCAGCAAGACCGAGCCCTTCTACATCAGGGCCGGGGCATGGTCGCCCGACGACAAGACCGTCTATTTCGCGAGCACCGGCTACCGGCCGTGGAACAACGGCTCTACGCCGTTGAGAGGATTGTGCGACTCAGCCTCCGCATTCGCGGCGACCGGATCGAAGCCGGCGATGAAGTGGACGAACTACACGGGCTGTGATTCGCTCTTCGCGGTCGCCGCTGACGCGAACGCGGCCTACTTCGCCGGCCACGAGCGGTGGTCCCAGAATCCGAACGGCTGCGACAAGCTGGGGACCGGCGGGATCGCGGCTCCTGGAATGGAAGGGGTGAACCTCACGACCGGGCACCTGCTGCTCAACACCGGGGGCACTGCGCTGTACACGCGCGGGCGCGGGCTTGGGGCCGACGACATGCTGATCACCAAGGCTGGGCTATGGATCGCCAGCGACAACTTCGGCAGCACCTCGATGTGCGGCGGCGTCCAGGACCTGGCCGGTATCTGCTTCCTGCCCTACTGAAACCCTAATGCTTAGCGAGCCGACTGGTTTGCTAGGGATACCGCGAATTTACTTATACTTCAAAAAATAGTCACTAGGTTGTAAGCTCGGACGAGGTCGTAAGAATTGCTTGATTTAGCGGAGATACTCCGGATATCAAAGTATGTTCCCGGTGTTCCTGACGTTATGTCTTGTTGGCTTGCTGAACTAACATAGTTGCTTCTATTACCGAGTGGATCATTCGCCTCACGCCAGGTCGTCCAAAGGTTACTCATCCCGACGGGCCAAGATCCACATCACGCAGAGCTGGGGTCGCGGATGAGCAGAGCCGAGAGGCGCAGCCGGGAGGCGCAGCGGCCAGCAGTCCGGAATATCCGGAGTCGGGAAGCCCGGGGTACCCGGTGCGGGTGATCTACCTTGGCGGACTCGGCCGGAGTGGCAGCACGCTACTCGAGCGCCTCCTCGGCGAACTTCCTGGCGTGTGCGCGTCGGGCGAAATCGTGCACCTGTGGCACCGCGGCGTCGCAGAGAACGAACGCTGCGGCTGCGGGCTCGCGTTCGGTGCCTGCGACTTCTGGAGCCAGGTCGGCAAGGAAGCTTTCGGCGGCTGGGACAAGATCGACACCAGCCGGATCAACCGCCTGAAGGACGCCGTCGACCGCACCCGACTGATCCCGCGCCTGTCGCAGCGGAGGCTGCAGCCGAGACTGGGTGCTGACCTCGATGAGTACTCGGGCTACTATCTGCGGCTCTATCGCGCCATCACGGACGTGAGCGGCTGCGACGCCCTGGTCGACTCCAGCAAGCACGCCTCGCTGGCGTTCTGCCTGCGCAGGTCCGAGGAGATCGACCTGCGGGTCATCCACATGGTGCGCGATAGCCGCGCGGTCGCGTACTCCTGGACCACCAAGGTCGCCAGGCCGGAGGCCAGCCGGGCGGGCCCGGACGGCCGGGACGCGGAGGACAGCGTCGGCAGCTACATGACCACCTATTCGCCGGTGCGGGCGGCTGGCCACTGGAACGCGCAGAACGGCGCGCTGCAGTTGCTCGCGAGGCGGGGAACGCCGGTGCTCAGGGTTCGGTACGAGGACCTAGTGCAGGCTCCAGAGCAGACGCTCAGGCGGGCGGCTACCTTCGCTGGGGTGGCCGCTGGCGACCTGAGCCTGCCGTTCCTGCACAAAGAAGGCGACTCGCGGTACGCCGAGCTGACAACGGCGCACACGGCCTCGGGCAACCCTATGCGGTTCACGACGGGCTCGGTCCCGATCAGGGGTGACGACCGCTGGCGGGCGGCGATGGATGGCAAGGACCGACGCACGGTCACAGCCCTGACGCTCCCGCTGCTCAGTCAGTACGGGTATCTGGGGCGCGCGGGGTGACCGCCTGGCCGTCTGTCGGTGTCGTAATCCCGACCAGAAACCGTCCCGAGCAAGTGCGGCAGGCGATTGCATCTGTGCTCGCCCAGGACTACCCCGGCCGGCTCCAGGTCGTCGTCGTGTTCGACGGTACTCCGGCGGATCATTCCCTGGCTGATGGCGACCGGGTGGTCGTCATCAGCAACGACCGCAAGCCGGGCCTGGCCGGGGCGCGGAACTGCGGGATCCTGGCCACCGGGTCAGAGTTCGTCGCCTTCTGTGACGACGACGACCGCTGGCGGCAGGGCAAGCTGCAGGCCCAGGTGGCAGCCATTCGATCCAGCGCGGGAGCCGAGTTCTCCAGTTGCGGCATCGTCGTGGAGTTCGAGGGCAAGGCCACCGACCGGCTGGCCGGCACGGCCGAGATCACGCACCAGGACCTGCTCAAGTCCCGGATGGTGATGGTGCACTCGTCGACCTACCTGGCCAGCCGGGACGCGCTGGTCGACGGGATCGGCTTGGTCGACGAGAGCATTCCTGGCGGTCAGAACGAGGATTGGGACCTCGCGCTGCGGGCAGCAGCGAGGCGGCCGATCGTCAATGTGGACCGGCCGCTCGTCGAGGTCGCCTGGGGCTCGGGATCGCACTACGAAACGCAGTGGCTGACGAAGGCGCAAGGCCTGCTGTGGATGCTCGAGCACCATGACGACCTCGTGAAGAACCAAGCAGGAGCAGCCCGGGTGTATGCGCAGATCGCCTTCGCGTACGCCTGCCTAGGCAAGCGATCGGAGTCATGTCGATGGATCGGCAGGGCGCTGCGGCACAACTGGCTGGAGCCGAGGGTTCCCTTCGCCGCCGCGGTCGCGGTCGGCGTGGTCTCAGGAGAACGGGTGCTCAGGACACTGCACGCTCGGGGACGGGGAATCTGACATGACGGACCGGATCCGAGTCGGCGGCCTGGACTTCGACCTGCTCACGGAGTCGCAGGTAGTGACGCACGTGGTCGACGCGATCAGGCGAGGCAGCGGCGGCACCATCGTCACGCCTAACATCGACATCTGCCGCCGCACCGATCGCGACCCCGCCACCAGAGGGCTGGTGGACGCCGCGTCGATCGTGGTTCCCGATGGCATACCGCTCCTCTGGGCGGCCAGGCTGGCTGGGCTGCCGCTTGTGCAGCGCATTGCCGGGGCCGACCTGATCTTTTCTCTCTCCGAGGCCGCAGCGGCCAACTCCTGGCCCATCTACGTTCTTGGCGGGATGCCGGGCGAGGAGGGCAACCCCGGCGCCGCCGACCTGGCCGCTGACCGGCTGGCTGACCGCTACGAAGGCCTGCGGATCGCCGGCTCTACTCACCGCCGTTCCCGTTCGACGCCAAGGCCGGGAGCATCGACGACATCCGTGACTCGCTGACCGAGACGCAGCCGAAGATAGTCTTCGTCGGCCTGGGCTTCCCCAAGCAGGAACGGCTGATCGCCAGGCTCTGCGGCGACCTGCCAGGCGCCTGGTTCGTGGGCTGCGGCGCCGCGATTCCGATCGCGGCCGGCCAGTTGAACAGGGCGCACCCGATGATCCAGCGGATGGGCCTGGAGTGGCTGCACCGTCTGATCAACGAGCCGCGGCGGCTGGCGAAGCGGTATCTGGTGCACGACTTCCCGTACGCGGTCTGGCTGCTCGTCAACAGCGCGCTGCACCGCAAGGACGCGCCGCGCACAGACAGCGCGAGGAACCCCGCCGAAGCCGAGCGGCTAGACGGCTAGCGTCGCGCTGCGCGCCCTAGCGTCGCGCTACGCGCTGGTGCTACCTTCGGCGCTGCGCGCCCTAGCGTCGCCAGCTTGGCACCTTGCCGAGCCATCTGGTCAGCTGCAGGTCATATGGCTCGAAGTAGCTGGAAAGCTCCGCCCGCAGGGCCGGCTGCATCGGTGCGCGAGGCCTCGCATTGTGCCGCTCGAACTCGGGGTAGGCGTGGGCGCGGAGCCCGAGGTAGTCCAGCACGGCGTCGTACTCTGGCTCCGGCTTGGCGAAGAAGTCGCCGCTGTCGACCACGTGGATGCGGTCGGCGCCGAACACGCTCTCCAGCCGCTCAAGCTGCTCGCAATAGCGGCCACGCGCGCGGTAGGCCTGATGCTGATGCGCGTGGCTCAGGTAGCCGGGATCGCGGCTCATCCGCTCCGCCTCGCCGCGCAGCCGCTCGTCTTCCAGGCCCAGCGCACGCTCGAAGGGCTCGGTCTCGAACCCCCTGGCCAGTTCGTGCGCGTGCGCGGAGTACGCGCGTTCCACCGGATCGCGTACCAGCACAAGCAGCTTGACCTCGGGCAGGTCGCGCGCGATGCGGTCGGCCGCGCACGGATGGAACATGTAGTACGGGCTGGACTCCAGCGTGAGCGCGGCATCACCAGCCGACCTGGCAGCCAGGTAGCCGCTGACGCGCAGCGGGAAGTGCGCCTGGTACCAGCCCATGCCGTGGTCGTAGTTCATGTCGAAGTAGTGCACGCCCTTGTGCAGGACGGCCTTCAGCACCGCTGGGTGCTGGCTCAGCGTCCGGTACATCGATGTGGTCCCGCATCGCTGAGCGCCCACGATCAGCACGCCAGGCAGCATCCTGGCGTGACTGGTCAGGCGCCCTGCGGTCACCGAGACAAGGTGCGCGGCGCGCTTGGCTGGCGGCGAAACCGATCGCGCGATCGTCAACCATCCTTTCCGGCTGGACACTGCGGCAGGCCAGCCCGTGCGGGCCGCGGCCCGCTACCCGTCGCTGGCTAGTTCCGTGATACCCGATGTGAGCGCGGGCAGTAGCCACCGGCGCGGAGCGCCAAGCTTGGCTCCCGCGTGTTCCTGCCGGTCCGCCAGGTAGCGGACCGACAGGTCGGCGAGGTAGAGCAGGGCCGTCAGCCGCGCTCGCGGGGTTGTCACGTCGAACGGCTCAAGCAGCGCCGGTGCGCGACGCAGGCAGGTGACGGCCGCGCGCGCTGGGTCGCTCGCGTTCCCGACCACCTCAGCCTGGAGCCAGCAGTGCAGCGCGTCGTACCCGACCGGTGCGGGCGAGGTGAAGCGCTCCCAGTCCCAGACCAGCAGGCCATCGCGGGTGCTGGCCATATTCCATGCGGTCCAGTCGCCGTGCCAGCTGCCGAAGCTGAGGGTCGTCGGCCCGGCCAGGTCCGCCAGGTCGCCAAGGGCGGATCGCAGCGCCGTCTGCTCCGCTCCCTCGCCGGCGCCGTCGAGGCGAGTCATCAGCCGCGGCCAGTACTCGCTGGCGGCTAGCGGTGAATCGGCCACTCCGGCCAGGCCAGCGACCTCGGCCATGGCCAGCTCCAGCTTGCCGGGCGCCAGCGGCGTGCGCTTCGCCCAGACCGGCAGCGGGCTGAGCACCAGGATCTCCAGGCCATTCCAATGCTCGAGGGCGAGCACCCGCGGGACCCTTAGGTGGCGCGGGCCAGCCGCTTGCAACTGGTCAAGCGCGGCGCGCTCAGTCTGGACCAGCTCTGCGGTCAGCGGGTTGATGCCGACCTTCGCGAACCCGATCGTCTCGCCGACCGCGGTCAGCAACTGCAGCACCGGCTTGCGGTTCGCGCGCGCCGCTCCCAGGTGCACGCTTACCTGGACGGGCTGTCCGAGCACGGCGCTCAGGTGCGACTCGATCGTCGCCGAACCCGGCGGCACGTGTACGTCGACACGGTCGCGAAGCACCGCGGCGCCGAGGCCGCTGCTCAGGACGACCGACAGCGCCCTCGTGGCGAGCGCGCTTCGCAGCGAACCTGGCTCGCCGTACCTGCGGACCGCTGCGGCTGCCGGACGCCGGCCGGCTGGGACGACGAGCCTGGGCTGACGCATCCCGGGCAGCACGATCATCGACAGGTCAGCCGATCCGCCGGTCGCCGGGCGCGCGGACAGGTTGACCTGCGCGGGGGCTGGCCAGAGCAGCTGACAGATGCCGCGCAGGTAGGCGACCCGGTCCTGGGAGCCCTGCTGCCTCTGCACGGTCACTGGCTCGTCGCGCGGCCGGGGTGACGGGCAGGCTGAAAGGCCTGCCATCTCAGCAGCTGGCCGAAGGCCCTGAGCGCTGGCTCGTTGCCGCCCAGCCAGTACGCGAATGACCGGCCCTGGCTGTCGATGCCGTTTGCGTCGAAGTAAGCCATGCCCTTGATCTGCGTGTCGAACTCGGCAAGCCCGCCGGCCGCGAGAAGCCAGCGAGCCCAGTCGGACGGGCTGCCGCCGACCGCGAACTCGCCGATCAGAACCGGCTTGCGGGTGTGCCTGGCCCAGGCGAGGAAGGGGTGGGCGGCATCCTGCAGCGTCTGGCTCGCCGACACCGAGTAGATGTCGGCGCACACCCAGTCGACCTCGCTGTTGCCCGGGTAGAACGGCTGCGCCCTGCCGTTTCTGAAACCCCACCCGGTCGGGCACCATACCCAGCCGACATTGGTGGCGCCAACCTGCCTGAAGATGGTGCGGACGTGATCCCAGGCCGCGATGAAATTCTTCGGCCCGTGGATGGCCCACTGCAGGTTCGGGCGGTCCATCTCGTGCCTGAACTCCAGCAGGATCGGCCGGCCGAGTTGTTTGACCGCCTCAGCACGCTGCCTGATCAGGGCGTCATAGTCGCCCGCGATGATCCTCCTGGTGTCCGGGGTGCCCCCCCAGGTCAGGAGCAGCACCTTGCCGGTGCGCACGAAGTACAGGTCGGCCGCGTTCGGGAACGGGCTGTACCAAGGGTGATAGGTGTGTACCAGCGTGAGCGGAGCACCGACCGACTGCTGGAACGAGCGCACCGCGGCGATCTCGGCGTCTGGCGTGTACGAGGTCGGGCCTACGTAGGCGCCGAGGTAGGCGCCCGTCGAGGGGATCAGCCGCGCCGCAGGCCCGCTTTCAGGGGCGACGGTTCCTGGATCGCCCGGTGCGGAGGTGCTGCCCTGGGTTGGGTGGCCGTTTCCCTGCGCCGAGTGCGTGCCCGCAGGCGGATGACTTGGCGACTGAGAGCCGAAACCGGAAGGCGAAATCGGCCCAGAGGCCACCTGGCCATGCCTGGCGAGGCCGAGCGTGCCGCCAGCCGCCGCGATCACCGCGACGGCGGCGGCAGCAGAAAACCAGACCGCGCGCCTGCTTCCCGCACGCCGTCTGCGGTGTGGTGTCACGTAACTTGGCCCGTCGGGCCGGCTGCGGGCCTCATGCCTTCTGCTGTAGACATGCTCACCGGGACCGGCGGATGGGAATTGGAACGTGCCGGGACCGGCCGTCCGCTGACGGCGCGCACGGCCAGGATGAATCCGGCGAGGAGCAGGCCGCCATAGATCAGCCCGCTCAGCGCGTCGGTCATCCAGTGCAACGACAGGTAGACCCGGCTGAACGCCTCGTTGAAGCCGAGGGCGGCGACGGCAGCGCCGGCCCAGATCGCGGTCGAGCGCCTGCCGCTGAACTCGCGCCAGAGCAAGTAGGCGATCAGGCCATAGAAGACGATGCACCGGTCGCAGCCACCCGATGGGTAGGTGCCCAGCGGGCTGATAGGCGTGCCCGGGCGGTTGAATACGTGCCGGAGCGCGAGGGTCGTGTAGTGGTCAGCGACGATCAATGAGAGCAGCGCGACGGGCGCCACCCAGCGTCGGTCACGTGCGGTTACTGCGATGCAGACCGCGGCTGCAAGCGCGGCGCCCCAGGCAGTCCAGGTGTTGCCGATCTTGGTCAGCCTGTTCATGGCCGCGGCGGCCGCGTGCACCTGATGCGTGCTGATCCAATTGAAAACTGGCTTGTCGATCGCCGAGCCGTGATGAACCACCAGCAATCCGAGCAGGTACATCACCCCGAATGCCACGACGGCGCCGGCGACAGCCACAACGACCAGGCGCGCCGAACCGCGCAGCATATCGGCCATGCCAGATCCGGACGCAGCCCGACGGCTGTGATGCCTGCCCGCTTCGCGGCCGGGGTGCCCGGTATGGCCACCCGGCCGTGCCGGACCGTCAGGAATGACCTGGCTTCTGCGGCTGGCCAAGTAGGCCACGCCAAAGATGGCCGCCATTCCAACAGGCCAGATCAGTGCTGCGAGGTACCTGAACATTCGACCCTCGAACCCTTCCTACCGTGCGGACGATATCGTGCAGAGCCGGGTAATCCGCAATCTTTGCCTAAAATTATGACCGTACCCTGACCTAGGTCCTGCGAAGTCTGGCTATTCGCGCCAGGCGATCTCGCCCGGGCATCGCTGACAAGTGCAGGGCGCCCTGCAGCCGCCACAGCCCGAGCAGCATCACCGCGACACCAAGGCCGGTCGCCGCGATGGAGATTCCCGGCCTGGGGCCGGCGACGAGGCGCAGGCCGAGCGGGACCACGGCGAAGCTGAGCACCGTCAGCGCGCAGGCGGCGGCCATGCCCCGACCGAAGGGATGCACCTTGGCCGCGACCGCCACCTGGACCAGCGGCACGAGATTGGACACCACGATCGCTGCCGCCCAGCCGATCGCGGCGCCTGTTATCCCCATCCGGGGGATGAGGATCAAGTCCACGCTTATGTTGACGCACATCGCCAGCAAGCCGTTGACCAGGCTCCAGGTGCTCCTGCCTGTCGTGATCAAAACGACGTCAACCTGGCCGCACGCGGTGGCGACCAGCATGGAGAGCGCGAGGATCAGCATGACCGTGCTGCCCGCGTGGTAGCTGCGGCCGAAGATGGCGAGCACGCTGGGTCCGAAGACGGCGGCGAGCAAGTAGATCGGCCAGGTGAGCAGGATGAGCCAGGCCGTGGTGACCTGGTAGACCGTGTTTGCGCCGATCCTGTCCTTCATCGCGAAGAGGCGGGTCAGCTGCGGCTGGGCGGCCATGCTGATCGCGGAGTTCCCCAGCTGACCGGCCACCAGGAACCTCGTCGCCGCCGTGTAGATGGCGGCATCGACAGGTCCCTTCATGATGCCGACGAGGACGATGTCGAGGCGCTGGATGACGATCTGCGCGACGCTGGCGAGCGAGCGCGGCGCGGTGAATCGCCAGAAGCCGCGCGCGTTCGGCTTGCCGTGCTGGTTGTCGGCGCGCACGCCGTCCGCGACCGGCAGCCTGCCCGGTGCGGGTCCGGTCGGCTCGGCCTCACCGACCGGGAGTTGCTCGATCTTCCTGGGCCTGCGAGCCAGAGCCGGGCGCTGCTCTCGCATGATGCGGCGGAGCCACAAGACCGAGATGACGGCCGCCGGCACATACGGCAGAGCCCACAGCGGGGCGAGCAAGGCTGAGGTGCTCACCATGGCCGCGGATATCACGCCGACCAGTTGCAGGGTCGAGCGGCCGACCCTGTCGACGACGACCGTGGGCTGCATCTCATGGAAGCCCCGTGAGGCACCGAGCATCGTGTCGGCCAGGGCCGCGAACGGCAGCGCCACGGCAAACACGCGGAGCGCGCTCGCCAGATCGTTCAGCCGGACCGGCGCCGTGACCTGCCCCGCCAGCAGCAACCTGGACAGCGGGTTGACGAACACGATCAGTGCGGCGGCCCCGAGCACCGACGAGACCACCACCGGAATCACGGTGGCCCTGATGATCGCGGGAATCCTGCGCTCGGCGTTAAGCGCGCGGACGCGGGCGATGAAGTAGATGGTGCCGTTGTAAGCGCCCAGGTTGGTGACGGCCTCGACGATCAGGAACAGCGACATCGCCACGAAGAACGTTCCGACGGCGGACTTGCTGAAGTTGCGCGTGACGATGATGGTCAGGGCGACGCTCGACGCGGCCGAGATCACCGCGCCGGCCAAGTTGACCACGCCGCCCCTGGCCACGCGGGCCAGGCCGGCCCTACCCCGGTCGGCACCGCCACCGGCCGGACCGCCCTGGTCGGCGGGCGCCTTGGCCGCGGGCCGTTCGTAGTCGACCTGGGCTGGCGGCTCGTACCCGGAGATGTCGATGGCAGGCAACGGCATCGTGCGGGTGATGAAGTCGTCCTCCCTCTCCCGGTCGTCCTGGCCGAGCCGCTCGGAGGTCACCGCGGATATTCCAGCGCCCGCTGCTGCCCGCGCAGCTGGTCGTTCTTCCACACGACGGCGTAAGCGAGCATGGTGAAGCCGAGCGGGGCGCCAGTCGCGTCGTAGGAGAACATGTACCAGAACGACAGCAGCAGTACGAGAACGCCCGCGTAGCCGTACGGGCTGCGATCGCGCCGGAACTGCCAGATCCCGAAGCCGAAGAAGGCCAAGAAGAGCGCAGCGCCGACGACGCCGTCGCACACCAGCAGCAACCAGAGCTGGCCGGTACTCCCGACAGCAAGCTGACCGCAGACCGGGCACTTGGTGGACGGCCCGACCGCGATCGAATCCGGGCTGCCCTGCTCCTGCCGGGTGTCGCCGTAACCGATGATCGGCGACGCCAGCCCGTCGGTGATCGCCAGCGCGGACAGGTGCGAGCGCAGGTTGTTGCTCTTACCGTTCTGCAGCCTGCCGGCGACGATGCTGTTCAGCGGCGTGAAGAGGACCAGCACGACCGCGAGCACCATCGCGGCGCAGATGCCGGCGAGCAGGACGGTCTTTCCCCTGGCCGCCAGCCGGACCGCGAGGTAGATGACCGCCAGGATCACGCCGACCCAGGCTCCGCGGTTGAGCGAGTACAGCAGCGGACCGATCGCGACGAGGCAGACGGCCGCCGCGAAGAGGCGCTGCCGCTTGGTTCCCGTCCACGCCCAGACCAGCAAGAAGGGCAGCAGGATGGTCAGGCACTCGCCCCACAGGTTGGTGTAGTCGAACGGCGCCTTCGGCCGGCCGCCAGGCGTGCCCAGCACGTTCTGCACCTGCGTGAGCGCGGGATGCGCGGCCGCCTGGACGAACGCGTTGGCCTGGAAGCTCTTGGGCAGCAGCACGAAGAGCGGTGAGCTGAACTGGAGGTGCGGCAGTAGCATCCCCGCCACCCCGCCGATGACGGCGATGACTCCGACCACGCCGAGCATCCAGCTGAAGGCGCGCCTGGGCAGCTCGCGCTCGGTCAGGTTGCCCGCGTAGAGCAGCAGGATGGTGTCGCCGAAGTAGCCCACCGTCCGGTTGCCGTAGGAGAGCACCCGCCTGGATACCAGGCTCGGGACGGTGCCTGGCGCGGTCAATGTGATCGCGGCTATGCCCGCGACGACGATGACGAGGAACAGCAGCCAGAACCCGAAGCCCGGCGGGACCTTGATCCTTCTGCCGCTGCGGGTATGCCAGGCGATCATCCTGGCCACCATCGGCACCGCGAGGATGACCCACATGAAGTCCGCGATGCCGAGCGCCCACCAGATCGGGTACCCGAGCAGCAGGGCCGTGACCGGCCAGGCGGGGCCGCGCAGCAGCGGCCGCAGCCTGCTCGTTCTGCGGGCAGGGCGCGGCAGCCCGTAACCAGTGACCGGCTGGGCCTCCGGCCTGGTCAGCGACGTGGTCATGGACCCGGGCCCGCGATGTACCCGAGGCAATCAGGCGCCGCGGCGTGACGGCACCCGAGCGTGCCAGCCACGGTCAGTCTCCCGATGCGGGATCTGCGGAACCTGGGTACCTGTCTCGGTCGGTCGCCAGCCTTGGCCGCGGCCTGGTCTCCTTCACTCCGCGCGGAGCCGACGCGGATGAGTAGTCCTGCAGGTCGCCGGTCACCTTCGGCACGCCTGGCGTCCAAACCGTGGGCGCGGCCGGCATGTCACCGGCGAAGACCGGGTGGTCGACCTCGGGCTCGGCCCAGCTCGCCGGGGTGCTGTAAGGCACCTGCACGCGGGCCTCGGTCTTCGATCGCCGTGGCGCCGAGCCGATTGGCCGCGTCACCGCGGTCCCCAGCACGGGAGTGCCGAGCCTGAGCAGCCTCCGGACGCAGTCGGAGACGTCGTCGCGGCGGGAGCGCTGGACTTCGACGGTCAGCAGTGCGGCCTCGGCGAACTGCGCCAGGCCGAAAGCGTCGGAGTTCTCGCCGAGCGACTGGACTTCGATGACCACATACCTCGCGTCGTCCATGACGTCGCTGAACAGCCGCTTCAGCTTGGCCTGCTGCATGGCGAGGACCGCTCGGGACGCGTCAATGCCGGGCGTGATGACGCGCAGCCGCGGCAGGTCTCCGGCGGGAGCGGCCACCTCGCTCACTCGGGCCGCGCCCGTGAGCACCTCAGACAGGCCGCGGCCACGGGACACACCGAGTAGCTCAGGCGACGTCGTTCCGTGCAGGTCAGCGCAGATCAGGACGGTCCGGTCGCTGGTCCTGGCCAGGGCGGCGGCGAGGTTGACCGCGACCACGCTGCCTGCCGACCCGGTAGACGTGGCGGAAACGGCGATCACATGACTGCCGTCGCCGAGCGCGGCGTCGACGTACCTGGCCAGCTCGCTGAAGCCGCGGCCGGCCGCCGATCTGGGCGACTCGAGCCCCGTGACCCGGCTGTGGGCCTTGTCAACGAGGCTCAGCAGCGTCGGCAGGTTCCCGAGCCGCTCGACGTCACGGACGGAATGGATCCGCTTGTCGCGGCGGTCCCTGACGAACGCCCAGGCCAGGCCGATCAGCAGGCCAGCGATCAGGCCGCTGGGCAGGTACAGCAGCTTGCGCGGGCTTGACGGGCTGGTCGGCACCGTGGCGGGGGACACGACCTGCCCGACGATGGTGCCGTTTTTCACGGTCAGGCTCGCGTAGAGCGGCTCTGCGGTACTGACGTGCGCCTGGTCCTCTGCCAGCGAGGCCTGCACGCCGGCGAGCTGAAGCTGGTCGGATACCTGGGTACGCGACCCTGAGAGCTGGTTGTGCTGGTTGTGCCGCAGGGTCAGCAGCAGGGTCTTGAGCACCACGATCTTCTTGGACAGCCTGGTCGCATCCTTCTGCAGGGCCGTGATCCCGGTGCCCAGCAGCTTCATGATGGTGACCCGCCGGTAGTTCAGGTAGGCCTTCGCGGTCGCTGTGGCGCAGTTCCGGGCGCCGACCGCGGACGACGCGCCGCACGTTATCTGCAGGAAGGTCGAGTTCGGCGGCACGGTCACATGGATGTTGCTCGAGATGTCGGTCTCCGACAGCGGGCTGTGCAATCGCTTCTTCACCAGGGCGGCGACCGCGAGAGATCGGACCGATTGCGCCTCGTTGTCCATGTTGACCGGACCGCCGGTCCTGCCGCCGACCGCGTTGGCGTTGTTCGGCAGCGCGTTGACCTGAACCAGAACGGTGGCCGTGTACGTCTTAGGTGCGAGGAACACGTATGCGGCTGCAAGCACCACACCGGCCAGCGTGACCGCCACGATCCTGCGCCAGCGGCGCCGCAGCACGGTCGTGTAGTCCGATAGCTCGAAGTAGTCCGGTGCGGCTGGAGAGTTCATCCGCGGTACTCCTCGCTGTTCTGGCGACCGCGGCGCGGCCTGGGATCGGCTTACAGCCAGGTGGACGGAAGGTAGCCAGTAGATGAGCTTATGCGCTGATGTCCAGTGCCATCGCCGATCAGCACATGTACCTGGCTAAGCCACCTTACCTGCGTAGATGCGCCGCCCGTCGCCGCCGTGCCCAGCTACTTCGGATAGGGCAGCAGGCACAGCCCGGCGAGCCCGTTGGCGCTGCCGCACATCTGCGTTCCCTGGAAGTTGTCGCTGGCGATCCACAGCCCGGCCGATGTGACTAGCATGTCGTCGGCGCCCAGCCCTTTGCCGCGGCTGTAGAGCCCGGCCGTGCCAGCGGCGTTCAGCATCAGGCTGCCGGTCGACGGATTCAGGCCGGCGATGCCGGGGGCGTTGTAGCCACCAGATCCGAGGGAGTCGCAGCCATTGGGGTTGCTCGCGTAGCGCTCGTGCCCGCCGATGTAGACGGCGGCGCTGTCGGCTGCCGCAGCGAACAGCGAATCACAGCCGGTGTAGTTGATCCAGTTGGCCAGCACCGGCGCCTGCGTGGCCGGGAACGCCGCCGCCGCGTCGCACAGTCCGTTGCGCGGCGCGTTACCTATGGGCCATCCGTTCGGGTGGTAGCCGGTGGTCGCGATGTAGACGGTGGCATCGCCTGGCGACCAGGCAGCGGCCTGGATGTAGAACGGCTCCACGGTGGCGCACTGGTACGGATAACCGTTGTTCGGGTCCTGCGGCGTGGCCTCACCCTGGCTGCCATCCCACTGGGGCGACGTCCACGCGGTCACCGATGCCGGCGAAGTCGCCAGGTTCAGCATGAAGATTTGCTGCCTGGGCAGCCCGCCCGCGGAGGTGAAGTCGCCCATCACCAGATCGAGGGTGCCGCCGTGGCTCATCGCCTGGTTATAGATGTTGGTGGTGTTGTTTCCGACCCCGGGGTACTGGTAGTTCCCGGAGATTGACAGGTGGACGAAGCCGTCGTTCTTGCCCGTGACAGGGTTCAGGCTCGCCATGAATGCGTCGGCTGAACTGCCGTTGATCGAGGTGAAGTAGCCGCCGGCCAGGATGTGGTTCTGGTAGCTCGCCAGGGTCTCGATCTGGCCGGACGCGCTGTGCCCGAACGACGTCACGACATTTCCTGTCGTGGTGTCGATCTCCGCGATGTCCTTCGCGGTAGTCGCGCCGACCGCCGTGAACTTGCCGCCGATGTAGGCGTCAGCGCAGTTGGTGCCGTTGAAGGTGATCGAGTTCACCGTGCCGTTGACGCTCGGCGCCCATGACGTCACGGCATAGGGCGCGGTCGCGCTGAAGCTGAAGATGTTGTTGCGGGTGTAGGTCGTGCTCTGGCGCTTGACCGTGCTGAAGCTACCGACCGCGTACATCGTGTTGCCACACTGGACGATCTGGCGCATCTGCTCGACCGCCGACGTGGTCGCGGGGAAATGCGGTATCGACGTCACCGGCGTGGCAAGCACCGGGCCTGGCGGGGTCGCGGCCTGCGTGGCCGGCGCGAATCCGGCGACGGCGAGTGCGGAGACCGCTGCCACGCTGGCCGCGGCGGCAAGCCTGAAATGAATGCGATGCACGGAATCCCCCATGAACTGCTCAGCGCGGCGCTGGCTCACGATCAATTCCGGCATGTTAGCACCAGATCGCAGGCACCGAGGGTAATGCGGATATACACCGAATGCGGGTCCTGGGTATCTGACAGGCGTGGGGCAAAATGGCTAATTGTGAACGTGAGGCCAGCAGCCAAGCCGGAGGGCCCCGGCTGAGACAGGAGATCCAGTGACCCGGTTCAGCGAACTAGCCGAATATGTAGCAGTCCCCGAGGTGCTGTCGCTCCGCCTGTCGCCCGCCGGCGACTGGCTCGCCGCCGCCGTGCAGACCATCGGGCCCGAGCCTAGCAAGTTCGGTACCAGCATCTGGCGCATCGACACGAGCGGCGCGCCGCCGGGCAGGCTGACGAGGTCGGCGGAAGGCGAGGCGGCTCCCGAGTTCCTGCCAGACGGCTCGCTGCTCTTTGTATCCAAGCGCAAGGAGCCAGGGCCGAAGCAGGATGGCGGGCCGGACCAGGCAAGGCCAGGGCTCTGGCTGCTGCCGGCGGGCGGCGGCGAGGCCCGCGGCATCGCCGCTCCGCCTGGCGGAGTGGCCGCGGTCGCGACGGCGCGGTCGGCGCAGCGCTTCGTGGCCTCGGCGACGGCCTTCGGCGGCACCAGCGGCGCGGAGGAGGACGCGGCCAAGCGCAAGGCCCGCACCGAGGCGGGCGTGAACGCGATCCTGCACGAGTCAGGTCCTGTCCGGTTCTGGGATCACGATCTGGGCCCCGACAGCCTTCGGCTGCACGCGGGCGAGGCGGTGGCGACCGGCGCGGACGACACGGCGGGCGCGCTGCGCGATCTGACCCCCGACTGCGAGCGGGCGCTTGACGAGCAGGCGTTCTGCCTGTCGCCCGACGGAGCCACCGCGGTAACCGGCTGGCGTGTCTTCGAGCAGGCCGGAGAGAACCGGGAAGACCTCGTGGTCATCGACATCGAGACCGGCAAGCGGAGGACGCTGCTCGCGAAGGGCGGCGCCGACTTCAGTGCACCGGCCATCTCCCCGAACGGCCAGCACGTGGTCGCCATCCGCTCTGAACACGACAGCTACGACCGGCCGGGTGATGTCACCCTGGTCACCGTGCCGCTGGACAGCGAGAACGCCGAAGCCCGCGACCTGCTCGCCGGGTTCGACCGGCGGCCGCTGTCGGTGGCCTGGGCGCCCGATGGCGCATCGGTCTACTTCATCGCCGACGACAATGGCCGCCGGCCGGTCTTCGCGGCCAGCACCGCGACCGGCGAAGTGACCAGGGTCACCGCCGACGACGCCGCGTACGACAGCCTGTGCCCCGCTCCCGACGGGCACTCGCTCTACGCGCTTCGCGCGTCGATCAGCGAACCGCCGACTCCGGTCAGGATCGACCTGACCCAGCCGGGATCCGACCCGGTCCGGCTGCAGGCGCCTGGCCTGCCGCTCGAGGTGCCAGGGCGGGTGGAAGAGGTGTCGGTCACGGCGGCCGACGGTGCCACTATCAGGGGCTGGCTGGTGCTGCCGGAAGGCGCGTCGGCGCAGTCGAAGGCCCCGCTGCTGCTATGGGTGCACGGCGGTCCGGTGATGAGCTGGAATGCCTGGTCCTGGCGGTGGAATCCGTGGCTGATGGCAGCGCGGGGGTACAGCGTGCTGCTGCCCGATCCCGCGCTGTCCACCGGTTACGGCCAGGACTTCATCGCCAGGGGTCACAGCAACTGGGGCGACAAGCCCTTCACCGATGTCATGGCGATCACCGATGCGGTGCTCGCCAGGCCAGACATTGACGCGGACCGGACCGCGATGATGGGCGGCTCATTCGGCGGTTACATGGCCAACTGGATCGCCGGCCATACCGGCAGGTTCCGTGCCATCGTGAGCCACGCCGGGCTCTGGGCGCTTGACCAGATGTTCGGCACTACCGACGGCCCAGCGTTCTGGCGTCGGATCTTCGGCCGCCCTGACACCGAGCCGGAGCGCTACCTTGCCAGCTCGCCGCACCTGCACGCGGACAGCATCAGCACGCCGCTGCTGATCATTCACGGCGACCGGGATTACCGGGTGCCCGTCGGGGAGGCACTGCGCATGTGGGCGGATCTGTCGATGCGCGGCAAGCAGGCCAAGTTCTTGTACTTCCCCGACGAGAATCACTGGATCTGCAAGCCTGGTGACATCAGGGTCTGGTACGAAACCATCTTCGCGTTCCTTGCCGAACATGTGCTCGGCGAGGACTGGCAGCGTCCCGAGATGCTCTAGCAGGGCCGGTCCTCCGGCCGGATCACGGCTCGCGCTGTGACACGCTGAATGCCATGACCCGAGCTGAGCTGGACAAGCGCCCGGCCGACGTGGCGGCCATGTTTGACGCGGTCGCCGGGCGCTACGACTTGCTCAATGACGTCCTGTCACTCGGCCAGTGCCGGTACTGGCGTGCCGTCGTGGCCAGGGTGGTTGCAGCCGGGAGCGGCTCGGCCGTCCTCGACATCGCTGCGGGTACCGGCACGTCATCCCAGGCCTTCACAGCAGCCGGCGCCAAATGCGTGGCCTGCGACTTCTCCGAGGGCATGCTGCGGGTCGGTGCCAGCAGGGTCGCTGCGCACCGCCGGAGCGGGCGCCGGGCGAGCGGGCCGGCCGGTCACGTCAGCTTCGCCGCGGGCGACGCGCTCGCGCTGCCGTTCGCGAGCGCGACGTTCGACGTGGTCACCATCTCTTTCGGGCTGCGCAACGTGACCGAGCCCGGCGCCGCCCTGGCCGAGATGCTGCGAGTCACCAAGCCAGGCGGCAGGCTGGTGATCTGCGAATTCAGTCACCTGCCCGTGAGGGCACTTGATCATGCCTACCAGCGCTACCTCGCCTCCGCGCTACCGGCGATCGCCGGCAGGCTATCGCCGAACCCAGCCGCCTACGCGTACCTCGCGGAGTCGATCAAAGACTGGCCGCCCCAAGATGGCCTCGCCGACCTGATCCGGGCCGCGGGCTGGTCGTCGGTGCGGTGGCGCAACCTGACCGGCGGGATCGTGGCGGTGCACGTGGGCAGGAGGCCGCGCTGAGCGCGAACGCGCCGGGCACACCTGGGGCCGTCGCGCGACGCCCGGCATCAGGGGCGGCGCATGCGATCCGCGACTACGGGCTAGACTGTCGTATCTGTACTTGTGAAGGAGTTCACAAGATTGGCGGGACGGGTCAGTGAGCGAGCAGTACCCCCCGGCTAACCACCCGGATCATGCAGCCGGCGGCGCGAGGGTACGCCGGGCACGCAGTCTTGGCCGAGACAGTGCCGGCCAGGCAGGATCGGCGGATACCGCCGACGTCATCATCGTCGGCGCGGGCCCTGCCGGGTCGGCCGCGGCCTATCACCTGGCATCAGCGGGCCTTGACGTGCTGGTCCTGGAGAAGACGAGCTTCCCGCGGGAGAAGGTCTGCGGCGACGGCCTGACTCCGCGCGCGGTCAAGGCGCTCATCACGATGGGCATCCCAGTCGTTCCCGGTGACGGCTGGCTGCTGAACAAGGGCCTGCGCATCATCGGCGGTGGCGGCAGGATCGAACTCGCCTGGCCCGAACTTTCTTCGTTCCCCGGATACGGGACGGTGCGGACCAGGACCGACTTCGACGAGTTGCTTGCCAGGCACGCACAGAAGGCCGGGGTGCGCGTGCTCGAGAACGTGACGGTCACCGCCACCACCGTCGACGAGCGAACCGGCCGGGTCACCGGCGTCACGGCGCGGCAGGCGGCGCCCGCCAAGGACGGTGCCGGGAGGGCGTCCAAGTCTCAAGGCGACCAGCGGACGTTCCGCTCGCGCCTCGTAGTCGCGGCCGACGGGAATTCGTCGCGGCTGTCGGTATCCATGGGGCTGCATAAGCGGACCGACCGTCCGCTCGGCGTCGCGGTCAGAACGTACTACCGGACGCCCAGGCACGATGACGACTATCTGGAGGCCTGGCTCGATCTGTGGGACGGCCAGCAGTTGCTGCCCGGCTACGGCTGGATCTTCGGTATGGGTGACGGCACGAGCAACGTCGGGCTCGGACTGCTCAACACCTCGGACGCCTTCGGCAACATCGATTACCGGGTGCTGCTGCGGCGCTGGCTTGGCGCCATGCCTGCTGAGTGGGGCTTCGCCGAGGAGAACATGACGGCGCCTATCCGCGGCGCCGCGCTGCCGATGGGCTTCAACAGGACGCCGCACTATACGAACGGCTTGCTGCTGGTCGGCGACGCTGGCGGGATGGTGAACCCCTTCAACGGCGAGGGCATCGCGTACGCGATGGAGTCCGGCGAACTAGCGGCGCGCTCGATCGTGCAAGCATTGGCGCGTCCGACCGCGGACGGAACCGAGCGCGCGCTGCAGTCATACCCGACGGCGCTGAAACAGGCCTACGGCGGCTACTACACTCTCGGCCGGACGTTCGTGAAGGTGATCGGCCATCCATCCTTCATGAAGTTCGCGACCAGGCACGGGATAAAACGTCCTGCCGTGATGCGGATGACGATGAAGCTGCTGGGTAACCTGACCGAGCCGCGCGGCGGCGACGCGGTCGACCGGGTCGTCAACGCGCTGTCTAAGATGTCGCCCGCGGCTTAGCCACTCGGGCAGCCAGCGATCCGATCCCAGGCAAGACGCGCCGCGGCTCGGATTGCAACAAAGAAATAACAGCACCAACCGCCAGGCCGCAGGGCCAGGCGGCGAGACAAGGGGGTGACAGACTCCATGAGCTACTACGTGCCGATTGTGGTGCTCGGGGCGCTGTCCACTGTCTTCGCCACTTTCTCGCTGATCATGGGCGCGCTCGCCGGCCCGAGACGGTGGAACAGAGCCAAGCTCGAGGCATACGAGTGCGGTATCGAGCCGACCCGCCAGCCGGCCGGTATCAGGTTCCCCGTGAAGTACTACCTGACCGCGATGCTCTTCATTGTCTTCGACATTGAGATCATCTTCTTGTACCCCTGGGCGGTCGCGTTCGACCACCTTGGCCTTTTCGGCCTCGTGGAGATGGTCACCTTCGTCGCCACCGTCCTAGTCGCGTACGTCTATGTGTGGCGGCGCGGCGGTCTGGAATGGGATTAGCGCGATGGGCATAGAAGAGAAACTACCGAGCGGCATCCTGCTGACCACGGTCGAAAAGGTCGCGGGCTACGCGCGCAAGTCGTCGGTCTGGCCAGCCACCTTCGGGCTCGCCTGCTGCGCCATCGAGCTATTCTCGGCCGGCGGCCCGCGGCACGACCTGGCCAGGTTCGGCATGGAGCGCGCGTCAGCGACGCCACGGCAGGCCGACCTGATGATCGTGGCCGGCCGGGTGAGCCAGAAGATGGCCCCGGTGCTCCGCCAGATCTACGACCAGATGGGCGAGCCCAAGTGGGTCATCTCCATGGGGGTCTGCGCCTCAAGCGGCGGCATGTTCAATAACTACGCGATCGTGCAGGGCGTCGACCACATCGTGCCGGTCGACATCTACCTGCCGGGCTGCCCGCCACGGCCCGAGATGCTGCTGGACGCGATCCTCAAGCTGCACGACAGGATCCAGAACATGAAGCTCGGCGTGAACAGGGAGAACGAGATCACCGAGCTCGAGCAGGCCAGGCTGCGGCGGCTGCCGCTCCTGCCGCACCTGCAGGCCGCAGCCGCCCCGCACGTCGAGGGGGAGCGGTGAGCGAGCCAGGAAGCGATAGGCCAGACGAGGGCCAGGACGAGGCGGCGATCGCAGGCCGCGAGCGGCTTGGCGAGCAGGTCGTCCGCACCGGCTCCTTCGGCACCCACACCAGCGGCGACACCTCCGGCTACGGCGGCCTGCAGGTTCGCAAGCAGCCGCGACTGTCGAGCCCGCGCCCCTACGGCTCGTACTTCGACGAAGTCGCCGACGCGCTCGGGAACGCCATCGAGGCGTCGGGGCTGAGCTTCGGCGACGCGGTCGAGCAGGTGGTCGCGGCCAATGGCGAGCTAACCTTCTACGTGCGCAGGGAACACCTCGTCGCGGTCGCGAGGCGGCTGCGCGACGACCCGGCCCTGGCGTTCGAGCTCTGCCTCGGTGTCTCTGGCACCCACTACCCCGCCGACACCGGCACTGAGCTGCACGCCGTCTACCACCTGCTTTCGATCACCCACAACAGGCGGCTGCGCCTGGAGGTGACGGCGCCCGACTGGCCTTCCGAGCAGGCCTCTGGCCTCGCGGCTCGGCACATCCCCTCGTTGATCGACGTGTACCCGACCTGCGACTGGCACGAGCGCGAGACCTGGGACTTCTTCGGCATCATCTTCGACGGTCACCCTGCGCTGACCAGGATCGAGATGCCGGACGACTGGAAGGGCCACCCGCAGCGGAAGGACTACCCGCTCGGCGGCATTCCTGTCGAGTACCGCGGCGCCACGGTCCCGCCGCCTGACGAGCGGAGGGCCTACTCGTGAGCACTACCGCCGGGGGCTTCGGTGGATCGTCCACCCAAGCCGACACGGAGGCCGAGGGACGTGTCTACAACGTCGGTGGCCAGGACTGGGACGATATCGTCGCCGCGGCAGAGGATGCAGCCGACAGCGGCCGCGACGAGCACCTTATCGTCAACATGGGTCCCCAGCATCCCTCGACGCACGGCGTACTCAGACTGATCCTGACGCTGGACGGCGAGACGATCACCGAGCTGCGGCCGGTGATCGGTTACTTGCACACAGGTATCGAGAAGAACATGGAGTTCCGCACCTGGACGCAAGGCGTCACGTTCTGCACGCGGATGGACTACCTGGCCCCGCTGTTCAACGAGACCGCTTTCTGCCTGGCCACCGAGCGGCTGCTGGGCATCACCGAGCAGGTTCCTCCGCGCGCGAGCGTGATCCGGGTGCTGATGATGGAGCTCAACAGGATCGCCTCGCATTTGACCGCCGTCGGTACCTTCGGCCTGGAAGTCGGCGCCACGACCATCTTCCTGTACGGGATTCGCGAGCGCGAAAAGGTGCTCGACCTCTTCGAGCTGATCACCGGGCTCCGCATGAACCATGCGTACATCAGGCCGGGCGGCGTCTCACAAGATTTGCCGTCCGGCGCCCTGGAGAAGCTCAGGGAGTTCCTCGGCGTCATGCCCCACCAGCTCGGCGAGATCCGGGCACTCCTCGACGCCGCCCCGATCTACCTGGCCAGGACTAAGGAAGTCGCTTTCCTTGATCTGACTGGCTGCATGTCCCTCGGCGTCACAGGTCCGATCCTCCGTGCCACCGGACTGCCATGGGATCTGCGCAAGAGCCAGCCGTACTGCGGCTACGAGACCTATGACTTCGACGTCCCCACCCAGAAGACCTGCGACGTCTACGGCAGGTACATCATCAGGATGGACGAGATCGACCAGTCGCTGCGAATCATCGAGCAGTGCGTGGACCGGCTGGCGGCGCCGCGGCCTGACCGCGATCCGATCATGATCGAGAACGCCAAGATCGGCTGGCCTGCCCAGCTCGCCGTGGGTCCCGACGGGCTCGGCAACTCGGCCGATCACATCGCGCACATCATGAGCCAGTCGATGGAGGCCCTGATCCACCACTTCAAGCTGGTCACGGAGGGCTTCAGGGTTCCTGCGGGGCAGGTCTACGCCGCCGTGGAGTCGCCCAGGGGCGAGCTCGGCTGCCACGCGGTCAGCGACGGCGGCACCCGACCGTACCGTGTGCACTTCCGCGATCCTTCGTTCACCAACCTGCAGTCGGTCTCGGCGATGTGCGAGGGCGGCATGGTGGCCGACGTGATCGCCGCCGTGGCGAGCATCGACCCGGTGATGGGAGGGGTGGACAGGTAATGGCGCTCACCGAGCAGGACCGGGCCGACCTGGCCCCGCAGGCCGCGGAGATCATCGCCAGGTATCCGAAGTCGCGCTCCGCGCTGCTGCCGCTGCTGCACCTGGTGCAGGCCAAGGAGGGTTACGTCTCGGCCGACGGCATCGCGTTCTGTGCGGCGCAACTGGGGTTGTCCGAGGCCGACGTCACCGCGGTGGTCTCGTTCTACACCATGTACAAACGGCGGCCGGTCGGCGAGTACCACGTCGGGGTCTGCACCAACACGCTGTGCGCCATCATGGGCGGCGACGTCATCCACGACGAACTCCGTCGCCACCTCGGCGTCGAGCGCGACGAGCCGACGCCTGATGGCAAGGTCAGCCTGGAGCGGATCGAGTGCAACGCGGCCTGCGACTACGCCCCCATCATGATGGTGAACTGGGAGTTCTTCGACAACATGACCCCCGAGTCCGCCAGGGAATTGGTCGACGGGCTGCGCGCGGGCGCCGAAATCGCGCCGTCAAGGGGCGCCGAGCGGCTGGTCACCTGGCGCGAGGCCGCGATGATCCTGGCCGGGTATCCCGACGGCCAGGCCGGCACCGGGCACACCGCCGGCGCGCCAACGCTGGCCGGGCTGCGAATCGCCAAAGATAACGGCTGGACGCCTGACGAGACGTCCAGCCCCACCAGGGAGCGGGCGTGACATCTGTACTAACCCCCGAGCTCACCGCGCACTGGGACGAGGCTGACTCGTTTACCCTGGCCGGCTACCGCCGGGCAGGCGGCTACCAGGCGCTGTCCAAGGCGCTGGCCATGCCGCCCGACGATGTCATCGCCGCGGTGAAGGCCTCAGGCCTGCGCGGCCGTGGCGGCGCTGGTTTCCCGACCGGGATGAAATGGGGCTTCATCCCGCAGGGTGACGGCAAGCCGCACTACCTGGTCGTGAACGCCGACGAGTCAGAGCCCGGCACGTGCAAGGACATCCCGATCATGCTGGCGACCCCGCACTCGCTGGTCGAGGGCGCGATCATCGCCGCGTACGCGATCAGGGCGAATGAGGCGTTCATCTACGTGCGCGGCGAAGTGCTGCACGTGATCAGGCGCCTGCACGAGGCGGTCGCGCAGGCCTACGAGGCCGGCTATCTGGGCGCTGACATCCTGGGGTCGGGCTTCAGCCTCGACATCGTCGTGCACGCGGGTGCGGGCGCGTACGAGTGCGGCGAGGAGACGGCGCTGCTCGACTCGCTGGAGGGTTACCGCGGCCAGCCAAGGCTGAAGCCGCCGTTCCCCGCGATCGCCGGCCTGTACGCGTGTCCCACGGTCGTCAACAACGTCGAGTCGATCGCGAGCGTGCCGTACATCATCGGGCGCGGAGCTGACTCCTTCGCAGCCCTCGGCACCGAGAAGTCCAAGGGCTTCGGCATCTTCTCGCTGTCGGGGCACGTCACGACCCCTGGTCAGTACGAGGCGCCGCTCGGCGTGACGCTGCGGGAGCTGCTCTCGCTGGCTGGCGGCGTCCGGGCAGGGCATCAGCTCAAGTTCTGGACGCCTGGCGGGTCGTCGACCCCGATCTTCACCGACGAGCACCTCGACGTGCCGCTCGACTTCGAGTCGGTCGGCGCCGCCGGGTCCATGCTCGGCACCAGGGCGCTGCAGATCTTCGACGAGACGACCTGCGTGGTCAGGGCCACGCTGCGGTGGATGGAGTTCTACGAGCACGAGTCCTGCGGCAAGTGCACGCCGTGCCGCGAAGGCACGTTCTGGATCGTCCAGGTACTCGACGCGCTGGAGCGCGGCGAGGGCAGCGAGGGCGACCTCGACAAGCTGCTCGACATCTGCGACAACATCCTCGGCCGCGCGTTCTGCCCCTTCGGCGACGGCGCGGTCAGCCCTGTTATGTCGGCGATCAAATACTTCAGGGACGAGTTCATCGAGCACAACAAGCGCGGCCGCTGCCCGTTTGACCCCGCCGCTTCGGTGCTATTCGGAAGGTCCTGGGCGCGATGACTGAGGTAGCCAAGCCCGCTGACGGAGTGCGGGTGACGATCGACGGCTTTGAGATCACCGTCCCGAAGGGGACTCTGATCATCAGGGCAGCCGAGCAGCTCGGCATCTCGATACCTCGGTTCTGCGACCACCCGCTGCTCGCGCCCATCGGTGCCTGCCGCCAGTGCCTGGTCCATGTCGAGGGTCAGCCCAAGCCGCCGGCGTCGTGCACCACGGTGTGCACGGACGGCATGGTGGTCAAGACGCAGCTAACCTCGCCGATCGCCGAGAAGGCACAGCGCGGCGTGATGGAGATGCTGCTGGTCAACCATCCGCTCGACTGCCCGATGTGCGACAAGGGCGGCGAGTGCCCGCTACAGAACCAGGCCATGACGGCGGGGGCCCCCGAGACCAGGTTCACCGGGCAGAAGCGGACCTTCGCCAAGCCGATCGCGCTGTCCGCACAGGTGCTGCTCGACCGCGAGCGCTGCGTACAGTGCGCCAGATGCACCAGGTTCGCGGACCAGATCGCCGGCGACCCGCTGATCGACCTGTTCGAGCGTGGGCCGCAGGAGCAGGTCGGCGTGGCAGAAGGCGTGCCGTTCGACTCGTACTTCTCAGGCAACACCGTGCAGATCTGCCCGGTCGGCGCGCTGACCGGGACGTCGTACCGGTTCAGGGCACGCCCGTTCGACCTGGTCTCGACGCCCAGCGTCTGCGAGCACTGCGCGTCAGGGTGCCTGCAGCGGACCGACCACCGGCGTGGCGCCGTGACCCGCAGGCTGGCCGGCAACGCTCCAGAGGTGAACGAGGAGTGGAACTGCGACAAGGGGCGGTGGGCGTTCACCTACGCGACCCTGCCGGACCGGCTGGTTTCGCCGCTGGTCAGGGACGCCGACGGGGTGCTGCGGCCCGCGTCCTGGTCGGAGGCGCTCGACGCCGCGGCGCGCGGCCTTGGTGCTGCCCGCGGCCGGGCCGGCGTGCTCACCGGCGGCAGGCTCACGCTCGAGGACGCCTATGCCTACGCCAAGTTCGCCAGGCTGGCTCTGGCCAGCAACGACATCGACATGCGGGCCAGGCCGCTCAGCGCCGAGGAGACCGCGTTCCTTTCGTCCAGGGTGGCCGGTGCGAATGTCGCGGTTAGCTACGCCGGCCTCGAACGCGCACCCGCCGTGCTGCTGGCAGGGTTCGAGCCCGAGGACGAGTCGCCGATCGTCCACCTCCGGCTCCGCAAGGCTGCGGACGTAGGGCGCACGGCCGTGTTCTCGGTGGCGGCGCTCGCCAGCCAGGGGCTCGCCAAGCTCTCCGGCACACTCCTGCCGACGCTGCCAGGCGACGAGGCCGAAACGCTCAGCCAGCTAGCCGACCCGGCTGGCCTCGCTGCGGGCTCCGCTGAACAGGACGTGTTCGCGGCGGCCTCGGAGGCGCTCAGCCAGGCTGGCTCGGTGATCCTCGCTGGCGAGCGACTGGCTGAGGTCCCCGGCGCGCTGGCGGCAGCCGTGGCGCTCGCCGAAGTGACCGGCGCCCTGCTGGCCTGGATCCCGCGCCGGGCCGGGGAGCGCGGAGCGATCGAGGCAGGCGCGCTGCCGACGCTGTTGCCGGGCGGACGCCTGGTCGCCGACGCCGGCGCCCGGGCCGAGGTCGCGAGGGCGTGGGGCGTGGCCGCGCTGCCCGGCGAGCCCGGCAGGGACACCAGCCAGATTCTGGCCGCGCTCACCGAAGGTGAGCTCGAGGCCCTCGTCGTGGCCGGGGTCGATCCAGCCGACCTGCCCGACCCTGAAGCGGCCCTTGCCGCCCTCGAGCAGGCAGAGTTCGTCGTGAGCCTGGAGTTGCGGGCGAGTCCGGTGACCGATCGTGCCGACGTCATCCTGCCGGTGGCCGCGGTCGCGGAAAAGCCAGGCACGTTCGTGAACTGGGAAGGCAGGCCAGGACAGTTCGAGCCTGCGATCCCGGTGCCCGGGATCCGCGGCGACCTGCATGTCCTGCGCGCGATCGCGGACGCGATGGATGTGCACCTCGGGCTACCCGACGAGGCGGCCGCCCGCAGGGAACTGGCTGCGCTCGCTGCGTCCCGTTCCGGCGTCGGCGGCTCGGTGCACGCTGGCCGCGCGCAGTCCGCGGGCGCAGGCGTGCTGGGGGCTGCCGGGGGTCACTCACCAGGGCCGGCCGAGGCTTTGCTCGCGACCTGGCATAATCTGCTCGACGTTGGCCGGATGCAAGACGGCGAACCGAATCTGGCCGGGACCGCCCGCCCCGCTGTCGCGAAGATGTCCGCCGCGACCGCCGCGGCGGCTGGCGTGACCGCCGGTGCCAAGGTGCGCGTATCGACCAGCCGCGGCTCGATTGATGTTCCCGTCGAGATCGCGGCCATGCCGGACCGCGTGGTCTGGCTGCCGACGAACTCCGCGGGCTGCCAGGTCCGGCGCCGCCTCGCGGCGGGGCACGGCAGCCTAGTGACGATATCGGCTCCGGGTAGCGACCCCCAGACCCCTGCCGGGAGGAGCGCGGAATGACTGGCAGCCCCAGCCTGGTACAGCTGGCCAGCGCGAACGCGCCCACCTCGGCGCTGATCGACCACGACCCGTGGTGGCTGACGGCGATCAAGGTCCTGATCATCTTCTTGTTCCTCATGCTCACCACGCTGCTGATGATCTGGGCCGAGCGCCGGGTGATCGGCCGGATGCAGCAGCGCCCTGGCCCGAACCGGGCCGGCAAGTTCGGGCTGCTGCAATCCCTGATGGACGGCATCAAGCTGCCTCTGAAGGAGGACATCGTCCCCCGCGGGGTCGACAAGATCCTGTTCTGGCTCGCGCCCGCGATCGCGACGATCCCGGCCTTCATCAGCATTGCGATCATCCCGTTCGGGCCAGTGGTCTCGATCTTCGGTCACCAGACGCCGCTGCAACTCGCCAACCTGCCCGTCGCCGTGCTGCTGGTGCTCGCGATGAGCTCGATGGGCGTGTACGGCATCGTGCTGGCCGGATGGTCGTCCTCCTCGCCGTACTCGCTGCTCGGCGGCCTGCGGTCGTCGGCCCAGGTGATCAGCTACGAGATCGCGATGGGCATTTCGTTCGTGCCGGTGTTCCTGTACGCAGGATCGTTGTCCACGTCCCAGATCGTCGCGGCTCAGGCGCACGGCTCGGCGTTCCATCTGTTCGGCGCCGTGCTGCACTACCCGTCCTGGTTCGCGATCCTGCTGCTGCCCTCGTTCGTGATCTACGTGATCACGATGGTCGGCGAGACCAACAGGCTCCCTTTCGACCTGCCAGAGGGCGAAGGCGAGCTGGTCGGCGGGTTCCACACCGAGTACTCCTCGCTGAAGTTCGCGCTGTTCTACCTCGCCGAGTACGTCAACATGATCACCGTGTCGGCGCTGGCGACCACGCTGTTCCTGGGCGGCTGGCACGCGGTCTGGCCGATCTCGGTCTGGTCGGGCGCGAATAGCGGCTGGTGGCCGGTGCTGTGGTTCCTCGCCAAGCTGGTCGCGTTCTTGTTCTTCTTCATCTGGCTGCGCGGATCGCTGCCGCGGATCAGGTACGACCAGCTGATGGCGCTCGGGTGGAAGATCCTTATCCCGGCGGGCCTGGCCTGGACGCTGTTGATCGCGACGCTGCGGGTATGGCGGCGCCAGGGCGGCAGCACCGGGGTCTACCTGGTCGGCGGGCTGATCGTCGCGACGCTCCTGTTGCTGACGTTTGCCTGGGACCTCGCCAGCGAGCGCGCCGCCGAACGGCGCGAGATTGCCGAGGAAGAGAGCGCCGAGCGCGACACCGACGCGTTCCCCGTCCCGCCGATGGACCTGCCGCACTACCACGGCACCACCGCGAGTATGCCGGCACTGCAGGACCAGGCCCCGGATACGGGGATCAAGGAGGTCACCGGTGCTTGATTTCCTCAACCCCGTCAAGGGCTTCGCGGTCACCTTCCGGCAGATGTTCCGCAAGGTCGACACCGTTGAGTATCCGGAGGAGAAGAGGCCGACGGCGCCGCGCTTCCACGGCCGGCATCAGCTCAACCGCTGGCCCGACGGCCTGGAAAAGTGCATCGGCTGTGAACTGTGCGCCTGGGCCTGCCCGGCGGACGCGATCTACGTCGAGGGCGCCAGCAACACCGAGTCAGAGCGCTACTCCCCAGGCGAGCGGTACGGCCCCGTCTACCAGATCAACTATCTGCGCTGCATCTTGTGCGGGCTCTGCGTCGAGGCCTGCCCGACCCGGGCGCTGACGATGACCAACGACTACGAGCTGGCCGACGACAGCCGGGAGAGCCTGATCTGGACCAAGGAGCAGTTGCTCGCGCCGCTCCAGCCGGGCATGGAGGCGCCGCCGCACCCGATGCGGCTTGGCGACTCTGAGGTGGACTACTACCGGCAAGGGCCGTCGTTCGCGGCGGCGCAGCCCGCTGACCTGCTCAGCATGCTCGCGCGCAGCCGCGCGGCCGACGAGGCTGCCTCGTCTGATGACGCGGCGGGGTCTGATGACGCGGCGGGGTCTGATGACGCGGCGGGCGGACAGGCAGGCCACGGAGGCACATCATGATGGTCCACCACCTGGTGCTGGCCGGCAGCGCGGCGAGCAACACCGAGGTCGTCACCTGGTGGGTGTTGGCTATCGTCGCGATCGGCGCGGCGCTCGGCATGATCCTGACCAGGCGCGCCGTGCATTGCGCGATCCTGCTGGCCGTTGTGATGCTGATCCTGGCCGGGATGTACGCCATGCAGGGCGCGCCATTCCTGGCGTTCGTGCAGGTCATCGTCTACACCGGCGCCGTGCTCATGCTGTTCCTGTTCGTCATGATGATCGTCGGCATCACTGCCGCTGACTCGATCGTCGAGACCATCAGGGGCCAGCGGCTCTTCGCCGGGCTCGCTGGCATCTGCATGCTCGTGCTGCTGATCCTCGTGGTCGGCCACGCCACAATCGGCGCGGCCGCGCCCGCCGGGCCGCGGAACAGTTCCTCGAACGTGCAAGGTCTGGCCAGGCTCGTCTTCACGACCTACGTGTTTCCGTTCGAGGTCACCAGCGCACTGCTGATCACGGCGGCGCTCGGCGCGATGGTGCTCGCGCACCGGGAGCGGACTACTCCGCGACCCACCCAACGGATGCTGTCCACGCGCAGGGTGGCCAGCGGTCGGCCGACTCCGCTGCCGGGGCCAGGCACCTACGCGCGGCACAACGCCGTGGACATGCCGGCGTTGCTGCCTGACGGGTCGCTGTCGCGGTTGTCGGTCAGCGGCGTGCTCACCACCCAGGGCGCCGTACTGGCCAGGGGGGACGGACCTCCCGCCCACCACGAAGAGCTCGGTCAGAATGCTGAGCACCCGGCGATCGAGCAGAACGGCACGGGCGCGATCAGCGGCGAGATCTTCGAGGCCGACGACGAGCCCGAGGAGGACCGGTGATCAGCCCGGCCAACTACGTCACGCTCGCCGCGATCCTGTTCGTGATCGGCGGCGTCGGCGTCCTCGTCCGCAGGAACGCGCTAGTGGTGTTCATGTGCGTCGAACTCATGCTGAACGCAGTCAACCTGGCCTTCATCGCGTTCGCCAGGCTGCATGGTGATCTCAACGGCCAGGTGATCGCGTTCTTCGTAATGGTTGTGGCGGCGGCCGAGGTCGTCGTCGGCCTGGCGATCCTGACTTCGATCTTCCGCGCCCGCAAGTCGGCGTCGGTCGATGATGCCAACCTGCTGAAGTACTGACCGGACCACGAGGACGGTCAGGGAACAAGGACGTGGAGGATAGGCGGTGACTGGCTCCCTTGCGGGCGCGCTGACCGGATCGGTCAACCCGGCCGCGGCCTTTTCTACGTTGCCGGCTACCGGCGCGTTGCGGCCGGCCTGGCTGCTCCTCGCCTTCCCCGCCGCCGGTGCGGCGATCCTGCTGCTCGGCGGCAAGCGCACCAACGCCTGGGGCCACCTGCTCGGCTGCGCGATGTCGCTGGCTTCATTCGTATACGGCGTGATCATCTTCGCGACGATGCTGGGCTACCCGGCAAGCCAGCGCGGCCGCGAGGTGCAGGTCTACAACTGGATTCCAGCGATCGGCCGGTTCCAGGTCAACATCGGCATGCTGGTCGACCCCCTGTCGATCTGCTTCGTGCTGCTGATCACTGGCGTTGGCTCGCTCATCCTGATCTACGCGGTTGGCTACATGGGCCACGACCCTGAGCGGCGCAGGTTCTTCGGCTACCTGAACCTGTTCATCACCGCGATGCTCTTGCTCGTGCTGGCCGACAACTACGTGGCCCTCTACGCAGGGTGGGAAGGCGTCGGCCTGGCCTCCTACCTGCTGATCGGCTTCTGGCAGTTCAAGCCGGCGGCGGCGGTGGCGGCGAAGAAGGCGTTTGTCGCTAACCGGGTCGGTGACGCCGGGCTGTCGCTGGCGATCATGCTGATGTTCGCCACGTTCGGGTCGGTCAGCTTCGCCGGGGTGTTCGGGGCGGCGCACACGGCGGGCAACACCGTGATCACGGCGATCGGATTGCTGCTGCTGCTCGGCGCGTGTGGTAAATCCGCTCAGTTGCCGCTGCAGTCCTGGCTGCTCGATGCGATGGAGGGCCCAACCCCGGTCTCCGCGCTCATTCACGCGGCCACGATGGTGACTGCCGGCGTCTACCTGATCGTGCGCTCGGCGCCAATCTTCAATTTGTCGGCGAACGCCAGGCTTCTAGTCACGATCGTCGGCGCGGCGACGCTGCTGTTCGGCGCGATCATCGGATGCGCGAAAGACGACATAAAGAAGGCTCTGGCCGGATCGACGATGAGCCAGATCGGCTACATGATGCTGGCGGCGGGCCTCGGGCCCGCTGGGTACGCGCTCGCGATCGCGCACCTGCTCTCGCACGGTTTCTTCAAGGCTGGGCTCTTCCTCGGGGCAGGCTCGGTCAAGCACGAGATGAACGACGAAGTCGATATGCGCAGGTTCGGCGGCCTCGCCACTGCCATGAAGATCACGTTCGTGACGTTCACGTTCGGCTACCTGGCGATCATCGGCGTACCGCCGTTCTCCGGCTTCTTCACCAAGGACCCGATCATCGAGGCCGCTTTCGACAAGGGCGGCACCTCCGGCGCGATTCTCGGCACCTGCGCGCTCATCGGCGCGGCCCTCACCGCGTTCTACATGACCAGGGTCATGCTGATGACCTTCACCGGCAAGCGCCGGTGGGAGGATGACGCGCACCCGCACGAGGCGCCGCCGGTGATGACCTCGCCGATGGTCATCCTGGCGATCGGGTCGCTCGGCGCTGGCGGGTTCCTGATGATCTCGAACCGCCTGATCGACTTCCTGCGGCCGGTGACCGGCACGCCACCGCTGTCGCACGGCTTCTTCTCGCCCCTTAGCTGGCTGACGCTGGCCTTGGTCGTCGTGTCGGCCGGGTTCGCGTGGCTCGGCTACGGCCGGCGCGAGGTGCCAGTTAACGCCCCGCGCGGCAGCTTCGCGACCGTCGCGGCCCGCAAGGACCTGTACGGCGACGCGTTCAACGAGTCGGTGCTGATGCGGCCCGGCCAGTGGCTGACCAGGCTGTCGGTGTTCTTCGACAATCGCGGCATCGACGGCATCGTCAACACGATCGCCGCCACAATGGGCGGGAGCTCGGGCCGGGTCAGGCGAGTCCAGACCGGCTTCGTTCGCTCCTACGCCCTGTCCATGCTGATCGGCGCCCTCTTGCTCGTCGGCGCCCTCTTGCTCGTCAGGCTCTAGGGGGTCACGCACCGATGAGCAACTTCCCCTGGCTGACCGTCGCCGGCGCGATCCCGCTGGCCGGGACGGTGGCCGTTTGCCTCACCCCGGGCAGGTCCGCGCCGGGCAGTGACACCGACCGCAGGTCGCGCGACCTGCTGGTCAAGCGGATCGCGCTGGTGACCACGGTCGTCACGCTCGGCGTCACGATTGCGATGGCGGCCGGCTTCAAGACCAGCGGGCCGCGCTTCCAGTTCACCCAGACCTACCAGTGGATCCCGCAGTTCGGCGTGCACTACGCGGTCGGCGTTGACGGAATCGCGCTCGTACTGATCCTGATGACGGTCGTGCTGATGCCGGTCGTGATCCTCGCGTCCTGGAACGACGCCGAAGGTTCGGTCGGCCCGGCGGGTGAGCAACCACCAAGGCGCAGCGTGAAGACCTACTTCGCGCTGATGCTCGTACTCGAGACGATGATGATCGGCGTCTTCGCGGCCACCGACGTCTTCCTGTTCTACGTCTTCTTCGAGGCAATGCTGATTCCGATGTACTTCATGATCGGCAGCTATGGGGTCGGACAGCGCCAGTACGCGGCCGTGAAGTTCCTGCTGTACAGCTTGCTCGGCGGCCTGCTGATGCTGGCCGCGGTGATCGCGCTTTACGTCTACTCGACCCAGAGCGCGGCGCTCGGCCACCAGGGATCTTTCTTGTTCACCGACCTGGCCAAGGTCGCGCTGAGCCCGACCAGCCAGAAGTGGCTGTTCCTCGGCTTCTTCGTCGCGTTCGCGATCAAGGCGCCGTTGTGGCCGTTCCACACCTGGCTGCCCGATGCGGCCACGGCCGCCCAGCCAGGCGCCGCCGTGCTTCTCGTCGGCGTGCTCGACAAGGTCGGCACGTTCGGAATGATCAGGTACTGCCTGGACCTGTTCCCTTCCGCATCGCACTACTTCACGCCGCTGGTCATCACGCTGGCGGTGATCGGAGTGCTCTATGCGGCCATCGTGGCGATCGGACAACGCGACCTGAAACGCCTGATCGCCTATACGTCGGTGTCCCACTTCGGACTGATCACGCTCGGCGTTTTCGCGATGACCAGCCAGGGTCAGGTTGGCGCGACGCTCTACATGGTCAACCACGGTTTCGCGACCGGCGCGCTGTTCCTGATCGCCGGGTTCATGATCGCCCGCCGCCGCTCGTCGCAGATCGCCGACTACGGCGGCGTCCAGAAGGTCGCGCCGGTGCTCGCCGGACTCTTCCTCGTCGCGGGCCTGGCAGGTCTGTCGCTGCCTGGGCTGTCGACCTTCGTCAGCGAGTTCCTGGTACTGATCGGCACGTTCACCAAGTACGAGGTCGCCGCCGGGCTGGCGACCGCCGGCATCATCCTGGCCGCGATCTACATCTTGTGGATGTACCAGCGCACCATGACAGGGCCCGTCCGACCTGAGGTCGCCAACATGCCCGACCTGCGGGCGCGCGAGCTGTGGGCGGTCGGGCCGCTGATCGCGCTGATCATCGCGCTCGGCGTTTACCCCAAGCCGGTCATCGACGTGATCAATCCGGCAGTCCAGAAGACGCTGGTGCAGGCGCATTCCACCAACCCCGTGCCGCCGCATCCGGCGGGCGTGGTCCTCCTGAAGAACGGGAGCAAGCCGTGACCGGTTCCCTCGGGTCCCTCGGGGCCGTCGGCGCCCTCGCCGCGACCACCCCGTCCATCCCGTCCATCCCCGCGCCGCACATCGAGTACGGCCAGCTGTCGCCGATGCTGCTCGTGTTCGGCGCGGCCATCGCCGGGGTGCTGGTGGAGGCGTTCGCGCCCAGGCCGCTGCGCCGGACGCTGCACCTGGCTATCACGCTGGGCAGCCTCGCGGCTGCCTTCGTGCTGACCATCTTCGTGGCCACGAGCAGCAACGTCTTCGGCAACGGCAGTGCCGGCCACATCGCGGCCGTCGGGGCGGTGGCCGTCGACAAGCCGACTCTTTTCATCCAGGGCACGATCCTGGTGCTCGCGTTCATCAGCGTGCTGCTGATCGCCGAGTCCTCGCACGATGTCAGCGCGTTCGCGGCACAGGCGGCCGCGGTGCCGGGCAGCGCCGAGGAGCGCGAGGGGCTGCTCGCCGGGATCAGCCACACCGAGGTGTACCCGCTGACCCTGTTCGCGGTCGGCGGCATGCTGCTGTTCCCAGCCGCGAACGACCTGCTGACCATGTTCGTGGCGCTCGAGGTGCTCTCACTGCCGCTGTACTTGCTGTGCGGGCTCGCCAGGCGGCGCAGGCTGCTCTCGCAGGAAGCGGCCATGAAGTACTTCCTGCTCGGCGCGTTCTCCTCGGCGTTCTTCCTGTTCGGCGTCGCGATGCTGTACGGCTACTCGGGATCGGTCAGGCTCGCCGCGATCGCGACGGCGGCCAGTGGCAACACGCAGAGCGCTGTCCTGCTCTACGCCGGCATCGCGCTGCTGGGCGTGGGCTTGCTGTTCAAGATCGGCGCCGTGCCGTTCCAGGCATGGAAGCCCGACGTCTACCAGGGCGCCCCGACCCCGGTCACCGCGCTGATGGCGTCCTGCACGCTGGTCAGCGCGTTCGGCGCGGTGCTGCGGGTGTTCTACGTCGCGTTCGGCCAGCTGACCTGGGACTGGCGGCCGATGATGTGGGGCGTCGCGATCCTCACGATGCTGGGCGGCTCGATCATCGCGATCACCCAGACCGACGTCAAGCGCCTGCTCGCGTACTCCTCGATCGCCCAGGCCGGCTACATCCTCACCGGCGTGGTCGCCGCGTCCACGGCTGGCTTGTCGAGCAGCATGTTCTACCTGGCCGCGTACGGAGTGGCGGCGATCGGCGCGTTCGCTGTGGTGACCCTGATCAGGGACGCCAGCGGCGAGGCGGGTCACCTGTCCCGCTGGGCGGGCCTCGGCAAACGCTCCCCGCTCGTGGCAGGAGTCTTCGCCTTCTTCCTGATCGCGTTCGCCGGAATCCCGCTGACCAGCGGTTTCACCGGTAAGTTCGCTGTGTTCCAGGCGGCCATCTCGGGCGGCGCGCTGCCACTGGTGATCATCGGCGTGCTGAGCAGCGCGATCCTGGCATTCCCCTACGTCCGGGTGATCGTGCTGATGTTCTTTAGCGAGCCCGCGCTCGACGGCCCCGCAGTGGTTAGGCCAAGCGCCTTCACCTCCGTCGCCGTCGGCATCGGCGTCGTCGCAACCCTGGTTCTCGGCGTCGCGCCCGAGCCGCTGCTCAGGCTGGCCCATGACGCCGCCGCCCAGCTCTTCGTCCGGTGACACCGCCTCCTGACCCGCACCAGGTGCCCGAGGCGGGAAGCCAGCCCGGAGGGCCCGAGGCCAGTAGCCGGCCCGGAGGGCCCGAGGCGGGCAGCCGGCCCGAACGGGACGGCGGCGCCCGCCGCGGCCTGCGGTGTGCTTATCTTGGTGATTGCCAGGTAACAGGACGCCTGGCAGTACGCCGAGCGCGACAGGCTTAGTGGTAGGGGATGCAGTGATCAGCGTCGTTCCCGTGGAACTCGCAGACGCCGCACTAGCGGCGGATGTGACCGATGGGCTCGCTCTGGTCGAGGAAAGCCTGCGGAAGGCTGCCAGGGCCCAATACGACTTGCTCGACGAGACCTCGGCGCACCTGATCGTCGCGGGTGGCAAGCGTTTCCGTGCGACGCTGGTCCTGCTGGCGGCGCAGTTCGGCGATCCCAAGGACGAGCGGGTGGTGCCGGCCGCCGTCGCGATCGAGCTCACGCACCTCGCGACTTTGTACCACGATGACGTCATGGACGAGGCCGACGTCAGGCGCGGATCACCGAGCGCCAACTCCCGGTGGGACAACTCGGTCGCGATCCTCACCGGCGATTTCCTGTTCGCGTGCGCCTCGAAGATTCTCGCCGATCTTGGCCCAGATGCGGTCAGGCTTCAGGCTGAGACCTTCACCAGGCTGGTCACCGGACAGATCTGCGAGACCGTCGGCCCGCGGCCAGGCCAGGACCAGCTCGAGCACTACATGGGCGTCGTCACGGAGAAGACGGCTTCGCTGATGGCCACCTCCGGCCAGTTCGGCGCCATGTTCTCTGGTGCTCCCGACCAGGTCACCACGCGGATCGCTCCCGCGTGTGCCGCGCTCGGCGTGGCCTTCCAGCTTTCTGATGACATCCTGGACGTAGCGAGCGAAACGGACCAGTCCGGCAAGACGCCAGGCACCGACCTGCGGGAAGGCATCAAGACCCTGCCGGTGCTGCACGCGCTGCGGGCGGCGGGCCCCGGCGATGCGCGGCTCGTCGAACTGCTCACTGACGGCGACTTGACCGACCCCGCGGCGCGTGCCGAGACGCTCGCGCTACTGCGGGCGCATGCGGGCATGGAGATGGCGCGTGCCGACGCGCGGCACTGGGCTGACCTGGCCAGGCAGGAAATCCTCGCCCTTCCCGCGGTCCCGGCCAGGGCTGCGTTCGAGACCATGTGTAACTTCGTCATCGAGCGGACCGGCTAGCAGGCAAGGAGCGCGGACGCCGCCCGCCAGGCGCGTTCGGGTGCCTGCCGGGCCAGGGAATGCTGGCGCCGCCGCAGGCGCTGTTAGCAGTACAAGCGCCCGATGGGGAGGTAAGCGTGGGAATCTTCGGCACGCACAAGACGCGCATGATCACCGCGGACGAGGCACTGCCCGGCCGGGGCCAGGCGATCGCTGTTCCCGGCGTGCACGAGGTGCTTGGCACGCCGCTCCGGCCGCCTTACCCGGAAGGTAGCGACGTCGCGGAGTTCGCGCTGGGCTGCTTCTGGGGCGCCGAGAAGACCTTCTGGAACACCAAGGGAGTGATCTCGACCTCGGTCGGCTATGAGGGCGGCTTCACCCCGAACCCGACCTACGAAGAGGTCTGCAGCGGCCGCACCGGGCACGCGGAGGCCGTTCGCGTGGTGTTCGACCCGAAGGTGGTCTCCTACGCCGAACTGCTCAAGGTGTTCTGGGAGTCGCACAACCCTACGCAGGGCATGCGGCAGGGCAACGACCTCGGCAGCCAGTACCGCTCGGCCATCTTCTGGCGGTCGCCAGAGCAGAAGGCAGTAGCTGAGGCGTCGTTGGCGGCCTACCAGGGCGAGCTGACGAAGGCCGGCTACGGGACAATCACGACTGAGATCAGTGCGGCCTCGGAGTACTACTTCGCCGAGAGCTACCACCAGCAGTACCTCGCAGACACCAAGAACCCCTTCGGCTACTGCCCTGATCACGGGACGGGCGTGAGCTGCCCGATCGGCGTCGGCGTGACCGCCGGTACCGGAGTCAAGGCGACGCACGCGGACGGTTGAGGCCGCCCTCGTACGGCGGACCGGCGCTGCCTGGGACAGTTGCGCTCGGCGTCCGGAGTCCAGGTCACGCGTCTGCGTTACCGGGTGCTGCTCTAAGCGACGCCGCGATCAGGCCGAGCAGGTCGCCGTGCAGGGTCGTGCCGGCGGCCGCGAGGATTGAGTCCGACTCGAGCCGCCATGGATTCCCTTCAATGTCCGTCACAACGCCGCCAGCCTCGGTCACCAGCAGGCTGCCAGCCGCGGCGTGCACGGCCGAATCGAGCCAGAAGGCCAGGTATCCGCTCGCGCGGCCCGCGGCAACATAGGCCAGCGAGATGGTCGAGCCGAAGGACCGGAAATCCCAGCGATCGGCCTGAAGTACGGACGCCGCGAACCTGGCCGCCAGGGTCCGGCGTTCACCCGCTGACTTGCCGTCTTCCACGATGACCGTCCCGCTGCCCTCGCTCGCCGCGAGCCTGGCCGGGCCGCCAACCGGCAGCGACCAGGCGCCGCGCCCGCGCTCGGCGACGTGAACGGTATGCGTCGACGCGTCCCCGACGACAGCGGCGACCACAGCGCCGCGCTCGGCCAGCGCGACGTTCACGGCGTACAACGGCACGCCGGACGCGTAGTTCCTGGTCCCGCAGATCGGGTCGACCAGCCAGCACGGCGAACCGTCGGCAGGGACCTGCCCGCCATGCTCCTCGCCGGCCACGGGCAGCCCGGTGGCCTCGGTCAGCACCTGCCTGATCATCAGCTCGGCGCTGACATCGGCGCTGGTGACCACGTCGCGGCCGGCCTTGGCGTGCACGTCGGCGCTGCCAGTTGCGTCGGCCGCCAGCCGCAGCGCGCGCCGCACGGCCTCGATGGCCGCCAGGGTCTCGGGCTGCAGGGCTATCGGGCTGGCGTCCACTCTGGGTACCGTAACGGATAGGCCCGCCGTTCTAACCTACGGCCCGTTCCGCGCGGAGTTGCCCATGTTTCCCGGCTTGAGTTCGACGATCAGGGTTGGCGTGCCATCCTCGGGCGATCCGCACGGCGAGACGGGGCCGGGGAACTGGTGGATGACCGGCGGCTGTCAGCCGGCCTATATGTGGGATCGCAAGGACCGGCCGAGCAAGCATGCCAGGGGACTGCGCCGCCTGTGGCGGCGCGTCCGCCGTTAGCTGGCGCACGAACTCTAATTTCCTGTCGTGCCTGGCCAGCTGTTGCGCTCGGTGAACACCAGCGCAATGTTTCACATGTCCGCGATTGAGCATCTACAGCCGGAATCCATTTCCGGAGGTGTGTGTCGTGTGGGAGCGGCTCGAGCGATATGAGCTGAAATATAGAGGCCGGCACCTGTCCAAGCTCCAGCCAGGACAGCGCCCGATGCCGTCGCTGCCGGCCGGGACCGACCTGCTGCCGCAGATCAAGCACATCGTCGTGCTGATGATGGAGAACCACTCCTACGACAACTACTTCGGCATGCTGACCGGGCGCGGCGACGGCTTCAAGCTGAGCCGCGATGGCCAGCCCAAGGCCGCGAACCCGAACGCCGACGGCAAGATGGTCCGCGCGTTCCACTCTCCCTCGACTCAGCAAGCCGACGGCGTGCCCTGCCAGAGCTGGGGGGCAACCCACGACCAGTGGGCCGACGGGCAGATGAACGGCTTCGTGACGGCCACGCAGACGGTCGACCCTGGCGCCGACGAGACCGTCGGGATGAGCTACTGGACCGAGGATGACCTGCCGTTCTATTACGGGCTGGCGCGCACGTTCCCGCTCGCCGACCGCTGGTTCAGCTCGTGCCTGGGGCCGACGTTCCCGAACCGCAGGTTCCTGATCGCGGGCACGGCCAACGGCCTGGTCGATGACCTGCCGCTGCACCTGCTCGACTACCCGGCGGCCGGGACCATCCTCGACTCGCTCTCCAGGCACGGCATCTCGTGGATCAACTACCATCCGGTTTCGAACGACAAGTCCAGGCTACGAATGCTGGCGCGGCACCGGCGCAGGATGGCCAAGCGGCGGGTCAGCATGTTTGGCGAGGGATTCCGCAGCATCGCCGATGTCCAGAAGGACATCGTGTTCACCGCCGACCTGTTCCCGCTCGGCATCGCGCGGCACATGGTGCACGTCCGCGGCATGGACGCGTTCTTCGAGGACGCCGACAGCGGAAACCTGCCGGCGTTCAGCCTCGTCGATCCGTCGTTCGAGGAGTACTCGGAGGAGAACCCGCAGGACATCGCCAAGGGTGAGAGTTTCGCGGCCGAGGTGATCAACCACGTCATGCGCGGCAAGGGGTGGCCGCACACGCTGCTGGTCTGGCTTTACGACGAGCACGGCGGCTATTACGACCACGTGCCGCCGCCCGCCGCCGTCCCGCCCGACGACATCGATGGCCGCGCGATGGCGAAGCGGCCAGGCTGGTTGCGCCTGCTGCACAAGGCGATCGTTCCGAAGATGGCGGAGGACGCCGAGAACGACGACGGCCAGATGCGGTATGACAGCTACGGCGTGCGGGTTCCCGCCGTGATCGTCTCGCCGTACGCCAGGCCGGATTTCGTGCTGTCCGACGTGCTCGATCACACCTCGGTCCTCAAGCTGGTCGAGGAGAAGTGGAACCTGCCGACGCTGACCAGGCGGGACGCGGCGGCGATGTCGCCGCTCGGTGCCCTCGACCTCGCCGCCCCGCCCGCCTTCCTCGAGCCCCCCGTGCTACCCGAGCCGCGCCTGAAGTACGGCACCTTTTAGCAGGTGCGCGGGACTGAAGATGCCAAGAACCTCCGCGACCGGCGGATAGATTGAGGCATGGGCGCCGACCGGCCGATCTTCGTTCTTGGCTGTCCCCGTTCGGGGACGACGTTGCTGCAACTCATGCTGCACGCGCACGCCCGCATCGCGATTCCGCCAGAGACCAGGTTCGTGCTGACGACGTACGAGGCCCGCAACAGCTTCGGTGACCTGCGCGAGGAGCAGAACCGGCGCGCGCTGGCCGCTTCGATCGTCAGGGAGCGAAAGACCCTGTTCTACGACCTCGAACTGGACGCCGACGAGGTCTTCCGCGAAATTGTCGACGGACCGCCCACGCTGGGGTCGGCGATCGGGATCGTGTTCCGCGCTTACGCGAGGCGGTTCGACAAGCCGCGCTGGGGCGACAAACGGCCTGGCTACTACCAGCAGATCCCTGGCCTGCTGCGGATGTTTCCCGACGCCCAGTTCGTGCACCTGATCAGGGACGGCAGGGACTGCGTGGCGTCGCTGCTCACGATGCCGTGGTTTAAGCAGGACATCTACGCGGCCATCTGCTCGTGGGTGGAAGCGATCGACAGCGGCCATCGCGCACGACGCCTGCTCCCTGAGGACGCGTATGTCGAGGTGCGCTACGAGGACCTGGTCGCTGAGCCAGGCAGGCACCTGCAGGCGCTCTGTGAGTTCCTTGGCGAGGACTACGACCCCGCCATGGCCGAGCCGAACAAGATCGCTAGCAGCACCATTCCGGAGCGCAAGACCTGGCACGCGGACGCGCAGAAGGCCGTGACCGCGTCGCCATCCGGGCACTGGAACGAGCGGCTCGAGCCCTGGCAGATCGCGATCTGTGAGAGCGCCATGGGAAGCCGGCTGACGGGACCTCGGCTACGAGGTAACCGGTACGCCGGCCGCCGCCTGGCCAGCTGGCCCGATACGCCAGGTCGGCCGTGCTGCATCGGAGCGCGGCGGCCAAGCGCCGGGTGCGGGATCAGGTGCAGCGCCGGCGCGAGCCAGGGCCCATCGAGAGCCAGCTCTGAGGCTCGCGAGTAGGTGATGACTCGCATCCTGCCGCGGAGGTACTTGATGAAGTTATCTCTCAGGTTCCTCATCGCGGGACTGACGGCGCTGGAACTCAGCTCTGCCGGGTGCTCAGCGTCGAGCGGTCAGGCGGCGCAGCCGGGCGACTCGCCATCGGCCAGGCCGGCGTCGTCCGGGCAGCCGTCGCCTGCGTCGCCTGCATCGCCCTCGGCCAGGCCAGGGGACTGGGCAGCGGCCACGTCGGCCGCCGAAGGCGGCGGTCTCGCCGCGCTGATCGCCGCGGCCCAGAAGGAAGGCGCGCTGAACGTCATCGGCACTGCCGCCGACCTGGGCCAACTACGGCGTCATCATCAAGACCTTCAGCAGGCGTTACGGGATCACGGTCCACTCGATCGCGCCAGGTGCCACGAGCGGTCAGGAGATCGCCGCGCTTCAGCGCGACAAAGGTGCCGCGGCGGCGCCCGACGTGCTGGATTTGCAGGTGCCGGACGCGGTCGCGCACAGCAAGCTGTTCGCGCCGTACCAGGTGGCGACGTGGGCGGCGATACCGCCGGGCCAGAAGGCGCCCGACGGCTCGTGGGCGGCTGACTACGGCGGCTTCATGTCGATCGGCTACAACTCGGCTAGGTTCGGCAGCCTTACCTCGATTCGCCAGCTACTCGGAGCCAGGTTCGCCAGGGCCGTCGCCCTCGACGGTAACCCGGCGGTGGCCAAGGCGGCCCTGTACGGCGTGATGATGGCCAACCTCGCGCTCGGCGGCACGCCTGCCAGTATCAGCAGCGGCGTCGCGTTCTTCCGCAGGCTCAAGGCGGCCGGCAACTTCGTGTCGGTGCCAGCCACCACGCCGTTGACCATCCAGGCCGGCAGCACGCCGGTGGTCTTCAACTGGGACTACCTGAACACCGCCGCGGTCGTCGGTCAGCCGAAGAAGACCTGGAAGGTATTCATCCCGCCAGGAGCCGCCGTTGGCGCCTTCAACGCCCAGGCGATCAGCAAGGACGCGCCACACCCGGCCGCGGCGCGGCTGTGGGAGGAATTCCTGTTCTCCCAGGCCAGGCGGGGCGGCCAGAACCTGTGGCTGGAAGGCGGCGTCCGGCCGGTCGAGCAGGCCGCCATGATCGCGAACGGCACCATCGACCAGGCCGCATCCCGGTCGTTGCCGCCGGTGCCGTCACAGGCGGTGTTCCTGACGCCGGAACAGGCCGCGCACGCGGCCGCGTACCTGCACGCGAACTGGGCGCGGGTAGTCGGCTGAGGCTGGCTTGTGGCTAGCCACGGGCCCGACCGGCTGGGCGGGGGCGACCGGCGCTGCTGGTCCGGTTACCGGTGATGGTGGGGAATGCGCTCGTCCGGGATGCCCCAGGTGGAGTTCGGCGTCGACTCACCGATCGCGCTGTGCTGGCCGGGGTTGAGGTCGTGGTGGATGGCCTCGGCCGCGTCCTCGATCGTGTCGATGCCGTAGGCCATCGACGGGTTGGCGTGGGTCAGCACCGCGATCTCGTAATCCCTGGCCGGCTTGCGGCTGGTGAAGAACCCGATGCTGTTGATCTCCCAGTTCGAGCTGACCGGGAACGGCAGCCAGCCGTTCTTCAGGTGCACCTTGACGCTGGCCGGCGCGCCGGCCGGGACGCCCCAGCGCTGCGAGGAGGTCACGTGCGACATCAGGTACTGGGCGTAGACGCGTGAGTTCTCGCTGAGGATACGGTTCGGGCCGGAGAGCAACGTGAGCAGCAGGATCTCGTCGTGGGCAGTGAGCAGGCTGAGCCCCCAGGCCTCCGCCAGGACGGTCTGCTTCATCTTCGCCAGGTTGAGGAAGTGCTGCATCCGCCGCATGCCGACCTCGTCCCACAGTTCGGTCGCCGCGTTGTTGTCGGACTGCGTGATCATCAGCCAGGCGCGGCTGCGCTCGGTGGCGTTCAGGTGCCTGTTCTGCTCCTGAGCCATGCGGAGCAGCGCGCCGAGGATTGCGGCCTTGATCGCGCTCGCCGCGTAGAAGTGCCACGTCGGGTGGTAGGCGCAGGTGACGCCGGTCTTGCTGTCGATCTCCTTGAGCCCGATCGTCGAGACCCGGCCCGCCAGCTTCGCGTCGATGTCGTGGGCCATCCTGATCGCGAGCTTGTCGTACTTGTGGTCGCGTGCGACGCAGCTGACCTTCGGGCTGGATCGCCTCGCCCCAGCTGCCGGCGCCAGCCGCCGGCGTCGCGGGTGCCGGTCGCGGCGACCGCGGTGGCCGAGGAAGCGGCGATCGGCGCGAGGATGATGCCAAGTGAGAGCATGGCGCAGTAGCGCCGGGCCAGGCGAGGAGTCATTGTTGCTGCTGCCATCTTGTGAGGGGTGCGTGGTCACGTGGGTACGTGATCACTACATCTGACTGTCTTCTGGCTATCGCGGTTGTCCGCGCGGGGCGACCACTTTAGGTAACTGACTGATTACAAACAGGCGTCAGACCGAATCGCAGATAGGTCATTCATCTGTTGTTCACTTATAAGTCGGTGTCGGTTCGCCTGTCTTGCATAGCGTCGCAAGCGGCCAGCTACACATCCATCCGGCCCGGTGCGGATCTTCCGCTTGGCCGCAAAGACGAGGAGATTCACGTTGGCGCAGGCCAGGACATCGGACCTGATCGGCGCGATGGACCAGGCTGGAATCAGCCGATTCCATCTGCGGGCCGCGGTCGTTTCCGGGATGGGCTTCTTCACCGACGCCTATGACCTGTTCGTTATCGGCGTCGCGTCTTCCCTGATCAAGCTGGACTGGAACCTCAGCACCAGCCAGCTAGCGCTGCTGAACGCCACCATGCTTGGCGCCGCGTTCCTCGGCGCGCTCGTCTTCGGCAGGATCGCCGACCTGATCGGCCGCAAACGGGTGTACTGGCTGGTCGCGGCCATCATGGCCGCGGCCGCGATCGGATCGGCCCTGGCGCCGTCGTTCTGGGTGCTGATCGCATTCCGCTTCATGCTCGGGTTCGGCGTCGGTGGCGACTACCCGGTCAGCGCCGTGATAATGAGCGAGTACGCCAACTCGCGCGACCGCGGTCGGCTCGTCGGGCTCGTGTTCTCCACCCAGGCGCTCGGGCTGATCGTCGGCCCGTTGATCGCCCTCGGCCTGCTGGGCGCCGGCACGTCTACCGATCTGACCTGGCGGTTGCTGCTCGGACTCGGCGCGGTGCCCGCCGCGGCGGTGATCTACCTGCGGCGGACCATGCCCGAGTCGCCCAGGTTCCAGGTGCAGGTACTCGGCCGTGGCACCGAAGCCGACGCGCAAATGCACGCGCTGAGCAACGGCGTCGTGGGCTCCACCAGTGTTCACGCCAACGGCGCGGCGGCCTCGAACGGCGCACCGGCCGCGAACGGAGCCGTGGCGGCGCCGCAGCGGATGGCCCTCGGCGCGTTCCTGCGGGACCGCCGGCTGCTGCTGACCTTGGCCGGGACCGCCGGGTGCTGGTTCCTGCTCGATTACGCCTATTACGGCAACACGATCTCCACGCCGCAGATCATCGCGCTGATCTCGCCGACCGCGTCGACCATGACCACGATCGCCATCCAGCTGGGCATCTTCGTCGTCGCCGCCGTGCCCGGTTACATCCTCGGCATCGCGCGTATCGACCGGATCGGGCATAGAAAGCTGCAGCTACGCGGCTTCTTGATGATGGCGCTGTGCTTCGCGTTCATCGCGATCGTGCCCGGCATGACGACGGTGGTCGTGCCGTTCCTCGCCGTCTATGGCCTGAGCTACTTCTTCACCGAGTTCGGGCCGAACATGACCACGTTCGTGCTGCCGAGCGAGCTGTACCCGGTCTCGGTGCGCGCGACCGGGCACGGCATCTCGGCCGGCGTCGGCAAGTTCGGCGCGTTCATCGGCGTGTTCTTGTTCCCGATCTTGCAGACGTCGCTTGGCCTGCGCGGGACGCTCTTGCTCACGGCCTTCGTGTCGGTCGGCGGAGCCGCGCTGACGCTTGTACTGCCCGAGCCTTCGGGTCGCAGCCTGGAGGACATCGCTGACGACCACGCCAAGGTCGAAGGCGCCAAGTCCTCGGTCCTGGCCTGACGCTTCGCGGGGCGGCCCGGTGGCTTAGGCCGGAGCGCCGCCACGGCCCGCGCCATCGCGGAATCTGGTTACGCCAGCCAGCAGGGAGGGGTCGGAGAGGCTGGCCATGCCGTGCGTGAACTCACCAGCCATCGCCGCGTCGTGGTCCAGCGAGACGGAATCGATCGCCGACATCCGGTCGTGGCGCAGGCAGGCCTGCGGCAGCGCCGCTAGCTCCGCCGCCAGGGCCTCGGCAGCTTCAAGGGCCTGGCCGTGCGGGACGAGCCGGTTGACCAGGCCAAACTGGAGCGCCTCCGCCGCGCCGACGGCCCGGCCTGTCATGATCATGTCCAGTGCCCGGCCCATTCCGATCAGCGGGGGCAGCCGGACCGTGCCGCCGTCGATCAGCGGGACGCCCCACCGGCGGCAGAACACGCCGAATGTCGCGTCTTCCTCCGCGACGCGGAGGTCGCACCAAAGCGCGAGTTCGAGGCCACCAGCCACGGCGTGGCCGGCGACAGCGGCGATCACGGGCTTGCTCAAGCGCATCCTGGTCGGGCCCATCGGGCCGTCGCCCGCCGGGTTCGTTCTGTTGCCGTTCGCGGTCCCAACGGCACGCAGGTCGGCGCCCGCGCAGAACGTGCCGCCCGCTCCGTACAGGACGGCGACCGCTGCTTCCGCGTCTGCGTCGAACGCACGGAAGGCGTCAGCGAGCGCGGCGGCGGTCGGACCATCGACGGCGTTGCGCACCTCGGGCCGGTCCAGGATGACGGTCATGACGGGCCCCGATCGTTCGATCCGAACACTCATGCCGTCCTCCATCGCGTGATCTGGGCGTGCTTGAGCCGAAAGTGACCCGTGTGCACTTTATCGGTCGGCCGGGTTCGAGCGCCCCGGCCCGTGTCCCGGTCATCGAGTCACCGGTCTCGCCGCTCGCCGCTGACCGCCTTTAGAACAACTAAGGGCCGGCGAGTGTCCTGTTTGAACGTCGGCGGTCCTTAGCTGTCGTTGGAATTCGGGGGCCGCCCCGGGCGGGGCGCAGGTCGGCCGGGTTCAGGCGACCGGCGGCGGCTCTGGGCGGCGGGCCTAGACGACGTGCCAGGTGTCGTTGCCGGCGAGGAGGGCGGCGAGGTCGCCGTCGCCCTTGCGCTCGCGGGCCGCGTCGATCTGGCCGCTCATCGCGTCGTCGTAGGTCTTGCGCTCGAAGTCGCGGAAGATCCCGATCGGCGTGTGCGCGAAGTCGGTGCTGTCCAGCCGGCTGAGCGCGAAGGCGTAGGACGGGTCGACCGCGTGCGCGTCGTGCACGAGCAGCGAGTCGTCCTGCGAGCCGTCGGCGGCCACGGGCACGACCTCGAGCGACCCGAGCGGCCCGAACCGCAGGCCCTGCTCGCCGTCAGGCCCGAACTTGACCGGCTGCCCGTGCTCCAGCCTGATCACGCGCTGCTCGCGCTCACCAGGCGCGGTGACCGGCGCGAACGCGTCGTCGTTGAAGATCGGGCAGTTCTGGTAGATCTCGATGAACGCGGTGCCGCGGTGGTCAGCGGCCGCGCGGAGCACGCTGGTCAGGTGCTTGCGGTCCGAGTCGATCGTCCTCGCGACGAAGCTGGCCTCGGCGCCGAGCGCGAGCGAGAGCGGGTTGAACGGGGTGTCCAGCGACCCGAACGGCGTCGACTTGGTCACCTTGCCCTGCTCGGACGTCGGCGAGTACTGGCCCTTGGTCAGCCCGTAGATCCGGTTGTTGAACAGCAGGATCTTGATGTTGACGTTCCTGCGCAGCGCGTGGATCAGGTGGTTGCCGCCGATCGACAGCGCGTCGCCATCGCCGGTGATCACCCACACCGACAGGTCCTGCCGCGAGGCGGCGAGACCGGTCGCGATCGCGGGCGCGCGGCCGTGGATCGAGTGCAGGCCGTAGCTGTTGACGTAGTACGGCAGCCGGGACGAGCAGCCGATGCCGGAGATGATGACGAGGTTCTCCCGCGGCACCTCAAGCTCGGGCAGGAAGGACTGGAACGCGGCCAGGATGGCGTAGTCGCCGCAGCCAGGACACCAGCGGACTTCCTGGTCGGACTTGAAGTCCTTCATGGTCTGCTTCTGGCTGGTGTGCGGCACCAGCGTCAGTGCTCTGGGACGCCCGGCGCCGTTGCCGGCGGTGGTGTGCTCGACGCTCTGGTCTCCCGCGTCGCTCGGCCTAGGCATTGGAAATCACATCCTGGATGACCCCGCTCAGCTCGGCGGCCCTGAACGGCAGCCCGCGAACGCGGTTGTAGGAGATTACGTCGGTCAGGAACCGGCCGCGCAGGATGAGCGCGAGCTGGCCGGTGTTGATCTCGGGCACGAGCACCTTGTCGTACCGCTTCAGCACGTCGCCGAGGTTCGCCGGGAACGGTGAGAGGTGCCGCAGGTGCGCCTGCGCGATTGAACCGCCGGCCAGCCTGACGCGGCGGACCGCCGCCCCGATCGAGCCGAACGTCGAGCCCCAGCCCAGGACCAGCACGCGGGCCTGGCCGTCAGGGTCGTCGACCTCGAGCAGCGGGATGTCGGCGGCGATCCCGTCGATCTTGGCCTGGCGCAGCCTGACCATCTTGTCGTGGTTGTCGGGGTCGTAGGAGATGTCGCCCGACACGTCCTCCTTCTCGATCCCGCCGATCCTGTGCTCCAGCCCTGCCGTGCCGGGGATCGCCCACGGCCTGGCCAGGGTCCGCGGGTCACGCTTGAATGGCTGGAAAGGCTCGTGATCGCCGCCCGCGCCATTGGCGCTACCGGCCCCGCTGGGACCCATCGCCGGCGCGAAGGAGAACTCGGCCTTCAGGTCAGGCAGTCCGGCGACATCGGGGATCCGCCATGGCTCCGAGCCGTTGGCCAGGTATCCGTCGGACAGGATGATCACCGGCGTCCGGTATTTGATCGCGAGCCTGGTGGCCTCGATCGCGGTGTTGAAGCAGTCGCCTGGAGTCGATGGTGCGATCACGACCAGCGGCGACTCGCCGTTGCGGCCGTAGAGCGCCATCAGCAGGTCGGCCTGCTCGGTCTTGGTTGGCATGCCGGTGGACGGGCCAGCGCGCTGAATGTCGCAGACCACGAGCGGAAGCTCGACGGCTGCGGCGAGGCCGATGGTCTCGGCCTTCAGGCACATGCCGGGGCCGGACGTCGTGGTCACGCCGAGCGCGCCGCCGAAGGCCGCGCCTAGCGCGGCGCCCACGCCGCTGATCTCGTCCTCGGCCTGGAACGTCCTGACCCCGAACCGCTTGTGCTTGGACAGCTCGTGCAGGATGTCCGAGGCCGGGGTGATGGGGTACGAGCCGAGGAACATCTGCAGGCCGGCCAGCCGCGCTGCGGTGACGAGGCCGTTGGCCAGCGCGATGTTGCCTGTGATGTTGCGGTACTGGCCGGGCGGCAGCGTCGCTGGCTTGATCTCGTACTGGACCGAGAACTCCTCGGTCGTCTCGCCGTAGTTCCAGCCTGCCTGGAAGGCCGCGATATTGGCCTTCATGATCGCCGGCTTGTTCGCGAACTTGGTCTCGAGGAACTTGAGCGTGCCCTCGGCCGGGCGGTTATATAGCCAGCACAGCATGCCCAGCGAGAACATGTTCTTCGCCCGCTCGGCATCCTTCTTGCTGATCTCGTAGCCCTCAAGCGCCTTGACCGTCACCGAGGTGATCGGGATGGCGTGCAACTGATAGCCGTCGAGGGAGCCGTCCTCCAGCGGGTTGTCGTCGTAGCCGACCTTGGTCAGGTTCCGCTTGGTGAACTCGTCGGTGTTGGCGATGATGTCGGCGCCTCGCGGCAGGTCCTCGATGTTGGCCTTCAGCGCGGCGGGGTTCATCGCGACGAGCACGTCCGGCGCGTCGCCAGGCGTCAGGATGTCGTGGTCGGCGAAGTGGAGCTGGAAGCTCGACACTCCGGGCAGCGTCCCTGCCGGGGCGCGGATCTCGGCCGGGAAGTTCGGGAGCGTCGACAGGTCGTTGCCGAAGCTCGCGGTCTCCTGCGTGAACCTGTCGCCAGCGAGCTGCATACCGTCACCAGAGTCGCCGGCGAACCTGATGATCACCCGGTCAAGCTGCTGTACTTGCTTGGTCACAGCGGAGTTCCTCCTCTGTGCGCCGAAGCCGCTTGCCTGCGGTGACGGCGTATCCGAACGGCGTGCCGCCATGGTGGCGAACGCCCGTCATTGTGAACAGTTGTCTACATTTCCGCTCACGACAACGCGCCGCGGGCGATTTCTAATCCGCCGGCCTGCCGCTGGGCAGCCCCTGCCGAGCCGGTGGTGCGGTGTCGTTCCGAGGGTCCGCCGGCGGGCGGACGGGGGGCGTGCACCTCCTTGCATCCTATTACCCGCCCGCGCTCAATCGGGTTAGCACGGCCACAGGCACTGACATTGCCGTCATCACCCCTGGCGTCCTGACTGTTTTCATGATCGAGGACGTTTCTTAGCGTCGATGCAGAAAGACGTCCGCGATCATGGAAAACCAGGCGCGCTGGGCTCGGCGGGGCTCGGGGGAAGCGGGCGGGGCCCGGCTCGGCGGGAGCGGGCGGGGCCCGGCTCGGCGGGAGCGGGCTGGGCTCGGCGGGAGCGGGCGGGGCTGGGCTCGGCGGGAGGCAGTGCTAGGTCGGGCGGCGTGTTCAGCTAGGCGGGGCGAAATGGCCGGCGAACCACTCGCGGGCCAGGCGGGTCACAGTCCGCAGTGCGCCCGGTTCCTCAAAGAGATGGGTAGCACCAGGCACGATGGCGAGCCGGTTAGCGCACTTCAGCTGTTGCTGAGCCTGCTTGTTCAATCCGAGCACGACCTCATCGCGGCTGCCGACGATGAGCAGCGTGGGGGATTGAACCTCAGGAAGCCGGGTCTCGGCGAGGTCGGGGCGGCCGCCGCGGGAGACGACCGCATCGATGTGCGCGCCTGGCTCGGCCGCGGCCCAGAGCGCTGCGGCGGCGCCCGTGCTGGCGCCGAAGTAGCCGAGCGCCATATGCAGGCCGCCAGGCCGGTCGCGAAGCCAGGACGTGACGTCGGCCAGCCGGGCCGCGAGCGCCTGGATGTCGAAGACGTTGGCGCGCTCGATCTCTTCGTCCCTGGTCAGCAGGTCGAAGAGGAGCGTGCCGAGCCCAGCGTCGTTGAGCTGGCTGGCCACGAACCTGTTCCGCGGACTGTGCCTGCTGCTCCCGCTGCCGTGTACGAAGATCACGGTGCCCGTCGCGTTCGCTGGCACGGTGAGGTGGCCTTCCAGGACAATCGACCCGCTGGCGACCCGCAGCTGGATGTCCTCGTCGCGCTCGGGCGTGTCGGGCACCTGAGCAGTGGCTTTCTTGATCGCGCCGGGTTCAGGGGATTTGGCGGCCGGCGCCCGCCACCGCGCGTCCGTGGCCTGCGTGTCCGGGTTGGTGGCGCCTGGCTGCTCGGCGGCTGGGGCTGCGCCTGACTTGCCGGCGGTGACCTGGACGGTCTGGAGCGCGCGAGCAAGAAGGCCGCTGACCTCGGTATCCGACACGTGGCGGAAGTTGTCGTAGAACGTGCCGACAGCCATGAAGTACTCGGGCGCGTAGAGGCAGACGACTTCGTCGCAGACGGCCTCGAGCGAGCGGATCGACTCCGGAGCGCCGACCGGCACCGCCAGCACGACCCTCTCGGCCCCCATCTGCACAGCGACCTGGCAGGCCGCGGCCGCGGTCGACCCGGTCGCGATCCCGTCGTCGACGATCACGGCTGTTCTCCCAGCGACCTCGATGTGCGGCCGGCCCGCACGGAACCGCTCGGCTTGCCGGACGAGGTCGGCGCGCTCGCGCTGTTCGACGGCGGCGACCTCGTGCGTCGTGATGCCGCCGCGCCTGATGACCTCGTCGTTGCTGACCCTGATGCCGCCCTCGCCGATCGCGCCCATGGCGAGTTCAGGCTGATAGGGGACGCCGAGCTTGCGTACGACGATGACGTCGAGCGGGGCACCCAGCGCGGTGGCGACCTCGTAGGCGACCGGGACGCCGCCTCTGGGCAGACCCAGCACTACGAGATCGGTGCCGCGGAGATGGTCGAGCGAACGGGCCAGGGCTTGTCCGGCATCGGTCCGGTCCATGAATCGCACCAGGTACCTCCTGGTCAGCGTTGCGGCGCGGAGCCGGACGCGCCATCGGCCGCTGGCCGCGGTTGATGGCCGATGGGCGCACAACAACCAGGACCGCAGGCGCGCGTTCGTCTAGGCGGGGCGTGAGCGCGTCGGTTTGGTTGGTCACGAAGACACATACCCCGGATGACGGCGATTACGTGAGCCGTGCCGCGCCAGCCGACGTGACGTTCGATCTGGCGGTTATCACGTCGGCGCGGTCGCTGCAAAGCGCGGATCGGTCGTATCGAAGCCCGCGCTGCGTGCAGCCCTGGCTCTGTCCCCTGGCGTGCTACCGGTAGTTCACGAACTGCAGCGCGATGTCGAGTTCCTTGCCCTTCAGCAGGCCCTGGACCGTCTGAAGCTCATCTTTTTTCTTGGACGAGACCCTGAGCTCCTCGCCCTGGATCTGGGCTCGGACGCCCTTGGGACCCTCATCACGGATGATCTTTGAGATCTTCTTGGCGTTGTCTTGCGAGATGCCCTCCTTGAGCGGCGTCAGGAGGCGATACTCCTTGCCGGACAGCTTCGGGTCGGCTGGATCCAGGACTTTGAGCGAGACGCCGCGCCTGATCAGCTTCTCCTTGAACACGTCGAGCACGGCGTTTGCCCGCTCTTCGGTGTTCGCCCTGATCTCGACGGCCTTGTCGCCTGACCAGGAGATCGAGGCACCGACGCCGCGGAAGTCGAACCTGGTGCTGACCTCCTTGGCGGCCTGGTTCAGCGCGTTGTCGACTTCCTGATGATTGATCTTCGACACGATGTCGAACGAGGATTCTCCTGCCACGGGATCAAGGTTAGACGCCTCGATGCTGACGCGCCGGCAAGGTTCCGCTATCCTTCAACGTGCCGTCCCCTGGCGGGCGGTTCCTGGCAGGTTGCCCGAGTGGCCAAAGGGAGCGGTCTGTAAAACCGTCGGCTCAGCCTACGTTGGTTCGAACCCAACACCTGCCACCACCCGAAACACCCCCTGATCTGTGCATACGCAGCCTGGGGGCGTGCCATATCTGCGGCTGGCCCTTCCCGGCTGTTCCCGGTCTGTTGCGGTGGTCCGCGAAACCACGGCGAAACACGCGTCAGCCGGCGTCGGCATCGCAGAGCGCTTCGTCAATGCGTTCGTTCATGCGCGCCCACCTGAGATGGTCCACCGCTAAGGAGACGATGGCGACAGGGCAGCAGGTGTGCCAGCATTAATAAGTGGCAGTGATCAGGCGAGCTTAAAGGACTGCGGGGTGCGGGCCGTCGTAGCGTCGCGGCAAGATTGCGCCATGTTCGCCGGCGGACCCTTCCTCGGGTCCGCTGGTGGGCCATTGCCATGACCGGAATCGAAGCTTCGACCTCTCCCCCTGCCTTGCCACGCTGGTTCGGACCTAGAGCCAGCCCAGATGACCCGGCCGTCTCGGCCCTGATCGACCGCGTCGCGCGAGGGGCCGGATGGGCAGACATCGGGGGTGGGTTCAACCTCAATGTGCGGATAGACGCTGAGCCGCCGGTTGTCCTCCGGGTTCATAGGCCCTGGGTGCGCCGCGGCCGGGTAGCGGGACTGCGGCGCCTGCGGGAGCGGCTCCAGCGGACGCAAGTCCGCGTCGCTCGGCCGATTCGGATTTCCGGCTGCGACCTCCTGAGGGTCGGTGATCGTTGGGCTGAGATTGAGGAGTTCATCGGTCACGTCCAGCCATGGGCGGGCGAGGGCTCCTACGTCCGCCTGTTCGAGGAGCTCGGACGCTTTCACACTGCGCTCAAAGCAGTCTGGGAGCCCAGTCCGCCCGAACCCCTCGACGACCACAGAACACTCGGGCAGCTGCGTTACTCGGTCGGCTTCACACGCCGCAGGCTCGGACCCCGCAGCGAGCCGGTCGTGCGTCGGATGCGCCAGCTGACCGGCGAGCTCGCCCAGCTCCGGAAGGAGGTCGAACTGCCATGCACTCCGATTCACGGGGACTACAAATTGGGCAACGCGGTGGAACTGCCAGACGGCTCATGGGTCACCTTGGACCTGGATTTCGCGAGGGTCAGGGAGCGGCTGTACGACATCGCGGGCAGCCTGAACCACGTCGCACAGAGCGGCGCATTCCAAGGCGGCCTGGTGCGGCTCCCCGCCACCGATTTGCCCGAGCCGGGCCGACTGCTCGACGCCTACGAAGGCACGGCTCCGGAACCGCTGACTCGCGACGAGCACCGTTGGCTCCCCGGGGCTCTGGCCCTTGTACCCCTGCACTGGGCGGCCACCGCGGGACTCGTGGGCGGCGACATCCACGAGGCCGAGAGCGCAGTGACCGCCGCCGAGGCCTGGTGGTCGCGCCGGGCTGAACTCTCGTCGTAGTCCGGCGGCCCCGCTCGGGGACTGGAGTTCTCTCGGCAGAGCTCCGACTCACCTGAAGCGGCTGGCACGTCCCTGGAGGGAACACCGCTAAGCAGCAAGGGCAAACGTGCCCTAGGAGCGTACGAACACTGGTTTACGAGCCGTGTGTCCAGGTCCTGACGAAGTGTCTCGTCTAAGTCGGCGCGCAGGCCAGCCCGCCGGCAGGCGTTTATTCGGTTGCTGGCCGGGTCGCGGGCTGTGAGGATTCCGGCCAGAGCCCACCGACGGAGGATGGCAGGATGGCTAGTGAAGAGCTCAAGACCGTGCTTGAGCTCGTGACCAGCGCTGACTTGGGCACCCTGACGCTCCAGGAGCGCCGCGTGCTGATGGGGTCGGGCGGCGCGCCGCCCGAGGGCACGCAGGTCGATCCGGTCGACGCGAATGGCGTTCCTGCGGAGTGGGTGGTCGCGGCCGGGGTGACGGGCGAGCGGGTGGTGCTGTACTTCCACGGCGGCGCCTACCACTTTGGCTCGCCCGCCCGGCTCCGAGGCTTGCTAGCGCTCCTGTCGGCGGAGGCACAGGTGCGGGTGCTCAGCGCCGGCTATCGCCTGGCCCCCGAGCATCCGTTCCCTGCAGCCGTCGAGGACGCGCTGACCGCATACCGCTGGCTCATCGCCGAAGGCGAGCACGCCTGGCAGGTCGTCATCAGCGGCGACTCCTCAGGTGGCGGCCTGGCCCTAGCGGCGCTCGTGGCGCTGCGTGACGCCGGCGACCCGCTGCCCGGCGCGGCGGTCGTCTTGTCGCCATGGACCGACCTGGCACTGGGCGGTGAGTCGCTGCGCAGCCGCGCGGCCGTCGATGTGATGCTCACGCCGGATGGTGCGCGGGAGGCGGCGGACTGGTACCTGGCCGGGCAGGATGCCCGGCACCCTTATGCCTCGCCGCTCTACGCCGACCTGCACGGCCTGCCGCCCGTCCTGATCCAGGCCGGGGACGCTGAGATCCTGCGCGACGATGCCGTGCGGTTCGCCGCGGCCGCACAGGCTGCGGGAGTCGACGTGACGCTCGAGATCTGGCCGGAGATGCCGCATGTCTGGCACGCGTTCGCCGGGCTGGTGCCGGAGGCGGGCGAGGCCGTCGAGCGGATCGGCCGATGGCTGCGCGAGGATCGACCACCGGCTCAGCGCCTCTAGCGCCAGGCCAGCGCGACCTCCCGATCGCCCCTGGCCGGCGCAAGGCCTCTTGTTGGTTTGCGCCATAAAGTTCGTCGCCAAAGCCCTTGACTTTGCGCCATAAAGTCGCGTCTACTTTATGGCGTAGAGTAGATCGAGGGAGGCACCGTGAACGCCACACCCGGCACCACCACCGCCGACAACGGCGGCAACTTCGACCCCCAGCAGGCGGCTTCGCTGCTGGACACAACCACGCAGCAGACGCGGCGCCGGCTTCGAGCCTTACCCGCCGTGGCTACTGGCGATCAGGGCAGTAGGGGCTCTGGCCGTCTTCGGCACCGTCTGGCTATCGGTGCGCGGACAGCATCCCTACCAGCACCCGACCGCCGCAGTCATTCCCATCGTGATCGCGTTTGGGATCCTCAACTTCGGCGTGACAGTCGCGGTCGCCAAGCGCGCGACCGCCGGGGTGAGCGGCAGATCCCGGCTGCGCCCCGCCGAAATCACCATCATGGCGGTGGCATGGCTCGGCGTGTTCGTGGTCATGGGCGCGCTGGCCGGAGCCGGAGCGAGCCGTGCATTCGTCTACGGGCTGTACCCGGCGACGGTGCCGCTGATCGTCGCTGGTGTGGCATGGGCGGGCATTATGGCGGCACGGGCAAACTGGCGCGCGTGCGGCTCTGGCCTCGCGGTCGCCGTCGTCGGCGCCGTGGGCCTCTTCGCGGGACCGGTCGGGGCGTGGGCGGTCGCAGGCGTAGGCCTTTTCCTCGAGCTCCTCGGCACCGCCGCCGTCATTGCGTGGCGGCAGCGCCGAAGCGTCGTCGGGCCATGACCACCGACGAGCTCGACCCGCTGATACACGTGCCGACACGGTTGAAGATAGTCGCGACGCTGGCGGCGCTGCCTGATGGCGACGTACTGTCCTTCACCCGCCTGCAGGACTTGATTGGGCTCACTCCCGGCAACCTGATCATCCACCTGCGCAAGCTCGAAGATGCTGGCTACCTCAGCAGCGAGAAAACCAGGAACGGTACAGCACCGAAAACGACGGTGGCCCTGACCAGCCACGGCCGGGCAGCGCTGGACGCCTACACTCGGGCGCTGCGCGACCTGCTCGGCGGCCTGTAAATGGTCCGGTCTTCCCTGACAGCCCCTTACCGAGGGGCTGTCAGCCATTGGCAGGCTCCACATCGGGCGAGTCTCCGCGCGACCATAGCGGTTCGCGGCTCCGGGAAGATCTTCTGCCCGGAGGTATGCGGATCGGCGAGTAGCAGAGTTAACGGGTTGTGAGCAACCAGCAGACGGAGTTCGCGAACTTCTTCCAGGCCAGCTGGGAACCCTGCCTGCGGGCAGTGGTGGCGGTCGTGGGCAGCCAGCAGCTGGCCGAGGACCAGGTGGCTGAGGCGTTCGCGAGGGCTTGGGCATCGTGGCGGAAAGTTCGCCGTCATCCTGCTCCGCGGGCGTGGGTGGTGCGCACCGCGCTCAACACCGGAGCGTCGTGGTGGCGGCAGCGGCGCCGCGAACTGCCCCTTGCTGACCACGACGTGACAGTTCCCGGCGATCTCGATGGCGGCCTCGATGCCAGCTTGCTCACGGCAATATGGCGCCTGCCCGTCCGGCAGCGTGAGGTGATCGCGCTGCGGATCTTCCTTGATCTCGACACGGCCACCATCGCCAGGCAGCTGGAGATCGAGGCCGGGACGGTCCGGATGCACCTGTCCAGGGGCGTCACGGCGCTGCGCCACGAGCTCACCCCAACCGAGAACCTGGAGGCCGGTCAATGAACGTCCACGATGAGCTGAGCGACAACGAAGTGCTTCGCGCCGCTTCCGACTCCCTGTCCCGAATACCCATGGCGAGCCCCCCAGATGTGCAGGCGATCATGGCCAAGGGCCGCTCACGCCGTCGGCACAGGCTCTCCGCCGTCGCCGGCCTGTCCATAGTCGCCGGGGGTACCGCACTGGTGCTCGGCCTCACCGGAGTCTTCGGCGCGGCCGGGGCCCCCGGCACGATCCGGACCGCGAGCTTCACGCTGGTCAGCAACTCCAATGGCACGGCCACACTGACCATTAGCCCGAAGGAGCTGCTGGAACCCGCGGCTCTGCAGGCCGATCTCGCGCAATACGGCATCCCGGCGAAGGTAACTGCCGGCACCCTGTGCACCTCAGATCACGCGCCAGCCGGCTTTGGGCAGGTCGTGTCCTCCAATCCGGCGGGGCAGTACACCGCGACGCCTCAGCCCGGCTTGAATCCCACCATGACGATCGACCCGGCGGCCATGCCGACGGGCACCGAGCTCAGCGTCGGCAGCTTCCAGCTCAGCTCAGGCGAGCAGCAGGCCGACTTCGTGCTCATCGATACCAGCGCTTACAGCTGCAGCAGCACCCCGCCTGACCCGAACAGCCTGCCTGACGGCTACGGCCCATCTGACGGCATCGGGCTGCTCTACGGCGGCCATGGACCTGGCGGGTCGTAGTCAGCCGCGTGCCGTGACGGCCAGTTCCTGTCCCGGGGCGCCCGATCGGTGCCCCGGGGCTCTAGTGGCTGCTCAGCGGCCTGGGCCAAGCTCCGCCAAGGGGCCATAGCAGTCGGTAGCCTGTGATCGTGTTTCCGGTCGATGCGATTGCTGGGTATGTTGACACGTGCGATCCAACCCGGCCTCGCCGCCGTCGCAGTATGTGGTCGGCCGCGTGCTGTTCCCGTTGCGGGCCTTCCTCGGCTTCACGTTCTGCTTCGCAGGCATGCAGAAGCTCGCCAATCCGAGGTTCTTCGACGCCGCTGATCCTGCCTCGATCCAGTCCCAGCTGGCGGGCGCTGCTCGGATCAGCCCGATCCACGCGCTGATCTCGCCCCTCACCCATGTCGCCGTCCCGCTCGGCGTGCTGATCGCGCTCAGCGAGCTTGCCATCGGCGTTGCGACCCTGCTCGGGCTGTGGGCGCGGCTAGCGGCGATCGGAGGCGTGGCGCTGTCGTTGATGCTGTTCCTGACGGTCAGCTTTCACGCGACGCCTTATTACACGGGGTCCGACATCGTGTTTGTGTTCGCGTGGACTCCGCTTGTGCTGGCCGGCACCGGTTCAGTCCTGTCCCTGGACACGACGATCGCCGGCTGGGCTAAGAAGCGGGCGAGAGCTGATCGCCAGCCGACGTCGTACGCGGCCGCGCACGCGGCGGAGGACGTCAGTCGCCGCGAAGTAACGCTCAAGGCGATGGCGACCGGCGCGGTCGTGGCCGGGAGCCTGATTCTCGGAGGGCTGGCCGCGGGCATCGGGAGGCTGGTGGGGGGCACGGCACGCAACACCAGCACTCCGACGCTGCCCAATCACCCTCACACGGCGAGTCCTGGCCGTTCCCGTACGCCTAAGCCGGGCAAGCATCCCGCTGGCACTGCGATCGGCCGGGCGAGCCAGGTGCCCGTCGGCGACGCGGCGACATTCCAGGATCCGCAGACAGGCGATCCGTCAATCGTGCTACAGCCACGCGCAGGGAAGTTCCTGGCCTTCGATGCCATTTGCCCGCACGCGGGGTGCGTTGTGGCCTACAACACATCCGCGGACCTGTTCGTCTGCCCGTGTCATGGCTCTGAGTTCAACGCCAGCACGGGCGCCGTGGAGCGGGGCCCGGCGGCAAGCGGCTTGACCAAGCTTGCGATCAAAAGGGGATCCGACGGCCAGCTGTTCGTTACCTGAACTACCGGCCACATTTGCCGTCGGGCCGAGCCACAGAATGGAGGGCTCAGGCGAGCAAAGCAATCAAGCGTTGAGCTTGACGCTGCAACGCGCCGGTTGGATGGGAGCAACCAGCTGTGCCGCCCTCCGGGGATAGCAAGAGCATCCAGAAAACTGCGGCGAGCCGCCGGAATTCACGCACTCGGTGCTGCTCAGAGGCCGTCAGTTCGAACAGTGCGAGGAACGAATCAGCCTCTAGCCCGGTATCTGACCACGCCGAGATGTGCTCAACCAGGTTCGCGAGTTCAAAGGCCCGGTCGCTCGGGCCAGAGTCTTCGAAGTCAACAATTCGCACCTGAGCGCCGTCCCACAGGAAGTTCGCCAGATTGCTGTCGCCATGGCCCAGTACCAGATCCTCGTCCGCGACGGGCTGTCGGTCGAGCGCGAAGCGAGCCAGCCAGGCGGCAGCTGCTTCGCTGGCGTGCCGCACAAGCCGGTTATCGCCCACCTCAGCGCCGATGATCATCCTCTTCCGCACCTTGGATGCGAGTGCAGTGGAGTTCAGAATCCGTTGCGGGAGTGACACGCGACGGTTGTATGGCACGCAGCGCCAGAGCCGCTCCAGCGACTCCGCTAGTGCCTCAGCCTGGGCTGATGTCAATGGAGCATCAACGAGCGGATCACCCGGCACCCACGACATGACAATGGTCGGCGGGTCCGCATCCAGCTGCGCCCTAATCGGGGCCGGCGTAAGACCGGGTGCGAACTCGGCCAGCAAAGTCAGGGCCGCCCACTCCCGGCCAGGCTCGCGTCGACTCCAGGACCGGTATCGCTTGACTACCAGACACCGGTCTTGATCAACATGCACATCGTGCGTTGTGCCGCGTGCGGCCACGGCCCTATCCTGCCGAACCCGGGGCGTGCACAGGGTGCCGCGGCTCGCGGCTGGCCATTGGATGTGAGCCGGCGAACCCGTCACCCTCGGAAAACGAGTTGATCAGGACCGTGGTCGGCTCGGTAGCCTCAAGGCCATGGCACGCGACGTGCGCAGCGTTACCCCGCAGAGCGAGGACTTCTCGGCCTGGTACAACGACGTGATCTTCCGCGCCGAGCTGGTGGAGCGGGGGCCAGCCCGCGGCAGCATGGTGATCAGGCCGTACGGCTACCGGATATGGGAGTTGCTGCAGGCTGACCTGGACGGCCGGATCAAGGCCACCGGGCACCAGAACGCATACTTCCCGCTGCTTATACCGCAGAGCTATATGGAACGCGAGGCCGAGCACGTCGAGGGGTTCGCGCCGGAACTCTTCACGGTTACCCACGCGGGCGGTAAGGAACTGGATGAGCCACTGGTCATCCGGCCGACGTCGGAAACGGTCATCGGCGAGATGATGGCCAAGTGGATCAGCTCGCACCGTGACCTGCCGCTGCTGCTGAACCAGTGGGCCAACGTGCTGCGGTGGGAAATGCGGCCGCGGATGTTCCTGCGCACCAGCGAGTTCCTCTGGCAGGAAGGCCACACCGCACACGCCACAGCCGCTGACGCGACCGGCGAGACGATGCTGGCACTGGGCTTCTACCAGGACGTGGCCGCGCAGACCGCGGCACTGTCCCCCGTGCCAGGCGAGAAGACTCCTGGAGAGCGGTTCGCCGGTGCCGATCGCACGTTCACGATCGAGGCCATGATGCGCGACGGGCGGGCCCTGCAGGCAGGAACCTCGCACTTCATGGGGACGAACTTCGCGGCGGCCTTCGGGATCACCTACACGGGCGAGAGCGGCACGACCGAGCTGTGCCACACCACCTCATGGGGCATGAGCACCAGGATGATCGGCGCCGTGATCATGGCCCACGGTGATGACAAGGGCCTCGTGCTGCCGCCCGCATTGGCTCCCTACCAGGTGGTGATCGTCCCGATCGGACACGGGGAGCAAGCCGAGGCAGCGTTGTCCGCTGCTACCGAGCTGGCCGCCACGATGCGGCGCGCGGGTATCCGCACTCATGTGGACGACCGGCCGCAGCTGTCGCCCGGCTTCAAGTTCAATGACTGGGAGATGCGCGGCGTGCCGATCAGGCTCGAGCTTGGCCCGCGGGATCTGCTCGCCGGCACCGCGTTGATGTCCCGCCGCCTGAGTTACCGGCAACCGGACGCCGCCAAAGAGGCCATTCCGCTCGATGCGGCGCCGGACCTGCTCACCTCCGAGCTTGCCGCCTTCCAGGCGATGCTGGCGCGGCGGGCCGCGGACTTCCGCGACGACCACACAGCCACCGTCAACTCCTGGACTGAGTTCGCCGCCGCCGTGGCGGTCGGCTGGGCGCTGGCGCTGCACTGTGGCGACCAGGCTTGCGAAGACGAGATCAAGGCAGAGACCACGGCCACTGCCCGGTGCATCCCGCTCGCCGGCGAACCCGAGCAGGGGACTTGCGTCCGCTGCGGCAAGGCCTCCGCCTACGGCAAACGGCTCATCTTTGCCCGCGCCTACTGAGCCAGGCTGGCCGCAAGAATCGCGCCGGTCACTGCCGGATGATGCTGCGCATGCGTGACCTCGGTTGAACTACCAGTCAGGCGACTATTGTCTGTTACATCGTGATACGGACGGCGTCGATGCTATGAGGTCGCACGAGTAATGGGCTTTGCTCTGTTCCTGGTCCGCAGGCTGCTCGCGATCGCCGTCCTCGCGTGGGCGGTCACGGTGGCCGCCTTCGCGTTGTTCCGGATCGGTGGCCAGAGCCCGGCCACGACCGCGCAAATCAACGCCCAGCTTGGCGTCGGGCAGCCGACTGTGCAATACCTGCACTACCTGCTCCGGTTGCTGCACGGCGACCTCGGCCAGACGGCAACGATCGGATTGTCGGTCGATACAGACCTGCAGCGAGCCCTGCCCCCGACATTGTCCTTGATCATCGGCGCGATGATTCTCTGGCTGATCATCGGGACTCTAGTCGGCACGATCAGCGCATTGCGACCCGGCTCGCTGACCGACAGGAGCGTGACCATAGCGTCGCTAGCCGCGCTAGTGCTGCCGACATTCGTGACCGCAGTGCTCCTGCTCTACGTGTTCACCTTCCTCGCTAAGCACCACTATTACTGGCTGCAGCCCGGCTACGTGCCGCTCACTCAGAACCCGGGGATGTGGCTCGGCCGGATGATCCTGCCGTGGATCGCCGTCACCGCCACCCAGGTCGGAGTGACGGCAAGGCTCACGCGGTCATCGGTCCTCGATGTCCTGGGCGAGGACTACATCCGGGCTGCGCGGGCCAAGGGTCTCGACGACAAGCGGATTCTCTGGCACCACGTGCTACGGCCAGCGGTGATTCCCATAGTCGCGAGCTTCAGCATCGGTTTCAGCACCCTGCTCGGGTCGGCGGCCATCGTCGACTACGTCTTCGCGCTCGGCGGGATCGGCCAGACACTCCTGACGGCAGTCGCGTCCGGTGACCTGATGCTGGTCATAGGAACCACGATCGCCACCGTCATCTTCATCTCGCTGGTCAACCTCGTCGTCGACATCTGCCAGGCGATACTCGACCCGCGAGTCCACGTCACCTGACCCCGGGCTGCGTGTCAGGGATGATGCAACGCTCACCTGCGGATAAATCGCTCGCCCCCTGAGATGGCCGGTCGTTAGCCTCTGGCCATGCGTACCTTCTTGATTGGCGGGGGCCGGGAGGCCGGCATTGTGCACGAGGCGTTCGTGCGGGCGGCCGGCGGCCCGGTGGTCGCGCTCGTGCTCGACGAGGGAGATGACACCGATCCCGAGCGCTGGTCCAAGACTCTGGCAAGCGCTGGCGCCAGCGACGTTCGCACCGTTCTTGTCTCGCCGGCCCGGCCTGCCACCGCGGCCGACCTCGACGGCGCGGCCGGCGTGTACGTGGCCGGCGGCCTGACGCCTGGCTACCAAGAGGCGCTGGTCGCTGGCGGGGCGGAATGGCTGGTCGCGGCCCGCGACGCCGGTCTTGTCTACGCTGGGTTTTCCGCCGGCGCGGCGATCGCTCCCGTGCACGCGCTCGTCGGGGGCTCGCGCGCCGACTACCGCGGCTTGACGATCGAGGTGTGCCACGAGGACTGCGCAGAAGAACTCGACATGGTGACCGTCCTGCCCGGCCTGGGTCTGGTCCCCTGGACCGTCGACGTGCACGCCGCGCAGTGGGGAACGCTGTACCGGCTCGCGCACGCGCTTATCGCCACGGACGTCGCTGAGGGATGGGCGATCGACGAGAACACCGCGCTGGAGGTGGCCGACGGTATGGCGACCGTCCACGGCACCGGCACCGCCACGCGCGTTCTACGGAAAGGGCCGGACGTCAGCCTCGCCGTCCATGTCGCCGGCGATCAAGTGCCGGTGCAGGCGCCGTCGCCTTCGTGACCGCGCCGCCGTCCCAGAGTCAGCTCACCTTGTCGAGGAACTGCCGCGACCGCTGGATGACCAGCGCCGCCGCGTCAGCGTCGTAGGACGGCAGCGAGCTGTCGCTGAACAGGTGCTGGTCACCCGGGTAGACGAACAGCTCAGCCAGTTCCGGCCCAACCATTTCGACAAGCTCGCGGGCGGCGTCGATGTCGCCCTCCAGCGCGAAGAACGGGTCCTTGTCCATGCCGTGGATCTGCACGGCGACTCCGCCCGGCCACGGCCCGAAAGCCCAGGGGCCGGTCAACGGAATGCAGGCCTCGTAGAGCAGTGCGCCTCGCGCACCGGACCTGGTCTGGGCGAGGCGCTGTGCGGTACCCGCCCCGAACGAGAAGCCGGCGTACACCACGTCGTTCGGCAGATCGGCAACCGCCTGGTCGGCGCGCGCGCCCAGTGCCTCGTCGCCGATGCCCTGCGCGTACTTGACACCGTCGTCGATCGTCGCCGGTCGTTCGCCGTCGAACAGGTCAGGCGTGTGCACGGTGTGCCCGCCGGCGCGCAACTGCTCGGCGAACGCGCGCACTCCATCGGTGAGTCCCTGCACGTGGTGGAACAGAACGACTTCGGTCATCTCTACACTCCTGTCATCGGATGACGATGCTCGAACGATCCACAACTCTAGAACGGTCCAGATATGTCGGTCAATGAGCAAATCCCAGACTACGACCTCGATGAGATGGTGGTGGTCACGGCTCCCGAGCAGCTGCGCGCGCTGGCCGATCCGCTGCGAGCCACGCTGCTGGATTTGCTACTTGAACGGGCCGCCACGGTCACCGAGATGGCGCAGGCGGTCAACCGTCCGAAGAGCACGGTGGCCTATCACGTGAATCTGCTGGTCGAGGCTAGCCTGCTGCGCGTGGTGCGCACCCGGCGGGTCCGCGCGATCGACGAACGTTATTACGGCCGGATCGCCCGCACGCTCTACATCGGCGTGCTCAGCAGCCCCGAGGACAAGCGCGTCGTCGCCGCCATCAACGGGCTCGCGAAGGCGGCCGCCGAGGCGGCCCCCGCGCACGCGGCCGACGATCTGCGCTGCACGCTGGTGCACGCCCGAATCCCGATCGAGGAGGTGCGGGCCTTCTGGGCACAGGTTCAGGAACTCGCGCGGCGATTCGCCCAGATTCCCAGGAGCGGCGACCAGGTCTACGGCTTCACGGCTGGCCTGTACCCAACCGACGCCCCAACTCTTCCTGACGTCTGACACGGTTCCACGGGCTTAGAGCGCCTCCTTGACCTGTGCCATGAAGGCCGCCTGATCGGCGTGGCTAGTGACCTTGAACCGCTTGAAGCTCGCGTCGAGCCTGACATCGACGTAGAGATCACCGGCGTCCTCGTGGAAGTGCAGGAACGCCTTCGATCCCCTGGAGAACGACCCGCGCTTCCGCTCCCGCAGCTGGGGGAGGCTGCGCAGTCCCGCCAGCAGCGATTCGATGCGATCAAGGTCCTCGACCGTTGCGTGCCGCACGCATCGAGCATGACGCCGGACGGCAGCGCGACGCAAGGACCCGGCGTCTCTGGCTAGCTGTCGCTGCCGTCCAGGATCTTGGTCAGCGCCGCGAAGCTCGCCGGCTCCAGATGTGCCCGGCGATCGTCGAGCCAGGCGGCGGTCAGTGGCCGCTGTCCGGCCAGCTCGGCCGCAAGCTCGGGACTCAGTCCCGCGTCTGCGAGGCAGCGACGTGCCTGGCCAGATGGCAGCGAGTTGAGCCAGCGGAAGCCGGCCTGGGTCCTGGATTCCGCGGAGATCGTGCCGATGACGCGGACCCTGGACAGCCCTCCGTCAGGGAACGCGTCGATGCGGACTGCCCCGACGGACTCGGCCGAGCTGATCCGCAGGACATGCCGCGTGTCAGGTTGCAGGCTGGTGCGGGGAAGCAGGGGCTTCCAGGCCCGGGACTCCGCTGGCGGCGGGGTGGCGTCATGGCAGCCATACGCCGCGACCGCCGCGGAAGCGTTGTACTTGAAGTGCGCGGTGTCGACGATCAGCTGCCGGACTCGCCCGGTGAAGGCGAGCCTGAAGACGGCGAAGTCATGCCCGGAGTCGCGCCGCCGGCGTGTTTCCCAGCCCTCGCCCATAGTCCTGGCGGTGTCCGGCCGGTTCAGCAGGCTGGCCGAGTTGTAGAAGCTGTCGCTGCTCGCGGTCACGGCGCCGCCGAATTCCTGGCTGGCCAGATCAACGCTGAGCTGCTCGAGTCCGCGTGGGTCCGGTATCACCTGGCCAAGGATCCGCAGCCTGGCCACACCGCCGTCCGGGAAGATCGAGAGCCTGACGTGCGTGAATCGGCGCTGATCGGTCACCGCGAAGACATTGTGAACGTCGCCGCGCAGCGGTGACCTGGGCACGATCTCGGCCCAGTCCGCCGCGGGGCCGACCAATTCGGCGGGGCTCGGGTAGCCCTCGGCTCCGCACGCTTCGACGACGCAGTCCGTCGGGAAGTTGCCGGTGAAGAAGCTGGTGTCGACGTCGACGGAGGTGATAACGCCGGGCGCGCCCAGCCGGATTACGGCCCAGTCATGGCCGGGTTCACGCCGCCGCCTGGTCTCCCAGCCGTCCACGATCTCGCCTCGGTGCCCGTAGCTGCCCGGTTCGAAGGCCGCCGCGGCAGGCACGAGCAAGTTCTCCTTCTCGCCGAACGACTCGTCGCTGGCGGCGACGACGCTGCCGCCCAGCCAGCGTGACGCGAGATCGAGGTCGGCGTTCACCTGGCTCCCTCGTCTGGCTGTCGTCCGGCGGCGGCCCGGCCGATGCCGAGCGCCTCGGAGAGCGGCCATGCGATGATCTGCTTCGGGTCGGGCGGCGCGTAGGTCGATACCTTGCTGGTCCGCAGCCCGAGCCCGACGACAGCCTCGGCCAGCCGGACCGCGGCTCCGACGCCGTCGATGACTGGTACGCCCAGTTCGGTGGTGATGGCCTCTTCGAGGCCCGCCATCCCGGCGCAGCCCAGGCAGATGGCTTCGGCATGGTCGAGGCTGACCGCTTTGCGAGCCTCCTCCACCACCGCGAGAACCGCCGCCTCAGGGTCGCGATCGACCTCGAGCGTGCTCATCCCGCTGGCGCGAACCGAAGCGCAGCGCTCAGAAAGGCCCGCTAGGGCGAGGCGATCCTCGATCGCGGGGACCGAGCGCTGCAACGTCGTCACCACCGAATAGGTGCGGCCTATCATCATCGCGACGTGGGCCGACGCCTCGCAGATCTCGATCACCGGCTGGTCGATGAGCTCCTGCAGGCCGTCCCTGCCGTGCTCGCCGAATCCCGCCAGGACGACGGCGTCGTAGGGGTCACGATAGGCCACGACCCGGTCCATGACCGCCACCGCGGACAGGTAGCTTTCGAATGCGCAGTCAACGGCCTCGGCGCCGAAGAATGGTTGCAGTGCGACGATTTCGGTACCGGCCGACGCATACCGGCGGGCGGATTCGGCAATGGCCTGCGTCATCGACTCAGACGTGTTCACATTGACAGCGATGATCCGCATTTCAGCCATCCTCTCGTTGCGCGCCGCACGGCCTAGCGGCCCTGGCCGGTCAGCAGTCGGCCGCGTGGCAGGGCCTTATCGGTCATCTCGCCCCGCAAGATGGTGGCGCGGACGCGGCCCGTCAGCCGTCGGCCCGCATAGGGCGTCAGCCGATGGCGGTGGTGCAGGCGCACCGGGTCGACAGTGAATTGTTCATCGGGCGCGAAGACACACAGGTCAGCGTCATAGCCCGGGGCGATCTTGCCTTTGGCTGGCAGGCCAGCGAGCCTGGCCGGCTGCTCGGCCATCCACCTGGCCATATCGCTCAGCGAGAAACCCCGGGCGCGCGCGTCCGTCCAGACCACCGGCAGCCCAAGTTCGAGTGAAGAGATGCCGCCCCACGCCGTTGCGAAGTCTCCGTCGCCGAATTCCTTCATCGCCGGGGTGGCGGGCGAATGATCGGAGACAACCATGTCCAGGACACCGTCCCGCAGCCCGCTCCACAGCAGGCCAGCGTTCGATGCCTCCCTGATCGGGGGTGAGCACTTGAACGCGGTCTGGCCGTCCCCTATCTCCTCCGCCGCGAGAGCGAGGTAGTGCGGGCACGTCTCGGCGGTCACCCGGACGCCCTCCTGCTGCGCCGTGGCGAGCATGGGCAGGGCGTCGGAGCTTGCCAGGTGAACGATGTGGGCGTGGCCCCCGGTTTGCCTGGCCGCCTCGATCACCTTCGCGACCGCCAGGTTCTCCAGGCCCCTAGGACGCGACCTGAGGTAGTCGCTGTAGCGACGGCCGGCCGCCGACCCGACAGCCGCCGCCGCGTCCGCGTCCTCGGCATGGACGAGCAGCGGCGAGTCCAGCCCGCTGAGAACGGCGAGCGCCGCCGTCAGCTCCCCGGCGGTCACCGGCGGGAAGTCATCGGTCCCAGAGTCGGCGAGGAAGCACTTGAAGCCGAGCACGCCCGCCTCGCGTAGCGGCCCGAGTTCGCCGGCGTTGCCAGGGATGACGCCGCCCCAGAAGCCGACGTCCACGTGACAGTGCCCGGCGGCCGCCTCGCGCTTGGCCTGCAACGCCGCGACGTTAACGGTGGTGGGAACGCTGTCCAGTGGCATGTCCACGAGCGTGGTGATGCCGCCGGCGGAGGCCGCCATGGTCGCGGTGGCGAAGCCCTCCCACTCGGTATTGCCTGGCTCGCACACATGCACGTGCGAGTCCACCAGGCCGGGCATGACGACGACGTCGGGGCCGAACTCGAGCACCTCGCGCCCGACTGGCTGACTCGTCAGCGGCTCGACGGCCACGATCTGGCCGTCGGCGATCGCGATGGTGCGACCTGCTTCGCGTCCTCCGCTGACGACCCGCGCCGCCCGGATGACGAGATCAAAGGCAGCCGCCACTCAGGAACCGCCGGTGTCGCGAACCTCGCCCGCGGTCGCGGCGCTCACGCTCTCGCTCTCCTCGATCCGGGAATAGCCGAGCAGCGCCTTCGCATTGGCCATCCTGGCGGTCACCGCCACGCCAGCCAGGTAGACGACGGCTCCGGTCGCCCACGCCTGCAGCGCGGGGAAGCCCATGTAGGTGTGCCCGAAGCCGGACGTTCCAGGAACCAGGCCGCCGGTAAATGCGCCCACGGCCGTCCCTGACAGCAGCGCGATGATGGCCGGCCAGTTCGCGAGCGCGAGCTCTGACCAGGAGGCGACCCGCTGCAGCGGACGGCGCAACCCGAACAGCCTAGGCACCACGAAGACGTCGATCGCCATGATCGTGCTGGCCACCGGCACAGTGACCGCTCCGATGCCGGTGACGATGTTGAACGTCTTGGTCAGGCTCGGCAGGATGAAGGTCAGGCAGGCGGCGGCGAGGCCTAGCCCGATGACGGTGTACTCCCGGCGCCAGCGCGGGATGCGGGACAGCAGGTTCTGGGCACCGTTGATGGCGATGTACAGGTTCCCGTCCTGGACCGCCCACTGATTGACGAGCAGCACGACCATCATGAGGGCGCCGAGGCCGAACAGCGTGAACGTAGAGAAGTACTTGATGCTGGCGCTGAAGTCCGGCTGGTCAGACACCGCCGCGATCATGTAGCCCATGATCGGGAAGAGGAACGCGCCGAGGACGTAGGGAATGGCGATCGTGGGCACGTTCCACCACGAGGACCGCCCTGCCTTGGCGTACCTGAAGATGTCTGGCTCGTTGCCCCAGGTGGACAACCCCACCATGGCGCCGACGACGACGAAGAACGATATTGGCGCCGCCGTGTGCGGCACGGCAGCGAGCACGTGCCCTGACGAGGACACGAATGCCTTGATCGTCGCGTACAGCCCCCACACGGCCACGACGGGCACGGCGACGTACTGCGCGAAACGTTGCAGCCCGGTGAACCCGAAGTAGTTGTTGAAGATCATCACGAACGCGAGGAGCGCGGTGATCAGCGCCACGGCTGGCAGGGTGCCGATCAGCGCCTGCCCGAGTGAGATCACGAACAACACGGTGAACAGGTAAAAGCCCATCCCGTCGATGACCAGCAACAGGGATACGATCGCGCTTCCGATCGTCCCGAAGACGCCACGAGTCGTGACCGCGTGGGTCTGCCCGACGACGGCACCGAGGTTGGCCGAGCCGATGCAGTAGACCGTCATGGTGGCGGCCGCGACGGCCATCGCCAGGATCAGGCGGCCCAGCGTGAACCCCTGGAAACGCGCTGTGTAGCCGACGAGCACCGCGCCGAATACCAATTGCATCGAGCTGAACGTCAGGAACATCCGGAAGTTCGATCGGCGCGCACTGGCCGGCACGACGCTCTCTGTGTAATCGGCGACCATTGACTGCTCTGCACCGGGCGCCGGTGCAACCACGCTATCTTCGGCCGGCGCCGCGCCCACAGGTCCGCTCATTCCGCCTCCGCCCAGGCAACCGTGCGGGCAAACGCTGACGCATGCCCGCTCCGTGTACGAGATACAGGTGGTCCGGCGTCTCGGACGACCCGGCAGCAGACCTGAACAGACGGTAACCGCGACGGCTAGCCGCGGTCAAGATGCCTAGTTTGCTAGCCGAAAGGCCGCATGGCCGCTATGGGAGTATTCGGAACCTAGGTGCGAGATTCCTGATCCTGGTTCTCGATGCCGGGCGATGAGAACCCTGCGAACGGGCAGGTATTAAGCCATGTCAGTGGTGCAGGTCCGGGTCCGCAGGATCTATGCCGATTCGCTACCGGACGATGGCGCCAGGGTGCTGGTCGACCGGGTCTGGCCGCGAGGACTGACGAAGGACAAGGCCGCGCTCGACGAATGGTGTAAAGATGTCGCGCCGTCGACGCAGTTGCGGAAGTGGTACGGCCACGACCCTGACCGGTTCGAGGAGTTCGCCCGCCGGTACCGCGAAGAGCTGACCGATTCGCAGCACGCCCCTGCCCTGGCCCACGTCCGCGACCTGGCGAGACAGCATTCGGTCACGCTGCTCACCGCGACCAGGGAGCTGGAGATCAGCCAGGCGGCTGTCCTGGCTGCCGTGCTACGCGGTTAGGCCTTGCGGCCGTCCGCGCGCTGCTCGCCGGCGAGAACCACGCCGAGGAACAGGGCCGCGAGCGCGGTCAGGCCGGTCAGCGCACCCCAGACAGCCAGGCCAGCCGCGCTCTTGGATCGCGTGTGGAGCACAGCGGTGATGCCGGACGCAGCGACGACGGCCACCTTCGCGATCAGCGTCGCACGGTAGCTCGCCGACATGTGGCCCGCTGCCGCGATGTTCCAGATCCCCGTGATCACCAGGACGCCATAGGCCGGCCAGGCGACCAGATTGAAGCGCCGCGCCGCGGTCCTCGGCACGTCAGGACCCAGGCGCCGCAGAGCAGGGACGAGCGCGGCCAGCGTCAGCTGGCCACCGACCCACACGGTTGCGGCGAGGACGTGCAAGAACAGCCGCACGGTGTCGAGATTCACCGTCAGCATGGCGTGCTCCTCGGGGTTGCGGAGCCGGCTCAAGGAGGGCGCTCCCGATGCTCACCGTAGGCGCCGTTCGGCCGCCGTGGGCCAGGCTTGCCTGACGTAGGCTCTGCCAGCATGATCTCCGAGCTATTTGACTCCGCTGCCTGGACGGCCGTCGAGGGCTTCGACTTCACCGACATCACCTACCACCGGGCCATTGGTCAGGGGACCGTGCGGATCGCGTTCGACCGGCCAGAGGTACGCAATGCGTTCCGGCCGCACACCGTCGACGAGTTGTGCACCGCGCTTGACCACGCCAGGCAGACAGCCGATGTCGGATGCGTGTTGCTGACTGGCAACGGCCCGTCGCCCAAGGACGGCGGGTGGGCCTTCTGCTCAGGCGGTGACCAGCGGATCAGGGGCTCGGACGGATACCGCTACGAGAGCGACGGCGGCTCGCCGCGGGTCGGCCGGCTGCACATCCTGGAGGCTCAGCGCCTGATCAGGTTCATGCCCAAGGTCGTAATCTGCGTAGTGCCGGGCTGGGCGGCAGGCGGCGGCCACAGCCTGCACGTCGTCTCCGATCTCACCCTGGCCAGCGCCGAACACGCTCGGTTCAAGCAGACCGACGTCGACGTCGCGAGCTTCGATGGCGGCTTCGGCTCCGCCTACCTGGCGCGGCAGATCGGCCAGAAGCTCGCGAGGGAGATCTTCTTTCTCGGCCGGACCTACACAGCGGCGGAGGCCTGGCGGATGGGCGCGGTCAACGCCGTCGTGCCGCACGCTGACCTGGAGCGGGTCGCGCTCGAGTGGGCGGCCGAGATCAACGGCAAGAGCCCGACCGCGCAACGGATGCTCAAATATGCCTTCAACCTCGTCGACGACGGGCTGGTCGGCCAGCAGATGTTCGCAGGGGAAGCGACCAGGCTCGCCTACGCCACCGACGAGGCCAAGGAGGGCCGTGCCGCCTTCATCGAGAAGCGGCAGCCCGACTGGGCGCCGTATCCCTGGCACTACTGACGGGCTGAGCGCCTCGCTGACGTGCTAGCGGCCGGGCTCGCGCCCTAGAATCGTCGCCGTGCGCAAAGCAGTGCGATACCGGCTCTTCGGCATGGGCAAGATGCCCGGGGTACTCCAGGCTGCGGCTGCCGGCGGAGACGTCCTCGTCGCGAGCGAGGGCCTGCCCGTCCGCAATCACGTCCGCGACTTGCGGATCCCTGGCGCCCGGGTCTCGAACGGGGTCAGGACGGCGTCAGGGGCGATCGTTCTCCTGCCGGGCGGTCTGCTGGCCAGCATCGGCAAGTATGTGCTGATCGACACTGACTTCAGCCACCGCGGTGAGCAGCGACTGTCGATCGATGGCGATGGCCTGCACGTCTCGTTTGAGGTGCCGACCGTTCTGCCTGGCGGATCAGGATCGATCGAGGTGCACTACCGGCTGTCCATGGACGAGAGCGTCCTGGATCAGCTTCCCGCGACGGAGTTCGCCGTCACGCTCTCGAACGCCGCCGCCGCGCTGCTGAATCCTTGGCAAGGCTCGTACGCGGGCGGCAAATCGCCGACAGCCGCTGGCTAAAGCGAGTCGCCGGTGGAGGCGTCCCCCACGATCTCGCAGACATCGACGCTTATGAACGTGGCTGGCGCATCGGGCATGTCGCGGAGCTGATTGAAGTTTCGCTCCGCGGCTCTGGCGTTGCCTTCGGTGTCGAAGAGCCAGAAGGAATGCTGGACCAGATCGCCGTCCGGTGTTCGCGCCCAGTAGCCACCTGCGCAGCCGGGCATGGCCCGCAGCATCGGTACCCCTCGCTCACCGATCATGGCGAGCGTCTCGCCGGCCCGGCCCGGTTTGATCATGACCCGTCCGATGACTGCGTGCATGTGAACTGCCTCCCAGACGCTCTGCTAGCTCTGTCAGGCAACGATGACGCCTTGGTCCAGGCGCGAGCATCGGTGAGTTCACCCATTCGCGGGCTGAATTTCTAGGCCGCTGCGCGCCGCCAGCGCGGCAGCTTCGGCACGGCCGCGCAACCCGAGCTTGGACAAGATCCGCGCCACATGATGCTCCACGGTCTTGCGGGAGAGAAAGAGCTGGCTCGCGATCTCCGGATTGGAGAGTCCGTGGCCGAGCAGCACGAGGACTTCCTGCTCGCGCTTGGTGAGGCGCCCGACATTCCGCGGACCTTGCCGCGCGGCCCTCATGCCCAGCTCTCGCAGCAGTGCCGCTGCCGCGTCGGCGTCGCGGCCAGCACCGAGGTCCTCGAAGACCGACAGGGCTAGCCGCGCCTCGGTTCCTGCTGTCTGGCTGTCGTCTTGCCTGAGCACCCCCGCGAGCAGGAACCTGGTCTGAGCGGCCCGGTACGGCGTGCCTGCGTTGGCAAACGCGGTCAGCGCCCGCTCGAGATGCGCACGCGCTGCCTGGCGGTCAGTCGCGGCAAGCGCGTGCCCGAGCAGACGCTCCCCGTGCGCGATGATCAGGTTGCAGTTGTGCAGGGTTCCGAGCGCAACGAGGGCGCGGCCCCGCTCAATCGCCGCTTCGTCCTCGCTCGAGGCGATCTCCGCCTCGCCGAGCAGTTCGATCGCCGCAGCCGCGTCGAGCCGGTCCAGGCTGGTCGCGGCGAGCCGGCGCCGCAGCACCGCCATCGCCGCCGATACTTCGCCTTGGAGCAGGTGCAGCGAGGCGACGGCCGTCGCAGCTTCCGCACGTCCTTCGACGCCGCGCAAGAGCTTGCCTGCCTCGTCGGCGCGCCCCTGGGCAAGCCTGAGCTCGGCCAGGGTCCCTGATGCGAAGGCGTGCGGTGCCGGATACACGCCTGCGGACATCGAGATCGCTTCGGTGAGGAAGTCCTCCGCCGTTGCCCAGTCACCGTTCTCGAACAGCACACGGCCGTAGTAAGTACGGCATTCGGCGTAGAGGAACGGGCATCCGTAGCGGTCTATGAAGCGCTCGAGCGACTGCAACCACTGCGTTGCTCGCTCGAGGTCAAAGCAACTGCCGCACACCACCATCGTCATGCAGCTCATCTGGGCGACCGTCAGCGGATCGCCGCCTTCGCCGCTGATCACGGCGGCCATCGCCTCGTCGAGCAGGGACATGCCCTCCTCGGTCCTGCCTTGCTGCACCAGGGCCTGGCCGACCGCGTGCATCGCCATCAACTCGAGGGCCGAGTTGCCGTGCGCGCGTCCGATGTCGGCTGCCTGGCGGGCCAGTGCCTCGCTCTCGGCCGGATCCTCGGTCAGGTAAGCGGTGGCTCCGAGTAGTTCGCCGCGCAGTTCGGGGGCGTCGGCCTCGATGATCCTTGCCGCGCGCGCCAGCCAGCCGCGGGCTGCTGCCGTGTTGCCCAGGTATCCCTTGTTGTAGCCCACCAGGGCCAGCGCGGCGCCCGCCGCGAACGTCGGGTCGGGACGACGGCGGAAACCCGCGTAAGCGCGTTCGCAATTGGCGATCGTGCCAGCGATGTCACCAAGCCAGAACAGCGCGTTCGCCAGGCCGAGGAACGCTTCTGGTACCTCGGCCACCGTCAGTGCTGCGGAGAAGGATTCGCGAGCGACCTGCCAGTCCCCGGCAGCCATCGCCTGGAAGCCAGCCGCGACCTGGCCCTGCACGTCCGCCGGGTGCTCATCGCTGCTGTCGCTCACAGCCATATCGTCGCAGATCACTCCGCGCACACTGGCCGGTCAGCCAGCAGGGGCAGTCAGCGCGGCGGCCTCGATCCGCGACTGGGCGAGGGTGACCGCCAGGGCCTGCCGCAGGCCGGCCCGCGCGAGGCGCCGTGGCTACCCGGGTAGCGGCCGGTCCTGCACTATCCGCTTCGACACCAGGGTCGACGTCATCCGCTGGACGCCGGGCAATGTGGTGAGCTTGTCGTCTTGCAAGTGCTGGTACGCCGCGAGGTCGGCCGTGACGACGCGGAGCAGGTAGTCGGGTTCGCCGAAGAGTCTTTCTGCCTGCACGATCTCGGGAATCGCTGCCACGCCAGCTTCGAGGCCGAGCAAGGTCTCCCTGTCCGTCTGCCGGACGGTAATGAACACCAGCGCCTCGAAGGCGAGACCGAGGACCTCGGCGTCCACGACGGCGCGGTATCCCCGGATCGCGCCGCTGCGCTCCAGCTCTCGGAGCCTGCGGTGACATGGCGAGACGCTCAGGCCTACCTGCGCAGCCAGTTCGGTGATGGTAAGGCGCCCGTCCTGCTGCAGTGAAGCAAGAATCTTGCGGTCTAGCGCGTCCATGAGCCAGATTCTTCCACAGAAACCGCCTTAGCGAGCAAAACTTAGGAACACATTCCGGTTGATCGGAGATAGCTTTCTTGCATTGACGAGTGCCGCCGAGGGGGAGGCTTGCGATGGCTGTCAGTTCCGTAGCCGCCTTCTGGGCGGTCGCCGCTCTGCTCGTCGCCGTGCCAGGGCCCGACTGGGCCTTCGTGCTCAGTTCCGGGGTGCGCGGGCCGACCATCGTCCCCGCCGTCAGCGGCATTGTCCTCGGCTATGCCGGGATCACCGTCGCGGTGGCGGCGGGCGTCGGGACCCTCGTCGCCAGGTCATCGGTGGCGCTTTCGGCCCTGACGGTTGTCGGCGGGCTGTACCTGATCTGGCAAGGGACCAGGACGCTCATCAAGGAATTGGCCCCGGCTGCCGAGGCGGACCTGGGGGGCGACGGGGACCGAAGATACCGGACTGCCCGGGAAACCCTCGCCAGGGGCATGGGCGTGAGCGCGCTGAATCCCAAGGGCTTGCTGTTGTTCCTCGCTCTGCTGCCTCAGTTCACCAGTGCTCGCTGGGACTGGCCGCTCGCTGTACAACTCGGCCTGCTCGGGCTCGTCTTCATGGTCACGTGCGCGCTCTTTTACCTCTGTCTCGGATCTTTCGCGCGAAGGATTTTGCAGGCTCGGCCGCTCGCCGCGCGAGCCATCACGCGCCTCTCGGGGGCCGCGATGGTTCTTATCGGAGCACTGCTCGTGATCGACCGCTTTATCGCGTGAGGCTCGATTCAGCTCGCGTGCTTTGCCGCGCGGGTATTGACCGCTTTGCATTCATTTCGACGCCGCCCTCCTTGCGGGCGCGCCGACAAGGAGGGCGGCGGCACCTTAACGACGGCCACCTGCCCGCCGCCGCGTGGTGTCGGCCGCCGCTGTGGCTGACGTGCGCAATCCCGGCGAAGCGACCTGTCATGACCAGAACTCTAGGTTTCCCGCTAAACGAATTAAAGGCCGCTATACGGTCAGACTTGAATCCTGCGGTGCAACAGATGTCGCATCTGTCTCGATAAACTGGCCCCCATCGCTGCCGGGAGGCGCTTGGAGAAGACGCTTTGGCGGTTATCTATAAGAATCCAGGTTCAGTGTATGCAAAGTCACACATACAAAGGATTGCGCCGAGTACGATACTGCCCCATGGCCGGGCAACAGGGCGTTGGCGACCGTGCTCGACAGCGATAGCGGCATCCGCGTCGCTGAGTGAGAACGAGGCGCCCGATCGGCCGGCTTGGATTGGGCGGGACTGTGCTTGCAGCGATCTCGCCCGATCTCGGATGACTTGGAAGGGTGCCATAGCCACTCGGGAGCGACGAGCGCTTTCAACTTGAACGCGGCGCTCACAGGGGGGAAATTAATGCCGATTCGACTCGCCATCGTCGACGGACAGACACTGATCCGCTACGGCTTGCGCGAACTCATCGCTCACCACGCGGACATCGAGATCGTGGCCGAGTGCCCGTCGGCTGCAGACACGTTGCCCATGCTCGCGGCGGCACAGCCGGAAGTTGTGACCGTAGACGTCGCACTGCCCGATGGGGATGGGCTCCGGCTGGCTCGCGAGCTCAGGGACCGCTACGCGGGCCTGGGCATTGTCATGCTGACGTCGAAGCATGAGGACGACATCCTCTTCCGCGCCCTGGAGACCGGGGTGTCGGCGTTCGTATCGAAGTCAGCCCCGCTCGACGAGGTGCTCGCCGCGATCCGGCATGCCGCCGTCGCGGCCGCGTCCTTCACCGCGTCAGGGCTAGCCCTGGCTGTCGCCCGCCGCAGAAGCATGCAAGACCGGTTCGCGCTGAGCCCGCGCGAGACCCAGGTCTTGAACTTGCTGCACGAGGGCCTCTCCATCCCGACGATCGCACAAGAGATGTACATCAGCGTGTCGACGGCGAAGACATATGTGGCCCGGCTTTACGAGAAGCTTGGCGCGGCCAACCGCGCCCAGGCACTGATGACCGCTTTGCACCATGGTTTGATCAACTACCGCCAGGAAGCTTCGCAGCCTGTTGCGCTCCCTGTGTCATCCGCCCCGCCGGTCGCGCATCGTCCTCCTGCCGGAGTTGGGTCTATCAGGCTCGGCGCCAGTCGTCGCAAACCAGCGATACCTGCCTGACCGCGTCCTGGCTCACGTGGCGGGTGTACCTGGGGAACAGCGAGCGGGACTCCTGATCGGGCGGATCGGGAGCCCGCGGCGCGCCGCCGGGCAATTCTTGGATGAGATTAGCTATTTCGCTTGTTTGCGTGCGCAGCACGTGTTGCGCTGTTCTCTTGGGGGCGGGCGTTCGTTGGGTCCGTATTTCCCCGAGGGGGTATGGCTACATGGCAGATGACAGCAGTGCTCCGCCGCTGTCCCGCCGTGTGCCGGGAGCGACGAACAGGCCCAAGCCGGAGATGCGCGTTGCGCCGCCGGTGCTCCCAGATGACCTGATCGACCGCTTGCGCCCGAAGGACGCTGACGTCGCTGAGGCCCCGGCTGAGCAGACCAAGCGGCGACGGAACAAGAAACCGTCGGAGCCGAAGCGCCAGGCGGCAGCCGTGGGTGAGGAGCCGGCCGAGGAGGCGCCGGGTGCCTGGTACGTGGTCCCCGACTCTCCGGCCTCGCCGATAGCCGACGGCAACGACACGACCCAGCCGCTGCCGGTGATCTCGGGGACCGCGCCGCCTGCCGTGCAGGCCGGGACCGACGTCAAGCCGGCGAGCCGGGAGCAGCGGCTTGCACGCCGCGAGCGCACGCAGCCTGGCGCTTCGGCTCCGATCGGCACCGCATCGCGGTTTTGCCCAGGCCGCAGACCTTGCTCAGCTTGTTGGCCCCGGCCAGGCCGCGGACTTCGGCAAGCGCGCGGGCACGTCGCAGCCGGATCAGCCTGCGCCGGCTGGCCGGCTCTGCCCCGCCTGATCAGCGCCGGACGGCCTGATCAGCGTCCACCGGACGGTGCGTGCGGCCCCTCCGCCCAGTCGGGACAAAGATCGTCCCCCGCCCCGTGAATTGGTCCCGTCCCTGGCCAAGCGCCCGGCCCCACCCAAGCCTGTGCGGCGGCGCCCGGCTGCGAGCGCGACAGACGTTAAGCCCCTTCACTTGCCAGGGCCCTTTTCCGCGTGGTTGCGCCGCTCGCGTCGTCAGGCTGTTTGCAGCGCTCTCGCGACCTGCTCCGCAGCAATCGCAGCAGTCGCTGCTGCGGCCGCTGTTCGGAGAGTCGGTGTCGGTCGAGGAGATGGTCGCGGCGGTCCGTGCGCAGGACGCCGGCCGCCGGGCGGACCAGGCCCACCGGTTCAGGATGGCCACTGTGGCTGTCGTCCTGCTGATCGTGATGGTCGCCACGGCGGTTGTCGTTGTCGTGATGAGGTAGTCGCTGCTCGCGGCCGCTCGGTCCGGTCGCTCCGAATGGCTAGTGACCGCTGGCAAGCGCGGCGAGCACGGCACCTCCGACGAGGAACGGGCCGAAGCAGATCGCACTGCGCAGCGTGGCCCGGCGTGCGGCAAGCAACCCAAGGCTCACGATGGCAGACAGCACGAAGCCCAGGGCCGCCCCGGCGATGACGGCCGGCCACCCGAGCCAGCCGAGCGCGAGACCCGCGAGCGCCGGCCAGCTTGATATCCCCGCCGCCTAGCTGCCCTGGTCGCACGAGCGCTGAGCAGGAGGAACGTCCCTGACAGGGCCAGCCCGCCCAGCAGCGCCCTGCCCAGCGCGGCCACGTCGTGGCTGGTGAAGGCGGCGATGGCCAGCAGCGCGATCAGGATCGGGTACGCGGGCAGCGTGAGGTGGTCGGGTAGTCGCTGCACAGAGATATCGATCGCGGCCAGCGCTACCCCCAGCGCCCCGAAGAAGCCGAGCGCCAGGATCTCTGGCTGTCCGCCGAAGTGCCCGATCAGGAGCGCGAGGACCGTGGCGGTCGGCCAGTTCGAGCGTGAGCGGTGCGCCCAGGCTCTTGCCGCAGTGGCCGCAGCGAATCGGCCAGCCACCGCCGCATGGGAAGGCCGCAGCGCTGGCAGGTGTCCCTGATCGGATCGCCCGACGCCACGGAGAGCCTGAAGACTGTGCCTCTCAGCGCCGCGCCGGCCAGCAGCCCAGCGACAGCTCCAGCGGCCGCCCACGCCAGGTTCATGCCGCCGTACGCTAGTCCGCCGCACGCCGCAAAGCATCCGATTGGCCTAGAAGTGGCCGGCCAGCGCCACCATGTCGGCCGATCGGGCCTGTTGTCGGGCGATCACCCGACATGTCGGTAGGCCAGTTCGCAAATCTCTGACCAGTTGGCCGATGTCGTACGGGTACCGGTTTCCAACAGGGTGTCGCAATGCCGCGGCCACGTCGGCCCGGCGTAGGCGAACGGGCTGGCCGCTCGCCAGACATCGAAGGGGCATCTCATGCTTCGGTTCATGCTGTACATGCACGCCGCTCTCGCCAACTCACTGCGCTTGGGCGAGCGCCTGGACGACCGCGGCGCCACCGCGGTTGAGTACGGCCTCATTGTCACGCTGATCGCGGTCGTCATCATCGGAGTCGTGACGAACCTCGGCCAGACCTTCGAACACGGAGTTCCAGACAGTTGTTAACGCCCTCTGACGGACCACCAAACCGGTGTCGCCGGCGGAGGGTGTCTGGTCTTCGGCCGGTAGGGCAGGTCAGCCACTCGCCAGTCGGCGCGCGAGCTACCGGATGCTGAGCGCTTTGAACGCGCTGCAGAACCTGATCGCGGCAGTGCTGTATCGGGACGACCGAGGTGGCACCGCCGTCGAGTATGGCTTGCTGGCGGCGCTGATCGCGGCGGTGATCGCAGGTGTCGTGGGTGTCCTCGGCACGAGGGTCCTGACGATGTTCACCAACCTTGCTAACGCGTTCTGACCTCGGGAGCACGTAGGAGAAGCGGGCTAGCAGCACGGACGGCCGGGCTGGCCGCTTCCCCCGATCCGGGGTGCAGAGATAGGAGCAATGACGATGGACCGGCGCGCATCACGCCGCCGTCACGCGCGGGATCGCGGGGCAGCCGCAGTCGAGTTCGCCCTGCTCTTCCCGTTGCTGATGCTGATCGTGTTCGGCACCATCGACTTCGGCCGGGCGCTGAACGCGCAGATCACCCTGACGCAGGCGGCACGCGAGGGCGCGCGCCTGGACGCTCTGGGCGAGCCCAATGTCGTCACGCAAACACAGAAGCGCGCGCGACCGGGCTCAGCCCGGTGAACGTCAACGTCACGGCGTGTCCCGCTGGCGGGTCGCTCGGCTCTGACGCGGTAGTCATCGTCAGCTACCAGTTCACCTTCATCACGCCGATCGGTGCGATCGCCGCGCTGATCGGCGGTGCGGGCGGCCTTGGGTTCGCCGGTCACGCTGACCGCCCAAGGGGTCATGCCGTGCGAGACCTGATGACGACGCTCGCGCGCCGGATCGCCCTCGGATCCGGCGTGACGAGCGCGGCGCGATCGGCATCATTGTCGTGGTGCTGCTGGGCGCCGGCGTACTGACCGGGATGGGCGCCATGGTCGTCGACGTCGGCCAGCTGTATCAGGAACGCGCGGAGCTGCCAGAACTCGGCGGACGCAGCGGCCCTGGGTGTGGCCAGGAGTTGCTCCTCCTCGGGTTGTGCAATGCCCTCGCGGCTCCGCTCTACGCAGACGCCAACGCGTCCGCTTGACGGGCGGAGTCGCCGGGGTCAGCCTGGCGTCTGCGGCTCGGGACTTGGTCTGGGGTTCTGCCCGGTCAGCACCGGGAAGCTCATCGACTGCCCGCCGCCCGTCGGCGCCGACTACGTCAACGTGTATACGTCCACAAGGACCGGGAGCGGCTCGACGCTGCTCCCACCGTGTTCGGCCGCACGTTGCTGGGCTCCAGTTACAACGGGACCAAGGTGCTCGCCTGCGCCGCAGGCGACGTGGGGAGCGCCGTCGTCCGCGACCACCATCGCATTCACGACGTCGGCCTGTGAGTGGGATCAGGCGACGAATCTGGGCACCACGTTCGCGCCCTCCCCGCCGTACCCTCCCAATCCCGCCCCCAGTGGCTTCCTTGACCAGGTGCTCAAATTCAACTCGGCAACCGGTACTGGATGCGCCAGCGAACCATCGGGCGCCGACGAGGCAGGCACGTTCAGCTGGATCGCGAAGCCACGCGGCATCTGCACGACGGGCGTCAGCCCGCCCACGATCACGGGCCGCACGAGGATGACCGTGAGCTTCTCCTGTCAGCTGCTGCTGCAGGACGCGCAGAACAACGTCCGGCCGTTGCTCGTGCCCATCTACGTCAGCGCATCCTCGGGCGGCACGCCGTCGTACACGCTGAAGGGCTTCGCCGATTTCGTGGTCACGGGCTACAACCTGCCCACCGGGCCGTCATCGCCCAACTTCTTCGCCTCGGACTGGCTCAACCCCTCGAACACGTGCCAGGGCACCAACTACTGCATCAATGGCTACTTCACGCGGGGCGTGATCCCGTCTACGGGCAACTTCAACGGCACCTACCTCGGCGCCGCCGAGATCGACCTGACCGGATGAGCCGACCTGACATCGGAGATGAGCAAACTTGAGACGTCGCATGCTGACCGTCATACTCGCGGCGCTGCTGGGCGTGGTGGGAATTGTCGCCGTGCTTGCCTATGTGCAGAACACCAACGCTACAGCTTTCGACAATGGCAAGGCTGTCAGCGTTCTGGTCGCCAACGGCTCGATCCCGCAAGGTACCTCGGTCAACCAGGCCTTTTCCGGGAACCTGCTGATCCCCAAGAGGTATCCGAAAGGGGCTGTTCCGGCCGGCGCTGTCACCAAGGTGACGCCCGCCAACGGCAAGCTGGTCACGACCTCTGCCATGCAGGCCGGGCAGCTGCTGCTGACTTCGATGCTTATTCGCCGCGGAGCCGTGAGCGGGGCCATCGCCGTTCCGACCGGGGACATGGCGGTGGCAGTGGAGGTGTGCCTTGAGGCCGCCATCGCCGGCTACATCCAGCCAGGCGCCAGGGTGGCGCTGTTCGATACGTACGCGAGCAGCGGCGCCCAGCTCCAGACGAGTTGCGGTGGCTCGCACCAAGGCCAGCCGATTAAAGCGGTAACCGCAAGGCTGGTGCTCCAGAATGCGCTGGTGCTCTCGGTCACCGCCGCCCGCCCGAGCTCTGTCCACTGTGGTCAACCAGGCGGTGACACCGGGTCGGCCGGAGCGTCAGCCGCCTCGCAGGGCGCGGTGTTCGTCACGCTCGCGGTCGACCAGAAAGACGCTGAGCAACTGATCCTGACCTCAGCTGGCAGGCCTGCCGTACTTCGCGCTGCTCACGCCGGGCTCCGCGACAAAGCTCGACTCAGGCAGTCAGCTGTTCAGTTCCAAGCCCTAGACCAGGAGACGAGAGTTGCCCATACTCTGCCGACCGGCCGCTACCGCCGGACAACTGCTCGCCGCCATCGACGGCGAGGTCCGCAAGGCCGACACCGTCGGAACGGCAGCCAAGCTGCTGGACAGCGACCCGAACGAGATGCTTGTCGTGATCGGACCGCGGGCGATGACCGGCGAGGCCCTCGCATTCAGCGCGTCGTTGCGTCTCGCGCGTCCCGCCGTCGGTGTGATCCTCGCGCGCAACGAGGTCGACGTCACGCTGCTGGTCCAGGCGCTGCAGTCGGGAGTGCGCGAGGTCGTGCCCGCGGGCGATCACGCGGCCCTAGCAGCGGCCTGTCGGCGCTCCTACGAGGTGTCGCGTCGCATGCTCGCCCCCCCGCCCCGAGAGGAGTCCACCCTCGGGCAGATCGTCACGGTATTCGCCGCCAAGGGCGGCTGCGGCAAGACGACGCTCGCGATCAACACGGGGGTCGCGCTGGCCAGGCAGACCGGCCAGCGCGTGTCGCGCCATGGATCTGGACCTGTCGTTCGGCGACGTGGCGATCAGCCTGCAGCTCGCGCCGATGCGGACGATCGCGGATGGGCTCGCGATGGCTGGTCACCTCGACATCGCCGGCGCTGCGTCCTGCTGACCAGCTACCAGCCAGGGCTCGACGTGCTGCTCGCACCGTCACGCCCGGTGACGGAGAGAAGCTCCGCGACTGGTCGGCGAGCTGCTGGCGATGTTCTGCGGGCATGTACGACTACATCGTCGTCGACACTCCCGCCGCGTTCAGCGAGCACGTGCTGACGGCGATTGACGTCGTCCGCCCAGCTCGTGCTGCTGACCACCCTGACGTTCCTGGCGCTCAAGAACCTGAGGGTCGCCTCGACATGCTCGACCTGCTGTCCTATCCGAGGCAGATCCGCTCGGTCGTGGTCGACGGTCTGACTCGAAGGTCGGCCTGAGCTCGAGCACGTCGAGCGGGTCGTCGGACGCCGATCTCGGCCTACATCTCCTTTTTCCAGCCGGGCCGTCCCGATCTCGATCAACAAGGGTGTTCCGATTACGATCGGGCCCGCCTGGCCACCCGGTCAGCCAGGCGGTCGCGAAGCTGGTGCAGCAGCGACTGCTCGGCGAGCCAGTCGCGGCACTCGAGGTCGGGGCGGGCTCGGCGCAGGAAGCGGGCCGCGGCATGAGCCTGTCGGAGCGCCTGCGAGAATGCGGCGGCCGGGCGCCTCGCTCGAGCGGCGGGGCCAGCCGCTCGGTGCGCCACCGGTCCGTTCGGGCCGCTCAAGCGCAGCGTGCGCCGAGGTTGCTGGAGACCCTCGGTCCGCAGCTTTACGACGCGCGTATCGACCAGCGCGAGCTTAGCTGCGTCACCGCAGCTCTGCAGACTGTTGCCGCAGCGTGACGAAGACGCCCTTGACAACCGCGGACCGGGTGCGCATCGCGCAGGAGGTCTCCGACGACATCCTTGGCGCACGGGCGCGCGAGCCGTACCCGCGGGACCCGGAAGTCACCGAGATCATGGTCAACGGCTACGACCAGATCTACATCGAGCGCGGACGGCCTGGTGGAACCGGCCGGCGGCGGCTTTCACCGACGAGGCGCAGACCTCGCGCCAGGACGATCGACAAGATCGTGGCGAGGTCGGCCGCGGTCGACGAGCGAGCCCCAGGTCGACGCGCCTGCCCGACGGCGGCAGCCGTGTACGCGGTAGTCCCCGGGTCGCGCTGGACGGATCGCTGCTGACCATACGCAAGTTCGCCGTCGAGCGCGCTCACCGTCGGTCATCTGATCCAGTACGGAACAATGACACCGCAGGTCGCCGACCTGCTGCGGTCTGCGTGCACGGCCGCCTGAACATCGTGATCGGCGGCGGCACGCGGGTTCAGGAAAAACGACCACGCTCAACGTCCTGTCCGGCTTCGTGCCGAGGACGAACGGATCATCACGATCGAGGACGCCGCCGAGCTCCAGGGCTTCGGCAGGAACACGTGCTGCGGCTCGGTCACGCCCACCGACCTCGAGAGCGCGGCGGGGTCACTGTGCGGACCTCGTCCGCAACGCCATGCGCATCCGGCCCGACCGGATCATCGTCGGCAAGGTCGGAACGGCAACGCTGGACGTGCTCCAGGGCCATGAATGCCGCCACGACCACTTCATCGCCGCCATTCACTCGGACTCGCCGCGGGACGGCCTGTCGCGCATGGGAGCGATCGTCATGATGGCGGCGGCTCGAGCCAGCGAGCGATCCATGATCAGATCGTCAGCCATCGACCTGATCGTGCACCAGCACGGCTCAAGGACGGCTCGCGGCGGATCACGCAGATCGCCGAGGTGCAGGGCACCGAGGCCGACGTCTGGTGGTGTTCCGGTCTGGGTAGTCCCGGCCTCGACGCCGCCGGCCGCCCGCGGCAGGCTGCACAGCGGCTGCGACGGCAACCTGAACCACTCGCCG